>NZ_CP076104.1:0-3060000 GCF_018732145.1 Nocardioides sp. LMS-CY
CAGAAAGCGGGAACGGTGGAGCAGCAGACCTCGGACCTCGACGTCGCCTGGCGCGGCGTCGTCGACGACCTCCAGCCCAACCAGCGCGCCTGGCTCAAGGCCAGTGAGCCGGTGACCCTGCACGAGAGCACGGCCATCGTCGCCGTGCCCAACGACTTCACGCGCAACCAACTCGAGGGGCGCCTGCGCGCCCAGCTCGAGGACGCCCTCAGCGAGCGCTTCGGCCGCGAGATCCGGCTCGCCGTCACGGTGAACCCCGCCCTCGAGAGCGACGGTGGCGACCCGGCGACCGCGGAGGCCGCCCCGATCCAGCAACAAAGCCACTTGTCGACAAGTCGACCTAGCGACGTCGCCTCGGCGGCCCCGATCCCGCCGGCGCCGATCGAGCCGGTCGACCCCGCGCCCCGGCCCACCGCGCTCGAGACCCGGCTCAACCCGAAGTACACCTTCGAGACCTTCGTGATCGGGTCGTCCAACCGGTTCCCCCACGCCGCTGCGGTCGCGGTCGCCGAGGCGCCCGGCAAGGCGTACAACCCGCTGCTCGTCTACGGCGACTCCGGCCTAGGCAAGACCCACCTGCTGCACGCCATCGGCCACTACGTCCGCTCGCTCTACACCGCCGCCCGGGTGCGCTACGTGTCGAGCGAGGAGTTCACCAACGAGTTCATCAACGCGATCCGCGACGACCGGCAGGACCGTTTCAAGCGGCGCTACCGCGACGTCGACGTGCTGCTGATCGACGACATCCAGTTCCTGGAGGGCAAGACCCAGACCCAGGAGGAGTTCTTCCACACCTTCAACACTCTCCACAACGCCAACAAGCAGATCGTGCTCACCTCCGACCGGCCGCCGAAGCGGCTCGAGGCGCTCGAGGACCGGCTCCGCAACCGCTTCGAGTGGGGCCTGATCACCGACGTCCAGCCTCCGGACCTCGAGACCCGCATCGCGATCCTGCGCAAGAAGGCCGCCATGGACCGGCTCACGGCGCCGCCGGACGTCCTCGAGTTCATCGCCTCGAAGATCCAGACCAACATCCGCGAGCTCGAGGGCGCGCTGATCCGGGTCACCGCGTTCGCCAACCTGAACCGCCAGGAGGTCGACATGACCCTGGCCGAGATCGTCCTGAAGGACCTGATCCCCGAGGGTGGCGAGCCGGAGATCACCGCGGCGCTGATCATCGCCCAGACCGCGGCGTACTTCGGCCTCTCGATCGAGGAACTCACCGGCCCGAGCCGCGGCCGCCACCTCGTGATGGCGCGGCAGATCGCCATGTACCTCTGCCGCGAGCTGACCGACCTCTCGCTGCCCAAGATCGGCGCCCAGTTCGGCAACCGCGACCACACCACGGTCATGTACGCCGACCGGAAGATCAACCAGTTGCTCGCCGAGCGCCGCGCGGTCTTCAACCAGGTCTCCGAGCTCACGAACCGCGTGAAGATGCAGGCCCGGCACGCCTGATCCCGGGCCGGGCCGTCGCCGATCCCCGGCCTGTGGAGGACCTGTGCGCCAAGCGCTCGCGCGCCGGGACAGCCTGTGGACGAGTCGCGGTGGCCCGCTCACCGGCCACCGGAACCTCACAGCGGCGCCGACTCGTCCAGATGTCGTTCCACAACCCCTGTGAGTCCCGAGTCCCGGGCCTGACCTGCAGGAACGTGGGTTGTCCACAGATTCCACCGAACCTATGACTCCGACCTACCTCTAGACAGATCGATCGCTCGTGAACTTCGATCCGCGCCCCTCCCTGGGGACAACCCACCGGATCGGGTGTCTCACCGACTCCCCACGACGGCCTCACGAGCCCCGTCCAAACCACACCGAACCTCCCGCGCCTGGACACCGCATGGCAGGATTCGCATCCCACCCGTCCGTGCCGACCGACCCGAAGGACACATCGTGAAGTTCCGCGTCGAGCGCGACGTGCTCGCCGATGCCGTCGCCTGGGCTGCCCGCAGCCTCCCGGTCCGTCCCAGCGTCCCGGTCCTCGCCGGCCTGCTCATCGAGGCGAACGACGCCGGGCTGGTGCTCTCGACGTTCGACTACGAGACCTCCGCCCGCGCCACGCTCGGCGCCCAGGTCAGCGACGAGGGTCGCGCGCTGGTCAGCGGCCGGCTCCTCGCGGACATCTGCCGCAGTCTGCCGGCCAAGCCGGTCGACGTGGTGCTCGACGGGGCCCGCGTCTCGCTCACGTGTGGTTCGGCGCGCTTCAGCCTGCAGACCATGCCGGTCGAGGACTACCCGGCGCTGCCCGACATGCCCGCGGCGACGGGCACCGTCGACAGCGAGGCCTTCGCCCACGCGGTCGCCCAGGCGGTGACCGCGGCCGGCCGTGACGACATGCTTCCGGTGCTCACCGGCGTTCGCCTCGAGATCGACGGCTCGACGATCTCGCTGCTCGCGACCGACCGGTTCCGGCTCGCCCTCCGCGAGCTCGACTGGAACCCCGGCACGCCCGACGCCTCCGCGGCGGCGCTCGTTCCCGCTCGGGTGCTGGGCGACACCGCGAAGTCGCTCACCGCGGGCGGCGAGGTCACGATCGCGCTGGCCGCCACCGGCACCGGTGAGGGCATCATCGGCTTCGAGGGCGAGGCGTCCGGCGGCCGCCGACGTACGACGACCCGCCTGCTCGACGGCGAGTTCCCGAAGGTGCGCAGCCTCTTCCCGAGCGAGCACCTCACCACCGCGCTCGTCGACAAGACCGCGCTCGTGGAGTCCGTACGCCGCGTCTCGCTCGTCGCCGAGCGCAACACCGCCGTCCAGCTCGCGTTCAGCGACGGCGTGCTCACCCTCGACGCCGGATCCGGCGACGAGGCCCAGGCCTCGGAGTCGATCGAGGCGAGCATCCAGGGCGACGACATCACCACGGGCTTCAACCCCCAGTTCCTGCTCGACGGGCTCAACGTCATCGACCAGCAGGTCGTGCAGCTCGCCTTCACCCAGTCCTCCAAGCCGGTGGTGATCAGCGGGTCCACCGAGGGCGAGCCCGACACCGCCTTCCGCTACCTGCTGATGCCGCGCCGCCTGCTCTCGTAGCCCACCCACCTCAGCCGTGCGCACCTCCGTCGCGCCCGGAGCGGTTCGCGGGTTTCGGCGCGCCGTTGCGGCCTCGCCAGCTCGGCCGCGGGCTTGCTCAACCTCCCGCCACACGCCGTGCGCTCCTCCGTCGCGCCCGGCTAGTGTCGTGACATGCACCTTGGACTCGTCGGTCTCGGCAAGATGGGCGGCAACATGCGCACCCGTCTGCGCAACGCAGGGCACACGGTGATCGGCTACGACCGGAACCCGGACGTGGCCGACGTCGACAGCCTCGCCGCCATGGTCGAGCGCCTGCCCTCCCCCAAGGTCGTGTGGGTGATGGTGCCGGCCGGCGACCCGACCCGCGACACGGTCCGCGAGCTGGGTGAGCTGCTCGGTGAGGGCGACCTCGTCGTCGACGGCGGCAACTCCAAGTGGACCGACGACCAGGCCAACGCCGAGCTGCTCGCGACCAAGGGCATCGGCTTCGTCGACTGCGGCGTCTCCGGTGGCGTCTGGGGTCTGCAGAACGGCTACGCCCTGATGTGTGGCGGTTCCGACGCGGACGTCGCCAAGGTGCAGCCGGCCTTCGACGCGCTCAAGCCCGCCGAGGGCGGCTTCGTCCACGCCGGCAAGAAGCCCGGCGCAGGCCACTTCGCGAAGATGGTCCACAACGGCATCGAGTACGCCATGATGCAGAGCTACGCCGAGGGCTGGGAGCTGCTCGAGAAGGTCGACCTGGTCGACAACGTCGGCGAGGTCTTCGACTCCTGGCGCTCGGGCACCGTCATCCGCTCGTGGCTGCTCGACCTCCTGGTCGCAGCGATCGATGAGGACGCCCATCTCGACAAGATCGCCGGCTACGCCGAGGACTCCGGCGAGGGCCGCTGGACCGTCGAGGCCGCGATCGAGCACGCCGTGCCGATGAACGTCATCGCCGCCTCGCTCTTCGCGCGCTTCACCTCCCGCCAGGAGGACAGCCCGGCGATGAAGGCGATCGCCGCAATGCGCAACCAGTTCGGCGGCCACGCCGTACGCACCGAGCCTCCGGTCGGCGGCGACGCCAACCCCGGCTGAGCCGGGCCGTCGTGTACGTCGCGCACCTGTCTCTCCACGACTTCCGGTCCTATGCGACCGCCGAGGTCGAGCTCGGGCCCGGGGCCACGGCGTTCATCGGCCGCAACGGGCAGGGCAAGACCAACCTCGTCGAGGCCATCGACTACCTCTCCCGGCTCGCGTCGCACCGGGTCTCGGGCGACGCGCCGCTCGTGCGCGCCGGCGCCGACCAGGCCGTGGTGCGCGCCTCGGTCGTGCGCGACGGCCGGACCGCGGTGCTCGAGGTGGAGATCAACCCGGGCCGGTCCAACCGGGCCCGCGTCAACCGGTCGCCGCTCCCCCGGGCCCGCGAGCTGGTCGGATTGGTCCGCACCGTCGTCTTCTCACCCGAGGACCTCACCCTCGTCAAGGGCGACCCGTCCGACCGACGGCGGTTCCTCGACGACCTCTTGGTGCTGCGCGCGCCCCGGCTCGCCGGGGTCCGCTCCGACTACGACCGGGTGCTCCGACAGCGAAACTCGCTGCTCAAGACCGCGGGCGCCGCCCGCCGCGGATCGTCGGCCCAGGAGGGCGCGCTCTCGACGCTGGGTGTCTGGGACGCGCACCTCGCCCGCACCGGCGCCGAGCTGCTCGCCGAGCGACTCGCGCTCGTCGACGCGCTGCGGCCCTACGTCGGCAAGTCCTACGAGACGGTGGCCCGGGGCGCGAGCCGCGACGACGCGGACATCGAGTACCGCCCGTCGTTCGACCTCGAGGGCCGGACCAGCCGCGACGATCTCACCGAGGCGCTGCTCGCCGAGGTCGAGCGCCGCCGCAACGACGAGCTCGATCGCGGGATCTCGCTGGTCGGGCCGCACCGCGACGAGCTGCTGCTCAGCCTCGGGCACGGGCCTGGCCCCGACGGGGTCCGGCTGCCGGTGAAGGGCTACGCCTCCCACGGCGAGTCCTGGTCGTTCGCGCTCGCGCTGCGCCTGGCGTCGTACGACCTGCTCCGCGCCGACGGCGACGACCCCATCCTCGTGCTCGACGACGTCTTCGCCGAGCTCGACACCGAGCGCCGCGCCCAGCTCGCCGAGCTGGTGTCGACCGCCGAGCAGGTCCTGGTCACGGCGGCTGTGGGCGCCGACGTGCCCGAGGTGCTCGCCGGCACCCGGTACGTCGTCGCCGGGGGCGAGGTGGTCCGTGAGCAGTGAGCCGCCCACTGACCCGCAGCCGCCGGTCGAGCCCCCCGAGCACGACCCCGACGGACTCGACCTGGCCCGGGCGCTGACCCGAGCGACGTCGAAGTCCACGCCGGCCGCCCGGCGGCCGCGGCGCGCGGGTGGCCGCCCGACCGCTGGCCGGGTCACCGGATCGCACCCGGACGACCGCGACCCCCAGTTGCTCGACGCGACCCTGGGACGTCTGGTCGCCGACCATGGCTGGGACCTCGACCTGCGGATCCAGGGCGTCTTCGGTCGCTGGTCCGAGCTGGTCGGCGACGAGGTCGCCCAGCACTGCACCCCGGAGACGTTCGCCGACGGGCGACTGGTCGTGCGCACGGACTCCACCGCCTGGGCGACCCAGCTGCGGCTGCTCGCGCCGACGATCGTGCGCCGGCTCAACGAGGAGCTCGGTCACGGGACGGTCACCCTGATCGAGGTGCTCGGCCCGCACCTGCCGACCTGGAAGAAGGGCCCCCGGTCGGTCCGCGACGGGCGGGGGCCGCGCGACACGTACGGGTGATGTCACGGGGCTCGCGCAGACGATCTGGACGGGCCTCCGATGTATGGGGCCCTGTCTGACCCCCTGTGCGGCCGTCCGAACGGCGCTCACGAGCCGCTCAGCGCCGGTTTTCCTCCACAGGCCACCCCCGTCGGCAGGGCGACACGTGGTTGGAGGCGTTCGGAGGGCTATTATGGACGGTGGCCGCCGAGCTATCGCTGACGCGGCCGTCGTTGTGTGAAGACCGCCGTCAGAAGAGGTACGCGTGAGCGACGTCCACCCCGCCGAGCCCGACGAGACCGCAGGCCCGGCGCACCGGGTCGACACCGACTACGACGCTTCCGCGATCCAGGTCCTCGAAGGCCTCGAGGCGGTCCGCAAGCGTCCCGGCATGTACATCGGCTCGACCGGGGAGCGCGGCCTCCACCACCTGATCTGGGAGATCGTCGACAACGCGGTCGACGAGGCGCTCGCGGGCTACTGCGACCGGATCGTCGTCACCCTGCTCGCCGACGGTGGCATCCGGGTCGAGGACAACGGCCGCGGCATCCCGACCGGGACCGCGCCGGGGCAGGACCTGCCGGCGCTGACCCTGGCGCTGACCGTGCTGCACGCCGGCGGCAAGTTCGGCGGCGGTGGCTACAAGGTGTCCGGCGGCCTGCACGGCGTCGGCGTCTCGGTCGTCAACGCGCTCTCCACCAGGCTGGTCGCCGAGGTCAAGAACCGCGACCACCTGTGGCGGCAGACCTTCACGGTCGGTGTGCCCGACGGTGACCTCGAACAGGTCCGGCCGATGGCGGACGGCGAGCGCACCGGCACCACGATCACTTTCTGGGCCTCGCCCGACATCTTCGAGACCACGACGTACTCCCTGGAGACGATCACCGCGCGGATCCGCGAGTACGCCTTCCTCAACAAGGGCCTCGAGATCGTCGTGCGCGACGAGCGGCCGCAGGCCGACGAGATCGCGGACGCCGTCGAGGACGACACCGTCGCCGCCGACGTCGACCAGCAGCGCGCCGACAGCATCAAGCGCGCCGAGACCGGCGGGATCGAGCAGATCTTCCGCTACGACCGCGGCCTGGTCGACTACGTCGAGTACATCAACCGCAAGAAGCAGGCGGCGAACCCGTCGATCATCTCGTTCGAGGCGGAGACCCCCGACACCGTCGAGAACCACATGAGCCTCGAGATCGCGATGCAGTGGAACACGTCGTACACCGAGTCGGTGCACACCTTCGCGAACACCATCAACACCCACGAGGGCGGCACCCATGAGGAGGGCTTCCGCGCGGCGCTCACCTCGCTGGTCAACAACTGGGGCTTCGAGTGGGGCCTGATGAAGAAGCAGGAGGACCGGGTCTCGGGTGACGACATCCGGGAGGGCCTGACCGCGATCATCTCGATCAAGCTCGGCGAGCCGCAGTTCGAGGGGCAGACCAAGACCAAGCTCGGCAACACCGAGGCCAAGGGCTTCGTGCAGCGCGTCGTCAACGACCAGCTCGGTGCCTGGCTGGAGCAGAACCCCGGCGAGGGCAAGGACATCATCCGGCGGGCCCAGGCGGCGGCGACCGCACGCATCGCCGCGCGCAAGGCGCGCGACCTGGCCCGCAACCGCAAGGGCCTGCTCGGCAGCGGGAGCCTGCCCGGCAAGCTCGCCGACTGCCAGTCGACCAACCCCGCCGAGTGCGAGGTCTTCATCGTCGAGGGCGACTCCGCGGGCGGCTCGGCCAAGTCCGGCCGCGACCCGCGGGTCCAGGCGATCCTGCCGATCCGCGGCAAGATCCTGAACGTCGAGAAGGCCCGCATCGACAAGGTCCTGGGCAACCAGGAGGTGCAGGCGATCATCTCCGCGCTCGGCACCGGCATCCACGAAGAGTTCGACATCGACAAGCTGCGCTACCACAAGGTGGTGCTGATGGCCGATGCCGACGTCGACGGCCACCACATCAACACGCTGCTGCTGACGCTGCTGTTCCGATTCATGAAGCCGCTGATCGAGGGCGGCTACGTCTACATGGCCCAGCCCCCGCTCTACCGGCTGCGCTGGAACAAGCCGGCCGAGCACGAGTTCGTCTACTCCGACGCCGAGCGCGACGCGATGCTGCGCGCCGGGCAGGAGGCCGGCAAGAAGCTGCCGAAGGACAACCCGGTCCAGCGCTACAAGGGTCTCGGCGAGATGAACGCCGACGAGCTGTGGGAGACCACGATGGACCCCGACCAGCGGCTGATGCTGCAGGTCACCCTCGACGACGCGGCCCACGCGGACGAGATCTTCTCGATCCTGATGGGCGAGGACGTCGAGCAGCGGCGCTCGTTCATCCAGCGCAACGCCAAGGACGTCCGATTCCTGGATATCTAGCTGTCTAGAGACAGTCCTAGATTCCGGTAGAAGCGACGAGAGAGAGCCAGAGAACGTGACTGAGCAGACCGACAACCTGGGCGGCGGGGGCGGCGGCGGGCGGATCGAGCCCATCGAGCTGCAGACCTCCATGCAGCGGGCCTACATCGACTACGCGATGGCGGTCATCGTCGGTCGTGCGCTGCCCGACGTACGCGACGGTCTCAAGCCGGTGCACCGCCGGGTGCTCTACGCGATGTACGACGGCGGGTACCGGCCCGACCGCGGCTTCTCCAAGTGCTCCCGCGTCGTCGGCGACGTGATGGGTCAGTACCACCCGCACGGTGACACCGCGATCTACGACACCCTGGTCCGGCTCGCGCAGCCGTGGGTGATGCGGGCGCCGCTGATCCACGGACAGGGCAACTTCGGCTCGCCGGGCAACGACCCGGCCGCGGCGATGCGGTACACCGAGTGCCGGATGGCGCCGCTGGCCATGGAGATGGTCCGCGACATCGAGCAGGACACCGTCGACTTCCAGCCCAACTACGACGGTCGGTCGCAGGAGCCGGTGATCCTGCCGGCCCGGTTCCCGAACCTGCTGGTCAACGGCTCGGCCGGCATCGCGGTCGGCATGGCCACGAACATCCCGCCGCACAACCTGCGCGAGGTCGCCGAGGGCGCGAAGTGGTGCCTCGAGCACCCCGACGCCACCCGCGAGGAGCTGCAGGACGCGCTGATCGAGCGGATCAAGGGGCCGGACTTCCCCAACGCCGCGCTGATCGTCGGACGCGAGGGCATCGAGCAGACCTACCGCACCGGGCGCGGCTCGATCACCCAGCGCGCGGTGATCGAGGTCGACGAGGACGCCAGGGGCCGCACTTGCCTGGTGATCACCGAGCTGCCCTACATGGTCAACCCCGACAACCTGGCGCTGAAGATCGCCGAGCTCGCCGACTCCGGCAAGGTGCAGGGCATCGCCGACGTCCGCGACGACACTTCCTCCCGCACCGGGCAGCGCCTCGTCGTGGTGCTCAAGCGCGACGCGGTCGCCCGCGTGGTGCTCAACAACCTGCTCAAGCACACCGAGCTGCAGACCAACTTCAGCGCCAACATGCTGGCGCTCGTCGACGGTGTGCCGCGCACGCTCACCGTCGACCAGTTCATCTCCAACTGGGTCGAGCACCAGATCGAGGTCATCCGCCGGCGTACGGAGTACCGCCTGCGTCGCGCCGAGGAGCGGGCCCACATCCTGCGTGCGTTGGTCAAGGCGCTCGACGCCCTCGACGAGGTGATCGCGCTGATCCGCCGCTCCCCCGACGTCGCCGAGGCGCGGGCGGGCCTGATGGAGCTGCTCGACATCGACGAGGTCCAGGCGACCGCGATCCTCGACATGCAGCTGCGCGCGCTGGCCGCCCTGCAGCGCCAGAAGACGATCGACGAGCTCGCCGAGATCGAGTTGACCATCGCCGACTACCGCGACATCCTCGCCAACGTGACGCGGCAGCGTGCCATCGTCACCGCGGAGCTCGACGAGATCGTGGAGAAGTACGGCGACGACCGCCGTACCCAGATCATCGCGGCCGACGGCGACCTCTCGATGGAGGATCTGATCCCCGACGAGGAGCTGGTCGTCTCCATCACCCGTGGCGGCTACGCCAAGCGCACCCAGCGCCAGCAGTACCGGCTCCAGAAGCGCGGCGGCAAGGGGGTTCGCGGGGCGACCCTGCGCGGCGACGATGTCGTCGAGCACTTCATCGCCACGACCAACCACCACTGGCTGCTGTTCTTCACGACCGCGGGCCGGGTCTACCGCACCAAGGCCTACAACCTGCCCGAGGCGTCGCGAGACGCGAAGGGTGGCCACGTCGCCGGGCTGCTCAGCTTCCAGCCGGACGAGAACATCGCGCAGGTGCTGGCGATCCGCGACTACGAGCAGGCGCCGTACCTCGTGCTCGCGACGCGCAACGGACTGGTGAAGAAGACCCGCCTGGGCGACTACAACAGCCCGCGCCAGGCCGGTGTCATCGCGATCAACTTCCGTGAGGACGACGACGAGCTGATCGGCGCCGAGCTCGTCAACGCCGACGACGACATCCTCCTGGTCTCCCGCAAGGGGCAGGCGATCCGGTTCGGTGCGGACGACGGCCAGCTGCGCCCGATGGGCCGCGCGACCTCCGGCGTCACGGGGATGAAGTTCCGCGACGGCGACTCCGTGCTGTCCATGTCGGTGATCCGCGCCGAGCAGGTCGCCGCCGAGGAGGCCGCGGAGGCCAAGGCCGCGGCGGACGGCGAGTCCACCGAGGCCGGCGACCTTCCGGACGTGAAGGAGCAGTACGTCTTCACGATCACCGACGGCGGCTTCGCCAAGCGGACCCGGATCTCGGAGTACCGCACCACCAACCGCGGCGGCATCGGCATCAAGGCGATGGCGCTCCAGAACGAGGACCGCGGCCACCTGGTCGGCGCGTTCATCGTCGAGGAGGGCGACGAGATCCTCTCGATCACCCAGAACGGCCAGGTGGTGCGCAGCCCCATCAACGCCGACTTCCGGCCGACCGGCCGCTCCACGATGGGCGTGAAGTTCGTCGGGCCCAAGAACGGCGACTCGGTGGCTGTCGTCGCCCGCTCGGTGGAGTCGCGGGAGGACGAGGAGACCGACGACGAGTCCGCGCCCGAGGCCGGTGCCGATCTCACGGAATCGTCCGATGCGGGCGTGGGTGCAACAATCGAGGGAACTGTTGAGGAGACGGCGTCCGACGCCGTCGACGCACCCGAGGCCGACACCGACGGGGAGAGTGAGGCCTGATGACCGACCGTTCCGCCGAGCGCACCGCCACCCGCCCACCCGCCGACCGCCCGAGTTCCGGCGCACCGTCGGGCAAGAGCGCGGACCGTCCCGGCCTCGGTGCCCGGATCTCGGCGGTGGTCGGGAAGGCCTCCGACGAGCACCGCGCCAACGCGAATCCGGCCTCCAAAGCCGCGGCCACGAAGGCCTCCCCGGCCGCGCGCCCGCCCCGGCGCGCCCGGCTGCGGCTGACCCGGATCGACCCGTGGTCGGTGATGAAGACGGCGTTCCTGCTCGCGATCGCCTTCGGCGTGGTGACGATCGTCTCGGTCTTCATCATCTGGTCGGTGCTCTCGGCGGCCGGTGTCTGGGACTCGATCAACCGCACGGTGCAGGACGTCGTGGGCGGCCAGGACGCCTCCAGCTGGGACGTCGAGAAGTACGTCGGCATGTCCCGCGTCATGGGCTTCACGATGCTGGTCGCCGTGGTCGACGTCATCCTGCTGACCGCGATCGCCACGCTCGGCGCGTTCCTCTACAACATGGCGGCGGCCCTGCTCGGCGGCGTCGAGCTGACCCTCGCCGAGGACCAGCGCTGACCGCTCCCCCGCACGACCGCATCGCGGTCCGCCCGTTTTGTCGGGCGCTCCGGGGGTGGGGTAATCTTCCCCCGGTTCACGGGCCTATAGCTCAGACGGTTAGAGCGCTTCCCTGATAAGGAAGAGGTCACAGGTTCAAGTCCTGTTAGGCCCACCACCCGGCCCGACCAGCGGTACGCCACCCGAGGCCCTGAGGAGTCACCATGAAGAAGATCCTGCTGCTCCTGCTCATCGCCGGCGCGGCCGTCGTCGTCAAGAAGAAGCTCGACGAGGGCAAGCACGAGCAGGCCCTGTGGGCCGAGGCGACCGACAGCGTCACCCGGTCCTGAGCCCGGGCGGCCCCGGCCGCCCACCAGGGGCCTTGGCGCAATTGGTAGCGCACCTGCTTTGCAAGCAGGGGGTTAGGGGTTCGAGTCCCCTAGGCTCCACCAGAAGGTCGTTGTTCAAACCAACGACATCACCGGTTTGAGTTCCAGACTCCGCCTTCCGTCCTTGGTGGCGGAGGGCGAGGGTCTGGACGTCCGGGTTGAGGAACACGTTGAACGGCACGCCGGGTTCGCTGTGGATGGTGTCGTCGTCGGTGACGATGAGCTTGTCGAAGAAGGCTTGGTTGGCGATCCGGCGTAGTGAGTCGTCGATGTTCATGTAGATGGCGTGCATGTCGCCTGCGAGGGCGAGGCAGTCGTCCAGGTGGGCTTTGGCCTGTTCGTATTCGATGTCGCCGGCGTTGATCTGTGCGTCGAGGAACGCGAGCCTACGGGCGATGCGCTCTTGCTCCGCGGCGAGGAGGTCGAGGGGGACGGCGCCAGCGTAGTGGGCCTGCATGAGCTTGGTGCGTTCACCGCAGAGCGCGTCGCGTTCGGCCTTGTACCCCTGGCTCTCCTGCTTGGCGACCCGGTGGAGCCGGTCGAACTCGCTGGTGACCAGCTCGCGGAGCGCAGGTAGGACGTGTTCGGGTATCTGCACGCGCCGGTAGTAGTCCTCGACGGCGGCTTCGATGTCGGGCACGAACATGGACTTGCGTTCGCAGTTGGTGCGCTTGGCATGCCGCCCGGTGCACATGAAGTACGGATAGATCACGCCGCGGCGGCTCTTGGCGTTGGTCAACGTCAAGCGTGATCCGCACTGCCCGCAGTAGAGGCTGCCTTTGAGGTAGTGGTCGTGGGATTGGGTCTTCTCTCCGGAGGTCTGGTGGGCGGTGAGCACTGCCTGGACCCGGTACCAGACCTCGGGGGCGACGAGGGGTTCGTGCAGGCCGTCGTAGCTGGCGCCGCGGAAGCGGACGCTGCCCTTGTAGTAGGGGTTGGTGAGCATCTTGTGGATCGTGGACAGCACCGGCGGCTTCGACGGCCGCTTCGGGGTCGGGACGGTGGTCAGGCCACGGTCGATCAGTTCCTCGCGCAGGCTGATGGTGGAGTGGTTGCCGGTGGCGTACGCCTCGAACGCCCACTTGACCAGCGGTGCCCGGTCGGGGTCGAGTTCGACGGTGCGGACCTCGCGGCCGAGTTCGTCACGGCGGGTGACGTTGAGGTAGCCCATCGGGGCCTTGCCGTTCGTGCCGCCGCCTTGGGCCTTCTGGTTCATGCCCTTGGAGACCTCGCTGGCGAGGTTGCGGGAGTAGAACTCCGCGATGGTGGACATGATGCCGTGCAGCAGCATCCCCGACGGGGTCTCGTCGATGTTCTCGGTCGCGGAAACGAGCATGACCCCGGCCTCTTTGAGGGCGAGGTGGATGGTCACGTCGTCGGCGCGGTTGCGGGCGAGCCGGTCCACCTTGTGGACGATGCAGTAGGCGACCTGGTGGGTCTTGACGTACTCGATCATCCGCATCAGCTCGGGACGGTCGGCCTTGCGGGCAGACTCGCCGGCGTCGACGAACTCCTCGGTGATGATCGCGTTCAGCTCGCGGGCCTTGCGCAGGTTCGCCTCGCGCTGCGCGGGGATCGAGAAGCCCTCGTCCCGGCCGCCCTTAGAGGCCTGCTCCTTGGTGGAGACGCGAAGATAGGAGACTGCGAGGGTGGTGGTCTCGCCGATGCGGTCGAGCGCGGTGGCGGCGGGTGGCTGCTGGGCATTGGTCGTGGTGGTCATGGGTCGTGTTTCCTTCCCCAGTGAGTTGGGCCAGCACGAGCGGCCGCGGGACCGCTGGTGCGGTGCGACTCGTAACGGGGAAACACGACCCGGCGGCTCCGAGGGAGCGAGCCGGGTAAGCCACGAAGGCCAAACAGGACTGCGCACCACGACCGAACCGCGCGGGTTCAGCCGTTGGCTTCTTGCTGCTCCGATTCTACCCCGGCACTCCGACAGGTGCCGGAATCTGGCGGCGTGCGGTTTGGCGTGGGGTGGGTGCGGTCCTGTTCGGCGCGGGCGCGGGCCATGGCGATGAACAGGTGGGCGAGCTTGTGCAGGTCGGGGCTCTGGCGCGGCTCGGCAGCGATGCGGTAGTCGCGCATCCTCTCTGGCAGCCGCTCGTCCCTGTCGGATCGGTTCGGGCTGGTCACGTAACTTCTCCTGTCTGCTCATCGAGGGAGCGGAAGAATGCCTCCTCGGCCTCGCGGCGGGCCTCGACCTGCTCGAACACGAACTGCACGAAGTCCTCCGCACGGTCGGCGATCACGACGTCCTCGACCGCGGATGCGGGGTCTTCGCCGGGCCACGTGGTCTGCCTGGTGGGTCGGTCGCGGTCCAGGCGGGTGCCGGAGGCGGCGACCCATTCGCGGAGCCGGCTCCGGGCGTCGGCGAAGTCCCGATGCCAGCCGAACGGAGCAGAACCGGCCTGCTCGGGGTCGTAGGCGCCCAGCCAGTGCAGATGCAGGGCCGACAGCTCCCAGACGAGTTCTGGGTGGCGGTGCCAGAACGGCGGCACCACACTGGCGGGCAGCCCGTAAGTGCGGCGCAGCCACGCCACCCAGTCGTTCAGTGCCAACCACTCGACTTCCAGATCGTCGGCGGACAGCAGATTCCAGTTCACCGGGTGCGGCGGCTCGGCCACATCGTCCGCCGCGGTATCGGGCTCATCATCCGGGTCGAAGTGGTCGGGCTCGTCAGGCTCGGGCGTGTACTCATCCATCGTCGTCAGCGCTTCCGGTCACATGCTCACGGCCGGAGCCGACTGGGCGGTGGCGCGCGCGGGCGCGGCGAATGCGGCCGCGTCACGCTCAGGCGCGGTGCGTCGGGGGGTGCGGTCGACGTCGTAGCGGGTGCGGGCCATGTCGTGGCCGAGCCGGCGGGCGACGAACTCCTCACCCTCGACGTTCTGCCCGTCGCGCTGGTAGCTGTACTCGCGGACATAGCCTTCGGCGATGATCTTGTCGCCCTTCGGCAGGCGTTCGTGGCCCTGCTCAGCGGCGGCCTTGAACGCGACCAGGTTGTGGAAGGTGGTCTCCAACTGCGTGAACGACCCGTCCTGCTCCTGCCGGTAGTGCTCCTTGCCGACCTTCATGAACAGCCGGGCATCACCGTTCTCGGTTCGGGTGAGCTGCGGGTCGGACGCGACGAACCCCGAGAACGACTGCTGAGTCTGGATGGCCATCGGACTCTCCTCCTGACATGTACGCGACCCCGCCGATCAGGGCCGCTCATGTCAGGCAGGTGCACGACCGTTCCCTGCGTCAGGTGGCCGTCGGGCGCCGCAGCAGGGCCTCGATGGCCGAGCGGTCCGTGCCGAGCTGGGCGGCGTCGGGGCGGGTGGGCCAGGCGCGCAGGTCGGTCACGATCGGTGGCGCGGAGCGCAGCAGGGTGACCCCGGTGCCGAAGGGCAAGGTCCTGATCCGGTCGGGCGGCAGGATCGGCACCCGCCGCATGGAGCGTTGGTTCGATCTGGTGCCGTGATCGCCGAGGGTCACCGAGTCGGTGTACTCGTCGCGTTCGCCGATCAGGGAGGAGAGGTCTTGGAGGTCCCGGGAGTTGGAGGCGCCGCCGAGGATGATCTTGACGATGCTGGCGTCCCAGATGGCGCCGGCGGCGTTGTCGCCCCACTTCTCCCGTGCTTGGGCGAGGGACTGGAGCACGGGCAGGCAGGTGATGCCGGTGCCGCCGCCTTCGGCCATCAGTGTCGGCAGCGACGGCAACGGGCTGAGGTTGCCGATCTCATCGAGCGCGAGCAGCAGGGGTGGGTCGAGGCGGGCGCCGGCCGAGCGGGCGGCGAGGCGGCGGGCGGCTTCGACGAGGTCTTCCACGAACGCCGCCACCAACGAGGACGACGCACCGGCCCCAGCACCCGTGGCGAGCAAATAGAGGGTGCCGCGCTGGGTGAGGAAGGCTTCGGGGTCGAAGTGTTCGCCGTCGCGTGGAGTGACGGCGTCGAGGACGCGGGGGTCGGCGAGGGCGGAGAGTGCGAGGGAGACGCCTTGCCAGATGGAGTCGCGGGTCTTGGGGTCGGAGTCGATCATCGCCCCGAGTGAGTCGGCCCATCCCACCGCGGCGTGGGGGTGGTTGGTGAGGACGGCGACGGCTTCGGCGGCGATGGAGGGGTCGAGGGTCCACCGGAACAGCTCGGCTGGTGGCCGGCCGTCGAGGGCGGCGGCGTGCAGCAGGGCTTGGAGCGCGGTGCGGGTCTTGCCTTCCCAGAACCCGCCGGACTCGACCCCGCCGGAGGAGAGGTCGGTGGCGGAGGCGAGGCCGGTGGCGCGGATCATGGCCGTCAGGGGGTCTTCGCAGCCGCGCACTGGGGACCAGCGCAGTCCGGCGGGGACGCCTTCGGCGAGGTGCTGGGGATCGAACACCCCCACGGGCCGTCCGTCGCGCTGTCGGGCGCGGAGGGTGGCGGTGAGGTTGTCCGGCCGTGTCGAGGTGGTGACGACCGCGCCGGGTGCGTCCAAGATGGCGTTGATGACCACGTGGAGCCCTTTGCCGGAGCGGGGCGGGCCGAGAAGCAGGATCGAGTCCTCCACGCTCGCCCAGACCTGTTTGCCGTGGCTGGCGCCGAGCAGGTAGCCCACATCCGCCGGTGCGGGCGTCTCCAGGGAGGGGCGCAGTGTGCCGGCACGGCGCAGTAGTGCCTTGCTGGAGGCGGTCTGGCTGACTTCGTGGCCGGTGGCGGTGCCGGCGAGGCGGCGGGGGTCGGTCTCGGTCTTGCGGGTGTGGCGGCGAAGCCGCACCCACATCCACCCGCCACCGACGCAGAGACCGGTGAGTAGGACGGCGGTGACGATCCAGTAGACGACGGGGTTCAGTCCGGCGGCGTCGAGAGCGGCGGCCGGGTCGCCGGGGTTGAACAGCACCCCGAGCCCGGACGCCGGCCCGGCGTTGGGTTGGGTGGTTCCGGTGAGGAACGCGGCCACGCTGCCGGATGCGCGCAGGGTGAGCGCGGCACCGAACATGCCGACCAGGGCGATGAGGGCGGCGTTGGTCAGCTCGTCCCCGAAGGAGCCGGTCTGCCGCTCCTGTGGGCTGTTCACGGCACCCGCCTGATCACGGTGGTGCCGGAGATGCGCCCGTGCAGCACCACCTCGTGCGGGCTCTCGGCCAAGGCGTCGAGCTGGCGTTGGTCGAGGAGAGCTCGGGCCGCTCCGGTGGCGGTGGCGTCGGTGTGGGAGACGATGACGGCGACGGCGATGTCCTCACCGGGCACGAACCCGTCCCCGGTGACCTCGACCAGCACCGGCGGCTCGTGCTGCTTGGTGTGCTTGGCGCGGCGTGCGCGCCGCGTGCCCGGCGCGGCCGCGTCTTCGTCGTCGGGCGGTGGGGGTGGGGTGGGTTTGCGGGCGCGGATGAGGTCGGTGAACACGGTCCCGCCGACCTCGCGGACCTCGATCCGCACGGCGATGGTGCGGTCCTTGGTCACCGCGTCCAGTAGCGGCCCGAAGGTGCCGCGTGTCCACTCCGAGCCCGCGGGAGGTGGCGGGAACGCGGCGCCATCCACGGTGACGTCCAGGGCGCCGTTCTCGGTGACGGTGATGAGGACGTGGGGCAGCACCACCGGTGTCTCGTCGGGCTGCTGGGACGTGGTGCGGTGCAGCGGGTTGCGGCCCCTCATGACTGACCGCCCAGGTAGCGGGCGTCAGTCCGGAACAGTTCCAGCTCGACCGGATGGAGTTGGTGCTGCGAGATGAAGCTCCTGGATTTGATCTTCCACAGCCCCTGCCCGACCCCCAGGGTCGGGAGGAGCTTCTGCTCGGTCCCGGTCAGCCCGAGCGCGGCGGCGGTGGTGCCGAGCTGGTCGGACTCCTGCCGGTAGACGATGCGGGTCTCCGCGTTCGCCAGGAGGGAGTTGGCGAGCGAGCGCATCGCGGAGCCCTGGTCGCCGACGTTGTCGAGGTCGGTGAGCTTGTGGAAGATCAGCATGTTCGCGATCCCGTAATGCCGCGCCAGGCGCCAGTGCGCGTCCATGCGCCTGAGCAGGGCGGGGTGGGACATCAGGCGCCAGGCTTCGTCGTAGATCACCCACCGTTGCCCGCCTGCCGGGTCGAGCAGCGCGGACTCCATCCACGCGCTGGAGCACGTCATCAGGACACTGATGAGGGTCGAGTTCTCCGTCACCCGCGACAGGTCGAGGCTGATCATCGGCAGCGACGGATCGAACGCGACGGTCGAGGGGCCGTCGAAGAGCCCGCCGAGGTCCCCGGCCACCAGGCGGCGCAGGGCGTGGCCGACGAGGCGGCCATCCTCCGCCAGGCGACCGTCCGGAACATCGGTCGGGCTGAGGATGTGGTCGACGACCATCGGCAGGATCGGCACCGTGTTCTCGGCAACGGTGGCGGTCAGTGCGAGGTCGATCGCGGTGTGCTCCAACGGCGTCAAGCCGCGCGCGAGCACGGTCTCGGCGAGGGCGCCGATCAGGTCGCGACGCCGTGAGGCGACCGTGGCGGCCCATTGCTCATCCGAGAGGCCGGAGGGGCGGTGGCCTTCATCGAGCGGGTTCAGCCTTGTGTGCAGTCCGTGGCCCAAGATGATCGCCCGCCCGCCGACTGCTTCGGCGACCGCGGTGTGCTCGCCCTTCGGGTCGCCGGGCACGTAGACGCGGCGCCCGAACGGCAACGAGCGGGTGTAGAGCGACTTCGCCAGGCTGGACTTGCCGGAGCCGACGATCCCGGCCAGGACGATGTTGGGTGCGGTGATGATCCCGCGGGCGTAGAGGACCCAGGGGTCGTAGACGAAGCTGCCGCCGGAATACAGGTCTTGCCCGACGAACACCCCATCGGAGCCGAGTCCGCCTTCGGCGACGAACGGGTACGCCCCGGCCAGCGTTGCGGAGGTGTCCTGGTGGCGTGGCAGCCGGAACCGGCCGGGCGATCTGAGCGCGGCCGGTCCGGGTTCGCCGGCGGCCGGCAGGAACGTGGTTGCGCGGCGTTCGACCTTCTCGGCGTCGGCCTTCGCCCGCGCCGCTTGCTTCTCGACCTGGCGCTGTTCGGCTTGGAGGCGGGCGGCGGCCTGTCGGCGTTGCTTGCGCAGCCGGCGGCGCTCGGCCGCGGGGGCGACCAGGACGGAGGTGTGCAACTGCTCCGGCTCGCTGCCAGTCATAGCGAGAGTCCTCGGGACTGCTTGACCGTGGCGACGCCGGGGTGCTCGAACCAGGATGGATCGGGCGCCCTGCGCGACCGCTCGGACGCTGCCTGATGCTTCGGCGCCGGTTCGGACGCGGGGGCGCCGATCCCGGCGACCGCTTCGCGCGCCGGCACCAAGGCGTCTTCGTTGAGGGCGTCGGCTGGCGGGGCGTGGTGCTCGCGCAGGAGGCTGACGTGTCCGGCGAACGGGTTGTAGGTGAGGGTGTAGCCGTCCTCGCCGGTGACCACCCGATCCAACGCGCGGGTCGGGACCTCGTCGTAGACGTAGCCGTTCTCCAGCGCGGCCTGGGTGGTCTCCTCCCCGTAGTCCCAGCCCTTCAGGTGCTCGATGCCCGCGGCGGTGCCGTCCCGCGCGATCAGGTCCAGCACTTCGTCGGCTTCCTCGCCCTGGAGGAAGACCACGCTGATCCACTGCCGCTCGGGCCGGGACGCCTCGGCTGGTGCCGTCTGCTCGGTGGGTTCGGCCAGCTCGGTGAGTTCGGTGAGGGGGTCGGTGTTGGTGCGGGCGGCCTCGGCCACCCATCCGGGGAACAGTCCCGCGTGCTCGGGCTCGTGGTCGGGGTGGTCGAGGGCGTACTGGCGGGCCTCCCCGGCGGCGCCAAGGAAGGTCGCGAGGTCTCGGATCGCGTGGTCGACATCGACGGGCTGGCCGGCGCCGGTGAACAGGTCCCGGCCCTCCAGCTCCTGCCCGGTGGTGGTGTCGGTGATCCGGTAGGCGTAGCGCTGGTGCTCACCCACCGGGGTGTCCGGCCAGACCGTCAGCCGCAGCGTCCCAGCGGTAACCGTCGTGGGCACGGGGCCGTCATGGTCGAGCCCGGCTTGCGCGGGCTCGGGTTGCCAGGCGATCCGCCCGGAGTGGGAGAACGCCGCGTTGAGGTGGTCGTGGGCCTGGTCGAGCAGGGTGCCGGCCTGGTGCAGCTCGTCGGCGGAGGCGAGGGCCGAGCGGTTCCCGGCGAGGTGGTCGCCGTCGTCGTGGTGTGCGCGGTCTCGGTGGGCGAGGTGGGTGGCGGCGAGCTGGTCGAGTACCTGCCGCAGCGATCGCATAGTCGCGGTCAGGTCGCCGAACACGGTGTAGGTGTCGGCCGGGTCATCGAACACGCGGGATGCGTGGGCGAGACCCCGCATCGCCTCGGATGCTTCGGCGGCATCGGCGAGCGGGTCGTGGAACGTGGGCATGACGGCCTCCCAGGACGCGGGCGAGCACCCCCGCGATTCGGGGGCCACCGGTCAGGTGCACCACAACTCCCACGCGCCGGGAACAGCCCGCGGCGAACGGGTCAGATGCGGCGGCAGAGCGGGAGCGCGGCGGCGGTGAACGCCGCAGCTTGCTGGCCGACCAGGAGGCGGGTCTCGCAGGAGGCTTGGATGGCGGCCTGTTCGATCGCCGCCACCCCGGCGTCCAGCTCCTCGATGGTGGCGGCGGAGACGGAGATGAGGCCGGTGTAGCGCAGCACGCCGTGGCCGGCGGTCAGGTCGGCTTCCTGTTGGAGCACGTCTTGATACTCAGCGGTCTGGGAGGCGTCTTCGATCTGCCCGATCTTGGCCCGCTGCGCCTGATCGCTGATGTGCTCGACCTTCTTCTTGCGGATGTCTCTGGCGGCGGCGTCGGAGCGCAGTGGCGTGCACAGCAATGAGAACGACCGCTGAATCCCCGTCGAGAGGAGCACCGGGGACAGGAACCCCGGATACACCAGCGACCGCGGCCATTCGGAGACCCACAGCACGGCATGGTGGGCGGAGTCGGTGCGCAGCCGGGTCCAAGACTCGTTGACCGCGACCGGGCCGGCGGTGGCGAGGGACTGGCCGAGTTCGCCGTGCCGTTCCAGGGTGGCGGCGATCGCCGGGTCATACGCGCTGCGGAGGATGACGGCGATCTCCCCCGGTGACAGCCAGCCCGAGGGGGTGAGGTCGGCTGAGCGGAGCGCGGCGACGAGAGTGGACATCTCTTGGCGGAGCACGGCGGCGGCACCGCGGATACCGCCGCCAGCCGTTCTGATCTGCCGCGCGGCGTTCTTCATGTCCAGCGACAGGCTCAGGGTGGTGGCGTGGCGTTCCCCGGCGGGGCCGGCGCGCTCGATCAGCTCGGCGTAGATGGTCGCGGCCCAGGTGTCGTCGGCGGTGCCGTGGGAGGCCCACCACTCGGCCAGTCCGGTCCCGGAGTCGGGCAGGGTGCGTTCGAGGACTTGGAGGGTGGCGATCCGGCCGGAGCGGCAAACCGTGGCCAGGACGCGTCCCCAGGAGGTGACCCGTCGTTCCTGCTCGCCGGGGTCGAGGAGCACGAACGCCGGATGGGACACGTCGCAGACCACGGTGAGGGTCTGGGCGTGGGGGTCGTGGATCATCCCCGCGTTCGTTTCGGGGTCGGTGTACTCCCGCAGTCGCGCCATGTCGCCGGGCAGCGCGAGGGTGCCCACAGGGCGGGGTGTGACGACCCGCCGGCGATACAGGAGTTGCCCGCCGGTCGAACGCCAGAGCCACCAGAACGCGACCGGCAGCCATTCGACCGCGGGCCGGCCGGCGATGGGTATCCACGTCAGCGCGGCGGCGATCACCCAGATGGGAGCGGTGTAGGCGAGCAGGACGCCGCCCCCGGCGAAGAGAGCTCCGACGATGGACAGGACGCCGGTGGCGAGGGTGATGAGCTGCGACAGGGACAGCCCCAGCAACACCCCGCGGCGGGTGAGGCGGGAGAACTTCACCGGCACCAGCTCCGCCGAGGCGACAGCACTCTCGTTCTGTTTGGTAGGCACGGCGGTTCACTCCTTCCCGGTGGGCTTGGGGGCAGGCGGCGGAGGCTGTTTCGGGGGACGCACCTCCGGCGCAGATGGACCAGGCGAGGGTGTCTTCGGTGCCGGCGTTGACGGCGGGGGCGCCTGCGCGGCCGGTGGTGGGGTGCTGCCGGTCTGGCCGGCGGAGTCGGCCGCGGCCTCGCCCTGCCCACCGAGGGCCGTGCCGGCCTTGGGGCCGGTGGTCGCGGCGTCCTTGGCGACCTTCGCCGCGACCACGGCCGCAGCGGCGGGACCCGCCGCCGCAACACCGGCGCCGGCGCCTGCTCCACCGCTTGCCCCGGCGCCGGCGCCGCTGGTCGCGGCGGCCTTCCCACCACCGGCCCCGGCCGAGCCGGCAGTGCCGCTGGATGCCTGCGGCTTGGGGTTCTTCGGCTCCGGTGGCTTCTTCCCACCACCGCCACCGTCTCCGCTTCCTCCGCCGGACTTGCCGCCGCCTTCATCGAGAACCTTTTTCGGGTCGTTGCCTTGCGGCTTGGTCGGAGTCGGCATGGGGCGGTTGAGGGCGCTCTTGGCGTCCTGTTCGGAGCCGATGGCGTGGTACATGTCGAACCCGACGAAGCTGAGGAACTTGTAGGTCAGGTACGGGGCGAAGGCGGCCATCGCCATCAGCACGATCCCGGCGATCGGGTCCGCCACAGAGGACAGGTCGCCGTCGATCGGTGCCGACACCTGGGTGATAGCGACCAGGAACATCACGACCAGGACGAGCTTGGAGACGATCAGGGCGATGACGAACATCGCCCATTTGCTGATCCACCCCTTCGTCGCATCCCACGACGCCCCGGAGAACGCCAGCGGGGCGAGCACGATCGCGACCAGCAGCAGCGCCTTGCGGACCAGCAGGGAGAGCCAGACGATGGCGGCTGCGCTGATGGCCAGGCCGGCGAGGAAGATCGTGATGATCGCGCCGACCCCGGGTGCGGCGATGTTGATGCCGACCAGCCCTGCGGCGAGCAGGGTGATCTTGTCGCCCATCGACTCGGTGGTCTCTCCGGCGGCCTGGATGATCCCGATGCAGAGCTGGTCGACTATCTCCAACAGCAGCGCGGTCAGCGTGATGACCACGAACGATCCCAGCACCGACTTCGCCAACCCGAGTGCTGCGCGGGATAGTGCGGTGGGGTCGCGGCGGATGAGTCCGGTGATGAGTTGGAGGCAGAAGAACAGCAGCATCACGAACACCGCGATGCCGAACAGGATGTTGTAGACCGCCACGTACTCGTCGCTGGTGACGTCGACGAGGGTGGTGGTGTCGAAGACGGACCAGACGGCTTCGAACAACCAGCCGGCGGCGGCGCCCATCGCGCCGGCGAGCCAGTCGAACGGGGCGGAGACCAGCGAGGCGGCGGCTTCGCCGGCGGTGTCGCAGACGGTCGAGACGAGGGGGATATCGCACACACCCACCGCAGATCACTCCCTAACGCAGAGTCGAGGGTTGGCGGGTGGACTCAGACCTGCTGGCCGACGTCCCAGAAAAAGTTGATAAGCGTCACCGACGCGCCGCAGATGACGGCGGCGCCGCAGCTCACGAGGACGCCGATCTTGCCCCTGCCCGCCAGGTGCGGGTTGGAGGAGTTGGCGCCGAAGCCCCACACGATCGCCGAGATGATCAGCGCCAAGACGCTCAGGATGAGGCCGATCGTCATCACGGCGCCGACGATGGTGCGGAGCTGGCTGATGCCGGGCAGTCCGGTGTCGTTGGGGTCGATGTTGATGTCCATCGGCAGCACGGCCGGCCACGTGGTGGCGGCAGCGGTGGTGGTTTCGGTGAGCAGGCTCAGGACGGTCATAGCGGGGTACTCCTTCGGGGCGTCGGCGAGATGAGGGTTCTCGTCGATCAGGTGCACCGCCCGCCCCACACGGTCGGAGCCGATGACGGGGCCGCTGGTGGGGCGTGTTCAGAGTTGCTGGCCGAGGTCGAGCAGCCAGTTCAGCCAGGCCACGCCTCCGCCGGCCAAGACCGCCGTGCCCAGTGCGGTCCAAGCACCGATGCGGGCTTTGGTGGCGGCACCGTGGTGGCCGTTCGCGGTCGACAGCGCCCAGGCGATGGCGCAGACGATCAGCATCAGCACGGCGATGATGAGCACGAAGGTCAGCAGCGCGCCGATGACCTCGCGCAGGTCACCGATCCCTTCCAGGCCCTCGAAGTCGGGGAACACGTCCATGCCGATCAGCTCCCGGCCCGGACGGTGATGTGGAGATGGTCTACGTGCGATCCCGTGATGCTGTCGGGGTCGTGCATGCCGCCACCGTCGTAGGGCCGCCACCCCTCGGCGTCGCGGGCCAGCGACCAGATCAGGCCGTCCCAGATCAGATACTCCACCCCGAGGGTTTCGGCGTGGTCCTGCATCCAGTTCGTGACCTCCCAGCCGAGTTCGCGCTGCTCCGGGGTCGGGTGCTCGCCGATGGCGTTGCCGAACGTTCCGTCACAGGCGCGTCCGAGGGGGTGTTCGGAGACGGTGCCGGGCCGCGGTGAGTAACAGACCCAGGAGGTGTCGGGGAAGACAGCGATGCTCTGGGTGTAGAGGTGCAGCATCCGCGCGGTGATCTGCCCATCCGAGGTCGGATCGTCCACGGGACGGTCGGGGTCGCCGTCGAAGGGGTCCGGCTCACCACCTGGTGTGCCGTTGCTGGTGTCGCAGTCGCCGCCTGGTGGGCCGGTCTCGGGCTCGGGCAGGTCGGCGGCGTTGTGGGCATTCAGCCAGTCGGCGGGGTCGGTGTGCTCCCCGTTCGTGCCGCCGAGGCGGACCTCGAAATGCAGATGCGGACCGGTGCTGTTGCCGGAGCTGCCGGTGTCGCCGATGTGCTGACCGGCCGCCACGGTGTCGCCGGCCTGGACGTGGATGCCGTGCTCCCACATGTGCGCATACGCCGTCGCCACCGTGGCGCCATCGATCTGATGATCGATGACGATGAGGCCGCCGTAGCCGCCGGAGAACTCCGCGACCGTCACCGTGCCGTCCGCAGCGGCCACGAGGGGTGTGCCGTCGGGGGCGGCGAAGTCGGTGCCGGTGTGGAAGGAGTCCTCGCCAGTGATGGGGTGCACCCGTGGTCCGTACTCGCTGGTGAGCACCCAGGTGCCCTCGGGCATCGGGAACACCACCCGCGACGACCCCACCGCCGCCACTTGCTGCGCGGCCGGGACCACGGCATCGCCGGCCGAGGCGCCCGCCCCGGCGTTCGTTGTTGTGGTCGACGTGAGTGCGGTGAGGATGGTTTCGGCGACGGGCTCGTAGTTGCGGTACCGGTCCGGATACGCGGACACTTCGACGGCTTGGGCGGCCTCGCCCTTGTTCATCTCCTCCCACCCGGGAATGTCCAAGAGTCCCCGTGGTGAGGGGTGGTTGGGTCCGGTGGGTCCGCCGAAGAACGCCTCAGCTTGGTAGACGGGGTCCATCAGCTCAGCGACCGTGCCCCAGCCCGATTGGGGGCGCATCTGAAACAGGCCCAGGGAGTCGTGGTCGGAGCCGTCGCCGTCGTTGGGGTAGTCCGCGGACTCCGGGTAGGCGCTGGTGTTGGACAGCATCCGCAGCGTGGACTCGGTCAGTGCCGCCATGAGCGCGATCTGAAGGCCGTCGCGGGTGATCCCGTCGATGCTGTTGCCGGTCTCGATGATCGTCGCGGCATGGGTGAGCTGGGTTCGGTTGAGCGTGAACGTCTCCCCGTTCGCGGTGGTGACCTCCAGCTCGTCAGGGACCTCGCCGACGGTGACGTTCGAGCCGCCGCCGATGGTGCAGGAGCCGGTGGCGCTCAGAGCCGGGTTCATCACCACCCCGATCCCGATCAACACCAGCGAGGGTGCGAGGAAGACCAGGGCGATGGCGGCGATGGCGAGCTTCTTCAACACGACGCGTCACCGACCTATCGGAGGGGGTTGTCGAGCTGGGACAGCCGCAGCAGATGACAGGTCTCGTAGGTCGGGCCGCAGACCACGAACACGGTGAACGCCACCGAGTGTTCGGAGGTCACCGGTTCGTCGTTCCACAGGCCCTCACGGTGGCGGGTGCCCTCGATCGTGACCGCGACCGTGCCCTCGGCGAGCTGACCGGGGTGGGCCTGCTCGACTGCGGTCGCCCACGCGTCGGGGACGAACGTGTTGTCGATGGTGAGGTGCTGGGCGGTGGCGTACTGCCGCAGCTCCAGCCAGGCATCCCGAGACGGGAGGTAGGCGGCGATGTCGGAGGCGAGCCCCGCCTGCTCCGTACCGATGGGATCGCCGACGTCAAGGACCACGCTGGTGTAGTCCAGCGGCGTGAACCCGCTGGCGGTGTCCCACTCGAACAACACGGTGGCGACGTTGCGGGCGAAGGTCTCCGGATCATCCGACGCCTGCACGACCGGCAACCGCGGCGTGGTCGTGGGCACCGGATCGGCTTGTGCGGTGACACTTGGCCCAGGGCGGCCACCGTCATCGTCCCGGTCCGGGCCGGGTGGTCCGGTCAGGAGGCCGTAGACGCCCACACCGGCGAGCACGAGGACGACGATCGCCGCGGCGAGGGCGGCGATGAGTCGGCGGCGGGTCCGGGGTTCGGAGAGGTCGGGAGTCTTCATGCCCACCAGGTACGCGACCGGCACCAACCCAGACAAGGGCAGGGCGGAGGTGGCCGTCAGGGGGCGTGCAAGTGGCCGCGCGCGGCCGCCGGCTCATCGCCGGAAGTGTCGCGGTCGCGCAGGGTGCGCAGTTCCTCGGCGAATCGACTGGTGCCCTCGGCGGTGGCAAGGAAGGACTCAATCTGCTCATCGCTCAGCTCGGCGGCGAGGTGTTCGGCGTCGTAGTGGGTCCACCACTGGTCCAGCTCGCCCCAGGTGAGCACGAACGCCCTCACCGGATACCGCGCCGGTTCGCCGTCGTCGTCGGTCACCGGTCGGGGGCGTGGTGTGCGGGTCTTCTTGGCGTCCTTGGCGCGGGCGAGGGCGTCGGCGGCGAGGTGATGCAGGTCGGTCTCACGTTCGGCCTGCGCGCTCTGGGCGGCGGCGCGGATCGCCTCAAAGATCGGATGCACCGGAGCCCCGGCGTCGATGCGCTCCAGCTCAGCGATGACTCGTGTTCTTAGTTCGGCGGGTTGGGCGGGGTCCTCGGCGATCCTCTGGAGCCAGCCGATCTTCTCCAACGTCGTGTGTGAGGCGCCACCGGGGATCATCGCGGCCGCCTGCTCGCGTGTCCTGCCAGCAGGTCCGAGCGACGGGGGTGCAAATTTTGCACGCCCGTCAGCACCCGGCTGGTTCTCCGAGCTGAACTGGGTCGCGGCCCTCCTGCGCTCAGCGTCCTCGGCCATCAGCATCTTCAGCTCCCGGTACAGGGCGGCGGCCTCGGTCTGGGTAAGCGGCTTGTGGAGCACGTTGTCGTCCTGCTCGGCCAGCAGGTGGCCGAGGCGGTCGGAGATGCCGGAGCGGACCCAGACGTTGACCTTGCGCCAGCCGAGCTGTTTGATCGCCGCCAACCTCCTGGCCCCGCACACCAGCACTCCGTCGGGGGTGATGGTGATGGGCTGCAACAGCCCGTCCCGTCCGATCGAGGCAGCGAGTTCGTCGATGTTGCCGAACGTGGTCCGGTGCCGGCGTCCGACCCGGATGGAGTCGACGGTGCGCTCCAGCTCGATGTAGCCCGCCGGTGCGGTCACGACCGATCACCACCAGGCTCGTCGTGGTGGCCGGGAACGGCCAGCGAGATGGTCAGGATGAGGTCGTCATCGCGCAGCAGCACCGGCAGGGTCTCGCCGATCAGCAGCCGCAACAGCACACCCCGCCCGGTGCTGGTAGCTGCGTAGGCGGGGTGCGGGTTGCCCAACAAGGCGCGCAGCAGCGCCGTCCAGGAGGAAGGCGGGATGTCCAGCAGCGCGCGGGCGTGCTTGTCCCGCCGCAACGCCTCGTAGGCGGCCTGCCGGGTACCGGTCTTGGTCAGCGCCCCGCAGATATGCTCCACTCCGGCGCGGGCGGTGGCCGGGTCCCAGCCCAACAGCGTGAACAAGGCGATGGCATCCTCAGCCGCCGACCCAGCCGACATGCACGCCCGATCCGAACCGCGCCCACCACCATCATCATGTCCCGCCCCGGCAGCGTCCGTCTCCACGCCTGTGTCGTCGTGGTTGCGGGAGTCGGTGATGTGGAAGGCCGGGTGATAGTCGCTCAGCGGGTTCTCCCGGTCAGAGAACCGCTCCGGATCGTGGAA
The DNA here is from genome assembly GCF_018732145.1 of Nocardioides sp. LMS-CY. Taxonomy (NCBI): domain Bacteria; kingdom Bacillati; phylum Actinomycetota; class Actinomycetes; order Propionibacteriales; family Nocardioidaceae; genus Nocardioides; species Nocardioides sp. LMS-CY. The sequence continues at coordinate 27,961 of NZ_CP076104.1, forward strand.
CGCCGAGACGTGCGGGCGCCTTGCCTGGTGGACCGAGCACAACAGTCCTTGGGCGCGTTCTTCGAAGATGCAGGTGATCCGCACCGCGTGCGTGATGACCGCCCAGGGGTCGCGTGCCTCGCGGGCGGCGCGGGTGATCATCACCTTGAACGCCGCCGACGCTGCCTCCCACGGGTCCAGGCCGTGCTTCCTGGCGAGGGGTTCGTACTTCTCGGCGGTGTGGGCCATCAGCTCCGCCGCCGTCGGATCATGGCTCCACGAGCCTGGTCCCGCGGCGTGGAGCCGGTGCAGCAGGGCGCGCAGCCCGTCGCTGGTGGTGAAGTCCTCACCACCCTCGCCGTCAGCGGCGTGTGACTGGGTGGGTGTTGTCGTGGTCATGGTCTGGCACCTCCTGACAGGTAGGTGCACGCGCGTCCCCACACCGGCTGGTCCGCCGATGGCGAGGGCGACGTGATGGTGGGGGTGCGCATCTGTGGTCACCCCAGCCCGATCCCCGAACGGCTCACCCACGACTGGTGCCGGCTGCCACGGCCGAACTCCGAGACATCGGGCAGCCGCCGCGCCCGCTCACTGACGGCCTGCGCGGCCTTGCCGAGACCGCGGCCGCTGGCACGGGTGACGTGGCCGGTGAGCTGGCGGGTGCGGCGGGCGAGTTCGACCTCGAAGTCGATACCCCGCCCCGCGACCGTCGCGGACTGCCGGGCGAGCAGATCGGCGGGCCGCACCCACTCCACACCCCGCGCCCGCCGCGCGCTATCCGCGATCGTGGCCTTGCCGGGACGGTTGCGGTGGGCGACCTTGGCGGCCTGCACCGCCTCCGGCGTCCCCGTCCTCTCCGGGGCTTTCGGGACCGAGTTGTCCTTGGTCGGCTCGGGTGCGTTCTGCCGGCGCTCGTGCTGGTGGCGGGCAGGGTCTGTGGTGTTCATGGGGTCTTCGCCTCCTCGACGGTCTGCTTGTCGGGAAGGTGCGCGGGCGTGAACCAGCGGCCCACGGTGGACGGGTGCACGCCGAGTTCGCGGGCGATGCGCTTGTTCGACCACCCCTGCTCACGCAACCTCGCGGCGCGCTCACGCCGATCCGAGCTTGTGGCGCCGGCCCGCGGGCGTGGGGCGACCCTCCGCGGTGACGGTGGCTCATCTGAGGCGCTGTCCCCACCTGCGGTGCTCTCCGCCGGCGCTGGCGGCGCCGGGAACAGACTCGGTTCCGGCACTTCGACGGGCACGGACGGCCGCCTCGGATGCTCCACCGGCGCGACCCGGTCACGGTCGACTACGCCCATGTCGGGGTCGGTCGCGGTTGGGAGGGGGCGGGTAAGGATGACGGTCAGGTGGGTGATCGCCAGCAGGACCACCGGTGGCACCGCCGCCACACTCGCGGCGAGCACGCCGGGCACATCGGCATCGGCGGCGACCACGGCGTGGATCGCGTTGGCGGTCACCGACACCGCAGCGCCGCCGATAAGCAGCACCCACGGATACCAGGCCGATTTGTGGCCGGCGAGGGCGACGACGGCGACCGTGGCGACAACGATGATGCCGTCGACGATCAGAGGCCACGCCCACGACTGCCCGGCCCCAATCCCGGACCTGGCGGCGAGGTCAGCCAGCGCGGTGAAGGACAGCCAGAAGGCGCCGGCGGCGATGAACACCGTCCCCGACACCGCCGTCACCACCGCCCACCGACGCCCCGCAGTCCTGCTCGCGACCCTGCTGCTGATGATTGGGGTGGTCATCACAGCCCTCGCACCCTCGACGACATCGGCGGGCGGGTGCTGGTGTCGCGGTCGAACCAGCCGTCCGCGGCCACCGGCGGCTCACGCCGCCCCGGCGACGAGGTTCCGCGCCGGGCAGGCTCGGCGCGGACGGTCCGGTAGGCGGAGCGGACCGTGGCGGTGATCTCGCGCTCAGCGAGCCCGGCGTGACCAGCGGCCGCGGTGAGCACGTCGAGCGCATCCGACGCAGGCAGCCCGTTCTCCGCGAGCCGGCACGCCGCCCAGAACAGAACCCGGTTCCGCTCACCCTCGCCACGGGCAGCGACCCACGCCGCCAGCCGTGACACATCGACATCCCGACCCATACCGACAGACGCGGGCCGGGGTGTGGGACGGGGGTCGAGGAAGTCCCGCAACCGTCCCGCATCCAACAGGCTCGCGGGGCCGGCGTTGACCTCCTCGACCTGATAGCCGACCGTGGTGCCCTCGATGGAGCGGGCCGAGGGCGGGACGATGATGTAGCCGCCGTCGCCTCGGAAGTCGATCCCCGCACGTGCCGCCTGCCAGGACCGCTGCTCCGTGCCCGGTGTGGCCGGGTAGTAGGCGTGCATCCCGCCGGTGGGTGTGCGCACCAACAGCTCCCACCCCTCCACCAGACCGGCGCGGACGGCGCGGTCGAAACTGGCGCGCCCATCGACGGGGCCGTGCACGTCCACGTCCACGACGACCGCGCCCGAGGCGGCCCCGGTCGGGACACCGATGTTCGCCCCCGGCGACTGCCGCCACCACGCCTCGACCTGATCCAGGTCCGTGGTGGCGTCGTGGAACCCGTGCTCGGTGGCCGGACGCTTCCCCCACGGTGTGCAGGGGAAGACCGGCACCCCCGCTACTGCGAACTCTCGTGCGGCGGCCGACAGCGGCCACGCCGCGTGCATCCGAAGCAATACCGAGGAGACGACTCCGTGCTCGGCCATCACAGCCCCCGCCCCACGACCGCCGGCACCGGTACGGGTCTGGCGGCCGGTTCAAGCGACGGAGTCGCCTGCCGCGGCGATGCCGGCTCCGCTGTCGGCGACGCTTGCGCTTGTGCGGGTGCCTTGCGCTGGGCGGCGTCCCGGTCCAAGCCTGGCGGGGTGCCGTCATCGAGCTGGGGCGTGTCGAGCTGGTCCAGGATCGCCAGAGCGGTCTTGCGGACCCGCTCCCCGGTGGCCTTGACCACTTCCACCGGCTCTTTCCCGTCGACGCGGGCCGCCCAGGTGGAGACGTACGGGATCGTGTACCCGGAGGTGTCCAACCCGTGAGCGGCGCCGACCATCAGGGCCACGGACTCGGCTTCGACCTCGCCGATGCCGCGATGCTGACGGGCCTCGTCGGCGTCGGGTCCGTGCAGGAGGACGTGTCCGAGTTCGTGGGCGAGGGTCTTGACCTGCGCGGCGGGGTCCATGTTCTCGCGCACCGCCACGGTGTTCGCGGTGTAGTCGGTCATCCCGTTCGCACCGTGGATCATCCCCTCGTGCGGCACCCGCACCACCGAGAAACCCGCCGTCTCGACCTGCGCGGCCAGGCCGTCCCACAGCCCAGCCGGGGCCTGGCCCTCCAGCAGCTTCGGCGCGGGCGGTTCGGGGATCGGGTCGCCGGCGGTCTGCGAGGCGTCCCACACGTAAGCCGGACGGACGCCGACCATCTTGGAACGTACGACCTCACCGGCACGGGGCTTCTCGCCCTTGCTCAGGCGCCGCCACGACTCCGCATCGGCCGGGGTGGCGGTGGCGAAGCGGCCGGTGACCGGGGCGAGAATCTGATACCCCGGCTGACCCTTCTGCACCTGCCGACCGAGACCCTGCCACTGTCGGTAACCGGCCACATACGACGGGAACGGCTCCGGTACGTGACCGGACTCGAACGCCGCCTGGTGCTGCTCCCAGATCAGCAGGGTGTTGGAGAATGATCTGGTCCTGAACCGAGCCGCGAACGCGAGCGCCCGCGCCCAGTCCTCACCGGAGACGAGCTGTTCGACTGCGCCGGTCAGGCGCTCGTGCAGCTCGTCGAGCTTCGCCTCCCGCGCGGCTTTGGCTTGCTCCCGTGTCGTGGCCATCGTCGTGTCCTCCCGATACCCTGAGCACCGGGCCGAACTGGGCCTCGGTGACCATCAGGTGCGCCGAGATCACCAGCAAGACGAGACGGACAACGGACGATGTGACCGTCAGGTGTGTGGTGAACCCGACGAGTCCGTACCGGACTATCAGCCCCTCAGCAGTCCCGGGCGCCGAGGCCGGCGATGATGCGGATACCTGTATCGGCGTTGCGGCGATCTGTATCGCCGCCGCCCTGGCCCTGCTCAGGCGGCAGTCTTCTGTCGGCTCAGTTCCCGGTAGCGCGTCGGGGTGACACCCACGGCTTGGCGGAACATCCGAGCAGCGTGACCTCGGCTGTACCAGCCGACACGTCGCATCGCCTCCTCGATCGGCAGGTCGGTCTCACGCAACAACCGAGCGAGCTGCTCCGCGCGGACGGTCACCAGGTAGGTCATCGGTGTCTTGCCGTAGGCATGGACGAAGACCCGGCCGAGCTGTGAGGGCGATAGATGCACAGCATCGGCGATGCTCTGGAGCGTCCATCGCTCAGCGGGCTCACGACGCAAGAGTTCGATGGCCTGTCGCGCTTCAACTCGCAACGGCGCGAACTCACGATGGCGCGGAGGACTCGGATGCACTGCCCGGCGCTGCGTCACTGATCGACGTACCGCGGTCGTCTTCACGTAGGGCGTGATCACATCGACGACTGCGAACAACAGCGCTTGCATCCGGTAGAACCGCTCCGGTGTGGGCCCGTCCAGGCTCAGAGCCACCAGCTCGTCGAGCCAGGGCATGAGCATCCCGGCACGATCCTCACCGAGGTGGAGCACTTGCGCGGGCTCGGAGTACAGCTCCTCGGCAAAGTCTTGGGCGTGCAGCCGGTCGGCGAGGAACGCAGCGTGCTGCCAGAACACCTGATCGATCACATAGTCACGGTCCAAGTAGAGGGTCGTGACCGTGATCGACCCCTCGGGCTCGCTCCCACACAGCGTGTTCGCCCCGAGCGCCACGACGTCACCGACCGTGACCGGCTTCTCGCCGAACTCGCTCAGCAGAATCGCCGAACCGTTGCGGACGAAGATGAGTCTCACGCAGTCATAGGCGACCGGCGCAGTTGGGGTGTGGATTGTGCGGCTGCGCGCGAGGATTGGATGGAAGTCGTGCCGCGATGCCGGTTGTTGTCGAGTTGGTGCTCGCGTTTTGGAGGGCATAATGCCGGACCCGGTCCGAGGCCGTGGGAGACTCGGCCTGGACGTGACGCGGCGACGACCCCGTCGTCTTGGTGGGGCCGTCGCCGCGATCTGTGGGGTGGTCAGCGCTGCATCGTCTGCGGCGTCAGGACCTGACGGCCCCGATATTGGCCGCAGTTAGAGCACGCCCGGTGTGGCAGCGTGGGCTTTCCGCACGCAGGGTTGGGGCAGGTCGTGGTCTGCGGCGGGGTTGCCTTCCACTGCGAGCGGCGTGATCTGGTGCGCGAGCGTGACTTCCGCCGGAATCCCGATGATGCCATGGCGGTTCTCCTTTCAAATACGTTGATGTGGGCGTGGGAACGAGCCCGCATACCGGCGGGTCTCTGCCGACCAGTGGCATCACGGTGTGTCACCTCCCGTCGCTGCTGTGCGTGGGGTCGGTGGGGTGTGTGGAGCGTCGCGGGCGTTGAGATAGTCGGCGTGGAGTTGCCCGCACGCGGCGTCGATGCCCGTGCCGAACTGCTGACGCCGGCTGACCGCCACGCCGGCCGACCTCAGACGCGCGACGAACTCTTGGACGGTCCGGGTAGCTGGACGCCGGTACGGTGCGGTCACGCCTGCGGCTTCGTTGTAGGCGATGACGCTGATCTTGAAAAGGTCCGGTCGTGATCGGTGCTTCACCAGGCGCGCGAGGTGTTCTGCGTGTTCGGCGCTGTCGTTGACGCCATCGATCAGCAGATAGGCCAAGAACACACGTCGGCGGGTCGCAGCCACGTGGCGGTCCAGGATGTCCACGCTGGCTTCGAGCGGGAATCGCTTCTGTAACGGGATCAGGACGGAGCGCTGGTCCGGGAACGGTGAATGGACCGAGAGAGTGATGGTGACGTGCGGGTGCTGGGCGACTAGTTGGGCCAATCGTGGCGCGAACCCGACCGTGGACACTGTGATCCGTCGCGGGGACCAGCCGCCGACCTGCGGGTCGGTCAGCATGTCCAGTGCCGTGAAGATGCGGGGATTGGCGAGGGGTTCGCCCATGCCCATGAAGGCGATGCTCTTCACGGGAAACGCACGGTCGCGCTGCCAAGGGGCGTAGAGCGCCTGCGCCAGGATCTCCTCGGCGTCCAGGTTCCTGACGAGCCCGACCGCGCCGGTGGCGCAGAACGTGCAGGCCAGGCCGCAACCGGACTGCGAGGACAGGCAGATCGATGACCAGCCGTCGCGGAAGCGTGAGCGCACTGCCTCGAAATAGCCGGGCTTGTCGCCGGAGAAGAGGACCTTCTCTACGGATGTGTCTTCGCCGCTGCTCACTACCGTCGCGGGCAGGATCATCGGTCCTAGCCGTGCTTCGAGGTCGTCGCGTACGAGCCGTGGAAGGTGGCGGGCGTCGCCGAAGCGTGCGGTCCGGCCTGCGCGGAGGCCTTGGAGCAGCGCGGTGAACTGATAATCGGGCTGACCATGCTCATCGAGCACGCGGCGAATGCGCTCTAGATGGCTGTTGGGCGGAGGAATCGGCAGTGCCGGGCTTCCCGGTCGCCGTGCAGGGATGCCGGCAGCGAGATTGGTGGGATAGCTGGGAGTGACCACGAGGGAGAACCTTCCGGGTAGTGAGGTAGATCGCGCGGTGGACGCGATCGACTCAGCGGAAGGACAAAGCAGCGTGGCAGCAGCCGATGAAATTCAGTTCAAGAGCGGAATTGGACCACGGGAAGAGCGTCCAGAATGTTCCGTCGAACTGGCACGATGTGCCTGCGGAAGACCCGTTCGCGCCGAAGACGTGGCGGTCAGCGAGGTCTAGCCACCGAATCCTTCCGGTGGCTAGGCTCTGTCTGCGATCGGGGTCGACATGACGTCCACGTTAGCACGCGACGCCCGGCCGGTGCTACCGCATAGGTGCTTGCCGCCCGCGGACACGCGTCGTCCACGACAGCGACGAGCTGGCCCCGGCGGTGGGTCCGAGCCTTGTCAGACCCACCGCCGGATGCACATTTCAGGTCGGGCCGCAACCAGCGTGTCCGCTCAGGCCACGGGTACTGTCGTCCGCGGCCGATCTGCACGGGCGCGTCTCGTGGCCCACCCGAGGCCGACGGTGCCAAGCACCAGGAGCGCGCTGACCGCGAGCGGACCGCGCACGCCGACCAGCTCGATCGCCACCCCGCCGGCGATCGGCCCGATGACCGCGCCGAGGTTCATCGCGACCGTGGCGAAGGAGCCGCTCATGGACGGCGCCTCGCCCGCGGTTGCCATGATCCGACCGATCAGCGTGCTGCTCAGCGCGAAGGAGAGCGCCCCGAGGAGCAGCGCCAGCACCCACACCACCGGCTGGCTATCGACCATCACCGTCAGCAGCGCCCAGCCGAGCACCAGCAGCGGTCCGGTCACCAGGATCACCTCGCGCCAGCTCCGGTCCGCGAGCCGACCCGCCGCGGTCACACCGCAGAACGCGCCGAGACCGAACACCCCCAGCAACAGAGGCACCAGGGTTTCGCTGACCCCGGCTCGTGTGCCGGCGATGACGGCGAGGTAGGTGAAGGAGCAGAACGTGGCCGCGTTGACCAGGACCCCCATGACGATGTTCAGCTGGACCGGCCGCAGCCGCAACGTCCGCAACTCACCGGTCAGAGACCGTCGTGCGACAGCGTGGTCCGTCTGCACGGCACGTGTCGGGGTGGCGATGAGCACCGCGATCAGCGCGGGCACCGAGACGAGGGCGATCGCCCACAAGGTGGCCCGCCAGCCGAGGGCGTTCCCGACGAACGCTCCCGCCGGGACACCGGCGATCAGGGCCAGCGTTGTGCCGCCGAGGATGACCGCCAGTGCGCGGGCGCGGGAGTGAGCCGGGACGAGGTGCGTAACCGTGGACAGGGCGACCGCGAGGAAGCCCGCGTTCGCCAGCGCCGCCACGACCCGGGTGGCGAACAGGAGCCCGAAGCTCTCCGCCGCGGCGCCGACGACGTGCGCGAGGATGAACAGGGCAAGGAACCCGCTCATGGTCCAGCGAGGCGAGAGCCCACGACCGACCGCGGCCATGACAGGTGCTCCCAGCGCCATGCCGACCGCGAAGGCTGAGGTCAGCAGACCGGCCTGCGCGAGCGAGATATCGAGGTCGCCGGCGATGCCGTGCAGCAGACCGGCCAGGACGAACTCAGAGGTGCCCTGCGCGAACACGGCGAGGGCAAGGATGTACAACACAATGGGCATGAAAATGCCTTCCGAAGCAAGAGATGACGAAAGTGAACGACGCGGTCGGCACCGCAGGCGCTTCGTATGCGTGAGGATTCACAAAGACAGCGCCGCCCGACAGGGCGTGCGCTGGGAATCAGGAAGGAACTACAGCATCTCGGGCTACCGGCGGACCGATAGCCCCACTCTGCTTGCTTCGGGAGAACTCACGAAGCAAGCGTACCAGGCCACAGACGGCGGATTTTGCATCGCAACCAATCGCCAACCTCTGTGCGGGCGGCTACCTACCGGTGGTGACGGCCGACTGGCAGCACCGTTCGCCAGGAGTGTCACCTGCTAGAGGTGAGCGCCGCCGCTGCCTGCAACGGCAGCACTCCATTGCCGAGCGCCGCGATCTGCTGATTCGGGGCGAGCCTGTGTCCAGAGTCGGTGACCCAGCCTGCGGGGAGGCCCATGAGCCACTCCGCGAACTCCGATGCTGGCCGTGGTCCAATGTCGTCGTTCAGGAGGACTGGTGCCGGGGCTGTTCGGCCGGTGATGTGTTCCCATCGGGCGATGGCGTCGGCGTAGCGTCCCCATTGTCGAAGCTGTGCTCGATCAGCGACCACAGCGTCTCTGACTCGTCGTTCTTGTTCGGTAAGCCATCGGGTCCGTGCAGAGCCAGGTCGATGACCTGGTGTGACAGCGCGATCGTGCCCCGTCTGGCACGCACCCGGTCCAGGGCCTCCCCACCGCGGGAGGAGTCCGGGGCCAACGGAGTGCGGAACAGGGTCTTGGGGATGGGCGAGGATGAAGATGCGAAACCGGTGGTGAGAAGCGCCGACAAGCGAAGCCGGTAGGCCGACCCATCGTGCGTCTCGCCGCAGGTCGACCAGATCGCCGAGAACGGCGCCAAGAGCCCTCAGAGGTCGGGTTGCATCGTCTCCCAGATGCCGCGGGTCGGGTTCCAGATAGCGAAGGGTTGCGGCCGCATCCTGCTCGGGGGTTGCGTTACCAGAGTTGCGTTGTTCATGGTCGGTGCCTTCCGAGGTGATGCGCTGGGCTGGGGTGGACAGCAACCCGCGGACGTTCTCGATCACCACGAGCCGGGGTTGCAATGCTTCGATCGCGGCGGCCATGTGGGACCGGAGCCCAGCGGCCGCGCCAGGAGTGAGACCGGCGCGCTTGCCGACCGTCGATACGGACTGGCAGGGGAACCCGCCGCAGAGGATGTCCACCGGCTTGACCGCATGCCAGTCGATGGTGGTGATGTCCCCGAGGTTCGGAGGCTCGGGCCAGTGGTCGGCGAAGACGCGGGCGACGGGTTCATTGAGTTCCGAGAACCAGACGGTCTCGGCGTTGAAGACGTGCTCGACGGCGAGGTCGAGCCCGCCGTGCCCGGAGAACAGCGACCGACCCGCAGACGATGCCCATCAGAAGGGTTGTGGTCGTGCATGTGGGCTCCGGCAGCTCGGTGACCCCGGACCCGAACCCCTCACGGAGCCCTTCGCCGGGCTGATCACCTGGCAGGTGCACGACTCCGCTCAACCGCCGCCGACGCCTCGCTGACGACACGACAAGGCACGCCCACTCCCGGCCGTCGGGCCGAGACCGATCCGCCTCGCGTTCCGCCCGTCGTCGGAGCTGCCACGCGTCTTGCAGATCGAGGCTGAAGGTCCCGGATCGACTCAAAGTTGGCCGCGTGTCCGCGCTGCTCACATGACCACCCGATGGCGGTGCCGCGAATGCGGGTGTCGCATGGAAACAAGACGCTAGCACAAGTGTGCTAGCATCTTGTTCATGGCACAGGTGGACCATCAGGAGCGGCGGCGCGAGATCGTCAAGGCGGTGTGGCGGCTGCTGGAGAAGGGCGGCGTGGAGGCGGCGTCGGTGCGGGGTGTCATCGCCGAGACCGGGCTGTCGTCGGGGTCGATCCGATTCTTCTTCTCCACCCAGGCCGGCTTGCACGAGTTCGCGATGTCCAGCCTCGCCGAGCGCGTCCAGGAGCGCGTGCGCCGAGCGACGGCCGAGCCCGACGTGGCACGGCGGACGGTGGCAATGGTGAGCGAGCTGATGCCGCTGCGTGACGACACCGAGCAGGAGCTGGGCATCTGGTTGGCGTTCGTCGCCAAGGCCCGCCATGACCCGAGCCTGGCCCGGATCGTGGCCGAGCAGGCCACGGCGATCCGGGAGTTCCTGATCACGGTCATCGGCGACTTGGTGGCCCTGGGGCTCAGGCCACCGGCGACCGACATCGAGTCCGAGGTGATCCACCTCAACGCCGTCATCGATGGGCTCACCTTCGAACTGCTGACCGCTCCGGGCCTGATCAGCCGAGAAGAGGCCGCCGCCGCCCTGCGAAGCGCACTGCTGCCCGACCAGAGGCAGCCCGAGAACGACGAGGAGCACCACCATGACTGAGCCCCAAGGCCACGAGCCCGCCTCGAACCAGCCGACGACATCGGCGAAGTGGGCGCCGTGGTGGATCTATCTGATCGTGCTGCTCGGCGCGAACTACGCGCGCAGTGCCGTCCTGCCGGGCGACTCGCTGCCGCTGCCGGCGATCGTGGCGATCGCCGTCGGTCAAGCGGCCGTGCTGTTCGTGATCATCACCGCGATCTGGCGCGTCACCCGCCGCGACAAGAACCGAGGCCAGCCCTCATGACCCGCATGAGAGACCACCGATTCGGGCCGGAGACGGTCCCGTGATCGCGGCGATCATCGCCGCCGAGGTCGCGTTCTGGGTGCTGCTGCTTGCCGGACTCGCGTTGCGCTACCTCGTCCGCGCATGGCGCCTGAGCACCCTGGTGCTCGCCTGCGTGCCGCTGGTCGACCTCGCCCTGCTGGTCCTCGTCGCCGTCGACGTCATGCGAGGTACCCCACCGACCCGGTCGCACGCGTTCGCAGCCCTGTACCTGGGCATCACCGTCGCCTTCGGACACCACATCATTCAGCGCACCGACGCCTGGTTCCGCTACCGCTACGCGGGCGGATCGAAACCTCTCAAGGCACCCAAAGGCTCGAGGGAGGAGGTCCGCGCCATCTGGGGCGAGTGGTTCCGCATCGTGCTCGCCGCAGCCATCGGCGCGACCTGCCTGCTCGTCATGATCGCCCTCGAAGGATGGCACATCCCCGCCAGCACCGACGCCGCTGCCACCCACCCGTACTGGGCCACCCTGCTGCTCTTGCCGATCATCACCGCGGTCTGGTTTCTCGCCGGCCCCGCATTCGCTGGCCGCGGCGACCCCACCCGTGACCGACAATCCGCGACCCTCGCGGACCCAACGGCTATGACCCTTCACGCTCGACGGCACGGCGGCGATGAACGGTCGTGAGCGATCTGGCGCGATTCATGCAGCCTCGCATCGCCGGGAACGGCGTCTTTGATGAGCTTGTTGTTCGCGTCGCGTGCGGATGCGGCGGGACGCGGCGACGTCAAGAGCCGCGGGGACGCCAGCGGCCGAACCCGCCCTCGGTGTTGATGATCTGGCCGGTGATCCAGGACGCCTCCTCGGTGATCAGCCAGGCGATGAGCCGGGCCGGATCGTCCGGGTGCCCGTACCGGCCGACAGGGAACATCGGCTCGACCACCTGCCACATCTCCTCGGTCAGGTAGCCGGTGTCGACCGGACCGGGGTTCACCGTGTTCACGCGGATGCCGCGATCGGCGAGCTGATCGGCGATGGTCGTGGTCACGCCGGCGAGGGCGGCCTTGGCCGCCGCGTAGGCGACCTCGCCGGGCATCGGCCCGAGGGCTTGCCCGGAGGTGAGGAACACGATCGACCCGGTGCGTTCCTCATCGTGGTGAGCGGCGAAGGCTTGGGCCAGCAGGATCGAGGCGCGGGCATCGACCGCCCAGTGGCGATCCAGGTCCGCGGCGCTAAGCTCGCCGATCGCCCCGTCGGAGCCGGTCAGCGCCTGGTTGCAGACCAGAGCATCCACGTGCCCGAACTCGGTGACCGCTGCCGCGATCACACGCTCAGCAGCGTCGTCCTCGGTCAGATCGGCGTGCAGGTCGGCCACGCGCGCCGCACCCACTAGATGGGACCTGACGCCATCGAGCACCGCGTCGAGATTATCGCTGCCCCAGTCCTGTTCCTCATCGTGGGGCGAGAAGTGGTGGCAGAACACGCTGGCTCCATACGCGGCCAGCCGACACGCGGTGGCATAACCGATCCCCGCCCGGCGACTGACCCCGGTCACCACGACAGACTTCCCACTGAGTGGCAGCGGGTCACGCGCCAACGGGTCCCCACCATCAACACTCATGCGTTCCAGTAGATCAGAATTCGCCACCCGACCTCGGCCCGTACCACTCACGCGCACCTTCCCAACGTGACGGTCTCCATGCGCGTGATGTCGGCGGGTGATGGCTACAAGTACCTGCTGCGCAAGGTCGCGGCCGCGGACGGTGATCGAGAGCTGTCGACGCCGTTGACGAGGTACTACGTGGAGGCGGGGACCCCGTGGGGAAGCAAAGATTGCTGCGTCTGCTTCCGCATGTTGTGCGGTTTCAGCCTACCTCTGACCGCCGCGACGCTCCCGGAAGCGACGTAGCTATCCTCTCAGCGGCTTGCGCCGGCGTGAGGTGGGTGGTGTCGATGGCCTCGGTATGAGCGGGCCGGATCTCGTACTGTTCGCTCTCATCGACGGCTGTAGCGATCGCGGCTTCCAGTGCCGGGCCATTCAGCCCGAGTCGATGGTCGCCCTGGATCGGAGGCCCGCCACCGCGGGATCGGGCAGTGATCCGTTCGGCGAGGGCGTGCTTGGTCGCGTGCAGCCAGAATCTCGTGATGACCGTTCTCTTACCCCAGGCGCCGGCGAGCAAGTGCGTGGTTTGGGCGTCCCCGCTCATCACGACGGTTTCCGCGCCGCCACCAGCCAGGCTGCTCGCGACCGCTCGGGCATTGTCGGCTCGCAGCGACGCGAACTCATCGCCGCGGGTATCGGTTCCAAGGAGCCCGAGCTGGTGGGCATCGAGGTAGCCCACCGGCTCACCGGCGTGCGCGAGGTGAGCGAAGGTCTGATAGCCCGTTGTGGACACGCCGACGCCTCCCGGACCAGTGAGCACGACAACACGTCGCGGCAGGGACGCCTCATCGTCTGCAGCCAGGACATCGGAACCCTCCGAGACCGTCCGCTCAACGTGTGCCAGCGCAGCTTCGGCGACCTGTGCCGCAAGATCGCTCGGAGTCCGCCCGGTCGTGTCCACATGAAGATCGGCCAGGTCGGAGTCGATCTGCGTGGCATATACCACGGCGTCGTCGGCGAGGTCGACCAGCCAACCGCGGCGGTGCACCCGTTCACGAATCGTGTCACCGTCTGCATCCAGGTGGACGGTCAGTAGCCGGTCACTGGGAACACCCGGTAGTAGTCGACTCAGGTGATCGAGGTCGGCCGCGAGACCGGCCACGATCAGCACCTGCGCGCCGTGCGTCTGATAGCCGCGGCTGAGGGCGGGCAGCGCGGAAGCGATGAGTTCGGTTTCCACGGCGGCAATCCCGGAGGCGAGGCGGAGCTGGTCGGCGTCCACGAACGCTGCCTTCACCCCGGCCGTGTGTAATTCGGACAGCATCCGGTACCCCGTGGTGGACTTTCCCACCCCCGAGGTCCCGAGCAGCCAGACGACAGGAAGCACACCTCCACTCTACGAACAATGCCGCCAGCGCCATTGGTTGTCGCGTTCGACCTGCTCGACGGCGCAGTTCTGACCGAAAGTCAGCACCTTTCGAGCATGACGGTTTCGATGCGGGTCATGAGCGCCGGCGATGGCTACAAGTACCTCCTGCGCTCAGTCGCCGCCGCTGACGGAGATCGATCCCTATCGACTCCACTCACGCGCTACTACGCGGAGGAAGGTACACCACCGGGCCAGTGGCTTGGGTCCGGCGTCGCCTCGCTCGGCAGGGGTCAGCTCGCCGTCGGGGATCGGGTGTCGGAGGCTCAGCTCCAGCTTTTGATGGGCATGGGCCGCGACCCGATCACCGGCGACCCGATCGGTCGCGCGTTCCCCGCCTACAAGTCGGTGCCGGAGCGGATCGAGGCCCGGATCGCCGACCTCGACCCCGACCTGAGCCCTGGCGCGAAGGGCGAGGCGGTCGCGCAGATCGAGGCCGAGGAAACCGAGCGCGGCAGGCGCCGGGCGGTGGCGGGGTTCGACTTCACCTTCTCGATCCCGAAGTCCGCCTCAGCGTTGTGGGCGGTTGCCGACGCGGGGACGCAGGCGCTGATCGGTGAGGCGCATCATCGGGCGGTTGCGGAGGTGGTTGCGTTCATGGAGCGCGAGGTCGCAGCCACCCGCTCGGGTGCAACCGCCGGTAACGGTGCTGTTGCGCAGGTCGACGTCACGGGGTTGGTGGCGACGGCGTTCGATCACTTCGACTCGCGCGCCGGCGACCCGCACTTGCACACTCACGTCGTCATCTCCAACAAGGTGCAGACCGCGTTCGACGGCAAGTCGCGGAGCTTGGATGGTCGGCCGATGCATGCTGCCGTGGTCGCCCTGTCGGAGCTGCACGAGGCGGTGTTCGCCGACCACATGACCCGCACCTTCGGCGTCGAATGGGAAGCCCGCGACATGGGGCGAGACCGCAACCCGGCGTGGGCAGTCAGCACCGTCCCGGAGGAGCTGGTCCAGGAGTTTTCCACCCGTTCCCGGCACATCGACGCCGAGAAGAACAGACTCATCGCCGAGTACGTCGCCAAGTACGGCCGCCAACCCTCCACAGCCACGATCATCAAGCTCCGCGCCCAAGCTACCCTCGCCACGCGCCCGGAGAAGAAGGTGCGGTCGCTGGCCGACCTGACTGCCGAGTGGCGCACCCGCGCCACCGGCGTGCTCGGCCACGACGCCGCCGGATGGGCACGCACGATCACCGACAACGACAAGACGCTGCTGCTGCGAGCCGATGACGTGCCACTGGATGCGATCGTCGACCTCGGTCAGTCGGTGGTCGAGGTGGTGGGTGAGAAGCGCTCCACGTGGCGCAGGTGGAACCTGATGGCCGAGGCGTCCCGGCAGACGATGGGTTGGCGCTTCGCCACCATGCAAGACCGCGAAGCAATCGTCGGCATGATCGCCGAGGCCGCCGAACAGGCATCGTTGCGGCTGACGCCGCCCGACCTCGCCACGAGCCCCGCCGCCTTCTGGCGGGTGGACGGCACGAGCGTGTTCCGGCCCAAGCACTCCACCGTGTTCTCCTCCGAGCTACTGCTGGCCGCCGAGGACCGGCTACTCGACCGCTCCCGCACCACGACCGGCCCGACGGTGCCGCTGGCGACGGTCGAGAAGATCACCGCTCGTCCCGATGCGGAGGGTCGGATGCTTGGCGAGGACCAGGCCGACGCTCTCATGAAGATCGCGGTCTCCGGCCGTGTCCTCGATGTGCTGGTCGGACCGGCCGGGGCCGGCAAGACGACGGCAATGTCCGCGCTGCGCCGGGCATGGGAGAAGGCGCACGGCGCCGGGTCCGTGGTCGGGCTCGCACCGTCCGCGGTGGCCGCGCAGGTCCTCGCCGAGGACCTCGGGATCGCGACGGAGAACACCGCGAAGTGGTGGCAGAACCACCTCGTCCACGGCGAGGACTTCCAGGCGGGTCAGCTCGTCATCATCGACGAAGCCTCCCTTGCCGGCACCCTCTCGTTGGATCGCATCGCGCACCTGGCCGAACGAGCCGGGGCGAAGGTGCTGCTGGTGGGCGACTTCGCCCAGCTCCAGTCCGTGGACGCCGGCGGCGCCTTCGGGCTCCTCGTGGGTGACCGAGACCATGCACCCGAGCTGGTCGACGTGCACCGGTTCACCAACGAGTGGGAGAAGACCGCCTCCCTCGCCCTGCGCCACGGCCGCACCGAGGTGATCGACACCTACCTCGACCACGACCGCATCCACGACGGCGACGCCGAGGCGATGACCGACGCCTCCTACACCGCATGGCGCGCCGACCGAAACCAAGGCTTGGTGTCGGTGCTGGTGGCCGAGACCCGCGACGACGTGAGCGCCCTCAACCAGCGCGCACGTGCCGATCTGATTCTCGACGGCACGTTGAAGCCCGGCCGGGAGGTAGAACTCACAGACGGGACCGCTGCTGGGGTCGGGGACACGATCATCACCCGCCGCAACGACCGACGCCTCCGCAACGGGAAGACCTGGGTGCGCAACGGAGACACCTGGACCATCACCGGCGTTCGCGACGACGGCTCGATCACGATCCGCAAGACCGGCCGCCGGTTCGGCGGCTCCATCGTCCTCCCCACCGCCTACGTGGCCGATCACGTCGATCTGGGTTACGCGGTCACCGCCCACAGGGCGCAAGGGGTCACCGTCGACACCTCACACGCCCTGGTCGAGCCCACAACCACGCGGGAGAACTTCTACGTCGCGATGACCCGCGGCAAGCACGCCAACCACGCCTACGTGATCCTCGACCGGCCCGACGAGCACGCCCACCCGCATCCGGGCGACAACCCCGACGCCACTGGCCGGTCCGTCCTCTACGGAGTCCTGCAACACGTCGGCGCCGAGCTGTCCGCGCACGAGACCATCACCGCCGAACACGAGCATTGGGGCTCGATCGCCCAGCTCGCCGCCGAGTACGAGACCATCGCCGCCGCAGCCCAACGAGACCGCTGGGCCACCCTCATCCGCGACTCCGGGCTCACCGCCGAACAGGCCGACGCCGCGATCGAGTCGGAGGCGTTCGGGGCACTCACCGCCGAACTGCGCCGCGCCGAAGCCAACCATCACGACCTCGACCGGCTGTTCCCGCGGCTGGTCGCCGCGCGCGGGTTCGCCGATGCTGACGACATCGCCTCAGTCCTGCACTACCGGGTCGCGCGCGCCACCGCACGCCCGGCCGGCTCGGGCCGCACCCGCAAGATGCCACGGCTGATCGTCGGACTGCTCCCGTCCGCGGACGGGCCAATGACCGGCGACATGCGTCACGCCCTTGATGAGCGGCGCCTGATGATCGAAGCTCGCGCTGATGCCGTGCTCGACACCGCACGCGAGACGGGCGAGTCGTGGGTGCAGCATCTTGGCGAGCCGCTCCGCGATCAGCGCCAGGCCGCTGCGTGGCGACGTTACGGGCGCGCCGTCGCGGCCTACCGCGACAGGTACGGCGTCACGGATGACCGACCGTTGGGGCCGCCGCCGCAGTCCACGGCGCAGAGCATCGACGCCGCCCGTGCACGAGCTGCTCTCGATCGAGTACGTGGTTTCATCAACCAAGCGACCGATGTACCGCAGCATTCACCGGGACGCGAGGATGTCGAGCGCTCGTTGTAAGTGTGGCGCGATTCGGCACTTCCGAAGCTCGCAGTCGACTTGATCCGACTGTGAGGGTCAGCCGTTGCCGGACGGCGTCGCTGATGATTCTCCGTCGCCGCGTCCTTTGCCGGTCGGCCAAGGATACGCATTCCAAGCGCTCGACAGGATCGGATTCTCGGTATCAGCCTTCTTACCGATGTCACGCAGGCTGACGACACCTCCTGCACTCTTCGCGATCTCTGCGAGGAGCAGCGGCTCAACGTCTTTGCCGTGCGTCACGAGCCACTCGACTTCACGCGCGCTCGCTGCGGCTACAGGAACATCTGGGAGCCTCCCGCCAGGGATGGCCGCAACGTCATGGTCGAGAAGGTAGGCGGCTCCGGTATAGAACGGCTCCGCCGTGACGATCAACCCCAACATGGGGCGGTCGGTTGGGATGTTCGTGAACGCTGAGTGATTGTCAGCGAGATGGCTGACCGTACGGGTCAACTGCCGCCGTGCGCCGCCTAGGGTCTCGCTGAGCGAGTTCATCAGCGTCGCATCGCCGGCCCGTGCTGCCGGGCCGAGGCGGCGAGACTTGACCTCAACCAAGATGACCAGATTGGGCAGGATCACAAACCAGTCAACGCTCTTATGACCGCCACCCTTGCCGAAGACAATCTCGGGTTCGACCTCCGCGTCCTCGATCAGTCTGAGTTGTCGACCAATGTAGTGCTCGAACAGACCTCCGAGATCATCCGCGAAAGCCTTGCCGTGCTTGGTCATCCCGGCGTAGTACAAGCCTCCCGGCGTGACCGTCCGCATGATCAGACGGGTCGCTGGGGCAACCGGCTCTCCGTCGCCCATGTCCACGAACGGCGTCGCCATCAACGGGTTGTAATCGAACCGGGCCGCTGTGGCTGTTCCGACCGAGTGGTCGTTGAAAGCAGTCCGAAACCCTGCGGGTGTCGTGGTAAGTCGAGAGGCGATCTTCTCTATGTTCGTCCGCGGATAGAGCTTGAGCACTTCAGTGAAGTTTGGCTGATCCAGCCAGCCAGGCTTGTATGCTCCACCGTTCTGGAAGGCACCCACTTGGAGGAAGAACGTCGCGCCCATCGCCTCGCGGAACGGAACTCCGTCGAGCATGTCCGCCAGCGAGTCCTCCGTGATCACTCGGGTCTCGACGTCGGGCAGGCCCTCGACCATCCAGGCGTGTGAGCGAGCAAGTTCCTCGAACATCGACTCCTGGTAGGGGAACTGCTCGTACGTGACCCGAGTCATCAGTCTGACGAGAAAGTCCGCGGACCCGACATCGGCATCGTCGATGTCCATCGCGATCTGGAACTTGTGCATCAGCTTCTGCAGCGCCGTCTCATCGACGGGCTTCGAGCGATACTCATTGCCGTATAGAAGCGAATCTCGCGCGGCCGCAGCCAATCCCCACGGCGGCATCCGATGTTTCACAGCATCTGAGTACGGCGGTTCGCCAAGCGCTGCCGAGGCCCGCGCGATCGCCGGGATCAGCTCGCTGGGTTTGAAGGTGCGGCACGCTTGAGTGAATGCCGAGTAGGGCAAGCCCGGGTCGCGCGAGAAGCTCACAGACGCCCGTGCCCTTCGGAACGCCGTTGTCTAAACCTCGAGCGAATCCTCCACGCGAGAGTGACGCTCAACATGGTGTTACGGGCGACCGCAAGGTCGGCTGGCGCAGTCAAGACGCGTCCGGGAGGAGCACGTCTTCGATGACACCTGAGCTTGCAGATGTACGTACGCGCAGGGTGGGCACGTACCTTGCGCGGTAGTCGTCACCGTCGATGGGGTCGGAGTCGTCCCATTCATGGACTACTACGCGCAAGGTGTTCGTCAATCGCCCAATGAGAAGCGCAAGTGGGAACGGGCACCGCAGCAGGAGATGCACCTCGGCGTTGGAGTTGTCGTTCGACAGGGCACGGATGTGCGCGGCGACATCAGCGGCGATCAGGCCTGCATCAGCGGGGTCGAGGAGTGTGCCGCTCGCACTTGTGATATGACGCCAGGCCGCGAGAATCGGCCTATGATCTTCGATATAGCGGGTGAAGGCGGTGTCGCTGCGTTGGGGCAGGAGATCGACATACACGGCTACGGAGGGGCGGCCGGTCGTGATTGCAGATGGATCGCCGCCTTGATCTGCGATTTGCACTTGCGGTTGCGTGATGAACCGCGCTTCGCCATCGCTCGCCCAGGTGGTGCCCTGTTGGTCGATCACGTCCATGTGTCCGATTCGAGACGAAGGTAAGCCCGCCCCGACCGCGAAGGCCACTGAGAGATGAGCCCCTCCAGCAACACGTAGGCGATGTGCCCCGGAACGGGTCACGGCATCGGGGAGGAGACCGATGGTGTGCTTGAGATCTCGGAGCCCATCGGCGCTCGGAAGCCGTTCGTGAGCGGAGGGCCTGAGCCGGATGTCCAGTTCGTCACCGGTTCGGTCATAGACCTGTGGGGTATTCCTGGTCTGGAGGCTCAGGTGGAACGTCTGGTCGGTTGCCTCGATTCGCTTGCGAAGAGACGCGATCCGGTGCCAGACCAAACCGCGGATCAATGCCAGCAGGCCATCGCGCTCGGCGGATTGCTGATCTACACCGCTCAAGGTGCCGGGACGAATCTCTAGGAGCCGGTCAGGAGCGTCGTAATCTGTTCCGCCGTCGTCTTTTTTCACCGAGTTGATGATGCCGAGTGCAAACACTTCGTGGTCGCGGTGTAGCTCAAGGAGTCGGGGTGCTTCCAGCGTCTTCACGACTCTGCTGTTCACCACGTCCGGTGTCGTCACGAGAACGCCGCCGGAGATGCCGGCCGCTATCGCTTGCTTGAGTCGGGCCTCGGTGTCGCCTGGCGGCAGATCGTCTCGGTCCCGCCAGACAGGGATGCCGGCGGCCCGGAGGAGCCAGGCGAGCTCCCCAGCAACACCAGTACCGTCTTTCTGGCGGTACGAGATGAAGACGGGGTCTGCCGGGTCAGGGGCGGCGGAATCGGATGTCATGGCGTCTCCTTGTGTTCTTCAGTTACGAAGGTGGCGTGCCTCACCGCGTCACTGGCGTGCGGGCTGTTTACAGCAGGCGCCGTAGGAAGCCTCTCGGGTACCACTGGCAAGATGCGGTCCCGTTCTACGAGCCAAATTGCAACAACCACTCGTGCCGATGAATCGAATCCAGCGATGATCGCGACGAACTTGTCGAACCCCAGTTCGGGGTCGTGCAGATGGCGCATGTAGGAGTGGAGATCAACCTCGCTCGGGGAGAGTCCTCCGCTCGGGTGGGTGTGCCATTCGCCAATCCACTGGCTACGGTCCTCCGACCAGGCGTAGTCCGCGAGACGCCGGGCATGGTCGAGGTCTCGCATGAAGGTGCGTTCGCCGCGGGTGGCGTTGGGTCCAGGTCCGCCGGCATGTCGGATGTCGATCCCTTCAGTCGCGTCCTTCCCGAGCAGGATGCCGCCAGTTTCGAGTCCATCGGCGGACCGCAACGCCTCGCGCGCGATCGCGCTGAGTGCGACGTCAGTGATCGTCACCGGAGGCAGCTCCCTTCGACCTGTCATCCTGGCGAGCAGGTCGGGCACGATGCACGGGGTCTGGGGATGGACGACCACTGAACATCGCCGGCTTGGCTGAGGTCGAAAGGGGCTGCGAGGTCACCTGCTGGTCGGAGACCGATGATGGCGTGTTCCCCGGGAACCTGCTGGGTGTGGTCACCGTGAAGCGACTCCAGCAGTGTCGCGATCGCTACTTTTGCGGCGAACGTGCCGACGTATCGGAGATCAGGTGGCACAGCCGTCATCGGCTGGTGGATGCGCCCGGTGCCGTAATCCAACTCCTGATCCGCCTCAGCGTCCATCGCTCCCTGATCTGCAAGCTGCTGCCGTAGACAGAGGAGACATCCGAACCGGGGTGTTGGTCGCAGCCTGATGACTTCTCCGATCGAGCCATTGTCGAGCACGCACGCCAAGATCGCCGGCTTCCGTGCGCGCCTGGAGAGGTGGCTGACGACACGCCTGGGAGCAATACCGTCTGCGGCACAGAGCACCAGATCGACGCGGTCGACGATGGGCCGGATGTAGTGGGCCTCGGCAACCACGTCGCGTCGGTGGGCAACCACTGTCTGTTGCGGCCAGTGCTGGGCGAGGTGATCTTTCATGGCCGCCACCTTGAACCGACCGACGCTTTCGGCGCCGAGAGTGTGGCGGAGCATGTTGTGCCAGAGGAATCGGTCCGGGTCGACAAGTTCCACATGTCCGAGTCCGTATCCTGCGAGCGCCTCTGCTGCGGCGCTCCCGATGCTGCCGCAGCCCACGACCATGATGCTGTTGGCGGCGAGCTGCTCGATCGGCCACTTGCCAGCCAACTGTGCCAGGCCAAGAACTTCTGGCTCGATCTCGATAGCGAGCGGTTCCACACCGCTGCGCCGGACAGCCCAGCCCGCAAACTCCGAGGCACCGGCCTCCACCAGCTCCGGTGGAAGATCGGAGTCGTGAGTGACGACCACGCCAAGGTTGTTGCCGGGATCGGCAACGCCCGGCACCAGCTCCCTGAATTCTTTGAACCCTATGGAGATATCGGGGCGTCTGGACAAGAAGAGATGGTGAAGATGGGCGTCGTTCGGTGCCACCCTGATCCACTGAGCCGCATGGTGGGGGTCACCTGAACGAAGCGCGGCGTACTCGCGTGGGACTTCGGCTGGAAGACGGATGTCTTTGCCGGTTTCCACGGTCTGGACGACGTACATATCGTCCGCGGGAACGCGGCGGAGCACCAGCGATCCGCCCGACAGGTCGGAGCCTGCGATCTTGGTGACCGCGTCTCTGGGCATCACGATGTAGGGGTTACGAGGAGACATTTGTGTCTCCCGCCCCGGTCGGGTCCGGTGTTGGAGCTGCTCGCTGAATCGCTCGGTCAATCAGGTGGTCGTGCGAGGGGTCAGAGACGATGCCATTGACCGACATCTCATTGATGACTCCAGCCTTCATGAGGGCGTACTCGATCCGCCAGCCCGCCGCCTTCGCCAGAAGCTCGGTGAGGCTGGCCTCGGGCTGCCAGCCGCCATCGCTCTGGAGCAGACAGAGCGATCCTCCTGGAGCTACGTGCCATGCCGACTGTGTCTGTTCCCAGATCGACGGCTCCGGATCAAGGGAGTAGATGGTCGGCGGAACCATCGGGTGGGCCGCGGAGTAGATGACGAGCACTCGCAGTTCCTGGTCCCCAAGCAGCTCATCGAGAGCTTCGGGCTGTGGCCGCTCGAAAGGCCAGCGGGGGAGGACGCCGAGCCATCCGCCGTGCGGCAAGCCGTCGTCTGCTGGACTCTGGTATTCGAGCAACGGCGCGAACGCCTGGACCTCATTCTGATCGCGCGCCAATCGCACAGGTTCACGCTCAGTCCAGAGCACGGGGTTGAGCGCCGTGATGCCCGTGCCGCGATCCGGCACTGTTGCGTGAGTCATCCCTGCGGAGTGTCCTTCACCGGCCGGGGCGCAGCGGGCACGACCGCAGGCGCCGGGTTGCCAGTGGGGGCAGGAGGCTTCGGGAAGTCGTCCCCAAACACCTCACCCCAGTGCTTGATCGCAGCCGCAGTGTCATTGTTCGCCTGTGCCTGGAACGCCTTGATGGCGTTGTCTCGTGCGGACCGCAGAGCGTCGGCGAACTCGCCGTAGTCGATATCAGGCTGAATCGGTCCACAGAGCCCAGCAGGATCGGCGACTTCGTTCCCGCCCTCAATGTGGTAGCAGGCGCTCACGAAGAACTGCTTGATCGCAGCGGGCTGGTTGACGTCCGTCGGCAGGAAGTCGAGCGCGAGGACCTCCATGACGAGAGACTTGATCTTGGTGTCTTGCTCGGCAGCCCACCACTTGAGCATCCGAACAGTGCCAGCGAACTTGTTCCACTGTGCGTGCCTATCCGCGACCTCGGCGATTAGGAACTCGGGGTCGCAAGCGACCCAGTCTTCTGAGAGCGCTTCAGGAATGAGGAGCCGCCCATCGCGGCGAAGTGCTGGCATGGCATCAACCGTGAAAGCGTCAGGATCATCGGGGTCATCCAGGAAGCACTTGACGGCATGGTTGCGCCACCGGGCCAGTCGGACCGCCTGGTCGTGTGTGCCGTTAGTCGCTCCGAGCAAAGTGTTGACACGCTCGCGGGTGTGATCGAGAGCGTCCGCAGCGGAGCCTCCCAGTGATCCCCACTCAGGATGTTCGTCCTGATCGAAGACGACGATCACATCGACGTCATGGATCGGGTCCTTGTGTGTCCCTCGCGCGAGCGATCCGGACGCTAGGACTTCCTCCACATCGTCCTCGGTGCCGAAGGCGCCCTTGAAGAGATCGCGGCGAGCGCGCGCTTCGCGGACGTGTGTGATGTCAGCGTTCACGACGTTCTGAAAGGTCCTGAAGGCGTCCGTCACGCTCATAGTCGTTCTCCTGGTTGGTTCGTCTGTTCGATCACCGTAGTTACTGCCACCGACATTGCTGCGTCGAGCAGGGTGCGGCTCGTTGCTACTTCTTCTTGCCGCGCTTGCCGGTGGTCTCGTTGGTCGTGGTCTTCGGGTGACGCCTCACCGTGGACTGCTTCACGAACCGACCCGTGACCGCGCTGCGCCCTCGCTTGCCTGCCATGCTCCTCACCTCCTCAGCGTTCTAGACTCGATGCTGCGTTTCAATTCTAACACACTCCGTGTCGGACGCGACGTGCTGTCGCAGATGTGACACACTGGTTGCATGGCCAAGACCACGATCAACACGGCCGCGCTCTACTCCGCCCTAGACGCCGCGCGTCAAGAGCGCCAACTCTCCTGGCGAGCGCTAGCTGGCGAGATCGGCGTGAGCCCTTCTTTGCTCTCCCGGCTCGGCAACGGCCTCAAGCCGGACACCGACGGCTTCGCCACGATCATCGCCTGGCTCCGCCTTCCGGCCGAGGACTTCTTCGAGCACGAGGGAGAACGTGACGCCAACGACGACCGCGAACCCGACCTCATGGCCCAGCTCGCACCGCTCCTGCGCGCCCGGAAGGACCTCAGCGAGACCGACGTCAAGTACCTGCAACAAGTCATCGGCGCGACCATCGAACGTGCACGGGCCCAGGGATGACTCGTGCGTCGAGGATTCAAGACCGAGGCGAAGAGTCTCGCGCTGGAGCTACGGGCCGAGATCGGCCTCGACGCCCATGCGCCGTTCGACCCCTACGCCTTCGCGTCTGAGTACGGCATCCCCGTCGTCCAACTCAGCGACCTCGATGGTGTGGCGCGCGACCACTTCCTGCGAGCGGACGGAAGCGCACTGTCCGGGGCGCTGATCCCGAACGGGAGTGGCGTGGTCATCCTGGAGAACGACGCTCAGCCCCTGACCCGTCGTCGCACCACCATGTGCCACGAACTCGCCCACGTCGTCCTGGAGCACAAGTTCGGCGTCTCTCTTTCCGACGAGCGGAAGTGCGGGCTCGGCGGCGACCAAGAAGCCGAAGCCGACTGGCTCTCAGGGGAGATGTTGATTCCCAACGACGGAGCATTCCGGCTCGCCCGAGCGAACGCCACCGACGAGGAGGCAGCAGATGCCTACGACGTCAGCTTCGCCGTCGCCCGCTGGAGGATGAATCACAGCGGCGCTCGCAAGGTCATGGAACGCGCTCGCGCCAAATGGGCCAACACACCCAGCTCCTACCGATAACCGCGATCCAGCTACCGGCGATCGACCCGTGCTCGGAGCGAGTTCGCCCGTCCCTTCCGTCCTGTCCGGCCCGGGCGTAGACTCGGCGTTGAGGCGGATTTCTCCTCTGTAGCGCGCCGCTCGCGGCAGACCCCTGGGTCACTCTTCAACGCACTGCCTCACCAGATGCACTGTGCGATGGAGAGGAAAGACCATGATCCGTCTGATCTGGGCCGTCAGCGTCCACACCCGCTACTTCCTGCGACGCTACATGCCCACCAACATCCTGCTGGATGCGATCCGCACCCGCCGTGGTTTGAAGTGGGGTATCCCCGCGATGCTTCTGGCGATCCCGTACGTCCTGATTGCGAACGTCTGTGTCCAACTCATCGAGGACGGCGCCCCCGGATGGTTCCACCTCATAGTGCTGTGGGCAATCTGGAACATGCTCAAGATGCTCTGGATCGGGCCGGTCAGCGCTGTGCTCCTAATCCGCGCCCGTGTCCGCGAGTCCGTCACCGCCCGTCGCGAGCGCGCCAACTCGCCCGCCGAAGCAGACGACGCCGAAGAGCGTGCCGTGGTGAACGCGATAGGTATCCGGTGAGGTGTGAGAACTCAGGCACCTGGCCGGCGACGACCGCCAGCACGGATCGTCCCACCGCACGCGATCACCGCCGACCGCACGGCCTCGTTGCTGACTGCGTGTCGCGCGGCGACCTGAGCGAGCGTCATCCCACCCGCATAGAGATGAGCGGCGTCCTGTCGGATCGCGTCCGGCAACTCCGGTCGACGCGCTGCCAAGCCCGCCTGCCGAGCTATCTCCCGCACAGTGCCGCGGTGCACGTTGAACCGCGCCGCCAGCTCCCGCACGGGCACACCATCGGCGTACCCGGCGATCAGCTCGGCTCGATTCGAGACGCTTAAACGGGTTTGAGACTGACGCGATTTCCCACGCACGGGACCGCGCTCATCGGTCATCCGAGCATCCCGAGCGCGCGGCCGACGAGCCCGAGAACCCCGTAGCACACGGGAAATCAGCGATCCGAGCGGCTTCCGGGGGTTTGAGAAGCTGCTACGGAGGTCCACCAGTGGTTGATTGTTCGAACCCCCGTCACTTTCCGTGGCGGGGGTTCGAACGTTTCCTGGGGCCGTAGCCGGGATCTCGCCTCGCGCCTCGAGCGTCTGGACGGCAATCTGGCGACTGGCTTCAAGCGCCTCCGCGATCGTCGTTCGAGTGGTCTCGCACACGACCTCGGTCGGGAGAATCTCGGTGGTGTCGATGTAGATGCGGCTCCACCAAGCTTGGTTGTACGTCCTTCGCTGTCCTGGAGTCAGCCCGAGGTAGGCGTAGGCCGGATCGTAGATCAGATTGAGGACGGCGTTGAGCGTGGCCTCGGTGTCGATTCCGGCGCGGAGGATTGATGTCATCTCAGCCTCAAGCGTTGCGAGCTGGCGGGCGAGCTGTGCCTGCTTCTCCCGGGCGATATCAGCAGGAACGGTTCCGTTCATTGCATGCTCGGCCCACTTGTAGCGGTCACGGCGAAGCTTGTCCGCTCGCTTCTGCAGCGAGCTGGCCTCGCGATCCGACGAGCTGCGGATCTCGCGGAGGCGGTCGATGAGCTCGGCGCGGATGGGCTGGAAGGCTCCGTTGTGCCACCTCGCGTGTTCGGTTTTCCACACCCGCGCGACTGCGGCCTCCACGGTCTCGATGGCGACGTAGGGGGCCTCGCAGTTGTTGGACTTGGACAGCCGACCGCCGCACACGAAGTACTCGTACGTCGTGCCGTTCCGCCCGGTGTTGGCGGTGTAGATCATCCGCGACTGGCAGCGTCCGCAGTAGAGGGAGCCCGCGAGGTAGTGCAGATGCTTGAACTCGCGGTTGCCGGTGTGGCGGTTGGTGTCGAGTCGCTCCTGGACGGCGTCGAACGTCTCCTTGCTCACAAGCGGCGTGTGCGCGCCCGGGTACTCGACGTTCTTGAAGCGAACGACGCCGGTGTAGAAGGGGTTGGTCAGCATCCGGTGAACTTGGGATCGCTGGACGATCCGCTCGGACTGCTTTGCTGTCGCGCGAACGGTGAGCCCGCGATCCTGCAGGAGTTCCGTCATGCGCGTCACGGTCATGTCCGGGTTAGTGGCGTACTCGGTGAAGGCCCACTGCACGTGGTGCGCGCGCTCCTCGTCGATCTCGATGGTGCGGCTCTCCACTCCGTTCACGAGGTCTCGGTGGTTGATGTAGCCGACCGGCGCGCGGTTCACCGCGCCGCCTCGTCGAACCTTCTCCTCCATGCCCTTCATGACCTCGGCAGCGAGGTTCTTCGAGTAGAACTCGGCGAATGCGCTGAAGATGCCGTGCATGAGCTGGCCTTGCGGGGTCTCGTCGACGTTCTCGCTGACAGACACGAGCGTTGCGCCCGCCGATCGGATTTCGGCGGTGATCGCGACGTCGTCGGCTCGGTTGCGCGCGAGACGGTCGATCTTGTGGACGAAGACCGTGTCGACGCGGTTCTCCCGGATGTAGCGCAGCATGCGCTGCAGCTCCGGCCGGTCCGCAGTCTTCGCAGACTCTCCGGCGTCGATGAACTCCTCGACGACAGTGGCGCGCATCGATTGCGCCTTGGTGTAGATGGCCTGCCGCTGCGCCGGGATCGAGAGTCCCTCGCTCAACCCGCCTCGGGTCGCCTGGTCGGAGGTTGACACGCGGAGGTAGGCAACGGCGGTGCGTATGGGCGTTGGCGGCGGGGCGGACATGGGCGACTCCTGGGCTAGTAGTGCGTTCTGCGGAGGTGCGAGGTCATTCATGCGGCGGCTCCGGCGAGCACGAGTTCCGCGAAGAGATCCGCGAGGTACTCGAAGTGCATGTGCTCCTTTGCGGAGCGCCGTGGAGAGCGCATGCCGTGGTCGATCACGTGCTTGATCTCGTGAAGGGCTGTGCGCAGCTGGGCCTTGGGCTCCAGTGCATCCGAGACATGAATCCGCCACCCTTGGCGGGTCCAGAACGCGGTGCCGTCGACGGGCATGTCGGTGTCGATGTAGATCGTGAGGTCGAGTGCCTGTGCGAGCGCATCCAAGTCGACGCGTCGCTCGGTCTGCAGCAGCAGGATGACGGCTTGCTGGCGTGTGCAGTGCTCGGCCCATCCCAGGTCGTCGGCCGGGGCCGACTCGACCCCGCGAAGGAGAGAGAGCAGATCTGTTGGTGGGGAGGCTGTGGGTGTTGGCATCGGATCTGCTTCCTTTCCGCCGCGGGGGCATTAATGGTCTGGGTTCGGCGCCTCGTAGTCGGGCTCGATGTAGTCGAGTCCGTGTTCCTCGATGAGCCGCTCGATGTAGCGGTTTCGTTCCTCGTCGAAGCTGGATGCGTCGACGTGTACTGGTGCTGGCTCCGCTCCGTGCTCGTATCCGCGCACCATGTCGATAACGTCGTACGGGCTCAGGTAGCCAGCGGCGCGGAAGATCTCCAGCAGCGGGATGTTGAGTGCGCGAGCCACGCCGATGAGGGTCTTGGGGCTCGGCGAGGCGTAGCCGCCTCGCTCAAGCTGGTTCATCGTGTGACTGTCGACGCCCGCCGCCTTGGCGGCCTGGCGCTGGGATAGATCCGCCGCAACGCGGTGACGGACGACGAGCTGGGCGAGCTCGATATTCTTCACGCTCTCATCTTTAGTCATAAATACTCCTGTTTACGCTCCTATTTTACGGGAATATGAGGGGAATTGCCAGCGAAAAGGCGTTTATTACAACACTTTATGAATATGAATGAATATCGACTCTTGAATATTGATGCTCCTATTTCTCGAAGAGATAGAAGCGTTTGTTGTGCGGGACGATGTCCCAGCGCTCGCCGGGCCAGCTTGAGCAGCAGGCGCAGGTCGGGGCTGGCGACGTGGCTCAGCGAGGCGTCTTCGAGCAGCTGGTAGACCTCGTGGCTCTCGGCGACGTCCTGGGCGATGGCGTCCAAGCTGTCGAACGCGCCGTAGTAGGCCTCGTGGAACCCGAGCGGGGCGCTCTCCTCGGTGACGTCGGGAAGTCGGAGGAACGCCTCGAATGCTGGTCCGTGTTCAGCGATGAGTGCTCGCGTGTCATCGCTGAAGGCCGCCGCCTTGGCTTGGTGGGCCTCGCGCTCGACGGTAACCAGGTAGGTGGCCAGTCGGTTGATCAGCTCGCTCGTGACGTCGTCCCGGTCTCGGTCTTCCCAGAGGATGTCGAGGTCCCTGCCGATCTGCTCGAATGTGCCTTGGCCGGTAACGGCGAAGCGATGCAGTGCTGATCCGGATTCACCGAGTCGGTTGGCGAGGTGACGAGCAATCGCGCGGGCACCCCATTCCGGAACTTCGCCGTCCTCGCCGGCCTCCACGAGCGCGTCGCCGATGACGTCCAACAGCGACTCGGTTTGCTCGATGACGCCGGTCAGGTCGATTTCGCTCTCGTCGAGTTGGTCGTGCTCGGGTTGCTCCGCGGTGGCGGGAGTCCGGTCCTGTACGTAGCGGATGGTCAGTTCCTTGTTCGTGGTGTTGGCCGCACTGGTCACGACGGTGCTGTCGTTCTCGGCGATGAGAAGACGGATGCCACGCATGCCAAGTTGGCGGAGGACCTCGGTGAGGTCTTCGCTGCGCTGGGCGAGGCGCTCGGTCGATGCCACGGCGACGTAGTCGGTGAAACGACCCTCGTTGGCTTCCCAGTCCAGCCAGCCGAAGAGCTTCCCGAGCCCAGGGCGGAGGAGGGAGGTGCCGCTGTCGTCGGTGTCGACGAACCCGGCGACGACGTCGATGCCGCGGCGGGTCGCGGCGGCGGCGCACTCCTGCTGCTGCCGATTGATGCTCAGTTGCTCGTCATCTGACTCGTTCCGGGCGACCCGGGCGTAGACCGCTGCGACCGGCTTAGCGCGCTCCATCGTCGGACTCCTGTTCGAGGTACATGTCGAGGGCACGCCACCAGGCGGGCGGGAGCTCGTTGATCGAGCCGTCCCAGAGTTCGACGCTGGCCTCCAGCGGGTTCAGGACGCCTGTAGCGGCGAAGCGCCCGAGGGCTGTCGTCTCGCCCCGGTGGATGGTGGCGGCGATCAGTCGCGCGGTGGCTGGTCCGATCGTGCCGCCGGGACCGGCCTGCTTGATCGCACGGTTGATGAGTTCGTGGGCAACGCGCTCGTTCTCCGGCTCGTTGACCGGGGCGGTGATTGCTCCCTTCGTGTTGATGGTTGTCATGAACGTGAGTTCCTTTCTTCTGTAGTTGTCATTGGTTCGCTGCCCGCCAAGACGGTGGGCAGGAACTGCTCGGCAGTGACGACCCGGTGGACGTCGGCCGTGAGGTTGCGGGCGTTGCGCAGCGCCTGTTCGATCTGTTCGCGGCGCACCTCGCTGGGCACGATCCAGAGCACGACGGGCAGGACTCCGCCATGCGCCTGTTGGTACGTCCCGGCGGCTGCGAAGCGCTCGTACACGAGGGCCTTGCGGGTGATCACGCTTTGGTGCTCGCTGCCGGTGTCCCACTCGAACATCCAGTGGTCTTCGAACTCGTCCGAGGCGGTCACGGCCAGCAGGTCGGGCTTGAGGATCTCGGACCGTCCGTGCTGTCCGAGGAAGCGCTGCCAGTTGGCGGGCTCACTCGTCAGCGCGAGCTCGGCGAGGTCACCGCGACGCTGTGCCTCGATCAACTGCACGGCGAGTTCGGTCACGCCGACTGTGTGCTCGATGAACGCCCGTCGCGGCTCGATGTAGCGCCGCCGCTTCTCGGCGTTGAGCACCGCCAAGAGGCGATCGCCAGCCACATCGAGCTGCCAAACGACACTGTCCGCTCCGTGCTGCTGCCCGCCGATCCGATAGTAGAGCCGAGCGATGAGTCGGTGGCCCGCCAGCCGACGCAGTGCTCGCTGGGCGCTTCGAAGCGCCGTTGCGGAGTCCCCGAAGCCGTCGGTGTAGTGCCACCGCTGAAGCTGCCGGGTGCTCGCCAGCCGATGGGCGCGGAGCGTCCGAAGAACTCGGAGATCGCGCTCGTTCAGCTCCTTCGCGAGGGTCAGCGGATCGAGATCGCTCATGGCAGCACACCTCGGGTTGGTGATGGCTCGCGATCGTTCCGTCGATCGTTTCGGCGTTCGTTCCACATCGACTCGAATCGCTCGAAACCAGCCCCTGACCGGCGCATACGTTCGCCGGCCAGATGGGACTGACCCGCAATCTGCGGGTCTTCGCGGCGTCCGCGACGGCGCCAGGCGCTCATCGAGACCTCCGCTTCCGGCCGACGACCTGTCGGTCCGGTCGGCTAGCGCCTTCGACCTGTCCGTGCCGCTCAGGGCGGTTATTCGGGCCGCTCGGCTTCGGGGTGGCCCAGCGAGCCGTCGAGTGCGCCGAAACGCGCTCTGGGCGCGACGTGCGGGCCGACGGAGGCAACGTTCGGACCAGAGCCCATCCTTGGGGACGACCGGCGGCAACTAGGTTGGCGTACGCCTGGTACTTGCCCAGCGACAGGAAGTCCTGAGCGATCAGGTCCTTGCTGCCTCGAGCGAAGTGGGCGGCGTCGTCGTACTCGGTGCCGAACACCAGCTTGGTGCGCGCGTTCATGTCGATGGCCGAGCGAAGCTCCCGCGGGAACTGGCCAGCGAACTGTGCCGCGAGCCACCACCCGACGCCCATCGAGCGACTCACGGCCAAGGCGTCGGCCATGGAGGCCGGCAGGTGGAGGAACCGCGGCGCTTCATCGACGTAGACGAAGCCGGGCCGCGACTCGGGCTTGCGCTCGCTGGCACGCTCCTGCACGGCCTGCCACAGGTCGGCGACGATCAGGCTCCCGATCATCTCGGCGGTGCCGGAGCCGATCAGTGCCTCGTTGAGGGGCACCAGAACGATGCGGTTGTCCCGCCAGACGTCCCGGAGTCGGAAGGGCGTCTCGCGCTGATCGAGCATCCGGACGAGCCCAGGCCGGAGGAGCAGCTGGCGCAGCTTGTTCAGCGGCGCTGCGATCGCGGCTGCCTGCGCGGCGGGCGACTGGCTCTCGTACCAGGCCCAGAACTCGACAAGCGCCTCGTCGTGGTTCAAGTGTGCGAGCAGTTCGCGACGGAACGGCGCCTTGGTGAGCACCCGCGGGATGTCGGCCAGCGTGGCGGGCTGTCCGGTGACGACGCTCGCGCGGGCAAGCGTTCGGAGCGTGCCGGAGAAGATGTCGAGGGTTCGTGGACCCCATCCTTCGGTGAACAGCCCACCCAGGACGGCCATGATGCCGTCGACCACGACGTCGGGGTCGCGCCCGGAGACGTCGAGCGGGTTGAAACCGATCGGGTTCTCGCTGCTCACGTCCAGCACGACAACGTCGTCCAGGCGCTCGGCTGGGACGCGCGCCAGCACGTCGTCGATCAGCTGTCGCTTGGGGTCGAGGACGGCGATGGCACGCCCGGCTCTCATATCGGCTTCGATCAGGTGCAACATCGCGGTGCTCTTGCCGGAACTCGTCGGGCCGTAGGCGACCCCGTGCAGCAGCGCGTCACTGGGCGCGACGCCGACCTGCCGGTCATCGCCCGGAGCCAGCGATGCGGCGAACACGCGATCCTTGGTGTGCACGCTGGGCGTGGGCCGCAACGGCTTGGGGTGCAACGGGGGCATGCCTGGGTACTCGCCGTCGCCGAGTGGCCAGGCCAGCACGCCGAGGAGTTCGGTCACACTCAGTTCCGGCGACCAGCGGCGCGGCAGTACGGCGGAGTTGATCAGCCGGGGATCCTCGTGCACGAACTCCATGCGTGTGCCGGTGCTCTTCGTCGTGGCCAGCGCGCTCTGCAGGGCGACGGTGAGGTGCCGTGTCCGGTCACGATCGGAACCCGTCGTGCCCACGCGCACGCAGGCAGCGAACCCGGCGTCCTCAGCCTGCTGTCGTAGTTGGCGGCGCTCGTCAGAGGTCGGCGGGCGGGTTCCGCGCGTGAGCAGCTCCCACCAGCCGATGTTCGGGGCGACGGCGTTGTGTGGGACCGTGCGAGGCGGGCGGCGCGGACCGAGCAGAATCTGCACGACCTGCACCTCGTCGGCCTGCAGTCGCGCGCCGACGGCCGACAGGAGCGACGTCACGCTCTGCTCGGGGGCGTCGACTCGAAGCGGCATACCGGGTGGCTGCAACATCAGGCGACCGGCCTCCCGCACGGGTTGGCGAGTCTCGACGCCCTGCATGGCGATGCCGGGGAGGTGGTCACCCAGCACGCGCTTGATGCGCTGCACGGCGGTGGCCTCGCAGCCGAGCAGATGCTGTACGCCATCTCGGTCTGCGCGGACCTCGAACGCGAGCGGAGGGGAGCGCCGGTCGCTGGCGAGGTTGGTCAGCAATGCCAGGACGCGTCCGCCATCGAGCGGCCGAGGCAGATGCAGCCGCGTCCAGACGAACTCAGGCCGCCTCATCGGTTCGCTCCTCGTTGACGATCTTGGTCTTCGCCTGTTCCGCCTCCTGAAGGGCGAGGTAGTACTCGAGCGATGCGCGCATCAGGCGCGAGATGTCGGGCTGCGGGCGGTGGACGCCACG
This sequence comes from Nocardioides sp. LMS-CY, assembly GCF_018732145.1. Lineage (NCBI taxonomy): Bacteria > Bacillati > Actinomycetota > Actinomycetes > Propionibacteriales > Nocardioidaceae > Nocardioides > Nocardioides sp. LMS-CY. The sequence goes on from NZ_CP076104.1 coordinate 61,480, forward strand.
CGCCACGACGCGGAAGTCGCTTTGGCGCAGGTTCCTGCGCTGGGGGTTCTTGGCCATGATCAAAGTCCTTTCTGTGAGGTTGATTCGGTGGTCACCACTGACGTCGGCGAAGGATCGCGATGCGGATCGCCAGGGCAGCGCCTCCGACGACGAGCGCGCCCGCGACGAGCCACGGCCAGATGGCCGCCAGCAGCTCGAGTGCGAGGGTCAGCGCGATGGCTGTGCCGAGGAAGAGCAGGGCAGCGTTGAACAGCCACTCGAAAGGTCCGCGCTTCACGACGTCCTCCTTGTCGCTACGTCGGCCGCTCATCACGCGGCCTCTTCGCTCTCATCAGCGACGGCGGAGCTGTAGGTCGGCACCGGATAGCCGGGCAGCTCGACATCGGACGCGATCTGGTTTCCCCAGACGCTCCAGTCGGAATTGCTGAGCGGCCGGCGACGGGCGAACAGCTCGAGGTACGGTCCGGGGCTCACTCGCTCGATGAGGGCGTACTGCTCCTCGGGCTTGTGGCTGTGGTCTGTCACCGGAGCGTTGATCCACGTCGGCTGTGCCCGGTACTGAACAGGCGCCTTGCCGCGCGTCGCGAACAACAGGTGCTCGGTGCTGTTGCGCAGGTAGTTCCCCAGGCCGAGCCGAAACTTCACCCAGGTGAGGGGCGATCGGACCGTGAATCCCCACGCCTCGGCGACGTCGTAGCCATCGCGCAGGGTGGCGTTGGTGACCCAGAGCCACAGGTGGGCGTCGTCCTCCATCAGATCGCCGACGGGCATCGCCTTGATGCGGTCGAGCGTCATCAGGTCGTAGTGCTGCTCGGCGCCGCGGGCGCCCTTCTGCTGGATGTCCCACGGCGGGTCCGCCAGCAGGGTCTTGAACTTCTTCTTCGGGGAGGGGGTGGTCGTCATGGTGGGTCCTTTCGTTGGTGGTGTTGGTGAGGGGTCAGAACGGCGCTTCGCCGCTGGACTGCCAGTCATCGGTGGGCGGGACGCTGTGGAGGTGGCGGTGTCCGTTGGAGGTCTCCGCCCGGAGCCAGCGACGGCCCACTGGGCCGCTTGGGGTCCGTGGATCGACGGCGTGACCGAAGATCTCGGGATGGCGGCGCATGACTGCCTCCGCGAGGGCGAGCACTCCTGCCTTGGCTGCAGCGCCCTTGAGCACGTGCTCCAGCTCCATTGAGTCGGCGGCCTGGATTGCGCCGTCACGCGTCGTCGGGGCGGGGTGCTGGATGAGACGCTCGTGCTGGGCCTCGGCTTCGCAGTACGCAACTTCGTTGCGCTCCAGTAGGTCTGCCACGCGGTCCGCATGAGCCCACGAGTTCACGAACGATGCGAGGCAGGTCGCCAGCGCCAGGCCTCCGAAGACGAGCCCTGCCAACAGGCTGCCCTCGACGGCCGCACGGAGCGCGAAGATCGCCGATCCCAGCGAGGCAGCGATCACAGCCGCTACTGCGACCGCGAGCCCGTACGTGTGCCGCTCGCTGGGAACCGGGGCAAACAGCGCTGGGTAGCGCATCGTCAGGTCATCCGGAAGATCGACGTGCTCGGCGAGCTGAGCTCGCGCGTTGGCGTCTCGACGGTCTCTGACGTCCGCCCCGACCCAACCTGCCGCAACAGCAGCCGCGCCTGAGGCGAGGCCTTGACCGATGGCGAGGAGCCAGATCTCGCCCCACATCAGGGCCGCGCCGAGCACTCCGACGGCATCGCCGAGCATGAACAGGCCGAACCAGATGCGGTACGTCCGGTGCGCGCCGGGAGCGCGTCGAGCGAACGGCCCGAGCCAGTGCTGGGCGTGGTCGCGATCTGCCTCGGTCCGCAGGAGCCGCTTGTAGTTGTCGCGCGCCCGGCTCTGCGCCATCTCTGCTGGCAGCGTAAGGCTGGCTGCTAGGACTCGCGAACTGCGTGCTGCCGCGGTGCCGTTGGCCTGGTGCTTGTCGAGCTGCTCCTTGCCGTACAGGTCGAACTCGCGCTCGACGTACGACGTCGCGTTGCTCGGGCGGATCGACATTCCGGACGGCTTCTCGTGGCGTTCGATCCGGATGTTCTCGGCGTGGTCGCCGAGATCCTTGATGCGTCGACGCGGTCGATCAGGCCGGGGTCCGAACACCTTGGTCACCCACTGTGCGAGGCCCATGGTCGTCAGCCGCCGATCGGCGTGTAGTCGGTCGCGACGTCGCACCGCTGTGCTGCAACGCGGTCGCAGACGGCCCGGTAGAACGACTTGACAGCCTCAACCGCAGCCGTAGGTGGGGCCTCGCCGTCGGTCGTGTTGCCGATGCCGACGAAGAGCACCTCCGCGTTCGCGCCCGACAGGTCGGCGAGGGGAAGGCCGCTCGCCTGTGCCTCAGCTGTGCTGGAGTCTGTGAGCTTGCGCCACTGGACGCCGGCTGTCTGGAGGCCATCGGTTGCGGTGATCGACCACAACGAGTAGCCACTGCCCAGCTGCGCCAGGTACTCCTGATCCCCGCGCAGCTGGCCAACGACATCGGTTCCGCCGGTCATCGTGGGTAGGTTGCTGTAGCCCTCCGATACCTGCTGAGTGACCTTGTCGACGAGCGCAGGGATGCGGCGAAGTCGGGCGGTTTCGGTCGAGCCCTTGAGGTGCAGCTCGTCGTCGTACAGCACGGCAGTTCCTGAGCCAGAACCAGCGAACGCCCGGATCTGCAGGTGGCCACCGCAGGCGGCGGTCCTACCGATGGCGTCGCGAACGATGTCCAGGCGCTGGCTGTCGAGCTTGTCGGTGACGAAGCTGCCGGACACGTCGAGGTGGATCGCCGTGGCGAGCTTGGAGTCTTTGGGGCAGTTCTCGGCGTACGCCGTGCCTTCGGACTGGGCGGACAACTGGCAGGCTGCCAGTAGTCCGACGGTGAGCGGGATGCCGCTTGCGATGGTGAGGGCACGCCTAAGACGGCTAACGTGCTGGGTGGTCATCTGGTTCTCCTGATCTCTCTGCTGGGAGTGGGGTTTCGGTGATCGGGGTGGCCTGCAGTTGCACCTGCAGGCCACCCGTCTTTGGCTCTACTCGACTGCGTGGCGGTCGTGGCTCAAGCGCCGCACATGATCGACGAGGACTTGGATCTCTTCGAGGTGCTCGAGAAGGTCGCGGATCTCGTTGTTGCATGCTTGGCGGTGCCCAAGCTCCCAGGCCGCACGGGACAGCGCGGCCTCAGCAGCGACGATCCCCGCGATGGTTCGATAGCCCACGTAGTCGTCCATGTTCCGTCTCCTCTCGGCGTCATGACCGAGCCTGAAGGAGGCGCCTGTCGTCAGTCATTGCACTCTTCTGCAAACTTTGGCTATGCCCGACGACGACGTGCCTGACCACGGCCCAGCTCCAGAAGACTGGGATCCGGCGCTCGAGCGTGACCCAGCGTTCCTGCGTAGGCTCCGTCAGCACGACCGCAGTCGGCTGCGGCGTTGCCTTCAGGACGAGCTCCAACACCATTGGCGTCGGATGCCGTTCGACGCGGATCGCATGCACGAGCTAGCACCTCAGCTCACGTGGGTCCTCGGCGATGGATATGCGGATCAGGCGCTAGACGTGCTTGAGGGGATCCTTTGCGAGTTCTTGGATGACGAGCGCGTAGGAGCCCTTGCCGCTGCCTTGGGGCTGCATCCCAGGATTGATCCCACCCATAGCGTCGATCAGCGGTTCAGCGACTATGCCGCCCTCATTGGACGAGAGGGCTCCTTTGCTGGTCGGCGGCGGGCCGAGAAGGGGGCGCAGTTCTTGGCCGAATTTCTTGCGAACATGGACCTGGGAACGGGTGACCGGGGCTCCCTTGACGTCCATCTGACTGGAACGCCAGACGCAGTCGAGGCTCGCTTCATCATGAGGAATGGCAAGAATGATGCGAGCTGGTTCCTGACGGTCTTATCCAGACACCTTCCGGAGTTGGACGTTGTGGCATCCGCGGATGACAGGCCATCATCATTGCCTGACTGGGTAGACAGGTGGGAGATCCCCGACGACGGGCCATGGTGGAAGGCATTCGTATTGCGGGGCGACGTTAGTGATTCTCTGTCCTCGATAGGGAAGATCGACGTCGAAATGAGATGGGTAGCAGCCGTCCGCCCACTGGTAACGATTCAGCACCAATTGGATTGGGTCACCAGTCACGCGGTACTGAATGGGCAACGCAGTTGCTGGATTGCATTATCTTGGCGCGGCGAAGATGGAATCAATATCCATTAATGCGGCATTGACAAAATGCGCAAATTCGTTTACAACTATTGGTAATCCTCTCGTTTGGATGGAGCGCTCCCGCTGGGAGCCGGATGCTCGCGGTTGCAGCGCCCCATCTCAACAATCAAGGAGGACCCATGGGCGAAGCAACGCACTATGACGAGAACGCTGCCAGCGCCGAGGTCTGGAATCTCATCGCGACTGCACTTGGCATCCCGGAGAGCGTCGATAATCCGCAGGACTACTGGGATGACGTCAAGCGCGGCACGTGTCTCCTGCTCGGCGCCGTCTACAAGCTGGCGAACGAGCTGCGGGCAAATCATGCCGACTGCGAGTTGGGGATGCCCGTCGCTACCAAGCGGCTGGTCGATCTCGTTCTGTCGCATGAGGTGGAGATCAAGCAGGCCTGGCTACAGGCACTGGAGTGCTGATCGACACTCGCTCATTGGCCCGGGGCTGCAGACACCACGTCTGCGGCTCCGGGCCTTTCCATTGGGCCGTACTCTGCCGAGCATGGAATCCGAGGCCGACGGCGAGTCGGATCTGCTCGCTAAGTACGGCGTCACCGATGAAGCATCTGGCCGCCAACGCGCAGAGCAGGCTCGCGAGTACCTGCTGATTGTTGCTCGCTCCGTGATCCAGGAGGGTGCCTTCACGATCGACCACCTGATCGTCGCCGGCATGGTCGCGCGTGCGCAGTCGCTGCACGAGGCCGCGCTCAGCGCCATCAACTCGAACAACCCGCATGCCGCCCTCACGCTGCTGCGCGCCTACATCGAGCAGTGCGCGGCCGCGCTCTACCTGACCGACCACCCCGACAGGGCCGAGCGTCTCTGGAACGACCTTGACGGCCACGGCGTGCCGATCGGCCGGATCACGAGTCATGCAGACCGCAGCGGTCGGTTGGGACAGTTCCGTCGCGTCTACGACCAGCTGAGCAAGTACGCACACCCGAGCTCGATCAGCCACTTCGCAGGGATGCGGGTCGGTGAAGGTCGCGAGCTGACTTTCCAAACCGCGGCGCGCTTCAAGCGGGACGAGGAGAAGCTGGTGGCGTATGCGTGGCTCATCGAGTTCGCGTACACGGCGCACGTGTTTCTCTTCGAGTTCGCCAAATCCAAGGGGCTCGGCAAGATCGTTCGTCCCGAGTAGCCGCGGCTCGCCTCAACGCAGAACGAGAGCCGCTTGCGCGACTCCCGTTCTCGTGATGTTCGTTTCGTTGGCGGACGCCACCGCTCCCGGTGCTCGTAATCTCTGAGCCCCCGGTGAGCCGGTGACGTCCGCCTGCATGGAGGTGGTGTGGTTGTCCACTGCCTACGCGGCGATCACGCGGACCTTCTCGACTTCCCGGCGGCGGATGCTGAGATCCAGAGCCCAGCCGCCTGCCTCGAAGTAGTCCTCGAAGTCGGCCGGGTTCCGGTGCCACTTGTTCGATCCCATGACTCTGACCTCGACCGCGAAGGTGGAGGGCGTAAACAGGAGCTGCTGGACCGAGCGCGGCACGCTCAGCGTTGACCCACTCGGGTGGGTCGGACCGACCAGGACGACGTCCCCGGCGAGGAAGTCTCGCTGGAAGGACGACGACAGATGCAGCCACCAGAAGATGGTTGCCCTGCGGTTGATCCCAAGGCCAATCAGCTTGGCCTCGTCGTTGGCGAAGAAGGACATGCCTGCCTCGCCGGCGCCGATGGATTCGACGTAGCCGCCGACTGCGGCTTGGTAGTCCTCGAGAGTGTTGTACTCACGGGGGGCCAAGGGTTGCCGCTCGTCGAGCGGGAAGTGGATGCCAGTCGGCATCGCGATCACCCCTTTCGTAGGCGTTGCTCTCCAGCCAGCGGTTGGCTGGAGAGTCCGGCTACGAAGTCCGGGAGGGGAGCGGGCCCCGAGCGGCACAAGATGTTGTGCACGCCCGGAGCCCGCCACGGGGTTGGTCACTGGGAGCGCTTGCTCGTACCAGTCGACCGGGGTGGGGAACTCTTGGTTCCTCCGCCGGTGCCATCGCCCTCGAAAATCGCGGCGATAGCGTTGCGGCGAGTCTGAGCTTCACGCTCGATCTCAGCCTTGACCGCCTCGGCTTGCTTGAGCACGGACGGATCGCTTTTGCTTTTCGCGATCCAGTGCTCCAGCGCCAGGCGGATCTCTTCGGTGGTGCTGCGACCCGTGAGTTGGGCGAGAACGTCCAGCTGGGCGCGCAGATCCTCCGTGATCCGGACAGCCAGCGTTCGAAGCTGGCCGCCTGGGTTGCCCACCGTCGTGGGCGGGATGTCGCCAGTCATGGCGTACCTCCTCGGTGCGTGCGGCCGATCACCTATTGGTGCTCTGGAAACCGCATTACAGCGACGAGGTTTGAAACCGACGGACAGGAGGCGCATTGCCCGTTGGTTTCGCCCATCATTATGAATGATTGTTGGGAAAAGTCAACACATATAGCGCCCTCGGAACGAAATGCGACGCTAGGCAGACTTGATTAACAGAGGCGGCACACGGACCTATTGATGTAGCGAAATCGACAACGGAAATGAATGTCGCGACATTGATATAATGATATTCAGTGACAACTGAATATGCATCGAATCCTGCTGCCGCCCACCCGGTTCTGTCCCGCGTCGGTGGTGCTCGCCTGCGACGATCGCCGCGAACCGACCCGCAGATCGGTGTCCCGTCGGTAGGGTGCTTCCCGAGTCGAGGGAGGTACACGATGGGCTCGGAGAACCGGCGGGCAACGGACTCTACGAGCGCGCCGTGCGGAGTCGACCGATGAAGGACGGCTTCACCGAGTACCAGGCCAAGTACTACGCCCACGAACTGCAGCGCAGCTACGCCAGCGACCATGTCGGCAAGCTTGCCGGCCTTCTCTTCGATGCTCAGGTTGAGCCGAAGCCGCACCAGATCGATGCGGCCCTGTTTGCGCTCCAGACCCCGTTCCTCAAGGGCGTGATCCTTGCCGACGAGGTCGGCCTCGGAAAGACGATCGAGGCGGGCATCGTCATCAGCCAGTACTGGGCGGAGCGCAAGCGCAGCATCCTGATCATCGCGCCGTCCAGTCTTCGCCAGCAGTGGCAGCAGGAGCTCTACGAGAAGTTCCTGATCCCCAGCTCGCTCCTCGACGCGAAGACCAAGGACCGCCTCCTCGGCGCGGGCCGCTCGCCCGAGGTGCTGATCTGCTCGTACGAGTTCGCCCAGCGCCACGAGCTGTCGCTCCTGCGTGCGTGGGACGTCGTTGTCGCGGACGAAGCGCACCGTCTCCGCAACTTCTGGAACGGCAAGGCCAAGGTCGCTAACGCCGTTGCTCACATCGTTGATGGCGCGCACAAGACGGTCCTGCTGACCGCTACGCCTCTGCAGAACAAGCTCGAGGAGCTTTACGGCCTGGTCTCGGTCTTCGATCCCAACTACTTCTACTCGCTCGACGCCTTCCGTGAGCGCTACATCAAGAACCGGGAGTCGGCAGCCTTCGACGACCTCGGCGACCGCGTCGCGCAGGTCAGCAAGCGAACGCTCCGTCGCGATGCCGACAAGTACATCCGCTTCACGGAGCGTCTCCCGCTGACCGTTGGGTTCGAGCCGTCGCCCGAGGAGCAGCGTCTTTACGAGTTGGTCAACGAGTACCTCCAGCGCGACGAGGTCTACGCCTTCTCGAAGTCCACGCGGCACCTCAGTGCTCTGATCATCCGCAAGCGCCTCGGCTCCTCGACGTATGCCATCGCCAGCACGCTCGAACGCGTCGCGGGTCGACTGGAGCGAGAAGTCGAGGAGGGCAGGCGCTGGACGAACACCGGCAGCTTCATCGTCGACGCCGACCTCACCGACGAGGAAGAGGAAGAGCTCGACGAGGAGCCGAAGTCCGGATTCACGGCCATCGACCCGCGTGACATCGAGCCCATGAAGGACGAGGTCCGTGAGCTGCGCGAGTACGCCGCGCTGGCCCGGTCGATCACGGTCAACGAAAAGGCCGTCCAGCTCAATCACGCGCTTGACCTCGGCTTCGAGCGCCTGCGCGAGCTGGGAGCGCCTCAGAAGGCCATCATCTTCACCGACTCCACGGTGACCCAGGACTACATTGCGCGCTCGCTCACCGAAGCCGGACGGGGCGAGGGACTGCTCCTGTTCAACGGCCAGAACGACTCTCCACAAGCCACAGCGATCTATCAGAAGTGGCTCGAACGCAACAAGGGAAGCGACGTCATCACCGGCGTCCTGGCCGCCGATCGCCGCAAGGCTCTCGTGGACTACTTCCGCGAAGAGGGCACGATCATGATCGCCACCGAGGCAGCTTCGGAGGGCATCAATCTGCAGTTCTGCTCCATGGTCGTGAACTACGACCTGCCCTGGAACCCGCAGCGCGTCGAGCAGCGCATCGGCCGCGCCCACCGCTTCGGCCAGCAGCACAACGTCGTGGTCGTGAACTTCTCCAACAAGGGCAACCTCGCCGAGCAGCGCATCCTCGAGCTGCTGGAGGACAAGTTCCACCTCTTCAAGGGAGTCTTCGGTGCCAGCGACGAGGTGCTCGGCTCCATCGAGGACGGCCTCGACTTTGAGAAGACGATCAGCGACATCCTGAATCGCTGCAAGACCGCGGGCGACATCGAGGTCGCGTTCAACCAGCTGGAAAAGCAGTTCGAGGGCGAGATCTCCAAAGAGATGGCCAGCGCCAAGGCCAAGGTCTTCGACAACCTTGACCCCAACGTCCAGGACCGCCTCAAGTCGTACGACGCCCAGTCTGGTGAGGTGCTCAACCGCTTCGAGCAGCTCCTTCTGGCGGTCACGAAGTTCCAGCTCGACAGCGTCGCCACCTTCGAGGGAGACGGTCGCCAGTTCGAGCTCCACACGGCGCCGATCCCAGACGCCAAGACCGGTCGGTACTTCTTCAAGTCGCAGCCGCAGGAACACGCCCACCAGTACCGCTTTGCCAGTCCATTGGCCGAGTACGTCGTCGCCAGCTCGAAAGACGCGGATACGCCTGCCCGTGAGCTGACCTTCAGTCTCGGCAAGGCCCAGCGAGCCAGCACCGCGATCAAGGCGTTGCAGGGCAAGTGCGGGCGGCTCGTGAGCAAGGTTGTCACGTTCCGGATGAAGGCCGGCAACGAGGACATCTCCGAGTCGTACGCGCTTGCGGGGCTCCTGACGGACGACGGCGAGTGGCTCGACCACGAGTACGTCGCTGACTTGATGGACCTCGCCTGCAGAGAAGTGTCGGACCCGATTGACATGATCGACGAGTCGGCCTTCGAAAAGCATCTGGACGCCCAGCGAGAGGCGTTCGAGAAGGAAGTGCAGGCGCGCAACGCTCGCTACTACGACCAGCAGGAGGAGCTGCTCTACCGGAACACGCTCGACCGCAAGGCCGAGTCCGAAGGGCTGATCCGCGACTACCGCCAGAAGGAGAAGGAGAGCCGGAAGGCGGCGCGACAGACCGACGACCCGATGGAGCAACTGCGACACAAGAAGGAAGCCAGGCGCTGGGCGCAGAAAGCCGAAGACGAGGACGACCGCGCCCGAGGCGAGCGGATCAAGCTCCGGGAAGAGATCGACAAGTACCTCGACCTGATCGAGCAGTCGCTCAAGGGCAAGCGCGAGACCGAGGACCTTTTCGCTATCCGCTGGCGAGTAACTGCCTAATTCAAGGCTTATCAATAATGCACAATATTGATAAAATGAATTCAGATAAATTCAATGAGGAAGACTGAATGGCCGACGAAATCCACGAGATCCCGAGCACCACCCCTGACCTGCAGACGGAGCTGGCGCGCCAGCTCCAGGAGCTGGTGCCCGAGGCGATCACGGACGGCAAGGTCGACGTCGCCAAGCTGACGGAGCTCCTCGCGGCGGACGTCGCCGACAGCAGTGAGCGCTTCGGTCTGTTCTGGCCCGGCAAGAAGCGCGCACTCCGTGCTGCCCAGGAGCCGACTACTGCAACGCTGCGCCCGGTCAAGGATCAGAGCAAGGACTGGGACACGACGAAGAACGTGTTCATCGAGGGCGACAACCTCGAAGTGCTCAAGATCCTGCAGAAGCACTACCACGGCAAGATCAAGATGATCTACATCGATCCTCCGTACAACACGGGCAAGGACTTCGTGTACCCCGACAACTACAAAGAGGGGCTGGAGACCTACCTCGAGTGGACCAAGCAGGTAAACGAAGAGGGCAAGAAGGTCTCAACGAACAGCGAGTCCGAGGGCCGGTACCACTCGAACTGGCTCAACATGATGTATCCGCGCCTCAAGTTGGCTCGCAACCTGCTCACGCAGGACGGAGTCATCTTCATCTCGATCGACGACAACGAGATCGACAACCTCGTGAAGGTCTGCAACGAGGTCTTCGGTGAGGGCAACCACATCGCGTCGTTCATCTGGAAGAGCAAGAGCGGCGGTGCCAATGACAGCGGCGAGGTCGCCGTCGATCACGAATACATCGTGTGCTTCTCTCGTTCCAAGACGGACAACGCGCTCGGCCTAGATCCCGATGCGGTGGCAACGACCTCATACAACAATGAGGATGAGCGCGGGAAGTACGCCCTCGAACGCCTCGACAAGCAGAACCTGCAGTACTCCTGCTCGATGGACTACGACCTCGTTGGTCCGGACGGGCAGGTTTACAAGCTTTCGCACCGCGATCCCGCTCGGCCGAATGCCATCTGGCGGTGGTCCAAGGACAAGGTCCAGAACAACATGGACCAGCTCGTCTTCAAGGACGGGAACGTCTACACGAAGAACTACCAGAAGCCTGGCGGCAAGCCCCGCTCGTTGTTCGTCGACGATCGCTTTGGCCGTACTCGGACTGGAAGTACCGAAGTCCGAGAGCTGCTCGGGGGTAGTTACTTCGACAACCCGAAGCCGACCAAGCTTCTTAAGACCTTGGTCGCAATCGGCAGCACCCCCGACTCGATCGTGTTGGACTTCTTCGCCGGGTCAGGTTCCACGGCGCACTCGGTCTTGGCAGTGAACGCCAAGGACGGTGGCAACCGTCGGTTCATCGCCGTGCAGTTGCCTGAGCCGACGGATGACGCTGATGCGAAGCGCGCTGGGTTCGACACAATCGCTGACATCTCGCGCAAGCGCATCGACGCAGCGGGCGAGCAGGTCAAGGCGGAACTGGCGGGCCAGACGGTCGACGTCGGATTCCGAGCGTTCACCCTGGTCGACACCAATTTCTCGAAGTGGAGGGTGTCGAGCGACGTCGATGCCGACAAGCTTCAGCAGCACCTTCTTGAGCTCCGCGACAGCGCGGAAGACAACGCGACTGCCGATGCGCTGCTTGCCGAACTGCTGCTGAAGCAGGGCTACTCCCTCACGGAGGAGTCGGCGGAACAGGACATCGCCGGCCTGACCGTGCATGCGGTTGGCGGCGGCCTGCTCCTTGCGTACCTCGACGAGCACACGAAGCCGTCGCTCGACCAGCTCCGTGCGGTCGTGGATGAGGAGCCCGCGCGGTTCGTGATTCTTGAGGATGCCTTCCACGGCGACGACGAACTGAAGACCAACCTCGCTCAGCTCTGCAAGAGCAAGGGCGTGGAGCTCTGGACTGCCTGATGGAGTTCAAGTTCGACGCCAAGCAGCAGTACCAGCTCGACGCGATCGAGTCGCTGGTTCAGCTCTTCGATGGCCAGCCCAAGGACGCGGAAGCGGTCCTGACGACGCTGCGCGGCGAGGGCAAGCTGCACGGAGCCCAAGACCAGACCAGCCTCGACCTCGACCTCACGCAGGAAGTCGGAGCCGTGGGCAACAACCTCGTCCTCGACGAGGCGACCATCCTCCAGAACCTGCAGGCAGTCCAGGACAAGAACGGGCTCGAGGTTCTCGGCGCTCTTGCCGGCGACGCGCTCGACTTCGACATCGAGATGGAGACCGGAACCGGCAAGACCTACGTATACCTGCGCACGATCTTCGAGCTGGCCAAGGCGTACAACTTCACCAAGTTTGTGATCCTCGTTCCGAGCGTCGCAATCAAGGAAGGCGTGACGACCAGCATCAAGCTGATGCACCAGCATTTCCGCGACCTGTACCCGGCACAGCCGTTCGACTACTCGGTCTACTCGGGCCAGTCCGCCGAAGAGGTGCAGGGCTTCGCCACCAGCACCAACGTGCAGATCATGGTCATGACGATCGACTCGATCCGTGGCAACGCGAACTCGCGCATCATCCACCAGACCCGCGACAAGCTGAACGGCCTTCGCCCGATCGACTACCTCAAGGCCACCCGGCCGGTCGTCATCATGGACGAGCCGCAGAACATGGAGTCCCAGCTCTCGCAGTCGTCCATCGGGGAACTCGACCCGATTGCCACGCTCCGCTTCTCGGCCACGCACCGCAAGCAGCGCAACGTCGTCTACCGGCTCGACCCGGTCGACGCCCATGACCACGGCCTGGTCAAGCAGATCGTGGTTGCCGAAGTGGCCCAGCAGGGCTCGGACGCGACGCCTTACATCAAGGTCGTCGAGGTCAAGCGCGACCCGTGGGAGGCCAAGCTCGAACTGGCCGTTCGCGGTGCCGACGGCTCCCTAACTCGCCGGGTCGTGAAGGCCAAGCAAGACCAGGAGCTGTCCAACTTGACCAACAACCCCGCCTACGAGGGGTGGTGGATCACGGAACTCTCGATTGAGCCGCAGTTCGTGGAGCTCAACAAGCACGGCATGCTGCAGCAGGGCGAGGAGATCGGCGGCAACTCCGATTCGATCTACCGCGAGATGATCCGCGAGACCATCAAGGAGCACTTCCGCAAGCAGACGATGCTGGCATCGAAGGGCATCAAGGTGCTCAGCCTGTTCTTCATCGACAAGGTCGAGAACTTCCTCGGCGACGGCTTCAACAACATCGACGCCAACGGCCAGTTCGTCCAGTGGTTCGACGAGCTGTTCCGCGAGGAGCGTGCCAAGTCCCCTCAGTGGCAGGAACTCTTCCCGCAGGATCCGGCGGAGCTCCGACGGGGCTACTTCTCCGTGCTTAAGGCCAAGCGTGGCGGGACGGACACCTTCCAAGACACGTCAGGCAGCACCAAGGCTGACGACGATGCCTACGACCTGATCATGCGCGACAAGGCTCGCCTGCTCGACCAGGCGGAGCCCGTCCGCTTCATCTTCAGCCACTCCGCGCTGCGCGAAGGCTGGGACAACCCGAACGTCTTCCAGATCTGCACGCTGCGCGAGATGGGCGCCGAGGTGGAGCGCCGCCAGACCATTGGCCGTGGCCTGCGTCTGCCGGTCGACCAGACTGGCGAGCGCGTGGCGGACCGCAGCATTGCCCAGCTGACCGTGATCGCCAACGAGTCCTACGTCGCGTTCGCGAAGTCGCTCCAGACCGAGTACGAGAAGTCCGGCGTTGAGATCGGTCGCGTGCGCCTGCAGGAGTTCTCCAAGATCGCCCTCTACGAAGAGCACATCGAGCCCGACGGCCCGGAGTACTTCGGCTACGAGCGCTCCAAGACCCTCTACGAGGCGCTGGAGTCCTCCGGGATGATCATGGATGGCAAGGTCACCGCGGCCTACCAGCCGACCCAGCTCGGGTTCGACCTCAAGCAGCACATCCCGGACTTCTTCTGGCCGTACGAAGACACGATCATCGAGTACATCGGCCGCTCCAGCATCGAGCGCTACGTGAAGCCGCAGTCCAAGCGGAAGGCACGCAAGCTCAACAAGGAGCTCTTCGCGAACCCCGAGTTCGAGGAGTTCTGGCGCGCCATCTCGGCTCGCACTACCTACCGCGTGTCGGTCGATCGTGACCGCCTGATCGAGGCGACGGTGAAGGCGATCAAGGAAGCGCCGGCCATCCAGCCGCTCCGCATCCAAGTCACGCGCGCCGGAGTCAAGATCCTTCGCGGCGGCACCAAGGCAACCGAGACCGGTCAGCGGTCCGCGTCCCTCCAGGGCGCCTACGACCTGCCCGACATCATCACCGAACTGCAGGAAGCCACGTCGCTGACCCGTAAGACGATCATCGACATCCTCCTGGACAGCGGGCGCCTGCCCGAGTTCATCGGGAACCCCAACGACTTCATCCAGATGGTCAAGGGTCGCCTGCAGGCCGTGCTCGCCGAGATCGTCACCGAGGGCATCCAGTACGAGAAGATCGGCGGCTACGTCTACGAGCTGCGTGAGCTGCAGAGGGACGGCCAGGAGGAGAAAGACCGCTTCCTCGACCAGATGTACAAGCTGCAGAACCCGGAGAAGTCCGACTTCGACTACGTCGTTTACGACTCCGAGCCCGAGCGCCAGTTCGCCGAACTGCTCGACGGCCGCAGCGACATCAAGCTCTTCATGAAGCTCCCGGGCACGTTCAAGATCGACACTCCTGTCGGCCCGTACAACCCGGACTGGGCGATCATCAAGCATGAGGACGGCGCTGACCGGATCTACATGATCCGGGAGACCAAGAGCACCGACGACGAGGTCAAGCGCCGTCCGACCGAGAACGCCAAGATCAAGGCCGCGACCAAGCACTTTGCCGCGATCGGTGTCTGCGACTACGCAGTATCCACGCCCGCCAACTGGAGGGTGTGATGGGCGAGGAGTCCATGCGGGCAATTTCACTGACGGACAAGGGCGGTCACTTCTATCGGGCGGACTTTCAGGTCCACACCCCGCGCGATACGCAGTGGGATGGCGCGCGGCCGGCGTTGGCTGAGCGCGAGCAGTGGGCGGCGGCCTTTGTTGCAGCGGCGAGGGAGCGTGGCCTTGATGCTGTGGCGATCTCGGATCACCACGACTTCGCGTACTTCCCATACATCCGAAAGGCGGCAGCGGAGGAGGTGCGCGAGGACGGCACAACTGTTCCTGAGGCAGAACGCTTGGTCGTGTTTCCGGCCCTTGAGCTTACGCTGAGTGTTCCCTGCCAGGCCATCATGATCCTCGACGCGGACTTCCCCGAGGACCGCCTCGACGATGTCCTCAAGGCCCTGCACTTCGATCCGATCGACGCCGCACTGGACTCTGTTCCGCAGGTTACGGAGCTTGTAGATTCCGGTGACCTCAACGCGCTTCACGAGAAGCTCGACAGTCGGGACTGGCTGCGCGGCCGATACATCGTTCTGCCGAACGTCACGCCGTCGGGCTATAAAACCCTCCTACGCACGTCGTTCCAGTCGAAGTACAGGGACATGCGGTCCGTCGGTGGATACCTCGACGGAACCATCTCGGTTTTCGACAGCAAGGTGGGCGACAAGAAGATCCTCGACGGCAAGGTGCCGGAGTGGGGTTCAAAGAGACTCGCGCTGTTTCAGACTTCAGACTCACGAACGGCCGACTTCTCAAATTTGGGGAAGCACTCGACTTGGGTGAAATGGGCGGCGCCGACAGCTGAGGCTCTTCGCCAAGCCTGTCTTGCCCAGGATTCGCGGGTTTCGCAGTCTGAGCCATCCCTGCCAAATGCTTGGATCTCGCGCGTCGTCGTATCTCAGAGCAAGTTCATGGGCAGGGTCGATGTTGCCCTGAACCCCCAATACACCGCCCTGATTGGTGGGCGGGGAACAGGCAAGTCCACGATCTTGGACTACCTGCGCTGGGCCCTCTGTGATCAGCCTGCAAGCTCGACTGCGGAGGACGAAGTGGCGGATCCTAGGGTCCGCCAGCGCCGGCTGATCGAGGTCACGCTTAAGGCGCTCAAGGCCCATGTTGAAGTGCACTGCGTCATCAACGGAATCACCCACGTGGTTCGTCGACACGCTGATGACGGCACGGTGCAGCTCAAGGTGGGCGATGGCGACTTCGAGAAGGTTCGTGAAGGCGCCATCCAGAGCCTGCTGCCCATTCAGGCGTACAGCCAGAAGCAGTTGAGCAGTGTTGCGATCCGGATCGACGAACTGCTCCGCTTTGTGACCTCGCCGATCCAGCGGGATCTGGAGGAGATCGAGCGACGGCAGCATGAGGTCGCTGGACGCCTGCGTGAGAACTACGGATCGCTGCAGCGTCACCGGGACCTTTCGACCGAGATTGAGCGATCGGAACTGAGAGTGCGATCGCTCGGTGAGCAGGCTCAAGCGCTGCGCGATGGTCTTTCCGGCATCTCCGAAGCCGATCGCCTCGTCCTGGACGGTAAGGCTGCGCACGATCGTGCGCGAACGGCTGAGTCGGCGTGGACCCAGCAGCTCGGCACGGCGCACTCGGACCTGACCGAATTGGTCACCCGTCTCGAGACCTCGCTTGGCGACATGACGAAGCCGGACACGATTCCCGCCGACATCTCCACCGAAGTCGATGCCTCGTTTGAAGCCTCGGTGGCGGCACTGTCCGCCTTGAAGGACAAGGTCGCGGTTCTCGCCGAAGAGTTCGCAGTCCTCATGGCTGACGGAGGCGCTGTAGCGGTCCCGCGGGCGGACCTCGCGGCGAAACTGGACGCCTACGAGCAGACCTACGCGGCCGTGAAGGCCAGGTCCTCCGCGCACGAGGCAAAGTTGGGCGAACTCGCCTCGCTGGAGCAGCAACAGAAGACTGCGTCTGAGCTGGCGCAGCGGCAACGCAAAGAGCGCGACACCCTCGGCAAGCCGGATGAGAAGCACCGCGAGTTGCGCAAGGAGTTGACCGCCGCCCGCAGGGAGCGCTCTGAGGCGCTCGCCGCCCAGTGCGACGGCCTGTCGGCTTGCTCGGACGGAATGATCCGCGCGACTTTGTCTGTGAGCCGAGGCTTCGACGCCGCGCTCGCCAAGTTCAAGGCACTCGTCACCGGATCGAACGTCCGCACGAACAAGATCGAGCGATTCTTCGAGGAGCTGGCGAAGGAGTCCGATCCGGCCGCAACGTGGGAGTTGGTCCTCGAGGAGCTTGAGTCACTGATGCTTCTTGAACCCGACGCCGACGTTAAGTCCGAGCACACTCCTACGCTGTCGCGGTTGGAGTTCGTGGTGGCGGATCAGAAGAAGATCATCCCGAAGTTGACGCCCGATGGATGGCTCGACCTTTCCTTGACTGAACTCGCTGACTTCCCGGAGTTTGAGTACCGGGCTAAGGAGAACGAGTACATCCCGTTCGATTCGGCATCGGCCGGTCAGCAGGCGTCAGCCCTTCTCGCCACGCTGTTGTCGCAGGGCGGTACCCCACTGATCATCGACCAGCCTGAGGACGACCTCGACAGTGACACGGTTCAAGAGATCGTGGCAAAGATCTGGGAATCGAAGAGCGGCAGGCAGCTGATCTTCTCAAGCCACAACGCCAACCTGGTCGTCAACGGAGACGCCGACCTTGTGTTGGTCTGCGCCTACGTCAACGCTGGCGATCAGTCCGCAGGACACATCAAGGAACAGGGCGCCATCGACGTGGCGGCGGTGCGTGATCAGATCACGGCCGTCATGGAGGGTGGCGAGAAGGCATTCCGGCTCCGTAAGGAGAAGTACGGGTTCTGACCGGGCGTCCTGCGCGGGGCCACTAGCCTGTCCCAAGCGCGGTCAAGTCGAGGAGGGAGCGTCGTGGACTTCTACGAGCGGTTGTCTATGCGCCCCATGCTCTGGACGAAGTTGCACACGTTGACGGGGGAGGCGTTCGAGACGTTCTTCCACGACCTGATGACATGCTCCGATCCGTCGTTCGTTGACGTGCGTACCCATGGAAGTCTCGGTGACCTTGGGAGCGACGGTCTTAGCCTCCACGGTCGCCGCCTGTACGCCTGCTATGCGCCCGAGACACCGGATGCCTCGAAGACGGTGAGCAAGTTCAATGGCGACCTTGCCGCAGCTCTCGCGAAGCGCGCCGGCCAGTTCGACACCTTCGTCTTCGTGCAAAACGACACCCGAGGCACCCACCCAGAAGTGTCGGCGGCTCTGGCTGGCGCCCAGAAGGCAAACGGCGGAATTCAGTTCGAGCTGATCGGTGCTCGGCACATTCGGGACATCATCGGGCGCTTGACTCGCGATCAAGTGGAGGAGCTGCTCGGCAGCCAGCTTCCGCTTCAGCACACGGTCACGGTCGGGCTTGCCGAGATGGAGGAACTGCTCGCCGAGTTATCGGTGACAGGTATCCCGCTCGACGCAGGTGCTCCGGTTGAGGCTGTCTCGATCGACAAGCTCCGATTCAGCGCGCTCACCCCCGACAGTCAAGCGGAGTTGCGTAACGCTATGAGGCACTCGCCGATGATCGACGACTACTACGCACGTCGGATCGACGTCACGGAGCGCGATGAAGTTGCCGCTCGATTCAATCAGGAGTACCGCGATGCTGTTGCGGACAACCTGGAGCCAGAAGACACGCTCTTTCGCTTGCGGGAGTTCCTCGCTGGGTCGCGGCTCCAGTCCGGTCCGCTTTATAGGGCTCAGACCGCCGTGCTCGCCTATTTCTTCCAACGCTGCGACATCTTCGAGAATCCACCAGCAGACTGGGCGCCGCCCACCGAGGTCGCGTCGTGATCACGCCGACCAAGGGGATCGCGCCTCAGCGAGCACTGCTTACTGTGGGTGCACAGGTCGCGCAGCTTCTAGATGAGCCGATGACGGTGAGCCAGGCGTGGTCGCGGCTTGGGCAATGGCGTGCTTCGAACGGGCATCACGCCGCGGTTTCGTTCTCCTGGTTCGTTCTTGCGCTGGACACGCTGTACGCCCTTGGGGCCGTGCGGCTTGAGGCCGGGCTGATCGTTCGGAGCGTCGCGTAATGCTGAGGGAGGTGCGATCGAGCGATGACCGCTTCAAGACCGTCACCCTTGGCCCCGGATTGAACATCCTGGTCGCGGACAAAACCGCTACCTCGACGACTACGGACAGTCGAAACAGTGCCGGGAAATCGTCTCTCATTGAGATCTTGCACTACGTGCTCGGTATGGGCCGGTTGACGGACTCGGTGATGGCGAATCGTGCCTTGCGCGATGACGTGTTCACCCTGATTCTCGACTGGCCCGGGCTCGCGGACCCCGTTACGGCGTCGAGGTCTCTCAAGCCCCGGTCGCGATCGAAGGTGGGATTGAGCCCGGATGTGACCGGCGGAGTAGACACGTTGCCGACGTTCGGTCGCGACGTGCCAGTTGCGGAGTGGCTGTCCGCCTTGGGAAGTTCGTTGTTCGGGCTCCCCGAAGAGCACGAGGGCGTGAGCGTTCGCGGGCTGCTGTCGTTCTATGCGCGCCGCGTATCCCAGCATGGCTTCGATGACCCGGTTCAGACCTTCCCTCGGCAGTCCGTCACCGAGGCGTCTTCGAACGTCGCATATCTTCTCGGACTCGACTGGCGCTTGGCGGCTGGCTACCAATCGCTGGCCGCAAGAGAGGCTGTGCGTAAGAAGCTCCGTGAGGCCATCAAGGACCCCGGGTTCAAGCTTGTTGTCGGGGCCGTCTCCGAGTTGAGGGGGCAAGTGACTGCTGCGAACGCCCGGGTCCGGTCGCTCCAAGAGCAGGTCGCTGCGTTCCGAGTCGTGCCGGAGTATGAGCGCCTACAGGCAGAGGCGGACGCGGTCGACGAACGGATTCGGACTCTGCGAAGCGCAGACGCCGCGGACCGTCGCAACATCCTCGACTTGGAGGCCGCGATCCGCGATGAGGATGAGCCGGACGTCAGTTACGTGGAGCGGATCTATCAGGAGCTCGGCATTGAGCTTCCTGGTGCTGTTCTTCGCACTTACGACGACGTCCGTGTCTTCCACGACTCAGTCATCGCGAACCGCCGTGCCTATCTGCAGGATGAGCTCGAGGCGACTCGCAGTCGCCTCGATGAGCGTCAGCGCGAGCGTGACGGGCTGGGCGAGCGACACGCAGCGTTGCTCCGAACACTCGAGCAGGGGGGTGCGCTCGCCGCGTTTACCGCTCTTCAACAGCAGCTGTCAGCAGCCCAGGCAGAGCTCGGCACACTGCAATCACGGCTGGACACGGCGGTGCAGTTGGAGGCGACGCAGGCAGAAATCAAGCTTGAGCGCGGAAAACTCCAACAGGCCATCAGCAGGGACCTCGGCGAGCGAGACAACACCGTCACCGAGATCAACAGCCTCTTCCAGAGGTTTGCGTCGACCTTGTACGGGGCCGAGCGGGACGCATGGGTAGAGATCACCGCGCTCGAAACCAGCCTGCGCATCAACCCTCACATCGGCGGTGAGGACAGCCAAGGCGTCGGCAAGATGGTCACGTTCTGCTTCGATTTGATGGCTGCAGTGATCGCTCGCAGAGGTGGGCGGGGCCCCGACTTCTTGGTGCACGACAGCCACCTGTTTGACGGTGTGGACGAGCGGCAGGTTGCGAAAGCGCTGTCGCTCGCTCGCCAGGTCTGCTCGGAGGAGGGTCTGCAGTACATCGTGACAATGAACTCGGACGACCTCGACAAGGCGGAGCGTCACGGGGCGGGCGTCACTGACTGCATCATCGAACCGCGTCTGACCGATGAATACGACACGGGCGGCATCTTCGGCTTCCGCTTCGACTGATCCGTTCCGCTCGGGTCTTTCACCGTGGTCGGCCGTGAGTGTCACGCATCGTGACCCCTCGCTCGATGAGCCGCGCCTTGACTGTGCCGGGGTCGGCACCGAGCGCCCGTCCGACGGTCGCGAGGGACTGGCCCTCCTTGTAGCGCCGGACGGCCTCGTCGATCAGGGCAGGATGCAGGCCGCGCCGTGCCTCGACGCCGTGGCGTTGGAGGATCTTGGTGACGGTCGTTCGGTGGACTCCGTACTGGCCCGCGAGTTCCCGTTGCGTGGCGCCGGCCTTGTACCGCTCGATCAGCTCGTGCTGGTAATGGATGGGCAGGTGGACCTGGCGCTGGCGTTCGGGAGCGGATGTGGACTGCTTGGGGTGGGTGGTGACATTGGCGGCCTCGCCCCGGAGCATCCGCAACAGGGGTCGAGGGGGGTTCGAAAGTTGTCCACTTAGGACCACCGAGCACTGACGGCGGATCGTTCGACGTGGCCGGTCTGGACGTGGTCAGCTCGCGTCGAGGAACGCCTGGAACCGCTCCTCAAGGAGCAAGCGATCGGGGCGCTCCGCACGGCGCTCCGGCAGCACCATCAGCTGTTTACCGTGGAACTCCTGGATGCCGTGGCGAAGCATCGGTCCATCGATCTCGTGGAGCACCTCGGCGTTGATCCGCACCTCGTACTCGGGCGTGATGCCAAGGATCCGTCGGTCGTAGGCGGCGTGGTGCATCTTGCACAGCGTGAGTCCGTTGGTCACGATCGGGCGTCCACCGGCGCCATCCTCCTGGATGTGCGCCGCGTCGAGCAGGTCGCTGTGCCGGAAGGAGCAGACGGCGCATGAGGTCCGGTACGCCCGGAGCACCGCTGCCCGAAACGGACGCTGATGTAGGCGGATCTTGGTGAGCTGCTGCCGGTACGACGGGTCCAGCTCGAGCTGCGCCGACGGCCAGGTGATGTCGGGCTGCGGCACGGCGTCGATGTCGACGACGAACTGGAGGTCGGATCGCTCCTCGCCGACGAGGTAGATCGGATAGAGCGCGCTGTATCCGCCGCCCTGTACCCCCAACCACCAGATCAGGGGCAGGCGCTCGACCATCGCCTCACGCAGGGCCCGATTCTGAAAGTGGTCCGGATCGTCGCCGCGCATCTTGTAGCGGTAGAACCCGTCGCTCCCGACGGCGTCGTCGTAGGGGCGGGCGGTGCCCTCGGGGCGATAGACCGTCCGGATCGAGAGAGCGGCCGCGAGTCCTCCCGGCTTCCAGATTCCTTGCTGGGTCGGCATCAGCCGCACCTGCTCACCAGTCAGGGTGAGGTTGCTGGTGTCCTCCTGGCTGAAGGTCTCCTTGCCCGCGGCACGTTGCCCGTCGAGCCACCCGAACGCAGCGTGTCTGATCGCGAGCTCGCGCAGTCGCTCGTCGGGGGTCACAGCCGGATCATCTCAGCATCCGCCGGCGGCCATGGTCTTTCAGTGAGGATCCGCCGTGACTGGTTCGGACGCTAGGTCGCGACCCCAGTGTCGGGCGGGAACCGCACTGGTGGCACGCAGTGATCGACTGCGCGCACCAGACCTCGGAGTGACCGCACGAACTCGTGGCCTACTTCTGATGGATCTGGACGCGGTGACCATCGGGACCTTCGATGAAGGCGAAGGTGCCCCACGGCTGTTCGTCTGGATCGGTGACGTCGGCTCCGCGCCGGCGGAGTTCGGCGACGGTTGCCGCTACGTCGTCGCATGCGTAGGTGAGGTAGGCGCCTTCACCGGGTCGTTTGCCTTCCCTGGCGGCGTCGTGCAACGCCAGGGTGGTCGACCCATCCGGAGGTGCGATCTCGAGCCAACGAGCGCCGCCACCCATGTCCTGATCCGTGACGACGGAGAACCCCATCACTTCGCAGTAGAACTTCCGCGACGCCTCTTGGTCCGAGACATAGAGCATCGCGGTGCCGATGTGCGTGATCCACGCACCTGACGACGGTGTTCCCGATCCGCCGCCGATCGACGACCCTCAGGTCAGGTACGACGAGTTCGTTCTCGGGACTGATGTGTCGCGGCGGGTCCGTCGTTAGCGTCGCTCGACGGTGTCTCAGGGCCGGGGGTGTCCTGGCGCCGGAGGAGCCTGGATCGTGTTCACCGTCTCGCTACGCCGCCTGGTCACCGGGGTCGCCGCCGTCGCGGTCGTCGCCGCCACGTTCGTCGTCGCGCCGCCCGCGGCACCGGCACGGGCACAGGAGGTGACGCTGAGCGCCGAGGAGGTCGATGAGGCGCTCTTCGTGGCCGGCGACATCGCGCGGGTCAGTGCCGATCCTGCGGCGGGCGTACTCGAAGGCGTGCTGCAGGAGCTGTACGCCGTGCGCCCCGACCTCTCCGCAGACGCCGCGGTCGGTCAGATCCGGGTGCTGGAGTCGGCGCTGGCCGGTTCGACGCCACCGGCCCGGGGCCGGGCGTCGATCGCCGCGCAGTCGGCCGGCGCCGCGACGTACGAGTACTGCCAGGGCTGGAGCGAACCGGCTCAGGGCGTCGAGTGGACCAAGCGCGATCACATCTGCGCCGACTGGCACCACACCAACGCGGCACGACTGCACTTCCTCACCGCCGCGATCGCCGAGGCCGAGGTGCTGCCGGCGACCAAGCGTGCGGTGCGCAAGCAGGTGAAGGCGACGCTCGCGGCCTCCGACAACGGCATCGGCGCCAGTGTGCTGACCCCGACCCTGGACCAGGCGACCGGCAGCGGCAGCATGCAGGACGCCTCCGTGCGACTGCAGCACAGCTACGCACTCGCGCAGGAGAACGACGAGTTCGCGGCCGCCCGCGACGATCTGTGGGCCGGTACCAGCGCCGAGGAGATCCTCGCATCGCTGCAGCAGCGCAAGGGCGACCCCGACCTGGCGCCGCTGGCCGAGCAGCTGGCGAAGATCGACGCACAGGGCCGGCTGCCCATGCCGCCGGCCGAGTCCGAAGGCCTGGCGGCGGTCGCGCTGAGCAGGACCGACCAGGCCACCGGCACCGCCGTCAACGCCCTGACCACGCTCGCGCAGGCGCAGCAGAAGTACGACGAAGCCACGACCGAGGCCGAGAAGAAGAAGGCCAAGGAGGATCTGGAGAAGGCCCAGGACGGCCTGAAGGCGCCGCTGAAGGACGCCAAGAAGCTCGTCGAGGACGCCAAGACGGTCGTCAACTTCGCCACGTTCGTGCTGAGCAAGTTCGAGCCGAGCGCCGCCGAGGCGATCCAGGAGGCAGCCGACACCGTGCTCCCAGTCGCCGAGGGCCTGATCGGCATCGGCAGCAGCATCGTCAACGGCGTCATCAACTTCTACTCCGGCAACTGGATCGGGGTGATCGGCGACGCCTTCTCCGCCCTCCAGGGCCTGGAGAAGCTCTTTGGCGGGTCCAGCGCCAGCAAGCCCAAGCCGGACCCGGTGCTGGTCGCGGTGGAGAACCTCGGCAAGCAGCTGGAAAAGCTGGGCACGGAGATGCACGAGCGCTTCGACCGCGTCGACGCCGCCCTGGAGCAGATCTACGGCGCGCTGACCGACGGGCTCGGCGAGATCCTGGCCAAGCTGGTGGCCAACGAGCGGAACGTCGCGGAGATCTTCGACCGGCTGGAAACCCAGCGCGCGAGCCTGGTGCGCCTCGAGGACCGGGTCTTCGCGCTCTTCGGTGCCGAGCAGCGCCGGGCGCAGAAGGAGGCCATCAACCTCGCGGTCGGCAAGCAGACGATGAGCCAGGACCTGTACGACACCAGCACCAACCAGTTCTTCACCTGGGCCACCGAGCACGCCAAGGACGACATCGCCCTGGGCGCGAACCGGAGCTTCGCCCCGGCGGATCTCCTGGACGAGCTGAACCGGGGCCTGGATACGAACGTGGACTACCTGCGGCTCTTCACCAGGCAGGTCTACGGGCTTCCCGCGCCCCTCAGCAGCGGCACCGTGAGCAATCCCAGCGACTGGGGCAGCGCGGCGCGGGCCTTCGGCCGAGTGATCACCGAGCACCCGCGCCACTTCCACAGCGAGCCGCGCAACCGGGCCCGACTCGACGGCATCATCGCGGCGGGTGAGCACATCCGGGACACCTTCGCGGCGATCGCCGCAGACGATGCGCCCGGGCCGATCGACACCGGTCGGCCCGGCACCGGCAGCAGGGTGCTCAACGCGGCCACCGCGTACTACGAGGACGCCTGGGCGGCGCTCGCGACGGCGATCGAGCAGCGACTCGCGACCTGGGGAGCGGACCAGGTCACCACCTTCGACCTGTGGAAGGGGCCGCGGCAGGCCTACAACGCCGCCCACCTGCCGAACCTGCCGGCGATCAGCTGCGGCCCGATCCTGAGCGGGAAGACGTTCCCGGCCGGGTCGCCGTACCGCATCACGATGCCCAACCAGCTCGGACTGGCGATCGCCGCCGGGCTGGTGAGCCTCCGGGTCTGTGGCACCGGTGCGGAGTGGGTCAACATCGAGGACCGGCCGGAGACGAACCCGCGCACACCCGTGATCATCAACCGCTTCGCGCAGCTCCGGGTGCGGACCGAGATCCAGGTCAGGAACTCCGGTGGAACGGTGCTGGCCACCGGTACCGGCACCTACCTCGACCCGGGCAAGACGCTGATCTGCAACTTCGACGAGGACGGCACCGACAACTGCGACCTCACCGCGAGCCATGCGGTGTCCAAGGCCGACCACCAGTGGAGCGCGATCAGCGCCGAACTCGGCTACGCCTGGTCCGCCGCCGTCCGTGCTCCGGGAGAGTCGGTGATCACGGAGATGGTCCGGGACTGGCTGCGCGGTCGCCAGCAGGTAGCGGCCGGACACATCGTGGGGCTGCTGGAGCCGGGACGAGCGCTGTCCGCGGCGTCGGTGCGGGTGAGCGCGGCGCGCAAGGCCCTGGTCAGCTACGTCGAGCTCGGCCTGCCGGCCGGGTTGGCGGTGGACGCCGAGCTGCGGGGCCTGCTCGAGGGCGGGGTCCGGCCTGCGTCGTCCAGCGCCGATCCGCTCGATCGGGTGCTCGGCGGCACCACCCGGCTCCTGGACGACGCCGGGGGCGGCCACCTGAGCCTGATCTGGGACGCGGTCGCCGCCCAGTACCGCGAGGTCGACGTGCCCCAGGCGCTGCGGTCCGCCGGTCGGGAGCGGATCCTCCGGTTGGAGCAGGTGCTGCGCGACCATGTGGTCCCGGCCGACGGCCAGGCCCGGCGCCGACTGGGACAGCCGTTCATCGAGACCACCCTGGACCGGCTGGAGCTGGCCCGCAGCGTGCTGACCGGAGCCGGACCGGTGACCACGATCCGGTCCGGTCCGACCGGGCACACCGGTGTCGCCCAGCCGACCTTCACCTTCACCACGGGCGAGGAGGAGATCGGGTCCGCCGTGGCCTGCCGGCTCTTCGCCGAGGACGCGACCCCGCCGGCGTACGGGCCGTGCTCCGGCGCGACGAGCCACTCCCCGACGACGCCGCTGGGCGACGGCGCCTACGTCTTCGAGGTGAGGGGCGTCGACGACGCGCTGGTCACGGGTGCGGCGACGACGCGGCGGTTCGTCGTGGACACCGTCGCGGCGCCGGGCGACCCCGGGGGCGCGACCGGCCCCGGGCCATCGACCGGTCGGGTGCCGACGACCGATCCCGGGAAGGCCGCCTCCTTCACCATGCACGTGAAGCCCCGGGTGAAGGGCAAGAAGCGGGTCGGCACGAAGCTGCGGGTGACCTCCGGCCGGTGGGCTCCGGTGCCGGCGACCGTGAGCTACCAGTGGCTCCGCAACGGGAAGAAGGTCCAGGGCAAGCAGGGCAAGCGCGCCGTCCACCGTGTGGTGCGGGCCGACCGCGGCAAGCGGCTGTGGGTGCGCGTGGTCGTCACCTCACCGGGTGTGACCACGACGCGGGTGGTCACGAACAAGGTTCGCGTCCGCCGATGACGGAGTCCTGGATCACGTCTAGTCCAGTGGTCTGATCCGGAGGGAATCGCCTGTGGCGACACCGGGCGCGGGTCTATCAATGAAGGACCCATGTCCACAACCGTCTCGGGACAGAACAGGAGCTTTCACGTGCGCTCACGTGTCACACGCTTGACCGGCGTCGCCGCCGGTGCCGCCCTGGTGCTCGCGTCGCTGGTCGCGGCCGGCCCGGCCAACGCGGCCGGCGGCGAGACCGGCACCCTCAACGTCACGATCGTCGATGACCAGGGCAAGCCGGTCAACGCGATCGTATGGCTGGTGCCCGAAGAGATGGGCGAGGGGTCGCCCGAGCCGTTCCCCTTGGAGGAGCCGGAGCCGGGCAAGAGCTCCTACAGCCAGGAGATCGAGGTCGGGAAGTACGGCATCGTGACGATGGGCGGCTGGTCGATCATGAGCTGCGCCGGTGTCGTCTCCTGCGCCACCCCGCCCGACGAGATGTCGCTCCGCGGCGACGGCGCCGTCACCGTCACCGACGGGGGCGTGGTCAACTACACGGTCACCACGGCGACCCCGAAGCTGAGCGGCAACAGCAAGGTCGGCTCGGCGCTCGCGGTCGACACACCGATCCTGGAGGGGCTCAACAACCTGCTGGGCGGAATGGGCGGCATGGCCGAGTTCCTTGGCCTCTTCGGTACCAGCTTCGAGCCGACCGTCACCTGGAAGCGCGACGGGATCGCCATCCGTGGCGAGACGGGCGCGACGTACGTGACGACCGGCGAGGACGTCGGCCGGAGCATCACCGCCGAGGTGCGGCTCCCGAACCTCCTCAGCCTGATGTTCGCGTCCATGGGTGGCGGTCCCTACGAGCAGTTCGGCCTGCTTCCGGGTCCCGCGACGCTCGGCCCGGTGGTCGTGGCCAAGAACGACAGCACCACCGACGTCCGGATCGTGGGCAAGCGCCGGGTCGGCCACACCCCCACCGCCTGGATCACGGTCAAGGGTGCCGACCGGGTGAACGGCTGGATCACCGTGACCGGCACCGGCGACAAGCCGCTCAAGCTGCGCCTGCGCGACGGCTTCGCCAAGGTCGAGCTGAACAAGCTGCGGGCCGGCAAGAAGACGGTGACCGCGACCTTCGACGGCACGTCCACCCTCAACGCGTCCAGTGACACCGCGACCTTCAAGATGAAGAAGGCCAAGGACGGCAAGAAGAAGAACAAGAACAAGAAGAGCAGCAAGAAGCGCTGATCCGCGCGGTGGAGCGGGTCGGACACGTCGCAGGACGTGCCCGGCCCGCTCCTCGCATTTCCGGCTGCGTACCCTGAGGGCGTGCCCAACCCGCTCGCCCCGCGCTACTGGGGCGCGCACCTCCTGGCACTGGTGCTGGTCGGGATCGCCGTCGGTCTCGGGCTCTGGCAGTACGACGCGTGGCAGGCCCACCGCGCGGCCGAGGCCGTCGACCTGACGCACGCCGAGCCGATCCCGCTCGCCGACGCGATCGGGCCGGACGACCCGTTCCCCGGCAACCGGGTCGGGCAGCCGGTCACCGTCTCCGGCACCTGGGTGCCCGACGGCACCGTCTACGTCTCCGGGCGGGTGCACGAGGGCGCCGACGGCTTCTGGGTGGTCACGCCCCTGGAGATTGACGGCGCGGACGGCGCCGCGCTCCCGATCGTCCGCGGCTGGGTCGCGGACCCCGCCGACGCACCCGCTGCCACCGGCACCGCCGCGCTCGACGCCTGGCTGCAGCCCACCGAGGGGACCGGCGTACGGGACGACGACCCCAGCGACGACGTGCTCCCCCAGCTGCGCATCGCCGACCTGATCCAGCACGTCGACCAGGACCTCTACGGGGCGTACGGCGTGGCCGAGGTGCCCGAGGACGGGCTGGAGCCGGCCAGCGTCGACCAGCTCCCGGAGGTCGGGACGTTCACGGGGATCCGGAACCTGCTGTACGCCATCGAGTGGTGGTTCTTCGGCCTCTTCGCGGCCTTCATCTGGTGGCGGTGGGTGACCGAGACGACAGCGGAGGCGCCCGTGACCGAGGACGAGGCCGAGCCCGCCGCGACCGATCCGTAGTCTGGACCCGTGAAGCTCTTCAACCTCTACCGCGTGCTGGCGTTCGTCGTCGGCGTGCTGCTCGCCTTCTGCGCTCTGGTCGCCGCGCCGCTGAAGTACCTCGCCGAGGACGGCAGCGACCTCCAGCAGTTCGGCGAGTCCGCGAGCATCATGTGGCTCCTCCACGGCTGGATCTTCATGGTGTACGTCGTGGTCGCGTTCCTGCTGGCCCGACGCGCGCGCTGGTCGCTGGGCTTCACCCTGCTGATGCTGGTGGCCGGCCTGATCCCGCTGCTGATCTTCTGGGTGGAGCACAAGGTCAACCAGCTGGTGCGGGCCGAGAACCCCGAGCTCGTGGGATCCTCACCGGTGTGACCTCACTTCCGGGGCGCCGATGACCACGGCGTTCGTGCTGGGCGGCGGTGGCGTCCTGGGCGCGGTCGAGGTCGGCATGCTCCGTGCGCTCCTCGAGCGCGGCATCGAGCCCGACCTGGTGCTGGGCACGAGCGTCGGCGCCCTCAACGGCGCGATGGTGGCGCGCCAGCCCGATGTCGGGGTCATCGACAAGCTCACCGAGCTCTGGCGCAGCGCCGGCGCCGCCGGCGGCGAGATGTACGGCGACCGGCCGCTGCGCACGGTGCGTCGGGCGATGGCTACCGGAACCCACCTCTGGTCGGCCAAGCCGCTGCGGCAGGCGCTCGCCGACGAGCTCGGGGAGCTGACCTTCGAGCAGCTGCCGGTGCGGTTCCAGGTCTGCGCGGCGAGCATCGAGCGGGCGGCCGAGCACTGGTTCGACTCCGGCCGGGTCGTCGACGCGGTCGTCGCGAGCGCCGCCGTACCCGGCCTGCTGCCTCCGGCGAAGGTCGGCGACGAACACTACCTCGACGGCGGCATCGTGAACTCCATCCCGCTCGGCCGGGCCGTCGCGCTCGGCGCCTCCCGGGTGTTCGTGCTCCAGGTGGGACGCATCGATCGGCCGCTGTCGGTGCCCCGGCGACCCTGGGAGGTGGCCCGGGTCTCCTTCGAGATCGCCCGCCGGCACCGCTTCAACCGGGAGCTCGAGGAGCTGCCCGGCAGCGTGCAGGCGCACGTGCTCCCGGCCCGCGGCACCTCGGCCAAGGACGACACCCTGCTGGGCAGCCGCGACTTCGCCGGCGTTCAGGAGCGCATCGACCGCACCTACGAGGCGTGCGCGACGTACCTCGACGAGCGGCTCGGCGACGCGACCCGGTGAAGGCGAGCGAGCCGTGATCTGGGTGTTGCGCCGGTGGGTGATCGCGCCGGTCGTGGTCGCCCTGGCGGGGTTGGTCTGGTTCACCCTGCCGATCTGGCTGATCGGCGCCGCCGCGGTCTCGCCGATCGTGCCCGGTCGGCTCCGGCCCCTGCGGGTCATGTGGGTCGCGATCGTCTACCTCACCTGTGAGGCGCTGCTGCTGGTGGTGATGCTCGGTCTCTGGATCGCGTCCGGCTTCGGGTGGCGGCTGCGCACGCCGTACTTCGAGGGCATCCATTACGACCTGGTGCAGGGCACGATGTGGGTCTTCTTCCGCGAGGCCCGGCGGGTGCTGCGGCTGCGGATCGAGTCCGAGGGGCCGACGCCGGCGGCGTATCCGGGGCGGCCGATCGTGGTCTGCTGTCGGCACGCCGGACCGGGCGACTCGTTCGTGCTGATCCACACGCTGATGGCGTGGTACGACCGTGAGCCGCGGGTGGTGCTCAAGGACACGCTGGCGTGGGACCCGATGATCGACGTGGTGCTCAACCGGATCCCTGCCCGGTTCATCACCCCGAACCCGGCCGCCGGCGCCGACCTCGAGGCGCAGATCGCCGAGCTGGCCAGCGGCTTGGACGAGAACGACGCGTTCGTGATCTTCCCGGAGGGCGGCAACTTCACGCCGCGGCGGCGGCAGCGCGCGATCGACCGGCTGCGCCGGCTCGGCATGGAGCGGATGGCACAGCGCGCCGAGCAGATGACGCACGTGCTGGCGCCGCGCCCGGGCGGACTGCTGGCGGCCCTCGACGCCGCGCCCGGTGCGGACGTCGTGCTGGTCGCGCACACCGGGCTCGACCATCTGGTGAGCGTCGGTGACATCTGGCGCGAGCTGCCCATGGACAAGCGGATCGTGATGCGCTGGTGGCAGGTGCCGCACGACGAGATCCCGGTGGGCCGTGAGGAGCGGATCGACTGGCTCTTCACGTGGTGGGAGCGGATCGACACCTGGATCGACGAGAACCGGCCGGTGGATCTCCCCACCGGCCGGTCCTGATCGAGTTCGCTGCGACGACTACGGCTTCTCCTCGTCGACGTCGACGACCTCGGCCGGCGACTCGGGGGTCGTCACCGGCTTCGGGCTCTCGGTCTGGTCGGCGATCGCCTCGCCGGGGGATGCGCCCGCGGCGTCGTCCTCGGCGCGCGGCGCGGGCGCGGGCGTGGGGGTGTACGACGACTGCCAGTTCTCGCTCTCCCGGCCGGCCCGCAGCTTGGAGAGGACGAAGGCGGCGGCCGCCGCGATGCCGGTGATCAGCAGCAGCTTCTTCAGCTTGCCGCCCTTCTTCTTCGGCTCGGCCACGTCGGCGACCTTCTCGGCGGCGGCCTCCGCGGCCTCGGCAGCCTTCTCGGCGGCGATGGTGGCGCCGGCGGCGATCTTCTCGGCGGCGATCGCGGCGCCGGCCGCGACGGCCGGTCCGGCCTTCTCGCGGGCATCGGCGATGACGGGGGCGGCCTTCGCCTTGGCGTCGGCGAGGACGGGCCCGGCCTTCTCGCGCGCGGTCGCGACCGCCGACTCGAGCTGTGGCTTGACCTGGTCGACGTACTCGTTCACGGTGTCGCCGGCCTGGTCGAGGATCGACTTCTTCTTCCGCAGACCCATGGGGCTTCCTCTCGTCGTGTCCCTGGCTCGTTCATCATGTCACCGCCTGCCCAACCGGAGGCCCGGCCAACGGGCGGCCTGCTTGCCGGCCATGCGAGGATCGGACGGCACCAAGCACCGCGGTACGTCCGTGGTGTACCCACCCACGCACGGACCGACACCGAGAGGCAGTCATGGCTGACCAGCAGGCCATTCTCAAGACCAACCGGGGCGACATCACGCTCAACCTGTTCCCCGACCACGCGCCCGAGACGGTCGCCAACTTCGTCGGCCTCGCCCAGGGCACCAAGGACTACGACGCCGGGAACGGCCACTCCGGCCCCTTCTACGACGGCCTGACCTTCCACCGGGTGATCGAGGGCTTCATGATCCAGGGCGGCTGCCCGCTCGGCACCGGCACCGGCGGCCCGGGCTACACGTTCAAGGACGAGCCGCACCCCGAGCTCACCTTCGACAAGCCCTACCTGCTGGCGATGGCGAACGCCGGTCCCGGCACCAACGGCTCGCAGTTCTTCATCACCGTGGGCGCGACCACCTGGCTGAACTTCAAGCACACCATCTTCGGTGAGGCCGCCGACCAGGCCTCGCGCGACGTCGTCGACGCGATCGCCACCACCCAGACCGGCCCGGGCGACCGCCCGGTCGAGCCGGTCGTCATCGAGTCCGTCGAGATCGTCGGCGGCTGACGCCCCCCGCCTCACCACCCATGACCGATCACCCGGCGCCCGCCGGGGTGCCCACCTGCTACCGGCACCCCGGCCGGGAGTCGCACATCCGCTGCCAGCGCTGCAACCGGCCGATCTGCCCCGATTGCATGCGCGACGCCGCCGTGGGGTTCCAGTGCCCCGAGTGCGTCGCCTCGGGCCGGAAGGAGACCCGCAGCGGTCGCACCGCCTTCGGCGGGCTGCGCCCGACCAACGCCTCGATCACCTCGGGCGTGCTGATCGGCATCAACGCCGTGGTCTGGCTCGCGATCATGGTGACCGGCGGCTCCGGCAGCCGGCTGGTCGACCTCCTCGGGCTGCGCCCCGACGGTGTGTGCGACCTGCAGAACGGCTTCATCAACATCCAGGTGGCCCGCGCGGCGTGCGAGGCCGGCGGCGGCAGCTGGCTGCCCGGCGTCGCCGACGGCGCCTGGTGGCAGCTGGTCACGTCGGGCTTCACCCACGTCACGATCACCCACATCGGGTTCAACATGCTCGCGCTGTGGATGATCGGCCCCCAGCTCGAGATGGTCTTCGGCCGGGTCCGGTTCCTGGGCCTCTACCTGGTCTCGCTGCTGGCCGGCTCGGCCATCGTGATGTGGGCCGCCGGCGAGTACCAGCTCACCCTCGGCGCCTCCGGCGCGATCTACGGCCTGTTCGGCGCGCTGCTGATCGTGGCCCGCCGCGTCGGTGGCGACATGCGTGCGCTGTGGGGCCTGATCGCCGTCAACGTGCTGATCACGTTCGTGGTCCCCAACATCTCGTGGCAGGGCCACCTGGGCGGCTTCGTCGGTGGCGTCGCCGCCGCGGCCGTGCTGGTCCACGCCCCGCGCAAGGGCCGCACGGCGTACCAGATCGCCGGCCTGGGCGGCATCACCCTGATCCTGCTGGCCGTCGTCGCCGCCCGGATCGCTCAACTGACCTGAGCCACCCGGGTCTGCGACCCATCCACGCCCCGATACCCAGTGACGATGTGGTTGTTCCGGGACCCCGGGAACGACCACATCATCACTGGGTATCGCTCACCCTGCCCGGACCCGATGGAGGGCGCGGGTGTCCACAGCTGTGGAATGTCCTGTGGAGAACTACACGCGTGTAGTTCTCCACAGGAGTTATCCCCAATGTGGAAAATGCCGGACGCCGGCCGGTCCTGGGCGGACCGACCGGCGTCGGGTGAGGACAGCGGAGTGGCCGCCTACTCCCAGCGGGTGGCGAAGGTGAAGCCGACGGCCATGAAGGCGATGCCGACCACGAGGTTCTTCTGGCCGAGGTCGTTGAAGACCCAGATGCTGCTGAGGTCGTCGCTGAAGATGTAGTAGGTGCAGATCCACAGCAGGCCGAGCAGGAAGCAGGCGAGCATCCCGACCACGACACCGCGGCCGCGACCCAGGGGCGTGGACGGGTGGGCCGAGACGATCAGCCCGACGAAGAACAGGCCGAAGCCGATCAGGTAGTTCCAGTCGCCGAGGTCGCCCATGAAGGCGGGCGAGCCGTCGTCGGTGGGCGGGATGGCCATCGGGTCGAAGACGATGTAGTAGTACGCGATCCACGCGATGCCGAGCACCATCAGGAGCAGGGCGACGATGAAGCGCTTCGACAACACCGGGCCCCGGGGAGGGGCGAGAGGGTCCTTGACCTTCGGCTTCGACACGGGTGCTCCTGGGTGATTCGTACGGGCTCCGGCTACCTTAGTCGTCGTGAGCGCCGGATCCCACGCAAGGCCCTCCGGGTCGCGTGACCCGGAGGTCAGGCGACGCCGCCGCTGGCGGCTGGGTACGCCGCTGGTCGTGCTGGCCTGCGGAGCGCTCTTCGTCGTCAGCGCCACCAGCAGCGAGGGCACCGACCTGCGGCCGGGTCGCTACACCGATCTCGCTGCCCTGGTCGAGGACGAGGCGGACAACTACGCCGCGCTGCGGGCCAAGGTCGCCGACCTCGATGCCGAGGTGACCTCGCTCAGCTCGGCGCTCAGCGACGACGACGTGAACCGCTACCGGCGCCGGATCGAGCGGCTCCGCGACCCCGCCGGCATCGAACCGCGGCGCGGGCCCGGCGTGACCATCGTGCTCTCGGACGCGCCCGAGGACGTCATCAACTCCACGACCGGCGACGTCAACCCGCTGCTCGTGCACCAGCAGGACATCCAGGCCGTGGTCAACGCGCTGTGGAAGGGTGGCGCGAGCGCCGTCACCATCCAGGGCCAGCGCGTCGTCTCGACCACGGGGATCAAGTGCGAGGGCAACTCCGTGCAGCTCCAGGGCGTGCCCTACCCGCAGCCCTATGTCATCCAGGCGGTCGGCGAGCAGCTGTCGCTGCTCACCGCGATCGAGGACGACTCCTACGTCCGGGCCTACCGCGAGGACGCGGCCGACCCGGGCATCTCCGTCGGCTGGGACCTGGCGCTCGAGAACAGCATCACGGCCCCGGCGTACGACCCACTGCTCAACCTCAACTACGCCACGCCGCTGCTGCGCGGCGGCGCCGGCTAGTGCCGTGCGTCAGAAGTTCTTGTGCGCTTCGCGCACCCATGGCACGCACTCTGCGGCGTTGCCGTCGTTTGCGAGACGAGCGGGTATGGCGGCGCTCCGGCGCCTGGCAGCGCACGCACCCTGAGCACGCCAACCGTGCAACAACTTCCAACGCACGACACTAGGGTCGCCGGCGCTCCGCCGGGGGCGGGACCGTCGGGGTGTCGGTCGGCACCGGCGGCGTCGCCGTCTCGGTGGGGGCCGGGGTCTCGGTCGGCTCGACGTACGTCGAGACCACGATCGTGACCGTCGAGCCCGCCGACGGCGTCTCCCCGGCGCGCGGGCTCTGGTCGATCACGGTGCCCGCCGGCTCGGTGGTGTCGTCGGAGTTGATCACCCGCGGCTCGAAGCCGGCGTTGGTGATCGCGGTCTCGGCCTGCGCCTGCTGCTTGCCGACCACGTCCGGGACCTTCTCGCGACCGTCGGAGTAATAGACGACGATCGTGGTGCCCTCGGCGACCGTGGTGCCCTGGGAGGGTTCGGTCCGGGTCACCCGGTTCTTGTCCTCGTCGGACTCCTCCTTCTGGAGCTTCACGACGAAGCCCTGGTCGACGAGCATCGCCTCGGCCTCGTCCTTGTCCTGGCCGACCACGAAGGGCACCTCGACCTGCGGCTTGCCGAGCGAGATCGTGAGGTTCACGGCCGAGTCGGGGTCTCGGTAGGCGTCGGGGTCCGGCGACTGGGTGATCACCCGGCCGGTCGGCACGTCGCTGCTGGCCTCGCGCTCGATCGCGCCGACGGCGAGGCCGGCGTCGCCGATCAGGGCGCGCGCCTGCTTCTCGGTCTTGCCGATCACGTTGGGCACCGGCACCTGGTCGGGTGCGCTCTCGAACAGCCGCGGCAGCAGGTAGGCGGCACCGGCGATCAGCACGATCAGCAGCAGGCCGAGGAGGACCAGCAGGCCGGTGCGGCTGCGCGGCTCCTCCTCCTGGTACGCCGTGGCCGGCGGGACGACCGCGGTCGCGGCGGTCGGCTGCGGGTCCGGCGCCATCGGTGGGGGCAGCGGCGCCTGGACCGGGCGACCGGCGAGGTAGCGCTCGATGTCGCTGCGCATCGCGGCCGCGGACTGGTAGCGGTCCTCGAGCCGCTTCGCGAGCGCCTTGAGCACGATCGCATCGATCTCCGGGGGGAGCTCGGTGTCGTGGTCGGACGGCGGCGTCGCGGGTTCGCGGACGTGCTGGTAGGCGACCGCGACCGGGCTGTCGCCCACGAACGGCGGGCGCCCGGTGAGCAGCTCGTAGAGCAGGCAGCCGGCGGAGTAGACGTCGGAGCGAGAGTCGACGGTCTCGCCACGGGCCTGCTCGGGGGAGAGGTACTGGGCGGTGCCGACCACGGCCGCGGTCTGGGTCATCGTCGACGAGGCGTCGCTGATCGCCCGGGCGATGCCGAAGTCCATGACCTTGACGTCGCCGCTGGGGGTCAGCATCACGTTGCCCGGTTTGATGTCGCGGTGGATGATCCCGGCGCGGTGGCTGTAGTCGAGCGCGGACAGCACGCCGCTGGTGATCTCCAGGGCGCGCTCCGGCAGGATCTTGCGTCCCTCGCGGAGGATGTCGCGCAGCGTGCGGCCCGCGACGTACTCCATGACGATGTAGGGCTGCGAGATGCCCGATCCGTCGGTCGCGGGCTCCTCGCCGGTGTCGTAGACCGCGACGATCGCCGGGTGGTTGAGGGAGGCTGCCGACTGCGCCTCACGCCGGAACCGAGCCTGGAACGTCGCGTCGCTGGCGAGGTCGGTGCGCAGCCGCTTCACGGCCACGACCCGGCCGAGCCGGGTGTCGGTGCCCTTGCGGACCTCGGCCATCCCGCCGCGGCCCAGGAGCTCACCGAGCTCGTAGCGCCCGCCGATCAGGACCGGCTGTTGGTTGTTCACGATGACCTGGCCTTCAACTGCTCGGGGAGGTGTCGTCGGTGGGGGTAGGGGTGGGGGTGTCCGACGGCGTCGGGGTGGGGGTGTCCGAGGGGGTGGGGGTCGGCGTGGGCGTCTCGGTCTCGGGGACCGGACCCCAGACGCCCACGGTGACGGTGTCGCCCTTCTGCAGCGCCCCGGTCGGATCGACGCTCATCACGTCGCCCTCGATCTCGTCGCCCGGGTTGTCGACCGTCCGCCGGCTGACTCGCAGGTCGAGGTCGGCGAGCTCGCGCTGGACGTCGGCGAACGGGCGGCCGACGAAGTCCTGCTCGTCGATGCGCACGGTGGTGTCCTCGACCGGGGTCGAGGCGGGCTCGCTGGGCGTCGTCGGCGTGGTCGTCGTCTCGGTCGGCGTGGTCGTGGGCTGCTCGTCGACCGGGGTGTCGTCGCCGTCGCCCCGCGTCAGCAGCAGGACGACGAGCACCGCGATCGCCACCACGGCGATCACGCCCACGACCGGCCAGACCCAGGAGCGCCGCCTCTCCTCGGACGGCGGGGACACCGGCGTGCTCGACGTCGGGGGCGGCACCGGGGCGATGACCTGCGTCGCCGGCTCGGGCGGCGGCGCGGCCACCATGCGGGTCGCCGCGGTGGCCGGGTTGCGCAGGGCGTGGGCCAGCGCCCGGCCGTCGGGGAACCGCTCGGCCGGGACCTTGGCCAGCGCGCGGCGTACCACGGCGGCCAGGTCGGCCGGCACCGACGCCGGCAGGTCGGGCACCGGCTCGCGCAGGTGGGCGAGCGCGGTCGCCACCGCGGTCTCGCCGGTGAACGGGCGCCGGCCGGCGAGGCACTCGAACGCGACGACCCCGAGCGAGTAGACGTCGGAGGCCGGGGTCGCGGTCAGGCCCTGGGCCTGCTCGGGCGAGAGGTACTGCGGCGTGCCCATCACCTCGCCGGTGCCGGTCAGGCCGACCCCCTCCGCGGCGCGGGCGATGCCGAAGTCCGTGATCTTGACCAGCCGGTCGGGCGTGACCAGCAGGTTCGCCGGCTTCACGTCGCGGTGCACGATGCCGGCATCGTGGGCGGCCCCGAGCCCGTCGGCGGCCTGGGCGAGCAGCTCGCGGACGGCGAGCGGCTCCATCGGCACGTCGGGCCGCAGCAGCGCCGAGAGCGGCTGACCCTCGACCAGCTCCATCACGAGGAAGGGCCGATGGCTGCCGGAGCCGTCGGTCATCGTGGACTCGCCGAAGTCGTAGACCGTCGCGATGTTGGGGTGATGCAGCGACGCGGCGTGCTGCGCCTCGGTCTCGAAGCGCACGCGGAAGGAGCTGTGGTCGGCGTACTCGGCCTTGAGCAGCTTCACCGCGACCGGGCGGTCGAGCACGGTGTCGGTCGCGCGCCACACCTCGCCCATCCCGCCGGTGGCGAGCCGGCCGTCGAGCCGGTAGCGCCGCGAGTCGTCGGCGAAGCCGTGGCCACGGGAGCCCGGGGGTCCAGGGGTCTGCGTCACCGGATCACCGCCTCCATCACTGCCTTCGCGATCGGGCCGCCGAGCAGGCCGCCGGCGATCTCGCTGCGGGGGATGTCGGACTTCTGGATCATCACGGCCACGGCGACCTCGGGGTTGTCGGCGGGTGCGAACGAGATGAACCAGGCGTACGGCGAGCGGGCGCTCTGGCCGGTCTGCGCGGTGCCGGTCTTGCCCGCCACGTCGATGCCCGGGATCGCGGCCGGCGCGGCGGTGCCGTTGTCGACCGTGTCGACCATCAGCTTCGTCACCTCGTTGGCCGCGGTGGCCGAGACGGCCTGGGAGAACTCCTCGGGCTCGGTCTTGTCGAGCACGTTGAGGTCGGCCGACTGCTCCTCGTCGACGAGGTAGGGCTTCATCACCGTGCCGTCGTTGGCGAGGCCGGCGGCCACCATGGCCATCTGGAGCGGCGTCGCCGACACGTCGAACTGTCCGAAGCCGGTCATCCCGAGCTGCGCCTCGTCGACGCCCTGCGGGAACTCCGAGATCGCCTGCGGGGACAGGTCGTCGAAGTAGTGCTGGTTGAAGCCGAAGCCCTCGGCGGTCTTCTCCATGTCCTCCGCGCCGACCTCGCCGGCGAGCTGGGCGAAGGTGGTGTTGCAGGAGTTCTCCATCGCCTGGGAGAAGGGGATGGTGCTGTTGTTGGCGCCGCAGGCGCGACCTTCGTTGTCGATCTCGCCGGTCGGGCCGTGGGTGAGGGGGAGCTGGTAGGTGACGCCGCCGGGCACCTGCGAGTCGGCGTCGTAGAGGCCCTTGTCGATCGCGGCGGCCGCGGTCACGACCTTGAACGTCGAGCCGGGGGGCAGCCGGGTCTGGATCCCGCGGTTGAGCAGCGGCTCCGACGGGTCGGCGTTGAGCTGCTTGGACTTCTTGCTGACCGCGGCGAGGTCGTGGGAGGCGAGCTGGTTCGGGTCGTAGGTGGGCAGCGAGACCATCGCCAGCACCTTGCCCGTGTTGGGCTCGAGCGCGACCACGGAGCCCTCGACGCCGCCGCCGAGGTTCTTCAGCCCGTCGTACGCCGCCTGCTGCGCGCGGGCGTTGATCGTCAGCGTGACGTTGCCGCCCTGGGCGGGCTTGCCGCTGAGCAGGTCGAGCAGGTTGGTCACGAACAGCCGCGGGTCG
The DNA here is from genome assembly GCF_018732145.1 of Nocardioides sp. LMS-CY. NCBI lineage: Bacteria > Bacillati > Actinomycetota > Actinomycetes > Propionibacteriales > Nocardioidaceae > Nocardioides > Nocardioides sp. LMS-CY. The sequence continues at coordinate 100,502 of NZ_CP076104.1, forward strand.
TCGCCCGACAGCACGCCGTTCTTGCTCTGCTCGATGCCGGTCGCGCCGAAGTAGGAGAAGTAGCCGGTGATCGGCGCGTACACGAACGGCTTGGGGTAGGTGCGCTGGAACTTGTACTCGTCGTCGGACTCCACGCTCTCGGCCACCGGGTTGCGGCCGACCAGGATCGCGCCGCGCTCCTGGGAGTACGACGCCACCTGCACGCGCCGGTTGCGTGCGTCGTCGTTCAGCGCGCCCGCCTTCCAGTACTGCAGGTACGTCGCGTTGATCATCAGCGCGAGGAAGAGGATCAGGCAGAAGATCGAGACCGTGCGGATCGGCTTGTTCACGTCAGTCCTCCTCCGCCGAGTCGCACGACCTGGGTGGCGTCGTCGCTGAACGCGGCGGTGTCGTCGGAGACGGTGGGCAGCGGCCGCCTGGCCTGGTCGGAGATGCGCAGCAGCAGCGCGATGATCACCCAGTTGGCGATCAGCGACGACCCGCCGTAGGCGAGGAACGGCGTGGTCAGGCCGGTGATCGGGATCAGCCCGGTCACACCGCCGGCGACCACGAAGACCTGGAGCGCGATCGCGCTGCCCAGACCGGTGGCGACCAGCTTGCCGAACGCGTCGCGGCAGATCAGCGCGGTGCGCAATGCGCGCTCGACGATCAGGCCGTACATCATCAGCACGGCGATCAGCGCGGTCAGGCCGAGCTCCTCGCCGACGGAGGCGAGGATGAAGTCGGACTCGGCGAACGGCACCCGGTTGGGGTCGCCGTTGCCGAAGCCGCGGCCGATCAGCCCGCCCCAGCCCAGGCCGAACTTCGCCTCGACCGGCTGGAAGCTCTCGCCGGAGTCGTAGAAGTCGAAGGGGTTGAGCCAGATGTCGAAGCGTTCGCGCACGTGGCCGAAGAGGAAGTAGGCCAGCGCGGCGCCGCCGGCGAAGAGCAGCGCGCCGACGACCAGCCAGCCGGGTCGCTCGGTCGCGACGTACAGCATGATCAGGAAGAGGCCGAAGAACAGCAGGCTCGAGCCGAGGTCGCGCTGGAACACCAGGATGCCGAGGCTGACCAGCCACATCACCAGGATCGGGCCGAGGTCGCGGCCGCGGGGCAGGTCGACGAAGAGCACCCGGCGGCCGGCGAGGGCGAGCGCGTCGCGGTGGAGCACCAGGTAGCCGGCGATCGCGATCACCAGCATCACCTTGGCGACCTCGCCGGGCTGGAAGCTGAACGGGCCGAGCCGGATCCAGATCCGGGCGCCGTAGACGGTGCGGCCGATGCCGGGCAGCAGCGGGAGCAGCAGCAGCACGATCGCCGCGAGGCCGCTGGTGTAGGTGAACCGCTGCAGGACGCGATGGTCGCGGATCACCAGCAGCGTGATGACGAAGAGGACGACGCCGAGCGTCATCCAGGTCAGCTGCTGCTGCGCGAACTCGTGGAACCGGCCCTGGGCCTCGCGGGCGAGGTCGATGCGGTGGATCACGGCCAGCCCGAGGCCGTTGAGCGCGGCGACCACCGGCAGCAGCACGGGGTCGGCGTACGGCGCGACGAAGCGGATCACGATGTGCGCGCCGATGATCAGGCCGGCCAGCCACGCGCCGTACCCGAACAGGTCCGCGGGCACCTCCTCCTCGACGCCGATGCCGACCGCGGCGTAGGCACCCACGCCGACGATCAGCGCGAGCACGAGCAGGAAGAGCTCCGCGCCCCGCCTGCGGCGGTGCACGAACCCCATGAGCGCGGACGACTGAGGCATGCTCAGCCCTCTCCCGAACCCTGGGCCGGATTTTCGGAGGGGGCCGGACTCTCGGAGGCGGGCTCCGACGACTGGTTGGCGGCGAGGTTCTGCACGGTCTGCCGCGCGTCGTCGAGGTCCTCGGCCTCGATGCCCTCCTGGACCTTGCCGGCGTCGAAGTCGGACAGCCGGTCGAGGTCGACGTCGGTGGTCTCGTAGGGCTCGGACAGGTCGATGCCGCCGATCGAGGCGTTGACGCCGCGGAAGATGACGACGGCGCCGTCCTGCTCGCCGACGTAGTACTGCTGCTGTGACCACGACCAGAGCCAGGCGAGGCCGATCCAGGCGAGGCCGACGACCACGGTGGAGGCGAAGACCCGCCGCGCCCACAGGTAGCGGCGCGGGGCGCGCGGGGCGTAGCGCGCCGCCTCGGGGTCGATCGGGTCGGCGGTGATGGCGTACGGCACGTCGTCGGGCAGGTCGGCCGGCACCGGGTCGAGCTCGCCGGTGTCGCCGGCGCGGTGCCCGCGGAAGAGGCCGCCGGTGCGGCCGCGCTGGACCCGGCGGTCGGCGGCCGCGCCGACGACGAGCCCCTCCTGGGTGGGTGCCGCGTCGGTGGCCTCGAGGACGTCGGCGACCACGCAGGTGACGTTGTCGGTGCTGCCGGCCTCGAGGCTGGCGCGGACCAGCTCGACCGCGGCGTACTCCGGGCTGCCGGTCGAGAGGATGTCGGCGAGCCGGCCGTCGTCGAGCACGCCGCTCGCGCCGTCGCTGCAGACCAGCAGGCGGTCGCCTGCGGCGATCTCGAGCACGAAGAGGTCGGGCTCGCTGTCGCTGACGGCGTCGATGGCGCGCAGGATCAGGTTGCGGTGGGGGTGGACCTTCGCCTCGGCCTCGGTGATCCGGCCCTCGTCGATGAGGGTCTGCACGAACGTGTGGTCGACGGTGAGCTGGCGGATCGATCCGTCGCGGAAGAGGTACGCGCGGCTGTCGCCGACGTGGCCGACGCCGATCCGGAGTCCGTCGAAGACGAGCAGCGACGCCGTGGTGCTGGTGCCGCTCAGCGCGGGGTCCTCGTCGACCAGCTCGACCAGGCGGTCGTGTGCCCGGTGGACGGCGCCGGCGATGCGGGCGAGCAGCTCGTCGGGGGAGTCGCTGGTGGGTGGCTGGTCGAGCCGGCGCAGCTGGCCGATCGCGGTGGCCGAGGCGAGGTCGCCACGGGCCGCGCCCCCGACGCCGTCGCACACCGCGAGCAGCCACGGGCCGGCGTACCCGGAGTCCTGGTTGTCGCGCCGGACCCGCCCCACGTCGGAGACGGCGCCGTAGTCGAGCCGGAATCGGGGAGCCGGCTGCTCGGTCGGCTGGTCGGTCATCGGCGGTTACTTCCGGAGCTCGATGATCGTCTTGCCGACGCGGACCTGGGTGCCGAGGGTGATCGTGGTGGGCTGGCTGATCCGCACGGAGCCGACGTACGTGCCGTTGGTGGAGCCGAGGTCCTCGACGAACCACTGGTCGCCGGACGCCGCGATCCGCGCGTGCCGGGTCGAGACGTAGTCGTCGTCGAGCCGGATGGCGGCGTCGGTGCCGCGGCCGATCAGGATCGGCGCCTGGGCGAGGTCGGCGCGCTCCCCGACGTTCGAGCCCTCGGTGACGATCGCGTGGGTCGGCGCGCTGCGGCGCTTGCCGGGCTTGGGCTGCTTGGGCGGCTTCGGCGCCTTGCCGCCGCCACCGCCACGGGCCGCCTCGGGCACGCGCGCGCCGAACATGTCGGAGCGGATCACCGAGATCGCGGAGAGCACGAAGATCCAGAGGATCGCCAGATACGCGACTCGGATCAGGAAGAGCGTCAGCTCGGACAATGCCTCACCGGTCCTCGAGGATGCGGACGACGAGCGTGGTGTTGCCGATCCGGACCTCCGAGCCGTCGCGCAGGCCGGTCGCGGAGATGCGGTGGCCGTCGACGAGCATGCCGTTGGTCGAGCCGAGGTCGTGGACCTCGATCGCGATGCCCCGGGAACCGCCGCCGGTCACGAAGAACTCCACGTGCCGCCTGCTCACCCCGGGGTCGTTGATGCGCAGGTCGGCGTCGGTGCCGCGGCCCACCACCAGGCTCGGCGGTTGCAGCGGGTGGCGGGTGCCGTTGACCTCGAGGAACGCCCGCGCCCGGCCCACCTGGGTCGCGGTCGCGTCGCTGGTGACCTTCGCCTGGGCGCGGCTGCGGATCCGGAACCGGCCGGTGGTGAGGTCGTCGGCCGGGTCGAACCCGATCGTCACCGGACCCGGGAAGACGTAGCTCTGCTCGTCGGCGTGGTCGCGCAGCTGGCGCACCAGGTCGTCGGCCAGCGCGCTGTCGTACGGCGCGAGCCGGTCGAGGTCGGTGGCCGAGAGCTCCACGTGGAAGTCGTTGGGCACCAGGCGGCGGTCGCGGGAGAGGATCTGGGCGTTGTTGTCGCACTCGCGCTGCAGCGCGGCCGCGATCTCGACGGGCTGCACCGCCGAGCGGAAGGCGCGCGCGAACGCGCCCGAGATCATCTGCTCGAGCCGGTTCTCCAGTCGCTGGAGTCCGCCCACGTGCCCTCCTTCCGTCCCAGTCGTCCGGGGCTGCCGGGGTCGGTCCCGGACGTCGTGCCCGCTCTGCGCGCGACGAAACCGGAGCCCACCCGACCGGGGGGCCGGGTTGCCACGATCGTATCGGGGTGAGACAGCCGGGCGGGGGACCGGCGCTTCCGCCGTACGTCGCCGGCCGGTGGTCGGGCGAGTGCCCGGGCGGTCCCGGTTTGGGCCGCAGCGCGGCCCTGGGATAGCCTTGCTCCGCTTCACGCGCGAGTGGCGGAATAGGCAGACGCGCACGGTTCAGGTCCGTGTGCCCGAAAGGGCGTGGGGGTTCAACTCCCCCCTCGCGCACGTGGGTAGCCCCGGGGATGACCTGGGGCTTTACTCATTTCCGGAGTTAGCCTGAACGCCCAAGGGCGCACGAAGGGTGCACCAGCCTCTACTCGGAGAGGTTTGGCATGGCATACATAGAGAAGCGACGCCGCACCGACGGCGGGATCTCGGCGCGCGTGAAGTGGCGTCTGGGAGGCTCCCGTGACGGCGCGATACAGCTCGAGGTCTTCAGTGCTGGCACCGACGCGCAGAACCTCGCGCGGGCCGACGGCTTCAAGAAGATGGTGGACGCTGCTGGCCAGAGGTGGCCGGCCGGCTGGGTAAAGGGCGAGGGCTTCGTCCGACCGGTCGGCGAGGCGGACCCCCTAACGGAGCCGCCGCGGTTCGTTGACATCGGCGAGGAGTACGTCCGCCAGATCGTCGATCTCTCGCCCGGTCAGCGCAAGCGCTACCTGGGCCACCTCCGCGTGCTGGAAGAGACCAGGATCCGAGGATCGCTGATCTTCACGAAGCCGGTGACCGCGATCACCGAAGCAGACCTCAAGGACTGGTTGATCGATTGGGACCGGTCACTCAAGACGAAGGCCAACTATCACGGCCTGATCTACGGAGTCTTCGGATACGCCGTCAAGCGCGGTTGGCTGTCTGCCAACCCTGCCGTCGGGACGGCACCACGGATGTCACGGGTGAAGCAGTCGAGACCGGAACTGCGCTTCCTTACCGAACGAGAACTGCAGCGTGCGGTCGAGCTGGCCGGACCGTACGCCGACCTACTGACCGTCGCCGTAGGCACCGGCATGCGGTTTGGGGAACTCGGAGCTCTCTGGGTCTCCGACGTGGACCTGGAGCGTCGCACGATCCGAATCAACAAGGCGTGGAAACGCAATGGCGAAGATGATGCAACCGACGTTCCCGGGTGGCTCGCCAAGTTGTTGAAGCCCAAGCACACGATGCGCGATCACCACCTCGGCGTGCCAAAGACCACCAAATCGCGCCGAACGATCACCATCTCGCCTGCCCTCGTCGCCGTCTTGCGCAAGCGCATCGAGGGCAAGGCAGCTGACGACTTCGTCTTCGTGTCAAACGCTGGGTATCCGCTGCACAACGGGGACTTCAGCACGCACGTGTGGCGAAAGCTAATGACGGCGCTCGAGACCGAGGGCATTGGTCGATTCAGGTTTCACGACCTGAGGCATACCCACGTCGCATGGTTGATTGCTGGCGGCGCGCCATTGCCCCACATCCAGGCACGGTTGGGGCACGAGTCGATCACGACGACGATCGATACCTACGGCCATCTGCTACCAGCCGGTGACGAACTCATCTCCGGCATCATCGACACTGCGCTGACCGGAGGGACGATCCGCCCCGGCTCTGGGTCATCGATGGGAAAGGGAGAGAAGGGAAAGAAGTCCAAGAAGCGCACCAAGCCGGCTCCGGACCCGCACATGTCGCATTCGGTGGAGCAGGGTGCTGCGACATGAGAGCGACCGTTGCCGTTCAGCCAGGCCCGAGCGTGTCCCGCCACCAACGTGGCCACGAGGCCCCGCCACGCTCAGAGCTTTGAGCGGCGATGGCTGGCTCTCGCCGCCTGGACAACGCTCAGCGTGTGGGGTGATGCGGAGACTGGCTGCTCGCCTGCGTCGATCAGTTCGTCGAGATGCTCCGGACGGAAACGGATGTGCTTGCCGATTCGCGTGCATCGCACCCTCCGCTCCCGAACAGCATCGGCGACCCACCTCGTCGGAACGTTGAGGTAGCTAGCCGCTTCATCGATGGTGAGTAGCGGACGCCAACTCGATGCCTCGCTCACGGTCGGTCACCGGATTCACCGTCCGGAACGTCCATCGCGACGACCGGTGGGGCGATCCATCGCCGTACCTCGTCGACCGTCGTATAGAGCCGGCCGGTGCCGTTGAATCTCCAGAATCGAGGGCCGGTCCCTAGGGATTGCCAGGCCCGCACCGTGCCTTGTGGCGTTCGAGCCAGAGAGCAGAACTCCTCGATTGTCAGGAGCGCGCTGCCGTTCCATTCGGCGGGGATGTCGATGGTCTGCAAGGGATTGCTCCTCTCCGTGTCCGTACGGTCTCCTAAGTCCGGAGAGCTCCCTGCGGCGATCAATTCCGGCCAACCTGATGACGACGTTCGCCACGACGAGTTCGGTCGAGGGCGGTAGCCCCGTGGATTGGTGTCGTCTGAGCTGCAGCCCGACGAGCAGGCCTGAGCGGACTTCACTGACCGGTAGGGTTCGTGCCTGATGGTCTCCGGCGTTGACCCCTCTGAACTGCGGGCTGCTCGCGAGAAGGCGGGTCTGACTCAGCACGAGCTGGCGCGTCTCGTCGGGGCGGCCGGGGGGGAACGCATATCCCGGTGGGAGCTGGGCACATCTGTGCCCCGTCCAGACTTCGTGGTCAAACTCGCGCGAGCCCTCAACATCCCGACGCGTCGACTGATCCACCTCGACGGCGAGGTTCCCGATCTAAGGGCGCTGCGTCTGCAGGCAGGGCTCACCGTTCCCGAAGTCGCCACGTCCGCGAACGTGGCTGTGCCGACCTACTACGCCTGGGAACAAGGGCGCTGGACCCGGCTCCCCGCATCAGACTCGCTCGAAGCGCTCGCCCGCGCAATCGGGGAGTCCGTCGAAGCGGTTGGCGCAGCATTCCAAGAATCGCAACGGCAACGCCGCCGGCGTAGCGAAACAGCCTCGGCCTAAGCGGCCTCGTTGTTGCGGGCGGGTTTGACCGCCATCCACAGGTGAGCAATGCGTTCCGGGAGACCCGGACTATTTGTGGTCCCATGGACTCCGGATCGTTCGGAGGCGTTGATGCTCGGTCCCATCGGGGGGATCGAGCCGCGTAACTCGGGTCAGGACTGGGCGATGGAATCTCGGAATCGATCACCTGTGGATAGCGGCTTGCTCGATAGGAATGCACTAGTGTGTCAGTATCGAGCTGGGCTCGCGCTGAACCGCTCCGGGCCCGTCTTGACACGTAGGTGATCGAGACACGAGAGGACTCGGGATCCATGTCGCAGAACACCGCTCAAGGCCTGTCAGGCGAGGCAACTGCCACCAGCCGGCCCATGCCCAATCTCAACAACAGTCCCCTACCGCGACCCAAGCGGCGCCGCAGACCTTGGGTGTTCGCACTCTGTGCGGCCCTTGTTGCCGCAGGAGCGCTCGGTACCGCCTTCGCGTTCACCTCGATCAACGACACCCAAGAGGTCCTCGTCGTCGCCAACGACATCAAGCGCGGCGAGACCATCGAGGCCGGTGACCTCTCCGTGGTGCGGGTCAGCGTCGACCCGGCGCTCACCACGGTTGCCGGCAGCCAGAAGTCCGACCTCGTGGGCAGCCGCGCCGCGGCCGACCTGTGGGCCGGCACGCTGCTCACCGAGAGCGCCGTCACTGACAGTCTGGTGCCGGGGGAGGGGGAGTCGCTGGTCGGTATCAGCCTCACGCCGGCACAGATGCCGTCCGAGTCGCTGTACTCCGGCGACGCCGTCCGCATCGTCACCACCCCGGGCGACCAGGGCGAGGTCACCGACAAGGAACCGGTCACGATCGAGGCGACTGTCGTTGGTGTTAGCCGGGTCGAGGAGACCGGGGAGACCGTCGTCGACGTCTCGGTCCCCGAAGACGAGGCCGCCGACCTGGCTGCCCGTGCCGCCACAGGCCGGGTCGCGCTCGTCCTGGACGCGCGGGAGCGCTGAGGCATGGCGCTGATCGTCCTTGCCTCCGCGAGCGGTTCGCCCGGCGTCTCCACCACGGCGCTGGGGCTCACCCTCAACTGGCACCGCCCCGTGCTCCTGGTCGACGCCGACCCGACCGGGTCCTCTTCGGTCTGCGCCGGCTACTTCCACGGAACCCAGGAGCCGACCGGCGGGCTGATCAACCTCGCGCTCTCCCTGCGCGAGGGAACGTTGGCCGACGTTCTGCCCCGCGAGACGCTGCTGCTGGACCCCGAGGCGCCCGCCGAGCGGTCGGCCTGGTTCCTGCCCGGCATCCGGGCCCACGAGCAGGCCCCGAGCCTGCTGCCGCTGTGGGATCCGCTGGCCGAGCAGTTGCGCGCAATGGACCGCAACGGCCAAGACGTAATCGTCGACGCCGGTCGGCTCGGCCTCGCCGGCTGGCCACAGCCGCTGATCGCCGCCTCCGACCTGACCTTGCTCGTCACCCGCAACTCGCTGCCAGCACTCGCGGGCGCCACGAGCTGGGCCAAGGCGCTGCGCGCGCAGTTCGCCGCCGTCGGCGGCCTCTCCAGGCTCGGGGTGCAGCTCGTCGACGAGGAGCGCCGCTGGCCCGCGGTGCCCACCGGGGCCCGGGTCCGGCCCTACAGCGCACGCCACATCGCCAAGGCTCTCCAGATCCCCGTGGTCTCCTCGGTCGACTGGGAACCCGAGGTCGCGGAGGTCTACTCCCACGGCGCCCGCAAGCCCCGCAAGTTCGAGTCCTCCGGCCTGCTCCGCGGCTACCGGGCCAGCGCCTCGGTCGTCCAGTCCATCCTCGGCGCCAACCAGGCCGCCCTCGCTTCCACGAACGGAGGCCACGCATGAGCACGAACGGACATCACCCGGACACCAATGGCCGCGACCCGCTGCGCGCCGACGAGTGGCTGGAGGCCCGGCACGCGGCGACGCGCGAGCAGAGCTCGCCGTTCGCCCGCGGCCGCGGCACCAACGGCACCCCGGTGACACCGCCACCTGCGCCGCCGGTCGTCGACGACGAAGACCCGACCTCGCTGCCGATCTTCGCGGGCGCCTGGAGCAGCGAACAGGAGCTGCCGGGCCGCGCCCGCTCAGAGTTCAGCCTGCGCCCGCTCGTCGCGTCCGCTCCCGAGGAGAACCACCACACCCAGGGGGTGGACGGCGAGGTCGACCTGGACTGGGAGCTGATCGCGCAGTACCGCGCGGAGATCTCCTCACGCCTGACCGCCCGCCTCGACAAGGAGGGCGGCCGGGTCACAGAGGAGGACCGGGAGCAGATGGGCCTCGACGTCATCGAGGAGCTCATCAAGTCCGAGGCCGAGACCCTGGTCTCCACCGGCCGGCCGCCGTGGACGACGGGTCAGGAGAAGGCGCTCAAGTCCGCCCTCCACGCCGCCCTGTTCGGCCTCGGCCGTCTGCAGCCGCTGGTCGAGCGCGAGGACGTGGAGAACATCATCGTCATCGCCCGGGGCCCGGTCTGCTCGGTGTGGCTGGAGCTGGTCGACGGCACCCTGGTCGACGCCGACCCGATCGCCGACTCCGAGGACGAGCTGCGCGAGTTCCTCGCCGATCTCGGCTCCCGTCAGAACCGGCCCTTCACCGAGGCGCGTCCGCATCTGGACTTGCGCTTGCCCGGGGGAGCCCGGCTCGCGGCCGGCTCGTGGGTGATGGCCTACACCTCGGTCGTGATCCGCCGCCACGGCATGCGCGAGGTGTCGATGGAGGAGATGGTCTACCACCGCAAGGCGTGCAGTCCGGTTCTGGCCGACTTCGTCGCCGCGTGCGTGCGGGCCGGCAAGAGCATCGTCGTCTCCGGCGTCCAGGGCTCCGGCAAGACCACCTGGGTCCGAGCCCTGTGCTCGTGCATCCCGCCCTGGGAGATGATCGGCACCTTCGAGACCGAGTTCGAGCTGCACCTGCACGAGCTGGTCGACCGGCACAAGATCGTCCACGCGTGGGAGCACCGGCCCGGATCCGGAGAGGTCGGCATCGACGGCCGCCAGGCCGGTGAGTTCAGCCTCGAGGAGGCCATCCACCACTCCTTCCGGTTCAACCTGGCCCGCCAGATCGTCGGCGAGGTCCGCGGCCCGGAGGTCTGGAACATGCTCAAGGCCATGGAGTCCGGGCCGGGGTCGATCAGCACCACACACGCCCGCAGCGCCGAGCACACCATCGAGAAGCTCGTCTCCTGCGCCATGGAGAAGGGCCCCCAGGTCACCCGCGAACTGGCGATCAGCAAGCTCGCCGCAGCGATCGACATCGTCATGTACCTGCGCTCCGAAGTCGTCGCCAACGGGGACGGCACCTTCCGCAAGCAGCGCTGGGTCGAGGAGGTCCTGGTCGTCCAGCCCAGCATCGACGCGGCCCGCGGGCATGCGACCACCCCGATCTTCGCGCCCAACCAGCTCGGCCAGGCCGTCGCGACCGGCAAACTCGACAACTTCCTCGCCCAGGACCTGGCGCGGCACGGGTTCGACCTCGAGGCGTACAAGGCCGAGTCCCAGGCCAACCCGGGGGTGGCCACCTCATGAACCCCACATCGTCGGCGTTCCTGCCGGCCGTCTTCGGCGCGCTCATCGTTATCGGCCTGATCGGGATGGCCTACGCACTCATGCCGGCGCCACCCAAGCCGCCCCGGCCCGCGCGCACCGCCACACCGTTCGGGCGGCTGGGCAACTGGTTCATCCGGCTCGACCGGCGCACCCGGATGCTGATGCTCGGCGGAGCCGTCGCCGGGCTCGTGGTCGCGCTGGTGACCGGCTGGGTGATCGCGATCCTGCTCGTCCCGGCCGGCATCGTCGGCATCCCGCTGCTGCTGACGCCGCCGCCGGCGGCCGCGAGCATCGAGAAGCTCGAGGCGCTCGAGGAGTGGACGCGTTCACTGTCGGGGAAGCTGACCGCGGGCCAGTCGCTGCGCTCGGCGCTGATCAAGTCGTTGCAGTCCGCACCCGCGCCGATCGAGCGCGAGGTCGGGCTGATGGTCTCCCGGCTGTGGAACAACACCGCGACCACCGAGGACGTGCTGCGGGCCTTCGCCGAGGACCTGAACGACTCCACCGGCGACGTCGTCTCCTACCAGCTGATCCTCGCCGCCAGCGGCCGCGGGCAGGCGGGGCTGAGCAAGGCACTGGACGCCCTGGCCGAGACCGTCGCGGCCGACGTGCGGGCCCGGCGCCAGATCGCGGCAGACCAGGCCAAACCCCGTACCACAGCACGCACCGTCACCGTGATCACCCTCGGCGTGCTCGGCATGCTCGCCTTCACCGGCGACTACATCAAGCCCTACGGCACCCCGCTGGGCCAGGTCATCCTCGCGGTCCTGCTTTCGGCCTACGTCGCCACGCTGCTGTGGATGCGCCGCATGGCCGTCGCCAAGCCGCTCCCGCGGTTCCTCGACCTCCAGGCCCGCAACGCGCACCGTGCCGCCCAGCGCACGGCACCGGGCGCGAAGGAAGGAGCGCTCGCATGACCGGCCTGCAGATCGCCCTCGCCAGCGGCACCCTCCTCGGGCTCGCCCTCGCCCTGCTCGTGTGGCGCCTCGCGCCCTCCGACCCCGACCTTGTCGACGCACTGGACCGTCTCTCGCCCGAGCGCGTCGTGCCCCTCCGTAGCACCCCCGGCCTCGACGACTCCGCCACCGACACCGGCTCGGCCGTCGACCGGATCGGCCTGTGGGCGGCGAAGAAGCTGCCCGGCGGCGCCTGGGCACACACGCCCCGCAAGGACCTGGCCATCCTGCAGATCAGCGAGACCCGGTTCTACGGCGAGAAGGTCGTGTGGGCGCTGCTCGGCCTTGCGATGCCGCCGCTGCTCGCCGGCTTCTTCAGCCTGATCGGACTCCCTCTCCCGTTCGCGATCCCCACCCTCGGGTCGCTGGCACTGGCCGGACTGTTCTGGTTCATGCCCAACTACAACGCCGCGGACGACGCCAAGAAGGCCCGCATCGAGTTCAGCCGCGCCCTGGGCGCCTTCATCGACGGCGTCGCCACCGGTGTGCGCGACGGATCCAGTGGCCAGCAAGCCCTGCGCTCCGCAGCCGAGGTCGGGGACAAGTGGGTGTTCAAGCGGATCGAGAGCGAGCTGCGCCGCGCCCGCTACATGACCCGCGCACCGTGGGACTCTCTGCACGGCCTCGCCGACGAGCTCGGCGTCCCCGAACTCGACGACCTCGCCGACATCATGCAGCAGTCCGGCCAGGACGGCGCCCAGATCTACAACAACCTCCGCGCCCGCGCCGCAGCCATCCGCTCGGCGATGCTCAGCGCCGAACTAGGCAAGGCCAACGCGACCTCCGAGCGCATGTACATCCCCGCCAGCCTGCTCGGCGTCGTCTTCATGGCGATTCTCGTCACCCCCTCGATGCTCCGCTTCACCACCTGACCGACCTACCACCGACCCACAACGGGGTCCCGAGATCGCAAACCGAAAACCCAGGAAGGAAGAACCCGATGTTGAAGCTCTTCATCGCCCTCCAGCTGGCGGCGCTCACCGTGCGCGCTTCCCTTGAGGATCGCGTCACCAGGCAGCGCGACGAGCGCGGGTCCGTCACGATCGAGCAGGTCATCTGGGCCGGCGCGGTGATCATCATCGTCGGCATCGTGGTCGCGGCCATCAAGGCCTTCGTGACCGAGAAGTCCGGCGACATCAAGTAGTCAAGGACTGAGTTCGCCATGCTCGCCAGCTCGCGCCGCCGCAGCCGGGACGAGCGCGGGTCAGTGACCATCCAGATGGTCTTCCTGATGCCCGCGCTGTTCCTGCTAATGTTCCTCGGCGTCCAGGGCGCCCTGTACTACCACGCGAAGCAGGTGGCGCTCGCGGCAGCGCAGGAGGGCGCACGCGAGGCGGGCAGCGAGACCGGCAGTCGTGAGGCCGGCGTGGCCACAGCGAACACGTTCCTCCATGACGCCGGCGGCTCGGACGTGATGACCTCCACCAGTGTCTCGGGGTCACGGACCGCGACCACCGCCACGATCACCGTCACGGGCAAGTCCCTGAGCGTGATCCCCGGCTGGCACGTGACGGTCACCCAGAGAGCCAGCGTCCCGGTCGAAAGGCTCACCGAATGAACGGGTGGACCAGCTGGCGGCGCAAGCGCCGGGACGAGCGCGGATCGGTGGCCATCGAGGCCGCGATCGGCGTCCCGGCCTTCGGCCTGTTCGTGGCGATGATCGTCCTCGGCGGCCGCGTCGAGATCGCCAAGCAGGCCGTCGAGGCCGCCGCCTACGACGCAGCTCGGGCGGCATCCATCGAGCGCACCCAGCCCGAGGCGATCAGCTCGGGCAAGTCCGCAGCCACCAGCAGCCTGAACGACCAAGGCCTGCAGTGCGCGACCACCGACATCACGGTCAACGCCGCCGCGTTCAACGCAGCTCTGGGCACCACCGCCCAGGTGACCGCCACGGTCACCTGCAAGGTCGACCTCGCCGACCTGAGCATCCCCGGCCTGCCCGGCACCCGCACCATCACCGCAACTGCCAGCAGTCCCGTCGACGCCTACCGGGAGCGCCGATGATCAGCCACCTACACCGCCTGCTGATCCGCCGCCCGCGCGATGAGCGCGGCTCGATCAGCGTCTGGTTCGCCACGGCGTCCTTCGTGATGATCATCCTCGTCGGGATGGCCGTCGACCTCGGCGGCAAGGTCCACACCCAGCAACAGGCACGCAGCGCCGCCGCACAAGCCGCCCGCACCGGCGCCCAAGAGGTCCAGGGCTCGACCGCAGTGCGCGGCGAAGACCTCCGCGTCGACATCAACGCCGCTAAGGCCGCGGCCATGGACTACCTCCACGCCGCCGGCGTGGAAGGCAACGCACGCGTCGTCGACGGCGACACTCTGATCGTCACCACCACCGACACCTACACCAGCAAGTTCCTCGGGATCATCGGCCTGGACACCATGCAGGTCACCGGGGAGGCGTCCGCGCGGCTCATCCGCGCCGAAGGAGGCATCGAAAGATGACCACGCGCACCTACCCCACACTGGGCCAGCGGCTCACCGGCCTCGCAGCCTCGGTCGCCGTGCTCGGCATCCTCGTCGGACTCCCTGCTCTGTTCCTCGCCATCGGCGCCAGCCCGATCCCCCACCAGGTGCCGACCCTGGACACCATCAAGAACGCGCTCCTGGCACCCGACGACGGAACGCTCGTCCTCGGCCTGTTCAAGTTGATCGGCTGGGCCGCGTGGGCCTTCATGGCGCTCAGCCTCGTTGTGGAGGCCATCGCCCGGCTCCGCAGGGTCCAGGCACCCCAACTGCCGGGCCTCCGACTCCCGCAGGCCGGCGCCCGCAACTTGATCGGACTCGCGGCCCTGTTGTTCATCGCCGCACCCATCGCCGCGCAGGCAGCCACCGCCACCGCCGCCAGCGCCGCCGCCCCGGCGGCCGTGGGCCACGTCCACGCCGGCGCCGCCAACCAGGCGGCCAGTCAGCAGACGGTGAGCGTCGAAGCGAAGCAGGGGCCGAAGCAGGCCAAGACGATCGACCACGAGGTGAAGCCGGGGGAGAGCCTGTGGTCGATCGCGGAGGACCACCTGGGCGACGGAGCCCGGTACAAGGAGATCGCCGAGCTCAACCGCGACCTCCTGGGCGGTCAGCCGGGCTTCCTCGAGCCCGGCTGGGTGCTCAAACTGCCTGCGCCTCGGGCGAAGAACGCTCCGGCGCACCAGTACGGGGTGCAGCCCGGCGACACCCTCAGTCAGATCGCGCAGGAGCAGCTCGGTGACGCCGACCGGTGGCCCGAGATCTACCAGGCTTCGACCGGCATCACCCAGCCCGGCGGCGCCCAGCTGACCGACCCCAACGTGATCGACGTCGGCTGGAAGCTCAACATCCCCGGCACCGAGCCCGGCCGCAGCCACAACGACACCGACCACCAGCAGCCGCGCGAGGTCGAGCCGGAGACGCCCACCACCCCCGAGGACCAGCAGTCCGTCGACCCGCCGGCCGAGGAAGAGCCGCCGGCCGCACGAGAGTCCGAGGCCCCCGAGACGGCCGCTCCCGACGCCGCTCCGTCCCAGGCCGAGGACCCGGCGGCGCCGACCGCCGGCGACCAGGTCGACGACAACGTTGATGAGGCCGACGACTCGAATCTGGATGCGCCATGGGTCCTCGCCGGTCTCACCGGCGGGGGTGTCCTGCTCTCCGGGGCACTGCTCATGGCCCTGCGGTCCCGTCGACGGGCCGGCTACCGGAACCGTCCGCCCGGCCGCGCGATCGCCGCCCCGCCTCCCGAGCTCGCGCCGGTCGAGATGACTCTGAACGCGACGGGCGCGGCCGCGGCGGCCACCGTGGAGTTCGCCGACGAGGCCCTGCGCCGCCTCGCGGCCGCGGTCGGAGCCCAGGGCGGCACCATGCCGCCGCTCGCGGCCGGCGAGCTCGCACACGGCAAGCTGACCCTGCACCTGAGCGCGCCAGCCGCCATGCCGGCACCGTGGGTGGGCAGCCCCGACCAGACCCACTGGCACGTCAGCACGGACACCGACGTCGACGAGCTCGGCCCCGCCACCGACAACGTGGAGCCGCCCTACCCGCTGCTGGCCACCATCGGCATGAGCGACACCGGCGAGACCTGGCTGCTGAACTGCGAGGAGCTCTCCACGCTCACCATCAGCGGAGACCCGACCTACGGCCGCGACTTCGCCCGCCACCTCGCCGCACAGCTGGCCGTCAACCCGTGGTCGCGCCGTGTCCAGGTCGACTGCATCGGCGTGGCCGAGGAGACCGTCGCCATGGACGAGCGGATCAGCTACTACCCGACCGGAGCAGCCGGAAGCCCCGCGACCGCCGAAGTCCTCGCGGCCGCCGTCACCACGGTCGACCGGGCCAAGCGCCACGGCACCGACGTGTCCACGGCCCGCACAGGCAGCGTCGACGACGACACCTGGCCGGCCCGCATGCTGCTGGTCGACGCCGCGGCCGGAGACCCCGACGACCTCGAGCAGCTGCTGCAGCTGGTCAACGACCACGTCGGCGAGTCCGCAACCTCCATCGTCGTCGCCGGCGAACGCCCCAACACCCCCGGCGCGGTGCTGCACATGACCAACACCGGCCGCGTCGTCCTCGAGCACGCCGGCCTCAACCTCATCGCCGTCGGCCTCACCAGCGACGAGGCCCGGGGCTGCGCATTGGTCTACGCCCAGAGCGAGACCCCCGAGTACATCGACACCCCCGTCGACGAGGACGCCACCGACGGCTGGGAGGCCTACACCGACTCCTCCGGAGCCCTGCGCCGCGAGTACACGCTCCCCCGCAACACCCCGGACGGCGCCGTCGACGAGCCACTGTCCTCCCTCCTCGAGGGCGACGACGAGGACTACATCCGCACGAGCCCGGTCGTGAAGGAGGACCTCGACGCGCTCGCACCCAAGGTGCCCGAACACGTCCGGGCCGAGGTCGAGAAGGAGGACCCCGACCTCGACCAGGACATCGCCGACTGGTTCTCAGCCGACTGCAAGCGGCCCAGGCTCACCCTGCTCGGCCCCGTCACCGCACGCGCCTACGGCAAGCCGCTGGCCAAGCGCAAGGACTACTTCATCGAGCTCCTGGCCTACCTCGCGCTCCACCGCAAGACCGGGGCTACTCGCGAGCAGATCGAGGAGGCCTTCACCATCTCCGACGGCAAGGTCCGCGACTACACCAACATCGTCCGCGACTGGCTCGGCACCAACCCGCGCACCGGCGAGAAGCACCTTCCCTACGCCGATAAGGCACCAGCCAAGAAGCTCACCGGGGTGAACGTGTACCAGGTCGACGACGGCCTGCTCGTCGACCTCGACCTGTTCAAGCGGCTCCGCAAGCGCGGCCAGGCGCGCGGCGGCGCCGAAGGTCTCGCCGACCTGTGCACCGCCTTCGAGCTCGTGGGAGAAGCGCCGCCGTTCAGCCAGAAGCGGGTAGACGGCTGGGAGTGGTTGATCAAGGAGAACAACCGCGTCGATCAGATGGCCCCCCGATGGATCGCCGACGTCGCGCTCATCGTCGTCACCGAGGCACTCGCGGCCGGCGATCTGGTCAAGGCCCGCTCCGCCGCCTACGTCGCCAACCGGGCCGACCCCGACGGCGAGAGCACCCGCCTGTGCCTGGCCCACGTCATGAAGGCCGAAGGTGACCAGCTCGAAGCCGACCGGATCCTGCGGGAGGAGATCTGCAACCGGTCCGACGACGGCGAGGCACCCATGGAACTGTCGGAGCGCACGAAGACCATCATCAGTACTCACGGCTGGCTGGCGAGCTGACTCGGGAAGGGAGCACCAGCACATGACGACGTTCACCCAGGAACTCACCGGCGGCTACGTCGCGGCCGGCAGCGACCGCCCCGATCTCGAATCCAGGCGCGTGGCCCGGGCGGTCTTCGTCCGGGACACCATCCGCGCCCTGTATGACGCTGACAAACGATTCAGCATCGACCCGGCCGACAACGGCTCGCTGGCCGAGCTCGTCGACGCCGCAGAGGAACACCTCGAGCACATCGCCAACGACATCAGCCGGTCGGTCACGACGGCGACCACCACAGGAGGAGACACCGCATGAGGAAGCACCACTCCGCACTCGGGGGAGTGGCCCTCGCCCTGGCCCTGACCCTGTCGGGCTGCGGCGGCGACGACCCTGATCCCAAGGCTCAGGAGACCCCGAGCGAGTCGCCCTCGCAGACACCCACCAGCACGCCGACCGCGAAGACCCCCGAGGAGAAGGCGGCAGCCCAGCTGACGAGGTACCTCGAGGTGCGCGACCTCGCGCAGATCAAGCGAACGATCGACTTCAAGACCCTCAACCCGGTAGCGACGGGCGACGAGTTTCTCGAGCTGCAGGACACCGTGGTGGACATGACCCAGGCCGATGTCACCAAGACCGGGGAGTACGTCCACACGCATGGAGACCCGCGCGACCGCGGCAGCTCGATCGAGATCACGGACTGTGAGGACCGATCGGGAGTGACGGTGAAGGTGAAGGGCAAGGTGCGGACACCTGACTACAAGGCTCCGGATGGCAAGCCGCTCCGCAATCCGGTGCCGATCAAGTACACGCTCGTCAAGGACAAGGGATCGTGGAAGGTTTCCGAGTCCGATCTGCTCTGGGACCAGCCATGCTGAGGCGCATCCTTGCTCTGCTGGCGATGCTCGGCGCATCGCTCGTGATCGTCGTGGTGGTGGCGCCCTCGGCCAGCGCCGGCTGCGACGTCGACGAGGAGACCGGCGAGGTCGTCTGCGACGACGAAGACCCGGGCAATGGCGGGGGCGGAAGTAGCGACCCTGGCACCGGGGGCTCGTCGACCTGCACGTACGCGGGGAACGAGATCCCATGCACGGGCCCCGATGGTTCCGTCTGGAGCAGCAAGTACAAGTGCTGGATCGGTGAGCGCGGACCCGACGACCTGGTCCCGCCCGAGGGTCAGACCAAGGAGGACGGCTGGTGGCACGTCTGCTACTTCCCGCCGCCGGGGTCGTCGTGGGAGTACATGTGGATCGAGACCGGTGAGGTGGGGATCGACCCGGTAGTCCTCGCCCAGCGTGCGATCGCCTCGATGGACCTGGACCCGATTAGGATCGGCATCGTTCCCGAGTCCGGGGCCAACCGCGCCGGCCTGGTTGGCTTGCCGGTGTGGATGTGGGTCGACAGCCCCACCGACGACACCTTCGGGCCGATCACGGCATCGGCGAGCCAAGGGCCGGTGTCGGTAAGCGCGACCGCCAGCGTCTCCAGCATCGTGTGGGACATGGGTGATGGCACCCGGGTGACCTGCACCGGCAAGGGCACCCCGTATTCCGACCACTACGGCAAGCAGCCCTCGCCGACCTGTGGGTACCGCTACGCGGAGATGTCGTCGGACCAGCCCGACGGTGCCTACCAGGTGACCGCGACCAGCCACTGGGTTGTCGACTGGACCGGTGGCGGCCAGTCCGGAACCATCGAGTTCGACCTGACCACGGACCCCCGTCCGATCCGGATCGGCGAGGCCCAGGTGCTGACGCAGTAACCGCCGCCAGTCGGTAGCCGCGGCTCGAGCGGCCGCAGAAAACAGGTCCCCGTCCTC
Source organism: Nocardioides sp. LMS-CY (assembly GCF_018732145.1). NCBI lineage: Bacteria > Bacillati > Actinomycetota > Actinomycetes > Propionibacteriales > Nocardioidaceae > Nocardioides > Nocardioides sp. LMS-CY. The sequence goes on from NZ_CP076104.1 coordinate 119,833, forward strand.
GGAGCAGGACGGGGACCTGTTTGCGTTCCTGGGTCGATCGAGGCCGGTTTGTGTCCAGTGCACGCCGTCGCCCGGTGAGGCGCCCCGTCCAAAGGGAAGAGCCCCAGGCGTCTCGGGTCACCTGGGGCTCTGGTGCCAAGTAGAGCACGCCCCGGCGTGGCCGCGCATGAGAACCGGAAACCGCCAGCGCGGAGAGCGCCGCCGTGGTCGCGGCGGTGCCTGGCTCTTGCGGTGACGTCGGCCGGCGCCGCTCAGCCGGCCGTTTCGAGGCCGCGCAAGGGGCCGCCCAGGAACTTCTTCAACTTTCGGGGGGACGCCCGCTGACCTGCGCAAACGTGCGTCTCCCCTCGGCGTCCCCCCTTGAAATCCGGGGTTTGGGGGGACGGATGCGGGGACGCCCGCTCGCGACCTTTCTGCCGTGCTCAGCCACGGACGAAAGGAGCGAGTGCGATGAGTGTGGGAGACCAGCTCGGCCTCGACGACAACAGCGAACTGCTCGACCAGGCCCGCCAGAAGTGGCCTTCCTGGGTGGCAGCGGATCCACGGCTCGGGGTTGTCGAGGAGTTCGACGACCTGCGGGCCTGGCTGCCCTCAGTGGAGAGCGCAGCCTCTGACGAGGTCCTCCTGGCGCTGGCCATGCTGACAGCCCCCGACGGTGGTGACGACATCGCGGCCGCGGCCGCGCTGGCCAAGTGCCTGCTGCCCGGCGCCTGCCGACTCGCGGGCTGGCTGAGCACGTTCCCGCCCCTGGAGGTCTTCCGGGACAGCCAGCCGGTCACGGCCGGCACCTGGTCGGCGGTCGAGCGGATCGACGAGCTGGTGGCCTCGCAGCTGTGGATCGAGGTCCGCACCTTCAAGTGGCGCCGGCTGCGCAAGGTCGCGGCCAACATCCTGATCAACACCCGAGTCGGTGTCCTGCGCGAGGTCGGCGACTTCTTCTACGTCTCCCGCGCCGACCGCACCTGGGGCAACACCACCCTCGTTGAGTCCTTCTCGTCTGGTGACCTCACTGCCGCCGACGGCGACGCAGGTGCGTGGAGCGCCACGGCGATGCCGACCGAACGAGTCGCCGGCGCGCTGTTCCACCGCCCCGAGATCCTCGCCGACGCCGGACCCGAGCAGGAGGAGCCCTCGGCCCCCGAGGAGCTCCTGGAGCTGCTCGCCTGGGCCTGCGACAACCAGGTCATCAGTCCCGCCGACCGCTACCTGCTGCTGTGCCTGGTCGAGGAAGCCGACCGGGTCGAGACCCGCAACATGGCCCGCGGCTACGGCGGCCTACTCAGCAACGAAGTCTCCAGCCGGGTCGCACCTCGCGTCGGGGTGTCCGAGGCCACCGTCCGCCGCCACGGCTCGCGCAGCATGCGCGCCCTCGCCGCGGCCGCTCCGAAGAAGTTCGGCCATGACGAATAGGCCCGGAAGTGATCTCTCCCGCCGCCCCACGACACATAGGCGACTGGAGGTGGTGAAGCCCATGACGAACACCCAGGACGACGGCGAGACCCGGACGCCGGAGGAGATCGCCGAGCTGTACGCGATCGCCGGCCGCGAGACCGAGGCGATTGAGCAGCTGACCGGCTGCGTCGCGCAGCTGCACGAGGTGCAGGCCGCCAAGGCCCAGCTGGCGACGCTGACCCCGGCCGAGGTCCGCGCCGCGCTCGAGTTCCGCCGCGGCGGCCTCGGCGAGGCCCGGTGAGCACCCAGACCTCGAGCCGCCCGGTCGGCGTCGACGAGCTCAAGCGGGCCTGGAACGCGGTGAACGCCGGCGAGTTCCGGACCGGCCCTGGCGCCGGCAAGGGCCCCCGCGGCCGCGGCACCGCCGCCGAGGACAACTGGACCCCGGCGGCGGGGGAGCACATCATCGCCGTGATCGGCTGCGCCGGTTCGGTCGGCGCTAGCACCGTCGCGCTGGCCACCGGCCTGGCCGCCGCCGCCCCGGTGCGGGTCGTCGAGTGCTGCTCGGTCACCGCCTCCGGGCTCACCGCGGCCAGCACCGCCGAGCTCGGGCTGCACCCGACCGACTGGCGGCAGGGCAAGCGCGAACACGTCCTGCTCGAGCGCGCCAGCGAGGTCCTCGCCGGCGTCGATGAGGTCCCGCTGCCCACCGAGGCCGCCGAGAACCAGCTGACCATCCTCGACATCGGCTGGGAGGCCGGCCAATTGCTGGCCACCGACTGCTGGCTCGCCGAGGCCGTCCGCACCGCGGACGAGATCGTCCTGGTCACCACCGCCACCGTCCCCGGGATGCGCCGAGCCTCGGTCGCGCTCGAACTGCTGGCCAACCACTGGCAGCCCGAGCAGATCGCCCTGGCCGTGCGCGGCCCGCGACGCAAGAAGTGGCCCCGCGGCCTCGAGCACGCCGGCGGCCCCGCCGTACGGCGCGCCCTGGCCAGCGACCGGTTCGTGGAGATCCCCGAGGACCGCGAGCTCGCGGTCAACGGCCTGGACTCCCGTCCCGTCCCGGCCCCCCTGATCTCGGCAGCGCGTCAGATGCTCGAGCCCGCACACCTGTCCGCGGACACCAGCGCAAGCGCCTGACCCACCGGGGTCAGCAACCAGAAAGGAAGTCCACCCATGGACGTCATGACCGCTGTTCTCCCGATGGCCGCCCAGGTCTGCCCGAAGGCACCCCCGGGTGCTGTCGGCCCCACCAACGAGATCACCAGCTACGTGCTGTGGGGCGTCATCGTCCTGTTCGGTCTCGGCATCATCATCGCGATCGGCGCGATCATCGCCGGCCGGGTGTTCTCGCTGCCGCACGCCTCCAAGGTCGGCGTGATCTCGGTGGTGGTGGTGTTCGCGTGCGCGATCGCCTACCTGGTCCTGCCCGGCATGCTCAACGGGATCCTCGGCAAGGGCTGCATCTGATGCGGCGCGCAGCCACGAAGAAGGCAGAGGGCACCACCGAGTGGGGCCGGCGCCGGCTGCTCGGCATCCTGGCCGCCGCCGTCGCCGTGGCTGTGCTCCTGCTGGTCGGCCTCGTCTACGCGGTGTACCTGGCGATCGCCGGCATCGGGGACGAGGCGAACGCGAACACCGGCGTGGCCACCGGCGAGACCGACCGCTCGACGGTGGCCCGCGGTGCCGCACACCGCGACGACATCGCGGCCGAGCCGATGCTGAGCGTCCCGCAGGGTGCGGCCTTCCCGGCCGAGACCACCGGCGCGAAGGCCCCCGAGATCAAGATCCCGGTCGGCACCGTCAACGGGCCCGCGTTTGTGATGGCCGGGTTCCCGCACACCCCGGAGGGCGCGATCGGCCAGCTCGCCCAGATCGACCTCGCGGTGCTGCAGTCGATGAGCCTGACCACCGCCGAGGAGGTCTACAACGCCTGGGCCCTGCCCGGTGGCGTGCGCGCCGAGGACTGGTGGATCACCGCCAGCGTCCGAGCGTTCCTCTCCAGCACCGGCATGGGCGAGGTCAAGGACCTCAGCGCCTCGGTCTCCCTCGAGCCGGCCGCCGCGCTGGTCAAGGGAACCGACGGCCCCGACTGGACGACGGTCTGCGTGCTGATGAAGGTCAGCGCGACCTACAAGTCGGAGGGCCAGATCGCCTTCGCGCACTGCGAGCGCATGCAGTGGGTCGGCGGCCGCTGGATGGTCGCCCCCGGCACCCCGCCGGCACCCGCACCCGCGACCTGGCCCGGCACCCAGCTCGCCCACGAGGCGGGCTGGCTCACCTGGTCCGCCGACGACACCACCGAACCCACCGACCCCGGCGACACGGAAGGGGAGCGCTGACATGCGCAACGACATGAGCAACCGGATCCACGGCCCGATGGGAGAGCCCCGCACCACCCTGCTGCGCGTGGGCGTGCTGGTGGTGATCGCCGTCCTGGTGGCCACCGCCGTGTGGCTCGGAGCGCGCAGTCGCAGCGACGACAACCGCGGCACCGACACGACCTCCGGAGACTCCTCGAGCCAGGGCGCGCAGAACATCTCGGTCGAGCAGGTCGCCCCGGAGACCGCTCCCGCCGACGGCGTCGTGATCCCGACCGGCGCAGAGCTGGTCGACGGCTATCCGACCCGGTTCCCGCAGAGCGACCTGGGCGCCGTCGCGCTGCAAGTCGAGGTCGCCAAGGCACAGCTCGGATTCGACTACGACCAGGCAGTCAGTGTGGCCGGCCTGTACGCCGACCCCGACGACAAGGCGGTCTTCGAGCAGCGCGCCCACGATGCCGTCGCGCTGCGCCGCCAGCAGGCCGGCGTACCGAAGGAAGGCGACGTCCCGCCGCCGGCGTCCTACGCCGTGACGCCGATCGCCTACACCCTCGAGCAGCTCGACACCGGCTATTACGCGGTGAACCTGCTCAGCTACGTCACCCTCACTACCGCCGGCGGCAAGGTCAGCGACGGCCTCTACGCCGGAACCCAGCTGATGCGGTGGACCGCGGTCGACGGCGTCGGGGACTGGCGCCTGGTCCAGGGCAGTGACGAGGACATCAACCACCTGGTCTCCGAGGGCCAGCCCAAGGCGGTCGCGCCGGGCACCCCTGAGTACAAGCAGGCCGGCTGGATCCCGATCAACGGAGCACCCCAGTGACCGCCGCCCTCGCCGCCCGGTTGACCCGGCTGGGGATCGCCACGCTGGCGGTCCTCGTCCTCACCACGCTCCTTGGTACCGCCACCGCGCTGCAGCCGCCCGCCGCGGCGGCCGCCGAGCCGGCCGCCAGCAGGGCCGGAAGCATGGTCGCCTCGGCGGCGGTCTCGCCGGTCGCGGCCGCCGGCCAGCTGCCGGCCCGCAACGTCAAGATGGGTTGCCCCGGCCCCGACGCGCTGTGCGACCTCGGCGGCGCCGCCGTCGACTGCGCCAAGGACCCGATCGACTGCGGCACGGACGCCGCCGGTGAGGTCAAGGACAACGCCGGCAACCTGCTCAACGGCGCCGGGGACGTCCTGGACGGCGCCGCCGGGCTGCTCCCGGACGGCTGCGGCATCCTCGACGCGATCTGCGACGGCGGACTCCCCGGGGTCGGCCTCCCCGGCGTCCCGGGCCTGCCCGGGATCCCCGGCCTCCCGAACGTGGGGGACCTGTTCGGTGGCGGCATCCCCGGCCTCGGGGACATCCCCAACCCGTTCGAGGCGATCGGGGACGTCATCGCCAAGGCCACGGCCGACGCCTGGACCGCTGCGATGCTCGCGGTCTGGAACTCTGGCCTGTTCGTGCTGCGCATCGTGCTCACGTTCAGCGAGCTGTTCCTGACACCCGACCTGCGCGCCGACGGACCCGGCAAGGACGTCTACGCCTTCGCCCTCTGGCTCGCGCTCGCCCTGGTGGTCATCTTGGCGATGGTCCAGCTCGGTGCCGCGGCCTTCAAGCGCGAGGGGAAGGGCCTTGCGCGGGCGTTCATCGGCGCCGGCCAGTTCGTCGTGGTGTGTGCGTGCTGGTTCGGCTACTGCGTGATGATCGTCGCGGCCTGCGGCGCGATCACCAAGGCGCTGATGAAGTCGCTGCTCAAGGTGCAGACCTGGCCCGACTGGGATCCGCTGGGCGGACTCGGCGTCGACGACATCACCGACGCCGGCGTGGCCACCGCGCTGGCCTTCCTCGGGATCTTCTTGTGGCTGGCCGCGATCGGTCACGTCCTGGTCTACCTGGCCCGCGCAGCGTCGCTGCTGGTGCTGACCGCCACCGGTCCGCTCTCAGCTGCGGGCCTGGTCTCGGACTTCACCCGCTCCTGGTTCTGGAAGTCGCTGCGGTGGTTCCACGCCGCGGCGTTCACCCCGGTGCTGATGGTGATGGTGCTGGGGATTGGCGTGCAGTTCGCCAACGGAGTCGCCGCCCACCTGGCCGACGGCACCGCCAAGGCCTTCGGCACCGCCCTGCCGTCGGTGATGACGATCCTGATCAGCGTCGTGGCACCCCTGGCGCTGTTCAAGCTCCTGGCCTTCGTCGACCCCGGCACCCCCAGCGGGGCATCGTTCCGGCAGGGCATAGCCATCCAGGGCGGCCTCCAGGGCCTGCTCGGCGGCGGCGGTGCCAGCGGTGGCTCGTCGGCCGCGTCGACCACGGACGCCAATGGCCGCTCCTCGGGTGAGCAGAGCGCCGAGGCCTCCACCGGCGACCGGTTCAACAAGTCGACTCAAGGCTTCCTCGGCAGCTTCGGCCCGGTCGGGCAGGCGCTGTCGACCGGCATGGGCTGGATCAACTCCGCCGGCGCCAAGGCCACCTCGCTGATGTCGGACGAGACGAACCAGACCGGTGTTGGGCAGAGCACCTTCGGACCCGACTTCAGCGGCATGGGTGGACGTCAGTCCGGAGGCCAGTCGGGCGGGCAGAGCAGCGGCACGCACCCCGGCTCGCAGAACAGCGGCGACGACCAGCCGCTGCCGACCCCGCCGACCCCGCCGACCCCACCGGCTCCGCCGACACCTCCGACACTGCCCACCGGCGGTGCACCTGGTGGCGGCTCGGGCGGTGGCCAGGGCGGTGCTGGGGGAGCCGGAGCTGCTCCCAAGACCCCGGCCGCCGGCGGTGGGGGAGCGGCCGGCGGGGCAGGTGGTGCCGGCGCGGCTGCCGGCGGGATTCCCCCGGTGGCGGTGTAGCGATGCGCCGCCCACTCCACCTCGAGCCCCTGACGACCAACCCCGACCTCATTGACCCGGAAGGAAGCCGACGATGACCGTCTACGCCGACTACCAGCGCGACCGCATCGGCTGGTTCTTCGGCCTCTCCGGAGGCCAGCTGATGTTCCTGGCGGTGGCCAGCCTGCCGGCGTTCTGGGCGATCAGCCGCGGAGCCTGGTTCTCCGCGTTCCTGTTCGCCCTGGTCTGGCTGTTCCTGCTGGCCATCACCGTGGTGCCGGTCCGGGGCCGCTCGGCCACCGGCTGGGTGTTCGCCTCGACGGCGTACGCCGTCGGCGGGCTGCTCGGCTGGACCTCGTTTAGGGCCAAGGCCACCCAGGGCCGCGGCGAGGACCTCGACACCCCCGACCTGCCCGGCGTGCTGCAGGGGATCCAGATCCACGACGGCCCGCCGCACGGCTCGCAGCTGCAGCGCGTCGCGGTCATCCAGGACCACGCGACCAAGACGTGGGCAGTCACCGCCGCGATCGTGCATCCGGGCATCGGCATGAAGGACACCGAGGAGCGCAACCGCTACGGCGAGGCGCTGGCCGGCCTGCTCGACGTCGCCGGCCGCACCGAGAAGGTCGACGAGATCCTCTTCATGGTCCGCACCGTCCCCGAGGACGGCGCCGAGCGCGACCTGTGGGTCAGCAAGCACCGCCGCGGCAACGCCCCAGAGCTGTCCGAGGTCGTCAACAGCGACCTGGCCCACGGCCTCACCCAGGCGTCGGTGCGCACCGAGACGTTCGTGACCATCGTCGTCCCCGAGACCCGGATCGCCCGGTCGGCCAAGGAGTCCGGCGGCGGCTTCGAGGGACGCTGCCGCGAGCTCTACCTGCTGATGGCCGAGATCGAGGCCCAGCTGCGCGGCCCGCTCGGGATGACCTCGGTCCGCTGGCTCACCTCACCGGAGCTCGCCCTGGCCTGCCGGACCGGGTTCGCTCCCGGCGACCGGGCCGGCATCGTCGAGGCCCTGGCCATGCGCGAGAAGGACCCGGGCGTGAACGCCGACGTCCCCTGGGCGATGGCCGGCCCGTCGGGTGCCGACGCGACGGTGCGGCACTACAGCCACGACGCCTGGAACTCGGTCAGCGCGACCATCAAGCTGCCCACCCGCGGGGTCGCGATGGGCGCCCTGGCGCCGATCCTGACGCCGAGCGAGTCCGGGGAACGGCGCTCGTTCGTGGTCGCCTACCCGATCGTGTCCCAGTCCAAGGCGGACCGGCAGTCCGGCAACGCCGAGTGGGCCGCCGACCTGGCCGAGGGCATGAACGAGAAGCTCGGCCGCAAGACCCGCGCCAAGCAGCGCGACGAGGCCCACAAGGCCCGCGGCCTGGACGCGAAGCTAGCCCGAGGCAACTCGCTCAGCCGGCCCTACGCGGTGTGCACGGTCACCGTCCCCGAGACGCTGCGGATCACCGAGTTCGGCCGCCGACTGGACGCTTCGGTCCGCCGCGCTGGGTTCGCGCCGCTGCGCCTCGACCTGGCCCAGGACGCCGGGTTCGCCGCCTCGACCATCCCGCTCGGCACGAGCCTGACCCGGAGCGGAGACGCCTGATGACCACCACCACGCGCCGCAACCGACGTGGCGGCCGCGACATGGCCGCCCTGCTGTCGGACTTCGGTCACGACCTGCCCCTGATCCCCGCTCCGTCTCCGGAGGCGAAGGAGTCCCGGATCTTCAAGTACGCCCCGCGCCGCGGGACCGCTCGTCGCGGCCGCGGCTGGGCGGCCGCGAAGGCCCCGGCGCAGGCCTGGCGGATGACGAGCGACCAGGCGCCGGTGTTCTGGCCGTTCGTCTCCGCACCTGCCCTGCCCCCGACCGGGGCACAGATGGGCGTCGACCAGCTCTCCGGCGGCAGCTTCTACTGCGACCCGTTCGGCTGGGTGCTGCGCGACGACGTGCCGGCCACCAACCCGAACATCTTCCAGTTCGCCAAGCCGGGCACCGGCAAGTCCGGCACCACCAAGGCGTTCTGCACCCGGATGATGCCCTTCGGCTACCGGACCCTGGTCCTGGGCGACCCCAAGGACGAGTACGAGTCGCTGTGCCGCGCGCTCGGTGTCGAGCCGTTCGTGATCGGCCCCGGCCTGCCCACCCGGATCAACCCGCTGGCCATGGGCCCGCTGGGGCTCGGCTGGGAGAACCTCTCGGCGGAGGAGGCGCAGCGGCGCACGACGATCATCTTCAAGCGGTGGCTGGTCCTGGTCCGCGGCCTGGTCGGCAGCATGAAGATCGACGACGAGCACCGGGTGCCGTTCGGCCCAGACGAGAGCGACGTCGTCCGCAACGCCCTGGCGATCCTCACCGGTTACGCCGTCGGCAACACCGTCCTGAATGAGACCACCATTCCGCGGCTGTGGGACCTGCTGCGCAACCCCACCGAGGACCTCGTCTGGGCGTGTGAGTACGGGAACACCCGCCAGTTCCTCGACGAGACCCGGCTGCTGCGCAACGCGCTCGGCGAGCTGGTCACCGGCACCCTGGCCGGCCTCTTCGACGACTTCACCAACATCGAGGTCGACTGGCGCGCCCCGATCCAGTCGTTCAGCCTCTCCCGGCTCGACGGCCTCGGTGACGAGGCCGTGGGCATCGCGCTGCTGTGCATGAACTCCTGGGGCCGCGGCCTGCGGGAGATCGCGGAACCGGGTGACCTGCGCATCGTCGTGCGCGACGAGGTCTGGAAGCAGATGCGCCTGGGCGTCTCCGCGGTGATGAGCTTCGACGCCGACCTGCGGCTCTCCCGCGGCATGGCGGGCAAGGGCGGCGACATCCAGTTCGCCAACCTCCACAAGCCATCCGACCTGCTCTCGGTCGGCGACGCCGACTCCCAGGCCGCGATGATCGCCAAGGACCTCCTCGAGCTGGCCGACATCAAGATCCTCGGGGGCCAGAAGCCGCGCGTCGCCCGCGAGCTCGACTCCATGCTCGGCTTCGGCCCGATCGCCCGGGACCTCGTCTCCGGGTGGGCGATGCAGGACAAGGGCCGAGCGCTGTGGTGCATCGGAGACGCGACCTACAAGGTCCAGACGGTGCTCCACGCGCTGGAGAAGCAGCTCTACTACACCAACAAGGCCATCGAGGCCGCTCTTTAGAAGTTCGCATGATCTTGGCTAACACCTGGGCGCCCGCGATTCGCCGAGTCGGACGACGGGTGCCCAGGTGCGTGGGCGCGGTGCAGTTGAGGGTCTTGCTCAGCGCCCGCTGTTCTCCGCAATGGTTCTCTTGATCCAAGGGATCGAAGCAGCGAATACGAGTGCCCCAAGGAATGCGAGGGCTCCGACAGTGAGAAAGTAGTCGGTCTCGTTCGTAGGTGAGTAGGACTTGCCTGCGATGCCGCCGAGCGATGATCCGAACGCGATCGACAGGAACATCAGTCCGACGGTTTGCGTCTGGTAGTGGATCGGTGCGAGTTTCGTGGCCGTCGAGAGTTGGACCGGCGCGACGAAGAGCTCCGAGATTGTGAAGAGGAACAGGATGCCCAGAATGGCCAGGGGCGAGACCGTCGGCCCGTGCTGGTCGGCGAGGGGCAGGAAGCAGAAGAAGGCGACGCTGATACCAATGAGCCCGAGCAGGAACTTCGTCGGCGCCGACGGCTGGCGGGTCTCGTCCATCGTCCACCAGCGTGCGTAGAGCGGCGCGAGGATGATCACGAAAGCTGGGACGACCGAGTTGAAGAACTCCGGCGGCAGGGTCATACCCAAGAGTTCGAGGTCTACGCGCGATGCGACGTAGACCTGGACAACTGTGAACTGCTGCTGATAGAGCGCGAAGAACAGCGCGCTAGCGAGGTAGAGCGGGATCAGGGCCGTCACTCTGCGACGCTCGGCGGTCGTGGTCTTCGGGCTGCGCAACATCGTGGCGAAGACTCCGGCGCTGATGACAGCCACAGCAACCGCTGTGACGTTCGGCAGGTTCGTGGGCGTGAGGCGATGGGAGACCACCGCGATTACTACCAGTGCCGCGAGTCCTGCGACCGCGAGGAGTCGCGACATTGCGTTGCCGCGCGGCAGGGGGTTCGGTACGCGCAGACCTTCAGGGCTGAGGCTGTTTCGTCCGACGGTGTAGACGATGAGGCCGATGGCCATTCCCACGGCCGCGGCGCCGAACGCGACGTGGAAGCCCATCTCCTTGCGAAGGAGACCCGTGAGCAACGGGCCGCCGAGCGCGCCGATGTTGAGGCCCATGTAGAAGAGCATGAAACCGGCATCGCGACGCTTGTCGTCGTTCTCGTAGAGGAGGCCGACCGAAGACGGCATGTTGCTGATCGTTCCGCCGGTGCCGATCACCAGAAGGCCGAGACCGACGATGAGTCCGGCCGTGCCGGGCAGAACAGCGAGCGCGAGGTGGCCGAGCATAATGCCGATCGCGCTGACGAAGACTGTCCGTTCGGGACCGAGAAGGCGATCGGACACCCAGGCGCCGACGATCGTGAAGCAGTACACCAGGGCGCCGTACGTGCCCACGATCGCCACGGCCTCTGCTGGCTGAAGGCCGAGGCCGCCCTCCTCGACGCTGAAGTAGAGGTAGTACAGGAGGACGACTTGCGTCCCATAGAACGAGAAGCGCTCCCACATGCCGATACCGGACATGGTGAGGAGTCCTCGAGTGACTTGGCCGCTTCGATGCTCAGCTGGCGTCAGGACGGTTGAATCCATAGCTCCTCCTGTTCGATTATCGCACGATAGTGCGATGACAAGAGAGATTAGGCCCACATTTTCCGAGAGCGCAAGGGCTTCAGGGTTGCAAGTTCGGCAGAATGGGGCCTACTGTTCAGACTGACGCACGCCCGTGCGATAAACGAACTAGTTGGGACGACTATGGATCAGACCCGCCTCGACAACATCGAGCTGCTGTATCGAGACCTTCATGCTCATCCGGAGATGGCGTATCAAGAGGTCCGGACCGCTGCGGTCGTGGCCGAGCGCATAGAAGCTGCCGGCTTCGAGGTCACGACGGGTGTGGGACGAACGGGCGTTGTCGGCGTTCTCTCGAATGGCCCGGGTCCAGTCGTTGTCGTCCGTGCTGACATGGACGCACTTCCGGTGAAGGAGGAGACGGGCCTTCCCTATGCGAGCCAGGAGTCCGCGCGCGGCGAGGATGGCATCGAGATTCCGCTGATGCACGCGTGCGGTCATGACGTGCACATGGCGTGCCTTGTCGGTGCGGCAGAGGAGCTCTCCCGCGATCGAAGCTCATGGAGCGGCACTCTCGTTGCACTCTTCCAGCCCGCAGAGGAAGGGGCCGGCGGGGCCCGAGCGATGATCGACGACGGCCTGTTCGACCTCGTCGGTTGCCCGGACGTAATTTTCGGTCAACACGTCTTCCCGTACGAGGCAGGTACCGTCGGTCATCGCTCCGGACCGATTCTTGCTGCGTCCGACGCATTCGACATCCGCGTGCACGGCCGGGGCGGGCACGGCTCGCAGCCGCAGGCGGTCGTGGACCCGGTCGTGCTCGCTGCGTCGATCGTGACCCGTCTGCAGACCATCGTCTCGCGCGAGGTCTCTCCCGCCGACCGGGTCGTGCTGACGGTCGGTCAGTTCCACGCCGGAGTGGCCGGCAACATCGTTCCGGACTTCGCGGACATGACTGTCAGTGCTCGAACCTTCGACGAGTCGGTCGCAGCCAGAGTCACCGGCTCGCTGCGCCGAATTGTGGAGGCGGAGTGCACGGCCTCGGGTTCGCCGAAGCCACCCGAGTTCCGAGAGCTCTTCGGGTTCAAGCCGACCGTGAACGATCCCGTCGCGACCGACCGCGTCGTGGCAGCCCATCGCTCGGTGTTCGGCTCCTCAGCAGTACGAGAGATCGAGCCGATCATGGGAAGTGAGGACTTCCCTGAGTTCGGACGAGAGTCCGGGGCTCCTTACGTGTTCTGGGCACTCGGTGGCGTCGACCCGCTCGAGTACCGGCGGGCTAGCGACGCCGGGACGATCGATCAGCTACCAACCAATCACTCGCCCCAGTTCGCGCCCACCCCGCGCCTGACGTTGGCCACCGGCGTTGACGCGCTGACGTCGGCAGCCCGCGCCTGGCTTACGCCGCCCGGTGGTGACGACTGGTGAAATCTTCCGACCGAATCGCGCTGGCGAGCGACAACTGGTCCCCAGCGCACGCCGACCTGATGGCGGCCCTCGAGACCGTGAACGACGGGCCGGCCCCCGCATACGGCTCGGACACATGGACAACCGCAGCCGCGAAGGCTTTTGCCGTCGAGTTCGGACGAGGTGCACGCGTGTACTTCACATTCGGAGGCACCGGCGCGAACGTCGTGGCCATCTCGTCGTTGCTGACTGGCTCCCACGAGGCGGTCCTCTGCTCGGCAGCCAGCCACGTGCTCACCGACGAGGCCGGTGCGCTTTCAAGGTTTGCTGGAACCACGCTCGTCCCGGTCGCAACCGACGACGCGAAGCTCACCGTGCCGGCGCTCGACAGCGCCATGAAGCAGTTCGTCCGAGGCGAGCACCAGGTTCTGCCGTCAGTACTGACGATCACGAACGCGACCGAGACAGGGCGCGTCTACAGTGCGGCCGAGGTCCAGGCGCTGACCGACTGGGCGCACGCAAGAGGCCTCATGGTCCATATGGACGGGGCGCGACTGGCCAACGCCGCGGCGCATCACGGGACGTCACTGCGCGAGATCAGCATCGGCGCCGGGGTCGACGTCCTGACCCTAGGCGGGACCAAGAATGGACTGCTGGTCGGCGAAGCCGTCGTCGTCGCCGCTTCCCGAGCGCGCGTCCCGGAATCGAGGATCCGTCACGTTCGCAAGCAAGCGGGACAGCTCGCATCGAAGCAACGCTTCATCGCGGCGCAGTTCCAGACCTACCTGCAGTCGGGCCTGTGGAAGCACAACGCCGAGCATGCGAACCGGGCAGCCCGCCAGCTCGCCGATGGCCTCTCCGCGCTGAACGGGGCGCGCCTTGCCTTTCCGGTCGAGGCAAACATGCTGTTCGTGGACTTGAGCCCCCAGATTCGAGCGGCCATGGCAGAGGTCGCCGACTTCTATGTCTACGACGAGGAGCGCGGACGATGCCGCCTGGTGTGCTCCTTCGACACGAGCCCGGCTGACATCACACACGTGATCGCGGCGGCGAAGGCCAAAGCGTCGACCAGATCGCGGCGCGCAGCCGCTACTCGTACATCGAGCAGAGGAGTGAAGGTATGACGAAGAACAATTGGGACTTGCTCGTCGTGGGTGCGGGGTCCGCTGGGGCAGCTCTCGCGGCTCGCGCCGCGGCGGCTGGCCGCCGGGTGCTCCTGCTCGAGGGAGGCCCCGACTACCGATCGGGCGAGATGCCGGAGGTCTGGCGCTCGCCTAACCCGCTTCGCGCGTTGCTCGATCCCGACGCGACCAAGAGCTTCGTCTGGCGCGACCTGATGGCTACCCGCACGGAACGTCAGCCAGCTCAGCTGTATTGGCGCGGCCGTGGCGTCGGCGGAAGCTCGTCGGTCAATGGCCAGATTGCGATTCGCCCGCCGATGGAAGACTTCGACGACTACGTCGAGATGGGTGCCGACGGTTGGGGACGCGACGACGTCCTGCCGTACTTCGCGAAGCTGGAAGACGACAACGATTATGGGGCTCAGGACTATCACGGTGCGGGCGGGCCGATCCCGATCTTCCGCACGGCCCCCTCGCAATGGGGTGCGGTCGACCGAGCGCTTCATGCGGCCGCGCTCGACGCCGGTTTCGGTTGGGAGGATGACGTAAACGCGCCAGGGGCGACGGGAGTCTCGCGCTATCCGATCAACAGTCGGGGTGGCCGCCGGGTTACCACCAACGATGCGTACCTCGAGCCGATGCGCGGGCACCAAAACCTCGAGGTCAGGGGCGGCGTCGTCGTTGACCGATTAATCATCGACGGCGACCGTGTCACTGGCGTCACCGCTGTCGTTCACGGCGAGACGGCGGAGTTCCGCGCCGACCTGACGGTCCTGTCCGCTGGTGCCATCCACTCCCCGGCGATCCTTCAGCGCAGCGGCATCGGCCCGGTTGATGTGCTCGAGAACGCAGGCATCGAGATTCGGGCTGACCTCCCCGTGGGGCAGGGCCTCCAGGATCACCCGGTCGTCTTCGTGCGCGTGCCGCTTACCGAGGAGTCTGCCGTTACCTCCGTCGACGGCCGTCACACCAACGTCACGGTCCGCTACACCAGTGAGGGCCCGGGCGCCGTGTTCAACGACATGCTCATCATGTCGGGAAATCAGAACGTGCTCGCTATGGAGCGCGCCGATGTTCGATTTGGCGCCGGCGCGATCGGGGTGTGGGTCAACCGTGTGTACTCCGAAGGATCGGTATCGGTGGTATCTGACAACCCGATGACGCAGCCCTTCGTCCGCCAGCGCATGCTTGACGACGAACGGGACCTGGCGCGCTTTAGGCACGGGATCCGCCTTGTCGCTGACCTGTGCGAGTCTGATGCGGTGTCAGCGATCTCGGCTGGCGATCTGCGCGGGCTCAACGATGAGTTGTTCAACGCCATCGAGGACGACCGGCGGCTGGACGAGTTCCTGCTTGCCACCGCAGCCGACGCGCAGCATCCCACCAGCACATGCCGCATCGGTCGAGCTGACGATCCGCGCGCCGTAGTTGCGAGCGACGGTCGGCTCCACGGCTTCCAAGGCGTGATGGTTGCCGACGCGTCGGTGCTCCCGTTCGTGCCGCGGGCCAACACTCACCTCGCGGCGGTCATGGTGGGCGAGTATCTCGCGGACCGGCTAAGTTGAGGGCTGGGTCGAAGACAATGGAGCAGAGCACGATCGCCAACTGGGTGTCCGGCAGATCCGAGATCCCGAATGGGGTCGCGACGCGCCCGGTCCTCTCCCCGCATGACGGCACCGTCGTCGGACGGCTTCCGATCGGAGACTCTTCGGTGGTGGATGCCGCCGTGGAATCGGCCGTCGAAAGCCAGGTGAGCTGGGGGCGACTCCACCTATCTGACCGCATTCGTCACGTCCAGGACTTCGCCTCATCGGTTGAATCGCGGACCGACGAGCTGGCCGCGCTGCAGCGGCTCGAGATGGGCCAACCCCTCGCGTTGGGCCGGATGCTGATTGTGCAAGGAATCGAAGCGCTCAGGTCGGCGTGCGCACTTGCCGAAACCTATGGGTTCACTGCGCATGATGAAGACGCAACCGGCTCGAGCCGTCTCGAGCGGCGACCCTTGGGCGTCGCGGCACTGATCACGCCCTGGAACTCTCCTGTCCTCTCCGTACTCGAACAGTGCGGTCCGCTTCTGCTCAGCGGCAATGCGCTGGTCCTCAAGCCCTCCGAGCTGTGCCCCATGTCGATCGCGCTCCTCGCATCGATTTCGACCCTGCCGCCAGGCGTGATGAATGTCGTCAACGGGGACGGCACAACGGGCGAGATCCTCTGCGCTCACCGCGAGGTACAGCTCGTCACCTTCACTGGGTCTGTCCGGTCCGGACGATCCGTTGCTCTCGCCGCGGCTCGCAAGTTAACGCGCGCGACGCTCGAGCTCGGGGGGAAGGACGCGGTCGTCGTGGACAGAGACGTCGACGTGGCCAGCGTCGCCGCAGAGGTGGCGTTCGGCTCACTGCTGAACACTGGCCAGATCTGCACGTCGATGGAGCGGATCTACGTGCACTCCGACATCGCGGCCGACTTCACCGATGCGGTGGTCGCGGCTACCGAGGCGTGGAGAGCCGATGAAGGAGGCACGGAGATGCCTGCCCTCGGGCCCCTTGCCTCCGTGCGACAGCGAGAGCTGGTGGTAGACCAACTGCAGGACGCGGCCACTCGCGGCGCACGCGTGGTGCGTGGCGGGACTGTTCCTGACGGTCCGGGAAACAACCTGCCCGCCACGGTGGTCACCGGAGTGGACGGATCGATGCGACTGATGCAGGAGGAAACATTCGGCCCCGTCGTCGCGATCGAGACCGTCGCTTCATTTGAAGAGGGACTGCGCAAGGCCGCTGAGAGCGAGTACGGCTTGGGCGCGACGGTGTACTCCAACACCGAGGCTCATCTGCAGTCAGCTGCCCAGCTGCCCGTCGCCCTCCTGTGGCTGAACCAGTGGCAGGGCCGCGGGGAGATCATGGTCTACGAACCCACCCGATCGAGCGGAATGGGAGCCACGGGAGGCACCGCCTCCTTCGACGCGGCAACTCGACCCCAAACCGTGTACCGACGGTCCAAGGAACTGTGAGGCCACCGGGCCGATGGCTGACCGTACCGCCATACTGATGCGCCGCACGTTGTCCCGAAATCCTCGGGAGAGAGAGGACTGGAGCTGATGGGTCGACTCGCACCAGAGGACGAGCTGGCTCGCCGAGCCCGGGCGCTTCCCGAAGGGGCCAACCCGGCCGACTTTTCGGAGGCTCTTGCAAGGGGTCTCGCCGTACTCGAGGCCTTCAGCTCTGATCGCGACCGCCTGACGCAGGCAGAGGTGGCCAAGATCATCGGCGTCTCGAGAGCCACTGTCCGCCGCGCGATCCTCACTCTGGAGTTCCTTGGTTACCTCCGCAATGACGGACGTTCATATGAGCTCACCCCCAAGGTGATGTCGCTGACGGGGCGCTACCTGGGGTCGAACCCCGTCACCTCGGTGCTTCAACCGGCGTGCGATCGCATCGGCTCCCTGTTTGACGCCGCGTGCTCAGTGGCAGTCCTGGATCGTGACGACGCACTCATCGTGGCGCGGTTTGTGCCGAACCACCTGATCGCCATCGGAACCGGAATCGGGTTCCGGACGCCGGCTAGGGTTTCGTCCCTGGGCAAGGTCTTGATAGCGCACCTTCCAGACGACGAGGCGGCGCCGTACATCGACGACGCCGGCGGCTTGACGCAGTCCGATGTAGCCGCCGTACGAAGCGACGGCTTTAGCTACGTGGCGGACGACATTGAAGCCGGCAAGCACTCGATCGCCGTCCCCGTTGCGCGCTGGGACGGCACGGTGGTTGCCGCCCTTCACGTCGGCGCGACGAAGGAGGAGATCTCGCCGGACCGCATGCTCGGCGAAGTGCTGGATCGACTTCGAGACGAGGTCGCCGAGCGGAAGGCGCAGCTCGTCTAGCCAGCGCTGCACCGCAGCGCTTCGTCTCGGACGAAATGCGTTACAGAAACGGTCTGTAACGGAAACCGGAGGAGAGGTCGAAGGTGGAAGTTCTAGAGCCGCGAGGCTTGTACTACGGCGGCAGCTGGCGACGCCCCGCTAGAGACGCGACGATCGTTGCGCGCAACGCCGCAACCCTGGAACTCGTCGGTTCGACGAGCGCTGCCTCCGTCGACGACGTCGACGCGGCTGTCGGTCATGCAAGGCGCGCCGTCGATGATGCTGGCGGGTGGCCGTCATGGCCGGCTGCCGAGCGTGCGGACAAGCTCGAGGCGCTTGCCAAAGCCTTCACGGCTCGCGCGGATCGTATCGCCGCCACGGTCACCGCGCAGAACGGCATGCCCATCCAGCTTGCGAGCCAACTCGAAGCAGGGATGCCTGCTGCCGCGTTGGGCTTCTACGCCGACCTGATCCGTGAGAAGGACTTCGCGCCGCTGCGGGCGGGCCGGCACGGCGGGACGGCTCGGGTTCGCGAGGTTCCAGTTGGCGTTGTGGCCGGCATCGTTCCCTGGAACTTCCCCCAGACTCTTGCCTTTACCAAGCTCGCTCCGGCGCTGGCGGCCGGGTGCAGCATCATCTTGAAGCCGTCGCCCGAGACCGCGCTCGACAGCATGATCCTGGCGGACGCAATCGACGAAGCAGGAATCCCGGCCGGGATAATCGGCATCTTGCCAGGCGGTCCGGAGGTCGGCGAGGCGCTGGTCAGCCACCCGGGCGTTGACAAGGTTTCCTTCACTGGATCGACAGAGGTCGGGCGGGCGATCGCAGAGCGCTGTGGGAGGCTTCTTCGGCCGGTGACCACCGAGTTGGGGGGCAAGTCTGCGGCGGTCTTCCTCGAAGATGTGGACATGTCCCACCGTTGGTGGGACCTGTTCGGCGTCGCGCTCCTGAACAACGGGCAGACCTGCTACGCGACGACACGACTGCTGGTCCCGCGATCGCGGTACGACGAATTGGTTGGCTCCATCGCAGAGTTCGTCGGTGCGCTGAACGTCGGAGATCCGTCGCGCCCCGAGACCCAAGTCGGTCCGCTCGTGTCGCGTCGACAGCGTGATCGAGTCAAAGCCTTGATCGCGACAGGGGTCGAGGAGGGTGGCCGCGTTGTCGTCGGCGGCGGCTCGGGGGACAGCTTCGGCGCAGGGTGGTTTGTCGAACCCACGGTGATTGCCGATGTCGACAACGGCTCGACCATCGCGCGGACCGAGATCTTCGGGCCGGTGTTAACGGTCACGCCCTACGCCGACGTAGCCGAGGCAGTCCGGCTGGCCAACGACACGCCTTTCGGCCTGTGCGGCACTGTCTGGACCGAGGACGCCGAGCTCGGCGAGAACGTTGCTGCACGGCTCGAGGCAGGCGCGGTCGGCGTCAACGGCTACGTTCCAGATCCTGCGATCTCCTTTGGAGGCTGGAAGGCGAGTGGGCTGGGTCGAGAGCTCGGCCCGGAGGGCCTCGCTGGCTACCTTCGGGTCCAGTCGGTGCACCTCGGTGCCAATTAGCCATACCGCGTCGCACTCAAGTCGCACGGCCCAGACGGAGCGGAACCCCGCCTGGGCCGTGCGGCATTCCGAGGGAAGGGTCCGGGTCACTCCCGCGCCGTGTCGCGAATCACGGCTACGATGCACAGGGCGCTGAAGGTTCCGACCACGGCGACCACCACCGGCGACGGCGCGCCCCCGGGGCCGGAGGACGGGGCGGCCGTCGCAACCGCGGATGCCACGGCTCCGCCGGCAGCGCCCAGCGCCGAGGCGATCCCAACGCTGACCGCGCGGTGATCAGGGGGGAACAACGCGGGTAGAAGTGCCGCGCCGCAGCCGAACGGCAGTGCTGCCGGAATCGCCAGGAGCGCAACCGTCACAGGGGACGCGTCCGGCTTCAGGAGGGCTGCGCAAAGTGCCGCGCCCGCAGTCAGGGACGTGCCGACCAGGACAATGAGCTGTCGGGGGAGGGCGTCAGAAACGATCGCGGCGATCGTGCCAGCCACGACCAATGCGCAGATGGAAGTGGCGAGAGCTGCGGCGACACGAGGGTCTTCGAGTTGATCGGCGCGTGCGTCGATCCCCACAACCGGGGCCGTCGCCATACCGAACACAGCAAAGGTGGTCGACAGGGCTGCGCCGGCTAGCAGGAGTCGCCGCCAGCTTCGCCGCGAGATGTGCAAGGTCGCACGATGTGGTCGGCTCTCCATGGGATCCGCCCGAGTCGTTGATTGACGCATGCGCTGTGCTTGTCCGGCGGTCCGCCGAACGCCGAACATGGCGACTGCCAAAGCAGCATGGGATGTCGCTATCCACGCGTTGACGCTGACCAGGGGGGGACTGCGGAAGACTAAGAGGCCGAAACATGCGGCGGTGATGACTGCAGCGAGCACTCCTAACTGTGGCGAGAGCCCAGCGCGACCGCGACGCTGCGCCGAAGCGCTACTCGCACAGAGCACCGCCGAGATTGGCCACATCCCGCCAGCTGTGAACGCCGACAAGCCGACGAGCGCGCCGTAGATCCCCGTGCCGCCCGGAGTACCGGGTGGCCGAACCGCAACGAGGCTGACAACGGCTGAAGTAGCGGCGCTGAACGCTAAACACGTTCGTAGCGCCGTGAGCGGCCCGTAGCGGTCGGCCCGATCGCCCCAGATGACGCTTCCAGCCAACCGTGGGAGAAGTATTAAGGCCGCTGACGCCATCAGCGAGCTGGGACCCGCTTGACCGCCGCACCTCGACAGCCAGAGGGAGCTGAAGATCAGCGTCAGGGTGAACAGCTGACTGAAGGCCAGGAAGGTGGCGATCCCGGAGGCAACTGTCCACAGCGCGGGACGGTGGGACCACGGCTTCCACATAGCATTACAATACAGTCGTGTAATGCTATGTGGAAAGGAGTATGAGATGTCCAGCCAGAAACCAGTGGTTCAAGTGATCACCGGAAGTACCAGGCGGAACCGGGTTGGTCACCACGTTGCTGAGTGGGTGGCGAGTCGCGCAGGAATACGAGGAGACTTCGCGGTCGAGCGCCTCGACCTGGCGGAGGTCGATCTTCCGCTGTACGACGAGCCGAGGCACCCACGGCTGCAGCAGTATGAGCATGAGGAGACCTGGGCCTTCAGCCGCCGGATCGAGCGCGCGAACGCACATGTCTTCGTCTTTCCCGAGTACAACCACAGCTTCAACGCTGCGCTCAAGAACGCCATCGACCACCTCTTTCACGAGTGGGCCGACAAGCCGATCGGCCTCGTCAGCTATGGCGGGATCTCTGGCGGAACGAGGGCTGCGGCTGCCTTGCGACCGGTGCTCTCCTCGGTTCGGGCTGTGGTCGTTCCTGAGGCTGTGGTGGTTCCGCTCGTCAGCAGTCGCATCGTTGCTGGCGACGCCGGGCCGAGTTTCTGCCCCAGTCCGGAGAGCGCTCAGGCGCTAGACGACATGCTTGACGGCATCGCCTCGTGGATTCCGCGGTGTCGCCTCGCGCCGGGTGGGGTTGCGGGCTGAAGCCGTCGGTGAAGATTCCGGCTAGTCCGGGCGCGTCTCCCCTTGGCGTAGCCAGATCATCACTGAGCGGAGTAGACGACGACGAGACTATCGTTGCGACTGGACAGTCCGCGCCATTGCTTGTTTCGTTAAACGGGCGCTCGAAAACATTACGGCCGCGGTAGGCGATCGACTCGAAAGCCGGTGGCCGGCCGCCGGCCGAGCCGCAGCGCAGGCGGTGGCCGATTTGGTCGGCGGGCTGCGGGATCAGGGCCTTGATGTGCTTGGCGCGCAGCGCGGCCCGCTCGCCGCGCGAGGCGTAGGCCATGTCGCCGATCGGGGCGTCGGGGCGGCACTTTACCGTCCCGCGCCGAGCCGATGGGAGCCAGGTGGGTCAACGCCGGCCCGAGCATAGTGGAGTCGCCGGCCTGGCGCGCGGTCACTGCGATCACCAAAGTCGCCTGCTCAAGTGCCGCCTGAAGAATCGACATGGCCGTCCTCCTCACTGATCGGAGAAGGCTCGACGTCCCTGCGTCGAGTCAGGTCATCCCTCGACGGCCCACGGTCAGACTGCGCTCGTCGGTGTCAACGTCGTTCATGCAGCGCTGCGCTGCACGTGCTCACATGTTGACACCCCCCACGCCGAGGCCGTGTGAGCAGTGATTCGAGGGAATCAGCCCAGGTCAAGGCTCATCAGCTAGCCGTCAGCGACCATCGATGGCCACAGTGTGTCGCACACGCGCTCTGCGATAGCTCGATGGTCCGCATCCTCACGCAAGAACGTGGCGAAGTAGGCGCCGAAGCACAGGGTGGCCACGGTGCGCACGTCCGTATCGGCGCGAATGCGACCGTCCTCTCGCAGCTTCAGCAGGACAGCCTCCAGCTGGGCGAGGCGTGGATTGACCGCGCGTTCACGAACCACATCGAGCAGCTCGGGAGTCCGGCGAGCCTCACCCATGAAATTGCCCATCAGGAGCATCGCGTCCGCGTTGAAGTAGGCAGGATCAAGGCGGCGAATGGCTTCGATGAATGCCTCTCGCGGCTCCAACTCACTGATCGCCTCAGTCGGATAGGAGTCGGTTTGGGCGCGGAACCCCCACTCGAGCGCAGCAACGACCAGATCCAACTTTGTCGGCCATCGGCGGTACAACGACGGCCGAGTCGTTCCCGCCGCTGCGGCGATCTCGCTCAAGCTGATCTGGGAGTAGCCCTGTTCCGCCAGCCGCTGGCGGGTCGCGTGGATGATCGCTGTGTCGAGGTCGGTGTCTCGAGGCCGTCCGGGCCCGACGGCCGGGGCGGACTTAGCGCGCGCGGTACGGGTCATGGCCCAAGTATCCCATCATCCTCCGACAATTTATTTACAACTACTGCCTGTAATGTTACTCTCTATCTTGATGACGCTCGCCGCCCCGTAGCCACAGGAGGACCGCACGATGAGCACACCGCAGGATCTGATCGACGCCAGCATCCCGTTCCTGAACGAGCTGAAGAACCGCACAGCGGGGGAGGACCTGGAGAAGTGGCTGAATGACGCCTACGGTCCTGGCTCGGAGTTCTATGAGCGCGTCGCGGGTCTCGTAAAGGACGGTGTCCGAGACGGGTGGGCGGCGAACATCGAGGTCGACGGCCCGCGATACAGGCGCAGCCGGCTCGCCGAGCCCTGTGAGGAGTTGAACTACTTCAGCATCACGGCGGTGTACATGGACAGCGTCGAGCCGTACCGCGGGCAGTACCACCAGCATCCCTATGGCGAACTGAATATGGTCGTCCCGTTGAATGAAGGTGCCGAGCTCGCCGGCCCTCGTGGCTGGTGCGGGGGCGGCTGGACGGCGCCGGATCCGGCGAGCCACCACTACCCGGAGGTGCGCGGCGGCGCCATCATCGCCCTCTTCTACCTCCCGGCGGGTCGGATCTCCTACGACATCACGCCCCCGGCCGAGTGAGCTCGACCGCGCCCGAGGACGTGGCCCGGCCTCTGCTCGCTCTGCCCGCGATCGAAGCCTTCGACGCGATCGTAAGGGGTCGACGCAGTGTGCGCTCATACGCTGACGTCCAGGTCCCGCGACGGACTGTCCGGGACGTCCTTGAGTTGGCCGCCCGCGCGCCCAGCAACTCGAACGTGCAACCCTGGCATACCTACGTCTTGACCGGTCGGCACAAGCGGGCACTGACGGACAGCGTGCTGCGTTACTACGACACGATCGGTAGGACGGTGCGTGAGTTCGACTACCAGCCCGGCCCTGATGGGTGGGAGGAGCCGTACAAGGAGCGCCGCGAGAGCTTCGGTGAGGGACTCTACGGACGAGCTCTCGGATTGAGCCTCGCGGACGTGGATGATCGCGAGTTCTACCACCGGCGCAACTATGACTTCTTCGCCGCCCCGGTCGGCTTGATCGTTACTGTTGCAAGGAACCCACGGTTGAGCGCTCTAATCGACGCGGGCGCCTACATCCAGACGATTCTGCTCAGCGCCCGCAGCCGCGGCCTGTCCACGTGTGCGCAGGCATCGTTCCTGGACTTCCACCCAGCCGTGCGGGAATGTCTGGCGATCCCCACCCACCGAACCATCGTCTGCGGCATCTCGCTTGGATACGAAGACGCTCAGCATCCCATCGCCTCCAATGCCACGACGCGAGAGCCAGTCGACCGCCACGTGACGTTCTTATGGGACGACGACGACTGACCGCGGGCATCTGCGACGGCCGGTTTTGCCTGACAAGCGCAGCCGCCCAAGGCATCCTCAACTCAATACCGCCGCTACCAATCACCGCGGGAGAGTGCCCTCCGATCGGGAGGGCCGCCGTAGGAGCAACTGTCCCCACAATCTCTCAGGCCCCTGTACCGCGTTGATGAGGCAACTCTGGAAAGACAGGCTCCGGGCCTGCGCCCACGGTGCAAGCCGCCGACGCTCGGTGGTGAAGCTCTCAGGTCCCAGTGACAGAGGGGGAAGCACTCGCTCAATAGTCGCCGCATACATGCGGCGCCCTCAAGAACCGGGAGCCCAATGCCTGACCAGAGCCCGCCGTCGGACTCACGCGACATCTTTGCTCGCCGCCACATCGGGCCAAGCGCCGACGACGTCGCCTGCATGCTGAAGGAAGTCGGCTACGGGAGCCTAGAGGACCTGATCGACGTCGCAGTGCCGGAAGGCATCCGAACGGCGGGACTCCGACTTCCCCCAGCCGCCACAGAGCCGGAAGCCGCGGACGAGCTTCGCGCCCTCAGCGCCGCGAACAATGTCACGGTCCCGATGATTGGACTCGGCTACTACCCCACGAGCACCCCTTCCGTCATCCGCCGCAACGTGCTGGAAAGTCCGGCCTGGTACACCGCATACACCCCGTACCAGCCAGAGATCAGTCAGGGCCGATTGGAGGCGTTGCTCAACTTCCAGACGATGGTCGGCGACCTGACCGGTCTGCCCACCTCGAACGCCTCGCTGCTCGACGAAGGGACGGCGGTCGCCGAGGCGATCATGGTGATGCGGCGCGCGGTGGCGTCGTCCTCGAACCGCGTGCTTGTCGACGCCGACCTGTTCCCCCAGTCCATTGCCGTCGCCCAGACTCGCGCGGCCGCGCTCGGGATCGAGGTGGCGCTATTCGACGCCGATTCGGCACTGCCAGACGTCGACTACTTCGGAGTCGTCGTGTCGTACCCGGGATGCTCTGGCGAGGTGCGAAACTTCTCCTCCGCCATCCGCCAAGCCCACCGCAGCGGAGCCCTCGTCACTATCGCCGCGGACCTGCTGGCTCTGACCCTGCTGTCACCCCCCGGAGACCTCGGCGCCGACATAGCCGTCGGGTCGACCCAGCGGTTCGGCGTGCCCCTATTCTACGGCGGGCCGCACGCCGGGTACATCGCCATCCGTGACGGCCTCGAACGACACCTGCCCGGCCGGCTTGTCGGTGTCTCGATCGACGCGCACGCCCAGCCGGCCTACCGCCTCGCGCTGCAGACCCGCGAACAGCACATCAGACGGGACCGGGCCACCTCCAACATCTGCACCGCGCAGGTACTGCTCGCCGTGGTCGCCTCCCTGTACGCCGTGTACCACGGCCCCGAAGGACTCACCGCCATCGCGGAGCGGATCCATCGGTACGCCCTGAGAGTCGCGGCGGCGCTGCGCCGCCGCGGCTACTCCGTCATCAACGAAGCGTTCTTCGACACGATCGTTGTCTACACACCCGGGCGAGCGGCCGAGATCGTCGCTAACGCCCATACCGACGGCATCCTGCTCCGCCTAGTCGATGACGAGCACGTCGGGATCAGCTGCTCTGAGACGACCACACCGGAGCACCTCAAACGGATCCTGGCTTCCTTTGGCGAGGACGCCGTTGAGCTGACGGAGGTCACACCCGACCTGCGCTCTACGATTCCGCCGGCACTGAGGCGAACCTCAACTTTCCTGACGCACCCGGTATTCTCGCAGCATCGGTCCGAGACCACGATGCTGCGGTACCTGCGAGAGCTTGCGGACCGCGACTTCGCTCTGGACCGCGGGATGATTCCCCTCGGCTCGTGCACCATGAAGCTGAACGCCTCCACTGAGATGGAGCCGGTGTCCCTGTCGGGTTTCGCCGACCTCCACCCGTTCGCGCCCGCCGAGGACGCCCTGGGCTACGCGGAGCTCGTTCGTCAGCTTGAGAGCTGGCTGGCCGAGATCACCGGCTACGCGGCCGTTTCCATCCAGCCGAATGCCGGGTCCCAGGGCGAGCTGGCTGGACTGCTCGCCATCCGCGCCTACCATCGCGACCAAGAGCAGCCTGACCGCGACGTGTGCCTGATCCCCGCCAGTGCCCACGGAACCAACGCGGCGTCCGCGGTCCTCGCTGGCATGCGGGTGGTCGTCGTCGCCTCCAACGACGACGGCACCATTGACATGGGTGATCTGGAGGCGAAGTGCGAGACGCATTCGGACCGGCTCGCCGCTGTCATGGTCACCTACCCGTCGACCCACGGCGTGTACGAGGAAGGCATCACCCGTCTCTGCGAACTGGTCCATCACCACGGCGGCCAGGTCTATGTGGACGGCGCGAACCTCAACGCGCTGCTCGGCGTAGCCAAGCCCGGCGAGTTCGGCGGCGACGTCTCCCACCTCAACCTGCACAAGACGTTCTGCATCCCCCACGGCGGCGGGGGGCCGGGCGTCGGCCCGGTCGCGGTCGCTGCCCACCTGGTGCCCTACTTGCCGACACACCCAAGCCATCCCGACCCACATCGTCGTCACGGAGTCGGTGCGGTCAGCGCCGCACCCTACGGATCAGCCGGCATTCTGCCGATCCCGTGGGCCTACATACGGATGATGGGCTCCGAGGGTCTGACTCGAGCCACGATGGTCGCCGTCCTGGCCGCCAACTACGTCGCCACGCGCCTGTCTGGCTGCTTCCCTGTCCTATACACCGGTGCCAAGCGCCTGGTGGCCCACGAGTGCATCCTCGACCTACGTCCCCTGACGGCGTCGACCGGCGTCACCGTCGAAGACGTCGCCAAGCGCCTCGCTGACTACGGCTTCCACGCACCGACGGTCAGTTTCCCTGTCGCCGGAACCCTCATGATCGAGCCGACTGAAAGTGAGGGTCTGCGCGAGATCGATCGGTTCATCGACGCCATGACCGCCATCCGCCGAGAGATCGACGACATCGCCGCTGGCAGATGGCGAGTCGAGGACAGCCCGCTGAGGCACTCCCCCCACACAGCCGCCGCGCTCGCCGGTGACTGGAGCCGGCCCTACAGCCGCGCCGAGGGCGCGTATCCGACCGGCATCACCCGGAGCAAGTACTGGCCCAGTGTCGGTCGAGTCGACCAAGCCCACGGCGACCGCCACCTGGTTTGCTCCTGCCCCGACCCCACCGCATTCGAGAACTGAGGCGACAGCATGTCCAAGATCACTCCGTTACACGCCGTCCATGAATGCCTCGGTGCGTCCTTCACCGACTTCGGCGGGTGGCACATGCCGGTTCGTTACACCTCCGACATCGCTGAGCACTACGCGGTCCGCCAGGCCGCGGGGATCTTCGACCTGTGCCACATGGGCGAGATCGAGATCGAGGGCACCGACGCTGGCCGCGCCCTCGACCGCGCGTTGGTCGGCAACCTCTCGGCTGTCGCAGTCGGCAAGGCGAAGTACTCGATGATGTGCGACGAGGCCGGCGGCATCCTCGACGACCTTGTCGTCTACCGCCTCGCCGACGAGCACTTCATGGTCGTCGCCAACGCCGCTAACAGCGAGACCGTGCTCGCCGAGTTTCGAAGCCGGGCCCACGGGTTGGACGCCGAAATCCGCGATGCTCGCGACGACTGGGCGCTCGTCGCGGTCCAAGGTCCCGCCTCAGTCGACATCATCTCCGGCCTGACCGAGGTGCACCTAGAGGACCTGAAGTACTACTCGATCCACAGAGGGACACTCGCCGGTACCGCAGTGCTGCTGGCCAGAACCGGATACACGGGCGAGGACGGATTTGAGGTCTATTGCCGCCCCGGCAACGCCGTAAACCTGTGGGAGGCGCTCACCGACGCCGGTGAACCGCACGGACTCATTCCCGCCGGGCTCGCGAGCCGAGACACGCTCCGGCTGGAGGCCGGAATGCCCCTATATGGGCAAGAGCTCAGCCGCGACCGGACGCCGTTCGAAGCCGGGCTCGGACGCGTCATCGCCTTCGCGAAGGACAGCGACTTCGTGGGCCGACACGCGCTCGAGGCGCGTCGAGAGTCCGGCGTCGACCAGCAGCTCATCGGGCTCATAGCTGACACCCGCCGGGCCCCCCGCGCCGGATACCCGGTGCGCGACCAGGGTGGCCGCGTTGTCGGCGACGTCACTAGCGGAGCCCCGTCGCCGACGCTGGGCCACTCGATCGCCCTCGCCTACATAAGCACCGGCTACGCCGAACCCGGCACCTCCCTGTCGATCGACGTCCGAGGGACCGCTGTCGATGCACACGTCGTCGCACTGCCCTTCTACACCCGTCACAAGAACTAACGGACTAGGAGCTTCAACATGACCGTGCCGAGCAACCTCAAGTACACCGCCGATCATGAGTGGCTGAGCATCGACGGCCAAGGGATCGCCACCATCGGCATCACCGCCTACGCAGCCGCGGCCCTCGGCGACGTGGTCTACCTCGAGCTCCCCGCCGTCGGCGCGACGATCACCGCGGGGGAGTCGTGCGGCGAAATCGAATCGACCAAGTCAGTCAGCGACCTCGGCTCCCCTGTCGACGGCCTGGTTGTCGAAATCAATCAGGACGCAATCGCCGACCCCGGCGTTGTCAACCTTCAGCCGTTCGGCGCCGGGTGGCTGATCCGGGTCAGGGTTCACGCACAGTCGGAACTGCTGAATGCCGACGAATACCGAACGCTGATCGGCGGGGAGTGAGAATGTCGAGCCTGTACCAGCCACTGGAGACTTTCGATCCCGAGGTCCACGGAGCTATAAGCGCCGAACTCCGGCGTCAGCAGGGCACGCTGGAGATGATTGCATCCGAGAACTTTGCGCCAGTCGCTGTCATGCAGGCGCAGGGTTCGGCGATGACCAACAAGTATGCGGAGGGCTACCCCGGCCGGCGGTACTACGGCGGTTGCGAGCACGTCGACGTTGTCGAGAAGCTGGCGATCGACCGCGTGAAGGCACTCTTCGGCGCGACGTACGCGAACGTGCAGCCACATTCGGGTGCGCAAGCGAACGCAGCAGCGATGTCCGCGCTGCTCGATCCGGGTGACACAATCCTCGGTCTCGACCTCGCCCACGGCGGTCATCTGACTCACGGAATGCGACTCAACTACAGCGGCAAGCTCTATAAGGTCGTCGCCTACCACGTCCGCGAGGAGGACTACCGGGTCGACATGGCCGAGGTCGAACGGTTGGCCGTCGAGCACCGCCCGAAGATGATCGTCGCCGGGTGGTCCGCCTACCCACGTCAACTCGACTTCGCCGAGTTCCGCCGTATCGCCAACCTGGTAGGCGCCTACCTGATGGTCGACATGGCACACTTCGCCGGCCTGGTAGCGGCAGCGCTGCACCCGAACCCGGTCCCATACGCGGACGTCGTAACGACGACCACGCATAAGACGCTCGGCGGGCCTCGCGGCGGTGTCATCCTCAGCAACCGGGCTGAACTGGCAAAGAAGCTGAACTCCGCGGTGTTCCCAGGGCAACAAGGTGGTCCGCTCGAGCACGTCATCGCTGGGAAGGCCGTGGCCTTTCGCGCAGCAGGGATGCCGGAGTTCAAGGACCGTCAGCAGCGCACTCTCGACGGAGCGCGTGCCATCGCTGCCCGGATGCTGGCCGACGACGTCGTCGCCTCCGGCATCACAGTCCTGACCGGCGGGACCGACGTTCACCTCGTTCTGGTGGACCTACGCAACTCCGAACTCGACGGCCAGCAGGGCGAGGACCGCCTTCACTCGATCGGCATCACGATCAACCGCAACGCGGTGCCCTTCGACCCTCGTCCGCCGATGGTCGCCTCCGGTCTGCGCGTCGGCACCGCGGCCCTCGCTACTCGTGGCTTCGGGACTGCCGAGTTCGCGGAGGTCGGCGACATCATCGCCCGGGTGCTTACCACGGACCCGGCAGCAGACCTCAGCAACAGTCTGTGCGAGCGCGTGAACGTGCTGGCTGCGAAGTATCCGCTGTACCCGGGGCAGTGAGATGCCGCTTACGCAAGCCCCGGCACCCGACGGTCGCAAGCTCCTCCGGCTCGAGGTCCGCAACGCGGAGACCCCGATCGAGCGCAAGCCGGAGTGGATCAAGACGCGGGCCAAGATGGGCCCGGAGTACAAGCACCTGCAGAGCCTGGTGAAGTCCGAGGGGCTCCACACGGTGTGCCAGGAGGCCCGTTGTCCCAACATCTTCGAGTGCTGGGAGGACCGCGAGGCGACGTTCCTCATCGGCGGCGACCAGTGCACCCGGCGCTGCGACTTCTGCCAGATCGACACCGGCCGGCCGCAGCCGCTGGACCGTGACGAGCCGCGCCGGGTGGCCGAGTCGGTGCGCACCATGGGGCTGCGGTACGCCACGATCACCGGCGTCGCGCGCGACGACCTCGAGGACGGCGGCGCGTGGCTGTACGCCGAGACCGTCCGCGCCATCCACGAGCTCAACCCCGACACCGGCGTCGAGAACCTCATCCCCGACTTCAACGGCAAGCCGGACCTGCTCCGCGAGGTGTTCGAGTCCCGCCCCGAGGTGCTCGCGCACAACGTCGAGACGGTGCCGCGGATCTTCAAGCGGATCCGCCCGGCGTTCCGCTACGAGCGATCTCTCGACGTGCTCACCCGGGCCCGGGACTTCGGCCTGGTGACCAAGTCGAACCTGATCCTCGGGATGGGCGAGACCCGCGAGGAGGTCACCCAGGCGCTGCGCGACCTGCACGACGCGGGCTGCGCGCTGGTCACGATCACCCAGTACCTGCGCCCCTCCCTGCGGCACCACCCGGTCGAGCGGTGGGTCAAGCCCGAGGAGTTCGTCGAGCTCCAGGAGGAGGCCGACCAGATCGGCTTCTCCGGCGTGATGTCCGGCCCGCTCGTGCGTTCGTCGTACCGCGCCGGACGCCTCTACCGCCAGGTCGTCGAACGCCGGGCGGCGTGATGGCCCTGAGCGCATTCGACCTCTTCTCCATTGGTATCGGACCGTCCTCGTCGCACACCGTGGGTCCGATGCGGGCGGCGAAGCGGTTCGTCGATGACCTCGCGGCCTCGGGCATCCTCGGTAGAACCGATCGCGTGAAGGTCGAGCTGTTCGGTTCGCTCGGGGCGACAGGGCGCGGCCACGGCTCAGAACAGGCGATAATCCTAGGGCTTGAGGGCGAAGAACCCGCCACCGTTGACACAGCTCGGGCCGAGGGCCGAGTCGAACTGATCAAAGCGACTGAGACCCTCGTTCTGGGCGGAGTCCATCCGGTGCGTCTGAAGCCGAGCGACGACATCACCTTGCACCGCAACCGTTCCCTGCCAGGTCACCCCAACGCGATGACGTTTGCTGCGTTCGACCGTCGTGGCGTCGAGCTTCGTCAACGCCGCTACTACTCGGTAGGTGGCGGATTCGTCGTCGACGAAGATGCGGCAGGGGTCGATCGGATCGTGGACGCGACCGAACTCAAGTACCCCTTCAGCAGCGGCGCGGACCTACTTCGGATCTGTCGCGAGCAGGGTGCGTCCATCAGCGACGTCATGCTCGCCAATGAGACGGCGTGGGGCACTGAGGACGAGATTAGGAACGGCCTCCTGAACATCTGGGCGGTCATGAAGTCGTGCGTGCAAACTGGCTTGCGCCGCGACGGCGTCTTGCCGGGCGGCCTGCAGGTGCCGAGGCGCGCGCCCGCGCTCCATGCAGAACTCATGAGCCGTACGGACCGCTCTGATCCCCTCCACATCATGGATTGGGTCAACCTGTATGCGCTCGCGGTCAACGAAGAGAACGCCTCCGGTGGCAGGGTCGTCACCGCGCCAACCAACGGCGCCGCAGGCATCATGCCTGCGGTGCTGCACTACTACTGGCACTTCGGGCCGGACGGCGCGAACGAGGAAGGCATTATTCGGTTCATGCTGGCCGCAGCTGCGATCGGCATCATCGTGAAAAAGAATGCCTCCATCTCGGGCGCCGAGGTCGGCTGCCAGGGCGAGGTCGGAACCGCGTGCGCGATGGCTGCGGCTGGTTTGGCCGAGGTGATGGGCGGCACGCCCGAGCAAGTCGAGAACGCCGCAGAAATCGGCATCGAGCACAACCTTGGACTCACCTGCGACCCCATCGGCGGGCTCGTCCAGATCCCGTGCATCGAGCGAAACGCTGTTGCCTCGGTGAAGGCCATCAACGCCGCTCGACTCGCCCTCAAGGGCACCGGACGCCACAAGGTCACCCTCGACCAGGCCATCAAGACCATGCGCGAAACCGGGCACGACATGCACATCAAGTACAAGGAAACCTCACGGGGCGGTCTCGCCGTGAACGTGATCGAGTGCTGAAGGCGGATCAATGGCGCAAACTCTCGACAACCAACTTCCCCCTCCCGACCGTCACGGCACCACGCGCGTGAAGCGCGGGATGGCCGAGATGCTCAAGGGCGGCGTGATCATGGACGTCGTCACGCCCGAGCAGGCGAAGATCGCCGAGGACGCCGGCGCGGTCGCGGTGATGGCGCTGGAGCGGGTGCCGTCCGACATCCGGGCGCAGGGCGGGGTGTCGCGGATGAGCGACCCGGACATGATCGACGGCATCATCTCCGCGGTCTCGATCCCGGTGATGGCGAAGGCCCGGATCGGTCACTTCGCCGAGGCCCAGGTGCTGCAGAGCCTCGGTGTGGACTACGTCGACGAGTCGGAGGTGCTGACCCCGGCCGACTACGGGAACCACATCGACAAGTGGGCGTTCACGGTGCCGTTCGTGTGTGGTGCGACCAACCTGGGTGAGGCGCTGCGGCGGATCACCGAGGGTGCGGCGATGATCCGCTCCAAGGGTGAGGCGGGCACCGGCGACGTCTCGAACGCGGTGACGCACATGCGCACGATCCGCCGGGAGATCCGGCGCCTCGGTGCGCTGGAGGGCGATGAGCTCTACGTCGCGGCGAAGGAGCTGCAGGCGCCGTACGACCTGGTCAAGGAGGTCGCGGAGGCGGGCAAGCTGTCGGTGGTGCTGTTCACCGCGGGCGGGATCGCGACCCCCGCGGATGCGGCGATGATGATGCAGCTCGGGGCCGAGGGCGTGTTCGTGGGCTCGGGCATCTTCAAGTCGGGCAACCCGGCGCAGCGGGCCGAGGCGATCGTCAAGGCCACGACGTTCTTCGACGACCCCGAGATGGTCGCCAAGGTCTCCCGCGGCCTGGGCGAGGCCATGGTCGGCATCAGCGTGGACGACATCCCGGTGCCGCACCGCCTCGCCCAGCGCGGCTGGTGAGGCGGCAGGGCGACCCTGATGCTGGTTCAAGTGTTCTGACCACCGCACTGTGATGTCTCAGGACATCTGCGGAGGACGGGGGGTCGGCGTGGGGTCGTCCGATCCGGATGTGGCGCAGCTGACCGGCGACGCGCAGGATGACGGTGCCGGATCTGTCGACTTTGTCGGTGCGGACCCGGTCGTGGCTGTCGCCGGGGCGGTTCACTCTCCCATAAGCCGGCTGATCCAGCCCTGGGAGACCCCGTAGGTACGGGCCACCTCGGACTGGGAGGGCCGGCGAGAACAGCGGTGATGACCAGGCGGCGTGTCGACACTGCCGAGCACCGAGCCGGTCACCGCTCAAAGTGAATCGCCCCGGGTTTCGTGGAGGCTCGGTTAGTTGGAATCAGCCCCTGTGGGGACAGGTGCTTCAGGGTAGTGCTCGAGCGTGGTGCTGGCCCAGTGGTTGGACTCGAACTCCGCCGGTGGGACGAGCCCGATCTCGCCGTGAAGCCTCCTGTGGTTGAACCAGTCGACGTACTCGGCGACTGCTATCTCGACGTCGCGCACTGACTTCCAGCCGCCCTTGGGCCGCATCACCGGGTTGCGGATGCACTCGGCCTTGAACAGCGAGTTGAGCGCCTCGGCCATCGCGTTGTCGTAGGAGTCGCCTCGGCTGCCGACGGAGGCGACCGCCTCGGCCTCGGCGAGCCGCTCGGTGTAGCGAATCGCTCGATATTGCACGCCTCTGTCGCTGTGGTGGATCAGGCCGGTGAGGTCCTGCCCGGCCCGTTGCCGGGTCCACAGCCCCATGTCGAGGGCGTCGAGTGCCAGGTCGGTGCGCAGACTGGTCGACACCTGCCAGCCGACGATCATCCGGGAGAAGACGTCGAGGACGAACGCGACGTAGGTCCAGCCGGCATGGGTCCGGACGTAGGTCAGGTCCGCGACCCACAGCTGGTTAGGACCGGTCGCGAGGAACTTCCGCTTGACCAGATCCTCGGGCCGCTCGGTCTCCGCGCCATCGCCGATCGTGGTCTTGCGGGTCTTCTCCCGCGGGATCCCTCGCAGCCCTTCGGCCCGCATGAGCCGCTCCACGGTGCACCGGGCGACCTTGACGCCTTCGCGGTTGAGCTCGGCATGAATCTTTCGCGCGCCGTAGACACCAAGGTTCGCCTTGTGGGCGACCTTGATGTCGGTGACCAGCTCAGCGTCGCGCACCGCACGCGTCGACGGCGGCCTGGTCTTGGCGGCGTAGTAGCTGCTCGGGGCGATCTGCACGCCGGCGTCCTTCAGCACAGCGCAGATCGGCTCGACCCCGACCTCGCGCCCCTCGACCACGTCGTGGACGATGGGCGTCGATGTAGGCCACTACCTGCTGTTGGGGCGGTCGAGCTCCGCGATGCTCCTATGTCAAGCCGCGAGTTGAACAGGCGACGCGGCGGGCTGCTGGGCTGCACGTAGGTCGGCGCGAAGAGCCGCAAAGACGACATCGGAAAGGCGCCGGCGCAACAGCCTCAGGGCGGCTACGCGGTCCTTGCCGCGGGCCAACTGCTTGTCGAGGTAGGGCCGGCCCGGCCCGACGCCGCGGGCCTGGGTCACGGCGATCATGTGCAGGGCGCAGTTGACGGACCGATTGCCGCCTCGGTTGAGCCGAACCTTGCCCGCGCTGGATCCCGACCAGACCGGCACCGGCGCTGTGCCTGTGAAGCGGGCGTAGGCGTCCTTGTCGCGGAAGCGGTGCACTCCGGCTGTCTCGCCGACGATCACGGCTGCGGACAGCACGCCGCAGCCGGGGATCTCAAGTAGCGAGGGAGCGAGCCGACGAACCAGGTCCCGCAACTCTCGCTCGAGGTCGTTGATCTGTGTAGTCAGCTCCTGGCAGCGCAGCAGGTGTCGCCGGGCAAGCCTGGCCACGACGCCGTCGAAGCGTTCCAGTTCCGCCAGCAGCTCACGTACGACCTTCTGGCGTCGCAGGCCGCGGCTGGGGATCATCAGGTCCGGGTCCAGCTCGTGGAGGTGCCAGCGAACCTGTTGAGCGATGCGGGACCGCTGAACCACCAGGTCATGACGGTGATCAGACAGAAGCTTGACCTCACGCGCAGGTCCGTCCAGCTCAGCGACGGGAAGGTCGGGGTGACGTAGCGCAGCCAGGGCTACGGCCTCGGCGTCGATCGGGTCGGACTTACCAGGTTCGCGGCTGCTGCGGCGAGCACCGGCCATGAGCCGAGTCGGCACCCGCAGCACGCGTTGACCCGCAGCCAAGAGGTCGGATTCCAGCCGGCGGGTGAGGTGGCGGCAGTCCTCCAAGGCGAACCTGACGCCGTGCTCGTCGTGGTCGGCGAACTGTGTGGCCCACTCGACCAGCGCGAGGTGGCCCTCGGCGTTGGTCCGGACCGTCTTGGTGCCGAGTCTTCTGCCGACTTCGTCGAGCGCCACGACCGTGTGGGTGCGCTTGTGCGAGTCGGTGCCGATCATGACCATCCAGGGACCTCCTACGTCGACGGGCTATTCGGGCGCCCTGTCGGCAGCGAGGCGGGCACGCCTCAATTCAGCGCGAAACTCGCAGGCAGGCTCCTATCAAGCCACGCACCCGCTGCCGACAGGGCGCCCGACCGAGGCCGCACATCGGAGAGAAGCCACCGAGTGCCGTTCGTAACCCGGGGCAGCGAAGAAACGAGCGAACCCCGATCGGGCACGATCACTTTGACATTGACGCGAAGAAAGCCGAGGCCGTCTTCAAGATGTGGTTCGCCCGCCGCAGTTCACGGTTCTCGCGCTCGAGCTCGGCCAACCGCAGCGCATCACTGGACGTGGTGCCGGGCCGGGCGCCGCCGTCGATCTCGGCCTGCCGAACCCAGCTCCGCAACGTCTCCCGATGTATCCCGAGCTGCTCAGCCACTCGAGCGATCGCGCCTACCTTCGTCGCTGGATCAGCACGCAGCTCCACCGCCATCCGGGTCGCCCGATTACGCAGCTCGTCGGGGTACTTCTTCGGTGCTGCCATGACTCTCATCCTCCATGGATTGAGAGCCTCCATCAGACCCGGGGCGATTCAAGTCACCACGACAGTCCTCACGTGCCCGCACCAGATCACGGGCGGCCTCCTGGTCGACGCTGGGGATCGCCACCGCGGTGATCTCGTCCAGTCGCAGCAGTCGAGCGAGATGGATCGCGTCCTTGGCATCGGTCTTCACCCGATCGCCC
Source organism: Nocardioides sp. LMS-CY (assembly GCF_018732145.1). Classification (NCBI taxonomy): domain Bacteria; kingdom Bacillati; phylum Actinomycetota; class Actinomycetes; order Propionibacteriales; family Nocardioidaceae; genus Nocardioides; species Nocardioides sp. LMS-CY. The sequence goes on from NZ_CP076104.1 coordinate 156,000, forward strand.
GACGGCTTCTGCAACTTCGATGGCGCCCCGACCTCGCATCGGATCCCGGCCGCGGTCAATGCTCGTGACAGACCGAAGCCGGTCGGGCCGGCCTCGTAGGTCACCGCCACCGGGCCTGGCAGGCCATGGATCCAGGACTTGATGTGCTCGTGTGACGGGGTCAGCTTCGCTTGAATGAGCTCGCCCGTGACGCCGTCGATCGCTGCTGCCGCGACCGATCGTGCGTGCACGTCGAGCCCAACACTCGTACGCTCGGTAAACACCGGGGCCTCCCACAACTGTCGGATAGGCCGAGCAGGTGGCCCCTGCTCGGTAACCCACGAACATGTGTGAGTGAGGCCCCGGCCCGCAACCACTCAGTCGCCCCGAGTGGTCACCACATACCGTCTAGAGGACGGACCGAAACTCTGCGGTGTGACGGCGGCCCGACAGTCGAAACCTGACATCGCCAACGACAGCATCTATGGCCTCAACACGCTCTTCACGCCCGACCCGACAAGGCCGTCCACGTGGCTCGCTGGCTGCAGGCGGGAACACTCGGTAGTAACGCCTTCTGCACCGACTTCACGATCGTCGCCGGGGGATTCAGGGAGTCCGGCCTCGGCCGTGAAGGTTGCCTCGAAGGGTCGCGGGCATACCCGGAGCCCAGGACCGTCATCCTCAACGCCATCCCCACCGAGGAGCTCGCCCCTGTCCGGACTAGCCTGCCTCTGGGAGCGGTGAAGCTTCTTCGAGAATGTGGCGCAAGGGGCGGCTTCTCTGAAACAGAGCGCTCGCTCCGATCTATGCCGAACGCACCGCCAGCGAGGGCGACCGGTTCGGTCCTCTCCGGGAGCCAGTCGGCGTGTGGGAACCGGTCCGCCTAATTGGGGCCCGCAGGGCGCATGCTTGGTCGCGCACGCCGATCAGGGACTAAGGTAAAACGTCGCGGGGAGAGTTGGCTACCTGGTCAGTACGTCGAGCCGCTGCGCCAACTCGGCGACGGTGGTGCCGAAGGTCTCGCGGACGAGGGCGCCGCCGGGGCCGACGTCGATCACCGCGAGGTCGGTGTAGACGCGGCTGACGCAGCCGACGCCGGTCAGCGGGTAGCTGCACGACGGCACCAGCTTCGGGCGGCCCTGCTTGTCGAAGAGCGTCATCATCACGAACACCTGCTTGGCGCCGACGGCGAGGTCCATCGCGCCGCCCACGGCGGGGATCGCGTCCGGCGCTCCGGTGTGCCAGTTGGCGAGGTCGCCGTTCGCGGCGACCTGGTAGGCGCCGAGCACGCACACGTCGAGGTGGCCGCCGCGCATCATCGCGAACGAGTCGGCGTGATGGAAGTACGACGCCCCGGGCAGCTCGGTCACGGGGACCTTGCCGGCGTTGGTCAGGTCGGGGTCGACGTCGTCACCGTGCGCCACCGGGCCCATGCCGAGCATGCCGTTCTCGGTGTGCAGCACGACGCCGAGCTCGTCGGGAAGGTGGTCGCCGATCTTGGTGGGCTGGCCGATCCCGAGGTTGACGAAGGAGCCCGCGGGGATGTCGCGGGCGATGACGGCGGCGAGCTCGTCCATCGACAACGGGCCACGGTCGTGCTCGGTGGCGCCTGCGACCGCGAGCGCGGAGTCGGCCTGGCTGGTCATCGAGCCCCCTGGACGGTGTAGCGGCGGGCCTCGACGGCCACGACGCGGTCGACGTAGATGCTCGGTGTCACGACGGCCTCGGGGTCGAGGGTGCCGACCGGCACGACCTCGTCGACCTGGACGATCGTGGTCGTGGCGGCGGTGGCCATTACCGGGCCGAAGTTGCGGGCGGTCTTGTTGTAAACGAGGTTGCCCATGCCGTCGGCGCGGTGGGCGGAGATCAGGGCGTAGTCGCCGCGGATCGGGTACTCGAGGAGGTACTCGCGGCGGTCGATCACCCGCGACTCCTTGCCCTCGGCGAGCGGGGTGCCGACCGCGGTGGGGCAGTAGAAGGCGCCGATGCCGGCGCCCGCTGCGCGCATCCGCTCGGCGAGGTTGCCCTGTGGCACGACCTCGAGCTCGACCTTCCCGGCGCGGTAGAGCTCGTCGAACACGTAGGAGTCCACCTGCCGCGGGAACGAGCAGAGCACCTTGCGGACCTGGCCGGCCTTGAGCAGTGCGGCCAGGCCGACGTCGCCGTTGCCGGCGTTGTTGGCGACGATCGTGAGGTCCTTCGCGCCCTGCCGGATAAGGGCGTCGATCAGGTCGAACGGCATCCCGGCCAGGCCGAACCCGCCGACCAGGACGGTGCTGCCGTCCTCGATGTCGGCGACCGCCTCGTCGACCCCGTCGAACACCTGCGTCCGGCTCATGCCGAAGCCTCCACGTTCTCGAGCACGACGGCGAGGGCCTGGCCGACGCCGATGCAGATGGCGGCGACGCCGTACCGCTGGTTCTCCTCGCGGAGCCGCTTCGCCAGGGTGCCGACCAGGCGGGCGCCCGAGGCGCCCAGGGGGTGGCCGATCGCGATCGCGCCGCCGCGGGCGTTGACGATGTCGGGGTCGACCTTCCAGGCGTCGACGCACGCGAGCGCCTGTACGGCGAACGCCTCGTTCAGCTCGACCGCGCCGACCTGGTCCCAGCCGATGCCCGCCCGGGACAGCGCGATGTTCGCGGCCTCGACCGGGGCGTAGCCGAAGGCCTGGGGCTCGAGGGCGTAGGCGCCGCGGCCGGCGATCCGGGCCTGTGGCTCGAGGCCGAGCGTGGTGGCCGCGGCCTCGGAGCCGAGCAGGACGGCGGCGGCGCCGTCGTTGAGGGGCGAGGCGTTGCCCGCGGTGATGGTGCCGTCGGTGCGGAAGACCGGCTTGAGGCCCGCGAGGGTCTCCGGCGTCGAGCCGGGGCGGATGCCCTCGTCGCGGGTCAGGTCGCCGGCGGGGACGACCAGGTCGTCGTAGAAGCCGTCGTCCCAGGCGGTCGCGGCGAGCTGGTGCGACCGGGCCGCGAACTCGTCCTGCCGCTCGCGGGAGATGCCGAACCGATCCTGGAGCTGTTCGTTGGCCTCGCCGAGCGAGACGGTCCACTCCTGCGGCATCCGCTTGTTGACCAGCCGCCATCCGAGCGTGGTCGAGACGGCCGTGGTGTCGCCGGCGGGGAAGGCCCGCTCGGGCTTCGGAAGCACCCACGGGGCGCGGGTCATCGACTCCACCCCGCCGACCACGACGACCTCGGCGTCGCCGGTCTCGACGGTGCGGGAGCCGATGATCGCCGCGTCCAGGGACGATCCGCACAGCCGGTTGACCGTGGTGGCCGGGATCGACACGGGGAGCCCGGCGAGCAGCACGGCCATCCGGCCGACGTTGCGGTTGTCCTCGCCGGCCTGGTTGGCGCAGCCCCACACGACCTCGTCGATCGCGGCGCTGTCGCCGCCGGGCGCCGTGGCGAGGAGGCCGGTGAGGACGGACGCGGCGAGGTCGTCGGGGCGGGTGCTCGCCAGTGCGCCGTTGAACCGGCCGAACGGGGTGCGAGTCGCTGTGTAGACGTAGGCGGAGGTCACGTTCTCGACGGTAGGTGGACTGCTTGTTAATGTGAAGGATCAATATTGATACCAATTGAGACGAATACACATATGGATCTGGTGCGGCACCTCCAGGCGTTCGTCGTCGTCGCGGAGGAGATGCACTTCGGCCGGGCGGCCGAGCGGCTGCACATCGCGCAGCCGCCGCTGTCCCAGCAGATCCGCCGGCTCGAGGCCGACCTCGGCGTCGAGCTGTTCAGCCGGACCACCCGCCGGGTCGACCTGACCGCCGCCGGCGCGGCCTATCTCGAGCGGGCGCGCGCGATCCTCGACGCGGTGGACGCGGCGGCCGAGGAGGCGCGACGCGTGGCGGCCGGCGCGACCGGCCACCTGACCATCGGCTGCGTCGGATCCGCGACCTACAGCCTGATCCCCGCCCTGTCGCGGCGCCTGGCCGACGAGCTCCCGGGGGTCGAGTTCTCCTTCCGCGGGGAGATGCTCGTGGCCGACCAGCTGACCGCGCTGCACGACGGCACCATCGACCTCGCGCTGCTCCGCCCGCCGGTGTCCGACGGCACGCTGGCCGTGACTCCGCTGCGCAAGGAGCGGCTCGTGGTCGCCGTACCGTCGGGGCACGCGCTGGCGCAGCGTCGCCAGCTCCGGGTCGCCGACCTCGCCGACGCCGACCTGATCGTGCACTCCGCCGGCCGCCGCTCCGCGATGTACGACGTCGTGCTGCGCCTCTTCCGCGACGCCGGCCACACCCCGCGGATCCGCCACGAGGTCGGCGAGACCTCGACCCTCGCCACCCTGGTCGCCGGCGGCCTCGGCGTCGCCGTCGTCCCCGAGCCGGTCAGCGCGCTCGCCCTCGACGGCCTGGAGTTCCGGCCGCTCGTGCGCCCCACCGCCTCGGTCGAGCTGGCCATGGCCTACCGAGCCGAGCGCTCCGAGCCGCACCTGGTGCGGACGGTGAACCTGGTCCGACGCCTGGTCTGACAGTCGCTCAAAGGGTCCGGCCGATGCCCTGCGCGGCCACCTGGAGAGCGGACACCGCCCGGCCGCGGTCGCGCTCGAGGTTCTCCACGACGACGCCGATCGCGGCGACCACCTCCTCCCCCCGCCGCACGGGTACGGCGACCGAGAAGGCCCCGAGGGACATCTCCTGCTCGGTGGTGGCCCATCCCTGCCGGCGGATCCGCTCCAGCTGGGCGTCGAGCGCCCGCGGGTCGGTGATGGTGTGCGGCGTGACCGCCGTCAGGTCGGCCAGCACGCGTCGCCGTACGTCATCGGGAGCGTGGGCCAGCAGCACCTTGCCGACGCCCGTGGCGTGGAGGGGCAGCCGCGACCCGATCCGGTGCACGGTCGTCACCGACGCGCGGCCGGACAGGCTCTCGAGGTAGAGCACGACGTCGTCCTCGCGGACCGCGAGGTGGACCGCCGCCAGCGACGCGGCGAAGAGGTCGTGCAGGAACGGCGAGGCGGCCTCCCGCAACGACGCCTGTACCGGGGCGAGCAGCCCGATGTCCCACAGGTGGCGGCCGATGACGTAGTCGCTTCCGTCCTTGGCGAGCAGGCCCTGCGCGACCAGCTCGGCGACCATCCGGTGCGTCGTGGACAAGGGGAGGCCCGAGCGGCGGGCGATCGCGGTGAGCGGCAGGTGCCGGTGGGTCGGGTCAAACGCGTCGAGCAGGTCGACCACGCGACCGACCACGCTCGCGCCCGGTTTCCGCGTGTTCCCAGCCATGCGCGCATACTTCCACTCAGTGGAAGTCCGCCGCCAGCGCGGCCGGGACCCGACCTAGCGTCAGCGCCATGAGCACGACCCCCGACCCGGAGCTGCAGAGCGCGATCAGCGCCGAGATCGAGGCGGTCGCCACCGCCGCTGCACACGCCGGCGGCGACGAGGACCAGCCGCGGCGCGACTACCCGCCGTACCGCTCGAGCCGGCTGCGCCACCCCACCAAGGACCTGCACCACGCCGACCCGGAGACCATCGAGCGCTGGGCGCCGTGCTTCGGCGAGTGGGACGTCGACCCGCTCGAGGCCGACCTCACGATCGGGCACGCGGGCGAGCCGCTCGGCGAGCGGATCACCTTGAGCGGCCGGGTCGTCGACGGCGAGGGCCGTCCCGTCCGCCGGCAGCTGGTGGAGATCTGGCAGGCCAACGCGGGCGGGCGCTACGTGCACAAGCGCGACCAGCACCCGGCCCCGCTCGACCCGAACTTCACAGGGGCCGGCCGCTGCCTGACCGACGACGACGGCAGCTACCGGTTCACCACGATCAAGCCCGGCCCCTACCCGTGGCGCAACCACCGCAACGCCTGGCGGCCGGCGCACATCCACTTCTCCCTGTTCGGCACCGACTTCACCCAGCGCCTGGTCACCCAGATGTACTTCCCCGGCGACCCGCTGTTCGCGCTCGACCCGATCTACCAGGCGATCACCGACGCCAAGGCACGCGAGCGGCTCGTGGCGACGTACGACCACGACCTGACGACGCCCGAGTGGGCGACCGGCTACCGCTGGGACATCGTGCTGACCGGCGCCACCCCGACCTACCTCGAGCCCGAAGGAGCCGACCTGTGACGCTCGCACCCACGCCCGGACAGACCGTCGGGCCGTTCTTCCACTACGGCCTTCCGTACGACGGCGACCGCGACCTCGTCCCGCCGGGCTCCGCCGGCGCCGTGCTGCTGCACGGTGTCGTGCTCGACGGCGACGAGGCCCCGGTCCCCGACGCGCTGGTCGAGATCTGGCAGGCCCGCCCCGACGGCACGGTCCCGCAGGAGCCGGGCTCGATCCGCCGGGACGGCTGGACGTTCACCGGCTTCGGCCGGGCCTCGACCGGCCGCGACGGCCGCTACGCGTTCAGCACGCTGGTGCCGGGCGCGACCGACGCCGGACGGCCACCGTTCTGGGCGGTCACCGTGTTCGCTCGCGGGTTGCTCGACCGGCTCTTCACGCGCGCCTACCTACCTTTGTCGGACCTGGATGCCGACCCGTTCCTCGCGTCGGTGCCCGAGGAGCGGCGGTCGACGCTGCTGGCCGTCGCGGACGACCGCGGCTTCCGGTTCGACATCCGGATCCAGGGGGCGGACGAGACGGTCTTCCTGCGCTTCCCCGGGCAGTGAGCGTCATGGGCGACCTGTTCTGGCCCGGCGCCGAGCGGGCCGGCGGCCTGCTCGGCGACGAGGCGTTCCTGGACGCGCTGGTGGCCGTCGAGCAGGCGTGGCTCGACGCGCTCGTCGGGGCCGGACTGGCTCCGGAGGGCACGGACCTGACGGGGATGCTGGACGCCGAGGACGTGGTCGCGGTCGCGGCGGCGGCGGAGGCGGGCGGCAACCCCGCGCAGCCGGTGGTCACGCTGCTGCGCGAGCGCTCGGGCAACGCGTGGGTGCATCGCGGGCTCACCAGCCAGGACGTCGTCGACACCGCTCTCGCGCTCTGCCTCCGCGACGTCCGGGGCCGGCTGCGCGAGGAGCTGCGGGCTCAGGTCGTGGCACTGGTGGCGCAGGCCGATGCCCACCGCTCCACGCTCATGGCCGCCCGGACCCTGACCCAGCACGCCGTACCCACCACGTTCGGCCGCAAGGCCGCCGGCTGGCTGGACGGCGTGCTCGCGGCGGCCGCCCGGGTCGACGACGTCGCGCTGCCGGCCCAGCTGGGCGGCGCGGCCGGCACGCTGTCGGCTGTCGTCGAGCTGGCCGGATCACCCGCGGCCGCCTCTGCCTTGGTCCGTACGGCGACTCAGCGACTCGGCCTCGAGCAGCGGCCCCCGTGGCACACCTCCCGCGGGCCGGTCACGGCAGCCGGTGACGCCCTGGTCGCCTGCACCGACGCGTGGGGCCGGGTCGCGACCGACGTCGTGACCCTCGCCCGGCCGGAGATCGGGGAGCTCGCCGAGCCGAGCCCGGGTGGCTCGTCGACGATGCCGCACAAGCAGAACCCCGTGCTGTCCGTGCTGATCCGCCGCGCCGCCCTGACCACCCCCGGGCTCGCCGCCACACTGCACACCGCCTCCGCCCTCGCCGGCGACGAGCGCCCCGACGGCGCCTGGCACGCGGAGTGGGCGACCCTGCGCGACCTCGGCCGGCGCACCGTGGTCGCGGCGTCGCACGCGACGGAGCTGCTGGCCGGCCTGAGCGTGGACACCGAGCGGATGGCCGCCACCACGCGCGCTCACTGGGCCGACCTCACCGCCGAGCGGGACGCGATCGCCCGCTTCGCCGGGGTCGAGCCCTCGGCCGGCGACTACCTCGGCACCACCGACACCTTCATCGACGCGGTCCTCGACCGTGCCCGGACCTTCCTCGAGGAGCAGCAGCAATGACGATCCCGAAGATCACCGGAGTCGAGCTCGCCGGCGACGCCTCGAAGCCGCTCCTCGTCGTCGGTCCGTCCCTCGGCGCCGCGGTCACCGCGCTCTGGTCCGGCGCCGCAACCGTCCTCGGTGAGCACTTCCACGTCGTCGGCTGGGACCTCCCCGGCCACGGCAGCACCCCCGCCGGCGACGCGTTCACGATGAAGGACCTCGCCGCCGGCGTGCTCGCGTTCGTCGACGGCGCCCGCCGTGCGCGCGACGACCAGCGCCCGTTCGCCTACGCCGGGGTCTCGGCCGGCGGCGCGATCGGCCTCCAGATGATGCTCGACGCGCCGACGGAGATCCGCGCAGCCGCCCTCCTCTGCACGGGCGCGCAGATAGGCACCGCCGACGGCTGGCACGAGCGCGCCGCCACCGTGCGCGCCAGCGGCACGCCGTCGATGGTCACCGGGTCGGTGCAGCGCTGGTTCGCGCCCGGCTTCCTCCAGCGCGATCCCGCCACGAGCAGCGCCCTGCTCGAGTCGCTCCAGCACGCCGACGCCGAGGGCTACGCACAGGTCTGCGAGGCGCTCGCGGACTTCGACGTGCGCGACCGGCTGGCCGACATCACCACGCCGGTGCTGGCCGTCGCAGGAGCCCAGGACGACCCGACACCCCCAGCGAGCCTGCAGGCGATCGCCGCCGGTGTGGCGGAGGGGCGTGTCGTCATACTCGACGACGTGGCGCACCTGGCGCCCGCCGAGGCCCCCGACCGCGTCGCCCGGCTGCTGCGCGACCACCTGCTGCCGTCGCCGACGATGCGGGAGGTCTACGACGCCGGCATGATGGTGCGCCGCGAGGTGCTCGGCGACGCCCACGTCGACCGCGCGACCGCCACGACCACGCCGTTCACCGAGGACTTCCAGGAGCTGATCACCCAGTACGCCTGGGGCACGATCTGGACCCGCCCCGGCCTCGACCGCCGCAGCCGCTCGATGATCACGCTGACCGCCCTCATCGCCCGCGGCCACCACGAGGAGCTCGCGATGCACGTGCGGGCGGCCGTCAACAACGGGCTCACCGCGGACGAGATCAAGGAGGTCATCCTCCAATCTGCGATCTACACCGGAGTCCCCGACGCCAACACGGCCTTCCAGATCGCGCACGACACCCTCGCCAATCGTCACTAGGCCGAAGATGACTTAAGTCAGGCAGCAGCAGCGTCCGGTGTAGTTGGACAGCCGGATAGCCGCGGCTTGGTCATAGGCGGTGGGTTCGCGTTGAGGCGGTAGCCGAGTGCTTCGAACTCTCGATATGGCTCCGCACAATCCTATTCCTTGGCGTCGGTGTCGACCTTGGCGGGCCGTGTGATCGCTGCCCAGGCCGCTATAGGAGGATTCGGGGTCCGCCTGTCTAGGCGGTCCAGACAATGATGAGAGTTGAGCGGCCGGACTGCGACCACGGCCGTCCTGCCGCCGTGCAAGTCCAGTTGTTCCGCCGTGGACGTCCGCATCCGGGGTCCTGAACCCAAGATTCAGGAACCTGGGCCAGGCCAGGTGATCGCCGCGAACCTCCGTCGCCACTTAGGAGAACGTGAGGAAACTGCTGCTTGCCGGGCTGCCGCCCCTAATCATCTTCCTGGGCGTGCCATTCGTCGTGACCCTGATGGTGGTCATGACCACGACCGCGGCCGCCGAGTGCCGCACCCAGAGCAGCGACGGCTCGACACCCACCGAGTTTGGCGACCTCGGAGCCATCGACGGCCCCGTGGGCGTGCCGGTCAAGGGCAAGATCACCATGTCCCAGGCCAACATCCCGCGCCGCTCCGGCCTCGCCGGGTTCCGGGCCTCGATGCCGCGGGTGCTCTCAACCAACCCCGACTTCGTCACCCTCAATGAGGCCAGCGGCTGGAGCCTGGCACAGATCGAGGCCGCAGCCCCGGGCTACGACGCCTTCCGAGTGTCGACACCGTCGGAGTCCGGTGCCGGTGCCGAGCAGGCCATGGGCAACGTCGTGCTCTGGAAGCGGTCCACCTGGACCAAGGCCAACGGCGGCCGCGTCCAGCTCGTCGACGACGACAAGACCTTCTACGACGGTCGGCCCGTCACCTGGGACCGGTTCGCGACCTGGGTGATCCTCGAACGCGCCGACGGCGCCGTGGTGTCGGTGGTCTCCACCCACCACATGACCAACCCGCACCGCTGGCCAAAGCAGCACGGCAACCCGCCGCTGACCCGCCCCCAGCAGTACGGCGCCGGGATGGACATCCTGCTGCAGCTGCGCAACTCGCTCGCCGCGCACGGCCCGGTGCTCGTCGGCGGCGACATGAACACCCAGGCCTCCTACACCGACCTGCCGTGGGCGGCCGCGGCGAAGATGAAGGGCGCCGGCTACGGCTGGCACAACCACGGCGTCGACTTCATCTTCTTCCCCCAGCACCAGGGCGTCCGGCTCGAGCAGGGCTGGGACGGCACGATGGTGTCGGACCACCACTGGCTCTCCGCGCGGATCGCCATGAACGGCGCCGGCCCCGAGAGCGCAACTGAGCCCGCGGCCAGCAGCGACGGTGTCGTGAACGTCGCCCACACCTCGAGGACGTCCGCCGCGCCGCCGGCCGGCGACGTGCTCGCCCAGCTGATGCGGCTGCGGTTCGCCTCCAGCTACCCGACCATGACCGCCGAGCAGGCACGCAACGCGATCACCATCGCCCAGGTCGCCCGCGACCTCCAGATTCCCCGCCGCGGCCTGCAGATCGCGATCGCCACGGCGATCCAGGAGTCCAAGCTGGTCAACCTCAGCAGCGGCGACCGAGACTCCCTCGGCCTGTTCCAGCAGCGCCCGTCCACCGGGTGGGGGAGCCGAGCCGAGATCACCACCCCGGTGCTCGCCGCCCGCGCGTTCTTCGGCGAGGCCCAGCACACCGGGAACCCCGGCCTGCTCGACATCCCCGGCTGGCAGGACATGACTCTCACCCAGGCCGCCCAGGCCGTGCAGCGCTCCGGCTACCCCGACGCCTACGCCCAATGGGAGGACGTCGCCGGCGACATCACCGACCTGCTCGGCGGAGACCTGCCCGACCTGCCCGACGGCGGCTCCACCACCAACGTCGCCAACTGCCAGGGCGACACCGTCAACCCGATCACCGTGGGCACCCTCAACCTGCTCGGTGCCGGCCACACCGACCAGCCCGGCGAGCGACCGGGCTACGACACCTGGGACAAGCGACTGCCCGGCGCCATGCGGACCATCGAGAACGCCGGCGTCTCGATCGCCGGCCTCCAGGAGGTCCACCCGCCCCAGGCCAAGGCCCTGGCCAACCAGTACGCCGCCAAGTGGGGCATGTACCCGGCCACCGGGAAGGCCCAGAACCGGGTGGTCTGGGACCGCAACGAGTGGGAGCAGACCGACGCCCGTCTCGTCGACATCCCCTACTTCGGCGGCAAGGACACCGGCATGCCGCTGGTCCAGCTCACCGGCACAGCTGGCGGCCCCAGCGCCGGGCAGGTCATCTGGGTCTGGAGCATCCACAACCCCGCGGACACCCAGGGGAACGCCGCGGGGCACCGCAAGGAGGCACTCCGCCGCCAGCTGGCCACGATGACCGAGCTCTCCGGCACCGGCACCCCGGCGGTGATCCTGGGCGACTTCAACGACGGCAAGGACGGCAACGACTCCTCGCACTGCGCCCTGACCCCCGAGCTGACCAACGCCTTCGGCGGGTCGGCCGAGCCCTGCAAGAAGCCCAAGCCGGACGCGCCGATCGACCACGTCTACGGCACCAACCTCACCTGGGCCAGCGCCGAGGTCGACAACAGCACCAAGGCCAGCAAGCTTGCCGACCACCCGCTCGTGACCGCCACGACCGCCGGGAGCAGCGCCGGGTGCGCCGTCGCCACCGAGACCAACTACAACCTCGGGCCGGTCAAGCCCCAGCTGACCCAGCTGGTCAACATCCTCGGCCCCATGTTCGGCATCAAGACCGTCGGCGGCTACCGCGCGAGCGCCACCGATCCCAACGGCCACCCCGCCGGCCTCGCCGCCGACTTCATGGTCCCGCTGACGCCCGCGGGCAAGGCCCAAGGAGACGCCCTCGCGGCCTACGCCCAGGCCCACGCCCGCCAGCTCGGCATCGACTACATCATGTGGTACCAGCGGATCTGGTCCGTCGCCCGAGCCGACGAGGGCTGGCGACGGATGGAGGACCGCGGCTCCGCTACCGCCAACCACATGGACCACCCGCACATCAACGTGCTGCCCAACGCCAAGGTCTCACCTGTCGGCCTCGAGGGCGCGAGCTGTGACGAGGTGGTCTACCCGGTGCCGGCGAAGTACATCGGCTCCGACAACCACAACTGGCACGAGACCGGCCCCTACTGGTCCAACTGGCACACCGGCACCGACTTCTCTGCGCCCTGCGGCACCACCGTCTACGCCGCCCACGCCGGCACCATCGAGATCGACACCACCCAGGGCTGGGCCGGCCCTCAGCTGGTCAAGGTCACCACCGGCGCAGGATCGCTAACCACCTGGTACGCCCACATGCAGAACATCAGCGTGAGCCGCGGCCAGACCGTCGCTGCCGGCGAGCCGATCGGGCAGGTCGGCAAGGAGGGCAACGTCTCGGGCTGCCACCTCCACTTCGAGGTCCACCTCAAGAACGGCTCGATCTACGGCCCCGACAACGTCGACCCGTCCACCTGGCTCGCCGAGAACGCCTCGCGCCCCAGTCGCGCCGTGTGATCGCACCGGAGGGCTGATCGCACATAGGTGACCAGCGAGGCCCAACGACCCACGACCGCCCGGAGGTGGCCCACCGATGCAACGCGACCGACGACGAGACCCCTACCCCTGGACCTGGGAGGTCCCGCTAGCAGTGACGGTGGCGACCTTGTTCGTCATCGTCATCGGCATCCAGCTCGGCCGTTCGGCGGCCAACCTGCTGGCCGGCGCCGGGTGGACCTGGCCCGACGCCAACGCCGGCGCCTTCCCCTCACCGATCGGGACCGCGTTCTGGACCAGCCTGCCGGGCGTCCTCAGCGGCAACGCCGGGGCGGGACTGCCCACCCCGGTCCCCGGCGATCTCGCCGGCCGCGGCCTGGTGTGGGCCAGTCTCGCGCTGACCGAGTTCTCGCTGCTGGCCGCGACCATCTGGGCCGGCGTTTGGGCCTACCAGCGTTGGGGGCCCGGCCGGATGCGCGGCATGGCGACCGCAGCCGAAGCCGAGAAGCTCCTGGGAGTCACTCGCCTGCGCAAGGTCGCCGGCATCGTCCGCCCCGATATCTACGGTAAGCACGCCGCCGCCGCGGCCGCGCCGGTGCAGCGCACTCCCGGAGACCACACCGAGCAACCCGGCCCGCAGCTCGGCCACGGGCTCAGCCCCTGGCTCCTAGACGGCCGACGAACGAAGGAGGAGCGATGAAGCTCAGGTTTGATCCGTGGGACGTCGGGTGGCGGATCGGTGACGCGCACGAGCCGAGAGGCGGCGAGCTCTGGGTGCCGTGGGACCGAACTGCCGGCGTGATCGGCCCGCAAGGCTCCGGCAAGACCCTCGACCTGCTTACCCCGGCGCTCCTCGGCGCCCCCGGCGCCGCCCTGGTGACGCTGACGAAGGTCGAGGACCTGCTGCTCAGCCTGACCGAACGCTCCCGCGGCGACCGGCCGTGCGTGGTGCTCGACCCGTTCGGGCTGGCCGAGGGCGTCGTCGACGAGCTGATCTGGGACCCGATCGCTGGCTGTGTCGACCCCAAGGTGGCCGAGCGTCGCGCCAAGGCGTTCACCGCAGGCACCGTCAAGGGCGCGATCACCGGGGGCACCGGCGACGATGCGGCGCGGTTCTACGCCGCGGAGTCCGCGAAGGTCCTGCAGGGCTACTTCCACGCCGCCGCGCTGACCGGGAAGACGCTCGAGGACGTGCTGCAGTGGGTCGCGAACCCGACCGCGGCCACGCAGCCGATGGAAATCCTGCGCCGACACCCGCACGCCGAACCGTTCTGGCACGGCCTGCTGCACGGTGCGCTCAACGGCGACGACCGCACCGCCGGCAACACCGTCACCACGGTGCAGCAGGCAGTGTCGCTGTTTTTCCAGGCCGACATCCGTCGCCGCTGCATCCCCAGCCCCGGCCACCCCGCCACCGACCTGGCCGACGTGATCCGCCGACGCGGCACCATCTACCTCCTCGGCCGAGAGGACCCCTACGCGTCGGCCAGCCCGCTGATGACGGCGGCGGCCGAGCACGTGCTGGACACCGGCCTGGTGCTGGCCAACAACTCCCAATGGGGAGGCCGGCTGTGCCCGCCGCTGGTCTCGGTGCTCGACGAGCTCCCCTCGACCGCGCCGCTGCCGACGCTGCGGACCCGGATGGCCAACGAGCGCGCACTGGGGCTGTCGTTCATCTGGGCCGCCCAGACCCGGCCCCAGCTGACCAGCATCTTCGGCGAGCACGAGGCCCGGGCGCTGCTCGGCCTCACCAACACCCTGGTCATGTTCGGCGGGTCCAAGGACGTCGCCTTCAACCAGGAGATCTCCGACCTCCTCGGCCAGGTCCGGATCGGCCGGCGCACGCACCGCGGTGGTGGCGGCGGCTACGAAGGCGACGACATCGCGATTATGCGGCCCGAGGAGGTCCGCCAGCTGCCTGAGCGCCAAGCCCTGGTGATCGCCGAGAACGGCAAGCCGATCATCGCCAAGCTGCACCGCTGCGTGGAGGGCAAGGCCGGCGAACGCCTCCTGGCCGACCAGCGGGCGCTGCGCGAGCGCCTCACCAACGACCGGCGGATGGTCATCACCCCCGAGGCCCGCGCCACCGCGGCACTCGTCGAGGCACGCCGTCTCGGCTTCGTCGACGAGGACCACGCAAGGAGTGACGACCTGTGACCACCGAGCAGCAGACCCGCCGGGCGGCGCCCGCGTTGATGGTCTTCCCGTTCCCCATGCCCGGCGACCACGTGCGGCTCGCCTACCGGGAGCTGCACATCGCCATCAACGGCACCGAGGAAGAGAAGAAGGCCCTCGGCAACCACGCGCTGTTGCCGCGGCCGTGGGAGCCGGCCTCCTGTCTGGACCCCGATCTTCGGCACGACCTGTGGGAGTGGCTCGAGGACGTCGTGATCTGGCTGAACCGCGAGTACACCTGGGACGTCTCCGGGCTCATCCCCAGCTGCTGGCCCCTGCACCCGCACCTGGTTCACGAGATCGCCGTCCTGGCCGACCAGCGCCGGCGAGCGGGACTGGCGATGACCAGCGACGCCCTCGAGGAGTGGCACCGCTACTGCCTGCCGGCGTTCACCGACCGCATGCGCGACCGGCTGCGGGCCCACTGCGACGACGAGCACAAGACGTGGCCGGCCAAGCCGCGACACAACGAGCACCTGGCCGAAGCCAGCCGCCAGCGGCGAGAGAACGCCTTCGCCCACGACGTCGACGCTCTGCCGGTCAACAGGCGGGGCTACGAGCAGCCGTCGGCGCCGGCCGGGCCGCCGCGGCTCGGCCTCGTCGACCTCGACACCGGCGAGCTCCAGGATGACGAGCTCGACGGCCCGCAGCCGCGTACCCGCACCGAGAAAGGACCGCGCGAATGATGCAGATGAAGGAGCGCTCCGAGGCCATCCAGCGAGCCCAGCGCGCACTCAAGGCGCTCGGCGAGCACCCGCGCTCGAGCAAGAAGGAGCTCGGCCACGCGCGTGAGCACGTCAACGCCTGCTATGCCCACTCATCCGGGGAGCACGTGTGGAACGCCGTGGCGCAGGTCGAGGCGATGGCTGAGCGCCGCTACGGCGTGCCGAGCACCGAGGGGCAGCGACAGCTCGTCGAGGCGAGCGAGGACCTCGAGGAGCCTGCGACAGCCTCCCGCGGCCGCGCGGCGGAGGACCGCGCGATCCCGTCGACGTCGCCGGCCGCGGACGTGGACCGTGCTCCAGCTCCATCGCGATGAAGGGCGCGCGACGGGCTCGGATCGGGCTCAGAACGCCGCTGGGCGACGCCGAATCACCCCTTTCAGGCATTCGCGGCCCGTCCGGTTGTCAGGGAGCGATTCTGAGCGCTCTCCTCACCGCCAACACCCCGGCGTAGAACGTGGCCGATCCCGTGACCTCAGCGCTCCTTCTCGTCGCGGCAATCGCCTACCTCGGTGCGCCCACCGGAGACGACGCCCGGCCCGTGGGCGATGGTGGTCTCGCGGTGACCCGCTTCCGGGCCGGGCGGCCCACGGTGGTGTTCGCGCAGGCCGCCCTCACCGGCCTGAGCCCCGCCGCGGTGCAGAGCCTCGCCGCGCACGAGCTCGCGCACGTCATCCGACGTGAGCGCTCCTCGGCCGCGGCGCGCTATGGCTGGCTCGTCGGCTACCTGGCGCTCGTGTTGACCGGCGCAGGACTCACGGTCGCGGCCCTGGTGGCCGCGCCCACCTGGCCGGACCAGCGCTGCTCGCCACGATGAGCGCCGCGGTGGCCTTCCTCGCTCTCCAAGTCGCGTTCGACCGGCGAGAGGAGATCGCCGCCGACCGGTTCGCCGTAGCCCTGACCCGCGACCTCGAGGCGGCCGCCGAGCTGATGCGGTTCTACGAGACCTACGTCGCGAAGCCCCTCCCGGCCGGCGGTCTCGCACGCGGGTGGGCGCAGCTCGAGCGCCGCTGGTTCGCGACCCACCCGGACCCCCGGGCGCGGCTCGCAGCGATGCGTCGGCACCTGGTCGACGAGCGAGCCGACTAAGCGCCCCGGGGAGTCCTCAACGCGGCCCGCGGCCCGCGGCCTTGGCGATCAACTCGGCGGCGGAGAGGAAGCGGACCAAACGGCGCCGGCGGGAGCCTCGTGGATGACGTACCTCCCGTCCTCGAGGCGATCGAGATCCCAGTGAGCTGCGTGCGCTGCCGCGGTGCCAAAGCCGACGAAGTTGGCCACCGGCACCTCTGCCGAGCTCGAGCTGCTACCGGCCGTCAGGCCGGCGAAGAGGCCGTCCGGAGCGACCCGGAACCGGAGTCGCAAGCCCAGTCGATCACCGATCAGCTGCGCTCGGTCGTCGAGCGCTCGTGCGGTCGCTGGGTCCATGGCGACCATGATCGCTGGCCGGTCCGCTCTGCACCAGCCTCGAGCGACCGGCCCGGAACAGGCCGGTGGTCAGCGGCGCGGAGTGCCGGGGCGCGGCGTCCGCGGACGGTTGACGTCCTGCCGGTCGCGGGCCGCACCCTGCGACGTGGTCGACGCCGGGCTGCCTGCGCCGGTGTCGTCGATCGGGAGCTCGAGACGGGACATGACCCGGTAGCGCAGGTCGCGAGCGGGGCTGTCGCCCAGCGGCTTCTCAGCGACCAGGCCGCGCGTGGCGGCGCCGACGTCGTGACCCTGCTCGTGGGCCTGCTGCAGCATCGCCGCGGTAGCGGCCCAGTCGCCCTGCTCGAGCAGGCGCGGGTCGAGCTCGCGAGCCAGCGGCGCCCAGCGCTCGGCCGGGGTCTGCTCGGCCGCGGCCACGAGCCGTGCGCGGACCTCGCTGCTCTTGTGCAGCTCGGCCAGCGCCGCCTTCCGCGGGTCAGCATCCCAGCTCTTGACCGCGTCGCGCAGGTCCCGGCGGGCCTGCATCTGGGAGAGCTGCAGCCGAGCCCTCACCTGGTTCACGCCCGGCTCCCAAGCGCGGCTGGGCCGCGCCGACAGGATCCTCATGGCCGCCACGCGCGCCTGCTCGGGGGCGAGATTGTCGAGCCGCTCGGTGAGCAGCTGGTCACCCAGCGACCGGAAGGCCGGCTGGCCGCTGGCCACCGCGGCGGTGAGCGCGGCGGGGCCGCGCTGGGCGAGCAGGTCGGCCGGGTCGAGGCCGTCAGGGAACCGGGCGAAACCGGGGTCGAGGCCGTGCGGGGTGAGCATCCAGAAGTCCCGCTCGGCCGCGACCTGGCCAGCCAGGTCGGCGTCGGTGGCCACGATCGGGTCGCGCCCGACGGCAGCCAGCTGGGCGGCCTGCTCATCGGTCAGCGACGTGCCCAGCGGCGCCACGCCGACGTAGAGACCGGCACTGGCGATGGTGACGGCGACGGCGTCCATCGGGCCCTCGACGATCACCGGCACGGCGCCCTCGGCAAGCAGCTCGTCGACGACGCCGAACAGCTGAGCGCCCTTGTGGAACAGCGGGGTGTCGGCGGTGTTGAGGTACTTCGGCCCGCCCTTGTCAGCATCGGTGAGGTCGGGGCGCCGTCGGCCGACGAAGCCGAGCACCTCGCCCTGGTGGATCACGGGGAACATCACCCGATCGCGGAACCGATCGATGAGGCGGCCGGTGCTGGCCTCGGTCGCCACCCCGGTGGCGAGCATCTCGGTGTCGCTGACACCGCGGCCGCGCAGGTGATCGACCAGGTTGGTCCACCCCGCCGGAGCCTGCCCGGGCCGGAACCGCTCGTCGCCGGCGAGGTCGACACCGAACCGGCCGGTGAGGTAGTCGCGACCCCACGAGTCGGCGAAACGGGCCTCGAAGAACGCCTGCGCCATGTCGTTGATCTCCACGATGCGCTCACGCGAGACGGGGGAGGACTGCCACTCCTCGGCACGCTGATACATGAGCCGCAGGTCGGCGTCCGTGGGCTCCAGACGAGTGCCGCCCAGGTCGCGGATGTAGGCCGACAGGGCGAGGTCGGGCTCGACGTACTGGTCCTCGTCGACCGGATCGCTCGCGCCGACCGGGCCGCCGGCGACGACGTCGACCACGTGCTCGTCGGCCTCGTCGACCAGGTGCTCGTCGTACGGGCCGGGGTCCTCGGCGAGCGGCCAGTCGGCCCAATCGTGATCGGTCGCGTGGTCGACGACCGTGGCCGGATCCGGCTCCACTCCCTCCCACAGGTCGGCCGGCGGCTCGTCGAAGTGGACCACGTGCCCGTGCTCGTCGGGAACGGTCTCGAGCGCGATCGAGGTCCGCCACACCAGCGCCTGGCACTCGTCGACGCCGTCCCAGCCGTCGCTCGGCATCGCCCGCCCGGCACCCAGCAGCGCGTCGACCTGCCAGCCGCGCTGAACGCCGTGGTCGACGTTCGAGACCAGCGCCGGCCACCAGGTGCTGGCCTGGATGCTCGCGGCGCGCTCGGGACCGAACAGCTTCACGAGTCGTGGAGTCCACTCAGTGGTGACGCTCTCGCCGTGGGAACCGTCGCCGATCTGGGCGGCGACGGCCGGGGTCAGCTGACGGGCCATGCGCCACCACACGGCCGCTGCGGCGTGCTCGTCGGGCAGCGGACCGGCCGGGTGGTCGGGG
Organism: Nocardioides sp. LMS-CY; assembly: GCF_018732145.1. NCBI lineage: Bacteria > Bacillati > Actinomycetota > Actinomycetes > Propionibacteriales > Nocardioidaceae > Nocardioides > Nocardioides sp. LMS-CY. The sequence goes on from NZ_CP076104.1 coordinate 174,979, forward strand.
GCGGTGGCGGTGCGCAGCAGCTCGTGGGCGGTGACGCCGGCGCGCGACATCGCGGCGAGACGCTCGGCCAGGAGCGGGGTGAACTCGTCGTCGCGGACCTGCGGGGCCAGCGAGTAGAGCAGCTGGCGCCATTCCTTGAGCGCCGGGGTGTGGTCTCCGGTGACGGACTTGTTGAGCCGGCGCTGCCAGCTCGCGGAGATCTTCTGCAGCTGCGGCGCCCCGGTCGGTCGCCGGTCGTCGCCGGGGACCTGCATTGCGGCTCGCCAGACCTCGACGTCGGCGATGGTGGCGGTCTCGGGGCGGATGCCGTTCTGGGCCCACACCGGCAGCGCGCCCTTGTCGGCCTGGTCGGTCGCGCGGGTACTCACCTGGTCAGCGAGCTCGGTGACCAGGTGAGCACGCTGGGCGAGGTAGGCACCCCAGTGCGGGTCCTCGGCCAGGCGGGCCGGAACCGCGGGCAACCAGGGCAACGGGCCGGCGCCGGCGTTGCGCAGGCCGGAGGCGTCCAGGCGCCAGTCCAGGACCGCGGCACGGTCGTGCGCGGTCTCCAGCTCGCGATCGCCGGCGGCGGCCCGGAGCGCGTCGACGGGATTCTCCCCGGCCGCGCCGAGCAGCAGCAGGTGGGCGCGCAGGGTCGGCCAGGCCGCCTCCTCCGAGAGCCCCGGGACGAGCGTCTCGACGGCGCTGTCGAGCGCGTCGACCACGTTGAGCGTCGTCCCGTCGGCCGCGGTGATGGTCTCGTGGCGCAGCAGGTCCTCGGCGGCGACGTAGAGGCAGTCGAGGTAGCGCTGGGCGGCCTCGCCGAGCCGGGTCGCCGGGTCGGCCTGCTCGCGGATCAGGCTGGTCGCGGACCGCTGGGCGTCGTCGCGGGCCAGCATCGACTCGAGGATGTCGGTGGGGGTGAGCGGCCGGACGAGCGTCGGGTGGATCACCGAGTGCGGGTCCCCGTCGCCCACGACCTCGAGGTAGACGTGGTTGGCGCGCGCGCCGCGGGTCATCATCGTGTAGAGCTGCTGACGCGACTCGGTGCCGGTGGCCAGGCCGTGCATGGTGTCGGCGGTGACGCCCTGGGCGGTGTGCACGGTGCACGCGTAGCCGAGCTCGGTGGAGCGGGCGACGTAGTCGGCGGGCAGCCGTACGGTGCGGCCGTGCTGGGTGTGCTGGACGGTCAGGTCGCCACCGTCGTGGATCTCCAGCACGTGCCAGCGGTCGCCGTTCTTCACCCAGTCGGTGGCTGAGGTGCGCAGCGCGCGGTCGTTCTCGCGGGTGATGATCAGCTCGCCGATCGAGGCCTCGTTGCGGTCGCCCAGCCGGCGCACCGGTCCGAGGCTGGCGAGGTCGGCCGGGTCGATCCCGTCGAGCCGGTGGGCGCGTGCCTGCTGGTTCAGCTCGCTGACCAGGTCGCGAGTCGGGGCGAGCATGATCGAGTCCAGACCGGTCGCGCGGTCGGCCTGCCAAGCGGCGAAGACCTCCTCGGTCATCGACGCCAGGTCGCCGACGTGGACCCGGTCGCGGTCGAGGTAGAAGCCGAGAGCCTCGGCCTTGCCCCCGCGCAGCGCGAGCGAGGCGGCGCCCTCGGCGGGGTCCTTGAACCGGACGAGCTCGGTCAGCTGCAGCGCCCCGTGGGTGGCGCGGATGTCGCGCAGCACACCGCCGGCGCCGATCGCGGAGAGCTGCTGGTCGTCACCGATCAGGCGCACGCTGCCGCCACGCTCGAGGATGTAGGACACCGCGGCGTCCAGCGAGAGGGTGTCGGCCATCCCGGCCTCGTCGATGACCACCAGGGTGGAGGAGTTGATGCCGGCCACCCACGCGGGCATCGCGGCGCCGGACTCGCGGGCCTCCTGCAGCGAGTGCGTGAGCTTGGCCAGGGTGTCGGTCTGGGTGTCGATCTGCGAGCGCAGCGCGTCCGCGGCCGCGGCCGAGGGCGCCAGCCCGATGATCGTGCCGCCGCCGTCAGCCCACGCGCTCGCCAGCGCCCGCATCGCGGTGGTCTTGCCCGATCCGGCGGGTGCGATCGCCAGCTGGAGCCGTGCCCCGGAGGTGGCCATCTCTCGGACCAAGGTGGCCTGACCGGCGTTGAGGGTGATGCCGTTGGCGGTCGACTCGAGCAGCGCCAGGTCGACCGAGTCGGTCGAGACGGCGTAGCCGTCGTGGCGGCCGGCGGCCGCGACCAGGCGCTCCTCGGCGCCCAGCACCTTGCTCGAGGTGAACAGCTCGGCGCCGCTCTGGGTGTAGACCGAGGCGCCGTCGGCGCGGCGCAGCTCGGCCGGCTCGCTGATCGTGTCCCACGGGCGGGCCATGCTCACCGAGCGTCCGTCGAGGACCTCGCTGACCAGCAGGTCGACCACCTGGGAGACCTGGTTGGTGGGCACGTTGGCGCCCCTGACCTGCCGCTGTGCCTCGGCGTAGACGTGCCAGTACTGCCAGGTGCTGCGGCCGCCCTCCATCGTCGACACGATCCGGTCGGTGGTCTTGGCGAACCACGCCGAGTCGGCCAGGGACCGGGCCGCGCCCTTCGGGTTGAGAGCGCCGTGAACCATCTGCTTGACCCGCTGAGGGGTGCCGAGGACCTCGACGGCCTCGCGGTTCCAGGTCTCGCGCTGCTCGGCCAGCGAGCGCGGCTCGTGCTTGGCCTCGCGGGTCTCCAGCGTCGCCTGCTGGGACAGCTGGATGGTCTCCACCGGCGTCGGCGGCCGCCCGTGCGTGGCCTGGAAGGCGGCCGCGAGGACCTTGCGGCGGTCCTCGACGCTGGCGCGGCGCTTGCAGAACCGGCGGTTCAGGTCGGGATCGACGCCGACGATCTCGCGCACCGGCCGCTTGCGGGCGTCCTCGTTCGGGCGCTCCTCGAAACGCACGCCGAGGGCGTCGACCAGGTGCCGCTCGAGCGCGGTGTTGTAGGTCTCCGAGGCCGAGACAACCGCCTTGTGCAGCGGCCGGCCGTCGATGGCCAGCCACTTGCCGTCGAGAGTCTGAACCTTGTTGGCCACCGCGACGTGCGTATGCAGGTCGGGGTCGCCGGCGCGGGAGTCGCGGTGGGTGAACGCCGTGGCGACCAGGCCGCGGACGTCGACCTGGCGCACGCCGTTGGTGCCGCGGCGGGTGAACAGCGCCTTGGACTCGATGAAGTCCAGGGCGTCCTTGATCGCCGCCTGGTGGGCCCGCTCGATCACCGCGGCGGTCTTCGGGTCGGCGATCGCCCACAGCACCGAGACGCTCTTGACCGGCGAGAAGGTCAGGTCGTAGCCGGCCACCGCGTTGGTCTTGGGGCGGGAGTGCTTGGCGATCGTGGCGGCCAGCTCGCGGGCGTCGGCCGGTTCGCGGCCGTGCTCGGCACGGAAGAACTCGGCCGCGACCTCGGTGCGGACCTTGGCCCGATCGGCGGCCGGGACCGGCCAGTCGCCCGGCAGGCCAGCGGCGTCGTTGAGGGCGGCGATGCGCTTGGCGACCTCGATCCGGAACGGGCTGATGTCGTTCTCGTAGACCTTGTACGGCGTGCCGAGCTGGCGGGCGGTCTTGTAGTCGGCCTCGGTCGGCCGATCGACGCCGCCACCTTCGATGGGGCGGCCGATGCGCAGGTCCAGATCCTTGGTCCGCTGGGTGGCCAGCGGGTGGTGACCGGAGCCGAACAGGCTCTGCATGTGATCGGAGGTGACGACGTCGCCGGCATCGAGGCCCTCCAGGCCCTCCATGCCCGAGCCGACCCACACGCCGGGGGTCTCGCCCTTCTCGGTGTAGTAGCTCGCCAGCCCGGTGTGGCCCTTGTCGGTGGCGTCCAGTGCTGCGACCTGACGGGTCAGGTAGTCGTACCCCGACCCGGCCGTCAGCTTGTGGAGGCTCATCGTCACGGTCACCTACATGCGCGCGGACGGGCGGTGCGATCACTTCCGGCCGGATTTCTGGTGTGTTCTTTCTATTCGGCTGACCGAGAATGCAAGAGGTGTGTGGCACTTTGGTCGGTCGCGGAAATCTAGGGGGACGCTGAGGGGCGTGGGTGACGGCTGGGGCGTCGGGTTCGGATCGGGTGGGCTGGATGGGTCGAGGGAGCGGATTTGAAGGTTTCTGCAGTTCGGTGATCGCTCGGGGTCGGGGAAATGTCGTAGGTGACTGTCAGAGTCCATGTCGACACGAGTGAGGACCGGATGAGTCAGCAGACGATCAAGCAGCAGGCACGGCGTACGGCGCGGGAGATGGCCGAGAGGCGGCGGCGCGAGCGCGAGGAGCGGGAGCGTCGGGTGATCGACCTGGCCGAGCGGGTCATGGTCGCGATCGGTGAGCGCGACGCGGCGGTGGCCGAGACCGAGAAGCGAGCCGGTGAGGCGCTGCGCGAGTTGACCGAGCGCGAGGGCCTGTCCCTGGGCGAGGCCGTCGAGTGGTGCGGCGAGACGATCACCGTGCGCGAGGCGACGCGGCTGCGGCGGCTCGCCAGTGAGTCGCAGGCAGGCGACGACGGCGACCAGGGCGGCGACGGTGCGGCGCTGGTGACCGCTGGGAGTGGGGGAGCGGGTGCCGGTTCGGCGGCTGGATGACGCCGGCCTCGCGGTGGTCGCGGCAGCGATCACCGATCCGGCCGTGCTCGCGCGGTACCGGGCGAAGGTCGCCACGGTGCCGGGGAGCGAGTGCCTGTGGTGGACCGGAGCGGTTGCCGGGCGGTCCGATCGTGAGCGCACGGACGGCGGCGGGCATGGCCGGTTCTGGTACGCGCCGGGGCGGGTGATCATCGCGCACCGGTTCGCGTTCGCGGTGATGAACGGGGTGGACGCGCTCGCGGAGGCGCGGCTGCTCGGGCATCGGTGTCACAACCCGCTGTGTCAGCGGATCGCACCGGATCACGTCGTGGTGTCGAGCGCGGCGCAGAACCGCCGGGAGTGGTCGGTGCAACGGCGGCTGCCGTACAGCCCGCTGGCCGATCCGCGCGGGCCGCGACGGCGGGCGCGGGAACTGCGCGACCTCGCGCGTGAGGACCCGCAGCTGGTGGCCGACGACCTCGCGCGGCTCCAGGAGCTGCTGGGCGAGCAACTGACGCTCTGGTGAGGTTGGGCCGACGCAGAAGGCCGCCCGCAGCGGACAGCGTTACGGGCGGCTTTCTGGCTGGGCGGTCAGGCGGGCTCGCCGTCGAGGAGGCGACCGAGCGTCTCCCACAGGTCGAGGTAGCCGTCAGCATCCTCGGGCGACTGCTCGCCCCACTTGGCGTGAAGATCGCGGATGCGGTCGAGTCGGTCGAGGCGGTCGGGGAGCGCGTCACGGGCGGCGGCGATGAACTCGACGTCGGCGGCATGGCCGGTGGTCTTGAGGCCAAGCCGGTGGTCGTGCCCGGTGTAGTAGGCCACCACGATGGTGTCGGGCAGCAGGGCGTCGGCGGCGGTGGCGCGGATCTTGTCACCGTCCGGAGTCCAGGGGCCGGGGGTGGCGCGTGCCTCCAGAGCGCGCAGGGCTGCGTCGTCGCTCATGCGGGCTGGTCCTCCCGAGCGGCGAGGTCGAGCCGCCCGGATGCAGCGGTCGCCACGGCGGTGATCCGGGCGGCCAGCGCCCGCAACTCGGCGGGCGTGCCCTGAATCGCCACCACGTCGTCACCGGCGAGGGTGAGGACCGGCTGACGATGCTCACCGGCACCCACCCAGTCCTCGCCGGGGGTGAACACCTGGACGCTGGTCTCCCGAGCGGTCAGCCACTCGATGTGCGCGCTCATGGGGTCACCTCGGCGGGCGCGGTGCCGATGAGGCGGCGGAACGCCTCCACGTCGGCCTCGAGGGAGAACAGTCGGCGCCGGTGCTTGTCGCTCTCGGCGGCGACCTCGCCCAGGACTTCCGCGAGCCCGTGGAGGAAGGCCACGACGGCATCGGCGTCGACGGCATCGCCCATGGCGACCCACGGCTTGGGCACCCGCTCGGTGGCGGCGTAGGGCATCGCGGACATGGCGGCTCGGATGCGGCGCTGGTCGCGCTCGCTGATCACCGTCGTGGTTGAAGCTGCGTCGTTGGTCATGACTGCTCCTGTTCGGTGGTGCGGTGGGTGTGCTCGGCGTGCAGGGCGTCCAGCGCCGTGGCGACGCTGGACAGGGCCGCGTCCAGGTGGGCGCGGGCGGTCTCGGGGGTCCAGCGGCGTACGTCGCGCAGCCGGTGCTCGATGACGATCAGGTCGCAGGCCGTCTCGCTGAGGGTGTGCCGGTCCTTGGCGGCGCTGGCCTCAACGTCGGCGGGCGTGGCGGTCGGCTGGCTCATCGCAGGACGTCCTCGACTGCGCGGCGCTTGGCCTCGTCGAGCGTGCGGGTGTTGATCGCCCAGTGCTGCCCGTAGCCGCCGTCGATGTCGGCGTAGAACCCCGGTGCGAGGTAGGTCGCGTGGTCACCGGGCGTGATCCGGATCAGGTACGTGCGCCCGTGGGCGTGGACGCTGGCGGTGTGCGCGGTCCAGCGACCCGGCCAGCGGTCGTCGGCGTCCACGGTGTGCCACTCCACCGGCGTGCTGTCGGGCGTCGTCGGTGCGGCGCTGGCGTGGGTGGTGGTCGTGTCGGTCATGGCTCCTCCTTCGGTTGGCCGGTGGCGGGCCGGACTCGGGCTCAGCCCGCCACCGGAGGAACTGGCGGGACGGTCAGGCCGGGGCGAGCGCGGTCCAGGCGCGGCGCTTGATCCGGTCGGGGTCGTCGCTTGTGAGCACGCGCGTGGCGCGGGCGGTGTGCTCGTCGCCCTTGGTGCGGACCGGGGCGTAGTGGTCGACGTACTCAGCCACGGCCTGGTAGCCGGCCCACGCGGTGTCGCGGATGCCGGCCTGGGTGTCGGCGTCGGCGAACAGCCAGTGCAGTCGGGAGCGGCGGCGGCGCTCGGTCTCGCGGACTCGCTTGGTGGCGTTCGCCTCGGCCTTGCCGAACGTGGCGTCGATCAGGGCGTCGAACGCGGCGTCGGTCATGGTCTGCTGGATCAGCCGCTCGGCCTCGACCTGGAACGCGTCGACGTAGGTGAAGGTCAGCCCGAGCGCGTCGCGGGCGGCCTGCACGGCGGCCTTGGCGTTGCGGGTGTGCCGGATCGAGAACGACGACTCGTGGTTGCGCAGGGCCGCGCTCTGGGTGTTCGCGCAGACGACGCGGACCGGGGTGACGAGGATGCGGAACGCGCTCGTGCCGTCGTGGCTGTTGAGCGCGGCGATGTTGAGGTCGACGCGGTCGGTGCCGCCGACCGTGAGCGAGTTCGGCAGCTGCATGGTGATGAACACCTGCCGCCCGCCGCGCAGTGACCCGGCGGTGTCGAATATCGCGCCCGACTCGTCGGCCAGCAGGTTCAGGAACTCGGCGTGGTCCTCGTTCTGCAGCGGGGTGTAGCCGCCGCCGACGACGCCGAGCGCCTCGGGCGCTCCGGTGAACGGGTTGGTGCGCACCGTGGCGAAGCCGGGGACCTCGATCGGGGTGACGCCGCCCTCGCTGACCTCGGCGGTGGTGAGCGGCAACTTGCGGACGTCCCAGCCGCCCAGGTGGCCGAGCCTCATGGCTTCCTCGGCGGTGAACGCGCGGTCGCGGACGGTGGTGCCCAGGCGGTGCCAGGCGTCCTTGCGGGCGAAGACGGCTGCGGCCTCCGTGCCGTGGGTCTCGATCTCGTGTGACATGTCTTGTCCTCCCGGGTAGCGGATTAAACGAACTGAGTTCATTCTATGGTTTCTATTCCACTGAGGGCGGTTCTCCACAGGAAGAACCGCCCTCAGGTGGGGGAGGGGGAGCCGATCAGGCGGCGCTGTCGCTGGCCTCGTCGGCGTCGTCGTCGCTGTCGTCCTCGGTGCTCGGCTGCGGCTCCTCGCCGAGCAGGATCCGCTCGACCTCGCTGGGCTGGTAGCCCCACTCCACGAGCGCGCCGAGCACGCGGGCGTCCCACGCGGTCGGGTTGCGCCACGAGTGCTTGCCGGTCGTGGCCTCCCACGCGGCGACGATCGCGGCGAGGGTGGTCATGGTCGCGGCCTTCGGCGTGCTCGCCTTGGTCGCGATCTTGTGGCACTCCTCGTACCCCGCGCCGTAGTAGCCGGTCGGGACGTCGATCCCGAGCAGCGTGAAGAGCATCGGGTGCCGGTGGTCCATGGCCTTGCTCAGCGAGTGGTGGCCGGTGACGACGGCCTCGCAGATCAGGGCCTCGGCACCCTTCGGGGCGGTCTTGCGGGCCACGAACGTGGCCAGCCACGCGCGGCGCACCGTCTCCGCGCTCGCCCAGGCCTTGTTGTTGGCGATCACGCGGCGGCGCTCCTCGCGGCGGGCCTCGGCCTCCTCCTCGCTCTCGCCGCCCTCGTCCGCGCTGGCGGTGCTGCCGGACCCGCCGCCGCGACGACGCAGGCCGGACGCGTCGAGGTCGGTGACGACCCACACCGGCACGTACTGCTGGTAGGGCTCGGCGGGCTCGTCGTCCTCGTGCTCCTCGTCGCTGTCGTCTTCGTGCTCCTCGTCGTACTCGTCCTCGGGGTAGGCCCACTCCTTGACGACCTGGACGCGAGCGCCGGGAACGTTGGGCCACTCCTCCTCGGGCAGCGACTCGCCGTCCTCGGTGACCAGCCGCTCGATGCGCAGCACCTCGTCGGCCTCCGCGACGTCCTCGGCGCTCAGCACCGGCAGGCCCTCGGCGCGCAGCCGCTCGACCTCGGCGGCGTCGGCCTCGCGCTCGGCGGCCTCGTCGCGCAGCCGCTGGGCCTCGTGGGCGAGCGAGCGACGCCACCGCTTGGCGTTCTCCAGGCGCTCGACGGCCTCGGGGTCGTGCTCGAACTCGGCGAAGATCGCGGCCTCCTCCAACGTCAGGTCACCGCAGTCGAGCCGGTTGCGGCTCTGGTCGGCCTTGGTGACCGCTAGGGCGGCGTTCACGGTCGGGCGGTCGATGCTGGTGCGCTTGGCGATCTGCGCGGCGCTCACGCCGAGCAGGGCCAGCTGCTCCACGCCCGCGACGATCTCGGCCTCGCGCATCCCGGCGCGGTGGATGTTCTCCACCATCTGGTCCCCGATCCGGTCGGCGTCCGCGGGCTGGGGGACGACGCGGGCAGGGATCAGGCCGGTGGGGGTGCCGATCTCCGCGGCGGTGACGGTCCGGCGCTGGCCACGCAGCAGGACGTACTGGCCGTCCTCGTTCCGGTAGACCGTGACGGCCTCCAGCACGCCGCGCTCCTTGATCGACTTGCGGAACTCCTTGTGGTCGGGGCGCAGGTCGGTCCGGACGTTCGTGCCGATGATGATCGCGGCGGGGTCGAGGTACAGGAACTCCTCAGCCTGGACGGCCTCGGAGGCCTCGTCGGCGTCGGTCGCGGCGGGGGTCTGGATGGTGTCGGTCATGCGGCTGTCCTCCATGAGTAGAATAGAAAGAACTGACAGAACAAAGTCTCCCAGCGGGGGCTGACGCCTACCGGGCCACAGGGCGGACCTGTGGAAAGGTGGGCACCCGGCGAGGGTGGGGAAAACCCGGCCTCACGGGCGCGCGGACTCCGCTGCGGCGGCGCGGCGCGGCTGCACCTCGTAGCTGGCTGGAACGGAAGGAATCGAGCGAGGGTGGGAACGGCTGCGCAGGGCCCCGACCGGGAATGCAGCGGCGTTGGTGTTAGCCGCTGCAGCTCGACGCCGGCGGAGGAGACCAGGGGAGTGATCAGGTGACGAGCCAGACCACGATCCCGGTCGGGATCTACTGGAAACCCGGCGTGTGGGACCTCGCACGCTCGGCCTACCTCGCAGACCTGGACACCGACGCCGACTCACCCGGCTCGTTCGTCGGCTGGCTCGCCCAGGCGCTCGAGCTCCACGCCCGGCGCTCACCGCAGCAGCGGGCCGAGCTCGCAGCCGCGGGCGAGAAGCATCCCGCCCTGGTCAGCGTGACCCGCAAGAGCTTCAACAAGAAGCACGACCTGCCCGCCTCGACCATCGAGGCGGTCGAAGACGCGCTCGTGGCCGACCGTCAGGAGCTCGGCCGGATGCTCGCCCGCTCGGCGTTCGCCCAGGAAGCGGTGATCGTCGCGGCCGAGGAGGCCCGCCGGCGCCTGGGCCGCGAACTGCCGCCCCCACCGCAGAAGCTCAGCAACCGACCGCCGCGGCGCCGGCCTGCCCGGTAGCCGGCGAGGACGACGCCGGCAGTTGGCTCGGCACCTGGTCCTAGCGTGCCTCCCAGCGCCCCGATCCGGTACCCGAGAGCCGGTCGGGGCGCTTCTGCGTGCCCTTGGTGATTTCCCGCGGGCCGCCAGCCGGGCTCGAGCGGTGGAAACGACTTCGGCCGATGTGATCGCTGCCGGGCCTGGATGACACCTAGGTGACCAGGAAAGCGAGGTGGACCCATGAGTAATTCCCCAGCCGAGAACCCGGTCCCCGGAGTCGTCACCTTCACCGCCCGCGGCAACGCCGCCCTCGACCAGCTGGCCGACGCACTGGTGGCCGAGTGCGACGGCTCCCCCACGAGCATCGCCAACCTCCTCGAACAGGTGCTGGAAGCCGACATCGAGGACCTAGCCGAATCCCTCAGCCAGAGCGCCCGGCCGGCGCCGGCCGAGAGCCCCGACGTCGACGAGCTCGGGCCGCCGGCCGAGAGCCCCGACGACGCTGCGCGTCGCCGGCTCTCGACCCGGTCGCCGCTCGCCGGCGGCAACCCCGGTGCACAAGGCACGGGCATCCCGCGCTGACAGGCGAGAGTTAAAGGGTTTAAAGGCCGCTAAAGCTCGCGGCGATCTTTAAAGGATTTAAAGAGGTTGATACGGTGTCTGGCGTGAACAACCCCTTCACCCCCACGTTCGGGACCAGTCCCCCGCTGCTGGTCGGCCGCGATACCGACCTGGACGACTTCCGCGAGGGGCTTCGAGGAGGCCCCGGATCGCCTGAGCGCGCCACGTTGGTCACCGGGCTGCGCGGCACAGGCAAGACGGTCATGCTCAACGCCTACGAGGACGTCGCCGGCGCGGAAGGCTGGCTGGTGATCTCCGAGACCGCGACGCCCAACCTCATCGACCGGATCACCCATGAGCACCTGCCGCGCCTGCTGAGTGAAGTCGATCCCCGCCAGACCGAGTCGCGCCTGACCGGCGTCTCGCTCCCGGGCGGATTCGGCGCCGACCGCGAGGTCTCCGAGCGCCACACTCCCCGCCCGGGCCTGCGGTCCCAGCTGAACTTGCTGACCGACATCCTGGCCGAGCGAGGCGGCGGCGGTGTCCTCATCACCGTCGACGAGGTCCACCGCAAGGGCCTGAACGATCTACGCGAGCTCGGAACCACGATCCAGCATGCCTTCCGCGAGCGCCGCAACGTCGCGTTCGTCGGCGCCGGCCTGCCCTCCGCTGTCGACGACCTGCTCTCCGATGAGGTTTCGACGTTCCTGCGCCGCGCCGACCGGCGCCACCTCCGTACGGTCCGGCCCGAGGAGGTCGCCGCGGCGATCGCCGTGCCCGTCCGTGAGGCCGGCCGAGACATCACTCCTGACGCCCTGCAGGTCGCCGTGGCCGGCACCGGCGGATACCCGTTCATGATCCAGCTCGTCGGACTGCATGCCTGGCGGGCCGACCGCACCGCCGCGACCATCGACGTCGACCAAGCTCGTCGCGGCGTCGACCAGGCGCGCCGCAAGGTCGGGCAGCTCGTCCACGCCAGCGCTCTGGCCGACCTCTCCGACGTGGACCGCTCCTTCCTGGCCGCCATGGCCCACGACGACGGTTCGAGCCGCATGGCCGACATCGCCGCCCGCCTCGGCGTCGACGCCACCTACGCCGGCCAGTACCGGCTGCGATTGATCGCCGCGGAGGTGATCGAGCCCCGGGGCCACGGGCTGGTCGACTTCACCCTCCCGGGCCTGCGCGACTACCTGCGCGAGCACGCCGCCAGCAGCCACTGGAGTCCCGAGGACCTGCAGTTTCCATCGGCCGCACGATCCGCGCCAAACAGTCCCGAACAGGAGAGCAGGTAACCTCCAGGGCCACCCGAGAACCACAGCGGCAATCGGTTGTCGAGGTAGTTCCTGATCAGCGCGCGTGCCGCCGCGGCGGAGCGCTGCTCGTCGCCGGCCTGGGCTCTTTCGTGTGAGACCGAGCCTGAACGATCCCCTTGCCTCTCACCGGCCATCCTGCGAATCCGAATACTTCCTCGCCACCGACGGTGCCTCCCCCCGGCGAGTGGATCGTGGCGATGGCGGATGCCGTGCTGGATGCCTCGGTTGTGGCGTCGCCCGCGGAGCGCAGCGCCTCGGCAAGGGGTGGGGGGAGCGGGACCAGGCGTTTGGCGAGAATGTCGGCTGGGGAGACCCAGACAACGTCGCCCTCGGCCGGCGGGGTGGCCAGGCCGGCCTCGACGTCGTTGTGCGCTCGGCGGGATAGGGCGCGGGCGGGACCGGTGAGGTTGGGGGCGTCTGCCTTCTCGGCGACGACGTGCGCGAGCTCGGTGCCGCCCTCGATCGCGCGGAGCGTCGCCATGGTGGCCTGGGGGAGTCCTGGCCGGGTGGCGATGACCTCCGGTGTTGCGAGGGTGGTGGTGTCGTGGGTGATCTGGCGGTACGCGGCGCGGACCTCCGCGGCCGCGCGTGCCAAGGGCTCCTCGAGGCGGGCGGCCGGGGGAGCGAGGTCGCCCCAGCGGCTGGCCAGGTTGCTCCAGGAGCGGCCTGCTTCGGCGATCGCGGGGACCAGGCGATCCGATGGCTCGAGGATGCCGGCGGTGGCGGCCGCGTCGACGAGCACCATGCTGGCGCCGGCGATGAGTCCTTGGGTGCGGGTGATGAGCAGGATGTTGGACGGTTCCGGGTCGCGGACCAGCGCGCGGTGGGACTGGATGTCCCAGCTGGCCAGGGCCTGCGCCAGGCGGCCGGGGTCGTCGACCGGCCTGATCGCCTCACCAGCGAGGGCTTGGGCGAACCGGTTGGTCAGGTAGCTGCGTGCGGTGTTCTCGCATGCCGACATCCGATCGACCCAGACCCCGGTGGGTGCGATAGCGTAGGGGGAGTGGTGCTGGGCCAGGTGGACCCGGCGACCCGACGCACGGGCGTCGTTGACGCGGTCGCGTCCGTTGTCGTGCAGGGCGACGTTGACGGCGTGGGCGGTCAGGTAGAGACCGTGCATGATCCTGGTCCGGGCTGCCTCGAGGTCGCGGTGGGCGTCGGTCTGCTCGTGCGGGACCTCGGCGCCGTAGCGGCGGACGAGAGCCGCGGCGTTGAGCAGGGTCTGGGTCATCTGGTCGACGCGGGGGTTGGTCGGGCCCGGACCTGGCCAGGCCTTTCGGCCGGACAGGCTGGACTCGATGGTCGAGGCCTGCGCCGCGAGGCTGGTGATGGGCCGATCGCGCTCGTCGACGCCAGGCCGGCGACCCGGTAGCGAGGCCCACAGGTCCTCCGCGGCCGCGACCATCGTCGGCCAGCTCCGCAGGAGCGTGCCGGCGTCATCGCCGTCGACGTCCATGAGCAGCTGGCGAGCCAGGTAGTCGACGTCGAAGAGCATCTCGCCGACGCTGCGTACGTCGCGCGAGGTCACCGGGATCTGGTCGACGTCGAAGAGTTCCTCGTCGATGTCGGCGTACGCCAGGCGCAGGTCAGTAGCCAAGGCCGCGGGCTTCTCGGATGAGGTCGCACAGGTCGACGACCAGCTGCGAGCCGTGGACCAGGTCCGGCTGGTGCAGTGGTAGCGGGCGGGTCAGCTCCTCGGCCTCGGTGAGCAGCTGCAGGGGCGTTCGGTCCTCGAGGTCGGGGAGCGGGTCGACGTCGGGCAGCTCGTAGTCGTCGGGCAGCAGGGCGCTCGCCTGGGAGTGCGCGAGGTAGACGCCCAGTCCGAGGTCGTGGAGCGGGGAGTCGGGGGCGGCCTCGTCGGCGTCGCTCCACACCTGGGCAGCGGTCTGGTGCAGCAGATGGGCGATCGAGCAGAGGCGGTCCCAGGGGGCGTCAGCGTTGAGCGTGTCCACGGGTGTTCCTTTCAGTCGGAGGTCGGTCTGGCTTATGAACCCACGTCCCGGCCGCGGCCCGCTGCGCCGAGCGGCGGGCTGTGGATAACTCGGGGTGCTGTCGGTCCCTGGGCACAAACTGGTCTCGTTCGCCTATGTCGTTCGGTGGTTGTCGGACGATCACCGCGAGCAAAGTCAAGAGATCCGCACTAGTGCCGGAAGATGGAGGAGGGTCGAGATGAGGTTCCCGATGACCGTGCTGAGAGCCGTGACGCTGGCGCCAGCACTGCTGGTGAGCTTCGTCCTCACCGTGGTGGTGTGCGCCCTGCTCCCGCCGGCGCTGGGCCTGGTGGCGTTCATGGCTGCGGGCGGCGTGCTGGTCGCGCTGGCGCTGGGGCAGCTGCACGAGCCTGCGGTCGCGGCGTTGACCAGCTCGCGGCCGGCGAAGGAGGCCGAGGTCCGGGTGATGGCGCCGGTGCTGGCCGAGCTGGGCGGCCGCGGCGTCGACGTCGGCGCGGTGTTCGTGCGCCGGATCCAGCGACCGAGCACCCCGGTGGCGGTGGCGATCGGCCGGCGCACCGTGGTGGTCAGCCCTGGGCTGGTCGAGGCGACGTACCGCGGCGGTGTGACCGGCGCGGAGGCGGCCGCCGCGCTGGCTCATACGGTCGGCCGGCGCCAGGCCTTCCAGCCGCGTCTGGAGCTGGCCGTGCTCGCGGCGACGACGCCGTGGCGCCTGATGGTGGCGACGTTCCGCGGCGTCGGCCGTGCCTTCGCCTGGCTTCCGTTCATGCGGCTGGCCTGGACGCTGCGCGGCGTCGTGGGGGTTATTTGCGTGGTGCAGTCGGTCGTTGAGGACCGGGCCTGGGCCGGTCTGCTTGGGGGCGCGGTCATCGCGCTGACCTTTCTGGTGCCGGCGGCCGGCCGGCGGATCGAGCTCCACGCGGAGGCCCAGGCCGACCGGTTCGTGCTCTCTCTCGGCCTCGGTCCCGTGCTGGCAGGTCTCTTGCGGCGCTACGGGCACCCGATGACGCTCGAGCGGATGCAGCGCTTGGAGACGGCCGTCGAGCAGCCTCAGCGGCCGCGGCTTCACCTGGTGCACGGCTGAGGCTGTTCTCTGGCGGTGCGGCGGCCGGCGGCGGGCTACTCGTCGTCCTGGAAGCCGGACGTGGAGTGGTGCACGCAGCCGCGGCCGTCGCCCTCGTGCGGCTTGTGGTTCATGCAGGGCAGCGATCCCAGCTTGTGTGAGCAGTCGACCCAGCGGACGGTCGAGGATCCGGTTGTCGGCGCGAGTGCGGTAGCCATCGGGGCCTCCTATCGGCGCGGGCCGCGGCGGCGGCCGAGCTGGGGCCGCTGGTAGGCGGCGGTGTCGGTGTTGTCGTGCTGGCGGCCGGACCGGTGGACCTGTGCGATCTCGGCGTCGGGGGAGGGGCCGGTGTCGGCGGCCGCGGCCTGGGCGGCTGCTTCCTCGCTGGCCCTGATCTCCTCGGCGCGCTGTCGCGCCGCTTCCTCGAGCGCGGCTTCCTCGCGAGCGGCGTCACTCATGTGAACTGCCATGGATCCCGTGGACCGGCACCGGCTGCGCCGGTCCTCCTGGTCACCTATGTGCGGATCGAGGGCCCGGGCGATCACCGCGGCTCGACTGGATTTGAAAGTCGCGGGGACCTGGCCGCTCAGGCCGGCTGGGCCAGCAGCGTGGCGCCCAGCATTTGTGCCGTGTGCTCGAGGACGGCGTGGGAACCGGTCCCGGCCGTGCGGTCGCAGCACGGATGGGTGTCGAAGCCCTCGTCGACGACGATGCGGTGCAGCTGGCCACCGCAGGCGCGACAGCGCCGTCCGGCGTGGTGGGGGCACTGGTCGACCGCCACGGCGCAGGGCAGGCACGCCGCGGGCGGCGGGGGAGTCACCTGGTGGTCGCGGTCCCAGTCGCGCCGCTGGCGCAGCAGCGTGGCGGTCTGGTGCCACAGCGCGTGCTCGAGGTGTGCCGGCGCCGGCCGGCCGAGCGCCTGGTCGACCGCCGCTTTGTGGAGCTGCGCCCTGCAGCCGAGGACGCGTTCGTCGACGCCGCGGCTGTAGCACCACCGGGCCAGCGTCTTCGCGGCCGTCATCAGCTGCTCGTCGTCCATCCCGGCCGTCCCTCAGCAGGTGCCCCAAAGGCCGCTGTCGGCGTCCTGGGCATCGGCGGCGGCCGCGGAGTACGACTCCTCGCGGGCGAGGTCCTGGACAGCCTCGTAGCGGCGTGCGGCGCCGCGGGCCAGGAGCTCGTGGGCCACGTCGACGCCGGCGTGGTCGACGTAGCGCAGCAGCCGGTCGTACCGGTCGCGGTCGGGCTGGTCGCTGTCGGTGACCAGCTGGACGGTGCTGCCGACCGGCGCGAGCTCCTCGAGCAGGTCTGTTGCCTGGTCGGCGTAGCACTCCTCCGGCGCCGGTGGGTGGGCGACCTCGGGGGCGTCGATGCCGAGCAGGCGGACTCGGCCGAGCTCGCGGCCGCCGAGGTCCTCGACGCGCAGCGTGTCCCCGTCGACCACGGCCGTCACGCGGACCTGGGTGGCCTGGCCCGCCGATGGGTCGGGGCCCGTGGGAGCGCCGGGGAGGGCTGCCTTGATGCCGCCGGCGGCGAGCACGGCGATCGCCACGCCGGCGAGGCCGATGAGGGCCTTCATCGGGCGACCCTCAGCTGGGGACGCTCGCCGGCGACGGGAACCGCGCGCTCCTGCGCCCGGGCGCCGGGGGAGCGGTCGCCGGGCTCGGGGATCTGCTCGGCGCCGTCTGCCCCGCTCGTGCCGGCGTCGGCCGGCTCCTCGGGGAGCTCGCCGGCGATCTTCGCGGCCAGGTCGCGCAGCGGTGGGGTCTTCTCGATGCGCCGGGTCGCGTGGAGCACGGTCGTGTGGTCGCGGTCGAAGTGACGCGCGATCGTCGGCAGGCTGTGCCCGTGGATGCGGGCCGTCGTCATGGCGACCGCACGGGCGTCCGCTGCCGCCCGGCTGCGGTCGGTACTGAGGAGGACCTCCGGCGTGGTGCCAAAGGCCTCGGCCGCCGCGACGGCATGCTCGACCGGGCCGTCAGGCTCGAAGGTCGACGCTGGCGGATCCTGGTGGAGGCTGACCACCGTGGCCTCGGGGCGGGGGAGCCGGGCGGTGTAGCGGTCGTTGACGTGCTCACTGACCCGGGCCGCGGCGTCGGCCAGCCGGGGTCGCTCGGCGGTGCGGCGCACGGCGTGGATCACCGAGCCGTGGTCCTTGTTGAAGTGCTCGGCGATCGCCGGGAGGGACAGGCCGACCTCGCGGGCGGCGGTCATGGCCACGGCGCGGGCGTCGCTGACCGCACGGCTGCGCTCGGCGCTCAGGATCGCCTCCGGCGTGGTGCCGAACATCGGCGCAGCCGCGTTGATGGCCAGCTCGCACACTGCAGCCGGGCCGGTTGCCGGCGCCGACGGCATGGTCTGGTCGACCTGGACGGCCAGGACCGCCACCAGCGACCGCAGCTGGTCGGCGTCCAGCGGCGCGATCAGGTCGGCGACCTGGTCGTGCTGCCCGCGGCCGGCGGCATCGAGGACGAGGCCAGCCAGCTGGCGGCCGCCCTGATCGAGGTCCATGCCTGTCCTCCCGCCTACCGCGCCGGCGACCCGCCGGCCGGGGCGGCCTGGCGAGGAACCTGGCCGCGTCCCTGCTCGGCCATACGCCGGCGGGCGTTGTCGGTGATCTCGCTGGCGATGCCGGTCGACTGCCGGGCGTTGGCCGCGGCGTGGTCGACGACGTTCTCGAGCAGGCGCACGTCCTCGTCGGCGCGGCCGAGCTCCTTGCCGGCGGTCGCGATGCTCCGCTCGAGCGTGACCGGCTCCAGCAGCGACGGCGGGGTCACGTGCTGGGCCGCCAGCAGTGCGCTGTCGACGTGCTGAGCGGTCAACCGGGCCATCGGCTTGGCCAGGTCGATCATCTCGCCCACGACGGCGAGGCGTGGCTTCAACTGCGCGACCTCGCTGGCGAGCTCAGGATCGGAGGTGTCGGCGTCTTGGAGGAGATCGTGGGCATCGGCGATCGCCTGCGATGCACGCTCCAGGTGTCCGGTGAGTTCGTCGACCAGCTCGGCGTTGTCGCTGCAGCGCCGCTGCAGGCGGCTCAAGTGCTCGCCGGCGGCCTCGAGGTAGTAGTCACCGCGGTCGCTGAGGCGGGCCTTCGCAGAGTCGAGCTCGGCGTCATCGAGAACCCGGAGCGCGGAGTTGATCGTGGTGTGGAGCTCGTCGACGACCCGGCAGGCGCGTCCCACGGCCTGCTCGGCCATGAAGACTGCGTCTGCGGCTTGCAGTGCGGTGTCGGTGGTCATGCCGGCTCACCGCCTCCCGTGTCGGACGGGGGCGTACTGCTCGACGGGGGCAGGACCTCGCGGAGGCGGTCGAGCGCGGCCAGGGCCTGCTCGAGGTGGTCGCGGGCCTCCTGAACCGGGTCACGGTCGGCCGCGGCGGAGGGAGAATCGGTGGGCGTGCTCACGGGCAGCTCCTTGGTTGACCGGGGTCATGTCTCAGTCACCAAAGGAAGGTCGACCCGCTCGGGCGATCACCGAGCGCGAAGAAGTTTCGCGGGCCTCAGGCGCCGCGGGTCACCGAGGGCCGGGGACCACCAGGTCAGGGTTGGTCCGAGGGCATCGACTCCTGCCCGTCGTCGACGCCCTGGCTGATGATGTGCGCGGCGGCGTTGCGGGCGGCGTGCAGGTGCTTGTGGAGGTCGACCGCGAGTCCGCGGGCCTCCTCCAGGTGGAGACGCGCGACGCCGATCGCCATCGCGGGGTCGGATTCGTCGGTCATCGCGTCCATGCTGAGCACCTGGTCGGCCAATGCCTGCTCGAGCGTGCTCGACAGCTGCGAGAACGCCTGGGGCAGCGCGGCCGCGAGGTCGGCGAATTCCGCGACGGATCCGGGGCGTCGTCCATTCCGGCCAACGTTGTGTGTCGCCAGGGGCGTGGAGTGCCTGTCGAGGTTCGGGTGTCGCCGTTGCTGCAGCGGGGCCCTCCTCCAGTGGGTGTGGGTGCACGTCTCAGTCACCTAAGTCGCAGGGGTGGCGCGGGCGAGTCCGCGGCAACTTTCTGTGCCGCTGTCACCCGTCCGTGCAGCAGACCCGGCCCCCCGCCCCGCCCTCTGGCGAGGGTGGTGGATCAAGTCCAAGTAGCCCGCTTCCCAACCTGACGGGGAACTAGGATTGGTGCTGATGGGTTGGGCGGGGAGGTGGACCGGGTGCGGGCGCTGGGTGTGCACGCTGCGAGCGATGTGCTCTGGTTCGCGGCTGCCGAGCCCGACGGCACGCTGATCGATCTCGGCAACGCGTACCGGCTCGACCTGCCCAAGGGGTTGGACACCGGTCAGGCCCTGATCGTCGCCCGCAAGGACATCTGTCGGGTCCTGCGGGCATACGACATCGGACTGGTCTGGCTGCTCTCGGCCGAGTACGACAAGCGCTTCAAGCAGGGTTACCACGCGCTGGTTCCGCGGATCACCATGGAGACGGTTGTCGCGTTCGCCGCCGCGGAGGAGGACGTCGAGTTCCGCCGGGTGGCGCGCGAGACCGTGCGGTCTCGCCTTGGCTACGACAGCGGCAAGCTGCAGGACATCGCCGTAGATCTGGTCCCCGAGAAGATCACGCCTAACTGGGGACCGAACAAGCGTGACCTAGCCGTCGCGACCGTTCTGGCTGCCCTCAGTGAGCTGGAAGACTCCCAGTGAGCGCCAAGCAGGGAGCGGTTGAGGCGAGTATCCAGGCGCCGAGCGAGGCCCCGGAGCTTCACGGCCAGTACCTGGCGAAGCCGTCGTACACCTTCTTGCAGAGCATCAACGAGGGTGCGGCTGGGGAGTGTTACCGGTACCGCCACGAGGTCTTCGAGCACGACGTCGTCGCGAAGACCGTCGCACTGTTCGGGGTCCCTGGCTCACTCACCGAGCCTCAGCTCCTCAAGAACCTCAGGCACGACAACCTCCTGACGGTGCGGGAGGCGCAGTGGACGCCGGACATGGACCCTTCGCTCAAGGTGGTCACGTTCACCACGGACTACTGCGAGGGGCAGAGCGTCTACACCGCCCTCGAGGAGGGACACGTCTTCTCCATCCGGGAAGCCGTGACGATCTGCTCGCACGTGCTCGCCGCGCTCGACTACATGCACGTTGACCACGAGCTGCTGCATCGCGACGTGAAGCCCGGCAACGTGATGCTCGATGGCTCACGGACGACAGGTTTCGTGGGCGACCTGGGCAGTGTGGCCGCGCTGACCGCCGGGGCTTCGCCCGCAGGTGCTGGAACGCTCGCCTACCTGCCGCCGGAGAGCGCTGCAGGGGAGCTCTACCCGTGCTCGGACGTGTACTCGGCCGGAATGGTGCTCATCGAGATGCTCAACGGGTTCTACGACTGGGAGAGCGTCGACGAGGCCAAGATGGAGGCCAACGTCGACAACCGCAAGCGAGCGCTGCCGCAGAAGTTCTACAAGCTGGCGCCGTGGGTGCCTACTGCCGTCGCAACCGTTGCGCGCGCGATGACCGACTCGGACCCTGACCGACGTCCTGGCTCAGCTGCCGAGGCGCGCCGGCGGCTGGACGACGCACGGTACGTCGACTGGCGTCGGATCGACGGGACGGGTCTCCTCGGAGCCTGGGAGGGCACATGGCCGCCGGGTGCGCGCGCCCGTCATCTTCGCACGGTGCGGATCATGGCGACGCCGGTCGAGAAGGGCCGGTACGCAGGGCTGGACAAGCTGGAGGCCTCGTGGCGTGGCCCCGGTCCGGGGACGTGGCGACGCTATGCGAGGCTCGACCGGCGGGTCGCGCGAGGAGACTCAGCAGCGCTCGCGCGGTTCTTCCGTGCCGTCGAGGAGGCGGCCCAGGCAGCACCAGTTCGGTAGACGAGTTCGGCTTCGTCTGCGGGCAGGGAGAGCAGCAGCCGACGTCCGGCCACCTGCTGAGCGTCGGTGAGCACGTACGCGCCGGATCCGTCCGCGTACTCGGACGCGGTGATGGCGCCGGAGTTCACCGCCGACCAGAGGCTCGCGGGGAGTCCGCGGACTTTGCGCTCGGAACTCAACACCTTGGGGCGTCCGCCGACCCGGGTCCAGAGTCGCTCTGCCGCGGCAGTGTCGTTGCCCCCGAGAACCGCGAGCTCACGGTGGAGCGGTTGCAGGTTTCGGGCGGGTAGCGCAGATACCCCAGCCGCGGCCATCATGGTGACGACGAGGTCAGATAGACCTCTGAAAGACATATTTCCAATATACGAGATGGCACAGACATGACCCGCGAGCGACACTCTGTGAACCCAGAAGAGCGATTGCGTGACTCTGCGGACAAGCAGGTCTCGATTCGGTGGCCGATTGCGCTGGATCAACGTCTCGATGACCTGCTCGACCGTGCTGATGCGGTTGGCGAGAACACCAACCGGCGTGAGCTGCTAGCGGCGCTTCTCTTCGACGCTGATCCTTCTGGCGACGAGTTGAGGGACCTCTTGCAGCGGTATCGAACGGCGTTGGTCCGGGAGGCTCCACTGGGTGACGTCGAGGTTAAGGGCGACGTCCTACTCTTCCGGAAGCACCGGCCAGGTCCTCGTACCGCGGAATAGGTGTGATGCCCAGCGCTGGTCCCCGGCCAGCACGACTAGCATTTGACGTCCGGCCCTCAAGGCTGGATCAACTGAACATTGGCTGGTGCACCCCTGGGGCGCACGCCCCCGAGCGAACGGGAGGCAACCGGAGGCAACGGGACACTGGTTTCACGCTCACGACCGTGGTTCACGCGGTACGGAGCGTGGTGTTCCTACGGTTCAACTCCCCCCTCGCGCACCACACAGGCAGGCCCCGGGTCCTCGATCCGGGGCTTCGTCCATTCCCAGGGCGTCGCGTCGGTGGTTCGAAGCGCCTCGCAGTGTGAGGTTGTCGCCGTTGCTGCGGCGTGGCCCTCCTTCTGTGGGGTTGGTTGTTCGTCTCAGTCACCTAAGTCGCGGCGGTATGCGCGGGCGATCAACCCGTGGCAACTTTCTGGCGAGACCCTGTAGGTCCCCGTGCGCCCCTCGGGGTGCACGGGGGCTCAGCCCGTGAGAAGGACGATTGGAAGGAGGATCGGGTCGGCGGACAGCCTTAGCTCGAGTTGTTGCTGGTGTCCGTACCACTGATCAGCTTCTTGAACTCAGGGGAGGTGACGGTTCTGAGATTGAACTCGGCGGCCTTCTTCTTGACCCCTTCGTCGTCGGTGACGATCTGCCAGTCCTCGACGAGCAACGTCTCCTCGGACTTGGCGATGGCGTCGAGCGCGGTGGCAACCAGGATCGGATCGGCGTTCCCGCGAGCGTGGTAGAGATCGATCAAGTCCTTGTCGCCGGGTGGAACCGTTGACATGACGTCCCGGAGGAGGTTCAAGACGTGGGCGCTAATGGGGTACTCAAGGGTCCGCAGCATCGCGATGTCTGGGAACGTCGCGGCCTCGTGGAGGACTTCGCTCGGGATTTTGCAGTTGTCTCGAACGAAGGTGCTCTCGCGGTTCTTGCGTCCGATCCGGCTCAGGGCGTTGGTATCGATGAGGTACTTCACGATGGTCATAGAGCCGCCTTGAACTCCGGGATCTGGCTGGCCTTGAGCTTGTTCAGGCCGATGACCCGGCAGAAGTCCGTCTCCGAGATGCTGCCTCGGTCGAGCTGCGCGACCATGCGACGGCAGAACTCTGCGCCGTTGTATCGCTTGATGGCGTTGATGGGCGTCGCGGGCCAGCCACGCGACTTCTCCCGGGACGCGAAGTCGGCTGCCAGCTCCTCCATGAAGGCCCGTGCCTGGTCTCTGTCGATCAGGCCGAGTCGCTGGGCTCGCATGACGAAGGCACTCGGCGTCACGCGGTAAGTTTCCGCTCCTGCTTGGACCGCGTCGAGGGTTGATGCATCGAGACCCCGGACTTCGGTGGCCGGCACGAGCACCTCCTCTGTGACTTGGTACTCGTAGTCGGTGATGACTCCGTCGGTGTGGTCGTCGTAGGTCACCGGAGCAAACTTGCCCCGCGCGACGAACACCCCAAGGAGCGTCAAAGTGAAGATGCGTCTGCCCGCTGGCTCGTAGTTGTCTCCCTCATCGCCGTTGGTGAGGAAGATGTAGGGCACCTTCTTGTCTCGCACGCACATGCCGCTGAACTTGGCCCGCTCCCGGAGGCGTTGAGGCATGTAGTTCTGCTGGCTCCGCGAGACCAGGACCTGCTGTGCTTCGAACCGCTCGATCAGCAACTCGAACGCAGCTTCCTTGTTCTTGGCTGCCTTGATGTCCGGGACGCTGAGCTTGAGCGCCGCTCGCAGCGTCTCGGCGTCCGCGGCCACGCCCCGGCTTCTGCGGATGCACCCGACCACCTTGTTGTCGATCAGGCGGTCATCGAGTCGCTTGATCAGGTCCTGTTTGCGCAGCAGGTCCTTGACGATGAGCTCGACGTCGCTTAGCCGCACCTTGCTGCGGGAGTTCATCGAGAACGCTTCCTTGCGCACGCCCTCCAGGAGGATGTTGGTCTTGCGCTCCAGTTGAGCCTCGACCACCTCGAGTGGTGCGAAGAACAGGCTGTAGGGGATGTCGGCCTTGCGGGCGAGCCTTGCCAGCTGATCGAACTCGATGAACCCGGATGTCAGAGCCTTGGTGAAGCCGACGTATTCGCTGACCACCGAGTTGTCGAACAGCGCGACGAACACATCCCTGTTGACGGGTACGGACTCCTTGCCGATCCCGACAGTGATGGTCATATTGCTGGACTCTCTGGTCGATTGACGGCTTGGCCTCCGTGGCCGCCGTCCAGAGATGATGCGCCGAGCTGGTCATGGTCCGCTTCGGAATCGCCGATCCAGGTGAGCGGTGGGCCACGCAGAAGCGTGGGGTTCGGCGGCAGCAGCCCGTGCTCCGGCGCCCTAGCCGGGACGGATTCAGTGGAGCGGTAGGGGGAGCAGGGCTCTTTGGATTTCCTGGAAGCTGTCAAGCCAGCGTCATCACTTTGGAGAGGTTATGAAGCCAAGAAGCAGGCACCTCTAAGGTCGTCGCGCTTCGACTTCAAAACTGTGACAAACTGGCTCCGTGCCGAAGTGGACCGCCGCAGAGTTCCAGCGCCTGATCGAGCGCGAGGACGACGACGTCGAACTCAAGTCCGGAGCGTCCCCAAAGAAGCTCCAAGAAGCAATGGTGGCATTCACCAACAGCGGTGGTGGGACCATCTTCATCGGGGTCAACGACCAGCGCGTCGTGATCGGTCGACGACGCGACCAAGGGACCGACGATGCGATCCATGAGGCCGCACTCAACGGGGTCAACGTTGGCCGATACGCCATCAGTGGAGGGACGGTCGACGGAACGCCCATCGTCGTAGTTGACGTCGAGCCTCGTGAGGACGAAGTCGCCCAGACGAGCGACGGCCGTGTACTTCGCCGGCGCGGGGGCCGGAACGTTGCGGTCTTCGGCGCGGAGCTTTGGGAGATGATGACGTCGCGCGCGCTGCGGCGATATGAAGCGAGCGCAAGCGGTGTTCCACCGTCTGCAGTGCCGCCGGCTATCGCAGACGAGGTTGCTGGCGTGTTCGGCTGGACCGAGAACCTCCCCGACCGGTGGCGGGAGCGCGGCCTTCTCCACGCCGACGGATCACTCACGATCGCGGGAGCGCTTACCCTTACCCGGCCCGAAGAGACGCTAGGTGCCGCCAAGTTCGCCATAGACGTGCGGTCCTACGAGTCCGATGACTCCAACAGCTATGTCCGACGGGAAGCAATAACCGGACAAGTCCAAGCCCAAGCCGAAGCGGCAACCGACTGGATCCTGCGTGACATCGGAACTGAGATGGTGGTTACCGGTGCCAAACGCCATGACGTTCCTCGTCTCCCACGGCGCGTGGTCCGGGAGGCGGTCGCAAATGCCGTGGCCCACCGGGACTACGCGCGAGACCAGACCCCGATCGTGGTCGAGATACGGCCTTCTGCAGTAATCGTGACCAGTCCAGGGCGGCTCCCCGCGCCGGTAACGATCGCGACCCTCCGGGAGGCTCAGGCGCCACGAAACCACACGATCATCGACGTGCTTCGGCGATTCGGCCTGGCTGAGGACAGTGGGCAGGGTATCGACGTCATCCAGGACGGCATGCGCCTGGAGCTCTTGCACGAGCCGCTGTTCGAGGAAACCAATGACAGTTTCCGCGTAACGCTGCGACTGCGGGGGCTCGTGTCGACCACCGAGCGCGCTTGGCTGGCCGAGCATGAGAGGCAGGGCCGACTGCGCGAAGGCGACCGATTGCTTCTGCTTACAGTGATGCGCGACGGCCAGGTCACCAATGCCCGCGCTCGCGAAATCCTCGGTGCCGACAGCGTCGAGGCGCGGACGCGCTTGGGTCGACTCCGCGACGCCGGCCTACTCATCCAGCATGGAACCCGCGGCCGGGCGTACTACACACTCGGCGTGATCGGGCCCGACCGGAGCGCCGAGGAGGTAGTGCTGGAAGCGGCGCAGTCCGCGCCGCTCACGAACGCAATCGTCCGGGAACTGACCTCCCTCGATCGTTATCAGGCGGGCCAGCTGCTTCGCCGACTAGTGAACGAAGGCAAGCTCGCGCAGCAAGGTGAGCGGCGCGGCACCACATACCGCCTGCAGTGACCCGCGCGTCGGCGGCGACGTCTGAAGACGTTGGCGGTCGCCCTATTGCTTCGGTGAGTCATCGACGTGACCGAGATTCGACGGGTGGCCCGTCTGGGCTACTGTGGTCCGCCAGCTGCAAGGCTCGATCAACTGAACACTGGCTGGTGCATCCCTGGGGTGCACGCCCCCGAGGTAACCGTAGGCAACCGGAGGTATCGGGAGCCGGTTTTACGCTCACGACGGCGGTTCGCGCCTGGCTGAGCGTTCTGTTCCTACGGTTCAACTCCCCCCTCGCGCACGTGAGACAGGCCCCGGGTCCAGATCCGGGGCTTTGTCCTTTCGGATCGCCCGTGGGGTGGCTGTTGTGACCGCGATGTTCGGTTGTCACCGTTGCCGCGGTGTCGTCCTCCTCGTGTGGGTGTGGGTGCTCGTCTCAGTCACCTAAGTAGCGGTGGCACGGGCGGGCGATCAATCCGCGGCAACTTTCTGCCGAGAATCTCGGGCCGCCGTGCACCCTCAGGCCGCGCGCCTCCTCGTGGTCCGGGTAGACGTGCGGGCCGACGTCTAGGATGGCGCCCTGGCCCGGTGCACTCGCCAGCCCCTCAAGTGCAGATCGGAAATGATGTGGCGCATCGCGACGACATCCTCGAGGAGCTGCGGAAGCTCCACATCGACATCGAGTACACAGAGAAGACGCACTTCGCCGCCGCCGAGCATCTCCGGGCTCTTCACTATCTCCTCGGGGGGCTGGCAGCAATCACCTCGGCGGCCGCGTCGGCGGCCATCGTGAAGTCGAGCGGGAACGTCGGCGCGGTTCTGGCTCTGGTTTCGGCTCTCGCGGCCGCGCTGATCACCTTCGTCAAGCCCCAGGGCCTTGCTGAGCAGCATGTTGCCTGCGCCCGCGAGTTGGGGGACCTGAAGCGTCGGGTCGGGCAGTGCCGGACTCTGGACGGCAACCCCGATTCTGGCCACACCGACGCCGAGTTGCGCAACGACGTCGCGAAGTTCACCGCGGAGAAGCACGCGATGCACCAAGGAGCACCGACGACGGGCCCGGTCGCGTTCTGGCGAGCGCAACGCAAGATGAAGGCCGGCCACTTCGACCATGGGGACCCCGCCGCGGAACCCGCGACCTGACCGGTCTGCACCGGCCCGGTGCGTGTCAGCGGCCGTGTACCTGCCGCTGCACCCCGGTCGCACGGACTCGGTACTGCGCCATCTGCAAGCTCACGTTGTACCTCTCCGCAATCCCCGCCACCGTGTTTCCGGCCCGCAGCTCAGCGACGAGCAGTGGCCGCGGGAGTAGGAAGCACCCCGCCTGCCAGTTCGCCTCCTGCTCCTCGTCCGGGTCGCACCCGAAGAACGTCAGATCGCCGACTGTCTTGACCTCCTGCACCTTGTGCTTGAGATCTAGATGGGAGAGCTCGTGAGCGATGTCGCTCTGGGTGCGCGCGGCCGTCGACAGCGGGTTCCACACGATCACGCGTCGGTCGCCGATCTCGAAAGTGCAGGCGGAGAACGCGCCTGGTTGGAGGGCGTCGATCCGGTCGAGCCGGCTGATGTCGATCAGGTCGGCCGCGGAACGGAGTTCCGCACCAAGCCGCTCGGCGAGCAGCTCCATCGGGAGCTCGTCGCGATCCTTGAGGCCGAGCTCCTCGCGAAGCTCGATGCTTCGTCGCTCGGCCTGAGCCTTGAACCCTCGACGCACCTCAGCGGTTCTCCTCGACCAGCGCTCTGTGCATGTCCTCGAGCGCGGAGGAAAGCAGGCTGCCCACCTCGGGAAGGAACGTCTGCCCCGAACGCAGATGGACCGCGAACGCAGGGCGGGGCGCGGCGAGCTTGTCGTACATGTCCTGGATCAGCGCCATCATCTGTCTCGCCTGCTCGGGTTTGAGCCGCGGATCCGTGTAAAGGTGCTTGGCGAGCATCTCCGGAGTGCTCTTTGCCTCCCCCTCGTCGTTGCCGAACAAGGCGAGGCCGGGGGCGCTGAGCCAGTTCACGATGCGGTTGTAGTTGGTCAGGTCAGGTAGGTGCCCGCGCTCGACACGGGACAGCGTGTTGAACGAGACCCCGATCTCGTCGGCGAGGTCTCGCAACGACATGCGCCGGCGGCGGCGTTCGGCGCGGAGCGCGTCGCCGAGCGCGGGTTGGCTCGGACCATCTGTCATGTCGACCCCTTGCTCGTGTACATCGGCGACAGCCGGCGCCGGTGGGGAAGCGCCGGCGTTGTTGCTGGTGCTAGTGCTGAATGTACGGGTGAAGGATTCGGGCTTGTGACTCCGAATCGAGCATGTCGGGCCCGTCGCCGTACCAGATGCCGGTGGCGAGCCAGAGCTCGTAGTGGATGAGCCACTCACACGACCATGGGATGAAGGTGTCGGTGAACAGCATGTGCGGGCGCCAGTCGTCGCGCTGGCTGACGCACAGGCTGCCGTCGTCGTAGACGTGAGGCAGGAGGCCGTCGTCGGTCGGTCGCAGGCGCGGTGCTGTCACGGCGATCGTCGGGGGTGATGCGGGCCTGGCCTCAAGACGTAGCTCGTACTCGCCGCACGCCGGGCCGGGCTGAACGGTCCCGGTCCAGGCGAGACGGCCTCGGTGCAGCCGTGTGCGGCCATCCGGCAGGAGCCGGTCGAGAGCGATCGCCTGGACCGGCAACGAGACCTCAACGCGTGGAGCCGCCGGCAAAACCGTGGCTCCTTACCGTCCGGCCTGCGGTCGCGGCCACCAGCGCCCCGCCGGTGACCACCTGGAGCCTTCCTTCCTGGACCGTCCGGTGCACCGACCCGCCGAGCGACTGCGCCGCGGCCTTCGCGAACCGGTCACCGAACGCATCGGCGAGCAGCGGCACGATCCGGTCAAGACCGCCGCGCCGCCCGAGGTTCTCGAAGGTGGACTGCGCGTCCTCCAGCCACTTGAAGAAGTCCGTGGCCCGGCGCGGATCGGCGACCCAGGAGTCCGCGAAGTTCTCGTCCTTCTGGGCGGGGTTCGGCAGCACCCACTTCCCCTCGACCAGGGTCAGGTACGCGCCCATCGTCTGGGTGATCTCGCGGAGCACGTCGTACAGGTCGCCGCGGCCGGGATAGGCGAGCGCGGCGAGCGTGGTGATGACGATCGACGGTGGCCGGTCGTCGAGCCGGTCGCCGAAGTAGATGTCGCGGTGCCGTTTGAGGGCCTGGACGGCCTGCTGCAGGGTGGTCTTCACCCGCCAGTCAGGAACGTCCTCGACCTCGAGCTTCTTGGACAGGATGGCGCGCTCGGAGAGGAACTCGTCGCGCATCTGGTTCCGGAACCATTGGGCGTACCCGGCCGGGTTTGAGTCCAGCCATCGGCGGACGTCGCGGTCGGTGATGAGGATGTTCGTGCCGCCCTTGTCCCGGTTCGGGACCGCCGGCAGGACGTCGAGGTGCATCCCGGGCCACGTCAGCGTCCAGCAGCGCGAACACTGGCTAACCGCGGGGTACTCGCTGCGAGGCTTGGCGGAGTACTTGCGTGCCGCGACGCCGACGTCGGCCTTCAGATCAGCCTGCGTCGTCGACCCCTTGTCGATGTCACGCAGAGCGACGCAGTCGATGTCGATGTCGTCGTCGCGGTGGATGTTGCGGACCACGGTGCCCAGCAGGAACGACCCCTGCGGTGAGATCACGTTGTGACCTTGGGTCGCGCTCCAGTGAACGTCGAGCTCGTCGCCGAGCCCGATGTAGTGCGATGTGACGTGCGCGTGTTCGGCCGGCGTGATGTCCAGGGCCTGCAGCCCGTCGCCGATCAGGTAATGCAGACCGCCGAACGTTCCCTCCGGTCGAGTAGCTGTCATGATCCGACTGTATCACAAGTAGTACAATCGTACTATCGCGAGGCGCTGGCGGTCGCTGGTCGCCCGACACCATCGGTTGGGGGAGCCAGCCACTTCGACTTATAGAGACGCGGCCATCGCGGCCATTGCCGTGTGGTGACAGCTCTCACGCCTCACTCGCGCGACGAGCAAGCCCGGGAACTCGAACAGGTTGCCGGGAGGCGGTCCGCCGTGGTGGCGGGTTCTTCGCGGGTCGTCGCGGGCGCTTGGCATGCGGGAGGCGCGGTTGAACTCCGCCCTCGTATTGTGGGCTACGCCTTCGTCGGGTGCCGGCGCCCAGGCGCGACAAGCAACATCTCCCTGAGGTGCCGTGAGCACCCCCGGTGGGGGCTGCCGGGGGGACGCATGGGCTGAACGTCGGTCGGCACGGTTCGAGATCCGCAGTTCAACTTGACGCGCAGGACCAATGGCGTAGGCTTGTGATTGAGAAATCGAGGACTGAGGCAATGCTGACACCACTCGGCAATGCTGAAGCCATACCGTCTCAGCTTGAAAAGGTACGTCGATCACCCCGTCAGCAGGGGTCGTCGCAGGCCAAGGCCCATCGAGGCTGAAAGACGCAAGCAGGGGCACGCTGATCGTTTCTCGCGCGGGACCGCGCAAAGCGCGCGGCCCATCAAATGGCGCGAGAGGCTGCGAGAATGTCCAACCCCCAGGAACCACAGCACGTCGGTGATGGAGAGAGAAACACCGACGATCCCGCTCTCCCGGGAGCTGCCAGCAGAGGGGTCATTGGACCCGCAGCCTCAGTCGCCACGAAGCTGACGCGGCCGGCTGGGATGGAATCATCCCAGCCGGTTGCCGCGTCCGGAGTAGCCGCTATCCGGGACGCGATGGATCTCCTGAAAGCGACAGTCGCAGAACTCGAGCGGCGAGGGTCGGCCACCTACGCTGCCGGCGTTTCGGCACGCATGAAGCAAGCCGATCCCACCTTTGACGTCCGAAACTGCGGGTTCGCTACGTTCAAGTCCTTCCTCGCTCACGCCGTCGAAGAGGGTGTCGTGCGAGTTTCGCGGAGATCAGGCGCAAGCGACTTCACCGTGACGGGCGTCGACACACCTGCTGTGGCCGGTGAAGAGGTAGTGCCGTCGGGACGCTACTTGCGCCAGGAAGCTTGGGCTGCGTTCACACGGATCGAGGCGGCCTCGTCATGGTGGCAGCGCGACTCTGGGCGCATTGTCGGGCCGATGAGCGACCAGCCAGACGATGGCAGCGAGTGGGTGGAGCTGCGTCCGCTTACGCGCGCTGAACTGACGTCGTGGATGCGTGCCTTCGCGGAAGGCGTGCAGGACCCGACGCGAAACGCGGAACTGCTGGCGTCCCTAGACACCGCATCGTCGGTGGAGAACTTCAACGCCCAGGTGCGATCCCATCAGGGCACGGCGCGTAGGTGGGGACGCTTCTACCGCGACCATGTGATGCGTCACGCCTTCCGGTGGGCAGAGGACAACTCCGTCCCGCGTGAAAGGCTGTTCCGCGCCGGCGATGGCGGAGAGCGCCCGTCTCCTCCTGCGGCGCTTTCCGACAAGCTGCGCGAGGGCCCTGGAGACACGCACGGTGATGACCTCGCAAATTACGAGAGCCGAGCTCGAGCGGCCGTCATCTCGGCGGTCGAGCGCATGCCCTTGGCTGAACTGCTGCGACTTCCCATCCCAGTCGAGTACCTAATCAGGAGGTAGTCGGTTGACCAGTCTGAGCCTTCGCGGACTGGTCGAGAATCCCTACGAACTCGAGATTCGACCGACGAGGGGGACCGGCCGTAAGCCGCACCCCCTAGGGGCCGGAATCGTGCAAACTAAGACGTGGCTGAGCCATCCTGACGGTGGGCTTTCCCTACCGAGTCAAGGCCCGGCCGTTGAGCACCTGCTGCAAGCACGCGGTGAGTGTCTTCCTCATGACCTCGAGGCGATGGCCGAGTCCGCGTGGGTGGGCCTGATTGCCACTCCGGGGCTGGCCATTCCCCTCGCTACCGAGGAGCTCACAGGTACAACTGCCCTTCAACACCGTTTCGGCTTAGTCACGGTCTACAAGCAGCCCGAGGAGGACCTGACCAAGGCGGGCCTGAGGCAACCGCGCTTGGCCGTGACCTCGCACCTCACCCTCACCCTGACGCCCCAGACCAGATTCATCGAATCGGCAGTGCTGCGCAGCGCATGGCATATCTCCACGCCGAGTCTTCTTGCCGAGTTGGATGCCCTGCGTCGCCAGGCCCTTCCCGGCACGGTCACCGTTCGCACCACGCGTCGCATCACGCTCTTGGTGCAGCCTGACTTCAGCGAGCGACTCACCGATACGGACCGCGCTCGCCTCCAGAGCGCCTCACAGCTAATGGACTCCGCCCTCGATGTGGTCGACCGCGGGCGCATCGACGCATTCTCAGTACAGCGCCGGCTTGCCGGCACAGCGGGTGGGTCCCTGATCGTTGTCGGCCCGCTGGACACCGCCACCCGTAGCCTCAGGGACAGCTACTTGGACGTTGATCCGCACAGATTGGTGCGCTACGTAGCCGGTAATGGTAACCGGGACGTATCCGAGACCATCCTGGAGCAGGTCACTGAGCTCTCAGGGCTCAGTGCCTCGCTACTGCCGATCGTGCCGGCCGACCGGTCACCCAAGGGAAGGGAGGTCCGAGCGCCAATCCCGATCACTAACCCGGTCAAGTGTCTGCACCACGGCAATCGGTTCTATCTTCAAGACGGTGACACCGGACTCTGGTGGACCCGCGATGACGACCGTCACGCTGGCACCATCTTCAAGACCTACACGGAGCGCAACTCAGCCCTCGAACACGAGGCAGACCGCGACGCCGATGGTGTGATCATCAACAAGCACAAAGGTCCCAGCGGCCTACGGATCTCGACGTCAGAGCTCCGCGGTTGCCCGAAGCGGCCTCACAAGCACCTGGGCTAGCTGGACATTGATGGGAGCGGGATTGGTACTCAGTGGTGGGTACTCGGGCGGTGGCGTCGAGCGATTCGACTGCGGCATGTCCTCGCGCCGCTGGGTCTCAATCGACTGCGCCGAACTCCCTGACTAGGGTGGTCTGATCCAGCCCGCGGGCTGGGTACAACTGAAGATCGGCTGGTGCACCCCTGGGGTGCACGGACCCGAGGAAACGGGAGGCAACCGGAGGCAACTGCACACCGCTTTCACGCTCAGGACGGCGGTTCGCGCGTGATTGAGCGTGGTGGTTCTACGGTTCAACTCCCCCCTCGCGCACGTGTGACAGGCCCTGGGTCCTCGGATCTGGGGCTTTGTCCATTTTCGTGCGAGCTCAGTGGAGCGCTCGCTGGGGGTTCGCGGTGTTCGGTTGTCGCCGTTGCTGCGGCGTCATCCTCCTGATCTGGGTACTTGGTGTCTTCGGTCACCTATGTCCTGCGGGAGAGGGCGGGCGATCAATCTCCGACGGAAATCTTCGCTGCTCCTCTGCGGCGCTGGGCCACTGTCTGCGGCGATCGGCGAGGACCGTGCCAGCGCGGGGTCGAGAGGGCTTGCTCGGCGTCGCGATGAGGCGCCGTCTCCCGGAGTCACCTGTTCGAACGGGTGCTGCGGGACGTCAAGGGGCCTGAACCACGTGCTCACCCGGCGTTGCCACTTGGGGGTCCTCCTGCAGTACGCCTGCCTGTGACCGCGTGAAGCGCGTCGTCGGGCGGTCGAGATTCTGGGGCAGCATTCGGTCCGGGTCTCAGTTCGGCGACCGTGTGATGGTCGCGGCGGATCGCGGCAGTCTGTTCGATCTCAGCGATGCGGGAGGCCGTGATCCGGGTGGGCACGATGACGAGCGCGCTCAGCATGCCGATGGTCGCGGCGATGAACGCCCAGCGTGGTGTCGCTAGTTCACTGATGCCACCGGCTGCCGCGGCGCCGAGGGGCATTGCGCCAAAGCTGACGAGGCGGCTTACGCCGCTGTAGCGGCCCATCATCTCGTCGGGGACGACGAGGGCGCGCAGGGTGCTGTAAGCGACGTTCCATGTCCCGGCTCCGAGCCCTCCGAGCGCGGTGCCGAGGACGATGACAGCGGGGGTTTCGCTGAGGGCGGGGGCGAGCAGCATCGCCGTGGTGGCAGCCAAGGCGACGATGAGCAGATTGCGTCGGCCCAGGATCTTGCGTAGTCGGTCGGTGCTCAGGGCGCCGATGAACCCGCCTACGCCTAGGAGTCCGATGAGCAGGCCGTAGCCGGTCTCGCTGAGTTGCAGCGGTCCCCTCACGGCATAGGCGGGCATGATCGCCAGCCAACCGGCCCAGCAGGCGGAGCTGATGCCGGCGGCGGAGAGCAGGACGGCGAGGGTCCGCTCGCTCCAGACGTATTGCAGTCCGGCGCCGATCTGGCGTGTGAGTCCGCGTGCAGGCGGGTTCTCGGTTGTCGAACAATGCGTCAGGCGAAAGGCCCCCGGCATCAGTAGTAGAGCTACGGCCGCGATGAGGTAGCCGACGGAGCCGGTGGCCATGGTCAGCGCCAGCGAGAGCCCGGCGAGAGCCCCTCCAAGCGGCGGCCCGACGAATTCGTTGGCGACCGTCTCTGTTGCCGTCAGTCGGCCGTAACCGCGCTCCAACAGATGGCGCGGCACGACCATCTGCACCACCGACATCCGGGTCGTGTCGATGAACGCTTCACAGGTGCCCAGGGCGAACGCGCCGACGTAAACCAGCGGCAAGATCAACACTCCGGTCGCGAGCAGGAGCACCATGACGAAGGCAACGAAAACGCGCACGAGATTGAGGGCGATCATCAATCGACGTCGATCCACGCGGTCAGCGACAGCACCTGCCAGCAGTGCGAACAACAGCCATGGAAGTGATCCGAGTGCGGTGACGGCAGCGATGGCGCCCGGCGAACTGGTCATGCTCACCGCAAGCAACGGCAAGCCGATCTTCACCACGCCGTCGGTCAGGTTCGTCGTAGCCGTGGCCGCCCACAGTGCGTAGAAGTTGCGCGGCCATCGCCGCTTCGGGTGAGACACGCCGCTCAGCGTCGCGCCGACGGTGCTGATGCACCTACAGTTTCCGTTGGAGTGGAAACATGGCGGACTTCTTGGTCGATAGCGACACGCTGGCCCGCGCGCGCTTCGGCACCTCAGAGCTGGCGGAGTGCGTGGCGGCGCTCAGCGTCCTGCTCCGTCCCGACCCGATGCCCTGGCACCTTGCTTGGCGCCGCCGCTACATCGAACAGCTTGGCGACCACCTGGCTGCGCATCCTGTTCAAGCAGCGATCGCTGCTCACGCGGTGTCACCGACGTGGGCCGCGGACTTCCTCACCGCACCGCCACGCAACGATGAGCACACCTCGATCGAGCCGCACCTGAGCGAGATCGAGGCACTGAGTGACGACTGTCTCCGCGCAGACCTAGAGCACGTGCGACGGCCGCTCGCTGCCGACCTGCTGGGCCCGGGCCTCGCCGCCCATGCAACCGCACTACTTCGGTGGGTGTGGCAGACAACGGTCGCGCCCGAGTGGCCGACCCGGCACCGCGTCCTCGAGGCCGACCTGGTTGCCAGGACCAATCGACTCGCCCGGAGCGGCTGGGCCGCGGTCTTCGACGACCTCCGCGACGGCACGAGATGGGTCGGCAACAATCGCCTCCAGTACGACGCTCGTCCCTATCCCGACATCGACATTCGCGGCCGCCAGCTGACCTTCTACGCAGCCCACTGCCGAAGCGGCTGGGTCACGTGGAACCTCGCTGAGCCGACGCACTACGGCATCGTCTACCCCGTTATCGGGATCTTCGCCGACCAAGACCGAGCCGGACCAGCGTCACTGCGCGCCCTACTCGGCCGCAGACGAGCCACCGTCCTCCAAAGCGCAGAACAACCGATCAGCACCAGCGCCATCGCGGCATCGACCAACCTCCCACTCAGCACCGTCGCCGCCCATCTCCGAGTCCTGCACGAAGCAGGCCTGCTACAGCGACGACGATCTGGTCGCGAAGTCCTCTACTGGTGGACCGCCGCCGCACATGAACTGAGCCGCGCCGCGCGGACCCACTTGACCGCGAAGCCGCGCCGGGCCTGATCTGACAACTCGGGTCACAGCCCGGGGAACGCCGTCCGCGGGCCCTTCGACCCGTAACTGAACAGCATCCCGGCGTTACCTGTCGGCGCGGTCCGGCGAACGCCGCTCGGCATCCCACCACAGGAGTCATGATGCGTTTCAATCTGCGACCATCGGTCGCCGCCGTTCTGATCGGTCCAGCACGAGGTGGGCGACGCGCGCGCTTATCACGGCGGTGCACGTTGCGGCGAGGACGCCCAGCACGACGACCTGGACTGGGGCGACGTAGAAGAGCACCTGCCATGGAGCGTCGCGCTGCATCAGCATTAGCTGCAGGCGAGGGATGGCCAGCACGAACCCGATCCCGAGCAGGTATGGCGTCAGCCGCACGGCTGCCCACAGGGGTGCCTGATCTCGTCGCCGTCTCGCCCAGAGTGGTGCGCGACGGAGGCCTCGCCATCCTGCGGTGGCGATGAGCAGTCCGACCAGCGTGGTCGCGAGGTCGACGACGAGAGCTCGCGACGGGTCGTCCTTGGGCGGGGAGTCGATTCTGAGCAGTGCGGCGATCTCCTGCGCGGGGTCGGTCGGTGTCGGTCCGGTCAGGCTGGCACCGCTGTTCAGCAGAACCACGATTCCGTAGTCCTCGCCGGGGGTCGGGTAGATCACCTGGTAGCCGCTGAACGCGGCGGCTCCGCCGCTGTGGGAGATGTGCTCGGCCCGGTCGTCCTCGGCCGGGGTGTGATACCAGCCGAGTCCGTAGGTGCCGCCGCCTGGTTCCTGGGCGGTGTGCATTTGCTGCACGGCTGCTGTCGAGACGACCTGGCGGCCGGTGGCTGCCAGCCCGTTGTTGTTGTGCAGCACCAACCAGTTGGCCATGTCCTCGGCGGTGCTGACCACTCCGCCGGCGCCGGCGGTGAAGTAGTTCGGTCCGTCGACCGTCACCGGTTGCCCGTAGGCGAAGGTGTGTCCCTCGGCGAGTCCGGGGACCGACGTGTTGGTGGTGGCGGTGGCGGTCGAGGCGTCCATGCCGGCGGGCTCGAAGACGTGGGCGCGCAAGTAGTCGGTGAAGTCTTGGCCGCTGACGACCTCCACCAGCCGGGCGGCCACGTGGTAGTTGGGGTTGTGGTAGTTCCACTCGGTGCCTGGGTCCGCGACGAGCGATGCCGGCCGCAGGCGTCGTACGGCCGCGGACAAGTCGGTGGGCCCCGTGACGTACTCGTCGGGGGAGGCGGCGTCGGCCATGCCGGAGGTCTGGTTGAGCAGATGCTGCACGGTGATTTCGTCGGCGCGGTCGTCGTCGAGGGAGAACTCCGGCAGGTGGTCGATCACGGGGTCGTCGAGGTCGATCCGGCCGCGGTCGACGAGCTGCATCACGGCCAGGGCGGTGAACGACTTCGACAGCGAGGCGATCCGCAACCGGGTGTCGGCGGTCATCGGCTCTCCGGAGCCATCGGTGCCCATTCCGCCGGTGTAGAGGACCCGTGTGCCGCGGGTGACAGCGACCGCGGCGCCCGGGGCTCCGGACTCTTCGAGGTAGTCGGCGACCGTCTGCTCGACGTCTTGCGGGTCGAGATGCTCGGCTCCGGTCGCTGTCGAAGCCGGCCCCGCGCCGAGGAGCACGCTCAGGGCCGCGGCGGCGACAGCGAGGAGAAGGCGTCGGGGTGTAGGTGTTGTCACCTGCGGTCCTTTCCTGGGGCGAAATCGATGGTGGGGGCGGTAGCGGTGAGCCGACGGCGCCGCAGCACGAGCAGGGCCGCGACCGATGCGGCAACGAGGACCAGTGCGGCGACACCGACCGGCCCCAGTTGACGCCCGGCGTGGGCGATCAGGGAGCTGCCCGCGGTGCCCATCGCGACCCAGAGCCCGGCCCACAGCACCGAGCCGGTGGCGGACGCGATCCAGAAGATCCGGTAGGGAAGCGCGGTGGCGCCGGCAACGGCGGGCGTCAGGGTGCGCACGACGGGGAAGAGGCGGCTTGCCACGACTGCCAGGGACCCGTGTCGGTGTACGAGTGCGGCGGCGCGGTCCCACTTGGGCACGCCGATGCGCGAGATCGGTCTAGAGGTCCGGATGGTGGTGCTTTGGCTGCGGCCGAGCAGGTAGCCGGTGTGGTCGCCGGCAATGGCTCCGACGGCGACAGCCGCTACCAGCCACAGTGCCTGCGGCGGTGCGGCGACCGAGGCGCTGAGGGCCAAGATCACGGCCTCGCCCGGCAGCAAGGAGCCCACGCCCAACGCTGACTCGGCGAACGCCGCGAACAGCGCCGCCGCCAACAGCGTGGGCCCGAACTCGTCGGCCACTGTAGTCAGGAACTCGGTCACGGCCGAGACGCTAGAGAGGGGAGGGCTGCGGCGTCTGCTGTCATCGGTCAGTCCTCGACGCTGACTTTCGTCAATGCGCAAGGCGGTGGCTCGGCACCTACGGTGGTGAACGTGAAGTACCTTCGAGACCGGTCGGGTCTTCGACTGCCTGGTGTACCCGTGGTGCTGTGGTCCACCCTGTTACTGCTGGGCGTTGCCGGCATGGCACTGCACCCGGTTGTCGTGCTCACCGTGCCCGTGTGGGCGTATCTGCTGGGGCGCTGTGACACGGGAGCCCGGTGGTTCGCCGTGGCGGTGGTCGTCGGGTTGGTGCTCGCCCCGATAGCGCTGGGCGCGTCGTGGTGGGATCCGCGGATCTGGGCGGGAGTCGTCGCCGCCGCCGTGGTCTCGGCGCTGTTGCCCTGGCTGATCGGGCGTCACCTTCGCGACCGTCTCGCGTTGCGGCGAGCAGAAGCCGATTTACTGGGCTCCCTGGCACAGCGCGAGCGGGAACGTGCCGAGCAAGGCAGGCTGCGAGAGAGGGCCCGGCTCGCCAAGGAGATGCACGACACCCTGGGCCACCAGCTGAGCCTCATCGCGCTGCACGCCGGAGCGCTCGAGGTGGGTGTTGTCACTGCCGCCGAGCGGTCCGGCGAGGCTGGCCGGTTGCGGGCCGCGACCACACGAGCCGCCGAACAGCTCAATGACATCGTCGGGCTCCTCACCGACGGCGCCGACCCGGCACCGGTTCAGCCGCCGGCCGGGGACCCACGAAACGTCGTACGTCGTGCCGCGGACGCCGGCCTCGACGCGCGACTGACCTCGACGATCGACCTGGACACCCTTCCTCCGGTCGTCGCACACACGGTCGGGCGGGTGATCCAGGAGGGCCTGACGAACGTCGTCAAGCACGCCCCGGGGGCTCGCGTCGAAGTGCACATCGAGCGTGTCAGCGACGAGGTCGTCCTGCGCGTGAAGGATCGGGGGTCGGTCGGCAGCGTGCAGAGCGCACCCAGCGGCGGCCGGGGCCTGCTCGGGCTCACCGAGCGGGTCGAGCACCTCGGCGGCTCGCTGCGGGCAGAGCAACTCGCCGATGGATTCGAGCTTCTCGCCCACGTCCCCATCCGGGCGCGTGAGGACGCGCAGCCAGCCGACGATCGGCCAGGCCTCGCCCTGCCGCACGCCGAGCTGGCCGCTGGCCGGCGAGACGCGCAACGCAGCCTGCTGCGGGTGGTCCTCGTGCCGGTCTTGGGCCTGCTGCTGATCGCGGTGCTTCTCACCAGCTACTTCACCTACGTCACCATCGCCTCGGTGCTCACCCCGGAGGAGTTCGCCCGGATCGACGTCGGCGACTCCCGCGCCGAGACCGAGCGCATCCTTCCGCCTGTGGAGATGCTGGAGCCACCCACCGATCGGGTTGCGACGCCACCGGAGGGCATCGAGTGCCGGTTCTACGAGGGCGAGGTCAGCTTCTTCGATCGCGGGCAGGTCTACCGGGTCTGCTTCGACGATGACACCGTCAGCTCGACGGACGTCGTTCACCCGGAGGCACCGTGACGGGGGCGCCCCAGGAGCAGCGCGTCCGGCTGGCGCTTGCCGACGACGACGCGATGGTGCGTGCCGGTGTCGCCGCCGTGCTCTCTTCGGATCCGACCATCGAGGTCGTAGGTGAGGCGGTCGACGGCCGGGCGACTGTCGAACTAGTACGCCGTCACCGACCTGACGTCGTACTGCTCGACATCAGGATGCCCGGGTTGGACGGTCTGGCGGCGCTCCCCGCAGTCCTGGGCGCCTGCCCCGACACCGCCGTCATGATGCTGACGACCTTCTCCGAGGGCGACTACGTGGCGCGAGCCATCTCCGGCGGTGCCCGCGGCTTCGTGCTCAAGGCAGGCGCCCCCCGCGAGCTGATCCTCGGGGTGCACTCGGTCGCCGAGGGCGGCGCGTTCTTCTCGCCCAGCGTCGCCAGATGGCTGGTCGAGAACACCGGCTACGCACACACGACGGCGCGCACCCGCGCCCGGCGCGCCCTCGACGGCCTGTCACCGCGGCACACCGACGTCCTCGCCCTAGTAGCGGCCGGATCCTCCAACGCGCAGATCGCGCGCAAGCTTCACCTCGCGGAAGGCACCGTGCGGATCTATGTCAGCGCGATCCTGGACCAGCTCGGTGTGGCGAACCGCGTGCAGGCGGCGATCCTCGCCCACGAAGCCGGGATCGGGCGCGATCCGGAGCCCGGCACATGATCAAGGTCCACCTGACCAAGGCCTATGGCGACGTCCTAGCCGTCGACGACCTGACCTTCACCGCGCGAGCCCCCGCGCGGTGACCGGCTTCCGAACCAAACTCCCGTTGCCAACTGCACAACGCCGTGACGGATGCCGTCAGCCAGTCGGGCGCCGGCCAGGCAGGCGCCGCGCTCGTTGTAGAGGCGGAGGACGTCGCGGTTCTTGATGCCCCGTCTCACGGGCGAGCCTGGCATTCCGACGGCTCAGCGCTGCCAGCGTGCGGGGCGCGACAAGCCGTCCGGAAGGGTGGTCGCCGGGTCGCCGACGGCCGCGTTGACCTGCGGCTGGGTAAGGAAGAGCGCGCTCGACAGGTCGCAGCCGCGTACGTCGGCGTCGCGGAGGTCGGCGCCGAGCAAATCCGCGTCGCGCAGCGTGGCTCCACAGAGGTCCGCCCGGATCAGGAGCGCGCCTCGGAAGGTCGCGCCGTTGTGGTCGCCGGCGATCCGCCGTCCGGCGAGGTCGGCGCGGGAGTGGTCCCGCGCGGCTGGCCACGACCGTCGGACGCGTGCACTGGCCTCTGCCAGCAGCCGGCCCACCCGCTCGTGGAGCGACTCGACGTCGGCGAGCAGGATGGTCTCGTGGTCGGCGGCGGTGAGATCTTCGATCTCCGCTCGGACCGCGTCGGCGGCCGGGT
Source organism: Nocardioides sp. LMS-CY (assembly GCF_018732145.1). Taxonomy (NCBI): domain Bacteria; kingdom Bacillati; phylum Actinomycetota; class Actinomycetes; order Propionibacteriales; family Nocardioidaceae; genus Nocardioides; species Nocardioides sp. LMS-CY. The sequence continues at coordinate 215,474 of NZ_CP076104.1, forward strand.
CGGGGGAGCGTCGTGCGACCTCGGCGAGGTGGACTAGCATCTCGTGCAGTTGGCGCATGACCGACAGCACCGCGGCCATCTCGGCCACCCGGTGCGGCGGACTGCCGGGCTCGCGCCAGGAGACACCGGCGTAGGTGACCTGGGAGACCTGCTGGCCGGCACCGAAGCACTCGAAGACCGTGCAACCTGGCCAGCCGTCCTCACGCAGCGTCGCGTGGATGCGGCAGCTGTCGTCCTCGAGCAGGTTGCGGCACGGGCGCCCGCTGGGCTTGTCGACTCCGAAGCCCGCCGATGCCGAGAAGGTCAGGAGGACGCAGCACAGCGCGAAGCAGCGCGCGCAGTCGGACCTCAACCCGGGTGTCGTCACCTGGGGATGGTGTCATGTCACGATCAGGCGCCGTACCGCCCGTGTTGGATGGCGAAGGCGTTCAACACGAGGAGGCTGGCGAACAGCGCGACGACCGCCCGTTTGTCGCAGATCAGCTTGCCGATGATCGTGCTCGCTCGCGTTGAGATGAGGACTGCTCCCGCCACGGCCATCGGCCCGGACGGTTGTTCTGGACCGGTCGCTCAGGAGGTGATTGTCTCAGATGGCGCGTTGCGCGAACGCCGCAGCCGCGGCGAGCACGAGTGTGGGCACGATCGCCCACGGCCACAGCCGTCGTAGACGGACTCGCGCCACGAGGCCCCCCACGAGGAACGGAACCGCCAGCATCAGAGCCCCCGCCACCGTCCACATCACGCCACGCCATGGATAGGTCTCCCCGCACTCGATGAAGCAGCCGGTGAAACTGGCGATCGCCAGAACACCGACGCCTGTGATGGGGAACGCCAGCACCGCCAGCGCGGCCAGGCCGGCGAGGACGCCCCAGATGACGCGGGAGCGGTCGGCCGGCGGGGTCATCGAGCGCGTCCTTCCATCGCGATCAGGCGAGGTCCTTGCCGAAGTGAACGCTCGTCTGGTCCTTGACCGGTACATATACCCGCCAGAGGGCTCCGGGTGACCGGCCCGGCGTTACATGTCCGGTGCTGGAAGTGAAGGAGGGGGCTGGGCCCTCCGCGACCAAGCACCGAGGATGGGATCTGCACAAGGTCGTCGACGCAACTCGTGGCGTCAGGTCCCGGGAGGAAACATGCATGTCGAAATGGTGGCGTACGCCGGTCGGGGAGTCGAAGTGCCTCAACTCGGGTATCGATAGCGAAAACCTATGCTCCGGTGCTAGGTCCTCCTCGCTTTTTGCCTTCTGCACAGCGGGCAACGAGCGGCAGTCACGGTCACGCGGCTGCGCCTTTCGACACAACCCGGTTTCCGGTCTCGCAGGGGAGTGCAGCGCCTCGGGCGGTGCCTTGGCGCCGCACTGTCCGACCGAGATGACGGGGTACGACGGCAGTACCGCGAGTGGTCACCCGCCCAGACATCACACAGGCGAGCATGGCGATCAGGAGAGTGGAGTGCCCTGGTGGTAGACCTGCTCCCATCGCCCCTGGCGCTCGCACCAGACGGATGTCCGGCGTGCGCGCCGTCCGGCCCAGTCGGACTCCCAGAAGACTTGGACCACGCCCGGAGCCAGCAGCCGCGCCGTGAGACCCGCGAGTTCGATGACGGCACCGTCCGCTGCTGCGCTCTCATCGCGCAGCATCATCAAGATGCTCTCCAGATCCCAACGACGACCGGACGCCCCGATCTCTACGAAGTCGGGCGCGAGAAGGTTCCTGAGTCGGGCTTCGTCGGCTCGGCAGGCCGGTGTTTGAAGCTCCCTTTCGAGTTCAAGGACGCGATCGATCGCCCGCGGCGGCGGTGACAATGCCATGGCCTGAATGGTTTCCGACCTGCAGGAACGATGCAACCGGCGTGCCACGTCCCGAGCTAGGCTGCATCCAAACTAACTGGGACTGTCCCATCTGGTTGGGACTGCCGCCAGCGGCTTGGTCGCACCGTGTCGGTCACGTCGTCTCGACTGACCTCACCAATGAGCAGTGGACGCTACTGGAACCGGTGTTCAACGCACCGGGCAAGCAGGGACCCAGCCACGCGGCTGACCTGCGGAGCGCTGTGGAGGAGATGCTCTGCATCTCCCACACCGGCTGCCAGTGGCACTTCCTGCCGGAGCCGTTCGTGCCGTGGATCAGGTGTTGTCGAAGTTTCGCCGCTGATCGCGCAACGGCACGTGGACGCGTGCCCTGTCGGTGCTGACGCGGCCTCATGCGAGGTGGACGGGCGGACGCGACGCCCCTTCATGGTCGTCATCGACAGTCACTGGCCCGCGGGGCATCCAACGACGGATGCACCTTTCACGACCGCGGCGACCCCAAAGGCCGCATCAAAGGCGTCAGGCGTGTCGTGGCCGTCGACGGACCGGCCCGCCCGTGGGTGCACTCGCCGTGCCGGCCTCCACCACGAGAACGGGCCAGCGAGCTGATGCTGGAACACCTCGCCGGCCAAGCCGTCGCCGAACGGCTCGAGATCATTCTAGTGAACCCGCCGCTGCTGCCGCAGGCTCAGCCGCCAGCGCCGTGGAAGTCCGCGTGTGGGATTGGACGACAGGCAGCCGGTGTTCCGGCCCATCCGGCACGCTTGGCGCGTCGAGGTCGCCCACGGCCGCCTCGGCCGCGCCCGACGCTAGGCGACGTCGTTTTCGAGAACACCACCAACCCGGCCACCGGCTGGCTCCAGACCGCAATCGCCTGCATCGCGACCACGCTGCGACACCTCTCCCGAGCCAAGCCCGCGGGCTCCTTAGCTAGTTGCGGCCGCAGCGTGGGAACGCCGGGCTACGCTCCACCGAAACGACAGTCGCAGGGACGTAGGGTCCATCCATGAGCCGCGTGATCTTCATGTGCGGACCTTCGGGGGCAGGGAAGTCGACGTACGCCCGACGCCTGGAGAGCGAGGGGATGGTTCGGCTTTCCTTCGACGTGGAGATGTGGCGTCGCGGGATCTCGACGCTGCCACCACCCCCAGACGTGCACGACGAGATCGAGGCTGACCTGCGGTCCCGGCTGCTGGAGGTCGTCGCGGCGGGCAACGACGTCGTCCTCGACTTCTCGTTCTGGTCACGGCGGATGCGCGACGACTACCGCAAGCTGCTCGAGCCGACAGGCGTCGTACCTGAGACGATCTACCTCGCGACCGATCGCGAAACGGTCCTGAGCCGCATGAGGACCAGACGTGGCAGTCACTCCGACGACTTCGTGGTTACCGAAGACCTCGTCGTCCAGTACTTCGACCAATTCGAGCCACCTACGGCGGACGAAGGCCCGCTCACAATCATTGGATAGCCGAGGAAGCTTCGTCGCCGCTCTCCGGCGCACACCTCGCGCATCAAGTAGGACACACGCAGTAAGTCAACTGCCCGTGAGCAAAGCGCGGGCTGCTCCAGGCGCGCTGCCGAGCCGACCGGGCGAGGACTCCCGCTAGCGTCACTGCGAGTCGTTGAGCAACGCGACAGCTTCACAGGCCACGCGCACCGGAGCGTCCAGCCAGGTAGGGATCGGTTCGCCGATGAGGCTGCGCACCATGCCGAGGGGCGTGTCGCGGGCGGCGAGGGAGACGAGCTCGAGTCCGCGCTTGGTCACGCGCCCGTAGCGCCGCTCGGCGAGGTCAGAGAGCAGGCGCCCTACGGGGGCGTTCAGGTCGCGAAGGTCGTCCTCAAGTCCGGCAGGCGGGTCGGCCGCCAGGTCCTTGTAGCGGAAGACTGTGAGCATTCGGGCGTCACGTGGGTGCGCGCGGCAGAACCGGGGGATGAGCAGGCCGGTCTCGACGATGGCCTCGACCGGGTCGCCGATCGTCGCGATTCTGTCGAATTGTGCGTGGTAGCGGCGCACAGCACGGATCCATGCGGCGGCGAAGAGCGCGTCGCGGGAGGCGAACCGGTGGTAGATCGACCCCGAGGGCGCACCCAATAGCGCCGTGACGTGCGCGACCGTGGCTGATCGCCAGTGCGCGTGGACGGCCGCGGTCGCGCCATCGAGGAGGTCGTCGACGGTGAACCGCGCGGGCTTGACCATGGCTGGATCCTACTTCATTCTAGATACCGATCTCTAGATGCCTATCTCTATTTTGGAGGAGTGATGGGGACGCGCTCCCAGTGGATCGCCATGTGCTTGGTCGTAGTGGCGGTCGTGCCCTACACGGCGCTGAAACTCGCCTGGCTTGCCGGCAGCACGGTCGGGCTAAGGACCGATGCCCAAGTCGCAGAGCTCCACAGCTCACGGATGGTCGCGGGCAACATCGTCACGATCGTTCTCGAGCTGTTGGCCGTGGCTTTGGCGATCGCGCTGGTCCGACCATGGGGCCGGCGCGTCCCTGCCTGGGCGGTACTCGGCCTTGCTGGAGGTGCGACCGGTCTACTGGCTCCGATCCTGCTGGGACTCACCATGGGCAGCGCCCTCCAGCTCGTCGTCGCGGGTGACCTGCACACGAGGGGAATGGACAACATGAGCCCATGGGTGTTCGCGATCGCGTACGGCGGGTTCGGGCTGCTGGCTCTCGGGATCGCGGTTCTCGCTTGGCGGTACTCGCTCGATCGATGGGGATGGGTCCTTAGTCGCCCCCCTCGCCGCCCCGCGGCTTGGGCGACCATTGCCGGCGCTCTCGGCCTGCTTCCCTTCGGGGTGACCATGGTTTCCTGGGGGGTCCTCGGGCCAGGAGAAGCCGGGCCGCACGGCATGGACGCCGTCGCACAGCGCACCGTGCTCGTGCTGTCTGGTCTGTTCGCCATCATCGGCTGGCTGACCCCCCTGCTGGCGCGCCCGACAGTGCGCCGATCGCGGACCGCGTGGCTGGTCACGTGGACCGGCTGCACGACCGCTGCACTGCAGAGCCTGACCCAAGTGCTCCTCGCCAACCAGGGCGACCCGACTCCGGCGATGATCCTGCTTGCCCTCGCCTCCTTCCCTGGCGCTTCCATCTACGGGCTGTCGGTTCTGCGCCGCCGCCTTGTCGACAACGAGTTCGCAGAGCCCGCGCAGGGCGCCGAGCTCGCGCGAGCGTGAGCAACGAGATCGGCGCTGAGCTCGGTGGGCGCACCGGCCCCGCGCTCAGTCCGGACAGGGTCCGCTCGATGTTCGCCCGGGTGGCCCCCCGATACGACCTCGGCAACCTGCTGCTGACGGCTGGCATGGATCGTCGCTGGCGCAGATACGTCCAGGACAAAGCGAACCTGGGTCCGCGCGAGCGGCTCCTCGACCTGGCCACCGGAACAGGGCAGCTCGCTCTGGACGCCAGGCGCCGTCAACCGTCCGCCGACATCGTGGCCGCCGACCTCACGCCCCAGATGCTCGAGCTGGCCCTACGTCGGCCAGCGGCGCGCACGATCAGGTGGCTGCAGACCGACGCTCGTTTCCTGCCCTTCTCCGACGGGTCGTTCGACGTTCTGACTCATGGCTACCTGCTCCGCTACCTCGTCGACGACCTGGAAGCGGGGCTGCTGGAGCAGTGGCGCGTCCTGAAGCCGGGCGGCCGTCTAGTCGCCCTCGAGACCGCCCCCGGCCGTCGCGGGCCCGGTGGCTCGGTCGCCAGATTCCTCGCCCGCCGGTGGCCACGGATCGTCGGGTATCTAGTGGCCGGCGATGCGAGAGACTACGGGTATCTCCAGGATTCCACTCTGGCGTTCCTAGGTCCCACGAACGTGGCTGAAACGTTGAGCGGGGCAGGCTTTGTCGACGTGGGCCACCACGCCTTCCTTCAGGAAATGGTCGTCGTCCACTGGGCGACGAAGCCGCAGTGAGTCCATGCCCCGGTCACGGCGCGACGCCGTGGTGCTCATCGCGGCATTCGCCCCAGGTCCGCCAGGATCTCGGCCGTCCGGGTCCAGAGAATCGCTCCGCCCTCGCCCTCCACGATGGTCCGGCGCGCGTTCGGGATGCGCGCGGCGAGGCGAGCACCGTGATCCGGCGAGTGCACGGGACTGTCGTCGAGGGCGCCGTACCAAAGGTGGACCGGCATCGTGATGTCCTCCGGCCGGAACGGCCACGCACCCAGGGTGAGCACCAGGTCACGCGCGTAGCCCTCAGCACCGCCGCGGAGCGCCTCGCGTACCGCTGCGGAGAAGTACTCGGCGAATAGGCGCTCCTCGTAGACTAGGCGGTCCGCCCCGCCGTTCATCTCCCGAACCATCGCGACGAAGGACACCGGCTCGACGGTCGTCGCCATCGAGCGCTCGACGGAGCTGGGATCAGCGGCGACGGCGTCGACCAGGCCGAGGAGGTGCTCATCGAGATCCTCCCTGCGAGCAGACAGCTCGTCCTGCGCCGAGACGAGGGCCACGGCGCTGACTGTGCCAGCGGCTGCCAAGGCCAAAGCGAAGGGCCCACCCTGGGAAAAGCCGATTCCCACCGGCCGTGGCCACCGCTCTTGCGCGACGACGTGGGCGACGTCGGCTGCCCACGAGGTGAGGGTTCTTCCCGGATCGTGCGTCGACCCACCCAAACCTGGCCGGTCGAAGGACACGAGGAGGACACCGGCGGCATCGACCGCCTGTGCGTCCATGCCGAGGAGCCGGCTGGTCGCGGCGCCGGGGCAAAGGAGGACGGGCGGGCCCCCGGGGGGTCCCCATTCGGCTCGGGCGAGCAGTCGGCCGTCCGGTAACCGGGTGACGGCCTCCCGGTCCGCGGCTCGCAAAGTGACGGTCACATCTCTCCCCTCCTCCTCCGGCACACCTGCGTGCGCCCGGGCCAGAGGCCAGTGCTGTCGGTACACATCAGGCGCCGGCGGGCACGGGGGTCTGCTGGTAGAGGCAGAGGCGCCATTCACCGTCCTGCAGCCGGTATGCGCTCGACATGATGGCGACGAAGGACGAGGCGTCGCCGTCTCGGGAGGCGCGGCCCAGATACACCAGGATCGCGCTGTCGGGGCCGGTGCGGATGACCCGCTCGTCGACGATCTCGTAGCCGCTCCACGGTGGTGCGTGCTCGAGCGACTCGATGACGGCTGCGCGGTCCAGGACCATGCCGTTGGCCAGCACCATCACCGCGTCCTGGGTCATCAGCTCTCCGTAGAACTGCCCGCCGGTGCCGTCGCAGAGGGAGTCCCAGCCCTGAGCCTCGAGCTGGACGAGGGTCGTCTTCAGGCTCGCTTCGCTCATGCGGGCGGATGGTAGTGATCGGCGTCTCGCGAGCGGCATCGCGCCGGCCCCGGTAGGGCGTCCCAGTGCCAGGACTCGGCGGCGTACTGACGGAAACCGAAGCGACCGGCATGGCGGTGGAGGAACGTCCAGACTCGGCTCGTCGGGTCCTCGGCGCGTCGTTCGCAAGATCCCGCGGCCGTCACCCGGGTCCCGGCGAAGTCGATGGCGACACCGAGCTGGTGTTGCGAGTGGCCGGGCGGGGCGACGAGCCTGTGGTTGCCGGTGCGGCAGCCAAGGTCGTCCCTGCACAGGCGCCGTTGGTGGCGCATCGTGCGGAAGGAGCTGTTGGCCGAGAGCCGGATGCCCTCTCGGCGTGCAGCCTCGACGAGCGACTGCGCCGCACCGGAGACGCGCGCGTTGACAATGGCCTGTCCACGCGCGCCACGAACGTAGAAGCCGCTTCGATGCGAGCTCTCCGCTCCCGAGCTGGGCAGGTCCGGCAACGCACACAAGCGCACAGGAACGCGCCGCCCTTCGACGTACCCGGCGTGAACCCCCACGTCACGCGTACCTGGAGCACACCGAAGGGCGGTCGAGTCTGTTCGCAGGTCACCGACGGGCCTGGTTGGCACGGGCCGGGGCGACAGCCTCACTCGCGAGCCGACGGGCGTGTCCCAGCGGGCGCGCTGCACGCGCAGGACGGTTCGGGCCAACAAGTTGTCGTCCTCGGCACACCCGCCGACCGGGCACAGCGGTGGGGGCACAGCGGTGGCGACTTCCGCCTCCACATCCGCCGGGCACGACACCTCGGTGAAGCCCAGGGGCTGCTGTGGCTCAGGGGTCAGCTCCAGACGAGCGCACGCGTTGCCGGTGCTGGTGGACTCCGTGAGCGCGTTATGCCACCTGCCGTGAGCAATGACCAGGAAGTGATCGGCATCCAAGTCCTGGCGGTACAGCCTCATGGCGGTCGAGCCAGGTGCGAGGTACCCGCCCTTGTCGAGGTTACGAAGCCAGGCGGCCAGGTCCTGGCCCGTGATCTCGAACCCGGAGGCACGCAGCAGCGCGATGGACTCGTCGAGATCACGATGCATTCGAAGCAGGTCTTCTTGCGCGAAGCGCTCCCACTTCTCCGATGAGGACTCGTCGAGGGCGCGGACCACACCAGCACCCATCCCGACTGCGAGAAGGACCGCGAACAGCGAGAACACAGTCCAGAACCGACGTCGGCGAAGCATGGAAGGAATCCTTTGTGGTCCGTGTCCGCCGGGTCAAAGACGCAACGAAACCCCCCGCCATAGCCATCCGATATGGGCCGGATCCTTGGACGACCGAGGCCCTGCGACTCTAGGCGAGCCGAGTGATTGAGAAACGCTATCGCGGGGAGTCACCGACGGACTTTGACTCGCATCGTTGGCGTGACGACGATTTGGATATGCCTCCGATGAATCGGCTCGTGTGGGCCGGCGTCGCATCGATCGTGGCGTTGACGGTGACCGTGGTGCTGCTGAATCTGACCGTCTACGTCGAGGCAACGGTTCCGTCGCGAGATGATCTGCCCGACCTACCCGACGGACTCACGATCAGTGACGAGAGAGCGGGGTGCGGTTCCGGCGGTTGCTATCTCGAGTTCGACGTCGAAGGTAGCCCGTCCGACACACCCGAATCCATCTTGGACAGGCTGCCATCGAAAGAACAGTGCTCGGCCAACTCGTTGGTCGACCGGAGGAAGCTCTGTGTGGGCTACCGCCTGGGGAGCGACGGAGTCAGAGGGTACGTCTCGCTCAGCACGTGGTGGCGCTGACGAGGAGCCATCACGCCGCACGAGAGGCGGAATGTTTCGATGACGGGACTCGATAGCGAAGCACTATCATGCTGCAGTGGATCTTCTCCGTCATCTGCGCTTCTTCGTGGCGGTGGCCGAGGAGCGGCACTACGGCCACGCGGCGGCGACCCTCGGGATGACACAGCCGCCCTTGTCCCAGGGAGTGCAGCGCCTGGAGCGCCACCTGGGCGTGCGGCTGTTCGACCGCGACGCGCGAGGTGTGCGGATCACTGAGGCAGGGGCGGCGCTCCTACCGCGGGCAGAGGACCTCCTGGCGGCGGCCGACGAACTCCTGGAGCAAGCCGGCAGCTGGGTGGTCACCGCGTCCTTGCGGGTGGGTCTGGCAGCTGACCTCGAAGGTCGGATTCCGGACCTGGTGCGTGGGCTGACTGACCACGGCGTTCTGGTGACCCCCCTGGTCGCGGGCAGCGTCGAGCTGATGGACCGGCTCCGCGCCGGCGACCTCGACCTTGCGGTCGTGCGACATCCCGGTGTCATCGACGGGACCCGCCCCGGTCCGGTCTGCACGGTGCCGAACCGGCTGGTGGTCCCTGGCGGTCTGCCGGAGGCGCCGTCGTCCGGGCCGGTGCGGCTGGCGTCCATCGCTCAACCGCTAGCGGTGCCTCCCCGACGGCACCACCCCCCCCGCACACGACCAGCTGGTCGACAGCCTGCGCCGGGCCGGGCACAGCGGCGCCAACGTAGAGGAGGCCGAACCCCTCGCACGCCAGGCGATGGTGGCGGCGGGTCGCGCCGTACGACTCACACCTGACCCCGGTGCCGGGCTCGCGCTCGAGGGTGAAACGCTGCCGCTGCGGCTACGGGTGGTGCTGCCAGTGCCGGCGGCGCGCCGTCCGGATCTGGACCACGAGGGCGCGGCGACCCTCCTGGAGGGTGAGCTGTCGTGACGGTCCGCGAGCGGCTCCGGGAGATCGCCCAGGACGCCGGAGTGACCGCCTGGGTGCACGCGACCAGGCTTTCTGGCCCCAAGGGCGAGGTGACGCTCGCGGGCGACCAGCCGGTGGCCGTCGCGTCGCTCTACAAGCTGCCGCTCGCGATCGCGTGGGCAGACCTCGTCAGCAGCGGCGCCCTCGACGGCGGGGAGCGGCTTGTCCTTACCCCAGGAGAGCGCACGCCGGGCCCCACGGGAATCGCGATGCTCCTCGACGAAGTGACCCTCACGCTCCGCGACACGGTCCGACTGATGCTGGCGGTGTCCGACAACGCCGCCGGCGATGTGGTCCTCCAGCGGGTCGGCCTGGGCCGGCTGTCCCACTGGCTCGCGGAGATCGGGCTCCGGGACACCGTCGTCCGGCACGGGTCGACGGAAAGCCTGCGCATCGTCCAGCGGGAGACCGGCGCGACGAGCACGGCGCTGGCAGAGCGGGCACTGGCCGACGTCGAGCACGATGTGGTCACCAGCCAGTACGATTCCGCCCTGGCCAGCTCCTCCAGCGCGGCCGACCTCTGCCAGGTCTTGGGCGTACTGTGGTCCCGGTCCGATCCGCCACATGCGCTGGTGCGCGACGCCCTGGCCCACCAGGCTTGGCGGCACCGCATCGGGTCGGGCTTCCCCCACGACGACGTTGCCGTCCATGGCAAGACCGGCACCCTGGGCAGGTTGCGCCACGAGGCTGCGGTCATCGGCTTCCCAGGGGAGCACCCGGTGGCCGTCACGGTTCTCACCCGGGCCGCGCGCGCGGAGCGGCACCTCCCTCGCGTGGACGCGGCCATCGGCGAACTGGCCCGAGCGGCCGTCACCCCGCTGCGGATGTCCGCCGACGCCATAGCCTGAATCGCCGCTGGGCCGGCTCGGTGGTCGGGATCGAGCGCAGGAGCGACCCGAACAGTTCACTGGAGGCTCGTGGGGACGCGTGGCGTGATCATCCGTCGCAGGGGCAGCATGACCAGCGAGACAGTCCCGGTCAGGCCGACGGTGACCCATACCGGCCCCACGTCATTGCCCGCAGCGGTGAGCGCGGCAGCGCCCATCACGGGGCCGGCGGCGGCTCCGACGTTGAGCGCCGCAGTCGCGTACGACCCACCCATCGTCGGCGCGTCCGCAGCCGCGTAGAGCACCTGCGAGATCAATGTACTTCCCACTGCGAACGCCAGGACGCCCTGCGTGAACACCAGCGTCAGCAGCGCCGCGGGCTGATCGGCCAGCATCGCCAACGCGACCCACCCCGCGACCAACAGGGGACTGCCGATGCCGATCGTGAGGACTGGCCTGCTATCGGAGAGGTGTCCCGCCATTGTGACGCCGACGAATGACCCCAGGCCGAACAGCACGAGGGCGAACGAGACCCACAGCTCACCAAGGGCGGCCGTGTCGGTCACGATCGGCGCCAGGAAGGTGAAGGTGGCGAACGTCCCTGCATTGACCAATGCAGCCAGCAGGATGGCCGTCAACAACCTGGCCGAGCCGAGCACGGCGAGCTCTGCCCGTAGGGAGGGCTGAGTGGTGGAGTCCGGCGAGTCGTGAGCCGAGCGACGGGGAATGCTGCGCACGATGCCGTAGGCAGCCGGGACGCACACCACTGCGATCGCCCAGAAGGTCGCGCGCCATCCCAGAGCGGTGCCGATCAGAGCTCCGGCCGGCACGCCGGCAACGGTGGCGATCGTGGTTCCTGAGAGCAAGACCGCCAAGGCGCGGCCCTTCTGGTCAGGGGCTACGAGCTTGACAGCCGTGCTCAGCGCGACCGCGAGGAACCCGGCGTTCGCCAGTGCGGCGACGACCCGGGTGGCAAGAAGGATCGCGAAGGTGGGGGACAGCGCGCCGACTACATGGCAGAGCGCGAAGAGCACGACGCAGCAGAGGAGCGCGTCGCCTTGCTGCCATCGACGTGCGAGGATGGCCATGCTCGGTGCTCCGACGACCATGCCGATCGCAAAGGCCGAGGTGAGCAGACCGGCGGTCCCCACCGAGACATCGAGGTTGGCTGCGATATCCGGCACCAGGCCGGCGAGCATGAACTCAGAGGTTCCCATGGCGAAGACCGCCAAGGCGAGAAGGTAAAGAGCGAGAGGCACGAGGACTCCGAGGCGAGAGAACGGACATGGAGCGTCTCGTCACCACGGTCAGCACCCAGGTCTGTCCTCTCACGGTCAAGCGCGACCGTGGGAAGGAGCTGCAGTTCAGCTGGTCAACGGGGCTGACGGGGTGACCGTCGCCCCCGCAGTGGACGCCTCAGGGCTCGACATGGCGGACACCCTAACGGTGCCAGCGGGTGAGGCGCACATCGATTAGGTGGTCGCTGTCGGGCGACGCCGCCGGTAGCGTCGTTGCGTCCGACCGCAGCGAGAGGTGCCTATGAGCATGACCATCGAGGAGTACCCCGGGGCACACCGAGACCTGTACTGGTCTTTTCGCATCGCCGACGACTCCGTCGATCTCCTCGACGCCTACATCGACTCCGGCCGGGTGTGGGTAGCCCGTGCGGCGGACGGCACGGTGGCCGGCCACGTACAGCTGGTGCGCCGGGACGCCGAAGTCTGCGAGGTCACCAACATGGCTGTCGCGGAGTCCTACCGTGGGCGGGGTGTGGGCCGGGCGCTGCTGGAGCGCGCCGTCTCTGAGGCGACACGGAGTGGAGTGTCCAGGCTGGTGCTGGCCACTGGCACCGCCGACGTCGGCCTTCTGCGGTTCTACCAGCGCTGCGGATTCCGCATGACCGATGTGGTCCGAGACGTCTTCACCGAGGCGAACGGTTATCCGCCTGGTCTGACGGTCGACGGTATTCCACTGCACGACCAGGTCTGGTTCGAGCGCCGGGTCTGACCTGGGCATCCACGGCGATATTCATTCCGTATCGCTACCATTGCATTATAGTCTTTGACTCTCGCCGTGGGTGTTCCCAACATTGCGCCCATGCTTCGACGATTGAGCTTGGGCCTGGTTAGCCTGCTCGCCTGCACCAGTTGCGCGCTGCTGGGTCAGAACGATGCGGAGGCGCTGGCCCAGGACCTGGCCGATGCCATGAGTGCACACTCGTTGGCCGACATCCCCCTGACGCGGGACAGCGACCGCGACCGGTACGCGCAACTCGTGGCGCCCTTGGATGACGAGACGGTGGACGTCACCGTGGCCGAGGTCGATGCCGGGGATGCCGACGCCGAGGTCACCCTGCAGTGGGACTGGTCGTTCCCGCGGAAGGCGTGGCGCTACACGAGCACGGTCCAGCTGGTCGACGACGGCAACAGGTGGGAGGTCGATTGGGCCCCGAGCGCGCTCGAGCCCAGTCTCCAGGACGGCGATCGCCTCGGGTTGTTCACCCTGGACGGCGCGCGCGGACGGTTCCTCGGCCAGGGCGGTGTGCCGCTGGTGACCGAACGTCCCGTACTCCGCTACGGCCTGGACAAGACGAAGGTGAAGCCGAGACAGGTCGTCGCCAGCGCCCAGCGGATCGCGGAAGCGCTCGACATCGATGTCGCCGCCTACGTCTCGAAGGTGCGAGCCGCCGGTCCCGAAGCGTTCGTCGAGGCGCTCGTCGTCCGTGTCGAGGACGCCCGTGAGTCCATCGATCCGCACTATGCGGAGATTCCGGGGGCGGCGGCACTCGAAGATGAGATGCCGCTGGCCCCGACCCGTGACTTCGCCGCCGAGCTCTTTGGACGGGTCGGACCTGCCACGGCGGAGATCATCGAGGAGTCCGGCGGAGAGATCGAGGCCGGGGACGTCGTGGGCACGTCGGGTCTGCAGGCGCGGTACGAGGACCAGCTCGCGGGCGAAAGCGGGATCGAGGTGGTCGCGGTAGGTGCGGACGGACAGCGTCGGCGGCTCTTCCGGGTCGCGGCGGACCGCGGCCGCGACCTGTCCACGACCATCGATCCCGACCTGCAGATACGGGCCGAGGAGGCACTGGCGACCTTGGGCGAGGAAGGACCGCGATCCGCACTCGTCGCCGTCCGCCCCTCAGACGGCCAGATCCTCGCTGCCGCCAACGGCCCCGGCAACGGGGGCCTCAACGTCGCGACCGCGGGTCAGTACGCGCCGGGATCCACGTTCAAGATCGTCACCGCCCTGGCGCTCCTGCGTGCCGGCGTCGAGCCCGACGACGTTCTCTCCTGTACCGACACCGTCGAGGTCGACGGCAGATGGTTCGAGAACTACGACGACTACCCCGTCAGCGAGGTCGGCGACATCACGTTCACCTCGGCCATCGCCCATTCCTGCAACACGGCCCTGATCGCCGCACGCGACCAGTTGGAGAGCAAGGATCTGGCGCAGGCCGCCGCCGCATTGGGGTTGGGCGTCGACCACGATTTGGGCTTTCCCGCGTACTTCGGACAGGTCCCGGCCGCTTCGGGTGAGACCGAGCACGCGGCGTCACTCATCGGTCAGGGCAAGGTCCTCGCCAGCCCGATGGCGATGGCCGCCGTCGCCGCATCAGTCGAGGCCGGCCGCACGGTGGTGCCTACCCTCCTGCCGGACCACTCGGTGAATCCGCACAAGCCCGAGGTCCCGTTGACGGATGGGGAAAGCGAGACACTTCGTGGATTGATGCGAGCGGTCGTCAGCGAGGGGTCGGGCACGTTCCTGGCGGACATTCCCGGGGAGGTGGGAGGCAAGACCGGTACCGCCGAGTACGGAACGCCGGGACCGGACGGGTCGCTCGCCACCCACGCCTGGATGATCGCGACCCACGGTGACCTCGCGGTGGCTGTCTTCGTGGAGACCGGCCAGTCCGGATCCGGAACCGCTGGCCCCATCCTCGAGGCGTTCTTGCAGTGAGTGCGCGACTGCAATCCGTCGTCGCGCACCTGGCCGGGATGGGGATCGTGTCCGTGGTGCTGGGCGTCCTCATGGCTGGGCTGGTGCTTCCGATGGCCGCGGTCACCGGACTCGCGACGCGCGAGGTGGCCGAGAAGGTCGATGACCTGCCTCGTTCGCTTCATGTCGAGCCGCTGCCGCAGCGTAGCCGGATCCTCGACCGTCACGGGGCGGTGCTGGCGACCGTGTTCGAGCAGAACCGGGTCGTGGTCCCGCTCCGCCGGATTTCGCGCACCGCAGTCAAGGCGGTGCTGGCGATCGAGGACCACCGCTTCTACCAGCACGGCGCCCTCGACCTGCGAGCCACTCTGCGCGCTCTCCTCAACAACGCAGCCGCTGGCGGAGTCGTGCAGGGCGGCTCCTCCATCAGCCAGCAGCTCGTCAAGCAGACCCTGGCCAACCAGGCCGGCAGCCCGGTTGAGCGGCGTGCCGCGACAGAGGAGTCCTTCGCGCGGAAGCTGCGCGAACTCACGTACGCCATCGGACTCGAGCAGGAGTACTCCAAGGACTGGATACTCGAGCGCTACCTCAACACCGTGTACTTCGGTGACGGTACATACGGCATCGAGGCCGCAGCCGAGCACTACTACGGCGTGGACGCCAAGAGCCTCAACCTCAACCAGGCTTCCACGTTGGCCGGGCTGGTCCAGAACCCCTCGGCATACGACCCGACCAATCACCCGGCCCGGGCGCGCGCCCGCCGCGACGTCGTGCTCGACCGGATGGCGAGCCTAGGGGCCTTCTCCCGGAACCGCGCTGCCCAGGTCAAGAAGCGGCCACTTGGACTTGACCCACGTCCCACCCCCAACGGGTGCGTCGACAGCGCCGCGCCGTTCTTCTGCGACTACGTACTGCAGTATCTGTACGCCGATCAACGGCTCGGCCCAACCCGCGAGGAGCGTATACACCTGGTCCGCACCGGTGGGCTCACCATCCGCGCCACCGCCGATCTGGGATGGCAGCGCGCTGCCGACTCGGCGGTCGCCGGCCGGACGGACCCGACCGACCGCGCGATTGGCGCGCTGGCGATCACCGAGCCAGGCACCGGGGAGGTGCGTGCGCTGGCACAGTCCCGGCCCATGGGTCCGGACCGGTCCGCGGGCCAGACGTTCCTCAACTACGTGGTTCCCGCCGAGTATGGCGACTCCGCTGGCTTCCAGGCCGGCTCGACGTTCAAGGCGTTCGTCCTCGCCGCCGCCATCGAACAGGGCATCGCGCTGGACACCACGTTCCAGACTCCGAACGAGGCGGTCTTCGATCAGGCCGACTACGAGAACTGCCCAGGCGCCCCGCCGTTCAGCGGCAGCTTCTCCGTCAGCAACGACGCGGTGCCCTCCTCGGGACGCGAGAACCTGTACACGGGAACGCGCCGCTCTATCAACACCTTCTTCCTGCGGTTGGAGCAGGAGACCGGCGTCTGCGCGCCGTTCGAGCTCGCACGGCGGATGGGGGTGCGATTGACTGCTCCGGACGGAGACGGCAACACGCAACCGGAGCGGGTGCCGATCTTCCCGCTCGGTGTCGCCAACGCCAGCCCGCTGGAGATGGCCGAGGCGTACGCGACGTTCGCCGCACGCGGCGTGCACTGCTCCTCCCGACCCGTCAATACGCTCCAGGACTCGCGTGGAAACACCCTGCTGGAGTACGACCCGGAGTGCGAACGAGTACTGCGTGCAGCCACCGCCGACGCCGTCAACGACGTCCTGCGCGGAGTGCTCGAACCGGGCGGGCTCGTGCAGGCACAGGCTCTTGACCAACCGGCTGCGGGAAAGACCGGCAATAACGAAGGCCTTTCCGTGTGGTTCGTCGGATACACCCCACAGGTGTCCGCGGCTGCGATGATCGCCGGCGCCAACGAGGAGGGCACCCCTATATTGCTCGACGGGACCGTGGTCGGAGGTGAGCCGGTCTACGGCGCATCCGCTACGGCGTACGCCGCTCCGATCTGGGGTGACGCCATGCAGGTCATCGACGACGGGTTAGACGCTGTCGATTTCATGCCATCCAGTGGCGTGCCCGGCTTCGGCATCGAGACGCCTTACATGCCGACCACGAATGATCAAGACGGCGTGTCCCCGCCGCGTGGGAGCGAACCAGATCCTCGCAGTCGACGCGGAGACGAAAGGTCGCCAGGCGCCGAAGACGGGACTGAGTCTGAGTGACCGCATCGTCCCTCCTCAGCGTCGCCCACCCCTCACGTAGCGACTGCTACCAAGCCCAACTAAGCAAGCAGGAGCCGTGCTCAGCGCTGGTCCATCGCGAATGCGGCTTTCGGATGGGCGCCGAGCGACGCGTCTGCAACGACCGTTCCAGCCCGAACCAGGACCAAGGAGGAAACGGAAACTCATGACCAAGCCCCAGCGCGCCGACACACGGGCCCCTCGCGGAGGGCTGGCGGCGGAAACGAGGGTTGAGACCAGCCACACGACGGGTCCACTGCTGGTCGAGACGATCGTACTGGCGCTGCGCGACCAGCAGAATCGCGTAGCCAGAGTCCTCGAGGACCTGTCGGGCGACGAAGCTCTCGGCGTGGCCGCGCGCAAGATGCTGATCGATATCGGCCACTTCCCCGACTACGCGCCCGAACTTCTTTGGACCGCCGCCCAAGTGACCGGTCACCTGATCGAGAGCGCCCGAGTGTTCACCGGGCGGGTGAGGACGGTGCGGGCACAGAGAGGAGCGGTGCTTGCGGACTTCGACCCATACCGCAACGCCGGTCGGTGGGCTGGACAGGCGATCTGCCAGCTCCAAGAGCCGTTGGGTCAGGCACACAAGCAGTTGCTGAATGCGATTGAGTCATTGGACGAGCGAGCCCTTCTCATCCCAGCTGTCTGGGACGACGGAACACCGGTAACGCTCGGCGCTGTCGTTGGTTTCCTGCCGGGTCACGTCAGCGACCACGCGAGGCAGCTTGAGGCAATGCGGAACCTCTCTTCACGAGGATCCGACCGGCGGTGATGACAACCGGCGTTCATGGCAGCAGCGCCTAGCGCTGCCACGGCCACGGCAGGCCGGCGCAGCAAACCGCCACGGCAGCCCGGGCTCGTCGACATTGATGCAGCACAGCATGGAAACAAAGCGCAGTTCCCAAGGCCGAGATCAACCCACCGGGAGGTTCGGATGGCGCCCGTGATGGTGCTCGCGATCGCAGTGACGCTCTTGCGAATCCTAGGGACTCTGGGGGTGCCATGCCTCAAGTCCTGGGTGGTCTGCCTGCGAGGCGGACTTGCCGCCATGTTTCCCATGACCGGCGTCTCGCACTTCGTCGGTATGCGCGATGAAATGGTTCAGATGGTGCCACCAGCGCTGCCGGCGCCGGATTTGCTCGTCACGCTGACGGGCGTACTCGAGTTACTGGGAGCCGCGGGACTTCTCGTGCGCCGCACGTCTGGTTGGGCAGCGGCTGGACTGTTCGTCCTCCTGGTGGTGATGTTCCCAGCTAACATCCATGCTGCGCTCAACGGTTCTTCGGACGCAATGCCGTTGATGCCTCGCACATTGATACAGATGGTCTTCCTCGCAGCTACAGGGATGGTCGCGGCGACGCACCTGGCAGCGAGGAGAGAGGTTGCAACGCCTGCTCGATCGTAGTTCGCGACTTTGACAAAGGTGTCGAGCTTCCGCCTCTACATGTTCCGCAGCGATGGAGCGTGACCCCCGGTAGCCGGATCAGGCTCTGTCGGCCCGACGTAGTTGGTCGGTCGTACCCGTGGCTAGGGTGGCATGGCCAGTCATCAGGCTGGTCCAACTGAAGATCGGCTGGTGCACCCCTGGGGTGCACGGACCCGGGACAACGGGAGGCAACCGAAGGCAACGGGAGCCTGGGTCCACGCTCAGGACGGCGGTTCTCGCGAGACTGAGCGTCGGGTGCTTACGGTTCAACTCCCCCCTCGCGCACGTGTGCAAGTGAGACAAGGCCCCGGGTCATCGACCCGGGGCCTCGTCCGTTCGTGGGCAGGTTCTGTGCGGCCGGGCGGCGCCGAAATGCCCCGCGATGCTCTGTTGTCGCCGTGTGAACCTCCTGCCGTGTGCCTCTGGCCCTGCCATGGGCCGTCGTCAGGCACACGACCCTGCGTGACGATGCGTTCCAGGTGCGGCCGCGACGGACTGACATGCCGTCGTCTCCTGGCGGAAGGCGACTGACGCACCTGACCAGGCTGCTCCCATTCCGGCGGTGGATTCAGGCGGTGGGCGCAACAGCAGGTGGATCTGGCTGGTCCGACAGTAGTTTGTCGAGGGCTTCGGCGGGGGTGCGCCAGCCGAGTCGTTTGCGGGGGCGGTTGTTGAGCTCGGCGGCGACTTTGTCGAGGTAGCCCGGGCCCCACTGGGACAGGTCGGTGCCCTTGGGGAAGTACTGGCGGAGGAGCCCGTTGGTGTTCTCGTTGCTGCCCCGCTGCCAGGGCGAATGCGGGTCGCAGAAGTAGATGTCGAGCCCGGTGGCCTCGGCGATCTGGACGTGGCTGGCCATCTCGCTGCCCTGGTCCCAGGTCAGCGTGCGGCGCAGCTGATCGGGCAGCCCGCTCATCTTGACGACCATCGCCTCCGCGACCGTCTCGGCGGTGTGGTCGCCGGGCAGGTGCAGCAGCATCGTGAAGCCCGTGACCCGCTCGACCAGGGTTCCGATCGCCGAGCCGGACTCGGTCGACCCCAGGATCAGATCACCTTCCCAGTCACCCGGCACGGCGCGGTCCTCGACCTCGGGCGGGCGCTCACTGATGTTGATCATGCCCGGGATCCGGCCCCGCCGCTCATCGGGCTGCCGCCGCGGCTTGCGCAGGCTCCGACCGGTGCGAAGATGCCTGGTCAGCTCTCGTTTCAGGCCGCCGCGGCCCTGGACGTAGAGCGACTGGTAGATGGTCTCGTGCGACACCCACATCTCCGGCACATCTCCGGATCGTCGGGGAAGTCCTCACGCAGCCGGGCAGCGATCTGCTCGGGACTGTGATTCTTCTTCAACCGTGCCTGGACCTCTCGCCGCAACCGCAGGTTGGTGGCCAGCTTCGCCTCCTTGGGCCGCTTGGCGCGCTCGTCTGCATGCTCTTGAGCGACCGAGGCCAGGTACTCCGGACGGCGCCAGTTGTTCGGCCCCCGCGGCGTGCGGCGCAGCTCGCGGCTGATCGTGGCGCGATGCCGGCCAAGCTCTCGGGCGATCTCGGCCCCGGACATCTTCGCGGCACGGAGCACCGCGATCTTCTCGCGCTCTTCGAACGTCAGCCAGCGGGGCCTGCCCGCGGGCGCTGGTGGTGGCTTCACGCCCCCACGCTCACGGAACCCAGGACCGCCCTGTGGTGGTCGACACGCCAGCCACCGCGGCAGCCTCCTCGATCAACAACCCGGCACGAATCCCGTCCCAGAACACCCCTCGCACCACAAACGGCACACGCGGCATGCAACACCCCTCCATCACTCAGGTGTTGCGACCACCCCTTGAGGCCAAGGCAGATTTCACGACACTCAGGTCAGGTACGACGAAGCCCCTCGGTACCGCTCATCGTCCAGCAGTGAGTGCTGGGCCACTGAACACCGGCTGGTGCACCCCCGGGGTGCACGGACCCGAGGAAACGGGAGTCAACCGGAGGCAACGCGACGCCGGCCTCACGCTCCGGCCACCTGCGCTCGGGCTGCGCATCGCGGCGCACGCCGAGCGATCATGGGTCGCTGCTGCTGCGGCGTGCGGCGCGTACGACGGCGAGCGACGCGGCCAGTCCCAGGAGCAGGAACACGCCGGCCACGAACAGGGCGCCACGGGTGGCGGCGGCGAACCCGGTCGACAACGCGTCCACGACCGCCGGCGCCTGCTCACCCAACTGCCCCTGCGTGCCCTGGTCCCGCAGGCTGGAGATGACGTTGCCCGCGGACTCGCTGGTGGCGTTCGCCAGTTGGCTGACCTGACGGTCCGGGAGGTCCTGACCGTCGAGTGCGGCCGGGACGGTCGAGGCCAGGGCGACGGCCAGCGCCGCACCGACCAGGGCCGTGCCGAGGGCGGATCCGACCTGCCGGACCGTCGACTGCATGGCGGAGCCTTGTCCCGACTGCGCGGGCGGCACGTGTGCAAGCGTGGTGCTGGTCAGCTGCGCGGAGGCCAGGCCCAGCCCGACGCCGTACACGACCAGGACCGCGGCGAGCAGCCACGGCGAGACGGTGGGAGACACGGCGAGCGCGACCGCGGCGACACCCGTGATCTCCAGGACGAGTCCGATCACCACCACGAGTGGCGCCCCGACCCGGGCGGCGAGGTGGCGGGCCGACGCCCCGGACAGGAACGCCCCGATCGCCATGGCCGCGAGCACCAACCCGGCTCCCATGGTGGAGAGAGCCAGCACGTTCACCAGGAAGAGCGGCAGCACGAAGATGATGCCGAACTCGCCCACCGCGACCATGGTCGCCGCGACGTTGCCCCATCGGAACGTCGGGAGCCGGAACAACGCGAGGTCGAGCAGCGCGGAGCGACCCACGTGAGCGCGATGGCGCTCCCACATCACGAACAGGAGCAGCAGCAGGACGCCGACCCCGAGCAGTACGGGGACCGGCGAGACCGGTGCGGAGCTCGACCATGTCCAGCCGAAGACGTCCAGACCCGCCTTCGGCGCCCACCAGCCCAGGGTCTGGCCCTCGATGAGACCGAAGACCAACGCGCCGAAGCCCAGTCCGGACAGGAGCAGCCCGACCACGTCCAGGCCGGGCACCGTCACCCGCATGCGGGTCTCCGGGACCCACCAGAAGGCCGCGACCACGACGAGCACACCGATCGGCAGGTTGACCAGGAATATCCACGGCCACGTGAACGACGTGGTCAGCCACCCGCCCGCCAGTGGGCCGATCGCCGCCGCGCCGGAGATCACCGCACCCCAGACACCGAACGCGGCCGCCCGGTCCTTGCCCCGGAACGTGGCGTTCACTGTCGACAGCGTCGCGGGCAGGATCGCCGCGGCACCGAGGCCCTGGACCAGACGGCCACCGATCAGTGCACTCCCGGTGTCCGCCGCCGCCGACATCACGGAGCCGACGAGGAAGGCGACCACGCCCGCCACCAGCATCCGGCGCCGCCCGAGCCGGTCTCCCAGCCTTCCGGCCGACAGCAGAAGCCCCGCGAGGACCACGGCGTACGACGCGCTCACCCACTGCGCCTCGCTCAGGCTCAGACCCAGGTCAGCGACGATGTCCGGGATCGCCACCGCGACGATCGTGCCGTCGATGACGACCATCGACAGGGCCACCGACAGCACCACGAGGGCACGCCATCGGTTGGCGTGAGCCCGAGCGTCCACCTCGAGCTCGGACGCCTCGGACCCGTGATCGTGCGTCCGGCGGATGGTCGGATCGGTACTCATGCCCCATCCCGTCTACGGGAGTGGAAAGGTGTGCTCCGGAACGGTCCCACCCTGCCAGATCGGATCGTCCGAGGCTCGGCCACGACTTCCACCTTTCGGCCGATGACGTGCCTGCCGTGAGGTGCTGCCGCCCGTTGACTGCCATGCTGGACGGCAGGTGCCCGGCAGGCAGCCAGGGCACTGACGAGGAGGGCAGATGCTCGCGCTCGCGATCGTCGTCATCACACTGGCGTTGGTCTTCTACACGATCGGCGTCTGGTCCGAGCGCATCCAGGGGATCCTGAAACCCTGGCACGCCGTCGCCTTCGCCGCCGGCCTGCTGTGCGACGGCGCCGGGACCCTCCTGATGAGCCGGATCGCGGACGAGTCGGACGAACCCACCAGCGCGTTCAACACGGTCATGATCTGGACCGGCGGCCTGGCGATCGCACTGATGGCGATCCACCTCCTGTGGGCGATCGTCGTCCTGGTCCGGGACCGGGAGTCCGAGAAGGCCAGCTTCCACCGGTTCAGCATCGTCGTGTGGTCGATCTGGCTGGTGCCCTACGTCACCGGAGCCATCGGAGCGATGACGGCCGGCTAGGGCGACGGCGCCCCGACGTGCGGGCCGCGCCCGTCGTTCCGGCGTTCAGCCCTCCACCACGGCCTCGACGGTCTCGGCGATCTCGCGCTCGACCACCGCTCATCGGCTCAGGTAGCCGCCGTCGATCGGCAGGTAGGCACCGTTCACGAAGGACCAGGCGTCCGAGGAGATCGACGCCACGACCTCGCCGACCTCGATCGGCTCGCCCATCCGGCCGACCGGGTGCGCGGCGTCGAGGGCGGCGCGGGTCTCGTCGTCGAAGATCGCCTCGAGGCCGGTCTTGATGAACGCAGGCCCGACCGCGACCGCGCGGATGCCCTGTGCGGCGTAGTCGACGGCGATCTGGCGGGTCAGGCCCACGACCGCGTGCTTCGCCGCGACGTACGGCGCCAGGCCGGGGAAGCCGACCTGGCCGAGGATCGAGGCCACGTTGACGATCACGCCGCCACCGCGCGCGAGCATCGCCGGGATCTGCGCTTGGACGCCGTGGAAGACGCCGTCCAGGTCGACGGAGAGCGTCCGGCGCCAGACGTCGAGCGGCACCTCCGCGACCGGGTGCGCGGGTGGCGCGATGCCGGCGTTGTTGCAGGCGATGTCCAGCCCGCCGTACGTCGTCCGGGCGAAATCGACCAGCCGCTCGGAGTCCTCGGGCACGGTCACGTCCGCGTGGCAGGCGGCGGCGACACCGCCGTCGGCCGCGATCAGGCGGACGGTCTCCGCCGCGGCGTCGTCGGCGATGTCGGCGACCACGACTCTGGCGCCGCGCCGGGCGTAGCTGGACGCGATCGCGCGACCCAGACCGGCGCCGGCTCCGGTGACGACGGCGACCTTCCCGTCGAGTGACATGTGCATGTTCCCTTCGTCGGAGTGCGGGGGTGGATCAGCGCAGGCCCAGCAGGCGCAGGGCGTTCTCCTTGAGCACGAGCGGCCGGACCTCCGGCTTGATCTCCAGCTCGTCGAAGGCCGCCATCCACCGGTCCGGGTTGATCACGGGGTAGTCGGAGCCGAAGAGCACCTTGTGCTTGAGCAGGCTGTTGGCCTGGCGCACCAGCTGCGGCGGGAAGTACTTCGGCGACCAGCCCGACAGGTCGATGAAGACGTTCGCCTTGTGCGTCGCGATCGAGATCGCGGAGTCGACCCACGGCACCGACGGGTGCGCCATCACGATCTGCAGGTGCGGGAAGTCGGCGGCGACGTCGTCGAGCAGCATCGGGTCCGAGAGCCGCAGCTTGATGCCGCGCCCGCCCGGCAGCCCGCTGCCGATGCCGGTCTGGCCGGTGTGGAAGAGCGCGACCACGCCGAGCTCCTGCAGCACGTCGTAGATCGGGTAGTACGCCGGGTCGTTGGGCGTGAACGCCTGGATGCTCGGGTGGAACTTGAAGCCCCGCACGCCGTACTCCGTCACCAGCCGCCGCGCCCGCGCCGCCGCGTCGGGCGCGTGCGGGTCGACCGACCCGAAGGGGATCAGCACGTCGTGGTGCGCGGCCGCGGTCTTCGCGATCTCCTCGCTGGAGAGTCCCGGGTGGCCCAGGCCGGTGGTGGCGTCGACGGTGAACACGACCGCGGCCATGCTGCGCTCGCGGTAGTACGCCGCGAGCTGTTCGACCGTGGGCGTGCGGTTGTCGTCGGAGCGGAAGTACTTCGCCGACGCGTCGAGCAGCTCGTCGTCCAGCGCGAAGTGGTCGTGGCCGTCGGCCTCGACGTGGGTGTGGACGTCGAGCGCGACGATCGCGTCGACGTCGATGGCGGGCTCGTAGCGGGTGGTCATGACACCTTCCTCGTGTCTCGGGCCCCGGCGCCTCGGGAGCGCGCGTAGGCGACGTACTCGGCCAGGGCGGCGGGGTCGGCGAGCGCGTCGGGGCGCGCGACCTCCTCGGCTGCCTGGCCCTGGAGGATCCGCTTGATCGGCACCTCGAGCTTCTTGCCGGTGCGGGTGAGCGGCACCGCCGACACCGGCACGATCGTGTCCGGCACGTGCCGCGGGGAGAGCGACGCGCGGATCGCCCCGCGCAGCGTCCGCTCCAGGCCGGCGTCGTACGTCGTGCCGGGGTCGGTCACCACGAAGAGGATCAGCTCCCCGGTGCCGCCGTCGGGCGACTCCAGGTGCACGACGAGGCTGTCGGCGACGCCGGGCAGCTCCTCGACCACGCGGTAGAACTCGGCGGTTCCGAGTCGGACGCCGCCGCGGTTGAGGGTCGCATCGGAGCGCCCGGTGATCACGCAGCCGCCCGACTCGCGGAACCGGATCCAGTCGCCGTGCCGCCAGACGCCGGGGAACTCCTCGAAGTACGCCGCTCGGTAGCGCGCGCCGTCGTCGTCGCCCCAGAAGGCGACCGGCATCGACGGCATCGGCTGCCGGATCACCAGCTCGCCGAGCTCGCCCACGACGACCTCCCCGTCGGGAGAGAACGCGACGACGTCGACGCCCAGGCTGGGCCCCGACATCTCGCCCTCCCAGACCGGCTGCCAGGGGCTGCCCTGCACCAGGCCGGTGCACACGTCGGTGCCGCCGCTGCCGACGTTGAGCAGCACGCCGTCGCCGAACTGGTCGTGGATCCAGCGGTAGCCCTCGGGCGGCAGCGGGCTGCCGGCAGCGCCGAGCTGGCGGACCGAGGCCAGGTCGAACTCGCGTCCGGGCTCGATGCCCTCCTTGCGCGAGGCCATCACGTAGCCGGGGCTGACCCCCATCAGCGTCGGCCGGGTCTCCTCGGCCAGCCGCCACTGCGCGCGGGCGTCCGGGTAGGCCGGGTTGCCGTCGATCATCACGATCGAGGCGCGGGCCAGCAGGCTGGAGACCAGGACGTTCCACATCATCCAGGCGGTGGTGGTGAACCACAGCATCCGGTCGCCCGGACCCAGGTCGTAGTGCAGCAGCCCGGTCTTGAGGTGCTCGAGCAGCACGCCGCCGTGGCCGTGCACGATCGCCTTCGGCGCGCCGGTGGTGCCGGAGGTGAAGAGCACGCAGAGCGGGTGGTCGAAGGGCACCGGCTCGAACGTCAGCTCCTCGCTCGGAGCGGAGGCCAGCAGCGAGGCCCAGTCCGGTACGCCGGGCAGCGGGTGCTCGCCGTACGCCACGCCGATCAGGTGCTCCACGCTGGGCAGCCCCTCGGCGATCCGGCGCACCTCCTCGCGGCGGTCGACGACCTTGTCGCCGTACACGTACCCGGGGATGGCGAGCAGCACCTTCGGCTCGATCTGGCCGAAGCGCTCGAGCACGCTCGGCGCGCCGAACTCCGGGGCGCAGCTCGCCCAGACCGCACCGAGGCTGGCGGTGGCGAGGAACGCCACCAGCGTCTCGGGGATGTTCGGCAGGTAGGCGACCACCCGGTCGCCGCGGCCGACGCCGAGCGAGCGCAGCACAGCGCGGGCGCGAGCGACCTGGTCGGCGAGCTCACCGAAGGTGAGCTCGACCGGCGGGCGGGTCTGCGAGTGCGCGACCACGGCGACGGAGTCGGCGTCCTCGGGGAGGCCCAGGGCGTGCTCGGCGTAGTTGAGCAGCGCGCCGGGGAACCACTCCGCGCCGGGCATCGACCGCGAGCCGAGCACCCGGTCGTAGCCGCGGTGCGCGCGGATCCCGCCGAACTCCCAGATCGAGGACCAGAAGCCCTCCGGGTCGTCGACCGACCACCGCCACAGGGTGCGCCAGTCCGCGATCTCGAGGCCGCGGTGCTCCCGCAGCCAGCCGACGTAGCGGCCCAGCTGGGTCGTGTCGAGTACGTCGTCGGGCGGGGTCGTGAGCAGCGGTGGACCGTCAGCCATGCTGGTGCCCGTCGGTCGGGACCGAGCCCGAGCCGGCGATCGTCCCGGTGATCCAGGAGACGACGGAGGCGCCGGTGTCGAAGGCGGGCTTGCGCTCGACGGTGCTCCACACGGTCTCGGGGCGGCACTGCAGCAGGACCAGGTTCTCGCCCGCGGCGAGGTCCTCGTCGACGGCGAACTCGATGTCCTGCGGGCAGCCGTTCATCCGCTCGACCTGCTTGGCCAGGGTCGCCAGCGCGACCACCTCGTCGTCGCCGAGGCAGAGCACGTCGCGGCGCTCGGCGGGCACCTCGACCGAGGCGTGGCCGGTGCGGTACTCCACGTGCTTGGAGCTGACGACCCGCTCGGCGATCGCGAGCCCCACCTTGGCGACGGTGAAGCGGTCCGGGTTGACCTCGCCGCCGACGACGGCCAGGCCCAGGCCCCAGCTCGCCTCCAGCACGATCCGGGACCGGTCGCCGGTGATCGGGTCGAGGGTGAACATCACGCCGGCCGCGCGGGCCCGCACGGTCTTCTGGACGACGACCGCCATGTCCACGGTCGCCAGGTCGATCCCGCGCTCCAGCGCGTAGGCGAGCACCCGCCCGGTGAAGACGCTGACGTAGCAGCGGTGCACGTGCCGGAGCACCTCGTCGGCCCCGACCACGTCGACCCAGGTCTCGAACTCGCCGGCGAAGCTGTCGGCGGCGGAGTCCTCCGCGGTGGCGCTCGAGCGCACCGCGACCGGCACGTCGGCCATGCCGACCCGGGCGCAGAGCGCGGCGTACTGCTCGCGGACCTGCACGGCCACGGCCGCCGGCAGGGGTGCTTCGGCGAGCCGCTGCGCGATCGCCCGCTCCGCCACGTCGTACGACGCGTGGTCGCCGTCGCGGACCGGGGCCAGCAGCGCCTCGATGTCGGCACGCAGGCCGTCGGTGTCGAGGTACTCCCGGTAGGCGCTCGCCGTGACGACGAAGCCCGGTGCGACCGGCAGCCCGGCCGCCGTCATCTCGGCGAGCCCGGCGCCCTTGCCGCCGACCTCGGCGACGAGGCGGGCCCGCTCGTGGGTGAAGTCCAGGGTGTAGTCGAGCGAGGACTCGGTCATCACGCTCATGCCTCCGCTCCCGCGGTGTCGTCGAGCAGGGTCACGGTGCCGGCGTTGCCGTCGACGCGGACCTGCTGGCCGGTGGTCAGGCGGGCGGTCGCGAAGCCGGTGCCCACCACGGCGGGGATGCCGTACTCGCGGCAGACGATGGCGGCGTGCGACATCATCCCGCCGATGTCGGTGATCACGCCGGTGGCGACGGAGAACGCCGCCGCCCAGGACGGCGCGGTGATCGGCGCGACCAGGATCTCGCCCTGCTGCAGCTCGGCCAGGTCCTTCTCCGAGCGGAGCACGCGCACCGGCCCCTCGACCACGCCCGGGCCGCCGGGGATGCCGCTGAAGGAGTCGCCCTCGTCGCTGCCCGCGCCCAGCCAGTCGCGGACCCGCTCGGTGGTGACGCCGTAGTTCATCACGGCGAACGGGTCGGTGACCTCGGCCGGCGGCACGCCGTACGCCGGCGGGGCGCCCTGCGCCTGGAGCGCGGCCATGATGCCGCGGCGCCGCCGCACCTCGGCCGCCCAGCGCTGTTTGCCGCGCGCCGGGACGCCGATCGCCCAGGACTCCACGACGTCGAAGAGCACCTGGTCGAGCTCGAACCGGTTGATGTAGAAGATGTCGTCGTGCTGCTCGGTGAAGCCGGCGGCGAGCAGGAAGTCGCCGAGCTCGTGGACCTTCTGCCAGAACACCGAGTGGGTCCAGTGCTCGACGTAGATGTTGTGCTCCTCGATGAACGGGAACACCTTGCGGGACAGGCCGATCAGCTCGTCGAACTGCGCCGCCTCCTCGGGCGTGAGCAGCGAGCGGTACTCGTCGACGAGCTCGTCGCGCTCCGCGCGCAGCCGCTCGACGGGTCGGGAGATGTCCTCGCCGGCGGCCAGCCGCGCGGCGTACCGGGCGATGTTGCGCAGCGGGATCGACGGGTCGCTGATCCAGGTGTCCTGGTCGTGGGTGAAGCCGTACTCCGCGAAGTAGTTGAACCACGGGTCGCGGGCCACCTCGAGCTCCTTGAGCCAGGTGCGGCCGGCGTCCGACTCGCCCATCGCCGCGACGACGGCGTCGGGGTCGTCGCCGGCGAGCAGGTGGTCGACCTTCAGCTCGACCGCCAGCGCGGCCAGCCGGCGCAGCTCGTCGTCGGGCCGGAAGGCGAGGACGTCGACGCCCGCGACCATCCGGGCGATCTCCTGGTCGCTGATGCTCGGGAAGACCGACTTGCAGAACTGGAAGAAGACGATGTAGCCGCCGTACCCGAGGTTCAGGAACTCGAAGTGGTACTGCCAGACCAGGAAGAA
This sequence comes from Nocardioides sp. LMS-CY, assembly GCF_018732145.1. Taxonomy (NCBI): domain Bacteria; kingdom Bacillati; phylum Actinomycetota; class Actinomycetes; order Propionibacteriales; family Nocardioidaceae; genus Nocardioides; species Nocardioides sp. LMS-CY. The sequence goes on from NZ_CP076104.1 coordinate 244,182, forward strand.
CTCGTCGATCAGCCGGTGGTACTCCGCGATGATGTCCCACGACGTCGAGCGGCCGCGGCCCTCGGTGACGACCTCGATCGGGTCCAGCTCGCCCAGCGGCGGGAAGGAGATCGTCTTCATGGAGGCGACGGCGGCCTCCATCTTGGTCTTCCAGCGTCCGTAGAGCTCGTCCCAGTTCTGGTAGTAGTAGCCGGCCCGCTCCTGGAACAGCGCCGCGCGGCGGCCGATCTCCTCGGGGTCGGTGACTGCGATGGGGGAGATGTAGACGTAGCCGTTCATCATCCGCACGTCGAGGCCGAGGGCGGTCGGCAGGACGAAGATGCGGGTGCTGTTCTGGCCGGCGCCGAGGTAGACCGCCTCCGCGCCGATGCTGTCGAAGGGATGCGCGCCGCGCGCCCAGTGCATGGTGTCGGCGAACCAGAACTGGCCGTTCTCCTGCTCGCGGGTCTCCTCGCTGGGGACCAGGAAGTAGGGGTACATCGACTCCCAGCCCTCCGCACCGGCGGGTGGCGCGACCTCGTTGAAGAAGGGGAAGCGGTCGGGTGCGGTCATGAGAGGACTCCTGGGGTTCGGTCCGAGACGGGGGCGCTGTCGGGGGTTCGCGAGAGCAGGTGGTGCAGAGCGGCCACGTCGGGCAGCACATGGTCGGGACGACGTACGTCGGGCAGGGCGGCGACCGCGTCGGCGGTGAGGGCGCCGCTGAGCACGGTGACCGCCTGGGCGCCGATGGCGCGGGCGAGCTCGATCTCGGCGGTCGCGTCGCCGACGACCGCGATCCGCTCGGCGGGTACGCCGAGCCGGTGCCGCAGCGCCTCGGCGAGTACCGGCGACGGCTTGCCGGTCACCTCGGCCCCCGCGCCCGTCGCCCATGCGATGGCGGCCGCCATCACCGCGGAGATCGCGATGCTGCGGCCCACGCCGCCGTGGAACCACGGCTGGTTCTGGGACACGTAGAGCGGCGCGCCGGCCTCGATGGCGAGGCAGGCCGCGTTGAGCGCGGCGTGCGTGTAGCTGGGCGCGGCGCCGACCAGCACGGCCGCGCACTCGCCCGGGTCGCGCAGGCCGTCGGCCTCGACCACCTCGAGGCCGCGTTCGCGCAGCGGCACGGTGATGCCCGGCCCGCCGACCGCGACCACCCGACCGCCCGGGTGGGCGGCGGCGATGTGGTCGGCGCCGGCGCTGCCCGCGGTGACGAAGTCCTCGTCGGCGACGGGCAGGCCGATCTCGCGCAGGTGCGCGGCGTACGCCGCGGGCGGGAGCTCCGAGGCGTTGGTGCAGACCACGACCCGGTGTCCGCGCTCGGCGAGCCCGGTGAGCAGCTCGGCCGCGCCCGGGATCGGCGTACCGCCCGTGCCGCCGGCGCGCGAGGTGCGGACCAGGCAGCCGTCGACGTCGAGGATCCAGCCCTCGACCCCGGTGAGCCGGGACAGGCCGGTCACGACGCCGCTCCCTGGTCGGCGGGGACGTCGCGGGTGAGCGTGAGCGCGGTGCCGTCCTGGGTGAGGTCGATCGTGGTCCGGCCCGGGCGGGCGCCGGCCATCCCGGCGAGCGCGGTCGCGAGGGTGCTGGCCGGGCCGGTGCCCCGGGCGGCGATCATCGCGTCGACCTGGTTGGCCGGCATCACCGCACGGAGCAGCAGCTCCTCGTCGCTGAGGGTGTGGCCGAACCGCCGGCGCAGGTCCTCGATCGTGATGTCCTGGTCCGGCGCCTGCGTGGCGCGGGAGGTCGCCATCGCGCGGTCCATCAGGTCCTGGTCGACCGGCCCGGGCAGCGGACCGAAGTCGCCGCGGAGCAGGTCGACGACCTCGTCGGAGAGCTGCCGGTAGCGCTCGCCGCCGATCACGTTCAGCGTCGCCTGGGTGACGATGTACTGCGCGAACGGGGTCATCACGATCGGCCAGCCGAGGTCCTCGCGGACCTGCACCGACTCCTCGATCACCGCGTCGAAGAGGTCGGCCTTGCCGATCTCCGCGAGCTGGCGCCGGGTGGTCGACTGCACGCCGCCGGGGATGGTGTGGCGGTAGTACTCCTCGTCGTACTCGTTGGGGGTGCCGATCGGCAGGCCCTTGATGCGCGCCTGCCGCATCAGGTACGCCGACGCGTCGGCCATCGCCTCGACGTCCACGTGGGTCCGGTAGCCGCGCGCGTGCAGGTTCTTGACCAGTCGCGGGCCCGGCGGGTGCGAGCCGCCGTTGGCCAGCGGGGGCAGCGCGCAGTGGATCGTGTCGACGCCGACGTCCGCGGCGGCGAGCACCGTGAGCGGCGAGATGCCGGTCGTGGTGTGGCTGTGGATCTCGTCGACCCGGAGCCGGTCGAGCCGCGCCTGCAGGGTGGGCACCAGGTGCGAGACCCGCTCGGGGGTGAGCAGGCCGGCCGGGTCCTTGAGGTAGACCGAGTCGATCTCCGGGCAGTCGTCGAGCTCGGCGACCTTGTCGGCGAAGTAGTCGTCGGTGTGCACCGGACTGGTCGTGTAGCAGACCCCGCCCACGACCTCCTCGAAGCCGACCCGCTTGGCGAGCGCGGCGGTGCGCTTCGCGCCGTCCATGTCGTGCATCGGGTCGATCACCCAGAGCCGCGTCACGCCGTTGCGGGCGAGCAGTCGGAAGGCGAGCTCGAAGATCGCGTCGGGGGTGCGGTAGAAGGTGATGAACCGCTTGCCGGTGGTGAGGAAGCCGAGCTGGGTGTTCGGCATCAGGTCGCGCGCCGTGCGCAGCCGCTCCCAGGGGTCCTCGCGGTGATAGCGGACGGCGGTCGCGAGCATCGTGCTCGACGCGATCTCGACGGTGCGGTAGCCGACCCGGTCGAGCAGCGGCGCGACGCCGCGGACCATCCGGGTGGTGACGCCGGTGGCGCCCCACAGCGACTGGTTGCCGTCGCGCAGCGAGACGTCGACGAGCTGGACGTCCTTCATGCGGTGACCTCCTGATCGGTGACGATCGGCTCCAGCCAGTGGGTCGTGACCGACCCGTCCTGGAACTCGGGATGGGCGAGGATCCGCCGATGCAGCTCGCGCGAGGTGGCGAGCCCCTCGATCTCGAAGCGGTCGAGCGCCTCGCGCATCGTGGCGATCGCCGCGGGCCGGTCGGGGCCCCACGCGATCAGCTTGGCCATCAGCGCGTCGTAGTACGGCGGGAACCGGTAGCCCTCGTAGACGTGCGTGTCGAGCCGGAGCCCGCGGCCGACCGGCGGCCGCCAGCGGGTGACCGGGCCGGGGGAGGGGGCCAGGCCGCGGGCCGGGTCCTGGGCAGTGATCCGGCACTCGACCGCGTGGCCCTCCAGCCGGATGTCCTCCTGGCGCAGGGTGAGCTCCTCGCCGAGCGCCACCAGCAGCTGCTCGCGGACCAGGTCGACGCCGGTGACCGCTTCGGTGACCGGGTGCTCGACCTGGAGCCGCGGGTTGACCTCGAGGAAGCTCACCTGGCGGCGCTGGACGTCGTACAGGAACTCGACGGTGCCGAGCCCGACGTACTGCAGGGAGGAGGCGATGCGCAGCGCGCTGTCGTGCAGCAGCTCGCGGGTGGCCTGGTCGATCGCCGCGCAGGGCGCCTCCTCGACCACCTTCTGGTAGCGGTACTGCACCGAGCACTCGCGCTCGCCGAGGTGGAGGTAGTGGCCGTGCCGGTCGCCGAGCACCTGCACCTCGATGTGCTTGGCGTCGGTGACGTAGCGCTCCAGGAAGACGGTCCCGTCGCCGAAGGCGGCGCTCGCCTCGGAGGAGGCGACCCGCCAGGCGTCGAGCAGCTCGGCGCGGCCGTGCACGAGCTTCATGCCGCGCCCACCACCGCCGAAGGCGGCCTTGACCAGGATCGGGTAGCCGATCTCGGCCGCCAGCGCGTCGATCTCGGCCTCGGTCTCGGCCGTGCCGCCGGGAGCGACGGGTACGCCGAGCGACTCGGCGAGCGCGCGGGCCTTGAGCTTGTCGCCGAGCGCGTCGAGCGCCTCCGGCGACGGGCCGACGAAGGTGATGCCGTTCTCGGCGCACAGCCGGGCCAGCTCGGGCCGCTCGGAGAGGAAGCCGTAGCCGGGGTGCAGCGCCGTGCATCCGGTCGCGATCGCGGCGTGCACGACGGCGGGCAGCAGCAGGTAGCTGTCGGTGGAGCGCGCCCCGCCGAGCGTCAGCACCCGGCCGGCGCGCCTGGCCGCGAGGGTGTCGCGGTCGGCCGCCGAGACGCCGAGGACCGTCTCGAAGCCGAGCCGGTCGCAGGCCTCGATGATCCGGACCGCGATCTCGCCGCGGTTGGCGACGAAGACGCGATGGGTCACGGCACGACCCGGAGCACGAACAGCGGCTGACCGGCCTCGACCAGCTGGCCGTCCTCGACCAGGACCCGGGTGACCTCGCCCTCGGCGCCGGCCTGGATCGAGCTCATCAGCTTCATCACCTCGACGATGCCGACCGTCGTGTCCGCGCCGACCTTGGTGCCGACCTCGACGAACGGCGGCTCGCCGGGCTTGGGTGCCCGGTAGAAGGTGCCCAGCATCGGGGTGGTCACATGCACCTCGTCGGCGCCGAGCTCGGAGGACGCCGGGCCGGGCTGGACCTCCTGCACCACCGGGGCTGCGACGGGGACCGTTACCGGAGAGGGCGCGGGCGCCGCGGGCGTCGTACCGCCGTCGTCGATCGGCACGCCCCGGCTCACCACCAGGCTGAAGTCACCCTGCTGGATCCGGAGCTGGGTGAAGTCGGCGTCGGCCAGCAGCTCCATGACGGCTGCCAGCTCCTCCAGGTCGAGGCCCATGGGCGATCTCCTCCCGTGTGTTGGCTGTCACAAGGGAGTATTCGCCTCTCGGCAACGAGCGATCTACACCATTCTGTCTAGCAGAAACCTCCCGCGGTGCTCAGCGCACCGGACGGGCCGCGGGTGCGGCGCCGAGCCGGCTTCCGGTCAGCGCCGCGGCCTCGCCCAGCGCGTCGAGGTAGCCGGTGACCTGGCGGCGGTCGAAGCGTGCCGAGGGCACGGCGAGGGTGAGCGCAGCCACCGGGTGCCCACTCGGGTCCGTCACGACGACGCCGATGCCGCTGACGGCGTCCTCGGTCTCGTCCTGGTTGACGCCGTAGCCGCAGCGGCGCACGCCTTGGAGGTGCCGGCGCAGGTCGCCGGTGGTGGTGATGGAAGCGGTCGGCCACAGCGGGAGGCCCTGGGCGTAGAGCTGGTCGAACGCGGGCCCGTCGAGCCGGGCGAGCAGCGCCTTCCCGCCCGCCGAGCAGTGTGCCGGGATGCGGTCGCCGATCCGGACCGCGACCCGCAGCGGCCGGGTGCTCTCGACCCCGTCGAGGAACTGGATGTCGGTGCCGCGCCGGATCATCAGCTGGCTGCTCTCGTCGGTGCGGTCGTGCAGCAGCTCGAGCGCGGGACGGGCCGCCACCGTGAGCTCCTCGGGGGTGAACGCCTCGTCCTCGCCGCTCAGTGCCGGGCCGGCGCGGTAGCCACGGTCGTCGACCTGCCGGGCGAACTCGCGGTAGCGGAGGGCGTTGAGCAGCCGGTGCGCGGTGGACGGCGCGACACCCAGCATCTCGGCGGCGGCCTTGACCGTCAGCGTCCGCCCGTCGCGCAGCGCCTCGATCAGCTGGAGGGCACGGTCGACGGACTCCAGTGGTGGGCGGCCGTCGTCACGCATGGCGGGATCTTCGCACGACAGGGCGCCTTCTGCCGCTGAGAGCAATAGGATCTTCTGCTGTGAAGAACCGCCCGTCGTACGCCATCGAGTCGGTGGACAACGCGCTGCTGCTCGCGCAGCTGCTCCTGCTCGAGGGTCCGATGCGGGTGACCGACGCGGCCGCGCGCCTCGGGGTGTCGCCCTCGACGGCCCACCGGCTGCTCGCGATGCTGGTCTACCGCGACTTCGCGGAGCAGGACGCGGACAAGCGCTACCGGCCCGGGCGGCTGCTGCACGGGTCGCCCTCGACCGCCGTCCCGCTCTCGACGCTGCGGCAGACCGCCCGGCCGCACCTGCAGCGCCTGGTCGACCGCACCGACGAGTCGGCGAACCTGGTGGTGCTGACCGGCTCGGAGGCGCGGTTCGTGCTCACCGTTGAGTGCGACCAGCTGCTGCGCGTGGGCGACCGGACCGGCAAGTCGCTGCCGGCGCACGTCAGCAGCGGCGGCAAGGCGATGCTCTCGGTGCTGGACGACGACGCGCTCGGCGAGGCGCTGGCCGACCTCGAGCCGGCCGAGCGCGCTCGGGTACGCCGCGCCCTGCGCGCGGTGCGGCAGAACGGCTTCGCGATCAACAACGAGCTGACCGAGGCGGGCCTGACGGCGATCGGCGTCCCGGTCAGCTGGGCCGACGGGATGACCGCCGGCATCTCGCTCGCGATGCCGACCGCGCGCTTCTCGCGGGACCGGGTGTCCGGCTGGGTCCAGGAGCTGCACGGCTGTGCCCGGGCGATCGAGAAGGCGCTGAGCGCCGCGACCGCCTGAGGCCTGAGCGCCTACGCGGTGCCATCGGGCTCGGCGCACCGGGCCTCGCCGAGCGCCACGATCGCCTCGGCGAGCAGCTCCATCTGGGCGGTCAGGTCGCGCCGCGGGTCGGCCTGCTGGGCGACGAAGGCACCGTCGAAGCCGGCGATGCCGAAGTAGTCGAGCCCGTCGGCGACCCGCCGCGCGACGTCGTCGCCGCGCGGGGCGAAGGCGGTGGCGATCATGTGGTGCATGTACGCGCGGCCGTCGCGGCGTACCTGCTCGATCATGGCGTCCACCTCGGCCTCCGCGGCCTCGGCGCTCATCACCAGGATCAGGTGCAGCCGCAGGAAGTCCGAGCGGGCCAGGAAGACCTCGGCGGTGCGCACCAGGAACCAGCGCATCCGCTCGCCCGGGGTCGCCCCCTCGGGGCCGCCGGCGTGGGCCGAGCGCATCGCCTCGAAGAAGTCGTAGGCGCCGCGCGACATCACCGCCGTGAGCAGGCCGCTCTTGGAGTGGAAGTGGTGGTAGATCGCGCTCTTCGGCAGCCCGCTCTCCTGGCTGAGCACCGACAGCGAGGTCGCGGCGTACCCGCGCTCGGCCATCACCCGCGAGGCGATCTCGAGGATCTCCTCGCGGGAGCGGCGTCCGCGCCGGTTCGTGGTCCGCTGGCTCGTCACCCGCGAAGCATAGGTGTGCTCCCGGGCGCGGATCGCCGAGCCTTTTCTGCACACCGGAATCTCATTGTCCTCCGGATGCCGCCGTGTGACCGTGGTCATGCACTATTGGAACGATCGGTCCAAAACTTGGCCGAGCACGAGCCACCGGGAGCCGGGATGACGCAGGTTGCAGAGCAGGGCGCAGGGGTCGGGTACGACGCCGACGTCGCGGTGGTCGGGTACGGCCCGACGGGGGTGACCGCGGCGCTCACGCTGGCCCACCAGGGGGTGTCGGTCCTGGCGTTCGAGCGCGACCGCGACATCTACCCGCGGGCGCGTGCGGTCACGATCAACGACTGGACGATGCGGATCTTCCAGTCGCTCGGCATCGACGAGCGGATCACCCGGGTGATCGAGCCGCAGCGCGCCCTGCGCTGGGTGACCTACGACGGCGCGGAGCTGATGCGCGTCGAGCACCCGCCGTCGACGCTCGGCGTGAAGCCGCGCTTCTACAACATCTACCAGCCGGTGATGGAGCAGGAGCTCCGCGACTGCGCCGCCGAGTACGGCGACCTCCTGCGGGTCGAGTACGGCGCCGAGGTGGTCGGCCTCGAGCAGGACGCCGACGGCGTGGTCGTCACCGCGACCGACCTCGCGACGGGGGAGACCCGACGGGCCCGGGTGCGCTACGTCATCGGCGCCGACGGCGGCAGCAGCCGCGTCCGCGGGGCGATCGACTGCGACCTGACCGGCGACACGCTCGACGTCCAGTGGATCGTCATCGACTGCAAGGTGAAGCGCTGGTGGCCCGACCGCGACTTCCTCACCTTCTGGTCCGACCGCGAGCGCCCGGTCGTCGACATCGCGCTCTCGGCGGGCAACCACCGCTGGGAGATCCCGCTCAAGCCGGGCGAGACCGAGGACGACTTCGCCAGTCCGGCCCAGGTCTGGCCGCTCCTGGCGGCGATGGGCGTCACCGAGGACGACGTCGAGATCCACCAGTGGGCGTTCTACCGGCACCACACCCGGATGGCCGACACCTGGCGCGACGGCCGGGTCTTCCTGGCCGGCGACGCCGCGCACCTGATGCCGCCGTGGGCCGGTGCGGGCATGCAGACCGGCATCCGCGACGTCCACAACCTCGGTTGGAAGCTGGCCCGGGTGCTCCGCGGCGAGCTCGACGACGCGTGGCTCGACACCTACGAGGCCGAGCGCCGGCCCAACGCCGTCTTCTACACCGGCCTCGCCGTCCAGCTCGGCCGAGTCATCAAGCAGGAGGCGACGCCGGAGGAGATCGCGGCGATGAACACCGTGCCGGAGGGCCTGGTCACGCCGTTCGAGCCGCCGCTGATCGCGCCGCCGGTGCTCGACGGCGGCTGGCTGCGCGGCCCGGTCGGCGACGCCAGCGTGGTCGGCCGGATGCTGCCGCAGCCCATCGTCGGCGACACGACCGGCCGGATGACCCGCCTCGACGACCTGCTCGGCGACGGCTTCGTGCTGCTCGGTGCGGACGTCGACCCGGCCACCCTGCTGAGCGCGGAGGAGAAGGCGGCGTGGGACGCGCTCGGTGCGCGCTACGTCGCGGTGCGGCCCAAGACGTCCTACACCCAGGGTGCCGACGACCTCGTCGACCTCGACGAGGTGCTGCTGCCCTGGCTCGCCCGCTACGGCGCCCGCGCGGTCGCCGTGCGCCCCGACCGGTTCGTCGCCGCGGCGGACGGCTCCGGCCTCGCCGTACCTGCCTGACCACCCCAGAACCCGTAACCCAAGGAGAAACGTGATGAGTGGAGTCAAGGAGCTCGCGTACGTCGTGTACGAGGTCACCGACCTCGCCGCGTGGGAGCACTTCGGCACGGCGCTGCTGGGCCTGCAGCTCGCCGACAAGGACGCCGACGGACTGTCGCTGCGGATGGATGCGAAGCCGTACCGCTGGCGGGTCGAGCGCGGCACTGCCGACGATCTGGTGGTCAGCGGCTACGAGGTCGCCGGTGCGGGCGAGCTCGACGAGCTGGTCGCTCGGCTGACCGCGGCCGGTGCCGAGGTGGCCGAGGGCGACGCCGCGCTCGCGGCGGCGCGCCGCGTCGACCGCGTGGTCACCACCGTCGACCCGATGGGCAACCGGATCGAGCTCGTCACCGGGTTCGCCGACGCGGAGACGCCGTTCGCGTCCGACCTGCTGCTGGGCGAGTTCGTCACCGGCGCCGGTGGCGCCGGCCACCAGGTGCTGCTGTCGAAGGGCGTCTCGCGGGAGGCGTACCTGGCGTTCTACGAGGGCGTCCTTGGCTTCCGGATCTCCGACATCATCGTCGAGGAGCTGGCGCCGGGCATCGTCGCGGACCTGATCTTCCTGCACTGCAACCCGCGCCACCACTCGGTCGCGTTCGGGGACATGCCGCACCCCAAGAAGACCCACCACTTCATGGTCGAGGTCACCGACATGCGCGACGTGGGCATGGCGTGGGACCGCTGCCTGAAGGCCGGTCAGCCGTTCGAGATGACGCTCGGCATGCACCCGAACGACAACATGTTCAGCTTCTACGTCACGACGCCGTCCGGCTTCGCGGTCGAGTACGGCTGGGGCGGGCTGCTCATCGACGACGCCACGTGGGAGGTCAAGACCCTCGACCGGCTCAACAACTGGGGTCACCACCCGATGCAGGCCGAGCTCGGCTGGCTGCAGGCCGCGATCGCCAACGACCCGGCCCGAGAGGACGCGCACCGATGACGCTGTTGGAGAGCGACGTCGCGAAGGACGTCACCACCGCCGACTTCACCATCCACTACAACGAGGCGGGCCCCGCCGACGGCCCGCCGGTCCTCCTGATCCACGGCGGTGGCCCCGGCGCCACCGGCTGGAGCAACTACAGCCCGAACATCGGGTTCCTGGCCGACGCCGGCTTCCGGGTCATCGCACCCGACCTGCCGGGTTGGGGCGGATCCTCCGAGGTCGACTTCCTCGACTACGAGCCGCTCGACGCGCTGTGCCAGCTGATGGACGCGCTGGGCATCGAGCGGGCGGCGTTCGTCGGCAACTCGATGGGGGGACACACCTCGATCCGGATGTCGATCGAACGCCCGGAGCGGGTCACCCACCTGATCACCATGGGGGCGCCGCTGCAGCTCAAGCCGTTCCTGTTCGGGCCGACCGGACCCGGCGAGGGCATCAAGATCATGTACCAGGGCTACACCGACTACAGCCCGGAGGCGATGCGCCGCCTGGTCGAGATCATGGTCTTCGACGTGGAGCGGTTCGCGACGCCGGAGCTCTGCCGCCAGCGCTCCGACGCGGCCGCCCGGCGCCCGGAGCACCTGGCCAACGTCGCGAAGGCCGGCATCCGTGGCCCGATCCCGACCTGGGCGGACCTTGACCGCCTCTCCGAGATCGCCGTACCGACGCTGCTGATCCACGGCCGCGACGACCGCGTGGTCACCTTCGAGGGCACCCTGTTCGCGGCCGCCCGCATCCCCGACTCGCGCGCGCACATCATCAACCGGTGCGGTCACTGGGCGCAACTGGAGCACGCCGACGAGTTCAACCGCCTCGTGATCGACTTCGTCACCCACCACTGACGCGGGCCCGCTCGCGACCGACCCGACGAGCCCCGGACCAGCCGAAACTCAGCCCTCGCCGTACCCCCGACATGCGTCGAGACCCGCGAGATGGCTCCCGGAATCGCTCCGGTGCGGCCAACTCACGGGTCTCGACAGGACCCGAGCTAGTGGTCGTCGCTGGGAGTTCCTCGGGGGTGGCCCGTGCTCGGGGTGCGTGCATCGCAAGGCGCCGGAGCGCGGCTCTACTTGTTCGTCCAGCAAGCGACGGCAACGCCGCGAGGTGCGTGCCCGGGGTGCGGGCCACCCGAAGAACTTCCGGTGATGGCCACTAGCCTCGATCTTTCGTGAGTCCGGTCCGGCCGGGTCTGCTGCGGGTTCGCGGGATGCGGCCTGCGAAGTGCGTGCTCGGCCGTCGGCGCTGTGTTCGCCGGTTCTCCGATGTCCTGGTCGTGGGAGCGGGTTCGGGTCCTTGGTTGCACGTGGTCAGGCGGCGCGGAGTGCGTGCCAACCGGTGTCGATGAGGTGGTTCCAGGGCCAGCCGCGTGGCAGCCGCAGGCGTCTTCGTCGGCCGGTGCGGATGATGCGGCCGGCAACGGCGAGGACGCGGAATCTGAGTCGTTTGGGTTCCCACCGTCGGGCGGGCTCGGTTTCGTCGAAGGCGAGGATCTGGGACCAGGCCAGCAGGTCGGCGGCCAGGGTGACGATCTCGATCCAGATCCGGTTGTGGGCGTAGCCGTGGAAGGGCAGGTTCCGTAGCCCGGTGTCTTTCAGGGCGCGGATCCGGTCCTCGCAGCGGGCGCGTTGGCGGTGCCGGACCTCCAGGTCGGCCAGCCGCCAGCCGGCGGAACGTGGCGTGTTGGTGGCGAAGCAGGTGACCCGCCAGCCGTTGTGGTCGGTCAACCGGAGCTGGGCGCCGGGATGGGGACGCTCCCGGCGGGCGATGACCCGCATCCCGGCCGGCCACTCCTGCGGGCCGAACCGTGCCGGGGACCGACCCGGCTTAGTCGGGGTCGGCATCCACGCGGTCAGCTCGGCGACCTGCGCCCCATCACGCGGCTGTCCGTCGGAGTCGACCGCAGCCCGCCAGGCCTGCTCGGGGATCGCCTCGATCGCGGCCTGCACGCCTTCGCGGCCGGGGAACCCGATCGAGTACTCCAGGCCGGTGTCGGTGATGCGGTGCAAGAACGCCTTGGAGCAGGCGCCGGTGTCCGCACGCACCAACACCTGGTCCCGCTCATGGGCGGGCAGTTGTTCGAGTGCGTTGTCGAGGACGGTGATGTGGTCGGCGCTGGCCCATGCAGAGGCCGTCCCGGGTCGCAGGTCGATCGCCAGGGGTTCGCCGGTGCCGTGCTCACCGTGGTCGACGAACGCGCACATCGGGTGGAACCCGAAGCCCTTCTTGAACGTGGGTCCGGCGCCCTCCTTGTCCGAGTGCGCGGTCACCAGCGTGGCGTCCAGGTCGACGATCACCTGCCCGCCCGCCCGACGGCCAGGAGCACCGGCCAGCGGCCGCCGTCGGGCCCACACCCGGGCCCGAGCCTGGGCGTGCGCGGCCCGGATCGCGGCCACCGCGCCGTCGACATCGACAGCCAGGCTCGCGACCAGCCGCGAAATCGTCGGGTCCGAGGCCACCGGCCCGAACACCTCCGGCTGCGCGCGGATCGCGGCGACATCGGCCAGACAGTCACCACCCAGCGCGACCGCGGCCGCGACATCGAGCAGCACCTTGCCCGGATCATGTGTCGCCCGGGCCGGGCGCCACGGCGCGAGCGCCGCCACCAGGCCGCGGTCCAGGCCCGCGACCCGGATCGCCTCCTTCAACAACAGCGCCCCCGACGACGAGACCAACGACTCGCGGACGGGATCGAGAACCAGACTCGGGACCGGGCTACCCTTCACCTACGGAGTGCCTTTCCGTGCGGTTGCTTGAGACGTCGCAATCCCAAGTTTCCCGCTCAGGACAGGCACTTCCGTGCGTTCACGGCCGGTGTCGCCCAATCAGAGACGAAATCCCGAGGCTAGTGCCGGCGGCTGCCCAGCATCGTGCTGAGTGCCCAGATGACGGCGATGTCGAAGGCGATGATGAGGATCGCCCAGAAGGGGTAGTACGGCAGCCAGACGAAGTTCATCAGCGCCGAGAGGATCGCGAGCACGATGCCGGCGACCAGCGCCCAGCCCTGGCCGGCGAGGATCGCGCCACCGACGATCGCGACGATGATGCCCAGGACGATGTGGATCCAGCCCCAGGTGGTGAGGTCGAACTCGAAGACGTAGTTGGTGGTCCGGACGAACACGTCGTCCTTGGCGGCGGCGGCGACTCCCTCCAGGAACTGGAAGAGGCCGACGGTCAGCAGTGCGGCGCCCGCGAAGATGCCGATGCCCTCGGCCCAGGCGCTCTCGGTTTTCGACGCAGTCATGCTTCGAGTGTGGCGGCCCGCGCTGGTCCTGGACTCACCCGGACCGGGTGAGTCCGCAAGTGTGCGGAGGCGCGGCGACGCTCCGGGCGGAACTCATCCGGATGGATGGCCCGCTCGGGGGCCTACTGGTCCAGACTGGTCGTTCCGCCCCCACCAGCACAACCGGAGCCGCTCGTGTCCGAGTCCCTTGCGCCGCACACGCCGGCGTACGGCGAGGTCGACCTCACCACGTGTGACCGCGAGCCGATCCACGTCCCGGGTGCGATCCAGCCCCACGGCGTCCTGCTCGCCCTCGACGAGCAGCTGCGCGTGGTGGTGGTGTCGGGCAACTGCGACGCGCTGCTGGGCGTCCGCGCCGAGGTGGCGATCGGCGCGCCGCTCGAGTCGCTCCTCGGCCCGCTCCTGGCCGCCGACCTTGCCGAGCGGATCGCGGCGGAGGCGACGACCGAGCCGCTCGTGGTGCGGTTGGACGAGCTCCCACCCCGGGCCGGGCTCGCCGGCCGGCAGGTCGACGTCCGCCACCACCGCTCCGGGGCGCGGTGGATCGTGGAGATCGAGCCGGTCAGCGGCGTGGGTGCGACGCGCCTGACCTACCAGTCGACGCGCGGGGCGATGGCCCGACTGGCGCAGGCGACGTCGGTGCGCGACCTGGCCGGTCAGCTGGCGACGGAGATCCGCGGGCTGCTCGGCTTCGACCGGGTGATGGTCTACCGCTTCGACGAGGACTGGAACGGCGAGGTCGTCGCGGAGGAGCGGCGCGACGATCTCAACCCCTTCCTCGGGCTCCACTACCCCGCGACCGACATCCCGGCTCAGGCGCGGCGCCTCTACACGATCAACTGGACCCGGCTGATCGTCGACGTCGGCTACACCCCGGTGCCGCTGCAGCCGGTCCTTGACCCGGTCACCGAGGCCCCGCTGGACCTCTCCCACGCGAGCCTGCGCAGCGTCTCGCCGATCCACGTCGAGTACCTGTCGAACATGGGCGTGCGGGCGTCCATGTCGATCTCGCTCGTGGTCGACGGGGTGCTCTGGGGCCTGGTCGCCTGCCACCACTACTCGGGACCGCACCGGCCCAGCCACGACGCCCGGGCGGCCGCGGAGTTCCTCGGCCAGGTGGCCAGCCAGCTGGCGGCCGACCGGGAGCGCGCCGACGTGCGCGAGCGCAAGCTCGCCGCCCAGACCGTGCTCGCCCGGATGACCGGGCGCATCTCCGCCGACCCGGCGTCGCCGCTGGTCAGCCTGATGGCGGACCCCGAGCTGCTCACCCTGGTGCAGGCCACGGGGGCGGTGCTGTCCTACGACGGGGTGGTCACCCGGCGCGGCGAGGTGGACCTCGACGACGACGACCTCCAGCTCATCGCGTCGACGCTGGAGGATCCGCTGACCTACGCGACCTGCACCGACCGGCTCACGACGCTGCTGCCCGAGCTGGCCGGCCGCACCAGCGCCGCGGGGGTGCTGCGGGTCGGGTCGGCCTCCGACCGGTTCCTGCTCTGGTTCCGGCCCGAGCAGGAGCGGGTCGTCGACTGGGGCGGCGACCCGACCAACAAGCAGCTCGCTGCGGCCGAGGGGCCGGACGTACGGCTCAGCCCGCGCCGGTCGTTCGAGAAGTGGCGCGAGGTCGTGCGGGGGCGCAGCCTGCCCTGGGCGGAGTGGAAGCTCGAGGCGGCGGACGCGCTCGGCAAGCACCTGATCGGGCTGCTGCTGACCCGCTCGAAGGAGCAGATCGCGATGGCCGAGTCGCTCCAGCGCAGCGTGGTGCTCGACCGGCCACCGCCGGTCACCGGGCTCGACGTGGTCGCTCACTACCGGCCCGCGTCGACCTTCCAGCTCGGCGGCGACTGGTGGGACGTGTTCGAGCTCGACGACGGCAGCGTGGCCTTCGTGGTCGGCGACGTCGCCGGCCATGGTGTCTCCGCGGCGTCGGCGATGACGCAGCTGCGCACGGCGCTGCGCGCCTACCTGGTCGAGGGCCACTCGCCGGCGGGCGCGCTGGACCGCCTGGACCACCTGATGGCCAACCTGCTCGACCAGCGCGTCGCGACCGCGATCGTCGGCATCGTCGACCCGGGCCGCACCCGGATCAGCCTGGCCAACGCCGGCCACCCGGAGCCGGTGCTGATCGGCCCGGACGGCGCGCGCGACCTCGGCGTACCCCTCCGGCCGCTGCTCGGCGTCGGTGCCGGCGAGGCCGCGACGGTCGACGTGCCGCTCGAGCCCGGGGAGGCGCTGCTGCTCTACACCGACGGGCTCGTCGAACGGCGCGGGACCGACCTGCGCGAGCGCACCGAGCGGCTCCGGTCGCTGGCCGCGGACACCTACGGCGGCTCCGACTTCCAGCTCTGGCTCGACCGGCTGCTCGGCCTGCACGACGGCGGCGACGACGACACGACGCTGCTCGCGCTGCGGCTCGCGCCCGCGGCGTCCGGCGGCGACGCCCCCGCCCGCTGACGTCTGCTAGACAGGAGACGTGACCACAGCGGTGAGCGACATGGTGCTCGTGCCGGGAGGGCCGACCACGCTCGGCAACGACCACTTCTACGCCGAGGAGCGCCCGCTGCGCGGGGTGACGGTCGACGACGTCTGGTTCGACGTGCACCCGGTGACGAACGCCGAGTTCGCGCGCTTCGTCGCGGACACCGGCCACGTGACGGTCGCGGAGGTCGCTCCCGACCCGGCCGACTTCCCCGGTGCCGACCCCGCCCTGCTGGTGCCGGGATCGCAGGTGTTCACCCAGACCGCCGGCCCCGTCCACCTGGGCAACTGGACCCAGTGGTGGCGCTGGCAGCCCGACGCGTCCTGGCGCGCTCCCCAGGGACCGGGCAGCACCTGGGAGGACGTCCCCGACCACCCCGTGGTGCACGTCGGCTGGGAGGACGCCTCGGCGTACGCCCGCTGGGCCGGCAAGGAGCTGCCGACCGAGGCGGAGTTCGAGCACGCCGCCCGGGGCGGCCTGGTCGGTCGTGACTTCGCGTGGGGCGACGAGCTGATGCCGGGGGGCGCGCGGCTGGCGAACACCTGGCAGGGCCCCTTCCCCTGGCGCAGCGACGACCCCGAGGGCCACCACCGCACCTCGCCGGTGGGCAGCTACGCCGCCAACGGCTACGGGCTGCGCGACATGATCGGCAACGTCTGGGAGTGGACGTCGACCCGGTGGACCGACACCCACGCCGACACCGGCGAGACCGTGGGCGCCGCGGCGACCGCCAGCCCCTGCTGCGGCGGCACGCTGCGGCTCGCCGAGACCGACCGGTTCGTCACCAAGGGTGGCTCGCACCTGTGCTCGCCCGACTACTGCCAGCGCTATCGCCCGGCGGCGCGCCAGGGACACGGGGTCAAGGACACCACCTCCCACGTCGGCTTCCGGTGCGTACGCCGCGCCTGAGTCCGCAGCGCCCCGCACGGTGGTTGAGGTGTGAGGGCCGCCAGGCCCGAGCCTTGGAACCACCTGGCCGGCGTCTGGCCCGGGCGTGTTCGGGTGGGTGGTTTCGAGACGGTTGCTAGCGCAACCTCCTCAACCACCGAAGTCGGTGGTTGAGGTGTGAGGGCCGTCAGGCCCGAGCCTTGGAACCACCTGGCGGGCGTCTGGCCCGGGCGTGTTCGGGTGGGTGGTTTCGAGACGGTTGCTAGCGCAACCTCCTCAACCACCGAAGCCGGTGGTTGAGGTGTGAAGGCGCGCTGGCGCCTGAGCCTCGAAACCACCTGGCCCAGGTGGGAGGCGGGTGGTGGTGTGACACCCGATCCGTCCCCGACCGATCCCTCAGGAAGGAGTGGGCGGTGCCGGGGGCGCGGCCGTGCCGTCGCCGGCCGGAGCGGGCGGCCGGGACAGCAGCTCGACCAGCAGCAGGATGATCGCGGCGACGACGAGCAGTCCGATCGCGAAGCCTCCCGTCGGATGGTCGCGCAGCACGTAGATCAGCAGCGCGCCACCGAGGACGGCGATCCGGATCGGCGTCTTGTAGGTGTGCAGGGCGATGCCGAAGCGGCCGGTGTCGAGGCCGACCCGGTCGCCGCCCTGTCGCACGGCGCCGATCGCGCGCGACGTACCCCGGCGCAACGCGGCGGGAGAGCCCTCGGGTCCGGTGAGCCAGGCGATGAAGGCGACGGCCAGCGCGACCACGAGGAGCGCGCGGAGGCTGAGCCGGATGAAGTGCACCAGCGTGTCGTAGATCGCGGCGGCCGCCTCGGTCGGCAGCTGGTCGGTCGGCACCGCGTTGAGATAGATCTCGCGCGAGAGGTTGAGTGCGGCGCCGAGCAGCAGCATCGACAGTGCGAGCGCGAGCGCGCCGGCGACCAGGGTGCGTCGGCGGGAGCGGCCGACCGCGACCGCCCCGGCCAGGCAGAGCAGGGCGATGATCGGCAGCCAGGTGTTGATCGCGCCGAGCAGCCGGAACGCCGTCTGCGCCTTGGTGATGTCGTCGGACTGGAAGATCGTGAACTGCGCGTTGATCGTGGGCAGCTGACCGGCCAGCGCGAACCCGCGGTCGACCAGGCGCTGCTTCACGGTGTCGATCAGGGTCGCGAGGTTGATGCTCACCGCGTTGTTGGTGATCTGGACCTGGTCGGTGTCCTTGCCGGTGAGCACCGCGACCAGCTGGGTGTGCGCCTGGCGGTTCGCCTCG
This sequence comes from Nocardioides sp. LMS-CY, assembly GCF_018732145.1. Lineage (NCBI taxonomy): Bacteria > Bacillati > Actinomycetota > Actinomycetes > Propionibacteriales > Nocardioidaceae > Nocardioides > Nocardioides sp. LMS-CY. The sequence continues at coordinate 261,836 of NZ_CP076104.1, forward strand.
ACCCAGGCCGTCTCGAACTCGTCGGACTCGACGAGCGAGGTGACCTGCTCCTTGACGAACCCGTCGATCGCGCCGGCGAGCGGGCCGGAGAGCGCCCGGAGGCTGGACTCGGCCAGGGGCGGGAGGCCCCGCGACGCGAGCGCGTCGACGGCCCGGTCGGTCACGGAGTCGATCTGGAGCCGGGTCACGATCTCGTTGGTGATCCGGTCGATCACCGCGGCCTGCACCGCGGGATCGCTGGCGAGCGGCTGGACCGTCTCGACGTAGCGGTCGGTGTCGGAGACCGTGTCGTGCGCCCACCGTGCGACGACCGAGAGGGGGGCCAGCACGGCCATCAGGATGATCAGCACCGTCGCTACGACCGGCCGCCACCAGCCGGTGCGCCCGTGCCCCTCGACGGGGAGCTCGGCGGTCGGGGGTGGCCCGCCCATCTCGGCTCGCAGCCGCTCGACCTCGGCCCGCAGCTCCTCGACCTCCGACGAGCGCTTCTCCTCCGCCATGGCCCGATCCTCTCAGTCTCAGCGCGCCGGTCGCAGCGACCGGAGCTGGAAGGCCGCGATCAGCGCCAGTACGCCGGCGACCATCAGCCAGATCGCGACCAGGACGATCAGCACCCGCAGGGACAGGTCGGTGTAGACGACCAGGAAGCCGCCGAACAGGATCCCGAGGACGCCGCTGAAGAGCTGCCATCCGCGACCCTCGGGCGGCGGGGCGACGATCGCGCCGAGGATGTCGACGATCCCGACGAAGAGCCAGAAGACGCCGAGGATCATGCCGAGCACGAGCACGCTCTGGAGCGGGTCGCGCAGGATCAGCAGGCCGACGATGAGCGCGACGCCGCCGGTGAGTCCGACGAGGGCGCGCATGCCGTCGCTGCGGTGCATCTTGAGCGCGCCGACGATGCGGAAGATGCCGGCGACGATCAGCTGGATGGCCAGCAGCACGGTGAAGACCGTGACCGTGGAGTCCGGCCACACGACGAGCACGATCCCGAGGACGAGCGTCACCACGCCGTACGCCAGGACGAGCCCCCAGTGCTCGGCCAGGCTCGCGAGCCCGGCCGGCACGGCGCGGGGCGAGTCGTACGACGGGTCGGCGCGGTCGCTCATGGAACCTCCCGGTGGCGGATCGGAGAGTTCCACTGTCCCGCGCGGACGGCGCCGGTGCCCTCGCCCAAATCGGGTGGCCTGAAGGGGCCACGCGGACCGTGCCTCGGGGTCAGAGCAGCTGCATCGACCGGGCGGCCGCGAGCGCGGCGCTGCGCCGGTTGACCGAGAGCTTCGCGTAGAGGCTCGACACGTGCGTCTTCACGGTGTTCTCGGAGACGAACAGGTTGGCGGCGATGTCGGCGTACGTCGAGCCGCGCGCCAGCTCGAAGAGCACGTCGCGCTCGCGCGGGCTGAGGGTCGGCCGGATCGCCCCGGCCGGGGCGTCCTCGCGCTCGCGTGGCCGTGGCGTGGACGGGCCGAAGTGGTTGACGATGCCGGAACGGCCCGCGACCGCGCCCTCGACCTCGACCAGCCAGGGGTCGGGATGGGTCTCGGTCAGCCGGCGCATCAGGTCGGCGACGGGGGTGCCGTGCCGGCTCCAGCCGAGGAACGGCACGGCGTTCTGGCGCAGCTGGGTCTCGCGCACGGCCTCGCGGAGATCGCCCAGGGCCCGGTCGTCGTCGCCGAGGCCGTCGAGGAGCTGTGCCCTGGTCACCAGGGCCAGGGCACGCACCGCGGGCTGCTCGACCGCAGGCCCGCGGACGGCCTCGGCGAGGTGCCGGGCGGCGGCGCGGCGATCGCCGGTGAGGTCGGCGCGCAGCCCGTTCACCAGGGCGGCTTCGGCCGTGGCGCCCAGCTCGACCAGCTGCTCCTGGAGCCGCCCGAGCAGGACGACGTCGCCGGAGAGGCTGGCCAGGAACGCGCGCTCGACCAGCAGGGCGACCGCGAGGTGCCCGGGCAGCGGCGGCGTCTCGAGCGGCACCTCGAGCGCGAGCTCCGCGGCCGAGACGGAGCCGTGCGCGAGCTCGAGACGGGAACGGCGGGTGCGGATCCAGAAGCGGGTGGTGAGGTCGGCCGCGTGGCTCCCGAGGTCGTCGGCGTCCAGGTCGAGGTCGCCGCCCCCCAGGGGCAGTCCGCTCAGCCGCGCGAGCTGGAGGGCGAGGCGGGCGCGGCTCACGGAGTACGGCGCCTCCACCTCGCCCTCGGCCACCAGGGTGAGCACCTGCTCGGCGACCTCCGCGGCGGCGCTCTCGCGCCCACGGAGGTACTCGGTGAAGGCCAGGTGGGACAGCGCGATCACCGCCAGCGCCGGGAGGTCGTGGGTGCGGCTGAGCCGGATCGCGTCGGTGAGGTTCGCCTCCGCGGCCACCAGGTCGCCGGTCCAGTTCTGGGTGACGGCGAGCTCGCAGAGCAGGATCGGCATGGCCGTCGACCCGGCGGCGGCGAGCTCGGGGTCGGCCGCCACCCGTTGGGCGTGCTCCACCGCGGTGGCGATCGGCTCGAGCCCGAGGCGGGCGCGCATCACCCGGGCACAGGCCCGGTGCAGCACCGCCGCCGAGGTCTCGGGCTGGGGCTCGGAGAGGATCCGCTCCAGCCACTGCGCGGCGGTGTGCACGTCGCCGACCAGCCATCGCTCGAGCGCGACCGCGAACCACGAGCCGGGATTGACCTCGATGGCCGACGGATGGGCGACGGCGAAGTCGTGCAGGGTGTCTCCCTGGCCGCGCAGCAGGAGGCGCGGACCCTCGTCGGCGATCAGCGCCGCGGCGGCCGCGTGCTCGCCGATCGTCTCGAGCCGGTGCAGGGCGTGCTCGGCGACCCCCCGGCCCACGTCGAGCTGCACCGCGCGCACGACGGTCGCGGCCGCCCGCACCACGTCCTCGCCACCCGAGGAGATCTGCCGGCGGACCACCTCCGCGAGCAGCGGGTGGATGACGTAGCGCTCCCCGGTGGCCCCGTCGGCCCCGTCGTCGGACTCGTGCGAGTCGACCCGGGTCACCAGCAGTCCGGTGGCCCCGAGGTCGGCGAGGATGGTGCCGGCCGCGGCGTCGTGCGAGAGGTGCTCGGCGAGCGCGGGCGTGACGACCGGCTCGCTGGCGATGCAGAGCAGCACGTGCCGCTCGTGCGGACGCAACGTCGCGAACACCTCGCTGGCGACCCGGTCGGCGACGGAGGGGCCGACCTCGGCGTACCGCTGGGCGAGCGCGAGCGGGTCGGGGGCCGCCCCGACGGCGCGGGCCGTGAGCACCACGGCGGCGCACCAGCCCTGGGTACGCCGCGCGATCGCGCGGGCGACGTCGGGGGAGTCGGTGCGGGCGTGGGCGGCGACCAGGGCCGCCGACTCGTCCTCGTCGAGGCGCAGCAGGTCACCGCGCAGCATGGTCAGGTGGCCGAGCAGCTCGGGCGCCAGGCGCGTGAACGGCAGGTCCCAGCGCGAGGCCAGCAGCACCCGGAACGACTCGGGGTCGGTGTCGAGCAGCGCGTCGAGCGCCCGGATCGTCGGCATCGGCAGCCGGTGGGCGTCGTCGACCACCACGAGTGCCTGTTGTCCGTTCGCGGCGCGGCGCGCGAGCTGGACCTGCAGCCGCTCGGCGTTCCAGGCGGTGTCGGCGGCGATCCAGGTGGTGTCGCCGGCCCGACCGGTGCGACGCAGCCAGCCCGCCATGCCGAGGGTCTTCCCGGCGCCGCCGGGTCCGATCAGCAGGGTCACCGCTGACTCCGTGGCGGCGTCCAACCTGCTCCACAGGCGCAGCCGGGGAACGTAGGCCCGGGGGAGCGACGGCACGCGGCCGATCTGCGCGGTGGATCCGCGCCGCTCCCTGTTCGACATCGGCTTGGCCATCGTGCGCCCTGTCTGAGCGTGGGTGGTCGCCCCGGAGCGACCCGCCGCTGGACGGGGTCAGTATTGCGTGAAAGCGCTGCCGGCCGCACCAAACGCGGACGGATGGCGTCGACTTTCGGCGGCGCCGCCGCCCGGTGGGTCGCCCTTTTCCGGTGAGGCGGTGGGCGATCCCGGCACCTACCGTCGGAGCAGGGCTGGGGCGGGGTAGGGCAGGGGTGTGACGGGCGACCATGACCAGGATGCTGATCCGCGTGGACGCCGAGTTGACCGACGAGCTCAGCGGGGCGTTTCCGCACCTGATCGCGCGCACCCAGCCGGTGACCACCACGCTCACCGGGGACGTCACCGACCAGCAGGAGCTGCAGGGCGTCCTGAACCTCCTCGACTCGCTGGGCATCTCGGTCGTCGAGGTCGTCACGATCCCGGACTGAGCCGCCGACCCGCTCACCCGAGTCGGGTGACGTCGCGGTGTGCTCGCGCTGCCTAGGGTGGGAGCCGTCGCGCCCGGCTGGGGACGTTGCGACGAGGACGGGCACTGGGAGCACGAGGCGAGGAGTGTGGGGCGGGGATGGAGCACGGTCCGGTCGAGGTGTTGTTCCTGACGTTCCCGGCGGATGCACCGCTGGCGGACGTCGCGAGCGTGCTGCGCAAGCCGGTCGACGACGGCGTGATCCGGCTGGTCGACTGCGTGCTGATGCTGCCCGCCGCGGACGGCACGGTCTCCGTGGTGGACCTCGAGGAGGAGACCGAGCTCCCGCCGGGCCTGGCGGGGCTCGAGATCGACGCCCACGACCTGCTCAACGACCTCGACATCCAGGTGTTCGTCGACTCCCTCGGCGAGGGTGAGCTCGGGATCGCGATCGTCTACGAGGAGGTCTGGGCCAAGCGGACCGTGCACGCGTTGCAGGGGCTGGGGGCCGAGGTCGGGCTGTTCGCGCACGTCCCGGTCGAGGACGTGGAGCTGGCGTTCGCGGCGGCCGCCGCGCAGGACTGAGAGGCGAGGAAGATGATCGGACGACGTGTGGGTCGCCCCGGCCTGGTCGGCACCATGGCGCGCACCGCGGTGATCGCGGGCACCGCGACCGCGACCAGCAACGCGGTCAACCGACGGCAGGCGGCGCGCGCCGAGCAGCGCGCCCAGGCCGAGGCCTACCAGCAGGAGCAGGCGTACGCCGCGCAGGCACCGGCGCCGCCGGCCGCCCCGGCCGCCCCGGCCGCCGGGGGCGACGACCTGATCGCCAAGCTCGGCGAGCTCGGCCAGCTGCACCAGCAGGGCGTGCTCACCGACGCGGAGTTCGCCGCGGCCAAGCAGAAGCTCCTCGGCTGATCGCGGGCCGGCGACGCGGACGAGGCCCCGATGGCCCTGACGACCCCGACGAGAGTGTGACGACGCGGTGACGGGCTGGCTCTCGTCCCCCGGGGCGGCGCTGAGTGCGATCCTGGTCGCGGTCGACGTCGCGATCATCCTGTGCGCGCTGGTGGTGCTGCCCGGCGGCCGGCGGCCGCAGACCGCGCTCGCGTGGCTGATCCTGATCCTGGCCGTGCCACTCTTCGGCTTCGTGCTCTTCCTGATGTTCGGGCGCACCAGCGTCGGGCGCAAGCGGCGTACCAAGCAGGCCGAGGTCAACGCCGCGATCATGGCGCGGGCTCCGCTCGACGAGCTCGCCGACGCCGAGCGCCAGGCCGAGCTCGACCCGCTGGTGCAGGGCTTCGTCCACCTCAACCGCGAGCTGGGCGTGCTGCCGATGACGTTCGGCAACACCGTCGAGCTGATCGACGACTACGTCGGCTGCGTCGAGGCGATGACCCGCGAGGTCGCGACCGCCGAGGGCTACGTCCACGTGCAGTTCTACATCTCCGCGTGGGACGACGTGACCGCGCCGTTCTTCGACGAGCTGGTGCGCGCGGTGCAGCGGGGCGTCACCGTGCGCTTCCTCTTCGACCACATCGGGTCGCGGGGCATCCCGGTGTACCAGGAGATGCTGCGCAAGCTGGCGGGCACCGGCATCCAGTGGGCGCCGATGCTCCCGATCCGGCCGCTGAAGGGCGAGGTGCGCCGACCGGACCTGCGCAACCACCGCAAGATCCTGGTCGTCGACGGCCGGGTCGCGTACAGCGGCTCGCAGAACCTGATCGAGGCGGGCTACAACAAGCCGAAGAACCACCGGCTCGGTCGCGCCTGGGTCGAGCTGATGGCGCGGGTCGAGGGCCCCGCCGTGCAGGAGCTCAACGTCGTCTTCGCGACGGACTGGTTCACCGAGACCGGCGAGGACCTGCGGCACGTGGTGTCCGACGTACCGCCCGCGCCGTCGGTGCGACCCGGCGCGGTCACGGGCGTCGGGCTGCAGGTGGTGCCGAGCGGCCCGGGCTTCGTGAGCGAGAACAACCTGCGGCTGTTCAACAGCATGCTCTACTCCGCCGAGCGTCGGCTGTCGCTGACCAGCCCCTACTTCGTGCCCGACGACTCCCTGCTGTACGCCGTGACGACCGCGGCCCAGCGCGGCATCGACGTCGAGCTGTTCGTGAGCGCCGCCGCCGACCAGTTCATGGTCGCGCACGCGCAGCGCTCCTACTACGAGGCGCTGCTGCGGTCCGGGGTGCGGATCTGGCTCTACCCCGAGCCCTACGTGCTGCACGCCAAGCACTTCACCGTCGACGACCGGGTCGCGGTGGTCGGGTCGAGCAACATGGACATGCGCTCGTTCGCGCTCAACTACGAGGTCGTGATGATGATGACCGGGCGCGAGATCGTGGCCCGGCTGGAGCAGGTGCAGGCGACCTACCGCTCGCTGTCGACCGAGCTCACGCTCGACACCTGGCTGGGTCGCAGCCGCGGTCAGCGCTACGTCGACAACCTGATGAGGCTCACCGCCACGATCCAGTGACCGGCCGGGATACTGGGCCCTATGGGAGACACCCCGTGAAGCGTCGGACCCGCTACGTGCTCGTGCTCGTGCTGGCCGCGGTGCTGGTCAACCTGCCGCTGCTGCACGCCACGTGGACCGACCTGCGGGTGGACCGCAGCGGCGTCGAGGTGGGGGCCACGGTCGTCGACCACCGCACCGCCGGTGAACAGCACCTGCTCACCTTCCGGTTCCCCGAGGACATCGACCCCGACCAGCGCACCTGGTCGGCCGACGTCGACGCCGCGACCTTCGACCGCGCCGTCGGCACCGGCGAGATCACCGTGCGGGTCGTCGAGAGCGACCCCGCGGCGTACCGCGTGGACGGGCAGGTCGACAGCAGCGCGCTGCTGGTGATCACGCTGATCGCCGACGTGCTGCTGGTCGTGGTCGCGCTGCTCCTCTGGCGCTACGGCGGGCGGCGTCGCCCCCAGCTGCGGGCGATCGCCGTCGGCGACGTGGAGCGGTGCCCGCCCGGCGTCGCCCTCGACCGGATCGAGGGCGAGACCTACCTGGTCCGGGGCGAGGTCGCCGAGCTCGGCGACGACCGCGTCGTCATCGAGCTCGCCGACCGGTCGGTGCTGGTGCTGCTCGACGGCCACCGCAACCCGGTCGGCCACCAGCAGGCCGCCCAGGTGCACGCCCGCCTCATCTGATGCCCCGCGCGGCGAGCTCCTCGAGCTCGTCGTCGTACGACGGGTCGCGCAGGTGCGGCCGGTCGAGCCGCTCGCCCTCGACGTCGACGTTGGGCAGCAGCCGGTCGAGCCACCGCGGCAGCCACCAGGCCCGCTCGCCGAGCAGGTACATCAGCGCCGGGATCAGCGCCATCCGCACCACGAAGGCGTCGAACAGCACGGCGATCGCCAGTGCGAAGCCCATCGACTTGATGATCGGCTCGTCGATCAGGATGAACGCGGCGAAGACCGAGATCATGATGACCGCGGCGGCGGTGACGACCCGGGCGGAGTTGCGGAAGCCGTCGACGACCGCCTCGCGGGTGGTCATGCCGTGCACGTGCGCCTCGCGCATCCGGCTGACCAGGAACACCTGGTAGTCCATCGCCAGGCCGAACACGAGCCCGATCAGGAAGATCGGCATGAAGCTCACGATCGGCTGGCCCTCCAGCAGGCCGAACGCGCCCTCCTGGAAGACCGCGACCGTGACTCCGAGCGTCGCGAGCACCGACATCAGGAAGCCGAAGGTGGCGGTCAGCGGCACCAGCACCGAGCGGAAGACCAGCATCAGCAGCACGAACGCGAGCCCGATGACCACGGCGAGGTAGATCGGCAGCGCGTCGCTGAGCCGCTCCGACACGTCGGTGGTGATCGCGGTCAGGCCGGTCACGCCGATCTGGGTGCCGGTGTCGGCCTCGACCCCGGCCTGACCGTCGCGCAGGTCGCGGAGCAGGCCCTCGGTGGCGGTGTCCTCGGCACCGGTGGTCGGCGTGACCAGGATCTGGGCGCCGGTGCCGTCCGGGTTCATCGCCACGACCTGCGCGTTGGCCACGCCGTCCTGGCCGGCGGCCCACTCGGTGACCGCGCCGTACGCCGCCTGCTGGTCCTGCGGGTCGTCGATGCCGCGGCCGTCGACCACGACGAGCAGCGGCGCGTCCCGGCCGGGACCGAACGCGTCGGCGACCAGGTCCGAGGCCTTGCGCTGCGTAGTGTCGGCGGCCGCGGTGGAGTCGGTCGGGAAGGCCAGGTGCAGCCCCGTGAGCGGGACCGCGAGGGCGCCGAGGCCTACGACCGCCAGGAGGGCGACGACGGCCGGCTTGCGGCCCACGAGCCGGGCCCAGCGGACGCCGTTGTTCAGCACCTGACCGTCGGGCTCGCGATGCGGGGCGTAGCGGCGGACCCGGCCGGCGAACGCCTTCGACCGCAGCAGGCCGAGCACGGCCGGTAGCAGCGTGAGCGCGACCAGCACCGCGATCAGCACGGTGACCGCCGCCGCCAGGCCCATGGTGGTGAGGAACGGGATCCGGACGACCGCGAGCGCGGCGAGCGCGATCAGCACGGTGAGGCCAGCGAAGACCACGGCCGATCCGGCGGTGCCGACCGAGATGCCGACCGCCTCCTCCCGGTCCTCGGTGTGGTGCAGCTCGGTGCGGTAGCGGGCGAGGATGAACAGCGTGTAGTCGATGCCGACCGCGAGGCCGATCATCGTCGCGAGCATCGGCGTCGTGGAGCCGATGTCGGTGAACGCCGTCATCGCGGTGATGCCGGTGATGCCGAGCCCGACGCCGAAGACGGCGGTGAGGATCGGGAGCCCGGCGGCGATCAGCGATCCGAAGGTGAGGACGAGCACGACGAGGGCGACCGCGATGCCGAGCAGCTCGGAGGTGCCGTCGAGCTCGGTCATGCCGGCCGAGCCGGAGCCGTTCGCCTCCACCTGCAGGCCGTCCGCCCGGTGCTCGGCCATCACCTCGTCGAGGGCGGTGATCGTCGAGAGCTCGACGTCCGCCACGGTGTCGACGTCGAACCGGAAGCTGATCTGCCCGACCCGGCCGTCCGGGGAGAGCGGCGAGAGGGCGTCGGCGTTCGCCCGGGCGACCTTCGCCGGCGTACCGGACTCCTGGGCGGCGCCGAGGATCTGCTGCTCCTGCTGCGCCGCGGCGGCCACCGGGTTGACCAGCTGGGCGTCGTCGGGCAGCTGCGGCAGGGCCGCGAGGTCACGGATCAGCTGGTCGACCTCGCGCTCGTAGGCCGGGTCCGCGAGGGTGTGGCCCTCGGGGGCGGCGACCACGACGTTCACCGTGGCCTCGTCGAAGGCGTCCTGGCTCGCGGGGAAGAGCTCGGACTGGAGATCGGCGGCCTTCTCGGACGGGATGCCCGGGATCGAGAAGGAGTCGGTCATCGGCTTCGCGAAGCCGGCGGCGACGGAGCCGACGGTGATCAGCGCGACGACCCAGGCGGCGATGAAGACCGGCCACCGCCGGTAGGCGGTCTTGCCGAGTCGGTAGAGCAGGGTGGCCATGGGTGGGGCTTCCTGTGTGGTGGGTGTGGGGAAGGGTCGGTCAGCCCAGCAGGGCGCGGGCGTCGCGAAGCTGCTCCTCGAAGAGCTCGACCAGCGACCGGTCGCCGTCGTCGGCGATGAAGTGATCGAGGGCGACGTCGAGCAGGGCCAGGAGCAGGCGCAGCAGCAGCCGCGCCCGGGACGCGCCGAAGTCGGCCCCCTCGCGCTCGAGCACCAGCTCGGTGAACTCGATGGTGATCGCCTCGAAGCGCTGGTGCGCCGCGGCGAGGAGGCGGGGCTCGGTGGCCAGGATGCGCCGCGCCCGCCCGGCCTCGTCCCGCTCGGGCCGCTTGACCGACACGGCGATGCGGACCAGCTCGGTGAGGTCGTCGATCAGGTTGCCGCTCGGACCGCCGGCGCGGAACGTGTCGACGTCGGCGTCGGGCAGCTCGGGTGCGGCGCCGAGCACCGCGTCGGTCTTGCTGGGGAAGTAGTTGAACAGGGTGCGGCGGGAGACGTCGGCGGCCTCGGCCAGCTCCTCCATCGTGAAGCCGTCGAGGCCGTGCGCGGCGGTGAGCGCCTGGGCGCAGACCGTGATCCGGTGACTCGTGTCCCACCGCCGCTGCTCGCGGAGTGTCGTTGCACTCTCGACCATGGAGTGCATGTTTGCACTTCAGCTAATGAAGTGCAAAATCGACGCCGATCGGGTCTCCGTCGGCGACCCGATTTGCCGGTGACCCGCGCGCGGGGAGAGAGTGCGAAGCATGGCCGCCACCACCTCGTCGTACTCGATCACCATGCGTCTGCACACGGCCCCGGATCACGGGGTGGTCGGTGCGGTGGCGACCGCGATCTCCCAGGCCGGCGGCATCGTCACCGCGATCGACGTCGCCGAGTCCAGCCACGACCGGCTCGTCGTCGACGTGACCTGCTCGGCCAGTGACGCCGACCACGCCGGGCTGCTGGAGCAGGCGGTCGACGCCGTCGGCGGCGTGACGGTCTACAAGGTCAGCGACCGGACCTTCCTGCTGCACATCGGCGGCAAGATCGAGGTCGCCTCCAAGGTCCCGCTGCGCAACCGCGACGACCTGTCGATGGCGTACACGCCCGGCGTCGGCCGGGTCAGCACGGCGCTGGCGGAGAACCCCGAGGACATCCCGCGGTTGACCGTGAAGGGCAACTCGGTCGCGGTGGTCACTGACGGCTCCGCCGTCCTCGGCCTGGGCAACATCGGCCCGGGTGCGGCGCTGCCGGTGATGGAGGGCAAGGCCGCGCTGTTCAAGCGGTTCGCCGACATCGACGCCTGGCCGATCTGCCTGGCCTCGCAGGACACCGAGGAGATCGTCCGGGCGGTCGAGATGATCGCGCCGGGCTTCGGCGGCATCAACCTCGAGGACATCGCCGCGCCCCGCTGCTTCGAGATCGAGCGCCGGCTGCGCGAGACGCTCGACATCCCCGTCTTCCACGACGACCAGCACGGCACCGCGATCGTCGTGCTCGCGGCGCTGACCAACGCGCTGCGCGTGGTGAAGAAGTCGCTGTCCGACGTCCGCGTCGTCGTGTCCGGAGGCGGTGCGGCCGGCACCGCCATCGTCACCCTGCTGCTCGCCGCCGGCGCCATCGACGTCGTGGTCGTCGACCGCAACGGAGCGCTGTCGGCCGATGACGACCTGCCTGCGGTGCACCAGGAGCTCGCGGCGGTGACCAACCCCCGCCGGGTCCGCGGCGACCTGCGCACCGTGCTCGCGGGCGCCGACGTCTTCATCGGCGTCAGCGCCCCTGGCGTGCTCGACGCGGAGTGGATCAAGGAGATGGCCCCCGAGCCGGTCGTCTTCGCGCTCGCCAACCCCGACCCCGAGGTCGACCCGGCCGAGGCGGACAAGTACGCCGCCGTCGTCGCCAGCGGGCGGTCGGACTACCCCAACCAGATCAACAACGTGCTGGCCTTCCCCGGCGTCTTCCGCGGCCTCCTCGACGCCCGCGCCTCCGAGGTCACCATCGACATGCTGCTGCGCGCGGCCGACGCGATCGCCCACGTGGTCAAGGACGACGAGCTCAACCCGAACTTCATCATCCCCACCGTCTTCCACCCCGACGTGCCCAAGGCGGTCGCCGCCGCCATCCGCGGCGACGGTGGTTGAGGCCGACGGTGGTTGAGGTGCTCCGGAGCGAGGGACGAGCGGAGGAGCCGACGGTGGTTGAGGTGCTCCGGAGCGAGGAACGAGCGGAGGAGCCTCGAAACCCGGTGAGCTGAGCAGCAGCCTCTACCCCGGGAGTCGTCGCGTGGTTCGCGGTGGTTTCGAGGCTCGCTCCGCTCGCACCTCAACCACCGTGTCGGGGCGGCCTTTGGGCGGCGGTGGTTGAGGTGCTCTGGAGCGAGGAACGAGCGGAGGAGCCGACGGTGGTTGAGGTGCTCCGGAGCGAGGAACGAGCGGAGGAGCCTCGAAACCCGGTGAGCTGAGAAGCAGCCTCGAGTGCGCTGATCGTGAGTGGTGGTTTCGAGGCTCGCTCCGCTCGCACCTCAACCACCGTGTCGGGGCGGCCTTTGGGCGGCGGTGGTTGAGGTGCTCCGGAGCGAGGGACGAGCGGAGGAGCCTCGAAACCCGGTGAGCTGAGAAGCAGCCTCGAGTGGGCTGATCGTGAGTGGTGGTTTCGAGGCTCGCTCCGCTCGCACCTCAACCACCGTGAGTCGCGTGGTCCACGGTGGTTTCGAGGCTCGGCGCTGGCGCGCCTCGCACCTCAACCACCGATCGGTCGGTCAGTTCTGCGTGACCCTCCCCTCCACCTGCGGGTTCACCGGCGAGTTCGCGGTCACGTAGTCGGTGGCGACCTGCATCAGGTCGTCACCGGGCTGGAGCACGTCGGTGCCCTGCCCGAAGATCGTGTAGCCGTCGCCACCGGTGTACATGAAGTCGTTGGTGACCAGCCGCACCGAGTCCCCGTCGGTGATGGGCGTCTGGGCACCGCCGATGCCGTCCGGCGTCTTCCACATGCCGTCGACGACCGGGGTGGTGCCGTTGCAGTGGAAGGTCGCGCGCAGCCCGGAGATCTGCGGGAACCGGCCGGTCGCGATCGCGGAGTTGCACACCGGCGAGAAGCCGTTCTCGAACGCCGTGCGCAGCTGCGCCCCGGTGAGCGTGAGGATCGTGGTGCGGTTGCCGAAGGGCAGCACCGCGAACATCTCGCCCCAGGTGATCTCGCAGGGCGCCTCGTTGGCGCTCGGCGGTGAGCACACGAGGTCCGCGCGGAGACCGCCGGAGTTCGTGTACGCCGCGTCGACGCCGGGGTACTTCAGCCGCATCGCGTCGGCGACCAGGTTGCCCATCGCGGACTCGTGCAGCCGGGTCGGGTCGCGCAGGATGTCGGCGACCTGGGTGCCGATGACCTGGTTGCGCAGCACCGCCGTGTCGGCGTTCGCCTGGTCGATGATCGCCTGCACGTCGGCCCGGCCGGTCACGCCGACGTTCTTGGCGACCCTGGTCGCGCCGCCGGCCCAGGCGACGTCGCCGCCCTTGACCATCAGCTGGAGCACGGAGTACGTCGCGCCGGCGTTGACGCCCTCGGTGATCAGGATGTGGCCGCGCATCAGGTTCGAGACCCGGTGCGTGTGGCCGACGATCATCGCGTCGACCGTCGTGCCCTGGAGCTGGTCGGCGATGCCGAGGATCGGGCCGTCCCACGGCGTGCCCGGGGTGTTGCCGGTCGGGTTGGTCCCGCTCGCGGTGCCCTGGTGGATCACCACGATCTGGACCTTCACACCCTGTCGACGCAGCCGCTCCGACTCGGCCTTGATCCGCGGACCCTCCGGCAGGAACTCCAGGCCGGCGGTCGCGCCGGCGGAGACCAGCTCGGGAGTCTCCTCGAGCCCGGCGCCGATCACGCCGACCTTCACGCCGTTGACCCGGAACACCTTCGAGGGCGTCACCCAGGGCGGCGCCCTGCCGGTCGTCGCGTCCACGATGTTGGTCGCCAGGAACGGGAAGTGGGCCCGCGCCTGGTGCTCGAGCAGCCGGCTCACGCCGTAGTCGAACTCGTGGTTGCCGTACGACGTCGCGTCCAGGCCCCAGGCGTTCTCGACGTCGATCGCCGGCTTGTCCTGGAGCAGCGCCGAGTTGGGCGGCGACGCCCCGACGTTGTCGCCGCCGGCCAGGATCAGCCCCTGGCCGGGGAGTGCGTCGAGGTCCTCGTCGAACATCGTCGCGAGGTACGCCGCGCCGCCGACCCGGGCGTTGATGGCGTTGTCGTAGGCGCGGGTGGTCGGGTCGAGCTGGCCGTGGAAGTCGTTGAGCCCGACGATCGGCACCGGGGTGTACCGGTGTCCGCCGTCGGCGACCTCGAGCAGGACCCGGCCCTGGCTGTGCTGCGGCTCGGGGATGCCGAGCAGGAACGCCAGTGTCGGCGCCAGGTCGATCGAGCGCGCGGTCACCGTCCGGTGCGCGATGCCCTGGCCGCCGGCCAGGAACGTGGCCCGCATGTTGACGTTCGCGTCGAGCACCTGCACGTCGGGCACATAGCCGTGCTGGCCGAAGAAGTGCGACGGCGCCACGAGCGTGCCCGGGGTCTCGGCGTCGAACTGGTAGGGCGGGTAGGAGAAGACGACCAGGTCGCCGGTGCGGGTCGGGTGCGCCATGTCGGCGGTGCTGCCCGGGCCGTTGGGGATGTGCCGTGCCTCCGCCTTGGTGTAGGCGCGGTCGATGACCTTCCAGCCCTCGGGCCGGCCGTCGTGGGTCCAGTCGTTCGGGTCGGTGAGGCCGAGGTACGTGGCCTTGATCGCCGCGACGGTCGCGGCCTCGTCCGCGGCCGCGACCTGCTGGAACCCGCCTCCCGCGGGGTCGCGACCCGCGAGGTTGAGGTAGATCTGCAGCGCGCCGCCGGCCCAGCACGCCTTGGCCTTGCCGATGGTCTCGCCGGTGGCCGGGCGGCAGTTCGACGTCTGCGGCCGCGACAGCAGGCCCATCTCGACCAGCGGCAGGCTGGCGTCGATGGCGAGGAACTGCGGTGCGAAGCCGTGGTCGGAGCCGACGAACGTCGTCGGGTCCCTGCCGACCAGCGACCGCGCCAGCTTCAGGGTCTGGTCGGACTCCCGGTAGGCCTCGCGGATGAACCCCGCGCGCTCCCGCACCCGACCGTCGGGGACGCCGTCGAGGTCGACGTCGTCGTACGCCGGGTTGCGCTGGCCGTTCGGCAGCCGCTTGCTCACCAGGCCGAGGAACTGGTGCTGGAACTCGTCGGTCGTCGGCATGCCGACCAGCAGCAGGTCGGGCCGGTAGGTGCGGGCGACGTACTTCAGCATCGGCCAGTGCCCGGTCGACCAGTAGAGGCCCTGCTCGACGTAGGTCTCCTCGCTGGTGATGCCGGACTCGAGGATCGCGAAGTCGGCGGCCGTCGAGGTCGGGAACTCCGCGGCGAGGAACTCGTCGAACTGCTGGGGGTCGGTGTAGCCGGGCTCGCCCGGCCAGGTCGGCCAGCTCGCGATCGCGCGGCTCACCGACGTGTGGAAGAGCCGCACCCGCGAGAGGTCGGGGGCGAGCGTCTCGACCTTGACCAGCATGCCCGCGGTCTTCCCGTCGAGCGCGCCGCCCTGGAGGGTGACCTTCACGTCGGCCCACTCCCCCTCGCGCAGGTCGCCGACGGTGTCCGCGCCGCTCTTGGTGGTGGAGAAGAGCACCCGGTCGTAGCGGGTGCGGTGGTCGTTGCGGCTGTCGTAGAGGTAGGCGTTGAGGCCGTACTTGTCGACGGTGCCGTCGAGCACCCGCAGCCGCATCTCGCGGGCCGGGCTGTACGACGTGGGCACGTCGGTCCAACCGGTGGCCGGCGTGGGCGCCGCGCCGGGGAACGGCGCCTGGCCGGCGTACCCGTCGGGGTGGTCGAACTGCAGGCCGAAGGAGCGGATGAACGCCGCGTCGTCGAAGATCGGCTCGCCGGCCCGGCCGATGAAGTTGGTGGCGACACCCCGCCCGGAGTGGAACGTCTGGAAGTCGATCGTCGGGCCCTGGATCGAGGCGTTGCGCCCGCCGGCCCACTCGACCTGGGCGACCTTGAGCCCGCCGCGCTCGGCCGACTGCGCGATCGACTCCGCCTGGAGCACGCCCGGGTCGAAGGCCGCGGTGCGGTTGGCGAACGGGTCGCCGTTCTTGTGGAAGGTGTTGTTGGTGGAGCCCGTCACGGCGGGCCATGCGCCGGTGGCCATCGTGTACCAGCCGGCGCCGGTGTTCGGGGGTGCCTGGGTCAGCATCCCGTTGCCGCGCGCCTTGACACCGCGCTTGAGGAACGACTTCATCGTCGGCATCACGCCCTGGTCGGCGTACTTCTCGACGAGATCCTGGCGCAGGCCGTCGGAGGCGAAGTAGACCGCCTTCTGCTGGGTGTTCCCGTGCCCGTTCCCGGGATGGTGGCCGGGGTCGTGACCGCGGCCGTGGGTCGCGGCGGCCGGCGCCGCCTGGGTGGAGCCGATGGCGAGTGACGGCACCGCGGCGGCCGCGACCAGCGCGGCGGCGGTGACGAGGACGGCGGATCGACGATGTGAGCGGTTCACGGCACCCTCCCAGGCCCGAAGCGTGGAGCCCGGCCCGGAGGGTCGTGAGGATGGCGCCTTCCGAGTTGCGGCTCCCCCGATGGGGTCGAACCTCTCGTGACCGGTCCGTGACCGTCAATGCCCCAAATCGGGTACGTCGCCGGTCGGTGGACCCACCCGGCCCGGCCACCAGAACCGGTCGCCGAGCAGCACCGCCGCGGCCGGGACCAGCAGCGTGCGGACGACGAGCGTGTCGAGCAGCACCCCGATGCAGATGATGGTGCCGAGCTGGGCGAGCGCGACCAGGGGCAGCACGCCGAGGACGGCGAAGACGGCCGCCAGCAGGATGCCCGCGCTGGTGATCACGCCGCCGGTGACCGTGAGCGCGCGCAGCATGCCTTCTCGCGAGCCGTGGCCGCGGGCCTCCTCGCGGGCGCGGGTGACGAGGAAGATGTTGTAGTCGACGCCGAGCGCGACCAGGAAGAGGAACGCGAAGAGCGGGATCTTCACCTCGAGCGCGGGGAACCCCAGCACCTCGGTGAAGATCCACCAGGAGGCGCCGAGGGCGGCGACGTAGGTCGCGACCACCGACAGCACCAGCAGCACCGGTCCGAGCAGCGAGCGCAGCAGCACCGCCAGCCCGAGCAGCACCATGCCGAGGATGAGCGGCACGATCACCGACAGGTCGCGCTCCGCGGCGGCGCGGGCGTCGACCGCCTCCGCCTCGTTGCCCCCGACGTGGGTGTCGGGGACGTCGTCGAGGGCGTCGCGCAGCCGCTCGACGGTGGCCCGGGCGTCGGCGGAGCCGGGGTCGGCGGCGAGCACCGCGTCGATCTGGGTGATGCTGGCGCCTGAGGCGGAGACGCGGGCGGACGCGACGCCGTCGGTGCTCGCGACCGTGTCGAGCACCCGGCCGCCCGGACTCCGAGTGACCACCTGGGTCGGCTCGACGGTGCCGGCGGGGAACGACTCTGCCAGCCGTTCCGCCGCGGTGATCGCCTCCGGCTCGTCGAGGAGCTGGTCGGCCTGGTCGAGGCCGATCCGGATGCCGGCCAGGCCGGTCGCGAGCACCGCCAGCAGCACCAGCGTCCCCGTCACCACGGTCGCCGGACGCCGGGAGACCAGCCGGCCGATCCGCTGGAAGACTGTCCTGCGCTCGGCGGCGGCGAGGTCGCCGTGCCGCGGCACCATCGGCCAGAAGATCCAGCGCCCGAAGAGCACCAGGGTGGCCGGCAGCATCACGAGCGCGAACGCCGCCGCGATTACGATGCCGACCGCGCACGCGAGGCCCAGGCCCCGGGTCGCGGGCGTCAGCGAGAGCAGCAGGGTGAGCACGGCGAGGAGGACCGTGGTCGCGCTGCCGAGGACCGCCTCCGACGTACGCCGCAGCGCATGCGACATCGCCCGGTGCCGCGACGTCGTGGTGCGCAGCTCGTCGCGGTAGCGCGAGATCAGCAGCAGCGCGTAGTCGGTGCCCGCGCCGAACACCAGCACCGAGAGGATGCCCGTCGTGGTGCCGTCCCACGGCAGCCCGGCCGCGTCGAGCGCGCGGGTCGCGGCGACCACGGCGACCCGGTCGGCCAGGCCGACGACGACCAGCGGGACCAGCCAGAGCACCGGGCTGCGGTAGGTGACCACCAGGAGGACGGCGACGATCAGCATGGTGGCGAGCAGCAGCCGCAGGTCCGCGCCGTCGAAGACCTTGCCGAGGTCGGCGTGGATCCCCGCGGGCCCGGTCACCTGCACCGTGACGCCGTCGGGGGCCTCGGCGCGCAGCCGCTCGCGGAGGTCGTCGACGCGCTGCCCGACCTGGTCGGCGTCGCCGGCCTCGACCGGGACGACGGTGACGACCGCGGTGCCGTCCTCGGAGCGGACCACGTCCCCGTCGGCCTGGACCCCGATCGCGTCGAGAGCGGGATCGCCGAGCTCGCCCTCGTCGGCGGTCCACAGCACGATCGCGGCCTCGGTGGTCTCCTCCGGGAGCTCGTCGACCAGCCAGGCGGCGACGGTGCTGTCGGCGCCGTCGGGCAGCAGGTCGCGCGCGTCCGCCTGGTGTCCGGCCTCCCCGACCCCGCCGATGACCGTGAGGGCCAGCAGGATGGGGAGCACCGCGAACGCCCAGGCGGTGCGGCGACCGGCGATGATCGACGTGGCGGACACGGTCCCTCCCGGGGCAGGCGTAGAATCGCTAACTAAATTAGCAATCAAGCAGGTGAGATGAAATGGCGGGACCCGCAACCGCGTTCGCCGACCGCTGGGAGCCGGCCGGCAGCCTGAGGGCGCTGCGCGAGGCCATCGAGCGGGGCGGCCGGCTGCGGCACGTGATCGCGCGCCGAGCGGGTCTGTCCGAGAGCGACCTGGTCGCGATGGAGCACCTGACGCAGGGGGCGCTCGGTCCGGGTGAGCTGGCCCGGATCCTCGACGTCACCACCGCGGCCGCGACCGGGCTGGTCGACCGGCTGGCGCAGCGTGGCCACGTCCGGCGGACCCCGCACGAGGCCGACCGGCGGCGTACCCAGGTCGAGATGACACCCTCGGGCCGCGAGGAGGTGCTCACCCAGCTGCTGCCGATGTTCCGCGAGCTGGAGCGGCTCGACCGGTCGTTCACTGCCGAGGAGCGCGCGGTCGTCGAGCGGTACCTGCGCGGCGCGATCGCCGCATTCGAACACCTGGAGGCCGACTGACCTGGCAGGTCTGCTCGTCAGGTCTCGACACACGCCAGTCGCGACTTCGTTCCTCAGTCGCGCGGCTCGCTCGACCACCATCAGCGGATCCGCTGACGCGTCTCCGCTCAGCCGCCGCCCTCGGAGGCGTAGAGCGCGGCACCCACGACGCCCGCCTTGTTGCGCAGCTGCGCCGGGATGATCTCGGTGTCGAGGTCGAGCAGCGGCAGGAACTCGTCGGACTCCTTGGAGACCCCGCCGCCCACCACGAACAGCTCCGGGGAGAAGAGCCGCTCCAGCGTCCGGTAGTACGCCGTGAGCCGCTTGGCCCAGTGCTTCCACGACAGCTCCTCGCGCTCGCGGGCGCTGTTGGCCGCCCGGGACTCGGCGTCGTGGCCGTCGATCTCGAGGTGGCCGAGCTCGGAGTTGGGCACCAGCACGCCGTCGTGGACG
This sequence comes from Nocardioides sp. LMS-CY, assembly GCF_018732145.1. Lineage (NCBI taxonomy): Bacteria > Bacillati > Actinomycetota > Actinomycetes > Propionibacteriales > Nocardioidaceae > Nocardioides > Nocardioides sp. LMS-CY. The sequence goes on from NZ_CP076104.1 coordinate 281,152, forward strand.
AGCGCCGAGCCGATGCCGGTGCCGAGCGTCGTGACGATGACCAGCCCCGACCGGCCCCGCGCCGCGCCGTACCGCACCTCGGCCAGGCCCGCGGCGTCCGCGTCGTTGACGACGTGCACGTCGCGCCCGGTCGCCTCGGTGAAGAGCCGGTCGGCGTCGGTGCCGACCCAGGCCTTGTCGATGTTGGCCGCCGAGTGCACCACCCCGTGGCGGACGACGCCGGGCACGGTCACGCCGACGGCGCCGCGGCAGTCGGGGAACTTCGCCAGCAGCTCGACGAAGGCTTCGGCGATCACCTGCGGCTTCGACGGATGCGGGGTCCGGAGCCGCTCGCGCTCCCCGGCGAAGTCGCCGATCTCGAGGTCGACCGGCGCGCCCTTGATGCCGGTGCCGCCGAAGTCGATCCCGAAGGGCTGCTCGTTCGTGCCTGAGGACGCCATGGCCCGACCCTATGACTCCGGGACGACTCCTAGACTCCGGTCATGGCCGGCCAGGAGACCCGCATGCTGCTCCTGGGGGCGGTCGCGCTCTTCGAGCCGGTCAACGGCTACCAGATCCGGCGCGAGCTGCTGTCGTGGCATGTCGACCGCTGGGCGCACACCAACCCGGGCTCGATCTACCACGGGCTGACCACGCTGACCGGCCAGGGGCACCTGCGCCGGCACGACCTCGTCGACGGTGGCCGGGAGGTGGCGGTCTACGAGCTGACCGTTTCCGGCCGGACCGAGCTCGACCGGCTGCTGGTCGACGCGCTCGAGACCGTGAACCCCTACGAGCGCACGGCGTTCAACGTCGCGTTCTCGATGCTGCCGCTGCTCGACAAGCCCGCCGTGCTGCGGTCGCTGACCACCCGGCGGGTCGAGCTCGAGCGCACCGTGGCGGAGTTCGTCGAGGCCAGGACCGGTGCCGCGCCGCCCCACGCCACCCGGACCATGCTGCTCTGGCTGGACCTCGCCGTGGCGGAGCTGGCCTGGCTGCGCGAGACCATCCAGGACCTCCGCGACGGCACCCTGCCGGTGTCTCCGGAGGACGGCTCGTGGACCCCGCCCGCCGACGACCCGGGCTGGCAGATGAACGCCGACCGGGAGAAATATCGCGCGCTTCTCGACCGGTAGCCGTGCCACCCTCGGGGAGTGCCCACCCAGCTTCCCCTGGCCCAGCATCTCGAGGGCCTGCGCGCCGCGATGGTCGCGTTCGTGCGGTACGCCGACCGCGCCGGACTCGCGGCTCCCGTGCCGACCTGCCCCGGGTGGACGGTGCGCGACCTGGTCGCGCACCAGGCCATGGTGCACCGCTGGGCGGCCGGCCTGCTGCGCGGCGAGCGGCCGCTCGACCGGGACGCCGACGCGCTCGAGGCCGAGGGCCGCGCGGCCGAGGACCCGCTGGAGTGGCTGCGCGACGGGGCGATCGAGCTGGTGGAGGCGATCGCCGGGGCGCCGGACGACGTCCGGGCGCCGGTGTACCTCCACGATGCGCCCCGGCCACGGGAGTTCTGGGCTCGGCGCCAGTGTCACGAGACGACCATGCACGCCGTCGACGCCCTGTCCGCGGTGTTCGGGCGGCGGCCGGACCCGGCCGAGACCTGGATCGGCACCGAGCTGGCCACCGACGGGATCGACGAGATGCTCGGCGGGTTCGTGACCCGGCCGGTCTCGCGGCTGCGCTGCGACGAGGACGCCGTGCTGGTGGTCGCCCCGGACGACGCGCCGGACTGGTGGCTGGTGCGGATCGGCCCGCGTCCGGCCGTGACCGAGCGCGGCACCGGGCCGGTCCCGCAGCTGCCGCCCGCCGACTGGGAGCTGACCGGCACCGCGGTCGAGCTCTACCTCGCCCTGTGGAACCGCTCGGTGCGCCCCGACCTCGGTCCCGGATGGAGCGAGCGCGCCGCCGTGACGTGGAGCTGACGGCCGGGGCCGACCGGACCGATGAGTCCGGCCGCGGCGGCGGGTCGGTCCGGGGTGCGGCTTGACGGCCGGGTATTCAATGTTGAACACTTCTATTCAAGTTTGAACATAGGAGACCAGATGATCACCGCACGAGGACTCGTGCAGACCTTCCACACCGGACGGGGCAAGGCGGCCAAGGAGGTCCGTGCCGTCGACGGCGTCGACCTCGACGTCGCCGAGGGCGAGGTCGTGGGCTTCCTCGGCCCGAACGGCGCCGGCAAGACCACGACCCTGCGGATGCTGACCACGCTGCTGCGCCCGACCGCCGGCACCGCCACGGTCGCCGGCTACGACGTCGTCAAGGAGCCGGTGCAGGTGCGCCGGAGCATCGGCTACGTCTCGCAGGTCGGCTCGACCTTCTCCGGTGCGTACGCCGGCGACGAGGTCGTCGACCACGGGATGCTCTACGGCATGGCGCGCGGCGACGCCGTACGCCGTGGCCAGGAGCTGTTCGAGCGGCTCCAGCTCGACGGGCTGTGGAAGCGGATGCCCAAGAACATGTCCGGCGGGCAGAAGCGCCGCCTCGACGTGGTGATGGGGCTGATCCACGACCCGACGCTGGTCTTCCTCGACGAGCCGACCACCGGGCTCGACCCGCAGGCGCGGGCCAACCTGTGGGAGCACATCGAGAGCCTGCGCACCTCGCACGGCGCCACGGTCTTCCTCACGACGCACTACCTCGACGAGGCCGACGCGCTCGCCGACCGGATCGTGATCATCGACCAGGGCCGGATCGTCGCGAGCGACACCGCCGACAACCTCAAGGCCCAGGTCGCCGGCGACCTGGTCGACCTCGAGGTGGCCTCCGACGACCAGGTCGCGGTGGCCGCCCAGCGGCTCGGCGCGATCGGGCAGGCGGTCGAGACCGACGGGCGCCGCGTCCGCGGCCGGGTCGAGCGGGCCGGCCGCGTCGTACCGAGCCTGCTGCGCGACCTCGGGTCCGCCGGCGTCGTCCTCGACTCGATCGAGGTGCTCCGGCCGACGCTCGACGACGTGTTCCTGACCCTCACCGGCCGGTCCCTGCGCGACGCCGAGGCCGGCGAGGCCTCGTCGTCCGAGGGCGAGCCGGAGCAGAAGGAGGAGGTGGCCTGATGGCGTTCGTGCGTGAGAGCAACATCGTCTTCCGGCGTCAGATCCGGATGAACCTGCGCAACCCGGCCTGGGTGCTGATCGGGATCATGCAGCCGGTGCTCTACCTGGTGCTGTTCGGCCCGCTGCTCAAGCCGCTGGTCGGCTCCTTCGACACCGGCACCGACAACGCCTACACCTTCCTGGTGCCGGGACTGCTGGTGCAGCTGGGCATGTTCGGGGCGTTCTTCGCCGGCTTCGGCCTGATCGGGGAGTGGCGCGAGGGTGTCATCGAGGCCGAGCGGGTCACGCCCGCCAGCCGGACGGCGCTGCTGGTCGGCCGGCTGATGCGCGACGTCATCCAGCTGTTCGTGCAGGCGCTGATCCTGGTCGGCCTCGGCTACCTGATGGGCATGCGCGGATCGGTGGGCGGCGTGCTGCTCGGCATCTTCATCACCCTCGTGGTCGGCGGCGCGTGCGCCGCCGCGTCGAACGCTCTGGCGCTGACCACCAAGAGCGAGGACGTGATGGCGCCGGTGATCAACATCGTAATGATGCCGGTGCTGCTGCTCAGCGGCATCCTGCTGCCGATGACGATCGGGCCGGAGTGGCTGCAGAAGATCAGCGACTTCATGCCGTTCCGCTACATCGTCGACGCGGTGCGTGGCTCCTTCGCCGGTGACTTCGGCACCTCGACGGTCTTCTGGGGTGCGGCCTGGGCGGCGGTGCTGGCCGCGCTCGGCACCTGGTGGGGCACCGCGACGTTCCGCAAGGAGAACGCCTGACCGCGCGGCCCGCCTCGGCGCCTACCGTGGGCGAGTGACCACACCCGCGCTGGAGCTCCACAACGTCACCTTCGTCCGCGACGGCCGCCCGCTGCTCGCCGACATCGACCTCGAGGTCGGGTCCGGCGAGCAGTGGGCGCTGATCGGGCCCAACGGCGCCGGCAAGAGCACGCTGCTCAACCTCTGCGGCGCGGTGACCTTCCCCAGCCGGGGATGGGTCCGGGTGCTCGGCCACCGGCTCGGCGAGATCGACCTGCGCGAGCTGCGCCGGTCGATCGGGTTCGTGAACCCCCGGCACCCGCTGCGCTCCGACCTCACCGTCGAGGACGTCGTGCTCACCGGCATCACCGGCACGATCGAGCGGGTGCCGCGCTGGGAGCCGACGACCGACGAGCTCGACCGCGCGCACCTGATGATGAAGACGCTCGGCGTCGACGTCCCGACCTCCCCGCACTGGCACACGATGTCGCAGGGCGAGCGCGGCCGGACCCTGATCGCCCGGGCGCTGATGACCGACCCGCCGCTGCTGCTCCTCGACGAGCCGAGCACGGGCCTCGACGTCGCGGCGCGCGAGCAGATGATCCGCACCCTCGACGAGCTGCCGACCCGGATCGCGGGGCTGACGACGGTGATGGTCACCCACCACTTCGAGGAGCTGCCGCCCGCGACCACCCACGCCGCGCTGCTGCGCGACGGCCGGCTGGTCGCGGCCGGCCCCGTCGACGGCGTCCTCACCACCGAGCTGGTGTCGGCGGCCTTCGACCACCCGATCCGGGTGCGTCGCGACGACGACGGCCGGTGGCACGCCCGCGCCTGAGCCTGACGAGGGCTAGTCGGAGGCGCCGCCGGTCTTTGCCGGGATACCCGGTGCACCGGGTATCCCGGCACTTCTCGGGTGTTGCAACACCCCCAGAAGTGCCAGGATCGCCCGAGAAGTCGTCCTCCCCTCCGGGACCTGGCGGGCTGCGCGGCTAGTCGGACTCCGGCGCGGTGATTTCGATCCGCAGCGTGCCGACCGCGCCGGTGTTGGTGGTGTAGGTGACGGTGACGATGCCGCCCTCGACCGGGTCTGGCGTGTAGCGCCAGGTGCCGTCCGGATCGATGCCCCAGTCGCCGGGGCCGGAGAAGGCGTCGTCGACCACGCTCAGGGCCGAGTCGACATCGATGTCGTTCGAGAGCACGTTGCCCGTGACCATCGGGCCGCCCGCGACAGCGGCCGCGAAGTCGTCCACCACGACGGTCGGGTCGTCGACCGGCGTGACCGTGATCCGCAGCGTGCCGAGGGCGCCGGTGGTGGTGGCGTAGCCGACCACGGCGAGGCCGTTCCAGTCGGCGGCAGGCGCGTAGGTCCAGTCGCCGTTGGGGCGGATCGTGAACGATCCGGGCGCCCGGGAGGCGTTGTGCTCGAGGATCGCCAGCTTGCTGTCGATGTCGGAGTCGTTGGCGAGGACGTTGCCGGTGACGACGCCGTCCTCGAGCACGGTGGCGACGTCGTCGACCGTCGTGGTCGGGTCGTCGACGGGTTTGATCTCGATCCGCACGACCGCGACGTTGCGGCGGCCCTGCCTGTCGACGGCCCGGTAGAGGAAGGTGTCGCGGCCCGACCAGTTCGGGGCCGGCCGGTAGCGGAGGGCGCCGCGCCGGCCCAGCTTCAGCGTGCCGTGGCGCGGGGCCTTGACCACGACGAGCCGGCGCACGTCGCGGCGGATGCGGTCGTTGGCGAGCACTCCCTGCGGGGCCTTCACCCGGAGCACGGTGTCCTCGGTGCCGGTGTAGCGGTCATTGGTCACGGCACGCTTCGCGGCGGCCGCCGGGGACGGCAGCGCGAGCGGGGCCAGCGCGCACGCGATCGCGACGGCGATCGCGCCGAGCCGGCGCCGTCCGGGGAGCGTCATGCCCGGCACGGTACTAGCCGGTGCGGCGCAGCCGGGCGAGCTCGACCGCCTCGCGGAACGCCTTCGCGACGTACGGCGGCACCGCCAGCCCGCGTCGGTGCGCCCACAGCAGCTCGCGCTCGACCCGGGAGATCTGGCCGGCGAAGTCGTCGGAGTCCTCGTCGATGCGGAGCGTGCGCATCAGCTCGCCGAAGTCGGCCTTCTGCTCGTCGTCGTTGGCGCCGACGGGCGCGAAGGAGAAGCTGCGCATCCGGCGCACCAGCCACTTCTGCCACCGGGCCAGCTGCCCCCACAGGCCGCGCGCCGAGAGCTGGTAGAAGGCGTAGTGGCCGGGCTCCTGGCGCTTGATCGGCGCGATCACGGTCGTCGCGACGGCGTCCTCGCCCATCTCGGCGACGCCCTCGTGGAGCAGGTTGTAGGCGAGCACGGCGGAGCGCTCGGTGGCCATGCCGGTCAGGTAGTAGAGCATCCGGCAGACGTCCTGGAAGGCGTCGAGGTGCGCGAACGCGCCGAGGATCCGCATCTTCACGCCGACCGACGTCAGGTCGACCTCGGCGGGCGGCCGGCCGAGCTCGACCTGGAGCTGGTCCAGGATCAGGCCGTGGCGGGTCTCCTGCGGCTGCCACACCTCGGCGTAGAAGCGCCGGTCGATCTCCGGCGGGTCGGGCAGCAGCGCGGCCAGCTCGAGGACGTTGCGGTCGACCTCGAGCTCGACCCGGGCCATGTAGTCGAGCACGTCGCCGAACCGTTCGTTGAAGGCCTCCGGCCGGCGCACCGAGTAGTCGACCGACGCCAGGTCGATCGGCGGGTGTTCGTGGCCGAGCCGGTCGACGTGCTCGGCCAGTCTCGCCTCGGTCATCGACGCGCGTGCCATTGCCAAATCCTAGGGGGAGGTTAGGGGAGCCTTCATCGGGGATGTCCCCGATACCGTCATCCGTGTGACCGACGTCGCCGGATCCGGGCCGGGAGGAGTTCGTCTCGGCACGCCGACGGGACGGGCCGTCGTCGCAGCCGCGGTGCTCGGCTCCGGGATGACCATGCTCGACGGGACCGTTGTCAACGTCGCCCTGCGCACCATCGGCGAGGACCTCGACGCCTCGCTCGCCCAGCTCCAGTGGATCTCGAACGGCTACCTGCTGTCCCTCGCGAGCTTCATCCTGCTCGGCGGGTCGCTGGGGGACCGCTACGGGCGCCGCCGGATGTTCGTCGTCGGCACGGTCTGGTTCGCCCTGGCCTCACTGCTGTGCGGCCTCGCGCCAACCGCGGAGGTGCTGATCGCGGCCCGGGTGCTCCAGGGCGGCGGTGCCGCGCTGCTCACCCCCGGCAGCCTGGCGATGATCCAGGGCGCGTTCGTCCGCGCCGACCGGGCCGCGGCGATCGGCGCCTGGTCGGGCCTCGGCAGCATCGCCGCGGCGATCGGCCCGTTCGTCGGCGGCGGGCTCGTCGAGTACGTCAGCTGGCGCTGGATCTTCCTGATCAACCTGCCGATCGCGGCGGTGACCGTGGTGATCGCGCAGCGGGCGGTCCCCGAGACGCTCGACCCCCAGGCGCCGCGCCGCTTCGACCTGGTCGGCGCGACCATGGCGGCGCTCTTCCTGGGCGGCATCACCTACGCGCTGATCGAGTGGGGCGGCTCCGGGGCGCCCTGGGCGGTGGTGATCGCGGTGCTCGCCGGCGCGACGTACGTCGTCGACGAGCGGCGCAGCGACCACCCGATGCTGCCGCTGGGCATCTTCGCCAACCGGATCTTCAGCGCCGCCAACGCGATGACGCTCGTCGTCTACGCCGCCCTCGGTGCGGTGCTGTTCTTCCTGGTGCTGCAGCTGCAGACGGTCAGCGGCTACACCGCGCTCGAGGCCGGTGTGGCCACGCTGCCGATCACCGTCTGCATGCTGTTCCTGGCCAAGCGCGGCGGGCGGCTCGGCACCCGGATCGGGCCGCGGATCCCGATGACGTTCGGGCCGCTGACGATGGCCGTGGGCACGCTGCTGCTGCTCGGCGTCGGCGGTGACGTCAGCTACTGGCGCGACGTGCTGCCCGGGCTGACCGTGTTCGGCCTCGGCCTGGCGCTGATGGTCGCGCCGCTCACGGCGACCGTGCTGGCCGCGGCGGCCGACGAGCACGCCGGCATCGCCAGTGGCGTGAACAACGCCGTGGCCCGCGCCGGCTCGCTGCTGGCGGTCGCCGCGCTGCCGGTCGCGGTGGGGCTCGGCGGGGAGGAGTACGCCGACCCGGTCGCCCTCGACGCGGCGTACTCCTCGGCGATGCTGATCTGTGCCGTGCTGCTGGCCCTTGGCGGCCTGATCTCGTGGGTGACGATCCGGGAGCCGGAGCGCTAGACTCGCCGACGTTGGTGCGCATCCCGAAATGAGTTCCGCCATGCGCAACAGAATGACGAACCGGCAGACCCTCTCGAGGCTGCTCGAACTGGCGCGCTACGAGGTGCTGCCCACCGCGAGCACCGAGCAGAAGGTGCTCGACCACGTGCCCCGCGACGTGACCGTGACCGTGACCGCGTCGCCCGGCAAGGGCCTGGAGGCGACGCTCGACCTGGCCGAGCGGCTGGCCGGGCACGGGTACGCCGTGGTGCCCCACCTGGCGGCCCGGATGATCAGCGGCCGCACCGAGCTCGCCGAGATCAGCGAGCGGCTGGTCGGCAAGCAGATCAGCCGGATCTTCGTGCCCGGCGGCGACGCCGACCCGGCCGGCGACTACCCCGACGCCCTCGCGCTGCTCGAGGACCTCGCGGCGCTCGGCCGCCCGTTCGCCCACGTGGGGATCACCGGCTACCCGGAGTCGCACCCCACCATCGACGACGACCTGACCGTGCAGTCGATGTGGGACAAGCGGCGCTATGCCACCCACGTCGTCAGCAACCTGACCTTCGACCCCGGGGTGATCCGTGACTGGGTGCACCGGATGCGCCGCCGCGGCATCACCATGCCGCTGCTGCTCGGCGTACCCGGGCCCGTGGAACGCACCAAGCTGCTCGCGATGGCCACCAAGATCGGCGTCGGCGAGTCGACCCGCTTCCTGGCCAAGCACAAGGGCACCTTCGCCCGCCTCGCCGCCCCCGGCGGGTTCACCGGAGAGTCGTTCCTCGAGAAGTGCGCGCCCACCCTCGCCGAGCCGACCGCCCTGGTCGAGGGCCTGCACGTCTTCACGTTCAACCAGATCGCCGAGACCGAGGCCTGGCGGCAGGACCTGCTGGGGCGACTGCGGGGCTGAGGTCGCCCGGGACGTCATACGGGCAGTGCGTCCCCTTCCTCGCAACGTATGACGTCCGCGGCGGAGCCGGAGCTAGCCGACCAGGTCGCGGAGGGCTCGCTCCAGTCGCGCGTCGCCGGTCTCGACGACGGTGAGCGGCAGGCCCATCCGGTCGGCGGCGTCGGCGGCGAGGTGGCGCAGCTCGTCGTCCGGCTGCTGGGCCAGCCAGACCGCGCGGGTGTAGTGGCCGAAGTACACCTCGCGCAGCTCGGGCCAGCGATCGAGGCCGAGCTCGCGCTCGACGGTGCGCGCGAACGAGCGCACCAGGAAGTCGGTCAGCAGGTAGGTGCCCGGCTGCTCCTCGAAGAACCGCTCGACGTGCGAGGCGCCGGCGTAGACGTCGTAACAGTGCAGGCCGGGCAGCCGCTCCAGGCCGAGCTCCGCGCACACCGCGTCGAGCGCGCCGTAGGTGCCGCAGTCGGCGTACCCCACGACGACCGACGAGTACGCCGCCCGCAGCGAGATCGCCAGCCGGCGCACCTCCTCGGCGATCAGCTGGGGCTGGTTGTGCAGCAGCGGCGGCAGCGGGTGGACGTCGACCGGCCACGAGCGGCGGTCGGCGATCTCCTTGCAGGGCTGGGCGATCGCGCCGCAGGCGATGAGAGCGACTCTAGAAGGAGAGCTGGTCGACGAAGCGGTCGTTGAAGTCGGCGCGGTCGGAGAGCTCGACATAGGTCACCTCCTCCAGCAGCGCCCGGGCGCCGGCGCGCTCGCGCACGGAGAGCAGCGCCATCTTCGCGCCCTCGCCGGCGACGTTGCCGGCGGCGACGATCCGCAGCACCGGCAGCTTCGGCACCAGCCCGATCCGGACGGCCGACGCGGCCGAGAGGTAGGACCCGAACGACCCGGCGAGCAGCACCTGCTGGACGTCGCGGTGCTCTAGGCCGAGCTCCTCGAGCAGCAGCGTCCAGCCGGTCGAGATCGCGGCCTTCGCGAACTGCAGCTCGCGCACGTCGCGCTGCGAGAGCACCACGCAGTCCTCGGGCTCGGCGTCCGGCGCCGGCCGGTGCAGCACGAAGACGCGCTCCTGCCCGACGTACGCGAGCCGGTCCGCGAGCGACGGGGCGATCTCCTTCGCGACGTCGTCGGCGACGTAGCGTCCCGACGCGTCGAGCAGGCCGACCCGCACCAGCTCGGCCACCGCGTCGACGAGACCCGAGCCGCAGAGGCCGCGCGGCTCGACGTCTCCGATCACGCCGAGCTCGACCGGGTCGTCGGGTCCGCCGAGCTTCACGACCTCGATCGCGCCGTCGGCGGCGCGCATCCCGCAGCGGATCGCGCCGCCCTCGAAGGCCGGTCCGGCCGGCGCCGCGGTCGACACGATCCGGTCGCCGTCGCTGACCACGATCTCGCAGTTGGTGCCGACGTCGATGAAGAGTCGGGTGCGCTTGTCGCGGTCCATGCCGGTGGCGAGCATGCCCGCGACGATGTCGCCGCCGACGTACGCGCCCAGCGCGGGGAACAGCGTGACCCGGGCCTGCGGGTGCAGCCGCAGCCCGAGCTCGGAGGCGAGCAGGTCGGGAGGCTGCGGGGTCGACATGACGAACGGCGCGACGCCCAGCGGCTCCGGGTCGATCCCGAGCGCGAGCGCCGTCATCGTGGCGTTGCCGGCGAGCGCCACCTCGTAGACCTGGGCCGGGTCGACGCCACCCTCGGTGCAGACCTGATCGGCCAGCGTCGCCAGCGTCTGCGCCGCCGCGTCGCGCAGCCGGTCGAGCGCGGCCGGGTCGAGCATCGTGGCGCTGATCCGGGTGATCACGTCGCCGCCGAAGGGCTGCTGCCGGTTGAGCATCGACGCCACCGCGACGGGCGTGCCGGTGGTGACGTCGAGCAGCGTGGCGACGACCGTGGTGGTGCCGAGGTCGACGGCGATGGCGTACGCCGCGCGGGTGGTGTCGCCGGGCTCGACGTCCACCAGCGCCTCGTCGACGACGACCGCGGTCACCTTGAAGTCCGCCTGCCGCAGCACGGTCGGCAGCCGACGCAGCACGTGCAGGTCGGGCACCGGCTCCAGGTCGTCGATCGCGTCGAGCAGCCGGGTCAGGTCGGTGCGCTGGTCCTCCAGGGTCGGCTCGGCCAGCTCGACGTACCGCTTCTGGACCGCCGGCCGCAGGATCACCTGGCGGCCGACGCCCACGGTCGCCGCCTTGGGTCGGGTGGTGAGTGGCGGCACCTCGACGGCCAGGTCGCTGGTGGCGTTGACCAGGCAGGCCAGCCGCCAGCCGGCGTCGAGCTGCTCGCGCGAGAACGTCTTGACGTCGTGCCGGGTGATCGGGCTGGGCCCGTCGATGCGGACCTTGCACTTGTGGCAGGTGCCGTGCCCGCCGCAGGTGGAGTCGATCGCGATGCCGTTCCACGACGCCGCGTCGAAGACCGTCACACCGGGCGGCACGCGCACGGTGCGCTGGGCCTCCTCGACCGTGAAGCTCAGGTCGACGCGTCCGGTGCCGTCGTGGCCCTGCTCATCCATGGCAGGTCATGTCGTCGCGGCCGCCTTCGCGCGGTGGGCGGCGATCCAGGCCATGCCCCACTCGTCGTGGCCGAGGAAGACGTCGGCGGCCTTGACCGCGTCGACGATCTGCGGCGTGCGGGCGTCCATGATCGCGCTGGTCAGCCCGGCGGTCATCGCCATCGGCAGCCAGGCGGCGCCGAGCGTGTGCCGGTCGGGCATGCCGAACGACGTGTTCGAGGCGCCGCAGGTCATGTTCACGCCGTGCTCGTCGCGGATCCGGCGCATCGTCTCGAAGGTGACCAGCGACGTCGTGGTGTCGGCGCCGATCGGCATCGCCAGCGGGTCGATGACGATGTCGGCCTTGGCGATGCCGTACTCCTCGGTCGCGACCCGGATGATCTTCGCGGTGAGGTCGAGCCGCTTGTCGGCCGCCATCGGGATCTCGTCCTCGTCGTTGGGGAGCGCGATGATCGCCGCGTCGTGCTTCTTCACCAGCGGCAGCACCGCCGCGAGCCGCTCGTCCTCGGCGGTGACCGAGTTGACCAGCGCCCGGCCCTCGTACGCCGAGAGCCCCGCCTCGAGCGCCTCGACGACGGAGGAGTCGATGCAGACCGGCAGGTCGGTGAGCGACTGCACCATCCGGATCGCCTGCGCCAGCAGCTCGGGCTCGTCGGTGAGCGGCACGCCCATGTTCACGTCGAGCACGTCGGCGCCGCCCTCGACCTGCGCCATGACGTCCCGCTCGATCGCCGAGAGGTCTCCGGCGCGGAGCTGCTCCTGGAAGATCCGGCGCCCGGTCGGGTTGATCCGCTCGCCGATCAGGCAGAAGCGCTGGTCGTGCCCGATCACGACCTCCTTCGAGGCCGACCGGAGCACGGTGTGGAGCGTGCTCATGCGGGGACCCCGCGGAAGTGTGGGCTGGAGGAGCGTAGCGGGGGAAGCCCGCAGTTTCGTGGGGTGCTCATGCGGGGACCTTCGCGCGCCGCTCGTCGAGCAGCGCCTTGGCCTTCTTCACCGTGGCCGAGGCGTCGGCGGCGTACCCGTCGGCGCCGACCGCGTCGGCGTACTCCTGGGTGACCGGGGCGCCGCCGACCATGACGACGACCGAGTCACGCAGGCCGGCCTTCTCGAGCGCGTTGATGTTGGCCTTGAACATCGGCATCGTCGTGGTGAGGAACGCCGAGAAGCCGACGATGTCGGGCTGGTGCTCCTCGATCGCGGCGACGAACTTCTCCGGTGCGACCTGGACGCCGAGGTCGATGACCTCGAAGCCGGCGCCCTCGAGCATGATGTTGACGAGGTTCTTGCCGATGTCGTGGACGTCGCCCTTGACCGTGCCCATCAGGAACTTGCCGACGGTCGCCACGCCGGTCTCGGCGAGCAGCGGCCGCAGCCGCTCCATCGCGCCGGCCATCGCGCGGCCCGCGATCAGCATCTCGGGCACGAAGAAGTCGCCGCGCTCGAACCGCGCGCCGACCTCCTCCAGCGAGGGGATGAGCGCGTCGAAGAGCAGGGTCTGCGGCTCCATCTGGAGCGCGAGCCCCTCCTCGGTGAGCTCGAGCACGCGCGGGCCGTTGCCGACCAGCGTCTCGTCGTACAGGCCCTGCAGGATCTCCTCTGGGGTCATGCCACACCCTCCTTGGGTGTTCGGCCGCGCAGCAGCTGGGAGAGCTGCGCGGCGTGGGACGACAGGTGCTTGCCGAGCGTCTCGAGGCGGTCCTCGAGTCGTGGGGTGGGTCCCGAGACGCCGAGCGCGGCGACCACGTCGCCGTGCACGCCGTGGACGGGTACGGCGAGGCCGGTCAGGCCGACCTCGAGCTCGCCGTCGGTGACCGCCCAGCCGCGCTTGCGGGTGCGGACGCCGTCGCGGCGCAGGGCCTCGGGCGTGGTGATGGTCGTGTCGGTCAGCGCCTCGAGGTCGCCCTCGGGCAGCGGCAGCGCCCCCCAGGCGTAGAAGACCTTGCCGAGCGCGGAGGAGTGCGCGGGAACGTCGATCTCGGTCCAGTCGCGGGTGCCGAGCAGGTAGCGGCTGTCGACCTGGGCGACCTGGACGACCTTCTCGCCCCGGGTCACCGAGAGGTGCACGGTCTCGGAGGTCTCCTCCCCGATCCGCTCCATCGCGGGCCGGGCCAGCCGGACCAGCTCCTGCCAGGGGTCGTGGCGCGCGGCGTAGAGCCAGAACAGGCTGCCCGCGACGTACGACCCGTCCTGGTCGCGCTCGAGGAGGCCGCCGCGCTCGAGGGCCGCCAGCATCCGCGAGGTCGTGGACTTGGCCAGCCCGCTGGACTCCTGGAGCTCGGCGAAGGTGAGCGGCTCGTCGGCCTGCACCACCGTCGACACCAGCGCGGCGGCGCGGTCGACCGCCTGGGTGCCGGTGCTCGACTCTGTCCTCGCCTGTGCCACGTCGATATTTCCCTCTGGTCAGTGGTCCCATGATGTGGAACTGTGGTCCCACATCATGAGGTTAAGCAGGAGGGGCGATGTTCCGCAACCAGATGCCGCGCTACGAGGTGCTCTCCGAGGACGCGATGGCCACGCTGGACGCCGGCTGGCGGCGCCTGGTCAGCGAGATCGGCGTCGAGTTCATGGACGCCCGGGCCCGCGACCTGTTCGCGGCCGCCGGCCAGAAGGTCGAGGGCGACACCGTCTTCCTCGACCCGGACTTCGTGCTGGAGCAGGTGGCGAAGGCGCCTCGTGAGTTCGACCTCCAGGCCCGCAACCCCGAGCACTCGGTGCACATCGGCGGCGACGCGATGGCCTTCGGCGCCGTCTATGGCCCGCCGTTCGTGCGCCAGGGCGACGTGCGCCGCGACGGCACCATGGACGACTTCCGCAACTTCGCCCGGCTCGCGCAGTCCTTCGGCGCGCTCGACTCGGCGGGCGGGGTGGTCACCGAGCCCAACGACACGCCGCTCGACAGCCGGCACCTCGACATGACCTACGCGCTGCAGACGCTGACCGACAAGGTCTACATGGGCAACGTCGTCTCCGGGGTAAACGCCCGCGACACGATCGCGATGACCGAGATCCTCTTCGGGTCGCGCGAGGCGATCGAGGAGACGCCGGCGCTCATCTCGCTGGTCAACTGCAACAGCCCGCTGCGCTGGGACGACCGGATGCTCGAGGCGCAGTTCGAGTACTCCGCGGCCAACCAGCCCGTCGTCCTGACGCCGTTCATCCTGATGGGCGCGATGTCACCGGTGACGATCCCGGCCGCGCTGGTGCAGCAGATGGCCGAGGCGCTGTCCGGCATCGCGCTCTCGCAGCTGATCCGCCCGGGCTGCCCGGTGGTCTTCGGGTCGTTCCTCTCCAACATCGACATGCAGTCGGGCTCGCCGACGTTCGGCACCCCCGAGTCGGGCATCGGCCTGCTCTGCACCGGCCAGATCGCGCGCCACTTCGGGCTGCCGTTCCGCACCGGTGGCGGGCTCACCTCCTCGCAGGTGCCCGACGCACAGGCCGGCTACGAGGCGATGATGACGCTGCTGCCGACGTTCCTGGCAGGCGCCAACTGGGTGATGCACTCCGCCGGCTGGCTCGAGGGCGGGCTGGTGTCGGGCTACGAGAAGTTCATCATCGACGTGGAGCTGGTGCAGATGCTCCAGCACGAGTTCACGCCGCTGGAGATCGACGAGGCGTCGCTGGCCTTCGACGCCCACCAGGAGGTCGGCCACGGCGGCCACTTCCTCGGCGCGATGCACACCATGGAGCGCTTCCGGACCTGCTTCTACCGCCCGTTCCTCTCCTCCTCGGACAACTACGAGCGCTGGATGCGCGGCGGTGCCAAGGACACCGCCGCCCGCGCCGGGGAGATCTACCAGCGCAAGCTCGACGAGTACGAGCCCCCGCCGCTCGACGACGCGATCCGCGAGGAGCTCGAGGCCTACGTCGTACGCCGGCGGGCGGAGCTCGGCGACTGACACGGTGGTTGAGGTGCTCCGGAGCGAGGAACGAGCGGAGGAGCCTCGAAACCCGGCGAGCCGAGAAGCAGCCTCGAACTCGGCGTGATGCGCCGCTCACGGGGTTTCGAGGCTCGGGCCTGGCGGCCCTCGCACCTCAACCGGCGACACGGGCCTGGCGGCCCTCGCACCTCAACCCGGCGTTGCGGTGGTTGAGGTGCGAAGGCGCCCTGGCGCCTGAGCCTCGAAACCACCTACCGGAAGACGACCGTCCGCGAGCCGTTGAGGAGCACGCGCGACTGGGAGTGCCAGCGGACGGCGCGGGAGAGCACCTGCGCCTCGACGTCGCGGCCGGCGGAGACCAGCTGCGCCTGGTCGTAGGTGTGGTCGACCCGCATCACGTCCTGCTCGATGATCGGGCCCTCGTCGAGGTCGGCGGTGACGTAGTGGGCGGTGGCGCCGACCAGCTTCACCCCGCGGTCGAAGGCCTGGTGGTAGGGCTTGGCGCCCTTGAAGCTCGGCAGGAACGAGTGGTGGATGTTGATCGCCCGCCCCGACAGCTGGCGGCACAGGTCGTCGGAGAGCACCTGCATGTAGCGCGCCAGCACCACCAGGTGCACCTCGTACTTGTCCACCAGCCGCATCAGCTCCGCCTCGGCGTCGGGCTTGGTGTCGGCCGTGACGGGCACGTGGTGGAAGGGGATGCCGTACGACGAGGCCAGCGCCTCGGCGTCGGGGTGGTTGGAGACCACCGCGGGGATGTCGATCTGCAGCGAGCCGGTGCTCGCGCGGAAGAGCAGGTCGTTGAGGCAGTGCAGGTGCTTGGAGACCATGATCAGCGTGCGGTACGGCGCGGTCGCGTCCCACAGCTCGAAGCTCATGTCGAACTCCGCGGCCACGGGCGCGAACGCCGTCCGCATGGCGTCTGCGTCGATCGGCCCGGGGGTCTCGAAGTCGATGCGCATGAAGAACCGCTGGGTGAGCGGGTCGCCGAACTGCTGGCTCTCCAGGATGTTGCCGCCGCGCGAGACCAGGAAGCCGGAGACGGCGTGCACGATGCCGGGCCGGTCCGGGCACGAGAGGATGAGAACATAGTCACCCGCCGCGATGGTGGGGGTGGCGAGAGAGGCCACGGGGATCAGCCGCCTTCCGATGTGCTCGCGATGTGCTCCGAGCATCTTGCCCCGAGTGTTGCGTGAACCGAAACGCATTCTGCGATACGCAACAATCCTGCGCTACTCTCCGGGCATGAGCGAGGGCGCCGTCGGGGTCCAGTCCGTGGACCGTGCCCTGACCGTCCTCGAGGTGCTCGCCCGGGTCGGCGAGGCCGGAGTCACCGAGATCGCGGGCGAGCTGGGCGTGCACAAGAGCACGGCGTTCCGGCTCGTCGCCACGCTCGAGGCGCACCGGCTGGTGGAGCAGACCAGTGACCGGGGGCGCTACCGCCTCGGGGTCGGCGTGCTCCGGCTGGCCGGCGCCACCACCGCCCGGCTGGACCTGGTGCAGGAGGCGCGGCCGGTCTGCCGGCAGCTGGCGGCCGACACCGGCGAGACCGTCAACATCGCGGTGCTCTCCGACCGGTCGGCGCTCTACCTCGACCAGATCGCGGGCTCCTCCGCGCTGCAGCCGCACAACTGGGTCGGGCAGCACATCCCGCTGCACGCGACCAGCAACGGCAAGGTCCTGCTCAGCGGCCTCGACGAGGACCAGCTGGCCGACATGCTCGGCACCCTTGCCCGCTACACCCGGCTGACGATCACGACGAAGGCCAAGCTCCGCGACGAGCTGGCCGAGGTGCGCGAGCGCGGGTACGCCGTGGCCGTCGACGAGCTCGAGGAGGGGCTCACCGCTGCGGCGGCGCCGGTGCGCAACGCCCACGGCGACGTGGTCGCCTCGATGAGCGTCTCGGGGCCCACGTTCCGGCTCCCGGAGCCGCGGGTCGACGAGGTGCTGACCCTGCTGACGGCGGCCGCCGAGGAGGTCTCGCACCGACTCGGCTGGGGGCACCGCTGACGGTGCCCCGCCGGACTGGTCGGGCAGGTCACCGGAGCGTTACATCTCGGCGTTTCCCTTGACGGGGGAGTGACCCCACTCCATCCTCAGGACCAACAACTGGTTGCGCGGAGAGGAATTTGTTGCGCAATACGCAACTCTGACCTCGCGCAGGGGAGTGATTCGGATGGTACCCGAGCTCTACCTGGACGGCGCGTGGGCAAGCGCTTCGGGTGGAGCGCGCCGTGAGATCCGGTGCCCGGCCGACGGCACGCTCGTCGGCGAGGTCGACGAGGCCACCGCCGCGGACACCGACCGCGCGATCGCCGCGGCGTACCACGCCTTCCACGACGGCGGCTGGCCGCAGACCTCGAGCCGCGAGCGCGGCGACCTGCTGCTCGCCGTCGCCGACCTCCTCGAGCGCGACACCGAGGAGATCGCCCGACTGGAGTCGCTCGACACCGGCAAGCGCCTGGTCGAGAGCCGGTACGACGTGGCCGACGTCGTCTCCGTGTTCCGGCACTACGGCCGGGTCGCCGCCGAGGACGCCGGCCGCGTCGTCGACACCGGCAACCCCGACGTCGTCAGCCGGATCGTGCACGAGCCGGTCGGCGTCTGTGCGCTGATCACCCCGTGGAACTACCCGCTGCTCCAGGTCTCCTGGAAGGTCGCGCCGTGCCTCGCGGCCGGCAACACGTTCGTGCTCAAGCCCAGCGAGATCACCCCACACTCGGCGGTCCACCTGATGCGGGTGCTCGAGGAGGCCGGCCTGCCGGCTGGCGTCGGCAACCTGGTCCTCGGCGCCGGCGCCGGCGCCGCCGCGGGCGCGCCGCTGGCCAGCGACCCGCGGGTCGACCTGGTCTCCTTCACTGGCGGCCTGGAGACCGGCCGGCGGCTGATGGCCGGGGCGGCCGCCACCGTGAAGCGGGTGGCGCTCGAGCTCGGCGGCAAGAACCCCAACGTGGTGTTCGCCGACGCCGACCTCGACGTCGCCCTCGACTTCGCGCTGACCGCCGTCTTCCTGCACTCCGGTCAGGTCTGCTCGGCCGGGGCTCGCTTGCTGGTCCAGGCGGAGATCCACGACGAGTTCGTCGACCGGCTGGTCGAGCGCGCGGAGCGGATCCGGCTCGGCGGTCCGTTCGACGACAAGGCGGAGACCGGGCCGCTCACCAGCGCCGCGCATCGCGACAAGGTCGAGGCGTACGTCGCGCGCGGCCTCGCCGAGGGCGCGGTGCTCCGGTGCGGCGGGGCCCGACCGGCCGACCCCGCGCTGGCCGACGGGTTCTACTACCTGCCGACCGTGCTCGACGGCTGTCGCAGCGACATGTCGGTCACCCAGGACGAGTCCTTCGGGCCGGTGCTCACCGTCGAGACGTTCGCCGACGAGGACGACGCGGTGCGGATCGCCAACGACTCGATCTACGGCCTGGCCGGCGCGGTCTGGACCCAGGACGCCGGGAAGGGGCAGCGGGTCGCCGCCCGGCTGCGGATGGGCACCGTGTGGATCAATGACTACCACCCGTACGTGCCGCAGGCCGAGTGGGGCGGCTACAAGCAGTCCGGCATCGGCCGCGAGCTCGGGCAGGCCGGTCTCGACGAGTACCGCGAGACCAAGCACGTCTGGCACAACATCCGGCCGGCAGTCCAGAACTGGTTCGCGGGGTAGGAGCGGGACATGGGTGCGGACCGGTTCGACTACGTCATCGTGGGCGGTGGCTCCGCGGGATGTGCCCTGGCGAACCGGCTCTCCGCCGACCCCGGCACGTCCGTGCTCGTCCTTGAGGCGGGCCGCTCGGACTTCCGGATCGACCCCTTCATCCACATGCCCGCCGCGCTGCCCTTCCCGATCGGCAACCGCCTCTACGACTGGCGCTACGAGACCGACCCCGAGCCGCACCTGAACGACCGCCGGGTCTACCACGCGCGGGGCAAGGTGCTCGGCGGGTCCTCCTCGATCAACGGCATGATCTTCCAGCGCGGCAACCCGATGGACTACGAGCGCTGGGCCGCCGAGCCGGGGATGGCGGACTGGGACTACCGGCACTGCCTGCCCTACTTCAAGCGGATGGAGCGCCTGCTGCTGCCCGACGGCAGCGACGGCGCGGACGCCTGGCGCGGCGGCGACGGGCCGCTGGTGCTCGAGCGCGGCCCGGCCGACAACCCGCTCTTCGGCGCCTTCTTCGCGGCCGCCCAGCAGGCGGGCTACCCGCTGACCGACGACGTCAACGGGTACCGCCAGGAGGGGTTCGCGAAGTTCGACCGCAACGTGCACCGCGGCCGGCGGCTCTCGGCCGCGCGCGCCTACCTGCACCCGGTGCGGCACCGGAAGAACCTCCGGGTCGAGACGCTCGCGTTCGTCACCGGGGTGCGCGTGCAGGGCACGCGGGCGGTCGGGGTCGACTACCTGCGCGGCGGGCGGCTGCGGCGCACGGCGTACGCCGGCGAGGTGATCCTCTGCGGCGGCGCGATCAACACCCCGCAGCTGCTGCAGCTCTCCGGCATCGGCGACGAGGAGCTGCTGCGCCGGCACGGCGTCCCGGTCGTGCAGCACCTGCCGGGCGTGGGCGCCAACGCGCAGGACCACCTCGAGGTCTACATCCAGTACGCCTCCAAGCAGCCGGTCTCGATCGCACCCGGGCTCGCGTGGCGCAAGCGTCCGGGCATCGGCTACCAGTGGCTGGTGCACCGCCGCGGGCTCGGCGCGACCAACCACTTCGAGGGCGGCGGCTTCTGCCGCAGCAACGACGACGTCGACTACCCGAACCTGATGTTCCACTTCCTCCCGGTCGCGATCCGGTACGACGGCTCCGCGCCGACCGAGGGGCACGGCTACCAGGTGCACATCGGGCCGATGTACGCCGACACCCGCGGTCACGTGCGGATCCGCTCCCGCGACCCGCGGCAGCACCCCTCGATCCTCTTCAACTACCTCTCGACGCCCAACGACCGGCGCGAGTGGGTCGAGGCGATCCGGGTCGCCCGCACCATCCTCAACCAGCCGGCCTTCGCGCCGTACAACGACGGCGAGCTCTCGCCGGGCCGCGACGTCGAGACCGACGACCAGATCCTCGACTGGGTCCGCGCCGACGCCGAGACCGCGCTGCACCCCTCGTGCACCGCGCGGATGGGCGTCGGCGAGAACACCGTCGTCGACCCCGCCTCGATGCGCGTGCACGGCGTCGAGGGACTGCGGGTCGTCGACGCGTCCGTCTTCCCCTTCGTCACCAACGGCAACATCTACGCCCCCGTGATGATGGTCGCCGAGAAGGCCGCCGACCTGATCGCCGGCAACACGCCACTCCCGCCCGCCGACGTGCCGTACTACCGCTACCGCGACGGCATGCCGCTCTATCCCGAGGAGTCCTCATGAACGAGCGCAGCGAGCGAACCGTCCAGAACGGCGACGCAGCCCTCTCCGTCAAGAACCTCTGGAAGATCTTCGGCCGCGGCGCCGACCGGATCGTCGGCACGCCCGACGCCGAACTGTCCCGCGCGGAGCTGAAGGAGAAGTCCGGCTGCGTCGTCGGCGTCCGCGACGTCTCCTTCGAGGTCGCGCCCGGTGAGGTCTTCGTCGTCATGGGCCTGTCGGGCTCCGGCAAGTCGACGCTGGTGCGCTGCCTGACCCGCCTCATCGAGCCCACCTCCGGTGAGATCGTCGTCGACGGCCACGACGTCGTCTCCGCCAGCGAGGCCGAGCTGCGCGAGCTGCGGCGTACCCACGCCTCGATGGTGTTCCAGCACTTCGGCCTGCTGCCGCACCGCCAGGTGATCGACAACGTGGCCTACGGCCTGGAGGTGCGCGGCGTCGGCAAGAAGGAGCGCCGGGCCAAGGCCGAGGAGATCGTCGGCCTGGTCGGGCTCTCGGGCTACGAGCGCTCCTACCCCGACCAGCTCTCGGGCGGCATGCAGCAGCGCGTCGGCCTGGCCCGGGCGCTGGCCAGCGACCCGTCGCTGCTGCTCTTCGACGAGCCGTTCTCGGCACTGGACCCGCTGATCCGCCGGGACATGCAGAACGAGGTGATCCGGCTCCACCGCGAGCTCGGGAAGACGATGGTCTTCATCACCCACGACCTCCAGGAGGCGCTCAAGCTCGGCGACCGGATCCTGATCATGCGCGACGGCGCGGTCGTGCAGATCGGCACGCCGGACGAGGTGGTCGGCGCCCCGGCCGACGACTACGTCAAGGACTTCACCTCCGAGGTGCCGCGCTCGCACGTGCTCACGCTCAAGTGGGTGATGCGCGATCCGCGGCCCGGCGACTCGACCGACGGCCCGGTGATGAGCTCCGACACCGTCGTCCGCCGGGCGGCCCAGGCCGCGCTCGCCTCCGAGCACCCGGTGCGGGTCGTCGACGACGGGCAGCTGGTCGGCATCGTCGACGACGACGCGATCCTGCGCGTCGTGGTCGCGGAGGAAGAAGTTTCAGCATGAGCACCCCACGAAATCGCGAGCTTCCCCCGCTGCGCTCCGCCAGCCCACGATTCCGCGGGGATCCCGCATGACGGCCACCATCGCCCCGCCGCGCCCGCAGGCCGGCGCCGAGCCGCCGCCCCCGAGTGAGCCGCGCAGCCTGCCGCGCTGGGCCTGGGCGCTCGTGGTCATCGGCGTCTGGATCGTGGTCTGGGCGCTGACCAAAGGCACCGACACACTCGAGATCCCGGTGCGGGTGCACACGGAGGTCCAGCAGCAGCTCACCGACTTCCGCGACTCCGTGCTGGCCAGCCGCGACACCAATCCGCTGATCCAGTTCACCTACAGCCTCGGCGGCTGGTTCACCGACGTCGTCGACTGGGCCCAGCGGATGATCTCGATCCCCGACTTCCCGCGGCCGGTCCCGCAGATCGGGTGGCTCGGCGTCACCGCGATCGCCACCTGGATCGGGCTGGCGGTGGCCGGCTGGCGGATCGCGCTGCTGGTGGGTGCGTCCTTCGTCTCGTTCGGCCTGTTCGGCTACTGGTCGGACTCGATGGACCTGCTGATCGTCACGTTCGTGGCGGTCGTCTTCTCCGTGCTGATCGGGATGCCGCTCGCCGTCTGGTTGGGCACCAGCCGCCGGCCGTGGGTGGTGTCCATGATCAACACGCTCCTGGACATCTTCCAGACGATGCCGACGTTCGTGTACCTGCTGCCGATCGTGCTCTTCTTCGGCATCGGCGCCTCCGCCGCGGTGGTCTGCACGCTGATCTATGCGCTGCCGCCGATCATCCGGGTCGCCGGCCACGGCATCCGCAACGTCTCGCCGACCACGATCGAGGCCACCGACGCGGCCGGGCAGACCTCCTTCCAGCGGCTGCGCAAGGTGCAGCTGCCGATGGCGCGCAAGACGATCGTGGTCGGCCTCAACCAGACGATCATGGCGGCGCTCTCGATGGCGACCATCGCGGCGTACGTCGACGGCCCGGGCCTGGGCAAGCCGGTGCTGTCCGCGCTGTTCAAGAACGACGTCGGCGGCGCGTTCGTGCCGGGCATGCTGATCGTCGTCATGGCCGTGATGCTCGACCGGACGACGACCGCCGCCAGCGAGGCGTCCGAGCGGGCCGCCCGCGGTCAGGTCGACCTCCGGCTACGCCGGATCGTCCTCGCGGTCACCGCGGTGGGCGCACTGGTCGCGGTGTGGGCGTCGCGCACCTACATCTCGCTCGCGGAGTTCCCCGAGACGTCCTGGGGACCCACGCTCGCCGGGTGGGTCGACGACTTCACCGAGTGGTTCACCGACACGTTCCGGGGCGCGACCGACTGGTTCAAGAACCTCATCAGCGACTACCTGCTCAACCCGCTCCAGTCGCTGATCGCCGAGTCGCCCTGGTACGTCACCGCCACCGCGATCCTGCTGCTCGCGTTCGTCTTCGGCCGCGCCCGCGCGCTGCTGCCGACGGTGATCTGCCTGGCCGGGCTGCGCTACTTCGGCCTGTGGCACGACTCGATGATCACGCTGACGATGACCCTGGTCGGCACGCTCCTGGTGATGATCCTCGCCGTGGTGTTCGGCGTCTGGATGGCCCGCCGGGCCTCCGTCGACCTGATGCTCCGGCCGGTGCTCGACGCCGGCCAGACGATCCCGCCGTTCGTCTACCTGATCCCGATGCTGGCGCTCTTCGGGCCCACCCGGTTCACCGCGATCGTCGCCGGGGTCGTGTACGCCGCGCCGGTGGCGATCAAGCTCGTGGCCGACGGGGTCCGGGGGGTCTCGCCGACCACGCTCGAGGCGTCGCGCTCCACCGGCGCGACCACCTGGCAGGAGATCACCAAGGTGCAGCTGCCGATGAGCCGGAGCTCGCTGGTGCTGGCCGCCAACCAGGGACTGCTCTACGTGCTGGCGATGGCCGTCATCGGCGGCATGGTCGGCGCCGGCGCCCTCGGGTACGACGTGGTGCTCGGCTTCTCGCGCTCGGAGGAGTGGGGCAAGGGCGCGGCCGCCGGCATCAGCATCGTGCTGATCGGGATCATGGTCGACCGCATCTGCCGCGCCGCCGCCCACGACGAGGCCGTGACGCACGACGCCACCCGGCGGCCCCGATGGCGAGCCGCCCTCGGCGGTTGACGAACCACACGCTCGGAACGGAAGACATCGCACAGCCCGACGGAGGAGATGGAATGCGGAAGATGCGAATCGGAACGAAGCTGACGGCGGTCGCGGCGGTCGCGGCGTTCGTCCTGGCCGGCTGCGGCGACGGCGGGTCGATCGACGAGCAGACCGAGGCCAACGAGTCGGGCGCCGCCGGTGGCGGCGACTGCGGCGACCTCAACATGGCGGTCAACCCATGGGTCGGCTACGAGGCCAGCGCCTACGTGGTTGGCACCGTCGCGCAGGAGAAGCTCGGCTGCAAGGTCAACTACAAGGACCTCAAAGAGGACGTCTCCTGGCAGGGCTTCGGCACCGGCGAGGTCGACGTCGTCATCGAGGACTGGGGCCATCCGGACCTCGAGAAGAAGTTCTTCGACGGCTCCGGCGACGGCAGCGCGACCGACTTCGGCGAGAACGGCAACGTCGGCATCATCGGCTGGTACGTCCCCGGCTGGCTCGCCGAGGAGCACCCCGACATCCTCGACTGGAACAACCTGAACAAGTACGCCAAGGAGTTCGCTACGTCGGAGTCCGGTGGCAAGGGCCAGTTCCTCGGGTCCGACCCGTCGTACGTCCAGTTCGACGAGGCGATCATCAGCAACCTCGGCCTCGACTTCAAGGTCGTCTTCTCGGGTGGCGAGGCCGCGACGATCACGGCGTTCGAGCAGGCGCAGAAGAACAAGGAGTGGCTGATCGGCTACTTCTGGGAGCCGCAGTACGTCCACGCCGAGGTCCCGATGGAGAAGGTCGCGCTGCCGCCGTACGAGGACGGCTGCCAGGACGACCCGGCCACGGTCGACTGCGACTACCCCGAGACCCCGCTGAAGAAGATCGTGTCGACCTCGTGGGCCGACGAGGGCGGCCCGGGCGTCGACCTGGTCAAGAACTTCAACTGGACCAACGACGACCAGAACCTCGTCGCGGCCTGGATCACCTCCGACGGCATGTCCCCCGCGGACGCCGCGGCCAAGTGGGTCGAGGAGAACCCCGACAAGGTGGACGCCTGGATCGGCTGAGTCGCGTGCGATCGGGGAGGAGCCGCAGATGACCGACGTACACGAGAGAGCGGGAGCGCCGGCGGGGTCCGGCGCCCCGCGGGAGCCCGACGGCAAGCTGCCGATCGACAAGGTCGTGTTCGGCGTCGCCGCCGCGATCTCCATCGCCTTCGTCGCCTCCGGGGTCGTCGCCCCGGAGGCGATGGGAGACGGCACGTCCGAGATCCTGGCCTGGGTCACCGACTCGTTCGGGTGGCTGTTCGTGCTCACCAGCGCGGGCTTCGTGATCTTCTCGGCCTACCTGGCCATCTCCCGGTTCGGGAACATCAAGCTCGGCCCCGACGACTCCGAGCCGGAGTTCTCGACGTTCTCCTGGGTCTCGATGATGTTCGCGACCGGCATGGGGATCGGGCTGATGTTCTGGGGCGTCGCCGAGCCCCTGACCCACCTGAACACCCCGCCGCTCGGGCTCGCCGAGCCGGCGAGCCCGGAGGCCGCCAACCTCGCCATGGAGTACACGTTCTTCCACTGGGGCTTCCACCCGTGGGCGATGTACGCCGTGATCGGCCTGGCGATCGGCTACTTCGCCTACCGCAAGCGCGCCGGCAACCTGGTGAGCGGCACGTTCCGGCCGCTGCTCGGCGACCGGGTGGACGGGCCGGTCGGCAAGGGCATCGACGTCATCGCGATCTTCGCGACGCTCTTCGGCTCGGCCACCTCGCTCGGCCTCGGTGCGCTCCAGATCACCGGGGGCATCGACAACGTCTTCGGCGAGGGCGGTGACAGCAAGCTCCTGGCGGTCGGGGTGATCGGCTTCCTGACGCTCTGCTTCGTGGCGTCCGCGGTCTCGGGCGTCGAGAGGGGCATCAAGTACCTCTCGAACGCCAACGCGGTCGCGGCCGGGCTGCTGGTGCTCTTCCTCTTCGTCGTCGGCCCGACCGTGTTCATCCTGGGCACGTTCACCGAGTCGCTCGGCGGCTATCTCACCCACCTGCCGACGATGAGCTTCCGCACCGGGGTGTTCGGCGACAGCGCGTGGTTGAACGGCTGGACGATCTTCTACTGGGCCTGGTGGATCTCGTGGACGCCGTTCGTCGGCATGTTCATCGCCCGGATCTCGAAGGGCCGGACCATCCGGCAGTTCGTGATCTTCGTGATCCTGGTGCCGAGCCTGGTGTCGTTCGTCTGGTTCTCGATCATGGGCGGCGCGGCGTTCGACCTCCAGCTCAAGGAGGGCGTCGACATGCCGGCCTCGCTCGCCGCCGGGCTGGAGAACGCGCTCTTCGACACCCTGCGCGAGTTCCCGCTGTCGGGCATCACGGTCGGCCTGGCGATCTTCCTGGTGGCGATCTTCTTCGTCACCGGCGCGGACAGCGCGTCGATCGTGATGGGGATGCTCAGCGAGCACGGCGAGGAGGAGCCGCGGCGCTGGCTGGTCGTCTTCTGGGGCGTGGCGATGGGCTGCGTCGCCGCGCTGCTGCTCTGGCAGGGCGGACTGGAGGCCCTGCAGACCCTGGTGATCATCGTCGCCGGACCGTTCATGGTGGTGCTGATCGCGATGTGCTTCTCGCTGATGAAGGCGCTGCGCCAGGAGCCCGACATCTCGCTGATCCCGAGTCGCGAGCGCGAGCTGCTGCTCGAGCAGCGCCGAGAGGGCTCCGCGCCGGAGTGACCGACGACCGGACGACCCCGCGACCGCCTTGACAGTCGCGGGGCGTCCGGCCAACACTGAGGATGGTTTCGTAATACGCATCGTGTTGCACAATACGCAACAATGAAGGAGACGCCATGGCCACCGTCCCCGCCTCGGCGAAGGTCGTCGTGATCGGCGCCGGCATCGTCGGCAACAGCCTCGTCCACCACCTCGCGCGGCTCGGCTGGCGCGACATCGTGCAGATCGACAAGGGGCCGCTGCCGAACCCGGGCGGCTCGACCGGCCACGCCTCCAACTTCATCTTCCCCGTGGACCACTCCCGGGAGATCACCGATCTGACGCTCGACTCCGTGCGGCAGTACCAGGAGATGGGCGTCTTCACCCAGTCCGGCGGCTTCGAGATCGCGCGCACGCCGGAGCGCATGGAGGAGCTGCGGCGCCGGATGTCGAGCGCGCGGGCGTGGGGCATCGAGTCCGAGCTGGTCGACCCGGCGTTCGTGAAGGAGAAGGTGCCCTTCATCGAGGAGGACCAGTTCATCGGGGCGTTCTGGACGCCGAGCGTGGGCGTGGTCGACTCGCTGCGGGCGGGCACGATCATGCGCGAGCGCGCGCTGGAGGCCGGGGCGCTCACCGTGGTGCCGAACGCCGAGGTCGTCGGCCTCGACGTGGAGGACGTGCCCAGTGGTCGCAGGATCCGCCGGGTGCGCACCGACGGCGGCGACATCGAGACCGAGTACGTCGTGATCGCCTGCGGCGTCTGGAGCCCCAAGATCGGCGACATGGCCGGGATCTCGATCCCGCTGACGCCCGCGGTGCACCAGATGATCAGCGTCGGGCCGTGCCCGCAGCTGGCCGAGCGGGAGGGCGAGATCTCCTTCCCGATCGTCCGCGACATGGACACCTTCTGCTACGAGCGGCAGCACGGCGCCGACATGGAGGTCGGCTCCTACGCGCACCGCGCGATCCTGCACGAGCCCGAGGACATCCCCTCGATCGAGCAGGCGAAGCTGTCGCCGACCGAGATGCCCTTCACCTCCGACGACTTCGACCCGCAGCTGGAGCAGGCCTACGAGCTGATGCCGGAGCTGCTCGGCGCCGAGGGTGCGGAGATGCGCTACGCCATCAACGGCCTGCTGTCGCTGACCTGCGACGGCAACCCGATCCTCGGTGAGAGCCTGGTCGAGGGTCTGTGGACCGCGGCCGCGGTCTGGATCAAGGAGGGTCCGGGCGTCGGCCGTGCGGTCGCCGAGTGGATGGTCGACGGTCACTCGGAGATCGACGTCAGCCACAGCGACATCCGGCGCTTCCACCCCCACCAGATGCGCCGCGAGCACACCCGGCTGCGCACCACCGAGTCGTTCATCAAGACCTACGGGATCGTGCACCCGTCCGAGCAGTACGAGTCCGACCGCGACCAGCGCCTCGCCGCGATGCACGACTCCCAGGTGAAGCTGGGCGCCGTCTTCTTCGAGACCGGCGGCTGGGAGCGGCCGCACTGGTACGAGTCCAACGCCCCGTTGCTCGAGGAGTACGGCGACGCGGTGCTGCCCCGCGAGCACGAGTGGGACGCCCGCTGGTGGAGCCCGGTCATCAACGCCGAGCACCTCCGGATGCGCGAGGCCGGCGGCGTCGTCGATCTCTCGGCGTTCGAGGTCTTCGACATCACGGGCCCGGGCGCGCTCGACGCCGTGCAGAGCACCTGTGTCGCCCAGTGCGACGTGCCGGTCGGCAAGGTCGTCTACACGCCGGTGCTCGACGGGGCGGGCGGCTTCAAGGCCGACCTCACCGTGATGCGCCTGGGCGACGAGCACTTCCGCGTCGTCACCGGAGCAGCGCACGGCCCGGCGGACCGGTCGTGGTTCGCCGACCACGCCGGGCCCGACACGACGCTCACCCCGCGCACCGACGACATCGCGACGATCGGCCTGTGGGGTCCGCGGGCCCGCGATGTGCTCGCCTCACTCACCTCCGACGACGTGTCCGGCGAGGGCTTCGCGATGCTCACCTGCCGTGAGATCACGGTCGCCGGCCTGCCGGTGCTCGCGTCGCGGATCTCCTACGTCGGCGAGCTCGGCTGGGAGCTCTACGTCGGGGTCGACGCCGCCGCGCAGCTCTGGGACGCGCTGCTCGACGCCGGCTCGTCGTCCGGCGTGGTGCCGGTCGGCATCGGTGTCTACGGCACCACCGGTCGGATCGAGAAGGCCTACCGGGCCGTCGGCGCGGAGCTCGACGCCGAGCGGACCATCGTCGAGGCCGGCATGCAGCGGCCGAAGGTCAAGGCCGCCGACTTCACCGGCCGGGAGGCCTACCTCGCGCAGCGCGCTCGGCTCGATTCCGGGGAGGCGCCGGAGACCGTGCTCTGCACGATGGCCGTCGACGACCACACGTCGGCGTCCGGGGTGAAGCGCTACATGCTGGGCGGCGAGCCGATCCTGACCCGCTCCGGCGAGCCGCTCACCGACGGCCACGGTCACCACCCCTACGTCACCACCGCCGGCTCGGCGCCGTCGCTGGGCAAGCACCTGCTGATGGCCTACCTGCCGCCCGAGCAGGCGCGGGTGGGCACCGAGCTCGCCGTGTCGTACATGGAGGAGCTCTACCCGGTCACCGTCGTCTCCGCCGACGCCACCGCGCCGTACGACCCCGCCAACGAGCGGATGAAGTGATGGTCGCGCCCCTGGTCGCCGTCAAGCGGGTCGTCGACTCCTCCAGCGAGGTGGTGCTGACCGACGACGCGCAGGCGGTGGACGGCCGGTTCGCCGGCTTCACCATGAGCGCGCACGAGGAGTGCGCGGTCGAGCTCGCCGTCCGTCTCGGTGAGTCCCGGGTCGTCACCCTCGGCGACGCCGACGCGGTCGAGCAGCTGCGTGCGGCACTCGCGGTCGGCTGCACGGCGGCCACCCACCTCGTGGCCGATCCGCAGACCTTCGGCCCCGCCGACGTCGCCCGCGAGCTGGCGGGCGTCGTCCGCGAGCACGGGCACGACCTGGTGCTGCTCGGCAACGACGCCGCCGACAGCGGCGACTTCCAGGTCGGCATCCGGCTGGCCTACGAGCTGGGCTGGCCGGTGGTCAACGGCGCCCAGACCGTGACGGTGGGGGACGGTCCCGACGGGCCGACCGCGACCGTGCACGTCTCGGGCCCCGACGGGCACGAGACCTACCGGCTGCCGCTGCCCGCGGTCGTCACCGTGCTCGAGGGCGGGGTCGAGCCGCGCTACCCGACCGTCCCGGGCCGGATGAAGGCGAAGAAGGTCCCGATCGAGGAGCGCGAGCCGGCCGCTCCGCCCGCGGGGACCGGCCGGGTTCGGCTGCTGCTGCCCCCGCCGACGCCGTCGGACGTGCAGGTGCTCGGCAAGGGCGCCGAGGCCGCGCCCGCGGTGGTCGACCTGTTCGAGCGGCTGGGGGTGATCGCCCGATGATCGTCGTGCTCGTCGAGACCGACCTGTCCGGCGCCGCCGTCGAGGTCTCCCGCGAGACCGTCGCCTTCGCCCGCTCGCTCGCGGAGGCCGGGGGCGGCGTGCCGATCGACGCCGTGGTCGTCGGCGAGCCGTCGGCCGGGCTGGCCGAGCAGCTCGCGGCGTACGGCGTCCGCGACGTGCACGCGCTGACCGGCGAGGCGTTCGACGCGTTCTCCGGGGCGGCCTGGGCCGCGGGCGTCCTCGGCGTGCGGGCCGCCAAGAACGCCGTGGTCGTGATGGCCGCCGGCACGCCGCGCGGCAACGAGGTGATGGCCCACGTCGCCGCCCGGGCCGGTGTCGCGATGGCGGCCAACGTGCTGTCGTTCTCGGGCCTGTCGCCCTTCACCGTGACCCGCCAGGTCGTCGGTGGCGCGGCGCTCGAGGAGATGGAGCTCGGGCAGCGGCCCGCGGTGTTCACCGTCGCCGGCCACGCCGTGGAGGCGACGCCGGCGCCGACCCCGGGCGTCGGGAACGTCGTGGTCGAGCGGCCGGTCGTCGACCCCGCCGACCTGGTCGCGCGGGTGGTGTCGACCGAGGAGCCCGAGCCGGACCTGTCCGGCAGCCTCAAGTCCGCCAAGGTCGTCGTCGGCGCGGGCCGCGGCGCCGGGTCGGCCGACGGGTTCGCCGACCTGCTCGAGCTGACCGAGCTGCTCGACGGGTCCCTCGGCGTCTCGCGGGTGGTCACCTCGCTCGGCTGGCGGCCGCACCACGAGCAGGTGGGCCAGACCGGGTCGCGGATCTCGCCGGACCTCTACATCCCGTGCGGCATCAGCGGCGCCATCCAGCACTGGGCCGGCTGCTCGTCGGCGAAGGCGATCCTCGCGATCAACACCGACGCCGAGGCGCCGATGGTCACCAAGGCGACGTACGCCGTGATCGGCGACCTGCACGAGGTGGTGCCGGCGATCAACGCCGAGATCAGGCGCCGGCGCGCGGGCTGACGGCTG
Organism: Nocardioides sp. LMS-CY; assembly: GCF_018732145.1. Taxonomy (NCBI): domain Bacteria; kingdom Bacillati; phylum Actinomycetota; class Actinomycetes; order Propionibacteriales; family Nocardioidaceae; genus Nocardioides; species Nocardioides sp. LMS-CY. Next base: position 312,077 of record NZ_CP076104.1, read on the forward strand.
CGCGCCGTACCCGGTCCGCCTACCCTTGGACCGGTGAGATCGGGGGGAGCACGCACGACCGGGCGACGGCGGGCCGCCTCGCTCGCCCTCGTGCTGCTCCTGGCTGCGTCCGCCACCGCCTGCGAGGGCTCGCCGCGTGCCGACGACCGACCGGCCGACCCGGCGACGTCGGGGTCCGCGAGCGGCACGCCCACGCCGTCCGCGGTCCCGACGCTGGACCCCGCCCACGCCGTCGACGCCCCGGGTGCGCGCGAGGGCCGCTGGGGGCCGCCGGACATCATCGTGACCAGCGCCGAGACCATCCCGCCCGACCTGGTCGCCCGGATCCGCGCGCTTCCCGGCGTCACCGACGTGGAGCGGGTCGCCCGGGCGGAGATCCCGGTCGAGAACCGCACGCTCTCGGTGCTCGCGGTCGACCCCGCGACGTACCGCAACTACGTCGTCTCGCTGCCCAGCGCCAGGAAGCAGGCGATCTGGGACCGGGTCGCCGGTGGCGAGCTCGCCATCCGGCCGGCGGCCGAGCGCGAGCTGCCGGTCGACGAGCAGGGGTTCGTCGCGCTCGGCAGCACCGCCGACGCGCCCCGCATCCACGTCGGCGCCTATGCCCAGCAGACCTGGCAGGCCGACGCGGTCGTCAACGAGACGTGGGTGAAGACGCTCGGCATGACGCCGGACAACTCCCTGCTGATCCGGACGGCGACCGCCGCACCCGGACCGCTGCGCAAGCCGATCGAGCGGCTGCTGCGCGGCACCGACGCGTCGGTGCAGATGACCGACGTCGTGGCCCGCGAGGGACTGGACCCCGACGTCGTGCAGACCGCCGTCGTCGTCGGGACGATCGCCGACGCGGTGGGCGTCTACCGCTACCGGGTGCTGGGCGCCGGCAAGATCGAGCCCGACCCGGGCTGGGTCGCCGAGCACATCACCACGGAGTCGGTGCCGATCCTCGGGTCGGTCACCTGCAACAAGCTGATCCTCCCCCAGCTGCGGGCCGCCCTCGAGGAGGTCGTCTCGCGCGGGCTCGCCGACGAGATCGACCGCGACGACTACGCCGGCTGCTACTACCCGCGCTTCATCGCCGGCTCGACGACACTCTCCAACCACGCCTTCGGGCTCGCCCTCGACCTCAACGTCTCCGGCAACCAGCGCGGCACCACGGGCGAGATGGACCGCGGCGTGGTCGCCGCCTTCGAGAAGTGGGGATTCACCTGGGGCGGCCGCTGGCGCTACACCGACCCGATGCACTTCGAGATGCACGAGCTGGTCTCCCCGCGCTGACCCGGCCCCGGCGCGACTCGCTAGCCTCGGGCCATGCGCGCCGTCCAGGTCGTCCAGCCCACCGGTCCCGCCGACGTCGTCGTCAACGAGGTGCCCGAGCCGACTCCGGGGCCGGGCGACGTGCTGGTCGACGTGCACCGGATCGGGGTCTCCTTCCCCGACCTGCTGCTGAGCAAGGGGCAGTACCAGCTCAGGCCGGAGCTGCCGTTCACCCTCGGCGTCGACTTCGCCGGCGTCGTCGTCTCCGGCCCCGCGGGCTTCGAGCCCGGGCAGCGGGTCGCGGGCGTGGGGGGCTACGGCAACGCCGCCGAGCGGGTCGCGAGCCCGGCGGACTTCACGTTCGCGCTGCCCGACGGCGTCTCCCTCGACGAGGGCGCGGCGCTGCCGATGAACTACCTCACCGCGCAGTTCGCGCTCGCCGAGCGCGGTCAGCTCTGCCCGGGCGAGACCGTGCTCGTGCACGGCGCGGCCGGCGGGGTCGGGACCGCGACCCTCCAGGTGGCCCAGGGGTACGGCGCGCGCACCATCGCCGTCGTCAGCACCGAGGAGAAGGCCGCGATCGCGCGGGCCGCCGGTGCCGACGAGGTCGTGCTGCTCGACGGGTTCCTCCCGGCGGTCAAGGACCTCACCGACGGCCGGGGCGTCGACGTGGTCCTCGACGTCGTGGGCGGCGCGGCCTTCACCGACTCGCTGCGGGCGCTGGCGGCTCAGGGGCGGCTGCTGGTCGTCGGGTTCGCCGCGGGCCAGGGCATCCCGGAGGTGAAGGTCAACCGGCTGCTGCTCAACAACATCGATGTGCGCGGCGTCGGCTGGGGTGCCTACGCGATGGCGCGTCCCGGCTACCTGCAGCAGCAGTGGGCCGAGCTGCTCCCGATGATGGAGTCCGGCGTGATCCGGCCGCCGATCGGCGCGACGTACGAGCTCGAGGAGTTCGGCCGCGCCCTCGTCGACATGGAGGAGCGCCGTACGCTCGGCAAGTCCGTGGTCCGGGTGCGGGACTGACCAGCGCACCGATATCCGGTTGACCCGTCGTGGCGGGTCCCGGCCAATGGTGGGGTGGAGTCACCGCGGGTCGTCGTGCTGGTCGAGGGCGACAGCGACCGGTGCGCGGTGCACGCGCTCGCCCGGCTCCTCGGCCACGACCTCAGCGCCCACGGGGTCGCGGTCGTCGCGATGGGTGGCATCACGAACCTCCGGTCCTCCGCCCTGCGCTTCGGACCTCGCGGGCTCGACCTCCCGCTCGCCGGCCTGTACGACGCCCCCGAGGAGCACGTCGTCCGCCGCGGTCTCCGCGCGGCCGGCCTCACCGTGACCCGGGACCTCGGCGCGCTGTCGGCGCTCGGCTTCTTCGCCTGCACCGCGGACCTGGAGGACGAGCTCATCCGCGCGCTCGGCGTACCGGCCGTCGAGCGGGTGATCGGCGACGCCGGGGAGACGCGCTCGCTGGACCTGCTGGCGGCGATGCCCGCCCAGCGGTCCTGGACCCGCACCGAGGTGCTCCGCCGCTTCCTGGGATCCAAGGCGGGTCGCAAGGCGCGGTACGCGGGGTCGCTGACCGATGCCCTGGAGCCCGACCGGGTGCCGGCCCCGCTGGCGGGGGTGCTGATGCGGGCCGTCGACCTGGCACGTTGACGCCGGTTGCTCCGGTCAGGCGGCGTACTCGATGACGACGTCGGGGTAGGGGAGCTCACGTTGGAGCGGGGGTGCGACTCGGCTGGGGGTGGGTGCGCGTGGCGCATCTCCCGCCGTTTCACCGGCCGCCCGGGGAAACGGCGAGACACGCCGATGACCCGCTGGGGTGGTCAGGGAAAGCGAGGGCGACACGCCGGGGAACGACGGCGTGTCGGGCTCGCTTTGCCTGACCATCCCCGCGGTGCGACTCCGGGAGCTCTAGCGAAGGGAGCGACGGCGACGCCCGGACGGCGACCGCTGGATCGAGGCGGTGGTTTCGAGGCTCGGGCCTGGCGGCCCTCGCACCTCAACAACCGGGGTCGGGTGACGGTGGTTTCGAGGCTCGGGCCTGGCGGCCCTCGCACCTCAACCACCGAAGGGCGGGGCTACTTCTGGCGCAGGCGGACCTTGGCGGCGCCGTAGCCGGTGTGGCGGGCGGTGGCCCAGAGGCGGTGCTTCTTGTTGGACGGGGCGAAGGTGATCGAGCAGGCGCCCGAGCCGGCGGTGGTGCAGGACTTGCCGGCGGCGGTGACCTTGGCGCCCTTCACCGCGACGCCGGCATCGGTCACCTTGAAGGTGACCTTCCGCTTCGTCGCCCTCTTCCAGGCGGTCGGGGAGGCCTTGAGCGACAGGCCGGGCAGCACCAGCTGGTGGAACATCGACGCGCCGTCGCCGACGACCAGGTCGGCCGAGCCGTCGGAGCCGGCCACGGCGATCCGGTAGATCGTGGCGCCCTTCGGCGCCTTGATCGTGCTGACGGCGCCGAACCGCAGGCCCTTCGTGCCGGTGTGCGTGGCGTGCACGATGTTGGTGTCCGCCTCTGCCCACGCCACCCAGATCCGGCCGGCGGGGCCGACCGCCATCGCGTACTCCTGCGCGCCCACCGAGCCGGGGACCGTGATCGGCTTGGCCGAGCCGACCTGCCAGAGCCCGAGCCTGGTGCAGGTCGGGTAGCCGATGCAGTACGTCGCGAACAGCCCGCCGCCCGGGCGGGCGACGAACGGCGTGGACTGGCCGGGGGCGAGCGAGTCGCCGTTCGTCGTCGACTGCGGCGCCTTGATCGACGGGCCGGCGCTCGGCAGCAGCTGCCGCACGAAGGTGCCCTGCTCGGCCTCGGCCGAGCTGTTCGAGTAGTAGGCCACCCACACCGCGTCGCCCTCGCGGGCGAGGGTCGTGTGATAGGAGCAGCACTGGCCCGTGGTGAAGGCCGCGTCGGCGCCGCCGGCGTTCCAGGTCACCTCGGTGTTGAGCGGGAAGCTCACGACCGGGGTGCTGCCGTCGGCCAGGGTGGTCGCGCCGGTGCCGTAGCTGCCATAGGCGTAGCCGCTCTGCGTCAGCGCGCCCGGCTGCAGTGCCCACGAGGTGCCGGCGGCGTCGGCGAGCGAGCTGTACATCCGGCCCGCGCTGTAGGGGTTCTCGACGTCGGTGTCCTGGAGCCCGCCGAAGACCAGGCGCATGCCGCCGCCCGGTCCGGCCACGATCTTCGGGTCGTTCGGCAGGCTCGCCCAGCCGGTGACGGCGTTGCCGGTCGCGACGACCTTGCCGGTCGAGGAGACGTTGGTGAAGGCGAGGTCCTCGCTGGAGGCGTTCCGCCGGTGGTAGAGCACGTGCAGCACGCCGTCGGGGGTCCGGTAGAGCCCGGGCTCCGCGATGTTCGTGACCTCGCCGGTGGTGATCCTGGTCCACGTGCCCGGGGCGCCGCGCTGGTACGACGTACCGGCGTCTTCGGCCGCGGAGACGGAGGCTGGGGCGAGCGCGGTGAGCGTCAGTGCGCCGAGCGCGGCGGCGGCGAACAGGCGGGAGCGCATGCCGACTCCGATCGTGTGTGACCAGCGGTGCGGAACTGAGGGACGAGAGCCGAGCGTGGCATCGGCGGGGGCGCCACCGGAATGGTCCCTTCGGGTGGTTCGGCCACCGCGGCCGATCGGCGGCGTCGTTCGCCGCCCCGCCTCTACGCCCGCCCCTGGGATGGGGACTAGGGTCGAGGGCGTGAGCATTCTCGAGGACGCCCGCGAGGGCATGGACACCACCATCCGTCCGCAGGACGACCTCTTCGGTCACGTCAACGGGCGCTGGCTCGCGCAGACCGAGATCCCGTCCGACCGCTCGAGCTGGGGCCCCTTCGTCCAGCTCGCGGAGATCGCCGAGGAGCAGGTGCACGCGATCATCGAGGACCTCGCCCAGCGCGTCGCGGCGGGCGAGGACGTCGACGAGGACGCCCGCAAGATCGGCGACCTCTTCCACTCGTTCATGGACACCGAGACGATCGACGCCCAGGGCCTCCGCCCGGTGCAGCCGATGATCGACGCGGTGGCCGGGCTGCGCGACGTGCGCGACCTGGCGGCGTTCCTCGGCGAGTTCGAGCGCACCGGTGGGCACGGCCTCTTCGGGTCCTACGTCGACACCGACAGCAAGAACTCCGATCGCTACCTCTTCAACCTGGTCCAGGGCGGCCTGGGCCTGCCCGACGAGTCCTACTACCGCGACGAGAAGTTCGCCGAGGTGCGGGAGAAGTACGTCGCCTACCTGACGAGGCTCTTCACGCTCGCCGAGCGTCCCGACCCCGAGGGCGCCGCGGCCATCGTGCTCGGCATCGACACCCGGCTCGCGGCCGGCCACTGGGAGCGCGCGGAGACCCGCGACGTCCAGAAGACCTACAACCTGAAGACCAAGGCGGAGCTCGTCGAGATCTGCCCGAGCTTCGACTGGGACGCCTACGTCACCAACCTCGGCGGCTCCGACGAGACGCTCGCGGAGGTCTGCGTGCGGCAGCCGTCGTACTTCGAGCACCTGTCGACGGTGCTCGACGAGGTCCCGATCGACGACTGGCGCGAGTGGCTGCTCTCCCACGTGCTGCGCGCGGCCGCGGGCTACCTCACCGACGAGTTCGTCGAGGCCAACTTCGACTTCTACGGCCGCACCCTCAACGGCACGCCGGAGCTGCGGGCCCGCTGGAAGCGCGGAGTGGCGTTCGCCGAGGGCGCGATCGGCGAGGCCGTCGGCAAGGAGTACGTCGCGCGGCACTTCCCGCCGCGGTCGAAGGCGATGATGGACGAGCTGGTCGCCAACCTGCTCGCGGCCTACCGCCAGTCGATCTCGCGGCTCGACTGGATGACCGAGGAGACCAAGCAGCGGGCGTACGAGAAGCTCGACCGGTTCCGGCCCAAGATCGGCTACCCGGAGAAGTTCCGTGACTACTCGGCGCTCCAGGTCGCCCGCGACGACCTGCTCGGCAACGTCGCCGCCGCGTCGGCCTTCGAGACCGACCGCGAGCTCGCGAAGATCGGCGCACCGGTCGACCGCGACGAGTGGTTCATGCTGCCGCAGACCGTCAACGCCTACTACAACCCGGGCACCAACGAGATCTGCTTCCCGGCCGGGATCCTGCAGAAGCCGTTCTTCTCCGCCGACGCCGAGGAGGCCGAGAACTACGGCGGCATCGGCGCGGTCATCGGGCACGAGATCGGCCACGGCTTCGACGACCAGGGCGCGCAGTACGACGGTGCCGGCAACCTCAACGACTGGTGGACCCCCGACGACAAGTCCGCCTTCGAGGTGAAGTCGAAGAAGCTGATCGAGCAGTACGACGGCTTCGAGCCGCGCAACCTGCCCGGCGAGCACGTCAACGGTGCCCTGACCGTTGGCGAGAACATCGGCGACCTCGGCGGCCTGACGATCGGCCACACGGCGTACCTCATCGCCCGCGGCGGCTCCGCCTCCGTCGAGGAGCGGCAGCGGCTCTTCATGAACTGGGCCTACTGCTGGCGCACCAAGCGCCGCAAGGAGCTCGACCAGCAGTACCTCACCATCGACCCGCACAGCCCGCCGGAGTTCCGCGCCAACATCGTGCGCAACCTCGACGAGTTCCACGAGGTCTTCGAGACCTCCGACGGTGACGGCCTCTGGCTCGACCCCGCCGATCGGGTACGGATCTGGTGAACCTGGCCCACCGCCAGGCGGCGTACGACGTCCGCCTGGAGTGGGGCCCGACCGGCGCCGCGGCCGTGGCGGCGCCGGTGGCCGTGGTGGTCGACGTGCTGTCGTTCACGACGACGCTGAGCGTCGCGGCCGACCGCGGGATCACCGTCTATCCGTTCCGCTGGAAGGACGAGCGGGCGGCGGCGTACGCCGCGGAGCGCGGCGCCGTCCTCGCGACCGGGCGGTCCCAGCGGGAGGGCGTGAGCCTGTCGCCGGTGTCGGTGCGTGAGTCGGTGGGCGTCGAGCGGCTGGTGCTGCCCTCGCCCAACGGCTCGGCGATCAGCGTCGCCCTCGCGGAGGCCGGCGCCGAGGTCGTCGGCGCCTCGCTGCGCAACCGGTCCGCGGTCGCCCGCCGGCTCGCGGGGCGCGGGGGTGCGGTGGCGGTGGTCGCGGGCGGCGAGCGGTGGCCCGACGGGTCGCTGCGGCCGGCCGTCGAGGACCTCTGGGGCGCCGGCGCCCTCATCGCCGCGCTGGTCGACCTCGGGGTGGGCGGCCTGAGCCCGGAGGCGCGGCTGGCCGAGCGGGCGTTCCGGGCCGTCGAGCCGCACCTGGCCGACGAGCTCGCGGCGTGTGCGAGCGGCCGCGAGCTGGCCGCGATCGGCTTCGCCGGCGACGTCGCCGTGGCCGCCGAGCTCGACGGCAGCGACGTCGTACCCGTGCTGACGCACGGCGCGTTCGAGGCGGGCTGACCGACCGGAGGCGGACAGGCGCCCTGCGTCGCTGCGGCTCACGCAGGGCACCTGCCCAGGGTGTGACCCCTGCCAGCGAACGCACCCCGTGTTGCGCGCTGGCACCTTCCAGGAGCACGCCTCCGGGCCGCAGATACCTCGGTCCCGGCACTTTCCTGTGGAGGGCGGGGATCGGCGGTCGGCGGCCGCTGGTAGACAGGCGACATGAGCACGCCGACCACGACCGACGTACGCCGCAGCGCGGAGGCCCACCTCCGAGCGCTGGTCGGCCCCCGCGACGGCCAGGGCGACGCCGTGCTGCGCGAGGACCAGTGGTCGGCGATCGAGGCGCTCGTCGTGCACCGGCGCCGGGCGCTGGTGGTGCAGAAGACGGGCTGGGGCAAGTCGGCGGTCTACTTCGTCGCGACGCTGCTGCTGCGCGAGCAGGGCGCGGGCCCGACCGTGATCGTGTCGCCGCTGCTCGCGCTGATGCGCAACCAGATCGCCGCCGCGGAGCGTGCGGGCATCCGGGCGGTGACCATCAACTCCACGAACATGGAGGACTGGGAGCCGATCCAGGAGTCGATCCGGGCCGGCGAGGTCGACGTGCTGCTGGTCAGCCCCGAGCGGCTCAACAACCCCGGCTTCCGCGACGAGGTGCTGCCGCGGCTGGCGGCGACCTGCGGGCTGCTGGTCGTCGACGAGGCCCACTGCATCTCCGACTGGGGCCACGACTTCCGGCCCGACTACCGCCGGATCCGTACGCTGCTCGGCGACCTGCCCGACGGCATCCCGGTGCTCGCGACCACCGCGACCGCCAACGCCCGGGTCACCCAGGACGTCGCCGAGCAGCTGGGCCGTGCCGGATCCCTGGGAGACGTCCTGGTGCTGCGCGGCTCGCTCGACCGCGAGTCGCTGCGGCTCGGCGTGGTGCGCCTGAAGACCCCCGAGCAGCGCCTGGCCTGGCTCGCCGACCATCTCGCCGAGCAGCCCGGGTCCGGCATCGTCTACTGCCTGACGGTGGCGGCCACCCAGGAGGTCGCCGACTACCTGCGCTCGCGCGGCCACGACGTCGCGGCGTACTCCGGCCAGACCGAGACCACCGAGCGGCACGCCCTCGAGCAGGATCTCGCCGGCGGGCGGGTCAAGGCGCTGGTCGCGACCAGCGCGCTCGGCATGGGCTTCGACGCGACGCTCGGCTTCGTGGTCAACCTGGGCGCGCCCGCGTCGCCGGTGTCCTACTACCAGCAGGTCGGCCGCGCCGGCCGCGGACTCCCCGAGGATCTGGAGAGCGCCACGGTGGTGCTCCTGCCGGCGACCGAGGACCGCGACATCTGGGCCTACTTCGCCTCGCTCGCCTTCCCGCGCGAGGAGCAGGTGCGCCGCACGCTCGAGGTGCTGGCCGAGGAGGGCCGGCCGCTGAGCACCGCCACGCTCGAGACGTACGTCGACCTCAACCGCACCCGGCTCGAGACGATGCTGAAGGTGCTCGACGTCGACGGTGCCGTGCGCCGGGTCCGCGGCGGCTGGGAGGCGACCGGCCGGCCGTGGACCTACGACGAGGAGCGCTACCTCCGGGTCCGCGAGGCGCGCGAGCGCGAGCAGCAGGCGATGCTCGACTACATCGCGACCGACGGCTGCCGGATGCGCTACCTGCGTGAGCAGCTCGACGATCCCGACCTCGACGCCGAGCTCGACTGCGGCCGTTGCGACAACTGCGGCGGCCTGAGCGTCGCCACCGAGATCTCCGCCGCCGCGGTCGAGGAGGCCGAGGCCCGGCTCGCGCGGCCCGGCGTGGTGATCGAGCCGCGCAAGATGTGGCCGACCGCGCTCGGCAACCTCGGCGTCGAGCTCAAGGGCAAGATCCGGGAGGCCGCCGAGGAGGGCCGGGCCGTCGCCCGGCTCACCGACCTCGGCTACGGCAACGCGCTGCGCGAGCTCTTCGCCACGTCGACCCCGGACGGCCCGGTGCCCGTGCCGCTGGTCCGCGCGGTCATCGAGGTGCTCGACGACTGGCGGCCGCCGGTCGACGGCATCGTGGTCGTCGAGTCCGCCACTCGGCCGACGCTGACCGCCGACCTGGCCGACGGCCTCTCCCGCTACCTGCGGGTGCCGGTCGTGGGGCGGTGGGCCATCGTCGACCCCGACGTGGCGCCCGACCAGGGAGCGGCCAACTCCGCGCAGCGGATCGCCGCGGTGGGCCGGCGCTTCGGCCTCCGGGCCGAGGTGCCCGAGGGCGGCCGGATCCTGCTGGTCGACGACCGGGTCGGCACCGGCTGGACGCTCACCCTGGCCGCGCGGGCGATCCGCGGGGCGGGCGCCGCCGAGGTCCGGCCCCTGGTGCTGGCCACCCAGGCGTAGCCGGTCCGGGACTGGTCCAATCCTAGAACGCGTTCTAATCTTCGGGGATGGACAGACCCCTGCGCGTCATCCAGTGGACCACCGGCAACATCGGCCGTCGGTCGCTGCACGCGATCCTCGGCCGACCAGACCTGGAGCTGGTCGGCGTCTACGCCCACGGTGCGGAGAAGATCGGCAAGGACGCCGCCGACCTGTGCGGGTGGCCGACGCCGACCGGGGTGCTGGCCACCGGTGACGTGGCCGCGCTGCTCGCGCTCGGGGCCGACGCCTGCTGCTACAACCCGCTCTGGCCGAGCATCGACGAGCTGTGCGTGCTGCTCGAGGCGGGCGTCAACGTGTGCACCTCGGCGGCCTGGATCACCGGCGGCAAGCAGACGCCGGAGGACCTCGACCGGATCCGGAAGGCCTGCGAGCGCGGCGACGCCACGATCTTCGGCAGCGGCGCGCACCCCGGGATGACCAACCTCGTCGGCATGGTGCTCTCCGGGGCGTGCGAGCGCGTCGACGAGATCCGGATCACCGAGTCGGTCGACTGCTCGACGTACGAGAGCGCCGGCACCCAGCGGGCGATGGGCTTCTCGCAGCACCCGGACACCCCGGGCCTCGCCGAGAGCGTGCGCCGGGAGAGCGAGGTCTTCGCCGAGTCGGCGGCGATGATGGCCGACGCGCTCGGGGTCACCCTGGACGAGATGACCTTCGACGTCGAGTTCACCACCGCGACCGGCGACAGCGACCTCGGCTTCATGACGATCCCCGCCGGCACCGTCGGCGGCGTGCTGGGCTACCACCGGGGCTGGTCCGGCGGTCGCAACGTCGTCAGCGTCGGCTTCAACTGGGTGATGGGCGAGCACACCGTGCCGCCGAAGCCGCTCGCGCACGGGCACGTGATCCAGGTCTTCGGGCGACCGAACATGCGCACCGTGCTGCACTGCCTGCCGCCCGAGGACTGGACCGAGCCCGGCTTCATGGGCCTCGGGATGATCTACACCGCGATGCCGGTCACCAACGCGGTGCCGTACGTCGTCGCCGCGCCACCCGGCATCGTGACGCTCGCGGACCTGCCGCCGATCACCGGGTGGCTGGCGGGTTTCGGCTGCTGACAGCCGAAACCCGCACGACACACCGGTCGAACACGGCGTGTCGTGCGGGTCGTGGCTGCTGACAGCCGGAACCGGCTAGTGGCCGACGAGCACGGCCGGGTCGAGCTCGTGCTCGACCTTCCTGCGGGGCAGGAAGAACGCCGGCACCAGCACCAGCGCGACGAGCACGGCCGCGACCACGAACACGTCGCCGTAGACCCCGGCGGTCACGCTGGAGATCTCGTCGGGCGGGGTGCTCGGGGTGAGCTTGTCCTGCAGGCCGTTGGTCAGCAGCACGGTGAAGACCGCGGTGCCGATCGACGCGGCGACCTGCTGGACGATGTTCATCAGTGTGGAGCCCCGGGCGATCGTGTGCTCACGCAGCGTCGCCAGCGCGGCCGACATGATCGGCATCATCGTGCCGCCCATGCCGAGACCCATGATGAACAGCGAGGTCAGCAGGAAGGCGTACGACGTGGTGTCGGTCAGCGTCGAGAACATGCCCATCCCGATCGTGATGACCACGATGCCGGTCATCACGATCTTGCCGGGGCCGATCTTGTCGGCGAGCATGCCGGCGATCGGCATGGTGATCATCGCGCCGAGGCCCTGCGGGGCGAGCAGCAGCCCGGCGTTCATGGCGTCCTCGCCACGGACCTGCTGGAAGTAGAGCGGGAACAGCAGGCCGGCGCCGAAGAACGAGATCGCGAAGAGCGACATCGCGAGCACCGCGACCGTCATGTTGCGGTTCTGGAAGAGCCGCAGGTCGATGAGCGGGTGGATGTTGCGGCGGTTGAGCGCCCACGGCACGAACGCCGCGATCAGGACGATGCCGACCACGACGGGCACGACGACCTTGGTGGCGAAGAAGGTGCCGGTCTCGGGGATCGTGGAGATGCCGAAGAGGAACAGCGCCAGGCCCGGGGAGAGCATGATCATGCCCAGCCAGTCGAAGGTCTCGGACGGCTCGACGTGGTCGCGGGGCAGGACCTTCGCGGCGTAGATGATCGCGGCGACGCCGATCGGGAGGTTGATCAGGAAGATCCAGTGCCAGCTCGCGATGTCGATCAGCCAGCCGCCCAGGATCGGGCCGAAGATCGGGCCGAGCAGCATCGGGATGCCCATGATCGCCATCACGCGGCCGACCCGCTCGGGGCCGGCGACCCGGGTCAGGATCGTCATGCCGAGCGGCATCAACATGCCGCCGCCGAGACCCTGGACGACGCGGAACGCGACCAGCATCGGCAGGCTCGTGGCCAGCGCGCAGAGCGCCGACCCGGCCGCGAACAGCACGATCGCGAGGAGGTAGAGCCGCTTGGTGCCGAACCGGTCGGCCGCCCACCCGGTCATCGGGATCACCGCGGCCAGGGCCAGCGTGTAGCCGGTCATCGTCCAGGCGACCTGCGCCGCGGTGGCGTCGAACTCCTGCTTGAACGTCTCGAGCGCCACCGACACGACGGTGATGTCGAGGATGGACATGATCGCGCCCAGCACGACCACCCCCGCGATGACGAGCACGCGGCCGTCGAGCTTCTCGGTCTCCGGTTCGGGGGCTGGTTGGGTCTCAGTACTCACTCGTAGGAGGCTAGGTGTCGCCACCGACAGTGGTCATCCGACTTTCGTCTGCCGGCGACGTGGGCTTCGTCACCGCCCGAGTGCACGTTTCCGGGCTCAGCTCAGCTGCGCCTCGATCGCGCCGACGATCCGCTCGTCGTCGGGCTCGACCTTGGGCGAGAAGCGGGCCACGACCGCGCCGTCGGCGGAGACCAGGTACTTCTCGAAGTTCCACTGGACGTCGCCGGTGTCACCCTTCTCGTCGGCCGCCGCGGTGAGGGTCCGGTAGATCTCGTGCCGGCCGTCGCCGTTGACCTCGATCTTCTCGGTCATCGGGAAGGTGACGCCGTAGGTCGCGGAACAGAACTCGGCGATCTCCTCGGCGGTGCCGGGCTCCTGGCCCATGAACTGGTTGCACGGCAGGCCGACGACGGTGAAGCCACGCTCGGCGTACTTCTCCTGGAGCTGCTCCAGGCCGGTGTACTGCGGCGTGAGTCCGCACCTGCTGGCGACGTTGACCAGGAGCGCGGGGCGGCCGGCGGTGAGCTCGCCGAGGGTGGCCGGGGTGCCGTCGAGGCGGGCGATCGAGGAGTCGAGGATGGTCATGGATCGAGCGTAGGGCCTCGGCCTAGGAGGCCAGGGGCGGGTGCTGGCGGTGGGCGCGCGCGACGGTGTCCCACCCGTCGGCGCCGAGCGTGACGACCGCGACCGGGAAGATGCCGAGGTTCTCCTTGTCGATGTGCTCGGTCAGCTCGGCGAACAGCGCCTCGAGGTCGGCGCCCAGCGTCGGGGAGGAGCGGTCCAGGTCGCTGAGGGCCTCGTCGAAGGACCGGTGCTCCGCTTCCAGCTCGACGACCGCGTCGGCGAAGTCGCCCTGCTCCTTCATCGCGGTGAAGATGCCGGCCTCCTCGCGCCGCACGTGCCGGGTCAGCAGGCCGGCGAGCAGCCCCATCCGGTCCCAGGCGCCGTCGAGGTCGGCGCCGTCCAGGAGCCGGCGCACCTCGCCGGCGTGGTCGAGGAGATCGAGGTGCTCGTCCATCAGCTCGGCGATGGGCTCGACCCCGCGGCAGCCGCAGTGCTCGCACATGTCGCCGAGTCTGGGTCGTCGGACCGCGCCGGGCCAGGGCCGAAGGTCCCCGGCGCGCCGGTCCGGTGGGCCGATGGGCACGGGCGTCAGGGACTAACGTCCCTGAGACACACGGAGCAGCGCCGCCCAGGATGACGGCATGTTCCGCGGGAGGGCGGTCACCGTCACCCCGACAGCACCCTGACCCGACAGCACAGGAGGGCAGACCGATGGGTCCCGACGTCCGGACCGTCGCCGAGGTCGTCGTGCGACTGCCCAAGACGCTCGGCCGTGCGGCCACGGTTGCACAGGCCCGGTCGGCCTTCGAGCGTGACCACGTGCACATGCTGCTGCTCACCGACGATGGGCAGCTGCTCGGCACGCTGGTGCGCGCCGACCTGCCGGACGACGCGCCCGGCGCGGACCCGGCGCTGGGGTACGCCGTGCTGGAGGGCCGGACGATCCCGCCCTCGGTCGGCGTCGAGCAGGCCCGGCAGCTGCTGCTCTCCCGTGGCGAGCGACGACTCGCCGTCGTCGACGGCGAGGGGCGGCTCGTCGGGCTGCTGTGCCTGAAGCGGCGGCGTACCGGCTTCTGCAGCGATGCGGACGTCGCGGCCCGCGCCGCCGACGCCGGCACCCGAAGGGGGCGCGCCGAGCCGGTCGTCCTTGTCAGCGAGACCGGAGGTTCCCTACGTTGAAGCGCATGACCGACACCTCTCGGACAGGTCTGGACGGCGCGGGCAGCGATGCGTTGCTGCGGGCCGGACGTTTCTTCACGAGGTGGGAGGAGACCGACGACGGCCGGGCGGTGTTCCGCGAGGGCGGCCGCGCGGGCGACGTCTTCTACCGCGACCGGTGGAGCCACGACAAGGTGGTCCGCTCGACGCACGGGGTGAACTGCACCGGCTCCTGCTCGTGGAAGGTCTACGTCAAGGACGGGATCATCACCTGGGAGAGCCAGGAGACCGACTACCCCTCGGTCGGGCCGGACCGGCCGGAGTACGAGCCCCGCGGCTGTCCGCGGGGCGCGGCGTTCTCCTGGTACACCTACTCGCCCACGCGGGTGCGCTATCCCTACGCGCGCGGCGTGCTCGTCGAGATGTTCCGCGAGGCCCGCGACCGCCTCGGCGACCCGGTGGAGGCGTGGGCCGAGATCGTCGGCGACCCGGTCAAGCGACGGACGTACCAGCAGGCGCGCGGCAAGGGCGGCCTGGTGCGGGTCAGCTGGCGCGACGCGATCGACATGGTCGCCGCCGCGCACGTGCACACGATCAAGACCCACGGGCCCGACCGCTGCACCGGCTTCTCGCCGATCCCGGCGATGTCGATGGTCTCGCACGCCGCCGGCAACCGCTTCATCCAGCTCATCGGCGGCGTGATGACGTCGTTCTACGACTGGTACGCCGACCTGCCCGTCGCCAGCCCGCAGGTCTTCGGCGACCAGACCGACGTGCCCGAGTCCGGCGACTGGTGGGACGCGACGTACCTGATGATGTGGGGCTCCAACGTGCCGGTCACCCGGACGCCCGACGCCCACTGGATGGCCGAGGTCCGCTACCGCGGCACCAAGGTCGTCACGGTCAGCCCCGACTACGCCGACAACACCAAGTTCGCCGACGAGTGGATGCCCGCCCAGGCCGGCACCGACGCCGCGCTCGCGATGGCCATGGGCCACGTGCTGCTCAAGGAGTTCTTCGTCGACCGGCGCACGCCGTTCTTCGTCGACTACGTGCAGAAGTACACCGACCTGCCGTTCCTGATCCGGCTGGAGGAGCACGACGGTGCCGATTCCGGGGGAGGCCTGGTCCCGGGCAAGTTCCTCACCGCGACCGACCTGGGCGGTGCCACCCCCGAGGACGCCTGGAAGACCGTGCTGCTCGACGGCACGACCGGCGAGGCCGTCGTCCCCAACGGGTCGATGGGGTTCCGGTACGCCGAGTCCGGCAAGGGGAAGTGGAACCTCGACCTCGAGGGCGTCGCGCCGGCGCTGACCCTGGCCGGCGATGCGAGCGAGCCGGTCGAGGTGCTGCTGCCGGCCTTCGTCGACGCCGACGGCAGCGGCACGGTGCTGCGGCGCGGCGTCCCGGCCCGCCGGGTCGGTGGTCATCTCGTGACGACCGTGTTCGACCTGATGCTGGCGCAGTACGGCGTCGGCAGGGACGGCCTGCCCGGCGAGTGGCCGACCGGCTACGACGACGCGAGCACGCCGTACACCCCGGCCTGGCAGGCCGAGCGCACCAGCGTGCCGGCGGAGCAGTGCATCCGGATTGCCCGCGAGTTCGCCCGCAACTCCGAGGAGTCCGGCGGCCGCTCGATGATCATCATGGGCGCCGGCATCTGCCAGTGGTTCCACGGCGACGCGACCTACCGGGCGATCCTCTCGCTGCTGATCCTCACCGGTGCGATGGGCCGCAACGGAGGAGGGTGGGCCCACTACGTCGGGCAGGAGAAGTGCCGCCCGATCACCGGGTGGATCTCGCTCGCGAACGCGCTGGACTGGAGCCGGCCGCCGCGCACGATGACCGGCACGTCGTTCTGGTACATGCACACCGGCCAGTGGCGCACCGACGGCTACTCGGCCGACTCGCTCAACTCCCCGCTCGCTCGGGGGCATCTCTCCGGGAAGCACACCGCCGACGTCATCGCGGAGTCGGCGCGCAAGGGCTGGATGCCCTTCTATCCGCAGTTCGACCGGAGCTCGCTCGACGTCGGCGCGGAGGCGGCCGCTGCCGACGACCCGGCGCAGTACGTCAAGGACGCGCTCGCGGACGGGCGGCTGAAGCCCGCGATCGCCGACGTCGACGCACCGGAGTCCTGGCCGCGCACCCTCGTGCTCTGGCGCTCCAACCTCTTCGGCTCCAGCGCGAAGGGCAACGAGTACTTCCTCAGGAACCTGCTGGGCACGCACTCCAACGTGCTCGGGAGCGAGAACCCGGCCGCGCCCCGGCCGAGCGAGGTGGCGTGGCACGACGAGGCACCGGAGGGCAAGCTCGACCTGCTCGTCTCCGCCGACTTCCGGATGACCTCGACGACGCTGCTCTCCGACGTCGTGCTGCCGGCGGCGACCTGGTACGAGAAGCACGATCTCTCCTCGACCGACATGCACCCCTTCGTGCACGCCTTCAGCCCGGCGATCGACCCACCGTGGGAGGCGCGCACCGACTTCGAGACGTTCCACGCGATCGCGCAGCGGCTCTCCGAGCTGTCGAAGAAGCACCTCGGCACGCGCCAGGACCTGGTCAGCGTCCCGCTGCAGCACGACACCCCGGGCGAGACGCCGCGCGACCCGTACGACACGACCCCGGTCTTCCAGGTGGTCGAGCGCGACTACACCGCGATCGCCGACAAGCTCGCCAGCGTCGGCCCACTCGCCGACACCCTCGGGTTCACGGTCAAGAACGTCACCTACCGGCTCGAGGAGCAGGTCGCCGCGCTCGCCCGGAGCAACGGCGTGATGTCGTCCGGTGCCGGCGCCGGGCGGCCCTCGATCGCCACCGACCAGCACCTGGCCGAGGCGATCCTGCGCTTCTCCGGCACGTCGAACGGCGCACTCGCGGTGCAGGGCTTCCGGACCCTCGAGGAGCGGGTCGGCAAGCAGCTGCACGACCTGGCCGAAGGGTCGGAGGAGAAGCGGATCAGCTTCGCCGACACCCAGGCGGCGCCGGTGCCGGTGATCACCTCGCCGGAGTGGTCGGGCTCGGAGACCGGGGGACGCCGCTACGCGCCGTTCACCGTCAACATCGAGCGGCTCAAGCCGTTCCACACCCTGACCGGGCGGATGCACTTCTACCTCGACCACGACTGGATGACCGACGTGGGCGAGGCGCTGCCGACGTACCGGCCGCCGCTGGACATGCAACGGCTCTTCGGCGAGCCGGCGCTCGGCTCCGACGGACAGCTGCAGATCACGGTGCGCTACCTGACCCCGCACTCGAAGTGGTCGATCCACTCCGAGTACCAGGACAACCTCTTCATGCTGTCGCTCTCCCGCGGTGGCCCGACGGTCTGGATGAGCCCGCAGGACGCCGGCGCGATCGACGTCCACGACAACGACTGGGTCGAGGCGACCAACGCGAACGGCGTCCTGGTCGCCCGGGCGATCGTCAGCCACCGGATGCCGCAGGGCGTGGTCTACGTGCACCACGCGCAGGAGCGGACCATCGACGTACCCAAGTCGGAGGCGACCGGCCGCCGCGGCGGCATCCACAACTCCGTGACCCGGCTGCTGGTCAAGCCGACGCACCTGATCGGCGGCTACGCCCAGCTGTCCTACACGTTCAACTACCTCGGCCCGACCGGCAACCAGCGCGACATGGTCTCCACGATCCGCAAGCGCTCGCAGGAGGTGACCTACTGATGGGTGGTTTCGAGACAGGCGCTAGCGCGCCTTCCTCAACCACCGAGACGGTGGTTGAGGTGCGAGGAGCGCCAGCGA
This sequence comes from Nocardioides sp. LMS-CY, assembly GCF_018732145.1. NCBI lineage: Bacteria > Bacillati > Actinomycetota > Actinomycetes > Propionibacteriales > Nocardioidaceae > Nocardioides > Nocardioides sp. LMS-CY. The sequence goes on from NZ_CP076104.1 coordinate 330,167, forward strand.
CGAGCCTCGAAACCACCATCGGAGGGGAGAGCTGATGCGCGTCATGGCCCAGATGGGCATGGTGATGAACCTCGACAAGTGCATCGGGTGCCAGACCTGCTCGGTGACCTGCAAGCAGGCGTGGACCAACCGGGCCGGCACCGAGTACGTCTGGTTCAACAATGTCGAGACCCGCCCCGGCCAGGGCTACCCGCGCCGCTACGAGGACCAGGAGCAGTGGCACGGCGGCTGGGAGCTGAACAAGCGCGGCCGGCTCCAGCTCAAGACCGGCGGCCGGCTCAAGCGGCTGCTGTCGATCTTCGCCAGCCCGGTGCAGCCGGAGCTCAAGGACTACTACGAGCCCTGGACCTACGACTACGCGACGCTGGTCGAGGCCCCGCTCGGCGACGACTTCCCGGTGGCCCGGCCCAAGTCGCTGATCACCGGCGAGGACACCAAGGTCACCTGGTCGGCCAACTGGGACGACAACCTGGGCGGCACGTCGGAGCTGGGCCACCTCGACCCGATCGTCGCGAAGATCCGCCAGGAGTCCGAGGACAAGATCAAGTTCGAGTTCGAGCAGACCTTCATGTTCTACCTGCCGCGGATCTGCGAGCACTGCCTGAACCCGTCGTGCATGGCCTCCTGCCCCTCCGGCGCGATCTACAAGCGCTCCGAGGACGGCATCGTGCTCGTCGACCAGGACCGCTGCCGGGGCTGGCGCCAGTGCATCACCGGCTGCCCGTACAAGAAGATCTACTTCAACCACAAGTCCGGCAAGGCCGAGAAGTGCACGTTCTGCTACCCGCGGATCGAGGTCGGCATCCCGACCGTGTGCGCGGAGACCTGCGTCGGCCGGCTGCGCTACCTCGGGCTCTTCCTGTACGACGCCGACGCCGTCACCGCGGCGGCCTCGGTGCCCGACGAGAAGGACCTCTACGAGGCGCAGATGGACCTGCTCCTCGACCCGGAGGACCCGCAGGTGATCGCCGCGGCGCGGGAGCAGGGCATCCCCGAGGACTGGCTGGACGCCGCCCGGCGCTCCCCGGTCTACGCGCTGGCGAAGAAGTACCGCGTCGCGCTGCCGCTGCACCCGGAGTACCGCACGATGCCGATGGTCTGGTACGTCCCGCCGCTGTCCCCGATCGTCGACCTGCTCTCCGAGCAGGGGCACGACGCCGAGGACCGCGACGTGCTCTTCGGCGCGATCGAGGCGCTGCGGATCCCGATCGAGTACCTCGCCGAGCTCTTCAGTGCCGGCGACACCGAGGTGATCGACGGCGTGCTGCGCAAGCTGGCCGCGATGCGCTCCTACATGCGCGGCATCAACCTGGGCCGCGAGCCGGACGAGTCCATCCCGGCCTCGGTCGGCCTGAGCGGCGAGACGATGTACGAGATGTACCGCCTGATGGCGATCGCCAAGTACGACGAGCGCTACGTGATCCCGAAGGCGCACGTCGAGCAGGCCCACGACCTCGAGGAGCTCGGCTGCTCGCTCGACTACGACGAGGGCCCGGGCATGTACGGCCCGTTCGGCGAGGCCAGCGGTCGCCCGGTACCGGTCGCGGTCGAGAACTTCCAGGCGCTGCAGCAGCGCCAGACCAGCGACGAGCCCGCCGGCAACGAGGAGCTGCGCGGCCGGGTCAACCTGCTCAACTGGGACGGCAACGGCACCCCTCGGGGGCTGTTCCCGCCGCGGCGGGAGGAGGAGTCGCGATGAGCGCGGGACGGGGTGGTTTCGAGGCTCGCTTCGCTCGCACCTCAACCACCGACACGGTGGTTGAGGTGCGAAGGCCGCTAGGCCTGAGCCTCGAAACCACCACCAGGGAGGCGACGACATGAGGGCGCGGGTGACCCGACAGGCCGCGTCGTACCTGCTCGCCTACCCCGACCAGGCGCTGCTCGACCGGGTGCCGCTGCTGCGGGACGCGTTGGCCGAGCAGGGGGTCGACGGCCTCGACGCCTTCCTCGACCATCTCGAGGGCACTCCGCTGCGCGAGCTGGAGCGGCAGTACGTCGAGGTCTTCGACCTCTCCCGCCGGCACGCGCTCTACCTGTCCTACTGGACCGATGGCGACACCCGGCGGCGGGGCGAGGTGCTGGCGCGGTTCAAGGCGGCGTACCGGGCCTGCGGCTTCGTCGTCGACACCTCCGGTGAGCTGCCCGACTACCTGCCGATGGTGCTGGAGTTCGCGGCGATCGCCGACCCGGAGGTGGGCGAGACGATCCTGCGCGAGTACCGCCCCAGCCTGGAGCTGCTGCGGATCGGTCTCGAGGAGGACGGGGCGCCGTACGCCGAGGTGGTGGCGGCCGTCTGCGCCACCCTGCCGGGCGCCTCGCCCGCCGATCGGGCCGCCGTGCAGGCGATGGTCGGCGGCCCGCCGACGGAGTTCGTCGGCCTCGAGCCCTACGACCCGCGCCTGCTGCCGATGGCCAACAGCGGAGGAGAGCGCCCATGAACGTGCTGCTCTGGGGCGTGCTGCCCTACCTGGTGATCGCGACGCTCGTGCTCGGCACGATCTGGCGCTATCGCTACGACAAGTTCGGCTGGACCACCCGGTCCTCCCAGCTCTACGAGTCGCGGCTGCTGCGGATCGGGTCGCCGCTCTTCCACTTCGGCATCCTCGTGGTGTTCATCGGCCACGTCGGCGGCCTGCTGATCCCGGAGGACTGGACCGAGGCGGTCGGGATCTCCGAGAGCATGTACCACTTCAACGCCCTGCTCTTCGGCGGCATCGCCGGCTTCTGCACGCTGGCCGGGATCATCATCCTGGTCGTCCGGCGGCGCAGGACCGGGCCGGTCTTCATGGCGACCACCGTCAACGACAAGGTGATGTACGTGCTGCTCGTCGGCGCGATCACGCTCGGCCTCTGGACGACGCTGGTCGCGGTCGGCGCCGGGTCGGAGGCGCACAACTACCGTGAGACGGTCTCGCCGTGGTTCCGCTCGATCTGGCGGCTCAACCCTGACGTCCACGCCATGGCCGAGGCGCCGATCCAGTTCCACGTGCACGTGCTGGTCGGGATGCTGCTCTTCGCCGCGTGGCCGTTCACCCGGCTCGTGCACGCGTTCACCGCGCCCGTGCACTACCTCTTCCGCCCCTACATCGTCTACCGGAGCCGCGACGCCCGGACCCCGGCGCCGACCGGCCGGCCGCGCGCCGGCTGGAGTCCGGTGGGCACTCCCGACCGGGATCGGAGCAACCGATGAGCCACACGAGCGACACCGCCGTCGTACCGGATCTCAGGTCCGGTCAGTCGAAGAACCTCGCACTCGCGACGCTCGCCTTCGCGGTGAGCTTCTGGGCGTGGAACATGATCGCGCCGCTCGGCGTCCGCTACGCCGAGAGCATGGGCCTCACCTCGGGTGAGAAGTCGCTGCTGGTCGCGACGCCGGTGCTGGTCGGCTCGCTCGGCCGGATCCTGGCGGGCGCGCTGACCGACCGCTTCGGCGGCCGGCTGATGTTCACGGTCCTGCTGGTGGCGACCGCGCCGTTCGTGCTGCTGGTCGCGTTCGCCGGCGACCAGGACTCCTACGGCCTGATGCTGCTCTTCGGCTTCTTCCTCGGGATCGGCGGCACCACGTTCGCGGTCGGCATCCCCTTCGTCAACGCGTGGTTCGCGGCCGACCGGCGCGGCTTCGCCACCGGCGTCTTCGGCGCCGGCATGGGCGGCACCGCGCTGTCGGCGTTCTTCACCCCGCGGTTCGTCGACTGGTTCGGGTACGGCGTGACGCACGTGATCATCGCGGTCGCGCTGGTCGTCGTCGCGCTCGTGGTCTGGTCGGCGATGCGGGACTCGCCGGTCTGGTCGCCCAACACCGACCCCGTGGTGCCCAAGCTCGCCGCGGCGATGCGGCTCCCGGTGACCTGGCAGATGTCGTTCCTCTACGCCGTCGCCTTCGGCGGCTTCGTGGCGTTCTCGACCTACCTCCCGACGTACCTCAAGGACGTCTACGAGTTCGACCTCACCCAGGCCGGCACCCGGACCGCCGGCTTCGCGATCGCCGCGGTGGTCTGCCGGCCGATCGGCGGCGTGCTCTCCGACCGGATCGGGCCGCGGGCCGTGGCGGCGACCTCGTTCGCCGGCGCCGCGGTGATGGCTGTCGTGGTCGCCCTCCAGCCCGAGCCGGAGATCCCGGCCGGGATCTCGTTCGTGGTGCTCGCCGCGTTCCTCGGCCTCGGCACCGGCGGCGTCTTCGCCTGGGTCGCCGCGACGGCGCCCAAGGAGCGCGTGGGCAGCGTCTCGGGCATCGTCGGCGCCGCCGGCGGCCTCGGTGGGTTCTTCCCGCCCCTGGTGATGGGCGCGACGTACGACGAGGCCGACCACAGCTACACGATCGGGCTGATGCTGCTGTGCGCTACCGCACTCGTGGCGCTGCTCTACACGCTGCTGGGCATCAAGAAGCGGAAGGAGCCCGTCTCCGGCTGAGGGTGTCGTCGGGCCGGCCGGTCGGTCGGGTCGCCGGGACGTCATACGTTCCGAGCAAGGGGACACTCCGTCCGTATGACGTCCCGGCGGCCTGGACCCGAGTCCGTCGAAAGTCGTGCCAACCGGCCGGGGTGGTGCGAGCGTTCATCCGGCGAGGGAGGCCGATGGACAGCCAGGACTTCACGGCGTGGGCGGCCGGCGTCGAGCGCCGGTTGCTGCGCTCGGCGTACCTGCTCACCGGCGACCTGCACCGTGCCGAGGATCTGGTCCAGGAGGCGTTCGTGAAGGTGGCGCTGCGCTGGGACCGGCTACGTGACGGCAACCCGACGGCGTACGCGCGGACGATCCTGGTGCGCGACCAGATCTCGTGGTGGCGACGCAGGCGGGAGACCCCCGTCGAGGAGATCCACGGCGGGGCGGCGACGTCGTCGGACCCCGAGACCGCGATGGTCGTGCGGCAGGCGCTCCGTCGCCTCACGCCCGCCCAGCGCGCGGTCGTGGTGCTGCGGCACTTCGACGACCTGTCCGTGGCGGAGACCGCCACGATCCTGCGCGTCTCGCCCGGCACGGTGAAGAGCCAGAACGCCGCGGCGCTCGCCCGGCTGCGCGGTGGAGCCCCCGAGCTGCTCGACCTGATCGGCAGGACCCGATGACGGATCTCCACGACCTGCTCGACCTCGCGACCGACCGGCTGGAGCCCCCCGGCCTGGCGGGCCGGGCCCTGACCGTCGCACAGCGGCGCCGCACCGTCCGCCGCGGGGTGCTCGCCTCGGTGGCGGCGGTGGTGCTCGTCGTCGGTGTCGCCGTGACGACCCGGCTGGGTGGCGCGCCGGCGGTGGAGCCGATGCGCGTCCCGGCGACCTCGCCGACCGGCGTTCCGGCTCGGACGGCTCCGGCCATCGCCCCCGACCGGATCCAGCCGGTCTGGGACCCGCGCGGTGCCGAGGGGCAGCCGGTCGTCGAGCTGGGTGTGCCCCGGGTGATGGAGTCCCTGACGCCCGGGGAGGTGACGCGGCCGGTGGTCCTCCTCGACGACGGCAGCCGGGCGCGCCTGGTCTCGGCCGACGGCCTCGTCCATGAGCTGGACCTGCCCGGCGGCCTGACGAGGGGACGCACCGTGTCGCTCTCGCCCGACGGCCGGCGCCTGGTGGCGACCGGAGCCGGGGGCTTCTTCTGGCGCGAGATCGACGGCGACTGGCAGCGTCTCGGGGCGGAGGACGTGCCGCTGGAGGCGCAGCTGTCGTGGCTCCCGGACAGCTCTGGGGTCATCGTCCGAGGCTGGAAGCGAGCGGTCCTCGTCGACCTCGCCAGCGGCGAGGTGGCGGAGCAGCGATTCCTCGAGGGTGTCTCCCACCTCGGCGTGGCTCCGGACGGCGCGCTGGTCGGCGTCACCGAGGGCCGCTCGGTCGTCCAGTGGCGAGACGGCCGGGAGACGGATCGTGTGTCCACCGCGGGACTCGAAGGTCTCGTCCTGCCGGCGGTCGGCGGGTCCGGCCTCGCGTTCGCCCGCGCCAACCTCGCGATCGCCGACCCGCCCGAGCCGGCCGACCGGGACGGACTGCTCGCGCTCGACCGGGAGACCTTCGAGACGCGCGCCTACCTGCCGGTGCCCGACGACCACTACTACGTGCACGCCGAGGACCTGCGCCCGCTCACGTGGCTCGACGACGACACCCTGGCGTTCACCGTGCTCTCCGCAGGGGCCGCCAAGAGGTACCTCATGACCTGGGACGTCGAGACCGGCGACATCTCCCGTGTCTCATGCTGGGAGCGGTCGTTCGACGCGGTGTTCGCCACCGACCTCCTGGACCGGTGAGGCTCCCGCCGACCGGTGGCGTGCAACCAATCCGTCGTACCTCGCGTCTCCCCGGTATGAGATCTCGGATCCTGATCCTGGCCGCGCTCGCGGCCGTCGTCCTCGTGCCCGGCACCCCGACCGCCGTCGGCGCCCCTGCGGACGCCCCGACCGTGCGGGTCCGCCCGGGTGCCCTGCTCGCGGGTGACCGCCCGGCGGTCCCGACCCAGGTCGGCCGCCACGTCCTCGAGGGCGACACCCGGGTGAAGCTCCCGTCGAACACCTACCTGCTCGGCAGGTCCGGCACGGCGTACGTCGTCGCCGGCAACGGCCGCGTGCTGCGCCTCCAGGCCGACGGCACCACGGCGCAGATCGCGCGGGTCGCCGACGACGCCGAGCTCGCGCTCAGTCGCGACGGCGCCCACGTCATCGTCACCCGCCTCATCCGCCTCGCGCGTGGCGGCGACGGCCTGGTGATGGTCATCGACGCGAGCACGGGAGCGCGCGTGGCCCGCCGTACGTTCTCGCACTACGCCACCGTGCTCGACGCCGACGAGGGACGCCTCGTGCTCTCGACCTGGACGCCCGGGCGGACCCTGTGGTGGGACTTCGTCTCGGGCGGCACGTCCCGGATCGTCGGCCGCGCCGCCGGGCACGCCGACATCCGCGCCGACCGGCTCGCGACGTTCACCGGCGACCCGTACGACGGTGGCTGCACCGTCGTCACCTCGCTCACCCGCCCGCGCCGGACGCTGTGGCGGTCGTGTCAGGAGGCCGTCGTCGCGTTCTCGCCGGACGGGGGCCGGATGGCGACGATGCACATCCTCGCGGACGGCCTCGGCCCCAGCTCGGTGCGCGCCCGGACCGTCCGCGGCCGGGCGATCGCGTCCTACGACGCGTACTGGTTCGGCAGCATCGCGTGGGAGTCCGACCGCGTCCTGCTGCTCGACACGCACACCAAGCGGCGTACCGCGCTGGTCCGTTGCGAGATCGGCGAGTGTCAGCGGGCGTCGGCCGTCCGCCGTGACCGGGGGCTCGGCTGACCGATCGCCTGTGTCGGTGGCCGGTGCTGGACTGGACCCATGCAGGAGACTCGGCTGGAGGCGATGAGCGAGGACCAGGTCCTCGAGTTCGCCGGCGCCTGCGCGGAGACCGCGCGTCGAGCCGAGGTCGACCTGCTGCGCGCCGCCTACCAGTGGGCGCTGGCGCACCCGGCCGGCCGGCTGGACCCCGCCACCTCTGCCCGGCCCGGTCGTGAGCGTCCGCGGCAGTGGGGCGGCGAGGGGACGCCCGAGGTCGGCGAGTTCGCCGCGGCGGAGCTCGGGGTGCGGATCGGCCGCTCGCCGTACGCCGCCTCCCGGCTGATCGCCGACGCCCTCGACCTGCACCACCGGCACCCCCAGCTGTGGGCGCGCGTGCGGGCCGGGGAGGTCCGGGCCTCGTATGCCCGGCACGTGTGCGCCCGGACGCGGGACCTCACCCGCGAGCAGGCGGCCTACGTCGACGCCGCCGTCGCCGAGTCGGCGGACGGTCGGATCCCGTGGTCGCGCTTCGAGACCCTGGTGGACGCCAAGGTCGCCCAGGCCGATCCGGAGACCGCGCGGGCGCGCGAGGAGCGGGCGGCGAAGTCGCGCTTCGCCAAGAAGCTCCGCGGTGAGGCCCACGGCATGGCGTCCCTGCTGGTCCGCGCCGACGTCGCGACCGTCAACGCCCTCGACGCCGCCATCACCGCCTTCGCGAACCGCCTGTCCGACTCCGTGCCGGAGGCCACCGACGACGAACGTCGGGTGCTCGCCGTCCTGCTGCTCGTCTGTGGCCGCTCCGGGCTCCGGGATGCCGACGTCCCCGGCGTCGAGCAGGTCCCCGAGGTCGCGGACCTGCTGCCCGAGGTCGTCCTCTACGTCCACACCTACGCCGGCGACGACCGCGAGGGCGTCGCCCGGGTGGAGGGGCACGGCCCGGTCACCGACGCGTGGGTGCGCCGCGTGCTCGGCCCGACGGCCCGGTTCCGGATCCAGCCGGTGCTCGACCTGGCCGGCCAGGCTCCGGTCGACGCCTACGAGATCCCGGACCGACATAGGCAGGCCGTGCATCTGATGACGCCGGCCGACACCTTCCCGTACGCCAGCTGCACCAAGCGCACCATGCAGCTGGACCACACCGTCCCGTTCCACCGCGGCGGTGCCAGCGGGCTGGGCAACTACGGGCCGATGACCACCCGGCACCACCGGATCAAGACCCACGGCCGCGGCTGGCAGGTGCAACAGCCCTTCCCCGGCATCTACGTCTGGCGCGACCCCCACGGCGCCTTCTACCTCGTCGACCACACCGGCACCCGGCGACTGCCGGCGTCACGCGATGCCGGCGTGCGGCTCGATCAGGTCGCCTGACGGCCGACCGCTGGATCCAGCGGCAAGGGAGCCTCCCGTGTCGTGAGGCATTCGCGGAAAGACGCGCTCATCTCGCCAGATCCGTGCGCTCTCGATGCCGTCGAACCCTTCAAGCACCTCGGACGGTCAGGTCGAGTTCTTTCCATCGGAAGCCGACCAAGTCCAGGAACGAGCCGGACAGCTACCGGGGTCGGGGCAGAAGGCTGAGAGCGTCACCGGCCTGACCCGCTGCCCTGTTGCTCGCTCAGTCACCACCGCCGCTCAGCTCGTCGTTCGGGCCTACGGCGTCTGCGTTTGGCCGGCTGCGATCGCCTGTTCGATGTAGTGCTCGGTGCTCAGTAGCATGCTCGTCTCGTAATTCCTGCGGCGACGGTTGTCGAACCAGTCGGGGACGCTGGCGTTGTTTCGGCGGATCGCCATGATCAGGTCCTGCATGTCCCGACAGTCAGCCACCGTCACGGCCGATGGGTCCGCCAGCGCCTGGTCCCAGACCTTTCGGACCTTGGACTCGGCGCTCTCCTTGGACTCCGCGCTCGTTCGGTGCTCTCGAGCCAGCTCGAAGAGCTCCTTGGCTGGAGCGGCAAGCGGGAGCGCGATGAATACGCCGTCATCAACCAACCAGGTCACGGCGGCCGCCGCGACGATCAGCAGGAAGAATATGCCGGTGAGGATGTACGCGTACTGCCGGTGAGCAGCCGTGCCCCATCCGAGGTTGCCGCGTTGGCAGACCAGCACATCTAGGGGCCGCGGCAAGGGGCCTGTCTTCGGATACCAGTTAGAAAGCCGGTCACCCTTGTAGCGGTCAGCGGCTTCGGCGATCGTGGTAGCGGACGGATACTCGACCGCGCTCGACTTCCACGGAAGCTCGAATACGTAACAGTCGAACTCCTCCTGCGTCCCGACTGCCGTCGATCGCTTGCGCCGCTCCGGGGTGAAGGCCAGGGCGGACCACGCCAGGCTGACGACGGCTCCGGCCAGCCCGAGCCCGGGCCGGGCGTCCGGCACGACTATCCCCGCGACGACGCTCAACGCCGCGAGGGCGAAGGTGACCGGGAGGCGTAGCTTGCGGATGTTCTTCGCGTCGCTGTACAGCCGGGATTGGGCGGCGAGCAGACGCTGCGCGTGCGGGTGCTCCTGACGCAGGTTGATCGGACCGGGTTGGTGCTCGGTCGTGCTCGCCATCAGCCGGGCATCCGCGAACCGAACAGCGCCTTCCATTTGCTGACTGCGGCGCGTTCCTGCCCCTCGTTCTCCAGCAGGATCGCCTCCTCGGCGACAGCGAGCCAGGAGCGGAAGGCGTTCTGGTGAGCGGTCCGCTCCCAGGACTGGGTGCTGCCGTTGACGTCAGGTCCCAGCCCGGCCGGGTCGGGCCAGCTCTTGAGCGCGGCGTCGGTCGCCGATGCAAGGAAGAACCGCACCTCGTCCTGGTACCTCCCCAACGGCGTTTCGACGAGCTCGAGGGCCATGACCTCGATGAGGAAGGACGGGCTAATGAGTTCGCCGGCCTCACGGTTCATGCCCTTGATCATCTTGACGAGCGGGACGAACTTGCCGCCGCAGGCCTTGTTCTTGGCGGTGACCATCTCGGCGTGCTTGTTCGGGTTGGTCTCCATCCAGCCCGTGCCGTTGGGGATCCTGTAGCCGTCCTTGGTCGCGAACGCCGGCGCGATCTCGTAGGAGGCGACGTCTTCGCCGACGTAGGAGACGGTGACCACGGTGTCGTCGGTGGTGACGTCGTGCCAACGGGTGCTAAGGACTTCGGCGAGGGCATCGACTGCGGCAGTCCCTGTACCGTTGGCAAGGTGCCGCTGGCCGCCGTCGGGGTCGATGACGACGAACAGGTCGACATCCTTCAGTTTCTTGGTCTTCGTGTGGCGGTCGTAGCTGCCGGTGAGGAAGTCGGCGGTCAACTTCCACCGGGTCCGCACGTGGTCGCGGATGAGCACGTGCCGGCTCTGGGCGAGGGCCTGCTCGGCCGAGGTGATCTCGAGGTTGGTCTTGAGCCCGGAGAAGGCGTCGTCGACGAGGGTCATGATGCTTCTCGCTTCAGGAGTGGATGCGGGTCGTGGCGGTGGCGTCGGGCCCGCCGGCCAGTGTGCCGACGGTCCGGCTGCGGAGGCCGCTGGTCGAGGCCTTGTTGCCGGGGCTCCAGCCCACCTGTTGGGAATGCCAGGCCGAGTTGAACGAGCAGAAAAGCTGGTAGGTCGTCCCGGCCGGGACCTGCTCGAGCTTGGCAAGGTACTTCAGGAGCGAGGCGTTGTCCGCGGTGAACTTTCGGTCGCCGACCCCGCCGGTGGCGTACGTGACGTCGAAGTCGAAGACAGGCTTGACGGTCCCGTCCGGGCGGTGGCACTCGAGCGTCACCGTCTTTAGGGTGCCTTCCTCGATCCAGTTGCTGATGGCGGTGAAGTCCTGGGTCCAGTCCTTGTAGAGGCGGCTGGTGTTGATCTTCAGCGTCGCGAGGATGTCGCCGATGGAGGACATGATCACGTCGGAGAGGTGGTTCGCGGTGTGCGTCCGGGTCGTGGCGTGTACACCGACGGAGGTAGTCGTCATGGGGTTGGCTCAGATCTGCCGCAGCGCGGCGGGGTCGATGGCGTAGATCCGAGAAGCGGTCGCCGAGGCGGCGGCTTCCGTGACGGCAGGTGGCTTCCCGGAGGTCAGGTGGTCCCTCTCGGCACACGCGTCCGCGGCGGTGTCGCGCAGGTGGACCGGTGAGGGGACGTACATCCGCCAGTTGGCGGGACTGCTGCCCCCGCCCGGGACCGGGCTCAGGTTCTCCTCGACCTCGAACGCTGCGTCGCCGCGGATGGCGTATAGGTTCAGTCGCAGGTCGCCGGCGATCACAACCAGCGGTTCGGTTGCCAGGTAGCCGCTGGCGATGAGCGAGGGCGCGAGGCCGTCCAGCGGGCTGAGGGCGGGCGCGACCGAGTTGCCGGGCACCGCCGAGCTGCGCTCGAGGGAATCGGCCAGCAGAGCTTTCATCTGCAGCCAGGTCTCGTTCGCCGGCCGGACCGGCGAGGCTGCGAACTTGCGTGTGCGCTCCACGTCAGATGCCCTCCCTGCCCTGCTTGGTCGGGCGCGAGGCCAACCTCGACGCGGCGGCGGCCAGGTCCTCGATGGTCAGCTCGTTCGGGTCCACAGTCGTCTCGGTCCGCGTGAGCATCGCGGCGGACACGAGCTTGCGAAGACCGCGGCCGTCCTGGCCGACGAGCAGGCCGGCGACCTCGGAGAGCCGCGGCTCCTGAGCGACCTTCTTCAGCGCCGGGAAGGCCTCGGAGAAGTCGGTCAGCGTGGAGGTGAGGATGGCCTTGACCGCTGCCGCGTTGGGTAGGGGAACCTCGACGACGAGGTCGGCGCGGGAGACGAACGCCTCGTCGAGCGCGTCGATGAAGTTGCTCGTCGCCACAGTGAAGATGTGGGGCGCCTTGATGGCGACGTCATCGAGCGCGGTGAGCACGGCGTCTGTCGCCCGGTGGACATCGGCCGGGTTGGCCTGGAGGGACGCGGCGCCGCGGGCGACGGCCATGGACTCGACCTCGTCGAGGAGAACGATGGTCGGCAGCCCGTCGAGGGCGAGGTCCGGAATGTGCTCGGCGAGGAGCCTTGAGACTCGCTGCTGGCTCTGTCCGTGCTCGGCGCTCATCAGGCCATGGGGGTTGACCTCGATGAACCGAGCCTTGGAGTCGGGCATCAGGCCGGCCACCACGTGGGCGAGGCCACGCGCCAGGGTGGTCTTGCCGGTCCCGGGCGGGCCCGTCAGGAGCGCGAGGCCGTGCAGTGCGGTGGCGTGGAACGGGAGCTTGGTGCGCAGGTTGAGCCCGAGGGCGATCGAGCGAACCAGCTGCTGCTTGATGTTCGCGTCGACGACGATCGAGTCCCAAAGCCCGCGATAGCGGTCGTCAGGGACGAGGTCGTTGCGCACGACGCACTCAGCAACATCCACGGCGCACCTCCGGCCGGGTCGGCGAGGTGTGCCGCGGCTTAGGTCCCAGGTGCCCGGGGTTCTTCGGGTCTCGCATGGTTCTCCTGGTCTTCGGGAGCTAGATGTGGTCGACCGAACTACATCGGTGTTGTACTCACAATGTACAGACACAGGTTGCTCAACGCAAGGCTCTGTGAGTACATTGGGGTGACAATCTGTGGAAAGGAACCCGTCATGCCCACTGAGGAAGCCGCAACTGCCCGTCCTGCGCGCGACTCGCGGCTCAACATCCGAACCTCGGCTAAGCAGGACAACCTGATCCGCCAGGCAGCGCAGGCAGTCGACAAGAGCGTGAGCGAGTTCGTTCTAGACAGCGCGACTGCGACCGCTGAGCATGTGCTTGCAGATCGCCGGTACTTCGCTGTCAGCGATGACGCTTGGCAAGCGTTCGAAGCTGCGCTTGAGAGGCCGGCTGTGTTCAAGCCAAGGCTCCACGAGCTGCTCAACGAAGACTCGCCGTTCGAGCCGCAGAGGTGACGTCGTATCGCGAACCTGCGCGGCTGACTCCTGACCATGACGTGTCTGGGTTCCGGTGCGGACGTCAACCCTTGGACGACTGGCTTAAGCGCTACTCGTTGATCAACCAGCACGCCGGCATGGCCACCACGTTCGTGACGACGGTCGGCGACTCAGGCGAGGTCGTTGGCTTCTACTCGCTGGCAACGGGTGGCGTGGACCATCAGGACGCGCCTGCCAGGGTGACGAGGGGGGTGCCGAAGCACCCGATCCCAGTCATTGTTCTCGCCCGCCTGGCCGTGCACGAAGACCATCACGGCCAGAAACTTGGCCGTGGATTGCTGCGTGATGCGCTTGTGCGGGTCTCGAACGCAGCGGAAGAGATCGGCGTCAGAGCGCTACTCCTCCACGCCAAGGACCACGAGGCTCGGGACTTCTATCTGGCCCAGGCTGAGTTCGAGCCATCGCCAATCGACCCCTTGCAGTTGTTCCTTCTGCTGAAGGATCTGCGCAAGTCAGTCAGTCAGTAGCGCCATCAAGCTCCGACACTCGATCCCGCCACAGATCCATTTGCTCCTCCTCGCCGAGCTCCTCAGCGAGGTCTCGGCCAAGGCGACGGATGTAAGTCACGAGGTCGACGTTCTCGATCGTCGGTTCGTCGGGCCCGGACAGATTGACCCAGAGCCAGGCCGGCTCGCTGCGTCCGCCTGTGTGATCGTGTGCGAGCTCGGCCGCCGTCAATGCGTCCACTGTCCTGCCAAGTAGGTGCAGTGCGATTGCCTGATTAAGGAGGTTCAGAGCCTTGGTCGGAATGCTGAGTTCCGAGGCACGGACAAGTGCACGGAGGGCGGTCTCGGGGTCGTCAGGCGTTAAACAGAATCCGTAGTTGTTGTGTGCCTCCGCGTCCTGCGGTTCGAGTATGCGGGCGGCGTCGAAGAGGGCGGCAGCTTCACGGCGACGACCCTCGCTAAGCAAGCCGATAGCCTGGCTCTTGACCTCAGCGAGTCGAGAGCGCGAGCCTTCGACGGCCCTCCGGGCGAGCTCGCGATCGACGTCGCTCTTACTCAGTTGTCGGCGCATCATCTCTGCTACGGCGACCGGCGGATCCTGTCTGCCGCGCAAGTAGTGGTACTCGTGGTGAAGCGAGGTCTCGGCCCAGTCCCGAAGGTACGTTTCGGTGAAGCGATCGATCAGCCAGCGCGCCTGCCCATCATCAGGGTCGTTGTCGTCGGTAATGCCGTCCATGGGCGTCCACGCCACGACGTCGTGCAACGGCGCCTGCTGAAGCCAGCTCTTGATCCATTCGATGTAACCACTCCGGTGCGCAGCCGCCAGCAACTGGCCAATGTCAGTGCTGTCGCACTCACCTACGTGCTTCTCGAAGGCATCGAGCCATGGGCCAACCCACGGTGGGCGCTGCTCCGTCTGGCCGAGCTCGGAGTACCAGTCGATCACCCACAGGGCCAGCCTGGTCGGTAGATCCTGGGCCAAACCGAACCGCACGATCCACTCGGAGTCGAATCCCCGCTGACCGAGATATGCCAAGGCGTTGGTGGCATCGATCTCGCGAACGAGGAAGTACTCACCATGCTGACTTCGGGGCGGATAAAGAAGAGCCGATCGAAGTCGTTGCAGTAGCGACGACGTATGCCAGTTCGCGTCCGGCACCACCGTCGATTCACTCAACAGGCACTGTCGGGCGTCAAATAGCGGGCCGGCGAGGATGGTCCCGCCAGTGTGTCCGGGATTCGAGAGGCGCACAACCTCGTCTCGGCACTGTGAATGGCAGGTTCGGTTCCCGTCCGACTCTTCGGCGTACGGGCAGTCCGGGTGCAAAGCCGGCGGGCAAGAGTCGGCGTACCGCACCAAGGCCACGGAGATTAGTTGTGCTTCCTGGTCCACCTGCGCTCCCTTGCTTCCGAGGCACCCCCACCCTGCCGGGCCGGTCAATGGACGATACGCGGGGGATCCGACACTTTCATGGAATCCGGCAACCTTGATTGACGTCGGCCTGGGACGGCTGCGTTCAGCCCGCGCCGAGTTGGTGGAGCTGAGAGCACTCGAACGCTGACCCGCATAATTGCGGGATCCCCATCGCGGCCGGACTCGAGCGCAGTGTGACGTGCCCGTAGTGGGCGCAATGTCTTTCGCCGCGGCCAGACGTGTGCCACCGAGACCCGGACCCGGTGCTGGCACTCCCCGTGTGAGGTCGTGTGCCTGACGCCGCGGGATCGCGCGTGCACAGGCACACGACCCGGGCGCTGTCGGGACCGCGGGCTACGTTCTACGTCGTGTCCTTCGTCCCGCTCACCGGCCCCGCGACGTTCCGGGCGGGGGAGCCGCCGCGGGAGGGCGTCGTGGAGTTCAGCGACGCCCGGCGCACCGTGGCGCTGCCGATCCGGGCGGCGCTGCCGGTGCTCACCAAGGCGCGCAGCCGCGACGACCTGCACCCGAGCGTCGGGCTGCTGAGCGGGGCGGCGCTGTTGGGGATGCGGCTGGTGGCGGCGGGCAAGTTCGCGCCGGCCGCGGCGGGGGACGGCGGCCCGCCGAGCTGGCGGGTGAGCGGCCTCGACGCCGACGACGAGGACCGGATCGAGATGCTGTCGCGGGCCCAGCGCGACGACGAGCGGGTGGTGCGCGACCTGATCGACGCGGTCGTCGACGCGATGCCCCGGCAGCCCCCGGTGGAGGTGCCCGAGCGCAGGCCGGTGGCGCCGCGGGGCCCGACGTTCGAGGAGCGGCTGCAGTCCCGGCTGGCCCGGCACCGCCGGGTCGAGGCGGGCGACCTGCCGCACCTGGTGCGGCTCTCCCTCCGGGTGGAGGCCGACGAGGAGGAGCTGATCGCGGGCGCCGTACGCCTCGTGCCCCAGGCGCACGACGAGCAGAACCCGCTGCACCTGTGCGACCTGGCGGTGCTCTGGACCCACGGCTCCGACGAGCACGGCTTCGGCGACCGCGCGCGCACCCACGCCACGATCGCGCTGCGGGCCGCGGCCGACGCGTGGCCGGTGCTCGACCGGCTGCTCGAGCTGCGGGTGCCCGACCAGATCGTGCTCGACACCGACGAGCTGGTCAGCCTGCTCGACGAGGGGGTCGGCGCGCTGCGCGAGCGCGGCGTCGACGTGCTGTGGCCGCGCAGCCTGGGCCGCGACCTGAGCGCCACCGCGACGCTCGACCGCGCCGCGCCGTCAGGGGCACGAGTAGAGCCGCTGAACGAGCCGCTGCTCGGCACCGAGTCGCTCTTCGCGTTCAAGTGGCAGGTGGCCCTGCACGGCGACCCGCTCACCGAGGCGGAGATGGACCAGCTGGCGTCGTCGGCCACGCCGCTGATGCGGCTGCGCGGTAACTGGACGGTCGTCGACCCGGCGATCGTCCGGAAGGCCCGCAAGCGGCTGCTGCGCACCGTGCGCCCGGCCGAGGCGGTCGCGGCCGCACTGACCGGAGTGGTCCAGGTCGGGCCGCAGGACGCCGCCCAGGAGCAGGTGATCGTCGGCGCCAGCCTGCTCCAGGTCCGCGAGCGGCTGCTCACCGCCGCGACCCGGGAGCCGGTCGAGCCACCCGAGGCGCTGGCGGCGACGCTGCGCGACTACCAGCGGCACGGGCTGACCTGGCTGGCCGAGCTCACCTCGCTCGGCCTCGGCGCCTGCCTCGCCGACGACATGGGCCTCGGCAAGACGATCACGCTGATCGCGCTGCACCTGCACCGCCGCGAGCGCGGGGCGACCGGCCCGACGCTCGTGGTCTGCCCGGCCAGCCTGCTCGGCAACTGGGAGGACGAGGTACGCCGCTTCGCCCCCGGTACGCCGGTGGTGCGCTTCCACGGCAGCGCCCGCGAGCTCGAGGGCGCGGGTGACGGGTTCGTGCTGACGACGTACGGCACCATGCAGCGCGACGCCGAGCGGCTCGCGGAGGTGGCGTGGGACCTCGTCGTCGCCGACGAGGCCCAGCACGTCAAGAACCCGCGCACCGCCACCTCGCGGGCGCTGCGCTCGATCCCGAGCCGGGCGCGGGTGGCGCTGACCGGCACGCCGGTCGAGAACAACCTCACCGAGCTGTGGGCGATCCTCGACTGGGCGATCCCGGGCCTGCTCGGCAGCCGCAACGCCTTCCGCAAGGTGTGGGCCGGCCCGATCGAGTCGGGCCGCGAGCCGACCAAGGCGAAGCAGTTCGCCGACCTGATCGAGCCGTTCCTGCTGCGCCGCCGCAAGTCCGACCCGGGCATCGCACCGGAGCTGCCGGCGAAGACCGAGACCGACCACCGGGTGGGGCTGACCCGCGAGCAGGTGGTGCTCTACGAGTCGTTCGTGCGCGACATCATGGAGCGCATCGAGCGCTCCGACGAGGACACCCGACGCGGCCTCGTGCTCAAGCTGCTCACCGGCCTGAAGCAGATCTGCAACCACCCGGCGCACTTCCTCAAGCAGTCAGCGGTCCGGCTCCCGGGCCGTTCGCAGAAGATCGACCTGCTCGACGAGCTGCTCGGCACCGTGCTCGCCGAGGACGGCGCGGCCCTGGTCTTCACCCAGTACGTCGCGATGGCCCGGCTTCTCGAGTCCCACCTCGCGCGGGCCGGCGTACCCCACCAGCTGCTGCACGGCGGCACACCGGTGCGCGAGCGCGAGGCGATGGTGCGGCGCTTCCAGGGCGGTGAGGCGTCGGTCTTCCTGCTCTCGCTCAAGGCCGGCGGCACCGGGCTCAACCTGACCCGCGCCGACCACGTGATCCACGTCGACCGCTGGTGGAACCCCGCCGTCGAGGAGCAGGCCACCGACCGCGCCTACCGGATCGGCCAGACCCGCCCGGTGCAGGTGCACCGGATGATCACGCGCGGCACGATCGAGGAGCGGATCGCCGAGATGCTGGGCCGCAAGCGGGCGCTGGCCGACGCCGTGCTCGGCCGCGGCGAGGCGGCGCTGACCGAGCTCAGCAACGACGAGCTCCGCGAGCTCGTGACCCTGCGGCCGGAGGCCGCCGACGAATGACCGGAGCGATCCTGCACCCCCGGGTCCCGGCGCGCCGCGGCGGCGTCCGCGCCACCACCTGGTGGGGCAAGGCCTGGGTCCGGGCCGTCGAGGAGGCGGCGTACGCCGAGGCGGATGCCCGGGCGGCGCGGGCGCTCGCCCGAGGCGGTCACGTCGGGCAGATCGCGACCGAGCCGGGGCGCTACGTCGCGTCGGTCGACGACGCGCGCGGGCTCTGGACGGTCGAGGGATCCCTGCCGGTGCTCGACGACGCCGGACTGGCCGCGCTCGTGGAGACCGTGGCCGCCGAGGCCGGGCGGATCGCCGCGCTGCTCGCCGGCGACCTCCCCCACGACCTGGTCGAGCAGGCGGAGGAGTCCGGGGCCGAGCTGCTGCCGAGCGGCTTCGAGCTCGGCTCGGCCTGCGGGTGCGACCACTGGGCCGACCCCTGCGTGCACGCGCTCGCCGTGCTCTCCCAGCTGGCGTGGCTGCTCGACGCCGACCCGTTCGTACTCTTCCAGCTGCGCGGCCTGCCCCGCGACGAGCTGCTGGCGCGCCTGCACGCGCGGCAGTCCGCCGCGTCGGCCGGCGCCGACCCCGACGTGGACCTCGACCTGGCCGTCGAGGCCGCGTTGTACGCCGCGCGGCTGCTGGAGTCCGACGGCGGGGTAGCCGGCGCCGAGGCCTGACCGGCGGGCGAGCCGCTCAGCCGCGGAGCGCCCCGAGCGCCATCCGGGTGAGCAGGTCCCGCATCCGCGGGTCGGCGAGCAGGCCGCTGTGCGGTGTGGAGTTGATCAGCCCGAACGCCGCGTGCGCCATCGCCCGCGCGGCGGACAGGTCGAGCGCGGGGTCGAGCCCGCGGAGCTGGGTGGCCCACAGGTCGACGTACTCGCGCTGCAGGCTGCGCACCTGTTCGCGCGCGTCGGCGGGCAGCGACTCCCAGTCGCGGTCCTGGACCACGATCAGCGGCCGGTGCCGCAGCGCGAAGTCGACATGCCACGCGACCAGCGCCTCGAGCGCCGCGTCGGGCCCCTGGGCGTCGGCCACCCGCTGCCGGCCCACCCGGAGCAGCTCCTCGCTGATCGAGACCAGCATCTCGGCGAGCATCGCCTGCTTGGAGTCGAAGTGCTTGTAGAGCGCCGGGCCGGAGATCCCGCACGCGGCGCCGAGGTCGGCGACCGACACCCCGTGGTAGCCGCGAGACGCGAACAGCCCCGCCGCGGTCTCGAGGATCTGACTGCGTCGATCCGTGGGGCGGCTCATGCCGCCAAGGTTAGAGGTTGTTAACCCTGCTCGTTCGGCTGCTCGCCCGAATCCTGGGCCTCGATCTGACGGCGTACGTCGTCCATGTCGAGGTCCTTGACCGCCGTGATCACCTGCTCGAGCGCGGGTGCGGGCAGGGCGCCGGGCTGGGCGAAGACCAGGATGCCGTCGCGGAAGGCCATCAGCGTCGGGATCGAGGTGATCTGGGCGGCCGCCGCGAGGGACTGCTCCGCCTCGGTGTCGACCTTGCCGAAGACCACGTCGTCGTGCCGCTCGGCGGCGGCCTCGAAGACCGGCGCGAACTGGCGGCACGGGCCGCACCAGGACGCCCAGAAGTCCACGAGCACGATGTCGTTCTCCACGACGGTCTGCTCGAAGGTGTCGGCGGTCAGGGCGGTGGTGGTCATGCTTCGGACAACGAGCGGCGAGCGCCCAGCATTCCGCCGGGCGGCTCGGCCGCTCCTCACGCGAGGGAGAGGAAGAGCTTCTCCATCTTCTTCACGTCCATCCCCTCGAGGCCGTCGCCGGCGGTCAGGCACTGCTGGAGGCCGGTGGCGACGATCGCGAACCCGGCCCGGTCGAGGGCCTTGGAGACGGCGGCCAGCTGGGTCACGACGTCCTCGCACTCCCGGCCCTCCTCGAGCATCCGGAGCACGCCGTCGAGCTGGCCGCGGGCGCGCTTGATGCGGTTGATGACCGAGGTCATCTCGGTCGGGTCGAGCTCCATCAGCCCTCCTGGCCCTGCTGCGCTGCGACCTGGGCGCGGACGTCGTCCATGTCGAGCTCCTTGACGGCGGTGATCACCTGCTCGAGCGCGGGTGCGGGCAGGGCGCCGGGCTGGTTGAAGACCAGGATGCCGTCGCGGAAGGCCATCAGCGTCGGGATCGAGGTGATCTGGGCGGCCGCCGCGAGGGACTGCTCCGCCTCGGTGTCGACCTTGCCGAACACGACGTCCGGGTGGGCCTCGGACGCGGCCTCGAAGACCGGCGCGAACTGGCGGCACGGGCCGCACCAGGACGCCCAGAAGTCCACGAACACGATGCCGTCGCCGGTCACGGTCGCCTCGAAGTCGGCGGTGGTCAGGGTGGTGGTGCTCATCTCTCTCCTTGGTTCGGTCCGGGTTTGACGATACCCCCGGGGGTGTTAACGTGTGCAACCGAATATACCCCCAGGGGTATTCCTTGGGAGAGAAGGGGAAGCGCATGACCTCCATCCACGACCGGGTCGTCGTCTCGGCGACGACCCGGCCCGGCCCGCTCGGGCGGCTCGGCCTCGCCGTGCTCCGACATGCCCGGCTGACGGCGCTCCTCTGGGTCGTCCTCGTCGTCGGGCTCGGCATCTTCGCGCCGCGGGTGGAGGCCGAGCTCTCCGGCGCCGGCTGGCAGGCCGACTCCTCCGACTCCGTCGCCGCCCGCGAGCTCGCGCAGGAGCACTTCGGCGGGAACGCCAGCTCCGCCCTCCAGGTGGTCGTCCACGACCCCGACGGTCGGGTCACCGAGGGCGACGGCGCCGCTGTCCTCGCCGAGGCCACGGCGCTTCTCGAGGGGGACGTCCGGATCGCGCAGGTGATCCAGCCGCAGCCGGGGGCGACGCTGAGCGAGGACGGGCACACCGCGGTCCTGCTCGCCGGCGCCGACGCGTCCACCGACGACATGGTGCGGGCGGCCAAGGATCTGACCGAGCCGCTCCAGGAGCTCGCGACCGGCTCGGTCCAGGTGCATCCGACCGGCGCCTCCCAGCTCTGGGCCGACTTCAACGAGGCGAACCTCGAGGCGATGCTGACGTCGGAGATGATCTCCTGGCCGGTGACGCTCGCGATCCTGGTGCTGGCCTTCGGCGCGCTCGTCGCCGCCGGACTCCCGCTGCTGCTCACCCTGGCCGGGCTGGTCGCCTCGGCCGGCTCGCTGGTGCTGATCAACCAGTTCGTGCCGGTCTCGATCTGGGCGATGAACTTCGCGATGATGTTCGCGCTCGCCCTCGGCATCGACTACGCCCTGTTCCTCGTCGTCCGCTACCGCGCCGCCCGGATGGGGCGCGAGCGGTCGGTCGCCGACGCCGTCGCCGAGACCATGGACACCGCCGGCAAGGCCGTGCTGCTCTCCGGTCTCACCGTGCTCGTGTCGCTCTCGGCGGTGATGCTCGTGCCGTCGCCGGCGTTCCGCTCGATGGCCGGCGGCATCATGCTCGCCGTCGTCTTCGTGCTCGCGGCCACGCTGACGCTGCTGCCGCTGGTGCTCGCGAAGCTCGACCTGCGCATCAACAAGCTCGCCCTGAAGTGGGTGCACGGCGGCGAGCACCGTTCGCCCCGCTTCGCCCGGTGGGGCGAGCGCCTCTGGAGCAAGCCGTGGCGCTACGGCCTCGGCTCGCTGGTCGTGCTGTTCGCCCTGGCCGCCCCGATCCTCGGCCTGCAGACCGCGATGCCCTCCATCAAGGTGCTGCCGGACGACGCCAGCGCACGGGTCGGCTACGACACGGTCCAGACGGCGTTCGGTGACGGCGCCCCGGGCACCCTGCAGGTCGTGGTCGACGCCGACGACGCGGACGCCGCCGCCGAGGTGCTCGCCGCCGACGTCGGCATCGCCGGCGCCATGCCCGGTCAGCCGGCCGCGGACGACAGCGGTCTGGTGCTGATCTCGGCCGTCCCGACCGTCGACCCGTCGGATCCGGCGATCGGGGACACCGTCGACCGGCTGCGCGCCGACCTCCCGCCCTCGGCGTACGTCGGCGGCGCGGCGGTCGAGAACCTCGACCTGAAGGCCCAGCTCGACGAGTCGACGCCGTTGGTCCTGGGCGTGATCCTCGGGCTCGGCTTTCTGCTCCTGCTCGTCGCGCTGCAGGCGCCGCTGATCGCGCTGCTCGGCACGCTCGCCAGCCTGCTGTCCACCGCGGCGGCCTTCGGCGTGGCGCGCCTGGTCTTCCAGGAAGGCTGGGGCAGCGGCCTGCTCGGCTTCGAGCACCAGGGGTTCCTCGACGCCTGGGCGCCGGTCTTCTTCTTCGCGATGATCTTCGCGATCGCGATGGACTACACCGTGTTCCTGCTCGCCTCCGCCAAGGAGCACTTCGAGCGGTCCGGTGACGCGCGCGAGGCGATGGTCGGCGCGATGGCGCACTCCGGCCGGGTGATCTTCGCGGCGGCCGCCGTCATGGTCGCGGTGTTCTTCACCTTCGCCCTGTCCGGACCGCTGCCGCCCAAGGAGATGGGCATCGTGCTCGGCGTCGCCGTCCTGCTCGACGCCTTCCTGGTCCGGCTCGTCCTGCTGCCGGTCCTGCTCCGCCTGACCGGGCGGGCCGCCTGGTGGTCGCCGCGCTGGCTGCGCCGCGTCCTTCCCGACATCCGGTTCAGCCACGGCTGACCCGACGAGAGGAGATCCCATGTGTCGTCCCGTCCCTGGCGTGAACCTGGACCGTGCCGTCCTCGCCCTCGCCGGCAGCATGGTCCTGGTGAGCGCGCTGCTGGTCGCCGTGCTGTCGCCGTGGTGGCTGCTGCTGACGGCCTTCGTCGGCCTCAACCTGCTCCAGTCGAGCATCACCGGCTTCTGTCCGGCCGCGGTGCTCTTCCGGCGCCTCGGGCTCTCGGCGGGCTGCGCCTTCCGCTGAGCCGTCCCCGTCGAGGGGTCCACCGGTCGACGCGACCGGTGGACCCGTTGGTTAACGATCGCTAACCTTGGTTCCGTGAGCCACATGAAGGAGCTGGTGGACGAGCTGCGCGAGCGGCTGGCGATCGCCCGGCTGGGCGGCAGCGAGGCGGCCCGCACCAAGCACACCGACCGGGGCAAGCTGCTGGTGCGCGACCGGGTCGACCGGCTGCTCGACCCGGGCAGCCCGTTCCTCGAGCTGAGCCCGCTGGCGGCGTACGACATGTACGGCGGGGCCGTGCCGGCGGCCGGCGTCGTCACCGGCATCGGCCGGGTGAGCGGGCGCGAGGTCGTGGTCGTCGCCAACGACGCCACCGTCAAGGGCGGCACCTACTACCCGATGACGGTCAAGAAGCACCTGCGTGCGCAGACGGTCGCGAGCGACAACCACCTGCCGTGCGTCTACCTCGTCGACTCCGGTGGCGCGTTCCTGCCGATGCAGGACGAGGTCTTCCCCGACCGCGAACACTTCGGCCGGATCTTCTTCAACCAGGCCAACCTGTCCGCGCGCGGCATCCCGCAGATCGCCAGCGTGATGGGCTCGTGCACCGCCGGCGGCGCCTACGTGCCGGCGATGTCGGACGAGACCGTGATCGTGCGCAACCAGGGCACGATCTTCCTCGGCGGCCCGCCGCTGGTGAAGGCCGCGACCGGCGAGGTCGTCACGGCCGAGGAGCTCGGCGGCGGCGACGTGCACGCGCGCACGTCGGGCGTGGTCGACCACCTCGCCGAGGACGACGCCCACGCGCTCGCGATCGTGCGCAGCATCGTCGGCACCCTGCCGCGGGGTGGTGGTTTCGAGACGGGCGCAGAACGCCCTCCTCAACCACCGATCGAGGTCGAGGAGCCGCACGAGGACCCGTCGGGGCTCTACGACGTCGTGCCGGCCGACACCCGCACGCCGTACGACGTGCGGGAGGTGATCCGGCGGATCGTCGACGGCAGCCGTTTCCACGAGTTCAAGCGGCTGTACGGCGAGACGCTGGTGACCGGGTTCGCACACGTGTGGGGCCACCAGGTCGGCATCGTGGCCAACAACGGCATCCTCTTCAGCGAGTCCGCGCTCAAGGGGGCGCACTTCATCGAGCTGTGCAACCAGCGCGGCATCCCGCTGGTCTTCCTCCAGAACATCTCCGGCTTCATGGTCGGCAAGGAGTACGAGAACGGCGGCATCGCCAAGGACGGCGCCAAGCTCGTCACCGCGGTCGCCTGCTCGGTCGTCCCGAAGTTCACCGTCGTCATCGGGGGCTCGTTCGGCGCCGGCAACTACGGCATGTGCGGCCGCGCCTACGACCCGCGCTTCCTGTGGATGTGGCCCAACGCCCGCATCTCCGTGATGGGCGGTGAGCAGGCCGCGTCGGTGCTCGCCACCGTCGCCGGCCGGCCCGACGACGAGGATCTCAAGGCCCCGATCCGCGAGCAGTACGAGACCCAGGGCTCGCCGTACTACGCCACCGCCCGTCTCTGGGACGACGGGATCATCGACCCCGCCGACACCCGCCGCGTCCTCGGGCTCGGCCTCGCGGCCGCCGCCAACGCGCCCGTCCCCGCGCCGTCGTACGGTGTCTGGAGAATGTGATGATCGAGTCCGTCTTCATCGCCAACCGCGGCGAGATCGCCGCCCGGGTCGCCCGCACCTGCCACCGGCTCGGCATCGCAGCCACCGCCAGCAGCGGCGACTACCTCGACGTCGAGGCGCAGATCGCGCAGGCGCTGGCCGCCGGTGCCGACGCGGTGCACCCCGGCTACGGCTTCCTTTCGGAGAACCCGGCCTTCGCCCGCGCCGTCACCGCCGCCGGCCTGACCTGGATCGGCCCGCCACCGGAGGCGATGGAGGCGATGGCCCGCAAGGACCACGCCCGCGAGATCGCCGTGGCCGCCGGCGTCCCGGTCGTGCCGTCGTACGAGCTCGGGGGTTTCGAGACGGGCGCAGAACGCCCTCCTCAACCACCGATCTCGTTCCCCGTGCTCGTGAAGGCCGCCGCCGGCGGCGGTGGCAAGGGCATGCGCATCGTCCGCGAGCAGGCCGAGCTCGCGGAGGCCACGGCCGCCGCGGCCCGCGAGGCCAGGAGCGCCTTCGGCGACGACACCCTGCTCATCGAGAAGTACGTCGAGCGTGGCCGGCACATCGAGGTCCAGGTCATGGCCGACGCCCACGGCGACGTCGTCCACCTCTTCGAGCGGGACTGCTCCACCCAGCGCCGGCACCAGAAGGTGCTGGAGGAGGCCCCCGCCCCGACGATCACGCCGGAGATCCGCGAGCTCGTCACGTCGAGCGCGGTCGCCCTGGCCAAACAAGTTGGGTATCGCAACGCCGGCACCGTGGAGTTCCTGCTCGACCCTGAGGCAAACGGGGGCACCGGCGAGGCCTACTTCCTGGAGATGAACACGCGCCTCCAGGTCGAGCACCCGGTCACCGAGCTGATCACCGGGCTGGACCTCGTCGAGCTGCAGCTCCGCGTCGCCGCGGGCGAGCCGCTGCCGATCACCCAGGACGACGTCACCGTCAGCGGCCACGCCATCGAGGCCCGGGTGTACGCCGAGGACTCGTTCGGCGGCTTCCTGCCCCAGGCCGGCCGGGCGACGTACGTGGGCTGGCCCGACGGTGGTGTCGAGACAGGCGCTAGCGCGCCTTCCTCAACCACCGTGCGGGTCGACCAGGCGCTGGAGAGCGGGCAGGTCGTGAGCACGGCGTACGACCCCATGCTCGGCAAGGTCATCGCCCACGGCGCCACCCGCGAGGAGGCCCGGTCCGCGCTGGTCGACGCGCTCGACGCGACCGCGATCCTCGGGCTGACCACCAACACCGGCTTCCTGCGGGTGTTGGTGGCGAGCGACGAGTTCCGCGACGCCACGATCGACACGGCCTGGCTGGACCGCCACGACGTACCCGCCCCGGACCCCGCCGAGGCCCGTCGGCTGGCGGCGTGGGCGGTCTTCCGCGCCCGGCCCGAGGACGACGGACCGTTCCGCTCCGACGGGTTCCGCCTCGGCGCGGCGCCGGCGCCGGTGGTCATCGACCTCGACGAGCGGGTGCGGCTGACCGGGCCGGAGCCGCACGACCTGCCGGTGGCCGACGTCCGGTCCGACCGGGTCGAGGTGGTGCACCAGGGCCAGCGGTTCGTGTTCGAGCGGCCCGACGTCTTCGGCGACCACGCCGCCGACCCGGGCGACGGCGTGATCATCGCCCCGATGCCCGGCACCGTCCTCGACGTCCGGGTCGCCGAGGGGGACCGCGTCGAGGCCGGCCAGGTGCTCCTCGTGCTCGAGGCGATGAAGATGGAGCTGTCCCTGAAGGCGCCGTTCGACGGCACGGTCGACGGCCTGGCCGCCTCGACCGGGTCGCAGGTCGCGCTCGGCGCCACCCTGATGGAGGTGCAGCCGCATGCATGAGCTCCCGATGCCGGTCCGCCAGGACGGACTCCCCGACCGGGTGACGATCTACGAGGTCGGCCCCCGCGACGGGCTGCAGAACGAGAAGGCGCTCGTGCCCACCGGAGTCAAGGTGGAGTTCGTGCAGCGGCTGCTGGCCGCCGGACTGCCGATCGTCGAGGCCACCAGCTTCGTGCACCCGACGTGGGTACCGCAGCTCGCCGACGCCGCCGACCTGATGGGGCTGCTCGGCGAGGCCGGCCGCGACTGCCCGGTGCTGGTGCCCAACGAGCGCGGCCTCGACCGGGCCCTCGAGCTCGGCGCTCGGCACATCGCGATCTTCGGCTCCGCCACCGAGACCTTCGCGCGGAAGAACCTCAACCGCGGCCTCGACGAGCAGTTCGCGATGTTCGAGCCGACCGTACGCCGGGCCCGCGACGCCGGCCTCGACGTCCGCGCCTACGTGTCGATGTGCTTCGGCGACCCGTGGGAGGGGGCGGTGCCGATCGAGCAGGTGGTCGGCGTCGGCAAGCGGCTCTTCGACCTCGGCGCCAGCCAGCTCAGCATCGGCGACACGATCGGCGTCGGCACCGCCGGCCACGTGACCGCGCTCGTCGGCGCGTTCGAGGCGGCCGGCATGGGCCTCGACCAGCTGGCGATGCACTTCCACGACACCTACGGCCAGGCGCTCGCCAACACCTACGCCGCGCTGCTGGCCGGCGTCACGACGTACGACGCGAGCGCGGGCGGCCTGGGCGGCTGTCCGTACGCGAGGAGCGCCACCGGCAACCTCGCCACCGAGGACCTCGTGTGGATGCTGCGCGGGCTCGGCATCGAGACCGGGGTCGCGCTCGACCAGGTCGTCGCGACCAGCGTCTGGATGGCCGGGCAGCTCGGGCGGCCCAGTCCGTCCGCCGTCGTCCGCGCTTTGGCACAATCGCCGGCATGAGCGGGACAGCATGAGCCGGAGGGTCTACCTGCACGTCGGCGCGCCCAAGACGGGCACGACGTACCTGCAGGATCGGCTCGCCATCAACGCGGGCACGCTGGCGCCGCACGGGATCCACTTCCCCGGTGGCGCGACCGTCATCCCGGCGCTGTTCCACTTCCGCGCGGCCCTCGACCTCCTCGGTCAGGACTGGGGCGGCCCGCCCGGGCACGCCGAGGGCGGCTGGTCGGCGATGGCGCGCAAGGTCCGGCGCCGCACCGGCACCGTGGTGATCAGCCACGAGATCCTCGCCCCGGCGGTGTCCGACCAGGTCGCCCGTGCGATGCGCGACCTCGCCGGCGCCGAGATCCACGTCGTCTACACCGCGCGCGATCTGGCGCGGCAGGTGCCCGCCGCGTGGCAGGAGAGCATCAAGCAGGGCCGGGCGTGGACCTACGAGCGGTTCCTCGAGCGGATGGTGCAGAACAAGACGTGGTTCAGCCGCGCCTTCGACCTGCCGCGGGTGCTCGGCACGTGGGGCGCGGGGCTGCCGCCCGAGCGCGTGCACGTCGTGACGATCCCGCAGTCCGTCGACGAGCGCCGGCACGGCGAGCCGCTGTGGGAGCGGATGTGCGAGGTGCTTGGCATCGACCCCGCCTGGGCCCCGCTCGACAGCGATCGTTCCAACCAGTCGCTCGGCCGCGCCGAGACGCAGGTGATCCGCCAGCTCAACAAGCGGATGAAGCGCGCGACCCGCCGCGAGGGCGCGTACGACGAGCTGATCCGCAACCTGCTCGACCAGGGTGAGCTGGTGCGCCGCGAGTCGGCCGCGGTCCGCCTGCCACCCGACCACTTCGACTGGGCCGAGGAGCGGGCGGAGCGCTGGATCGAGTGGATCGAGGGCAGCGGCGTCCACGTCGTCGGCGACGTCGACGAGCTGCGGCCGGTGCGCCCCGACCCCGGCGAGCGCTACCGCCACCCCGACCGGGTCGGCCGCAAGCGACAGCTCGAGACCGCCCTCAACGCGCTCGCGGCGATGACCCGCGAGGCCGCGCGCCGCTCGGACCCCGACCGGACCCTGGTCTCGCGGATGCGCACCCAGGCCGAACGGCTGCGGGAGCGGTGAGCCCCGACCCCGACTCTCCGGGCCTCCGGCGGGCGTGGGGGTGGCACGCCCACCTGCGCGACGGGGGCGCGACGCCGTGGAGTGAGTGGTCGGGCGCCGGCGAGCCCGGCGGCCGCTACCTGCCGGGCGCCCAGCAGCTCGAGCTGCTGCGCCGCCTCAACCTCACGGCGCCGGTCCCGGCTGCGTTGGTCGGCCGGGTGCTCGAGGCCAGCGCCCCCGGCCGCGGCCGCCCCGACCTCGAGCTGGCGGGCGCCGTCGAGCCGCGGCCCTTCGGCCCCGGGCCCGTCGATCCCGCGGACCTCCCCGACGACGAGCTGCTGCGCGTGCTGGCCGGCCTGCTCGCCGAGGACGTGGTCGCCGCCGGCCTGCCCGAGCCGCCGCGCGCCCGCGCGGTCCGGCCGTGGCGGCAGCGCTACCGCCTGGTCGGCGACCCGGTGCTGGCCGACCCGCGGCGCCGCGACCTGATCGCCCGCGGCCGGCCGCCGGGCGGACGTGGCTCGGTGGTGCTGGTACTCGGCGCCGACCTGGGCCGGATGCTCGTCGACGAGTGGACCGCCCGGAGCCTCGGGTACGGCGCGCCGCCCTTCCGCGAGTGGGTCGCGCGGGCGGTGCGCGGCGACCTCCCGCAGCGTGTCGACCTGGCCCGCACGGCGGACTTCTGGCGCGGCCACGTCGGCCGGCACCGGGTGCGGATCGTGCTCGACCTGGACGCCGTCCCGCGCCTGGTGCGGGTGCGCCGGGCTCCCGCCGGCGCGCCCCGCCTGTCGGCCGACGCCGTCGACCTGGCCCGCCGGGTCGGGCAGGTGATCGGGCTGCTCGCCGTACCCCCACTGCGTCGCGATCTGCTGCGCGCCACGCTGCTGCCGTGGCTCGCGAGCGCGCCCGGGCCGGAGCTGGTGCTGCCCGCCCGGCACCTGGAGCGGGTGCACGGGCGGGCGACCCGGATGCGCGACGCGCTGCTGCGCGGTGGCTACCCTGTCCACGGCGATCCGGACGGCCTGCTGCCCGTGACTCGCCCCGGCGTCCCCGAGCCGTCGGACGCCGGCGCGCTGGCGCTCGGGATGCGCCTGCTGCTGGACCGGAGTGGAGGAGCACCGTGAGCGCGAAGGTCCTCCTGCACGTCGGCACGCCGAAGACCGGCACGTCGTACCTCCAGGACGTGCTGTTCCGCAACCGGCGCCGGCTCGCGAGCTCGGGCATCCTCTATCCGGCCGACCGCTTCGACGCCCACTTCCTGGCGGCGCTCGACCTGATGCGGATGCCCTGGGGCGGCCTCGAGGCCGAGGCCGTGGGCGCCTGGGACCGGCTCGCCGAGCGGGTCCGCCGCCACCGCGGCACCGCGATCGTCAGCCACGAGATCCTCGCGACCGCCTCGCGCGCGCAGGCCGGCCGCGCGCTCGCCTCGCTCGGCCACGGCGACGGCACCGAGATCCACCTGGTGATCTCCGCGCGCGACCTGGTGCGCCAGCTGCCCGCGGAGTGGCAGGAGAACGTCAAGCACCGCGCCGGGCTGCCCTACCGGGCCTTCCTCGACCAGATCCGCGACCCGGCGCGCGACACCCGCATCTCGACGTGGTTCTGGGGCGTCCAGGAGCTGCCCGACATCCTCGACCGGTGGGGCCACGACCTGCCGCCCGAGCGGATCCACGTGGTCACCGTGCCGCCCCCCGGCGGCCCGCAGCAGCTGCTCTGGAAGCGGTTCAGCCTCGTGTTCGGCCTCGACGGGCTCGACCTCGACCTCGAGGCGGAGCGCGCCAACCCGTCGCTCGGTGTACCGGAGACGACGCTGGTGCGCCGCCTCAACCGCGCCGCCAACCAGGAGCTCGAGCCCGCCGACTACCGGCCGCTCGTGCGCGAGCTGCTCGCCCACAACACGCTCTCGCAGCGCAGCGGCTCGCCGCGCCTCGCGCTGCCGCCCGAGCTGCACCCGTGGGTCAGCGAGGTGACCTCGTCGTGGATCGAGGAGATCGAGGGGCGTGGGTACGACGTGGTGGGCGACCTGCGCGACCTGGTCGGTGCGCCCGCGGTGACCGACTACGTCGACCCCGACCACCCCGACGAGGCCCAGGTGGCCGAGGCGGGCGTCGACGCGCTCAAGGCGGTGCTGCTCGAGGCGGCCCGGCTGCGGCACGTCGAGGCCCAGCTGCGCGCCGAGCTGCTCGACACCCAGAAGGCGCTGGAGCGCTCCTACCTGCGACCGACGTACCGCTGGCGCGAGCGCACCGTGCGCCGGCTCCAGGACGGCCAGCTCGGCCGCGGACTGCTCCGGGCCTACCGCCGCGCCCGCGGGCGCAGCTCCGAGCCGGCGTAGCGGCCGATCCGCCAGGTCGCGAGCCCGTCGACGCCCATGCCGACCACGCCGCCGACGATCGGCACCTTGCGGGTGACCGCGACGGCGGCGCGCTTGCCGGCCACCTTGGCGACCAGCTCGGAGGTCACCTCGGCCGCGAGCACCCGCTGGGTCTCGGGATCGTGCACCGGCGCGGTGGCCAGCGCCATCGGCGGCGCGGGGATCTTGCAGGCCCGCACCAGCGCGTCGACCTTCTCCTCGCCGAGCAGGCAGGCCAGCACCGCGTCGTGCACGCGGGGGTCGTCGAGGTCGTAGCCGCGCAGGTGGGCGATCGCCGCCACCATCCGGGCCTGGATCAGGGCCAGGCCGGTGATGTTCGTGGGCACGGTGACCACGGCCGTGAACGCCCCGCCGACGCTGGTCAGCATGCCCTGGGCGCCCGCGTAGCGGACGTGGTCGTCGATGATCGCGTTCAGCGCGCGCCTGCGGTGCCCGCGGGCGTCGTGCAGCCGGCGCTCCGCCGCGACCGCCGCCGGGGCCAGCGGTCCGATGCCGTGGATCGCGCGGTGCAGGGCCTCCCGCACGAAGCCGGCGTTGAGGTCGGGGGCGAGCGCGGGCAACCGCGGCGCGACGTAGCGCCCCGCCATCCTGCTCACGCTGCCCTTTCCTGCCATGTCTCGATCGTACGGACCGCTACCGTCGACCCTGTGCCGCCCGTCGAACCGCCACCGTCGCGCTGGTCGTTCGGCGAACCGCTGGGCCAGCATCTGTTCGACGACATGGTCGGCATCGGCGCCGACCTGGAGCCGGGCACGCTGCTCGCGGCGTACCGGCGCGGGCTGTTCCCGATGCCGGGAGGCAAGCCGGGGGACCCGCTGCACTGGTTCTGCCCGGTGGACCGCGGGGTGCTGCCGCTCGACGGGCTGGTCGTGTCGCGGTCGCTGCGGCGGTCGTGCCGCGACTTCGAGATCCGCGTCGACACGGCGTTCGCCGACGTCGTCGACGCGTGCGCCGACCCGGCCCGGCCGCAGGGCTGGATCGACGGCGACATCCGATCGGCGTACCTGCGGCTGCACGAGCTCGGCTGGGCGCACTCCGTCGAGGCCTGGCGCGACGGTCGGCTGGCCGGCGGGCTGTACGGCGTCGCCGTGGGCGGGCTGTTCGCCGGTGAGTCGATGTTCCACCACGAGCGCGACGCGTCGAAGGTCGCGCTGGTCGGGCTGGTCGGGCTGCTCCGTGACGAGTACGTCGACGCGCGGCTGCTCGACGTGCAGTGGATGACCCCGCACCTGGCCTCGCTGGGCGTGGTCGAGATCCAGCGCACGACGTACCTGGGGCTGCTGTCGCGGGCGCTGCGCGCGCCGCTGCCCGCGATCTGGCGCTGAGGCGGCGAGCGACCCATCCGGGAAGGGGAAGAGCCCGGCCCGCGGTGACGGCGGTGCCGGGCCCTCCCTCGTCGCGCGGTTACTCCGCGTTGCCTCGGTCGACGAGGCCGGCGAGCCTCCGGTCGGCCTGCTCCGGGGTGGCGCCGGCGGCGACCTGCTCGTCCCAGAACGCCTGCGCGCGAGCGTCGACCTCCGCGACGGGGCCGTCGAAGATCGACCCCTCCCGGGCGAGGTACCGCGCGCCCTCCAGGCTCCCGCCCGGGCCGAGCGCCAGCCCGACCGTGGCGGGCAGATGCATCACGCCGGGAAGGTAGGGCGAGGACATCGCGGCCAGACCGTCACCATCGGTCTCGACCCGGTCGGCCGGGCCGTTCCACTTCGAGCCCGCCGGACCCTCGTAGCTGGCGCCCTCCGGCCCACCGTCCGGATCCAGGTGCAGCAGCACGTCGGCGGCAACGTGCTCGACCCCGGGGATGAACGGCGAGGACATCGACGCGAGGCCGCCGCCGTTCCCGGAACGATCGATCTCCGCGTGCGCGGCCTGCGCCGCACCCGTGCCCAGCACGCCTGCGCCCAGGCCGCCGATCGCACCCACCGCGATACCCGCGGCCGCGAGTCGACGGGTCTTACGCTTCATCATCACAACTCCCATCAGCTGTCGAACATCGGACGACGGACACCTTCGCGGCCGCCCGTGAAGATCCCGTCAGAAACCCGTCGAACTCCGATGTCTGCTGTTGTCTGTTGTTTGCCGCGGGCGCTGCGCCCGCCGCTGCCCGCGATCCGGCGGTGAGCGTCAGACGACCTGGGGCGGCTGTCCGGTGTCGCTGACCATCGGCCGGCCGGCGCCCTCCCAGTCGAGCATCCCGCCGGCGAGGTTGACCGCGTCGTACCCCTGCTGCTGGAGCCAGGAGACGGCCTGCGCGGAGCGGCCGCCGATCTTGCAGACCACCAGCGTCTGCCCGGCCGGCAGCTCGTCGAGGCGCAGCGGCAGCAGCGAGAGCGGGATGTGCAGGGCGCCCTCGATGTGGCCGTAGGCCCACTCGACCGGCTCGCGCACGTCGAGCACCACCAACCCCTCCGGAAGCGGGTCGGGTACGCCGTCGACGGCGACGGTCGGGATCTGGGTCATCGGTCGGCCTCTCTGGGGCGTTCGGCTGCGCGGTCGATGATCCGACACTAGTGCCGTGCGTTGGAAGTTGTTGAACGGTTGGCGTGCTCAGGGTGCGTAGGCTGCCAGGCGCCGGAGCGCCGCCATACCCGCCCGTCTCGCCAGCGACGGCAACGCCGCAGCGTGCGTGCCATGGGTGCGCGAAGCGCACAAGAACTTCCGACGCACGGCACTAGGCTCCCCGCGCCGTCCCGACGACCCCGAGGTGCGCTGTGCGTCTCCCGACCATGTCGGTGCCCCGTGGCAGATTGCCGCAGACAGGCACCGGCGACGAGGAGGGAGCGACATGGATCGAGGCATCGCAACTCACGCCATCGATCGACTTGAAGTCGGGGCCGGTGCCGACCATACTCGTACACGTAGCGCCCCAGGGACCTTCGGCGAGAGCCGGACCCCTGGGGCTACTGTCTTCTAGGGGCTACGTTGGACCCCGCATCCCTCGCAGGTCTTGAAGCATTCATCGGCGGGCCACGCTTCAATCGCTACCTCTCCCGTTACGGCGGGAACCGCATCTACGCTGCCCGGCTCTACGGCTGGAATCATGCTGCCGCAGCTGCCTTCTGGGGGCCGATCGGCATCGTTGAGATCGCCATCCGAAATGCCATTCACGACCAGCTCACCATTGGCCGGAAACGCGCCGACTGGTGGAACGACCCACATCTGAACCTGTGCGCTGGAGAGAGGGCGCACCTCACCTCGGCCATCACCACCCTCCAGCAGCGCGGAACGGCCAGTCCGACGCCCGACCAGGTCGTCGCAGCAACCTCGTTCGGGCTGTGGGTCGGGCTCCTCAGTGAAGGAGTCCACTCGAACCTCGCCCTGCGCTACGAAACGACGCTCTGGCAACCACGCCTGGTCAAGGCGTTCCCGCATGCCCAGCACGGTCGCCGCTACGTCCACGCCAAGCTTCGCGACATACAACACCTGCGCAATCGCATCGCCCATCACGAACCGATCTACGTTTCTCCCCTGCAACAGGTCTACGACGCCATTCTCGAGGTCGCAGCGATGGTGCATCCCGACGCACGAACATTCATCGACGGCTGTAGCACGGTGCCGACAGTCCTGGCTGCCCAGCAGGCCGCCATCACGCAAGGGGACGTCACCTTCTGACGGGCCTGGGCCCGGGGACTACTTCAGCAGCTTGCTCATCCGCCGGTCGGCGAGCGGCTTGCCGCCGGTCTGGCAGGTCGGGCAGTACTGCAGGCTCGAGTCGGCGAAGGAGACCTCACGCACCGTGTCGCCGCAGACCGGGCAGGGCTTGCCGGTGCGGCCGTGGACGGCGAGGTTGGACTTCTTCTCGCCCTTCAGCTCGCTCGCCGCCAGGCCGCGCGAGCGGTCGACCGCGTCGCCGAGGGTGGTGCGCAGCGCGGCGTACAGCACCTCGAGCTCCTCGTCGGCGAGGTGGCCGGCGGGCTTGAAGGGCGACATCTTCGCGGCGTGCAGGATCTCGTCGGAGTAGGCGTTGCCGATGCCCGCGATCGTGCCCTGGTGGCGCAGCACGCCCTTGAGCTGCTTGCCGCCCTCCCGCTCCAGGATCGCCCGCAGGCGGTCGATCGTGAAGTCGTCGGTCAGCGGGTCGGGGCCCAGGCTGGCGATGCCGGGCACGTCCTGCGGATCGCGGACGACGTACGCCGCGAGGCTCTTGCGGGTGCCGGCCTCGGTGACGTCGAGCCCGGACTGGTCGTCGAGCACGATCCGGAGCGCGAGCGTCGACTTGGTGCTCGGCTTCGGCGGGATCGTGGGCACCTCGTCGCGCCAGCGCACCCAGCCGGCGCGGGCGAGGTGGAGCACGAGGTGCAGTCCGGACGCCTCGATGTCGAGGAACTTGCCGTGCCGGGTGACGTCGTCGACCAGCGTGCCCTCGAGCGCGCTCAGCGGAGGATCGAAGGTCTTGAGGGCGCTGAACTGCGCCACGTGGATCTTCGCGATCGCGTGGCCGTCGAGCCGCCCCCGGAGGTCGAGGGCCAGCGCTTCCACCTCGGGCAGCTCGGGCACGGCGCGAGTCTAATGAAGCTGGGCAGGCCCGGCGACCTGGCGGAACCGATGACAGGCGTCGACTTCCGGGAGCATCATGGGGGCGTGTCCGTCGTGCGCCCGCTCCCCGAGCTGGGGTCGATCTACCTCGACGCCCGGGGTGACGACCGCGCCCTGCGGGTGAGCTGGCACCACGAGTCGGGCCTGGTCGTGCTGTCGCTGTGGCGCGACAACGTGTGCGCCGGCAGCTTCC
This sequence comes from Nocardioides sp. LMS-CY, assembly GCF_018732145.1. Taxonomy (NCBI): domain Bacteria; kingdom Bacillati; phylum Actinomycetota; class Actinomycetes; order Propionibacteriales; family Nocardioidaceae; genus Nocardioides; species Nocardioides sp. LMS-CY. The sequence continues at coordinate 365,564 of NZ_CP076104.1, forward strand.
GGCTGGCCGTCGACGAGGTGCCCGCGCTGATCGAGCTGCTGCGCGCCGGGCTGGTGCGCTCCTACGACGACGCCCGTGAGCGGCTCGATGAGATCGAGGCTGGGACGGCCGAGTCCGCCTGAGGCCGGTTCGTCACGGCGGCCGCCGGTTCATCAAGGGATGAGGATCAAGTCGCGCATCCCTCGCTGTGCTCACCTTGGGAAGCGTGACTCCGCCTTCATCCCTTGATGAAACCGACGCGCGCGACGGCATGCCGCCAAATCTACGAAATCCCCTAGACACCCGGATACCGTCGAACACATGGACCCGATCCGGAATCCCTACGCACCGGGCGCCGGCCAGCGACCGCCCGAGCTGGCCGGCCGCGACCGCGAGCTCCAGCAGTTCGAGGTGACGCTGGAGCGGGTCGCCGCCGGCCGTCCGGAGCGGAGCATGGTGCTCTCCGGGCTGCGCGGGGTCGGCAAGACCGTGCTGCTCAACGCCCTCCGCGGCCAGGCCGTGCGCCGGGCGTGGGGGACCGGCAAGATCGAGGCACGGCCCGACCAGAGCGTCCGGATCCCGGTCGCGCAGGCGGTGCACGCCGCGGTGCGCGAGGTGGCGCACCGGCACCGGGACCCCGACCGGGTCGACGAGGTCGCGGGCGTGCTCAAGAGCTTCGCGCTGACGACCACGCTCGACGATCGCCGGGCCGCCGCGCGGGCCGGGCGACGCTGGACCCCGCCCGTCGACGTCACCGCCGCCAAGGGCCGCGCCGACTCGGGCGACCTCGAGCTCGACCTGGTCGAGCTGTTCACCGACGTCGCGACCCTGGCCGGCGACCTCGGCGTCGGCGTCGCGCTCTTCGTCGACGAGATGCAGGACGCCGCCACCGCCGAGCTCGCGGCGCTCTGCGGCGCCTGCCACGAGATCAGCCAGCAGGGCGCGCCGCTGATCGTGGTCGGCGCCGGCCTGCCACACCTGCCGGTCGCGCTCGCCGCGTCCAAGTCCTACGCCGAGCGGCTGTTCCGCTACGTCAGCGTCGACCGGCTGCCGCGCGAGATGGCCGACCGGGCCTGGACCGTCCCGGCCGGCTCCGAGGGGGTGGAGTTCGAGCAGGAGGCGCTCGACGAGCTCTACCGGCTCACCGACGGCTACCCCTACTTCGTGCAGGCCTACGGCAAGGTCACCTGGGACGCCGCGGTCGGGTCGCCGGTCCGCGCCGCCGACGTCCACGCCGCCGCACCCGACGCGGAGGCCGAGCTCGCGGTCGGCTTCTTCGGTGCGCGGTACGAGCGGGCCACGCCCGCCGAGCGCGACTACATGTCGGCGATGGCCGACCTCGGCGCCGAGCACGGCGACGCCGCGGTGGCCACGTCCGACATCGCGCGCCACCTCGGCCGCAAGCCGCAGTCGCTCTCGCCCGCGCGCGACGGGCTGATCAAGAAGGGCCTCGTCTACGCCGCCGAGCGGGGCAGCGTGGCGTTCACCGTGCCACACTTCGGCCGGTTCCTCCGCAGCCGCTGACCCACGGGGAAGAATGAAGGCCGTGAGACCCCAGGTCGTCGCCCATCGCGGCGCCAGCCACGAGAACGCCGAGCACACCCTCCGGGCCTACGTCGCGGCGCTCGACGCCGGCGCCGAGGGCCTCGAGTGCGACGTCCGGCTCACCGCCGACGGCCACCTCGTCTGCGTGCACGACCGCGACCTGCGGCGTACGTCGAGCAGCCGCACGTTGGTCTCCAACAGCGAGCTCGCCGACCTCGACGCGCTGGACTTCCACTCCTGGAAGAACCCCTGGGCCGACCTCGACGACGAGGCCCCCGGCCCCGACGAGCGGCTCGACCGGGTGCTGACGCTGCGCACGCTCCTCGAGACGGTGGCCGACTACGACCGGCGCGTCGAGATCGCCATCGAGACCAAGCACCCGACGCGGTACAGCGGCCTGGTCGAGCGTCGGCTCGTCGAGCAACTGCGGCACTTCGGCTGGGAGCGCGCCGGGTCGCCGGTGCGCGTGATGAGCTTCTCGCGGATCGCGCTGCAGCGGGTCGAGCGGCTCGCCCCCGACCTGCGGCTGGTGATGCTGATCGAGCACGCCCGGCACTGGCCGATGCTGCGCCGGCTGATCGGGCCGGACTGGCTGGTCGGCCCCGGCATCAAGGAGCTCGCCGAGCACCCGAGGCTCGGCCCGCGGATCACCGCCGCCGGCCACGGCATGCACGTCTGGACGGTCAACACCGAGGCCCACCTGGACCTGTGCCTGGAGCTCGGGGTGCAGGCGGTGATCACCGACCGCCCGGCGTACGTTCTCGACCTTCTCGACCACCGCGACGGGGTGGCCGGATAGGTTCCCCGCATGGCCAAGAAGTCCCGCACCAAGTCCCGCCCCCAGACCGCGCCGGGGGAGGTCGGCCCGCGCCAGCCCTGCCCCTGTGGCTCCGGCAAGCGCTACAAGGCCTGCCACGGCGCGCCCGGCGGTGCCGCCGAGGTGTACGTCGCGCGGCCGTTCGCGGGCCTGGCGTCCGAGTGCGACATCGTCGCGATGCGCGAGCTGGTGCCCGCCGCCGTCGCGTCGCTGAGGCTGACCGCCGACCCGGAGCGGGTCGTCAAGCTCTGCACGCTGCTGCCGATGGCGGCGCCGGCGATGGTGCGCGACAGCGGCGAGATCTGGTTGGGCCTCCAGGTGCAGCACAACTTCGGCGACCCGGCGCGCGACCTGGGCGCCGCCCTGGAGGCGGCCCTCGACGCGGTGGGCCGGGAGGAGACGGGCGCGATCGGCCTGACCGACCCGCCCGGACCCGGCGCCCGGTTCCAGGACCTCGTCGACGACGCCGCGCTGACGGTCGAGGTGCAGGAGGGATTCGACTTCTGGTTCGCCGACGTCGACGAGGACGACCGGGCCGCGGCCACCGCGGCGCTCGAGCAGGCCAACGCGGTCGCCCAGCCGACCGCGCGGCTGGCCGGCGTCGAGGCGGCGTACTGGACCAACGTCGGCACCAAGGAGCACCTGCGGTGGGTGATGCCCGAGCCCGAGGACCGGCTCCTCGACGCGCTCGCGCGGCTGCACGCGGCCGGCAAGGACGTGCTGGTCGACGGCTCGAGGTTCGTCGGCATGTTCCGGGCCCACGGCCTGCTGGCCCCGGTCTGGGACCTGCCCGTCGGCACCGGTCCGGAGGTGCTGGAGGAGCCCGCCCAGCGGATCGCGGCCGACCTCGCCGCGGCGCTCGCCGACGACTCGAACCTCACCACCGCGGAGCGTTCCGCGCGGTCCGGACTCGCCAACCGGCAGGTCACGCTGCGCTGATCGGCGTCCCGGTCACCCCTGGGTTGGAGCCGTCCGAGACGGCCGCGTAGTGTCCACGGAGCCCGGTCGTTGGCGCATCCCCCGTCGCCAACGACCGGGTCTTCCAGGTGCCGTCCGTGCGGTGCGGCCCATCGGGTGAGTCAGTCGGCCGGCAGCGGCTCGCGCCAGACCGGGCAGCTCATGCACCGCGGCCCGCCGCGGCCCGAACCGAGCTCGGAGCCGGCGATCCGCACCACCTCGATGCCGGCCTCCTCGAGGCGGGCGTTGGTCTCGACGTTGCGCTCGTAGGCCACCGCCACCCGCGGCGCGATCGCGAGGGTGTTGTTCCCGTCGTCCCACTGCTCGCGCTCGGCCGTGACCGGGTCGAGCCCGGTGTCGATCTGGTGCAGCGTGTCGATCTCCATCGCCTTGGCGGCCGCGACCAGGAAGGGCTCGGCGTCGGCCACCGTGAGCGGCCCGTCGTCGGCGGCGGTCACGGCGTACGCCTGGAGCGAGTCGGCGACGTTGGGGTACATCACGATCTTGTCGACGTCGACCATCGTGCACACGGTGTCGAGGTGCATCGTGGCCCGCTCCTGCGCGATGGGTACGGCGAGCACGGTGTGCGCGAGGCCGGCCGAGAACACCTGGCCGGCGAACCGCTCCGCGCCGGCCGGGGTGGTGCGCTCGCCCACGCCGACCGCGATCACGCCGCGGGCGAGCAGCAGCACGTCGCCGCCCTCGACGTGCTCGTGGCGCCAGCCGTGGATGGTGCGGGTGCCGCGGAAGCGCGGGTGCTCGGCGTAGATCAGCTCGGTCAGCTGGGTCTCGCGCGAGCGCGCGGGCATCGCCAGCGAGGTGACCGCCACCCGGTCGCGCACCCAGACCGAGGAGTCGCGGGTGAAGAGCAGGTTGGGCAGCGGGTCGACGAGGAAGTCGTCGTGCGCGAGCAGCGAGGTCACCAGCCCGTAGCCGCCGCGGACCTCGTCGTTGCGGATCCCCGCCGTCAGGTAGCCGGTCAGCTCCGCCGGCGACGCCTCGCGCAGGAAGCCGCCCAGGTAGGCGCGCAGCGAGTCGCCGAGGTGCAGCCCGGCGAGGGCGGTCGTGATCGCGCCGTCGCGCGCCGCCTCGCTCGCCAGCGCCTCGGTGAGGAGGTCGGTGAGGTAGAGCACCTCGACCCCGCGGTCGCGCAGTGCCGCCGCGAACCCGTCGTGCTCGTCCTGGGCGCGGGCCACCCACGGGATCCCGTCGAAGAGCAACCGGTCGTTGTTGCGGGGGGTGAGCCGGCGCAGCTCGTTGCCGGGCCGGTGCAGCAGCACGGTCCGGAGCCGGCCGACCTCGCTGTCGGCACCGTGGGTGGCCATGCGGCCAGACTACGAGCCGGTCCCGAGGAAGGCGCGGCAGAGGTCCTGCGCCTCGGTGAGCACCTCGTTGACCGGACGCCGGAGCGACGCGGCCGCCCGGGCCACGTCGTCGTACTCCGGCTGGGCGTTGACCACGACGCCCTCGTGCCGGGCGAGCTTGACCGCGATCGTGTGGCCGTCGACCTGGATCGGCAGCATCTCGCGGTCGAGGGCGTGCTTGGTGAGCGGCTGCTCGCGCAGCCCGATCGTCGTGGTCTGCCGGAAGATCTCGGTGCGCACGACGGCCGCATGGCCGGCGTCGACGAGGACGCTGAGGGTGTGGGCCGGCCGGCCCTTCTTCATCAGGATCGGGGTCAACCAGGCGTCGGCCGCCCCGGTCTCGAGCAGTGCGGTGAGCACCGCCGGCCAGACCCGGGGGTCGAGGTCGTCGACGTTGCACTCGAGCAGCACCGGGCGCTCGCTCCCGGAGGTCGAGGCCTCGAGACCCCGGAAGAGCCGCAGCACGTTGGCGTGCCCCTCCGGGTCGCGCCCGCCCGCGCCGACGCCGATCCGGTCGACGACCATCGGCGGCTGCGGGCCGTACGCCGTGGCCAGCGTCGTGAGCAGGGCCGCGCCGGTCGGGGTGCACAGCTCCATGGCCACCGGACCGGCGAAGGTCGGCACGCCGCGCAGCAGCTCGGCCACGGCTGGAGGCGGCACCGGGAGGGTGCCGTGCGCGGTCTCGACCGTGCCGGAGCCGACCGCGACGGGGGAGACCGTGACCTCGGTGGCACCCAGGTGCTCGAAGCCCGCGCAGACGCCCACGATGTCGGCGATCGCGTCGAGCGCCCCGACCTCGTGGAAGTGCACCTCGTCGGGGGTGGTCCCGTGCACCGCGGCCTCCGCGACCGCGAGCCGCTCGAAGACGGTCAGCGCGAGGTCGTGGCCGGTCAGCATGGACCGCACGTCGCGCCACGTGCGGTGGTGGTGGGACTCGGTGACATCGACGTGGACCCGGGTGGCGGCGAGGTCGCCGCGGCGTACCTCCTCGACGCGGAGCGTCACCGGCTCGGGGGCGACCGCGTCGACCGCGTCCTGCAGCACCGCGAGCGGCACGCCCGCGCCGACCAGCGCGCCGAGCAGCATGTCGCCGCTGGCGCCCGCGGCGGCGTCGATCCAGACAGTCATCGGGGCACCGACTGGCGGGCGACCCGGGCCGCGTGGACGCCCGCGCCGTACCCGTTGTCGATGTTGACCACCGTGATGCCGGGGGCGCAGGAGTTGAGCATCGCGAGCAGGGCGGCGACGCCGCCGAGCGAGGCGCCGTAGCCCACGCTGGTCGGGACCGCCACGATCGGCACGCCGGTCAGCCCGCCGACCACCGAGGGCAGCGCGCCCTCCATGCCGGCGACCACCACCAGGCAGTCGGCGGCCTCGAGCCGGTCGCGGACGCCGAGCAGCCGGTGCAGGCCCGCGACGCCGACGTCGTCGACGCGGTCGACCCCGGCGCCGTGCACCGCGACCGTGAGCGCCGCCTCGGCCGCGACCGGGGCGTCGGAGGTGCCGGCGCTGATCACTGCGACCGTGCCCCGCGGCTCCGGCAGCGGTCCGAGCGTCGCGGCGCCGGCGACCAGGTCGACGGCTGCGTCGGGCAGCGCCTGCGTCACGGCCTCGAGTGTCTCGTGGTCGAGCCGGGTGGCCAGCACCGCGCGCTCGGGGTGCTGGGCGTGGAGGGTGCGCAGGATCGCGACCACCTGGTCGGGCGTCTTGCCCGCGCCGTAGACGACCTCGGGGTCACCGGTGCGCGCCGCGCGGTCGATGTCGACGCGGGCGAAGCCGAGGTCGGCGATCCGGGGGTCCTGCTGCTCCACGGGCCGAACCTACTCGACCGTTGCGACTGTCGGTGGCCGGGTGTTGGCTGGACAGCGGGTCGACACCGAGGCAGCACCGGAAGCAGGGAGCAGGAAGATGCCGAAGTTCGAGAGGTACCCCCAGGGCACGCCCAGCTACGTCGAGCTGGTCACGCCCGACCAGGCCGCGGCCAAGGAGTTCTACGGTCCGCTGTTCGGGTGGGAGCTGGAGGACGTCCCGATGGAGGACGACCACTACTACGTCGCCGTGAGCAAGGAGGGCGACACGGTCGCCGGGATCAGCTGGCCGATGCCGGGCATGGAGGACCATCCGGCGTTCTGGAGCGTGTACCTCACCGTCGGCGACGTCGATGCGACGACGGCGAGGGTGGCCGGCGCCGGTGGGCGGGTCGACGCCGAGCCCTTCGACGTGATGGACATGGGCCGGATGTCCGCGATCGCCGATCCGACCGGGGCGCGGGTCAACCTGTGGCAGCCCGGCACCTCGATCGGCACCGAGCGCGCCAACGAGCCCGGCACCCCGATCTGGAACGAGGTCGTGACGCCCGACATCCCGGCCGCCACGAGGTTCTACTCCGAGGTCCTCGGGGTCGCCTGGGAGGAGATGGCGATGGGCGGCGGCCCGGCGTACACCTGCCTGGTCGTCGAGGGCCGTCAGGTCGGTGGTGCGCTGCCGCCGATGTCGGCGGAGGTGCCGCCGCACTGGAACGTCTACTTCAACGTCGAGTCCGTCGATGCCACGATCGAGAGGGCGGTCGGGCTCGGCGGCACCGTGGTCGCGCCCGCATTCGACGTCCCGGGAGTCGGCCGGATGGCGGTCCTCGCCGACCCGCAGGGCGGGATGTTCAACCTGATGGCGAGCTGATGACGGCCGCCCGTCGGGTCAGCCCGAGGCGGTGGTCCGGAAGGAGTCCGCCGGGTAGACCCCGAGGATCTTCACCTCGGTGGTGAAGAACGCGAGCTCGTCCAGCGCCCGGCGTACGCCGGGGTCGTCGGGGTGTCCGTCGACCTCGGCGAGGAACTGCGTGGCGGTGAACTCCCCGCCGACCATGTAGCTCTCCAGCTTGGTCATGTTGACACCGTTGGTGGCGAAGCCCCCGAGTGCCTTGTAGAGCGCGGAGGGCAGGTTCTTGACGTTGAAGATGAAGCTGGTCACGACCGGGCCGTTGCCGGCGGGCGCCTGGACGAAGTCGCGGGAGAGCACCACGAATCGGGTGGTGTTGTGGTCCTCGTCCTCAACGTCCTTGGCCAGGATCTCCAGGCCGTAGATCTCCGCGGCCAGCGGCGGGGAGATCGCGGCCATCGTCGGGTCGCCGAGCTCGGCCACCTCGCGGGCCGCCCCGGCGGTGTCGCCGGCGATCACCGGGGTCAGGCCGTGCTGGCGGATGATCTTGCGGCACTGGCCGAGCGCGTGCACGTGGCTGTGCACGGTGCGGATGCCGTCGAGCCCCGCGCCGGGCACCGCCATCAGGTGGAACCGGATCCGCAGGAAGTGCTCGGCGATGATGTGCAGCCCGGAGTCCGGCAGGAAGTGGTGGATGTCGGCCACCCGGCCCGCGATCGAGTTGTCGATCGGGATCATCGCCAGGTCGGCACTCGGCTCGACTCCGGGGCCACCGTCGACCGCCGCGAAGACGTCCTCGAACGACGCGCACGCCAGCGCCTCCCAGTCGGGGTAGTGCTCCTTGCACACCTGGTGGGAGTTGGCGCCGGGTTCGCCCTGGTAGGCGATGCGTCGGGTCACACCCGTCATGGTCCCACGCGGCGCCGGGCCGGAGGCCGTGCTGCCCAGAGTGCGGCATGGCGTGCCCGGAGCGGCCTGGCCCCAGCGCCTAGGCTCGACGTCGTGGAGCTCGTGTCCGTGGTTGCCCTGGCCCTGGCCGCCGTCGCCCTGGCGCTGACGCTGCAGGCGCGGCGCACGCCGCGGGCCGGCGACGGCGGGGTCGACGCGGTGCCCGAGGACGTCCAGGGCCTGCGCCAGGAGGTCGCCGCGCTGCGTCGCGAAGGCACCGACGCGCTGCGCCATCTGGCGGTGGTGCGCTACGACGCGTTCGGCGACATGGGCGGCCACCTGTCGTGGTCGGTCGCGCTGCTCGACGACAGCGGCAGCGGCGTCGTACTGACCTCGATCCACGGTCGCAGCGACGCGCGCACCTACGCCAAGAGCATCAGCGACTGGACCTGCGAGCAGCAGCTCTCCCCCGAGGAGCTCGAGGCGATCGACCACGCGCGGCCGTGACGGCGCCCCTGCTGCGGGTCCGCGGGCTCACCAAGAAGTACGGCGAGGTCACCGTCCTCGAGGGCGTGGACCTCGACGTCGCACCCGGCCGGGCGCTGGCGCTGCGCGGGCGCAACGGCGCCGGCAAGTCGACGCTGCTGCGGTGCGTGACCGGCGCGGACGAGCCCACTTCGGGCACCGTCGAGCTGGACGGCAGCCCCGTGGACGAGCGCTCGGTCCGGGACCGCCGCGACGTCGCGGCGGTGACCGACGACCTCGACTTCTTCCCCGACCTCAGCGTGGTCGAGCACCTCGACCTGCTCGCCCGGGCGCACCGGGTCGACGACGCGGAGGCGCTGGTCGACGAGGTGCTGGAGGAGGTCCGGCTGGTCGCGCAGGCCGCACAGCTGCCGGGCACGCTGTCGTCGGGGCAGCGCCGCCGGCTGGCGCTGGCGAGCGCGTTCGTGCGGCCGCGCCGGCTGCTGGTCCTCGACGAGCCAGAGGCCCGCCTGGACCGGCCCGGCCTCGCCTGGCTGGTCGAGCGGCTCCGGCGGGAGAAGGCCGACGGGCTGGGCATCCTGCTCGCGAGCCACGACCCCGACCTGGTCGCGGCCGTCGCCGACGACGTGCTCGACCTGGACGCGCTCGGCACGCCCGAGCCACCGGTGTCGTCCGAGCCATGAGCGCGGAGGTCCGCGAGCTCCGGCGCCAGGTCCGCACCTGGCGCCGCGGCCGCACCGACACCAGCCTCCTGGAGGCGTTCCAGGACGCGTACGTCGCGATCTTCTCCGCCCTCGTCGTCGGCGCGATGGCGATCAACGTGCTGCTCAACCTGCGGGTCGTCACCTCGGGCGCGTGCACGTCCGAGGCGTGTGTCGACGCCCGTGGCGCGCTGGGCTGGCTGCTGGCCCTCGCCGGCGTGACCGCGGTGCTCGGGGTCGCCCGCCTGCTCGGCCCGATGCTCGCGTCGCCGGCGGTCGGCAGCTGGCTGCTCGCCACGCCGCTCGACCGCACGGCGCTGCTCCGCGGTCGGCTCCTCGGCACCCTCGCGGTGGCCGCTGTCGCCGGCGCGGTCCCGGCGGCCGTCGGCGGCCTCCTGGGCGGGTTCGCTGCCTCGGCCGTGGCGTGGTCCGCCGTGCTCGCGGCGCTGCTGTGCGTGCTCCTGGTCGCCCTCGCCGCCCGGGCCCAGGCGGCCTCCGACCGCGGGATCCGGGCGCTGGGCCGGATGCTCGCGGCCGTCCTGTGGGCCGGACTGGTGCTGGTCGCCGCGGGCCTGGTCCCCGGCGCCTCCGGCAGCCCGGCGACCCCGGTCCTGGCCGGCGCGGCGGTGCTGGTCGCGGCCGGCGCAGCGGCGTACGTCGTCCGCGCGGGCCGGGCGCTCGCCGGCATCCGTCGCCAGCGCCTCACCGACGGTGGTGCGCTGCTGCCGGGGCTCTCGGGCGCGCTCTCCAGCCTCGACCTGACGCTGCTCTTCGACGTGCTGCTCGCCCGGCACTGGCGGGCGCGCAGCACGGTGCGGATCGTGCGCGGCCGAGCGGTGGGAGGGGGCGCCCTGGTGTGGCGCGAGGTGGTGCGACTGCGGCGCAACGGTGCCGTGCTCACCGCCCTGGCCGCCGGGCTGGTGCTGCCGTACGTCGCCGCGACCCTCGGCCTCGGGCACCTGGTGCTCGTGGTGGTGACGCTGACCGGGTTCGTCGGCGGCGTCGGGCTGTTCACCGCGCTGCGGGTGCTCTCGCGGACCATGAGCCTGCTGCGCTGCTTCCCGCAGCCGGCGTGGGTGGTCCGGCTGGCGTGCCTCGGCGTACCCGGGCTGGTGCTGGTCCTGTGGGGCCTCGCGACGGCGCCGGCCGTGCACCACGCGGTCGGCGGACCGTGGCCGGACAGCCTGCTGACCGCCCTGGCCGCCGGCGTCACGGTCGCCGCGGCGGCGGTGCGGTGGACCACCAGCCGGCCGCCGGACTACCGGCTCCCGCTGATCGCCTCCCCGATGGGTGCGGTGCCGACCTCGCTCTACGGCAGCGTGCTGCGCGGGTTCGACGTCCTGCTGCTCGGCACCATCCCGCTGCTCGCGGCGCCGACCGCCGTCGGCGCGGCATGGTCGGTGGCGCTCAGCGTCGCCGTCCTCGCCTTTCTGGTGTCGAGGCGCTGATCGGGGCCCTACGATCCGGCCATGAACCCCCTGCGGTGGATGGCGATCAAGCTCGGGGCGCAGCCGTGGCTGCCGCGCTACGCCGGCCTCATCGTCCGCATCGACGAGACGCTCCAGCGGCTCTCGCGCGGCCGGGTCACGATCATGACGACGACCGGGCTGCACGAGCTCGTGCTCCAGGTGCCGGGCCGCCGGTCGGGCATCCTGCGCACCACGCCGCTGCTGACCGTCCCGCACGGCGACGGCTGGCTGGTCGTCGGCTCCAACTGGGGCGCCCCCGAACCGCCCGCCTGGGCCGCCAACCTGCGCGCCGCCCAGGACCCGACCATCACCTACCGGGGCCGCACCCTCGCCGTCGACGCCCGCGAGCTTGCCGGTCCGGAGCGCGACGAGAAGTGGGCGGTCGCCGTCGCCGGGTGGCCCAACTACGCGACGTACGCCGACCGCACCGACCGCGAGCTGCCACTCTTCTGGCTCACCCCGCGCTGACCCGGGCTGTCTGCTGGCCCGCGGCCGGGATAGTCCGTCACGTTCTTGCTGTCGTTCCGGTGTTCGGGCAACCAGATCGTGACGGACTATGCCAACTGGCGGGTCGCGCTCATTTCCCGGGCGGCCGGGGAAACGAGGTGATCCGGGCCGGAGGCGGGCTCTGCCACCACCCGCCGCAGGTTCATCAAGGGATGAAGGTCGACCCGCGCCTACCCGGGTGAGGCCGGCCAGGGATGCGCGGCTTCGCCATCATCCCTTGATGAAGCACCGGGGGCACGACCACACCGACGCCCCCACTCACTCCTCCAGCAGGTAGCCCAGCCCCGGTGAGGTGACCAGGTGCCGCGGGTGCGCCGGGTCGTCCTCGAGCTTGCGGCGCAGCTGGGCGGCGTAGACCCGCAGGTAGTGGGTCTCGTGCTCGTACGCCGGCCCCCACACCTCGCGGAGCGCCTGCTCGCGGGTGACCAGCTTGCCGACGTTGCGGGCGAGCAGCTCGAGGAAGGCCCATTCGGTCGGGGTCAGCCGCACGTCGACGCCGCGCCGGGCGACCCGCTTGCGCGCCATGTCGATGACCAGGTCGCCCACCGTGACCACCGACGTCGACGGGGGCGAGTCCTGCGAGCGGCGTACGGCGGCGCGCAGGCGGGCCATCAGCTCGTTCATCGCGAAGGGCTTGGTGACGTAGTCGTCGGCGCCCAGGTCGAGCGCCTCGACCTTGTCCTCGCCGTGCTGGCGCGCCGAGAGCACCACGATCGGCACCGGGCTCCAGCCGCGCAGGCCCGCGATCACCTCGGTGCCGTCGAGGTCGGGCAGGCCGAGGTCGAGCACGACCACGTCCGGGTGCTCGGTGGCGGCCGCCTCAAGCGCGGAGCGGCCGTCGGCGGCGGTGACGACCTCCCAGCCGTGGGCGCGCAGGTTGATCGCGAGCGCCCGCGCCAGCGCGGGCTCGTCGTCGACCACCAGGACCTTGCTCACGACGTGCTCCGGTCAGCGGTGAGCAGGCAACCTTTCGAGGCCCCCGAACGGTTGCTGACGCACCGCCGGGCAGCGCGGACGCCGGCCCGGACGCCGGCCCGGACGCCGGCGCGGACGCCGGCGCGGACGCCGGCCCGGACGCCGGCGCGGACGCCGGCTCCGGCCCCGGTCAGCGGTGAGCAGGCAACCTTCCGACGCCCCCGAACGGTTGCTGACGCACCGCCGACCCGCCGCCTCACGACCCACCCGCCCGCGGGATCGACAGCACCATCGTCAGCCCTCCGCCCGGGGTGTCCTCCGCCGACAGCGTGCCACCCAGCGCCGCCGTCAGCCCGCGCGCCACGGCGAGGCCGAGGCCGAGCCCCGCGCCGGAGCTGTCGTCGAGGCGCTGGAAGGGCTCGAACATCCGCTCCCGCTGCTCGGGGGGTACGCCGGGGCCGCGGTCGACCACGAGCACCTCGACCGACTCGGGCAGCACGTGTGCGAGCACCCGCACCTGGGCGCCGCGCGAGACCCGCACCGCGTTGCCGACCAGGTTGGCGACGACCCGCTCGAGCAGGCCGTGGTCGGTGTGCACGAGCGGCACCGACTCCTCGACCTCGAGCGACACCCTGCCCGGCGGGTGGCCCGCCACCGCCAGCGGCAGCACCTCCTCGAGGCTGAGGTCGCGCAGCATGGGGCGCACCAGTCCGGACTCGATCCGGGAGAGGTCCAGCAGGTTGTCGATGAGCCGTTCGAGCTGCTCGGTCGACGACTCGACCGCGCCGACCAGCTCGGTCCGTGCCGCCGGGTCGACGCTGTCGGAGACCAGTCCGTCGACGGCGGTGCGCATCGTCGCCAGCGGCGTGCGCAGGTCGTGCGACACCGCCCGCAGGATCGCCGTACTGGTCGCCTCGGCGCGCTCCAACGCGGCCGCGCGCTCGTCGCGCTCGCGCAGCCGGCGGTACTCCAGCACCAGCCCGGTCTGGGCCGCGAAGCCCTCCAGCACCCGCTGGTCGGTGGCGCGCAGCGGCGACCCGCTGAGCACGATGACGTGGTCGTCGTCGACCGCGACCTGGGTGTCGCCGGCGTCGGGTCCGGTCGCCGGGGCGGTGCCGCTGGCCGCCACCACGGTCCAGCCGACCGGCCCACGGGCCAGCAGGCTGACCGCCCGCTGCCCGAACGTCTCCCGCAGCCGCTCGACGACCGCGTCGGCCGTGTCCTGGCCCGTCAGCACCGAGCGCGACAGCGAGGCCATCGTGGTCGCCTCGGTGCGGGCGCGCACGGCGTCGGAGGCCCGTCGGGAGGCGCGGTCGACCACGCTAGCGACGCCGATCGCGACGGCGACGAAGACGACGAGGGCCACCACGTTGGTCGGCTCCGCGACCGTGAACCTGCTGACCGGCGGCGTGAAGTACCAGTTCATGAGCAGGAAGCCGCCGAGCGCCGCGACCAGCGCCGGCAGCATCCCGCCGATCAGGGCGACGAGCACCGTCACCGCCAGGAACAGCAGGACGTCGAGCGGCAGCTGGTCGGGGTCGTCGGAGAGCTTGAGCACCAGCGTGAGCAGCACCGGCAGCAGCACCGACAGCACCAGGCCGGCCACCTGGCGACGCCGGGTCAGCGGCGAGGCGTACCACCGCGGCCGCCCCGCGCCCCCGGTCTGCTCGTGCGTGACGAGGTGGACGTCGATGGTGCCGGCGAGCGAGGCGATCCGCTCGCCGGTCGTGCCGGTGAAGAGACGGCGCAGCCGGCCGTGCCGCGAGACGCCCACGATGATCATGGTCGCGTTGGCGCCGGTCGCGAAGTCGACCACGGCGCGCGACACGTCCTCGCCGACGACCGAGTGGAACGTGCCACCGAGCGAGGCCGCGAGCTGCTGCGCCCGGTCGATGCGGGACTCGTCGGCGCTCGCGATGCCGTCGGCGGCGATCACGTGCAGGGCGATCAGCTCCGAGCCGGCCGCGCGCTGGGCGAGCCGGGCCCCGCGGCGCAGCAGCGTCTCGCTCTCGGCGCCGCCCGTGAGGGCGACCACGATGCGCTCCTTGGCCGGCCACGGCTGCTCGATGCGGTGCGCGCGCCGGTAGTCGCCGAGCGCGTCGTCGACCCGGTCGGCCAGCCAGAGCAGGGCGAGCTCGCGCAGCGCGGTCAGGTTGCCCACGCGGAAGTACGACGTGAGCGAGGCGTCGATCTGGTCGGCCTTGTAGATGTTGCCGTGCGCCATCCGGCGGCGCAGCGCGTCGGGGGACATGTCGACGAGCTGGATCTGGTCGGCCGTGCGGACCACCTCGTCCGGCACCGTCTCGCGCTGCCGGACGCCGGTGATCCGCTCCACCTCGTCGTTGAGCGACTCCAGGTGCTGGATGTTGACCGTGGTGATCACGTCGATGCCGGCGCGCCGGATCAGCTCGACGTCCTCGGCCCGCTTCTCGCGGGCGCTGCCCGGCACGTTGGAGTGGGCGAGCTCGTCGACGCAGACGACCGCGGGCTTGCGGGCGATGACCGCGTCGGTGTCCATTTCGGTGAAGGTGGTGCCGCGGTAGGAGACCTCCGCGCGCGGCACCACCTCGAGCCCGCCGAGCATCGTCGCGGTGTGCTCGCGGCCGTGTGTCTCGACGTAGCCGACGACGACGTCGGTCCCGCGGTCGCAGCGCCGGCGCGCCTCGCCGAGCATCGCGTAGGTCTTCCCGACGCCGGGTGCGGCGCCGAGGTAGACGGTGAGCCTCCCCCGGCGGGGTTCGTTCATGTCAGGATCCTGCCAGTTCCCGGACCGCGATGTTCAGCTCCAGGACGTTGACCCGGGGCTCGCCCAGCACGCCCCAGGTGCGCTCCGAGGTGTGCTCCCCGACCAGCCGGCGCACGTCGGCCTCGGCCAGGCCGGTCGCACGGGCCACGCGGGGCACCTGGATCGCGGCGTACGCCGGCGAGATGTCCGGGTCGATGCCGGACGCCGAGGCCGTGACCGCGTCGGGTGGCACGGCCGCCGGGTCGACGCCCTCGCGGGCGGCGATCTCGGCCCGGCGCCGCTCGATCGACGCGACCAGATCGGAGCTGTTCGGGCCGAGGTTGGAGCCGGCGGTGCCGAGCATGTCGTAGCCGTCGCCGGCAGCGGACGGGCGGTTGCGGAACAGCGCGTCGGAGTCGCCGACCTGGCCGACGATCGCGGAGCCGACGGCGTCGTGCGCGTCGGTCGTGTGGGTTCCGGCGGCGGTGATCAGCGACCCGTCGGCCCGCCAGGGGAAGGCGATCTGGGCGATGCCGGTGATCGCCAGGGGGTAGGCGAGGCCGAGGAGCAGCGTCATCGCGACCAGCACCCGCAGCCCGGCCAGGCTGTGGCGGAAGAGCGTGTAGATGTCCTTCATCGGTCCTCCTAGAGCCCCGGGATGAGCGAGATGACGAGGTCGAGCAGCTTGATCCCGACGAACGGTGCGATCAGTCCGCCGACGCCGTAGATCAGCAGGTTGCGGCGCAGCAGGGCGGCCGCCGACGACGGCCGGTAGCGCACGCCGCGCAGCGACAGCGGGATCAGCGCGATGATGATCAGCGCGTTGAAGACGACCGCGGAGACGATCGCCGACTCCGGGCTCGACAGGCGCATCACGTTGAGCACGCCGAGGTCGGGGAACGCCACGACGAACATGGCCGGCAGGATCGCGAAGTACTTCGCGACGTCGTTGGCGACCGAGAACGTCGTGAGCGCGCCCCGGGTGATCAGCAGCTGCTTGCCGATCTCGACGACGTCGATGAGCTTCGTCGGGTCGGAGTCGAGGTCGACCATGTTGCCGGCCTCCTTGGCCGCGGTCGTCCCGGTGTTCATCGCGACCCCGACGTCGGCCTGGGCCAGCGCGGGCGCGTCGTTGGTGCCGTCGCCGCACATCGCGACCATCCGGCCGCCCTCCTGCTCCCGGCGGATCAGTGCCATCTTGTCCTCGGGGGTCGCCTCGGCGAGGAAGTCGTCGACGCCGGCCTCCCGGGCGATCGCCGCGGCGGTGCGGGGGTTGTCGCCGGTGATCATCACGGTGCGGATGCCCATCGCGCGCATCTCGTCGAACCGCTCGCGGATGCCGTCCTTGACGATGTCCTTGAGGTGGACGACGCCGAGCACCCGGGCCGGCTGCAGGCCGCGACGCTCGGCGACGACCAGCGGCGTACCCCCGCTGGCGCCGATCCGCTCGACGATCGCGTCCAGCTCGTCGGTGGCGTGGCCGCCGGTGCTGTGCACCCACTTCGCGACCGCCGAGTCGGCGCCCTTGCGGATGCTCACGTTGCCCGTGTCGATGCCGCTCATCCGGGTCGTGGCGCTGAACGGGACGAGCTCCCCCGGTGGTTGAGGAAGGCGCTCTGCGCCTGTCTCGAAACCACCGACCAGCGCGACGATCGAGCGCCCTTCGGGCGTCTCGTCGGCGAGCGAGGACAGCAGGGACGCCTGCGCGAGCTCGTCCTGGGCGACACCGGTGAGCGGCAGCAGCTCGGCCGCCTGCCGGTTGCCATGCGTGATGGTGCCGGTCTTGTCCAGGAGGAGTACGTCGACGTCGCCCGCCGCCTCGACCGCGCGGCCGGACATCGCCAGCACGTTGCGGCGGACCAGCCGGTCCATGCCCGCGATCCCGATCGCGGAGAGCAGGGCGCCGATCGTGGTCGGGATCAGGCAGACCAGCAGCGCGGTCAGAACGATCAGCGACTGGTGGGCGTCGCTGTAGTCGGCCACGAAGTAGAGGGAGCCGACGACCACGACGAAGATCGCGGTGAGCGAGGAGAGCAGCACGTTGAGCGCGAGCTCGTTGGGCGTGCGCTGTCGCTCGGAGCCCTCGACCAGCGCGATCATCCGGTCCACGAAGGACCGGCCGGGGTCGGAGGTGATCCGGACGACGATCCGGTCCGACAGCACCACGGTGCCGCCGGTGACCGCCGACCGGTCGCCGCCCGACTCCCGGATCACGGGGGCGGACTCGCCGGTCACCGCCGACTCGTCGACCGACGCGACGCCCTCGATGACGTCGCCGTCGCCGGGGATCCGGTCGCCCGCGGCGACCACCACGACGTCACCGGCGCGCAGCGCGGTGCTGGGCACCTCGTCGACGGGCAGCTCCGCCAGGTTGCCGGTGTAGCGCAGCTGGTCGAAGGAGCCGTGCACCTTGTGCGCGACCGTCTCCTGCTGGAGCGCCCGCAGGCTGGCGGCCTGGGCCTTGCCCCGGCCCTCGGCGACGGACTCGGCGAGCGTGCCGAACAGCACGGTGAGCCAGAGCCACACCGTGACGATCCAGCCCATGGTGCTCGGGTCGGCCACCGACAGCACCGTGGTGGCGACCGCGCCGATCTCGACGACCAGCAGGACGGGGGCCCGGACCAGCTCGCGCGGGTCCAGCTTGCGGACGGCGCCGGGGAGCGCCTGCGCGAGGTTCAGGTTGGCGATGGCGTTCACGACAGGGACTCCGCGATCGGGCCGAGGGCGAGCACGGGTACGTAGGTCAGGCCGACCACGACCAGGGCGACGCCCGAGAGGAGCGCCACGAAGAGTGGCTGGTGGGTGGGGAGCGTGCCGGCGCTCGGCGGGGAGTGTCGCTGGCTCGCGAACCGCCCCGCCATCGCGAGCACGAGGACCATCGGCACGAAGCGCCCGAGCAGCATCAGCAGGCCGAGCAGCGTGTTCCAGAACGGCGTGCCCGAGGTGAGCCCGCCGAACGCCGAGCCGTTGTTGTTCGCGGCGGAGGTCACGGCGTACAGCGCCTCGGAGAGCCCGTGCGGCCCCGACTCCTGGAGTCCGGCGAGGCCGTCCTGCGCCGTGATCGCGATCGCGATGCCGACGAGCACGAGCACCGGGGTGGCGAGCACGTAGAGGGCGACGAGGACGATCTCGCGCTGGCCGATCTTCCGGCCGAGGTACTCCGGCGTGCGCCCGACCATCAGGCCGCAGAGGAACACGGTGACGATCGCGAGCATCAGCATGCCGTAGAGGCCCGAGCCCACGCCGCCGGGCGCGATCTCGCCCAGCATCATGCCGAACATCGCCACGCCGCCGCCGGGCGCGGTGAGCGAGTCGTGCATCGAGTTGACGGCACCGGTGGAGGTGCCGGTCGTGGCCGCGGCGAACAGCGCCGAGGCCGCCTCGCCGAACCGGACCTCCTTGCCCTCCATCGCGCCGCCCGCGGCCTCGGGGGCCCGGCCGACGCCGGCCATCTCGGCCCAGGTGAGCAGCGTCACCGCGACGCCGAGCAGCAGCGCCATCACCGACAGCACGGCGATCCCCTGGCGGCGGTCGCGGACGATCAGGCCGAAGGCCCAGGCCATCGCGAAGGGGATCACCAGCATCAGGAAGATCAGGAGGACGTCGGTGAGCGGGGTCGGGTTCTCGAAGGGGTGGGCGGCGTTGACGTTGTAGAAGCCGCCGCCGTTGGTGCCGAGCTGCTTGATCACCTCCTGGCTGGCCACCGGGCCGCCGGTCACCTGCTGGGTGCCGCCGGCGAGCGTCTCGACGGTCCGGGTGCCCATCAGGTTCTGGATCGCCCCGCCCGCGACGAGCACGACCGCGGAGACGACGGAGATCGGCAGCAGCACCCGCAGCACGCCGCGGACCAGGTCCGACCAGAAGTTGCCGACCCGGCCGCCGGCGAGCTGGCGCGCGAGGCCCCGGGCGAAGGCGGCGGCGACCGCCATGCCGACCGCGGCGGAGACGAAGTTCTGCACGGTCAGGCCGGACATCTGGAAGAGGTGGCCGACCGTCGACTCCCCGGCGTACCACTGCCAGTTGGTGTTGGTCACGAAGCTGACCGCCGTGTTCCACGCGCCGTCGGCCGGCAGCGCGGCGTACCCCAGGCTCAGCGGCAGGTGCTCCTGCACCCGCCCGAGCAGGTAGAGCAGCAGCAGGCTGACGAGCGAGAAGCCCAGCACCGACATCGTGTACGTCTTCCAGTGCTGGTCGGCGTCCGGGTCGACGCGCAGCAGCCGGTACGCCGCGCGCTCGACCGCAAGGTGCCGCGGCGAGGTGTAGACGTGGGCGAGGTGGCGGCCCAGGAGCGGGACGGCGACCGCCAGCGCGGCGACGAGCACCGCGATCTGGCCGAGGGCGGGAGCGAGATCGCTCACTGGGACCCCCGATCCAGGGCGCCCACCAGCAGGGCGAGCAACCCGAAGACCGCGAGGGTCAGGAGCACGTAGATGACATCGGACACGCCTCAGTCATAGGTCCGCGCGCGGCGTGCTCGCGCGCGTCTTGACGGTTCCTTGACGGTCCCGGTCGGCGCCTTGACGCATCCCTGACGGGTGGTTTCGAGGCTCAGGCGCCAGGGCGCCTTCGCACCTCAACCACCGCGGCGGTGGTTGAGGTGTGAGGAGCGCCAGCGACGAGCCTCGAAACCACCACCTACTCGGTCGACCACGGTGGTTGAGGTGTGAGGAGCGCCAGCGACGAGCCTCGAAACCACCCGAGGCTCAGCGCGGGACGCGCACCAGCAGCCGGCCGTGCACGCAGGTCATCCGCAGCTCCCGGCCCGGGCCGATCGAGTCGCCGTCGAGCTGCCGGGGGGTGTCGGCGGCGGCGCGCACCACGACGGTGTGGCCGGTCATCCGGTTCACGAGGTCGTCGGTGCGGGGGCGGCGGGCGAGCACCCGGTAGGCGAGCGGGATCCAGGACAGGAACTTGCGCGGGTGCAGCAGCACCACGTCGAGCACGCCGTCGTCGATGGCGGCGTCCGGCAGCAGCGGCATGCCCGCCTGGAGGAAGCCGACGTTGCCGACGACGATGGTGCGGGCGCGATGCTTGGTGAACTCGCCGTCGTCGACGGAGACCTCGACCCGGACGGCGGGGAACATCAGGGACTTCAGGGCGGAGAGCACGTAGGCGACCCAGCCGATCTTCTTCTTGATGTCCTCGTTGACGCCCTCCATGATCGCGGCGTCGAACCCCATGCCGGCCATCACCAGGAAGTGGGTGTCCTCGAAGCCGTCGCCGGAGACCTCGACCAGGTCGATCGCCCGGTCCTGGCCGTTGAGGGCGACGTCGATCGCCGCGCGCAGGTAGAGCGGGATGTCGAGGTTGCGGGCCAGCAGGTTGCCGGTGCCGGCGGGGATGATCCCGACCGGGATCCCGGTGCCGGCGAGCTCGGCGCACACCTCGCGCACCGTGCCATCGCCCCCGCAGACCAGCACCAGGTCGGCGCCCGCGACCGACGCCGCCTCGGCCATGCCGGTGCCGGGGTCCTCGACGGTCGTGTAGTGCCAGCTGGGCGTGGACCAGCCGGCCTCGGCGGCCATCGTCGACACGATCGCCTTGAACTGCCCGACGTCCTCCACCTTGATCGGGTTGAGGATCACCGCGAGCTGCTTCTCCGAGACGAAGACCTCGGGCAGCGGCTCGACGCTCTCCGCGTGGCCGCGCGGCCGGGGGTTGTAGAGGCCGATCGCGAGCAGCACGAACCCGGCGCCGAGCAGCACCCCGCCGACCACGTCGGAGGGGTAGTGGCGCCCGAGCAGCACCCGGTCGAGGCAGACGACCACGACGAGCAGCACCGCCCCGACGTACGCCAGGCGGCGCACGCTGCGCCGACGGACCAGCATCCCGACCAGCACGATCACGATGCCGGCGAACGCCGTGATCGAGGACGCGTGGCCGGAGGGGAAGGCGCCGTTGTGCAGCAGCGCCTCGGTGCTCTGCCACGGCGGCCGGTCGCGGTCGACCAGGCCCTTGAGCAGGGTCGTCGCCACCGCCGTCACGATCATCACGCCGGCGGTGAAGAACGCCGCCCGGTGGTAGCGACGCAGCAGCAGCACGAAGAGCACGGCGGTGTAGGCCGTCATCGCGATCGTCCCGGTGGCGACCTCGATCACCCGCAGCACGTCGTGCAGCCAGCCGACGTCGGTCGCCCAGGTCTGCGATCCCTCGCCGCGGTCGTCGAGGTCGACGAGCCACGCGGCGTCACCCACGACCGCCAGCAGCAACAGCCCGAAGAGCACGAAGCACAAGGCGGCCCAGCTCAGCACGGTGGCGCGGGGGCGGTCGAGCACGTGGATCCTCACGGTCGGGGGCGTCTGCTCGGAAAGTATGCCGGGAGCGCCGGTTCTCCCCAGGCACCGCTATCTCGCGAGCGCGCCCCGACCCGCCCCGGATAGCCTGGCAGCGTGACCTCACCCCACGAAATCGCTCGCCGCGCTCCCGATTGCGCGGGGACCCCGAGATGATCGATCCCCGCATCCTCCGTGACGACCCCGACCGCGTGCGCGCCGCCCAGGCCAAGCGCGGCCTCTCCGGCGAGGTCGTGGACCGGGCGCTCTCCGCCGACCAGGCACGGCGTCAGGCGATCACCGACTTCGAGTCGAAGCGGGCCGAGCAGAAGGCGCTCGGCAAACAGGTCGCGCAGGCCCAGGGCGAGGAGAAGCAGGAGCTGCTCGCCCGCACCAAGGCGCTCGCCGCCGAGGTGAAGCAGGCCGAGGCCGCGCAGGGCGAGGCCGAGGCCGCGTGGCAGGACGCGATCATGAGCATCCCCAACCTGGCCGCCGCAGAGGCGCCGGCCGGGGGCGAGGACGACTTCGTCGTCCTCGAGACCGTCGGCACGCCCCGCGACTTCGCCGCCGAGGGCTTCGAGCCGCGCGATCACGTCGAGCTGGGCCGGATCCTCGGCGCCATCGACCTCGACCGCGGTGCGAAGGTGTCGGGCTCGCGCTTCTACTTCCTCACCGGAGCCGGTGCCGAGCTCGAGCTGGCGCTGCTCAACCTCGCCATGGAGCAGGCCCGCGAGGCCGGCTTCACCCAGGTGATCGCGCCGTCGATGGTCAAGCCGCGCGCAATGGACGGCACCGGCTTCCTCGGCCAGGCGGCCGACGACGTCTACCGGATCGAGGGGCAGGACATGTACCTCGTCGGCACCTCGGAGGTGCCGATGGCGGCCTACCACTCCGACGAGATCCTCGACGGCGGCGCGCTGCCGCTGCGGTACGCCGCGTTTAGCCCCTGCTTCCGCAAGGAGGCCGGCTCGCACGGCAAGGACACCAAGGGCATCATCCGGGTGCACTGGTTCGACAAGGTCGAGATGTTCGTCTACACGACGACCGAGGAGTCGTACGCCGAGCACCAGCGGCTGCTCGAGTGGGAGAAGCAGTTCCTCGACAAGCTCGAGCTGGCCTACCGGGTCATCGACGTCGCCGCCGGCGACCTCGGGCTCTCGGCGATCCGCAAGTTCGACTGCGAGGCGTGGATCCCGACCCAGGGCAAGTACCGCGAGCTCACCTCGACCTCGAACTGCACCGAGTTCCAGACCCGCCGGCTCGACACCCGCGGGCGGTTCCCGAGCGACCAGGGCGGCACGAAGCCGATCTCGACGCTCAACGGCACGCTGTGCGCGATGACCCGCACGATCGTCGCGATCCTCGAGACCCACCAGCAGGCCGACGGCTCGGTGCGGGTCCCGAAGGCGCTCCAGAAGTGGCTCGGGCGCGAGACTCTGGAGCCGGTTCAGAAGTGAGAGTCCCCCTCGACTGGCGGCCGCAGCTGGTCGCGCTCGACATCGACGGCACGATCCTGTCCTGGATCGAGGGCGCCGGGATGGTCCACGAAGAGGTCACCCCGGCGGTCAAGAAGGCGATCCACCGGGTGATCGACGCCGGTGCGCACGTCGTGCTCGCCTCCGGCCGCTCGCCCCACGGCATGACGTCGATCGCCGACCAGCTCGAGCTGTACGACGAGCGGCGCGACCGCTTGTGGATCGTCGCGTCCAACGGGGCCGTCGTCTTCCGCTACCCGCCGATCGAGGTCGTGCACGAGGAGACCTTCGACGCGCGCCCGGCGGTCGCGGCCATCCTCGAGCACCACCCCGACGCCCTCGTCGGCGTCGAGGAGCGCGGCATCGGCTACCGCGTGAACGCGCCCTTCCCGGAGGGTGAGCTCTCGGGGGAGATGATCGTCACCGAGATCGACGAGCTGCTCGCCGTCGAGGTCAGCCGTGTGATCATCCGCGACCCCAAGGCGACCGCCGACGAGTTCGTCGACCTCGCGCAGCGGCTCGGCCTGCATGGCATCAACTACGTCGTCGGCTGGACCGCGTGGCTCGACCTGGCGCCGATCGGGGTCTCGAAGGCATCGGGTCTGGCCCACGTCGCCGAGCGACTCGGCGTCAGTGCCGACGACGCGCTCGCGGTCGGCGACGGGCGCAACGACCTGGAGATGTTCGCCTGGGCCCGCCGGGCGGTGGCGATGGGCCAGGCGATCCAGGAGGTCCAGGACGCCGCGGACGACGTGACCGGGCCGGTCGACGAGGACGGTCTCGCCGCCGAGCTCGACCGCTGGTTCGACCCCGATGGGGAGCGCGGATGAGCCTTCCGCCGATGGTCACGACCGAGCGGCTCCGGCTCCCGTTGTGGACGGCCGACGACGTCGTGGCGATCCGGAGCGGTGAGCGCCGCCCGGGTTGGCACCCCGACTACCCGCGTCGCGACGACCTCGACGCCGCCGGACTGTGGCGCGAGGGTGACTGCTGGGCGCCGCGGCACATCGTCCGCGGCGTGACAGCGCTCGGCTCGATCGGCTTCTTCGGCCCGCCGGAGCCGGCCGCCGACGGGGTGCCCGAGGTCGAGGTCGGCTACGGCCTGGTCGACGAGGCGCACGGCTACGGGTTCGCGACCGAGGCGCTCCAGGCCCTGCTGGCCGAGGCCGACGCGCTCGGCGTCCGCGTGCGGGCCAGCGTCGAGCCCACCAACAAGCCGAGCATCCGGGTGCTCGCGAAGTGCGGCTTCACCGAGCTGCGCGGCGCCAACGAGGACGGCGAGCTCGTGATGGCGCGGCCGTTGCCCGCCGGTGGCTGAGGTGCGCGCGGCGCGGCCCCGCCTCGTCGCCACCGACCTCGACGGCACCCTGGTCCGCAGCGACGGCAGCGTGTCGGCGTACACCGCCGAGGTCCTGGCCCAGATCGAGGCGTGCGGCGTGCCCGTCGTCTTCGTGACCGGGCGCCCGCTGCGCTGGACCGAGGAGGTCTTCGAGCACGTCGGCGAGCACGGCCTCGCGGTCGTCTCCAACGGGGCGCTGGTGTGGGACGTCGCCCGGCACCGGCCCCACCTCGAGCGCCCGATCGAGCCCGCCCTCGGCCTCGAGGCCTGTCGGCTGCTGCGCGCCGCGCTGCCGGACGCCGCGTTCGCCGTCGAGACGCTGGCGGGGTTCGGGCTCGAGGACCACTTCGTCGAGCTGGCTCCGGTGCCGGCCGACGCCCGCCGCGGACCGGTGGAGGAGCTCCTCGACCGACCGGCGCTCAAGCTGCTGGCGCGCCACGAGCGGCTCGGCCCGCAGGAGTTCTGGGAGCTCGCCGAGCAGGCCGTCGGCGGCCGGCTCGTGATCACCTGGTCGTCGACCTCGTCGCTGCTGGAGATCAGCGCCCCCGGGGTGACCAAGGCCTCGACGCTCGAGCTGCTGTGCACCGACCTGGGCGTCGACGCGGCCGACGTGGTCGCCTTCGGCGACATGCCCAACGACCTGCCGATGCTGGCCTGGGCCGGCTCGTCGTACGCCATGGCCGGCGCCCACCCGACCGTCCTGGAGACCGCGCTCCACCGCGCGGGCTCGAACGACGACGACGGCGTGGCCCGGGTGCTGGCTGGTCTCTTCGACCTGTGATCTGTTGAGATGTTCGTCGTGTCCCTCGTCCGATCGGCCCTCGCCGCGCTCCTGCTCTCCTCGGCGGGCGTGGTCGCGGTGGGCGCGGCGCCGGCCGTGGCCGCGTGCCCGGCCGACCGGGGGAGCCTGGAGGAGCATGCCAAGGGCGCCAACGGCGTCTTCACCGGCACCGTCGCCGATCGGAGCGTCGCCGGCACGACCGTGACCTACGTCGTCGACGCCGACCTGGTCTTCAAGGGCCCGGTCGCGACGTCGCAGGTCGAGGTCACCACCGACGCCCGGCGCGCCAGGTGCGGCAAGCCGGGGCTGCGCCCCGGTGCGGACTACGTGTTCTTCGTCCGGCGCGACGGCGACGCGCTGAGCACCGACAGTCGCAGCGGCACCGCGCCGGCGACCGAGGTGTACGTCGGGCAGGTCGAGCGGCTGCTCGGCGCCGGTCGCCCGGCGGTCGAGCCCGAGCCGGAGCCGGCGACCTTCACGACCGTCGCCGACGAGCCCGTCGAGCTCCGGCGACTGGCCGCGCCGGGCGCCGCCCTGGTGATCGTGGGGCTGCTGGGCCTGGTCTTCGTGGCCTGGCGCGGGCGTCGGGCCTGACGGCTTCCCCCAGGGATACCCGGTGCACCGGGTATCCCTGCACTTCTCGGGGTGTGCGGACGGGCAGAAGCGAGGGAAGTGCCCGAGCGGTCAGAGGTACATGCCGCCGGAATCACCCGGGGTCGGCGGCGGCTGGTCGCCGGCGCCGGGCTGGACGCCGGGGGCGCCGGGGCGGCTCATGCCGGGCGGCAGGCCGCGGCGGATCTGCTCGAACTGCGCCCGGGCGGCCACCTGCTGGGCGTAGATCGCGGTCTGGATGCCGTGGAAGAGGCCCTCGAGCCAGCCCACCAGCTGGGCCTGGGCGATCCGCAGCTCGCCGTCGGACGGCGTGGCGTCGTCGGTGAAGGGTAGCGACAGTCGCTCGAGCTCCTCGACCAGCTCGGGGGCGAGGCCCTCCTCGAGCTCCTTGATCGAGGCCTGGTGGATCTCCTTGAGCCGCTGCCGGCTCGCCTCGTCGAGCGGCGCCGAGCGCACCTCCTCGAGCAGCTGCCGGATCATGCTGCCGATCCGCATCACCTTCGCCGGCTGCTCGACCAGCTCGGTCACCGAGCGCTCGCTGTCGTCGTCCCCGTCGGCCGCCGCGGACACGGCGGAGGCGGGCACGGCGGCCACCGGCTGCCCGTCGGGTCCGATGATGACGACCTGCTGCTCGGCTTGCGGGGAGTCCTGCTCGCTCATGATCTCCACCGTATCGGTGTCGGTGAAGGCATCGGGAAGGGATCAGACGGTGAGCAGGATCTTCCCGCTGTGCTCGCCCGACTCCATGAACGCGTGCGCACCGGCCGCCTCGGCCAGCGGGAACGACCTGCCCACGACCGGGCGCACCAGGCCCTCGGCGACCAGCGGCCACACGTGCTCGACGACCGACGCGCAGATGGCGGCCTTCTCGTCGCTCGGCCGACCGCGCAGGTTGGTCGCGATCACCGCGCCGCGCTTGCGGAGCAGCTTGTTGATGTCGAGCTCCGCCCGGGTGCCGCCCTGCATGCCGATGATGACCAGCCGGCCCTGGATCGCGAGCGCGTCGATGTTGCGGTCGAGGTACTTGGCGCCCATGTTGTCGAGGATCACGTCGGCGCCGCGGCCGTCGGTCGCGTCCTTCACGACGGCCACGAAGTCCTGCTCGCGGTAGTCGATGGTCACGTCGGCACCCAGCGCCGCGCAGGCCGCCAACTTGTCGGGACTGCCGGCGGTGGTGGCCACCCGGGCGCCCAGCCGGTGGGCGAGCTGGATCGCGAACGACCCGATGCCACCCGCCCCGCCGTGCACCAGCAGCGTCTCCTGCGGCTGCAGGCCGGCGACCATGAACACGTTCGACCACACCGTGGCGGCGACCTCGGGGAGCGCCGCGGCGGTGACCAGGTCGACGCCGGCGGGCAGCGGCATCAGCTGCCCGGCCGGTACGACGACCCGCTCGGCGTACCCGCCCCCGGCCAGCAGGGCGCAGGCCTGGTCGCCGACCGACCAGCCCTCGACGCCGGATCCGATCGCCGCGACCGTGCCGCTGCACTCCATGCCGATCACGTCGGACGCTCCGGGCGGCGGCGGGTAGAAGCCCTGGCGCTGCAGCAGGTCGGCCCGGTTCAGGCCGGCCGCGGC
Source organism: Nocardioides sp. LMS-CY (assembly GCF_018732145.1). Classification (NCBI taxonomy): domain Bacteria; kingdom Bacillati; phylum Actinomycetota; class Actinomycetes; order Propionibacteriales; family Nocardioidaceae; genus Nocardioides; species Nocardioides sp. LMS-CY. The sequence goes on from NZ_CP076104.1 coordinate 392,629, forward strand.
GACGTCGAGCAGCACCTCGCCGGGGCCGGGCTCGGGGTCGGGGAGCTCCGCGACGGACAGGACCTCGGGGCCGCCGGGCTCGGCGGCGATGACGGCGCGCATGCGCCCAGCGTAGTGCCGGGCGTCAGAAGTTCTTGACGCTTCGCGCACCCATGGCACGCACTCTGCGGCGTTGCCGTCGCTTGCGAGACGAGCGGGTATGGCGGCGCTCCGGCGCCTTGCAGCGCACGCACCCTGAGCACGCCAACCGTGCAACAACTTCCAACGCACGACACTAGAGATCAGGCCCCGTCGTAGGTCTCGCCGGTGTGGTCCACCGAGGAGTCGTCGGGGATCTCGTCGTCGACGTCGTCGGGATCGGGCGCCCCCGCGGGGCGGTCCCAGCTCTCGGCCAACCGCTGCGCCCGCGCGGCGAGCGCTTCGAGGTCCTCCGGGTCCACGCCGCCGGCGCCGGCGGCGAAGCCCAGGAGGTACGTCGTGATCGGGGCGGCCGGCCGGGCCACGTTGTGGGCGGCGATCCGGGCCAGGTCGAGGATCAGTCCCTCGTCGACCTCGGTGTCCACGTCGAGGACGTCGCTGAGCTCGTCGATCCAGTCGTGGAGGTTCACGCCTCCCAGATTTGCCGCTCCGCCGGGCGCGTGGCAAGCCCCTCCGCCCGACTCCGCCCGACTCCGCCGCCGGGAGGGGCCGCCGGGCGGCGGTCACAGGTCGCGCAGGTCCGCCCAGGTGTCGACGTCGCGGCCCTCCGCCCCCGCCGGCGCCAGCAGCGCCAGGTCGAGGCCGGCGAGCAGCGCGCGCATCGACATCCCGTGCTGCGCGCCCGGATCGGGGCGGACGCCGTCGAGCCGGTCGGCGGCCAGCACCCCGGCGAGCTGGCGGCGTCCCGCGGCGTCGGTCAGGAACGCCCCGTCCCGGCCGTCGGCCGCCTCGTGCAGCCGCCGGAACGTCGACGGCGTGACCCGCGGCATGTCCACGGCCAGCACGCCCACGGTCGCCGGCCGGCGCGCCAGCGCGTCGTACCCGGTCAGCAGCGCCGCCACCGGCCCGCCGAACCGCGGCTCCTCGCGGCAGAAGGTCACCGGCCGAGTCGTCGGCACCGGGTCGCCCACGACCACCACCTCGTGCGCGTCGCGCAGCGCCCCGATCGCGTGCTCGAGGAGCGATCGCCCGGCGTACTCGACCGACGCCTTGTCGGCGCCGTCCATGCGCACCGCCCGACCGCCGGCCAGCACGATCGCGGCGAAGGTCATGTGTGGCAGTCTCGCACCGTGGCCAGCCTGCGAGTCGCCCTCGTCCAGCACGCCTCCGGCCTGGAGCCGGACGGCAACCGCGCCCTGCTCGACCGGCTCGCGCCGGCCGGCGCCGACCTGGTGGTCTTCCCCGAGGCGTTCGCCCGTGACTTCGGACCGGCCGGCTCCGACGTCAGCCCGTACGCCGAGCCCGCGGACGGGCCGTTCGCGACCGAGCTCGCCCGGGTGGCCGGCGACCGCGGGTCGACGGTCGTGGCCGGCATGTTCGAGCGGGGCGACGACCCCGACCGACCCTTCAACACCCTCCTCGCCCGGGGCGCCGCCGACGCGGCGTACCGCAAGATCCACCTCTACGACTCGTTCGGCTACCGCGAGTCCGACCGGCTCCGCGCGGGCCCGACCAGCCCGGTCGTGTTCGACCTGAACGGGTTCGGCGTCGGCCTGATGACCTGCTACGACCTCCGGTTCCCCGAGCTCGCGCGGGCGCTGGTCGACGCGGGGGCGGAGGTGCTGCTGGTCCCGGCCGCATGGGTGGCCGGGCCGCACAAGGTCGACCACTGGCGCACCCTCGTGCGGGCACGGGCGATCGAGAACACCGCCTTCGTGGTCGCCGTGGGCCAGCCGGGGCCCCGCTACACCGGCCACTCGCTGGCCGTGGACCCGTTCGGCGAGGTGCTCGCCGAGGCCGGGGACGGTCCCGAGGTGGTGACCGCTGTGGTCGAGCACACGGTGCTGGAGCGGGCCCGCAGGACCAACCCCTCGCTGGCGAACCGGCGAATGTAACCTTCCTGCCCGTGTCCAGGTCCGTCCCTCGTCGTCGTGCCGCGCGTCCGTCGCGGCGCCGCGACGGACGGCGGACCCCGGTGGACCCGGCCCCTGTCGAGGCGCTGCCGGCCCCGGTCGACCGACCCGCCCCCGAGCCGGCGCCCGGGCCGGTCGCCGGGCCCGAGCCGACCCCCGCGGTCGAACCGGTCCGCGCCGTCGGGCTGGGGCCGCGCCGGCTGACCGGACGGGAGCAGCTGGCCCGCTCCCGGTGGCCGTTCGTGCTCTGGTCGGCCGTCGTCCTGGCCGGCGTCGGCGCGCTCGTCTCGTGCCTGCTCGAGGTCGGCCCCGGCTGGCTGTGCAGCGCCGGCGCGGTGACGGTCGCCACGGCGTACTCCTGGGCGCTCGCGGTCCGCAGCGGCGGCCGGCCGGTCGTCGTCGGGCTGCTCGCCCTCGTGCTCGGCCTCGCCGCGGTGCTCAGCGGGGACGAGTCGCTGCGCACCGGCGCCGCGGTGCTGACCTGCGTGGTCGCGTCGGTGTTCGCGGTGATGGCGACGGTCCCCGCGGTCCGCTTCATTGGCGCCGTCCGCGAGGTGGTGATCGCGGTCGTGCTCGCCGCCGTCGGTGCGATGGCCACGGTCGGCTTCGCGCCGGTGGTGACGGTCGTGCGCTTCGAGTACGCCACGCTCGGCCTGTCGCTGCTCGGCTCCTTCGCGCTCGTCTACCGGCTCGGCGCGGGTCTGCACGGCCTGGGCCGGCGCGGGCTCGTGATCGTGCTGCTCGGCACCGGGGTGCTGGCGATCACGCTGGCCTACGCCGAGCTGCTCCGGCGCTACGGCACCCCCGGCCTGGTCGGCAACCTGCTCGACGTCGTCGTCTGGTCGCGCGACAACCTGGGGGCGTTCCCGCGGCCGCTCGAGACCGTGCTCGGCATCCCCGCCCTGGCCTGGGGGGTGCACATGCGGGCCCGCCGCCGACAGGGCTGGTGGGTGTGTGCGTTCGGCGTCGCGGCCACGGTCTCGGTCGCACAGGCGCTGGTCAACCCCGCGGTCGCGCTCACCGAGTCGGTGCTCGCGGTGACCTACGGCGCGATCGTCGGGCTGGCGATCGGCTACGTGGTGATCCGGATCGACCTCGCCTTCACCGCGCCGCGCGGTCGGCGTGGGCGACGGGCGGAGGAGGCCGCCGCACTGCGTCCGGAGCCGTCGCGCACGCGCGCCCTGCTCTGAGTCGCCCGGTCAGCTCGAGGTCGACCGCCAGCACCGGTCCGGCGTGCAGCTCGCCGGCCGGCACCAGCAGCTCGGGGCCGACGACCACGTCGATCCCGGGCGCGGGGACCACCGCGACCCACAGCGAGCCGCGGTGGGCGGCGACCAGCTGTTCGGGGTGGTAGGCCGGGGCGCAGGCGCCGACCTCGGCCGCGACGACGCTGGTGACGCCGCGGGCCCGGGCCCGCTCGACCCGGCGGCCGGAGCACCGGGGTCCGAGCACCTGGGTCGGCACGCTCACGTCGAGGCGCACGGCGCCCGTCCAGGAGTGCTGCACCGGCAGCCGCGTGGAGATCGGCGCGTCGCCGTGGCGGTGGTAGGTCTCGTGCCCCGCCTCCCGCATCTTGCGCCACCACGCCTCGCGCTGGCGCGGGCTGCTGACCGCGGTGCCGACGTACACGTCGGCGTCCAGGCGAACCGTCGCGTCGAGGTCGTCGCAGACGTAGGGCTGCGGCACGTCGCCGGCGGTCGCCAGCGCGAGACGGAGGCGGAGCGTGGTCACGCCCGGAGGAGCAGCGACGGGGCGGGTCAGATACGGCGTACTACGAGGTAACGGTCTAGGTTCTGAGCATGCCCCGCGAACAGGTGACCGAGATCGTGGCCGAGATGGTGGCGAACGTGATGAGCGTGGCCGTCGCGCCGGGCGACCGGGTCGCGGCCGGGGACACCGTCGTGCTGCTCGAGTCGATGAAGATGGAGATCCCCGTGCTCGTCGAGGCGGCCGGGGCGGTGCGCGCGGTCAAGGTCGCCCCCGGCGACGTCGTCCAGGAGGGCGACGCGCTGCTGGAGATCGTCGCCGACTGACGGTCTGACGGCCCCTGACGGCCCCTGACGGCCTGGTCTCGAGACGCCGGTCGCGACCTCCTCCGTCGGTCGCGCGGCTCCTCGACCTTGCTGCTGGGTCCCAGGCCTCGCAAGCTCGGCCTGAGGCAGCTGAGGTCGCGCGGCTCCTCGACCTTGCTGCTGGGTCTCGGCCTTCGCAGGCTCAGGCCGAGGCAGCTGAGGTCGCGCGGCTCCTCGAGCTTGCTGCTGGATCTCAGGCCTCGCAAGCTCGGCCTGAGGCAGCTGAAGCAGAGGGGGCGGGATTCGAACCCGCGGTGGGTCTCCCCACGACCGCTTTCAAGGCGGTTCCGATCGGCCACTCCGGCACCCCTCCGTGGCCGGGCCGGGGCCCGGGCACCCGAGCAGTGTAGGGCGCCGATCTCGGTGGGCCCGCCCCAGGCCGGGGTGGGCGACCGGCCTACTCGGAGCCGCCGAGCTCGAGCTCGACCTCGTCGTACGCCAGGTCGCTGAGCCGCTGGGCGTGGTGGCCGACGTCGACGAGCAGCCGCTGGAGCTCCGCGCGGACGGCCTCAGGATCGGGGTGCTGGAGCACGTGGGGTCCGAGCGTGCCGATCCGGGCGAGCAGGGCGTTGCGTTCGCGGAGCACGCTGCCCTCGCGGGCGGCGGTCCAGGCCTCGGTGCCGGTGCCGGTCTCGGCGACCAGCGCGTCGCGGACGGCGGCCAGGCCCTGGCGGACCCGCCAGCGCCACTGTCCGACGGAGACCTCGGGCCGGCCGTAGGCGTCGAGCGCCTGGCCGAGGCCCAGCAGTGCGGCCGGGAGTCCCGTAGTGGTGACGGCCATGACAACCTCCCGGTGACCCGGAGCGGTGGGGGACTACGAGTGTCGCTCCCAGGTGGCCGGACGACAACCCGCTGTCGGCCCCGAATCCGGTGTCTTGTTCAATCAACCCATGTCCGCTGCACCCGACGGCTCCCGTCCCGGACCCGATGCCGTGCCCGAGGTGTCGGAGTTCCGGTTCGCGCCCGCCTTCGCCGCCCGGCTGGTCGGCGGACTGCTGGTCGTGCTCGCCGTGCTGCTGGTGGTGACGACCGTCGTCGTCGCCGTCGCGAGCCTGCCCTTCCTGGTGCTCGTGCTGGTGGCCCTGATCGGCGTCGTCGGGGTGCTGGTGGCCGGCAACCTGCTCACCCGGCGCCTGCCGGTGGTGCACCTGGGCCCCGACGGCTACCGGGTGCGGCTGGTGCGGGGCGCGGGCACGTCGGCGGCGGCCTGGACCGAGGTGCGGGAGGCGGTGACGACGGCGTCCGACGGGCTGCCGGTCGTCGTCCTGAGGCTCGCGGACGGGGGCACCACAACCATTCCGGTGAGCCTGCTCGACGTCGACCGCGAGGAGTTCGTACGGGTCCTCCAGGGCCACCTCCAGCGCGGCCAGGGCCTGACCCCGCTGTCGTGACCCGGCCTGGACCGGGGCGCCGGTCCAGCCCCCGATCCGAGCCCTGATTCGGCACCCGCCGGTGGCTCCTTGTAGCCTGTGCTGGCTGTCGGGAGGCGTCGCCTAGTCCGGTCTATGGCGCCCGCCTGCTAAGCGGGTTGAGGGCAAACCCCTCTCGCGGGTTCAAATCCCGCCGCCTCCGCCAGTGATCCGACCCCCTTCGCGCCTCTGCGCGGAGGGGGTCGAGGCGTTGTATGGTCGATTCCGACCCGCGCTCTCCTCGCCTGCGTCCCGCGCTCCGCGGCGGCGCTGCAGGAGTTTGCAGGAAGTTGCATTGCACTTAATTGAGGCATCGTTTGGCTCGGAAGGGATGCGGGCATCCCGGATCATGGGTGGCACCGGACCATCCGTGGGGTCCGATGAGTACATGAGGTGGGTCAACATGAAGATTGCGCGCAAGATCGCGTTCGTGGTCGCCTCGGCGACCCTCAGCGTCGGCCTGCTGGGGATCTCGGCTCCGGCACACGCTGACATGAGCTGGGGTTGGTCGGTCCGCCGCTGACCGAGACGCAGTTCTTGAGGCGGGAGCCGGCCACACCCCCCACGTTGCCCGGCTCCGAGGCTCACCCCCCAGAGCCAGCCTCACTGATAGAGGGCAGTGGCCCGCCCCCGGGCCACTGCCCTCAGTCTTCGCCTGGACCGTCCCCGGTGCCGTCCTCCGCCGGATCCGCCTCGGCTCGGAGGCCGAGCCGACCCAGCGAGTAGCCGAGCTGGAAGCGGGTCTCCGCGTCGAACTCCTCCTTGAGGTCGGCGACGTAGCCGGCGTAGGTGCGCGGGCTGACGCCGAGCCGCTTGGCCGAGACCGGGTCGGAGTGTCCCTCGATCAGCATCCGCATCGTCATCGCCCGTTGCTCGTCGGCGATGTGCTTGACGACCGAGGCCTCCTGGCTGGTGAACGGCCGGGCCCGCTCCCAGGAGCGCATGAACACGTCGACGAGGTAGGCGACGATCGTCGGCTCCCGGATCGCGAGCGCGATCTTGAGGTCCTGCGGCGACGGGATGATCGCCGTCCGCCGGTCGACCACGATCATCCGGTTGAAGAACTCGTCCTGGGTGCGTACCTCCGCGCCCAGCGGACTGAGCGCCGCGACGTACTCCCGGGTGGCGGTGCTGCGCCGGGCGCTGTGCTGGTAGAGCGTGAGGATCCGCACGCCCCGCTCCAGCAGCGCCCGCTCCATCTGCAGCGACTCCTCGAGGCCCTTGCCGGTGTCTCGCCCGCTCTGCGGCTGCGCGGTGAGCACCTCCTCCTCGGCCTCGGCGCCCAGCGTCCCCAGGAACGCGTTGATCGTGTCGCCGTGCAGGTAGCGGAACGGGCCCCGCTCGGAGGCCTCCGGCGCCTTGCGCCAGGTCTGGCTGACCGTGTTCAGCGCCTCGGCCCAGCGCAGCGACTCCTCGAGGAGCAGCGCACCCTGCTGGCTCAGCGGCGCGACCACGCGTCCATGGACCAGCCCCGGGTCCTCGGCGACCCAGCGATCATTGTCCGGGTCGAGCCGCACCAGCCCCATCTCGCGGAGCTGTTCGAACGCGTCGTGCAGATCACCGCCCGCGACGACTCGTGGCTCTCCGGCCACGATGCCGCCCGAGCTGACGATCTCCTCGTAGAGCGCCGCACCGGCGGTCTCGAAGAGCGCGCGGTCCCCCGCGTCGGATGTCCCCACATCCCCTCCTGGCCGTTCCCCACGTCCCGTGTGGGCACGATCCTCCCACAGGGGCCCAGGACGAGGGCCCCGTCCGTGGACGGGGCCCTCGTGGGTACGGCGTACGGAGGGGGCCGCTCTCAGCCCTGGAGGCGGGCGCGGAGCGCGTCGAGCTCGGTCCAGAGCACGGCCGGCAGGTCGTCGCCGAACCTCTCGAACCACTCCTGGATCTGCGGGAGCTCGGCCCGCCACTCCTCGGCGTCGACGTGCAGCGCCGCGGCCAGGGCCTCGTCGCTCAGGTCGAGGCCGTCGGTGTCGAGCGAGCCCGGCGCCGGCACGTGCCCGATCGGGGTCTCGACCGCGGCGGCCTGGCCGTCGATGCGCTCGACGACCCACTTGAGCACGCGGCTGTTCTCGCCGAACCCGGGCCACAGGAAGTCGCCCTTGTCGTCGCGGCGGAACCAGTTGACGTAGAAGATCCTCGGCAGCTTGGCGGCGTCGTTGTCCTTGCCGACCGAGATCCAGTGGCCGAAGTAGTCGCCGGCGTGGTAGCCGATGAAGGGCAGCATCGCCATCGGGTCGCGGCGCACCACGCCGACCGCGCCGACCGCGGCGGCGGTGGTCTCCGAGGAGAGGGTCGCGCCCAGGAAGGTGCCGTGGGTCCAGTCGCGGGCCTCGAAGACCAGCGGCACGGTCGTCTTGCGGCGGCCGCCGAAGAGGATCGCGTCGATCGGGACGCCGCGCGGGTCGTCGTACTCGGCCGCGAGGATGTCGCACTGCTTGATCGGCGTGCAGTAGCGGCTGTTCGGGTGGCTGGAGAGCTCGTCGGACTCCGGCGTCCAGGGCTGGCCCGTCCAGGAGGTGGCCCGGGCCGGCGGGTTCTCCAGGCCCTCCCACCAGACGTCGCCGTCCTCGGTGAGCGCGACGTTGGTGAAGACCGAGTTGCCCTTGTCGATGGTCTTCATGGCGTTGGGGTTGGTGTGCTCGTTGGTGCCGGGAGCGACGCCGAAGAAGCCGTACTCCGGGTTCACCGCCCACAGGCGGCCGTCCTCGCCGATCCGCATCCAGGCGATGTCGTCGCCGAGCGTCTCGACCGTCCAGCCCGGGATCGTGGGCTGCAGCATCGCGAGGTTGGTCTTGCCGCACGCGCTCGGGAAGGCGGCGGCGACGTACTTGACGACGCCCTGCGGCGAGGTCAGCTTGAGGATCAGCATGTGCTCGGCGAGCCAGCCCTCGTCGCGGGCCATCACGGAGGCGATGCGCAGGGCGTAGCACTTCTTGCCGAGCAGCGCGTTGCCGCCGTACCCGGAGCCGTAGGACCAGATCGCGCGCTCCTCGGGGAACTGCACGATGTACTTGGTGTCGTTGCAGGGCCACGCGACGTCGGGCTCGCCGTCGGCGAGGGGGTGGCCGACCGAGTGGATGGCGGGCACGAAGTCGGCGTCGAGCTCGGTCATCCGGTCGAGCACCTCGGTGCCCATCCGGGCCATCACGCGCATCGACGCGGTGACGTACGCCGAGTCGGTGACCTCGATGCCGAACATCGGCCGCTCGGCGTCGAGGTGTCCCATCACGAACGGGATCACGTACATGGTGCGGCCCCGCATGCACCCGTCGTACAGCCCGCGCATGATCCGCTTCATCTCGTCCGGCGCCATCCAGTTGTTGGTGGGGCCGGCGTCGCGCTCGTCGACCGAGCAGATGTAGGTGCGGTCCTCGACGCGCGCCACGTCGGTCGGGTCGGACGCGGCGTGGAAGGAGTTGGGCTTGATCGCGGGGTCGAGCCGGGTGAAGGTCCCGGTCGCGACCAGCGTGTCGGTGAGCTCGGCCCACTCCTCGTCGGAGCCGGTGCACCAGTGGATCCGGTCCGGCCGGGTCAGGGCGGCGATCTCCTCGACGAAGTCGAGGATGCCCCGGTGGGTGGTGGGCGTGGTGGTGGCGTGCGTGGCGGTCATGCCTGGTTCGTTTCCCTCTCGCGATTCGCGGTCGTGCCCGTGGGCGGGCCGGCGCCGGCCGTCGAGCGCATCGACGGTGTGTCGGAGTCGTGGTGGTCTCGGGCGGCGCCGTCGTCGGCGACTGACGGAGCCGCTCCGAAGCGGTGCGGGCCTGGTGCCCGGCTCCGGGACGTGGCGACCGTACCCGCCCGGTCGAGGGCCACACATTGGAACGATCAACGACCGGTGTGCGGCGTCACATCCCTTGTTTTGAGCGGTTCTGAGCGTCACTAGTGCGTTCGCGACGGCCCCTGCTTCGGCCTTTCGCGGGCCGAAGGGGGACCGCCGGCGCGGACCCGCCCGGCCCGGGGTCCCCGCCCCGGCGCCGACGCTGATTTCGGCCCGGCGGCGACGGTCCGCTATCCTCGTCCAGTCGCTCGCGAGGGCGGCATGCGCCCGTAGCTCAACGGATAGAGCATCTGACTACGGATCAGAAGGTTTGGGGTTCGAATCCCTACGGGCGCGCAGTGTGATCTCTCACGAGATCCCGGACGACCCGGACCCTGGTTGGGTCCGGGTTCTCTGTTTCTGGGGTCTGGTCCTGGGGTTCGGCCGGTGGGTTGGTAGTCGCGGGTGGGGTCGATGTTGAGTCGTCGACAATGTCGTGTGCAGGACGTGGTGGCGGGCCTCGCCGGCCCCGTCGCTGCCGGAGGTCTTCGGGCAGGCATGGCAGGTGGTGGCCAGGGTCGCTCGTCGAGGCAGTGATCGGTGGGGCGTCGGTGGTTGTCTCGTCGATGAAGAGATCGACAAGGTCCTGGAGCCCCTCGATCGTGGCCGGCTGGACCGGTTGGGTGGTGTCTTGTAGGACCGCGCATGGCCATCCGGCCATCAATGCCGCCGCGCGCCCGAAATATGGGTCGAAACCCCGCCTGGGAAGACTGCTTGTATCGCCCCAGAAGCCTGCATCGAAGTGCGTCACTTGCTTGACGGCTGCCATGGCGGCCCATAGTGTCCTCGCACATCCAATTTCGGAGGACGTGTTCCTTCTGTTAGGACAGGATTCTCATGCGCCGTTCTCGGAGACCTCGACTGGCTCGGACTAAGATCTGCACGTTGGCTGCCATCGCGGGTCTCTTGGCTCTGGGAACGGGGGAAGCGCTCGCGAACGCGATCCCGTCTGACATCGGATCAGAAGATTCCGCGCGCACGGTGACGCCGACATGCTTCCCATTCATTGACCATTTCGATGGAGCCGCCGGGACGACACCGGCGGGCTGGGCGGTCACTGGCGGTAGCACGTGGGCGCCCGGGTACTTGAACGGGACAGGGCAACTGATCGTCCCCACGAACGCGAACATGCGGCGCGCCGGAGCCCTCAATTGCCCCAGTGGCACTCGCGTGAGAATCACGGCGAGTGCACTTATGCCGAATTCAAGTGAGAACCTGGCTGGGGTCTGGTCGGTTCACGATGACGGTCCACCGCGTGGGGAAATGGACTTTGTGGAGAGTTGGGGGCCGAACCGTTCGGGTTCTGCCAAGAAGTCGCAGGTGGCTACGCATGCCTGTTGGAATAGCGAGCCTTGTCCCGAAGTTCCGACGGCCATCGACTGGTCATTCAGGACCGACAACTACTTCCCTGCCGGATACAAGCCCTGGCAGACGTGGCACGAATATGTAGTCGAGTTCACGGTGGCAACAACCTATAGCGTTCTCTTCTATGCGCGCGATGCCGCAGGAACCATCATCTATCGGACCACGTTGCCGAACGGCAAGGTGAGTCGAGTAGGGGCCGACCGCCCATACAGCTTGGCGGTGTCCAATAAGTACACCCCTGTCGGCGGAACCCGATCGCAGATGACCGTGGATTGGATCAGGGTGGAGATCTTGAGCTGAGGACAGCGGGAGCCATGGTCTGAACCTGTGCCAAGCGAATTGCCTCTCCGGGGTCTTGGGTCTGTGACCCTCCGAGAGCTCATGTTCTGCCGAAGGCCGCCGCCTGATCGGGAACCGAGAAGGCGTGATACCGTGCTTCGATGAAGCGGGCCGTAAAACTTTGCGCGGTTGCAATGAATGAGGGGCCCTACCTCGCGGACTGGATCTTCCACCACCTGCACTTCGGATTCGATGCAGTCGAAATTTGGATTAATGGCACGGACGATCCCTCTGAGGTGATCGCCAGGCGAGTGAGCGCCATCCATCCGTCGGTAGAATTCAGTAATGCAGACGGATTGCTCGAGGCGTGCATTGCTGGTGGTCGGTATTTTCAGTACGAGGCGTATGCCCGAATGGCTGAAAAGGCAGAAGCTGATGGCTTCTCGCATATCGCATTTCTCGACCTGGACGAGTACTGGGTCCCGCATGATTTCGTCTCGCCGGTTCGCGAGTTCTTGCCGGACCCATACGCGGTGAACGTTGTTTCGTTCCCTTGGGCATTCGACGTCGCCGACTCAGATGCGATCCCGTTTGAGAACGCCTTCGCTTCGAGATTGCGGATACAGATGGACCATCATGTCAAGTCGGTGGTGCGTCTGGATGACAGGGTCGTTCAGTTCAGGCCCCACACCGCGAGGACAAGGGCGGGTCGTCGATTGTTGATCCGTGACCGATTCCCCATGGCTAACCGGCGCCTGCAGCAGTGGGGGAGTTTCATTGATTTCGAATCGCTGTCCGCAACGTGGAACTCGATTCCTGAAGCCTATGTACTCCATCGGATCCATCGGTCACAGGTCGAGTACCTCGCCTCGCTGAGGAAGGCTCCTCGGCGGGTGGCCGGCGGCTCTCCCTATCGGGACAATCGAACGGGATTCAAACCCCTGGACCGTCCGGTTCTCCGACATGCTCTACCTCCAGTTCACCTTGCGTCGTATCTCGAACAGCGGGCTAAGTTCTTCTCAGCGACCGGCGTCGGTCCCGCCACCAGGATGGCCGCAGACTTGACGCGCGCGAGGGCTCGTCAAGTTGTCGACGACGTCGTTGGTGACGCTGCGCTGATGTCGCGGCTAGCCGGTGCGCTTCGAGGCGTTTCCGAACCGGCGCTGGATCGCCGCTATCCCGGATGGCACCTCGAGCTTCGAGGGTGGGTGGACGAGTGGGCCATCGTGGATCGTCAACTCACCGCCCGCGGTTGGGCCTTCGTGGAGGCGGAAGATCAAAGTGTGGACCTGGGCGTGCGCGATGACCGTGGAGAAGTGTTGAGGATTCATCGTGCTTATTGGACCGACCGACCCGACGTTGGTCAGGTCTTTTCGTCGGCTCCAGTGCGGTGCGGCTTCGAGATGTCGGTTGACCTGCCCGCGTCGTTCGGGGAGGCCCTCGAGCTTGTGGCGTGCCCTTCGGGTGCCGGGCTGTGGACAACCATCCCGGGCTCGAGCGCGATGCAATCGGGGTCGAGTTGAGGCCACTGCAGATGCTCTTCGGTGTGGTGCGGCCGCATGCGATCTCGAGCTGATACTGCGCAGGTGGGGCGTGTGGTCAACGCGCTGGTACCGACTCGGCGGTGCCCCGTCCGAGCTGTCGGGGATCCTCGCGGGCCTGGTAACCGGCCGCGGTGGTCGTGGTGACTAGTGGTCCGGACCCACCGCGTCCGCGGAGTCGGCCGGCTCGTAGGCTACCGACTGGTAGCCCATCCTTCCCCGGCACGAAAGCCAGCCCGTCATGCGCAAGATCCTCGCCCCCGTCCTCGTCGGCATCGGCGCCTTCCTGGTGGTCGCGGCGGTGCTGGCGCAGACCTGGGTGCCCGGGCAGGTGGAGCGGACGCCGCTGGACACCGACAGCACCACGCACCTCTCCGGTGAGGCCCGGGTCGGTGGGCCGAAGGAGCCGGTCGGGCCGGTGTTGGCCTACAGCATCAACCGCGCCGACTCCGAGGCGTCCGACGACGAGGTGATCGTCTGGGCGACCTCGCTGTGCGTGGTGCGCGACGAGGGTGGCATCGACGGGTGCGTGAGTGCCGACGACCCGCAGAGGCGGCTGATCAGCGCGGAGGCCGAGGCGTTCGCGACCGACCGGCACACGGCGCTGACCGTCGCGAACGATGGCTACCTGCCGGCCGACGTCCCCCAGCAGGAGGGCCTGCAGAACAAGTGGCCGTTCGGTGCGCAGCGGCAGACCTACCCGGTGTGGGACGGCGTGGTCGGCGCGGCCGTCGACGCGACGTACGAGGGCACCGAGGAGTTCGACGGCCTCGAGACGTATCACTACCGGGCGGAGGCGGCCGCCGAGGGCGTCGACGTCCTCGAGGGCGTGCCCGGCGACTACGCGCAGACCACCGACTACTTCATCGAGCCGCGCACGGGCGCGATCATCAAGCAGGTCGTGCACCAGGAGCGGTCGGCCGACGGGGTCGGTGAGATCCTCGTCCTGGACCTCGCGTTCACCGACGACCAGGTGCAGACCAACGTCGACGAGGCGCGCGACAACATCTCGCGCCTGCGGCTGCTCGAGACGATCGTGCCCGTCGTCGGGTACGTCGTGGGCGGCCTCGCCCTGCTGGGCGGGCTGGCGCTGCTGGTGGTGCGCCGGCGGACCCCGGCGTAGCCGTCAGCGCTTGCGCCGCTTGCGCTTGCGGAGGACGGCGACCCTGGCGGTCGTCGTCGAGGCATCGAAGCCGGGGCCGCCGGAGTAGGTGATGGTCGCCGTGGTGCGGCCCGGCTTGACGAGCGGGAACTTCGCGACCGCGTTGCCCTTGGCGTTGAGCGGCAGCGTCATCGTCTGCTTGCGCAGCTTCACGGTCACCGTGCCGGTGGGCCGGGCCGTGGTGCCGGCGGCGCGCACCTTGACCCCGATCGCGGCCTTGCGGGCGAGCCGCTTGCGCTTCACCTTCATGCGGGTCATGGTCGTGACGGCGGCCGGCGCGGCCACGGTGGAGCTCACCGCCGAGTAGCCGTCGCGGGTCGCGGTGACCTGGACGCTGATCGTGGCGCCGAGGTCGTCGGCCGTCGTCGTGTACGTCGCGGCGGTCGCTCCGGGGATCGCGGTGCCGTTGCGGAGCCAGGCGACGGCCACCGCGGCATCCGCCGGGTTGTAGGTGCCCGGGGTGACGGTCAGGGCCTGGCCGAGCGCCGTGGATCCGCCCACCACGGCCGGGGTCGCCTCGGCGATCGGCGGCGGCGGCGCGCTGCCGGCGGCGATCACCTGCTTGGTGGCCTGCCGGATCGCCGGCAGCTGCGCGTAGAGCCGACCACCGGGGCAGGCGGTGTCGTTGGTGTCGCGGTGGCCGTCGATCACCGGCAGGCTCACCACCCGCCGAGCGCGGAACTTGTCGCTGCCCTCGGAGGTGACGGTCGCGCTGCCCAGCGGGTCGAGGCCGTACGGCGCGATCTTCCACGCGGCCAGCGCGGCCACCGCGGAGATGATCTGCGGGGTCGGCGAGACGCTGTCGTAGTTGCCGATCACCGAGATCCCCGTCGACGTGGCGTTGAAGCCCAGGGTGTGCGCGCCGCGGACCAGCTTCGCGGGCCCGCCGGACCGGCCGACCCAGATTCGTCCGAACTTGTCGACGAGGAAGTTGTAGCCGATGTCGGACCAGCCGAGGCTCTTGGTGTGGTAGCGGTAGAAGCCGCGCAGCAGTGCCGGCACGTCGGCCTCGCCGTAGTCGTTGCCGCTGGCCGTGTGGTGGACGTGCACCTGCTGCAGGGTCTTGTTGTACGTCGGCGAGCCCGATCGCCAGCTTTCGTCGGCGCCCCACTTCTTCCGGGTCAGCATCGCCGGCTGGGTGACGGTCTTGCGCTGCAGTCGGCCGCGCCCGCTGACCCGCCCCCGGGTCCGGCTCGAGCGCAGCCGCGGCCGGACGGTCGCGTCGCCGCGCAGCCGCCGCGGGTGCAGCAGCACCAGGGAGAGGTCGGCCGGTCGGTTGCCGTCGACCCGGATGTCGATGCCGTCGGACCGCCCGATCCACACCAGGTGGGTACCCCGGGTGGAGGAGGTCTCGGCGGCGCCGGCGTCGGGCTCGTCGTGCATCACGGTGGCCGGGCGCCACGGCGTCCACTGGCCGCGGAGCCGGGAGCGGAACCGGATCTGCGGATCGCGCCGTCCGGTCCAGGTGAAGCCCACCATCGAGTGCGTGGACGTGCCGAGCGTGCGGGAGCGCCAGGAGCCGTCCGCGGTCACGGGCAGCAGGTCGTCGCCGAGCCGCACTGTCAGCGAGCCGACCTGCGAGTCGGAGGAGAGCTCGAGGCGCGGACGGTCCGCGGAGTCGCCGTCGGTCAGGCTCGCGGCGAGCTTGGTCGCGGCGGTTGCCGTGCCCAGGGCGGCGGCCCCGGCCAGGCCGAGGATGACGGGTCGACGATGCGCGTGGGTGCGTTCCACCCCGCCAGTGTGCGTCACATCAGCACCATGTGTCACACGGACCCGCCGAGAACTTACGTACGAGAAGGACGAAAGCCCTGTCTGTACTGGGTTCTGGGCATTTTCGGCCTACCCCGCTTCCGCGATCGTCCCGAGCTTGGGTTACCGTCCCGACAAATGCCCGAGGGGATCGAAAGGTAACGACTGACATGGTCGACGTGGAGAGTGCGCTGGATCAGGCAGGACTGACCAACCCGCGGGTGAGGGAGTACGTGGCCGAGTGGGCCGCGATCACCCAGCCTGCCCGGATCGAGGTCGTCGGCGCCGCCGACGACGCTCGCCTGGTCCAGGAGTCGCTCGACGCGGGTGAGCTGCAGCCCGCCGGGCCGGGGCGCTACTACTCCCGCAGCTACCACAAGGACACCGCCCGCTCCGAGGAGCGCACGGTCGTGGCCACCAGCAAGGACGCCGACAAGGGCGTCTACAACAACTGGAAGCCCGCCAAGGAGATGACCGAGCTGCTCACCGAGCGGATGCGCGGCGCCTCGGCGGGCAAGACCATGTACGTCATCCCCTACCTGATGGCGCCGCCCGGATCGCCCCTCGCGCCGTACGCGACGGGTGTCGAGCTCACCGACAGCCGTCCGGTCGTGCTGCACATGATCCGGATGTCGCGGGTCGGCGTCGACTACCTCAACGACCTCGAGGACCCCGACAGCTTCGTGCGCGCCGTGCACGTCACCGGCGACCTGCCCAACCTCGGCCAGGGCACGCCCGACGACCAGCGCTACTTCGCCACGGTCGCCGACGAGCGGACGATCCTGCACTACGGCTCGTCGTACGGCGGCAACGCGCTGCTCGGCAAGATCGCGCACGGCCTGCGCCAGGCCTGCTACGACGGCCGCGAGTCCGGGGTGTTCCTGGCCGAGCAGTTCATGCTGCTCGGCATCACCGACAAGCAGACCGGCAAGCGCTGGCACGTCTGCGGCGGCTTCCCGAGCGCCTCCGGCAAGACCAACCTGGCGATGACGCTGGCGCCCGACGCGATGGGCGACCGCTACCACGTCGAGTTCTACGGCGACGACATCGCCTGGCTGTGGGTGGGCGAGGACGGCCGGGTCTACGGCATGAACCCGGAGTTCGGCGTCTTCGGCGTCGCCAAGGACACGAACGAGAAGACCAACCCGACCGCGCTCGACTCGATCGCCGACGGCACCGGCGTGATCTTCACCAACGTCGCCTACAACGACCGGACCGAGGAGGTCTGGTGGGAGGGCAAGACGAAGAGCCACCCGGAGGACGTCACCGGCTGGCGGGACTGGAAGGGCAACCTGATCTCCGAGCGGGAGCCCGGGGACGACTCGCCGTGGGCGCACCCCAACAGCCGCTTCACCACGACGCTGGCCAACGTGCCCAACGTGGCCGCCGACTTCGAGGCGCCGCAGGGTGTCCCGATCGACGCGATCATCTTCGGCGGCCGCACCAGCGACCGTGAGCCGCTGGTCCGCGCGATCTCCGACCTGGCCGAGGGCGTCTACGACGGCCTGACGCTCGGCGCCGAGGCGACCTTCGCCGCCGAGGGCGTCGACGGCCAGCTGCGCTACGACCCGATGTCGATGCGGCCGTTCATGGCCTACGCCGAGGGCGACTACGCCGCCCACTGGCTCAAGATCATCGGCGCGGCCAAGGAGCAGCCGGTCTTCGCGCACGTGAACTGGTTCCAGCGCGGCGAGGACGGCCACTTCCGCTGGCCCGGCTACCGCGACAACCTGCGCGCCCTGCTGTGGCTGTGCCGCTTCAAGGACGGCGAGGTCTCCGGCCGGCAGACGCCGGTGGGTGTGCTGCCGACGGTCGAGGAGCTCGAGCTCGAGGGCGTGGAGATCACCCCCGAGGACCTCGAGACGATCCTGACCATCGACGTCGCCCGGTGGCGCCAGGAGATGGGCTTCCGCGAGGAGCACCTCAAGCAGTTCGACCGGCTGCCCGAGGAGATCTGGGAGGCCCACCGCAGGGTCGCCGCCGCTCTCGACGCGGAGGCCTGAGGAAGTTGGTGAGGTGCAGGAATACCCGGTGCACCGGGTATTCCTGCACTTCTCACGTGGTGCGTCGGCCGAGAAGTGCAGGCTCTGCCTGAGAGGTCCGGCCCACCGGTCGGGTCAGCCACAGCGCGCCGACCACCAGCACCGCGCCGGCGGCGCCGTCGAGCCAGTAGTGGTTGGCCGTGCTGACGACGACGAACAGCGTGGCCAGCGGGTGCAGGAGCCACAGCCAGCGCCAGCGTGACCGGCAGGCGGCGATCAGCACGATCGCGAGCAGCAGCGCCCAGCCGACGTGCAGGCTCGGCATCGCGGCGTACTCGTTGGAGAGGCTGGAGAGCACCGGCGCCTGGTAGATGGACATGCCGCCGGCGTGGCCGGTGTCGACCATGCCGAGCGACGACAGCAGCCGCGGCGGGGTGACGGGCACCAGCACGTGGAAGACGAGCGCGGCGCCGGTGGCGGTCAGCAGGGCGCGCTTGGCCCAGGCGTACGCCGGGCGCCGGTAGCGGTAGAGCCAGACCAGGACCGCGATCGTGAGCGGGAAGTGGACCGAGACGTAGTAGCGGTTCGCGAGCTCGATCAGCCACTCGTGCCCGAGCGCCCAGGCCTGCAGCGACCCCTCGGTCGGCAGCCGCAGCCAGCGCTCCGCGTCGAGGATGCCGCCCGCGTGGGCGTCGGCCCGGTCGAGCTCCTGGGCGGCGAGCATCCGGCCGAGGTTGTAGAGGAGGAAGGCGCCCAGGACCTGGGCCAGCTCGCGGACCACGTCCGCGCCGCCGGTACGACGAGACGCGGTCGGTGCGACCGTGCTCACCGCCATCGGCGTCCTACCGTCCTCTCGTAGAGATTTACAACTGTAAGATAGTCAGACGGCCCCTCCGGGGGCACATCGGGTCCGACCCGGGCGACGGGCCGAACTCATCGAGAGGAGGGGCGATCGCCACCGCAGATACCTGCGACCCGCGTGTCGAGCGCAGCCGGGCGCAGCTGACCGACGCGCTGCAGACGCTGCTGAGCACCCGCGACTCGCGGGACATCTCGGTCTCGGCCCTCTGCGCCCAGGCCGGTGTCAGCCGCCCGACCTTCTACCAGCACTTCGCGAGCCTCGACGAGGTCGCGGTGGCCGGCATCGAGCGCCGCTTCGCCGAGCTGCGCGCCGAGACCGTGGACGGCCCGGACGCGGCGTACCGGCTCCTCGTCGCCTTCCTCGGCGACATCGACGCCCAGTGCGAGTCGTGGCGGCACACGATCGGCACCGGCACGGCGTTCTCCGCCTCACGCGACGCCGTCGAGACCTGGCTCGCCGACCGGCTGGCCGAGCGCGCGCCGGGGGCGAGTCCGACGGCGGTGCGGTACGCCGCGGCCGGGTTCCTCGGCGCGGTGCGCGCCTGGCTGCTGGACGACGATGGGCCCGACCGTCCCGACGCCTCCACCCTGGCGGTCCGCCTCGTCGAGCTGTCCGGCCTGGTGCTCGGCCCGGCCGATCCGCACCCGGGGTGCCGCCCGGGCTCGTAGCATCCACAGTGACGGGCGTCACGAGGTGCAGGAGGCGCAGGTGCAGGTCCCGGCCCCGATCGAGTACGAGCGGGCGGTCAGCGTCGAGCACGCGATCGGGCTGCTGGAGCGACTCGGCGAGGAGGCCCGGCTGATCGCCGGGGGGCACAGCCTGCTGCCGATGATGAAGCTGCGGCTGGCCAACCCGGAGTACCTCGTCGACATCAACGACCTGCACGACGAGCTCGGCTACATCCGGATCACCCCGACGCAGGTGCGGATCGGCGCGATGACCCGACACCGCGAGCTGCTCGAGTCCGACGAGCTCGCGGCGGTCTGCCCGATCTTCCGCGACGCCGAACGGGTGATCGCCGACCCGCCGGTGCGCAACCGCGGCACCTTGGGCGGCGCGCTCTGTCAGGCCGACCCGTCCGAGGACCTGTCGTCGGTCTGCACCACCCTCGACGCGAGCTGCGTGATCCGCGGGCCGGAGGGCGAGCGCACCGTGTCGATGGACGACTTCCACCTCGGGCCCTACGAGACCGTCGTCGGGCACGCCGAGATGCTCACCGAGGTGCGGATCCCGGTGCGGCCGCGGGGCAGCAGCGCCTACGCCAAGGTCGACCGACGGGCCGGCGACTGGGCGGTGGCCGCGGCCGGCGCCGCGCTCTGGGTCGACGAGCGGGGCACGATCGCCGACGCCCGGGTCGGCCTCGCGGCGGTCGGCCCCAACACCACCGGCATCCCGGAGGTCTCCGCCGCCCTGCGCGGGCGCCCGCCGTCGGACGAGGCGTGGTCGCTCGCGGGCGCGATCGCGGCGCAGGCCTGCCGCCCGGTCACCGACAGCCGCGGCACGGCCGACTACAAGCGCCACCTGGCCGGCGAGCTCACCCGGCGTACCCTCCGCGCGGCGTGGGAGCGGGCCCGGGAGGGGGGCGCAGCCTGATGGAGATCAGCCTGACGGTGAACGGCGAGCCGGTGACCCGCGACGTGGAGGCGCGGCTGTTGCTCGTGCACCTCCTGCGCGACGAGCTCGGCCTGACCGGCACCCACTGGGGCTGCGACACCAGCAACTGCGGCACCTGCGTGGTGCTGTACGACGACGAGCCCGTGAAGTCGTGCACGGTGCTGGCCGCGATGGCCAGCGGCCACGACGTACGCACCGTCGAGAGCCTGGAGTGGGAGGGCGAGCTCGACCCGGTGCAGCAGGGGTTCATGGAGTGCCACGGGCTGCAGTGCGGCTTCTGCACCTCGGGGATGCTGATGACCGCGCGGGCGCTGCTCGACCGCGACCCCGACCCCAGCGAGGCGACGATCCGCGAGGCGATCTCCGGCCAGATCTGCCGGTGCACCGGCTACGCCTCGATCGTCCGCTCCGTCCAATGGGCCGCGGCGCACCCGGAGGGCAAGCGGTCATGAGCGCCTTCGTCGACAACGACCAGCGGCCGCTCGGTCACGGCCGGATGCTCCGCAAGGAGGACCGCCGCTTCGTGCGCGGCCGCGGCACGTACGTCGACGACATCAGCCTCCCCGGCATGCTCCACCTCGCCGTGCTGCGCTCGCCGGTCGCGCACGCCCGGATCGTCGGCGTCGACACGCTCGCCGCCGAAGCGCATCCCAAGGTCAAGGCGGTCGTCACCGGCGCGATGCTGGCCGAGCGCGGGCTGGCCTGGATGCCGACGCTGTCGGGCGACGTGCAGGCGGTGCTCGCCACCGACAAGGTGCGGTTCCAGGGGCAGGAGGTCGCGTTCGTCGTGGCCGAGGACCGGTACGCCGCCCGCGACGCCCTCGAGCTGATCGACGTGGAGTACGACGTGCTCGAGCCCGTCGTCGACGTACGCCGAGCCCTCGACGACGACGCGCCGCTGATCCGCGACGACGTCGAGGGCAAGCGCGACAACCACTGCTTCGACTGGGAGACCGGCGACGCGGCCGCGACCGCGGCGGTCTTCGACCGGGCCGAGGTCGTGGTGCGCCAGGAGCTGGTGTTCCCGCGGGTGCACCCCGCGCCGATGGAGACCTGCGGCGCGGTCGCCGACTACGACCGGGTCGAGGAGCGGCTGACCCTGTGGGCGACGACGCAGGCGCCGCACGCCCACCGCACGCTGCTCTCGATGTTCGCCGGGCTGCCCGAGCACCGGATCCGGGTGGTCTCGCCCGACATCGGCGGCGGCTTCGGCAACAAGGTCCCGGTCTACCCCGGCTACGTGCACGCGATCGTCGGCTCGATGCTCACCGGCCGGCCGGTGAAGTGGACCGAGGACCGCACCGAGAACCTGGTCGCCTCCGGCTTCGCCCGCGACTACGTGATGCAGGGAGAGATCGCGGCCACCCGGGACGGGCGGATCCTCGGGCTGCGCAGCCACGTGCTCGCCGACCACGGCGCGTTCAACGGCACCGCCGCGCCACGCAAGTTCCCCGGCGGCTTCTTCGGGGTGTTCACCGGCAGCTACGACCTCGAGGCGGCGTACTGCTCGATGACCGCCGTGCACACCAACAAGGCCCCGGGCGGGGTGGCGTACGCGTGCTCGTTCCGGATCGCGGAGGCGGTCTACCTGGTGGAGCGGATGGTGGACCTGCTCGCCGCCGAGCTCGGCCGCGACCCGGTCTCGTTGCGGATGCAGAACTTCATCCGGCCCGAGCAGTTCCCCTACACGAGCCGCACGGGGTGGGTCTACGACTCCGGCGACTACCCCCGCGCGATGGCGGAGGCGCTGCGGATCGCGGGGTACGACGAGCTGCGGGCCGAGCAGGCCGAGCGACGGTCGCGTGGCGAGCTCATGGGGATCGGGGTCTCCTTCTTCACCGAGGCGGTCGGCGCCGGGCCGCGCAAGGACATGGACATGCTCGGGCTCGGCATGGCGGACGGCTGCGAGCTGCGGGTGCACCCGACCGGCTCGGCGGTGATCCGGCTGGCCGTGCAGACCCAGGGGCAGGGGCACGAGACGACGTTCGCCCAGCTGGTCGCCGAGGAGCTCGGCATCCGTCCCGACGACGTCGACGTGGTGCACGGCGACACCGACAACACGCCGTACGGCCTGGGCACCTACGGATCCCGCTCGACCCCGGTGTCGGGCGCGGCAGCGGTGCTCGCGGCCCGGCGGGTGCGCGACAAGGCGCGGCTGATCGCGGCCGGGATGCTGGAGGTCGCGCCCGAGGACCTCGAGTGGACCAAGGACGACTCGGGGGGCCGCTTCGACGTCCGCGGCGTGCCCGACACGGGTGTGACGATCCAGCAGATCGCGATGCGCGCCCACGGTGCCGGCGACCTGCCCGCCGGTGTCGAGGGCGGGCTGGACGCGCAGATCTCCTACAACCCCGACAACCTGACCTACCCGTTCGGCGCCTACATCTGCGTGGTCGACGTCGACCCGGGCACCGCGGTGGTGAAGGTACGCCGCTTCATCGCGGTCGACGACTGCGGCACCCGGATCAACGAGATGATCGTCGAGGGACAGATCCACGGGGGGCTGGCCGACGGGATCGGGATGGCGCTGATGGAGTTCATCGGCTTCGACGAGCACGGCAACTGCCTCGGCGGCTCGCTGATGGACTACCTGATCCCGACCGCCCTCGAGGTGCCCGACTGGGAGTGCGGCACGACCGTGACCCCGTCGCCGCATCACCCGATCGGGGCCAAGGGCGTGGGCGAGTCCGCTACGGTCGGCTCGCCGCCGGCGGTCGTGAACGCGGTGGTCGACGCGCTGGCGCCGTACGGCGTCCGGCACGCCGACATGCCGCTCACCCCGTCACGAGTCTGGGAGGCGATGCAGGGCCGTGCCGCTCCTCCCTTCTGAGGTGCCCTCATGACACCCACGCAGCTGCGGGCCTTCGCGTCCGTGGTCCGGCTCGGCTCGGTGAAGGCCGCCGCCGCCGACCTGGGCGTGACCGAGGCCGCGGTCTCGCTGCACGTCGGCCAGCTGCGCAAGGAGCTCGGCGACCAGCTCTTCAACCGGACGTCGTCCGGGCTGGCGTTCACTCCAGGCGGACTGCGGCTCGCCAGCCGCGCGGTCGAGCTGCTCGGGCTGCAGGACCGGACGGTGCTCGAGGTGCGCGCTGCCGGCGCCGGCCGCCGGCTGCTGCGGCTCGGCACCACCTCGCTCTTCGCGGAGTACGCCGCGCCGGGCCTGATCGGCCTCTTCGCCGACCGCGCCCGCGACCTCGACGTGGAGCTGAGTGTCCACCGCGCCCGGGACTTCGAGTCGATGCTGCTCACCCGCACCGTCGACGCCACCATCGGACCGCGGCCCGCGACGTCGGACCCGGCCGTGACCAGCACGCTGTTCCTGCACTACCAGATCCTGGCCGTGGTCACCCCCGACCACCCGCTGACCCGCACCGGCCAGCCGGGCACCGCGCTGCTGCGCGACCAGACCTGGCTGCTCGGGCCGTCGGCCGCCGACGACTCCGGCGTGATCCCCGCGATGCTGCACCGCATCGGCGTACCGGAGGACCGGCAGCAGATCTTCCAGTCCCACGCCGCCGCCGTCGAGGAGGCCAAGCGCGGCACCGGCATCGGCCTCGCCGTCTCCTTCGCGGTCGCCCAGGACCTCGCCGCCGGCGCGCTGGCCCGCGTGCCCGGCCGGCTGCTCCAGGGCCAGGGGTCCTGGAACCTCTCGATCCTCGCCGGCCAGCGGGCCACCCCGGCGGCGGAGGAGATGGCCCGGTTCGTGACCACGCCGCGGGCCACCCAGGCGATGCTGCGCGGTCGCGGGGTCACCCACGGCCGGTTCAAGCCGGCGGTGCACGTCACCCT
The DNA here is from genome assembly GCF_018732145.1 of Nocardioides sp. LMS-CY. Taxonomy (NCBI): domain Bacteria; kingdom Bacillati; phylum Actinomycetota; class Actinomycetes; order Propionibacteriales; family Nocardioidaceae; genus Nocardioides; species Nocardioides sp. LMS-CY. Next base: position 416,324 of record NZ_CP076104.1, read on the forward strand.
CTGGAGCTGACCGCCTCCGCGGACGTCATACGGTCAGTGTGTCCCCTTCCACCGTCCGTATGACGTCCCGCGACAGCAGCGCGCCGCGAATCGTCCACAGCGGCGGGTCGGGCGCGGTCGTCCACAGCTGAGTGGCGAGCAGCCACGCGGTGCGGGCAGCGGTGCGCATGGTGTCGGCATGCCACGAGGACCTTCGTACGACGACCGCAGGTTCGCCGCCGCGCGCGAGCTCGCCGAGGAGCAGGGTGGCCTGCTGTCGCGGCGCCAGCTCTATGCGCTGGGCATCACCCGCTGGGAGATCACCGGCCACGTGCGGGCTCGGCGCTGGCTGCTGGTCGGCGACCAGTCGGTGCAGCTGCACAACAGCACGCTGTCGGCGTGGGGTGAGATGTGGGGCGCGGTGTTCCAGGGTGGGCCGCGGGCGAGCCTCGACGCCGGCTCCGCGCTGATCGCGGCCGGGCTCGAGCGCTTCGAGATGGATCGCGTGCGGGTGTCGGTGCCCCGCGGGGCACGGGTGCGCCGCAACCGGCGGTTCAACATCAGGCAGACCCGGCGCTGGGACGCCGCCGACATCGTGCGGGTCGGGATCCCGCGGACCCGGACGCCGACCGCGGCGGTGCGCGCCGGCCTGTGGGCCCGCACCGACCGGGAGGCGACCTACGTGCTGACGATCGCGGTCCAGCAGGGGCTGGTGCCACCTCACGAGCTGGGTGAGGAGCTGCTGAGGATCCGGCGCGACCGGCGTCGGCTGCTGCTCCACGCGGTCGTCAACGAGCTCCTCGACGGCGCCCGATCCCTGGGCGAGATCGACGTCGCCCGCGAGCTGCGTCGGCGCGGACTGCCGCCGCCGGCGCGCCAGGTGCTGCGCCAGGACGGTCGCAACCGCTACTACCTCGACCTCTACTGGCCCGACTACGCCCTGGTCCTCGAGATCGACGGCATCCACCACGCCTGGGCCGAGAACGTCGTCGGCGACGCGCTGCGGCAGAACGCCGTCGTGCTCCAGGGCGAGACCTTCCTCCGGCTGCCCCTGCTCGGGCTGCGGCTGCGCCCCGGCGACTTCTTCGCCCAGGTCGAGCACGCGCTCCGCGCCGGTGGCTGGCGCCCCGCCGCCGCCTGACCCCCGCGGACGTCATACGGACAGTGTGTCCCCTTCCACCGTCCGTATGACGTCCCGGCCGCGGGCGGCACCTAAGCGAAGTGTTGATTCGCTGTTGCGGCCGGGTGTGACCGGGAGCACAGTGGCGCCAATCCTGACGCGGCTCTAGGGGGAGGTGGCGCGCGTGCCGATCGAGTCGGACGGGCACAGCCGGGGGAACCCGCGGATGTACGAGCTGATCGAGGGCGCCCCGAAGGAGGGGAAGAGCCCGACGGTGTGGGCGTTCCCGCAGTTCGTCGAGTTCCTCAAGGTCGCGGGCCAGCCGGTGCAGGGTCCGTGGCCGCCGCACCAGCAGCCCCGGCCGGACCCGACCGAGGTCGACTCGATGCCGGTCGCCGTGCCCGATCCGGCGAGCGAGGGGGCCTGATGTACCCCTCCCGCTTCGCCTACGAGGCGCCCCGCACCCTCGACGAGGCCATCGACCTGCTGGCGCAGGGTCGGGGCGAGGCCAAGGTGCTGGCCGGCGGGCAGAGCCTGGTGCCGCTGCTCAAGCTCCGCTTCGCCAACCCCGACCTGCTCGTCGACATCAACAACCTGCCCGGCCTCGACCACCTCGACATCGCGGCCGACGGCGGCGTCCGCGTCGGCGCCCTCGTCCGCCACCGAGACCTCGAGCGGGCCACCGCACTGGCGAGCGCGCAGCCGGTCATGGCGGCGGCCGCGCCACTGATCGCGGACCCGATCGTGCGCACCCGCGGCACGCTCGTGGGCTCGCTGTGCCACGCCGACCCCCAGGGCGACTGGGCGGCAGCGGTGCTCGCGGCCGGCGGGCAGGTCGTCGCCCAGGGGCCGCACGGCCGCCGGAGCATCCCGGTGGGCGAGTTCGTCGTCGGCCCGTTCCAGAACGTCCTGGAGTACGACGAGGTCGCGGTCGAGGCCACGATCCCGGCCGCCCGCGACCGGGTGGCCGGCGGCTTCCTGAAGCTGGAGCGCCGGGTCGGCGACTTCGCGACGGCCGGCACCGCGGTCGCGCTGGAGCTCGACGGCGACCGGGTCACCCGTGCCGGCATCGCGCTCACCGGCGTCGGCAGTCGCACCCTGGATGCGCGGGCCGCCGCCGACTCGCTGCTCGGGCGGGCGCTGACCGCCGAGACGATCGCCCGCGCCGCCGAGCTCGCGGCCGAGGCCGCGCAGCCCAACTCCGACCACCGGGGCAGCGCGGCGTACAAGCGCCACGTCATCCACACCTTCGTGACCCGGATCCTCACCCGGGTCACCACGACGACAACGGAGCACGCCGCATGAGCACCCTGTTCGAGGAGATCCCCCCGGCCCCCGCCGACGGAGTGCCGGTACGCCGGGTGACGGTCACCGTCAACGGCCGGGAGCGCACCGCGGACGTCGAGCCGCGGCTGCTGCTGGCGCACCTGCTGCGCCAGGGCTTCCGGCTCACCGGCACCCACACCGGCTGCGACACCACCAACTGCGGTGCCTGCACGGTGCTCGTCGACGGGCTGCCCGTGAAGAGCTGCACGATGCTCGCCGTGCAGGCCGACGGCCACGAGGTGACCACGGTCGAGGGGCTCGGCGGGCCGAGTGAGCTGCACCCGCTGCAGGAGGGCTTCAAGGACGAGCACGGCCTGCAGTGCGGCTTCTGCACGCCGGGGATGATGCTGGCCGCCAAGGCCCTGCTGGCCGAGAACCCCCGCCCGACCGAGGACGAGGTCCGGTTCGCGCTCTCGGGCAACCTGTGCCGCTGCACCGGCTACCAGAACATCGTCAAGGCGGTGCTCTGGGCCGCGGAGAAGATGGACGGGGGCGACCAGTGACCCTCACCGAACCGAGCCGCGCGCTCGACGAGATCAAGATCGGCGGCATGGGCGCGAGCCGCAAGCGCGTCGAGGACAACCGCTTCATCCGCGGCAAGGGCCACTACATCGACGACGTGGTGCTGCCCGGCATGCTGCACATGGAGATCCTGCGCAGCCCGGTCGCGCACGCGCGCATCCGGTCCATCGACACCAGCGCCGCGTGGGACGTCCCCGGCGTACGCCTGGTGCTCACCGGCGAGATGATGGCGACCCGCAACCTCGCGTGGATGCCGACCCTGAGCTACGACACCCAGGCCGTGCTGGCCACCGACAAGGTGCGGTTCCAGGGTCAGGAGGTCGCCTGCGTCATCGCCGACGACCCCTACATCGCCAAGGACGCCTGCGAGGCGATCGTCGTCGAGTACGAGCAGCTGCCGGTGATCGTGAACCCGACGCAGGCGCTCGCTGCCGACGCGCCGATCATCCGCGACGACAAGCAGGGGCAGCACGACAACGTCTGCTTCAACTGGGAGGTCGGCGACAAGGACGGCACCGACCGTGCGTTCGCCGAGGCCGACGTCGTGTCGCGGATCCGGATGCACTACCCGCGCTCGCACCCCTCCCCGCTGGAGACCTGCGGCTCGGTCGCCGACTTCGACCGGGCCACCGGCAAGCTCACCGTCTACATGACCACGCAGGCGCCGCACATCGTGCGGGCCGCCGTCGCGCTGATCGCGGAGCTGCCCGAGCACCTGATCCGGATCGTCTCCCCGGACCTCGGGGGCGGCTTCGGCAACAAGGTGCCGGTCTACCCGGGGTACGTGATGTCGATCCTCGCCTCGATCCTCACCGAGCGCCCGGTGAAGTGGATCGAGGACCGCACCAGCAACCTGATCTCGACCGGCTTCGGCCGCGACGTCTACCTCACCGGCGAGATGGCGCTGCGGCAGGACGGCAAGATCCTCGGCGTCCGGATGCACACCGAATCCGACCACGGCGCGTTCTTCGGCGACGCCCAGCCGAGCAAGTTCAAGATCGGCCTGCTGCACTCGGCGTTCTCCTGCTACGACATCCCGACCGCGCACCTCACCGCGCGCGGTGTCTACACCAACAAGGCTCCCGGCGGCGTCGCCTACCGGTGCTCGTTCCGGGTCACCGAGGCGATGTTCTTCCAGGAGCGGATGGTCCAGGCCGCGGCCGACGACCTGGGCATCGACCAGGCGGAGTTCCGGCGGATGAACTTCGTGCGCGACGACGACTTCCCGCACCGGACGCCGTTCGGCTTCCTCACCGACTCCGGCCAGTACGCGAAGTGCCTGCAGGTCGGCCTCGACGCGATCGACTACGAGGGCTTCCGCCGCGAGCAGGCCGAGGCGGCGAAGAACGGCCGGCTGCTCGGCATCGGCATCTCCTGCATGACCGAGCCGCTCGGCGCCGGCAACAGCCGGGAGTACGACATCCTCGGCATCAAGATGTTCGACTCCGCCGAGCTGCGGGTGCACATGACGGGCAAGGCGATCCTGCGCACCGGCGCCAAGACGCAGGGCCAGGGGCACGAGACGACCTGGGCGCAGATCGTCGCCCACGAGCTCGGCCTGCCCGCCGACGACATCGTGGTCGAGGAGGGCGACACCGACACCGCGCCGTTCGGGATGGGTACCTACGCCTCGCGCAGTACGCCGGTCGCCGGCGCCGCGGTTGCGATGGCCGCCCGCAAGGTGCGGGCCAAGGCGCGCAAGCTCGCCGCCCACCTGCTGGAGGTGTCGGAGGAGGACGTCGAGTGGGAGCTCGGCCGGTTCTACGTCCGCTCCGCCCCGGACCGCGGCGTGACGATCCAGGAGTGCGCGATGGCGGCGTACTCCAACATGCCCGACGGCCTCGAGCCGGGCCTGGAGGCCAATGCCTACTACGACCCGCCCAACCTGACCTGGCCGTTCGGCTGCTACATCGTGACCGTCGAGGTCGACCCGGTGACCGGGGTCTGGGACGTGCTGCGGGTGGTCGCCGTCGACGACTGCGGGGTGCGGATCAACCCGATGATCGTCGAGGGTCAGATCATGGGCGGCCTCACCGAGGCCTACGCGATGTCGTCGATGCAGTTCATCACCTTCGACGCCGAGGGCAACTGCATCGGCTCGAACTTCATGGACTACCTGCTGCCCACGGCCTGGGAGACCCCCGGCTACGAGCTGCACGAGGTCGTCACCCCCTGCCCGCACCACCCGATCGGCGCCAAGGGCATCGGCGAGTGCGCGACGGTCGGCGGGCCGGCGGCCTTCGTGAACGCCGTGATGGACGCGCTCAAGGGCCACGGCGTGCGCAACGTCGACATGCCGCTGCTCCCCGACCGCGTCCACGAGGCCCTCACCACGCGCGCCGACGTCTCCGGCGCCCCACCGATCAGGACCGACGCATGAACGAGCAGGACTTCGCCGGTCAGGAGTACGCCGTGGCGACGGTCGTGTGGCGGCAGGCGCCGTCGTCGGGCCAGATCGGGTCGCGCGCGATCGTCACCGCCGACGGGCAGATCCACGGCTGGATCGGCGGTGCCTGCGCCGAGCCGACGGTGATCCGCGAGGCGCAACGGGTGATCCGCGAGGGCGAGGCCCGACTCCTCTACCTGGGCGCGAGCGACGACCTGGTGCTGCCCGAGGGGATGACCGCGATCCCGATGTCGTGCCAGAGCGAGGGCGCCTTGCAGATCTACGTCGAGCCCGTCCACCCGCCCGTGCACCTCGTGGTGGTCGGCCGGTCGCCGATGGCCGAGCTGCTCACCGAGCTCGCTCGCGTGCTCGGCTGGCGGGCCGAGCTCGTCGACGGCGCCGGGTTCACCGCCGCCGACGTCGACGAGCGCGCCGTCGTCGTGGTCGCCACCCAGGGACACCACGACGAGGACGTGATCCGGCACGCCGCGTCGGCACGGCCGGCGTACGTCGGCCTGGTCGCGTCGCACAAGCGGGGCGAGGCCGTCCTCGGCTACCTCGCCGACCGCGGCGTCCCGCCCGACCTGCTGGAGCGGGTACACACCCCCGTCGGGCTCGACCTCGGCCACACCACCCACCGTGAGATCGCGGTGTCCATCCTGGCCGAACTGGTGCGGGTCCGCGCGGCGGGCGGCCTGGCCGTCGAGCCGGACCGCCGGGAGCTCCCCCTGCTGCCGACTGCCGAGGCGCTGGACCCGGTGTGCGGGATGACCGTGCCCGCCGACGACGCCCACTTCCCGCTGGAGGTCGACGGCACGACGTACCACTTCTGCTGCGTCGGGTGCCGCGATGCGTTCCTCACCAGGACGGAGGCCTGAGACGTGCGGATCGGCAACGAGTTCGAGGTCGGCCAGTCGGTCGACAGGGTCTGGGAGTTCTTCGGGGACGTGCCCGGGGTGGCGGCGTGCCTGCCCGGGGCGGACCTCACCGAGGAGCTGGGCGACGACACCTACGGCGGCACCGTCGGCGTGCGGATGGGCCCGGTGCGGATGGAGTTCACGGGCCGGGCGAAGATCCTGGAGCGCGACGACGCAGCCAAGCGGATGGTCATCGACGCCTCCGGCTCCGACCTCAAGGGCCGCGGCCAGGCCGCGATGACCGTGACCGCCGTGCTCACCCCGGCCGGTCGGGGCACCCGGGTGCGGATGGAGCAGGACCTCCAGCTCTCCGGCGCCGCCGCGCAGTACGGCCGCGGCATGATCTCCGACGTCACGACCGTGCTGATGGGCCAGTTCGCCGACAACGCACAGCGGCGCATCGACGCGCTGGAGCGCGGCGAGTCCGTGGACGCCCTCACCGCGAAGCCCGCGAGCGGGCTGTCGATCGGCCTCCAGGCCATGCGGATGGCGCTGCTGCGCGTCTTCCGCCGGTTCTTCCTGCCCTATCAACCCACTCCGACGAGCTGAGGTGTCCCTGATGCTGTGGTGGATCGGCAACATCGTGCTGCTGGTGGTCGTCGTACCCGTGCTGGTGGCGCTGCTCAACCGCGTGCTCGCCGCCCTGGAGCGGATCCGGGCCGCGTCCGACGACATCCTCGCCGGTGGCGGGGCGCTCGCGGCCGAGCTCGACGGGGTGCCCGAGACGCTCGCCGAGACCGGCGCCACCGTCGAGGCCGTCTCGCAGGGCGCGGTCCGGTACGCCGGCTCCGTCGGAAAGCTCCTGGGGTGACGTGATGCCCGTTGTCGCCTGGGTGACCGTGGTGCTGGCCGCGCTGATCATCGCCGCCGCCGCGCTCGGCCTGATCCGCGTGATCGGCCACCTGCTAGCCGTGACGAAGACCCTCGACGGGGTGATCGCCGGGGTCGGTGTCGTCGCGGACCGGACCGCGACCGTGCCGGCCTCGGTCGTCACCGTGAACACCAGCCTGAAGCCGGTGCGCGACTTCTGCGAGGGGGTGTAGCGATGACGGCGATGGTGGAGACCGGTTGGGCGGTCGGCTACACGGTCGGCATCGTCGTCGTGCTGGTCGTCGTCGCGCTCGTCGTGCCGATCCTGCTGCTCGCGCACCGGATCGGTCGTCAGGCCGGCGCGATCGACGAGTCGCTGGGCGAGTCGGTGCGCAACACCGCGGGCCTGGCGGGGCTGCACACCACGATCGAGAGCGCCGAGATCATCGTCGCGGGACTCAACCGTGGCCGCACCAGGCTGGGAGGCTGAGATGACCCTCTACCTGACCGACACCCAGGAGAGCCTGTGGTGGGGCGCGGTGATCGGCGGCTTCGTCGTCGTGCTCGCCGTCGCCGCGCTGCTGACGATCCTGGTGCTCTCCGTGCGCACCATCGACCAGCGGGTCGGCTCCGTCAGGGACACGCTGCTGGAGGCCGAGCGCAACACCGACGACACCGCGCTGCTCGCGACGACGGCGGCCGGCGTCGACGCGGTGCTGGCCGAGGGCCTCGAGCACCACCTCTTCCTCGGCCGGGTCCTCGGAAAGGTGCGGACGTGACCCTCCTCGTGACGCTGACCGTCGTCGACATCCTGCTGCTGATCGCGGGACTCGCGTTCTACCTGTACGTCGTGGGCACCCAGCTCACCCGGATCGCCGGAAACCTCGAGGAGTGCGGCGAGATCGTGCGCCGCATCGTCGCCAACGCCGAGCCGATCCTGCCGGAGCTGCAGCACATCAACCGGACCGGCGGGGTCGTCGCCGGCGCGCTGCCGCTGCTCTACGGCATGGCCGAGGGGATCGTCGCCGGGGCGACGTACGAGCCCGCCCCGGCGGACGCCGCGCGACCGCCGGCAGTCCCCGCCTCGGGCCGCCGCCGCTCGCGGCTGCACGACTCCGTCGGCTACGAGCCGGTCGGTGGCTGACCGTCGGGCACCCGCCCGATCCAGTGGTCCTGCCAGGTGCTGTCGTACTGACGGTCGTTGCACTGCGGCTTGTAGACCGCGACCAGCTCGTCGGTGACCTGCTGACGGTGTCCTGCCAGGCCACCCGGGATCTCGTACGTCGCGACGTGCACGGCGTACTTGCCGCCCGCGCGCCTGATCCAGCACGGCGCGGCCGAGTGGCGGAACGGAAACCCTTCCGTTGACAGGTCCTCGCTGTGTCCGGCGTAGATCACGGCGTAGCGCTCGCGATCGGGATCGGGCCGGTAGAGGATGGCGTAGACGCCGGCCGTCGCAGGCGGGGTCCACCCGGCCAGCACCCGCGGACCGTCGAAGGGGTAGCCGGCGAGCGAGCCCAGCCGGATCATCCGAGCACCGCCAGCGTCCGCGCGAACCGCTCCAGGTCGTCGAGGTCGCGGGCCGGCAGCAGCCGGTCGACGTACGGCGTCGCAACGGTCATGCCCAGCGACGGCGGGCTGCCGGAGCCGGCGTGCGGAGAGAGCCAGACCACGCGGTGGCACCGACGCGCGAGCCGCCGCATCGCCGACTCGAGCAGCGCGGGGTCGCCGCGGTCGAGGCCGTCGGAGCAGATCACGACGATGCCGCCGCGGCCGATGCCCCGCCGTCCCCACTCGCGCACGAACGCGTCCAGCGATGCGCCGATGCGGGTGCCGCCCTCCCAGTCGACGACCGCGTCGGCCGCCCGCGCCAGCGCGTCGTCGGGCCGCCGGTGCTCGAGCTCGCGGGTGATCCGGGTCAGCCGGGTGCCGAAGCAGAACACCTCCACCCGCCGGGCCGCCCGCGAGGTGACGTGGGCGAACTGGAGCAGCGCCCGGGAGTAGTCGGCCATCGACCCCGACACGTCGAGCACCAGCACCAGCCGCCGCGGCCGCACCCGCCGCTCGCGCCAGCGCAGCGTGGCCGGGTCGCCGTGGGTGCGCAACGCCTCGCGGACGGTACGCCGCAGGTCGGGTCGGCGGCCGTCGACCGCCGGCGCCGTACGCCGCGACCGCCGCCGCGGCGGGGTCAGCCGCACGGTGCGCATGATCCGGCGCAGCGCGGCCAGCTCGTCGGGAGTGCAGTCGGCGAACGACTTCGCACGCAGCGTCGCGACGTCGGACCCGACCAGGCCCATCGGCGCCTCCTGCTGCTCGCGCTCCTCGCCCGACCGCTCCGGCTCGGGCAGCTGCAGGTCGGCCCAGGCCTCGGGGGCGTCGGGCCGGTTGAAGGGCCGCGCCTCGTCGGGCTCCCCGGGCACGCCGAGGAACCACTCCCGGAAGACGCGGTGGTAGACGGGCAGGTGCTCGCGGCGGCCGACCAGCGTGGTGCGCCCGGCCCAGTAGAGGTCGAGCAGGTCGGTCGGGTCGAGCGGCTCCATCGCGGCGCAGTAGGTCTGCACGTCGCCGGTGCCGACCGGCAGCCCGGCCGCGCGGAGCGCGCGCCCGAAGCCGACCAGGGTCTCGAGGAACGCGGTGCCGGTCGCGTCAGCCACGGGAGAGCTCGTGCACGTGGGCGCGGACCACGTCGAGGTCGTCGCGGTCCTTGACGACCGCGCCGATCGTGTCCTCGACGGTCTGCGGGTCGAGGTCGGCGGCGCCCACGGCGCCCAGGGTGCGCACCCAGTCGATGGTCTCGGCGACCCCGGGAGCCTTGGCCAGGTCGAGCTCGCGCAGCCGGGTGACCGCGGCCACCACCCTGCGGGCGAGGGTCTCGGACACGCCGGGCTCGCGCACCAGCACGATCTCGACCTCGCGGTCGAAGTCGGGGTAGTCGACCCAGTGGTAGAGGCAGCGCCGCTTCAGTGCGTCGTGCAGCTCGCGGGTCCGGTTGGAGGTGAGCACCACCAGCGGCGGGCGCTCGGCCCGGATCGTGCCGATCTCGGGGATCGTGATCTGGAACTCCGAGAGCAGCTCGAGCAGGAAGGCCTCGAACTCGTCGTCGGCCCGGTCGACCTCGTCGACCAGCAGCACCGCGCCGTCGCCGGTGCGCACGGCGTCGAGCAGCGGCCGCTCGAGCAGGAACTTCGGGCCGAACAGCGCGTCGACGGCGCCCTCGTCGGCGAGCGCGGCCTCCGACAGCGCCCGGATCTGCAGCAGCTGGCGGGCGTAGTCCCACTCGTAGATGGCCTGGTTGGTGTCGATGCCCTCGTAGCACTGGAGCCGGATCAGCCGCCGACCGAGCACGGTCGCGAGCGTCTTGGCGATCTCGGTCTTGCCGACGCCGACCTCGCCCTCGAGCAGCAGCGGCCGGTCGAGGGTCAGGGCGACGTACGCCGCGGTGGAGAGCCCGCGGTCGGCCAGGTAGCCGCCCGCGCGCAGGGTCTCGGTCAGCGCCGCGACGCTCGCCGGTCGCGTCATCCGCGCTGCGTCGTTCTCTGGGGAGTCATCTCGGGGGAGGGCCGAGCACGAGGTCGCGGATCGTGCCGCCGGTGCCGTCGTACTTGCCCTCGCGGAGCAGCAGGTCGCGCCACGCCTCCCGCAGGTCGGTGCCCGGCGGCGCCATGCCGTCGAAGGTGACGCCGCGCATCCGCTTGCAGACCTTGGCCGGGGTGGACTCGTCGAGCTCGCGGGCGGCCTCGGTGGCCTCGTCGGCGGACCAGAGGGCTCGCAGCACCTCGGTGGCTTCGTCGCTCATCGCTGCCTCCCCTCGTCGCGGCATCTCCACTGTAGGTCGGCGCGGCGGCGCGGGGGAGGGCTGCTTAAGGGAACGCTGAGGTGCCCTCCCGGACCACCAGCTCGGTGGGGAGTGTGTCGGCGGCTGACGGCCCGCCCCGGATCACCGCCAGCAGCGAGGCCACGGCGATCTCGCCCTTGCGGGCCACGACCTGGCGCACGGTCGACAGCGGCCCGGCCCGCGCGTAACGGTCCAATCGCTGGGTCCGAACCGACCCGAGCGCACCCCTGGCCGTCATCCCGGCGCAATTGAACGGTTACGGCCCGCACCGGTCGTCTGCGGCATCGCTTGTCCGGGCGTCGGCGGGCGGTCGCGGGACCGTGTTCGGCCGGCCGCGGGCGAGAACCCGTTCTAGGCTGTCCGCATGAAGACGCGACTGACCTGCCCGTGCGGCGAGGTGATCAAGGGCGAGGACGAGGACCAGCTCGTCGAGCTGACCCAGCAGCACCTCGCCGAGGCGCACCCGGGGATGTCCTACGGGCGCGACGAGATCCTGTTCATCGCGACCTGACCGACGGTCGGAACGACCGTCGGCCCCAGCCCGGCTCGGGCTGGGGCCGACGGGACGGTCGGGGTCAGGCTCAGCCGGCCAGGTCGAGGGCGATGTCGATGATCATGTCCTCCTGGCCGCCGACCAGTCGCCGCTTGCCGCACTCGGTGAGGATGTCGCGCACGTCGACGCCGTAGCGGGCGGCGGCGTTCTCGGCGTGCCGCAGGAAGCTGGAGTAGACGCCGGCGTACCCGAGCGTCAGCGTCTCGCGGTCCACCCGCACCGGGCGGTCCTGCAGCGGCCGGACCAGGTCGTCGGCGGCGTCCTGTAGCGCGAAGAGGTCGCAGCGGTGCTCGAAGCCGGACAGGTTCGCGACCGCCACGAACGCTTCGATCGGGCAGTTGCCGGCACCCGCGCCGTGGCCGGCCAGCGACGCGTCGACGCGGTAGGTGCCCTCCTCGACGGCGACCACGGAGTTGGCGACCGAGAGGGAGAGGTTCTCGTGGGCGTGGATGCCGATCTCGGTGCCGGCGTCGAGGACGTCGCGGTAGGCCCGCACCCGGTCCCGCACGTCGTTCATGGTGAGCCGACCGCCGGAGTCGGTGACGTAGACGCAGTGGGCGCCGTAGGACTCCATCAGCTTGGCCTGCCGGGCGAGCTCGTCGGGCGGCGCCATGTGGGAGAGCATCAGGAAGCCGGAGACGTCCATGCCGATCTCGCGCGCGGCGGCGATGTGCTGGGCGGAGATGTCCGCCTCGGTGCAGTGCGTCGCGACCCGGACCGACCGGACGCCGAGGTCCCAGGCGGTCCTCAGCTCGTGGATGGTCCCGACGCCCGGCAGCAGCAGCGTGGTCAGCCGGGCCTGGGTGATCGACTCGGCGGCCGCCTCGATCCAGGCCCAGTCGGTGTGCGAGCCGGGGCCGTAGTTGACCGACGAGCCGGCCAGCCCGTCGCCGTGGGCGACCTCGATGGCGTCGACGCCGGCGGAGTCGAGGGCGGCGACGATGCGGCGTACGTCGTCGGGCTCGATCCGATGCCGTACGGCGTGCATGCCGTCGCGCAGCGTGACGTCTTGGACGAAGATGTCGGTCATGCCTGGTCCCTTCCGGCGAGGCGCTGAGCAATCTCCTGGGCGACCTGCAGGCCGGCCGAGGTCATGATGTCGAGGTTGCCGGCGTAGGCCGGCAGGTAGTGCGCGGCGCCCTCGACCTCGAGGAACACCGACACCTGGTGGGTCGGTCGCGGCAGGCCGTCGGGGACCAGCGTGTGCACCGGCTGGTCGGCGGGGATCTCGGTGATCTGCACCTGCTGCTTGAGCCGGTAGCCCGGCACGTAGGCCGCGACGTCGCCGACCATCTTCTCGATGCTCTGCCGGATCAGCTCGTGCGTCGCCGGCTCGGGCGCGTCGACCAGGCAGAAGACCGTGTCGCGCATGATCAGCGGCGGCTCGGCCGGGTTGAGGATGATGATCGCCTTGCCCGCGGTCGCGCCGCCGACGGAGACGATGGCCGCCGAGGTGGTCTCGGTGAACTCGTCGATGTTCGCCCGGGTGCCCGGACCGGCCGACTTCGAGGCGATCGACGCGACGATCTCGGCGTAGGCGACCGGGACCACCCGCGAGACCGCCGCGACGATCGGGATCGTCGCCTGGCCGCCGCAGGTCACCATGTTCACGTTCGTGGCGTCCAGGTGCGCGTCGAGGTTGACCGCCGGCACGACGTACGGTCCGATCGCCGCCGGCGTCAGGTCGATCATCCGCTTGCCCAGCGGCTGGAGCCGTGCGGCGTTGGACTCGTGGGCCTTCGCGCTGGTGGCGTCGAAGACGATCTCGATGTCCTCGAAGCCGGGTAGCCCGACCAGCCCCTCGACCCCCTCGGCCGTCGTCGGCACGCCGAGCCGCTGGGCGCGGGCCAGCCCGTCGGAGGCGGGGTCGATGCCGACCATGGCGCCCATCTCGAGGTGCTTGCTGGTGCGCAGCACCTTGATCATCAGGTCGGTGCCGATGTTGCCCGACCCGATGATCGCGACCTTCGTCTTCCCACTCATCGCTCGTCCTCCCTGCTGAATCGAATCGAGACACTGCCGAGCCCCGAGATGTCGGCGCGGACCGACGCACCCGGCGTGACCGGCCGCATCGGGCCGAGGGCACCCGACAGCACGACCTGGCCGGCGCGCAGCGGCTCCCCGAACTCCCGCGCGGTCCGCGCGAGCCAGGCCACCGCCTCCAGCGGGTCGCCCAGGCAGGCGGCGCCGTCGCCGGTGGAGACCACCTGGCCGTCGATGCCCATCGACATCGTCACGTCGCGGGGCTCGAGGTCGGCCAGGGTGCGCCGCTGCGAGCCCAGCACGTACGCGCCGGCCGACGCGTTGTCGGCGACGGTGTCGCCGAGGCTGATGTCCCAGCCCGCGACCCGGCTGCCGCAGATCTCCAGGGCGGCCACCGCGTAGTCGACGGCCGCGCGCACCTGCGCCGCGTCGAGCGGGCCCTCGACCAGGTCGTGCTCGAGCACGAACGCGATCTCGGCCTCCACCCGCGGCTGCAGCACCGCGCCGAAGGGGACGGCGTCGCCGTCGGCGTGCGCCATGTCGTCGAAGAGCACGCCGAAGTCCGGCTGGTCCACCCCGAGCTGCTCCTGCACAGCGGGGGAGGTCAGCCCGATCTTGCGGCCCACGACCCGGGCGCCCGCGGCGACCCGCCGGTCGGTGAGCCGCTGCTGGACGGCGTACGCCGCGGGCAGGTCGTCGCGGCCGATCAGGTCCCGCACGGGCGGGCACGGGACGCCGCTGCGGTCCGCGGCCCACAGTCGGTCGGCCGCCTCCTGGACGGCCGTCGCGCTCGAGATGGTCTCACTCATGACCCCACTGTCGCCGCCGGGCCGGCGTTCACCGAGGGGATCGTTCCACTCACCGGTACGCTCCTGACGATGGCGACAACACCCACGGACCCCGATCTCGGCTCGGTGCTGGGCAAGGCCGTCGCGGTGCTGCACGCCTTCACCGTCGACGACCACGAGCTCTCCCTGGCCGCACTGGTCGAGCGCACCGGGCTCCCGAAGACCAGCGTGTACCGGATCGCCGGCGACCTGGTCCGCTACCGCCTGCTCGACCGGACCGTGCTCGGCTACCGGCTCAGCGGCGGGCTCTTCGAGCTCGGCATGCGCGCCTCGGTCGAGCGCAGCCTGCTGGAGCTGGCGATGCCCTACCTCCAGGACCTCTACGAGCGCACCCACGAGACGGTGCACCTGGGCATCCGCGAGGGGCGCGAGGTCGTCTACGTCGCCAAGATCGCCGGGCGCGGCCAGGCGGCCAGCCCGTCGCGGACCGGCGGCCGGATGCCGTTGCACTGCACGGCGATCGGCAAGGTCCTGCTCGCGTGGGCCGACGACGACCTGCGCCGCGACGTCCTGACCGGACCGCTGGAGCGGCGTACGCCGCACACGATCGTGGCCCCCGGGCGGGTCGCTCAGCAGCTCGACGCCGCGATCGAGGCCGGGGTCGCCTTCGAGCGCGAGGAGTCGGCGCTCGGCCTCCAGTGCGTGGCCGCCCCGGTCCTGGACGCCGACGACCGGCCGATCGCTGCGATCAGCGTGACCGGACCGGTCGGGCGGTTCCGGCCCGAGCAGCACGTGGACGCCGTACGGGCCGCGGCGCAGGGGTTGGGCACCCTGGTCGCGCGCCGCCGCTCACTGCACTGACCGTGCGGTGTCACGACTCCACGTGGACCAGCCGGCCGGCGCCGCCGCGGTCCAGCGAGCGGCCGATGACCAGCCGCTGGATCTGGTTGGTGCCCTCGAAGATCTGCATCACCTTGGCCTCGCGCATGTAGCGCTCGACCGGGAAGTCGCGGGTGTAGCCGTAGCCGCCGAGCACCTGGACGGCGTCGGTGGTCACCTTCATCGCCGTGTCCGTTGCGACCAGCTTGGCGATCGACGCTTCGCGGGCGTACGGCAGGCCCTGGTCCTTGAGTCGGGCGGCGTGCAGCAGCATCGCCCGGGCGCTCTGGATGCCCGCCTCCATGTCGGCGAGCAGGAAGCTCAGCCCCTGGTGGTCGATGATCCGGGCGCCGAAGGTCTCGCGGCTCTTGGCGTACGCCACCGCCTGGTCGAGCGCGCCCTGGGCGAGCCCGGTCGCGACCGCCGCGATGCCGAGCCGTCCGGCGTCGAGGCCCGCCAGCGCGATCTTGAGGCCGTCGCCCTCGGCGCCGAGCCGCCGCTCCGCAGACACGCGGACGCCGTCGAAGCGCATCGTGGCCGTCGTCGAGCCGGTCAGCCCCATCTTCTGCTCGGGCGGGTCGGCGACCAGGCCCTCGGCGTCCGCGGGCACCAGGAAGCAGGAGATGTCGTTGCGGCCGTCGCCGGTGCGGGCCATCACGGTGTAGAAGTCGGCCTGCCCGCCATGGGTGGTCCAGGCCTTGGCGCCGGTGATCACGTAGTCGTCGCCGGTACGCCGCGCGCGGGTCGTCATCGCGGCCGGGTCGGAGCCGGCGTGCGGCTCGGAGAGGCAGTACGCGCCGAGCAGGTCGCCGCCGAGCATGTCGGGCAGCCAGCGCTGCCGCTGCTCCTCGGTGCCCGCGGTCGCGAGGCCGAAGCAGCTCAGCACGTGCACGGACGTGCCGACGCCGACGCTCGACCAGACTGCGCCGATCTCCTCGAGCACCTGGAGGTAGACCTCGTACGGCAGCCCGCCGCCGCCCTGCTCCTCCGGGTACGGCAGGCCGAGCAGGCCGGCCCGGCCGAGCAGCCGGAAGACCTCGCGGGGGAACTCCTCGTCGCGCTCGGCCGTCGCGACCAGCGGGGCGAGCTCGTGGGTGGCGAGGTCGCGCACCAGCGCGATCAGGTCGACGGCCTCGGCGGAGGGCAGCAGGCGGGAAGCGGGCATCGGGGACTCCTCGGGGAACGGCGACAGTACTACAGTACCCGTTCTGGTACTGATAGCCTTCATCACGTGTCCCGTCGCGACGAGCTGCTCGACGAGCTGATCGAGCTGTTCCTCGCCGAGGGCTTCCTCGACTTCGGCGTCGGCGACCTCGCGACCCGGCTCCGCTGCTCGCGCTCGACGCTCTACCTCGTCGCCGGCAGCAAGGAGCAGATCGTGCTCGCCGCCGTGCGCGGCTTCTTCCGGCGCGCGGCCGAGCGGATCGAGGCTCAGGTCGCGCGGGAGCCCGACCCGGGCGCCCGGATCGCCGTCTACCTGACCGCGGTCGCGGCGGAGCTCAGCCCGGCGAGCCCGCGCTTCCACGCGGACCTGGTGGCCTACCCGCCGGCGGCCGAGATCTACGTCGACAACACCCGGCTCGCCGCCCGGCGGGTGCAGAACCTGGTGGTCGCCGGCGTCGGGGCGGGGGCGCTGCGCCAGGTCGACGCGACGTTCGTCGGGGCGGCGGTGGCGCAGGTGATGGCCGGCATCGAGAGCGGTGCGATCGGCGCGGCGACCGGGCTCGACGACGCCGCGGCGTACCGCCGGCTCGCCGACCTGGTCATGAACGGGCTGTCACTCGCCCAGGTAGGCGCGCAGGTCTGACAGCGCCTGTCGCAGGCGCTCGTCGAGGGTGGGTCCGGGCTCGCGCAGCCAGAGCACGTACGCCGAGAGGGCCAGCGCCAGGCAGACCTGGCTCACCGTCTCGGGGACGGCGTCGGTGGGCGCGAGGCCGCGGCGCTCCGCGACGTACTCCGCGATGACGGCGCGCCACTCGGCGTAGCGCAGCACCGAGTGGGCCTGGAGCGCGGGCGTCTCGAGGAGGAGTCGCATCCGCTCGCGGTGCGGCGGGTCGGCGTCCTCGTCGAACTCGTTGAAGGCCAGCATCCCCTGCTGCACCACCTCGGCCACCGGCTGCTCCTGCGGCAGCTCGCGCAGGATCTGCCGGAAGCTGTCGAGGGTGCGGGCGAACTGGCCCCACGGGATGTCGTTCTTCGAGCGGTAGTAGCGGAACAGCGTGCGCCGGCTGACCCCGACCGACGCCGCGATGTCGTCGAGCGTGGTGCCGTCGAAGCCGCGCTCGGCGAACAGTGCGAACGCCGCCTGCTCGATCGCGGCGTGCGAGGTCGCCTCGGGTCGGCCCACGAGGGAGCGGCGGGTGGTCGGCGGCGGCACGGGGAGATCGTAGGGCGAGCGGGGGTCTTCCATTTATGCCATGAGTGCACTTATTGTGTCCCGCACCACTCATCCACGCCCGAGGAGGCCGCCGTGAACCCGGAGCAGACCGAGAACATCGAGCAGGACGTCACCGCCACCCTGACCAGCGAGGACCTGATCGAGGAGGTCTCGATCGACGGCATGTGCGGCGTCTACTGAGCCGGACCTGACCCGATGATCCTCGACGAGGCCTGGCGGCTGTCGCCGTCGGTGGCGTTGCGTCCCGAACCGTTCGGGGCGCTCGCCTACCACTTCGGCAACCGCAAGCTGACCTTCCTCAAGACGCCTGCGTTGGTGCGGGTGGTCGAGCAGCTGGCCGACCACGCGGACGTGCGCGCGACGCTGCGCGCCGTCGGCGTACCGGAGGCGCAGCACGACGCGTACGCCGCCGCCCTCGAGGGTCTCGCCGACGCCGACATGATCCGACCGCGAGCCGACGCCATCGAGGAGGCCTCATGAGGCTGGTCGAGCACTTCGAGCAGGGGCTGGACGCGCCCATCTGCCTGACGTGGGAGCTGACCTACGCGTGCAACCTGGAGTGCGCCCACTGCCTGTCGAGCAGTGGCCGCCGGGACCCGCGCGAGCTGACCACCGAGCAGTGCGAGGCGGTGATCGACGAGCTGCAGCGGATGCAGGTGTTCTACGTGAACATCGGCGGCGGCGAGCCGACGATCCGGCCGGACTTCTGGCACCTGCTGGAGTACGCCGTGGCGCACCAGGTCGGGGTGAAGTTCTCGACCAACGGGGTGCGGATCACCCCCGAACGCGCCCGCTTCCTCGCCAGCACCGACTACGTCGACGTGCAGATCTCGCTCGACGGTGCGACCGCCGAGGTCAACGACTACGTGCGCGGGCCGGGCTCGTTCGACACCGCGCTGCTCGCCCTGCAGAACCTCCAGGACGCGGGCTTCCGCGACGCCAAGATCAGCGTCGTCTGTACCCGGCAGAACATCGGCCAGCTCGACGAGTTCAAGGCGATCGCCGACCGGTACGGCGCGACGCTGCGGCTCACCCGGCTGCGCCCCTCGGGCCGCGGCGCCGACGTGTGGGACGAGCTGCACCCGCTGCCGGAGCAGCAGCGCGAGCTCTACGACTGGCTGCTCGCTCACGGGGACGGCGTACTCACGGGCGACTCGTTCTTCCACCTCGCGGCGTTCGGTGAGGCGCTGCCGGGCCTCAACCTCTGCGGCGCCGGCCGGGTGGTGTGCCTGATCGACCCCGTGGGCGACGTCTACGCCTGCCCGTTCGCGATCCACGACCAGTTCCACGCCGGCAACCTGCTCACCGACGGCGGCTTCCGGCAGGTCTGGCAGACCTCGCCGCTCTTCGCCGAGCTGCGCTCGCCGCAGACCGGTGGCGCGTGCACGAAGTGCGCCCACTACGACGCCTGCCGGGGCGGCTGCATGGCCGCGAAGTTCTTCACCGGCCTGCCGCTCGACGGTCCCGACCCCGAGTGCGTCCAGGGCCACAGCGAGCTCGCGCTGGCCGGCGCCCGCACCATCCCGGCCGCCAGCCAGGACCACTCCAAGGTGACGCCCACCCGCAACCAGCCGGTGATGCTCAAGCTGATGACCCGGCCGCCCGTCAGCGACTGTGCCGAGAGCCCGCTGGCCGGCTTCGTGCCGGACGGTGGTTGAGGTGCGAGCGCAGCGAGCCTCGAAACCACCACACAGGACGGCATCATGAAGTTCGAGAACCCCTGGAAGCAGAACCCCTGGTTCGAGTCCGTCGCGGTCGCGCAGCAGCGCGCCCGCAAGCGGCTGCCGAAGCCGGTCTACGGCGCGCTGGTCGCCGGGTCGGAGCGCGGGCAGACGATCGCGGACAACCAGGCGGCGTTCGCCGAGATCGGGGTGCTGCCTCATGTCGCCGGCCACCAGGCCGACCGCTCGATGACGCGCACCGTGCTCGGCCACGAGGTCTCGCTGCCCGTGCTGATCAGCCCGACCGGCGTCCAGGCGGTGCACCCCGACGGCGAGGTCGCCGTCGCCCGGGCCGCCAACGCCCGCGGCACGCTGATGGGCCTGTCGAACTTCGCCTCCAAGTCGGTCGAGGAGGTCGTGGAGGCCTGCCCGCGCACGTTCTTCCAGATGTACTGGACCGGCGACCGCGACGTGATGGTGCAGCGCATGGAGCGCGCCCACAAGGCGGGAGCGATCGGGCTGATCGCCACCCTGGACTGGTCGTTCTCGATGGGCCGCGACTGGGGCAGCCCGGAGATCCCCGAGAAGGTCGACCTCAAGACGATGGTGCGGATGGCGCCGAAGGTCGCCACCAAGCCGCGCTGGCTCTACCAGTTCGGCCGCACCGGCCAGATCCCCGACCTGACCGCGCCGAACCTCGCGCCGCCCGACGGCGGTCCCGCGCCGACCTTCTTCGGCGCCTACTACGAGTGGATGACCACGCCCCCGCCCTCCTGGGAGGACGTCGCGTGGATGCGCGCGACGTGGGGCGAGATCAGCGCCACGCCGTTCGTGCTCAAGGGCGTCTCCCGGGTCGACGACGCGCGCCGGGCCGTGGACGCCGGGGTCGCCGCTATCTCGGTGTCCAACCACGGCGGCAACAACCTCGACGGCACCCCGGCCGCGATCCGGCTGCTGAACCCGATCGCCCGGGCGGTGGGCGACGAGATCGAGGTGCTCATGGACGGCGGCGTACGCCGGGGCTCGGACGTCGCGAAGGCGCTCGCTCTCGGTGCCCGCGCGGTGCTGATCGGCCGCGCCTACCTGTGGGGCCTGGCCGCCAACGGTCAGGCGGGCGTGGAGAACGTGCTCGACGTCCTGCGCGGCGGCCTCGACTCGGCGCTGCTCGGCCTCGGGCTGTCCTCGATCGACGAGCTGACCCCCGAGACGCTGCTGGTGCCCGAGGGCTTCCACCGGTCATGAGTCGTCGGGGCCGTCGCCGTGCGGCGGTGAGCAGGCAACCTCTTGGCGGCCCGGGTCGGTTGCTGGCTCACCGCTGCCTGGGGTCGGCGTCGTGCGGCGGTGAGCAGGCAACGTTCTGGGAGTCGGGATCGGTTGCTGGCTCACCGCTGCTCGGTCGGTGCGCCGGGCGGCGGTGGCTCCTCCACGTTTCTCGGCCGGGGTTCGGTGGATCGCCCACCGCTCCCCGGTCGGCGTGCCGGGCGGCGGTGAGCAGGCAACCTTCTGGCGGCCCGGGTCGGTTGCTGGCTCACCGCTGCCTGGGGTCGGCGTCGTGCGGCGGTGAGCAGGCAACGTTCTGGGAGTCGGGATCGGTTGCTGGCTCACCGCTGCTCGGTCGGTGCGCCGGGCGGCGGTGGCTCCTCCACGTTTCTCAGCCGGGGTTCGGTGGATCGCCCACCGCTCCCCGATCGGCGTGCCGGGCGGCGGTGGCTCCTCCACGTTTCTCGGCGGGCGTTCGGTGGATCGCCCACCGCTCCCCGGACGGGGCGCCGGACGGCGGTGACCGGTCCACGTTCTCAGGCTGGCGTTCGGTGGATCGCCCACCGCCGGCCGGGACCGGCCGATGAGCCTCGCCGACGCCACGTCCCCCGAGGCGGAGGGGGCCGGGCTGGTGCTGGTGCCGGTCGGCTCGATCGAGCAGCACGGGCCGCACCTCCCGCTCGACACCGACACCACCATCGCGATCGCGGTGGCCGAGGGAGTCGCGGCCGGGCTGCCGGGTGCCTGGGTGGCGCCGGCGATCGCGTACGGATCG
This sequence comes from Nocardioides sp. LMS-CY, assembly GCF_018732145.1. Lineage (NCBI taxonomy): Bacteria > Bacillati > Actinomycetota > Actinomycetes > Propionibacteriales > Nocardioidaceae > Nocardioides > Nocardioides sp. LMS-CY. The sequence goes on from NZ_CP076104.1 coordinate 437,516, forward strand.
AGCGGCGAGCACCAGTCCTTCCCCGGCACCTGCTCGGTCGGCACCGACGCGCTGCGCACCCAGGTCGTCGAGCTGGTGCGGTCGATGCGTACCTGGGCGCGGCGGGTGGTGTTCGTCAACGCCCACGGGGGAAACCTCGTCGCCCTCGACGCCGCGATCGCGGTCCTGCGCCACGACGGCCACGACGGCCGCGACGTGGCGTGGGTGCCGTGCGCGACCGAGGACGTCGATCTCCATGCGGGCTACACCGAGACGAGCCTCATGCTCCACCTGCGGCCCGGGTCGGTGCGGCTCGGCCGAGCCGAGGCGGGCAACACCCAGCCGTTGAGCGAGATCCTGCCCGCGATGCTGGCCGGCGGCATCGCCGCGGTCTCGGCCAACGGCGTGCTCGGCGATCCGGCCGGCGCGACCGCCGCCGAGGGCGAGCGGGTGCTCGCGGCGATGGTCGCCGACGTGCGAGGGCGGCTGGCATGAGGGTCGCCCTGGTCACCGGCGCGGCCGGGGGCATCGGGTCGGCGACGGTCGCGCGCCTGCTCGCGCAGGGATACGCCGTGGTCGGCGTCGATCGCGAGGCGGCGGTCGTGCCCGAGTCGGAGCGCGCGGCCCACGTGCGCGGCGACGTACGCGACCAGCGCGTGCTGGAGTCCGCGGTGGCGCTCGCCGTCGAGCGGTGGGGCCGGCTCGACGCGGTGGTCGCGGCGGCCGCGGTGATCGCGGGCGGCCGGCCACTGTGGGAGACGCCGCTGGAGGAGGTCTACGACCTCTGGGAGGCCGACGCCAGGACCGTGTGGCAGACCGCCGTCGCCGCCGTGCCGGTGATGCTCGCGGGGCCGGACCCGTCGGGGTGCCGGTTCGTCGCGGTGGCCTCGGCCGCCGCCCACCAGGGCCTGTTCGGGCTCGGCGCGTACGTCGCCGCCAAGCACGCCGTCGTCGGGCTGGTCAAGGGTCTCGCGGCCGACCTCGTCGGCACCGGCGTCACCGCCTGCGCGGTCTCGCCGGGCTCCACCCGGACCCCCATGCTCGACGCCACCGCCGACATCTACGGGCTGACCGACGCCGAGGCCTTCGCCGGTCACCAGCTGCTTCGGCGTCTGCTCGACCCCGACGAGGTCGCGGCGACGCTGGCCTTCTGCTGCTCGCGGGAGGCGGCCGTGCTCAACGGCAGCGTCGTGTCGGCCACCGGCGGCTTCTCGTGACCCTGCCGGCCGGCTTCCGGGTGCGGGTCGGCGACGACGTGCGCGTGCACGACGGCGGCCGGACCCTGGTCGGCGGCTCGCCGCTGCGCGTGCTCCGGCTGCGCGAGCCGGCACCGGCCCTGGGTCGCGGCGAGGTGCTCGAGGTCGGCGACCGGACCACCGGCGTCGTGGCCGAGCGGCTGCTGGCGGCCAACCTCGCGGCGCCGCTCCTGTCCGGCCCGCCCTCCGGGGAGACGGCCGACCTGACCGTGGTGGTCCCGATCCGGGACCGCGCCGACCGCCTCGATCGGCTGCTGGCGGAGCTGGCCGCGCTCCCGGTGGTCGTCGTCGACGACGCCTCCCGCGACCCCGGCGGCGTCGCGCGGGTCGCCGCGCGGCACGGCGCCCGGCTGGTCGCGCTGACCACGAACGTCGGGCCCGCCGGCGCCCGCAACGCCGGGCTCGCGCAGGTGCGCACGGCGTACGTCGCCTTCGTCGACTCCGACGTGGTCGTCGACGCCGAAGCGCTGCGGGGGCTGGCCGGGCACTTCGTCGACCCGCGGGTGGCCGCGGTCGGGCCGCGGGTGCGCGGGGTCGCGCGCAACACCCGGCCGCGCCGCTTCGAGCGCTGGGACGTCGACGGGCTCTCGCTCGACCTCGGCACCGCGCCGGCGCTGGTGCGGCCGTGGTCGAAGGTGGGCTGGCTGCCGAGCGCCTGCCTGCTGGTACGGATGGCGGATCTCGACGGCGACGGCTTCGAGGCCGGCCGTCGCGTGGGCGAGGACGTCGATCTGGTCTGGCGACTGGTCCGGCGGGGCCGGCAGGTCCGCTACGACCCGACGTACGTCGCGAGGCACGACAGCCGCGGCACCTGGTCGACGTGGCTGGGACGCAAGGCCTTCTACGGCACCGGCGGCGCCTGGCTGGCGCAGCGGCACGGTGACTGGATGGCACCGGCGGTGCTCTCGCCGGTGCCCGCCCTCGGCGCACTTGCGCTGCTGTGGCAGCGGACGTGGTCGATCCCGTGCGCTATCGGCGCACTCGCGCTGGTCCGGCTGCGCCTCGGCCGCACCCTCCCGGACACCCCCGACCGCGCGCGGCTGGCCACAGAGCTGACCGGGGAGGTGGCGATGTCGACGCTGCGCCAGGGCTCCCACCTGCTGCTCCGGCACTGGTGGCCCGGTGCCGCGGCCGCCGCGCTGGTCTCGCGGCGGGCCCGGCGAGCGGTCGCGGCCGCCCTGGTCTGGGACCTGATCGACCACCGCGAGGTGCCCCCGGCGCGAGCGCCGGAGGCCTTCGTCGCCCGCCGACTCGACGACCTGGCCTACGGCGCCGGGCTGTGGTGGGGGGCCCTGCGGGCCCGGTCGGCGCGCGTCTTGGTGCCCAAGATCACAGGGCTGCGCCGCGCCCGCGACTGAGAGAGTGGCCCCCATGACCTCTCTCCCCGAATCCCTTGTCGGCAAGACCGTGGCGGTGCTCGGTGGCACCGGTCCCCAGGGCCGCGGCCTGGCGCGGCGGTTCGCCGCCGCGGGCCTTCCCGTCGTGATCGGCAGCCGCAGCGCCGAGCGCGCGGCCGAGGCGGCGTCGGCGCTGGTCGAGGCGGTCGGCGGCACGGTCACCGGCGCCGACAACGCCGGTGCGGCCGAGGCCGGCGACGTGGTCGTGGTCGCGGTGCCGTGGGACGGACACGGCGAGCTGCTCAAGGAGCTCGCCCCGGTGCTGGCCGGCAAGGTCGTCGTGGACTGCGTGAACCCGCTCGGCTTCGACAAGCAGGGCGCCTACGCGCTGCCGGTCGAGGAGGGGTCGGCGGCCCAGCAGGCGCAGGGGATCCTGACCGAGTCGACCGTGGTCGGGGCCTTCCACAACGTCAGCGCGGTCAAGCTCGAGGACCCCGAGGTCGCCTCGGTCGACACCGACGTGCTGGTGCTCGGCGACGTCCGCGCGGCCACCGACCTGGTCCAGGACCTCGCGGGCACCATCCCCGGGGTCCGCGGCGTGTACGGCGGCCGGCTGCGCAACGCCCACCAGGTCGAGGCCCTGACCGCGAACCTGATCAGCGTCAACCGGCGCTACCAGGCCCACGCCGGGGTCCGGGTCACCGACATCTGACCTCCGGCCCATCGGGCGTACGACGGAATATCTTCCTGCTGAATCTGCTTGCTACGACAGGATCTGTGGGTGATATCACCCTGAGGAGCACTCCTTTTGGTCGGGTTGGGTCCGAAACGGCCCGTAGGATTGCTCGTGTCGGGTGACGGATCCCCGGCCTCCCAGTCGGTTCGACGACGGTCGTCGCGTGCGTTGCACGCGGCGGCCGTCGTCTGTGTGCAGAAGAGAAAGCAGCCCGTGAACATCTCGCTCGCGACCGCCGTCGGCCTGGCGGCCACGCTCCTCGCGTTCGCCTACACCGTCCCCCAGATGCGCAAGCTCGTGCATGCGGGCACGGCCGCCGGAGTCAGCGTCGCCGCCCTCGCGAACTCGACGATCAGCGGCACCGCCTGGACGGCGTACGGCGTGGCCGAGCGCGAGATCTGGGTGATCCTCCCGGCGCTGCTCACACTGCCGGGCACCGCGGGCGCGATGGTGCTCGCCTGGTCCCGTGGCGGCAACCGCGACCGGATGTGGCTGCCGGTGGTCTGGGCCTCGTCGATCGCGGCCCTCGCCGCGCTGGTGCCGGTGCTCGGCTCGCGCCCGTTCATCGTGGCGCTCGGCTGCTCGATCACGCTGATGGTCGTCCCGGCCGCGATCACGGCCTGGCGCTCGCCGGACGTCTCGGCGATCGCCGCCTCCGCCTGGGCGATGCTGATCGTGGACGCCGCGCTCGCCGGTGCCTACGGGCTGCTCGCGGACATCGACGCGAACCTCATCTACGCCCTGGTCGCCACCAGCGGCGCCGCGCTGATCCTGGCCCGGCTCGCCGTGCCGCCGCACCTGCACGCCCGGCTGGTGCGCCTGCCCGAGGGGATCGACCCCGACGTGGCGCGCGACGACCTGAGCCTGGCCGCCTGAGCCGCGGATCTCCGGCCGGCTGCCGGTCTGGGTGGCGGTGAGTAGGCAACCGTTGTGGTGGTCCGGATGGTTGCCTGCTCACCGCGGGCGGGCCGGCACCGGCCGGCCACCGGTCCGGGCGCTTGACGGGGTCTGGCAGGCTTCCGGCATGGGTTTTCCGGGCGGCGCCGCGGCGAAGCGGATCGTGCTCGAGATCGTCGGCTGGGTCCTGATCGTGGCCGGCCTGGCCGCGCTGGTGCTGCCCGGCCCGGGGCTGCTGATGCTGTTCGCGGGGCTGGTGGTCCTCTCGCAGCAGTACGAGTGGGCCGAGCGCCGTCTCGACCCGGTCGAGCGGGCGGCCAAGCGGGCCGCGGCCGAGGGTGTCGAGACCTGGCCGCGGGTCGTGCTGTCGGCCGCCGGCGGCCTCGCGATCGTGGGCTTCGGCGTGCTCTGGCTGCTGGATCCGGACGTGCCCGGCTGGTGGCCGGCCCGGGAGTCGTGGTGGCTGCCGGGGGCCCCGGCCGCCGGCATCAGCCTCGTGCTCTCGGGGTTCATCGCGCTCGGGCTGCTCGCCTACAGCTACTGGAAGTACCGCGTGCAGGGCGTCCCGGTGCCGCCGCTGCGCGACGAGGATGCGGCGACCGACTGAGAGTCGGGCCCGGCGGGGGCCGCCCGCGCCGGCCGCCCACCGTTCACACCAGGTCGCGCCGGCCCGCTTCGGGGTCCACCGCAGCACCCTTCCGCCTGGCAGCCGAAGGCCGCACGACACGCCGCATCGGCCCGGCGTGCCGTGCGGGTTTCGGCTGTCGGCCGCCGAAACCGGCCGGCGGCGACCAAGTGAAGTCGGCCCGGACCCGCGCCGAGGATGAGCCGGGGGTGCCGCCGCGACTGCGACGACACCCCCGGTCGGAGATCGGTCGGCTCCGCTCAGGCGGCTGCTCGCACCGGGAGCGGTGGCAGTGCGGAGCACAGTGCCGGGAGGGCGCCGCACAGCGGCTGCAGGACCGGGTCGAGGAGACCACCGCCGCCCCCGCTGCTGCCACTGGTCGCGTCGCAGAGGGGCTGCAGCTGACCGGCCGCGTCGCAGAGCGGCTGCAGCGGGCTGGGGGCTCCGGGCGCGGGGGCCACCGCCGTGGCGTCGCAGAGCGGCTGGGCCTGGGGGATCGCCTGGCACAGCGGTGCGAGCGGGCTGGCCGACGGGTCGCCACCGCTCGACGGCGGCAGCGGGATGCCCGCGGTCGCGTCGCAGAGGGGCTGCAGCTGGGCGACGGCGTCGCAGAGCGGCTGCAGCGGGCTCGCGGCGGCTCCGCCGGTGTCGCCACCGGTGCTACCGCCACCGCCGTTGATCGCGCGGCACCGCTTCAGGGCCTTCTTCGCCTTCTTCACCTTCTGGTGTGCCTTGGCGTTGGCCTTCTTCGCCTTCTTCAGCTTGGACGCGGCCTTCCGCTGGTGGCTGCGGTCGGCGCGCTTCTTGGCCTTCTTGGCCTTCGTGACCTGCTTCTTGGCCTTCGCGGCCTGCTTCTTGGACTTGGCGACCTTCTGCTTCTGCTTGGCACACGGCCCGGCCTGGGCGGCCGCGCTCGTCGTGCGCTCGCTCCCACCGGTGCTCGCCGACGCGGTCGTGGTCGTGCCGACCAGCGACAGCGCGCACACGACGACCAGCGCCAGCAGCGCCTTCCATACGTGCTTGATCATGGCTCTCCCTCTGGTGCTGCGATCCCCGCTGAGCCGGGCCCGCATCTCGTACCCAGCAGCAACGAGCGTCTGACCAGAAGGTCACGCCACTAGTTCACGGGCGACGAGCCGAGGGTCACCTGCGCGTCGTGCGTGCCGCCGGACGCGTCGGTCCAGTGCAGCGTGACCGAGTCGCCGGGTTCGTACGTCGCGAGCGCCGAGCGCAGGCCGGCGTACGACGTGATCGCGGTGTCGTCGATGCCGGTGATCGTCGCGCCGGCCTCGATGCCGGCCTGGGCCGCGGCGCTGTCGCTCTCGACCTGGCCGACCTGCACGCCGGAGCCCGCCACGCCGGATCCCGCCTGGGCGATCGCGATGCCGAGGTAGGCGGACGGGCCGATCTGCACGCCGTCGGACTGGTGGCCGCCCTCGATCTGGCCGGCGACGTCGAGTGCCTCGTCGATCGGCACGGCGTAGCTCTGGGCCGCGCCGCCGCTGGAGGCGGCCGTGGTGATGCCGACGACCTCGCCCTCGTCGTCGAGGAGGGCGCCGCCGGAGAAGCCGCCGACGACGTACGCGTCGGTCTGGATCAGGCCGGTGAGGTGCTCGCCCTGCACGGTGGCCTCCGACTGGGTGTCGATCGACCGGTCGAGCGCCACCACGCTGCCGTCGGCGGCGGAGAGGAAGCCCTGGCCCTGGGCGTTGCCGACCGCGGTCACCTCGTCGGCGACGGCCGGGCCGCCGTCGTCGTCGACGTCGACCGTGGTGAGGCCGGAGGCGCCGTCGAGCTGGAGCAGCGCGATGTCCGCCTCCTGGTCGTGGCCGACGACGGTGGCGTCGTAGGTGTCGCCGGTGGCCGCGACGGTCACCTGTACCTGCGTCGAGCCCTCGACCACGTGGTAGTTGGTGAGCACCAGGCCGGAGGCGTCGATCACCAGGCCGGTGCCGGCGGCCTCGCCTGCGGTGGTGCGGGTGTCGATGAGCACCACGCCCTGCGCCTGGTCGGCGGTCGCGTCGCTCCAGCTGCCGGTCCGGTCGCTGGTGCTGCCGCCGTACGGGAGTCCCCGGGAGCCGCCGAACGGGTCCTGCGGCAGCGCGCCGGAGCCGGGCTGCTGGGGCAGGGTGCCGGTGCCCGGCTGTTGCGGCGTGGCCGCGGACGGGGAGTCGGCCACCGACCCTCCGTGGCTGAGCGCCCAGGTCACGGGCACCGCGACCGACGCGGCGAGCACGCCGCCGGCGACGGCCCCGGCGAGGGTGGCGCGCCAGCTCCAGCCGGTACGCCGAGCCGGCGGCGGGGCCGAGAAGGCCGGCGGACCGGACGGCGGACCGGCGGGCGGACCGGCGGGCGGCGGGGTCGTCGGCGCGGCGAAGTACGGGTTGAACGGGGGCGGCGGGGTCGAGCCGGAGTCGGGGGAGGTCATGCCACCAGTGGACCTGCCGATCCTGCTGGTTCCCCTGGGAACGACTGTGGACTTCCTGTGATCACCCCTCAGAACCCGATCGGCAGGCCCGCGTAGTTCTCCGCCAGCCCGCTGGCGCCGGCCTCGCTGGAGGTGACCCAGCGCAGTTGGGAGAGCTGCAGCTGCTGGTCGAACGGGTCGGCGCCGGTGTGCAGCATCGTCGTCATCCACCAGGAGAAGTGGGTGCAGCGCCAGACCCGGCGCAGCGCCGTGTCGGAGTAGGCGTCCGCGGCCGCGGGGTCGCCCCGGAGCAGCGCGACCAGGGCCGGCGCGAGCAGCGCGACGTCGGCGACCGCGAGGTTGAGCCCCTTGGCGCCGGTCGGCGGCACGATGTGCGCGGCGTCGCCGGCCAGGAAGAGCCGCCCGTGCCGCATCGGCTGCTGCACGAACGAGCGCATCGGCAGCACGCTCCTGTCGGTGATCGGCCCCGTGTCGAGCGCCCAGCCGTCCTGGCCGTGGCCGAGCCGGGTCGCCAGGGCCTCCCAGATCCGGTCGTCGGACCAGGCCTCGACCGCGGTGTCGTTGGGCACCTGGAGGTAGAACCGCGACACGCTCGACGAGCGCATGGAGTGCAGCGCGAACCCGTCCGGGTGCCAGGCGTAGATCAGCTCGTCGGTCGAGGGCGCGACGTCGGCGAGCACGCCGAGCCAGGAGTAGTCGTAGGTCCGCTCCCAGGTACGGCGCACGTCGTCGGGCACGGCGATCCGCGACGGCCCGAACGACCCGTCGCAGCCCACGACCACGTCGGCCTCGAGGCGCTGGGCCGTGCCGTCGCGGTCGGTGAAGGTCACCGACGGCCGGTCGGTCCCGAGATCGTGGAGCGCGGTGTCGGCGATCTCGTAGACCACCTGCTGGCCGCGGGCGTGCGCGGCGGCGGCGAGGTCCTTCTGCACCTCGGTCTGCCCGTAGACGAAGACCTGGCGGCCGGTGAGGTCGACGAAGTCGAGGTGGTGCCGCTCCTCGGGCCACTGCAGGTAGATGCCGCGGTGCGGGTCGGCCTCGCGGTCGAGCCGGTCGCCGAGCCCGACCGCGCGCAGCAGGTCGACCGTGGACTGCTCGAGGATGCCGGCGCGGATCCGGCCCGCGACGTACTCCTCCGAGCGGGTCTCCAGCACGACGGACTCGATGCCGTCGGCGGCGAGCAGGTGCGAGAGCAGGAGGCCGGACGGGCCCGCGCCGATGATGGCGACCTGGGTGCGCATGGCCGCAGTCTCGGGCGACGGCGGGCGGCGCGACTATCCGGAGATTCCGCTGGACGGAAGCGTCCGGGCGAGCTCGCGCCCGACGCCGTGGGCGGCGACCTGGAGCGCGCCCAGCAGCTTGGACCGGTCCTTGAGCGAGGGCACCACGATGCCGAGGGCGGCGACCACGTCCGGGCCGCGCCGGATCGGGACGGCGAGCGAGCAGGCGCCGAGGCTCATCTCCTCCGACGTCGTCGCGTGGCCCTCGCGCAGCACCCGGGCCAGCTGGCGGCGCAGCAGGCCCGGCTGGGTGATCGTGTACGGCGTGATCCGGGTCAGGTCGGCCAGCACCGCCTGCTGCACCTCCGGCGGCGCGTGCGCGAGCAGCACCTTGCCGACACCGGTCGCGTGCAGCGGCAGCCGGGAGCCGACGCTGCTCACCACCGGCACCGACGCGTGCCCGGCGAGCCGGTCGAGGTAGAGGACGTCGAGGCCGTCGCGCACCGACAGGTGCACGGTGGCGAGGGTGGCGCCGTAGAGGTCGTGGAGGTACGGCGAGGCCAGCTCGCGGAGCCCGGTCTGCACCGGCGCGAGCAGGCCCAGGTCCCAGAGCCGCCGGCCGACGACGTAGCAGCCGGTCTCCGTGCGGGAGAGCGCTCCCCACGCGACCAGCTCGCCGATCAGGCGGTGCGCCGTGGGCACCGGGAGGCCGGCCCGCTCGGCGAGCTGGGTCAGCGTCAGCCGCGGGTGCCGCTCGTCGAACGCCCCGAGCAGCGCCAGCGCGCGCGAGGTGACGGTGGCGCCCGGGGTCGAGGTGTTGCCGGCCATGCGGGGGAGTCTTCCACTCACCGGAAGAGATCGGTCGCCAGCGCCCACGTCCGTCCCTACGGTCGCCGCGTGACCAGCTCCGACTCAGCGGCCGCCAGCCAGGCCGAGATCAGCGCCGAGATCGCGGCGATCTCGCGGGAGTACGACGCCCGCCCAGGATCCGGGGAGGGCGCGACCGAGACCGCGCCCCGACTCGACTACCCGCCGTACCGTTCCAGCATTCTGCGCCACCCGACGAAGGCGCCCCGGCAGGTGGACCCGGAGGGCGTCGAGCTGTGGGCGCCGGTCTTCGGCGAGCTCGACGTCGACCCGCTCGAGTCGGACCTGACCGTCCAGCACCGCGGCGAGCCGGTCGGCGAGCGGATGGTCGTTACCGGTCGGGTCACCGACGGCGAGGGCCGGCCGGTGCGCCGCCAGCTCGTCGAGATCTGGCAGGCGAACGCCGGGGGCCGCTACATCCACCAGCGCGACCAGCACCCCGCCGCGCTCGACCCGAACTTCACCGGCATGGGCCGCTGCCTCACCGACGACGACGGCCGCTACCGCTTCACCACGATCAAGCCCGGGCCCTACCCGTGGCGCAACCACCACAACGCGTGGCGGCCCGCGCACATCCACTTCTCGGTCTTCGGCCGCGAGTTCACCCAGCGGCTGGTCACCCAGATGTACTTCCCGGGCGACCCGCTCTTCGCGCTGGACCCGATCTACCAGTCGATCGTCGACCCGGCCGCGCGCGACCGCCTGGTCGCGACGTACGACCACGACGTGACGACCCACGAGTGGGCCACCGGCTACCGCTGGGACATCGTGCTCTCCGGCAGCCATCGCACGGTCTTCGAGGAGGACGAGCAGTGAGTCTCACCCCGACCCCCGGCCAGACCGTCGGGCCGTTCTTCCACTACGCGCTGCCGTACACCGGCGACGCGGAGCTCGTGCCGCCCGCGCGTGCGGACGCCATCCGGCTGCACGGCCGGGTCTACGACGGGGCCGGCGACCCGGTCCCGGACGCGCTCGTCGAGGTCTGGCAGACCGGCCCGGACGGCGCGGTGCCGCAGGTCGCCGGCTCGCTCCGTCGCGACGGGTACACGTTCACCGGCTTCGGCCGCGCCCAGACCGACCGCACGGGGTACTACCGGTTCTCGACGCTGCGACCGGGCGCCCTGTCGTCGGCTGGGGCGCCGTACTTCTCGCTGACGGTCTTCGCCCGCGGGCTGCTGGACCGGCTGTTCACGCGCGCCTACCTGCCGGGTGCCGCGCCGGCCGAGCTGGCCGCGCTCGAGGCGGTGCCGGACGACCGTGGGTTCGTGTTCGACATCCGGCTCCAAGGAGAGGACGAGACCGTCTTCCTGTCCCACGCGCGAGACTGACCTCATGGCGGATCTCTTCTGGCCCGGGGACGACCGGGCCGGCGACCACTTCACGTCGGAGTCGTTCCTGGGGGCGATGGTCGACGTCGAGGCGGACTGGCTCGGCAGGCCCCTGGAGGTGCCGGACCACCTGGAGTGGCTCGCCAACGAGGCGGAGCTCGGCGGCAACCCGGTGATCGCGCTCGTCGAGCTGCTGCGCGAGCAGGACCCCCGGGTCCACCGCGGTATGACCAGTCAGGACGTCGTCGACTCCGCGCTGATGCGGATGGCGGCCGCGGCGGTGGCGTCGCTGCGCCACGACCTGCGCTCCGTGGTGGACCGGCTGGCCGGCCTGGCCGAACGGCACCGGTCGACGCCGATGGTCGCGCGGACGCTGACCCAGCACGCGGTGCCGACGACCTTCGGCTTCCGTGTCGCCGCCTGGCTGACCGCCGTCCTCGACGCGGACGACGACGTCGCCCGTCTCGACTTCCCCGAGCAGCTCGGCGGGGCCGCGGGCACGCGGGCCGCGCTCACCGAGCTCGGCCGGCCGGCCCCGGGCGGCGTGCCGCGATGGCACACGACCCGCGCGCCGATCACCCGGATCGGCGACGCGCTCGCCGGCTGCACCGACGCCTGCGCGCGGATCGCCAACGACGTGCTGGTGATGTCGCGGCCCGAGATCGGCGAGCTCGCCGAGGGCTCCGGCGGCGGGTCGTCGACCATGCCGCACAAGGCGAACCCGACGCTCTCGGTGCTGGTGCGGCGCGCCGCGCTGACCACGCCGCAGCTCGCGGCGACCCTGCACCTGGCCGCGGCGCAGCAGGTCGACGATCGCGCCGACGGCGGCTGGCACGCGGAGTGGGCGACGCTGCGCGACCTGGTCCGGCGCGCGCTGGTCGCGGTCTCCCAGACCGACGACCTGGTCACCGGTCTGGTGGTGCGCCCCGACCGGATGGCCGCTACGCTCGCCGCGGCCGGCGCCGACGTGCTCGCCGAGCAGCGGTCGATGGCCGAGGCCGCGGGGCACCCGCCGGCCCCGTCGTACCTCGGCGACGCGATCGAGCACGTCGATGCGGTCGTCGTGCGAGCCCGTGAGTCCCTCTCGAAGGAGTCCCGTTGATCCCGAGCATTACCGTCGTCCGGCTCACCGGCGGGCGCGACCGCACCACCCTGCCGCTGCTGGTCCTCGGACCCTCGCTCGGCACCTCGGCGACCACGCTCTGGGCCGCGTGTGCCGCCGGCCTGACCGACGCCTTCGACGTGGTGGGTTGGGACCTGCCCGGGCACGGCCACAACCGGTCCGTGCCCGAAGAGCCCTTCACGATGGCCGAGCTCGCGGCGGGCGTGCTGCACGTGGTCGACGACGTGCTCACCGAGCGCGGTCAGCCGCGCGGGCCGTTCTTCTACGCCGGGGACTCCGTGGGGGGCGCGGTCGGGCTCCAGCTGCTGCTCGACGCGCCGGACCGGATCGTCGCCGCCGCGCTGCTGTGCACCGGCGCGCAGATCGGCACCCCCGAGTCGTGGGCCGAGCGGATGACGGCCGTGCGCGCCTCCGGCACGCCGGTCATGGTCAGCGGGTCGGCCGAGCGGTGGTTCGGCCCCGGCTTCCTGGAGCGCGAGCCCGAGCGCGGCGGCGCCCTGCTCCGGGCGCTCTCCGACGCGATCGACGAGGGCTACGTCCAGGTCTGCGGCGCGCTCGCCGGCTTCGACGTGCGCGCGCAGCTGGGCCGGATCACACCCCCCGTGCTCGCCGTCGCCGGCGCCGACGACGTCGCGACGCCGCCGGATCGCCTGCGTGAGATCGCCTCCGGTGTGGCGGACGGGTCGTTCGTCGAGCTGCCCGGCGTCGCCCACCTCGCGCCCGCCGAGCAGCCGGCGGAGGTGGCCCGGCTGCTGCGGGCGCACTTCCTGGGTGAGTCGAGCCCCGAGGCCGCGCCCGAGGCGTCGCCCGGCATGCGGGTGCGCCGCGAGGTGCTGGGCGACGCCCACGTCGATCGCGCGGTCGCCGGCACCACCGACTTCACCCGCGACTTCCAGGAGCTGATCACGGCGTACGCCTGGGGCGAGATCTGGACCCGCCCCGGCCTCGACCGTCGCTCCCGCTCGATGATCACCCTCACCGCCCTGATCGCCCGCGGCCACCACGAGGAGCTCGCGATGCACGTGCGCGCCGCCCTGCGCAACGGCCTGAGCGTCGACGAGCTCAAGGAGGTGCTGCTGCAGTCGGCGATCTACTGCGGGGTGCCCGATGCCAACACGGCGTTCCGGATCGCGTCAGAGGTGCTCCGGGAGGAGGGGCTGCTCGGTGGTTGAGGAGCCTCGAGGCCGCCAGGGCCCGCACGCAGGGGATCACGGTGGTTGAGGAAGGCGCGCTAGCGCCTGTCTCGAAACCACCACCCCGCGAGTGATCGATAGATGCCTGGGCTGGTGGGTTTCGAGACGGTTGCTAGCGCAACCTCCTCAACCACCGTCGTCGATCGTCGACAAGTGCGCGGTCACGGTGGTTGAGGTGGTGGTTTCGAGGCTCAGGCGCTAGCGCGCTTTCGCACCTCAACCACCGTGACGGTGGTTGAGGTGTGAGGGCCGCCAGGCCCGAGCCTCGGAACCACCCCTCAGACGCAGCCGCCCACGATCTCCGCGACCCGGCGTACGGCGGGGGAGTCGTCGCGGGCGCGGGTGGCCAGGGCCAGGTCGATCGTCGGAGCATCGGTGAGCGACACGTAGGAGACGCCGTCGAGGCCGAGGCTGCGCACCGGCTCGGGCACCAGCGCGACGCCGAGGCCGGCCGCGACGAAGACGACCAGCGTGGCGGTCTCGCTCACCTCGATCACCGGGTCCGGGGAGAAGCCGGCGGCCTCGCACGCCGCGCGCACTCGGTCGTGCATCGACGAGCGATGGCCCGACGGGTGCATCACGAACGACTCGTCCGCCAGCGCCGACAGCGGGATCCGGCGCCGCCCGGCGAGCCGGTGGCCCGCGGGCAGCACGGCGACGAATCGCTCCGACCGGAGCCGCCGGAGGGTCAGATCCCCGCTGTTGAGCGGGTCCGGCCGCACCAGGGCGACGTCGAAGGTGCGGTCCCGGAGGCCGTCGAGCAGCTGCGGCGAGAGCAGCTCGCCGCGCAGGTCGAGGTCGATGTCGGGCAGCGACGAGTGCACCTCGCGGGCCACCCGCGGCAACACGTCGTACGTCGCGGTGCCGATGAACCCGATCGACACCCGCCCGGCGGCGCCCGAGGCGAGCAGCGCCATGTCCGACGAGGCGCGCGCGACGTCGCCGAGCACGGTCCGGGCGTGGGCGGCGAACCGCGCTCCCGCCTCGGTCAGCTCCACCCGCCGGGTGGTCCGGGTCAGCAGCGAGACGCCGAGCTCGCGCTCGAGCTGCTTGATCTGTTGGGAGAGCGCGGGCTGGGCGATGTGCAGCCGGGCCGCTGCCCGGCCGAAGTGCCGCTCCTCGGCGAGCACGTCGAACGAGCGCAGGTGCCGCAGTTCCATGCCTGAAACTTATCAATCAAGCCTGATTCAGTATTGGAAGCGGACGTGACTTCCGGCCTACGGTGGCTGCATGACCGCCGCCTTCGTGTACGCCGCGCTCCGGACGCCGTTCGGCCGCTTCGGCGGAGCCCTGGCCGAGGTCCGGCCCGACGACCTCGCCGCCACCGCGATCCGCAGCGTGCTGGCGAAGACTCCGGAGCTCGACGCCGAGCGGATCGGCGACGTCGTCTGGGGCTGCGCCAACCAGGCCGGGGAGGACAACCGCAACGTCGGCCGGATGGCCGTGCTGCTGGCCGGGCTCCCGGTCGGGGTGCCCGCCACCACCGTCAACCGGCTCTGCGGCTCCTCGCTCGATGCGGCGATCATCGGCTCGCGCACGATCGAGTCCGGGGACGCCGACATCGTGCTCGTCGGTGGTGTGGAGTCGATGACGCGGGCGCCGTGGGTGCTGCCCAAGCCGTCGCGCGCGTTCCCGGCCGGCAACGTCACCGCGGTCTCGACGACCCTCGGCTGGCGCCTGGTCAACGAGAACATGCCGGCGGAGTGGACGGTCTCGCTGGGCGAGGCCAACGAGTTGCTCGGCGAGAGGTTCGCGATCGGCCGGGAGCGGCAGGACGAGTTCGCCGCCCGGTCGCACAACCTGGCCGACGAGGCGTGGCGCGCCGGCTTCTACGACGACCTCGTGGTGCCGGTGGGCGACCTCGCCCGCGACGAGGGCATCCGCCCCGGCTCGAGCGCGACCAAGCTGGCCGCCCTCAAGCCGTCGTTCCGCCCGGCGGCGAAGGGCGGCACCATCACCGCCGGCAACGCGTCCCCGCTCAACGACGGGGCGTCCGCCGTGCTGCTCGGCTCCGAGGCCGCGGCCGAGACGATCGGCGCGGCCCCGCTGGCGCGGATCGCCGGGCGCGGCGTGAGCGCGGTCGAGCCGCCGATGTTCGGCTACGCACCCGTCGAGGCCGCGGCGCGTGCGCTCGCCCGGGCCGGCATCACCTGGGCCGACGTGAGCGCGGTCGAGCTCAACGAGGCGTTCGCCGTGCAGTCGCTCGCGTGCGTGGACGCCTGGGCCAAGGATGGGCTGAGCGACCCCGAGATCGTGAACGCCAAGGGCGGCGCGATCGCCATCGGCCACCCGCTCGGTGCGTCCGGGGGCCGCATCCTCGGCACCCTGGCCGCGCGGCTGCGCGAGTCCGGCGACCGGTACGGCGTGGCCGCGATCTGCATCGGCGTGGGCCAGGCGCTCGCCGTCGTCCTGGAGAACGTCGACCGATGACCACCATCTGCGACTCGGCTGCCGCGGCGGTCGCCGGCATCGAGGACGGCGCGACCGTGCTGATCGGCGGCTTCGGCCTGGCCGGCATGCCGATCCGGCTCATCGACGCGCTGATCGACCAGGGCGCCACCGACCTGACGGTCGTCTCCAACAACGCCGGCAACGGCGACACCGGCCTGGCCGCGCTGCTGGCCAAGGGCCGGGTGCGCAAGATGATCTGCTCCTTCCCGCGGCAGTCGGACTCCCACGTCTTCGACGGGCTCTACCGGGAGGGTCGGATCGAGCTCGAGCTGGTGCCGCAGGGCAACCTGGCCGAGCGGATGCGCGCGGCGGGCGCCGGCATCGGCGCGTTCTTCTGCCCCACCGGCGTCGGCACGCCGCTCGCCGAGGGCAAGGAGACCCGGGAGATCGACGGACGGACCTACGTGCTCGAGTACCCCATCAAGGGCGACGTCGCGCTGATCGGCGGCCACCGGGCCGACCGGATGGGCAACGTCGTCTACCGCAAGACCGCCCGCAACTTCGGGCCGGTGATGGCCACCGCGGCGGCCACCACGATCGTGCAGGTGCGCGAGGTCGTCGAGGTCGGTGAGCTGGACCCGGAGACGGTCGTCACGCCGGGCATCTACGTGGACAGGGTGGTCGCGGTATGACGCTCTCCAAGGACCAGATGGCGGCCCGCGTCGCCCGGGACATCCCGCGCGGCGCCTACGTCAACCTCGGCATCGGCCAGCCCACGCTGGTGGCCGACCACCTCGACGCAGAGTCCGGCGTGGTGCTGCACACCGAGAACGGCATGCTCAACATGGGCCGCGCCGCGGTCGGCGACGAGGTCGACCAGGACCTCGTCAACGCCGGCAAGATCCCGGTCGTCGAGCCGCCGGGTGCGGCGTACTTCCACTCGGCGGACTCGTTCGCGATGATGCGCGGCAGCCACCTCGACGTCTGCGTGCTCGGCGCCTTCCAGGTCAGCGCCGCCGGCGACCTGGCCAACTGGCACACCGGGGCACCCGACGCGATCCCCGCGGTCGGCGGCGCGATGGACCTCGCGATCGGCGCGAAGAGCGTCTTCGTGATGATGACGCTCTTCGCCAAGGACGGCACCGCCAAGCTGGTGCCCGAGTGCACCTATCCGCTCACCGGGGTCGGCTGCGTCTCGCGTGTCTACACCGACCTCGCGGTCTTCGAGCTCGGCGGCGGCACCGACGGTCGGGACGTGGCCGTGGTCGAGACGTTCGGCACGTCGTACGACGAGCTCGCGCAGCGGCTCGCGGTGCCGCTGCGGCGGGCGCACGACCGCGGCTGACCCCTACTACCGTGGGTCCGTGGACCAACCCGACCTCCTCGTACGGCACGCCTCGGCCTGGGCCGAGCAGAAGAAGCGATCCCTGGACGCCGCGCTGCTCCAGCAGGTCGTCGACCTCAGGTTGCAGCACGATGACTATCCGCTCGGGACGTGGCCGTCCGGGAGCGCCGAGCGGTTGCTGCTCGTGACCTGGCCCGCCTACGGGAGCGAGCTTCCGGACGCCGAGGCGCTGCGCGACACGCTGGACACGTTCTGGGGGTTCCTGCGCGCGACCGGTCGGATGAGCACGGGGTCGGCGAGCCCGGCGGACCTGCGCAAGGAGGCCAAGCGGGCACTGCCGAAGATGGCGGCGGCGTACGACGATCCGGCACGGCACTCCCAGGGGCGCGTGCTCGCGGAGTTCGGCCGGAGCATCGGGATCGACCTCGATGGGGCCGCCGACGTCGAAGAGCTGAAGGAGCGACTCGCTTCGATCCAGAGCGCCTGGAACGCGCTCCCGCAGGAGGAGCGGGTGGCACGAATGCCGGACCCGGCGCCGAAGAGCCTGCGCGGTGAGCGGTTCACCTCGTCCATCAACGACGGTCGACCGTATCCGCCCTGGGAGTTCGACGACGACCTGGACGACGCCGATCTGGACGACGAGGAGCCGGGCATCGACCCGGGCGATGTCGGCGAGTCCGCGCGACTCGCGCGCGGGTCGGCGTTCGTGCAGCAGTGCCTGGCTCTCGTCGACTGGGTGGGCGCGGGCCGGCCGGCGACGGCACGTGGCCTGCTGCGTCCGCCCGTCGCCCGTGAGGCGTATCAGCACCTCGACCTCTGGCAGTGGGAGCGCGAGTACGACCGGCTGCAACGCTCCTTCCGCGGTGTGCAGGAGGAGCTCTCCGCCGAGGCCGACGCGGTCCTGGCCGACGCAGCGCTCCACTCCTGGCGCAGCGCCGGCGACTGCCTGCCGCTCGACCGACTCTGGTACGCGTGCGACGCCGCGGGCCTGGTCGAGCCGAGGTCATCGACCGTTCGGCGCGCGGGTGACGACCCGGTCGACGACGAGGGCTGGAGGGACCTCGCGCTGGTCCTGATCGTCGGGATGTGCCTGCGCCTGGGGTGGTACGCCGTCGAGCCGATGGTCGGGCTGCTGCTGATCGCAGCGGTGGCCGACGACGAGTGGGTACCGGTGGACGCCGTTCGCGCGTGGTGGGATTCCCGGTGTCCCCAGCAGCTGCGAGATCTCGCCGCGCTCGGCTGGCAGGAGCGACTGGACCTCCTGTGGTTCCACTTCGCCGACTGCAACCTGTGGCGGCTCGACGGCAGCAGCTATCAGCTCACCGACCTCGGCCGCGACTTCGCCATCGCGTTCCTCAACGTCGTCGACTCGGGCATGTTCGAGGAGGGCTGAGCCGGCTGGCGGTGGGCGGCCGCGATGCCGGTCACCAGCAGGTAGCGCAGCCGCCGGTCGGGGTCGCCGACGGCGGCCTTGGCGGTGCCCCGCACGGCGCTGAGCAGCACGGCGGGCGCCGAGTGCTTCTGGAAGTTCTTGGGCTTCAGCGGCGCGGCGCCGTCGATGAAGCCGCGCGCCCAGGTCGCGGCCAGCGGCACCTGATCGAGCGCGCGGGCGATCGCCTGGCGGTCGACGGTGGTCGGGCCGTCGTGGGCCGCGACCTCGTCGCAGCGGATCAGGCCGGCGGCCAGCGCGCGCTGTGACTCCTCGGCCACGTGGGGCAGCGCCTCGCAGGCGACCGCGGCGGTCACCGCCGCCTCCCAGTCGACGCCGTGGCCGTGCACGCCGACGACGTCGGGGATGAGAACGGCCAGCTCGCTGCGATGCTCGTCGGTGGTGTAGTCGTTGACCAGCCGGGCCAGCTGGGCGAGCAGCGGATGAGTGCACTTCGGCCGGTCACTCCACGGCTCGTTGGCGAGGACGGACGCCATCTCCATGAAGCAGGCGCCCCGGCGAGGGCTGCGGTGCTTGCCTCGCGACAGGACGGGCATGCCGTCCGGGATCCCGTGCGTCTTCATGCCTCCACGATCCGCCGATGTCGCCGTGGCCGCAAGGGGGTCGCGGGGCCGGCCTGGCGAATTCGGTCCGGGTGGTGGTTCGAGGCTCGGGCCTGGCGGCTCTCGCACCTCAACCACCGTGGGAGGCGTGTGGGTGGGTCTGTGGTGGTGTTGCTTCATCAAGGGATGAGGTCGGAGTTGCGGATCCCTGGGTGAGTTCGGCCGGGTGGGCGAGGGTTCGCCTTCATCCCTTGATGAAACTGCAGACCCGCGTCGCCGCAGGGGTCGGGACTGCCGGGTGGTGGGTTTCGAGGCTCGGGCCCGGCGGGCCTCGCACCTCAACCACCGCCTGCCACAGTGTCCCGACCGCAGGTCGGCGTCCTCCCGATAGGCGCCCAGATCGTCCGGAGACAGCGGGGTCAAGGGCGGCGAAGCCGCCGCAGGGAATCCTTGACCCCACTGGCGGAGGACGAATACTGGCGCCGCCGGGAGGACGACGACACTCCCCGCGATCTGGGGAAGTTGGTTTCGAGACAGGCGCTAGCGCGCCTTCCTCAACCACCGTGGTCCCGAGCACGGTGATTGAGGAGGTTGCGCTAGCAACCGTCTCGAAACCCACGCACCCAACGCGACCCAGCCCCGACCACAGCCCGACGTCCCGACGGGTGGTTTCGAGACAGGCGCCAGCGCGCCTTCCTCAACCACCGGGGCCCCTCGTCCGGACGTGGTGGTTTCGAGGCTCGGGCCTGGCGGCCCTCGCACCTCAACCACCGTGACGGCTCGGGCGTGGCGGCCCTCGCACCTCAACCACCGTGACGGCTCGGGCGTGGCGGCCCTCACGCCTCGACCACCGTGGGAGCCGGGGCGAGGTGCGGTCAGCGCAGGCTGGGCCGGTTCTTCCCGGCCACTGCCTCGGCGGTGCCGACGAGCAGCACGGCCGCGATCACCGAGAGCACGAAGCCGAGCACGTTGAGCTCCCAGATGCTGCCGGTGCCGAGGAGCCAGGCGATGGTGCCGCCGATCAGCGAGCCGACGACACCGAGTCCGAGGGTCGCGAGGAGGCCCAGGTCCTGCTTGCCCGACTTGAAGAGCCGCGCCAGCGCTCCGATGATCAGGCCGGCGACGAGGAAACCGATCATGGGTCCATTGTTGCTCGACGTCCCAACCGGCCTGGTCGAGTGGCGGCGAGGACTAGTACGCGTGGACGATGACGACTCCTGCGGTCCGGTCTAGCGTCGGTCCATATCTGCCGCGGCCCGCCGCGCCCAGCGACGCCTTGTCGACGCCCTTCCTGACGCCTTCCTGACGCCCTCCTGACGCCCGTGGCGCAGTGGCGGCGGGCCGAGCCACGAGGAGGCGTCAGATGAACGCAGAGCTGGACACGTTGCGCGAGCAGGTCCGGGGGACGGTGATCGGACCCGACGACGCCGACTACGACGAGGCGCGCGCCGTCCGGAACGGCATGATCGACCGACGTCCCGCCGTGGTGGTCAGATCGGCGAACGCCGGCGACGTGCTGACCGCCGTCCGGTTCGCGGGCGACCACGGACTGACGATCGCCGTGCGCGGCGGGGCGCACAGCGTGCCCGGCTTCGGTACGGCGGACGGCGCCGTGGTGATCGACCTGTCCGCGATGCGCGGCGTCCGGGTCGATCCGAAGGCGCGGACGGCCACCGTGGCGGGCGGCGCGACGTGGGGCGACCTGAACGCCGCGACGTACCCGTTCGGGCTGGCCACCACGGGCGGCATCATCTCGACCACCGGCGTCGGCGGCCTCACCCTCGGCGGCGGCATCGGGTACCTCGCGCGCGGTCTGGGGCTCAGCCTCGACAACCTCGTCGCGGCCGACGTGGTGACCGCGGACGGCACGTTCCACGTCACCAGCGAGGACGACGACGCCGACCTCTTCTGGGCGATCCGGGGTGGCGGCGGCAACTTCGGCGTGGTGACGTCGTTCGAGTTCCGGCTGAGTCCGGTCACCGACATCTACGGCGGACCGATGTTCTTCGAGCTGGACCGCGCGGGCGAGCTGTTCCGTCTCTACCGGGAGTTCATCGCCGACGCGCCCGAGGAGTTCGGCGGGTTCCCGGCCTACCAGATCGCGCCACCGCTGCCGTTCATCCCCGAGGAGCGGCACGGCACGACGCTCGCCCTGATGGTGACCTGCTGGTCCGGTGACCTCGACCGCGGGGAGCAGGTGCTCAAGCCGTTCCGCGACCTCGCGCCGGTGGTGGCGGAGATGGTCGGGCCGATGCCCTACCCCGCCCTGAACAGCGCCTTCGACGACCTCTACCCCGCGGGCCTGCGTCACTACTGGAAGGCCAGCTTCGTCAGGGAGCTGACCGACGAGGCGATCGACGCCCACGTCGAGCACGGGTCGAAGGTGCCGGAGATGACCTCGACGATGCACATCTACCCGATCAACGGGGCCTGCCACCGGGTGGCGTCCGACGCGACCGCGTTCGCCTACCGCGACGCCACCTTCGCCACCGTGATCGCGGGGATGTGGCCGGACGAGAAGGACGACCAGCGGAACACCGCCTGGGTGCGGGAGTACTACGACGCCATCGCGCCGCACTCCGAGGAGGGCGGCTACATCAACTTCATGGCCGAGGACGACCAGGACCGGATCCGGGCCAACTACCGAGGCAACTACGACCGGTTGGCGGAGCTCAAGAGGCGGTACGACCCGGGGAACCTCTTCCGGCACAACCAGAACATCCAGCCGGGCTGACGCGGCGCGTCACCCGGCGGCGGCCAGCTCGGCGAGCCGGGTGGCCGCGGGGCCCGCGTGCGCGCCGATCCGGGCGACGGCGTCGTCGAGCGCCGCGGAGCCGTCGTGGCCGGGCGGGATGCGCGCCGGGTTCAGGGCGACCCGGGCCGCCCACTCCCTGATGTCGGGCTCGGCGCCGAAGGACGCCGCGTTGCGCATCCCGAGCGCGTTCATCCGGGCCCACTCGGCGAGGCTGTCGCCGTACGGCGAGGGCGGGCAGAGCCGGTTCTTCTCGGCGTCGTCGGTCCGGGTCGCCTCGACGTACCCGGCCAGCGCGGCGCCGAAGCAGGGGAATCCCGCCCGGATCGGCTGCGGCGTGATCGCCTCCGGCCGCCAGATCGGGATCAGCGGCGGCCGCTTCAGGCCGTCGGCGGCGCAGTCGACGACCAGGGCGTCGCCCGGGATCGGGACCGAGCCCCGCTCGAGGTCGATCCGGTCGCGGCCGACCGTGGTGATGTGCCCGAGGCGGACGACGTGCTCGATGCTCCGCAGCAGGTCGAGCTCCCAGGTCGCGAGCGTCGGGGTCTTGGCCATCGTCGGGCTGGCGGAGCGGTCGATGCGCAGCATGATGTCGAGGTCCTCGAGCCGCAGGAAGAGCTCGGGGAGCGACGTGGCCACGGCGGACGCCTGCAGCAGGTCGGCCACCATGCCGAGGAAGACCTCGGGGTCGGGCTGGATCTTCGCGCGGTTCAGCATCCAGGGATCGCGCGGGCGGATCCAGCAGATCGCGTCGGGGTCCACGCCGTTCGCCAGCAGCCAGACGCAGGCGTCGGTGGCGGTCTTGCCGGAGCCGACGACGACGTAGCGGCCGGGGGGCTGCGCGACGTGCGGCAGGAAGTTGACCGGGACCACCCGCGCTCCGTCGCCGACCCCGAACCGCGGCGGCGACTCGGCCGGGATGTCCGGTGCGAGGTAGCGCGCGTCGACCAGCCGGCACCGGTCCGGCACCGTGTGCCGCCGGCCCGAGATCCGGGAGACGACGGTCCGGTCCCCGACGTACTCGCACCCTGCCAGTAGTTCCACCCGACCGGTCGCCGCCAGCCGGTCGGCCAGCAGGTCGGCGTAGTAGGAGCAGATCCGCGCCTGGTCGGCCCGGTCGTGCAGGCCGGCCTCCGGCCCGCGGGTCTGGAGCCGTCCGTCACCGAGCCGGGTCGACGCGACCCCGTAGAACGTCGACGCCTGGTGCAGGCGCACGAACGGATAGGCCGCGAGCCAGTGCCCTCCCGGGGCGTGTCGCCGGTCGACCAGCGCGACCGTGACGTCCGCGTGGTCGATGAGCGCGTCGGTGAAGGCCATCCCGGTGGCACCGGCGCCGATCACGAGGTAGTCCACGTCGAGGGTCCGCCCCATCACCGCAGACAAGCACGCCCGAGGGGCGGGGTCCATGGCCCGAATGCGTTACGGGGCGTCCACGAGGTCGGCCGAGCCCAGCGGGACGACCGGGTACATCGGCGGTTCCTGGTCCGGCGTCAGCGCCGTGGGCCCGTAGATCCAGTCCGTGTAGGTGTAGTCGTGGGTGTCCCGGGCCCGCAGCAGCGCGTTGCGCTGCAGCCGCTGCTCGCCGTCGAGGTGCCACAGCTCTCCCCAGGCGCGGGCCGTGAGCACCACGCGGCGGCAGTGCTCGGGCCGGACGGCCTCGTACGCCGCGAGCACGGTCGGCCAGTCGACCGCATCGGTGTCCGTGCGCCGCCGGCCGACGTGCTCGGCGAGCACCCAGCCGTCCTCGATCGCCATGATCGCGCCCTGGGCCATGTACTGCAGCGGCGGGTGCGCGGCGTCGCCGAGGAGCGCGATCCGGCCGTGGACCCAGGTCATGACGGGGTCGCGGTCGTACATCCGCCACCAGCGGTCCCGCCACATCAGCGGGATGCCCTCCCGCACCTCGGCCGAGGTGCGGTCGAACGCCTCGTCGAGCTCGTCCGGGGTGCCCCAGTCCTCCTCGCCCGCGAGCGCCTTCGGCGATCGGAACACCGCCACCTGGTTGAGCATCTCGCCGCCGCGCAGCCCGTAATGCACGAAGTGGCAGCCCGGGCCGACGTGCACGACCACCTCGGACAGGTCGACCTCGCGCTCGACCCGGGCGATCGGCACGGCGGCGCGGTAGGCGACGTACGCCGAGCTGACCGGCTCGTCGTCGACGAGCAGCGTGCGGGCGACCGAGTGCAGGCCGTCGGCGGCGATCACCACCGGCGCCTCCTCGACCCGGCCGTCGGCGAGCTGCACCCGTGCCCCGTCGGCGGTGTTGGTGTAGCCCACCACCCGCTGGTCGGTGCGCAGGTCGACGCCGGCGCGCTGGCAGGCGCGCAGGAACAGCCCGTGCAGGTCGCTGCGGTGGATCACCATGTAGGGGAAGCCGTAGGTGCGCTCGAGGTCGACGAGGTCGAGCCGGGTGAGCTCGGTGCCGTCGACGGCGTCGCGCATCACCATGCTGGTCGGCAGCACGCCGAGCGACTTCGCCTCGTCGAGGAGGCCGTACTCGTGCAGGATCCGCGTGCAGTTGGGCGCGATCTGGATGCCCGCGCCCACCTCGCCGAACTCCTTGGCCTGCTCGAGCACGCGCACCCGGAGCCCCTGGCGGGACAGGGCGTACGCCGTGCTCAGGCCGCCGATGCCGCCGCCCACGACGATCGCGTCGGGGCTCACAGCCAGGCTCCCAGGTCGGGTGCGCCGGCCAGCCCGTGCGGTCGGCCGGTGAGCCAGGCCACGCGCTGGTCGACAGGGCCCTCGACCAGCGGCACCTGGCCGCGCTTGGCGACGACGTCCTCGCAGAGCGCCGTGAGGAAGTCGGCCGGCAGGTCGGCGAAGGTGATGCCGAGGTCGAGGTCGACGGCATGCACGCACACCTCGCGGGCCCGGAGCCAGGGGATCTCCGTCGCGGGGACGGTGCGGCCCTGGGCGGTGGTGACCTCGGTGGCCCACTGCTCGGGGGTCAGCCGGCCCATCGCGGCCGCGAGCTCGGCCGTGGAGCCGCGCAGCCAGCGGTCGAGCTCGGCGGCCGAGAGCCGCGACCCGCGCTCGATGCCCGCGGCGCGCTCCTCGGGGCCGGCGTACATCGGGGTGGGTACGCCGGTCGCCGCCCAGCGCACGAGGTTGCCGAGCGCGTCGGCGTTGGCCGCCACGTGGGCGACGAGGTGCTGGCGGGTCCAGCCGGGCAGCAGGGTGGGCTCGCCGTACGCCGGTGCGTCGAGGCCGGCGACCGCGTCGAGCAGCAGCGTGGTGCCCTCGTCGACCCAGCGGCGGGCGTCCTGCGGCGTGCGGCTCACTCCTTGACCACCGTGTTGGTGCAGGCGCCGATGCCCTCGACCTCGGTGACGACGGTCTCGCCGCCGACCAGGTAGACCTTGGGGTCGCGGGCGTGGCCGACGCCGGCCGGAGTGCCGGTCACGATCAGGTCGCCGGGGTTGAGCCGGATGACGGTGGAGACGTACTGCACGAGGTGGACCGGGTCGAAGAGCAGGGTGGCGGTGTCGTCCTCCTGCATGACCCGGCCGTCGACCGTGGTGCGCACCGTCAGCGCCGGCCGGACGCCGCCGACCTCGTCGGGGGTGACCAGGTACGGGCCGACCGGGGTGGAGGAGTCCCAGATCTTGCCCTGGGTCCACTCGATGGTGCGGAACTGCCAGTCGCGCACCGACACGTCGTTCATCACCGTGAACCCGGCGATGGCGGCCTCGGCCTCGGCCTCGGACGCGCGGCGTACCGGCGTGCCGATCACCACGACGAGCTCGACCTCCCAGTCCAGGGCGTCGGTCTCGGCGGGCTTGACGATGTCGTCGTGGGCGCCGATCAGGGTGTCGGCGAACTTCGGGAAGAGGGTCGGGTACGCCGGCAGCTCGCGGCCCATCTCCTTGATGTGGTTGGTGTAGTTGTGGCCGACGCAGATCACCTTGGACGGGTTCGGGACGACCGGCGCGAAGTCGGCGCCCTCGACCGGGTACGTCGCGGCGTCGGCCGCCGGGGCCGGCGAGCCGGCCGCCAGGTAGGCGCCGAGGTCGGCGTGGCCGAGGTCGACGAGCAGGTCGCCGTCCTGCCGTACGGCGCGGGTCCCGGTGCCGGTGCGGATGGTGGCGAGCTTCATCGGGTGACTTCCTGTCGGTCGAGGTGGAGCGCCTCGAAGACGGGCGCGTCGGAGAAGCGGAACAGGTCGAGGCCGCCGGAGTCGGAGTCGGTCGACCCCGCCTCGGAACGGGCGGAGAAGGGCTCCCACGACGGCACCACGAACAGGTCGCCGCGGGTGACCGACCAGGTCCGGTCGCCGACGGTGACGGTGCCGGAGCCGTCGAAGACCTGGTAGACGCTGGAGCCGGTCTCGCGGACCGGGGCGGTCTCGGCGCCGCGGGCGATGCGGTGCATCTCAGCGCGGATCGTCGGCAGCACGTCGGCTCCGGTGGCGGGGTTGGCATAGCGGACCGCGGCGTGGCCGGGCTCGACCGTCCCGCCGTACCCCTCGGCCTCGACGGCGAGCTGGTCGGCCAGGGCCCGGTCGGTGAACTCCCACTTGTAGGCCAGCAGCGGGGAGCCCGGTGTGAGCGCGGTCGCCCCGCTGCCGGCCGAGAGCGGGCGCAGGCCGGGGTGGCCCCACAGCCGCTCGGAGCGGGAGCGCTCGGGGGTGATCCGCTCGGCGTCGGAGATCTCGTCGCGGCCGAACTCGAAGAACTGCGCCTCGGTGAGGTACTGGAACGGGATGTCCAGACCGTCGATCCACGCCATCGGCTGCTGCGTGGCGTTGTGGTGGGCGTGCCAGTTCCAGCCTGCCTGAGGCAGGAAGTCGCCGCGGCGCATCGGCACCGGGTCGCCACCCACGACCGTCCACACGCCCTCGCCCTCGACGACGAACCGGAACGCGTGCTGGGTGTGCCGGTGCTCGGGGGCGTCCTCGCCCGGCATCAGGTACTGGATCGCCGCCCACAGCGTCGGCGTCGCGAACGGCCGGCCACCCAGGCTCGGGTTCGCCAGCGCGATCGCGCGGCGCTCGCCGCCGCGTCCGACCGGCACGATCTCGCCGGCCTGCGCGGCCAGCCGGCGCAGGCTCTCCCATCGCCACAGGTGCGGCACCGCGCGGGAGCGCGGGTGCGCCGGCATCAGGTCGCCGATCTCGGTCCACAGCGGCACGAGCAGCTCCCGCTCGAAGCCGCGGTAGAGGTCCTCCAGCGCGGGGGTCACGTCGGGCTGGTCCGGAGCAGCGACGGCCTGCAGCCGGACGGGGGTCTGCGTGGTGCTCATGCCGACGAGCCTGGGCCGTCCACCACTGTGAAGAACAGAGAATTCTGGTTGACAGAATGTATGGGCGTTCCTCGAGGCCGGCTCTCCTCTGGGTGCGCCGTGGTGCGCCGGAGACGGCTACACCTGCGTGTGCTCCCCGGGCCCCTTGACCTTCAGGCTCGGCAGGTCGGCCAGGTCGTAGGTGATCTCGAGGTACGGCGGTAGCCGGTGTGCGCGACCCGCCAGCGCTCGGGGGTGCGCAGGTAGGAACACCGCGCCGCTCGCGCCGCTGGCCTAGAGTTCGTCGTCCGACGGCGTGCGGCGTCGACTCGCGGCAGCCTGCTGTCGCCGCTCCTTGGCCCGGGCGCTGGCTCGCGCCTTCCGTTCCTCGGTCTTCTGGGCGAGCTGGATGCTGCTGCTGGCCTTCAGCGACGTGCGGGTCGCCCCGGTCGTGGTGGCCGGCCGACTCGTGCGCGGTCGCTTGCTCGGGCGCTTGACGAAGGACGGCGCGGGCGCCGGCTCCGGAGCCAGGTAGACGTCGGCCTGCTCCGGGTTCGGGGCCTCCTGGCTGCTCGACAGCGCAGCGAGGCGGCTCTCCACGGGCACGTCGGCATCGTCGGTGAACGTCGTCCAGATGTCGGTGTCGTGGTCGGGTGCGGCGGCCAGGTGGGCGTCGAGGAGTCGCTGGCTCCGCTGGGTGGGCAGGCCCTGCGGGGTCAGCTCGACGTCGACGCCGGTCGACACGGCGTTGTTGGCGCCGTCGTGGCCCACGCGCAGGTTGCCCGGCGAGTCGAAGGTGCTCTTCAGGAGCGCCCGGTACTTGTCCAGGCCGCCCGTCTCCATGAGCGCGAGGGTGTTCCTCAGCAGGGTGTTGCGTGCGGCGACCACCTCCGGCTGGCTCGAGTCGGCGGAGTCCGGGGACTTGTGGTTCTCCAACGCGATCGCCCGGTTGTACATCTGCACCCGTCCGACCGCGGCCGCCTGCAGGGCCAGCGACCCCGGGGCGGGTGCGGTCTCCGCGCCGCGCGAGAAGTTCGCCAGGGCCTGGTTGAGGGTGTTCTGGCCGACACCGGAGGCGATGACGTGGTTGATGCTCGAGTCCGGCGCGTTGTCGCCGGCGTCCTGGGCTGTCTGCTCCTGGAGGGTGAGCGGCCGGCCGGTGCGATGGGCGTGGGCGAGGTAGGCGCCGTGGCTGCTGTCGTACTGCGTCAGGCGCTCGAAGATCGCCGACTGCTTGTCCTTGGCCCGGCGCGGCCGCTTCTTGAGCAGGGGACGGGTCGTCGGGTCCGCCTCGGTCTCCGTCGGCGGCGCCTGACCGTAGATCTTCTGGTAGGCCCGCGTCTGGTCTCCGGGCGAGAGGCCCTCACCCGGGCCGTACTTCACCTGGCTCTTGGAGTCCTGGTAGCGCACCGGCTCGTGGACGTACCGCCCGGGCCGGGTGATCGCCGGCCGGCCGCCCCGGCCCGGGCTCGGCCGGTCCGGTACGTCGCCGGCGGTCGCCGGCAGCGGCACCGGAGCGATCGGCCCGGACGCCGTGGAGTCGGGCACGGCCAGGTCCATGGGCACCTCGTGCTGCCCGATCGCGATGTCGTGCTCGGCCTCGGCGAGGTCCATCGGCTCCTGACGGTCCCCGGACGACTCCTCGCGCTCGGCTTCGCCCAGCTCCATCGGCACCTGCTGTCCGGTCATCACCGACCACCTCCGAACGCCTTCCCCGAGCCACGACGGCTCCCCACTTTCTCAGAGAACCCGCGTCGTCGCCCCGACTTCGCCGAGTCCGCCGGCTTCATCTCAGATGAGTAATTCCAAGGGATCGTGCAAGTGAGCGGCGCTCAGCGCCGCGCTGGCCAGGCGCCGGCGCGACGACAGACTGGATGTCTCTCGAGCGCTGGCAACGCAGCCAGCGTGGATGCTGAGCGTCGCGTAGCGTGCGAGACCTTGGAATTAGTCATCTCAGTGGCCTCCGCGACGGACCCGGCGGCGCAGCTGCCAGATCCGCAGGGTGCCGACCGCAGCGGTGAGCACGATGCCGCCCACGGTCGCGATCAGGAGCGCGACCGCCAGGGGTGCGGTGCCGTCCCAGCCGAGGAAGGAGATGTGCACGTCGGCGGTGTTCTGGGCGATGAAGGTGACCAGCAGGACCAGCAGGACCGCCGCGATGATCACGGCCGTCCAGGCGCCGCTGGTGCGTGATCGGCGCAGCGGGTCCTGGGTGGGAGGGGTGGGTGCCGCGACCTCCGGCTCGGGGTCGGGCGTCTGATCGGTCATGGGTACGCCGTACCCCGTCGCGGACCGGACGAGTCGCTGCCCCGCGACGAGCGCGCGGTGGGAGCCCGCCCCGTCAGCCTTCGAGCTGGTCGACGGTCGGCACGTAGAACAGTGCGCCGGTGGTGGCGGTGGAGACCTCGAGCAGGCGGTCGGTGGTGCCGGGCGGGTCGCCGAGGAACATGTTGCGCAGCATCCGCTCGATCACCGCGGGGTCGCGGGTGTAGCCGATGAAGTAGGTGCCGTACTCGCCGGTGCCGCCCGGTGCGCCCGTCAGGCTGCCGAAGGGCATGTTGTCGCGCAGGATCTGCAGCTCGGTGCCGTCGGCGTCCTCGATGCTGGTGAGCGCGGTGTGCGCCCCCGGCGCCTTCTGTTCGTCGGGCAGCTCGATGTCGGAGAGCTTCTCCCGGCCGATCGCGGCCTCCTGCTCCTCGACGGTCATCGCGTTCCAGGCGTCCACGTCGTGCAGGTACTTCTGGATGACCACGTAGCTGCCGCCGGCGAAGTCCGGGTCCTCGTCGCCGACGAGCAGCGCCCGGTCGACCGCGACGCCGACCGGGTTCTCGGTGCCGTCGACGAAGCCGAGCAGGTCGCGGCGGTCGAAGTAGCGGAAGCCGTGCACCTCGTCGACGATCGTGGCCGCCCCGCGCAGCCGCCGGGTCAGCCGGGAGGCGAGCTCGAAGCAGAGGTCCTGCTGCTCGGCCTTGATGTGGAAGAAGAGGTCCCCCGGCGTGGCCGGCGCGTGGTGGCGCGGACCCCGGATCTCCGCGAAGGGGTGCAGCTCGGCGGGCCGGGCGCCGCCGAGCACCCGGTCGTACGCCGCGCTGCCGATCCCGACCACGCACGAGAGCGCTGCCTCGACGTTGCGGAAGCCGATCGCCCGGGCCATCCCGGGCACGTCGGCCAGCACCTCGCGCACCGTCGACTCGCCGCCGGCGTCCACGGTCAGGACCAGGAAGATGGCGGCCCGGGTGAGCGGCGTCGTGACCGGCTGCGGCTCGGAGGCTGGCATGGACGCCATCGTGCCTCAATCCGGCTCTGCCCGGCTCAGTCCGCGATCGCCGCCGGCGCGCCGGTCTTGAAGAGCGTGGCGACGTAGAGCGTGATCGGGGTGGTCCCCGCGTTGCGGGCGTGGTGCACCTCGCCCTGCTCCTCGACGAGCCAGTGGCCGGGGCGCACCTTCACGGTCTGTCCCGGCTTGATCACCCGGACCAGCTCGGCGTCGTCGCCGGGGCCGGTCATCAGCCGCGCGCGGCCGGTCTCGACGGTGTAGGTGAGCACGCCCTCGGCGACGTACCCGAGCTGGGTGCCGGGGTGGTGGTGCGAGGCGAGGGCGGCACCCGGCATCACCACGACCTTGCTCAGGCCGAGCGTGCGCTTCGGGGAGCCGGTCGGGCCGGGGGCCTCGGCGAGCGACTGGCGGGCCACGGTGACCGGGGCCGGGTCGTCGTCCGCGGCGGCGGCGGTGACGGTGATGCCCGCGGCGAAGCCGGAGCCGACGAGGCCGAGCCCGGCGAGGGGAACGAGGAGTCGCTTCATGTCTGGTGAGGGTAGGGACGCACGGCGTACCCCCGCAGCGGATCAGGGGATCTCGGGGTCGGTCCGGGGGTGCTCCCCGATGTGCCGAGGGGCCCGCGCGATGGAGGGTCGACCCATGATCCGTGCCCACTCCCTCACCAAGCGCTTCACCACCGGAAAGGGGCAGAGCAAGAACGCTGTCGACGGCATCGACTTCGTGGTCGAGCCCGGCCGCGTCACCGGCTTCCTCGGCCCGAACGGCGCCGGCAAGTCGACGACGATGCGGATGATCCTCGGCCTCGACGCCCCGACGTCGGGGACGGTCAGCGTCAACGGACACCGGTACGCCGCGTCGCCCGCGCCGCTGCGCGAGATCGGCGCGCTCCTCGACGCGCACGCCATCCACCCCGGGCGGTCCGCCCGTGACCACCTGCGGTGGATGGCGGCGTCCAACGGCATCCCGACCACCCGGGTCGGCGAGGTGCTCGAGCTGGTCGGCCTGGAGCCGGTGGCCGGCCAGCGGGCCGGGCGGTTCTCGCTCGGCATGGGCCAGCGGCTCGGCATCGCCGCCGCGATGCTCGGCGACCCGCCCGTGGTGGTCCTCGACGAGCCGGTCAACGGCCTCGACCCGGAGGGCATCCGCTGGGTGCGCACGTTCGCACGACAGCTCGCCGACGAGGGCCGCACCGTCTTCATCTCCAGCCACCTGATGTCCGAGATGGCCCTGATGGCCGACCACCTGCTGGTGATCGGCCGCGGGCGGATCCTCGCCGACTGCTCGATGACCGAGTTCATGAGCGACCACGCCGCGTCGTACGTCCGGGTGAAGGCGCCGGCCCTCGCCGACGCGGCGGCCGTGCTGGGCGGACGCGGCCTCGAGGTCAGCCGGCACGACGACGAGATCCGCGTGGTCGGGCTCGACGCGCCGTCGGTCGGGGAGCTGCTCTTCGAGCACCGCCTGGCCGTCCACGAGCTGACGCTGGTGCGCTCCTCGCTCGAGGACGCCTTCATGGGCCTGACCGCCGACAGCGTCGAGTACCACGCGATCGCCCCCTCGGAAGGAGTCGCCCGATGACCGCCACGCTCATGGAGTCCGGCCGCGTCGTCGAGCGCGGCGACGTTGCCCGGCCGTCGTTCGCGGCCGTGCTGCGGGGCGAGTGGCTCAAGCTGCGCACCGTCCGCTCGACGTGGTGGACGCTGCTCGCGACGTTCGTCCTCGGTGCGGGCCTGACGATCCTGATGTGCTGGGGCAACGCCGACTGGCTGGCCTCGGCCGACGCCGACGAGTCGCCGGGCTCCTTCATCACCTGGGGGATGATGGTCGCCCAGATCACCGCCGTGGTGCTCGGTGCGCTGGTCGTCACGACGGAGTACGGCACCGGCATGATCCGCACGACGTTCGCCGCCGTGCCGGCGCGCGGCCGGGTGCTGGCCGCGAAGGCGGTTCTGGTCACCGTCGTGTTCTTCGTGGTGGGCACCGGCACCGCGCTGGTCGGGTACGCCGGCGGCAACTACTTCCTGGACCGCGAGGGCATCGGGATGGCCCTCGAGGGGGACGTGCTCCGCTCGATGTACGGCTCCGGTCTCTACCTCGCCGGCATCGGCATCTTCACGCTCGCCGTCGGCTTCCTGCTCCGGCACACCGCCGGCACCATCTCGGTGGTCCTCGCGCTGATGCTGATCCTGGGCAACATGGTGAACCTGGTGCCCGGCGCGGTCGGCGAGTGGCTGACCAAGCTGATGCCCGGCAACGCCGGCTCCGCGGTCTCGACCCCGGTCGCGTTCAACCCGAACCTGCTCGACCCCTGGCCCGGCTTCGGCGTCTTCCTCGTGGAGATCGCCGTGCTGCTCGCCGCGGCGTACGTCGTGGTGCGGCGGCGGGACGCGTAGGACCGGTCAGGCGAAGCGAGGGCGACACGCCGTGCGCCGTCGGCGTGTCGCCCTCGTTTCCCCGGGCGGCCGGGGAAACGAGCAGCTGTCCCCGCCACCCCATAGGGTCGGCCCGTGCCCCTGCAGATCCACCGAGCCGCCCGCACCGACGTGCTGGCCGACCGCCTCGGTGACCTGCTGGCCGCACCGCTCGACGATCCGTTCGCCGAGGAGGTCGTGGTGGTGCCGGCCAAGGGCGTGGAGCGGTGGCTCACCCAGCGGCTCAGCCACCGGCTCGGCGCGGGTCCGCGCGGGGGCGACGGGGTGTGCGCGGGGGTGCGGTTCCTCAACCCGCGCAGCCTGGTCAGCCTGCTGCTCGGCCGCGAGCGCGACGACCCGTGGGACCCCGAGCGGCTGGTCTGGCCGCTGCTCGCGACGATCGACGAGAGCCTCGACGACCCGCGGTTCGAGACCCTCGCCAGACATCTCGGCCACGGTCGGGAGGGCCCGGACCAGGAGCTGCGCCGCAACCGTCGCTACTCGGTCGCGATCCGGCTGGCGCACCTCTACGCGTCGTACGCCGTACAGCGACCCGGTCTGGTCACCGCCTGGCGCCAGGGAGACGACGGTGACCTCGCCGACGACCTGCGCTGGCAGGCGGAGCTGTGGCGGCGGCTCCTCGAGAAGGTGGCCGCCCCACCGCCCGACGTCCGGCACGCCGAGACCTGTGCGGCGCTGGAGGAGGGCGGGGCCGACCTGCCGCTGCCGGGGCGGCTGAGCCTCTTCGGGCACACCCGCATCCCCGTCACCGAGGTGGCGCTGCTGCGGGCGCTCGGGGAGCACCGCGACGTCCACCTCTTCCTCCCGCAGCCGTCGCCGACGCTCTGGGACGACCTGAACGGGCTCGGCGGCGTCGTGTCGCGCGACGAGGACGCCTCGTCCGAACGCGTCGGGCACCCGCTGCTCGCCTCGCTCGGCCGCGACGCCCGCGAGCTGCGCCGCACGCTCGACGGCATCGACGCCGAGCTCGTGCCGGCGCCCGAGGGTGACCCGGCCACGCTGCTCGGCTGGCTCCAGCACGACTTGCGCGCCAACCATGCTCCGTCGTACGACGAGCGCGCCGGCCGCCTCCTCGACGCCGCCGACACCAGCCTGCAGGTGCACGCCTGCCACGGCCCGGCCCGCCAGGTCGACGTGCTGCGCGAGGTGCTGGTCGGGCTGCTCCAGGACGACCCCACCCTCGAGCCGCGCGACATCCTCGTGATGTGCCCCGACATCGAGTCCTACGCGCCGCTGATCTCAGCCGGGTTCGGCCTCGCGACGAGCCAGGGCCCCGCGACGCGGGGGCACCCCGCGCACCTGCTCCGGGTCAAGCTGGCCGACCGCGCGTTGACCAGCACCAACCCGCTGCTCGCCGTGGCCGGCCGGCTCCTCGAGCTCTCGGGTGGTCGGGTCACGGCCGCCGATGTGCTCGACCTGGCCGGCAGCGAGCCCTGTCGCCTGAGGTTCGGCTTCACCGACGACGAGCTCGACCGGGTCAGCCGCTGGGTCGCCCGCGCCGGGGTGCGCTGGGGCCTCGACGAGGACTCCCGCAGGGCGTTCCAGATGGAGCGCTTCCCCCACAACACCTGGCGGATGGGCCTCGACCGGATCCTGCTGGGCGTCGCCATGAGCGGCGACGACCACCGTCATCTCGGTCGCGGCCTGCCGCTCGACGACATCGGCAGCAGCGAGATCGACCTCGCCGGCCGGCTCGCCGAACTGGTCGAGCGACTCGACGCGACGCTGACCGGGCTGGCCGGCGCGCGGACCGTCGCCGACTGGTCGGCCCGGCTGCGCGACGGCGTACGGTCGCTCACCGACGTCGACGCCGACGACGCCTGGCAGCTGCCGCAGTTCGAGCGCGAGCTGGCCCGCGCCGCCGCCTCGTCCCACGAGGGCGAGGTCGAGCTGCGGCTCTCCGACGTGCGCGCGATGCTCCAGTCCCGCCTGGCCGGCCGCCCGACCCGCGCCAACTTCCGCACCGGCACGCTCACGGTCGCCACGTTGGTGCCGATGCGCTCGGTGCCGCACCGCGTCGTGTGCCTGATCGGCCTCGACGACGGCGTGTTCCCCCGTGCCGGAGCGGTCGACGGCGACGACGTGCTCGGCCGGCGGCCGCTGACCGGCGAGCGGGACGCCCGCAGCGAGGACCGCCAGCTCCTCCTCGACGCCGTGCTGGCCGCGACCGAGCGCCTCGTCATCACCTACAGCGGTGCCGACGAGCAGTCCGGCGCGCGCCGCCCGCCCGCCGTACCCCTCGGCGAGATCCTCGACGCCGCCGATCGCACCACCGCCGCACCGGTGCGCGACCGCGTCGAGACCCGGCACCCGCTCCAGCCGTACGACGCACGCAACTTCGCCCCGGAGCGACCGTTCAGCTTCGATGCCGCCGCACTGGCCGGTGCACGCTCGGCGTGGAGCGTCCGCCGCGAGCCCCCGCCGCTGCTCACCGGCCCGCTGCCCCCGCGACCTCGCGAGGACGTGTCGCTGCAGGACCTCAAGGCGTTCCTCGCCCACCCGGTGCGCACCTTCCTGCGCGAGCGGCTCGACGTGGCGACCCCGTTCGAGCCCGACGACCTCGCCGACGCGATCCCGGTGGCGCTCGACAGCCTGGAGAAGTGGCAGGTCGGCGATCGGCTGCTGCGCGAGCTGCTCGCCGGGCAGGACCCGGTCGCGGTGATGACCGCCGAGCAGCTCGCCGGCACCCTCCCGCCGGGCGGCCTCGGCCGGGCCGCGCTCAACGAGGTCGTCGAGGAGTGCCAGCGGCTCTGGGCTCGCACGGTCGACGTGCGCCAGGGCGAGCGCCGGTCCGTCGACGTCGACGTCGACCTCGGCGACGGCCGCCGGCTCACCGGCACGGTGCCCGGCGTCTACGGCAGCCGGGTGGTCTCGCTGGGCTACTCGCGGCTCAACTACCGGCAGCGGCTGCAGGCCTGGGCCGACCTGCTGGCGCTCAGCGCGTCGTACCCCGACCAGCACTGGACCGCCCACGCCATCGGCCGCGAGCGAGCCGGCCCGAAGCGCGCGATCTCCGGTCCCCTCGACCACCGCGCCGTCGGCTGGCTGCGCGACCTCGTCGACCTGCGCGAGCGCGGGCTGCGCGAGCCGCTGCCGGTGCCGGTCAAGAGCGCCGGGGCCTGGGCCGAGGCGCACGCGCGCGAGCTGATGGGCCAGGACCTCTCGCCCGCCGAGGCCGCGGGCCGGGAGTGGGAGACCGATCCACACAACATGTTGGGCATCTCCGGCGAGGATGACGACTCTTACCACCAGCGGGTCTTCGGTGCCCGGGCTCCGGTGCGGGTACTGCTCGACGCCGGGCTGCCCGAGCACGCCTGGCGGATCTGGGAGCCGCTGCTCACCGGCGCCGAGAAGGTGGGCCCGCTGTGAGCGCGCCGATGACGCCGTTCAGCATCAGTGACCCGCTGCCCACCGGCACCGTGCTCCTCGAGGCTAGCGCCGGCACGGGCAAGACCTGGACCATCGGTGCGCTCGTGACCCGGTACGTCGCCGAGGGGGTCGCCCGCCTGGAGCAGATGCTCGTCGTGACGTTCGGCCGCGCGGCCAGCCAGGAGCTCCGCGAGCGGGTGCGTACCCAGCTGGTCGAGGCCGAGCGCGTCCTCGGCGACGACCCCGTCTCGGGCGACGTGGGCGAGACCGAGCTGGTGCGGATGCTGCGTGGCTGGGAGCCCGAGCGGCGGCGGCTCGGCCACCGCCGGGTCACCGAGGCGCTGGCCGGCTTCGACGCGGCGACGATCGCG
The DNA here is from genome assembly GCF_018732145.1 of Nocardioides sp. LMS-CY. Lineage (NCBI taxonomy): Bacteria > Bacillati > Actinomycetota > Actinomycetes > Propionibacteriales > Nocardioidaceae > Nocardioides > Nocardioides sp. LMS-CY. The sequence continues at coordinate 473,660 of NZ_CP076104.1, forward strand.
ACCACCCACCAGTTCTGCTCGATGGTGCTCGACTCGCTCGGCACCGCCGGCGACACCGACTCCCGGGCCCGGCTGGTCGAGGACCTCGACGACCTGGTCAAGGAGACCGTCGACGACCTCTTCCTCCGCGCGTTCGCCTACGACGAGGGTGGGCCGGTCTTCACGCACGCCGAGGCGCTCGCGATCGCACGGGCGGCCGTGGGCGACCCGCAGGCGCGCCTGGAGCCGGCCGGCGAGGAGCGCGGCACGCCCGCGGGCCGCAAGGTCAGCTTCGCCGAGGCCGTGCGCAAGGAGCTCGACCGGCGCAAGCGCCGGCTCGGCATCCTGTCCTACGACGACCTGCTCTCCCAGCTCGCCGACGCGCTCGCCGACGAGGACGGCGCGGCCGCCCAGCGGATGCGGCAGCGATGGAGCATCGTGCTGGTCGACGAGTTCCAGGACACCGACCCGGTGCAGTGGCAGGTGCTCGACCGCGCCTTCTCCGGCCACGCCACGATGGTGCTGATCGGCGATCCGAAGCAGGCGATCTACGCGTTCCGGGGCGGCGACGTCACGACGTATCTCCGGGCGGCCGAGACCGCGCGGACGAAGCAGACGCTGGCGGTCAACTGGCGCAGCGACGGGCCGCTGCTCGACGGGTTCCAGCGGCTGCTGGCCGGGGCGGCGCTCGGCGACGACCGGATCGTGGTGCGCGACGTGACCGCCCATCACGGCGAGAGCCGGCTCGTCGGGGCGCCAGCGGCGGAGCCGTTCCGGGTGCGGGTGGTGCGCCGCGAGACCTTCAACCGCCGTGGCCACGCGATGCTGTCGGTCAAGGATGTGCGGCCCCACATCGCCCGTGACCTGGCGCTCGACGTCCGCCGCCTGCTGGCCAGCGGCGCGACGTACGACTGCGAGCCGATCCGGCCGCGCGACGTGGCGGTGATCAGCTACCGCCATGCCGACCTCGCCGCCGTGCGCGAGGCGCTGCTGGAGATCGGGGTGCCGGCCGTGATCGCCGGTGGCGGCAGCGTCTTCGCGACGCCGGCCGCGGTCGAGTGGCTGACGCTGCTGGAGGCGCTCGAGCAGCCGCACCGCAGCGCCCGGGTGCGGTCGGCGGCGCTCACCTGCTTCGTCGGCCACTCCGCTGCCGAGCTCGACGCGCGCGGCGACGATCTCACCGACGAGGTCGCCGACACCCTGCGCGGCTGGGTCGAGCTGTTCACGACCCGCGGACTCGCCGCGGTGCTGGAGGCCGCCAACGTGGCCGGGCTGCCCGAGCGCGTGCTCGCCGAGGTCGGCGGCGACCGGAGGCTCACCGACTTGCGCCACATCGGCGAGGCGCTGCACGAGGTCACGCTCACCGAGCGGCACGGCCTGGTCTCCCTGCTGACCTGGCTTCGCGCTCAGGTCGCCGAGGGCCGCGCCGGCCGCGGCATCGAGCGCACCCGCCGGCTCGACTCCGACGCCGCCGCGGTGCAGCTGGTGACGATCCACGCGAGCAAGGGGCTGGAGTACCCCGTCGTCTACCTCCCCGCCCTCGCCGACCGTTTCGTCCCGAAGCCGACCCGCCCGCTCTTCCACGACGACGACGGCCACCGCTGCCTCGACGTGGGCGGCGCCGGTGCCGAGTGGGGCGACCACTGCCGTCGCTGGGCCGACGAGGAGGCCGGCGAGTGGCTGCGCCTGCTGTACGTCGCGGTCACGCGGGCCAAGTCGCAGGTGATCGCCTGGTGGGCACCGACCAAGAACGCCGTCGCGTCGCCGCTGCACCGCATGCTGATGCGCGCGACCGACGCCACCGAGGTCCCCGAGACGCCGCCGGTGCCCGACGACGACACGGTCGTCACGCTCTTCGCGCAGTGGCGCGACCGGGGTGGACCCGCGCCCGAGCTCGCGGTGCACCAGGATCCCGGTGTCGACCCGCCGCTGCCCGACCCGGTCTCCCTCGCGGCCCGCTCGTTCACCCGCGAGGTCGACACCGAGTGGCGGCGCGCGTCGTACTCCTCCCTCAGCAGGGTCGAGGTGGCCACCGGCCCGGCCGGAGCCGTGGTCAGCGAGCCCGAGGTGTCGGCCAAGGACGACGAAGTGCTCGGCCCGGAGATCGTCGAGGTGCCCGCGCCCGTCGCCGGCGACGTGCCCTCGCCGATGGCCGGGCTGCCGGTCGGCGCGACGTTCGGATCGCTCGTCCACGCCGTGCTGGAGCACACCGACCCCGACGCGACCGACCTGCGCGCGGAGCTGCTCGGCCACATCGACGAGCAGCTCGGCTGGTGGCCGGTCGCCCTCGACCGCGAGGAGCTCGCCGACGCGCTGGTGGCCGTCTGCGACTCGCCGCTCGGGCCGCTCGCGGGCGGGGCGTCGCTGCGCCAGGTGTCGCTCGCCGACCGGCTGCGCGAGATGGAGTTCGAGCTCCCGCTCGGCGACGGCCTGTTGGGCGATCTCGGCCCGCTGCTGGAGCGGCACCTGCCCGAGGGCGACCCGGTGCGGGCGTACGCCGTGCAGCTCACCGGACCGCTCGGCGAGCAGACGCTGCGCGGCTACCTCACCGGCTCTGTCGACGTGGTGCTCCGGCTGCGCACCGAGCAGGGTCCGACCTACCTGGTCGTCGACTACAAGACCAACTGGCTCGGCCCGGTCGACCAGCCGCTGACCGCCCACAGCTATCGGCCCGAGGCGCTCGACGGCGCGATGGGCCACAGCGACTATCCGCTCCAGGCGCTGCTCTACGCCGCCGTGCTGCACCGCTTCCTGCGCTGGCGCCAGCCCGGCTACGACCCGGAGCGGCACCTCGGCGGCGTGCTCTACCTCTATCTGCGCGGCATGTGCGGACCCGAGACGCCGCTGGTCGACGGCGCACCCTGCGGCGTCTTCGCGTGGCGCCCTCCGGTCGCACTCGTCGAGGACCTCTCCGACCTGCTGGACGGTGCGCGATGAGTGGTGTCTCCGCCACCCTTCTCGGCGCGCAGCGCGTGGATCTCCCACCGCCGCCCGGTGCCTCCCGGACGGAGACACCCGATGACTGAGCCCTTCGAGACGCCTCGTCCCTCGGCTCCTCAGGAACCACTGTTCGAGCCGACCGGCGAGCACGACTGGCGGATCGCGACCGGGGCGACCGGGCTGCTCGCGACGTACAACGCCGCCGGGGTGCTCACCTCCTCCGACCTCCACGTCGCGACCCGGATGGGCGCGCTCGGCGACGAGGACGACGAGCGGGTGTTGCTCGCGGTGGCGCTCGCGGTGCGCGCCGTACGCCGTGGGTCGGTCTGCCTCGACCTCGCCACCGTCGCCGAGACCGCGCCCGACCTCGACTGGCCCGACCCGGCCGCCTGGGTGGCCGCCATCGAGGCGTCGCCGCTGGTGGCCGCCGGCGCCGTCCGCTGGGAGCTCGGGCTGCTCTACCTCGACCGTTACCACCGGCTCGAGACCCAGGTCCACGACGACCTCGAGGCCCGGCTCGCCCTGGCGCCACCCGCGGTCGACGAGGCCCGGCTGGAGGCCGCGCTGGCCCGCGTCGAGGCGGGGCACTTCAGCGCGGAGCAGCGGGCGGCCGTGGTCGCGACCGTGCACCGGCGGACCACCATCCTCACCGGTGGCCCCGGCACCGGGAAGACGACGACGGTCGCCCGGCTGCTGGCGCTGCTGGCCGATCAGGCGGCCGGCGAGGGCGGGCGGCTCGCGATCGCGCTCGCCGCCCCGACCGGCAAGGCCGCCACCCGGCTCCAGGAGGCCGTGGTCTCCGAGCTCGGCGCGGTCGCCGAGTCGTGGCCGGAGGCGCCCGGGCTCGTCGGGCGTCTCGACGGCCTGACCCTGCACCGGCTGCTCGGCTGGCGGCCCGACAACGCGACCCGCTTCCGCCACGACCGCGGCAACCGCCTGAAGTACGACGTGGTCGTGGTCGACGAGTCGTCGATGGTCGAGCTGACGATGATGGGCCGCCTGCTCGAGGCGCTGCGCCCCGAGTGCCGGCTCGTGCTGGTCGGCGACCCGCGCCAGCTCACGTCGGTCGGCGCCGGCGCGGTGCTCAGCGACCTCGTGGCCGGCTACGACGCGCGCCCCGACTCCCCGGTGTCGGCGCTCACCACCAACTTCCGCTCGGAGCAGGACATCAAGTCGCTGGCCGACGCGCTGCGCACGGGCGACGCCGACGCGGTGCTCGGCGCGCTCCGGGCGCCGTCCGAGCAGGTGTCCTGGATCGAGACCTCCGACGAGGCCGAGGTCGAGGCCGCCCTGCGGCCCGAGTCGCTCGCTGCCGCGCGGGCGGTCTGGGAGGCCGCCAGCGCCGAGGACCCCGCCCGCGCGCTCGAGGAGCTCGACCGCTACCGGCTGCTCTGTGCCCACCGCGAGGGCCCCTACGGCGTGCGCCGCTGGAACCAGCGGGTCGAGCGCTGGCTCGGCGAGGACCCCGACGTCGAGGTCTACGGCCCGTGGTACGTCGGCCGGCCGCTGCTGGTGACGAGCAACGACTACGCGCTCGACGTCTACAACGGCGAGACCGGCGTGGTGGTGCGGCAGGGCGCGCGGCGGCGGGCGTTCGTGGCGGGGTCGGAGCGGCTCAAGGAGTTCGCGCCCGGCCGCCTCGACGCCGTCGAGACGATGCACGCGATGACCATCCACAAGAGCCAGGGCAGCCAGGCCGACCGGGTCACGGTGCTGCTGCCCGAGGAGGGCTCCCGGCTGCTCACCCTCGAGCTGTTCTACACGGCGGTCACCCGGGCCCGGCACCACGTGCGGGTGGTCGGCTCCGAGGCCGCCGTCCGCGCCGCGGTCGCCACCCGCGCGCAGCGCGCGACCGGGCTCCGGCTGCGGCTGGCGGCGCCCGCGGAGTGATCGGACGAAACCCGGACGCAACAGTTCGGGGCTAGGGTCGGGGGAGATTGGAGTGCGTGATGCCCTTCCTGCTGCGTGTTGAGCTGCCCGACGTCCCCGGATCGCTCGGTCGGCTCGCGGGTGCCATCGGTGAGGTCGGCGGTGACATCGGCGCCATCGAGATCGTGGAGAAGCGGCACGACGGCACCGCCGTCGACGACGTGCTCCTGGAGATCGCGCCCGGCTCGATGCCCGACTCCATCGTCTCGGCCTGCAACGCCCTCGACGGCGTCCGGGTCGTCTGGATCAGTCGGTACGCCGCGGGCGGCAACCTGTTCCTCGACCTCGAGGCCGTCGAGGAGCTGACCGCCGATCCCGAGGGCGCGCTCGACCGGCTCATCGACCTGCTGCCGGTCACCTTCCGCGCCGACTGGGCGGTCCGGGTGAGCAAGATCGACGGCATCGTCTACACCACGGAGGCCGCGCCCGGCGACCTCACCTGGGTGCCCGTCGACCGCGCCGCGCCGCTGGAGATCGGCGACGACAACGCGGTCGCCTGCGCGGCCCGGCTCAACAAGTCGGAGATCGTGGTGATCGGTCGCCGGGGCGGCCCGGGGTTCCTCGACTCCGAGATCGCCCGGCTCGGCCACCTGGTCGGCCTCGCCATGTCGATCTCGCGCACCGCTGCCAAGGCCCACGCGCACTGACGGCATGAGGTACGGCGCGCACCTGCCGCTGGTCGACCTGGACGGTCGGGGCTGGCCGGTGTCGAGTCTCCCGTCCTACGCGCGGGTCGCGGACGAGCTCGGGTTCACCACCCTGGCCGCCAACGACCACCTGGTCTTCCAGCGGCCGTGGCTCGACGGGATCGTGGCGCTCGCCTCGGTCGTCGGCGCGAGCGGCGACCTCGACCTCGCGACCACCGTGGCCCTCCCGGCCGTGCGGGGTCCGACCGCGCTGGCGAAGGCGGCCGCGGCGCTCGACGTCCTGTCGGGCGGTCGGCTGGTGCTCGGCCTGGGTGCCGGCTCGTCCCGCGCCGACCATGCGGCGGTCGGCGCGGACTTCGAGCGACGCTGGTCGCGGTTCGAGGAGGCGGTCCGGGCGGTGCGGTCCCACCTCGGGATCGACGACGGGGCGGCCGCGCTGGAGCCGCGGCCGGTGCGACCGGGCGGCCCGCCGATCTGGATCGCCAGCTGGGGATCGCCGGCCGGTCTGCGGCGGGTGGCCCGGCTCGGCGACGGATGGCTGGCCTCGGCGTACAACACGACGCCGACGGAGCTCGCACGCGGCCGTGCGCTGGTCGCGGAGCGGGCGGGCCGGCGGCTGCCCTGCACGGTCGCCACCCTGTGGACCTGGGTGACCGACGATGAACGGGAGCGCGGCGACCGGGTCGCGCGGCTTGCGGACGTGCTCGGTCGTCCGGAGCGCGAGCTGGCGGGTCGGGTGCTGGTCGGGCCACCCGAGCCGTGCGCCGAACTGCTGAGCGCCTACGCCGCCGCGGGCGCCGACCTGGTGCTGGTGTGGCCGCTCGCCGACCACGAGCGGCAGCTGGAGCGGGTCATGCGCGACGTCGCGCCGCACGTCCGGCACGGCGTACTGCCGTAGCGTCGCGGAGCACGTCGACCATCAGCCGCACCGGCGTCGGCGCCGGCTCGTCGGCGCGGTGCGCGACACCGATGCGGCGCACCGGGACGGCGTCGGCGAGGTCGCGGACGACGACGCCGGGCTGGGGGTTGTCGGCGGCGAGTCCGGGGACGACGGCGACTCCGAGGGTCGCCGCCACGAATGCCTGCACCGCCCGGTGGTCGTCGGTGGCGAGCTGGGTCCGCGGCTCGAAGCCGGCGGAGCGGCACGCGTGCAGCACGATCCGGAACCAGGCGCTGCCGGCGCGGCCGCCCACCCAAGCCTCGTCCGCGAGGTCGGCGAGCCGCAGCCGCGCGCGCCGGCGGGCCAGCCGGTGCGACGCCGGCAGCAACACCCGGAAGCGGTCGTCGAAGAGCGGCGTCAGCGCGAGCCGACCGGGCAGCCCGCCGGGGAGGCCGGGATTCTCGTAGACCACGGCCAGGTCCAGCTCACCTTGCTCCAGGCGGGGGAGCAGGCCCTGCATGTGGTCGTCCACCATCGTCAGCGCGACCTCGGGGGCCTCCTCGCGGAACCGGGCGATCGCTGCCGGCACGAACGACGTCAGCGCGGTCGGGAAGCCGCCGAGTCGCAGCCGGCCGGCACGCCGGCCCGCGAGCTCGGCGAGGGCCTGCTCGGCGTCCTCGAGCTGCCGGGTCACGGCCCGTCCGTGGCGCACCAGCACCGCCCCGGCCTCGGTGAGCTCGACCGGCCGGGTGCCGCGGTCGACGACCGGCAGTCCGGTCTCGCGCTCGAGCAGGGCCACGTGCTGGCTGACGGCCGACTGGGTCATCCCGAGGGAGCGGGCCGCAGCGGAGAAGGAGCCGTGCTCCGCGATCGCGCAGAGCACGCGGATGGACCGCACCTGGCCTATCAGCATCACTGAACTCCCTGAAGTGATCAGTCTTGATGCTAATGGAGGCGCTTCCTAGCGTCAGCCCTCCACCGACGAACGGAAGGAGGAGCGCCATGACCACCGACGCGTCCCCCCAGATCAACACCGACAAGCTGATGGCCTTCGTGTTCCGGGCCGTCGACGAGGTCGGCGCCACGCTCGGCTGCGCCCTCGTGCACCTGGGCGACCGGCTCGGCTACTACCGCGACCTCGCCGAGCACGGGCCGACGACGCCCGAGGAGCTCGCCGCCCGGACGGAGACGGGGCTGCCCTACGCCCGCGAGTGGCTCAACGCCCAGGCGGCCGGAGGGTACGTCGAGTACGACGCCGGCTCGGGTCGCTACACGCTGCCACCGGAGCACGCCGTGGCGCTGGCCGACGAGACCAGCCCGGCGTACCTGCCGGGGTTCTTCCAGATCGCCCTCGGCACCGTGCACGACGCCGACCGGATCGTCGAGGCCGCGCGGACGGCCACGGGAGTGGGATGGCACGAGCACACCGGCGACGTCCACGAGGGGTGCGAGCGGTTCTTCCGTCCGGGGTACGCCGCCAACCTGGTGTCCGCCTGGCTGCCGGCGCTCGACGGCGTGGTCCCGAAGCTCGAGAGCGGCGCCCGGGTCGCCGACGTCGGCTGCGGGCACGGCTCGTCAACGGTGCTGATGGCGCAGGCCTACCCGCGCTCGTCGTTCCTGGGCTCCGACTACCACGCGGCGTCGATCGCGACCGCCCGCGACCGGGCGACCGCGGCGGGGGTCGGCGACCGGATCCGGTTCGAGGTCGCCTCAGCCACCGAGCTCGGTGGCGGGGGCTACCAGCTGGTGACCATGTTCGACTGCCTGCACGACATGGGGGACCCGGTCGGCGCGGCGCGGCACGTGCGCTCGGTGATCGACCCGGACGGCACCTGGATGATCGTCGAGCCGACCGCCGGCGACCGGGTGGAGGACAACCTCAACCCGGTCGGCCGCGCCTACTACGGCTTCTCCACCCTGCTCTGCACGCCGGCCTCGCTGTCCCAGCCGGTCGGCGCCGCGCTCGGCACCCAGGCGGGCCCGGCCCGGATCCGCGACGTGGTCGAGCAGGCGGGGTTCACCCGGTTCCGGCTGGCAGCGCAGACGCCGTTCAACGACGTCTACGAGGTCCGCCCCTGAGCGGTGGCTACGGCACCGACCTGATCCGGGTGACGAGGACCGAGCCGAGCACCGCGACCGCGAAGGCGCACAGGTAGAGGACGCAGTAGCCCACGGAGAAGCCGTCGCCGGCGGTCTCGGTGATCCCGCCGAGGGCCTCGACGACGATCAGGATCACCGCCGCGATGCCGGGTGCGAAGACCTGGGGCAGCGCGTTGGCGATGTTGATGACCCCGAGGTCCTTGGCGCGGTCCTCCGCCCCCGGCAGCACCTGGGTGATCAGGGCGAAGTCGACCGAGACGTAGATGCCGTAGCCGAGTCCCATCAGCACCGCCGCGACGACCGCAGCCGGCCAGGTCTGGGCGACCGCGAGCAGCAGCGTCGCGGCGCCGGCGACGACACCGGACCAGATCACGAAGACCTTCCGGCGGCCGCTGCGGTCGCTCCAGATGCCGAAGACGACCGCGGTGCTCATCAGCACCACGGCGTACACGGCGGTGAGCAGGAAGACCCGGTCGGCCGCCTCGTCCTTGTCGAAGCCGAGCACGTCCTGCAGGTAGTAGAGGAGATAGAGCAGGCCGAGCGCGTTGCAGAGGTTGACCAGGAAGCGGGTGATCCAGGCCCACGCGAAGTCGGGGTGGGCGCGCGGCGAGATCCAGAAGCCGCGCAGGAACGCGCCCCAGTCGAACGCGGCCGGCCGCTCGGCGGGCGCCAGCGCGAGGTCGCGGGAGTTGAGGCACCAGGGCACGATGAGCACGATGAGCACGAGCGCCGTCACCGTGTAGCCGGCCGCGATGCTGCCGGTCGCCGACGCGATGCCGGTCCCGGCCACCACGCCGATGGTCTGCGCGATCGCGAGGATGCCGCCGACCCGCCCCCGAGCGCTGACCGGTACCTGGTCGGGCACGGTCGCGGTGACCGCGGCCAGCATCGCGTTGAGGGCGGCCTGGACGCCGCACCAGCCGATCGCCATCACCACGACGCCGTCGGCGACGCCGAGCACCAGCAGCGACAGCGCGCCGCCGGTCGCGCCGCCGATCACCCACGGCAGCCGTCGGCCCATCCGCAGCGTGGTGCGGTCCGAGAACGCCCCGAACACCGGGTTGCACACCACGGAGGTCGCCGCGCCCAGCCCGAGCACCAGCGAGAGGATCTGCTTCTTGCTGTCGGCGTCGATCGCCTCGGCCTGCTGCGCGAGCAGGACCTGGATCGGACCGAAGAAGCCGGCCCACAGCCCGATGCTGGCCAACGTCAGGAACGCCACCCAGCGCGCGGGCGGGCTCTGCAGCGGCTCGGCCAGCGCGGAGCGGCGTACGCCGAGCGCGGACGGGTCGGGCGGACTGGCGGTCGTCACATCGCACATTGTGGAGCGCCCGCCGTCCCCGTTGTCCCGAATCGGCCAACGGGCGGTAGCCTCACGAGGACGCCCGACCAGCCTGCGGGCGTCGACCAGAATCCCGTTCGTGCCGCTCCACGGACCCTCGAAAGGACATCGTGAAGCGCATCGACCGGGCCTTCGGCCCTGCTGCCCTCGTGCTCGCCATCCTCGCCCTCGTCGTGGCGACCGGCATGACCAGCGCCTACGCGGCCGCCAAGATCACCACCAAGCAACTGGCCAAGAACGCCGTCACCTCACCCAAGATCAAGGACGGCACCATCAAGGTGCGTGACCTCGCCCCGGGCACGGTCGCCAGCCTGCGCGGCTCCGCCGGACCCGAGGGCAGGGACGGCGCCGCGGGCCCGGTCGGCCCGTCCGGAGGCACGGGACCAGCCGGTCAGCAGGGCCAGCCCGGCAGGGACGGCCGGGACGCTGTCGCCATCTGGGCATCGGTCGACGCCTTCGGCGACCTGGTGCACCACGCCCCGGAGGTCGTGGCGGCCGACTGGCACACCAACGGCACCTTCTCCGTCGAGTTCGGCCGCGACATCTCGAACTGCGCCCTGGCGGCGACGCTGAACGGATCCGACTTCGCGCAGCCACGCACGATCTGGGCGGACGCGGAGACCGCGACGTCCGCGATGGTGCGCACCTACGGGTACGGCGTGCAGGGCGGTGTCGGCACCTGGGCGCTGAGCAGCTTCCCCTTCACGATCACGGCGTACTGCCCGAGCTGACCGGTCCGGGCGGCGCGGTCGTCAGACCCGCTCGAGCAGGAAGACCGGGATCTCCCGGTCGGTCTTCTCCTGGTACTCGGCGTACGGCGCGTACTGCGCGACCGCGCGCTCCCACCACTCCGCGCGCTCCGCGCCCTCGGCGACGCGCACGCGGTAGGTGTGCTTCTCGGCCTTGTCCTGGAGGTCGACCTCCGGGTGGGCGAGGAAGTTGTGGTACCAGGTCGGGTGCTCGGGCGCGCCGCCCTTCGACGCGACCGCGGCGTACACGCCGTCCTTCTCGACCCGCATGACCGGGTTCTTGCGGAGCTTGCCGGACTGCGCACCCTGGGAGGTGATGACCACGATCGGCCACTCCGGCTTGCCCCTCAGGATGTTCGCGCGCTGGCCGTTCGAGGCCTCGAACTCCTCGACCTGGTCGCGCACCCACTGCTGCGGGCTGGGCTCGTACTCGCCTTCTAGTGCCATACCGGGTCAATGCCCGCTCGGGGCGCCCGCATTCCCCGGCGATAGCCTCTCGATCCATGAGCGCAATCGAGGGCGTGTCGGAGATCTTCGACGCCGCCGACTGGGACGCCGTGCCCGGCTTCGAGGACCTGACCGACCTGACCTACCACCGGGCGAAGGCGCACGGCACGGTCCGCGTGGCCTTCGACCGACCCGACGTGCTCAACGCCTTCCGGCCGCACACCGTCGACGAGCTGCTGCGGGTCCTGGAGCACGCCCGCACGACGAGCGATGTCGGCTGCGTGATCCTGACCGGCAACGGACCCGATGCCACCCACGGCAAGTGGGCCTTCTGCAGTGGCGGCGACCAGCGGATCCGCGGCCGCGCGGGCTACCAGTACGCCGAGGGCGAGACCGCCGACACGGTCGACAAGGCCAAGCTCGGACGGCTGCACATCCTCGAGGTGCAGCGGCTGATCCGCTTCATGCCCAAGGTCGTCATCTGCGTCGTCCCGGGCTGGGCCGCCGGCGGCGGCCACAGCCTGCACGTCGTCTGCGACCTGACGCTCGCGAGCCTCGAGGAGGCCCGCTTCAAGCAGACCGACGCCGACGTCGGCTCGTTCGACGGCGGCTTCGGCTCGGCGTACCTCGCCCGCCAGGTCGGCCAGAAGTACGCCCGCGAGATCTTCTTCCTCGGCCAGGAGTACTCCGCCGAGGACGGCGTCCGGATGGGCACCGTCAACCGCGCCGTCCCCCACGCCGAGCTCGAGAAGGTCGCCCTGGAATGGGGCCGGCTGGTCAACGGCAAGTCGCCCACGGCCCAGCGGATGCTCAAGTACTCCTTCAACCTCATCGACGACGGCCTGGTCGGCCAACAGCTCTTCGCCGGCGAGACCACCCGCTTGGCCTACATGACCGAGGAGGCCCAGGAGGGGCGCGACCAGTTCCTGGAGAAGCGGGACCCGGACTGGTCGCCGTACCCCTGGTACTACTAGATCTGACGCGTTCGCGCGGGTCAGAGTGCTGATTGGCCGCTAGTCACGCGTCCTACTGTGCACATGGCGTCGCGAGTGCGGCACGCCAGAGGCTTCCGAGTGCCCGCTCGGTCGCGGCCACTCCTCATCGAGCCTGACGTCAGGAGGGTGTTAGGAGGACTAGCCATCCTGCCCCCTTGCGGGGGCGCCCGTTCCGGGCTGAAAATCGGTGGGTGGCCGCCCGGTCGACGACGCTCACCCTATGGTCCGTTACGAGGCCGTGGACTAGCCTGCGCGCGGGGACCGGCCATGTGCCCTTCGATGTCGCCACGACCCTTCAGGGTCAGAGCACGAGGATTAGATTCGATCCACCTCATCAGTCCCCCCGGGCGGTCACCTGTCACACCCCTGCTCCAACAGCGCGGAGGTCACCCGTCCACAACTGAAGCCGACACGCAGCACCGAGCCATCGGAACGGCGCAAGGTTGTCGTGTGTCCGGCTCCGGCTGATTTTCGGATTAGGGATCCTCGCGACCCGCCGAGTGGTACGTCCTCCCCGATGCGATGTCTTGGGCGGGGCGCAGCGGGCGACGTTGCTTGTCGAAGACCTCACGGCAGTGCTCGTCTGATTTCGCCGATGAGAGTGGGGTACGGATCGGTCAGTGGCTTCCGCTCGGCTCTGAGTTCGGCCTGGATCTGTCGGAGTGGCTCGCCGGCCACGTAGTGGCGGCCTCGGCGCTCGCCTCGAGCCTCCAGGAGGCCGATGTCGGCGGCGTTGACCAAGTCGCGTGTGGCGGTCCGTTCGTCGAGCTCGGTGAGCTTCACGTAGGAGGGCCGTGTCACGCGCAACCCGATCAACGCGTCGAAGAGCGCTGCGCCGATCCTGTCGTTGAGGCGGTGCGCTGCGACCAGTTCGTCGATCTTGCGCCACTGGATCTCGGCCTCGTCGAATCGACGGCGCATCGTCTGGGCCTGCATGTGATGCGCCCGCAGGTTGAACTTCACCCACAGCGTCGCGTCGTTGTCGGGGTTCCAGGCATCGTGCCCGGTCGCGGCGAGGACGTCGTAATAGTCCTGGGTGTTGTTGCCGAGCCACTCCTCGATGCTGGAGAAGGTCGGCTCGACTACTTGGTCCTGGGCGAGCACCATGGTCTGGAGCGCCCGGGCCATACGTCCGTTCCCGTCGCGGAACGGGTGGATCATCACGAGGTTGAGATGCGCCATTGCCCCGCGCACCAGCGGATCGTCGGCTGTGGGCGTTGACAGCGACTTGGATAGCAACCGCATTAGCTCCGGCACCAAGTCGCCGTCCGGACCCGCGTATACGTTGATGCCGCGCTTGTCGTCGCGGACGAAGATCTCCTTGGTGCGGTAACGACCGGGTGTCTTAGACAGGTCGTGATCGAGCAGCATGAAGTGCATCGAACGCAGCACAGCCGCGTCGATCACGAAGCCGGGCTCGGTCGCCACGTTGAGGACGTAGGTGAGGACTCGGCGGTAGGCGAGAATCTCCAGCCAGGTTGCCTGGTTAGCGCTGAGTGGGGGTTCGTCATCGACAGCCGCGACGGCGTCTTCATCGCTGACGGTGTAGCCCTCGATGGTGTTAGAGCCTTGGATCGCGCGCGCGGTCGAGGTGCGCCGGAGCAGTCCGTTCCAGCGTTTGGGCGCGCGCAGGTAGTCCGCGAGCGACGCGCGCGTGTCGTGGATCTCGCTGATGACGCGCTGATCTTCGAGATCGGGGTCGGGGGAGGTGAAGAGTGAAGTCATGTCCGTATGTCCTTTAATAAGTGACAACACTATCGTGCAAGGCGCGCTATGTCACTTATTAAGAGACATACTGACAGCGCTCGTGGGGCCAGGGGGCACAACCCGTCGCGTTGGGTCGAGGACGTCAACCAGGTGAAGCGACAGGGGTCGGTCCGCGGAGACCGGACCTAGACCCCTCGCACGGCGAGCGCCGACGTAATGCGAGCTGCGACGGAGTAGTCGCTCTGGCGAGCGCGACGGGCTCACAGATGACCGCGGTGCTCCAGGATCCGACGTACAGCCAACCAAGCCCCATGATCCGCCCGCTCCCCGGGCTCATCCGGCAGTCGGGCGCCAGTCCGCGCTGACTCCCGGACGCTTCGCCGCTCGCTCCCCGGTCGACCGAGAAGGAGTGTGATCTGGGCTACCCTTAAATCCGATTACCCTGTATGTTTTCGGTTTGTTCCCGGTCAGTGAAGGAGCAGAACCGTGACCAACCGTGTGGTCCTCGTGGGCCTCGGAGCCACCGGCGTGGCGATGGCGCAATCGCTCGTCCGGCGCAGCGACCTGCAGATCGTCGGAGCCGCCGACAAGAACCCAGTGACCATCGGCACCGACCTCGGCGCGGTCCTCGGCACCGGGCCGCTCGGGGTGTCGGTGGTCGGCGACCCGGCCGAGCTCCCCGAGGCCGAGCTCGCCGTCGTCGCGACGACGTCGGACCTGAACCAGGTCGCGGACACGCTCCTTCCGCTGCTGGAGCGCTCGTACAACGTCCTCAGCATCTGCGAGGAGCTGTCGTATCCGTGGGCGAGCCATCCCGAGCTGGCCCGCCGGCTGGACGACGCGGCCAGGTCGCACGGCGTCACCGTGCTCGGCACGGGCGCCAACCCCGGGGTCCTCATGGACACGCTCCCGCTGCTCCTGACGGTCCTCACCCAGCGTGTCGAGCGGGTCGTCATCCGGCGCCGCACGAACATGTCGCGCTACGGGGCGATCCTGACGAAGTTCGGGCTCGGCCTCACTCCGGAGGAGTTCGCGGCCGCGCAGGCCGAGGGCCAGGTCGTCGGGCACTACGGCTTCGAGCAGGCGATCAGCGCGGTTGCCGGCGGTCTGGGGTGGAGCCTCGACGGCATCGACGTCGACCAGGTCACGCCCGCGCTGGTGAGCCGGGAACGCCGCTGCGGCGACCACGTGACGATCGAGCCCGGTGAGATCGCCGCCGTCACCCATGCGGCACGCGGCCGCATCGGCGACCGGGCGGTCATCGACCTGGAGATCATGTTCGGCTTCTTCGCCGGCGCCGACACGGTCCAGGCCGGTGACGACTACCGGATCGAGGGCGAGGAGCAGGTCCTCGACCTCTCCTCCACGGTGGGCTTCGAGTCGTTCCTCAGCACCATCGCCGCGGCCGTGAACACCGCGGCGGCCGTGATCGACGCCCGACCCGGGCTGCTCTCGATGGGAGATCTCGCCGCCCGCGACCTCGCATCGAAGGGCTCGCGTCTCGCGGGAGGGCGCCGATGATGCGGCACGACGACACCCCGCTGAGCCCGGTCGGCTTCCTCGATCGCGCCGCTGCTGCGTACGCGGACAAGGTGGCCCTCATCGACGGCGAGACCCGTTACACCTACGGGGAGCTGCATCTCCGGGCGACGCGCCTCGCCGGGGCGCTGTTCGAGCTCGACCTCCGTGCTGGTGGTCGCGTCGCCGTCCTGGCACCCAACACTCACGAGATGCTCGAGGCGCACTACGGGGTTCCCTACGCCACCGGGGTCCTGGTGCCGCTGAACTCCCGGCTCAGCCCCGGAGAGATCGCCTACGTCCTGCGGCACTCGGAAGCCGAGATCCTCATCGTCGCCGCGGCGCTCGAGGACCTGGCTCGCGACGCCATCAGGCTGGGCGGGTTGGACATCACCACCCTGGTGACCGGAGCCGAGTACGAGGCCGCGCTGGCCGTCGCCATGCCCTACCGCGCCGCCGTCAGGGACGAACGGGCGACGATCGCCATCAACTACACCAGCGGCACGACGGGGACGCCGAAGGGCGTGGTCTACACCCATCGCGGCGCCTACCTGCAGTCGCTGGCGATGGCGTTCCACTCCGGGATGGGACCCTCGTCGAGCTATCTGTGGACGCTGCCCATGTTCCACTGCAACGGCTGGTGCTTCACCTGGGCGGTCACGGCGGCCGGCGCCACGCACGTCTGCCTGGAGAGGGTCGAAGCGGGCGCCGTGTGGAACGCCATCGCCGACCATTCCATCACCCACCTGTGCGCGGCACCGACCGTTCTCTCCACACTCACCGCCGATCCCGCCGGGCCGACCGTCGACGACAGGTCCGTGTGGGTCGCCACCGGCGGGGCGCCGCCCGCCCCGGCCCTCCTGGCCCGGGCGCGTCGCTGCGGTCTCGAGATCGTGCACCTGTACGGCATGACCGAGACCTACGGCCCCTCCGTCATCAACGAGTGGCGGGACCACTGGCACGACCTTCCCCTCCACGAGCAGGACCGGCTCAAGGCTCGGCAGGGGATCGGCAACATCGTCTCCGACGTGGTGCGGGTGGTCGACAGCGACGGTCTCGACGTCCCGGCCGACGCGACCACCGTCGGCGAGATCGCCATGCGCGGCAACAACGTGACGCCGCGCTACCACCTCGACCCCGAGTCGACGGCCGCCGCCGTGCCCGACGGCTGGTTCCGCAGCGGCGACCTCGCAGTCAGGCATCCCGACGGGTACGTCGAGATCCGCGACCGCGCCAAGGACGTCATCATCTCCGGCGGGGAGAACATCAGCTCGGTCGAGGTCGAGCAGGCCATCCTGGAGCACCCCGCGGTGCAGGAGGCGGCGGTGGTGGCGATGCCTCACGAGCACTGGGGCGAGCGACCGGTCGCCTTCGTCTCCCTCCGCGACGGGTCCACCGTCTCGGCGGCAGAGCTGCGCGACCACCTCGTCGACCGGGTCGCCAGATTCAAGATCCCCGACCGGTTCGAGTTCGCGACGCTGCCCAAGACCTCCACCGGCAAGGTGCAGAAGTTCGAGCTCAAGAAGCAGCTCGCAGCGCCGACCACCGCAGGCAGCGGGTCCGGCCTCTAAGCCCGCCAACCCGAGGCTCGGTCACACACCGGCCGAGACCTCGATCTCGAGAAGACCACAGAGGAGCACAACGATGCTTGATCCCCATGATGTGAGCGCACTGAACCTGATCGGCGGCGAGCTGGTGCCGGCCCGCTCCGGTCGGCTCCTGGACGTCATCGAACCGGCCACCGAGGAGGTCCTCGCCCAGGTGCCGGCCAGCGACGCCGCGGACGTGGACGCAGCGGTCACCGCCGCGACGGAGGCGTTCACGACCTACCGGCGCACCACCCCCGGCGAGCGGGCCGAGATGCTGCTGGCGCTCGCCGGCGCGATCGAGGACAACGCGGACCACCTCGCGATGCTCGAGTCGCGCAACGTCGGCAAGCCCATGCCCGTCGCCCGTGACGAGGTCCCCCTCGTCGTCGACAACCTCCGGTTCTTCGCGGGTGCCGCGCGCTCACTCGAGGGTCGTGCGGGGGGCGAGTACCTCAACGGGTACGAGTCCTACGTCCGACGTGAGCCCATCGGTGTGGTGGCCGGCATCGCGCCCTGGAACTACCCACTCCTGATGGCCGCATGGAAGTTCGGCCCCGCGCTCGCCACCGGCAACTGCAGCGTCCTCAAGCCCTCCCGGCAGACCCCCCTGACGGCGTTGTACGTCGCCAAGCTCGCGAAGGACATCTTCCCCGCGGGCGTCTTCAACGTCCTCTCGGGCTCGGCCGCCGACATGGGCGACTCGCTGGTCAGCGACCGCCGGATCGGACTCGTCTCCGTCACCGGGGACACGGGCACCGGGCGTCACATCGCCAAGGTCGCCGCCGACCATGTCGCCAAGGCCCACCTGGAGCTGGGGGGCAAGGCGCCGGTCATCGTGCTCGACGACGCCGACGTCGACGCCGTCGTCGACGGCATCCTGCTCGGGGGCTTCGTCAACTCCGGACAGGACTGCACCGCCGCCTGTCGTGTCATCGCCACCCCCGGCGTCTACGACCGTCTCGTCGAGAAGCTGGTCCCCGCCGTGGCGGGCCTCAAGGTCGGCAACCCGGCCGAGACCGAGGATCTCGACCTGGGGCCGGTCGTCTCGGCCGCCCACCGGCAGTCGATCCTCGACGTCCTCGCCAAGACGGACGGAACGATCGCGACCGGCGGCCGGGCGATCCCCGGCAGGGGCTACTTCATCGAGCCGACCGTGGTCCTCAACCCCAGCCAGGGCGACGTCATCGTCCAGACCGAGCAGTTCGGCCCGGTCGTCTCGGTGCAGCGGGCCGAGAGTGTCGACCAGGCCTTCGCGTGGGCCAACGACATCGACTTCGGCCTCGCCTCCTCCATCTGGACCCAGAACCTCAACCACGCCGCTCGAGCTGCGCGCGAGCTCGACTTCGGTTGCGTCTGGGTCAACGACCACCTCCCCGTGATGTCCGAGATGCCCCACGGCGGCTTCAAGCAGTCCGGCTACGGCAAGGACATGTCGGTCTACAGCCTGGAGGAATACACCCGGATCAAGCACGTCATGACGAAGTCCGTCTGAAAGGGCCAGCGATGAGCAACACGCACGAACACGACGAGGCCACGCCCCCGACGACGGTCGACCTCGGCACGCCCCAGATCCTGGGCGAGGTCGAGCAGGCCTTCGTCGAGAAGTGGCACGAGAACGCGACCGGCTGCTTCTCCTCCGGACACAAGTTCTGCCGCGAGGTGTGCCCGGTCACCCAGGTCACCCGCAACGAGAACCACACCCCGACCGCCTTCCATGCCAACGTCATCGCGCTGGAGAAGGGGCACCTCACCGTCGAGGACGTCGCCGACGACTACGTGCACTGCACCCAGTGCGGCGGCTGCGAGGTCCGCTGCCCCAACACCCTCATGGTCGGAGACTTCTACCGAGCCCGCACCGAGACCGTGAAGGTCGTGCGCGCCATGCGCGCCATGCTCGTCGACAAGGGCCTGGACCGCGAGGGCTGGAAGGTCTGGAACCGCCTCACCAACGAGCTCAAGAACGAGCCCGTGCTCGGCGTCGAGGGAGACCAGCCCAACGGTCAGGCGCAGGTCCGCGACTGGGCCGAGGGCCTGGACATCCCGATCGGTGGCGACACCATCATGTTCGTCGACTGCGAGGCCGCCTACTACCGCACCTCCATCCCGCGAGCCACCGCCCAGATCCTCCAGCTCGCCGGCTACGAGTTCGGCCTCATGAACGAGCAGTGGTGCTGCGGCGGTCCCGCCGCCGAGATGGGCTACGTCGAGCAGTCGATGCGCTTCGCCCGGCACAACGTGGACGACTGGCGCAAGTCCGGCGTCAAGCGCATCATCGCCATCGAGCCGCACGACTACGTCCACTTCACCGAGGACTACCCGGCGTACTTCGGCGACGACTTCGACTTCGAGGTCGTCCAGATCATCGACCTCGTCGCGGAGCTGATCCGCGACGGTCGCCTGAAGCTGACCAAGCCGATCGACCGGGTGGTCACCTACCACGACCCCTGCCGGCTCAACAAGCGCAAGGGCATCCACGAGGCGCCACGGGAGATCCTGCGGGCGATCCCCGGCCTGACCTTCAAGGACGTCGACCGAGTCACCCAGTGGTCCTACTGCTCCGGCGGTGGCGGCGGCCTGCCGATCGAGAAGCCCGAGATCACCGCGGAGATCAGCCGACGGCGACTGGAGAAGGCGGCGGAGCTGGAGGTCGACACCCTGGTCTCGGCGTGTGTGTGGTCGGAGCGCCCCCTCACCGCCGCGGGCGACGAGGCCGGCATCGACGTCAAGGACATCATCGAGCTCGTCGCGGAGTCGGCCGGCATCGAGATCGGCGGAAGGACGCGCCCGTGACCACCACCGGCATCGGCGACGAGGTTCTCGAGCGGCTCCACGCGATCCTCGGCGAGGACGACGCGGTCCTGACCAGCAGGTCCAGCCGGTTCAACCGGGCCCGCGTCCCCGCGCCCTTCCCCGTCCACCGGTGGGAGGAGTTCATTCCGGACGTCGTCGTCCTGCCGCGGACGGCCGAGCAGGTCTCGCAGATCGTCAAGCTCGCCAACGAGTACAAGATCCCGGTCGTACCCCGCGCGGGAGGCACCGGGCTGGCCGACGGCGCGGTGCCCATGAAGGGCGGCATCGTCGTCGACATCAAGCGGATGGACCAGATCAAGGAGATCGATCTGGTCAACAACACCGTCACGGTCGGCCCCGGCATCAACATGCAGACGCTGAACCGGTCCCTGAAGAAGCACGGTGTCATCTACCCCGACGACCCCGCCTCCTACGCGTGCGCGTTGGTCGGCGGCCGGATCGGAACGAGCGGGCTGTCACTTCTCGGCGCGCGCTACGGACACACCCGCGACCTCGTCATCTCCTTCGAGATCGTGACCCCCACGGGGGAGATCATCGAGGTCGGCGACGGGGGAGGACGCAAGATCCGCAAGTCCTCCACCGGCTACCACCTCAAGCACCTCTTCATGGGCCACCAGGGCACCCTCGGCATCGTCACCGAGGCGACCCTGGAGCTCGTCCCCAGGGCCGAGGCCGAGTTCGCAGCCTTCTTCCTGTTCGAGGACTACGAGACGGCGTACCAGACGTTCTCGGTCATCGCGAAGAGTGGATTGGCCACGCTGGGCGGCGTCATGATGTTCGACCCGGAGAAGGTCGAGTACCTGCGTCGAGACGACGAGGCCTACATCATCCAGCCGGACTGGGTGCAGGCCGTGTGCGCCGCCTCGCTCTTCGGGACCAAGGCCGAGGTCGAGGTCGGCGCGCAGAAGGTCATGGAGCTGGGACGCAGCCTCGGCGGCCGCTACATCGGCGACGAGATCGCCGCCGGCGACTGGGCCGCCCGCCACGACCGCTACGCCAACCCGCTCCACGGGCGCGACAAGGACGGCAAGGTCGTGCCGATGTCCTGGCACTGCGAGGACGCCGCGATCCCCTACAGCGAGGTTCCCGAGGTGCTGCGGAAGTGGCACGAGATCGCCCAGCGATACGTCGAGCGGTACGACATTTTCGACGACTGGGGTGCCTTCCAGTACACCAACGGAGCACACAAGCCCTGGGGCGACGTCCTCGTCGAGATCGACATGGGCCTGTGGGAGGACCGTATGGACGAGGAGTCCTGGCAGGCATTCGTGTCCCTCAAGCGAGAGATCGCCCAGGTGGCGATCGACCACGGCGGGTCGATGTCCTCCTGCCACGGCGCTACCAGGGCCGGAGACGCCGAGCTGGTTCCGACCGAGATGGGCGCCTCCTGGGAGGTCATGAAGACCATCAAGCGGGCCCTGGACCCCCACAACATCATGAACCCCGGCAAGCAGAGCCTCGACGAGGCGTACGAGGAGGTGGCGCCGTGAGTGAGGAGTACCGGTTCGGACGCTGGGTGCCGGCGGAGCAGGCTCCGCCGGAGCCCGAGCGCGTCACCGATCAGGTCATCCAACGCTTCGAGCACGTCTTCGAGGTGGATCCCGATCTCATGGGAGCCCACTTCCAGCAACAGCGGATGGCGACCTGGGACACGAAGCGGATCGTCGCCGCGCGGTGGGACCACCTCGACGCCGTCCACGCCGAGTTCGCAGATGAAGTAGTACTCGCCGGCGAGGGGCCCGACCCCGGACCGACGACCAGTTCGGAAACCGAGTAGGGAGTCAAGGCAATGAACCGCATCAAGGCCGCCATCTACGGCGTCGGAGCGATGAACTCCATCGCCACTCGCATGCTTCTGGACAAGGACGTCGACATCGTCGCCGCGATCTCCCGGAGCAAGGACAAGGTCGGTAGGGACCTGGGGGACCTGACCGGTCTGGGCAGGCAGCTGGGCGTCACCGTCACCGACGATGCCAAGGCGGCGCTCGCCGCCTCCGGCGCCGACGTGGCCGTGATCGCCGTCAACAGCTACATGGCCGACGCCGTCGAGCAGCTGCGCATCTGCGCGGAGGCCGGCGTCAACGCCGTGACGCTCTCCGAGGAGGCCCTCTACCCCTGGAACACCTCGCCCGAGATCACCGCCGAGCTCGACACGATCGCCAGGCGCACCGGGGCCACCCTCACCGGCACGGGGCACCAGGACACCTACTGGGTCAACATCGTGGCGATGATGATGGGCACCTCGCACCACATCGACCACGTCACCGGTCACGCCAGCTGGAACGTCGACGACTACGGCCCCGAGGTCGCGAGCGACCAGCAGGTCGGCAGGTCCGTCGAGGAGTTCGAGGAGTGGCTCAGGGGCGCCGAGCGTCCCCCGACGTTCGGGCGCAACGTCCTCGACGCCCTCGTCGCGGACACGGGCCTGACGGTCAAGTCCATCGCCTCGACCACCCGGCCCGACGTCGCTATCGGTCCGATGCACTCCCAGGCGCTCGACCTCGACGTGGACGCCGGGCAGGTCATCGGCTTCACCGACATCGACGAGATCCAGACCGAGGAGGGTCCGGTCCTCACCTTCGAGATGTCGGGCCGCGTCTACGGCGAGGCCGACGGCGACATCAACGAGTGGGAGATCCAGGGAGAGCCCGACCTCGTCCTGTCCAACGGCACCGTCCCGACGCAGATCACGACCTGCACCCAGATGGTCAACCGGATCCCGGACGTCATCAACGCCGAACCCGGCTTCGTGACCATCGAGAAGCTGCCTCGGCTGAAGTACCGCGCCTTCGGGCTCCACACCTACCTGACCGAGAAGGGCCGCTGATGAGCCCGGTCATCCTGGCCGCGACCGACACGTTCGGCGACCAGGTCAGCTCCGACGCCTTCACGCAGAACTTCTTCTACATCATGGCCGCGACCGCCGTGGTGCTCGGTCTGCTGGGGCTGGTGCTCGTCGACGTGGGGCTCGTGCGGCCCGTCAACGCCCTGTCGACGGCCGTGCAGAAGCTCGTTGCGTTCACGATCGGCACCGGGGCCTACATGGTCGCGGGGTTCGCGCTGTGGAACTACCAGTACAACAAGGCGTTCGCCGTCGACAACGGACTCTCGCAGGCCTTCAAGGACTGGTGGTTCGGGGGCACCTTCCTGAACGACTACGCGCAGAACATCGACTCCTCGGTTGCGCCCGGCGTCGGCAACTCGCAGATCTTCTTCGTCTTCCTCGCTGTCTACGGTGGCTTCGTGTGCGCCCTGGTGCACACGGCGGCGTCCGAACGGGTCCGCAGCGGGCCGTTCTACATCATGTCCGCCGCCATCGGCGGCGTGATCTATCCGGTCGTGCTCTGGCTGACCTGGGGGTCGACCAGCCCCCTGACGAACGCCGGCCTTCACGACTTCGTCGGGGCCTACAGCGCGTACATCTTCGCCGGCGCGTTCGGACTGGTGCTCACCATCAAGCTGAAGCCGCGGATCGGACTCTTCCCCAAGCCCGGGGAGACCGCGACCTGGGCACCCAACAGCGTGCCGATGGCGCTGTTCGGCGTGGTCGTGCTGCTGTTCGCCGCCCCGTTGATCGTGATGGGCTGTGGGTTCTTCGTCCCCGAGGACGGCTACTACGGCGTCTCGATGACGACCTCGGGCCTGGGCGTGGTCTACATCAACGTCTTCGTCTCCTTCGTCGTCGGAGGCCTGGTGGGCGCCGCGATCGCCTACCGGACCAAGAACCCGGTGCACGCGATCCTGGGCCCGATCTCCGCCTACGTCGCCAACACGACCGCGTTCGACGTCCTCAAGCCCTGGGAGACGGCGGTCGTCGCCGTCGCCGGACCGGTGGTCGTCGCGGTCGCCTACACCTGGGTCGGCAAGCGTGGGATCGACGACGGCAAGGTCTTCCCCCTGGCCTGTGCGGCGGTGGCCGGGGACATCCTGGTCGGCCTGATCGCCTGGGGCACCCCGACGGGGGGCTACTTCGGTCTCGAGGGCGACTTCGGGTTCCAGCACGCCGAGATCAACCTGTGGTGGCAGCTCGTCGGCATCGTCGTCACGATTGCGATCGGCGCGATCTCCGCTGCGCTGCTGGTCGGTGTCCTGGGGACCTTCATGCGGCTGCGCGTCGACCCGGAGGACGAGGTCAACGGCACCGACGCCGCCCGGTGGACGCCGCGTTCCACGACGACATCGTCGGCAGGTGGTCACCGGGTTCCGGAACCGGCACGGTAGCGCCGAGCACGACGGCGTCTGTCGGGGCTGGCGCCCTTCTGCTCCCTCGCGGGTGCGGGAGGGCGTCAGCCCTTTCGTCAGCCTTCCGGCTCGGCGACGGCGATCTGCCACTCCGACCAGTCCCCGACCGGCAGGACTTCCCGGTACCCGCCGGGGTCCTGGTCCGGCATGCGCAGGACCCTCTCGCCGGGCATCCAGCGGACGGAGTTGGTCGCGACGATCGTCCGGTCGCGGTTGACGACCACGGCGTCTCCCCGGAGCTGACACAGCTCGGTCGTGATGAGCTCTTCGGCGGCCTGGGCCATGAGGTCGACGGCCACGACGCCGAGGAAGGTGTCGTCCGCGACGACGGGCACCACGAGGGTGATGACCAGGGCGTCGGAGCCGGAGTAGTCCAGGTACGGACCGACCAGCGTCGGGCATCGCCGATGGTCGGTCCGGAGGTACCAGTCCATGTCGACGTAGTCGTAGGCCTCGAGGTCGGAGGTGTCGAAGTTGAGCCGGAGCCGCTTGATCGCATCGCCGCGTTGCTGGAGCCAGAGCATGTAGCGCGGGGCAGCGTCGACCGTCCCCGGAGCCGCGATGAATCCACTGCCGATGATGGCTGCCGACCCGTCGATGATCGACTCGACCTGAGGATTGAGGGATTCGACGGCCGACGAGGTCAGGGGGCTCTGGCTCGAGGCGTCGACCAGGTCGACCAGGGCCGTCGCGTAGCCGAGCAGCGGTTGCAGGCGCGCGTCGATCTGCTCCTGGATCCAGGAGCAGACCTCGTCGAGGCGAGTCCTGGTGGCGGCGCGTGGCCGGGTCATGCTTGCCCCCTCGTCGGTCGCGTCAGAGACAGGTACGTGGTCGTGAGTCGCCTCAGGTTGTTCGAGACGTGTTGCTTCGCAAGCGCTCCGGCGGTCTCGCCGTCCTCCTGGGCGATCGCGGTCGCGATGGCCAGGTGCTCGTCGTGCTGTGCCTCGATCTCGTCGTCGGGGAGGTGGGAGGTCCACAGCAGGCCGATCGTCTCGGCCTGGATCGCCACCTCGTGGCGAGTCAGACGCTCCGAGCGCGTCGCTATCGCGACCTCGATGTGGAATCGGCTGTCGGCCTTCATCCGGTCGCTGCGGGTCGAGGCCACCCTCAACTGGTCCGCCAGTTGGAAGATGCGCTTGATGCTGGCCTCCGAAGCCCGCTCCGCGGCAAGGGTCGCGGCCGTGGTCGCGATCGCCAGGTGCTCGTCGGCGATGTCTCGAAGTGCCGTTGCCGACAGCCCGCGGAGGCGCGCGATGTCCGGCGACTCGTCCGGCTCGGCAGCGCGGCGCACGAAGGATCCGCCGGTGCGACCACGACGGGTCTCGATGAGTCCGCGCTCACGCAGGGTGGCGATCGCTTCGCGCAGCGTGACCGGGGAGACGCCGAACTGTTGGGCGAACTCCGCCTCGGGAGGCAGCCGCTCGCCGTCGGAGAGCAGTCCCAGCTGGATGGCCTCCGAGATGCGCACCGCGATCTCGTCGGCGCGACCGGCGGCGCCCAGGGGCGCGATCAGGATCGAATGCTCCGCGCCCATCGCCGCCCCTCCTCTCGCCCGATGCGGTGGCCAGGAGTCTAGCCCTCAATACGTCAGGCCTATATGTTTGCTCGATCCGTGAGCGGCGACGGGTCCGTCATCGGCGAATCGAGACGTCCTGGTGCGGAGTGCCGGATCGCCGATCGCTCGGCAGGTCCGCGACGTACGTCACAGGCCCCTGTCCAGACCGGTCGGCAACACCGGTCGGCAACAAGGTGTGCGGCCGTGCGGGTGAGGCTATGGTCCGGCCGCATGCGCAGACGCCCCTTCTCGCTGCTGGCCGCCCTCGTCGCGGCGGTGTTGGTCGTGACCCTGCCGAGCGTCGTGACGGCGCCGGTGTCGGCCGGTGCGCCGGCCGCGAGCGGGAGCACGGTCACCATCGGAACGCTGGACGGGGTGCCGACGCTCGACTGCGGTACGGCGACCTGTACGGCGCTGCAGGTGTCCGGTCCGGCGACCACGCTGGTGCCGGTGGCGGGGACCCTCAGCCGGCTGCGGGTGCGGCACGGCGCGATCGCCGGTGGCGGCCTGATGACGACCGACGGGACCGTGCTGGTCCTGTCGCGGACCGGCACGTCGTACACGGTGGTCCGCTCGGCGCGCGTCACCTTCGCGCCCACGTCGAGCACCGACAGCACCAGCACCTTCGGCCTGAGCCTGCCGGTCGCGGCCGGGGACTACGTCGCCCTGCAGGTGACGGGTGCGGACGCCGAGTCGCGGCCGTCGTTCCTCGCAACCGGCGGCGCGGACGACGTGGCCGCGGTGCACGCCGGGGCGCATGCCGCGGGGACCATCGCGTACGCCGAGCGCCCGCAGCAGCGCGCCCTCGTCAGTCTCGACATCACCACCGCCGGCGGTTCCGGTGGCGGCAGTGGTGGCGGCGGCGCCGGTGGTGCCGGCGGTCCCGGAACGGACGGATCGGGGCAGGACGGGGCGAGCTGCGGAGCTCCGGCGCGGATGGCGCCCGACGCTGCGGCGTCCCGGACCGAACTCCCAGTGCCGACGCGTCGGCCGGCCCCGCGCTGGAGCAAGCGCGTCGTCGGACGCGCGGACCGGATGATGGACGTCCAGCTCGGCTACGACCGGGGCGGCCGGCCGCACGTCGCCGCGCGCGGCGCGACGGGGTACGCGGTGCACTACTTCGGACCCGGTGGTGCCCGCACGCTGGACCGGACGATCGACCAGAACGACGGCGTCGGGTTGTCGTTCGGCACCGACGGGCGTCCGGTCGTCGTGTGGGGGGAGCGGAAGCCCACCACCGTGGCGGGGCGGGTCGTCTACTGCCCGCGCCTGCACCTGGCGGTCCCCGGCGGCACGACGGAGCTGCTGCGGGCGCTGCCCGAGTCGACGCGGTCCGCCTTCCTGCATCCCGAGGTCGAGCGGGTCGGCTCGCAGCTGCACCTGGCCTACGACGTCAACGGCCGCCTGGTGCACCATCGGCTGGACCAGGCGCCGGTGTCGCTGCCGGTGCAGGGGGTGCGCCGGATCCGGATGGCCTCCCACGGCGACCGGCTCCTCCTGGGCGCCACCACGGGCAGCGGCCGGCTCACCGTCTTCGAGCGGTCGGGGGACCGGCCCTTCCGGGTGCTCGCCCGGGCCAGGAAGGTCCACGACTTCGATGTCGCCTACGCCGGCCGGAAGCCGGTGGTGGCGTGGTCGGGCGGCACGGTACGCCGCCTCACGGTGCTCACCGACGGGCGCCGGATCGGCACCCGCACCCCTGCCGAGGCGGTCGCGCTCGCGACCGACGGGTCGCTGACGCACGTGGTCTTCTCGACGGTCGCGCACACCACCTGCGGCGTGATGGGCTGCCTCCACAGCGGCGTCTACCACGTCGGCCTGCGCGGCCGCCGCATCGTGGCCCGGCCGAGCGTGGTCCAGCGCGGCGCGAGCTCGCCGTTCCGGCTGGCCGCCGCCACGCACCGCGGACTGCTCGGCGTGGCGATGTCGCGCAACGGCGTGACCACGCTGCACCAGCGACGGTTCTGATCCGGCGCGGCCGGCGTGCTCGCGCCGGCTCGACGACGAAGGTGCTTGCGCCGGCCTGAGACGCTGGTGCCATGTCGAAACCCATGGATGCGTGGTTCGGCCAGGCCTTCGGGAAGGCGTGGCAGGACCGGGCCGCGGAGATCGGTCGGTTCAACCTGGCGATCTTCGGCAAGACCGGTGTCGGCAAGAGCACGCTCGTCAACGCGATCTTCGGCGCGGAGATCGCGGCCACCGGCATCGGCGAGCCCGTCACCCGGGCCGAGCACCTGTACCTGCACCAGAGCGGGACGCTCGGCGTGCTGGACACCCGGGGGCTCGAGGTCGGCCGCGACAACGACAAGCTCCTGGCGGAGCTGAAGGACTACCTGCGCGACATGCGGCGGCGTCCCCTGACGGAGCAGATCCACGTGGCGTGGTACTGCGTGCGCGCCGGCGACCGGCGCTTCGAGCCGACCGAGGGCGACTTCGTCCGCGCCCTGCACGAGCTCGGACTGCCGGTGATCCTGGTGCTCACCCAGGTGCCCCGCAGTGTCGGACCCGGGGGAGGCGGCCGCGTGCACCCGGACGCCGAGGCGCTCGCCGCCAGCATCGCCGCCCTGGACCTGCCGATCCAGGACGGGCTGATCCACTACACGATGGCGCTGGGCGACGAGTTCACCGGGCAGGCGGCGTACGGCCTGCAGGAGCTCCTCGATGCCACCTTTCGCGGCGCGCCCTCGGGCGTTGCCCACGCGATCACGGCGGCTCAGCGGATTGACTTCGACCGCAAGCGCGAGCGTGCGGAGGCTGCGATCAAGGTGGCGACGGGCGCGGCGACCACCGCCGGGGCCTCCCCCATCCCCTTCTCCGACGCCGCCGTCCTCGTCCCCCTCCAGCTGACGATGATGGCCTCGATCGCGGTGACCTACGGGATCTCGATCGAGCGCTCGACGGCCGCCTCGATCGCCGCGACCGCCGCCGCGACCACGGCCGGGCGGTCGCTGGTCGGCAACCTGATCAAGTTCGTGCCGGGCGCCGGGACGGCGGTCGCGGGCACGATCAACGCCTCCGTGGCCGGCACCTTCACCTACGCGATGGGCCACGCCTGGCTCCGGGTGTGCGAGCGGCTCGCCCGCGGCGAGCTGCGGGCGGTCGGTGGCGCGCTGGACGGCGACTCGATCCACCGGGTCTTCATGAGCGAGTTCAAGGCACAGGCGAACCGGAGGAAGCTGTCGACATGAGCACGAGGTGGCAGCGGATCGCCCGCGCGCAGGCGGGCGACGACTACGCGGCGCGGTACGCCGAGCGGTTCCGGGCGCTGGCGGGGCGCGGGGGCGACGTCCATGGCGAGGCGGCGTTCGTGGCCGACCTGCTGCCACCGCCGGCGCGGGTCCTCGACGCGGGCTGCGGCACCGGCCGCGTCGCCGTACGCCTGGCGGAGCTGGGGTACGACGTGGTCGGCGTGGACGTCGACGCGTCGATGCTGGAGGTCGCGCGGGCCGAGGCACCGCAGCTCGACTGGCGCCTCGGCGACCTCGCGACCTTCGACCTGGGTGCGACGTTCGACGTCGTGCTGGTCGCCGGCAACACGATCCCGCTGCTCGAGCCGGGCACGCTGCTCGACGCCTGCGAGCGCCTGGGCGCCCACCTGACGCCGGGTGGGGTGGTGGTGTGCGGCTACGGCCTCGACGCCGCGCACCTGCCGGGCGACTGCCCGCCGACCGACCTCGCCGAGGTCGACGCGGCGTTCGGGGTGCTCGGCCTCGACGCGGTGATGCGCTACGGCACCTGGGGCGGCGACGCGTTCGATCCGGTCGCCGGCTACGCGATCACGCTCTACGCCGAGCCGCGACGGTGACCGCCCGATGAGGATCGTGGTCCTGACCGGGGCCGGGGTGTCGGCCGAGAGCGGGGTGCCGACCTTCCGCGACGCCGACGGGCTCTGGGAGGGCCACCGGGTCGAGGACGTCGCGACACCCGAGGCCTTCGAGTACCAGCCCTCGGTGGTGCACCGCTTCTACGACGCCCGGCGGGCGGCGCTCGCGACCGTGGACCCGAACCCGGCGCACCACGCGCTCGCCCGGCTCGAGGAGGCGATCGGCGACGACCTGCTCGTGGTGACCCAGAACATCGACGACCTGCACGAGCGCGGCGGCTCGACCCAGGTCGTGCACATGCACGGGCGGCTGCGCTCGGCCTGGTGTCGTGCCTGCGACGGGCGCACCGACTGGCACGACGACCTCGCGGACCATCCGCCGTGCCCGCGGTGCGGCGTGACCGAGCTGCGGCCCGACGTGGTCTGGTTCGGCGAGATCCCCTACGAGATGGACCGGATCTCCGCCGCCCTCGACCGGGCCGACGTCTTCGTCTCGATCGGCACCTCGGGTGCGGTCTATCCCGCCGCTGGCTTCGTGCAGTACGCCGGCGGGCGCGGTGCGCACACCGTCGAGCTCAACCTGGAGCCCAGCGCCGGATCCGCCCTCTTCGCCGAGGCCAGGCAGGGTCCGGCCTCCGTGCTCGTGCCGCGATGGGTCTCCGAGGTCCTGGGCTCCTGACCCCGGGTCCGGCCGGCGGCGTCGCCGGTGTCGTCGGCGTCCGGGTGCGAGGATCGCCAGGCCCACGGTGGTTGAGGTGCGAGGGCCGCCAGGCCCGAGCCTCGAAACCCCCGGTGTGACCGGGCCCTCGTCTAGGCCGCGGAGTAGTCGGTAGCCAGTGCCGGTTCGCCGATGAAAGGGTGGACGCCATGACGATCAAGGTGAGCATGGGACTGGCGGCACTCGGGCTCGGGGCGGCCCTGCTGACGGCCTGCGGTGGTGACGACGGCAGCGGTGGCGACTTCGAGGGCCAGTCGGCCGACAAGATCGTCGAGCGCGCCAAGAAGGACATGGAGGGCCTCGACTCGGTCCGGGTCGCGGGATCGGTCAGCACCGGTGGCCAGGAGATCGAGCTCGACATGCAGCTCAACACCGACGCCGACTGCACCGGCACGCTCGGGTTCGGCGGGGGCACGACCGAGCTCCTCGGCACCGGCGGATCGGTCTGGATGAAGCCCGACGAGGCGTTCTGGACGTCCTTCGCCGGCGACAACGCCGAGCAGGTCATGAGCCTGGTCGCCGACAAGTGGGTGGTCGTGCCCGACGGCGAGGACGGCTTCGCGGAGCTCTGCGACCTCGACGAGCTGCTCGACGAGCTGATCGCGGGCGACGACGACACGACGTACTCCAAGACCGGCGACGACGAGATCGACGGCGACAAGGTGCTCGCCATCGAGAGCAAGGACGACGAGGGCACCTCGACCGGCTACGTGCTCGTCGACGAGCCGCACTACCTGGTCAAGGTCGAGAAGACCGAGGGCGACGAGCCCGGGTCGGTGACCTTCAGCGACTTCGACGAGTCGGTGGACGTGCAGGCCCCGAGCGACAGCGAGGTCGTCGACCTCAACTCGCTGGGCTGAGACCGGGGCCGACGACCGCTCCCACGTGCGGCGGGAGGCTCAGCCTCCCGCCGTCGTGCGTTGCGCCCCCGCCCGTCTCGAGCAGCAGGCCACCCCGCGCGGCGAGGGCGACGACTCCCTCGCCCAGGTTGAGCGCGACGAGCAGCGGACCGCGGCGCATGGTGAACAGCCGGGTCTCCTCATCGACGGTGCAGCGCACGGAGCCGAACGACGGGTCGGTGAGCTCCGGCCGCTCCCGGCGCAGTCGCCCGAGCCGCCGATAGAGGTCGAGCAGCCGCGCGTGCCGCCCCGAGCCGGTCTCCGACCAGTCGAGCTTCGATCGCTGGTACGTCGCGGCGTCCTGCGGGTCGGGCACGACCGCCGGGTCCCAGCCCATCCGCGCGAACTCGGCGATCCGGCCCTCGGCGGTCGCCCGGCCCAGCTCCGGCTCGGGGTGCGAGGTGAAGAACCGGAACGGCGTCGAGGCCGCCCACTCCTCACCCATGAAGAGCATCGGGGTGAACGGCCCGAGCAGGGTCAGCATCGCCGCGCAGCCCAGCTGGTCGTCGTCGAGCACCTCGGTGATCCGATCGCCACGCGCGCGGTTCCCGATCTGGTCGTGGTTCTGGCTGCACACGACCAGCCGCCAGGTCGGCGTCGTGGCCGTGTCGATCGCGTGGCCGTGGGCGCGCCCGCGAAAGGACGAGAACGTGCCGTCGTGGAAGAACCCGCGCTCGCAGACCTTCGCCAGCGCCGACAGGGGCGCGAAGTCGGCGTAGTAGCCGCTCGTCTCGCCCGTCAGCGCGACGTGGACGGCATGGTGGAAGTCGTCGCTCCACTGGGCGTCCAGGCCGTAGCCGTCGGCCTCCCGCGGCCGGATCAGTCTCGGGTCGTTGAGGTCGGACTCCGCGATCAGCGTGAGCGGTCGGCGCTGGTGGGCCGACAGCGCGGCCACCTCGACCGCCATCTCCTCGAGCAGGTGGGTGGGTGAGGAGTCGCTGAGCGCGTGCACGGCGTCGAGCCGCAGGCCGTCGACGTGGTAGTCCTCGAGCCACATCCGCACGTTGTCGAGGACGTAGCGCCGCACCTCGGCCGAGCCCTCCCCGTCGAGGTTGACCAGCTCGCCCCAGGTGTTCGTGCCCTCCTTGAGGTACGGCGCGAAGTCGGGGAGGTAGTTGCCCGACGGGCCGAGGTGGTTGTAGACCACGTCCTGGATGACGCCGAGCCCGGCGGCGTGGCAGCCGTCGACGAACCGCTGGTAGCCCTCCGGCCCGCCGTACCCTTCGTGCACGGCGAACCAGCCGACCCCGTCGTACCCCCAGTTGTGGGTGCCGTTGAAGGCGTTGACCGGCATCAGCTCGACGAGGTCGACCCCGATCGAGCGGAGGTGGCCGAGCCGGCCGAGGGCGGCGTCGAAGGTCCCCTCGGGTGTGAAGGTCCCGACGTGCAGCTCGTAGACGACCGAGCCTGCGAGCTGCCGCCCCGTCCAGGCCTGGTCCGTCCAGGTGTACGTCGTGCGGTCGCGTCGCGAGAGCTCGTGGACCCCACCGGGCTGGCGGCGCGAGCGCGGATCCGGCCGTGGGTCGGGGTCGTCGTCGAGCAGGTAGCCGTAGTCGACGTACTCGTCGTCGGCCGTCGGCGACAGCGGCTCGGCCGGCGTCCACCAGTCGTCGGCGCCGCGCCTCATCTCGATCACCGATCCGCCGGCGTTGTCCCCGCACAGCAGCCGCACCCGATGCGGCCGCGGCGCCCAGACGTCGAAAGGACCTCGGTTCATCTCAGTCCTCCCGGACCAGCAGGGCGACGGGGTGCACGGCCAGCAGGTCGCTCAGCGGGACGGTGGTTTCGAGGCTCGTCGCTGGCGCTCCTCGCACCTCAACCACCGGGTTGCCGGGGTCGGTGGTTTCGAGGCTCGTCGCTGGCGCTCCTCGCACCTCAACCACCGTGTGCCCCGTGAGCACGTCGCGCCACGTGCCCGACGGCAGCGCGAGCCCGGTGTCGCCCCAGCCGCCCCGCAGCCCGAGGCCGACCGGCAGCCGGGTCGCGACGGTGACGGCGCCGCCGCGGTCGAACGCGAGCACGTGGTCGGCCGCGGAACCGCGCGCCAGCACGGGGGCGTACGACGTGAACAGCTCGGGTCGCTCGCGTCGCACGGTCAGCGCGGTGCAGGTGACGTGGAGCTTCGTGGCGGCGTCGTCCCCGGCCGTGCCCGCGAGCACGGCCGCCCGGTGGTCGAAGTCGACCGGGCGCCGGTTGTCGGGGTCGACGAGCGAGGTCTCCCACAGCTCGCTGCCCTGGTAGACGTCGGGCACCCCGGGCATGGTGAGCGCGATCAGCTTGGCCGCGAGGGAGTTCGACCGGCCGGGCTCGTCGACGTGGGTGCAGAGGTCGGTGAGCACCCGCTCGACGTCCGGCGAGGTGAAGATCGCGTCGACGGCGGCATGCACGGCCGACTCGTAGGCCTCGTCGGGATCGGTCCACGTGGTGTGGTCGCCCGCCTCGCGCATCGCCTTCTCGGCGTACCGGTGCAGGCGCGCGGGGGAGGCCGGCCAGGCGCCGAGCACCGCCTGCCAGAGCAGCGAGCCGAACCCGGGGTCGGGCACCGGCGCCAGGCGCAGCAGCTCGTCGAGGGCCGCGGACCACACGTCGGGCAGCTCGGCGAGCACGGTGATCCGGGCGCGCACGTCCTCGCCGCGCTTGGTGTCGTGGGTCGACAGCGTCGTCATCGCGAGCGGCCGGTCGCGCTGGCGCAGCGTCATCGCGTGGTGGAAGTCGTCGACGTCGACGGCGAAGATCGAGGGGTCGCCGCCGACCTCGTTGAGCGAGGTGAGCCGCGACCAGCGGTAGAAGGCGCAGTCCTCGACGCCCTTGGCCATCACCATGCCGCTGGTCTGCTGGAAGCGTCGGGCCGGCTGCGTCCACGGGTCGGAGAGCAGCGGTTCGAGGACGTCGAAGGCCCGGGAGTCCACGTGCTGAGTGTTGATCCGGGCGGTCTCGAACGCCTGGTCGAGGTGCTCGCGGCCTTCGGGGAGGTAGGAGCGATAGACCGGGAACGCGGCGAGCAGGTGCGCGACGGCGTACTCGAGCTCGGCCGCCGGGACCGAGTCGTCGAGGTGCCGCACCTCGCGGACGATCCGCCGCACCTCCGCGTGCAGGATGCCGTTCGCGACCTCGAGCTTGCGGGCGAGCACGAACGACGGCCAGTGGATCTCGCCGCCGCGCAGTCGCGCCTCCAGCGCGTCGAGCGGGCCCTGCCCGTCGGGGTCGGTGAGGACGCGGTTGATCAGGGCCAGTGCGTCGTAGCCGGTGGTGCCTGCCGTCGCCCAGGACGACGGCAGCGTCTCGCCCGCCTCCAGGATCTTCTCGACGAGCACGTAGGCACCGCCGGTGAGGGCGGCCAGGTCGTCGAGGTAGCGCTTCGGGTCGCGCAGCCCGTCGGGGTGGTCGACCCGCAGCCCGTCGACCAGGCCCTCCTCGAACCAGCGCCGGATCTCGACGTGCGTCTCGGCGAAGACCTCGGGGTCCTCGACGCGTACGGCGGCGAGCGTGCTGACCGCGAAGAAGCGGCGGTAGTTGAGGTTGTCGTCGGCCTCGCGCCAGTTGACGAGGCGGTAGTGCTGCTCGTCGTGCGTGCTCGTGCCGGGTGCGAGCGGGAACCGGTGGTCGCGGTAGCGGAGGTGGCCCTCCCGTACCTCGATCGCGTCATCGTCGCCGTCGCCGACCACCGGGATGAGCAGCCGCCCGTCGCCCGCCGCCCAGTCGACGTCGAAGGCGACCGCGTGCTCGGACTCCCGACCGAGCCGCAGCACGTCCCACCACCACGGGTCCTCCTCCGGCGTCGCGACGCCGACGTGGTTGGGCACGATGTCGACGAGCACGCCCATGCCCAGCCGGCGCGCCTCGGCCGACAGCGCGGCGAGGCCCTCGGGTCCGCCGCGCTGCGGGTCGACGTGGTCGAACGCGACGACGTCGTACCCGTGCTGGCTGCCTGGCTCCGACGCGAGCAGCGGGGAAAGGTAGACCCAGTCGGCGCCGAGGTCGTGCAGGTACGGCAGCCGGCGCGCGGCCTCGAACAGGTCGAAGTCGGGCGTGATCTGCAGGCGGTACGTCGAGACAGGCACCCTCATGGCCTCAGGCCTTCCGCGCCTGCGCGACCGACGCCGCCACGGACAGGTCCGGCTCGACCGCGGGCTCCCGGTGCTCGCGGAGCACGACCATGCTGCGCGTGGGGATCGGGAACGTCTCGCCGGCGGCGAACGTGCCGTCCTCGTCGGCCGAGCCTCCGGTGTCGATGACGACGTCCCACGCGTCGGCGTACTCGTCTGGCGGCAGCGTCACCGCCGCCTCGCCGTCGGCGTTGAAGTAGAGCAGGAAGTGGTCGTCGACGATCTGCCGTCCGCGCTCGTCGCGACCGGCGATTCCGTGGCCGTTGAGGTACATGCCGAGCGCCTGCGCCCCGCCCTGCCAGTCGTCGTCCTCCATCGGTCGCCCGTCGAGGTGCAGCCAGACGATGTCGTTGAGCCGGTCGCCGTCGCCCCCGTCGGGCACGCGCACCGTGTCGCCGGTGAAGAAGCGCTTGCGCCGGAACGTCGGGTGCTCCCGGCGCAGCCGGGAGACGGCCGCGGTGAACTCGACCAGCGGCTGGTCCGCGTCGTCCCAGTGCACCCACGAGAGTTCGTTGTCCTGGGCGTAGGTGTTGTTGTTGCCCTGCTGGGTGCGGCCCAGCTCGTCGCCGTGCAGCAGCATCGGGACGCCCTGGCTGAGCAGCAGCGTGGCGATCAGGTTGCGCTGCGACCGGGAGCGCGCCGCGAGGATCTCGGGATCGTCGGTGGGGCCTTCGACGCCGTGGTTCCACGAGCGGTTGTGGCTCTCGCCGTCGTTGTTGTCCTCGCCGTTGGCGGCGTTGTGCTTCTCGTCGTACGACACGAGGTCGCGCAGGGTGAAGCCGTCGTGTGCGGTGACGAAGTTGATGCTCGCGACCGGGCGCCGGCCGGAGTGCTCGTAGAGATCGGCGGAGCCGGCGATCCGGGACGCGAACTCCCCGAGGGACGGCTCGCCACGCCAGAAGTCGCGGACGGTGTCGCGGTACTTGCCGTTCCACTCGGTCCACTGCGGCGGGAAGCCGCCGACCTGGTAGCCGCCGGGGCCGATGTCCCAGGGCTCTGCGATCAGTTTCACCTGGCTGACGACCGGGTCCTGCTGCACGAGCTCGAAGAACGTCGAGAGCCGGTCGACGTCGTAGAACTCCCGGGCCAGCGTCGACGCGAGGTCGAAGCGGAAGCCGTCGACGTGCATCTCGGTGACCCAGTAGCGCAGCGAGTCCATGAGCAGCTGGAGCGAGTGCGGGTGCCGGACGTTGAGGCTGTTGCCGGTGCCCGTGTAGTCCATGTAGTAGCGCTGGTCGTCCTCGACCAGGCGGTAGTACGCCGCGTTGTCGATGCCCTTGAAGCTCAGCGTCGGGCCGAGGTGGTTGCCCTCCGCCGTGTGGTTGTAGACCACGTCGAGGATGACCTCGATGTCGGCGGCGTGCAGCGCCTTGACCATCGCCTTGAACTCCTGCACCTGCTGGCCCAGGCGCTCCTCGTCGCGCGCCATGGCGGAGTAGTCGGCGTGCGGGGCGAAGAAGCCGAGGGTGTTGTAGCCCCAGTAGTTGCGCAGTCCCTTCTCGAGCAGGGTGCTGTCCTGTACGAACTGGTGCACCGGCATCAGCTCGATCGCGGTTACGCCGAGCTTGGTCAGGTGCTCGATGACGGCCGGGTGCGCGACGCCGGCGTAGGTGCCGCGCAGGTCCTCGGGCACGTCGGGATGGAGCGCGGTGAGGCCCTTGACGTGGGCCTCGTAGACGACCGACTCGTTGTAGGGGTAGTCGAGGCGCCGGTCGCCCTCCCAGTCGAAGAACGGGTTGATGACCACGCCGTACGTCATGTGGGGCGCGGAGTCGTCGTCGTTGCGGGAGTCGGGATCGCCGAAGTCGTAGGAGAAGAGCGCCTGGTCCCAGTCGATCTCGCCGGCGGTCGCCTTGGCATAGGGGTCGAGCAGCAGCTTGGCCGGGTTGCCGCGCTGGCCCTGCTGGGGATCCCACGGGCCGTGCACCCGGTAGCCGTAGCGCTGCCCGGGCTGGACGGCCGGGAGGTAGCAGTGCCACACGAAGGCGTCCACCTCGGTCAGCTCGACCCGAGTCTCCGTGCCCTCCGCGTCGAAGAGGCACAGCTCCACGCGCTCGGCGACCTCGCTGAACAGCGCGAAGTTGGTGCCGCTGCCGTCGAACGTCGCGCCCAGCGGGTAGGCCTGACCCGGCCAGCACTCCACCCTGTCCACCGCCTGGTCCACCGCTTGGTCCACCGCCTGGTCCACCGCCCGTCGGCCGCTGCTTGGAACGATCGAAGCACACGTACCCCGCCCGCGGGAGGGCCGAACCCGCGGTCCCGCCACCACCCCCGGTTGCGGGTCGTGCCGAGCAGGCGAAGGATTCGGGCATGACCGCCAGCGAGATCGACGTCCCCAGCGGGCCGCACGAGGGTGAGCCGCACCGCTCCGGCGGGCTCGCCAGCCGACTGAACTGGCTGCGCGCGGCCGTGCTCGGCGCCAACGACGGCATCGTCTCGACGGCCGGCATCGTGATCGGCGCCGTCGGTGCGACCAGCGAGCGCTCCGCGATCGTGATCGCCGGCGTCGCCGGGCTGGCCGCGGGCGCGATGAGCATGGGTGCCGGCGAGTACGTCTCCGTCAGCACCCAGCGCGACTCCGAGCTCGCGCTGCTCGACCGGGAGCGCCAGGAGCTGGCCGAGATGCCCGACGAGGAGCTCGCCGAGCTCACGGCGCTCTACGTCGAGAAGGGCCTCGACGAGTCCCTGGCCCAGGAGGTCGCCGAGGCGCTGACGAGGAAGGACGCGCTGGGGGCGCACGCCGAGGTCGAGCTCGGGATCGACCCGGACGACATCTCGAGTCCCTGGCACGCGGCGTGGGCGTCGATGCTGTCCTTCACGGTCGGCGCGCTGCTGCCGCTGCTGACGATGACGCTGGCCGCGCCCGATCTCCGGCTCTGGCTCACCGTCGGGGCCGTGGTCGTCGCGTTGGCCGCGACCGGCTTCGTCAGCGCCCGGCTCGGGTACGCCAAGCCCGGGCGCGCCGTGGTGCGCAACATGGCCGGTGGACTCTTCGCGATGGCCGTGACCTATGCCATCGGCTCCGCGCTCGGCACGCAGATCGGGTGACGGTCGGCCGATGCCCGCTGCGCTGCGGATGTTCGCCGCCGTCGTGCCGCCGGCCGAGGCGGTCGAGGACCTCGACGAGTTTCTCGAGCCGCGCCGGACGGCCGCGCCGTTCCGGTGGGCGAGCGGCGAGCAGCTCCACGTCACGCTGGCGTTCCTGGCTCGGGTCGAGGAGCGCCGGCTCGACGACCTCGCCGAGCGGCTGGCCCGGGCGGCCGCACGGCGTACTGCGTTCGAGACCGCGATCGCCGGCGGCGGCGCCTTCCCGAACGTCGGGCGGGCACGGGTGCTCTGGGCCGGGCTGGACCTCGACGAGGCGGCCCGCGTCCAGCTCGACCGGCTCGCGACCGGCTGCCGCGCCGCGGCCGCGCGGGCGGGGATCGAGGTCGACGGGCAGCGCTTCCGGCCGCACCTGACCGTGGCCCGGGTCGGCCATCCCACGGAGTTGACCAGCTGGGTCCGGCTGCTCGACGGGTACGCCGGGCCGCGCTGGAGCGTCGACCGGGTCACGCTGGTCGCGTCGTACCTCGGGGAGGGGCCGCGCGGTCGGCCCCGCTACGAGGAGGTCGGCGAGTTCGAGCTCGGCGGCTGAGCGCCGATCCGGCGCAGCGCGGCCAGGAGGGCGGCGTCCGGGTGGCTGACGCCGTCCTGGAGCTCGGTGACCACCGACGACGGCAGGGCGTCGAGCCCCCGCACCTCCTGGTGCAGCCGCTCCATCGTGGTGTCGAGGGCGTACGACGTCTCGGCCGCCTCGCGCAGCCCGTCGAGCAGGTCGGCCGGGACGTCGCGGCGGTACTTGTAGTAGATCTTGTGCTCGAGGCTGGCCCAGAAGTCCATCGCGATCGTGCGGAACTGCACCTCGACCGTCACCGGCTTCGCCCCGCCGGAGAGGAAGACCGGCACCTCGACGAGCGCGTGCAGGCTGCGGTAGCCGTTCGGCTTCGGCGTGCCGACGTAGTCGCGGACCTCCATCGTGGTGATGTCCGGCTGCTCGGTGAGCAGGTCGAAGACGCGGTAGACGTCGGAGGTGAAGCTGCACACGACCCGGACGCCGGCGATGTCGGTGACCTTCGCCCGGACCTCGTCGAACGACGGGTGCTCGTCGAGCGAGAGGCCCTTGCGCCGGATCTTCTCCAGGAGGCTCTCGGGCGACTTGAGCCGGGAGGAGACGCTCTCGATCGGGTTGTAGTCGTGCAGGTGGGTGAACTCGTCGCGCAGGATGTTGAGCTTGGTGACGACCTCGTCCATGCCGAACCGGTGCTCCAGCATGAACCGCCGGAAGTCCTCCTCCTGGGTGCCGGGTCCCGTGGTCACGGCATCCACACTACGAAGCGGGTGGGTGCCCGCTGCGCCGGTGACCTCCCGACGACTCGGTCGTTGGAGGTGCATGAGCGAGGAAGACGACGAGCGGCTCGGCCGGCCGGACGGCCACCGGTACGACGCGCCCGAGTCCCGCGAGACCCGGATCGGCAAGGAGTGGGTCTACGGCGTCCTCGGCGTCCTCGTGCTGGTGCTGATGGTGCTGATCGCCACCGGGACCGTGCAGATCTTCCCGGGCGGCTGACCCACGTCCCCGGCGTCAGCAGCGGCGGCGCACCTCGCCCCGGCACACGTCGTGGCCGGAGCCGCCCTGGGCGATGTCGCGGCCCGGTCCGCCCACCAACCGGTCCCGGCCGGCGCCGCCGATCAGCACGTCGCGGCCGCCACGCCCCCAGATCCGGTCGGCCCCGCCGTTGCCGTCGATCCGGTTGGCCGCGGCGTTGCCCCGGATCCGGTCCTTGCCCTGGGAGCCCTGGACCCGCTCGAAGCCGGCGGCCGTCGAGGTGCCGAACCGGTAGGAGACCTTTCCGTGCCCGGCGAGGTCGACCTTGGTCCTCCCGTGGACGTCGCGCAGGTCGAGCAGGTCGACGCCGGCGCCGCCCTGGGCCGTGCTGGTGCAGGCCGGCAGCGCACCGCAGGCGGTGACGGCGCCGGAGGCGAGGGTCGGGTAGGGCAGCCGGATCCGGTCCTTGCCCTCGCCGCCGCGGAAGGCGAAGGTGCCCACCGGGATCAGGTTGGCGGTGAGGTCGACCTCGCCGCGCAGGCGGTCCTTGCCCGAGCCGCCGTCGAGCGTGCCCTGGTACGACGCGATCAGCGTGTCGTTGCCGGAGTTGCCGGCCGCGCTTCCGCCGAGGATGCGCACGTAGTCGTCGCCCGGGCCGGCGTGCACGTCGCCGGAGGCGACCGTGACGTGGTCGTCGCCGCCGGCGGTCCACACCGCGTCGACGCCCGGCGTACTCGTGGAGAGCGCGTCGACG
The DNA here is from genome assembly GCF_018732145.1 of Nocardioides sp. LMS-CY. Classification (NCBI taxonomy): domain Bacteria; kingdom Bacillati; phylum Actinomycetota; class Actinomycetes; order Propionibacteriales; family Nocardioidaceae; genus Nocardioides; species Nocardioides sp. LMS-CY. The sequence goes on from NZ_CP076104.1 coordinate 513,978, forward strand.
CTGCTGTAGTACTCGGTGTCGCCGGTGCCGAGGAAGACGTCGGCTCCGGTGCCGCCGTCGAACCGGCGGACGCCGCTGAAGGTGTCGGTGCCCTGGCCGATCGCGGTGCCCGCCGCGACATCGAAGGTGACCGGTGCCGAGCCGTTGTAGTCGAGGGTCGCGGTCGGTGGGCCGGTGATGGTGTCGTCGCCGGCGCCCGGGGTGAGCACGTGCCCGCTGCCGCCGGGTGCGGAGAGGCTGTCGTCGCCCTCGTTGCCGAACAGGTGCTGGTCGTCGCCGCCGGTGGAGTCGAGGATGTCGTTGCCCTCGTCGCCGTAGGCGAAGGTGCCGCCGCCCCCGGAGGCGTGGATCTGGTCGTGGCCCGCGTCGCCGTGGAGAACCGCCGAGGCCCCGGTGATCGAGTCGTTGCCGTCGCCGCCGTGGATGCGGACGCCCGGGCCGGCCTCGATCGAGTCGGCCCCGGTGCCCCCGCGCACCGCGGCCGGTGCCGCGCTCGACCCCGACGGACTGCCGCAGAGCACGTCGTCGCCACCGAGCCCGACGACGGTGACCTGGGCGAAGCCGTTGGCGGACAGGACGTCGCGCTGGGGAGTGCCGGTGATCGTCTGCCCGGCGGCGGTCGCGACCTTGTCCGAGGGCTTGCCCTGGCAGAGCACGTCGGCCGGGGCCGCACCGGCCGGTGCGGAGGCCCAGGCGACGGCGAGCGGGACGACGAGGGTGACGGCCGCGGTGAGGACGACGTGGCGCGCTGGACGAGCGTGGTTCCCGAGAATGCTCATGGGTGGATCATGAGCACGCGGGCGCCGCGGTAAACGCCCCGGAGGATCCGCTCAGCCGGCGACGCCGTACAGCCGGTCGCCGGCGTCGCCGAGGCCGGGCACGATGTACCCCTTCTCGTTGAGCCGCTCGTCGAGGGCCGCGGTGACGACCGTGACCGGCACGTCGAGGCCGTCGAGCTCGCGCTCCAGCCGCTCGCAGCCCTCGGGAGCCGCGAGCAGGCAGATCGCGGTGATGTCGTTGGCGCCGCGGTCGGTGAGGAACCGGACCGCCGCGGCCAGCGTGCCGCCGGTCGCCAGCATCGGGTCGAGCACGTAGCACTGGCGCCCCGAGAGGTCCTCGGGCAGCCGCTCGGCGTACGTCGAGGCCTGCAGCGTCTCCTCGTTGCGGATCATGCCGAGGAAGCCGACCTCGGCCGTCGGCAGCAGCCGCATCATCCCGTCGAGCATGCCCAGGCCGGCGCGCAGGATCGGCACCACCAGCGGCTTCGGGGTCGCCAGCGAGACGCCCGTCGTCGGCGCCACCGGCGTCACGATGTCGTACGGGGTGACGCGCACGTCGCGGGTCGCCTCGTAGGCCAGCAGGGTCACCAGCTCGTCGGCGAGCCGGCGGAACGTCGGCGAGTCGGTGCCCTCGTCGCGCAGGTGGGTCAGCTTGTGGGCGACGAGCGGGTGGTCGACGACGTGGGTGCGCATGCCCCGAACCCTAATGGCTGAGGGCCGAAAGGGGGTTGGCCACTCCCGTCCGGTCTGCCACCCTGGAGGCATCGATGGCGTGGACGCAGCGGGGGCGGAACGGAGGGGTGCCATGGCCGACCAGATCGAGGCGGTGGACTTCGCCCTCGCCGCCTACCGCGAGGAGGGGGTCTGGGCCGTCGCGGAGCTCGCCCACGACCTGATCGACGACGTCGACACGCTCTCCCACGCGCTGCGCCGCTTCCCGGGCGACGGCGGTGCGGTCGGGCTGGTCGCCGTCGACGAGGACTTCTTCATCATCGTGCGGGTCGCCGGCGCGACGACTCGGGTGCTGCTCTCCGACATCACCGCCGCCGACGAGTGGGAGCTGGCCAGCTCCGTCGTCGACTTCCTCGGGCTGCCGCAGCCCGAGGACGAGGACGACCAGGTGCCCGCGGGCGACCTCGACCTGCTCGGCGACCTCGGCATGCGCGCGATGGACATGGGCGTCCTGCTCGACGACGTCGACCTCTACCCCGACGAGATGCTCTCCGACATCGCCCGCCGGCTCGGCTTCGGCGAGCTCTTCGACGACGCCATCGGGCTGACCTCCGCGTGAGCGCCGGCCGGTGGGACGGCGCGATGGGCGCTGCCCTCGACGAGGCGCGCGCCGCGCTGGCGACCGGCGACGTGCCGATCGGTGCGATCGTGCTGGCCCCGGACGGTACGCCGGCCGGGCGCGGTCGCAACGTGCGCGAGGCCGACCACGACCCGACCGGGCACGCCGAGGTGGTCGCGCTCCGCGAGGCCGCCCGGCGGCGCGGCGAGTGGCGGCTCGACGGGCACACGCTGGTGGTGACCCTCGAGCCCTGCACCATGTGCGCGGGGGCCGCGGTGCTCAGCCGGGTGGAGCGGGTCGTCTTCGGTGCCTGGGACCCCAAGGCGGGCGCCGTCGGGAGCCTGTGGGACGTGGTGCGCGACCGCCGCCTCAACCACCGGCCCGAGGTGGTCGCCGAGGTCCGGGCCGCCGAGTCCGCGGCGCTGCTGGAGGAGTTCTTCGCGGGCCATCGCTGACGGCGCGGCTATCCCGCCCAGGCCCGCGTGACGATGCCGTCGTCGTCGTGCTCGAGGTTCACCCGACTCTCGCGGTAGTCCATCGTCAGCATCGAGTCGGGGGTGTACGGACGGACCAGCCAGCCGGCCCCGGTCGCGATGCGGGTCGCCTCGTCGAGGGTCCGGCCGACCAGGGAGTCGACGAAGGAGTCGTCCGGTGGGATCACGACGGCCGCAGCACGTAGAACTCCGTGAACTCCCGGCACCGCCCCCGGTCGTCGAACCGGATCAGGAAGCAGTTGTCGTAGACCTGGTGCACGGGCCCGCCGGGATGCCGTCGGTAGCTGGTCGACCCGCGCGCCACGACCACGTTGCCGTCGACGGCCACCGGCGCGTACGTCGCCTCGTAGGTGCCGGGCTCGTCCCGGGTCGAGGCGACGCCGGAGGCGTCCGCACCCAGCCAGGATGCGACGACGGCCGTCCGGCCGACGATCGGCTCGTCGTACGGGTGGTAGCGGTGGGACACGTCGTCGGCGAAGAGCGCGCCGATCTCGGCCGGGTCGTAGCTGAGCCATGCCGCGACGTACCGGTCGAGCCACTGCTGCGCGCTGCCGTGGTCCATGTCTCTCACGGTACGCCGGCCTGCTCCGAGGTCGAGTCGGGACTTCTGGACACCGGACTCCGGACTCGACCGGCAGCCTGGGTGGCGGCGAACCGGTCCTCGAGCAGTACGCCGTCGCGTGGGCGATGATGGGCGGGTGCGCGTCGCCCTCATGGTCACCTGCATCAACGACGCCCTGTACCCGGACACCGGGCGGGCGGTGGTGACGCTGCTGCGTCGGCTGGGCGTGGAGGTGGAGTTCCCGGAGTCGCAGACCTGCTGCGCGCAGCCCATGGTCAACACCGGCTATCTCGACGAGGCGGTGCCGGTGGTGCGGAACTTCGTCGAGGCGTTCGAGGGGTACGACGCGGTCGTCACGCCGTCGGGGTCGTGCGCGGGCTGCGCCCGCCACCAGCACGCGATCGTGGCCCGCCGGGGCGCCGACCCGGCGCTCGCGGCGGCCGTGGAGGCGACCTCGGCGCGGGTCTACGAGCTGTCGGAGTTCCTCGTCGACGTGCTCGGGGTGACCGACGTCGGTGCCTACTACCCGCACACGGTCACCTACCACCCGACCTGTCACAGCCTGCGGATGCTCGGCGTCGGCGACCGGCCGCGACGGCTGCTGGAGCGGGTGCGGGGGCTCACGCTGCGGGAGCTGCCGGCCGCCGACCAGTGCTGCGGCTTCGGCGGCACGTTCGCGGTCAAGAACGCCGAGACGTCGGTGGCGATGGGCTCCGACAAGGCCCGGCACGTCCGCGACACGGGAGCCGAGGTGCTGGTGGCCGGCGACAACTCGTGCCTGACCCACATCGGCGGGCTGCTGAGTCGCCAGCAGTCCGGCGTACGCACCGTGCACCTCGCCGAGATCCTGGCTTCCACCGAAGGTGCCGCGCGATGAGCGCCACCTTCGTCGGGATGCCGGCCTTCCCCGCTGCCGCCCACGCGGCGCTGGGCAACGCCCAACTGCGGCACAACCTCGCCCACGCCACCGGCACGATCCGCGCCAAGCGGCAGCGGCTGGTCGACGAGCTCGACGCCAGCTGCTCGTGGGAGGAGCTCCGCCTCGCCGGGGCGGGCGTCAAGGAGTCGGCGCTGGTCGACCTGGGCACCCATCTCGAGCGGCTCGAGGAGACGTTGACCGCCAACGGCGCGATCGTGCACTGGGCGCGCGACGCGGCCGAGGCCAACGCGGTCGTCGCGGCGATCGTCAAGGCCCACGGCGTCGACGAGGTCGTCAAGGTCAAGTCGATGGTGACCCAGGAGATCGGGCTCAACGAGGCGCTCGCGGCGGAGGGCATCGCCGCGTGGGAGACCGACCTCGCCGAGCTGATCGTGCAGCTCGGCGACGACCTGCCCTCGCACATCCTGGTGCCCGCGATCCACCGCAACCGCGCGGAGATCCGCGAGATCTTCCTGGAGCGGATGGCCGCCGCCGGGCGGCCGGCGCCCGCCGACCTCACCGACGAGCCGGCCGCGCTGGCGGCCGCGGCACGGGAGCACCTGCGGGAGAAGTTCCTGCGCGCGAAGGTCGGCATCTCGGGCGCCAACTTCGCCGTGGCCGAGACCGGCACGCTGGTCGTCGTCGAGTCGGAGGGCAACGGCCGGATGTGCCTGACGCTGCCGGAGGTGCTGGTCTCGGTGGTCGGCATCGAGAAGATCGTCCCGACGTTCCACGATCTCGACTCGCTCCTTCGCCTGCTTCCCCGCTCCTCGACCGGCGAGCGGATGAACCCCTACACCTCCACCTGGTCGGGGGTGACGCCGGGCGACGGGCCGCAGGAGGTGCACGTCGTGCTGCTCGACAACGGCCGCACCAACGCGCTGGCCGACGAGGTCGGCCGCCAGGCGCTGCGCTGCATCCGCTGCTCGGCCTGCCTCAACGTGTGCCCCGTCTACGAGCGCACCGGCGGGCACGCCTACGGCTCGGTCTATCCCGGCCCGATCGGGGCGATCCTCAACCCGCTGCTGAAGGGGGTGGGACACGACGACCAGGTCGACTCCCTGCCGTACGCCTCGTCGCTGTGCGGGGCCTGCTTCGAGGCATGCCCGGTGCGCATCGACATCCCGTCGGTGCTCGTCGACCAGCGGGCCAAGGTCGTCGACGCACATCGTGGCGGCCGCCCGAAGGTCGAGGCCCTCGCCTTCAAGGGCGCAGCGGTCGCGCTCTCCGACTCCCGCAGGCTCCGTCTGGGGGAGCGCTTCACCGGGCTCGGCCTGAGGATCGGGCGCCGGTTCGGCGCATCGACGTGGACCTCGGCCCGCGACCTGCCCCCGGCTCCACGGGAGTCGTTCCGCGCCTGGTGGAGGCGCACCGAGGGGGGTGGTCACGGTGGTTGAGGCCTCGAAACCCGCGCGCGACGAGATCCTGGGCCGGGTCCGCCGCGCGCTCGCGGGCGTCGAGCCCGGGTACGCCGTGCCCCCGTCGCCGCGGATCGCGCCGGTGTCCGACGTGGTGGCGCACTTCGCCGAGCGGGTCGCCGACTACCGGGCCGTGGTCGAGCGGTGCTCGGCCGCCGACCTCGCGGCCGGGGTGGCCGCCGCGCTCCCGGCCGGCGCGCGGGTCGTCGTACCCGCCGGGCTGACCGTGCCCGTGCCGGGCGCCGACGAGGACGCCGGCTTCACCGCGGCGGAGCTCGACGGCTACGACGCCGTCGTCACCGAGGCCCGGGTCGGCATCGCCGAGACCGGCACGATCGTGCTCGATCACGGCCCGGGGCAGGGCCGCCGCGCGATCTCGCTGGTGCCCGACCGGCACGTGTGCATCGTGCGCGCCGACCAGGTGGTGCCCGACGTACCCGACGCGCTGCCGCTCCTCGACCCCCGCCGCCCGCACACCTGGATCAGCGGTCCGTCGGCCACCAGCGACATCGAGCTCGACCGGGTCGAGGGCGTGCACGGCCCCCGGACCCTGCACGTGCTGCTGGTGGACTGATCCGAGGCTGAGCCCGCCGATGAGTCTCGGGCGTGGGCCGGGTCGGACCTGCATGGACCCGATCGACTTCGCCCCGGCCGTCCACGCGGTCACCCGCATCGTCACCGGCATCGACGACACCGATCTCGCCCGGCCCACGCCGTGTGCCGGGCTCACGGTCGCCGACCTGCTCGACCACCTCGACGGCCTGACGCTGGCCTTCACGCTCGCGGCGACGAAGGAGTCGGCACCGGGTGGTGGCGCGTCATTCGACGGCTCGCGGCTCGGCCTGGGCTGGCGTGCGGAGATCCCCGCCGGCCTCGACCGCCTCGCCGCCGCGTGGTCCGACCCCGCGGCGTACGCCGGCATGACGCTGGCCGGCCCGATCGAGATGCCGTCCGAGATCGCGGCACTGGTCGCCCTCGACGAGGTCGTCGTGCACGGCTGGGACCTGGCCCGGGCCACCGCACAGACCTACGACCCCGGCGCCGACGCCGTGCTGGCCTGCCTGGCCTTCGCCGAGGGCTTCGAGGTGCCGGAGGGCGCCGGCGCCGGCCCCTTCGGCCCGCCGGTCCCGGTCGCCGCCGACGCGCCCCCGCTGGACCGGCTCGCCGGCGCGACCGGTCGCAACCCGGGCTGGACGCCCTGAGTGACACGGCACCCACGCGATTTCACCCGCTCCCACCGCCTCCGGTACTCTCTCCGGCGGTGGCGTGTCCGAGCGGCCTAAGGAGAACGCCTCGAAAGCGTTTGTGGGTGCAAGCCCACCGAGGGTTCAAATCCCTCCGCCACCGCCAGGGGCTGCGGAACGAGATCCGGAGCCTGGGAGAAAGTCCGAAGACGCCGTCTCGTGGTCCGGAAGGGTCGCGAGGCGGCGTCTTCGTCTCTCGGATGCGACGCCGCCGATCACGGTGCCGGTGCGCCCGCCCACGGTGGCGAGTGCAGTCCGAGGTAGGCGCGGGCACGGGGCCGCGGGTCGCGCCAGTACTGGTGCGGCATGCGGGAGTAGTGCTCGTCGCAGAACTCGGCCAGGTCCGCGTCGATCTCGACCACCTCGAGGGGGCCACCCTCGAAGTCGGCGTTCGCGGCCAGCAGGTCGCCCTCGCGGTTCCAGCCCGAGTGGTCGAAGGCCCACCCGTTCCAGGTCGCGAACGCGTGGAACACCTGCCGCTCGCCTGGGAACCGGACGGCGGCGATGCCGATCGGCTCCTCCGGATAGGACTCGCGACACGTCCACGCCAGGATGTGACACGCCCCGGCGGCGAAGAACGCCTGGTCGGATCTCTCCCAGGCGACCCGCTGGTCGGCTCGCTCGAGAGCAGTGCGCCGGAACACCCCGGCCGCGGTCGCGGTCATGTGCGACAACCCTACGAGGTCGCGTGGACGGGCCCTGCGGGCCGGGTGGCGAGGGGCGGCCGACCAGAATGGGCGCATGCCGCTGTTCGAGTTCGAGGGCAAGCGCCCGAGCGTCCATCCCGAGGCCTTCGTCGCGCCGACCGCGACCCTGATCGGTGACGTGACCGTCGAGGCCGGGGCCAGCGTCTGGTACGGCGCGGTGCTGCGCGCCGACATCTGCACGATCGTGGTCCGTGAGGGCGCCAACGTGCAGGACAACTCGGTACTGCACGCCGCGCCGGGGGAGACGCTGGTGGTGGGCCGCAACGCGACCATCGGCCACAGCTGCGTCGTGCACTGTCGGGAGGTCGGCGAGCAGGCGCTGATCGGCAACGGGTCCACGCTGCTCGACCACGCGGTGATCGGTCCGCGCACGCTGGTCGCGGCGGGCTCCGTGGTCACGCCGGGAACCGAGCTGCCCGGCGCGATGGTGGTGAGCGGCATCCCCGCGAAGCCGACCAAGCCGGTCGAGGGCAGCTCGTCGGCGCTCTGGGTCGAGCAGAACGCGCCGTACTACCAGGAGCTCGCCAAGCGGCACGCCGCCGGCGCCGGCGAGATCGGTTAGGGATAGCCAGCGACGAACTGGTCGTTCCCGAGCACCGGGAACAACCAGTTCGTCTGTGGCTATCCCCCTGGGTTCCTGTATGAGCCAGCGACCGACCGCACCGAGGGTTGGGCGAGGATGGGGACATGCCGCAGCCGAGCACCTGGTTCTCCTCGCCCGACGACGCCGCGACCCGCCTGGCGGGATCGGGCTACCTCGCCGATCCGGCGACGGCGATCACGGCGTACCTCGCGGGCGTCCTGGAGAAGCCGTTGCTCGTCGAGGGGCCGGCCGGGGTCGGCAAGACCGAGCTCGCCAAGGCGGTCGCTCGCGTGACGGGGGCCGAGCTGGTGCGGCTGCAGTGCTACGAGGGGCTCGACGAGGCGCGGGCGCTCTACGAGTGGAACTACAAGAAGCAGCTGCTCCGCATCCAGGCCTCCGGCGACCAGTCGTGGGAGGAGACCCACGACGACATCTTCACCGACGAGTTCCTGCTCACCCGACCGCTGCTGTCCGCGATCCGGCGCGACGAGCCGACCGTGCTGCTCATCGACGAGGTCGACAAGACCGACGTCGAGGTCGAGGGACTGCTGCTGGAGGTGCTGTCGGACTTCCAGGTGACGATCCCCGAGCTCGGCACGGTGGCCGCCGTACGCCGTCCCTTCGTGGTGCTCACCTCGAACGCGACCCGCGAGCTGTCGGAGGCCGTCAAGCGACGCTGCCTCTACCTGCACCTCGACTACCCCGACGCCGAGCGCGAGCGCGAGATCGTGACCAGCCAGGTGCCCGACCTCGAGGAGCGCACCGCCCGGATGCTCGTCGAGGTGGTGCACCGGCTGCGCGACCTCGACCTGAAGAAGGCGCCGTCGATCGCCGAGTCGGTCGACTGGGCCCGGACCCTGGTGGCGCTCGAGATCCGCGACCTCGACCCCACGACGATCGACGACACCCTCGGCGTCCTGCTCAAGCACCACTCCGACCGGGAGAAGGCCATGAAGGAGCTGAGGTTCGCGGGATGACCTCGGGGCTGGTCGACCGCCACATCTCCTTCCTGGAGGCGCTGCGCGCTGCCGGGATGTCGGTATCGCTCGCCGAGGACCTCGACGCCGTCGCCGCGCTCGGCGCCGTCGACTGGGACCGGCGCGAGACCGTGCGGGCGGCGTACGCCGCGACGCTGGTGAAGAAGCAGAGCCAGCGGGCGACGTTCGACGCGCTCTTCGACGTCTACTTCCCGCGCATGGTCGGCGACGGCGCGGCCGGGCAGCGCGACGACGCGAACCGCGTGGTCGACAACGCCCAGGCCCTGGCGGCCTTCCGCGACCAGCTGGTCGACGCGCTGGCCGAGGGCGACCGGCAGGCGATGCTCGACCTGGCCGCCGAGATGGTCGCCCGCTTCGGCGCGATGCCGGGGCGCGGGCCGGGGCTGTCGTCGTGGTCGGCGTACACCGCCCTGCAGCGGGTCTCGCCCCAGGAGCTGGTCGACCGGATCGCGCAGGCGCTGCTCGGCGAGGGCCGCCTGGAGGACGCCCGCGTCGAGGCGCGCCGCCGGACCGGCGAGCTCACCGGTCTCGTGGAGGCCGACGCGCGTCGGCGGATCGCCGAGGAGAAGGGTCCCGAGCACGTCGCGAACGTCGCGCTGCGACCGTCGATCGACCGCATCGACTTCACCGCCGCGCGCAAGGCCGACCTCGACGAGATGCGCCGCGAGATCTACCCGCTCGCCCGCCGGCTCGCCACTCGCCTGACCCAGGAGCACCACGCGAAGCGGCGTGGCCCGCTGGACTTCCGGCGTACCGTGCGCGCCTCGATCTCCACCGGCGGCGTCCCGCTCGTCACCCATCACCGGCCGAAGCGGCCGCATCGCACCGAGCTCGTCGTGCTGTGCGACGTGAGCGGGTCGGTGGCGAACTTCGCGCAGTTCACGCTGCTGCTCGTCTACGCGCTGCGCGACCAGTTCGAGAAGGTCCGGGCCTTCACGTTCATCGACCACGTGCACGAGGTCACCTCGCACTTCCGTCCCGGCGCCGACCCCGGCGACGTGCTCGCCGGCCTCGCCGCCAGCACCGCCCACGCCGCGCTGTGGGGGCGCACGAACTACGGACGCGCGCTGGCCAAGTTCGAGGAGTCGTACGCCGATGCGCTCGGGCCCCGGTCGTCGCTGCTGATCCTCGGCGACGCGCGCTCCAACTACAGCGACCTGCACCTCGACGTGCTGCGGCGGCTGGCCGGGTCGGCCAAGCACTCCTGGTGGCTCAACCCCGAGCACCGCCGCCACTGGGACACCGGTGACTCCGCTGCGTCGAAGTACGGCGAGATCGTGCCGATGGTGGAGTGCCGCAACCTCACCCAGCTCGGGGAGTTCGTGCACGACATCCTGTGAGCCACCGGGATGCCGGGATAGTCCGTCACGTTCTGGTGGTGGTCTCGCCCGGTCGGACAACCAGAACGTGACGGACTATCCCGATCGGCGACGACCTACGACAGGTACCCCAGCCCCCGCAGGTCGTCGATCGCGCGGACCAGGTCGGGGTGGTCGGAGGCGTCGGCGAGGCGGGCTCCGGCGATGTAGCGCTCGGCCGTGGACTCGGCGCCGGCGCCGTCGAAGACGACCGTGAGGCGGTTGTCGGAGGCGGCGTTGACGAGCGAGCCGAGCAGCGCGACCGGGTCGCTGCGGTCCTCGAGGCTGAGCATCCGGGTGGTCCGCGGCACCCGGGGGACCAGCGCCGAGGGCGCGCCGGCGGTGACCACCCGGTCGACGTCGAAGAGCGGGGACTCGGCCATCGCCGCGATGTCGAGCGCGGTGGGTCCGCCCTGGGCGTGGCCGACCAGCAGCACCCGCGCATGGTCGTCGTGCCGGCGGATCGCGCCCTCGAGCGTGCGGGTGACGCGGTCGGCGTACGGCAGGTGGTCGCCCCCGACCAGGCGCAGGGGCCGGCCGGAGCGGCCGTGCGGGCCGGGCAGGAAGGCGACGTACGCCCCGGGAGCCACCCGCTGCACGGCCACCGACCGGGTGACGGCGAACAGCCGGATCATCAGGTCCTCGAGTCCGGAGGGCGGCCCGTCGGAGGCGTGCTCGGGTGGTGCGTCGTCGCCCCGCTCGCCCGGGTCGGTGGCGACGTCGCGCAGCGCCGCGCCGAGGTCGACGGCGAACGGGCCCTCGCCCAGCGCCGCCATCCCGCCGCGGGAGGCGGCCGGCCCGCGGTCGCCGGCCAGCACGGGAGTCGCGAGCAGGGAGCGCATCCGCAGCCCGTCGACCAGGCCGCCGACGGTGACGGCGTGTTCGAGCAGCTCGGGGTGCCGGCCCGCGAGCTCGTCGAGGAACCCGGCGACCCCCTCGCGGTCGAGCGCGTCGGTCTCGATCAGCCCGGCCGACACCACGTCGCCGCCGAGCGCCACGTCGGGGGCGAGGTAGCCGACCGCGCGGGCCGCGACGCTGCCCAGCGTCCGCTGTGCTGTCGCCTGGAGGTCGTCGGCCCAGCGGTAGGTCCGTACGGTCGCGCGGACGGCGAGCGCGTCGGCGTCCAGCTCCACCGAGCGGGCCAGCAGTCCGTGGCGGCCGGTGGTGGCGGCGCGGGTCTCGTCGTCGAACCGCGCCCAGGTCGCGGGCGCGAGCTCGGCGGAGTCGGCGACCTCGGGGTCGCGGAGCACCCGCTCGCCGAGGCCGGCGCGGGTGCGCATCTCGCTGCCCGCGGCATCGAAGAGGTCGGCGAGCCGCATCAGGGGCTCGTAGCGGTCGGGGCCGTCGTCGAGGGTCTGCTGGGTCACCGGGCCACCTCGGCGAGCACGGGGGCCAGCGCGAGCGCGAGCTCGGGGGGTGTCACGCGCAGGACGGTCATCCGGCTGACGCTAGCGACCCGACGCGGTCGCAGGGAACGCCACCCGTCGGCGAGCAGCAGCCACGACACCACGCCGACCACCTCGGTGGTCGCGCCGGAGACGTCGGCGACCAGCGCGCGGAGCCGCCCCCGGCACTCCGAGGTGAGCCCTTCGAGCAGGGTGAGCAGGTCGAGCTCCGGCAGCGGAGCTCCGCCGGGGCCGCGGCAGTCGGTGGCGTGCTCGGCCACCAGCACCGACAGCAGGTCGTGCCGCCCGCTCCGAGCCGCCTCGGCCGCGGCGTCCAGCAGCTCGTACGGGAGGTCGAGGCCGTCGGGGACGGCCGAGGAGCCGACGGCGACCGTCTCGGGCAGCACCGCGGCCCGGGCCAGCTCCTCGCCCCACCGGTCGACCGGGAACCAGGCGAGCTCGAAGACGATGCCGTCGGCGGTCGCCAGCGCCGCGACGGCGCCCCCGGACTGTCGGTGCCACGCCTTCGTGCGGCCGGGACCGGCGCGTACGTCGAGGTCGAGCGCGACCGTGGGCGCCGCGATCAGCCCGACGGCGCCGAGCAGGCCCTCGTCGACCGCGTCGCCGTGCAGGAGTCCGCGCCGGGTGAGGGCGGCGTCGGGCTCGGGCAGCGCCGCGAGCGCGTCGAGGTAGGCCGACTCGTCCGCGCCCGCGGACCCGGTGGGTCGGATGTCGAACGGCAGCGGCGCGTCGCCGGCGCGCTCCGCCACCAGGCGGAGCTCCGGGAGGGTGAGCGTGAGCCGCCGGGGCAGCGCGGCGAGCAGGCCGACCGGAGCGGGGGTCACGGGCGCGACGCCCAGGTCGATGGTCGGCATGGGCGGCGGTCAGAGCCCCGGCAGGTCGAGCGTGAGCCAGTCGCGGTGGCCCGGTGGCGGGGTCGGCACGGTGGCGCCGGTCTGCGCGAGCAACTGGGTCGCGCGGCGCTCGGTGTCGGCGATGGCCTCCTTGAGCCGGTCGACCTCGCGTCGGTGGGCGGTGAGGGCCTCGGCTGCGTCGTCGTGGCGGCCGGCGGCCTCGCGCAGACGGCCCGCCCGGATCCGGAGCCGTTCATCGAGTGCGGCCGCGACCCGGCCGGTCCGGCCGGCACCCTCGGTGCCCGCGACCAGTCGGTCGGCGAGCGTGCGGAGGTCGGCGCCCTGCGCGCGGAGCTCTGCCGCTCGTCTGCGCATCACCTCGGAGTCGCCGTACATCGCCTGCCTCCCGTCGCGGGTCAGTGGCTCGCATTCCCGCAGCACCACGGATCAAAACCGCTCAACGGTGGCGAGCGACCTGGAACACCCGGCTCGACACCTCCGCCGACCGACCGAGGTACCCGCGGTCGCGCAGCCCGTCGACATGGTCGACCACGGTCGGGTCGGTCGACGCGTCCACCGCCGCCGCACCCGCGCGGTAGTGGTCGTAGCCGTGCTCGCCCGCGACCGTGCCGTCGCCGGGGTGGGCGAAGCGCACCGTGACCTGCTCCACCCGGTCGGGGTTGTCGGCTCCGTCGAGCAGCGGCACGATGTCGCCGCGATGCTCGAGCGACAGCACCCGGACCCCGTCGGGGAAGCCACCCAGGTGCGCGGTCGGCGAGCCGGCGGTGACGACGTCGGTGATCGCGAAGCCGGTGTCGCGACCGGCCAGCGCCGCCGCTTCCATGCCGCCGAGCGAGTGGCCGACCAGCAGCACCGGCTCGTCCGGTCGCACTCCGGCATCGGCCAGCGCGTGCAGGATCCCGCGCTGGTACGCCGTGCTCGTGCCCGCCGCGGACCGGAGATCGGTGCCGATGTCGCGCACGTCGCGGTCCTGGGTCCAGGGCAGCGTCGCCAGGTCGTCGGTGCCGGGCAGGTAGACGACGTGCCGGGCGCGGTCGGTGCCGGGGTCGAGGCTCTGCACCTCGATGGTGCCATTGTCCGCGGAGCCGGCCTCGGGGGACAGCGCGGCGACCTGGGCGAGGTGATCGACGAGGTCGGCGACCGAGGCGGGCTGACGGCGACTGGCGCGGACCCGGAGATCGGGGCGCGGCGTGGTGACCGGGTCGCCGTCGGCATAGGCCAGGGCCAGCAGGGTCGTCGCGGCCCGCCGGTCGATCGCCGCGAGTGGGCCGAGCCCGGTGAGCAGTCCACCGCCGCCGTTGACCAGGTGCTGGACGATGCGTGGATGGTCGACCAGCCACCGCTGCAGGTCGGCACCGAGGCGGGCGCGGGCCTCGGGCGGCAGCGTGGACGCGGTGGCGAGCGCGACCGGCCCGGCCAGGCGCAGGACCATGCCGGCCATCAGACCGAGTCGCCAGTCGAGAGCGTCGATCGCCACCCGGGCGGCGACGTCGCTGGCCTCCAGCCCGTCGAGCGCCGCGCGGATCAGTACCGCGGTCGCCTCCCAGCCGGCGGAGCCGGGCAGCAGGCCGAGCGGCCCGGTCGTCGCCGCGACCAGGGCGGCCTCGGCCTCGGCGAACGTCGGTGGCGACAGCGGGGCGGACGCCAGCAGGTCGGGGTCGGCGAGCAGTCTGGCCCCGGACAGCGCCCACGCGCGCTGGCGGTCCGCCGCGGCGTCGATCGCGTCGGCCAGGCCGCGGACGGCGTCGTACGTCGCCTCGATGCTGCCGGACCCGCCGCGGACGTCGGTGATGCGCGCCGCTCCGTCGTCGGTCACGGCAGCCCCGGCAGGTCGACGGAGAGCCAGTCGAGGTGCCCGGGCGGCGGTGGCCGGAAGTGCGCCAGCACCTCGTCGACGGGGTCCGGCGCGAGCGCGGTGAGCCCGTCGAAGACGCCGTGGGCCAGGTCGGACAGCCGCGTATGGGCGGCGTCGACGAGCTGGGCGGCCTGTTGCTCGATCGCGGCGATCAGGTCCTGGAGCTGCTGCACCCGGGCGGCGTGCTGGTCGAGGGCGTCCGCCGCGTCGTCGTGGAGGGCCGCAGTGTGCCGCAGCGCGTCGAGCTGCAGGCCGGTCTGCGCGCGCATCGCGTCGGCGGCCAGGCCGTCCCAGGCCACCCGGTCGATCGCCGCGGCGAGGTCGGTCGCGACGTCGCGGATCTGCGCCGCGCGGTCGCGCAGCTGCCCGGCCAGGCCGTGGATCGCGGTGGCGTCGCCGTACATCTCGTCCCCTCCCGCGACCCGTGGATCGGGTCGTCGGTGGGGAGGGTCACCAGAGCGCCGCTGTGGAGAAACCTCAGCGGTCGAGGCCTGTGGAGAGCCGCTCCAGGGCCTGCTCGATCTCGCTGCCGGGACCCGCGAAGCTCATCCGCACGAACCGGGGCCCGTCGACGGTGTCGAAGTCGATGCCCGGCGCCATCGCGACGCCGGTACGAGCGAGCAGGTCGTGGCAGAACGCCATCGTGTCGTCGGTGAGGTGACCGACGTCGGCGTACATGTAGAACGCGCCGTCCGCCGGCGCCAGCTCGGTGATGCCGATCCGGGGCAGGCCGTCGAGGAGGAGCCGGCGGTTCTCGGCGTAGCGGGCGACGTGGCCGTCGAGCTCGGCGTACGTCGCCTCGTCGAACGCCGCGAGGCAAGCCCGCTGCGCGATCACCGGCGGGCAGATCGTGAAGTTGCCGGTCAGCACGTCGACCGCGCGGCGCAGCCGCTCGGGGACGAGCATCCAGCCGATCCGCCAGCCGGTCATCGAGAAGTACTTGCTGAAGCTGGAGAAGACGACCGCCTCGCGGCTGGTCTCCCAGGCGCTGCGCGCCAGGTGGGGCTCTGTCATCTCTGGGCGGTACTCGATGCCGTGGTAGATCTCGTCGGAGATCAGCTGGATGCGCTGCTCCTCGCAGTACGTCGCGAGCGCGGCCAGCTCGCCCGGCAGCAGCATCGTGCCGGTGGGGTTCGCGGGGCTGGCCACGACCAGGCCCTTGATGCCGCCGAGCTGGCTGAGCTGCTCCACGGTCGGCTGGAACCGGGTCTCCGGGCCGGTCGGGATCTCGACGACCTCGCAGCCGAGCGCGGTGAGCACGTTGCGGTAGCAGGGGTAGCCCGGCCGCGCCATCGCCACCCGGTCGCCGACCTCGAACGCCGCCAGGAAGGCCAGCAGGAAGCCGCCGCTGCTCCCCGTCGTCACCACGACCTCGTCCGGGTCGACCTCGATGCCGTGCGCCCGCTTGTGATGCCGGGCGATCGCCTGGCGCAGCTCGAGGATGCCGGTCGCCGGCGTGTAGCCGAGCGGGTCGCCCGAGTCGAGCAGCCGCTTGGCCTCCTCGCGCACCGGGGCCGGCGCCCCGGTCATCGGCTGACCGGCCAGCAGGTTGAGCAGGTCGCCGTGGGTGCGCTGGCGGGCCGCCGAGGCCGCCAGCAGGTCCATCACGTGGAACGGCGGCACGTTCGCCCGGCTGGCCACCTGGAAGCGGTCGGTCATGGGGCGACTGTACGGGCCGTGCGGGTTTTGGCTGCCGGCAGCCGAAACCCGCGCGACATGCCGGTCGGCCTCGGAGTGTCGTGCGGGTTCTGGCTGTCAGCAGCCGAACCCGCAGCGTGCCGGTGGTCGAGGAGGGCGTTCCGCGCCGGTTGTGGGGGCACGGTGGTTGAGGAGGGCGTTCTGCGCCCGTCTCGAAACCTCCGTGCCGACTGTCGGGCTTGAGCCTGCCTCTCGTCTCACCGGGTTTCGAGACGCGTCGCTCGGCCCTCGCTCCGCTTCGGTCCGAGCCGACGCTCCTCAACCTTCGCCGCTTCTCGCTGCCCTCGCGAGCTCGGGCGGCGGCGGCTCGACCCGACGCTCCTCAACCTTCGCCGCTTCTCGCTGCCCTCGCGAGCTCGGGCGGCGGCGGCTCGACCCGACGCTCCTCAACCTTCGCCGCTTCTCGCTGCCCTCGCGAGCTCGGGCGGCGGCGGCTCGACCCGACGCTCCTCAACCTTCGCCGCTTCTCACTGCCCTCGCGAGCTCGGGCAGCGACGGCTCGACCCGACGCTCCTCGACCTTCGCCGCTACTCGCGATCCTCGCGAGCTCGGATCGCGGCGGCTCGCCCCGCCCGGCGGCCGAAGAACGAGCCCTCGCCGAGCTGGGTGCCGGAGCAGTAGCCCTTGCCGTCCTGGGCGATGTTGGACGCGCACGCGCCGGCGGCGTACAGGCCGGGGACCCCCGAGCCGTCGGCGCGCAGCGCCTCGCCGTCGACCGAGACCCGGATGCCGCCGAGGGTGAAGCCGGCGTACATCGCGTGGCCGAGCCGGAGGTCGAAGACCGCCCAAGGGCCGGCGTCCTGCGGGGCGAGCCAGTCGGGCGACTTGTGGAAGTCGAGGTCCTCGCCGGCGGCGGCCATCTTGTTGTAGCGCTCGAGCGTGGCCGCGACCGAGCCCGCCGGCAGCCCGAGCGCGGACTCGAGCTCGGCGATGGTCTCGAAGCCGTCGATCAGCGGCACCAGGGGGAACTTCGGGTACTCGACATGCTCGCTGTCGACGATCAGGTACGCCGCGTGGTCCTCCTGCTCCATCACGAACTGCGACGTGCGCGAGTGGTAGCAGTCCTCGGCCACGAACCGCTCGCCCCGCTTGTTCACGATGAAGCCCGTCATCAGCGCCGACGGCGGGTAGAACGGCGCGGTGATGAACGGCTCGTCCATGTGCTTGAGCTCCGCGCCGGCCGACGCGCCGAGCCGGATGCCCAGGCCGTCGTCGTACGTCGAGCCCAGCGTGAACGGCTTCTCGGCGAGGGCGGGCGTGTACGCCGCGACCATGTCCGGGTTCATCACGAAGCCGCCGGCCGCGAGCACCACGGCCGGGGCCGCGATGACACCGGTCGAGTCGAACGACCGCCACGCGACGCCCACGACGGCGCCGGACGACACGACGAGGTTGGTCGCCCCGGTCTCGTAGCGGACCTCGACGCCCGCCTCGTCGACCCGCGCGCGCAGCAGGTCCATCACCATCTTGGTGCCCTCGGTGTCGCCGGGCACCGGCACCTTGTGGCCGCGCGGTGCGGGCGCGGCCTGCTCCTTGAACGGCCAGACCTTCTCGTTGCCGGTGAACATCAGCCCCTCGGTGCCGGGCTGGATCACCGCCTTCTCGGGGTAGTAGGACCGCTCGAACTCGAAGCCCAGCGCCTCGAGCCACCCGAAGTGCTCGACCGACCCGTCGCAGTAGGCGCGGATCTTCTCGTGCTCCGGCTCCTTGGAGACGGACACGAGGTAGGCGTACATCTCGTCGGCGGAGTCCGACCAGCCGGTCGCCTGCTGCACGGGCGTGCCGCCGCCGAGGTAGAAGTGGCCGCCCGACATCGACGACGTGCCGCCGTGCACGGAGGCCCGCTCGAGCAGCAGCACCCGCGCCCCGGCGCGCGCCGCCTCGAGGGCCGCGCAGCCGCCCGCGATGCCGAAGCCGACGACGACGACGTCGTACCGCTCCGTGTCGTCGGTCAGCACGGAGGCGTCGAGGGCCTCGGGGATGGCGGTTCCGCTGCTCATGGGGCAAATCTAGAACAAGTTCCATTTGTTGGCGACGAGTCGGACACCGTCGACAGGTGGTCGACCCGGCACCGATAGAATGCGGCCCCGCCCGACGATCGCCAAGGTAGGCCTGTGTCGTTCGACGTCCACGACCTCGACATGTTCGTGCTGGTCGGGTCGGCCGTCACCCTCCTCGCCATCCTGGCCGTCCGGGTCTCGTCGAAGGCCGGTCTGCCCAGCCTGTTGATGTACCTGCTCATGGGCGTGGTCCTGGGCGAGGCCGGCCTCGGCATCCAGTTCGAGAACGCCGAGCTCGCGCACGCGCTGGGCTTCGCCGCCCTCGCGGTCATCCTCGCCGAGGGTGGCCTGACCACCAACTGGCACGAGATGCGGGCCTCGATCCGGCTCGGCGTCTCGCTGGCGACCATCGGCGTCGCGATCTCGGTGCTCATCGTCGCGCTCGGTGCGCACTACATCCTCGGGCTGCCGTGGGAGCTCGCGGTGATCCTGGGCGCCGTGACGTCGCCGACCGACGCGGCCGCGGTGTTCTCCGTGCTGCGCGTGGTGCCGCTCCCGAAGAAGCTCACGGGCTCGCTGGAGACCGAGTCCGGTCTCAACGATGCCCCGACCGTCGTACTCGTCACGCTGGTGTCCTCGGGCGCCGTCGACGAGCACGGCCCGCTGGGGCTGGTCGGCATCATCGGCTACGAGCTCGCCGCCGGCACCCTGATCGGTCTGGCGGCCGGGTTCGGCGGCGCCTGGGTGATGCGCCGCGCGGCGCTGCCGTCCTCCGGCCTCTACCCGCTGGCCGTGCTGACTCTCGCCTTCCTCGGGTACGGCATCGCGACGTCGGTCCACGCCTCCGGCTTCGCCGCGGTGTACGTCGCCGGGCTGGTGCTCGGGAACTCGGAGCTGCCCCACCGTGCCGCCACCCGCTCGTTCGCCGAGGGCCTGGCGTGGCTGGCGCAGATCGGGCTGTTCGTGATGCTCGGCCTGCTGCTGTCTCCGGGGCGGATCAACCTCGAGATCGTCGGTCTCGCCGTGGTCGCCGGCCTGATCCTGACCCTGGTGGCGCGGCCCGTGTCGGTGCTGGTCAGCTCGATCGTGCAGCCGATGCCGCGGCGCGAGCTCGCGTTCATCTCCTGGGCGGGCCTGCGTGGCGCCGTGCCGATCGTGCTGATGACGATCCCGCTCGCCGAGGGCGTCGACCAGGCCGAGCGGCTCTTCGACATCGTCTTCGTGATGGTCGTCATCTACACCGTGCTCACCGGCCCGACCCTGCCGGCCGTGGCCCGGGTGCTCAAGGTCGCGCGCCGCTCCGAGCCGCGCGGCCTCGACGTCGAGGCGGCGCCCCTGGAGCGGGTCGCGGCCGACCTGCTCCAGGTGTCGATCAGCCCGAGCTCCCGGATGCACGGCGTCGAGGTCGGCGAGCTGCGGCTGCCGCCGGGGGCCTCGGTGTCGATGGTGATCCGCGACGGCCAGACGATCGTCCCCGAGCGCCGTACCGTGCTGCGGCACGGCGACGACCTGCTGGTCGTCACGCCTCGCAAGCTCCGCGAGCAGACCGAGGAGCGGCTGCGCCAGGTGAGCGCGCACGGCCGGCTGGCCCAGTGGCTCGGCGACCGGAAGGGTCGGCCGCAACGCTGACCGCCATGCCGGCCGCCATGCCGGCCGCCTGGCCGGCCGTCAGCCCACCGGGGGGCTGCAGACCTCGGTGTCCGACTCGACCGTCACGGACTGCTCGCCCGCGGCCAGCTTCGTGGAGCCGAAGTCGTCCCCGACGAGCACGGTGACGCCGGCCCCGATGCCGTCGCGGCGCTCGATCTCGACGCCCGGGAGGTAGCTCGCGACCAGCTGGACCGCGGGGCTCTCCGGCTCGGTCGTCCAGATCGCGACCCGGCGTACCTTCGCCGACCGGGCGTTGCCGGAGGTGCCCTCGCTGAAGCCGGCGTCGACGAACAGCTGCATCGTTCGGCCCGCGAGCCCGTCGCGCTGGCCGGCGTTGTACACGCTCACGGTGACCTGCTGCCGGTACAGGTCGGAGCCGGCGCTGACCGGCGTGGACACGCAGATCGGGCTGTCGACCTTGGCGGGCAGCGGCTTCGTCGTCGCGCTCCAGCCCCAGATCGCGGCCACGACGAGCAGCAGGCAGAGGATGGCGAGGGTCAGGGCGGTGCGGGCGCCCTGGCTCAGCGGGGTCGTCGGCTGGCTCATCAGCCCTCCACTGCGTGCACGCGGGCGTGCAGGACGAGGCGCTGCTGGAGGGCGGCGCGCAGCGCCCGGTGCAACCCGTCCTCCAGGTAGTACTCGCCCTGCCACTCGATGACGTGCGCGAACAGGTCGCCGTAGAACGTCGAGTCCTCGTCGAGCAGGGCCGCGAGCTGGAGCGTGTCCTTCGTGGTGACCAGCTGGTCCAGGCGCACCTGGCGCGGCGGCACGTCGGCCCAGGCCCGGGACGAGAGCCCGTGATCGGGGTACGGCCGCCCGACGCCGACGCGCTTGAAGATCACGGGCGCGACTATAACGACGCGCTCCGAACGCCGGCCCCGGGTCGGGCCCGGGCCTGGGTCAGGGCTGGGTCAGGCCGACCAGCGGATCGCGTCGTCGAAGTGGTCCGCCAGGGCGTGGACGCCGCGCAGGTCGGTGCGCTCGTCCAGCAGCGACGCCAGGGCGGCCGGGTGCCGCTCGCGCAGCCGGGTCCGCTGGGTGCCGTGCCGCTCGAAGTCGTTGGGGGTGGTCCGCTCGTTCATCTGCTGCCTCCTGGGTCGGTGGTGATCGACATCGGTGGGCCGCCGTCGGTGGTGGGACGACCGCCGGTACCCAGGTTGGATCGTTCACATCGCCGGCAGGTTGACTCCGGGTTACGGCCGCGTCACACGTTTCGGTCGGCACCGCGGACCGAACTGGAATACGTTCTAGTTCGTGGACGACATCACCGCGATCAGCCAGCTGAAGTACCGCTACCTGCGCACCCTCGACACCAAGGACTGGGACGCCTTCGCCGACTGCTTCCTGCCCGAGGCGACCGGCGACTACAACGGCCTGGTCTTCGAGGACCGGGCCGCGCTGGTCTCCTACATGCGCGAGAACCTCGGCGAGGGGCTCCTCACCCTGCACCAGGTGCACCACCCCGAGATCGAGGTCGACGGCGACACCGCCACGGCACGCTGGTACCTCCAGGACAAGGTGATCGTGCCGGCGTTCCGGTTCATGCTCGAGGGCGCGGCGTTCTACGACGACCGCTACCGGCGCACGCCCGACGGCTGGCGGGTCGCGCACACCGGCTACCGCCGTACCTTCGAGATCACCTACGACCTCGCCGACCTGCCCGGCCTGCAGGTCAAGGGGCCCGGTGAGCACACCCACGTGTGACGTCGCCGACGGTGGTTGAGGTGTGAAGGCGCCCTGGCGCCTGAGCCTCGAAACCACCGGCCAAGTCGGTCACTGCGACGCCTCGGTCCACGCCAGCTGCACCACCTCGACGCCCCGGTCGCGGGTGACCAGCCGGCCGCGACCGGGCGGTGCCGGCTGCGGCCGCTGGCCGCCGAGCAGCGGGCCCTCGTCGGGACTGCCGGAGAGCAGCAGGCCGGGCATCGCGAGGTCGCGCAGGGACTGGATCACCGGCTCGTACATCGCCCGGGAGGCGCCGCCCGAGCGGCGGGCGACGACGACGTGCAGTCCGACGTCGCGGGCCTGCGGCAGCAGCGGCACCAGCGCGTGCAGCGGCGAGCCCTGCGGGGTGGCGACCAGGTCGTAGTCGTCCACCAGCACGAACACCTCGGCGCCGGTCCACCACGACCGGTTGCGCAGCTGCTCGGACGTGACGTCGGGGCCGGGGAGCCGGCCCTCGAGGTACGCCGCGAGGTCGCGCAGTGCGGGCTGCGCCCGGGTGCCGGAGGTGAGGTGGTCGAGGAGGTACTCCTCCGGCACCTCACCGAGCAGCGAGCGCCGGTAGTCGACGACCACCAGCTGGGCGTCCGCGGGGGTGCGCGTGCGCATCGCCTCGTGGGCGTAGGTCCGCAGCGCGGCGCTCTTGCCGGACCCGCCGTCGCCGAGGATCAGCAGGTGCGGCTCGGCGGCGACGTCGAGCGCGACCGGGTCGAGATCCTGCTCGGCCACGCCGAGCAGGAGTGCGGGTCCGGGGCTCCCGGCCCGCGCGCGGACGTCGTCGAGCGCGACGAGCCCGGGCAGCAGTCGCAGCTTCGGCCCCGGCGGACCGGCCCAGGCGGCGTTCGACCGCGCGACCAGGTCCGAGACGCCCGCGCCGAGCGTGTCGGCATCGGGGTCGCCGTCGATGCGCGGGAGCGCCGCGAGGAAGTGCAGCGCGCCCGGCACCAGGCCGCGCCCGGGGCGTCCCGTCGGCACCAGGGCCGCGACACTGCGGTCGATCTCGGAGTCCATCGGGTCGCCGAGCCGCAGCTCCAGCCGAGTGCCCAGGAGGTCGCGCATCGAGGCCCGGAAGTCGGCCCACCGGGCGGCGCCCACGATGACGTGCAGCCCGTACGTCAGGCCGCGGGCCGCGAGCTGCTGGATCCCGGCCTCGAGGTCGTCGAAGTCGGCGCGCAGCGTGCTCCAGCCGTCGACGACCAGGAACACGTCGCCGTACCCGTCGTCGGTGCGCCCGTCCGCGCGCCACGAGCGGTAGGTCTCGATCGAGTCGATCCCGTGCGCGCGGAAGTGCGCCTCGCGCCGGTCGACGATGCCGCGGACCTCGGCGACGATCCGGCGTACGACGTCGGGCTCGGCGCGCGTGCCGACGCCCGCGACGTGCGGCAGCCCGGCGAACGGCGCGAACGTCCCGCCGCCGAAGTCGAGCACGAGGAACTGCGACTCGCGCGGCGTCGCGGTCAGCGACAGGCTGGTGACGATCGTGCGCAGCAGGGTGCTCTTGCCGCTGCGCGGACCGCCGACGACCGCGACGTGCCCGCCGGCGCCCGACAGGTCGACGGTGAGCGGGTCGCGGCGCTGCTCGCGCGGCCGGTCGACGGTGCCGAGCGGTACGACGAGGCCGCCGCGGCGACGCCACCGCTCGGAGACCAGGCCGAGCCGTGCGGCGGGGGCCAGGTCGGGCATCAGCCGGTCGAGGGTGTCCGGCCGGTCCAGGGGCGGCAGCCAGACCTGGTGGGCGGCCGGGCCGTGCCCGGCCAGGCGGCGCACCGCGACCGAGAGCAGCGACTCGCCGACCTCGGGTGTCGGCGGTGCGGGCTCGGGATCGGGGGCGGCGACGTCGAGGCTCCGCACCTCCGAGATCGTGAACGGCAGGATGCCGTGTGCACGGCTGCCCTCGTCGCGACGTACCGGTGGGAGGCGGGATCTCGGCGCACCGGAGACGTACGCCGCCTGGAACCGCAGCAGGATCGCCGGGTCGGGCTTGAGGTAGCCGAGGCCGGGGACGGGCGGCAGCTCGTAGGCGTCGGGGACGCCGAGCACCGCGCGCGACTCGGTGGCGCTGAAGGTGCGCAGCCCGATCCGGTAGGACAGGTGGGACTCCAGTCCCCGCAGGCGCCCCTCCTCGAGCCGCTGCGAGGCGAGCAGCAGGTGCAGGCCGAGCGAGCGGCCGAGCCGGCCGATCGCGACGAAGAGGTCGGCGAACTCCGGCTTCGCCGACAGCATCTCGGAGAACTCGTCGACCACGATGAGCAGCGACGGCAGCGGAGCCAGTCGCTCGCCGGCCGCCCGGGCCCGCTCGTAGTCGCGCACCGACGCGACGTCGCCCGCGTCGCGCAGCAGCTGCTGGCGGCGCACCATCTCGCCCGAGAGCGCGTCCTGCATGCGGTCGACGAGCGTGAGCTCCTGGGCCAGGTTGGTGATCACGGCCGAGACGTGGGGCAGGCCGGCCAGGCCCGCGAACGTCGCGCCGCCCTTGAAGTCGACCAGCACCATGTTCAGCTGCTCGGGGGAGTGGGTCGTCGCGAGGCCGAGCACCAGGGTGCGCAGGAGCTCCGACTTGCCCGAGCCGGTCGCGCCGATCACCAGGCCGTGCGGCCCCATGCCCTGCTGGGCGGACTCCTTGAGGTCGAGGTGCACCGGCGCGCCGTCGTCGCCGAGTCCGATCGGCACCCGCAACCGGTCGCGCGCGGGCCGCGGTCGCCAGGCGCGGGCCGGGTCGAGCGAGCGGACGTCGCCGAGTCCGAGGAGCTCCATGAGGTCGTCGGGCGCGGCGACCTCGCCGCCCGACCCGACCACCTCGGACGACGCCGTGCGCAGCGCCGTCAGCCGTCGGGCGAACGCCTCGGCGGTCGCGAGGGGGCACGCGTCGGCGTGCGCTCGGATCGGCTCCTCACGTGGCCGCAGCGCGAGGACGGGGTGCCGGCCCTGCGCGTCCGGGCCGGAGGTCTCGTCGAACTCGAGCCGCAGCCGGCTCGGGTCCTCCAGCTCGTCCCAGCGGACGGGCAGGTCGACGAGCGTGACCCCGTGCAGACCCTCGGGCGGTACGACGTGGTTGCCCGGTGGCAGCTCGCCCCCGTCGATGACGAGCATCAGGTGCGGGGTCGCGGGCCGCCCTTCGGCGCCGAACCGGGGACGGTCGGGCAGGTCGGCGGGCAGCAGCCCGGCCAGGTCGACCAGCGACGTCGAGACCATCCGCATCGGGCCGACGGCGTCGGATCGCCGGCCGCTGTGGGCGTGGGGGAGCCACTTGACCCAGTCCCAGTGGGCGAGGTTCTGCTCGGAGGCGAGGACGGCGACCGCCAGCTGCTCGGGGGCGTGGAACGCCGCCGCCGAGCAGATCAGCGACCGAGCCAGGGACCGCGCCGGCTCCGCCGGACCGCAGGCCTCGATGCGGTCGAAGGTGCGCAGGTCGATCGACGCGGGCAGGTCGGGCTGGAGCCCGTGGACCGCGAGCAGGCGGTGCAGCGCCGATGCCGACACCGGATCGGCCTGGTCGCCCGGCGTGCCCTCGGGTGGCACCAGCGCGAGTGCGAGCGGCTGCGCGCAGACGCCGTACCGCACCTCGAGGGAGCCGGGGTCGGCGCCGTCGCGCTCCCACAGCCGCGACCGCGCCGCGGCCAGCGCCGGGAGTGCCGCCGGCTCGGGGTGGCGCCAGGTGAGCGCCCGATGCTGCTGGGCCGCGGCGTCGCGGACCTGCTCGCGGACGCCGGCGAGGTAGCGGAGGTAGTCGGCGCGCGAGCCGCTGGTCCGCTGCTCGCGCTGCCGGCGCTGTCGGTCGATCTGGACGACGACGAAGCCGACCGTGGCGAAGACGAACAGCCCCGCCGCGACGAAGGCCCGGCCGCCCTCGGTGCGGCTCATGGTCGCCACGAGCACGATCGAACCGAGGCTGCCGAGCATCGGGATGGCGTTCATCAGCACGCCTCCGGCGCCCTCGGCCGGGAGGATCCGCGGGGGTGGCCGGAGCACGAGCTCGCCCGACGGCAGCTCCGGCCGGTCCGGTCTCGTCCTGCGCAGCGTCGTCAACGCGCCCTCCTCTCCTGCTCCTCGGAACTACCCGCTCGGGACCGGTCCACCCCGTGATCCACAGGGGAGATTCCCTTGCCGGCCGGGGCTGTGGAGACGGGTTTGTGGCCCCTCGACCCGGGCAAGCGAGTCCTGTCCGGTGCGGGAACGGGCTCAGGCACCGGAATCGGATTCGGTCTCGGGCGGCGACGCGGCCCGGTGGAGAAGGAGTTGACGCCATGTCGGGCGCAGCAGAGATGGGACAGGGTGAGGGCACGCTCACCAAGGCCGCGGCGCTCGTGGCCGCCGCCAAGCAGGACTTCGACGGGCTGAGCAAGGCTCTCGAGGGCCGGATCTCCGGCCTCCAGGGCAGGTGGGCCGGGGCCGGTGGCACCGCCTTCCTCGCGCTGCACCGGGCGTGGACGGACCGGCAGCGCGTGATCACCGGCGCGCTCGACGAGTTCGAGGCGTCGCTGACCGCGACGGAGAAGGACAACCTCGACACCGACCAGGCGCAGTCCGCCGCCTACTCGACGATGGCCGGCCGGCTCGGCTGACCGGCCCGGAACGAAGGAAGTGAGCGAGATGACCCTCGACGGACTCCGCGTCCACCATGCCGGCCTCGAGACGGCCGCCCAGGACCTCGCCGACGCCGTCCATAAGATCGACGGCCGGCTCGACCAGCTCGAGGCGGAGCTGGCCCCGCTGCGCAGCGACTGGACCGGCAACGCCCAGCAGGCCTACGTCGTCGCCAAGGCCACGTGGGACACCGCGATGCAGGAGATGAAGACCCTCCTGCACGACACGAGCACGACCGTCCACCACTCGAACGCCGAGTACCAGGCCGCCGACGCCCGGGGAGCGGCGTCGTTCGGCATCCGAGGGTGAGCGGCCCGGCGCTGGTGCGGGTCACGGTCGCATCGGGCACCCGGTGCGTCGACCTGGTGCTGCCCGGCGCCGTCCCCGTCGCCGAGCTGGTGCCCGAGCTGGCCCGCAGCGTCGGCCTCCTCGACCCCGGGACCGTCCACGGCGGCTACCGCCTCGTCACGGCGGGTGGCCGCCGGCTCGCCGCCGACGCCGGTCTGGTGAGTCAGGGCGTCGCGGACGGCGGCCTGCTCACGATGGCCGCGGGGGTGGACGACGAGCCGCCCCGGATCTACGACGACGTCGTCGAGGCGATGGCCGACGCGGTCGAGCGCGAGCTGACGCCCTGGCCGGCCGCCGCGGGCCGGCGTACCGCCCTCGGCGCGGCGGGGCTGTCGCTGGCGCTCGGCGCCGCGGCCCTGCTGCTCCAGCGCGGGTCGCCGTTCGCCGGCGTCGCCGCCGCCGTGATCGCGGCCGGGCTGGCGGCCGGCGCGATCGTGCTCTCCCGGGTCGTCCACGAGCGGGACGCCGCGGTCGTGGTCGCCTGGACCGCCGCGCTGTACGCCGCGGTCGCGGGCGTGCTGCTCGGCCCGCCCGCGATCGCCGCCTCGGCCGCCGCACTCGGCGTCGGGCTGATCTGCCTGCTGGGCCTCGGCGACGGGCGAGTGCTGGTGCTGCCGCCGGTCGTGTCCGGTGCGACCTTCCTCGCCGTCGGGCTGCTGCGCGAGGTCGCCGACGTCGGGCCTGCCGTCGTGCTGACGGTCGCGCTCGTGCTCGTCGTGCTCGCCGGCATCGCGTTCCCGTGGCTCGCCCTGGGTGCCGCGGGGACCTCCGTCGACCTGCTCCACGCCGACATCGCCGCCGAGCCTCGGCCCGTCGACGCCGATCGGGTCGCGGCCGACGCTCGGCTGGCCCACGAGATCCTGGCCGCGGTCTCGGCGAGCGTCGGCCTGCTGCTGGTGCTGATCGCGCCGTTCGCGGTGTCGCTCGGCGGCGCCGGCGCGATCCTGGTCGTGGCCTGCTGCGCCGTCGTGATGCTGCGCACCCGGCGGCATCGCGCCGAGGCGGAGGTCATCGTCGGGCTCGGCGCGGGTCTCCTCGGCCTGCTCTCCGCCGCGGTCGCGGCGCTCTGGCTCGAGCCCGACTGGCGACCCGCGGTCGCGGTGCTGCTGGTCGTGAGCGGTGCCGTCCTGCTGCCGCAGGCGCTGGTCCGGCGTACGCCGTCGGTACGCCGCGGCCGGCTCAGCGACCTCGCCGAGAGCGTCGGGCTCGCGGCCCTGCTGCCGCTGCTCGTCGTCGCCACCGGCGTCCTCTCCGCGATCCGCGGCTGATGGCCACCAGGAAGGAGCTCGTCGAGGCCTTCTCCTTCGGCCGCCGGCGCCTGGTCACCGCGTTCCTGTCCGGTGCCCCGGGCGCACGGGAGGCCGAGCCGGCGCGACCGGGCCGATCGATCGTCGGGGGCGCGGTGCTGGCGGTGCTCGTCGCCGCGGGCGTCGCGATCGCCGGCGTGCTCGCACCGGCCGCGCCCGACAACTGGATGCGCCGGGGCCTGGTCGTCTCGAAGGACACCGGTGCGGCGTACGTCGTCGTCGGCGACGACCCTGAGTTGCGGCCGGTCGTCAACGCCACCAGCGCCAGGCTGATCCTCGACGGCGACGCCGAGCCGACGCTCGTCGAGCAGGAAGCCATCGACGAGCAACGCATCGGCGACGACCTCGGCATCGTCGACGCACCGGCGAGCCTGCCGGCGCCGGACCGGCTGGTCGACAGCGGCTGGACGGCCTGCACGGCCGCCGGCGCCGGCATCAGGCTGCGGATCGCCGAACGACCCGACCTGCTGCCCGCCGGGGCGCGGGGCGTGACCGTCAGCAACGGCGGCGAGCTCTTCGTCGTGGTGCCGAGCGACGAGCTCTCCGGCGGCGGTGCGGTGCTGCTCCCGATGGGCGCACCGGGCGACCAGACCGACAACCTGCTGGCGGCCCTCGGCCTCCAGACCACCGCTGCCGCGATCCCGGTCGACCGGGCCTGGATCGACCTCTTCCCGGTCGGCGCTCCGCTGGACTGGCGGAGCTTCGGGCTCACCGGCTACGGCTCGACTCCCGAGTACGCGGCCGGCGCGATCGGCGCCCATGAGATCGGCGACCTGCTGATGACCGGCGAGGAGCGGCTGCTGCTGACCGAGAGCGGCCCCGTGGCGCTGACCGAGTTCGCGGCGACCGTCTACCGCAACGTGGTCGCCCCCGACGACCGGGTGGTCGCGCCCGAGGTCGTCGACACGGCGCCCCGGGTGCCGCGCGGCGACGCGGTGCTCGAGGGCGCCGGCTGGCCGGCCACCGTGCCGGACGCCGCCGTCGACGAGCCGTGCGCCGAGCTGGTGGCCGAGGCCGGTGCCGTCCCGGCGGTGCGGCTGGGCACCCCGGGTGCGTCCGCCGGCGCCGCCGACGTGCTCGCGGGTGAGCGGGACGTGGACGTGGTGCCGGGCCGCGGCGCCCACGTGCTCTCCGGAGGCTGGACCGACCCCGACCGGGGTGCGCCGTACCTCGTCGACGCCCGGGGCCGGGCGAACCGGCTGGTCGGCGACGACGCCGCGGCCGCGCTCGGCTACGGCGACCACCGGGCGGTCGTCGTACCGGAGACCTGGCTGCGGCTCCTCGGGTGCGGCGTCACGCTGTCGCGCGAGGCCGCGCTCTCGCCGCCTGAGGATGAAGCCGGGTCGTCCGTCTCAGGAGGGTGTGGAGACCGTCCTGAGGCGGACGACGCGGCTACCTGGCGGAGGTAGGGGGATTCGAACCCCCGAGGGCGTTAACCCAACCCGCTTTCCAAGCGAGCGCCATAGGCCACTAGGCGATACCTCCGGGAGGAGGCTACCGGGCGCCGTACGACGCTGCGAAATCGACCGGTTCGTGGTCGGGTCGGTGTGTCGGCCGCTCGGAGGAGGCCCGTCTTGGAGCGCTGCCGGGGGCTCACCTACACTCGGGGCCAACCCCCCGTGTGGCGGCATCTTGCCCAACTCCCCCAGGGCCGGAAGGCAGCAAGGGTAAGCGAGCTCTGTCGGGTGCGCGGGGGGCCTTTTCACGTCCCGGTGCCTGAGCCTGCCAGGGCGTCGACCCGGCGCGGCTCACGCATGTAACGCCGGGTTATCTGCTGTTCCCACCATGTTGCAGCACGGTGGGAACAGCGGATAACCCGGCGTTACAGCGGAGACGGCAACCCGCTTCCCCCGCCCGCTACCGGCTGTCGGTGCCGCTGGTTAGGGTTCATGCGTGGAGTCCCCTCTCGCGCTGTACCGCCGCTACCGGCCCGAGTCCTTCGCCGAGGTCATCGGCCAGGACCACGTGACCGAGCCGCTGCGGGCCGCGCTGGCGAACAACCGGGTCAACCACGCCTATCTGTTCTCCGGGCCGCGCGGCTGCGGCAAGACCACCAGCGCCCGCATCCTGGCGCGTGCGCTCAACTGCGAGCGGGCGCCGGTGGCCGACCCGTGCGGGGAGTGCGAGAGCTGCCGCGACCTGGCCCGGGGCGGCCCCGGCTCGATCGACGTGATCGAGATCGACGCGGCCTCCCACGGCGGTGTCGACGACGCCCGCGACCTGCGCGAGAAGGCCTTCTTCGCGCCGGTGAAGAGCCGCTACAAGGTCTACATCATCGACGAGGCCCACATGGTCACGACGCAGGGCTTCAACGCCCTGCTCAAGCTCGTCGAGGAGCCCCCGCCCCACCTGCGCTTCATCTTCGCGACCACCGAGCCCGACAAGGTGCTGCCGACGATCCGGTCGCGCACCCATCACTACCCGTTCCGGCTGATCCCGCCGCGGCTGCTGTCGTCGTACCTCTCCGAGCTGTGCGACAAGGAGGGCGTCACCCTCGACCCGGCGGCCCTGCCCCTGGTGGTGCGCGCCGGTGGCGGGTCGGCCCGCGACACGCTCTCGGTCCTCGACCAGCTGCTCGGCGGTGCCGGCTCGGCGGGGGTGACCTACGAGCTCGCGACCGGGCTGCTCGGCTACACCCCCGACACGCTGCTCGACGACGTCGTCGACGCCTTCGCGGCCGGTGACGGCGCCGCGGTCTTCGGCGTGGTCGACCGGGTGATCGAGACCGGGCAGGACCCACGCCGGTTCACCGAGGACCTGCTGCGCCGGCTGCGCGACCTGGTGATCGTCGCGGCCGTCCCCGACGCGCCCGCCACCGGGCTGATCGACGTCTCCGAGGACCAGGGCGAGCGGCTGGTCGCCCAGGCGGCGCGCTTCGGCCCGGCCGAGCTCAGCCGCGCGGCCGACATCGTCGCGTCCGGGCTCACCGAGATGCGGGGCGCGACCGCGCCGCGGCTGCTGCTCGAGCTCCTCTGCGCCCGGGTGCTGCTGCCGGGTGCCGACCACGCGACCGACGGTGTGCTGGCCCGGCTCGACCGGCTGGAGAAGCGGCTGACGATCAGCGGGGGCGCGCCCACGCCGACGTCGGCACCGCCCGCGCCGCCCGCTCAGGACCGGCCGGTGGCACCCGCCCACCGGCCGGACGCCCCCGACCCGGCCGCCGCGCGCCCGGAGCCCGTGGCCCCACCGGCCACCGAGCCCGCCCCCGTGCCCGAGCCCGTGTCCGAGCCCGTGTCCGGTACGACGGCCGAGCCGGCTCCCGCGCCCGAGCCGGTCGTCGAGGCGCCACCCGAGCCCGCCCCGACACCCGCGCCGGCGCCGGCGGCATCGGGCAGCCTGTCGCTCGTCGACGTACGCCGGCTGTGGCCCGACATCGTCGACGCCACCAAGCTGCGCCGCCGCCTCGCCTGGATGCACCTGACCCAGAACTGCCAGGTGGTCGCGGTCGACGGGACCACCCTGACCCTCGGCTTCGCGAACTCCGGCGCCCGCGACTCGTTCGTCAGCGCGGGCTGCGACGACGTGCTGCGCCAGGCTGCGATCGACGTGGTCGGCGCGGAGTGGAAGATCGAGACCATCGTCGACCCCGGTGCCCAGGCCGAGGGCACGCCGGCGGTGACCCGGTCCGCGGTCGCGGAGCCGGCCGCAGCGCCGCCTGCGCCCGAGCCGCCACCCCAGCAGGCGCCCCAGCAGCCACCCGCCGAGCCCGCCGAACCCGGCGGGCCGAGTGCCAGCGCTGCCGCGCGGGAGGCGATCCAGCAGACCCGCTCCGCCGACCATCAGCCCGAGCCGTCCGGCCCCGACTGGGCCTCGGCCGACGCCGACGCCCACCCCGACGACCTGGACGCCGATCACCAGGGCATGAGCGCCACCGAGCTGCTCCAGCGCGAGCTCGGCGCCCAGATGATCGAGGAGATCCGCCACCAGTGACGAGAGGCAGCACCACATGAGCCAGAACCCCTTCGATGCCCTGGGCGGCGGTGGCTTCGACATGAACGCCCTGCTCCAGCAGGCCCAGCAGATGCAGGAGCAGCTCCAGGACGCGCAGGCGCGCCTGCAGGAGAGCGTCGTCGACGGCACGGTCGCCGGCGGTGCCGTCACGGTCAAGGTCAACGGCGTCGGCGAGCTCGTCGGCGTCGAGATCAAGGCCGGCGGCTTCGACGGGAGCGACCCCGACGACCTGGCCGACCTCGGCGACATGATCGTGGCCGCCTACCGCGACGCGAAGGCGAACGCCGACGCGCTCGCCGGCGAGGCGCTCGGTCCGCTCGCCGGCGGCCTGCCGGGTGGCGGCCTGCCCGGGGGCGATGCCCCCGGCCAGCTCGGCTTCTAGAGGTCACGTTGTACGAAGGCATCGTCCAGGACCTGATCGACGAGCTCGGCCGGCTGCCGGGCGTGGGTCCGAAGAGCGCCCAGCGCATCGCGTTCCACCTGCTCCAGGCTGACCCGACCGACGTACGTCGGCTCGCCGACGTGCTGATCGAGGTCAAGGCGAAGGTGAAGTTCTGCAGCACCTGCTTCAACGTCTCCGAGGACGAGCAGTGCCGCATCTGCCGGGACCCGCGCCGCGACCCGACGGTGCTGTGCGTCGTGGAGGAGTACAAGGACGTCGTCGCGATCGAGCGGACCCGCGAGTTCCGGGGCCGCTACCACGTGCTGGGCGGGGCGATCTCGCCGATCGACGGCATCGGGCCCGACCAGCTGCGCATCCGGGAGCTGATGGTCCGCCTCTCCGACGGCAACCTCACCGAGATCATCCTCGCGACCGACCCCAACCTCGAGGGCGAGGCGACAGCGACGTACCTCACGCGGATGCTGAAGCCGCTCGGGTTGCGCGTGACGCGTTTGGCGAGTGGACTGCCGGTAGGCGGCGACCTCGAGTACGCCGACGAAGTGACCCTCGGCCGAGCGTTTGCAGGGAGACGATCCGCAGATGACTGACACCAAGCCCGAGCTGGGCACGCTGGACCCCGAGACCCGGGAGTTCGCGAGCCAGATCTCCGACCAGGTCGAGAGCTTCCTGCTTGCGCTGCGCGCGATCGCGCGCGAGGCCGACGGCGGCCGGGCGATCTCGCTGCTGCTGCTCGAGATCAGCCAGGTGCTCCTCGCCGGTGCCCGCCTGGGCGCCCAGCAGGACTTCACGCCCGCCGCGGAGTACCAGCCCGACGTGGGGCCGGAGGCCGACCTCGACGAGATGCGCCTCGCGCTCGCCGGCATGCTGGGCGGGGTCGACACCTATTCCTTCGTGTTCGACCCGTACGTGCCCGAGATCGTCGAGAGCCAGCTCTCCGACGACCTGACCAGCATCGCGACCGATCTCGAGAACGGCCTACGCCACTACCGGCTCGGCAACGTCTCCGAGGCGCTGTGGTGGTGGCAGTTCTCCTACGTCTCCTCGTGGGGCAACCTCGCCGGTGCGGCGCTGAACGCGCTGCTCTCCGTCGTCTCCCACGACCGGCTCGACACCGACCCGCTCGTCGAGGAGGAGGAGCAGCTCGCCGTCGCCGATGAGATGCTCGAGTCGGGCGAGCCGGACGCTCGATAGAATCGGCGGCGGAACTTCCCCGACCTCGAGGACCGCATCGTGGGCATTGTCGTGCAGAAGTACGGCGGATCGTCCGTTGCCGACGCCACCGGCATCAAGCGCGTCGCGCAGCGCATCGTCAACACGCGCAAGGCCGGCCACGACGTCGTCGTCGTGGTCTCGGCCATGGGCGACACGACCGACGACCTGCGCGACCTCGCCGAGCAGGTCACCCCGCTGCCGCCGCCGCGCGAGCTCGACATGCTGCTCACCGCGGGTGAGCGCATCTCGATGGCGCTGGTCGCGATGGCGATCTCGCAGCTGGGCTACAAGGCCCGGTCGTTCACCGGGTCGCAGGCCGGCGTGATCACCGACTCGGCGCACGGCAAGGCCAAGATCATCGACATCACGCCCGGCCGGATCGAGGCGGCTCTCGCCGACGGCGCGATCGCGATCGTCGCGGGCTTCCAGGGTGTCTCGCAGGACACCAAGGACGTCACGACCCTGGGCCGGGGCGCCTCCGACACGACGGCGGTCGCGCTGGCCGCGTCGCTCGGGGCCGACGTCTGCGAGATCTACAGCGACGTCGACGGTGTCTTCACCGCCGACCCCCGCATCGTCCCCGCCGCCCGCAAGCTCGCGCAGGTCTCCACCGAGGAGATGCTCGAGATGGCGGCCTCGGGCGCCAAGATCCTCCACCTGCGGTGCGTCGAGTACGCCCGCCGTTACAACATGCCGATCCACGTGCGCTCCTCCTTCAGCGAGAAGGAGGGCACCTGGGTCATCCCGGACCGCCGAGCAGGAGAAGTTGAGATGGAGCAGGCGATCATCGCCGGCGTGGCCCACGACCGCAGCGAGGCCAAGATCACCGTCGTCGGCGTGCCCGACAAGGTGGGCGAGGCCGCCCGCATCTTCGAGGCGCTGTCGGCCACGGAGGTCAACCTCGACATGGTGGTGCAGAACGTCTCCGCCGCCGCCACCGGCCTCACCGACATCTCGTTCACGCTGCCGCGCTCCGACGGCCAGACCGCGATGGGCGCGCTCGCCCGGATCCAGGACGAGGTCGGCTACGACAAACTGCTGTACGACGACCAGATCGGCAAGGTCTCGCTGATCGGCGCCGGCATGCGCTCGCACCCGGGCATCACCGCGAAGTTCTTCGCCTCGCTCGCGGCCGCCGGCGTGAACATCGAGATGATCTCCACCTCCGAGATCCGGATCTCGGTGATCGTCGACGAGGCGCAGGTCGACGACGCCGTCCGCGCGACGCACACGGCGTTCGACCTCGACTCGACCGAGGTCGAGGCGGTCGTCTACGGCGGGACCGGGCGATAGTCATGGGCGTGAACCTCGGTGTGGTCGGTGCTACCGGCCAGGTGGGTGTCGCGATGCGCCAGATCCTCGAGCAGCGGGCCTTCCCCGTCGACGAGGTCCGCTTCTTCGCCTCGGCCCGCTCCGCGGGCACGGTGCTGCCCTTCGGTGGACGTGAGATCGTCGTCGAGGACGCCGCCACCGCCGACCCGTCGGGCCTCGACATCGCGCTGTTCTCGGCCGGCGCCACCACCTCGCGGGCGCTCGCGTCGTCGTTCGCGGACGCCGGCGTGATCGTCGTCGACAACTCCAGCGCGTTCCGCAAGGACCCCGACATCCCGCTGGTCGTCTCCGAGGTCAACCCGGAGGCCGCCGCCGGCGTCATCACGGCGGGTCGCGGCATCATCGCCAACCCCAACTGCACCACGATGGCCGCGATGCCGGTGCTCAAGCCGCTGCACGCGGAGGCCGGGCTGGTCCGGCTGATCGCGTCGACGTACCAGGCCGTCTCCGGCTCCGGCGTCGCCGGCGTCGAGGAGCTCGCGACCCAGGTCGCGGCCGTGGGTGACAAGGCGCGGGAGCTGGCCTACGACGGCGAGGCGGTCGCGTTCCCCGAGCCGAGCACGTACGTGCGGAACATCGCCTACAACGTGCTCCCGATGGCCGGCTCGATCGTCGACGACGGGCTCAACGAGACCGACGAGGAGCAGAAGCTGCGCCACGAGTCGCGCAAGATCCTCGGCATCCCGGACCTCAAGGTGTCGGGCATCTGCGTGCGGGTGCCTGTCTTCACGGGCCACTCGCTGGCGATCAACGCCGAGTTCGCGCGCTCGATGCCGGTCGAGCGCGCCCGCGAGCTGCTCGCGGCCGCGCCGGGCGTCGAGCTCGCCGACATTCCGACGCCGCTGCACGCTGCGGGCCGGGACCCGTCGTACGTCGGTCGGCTGCGTCAGGACCCGGGTGTCGACGACGACCGCGGCCTGGCCCTCTTCGTCTCCAGCGACAACCTGCGCAAGGGCGCCGCGCTCAACACCGTCCAGATCGCGGAGCTGATCGCCCGTTCCTGAGCCCCGATCCGGAGCCGGCCGTCGGGCGGGTGTCCGCGGCCGGCGGTGGCTCCTCCACCGACTCGGGTCGGCGGAACGGTGGACCACCCGCCGCCGCCGGGCTCGACGGTCCGGCGGGCACGGTCAGGCGGCCTGCCCGTCGCCTCCGGTCGGGACCGGCTCGAGGCGGGCCAGGCACAGTTCCGGCGTCACGAACGGCTCGAGCGCGCCGGTGCGGATCGGCGCGCCGTTGCGCTCGAGCGCACCCTGCATCAGGCCGAGGTGCACCCCGCACACCACCGGGCTGTGCTGCTCGGCGACCTGGCGGAACGGGCACCGGTGCAGCTCGATGGTCCGGCCGGCGTCGGTCGGGTGCGGCGCGAAGCCGAACCGGTCGAGCAGGCCGGTCAGGTCGGCCGTGGCCCGCTCCGCCGACGGGGGCGCCGACGGCTCCCGGGCCAGGGTCCGACCCCAGGCGCGGCCGGCCGCGGTGGCCTCGGCGACCGGCTCGGGCGCGGTCTGCTCCACGTGGTTGACGAGCACCTCCGCGAGCAGTCGATAGCTGCTCTCGTCGTCGGGGCCGGCGTCCGGCTCCTCGGACGTCGCTGCGACCGCGTCGTACACCAGTCGAGGCCGACCGGGTCGGTCCCGAGCCTCCCGCCGACCGGTGGCGAGGCCGGCGTCGACCAGCTGGGCGAGGTGCATCCGGACCGTGTTCGGGTGCAGGTCCACCAGGTCGGCGAGCTCGAGGATGGTCAGCGGTGCGGGTGCGGCGCGCAGCGCCTCCAGGACCCGCACCCGGCTCTCGCCGGCGAGCAGCCGGTGCCGCTCCCGGTCGACCGGAGTCGCGAAGTGATCGGTCACACCCTGTATTTTTCACGGAAGTTCCTGTAAAAACAAGTCATGAGCGCGATCGTCTACGCCGACTTCAGCTGCCCGATGTGCTACCTGGCCAGCCTGCGGGTGGACCGACTGCGGGCCACCGGCCGTGCCACGCCGGACTGGCGTGCGATCGAGCACCGACCCCGACTGCCGCTCACCGGGCTGCGCCTGGGTCCGGCGGCGCACCGGCTCCGGGACCGCGAGCTGGCCGCGGTCGCGCGGCTCGCGGAGTCGGGCGAGGAGCTGCCGACCGGCTCCCCGGCCCTGTTGCCGCACACCGGCGCCGCGGTCGCCGCCTACGCCGAGGCCGTCGGCGCCGGGGTCGCCGACCAGGTGCGGTCGCTGCTGTTCCGCGCCTACTGGCTGGAGGGCGGCGACATCGGCGACCCCGAGGTGCTGCGGCACCTGCTGCCCCCGGCGTTCGCGACCGGCCGAGCGACCGGGGACCCGGTCCGGGACTTCGGCTACGCCGTCACCTCGCAGCGCGGTCCGGTCACCACTGCCGCCTACCGACGCATCCGCGACTGGCGGTGCGACTGGCTCGCGCTCGGCGCACCGCTCGCGCTCACGCTCACCGCCGACGACCTCACCACCGACGCCCTCACTACCGGGGCCGCGGCCCTTGCCGGGCTCCGGACGAGGGAGGAGCTTCGCGACGCCTCGTGACCCCACGTGACCCGACGGCAGGCGGCAGGGGCGTCACGCCGAGGTCCGAACCCACTCGACCCACGCGACCCACTCGACAGGAGGCACATCATGAGAAGGCGGCGACCACCCGCGGTACCGGCTCAGCTGGTCCATGAGATCGACGAGGCGCTCGTCGCCGTCGACACCGCACGCGCGCACCTGGCCC
Source organism: Nocardioides sp. LMS-CY (assembly GCF_018732145.1). Classification (NCBI taxonomy): domain Bacteria; kingdom Bacillati; phylum Actinomycetota; class Actinomycetes; order Propionibacteriales; family Nocardioidaceae; genus Nocardioides; species Nocardioides sp. LMS-CY. Next base: position 551,371 of record NZ_CP076104.1, read on the forward strand.
GCGCCCGGGCCGAGCAGGTGCCCCTCCTCGAGCTTCGTGCGGCGAGCGCGGAGGTCAGGGGCGCCTTCGACCGGGCCGATGCGCTCCTGCGCCAGGCCACCGGTCTGGCCAGGCAGCACTCCTACCGCGAGTGGTCGGCGTGGCGGCACCGGCTCTCGATCCTCGGCACCGCGCGCGTGATGCACCTGTTCGCCGAGCAGGACGAGATCGGGCTGCTGTCGATCGGGAGTGTGCGTGCCATCGACACCGGCATGTCCGGGCCCGCGATCGGTGACCTCCAGCACGGTGCGTCACGTGCTCCCGGCACACCGCCCACCTACGGTCTCGACTTCGACGCGCTGCTGATCGGCGGACCCGCCACCGCTCCGCCGACCGGAGCGGACCGGGCCGAGCCGCCCGTGGTGATCGCCATCGAGACGTCGAGCGCCCGAGACGAGTCGCCGCCCGAGGCGGCCTGAGGACCCGGAACCACCACAACGGAACCACCGCAACAGAACGGAGGCACCATGCAGGATCTCAAGCAGCTCGACATCCGCCCACACCCGCCCGCCCGCCGCCACGAGCTCATCTTCGAGACGTACTACGCGCTGGCTCCGGGGGAGGCGTTCGAGCTGGTCAACGACCACGACCCCAAGCCGCTGTACTACCAGTTCGAGGCCGAGCACACCGGTCGGTTCACCTGGGAGCCGACCGAGCAGGGCCCGGAGGTGTGGAAGGTCCGCATCGGGCGGACGTGAGCACGCCTCGGCCCCCGAACGAACGACACCCGGACCTGCAGTTGCAGGTCCGGGTGTCCACGATGTCCTGAGACATCACACTGGTCGGGCTGACAGGATTTGAACCTGCGGCCTCCTCGTCCCGAACGAGGCGCGCTACCAAGCTGCGCCACAGCCCGATCGGCCCACCGGAGCGGGCCGGGGGCAACCATACCGGAGCCCGGGCGGCGCCCTGAAATCGGTTCAGACGGTGGTCGGTGTCGTGGACTCGATCAGGGTCAGCAGGGTGGCCTCGGGGCGGCACGCGACCCGGATCCGGGCGTACGGGCTGGTCCCGAGGCCGGCCGAGACGTGCAGCCACGACGACCCCGGATCGCCGGGCCGCGACGCGGCCGGATGCCGGTGCAGGCCCTTGGCCCGCGCGGGCTCGAGGTCGCAGTTGGTGGTCAGCGCACCGACCCCGGGCAGGCAGACCTGGCCGCCGTGGGTGTGCCCGGCGAGCACGGCGTCGTATCCGTCGGCGGCGAACCGGTCCAGCACCCGCAGGTACGGCGCGTGCGTCACGCCGAGACGCAGGTGGGCCTCGGGGTCGGCGGCGCCGGAGACCAGGTCGAGCCGGTCGTAGCCCAGGTGCGGGTCGTCGACGCCGGCGCAGGCGATCCGCAGGCCGCGCACCTCGACCGAGGCACGCCGGTTGGTGAGGTCGGTCCAGCCCGCGCCGGAGAGGGAGTCACGCAGCTCGCGCCACGGCAGCTGCGCGGTGTCGGTGTTCCGCCGCCCGTCGTCGGGGAGCAGGTAGCGGACCGGGTTGCGCAGGCTCGGCTCGAAGTAGTCGTTGGACCCGAAGACGAACACCCCGGGCACGTCGAGCAGCTCGCCGAGGCCGTCGAGCACGGCCGGCACGGCGTCGCGGTGAGCGAGGTTGTCGCCGGTGTCGACGACGAGGTCGGGCCGCAGCTCGGCGAGGCCGCGGAGCCACTCCCGCTTGCGCCGCTGGCCCGGGGTCAGGTGCACGTCGCTGAGGTGCAGCACCCGCAGCGAGGGTGCCCCCGGTGGCAGCATCGGCACCGTGACCCGGCGCAGCGTGTAGGCCCGGGCCTCCACGACGGCGTACGCGGTGAGCGCCGCGCCGGCGACCGCGCCGGTCCCGAGGACGCCGAGCGCGGTACGGCGCGCGACGTCACGGGAGCTCACCTGGCAAGGCTGCCACAATGGCGGTCATGAGTGTGCTCAAGGACCGTCTCCGCGCCGACCTCACCACCGCCATCAAGGCCCGGGACGAGGTGCGCTCCTCGACGCTGCGGATGGTGCTGACCGCGATCACCAACGCCGAGGTGGCCGGCAAGACGGCTCGCGAGCTCAGCGACGACGAGATCATCGGCGTGCTCTCCACGGAGGCGAAGAAGCGCCGCGAGGCCGCCACGGCGTTCACCGACGGCGGTCGCCCCGCGATGGCCGAGAAGGAGACCGCGGAGGCCGCCGTGATCGCCGACTACCTGCCCGAGCAGCTCTCCGAGCAGGAGGTCGTCGACATCGTCACCGCCGCCATCGCCCAGGCCGGCGCGGCCGGCGAGGGCATGAAGGCGATGGGCAAGGTGATGGGCATCGTGCAGCCCCAGGTCAAGGGCCGCGCCGACGGCGCCGCGGTCGCGGCGGAGGTACGCCGCCAGCTGGGGGCCTGAGCCGCCGCGAAGGCCTCAGCGGCCCCCGCCGCCGTGGCCGCGCCCGCCGTGGCCACGACCACCGCGGTTGCCGTTGTTCTTGCCCTTGCCCTTGTTCGGCTTGGTCGACGGCGGCGGCGTGCCGTTGGACTCGTAGATCGTGACCACGGAGCCCTTCGCGATCGACGAGCCGCCCGACGGGCTGGAGTACGCCGCGGTGCCGGCGGCGTACTCGGAGTACGTCGTGCCGCCGCGGATCGCGTTGAACCCGGCCTGCTCGATCGTGCGCTCGGCCTCGTCCATGCTCATCCCGCCGACGCTGGGCACGGTCGCGGGGATGCCCTGCACCGCGGTCTGGGACGGCGGCGTGAAGTCGACCGGGTCCAGGTTGCCCTGGATGGCATGCATCGCCTTGGCCCACATGGGACCGGCGAAGCCGGAGCCGGAGACGGAGTAGACGTAGCTGCCGGCGATGGTCTGGCCGGCGAGCGGGATCGGCTTCTGGCCGTCCTTGCTGGCGCCGGCGATCATCGCGGCCGTCGAGAGCTGCGGGGTGTAGCCGACGTACCAGACCGACTTGCCGTCCTGGGTGGTGCCGGTCTTCGCGGCGGACGGCACGGTCAGGCCGGTCCCCTGCCCGTAGCCGAAGCCGCCGGGCTCCTGGACGCCGCGCAGCACGTCGTTGACGGCGTCGGCGGTCGTCTGCTGGATCACCTGCTGGCAGGAGCTGCCGTACTTCTTCAGGACGTTGCCCGACGAGTCGGCGATCGAGGTGATCGGCACCGAGTCGCAGTGCAGGCCGCGGGCCGCGAACGTGGCGTACGCCTCGGCCATCTCCAGCGGGCTCGCGTCGGCGATGCCGAGCGTGAACGTCGGCACCCGCTCGGGCAGGTGCGTGCCGTCGCCCTCGGGGTAGGTGAGCTGCACGCCCATCCGCTTCGCGAGCTTGAACGGCTCGCAGACCCCGGTCGCGCGCTCGAGCATCGCGTAGAAGGTGTTCACCGACTCGCGGGTGCCGCGGTAGAGGTCCATGGTGCCGTACGTCGTGGAGCTCGACACGTTCCACGGCCCGACGAAGTTGCCGGCGCCCTTGCAGTTGGCGAACTCGGCGGTGTCGATCGTCATCGACTGCGGGGCGTTGAAGGTCGTCTGGAGCGGGATGCCCTGCTCCACGGCCGCGGCGAGCACGAACGGCTTGAACGTCGAGCCCGCCTGGAAGCCGGCGGAGTCGCCGTACTTCGTCGGGACCGCGTAGTTGAGGAAGGTCTCGCCCGCCTGCTCGTTGCGGCCCATCGGTCGCGACTGCGCGATCGCCCGCACGTAGCCGGTCGACGGTTCGACCATGGCGAGCGCGCCGACGGCCCGGTCGCCCTTGTAGACGTGGCCGGACACGGCGGTCTCGGCCGCCGCCTGGTCGGCGAGGTCGAGGGTGGTGCGGATCGTGAGGCCGCCGGACTTCAGCAGCTGCCGGCGCTGGGCGACGGTCTTGCCGAGTGACGGGTCGTCGAGGAGGTAGTTCCAGGCGTAGTCGCAGAAGAACGGCGCGCGGGAGTACCAGCAGCCGTTCTTGGAGGCCACGACGTTGAGCCCGAGCTTCTTCTCCTTGGTCTTCTCGGCCTTCTCGCGGGTGATCACGTTGAGCTGGGCCATCCGGTCGAGCACGATGTTGCGCCGCTCGAGCGCCCGGTCGGGTGAATTGGTCGGGTCGTAGCCGGTGGGGTTCTTCACCAGGCCGGCGAGCATGGCCGACTGCCGCAGGTTGAGCTTCTTGGCGTTGACGCCGAAGTAGTGGCGTGCCGCCGACTGGATGCCGTAGGTGCCGTCGCCGAAGTAGGCGATGTTCAGGTAGCGCTCGAGGATCCAGTCCTTGCTGTGGTGCTGCTCGAACGCGATCGCGTAGCGCAGCTCGCGCAGCTTGCGGGCGTAGGTGTCCTCGGTGGCCTCCGCGCGCTCGGCCTTGGTCTTCGCCTGCGTCTGCAGGGTCATCTTGACCATCTGCTGGGTGATCGAGGAGCCGCCCTGCACCACGCCGTTGTTGGCCTGGTTGGTGATCAGCGCGCGCACCGTGCCCTTGAGGTCGAGCGCGCCGTGCTCGTAGAAGCGGGAGTCCTCGATGGCGACGATCGCCTCGACCATGGTCCGGGAGATCTGGTCGAGCGAGACGTTGACGCGGTTCTCGTCGTAGAACGTCGCGATCGTGTTGCCGTCGTCGTCGAGCAGCCGGGTCCGCTGCGGCAGCGGGTCGGTCTCGAGCTCGGCCGGCAGGTTGTCCATGGCCTTGGCGACGTTGCGTGCCCCGATGCCCATGACGCCCGCGAACGGGATCGCGAGGCCGGCGACGACGACGCCGAGGATCGCCGCGACCGCCACCATGACCAGCAGATGGGAGGCGACACGGCCGGCGGAGAGGCGCTCCTCGCGTGGGACAACCATGCCCGCTAGGGTACGGGACCGGTCCGAGCCCGCCCGATTTCGCGATGGTACCGCCTCGATGGCCCCGACCCGAGGGGGCTAGTCCGAATGGACTACGGGATTTGGGCACAAATAGTCTGTTTCTGGGCGGGGTGGTTCCTTAACTTTGCCTCCCGAGGGGAAGTATCCCGGGTAGGCGTCATGGGGACGCCGCCTATCTCGGAATGATGTGGGGACATCACCATGTGGGTTGAGGATTGGGCCAGTGCGGCCGCGTGTCGGGAATCGCATCCGGATCAGCTGTTCGTGCGCGGCGCGGAGCAGAACAAGGCCAAGCAGCTGTGCTCCGCCTGTCCGGTGCGCACCGAGTGCCTCGCCGAGGCGCTCGACAACCAGATCGAGTGGGGCGTCTGGGGCGGGATGACCGAGCGGGAGCGCCGGGCGCTGCTGCGCCGGCGTCCGCATGCCTCCTGGCGAGCCGTGCTCGAGGCCGCTCGCGACAAGGACGGCTCGCTGGCCGCGGTCACCGTCTGACCGCTCGGGTTGACCGCTCAGGCACCCGCAAGCAGCTGACCGACCCGGCGCAGGCCGGCGAGGTCGTGGACGTCGCCGGCGAGTGCCGGCACCACCGCCGTCGGCACCTGCGGGTGCGCGGCGGCGAACCGTGCGCGCAGCTGCTCCTCGCGCTGCACGATCCGCGACCGGTCGGCGTGCAGCCGCAGCAGTCCCGCGGTGAGTGACGACGGATCCTGCTGGCGCAGCCGGGCGGCCGCCGCCATCGCCTCGTCGGCGGACAGCGCCCCGGACGGCTCCGGGCTGGCCCGGTTGACGACCAGGCCGGCCAGCGGCATGTCGTCCTCGGCGAGTCGCTCGACGAAGTACGCCGCCTCGCGCAGCGCGTCGGGCTCGGGCGCGGCGACGACGAGGAACGCCGTACCGTCGGCCTGGAGCAGCTCGAAGGTCTTCTGGGCGCGCTGCCGGAACCCGCCGAAGAGGGTGTCGAACGCCGCGACGAAGGTCTGCATGTCGCGCAACACCTGGGCGCCGAGGACCTTGTTGAGCGCGCCGGTGATCAGCCCGAGGCCGGCGGTCATCATCCGTGCCGGGCCCTTGGCGGGGGTCAGCAGCAGCCGGATGAACCGTCCGTCGAGGAAGCTCGACAGCCGCTCGGGGGCGTCCAGGAAGTCCAGTGCCGACCGGGACGGCGGGGTGTCCACCACGATCAGGTCGTAGCTGCCGTCGCGCTGCGCATCGGCGTGGAGCTGGCCGAGCTTCTCCATCGCCATGTACTCCTGCGTGCCGGCGAACGAGCTCGAGAGCGCGATGTAGAAGGGGTTCGAGAGGATCTGCTGGGCCTTCTCCGGGGTGGCCTGGCTCTCGACCACCTCGTCGAAGGTGCGCTTCATGTCGAGCATCATCGCGTCGAGCCCGCCGCCCTTGCGGTTGCCCTTGCCGTTGGTGCGCAGCCCCGCGACCGGCCGGGGGGTGTTGTCGAGCTGCTCGATCCCCATCGACTGGGCGAGCCGCTTGGCCGGGTCGATGGTCAGCACCACCACCCGGCGGCCGCGCTCCGCGGCGCGCAGGGCGAGGGCCGCGGACGTGGTCGTCTTGCCGACCCCGCCGGAGCCGCAGCACACGATGATGCCGATGCCCGGGTCGTCGAGCAGCGCGTCGACGTCGAGCTCCGGCGCCGGGCCGGGGCGGCTGGCGAGGGGGCCGACGCGGCCCCGGGACCGGTCTCGTGGGGTGCTGCGTGGGGTGCTGCGGGGGGTGCTGCTCATGCCAGTCCCTGCGCCTTCAGGTCGCCGGCGAGCTCGTAGAGCGCACCGAGGTCGATCCCGCTCGGGAGCCGGGGCAGCTCGTACGTCGGGCGGCCCAGCCCGCCGACGAGCTCGCGCTGCTGGTCCTCCAGCGCGCGCCGTACGGCGTGATCGGAGGCCTCCTGGAGCAGCCCGTCGACGAGGCCGTCGTCGGGGTCGATCCCGGCCTCGACGAGGTCCGCCTCGATCGCGACGAGGTCGAGCCGGCCGGAGCGTGCGGCCTCCAGGTCGGCCGACGAGAGGTCGCGCGGGCGGACCTGGTTGACGACCACGGCACCGACCGGCAGCCCGGCGGCCTCGAGCTCGGCGATCGCGTCCGCGGTCTCCTGCACCGGCATCTCCTCGAGCACGGTGACGAGGTGGACCGCCGTGCGCGGCGAGCGGAAGAGGGTCATCACGGTGTCGGCCTGGCCCTTGATGGGGCCGACCTTCGCCAGCCCGGCGAGCTCGTCGTTGACGTTGAGGAACTGCGTGATCCGCCCGGTCGGCGGGGCGTCCAGCACCACCGCGTCGTACCGGGTCGCGGACTTGTTCCGGCTGTTGCGCTGGACGGCCTCGAAGACCTTGCCGGTCAGCAGCACGTCGCGGACCCCGGGTGCGATCGTCGTGGCGAACTCGATGACGCCGAAGCGGTCCAGCGCCCGGCCCGCGCGGCCGAGCTTGTAGTACATCGCGAGGTACTCCAGCAGCGCCGACTCGGCGTCGATGTGCAGGGCGTGCACGACGCCGGGTGCGCGGCCGTCGTGGCGCAGCCCGGTGGCGATCCGGCGCTCGGCGTACGGCAGCGGGTCGACGTCGAACATCCGCGCGATGCCCTGCCGGCCCTCCACCTCGCAGAGCAGCACCTGCTGGCCGTGGGAGGCCAGCCCGAGCGCGAGCGCCGCGGCGACGGTGGACTTCCCGGTGCCGCCCTTGCCGGTCACGATGTGCAGGCGCACGCGCGACCAGTCGGGCTCCGTCGGCTCGGCCATGCTCGACAGCGTAGGCGGCGGGTCAGCCGCGCCGTAGGGCTGTGGTCACCTCGTGGGCGGCGCGCAGCAGCAGCGTGCCGAGCTCGCGCCGGCGGTCGCGGCCGAACCGCTGCTCGATCCCGGTCAGGCTGAGCGCCCACATCGGACGGTCGTCGCGGTCGAAGACCGCGGCCGCCATGCCCCAGCTGCCCTCGACGATCAACCCGGGGTTCACGGCGTACCCGGCCCGCCGGGTCGCCGCGACCCGCGCCCACAGCGGCTCGGTGTCGTGGGTGACGCCGTGCGCCGTGACCAGGTCGGTGCGGGCCAGGTAGGCGTCGATCTCGGCGTCGGGCAGGTAGGCGAGGATCGCCAGGCCGGCCGACGCGACCCCGAGCGGGAAGCGGATGCCCTCGTGCAGCACGTGCGAGCGGATCGGGAAGCTGCCGTCCTCGCGCAGCAGGCAGACGGTCTCGTCGCCGCGACGCGCGGAGAAGAACGCGCTCTCGCCGGTCACCAGGGCCAGCTGACGCACGAACGGCTGGGCGACCTCGGTCACGTCGTACCGACTGGTCGCGGCGGTGCCGAGCAGGTAGAGCTCCGGGCCGAGCAGCCAGCGGCCGTCCGGGGCCCGGTCCACGAGGCCCTCGCCCAGCAGCGAGGTGAGCAGCCGATGTGCGGTCGGCCGGGCGAGACCGGTGGTGCGGGCGACCGCGGAGGTGGTGCCGCCGTCGGGCTCGTGGGCCGAGACGGCCCGGAGCACGGCGCCGACCCGGCCGACCACGTCTGCTGGGGTGTTCACTCAGTGGACGCTACCTCTTCGTCACGTCCACGTGATGAGTGATCGGCGTCTGGTGGGTGGGCAGACGTTGACCCGATCCCGCTGGCCGTCTTGGATCGTGCGCATGGACAAGGTGGTGAGCTCGGCCGCGGAGGCGGTCGCGGACATCCCCGACGGCGCGACGCTGTCGGTCGGGGGCTTCGGGCTGTGTGGGATCCCGTCGGTGCTGATCCAGGCGCTGCTGGAGGCGGGCACGACGGACCTCGAGGCGGTCTCGAACAACTGCGGCGTCGACGACTGGGGCCTGGGACTGCTCCTCTCGGAGAAGCGGATCCGCCGGATGATCTCGTCGTACGTGGGGGAGAACAAGGAGTTCGCCCGCCAGTACCTCTCCGGGGAGCTCGAGGTCGAGCTGACCCCGCAGGGCACGCTCGCGGAGCGGATGCGGGCCGGCGGGTCCGGGATCCCGGCGTTCTTCACCGCCACCGGCGTGGGCACGCAGGTCGCCGAGGGCGGGCTGCCGTGGAAGTACGACTCCGAGGGCAACGTCGTGGTGTCGAGCCCGGCGAAGCAGACCCAGACCTTCGAGACGGCGGAGGGGCCGCGGGAGTTCGTGCTCGAGCACGCGATCGTGGCCGACTTCGGCCTGGTGCGCGCCTGGAAGGGCGATCGGCACGGCAACCTCGTCTACCGCGACTCCGCGCGCAACTTCAACCCGCTCGCCGCGATGAGCGGCCGGGTCACGGTCGCGGAGGTCGAGGAGCTGGTGGAGCCCGGCGAGCTGGACCCCAACGAGGTGCACACGCCGGGGGTGAACGTGGCGCGCGTGGTCGCGCTGACGCCGGAGCAGGCCGCGGACAAGCGGATCGAGAAGCGGACGGTCAGGGAGCGGGCATGAGCTGGAGTCGTGAGGAGATGGCCGCGCGGGCGGCGTCCGAGCTGTCCGACGGGTCCTACGTGAACCTCGGCATCGGGCTGCCGACGCTGGTGCCCAACTACGTCGCCGACGACGTCGAGCTGGTGCTGCAGTCGGAGAACGGCATCCTCGGGGTCGGGGCCTACCCGATCGACGGCGAGGAGGACCCCGACCTGATCAACGCCGGCAAGGAGACCGTCACGCTGCGCTGGGGCGCCAGCTTCTTCGACTCGGCCACGTCGTTCGGGATGATCCGTGGCGGCAAGATCGACGCCGCGATCCTCGGCGCCATGCAGGTCTCGGCGGCGGGCGACATCGCGAACTGGATGATCCCCGGCAAGATGGTCAAGGGCATGGGTGGCGCGATGGACCTGGTCCACGGCGCCAAGAAGGTGATCGTGCTGATGGAGCACGTCGCCAAGGACGGGTCGTACAAGATCGTCGACGAGTGCTCGCTGCCCTACACCGGCCGGGGCGTGGTGCAGCGCATCATCACCGACCTCTGCGTCCTGGACGTCACTCCCGAGGGGCTGCGGCTCGTCGAGCTGGCCCCGGGGGTCACCGAGGACGAGGTCCGGGAGAAGACCGAACCCCCGATCCGCTGAGGCTTCGCCGGCCCCGCGAGGTCACGCCTCGCGGGGCTGTCGTCTCGCCACGACCTGGACGAGACTGAGTCCATGAGGATCGCCGTGGCCGGGGGAACCGGAGTCGTGGGCCGCCACGTCGTCGAGGTCGCCCGTGAGCGCGGCCACGACGTCGTCGTCCTGAGCCGGTCGGAGGGCGTCGACCTCACCACCGGTGCGGGGCTGATCGACCGACTGGCCGGGGTCGATGCCGTGATCGACACCAGCAACCGGCCCGTGCAGAAGCGCGCCGAGGCGGAGGCGTTCTTCCGCGCTGTCACCCGGCACCTGCTCGAGGCCGAGCGCCGGGCCCGCGTCGGCCACCACGTCGTGCTCTCGATCGTGGGCATCGACGGGGTCGACTCCGGCTACTACGCCGGCAAGCGGCTCCAGGAGCGAGTCGTCGCCGAGGGCGAGGTGCCCTGGACGGTGCTGCGGGCGACCCAGTTCCACGAGTTCGCCGAGCAGGTGCTCCAGTTCGCGCGGATCGGCCCGTTCTCGCTGGTGCCACGGATGACGAGCCAGCCGGTCGCGGCGCGCGAGGTCGCGGAGGCGCTGGTCGACGCCGCGGAGGCGGGACCGGCCGGCCGGTCGCCCGACCTCGCCGGGCCGGAGGTCCACCAGATGGTCGACCTCGCCCGCCGGGTGGCGCACGGCCGCCGCGTGGTGCCGGTGCCGCTGCCGGGCGCCGCCGGTCGCGCGATGCGCTCCGGGGCCCTGCTGCCCACCGGGCCGGGCCCCCGCGGCCGGATCACCTTCGACGCGTGGCTGGCCGACCGCTGAGCGAGCGGGTCAGCCGACGGGCTGCGCGCGGCCCGGTGCGGTCCGCGCGGCCGTGACGACCGCCAGCACCCCGATGGCGGAGGCCAGCACGAACACCGACAGGAACGGGTCGGCGCCCGCCCGGTTCGCCACGCCGAACACGATCCCGGAGACCGACAGGGCGAGCGCGCCCCCGAGCGAGTCGGCGATCGACAGCGCGGCGGAGTTGAAGCCGCGGTCGGCGTCGGTCGAGGCGGCGAGCATCGCGACGCCGGTGCGCGGGTAGCCGAAGCCCATCCCGGCCCCGGCGACGGCGTACGCCGCGATCGCGAGTGCCCAGGGCCCGTCGATCGCCACCACGAGGGCGAGCGCGGTCGTGGCGAGCAGCGCCAGGCCGCTGCCGCAGCGCATCGCCGCCACGTGGGAGACCCGCTCGCCGAGCCGGGACTGCACCTGGCTCGCGCCCGCCCACGTGAGGCCCACGACCATCAGCGCGATGCCGGCGGTGCCGGGCGTCAGCCCCCAGTGGTCCTGGAGCACGAAGACGATGTAGGCCTCGGAGCAGAAGAACGACGCGCTGAGCAGCCCGCGGGTGTCGATGACGGAGGGCAGGCCGCGCCGGGCGACCAGGGCGCCGGCCGGCAGCAGTCGCCGCAGGGAGAGCACGACCGCAGCGAGCGCCGCGATCGCGAGGAGGGCGGCGGCGCCCTCCCGGGAGCCGAGCAGCTCGAGTGCGAGCACGGCCGCCGCCGCGACCGCCGCCCAGGCCAGTCGGGAGCGCGGCACGGGCTCGCCCTCACCGGGCCGCCCGATGCCCCGCAGGGCCGGGACGATGAGCAGCGCGGCGAGCACCACGAGACCGACGACGCCGAGGAAGACCCAGCGCCACCCCGCCGCATGGGCCACGAACGCCGCGAGCGCCGGGCCGAACAGGGAGGGCAGCACCCAGGCCGCCGCGAAGCTCGCGAACACCGCGGGCTGGAGCACCGCCGGGAAGACCGCGCCGACCACGACGTACAGGCACACGGTGAGCGCGCCGCCGCCGAGCCCCTGGAGCACCCGTCCGGCGACCAGCACCTCCATCGAGGTCGCCGTACCGCAGACCACGAGCCCGAGCGCGAAGAGGACCAGGGCCGCCGCGAGCGGTCGCACCGGCCCGCGGCGGTCGCTCCAGGCGCCGGCCGCGACCATGCCGACGACACCGCTCGCCAGTGGCGCCGCGAACGACAGCGCGTAGAGGCCGACCCCGTCGAGCTCCGCGGCGACGGTCGGCATCACCGTGGTCACCGCCGTCGCCTCGAACGCCGCGAAGGCGCAGAGCGCGAACATGCCGATCGTGGTGGCGGCGTACGTCGGGGAGAGCAGCCGGGGCCGGTCCTCGGCCGGTGGAGCGGTGAGTGTCACGTCAGGACGGTAGGACTTCAACCGCGGTTCAGATCAATCGGTTTCGGGCCGCGCGCAGGTGTGCTGCGTCGCCGTGTGACCTGGGGCACGCGGGGGTGGCTGGTTCGGATGGCCCATGCGGTGGTTCGGGTAGCCCGTCTCGACCATTACGGACGAGTAGGCCCGGAAAGCCCTCAGGAGTGCGTCATGAGGGCGGAGGTACGCCGTTCCGCTCGCGTGACCAGCCCGATCGCCGACTCCACCGCCCCCGAGCAGCTCGCCGTCGACCACATCCCCCTGGTGGCGCACCTGGTGCGCGAGATCTCGGGCCGGATCCCGGCGTCGGTGGACCGCGACGACCTCCGCTCGGCGGGGCTGGTCGCGCTGGTCGCGGCCGCGCGTGCGTTCGACGCCGACCGGGGTGTGCCGTTCCCGGCGTACGCCGCCCAGCGCATCCGCGGCGCGCTCGTCGACGAGCTGCGCTCGGTCGACTGGGCGTCCCGCTCGGTGCGGCGCAAGGGCCGCGAGATCGAGGCCGCCCGGCAGCGCCTCGCCACGGCGGTGGGGCAGTTCCCCGACGACCGGGTGGTTGCCGAGTCGCTGGGCGTCTCGACCGCCGAGGTGGTGCGCAGCGATGCCGACGTCGTCCGCGCCGCCGTGCTGTCGATCCACGGCACCGACCGCGACCTCGCCGACGACCTGCCCACCACGGCCCTCGGGCCACAGGCGGCCCTGGAGCGTGCCGAGCGGCTCGCCTACCTCGCGGACGCCATCGCCGAGCTGCCCGAGCGGCTCCGGGTCGTCGTCCGCGGCTACTTCCTCGAGGAGCGACCGATGGCCGAGCTCGGTGCCGAGCTCGGCGTCACCGAGTCGCGGGTCTCCCAGCTGCGCGCGGAGGCCCTGGCGCTGCTCCGCGGCGCGCTGGCCGCCGGGCTCGAGCCGCACCTGGCCGAGGAGCCCGCCAATCCGGGCGGCGTCGCCGCCCGACGCAGGACGGCGTACGCCGCGTCCGTCGCCGCCCGCCACGCCGCCCGCCACGCCGCCCGGCGCCGGGTGCCGTTGGGTGCCTCCGCCTGACCCCCGGCCGAGGCCCTCTGGAGCCGGATTTTCGGATAGTCCGTCACGTTCTGGTTGTTGGGGAGCGCTCCCAGCAGCCATTTCGTGACGGACTATCCCAGCGGACGCCTCAGTCCAGGCTGAGCCCGGCCGCGGGCGACACCCGCGCCGCGCGGCGGGCCGGCAGCAGGGCCGAGAGCAGGCCGGCGACCGCGGCCACCAGGACGACGATCGCCAGCTGACCCCAGGGCAGCACCATCGGGGCGTCCTCGACGGCCTTCCTCACCAGCGCCTGCACGGCCACCCAGGCGAAGGTCGCGCCGATCGCCGTACCGAGGACGGTCGCCACCACGGAGAGCAGCATCGCCTCGGTCGCGAGGGTCGCGCGCAGCTGGCGGCGGGTCAGGCCGAGGGCGCGGAGCAGGGCGTTCTCGCGGCTGCGCTCGAGCACCGACAGGCCGAGCGTGTTGCCGATGCCGATCAGCGCGATCACGACCGCGATCCCGAGCAGCGCCACAACCGTGCCGGTGAGGATGTCCAGCTGGAGGGTCACCCACGACCGTTCGCGCAGGCTGTTGACCACGTCCGCCCCGGCCGGTGCCGCGAGCGCGTCGAGATCACCGCCCAGGTCCTCGGCGTCCGCGCCCGGCTCGGCCCGCACCCAGACCGCCCACGGCTCGGGTGCGTCGGTGAGCGCGGCCAGGGTCGCCGGCGCCACGATCGCCGCCTCGCCGAAGCCCGCGCCGCCGCGGACCCGCAGCACCTCGCTGCGGTCGCCGACCCGCACCGTCACCCGGTCGCCGACCGCGAGGTCGTCCATGACCTCCCAGGGCAGCCAGACCTGGCCGGGCCGCGGGGTCGCCATCGCCGGCGTACCCCGGACGAACCCGCCGACCTCGCCGGTCGAGACGAGCGGCAGCCGGCCGACACCGCTCACGGTCGCCGAGGTGCCCGGCAGCGCGACCGCCGACCCCACGCCGGGCGCCGACCGCACCCGGTCGACGAGGTCGGCGGGCAGCGAGCGCTCGCCGCCGGTGAGCGTCACGTCGACGGGATAGTCCCGGTCGAGGTCCCGCTCGACCGCGCTGCGCGAGCTGGCCAGTCCGACCAGCACGGCGGTGGTGAGCGTGACGCCGACCAGCAGGGACGCGGTCGTGGCAGCGGTACGCCGCGGGTTGCGTACGGCGTTCTCGGCCGCGAGCCGGGCCGGGGCGCCGGCGAGCCGACCGGCGACGCCGCCGACCGCGCGGATCAGCGCGGGCACCAGCACCGGCCCGAGCAGCAGCACGCCGCCGAAGGCCGCCGCGCCGCCGGCGACCATCGCGCCCGGGCTGGAGGCGCTGATCGACAGCGCGAGCAGCGCGACACCGACGGCGATGGTGACCAGGCCGAGCAGCACCCGAAGCCGGCCGGCACCGGTGCGCACACTCGCCGAGTCGTCCGGACGCAGCGCGGTCAGCGGGCTGACCCGCACCACGCGCCGGGTCGGCAGCCAGGCCGCGACGACCGTGACCAGCACGCCGACCACGAACGCGCCGACGTACCAGGATGGAGCCGGCACCGGGAACGCCATGCTGCCGCTGGGCAGCGCCGACTTCGCCAGCGCCACGAGGGCGTACCCGAGGCCGGTGCCGACGACCAGTCCGAGCGCCGCCGCCAGGACGCCGAGCGCCAACGCCTCCACCCGCACCGAGCGGAGCACCTGGCGCCGGGTGGCGCCGACGCAGCGCAGCAGCGCGAAGTCGCGGGCGCGCTGGGCGAAGAGGATCGAGAACGTGTTGGCGATGACCAGCACCGAGACGAACAGCGCGATCGCGGCGAAGACCAGCAGCATGATCGCCAGCACGTTCACCTCGTTGGTGAGCTCGGCCTGGCGGTCCTCGACGAACTCGTCGCGCGGCTGCACGGTCGCGCCCCGCGGGAGGTCGAGCGACGACGCGCCGGGTCCGGCGTACGCCACCGAGTCGATCCAGAGGTCGTCGTCGAGGGCCCGCAGGTCCGACCAGGGGAGGTAGAGCTGGGCGCCGACGCTGGCCGACGGCGTGTCGACGAGCCCGACGAGCGTGGCCTCGACGGAGTCGCGGCCGGTGCCGACCTCGACCCGGTCGCCGAGGGAGACGTCCTTGCCCTTGACGGCGTTGGCGTCCGCGACGACTTCGCCCGGCCGCTGTGGGAAGCGGCCGTCGCGGAGCACCTGCCAGCGCAGCGCCGGATCGGCGGCGATGCCGCCCACGTCGGTGCGCTCACCGAAGAGCCGGTCGCCGATCCGCACCTGCTGCGGCGTCCAGCCGAGCACGGCGGCGGAGTCGCCGTCGCGCTCCGCGCGGTCGACGATCCGCGCGGCCTGGTCGGCGTCGACGTCGGTGACGACCACGTCCGCGCCGCGGTAGGGCAGCTCGACGCCGGCGACCAGGCCGGCCCTCGCCGCCTCCGACAGCAGGCTGGTCACGACGATGAAGGAGACGCCGATGACGACGGCGACGGCCGCCGAGACGTAGCGGCGGGTGTGGGTGCGCAGCGACGCGCGCAGCACCGTCCTCATCGGCCGGCTCCCGGCCGGCCGCCGCGCAGGGTCTCGACCAGCTGCTCGGCCGTGGGCTCGACCAGGTGCGCCCGGATCTGCCCGTCGGCGATCACCACGACGTCGTCGGCGTACGCCGCGGCGTCGAGCTCGTGGGTCACCATCACCACGGTCTGCCCGAGTTCGCGCACCGAGCGGCGCAGGAAGCCGAGCACCTCCGCGGAGGCGTCGCTGTCGAGGTTGCCGGTCGGCTCGTCGGCGAACACGATGTCGGGCTGGCTGACCAGCGCCCGGGCGATGGCGACCCGCTGCTGCTGTCCGCCGGAGAGCTCGGCGGGGCGGTGCCCGAGCCGGTCGCGGATGCCGAGCACGTCGACGACCAGGTCGTAGCGGTCGCGGACCTCGGCGTCGACCCGGCGGCCCGCGAGCTCGAGGGGGAGCAGCACGTTCTGGCCCGCGGTGAGCATCGGGAGCAGGTTGAAGGACTGGAAGACGAAGCCGACGTGCTCGCGCCGGAAGACCGTCAGGGCCGTGTCGTCCATGTCCTCGAGCGCGCGCCCGGCGACCTGCACCGACCCGCCGGTGGGGGTGTCGAGCCCGGCGAGGCAGTGCATCAGCGTGGACTTGCCCGACCCCGAGGGGCCCATGATCGCGGTGAACCGCCCCGCGGGCAGGTCGAGGTCGACGCCGCGGAGGGCGTGCACGGAGGCGTCGCCCTGGCCGTAGACGCGGGTGAGGCCGCGGGCGCTGGCCGCGAGACGGACGGAGGTCTGGGTGATCGTCATGCCTCGACGATCGCGGTCTTCCGCGCGCGGATCGTCAGCCCGCGGGCCGGGCCCGGCGTACGACTCAGGTCGTACGCACCAGGCCGGTCTCGTACGCCAGGACGACCAGCTGCACCCGATCGCGGGAGCCGGTCTTGGCGAGCAGCCGGCCGATGTGCGTCTTCACGGTGGCCTCGGCGACGACGAGGTCGGCGGCGATCTCGGGGTTGGACCGCCCGCGCCCCACGAGGACCAGCACCTCGCGCTCCCGCTCGGTCAGCCCGGCCAGCCGGTCGTCGGCCCCGGTGTGAGCGTCGGGCAGGACGGCCGCGAACCGGTCGAGCAGCCGACGCGTCGTGCTCGGGGCGACCACGGAGTCGCCGGCGTGCACGGTGCGGATCGCCGCGAGCAGATCCTCGGGCGGGGCGTCCTTGAGCAGGAACGCCGCCGCGCCGGCCTTGATCGCGGCGAAGGCGTACTCGTCGAGGTCGAACGTCGTCAGCACCACCACGCGCGGCACCTCGCCGCGCCCGGTGAGCGCCCGGGTCGCCTCGACGCCGTCCATGCGCGGCATCCGGACGTCCATGAGCACCACGTCGGCGGCGGTGACCGCGAGCTGCTGCACCGCCTCGCCGCCGTCGCCGGCCTCGCCGACGACCTCCATGTCGGGCTGGCTGTCGACCAGCATCCGGAAGCCGCCGCGCACCAGCTGCTGGTCGTCGACGAGGAAGACCCGGATCACCCCGCCGCTCACCGGGGCAGCCTCGCACGCACGCGGAAGCCGCCACCGGGCCGGGGCCCTGCCTCCAGGTCACCGCCGTGGGCGGTCACCCGCTCGCGCATGCCGAGCAGGCCGAGGCCGTGCCCGTCGTCGGGAGCCGCGGCCCCGCGGCCGTCGTCCTCGACGAGCACGGTGACCTCGTCGTCGACGGTGACGTCGACGCGCACCCGGACGTCCGGGCCGGCGTGCTTGCGGACGTTGGTGAGGGCCTCCTGGACGATCCGGTACGCCGTCAGCCCGATGCCGTCCGGCACCGAGGTCGCCGGGTCGGGGAGCGTCGCGTCGACGGAGGTGCCGACCACCAGGCCCGCGAGGTCGGCGAGCCCGGGCTGGGGCAGGAGGTCCGCGCTGTCGCCCGTGCGGAGGAGTCCGAGCATCCGGCGCATCTCCTGGAGCGCCTCGCGGCCGGTCGCGGAGATCGTCGCGAGGGTGTCGGCCGCGACGGCCGGATCCCGCCGCGCGGCGTACCGGGCACCGTCGGCCTGCACCACGATCGTCGACAGCCCGTGGGCGACCACGTCGTGCATCTCGCGGGCGATCCGGGCGCGCTCGTCGGACGCCGCGAGCGCGACCTGCTGCGCCGCCTCGCGCTCGATCCGCTCGCCGCGCTCGACCAGCGCGTCGACGTACGCCCGGCGGGTGCGGGCCAGGGCGCCCAGTGCCCACGCGGTGACCACGATGGTGGCGATGGTGACGACGTACGCGATCACCGGGTCGGGCTCGAGGTTCCCCCCGAAGCCGAGCACCCAGCGGATCGCCGCGACCACGGCGCCGCACAGGCCCACGCCGACGGCCGCGAGTCCCCAGGCCGCCGACGCGTAGCGGGCGACCGAGTAGACCGCGACCGGGAACGCGACCTGGCTCCACATCGGGGTGTCGATCAGCGCGGCCTGGGCGGCACTCGCGAGCGCCACCACCGCGAACACGGCCACGGGATGGTGCCGGCGCCAGTAGAGCGGGACCAGCTGGGCGAGCGAGATCACCAGGCCGGTCCAGCCGGGGTCGGTCAGCGGGGTGAGCGCGGCGGGCGTCACCAGCGCCGTGGCCAGGGCGATGTCGAACCACCACTGCCCACGCGGGCCGAGCCGCCACGGCTGGCGGTGGGCGGGCGCGGTGGTCACGGGAGCGACCCTAGTTGGGCTCGAGGTCGTTGACGTCAGACCACGGGTGGACCCGGCGTAGCCCCTGAGTAAGGTGCGAGCTATGACGAAGTGGGAGTACCTGACGGCGCCGATCCTGACGCACGCCGCGAAGCAGATCCTGGACAACTTCGGAGCCGACGGCTGGGAGCTCGTGCAGATCGCGCCCGGCATGAACCCCGAGAACCTGGTCGGCTACTTCAAGCGGCCGCTGGAGGCGTGAGATGAGCGCAGCAGAGGACCGCCTGGCCGAGCTCGGCCTCTCCGTCCCCGACGTCGCCAAGCCAGTCGCGGCGTACGTCCCGGCCGTCGTCTCCGGCGACCTGGTCTTCACCTCCGGCCAGCTGCCGGTGCGCAACGGCGAGCTGCTGGCGACCGGCAAGGTCGGCGGCGAGGTCAGCCCCGAGCAGGCCGCGGCCTGCGCCCAGCAGTGCGCGCTCAACGCGATCGCCGCCGTGAAGTCGATGGTCGGCGACCTCGACAAGGTCGTGCAGGTGGTGAAGGTCGTGGCGTTCGTCGCCTCGACGCCGGACTTCACCGGGCAGCCGCAGGTCGCGAACGGCGCGTCGGAGCTGTTCGGCACCGTGTTCGGCGACGCCGGGGTGCATGCCCGCTCGGCGGTCGGCGTGCCCGTGCTGCCGCTCGACGCCCCGGTCGAGGTGGAGGTCGTCGTCCGGATGGCCCCGTGAGGCCGCTCCGGTGAGGATCCCACTCCCGCCGGTGCCGCTGCCCGACGAGCTCGTCGACGTCGCGCGTCGGTTCGAGGAGGGCAGCCGGACGCCGGTGGAGCCGCGCAACGCGGCCACGGTCATCCTGATGCGCCCCTCGGACGACGGGCCGGAGGTCTACTACCTGTGCCGTCAGGTGTCGATGGACTTCGCGGGCGGCATGGCCGTCTACCCCGGAGGCGGTGTCGACCCGCGCGACTTCGACGCGTCCGTCGCCTGGGCCGGCCCGTCGCCGGAGGCGTGGGCGTCCCGGCTCGGGTGCGACGAGGAGACCGCCCGGGCGCTGGTCTGCGCGGCCGTGCGCGAGACCTTCGAGGAGTCGGGCGTGCTGCTCGCCGGTACGTCGTCCTCCTCGGTCGTCGCGGACACGACCGCCGACGACTGGGAGTCCGACCGGGTGGCGCTGGAGTCGCGCGAGCTGTCGATGACCGACTTCCTCAACCGCCGAGGCCTGGTGCTGCGCACCGACCTGCTCGGCGCGTGGGACGGGTGGCTGACGCCGATCTTCGAGCCGAAGCGCTACCGCACCTGGTTCTTCGTCGCCTCGCTGCCCACCGGCCAGGTCACTCGCGACGTCTCGACCGAGTCGTCGTCCGTGGCCTGGATCCCGGCCCGGTCCGCGGCGGTCCAGGCCGACGCCGGCGACCTGGCGCTGATGCCCCCGACGTACCTCACCTCGCTGGAGGTCGGCCTGCACGACTCCCCCGACGAGGTGCTCGTGGTGGCCGCGGCCCGGTCGGTGGAGATGTTCACCCCGTCGGTCGAGCCGCTCGGCGACGGCTGGACGCTGTCGATGCCCGACCGGCTGCGGCCGCTCGTCGCCGCCCGGCGGCGCGGATGAGTCCCTGGGCGGGCGGCTCCTTCGGGTCCCGCGGACGGTGCCTCCTCGCCCCCAACCCGGGTCTGATGACGCTCGACGGGACCAACACCTGGGTGCTGCAGGAGCCCGGCGCCTCGGCGTCGGTCGTGGTCGACCCCGGGCCGATCGAGGACGGTCACCTGGAGCGGCTGACCGCCGAGCTCGGTGACGTCGGGCTGGTGCTGCTGACCCACCACCACTTCGACCACGCCGAGGTGGCGGCGGAGTTCGCGCGCCGCAAGGGCTGCGCCGTCCGCGCGCTCGACCCGGCGCTGTGCGTCGGCGCCGACCCGATCGTGGACGGCGAGTCCATCGTCGTGGACGGGCTGTCGCTGCGGGTGCTGACAACGCCCGGGCACACCGCGGACTCGATCTCGCTGCTGCTGCCCGACGACGGCGCGCTGCTGACCGGCGACATGGTGCTGGGTCGCGGCACGACGGTCGTCGCCCACCCCGACGGCCAGCTCGGCCCGTACTTCACGTCCATCGAGCGGATGCGCGCGCTCGCGGCGTCGGGCGACGTCCGCACCCTCTGGCCGGCCCACGGCCCCGTGCTCGACGACGCGCTCGGCGTCCTCGACTTCTACCTCGCCCACCGTCGCGAACGCCTCGCGCAGGTCGAGGGCGCCCTCGCCGAGCTGTCGGTGTCGATCTCGCCCGAGCTCGCCGAGGACGGGACCCTGCCCCGCCAGGTGGTCGAGATCGTGTACGCCGACGTCGACCAGTCGCTCTGGGGCGCCGCCGAGCAGTCCGTCCGGGCCCAGCTCGCCTATCTCGCGCGTCGGTGAGCTGACCGGCTCGAGACGTCATACGTCGCGAGCAAGGGGACGCACTGTCCGTATGACGTCCGGGTGCTCAGCGGGCGCGGCGGGAGAGGCGTTCGACGTCCATGATCACGACGGAGCGGGGCTCGAGGCGCAGCCAGCCGCGGGAGGCGAAGTCGGCGAGCGCCTTGTTGACGGTCTCGCGGGAGGCGCCGACCAGCTGGGCGAGCTCCTCCTGGGTGAGGTCGTGGTGCACGTGGACGCCGTCGTCGGCGGTGCGGCCGAAGCGGTCGGCGAGGTCGAGCAGCGCCTTGGCGACCCGGCCGGGCACGTCGGAGAAGACCAGGTCGGCCACCACGTCGTTGGCCTTGCGCAGCCGGCCGGCGAGCTGGGCGAGCAGGCCGCGGGCGACGACCGGGCGGCCCTCGAGCCAGCGCAGCAGGTCCTCGTGGGAGAGCGAGGCGAACGTCGCGTCGGTCACCGCCGTCACGGTCGCCGAGCGCGGGCCCGGGTCGAAGAGCGAGAGCTCGCCGAACATCTGGCCGGGGCCGAGGATCGCGAGCAGGTTCTCGCGGCCGTCGGAGGACGTGCGGCCGAGCTTCACCTTGCCGTCGAGCACGATGTAGAGCTTGTCGCCCGAGTCGCCCTCGTGGAACAGGACGTCGCCGCGGCGCAGCCGCGTCTCGGCCATCGACGCCCGCAGCGCGGTCGCCGCCTCGTCGTCGAGCGCGCTGAAGAGCGGTGCTTGACGCAGCACGTCGTTGTCCACGGATCCTCCTCGTGACGTTGCCCGTGAACGCACGGGTTCCGCCGATGATCCTAGCCAGTGGCAAACCTCACAGACAGCAGTGGCCCCCGCAAGTCGAGTGAGCCCACGGCGAATCCGGCCCTGTCGGTGCGGCGCCGTACGCTGGGCCGCGTGTCCGACGCGCCCGAGACGGTGATCAGCGGCGGGGAGACCCGCACCGGCCTGGTCCGCCGAGCCCGCAAGATCGACCGCGTGCTCGCCGAGACCTACCCCGACGCCCACTGCGAGCTCGACTTCGACGACCCCTTCCAGCTGCTCGTCGTGACGGTGCTGTCGGCGCAGACCACCGACAAGCGGGTCAACGCGGTGCGCCCGACGCTGTTCGCGGCGTACCCCGACGCCAAGGCGATGGCCGCGGCCGACCGGGCCACGCTCGAGGGCATCGTCGGCCCGCTCGGGTTCTTCCGCGCCAAGACCGAGTCGCTGCTCAAGCTGAGCGCCGCGCTGGTCGAGCACCACGACGGCAAGGTCCCGCCGCGGCTCGACGATCTGGTCAAGCTGCCCGGCGTCGGCCGCAAGACTGCGAACGTCGTGCTCGGCAACGCCTTCGGCATCCCCGGCATCACCGTCGACACCCACTTCGGGCGCCTGGTCCGGCGCTTCGGCTGGACCGAGCTGACCGACCCGGTCAAGGTCGAGCACGCGATCGGTGAGCTGTTCCCGAAGAAGGACTGGACGATGCTGAGCCACCACCTCATCTGGCACGGGCGGCGCCGCTGCCACGCCCGCA
This sequence comes from Nocardioides sp. LMS-CY, assembly GCF_018732145.1. NCBI lineage: Bacteria > Bacillati > Actinomycetota > Actinomycetes > Propionibacteriales > Nocardioidaceae > Nocardioides > Nocardioides sp. LMS-CY. The sequence continues at coordinate 573,545 of NZ_CP076104.1, forward strand.
ACCCCGCGTGCGGTGCCTGTCCGGTGGCGAAGTGGTGCCCGGCGTACGGCGAGGGCCCGACCGACCCGGTCGCCGCGGCCAAGCTGGTCCGCACCGAGGGCCGGGCATGACCCTCCCGCTCACCCGCAGGGGCCTCGGATGAGACGAGCCCTCTCCGCCGCGCTGGTCGCGGCGCTGCTCGCGCTGTCCGGCTGCACCGACGACGTCCCCGGGCCCGGTCGGGCGCAGATCGACGTCGACACCCCCCAGCTGCGGCAGCTGCGGGCCGACGCCGGCATCGAGGCGTGCGCTCCGGGCGACGGCGACCCCGCGGCGAGCGAGCTGCCCGACGTGACGCTGCCGTGCCTGGGCGGCGGCGACGACGTCGACCTGGCGAGCCTGCGCGGCCCGCTGGTCATCAACGTCTGGGCGGCGTGGTGCCAGCCGTGTGCGCGGGAGATGCCGGCGCTCGCGAAGTTCTACGACCGGTACGGCGACGAGGTGTCGGTCATCGGGATCGACTACCAGGACCCGCAGACCGGCCCCGCGCTGGAGCTGGCGCAGCGGTCGGGCGTCACCTACCCACTGCTCGCCGACCCCCAGGGCGACCTGCAGGCCCAGGAGCCCTTCCCGCTCAAGATCCTGATGCCCTCCTTCCTCTTCGTCGACGAGCAGGGCGCGGCGACGTACACGCAGGGCGGTATCGACAGCGTCGACGAGATGGTCGACCTGGTCGAGGAGCACCTCGGGGTCACCCTGTGACCGCATCGGACCCGGGGGAGGACCTCCCCGACTGGCTGCTGCCGATCGAGCGCGCCGCGCGCGAGATCCGGGCCGAGGACCTCACCCGGTTCGTGCCGCCGCCCGGCGGCGCCTCCCGCCGCGGCGCCGTCCTGATGCTCTTCGGCGACGGCCCGCAGGGCGGCGAGCTGCTGCTCACCGAGCGGGCCCACGACATGCGCTCCCACCCCGGTCAGGTGTCGTTCCCGGGCGGCTCGCTGGACCCCGGCGAGGACGAGGTCGAGGCCGCGCTCCGGGAGGCCGAGGAGGAGGTGGGCGTCGACCCGAGCACGGTCGCGGTGTTCGGTCGCCTGCCCGAGCTGTGGCTGCCGCCGAGCGACTACGCCGTGACGCCGATCCTCGGCTGGTGGGCCCGGCCGACCGAGGTCTCCGTCGTGAGCCAGGCCGAGGTGCACGCGATCCACCACGTGCCGCTCTCCGAGCTGGTCGACCCCACCCACCGGGTGACCGTCCGGATGCCGCGCGGCGGCTACCTGAGCCCGGGCTTCCTCATCGGTCCAGACCACGACGTGATCCTCTGGGGCTTCACCGGCGGGATCATCGCCCGGCTGCTGGACTATCTGGACTGGTCGGTCCCGTGGGACGAGTCGCGCGTGCGGGACCTGCCGGCGTACATGTTCAAGGGGCAGGAACGCCGCCGCGACGTCGACCTGCTCGACATCGACGACGACCAGCGCCGCGGGGGTGCCCGGTGAACCTGCTCGACTGGCTGCTCGTCGTCCTGGTCCTCGCCTACGCGCTGTCCGGCTACTGGCAGGGCTTCGTCACCGGCGCGTTCGCGACGGCGGGGTTGCTGTTCGGCGGTCTCTTCGGCGTCTGGCTCGCCCCGACCGCGCTCGGCGACGCCGATCCCTCGATGCTGGTCTCGCTCGGCGCGCTCTTCATCGTGATCCTGGCGGCGTCGCTGGGCCAGGCGCTGTTCCAGTTCGTCGGGTCGCGGATCCGCGACCGGATCACCTGGCAGCCGGCCCGCGCGGTCGACGCGGTCGGCGGGGCGCTGCTCAGCGCGGTCGCCGTCCTGCTGGTGGCGTGGGCGCTCGGCGTCGCGATCTCCGGGTCCCGGATCAGCGGCGTCACGCCGCTGGTGCGGGAGTCCACGGTGCTCTCGAGCGTCGACGGCGTGCTGCCCAACAGCGCCGACGGGGCGCTCCAGGCGTTCAACAACGTCGTCGGCACGACCTTCTTCCCGCGCTACCTCGAGCCGTTCGCGCCCGAGCGCATCGTCGAGGTCGGGCCCGGGCCGCGGCGGCTGCTCCAGGACCCCGACGTCGAGCGCGCGGCCGTCAGCGTCGCGAAGATCCGCGGCACCAACGACTGCGGTCGCGGTGTCGAGGGCTCCGGCTTCCTCTACGCACAGAACCGGCTGATGACCAACGCCCACGTGGTCGCCGGCGTCGACGAGCCCGAGGTCGTGGTCGGCGACACGACGCTGCCGGCGTCGGTCGTCTACTACAACCCCGACGTCGACGTGGCCGTACTCGCCTACGACAGCGGCGACACCGATCTGCTCGAGTTCGACCAGTCCGCGGGCGCCGGCGACGGCGTGGCCGTGCTCGGCTACCCCGAGGACGGCCCGTACGACGTACAGCCGGCGCGGATCCGGTCGCAGCAGCGGCTGCGCTCGCCCGACATCTACGGCCGCGGCACGGTGATCCGCGACGTCTACTCGCTGCGCGGGCTGATCCGCCCCGGCAACTCCGGCGGCCCGATCGTGTCGTCGCGCGGCGACGTCGTGGGCGTGGTGTTCGCGGCGTCGGTCAACGACCACGACACGGGCTACGCGCTGACCGCCGAGCAGGTCGCCGAGGCGGCCGGTGCGGGCCTGCGCAGCTCCGACGTCGTCGACACGGGCGACTGCGCCGGGTGACGTCGCGAAGCGGCGGCACCCGTGGCGCAGGAGGATTGCCCTTCGAGACGCCTCGTCCCTCGGCTCCTCAGGAGCCGCAGCGACCTCGCGTCGAAATCCAGTGAGCCGAGAAGCAGGGCTGGGGCTGGCTAGGCCTGGCCCTTCAGCGCCTTGGGGATCTCGCGGCCCTGCTCGATCGCCCGCTCGGGGGCGCGGACCTTCTTCACCTGGCGCACGCCGATGAAGACCATCAACGCGGCGACGAGCAGGTAGAAGCCGAACACGATCAGGAACGCCCAGTGCAGCGCGAGCCCGTCGCCGTTCCAGTTGATGAAGTAGGCGATCGAGACCGACAGCATGATGATCGCGAGCACCAGCAGGAACGCGGCGCCGAGGAACAGGCCGATGCCGGTGCCGCCGGCGCGGACGCTCACCTTGAGCTCCGATTTGGCGAGCTGGATCTCCTTCTGGATCAGCGTGGAGATGTCCTGGGTGGCGTCGTGGACCAGCCGGCCGATCGTGGGGTCCTCCGCAGCCGAAGGGGCTGCCTGGACGTCGTTGCTCGCCATGCTCGTCACCCTACAGAATCCCTACTCCCGCTGGTCGTCCCGCTGGTAGACGTCGGGTACCCCGTCGCGGTCGTCGTCACGCTCCTCGATCTCCTGCAGCCGCCGGTAGACGCGGTTGCGGGCCCGCAGCACGACCGCTGCCAGGGCGGTCGCGACGAGCGAGCCGACGAGTACGCCGACCTTGGCGTGGTCGTCGGCGACGGTGCCCGAGCCGAAGGCGAGCTCGCCGATCAGCAGCGAGACGGTGAACCCGATGCCGGCGAGCATCGCCATGCCGACGACGTCGACCCAGCTGAGCTCGTCGTCGAGGTCGGCGCGCGTGAACCTGGCCAGCAGCCAGGTGGACCCGGTGATGCCGACGGTCTTGCCGACCACGAGGCCGCAGACGATGCCGAGCGCGATCCGGTCGGTCAGCGAGGCGGCGAGACCGTCCAGCCCGCCGACGTACACGCCGGCCGCGAAGAACGCGAAGACCGGCACGGCGACGCCCGCCGAGATCGGGCGGATCAGGTGCTCGAGGTGCTCGGCGAGTCCGGGCCCGTCGCTGCCGTCGGCGCGGCGCACCGGCACGGTGAACGCCAGCACGACGCCGGCGACCGTGGCGTGCACCCCGGAGGCGTGCACGAGCGTCCACGCGGTCAGGGCGAGCGGCAGCAGCAGCCACCAGCGGTGGACGCGGCGCTGCACCAGGATCCCGAAGGCGAGGATCGGCACCGCGGCGAGCAGGAGGTACGGCAGCTGCAGCGAGTCGGTGTAGAAGACCGCGATGATCGTGATCGCGAGCAGGTCGTCGACCACGGCGAGGGTCAGCAGGAAGGTGCGCAGGCCGCTGGGCAGGTGGGTGCTGATCACCGCCAGGATCGCGACCGCGAAGGCGATGTCGGTCGCCGTCGGGATCGCCCAGCCGACCAGGTCGTCGGTGCTGAGGTTCCACAGCACGAAGACGACCGCGGGGGCCGCCATGCCGCCGACCGCCGCCATCACCGGCAGGGCGGCACGCCGCGGGTCGCGCAGGTCGCCCGCGACGAACTCGCGCTTGAGCTCCAGGCCGGCCACGAAGAAGAAGATCGCCAGCAGCCCGTCGGCCGCCCACCCGCCGATGGTGAGGTCGAGGTGCAGTGCGTCCGGCCCGACCACCCGGTCGCGGATCGCGAAGTACGCGTCGTGCCACGGGCTGTTCGCCCAGACCAGCGCGACCGCGGCGGCGGCGATCAGCAGCAGGCCACCGGTCGTCTCCGCGCGCAGGATGTCGGCGGCCCGCGACGACTCCAGCCATGAACCGCGCGCGAACAGCCTCGGCGTACGTCGGGTGTCGGCGGATCGGGTCACGGTGCTCCTCGGGGTCGGTCGGGCTCGACTGCCGACCAGACTTCCCGGCGCACCACGGACAGTCTACAAATGCCGAGTCGGCGCCAGTTCACCATGTCCGGGGTGAACTGGCGCCGACTCGCGGGTGAACTGGCGCCGACTCGGCCTAGTCCTCCTTGCCGGAGTCGAGGCCCTGGGAGATCAGGTCCATGACCGAGGAGTCGGCGAGGGTGGTGACGTCGCCGACCTCGCGGTTCTCGGCGACGTCGCGGAGCAGGCGGCGCATGATCTTGCCCGAGCGGGTCTTGGGCAGCTCGGGGACGATCATGATCTGGCGCGGGGTGGCGATCGGGCCGATCTCCTTGCGGACGTGCTGGCGCAGCTCCTTGACGATGTCGTCGCCGCCGTCGCCCGCGTCCTCACGCAGGATCACGAACGCGCAGACGGCCTGCCCGGTGTCGGCGTCCTTGGCGCCCACGACGGCGGCCTCGGCGACCTTGGGGTGGGAGACCAGGGCGGACTCGATCTCGGTGGTGGAGAGGCGGTGGCCGGAGACGTTCATGACGTCGTCGACCCGGCCGAGCACCCAGATGTCGCCGTCGTCGTCCTTCTTGGCGCCGTCGCCGGCGAAGTAGAAGCCCTCCTTGGCGAAGCGCGACCAGTAGGTGTCTCTGAAGCGCTCGTCGTCGCCCCAGATCGTGCGCAGCATGGCCGGCCACGGCTGGGTGAGCACGAGGTAGCCGCCGGACCCGTTCGGCACCGGCTCGCCGGCCTCGTTGACGACCTCCGCGGAGACGCCCGGGATCGGAGTCATCGCCGAGCCCGGCTTGCCGGCGGTGACGCCGGGCAGTGGGCTGATCATGATCATCCCGGTCTCCGTCTGCCACCAGGTGTCGACGACCGGGGTGCGGTCGCCGCCGATGACGTGGCGGTACCAGACGTAGGCCTCGGGGTTGATCGGCTCGCCGACCGAGCCGAGGATCCGCAGCGAGGACATGTCGTACTTGTCCGGGATCTCGCGGCCCTGCTTCATGAACGAGCGGATGGCGGTGGGTGCGGTGTAGAAGATCGTGACCTGGTAGTCCTGGATGATCTTCCACCAGCGGCCCCGCTCGGGGCTGTCGGGCGTGCCTTCGTACATCACCTGGGTCGCGCCGTTCGCGAGCGGGCCGTAGACCAGGTAGGAGTGGCCGGTCACCCAGCCGATGTCGGCCGAGCACCAGTAGACGTCGGTCTCGGGCTTGAGGTCGAAGACCGCCCAGTGCGTGTACGCCGCGCCGGTCAGATAGCCGCCGGTCGTGTGCAGGATGCCCTTCGGCTTGCCGGTGGTGCCCGAGGTGTACATCACGTAGAGCGGGTGCTCGGAGTCGAACGCCTCCGGCGTGTGCTGGGTCGAGGCGGAGTCGACCACGTCGTGCCACCACATGTCGACCGCGTCGTCCCACGCGACGTCCTGCCCGGTACGGCGTACCACCACGACCTTCTCGACGACGTGTCCGTTCTGGGAGGTCTTCGTGCGGGCCTCGTCGACCGCCGGCTTCAGCGCGGAGGGCGCGCCGCGCCGGTAGCCGCCGTCCGAGGTGATCACGACCTTCGCCTGGCAGTCCTCGAGCCGCGAGGCCAGCGCGTCGGCCGAGAAGCCGCCGAAGACAACGGTGTGGGGCGCTCCGATGCGGGCGCAGGCCAGCATCGCGACGACGGCCTCGGGGATCATCGGCAGGTAGATCGCGACCCGGTCGCCGGTCCGCACCCCGAGCTCGGTCAGCGCGTTCGCGGCCCGGCAGATCTCGTCCTGCAGCTGGGCGTAGGTGATGTCCCGGCTATCCGCATTTCCTTGGCTGTCGACCGGCTCGCCGACCCAGTGGATCGCGACCCGGTCGCCGCGGCCCGCCTCGACGTGCCGGTCGACGCAGTTGTACGCCGCATTCAGCCGGCCGCCGACGTACCACTTCGCGAACGGCGCGTCGTCCCAGTCGAGGACCCGGTCCCACTTCTGCGACCAGTCGAGCCGCTCGGCCTGCTCGGCCCAGAACCCCTCCGGATCGCGTCGCGCCCGCTCGTAGGCCTCGGCCTTCACGTTGGCGTGCTCGGCGATCGCTGCCGGCGGCTCGAACCGACGCTCCTCCTTGAGCAGGTTGGCCAGCGTCTCGTCGGTGGTCTCTTCGCTCACGTTCTCTCCTGCAGACGTAGTGGTACTCGCCACATTAGGGCGTGTTCGGACGCCCGGCGACCGAGGGTCGCCGGGCGTCCGCAGGCGGTCAGTGCTGGACCGCCTGCTCAGCGCCCGCGCCGGTGAGTGCGCGGACCTCGAGCTCGGTGTACCGCGCGGCCGTGTCCGGCTCGTGCGAGGTGATCGTGCCGAGCCAGCCGAGCAGGAACCCGATCGGGATCGAGATGATGCCCGGGTTGCTCAGCGGGAACCACTGCCAGTCGTGGTCGGTGAACAGCGCCGTCTCCGACCCCGAGACCACCGGCGAGAAGAACACCAGGCCCACGCTGGCGATCAGGCCGCCGTAGATGGCCCAGGTCGCGCCGCGGGTGTTGAACCGCCGCCAGAAGAGGTTGTAGATCAGCGACGGCAGGTTCGCCGAGGCGGCGACGGCGAAGGCGAGCGCCACCAGGAACGCGATGTTGAGCTTCTGCGCCGGGATCGCGAGCGCGATCGCGATGCCGCCGATCACGAACGCCGAGATCCGGGCCACCCGCACCTCGTCGCGCTCGCTGGCCTCCCCGCGGCGGAAGACCGTCGCATAGAGGTCGTGGGCGACCGAGGACGCCGAGGTCAGCGTCAGCCCGGCGACCACCGCGAGGATCGTCGCGAACGCCACGGCCGAGATCAGGGCGAGCAGCACCGCGCCGCCCGTCGTACCGTCCCCACCGCCGACGGCCTCGGCCAGGAGCGGGGAGGCCAGGTTGCCGCCCGAGGCGGCGACCTTGCTGCCCGCGCCGGTGTCGAGCAGCGCCGCGGCACCGAACCCCAGGGCCAGGGTCATCAGGTAGAACGCGCCGATCAGGCCGATCGCCCACAGCACGGAGGTGCGGGCGGCCTTCGCGGTCGGCACCGTGTAGAAGCGGATCAGGATGTGCGGCAGCCCGGCGGTGCCGAGGACCAGCGCCAGGCCGAGGCTGAGGAAGTCGATCTTCGACGTGGTGTCGATGCCGTACTTCAGTCCGGGCTGGAGGAAGGCGTCGCCCTTGCCGGTGTTCGCGGCCGCGGCGCCGAGCAGCTCGGAGATGTGGAAGTCGAACTTCGCCAGCACGAGGATCGTGATCAGGATCGTGCCGCCCATCAGCAGGATCGCCTTCACGATCTGCACCCAGGTGGTGCCCTTCATGCCCCCGACCGTGACGTAGAAGATCATCAGCAGGCCGACCAGGACGATCGTGATGTTCTTCGCGGCGTCCGAGTCCGCGCCGAGCAGCAGCGCCACCAGCGCACCGGCGCCGACCATCTGCGCCAGCAGGTAGAAGATCGAGACGACCACCGTCGAGGTCGCGGCCGCGGTGCGCACCGGGCGCTGCCGCATCCGGTAGGCGAGCTGGTCGGCCATCGTGTAGCGACCGGAGTTGCGCAGCAGCTCGGCGACCAACAGCAGCGCCACCAGCCAGGCGACCAGGAAGCCGATCGAGTACAGGAAGCCGTCGTACCCGTAGAGCGCGATCGCGCCGGAGATGCCGAGGAACGACGCGGCCGACATGTAGTCGCCCGAGATCGCCATGCCGTTCTGGAAGCCGGTGAAGCCCCGGCCGCCCGCGTAGAAGTCGGCGGCGCCCTTGGTCTGCCGGCTCGCCCAGAAGGTGATCGCGACCGTGACCAGGACGACCAGGACGAACAGGATCGTGGTGAGGCTGTCGGAGCTCACTGTGCGCCTCCCACGTGGTCGTTGTAGCGCCGCTCGAGGTCGCGCGCGATCGGGTCGGCGTTGCGGTTCATGAAGCGGGCGTAGAGCCAGGCGATGAGGAACGTGGTCGCGAACTGGAGCAGGCCGAAGACCAGGGCGACGTTGATGTTGCCGACGACCTTGGTGCTCATGAAGTCGGTGGCCCAGTTGCTCATCACGACGTAGAGCAGGTACCAGGCCAGGAAGGCAACGGTCGCCGGGAAGACGAAGCCGCGGTAGAGCGCGCGCAGCCGCGCGAACTCCGGGAGGGCGTGCAGCTCGTCGTACACCGGATCGTGCCGGTGGGCATGATCGTGGGTCAGTGGCTCGGTCACGGGGGGCGCCCTTCTCGAGGGGATGGTGATCGTCGTCACCATGCCCACGAGCACCCGGGTCGGGCAGGGGTGCGAGCGGGATCCGCGCCGAGCGGCGACGTCGAAACGACGAGCGGTGCTCCTGGCGCGACGAGCGGATTTTCCGTCGCTCGGCGTCCGGCTCGCTCTCAGACCGGGTCCGGCTCCCCGGTCGGGTCGGCTGCTCCGGCGTCGATCAGGTGCGCACCGCCGAGCGGGTCGCTCGACCAGCCGGTGACGGCCCAGCCGGTGCCCGGCGAGCCGTCGAGTACGACGGCACCGGTGTTACGCAGCCGCTGCTCGGGAGGACCGCCGTGGCGGGCCGCGAAGGTGCGGATCGCCGCGCCGTGGCTGAACGCGACCACGGTGGCGTCGTCGGCGTGGCCGGTCGCGAGTGCGCGGACGGCGTCGTCGTACCGGCCGAAGAACGCGTGTCCGTCCTCCCCGTCCGGCATCGCGACGCCGAGGTCGCCGGCGATCCAGGACGTGACGGTCTCGGCGTACCGGTCGACGGACTCCGCGGCGGTGTGCATCTCGAGCGCGCCGGCGCCGATCTCCTCCAGACCCTCGCTGACCACGATCTCGATCCCGCGCGCCCGGGCGAGCGGGTCGGCGGTGAGCTGGGTCCGGACCAGCGGCGAGGCGTGCACGGCCGCGATCCGCGACGTGGTCAGCACGGCCGGGATCGCCGCCGCCTGCCGGTGGCCGAGCGGGGTGAGCGGCGCGCCCGGTCGAGCGGTGTCGAGCGCCCCGGTGACGTTGGACGGCGTCTCGCCGTGGCGGATCAGGATCAGGCGCACATCGGCAAGGCTAGGCGGTGTCGGAAATCCGGCTCGCTTGTAACGCCGGGTTACTAGCTGTTCCCACGGGGTTGCACCATGGTGGGAACAGTCGGTAACCCGGCGTTACAGCCGTGAGGCCGTGATCAGCCGCGATCCAGCTCCACCGTCTCCGGGGTGTGCAGCCGGACCAGGAAGCGTCCCGCGTCGGCCGGCGCGCGAGCGCGGGTCAGCCGCGAGACGGTGACCATCGTCGTCAGCGCGAGCGGCACGGTCCAGGCGGCGGGCTGGCCCATCAGCGTGTCGAGCCAGCCCGACGGTTCGGGGACGCGGATCGTCCAGAGGATCGCGACGGTCGAGCCGAGTCCACCGGCGACCAGTCCCGCGATCGCGCCGACGGAGGTCAGCCCGCGCCACCAGATGCCGAGCAGCAGCAGCGGACAGAAGGTCGCCGCCGCCATCGCGAAGGCGAGGCCGACCGCGCGGGCCACGCCGAGGTCCGGCGCCAGCAGGGCCACGACGCAGGGCACGGTCACCGCGACGACCGCGCCGAGCCGGAACGCCGTGACCCCGCCCAGTCGGCGGCCGCGGACCTGCGCGCGCCCGGTGAGGTCCTGGCTCAGCACGCCCGCGACGGCGATCGACAGCCCCGACGACGTCGAGAGGAACGCCGCGAACGCGCCGGCGGTGACCATGCCCGTCAGCACCTCGCCCAGGGCGCCGTCGACCATGATCCGCGGCAGCTCGAGCACCAGCGCGTCCGACGCCCCGGACGCGGCGAGCTCGGGGGCGTAGATCCGGCCGAGGGCGCCGTAGATCGGCGGCAGCAGGTAGAAGAGCCCGAGCAGCGCGAGCACCACCAGCGTCGTACGACGGGCGGCGCGGCCGTCGGGGTTCGTGTAGAACCGCACGACCACGTGCGGCAGCCCCATCGTGCCCAGGAACGTCGCGACGATGAGCGAGTAGGTGACGTAGAGGCCCTCGGCGCCGCCCGGCGCGAGCGGCACCGACCAGTCGCCGCCCGTCGGGCGGGCGCTGCCGTCCCCCGCCCACACCACCAGCAGCACGGCGGCCGGGACCAGCAGCGCGGTGAGCTTGAGCCAGTACTGGAAGGCCTGCACGAACGTGATGCTGCGCATCCCGCCAGAGGTGACGTTGGCGAGCACCACGACGCCGACGATGACCGGCCCGACCCAGATCGGGGCGCCCACCGCCGACCGCAGGGTGAGTCCCGCGCCCTTGAACTGGGGCACCAGGTAGAGCCACCCGATCGCGACGACGAGCACCGAGCAGACCGCGCGTACGCCGCGCGAGCCGAGTCGAGCCTCCGCGAAGTCGGGGAGCGTGTAGGCGCCGGACCGGCGCAGCGGCGCGGCCACCAGCACCAGTAGCACCAGGTAGCCGGCGGTCCAGCCGACCGGGTACCAGAGCATGTCGGCGCCGTGGATCAGCACCAGGCCGGCGACGCCGAGGAACGAGGCGGCGGAGAGGTACTCGCCGCCGATCGCGCTGGCGTTCAGGCGCGGGTGCACGGTGCGGGACGCCACGAAGAAGTCGCTCGTCGTCCGCGAGAACCGCAGCCCCCAGGTGCCGATCGCCAGGGTGGCGACCGTGACGAGCGAGATCGCGATGATCCCGGGGGCGGCGTTCATCTCTCCGCCTCCGAGACGATCTCGGCGAAGTCGCGCTCGTTGCGCTCCGCCCGGTGCACGTAGGCCCAGCCGAGCCCGACCAGCACCGGGTAGACGACCACGCCGAGCAGCAGCCAGCCGAGCGGCATCCCGAGCAGGCGTACGTCGGAGAGCTCGGGCAGGAGGTAGAAGGCCAGCGGCAGCAGGCCGATCGTCACCCCCATCACCGCGAGCACGCCGACCGCGAGCCGCAGCTGCTCGCGCAGCAGCGAGCGCATGTAGACGCCGCCGAGCCGGGTGCCCGCGTCGATGTCCGACGTACGGCGGGTCGGCGGGCGGCGCCGGGGCGGCCCGGTGACCCGGACCCGGGTGGGCGCCGGGCCCGGCTCGGTCACGAGTCGGTCCGCGGTGACACCGTGCGGTTCTCCAGCAGCAGCTCGCGGAGCTCACGGGTGTGCCGGCGGCTGACCACGAGCTCGACCCCGCGCGGCCCGACCGTGACCGTGCAGCGGCCGCCGTCCATGCGCACCTCGGTCACCTGCGACAGCGAGACCAGCAGCGAGCGGTGGATGCGCACGAAGCCGGCCGCGGCCCACTCCTCCTCGAGGGTGGACAGCGGGCTGCGCACCAGGTGGGACTCCGCCGCGGTGTGCAACCGCGCGTAGTCGCCCTGCGCCTCGACGTGGGTGATGTCGGAGCGGTGGACGAACCGGGTGACCCCGCCGCGCTCGACGGCGACCTGCGTGTCGTCGCGGACCGGGGCCGACTCCGCAACGCCGTCGAGCATGCCGACCACCCGGCGTACCGCCTCGGTCAGGCGCTCGGCGCGCACCGGCTTGAGCACGTAGTCGACCGCGCGCAGGTCGAAGGCCTCCACGGCGTGCTGCTCGTGGGCGGTGACGAAGACGATCGGCGGCGGCGTGCGGAACCGGCTCAGCACCTGCCCGAGCTCGAGTCCGGTCAGCCCGGGCATCTGGATGTCGAGGAAGACCGCGTCGACCGCGCCCTCGTGGAGGATCCGCAGCCCGTCGGTCGCCGAGCTGCTGGTGTGCACCTCGCCGATCCGGTCGTCGTCGGCGAGCAGGTAGGTCAGCTCGTCGAGGGCGGGCCGCTCGTCGTCGATGACGAGCACCGTCAGTGGCTTCATGCATGGACTCCCGGTGCGAACTTGGGCACTCTCACGACGACCTTGGTACCCGCGCCGGGCGCGGTCTCCACCACGAGCCCGTAGTCGTCGCCGAACGTCGAGCGCAGCCGGCCGTCGACGTTGCCGAGACCCACCGAGTCCAGACCCGCGTCGCCGGCCAGCGCGCGGCGTACGACGTCCGGGTCCTCGCCCACCCCGTCGTCCTCCACCTCGATCACGCACTCCTGGTCCTGGTCGCGGGCGACGATGCGGATCGCGCCGCCGCCCTCCGCCGACTCCAGTCCGTGCCGGACGGCGTTCTCGACCAACGGTTGGATGCACAGGAAGGGTACGGCGACCGGGAGCACCTCCGGCGCGATCCGCAGTGTCACCTGGAGCCGCTCGCCGAAGCGGGCCTGCTCGAGCAGCAGGTAGCGCTCGACCGAGCGCAGCTCCTCGGCGAGGGTGGTGTACTCGCCGTGCCGGCGGAAGGAGTAGCGGGTGAAGTCCGCGAACTCCAACAGCAGGTCGCGGGCGCGGTCGGGGTCGGTGCGCACGAAGCTCGCGATCGCCCCGAGGGAGTTGTAGATGAAGTGCGGGCTGATCTGGGCCCGCATCGCCCGCACCTCCGCCTCGATCAGCCGGGTGCGAGACGCGTCGAGCTCGGCGAGCTCGAGCTGCGAGGCCACCCACGCCGCCACCTCGTCGGTGGCCCGGGCCAGGCCCGCGGTGGGTGCGTCGGCGAAGACCTGGAGGGTGCCGACCACCCGTTCGTCGACGACGAGCGGGCTGGCGATGGCACCGCGTACGTCGCAGCCGGGGGCGCCACAGGGCAGGTCGTGCCGGTCGAAGACCCGGGTGCGGCCCGCCTCGACGGTCAGCTCCGCGAGCCCGGCGCACTGCTCCTCGTGATGCTGCCCGGAGCCGTGCCAGGCCAGGGAGCCGGAGGTGTCGGTGATCGCGAGAGCCGGGCTGCCGAGCAGGTCGTGCAGGTGCCGGATGCTGCGCTCGGCGCTCTCCGTGGTCAGGCCGGCGCGCAGTGCGGGGGCCGCCAGCGAGGCGCTGTGCAGGGTGCGGAAGGTGGCCCGGTCGGCCTCGGTGCCCAGGTGTCGACGGCGCCAAGGTCGGGGCATCGACGTCTCCGGCTGCTAACGGAAGTCGATCAGCAGGACGTCGTCGGTGTCGGCCGGCTCGCCCCCCGTGGTGGCCGGCCGGCCCTCGTCGCCCGCCTCGGTCGTCGCGATGGCCGCGCCCTCCGGCCGGTCGACCACGGTCGCGCGGAAGCACGAGGCGACGTAGGGGAGCTGCATGCCGTCCATGCCGCGCCCGTAGTCGTCGTAGAAGGCCAGCACCTCGGCCAGCTTGGCCCGCCGTCCGTCCTCGTCGAGCACCGCGACGTTGGAGCGTGACAGCACCAGGTCCTGCACGGACTCGCGGTCGATGACCTGCCAGTGCTTGTAGGAGGCGTTCTCGACGAAGCCGAACCAGCCCGACGTCACCAGGGTCTCGGTCGGATCGGTCTCCTGCTCCTGCGTGCCGATGATCCGGCCGAGCCGCTTCACCCAGGGGATGCGTTCGTCGCGCTTGTTCCAGATCAGCGCGAGCCGGCCGCCGGGCCGCAGCGCCCGGGCGATCTCCGGCAGCGCCCGCTCGTGGTCGAACCAGTGGAACGCCTGGCCTGCCACCACCACGTCGTACGACCCGTCGGCGGCGGGCAGCTCCTCGGCCGAGGCGACCGAGGTGGGTACGTCGGGCAGTCGCTCCCGCAGCCGCGCCAGCATCGCGTCGTCGGGGTCGGTGGCGTGCACCTCGTGGCCGAGCCCGAGCAGCACCTCGGTGAGCTTGCCGGTGCCGGCGCCGAGCTCGAGCACCGTCTGCGGCTGGTCACCCACCAGCCAGGCCCCGGCCTCGCGCGGGTACGACGGACGCCCGCGGTCGTAGGCGGCCGCCACGGAGCCGAAGGAGCGGGCGGGCTGGGGCTGGTCACTCATCGGGCTCACCGTACCCGCTGGATAGCCTTCCGGGCGTGACTGCCGATCCGCTGTCGAGCCTGGTGGACCTCGAGGGGGTCCCGTCGGGGTACGCCGCCGCCCGCGACGGCATCGACGTGATGCTGCGCGACCGGGGTCTGCGCCGGACCTCGCCGGAGCTGACGGGCGAGAGCCTGCTGCGCGGCGCCCACGCGAGCGCGGTGCTGGAGGGGTCGGGCTCGTCGCTGGCCGACGTGCGGGCCGGCGAGGGGGACGAGATCGCGCTCGACGCGGTGCGGGTCTCGACGGAGCTGCTCGGGCTGGTGCCGGTGCTGGGGCGCGCGCCGCTGCAGGCGCTGGCCCGGATCCATGCGCTGGCCGCGACCGGCCTGCCGGCCGACACCCGCGGCCGGCCCCGCGACGGCGCGGCCGCCGGCCGGCTGCGCCGGGTCGGCGACCTGCTGTCGGCGGCGACCGCCGCGCCGGCGCTGCTGGTGGCCGCGGTCGTGCACGCCGAGTTGGTGACCGGGGCACCGTTCCCGTCGCACAACGGCATCGTCGCCCGGGCCGCCGAGCGGCTGGTGCTGGTCGCGCGCGGCGTGGACGAGAAGTCGCTGGTGGTCCCGGAGGCGGGTCACCTGGCCCTGCGCGCGGCGTACGAGTCGAACCTGCGGGGGTACGCCGAGGGCGGCCTCGCCGGCGTGCACTCCTGGCTGCTCTACGCGGCCGAGGCGTACGCCGCCGGCGCGCAGGCCAGTCCCGTCCACGGTGGTTGAGGGGGACGGGGTCCTGTCCCTCCGGTGGTTGAGGAAGGCGCGCTGGCGCCCGTCTCGAAACCCACCGTGAACGCGGTGGTCGCCGTCGGCGTTCGTCTCACCGGGTCTCGAGACGCGCCGTCGCGACCTCCTTCGTCGGTCGCGGGCGCCCTCGACCTCCTCGCGCGACGCGAGCCGCTCCTTCGTCGTGGCTCACTGCGCTCAGACATGCGAACGGCACCCGGATCTCGAGTGGTTGGGCCGGGTGCCGCCGCTGACACGTGAGGCCGACGGCTACCAGGCGTGCATCATCAACTGCGGCCCCGGGAGTGTCCCGGCTCGGCCGACGCCCTGTAGGAAGGGTAGATCGCCGCGTGGGTACCCGGCTCACGTGCAGACTATGGAGTTCTTGCCTTCGTTTGTACGCCCGTTGAGGGAGCCCTTCAAGCCCTGAGGTCCCTTGACTTGCCGGGGGAAGTATGGGTTCCGGGGCGAGCCGTTCGAGGGGGCTGCGCCGCGGCGCTCAGGCGCCGAGCCGGCGCTTGCGAGCGTTCGCCCAGATGACCCCGCCGACGGCGACCACGCCGCCCACGGCGAGTGCGGCGAGGGTCGGTCGGGCCGGCAGCGGTACCCGGGCGCGCAGCGCGACCGGCTTGGTGAAGACCAGGATCGGCCACTCGTGCGCGGCCGCCGCCTTGCGCAGCTCCTTATCGGGGTTGACGGCGTAGGCGTGCCCAACCGCCTCCAGCATCGGCACGTCGGTGACGGAGTCGCTGTAGGCGTAGGAGCCCTCGAGGTCGTAGCCGGCCTGGTCGGCGATCTCGCGGATCGCCCGGGCCTTCTCCTCGGCGTAGGCGTAGTACTCGATGTTGCCGCTGTAGCGGCCGTCGACGATCTCCATCCGGGTGGCGATCACGCGATCGGCGCCGAGCATGGCGGCGATCGGCTCGACGACCTCGGCCCCGGAGGCGGACACGATGATCACGTCCCGTCCGGCGAGCTGGTGCTCCTCGATGAGCGACACGGCCTCGTCGTACACGAGCGGCTCGACGACGTTGTGCAGCGTGTCGGCGACGATCTCGCGGACCGTGGCGACGTCCCAGCCGGTGCACAGCTGCGACATGAACTGCCGCATCTTCTCCATCTGGTCGTGGTCGGCGCCGCCCACCAGGTAGACGAACTGGGCGTACGCCGAGCGCAGCACGGCGCGGCGTGAGATCAGGCCGCCGGCCTGGAACGGCTTGCTGAAGGCGAGCGTGCTCGACTTCGCGATGATCGTCTTGTCGAGGTCGAAGAAGGCCGCGGTCGGCGCCATGGCCCCAATCGTAGGGGGCCATGGCCCAGCTTCCGTGCACAGCCCCGGTGTCCAGCACCCTTGTCCACAAGGGGAATCGGCCCGGTGGTGGGGACGTCGCGGCGCGGGGAGCATCGCCGCATGAACGCTCCGCTCATCGTCACCCGCGATCGCTCCCTCCTCGACCAGCTGCTGCGCCTGGCCGCTGCGGCCGGCGTCGAACCCGAGGTGGCGCCCGACATCGGCGCCGCCCTCGGGCGCTGGCCGGTGGCGCCCCTGGTGCTGGTCGGCGCCGACGTCGCCGCCGAGCTGGCGGCCATCTCTCCGGCCCGGCGCGACGGGGCGCACGTCGTGGCGTGGGGACCGGTGCCCGACGAGCTGTTCCGGGTGGCGGTCGCGCTCGGCGCCGAGAGTGTGACGGACCTCCCGGCGTCGGAGGCCTGGCTCGTGGAGGCGCTCACCGATCTCGGCGACCCGCACCGCGCGTCCGGCGTGGTGGTCGGCATCGTGGGCGGGAGCGGTGGCGCCGGCGCGACGACGTTCGCGTGTGCCCTGGGCCAGCTCGCCGCTCGGCGTGGCCGGGCGCTCGTGGTGGACGCGGATCCGCTCGGTCCGGGCGTCGACCGGGTGCTCGGCCTCGAAGATCGCGACGGCGTGCGCTGGGACGGGCTGTGCCACGCGACCGGCCGGCTGAGCGCCCGGGCCCTGCGCGAGGCGCTGCCGCGCCGCGAGCAGCTGGCCGCCCTGACCTGGCGGGCCGGGCCACCCGGCACGCTGCAGGCGTTCGCCGTGCGCGAGGTGCTCTCGGCGGCGCAGCGTGGCCACGACTTCGTGGTCGTCGACCTGCCGCGCACCGGCGACCCGTTGGTCGACGAGGTCGCCGCCCGGTGCGACCGGCTGCTGGTCGTCGTGGTACCGACGGTGGCCGGGGTCGCCTCCGCGGTGCGCGTGTGCGCACGCCACCCCGACCCGTCCCGGGTCCGGCTCGTGGTGCGGGGCGCCGGTGTCGACCCCCAGGCGATCGCCCGGGCCACCCGGGTCCCGGTGCTCACGACGATGGGCGACCAGCGCGGTCTCGCCGAGGCGATCGATCTCGGCCTCGGCCCGGTGCGGTCTCGCCGCGGGGCGCTGGGGCGGGCCGCCGGCGACGCGCTCGACCAGCTGGCCCTGTTGCACGGGTCGGCGGAGGCGGCATGAGCGTCGCTCCCGAGGCGGACCCGGTCGACCTGGAGGCGGTGCGCGACCGGCTGGCGCGCTCGCCGGGAGAGCTGACGCCCCACCGCGTGGCCGAGGCGCTGCGCGAGAGCGGCCGCCCGGTCGGCGACGCAGCCGTGCTCGCCGTCTACGAGACCCTGCGCCGCGACGTGGTCGGCGCCGGTCCGCTCGAGCCCCTCCTGCGCACTCCCCAGGTCACCGACGTCCTCGTCAACGGTGCCGAGCACGTCTACCTCGACCGCGGTGCCGGCCTCGAGCTCACCACGGTCCGGTTCCGCGACGAGGAGTCCGTCCGCCGCCTGGCGCAGCGACTGGCGGCGCTCGGCGGGCGCCGCCTCGACGACGCGACGCCGTATGTCGACCTGCGACTGCCCGACGGCACCCGCTTCCATGCGGTGCTCGCCCCGCTGGCCCGGCCGGGCACGGTGATCTCGCTGCGCGTGCCGCGCCGCCAGGCGTTCACGCTCGACGAGCTGGTCCACTCCGGCACGCTGGGCCAGCCGACCGCCGAGCTGCTCGACGCGATCGTGGCCGCCCGGCTGGCGTTCCTGGTCAGCGGCGGCACCGGCTCCGGCAAGACCACCCTCCTCGCGGCGCTGCTCGGCCGGGTGCCGCCGCAGGAGCGCGTCGTCGTGGTCGAGGACGCCAGCGAGCTGCGGCCCGACCATCCCCACGTCGTCGCCCTGGAGGGGCGACCGCCCAACATCGAGGGCGCGGGCGCCGTCGACGTCCGCGTGCTGGTGCGGCAGGCGCTGCGGATGCGGCCCGACCGGCTCGTGGTCGGCGAGGTGCGCGGCGCCGAGGTGGTCGATCTGCTGGCGGCCCTCAATACCGGCCACGAGGGCGGGTGCGGCACGCTGCACGCCAACTCCGCGCTCGACGTCCCGGCGCGCATCGAGGCGCTGGCTCTCGCCGGCGGACTGGGGCGCGACGCCGCCCACAGCCAGCTCGCCTCGGCCGTCGACGTCGTGCTCCACCTCTCCCGTGACCGCGACGGTCGGCGCCGGCTCCGGCAGGTAGCGGTGCCCAGCAGGTCGCCGGACGGGCTGGTCGCGATGAGCGCCGCGCTCGTCGTCGCGGCCGATGGCCGAGCGCGACCGGGTCCGGCGGCCGACGTGCTGGCCGACCGGCTGGGCGGCGCCCCATGACGGTGATGGTGCTGGCCGCGGGGTGCGCGGCCGGGGCCGCCGCCCTGCTGGTGCGATCGCCGCCCCGCCTGGCTGGGCTGGCCCGGATGTCCGGGCGCTCGCAGCTGACGGCGGGGGCCGCGGTGGTCGCGCTCGCGGTGGTCCTGGTCCCCGGACTCTCGGCGCTGAGCGCCGTCGGCGCCCTCGCGGCGCTCGGTGGGGTCGCGCTCGTCCGTCGCCAGCGGGCCAGGCGGGCCGCGGCGGCCACGGCCGCCCGGGTGCTCGAGACCTGCGAGGCGATGGCGAGCGAGCTCGCGGGCGGGCTGCCACCGGGCGACTGCCTCGATCGGGCGGCGCGCACCTGGATGCCGCTGGCGCCGGTCGCGGCGGCGTTCCGGGTCGGTGCCGACGTGCCGTCCGCGCTGCGGGCCGTCGCCACCGAGGTCGACGGGGCCGGAGACCTGCGGGTGGTCGCCGCCGCGTGGCAGGTCGCCCACCGCACCGGCGAGGGCCTGGCCGCGACGGTCGACCGGGTCGCGATCTCACTGCGCGCCGACGCCGGCACCCGCCGCGTGGTGGCGGGCGAGCTGGCGTCAGCGCGGGCGACCGCGCGGCTGGTCGCCGGGCTCCCGATCCTCGCGCTGCTCATGGGATCGGGTGCCGGAGGCGATCCGTGGCGGTTCCTGCTCCGGACGCCCGCGGGGCTGGGCTGCCTGGCGGCCGGCCTCGCCTTCGGGCTGGCCGGGCTGTGGTGGATCGAGACGATCGCCCGCGACGCCGGGGACGCGACGTGAGTCTCTGGCTCGCGGTACTGGCCGCGGCCGGTGCGGCGGCGATGCTGGTGCGGCCCAGACCGGTGCCGCCGACCGTCGCCGCTCCCGCGCCGGCCTCGTCGGGTGTCGGCTGGCTGCATCGGCACCGCCTGCTCTGGGCAGGCTGCGCCGGAGCCGGCGCACTGACGTTCGTCTCCGGGCCCGCCGGCATCCCCGCCGGTACGGTCGCGGCGGTCGTCGTGTGGATCGTCATCGGGCGCGCCGAGCCCGCGTCCGAGCGCGCCCGTCGTCGCGCCGTCACTCGCGACCTGCCCTACGTCGTGGCGCTCGTGGCCGCGACCCTGCGAGCCGGCGCATCGCCCCAGGACGGCATCGCCCAGGTGTGCGCCGCGCTGCCCGGCCCGGCCGCCGACCGGCTGCTCGGGGCGGCCGCCCGGCTCTCGCTCGGGCTCGACCCCGTCGAGGTCTGGTCGTCGCTCACGGCGGAGCCCGCTCTCGCGCCGCTGGGCCGCGCCCTCGCGCGAGCCCACGAGACCGGCGCACCGGTGGTGGCGACCGTCGAGAGACTCGCCGACGAGCTCGCCCGCAACGCCCGGGCCGATGCCGAGGAACGCGCCCGCGCCGTGGGGGTGCGGGCCGCCGTGCCGCTCGGGCTGTGCCTGCTGCCGGCCTTCGTGCTGATCGGCATCGTCCCGCTCGTCGTGGCCCTCCTGAGCGGCCTCGACCTGTGAGGGTCGCCGGCGCCGGGCCACGAGTCGTCCACCGCCGGCGCTCCGACCGCGCCGTCCACAGCCTCGGCCGTCGCGGCGGCGGACCGTCCCCGCGATGTCGCATCGTCGTACTCCCGGGCCACATCGGGTGGCCCGGGAAGCCTTCCGAACAAGGAGATTCCATGTCCCTCCACCTCCGTGACCGACGCCGGCGCGAGCCGGCCCGCCGCGACCAGCGCGGCATCACCACCGCCGAGTACGCCGTCGGCACCGCGGCCGGCGCCGGCCTGGCCGGGCTGCTCTACAAGCTGCTCACCGGCGGCTTCGGAGACCAGCTGCTCAAGACCCTCTTCGACCACGTGCTCGGGCTCCTGGGCATCGGATGAGCCACCCCACGGGATCGCGGACCTCCCCCGATGCGTTCCTCCGGTCCGCGACTCCGTGGGGGCACCTGCGGTCCGAGCGCGGTGCCGCCACCGCCGAGCTGGCGATGGTGCTGCCGCTGCTGCTCGCCGCGACGATCGGACTGGTCTGGCTGCTCGCGGTCGGGGCCGCCCAGGTGCGCGCCGTCGACGCCGCGCGGGAGACCGCCCGGGCCGTCGCGCGTGGCGACGACGTCGCGGCGGCCGTCGGCCGCGGGGAGCAGGTCGCCCCGCCGGGCAGCCGGGTCAGCGTCGACAGGTCCGGCGGCGAGGTCCGGGTGACCGTCACGGGCCGGGTCCGCGGTCCCGGCGGACTGTTCGACCTGCCGCACGCGCAGGTGTCGGCCGACGCGGTCGCGGTCGCCGAGGAGACGGCGCCCGAGGCGGTGCCGTGAGCCGCGACCAGCGGGGATCGGCGGCGCCGTTCGCGGTCGCGTGCCTGGGCCTGTTGGTGCTCGTCGCGGCCGCCCTCGGCGTGGTCGCCGCCATGATCCACGCTCAGCGGCGCGCCCAGAGTGCGGCCGACCTCGCGGCGCTCTCCGCGGCGCGGGCCCTGGCCCACGGGGCGGACGGGTGCGGCGAGGGCACCCGGATCGCCACGGCGAACGGGGCACGCTTGGTGTCGTGTGCGGTGGCGGGTCGCGAGGTGCGGCTGCGCGTGGAGGTCACCGGTCCCCGGTGGCTCGGGCAGTCGGCGGACCTGGTCGCCGAGGCGCGCGCGGGACCCGGCTGAGCCCGGCGCCGGCGCGGGTCGTGGTGCCGTGCCGCGGTGAGTAGGCAACCGTTCCGGGCACCACGACGGTTGCCTGCTCACCGCCGGACGGGTGTCGTGCAGCGGGGCTCAGAAGGGTCGTTCGCCGTCCGGGCTCTCGCGTTGCCGGTCGGCGTCCTGCCGGTCGAGCTTGTCGTTCAGCTCGCTGAGCTGCTTGGCCTCGCGGCGGTGCCGGAGACTGCGCTTCGTACCCCACTTGGTGAGGCCGATGCCCCAGAGGATCGCCA
Organism: Nocardioides sp. LMS-CY; assembly: GCF_018732145.1. Classification (NCBI taxonomy): domain Bacteria; kingdom Bacillati; phylum Actinomycetota; class Actinomycetes; order Propionibacteriales; family Nocardioidaceae; genus Nocardioides; species Nocardioides sp. LMS-CY. Next base: position 595,083 of record NZ_CP076104.1, read on the forward strand.
CGCCGCTCCCGAGCCCGATCAGGTACAGCCCGAGGGCGGTGACGTCGAAGCCGAGCAGCTCGACTCCGGTGCCGTCGGCGGTGAACACGGCCGCTACGACCGCAAGCGCACCGACCACGAGGAGCAGCAGTCCTGCGACCATGCCGCGACGCTATCCCGCTCCGAGCAGCAGGTCGAGCAGCGCGGCGGCGCCGGACTTGTCGAGCGGGTTGTTCTGGTTGCCGCACTTGGGCGACTGGATGCATGACGGGCACCCGTCGTCGCAGCCGCACGAGACGATCGTGTCGCGGGTGGCGCCCAGCCAGTCGCGGGCGGCGCGGAAGCCGCGCTCGGCGAAGCCGGCGCCACCCGGGTGGCCGTCGTAGACGAATACGGTCAGCTGCCCGGTGTCGGGGTGTACGGCCGTGGAGACGCCGCCGATGTCCCACCGGTCGCAGGTCGCGAAGAGTGGCAGCAGCCCGATCGAGCAGTGCTCGGCCGCGTGTGCGGCGCCCGGCAGGTCGCGCGTCGTCAGCCCCGCCTCGGTCAGCGCGTGCTCGGGCACGGTCCACCAGACGGCGGCCGTGCGCAGCGACCGCTCGGGCAGGTCGAGGGGCTCCTCGCCGAGCACCTCGCCGCCGGGCTGGCGCCGCTTGAGGTAGGCCACGACCTGGTGGCTGACGTCGACCAGCCCGAAGGACAGGCGGCAGTCGCCCCAGGTGGCGTGCGCCCGCTCCTCGACGATGGAGATGTCGGTGATCTCGCGGGCGGTCGTGGAGTAGTCGGTCTCGGTACGGTCGATGACGGCCACGTGCTCGTCGAGGTCGAGCGAGCGCACCAGCCAGGTCTCGCCGCGGTGGACGTAGACGGCGCCCGCATGGGCCGTCGCGTGCGCGCTCGAGGCGTCGACGGTGCCGACGACGCGGCCGGTCTCGGCCTCGACGAGCTGCACCGGCGCGCCGCCGGCAGAGCGGATGTCGGCGAGGTCGCTGGCCCGGCGCCGGTCGGTCCAGAACCAGCCCCGCGGCCGGCGGCGCAGCAGTCCGCCGTCGGTCAGGGCGGCCACGATCTCGCCGGCGGTCGGCCCGAAGAGCGGGAGGTCGGCCTCGGTCAGCGGGATCTCCTGGGCCGCGGCGCACAGGTGCGGCCCGAGCACGTACGGATTCGCCGGGTCGAAGACCGTCGCCTCGACCGGCCGGCCGAGCAGCGCCTCGGGGTGCGTGACCAGATAGGTGTCCAGCGGGTCGTCGCGGGCGATCAGGACGCCGAGTGCGTCGCGCGCACCGCGCCCGGCCCGGCCGACCTGCTGCCACAGCGCGGCACGGGTGCCGGGGAAGCCAGCCATCAGCACTGCGTCGAGGCCGCTGACGTCGATACCGAGCTCCAAGGCGTTGGTGGCGGCCAGCCCCGCGAGATCACCGCTGCGCAGCGCCTCCTCCAGGGCGCGGCGCTCCTCGGGCAGGTAACCCCCGCGGTACGCCGCGACCCGCCCGGGCAGTGACGGGTCGACCTCGGCGAGCAGCTCCGCGGCCGTCATCGCGACCTGTTCGGCGCCCCGTCGCGACCGGACGAAGGCGAGCGTCCGGGCGTCGGAGGCGACCAGGTCGGCGAGCAGGTCGGCGGTCTCCGACGACGCCGCCCGGCGCACGGGCGCGCCGTTCTCGCCCGTGAAGGAGGTGAACGGCGGCTCCCACAGCGCGAGCGCGACCCGGCCCCGGGGCGAGCCGTCGCCGGTGACGGCGAGCACGTCGAGCCCGGTGAGCCGGCCCGCCGCGACCTCGGGCTCGGCCACGGTCGCCGACGCGAGGACGAACGTCGGGGCGGCGCCGTACGCCGCGCACAGCCGGCGCAGCCGACGCAGCACGTGGGACACGTGTGCACCGAAGACCCCGCGGTAGTGGTGGCACTCGTCGACGACGACGTACTGCAGCGAGCCGAGGAAGGACGACCAACGCTGGTGCCCGGGGAGTAGCGAGCGGTGCAGCATGTCCGGATTGGTGAGCACGTACTCGCCGTGGTCGCGGGCCCAGTCGCGCTGCTCGTGCGAGCTGTCGCCGTCATGGGTGGTCGCGCGCACGTCCAGGCCCAGCGCGGTCACGCCGGCGAGCTGGTCCTGCGCGAGCGCCTTGGTCGGGGCGACGTAGAGCACGGTCGCGCCCCGCTGCCCCCGGGTGCCGCGTGTCGCGCGGATCGCGCTCAGCGCGGGCAGCTGGTAGCCCAGGCTCTTGCCGGACGCCGTGCCGGTGGCCAGCACGACGTGCTGACCCTCCCACGCACCCTCCGCCGCGACGACCTGATGCCGCCACGGCCGCTCGACCCCCCGGGCCTCGAACGCGGCCACGACGTCGGCGCCGGCCCAGGCCGGCCAGTCGGCGTACGTCGCCGCCCGCGGGGGCAGCATCTCGAGGTGCCGCAGCCGGTCCTCGCGCCCCGGTACGGACGCCAGCCGGTCCACCAGGTCGGCGACGTCGACCGGGCGGGAGCGCGGGGTCGTGGTCACCGATCCATTCTCGCGCGGCGTGCCGACACCGCGTCGTCGCGGGCCGCGGACACCAGGGCCGGGCCGGGCGCCACGACGTACGCTGCCCGGGCCCTTGCTCCACCGGCTGAGACCTCGTTTGTGCGCGGGACGGCACGAGCGTGGTTTCATTGACCAGGCTGGACGACATGGGCTGCCCATCGGCGGACCGGCCGACCGATCGAACTGCACGGGGAGTACTGAGGTGGATCTGACTCTGACGACGCGCGATGCCGGTGGGAAGACCATCGTTGCCGTCGGCGGCGAGATCGACGTCTACACGGCTCCGAAGCTGCGCGACAAGATCACCGAGCTCGTGGCCGCCGGTAGCTACGACATCGTCGTGGACATGGAGGCGGTCGAGTTCCTCGACTCCACCGGCCTCGGCGTGCTGGTCGGCGGGCTGAAGAAGGTCCGCGCCCATGACGGCTCGCTGGAGCTGGTCTGCAACCAGGACCGCCTGCTCAAGATCTTCCGGATCACCGGTCTGGCGAAGGTCTTCGTGATCCACGACTCCGCCGAGGCCGCGCTCGCCGGCAGCTGACCCGGCGCCACCCGCCCGCGCCACCCGGCTCGCATCGCCCCGTCGTCCACCGGACGACGGGGCGATCTGCGTGTCGGCCGGCGTCCTCCCGGCGCCCGGGGAGCCCGTCCGTCGGCGGAAGCGACGGCGACACGCCGGTGCGCTGCGGCGTGTCGCGCTCGTTTCCCCGGGCGACCGGGGAAACGAGCGGACGCGCCCCCGGTGGCGGCCCCCAGACCCGCCCGACGCGCACATTCCGGGCCCGGTCTGGACCGTCCGCCTCAGGCGTCAAACCGCAACTCGTGGTGTGTTCCGAGTCACACCCCAGGGGGTCTGCACGCTCGGGCATGCGTAGACTCCGGCGCGTCCGGCTGAGATCTGCATCACCCAATCGCACCCAGGAGGAACCACATGACGGGGATCAGTCCCGCTGTCGTGGAAGTCTCCGGAGGCAATCTCGTCCTGGTCATCGTCGTCGCACTGATCGCGCTGGGCGCGCTCGCGATGGCGGCGATGTTCCGCCAGGAGGTACTTGCCGCCGGTGAGGGCACCGACAACATGAAGAACATCGCCCAGGCCGTCCAGGAGGGGGCGAACGCCTACCTGCAGCGGCAGTTCCGCACCTTGGCGATCTTCGCCGGCGTCGCGTTCTTCCTGTTGCTGGCGCTGCCCGCGGACGACACCACCGTCCGGATCTTCCGCTCCGTGTTCTTCCTGGTCGGTGCCGGGTTCTCCGCCGCCGTCGGGTACTTCGGCATGTCGCTCGCCGTCCGCGCGAACCTGCGGGTCGCTGCCGCCGCGCAGTCCCAGGGCCGCGACCCGGCGATGAACATCGGCTTCCGCACCGGCGCCACGGTGGGCATGCTCACCGTCGGCCTCGGCCTGCTGGGCGCCAGCATCGTGGTGATCATCTTCCAGGAGCACGCTCCGCACGTGCTCGAGGGCTTCGGCTTCGGCGCCGCGCTGCTCGCGATGTTCATGCGGGTCGGCGGCGGCATCTTCACCAAGGCCGCCGACGTCGGCGCCGACCTGGTCGGCAAGGTCGAGAACAACATCCCCGAGGACGACCCGCGCAACGCGGCGACGATCGCCGACAACGTGGGCGACAACGTGGGGGACTGTGCCGGCATGGCCGCCGACCTGTTCGAGTCGTACGCCGTGACGCTGGTCGCCGCCCTGATCCTGGGCTCGCAGGCGTTCGGCGACAAGGGCCTGGTCTTCCCGCTCCTGATCCCCGCCATCGGCGCGCTCACCGCGGTCGCCGGCGTCTACCTCTGCCGGCCGCGTGCCGGGGAGAGCGGCCTGGTGACGATCAACCGAGCGTTCTACATCTCGGCCGCGATCGGCGCGGTGGCGAGCGTCGTGCTGGCCTTCGTCTACCTGCCGGGCGACTTCTCCGACCTGACCAACGCCACCATCCAGTCCGACGGCGACCCGCGGATCATCGCCGCGGTCGCGGTGCTGATCGGCATCGTGCTCGCCGCGATCATCCTGAGCCTGACCGGCTACTTCACCGGCACCGAGTACCGGCCCGTCAAGGACGTCGGTCGCACCTCGCTGACCGGCGCCGCGACCGTCATCCTGTCCGGTCTCGCGGTCGGCTTCGAGTCGGCGGTCTACACCACCCTGGTGATCGGCGCGGCCGTCTTCGGCGCGTTCCTCATCGGCGGCGGCACGGTCGGCGTCGCGCTCTTCGCGGTCGCCCTGGCCGGCTGCGGCCTGCTGACGACCGTCGGTGTCATCGTCGCGATGGACACCTTCGGCCCGGTCTCCGACAACGCCCAGGGCATCGCGGAGATGTCGGGCGACGTCGACGACGAGGGCGCGCAGATCCTGACCGAGCTCGACGCGGTGGGCAACACCACGAAGGCGATCACCAAGGGCATCGCGATCGCGACCGCGGTGCTCGCCGCGAGCGCGCTGTTCGGCTCCTACGTCAACAGCCTCGCGGAGTCGCTCAAGGAGGTCGGCGACGTCGGCGAGGTCAGCGATCTGACGGTGCTGTCGTTCAGCTTCGACATCTCCAACCCGAACATCCTGGTCGGTGCGCTGCTCGGCGCTGCGGTCGTGTTCCTCTTCTCGGGTCTGGCGATCAGTGCCGTCGGCCGGGCCGCGGGTGCCGTGGTGTACGAGGTGCGCCGGCAGTTCCGCGAGATCCCGGGCATCATGGAGGGCACCGGCCGTCCGGAGTACGGGCGCGTGGTCGACATCGTCACCCGCGACTCGTTGCGCGAGCTCGCCACACCGGGGCTGCTCGCCGTGCTCGCGCCGATCGCCGTCGGCTTCGGCCTCGGCGTCGGACCCCTGGCCGGCTTCCTGGCCGGCGCGATCGCGACCGGCACGCTGATGGCGGTGTTCCTCGCCAACTCCGGTGGCGCCTGGGACAACGCCAAGAAGCTCGTCGAGGACGGCCACCACGGTGGCAAGGGCTCCGAGGCGCACTCCGCGACGGTCACCGGCGACACCGTCGGCGACCCGTTCAAGGACACCGCCGGCCCGGCGATCAACCCGCTGCTCAAGGTGATGAACCTGGTCTCGCTGCTGATCGTCGCCGCGATCGTGAAGCTGTCGGTCGGCGAGGACGCCAACACGCCGCTGCGCGTCGCGATCGCGCTGGCCGCGTTCATCGGCATCGTCGTCGCGGTCTACGTGTCCAAGCGCCGCCCGATCGCGATCGACGCTGACGAGTCGGGGACCACGGCGCCGCCGCCCCCGCCGCCGGCCACCGCGCCGCCCGCCCCGCCCGCGGATCCGGCGCCGACGCAGCAGTTCGAGGCCCCGCAGCAGCGCTGAGCCTGCCGGCCGACCGAGCGACCCCGTCCCGACCAGGGGCGGGGTCGCTCGCGTTCGGCCGGGGCGCGGACCGCCCGCAGCGGCGCGCTGCGAGACTGGCCCGGTGACCAACCGACCCGAGCGGATCGCCCTCATCTCCGACGTGCACGGCAACCTGACGGCGCTGGAGGCCGTGCTGGCCGACATCGACGCCCGCGGCATCACTCGGATCTTCAACCTCGGCGACTACGTCGGCAAGGGGCCGCGCGGGCGCGAGGTCATCGAGCTGTGCCGCGAGCGCTGCGAGGTCAACCTGCTGGGCAACTGGGACGACTTCCTGCCCGACCCCGACCGGGACTTCGACAACGCCGCGATGCGCTGGTGGCTCGACCAGCTCGGCCCCGGGCAGGGCGCCTGGCTGCGCGGCCTGCCCTTCTGCCACGACTTCTGGCTCAGCGGTCGCCGCGTCCGGCTCTTCCACGCCTCGGAGGAGACCGTCCACCGACGGGTGCGCTACGTGCGCTCCCAGGCCGAGTTCGAGGGGCTGTTCCGCAACACGGAGGCGACCGGAGAGGGCCCGCCGCCCGACCTGGTGGGGTACGCCGACACCCACGACCCGCACTACGAGTGCCAGCTCGAGCGGCGGACCAGCTTCAACACCGGCTCGGTCGGCAACTGCATGGGCGACCCGACCCCGCTCTACTGCGTGCTGGAGGGCGTCGTGGACAGCGAGCAGACGGCCCCGTGGTCGGTCTCCTACGTCCGGGTGCCCTACGACGTCGACGCCGAGCTCGCCGCCGCCCGCGAGCTGGGGATGCCGGAGTACGACGGCTACGAGCTGGAGCTGCGGCACGGCCTCTACCGCGGCGGCCTGACCCAGTGGCGCGCCGGCGAGCGCCCGACCGGCTACCACGAGCGGGTTCCGGCATGAGCACCCCGCTGCCCACACGACTGCGATCGGCCCTGGTCGCCGCCGACTTCACCTACGACCGGGTCGCGGAGCTGCTGGGCCCGGCCGCGCACGACGCGCTGGGACGCAACGAGACCACGCCCGCGCGGCGGCGTACGGCGGGCGGGAGTCCGCTCGAGACCCTGGTGCGACTCTTCCTGCTGCAGACGGTCGTCGACCTCGACGCCGCCGAGCGGGCGCTGCCCGGGCTCGTCGACCGGCTGGCCGCGGAGGGCTTCCTCGAGCGGTCCGTCGGCGAGGTCGCGGCCCGCCTCGATGTCCGCCCGTACGCCGCGGACGGCGACAGCCTCTGGGTCGTCAGCGACCTGACCCCCGGGCTCGACGGCGGCCCCAGCCGGGTCGGGCCCGACCACGTGCTCGGCATCAGCTCGGCGTCGACGTCCCTGGCCCAGCTGACGATCCGCGAGCCGGTCGGCCGTTCGCTCGACCTCGGCACCGGCTGCGGGGTCCAGGCCCTGCACCTCGCGAGCCACAGCGCCGCGGTCGTGGCGACCGACGTCAACGAGCGGGCGCTGCGGATCGCCCGCTTCAACGTCGCGCTCAACGACCTCGGCACGCCGGTCGACGTGCGCAGCGGGTCGTTCTTCGAGCCGGTGGCGGGGGAGCGCTTCGACCTGATCGCGACCAACCCGCCGTTCGTGATCTCGCCGGCGACCGGCGAACGCCTCGTCTACCGCGACTCCGGCCTGCCCGGCGACCGTGCGGTCGAGCACATCGTGCGCGCCGCGCCCGCGCACCTGAGCGACGGTGGCTGGTGCCAGGTGCTCGCCAACTGGGTGATCCCGGTCGGCGCCTCCTGGGAGGACCGGCTGGCCGGCTGGGCGGATCCCGAGTGCGACCTGTACGTCGTGCAGCGCGAGGTCGTCGACCCGGCGTCGTACGTCGAGCTCTGGCTCAAGGACGCCGGCCGGCACGGCGGCCCCGACTACGCCACCCGCTACGACACCTGGCTGTCGTGGTTCGAGGAGCAGGGCATCGGGGCGGTCGGCTTCGGGTGGATCAATCTGCGCCGGACGGGCGCCGAGCGGCCGGTGCGCGAGCTGCTGGAGTGGCCCTACGACGTCGAGCAGCCGATCGCCCCGGCCCTGCACGACTGGGCGATCGCAGGGGACCGCGAGGTCGACCTGGACTCCCGGCTGGTGCTCCGCTCCGACGTACGACAGGAGACCCTGGGCGCGCCGGGCGCCGAGGACCCCGAGACCGTCGTGCTCCGGCAGCAGCGCGGGCTGCGCCGCGCGCGCCGTGCCGACACCGTCGAGGCGGCGCTGGTCGGCGCCTGCGACGGCGAGCTGTCCGTGGGCCAGATCCTCGACGCGCTCGCCCAGCTGCTCGACCTGGACCCGGCCGAGACCCGGGATACCTACCTGCCGGTGGTGCGGGAGCTCGTGGTCGAGGGCTTCCTGGAGTCCTGAGCCGGGCTACCGCCGCGGGACCTTGACCCTCACCACGGTCTTCGACGCGACGATCGCGGCCGGCCCGGCATAGGCCACGGTGAGCCGATGCCTGCCGGGCTTCAGCTTGCGCAGCTTCACGACCACCTTGCCCTTGCTCCGCGCGGTGAGCCTGGCCCGGCCCATGCTCCGGCTGCCGTCGGTGACCGACACCGTGCCGACCGGCCGGGGCACGCCCGGAACGGTCACGACGGCGGTGAGCCGGGTCTTCCGCACGGCCGCGGCGACGGACGAGACCGGTCGGGGCACCACGGCCGAGGAGTCCTCGTAGACGGCGTCGGCGCGGGCGCCCTCGGGGTCCTCCACGGTCAGCCGGAAGCCGACCTTCGCGCCGACCGCCTCGAGGGGGACCTTGAACCGCTGCCACCAGGCGCCGTCGCTGTACTCGTCGGCCTCCACACCGCCGATGAACCACTCGACGGTCACGTAGTCCGTGTCGACGGTGATGCCGCTCCAGGAGCCCGTGCTGACCGTGAGGGTCCGACCGACGGCCGCCTCGCCGCTCAGCCGCGGCGCCTGCTGCACCGTCGGTGCCGTCAGCAGCAGGGAGACGTCGGGCAGCAGCCCGTCCTCGAGCTCGACGCCCGACGACGTGACCCGGCCCGCGGCGTCGACGTCGACGGTCGTCGGGTCGTCGTCCGCGTCGTTCTCGAGGTACGCCGTGGCGTACCCGGTCTTGTCGAAGCTGAGCCAGTAGCTGCCGGCCGGCACGCGCACCGCGTAGACCGCCTCGTCGTCGACCAGCTGCGAGGTGCCGGTCGCGACGGCGGAGCCACCGCCTGCAGGTAGCACCGACACGGTGACGCCCACCAGCGGCTCGGCGTCCGGGTCGGACACCGTGCCCGACAGCACGAACGGCTCGACCGCGGTCGCCGCGGGCGCCAGCAGGACCGCGGGCGCGGGTGCGGCCAGGAGGAGGCCGAGCATGGCGACGAGGAGCCTGGGCGCGCGCGGGGCGGCGCCGACGGGGGAGCGCATACCTGAATGGTCGGCAATGCGGCCCCGGTTCGTAGCCGAATCCCGAGAACCGGTCGCCGGTCCAGGCCGGTCAGCGGAGCTGGCCGGCCACCTCGAGCGGCTGCTGCTGCTCCTCGCTGCCGAGCGTCATGTCGACCTCCAGCCGCAGCACCGGCGCCGGCTCGCAGGACGCCTCGAGGACCCGGACCGTGCCCGACTCCCCGCCGGCGCTGCTGGCCGCCTCGTTGCCGTCGGTGTCCGCGACGAACAGCACCATCGGGAAGCGGTCGGAGCGCATGTCCCACTCGTGGGGGAACGTGAAGGTCCGATCGCCCTCGATCTTCGGCACGATCCCCTCGAAGTAGACGAAGGGCTCGATGACCCGGTCGCCCTCGACCGCGCGCGGGCTGACCGCCCAGATCCGCTGCGGCCCGCCACCCGCCGCCTCGTCCTCCACCGGGGGCTTGCAGGTCACCTCGATGTCGTGGAAGGCGTACGTCGAGCCGTCGGGCCGGGTCAGCACCAGCTCGCGGGCGGGCGGGTCGACCGCGACGCTCTGGCCGGCGCCGTCGTCGCCGCTCAGCGCCGCGAAGACGGTGCCGCCGACGGCGAGCACGCCCAGCGCGGTGCCTCCGACCAGCACCGTACGCCGACGACGGCGGAGCACCGCGGCCCGCCGCTCGACGCGCTGCACGGTGTCCACCGGCGGCGCCAGCGCGGCGTCCAGGCGCGCGTACCCGTCGTTGATCTGCTGCTCGGTCATGTGCTCAGTCCTCTCGTGTCATGCCTGGCCGACGCGGAGCACGCCGTGCTGGCGGGCGTGCTCGCGGAGCCGCTCGGTCCCGCGGGAGAGCTGGCTCTTGACCGTGCCCTCCGAGCAGCCCATCCGCTCGGCGATGCCGCGCACGTCGAGGTCCTCGACGTACCGGAGCGCCAGCGCGGTGCGCTGCCGCGGCGAGAGGGTCGCGAGCGCCTCGACGAGCCAGGCGTCGACCTCGCCGACGAGCTCGACCGGCGCCGCCTCGCGGGTGCCGACCAGGAGCGGGAGCTCGCGGCGCAGCCGCCGGATCCGGTCGATGTTGAGCCGCACCATCACGGTGCGTGCGTACGCCGCGGGCTCGTCGAGCCGGGTCCGGCCCCAGCGTTCGCCCATCCGGGCGAACGTCTCCTGGGTCAGGTCCCAGGCGTCGTGGGGGTCGGCCGTCAGCGCGTGTGCGAACCCGAGCAGCGACCTGCTCTGCACCGCGACGAAGTCCGCGAAGTCCCCCGTCAGATCACCCTCCACCGTCCGCCTCCGAGTCACCCGGTCGTCCCCTCGCCTACTCTTCCTTGACGGGGACACGGCGCGGAACGTTGAGGGCCCGGGGTGTCTTCTTCGCGGACGCCCGGGAATGCCCGGCGTGCTCCACGCGCTACCGTGTCGGCCGTAGTACCGCTTCACCCGGCAGAGCGAACCGGGCACCATCCCACTGCAGGAGACAAGAACCCGTGGCCCACAAGTTGGTGATCGTCGAGTCCCCGGCCAAGGCTCGCAAGATCGGCGAGTACCTCGGCCAGGGGTACGTCGTCGAGTCCTCCATCGGCCACATCCGCGACCTCCCGCAGAGCGCCGCCGACACCCCGGCGAAGATCAAGGACAAGCCGTGGGGCCGGCTCGCCGTCGACGTCGACAACGGCTTCGAGCCCTACTACGTCGTGCCGCGCGACAAGAAGTCGCACATCTCCAAGCTGAAGACGCTCATCAAGGACGCCGACGAGCTCTACCTCGCCACCGATGAGGACCGCGAGGGCGAGGCGATCGCCTGGCACCTGCTCGACGAGCTGAAGCCCAAGGGCATCCCGGTGCACCGGATGGTCTTCCACGAGATCACCAAGCCGGCGATCCTCGCCGCCGCCGAGAACCCGCGCGAGCTGGCCATGGACCTCGTCGAGGCCCAGGAGACCCGCCGCATCCTCGACCGCCTCTACGGCTACGAGGTCAGCCCGGTGCTCTGGAAGAAGGTCATGTCCGGCCTGTCGGCCGGCCGCGTGCAGTCGGTGGCCACCCGCCTGGTCGTCGACCGCGAGCGCGAGCGGATGGCGTTCCGGGTCGCGTCGTACTGGGACCTCGAGGGCACCTTCGATGCCGGGGCGAGCAAGGAGCCCCGGATGTTCCCGGCCAAGCTCCACTCGATCGACGGCGGCCGGGTGGCCAGCGGCTCCGACTTCGGCCCGGACGGGCTGCTGAAGTCCCGCAAGGACGAGCGCGTCCACCTCGACCGGGCCGCCGCCGAGGCCCTGGTCGCGGCGCTCGCGGACACGACGTACGACGTCCGCTCGGTCGAGGCCAAGCCCTACCGGCGCTCGCCGTACGCGCCGTTCCGCACCACCACCCTCCAGCAGGAGGCGAGCCGCAAGCTCGGCATGAGCGCGTCGGTGACCATGTCGGTCGCGCAGCGCCTGTACGAGAACGGCTTCATCACCTACATGCGTACCGACTCCACCACGCTGTCGGGTGCCGCGATCGGCGCGGCCCGCGCGCAGGTGCAGGAGCTGTACGGCGCGGAGTACCTCCCCGACGCGCCGCGCACCTACGCCAGCAAGGTGAAGAACGCGCAGGAGGCGCACGAGGCGATCCGGCCCGCCGGCGACTTCTTCCGCACCCCTGCGCAGACCGGCCTGACCGGCGACCAGTTCCGCCTCTACGAGCTGATCTGGATGCGCACGGTCGCCTCGCAGATGAAGGACGCGGTCGGCCAGACGGTGTCCGTGCGGATCGGCGGCGCGGCCGCCGACGGCCGGGACGTGGTGTTCGGCGCGTCGGGCCGGGTGATCACCTTCCACGGCTTCCTCAAGGCGTACGTCGAGGGCACCGACGCCGGCAAGCGCAGCGACGACGACCAGGTGCCGCTGCCCGACCTGCACGAGGGCGACGCCGTCACCGCCGCGTCGCTGGCCGCGAACGGCCACGAGACCAAGCCGCCGGCCCGCTACACCGAGGCCACGCTGATCAAGGAGCTCGAGGAGCGGGAGATCGGCCGGCCGTCGACGTACGCCTCGATCATCGGGACGATCCTCAACCGCGGCTACGTCTACAAGAAGGGCACGGCGCTGGTGCCGGCCTGGCTGGCGTTCTCGGTGATCCGACTGCTGGAGGAGCACTTCCCGCGGCAGGTCTCCTACGAGTTCACCGCCGGCATGGAGGACGTGCTCGACGAGATCGCCGGCGGCCGCAAGGACCGCAACACCGAGCTCTCGGAGTTCTACTACGGCTCCGACACGGTGGCCGGGCTCAAGCCGCTCGTCGACGGGCTCGGCGACATCGACGCGCGCGAGCTGGCCACCTTCCCGATCGCCGGACCCGACTCGGGCGTCCACCTGCGCGTGGGTCGCTACGGCCCCTACCTGGAGGGCCCGGACGACGAGGGCACGCCGTACGCCCGCCGCGCGAACGTGCCCGACGACCTGCCGCCCGACGAGCTGACCCTCGAGAAGGCCAAGGAGCTGCTCGCCAACCCGGCGGGTGAGGAGATCCAGCTCGGGGTGCACCCGGAGAGCGGCCTGCAGGTCGTGGCGAAGAACGGCCGGTTCGGCCCCTACGTCACCGAGGTGCTGCCCGAGGACGTGAAGAAGGGCACCAAGCCGCGCACCGGCTCGCTCTTCAAGTCGATGTCGCTCGACACGATCACCCTCGACGACGCCCTGAAGCTGTTGTCGCTGCCCCGCGTGGTCGGCGTCGACCCCGAGTCCGGCGACGAGATCACCGCGCAGAACGGTCGCTACGGTCCGTACCTGAAGAAGGGCACCGACTCGCGCTCGCTCGCCAGCGAGGACCAGCTGCTCACGATCGGCCTCGACGAGGCGCTGCGCATCTACGCCCAGCCCAAGCAGCGCGGCCGGGCCGCCGCCGCGGCCCCCCTCAAGGAGCTCGGCAACGACCCCGTGTCGGGTCAGCCGGTGGTCGTGAAGGCAGGGCGCTTCGGCGAGTACGTCACCGACGGCGAGTACAACGCCACCCTCCGCAAGGACGACTCGGTCGAGTCGATCACGATCGAGCGGGCCGCCGAGCTGCTCGCCGAGCGCCGCGCCAAGGGCCCGGCGAAGAAGGCCGCCAAGAAGACCGCGAAGAAGGCGGCCAAGAAGGCCCCGGCGAAGAAGACCGCGGCGAAGAAGACCGCCAAGAAGGCTCCCGCCAAGAAGGCGTGACCACCCGGTCCGGCGATGGGTCCGGCGTCGTTCGGCGCCGGTGTTGAGGCACTCCGGCCGGCCGTCCGATGGCCGGATCCGGTGGTGTCCGCCGGCCCGCCCCGCGAAGGGCGCGTGCCCGCGTGTTCTCGCAGGTCATCGCGGGGATCGGTGTGCTCCGCGGGCCGCTACGGACGCCCTCGGACCCGGCCCGGGAGTGCTCAAAAACCGCTCACGGGGGTTGACATCCGTCGCGTTTGGTATTTCGATGCATACATTCGTGTACCGAACGTGGAGTCGTTCGGGCTCAGTATGAGGGGTTGTGGCATGGTTCATATGGGTGCGCGGCGGAAGGCGGCCATCGCAGGGAGTCTCGGCCTTGCCATGCTGCTGGTGGCGGCATGCGGCGGTGGCGACGACGGGGGCGAGTCGTCGGACGGCACTCCGACGGTGCGGCTGATCGTGAGCGAGGGCGACTCCCTGCCGTTCATCGGCGCCGAGGCCGGCGCGGCGCTCGGGGTGTGGGACGACAAGGGCATCAACGTCAAGATCATCGACGGCACCTCCTCGACGGTCGGGCCGTCGATCGCCAGCGGCAATGCGGAGATCGGTCTCGGTACCGGCGTCAAGGCGGCCTCCGACATCATCGCCGGGCTGGACGCCACGCTGACGGCCGGCGACGTGCTCCCCTGGGACCAGTACGTGATCGCGTCGCCCGACGCCGGTGCGTCCAAGCCCGAGGACCTCAAGGGCAAGAAGTTCGGGATCTCCAGCTTCGGCTCGGCGGGCCACTTCGCCACGCTGACCGTCGCGAAGAACCTCGGCTGGTCCGAGTCCGACTACGAGGTCGTTCCGCTCGGCAACCTCGAAGGCCTCCTGGGGGCGCTGCGGTCGGGCACCATCGACGCCTTCATCTGGAGCATCGAGACGGTGCTGACCGCCGAGAACGAGGGCTTCGGCGAGAACCTCGGCTCGGTCGCCGACCTGGTCGGTCCGAACGCCTTCGAGGCGTTCCTGGTGAGCAACAAGTACGCCAAGGAGCACCCGGAGAACGTCAAGGCCTTCTTCGAGGGCTACTTCGAGGCGGTCGAGAAGCTGCAGGCCGACCCGGACTGGGTGAAGAAGTTCGTCGTGGACGAGTGGAAGAAGGACCCGGAGGTCGCCGACGAGGCCGTCGACCTGCTGCTGCCGATCCTGTCCACCGACGGGGAGATCCCGCAGGAGAACCTCGAGGGGCTGGCCGACGCCGTCCACACGACCGTCGAGGGCATCGGTGACTTCGACATCACCTCGATCTACAGCTACTGGAAGGACCTCTGAGGTACTCATGCGGCAGCCTTCCGCACAACGTGGTGCTCCTCGGCAGCGACGCGCTCACAGCGCGTCGCTGCTGCGGAGCGCGATCGTCATCGGTGTGATCCTCCTCTGGGAGATCCTGGTCCGGATCGGCGTCATCGACGGCGACTTCTTGAGCGCGCCGACCGAGGTGGTCCGGGCGATGGCCGACCTGCTCGGCGACCCCGACGCCCAGGAGGCCTTCCGGCGTACCGGGTCCTCGATCCTGCTCGCCTTCGTGATGGGCACCTCCGCCGGGCTCTTCGTCGCCCTCGCCCTCGGCGCCTCGAGGCTGCTCCGGGAGGCGTTCCTCGGCCCGATCGCCTTCGTGCTCTCGACCCCGAAGTCGATCTTCCTTCCGATCTTCACCCTCATCTTCGGTCTGGGCGGGATGTCCGCCGCCGCGTTCGGGGCGTTCGAGAGCTTCTTCTACGTCGTCGTGAACGTGATCGGCGGCCTCGGGCTCGTCGAGCAGCGGCACCTCAAGGTCGCCGACGCCTTCGGCGCACGGACCGTGCACCGCTACGCCGACGTGATCCTCCCGGCCGCGCTGCCGGGGATCTTCGCGGCGTTCTGGTACGGCATCAAGCACGCCTTCCTGGGCGTGATGATCGCCCAGCTCTGGGCGTCGGACGGCGGCATCGGGCCGCTGATCCGCACCTACTCCGCCGCCCTGAAGACCGACTACGTCCTCGCCATCGTCTTGCTGATCACCATCGTCGCGGTCGTCGCCGGCGCGCTCTGGACGCGCGCCGAGACCCGGATGAACAGGTGGCGCTCCACCGGCGCCGCAACGGTCGCAACAATCTAGAACTTGGATGCCCAGACATGACTATGAACATCGAATCGGTCACGCTCACCTACGAGCGGGCCAAGGGTGACCCGGTCACGGCGATCCGTGACATCGACCTGGAGGTCCGCCGGGGTGAGTTCGTCTCGCTGATCGGCCCGAGCGGATGTGGCAAGTCGACGCTGCTGCACTGCATGGGCGGGATGCTGCGCCCGAGCTCGGGCAGGATCACGGTGGACGGCGAGCCGATCACCGGCCCGAAGCCGTCGCGGGCGGCGTTCGTCTTCCAGGACTACAGCCTCTTCCCGTGGCGCTCGGTCGTCGACAACGCGGCGACCGGACTGCGGTTCGCCGGGGTGCGGAAGGCCGAGCGGCGCGCGGTCGCGATGAAGCAGCTCGAGCTGGTCGGCCTCGATCACGTCGCCGAGTCCTATCCCGCGGAGCTGTCGGGCGGGATGCAGCAGCGGGTGGCGGTGGCGCGCGCGCTCGCGATGGACCCGCAGATCATGCTGATGGACGAGCCGTTCGGTGCGCTGGACGAGCAGTCGCGGCGGCGGATCGGCATCGAGATGTCGAACGTGCTGACCGAGGCGGAGAAGACCGTCGTGATGGTGACCCACAGTCTCGACGAGGCGATCTTCTGGGCCGACCGGGTGCTGGTGATGGGCAAGGGCCCGGGCCGGATCGTCCGCGAGTTCGTCGTCGACGCGCCCCGGCCGCGCCGGCTCGACTTCATGACCACCGCCTCCTTCGACACGCTGCGGGCTGAGCTGTTCGGCCTGCTGGAGGGCGCGCCCGAGGAGGTCGTCGCACCGTGAAGCACAAGATCGCCGTGTGGTGCCTGCGCATCCTCGGCCTGATCGGACTCTTCGGCGCCTGGGCCTATGCCACCGGTCCCGGCGGGGTCTCGCCGATCCTGGTGCCGAAGATGTCGGTGGTCTGGGAGCAGTTCAAGCTGCTGGTGACCTCCAGTCACACCTGGAGCAGCGCCGGCATCACCGCCGTCGAGCTCCTCGCGGCGTTCGCGATCGCGTTGGTCGCCGGCGTCGTCGTGGGCTTCATCTGCGGGCGCACGCCCTTCCGGGCGGAGGTCGCCGAGCCGTTGATCGCCTGGGGCTACCTGGTGCCGCTGGTGCTCTTCTACCCGCTGTTCATCCTGTGGTTCGGCGTCGGGATGCAGTCGAAGATCGCCTACGGCGCGCTGTCCGGGTTCTTCCCGATCGCGTTCAACTCGCTGCGCGGCTTCCGGGCGATCGACCAGCGCTACCTGAAGGTGGCCCGGGCCTTCGGGGCCAGCGGCAGCCAGACCGACTGGCAGGTGAAGATGCCGGCCGCGCTCCCGATGGTGCTCTCCGGCGTCCGGATCGGTGCGGCCCTGTGCATGATCACCGTCATCCTGGCGGAGATGCTCGCCTCGACCCGGGGCCTCGGCTACGAGCTGGCCCGGGCGTCGCAGACCCTCCAGGTCGCGGAGGCGTTCGCGCTCATCCTGATCCTGCTGGTCTTCGTGGCGATCGTGCAGTACGCCATCAACCACTTCGGCAAGGAGCGATACAGGACCGACGCGTGATCCGGTGGCCCCGCCCGGAGCGCGCCCTCGTCGCGGGCAAGGTGCTCAGCTTCCACGAGCCGGCGGAGACGGTCCTGCCCCGCGGCGTCGTGATCGGCGCCGGGCGCATTCTGGCCCTCTTCGATCCCGACGACCGAGCGGCCCGCCGGGACCTCGGCGTCGCGGTCGAGGACCTCGGCGACACGGTGCTGGTGCCCGGGTTCATCGACGCCCACAACCATCTCCCGTCGGCCGTCCTCGACTCCTTCGCCGTCCCGACCGCGCACGTGCTCTCCAACGACGACCTGGTGGCCGCGCTCGCGGCCGCCGTGGCCGGACTGCCTGCGGACCAGTGGGTGGTCACCGAGCACGCTCTCTCGCTCCAGCAGTTCCCGATCGGCGATCCGCCGTCCGCCGAGGTGCTGGACCGGGTCCCCGGCGACAACCCCATCGCGGTCCGGCTGGGCGCTCACGCCATGGTGCTCAACGGTCGGGCGATGGCCCTGGCCGGCATCGCCGACCACCGGGGCGACCCGCCGGGCGGGATGATCGAGCGCGACCCGAGCGGACGCCCCACCGGGATCATCCGGGAGTACGGCGCGATCGGGCTGGTGCTCCGGTGCTTCGACCCCAGAGCGGTCGCCGGCGACCTGTCGGACGCGATCCGCGCCACCCAGCGCGACTATGCCCGCACCGGGATCACCACCGTGCGGGTCACCGGCTTCCGGGAGGGCGAGCTGGCCGCCTTCCAGGGCGTGCTGGCGGCCGACGGCCGACTGGCCACGCGGGTGTTCGGCGGGCCGCGCCTGGACCCGACCGCCACGCTTGCGGACCGGCTGGCCACGATCGCGAGCTGGCCGGCGGCCACGGGCTTCGGTGGCGAGTGGCTGGCCCACGACGCGGTGAAGATCTTCGTCGACCACGGCATCGAGACGATCGTCGACGGCGGTGAGCCGACGCTGCTGATGGAGCGCGAGGAGCTCGTTGCGCTGGTGGCTCGTGCCGCCGGTCTCGGCTGGGCGGTCACCTGCCACGCCGCGACCCGGGTCGGGGTGGACGCGGTCCTCGATGTCTTCGAACGGGTCCGGCGCACGAGTACGACGCGGCTGAGCATCGAGCACGGGTTCGACGTCTCGGACGCCCAGCTGACGCGGATGGCGGCCCACGACATCTGGTGGTCCACCCAGCCGGCCGTGGTGGGGGTGGAGCTCAACGCCGCCGCGACGGCGTTGAGCCGGCACCGTCTCGTGCCGCTGCGGACCGCGCTGCGCTTGGGCGTCGGCTGCGTCCTCGGCAGCGACTGGAACGGTACGCCGGGCAGGCGGGGCCGGCCGTTCCAGCCGCTGGAGAGCGTGGCGCTGTCGGTCGAGCGGCGCTCGCTGTGGGGTCAGGACTTCGATGTCGAGGAGAGCCTGCCCGTGTCGGCCGCGCTCCACCTGCACACGCGCACGGCCGCGCTCATGCTCGGTCGCGGCGACCTGGGCGTGATCGCCCCGGGAGCGAGCGCCGACCTGGTCGGCCTGGACGCCGACCCGACGGCGACGCTGCGGCCGGGGGTGCGGCTCACCCTGGTCGGCGGCCGCGCCGTCTGACCAGCCGCGGAGGCGGCCTAGTCCCGAGCGCGGCCCGCCAGCATCGCGAGCGCCTCGCTGGAGTCGACGACGTTGCCGTACTTGAGGTTCATGTCGAAGAGCCCGACCGTGTGCGACACCGCGACCCGGTCGAAGCATCCGTCGGCCACGACGCTGACGGGGAGGTTGTTGGAGAAGGCGTCGACGACGGTCGCGCGCACGCAGCCGCTCGTGGTGCAGCCGCAGACGATGAGCGAGTCGATGCCGCGGTCGATGAGCAGGCTGAGCAACGGCGTGCCGAAGAAGCCGCTCGGCTTCGCCTTGTCCAGCACGACGTCCCCGTCCTGGGGCGCCAGGGGCTCGACGATCCGGCGCTGGCTGTCGCGGTCCTCCGCGACCCGGCTGTTCTTCGTCGCCCACCTGCCCGGTCCGAGCCCGGACGCGGGCGACATGCCGCGGGTGTAGATGACGGGCACGTCGTTCGCGCGGGCCGTCTCGCCGAGGGAGCCGATCACCTCGACGGCGTCCCAGGCGGCCTCGCCGCTGCTGTTGCGGAACCGCTTGACGGACTCGAGGATCGGCTCGGGCCGGTCGCCGCAGAACGCCTCGGTCACGTCGATGACCAGCAGTGCCGGGCGCTCGCCGGTCGTGCCGCGCTGGCCGAATCCGCTCAACCGGACGACCTCGCGGTCGAGATCCGTCAGGAGCCGGTCGGCGTCCTGGGTCCACGTCATGTCTGTCTCCTGCCCTCGATGCGGTGCGGCGCTGCCTTCGGTATGCTTATGCATACAATAGCGGCGATGGCGGGAGCGACGTGAACCCCACGAGAAGGTGGCGGCTGGCCGTCGCCGCGATGGGGCTCGGCACGATGCTCAACCCGCTCAGCTCCTCGATGCTCGCCGTCGGCCTGGTGGCGCTGCGCGACGACTTCGGGATCTCGGTCGCCGAGGTCACCTGGATCGTGACGGTCTTCTACCTCACCTCCGTGGTGGCGCAGCCGTTGATGGGCCGGCTCGCCGACGTGGTCGGGCCGCGGCGCGTGCTCGCCGCCGGCATGGTGGTGGTGGCGGTGATGAGCACCGTAGCCCCGCTCGCGCCCGGCTTCGCGGCGCTGTGCGCGATGCGGGTGGCGATCGGCTTCGGGAGCTCCGCGGCCTTCCCCGCCGCGCTGTCGATCATCCGCCGGAGTGCGGACCGCGTCGGCATCGCGCCGATGCCGGCGATCGCGCGCGTGCAGCTGGGCAACTCCATGGGTGTCGTGCTGGGGCCGGCGGTGGGCGGGCTCGTGGTCAGCCTGTGGCACTGGAGCGTGCTCTTCTGGCTGAGTGCTCCGATCGCCCTGTGCGCGCTGGCCGCCGTCCTGCTCCTGATCGAGCCGGACGGGCCGCCGCCGGCGGGCCGGGGGCGATCCCTGATCGCCGCCCTGGACCTGCCCAGCGTCGCGCTGTTCGGGACGACGATCATCCCGATCCTCGTCTTCCTCTCCCGGCCGAGCCGGGGGTGGTCGCTGTCGCTGGTCGCGGTCGGTCTCGCCTCCGCGCTCCTGCTGGTACGGCGCTCGCGCCGGGTCGAGCGCCCCTTCGTCGACCTCTCGCTGGTCACGAGCGCCAGCGTGCTCCCGACCTTCGTCGGGTTCTGGGTGATGACGGTCGTCTACTACTGCGTGTTCTACGGGATGCCCCAGTACCTGGAGGGTGCGCTCGGGTTCGGGACCGGGCAGGTCGGAGCGCTGATGGTGCCGCTGGCGGGCGTCTCGCTGGTCGCCAACCCGGTGGTGGCGAGGGTGCTGACGCGGGTCGGCACGAAGGTGGTCCTGATCGTGGGCGCCGTCTGGATGGCCGCCGGCTCCTGCCTGGCGCTGCTGCTCACCGGGTTCAGCCATCCGGCGCTGGTGCTCGTCGTGTGCGGGGTCCTGGGCGTCCCCTACTGCATCTCGACGCTCGGCTACGCCAAGGCGATGTACGACGAGGCGCCCGCGGCCAAGATCGGCGTGGCGACGGGGATGCTGCAGACCTGCCGGCATGCCGGGGGAGCCGTGGCGACGATCGTGCTCAGCCTGGTCTTCTCCGCGGGGCTGGGGCCGAGCGGTCTCGCCGACATGGTGGTGGTCATGGTGCTGGGCTGCCTGGTGGCTGCCGGGGCGGCGCTGGCCTGGCGCACCAGCTCGCCGGCCGCCGGCTGACGGCGATCGCGCCGGCGCCGTCCCGCGCGTGCCGGACGTGAGTCGCCCGGTCAGGCCCGGGGGCGCGGGCCGGCCAGGCGCTGGAGGATCTCGACGGCGTCGAGCAGGCGCTCCAGCTCGCGCTCCTCGAGCTCGCCGACGCGCTGGCGCAGGTAGTCGTTGGACCGCTCCGCGGCGCTCTCCACCAGGCGCAGACCGGTGGGCGTGAGCCGGACCGTCTGGCTGCGTGCGTCGGTGTCGTCCGGGATCCGCTCGACCAGGTCCTTCTCCTCCAGCCGGCCCACGAGTCGGGTGACGGTCGGCTTGCTGACCTGCTCCCGCTCGGCGAGCTCGCTCAGTCGCATCGGGCCCGTGCGGTGCAGCACGGAGAGCGCCGACAGCTGGGAGGGCGTGACCTCGGCGCCGGCGCTCTTCCGCAGCTTGCGCTCGATGCGGACGATGGCGAGCCGGAGCGTGTCCAGCCGCGCGGGAAGAGGCTCGGAGGTCGACACCTCGGACGGTAGCGCCATGCCGACGATGGTACGGCGGGCGATCGTCTCACGCCTGGGCTCGTGACCCCAGGGTCGTGAGGACGTCGGCCAGCGGACGCACGTCGGCGTACTTCTGATCCATGTCGAACAGGTTGATGGCGTGCGTCGACTCGGTCCGGTCGAACACGCACTCCTCGACCACGGTGACGGCGAACCGGTGCGAGCGGGCATCGACGACCGTCGCGCGCACGCAGCCGCTGGTGGACTCGCCGGCGACGATCAGGGAGTCGACGTCCCACTGCCGCAGCAGCGCGACGAGCGGGGTGCCGAAGAAGGCGCTCGGGGCCGACTTGCGGATGACCACCTCGTCCGGGAGGGGGGCCACCTCGTCCATGATCCGGTAGCCGGCCTCGGCGTCGGCCCGGCTGGTGGCGCCGCCGCGCGGGTTGCGCCAGCCCGGGATCTGAGGATCGCCGGTCACGTGGATGACCGGGAGGCCGAGGCGGCGCGCCTCCCGGAGCAGGTCCTGGATCGGCCCGAGCGCCTCCCAGGCGTTGAGGCCGCAGCTGCTCGGCGTCTCGACGATCGCCTCGAGGAGTGGCAGCGGCCGCTCGCCGAACACTCGGCGGTAGACGTCGATCACCACGACCGCCGGCCGCGGCCCGATCCCGTGCTGGGTCTTGCTCTGGCGGCGGGCTACCTCCTGGTCCTGGGGAGTCAGGAACCGGTCCCAGATCCGGGTATCGGCTGCTCGGGTGTCGTCGGTGCTCTCGTTGGTCGGCGCCGTGCTCATGGCTCTCGCTTCTCCGTTCCGGTGACGACGCCGCCCGAGCACCGCTCTGTGGTCGCCCCGAGAGGCCGCGCAGCGCGGCGAGGGGGCTCGTCCGCAGGCGAGGAACCCGGGTGGCTCGACGTCGAACTCGTGGTTGACAACGTGAACTGTATCACTCAGTATTCCATTGTGTACTAACGTAGACAATCCGCAGTCACGCGGCCGGACGGCCGTCGGTTCCGGGACCGAGTGACTCGCTGCGGGGTGTCCTGACGGGCCTGGGCCCATGGAGGAACCATGTTCACTACGTCGCGGTTCTCCCGACGTCTGAAGGTGTCCAGCGTGATCGCGGGTGCCTGTCTGCTGTCTCTCGTCGCGTCGGCCTGCGGGGCCGGTCCCAACTCCACGGACGCCTCGGGGTCGACGTCGTTCGAGGAGGCCGCGACCAAGACCTCGGACCAGCTGGCCGACATCTACGACCAGCTCGACGGCCTCGGCGAGAGCGAGCGGAAGGCCGAGCTGATCGAGCTGGCGAAGGAGGAGGACGGCCCGATCGTCTGGTACACGGCCGCCGCCGACGACGACACCGCGCCGCTGATCAAGAAGTTCAAGGAGGAGACCGGTATCGACGTCCAGGTCTATCGGGCATCGTCCGCGACGGTCCTCGCCAAGACGATGGAGGAGGCCAAGGCCGGCCGCATCCGCGGTGACGTCCTCAACTTCTCCGGGCTCGACCCGACGATCGCGTCCAACGAGAGCCTGTACGCCGACCTGGAGACGCCGCTGGCCGACCAGATGGTGGAGGGCACGGTCCACGACGACTGGATCGCCGACCAGCTGTACCCGTTCATCGTCGCCTGGAACACCGAGCGCTACCAGGGGAAGTCGCCCGAGACGTTCAAGGACGTGCTGACGGCGTTCGGCGACGGCGAGCTGGCGTTCGAGGCCACCGACTCCAACTGGCTCTTCGGCGTGGTCCAGCTGCTGCAGGAGCAGGAGGGCGTGAGTGAGCAGGAGGCCATCGACATGGTGGCCGACGCCGCGCGCCGCGGCGTTCCGGTGGTCGGCCACACGCTGCTCTCCGAGCTGCTGGCGTCCGGACAGTACGTCGCCGCCGCGACCACCTATCACTACCGGTCGGCACGTCAGGTGGAGGACGGTGCCCCCGTCGCCTGGGAGCCCCAGCCCGGCCCGGTCATCACCACGGTGTCCGGCACCGGCATCGCCGCGACGACGAGTCGGCCCGCCTCGGCCCTGCTGTTCGTCGAGTTCCAGCTGACCGGCGAGCAGGAGTACTGGGTGGAGGCCGGCCGCACCCCCACCAACGAGAACTACCAGGGCGGCATCCTCGGCCAGGGCTTCGACCTCTACATCCTCGACGACGATGCGCTCTACGCCGAGCTCCAGAAGTGGGACGACCTCTACGCCGAGATGATGCAGTCGTCCGGCCGACCCGTGCGGGAGTGACGCGACCAGTTCCCATCGACGGGTCAGGGGTGCCTCGACGGGGCGCCCCTGACCCGGCCGCCAGCCCGTATCGATGAGAAAGCGAAGCTCATGAGCTTGTCCCAATCGGTGAGCGCCCGGCCCGCGGAGCCCGCTCCGTCGCGAGCCCGAGGGCGTCGTACGCGGATCAACCGCGCGCACCTCGCCCTGGCCGTCGTCCTCGTCCTGGTCATCGGCTACCTGGTCGCCAACCCGGTCGTCTACCTGCTGCGGGGCACCTTCCTCGGGCCCGACGGCCTGACGCTGGGCTACCTGGTCGACGCCTTCGGTCAGCCCGGCACGATCCGGATGCTGCGCGACACCGTGGTGTTCGGAGCCGGATCGGCGATCTTCGCGACCCTCATCGGCGCGACGCTGGCGTTCCTGGTCGCGCGCACCGACATCCCGTTCAAGAGCTTCGTCACCGCGGCCTCGCTCGTGCCCCTGATCATCCCGGGCATCCTGCACACCGTGGCCTGGCTGATGCTGGTCAGCCCCAACATCGGCGCGATGAACCCCTACCTGAAGTGGGTCGGCCTCGGCTCGCTCGACATCAGCTCGATGGGCGGGATGATCTTCGTGCAGGGCCTGCACGCCGTCCCGCTCGTCTTCCTGCTGATGCTGCCCGCCTTCAAGGCGATGGACCCCACGCTCGAGGAGGCGGCGGCGATCTCGGGCTCGGGAGTGCTGGAGTCGCTGCGACGGGTCACCCTCCCGATGCTGCGACCGGCCCTCTGGGCGGCGCTGCTCGTGACGGTCGTCAACTGCATCGAGGGCTTCGAGGTGCCGCTCCTGCTGGGCGCGCCCGAGGGCATCCAGGTGCTGTCGACGAAGATCTGGTTCGAGCTGTCGAAGTTCCCGGCGAACTACGGGGCCGCGGGCTCGTACTCCACCCTGCTCATCCTGCTGACCCTGGTCGGCAGCTATCTCTACACGCGCCTGTCGAAGAGCGGCCGCAAGTACCAGACGGTGACCGGCAAGGGATACCGCCCGCGCACCATCTCCCTGGGTCCGTGGAAGTGGCTCGGTGGCGCGTTCGTCGCGGTGTACTTCTTCCTGGCCGTGGTCGCTCCCACCGCGATCCTGCTCTGGGTCTCGACACAGCCGTACTTCCGGCGCCCGCGCGTCGAGCACCTGGCCGACTTCAGCCTGGACCACTACCGGCGGATCTTCGAGAACCCCGTCGTCCCGCGAGCGCTCTTCAACTCCCTGTGGCTCAGTGGCGCGGCCGCGACGATCGTGATGCTCCTGATGGCCGTGGCCGCGTGGGTCGTGATCCGGACCCGGCTCCCGGGCCGCTGGGCCCTCGACGGGTTGGCGTTCGTGCCGCTCGCCCTGCCCGGCGTCGTGCTCGGCGTGGCCCTGATCTTCGTCTACCTGCGCTCGCCGATCCCGGTCTACGGGACGATCTGGATCCTGCTGCTGGCCTACATCACGCTCTACATCCCCTACGGCATGCGCTACGCGTCGAGCGCGATGTACCAGATCGGCGGGGAGCTGGAGGAGGCCTCGGCGATCTCGGGCGCCGGCCTGTTCGAGACGCTGCGCCGGATCGACCTGCCGCTGCTCGCACCGGGACTGCTCGGGGGATGGATCTTCATCGTCGTCTCCGCGATGAGGCAGCTCTCGACGTCGCTCCTGGTCTACTCGCCGGGCAACGAGGTGCTCCCGGTGGTGATCTGGGCGCAGTACTCCGACGGGCAGTTCGGGGCGCTGGCCGCCATCGGCACCTTGATGATCGCGGTCCTGGTCACGCTGGTGATGCTGCTGCTGCTCGTCGGGCGGCGCTCCCGCCGGGGGATCAGCCTCGACGCCATGTGACCGGACCCCACCCAGACCGTGTGACAACGAAGGAAGAAGACCATGCTTGAGATCACTGGGCTGACGAAGGTGTACGCCTCGAAGCAGAAGCAGCGGTTCGGCCGGGAGCGTGCCGTCGACAGGGTCAGCCTGACCGTCGGCCAGGGCGAGTTCTTCACGCTGCTGGGGCCGTCCGGCTGCGGGAAGACCACGATGCTGCGCAGCGTCGGCGGCCTCGAGTCGCCGACCGAGGGGACCATCGTCGTCGACGACCGGACGCTGTTCTGCTCCGACCAGGGCGTGGACGTGCCCGCCAACAAGCGGCACCTGGGCATGGTCTTCCAGTCCTACGCCATCTGGCCGCACATGTCCGTGTTCCAGAACGTCGCCTACCCGCTGATCTCGGGACGTCGCAAGACGCCCGCCGCCGAGGTCAAGGAGCGGGTCGGGGAGACGCTGGAGATCATGGGGCTGGGCGATCTGGCCAGCCGCGGCGCGACCGACCTCTCCGGCGGCCAGCAGCAGCGACTCGCGCTGGCCCGGGCCCTCGTCTACCGGCCGCCGCTGCTGCTGCTGGACGAGCCGCTGTCGAACCTGGACGCCAAGCTGCGGGAGAGCATGCGCAAGGAGCTGATCCGGCTGCAGCGCGAGCTCGGGCTCACGGTCCTCTACGTGACGCACGACCAGGACGAGGCCCTGGCGATGTCCAGCGTCGTCGCGGTCATGAGCGAGGGTCGCGTGGAGCAGCTCGGCACGCCCCGGGAGATCTACGAGAAGCCGACGAACTGGTTCGTCGCGGACTTCATCGGCTCGGCCAACTTCATGGAGGGCGGCATCGTCGGCCGGGGCGAGGGGGCCGACGAGGTCGTGGTCGAGACGCCGCTGGGCCGGCTGGCGGCGACCGGGAACGGCGTCGACGCGGCGTCCGACGCGAAGGTCAACGTCATGGTGCGGCCGGAGCGGATCCGGGTCTCGCTGGAAGCCGGGGGCACCGGTCAGCAGGGTGTGGTCCGCAACGCGGTCTACCAGGGCGACGTCATCGACTACGACATCGAGGTCCGTGGCGCGCTGCTGCGGATCAAGAGCGGCCCCGACCTGTACGTCACCCCCGGCACGGAGGTGGCGGTGCGGGTCACGGACCAGCGCTGCGTCCTCGTGGGGGACTGACCCGGCCCGTCCGGATCCCGCATCGGTGACTCCGCGACCGCCAGCTCAGGCGTCCGGCGCCGCGGCCCGCACGCGTCCCTGGTCCCGGAACCCGGCCAGCCGCCGGCCCGTCCAGATCGTGGCGGCCCCGAGCAGCACGCCCGCCACGGGGAACGCGGCCGCCAGGCCGATCGTGACGGAGAGGGCACCGAAGACCAGCGGCTGGACGACCTGGGCGGACCGGTTGGCGAGCATCCGCAGGCCCACGGCCGTGCCGCGGTTGGTCGTCTCGCGGCCGGCGAGCAGCTGGACGGTGATCGGCGGGTTCGCTCCCAGGCCGACGCCGATCATCAGCGCGGCGGCCACCAGGAAGGCCGGGCTGGTGGTGATCGGGGTGACGGCGACACCGAGCACCGCCAACCAGGTGCTCCAGATCAGCGGCCGGACGATGCCGAACCGGCGGACCAGCCCGCCGAGCACCATCCGGACGGCCAGGGACGAGACGCCGATGCAGGAGAGCAGCACGCCGATCAGGGCGATGCCGACCCCGTGCCCCTCGAGATAGAGCGGGTAGAAGGACGTGCGCAGCGACTGGACGAAGATGTTGACGAAGCTCGAGGCCATCACGCCGATGACGACGGCGTTGGAGAGCGATGCGCGCAACGCGGTGAGCATGCCGACCCTCCGTTTCGCGTCGCGCTCGGCCGGCGGGCGGGGCTCGACCTCGCGCAGGCTGGCCGGCACCAGGAAGCCCGCGGCGGCCGCGGTGAGGATCATGGCGAAGCAGACCACGTTGAGCAGTTGGAACCCGATCGCGGCGTACAGCCAGGCGACCGCGACCGGGCCGGCGGCCAGGCCGACGCCCCAGGAGAGCGAGAAGAGCGAGAGCTGGCGCTCGGCGTGCCGGCCGTCGCCGACCCGCGTGATCATCTCCTGCAGCACCAGCCAGACCCACATCTGGAACAGGCCCTGGACGAACATCAGCGCCGCCATCGCGAGGACCGAGGTGGTGACCACGAAGCCGCCGATGGTGATGGCGAGCCCGACCATCGACACGATCAGCACCCGTCGGGAGTCGAACCGGTCGAGCAGGTAGCCGCTGGGCACCGCCAGCACGAGCCCGGCGACCGAGGAGCCGGCGACGGCGATGCCGATGACGAGGTCGGAGGCGCCGAGATCCCCCA
This sequence comes from Nocardioides sp. LMS-CY, assembly GCF_018732145.1. Classification (NCBI taxonomy): domain Bacteria; kingdom Bacillati; phylum Actinomycetota; class Actinomycetes; order Propionibacteriales; family Nocardioidaceae; genus Nocardioides; species Nocardioides sp. LMS-CY. The sequence goes on from NZ_CP076104.1 coordinate 622,701, forward strand.
TCCGCAGGGGGTAGAAGAGCCGGACCGACTGTGGCGCCAGCCAGTAGATCAGCGTGCCGAAGGAGACCCAGGCCCACCGCGACCGCAGCCCGGCGGAGTCGAGCAGCCGGCCCGCCAGGCCCGGTGCCGTCACGGCGCCTCGGGGTCGCCGGTCCGCATCGGTGGTCTCGCTCACCGGCGCACGTAGCGCGGCGGCTCTTGCATCGTGGTCGGGTGGAAGATCTCCTCGAGCGTGAGCGGCTCCGGCAGGATGCCCTGCTCGACCGAGTAGCGGATCAGCGTCTCGACCGCCGTCCGGGACCCTTCCGCGTCGTAGCCGAACGGATCCTCCCCCATCAGCGCCACCTGCTGCTCGTAGGCGTCCTGCGCCCAGGCCAGGCAGATCTTGCGGGGGTCCTTGATGGCGTCCAGCGCCAGGTCCTTGGAGGCGCGGAACGCGCGCAGCACCTCGTAGGGCAGCCAGGCGTTCTGGTCGACGATGTCGCGGCGCACGGCCACCGTGTGCATGACCGGGAAGATCCCGGTGTTGGTGAAGTACTCCACCTCGGCGGCGCGCGCGTCGGTGAAGAGCCGACGCAGGCCGCCCGGTGTGCCCAGTACGGCGGGGGTCTCGGGATAGATCAGGGCGTCGATCTCGCCCCGGCAGGCCAGGTCGACGATCGAGGTTCCCGGGGCGACCTGGTGGATGCGGTACGCCGCGGGCAGGTTCTCCATGCCCGCGGTGTCGGCGTCCTGGATGACCCACTCCACGCTGCCCAGGTCCAGTCCGTAGTGGTCCTGGAGGATGCCCCGGGTCCACACGCCGGCGGAGTTCGTCCAGGTGCGCAGGCCGATCCGCTTGCCGTTGAGCGCGCTCGGCGCCGCGATCGGGGAGCCCTCGGGCACGAAGACGAACGAGTGCCGGAAGCGGCGGTGCGGGAAGGCCGGGACGGCCACGAACTCACCGGGCTGCCGGGCCTGGATCGACAGGAGGGCCCCGAAGGACACCTCGGACACGTCGAACTCTCGCCGCCGGAACATCCGCCAGTGCCGCTCCGGGGAGGAGAACGTCAGGGCGCGGGTCTCGACGCCCTGGATGCCGACCGCACCGGTGAGCAGCCCCCGGTTCAGGTCCGAGTCGCCCAGCGCGAGGCTCAGGCTCAGCAGTGACTTTCCCATGGCAGAGCTCACTCCTTGCTTCCTTCTCGCTCACTCCCTGCCCGTCCCGGTGGCTCCCCGGGCCCGTCCGGGCAGATGATTGTCCTGGCTAACTAACGCCGTCGAGGCAGAATGTACACGATGGGATACAGGGCGTCGCCGACCGATGATTCGGCGGCCGACCTTGGTGTACGCTCGCATACATTCATGTCTGATCGACCCGCGAGGTGATTCCGCTGCTCCCGACGTTCCGACTCTCGCGGCCGGCCACGCTCCCCGAGGCCTTCGACCTGCTCGCCGACGACGGCATCGCCTACGTCGGCGGCACCGAGCTCGTGGCCGCCATGCAGCTGGGGCTGGTCTCGCCGGCCCACCTCGTGGACCTGAAGCGGATCCCCGCGCTCGGCGGGATCCGGCTCGAGGGAGAGGTGCTGGTCATCGGTTCTGCGGTCCGGCATGTCGAGGTTGCGGACTCCGAGCTCGTACGTCGCTCGGCCCCGATCCTCGCTCGGGCCTGCGCGGAGCTGGGCAACGCCCGCGTGCGCGCGACGGGCACCGTCGGCGGCAATCTGTGCTTCGCCGACCCGCGCTCCGACGTGGCCACCGCCCTCTTCGCGCTCGGTGCGCGGGTGCGGCTCCGCTCCGCCGACGGCGAGCGGGTGCTGCCGATCGACGAGTTCGTCCTCGGTGCGATGGACGTGGACCTCGACGAGGGAGAGCTGCTCGACTCGGTGCTCGTCCCGGTGACCGTCGCGCCCCAGGTCTACCTGCGGCACCAGCCGACCGAGTACCCCACGATCGCGGTTGCGTTGGTCTCCGACCCGGAGGGCCTGCGGGTCACGGTCGGCGCGGTCGGGGAGATCCCGCAGCGCTTCGCCGCCCCGTCGCTCGACGAGCTGGACGTCGAGGCGATCCTCCCCGAGCTGGAGGTCATCGAGGACCTCAACGGCTCGGAGTCCTACAAGCGCCACCTGGTGGGTGTGTTCGTCCGTCGCGCCGCTGCCGAGCTGAAGGAGTCGAACGATGCCTGAGGAGACCTACGACGAGACGGTCGTCTCCACGACCGTCAACGGCCGCCGGATCAAGAAGCGCGTCGAGAACCGCCTGACGCTGGCCGAGTTCCTCCGCGAGAAGGAGGGCCTGCGCGGCACCAAGGTGAGCTGCGAGTCCCAGGTCTGCGGTGCGTGCACCGTGCTGGTCGACGACCGCCCGGTCAGCTCCTGCACGGTCCTGGCCGTCGAGGCGGACGAGGCCGAGGTGACCACGATCGAGGGCCTGGAGACCGAGGCGGGGCTGGACCCGGTCCAGGCGGCGTTCGCGGACTGCACGGCGCTGCAGTGCGGCTACTGCACCCCCGGCTTCATCATGTCGACGAAGGCGCTCCTGGCCACGAACCCGAGCCCGACCCGGGAGGAGATCGAGCACGAGCTCGAGGGCAACCTGTGTCGCTGCACCGGGTACCTGCCCATCATCGAGGCCGTCGAGCAGGCCGCCGCGCGGCTGGCCGGGACCTACGACCCGGACGCCGCGCACCGCCCGTACGCCGGCCACCTCAAGGAGGACGGCGAGCCGTTCCGCTACGTCGGGCGGTCGATCGAGCGGGTGGATGCCGGGGTGAAGGTGACCGGCCGGGCACGCTACGCCATCGACACGCCGTTCCCCGACACGACGCACGCCGTCGCGGTGCGCTCCGACCGGGCCCACGCGACGATCCTCGGCATCGACGTGAAGGTTGCCCTCGACGTGCCCGGCGTCGTGGCCGTCGTCACCGCCGAGGACCTCGACGGCCTCTATCCGCGCTTCGGGCACATGGTCCCCGACCACGCCATCATCGCCGCGGGGAAGGTGCGCTACTACGGCGAGCCGGTCGCCCTCGTGGTGGCCGAGACCCGCCACATCGCTCGCGACGCGGCCCGGCTGGTGGAGGTCCGCTACGAGGACCTGCCGGCCGCGATGGACGCCGAGGCGGCTCTCGCGCCCGCGGCCCCGGTCATCCACGAGGACGCCTACAGCGGCGAGGCGGTGAACCAGGTCGCGATCACGCGCACCGAGGACGAGCCCAACGTCGCCAACACGATGCACCTCGGCTGGGGCGACGTCGATGCCGCCTTCGCGGAGGCCGACCTCGTCGTCGAGACCGAGACGTTCCATCCCGCGCTCTACGCCTATGCGATGGAGCCCTACAACTCCAGCGCCCGGTTCGCCGACGGCTATCTGGAGGTCACGAGCACGGCCCAGCATCCGTTCATGGTGATCAAGGACCTCGCGCGCGTCTTCGACCTCCCGCACAGCAAGGTCCGCGTCTCGGTGCCCTACATCGGCGGTGGCTACGGATCGAAGTCCTACACCAAGATCGAGCCGCTGACCGCGGTCGCCGCCTGGGTGACGCAGCGTGCGGTGAAGCTCGACCTCAGCATCGAGGAGTCGATCTACACGACCCGCGCCGACGCGGCGCGGACCAGGGTGCGCAGCGCCTTCCGGAAGGACGGCAGGCTGCTCGCCCGCGACGTCGACATCGTCATGGACACCGGCGCCTACGTCGACAACAGCGCGACGGTGCTCTCCAAGGCCGTCGCGCGCTGCTTCGGTCCGTACTCGATCCCGAGCCTGCGGGTCCGTGGGCGGCTCGTCTACACCAACACGGTGCCGGCGTCGTCGTACCGGGCGCTCGGGGCCTTCCAGGTCAACCTGGCCGCGGAGACCAACATGGACCAGGCGGCCGAGCAGCTCGGGATCGACGCCGCGGACCTGCGTCGGATCAACCTGGTGCCCCGCGGTGAGCGCTTCATCGAGGGCAAGCGGCCGATGGACACCGACCTGGTCGACGACTTCGACCAGATGATGGCGCGGGTGCGCGTCGAGCCGCGCGAGGGGGTGCTGCAGGCCGTCGGCTTCGGCGTGGGCGCCAACGAAGGCGGTGCGTACCCGACCTCCACGGCCCAGGTGAAGATGTCGCCCGACGGCTCAGCGCTGGTCCTGAGCGGCTCGACGGAGATGGGTCAGGGCAGTCGCTCGATCCTCACCCAGATCGCCGCCGAGGAGCTCGGGCTCGACATCGCGAAGGTCCGGGTCTTCCAGTCCGACTCCGCCGGGACCTCCTTCGAGCGGACCACCGGCGGCAGCCGGACCACCACGATGACCGGCCTGTCGGTCCAGCGCGCCTGTCGCGACATCGTCCAGCAGCTGCTCGCCATGGCGGCCACCGTCTGGGAGTGTCCGGTCGACGACGTGCGGCACGTCGGCGACCGCATCGTCCACGCCGACGGCCGCAGCGAGGAGTTCGGCCCCCTGATCAAGAAGTGGTACGGCGGTGGCGGCGGCGAGATCACCGGACGCGGCACGGTGCGGCGTGAGGGCGAGCTGCAGGTGCAGCCGTCCTTCTGGGAGATCGGGATGGTCGCCGTCGCGGTGGACATCGACCCCGAGACCGGCGTGACCAAGGTCGACCAGCTCGTCACCATGGCCGACGTCGGCTTCGCCATCAACCCGATGGGGGTCGAGGGCCAGGACGTCGGCGCGGCACTCCAAGGCATCGGCGGCGGGCTGAGCGAGGAGCTCGTCTACGAGGGCGCCCAGCTGCGCAATCCGAACCTCGTCGAGTACCGGGTGCCGCACATCGGCGATGCTCCCCGTCGCTGGGACTCCGTGATCGTCGAGCGCCGCGACGGCACCGGGCCCTACGGTGCGAAGGGCGGTGGCGAGGGCGCCCGGATCCCCATGGGCGGTGCGATCGCCTCGGCGGTCGCGCGGGCGACCGGGGTCTGGCCCACGGAGCTGCCACTCACGCCGGAGCGGGTGTGGCGCCTGATCCAGGAGGGTGAGGCGGCCCGGGCGGAGGCGGCCGGCGGCTCCGCTCCCGAGGCGGACTGACCGCACCCGGCCGGTCCGGCCCGACGGCGCATGGGAGAGCCCCCGACCGGACTCCGGTCGGGGGCTCTCCCACTCCCTAGGCGGCGTCCTTGCCCAGGTTCGTGAAGAACTCCTGGACGATCTTGTCGCCCTTCCTGCGGATGGTGCTCGAGCCGAGCGTGGCCGCCGACCCGCTGATGCCGTACCGGCCCGCGACGGTGACGCCGGTGGCGCTCTCGCCCGGGCTCATCGTCACCGTGGCGTCGATGACGATCCGGGACCCGACCTGCCGGTCCTCGCCCTCGGCGTGGACGACGATCCGTTGGCCCTCGGTCTTCTCGGTCACGCGGATGTCGAGATCCGCCTTGAGCTTGAACATGCCCACCTTGTCCTGCATGACCGCCCGGTAGTGTGCCAGCTCCGCGACCGTCGTGGCGTCGTGCAGCACGCTGATCCAGCCGACCAGCCGCGGCACGTCGGTGATGAGCGACCACACCTCGTCGGGAGTGCCGTTCACCTGGACGGTCTGCTCGAAGTCGAACTCGGCCATGGGTCCATCTCCTGTCGTCGGGTGCCGCCGACTCGCGCCCCTTCGGGGGCGGCCGGCGTGGCTCGGGAGTAAAGTATGCGATGGTATGCAGTCATGCAACCGGCCTCCATCCGCACGGCCGTCGCGACGCCCGCGGGCTCGCGGCGGAGGCGGAGGCGGAGTGAGGCTCACCGGGTCGGAGGCGCCGAAGATGTCGTGGTCGATCTACGAGGCTCTGCGCGACGAGATCGTCGGTGGGGAGCTCCCCGCCGGGAGCGCGCTGCGGGAGCGGGCGCTCGCGGACCGGTTCGGCACCAGCCGGACGCCGATCCGCGAGGCCCTGCGCCGACTGGAGCAGGACGGCTGGGCCGAGCGCGGTCCGCGCGGGATGCGGGTGCGCCTGGTGAGGCCGGAGGAGCTCCTCGAGATCTACGAGGTCCGGATCGCGCTCGAGGCGGCCGCGGGCCGAGCCGCCGCCGAGCGGCGTACGGAGTTCGACCTGCTGCGTCTCCAGCGGCTGCACGAGGCGATGGTCACCTCGGACGTCGGCGACTCGATCCGACTCGCGGAGCTGAACCTGAGGTTCCACGAGTACGTCTGGAGTGCGAGCCACAACCCGTCGCTGGACCGGATGCTGCGGCAGCTCAACGCCCGCCTGCGGCCCTATCGCGGCGCCACGCTCGCCCACGGCGGCGATCAGTGGCGGGTGGTGCTCGCCGACCACGACGGCATCCTGGCGGCGATCCGCCGCGGTCGGAGCGGGGAGGCGGCCACCCTGGCGGAGCGGCACATGGCAGGCGTGCGGAACAAGCGCCTGCAGATCTACGCCGAGCGTGCCGACATCTGAGGCGGGGCCGGCGGGGGCCGGCCGGTGGGGCTAGACCGTGTCGTCGCTCATCTCGGCGTACATCAGCAGTCGGACGTTGCGCGCCGCGGTCATGTGCGCCTCGGCGATCTCGGCGGCGCGGTCGGCGTCGCCCTCCCGGATGGCGTCGAGGAGCGCGGCGTGCTCCTCGAGCGCCGTCTTCCAGCGGTCGCCGTGGGTCAGCGTGGTGCCGCGATAGCGCAGGAGGTAGGAGTTCAACCGGGTCAGCACGTCGATGAGGGTCGAGTTGTGGCTGGTGGCCCAGAGCATCTCGTGGAACCGCCGGTTGATCGCCTCCATGGTCTGGGCGTCGCCGGGCTCGGTCTTGACCATGTTCTCGTGCAGCTGCTCCAGGCGTGCGACGTCGAGCGGCGTGCGCCGGGTCGCGGCGGCGCGGGCGGCGGCGGTCTCGAGGAGGATGCGGACCTCGTAGATCTCCAGGATCTCGTTGGGACTGCGCTCGCGCACCCGCATGCCGCGCGCGGCGCGCTCCACCAGGCCGTCCTGCTCCAGGCGGCGCAGGGCCTCGCGGACGGGGGTCCGGCTGATCCCGAAGTCCTCGGCGAGCGCGATCTCGGTGAGGCGCTCACCGGGCGGGATGTCGCCGCTCACGATCCTCTGGCGCAGTTGCTCATAGACACCAGCGGCCATGGGCACCCCTTTCCGTCCGCCGGGCTCCGCGCTCGGCGGAGGTGGCCACGTCGTCGAGACGTCTCGACGCACCCTATCCGGCGCGAGACACCTCTGATGTATCACGTGTGTCCGAGAATATCCGACCGATTGCTTTCGTGCACCGTCGCATGCTCTAGCATGCAAAAGGATCGACAGCAGCGGAGTCGGGAGGAGTGGCAGCGTGTGGGCGTACCGCGTCGTCGCCCCCGGCCGGCTCGCGGAGGAGGTGGCGGACGAGCCCACGGAGGCCTCGGTCGGCGAGGGTGAGGTCGTGCTCCGGATGCTCGCCGGCGGGATCTGCGGCAGCGACCTCCCGAAGTTCGCGGGGACCAAGGACCTCGGGGCCGGCGAGTACGGCGAGAACCTCCCCGGCCGCCTGGGTGCGCCGCTCCACGAGGTCGTGGGCGTGGTCGAGATCACGCGCCATCCGGAGCTGCGGGTCGGCGACCGGGTCGTCGGCTGGGCGAGCCGCTCGGACGGCCTGGCGGAGCGGGTGATCAGCGATGGTGACCGGCTCCGGCCCTATCGACCGTCGCTGGCACCCGGCGACGCGGTGGTGATCCAGTCCCTGGCCTGCGTCATCGAGGCCCTGGGGCGGGTGCCGATCGCGGGTCGTGACGTCGCGATCATCGGCCTGGGGCCGATCGGGCTGCTCTTCGCCCACGTGGCGCGTGCCCGGGGTGCGCGCCACGTCGTCGGCGTCGACCTCGTCGATCGCGCCGACGCGCAGGTCCCGTTCGGTCTCGACGAATGCGTCCACGCGGACAGCGGGGCCTGGGCCGAGTCCGCCGCCGACCGCCCGCCGGACCTGGTCGTCGAGGCGGTCGGGCACCAGACGGCGACGGTGGACCATGCCCTCCGGGCGGTCGCCGTCGGCGGCACCGTACTGTGCTTCGGCATCCCCGACCAGGACGTCTACCCCGTGGACGTCGAACGGCTGATGCGCAAGAGCCTGACCCTGATCGGCGGGGTCACCCGCTTCCACGCCCGGGCGCTCACGTCGGCCGACGACTATCTCCACGAGCACGCGGCGCTCCCGTCCGCCCTGGTCACCCACCGCTTCGGGCGCGCCGACCTCCAGCGGGCCTACGAGACGGCGGCCCGGCCGGCCAGCGGCCGGCTCAAGGTCGTGCTCGACCTGTCCTGAGCGGCGTGGGCCCGGCCGGCGGTGCGGGCACGGGTGCCGCGGTCCGGAGGGTCCGCTGCGGATGCCTGCTCGGACCCGGGCCCGAGCGGTCGCCGCGTCCTCGCCTCGGGCCGGTGCCCCGGCCCGAGGAGTCGCCGACACATCGGCGCGGTCGTCGATTGCGGACCGATGTATGCTCTTGTATCCAGAGCGGAATCTAGCTACCTTGTCTGCCGGAACGGATCGGTCTCGGCCCTCGCGCTTCCCGAGCTGTCACGGCTGTCCCAGAAGGGTTTTGATGCATGAACGAGAAGTACGACGTCGTCGTCGTCGGGGCCGGCAACGCCGCCCTCTGCGCGGCGCTCTCGGCGCACGACCACGGTGCGCGGGTCCTTGTTCTTGAGGTCGCGCCCGAGCGAGAGCGTGGCGGCAACACGGCGTTCACCGCCGGTGCGATGCGAGTCGCGTACCGCGGCGTGGAGGACATCCTCGAGCTGTGCCCCGACCTCACCCCGGAGCAGATCGAGACCACCAACTTCGGCACCTACGACGCCGACCAGTTCTACGACGACCTCTGCCGGGTCACGGAGTACCGGACCGACCCCGAGCTCGCCGACATCATCGTGCGCAACTCGTTCGAGACCCTCAAGTGGATGCGCACCAAGGGGGTCAAGTTCAACCCGATCTACGGGCGCCAGGCCTTCAAGATCGACGGCAAGTTCAAGTTCTGGGGCGGCCTGACCATCGAGACCTGGGGCGGCGGCCCCGGCCTGGTCGACTCCCTCTCCGCCGCCGCGGCCGCCGCCGGCATCGAGATCCGGTACGAGACCCGGGCGATCGAGCTGCTGGAGCGCGACGGCACCGTCGTCGGCGTGAAGGTGCGCAAGGGTGGCGTCGTCAGCGAGGTCGAGGCCAGCGCCGTGATCCTCGGCGCGGGCGGCTTCGAGGCGAACCCGGAGTGGCGCACCCGCTACCTCGGCCAGGGCTACGACCTCGCCAAGGTGCGCGGCTCGCGCTTCAACATGGGCGACGGCATCAAGATGGCGCTGGACCTCGGGGCGCTCCCGTGGGGTCATTGGTCCGGGGCCCACGCGGTCGGCTGGGAGCTCAACGCGCCGCCGTTCGGCGACCTCGCCGTCGGCGACGGGTTCCAGAAGCACAGCTACCCGTTCGGCATCATGGTCAACGCCAACGGTGAGCGGTTCGTCGACGAGGGTGCCGACTTCCGCAACTACACCTACGCGAAGTACGGCCACAAGATCCTGGCCCAGCCGCAGCAGTTCGCCTGGCAGATCTTCGACCAGAAGGTGATCCACCTGCTCCGTGACGAGTACCGCATCAAGCAGGTCACCAAGGTCGCCGCGAACACCCTCGAGGAGCTGGCCGCGAAGCTCGAGGGCGTCAACGCCGAGAACCTGCTGAAGACCCTCCGCAAGTACAACGACGCCGTCGCCACCGACGTCCCGTTCAACCCCAACGTGAAGGACGGGCGTCGTACGGTCGGGCTGGACATCGACAAGACCAACTGGGCCAACACCCTCGACGAGGGCCCGTTCGAGGCCTACGCGATCACCTGCGGCGTCACCTTCACCTTCGGTGGCCTGCGGATCACCCCCGAGGCAGAGGTCGTCTCGACCAGCGGTGAGCCGATCCCCGGCCTGTTCGCCTGCGGCGAGCTGGTCGGCGGCATCTTCTACTTCAACTACCCGGGCGGCTCCGGCCTGACGAACGGCTCGGTCTTCGGGCGGATCGCCGGCGCCTCGGCCGGCGACTTCGTCAAGCAGCACGCCTGACCCGGCGTCCTTCCTGTCCCTCCGGTCCGTGACGTGAGCGGGCCATCTTCCAACCTAGGAGAGCATCACCGTGGTAGCTAATGAGTACGACCTGGTCCTGAAGTCGTCGGTCATCCTCACCCCCGAGGGCCGCGTGAACGGCCAGATCGCCGTCAAGGACGAGAGGATCGTCGCGATCCTGGGCGCCGACGAGCCGGTGGCCGCGACCAAGGTGATCGACGCGGGCGACAAGCCGGTGATCCCCGGCCTGATCGACACCCACGCCCACTTCCGTGACCCGGGCTACACCCACAAGGAGGACTACTACCACGGCACGATCGCCGCTGCCGCCGGTGGCGTGACCACGGTCTTCGACATGCCGAACGTCGACCCGCCGACCACGACCGCCGACCGGCTGAAGGCGCACCTCGAGAACGCCCAGTCGAAGGCCGTCGTCGACTTCGGCCACAACGCCTCCGGCGTCGTCCCCGAGAACATCAAGGCGCTCGCCGACGCGGGCGCGACGGCGTTCAAGGTCTGGATGATGAAGGACATCGGCCGCGACTACCCGCACCCTCCGGGCACCTCGCTGACCAACGACGCGGTCCTCTACCGCGTGTTCGAGGAGGTCGCCGAGACCGGCCTGCCGCTCTACATCCACCCGCACAACCACGACCTCTACGAGCTGTTCGTCCAGCGGTCGCAGCAGCAGTGGGGCATGGACTTCCGCTCCTATGCGCGCGCCCTGCGCGGCGGCCGCGGCGTGGTCCTGAACACCGCGATCGCCACCATCCTGGAGATGCAGCGCTCGGTGGGCACCAAGCTCCACGTGCTGCACCTGTCGACCGAGGCCGGCATCAAGATGGTCGCCGAGGCCAAGGCGGAGGGCCGCGACGTCACCGCCGAGGCCAACCCGTTCGCGATGTTCGTGACCAACGACTGGGACAAGATCGAGCGCCACGGTCCCTTCACGCTGGGCTTCTGGGTGCCCGAGGAGGACAACCCCTACATGTGGAAGGCCGTCCAGGACGGCACGATCGACGTCGTCGGCTCCGACCACGGCCCACACACGCGTGAGGAGAAGGAGGTCGGCTGGACGGACATGTACACCGCTCCGGGCGGCAGCCCGATGATCGAGCAGTACCTGCGACTGCTGCTCACCGAGGTCAACAGCGGACGCCTCACGCTCGAGCGCGTCGTCGAGCTGTGCTGCTACAGCCCGGCGAAGCTGACCGGCTACTACGGCCGGAAGGGCGCCATCGTTCCCGGCGCCGACGCCGACCTCGTGGTCCTCGACATGGACCACGAGGAGGTGCTGCACGCCGAGCACTCGCACTACATGTGCGGGTGGATGTCGGCCGAGGACCTGCCCTCGAAGGGCCGCCCGCAGATGACGGTCCTGCGCGGCCGGGTGATCATGGAGGACGGCAACGTCACGGCCGAGAAGGGCTCCGGCCGGCTGCTGCGTCCCCAGCGCTGATCGTCTCCCACCTCCTCAGAAAGGAACTGCTCCCGTGACTGAGCCGACGCCCGCATCCGGGCCGGTATCGACCGCCGACGTCGTGGCGCTGGGCCTCGCGGCCTCGGGCGTCAAGCAGATCTTCGCCTACCCGGGCGACCCGATCATCGAGCTGATGGAGCGGGCCCGGGTCCACGAGATCGACGTGGTCCTCGCCCGGCGCGAGGGCACCGCCGCCTTCATGGCCGAGGGCCTCGCGCAGGCGACGGGCCGAGTCGGCGTCTGCCTGTCGACCCTCGGGCCCGGCTCGAGCGCGCTGGTCAACGGCGTCGCCGCCGCCACGGTCGACCGGGTGCCGATGCTGGCGCTGTCCGGCCAGATCGAGTCGTCACGGGAGCAGTTCTTCACCCACCAGGTGATCGACCACAAGCTCATGTTCTCGCCCATCACCAAGTGGGCGGGCCGCATCGAGCCCGGGTCGGCGGCCACCACCCTCCGCAAGGCGCTCGCCACCGCCACGGCCGAGCGGCCGGGCGCCGTACACCTGACGATCGCGGGCGACGTGAGCGCGCAGCCGGCCACGGACGCCGACTTCGTGCCGCCGCCCGTGGATGCAGTGGTGCGGACCTTCGGGGTCCGTGGCGGCGACGACCCGGTGCGGACCGTCGAGGCCGCCCGCCGGCCCGTCATCCTCGCCGGGATCGGTGCCGCCCGGGCCGGCGCGACGGACGCGCTGGTGGCGTTCGCCGAGCGGGCGAGCATCCCCGTCGTGGTCGCACCGATGGCCAAGGGCGTCTTCCCCGAGGACCACGACCTCTTCGCGGGCGTCCTCGACATGGCCTGCAACCAGGTGCTCTGGCAGCTGCTGGGCGACGCCGACCTGATCGTCACCGCCGGGTTCGACGCGGTCGAGCTGATCAAGCCGTGGTCGCTGAGCACCCCGGTGCTGCACGTCGACTCGCTGAGCAACTCCGACCAGATCTACCAGGCCGCGACCGAGTGCGTCGGCGACATCGCCGCGATCTACTCCTGGTTCGCCGAGGAGTGGCGCGGCGAGCCGCGCTGGTCGGCGGCCGAGGTCGCGGCCCACCGCACGACGCTGCGCGAGTCGTACTACGCGGGACGCGTCTCCGGCCGGATGAACCCGACGGACGTCGTCGACGTCGTCCGGAGCTCCTTCCCGCGAGGCACCATCGCCAGCACCGACGTGGGATCGCACAAGCTCCTGGTCGGGCAGGGCTGGACGACGTACGCCCCGCGGGAGCTGCTGATGACCAACGGCCTGTCGTCGATGGGCTTCGGGCTCCCGGCCGCGATCGCGGCGCAGTACGCCTTCCCGGACCGGCAGGTCGTCGCGATGGTCGGTGACGGCGGGTTCGCGATGACCGCGACCGAGCTCCGGCTCGCGGCGGCGCTCGGGCTCGGGCTCGTGGTCGTCGTCTTCGTCGACGGCAGCCTCAACCGCATCGAGCTCAAGCAGATGGTGAAGGACTACCCGAGCACCGCGACCCGCATCGAGGACACCGACCTGGTGCAGCTGGCGTCGTCGATGGCGTGCGACGGCGTGCGCGCCGACTCGGTGCCGGAGCTGGAGAAGGTGCTCGCCGACGCCCGCGACCTCAGCCGGCCGCTGGTCGTCGAGGCGCGGATCGACCCGAGCCAGTACGAGTCGCAGTTCTGAGAGGAGGCAGCGTGATCGTCCACGACTTCGCGGAGTTCGCGGTCGCTCGCCGTGCCGGTGCGCTCCCGCCCGAGGTGATGCACGGCGCGAAGCGGGCCCTGGTCGACTGGTTCGGCGCCACCGTGGCCGGCAGCGCCACCGAGGCCGGGCGGCGGATCCGGGCCGGGCTCGACTTCGGGACCACCGGCGGGACCGCCCGCCTGGTCCCCGACGGCGCGTGGACCGACCCGCGCACCGCGGCGCTGGTGAACGGCACCGCCTCCCACGTGGTGGAGATGGACGACATCTTCCGGGACGGGATCTACCACCCCGGCTCGCCGACGGTCGCGGCTGCGCTCGCGACCGCCGAGCACGTCAACGCCTCCGGTGAGGCGCTGCTGCGGGCGATCGCGATCGGCTACGAGATCTCCTGTCGGACCGCCGCCGCCATCCAGCCGGCGCACTACGCCTACTGGCACACGACCGGCACGGTCGGCACCCTGGGTGCCGCGGCCGCCACCGCCGAGCTGCTCGGCCTGGACGCCGACCGCTTCGCGCACGCGCTGGCCAACGCCACCACCACGGCGGCCGGTCTCCAGCAGGCCTTCCGCTCCGAGGCGATGGGCAAGCCGCTGCACGCCGGCCACGCCGCCGACGCCGGCATGGTCGCGGCCTTCGCGGCGCGCGAGGGCTTCACCGGCGCATGGGACATCCTCGAGGGGCCGGCCGGGTTCGGCGCGGCGATGTCGGACCAGCCCGACTGGCAGGCGGCCGTCGCCGCCCTGGGCACCAGCTGGGCCGTCACCCAGCAGACGGTGAAGAACCACTCCTGTTGCGGGCACACCTTCGCGGCGGTCGACGCCGCCCTCGAGCTGCGCGCGGCCGGGGTGCGCGCCGACCAGATCGACCGGGTGCTCGTGGAGACCTACCGCACGGCTCTCGAGGTCGCCGGCAACGAGAAGCCGACGACCGAGTTCGAGGCGAAGTTCAGCCTCGCCTACACGGTCGCCGCCGCGTTCGAGGTCGGCTCGGTCCGGCTGGCGTCCTTCACCCCGCGCTGGCTGGAGGACGAGGGCCTGCGCGAACTCGTCGGCCGGGTCGACGCCGCGGTCTCGGAGGACTTCGACCGGCTGTTCCCTCAGCAGCGGGCCGCCCGCGTGCGGGTCACCCTCAAGGACGGGACCAGCGAGGAGCGGGTGCGCCACACCCGGCACGGCGACCCCGACGACCCGCTCACCGACGCCGAGCTCGACGACAAGTTCACCGAGCTGGTCGCCCACGTGCTGGGCGCCGAGGCCGCGACCGCCCTCGGCAGGACCCTCTGGTCGATCGAGGCGGCGGCCGACGTGGGCCCGGCACTGCAGGGAGCGGCCCCACGGTGACGAGGCGGCGACCGGACCAGATGTGGCAACGACGAAGGACGGGCAGATGAGACAGGCACGGCTGCTGATCGACGGAGCATGGGTCGACGGCGCGTCGACCAGCGAGCTCCGCGACAAGTACGACGGCTCGGTGGTCGCCGAGGTGCACGAGGCCGACCGGGAGCAGGTCGAGAGGGCCCTGGCCGCCGTCGCCGAGGCACAGGCGACGGTCGACTTCCCCCACTACCGGCGCTACGAGGTGCTGACCAGGGCGGCCGCGCTGCTGCAGCAGCGCGGCGACGTGGTCGCCGCGATCGTCGACGACACGGGCTTCACGGTGGCCGACGCGGAGCGCGAGGTCGGCCGCGCCGTGCAGACGCTGACGATCTCCGGCGAGGAGGCCAAGCGCATCCACGGTGAGATGGTCCCGCTCCACGGCGCCCCGGGCGCCGACGGCCGGTTGGCCTTCACGGTGCGGCACCCCGTCGGCGTGGTCGCCGCCATCACGCCGTTCAACTCGCCCCTGAACACCGTCGCGCACAAGGTCGCGCCGGCGCTCGCTGCCGGCAACGGCGTGGTGCTCAAGCCCGCGGCGTACACGCCGCTGAGCGCCGGCATCCTCGTCGAGGTGCTGTTGGAGGCGGGGCTCCCGCCCGAGCTGCTGGCGGTCCTCAACGGCAGCGGCTCCACGGTGGGCGAGTGGCTGCTGCAGAGCCCGGTGCCGGCGTTCTACGCCTTCACCGGCAGCACCGAGGTCGGCCGGCATATCCGCGCCGCCGTGGGGCTGCGCAAGACGCAGCTGGAGCTCGGCAGCCTGGCGAGCACCATCGTCTGCGCCGACGCCGACCTCGACCGCGCGGCCACGGCCTGCGTGGGTGCGGCCTTCCGGAAGGCCGGCCAGGTCTGCACCTCGATCCAGCGGCTGTACGTCGAGCGCGGTGCCCTCGACGACTTCGCGGGCAGGCTGGCCGCCGAGCTCGGGGGTCGCGTCGTCGGCGATCCGCGTCAGCAGGGTGGCTTCGTCGGCCCCGTCATCAGTGCCAGGGACGCGGACCGCATCGAGTCCTGGATCCAGCAGGCGCAGCAGAAGGGCGCCGACGTGGTCGCCGGCGGCACCCGCGACGGACAGGTGATCGCGCCGACCGTCCTCGCGAACGTCGACCCCGCCGCCGACGTGTTCTCCCAGGAGGTCTTCGGCCCGGTGGTCAACCTGGTGCCCTTCGACGACTTCGACACGACGCTCGACGACGTCAACGACACGCCGTACGGCCTCGCCGCGGGGATCTTCACCCGTGACATCGGGCGGGCGCTGCAGGCCGCCGAAACTCTCCGGATGGGCTCGGTCCACATCAACGAGACGTCGAGCAGTCGAGTCGACCTGATGCCCTACGGCGGCGTGAAGGAGAGCGGCGCGGGAGTCGAAGGACCCCGCTACGCGATCGAGGAGATGACCGAGCAGCGACTCGTGACGATGGGACGACCGTGAAGACCGAGAGCATCGAGTTCTACAGCGGCCCCGACCGGGTCCGCGCCATCTGGCGGACCCCGGAGGGCCCCGGCCCGTTCCGGGCGATCGTGCAGGGCCCGGGCTGGCTCGGCCTGAAGGACGCCAAGGACTACCTCCGCTACCACGAGGGCTTCACCGACGCCGGCTTCGGCGTCCTCTCGATCGACTACCGCGGCTTCGGCGACTCCGAGGGGGAGCGGGGGATCGTGAACCCGACCCACCAGCTCGAGGACCTCATCAACGCGGTCACCTACCTGACCACGCGTGAGGACGTCGTGGCCGGTGCGATCGGCGCGTTCGCGACGGGCGGCACCGGCGGCGGCAACGTCGTGATGCTGGCGGCGTACGACGAGCGGGTCCGCGCCGTCGTCAGCCAGTTCCCGGTCGCCGACGGTGCGGACTGGCTGCACCGCATGCGCAACGAGTGGGACTGGGTCGAGTACAAGAAGATGCTCGAGGAGGACCGGCGACAGCGCGTGCTCACCGGTCAGAGCCGGATGATCCACCCGCGCAACGAGATCATGGTGCAGACGCCGGAGCGGCTCGGCTCGGACTTCAAGAGCGACGTCGACAAGAAGATCCAGATGTCGGTGCCGGCGTCGATGGTCGACCCGCTGCTCCGCTACCGGCCGATCGACGCCGCCCGCGGACTCGAGACCCCGCTCATGGTGGTCACCGTCCAGGACGACGCGACCACCCCGACCGACCATGCCACCGCGATCTTCGAGGCGGCCGCCGGCCCGAAGCGGCTGCTGGTGCAGCGCGACACCGGCCACTACACGGCCTACGCCAAGTACGCCGACGTCGTGATCCCCGAGATCGTGAGCTGGCTCGACGCCTACGTCCGGCCGCTCGGCGGCGTCATCGTCAAGGACGAGAGCACCGCCTCGTCCCCGTTCAGGAACCTAGGAGAGTAATGCGCACCGGACTTCTGCTCCCTCACTTCGGCGAGCACGCCGACCCCGAGAAGATCGTCAAGGGGTCCCAGCTCGCGGAGCGGCTCGGCTTCGACTCCGTCTGGGTCCGCGACCACCTGCTCTTCGAGCCGCACGGCGAGTTCGAGAACCCCGACACCACCTTCTACGAGGCGCTGACGACGCTGACGGCGATCGGCGCCTCCACGAGCAGGCTGACCCTGGGCACGGGTGCGCTGATCCCGTTCCGCCACCCGCTGGTGCTGGCGCAGCAGGTCGCCACCATGGTGAAGCTCTTCGGGCCGCGGGTCATCCTCGGCATGGGGTCGGGCAACTTCGACCACGAGTTCGAGGCGGTCGGCCTCGGCGGCGTTCCGCGCCCCGAGCTGGTGATCGACAACTTCAAGATCCTGCGCGAGATGTGGGAGAAGGACGGCGTCGGCTGGGACGAGGCGCCCTTCTCCTTCGCCGACGCCTCGCAGTCGCCCAAGCCCGGAGCCGACGCCGTTCCCCTGTGGTACTGCGGCACGACCCCGAAGTCGGCGCGCCTCGCCGCCGAGTTCGGCAACGGCTTCCTGCCGGGCCGGATCGGCATCGACACACTGCGCAAGCGCATCGCGCTGCTGCGCGAGCAGGCCGAGCTGCACCAGCGGCCGATGTCCACGGTCGGCATCATCCCGACGACGTCGGTGGCCGCCTCGCGCGAGAAGGCCCTGGCCCGGATCAACGTGCCCGGCCTGCTGCAGTGGGCCAACAACGCGCCGTTCTGGGTCAAGCCCGCGTCCGGCCGGTTCGAGACCGTCGAGGACCTGGCCGGCGTGCTGATCTACGGCACGCCCGACGACATCGTCGAGCAGGCACTGGAGCTCAAGGAGGCCGGCCTCGACCACCTGGCCTTCGACTTCAGGCTGTCCTTCCCGGAGTGGGAGGAGCAGATGCAGATGCTCGGCGAGGAGGTCCTGCCGCGTCTCGCCGACGCCTGAGCAAAGCAGACAGCCGGAGTGGACAAGGGCGTCCACTCCGGCTGTCTTCTCTCGTTGGTCGGTCGCTACGTCGTGGCCGGGTGCACCGACCGGGCCGCCGGGATCAGTGGCCGAGGCCGGCGATCGCGACCCCCGAGTGGGTCCGGTACCTCTTGTTGATCGAGATCAGGACGGCGGTCAGGGGCTCGAGCTGGCGGGCGAGCCGCAGGCTGCCGGCGTCGACGCCCGGCCGGCCCGTGACGGCGATCGCCAGGTCCATCACGACGGTCTTCGCCTCGGCGTCGTCCCCCACGACGAGGACGTCCTGGGTCGACAGGTCGGCGTCCGGGTCGATCAGCGAGACCGCGGACAGGTGGTGGAAGGAGCCGACGACCTGCGCGTCCGGCACCAGGGCGGCGGCCCGCTCGGCGGCGCTCTCGCCGCCGAGGTCGAGCCCGAACGGTCCGTGCTTGTCGAAGCCGAGCGGGTTCACGCAGCTGACCACCACCTTCCCCGCCAGCTCGTCGGCGAGGGAGGCGACCAGCTCGTCGTGGCCGTCGAAGGGGATCGCGAGCACGACGACGTCGGCCACCGCGGCGGCTCCGGGGTTCGAGTCACCCCGGAGCCCGGTGCCGGCCAGGGTGCCGAGGTCGGCCGCGGCGGACGCCGCGCGCCCGGCGTCGCGGGAGCCGAGCGTGACGTCGTGGCCGGCGGTCGCGAACCGGTAGGCCAGGCCTCGTCCCTGCGGGCCCGTGCCACCCACGATGGCGATCCTGCGTCTGTCCATGTCGAGCTCCTTCGGTGTCGGTGTCGGTGTCGGTGTCGGTGGCGAGAGGCCTCAGGCCCGGCGGCGCCGGATCTCCTCGGTCACGGCGGGCAGCACCGTGTGCAGGTCGCCCACGACGCCGAAGTCGGTCAGCTCGAAGATGGGGGCCTCCTCGTCCTTGTTGACGGCGACGATCGTCTTCGAGGTCTGCATGCCGGCCCGGTGCTGGATCGCGCCGGAGATGCCGTTGGCGACGTAGAGCTGGGGGGAGACGACCTTGCCGGTCTGGCCGACCTGGAAGGTGTGCGGCTTCCAGCCGGAGTCGACCGCGGCCCGCGAGGCCCCGACGGCGGCGCCGAGCTCGTCGGCCAGTGCTTCGACCGCGGTGAAGTCACCCCCGGTGCCCCGGCCGCCGGAGACGATGATCGCGGCCTCGGTGAGCTCGGGCCGGCCGGTCGCCTGGCGCGGCTGGGTCGCGACGATCTGCGCGGTCCTGGCGGCGTCCGAGATGTGCGCCGCGAACGGCACGACCGTGCCGGCGCCCGCGGCCTCGACGGGGGCGACCGAGTTGGGCTTGACCGTGATGATCGGTGTGCCCTTCGTGACCCTGCCGGTCAGCGTGTAGTTGCCCGCGAACGCGCTCTGGACCGCCGCGCCGTCCTCGGTGACGTCGATCGCGTCGGTGATCAGGCCCGAGTCGAGCTTGACCGCCAGTCGCCCGGCCACCTCCTTGCCCTCCGCGCCGGACGGGATCAGGATCGCGGCCGGCTCGACCTGTCGGGCCAGCTGCGCGAGCGCCTCCGCCGTGGGGGCTACCAGGTAGCCCTTGATCGGGGAGTCGTCGACGACGTGGACCCGCTCCGCGCCGTACGCCCGCACCGCCTCGGCCACCCGCGCACCGGCGTCGGCGGCGCCGATGAACACCGCCGCGGGCGTGCCGAGCCGGGCCGCGAGCGTGAGCAGCTCGAACGTGGACCTCTTGACCGCGCCATCGACGTGGTCGACCAGGACGAGTACCTCGGACATCCTTGCTTCTCCCTACCTCTCGAGCCGTGCTCGCTCAGATGAACTTCTTCGACGCCAGGAAGTCCGCGAGCGCCGCGGCGCTCGAGCCGTCCTGGTCGGTGACCATCTCGCCGGCGGCGCGCGGGGGGCGTGCGGCCGCCTCCTCGACGGTCGTGTACGCCGCGGCCAGGCCGACGGCGCTCGCGTCGAGTCCGATGTCGGCCAGCGACCAGGTCTCCAGCGGCTTCTTCTTCGCGGCCATGATCCCCTTGAATGAGGGGTAGCGGGCCTCGCCGGACTGGTCGGTCACCGAGAGCACCAGCGGCATCGTGCCGCCGATCACCTCGGTCGCGGCGTCGGTGTCGCGCTTGATCCGGACCTGGTCGCCCTGGCTCTCGACGACGGAGGCGAGCGTGACCTGCGGCAGGCCGAGGCGCTCGGCCAGCATCGCGGGCACGACCGACAGGCCGGCGTCGGTGGACGCCATCCCGCACATCACCACGTCGACCGGCGCGGCCTCGCCGAGCCTCTCGGTGGCCCGGGCCAGCACCAGCGAGGTCGCCAGCGCGTCCGAGCCCGCGATCGCGTCGTCGCTCACGTGGACGGCCCGGTCGGCGCCCATCTGCAGCGCCTTGCGGGCCGCCTCCGCCGCCTGCTCCGGGCCGACCGTCAGTGCGGTCACCACGACCTCCTCGCCGTCCGCGCGCTTCTCCTTGATCTGGAGCGCCTGCTCCACGGCGTACTCGTCCAGCTCCGAGAGCAGGCCGGCGACCCCGACCCGGTCGACGGTGAGGTCCGGCTCGAACCGCCGGTCGGCGGTCGCGTCCGGGACATGCTTCACGAGCACGACGATGTTCATGGCAGGCGCCCTTCCGATAGAATGTGCGCAACAGGATACATCTGCACACAATATGCCGCCATCGACCACCCTTCCGGCCGGGAGGCCGGTGGGTGCGGGCCACTAGGGTGTACGCCGTGACCCCACCCGACGGAGCCCCTCGCTTGGCCCACGTCTGCGCGGGGGTCTCCGGATGAGCAGTCGGCTCGGGGTGTACGCCGAGGCGGGCGTGTTCGTGTGCTTCGAGGGTGGCGAGGGCTCGGGCAAGTCCACGCAGTCGCGGCGGCTGGCGGCCTGGCTGGCGGAGTCGGGCTACGTCGCGATCTCGACGTTCGAGCCGGGCGACACCGAGGTCGGCCGCAAGCTCCGCGAGATCGTGCTCAGCCCCGAGACCGGGGAGATCTCCGACCGCACCGAGGCGCTGCTCTACGCCGCCGACAAGGCCGAGCACGTCGACACGGTCGTGCAGCCGGCGCTGGATCGCGGCGCGGTGGTGATCACCGACCGCTACGTCGACTCGATGCTGGCCTACCAGGGCGCCGGACGGGCGCTCGACCTCGGCGAGGTCGAGGAGGTCGCGCGCTGGGCGACCCACGATCTGCGACCACACCTGACGGTCGTGCTCGACCTCGAGCCCGAGCACGGCCTGGGCCGGTTCGAGGAGCGCGACCGGATCGAGGGTGAGTCGCTGGAGTTCCACCAGCGGGTGCGCGCCGGGTACCTGCGGATGGCCGCGGCCGACCCCGCCCACTACCTGGTGCTCGACGCGCGCGCCGACGTCGACGAGATCACCGCGCAGGTGCGGGCGGCGATCGCCCCGTTGCTGCGGCAGGCGGTGCGCCGATGAGCCGGCCGTGGGGCGGTGTGTCAGCAACCGTTCCGCCGTCCCAGACGGTTGCCTGCTCACCGCCGCCCGGCGCGGCACGCGGGCAGCGGTGCGTCAGCAACCGTTCCGCCGTCCCAGACGGTTGCCTGCTCACCGCCGCCCGGCGGCAGGAGGTGCGGCGATGACCACCGTCTGGGACTCCCTGGTCGGCCAGCACCGTGCGGTCGAGGCCCTCTCGGCCGCGGCCGAGGGCCGCGGCATGAGCCACGCCTTCCTCTTCACCGGACCGCCCGGATCGGGCCGGTCCAACGCCGCGGTCGCGTTCGCCGCGGCGCTGCAGTGCCAGGAGCAGCCGCCCGGTTGCGGCACCTGCCACGCCTGCCACACCGTGCTGGCCGGCAGCCACGCCGACGTGGCCGTCGTGCGCACCCAGGGCCTCTCGATCGGCGTCAAGGAGGTGCGCGACCTGGTCCGCCGCTCCGCGCTCGCCCCGGTCGGCCGCGGCTGGCAGATCGTGATCGTCGAGGACGCCGACCGGCTCACCGAGCAGGGCGTCAACGCCCTCCTCAAGGCGATCGAGGAGCCCGCCGAGCGGACGGTGTGGATGCTCTGCACGCCGACCGTCGAGGACGTGCTCCCGACGATCCGCTCGCGCTGCCGCCTCGTCACGCTGACGACCCCGAGCACCGCCGACGTCGCCGACTTCCTCCGGCGCACCGACGGGGCGAGCGAGGCGCTCGCGTCGTACGCCGCCCGCGCCAGCCAGGGCCACATCGGCCGGGCCCGGGCGCTCGCCCGCGACGAGGCGACCCGCGACCGGCGCCGCGAGGTCGTCGCGATCCCGGTCTCGCTGACCTCGCTGGGCGCGTGCATGAGCAAGGCCGCCCGGCTCGCCGAAGTGACCAAGGAGGAGGCCGACGCGATCACCTCCGAGCTCGACGCCCGCGAGAAGTCCGATCTCGACACGGCGTACGGCGTGGTCGAGCGCGGCCGCCGCCCGCGCGAGTACGCCCCCGCCCTGCGCGAGCTCGAGAAGGAGCAGAAGTCCCGCGCCAAGCGCCGCCACCTCGACGTGGTCGACCGCGGCCTGATGGACCTGGTCTCGGTCTACCGCGACGCGATCGCGGTCTCGGCCGGTGCGCCCGGGCCGCTGGTCAATGAGGAGATCCGCGGCGACATCCAGCGGCTCGCCGATACCGGCACCCCCGAGGGGCAGCTGCGCCGGATCGCCGCGATCTTCGAGGCCCGTGAGCAGATGCTGGAGTTCAACGTCCAGCCGGCGCTGGCCCTGGAGTCGATGATGCTCGCGTTGGTCGCCCCCGAGGTGCGCGGCCGGTGATCCACCCGTGACCGCCCAGCGGGCGGTGGTGCTGCTCCTCGTGCTGGCGCTCGCGCTCGGCTCCGCCGGCACCGTCGCGCTCGTGCTGCTCGACGGCGACACCGCCACGAGCGATCCGAGGGACGCCCCCACCACCACGCCGGCCCCCGGCGCGACCGTGCCCCCGAGCCCCGACCTGGCTCGGTTCTACGGCCAGCGGCTGACCTGGGAGCCCTGCCGCGGCGTCGGCCTGTGCGCGACGCTCGAGGTGCCGCTCGACTACCGGCATCCGGGCGGCGAGACCGTCGGGCTCGCGCTGCTCAAGGTGCCCGCCGCCGACCCCGGCCGCCGGCTCGGCTCGCTGGTCGTCAACCCCGGCGGGCCGGGAGCCCCCGGCACCGACTACGCCGCGAGCGCCGCCGCGGTCTTCCGCCAGCCCGTCCGCGACGCCTACGACATCGTCGGCTTCGACCCGCGCGGCACCGGTGACAGCGACCCGGTCGACTGCCTGGGCGACGACGACCTCGACGCGTACGTCGCCCAGGACCCCGACCCCGACACGGCCGCCGAGGCCTCGACCTACGCCGGCTGGGTCGACCGGATCGGCCGCGGCTGCGCCGACCGGTCCGGCGCGCTGGCCGCGCACGTCAGCACCGTCGAGGCGGCCCGCGACATGGACGTGCTGCGCGCCGCGCTCGGGGAGTCGTCGATGGCCTACTTCGGCGCCTCCTACGGCACCAAGCTCGGTGCGACGTACGCCGACCTCTTCCCCGACCGCGCCGGCCGCCTGGTGCTCGACGGCGCCGTCGACCTCTCGCTGGGCTCGCGCGAGCTGAGCCGGCAGCAGGCGCAGGGGTTCGAGACCGCGCTGCGCGCCTACGTGCAGGACTGCGTCGACGAGGGCGACTGCTTCCTCGGCGACACGGTCGACGCCGGCGTGGCCCGGATCCGTGCGCTCCTCGACGACGTCGACGCCGAGCCGCTGCCCACCGACTCCGACCGCGACCTGGAGGTGGGCAACGCCTTCTACGGCATCGTGCTGCCGCTCTACAGCCGCGACTTCTGGGGCGCGCTGAACGACGCGCTGCGCGCGGCGCTGGACGGCGACGGCACCGAGCTGCTGTGGTTCTCCGACCTCTACGTCTCGCGCGGATCGAGCGGCTACACCGACAACAGCGCCGAGGCGATCTACGCGATCAACTGTCTCGACGACCCCTGGGCGATCCCCGCGGCCGAGGTGCCCGACCAGCTCGCCGACTTCGAGCAGGCTTCGCCCACCTTCGGCTCGGTCTTCGCCTGGGGGCTCACCACGTGCGGCGGGATGCGGGTCGAGCCCGCCGAGCCGCCCCGCGAGCTCCGGGCCGCCGGCGCCGACCCGATCGTCGTGGTCGGCACGACGCGCGACCCGGCCACGCCGTACCAATGGGCCGTCGCGCTCGCCGACCAGCTCGAGTCCGGGGTGCTGGTCAGCCGCGACGGCGACGGCCACACCGGCTACAACTCCGGCAACGACTGCGTTGACGAGGCGGTCGAGGGCTACCTGCTCGCAGGCGTCGTGCCCGACGACGGGCTGTCCTGCTGAGCACGTGACGAGGCCCCGGGGAGGGTGCGGTTCCCCGGGGCCTCGGCTCATGGTGGGGTGGTTTCGAGGCTCGGGCCTGGCGGCCCTCACACCTCAACCACCGCAGTGCGTCAGCTGATCAGCTCGTCCAGGCTGGAGAACGCCGAGGCGTCGCCCTGGAGCACCCGGCTCCGCTCGCCGCCGATGCTGACCGGCACGTCGCCGGCCACGGTGATCCGGCGGACCTCGCGGTACTGCTCGTCGAAGTCCGCGACGGCGTAGTGCTGGGTCGCGCGGTTGTCCCACACCGCTACGTCGCCCTCGGCCCAGGTCCAGCGGATCGTGTTCTCGAGCTTGGTGACCCGGTTCTGCAGCAGCTGGAAGAGCGCGTGCGACTCGGCGGTGTTGAGGCCGACGAAGCTCTTCACGAAGTGGCCGAGCACCAGGGCGCGCTCGCCGGTCTCGGGGTGCACGCGGACCACCGGGTGCTCGGTCCGGAAGGGGATCCGGGTGAACTGCTGGCGCGTGAAGACGCTCTCCCGGTCGCCCGCCAGCTCGGCCTTCTCCGAGGTCGCCGCGTAGTCGTAGTCGTTGGTGTGCACCGCCCACAGGTTGTCGACCAGCGCCTTCAGCGGCGCCGGCAGCGCCGCGTATGCCGTGACCGTGTTGGCCCAATTAGTTGTGCCACCGTACGCCGGGATCGCGACTCCGCGCAGCACGCTGATGGCCGGGATCCGGTCCACGAACGTGACGTCGGTGTGCCAGCTGTTGGCCGCCATGCCCTTGCTGGCGGCGAGGGAGAGCACCCGGGCGCTGCCGGTGTTCACCGTCGGGTGGGCGGTCGTCAGCTGGCCGAGCTGCTGGGCGAAGGCGAGCTGACCCTCGTCGCCGAGGTGGCGCTGGTTGCGGAAGAAGATCACCTTGTGCTCGAGGAGCGCGGCCCGGATCGCGGCCACGGTC
The DNA here is from genome assembly GCF_018732145.1 of Nocardioides sp. LMS-CY. Taxonomy (NCBI): domain Bacteria; kingdom Bacillati; phylum Actinomycetota; class Actinomycetes; order Propionibacteriales; family Nocardioidaceae; genus Nocardioides; species Nocardioides sp. LMS-CY. The sequence goes on from NZ_CP076104.1 coordinate 647,788, forward strand.
TCCTCGCCGAGGTCCGGGCCGAGTCGTACGCCGTCGATGCGGGCGCCGATGCGCCCGCCCAGCTTGGTGACGGTGACGGCGGGGCTCGTGGTGGACACGCGGTCGAGGCTGATGGTCATGGGGGGTCCTTTCTCCGGGATCGGTCTGTCCGCCACTGTCCGGAGCCCGCGCCGCCCGGCCAAGGGTTTCTCTCACCGCGACCGAAACCCCGCGGCGCGCTTGGAGATCGGCCTCGTCGTCCGCTATCAATCTCTATAGTCAATCAAATCACTAGACTTTAACTCGGCATGGATGAGGGGTACGGAGTGCAGCGCTCGCCGATGGTCGTCGTCTCGCGGGGCAGGCTCGCCTCGGCGGCGACGCGCGTGCTGGAGGAGCTGCGCGGCTCCGGCCCCCTGGCCCGTGACCAGCTCGTCCGGGCCACCGGACTGAGTGGGGCCACGATCGCACGCGCCGTCACCTCCCTCGGCACCGCGGGGTTGGTCCGCGAGCGCCGCGACCTGACGCCCGCCGGCGCCGTCGGGCGGCCCGGCACCCCGGTCGAGATCGACCCCACGACGTACGTCGTGGTCGGCGTGCACCAGGGCGTCCTCGAGACCACGGTGGCGCTGTGCGACCTCGCCGGCCGGGTGATCGTCAGCCGGTCGAGGCCGCACCGGCGCGGCGCGCCGCTCGACCTCGCTCCGATCGCCCGGCTCGCGGCCGGCCTGCTCGCCGAGGCCCCGACGCGGGTGCCGCTCGGCGCCGGGCTGGTCGCGCCGTGGCGCGACCTCGGGCTGGACCCGACCGTGACGGCCGCGGCGCTCCAGGAGGAGCTCGGACTCGACGTCGTCGCCGCCGACCACATCGCCGCGGTCGCGGCGGCGGAGTACATCCACCGCCGGCACCGACTCGGCGGCGTCACCACCTACCTCTACGCCCGCAATTCGGCCGGCTTCGTGATGGCCGTCGACCGCGGCGTCCAGACGGAGGTGTCCCGGGTCGCCAGCCTCACGCACTTCCCGGCCGGCACCGGGGTGGCCTGCCACTGCGGCCACTCCGGCTGCCTGGCCGCGAGCGCCGGCGACCAGGCGCTGGCCCAGGAGGCGTACGACGCCGGGCTGGTCGAGCGGCCGCGCATCGAGGAGGTCTACCTCGCCGCGTCCTCGGGCTCCGAGCCGGCGCACGCCCTGCTCCAGCGGCGGGCCCGGCTGCTGGGCCGGGTGGCGGCGACCGTCCGCGACATGGTCGACCCGGACCGGCTGATCCTGGTCGGGCAGGCGTTCACCGACTACCCGCCGCTGCTCGACGAGGTGCTCGCCGGCTTCGGCGAGACCACGCGGCTGCCGGACCTGGTTCCGACGTTCACCCGGTTCGGCGCCGGCATCCAGGCCGTCGCCGCCGGGATGATCGCGCTCGGCCCCGTCTACGACGACCCGCTCGCGGCCGTGCCCCGTCGCACTCCCGCGCCCGACCGATGTCAGGGCGCCGCGCCGGCGGCCGAGCACGTGACCGCCTGACCGGCCCCACCACCTCCTCCACTCCCGAGAAGCACCCTGCGAAAGGACGCACCCGTGCGCCGAGAACGACGTCCCCATCTGCTCCGCGGCCTGGCCCTGACCCTGGCCGGCCTGCTCGTCGTCGCCGTCGTGTCGGCGTGCTCGTCGGCCGTGGGCGAAGCCAACGGCGGCGGCAGCGCTTCCGGCCCGAGCGAGGGCGGCGTCCTCCGGGTCGGCGCCGGCTCCGACCTGATCCCGGCGTCGGTGTTCACCAACTCCTCCGACGTCGCGAACACCCTCGTCGGCACCGTCTACGAGAGCCTGGTCGACTACCCGACCGACAGCCTCGAGCCGCAGCCGCGGCTGGCCACCTCGTGGCAGCAGTCCGACGACGGGCTGTCACTCACCCTCCAGCTCCGCGACGACGTGACCTTCCACAGCGGCCGCGACCTCACCTCCGAGGATGTCGAGTTCAGCATCAGGACCTGGGCCGACCCGGCCTGGACGGTCCAGCTCCAGCGCACCGCCGCGGCGATCACCGGCTTCGACACCAGCGACCCGCACGCGATCACGCTGACCTTCGCCCATCCGCTCAGCAACGTCTTCGATCTGCTCGACATGCTCCCGATCATCGACAGCGAGAGCATCGACCAGCTCCGGGAGGGCACGGCGTACGTCGGCACCGGTCCGTTCGTCTTCGAGTCGTGGACGCCGAGCTCCAAGGTGGTCCTGACGCGCAATGAGGACTACTGGGGCGAGCAGCCCCTGCTCGACGGCGTCGAGATCGACGTGGTCACCGACCCCCAGGCGCAGGCGTCCCAGTTGCGCTCGGGCCAGCTCGACGTCGCGCTCGGCCTGACCGACCGCGACCGCGAGTCGTTCGAGAAGGACGACGCCTACTCGGTCACCGAGTTCAAGGGTGCCGAGAACGCCATCTACCTCGGCGCCGACCTCGCCAACCCCGACCTGCGCGAGGTGAAGCTGCGCCAGGCGATCGCCTACGCGCTCGACCGGCAGCGCATCGTCGACGAGGTCTTCCGCGGCGCGGGCACTCCGGCCAACCTGCCGTGGCCGGAGTCGTCACCGGCGTACGACGCCCGGGTCAACCAGACCTACGCCTACGACGCGGCGAAGGCCAAGGAGCTGGTCTCCCAGCTCGGCGACCAACCGACGCTCCCGCTGGCCTACCCGGCCGGCAACGGCAACTTCGAGGCGGTCGCCCAGGTCGTCCAGGCCAACCTGGAGGCGGTGGGCATCGAGACCAAGCTCGAGCCGCAGGAGTACAGCCAGTTCATCAAGCAGCTGATCGGCGGCACCTTCGGCGGGCTCTGGATCCTGGAGCACAGCTACGCGCAGTACACGCCGTCGACGCTGACGGTCAGCGCGTATCCGTTCAACGCCGACAAGAACGCCTCGCACTTCTCCTCGCCGGCCTACCAGAAGCACGCCGACGGCGCGTGGCAGCGCGACAGCGGCACCGACCAGGGGGCGGTCCGGATCTACCGGCAGCTCAACCAGGACCTGCTCGACAACCTGTTCCTGATCGAGATCGCGGTCACGCCGCCGCGGGTCGCCACGACCGCGAAGGTGCACGACATCGGGCTCTCCAAGCGCAACGAGCTCGACCTCGGTCGCGCCTACCTCGCCGACTGAGCGGGGGCCGAGATGACCCGCTACCTGCTCCGCCGGCTGCCGTCGGCGCTGGTCGTGCTGGCCGTCGCGTCGTTCGGGATCTTCGCCCTGGTGCGCCTGGTCCCGGGCGACCCGGTCAGCACCCTGGCCGGGCCGGACGCGAGCCCGGAGGCCCGGGCCGCGATCCGGTCCGACCTCGGGCTCGACCAGCCGCTGCTCGGGCAGTACCTCATCTGGCTCGGCCAGCTGGCCCGCCTCGACCTCGGCACGTCGTACCGGATCGGCGGTCAGGTCAAGGACCTGGTCGCCGACGGCGCGGTCAACACGATCGTGCTGACCGTGACCGCGCTGCTGCTCGCGGTCGTGGTCGCGCTGGTCTCCAGCGTGCTCGCGGTCGTGCTCGACAACCGTTGGGTGAACGCGGCGCTGTCCTTCGGGAACACCCTGGCGATCGCGCTGCCGACCTTCGTCACCGGCCTCGTGCTGATCCTGCTGTTCGCCGTCGTGCTCCCGGTGCTCCCGGCCGGCGGTACGCCGCCGGACGGCTTCATCGCCCGGCCCGACATCGCCGCGCAGTACCTGCTGCTGCCGGCCGTCTGCCTGGCGCTCGGTGCCGGTGCCGCCCTCACCCGGTTCCTCACCGAGGCGCTGCGCACCGAGCTGCGCCAGCCCTACGTCACCACCGCCCGGGCGCTCGGGATCTCCCGCCGCCGGATCGTGCTGACCCAGGCGCTGCGCAACGCGCTGCCCTCGACCGTGACCGTGCTCGGCATCCAGTTCGGCACCCTGCTCGGCGGCGCGGTGCTGGTCGAGGCGATCTTCACCTGGCCGGGTCTCGGCGGACTGATCGAGGAGGCGATCTCGGGGCGCGACTACCCGCTGGTGCAGGTGCTGCTCCTGCTGTCGGTCGCCGTCTTCGTCGCCGTCCAGCTGCTGACCGACATCGTGCACGCGTGGCTCGACCCGCGCGTGCGGATCGGAGGTGCCTCGTGAGCGAGTCCCTGATCGACGTGGCGGCGCCGGAGGGCGCCGCGCCCCGGCCCGACGACGAGCTCGACCAGCGGCGGCGGCCGGGCGCCCGGCCGGCGCTGCGCCGGGGCAAGGGCCTGGCCGGCGTACTGCTGATCGGGGTCGTGGTGGCGCTCGGCCTGCTGGCGCCGCTGCTCGCGCCGTACGGCCCGACCGAGCAGATCCCCGGCGCCAACCTGGTCGGGCCGTCGGGAGCGCACTGGCTCGGCACCGACGAGGTCAACCGCGACGTCTACTCCCGCACCCTCTACGGCATCCGGACCGACCTGGTCGTGGTGTTCCTGGCGGTCCCGATCGGTGCGGTGATCGGGATCCTGGTCGGGCTGGTGTCGAGCTGGTGGACGTTCACCGACGTGATCGCCCAGCGGGTCTTCGACCTGGTGCTGGCGTTCCCGACGCTGATCCTGGCGATCGCGCTCACGGCGTTCGTCGGGCCCGGGCTGCGCACCGTCTTCTTCGTCATCATCGCCGTCGAGCTGCCGGTGTTCGGGCGGCTCACGCGCACCTCGGTGCGCACCGTGCGCGAGATGCCGTACGTCGAGGCCGCCCATGTCGTCGGCGCCGGGTCGTGGTGGCAGCTGCGCCGGCACGTGCTGCCGAACTCCTGGGAGCCGCTGCTGGTCCAGCTCGCGGTCTCGATGTCGGTCGCCGTGTTCATCGAGGGCGCGATGAGCTTCCTCGGACTCGGCGTCCGCCCGCCGCACCCCTCGCTCGGCTCCCTGATCCGCGACGGCGTCCGCAATATGTACGACGCGCCGTTCTTCGCCGTCGGACCGCTCGCGCTCGTCGTGGCGCTGGTCCTCGGCCTGTTGCTCGTGTCCCAGGCGCTGGCCGAGGCCCGCCGATCCTGACGTGGAGGTACCCGTGTCCCATCCCGTGCTCGAGGTCCGCGACCTCGCCATCTCCTTCGCCCATCCCCGGCCGGCGGTCCGGTCGGTGAGCGTGACCGTCGACGAGGGGGAGGTCGTCGCCCTCGTCGGCGAGTCCGGCTCCGGCAAGTCGATGACCGCCCGCGCGGTGATCGGTCTGCTGCCCGACGGCGCCGTCGCGACCGGCTCGGTGCGGCTGCGCGGCGAGGAGGTGCTCGGTCTTCCCGAGGAGGAGATCCTCCGTTACCGCGGCCGCCGGGTCGCGATGGTCTTCCAGGAGCCGCAGACCGCCCTCAACCCGGTGCGGACCGTCGGCTGGCAGCTCGCCGAGGCCCTGCGCGCGCATGGGGGCGCGCGGGGCAGGGCGGCGCGGGAGCGGGCGGTCGAGCTGCTCCGCGAGGTCGAGATCCCCGACCCCGAGGAGCGGCTCGACTTCTACCCGCACCAGCTCTCCGGCGGCCAGAAGCAGCGGGTCGTGCTCGCGCTGGCGCTCGCGAACGAACCCGAGCTGCTGCTCGCCGACGAGCCCACCACCGCGCTCGACGTGACCGTGCAGGCCGAGATCCTGGCGCTGCTGCGGCGGATCCGCGACCGCACCGGCACCAGCATCGTGATCATCACCCACAACATGGGCGTGGTCGCCCACCTCGCGGACCGGGTGGTCGTGCTGCGCCAGGGCGAGGTGGTCGAGGAGGCCGACACCCGCGCGCTGTTCGCCCGGCCCCGACACCCCTACACCCGCCAGCTGCTCGCCGCCGTGCCGCGGCTGCCCGAGGTCGACGACCGGGTGCTCGAGCTGCTCGCCGAGCCCGAGCCCGAAGGCGTCGCCCACGAGATGGCGACTCCGGCCCTGGAGTACGACGACGTGCACGTCCACTTCGGCTCCCGGACGCGTGGCCGGGTGCTGCCTGCCGTCGACGGCGTCACGCTGCGCCTCGAGACCGGTCAGGTCCTCGGCCTGGTGGGGGAGTCCGGCTCCGGCAAGACCACGCTGGGCCGCCTCGCCGCCGGGCTGGTGCCGCTCGCGGGCGGCCGGGTCCGGGTCGCGGGCACCGACATCACCCAGGCCCGCGGTCGGCGACGTGCCGCGCTGTGCCGGCGGCTGGCCTTCGTGCACCAGGATCCGGAGGCCTCGCTCGACCCGCGCTTCACGGTCGGCGAGGCGATCCGGGAGCCGCTCGACGTGCACGGCGTCGGCACCCGCCGCGCCCGCGATCAGCGGGTGGTCGAGCTGCTCGACGCCGTACGCCTGCCCGCGTCGTTCGCCCGGCGGCGGCCGCGCGAGCTCTCGGGCGGCCAGCGCCAGCGCGTCGCGCTGGCCCGCGCGCTCACGCTCGAGCCGCGGCTGCTCATCGCCGACGAGCCGACCAGCGCCCTCGACGTGTCGGTGCAGGCGGAGGTGCTCGAGCTGTTCGCGGACCTCCAGCGGCGCCTGGGGTTCGCGTGCGTCTTCATCAGCCACGACCTCGCGGTCGTCAACGCCGTCGCCGACCGGGTGGCGGTGCTGCGCGCCGGCAGGGTCGTCGAGTCCGGCCCGGCCGCCCGGGTGTTCGGCGATCCCGCGCACGAGTACACCCGGCGGCTGCTCGACGCCGTACCCGTCCCTGACCCGACCGTGCGCGACGCGACGGGGCCCGCTCTGCGCGAGCACATCGCGTCCTGACCAGCACACCGACCATCGCGGGGTTTCGGGCCGGGCGGCCCTCACGCCTCAACCATCGCCATCGGTGGTTGAGGTGCGAGCGAAGCGAGCCTCGAAACCACCACCCCACCACGAGGAGAGACCATGGACCGCACCCACCTGCCCTTCGACGGCACGCGACCGGCGTACGACGCCGCGGTCGACGTCCGCGACCAGCTCGACCCCCTGCCCACCCGGCCGCTGGCCGCCGCGCCCGACGGCGCCCCGAACGTGCTGCTGATCCTGCTCGACGACATGGGGTTCGGGGCCTCGTCGGCCTTCGGCGGACCGTGCCGGATGCCGGTGGCCGAGCGGCTCGCCGACGGCGGCCTGCGCTACAGCCGCTTCCACACCACGGCGCTGTGCTCGCCGACCCGCGCGGCGCTGATGACCGGCCGCAACCACCACGCGGTCGGCATGGGCACGGTCGTGGAGATCTCGACCAGGCTGCCGGGGTACGACGCGACCCGGCCGCTCAGCGCCGGCACGCTCGCGCAGACCCTGTCCTACAACGGCTACGCGACCGGCGCCTTCGGCAAGTGGCACCAGACGCCGTCGTGGGAGCAGACCGCCGCTGGCCCGTTCGACCGGTGGCCGACCCGGGAGGGCTTCGACCGGTTCTACGGGTTCCTCGGCGGCGAGGCGTCGCAGTTCGAGCCGACGCTGGTCGAGGGCACGACGTTCGTCGACCCGCCGCGGACCGCGGCGGAGGGCTACCACCTCTCGGAGGACCTGGTCGACAGGGCCATCGACTGGGTGCGCGACGTGCGCACCCACGCCCCCGACAAGCCGTGGTTCTGCTACCTGCCGTTCGGGGCCACGCACGCGCCGTTCCAGGTGCCGGAGGGCTGGGCGGATCGCTATCGCGGCGAGTTCGCCCACGGCTGGGACCGGCAGCGCGAGCTCACGCTGGAGCGCCAGAAGGCGCTCGGCGTGGTGCCGGCCGACGCCGAGCTCGCGCCGTGGACGCCCGGCGTGCCGCACTGGGACGAGCTCTCCGACACCGAGCGGCTGGTGGCGGAGCGCCTGATGGAGCTGTACGCGGCCTTCGCCGAGCACACCGACGCCCAGGTCGGCCGGCTCGTCGAGTGGCTGCGCGCGTCCGGCGAGCTCGAGAACACGATCGTGCTCTACATCCTGGGCGACAACGGCGCGTCCGCCGAGGGCGGCATCGAGGGCACGCTCAACGAGACGCTGCGGCTCAACGGCATCGAGGACGACACCGTCCGGATCGCGAGCCAGCTCGACCGGCTGGGCACGCCGGAGAGCTACGCGCACTACCCGACCGGGTGGGCGGTGGCGATGGACACGCCGTACCAGTGGACCAAGCAGGTCGCCTCCCACTACGGCGGCACCCGCAACGGCCTGGTCGTGCACTGGCCCTCCGGGATCTCGACGCCGGGCGAGGTCCGGCACCAGTGGCACCACGTGGTCGACGTGCTGCCGACGCTGCTCGAGGCGGCCGGCGTACCCGTGCCCGAGACGGTCGACGGCGTCGCGCAGCAGCCGCTGGACGGCGTGTCGTTCCGCTACTCCTTCGACGACGCGGGGGCGCCGGAGCGGCACGGCACGCAGTACTTCGAGATGTTCGGCAACCGCGGCATCTACCACGAGGGCTGGACCGCGGTCGCCCAGCACAAGACGCCCTGGGAGACGGCACGGACCGAGACGCCCAGCCTCGCCGAGGACCGCTGGGAGCTCTACGACACCCGCACCGACTGGACCCAGGCGCGCGACGTCGCGGCCGAGCACCCGGAGCGGCTCGCCGCGCTGCAGGAGCTGTTCCTCGCCGAGGCGCGGCGCAACCACGTGCTGCCCATGGACGACCAGCTGTCCGGTCGCTTCGACGCGCGCACGGCCGGCCGGCCCGCGCCGCCGCGGTCGCTGCGACTGCTCCCCGGCGCCGGCCGGCTGCGCGAGGACGCCGTACCGAGCCTGAAGAACACGTCGTTCGTCATCCGCGCGGCCTTCGCCGCGGGCACCGGCACCGAGGGCGTCATCGTCGCGCAGGGCGGCGGCTTCGGTGGCTGGTCGCTCTACGTCAAGGACGGGCTGCTCACCTACGCCTACAGCTTCGGCGCCGTCACGGTCACCCACGTGCGCGCCACCACGCCGCTGCTCGCCGGCGACCACGTCGTCGAGGTGCGGTTCGGCTACGACGGCGGCGGGCTCGGCCGCGGCGGCGACGTACGCCTGGTGGTGGACCATGAGTTGGTCGGCGAGGGCCGCGTCGAGCGGACGCTGCCGTTCTTCTACTCGATGGACCAGACCCTCGACGTCGGCCTCGACCGCGGCACCCCGGTCACCGCCGACTACGGCCCGGGACGCGGCTTCCCCTTCACCGGAGCCTTGCGCGAGGTCGTGATCGAGGCCGGCGACGACGCCCTCACCCCACCCGACGAGCAGCTCCTCGAGGCCACGCTGGTCGCCCACTGACGCGACTTCTCAGGGACTCCCGTCACTTCTCAGGCGTTGCAACCCCCGAGAAGTGACGGGATCCCCGGTGCGCCGGCTCTCCTGACACATCTGTGGGTGGTTGAGCGCGCCGTGGATGGCGGCACGCCGTTCGCTGCCTAGGTTTCTGAGCTGTCGAAGAACAGGAACCGGGTCAGGAGAACGGCGTGCCTGGGGTCAGCCTATGGCGGGGTCTGCTCGGTCTGGAGCACACCGCTATCGAGAACGTGACCAGGGATCCGGATGGGTCGCTGGTCTTCCACGTGCGGCCGATGGCACGCCGGTGTGGCCGGTGTGGCCGGTGCCGGCGTCGATGTCCGGGCTACGACCCCGGCTCGGGACGCCGGCGGTGGCGGACCCTGGACCACGGGGTCGCGATGGCATTCCTGGAGGCCGACGCACCGCGGGTCCGCTGCCCGGCGCACGGCGTGGTGGTCGCGCATGTGCCGTGGGCCGTGCACGGCGCCGGTCACACCCTGACCTTCGACGCCCAGGTCGCCTGGCTGGTGGTCCGGACGTCCAAGAGCGCGGTGACCGAGCTGATGCGGGTCGCCTGGCGCACCGTGGGCGCGATCGTCGACCGGGTCTGGGCGAGTATCGACGCCGAGCACGGGGGCCCGACCGGGGCCCGGCTCGATGGGCTGACCCGGATCGGGATCGACGAGATCTCCTACCGCCGCGGCCAGCTGTACCTGACCGTGGTCGTCGACCACGACACCGGCCGGCTGGTGTGGGCCGAACCCGGACGGGACCGGCCCACGTTGCATCGATTCTTCGACGACCTCGGGCCCGAGCGCAGTCGCCAGATCACCCACGTCACCGCCGACTCCGCAACCTGGATTGCTGAGGTCGTCACCGCCCGCTGCCCCGACGCGGTGCAGTGCGCCGACCCGTTCCACATCGTCAAATGGGCCAACCAGGCCCTGGCCATCGTCCGTGCCGCCGCCTGGCGGGCCGCTCGCGCCGCCGGCGCGACCCGGAAGAACGGACACGAGCAGGGCCGGCAGCGTCGTGACTCCACCGGTGACGCCAAGGCGCTGCGCGACGCCCGCTACGCCCTGTGGCGCAACCCCGAGGACCTCACCGACCGGCAACGACAACGCCTGGACTGGGTCGCGGCCACCCACCCGATGCTGTGGGAGGCCTACCGGCTCAAGGAAGGTCTACGGCTGTTGTTCGCGATGCAAGGCCGCCCGGCTGTCGAGGCCTTCCACGAGTGGCTGGCCTGGGCCACCGCCAGCCAGATCGAGGAGTTCGCACACCTCGCCCGACGCATCACCGCGATCAGCGACCGCGTCGAGGCGACCTTGACGCACAAGCTCAGCAACGCCCTCGTGGAATCGGTCAACACCAAGATCCGACTCCTGACCCGCATCGCCTTCGGCTTCCACTCACCCCAACCACTGATCGCCCTGGCCATGCTCAGCCGCGGACCGCATCCACCACGACTGCCCGGACGCGACCCACAGATACGTCAGTAGAGCGGGTGAACCGGGGATCCCGCGCAACCGGCTACAGGAGGCGCAGCACCTCGGCGGCGGTCGACTCGCCGGAGCGGACCGCGCCCTCCATGTAGCCGTTCCACACCGGACTGCACTCGGCGCCCGCCCAGTGCAGCCGGTCGATCGGGGCACGCAGCGCCGCGCCGTACGACGTCCAGACGCCGGGCGCGAAGTGTGCGCCGTAGCAGCCGCGGCTGAACTCCTCGGCCATCCAGTCGCGCTCGACGTACTCCAGCGGCTCGGCGGCCCGCGGGCCGAAGTAGCGGACGAAGCAGTCGACCACGGCGGCCCGCCGCTCCTCGGGAGTGCGCCGGGCCCAGCGGCGGCCGTCGTCGGCCTCGATGAAGCCCATCAGGATGCCGCGCTCATAGCCCGGCGGCGTGTTGTCGAAGGTGACCTTGACCGGCCCGCGATCAGATCCCGCCTGCCCGTTGAGCCCCGCGGAGCGCCAGAACGGCGTCGGGTAGACGGCGTACACCTTGAACACGCTGCCCGCCGGCAGCTTCTGGGTCAGCTGGTCGCGCCACGACGGCAGCACGGGGTCGTACTCCAGCCGCCCGGCCAGCGTCGGCGGCAGCGTGACGATCGCCCGCTCCGCGTCGTACGCCGTGCCGTCGCGGGTCGTCACCCGCACGCCACCCTCGCCGTGTGCGACGGACCGCACCGGCGAGGAGAGGCGTACGTCGAGGCCGGCGGCCAGCCGCTCGCTGACCAGCCACGAGCCGCCGGCGACCCGGTCCTGCTGGGCGCCGCGGTCGACGGCCATCAGCGTGTCCATGTCGGTGCCGGAGTGGGTGTAGAAGAGCGCGTGCAGCAGCGACACGTCCGCGAGCCCGGCGGAGAACACCGCCTCGCAGAAGAGCTCGAAGTAGGCCCGGCCCTGCGGCGTGCGCAGGTTGCGGCGCACCCAGGTGCGGAAGGTCTGCCCGTCGAGCTCGGCCGCGTGCGGCGTGGCCCACGGCCGCTCGAGGTCGGCCCGCTTCGCGAGCCGCGCGAACCGCAGCGTGCCCTGCGCGAGGTCGGCGATCGCGAACGGGTTCAGCCGCGGCACCGCCCCCTTCCGGCCGGCCAGTCGTCCGATGCGCCCGCAGAGCCCGAAGACGATGTCGCCGTCGTTGTACGTCGGGATCGTCTCCAGGCCGAGCTCGGCCACCAGCGCGTACATCCGGTCCTGGGTCGGACCCAGCCACTGGCCGCCGAGCTCGATCCACTGGCCGTCGGAGAGCAGGCCGGCCTCGGTGCGACCACCCACCCGGTCGCGTGCCTCGACCACGACGACCGAGCGGCCCGCCGCCTGCACCGCGCGCGCCGCCGACAGGCCGGCGAGCCCGGCGCCGACGACCACGACGTCGGTGCGGGTCACGAGTGTGCCCTCGCCGCGTGCTCGAAGCCGGCCCACCGTCGCTGCACCCACAGCGGCCGGCTGTCGCGGACGGTGACCGGGTCGATCCCCGTGCGCCACCGCCGCCGGGCCTCGGCCGCCTGCTCCAGCGCCTCGTCCGTGCTGGGCGGGTCGCCGAGCCAGCGCCGCTGCAGCCGGTCACGGTCGGCGGCGATGACGCGCTCGGCCCGCACCCAGTCGCGCAGGGCGCGGCGGTGCAGTGCGGCCTGTTGCCACCACAGGGAGTGCTCGTCGCGGTGGTTGTCGACGTCCTTGGTCGGGTACGCCGCGTCTGCGGCCGGCTCGCCGACCCGCAGCGGCACGAACAGCGAGAACGCCGGGTCGCTGGTGCCGGTCGCCCAGTGCACGCCGTTCGTCAGGTCGCTGACCCACGACGACACGGTCTGGCTCGACGCGAGCAGTCCGCCGGCGTGCATGTTGGGGCCGGCCATCGACCCGTTCAGCGGCGACCACCGCGGCCCGCCGCCGGTGCCGGTGTCGCGCAGGATCCCGATCGCGCCGAGGACCCCGCCGCTCTCGCTCGCCCGACGCTGGGTCAGGCCACGGCGTACGTCGCACGCCGCGACCCGGCCGCGCAGTCGGTCGGCGTACCTCTCGGCGAAGCCGGGGATGGTCAGCCCGTTGCTGATGCTGCGGACGTGACCCTTCACGTCCTCGGTCGCCCACTGGCGCCCGGCGGTCTCGAGCACGATCGCCCGCTCGCGGTCGGCGACCAGGAAGCTGTTGTGATAGGTGAACCGGCGCCGCTCGGCACTGCACCGCCCGCTCTGGCCGTGCTCCTCGAGCAGCCCGACGATCACCTCGACGGCCTCGCGTGCGTCGGTCGACCGCTCCAGCGCGAGCCGAAGCAGGTCCATGCCGAGCAGCCCGGGCTCCAGGCCGGCCTTCTCCTTGGTGAAGACCGCCTCGTTGCCGATCGCGACACCGTGCTCGTTGGCGCCCATCTCGGCGCCCCACATCCACCACGGCCGCGAGACGACGGTGGCGTGCGTGCGGGCGATTTGTGGCAGCTCGACGTACGTCGTGCGCGCCGGTGCGTCGGGCGCGTGGTCGGCGGCCGGCGTCCACTCCCACAGCTGCGCCTCGTTGGGATCGCGATCGGAGTTCTTGGCGAGCAGGTAGCCGCCGATCCCCCGCATCACGAAGGTGTCGCACACGCCACCGATCGTAGGGCTCCCGGCCGCTCCGGCACGGTGGATCGTCAGATCGGGTCGGCGATCGCCTGGATGCGCTTGGTCGCGAGCTCGATCATCAGCCGGGCGGCGGGGGAGAGCAGCGCGTCGGTGCGGTGGACGATCGCGAACGTGTCGTACTGGCGCGGCCGCAACGACACCCAGCCCGCGTCGGGCGCCAGGCGCGGCAGCAGCTGGAGCGCCGCGCCCTTCGGGATCACCGAGTCGGCGTACCCCATGCCCACGAGCTCGACCGCGGTCTCGACGTCCTCGACCTCGATCCGGGTCTGCGGGTTGCGGCCGGTCTCGTGCAGCATCCGCCGCAGCACCCGGCGGGTGGAGTCGTCGGCGCGCCAGGTGGTCTCGGGCATCACCAGGGAGGCCCGCGCGAGCCGGTGCGCGGTGACCGGGCTCTCCAGCCGGGCCGGGTCCGTGCTGATGTAGACGAGCTCGTCGCGGGCCACCGGCGTCACCTCGAACCCCTCGCTGTCGACCTGCGGCACCGCGATCATCGCGGCCTCGATCCGGCCGCGGCGCAGGTCCTCCTGGACGTCCATGGAGTTCTGGCCGATCAGCTCCACCCGCACCCCCGGGTAGCGGGACAGCACGTCGGCGACCAGCCCCGCCCCGGCGTACAGCCGCGCGGTGCCGAACATGCCGAACCGGATCGTCCCGGTCTCGAAGCTCTTCACCCGCTGCACCGATTGCTGGGCCTCGTCGACCGCGGCCAGCACCCGCTCGGCGTGCGGGCGCAGGGTGTCGGCGACGGTGGTCGGCACGACGCCGCGTCCGACCCTCCGGAAGAGCTGGACCCCGAGCGACTTCTCCAGCGCCCGGATCTGCTCCGACACCGATGGCTGGGCGTAGCCCAGCTGCTCGGCCGCCGCGGTGAGCGACCCGCGCTCGTACGTCGCGAGGAAGCAGGTGAGCTGGTGGAGTGAGAGCATGATCACAACTCTAGGTCGAGCCTGTTCTTTCTAAAGGAAAGTAAGGCTACCCCTATGGATACGGATGTTGGACCATGGTGGTGGAGACGTTCGCCGTGAGGGCGACCGAGGACCGTGAGAGGGAGGCCATCCATGTTCGATCACCTGTGCACCCAGTGCGAGAAGCGTCAGCTCATCTTCTCGAGCCAGATCACCGGGATGACCAACACCGACCATGGCATCGTCGTCTCGTTCACCTGCTGGTGCGGGGCCGAGCAGGCCCTGGTGACCGGCAAGAAGGCCGTCTCGACCTCGAAGGTCACGCTCGCGGCCTGACCCGGACCACCCTCCGGGCGGCGTTGTCGCGTTCGGCGCACGGAGGGCTGTCGACTGCCCGGATCCCAGGATCCGGGCAGTTCGCATTTCCGCCGGCCCGGCGCTGTCCGGTCCCGCGGCACCCGCCCTCCGGGCAGCGGCCCCGTTTTCGCGGCCCGGCGCCCCGCTCCCTATACTTCCTCGGGTTGCCCGTGCCGGGCAGCACGCCGCCTTAGCTCAGTCGGTAGAGCGTCTCACTCGTAATGAGAAGGTCGTCGGTTCGATTCCGACAGGCGGCTCCGAGAAGGGCCTCTGGCCAGCGGAAGCGCTGGTCGGAGGCCCTTTCGCCGTTCATCGACTCACGCACCTGACCAGGCGGCTCCCCAATCGGCGGATCCGCGACACTCAGGTCGGGTGCGACGACAGCCCGTCGCTGGTCAGGCCCAGCCGAGCTCGCGCAGCCGCGCCTCGGACAGGCCCATCGCGTGGCCGACCTCGTGGACCAGCACGGTGCGCACCCGGTCGGGCACGTCCTCGACCCGGGCGCAGGCCGCCACGATCGGGATCCGGTAGAGCGTGATCGTGTCCGGCAGGGTGCCGGGGGCGCGGCCGTAGTGGGTGGTGCGCGGTACACCGCGGTAGAGGCCGAGGAGCAGGACGCCGGGACGGCGCTCGGCCTCGGGCTGCTCGTCGTCGACGAGGACGGCGATCTCGTCGACCACGGGCTGCACCCAGTCGGGCAGCGAGTCGAGGGCGTCGACGACCATCGCCTCGAAGGCGTCGGGCGCTACCGCGGCCGGGTCCATGCATCGAGTATGCAGACCCGGCCGGCGGCTAGTGGCCACCACCGGAGGTTCTTCGGGCGTCCCGCACCCCGAGCGCGCACCTCGCTGCGTTGGCGTCGCTCGAAAGACGACGCGGTATGCCTTCGCTCCGCCGCCTTGCGATGCACGCACCCGGAGCACGGGCCACCCCCGAGGAACCTCCAGCGACGACCACTACCGGCGCTTCAGCACCGAGCGGCCCGCCTCCAGCCGGGCGACCGGCACGCGGAAGGGGGAGCAGGAGACGTAGTTGAGCCCGACCTCGTCGAAGAAGTGGATCGAGCGCGGGTCGCCGCCGTGCTCGCCGCAGACGCCGACCTTGAGGTCGGGTCGGACCTCGCGGCCCTTCCGGGTCCCCATCTCGACCATGCCGCCGACCCCGCGGGTGTCGAGCGACTCGAACGGGGAGACGTCGAAGATGCCGTGCTCGAAGTAGCGGGAGAAGAACGCCGCCTCGACGTCGTCGCGGGAGAAGCCCCACGCCATCTGGGTCAGATCGTTGGTGCCGAACGAGAAGAACTCGGCCTCGGCGGCGATCCGGTCGGCCAGGAAGGCGGCACGCGGCAGCTCGATCATGGTGCCGACCGAGTACTCGAGCGTCACGCCACGGCTCCGCTCGACCTCGGCCGCGACCGCGAGGATGTCGGCCTTGACGATCTCGAGCTCGCGCACGCTGGCGACGAGCGGGATCATGATCTCCGGCAGCGGCCGCATGCCGAGGGCGGCCCGGTCGGCCGCTGCCTCGAGGATCGCGCGGGCCTGCATCTGGAACAGGCCGGGGATCTGGATGCCCAGCCGGACGCCGCGCAGGCCGAGCATCGGGTTCTGCTCGTGCAGTCGCCGGACGTGCCGGAGCAGCACCAGGTCGTGCTCGTCGGGCTCGCCGCGTTCCTCGGCGAGGGCGACCTTCACCGAGAGCTCGGTCAGGTCGGGCAGGAACTCGTGGAGCGGCGGGTCGATCAGCCGGATCGTGACCGGCAGCCCGTCCATGGCCTCGAGGATCTCGGTGAAGTCCTGGCGCTGCAGCGGCAGCAGCGCGTCGAGGGCGGCGCGCTGGTCGTCCTCGTTCTCGGCCACGATCAGGGTCTCCACCAGCTCGCGCCGGTCGCCGAGGAACATGTGCTCGGTGCGGCACAGCCCGATGCCCTGGGCGCCGAACCGGCGGGCGCGGGCGGCGTCCTCGGGGGTGTCGGCGTTGGCGCGCACCCGCAGCCGGCGGGCGCCGTCGGCGTGGGCCATGATCCGGGCGACGGCGCTGACGAGGTCGTCGTCGACCTTCTCGCCCTCGAAGTGCCGGACCACCAGCGCGGCCGAGACCGGGACCTCGCCGGCGAACACCTCGCCGGTGGAGCCGTCGATCGAGATCAGGTCGCCCTCGCGCACCGTGCCGCCGCCGCGGACCCGGAACTCGCGCGCCTTCGCGTCGACGTCCAGCGCCTCGGCGCCGCACACACAGGTCCGGCCCATGCCGCGCGCGACCACGGCCGCGTGGGAGGTCTTGCCGCCGCGGCTGGTGAGGATGCCCCGGGCCGCGACCATGCCCCGCAGGTCGTCGGGGTTGGTCTCCTTGCGGACCAGGATCACGTCCTCGCCCCGCTCGGCCCACTCCACCGCGGTGTCGGAGTCGAAGACCGCCCGGCCGACGGCCGCGCCGGGGGAGGCGTTCATGCCGGTCGCGAGGAGGGTGCGCTCGGCCGACTCGTCGAAGCGCGGGAACATCAGCTGCGCCAGCTGCTCGCCGGTCACCCGGGTCACGGCCTCGTCCATCTGGATCAGGCCCTCGTCGACCATGTGGATCGCGATCCGGAACGCCGCCTCGGGCGTGCGCTTGCCGACGCGGGTCTGCAGCATCCAGAGCTTGCCGCGCTCGACGGTGAACTCGATGTCGCACATGTCGCGGTAGTGCCGCTCGAGCCGGGCCATGATCGCCATCAGCTCGTCGTGGGAGGCCCGGTCGACCTCGGCGAAGTCGGCCAGGCTGACCGTGTTGCGGATGCCGGCGACGACGTCCTCGCCCTGGGCGTTCTGCAGGTAGTCGCCGTACTCGCCCTGGGCGCCGCTGGCAGGGTCGCGGGTGAACGCCACGCCGGAGCCGGAGTCCATGCCGAAGTTGCCGAACACCATGGCCTGGATGTTGACGGCGGTGCCGAGGTCCTCGGGGATCCGCTCCTGGCGGCGGTACAGCCGGGCCCGGTCGGTGTTCCACGAGTCGAAGACCGCGCGTACGGCGAGGTCCAGCTGCTCGCGCGGGTCCTGCGGGAACTCCCGGCCGGCCCGCTCGCGGACGATCGCCTTGAACGTCTCGACCAGCCCGCGGAGATCGTCGGCGTCGAGGTCGAGGTCGCTCTCGGTGCCGCGGGCCTTCTTGGCCGCGTCGAGCGCCTCGGAGAAGTGCTCGCCGTCGATGTGGAGGACGGTGGCGCCGAACATCTGCAGCAGCCGGCGGTAGGAGTCCTGGGCGAACCGCTCGTCCTGGCTCTGGCGGGCCAGCCCGACGACGGACTCGTCGTTGAGCCCGATGTTGAGGACGGTCTCCATCATCCCCGGCATCGAGAACTTCGCGCCGGACCGCACGCTGACCAGCAGCGGGTCGTCGGCCTGGCCGAGCCGGCGGCCCATCGTGCCCTCGAGCGTGGCCAGGTGCGCGGACACCTGCTCGGCGAGGCCCTCGGGCTCCCCGCCGTGCCGGAGATAGGCCCGGCAGGCCTCGGTGGTGATCGTGAATCCCGGGGGGACCGGAAGTCCGAGATTGGTCATCTCGGCGAGGTTGGCGCCCTTGCCGCCGAGGAGGTCTCGTTGGTCCTTGCTGCCGTGCGAGAAGTCGTAGACGTAGTCCATGCCTGCCCCCTGGTTGGTGTCACGCTCGATCGAGATCGACCGCCGTTGTTCGACGTGTGCGCAAGGCTGAGCGCCTGTGCGCGCGCATCGGTGGAAGACGCGCCCGCCCAGCCCGCCGAATTGTCCCACCCCGCCGGGCCGGGTCGACGCCGCGTCCATCGCGGGCGCCTCGGGACCTCAGAGCGAGAGCATCGCCCGACGTCCCAGCCCCGGATCGGCCAGCGGCCGCACCGCGATCCGGACCAGGGCGAGCGCGTTGTCGTCGCCGGCGATCCGGTTCAGCTTCAGCGCGCCGCAGCCGGTGCACTCGTGCACCAGCAGCCACTCGCCGTCCGCGCGCACCGACAGGCTGACCGCGACCATCCGGCCGCCGCACGGCGACGCACGGTCACCGGGGACCCGGCCGTCGACGTGGCGGCTGGTCAGGCAACTCGGGCAGTGGTTGCGGTGCGCCGTGCCGGGCGCGACGACCGGCACGTGGAGCCGGCAGCCGACGCACCGGAAGGTGTCGGCGGCGCCGGTGCGATGCAGGACGTCCTTGGGGCGCTGGGTGCGCCTCGACGTCGACTTCCTCCTCGGCATCTTCTGGCTCTAGAGGGTGCCGAAGACGTCGAGTGGGAACGGCGGCTCCGCGAGCGGTCGGACGGCCAGCCGCATCAGGATCAGCTGGTTGTCGTCGGCAGCGGTCGGATGCAGGTCGAGCTCTCGGCAGCGCGTGCAGCGGTGGACCAGCGCCCACGAGCCGTCGCGCCGGACGGCGATCGACAGCGGGGCCATCCGTCCCCGGCAGTCGGAAGCGCCGCCAGCGGCGTGGTCGAGCGTGTGCAGCGAGCTCAGGCAGCTCGGGCAGTGGTTACGGCGTACGTCGTCGGGCGCGAGCGTGATGACGACGAGTCCGCATCGCACGCAGGTGAAGGTGTCGGACACCCGGTTCTCCTTGCTCCTCGGTGATGACAAAGCAGGAGCAGGCCGAGTGCGCCTCGGTAGGGGCAGCGTCAGGCGCTACCGGCGTGGTCGGGGTTCCGAGCCACGCCACGAGGCGTCCTCGGCGCGGGCCGGGTCATGGCGTGACCGTAGCCCGGGCGCCGGAGCCGGCGCCACGGGATATCCCGGGTGTGCCGACGCCGGCGCTGGGCCACCCACCGGACCCGAGGCTGCGGGTTCATCAAGGGATGAGGATCGCCCCGCGCTTCCCCGGCCGAGCTCGGCCGGGGAAGCGCGGCCTCACCTTCATCCCTTGATGAAGCAGCGCCGCCCCGAGCCACCGCCGTCGCTGCCGAGGAGCGCTCCGGATCGGGTTCTCAGGCGGACCAGTCCGCGACCAGCGGGGTGTCCGCGCCGATCACGCCGTACGCCTGGGCGCCGCCCGGGCTGCCGATCGGCTCGGCGCGTCCCGGCAGGGTCTCGTCGAAGAAGGTGCGCGAGTCGTCGAGGTGCGCCGTCAGCTCCGGGTCCTTGCGTGCCTTCCGGTCGACGACGATGGCGGTGACCGGGCACTCGACCTCGCAGGCGCCGCAGTCGATGCACTCGTCGGGCTGGATGTAGCTCTTGCGGTCGCCTTCGTAGATGCAGTCGACCGGACACACGTCGACACAGGAACGGTCCAGGACGTCGATGCAGTCCGAGCCGATGACGTAGCTCATGGTGGTCCTCTCGTGGAGCGTCGGTGGGTGGCTCAGGCGCCGTCGGTCGAGTGACCCGGGAACAGGGTGAGGTCGGGGTCGAGGTCGACGGCGACGTGGTTCATCGCCGTCGCCACCTCGCCGAAGCCGACCGACATCAGCCTGACCTTGCCGTCGTAGTCGGTCAGGTCCCCGGCCGCGTACACGCGGGGGAGGTTGGTGCGCAGGCTCCGGTCGACCGCGACGGACCTGCCCTCGAGCGCCAGGCCCCAGTCGCGCAGCGGCCCGAGGTCGCTGATGAAGCCGAGCGCCGCGATCACGTGGTCGGCCGCCACGACGGTCTCGTCGCCGCCCTTGCCGCGGAGGGTGACCTTGGCGAGGGTCCCGGACCCGAGGTCGCCGTGGAGGCCGACGACCTCGGTGTCGACGTGGATGGCGCTCGAGCCGGCGCGCACCCGGGCCAGGGTCGCCGCGTGGCCCCGGAACGCCGCCCGCCGGTGCACGAGGGTGACGCTGCGGGCGATCGGCTCCAGGGTGTCTGCCCAGTCCAGCGCGGAGTCGCCGCCCCCGACGATGACGACGTCGCGGTCGGCGTGGGCGGTCGGGTCGACCACGAAGTAGGACAGGGCGGTACCGACCCACTCGTCGCCGCAGGGCAGCGGGCGGGGCGTGGGCGTGCCGATGCCGGCCGTAAGCACGACGGCGCGCGCGTGGACGACGGTGCCGTCGTCGAGCGTGACGACCGGCTCGCCGTCGGCGTACTCCAGCCGCCTGGCCTGTCGCCCGAGCAGGTAGGTGGGGTCGAACGCCGCCGCCTGCGCCTCCAGCGCGCTCACGAAGTCGCGGCCGCGGATCGAGGGGATCGCGGCGACGTCGCGGATCTCCTTCTCCGGGTAGAGCGCCGTGACCTGGCCGCCGAGCGCGGGGAGCACGTCGACCACCACCGTGGACAGGCCGCGGAAGCCGGCGTAGTAGGCGCCGTACAGGCCGGTCGGGCCGGCCCCGACGACGAGCACGTCGGTGCGGACGGGTGGTGCGGACATGTCGTGCCTCCAGGCGACTCGATTCCCTCGGCGGCGAATGTAGGAAGGCCGGCGGCCACTCGGCCTCTGCCGTGGACCGCTGACCGGACCGGACGACGAATCCGGTGCCCCGGTCCGCCAGGCGGACCACGCGCCTTGTCGCGGGGTCGCGGCCGCTGGTGTCCTCCCGGTCGGAGACGCCGCCACGCGACGGCAGCCCACCGAGACCCACCGAGATCGAGCGCGATGCCGTGCCAGTAGGAACGTGGAGCAGACCATGACCGAGACAGCGAACCCCCCGTCGCCGACGCAGGCGGCCCGCCACCGCGAGGGCAGGCTGCCCGGGCGCCAGGACTGGTCGAGCTGGCCGCACTACCAGGCGGCCGACGCCGGGTTCCGCGGCTACTGGTACCCGGTCTGCTTCTCGAACCAGGTCGGCGAGAAGCCGCGCAAGGTGCGGCTGCTCGGCGAGGAGCTGTTCGTGATCCGCGACCGGGGCCGGATCTTCGGGATGAAGGACCGGTGCCCGCACCGCGGCGTGCCGCTCAGCTACGGCAACAAGCAGTTCCCCGGCACGGTCTCGTGCGTCTACCACGGGTGGACCTTCGACCTCGAGACCGGCGACCTCGCCGCCGCGATCACCGACGGCCCGGAGTCGCCGATCTGCGGCAAGGTCACCCAGCCGACGTACGACGTCGAGGAGCGGCTCGGCATGGTGTGGGTCTATGTCGGCGACGGCGAGGAGCCGCACCCGATCGACGAGCAGCTGCCCGAGGAGCTCGTGGGCAACGCCGCCGTGCTCGGCCAGCGCATCCAGCCGCGCGAGGGCAACTGGCGGTTCGCCTGCGAGAACGGTTACGACGAGGGCCACGCCAAGTACCTGCACCGGACGGCCCTGTGGCGGCTGTTCAAGCCGATGCCGGTGTGGAACACGACGAGGATCGTCAAGCGCGGGCGGTGGATCTACCGTGTCCAGGAGCAGCAGTTCTGGGAGGCGGACTTCCCGGGCCTGGGTCGGTGGAGCGGGCTGGGGTGGTGGAAGGCCAGGCCGCCGAAGGAGACCAAGAACATCGGGAACACCTCCTCGCACCGCGAGGTGAATCCGGTGATCGCGGCCCAGGAGTTCCCCGGCTTCGCGAGCGTGAGCATGCCCGGCGTGCTGCGGATCGCCTACCCGACGTTCATCCACTACGAGTTCTACGTGCCGGTGGACGCCGACCAGCACCTCTACGTCGGCGTGCTGGCGGACTTCCGGCAGGGCGCCCGGACGCTGCCGTTCTACGCCAAGTACCTCGGCGCGGTGCGGTGGCTCTTCCACGGCCAGTTCTCCGGGCAGGACAAGTGGATGGTCGAGGTCACCGACGCGCCGCCGGAGAAGCTCTACCGCCCCGACGACTCGCTGCTGCAGTGGCGCAAGCTCGCCGAGGACACGACGGAGGACCGGCTCGACCGGCTACGCGAGCAGGGACTCGACCCGGCCGACCCGACGGCCTGAGGGGACCGACCGATGGCAGCCATCGTGCTCGGCGTCGGTGCCTCGCACTCGACGCTGATGAACACCCACTGGGACCAGGTCGTCCACACCGAGCGGGCCGAGGCGTTCCGCGACGGCCTGGCCGCCGCCCGCGCCAGGATCGCCGAGGCCCGGCCGGACGTCGTCGTGGTGGTCGGATCCAACCACTTCCGCGGCTTCTGGCTGGACCTGATCCCGTCGTTCACGCTCGGGGTCGGCGAGGTGGTCGCGGCGGGCGACGGCGGAACGCCGCAGGGCCCGCAGCGCACCGATCCCGAGTTCGCCCGGGCGCTCGCCGCCGCGCTCGTCGACGCCGGCACCGAGGTGGCGATCTCCGCGAGGCTGACCATCGACCACGGCCAGACGCACGCCATCCAGTGGCTGCTCGACGGCATCGACGTACCCGTTGTGCCGCTGGTGGTGAACGTGTTCGCCGCCCCGCTGCCCCGGATGAGCCGGTGCGTCGAGCTCGGCGCGAACCTCGCGGCCGCGGTCGCCGGGATGCCCGACGACAAGCGCGTCGTGGTGGTCTCCTCGGGCGGCCTGTCGCACCAGCTGCCCTGGCCGTCGGACTGGACCGCCCCCGAGGGCGAGGACGAGGAGTTCCTGGTCGAGGCCTGGCTCAACGGCCGTGGCCAGTGGAGCCGCTACGACAAGCGGCGCCGGGAGATCATCGTCGGCGCCCGGCCGACGATCGTCTCCGAGTTCGACGAGGAGTTCCTTGCGGACCTGGAGAGGGGCGACCTGCGCTCGTACGCGGAGCTGACGACCGAGGAGATCGAGGCCCGGGCCGGCAACGGCGGGCAGGAGCTGCGCACCTGGATGGTGATGGCCTCCGCGCTCGGCTTCGCACCTGGACAGGCCCTTGCCTACTCGCCGATGCCCGAATGGCTGACCGGCATGGGCGCCGCAGTGATCGAACGAGGAGAGAGCACACCATGACCACGACGACCGATCGGCTCACGTCTTCCGTGGCCGGACCGATGCCCGAGAGCCGGTACGCCGACGCCGGTGGCGTGAGGTACCACTACCTCGACATCGGGCAGGGCCCGGACACGATCTTCCTGCACGGCGGCGGCCCCGGCTGCACGGGCTGGAGCGACTTCGGCCCGGTCGCCCCGCTGTTCGCGATCGACCGACGCTGCCTGATCGTCGACATCCTCCAGTACGGCGGGTCCGAGAAGTGCCGGATCAGCGGGCCGATGTGGGACTTCCACGCCGCCAAGACGGTCGCCCTGATGGACGAGCTCGGCGTCGAGAGGGCCGACTTCGTCTGCAACTCGTGGGGCGGCACGATCGCGCTCTGCCTCGCGGCCAACTACCCGGACCGGGTGCGCTCGCTGGTGATCACCGGGAGCATGCCGGTCTTCTACGGCCCCCTCGCACCGCTGCCCGAGAACGGTCACCGGGGCCGGAACGCCCGCGACGTCTACTACGGCGGCGAGGGGCCGACCCGGGAGAAGATGCGGTCCCTGATCACCCGGCTGGAGTGGTACGACGCCGACCGGCTCCCCGACGAGACGCTGGAGATGCGCTGGCAGCGGAGCCTCGACCCCGAGGAGCGCGAGCTCGCCGCGATGTCCGACTCCCCGCGCGGGGAGTGGCAGGACCTGACCGAGGAGCTCGGCCGCGTCGAGGCACCCGCCCTGTTCATGTGGGGCCGCGAGGACGCGTTCCTGACCCCGGACTACCCGATGATGCTCGCGCGCATGGTGCGGAACGGGAACCTGCACGTGATGGACCACGTCTCCCACCACCTCCAGGAGGAGCGTCCCGCCGCCTACCACGCGATCGTCGACGGCTTCCTGAGCTCCGTCGACCACCCGTGAGCCCGTCCATCTCCTCGACGTCCAAGGAGCAAGCGCATGAAGAAGATCCTCGGCCCCGGGCTGATCGCCCTGGTCCTGGCCGGGCTCGGCCTGGCGAGCCGGCGCCTGGCGAGCCACCAGGCCGTGCTGCCCGGGCTCGCCGGCCGGGTCAACACCCGGGTGACCCGTATCAACCAGCCCTGAGCGAGTGCCGCAGCGGTGGTTTCGAGGCTCAGGCGCCAGGGCGCCTTCGCACCTCAACCACCGGGGCGGCCAGGGCCTGGGGGCCTTCGCACCTCAACCACCGTGACCTACCTCGAGGGAGAGCAGACATGAGCAACGACCTGGCCCGCACCATCTGGGCCGAGCTGGCCGACCTGGACTTCAGCCTGTCGACCGTCGACGCGGCCGGCGTCCCGACCCGCTCGCTGCGCGCCGGCGACGGTGCCGAGGCGGTGATCTTCCTGCACGGCACCTCCGGTCACCTGGAGGCGTTCGTCCGCAACCTCCGCCCGCACGCCGAGCGGTACAGCTGCCACGCGATCGACATGCTCGGCCACGGCTACACCGGCAAGCCGGACCACCCGTACGAGATCCCGCGCTACCGCGACCACCTGCTGGCCTACATGGACGCCGTCGGCGTCGACCGGGCCCACATCGTCGGGGAGTCCCTCGGCGGCTGGGTCGGCGGTCGGGCCGCCATCGACGACCCCGATCGGATCGCGTCGCTGCAGCTGCTGTGCGCGGGCGGCACGGTCGCCAACCCCGAGGTGATGGAGCGGATCCGGACCAGCACCCGGCGCGCGGTCGAGACCGACGACGTCGAGCTGACCCGCCGCCGGATGCAGCTGCTGATGGCGGACCCGGGCAACGCCACCGAGGAGCTCGTGACCGTGCGGCACGAGATCTACCACCGCCCCGACTTCGTCGCGAACATCGACAACCTGCTGTGCCTGCAGGAGATCGAGACCCGGCTGCGGAACATCCTCGAGCCGGGGGACCTCGCGCAGATCACCGTCCCGACGCTGATCGTGTGGGGCCGCGACAACCCCTTCGGCGACGTGCCCGAGGCGACCGCCATGCACGACGCGATCCCGGGCTCGGAGCTGGTCCTCCTCGACGACTGCGGCCACTGGCCCCAGCACGAGCAGGCCGACCGGTACAACGAGCTGAGCCTCGACTTCCTCGGCAAGCACCCGGCGGAGGTGCCCGTCGAGGGGGAGCCGGGATGAGCGCGCCGCTCGATGCGGCCGTCGGCCGCGTGATGCGGCGAGTGGCCGACGAGGATCTGCTCGCCGCCATCACCGGCCTCGTCGACGTCGCGAGCCCGACCGGCGCGGAGGGCGAGCTCGCGTCCTGGATCGCCGCCCGTCTCTTCGGCGACCGGATCGAGTCGAAGGTCCAGTGGATCGACGGGCTCCAGGCCAACGCGGTCGCCGTGCTCCGCGGCTCCGGCACCGGCGCGTCGACCCTGCTCTACGCGCCGCTGGACACCTTCACGACCGGTGATCCCACGCGGGACGTGCCCGGTGCCGCCCGCCGGATGCGGCCCGACATGCTGCCCCGTGCGGTGGTCCGCGGCGACCTCGTCCAGGGGCTGGGCGCGGGCAACCCGAAGGGGCATGCGGCCTGCGTGCTCGTCGCCTTCGAGGCACTGGCGGCCTCGGGCGTGGAGCTGGCCGGCGACGTGGTCGCCGGGTTCGGCGCCGGCGGCATGCCGACGTTCGCGCCCGAGGGGATCGGCACGCCCGGCCGGGCCAACACCGGTCACGGCGTCGGCGCCGGCTTCCTGGCCGAGCGTGGGTTCACGACCGACCATGCGGTGATCGCCAAGCCGGGCTGGAGCGTCTCCCACGAGGAGGTCGGCCTGGCCTGGCTCGACATCGTGGTGCCCGGCGAGCACACCTACGTCGGCAGCCGGCACCGGATGCCCTACCGCAACGCCGTCGCGCTCGCCGGCGTCGTCGCGAACCGGCTGGAGGACTGGTTCGCGGAGTACGCCGTACGCCACGAGCACGACACCATGCGCCCGCAGGGCGTGGTGTCCTCGGTCGAGGGCGGGCTCGGCCACCTGGCCGCCTCGACGCCCGCGACCGTGCGGCTGCGGGCCGACGTGCGGTTGACGACCCGGCAGACCCCGGCGACCGTGACGCGCGAGGTCCGCGAGTTCGTGACCGCCCTGGGCCGCGAGCTCGAGGCGGAGCTGCGGGTCGACCAGATCGCGGGCATCCCCGCGTCCCGCACCGATCCGGACGCGCCGGTCATCCGAGCCGCCGTCGCGGCGTGGGAGGCGGTCGCCGGCGTACCGCACCAGCCGATCCGTGAGAACAGCGGAGCCACCGACGCCAACATCCTCCGGATGCGCGGCATCCCGACGGCCCGGGTCGGCATGCCGAAGGTCCCCGCGGGGTCGGATGGTGAGAGTGTCGACTTCACGCTCGGCATGAACCTCGTGGACGTCCGCGAGGCACGCCGGCTGGTCGAGGTCCTGGTCCGGACGGTGCTGGTGCTGGACGGCCACGATGCGAGGGAGGCGGGCTGAGGTGACGACGGTCCAACCGCGGCGCTACGGCGAGGGGCAGGGGGCCGGCGCCAACAGCGTGCTCGGCAAGGCCCGGCTGATCCTCGAGGCCTTCCAGCTCGACGACGTCGACCTGTCGCTCTCCGAGCTCGCCCGCCAGACGGGCATCTCGAAGGCCTCGGTGCACCGGCTCGCCCAGGAGCTGCTCGAGTGGGGCATGCTCGAGCGGTCCGGGCTGGAGTACCGGCTCGGCATGCGGGCCTTCGAGCTGGGCAGCCGGGTGCCCCGCTTCCGGGTGCTCCGCGACGCGGTCCGTCCGCTCATGGAGGGCCTCCACTTCAGTACCAAGGAGACCGTGCATCTCGCCGTACTCGACGGGCTCGACGTGCTCTACCTGGAGAAGGTGACCGGCGCCCGCCAGGCGACCCGACCCTCCCGGATCGCCGGCCGGATGCCGCTGCACAGCACCGCCACCGGGAAGGTGCTGCTGGCCTACGGCCCGCCGTCGCTGCTCGACGAGGTCGTCGACCGGGGGCTGGAGCGGGTGACCCCGGTGACGATCGTGTTGCCCGGGGTGCTGGCCGAGCAGCTGCGCGGGGTCCGCGAGAGGCAGTACGCCGTGGAGCAGGAGGAGACCACGGCCGGCTACACCTCGGTCGCGGTGCCGCTGTTCGGGAGCAGCGGCATGGTGCTGGCCGCGCTCTCGCTCACCGCGCCGACCTTCCGGGCCGACACCGCCGCGTTCGCCGCGGCGCTGACCGCGGTCACCCGCAAGATCGCCGCGAGCCAGCAGATCAACTAGATGAGTAATTCCAAGGGATCGTGCAAGCGAGCGGCGCTCAGCGCCGCTCCGGCAAGGCGCCGATGCGTCGGCAGACTGGACGTCTTTCAAGCGTCGGCAACGCCGCCGGAGCGGATGATGAGCGTCGCGCAGCGTGCGAGGCCTTGGAATTAGTCATCTAGTGCGGCTGCTACTCGGGCCAGTCGACGCTGAGGTACTGCGTCTCCTGGAACTCCCGCAGCCCCTCGCGCGCACCCTCGCGGCCGAGGCCACTCTGCTTCACGCCGCCGAACGGCGCGGAGGGGTCGGAGACCAGGCCCCGGTTGATGCCGACCATGCCGGCCTCGATGCGCTCGCCGAGCCGGACGGCGCGGCCGAGCTCGCCGGCGAAGACGTACGCCGCGAGGCCGTACTCGGTGTCGTTGACCAGGCGGATCAGCTCGTCCTCGTCGTCCCACACGACGACCGGGGCGACCGGGCCGAAGATCTCGTCGCGGAGGATCGTGGCGTCGGGGGCGACGTCGGCGAGCACGGTCGGCGGGTAGAAGTGCCCGGGTGCGTCGGGCAGCTGGGCGCGGTGAGAGATCCGGGCGCCCTCGGCGACCGCGTGCTCGACAGTACGGCGGACGCGGTCCACGGCGGCCGCGGTGATCAGCGGGCCGATCGCGGCGCCGTCGGGGGCGGGGCCGACCGTGAGCTTCTCGACCGCCGCGCCGAACCGGGCGAGGAAGTCGAAGGCGACGTCGCGGTGCACGTAGATCCGGTTGGCGGCCGTGCAGGCCTGCCCGCCGTTGCGGAACTTCGCGACCATCGTGCCCGCAACGGCCGCGTCGAGGTCGGCGTCCTCGGTGACCACGACAGGCGCGTTGCCGCCGAGCTCCATCGAGGCGTTGAGCACCCGGTCGGCCGCCTGGAGCAGCAGAGTGCGGCCGACGCCGGTCGAGCCGGTGAAGGAGACCTTCCGGACGCGGGCGTCGGTCAGCCAGGCGCCCACCACCCCGGCGGCATCGGTGGTCGTGACGACCTCGACCGCGCCGTCGGGCACGCCGGCCTCGCGGAGGATCCGCGCGACCGCGAGGGCGGTCAGCGGGGTCTCGGCCGCCGGCTTCAGCACCACCGTGCAGCCGGCCGCAAGGGCCGGGCCGATCTTGCGGGTCGCCATCGCGGCGGGGAAGTTCCACGGCGTGACGAGCGCCGCCACGCCGACCGGGCGGTGGGACACCAGCGTGCGCGCGCCGCCCGCCGGCGCCTCGCCGTACTCGCCGCCGGGCCGCACGGCCTCCTCGGAGTACCAGCGGAAGAACTCCGCGGCGTAGCCGACCTCGCCCGCGGCGTCGGTCAGCGACTTGCCGTTCTCGCGGGCGATGAGGGCGGCGAGCTCGTCCTTGTCGCGCAGCATCAGCTCGTGCGCCCGGCGCAGCACGTCGGAGCGGTGCCGCGGCGAGGTGCGCGACCAGGAGGGGTACGCTGCGGCGGCGCGGTCGACCGCCGCGAGCGCGTCGTCGACGCCCAGGTCGGGCACGTGGGCGACGACCTCGAGGGTCGCCGGGTCCTCGACGGCGAAGGTGCGGACGCTTCTCATCGGACCGCCTCCTGGTGACGCGTGGTCCGAGCGGCGGTGTGTGAGCAACCATCTGCCGAGCCATCATGGTTGCTCACGCACCGCGGAACCGCACGGCAGTCCGTCAGCGGTGTGTGAGCAACCATCTGCTGTCGCAGACCGGTTGCTGGCTCACCGCCGGCCCGCAGCAGCCGCGCGCTCATCGGGCGTCCGCCGTGGTCGCCGAGAACGCCGCGTCCAGCACGTCCAGCCCGTCGCGCAGCAGCTCGTCGGAGATGCTCAGCGGCGGCAGGAAGCGCAGCACGTTGCCGTGCGTGCCGCAGGTCAGCACGATCACGCCCTGCTGGTGGGCGGAGGCCGCGACCGCCTTCGCGAGCGCCGGGTCCGGCACGTCGGTGCCCGTCTCGACCAGCTCGACGGCGATCATCGCGCCGCGACCGCGCACCTCGCCGACCCGTGGGTCACGCGCCTGGAGTGCCCGCAGCCGGTCGAGCATCAGCGCCTCGATCTCGCGGGCGCGGTCGACCAGGCCCTCGGCCTCGATGGTCTCGATCGCGGCCAGGGCGGCCGCGCAGGCGAGCGGGTTGCCGCCGTACGTGCCGCCGAGGCCGCCGGCGTGCGCGGCGTCCATGATCTCGGCGCGGCCGGTGACCGCGGACAGCGGGAGGCCGCCGGCGATGCCCTTGGCGGTGACGATCAGGTCGGGCACGACGCCCTCGCGGTCGCAGGCGAAGAGGTCGCCGGTGCGGGCGAAGCCGGTCTGCACCTCGTCGGCGACGAAGACCACACCGTGGTCGCGGCACCACGCGGCGAGCCGGGGCAGGAAGCCCGGCGCCGGCTCGATGAAGCCGCCCTCGCCCTGGATCGGCTCGATCACCACGGCGGCGAGGTTGTCGGCGCCGACCTGCTTCTCGATCACGTCGATCGCACGCACGGCGGCGGTCTCGCCGTCGAGGCCGCCGTCGCGGAAGGGGTAGGAGAGCGGGGCGCGGTAGACCTCGCTGGCGAACGGCCCGAAGCCGTGCTTGTACGGCATGCTCTTGGCGGTCATCGCCATCGTCAGGTTGGTGCGCCCGTGGTAGGCGTGGTCGAAGACGACGACGGCCTGGCGGCCGGTGTGGGCGCGGGCGATCTTCACGGCGTTCTCAACGGCCTCGGCACCGGAGTTGAAGAGCGCCGTGCGCTTCTCGTGGTCGCCGGGCGTGAGCCGGTTGAGCGCCTCGGCGACCGCGACGTACCCCTCGTAGGGCGTGATCATGAAGCAGGTGTGGGTGAACGCCGCGACCTGCTCCTGCACGGCCTCGACCACGCGCGGGGCGCTGTTGCCGACCGTGGTGACCGCGATGCCGGAGCCGAGGTCGACGAGGTGGTTGCCGTCGACGTCGACGACGATTCCGCCGGCCGCTCGGGCGGCGAAGACCGGCATCGTGGTGCCGACCCCGGCGGCGACCGCGGCCTGCTTGCGGGACATCAGCTCGCGCGAGCGCGGGCCGGGGAGCGGGGTCACGAGCAGCCGCCGCTGCTCGATGGTGGTGGGTACGTCGAGGGTCGTCACCCGTCGAGTGTCGGAACCGCGAGAATATGCTGTCCAATACTTGTTCTGATCCATCACCATGCCTTTTAGGCATGATTCCGGGAGGGCACCGTTGCAGCTCCGGCACGTCCGGTACTTCGTCGCGACCGCCGACGCCGGCAGCGTCAGTGGTGCCGCGGCCCGCGTGCACGTCACCCAGCCCGCGCTCTCGCGCCAGCTGCGCCAGCTCGAGCAGGACCTCGGCGTCACTCTCTTCGATCGCAGCGCGGGCCGGCTGGCCCTCAACCGCACGGGCCGGGCCCTGCTCCCCAGCGCGCGCCGGCTGCTCGACGCAGCGGATGCGCTCCAGGCCTCGGCGGCCTTCCACGGCAGTGGCCGGCTGGAGCGGCTGACGATCGCCGCGCCGACGGTGACCCTGACCGATGTCGTCTCCCCGTTCGTGGCCACCATGTCGACCGACGACCCGGTCGTCGACGCCCGCGCCGGCGACGGCCTCGACCCGGCCGAGATGCTGCGCGGCGGCGCCGACCTCGCGATCGGCACCCAGTGCCCTCCGCCGCCGTACGCCGCGCGCGAGCTCGCGGTGCTCCCGGTCTGGGCCTACGTGCCCGCGAGCGACCCCTGGTCCGAGCGCGGCCGGGTGCCGCTCGCCGAGCTGCTGGAGCGCCCGCTCGTGGGGCTGCCCTCCACGTTCACCGCCCGCGAGGCGCTCGACGCCGCGGCCGTCACGCACGGGTCGTCGTACACCGCGCTGGTCGAGGCCGCCAACGGCACCATCGCCCAGGCGCTCGCCGCGGCCGGGCGCGGTGTCGCGGTGGTCTCCGACGACCCCCGCTTCGACCTGGTGCCGCTGGCGATCGACCTCGGCGGCGAGCCCCTCACGATCCGCCTGGTCGCGGCCTGGGACCCCCGCGGCGACTCCGCCGCGGCCCTGGCCGGGCTCGCCGAGCGCCTCCGGACGTGGATCGCGCACCGCTACCCCGGCTGAGCCGGGGTTTGTGCTGACGCGACCACCCGAAGGGGGAGACCCGGTTGGCCCCTTTCGGGCCTGGCAGCCGCGCCGCTGGGGGAGTACCAATGAGACAGCGGGCCGCTCGCCCGCGCGATGGAGGGACGAGAGATGGCTGACCAGATGCCGGAGTACCACCACGAGTCCGCACGGGCCTACGACGAGAGGGGCGCCGAGGTCATCGCGTTCGTGTGCGCAGTGCTACTGGGGGCGGGGATCGTCGCGCTCTTCCTGTTCATCACCTGGCTCGCCTACGCGACGAACTGACCTGTGCGCGACGCCTGCCGGGTTTCGTCGTACCTGACCTCAGTGTCGTGGTTTTGCGGGCGGATTCAATCGGTCGAAGCAACACCGATCTGGAGGGTGTTGTGAGATGGGCCGAGGTGTGCCGGGCGAGGTGCGGGTCAGGTTCTTTGATCGGGTGGCCGAGGGTTGGTCGCTCTCGGCTGCTGCCGTGGAGGCGGGCGTGGCGAAGCAGTCGGCGTGGGAGTGGTGGCGGCAGTCTGCTCCGGTGATGTTGAGATTGGTTCAGACCAGACGTGGCGGGTTGCCCGTGGCTCGATCCGACGCGCCGCCCACGGGGTCTGCGGGGTCTGCGGGGTCGGTCGTTGTGGGTGATCGGCCCGGGCGGCGGCCGTTGACCAGTGAGGACCGGGCGGTGATCGCGGTGTGTCTGCGGCGGCGGGCTGCGGGCGAGCAGATCACGCTGGCTCAGATCGGGGATCTGATCGATCGGGACAAGTCGGTGATCAGCCGCGAGATTGCCCGCAACAGTGGTCCCGACGGCAGCTACCACGGTGGCTTGGCACATGCTGCCGCGCACCAGCGGCGACGACGGCCCAAGGAGTTCCGGCTGGTGGCCAATCTTCGGCTGTGTCGGCAGATCGAGGCGTGGATGGACGATGGCTGGTCGCCGAAGCTGATCGCGATGATCCTCAGGCGGGACTACCCACACATGATCATGGAGCGCGTGTCCCACGAGACGATCTACCAGGCGCTCTACGTCCAGACCCGCGGATCGCTGCGCAAGGACCTCTACCGCCGGCTGTCGACCAGCCGGTCCCGCCGTCATCCCCGCACCGGCGCGAGGCGGGCCAACAGCCCCTACAAGGAGGCGTTCAAGATCAGCCAGCGCCCACCCGAGGTCGCTGACCGGGCCGTGCCCGGCCACTGGGAAGGCGACCTGGTGATGGGGACCGCCGGCGGCGTCGCGGTCGGCACCCTGGTCGAGCGCCAGACCCGGTTCACGATCCTGCTGCACCTGCCCGGGCGCCACGACGCCGAAGCCGTCGCGCAGGCCATGATCCGGGAGATGCGCCAACTGCCCGAGCACCTGCGCCGATCGCTGACCTGGGACCGCGGCACCGAGCTAGCCCGCTACGACAAGATCCAGCTCGACCTCGCGATGCCGATCTACTTCTGCGACCCACACTCGCCCTGGCAACGCGGCACGAACGAGAACACCAACCGGCTGCTGCGGCACTGGTTGACCAAGGGCACCGACCTGTCCCGATTCACCGCCAACGACCTGCGCCAGATCGCCGCCACCCTCAACGCCCGCCCCCGTCCCACCCTGGACCTCAAGACCCCAGCTGAGATGCTGAACCAGCTGCTCACCGAACCGACAGCAGCATGAACCACGTTGCTACGACCGATTGACCTCACCGCGGATCGGGAGCAGATAAGTCAGGTGCGTGAGTCGCCCACGGATGGCGGGAACCCTCGCAGCGCGCCTGCGCGGTACGTGCCGAGGAGGTAGCCGCCGCCTACGCGATCTCGCGGATGACAGACGCCGGTACGCCGCCGACCAGGGTGTTCGGCGGGACGTCTCGGGTGACGACGGCCCCGGCCGCGACGACGGCGTTCTCACCGACGGTCACGCCCTGCATCACCAAGGACGACGCCCCGAGCCAGACGTTGCGCTCGATGCGGATCGGCGCCGAGGTGACCGCGCGGCGGCGCTGCTCGGGGTCGAGCGGGTGGCCCGAGGTGATCAGGCTGACGTTCGGGCCCATCATCACGTCGTCGCCGATCTCGATGCCACCGATGTCGTTGAAGCGGCAGCCCTGGTTGACGAACACGTTGCGGCCGATCCGGATGTTGATGCCGTGGTCGGAGTAGACCGGCGGGATCAGGTGGAGCGTCTCGTCGACCTCCTGACCGGTCAGCTCGCTCCAGCCGCGCTGGATCGCCTCCTGATCGGCGTACCGGAGCAGGTTGATCTCCTCGGTCAGGCGGATCGCGCGCTGGACCTTCTCGACGAAGCTCATGTCTTCCTTTCGTGGACTACCGGAGAGAAGAGGAGACCAGGGGACGCTCCTCCCGGTCCAACAACCGCGATCGCGGAGCGTCACAACCGCCGGTTGTTCACTAGGGTGCTGCCGTGGATCTGGAGGGCGTCCGTACGTTCGTGGCGGTCGCCGAGGCGGGGCAGTTCCAGGCGGCTGCGGACGACCTGGGCATCAGCCAGCAGGCCGTCTCCAAGCGCGTCGCGACCCTGGAGCGCACCCTCGGGGTCTCGCTCCTCGTGCGCTCGGGCAGGGGCACGCAGCCGAGCGTCGACGGGCAGGCGTTCCTGCCGCACGCCCGCGAGCTGATCCGGGTGGCCGCTCGAGCCGTCGGCTCGGTGCGACCGGGACGACGAGCGCTGCGCGTCGACGTCCTCAACCGGCGTACGGCGCCGGCGACCGCGCTGCACGCGTTCCACCGGAGCCACCCCGACGTCGAGCTCGACGTCGTCACTCTGCCCGACGCCCACCTCGACGCCGCGGTGGCCGCGGTCGTGGGCGGCAGCGTCGACGCGACCTTCCGGGCGATCTCCGTGCCGGGCGGCGAGGTCCCGTCCCCGGTGCGGGCCACGCGGGTGATCGACGACCGGCACCAGCTGCTGGTCGGACCGCGCCACCCGCTCGCCGGCGCCACCAGCCTGAGGCCGGCCGACCTCGCCGGGCACCGGATCTGGATGCCGGGGATGCAGGCCGACACGGAGTGGGGTGCGTACTACGACGAGCTCGGCCGGGCCTTCGGGCTCCGGATCGACACGATGGGGCCGAGCTTCGGCGTCGAGGTCCTCCTCGACGAGCTGGCGGAGTCCGCCGAGCTCGCCACCTTCGTCGGGGAGGGCACTCGCTACCTGTGGCCCGAGGCGTACGACCTGCGCCGGATCCCGATCGTCGACCCCACGCCCGTCTACCCGCACTCGATCGTCTGGCGCGAGGACAATGCGCATCCGGTGCTCGCGGCGTTCCTCGACCACCTGATGGCCCATCGACGCCCACCCCAGGGGCGCACCTGGGAGCCCGCGTGGGCGCGCTGACCGGTCAGCGAGTGCCGGGCCGGGCCCGAAGCAGCTCGGCCTCGCGGCCCGCGTCGGCGCGGCTGCGCAGCTCGAAGCTCGGGTACCCGTTGTCGATCTCCTCCTGGAGCCGCCGGCGGTAGCGCGGCGCGCCGCCGAGGTAGACCATCACCCGCGGCCGCTCGTCGCGGTCGAGGTTGATGTTGTGGCCGTTGAACCAGGACTTCGAGTGCGCGAGCAGCAGCAGGCTGTTGATCTCGCGCACGTGGTCGACCCAGGCGATCTCGGCCTCGCGCCGGCCCTCGAAGCGCGCGATGTCGTGCTCCTCGAGGTAGCGCACGGTCGCGGTCATCCAGTTCACGACGTCCTCGATGCCGCGCGGGAAGTTCGCCGTCGCGGACCCCGACTGCGGCCCCACGAGCATGAACAGGTTGGGGAAGTTCGTGGCCTGGACGCCGACCGTGGTCTCGGGCCCGTCCCGCCACTGGTCCTTGAGCCGGACGCCGTCGACGCCGCGGAAGTCGATCCGGTCGAACGGGCCGGTCACGGCGTCGAACCCGGTCGCGTAGACGATCACGTCCACCTCCAGGTCGCGCACCCGTCCGTCGCCGAGGTCGAGGCGGATCCCGGTCTCGGTGACCTCCTTGATCGGGTAGGCCATCAGGTCGACCAGCTCGACGTTCGGCTGGTTGAACACCTCGTAGAAGCCGGACTCGCCGGCGACCCGCTTGTTGCCGAAGCCGTGGTCCTTCGGGATCAGCAGCTCCGCGACCTCGGGGTCGTGCACCCGCTGACGGATCCGGTCGGCGACGAACTCCGACAGCTCGCGGTTCGGCGCGGCCTCCATCATCGTGTCGCGGTAGTTGCCCATGTAGAGCGACGCGCCCTGACCGTTGTCGTAGAGGTCGTTCCAGTGCCGCAGCCGCTCCTCGCGGGTGACGTCGGTCGACAGCGTGCGATCGGGCCGGTGGATGAACCCCGCCGGCGTCGAGCGACACCAGTCGAAGATCTCGTCGTACGACGCGCGCAGCTTCGCCATCTCCTCGGCCGTGATCGGGCCGTTGCCCAGCGGTGCGCACCAGTTGGCGTCCCGCTGCAGGACGATCAGCTGCTCGACCTGGTCGGCGATGTCGGTGATCACCTGGACGCCGCTGGCGCCGGTGCCGATCACGATCACCCGCTTGCCGGTGACGTCGAGGTCCTCCGGCCAGTCGAACGTGTGCGTCTCGACCCCGCCGAACGTGCCCACGCCGGGGACCCGCGGGTACGTCGGCACCGACAGCAGGCCCATCGCGCAGAGCACGAACCGAGCCCGGATCTGCTCGCCGTCGGCCAGCGTCACGCGCCAGAACCAGCCGTCCTCGACCCACTCCGCCCGCGCCACGCGCGCGTTGAACGTGATGTGCCGGCGGAGGTCGAACTTGTCGGCGACGTACTCGAGGTAGGCGAGGGTCTCGGCCTGCGAGGCGAAGCGCTCCTTCCAGTCCCACTCGGCGAGCAGCTCGTCGGAGAAGGAGTACTGGTAGGTGTACGACTCCGAGTCGAACCGGCAGCCCGGGTAGCGGTTGTTGTACCAGGTGCCGCCCAGCCCGGCGTTGGAGTCGACGACGCGCACCGAGACGCCGACCTCGAGGAGCTGGTGCAGCTGGTAGAGGCCGCACACGCCGGCGCCGATGATCA
Organism: Nocardioides sp. LMS-CY; assembly: GCF_018732145.1. Taxonomy (NCBI): domain Bacteria; kingdom Bacillati; phylum Actinomycetota; class Actinomycetes; order Propionibacteriales; family Nocardioidaceae; genus Nocardioides; species Nocardioides sp. LMS-CY. Next base: position 684,256 of record NZ_CP076104.1, read on the forward strand.
GGTAGTCGAGGTCGGGCGTCTCGCTCGGGGCGGTGCTGGTCATGTCTTCGGGCCTCCTGTGAATCAAGCGCTTGCTACACATCGTACGGTATCGCAGGACGGGCGCATCGGGAACACCGCAGCGGCGAGGGGAGCGTCACGCTCCGACGGCGACCCGGAGGGCCGGGCCCGGGGCGTCAGCCGCGCTGGCGCGGGTACCGCTCGAACCGCTCGGGCAGCGCGTCGGACGCCGTCGCCTTGGTGCCGGCCACCCGCACCCGCCGGGCCGCGATCCGCCAGCGGTCGCCCTCGTCGACGAGCTCATCCTCGTAGCAGCCCCACACGTGCAGGTGGAGGTCCTGGTCGGAGTTCTCGTGGAAGGCGTAGACGTAGGAGATCGTGCTCGCCGTCCCGTCGTCGAGCCGCAGGAAGCTGACCGTCGACACGTGGTGGCTGGTCGCCGTGTACTTGCCGGTGGCCTGGCGGAAGAGAGCGCGCAGGCTCTCCCGGCCGGCGGTCACATTGCCGTGGCCGTAGTCGAAGGTGGCGTCGAGCGTGAAGAGGTCGGCGAGCAGGTCGATGTCGCACCGGTCCACGCCCCGGCTGTAGGCGTGCAGCGTGTCGCAGATCTCGGACCTCGCGACGAGCTCGTCAGGCGTCAATCGGCTCATGGGAGTTCTCCTCGGTGGCGGGGCGGGCGGACTCGTCGGCGAAGCCGGCCAGGATCGCGCGCAGGCGGTCGGGGTCGTCGCTCGGCCAGCCGTAGTACGACGAGATGCGGTCGACCCGGCCGTCGAAGCGCTCCCGGCACAGCGCCGGCATCTGCTCGGGCGTGCCGGTGAGGGCGATCTCGTCGTACAGGCGCTGGTCGATGAGGTCGCCCATCTCGCTCCAGCGGCCCTCGCGCGACAGCGACTGGAGCTCGGGCTGGAGGTTCTCGTAGCCCACGCTCTCCAGCACCTTCACGTAGGCGGGCGTGGAGGCGTAGAACGCGATCTGCTCGCGCGTCTTGCGGGCCGTCTCCTCGAACTGCTCGTCGGTGTCGCCCATCACCAGGAAGAGCGGGACGTACAGCTCCAGCTCATCGCGGCCGCGGCCGGAGGTCGCGAGGCCGCGCTCGACGGCGGGCAGCGTGACCTGGTCGAGGTACGCCGTGGTGGTCATGCCGTGCAGCAGCAGCCCGTCGCACAGCTCGCCGCCGAGCTCGGTCATCCGGGCGCCGACCGCGGCGATCATCGTCGGGATCGGCAGCTCGTGGTGGTGCGGGGTGAAGACCGGGGTCATCAGCGTGTGCCGGTAGTGCTCGCCCTGGTAGTCGAGCCGGGTGCCGTCGCGCCAGGCCGTGAAGATCGCGTCGAGGGCCAGCAGGAAGTCGCGCATCCGGTCGACCGGCGGGCTCCACTCCATGGAGAACCGCCGCTCGACGTGCGCCTGGATCTGGCTGCCGAGCCCGAGGACGAACCGGCCGCCCGACATCGCCGCCAGGTCCCAGGCGAGGTAGGCGACCGACATCGGGTTGCGGGCGAAGGCGACCGCGATCGCCGTGCCGACGGAGACCCGCGAGGTCGAGAGCAGCGCGGCCTGCGACTGGAGGAAGGCGTCGGTGACGCTCTCGCTCGCCCAGACGCCGTCGAAGCCGTGCTCCTCGGCGTCTGCGGCGATCGGGCCGCACGCCGCGGCGGAGGAGCCGATCATGCCCATGTCGATCTTCATCGCGCATCCTTTGGTAATTGGAGAACCCGCTCTCCCACGGCGTTCTTGAGGATCTCGTCGGTGCCGCCGCCGACGCGCAGTCCGGGCAGGCCCAGGGTCAGCTCCGACCAGGCGTAGCTGCCCCAGGTGCCGTTGTCGGCGACGTGGGCGGCCTCGAGGACGTCGGCCGCGACGTCGCTCATCTGCCGGAGCAGGTCGGTGGTGAGGAGCTTGGTGAGGGCGAGCTCCGGCCCGGGGGTCCCGCCGCCCTCGAGGAAGCGGGCGGTCGTGAGCCGGGTCGCCCATGCCCGGACGACGACGTCGGCGAGCTGGTCGCGGGTCCGGTCGTCGAGCGGCTGGCGGACGTGTCGGGCCAGGTCGACGAGCCGGTCGACGAGCGCCGCGTCCACGCCGACCTCGCGGCCGATCGCGGACCGCTCGTTGAGCAGCGAGGTGACCACGACGGACCAGCCGCCGTCGACCTCGCCGACCCGCTGGTCGTCGGGCACGTAGACGTCGGAGAGGAAGACCTCGTCGAACGACGCACCGCCGGTGAGCTGGCGGATCGGGCGCACCTCGATGCCGGGCGAGCCCAGGTCGACCAGGAACGTGGTGAGGCCGGCGTGCTTGGGCTTGTCGGCGTCGGTGCGGGCGATGCAGAGCCCCAGGTCGCTGTAGTGGGCGCCGGAGCTCCAGACCTTCTGTCCGGTGATCCGCCAGCCGTCGCCGTCGCGGGTGGCGCGGGTCGAGAGGCCGGCGAGGTCGGACCCGGCGCCGGGCTCGCTGTAGAGCTGGCAGGCGATCAGCTCGGCCGAGCGCAGCCGTGGCAGCAGCTCGCGCTGCTGCGCCTCGGTGCCGTGTGCGAGCAGCGTCGGGCACAGGGTCGAGGCGCTGAACCGGAGATACGCGTCGTCGGGCAGGTCGAACTCGGCCTCGAGCTCGCGCAGCAGGTCGACGTACGACGCCGGGAGCCCGCGGCCGCCGTGCTCGGGTGGCCCGTCCACCCAGGCCAGTCCGCGCTCGGCGAGGAAGGAGCGGTAGCGGCGCAGCTCGGCCAGCTCTTCGGCCTCGCCCTCGGAGCGCTCGGCGACGACCGACACCCGGTCGTCGCCCTCCCCCCACCCGGAGCCGGACGCCGTCCGGCGGCTGGAGAAGGCGCTGAGCGCCTCCGTCACCTCGTCGCGGAACTCGTCCTCGCTCAGGCTCGACATCGTCCTCCGATCGCGGTGCGGGAGCCGGTGCGTGGTTGCGCCGACCTGACGGCGCGCCTAAGATAGCAAAGCAAGTGCTTGATTGAAAGAGGATCGGAGGTCCCGTGGTCGGCATCGAGTCGTACGCCGCCTATGTGCCGTCGCCGCGACTTGATCGCGCCGACATCGCCCGGGTGCTGGCAGCCGGGCGAGGGAAGGGTGTCCGGCCGGTCGCCTCCTATGACGAGGACTCGACCACGATGGCGGTCGAGGCCACCCGGCGGGCGCTGCGCGGGGCGCACCCCGTCGAGTCGGTGTGGTTCGCGACCAGCCGACCGGCCTACCTGGAGAAGTCCAACGCGGCCACGGTCGCCGCCGCGGCCGGCCTGCCGGTCGAGGTCGCGGCGTACGACGTCTCCGGTGCCGTGCGCGGCGGCGCGGGCGCCCTGCGCGCCGGCCTGGCCGCGGGTGCCGCGGTCGTCGTCGCCAGCGACCTGCGCCTCGGCCTGCCCGGGTCGGTCGACGAGTCCGCGGGCGCGGACGCCGCCGCGGCGTTCGTGATCGGCGCCGAGCCGGTCGCCGAGCTGGTCGGCACAGCGTCCCTGACGAGCGAGTTCCTCGACCGCTGGCGCGAGCCCGGCGAGGTCCGCACCCGCACCTGGGAGGAGCGCTTCGGGGTCGAGGAGTACGTGCCCCTGGTCGAGCGCGCCGTCGACACGGTGCTCGGCCGCTGCGAGCTCAAGCGCGAGCAGATCCAGCACGTCGTCCTCAGTATCCCGCACGCACGAGCGCGGGCCACCGTCCGGCGCGGCTTCGACGAGGCCCAGCTGGCCGGCGCCGAGGCGTACGGCCTGGGCTTCGCGGGTGCCGCCGACCTCGGCGTCGGCCTCGCCGGCGCCCTCGACGCCGCGGTGCCGGGCGACCACATCCTGGTGGTCTCCGCGGTCGACGGCGCCGACGCCTTCGTCTTCGTCGTCACCGACCGGCACGCCGGCGGCGCGCGAAGCGGGCTGGCCGCGGACCTGGCGGGTGGCCAGCCGGTGGGCTACGGCGACTACCTGAACTGGCGCGGCCTGCTGCCGCGCGAGCCCGCGCGCCGTCCGGACGTGAAGCCTCCGGTGCCGCCGGCGTCGCGCCGGACCGCGGCGTGGAAGTTCGGGTTCGTCGCGGCCCAGTGCACCGCCTGCGGCTACCGCAACCTGCCGCCGCGACGGGTCTGCCTGCGCTGCTCGGCCACCGACGGCTTCGAGTCGGTGTCGATGGTCGACGTGACCGGTCGGATCGCGACGTTCACCGACGACTGGCTCTCGGAGTCGGTGCAGCTTCCGGCTCGGGTGGTCGCGGTCGACTTCGACGGCGGCGGCCGGTTCGAGTGCGAGATGACCGACGCCGTCGGCGTCGAGCTCGCGATCGGCGACCGCGTGCGCCCGACGTTCCGGCTGGCGAGCGTCGCCGGCAACGGGGTGCGCAACTATGTCTGGAAGGTGCGCCCGCAGGAGGAGGAGGACTGATGGGGAGCCACGCGCTCGCAAACCCGGTGGCCGTCGTGGGGATGGCCTGCACCCAGTTCGGGGAGCTGTGGGACCGCAACGTCGACGACCTCCTGGTCGAGGCGACGCACGGCGCCCTGGTCTCGGCCGGCGGCCTCGACGTCCAGGACGTCGACGCGTTCTGGCTCGGCTCGATGATCTCGGGGGTCTCCGGGCTCACCCTGACCCGGCCGCTCAACATCAGCCACAAGCCGGTCACCCGGGTCGAGAACATGTGCGCCACCGGGTCCGAGGCCTTCCGCAATGCCTGCTACGCCGTGTCCTCCGGGGCGTACGACGTGGTGATGGCCGTCGGCGGGGAGAAGCTGAAGGACGCCGGCTACTCGGGCCTCGAGATGCCGAGCGTGCCGAATGACGGGACCCCGCCGGTGCTCAGCGCGCCCGCGATGTACTCGATGATCGTGCCGGCCTACGCGCGCCGCTACGGCGTGCCGGAGGAGCAGATCAAGGAGGCGATGACCCACATCGCCTGGAAGAACCACAGCAACGGTGCGCTGAATCCGCGGGCGCAGTTCCGCAAGGAGACGCCGAAGGAGACGATCGCCGCTGCGCCGACGCTGGCCGGCCGGCTGAGCGTCTTCGACTGCTCGGGTGTCGCCGACGGTGCGGCGGCCGCCGTCATCGTCCGCGCCGAGGACGCGCATCGCTACACCGACCGGCCGCTCTACGTCCACGCGCTCGCCCTCGACGCCGGCTCCGGCACCGGGCGCAACGACAGCGACTACGACTACTCCGACCTGGCCGAGTCGGCGGCCTCGGCGCGCGCGGCGTACGAGCAGGCCGGGATCACCGACCCCGCGACCCAGATCTCGCTCGCCGAGGTGCACGACTGCTTCACGCCGACCGAGATGGTGCTGATGGAGGAGCTCGGCTTCTCCGAGCGCGGCAAGGCATGGCGCGACGTGCTGGACGGCCGCTACGACCGCGACGGCGCGCTGCCGGTGAACATCGACGGTGGCCTCAAGAGCTTCGGCCACCCGATCGGGGCGAGCGGACTGCGGATGCTCTTCGAGATGTGGCTGCAGTTCCGCGGTGAGGCCGGCGACCGACAGGTGGCCGATCCGCAGTTCGGGCTCGTGCAGAACCAGGGCGGCAGTCCCGGTGATCTCGTCAGCGCCGTCACCATCGTGTCGGGCCAGAGGCCGTGAACGAGATCAGGTTTCCAGTAGGGTGACCGAGCAACTCCACAGGCGCCAGAAAGGCTGGTCAGCGTGAGCACGACCCGACGGCGTTCCACCGGATCTCCGACTGGGGTGGCCCGCAAGGAGCTGATCCTGCGCTCCGCGGCGAAGGTATTCGCCGAGAAGGGCTTCTCCAGCGCCACCGTGCGTGACATCGCCGACGAGGCCGACATGCTGTCGGGGAGCCTCTACTACTACTTCGACTCCAAGGAGGCGATGGTCGAGGAGGTGCTGGTCGAGTACCTCGACCGGATGGTCCGCGCCTACGGCATCGCCGTGGCGGACGCGAAGGGCTCCACGGACGGCCTCGAGCGGCTGATCGCCCAGGCGCTGCGCGGCCTCGTCGACAACCGCGAGCACGTCACCATCCTGCAGAACGACTGGCACTACGTCAGGCTGATGAAAGGCATCGTCGACCGCCAGCACCAGATCGAGAAGGTCTGGCTCGACACGATCCAGAAGGGCATCGACGCCGGGGTCATCCGGTCCGACATCGACGCCCGGATGATGTACCGCACGATCATGGGCGCCATCCAGGCCGTGATCCGGTGGTTCAACCCGCGTGGACGGGTGAGCATCGACCAGGTCATCACCATCCAGACCGCGATCCTGGTCGACGGGATCCGCGCCGCGGCCTGAGTGAACCCGGTCGGCCGGTCCGTCCGGTCCGCGCCGACATAGCAAGCGCTTGCTCTACAGAGGAGGATCTCGTGCCAGGTCTCGTACCCGACCTGAGCCCGGAGCTGAGTCCGGTCTTCGCGCGCTTCATGGACCACCGGAGTCCGGTCGACGTCAGCCGGCTCGGCGGCGCCGTGCGCCCCGAGCTGTGGGACGCGCTGGTCTCCGAGGTCGGCGCCGCCGGGCTGCTCGTCGAGGAGGAGCACGGCGGTCAGGGGGCGACACTCGTCGAGCTCGCCGCGGCCGTCTCCGAGGCGGGACGCTGCGGGTGGTCCGGCCCGCTCGTCGCGACCGCGGGGGTCGCCGTCGTCCTGCTCGGGCGGGTCGACCCCGATGACGCCAGCGGCCTGCGTCGCGGCATCGCCGAGGACGGCCGGGTCGTCGTGGCCGCGCTGCACGAGGACGACGCCGGCTCCTCCCTCGACGCCGCCACCGTGGTCCGCGTCGTCGACGGCCGGACGACGGCGCGCGGGGGCAAGACCTTCGTCGACAGCGGCACGCACGCCGACGTGCTGCTCCTGCCGGCTGTCGACGCCGACGGTCGACCCGTGCTGGCCAGGGTGGACGCCGCCGCGCCCGGTGTCGTCGTCGAGGAGATGAGCGCCGTCGACCCCGGTCGCGGGCTGGCGGTCGTCGAGCTGCGGGATGCCGAGGTCGAGGTCGTCGCGGGCGGCTCCGACGTCCCGGCAGCCCTCCACGACGCGTGGCTCACCGGGGCGCTCCTGGTGGCGGTCGACGCGCTCGGTGCCGCGGGCCGGGCGTTCGCGCTCGCGCGGGACTACTCCGTGCAGCGCCAGCAGTTCGGCCGCCCGGTCGCGTCGTTCCAGAGCGTCAAGCACAAGCTCGTCGACATGTACGCCGAGCTGCAGACGGCGTCCGCCGCGATCGCAGCCGCCCTGGAGGCGGCCGCCGAGGGCAGCGCCGACTGGCGCTTCGCGGCGTCCGCCGCGGCGGCGCGGGGCGGCGACGCGACGATGGCCGTGCTCCGCGAGTCGGTGCAGGTGCACGGCGGGATCGGCTTCACGTGGGAGCACGAGGTGTCCCACCACTTCCGTCGCGTGACGGCCGAGCGGGCGCTCTACGGCACGCCCGCGCGGCACCGCGCCCTGGTCGCCACCGAGGTCGGGTTCTGATGAGCGACGTCCCGGCACGCGTCGTCCTGCGCGACGTCGGCCCCCGCGACGGGCTCCAGAACGAGCCGCCGGTCGCGACCGACGGCAAGGTCCGGCTCATCGACGCCCTGGGGACCACCGGACTGACCGAGATCGAGGCAGTCTCCTACGTGCACCCGCGAGCGATCCCGCAGATGGCCGACGCGGCCGAGGTCTGGGGCGCCGTCGACCGGCGGCCGGAGATCCGCTACTCGGCGCTGGTCCCCAACCTGGTCGGAGCGCACCGGGCCCTCGACGCCGGCTTCACCGACATCGAGGTCGTGGTCTCGGCGTCGGCGACCCACAACCTGCGCAACATCAACCGCTCGCCCGAGGAGTCGCTCGACGCGATCGCCGAGGTCATCGAGGTCGCCCACGCAGCCGGGGCGAGCTGTCAGGTGATCGTCGCGACGGCGTTCGGCTGCCCCTACGAGGGCGAGGTGCCCGAGGACCTCGTCGCGTCGTACGCCGCCCGCGCCCATCGCGACGGCGCCGACAGCATCTGCTTCGGCGACACCACGGGGATGGGCTCGCCGCCCCGGGTCCGGCGGCTGGTCGGCCGGTTCCGGGAGCAGGCGCCGGAGGCCACGCTCGCGCTGCACTTCCACGACACCCGGGGCACCGGCATGGCCAACCTGGTCGCCGCGCTCGAGCTGGGCGTCGAGCGCTTCGACGCGAGCGTGGGCGGACTCGGCGGCTGCCCGTACGCCCCCGGCGCCAGTGGCAACATCGCCACCGAGGAGGCGGTCTACCTCCTCGACGAGCTCGGCGTCGAGACCGGCGTCGACCTCGACCGGCTCCTCGAGGTCGCCGACCTCGCCCAGCGCCTGGTGGGTCGCGAGCTCCCGTCGCGGGTGCTCAAGGCCGGCCCGCGCACCCGCCTCGCCGTCTGACGACCCGGCCCCATCTCCCTTCCCGTCCAGGAGGTTCCATGCCGCTCGACCCCACCTTCATCGGCAGCGCGAGCGAGCCGCGCACGGTCCGCTGGACCACGAAGGAGTCGCTGCTCTACGCGCTCGCCGTCGGCGCGGGCCAGGCCGATCCACTGGCCGAGCTGGCCTTCACGACCGAGAACACCGCCGGCACCGAGCAGCAGGTGATCCCCACCTTCGCGGTGGTGCTGGGGTTCGGCGACGGCATGCCGGAGATCGGCGACTACGACCCGACGCGAGCGGTGCATGCCGAGCAGCAGGTCGAGGTGGCCGGCCCGTTGCCGCCGGCGGGGGAGGCCGTCGTCACCACGACGGTGACGCAGATGTGGGACAAGGACCCGCACGCCATGGTGTGGACGGAGACCGAGCTGCGGGAGCCAGGGAGCGAGCGGCTGCTGGCCAGCAGCCGGACCGGCGCGTTCCTCGGCGGCGCGGGCGGGTTTGGCGGGGAGCGCGGACCGACCGCGGCGTGGTCCGCCCCGGAGCGCGTGCCCGACGTGGAGGTGGAGTTCGCGACCCCGCCCGACCAGGCGCTGCTCTACCGACTGACCGGCGACCGCAACCCCCTCCACTCCGACCCCGCCTTCGCCGCGCGCGGGGGCTTCGAGCGGCCGATCCTGCACGGCATGTGCACCTACGGCTACGCCGCGCGGCTGCTCGTCAACGAGCTGTGCGGCGGGGACGCCTCGCGCCTGCGCACGATGTCGGGCCGCTTCACCCGGCCCGTCCTCCCCGGCGACACCCTCCGCCTCCTGGCCTGGCGCGATCCGGACGGCGCCGACTTCCGCGTCCTCGCCGCCACCGGCGACCCCGTGCTCGACCGGGGCCGCGTCGTCCTGGGCGGTGGTTGAGTCCGGTCCGGTGGTTTCGAGACGGTTGCTAGCGCAACCTCCTCAACCACCGTGTTCGGGAGGTCGGTGGGTGAGGTGTGAGGGCCGCTAGGCCCGAGCCGGTCGCGGTGGTTGAGGTGTGAGGGCCGTCAGGCCCGAGCCGGTCGCGGTCGTTGAGGTGTGAGGGCCGCCAGGCCCGAGCCGGTCGCGGTGGTTGAGGTGTGAGGGCCGCCAGGCCCGAGCCTCGAAACCACGACGTCGCCGGTCGGGTCGGTGGTTTCGAGACGGTTGCTAGCGCAACCTCCTCAACCACCGTCGTCGCGAACGCCCCCAGCGTCTTCGCGCCTCGGCCAGCGTGGCCGTGCCGCGACCCCGTGCCTGCGGAATCGCTCGATTTCCGTCATCGATGGCCATTGCGTGACGGCCGTCACTGTGCAAATATCAAGTGCTTGCTTCACTTTAATCAAGCACTTGCTTGATCACCTGCTCATGAAAGGGACGCTTGTGTCTCGATCCATCACCAGTCGGCGGCGGCTCCGCGCCCTCGTCGCCATGACCACGGCGGCCATCGTCGTTCTCTCGGGATGCGGCTCCTCGGACGAGGGGAGCGACGGTGCCACGGAGTACCTGGTCGGGTTCCCGGCCCTCACGTCCGGACCGGCGGCGTTCGCCGGCGTTCCGATCACCGAAGGCGCGAAGCTCGCGGCGAAGGAGATCAACGACACCGGCTTCCTCGGGGAGGACGCCACCGTCGAGCTGAAGATCGACGACATCAAGAGCGACCCGGCGCAGGCGATCGCCCTCTACCGGCAGTACGTCGCCGACGGAGCGTCCGGCGTGCTGTGCTGCGGCCTGTCCTCCGAGGCGGGTGCGCTGGCGCCGATCATCGAGCAGAGCAAGACGCCGGCGATCGTCACCTCGGCGATCCTGGCCGGCCTCGCGAAGCCGCCCTACGTCTACCGTCCGGTGGTCCTGCCGGCCGAGTCGGGCGGGATCTACGACCAGTTCGTCGACACGGTCGTCCCGGCCGAGAAGATCAAGACCGTGGTCATGGTCGTCACCTCCGACAACGACGGCATGGTCGGCGACGCCGAGGTGTGGCAGGCGGCGCTCGAGCGCAACGGCGTCGAGGTCGTGAAGACGATCCAGACCGCGTCGACCGACACCAACTACACGCAGGCGGCGACCGAGATCCAGTCGCTCGACCCCGACGCCGTGGTGGCCAGCATGCTGGGCACGCCGGCCGCGCTGCTCGCGAAGTCGCTGCGCGAGCGCGACTACGAGAAGCGCATCCTCACCAGCTACGGCGTCGACAGCGCCGAGCTCTACAAGACCTCCGGCGGCGGCCTGAGGGGCACGCTGTTCGCTGTTCCGTTCCAGGCGGGGTTCACCGACAACGAGATGGCGACGAAGTTCACCGAGGCGTATGAGAAGGAGTACGGCAAGGAGCCGGACATGTACGGCGCGCAGGGCTACACCGCCATGTGGCTGCTGGCCCAGGGCATCAAGGACGCCGGCAGCAAGGACGCCGAGGACGTCGCGAAGGCGCTCGAGGCGATCACCTCGCAGGACTCGGTCTACGGCGAGCTGACCTACGAGGGCGGCCAGGCGAGCCTGAACGCGCCGGGTAGCTACCTGGAGTGGGGCGACGACGGCCAGCTGGTCGAGTGGGCCGGCTGACGCCGATCTCGTGACGGAGAGGATGTCGATGGACCTCGGACTCGCGTGCAGCTTCCGGACCACCGGCGGTGACCGACTCGGCCCTGCGCTCGCGCAGGCCGGGCGGGCCGCCGAGGATCTGGGCTTCGCGTCCTGGTGGGCCGCGGGCGACCGCGAGGTCGCGGCCGACCGGTCCCACGACCCGACTCTCGGGCTGCAGTGCGTGGCCCGGGAGACGACGGTGATCCGGCTCGGCTGCTCCGGAGACATCCTCTCCACCGAGGTGGCGGCGGTCCGCGCGAAGCGGATCGCCAGCCTCGACTGGTTCGGTCGCGGACGGGTGGAGCTGGGTCTCGACCTGGCCCGCCCGCCCGCGGCGCTGGCCGACCCGTTCCGCCCGGTCGACGACCACGTCGGGCTGGCCGTGGACCGGCTCGCCGCGATGCGTCAGCTCTGGACCCAGCGCCGGGCCACGCACGAGGGGGAGCACGTCTCCTTCGCCGGAGCGATCGCGCTCCCCAAGCCGGTCGGGGACCGGGTGCCGGCGACCCATCTGCGCGCGACGACGCCCGACGTGCTGGAGCGGTACGTCGCGGCCTGCGGCGCCCCGCACGGGTGGCTGGCCTGGCTCGAGACGCCGGGCGAGCTGGTGGCCGGCGTCGAGGCGCTCACCCAGGTGCTCGGCGAGGCGGCCGACGACGTACGTCGCACCTGGTTCGTCCGCGCCGCCGACCTGGCCGCCTCGCGCGACGCCGTGGCCGGCCTGCAGGTGCGGGTCGACGAGGTCGTGGCCTACGTCGACCACGTGCCCACGCCCACCGAGCTGACCGGGCTGGCCGGGCTCGCGGGGCCGGTGGCCTGACATGACCGTGACGAGTAAGCAGGGAGTGCCGGTGGAGATCGGTCTGGTCGACCTGTTCGACGGCTCCGTCGAGCGGGACACGGGATTCATGGCGGCCTTCGGTCGGACCGCCGAGCGGCTCGGCTTCTCGGGCATCTGGCTGCCCGAGCACATCATGTTCTTCGACGAGTACACCTCGGCGTACCCGTATCCGGAGGCGCCGTCGGCCGACGACCCCGACCGCGTGGAGCGGCACAACAAGACCGTCGACGGAAAGCCGCGCGTCGAGGCGGCCGCGGACCAGGGCCTGCTCGACGTGCTGCAGGCGGCCGCCGAGGTGTGCCACGCCACGACCCGGCTGCGGATCGGCAGCTCCGTGCTGCTGCTGCCGCTGCGCAACCCGCGGATGCTCGCGCGTGAGCTGATGACGCTCGGCGAACTGACCGACGGCCGCTTCGACCTCGGCGTGGGCGTGGGCTGGTCGGCCGAGGAGTTCGCCGCCTGCGAGACCGACTTCAAGACCCGCGGCCGGCGCTGCGGCGACGACCTGGCCGAGCTCGGTCGGCTCTGGGAGGACGCCGCCGAGATCTACCCCGAGCGGTCCCCGGCGCTGCCGCGGATGCTGGTCGGCGGTCACTCCGCCGCGGCGCTGCGGCGGGCGGCCGAGGTGGCGACCGGCTGGTACCCGTGGAACCTCACGATGCCGCAGTTCGCCGAGCACCACGCGACATACGGCGAACTGCTCGACGCGGCCGGCCGCGACCGCGCCGACCAGCACGTGGTGGCCGGGCTCCGGTTCACCGGCGACTTCGCCGCGCTGCCCGACATCGTCGCCCGGTACGCCGAGATCGGCGCCGACGGCGTGAACATCTCGCTGCGGATGGAGGTCGACAGCTACGCCGACACCATGGCCGCGGTCGCCGACGCCCTGGAGCTGGCGGCGTGAGCATGAGCGTGACCGACGTCGAGGTCGAGGAGTTCCGCGCGGAGGTGCGGGCCTGGCTGGCCGAGCACGTGCCCGCCGAGCCGCTGCCGTCGTGGACCGAGCGCGCGGGGTTCGACCTGCACCGCGACTGGGAGCGGACCCTGTTCGAGGGCGGGTACGCCGCCGTCGACTGGCCGGCCGAGTACGGCGGCCGGGACGCCGGCCTACGCCGTTCGATCGCCTTCGCTGAGGAGTACTACCGCGCGGGGGCGCCGGAGCGGATCAACATGGGCGGGCTCTACCTGCTCGGACCGGTGCTCATGCAGTACGGCACCCCCGAGCAGTGCGCGCGCTGGATCCCGGACCTGCTGGCCTGCCGGACCATCTGGTGCCAGGGCTTCTCCGAGCCCGGCTCCGGCTCGGACCTCGCGTCGCTGCGGACCCGCGCCGAGCGCGACGGCGACCACTTCGTCGTCAACGGCCAGAAGATCTGGACGTCGATGGGCGGCTTCGCCGACTGGATCTTCGCGCTGGTGCGCACCGACCCCGAGGCGGGGCGCAGGCGCAAGCACGACGGCATCACGTTCCTCTGCATCGACCTGCGCTCGCCCGGGGTCGAGGTGCGGCCGCTCACGATGGTCGACGGCACGAGGGGCTTCGCGGAGGTCTTCTTCACCGACGTCCGGGTGCCGGTCGAGAACGTCGTGGGCGAGGTCGACCGGGGCTGGGCGGTCGCGATGTCCACGCTCGGCTTCGAGCGGGGCGCGGTGTTCGGCGACCACGCCAAGTTCTCCAACGACGTCGCGTCGCTCGCGGCACTGGTCTCCGCGCGCGGCCTGGCCGACGACGAGGCCGCGCTCGACGAGCTCGGGCGGGTGCTGGTGCAGACCGAGGTCTACCGCGCGAACGTCTACCGGCTCGCGGCGCTCGCCGAGGCGGGCGGCAATCTGGACAGCACCGCGAGCATCAACAAGATCTTCTGGACCCAGATGCAGCACGACATCTTCGACACCGGCCTGCGCCTGATGCAGGAGGACGGTGCCGTCGTCGGCGACCCGGGAGCCCTGCCCGGCGCCGACGACCCGACCCTCCGGGCGTGGTCCGAGTGGCACCACCGCTACTGGTACGCCCGGGCCGCGATGATCTTTGGAGGGACGAACGAGATCCAGCGCAACATCGTGAGTGAACGCGTGCTCGGACTGCCGATGGAGCCTCGACGCTGATGACCAACGACATCCTCGACCAGGAGCGGCAGGCGCTCGTCGAGCTGACCGACGACCTGCTCGGTCGCCACTGCGACCTCGACCACCTCCGAGCCCGGCTCGACGAGGGCACCGCGCACACGCCGCAACTCTGGGCCCGACTCACCGAGACCGGCCTGGTCTCGGCACTCGTGCCGGAGGAGCACGGCGGCGCGGGTCTCGCCCCGGCGTACCTCTCCGGGGTGCTGCACAGCCTCGGCCGGCACGCGGTGCCGGAGCCGTACCTCGAGACCGCCGTGGTCGCGACCGCGGTGCTCGGCGCCCTGCCCGGCGCCGAGGCCGCGACGTGGCTCCAGCGGATCGCCGCCGGAGAGGCGCTCGTCGCCGTCCGGATCGGCGACCTGACGCCGTACGTCGCGCACGCCGCCGACGCCGACCTGCTGCTCGACCTCGCCGACGACGGCGCGATCCGCGGCTACGCACCCGCCGACCTCGACGTCGAGCCGGTCGCGGCCCTCGACCCGCTGCGCCCGCTCGCCCGGGTGGGTCTGCGCGGCGGGGGCGTGCTGCTCGGCAGGTCCGCCGAGGTGGTGGCCCGGGCCCGGACGCTCGCGGTCGCCGGCACCGCCTGCCTGCTCGCCGGCGCCTCGCGGCGGCTGCTCGACCTCACCGTCGAGTACGTCGCGGTGCGCCAGCAGTTCGGCCGGCCGGTCGGCTCCTTCCAGGCCGTCAAGCACAAGGCGGCCGACATGGCGGTGATGGTCGACATGGCCACCGCCGCCGCACTCTCGGCGTTCGACGCCGTCGACGAGCCGGACGCCTTCCGGCGCGCGGCGGCCGCCAAGGCCTACGCCGGTGACGCGGCCCACCTCGCCAACGTCGAGGCGCTGCAGCTGCACGGCGGGATCGGCTTCACCTGGGAGTACCACCTGCACATCTGGCTGAAGCGGGTGATGGGCCTGGCCGCGTCGTACGGCACCACGGCGACGCTGCGGCGCACGCTCGCGCGCGAGCTGCTCGCGTCGGTCGAGGAGGTGCGGCGCGGATGAGCGACCCGGGAATCGGGTTGGGGTTCTGGCGGCTCGCCGCGGCCGACCCGGAGGCGCTCGCGGTCGTCGATCCCGACGGCAGCGAGCTGACCCGCGGCGAGCTGGTCGGCCGGGCGAACGCCATCGGCCGGGTGCTCCGCGAGTGCGGCCTGCAGCGCGGCGACCGGGTCGTCGGCGTGCTGGCCAACGAGTCCTGGGCCCTGGCGCTGGTGCTCGCCTGCCAGCAGGTAGGCAGCTACTTCGTCCCCGTCAACACCTCGCTCACCACGGCCGAGGTCTCCTACATCATCGGTGACGCCGACCCGGTCGCGGTGGTCGCCTCGGCGGCATACGCCGACACGCTCCGGTCGGCCGCCGACGGGGCCGGCTTCCCGGCCGAGCGCCGGTTCGCGTTCGGCGCCGAGCCGGGGCTGCGCGACCTGACCGCGGAGCTCTGGGGTGTGGCCACGGGCCCGCTGGAGGACCGGTCGCCGGGCTCCTACCTCGGCTACACGTCGGGCACGACCGGCCGCCCGAAGGGCGTGCTGCGCCGGCTCGCCGAGGGCGACCCCGACGACGTCTTCGCCGCCGGAGCGGCCTGGCAGCTGGGCATGTTCGGCATCCAGCCCCTCGACGACGGCGTGCACCTGGTGACCTCGCCGCTCAGCCACACCGCGGTGAGCGGCCTCGCCGTGACGTCGCTGCACTACGGGCACGCGATCGTGCTGATGGCGCGCTTCGACGCGGAGCGGATGCTGGAGCTGGTGCAGGAGCACGCGGTGACGACGACCCACATGGTCCCGACGCAGCTGCACCGGCTGCTGCGCCTGCCCGACGACGTGCGCGCGGCGTACGACGTGAGCAGCATGCGCAACCTCGTGCACGGCGCCGGCCCGTGCCCCGCGTCGGTCAAGCGGGCGATGATCGACTGGTTCGGCCCGGTGGTCTGGGAGTACTACGGCGCCACCGAGGCGGCCGGCACCGTGATCGCCTCCGCGGAGTGGCTCGAGCGGCCCGGCAGCGTGGGCCGGCCGCAGCCGGGCGCCGAGGTGCGCGTCCTGGACGCCGACGGCGCCGAGGTGCCGGCGGGGGTGTCCGGCGTGGTGTACCTGCGGATGGGTGCCCACGCGTTCGAGTACCGCGGCGACGAGGACAAGACCAGGTCGACGCGGCACGGTGACTTCGTCACCGTCGGCGACCTCGGCCACCTCGACGAGGCGGGCTACCTGTTCCTGCTCGGCCGCACCGCCGAGGTGATCGTCAGCGGCGGCGTCAACATCTACCCCGCGGAGGTCGAGGCGGCGCTGCTCGAGCATCCCGACGTGCAGGACGCCGGCGTCATCGGACTGCCCGACCCGGAGTGGGGCGAGTCGGTGTGCGCGGTCGTCCAGGTGTCGTCCGGCTCGCCGTTGACCGAGGACGCCGGCGCGGCGGCCGCCGAGCTGACGGCGTTCCTGGGCGACCGGGTCGCGCGCTACAAGCTGCCGCGCCGGTTCCAGGTCGTCGCCGAGCTCCCGCGCGGAGCCAACGGCAAGCTCCGCAAGCATCTGCTGCCCGATCTCGTCAGGGAGACCACGTGAAGCCCGTCCCCAGTCCGACACCCGACACCCAGGAGTGGTTCGACCGCATCGACGCGGGCTCGCTCACCGTGCCGCGCTGCCGAGCCTGCGCGTCGTACTTCCTGTACCCGCGCAGCGTCTGCCCGCGCTGCGGCGCGCGCTCGGTGGAGCTGGTCGAGGCGGCCGGCACCGGGACCCTGATGTCCTTCGTGGTCAACCACCGTGGGCCGTCCGGGTTCGACCCGCCGTACGTGCTGGCCGTCGTCAGGCTGGCCGAGGGGCCGCACCTGACGGGGACGCTGGTCACCGACCAGCCGGCCCTCGTCGAGGTCGACGCGCCGGTGCGCGTGGCGTTCGAGCAGCGCGGCGACCGCCGTGTGGTGTGTTTCGAGCTGGAGGACGAGCGCGGATGACGCTGCGCGGAGCGGTCGCGATCATCGGAGCGGCCGAGAGCACCGACCTGGGCAAGATCCCCGACAAGTCCGCCCTGGAGCTGCACGTCGACGCGGCGCTCAACGCGCTCGCGGACTGCGGGCTCACGCCGGCGGACGTCGACGGCGTGGCCTCGGCCGGCGAGATGCCGGTCGACGTCGCCGACTACCTCGGCATCGTGCCGGAGTACCTCGACGGCACGAACGTCGGCGGGTCGTCGTACATGCTGCACGTGCGTCACGCGATGGCCGCGATCTCGGCCGGCCTGTGCGAGACCGTGCTCGTCACCCACGGCGAGTCGGGCCGGTCGCGGATCGGCATGGTCCCGTGGGCCCCGGCGCCGCAGTCGCTGATGGCG
This sequence comes from Nocardioides sp. LMS-CY, assembly GCF_018732145.1. Lineage (NCBI taxonomy): Bacteria > Bacillati > Actinomycetota > Actinomycetes > Propionibacteriales > Nocardioidaceae > Nocardioides > Nocardioides sp. LMS-CY. The sequence continues at coordinate 701,443 of NZ_CP076104.1, forward strand.
CAGCTCGAGGTGCCGCACGGCCCGGTGGGCGCGCCGTCGCTCTTCCCGATCGGGGTGCGCCGCTACATGGCGGAGTACGGCATGACGCGCGAGCAGCTCGCCATGGTCCCGGTGGTGCAGCGACAATGGGCGGCGATGAACCCGCGGGCGAAGCTCCGTGACCCGATCACGGTCGACGACGTGCTGTCGTCGCCGGTCATCGCCGACCCGGTGCACCTCCTGCACTGCTGCCTGGTCACCGACGGCGGCGGCGCCCTCGTGCTCACCTCGGCCGAGCGGGCCCGGGCGATGGACCTGTCGACGCCGCCCGTCTACGTGCTCGGCGCCGGCGAGTCCAGCGAGTCCTCCGTGGTCTCCGGCCTGGAGAGCCTCACGTCGTCGCGGGCGATCCGCATCGGCGGGGAGCGGGCCTTCGAGCAGGCCGGGCTGCGGCACGACGAGGTCGACCACCTGATGATCTACGACGCGTTCGCGCACGTCCCGATCTACGGCCTCGAGGACCTCGGATTCGTGGGGCGCGGCGAGGCGCCGGCGTTCATCGCCGACGGCAACACGGCGCCCGGCGGGCGGCTGCCGCTGAACACCAACGGCGGCGGCCTGGCCTATACGCACACCGGCATGTACGGGATGTTCGCGATCCAGGAGGGCGTCCGCCAGGTGCGCGGCACGGCGCCGGCGCAGGTCGCGGGCGTGGACATCAGCGTCGTCACCGGTGTCGGCGGCATGTTCATGAGCTCCGGAACCCTGGTCCTGGGCAGCCCCGCGACCGTCTGACCCACTCACTCGAGCGACAGGAGTCGTCGATGTACGGCAGTTCCGCGGCCCGGCGCCGCACCATGGTCCTCGGCGCGGCCGCGCTGACCCTCGCGCTGACCCTCGCGCTGGCCGGCTGCGGTGGCGGCGACGACAGTGGCGACGGTGGCGAGGTCTACCTCGTCGGCGCGCCGATCGTGCAGTCCGGACCGGGCGCGTTCGCCGGCGTACCGGTGGCTCAGGGCATCGAGCTCGCGGTCTCCGAGATCAACGAGAGCGGATTCCTCGGCGACGACGCGCGGCTCGAGCTGGAGATCGTCGACACCGCCGGCGACCCGGCGAAGGCGATCGCGGCCTACAAGCAGCTCGAGGCCGACGGCGCCGCCGGCCTGCTGTGCTGCACGCTCGGCGGCGAGGCCGGGGCGCTCGCCCCGCAGCTGGCCGCGGGATCGACGGCCGCCGTCGTCACCGTGTCGATCCTCGAGGGCCTGGCCAGCCCGCCCCACCTGTTCCGGCCCTTCGAGGTGCCCTCGGAGTCGGGCGGCACCTACGACCAGTTCCTCGACGACGTCCTCGGCGACGGCGGCTACGCCGACGCGGTGATGGTCGTCAACGACGACAACGACGCGATGGTCCAGGACGGCAAGGTGTACGCCGCCGGCCTGGCGCGCCACGACGTCGAGCTGCTCGAGACGATCAAGGTCGGCACGGCGGAGACCTCCTACACCGGCGTCGCGACCCAGATCGCCGCCGCCGACCCCGCCGTCGTGGTCGCCAGCACCATCGGCTCCGCGACGGCCAACCTGGCCAAGGCGCTGCGCGAGCGCGGCTACGACAGGCCGATCGTCTCCAACGTCGGCGCGGACAGCCGCGCGGCGTACGACGCCTCGGCGGGCGCGATGGCCGGCACGATCTTCCCCACGCCGTACCACGCGGACTTCCCGGTCAACGACCTCGGCGAGGAGTTCGCCGCGGCCTACGCCGAGGAGTACGGCAGCGCCCCCGACATGTTCGCCGCCCAGGGCTACACCGCTACCTGGCTCCTCGCGACCGCGATCCGCGACGCGGGCAGCGGCGACCCCGAGGACGTCGGCGCCGCCCTGACCGCGATCGAGCAGCAGGAGAGCGTCTACGGCGACATCAGCTACCACGAAGGCCAGGCCGAGGTCGCCGACCCGGCACGCCACCTGGTCTGGGGCGACAACGGCACCCTCACCGAGTGGACCAGCTCCCACGGTGGTTGAGGAAGGCGCGCTAGCGCCTGGGGCGTGACGGTGGTTGAGGAAGCCGCGCTGGTGCCTGGGGGTCACGGTGGTTGAGGAAGGCGCGCTAGCGCCTGTCTCGAAACCACAGTCCGGGTCGGACTGGGCCGTGTTGGGTACGTGGGTTTCGAGACGGTTGCTAGCGCAACCTCCTCAACCACCGTCCACGGGGGGCACGGTGGTTGAGGAAGGCGCGCTAGCGCCTGTCTCGAAACCACCTGGTCCGGGTTGGGGCTGGTGTCGGCGTCCTCCCGGAGGCGCCAGTGTGGGTGCGCATCCTCCGCCGTCAAGGGTCCGCTTCGCCGCTTCGCGCCCTTGACGGCTCCTCCCGCGCACCCGTTTGGCGCCTATCGGGACGACGCCGACCTGCGGTCGGGACGCGCGTTGGCTGGGTGGGTTTCGAGACGGTTGCTAGCGCAACCTCCTCAACCACCGTCGTCGGGGGTCACGGTGGTTGAGGAGGTTGCGCTAGCGCCTGTCTCGAAACCACCACCCAGCACCCGACCGACCGCATCCGCCGACGCAGCGGGGTTTCGAGACGGTTGCTAGCGCAACCTCCTCAACCACCGTCGCCGGGGGTCACGGTGGTTGAGGAAGGCGCGCTAGCGCCTGTCTCGAAACCACCCCTCCACAGACATCCGATCCGGGTGTGGAGAAGCGCCCCGGATCGTGACCTGTTCGTGACCCAGAACCCTGTGGAACAAGGGGATCCAGGGCCTTGAGTGTCGGTGGCGGGTGCTTGAGTAGTGGGCATGACAGCACAGGCCACGCCGCGACATCGGGTGTCGACGACGACCGCGCGGATGCGCGACCTGGCCGATGCCGTGGCCGATGCGTCGGTGTGGTCCATGGACCCCGCGGAGGCCGGCGCGACACTGGTCGAGCTGACCCGGCTGGCCGCGCAGGTCAGCGAGCTGCAGGCCCGGGTCGCCGCGCACGCCGACACGATTCACGTGGGCGCCGAGGTGGGTGCGTCCAGTGCGGCGAACTGGCTGGCCCACACCATCAAGACCACGCGGGCGGCGGCGTACGGCGCGGTGCGGCTCGGCCACGACCTCGAACAGCACGCGTCGACCCGTGAGGCGCTCGCGGCCGGGGACATCGACGTCGAGCAGGCGCGGGTGGTGGTTCGGTGGGTCGACCGACTCCCCGCCGACCTCGGCGCCGAGACCCTCGCCAAGGCCGAGGCGCATCTGCTGGCCGAGGCTCGTCATCACGACGCGAAGGCACTGGGTCGGCTGGGGCGGCGGCTGTGGGAGGTCATCGCCCCCGACGAGGCCGACGCCCACGAAGCCGACATCCTGCAACGGCAGGAGGCGGCCGCGCTGCGGGCGTGTTCGCTGACGATGGTCGACGACGGGGACGGGAAGACCCGGGGCCGGTTCACCCTGCCGACTTGCCACGCCGCCGCACTCAAGAAGATCCTGATGGCCCTGGCCGCCCCGAAGCACCTCGCGGCCACCCAGGGCCCCGGCATCGAGCGCAGGCCCGGACCCGAAGCACTCGGCCGGGCGCTGTGCGAGCTGATCGAGCGCTACCCGGTCGACCGACTGCCCCAGACCGGCGGGGTCAACGCCACCGTCGTGGTGGTCATCGACGAGGACTCCCTGATGGGTCGGCTGGAGAAGGCCGGGGTCCTGGACACCGGCGACCGGATCAGCCCCGGCATGGCGCGCCGGCTGGCGTGCGAGGCGGGGATCATCCCCGCCGTCCTCGGCGGCAACAGCGTTCCCCTGGACCTGGGTAGGCGGAGCCGCTACCACACCGAGCACCAACGGATCGCCATGTTCCTGCGCGACCGCGGCTGCCGCGCCGAAGGCTGCGACCGCACCACCGGACTCCACGCCCACCACCAACAGCACTGGGTCGACGGCGGCCACACCAACCTCCACGATGCCGTCCCCCTGTGCGCCTGGCACCACACGCTCATCCACGACCCCACCTACCAGACGACGTACCTCCCGACCGGGAAGATCCGATTCCACCGGCGAACGTGAGGGTCAGGCTCAGATTCGTCCTGGCTCCCCGAACTCGCTCGGGTCGACCACGGCGACAACTTCCTCACCACCACAGTGCTGGCTGGCCTGCGAGAGATCGCTGCGATCACCTGGCGCGCGACACCTTCCGGCAAGATCACGATCAACCGCGGCCGATCCGGCAGATCAGTGCAGCGCCGTGAAGAGCCGCTGCCAGTCCGCGACCGGCAGCGGCTGCTCCTGCCAGCCCGCCTCCCGGTCGAGCATCTGCACGGCGACGTGGTCGGCCCCGGCCGCCAGGTGCTCCCGGAGCCGGGCCGCGACCCGCTCCGGGTCGCCCCACATCACGAGTGCGTCGACCAGTCGGTCCGAGCCGCCGTCGGCGGCGTCGTCCTCGGTGAAGCCCAGGCGCAGCCAGCTGTTCACGTAGTTCGGCTGGCCGAGGTACATCGCGAGGTGGCGCCGGGCCACGGCCCGGGCGGTGTCGGGGTTGGCGTCGAGCACGACCATCTGGGTCGGGGCCAGGAAGGCGTCGGGGCCGAGGATCCGTCGTGCGTCGGCGGTGTGGTCGACGGTGGTCAGATAGGGGTGCGCGCCGGCGGCGCGGGTGGCCGCGAGCTCGAGCATCTTCGGTCCGAGTGCGGCGAGGACGCGGCTGTGCCGCCCGACGGTCACCGGGCCCGTCGCGTCGAGGCCGTCGAGGTAGGTGCGCAACTGGGTGAGCGGTCGCCGGTAGCGTCCGGCGGCGCCCCGGTCGACGAGCTGGGCGTGGCTCACGCCGAGGCCGAGCAGGAAACGGTGCCGGTCGGAGTCGGGGAGCGACCGTACGCCGGTCGCCACGTCGTCGGGAGACATGGTCCAGATGCTCAGGATGCCGGTGGCCACGGTCACCCGGGAGGTCGCGCCGAGCAGGTCCGCCACCCGCTCGAACGGGTCGGACAGCCCGCCGGTCATCCAGAGCGCCGAGCAGCCGGCCTCCTCGAGTGCGGCTGCGGCCTCGACGGCGGCGGCGCGCTCGCGCAGGCGCAGCCCGCTCGACCAGGCGCCCCACGGGCCGGTCGGCAGGCTCACGAGGCGTCCGCGTCGACGGAGAGCACCGAGCCGTGCGCGAGGTCGGCGACCCACGAGGCGAAGCGCCAGCCGTCCTCGGTGCGGACGAACTCGCCGACGTACTCACCGACGACGACGTGGCTGCCGCCGCTGCGGCGGTAGTAGGCGGTCCCCTTGAACCGTCCCGACGCCCGGTCGCCGTCGACCTCGACGACGCTGTTGGTGAAGGTGTGCAGGATCCAGGGCATCGACGTCTGCAGCCGGACGAACTGCTCGCGGATCTCGCCACGACCGCGGCACGGCGGTCGCGCGGCGTTGATGCAGTAGACGCCGTCGGCGACCCACAGCTCGGCGAGGGCGTCCGGGTCGGCGTGGCTCGGCCCGGCCCAGCCGCCGTCGCACAGCGAGTGGTACCGCGCGGCCAGGGCCTCGATGGCGCGGACGTCCTCCAGTTCGGTGAGCCGGGACTCGAGGGAGTCGAGCCGCTCCTCCAACGTCGTCATGGATGCTCCTCCGTCAGGCCTGGGCCGGCTCGCCCTCGGGCAGGAACCTGACCAGGGCCGAGCGCACCGCCCGGCAGACCAGGACGCCGTCCTGGTTCAGGCCCCGGTGCTCGAGGGTGACGATGCCCTGCCCCGGCCGCGACGCCGACGGCCGCTTGTCCTTGATCTCGGTCTCGCAGTAGAGCGTGTCGCCGATGAAGACCGGAGCGGGGAACGCGATCTCCTGGAAGCCGAGGTTGGCGATGGTCGTCTTCTGGGTCAGGTCGGGCACGCCGATGCTGCACACGATGCCCATCGTCAGCAGGCTGTTGACCAGGCGCTGCCCGAACTCCGACTCGGCGGACTTCACGGCGTCGAGGTGCAGCGTCTGGGTGTTGAGCGTGATGCTGCAGAACAGCACGTTGTCGGCCTCGGTGATGGTCCGGCCGGGCTCGTGCCGGTAGACGTCACCCGGCACCATCTCCTCGTAGTAGCGGCCGCGTCGGGTGTGGACGGTCATCGGTCCTCCTGGGGGTCGGTGAGCAGCTCGGCTCGGTGATCGGGGTGGGCGACGGAGACGAGCGCCTCGGTGCGCTCGGCCTCGGTGCGGCCGCGGAGCCAGGCCACGCCGTGCTCCGTGACGACGACGTCGGGGGTGTGTCGGGCCAGGCTCACCACGTCGGCGCCGAGGCGCCGGACGATCCTGCTGTGCCGGCCGTCGGGCGTGGTCGACGACAGGGCGATCACGGAGAGGCCGCCGTCGGACCCGAAGCCGGCCTCGACGAAGTCCGCGCTGCCGCCGATGCCCGACACCTGGCGCCGGCCCACGAGCTCGGAGCCCACCTGGCCGGCGAGGTCGACCTCGACGGCCGAGTTGATCGCGACGAGCCGGGGGATCGCGGCCAGCGCCCGGGGCGCGTGCGAGATCCGGCTGTCGCGCATCACGATCGACGGGTTGCCGTCGGCGAAGTCCATCAGCGTCCGGGTGCCCATCAGCTCGGCCGCCGAGATCGCCGGGCGGTCGCCGATGTCGCTCCAGCGCAGGATGCCGCGCTCGAAGAGCGGCACCATCGCGTCGTTGGCCATCCCGACGAACCGCACCGCGCCGAGGTCGCTGCCGGCCAGGAAAGCCGTGAGCGCCTCGGGTACGGCGCCGATGCCGAGCTGGAGGGTGGGCGCCTCGGGCAGCAGGCCGAGGACGTGCTCGGCGACCCGGTCGCTCGTGGCGTCCCGGGGTGCAGCGGGGAAGTAGCACGCCGGCGTGTCCGCGTCGACGAGTACGTCGATCTGCGACACATGCACCATCGAGTCGCCGGTCGTGCGCGGCGTCTGCTCGTCGACCTCGGCGAGCACGAGGCCGGCCCGGGCGACGGCGTGGCAGACGTAGCTGGCCGACGGGCCGAGGCTGCACCAGCCGTTGCGGTCGGGCGGCGACACCCGGACCAGCGCGACCGACGTCGCCCACTCGTCGAGCAGCGCGGGCACGGCGGACCCGCGGGCCGGCACGTAGTCGACCTTCCCGGGCTCGAGCGCCGCGCGGGCCGGCCCGTAGGGGTGCCAGGTGCGGTAGCGGAGATGGCCGGCGGCGGCCGCGGGCAGGAACGGGTAGGCGCCGAGCTGGAGCCCGGAGTAGAGCGTCGGCCGGCCGAGCCCATCGGCGTGCTCGCCGAGCGCGGTGAGCAGGGTCTCGGGCGTCCCGCAGCCCGGCGCCGCGACGATGCTCGCCCCCGGCGCGATGCGGCGTACGGCGTCAGCGGCGCGCTGCGTGGAGAGGTGGCCCAGCACGGCGTCGAGCACCTCCCTCGGTGGCGGTCGGATCGACCCGACCTGGCCGATTCGTCGGCGTGACGCTAACCTTGCCCGAGATTTTAAGCAAGTGCTTGATTCATGTCTTGACAGGGGCCATGTGACGTGGCTTACTTCTCGTCAAGCGAGCGCTTGATTCAGCCCAGAACGCTGCTCGTGGGGACGGAGGACCGAACGTGCAACTGCTTGCCCAGCAGCTCGTCAATGGGATCGCGCTCGGGTCGATCTATGCCCTGTTCGCGATCGGATTCTCGCTGATCCTGGCGAAGATGGGCATCCTCAACGTGGCGCACGGGACGTTCGCCACGTGGGGTGCGCTGTCGTCGTACTGGCTGGTGTCCGAGCACGGCATGAACTTCTGGCTCGCGCTGGTGGCCGGCGTCGCGTTCGCCGGTCTGCTCGGCGTGCTGTCGGACCTGCTGGCGTTCGAGCCGCTACGGCGGCGCAACGCCGGGGTGTTCGCCCCGATCATCGCGAGCATCGGGATCTGGATCGTCCTGCTCACCCTCGCCGAAGCCTTCAGCGGCCCGGCGGCCACGAGCTACCCCACGGAGTCGGTGCCGACCGAGCCGATCCGGCTCTTCGGCCTGCTGATGCTCCCGGCCCAGGTGATCAGCGTCATCACGCTGGTTCTCGTGGTGACGGCGATCCACGTGCTGCTCACCCACACCCGGTTCGGTGCCGCGGTGCGGGCCGTGGCGGTCGACCCGCGCTCGGCCACCATCGTCGGCGTCAACGCGCGGCGCACCCTCGTCACGGTCGCCTTCCTCGCGGCGGCGATCGCCGGCCTGGCGGGCATCCTCGCCGCGCTGTCCGACAACAACGTCTCGTCCAGTCTCGGTGAAGCGCTCCTCCTGAAGGGCTTCGCCGCGGTCGTCGTCGGTGGCTACGGCGACATCCGCGGCGCCGCGCTCGTCGGTGTCGCCATCGGCGTGCTCGAGGTGCTGAGCGCCCAGTACATCTCCTCGGGCTTCCGCGACGCCATCACGTTCGGTGTCCTGCTGCTGGTCCTCGTCGTCCGGCCCCAGGGCCTGTTCGGCGAGCGACAGCTCGTCAGGGCTTGACCCCCGGAGAGGAAACCTCGTGAGCACAACGGCCTGGCTGACGACCCTGCAGTTCGCAGGGGTCAACGCCTTGTTCGCCCTCGCCATCTACGCCTCGCTCTGGACCGGAGTGCTGAGCCTCGCGCCGATCTTCTTCGGTGCCGTCAGCGCGTTCACGTTCGGCTACCTGGCCGGAGTCACGGGTCTCTCACCCGTGCTCTGCCTGATCATCGGCGTCGCCCTCGGTGCCGGTCTCGGTGCCGTCACCGCCGGCCTGCTGGTCCGGCTCGAGAGTCACTACCTGGCCATGGCGACGATCGCGATGGTGCTGATCGGGCGGGTGGTCATCCTCAACCTGCCCGAGTACACCGGCGGCGCCACCGGCACGCTCGTCCCCGGAGACCTGGGGACCTGGGCGTGGCTGATCGGCACGCTCGTGGTGGCGGGCTACGTGATGTCGCGCCTCGCCGGGTCGCGCTTCGGGCTGGCGGCCGACGCCGTCCGCGAGGACCCGGCGGTGGCCCAGACGCTGGCGATCTCGCCGCGCCGGATCCAGTTCGTGGGCTTCATGCTGTCGGGAGCGCTCGGCGGTGCCGCCGGCGTCTTCCAGGCGAGCTTCCTGCAGTACATCGGCCCCGACACCTTCTACACCCACCTCGGCTTCGTCAGCCTGGCGGCGGTCGTGCTCGGCGGCGCGTTCTACTGGCTCGGCCCGATCGTCGGAGCCGTCGTGTTCACGATCCTCCCCGAGCTGCTGCGCGAGCCGATGGGCGAGTACGACCGGGTCGTCACGGGCGTGCTGCTCGTGCTGATCATCATCTACATGCCCCGTGGCCTCGTCGACGTACGCCGGCTCCGGCTGCTCAAGGCGCGATGGTGGCGCTCGCGAGCGAGCTCGCCGTCGGACGACGGGCCCGAGCCCACCGACGTGGCCGGGCCGGCGCGAGCCGAGGCGGCCTCATGACCCAGCTGCTCCCCGACCGCGACACCGTTGAGCCGGGCACCGAGCTGGCGGTCGACATCGTCGGGCTGACCAAGGCATTCGGCGGCCTGCGGGCCGTCGACGACGTCACCATCCGGGTCCCGCGCGGCCGCATCCACGGCATCCTCGGGCCGAACGGCGCCGGCAAGACCACCGTGCTCAACATGGTCAGCGGATTCATCCAGGCCGACGCCGGTCGCATCGAGGTGTTCGGTGCGGACGTCACCCGGATGCAGCCCTTCCGGATCGCCCGGCAGGGTGTGGGCCGGACCTACCAGAACATCCGGTTGTTCCCGGGTCTGACCGTGCTCGAGACCGTCGTGGCCGGCGCCTACATGCAGCGCAGCTCGACGATCGCCGGGGCGATCCTGTTCAGTCCCGGCGAGCGCCGGGAGCGCCGCGAGATGCGCGAGCGGGCCACCGAGCTGCTGGACAAGGTCGGCGTCCGGGCGGGCTCGTCCGCGCTCGCCGAGACCCTGTCGTACGGCGACCAGCGCCGGGTCGAGATCGCCCGCGCCCTGGCGACGAACCCGCGGGTGCTGCTGCTCGACGAGCCGACCGCGGGCATGAACGACGCGGAGTCGGAGGAGGTCGGCCGCCTGCTGCTCGACCTCCGGGACCTCGGGCTGACCCTCATCCTCATCGAGCACAACATGCGGCTGGTCGAGGAGTTCTGCGAGTCGGTCTCGGTGATGAACTCTGGCGCGCTGCTGGCCGAAGGCGCACCCACGTGGTGCCTGGAACAGGACGACGTGAAGGAGGCCTACTTTGGGAAACGATCCGATGCTGCGCGTATCGCGACTCTCCGCCGCGCACGGCGCGGTGAAAGCGGTACGTGACGTCGACATCGAGGTCGCGCAGGGCACCCTGGTCGCCCTGATCGGCTCGAACGGCGCAGGCAAGACGACGACGCTCAACAGCATCGCCGGGCTGCACAAGCCGTCCGGCGGGTCGGTCCACGTCGGCGGTCGCGACATCACCGGCTGGTCCTGCCACAAGGTGGTCCGGTCGGGCGTCGCGCTGGTCGCGGAGGGCCGGCGGATCGCCCCGCCGCTGACCGTCGAGGAGAACCTCGAGCTCGCGGCGTACAGCGGCCGCAGCACCAAGGCCCAGCAGCGTGAGGAGCTGGCCCGGGTGTTCGACCTCTTTCCGAGGCTGGCCGAGCGGCGCAACCAGCTGGCGGCGTCGATGAGCGGCGGCGAGCAGCAGATGCTGGCCTTCGGCCGGGCGCTGATGACCCGCCCCGACGTCCTGCTCCTCGACGAGCCGTCGATGGGCCTGGCGCCGTCGATCGTCGACGTGCTGTTCGAGACCATCGAGACCCTGCACCTGGCCGGCGCCACGATCCTGCTCGTCGAGCAGAACGCCGAGCTCGCGCTCGCGGTCAGCGACCGCGTCTACGTGATGCAGCGGGGCCAGATCGTCTCCGACGGGACCGCGGAGGCAGTCCGCGGCCGGCCGGAGGTCATGTCCGCACTCTTCGGCTGACCACGCGTCGGCCGACCACGATCGACCACGAGAAGGAGCTTCCAACACGATGAGCGAGATCAGGCTGGACGGACGGGTGGCCGTCGTGACCGGTGCCGGACGCGGGCTCGGACGGGCGCACGCGCTGCTGCTCGGCGCGCGAGGCGCGGCCGTGGTGGTGAACGACGTCGGCGGGTCGCTCGACGGCGGCGGCGCCGAGGCCACCCCGGCGGAGCAGGTGGTCGAGGAGATCCGCGCCGCCGGCGGCACCGCGATCGTCGACACGACCGACGTGCGCACGCTCGACGGCGCGACCGAGATCGTCCGGCTCGCGACCGAGAGCTTCGGCCGCCTCGACATCCTGGTCAACAACGCCGGCATCCTGCGGGACCGGACGATGGCCAAGCTGACCCGCGAGGACGTCGACGCCGTGCTCGACGTCCACCTGCACGGCACGCTGTGGATGACCAAGGCCGCCTGGCCGGTGATGGTCGAGCAGGGATACGGCCGGATCGTGAACACGACGTCCGCGGCCGGCATCTTCGGCAACTTCGGCCAGACCAACTACGCCGCGGCCAAGGCCGGCATCTGGGGTGCGACCAAGACGCTCGCCCTGGAGGGCGCCCGACACGGGATCCAGGTCAACGCGATCGAGCCCGGTGCTCGCACCCGGATGACCGAGGACCTGCTCGGCGACCTCGCCGACCAGCTCGACCCCGTCCTGGTGGCGCCGCTGGTGGCGTGGCTGGCGGCGGAGGAGTGCCCGACGACGGGCGAGGTCTACAACGTCGGCGGCGGCCGGGTCGCCCGGGTCGTGGTGGCGCAGACCCCCGGCCTGTTCGCGCGCGACCTCTCCCCCGAGAGCCTGCGCGACGGCTGGGACGAGATCAACGACCCGGCCCGGGCCGAGGTGATGACGTCGTTCCAGCAGGAGCTGGCGGTGCTGGTGCAGATGCTCTCGGACGGCGACCGGGCGGGCGCGAGCTGACCGGAGCCAGTCATGACGACGACGCTCGACGCGGCCCTCGGCCTGATGGCCGAGCTCGACCGCAACGACGCGGACGGCGTACGGCGCTGGTTCGCGCCCGACGGGACGTGGTGGGTCGACACCGGGACCGATCGCGCGGCCGGTGACCCGGACGTCGACCCCGGACCGGACCGGCCGTGGCCGCTGCACGGCCTGATGCCGGCGCACGAGAAGTGCGACCTGCTGGCGTCGGTCCCGGAGCGCTTCCCCGGCGGCGTACGCCAGCTGGTCCGCCGCTCCTTCGCGGGCCGCGATGTCGCGGTGCTCGAGGTGGAGGGGGACGGGCTGTTCCTGGGGGAGCGGCCCTACCGGAACCGCTACTGCTTCGTGATGTCGGTCGCCGACGGGCTGGTCACCGGCCTGCGGGAGTACCTCGACACGGCGCACAGTGCTGCGGTCTTCGACGGCCGCAACCTCGACCGCCGGTCGGTCGCGCCGCCGCCCGACCGTGACGTGCTGCGCGACCTCGGCCCGTCGAGCCATCCCGCGGAGCGGCTGGCGGCGGAGTTCCTGGCCAGCCTGGAGGCCGCCGACGGCGACCGCCTCCTCGCGGTCTGCACGCCGGAGGCCACCTGGTGGGCCGACGGCGGCCGGCTGCGTACGGCGGGACCCGAGGCGCCGGCCGACCCCGACGCCGACCTCGTGGTCGTCGGGCGGGTGCCGGTGACGGCGCGGGCGCCGCGGATCGGCGGGCTGCGCACGACCTTCCCGGACGGCCTCGCGCTGCGGGCGCACCGCGTGGTCGTCGACGACGCGTACGACGAGAGCGGCCTGCTCGCCGTCGAGGTGCGAGGCCAGGGCGGGCACCGCGACGGCGGCACCTACCAGAACCGCTATGTCTTCGTGCTCCGGGCCGAGGGCGGCCGACTCGCCGAGATCCGCGAGTACTGCGACACCCGGCACGCCTTCGACGTCTACGGCATCGACCGCTGATGGCGGCCGGGCCGATCCATCGCAAGCAAGTGCTTGATAAGAATCAAGCACTTGCTTTACTCTCAGTGAGTGCAACAGGAGGTGGCAGGTGCGTGAGCTGCGCGATCCGGACCACGAGCTGATCGCCAAGGCGATCCGGGCTCGGGTCTCGGAGTTCGACGACGACTACTGGTCGGCGTGCGACCGGGAGCACCGGTTCCCCTGGGAGTTCTTCGACGCGATGGCGAAGGACGGCTGGGTCGGCGTCGCGATCCCGGAGCAGTACGGCGGCGGTGGGCGCGGGGTGACCGAGGCCGCGATCCTGCTCCGCGAGGTGGCCGCCTCCGGTGCGGCGATGAACGGCTGTACCGCGCTGCACATGAACGTCTTCGGCCTGCAGCCGGTGATCAAGTACGGCAACGAGCGGCTCAAGGAGACCTTCCTCCCGGCGGCCGCGGCGGGCGACCTGCACGTCGCGTTCGCGGTGACCGAGCCCGACGCCGGCACGGACACCTCGAAGATCAAGACCCGCGCGGTCCGCGACGGCGACGGGTGGCGGATCAGCGGTCAGAAGATCTGGACCAGCAAGGCGCTCGAGTCCTCGGTGGCGCTGATGCTGGCCCGGACGGCGCCCGCGCCCGACGACGAGGCCCGCCGGTTCGAGGGGCTCAGCCTCTTCCTGATCGACCTCGACCCCGAGCACGTCGACATCCGGCCGATCCCCAAGACCGGGCGCAACGCGGTCGCGACGTGCGAGACCTTCTACGACGACCTGCCGGTCGAGGGCTGGCGGCTCGTCGGCGAGGAGGGGAAGGGCTTCAAGCACATCCTCGCCGGGCTCAACGCCGAGCGGATCCTGATCGCGGCCGAGGCCACGGGGATCGGGTACGCCGCGCTGCGGCGGGCCACGGAGTACGCCAAGGTGCGGCGGGTCTTCGACCGCCCGATCGGCAGCAACCAGGCGCTCAGCCACCCGCTCGCCGACTCCCACGCCCGGCTGGAGGCGGCCTGGGAGATGACGCTGATCGCCGCGGGGCGTTGCGACGCCGGCCTGTCCTGCGGGGCCGAGGCGAACATCGCGAAGTACCTCGCCGCGGACGCCGGCTACGACGCCGCCGACCGGGCGATGCAGACCCACGGCGGACTCGGGTACGCGCTCGAGTACCACGTGGAGCGCTACTGGCGGGAGGCCCGCGTGATGCGGCTGGCGCCGATCAGCCAGGAGATGTCGCTCAACTTCATCGCCCAGCAGGTGCTGGGCCTGCCGAGGAGCTACTGACATGGAGGGCAAGCGGCTGGAGGGCCGGGTGGCGTACGTGCTCGGCGGCGGCAGCGACGGCCCGGCGCGCCCGGGTGAGGCGCTGCCGATGGGCAACGGACGGGCGATCGCGCTGCGCCTGGCGGCCGAGGGCGCGCTCGTCGTGGTGGGCGACAAGGACCTCGGACGGGCCCAGGCGACCGTCGACCACCTCGACGGGGCCGGGCTCGCGGTCGAGGTGGACGCCGCCGACCCGGAGTCGTGTGTCGCGGCCGTCCGCGCCGCGGTCGAGTTCGGCGACCGGCTCGACGTGGTCGTGTGCAACGTGGGCGTCTCCGGCCGCGAGCCGGTCAAGGTGCAGTCGCTCGACGACTGGGAGCTCGCCTCGGACGTCAACGTGCGCTCGCACTGGCTGACGGCCCAGGCTGCGCTGGTGCCGATGCTCGAGCAGGGGCGCGGGTGCTTCGCGTTCGTCGGCTCGACCGCCGGCGTGTTCAGCAGCCGCCGGTCGCTGTCCTACGAGGCCACCAAGGCCGCGCAGCTGGCCGTGATGCGTCACGTCGCCGTCCGGTACGCCGACCGGGGGATCCGCTCCAACGCCGTCGTGCTCGGCAACATCGACTCCGCCCTGGTGCGGCGCGAGTTCGGCGACGGCAACGGCGACGCCCGGGCGGCGGTCGTGCCGATGCGCCGAGAGGGTCGCCCCGAGGAGGCCGCCGGTGCCGTGGCCTTCCTGGTGAGCGACGACGCCGGTTACGTGACCGGCCAGAGCCTGCTGGTCGACGGCGGCGTGAGCGCCGCCTGGCCGATCCCACCGATCGTTTCGCAGTGAGGAGCTGTTCGTGAGCAAGGTCGTCGTCAGCGGTGTCGGGATGAGCCCGTTCGGGAAGTTCCTCGACACCTCGATGAAGGAGCTCGGCCGGGTCGCGGTCGACGCCGCGCTGGCCGATGCGGGCATCGGCGTCCGCGACGTGCAGGCGATGTTCTTCTCCAACGCCCTGGCCGGGCTGATCACCGGTCAGGAGTGCATCCGCGGCGAGGTCGTGGGCTACCCCCTCGGACTGGCCGGCATCCCGATCCACAACGTCGAGAACGCCTGCGCCTCGGGTGGCAACGCCCTGCACCTCGCCTGGATGGCGGTGGCGTCGGGCATGTACGACACCGTCCTCGCCCTCGGCGTCGAGAAGGCCAACCACGAGGACCGCCAGCGCACGTTCAGCGCGTACGCCGCCGGCATGGACGTCGATGCCGGCTTCGCCACCGGTGACGGAGCCGGCCAGGAGCGCAGCCCGTTCGTCGACCGCCAGGCCCGACTGGCCGGGATGCTCTTCGACGAGCGCGGCGTGACGATGGAGGGCCTGGCCCGGATCGCCTCCCGGTCGTTGGAGAGCGCACGCCTCAACCCCTTCGCCCACCGCCGGTTCGGTGCCTCCGTCGAGGACGTCCTGGCCTCGCGCGTCGTGGTCGAGCCGCTGACGGTGCTGATGAGCTCCCCGGTCAGCGACGGCGGGGCGGCCGTGGTCGTCACCAGCCGCCCCGAGGCCGTCGCCTCGCCGCGCGCGGTCGAGATCCTCGCCTCGCGGATGGCGACCCGGCCGCCCCAGGACCAGCCGGACGCGCCGAACGCCGTCGAGGCCTCGGCGCACGCGGCGTTCGAGCAGGCCGGGCTCGGGCCGGAGGACATGGACCTCGCCGAGGTGCACGACGCGTCGGTGGCCTACGAGCTGATGGCATGGACCGACGTCGGCCTGTGCCGGCCCGGCGACGAGCAGAAGTGGGCGATGGAGGGCGTCACCGAGGCCGACGGCGCGATGCCCGTCAACCGCTCCGGAGGTCTGGTCGGTCGTGGCCACGCCCTCGGCGCCAGCGGGCTCGCCCAGATCCACGACGTGGTGCAGCAGCTGCGCGGCGAGGCCGGCGAGCTCCAGCTGCTCGATCCGCGACGGGCCGTCGTGCAGATCGGTGGCGGGGTCGTCGACTGGCTGACCGCCGCGTCGAGCGTGCACGTGCTGGCGAGGGGCTGACCGGGTGTCGGACCTCGTCATCGACGCGCACCTGCACGTCTGGGACGCCTCCTGGCTCCCGGAGGGGCTGCGCCTCGCCTGGGCGCGGCAGGGCGCGGGCCGGCGGCTGCCCGAGCGCGACCCGCAGGAGATCCTCGCCCACGTCTCCCGCGGCCAGAGCGACCCCGAGGCCCGGCTGACGATGGCGGCCTTCGACCGGGCCGGCGTCAAGGCGGGCGTGGTGCCGGTCGTCGACTGGACCGTCGTGGGGGCCCCGGCCGGCGAGCACCTGCCGATCGCGAGCCTGAACGCCCGGTACGAGCAGCTCTGCGACGAGCACGAGGGCCGGCTCTACTTCGCGGCGGGCCTCGACCCGCGGCACGCGGACGCCCGCGCGCTCTTCGAGGCCGCGGTCGCCCATCCGCACTGCCGCGGCGTCAAGCTCTACCCGGCCGCGGGCTGGGACCTGCGCGACCCCGACCACGCCTGGCTGTTCGAGGCGCTCCGCGAGCGCGACCTGCCGGTCGTCGTGCACTGCAGCCCGCTCGGCGGCGACCCCCTCCAGACGATCCGCAGCCGCCCCGCCGAGATCGGCGCGCTGCTGGCGGCGTACCCCACGCTGCGGGTCTCCTTCGCGCACGCCGGCATCGAGGCGTGGTGGGCGGAGGCGCTCGACTGCGCGACCGGCTGGCAGCACGCCTACCTGGAGCTGTCCCTGTGGCAGCGGCTGGCGCAGCGGGACTACCCGGAGTTCCGGCGCCGGGTGCGCCTGATGAAGGAGCAGATCGGGGCGCATCGTCTGGTCTTCGGCTCCGACATCATCCGGGGTCCCCGGGAGGACCCCGAGGGCGACGAGTTGGTGCGGTGGATCAGCATGGTGCGAGACCTCGCGGCGCCGTACGACGGCGGCGCGCCGGTCCTCTCGGCCGAGGAGCTCGGGCTCCTCCTTGCTGGCAACGCAGTTCGGTTGTTCGACCTCAAGGAGCACTCATGACCGACTCGCTCGGAGCACTGTTCGCCAATGCCGGTCGCCGGTTCCACGGGAACGTCGCGATCGTCTCGCAGGGCCGTCAGCGGACCTTCGGCGAGGTGGTGGACCGCGGGTGGCGGCTCGCCCATGCACTCCGCGACCGTGGGGTCCGCCCCGGCCAGTCCGTGGCCGCGATGCTCGGCAACCGGGTCGAGTCCCTGGAGGTGTACGTCGGCCTCGCCCTGGGCGGCTTCACCGCGGTCCACGTCAACGACCGGCTCACCGCCGCCGAGGTCGACTACGTGCTGTCGGACTCCGGCGCGGTGGCGCTGGTGCACACCGACGGCGCGTCGCCCGTCGCCGCCGCCCTCACGACCACCGCGTCGCTTGCCGCGTGGCTCGCCGTCGACGACGCGCCGCCCGCCGGCGCCGAGTCGTTCGACGCCGCCCTCGGCGCCGCGGCCGCCGACCCGATCGAGGCCGACGTCCGGCCAGAGGACATCGCCCTCGTCGGCTACACGAGCGGGACCACCGGCTTCCCCAAGGGCGTCCTGGTCAGCCACCGCGCGGTCACGAACTGCATCAAGCTCGTGCCCTACGCCTACCGCTTCCCGCTCCAGGGCCACGCGGCGTTCCCCGGCGGCTGGTCCTTCGTCTCCGGCCTGTGGGGCGTGATCTTCCCGCACTTCTACACCGGCGGGACCGTCTCGTTCATCCCCGGCGCGACCCCCGACGAGTGGGGCCGGCACATGGTCGAGAACCGCTCGACGTTCACGCTCGGGCTCACTCCGCTCATCCCCGGCCTGATGGAGGCCCTGCGCCTGCACCCCGGGGCGCTCGACACGCTGCAGTCGGTGCTGCACTCCGGTGGACCACTGCCGCCCGAGCTCGCCTCGGACCTGGTCGAGCTCATCGACGACCGGCTGGTGGAGACCTACGGCATGACCGAGGTCGTCGGTCCGATCACGATCACCAACCGGAGCGACTGGCGCGGCCTCGGTGGTGCGCGGGACATCTTCGCCTCGGTGGGCCGGCCGCTGCCGACCTCGACGATGCGAGTGGCGAACCCGGACGGGGAGACGGTTCCGGACGGCGAGGTCGGCGAGCTCGTGATCGAGGCCGACACGATGTTCTCCGGCTACCACAACCAGCCGGAGAAGACCGCGGCCGCGCTCCGCGGCGACGAGTACTTCACCGGCGACCTCGGCTTCCGCGACGAGGCCGGCTACTTCTACCTGACCGGCCGTGCCCAGGACCTCATCATCAGCGGCGGCGCCAACGTCTATCCGGCCGAGGTCGAGCGGGTCCTGGTGCAGATGGACGAGATCGTCGACGCCTCCGTCTTCGGCCTGCCCGACGAGCGGTGGGGCGAGGCGGTCTCCGCCGCCGTGGTGCTGCGGACCGGCGCCGAGGTGAGCGCGGACGACGTCCGCGCCTTCGCCCGCACCCAGCTGGCCGGCTACAAGAAGCCGGTGCACGTCTTCTTCCTCGCCGAGCTGCCCCGCAACTCCGGCATGAAGGTGATGAAGCACGTGCTCAAGGAGCAGCTGGCCGGTGCGGTCGGCACGGACACGACAGAGGTGATGGCATGAACCTGGGCATCAGTGAGCTCTTCCCGGGCGCCGGACCGCGCGACGGCCGGTGGTCGATGGACGCCGCGCAGCTGATCGAGGAGATCGGCTACCACTCCGTGTGGCTCCCCGAGCACGTCGTCTTCTTCCCCAGCTACCGCTCCCAGTACCCCTACGAGTCCGGCGGCGCCCAGGAGGTGCACCGGATGCTCGGCGTGCACGACCCGCTGGTGCTCGCCTCGGCCATCGCGGCCGCGACGACGACCCTGCGGATCGGGACCTACGTCTTCGTGGTGCCGCAGCGCAACCCGATCGTCACCGCCCGCCAGGTCGCCAGCGTCGACCAGCTCAGCGGGGGCCGCTTCGAGTTCGGCGTCGGCGTCGGCTGGTCCGAGGAGGAGTACACCGCGCTCGACGTGCCCTTCGAGCGGCGTGGTGAGCGGATGAACGAGTACCTCGCGGCGATCCGCGAGCTGTGGGCCGAGGAGGAGCTGACGTCGTTCTCCGGCGAATTCGTCGAGTTCGAGCCGCTCTACTGCTTCCCGAAGCCCGCCCAGCCGCGGCTGCCGATCATCGTCGGCGGCAACAGTCGCGCCACCCTCGAGCGGATCGTGAAGTACGGCGACGGGTGGGCCGGGTACAGCCGCACCCACGAGGACATCAAGGTCTTCACCGAGAAGCTCTCGGTCGCCATGGAGGCAGCCGGTCGCGACATGTCCGAGCTCTCGCTCAAGGTCGGCCGGCGCAGCAAGGGCACCACGGAGAAGGACTGGGAGGACGACCGCGCCTACATCGAGGAGGCCTTCCGTCTCGGCATCGACGAGGTCGTGGTCTCGCCCCGGATCGGCGACGACGACTACGAGAAGAAGATGCGCCGCTACGCCGAGATCGTCGGCCTCTGACATGGACCTGCAGCTGGACGGCCGGGTGGCCCTGGTGACCGGCTCGAGCGCCGGCATCGGCCGGGCGACCGCCCGGGCGCTCGCCGACGAGGGTGCGCACGTCGTGCTCGTCGCCCGGCGCCGCGCCCAGCTCGAGGAGCTGGCCGACGAGATCGCGGGGTCGGGCCGGGCACGCCCGGACGTCCTGGAGGCGGACCTCGTTGCGGCGGAGAGTGCCGACCGGGTCGCCGCCGCGGTGGCCGAGCGCCACGGTCGGCTCGACGTCCTGGTCAACGCCGCCGGTGCGGCGGAACAGGCGGGCGACGTGCTGACCGAGGAGCTCTGGTACCGGCAGTTCGAGCTGAACTTCCACGCCAAGCGTCGGCTCACCCAGGCGGTGCTCCCGATGCTGGAGGCGAGCGGCCAGGGCCGGGTGGTCAACTTCGTCGGGCTCCTGGAGCCCGCCGTCGTGTCCGCGGCCCAGGCCGCCGTCGCCGCCTGCATCCTGTGGTCGAAGGCGCTGGCGCGCACGGTCGCGGCGGCCGGGGTGACGGTCAACTGCGTGGCGCCGGGGCGCGTCGACAGCGAGCAGGTCCAGCGCGCCTTCCCGACCGCGGAGGGCCGCGAGGAGTTCATCCGCCGGCGGATCCCGGCCGGCCGGTTCGGGACCCCCGAGGAGGCCGCGGCCCTGGTGGCCTTCCTGGCGTCCGGACCCGCGTCGTACGTCACCGGCGACACCGTCAGCGTCGACGGCGGCATGCACTGGTCGATCTAGCGGTCGCCAGCCGGAGCTGAGCGAGGTGGCACGGCGCGCGGCCGACCACGGCCTGCGGCTCCCGGCGGGAGCGATCGCGGCCATGCGCGCCCAGCTGCCGCACGTGTCCGAGCGAGTCATGAGCGCCGTGATCAGCGAGGTCCCGAGCTACACGAACGCCTTCGACAGCCGGATGGCCGAGACGATCCGCAACGCCGTGGAGCTCGCGCTCGGCGGGTTCCTGTCGCTCGCGAGCGGCCGGCGGAGCACGGATCCGGGAGCGCCGGGAGCGCCGGCGGCGGCCGGCTCCTACCAGCTCGGCCGGGGCGAGGCGCGGAGCGGCCGGTCCACCGAGGCGCTGCTGGCGGCGTTCCGGATCGGTGCCCGGGTCGCCTGGCGCGAGCTGTCGACGGCGGCGGTGGCCAACCGGGTCGAGCCCGCCGTCCTCGTCGACTTCGCCGAGCTCGTGTTCGCCTACATCGACGAGCTCTCGGCCGCCGCCGTCGCCGGGCACGCCGACGAGCGCGCCACGCTGGGCCGGATCCGGCGGCGGCGCATGGAGCGGCTCGGTCGCGAGCTGCTCCTCGGCACCGGCGAGCAGGTGGTCGGAGCCGCCGCCGAGGAGGCCGGCTGGGCGATCCCGACGACCCTGACCGCCGTGCTGGTGCCCGAGGCGCACGCCCGGTCGGTGCTGGGCCTGCTGCCCGGCGGCACCCTGCAGCTGGACGAGGCCGCCGAGCTCGCCGACGGCACGACGCTGCTGCTCGTCCCCGACATGCACGACCGCCGGCGCGCGGTGCTGCTCCGCGCGCTCGGCGGCCACGACGCGACGGCCGGGCAGGCTGTGGCCTGGCTCGACGTACGCCGGTCCTACGAGCGCGCGTCGCGCGCCCGGCGACTCGGCCTCGGGCCGGACACCGACCTCCACCTCGCCGAGCTGGTGCTGACCTCGGACGCCCGGGCCCGCGAGGACCTCCGGGTCCGGGTGCTCGCGCCGCTCGCCGAGGTCCGGCCGGCCACCGCGGAGAAGCTGGTCGAGACGCTGCGGGCCTGGCTCCGTCACCAGGGACGACGCGAGGGTGTCGCGGCGGAGCTGGTCGTCCATCCGCAGACCGTCCGGTACCGGATGGCCCAGCTGCGCGACCTCTACGGCGACCGCCTGGACGACCCCGACGAGGTGCTCGCGATGACCGTCGCGCTGGGGATGCCCGCGCGGCCGGTGCCGGGCGGTCGGGTCAGTGCTGCGCGACCGCCGAGCCGACCAGGTCGGCCAGCGCCCCGGGCGTCTCCGCCTCGGCCAGATCGGTGACGAACGCCGGCAGCACGCACGCGGTCGCGAGCCTCTGCAGCAGCTCGAGGTAGCCGGGGGAGTCGTCGCCCGGCGCCGCGATCAGCAGCACCAGCCGGACCGGGTCGGAGTCGGAGGCGAACGAGACCGGATCGGGCAGGCGGCCGGCCGCCACCGACGGCGCGGTCACGGCATGGCTGCGGGCGTGCGGCATCGCGATGCCGCCCGGCAGCACCGTCGAGCCGAGCGCCTCCCGGGCCAGCACCGCCTCGACGAAGACATCGAGGTCGCTGACCCGCCCGGCGTCCTCGAGGCGAGAGGCCAGCGAGTGGATGACCGCTGCGCTGTCGGAGCCGATCTCCTGGTCGACGGTGGCGAGCTCCGGCGCGGTGACCGGCGGGGGCGTGGCATCCATGACGCCCCGACCCTACGGTGCGCCGCGGGGTGCCCGGCAAGCCGCCGGTCCTCGTGGTGGGACGGCGACCGGGGCCGGGGTCAGTCCCGGCGGCGCCGCGGCGGCCGCCGCTCGTACGCGTCGTTGAACGCGCGCAGTCCGCTGATCAGCTCGCGCGCGGACGTCGCGCCCATCTCGGCGAGCACCGAGCGGAGCAGGTCGGCGTGCACGGCGGAGTCGTGCTCGTAGGACCTCCGGCCCGCCGTCGTACGGCGCACCGGCTTGCTCGGGCTGTCCGGCACCGAGAACCGCTCCAGCAGCCCCGCGCGCACGGCGGCGTTGACCTGCCGGTTGATCGTCGAGAGCTCGAGGTCGAGCTCCTCGGCCAGCTCGCGCAGCGTGCGCGGGCGCTCGTCGGCCAGCACCCAGAGCAGCTTGAACGCCGAGGTGTCGAGCTCGGTGCCCTCGATGCCGGCGTGCCGGCGCTTGCTGAAGCGCAGCAGCTCGTCGGCGAGGTCGTCGAGCAGCGATGCCTGCGCCCGGTCGGGGGCGGCCTTCCCGGCCATGGTCCTCCTTGCGTGTCCTGCGGATCAGGCGTGCCTGTGCTCCGCGGGGCCTCTACGTGATGGATGGTACCGCCGATGTGCAGAGTACATATGTATGATGCACATCGGCTCCGGACCCGGAGCCGCGCCGCAGCACGGACGGAGGGCGAGTGACGGACACGATCAAGACGACCGCGACTGCGGAGGAGGTCGAGCCGCTGGTCGACCAGGGACGACGCGCGGCGGCACTGACCGTCGTCGTCCTCTGCTTCAGCGGCATGAGCGTCGCCCTCATGCAGACGCTGGTCATCCCGATCCAGCCCGACCTGCCGGGCCTGCTGCACACCACCCCGGCCAACGCGTCATGGGTGGTGACCGCGACCCTGCTCGGCGGCGCGGTCGCGATGCCGATCGCCGGCCGCCTCGCCGACCTCTTCGGCAAGCAGCGGGTCCTGGTCGGCAGCTCGGTGCTGCTGTTCGCCGGCTCGCTGATCTGCGCGCTCTCCTCCAGCCTCGCGCCGGTGCTCGCCGGCCGGACCCTGCAGGGCCTGGCGATGGGGTTCATTCCGGTGGGCATCAGCCTGATGCGCGAGGTGGTGCCGCCCGCGATGGCGACGACCGCCGTCGCGGCGATGAGCGCGACGCTCGGCGTCGGCGGCGCGATCGGCCTGCCGCTGTCCGCCTGGATCGCCGAGAGCGGCGACTGGCACGGGCTCTTCTGGGTGGCGACCGGCCTGGCGCTGGTCGTCGGCCTCGGCACCTGGCTCCTGGTCCCGCACGTCCACGACGCCCACGAGGGCAGCTTCGACGTCGGCGGCGCGATCGGCCTCGCCGTCGGCCTGGTCGCCACGCTGGTCGGCGTCTCGAAGGGCAACGACTGGGGCTGGACCTCGGGCCGCACCGTCGGCTGCATCGCGGCGGGCGTGGTCGTGCTGCTGGTCTGGGGCTGGTACGAGCTGCGTCGCCGCGACCCGCTCTGCGACCTGCGGGTGACCGCTCGCCGTCCCGTGCTGCTCACCAACATCGCCGCGATCGTGATCGGCTTCGGGATGATGGCCCAGGCGATCGTCTTCCCGCAGCTGCTGCAGCTGCCGGAGTCCACGGGCTACGGGCTCGAGCAGTCGATCCTCGCCGCCGGCCTCTGGATGGCGCCCGGCGGCCTGATGATGCTGGCGCTCGCGCCCGTCTCGAGCTGGATCATGCGCACCTTCGGCGCCAAGTACGCGCTCGCGCTGGGGGCCTTCGTGCTCGGCGGGGGCTACCTGCTGTCGTTCTTCCTGATGGACGCGCCCTGGGAGATCCTGGTCGCGTCCGTCGTCTGCTCCGCGGGTGTCGGCATCGGGTACGCCGCGATGCCGACGCTCGTCATGGACGCCGTCCCGATGAACGAGGCCGCCTCGGCGGTCGGCATCAACGCCCTGATGCGCTCGGTCGGCACCACGATCGCCGCGGCCGTCATGGCCGCCGTGCTCACCGGGCTGACGATCAGCGGCACCGGGCTGCCGTCCGAGGACGCCTTCAAGGTCTGCTTCCTGGTCGCCACCGCGGCCGCGGTCCTCGGCGGCGTGCTGGCGCTGACCATCCCGAGGAGCGAGCGGAGCGCCTGAGCGGCGCGTGGGCGTCAGCCGCCGAAGGCCGCCATCCAGGCCTCGGCGGCAGGCGTCATCCGGTCGTGCTCCCGGGCCACCCGGCACCATTGCTGCGTGGCCCGCAGGAACGTCGCGGGGTTGTAGACGTCCTCCTCGCCCGACCACAGGCCGTCGCCGCCGTAGGTCAGGATCGTGAGGTTGCTGGCGCCGTGCGGCTGCCCGTCCCCGGGATCGTGCATCTCGTTGTAGACCTCGCAGACGATCCGGCCGCGCTCCTCGTCGACGACGTACCACGCGATCGGGAAGTGCGGCATCGCGCTGCCGGGGAAGGCCGACATGGTGCGGGTGATCCAGCGCCGGATCTCCTCGCGGCCGGTGAAGTCGCCGTACGCGTGCTCGCGGTACGTCGCGTCCTCGGTGAACAGGTCGGCGAACCGGGCCCAGTCGCCGCTGCCGGCGATCCGGTCGACCTCGTCCTGGTAGTCCTGGAAGGCGGTCTCGAGCTCCGCGCGGGAGAACTGCGTCATGCCGGGACTGTAGGCGGCCGCGGCGGAAATAGGAACACGTTCTAGTCGAGTGCTCCGGCCTCGATGGCGGCGGCGACCGCGAGCGCTCGGCGGTCGGCGCCCGGGCCGGCGACGACCTGGACGCCGACCGGCAGGCCGTCGACCGTGCCGGCCGGGATGCTCACCACCGGCAGGCCGGCGGCGTTGAACGGGCTGGTGAGCCGGGTGAGCGCGATCTCGACCGGCTGGTGCTCGCCGCCGACGGCCACCGTCGTCGCGCCGATGGGCGGGGCCGGCACCGCGACGGTCGGCAGCACCAGCACGTCGTGGTCGGCGAACAGGCCGAACAGCTGCGCGCTGGTGCGGGCGATGGTCGCCTCGGCGGCGGCCAGCTCGCGCGGCGTCGGCGCCGGCAGTGCCAGCAGCTCGGCCAGGTCCGCGCCGAAGAGGTCCGGCCGCTCGGCGTACGTCGGGCGGTGGCGGGCGCCCGCCTCGGCGAGGATCCGGGTGAGCAGCGCCTCGGCCGCGCCGGCCTCGCCGGCGACCTCGCGATCGCCCACCCGCAGGCCCGCGTCCACGGCCCGGCGGCGGGTCTCGGCGTACGCCGCGGCGACGCCGGCGTCGAGCGGGTGCGTCGGCCAGCCGGTGAGGAACGCGACGTCCAGACCGCGGACGTCGAGCTCCGGGTCGTCCTCCGGCGCGAGCGCCTCGGTGCGGGCGTCGGCCGGGTCGGGGCCCGCGATGGCGGCCACGATCGCGGCGGCGTCCTCGACCGTGCGGGCCAGGGCGCCGACGTGGTCGAGGGACGGCGCGAGCGGCATCACCCCGGCGAGGCTGACCCGGCCCCGGCCGGGCTTGTAGCCGACGCAGCCGCTCAGCGCGGCCGGGATCCGGACGCTGCCGGCGGTGTCGGTGCCGATCGCGCCGAGGCAGCTGCCGACCGCCACCGCGGCCGCCGACCCGCCGGACGAGCCGCCCGGGATGTGGTCGCGGCGATGCGGGTTGTGGGTCGGCCCGAGGCGGGCGCTGTCCGTCCGCCCGCCCCAGGCCAGCTCGTGGGTGGCGTGCTTGCCGAGTACGACCGCGCCGGCCGCCCGCAGCCGGGCCACGGCGGTCGCGTCGCGGTCCGGGACGTGGTCGAGCCAGCGCGGTGAGCCGTACGTCGTGCGCAGGCCCGCGGTGTCGACGATGTCCTTCACCCCGAGCGGTACGCCGTGCAGCGCCCCGAGCGGGGCGCCCCCGGCCACGGCCGCGTCGGCCGCGCGCGCCGCCGCCCGGGCGCCGTCGGCGTCGACGGTGGTCCAGGCGTGCACCGCCGGCTCGGTCTCCTCGATGCGGGCGAGGAAGTGCTCGGTGAGCTCGGTCGAGGTGCGCTCGCCGGTGCGGATCGCGTGTGCCGCGCCGACCAGGGTGAGGGCGTCGAGGCCGGTCATGCGGGGACTCCTCCGTGGGTGCGGGTCGGCGGGTGCGCGGGATCGTGGGCGGCGGATGCCTGAGCCGCAGATGCTCCGGGGCGCCGGGTGCCCCGTCAAACGGGTGTTCCATGACAGCGAACCCGGTTCCAGTACTGTCCGGGCATGGTCGCGAGGATCGCCGAGCCGGCGGGGGCGGGCGCCGCGGGGCTGGAGCGCGGCCTGTCCGTGCTGACCGCCCTTGCGGAGCACCGGCGCCCGCTCGGGCTGGTCGAGATCGCCCGCGCCACCGAGCTGAGCAAGAGCACCTGCCACCGCTACGTCGCCAGCCTCGTCGCGCTCGGCTACCTCGAGCAGGACCCCGAGACCCGCAAGTACGAGCTCGGTCCCGCGGCGATCGCTCTCGGCGTCGCGGCGGTGAGCTCGCTCGAGCTCACGAAGGTGGCCGGCCGCGCCCTCCAGGCGCTCGCCGACGAGACCAACCACACCGTCAGCATGGCCATCCTCGACGGTGCCGACATCGTGTACGTCGACCGCCGGCGGCCCACCCGCGCGGGGTTCCGGATCGAGCTGAACGTGCAGGTCGGCACGCGGCTGCCGGCGTACTGCACGTCGATGGGCAAGGCGCTCCTCGCCTACCGCGACCCCGCCGCGGTGCGGGCCGCGGTCGACCGGATCGACCTGGCCCGCCGGGGCCCGAAGACGATCACCGCCCGCGAGCAGCTCACCGCCGAGCTGGCCGAGGTACGGCGCACCGGGCTCGCCGTCAACGACGAGGAGCTGGCCGCCGGTCTCCGGTCGCTGGCGGTGCCGGTGCGCGACCACGGCGGCGGGGTGGTGGCGGCGGTGGGGATCGCGGTGCACCTGAGCGCCTGGAACGCGACCGTCGAGGCGGTCGTGGCCCGCCTGCAGACCCCGCTGCGGCGCACGGCGCAGGAGATCTCCCAGCGGATGGGGTACCTCGGGTGAGCGTTCCGGATCGCGGGACGCGGGGCCGTCCATCGGAACCACCGGCGGGGGTCAAGCACGTGCGCCAGCTCATCGGCGGGGAGTGGATCGACTCCCGCAACGGGCGCGTCTTCGACAGCGTCAGCCCGTGGTCGGGCGAGGTCGTCGCCACCGTCGCGGCCGGTGACCAGGACGACACCCGGGCCGCCATCGAGGCCGCCCAGCAGGCGTTCGGCCCGTGGTCGGCGTCGTTGCCGCACGAGCGGCAGGGCATCTTCCTGAGGGCGGCCGACGAGCTCGAGCGCCGCGGGGACGAGGTCATCGCCCTGCTCGCCCACGAGACCGGCTGCACCCGGCACTTCGCCGACATCCAGCTCGAGTTCGCCCTCTCGCTGCTGCGCCAGTCCGCCGCGCTGCCGTACGCGTCCCAGGGCCAGCTGCTGCCCTCGGACCTGCCCGGGACCCGGGCCATGGCCGTACGCCGGCCCGTCGGGGTGGTGGGCGCGATCGCACCCTGGAACGCCGCGCTGACGCTCTCCTCGCGCGCCGTCGCCGGGCCGATCGCGCTGGGCAACACCGTGGTCCTCAAGCCGTCGGAGCACGCCCCCGCCTGCGGGGCGCTGCTGGCCGAGGTCTTCGTGGCGGCCGGGCTGCCCCCGGGCGTCCTCAACCTGGTCACCCATGGGCCGGGTGAGGCGGCGTTCGTCGGCGAGGAGCTGATCGCCAACCCGCTGGTGCGCCGGATCAACTTCACCGGGTCCACCACGACCGGCCGGCGCCTGGCCGAGGCCGCCGGCCGGCACCTGAAGCGGATGCTGCTGCAGCTCGGCGGCCACAACCCGCTGATCGTGCTCGACGGGGTCGACCTCGACTACGCGGTCGACGCCGCCGTCTTCGGCTCGTTCGTGCACCAGGGGCAGGTGTGCATGTGCGCGCGCCGGATCTACGTCGAGCGCCCCATCGCCGAGGAGTTCTCCGAGCGCTTCGCCGCCCGGGCCGCCAGCCTGCCGGTCGGCGACCCTGCCGACCCGGAGACGGTGATCGGCCCGGTGATCAGCCGCTGGGCGCTGTCCACCATCGCCCGCCGGGTCGAGGAGGCCGTCGCGCACGGCGCCCGGGTGCTCGCGGGAGGCGAGGCGCGACCACCGTGCTACCCGGCGACCGTGCTCGTCGACGTGCCGCCCGACGTCGAGCTGGCCTTCGACGAGACCTTCGGGCCGGTCGTGGTCATCGACGCGGTCGAGGACCGCGACGAGGCGGTGCGCCGGGCGAACGCCTCCGCCTTCGGCATGAACGCCGCGGTGCTCGCCGCCGACGCGGCCCAGGGCATGGAGGTCGCCCGGCGACTCGATGCCGGCATCGTGCACGTCAACGACCAGACGGTCAACGACGAGCCGCAGATGCCCTTCGGCGGCACCAAGGACAGCGGGTGGGGCAGCTTCGGCGTCGGCTTCGCCGTCGACGAGTTCACCGAGCTGCAGTGGGTGACGACGCGCGACGCCTC
Source organism: Nocardioides sp. LMS-CY (assembly GCF_018732145.1). NCBI lineage: Bacteria > Bacillati > Actinomycetota > Actinomycetes > Propionibacteriales > Nocardioidaceae > Nocardioides > Nocardioides sp. LMS-CY. The sequence continues at coordinate 729,826 of NZ_CP076104.1, forward strand.
GCGCCCGTTCCCGTTCTGACCCGATCCGCCGCGGTGGGTCGTGACACGGGCGGTGGCGGTGGTTGAGCGGCACACCTGACCCGCGCCTGCGTCAGGAGCCCGCCACCCCCGCCGCCGGGCGACGTCGGCGAGGCTCCCAGTCGACTCCCAGCGGACCTCAAGGGGCCAGGGGCACGGTGGGTCGGTCGGAACCCCGACGCACCGATCCGGGCCCGCCACCGCGGACCCGGCAACCCAGGAGGACCTCATGATCGACACCACCCTGGTCGCTCTCGGCTACGCCTTCCTCGCTGTCGCCGCGGTCGCGATCGTCGCCGCCGTCGCCGGGCTCGTCATCGCCGTCCGCGAGCTCCGTGCCGCCCCCGCTCCGGCCGAGACGCCCGCCGTCCCGCCATGCGAGTTCAGCCGGGCGGCGTGAGGGCCGGCCCGCATGCCGCGGGCGACCGCGGGTACGGAGACGGTCCGACCGCAACGGAGGTGATCGCGATGCCCGGTGGCGAGAAGCCCGGCCCCAGCGTCAAGGACGACGAGCTGTACGAGAAGCTCCGCGGCGAGGGCAACAGCAAGCAGAAGTCCGCCGCGATCGCGAACGCCGCCGCCAACTCCTCTCGACAGGAGGTCGGCAAGCGGGGCGGACGCTCCCCGTCGTACGACGAGTGGACGGTCGACGACCTCCGCGGTCGCGCCGCGGAGCTGGACATCGACGGCCGCTCGTCGATGACCAAGGCCGAGCTGATTCGCGCCCTGCGCGACCACTGACGGCGCCGCGACGCGCGCGAGAGACCTGTCTCACCTGCACTTTCACCCCTTCGGGTGGTGAGTCCGGGTGGCTCGGACGGGCCTTGTCCCGAAAGGATTCGGGCATGCCCGGGCGTCCCCTCCGGCTGGCCATCGCCAGCCCCGACCAGACCGTCGAGGAGGGGCTGCGAACGATGCTGACCGCACGCTCCGACCGGGTCGTCGTGGTCGCGGGCGGGGAGGCCGACGTGGTCCTCCACGACGCGGACCGCCCGGGGGCCGAGGACATCGACGAGCTGCTGCGGCGCACCGGCGCGGTCGGCTGGGTGCCGCTGCGGGGCGGGGTGGACCAGATCCTGGCGATGGTCGAGGCAGCGGCCGGGGTCGGGCGGTCCGAGCACGGGCACGTCGGGCTCAGCGACCGCGAGAAGCAGGTGCTCGCGCTGATCGCCCAGGGCCTGACCAACCAGGAGATCGCCGACCGGGTCTTCGTGAGCATCAACTCGGTGAAGACCTATATCCGCTCGGCGTACCGCAAGATCGGCGTCGGCAGTCGCAGCCAGGCCGTCGCCTGGGGGCTGCGCAACGGCGTCATCCCGCCCTCCGAGTGACGGGTGCGGGGACGGTCAGCGCCGCCGGTCGTGCACGGTGACCATCCGGTAGTCCTTCTCCGGCCCCGTGACGTCCCAGGTGACCGTCCACGCCTCGGCCGGGTCGCCGGTCACCTCGACCAGGCCCCGGTAGTGGTCGGGCGCGCACGCGTGGTCGACCCAGGCGCCGACCGTCCAGGGATGGAAGACGCGCCCGTCGGCGAACCGCACGATCCAACCGCCGTCCTCGAGGTCGGCGTACAGCGTCCGTTCGACCGGCACCTCGTGCCCGGGCCAGCTCATCGTGCCCGCCTCGACCCACCGGATCCGGCGCGGCGACTCGGCGGTCAGCGTGAGGGTCCCGGTGACGTCGCGGCGCTCACCCGTGCGCCGGTCGTGGACCACGCGGGTCAGCGACCAGGTGCCGAGGAGCGCCGCCAGGTCCACCGGTCGGGGTCAGCGCAGGGCCATCGAGCCCGACAGGGCGGGCTGCCAGGGCAGCGCGGCCTCCGCGGCGATCCGCTTGTCGAGCGCAGCCGCGACGTCCTCGGGCCACGCGGCGGTGCGCCGGCTCGCCATGTCGATGTGCAGGAAGATCTCCTCCATCGCGTAGCTGAGCCGCTGGTGGGTGTCGTCGAGGAGGTAGACGACCGCGTGGGCGGCGCGGGCCGAGCGGCCGACGAGCCGCACCCGGGCCGAGATCCGGTCGCCGGTGCGCAGTTCGGACAGGTAGGTCATGTGGTGCTCCGCGGTGAACACGCCCTGCCCGGCCACGGTCGGCCAGTTCTGCGGGATGCCCACGTCGACCAGCGACTCGTCGAGGCCCTCGCTCGCGATGCCGACGTAGTGCCGGATGTTGAGGTGGCCGTTGATGTCCTCGAACGCGGCCGGCACGGCCTGGGCGGTGTAGGAGGGCAGGGCGGCGAGCTGGTCGTACGTCGGATGCGCGGTGGTCACCCCTGGGACGCTACTGGCTCGCGTGCCCGCGCCAGACAGCGGCCCCCGGGCCGGACATCGGCGTGGCCTCCGGGGCGGGAGGGGCTCTCGGGGCTAGCGTGATCAGCGTCGATCGACCGAGCCGGAGGGGAAGCCGCGTGGTCCGACGGGTCCGTCGCGGGCGCCGTGACGACGTACGGCGACGGCGTGCCGCCTGGGCGGGCCCGCCGCCGCTGCTGCTGCTCGTCACCGTGCTGGGCGTCTTGGTCGCGCCGGCGGTCGCCGACGACCCGCCCGGGCCGTCGGCCGGGCCGTCGGCCGTCCATGCCGACCCACCGACGAGCGCCGCCGCCACGCCCCGCTCGATCGAGCCGCGCCTCGTCCGCCGGGTCGAGACGTCGGGTCGCGGCGGCCGGGCCGCGACCGGAGCCGACGCGGCGCCGCTCCAGCCGGCGGTCGACATCGGCGTCGCCAGCATGAACATGCTCCGGCTGCTCACCCCGGAGCAGGCGCGCGCCGACGCGCGCCGGCTCACCGCCGACCCGGCCGTCGACGTCGTCGGCTGGCAGGAGGCCCAGCACTTCCGCTCCGTGCTGCGCTCGCTGCCGGGCTGGCGCACGGCGACCTTCGAGCGCCGCGGCGACATCTCCGAGCTGGCGGTCTCGTGGCGGGCCGACACGTTCCGGCTGGTGCGCTCGAAGCTGGTCTACGGCATCCCCGGGGTCCGTCCCGACGAGGGGCGCTTCCCCTTCGCCGGCCGCCGGATCGCGATCGTCACCCTCGAGCACCGTGAGAGCGGCCGGCGGCTCACCGTGCTCGACGCCCACCTGCCGACGATGATCGAGGACGAGGGCGTGCCCGGCCGGTGGGCCGCCACCCTGAACGCCTCGCGGGCCCGCCAGCACCTCGCGCGGATCGCCCGGGCCTGGAGCCGGGTCGGCAGCCGGTGGGTGGTCGGCACCGGCGACCTCAACTTCGACGCCCGCGCCGACGCCCGGCAGCGCTCGCCCGGCGGCCCGATCCGGATGCTGGGCCGGGTCGCGATCTCGTCGTACCAGGCGCTCGGTGCGCGGACGCCGCCGACCTACCCCGAGCTCCAGCGACGCATCGACTACGTCTGGGTCGACCGGGCCGCGCGGCGTGAGGGGCGGATGGAGTTCCTGCGGCACTGGGTGCTGCCGGACTTCAACAGCGACCACCGGCCGCTCGTGGTCCGGCTGCGGCTGACCTGAGCCTCGAGGCTGAGCCGGCTACCCGATCACGACCCGCTCGCCGGGCCGGGCCAGCGTCGCCGTGGTGCCCGGTGCCGCGTCGCCCAGCGCCGCCACGAACCGGTCGCCGGGCGTGACGAACAGCCGCTGGTGGTTGGCCCGGGCGACCTGGCGCAGGCCGAGCGGCCAGAACGTGCCCCAGTGCACGGGCACCGCGACGTCCGCGCCGACCCGGGCGACGGCGGCGGCCCCGGCGACCGGGTCCATGTGTCCGTCCTCCAGCGTCGGGCCCCAGCCCCCGATGGGGATCAGCGCTAGGTCGACGTGGCCGACCTCGTCCATGTCCTCGCGCAGCTCGGTGTCGCCCGGGAACCAGAACGACCGCGGACCGGCGTCGATGCGGAAGCCGAGCGGCGGCCCCGTGATCCGGGTGTGCGGCCCGCGGCCGCCGTCGTGCGTGGCGGGCAGCACCCGGATCGTCACCCCGGCTACCTCGACGACCTCGCCGGGCACGACCGGGCGGACCCGCCCGTGGTCGAGCGAGCGCAGCAGGCCCTCCCCGCCGCGGGGCACCAGGATCGGCACGTCGCGGGACACCCGGCGCAGGGACGGCAGGTGCAGGTGGTCGTGGTGCAGGTGCGAGACGACCACCACGTCCACGTCGTACGCCGCGCCGCTCGGGCTCGGGGCGTAGCGCCGTAGGTGGAAGAGCCGGTCGGAGAGCAGCGGATCGACCGCCACCCGGGCGCCGCCGATCTCGACGGTCGCCGACGCGTGACCCCACCAGGTCACCGCGAGGCCGGTCATGCTCGCACTGTAAGGCGTCCGACGGCCACCGTGGCGCCGATCTCCTCGTCGGTCACGATCGTGGGCTCGAGCCCGGCCGCGGCCAGCAGTCCCGCGGTCCGGTCGGCCTGGTCGCGGCCGGTCTCGATCAGCAGCCGCCCCTGCGGGGCGAGCCAGGCCGGCGCCCCGGCGATCACGCCGCGCTGCACATCCAGCCCGTCGGCGCCGCCGTCGAGTGCGACCCGGTGCTCGTGGTCGCGGGCCTCGGGCGGCATCAGCGCGATCTCGTCGGTCGGCACGTACGGCGCGTTCGCGACCAGTGCCCGCACCCGTCCGCGCAGCTCTTCCGGCAGCGCGGCGTACAGATCGCCCTCGACGACCCGGTCGGCGGGCAGGTTGCGGCGGGCGCACGCGACCGCGGCGGGGTCGACGTCGGCGGCGTACACCTCGAGGCCGGGCAGGCCCGCGAGCAGCACGGCGCCGAGCGCCCCGGTGCCACAGCACAGGTCGACCGCGACGTCGCCCGCCCGCAGCTCCGCGGCGGCCGTGCGGGCCAACAGCGCCGAGCGCTGCCGGGGCACGAAGACACCTGGCGCGACGGCGATCCGCAGCCCGCCGAGGTCGGCGTACCCCACGACGAGCTCCAGCGGCGCCCCCGCCACCCGCTCGGCGAGCATCCGGGCCAGCGCGGCGTGGTCGCCGTCGGCGGCCGCGAGCAGCACGCGAGCCTCGTCCTCGGCGAAGACGCAGCCGGCCGCGCGGAGGGCGGCCACCAGGTCGTCCAGGGCCATGGTCGATGATGCTCCCATGCCGAGCGTGTCCACCCAGATCACCTGGATCGTGGTCGGGTACGCCGCCCTGGTCGTCGTCCTCGCCGTCATGGTCGCGGTGCGCAGGGGCGAGCGGCCCGCATGGCTGGACCAGATGGCCTGGATGCTGGAGCTGCTGCTCGTGGTCCGCGCGCTGGTCGGCCTGTCGGCGTTCCGCGGGGACGGACCCGACTCGGTCTCGACGTACGTCGGCTACCTGCTCGCCTCGGTGTGCGTGCTGCCGATCGCGATCAGGTCCGTCGCGGGCGACCGCGCCCCGTGGTCCTCGGCCGTGCTCGCGGTCGCCGCGCTGGCGGTCGGCGTGATCGCCGTCCGGCTCGAGATGACCGGATGAGCGAGGCCCCGCGCTCCGGGCCGCACCAGGTGCTGCTCGCGCTCTACGCGCTGTTCGCCCTCGCGGCCGGCGCCCGGTCGCTGGTGCAGCTGACGACGCGCTACGACGAGGCGCCGGTGGCGTACTGGCTCTCGCTCGCGGCCGCCGCCACCTACGCACTCGGCTGGTGGGCGATCCGCCAGGCGTCGTCCGGGCACACCGGCTTCGCCGGCGTGATGCTCTGGATCGAGCTGGCCGGCGTGCTCACGGTGGGCACGGTGTCGCTGCTGGTCCCGGACTGGTTCCCGGACGCGTCGGTGTGGTCCGACTACGGCATCGGCTACGGCTTCGTGCCCGCGGCGCTGCCCGTGGCCGGCCTCCTCTGGCTGCGCCGGCAGCGACGGTCCCCAGCCTGATCCCAGTGCGTCCCCAGTGGGGGCCAAGTGGTGTGCGGGACCGTGGGATCGTCCGTCCCCCCACCATCGAGGAACCACCGTGAACACCCTGATCGCCATCGTCGTGCCGACCGTCGTGCTGATCGCGTACGTCGCCACCGCGAGCGCGACCCCCCGCACCCGCCGCCGGGAGGCGGCCCGCCGCGCCCGCCGGGTCACCCGCCACCCGGCGCTCGCCAACCTCGGCGACGTCCACCGGCGCCTCGACGCCGAGCTGCCCGTCGCCCACGCGGACTTCGTGATGTCCCGGGTGGCCCGGCACCGCGTCGACGCCGTGACGCTGTGGACCTGGCTCGACCGGTTCGGCCCCGAGGCGCTGGTGCTCGCGCTGGCCGCCGGCCACGGCTACGCCGGCCTGCTGCGGATCCTGCGCGACGAGCGGCCCTACGACGACAGCGAGGCCCGGCTGCTCGCCGAGCTGAGCGAGCCCGAGCTGTTCCAGCTCGCCGCCGCGTGATCCGGACCGGCCTGGCCCGATACTGGAACGTGTTCTAGATTCGGGGGGTGGCATCCGATGCATCGCAGCGCCCCGCGGCCGACGTGCCCGCGCCCGACGTCTTCGCTCCCGCCCGGCTGGGTCCGGTCCGGCTGCGCAACCGGACCGTCAAGGCGGCGACGTTCGAGGGGCGGGCGCCGCAGGGCCGGGTGACCGACGCGCTCATCGACTACCACCTTGCGGTGGCCCGCGGCGGCGTCGGCCTGACGACCGTGGCCTACCTCGCGGTCGCGCCCGAGGGTCGTACCCACCGCGAGCAGATCGTGGTGGGGCCGCAGACCCGCGGGGGCCTGGCTCGGATGGCCGACGCGATCCACGAGGCCGGCGCCGCGATCGCCGGCCAGGTCGGGCACGCCGGCCCGGTCGCCAACGGCCGCTCCAACGGCGTCCACGCGCTGGCCGCGAGCCGGATGCCGAGCCCGCTGTCGATGCAGATGGTCCGGTCGGCCAGCGAGGCCGACCTGACGCGCATCACCCGCGACTACGTCGCCGCCGCGCGCACGCTGGTCGACGCGGGCTTCGACGTGCTCGAGCTGCACATGGCGCACAGCTACCTGATCTCGTCCTTCCTCGCGCCCGGCCTCAATCGCCGCAAGGACGGCTGGGGCGGCGCGCTCGAGCGCCGGGCCCGGCTCGGCCGCCAGGTCGCCCGGGCGGTCCGCGACGAGGTCGGCGACTCCTGCGCCGTGACCGCGAAGATCTCGGTCTCCGACGGCTTCAAGGGCGGCGTGACGACCGACGAGGGCATCGAGTACGCCGCGATGCTCGAGTCCGACGGGGCCCTCGACGCGCTCCAGCTCAGCGGCGGCTCCTCGCTGATGAACCCGATGTACCTCTTCCGCGGCGAGACCCCCGTGCGCGAGTTCGCCGAGTCGATGCCGTTCCTGGTGCGGTGGGGGATGCGCACGCCGATCGGCCGCGGCTTCCTCAAGACCTACCCCTTCGAGGAGGCCTACCTCCGCGCGAAGGCGCTGCGCTTCCGCGAGGCGCTGTCGATGCCGCTGATGCTGTTGGGCGGCATCAACCGCGCCGACACGATGGAGCAGGCGATGGCCGACGGCTTCGACTTCGTCGCCATGGGCCGCGCCCTGCTCCGCGAGCCGGACCTGGTCGCCCGGCTCGCCGCCGGCCGCGCCACCGAGGGCGTCTGCATCCACTGCAACCGGTGCATGCCCACCATCTACTCCGGCACGCGGTGCGTGGTGATCGACCCGGCACCCTCTCGCATGTAACGCCGGGTTATTCACTGTTCCCGCCAGGTTGCAGCACCGTGGGAACAGTCGGTAACCCGGCGTTACATGCCGCCGGCACCCTTCCCGGCACAGTAGAACGTGTTCTAGATTGCCCTGCATGAGCATCCTGGAGCGCTTCTCCGTCGACGGGCAGGTCGCGATCGTCACCGGCGCCGGACGCGGGCTGGGTGCGGCCACCGCGGTCGCGCTCGCCGAGGCGGGCGCCGACGTGCTGATCTCCGCGCGCACCGAGCGGCAGCTCGACGTGGTCGCCGAGCGGGTGCGGGCCACCGGGCGGCGCTGCGTCGTCGTCCCGGCCGACCTCAGCGACCTCGACGCGGTGGCCGGCCTGGCACAGGCGGCGTACGACGAGCTCGGGCGGCTCGACACGGTCGTCAACAACGTCGGTGGCACGTTCCCCAGTGCGTTCCTCGACACCAGCAGCGAGTTCCTCAACGAGGCGTTCAGCTTCAACGTCACCACCGCGCACGCCCTGACCAGGGCCGCGGTGCCGTTGATGCTGAAGGACGCGGATCGGCAGAAGAGCGTCGTCACGATCAGCTCGATGATGGGCCGCACCGCCGACCGCGGCTTCCTCGCCTACGGCACGGCCAAGGCCGCGCTCGCGCACTGGACCAAGATGGCGGCCCAGGACCTCGCACCGCGGATCCGGGTCAACGGCATCTACGTCGGCTCGATCATGACCAGCGCACTCGAGTACGTCGCGGGCCAGCCGGAGCTGATGGGCCAGCTGGAGACCAAGACGCCGCTGCGCCGGGTCGGTGAGCCGGAGGACATCGCCGCCGGGGTCGTCTACCTCGCCTCGCGGGCCGGGCAGTACGTCACCGGCAAGCTGCTGGAGATCGACGGCGGCATCCAGCAGCCGACCCTGGACCTCGGGTTCCCCGACGTGGCCCCGTAGGGTCCGGACCGTGAGCACCTCCTCGACGTCGACCGCCCACGCCATCTCGCCCGACTCCGGCGAGCACTGGTCGAAGGAGGGTGCCTGGCGGGTCGCCGAAGGCATCCACCGGATCCCGCTGCCGCTGCCGATGGACGGGCTGAAGGCGGTCAACGTCTACGTCCTCGAGACCGCCGACGGTCTCACCCTCATCGACGGTGGCTGGGCGATCGAGGTGGCCCGCGACCTGCTCGAGCGGTGCCTGCGCGACGTGGGCTACGGCTTCGGCGACATCAAGCGGTTCCTGGTCACCCACATCCACCGCGACCACTACACGATGGCCGCCGTGCTCGGGAAGGAGTACGGCGCCGAGGTGGCGCTCGGCGCCGACGAGAAGCCCGGCCTCGACCTGCTCAACGACCTCGAGTCGCTGACCGAGAGCCCCTTCACCCAGCCGCTCGTCTCGGCCGGGGCGCGCGACCTCGCCGAGCTCTGGAACCAGGGGCCCGACGAGTTCGACCTGCCGGACCCGGCGTGGTGGGCCTACCCCGACACCTGGCTCGAGGGCGACCTGCAGATCTCGGTCGGCCCGCGCACCCTCGACGCCGTGCACACGCCCGGGCACACCCCGGGCCACTACGTCTTCGCCGACCAGGCGGCGGGCCTGCTGTTCGCCGGTGACCACGTGCTCCCGACGATCACCCCGTCGATCGGGTTCACCACGCCGCCGGTGCCGCAGCCGCTCGGCGACTTCCTCGCGTCGCTGACCAAGGTGCGCGGACTGCCCGACCTGACGATCCTGCCCGCGCACGGCCCGGTCGCCCCGTCGTCGCATGCGCGGGTCGACGAGCTGCTCGCCCACCACGACCACCGGCTCGACCAGAGCCTGGCCGCCCTCGACTCCGGCCCGTCCACGTCGCAGGAGGTCGCCCGGCGGCTCGGCTGGACCCGGCACGAGAAGGCCTACGACGAGCTCGACGAGTTCTCCCGCGGCATGGCCGCGATGGAGACCAAGGCCCACCTCGAGCTGCTCGCCGCCCGCGGCCGGGTCACCCGCACGGAGACCCCCGACGGCGTGGTGTTCACGGCCGTCACCGGCTGAGCCGCATCGGCGTGTGCGGGATCCCGTCCTCCAGGAACTCCGGCCCGTCCACCACGAACCCGAACGTCGTGTACCACCGCGCCAGCGGCGACTGGGCGTCGAGTACGACGTCGCGCTCCTTCGCCACCGACAGCGCGGTCTCCATGACGGGGTCGGCCAGCCCCTGCCCGCGCGCGTCGGGCGCCAGCAGGACCCGGCCGATCCGCCAGACGGCCCGGCCGTCGACGGCGTCGTCGACGACGCGCGCGTAGCCCAGTAGAGCGTCGTCGTGAAGCAGCAGCACGTGCCGGGTCTCCGGCTCGACGTCGCGCGCGTCGAGGTCGGGGTAGGGGCACCGCTGCTCGACGACGAACACGTCCTGGCGCAGCTTGCAGACGCCGTAGACGGCGTACGGGTCGAGCTGCCCGAACGCGACGGCGACGACCTTCATCGCAGGAACTCCGACGTCCGGGCCCAGGCGTCCTCGGCCTCGGGGACCAGCGGCAGCAGCGGGTAGACGTGCACGAGGTCGGCCACCTCGACGTAGGCGAGGTCCCAGTCGGTGTCGGCCGCGCGGCGGTCGAGCAGCCGGCAGCCCGGGGCGAGCGTGTCGCGGGTGCCGCAGAACATCAGCGCCCGCGGCAGCCCGGCCAGGTCGCCGAGCGCGGGGGAGACCTCCGGCCGGCCGAGGTCGTCGGGCGAGCCGGCCCACCACGCGGCGTACTCCCGCAGCTTGCCGAGGAACAGCCACGGGTCCCGGCCGGAGAACTCCTCGGTCTCCGGGGTACTCGTCGTCAGGTCGACCCACGGCGAGATCAGCAGCAGTCGGTCGGGCTGCGGGCCGCCCCGGTCGCGCAGCGTCAGCGCCAGGGCCAGCGCGTAGCCGCCGCCGGCCGAGTCGCCCGCGAGCACCAGCCGCTCGGAGTCCTTGGCCCACCGGCCGGTCAGGTCGGCGAGCTCCTCGTGGGAGTCGCGCCAGGTGTGCTCGGGCGCGAGCGGGTAGTCGGGGACCACGATCCGCGCGTCGAGGGCATCGGCCAGCCGGGCCAGGTAGCGCACGTGGAAGGGGTCGATGCCGGCGACGTACCCACCGCCGTGCAGGTAGACGACGGTGGTCCGCGGATCGCTGTGTCGCGGAGTCACGACGTACGACGGGAACGTGCCGGCCGGCCCGGGCACCATCTCGGTGACCACCGAGAAGCGCCGGTCGAAGCGGCGCACCGCCTGGGTGGGCAGTCTCGGCTCGAGCGTGCGGTGCCAGGCCTCGATGCGGGCCCGCTCCTCGTCGGGTGAGACGAGCTCCCGCGACCGGCGCATCCGCGGGATCGCCCAGGCGAGGAGGTCGTGGCGGCGGCTCGGCATGGGCCCAGCGTAGAGATCGCGGCAGCAGGGATGTCACACGAGCGGGCCGAGCGGTGTCTCCATGCCAGACCGACCGATCCGAGGAGGAGAGATGCCCAGCACGTTCCGCATCCCGAAGGCGCCGATCACGGGCCTCTACGGGCGGCTGATGTCGATCTACGCCCGCCGCACCTTCGGCGAGATCCCCGACAACGCCTACGTCTACTTCCACCACAAGCCCGTGCTCAAGGCGGTGCTCGGCTTCGAGGGCAAGGTCGCGAAGTGGGACGCCCTCGACCCGACGCTCAAGTCCTACGCCCAGCTCGCCAGTGCCGCCGTGATCGGCTGCAGCTGGTGCCTCGACTTCGGCTACTACCTGGCCCACCACGACGGTCTCGACCTCGCCAAGGTGCGCGAGGTGCCGCGCTGGCGCGAGTCCGACGTCTTCACCCCGCTGGAGCGGGAGGTGCTGGCGTACGCCGAGGCGATGTCGACGACGCCGCCGACCGTCACCGACGAGATGACCGCGAGCCTGCTGGAGCAGCTCGGCACGCCGGCCGTCGTCGAGCTGACCCAGATGGTCGCGCTGGAGAACATGCGCTCGCGGTTCAACTCCGCCGCCGGCCTGCAGGCGCAGGGATACTCGGATGTGTGCGAGCTGCCGCTCGCCGTACCGTCGGGCAGTGTGAGGCAGCCATGACGGTCCGGTCGACCGACGTCTTCGTGCGGCACCGCAACCTGCTGTTCACGGTCGCCTACGAGATGCTCGGCTCCGCCGCGGACGCCGAGGACGTGCTCCAGGAGACCTGGCTGCGCTGGGTCGACGTCGACGTCGCCGAGGTACGCGACGACCGCGCCTACCTGGTGCGGATCACCACCCGGCTCGCGCTGAACCGGATGCGCGCCAACGCCCGCCGCCGCGAGTCGTACGTCGGGCCGTGGCTGCCCGAGCCGCTGCTGACCACCCCCGACGTCGCCGAGGACGTCGAGCTCGCCGACTCGGTGTCGCTGGCGATGCTGACCCTGCTGGAGACCCTCGGGCCGACCGAGCGCGCGGTCTTCGTGCTGCGCGAGGTCTTCGACTTCGGCTACGACGAGATCGCGGCCGCCGTCGACAAGACCCCGGCCGCCGTCCGCCAGGTCGCCCACCGGGCCCGGGCGCACGTCGCCGAGCGGCGCCCGCGCGCCGAGGCGACGCAGGTCGAGCGCGACCGGGTGCTCGAGCAGTTCGTGCGGGCGGCGGCCACCGGCGACATCCAGAGCCTGATGGACGTGCTCGCGCCCGACGTCGTGCTGGTCACCGACGGCGGCGGGGTGAAGAAGGCCGCGCTGCGCCCGATCCTCGGCCGCGACAAGGTGGTCCGCTTCCTCGACGGAGTCTCCGAGGGCCCGGCCGAGGCCGACGTGGTGGTCGTCAACGGCGCGCCCGCGCTGCGGATCCTGCTCGACGGGGTGCTCGACACCGTGGTGTCGATGGTGGTCGAGGACGGCCGCGTCACGGGTCTCTACGCCGTACGCAACCCGGCCAAGCTCGCTCGCCTGGACGCGGTGGTCGCCCTGACCAGGTGACGGGCTAGAGTCGATCTCACAGACAGGGGAGCACGCGACCGGCGTGCTGAGAGTGCGGACCAGCCGCAGACCCTCGAACCTGCTCCGGTTAGCACCGGCGAAGGGAGTCGGAGTTGAGATATTTCCGTACGATCACGCCTGCCCTCCTGGCGGCGGGGGCCCTGGCCCTCACCGCCTGCTCGACCGTCGGGGGCGGCGACGACAGCGCATCCGAGCAGGGCTCGGACACGGTGGTGCTCGTCACCCACGAGTCGTTCGCACTGCCGAAGAAGCTGCAGCGACAGTTCGAGCAGGAGACCGGCTACGACCTCGTCGTCCGGGCCGCGGGCGATGCTGGCACCCTCACCAACAAGCTGGTGCTGACCAAGGACAAGCCCCTGGGCGACGCGGCGTTCGGCGTCGACAACACCTTCGCGTCGCGGGCGCTGGGCGAGGGTGTCTTCGCGGCGTACGACGCGAAGCTGCCCGAGGGCGCGGACCAGTACCGCCTCGCGGGCGACGACGACCACGCCCTCAGCCCGGTCGACAACGCGAGCGTGTGCGTGAACATCGACGACGGCTGGTTCGCCGGCCACGACGTGCCGCCGCCGACGTCGCTCGACGACCTGGCCCGGCCCGAGTACGCGAAGCTGTTCGTGCTCCCGGGCGCGGCGACCAGCTCGCCGGGCATGGCGTTCCTGCTGGCCACCGTCGCGGAGTACGGCGACGACTGGCCGGACTACTGGCAGCGGCTGATGGACAACGGCGCCCTGCTCACCGACGGCTGGTCCGACGCCTACCAGGTCGACTTCACCCAGGGCGGCGGCAAGGGCGACCGTCCGATCGTGCTGTCCTACGACTCCTCGCCGGCGTTCACGATCGGCGACGACGGATCGTCCACGACCAGCGCGCTCCTCGACACCTGCTTCCGCCAGGTCGAGTACGCCGGCGTGCTCGCCGGGGCCGACAACCCCGACGGTGCCGAGGCGGTGGTCGACTTCCTGCTCTCGCCGCAGGTGCAGGCGGCGCTGCCGGACAGCATGTACGTCTTCCCGGTCGACTCGACGGTCGAGCTGCCGCAGGAGTGGGCGACGTACGCGAAGCAGCCGACCGACCCGCTGCAGGTCGACCCGGCCGACATCGCCGAGCATCGCGACGAATGGCTGCGTGAATGGAGCGACGTCACCTCGCGGTGACCGTCCGATGCGCCGGTCCCTCGCCCTGGTCGGCCTCGCGGCGCTGCCGCTGGCTGTGCTCGGCGTGTTCTTCGTGCTCCCGGTCAGCGGCATGCTCGCCGAGGGCCTGTGGATCGACGGACGCTTCAACCCCGGGGCGGTCGCCGAGGTACTGACCAGGCCGCGGACGATCCGGGTCGTCTGGTTCACGGTCTGGTCGGCCTCGGCCGGCACGGCGGTGGCGGTGCTTCTCGGGGTCCCCGCGGCGCACCTGCTGCACCGCCGCACGTTCCCCGGTCGGGGTGCGCTGCGGGCCGCGCTGCTGGTGCCGTTCGTGCTGCCGACCGTGGTGGTGGGCGTCGCCTTCCGCGAGCTGATCGGGGAGGCGGGACCGCTCGGCTTCCTGGGCTTCGACGGCTCGGCCGGCGCCATCGTGGCGGGCCTGGCGTTCTTCAACGTCGCCGTGGTGATCCGGGCCGTGGGCGCGGCGTGGGAGTCGCTCGACCCGCGCCCGGCCGAGGCAGCCGCCGCCCTGGGCGCGAGCCCGGCCCAGGTCTTCCGCACGGTCACGCTGCCCGCGCTGCGCCCGGCGATCGTCTCGGCCGCGAGCGTGGTCTTCCTCTTCTGTGCGACGGCGTTCGGCGTCGTGCTCACCCTCGGCGGGCTGCGCTACTCCTCGGTCGAGACCGAGATCTACCTGCTCACCACCAACCTGCTCGACCTGCAGGCGGCGGCCGCGCTCTCGATCGTGCAGTTGCTGGCCATCACCGCGCTGCTGGCGATCACGAGCCGGCTGCGAGCGGTGCCCGACCCGACCGTGGCGCGCTCGACCGTCCGGGCGCCGCGGCCCTCGCGCGGCGACTGGCCGGGCCTGCTCGCGACCGGCCTGGTCGTCGTCCTCGTCGGCCTGCCGATCGCCGCGCTCGTCGCCGGGTCGCTGCAGGTCGGCGACGGCTGGGGGCTGGGCAACTACCGGGCGCTGACCACCGAGGGCTCCCGGCAGGCGCTGCTGGTGCCGGTCACCCACGCGCTGGTCACGTCGCTGCGGGTCGCGGTCGACGCCACCTGGATGTCGCTGACGCTCGGCGTGCTGGTCGCCATCGTGGTGAGCCGGCGCTCGCACAGCCGCACCGAGCGCCGGGTCCGCGGGCTGCTCGACGGGCTCTTCATGCTGCCGCTCGGGGTGTCCGCGGTGACGCTCGGCTTCGGCTTCCTGATCACGCTCGACGAGCCGCCGCTCGACCTGCGCGACTCGGCCCTGCTGGTGCCGATCGCCCAGGCGCTGGTGGCCCTCCCGCTCGTCGTCCGCACGCTGGCGCCCGCGCTCGGTGGCATCGACGACCGGCAGCGGCAGGCCGCCGCGTCGCTCGGCGCCGGGCCGCTGCGCACGTTCGCGACCGTCGACCTGCCGGTGCTGTGGAAGCCGCTGCTGGCCGGCGCCGGCTTCGCGTTCGCGGTGTCGCTCGGCGAGTTCGGCGCCACGTCGTTCCTCGCCCGCGACGAGAACCCGACCATGCCGATCGTGATCTTCCACCTGATCGGGCACCCGGGGGCGATGAACTACGGCATGGCCCTCGCCGCCTCCGTCGTCCTCGCGACCACGACCGCGCTGGTGATGCTCGCGGTCGAGCGGTTGCGGGTCCCGTCCCTGGGGAGCTTCTGATGCTGTCGTTGCACGACGTCTCCGTCTCGTACGACGGCACGCCCGCCGTCGTCGACGCCTCGCTCGACCTCGCCGACGGCCAGGTGCTCGCCGTGCTCGGCCCGAGCGGGTCGGGCAAGTCGACACTGCTGCGGGCGATCGCCGGGCTCGAGCCGGTCGCGTCCGGCCGGGTCGCGTGGGACGGCACCGACCTGCGCGGGGTGCCGACGCACCGGCGCGGCTTCGCGCTGATGTTCCAGGACGGCCAGCTCTTCGGACACCTCACCGTGGCCCGCAACGTCGGATACGCGCTCCGGCTGCGGCGTACCCCCGACGCCGCGGCCCGGGTCCGCGAGCTGCTGGCGCTGGTCGGGCTCGAGGGCTACGAGCACCGGCTGCCGGCCACGCTCTCCGGCGGCGAGCGGCAGCGGGTGGCGCTCGCGAGGTCGCTCGCCGTGCAGCCGCGGCTGCTGCTGCTCGACGAGCCGCTGTCGGCGCTCGACGCCGGGCTGCGCGAGCGGCTCGCCACCGAGCTGCGCGACATCCTGCGCGCCGCCGGCACCACCGCGCTGATGGTCACCCACGACCAGGACGAGGCGTTCACCGTGGCCGACCGGCTCGCGGTGATGCGCGACGGCCGGATCGTGCAGCAGGGCGACATCGCCGCGGTCTGGCGCGGGCCCGTCGACGCCGAGACCGCGCTCTTCCTCGGCTACGCCCGGGTGCTCGAGGGTGATCCTGCCCACGTGCTGCTGCGGGCCGCGGGCCGCTCCCCGGGCGACGACGCGGTCGCCGTGCGCCGGTCCGCGCTGGTCGTCGCCGACGCCGGCGCGCTCTCCGGCACGGTGGTCTCCGCCCGCGTGACACCCGAGCAGATCAGGCTCATCGTGGCCGTCGACGGCGTCGGAGAGCTCGACGCCGTGGCCCGGCTGGATGCCCATCCGGCGCCGGGCGACCGGGTCGCGATCGCGGTCGATGCCTCCCGTACGGCCGCGATCCCGGCGGGTCCCGTCAGACCCGGCGGTTGAGGAGCCGAGGCGCGGGGCGCCTCGAAACCTCCCTACACTGTCGGGCGTGTATCGCCGCGCCTGGACCCTGCTCGTGGTCAACGCCATCGTCATGGGCGTGTGGGCGGCGATCACGGCGTGGTACGTCGGCAAGCCGCTGATCGACCCCGAGGGCAGCTTCCTCGGGCCGTCCTGGCTGCGGCTGCCGATCCTCTGCGTGGGCGCGCTCTTCCTCGACCTGGTGCCGCGCGCGGTGTGGCTCTCGCGCGGCCGGGTCCGCCGGATGCCGGAGCTGGTCCGCGAGCGTTGGGAGGGGCACTGGTCGCGGGAGCGGCTGCTCCTGGTCGTGCTGGGCATCGCCTGCTTCTACGTGATCTACGTCTGCTACCGGAACCTCAAGTCGTTCCTGCCGCTGGTGAGCGGCCGGATGTACGACCGCGAGCTGCACAGCCTGGACAAGATCCTCTTCTTCGGCCACAACCCGGGCACGGTCATCCACGAGGTGCTCGGCACCACGGTCGTCGCGCACGTGCTGTCGAGCTTCTACCTGCTCTTCATCCCGATGGTGGCCATCATGGTCACGGTCTGGCTGGTCTGGTCGCGCAACCTCTCCTACGGCTGGTGGTTCGTCACCGCCCAGGGCATCGCGTGGACGCTCGGCACCGTGTCCTACTACGCCCTGCCGACGCTCGGCCCCGGCCTCGAGTACCCCTACCTCTACGACCTCGCGCACACCGGCACCACCGACCTGATGAACTCCCTGGTCAATGCGCGCCAAGGCGTCCTGTGGGGCGACGGCCAGGCCCAGACCGTGGCCGGCTTCGCCAGCCTGCACACGGCGATCTCGCTGCTGTGGGCGCTGATGGTCCAGTTCACCGTCCGCAACCGGATCATCCGGATCGTCTTCTGGGTCAACTTCGGCCTCACCGTCGTCGCCACCCTCTACTTCGGCTGGCACTACATCGCCGACGACATCGGTGGCGTGATGATCGCCCTGATCTCCTTCTACGTCGGCGGCATCGCCAGCGGCCAGAAGTTCGACCGGCACGGCCTCGCCTCCCACCCCACCACCACGACCTCGCACGTCCCCGTCGACCGCTGACGCGGGCTCCGGCGGTGTGGGTCGTCGGGATAGTCCGTCACGTTTCGGTTGACCCGAGGCCCTGGGGGCAACCGAAACGTGACGGACTATCCCCTCATCGCGCGAATTACATCCGTGTGGTTCGTCAAGGCGACACGCCGGTGACTGGTGAGAAAATTGGGGAAACTGTTTCTATTGTGACGAAAGTTGTCTAGCGTGCCCCGAGTGCCGCCATTCCGGAGCGGTGTCGTGGAAGGGGCTGGACGAGGTGCGAGCGCGCGGAGTGGCGGCGACGACGGTGGTCACGGTGGTGCTCGGGGTCACCGCCGGGGTCGCCGTCGCCGACGAGACCGCACCGAGCCGGCAGGAGGTCCGCGAGGCGCGTGCGACGGTGCGTGACCGGGCCGGCGACGTCGACGCGGTCCGGGCCCGCCTGGCGGCCGCCGGCGAGCGCATGGACCGGTCCTCGATCGCCGCCGCCCGCGCCGCGGAGGAGTTCAACGGTGCCCGCTGGCGGGCCCGGGAGGCCCGCAGCGCGGCCGCGGACGCCCGGGCGGAGGCCGCCGCCGCGCAGGCCGAGGCCGACCAGCAGCGCGCGGTCGTCCGCGACGCGGTCGTCACGTCGTACGAGCTCGCCCCCGAGGTGACCGCCCTCGCGGCCGTCGCGCGCAGCGACGGCATCGACGCCGTGCTGCAGCGCTCCGCCACGATGGCCAGCGCCACCGACGCCCTCGACGCCAATTACGACCGGCTCCGCACCGCGGCGACGGCGGCCGACGCGGCCCGACAGCGGGCCGAGGAGGCGCGTGCCGAGGCCGTGCGAGCCATGGACCGGGCTCGGGAGGCGAAGCGCGCGGCTCGGCGGGCCGCCGACCTGGCCGCGGCCGAGACCCAGTCGATCGCCGCCGAGAAGGCGGACCTGATCGCCGAGCTCGCCGGCCTCCAGCACGTGAGTGTCCGGCTGGCGCAGCGCCGGCAGGCGGTGCTCGAGGTGCGCGCCGCCCGACGGGCCGCCCGCGCGGCCCGGCAGGACCAGGCCGCGACGCCGGCTCCCGCCCCGAGCCCGACCCCCATCCCCACGCCGACCCCCAGGCCGACCCCCACGCCGACGCCCGAGCCCACCCCGGAGCCTCGGCCGACGGCGGAGAGCACGCCCGAGCCCACCCCCGCCGTCGAACCCACTCCCGAGCCCACTCCCGAGCCCGAGGCCCAGCCCGCCCCGCCGGCGCCCGGCGCGGGCGCGCAGGCGGCGATCGCGTTCGCTCGGGCGCAGCTCGGCGACCCCTACCGTTGGGGCGCGGCAGGCCCGAACGCCTGGGACTGCTCGGGCCTGACTGCCGGAGCCTGGGCCGCCGGCGGGGTCTCGCTGCCGCACTACTCGGTGGCCCAGTACGAGCAGTCGACGCCGATCGAGGCGAGCGAGCTCCAGCCGGGCGACCTGGTGTTCTGGGGCTCCGGCGGCAGCCCGTCGTCGATCTACCACGTCGCGCTCTACGTCGGCGACGGCCGGATCATCCACGCCCCGCGCACCGGCCGGCCCGTGACCGAGGAGTCGATGTACGCCTGGACCGCGCCGACACTCTTCGCCCGTCCCTGACCCGGTGACGGGCATGGGGGAGGCTCGGGGCATGGCCTCCGACACCGCCGCCCCGACCGCCGCCGTCGACACGGCGACTCCGCCCGAGGTCGACGTGCCCGCGCTGACGCGGCTGCTCGACGGCGCGTACGCCGACGTCCGCGACCTGGTGCGCGACAACCTCGCGACCTACGCCTCCGTGCTGGAGGAGGCCGACGAGCTCGGCATCGACGACTTCCGCGAGCGGGTGCGCGAGGTCGTCCTGGAGCTGGCGGCGACCGGCCAGACCGCCCTCGGCCTCCCGGAGGAGTACGGCGGGGGCGGGGATCTCGGCGCCTCCGTCGCGGCGTTCGAGACGCTCGCCTTCGGCGACCTGTCGGTGCTCGTGAAGGTCGGCGTGCAGTTCGGGCTGTTCGGCGGCGCGATCCTCCAGCTCGGCACCGAGCGCCATCACGAGGCCTACCTCCGCGACATCGCCAGCGGCCGGCTGATGGGCTGCTTCGCGATGACCGAGACCGGCCACGGCTCCAACGTGCAGGCGCTCGGGACGGTCGCGACGTACGACGCCGACGCCCGGGAGTTCGTGATCACCACCGGTGGCGACCAGGCGCGCAAGGACTACATCGGCAACGCGGCGAGGCACGGCGAGCTGGCGGTGGTGTTCGCCCAGCTCGAGGTCGGTGGCCGCCGGGAGGGTGTGCACGCGTTCGTGGTGCCGATCCGGGTCGGCGGCGAGGTCGCTCCGGGCGTCCGTATCGAGGACGACGGCCGCAAGATGGGCCTCAACGGCGTCGACAACGGCCGGATCTGGTTCGACGACGTGCGGGTGCCGCGCGAGGCACTGCTCAACCGCTTCGCCGACGTGACGCCCGACGGCGCCTACGAGAGCCCGATCGAGAACCCCGATCGGCGCTTCTTCACCATGCTCGGCACCCTCGTGCAGGGCCGCGTGAGCGTGGGCGGCGCCGGCATCAACGCCGCCAAGGTGGCCCTCGCGATCGCGGTGAGGTACGCCGTGCGCCGCCGCCAGTTCGAGGCGACGCCCGGGGCCGAGGAGCAGCTACTGCTCGACTACGGCCTGCACCAGCGCCGGTTGCTGCCGCTGGTCGCCCGTACCTACGCGCTGCACTTCGCCCAGGACGTCGTACGCGCGCAGCTGCACGAGGTCTTCTCGGCCGCTCCGGAAGCCGGGTCGGGTGAGGCGGCCCGCCGCGAGCTCGAGGCCCGCGCAGCCGGCACCAAGGCCATTGGCACCTGGCACACGACCCGGACCATCCAGGAGTGCCGCGAGGCGTGCGGCGGCGCCGGCTACCTGGCGGTGAACCGGTTCGCGGCCCTGAAGGCCGACACCGACGTCTTCACGACGTTCGAGGGCGACAACCACGTGCTGCTGCAGCTCGTGGCGAAGGGGCTGCTGACCGACTACGCCAGCGAGTTCGAGGACCTCGACCAGCTGGGGATGGTCCGCTTCGTCGCCGGCCTCGCGGTCGAGACCGTCATCGAGAAGACGTCGGTGCACAAGCTGCTGGAGCGGGTGCGCGACCTGCTGCCCGGCGGCGACGAGTGGGACCAGGAGGCGGGGCTGCTCGACTCGGAGTACCAGCTCGCGATGCTGCGCTTCCGCGAGGAGCACATGCTGGCCGGGGTCGCCCGCCGCCTCAAGCGCGGCGTCGACCAGGGACTCGACCCGGGTGCCGTGTTCTCCGAGGCGCAGGACCACGTCGTCGGCGCCGCCCGCGCGCACGTGGAGCGGCTGGTGCTGGAGGCGTTCGTCGACCGGATGCGGGCGCTGCCCGACGACACCCCCGAGGGCAACCGGGTCGCCCTGGGCCTCCTGTGCGACCTCTTCGCGCTGTCGACGATCGAGGCCGACCGCGCGTGGTTCATGGAGCACGGCCGCCTGTCGGTGCAGCGGTCGAAGGCGATCACCCGCGAGGTCAACCGGCACTGCCGACTGCTGCGACCGGTCGCCGTCGACCTGGTCGACGCCTGGGGCATACCGGCGGAGATGCTGCGCGCCCCGGACCTGATCTGAAAGCCGAGTCGGCGCCAGATTGCAGCCTGAGCTGAAATCTGGCGCCGACTCGGGTGAAATCTGGCGCCGACTCGGCGGGCGGGTCAGTGACCCTCGGTCTTGAACCGCTCGAACGAGGCGTTGACCTCGGTCTCGGCCTCGGTGCGGCCGACCCACTCGGCGCCCTCGACGGACTTGCCGGGCTCGAGGTCCTTGTAGACCTCGAAGAAGTGCTGGATCTCGAGGCGGTCGAACTTCGACACGTGGGAGATGTCGCGCAGGTGCTCCAGGCGCGGGTCGGTCGCGGGGACGCAGAGGACCTTGTCGTCGCCGCCGGCCTCGTCGGTCATCCGGAACATGCCGATCGCGCGGCAGCGGATCAGGCAGCCGGGGAAGGTGGGCTCCTGGAGGATCACGAGCGCGTCGAGCGGGTCGCCGTCCAGGCCCAGGGTGTTCTCGATGTAGCCGTAGTCGGCGGGGTACTGCGTCGAGGTGAAGAGCGTCCGGTCGAGGCGGATCCGGCCGGACTCGTGGTCGACCTCGTACTTGTTCCGCTGCCCTTTGGGGATCTCCACCAGCACGTCGAACTCGAGCACGTCTTCCTCCGCCATCAGCTGCGTCCGGGCCACCCCTGCATGGGGTCGGGGTCAGTCTCGCGCACAATGTCCGCAAACGTGGAGTCGGGAAGGGGCGGACCGTGGGGAGAAGTGACGCACGCCACGGCTCCCGGCTCGGGTTCTGGCTTCCCGTGCTGCTCGTCGTCGCGCTGCTCGCCGGCGCCGGTACGGCGTACTGGCTCGACCGCGACCGGCCGGACCCCGACGGGGAGCCCGCCGCGGTGTCGCCGCCCAGTGGACTGGAGCTGCCGCCGCTGGCGGACCCCAGCCCGGTCGCGGCGCCCGCCGCCGGTGTCGCCGATCCCCGCAAGGTACGCCGGGCCGTCGCACGGCTGCTGCGCGACGACGACCTCGGACCGCACGTGCTCGCCGCCGTCGCGGGCCTCGACGGCACGCCCCTCTTCGCCAAGGGGCGCGGCACCGCGATCCCGGCCTCGACGCTCAAGCTGCTCACCTCGGTGGCCGCGCTCGAGACGATGGGGCCGGAGCAGACGTTCGCGACGACGGTGGTCGCCCCGAGCCGGCGCCGGATCGTGCTGGTCGGCGGCGGTGACCCGCTGCTGGCCTCGAAGCGGCCCGGCAAGGACGCCTACCCCCGGGTCGCCGACGTCGTCACCCTCGCCAAGGACACCGCCGCCCGGCTCCTCGCCCGCGGTACGACGCGGGTGCGGGTCGGGTACGACGCGACCCTGTTCACCGGGCCGGACGTCAGCCCGCACTGGCCCGACTCCTACGTGCCCGACCAGGTGGTCGCGCCGATCCAGTCGCTGTGGGTCGACGAGGGGCGCCCCGCGAGTGGCTACGGCCGGGTCGAGGACCCCGCCCAGGCCGCCGCCACTGCGTTCGGCGCGGCGCTCGTCCGCGCCGGGGTCGAGGTCGTCGGCGTCCCCGAGCCCCGGGAGGCCGGGGTCGGCGACGAGGAGCTCGCCCGGGTCAGCAGCCCGCCGCTCGGGCAGATCGTCGAGCACACCGTGGCGACCAGCGACAACGAGGCCGCCGAGGTGCTGGCCCGCCAGACCGCCCTCGCGACCGGGGCGCCCGCGACCTTCGCCGGCGGGGCGGGCGCCGTGCTCGACACGGTCGCCGCGCTCGGCGTACCCACCGAGGGCGCCGAGGTGTACGACGGCAGCGGGCTCTCGCGCGACAACCTGCTCGACCCCGAGACGCTCACCGGGCTGCTGGACGTCGCCGCCGCGCCGGAGCATCCCGAGCTGCGCACGGTGCTCACCGGGCTGCCGGTCGCCGGGTTCAACGGGTCGCTGACCCAGCGGTTCACCCAGGACGCCGACGCCGCCGGGCGCGGTGCCGTGCGCGCCAAGACCGGCACGCTCACCGGAGTGAGCGGGCTGGCCGGCACCGTCACCGACCGCACGGGCACGCCGATGGTCTTCGCGTTCCTCTCCGACCGGATCGACCCGGTCGACACCCTCGACGCCCGCGCCGCCCTCGACCAGATCACCTCCGCGCTGGCCGGCTGCCGGTGCTCGTGACCGGCTCGTGAGTCCCGGCGACCGGCGGCGTCCGTTGGCCGGCACGGGTACCTTCGGCACATGACAGAGCGGCCCCCGAGCATGGTCGACTGGGACCTCGCGGTCACGGTCGGCAGCCGGCTGGCCGGCAAGAGCCCGTCGATGAGTCCCCAGGACGCCGCGGCGGTGGTCGCCGAGCTGCGCGCCGGTGCGGCCCGGTCGACCGGACTCGTGCGCGACTTCACCGGGCTCGCGGCGCCCGAGAACACCGCGCCGGTGGTGGTCGTCGACCGGACCGGTTGGGTGCGGGCCAACGCCGACGGCTTCGCGACCGTGCTCGCGCCCGTGGTCGAGAAGATGGCCGGCAAGTCGACCGGCAAGTCCGGCAAGTCCGGGCAGTCGAAGATCGCCCACGCCGTCGGCTCACGGGTGACCGGCGTCGAGGTCGGCGGCCTGCTCGGCTTCCTGGCCGGCAAGGTGCTCGGCCAGTTCGACCCCTTCTATCCACCCGCGGGGCGGCTGCTGCTGGTGGCGCCCAACATCGTGCACGTGGAGCGCGAGCTTGGCGTCGCACCGCACGACTTCCGGCTCTGGGTCTGTCTGCACGAGGAGACCCACCGGGTGCAGTTCACCGCGGTGCCGTGGCTGGGCGACCACCTGCTCGCCCAGATGCACGCCATCGCCGACTCGCTCGAGCCCTCCGGCCTCCTCGACGACGGCTTCCAGCGGGTGATCGAGTCGCTCAAGGACGGCTCCCGTGGCGGCAACCTGATCGAGGCGGTCAGCACGCCCGAGCAGCGGGAGATCATCGACCGCGTCACCGGCGTGATGTCGTTGCTCGAGGGCCACGCCGACGTCGTCATGGACGGCGTCGGGCCCCGGGTGATCCCGACCGTCAGGGACATCCGCAAGCGCTTCAACAAGCGGCGCCAGGGCGTCGGTGTCCTCGACCGGACGCTGCGCCGGGTGCTCGGGCTCGACGCCAAGATGGCGCAGTACCGCGACGGCGCGAAGTTCGTCCGCACCATCGTCGACAAGGCCGGCATGGCCGAGTTCAACGCGATCTGGGAGCGCCCCGAGAACCTGCCCTCCAAGGCCGAGATCGGCGACCCGACCGCCTGGATCTCGCGCGTGCTGTGACCCTCCATCCCGCCGTCGCCGCCGTCCGCCGCGGCGTACGCCGGGCGCTCGGCGACGTCGAGCCCGGGCGCACCGTCGTGGTCGCCTGCTCGGGCGGGCCCGACTCCACCGCGCTGCTGGCCGCCACGGTCTTCGAGGGCCGCAAGGCGGGCTGGCACGTCGTCGGCGTCACCGTCGACCACGCCCTGCAGGAGGGGTCCGCCGAGCGGGCCGCCGCCGTCGTCGCCCGGATGGCCGGGATCGGCGCCGCCGAGACCGTCACCGCGCGGGTGGTCGTCGAGGGCGCCGGACTCGGGCCGGAGGCCGCCGCCCGACGGGCTCGGTACGCCGTGCTGGAGGAGGTCGGCACCCGCTTCGACGCGGCCGCCGTGCTGCTCGGCCACACCCGCGACGACCAGGCCGAGACCGTGCTGCTCGGGCTGGCCCGGGGGTCCGGGGGCCGGTCGCTGGCGGGCATGCGCCGCCGCTACGACCGCTTCGTGCGGCCGCTGCTCGACGTCGGGCGCGCCGACACTGTCACCGCCTGCCTGGTCGAGGGCCACGACACCTGGGACGACCCGCACAACCGTGACCCCGCCTACGCCCGCGTACGGGTGCGGCGCACGGTGCTCCCGATGCTCGAGGAGCAGCTCGGTCCCGGCGTCGCGGAGACCCTCGCCCGCACCGCCGACCAGCTCCGCACCGACATGGATTACCTCGATGACCTCGCCGAGACGGCGTACGCCGGGCTGCGCGGCGCCGACGGCACCCTGCCGGTCCCGGCGACCGCCGCCCTCCCCGATGCGGTCCGCCGGCGGGTGCTCCGGCTGGCCGCGCTCGCCGCCGGCTCACCGGGCTCGGAGCTCTTCCACGAGCACGTCCTCGCGATGGACGCCCTGCTCACCGACTGGCACGGCCAGCGCTGGGTCGACCTCCCCGGGCCGGTCCGCTGCTCCCGGGCCGACGGGGTGCTCCGGTTCGAGCCGGGCCGCTGAGTGCCGACCCCTGGCGCGGGCGTCATCTCGATCACTTAGTCTCTGGCGCATGGACGCAGCCGACGTGCAGGACGACCTGGTCAACGTTCTCTTCACCGAGGAGCAGATCCACGCTCGGCTGAAGGAGCTGGCCGCCCAGATCGAGGCCGACTACGAGGGCCAGGACCTGCTGATCGTCGGCGTCCTGCGCGGCGCGGTGATGGTCATGGCCGACCTGGCCCGCAGCTTCGGCCGGCACCTGGAGATGGACTGGATGGCGGTCACGTCGTACGGCTCCGGCACCAAGTCCAGCGGCGTCGTGCGGATCCTCAAGGACCTCGACACCGACATCTCCGGGCGGCACGTCGTCATCGTCGACGAGATCATCGACACCGGCCTCACGCTCTCCTGGCTGACCTCGAACCTCGCCTCGCGCAGCCCCGCGAGCGTCGAGATCTGCACGCTGCTGCGCAAGCCCGAGGCGCTGACCATGCCCGTCGACGTCAAGTACGTCGGCTGGGACATCCCCAACGAGTTCGTGGTCGGCTACGGCCTCGACTACCGGGAGCGCTACCGCAACCTGCGTGACATCGGGACGCTCGCGCCGCACGTGTACTCCTGACCGGCGCGCCCGAGGGGCGCCCGTCTCATTCGGCTCGCCTCCGGATGCGTCCGGCCGGCCGATTCCTGCGACAATGCTGATTGACGAAGGTGTGTACCGTCGTCAGTTCAGTTGAGCGTCCACGCGGCTACCGTGCCGCCGGGCGGCCA
The DNA here is from genome assembly GCF_018732145.1 of Nocardioides sp. LMS-CY. NCBI lineage: Bacteria > Bacillati > Actinomycetota > Actinomycetes > Propionibacteriales > Nocardioidaceae > Nocardioides > Nocardioides sp. LMS-CY. The sequence continues at coordinate 755,729 of NZ_CP076104.1, forward strand.
GGTCGTGTCGAGAGAAGCCTGTGAAGCGCATATTCAAGGGTCCGTGGCTGTGGATCGTACTCGCCGTGGTGGGCGTGCTGCTCGCCCTGCAGTACCTCGCCCCCAACGGCGGGTACGACGAGATCGAGTCCTCCAAGATGGAGAGCTACATCACCGGCGGCGAGATCAAGGAGGTCACCTTCGTCGACGGGGGCGACCAGCAGATCAAGGCCACCCTCGACAACGGTGACAAGGTCACGTCGTTCTGGCTCGACGGCACCCAGGCCCAGCTGAAGGACGAGATCCAGAAGCAGGCCGACGACGGCTCGATCGAGAAGTACAACGTCGAGGTCCCCAAGCCGAGCCTGCTCGGCTCGATCCTCGCCACGCTGCTGCCCTTCGCGCTGATCATCCTGCTGTTCCTCTTCCTGATGAACCAGGTCCAGGGCGGTGGCGGCCGCGGCGTCATGCAGTTCGCCAAGTCCCGCGCCAAGCTGATCACCAAGGACATGCCGAAGACGACGTTCGCCGACGTCGCCGGCTGTGACGAGGCCATCGAGGAGCTCGGCGAGATCAAGGAGTTCCTCCAGGAGCCCGCGAAGTTCCAGGCGGTCGGCGCCAAGATCCCGAAGGGCGTGCTCCTCTACGGCCAGCCCGGCACCGGCAAGACCCTGCTGGCCCGCGCCGTCGCCGGCGAGGCGGGCGTGCCGTTCTACTCGATCTCCGGCTCCGACTTCGTCGAGATGTTCGTCGGCGTCGGCGCCTCCCGGGTCCGCGACCTGTTCGAGCAGGCGAAGGAGAACGCGCCGGCGATCGTCTTCATCGACGAGATCGACGCCGTCGGCCGGCATCGCGGCGCCGGCATGGGCGGCGGCCACGACGAGCGCGAGCAGACGCTCAACCAGCTGCTCGTCGAGATGGACGGCTTCGACGTCCGCGGCGGCGTCATCCTGATCGCCGCGACCAACCGCCCCGACGTGCTCGACCCCGCACTGCTGCGACCGGGCCGCTTCGACCGTCAGATCCAGGTCGACGCTCCCGACCTCGCCGGCCGCGAGAAGATCCTGCAGGTCCACGCGCGCGGCAAGCCGCTCGCGCAGGACGTCGATCTGATGAACGTCGCCCGGCGTACCCCCGGCTTCAGCGGTGCCGACCTCGCGAACGTGCTCAACGAGGCGGCCCTGCTCACCGCGCGCGGCAACCAGAAGCTGATCACCAAGTCCGCGCTCGACGAGGCGATCGACCGGGTCATCGCGGGCCCGCAGCGGCGTACCCGCCTGATGAGCGAGAAGGAGAAGCTGATCACCGCCTACCACGAGGGCGGCCACGCCCTCGTCGCCGCGGCGCTGCCCGGGACCGACCCGGTGCACAAGATCACGATCCTGCCGCGCGGCCGCGCGCTGGGCTACACGATGGTGCTGCCCGACGAGGACAAGTACTCCCAGACCCGCTCGCAGATGCTCGACTCGCTCGCCTACATGCTGGGCGGCCGGGCGGCGGAGGAGCTGATCTTCCACGATCCGACGACGGGGGCGGGCAACGACATCGAGAAGGCCACGAACCTGGCCCGGGCGATGGTGACGCAGTACGGCATGACCGAGCGGCTCGGCGCGATCAAGCTCGGCGAGTCCAACTCCGAGCCGTTCCTCGGCCGCGACCTCGGCCACTCGCGCAACTACTCCGAGGACGTCGCCGCGATCGTCGACGAGGAGACCAAGAAGCTGCTGGCGACCGCCCACCAGGAGGCCTTCGAGATCCTCGACGAGAACCGCGACGTCCTCGACGCGCTGGTGCTCGAGCTGTTCGACAAGGAGACGCTCGACAAGGAGCAGGTGGCCCGGATCTTCGAGCCGCTGCGCCGCCGCCCGACACGGCCGGCCTGGACCGGCTCCGACCAGCGCGTGCCGTCGACGGTCCCGCCGGTCGAGATCCCGCAGTGGATCAAGGACCGGGCGGCCGCCAACGGACAGACGCCGGAGGCGTCCGACACCGGCGCCGTGCTGACCCCGCCGGGGTCCGGCGGCGACGTGCACGGCGACCCGGGTGTCACCGGCGGGCCCGGCACCCGCCCCGAGCCGCCGATCCCGGGGGCCTGAGCCGCCGATGACCGACTCGATCCGCCCCGACGTCCGCCGTCTCGACGAGATCCCGCAGTTCGACCACTCCCGTGCCGAGGCCGCCGTACGCGAGCTCCTGATCGCCATCGGGGAGGACCCCGACCGCGAGGGCCTGCTCGAGACGCCGGCCCGGGTGGCGCGCGCGTACGCCGAGCTCACCGCGGGCCTGCGGATGGCCCCCGAGGACGTGCTGACCACGACGTTCGACATCGGCCACGACGAGATGGTGATGGTCCGCGACATCGAGCTCTGGTCGATGTGCGAGCACCACCTGGTGCCCTTCACCGGCGTCGCCCACGTCGGCTACATCCCCGCCGAGAGCGGCAAGATCACCGGGCTGTCCAAGCTGGCCCGGCTGGTCGACGTGTACGCGAAGCGCCCCCAGGTGCAGGAGCGGCTCACCACGCAGGTCGCCGACGCGCTCATGGACATCCTCGAGGCGCGCGGCGTGATCGTGGTGATCGAGGCCGAGCACCTCTGCATGACGATGCGCGGGGTGAAGAAGGCCGGCGCCCGCACCATCACCTCCGCCGTCCGCGGCACGATGCTCTCGAACGCCACCACCCGCGCGGAGGCGATGGCGCTGATCCATCGCCGGTGAGGTGTGTGGTGCGGGTTTCGGCTGCTGACCGCCGAACCCCGCACGACACGCCGTACCCCACCGGCGTGTCGCGCGGGTTTCGGCTGCTGACAGCCGAAACCCCGCCCGCCGGCACGGAGGCCGCTGGACCCGCCCGGAGCGGTCGGCACTAGCCTCGTGGGCATGCCGCCGACCATCCCGTTGCTGATGGGCGTGGTCAACGTGACCCCTGACTCCTTCTCCGACGGGGGCCGGTGGCTCGAGCCGGACACCGCGATCGAGCACGGTCGGGCACTGCTCGCCGACGGCGCCGACATCCTCGACATCGGCGGCGAGTCAACGCGTCCCGGCGCGACCCGGCCGCTGGTCGAGGAAGAGCTGGGCCGGGTCATCCCGGTGATCACGGCGCTCGCGGCCGACGGCGCCCGGGTCTCGGTCGACACGATGCGCGCCGAGGTCGCCGAGGCGGCGGTGGCCGCCGGGGCGGCGATCGTCAACGACGTCTCGGGCGGCCTCGCGGACCCGCGGATGCTCGACGCCGTGGCCGACCTCGGTGCGACGTACGTCGCGATGCACTGGCGCGCCCACGCCGACCATATGCGCGACTTCGCGGTCTACGACGGCCCCGGCGGGGTGGTGGCCGCGGTGCGCGACGAGCTCGCGGGCCGCGTCGACGCGATGCGGGCGGCCGGCATCGAACGCGACCGGATCGTGCTCGACCCGGGCCTGGGCTTCGCCAAGCGGGCCGAGCACAACTGGGAGCTGCTGCGCGACCTCGGGCCGTTGCACGCGCTGGGCTATCCGCTGTTGGTGGGTGCGAGCCGGAAATCCTTCCTCGGTAGGCTCCTTGCCTCCGGCGGGATCCCGCGCCCGGTCGACGAGCGCGAGCACGCCAGCTCCGCGCTCACCGTGCTGCTCGCCCAGCAGGGCGTGTGGGGCCTGCGCGTGCACGACGTACGAGTCGCGAAGGACGCCCTGCTGGTGCTGGCCAGGTTGGAGCTGGCCAGGTTGGAGACGGATCGCGAAGGAGCTACCGATGGTTGACGAGCTCGCCGTACTCGGCATCGAGTGCTACGGACACCACGGGGTCTTCGAGTTCGAGAAGCGTGAGGGCCAGGTCTTCGTGATCGACCTCGTGCTCGGCGTCGACAGCACCCCGGCGGCGGCCAGCGACGACTTGCGAGACACCGTGGACTACGGGAGCCTCGTGGCGCATGTGAAAGCCGCCGTGGAGAAGGATCCGGTCGACCTGATAGAGACCCTGGCCCAGCGGATCGCGGACGTCTGCCTCTTGGACGATCGTGTTGAATGGGCTCGGGTGACGGTCCACAAGCCGAACGCACCCATCGACGCGACGTTCTCGGACGTCGCGCTGACGATCACCCGGAAGGGCCACCGTGACTGAGACCCCGAACCCCCACATCGTCGACGCCGACACGCTGACCGGGGAGATGCGTCCGATCCGTCGAGCGGTGCTCGCCCTCGGCTCGAACCTGGGTGAGCGGATGGCCAGCCTGCAGGGCGCCCTCAACGCGATCGCCGACACTCCCGACGTGTGGATCACCGGCGTGTCCCCGGTCTACGAGACCGACCCGGTCGACTGCCCGCCCGAGGCGAAGACCTACCTGAACGCCGTCGTGCTCATCGACACGACGCTGGCCGCCCCGCGGCTGATGGACCGCGCGCTCGCGATCGAGGACGCCTTCGAGCGCGAGCGGAGCGAGGTGCAGAACGCCCCCCGCACGCTCGATGTCGACCTGATCGTCGTCGGCGACCGGCGCAGCGACGAGGAGTCGCTGCGACTGCCGCACCCGCGGGCCCACCTGCGCGCCTTCGTGCTGCAGCCGTGGCTCGACGTCGACCCCGGCGCGGAGTTCCCCGACCGGGGCCCGGTCGCCGACCTCCTGGACCAGACCGACCGGAGCGGCATCAAGCTGCGCGACGACCTGGTCCTCGAGTTGCAGTGACGCTGCTGCGGGTGGGGCGGTGAACGACGGTCCCAGCGGTCCCGAGGACCGCCCCGGCAGGCTGCGGCCGACCTCGGCGGCCACGCTCACCGCCTGGGCCGTCGTGGGGCTCGTCGGCGGCTGGTTGCTCCGCACGCTCGTCGTCCGGTCGGGTGGCACCCCGCCGATCGTCACCTGGGCCCAGCCGCTGGCGCTCGTGCTGGTCGCGGCGATCCTGGGCACCACGGCGTACCTCACCTGGCGGACCGTGCACGTCCACCACGAGCTGCTCCAGCCGCACCAGGCCGTCAACCGGCTGGTGCTCGCGCGCGCGTGCGCGCTCGTGGGCGCGTTGGTGGCCGGCGGCTACCTCGGGTACGCCGTGAGCTGGGTCGGCGTCGGCACCGAGCTCGCCGACCAGCGGGTGCTGCGCTCGCTCGTTGCCGGGCTCGCCGGCGCGGCGATCGTCGGCACCGCGCTGCTGCTCGAGCGCGCGTGTCGCGTCAGATCCGACGACGAAGAGTCCTAACCTGCTGGTATGGCTTCCCCCCAGGCTCGACCGGAGCGCCCCGCCGCGGCGGCCACCCGCTCCAGCCGGCGTCGGCAGCGCAGCACCCGGCTGACCGTCGCCGTCGCCCTCCTCGTGCTCGCCGCCCTCGTGGTGGCCGGCGCCATCCTCAGCGGCTCGTGGCTCCTCGTCACGCTCGCCGCCGTGCTCGGCGTCCTCCTCGGCGCCGCCGCCACCCGGATCACCCACAGCGAGCTGGCCGCGACCCGGCGCGCCGCCGCCCGCGACCGCGCCGAGCAGGCCCAGGCCTACCGGCGCCTCACCGACGAGCGGGCCGCCGAGAACGCCGCGTTCGTCGACTCCATGGAGGGCCGCCTGCGGCGCCAGGAGGCGCTCGCCCACGAGCTCGAGGAGGCGCTCACGACGGCCCAGCAGCGGGCCGCCGACGCCACCCGCAAGCTCAACGTGGAGGCCCGCCGGGCCGAGGCCGCCGAGCGGCAGGGCCGCGAGACCGCCGACCGGCTGGAGGAGCGCCTCGCCGAGGCGGAGGAGCGCGCCGCGGAGGCCGTCGTCCGCGTCGTGGAGCTCGAGCAGGAGCTCGACGTGGCCCGCGCCGAGCTGGTCACGGTCACCGAGGCCTGGCGCGCGGCCGAGGCCGGCCAGCGCCGGCACGCCTGAGTCCCAGGTCACGCCGAGCGGGCCGGAAACTTCTGCGGAGTTCGCGTCAGCCCGCCCCGACCGGGGCATACGATCGAACGTGATTCCCGATCAGAACCGGTTCGAGAGCGACCCCGACGCGGCCCTGGGGCCGGTGGTCGGGCTGCCACCCGGCTGGTCCGTCGGGAGCCCGGACGCCGCGGATCGCTTCGACGTGGCGCGGCTCGCGCGCCTGCTGCGCGACCACGAGCGACATGGCCGCGGCTGGGCGGGGGCCGGGGTCGACGACGTGCTCGTCGAGGTGTCCGAGCACGGGCTGCGGATGCGCGAGAACGTCGTCGTGCGCGACGCCGACGGGGAGATCCAGGCATGGGGGAGCGTGCACGACCGCTCGGTCGGCCGGATGCTCTTCGTGCACGTCGTCGCGCGCGACCTCCCCGACGACATCGCGGATCGGTGCGCCGAGCTGCTCGTCGAGTGGGCCCGGGCGCAGGCCCGCGCGGTGGGTGCCGCCCGCGGGCTCACGACCCAGCAGATCGACACGGGCGCGTTCCAGGGCGACGAGCGGCAGGCGCGCTGGCTGCGCGAGTCGGGCTTCGAGCGGGTCCGCACCTGGTGGCAGATGAGCCGGCCCGTCGTACCCGCCGAGCTGGGGCTGGTGCCCGACCCCGCGCACTGGGAGAAGGACGGCGTCGTGATCCGGCTGGTCCGCCACGGCGACGGCGGCCTGCCCGACGAGGACGACCTGCGCCGGATGCACGACGTGCTCGAGGGCGCCTTCGTCGACCACTTCAACTCCAGCGAGGAGACCTTCGAGGAGTTCCTGCACCGGCTGCGGGAGGACCCCGGGCACCGCTGGGACCACTGGTGGCTCGCCGAGCTCGTCGACGGCCCGGAGCCGGTGCCGGTCGGCGCGCTGGTGGGCACCGTCTCCGAGACCCGGGGCGGTCCCGACGGCTCCTACGTCTCCTACCTCGGCGTGCTCTCCGCCGCCCGCGGTCGCGGGGTGGCCAAGGGCCTGCTGCGCACGATCGTCGCCGACGCCGCGCTGCGCGAGCGGGACCGCGTCGGGCTCGAGGTCGACGCCGACTCGCCCACCGGTGCCGCCGGCCTCTACACGTCGATGGGCTGGGCGACGAAGTACGTCACCGAGTCCTGGCACCGGGACGTGCCGGTGGCCTGACTTCTCGGCGAATGCTGACCTACGCCGACGCGTCCATCTCCGCCAACGCGGCCCGCAGGGCCTGGTGCACGCCGTTGGGGGTGAGCACACCCACGAAGCGCGCGCCGTCGCGGACGCCGATCATGCCGCGGTCGTCGCGCAGCAGCACCGCGAGGGCGTCGCCGAGCGAGATGTCGAGGCCGACCGCGTCGCCGAGGTCGCCGCCCCGCACCCCGTCGAGGGGCTCCAGGTGCGCGGGGTCGAGCGGGGTGACGGTGAGGCGCCGCAGGCCCGACGTGGAGCCGACGAACTCCGCGACGAAGTCGTCGGCCGGCCGGCCGAGCAGCCGGGCCGGGGTGTCGAACTGGGCGAGCCGGCCGCCGGCCGCGAAGACCGCCACCCGGTCGCCGAGCCGCACCGCCTCATCGATGTCGTGGGTGACGAAGACGACCGTCACGCCGAGCTCGTCGTGCAGCCGCAGGAACTCGTCCTGCAGCCGGGTCCGCACCACCGGGTCGACCGCGCCGAACGGCTCGTCCATCAGCAGCACCGGCGGGTGCGCCGCCAGGGCGCGCGCCACGCCGACGCGCTGCTGCTGGCCGCCGGAGAGCTGGTGCGGATAGCGGTCGGCGTACGTCGCGGGGTCGAGTCCGACCAGGTCGAGCAGCTCCCGGCCGCGTTCGCGGGCGATCGCCTTCGACTCGCCGTACAGCAGCGGGACCGTCATCACGTTGGCCAGGATCCGCTGGTGCGGGAAGAGCCCGACCTGCTGGATCACGTAGCCGATGCTGCGCCGCAGCTGCACGGGATCCTTCGCCGTGACGTCCTCGCCGTCGATCTCGATCCGCCCGGTGCTCGGCTCGATGAGGCGGTTGATCATCTTCAGCGTCGTGGACTTGCCGCAGCCCGACGGCCCCACCAGGCAGACCAGCTCGCCCCGGGCCACCTCGAGGTCGAGCTCCTGGACCGCGACCGTGCCGTCGTCGTAGGTCTTGCCGACGCCGGAGAGCCGGATCATGGGGTGGGCGCCCGTCGAGGGGGTAGCGTCCATGCGGTGACCCTACTCGCGGCGGCCACGGCAGCAGCGTCATCGGCGGACGACCCCAGTTGCTACAGCCGGCTCACGAACGAGTGGTTCTGCCGCCAGTACCTCCAGGACTATCGGTCCGAGATCGTCGACGCGACCGTCGAGCACATCCAGATCACGGTCGCCGCGGTCGTGCTGGCCGTCCTGATCGCGTTCCCGCTCGCGCTGGTCGCCCGGCGGCTGCCGCGCCTGGAGAGCAGCATCCTCGGCGTCTCGACCGCCCTCTACACGGTGCCGTCCCTGGCGCTGTTCCCGCTGCTGGTGCCGTTCACCGGCCTCACCGCGACCACGGTCGTCATCGGCCTCGCGCTCTACGCGCTCACGATCCTGGTGCGCAGCATGCTCGAGGGGCTGCGGTCGGTGCCCGAGGAGGTGCGTGAGTCGGCGACCGGGCTCGGGTACGGCGCGACCCGGCGGCTGCTGCGCGTCGAGCTGCCGTTGGCGCTGCCGGTGATGATGGGCGGCCTGCGGGTGGCGACGGTCTCGACGGTCGCGCTCACGACCGTCGGCACCATCGTGTCCTTCGGCGGCCTGGGCAACATGATCAGCGACGGGGTGCTCACCAACTTCCGGGCCGAGCTGATGACCGCCTCGATCCTGTGCGTCGTGCTGGCGGTCGTGCTCGACCTGCTGATCGTGGGCTCCCAGTGGCTGCTGACGCCGTGGACGCACGGGAAGGCGGCCGCGGCATGACGGTCCTCTCCGACGCCTGGGACTACCTCACGACCGCGTCGAGCTGGACCGGCGAGGACGGCATGCTGCAGCTGATGGCGCAGCAGCTGCTGCTCACCGGCACCGCGCTGCTGGTGGCGATGGCGATCGGGCTGCCGCTCGCGCTGTGGCTGGGTCACCTCGGTCGCGGCTCGCTGCTGGCGATCAACGTCTCGAACGTCGGGCGCGCGGTGCCGACGTTCGCGCTGCTCGCGCTGCTCGTGGTCGCCGACTGGCCCGGCACGCGGGAGTTCGGGCCGTACGGCCGCGCCGGCCTGGCCACGATCATCGCGCTCACCCTCTTCGCGCTGCCGCCGATCATCACCAACGCCAACATCGCGGTGCGGGAGGTCTCGCCCGCGGTGCGCCAGGCGGCCGACGGCATGGGCATGACCGGCGGGCAGAAGTTCTGGCGGGTCGAGCTCCCGCTGTCGGCGGGCCTGGTGCTCTCCGGCGTCCGCCTCGCGCTCGTGCAGGTCTGGGCGACCGCGACGATCGCCGCCCTGGTCGCGGGACCCGGGCTCGGCGAGGTGGTCACCGACGGCTTCCTCCGCACCAACTACGGCAAGGGCATCGCCGGGGCGATCGTGATCGCGGTGGTCGCACTGGTGCTGGAGGCCGTCGGTGCGTTCGCCCAGCGGATGCTCGACCCGGTGCCGCGGACAACGGTTCGGAAACGGCGTCGAGGAATGTCGGAGGCCGCCCCTATCGTTGCCGAGAAGGCCGACACCGTCGGCCCCTGACGGCCTGTGCACGTGGGTACGTCGACAGCTCGATCCGGACACGCGCGGTGCGCCCGCGGGACACAGAAGGTGAAGCACATGAACGTCCGACGATCCCTGGCTGCGGTCCTCGCGGTCGGGTCCCTGCTCCTGGTCACGGCCTGTGCCGGCGACGACCTGGACAACAACGCCAGCGACGACGAGAGCACCCCGGCCGCCTCCGGCAGCGCCGACCAGGGGCCGGTCCACATCGCGGGGCAGAACTTCCCCGAGGCCCAGCTGGTGGCGGCCATGTACGAGGAGCTGCTGACCAACGCCGGCTACCAGCCCGACGTCAAGCTCGTCGACGCCCGCGACGCCTACATGCCCACGTTCCCCGGCGACGTCGACGTGGTGCCGGAATACGTCGGCGGCATCGTCAACTTCCTCAACGGCCGGGCCAACGGCGCCGACGCGGAGCCGTTCACCGCGGGTGACGGCGCCGAGCTGGCCGACCAGGGCAAGGACCTGCTCGACGAGGCCGGCATCACGCTGCTGGACCTCTCGCCCGCGACCGACACCAACGCGTTCTTCGTGACGAAGGACTACTCCGACTCCGAGGGCGTCACCCAGCTCTCCGACCTCGAGGGCAAGTCCGTCGTGCTGGCCGCCGCGCCCGACTGCAAGGGCCGCCTCGACTGCGAGGGCGGGCTCTCCGACGAGTACGGCATCGACATCACCAAGGTGCTGCCGCTGGGCTACGCCAGCGACCAGACCTACCAGTCGGTGCTGAAGGGCGAGTCGCAGCTCGGTGAGACCAGCACCACCGACGGCACGCTCGAGTCCCAGGGCCTCGTGGTGCTCGACGACGACAAGCAGATCCAGCCGGCGCAGAACCTCGTGCCGGCGGTCAGCACCGAGTTCCTCGACGCCCACCCCGACATCGCCGACGTGCTCAACCCGCTGATGGCGGCGCTGACCACCGAGAAGCTCACCGAGCTCAACGGCCGGATGGCCGTCGACCGCGAGAAGGCCGCGGACGTCGCCCACGACTTCCTCACCGAGGCGGGGCTGCTCTGACCCCGGGCCGGTCGCGGCGTCCCGGCGTCCGGTCGGTCGCGCGCGCGGTGCTGCCGGGCCGGGTCCGCCGGGCGCTCGGCTCGGCGCTCCGGTCGGCGGGCCGCCCGTCGGTCGACGTCGCCGTGGTGGTCGAGCCGATCGACCTGCCGCGACTCGGCGAGGCGCTCCGCTCGGTCGGCGCGCAGCACGGACCGACACCCGGCGTGCTGCTCGCTCCGGTCGCCGGCGCCGCCGTCCACGCGGGGCTGGGCCGGCTGCTCGACGAGCAGCCGACCTGGCAGCGGGCGGCGTCCGCCGCGCTGACGGCGTCCGCCGCCGACCTGGTGCTGTTGCTGCGCGGCTGCGACACGCTGGCCCCCGACGCGGTGCGGTCGGCCGTCGACCGGCTCGGTGGCGCCGGTGAGCCGGCCGCGCTTCCCCGACTGGAGCAGGCGGGCGAGCCGGAGCCCTGGCTGCGCCGTCTCCAGCACGCCGACGAGACCCTCGAGGTGCGGCTGGCCGGCGCGGTGGTGCGGCGCGCGGCCTGGGGCGGCCGGACGCTGACCGAGCACGACGACTGGCTGTGCTCGCCCACGCTCGCCGGCCTCGTCGCCGAGCACGGAGCGCCCGTCGCGCTGCCGGCGACGGGCGTGACCTGGTACCCCGACCACGGCACCCGCGCCTACGGCGCCACGCCCAGCCCGCTGCCCGGTCTCGGGCAGCGGCTGGAGCAGTGGTCCCGGGTCGAGGGCCGGCTCGGCGGGGACCCGCGACTGGCCGAGCGGTGGCGCCGCACGGTCGTGGGGTTCGAGCTGCCGCGGCTGCTCCAGGACGCCGAGCGCGCCGACGAGACGCAGTGGTCCGAGCTGCGGCGCGTGGCGGAGCGGGCCACCGCCGACGCAGGCTGGACCGCCGGCATCGGTGCCGCGGCGCGGGCCCTGGTCGCGCTCGCCGCCGCCGGCCGGCGCACCGATCTCGAGGCCGTCGCGGCCGAGCTGCTCGGGCTCGGCGACGACCTGCGCACCGAGCGCCGCGGCGGCGACGTGCTCGCCGTCTGGCCGGTCCCGGGACTGGCCGGCGAGGTGCGCCGGCTCGACGAGAGCGAGACGGCACCGATCGCGCGGGTGGTCCGCACCGGTGCCGGGCGCACCGACCTGTGGCTCGGCGTCCCCGGCGTGGACCTGGCCGACCCCGCGACCGTCGTCGAGGTCCGCGACGCCCGCGGCGCCGCGCTCCCGGTGACCGTGCTCGACCCCGGCGAGGCGACCCGTTGGTGGGACCGTCGGTTCCAGGCGGCGGTCGCGGTGCGGGTGGAGGTGTCCGGTCCGGCCGGGCTCGAGGTGACGGTGCGGGCCGGCGAGCTGACCCGCACCGCCCGGGTCGACGTCCCCGCGGCCGTCGCCCCGAGCCCCGGCCCGGTCACCGTCGCCGGCCTCGACGTCGTCGACGACGGGCTCCTGCTCACCGCGACCGGACGCGTCGACGACCTCCGGGTGCTGCGCCGCGGCGACGTGCCGATCCCGGTGCCGGTGCGCCGTGACGGTGACCGGGTGGCCGTCGCGCTGGAGACCGACGTCCTCGGCCGCGCGACCGCGCTGCCGCCGGGCAGCTACCGGATCGTCGCCGGCGAGGCGAACGTCGCCGTGACCGGCGACCTGCGCGCGCGGCTCCCGGCCGAACACCGCACTGCCAGCCACCGGGTGCGCGCGCACCTCGGGCCGCGTGGCGGCCTCGTGGTCGAGCTCGGCCCACCGCTCGCCGACGACGAGGCCGGTCGCCGTGCCCAGGAGCGGCTCCAGGCGGCGTACCGCCTCGACGACCGCCCGCTCGACCCTGGCCTCGTCTACTTCGAGAGCTACGCCGGCCGCACCGCCACCGACAGTCCGCGGGCGATCTTCGAGGAGCTGCGCGGCCGACGTCGCGATCTGCGCCTGGTCTGGGGGGTCGCGGACGCCGGGCAGCGGGCGCCCGACGGCGCCGAGCAGGTGCTGCTGCGCAGCCGGCAGTGGTACGACGTGCTCGCCCGGGCGCGGGCGCTCGTGGTCAACACCGACACGGACGCGTGGTTCCGCCGGCGGCCGGACCAGTACCTCCTGCAGACCTTCCACGGCTACCCGTCGAAGGCGATGGGCGCCAGCCAGTGGCAGGCCCAGCACTACCCGCCGGCGAAGGTCCGCGAGCTGCGGGCCCGGGGTGTCGACACCTGGAGCGCGATCCTCACCCCGACCCCGGAGATGACCCGCCTCTACCGCGAGCAGTACTCCTACGCCGGCCCGGCCCTCGAGCACGGCTACCCCCGCGACGACGCCCTGGTCGGGCCCGACGCCGCCGACCGGCGCGCCGCGGCCCGGCACCTGCTCGGCATCCGCGCCGACCAGACCGCGGTCCTCTACGCGCCCACCTGGCGCGAGCACCTGGCCTTCCGGCCGCGCGGCGCACGGATGACCGAGCACCTCGATCTCGCCCGGGCGGCCGCCGCGCTCGGCGACCGCTTCGTGCTGCTGCTGCGCGGGCACCGTTTCCACACGCCCGCCCCGGTCGAGGTCGGCGGGGCCCGGGTGGTCGACGTGACGGCGTACCCCGAGGTCAACGACCTGATCCTGGCGGCCGACGCCAGCGTCCTCGACTACTCCTCGATGCGCTTCGACGTGGCGCTCACCGGTCGGCCGATGGTCTTCCTGGTGCCGGACCTCGACGACTACGCCCGCGGCAGCCGCCGCTTCCTCTTCCCCTTCGAGGAGTCGGCGCCCGGACCGCTGGTCGTCGACACCGGGGGCGTCGTCGAGCAGCTCCTCGACCCGAGCCTCGCCGAGCGCTGGGCGGGCCCGATCGCGGAGTTCAACGCCCGCTGGAACCCGTTCCAGGACGGGCGCTCGTCGGTGCGGGTCGTCGACGCGCTGACGGAGGTGCTGGCCAGGGAGGCGGATGCGGGACGGCGTGGACCCAGCCGTTAGGTTGGTCGCCGTGAGCCGCCTCGCTGCCCGTCGCCACCAGGCGACCGTGCTCGCCCGCCGGGTCGCGCGCCGGGCCGCCCGCACCCGCCTCGGCCGCCGGATCCGTCCCCCTCGGGTGAGCGTGATCGTGCCGTTCTACAACGTCGAGAGCTACATCGCGGAGTGCCTCGACAGCATCGTGACCCAGGAGTTCACCGACTTCGAGGTGCTGCTCGTCGATGACGGCTCGCCCGACGGCTCCCGGGCGATCGCGGAGCGGTACGCCGCCCGCGACGCCCGGTTCCGCATCGTCACCCGTGAGAACGGCGGCCTCGGCGCGGCCCGCAACACCGGCGTACGCGCCGCGCGCGGCCGCTTCCTCACCTTCGTCGACTCCGACGACAAGCTCACCCCGGGGGCGCTGCGCCGGCTCCACGACAGCGCCGTACGAACCGGATCGGACATCGTCGCCGGTGCCGTGGACCGCTTCAACGTCGCGAAGGACTGGTGGCCCACCTGGGTGCCCGAGGTCCACGACGACGTGCGCGAGCGGGTCACGATCGAGCAGTACCCCGCGCTGCTGCGCAACCTCTACACCTGGAACAAGCTGTTCCGGCGCGACTTCTGGGACGCCCAGGGCCTGTGGTTCCGCGAGGGCGTCGCCTACGAGGACCAGCCGATCGTCACCCAGCTGCTGGCCCGCGCGGCGGCCATCGACGTGATCCCCGACCACGTCTACCGCTACCGCGCCCGCGACGACCTGAGCTCGATCAGCCAGCAGACCGCCAGCATCAAGGACCTCCGCGACCGGATCGCCGCCTGGCGGACCAGCCGCGACGTACTGACCCGGGAGCTCACCCCCGAGCTCTACGACGAGTGGCGGCTCACCCTCTTCCAGGTCCACTTCCACTGGTACCTCACCAGCCCCGGCACCGTCGACGACGACTACTGGAGCGAGCTGGTCGCCGCCGTCCGCGAGCTCGCCGAGGGCGCGCCCGAGTGGGTGTGGGACCAGACGCTCCCCAACCGCCGGCTGCTGGTCGAGCTCGCGATCCAGGACCGCCGCGCGGACCTCCAGGAGCTGGTCCGCCGCAAGGTGCAGAACCTCCCGCCGTGGCCGGCGCGGCTGCGCGACGACGGCGTCCTGCTCGAGCTGCCGCTGCTCGGCGACCCCGCTCTGCCGGACGAGCTCTTCGTGATCCACCCCGACCAGCTCCAGCTCTGGCACCACGTCGAGAACTTCCACTGGGAGACCGACGCCGACGGCCAGGTCGTCGCGCGGATCACCGGCCGCGCCTACCTGGGCAAGGTCGACCTCTCGAGCCACGAGCAGCGCGTCGCCGTCGTGCTCCGCGACGACCAGACCGGTGAGGAGCACGTCAGCTGGTCGACCGAGACGCCGGAGTCGTCGTTCGAGCCGCCGATGGAAGACGCCTGGTGCGACTACAACCCCGGCCTCTTCGGCGTGCGGGTGCCGATCGGCCGGCTCGCGACCGCCGCGAGGCACGGCTCCTCGTGGACCGTGCAGCTGCGCATCGAGGTCGGCGGCCTCAGCGTCACCCGGCCCGTGCAGCGGATGCTGCGCAGCGGCGCGGCCGGTCTGGTGCCCGCCGTGCTGCTGACCGGCGGTGGCCGGCTGCTCCCGGAGTGGCAGGTCAACCGGGTGCTGCGGCTCACCGTCGACCGGACCGCCGCCGTCGTGCGCGACGTCGAGCTCGACGGACGGACCCTGCGCGGCACCGTCGTCGACACCTCCGGAGTCACCGCGATCGTCCTCAACGACGGCAACGACCGGGCGGTCGCCCCGGTGGGGGCCGACGGCGGCTTCCAGGTCACGCTGCCGCGCGTGCCGGCTCCCAAGCCCGGCGCCGCGGTCGAGTGGCGGCTGGTCGCCCAGCGCTCCGCGCAGTCCGGCGAGGACGCCGGTCGCAGCGACGTCGTACCGACCGACGACACCTACGCCTACCCGGCCGGGGTCGCGCTGGCGGTCGACGTACGCCGCGACGCCGCGCTGATCGTCCGCGAGTTCGGCGCGGGCGTGCGCGTCGACACCGCCGAGCTCGGGGCCGACGGGGTGCTGCGCGTCTCCGGCCGCGTCGTGGGCCGGTCGGCCAGCAGCCTGCGGATCCGGGCCCGCAGCAAGCGGAGCCGCGCCGTCGGCGAGTTCTTCCCGGTGACCGCGGGCCGGTTCACCGCGGAGCTGGAGCTGCGTCACCAGGTCTACCGCTTCGGCCGGTGGCCGCTGCCGCTGGGCGACCACGACCTGGCCGCCGACCTGACCGTCGCCAACGGCGACGTCGTGCGGGTGCCGATGCAGGTGTCGCGCCGGCTCAACGACGCGCTCCCGGCACCGGTGCGCACCGAGCAGATCGAGGGCCGGGTCGTGCGCGGCCCCGACTCGGTCGTACGGGTCTCGATCCTGCGCCCGATCGGCGACGGCCGCGGCACCTACCGGCAGAACCGGCTGCGCTCCGCGCCGCCGCGCACCCGGCTCACCCGCGGCCTGCTGCTGCGGTCGTACTTCGGCGAGCTGGCCACCGACAACGGCCTCTCGATCCAGCGCGAGCTGCGGCGCCGCGGCTCCGACCTGCCCGTCTACTGGGCCGTGCACGACCACTCGGTGGTGATCCCCGAGGGCAGCATCCCGGTCGTCGTGAACAGCCCGCAGTGGTACGAGCTGGTGCAGTCGGCGACCTACTACGTCGACAACATGTACCAGCCGGAGTGGCACCGCAAGCCCGACGGCCAGGTGCTCGTGCAGACCTTCCACGGCTACCCGTTCAAGCAGATGGGGCACACCCACTGGCGCAACGTGCAGTTCTCCCAGGCGCGCATCGACTCCTACGACGAGCGCGCCCGGCAGTGGGACTACCTGATCTCGCCGGCGCGCTACGCCACCCCGCTGCTGCGGCGCGACTTCGCCTACGACGGCGAGGTCCTCGAGATCGGCTACCCGCGCAACGACGTCCTCCGGTCGTCGCTCGCTGAGCCGATCCGCGAGGCGACCCGGGCGGCACTCGGCATCGAGCCGCACCAGAAGGCGGTCCTCTACGCCCCGACGTTCCGCGACTACCTGTCGGTCGACGACAACAGCGCGTGGTGGCCGGACTTCCTCGACTTCGAGCGGGCCGCCGCCGCGCTCGGTCCCGACTACGTGATCCTGATCCGCGGCCACGCGTTCAACGCGCGCTCCGAGCACCGGCTCGGCTCGCTGCGCGGCTGCATCGACGTCACCGACTACCCGGAGATCTCCGACCTCTACCTGGCGGCCGACGCCGGCGTCGTGGACTACTCCTCGCTGCGCTTCGACTTCGGCGTCACCGGCAAGCCGATGGTCTTCCAGGTGCCCGACCTGCAGCGGTACCAGGACACCCGCGGCTGGCTGTTCGACTTCGAGCCGACCGCGCCCGGCCCGCTGGTCGCGACGACCGACGAGGTCATCGACCAGCTGCGCGACCTCGACCGGCTGCGCGCCGAGCACGCCACGGCGTACGAGAAGTTCCGTGCCGACTTCCTCGACCTCGAGGACGGTCGCGCCGGCGCCCGCTTCGTCGACGCGGTGATGGTGCCGCGCGGCGACGCGCCGCCGGACCCCGGCCCCGAGAAGGAGACCCGATGAAGCTGCTGATCCTGATCACCGGGACCGGCCGGAGCGGCACCAGCACGATGTCGGGCACGCTGCACCACCTCGGCCTGTTCGTGCCGGGGCCCTACCTCGGCGCCAACGAGTCGAACCCGAAGGGCTTCTTCGAGTCGAAGTGGGCGGTGCGCTTCCACAAGCAGGTCACCGATGCGGCCGGCATCCACGAGTTCGACAGCCGACCGACGGCGTTCGGCCGCGTGCAGGAATCGATCACCGACGACCAGCGCCGGCGCCTGGTCGCCTTCCTCGCCGAGCAGGCCGAGCAGAGCGACCAGGTCGTGGTGAAGGACCCGCGCACGGTGTGGACCCAGGAGCTGTGGCGCTGGGCCGCCGCGGAGGCCGGGCTCGAGCTGCGCTGCATCTCGATGCTGCGGCACCCGGCCGAGGTGGTCGGCAGCCGCGCGACGTACTACGCCAACCCCGACGACGAGGTGGCCCGCCGGCGCTACGAGACGTTCAACGTCGCCCGCTGGGTCAACAACTCGATCGTCAACGAGCGCGAGACCCGGGCGCTGCCGCGGGCGTTCGTGCGCTACACCGACCTGCTCACCGACTGGCGGCCGGTGCTCGCCGGGCTCGGTACCGACCTGGGCCTGACCTACGACGTCGACGTCACCACCGACGCTCCCAGCCCGGTCGACGAGTTCATCGATCCCGACCTGCGCCGGCACCGGGTCACCTGGGACGACCTCGAGGTGCCCGCCGACCTCCAGGACGTCGCGCAGCGGATCTGGGACGACCTCGACGTGCTCGCGAACAGCCACGGCGTCGACGCCAGCGCGTCCGCCGACCTCGACGCCCTGTCGGCCCGCTACGACCGGCTGCTCGCCGACGCGACCGCCGTCAGCCACGACGCGATCGAGGAGGTGCGCCGCGAGGCCCGTGCCGCCGGTGCCCGCGAGGCCCGCAAGGAGGCCGGCGCCACCGCGCCCGCGACCGTCGCCGACCGCCGGGTGGGTGAGACCGGCAGCAAGGACCTGCTCCGGGTCGTGGCCGGCCGGATGCGCTCGAAGCTGCACCGCGGCTGAGCCGGCCCCGGTTGGGCGATTCTCGGCGCCCTTCCGGCGGCGCCAGGATGGGCGCGCGTCCTCCGTCGTCAAGGGGTTCGCTTCGCCGCTTCGCGCCCCTTGACGACTCCTCCCGCGCGCCCGTTCGGCGCCTGTCGGAAGGACGCCGACCTGTGGTCTGGATCCGGGTCGCTCCGGGGGGCGGTGTCTCATCAAGGGATGAGGTCGACCTCGCGCTTCCCTGGCCGAGTTCGCCCAGGGGAGCGTGGTTTGGCCGTCATCCCTTGATGAAGCTGCGGCGGGCGGTGACATGGGGGGCGGGAGGGGCGGCTGCTCGCGGCCGCGGCGGCCGCGGCGACCATTTCGGCGCAATTGCACCGCTATGACACCGCGCCCGACAGCGGCCAGGCGGTAACGGCGAGGCCCGCCTCAGCCCTCCAGTCCGAGCTTGCCCACCAGTTTGTCGCGGAAGTCGGAGACCGACAGCCTGCCGTCGAGCACCTTCACCGTCGACCAGCCGCTGAGGTCGAGGCCGGAGAGCTCGGCGAAGCGGGCCAGGTCGTCGGCGTACACGTCGACGAGCCGCTGGATGTGCTCGACGGTCGGCGCCGCGCCGTCGTTGCTGGTCGGGGTCTGGTTGCGGTGCAGGCGCTCGGGGTACTTCTCGAAGCGCGGCAGCGAGAGGTGGTCGGTGAGCCGGTCGAGCACGCCCTCGGGGTCGGTCGCGATCTCGCGCAGGTCGAGCAGCAGCCACTGCTCGCGCGGGAAGAGGTCGAGGCCGCGCTCGAGCTGCTGGCCGTAGAGCCCGCGGGTGTAGAGCGAGCGGCGGCGCAGCTCGTAGGGGCTGACGCCGGCGGGGATGTCCAGGGGGAGTCGGGGGTCGGCCCACCGCTCGATGGTCTCGGGCACGTCCGGGAACTCCGGGTCGCGCGAGCGCTGCATCGACCACTGGGAGAAGGCGCGCTCCACCGGGTCGCGGAAGGTGGCGATCAGCGGCAGGTCGGCGTCGTAGCGCCGCATCCGCTCCAGGGCGTGCGGCCAGAAGAGGTACTCCGGCGTCGCGTCGCCGGCCATCGTCGGCTCGGCGCTGCGGGCCGGGCGCACGTAGTCGGAGTAGTCCGGCTGCTCCCAGTCGAGATGCTCCATCATGAACAGGCGCATCTCCTTCTCGGGTCCGCGCGCGATCAGCGGGTGGGCGGCCAGCATCATGTAGATCGTGCTGGTCGCGGCCTTCTGCACGCCGACGATCGAGAAGTTGACCGGCACCCGGTGGGGCGCCTTCTCCAGGGCCGCCAGCCGTCGGAGACGGCGGTTCTGTACGGCGTTGGGGTGGAGTCGTTCGGAGCTCATCAGTCCTTCTTGCAGGAGTGGTTCGTGCCGGCTCAGCCGACGCCGGTGATGTCGGCGGCCGCGGCGGCGAGGGGGTCGTCCTTGCGGACGTCGTAGATGTGCCCGGTCTGCGGGCTGAGCAGCACGTCGAGCGAGGTCCGGGCGACGGTGAAGGAGTCGAGCAGCGAGCCGGGCGGCTCCTGGCCGAAGGCCTTCGTGCGCATCGGGGTGGCGGTCCGCTCGGGGTTGATGCAGTTGGCGCGCACCCCGTCGGCGGCCCACTCGTCGGCGAGCGCCTGGGTGAGGTTCACGGTGGCGGCCTTGGCCGAGGAGTAGAGGCTGTAGCCACTGCGGCCGCGGGTGTAGGAGCTCGACGTGAACAGCAGCAGCGAGCCCTTGGTCTCGCGCAGCAGCGGGAAGAAGACCTGGGCGATGAACACCGGCGCGAGGTAGTTGACCTCGGTGGCGTTGTAGATCGTCTCCTCGGTCGTGTCGACCAGCTCGCCGCGCGGCAGCACGCCGGCGGTGTTGACGACGTAGTCGACGCGGCCGGTCTTCTCGAGCACCTGACGCGCCGCCTCGGCGATGTCGGTCCGGCGCTCGACGTGGGTGCCGGTGCTGGACCGGCTGAACGTGAACACGTCGGCGCCCAGCCTGGTCGCGAGCTCCGCGATGTCGGCGCCGATGCCGTAGCTGCCGCCGAAGACGACCATCGTCCGGCCCGCCAGCGCGTCGCGGTAGGCGCCCTCGTCGCCCGGCGAGGGCAGGTCGTTGCTGGTCAGCTGGAAGAGCTTGTCGGCGAGGTAGACGTCGATCGGCTCGGTGACCTTCATGTTGCGGTCGTCGCCGTTGACCACCCAGATCGGGTGGTCGGGCAGGTAGCGGAGCACCACCGTGCAGTCGTCGGTGGCGACGAAGTTCGGGTCGCGGCCGGCCTCGACGTACGCCGCCTTGATCACCCCCGACCGGAATGCCTGCGGGGTCTGGCCGCGGCGCAGCGCCGCGCGCGGCGGGATCTCGCGGATGGTGTTCTCGTCGCCGACCTCGATGATCGTGTCGGCCGAGGGGATGGCGACGTCGACCGCGGGGTAGGAGTCGAGCGCCTCGAAGCACTCCTGGATGATCCGGGCCGAGACGAACGGTCGCACGGCGTCGTGGAGAAGTACGTAGCAGTCGTCGTCGCCGAGGGCGTCCAGCGCGCGCAGCGTCGTGTCGTTGCGGGTCTCGCCGCCCTCGAGGATCTGGCCGACCTTGTCGTAGCCGCCCTTCGCGACGATCGCGCGGACCGCGTCGAGGTGGCCCGGCGTCATCATGATCACGATCTCGTCGACCATCGGGTGCTCGTGCAGCGCGATCAGCGAGTGCTCGAGGATCGTGCGGCCCGCGACCTTGAGCAGCTGCTTGGGGATCTCGAGTCCGATCCGGGCCCCGACGCCTCCGGCGAGCAGGACCGCGACGCGACGCTGACGGCTCGAATCCATGCCGGATAGTGTCGCAGACGGGCCGTGGTGGGCCCGTGGTGCCCGTGCGGGCCGCCGCGCCCACCTCCGTTACAGTGCCACCCGGACTGAACGGGCCGCGTGGCACCGTCGGACGACGCCCGGGAGGTGTGGCACGTGAGCGATGGCGTGGACCTGCTCCTGCCCGCAGGCACCCGTCTCGTCCACATCGGGCCGCACAAGACCGGCAGCACCGCGGTGCAGGTGGCCTTCCACGAGGCCCGCGAGCAGCTGTCCGCCCACGGCGTCCACTACGCCGGCGCCGGACGTCGGCCGCGGCTCGCCGGCTGGTCGATCGGCCTGGCCGGCAAGAAGTACGGCGTGGCGCGCCCGCCGATCCAGCACTGGGAGGGTTTGGTCGCCGAGGTCGAGGCGGCCGGCGACCAGCGGGTCTGCATCTCCAACGAGGACTTCGGGCGGGCCACCAAGGAGCAGCGACAGCGGATCGTCGACGAGCTCGGCGGTGACCGCGTGCACGTGGTGGCCGTCGCCCGGCGCCTCGACTCCTATCTGCCCTCGCAGTGGCAGGAGCGGGTGAAGGCCGGCGTGACGCTCTCCTGGGAGGAGTGGCTGCGGATCGTCCTCGACCGCGACGCCGACGAGCGCCACTACGAGCGCATGAACGTCTGGCGCGCCCACGACGTCGGCCGCCTGCTGCGCAACTGGAGCGAGGTCGTCGGGCCGGAGCGGATCACCCTGATCGTCAACGACGGCGCGGACCGCACCCTGCTGCCCCGCACCTTCGAGCGTCTGCTCGGACTGCCCGAGGGGCTGCTCGCCCCCGACCCGTCGCAGTCGAACCCGAGCCTGTCGTGGGCCGAGGTCGAGCTGGTGCGGGCGGCCCACCGCGCCTTCGAGGACCTCGGGGTCGACCGCCGCGAGCGCGACCCGTGGACCGCCGCCGGCCTGGTCCGCCACCTCCAGGGTGTCGATCTGCCGCGGGCCACGCCGACGACCCCGCCGTTCCCGGAGTGGGCGGCCGAGCAGGTGCGCGAGATCGGCGCCGAGCGGGCCCGAGCGGTGCGCGAGTCCGCGGTCCGGGTGATCGGGTCGCCCGACGCCCTGCTGGCGCGCGAGCCGCTGCCGGTCGGCCCGGTCGACGTACCGCCCGCGCTGCCGCAGGCCGCCGTCGCCGTCGCCGTGCAGGCGCTGGTGCGGGCAACCGTCGAGCGACTCCCCGACCTGCTCAAGGACGACACCACGCCGAACCACGAGGAGCATCGAGATGCGTGACCTGCTCCGGCGTGGCCGGGCTCGCGGGCCCGAGGCACCGGCCGCCGTCGGGATGGTCGAGGAGTTCTCCCACGAGCAGGTGCTCGGCTGGGTCTCCGTGCCCGCCGCGGCGGCGCCGACCCGGGTCGACCTCTTCCTCGGACCGCTCAAGGTGAGCTCGACGTACGCCACGGCCGACGGCGCGATGTCGCAGGCGTCGGCGAAGAAGCGCACCAAGACGCCGTCGCTGCGCCCGCCGCGCGGCGACCGCCGCAACAGCCGGGCCCAGATCCGCACGTTCTCGTTCAAGATCCACAGCCTCTGGACCTACGCCAAGCGCGGCTCGCGCCTCCGGGTCGAGGTGGACGGCCGGCCGCTGCCGATCCACGGGCACGGCATGTTCGTGAAGGCGCCTCACAGCGGCGAGCACGACCCGAAGCTGCTGGAGGAGCGGCTCGGGTCGGGCTGGGTGCTGGCGCGCACCGGCATGGTGCAGCTGTCCAAGCAGCTCAACACCGAGTGGCAGGCGGCCGTCATGGACCTCTACACCGCGGTCCGCACGATCGTGCGGGAGGAGCACGGCTACGACCTGTTCCTCACGTTCGGCACCCTCCTCGGCGCGGTCCGCGAGGGCGGCTACATCGGGCACGACAACGACTTCGACGTCGCCTACGTCTCGCGGGCGCGCACCGGCCCGGAGGCGGCCGCGGAGCTGGTGGCTCTCGGACGCACCCTGCTCGACCGCGGCTACCGCGTCGAGGCGATGAGCTCGTGCCTCCACATCGTCGACGCGGAGCGGTCCAAGTACCGCATCGACATCTTCCACACCTACCTCGACGCCGACGGCGAGCTGCGACACCCGTTCGGGTACGCCGGCACCACCCCGGTCACCGAGCGCGAGTGGCAGGGCACCCGCGAGATCGACTTCTCCGGCGGCCGCGCCCTGGTGCCCGTGCGCGCCGAGGAGCTGCTCGCCGCGCTGTACGGCGACGACTGGCGTCAGCCCAAGACCGGCTTCGACTGGAAGATCGAGCGGCGCGGCGAGGACGAGGCCGGACAGCTCACCCCCGCCCAGCGCACCACCGTCTACTGGGCCGACTACTACGCGCACAACGGCCACACCGAGGGCTCGTCGTTCGCGCAGTTCGTGCAGGACCGCCCCGACGCCCCCGGCACGGTCGTCGACATCGGCTGCGGCGACGGGCGCGACTCCTTCTACTTCGGCTCGGTCGGCCGCACGGTCGTCGCGCTGGACCGCTCCGACGTCGGCGTCGCCCATGCCCGCGACCGCGCTCTCGGCGCCGGGCTCGGTGACCGGATGACCTTCGAGGTCTGCGACCTCGGCGACGCGGCCGGTCTCGGCGAGGTCCTCGACCGGGTCGACGGCCCGGTGCTCTACTACACCCGCTTCGTGCTGCACGCGATCACCGAGGACGTGCAGCAGACCCTGCTCGACGTCCTCGGCGCCAAGGCCGCGCCCGGCGACGTGCTTGCGGCGGAGTTCCGCACCGACAAGGACGCCAAGCTCCAGAAGGCGCACCCCAAGCACTACCGCCGCTACCAGAGCGCCGGGGAGTTCCTGGCCGACCTGCGCCGGCGCGGCTGGGAGATCGTCTACGAGGTCGAGTCCGACGGACTCGCCCCGTGGGGCACCGAGGACCCGGTGCTCTGCCGCGTGATCGCCCGCCGCGTCTGACCCCGGTCCGTGTGACCCACCCCACGGGTCACGCCGGTTTCCGGGTCGTGGGCCGCGGCGTACGCTCACAGCGTCAGCATCCACCTGGATCATTGAACAACGTCCGGTACCCACCCCGGCCCGCACGGACCTCGGTCCGGCGGGTGGTCGGCGGGACTGGAACGAAAGGTTCTCTCATGACGCACCACTCCGGGGAGACCGCGCTGCGCGTGGGCGTGGTCGGCGCGGGTCGGGTCGGCGCCGTGCTCGCGGCCGCGCTGGGCGCCGCGGGCCACCACATCGTGGCCGCCGCCGGTGAGTCCGACGCCTCCCGCGCCCGCATCGCCGACCTGCTGCCGGGGGTCGCGACGCGGAAGCCGACCGCCGTGGCGCGCGACTGCGACCTGCTGCTGCTGACGGTCCCCGACGACATGCTCGGCAACGTCGTCACCACGCTCAGCGACGCCGGCGCCATCCGGCTCGGACAATACGTCGTGCACACCTCCGGCCGGCACGGCCTCGACGTGCTGGCGCCCGCGGCCGCCGTCGGCGCGCGGGTCGCCGCGATGCACCCCGCGATGACGTTCACCGGCACCGCCGTCGACCTCGACCGCCTGCCCGGAACCGTCTTCGGCCTCACCGCCGGCCCCGACGAGCGCCTGTTCGTCGAGGCGCTGGTGGCCGACCTCCTCGGACGCCCCACCTGGGTGCCCGAGGAGATGCGCACGCTGTACCACGCCGGCCTCGCACACGGCGCCAACCACCTCGTCACGCTCGTCACCCAGGCGATGGAGCTGCTCGCCGCCGCCGGCTCCGACGACCCCGCCGGCACGCTCCGCCCGCTGCTGACCGCCGCGCTCGACAACGCCCTCGAGCAGGGCGACGCCGCGCTGACCGGGCCGATCGTCCGCGGCGACGTCAACACCGTGCGCGCCCATCTCGCCGAGATCCGCGCCAACGCGCCGCTCACGCTGACCTCGTACGTCGCGCTGGCCCGCGCCACCCTGGGCCGGGCCGTGACCGACGGCCGGGTGCTGCCGATCCGCGCCGCCGCGATCACCCGGGTGCTCGACGAGGCGGAGCGCGCTGCCGCGCGCACGCCGACCCACCGATGACGACTCCCACCCTCGCGTCCACGCGCGCCGAGCTCGCGAGCCTGCTCGCGGACTCCCGCGCGGGCGGTCGGCCCGTCGGCTTCGTGCCGACCATGGGCGCGCTGCACGAGGGCCACGCCAGCCTGATCCGCGCCGCGCGGGAGCGGGTGGCCCGAGATGGCGAGACGGGGCCGGTCGTCGTCTCGATCTTCGTGAACCCGCTCCAGTTCGGGGCCGGCGAGGACCTCGACCGCTATCCCCGCACGCTCGCCGCCGACCTCGAGGTGTGCGCCCGCGAGGGCGTCGACATCGTCTTCGCGCCGAGCGTCGAGGAGGTCTACCCCGGCGGCGCCCCGCAGGTCGTCGTCGAGCCCGGCCCGGTGGCCGACCTGCTCGAGGGGCGGACCCGGCCCGGCCACTTCCGCGGCGTGCTCACCGTCGTCGCGAAGCTGTTCGGGCTGGTGCGCCCCGACGTCGCCGTCTTCGGCCAGAAGGACTACCAGCAGCTGGTGCTGGTGCGCCGGATGGTGCTCGACCTGAACATGGGCGTCGAGGTCGTCGGTGCCCCGACCGTCCGCGAGGCCGACGGGCTCGCGCTGTCCAGCCGCAACCGCTACCTCGACGCCGAGCAGCGGGACGCCGCGACCGCGCTCAGCCGGCTGCTCCGGGTCGCGCAGCACGCCGCGGAGTACGGCCCGGCCAGCGCCCTGGCCGCCGCCCGCGCCGAGCTGCGCGCCGCCCAGGGCGTGGACCTCGACTACCTGGTGGTCACCGACCCCGACCTGGGCGAGCTGCCGCCCCACGTACCTCCCGGGACCGAGGCCCGGATCCTGGTGGCCGCCCGCGTCGGCACCACCCGGCTGATCGACAACCTGCCGCTCGTGATCGGACGGGTGGCCGCAACCGAGGAGGAGTCCTGATGCTCCGCACGATGATGAAGAGCAAGATCCACCGCGCCACGGTGACCCAGGCCGACCTGCACTACGTTGGCTCGGTCACCGTCGACGAGGACCTGCTCGACGCGGCCGACCTGCTGCCCGGTGAGCTCGTGCACATCGTCGACATCACCAACGGCGCCCGGCTCGAGACCTACACGATCGCGGGGGAGCGCGGCTCCGGGGTGATCGGCATCAACGGCGCGGCGGCCCGCCTCGTGCACCCCGGCGACCTGGTCATCCTGATCGGCTACGGCCAGATGGAGACCGCCGAGGCCAAGGAGCACCAGCCGCACGTGGTCTTCGTCGACGCCGACAACCGGATCCTGGCGACCGGCTTCGACCCGGCCGAGGCGGTCGACGGCTCGGGCCTGACGCGCGGCGACCGACTCGCCAACCGGTAGCCTTCGCCAGTGCCCACCGCCCCCGTCCGACGTGTGCCCGGGCGCCTGCTCGCCCCGGCACCCGGCTGGACCACCACCGCCGACGTCGTCGTCGTCGGCTCCGGTATCGCGGGGCTGACGGCCGCACTGCGACTGCGGGGACAGGTCGGGAAGATCCTGGTCGTCACCAAGGACGTGCTCGCGGCCGGCTCGACCCAGTGGGCCCAGGGTGGCATCGCCGCGGCGCTCGGCCCGGGGGACACGCCCGCCGAGCACCTCGTCGACACCCTGGTCGCCGGGGCCGGCGCCTGCGACCGCGACGCGGTCGAGGTGCTGGTGACCGAGGGGCCGGACGCCGTACGCGAGCTGATCGCCCTGGGCACCAACTTCGACCACGACCCGAACGGCGAGCTCTCGCTGACCCGCGAGGGCGGCCACCACCGCGACCGGATCGCCCACGCCGGCGGCGACGCCACGGGCGCCGAGATCCAGCGGGCGCTGATCGCCGCGATCGCGCAGACTCCGGAGATCGAGGTCATCCAGCACGCGCTCGCCGTCGACCTCCTGCTCGCCGACGACGGCGGGGTCGCGGGCCTCACGCTGCACGTGATGGGCGAGGGCCAGCGCGACGGCGTCGGGGCCGTGCTGTGCCGCGCGGTCGTGCTCGCCAGCGGCGGCCTCGGCCAGGTCTTCGCCCAGACGACCAACCCGTCGGTCTCGACCGGCGACGGCATGGCGGTGGCGCTGCGCGCCGGCGCGGTGCTGCGCGACCTGGAGTTCGTGCAGTTCCACCCGACGGTGATGTACCTCGGCGCCGACTCGCGCGGCCAGCAGCCGCTGATCTCCGAGGCGGTGCGCGGCGAGGGCGGCTTCCTCGTCGACTGGGACGGCGACCGCCTCATGCAGGGCGTCCACGAGCTCGGCGACCTGGCCCCGCGCGACGTCGTCGCGAAGGCGATCACCCGCCGCATGGACGAGACCGGCAAGCCGCACCTGTGGCTCGACGCCCGGCACCTGGGCCGCGCCTTCTGGGAGCGGCGGTTCCCGACGATCCTCGCGACCTGCCGCCGCCACGGCGTCGACCCGGTCACCGACCTGATCCCGGTCGCCCCGGCCTGCCACTACGCCTCCGGCGGGGTGCGCACCGACCTGTGGGGACGCAGCAACGTCCCGGGCCTCTACGCCACCGGCGAGGTCGCCTGCTCCGGCGTCCACGGCGCCAACCGGCTCGCCTCCAACTCCCTGCTCGAGGGGCTGGTCTTCTCGCGGCGGATCGCGACCGTGCTGCCCGAGGAGCTGCGCCCGCTGCGGCCGCCCGCGCCCGACACCCGCACGGCCGGCCTGGTGCCGGGCGAGGTGCGCCGGGAGCTCCAGGAGGTGATGACCGCGCGCGCCGGGGTGCTGCGCAGCGCCGACGGGCTCGCCGACGGGCTCGGCCACCTCGACAAGCTCGCCGGCGTCGCGGCCGAGAGCGTCGACCAGGAGTCCTGGGAGACCACCAACCTGCTCACGATCAGCACCGCGCTCGCCGACGCCGCCGCGCTGCGCGAGGAGACCCGCGGGTCGCACTGGCGGGAGGACTTCCCCGAGCGCGACGACGCCCGTTTCGCCGGCCACCTCGACGTCGTGATGCGCGACGGCGCGAGCACGCTGGCCTTCACCCCGGCCCCAGCCACGGACGGAGCCTGATGCCCACCCCGTACGACGACGAGCTGCGCGCCGCCGGACTCGACCCCGACGCGGTGCTCGCCCAGATCCGCGCCGCACTGGCCGAGGACCTGCCCGGGGACGACGTCACGAGCGTCGCCACGATCTCGACCGAGGCCCGGGGGAGCGGCGTCTTCGCCGCCCGCGAGGCCGGTGTGGTCGCGGGCCTGGGCGTCGCCGCGCTGGTCTTCCACGAGGTCATGGGCGACACCGTCGAGGTCACCGACCGGGTCGCCGACGGCACCCGGGTGGTGCCGGGCGACGTCGTCATGCGCGTGTCCGGCCCGACCCGCGGGCTGCTCACCGCCGAGCGCACCGCGCTCAACTACGCCAGCCACCTCTCGGGCGTCGCGACCGCCACCTCGCACTGGGTCGACGCGCTCGCCGGCACCCGCGCCCGGGTGCTCGACACCCGCAAGACACTGCCGACCTTCCGCGCGTTGCAGAAGTACGCCGTGCGCTGCGGCGGCGGCGTCAACCACCGGTTCAGCCTCAGCGACCGGGCGATGGTGAAGGACAACCACGTGGTCGCGGCCGGCGGCGTGGTGCCGGCGTACGACGCGGTGCGGGCGGCGTACCCGGACCTGCGGGTCGAGGTCGAGGTCACCGACCTCGACGAGCTGCGCGAGCTGCTCGAGGCGGGCTGCACCGAGATCCTGCTCGACAACATGGACTCCGCGACGATGGCCGAGGCGGTGCGCATCGCCGGGGGCCGGGCGACGCTCGAGGCCTCCGGGGGCCTGACGATCGAGCGGGCCCGGGAGGTCGCCGAGACCGGCGTCGACTTCATCTCGGTCGGCGCGCTCACCCACTCGGTCAAGGTCTTCGACCTCGGGCTCGACCTGTCGGAGGGTTGATGGCGCTGCTCGCGGCCGACATCGGCAACAGCCACACGGTGCTGGGGCTGGTCGACGACGGGCAGGTCCGCGCCGACTGGCGGGTCGCCACGGAGGAGCGGCGTACCTCCGACGAGTGGGCGGTGCTGCTGCGCGGGCTGCTGGCGGACGCCCCTGCCGGCGACGTCGACGGCATCGCGGTCTGCGCGACGGTGCCCGCGGTGCTGCACGAGTGGCGGGAGATGCTGGCCCGACACTTCGCCGGGGTGCCCACGGTCGTGGTCGAGCCCGGCGTCCGCACCGGCATCCCCGTGCTGATGGACAACCCGCGCGAGGTCGGCAGCGACCGCATCATGAACGCCCTCGCGGCCGCCCGCGACTACGGCGGCCCCGCGATCGTGGTCGACTTCCGCGGCACGGCGACGACGTTCGAGGTCGTCAACGAGCAGGACCAGTACGTCGGCGGCGCGATCGCGCCGGGCATCGAGATCTCCCTGGAGGCACTGGGCCGCCGGGGCGCGCAGCTGCGCAAGGTCGAGCTCGCCCGGCCCCGGTCGGTGATCGCCAGGAACACCGTCGAGGCGCTGCAGTCGGGGATGGTCTTCGGCGTGGCCAGCCAGGTCGAGGGCATCGTCGGCCGGATGATCGAGGAGCTCGGCGCGCCCGTCGAGGACGTCACCGTGATCGCGACCGGCTATCTCGCGCCCCTGGTCGTCGACGACTGCCGGTGCTTCACCGCGCACGATCCCTGGCTGACCCTGCGCGGGCTCGAGCTGGTCTTCGCCCGCAACCGGTGACCCGCCGGTGGCTCCGGTAGACTGCCGCGCGATCGGCCGGGGGGATCATCGTGGAGCGCCCCGAGAAGAAGACGAAGCGGAGACGGCGTGGCGCGATACGACACCCATGTGGACATGGCCAACCGGAACGTGAGCCATACCCAGATCGTCGAACTCGTCGGCACCCACAAGCGCGTGCTCGATGTCGGCTGCGCCACCGGCTACGTCGCGAGCGGTCTCGCGGCGCGCAACTGCAAGGTCTGGGGCGTCGACATCGACGCGGAGGCCGCTGAGCAGGCGCGGCCGCTCCTCGAGGAGCTGGTCATCGCCGACCTCGAGACCGAGCCCCTCACCGACCACTTCGACAAGGGCAGTTTCGACGCCGTCGTCTTCGGCGACGTCCTCGAGCACCTGGTCGACCCGGTCCGGGCGCTGCGCGACGCCGTGTCCCTCCTGGCCGAGGGCGGTCGCATCGTCGTCTCGATCCCCAACGTCACCCACGGCTCGCTGCGGCTGGCGCTGCTCCGTGGGCAGTGGACCTACACCCAGGTCGGCCTCCTCGACGAGACGCACGTGCGCTTCTTCGACCGCGCCGGCGTCGCCAAGCTCTTCGCCAGCGCCGGCCTGACCATCGAGCACCTCCGGGGCGTGACCATCGACCCGCTGTCGAGCGAGGTCGACGTCCGCCCCGACGAGCTGCCGCCCGGCTTCATCGAGTGGGTGCGCGACCAGCCGGACTCGTTCGTCTACCAGTTCGTGACGAGCGCCCACCCGACCCAGCCCGAGGACACCGCGGAGCTGCCCGAGCTGGTGCCGGTGATCCCGGTTCAGGAGATCCGCGAGTCCGACGAGTACGCGCGTCGCTACCAAGAGGAGCTCGAGACCCTCCAGCACACCCGCAACCTCGCCGAGATCAGCACTGCACAGGCGGCGCAGCTGCGTCGTGAGCTGCTGAACGTGCGCGATCACATCCTGGGGCTGGAAGCCGAGGCCGCAAGCGGCCGCAAGCGGGTCGCCCAGGCGAATCGTCAGCGTGAGATCGCCGAGCGGAGGCTCAAGGAGCGGACCAAGAAGCTCGCGAACACCCGGCGCCGGATCAAGGCGCTGCGCCGTAGGCTCCGGCTGGCCCGCCGAGCGGAGCGGGAGCTGCGCGCCTCCCGCACCTGGCGAGCTGGTCGGGTCGTGACCAGCCCCGGCCGAATCTTCCGCCGCGGTGCCTGACGTGGATGCGCCGTACTTCTCGATCCTGACCCCCGTGTACAACCCGGGGCTCGACGTGCTGCGGGAGATGATCGACTCCGTGCTCGCGCAGTCGTTCGCCGACTGGGAGCTCGTGCTCGTCGACGACCTGTCCCCGGAGCAGGAGGTGCGCACGGTCCTTCGCGACGCAGCGGCCGCCGACAGTCGGATCAGGGTGGTCGAGCGGGCGACCAACGGCGGGATCTGTGCCGCGTCCAACGACGCGGTTGACGCGGCGCGAGGCGAGTTCTTCGCGCTGCTCGACCATGATGATCTGCTGACCCCCGACGCGCTCGAGGTGATGCACGCCGCCATCCACTCCGAGGCGGACGTCGACTACCTCTACTCCGACGAGGACAAGATCGACGAGGACGGCAACCACTTCTCGCTGTTCCGTAAGCCGCCGTGGTCGCCGGAGCGGTTCCGCGCACAGATGTACACCTGCCATCTCTCCGTGCTGCGGGCTTCCTTGGTCCGGGAGGTCGGTGCCTTCCGGCTCGGCTTCGACGGCTCGCAGGATCACGACCTCGTGCTGCGGGTCACCGAGCGGGCCCGCCGCGTCGTGCACGTCCCCGAGGTGCTCTACCACTGGCGGGCGATCGCCAGTTCGACCGCCTCCGCGGCGGAGGCGAAGCCGTACGCCGTCGACGCCCGCCTGCGTGCGGTTCGAGACCACATCGAACGCACGGGGCTCAAGGCGACGTCCTACCTCGAGCCGCGTACCGGCTCGGTGCTCCTCAGGCGCGAGCTGCCCCCGGACGAGCTGGTCAGCATCGTCATTCCGACGCGGGGGACCGTGCGCCGGGCGTGGGGTCGGGACCGCGCGCTCGTCGTCGAAGCCGTCCGCTCCGTGTTGGAGAAGGGCGGACACGACAATCTCGAGTTCGTCGTGGTGCACGACGACTCGACGCCCGAATGGGTGCTCACCCAACTGCTCGAACTCGCAGGTGAGCGCCTGAAGCTGCTGCCGTACCACAACGATTTCAACTTCAGCGAGAAGTGCAACCTCGGTGCGCTCGCGGCCTCCGGCGACCTGCTGGTGATACTCAACGACGACGTCGAGCTGATCAGTGAGAACTTCCTGCCCGACCTCGTCGGCCCGGTCCTGGAGGAGGGCGTCGGCCTCACCGGGGCCAACCTGCGCTTCGCGGACACGACGGCACAGCACGTCGGCCTGGTGTTCAAGAAGCGCTGGCCGATCCACGTCTTCTCGCGGTCCGCGTTCGACGACCCGGGTCACTTCGCCGCGCTGGTCATCAATCGCGAGGTGTCGGCGGTCACGGGTGCCTGCATCGCCGTCACCAGGGAGACCTACGAGCGCGTCGGGGGAATGACGGAAACTCTGCCCGTCAACTTCAACGACGTCGACTTCTCGCTCAAGGTGGCGCACATCGGCCTGCGAATTGTCTGGATTTCGACCGCCAAGGCGTTCCACTTCGAGTCGCAGACGCGCGTGGCACAGGTGGATGCCTGGGAGCGGGACCTGCTCACTCGCCGCTGGGAGATGCCGGTGGTCGACCCTTACCTGCCGGATCTGTCATGACCGAACCGGAGACTCCCGGGGCGTCCGCGACCGCGTCACGGGGTCGAAGTGATGGTCGGTCGGACGCTGCGAGGAGAAGCACACTGGACAGCCCGAGTCCCGACGGTCGGACCGCGTCTCGTCGGGCTGACGACAGCAATCGGCGACGGAAGACCATGGCTGTCGCCGGGCTGCTCCTGGCGATCTCGGCGATCGTCGTATTCGTCCACATGAAGCAGTACTCCACGCTCTCGCCTCTCGATGAGCTGCAGCACGTCGACTATCTCGAGCGGGCCTCGGAGCTGGAGTTCGTCCGCGCCAACGACCGGGTCGAAGAGCCGGCGATGCGGGAGCAGGCCTGTCGAGGCATCGACGCTCCCGGCTTCCCCAATCCACCCTGCC
The DNA here is from genome assembly GCF_018732145.1 of Nocardioides sp. LMS-CY. Classification (NCBI taxonomy): domain Bacteria; kingdom Bacillati; phylum Actinomycetota; class Actinomycetes; order Propionibacteriales; family Nocardioidaceae; genus Nocardioides; species Nocardioides sp. LMS-CY. The sequence continues at coordinate 788,428 of NZ_CP076104.1, forward strand.
ACCAGGAGGAGCTGGATCCTTCGGCCTTCCAGGAGCTCGGATACAACACGGCGGCCGCCGATCCACCGCTCTACTACTACTCGACCGGTCTCGTCGCGAGGGCCGTCGACCTGTTGCCCGGCGTCGACAGCATCGTCACGGGAGCCAGGGCGCTCGGTGCGTTGTGGCTGGCTGCCGGGTTGCTGCTCACCTACCTTCTGGCCCGGCGCCTGGGCGCCACCGGGTTCGCAGCTCTCGGCGTCTGCCTGCTACTCGCCGGGACACCGGGTGTGCTTCACAGTGCCGCCACCGTCACCAGCGACAGTCCGCAGCTCCTCGTGGGTGCGCTGTGTGTGTTGATGACGTTGGCTGCCGTTCGATCCGAGGCCAGCGCAGCGTGGCCCGGGGTCGCCGCCGCCCTGGCGTGCCTGGTCAAGGTCACGGGGCTGGCGGTCGTGGGCATGAGCCTCATCTTCGTGCTGGCGATGATGCTGCCGTGGGGGAACAGGACCGCCGACGGTTCGAGAGTCCAGCTCGAACGTCGCCGCGGCCTGCTCATCATGGCGGGGCTGGTCGCCGGGGCGCTGCTCCCCACGCTCATCTGGCGGGGGCTGATCATGGCTACCGCGCTGCCGTCGCCGCCCGAACCGGAGATGGCGCGATTCGAAGTCGACTCGATCGGGTCGGAGCAGATCCTGGGCACGTTGTATTCGACATTCTCTCCCGTGTGGAACTCGTATACGCCGCCGGTCTTGGCCAGTGCCCTGCTCCTGGCCATCGTGGCCGCCTTCAATATCCTGTTGCTGGCGTCCAACTTGGGGGCTGCTTGGAGCACGACCACTCCGAGGCAGGTGCAACTCCTCGGGTTCTCGACCGTTGTCGGGATGCTGCTCGCTGCGCCGTTCTTCGTGTTGGTCATCTTCCTCGGCGCTCACGCCTACTTTGCGATCCCGAGTAGATATGGCCTCAGTCTGCTCCCGGCAGCTGTTGCGGTATTCGCCTGCGTGGTCAGTCAACGCCGCCGATGGGACATTGTCCTTCTCGTGGCCGGGTTCGTCGGGGTGGCCGTGGCGTTGAAGAACCTGCTTTTCTAAGCGCCGAATTCGGCGCGGTTGCCCGTCGCGAGTATCGCCGGACGTGCTGTAGCGTTGCCTGATATCCGCACTGGGAGTGGCGGCCGAATAGGCGATATGGGCCCGTGCCCGAAAGGATTTCTCATGGCGCAGAAGATCCACATTGTTCTCGAAGACGACCTCGACGGCAGCGAGGCGACGCAGACGATCTCGTTCGGCCTCGACGGCACCTCGTACGAGATCGACCTCAACGACAAGAACGCCGACAAGCTGCGCGGCCTGCTCGCGCCGTACGTCGGCCATGGCCGCAAGGTCGGTGCCGCACCGCGCCGGGGCGGGCGCCGGTCCGCCGCGAGCAGCGGCGGCCCCAGCGCGAAGGAGATCCGTGAGTGGGCGCGGGCCAACGGCCACGACGTCCCCGACCGGGGTCGCGTGTCGGCCGAGGTCCGTTCAGCCTACGACGCAGCCCACTGAGTTTGGCCTGATCTCGGCGGCGGCCCGCGCCTTGGCGCCGCCGCCGAGTGCTGTTCGCTCTGAGCGGACTGAATAGGCCCCCACCGGGGAACGCGTAGGCTGTGTGCGGGGTTGATGACCTACGTAGCCCCACCGAAAGCCTGTAGGAGAGATACGCATGTTCGAGCGGTTCACTGACCGAGCCCGCCGGGTGGTCGTGCTGGCCCAGGAAGAGGCCCGCATGCTCTCCCACAACTACATCGGCACCGAGCACATCCTGCTCGGCCTCATCCACGAGGGTGAGGGTGTCGCCGCGAAGGCGCTCGAAAGCCTGGACATCTCGCTCGAGGCGGTGCGCGCGCAGGTCGAGGAGATCATCGGCCAGGGCCAGCAGGCGCCCAGCGGCCACATCCCGTTCACCCCGCGCGCCAAGAAGGTGCTCGAGCTGTCCCTGCGCGAGGCGCTGCAGCTCGGCCACTCCTACATCGGCACCGAGCACATCCTGCTCGGCCTGATCCGCGAGGGCGAGGGCGTCGCCGCCCAGGTGCTGCAGAAGCTCGGCGCCGACCTCAACCGGGTCCGCCAGCAGGTCATCCAGCTGCTCTCGGGATTCCAGGGCAAGGAGGCGGCCGGCGCCGGCGCCACCACGGGTGGCTCGCAGAGCGACGCCCCGTCGTCCTCGCTCGTGCTCGACCAGTTCGGCCGCAACCTCACCCAGGACGCCCGCGAGGGCAAGCTGGATCCGGTGATCGGCCGCGAGCAGGAGATCGAGCGGGTCATGCAGATCCTCTCGCGGCGTACGAAGAACAACCCGGTCCTCATCGGCGAGCCCGGCGTCGGCAAGACGACGATCGTCGAGGGCCTGGCCCAGGACATCGTCAAGGGCAACGTGCCCGAGACGCTCAAGGACAAGCAGATCTACACGCTCGACCTGGGCGCCCTGGTGGCCGGCTCGCGCTACCGCGGTGACTTCGAGGAGCGCCTGAAGAAGGTGCTCAAGGAGATCCGCACGCGCGGCGACATCGTGCTGTTCATCGACGAGATCCACACCCTCGTCGGGGCCGGCGCGGCCGAGGGCGCGATCGACGCGGCCAGCATCCTCAAGCCGATGCTGGCCCGCGGCGAGCTGCAGACCATCGGCGCGACCACCCTCGACGAGTACCGCAAGTACCTCGAGAAGGACGCCGCGCTGGAGCGCCGCTTCCAGCCGATCCAGGTCGCCGAGCCCTCGATCGCGCACACGATCGAGATGCTCAAGGGCCTGCGCGACCGCTACGAGGCGCACCACCGCGTCACCATCACCGACGAGGCGCTGGTCTCGGCGGCGACGCTGGCCGACCGCTACATCTCCGACCGCTTCCTGCCCGACAAGGCGATCGACCTGATCGACGAGGCCGGCTCGCGGCTGCGGATCCGCCGGATGACGGCGCCCGCCGACCTGCGCGAGTACGACGACAAGATCGGCGAGGTCCGTCAGCGCAAGGAGGCCGCGATCGACGGCCAGGACTTCGAGGCCGCCGCGCGCCTGCGCGACGAGGAGAAGCAGCTCATCCTGAAGAAGTCCGAGCGCGAGAAGCAGTGGCGTGCGGGCGACATGGACGAGGTCGCGGAGGTCGACGAGGAGCTGATCGCCGAGGTGCTCGCCGTGGCGACCGGCATCCCGATCGTGAAGCTCTCCGAGGAGGAGTCGACCCGGCTGCTCAAGATGGAGGACGAGCTCCACAAGCGGGTCATCGGCCAGGACGAGGCAGTCAAGGCGCTGTCGCGCGCGATCCGGCGTACCCGCGCCGGCCTGAAGGACCCGAAGCGGCCCGGCGGCTCGTTCATCTTCGCCGGCCCGTCCGGTGTCGGTAAGACCTGGCTGTCCAAGACGCTCGCGGAGTTCCTCTTCGGCGACGAGGACGCGCTGATCCAGCTCGACATGTCGGAGTTCGGCGAGAAGCACACCGTCTCGCGGCTCTTCGGCTCGCCTCCGGGCTACGTCGGCTACGAGGAGGGCGGCCAGCTCACCGAGAAGGTGCGCCGCAAGCCGTTCTCGGTCGTGCTCTTCGACGAGGTCGAGAAGGCGCATCCCGACATCTTCAACAGCCTGCTGCAGATCCTCGAGGAGGGTCGCCTGACCGACTCGCAGGGCCGGGTGGTCGACTTCAAGAACACCGTCATCATCATGACCACCAACCTCGGCACCAAGGACATCGCCAAGGGCGTCAACCTCGGCTTCGCCGGCGGTGCTGGTGGCCCCGGCGACTACGACCGGATGAAGAACAAGGTGCAGGACGAGCTCAAGCAGCACTTCCGCCCGGAGTTCCTCAACCGCGTCGACGAGATCATCGTGTTCCCGCCGCTGTCGCAGGAGCAGATCGTCCACATGGTCGACAACATGATCGCGTCGGTCGAGGTCCGCCTGAAGGACCGCGACATGCGGATCGAGCTCACCCAGGCCGCGAAGAACCTGCTCGCCGAGCGGGGCTTCGACCCGGTCCTGGGCGCCCGCCCGCTGCGTCGTACCGTCCAGCGCGAGATCGAGGACGTGCTCGCCGAGAAGATGCTGTACGGCGAGGTCGGCCCCGGTCAGATCGTGCTGGTCGACGTCGAGGGCGAGGGCCCGGCCGCGTCGTTCACCTTCCACGGCCAGAAGGTCGGCGAGCTGCCCGACCTGCCGCCGTTCGAGACCGCCGAGGTCTCCGCGACCGAGCCCTCCCTCGAGGGCCCGGACGACTCCGACAGCGGCAGCGACGTCCCGCGCAGCGCCGAGTAGCCGAGTCGGCGCCAAATCACCCGCGAGTCGGCGCCAGATTGCACCTGACGGATGCGATCTGGCGCCGACTCGGCATTTCAGGGCAGGGCGTAGGTGTCGGGGCCGACGTGGGCGACCAGGCCGTCCTCGATGAGTGAGGCCAGGCAGCGGATCCGCTGGCCATCCTCCGACCAGGCGGCGTCGAGCCGGGAGCGGTGCACCGGGCCGTCGGTGTCGCGCAGCACCGCGAGCAGCCGGCCCCGGCACTGGCGATCCGTGCCGGCCCAGGTCTGCACCTTGCGGGGCGGGCCGTCGTACGCCGGGTGGCCGGCCGACCGCCAGGCGCACCGGTCGGCGACCGGGCAGTCGTGGCAGCGCGGGCCGGCGGCCGTGCACACCAGCGCGCCGAGCTCCATCACGGCGACCGACCAGGTTGCGGCGGTGGCGTCCTCGTCGGGAAGCACCTCGAGCGCGACCTCCCGCTCGGCCTTCGTCACCGACGGCGACGGGAACTCCACGCCCTGGATGACCCGGGCGAACACCCGCCGCACGTTGGTGTCCAGCACCACGTGGCGCCGACCGTGCGCGAAGCTCGCGATCGCGGCCGCGGTGTAGTCGCCGATGCCGGGCAGCGCCCGCAGGTCGTCGTACGCCGCGGGCACCTCGCCGTCGTGCTGCTCGACGATCGCGGTGGCGGCGGCGTGCAGCCGCAGCGCGCGCCGCGGGTAGCCGAGCCGGCCCCAGGCGCGCACCGCCTCGCCGGTCGGCTCCGCGGCCAGGTCGGCCGGCGCCGGCCAGCGGCGCAGCCACTCCTGGTGCACGGGCAGCACCCGGCTGACCGGGGTCTGCTGGAGCATGAACTCGGAGACCATCACCGACCACGGCGAGGCGTCGGGCCCGCGCCAGGGCAGCTCGCGGGCATGCTCGTCGTACCACCGCAGGATCGGTTCGTGCAGCTCACTCATGTCGCCGCCATTGTCCCCGGTGTGGCACCGCCACCGCGGGCGGGCCGCTCACTAGCGTTGGGGCATGCCTGCCCTGACCCGTGGTCCGCTGCCGGCCCGGGTCTACTGGGTACGCCGGATCCTGGTGCTCGGCACCGCCGTCCTGCTCGTGGTGGCGATCGCCCGGCTGCTCGGCGGCGGCAGCGACGCCAAGGACGGCGCCGACGACGCGGCGGAGCTCTCCGCCGACACGTCCTCGGCCCCGGCCGTGACCGGCGGCACCGGTCCGGTCACACCGGGGGAGACCCGCACCAAGAAGAAGCGGCCCGGCAAGGGCAAGCAGACCAGCACGGCCCCCGTGCTCGCGGCGCCGACCGGCCCGTGTGTCGGCTCCGACATCGCCGTCACGCCCAAGGTCGGCAACGCCGTGGGCGGCCGTGACGTGATGATCGTGCTGCAGCTGCGCACGATCACCGCGGAGGCCTGCACCTGGCGGGTCACTCCCCGTGCGCTGACCGTGAACATCACCTCGGGCAAGGACCCAATCTGGAGCAGCCGCCAGTGCCCACAGGCCGTCCCGCGTCGTGACGTCGTCGTCCGCAAGGCCGTCACCACGAACGTCGGACTCGTGTGGAAGCAGGCCAAGCGCTCCGGCAGCACGTGCATGGTGGGCACCGCCTGGGCGATGCCCGGCTGGTACCACGTCACGGCGGCAGCCCTCGGGGGTGAGCCGTCGGACGTGCAGTTCGAGCTGAAGACCCCGGCGGCCGCGACCGTGACCGTGACGGCGACCCCGAAGAACCAACCCAAGAACCAGCCCGAGAAGAAGCCCAAGAAGAAGCCGGGTCAGTCTCCGTCGGGCGCGGTCGAGCCGGACTGAGGGCTGCGTCAGACGTAGCGCTCGAGGATGGTGGACTCGGCCAGCCGGGAGAGCCCCTCGCGGACGCTGCGGGCGCGCAGCTCGCCGACGCCGTCGACCGCCTGCAGGTCGTCGATGCCGGCGGAGAGCAGCTTCTGCAGCGTGCCGAAGTGGTCGACGAGCCGGTCGACCACCGCGCTGGGCAGGCGGGGCACCTTGGCGAGCAGCCGGTAGCCGCGGGGGGCGACCGCGCCGTCGAGGTGCTCGCCGGTGCCGAGGCCGAGCGCCCGGGCGGCGGCGGCCGGGTCGACGAGCTCGGTCGACGACAGCGACTCCAGGCGGGCGAGCACGGACTCCGGCGTGCGGGACCGGCGGCCGACGGGCAGGTAGTCGCGGATCACCAGCTCGCGCTCGGTGTCGACGCCGGTGACGAGCTCCTCCAACTGCAGCGACAGCAGCCGGCCGTCGGTGCCCAGCTCGAGCACGTAGTCCTCGATCTCGCGGGCGATCCGGGTGACCATCTCGAGCCGCTGCGCAACGACCGCGACGTCGCGCACGGTCACCAGGTCCTCGATCTCGAGGGCGGACAGCGTGCTGGAGACCTCGTCGAGGCGGAGCTTGTAGCGCTCGAGCGTCGCCAGCGCCTGGTTGGCCCGGGAGAGGATCTGGCCGGAGTCCTCGAGCACGTGGCGGGTCGCGCCGACGTACGCCGCGATGATCTGCATCGACTGCGACACCGAGATGACCGGGAAGCCGGCCTGGCGCGCCACCCGGTCGGCGGTGCGGTGCCGGGTGCCGGTCTCCTCCGACGGGATCGTGTGGTCGGGCATCAGGTGCACGGCGGCCCGCAGGATCCGGGTGACGTCCTTGTCGACGATGATCGCGCCGTCCATCTTCGCCAGCTCGCGCAGCCCGGTGGCGGTGAACGGCACGTCGAGCGTGAAGCCGCCGGTCGAGATCGACTCGACCACCTTGTCGTGGCCGAGCACGATCAGGGCGCCGGTGCGGCCCCGCAGGATGCGCTCCAGGCCGTCGCGCAGGGAGGTGCCCGGCGCGATCGTGGCGAGTGTCGCGCGCAGGCGCAGCTGCTCGTCAGAGCGGTCGGTGGCCACCTCGAGGTTCCTCCCCGTTGGACTGAGGCTGCGGCGGCGTCCGATCGGCCCCGCGCGGTCAGTCTAGGGCGTGTCGCCCGTCGGGAAGGTCACAGATCGCTCACAGCCTGGGGCCGCGCGCCCCTCGTGGGTCTGGCCGGGGGCCCGTCAGAGCGCGTGGGGTCGGCTGGGGCCGCCCTCGGCCACCAGGTCGACCAGCCGCAGCGCGGAGCGTACGTCGGGCACGTCGATCACCCGCATGCCGTCGACGGTCCACGACTCGGGCGAGCGTGGTCGCTGGCGGCCGGGCTCGGTCGGCACCACCGCGAGCTGGAAGCCGAGCCGCGCCGCCTCCGCGAGCCGCTGCGGGAGGTCGCGGACCCGGCGCAGCTCGCCGGCCAGGCCGATCTCGCCCATCGCGACCATGCCGCGTGGCGCGGGCGTGCCCTCGAAGGCCGAGGCGAGCGCGACCGCGACCGCGAGGTCGCTGGCCGGCTCGACCACGCGGGCGCCACCGACCGTCGAGGCGAACACGTCCATGGCCTGCAGCCGGATGCCGCAGTGCTGGTGCAGCACCGCCATCACCATCGCGACGCGGGAGGAGTCGAGGCCCGACGTCGTGCGCCGGGGACGCTCGGCCGCGCTGTGGGTGACCAGGGCCTGGACCTCGGCCAGCATCGGCCGCCGTCCCTCCATGGACACGGCGACGCAGGTGCCGGGGACCTGGGTGTGGTGGTTCTCGACGAACAGCCCGGTCGGGTCGGTGACCGCGCTGATGCCCTCGGCGCCGAGGTCGAAGCAGCCCACCTCGTCGACCGGGCCGAAGCGGTTCTTCATCGCGCGCACCATCCGGAACCGCGAGTTGCGGTCGCCCTCGAAGTGCAGCACCACGTCGACCAGGTGCTCGAGGACCCGAGGCCCGGCGATCGAGCCGTCCTTGGTGACGTGGCCGACCAGGACCGTGGTGATGTTGCGGGTCTTGGCGACCCGGATCAGGGCCGCCGCGACCTCCTTGACCTGGGTGACGCCACCCGGGACCCCGTCGATGCCGGACGCGCCGATGGTCTGCACCGAGTCGACGACCAGCAGGGCCGGGCGGACCTGCTCGATGTGCGTCAGCACCGCGCCCAGGTCGGTCTCGGCCGCGAGGAACAGCTCGTCGTGGACGCCGCCGGTGCGGTCGGCGCGCAACCGGACCTGCGAGGCGGACTCCTCGCCGGTGACGTAGAGCGTGCGGCGCTGGTAGCGCGCGGTCTGCGCGGCGACCTCGAGCAGCAGGGTGCTCTTGCCGACGCCGGGCTCGCCGGCCAGCAGGATCGCGGCGCCCGGCACCAGGCCGCCGCCGAGCACCCGGTCGAGCTCGGGCACGCCGCTGGTGCGGAACGCCGACTCCTCCACCGACACCTCGCCGATCGGGACGGCCGGGGTGGACACGGGCGTGGCGGCCGTGCGGCCGGTAGGGACCGCGGCGGCCTCGGCCACCGAGCCCCAGGCCTGGCACTCGCCGCACCGGCCCACCCACTTCCCGGTCTCCCAACCGCACTCGGAGCAGCGGTAGGCGGGCCTGGGAGTCTTCGACATGCCGCACACGCTAAGGGGCGGCGCCGACACCGCGTCCCCGGCCCGCCGCACCGCCTGTGGACGAGCGACCACCTGTGGTGTCATTGGATCGATCAAGACCCTGTGGCGACCGAGGAGGTGGGGGTGTCCGGGAGCGAGCCCGTGGTCCGGCGCGGCGTCGCGCGGCTGGCGACGCCGACCCCGCCGCCGACCCTGCCGCCGACCCCGCCGCCGACGCTGACCGACGTCGCCGAGCGCGCCGGGGTCTCGCGTCAGACGGTCTCCAACGCCATCAACAACCCCGACCTGCTGCGGCCGGACACCCTGGCCCGCGTGCAGCAGGCGATCGCCGCACTCGGCTACTCGCCGAACCGTGCCGCGCGCAACCTGCGCACCCGCGCCTCGCACCTGATCGGGATGCGCATCGGCCCGGCCCAGGAGGGCACGGCGAACGCCACCATGGACCGCTTCGTGCACTCCCTCGTCGACACCTCGCGCGAGGCGGGCTACCACGTGCTGCTCTTCGCCGGCGACGGTGCGGACCCGATCGCGGGGTACGACGACCTGCTCCGGTCCACGGCCGTGGACGCGTTCGTCGTCACCGACACCTATCTCGGGAACCCGCAGGCCGCCTGGCTCGATGAGCGGCGCGCGCCGTTCGTCGCCTTCGGCCGGCCCTGGGACACCCTGCAGTCCGGACACGTGGGCCAGGCCCGGCACCCGTGGGTCGACGTCGACGGTGCGGCCGGCACCGAGCTGGCGACGACCCACCTGCTGGACCGCGGCCACGAGCGGATCGCCTGGATCGGCTGGCGCCAGGACTCCCGGATCGGCGAGGACCGCCGGTCGGGATGGTCGCGCGCGATGCACGGCCGCGGGCTGTCGACGTCCGGCCTCGCGTCGCGGGTCGAGGACACCGTCGCCTCCGGGCGCGAGGCGAGCGCCCATCTGCTCGACAGCGCCCGGCCCTCGGCGTTCGTGTGCGCCTCCGACACGCTGGCGATGGGCGTGCTGCACACGCTCCGCGACCGCGACCTGCGGCCGGGTGAGCAGGTGGCGGTCGTCGGCTTCGACGACTCGCAGGTCGCCCAGGTCGTCCCGCCCGGCCTCACCTCGGTCCGGCAGCCGCTCGAGGACGTCGCCGTCGCGGTCGTGGCCGCGCTGGCGGGCCTGCTGGCCCACCCGCCCGTCGTCGGCCCCGGGGTGATGCTCGCCCCGACGCTCTCGGTGCGCGGGACCGGCTGATCGACACGGGCTAGTAGTCGCGCCACCACACGTTGACGGCGTAGTCGACCTCGGTGCCGGTGTGCTCGGCCAGCACGGTGTCGGCGACCTGGGCGGCGAACTCGATCCGCACCACGCTCTCCAGGTCGGCGCGCGAGCCGAACGACCAGCGCATGTCGACCGGGATCCGGGTCCAGCCGCGGGTCGACCAGAAGCGCTCGACGGCCGCGGGGTCGACCTCGGGGTACCCGCGCCGGAACCACGAGCCGAAGGTGGACCGGGTCGGGTCGTTGTCGACCACGTACGCCGTGCCGCCGCGTCGTACGACGCGGTCGAGCTCGGCCAGGCCGGGCTCGCAGCCGGGCCCGAAGAAGTAGGCCCACCGGGCGTGCACGACGTCCACGCACGCGTCGGGGATCGGCAGGTGCTGGGCCGTGCCCTGCAGGACGGTGACGTGGGGGAGCCGACGGGTGCGTCGCCGGGCCAGCGCGATCAGGTCGCCGTGCGGCTCCACGCCGACCACCGACGCCGCCGTCGAGGCGAGCCACGGGAGATGGAAGCCGCTGCCGCACCCGATGTCGAGGACGGCCCGGCCGTCCCAGGTCGCCACCGACCGCATCGCGGCCTCGATCGCACCGTCGGGGTCGACGGCGCGGTTCTCGGCCTCGTACGTCGCGGTGTGGTGCCAGATGTTGGGGCTCGGGCGGGCCCCGGGGGAGATGTTCAGGGTCGGACTAGAGCCGCACGAGGCCGTTCGGCGTCTGGACCTGCGCGGCCAGGATGCCGGGGGTGCCGTTGGGCGCGACCCACTCGACCTTGACGTCCTCCAGCGGCGCCTCGACGGTCTGGCCGAGCCACTCGCTGACGCGCAGCGGATCGCCCGCGATCTCCAGGCAGGCCAGGGAGAACGCCGGGTCGGCGCCGTTGCTGGGGTGCATCTCGCGGGGGCTCTCCCACTCGATGAAGAAGGGCAGCTGGGGGTCGGCGATCAGGCCGTTGACGCCGATCTGCTTCCAGAGCAGCTCGACACCGTCGGGCAGGTGCCGGTTGCCGTTCGCGGCCTCGCGGCCGAGCCGGGACTCCACGACCGAGATGTCGTCGACGGCGACCACCCAGCCGAGCCATCCGCCACCGAGGGCGGAGCGGGCCTTGACGGCCTGGCCGAAGGGGGCCTTGTCGGATGCGGGGTGGTCCAGGGCCTCGACGATCTCGAGGTAGGTGTCGCCGGCGAGCGGCAGGATCATGTTGCGGGTGCCGAAGCGAGGGTGGACGCCGCCGTCGACGAACTCCTTGCCGAGCAGTCCCCCGAGTCGCTGGGCAGTGCTGGCGAGGCCATCAGGTCCTGCGGCGAAAGAAAGATGGTCCAGGCGCATGCAGAGATTGTGTGTGCTCGTCCGGAGTCGTCGGACACCGGGGTCGTTGTTTCTTGACGTCGAGAGGTCAGCTCTCAGGGGTGCGCGGCGCGTCAGTGCGGGTCGGCGGGATGCAGCGCCAGCGCCGAGCGCGACCGCACGTGCGCGTCGCAGTGCCGGATCAGTTCGGCGTACGCCGCCCGGCCCATCAGCTCGGTCAGCTCGGCCTCGTGGGTGACGTAGACGGGCTCGGGTGCGACGTGCGCCTCGGTGTTGCCCGAGCAGTACCAGTCGAGGTCGTGCCCGCCCGGACCCCAGCCGCGGCGGTCGTACTCGCCGATCGAGACCTCGGTGTACGTCGTGCCGTCCTGCCGCTCCACGGAGCGGAAGGTGCGCCGGATCGGCAGCTGCCAGCACACGTCCGGCTTGGTCTCGACGGGGTTCTTCCCGAGCACGTAGGCCAGTGCGTGCAGGGCGCAGCCCGCGCCGCCCCCGCCCGTCGGCGGGGCGAAGTCCTTGCGGTTGTGGAACACGCACGCCTGCTGGCCGTCGACGGTGGTGGTGCGCGTCTTGCGTTCGCCGTCCTCGTCGACCTCGATCCAGTCCTTCTTCCGGACGGCGCGGCCCTGCGGCTTCTGCTGCCACAGGTTCTCGTCGAGCATGTCGACGTACGCCGCGACCCGCTTCTCGTCGGTCTTGTCGGCGAAGTGGGCGCCCAGCGTGCAGCAGCCGACGTCGGGTGCGTCCGCGTAGATGCCCGGGCAGCCCTCCCCGAAGATGCACCGGTAGCTCGACGTCAGCCAGGTGAGGTCGCAGCGCATCACCTCGGACTCGTCGTCCGGGTTCACGAACTCGACGTACGCGCGAGGGAAGACCAGGTCGACTTCGGGCACGACCCCAACCCTACGTCGCGCGCCGGGTCGTCCTAGTAGCGTGGGATACATGCGCTTGGGCGTCCTCGACATCGGTTCCAACACCGGGCACCTGCTGGTCGTCGACGCGCACCGTGGCGCGGCCCCGCTCCCGGCGTACTCCCACAAGGAGCCGCTGCGCCTGGCCGAGCACCTCGACGCCACCGGCTCGGTGTCCCGGCAGGGGATCGACGCCCTGGCGGAGTTCACGATCGGTGCGCAGCGGGTCGCGGAGGAGAAGGGCTGCGAGGACATGCTGGCCTTCGCGACCTCGGCGGTCCGCGACGCGATCAACTCCGACGCGGTCCTCGACGAGGTGCGCGAGCGCACCGGCCGGTCGATCGTGGTGCTGGCGGGCGAGGACGAGGCGCGGTTGACCTTCCTGGCCGTACGCCGCTGGCTCGGCTGGTCGGCAGGCCGGCTCTGGGTCTTCGACATCGGCGGAGGTTCGCTGGAGATCGCCGGCGGGGCCGACGAGGAGCCGGAGGTGGCCTGGTCGCTGCCCCTCGGGGCGGCCCGGCTGGCCCGACAGCACCTCGCCGCCGGTCCGGTCGGGGACGAGGCGATCCCGCAGCTGCGCCGGCAGATCCGCGCCGACATCGCCCGCGACGCCGGCCGGCTGCTGCGCCCGGGCTCGCCCGACCATGCGGCAGGCACCTCGAAGACGTTCCGGTCCCTGGCTCGCATCTGCGGTGCGGCGCCGTCGGCGGAGGGCCCGCTGGTGCCGCGGTCGCTGGCCTTCGACGTGCTCGCGGAGTGGATCCCCAAGCTGGCGGCGATGGGGCACGACGAGCTCGCGCAGCTGCCGGGGGTCTCGCCGAGTCGCGCCCACCAGATCCTGCCCGGCGCCCTGGTCGCGGAGGCGGTCATGGACATCTTCGAGCTCCCGGCGCTGGAGGTCTGCCCGTGGGCGCTGCGCGAGGGCGTGATCCTCGAGCGCCTCGACCAGATCAGCGACCTCGCGTTCTGATGAGCGGCTCACGCATCGGCCTCTCGACCGTCTCGGTCTACCCCGAGTCGTCGGCGCACGCCTTCACGTACGCCGCCTCGGTGGGCTACGACTCGGTCGAGGTGATGGTCGGCATCGACGCGCTGAGCCAGCAGACGTCGGCGATCAAGCAGCTCTCCGAGCACCACGGCGTGCCGGTCTCGGCCGTGCACGCGCCCTGTCTGCTGTTCACCCAGCGGGTCTGGGGCACCGAGCCGTGGAGCAAGCTCGAGCGGTCCGCGGAGATGGCGCACGCCGTCGGCGCGGACGTGGTCGTGGTGCACCCGCCGTTCCGCTGGCAGAAGACCTACGCGCGTGACTTCGTCGACGGCATCGCCGCCCTGGAGGCATCGACCGGGCTGGCGTTCGCGGTGGAGAACATGTACCCGTGGCGGGCCTCCGGCCGGTCGATGGAGATGTACCTGCCTGGATGGGACCCCTCCGACCAGCCCTACACCAACACCACGATCGACCTGTCGCACGCGGCGATCGCCCACGACGACGTGATCGAGATGGCGAACCGGCTCGGTGACCGGCTGCGGCACATCCACCTCACCGACGGCACCGGGTCGGCGAAGGACGAGCACCTCGTCCCGGGCCGGGGGACGATGGGTGCCGACGCGTTCCTCCACCACCTCGCGGCGACCGGCTTCGGCGGCGACATCGTGCTGGAGATCAACACCCGCAAGTGCGTCGACCGCGCCGAGCGGGAGCGCGACCTGCGCGAGTCGCTGGAGTTCGCGCGCGAGCACTTCCCCGTCGCCACCGGTCCCTAGGCGGGCTTCCGGTCGAACGCCGCCTGCAGGTCCAGGCCGGTGCGCATCCGCCAGGCCACCAGGGCGACGGAGAGGCAACTCACCTGTGCGGCGTCGTCGAGCGAGATGCCCAGCAGCCGCTCGACCCGGGCCAGCCGGGCGTAGAGGGACTGGCGCCGGATGCCGAGCGCCGTGGCCGTCCGGGCCTTGCTGGCGCCGTGGCTGACGAACGCGTCGAGCGTGCGGACCAGGTCGCCGGAGGTCTCGCGGTCGTGGTCGATCAGCGGCCCGAGCTGCTCGGAGACGAACGCCGCCAGGGCCGCGGCCGGTCCGGCGGCCAGCAGCCGCTGCACGCCGACGTCGCGGGTCAGCAGGACGCCGGTCCGGGTGCCGAACCGACGGGCGATCTGCACCACCTCACGGGCCTGGGCGACGGCGGCGCCCACCTCGGCGAGGTCGACGACGGGCGCGGCCACCGCCAGGGTGCGGACGGCGACGGCGAGGTCGCCCGCCCCGGCCAGCACGGCGTCGTACACCTCGACGAACGCCGCGCGCAGCCGCTGCGGCTCCGCGCGCTGCCACCCGTGCGCGAGCACGACCACCTGGCTGCCGGCGACTCCCGAGACGCAGGGCCCCAGCACCTCGTGCACCGCCTCCCGCACCGGGGGGAGCAGCTCCTGCACCGGCACCTTGTGGTCGACGTCGACGGCCGCGACCAGCACGTGCTGGCTCTCGCCCGGCGTCCAGCCGATGTCCGTCAGCCGCTTGCGCAGGTCGCCGGCGGACGCCAACGCCCCGGTCACGAGGTCGGTGACGATCGCCTGCGCGAGCGAGGGGCGCTGCCCCACGCCGGGATGGCGGCCGAGCTCGAGCGCCACCGCCGCCGCCGCTCGGTGGGCCACGGCCGTACGCCGTGCCGTGCCGCGCCCGAGCAGCACCACCCGTCCGGCGACCCCGGCCTGGACGCGCACCTCGGTCACGACCCGGTCGGTCTCCGACGACGGGACCGCGATCCGGCTCCGCTCGACGACGCGGCCGTCGGTGTCGACCAGCTCGGCGGCGCAGCCGGCCAGGCGCGCGACCGCGTCGAGGAGCACGGCCATGCCCTGGCCGAACATCACCGGCGACAGCAGCTCCTGCCAGATCGCCTCGCTCGACCGCGTCGACCCGAGCTTGCGGCGTACGAGCAGGTCGTGGAAGTCCTCGACCATCCGCTCGAAGGGCACCACCGAGTGCAGGGCCAGGAAGGCCACGTCGCGGCGCCGCGCGGTGTCGATCAGCTCCGGCGGCACGTCGAAGAACGAGCGGCCGATCTCCATCGCGAGCGCTACGCAGCCGGCGTCGGCGAGCTGGTCGACGTAGGCCACCAGCTGCTCGGCGGTGCGGCCGTGCAGGCCGAGGCCGGAGGTGAGCAGCACCTCGCCGCCGGCGAGCAGCCCGCCCATCTCGTAGACCTCGGAGGAGTGCACCCAGCGCACGACCGCGTCGAGGTCGCCGGTCACGACCTCGACCGAGGCGGACCGGAAGGACGGCATGGCGAGGACGTCCCGCAGCGTCGGCATCATGGCCCCATGCTGCCGTCAGGCGAGCAGTCTGTCTCCCAAGATGGTGTGGGGACCGGACACAGTGTCCCTTGTGGTCGGATCCTGGCACTGGCCATCGTGTCGGCGTGCAGCGCAGTCGCGTCCGCACCCGACGGCAAAGGGAGGCCCTCCGTGACCACCGCAGAACACCTCGACGACAAGCACTTCCTCGGACTCGCCATCGACCAGGCGCGGATCGGCTGGGAGGAGGGCGGCGTCCCGATCGGGGCCGCGCTGGTCACCAACGACGGCGAGGTACTCGCGGTGGGCCGCAACCGCCGGGTCCAGCTCGGCAGCGCGATCCGGCACGGTGAGACCGACTGCATCGAGCGGGCCGGCCGGCTCCCCGCGTCGGTCTACCGCACCAGCGTGCTCTACACGACGCTCTCGCCGTGCTTCATGTGCGCGGGCACCGCGGTCCTCTACGACATCCCGCGGATCGTCGTGGGCGAGAACCGCACGTTCGAGGCCTCCGAGAGCTGGCTGCGCAGCCGGGGCGTGGTCGTCGACGTCCTCGACGACCCGACCTGCAAGCAGCTGATGGACCGGATGCTCGACGAGCGCGCGGAGATCTGGGCCGAGGACATCGGGGAGGAGGCGTGACCACGAACGTCGACGGCCGCGACGGGGTCGACGTCGACCCCGTCGACCCGGACTACCCCGTCACGCCCGTCCCGCTGAGCGCCCGCAAGTCGTTCCTCTCGCTGGCGGTCGTGCTGCTCGGCTTCACGATCTTCACGCCGACGATGCTCGCCGGCGCGCAGCTCGGGCCGGCGTTCGGGTTCGGCGAGCTGCTGCTGGTGATCCTGGCCGGCTCCGCGATCCTCGGCACCTACGTCGCGCTGATGGGCTACGTCGGCGCGCGCACCGGGCTGACGACCGTCGTGATGGCCCGCTACAGCTTCGGCAACCGCGGCTCGAAGCTGGCCTCGATCCTGCTGGGCGGCACCCAGATCGGGTGGTACGGCGTGGTCGTCGGCACGATCGGCGACCTGACCGCCGAGGCGGCCGGCTGGGAGTCGTACGCCGCGAAGGCGTCGATCATGGTGCTCACCAGCGTGCTGATGTGCGTGACCGCCTGCTACGGCTACCGCGGGATGTACTGGGTCTCCCTGGTGTCCACGCCGCTCATCCTGATCCTGGCGGTGTGGGTCGTGGTCCGCTCGCTCGAGGAGGTCGGCGGCCTGGGCGGCCTGTTCGACGTCGAGCCGAGCGCCACCATGGCGCTGTCCGTCGCGATCACCACCGTCGTCGGCACGTTCGTCTCGGCCGGCACCCAGGCGCCCAACTGGACCCGCTTCGGCCGGTCCGGCTCGCAGGCGGTCTGGGCCTGCCTGATCGGCTTCCTGGTCGGCAACGGGCTGATGATCCTCTTCGGCGCCATCGGCGCGATCACCTTCGGCGAGGGCGACTTCGTGCTGGTGCTGTACAATCTCGGCCTGGTCGGCTGGGGCGTCTTCCTGCTCTTCGGCAACCTGTGGAAGTCGAACGCCGACACGGCGTACGCCTTCGGCGTGGCCGGCGCGGAGCTGTTCGAGCGGCCGACCAAGACGCCGTTCGTCATCGGCGGCTCGGTGATCGGCACGGTGCTGGCGCTGACCGGGGTCCAGAACCACCTGATCGACTACCTCGGCCTGCTCGGCACGTTCATCCCGCCGCTCGGCGGCGTGATCATCGCGGACTTCTTCCTGCGCTGGCGGCGCGGCATCCCGGCCGATCACGCGCCGGTGGCGCTCGACTGGCGCAACATCGCGACGTACGCCGTGGCCAGCGGGGTCGCCTACTGGTCGAAGGAGGCCGAGGTCGGCATCCCGCCGCTGTTCGGGATCGTCGTGGCCGTCGTGGTCGCGGTGGCCCTCGACCGCACCCGGACCGAACGGGTCGCCACGTCGTAGCCTGAGCGACCATGAGCCAGGCCAGGTCGGGTGCGCCGGGACGACGGGGTCGTCGTCCCGGGGCACCCGACACGCGCGCGGCGATCCTCGGCGCCGCCCGCGCCCGCTTCGCCGAGCACGGCTACGCCCGCACGTCGGTGCGGTCTATCGCCGCCGACGCCGGCGTCGACGCCGCGCTCGTGCACCACTACTTCGGCACCAAGCACGACCTCTTCGTCGCCGCTCTCGAGCTGCCGATCGACCCGACCGGCGTGATCGTCCCGGCCGTGGTCGGCGGCATCGACGGCGCGGCCGAGCGGCTGCTCACGGCGTTCCTCGGCGTCTGGGACGACCCCGAGCTCCAGCCCTCCCTGCTCGGCGTGGTCCGCGGCATCCTCGAGCCCGAGGGGTCCGCGCTGATCCGGGAGGGCTTCCTCCCCGCGATCATCCTGCCGATCGCCGACGCCCTCGGCCTCGACCAGCCCGAGCGCCGGATGCCGTTCGTCGCGAGCCAGATCTTCGGGCTGATCGTCGGCCGCTACGTCCTCGAGCTCGAGCCGCTCGCCTCCCTGCCGGCCGAGGACGTCGTCGCCGCCGTCGCCCCCACCATCCAGCGGTACTTCGAGATGCCGCTGCCGTAGGCGGGTATCCCTGCGATCGTCCTTGCCCCGAACCGCCCACCAGCGCATAATTCACCGCATGGTGAATAACGCGGTCGAGATCCGCGGCCTGCACGTCGTCCGCGGGAAGCGCACGGTGCTCGAGCGCCTCGACGTCACCATCGGCGACGGCGTGACCGGTCTGCTCGGCCCGTCCGGCTGCGGCAAGTCGACGCTGATGCGGTGCCTGGTCGGCGTGCAGCAGGTCCGGGCGGGGACCGTGACCGTCTTCGGCGAGCCGGCCGGCAGCCGGTCGCTGCGCGAGACGGTCGGCTACGTCACCCAGGCCGCGAGCGTGTACGACGACCTCACCGTCGTCGAGAACCTCCGGTTCTTCTGCCGGGTCCTCGGGGTCGGTAGGGAGGAGATCGACCGGGTGGTCGACGCCGTCGACCTCGGCAGCCACCGCGACCAGATCGTGGGTCGGCTCAGCGGCGGCCAGCGCAGCCGAGCCAGCCTGGCGGTCGCGCTGCTGGGCGAGCCGGTGCTGCTCGTGCTCGACGAGCCCACGGTCGGCCTCGACCCCGTGCTCCGCGAGGACCTCTGGGGGCTCTTCCACCGCCTCGCCGACCGGGGCACCGCCGTCTTCGTCTCCAGTCACGTCATGGACGAGGCCGAGCGCTGCGACCGGCTGCTGCTGATGCGCGAGGGCCGGATCATCGCCGACGGCACGCCCGCCGAGATCAAGGAGAAGGCCGGCGCCGACAGCGTCGAGCACGCGTTCCTGGCGATCGTGAGGGAGGACGCCGGATGACCTCGAGGATCACCGTCGCCGCGCGGGTGCTCACCCAGCTGCGCCGCGACCACCGCACGCTCGCCCTGCTGCTGGTGCTGCCCTGCCTGCTGATCACCCTGCTGTGGTGGATGTTCCAGGACACCCCGGTCTTCGACGAGGTCGGCCCGGCGCTGCTCGCGATGTTCCCCTTCATCGTGATGTTCCTGGTCACCAGCGTCACCACCCTCCGCGAGCGCAGCGGCGGCACCCTGGAGCGGCTGCTCACGATGCCGATGGGCAAGCTCGACTTCTTGCTCGGGTACGGCGTGGCGTTCGGTCTGGTCGCGGCGGTGCAGTCGGTGCTGGCGGTGGCGCTCAGCGTCGGCGTCCTCGACCTGCAGGTGCAGGGCCCGGTCTGGCTCCTCGTGGTCGTCGCCGTGGTCGACGCCGTGCTCGGCACCGCGCTCGGCCTGTTCGTCAGCGCGTTCGCGCAGACCGAGTTCCAGGCGGTGCAGTTCATGCCGGCGGTGGTGATCCCGCAGATCCTGCTGTGCGGCCTGTTCGTCCCACGCGACCAGCTGCCGACGGTGCTCGGGTGGGTGAGCGACGTGCTGCCGCTCAGCTACGCGGTCGACGCGATGCAGACCCTGACGCAGACGGCCGAGACGGCCGACGTGTGGCAGGACCTCGCCGTGGTGGCCGGCTTCGCCGTGGCCGGGCTGGTGCTGGGCGCGGCCACGCTGCGGCGGCGTACCCCCTGAAATCGGCCGCGGCGGCACCGCGGACGTAGCCTGAGAGACATGCCGATCCTCCGTCAGCCGCTCCTCCTCCTGGCCCGCAGCGCCGCGGTCAAGAAGATGGTGAGCACCATGCCGGTCTCGGCCGGCATCGTCCGCAGCTACGTGCCCGGGGAGACCACGGAGTCCGCCGTCGACGCGGCCGCCGGGCTGGCCGACGAGAAGCTCCTGGTGACGCTGGACTTCCTCGGCGAGGACACTCTCGACGCCGACCAGGCCGAGGCCACCGTGCAGGCCTACCTCGACCTGCTGCGCCAGCTCGCCGCGCGCGGCCTGACCCGCGGCGCCGAGGTGTCGGTGAAGCTCAGCGCCATCGGTCAGTTCCTGCCCGACACGGTCGCGGCCGGCGGGGGCCACAAGATCGCTCTCGAGAACGCCCGCACCATCTGCCGGGCCGCCCGCAACGCCGGCACCACGGTCACCCTCGACATGGAGGACCACACCACCACCGACTCGACGCTGATGATCCTGCGCGAGCTGCGCAAGGACTTCCCCGAGACCGGAGCCGTCCTCCAGGCGATGCTGCACCGCACCGAGGCCGACTGCCGGGCGCTGGCCTACGAGGGCTCCCGGGTCCGGCTCTGCAAGGGCGCCTACCTCGAGCCCGAGGACGTCGCCTTCCAGGACCGCCTCGACATCGACAGGTCCTACGTCCGCTGCCTCAAGGTGCTGCTGGCCGGTGAGGGCTACCCGATGATCGCGAGCCACGACCCGCGCATGGTCGAGATCGCCTCGTCGCTGGCCAGCCGCTACGGCCGCGCGCCGGGCAGCTACGAGTTCCAGATGCTCTACGGCACCCGTCCCGAGGAGCAGCGCCGGTTGGCCGCCAAGGGCGAGCGGATGCGCGTCTACGTGCCCTACGGCACCGAGTGGTACGGCTACCTGATGAGAAGGCTCGCCGAGCGTCCGCAGAACCTGTCATTCTTCCTGCGGTCCCTGATCTCGAAGAAATAGGTAGTAGCCATGGCTCAAACTGCCATTCTGGGCGCCGGAGTCATGGGCGAGACCCTGCTCTCCGGCCTGGTCCGGGCCGGCCGCCGCGTCGACCACCTGCTCGTCGGCGAGAAGCGCGCCGAGCGCGCCAGCGAGCTGGAGGAGCGGTACGGCGTCGCCGTGGTCTCCAACGTCGAGGCGGCCCGCAAGGCCGACACCCTCGCGTTGGTCGTCAAGCCCCAGGACATGGGCGACCTGCTCGACGAGATCGCGTCCGCGCTGCGACCCGGCCAGCTCGTCGTCTCGCTGGCGGCCGGCATCACCACGGCGTTCATCGAGGCCCGGGTGCCCGAGGGCGTCGCCGTCGTCCGCGTGATGCCCAACACCCCGGCCCTGGTCGACGAGGGCATGGCCGCGATCTCCCCGGGCTCCCACTGCAGCGAGGACCACCTCGCCGAGGCCGAGGCGCTGATGGCGTCCGTCGGCAAGGTGCTGCGGATCCCGGAGCGCCAGCAGGACGCGGTCACCGCGATCTCCGGCTCCGGCCCGGCCTACATCTTCTACGTCGTCGAGTCGATGATCGAGGCCGGCGTACACCTCGGTCTGCCCCGCAGCACGGCCAGCGAGCTCGTCATCCAGACGCTGGTGGGCTCCGGGAAGATGCTGCGCGAGACCGGCACCCATCCCACCGTGCTGCGCGAGCAGGTGACCTCGCCCGCCGGCACGACCGCGGCCGCCCTGCGCGAGCTCGAGGTCCACAAGGTCCGCGCGGCGTTCCTGGCGGCGATGGAGGCCGCCCGCGACCGTTCGCGCGCGCTGGCCGAGGGCAACGGCTGACGCGCTAACGTCGACATCGTGATCGAGCTGACGAGCGGCCAGGAGATCGAGCTGGCCGGCAAGCTGCGGATGGGCCTGGGCTGGGACCAGGCGCCGGGGGCCGGCGCGCTGAGCTCGGGCGGAGCGCGGGCCGCCGACCTGGACGCGTCGGCCGTGCAGTTCGGTGGCGGCCGGCTCTTCGACATCGCCTTCTACAACAACCACACCACCCGGGACGGGTCCGTCGAGCACCTCGGCGACAACACCAGCGGGAGCGGCGAGGGGGACGACGAGCAGATCCTCGTGGACCTCGACCGGGTGCACCCGCAGATCGACACGGTCTTCCTGCTGGTGACCAGCTACCAGGGTCAGACGCTCGAGTGGATCGCCAACGCCTACTGCCGCGTGGTGGACGAGCGGGACGTCGAGCTGGCCCGCGTCACGCTCACCCTCGGCATCCCCGAGACCGGCGTCGTGCTGGCCCGGATCGGTCGCAGCGGCGACGGCTGGCGGCTCCGCGCCCTGGCCGAGCCGGTGCCGGTCAAGCTGCCGACCGAGTCCGAGCGGGCCCTGAAGCGGCTCCTCTAGAGCCCGATCGCCGCCTCGGCCGCGGCGAGCACCGGCGCGGTCACCGCCCGGCAGCGCTCGGCGCCGGCGCGGAACACCCCGTCGACGTGCGCCGGGTCGGCCGCGAGCTCGGCGTACCGCTTCTGGAGCGGCTCGAGCTCGGCGACGACCGCGTCGGTGACGGCCCGCTTCAGGGCGCCGTACGTCGTGATGCCCTCGGCGCTGCCGCCGCACGCGGTGAGGATCTCCAGGAGGTTGGTGACGCCGGGCTTCGCCGGGTCGGACCGGACGGCGCCGGTGCCGGTGTCGGAGTCGGTCACCGCGCGCGCCACCTTGCGGCGTACGACGTCCGGCGGGTCGAGCAGCGCGATGACCCCGGCCGCGGACGCGTCGGACTTGCCCATCTTCCGGGTGGCGTCGTCGAGTCGCATCACCCGCGCGCCGGCCGCCGGCACCGCGACCTCGGGGACCGTGAACACCGGCCCGTACGCGTTGTTGAAGCGGATCGCCAGATCGCGGGTCAGCTCGACGTGCTGGCGCTGGTCGGCGCCGACCGGCACCTGCTGCGGGCGGTAGAGCAGGATGTCGGCCGCCATCAGCGCGGGATAGGTGTAGAGCGAGACCCGGGTCGAGTCGACCCCGCGCCCCTTCTCCTTGAACTGGATCATCCGGTTGAGCTCGCCGGTGTACGCCGTGCACTCGAGCAGGTAGGCCAGTTGGGCGTGGGCCGGCACCCGGCTCTGCAGGAACAGCGTCGACTCGTCGAGGCCCGCGGCCAGCAGCAGGGTCGCCATCTCGCGGACGGTGTCCCTGAGTCGGGTTGGCTCGTGCGGCGTGGTCAGCGCGTGCAGGTCGGAGATGCCGTAGAAGCAGTCTGCTTCGTGCTGCCCGCGGGCCATCGGGCGCAGCGCGCCGAGCAGGTTGCCGAGGGTGAGGTGCCCGCTCGGGGTGAGCAGCGAGAGGTTGCGTCGATCGGGGTGGTTCATGGGATCTCCTGGGATGAGAGCCCACGGGTCGGGACGTGCGAACGGCCGCCCGTGGGCGGCCGTTGGAAGGTGTGCTGGAGTCAGCGCAGGTCGGTGGGCCGCCGTCAGGCGGGCCACCACGCGGTGGTACGGAACGTGGAACGCAGCGTCAGCACGCATCCAGCCTAGCGGTAGCGTCCGTCACATGCCTGCCTGTCCCGGACCGGCGACGGTCGTCTTCGACCAGAGCCTGACGGAGTACGACTTCGGACCCGAGCATCCGATGTCGCCGCTCCGCGTGGACCTCACGATGCGGCTCGCGACCGAGCTGGACGTCGTGGGCGACCGGCTGCGCGTCGTACCGGCCCCGATCGCGAGCGAGGACGTGATCGCGACCGTGCACCGCCCCGAGCTGATCGAGGCCGTGATGCACGCCGGGCGCGACCCGATGGCCGTCGACGGCGTGCACGGGCTCGGCACCGACGACAACCCGGTCTTCCGCGGCATGCACCACGCGACCGCGCACATCGTCGGCGCCAGCGTGGAGGCGTTCCGCCAGGTGTGGAGCGGGGAGTCGCTGCACGCCGCCAACATCACCGGCGGCCTGCACCACGCGATGCCCGACCGGGCCAGTGGCTTCTGCATCTACAACGACGTCGCGATCGGCATCCAGAGCCTGCTCGACCAGGGCGCCGAGCGGATCGCGTACGTCGACGTGGACGTCCACCACGGGGACGGCGTCGAGCGGGTGTTCTGGGACGACCCGCGGGTGCTCACGATCTCCCTGCACGAGACGGGGCAGATGCTCTTCCCCGGCACCGGCTTCCCGCGCGACCTCGGTGGTCCCCGGGCGCTCGGCTCCGCGGTCAACGTCGCGCTGCCGCCCGGCACCGCCGATGCCGGCTGGCTGCGGGCCTTCCACGCGGTGGTGCCCCCGCTGTTGCGCGAGTTCAAGCCGCAGGTGCTGGTCACCCAGCACGGCTGCGACTCCCACGCCGAGGACCCGCTCGCCCACCTGATGCTGACCGTCGACGGCCAGCGCGCGGCGTACCTCGCGCTCCACGACCTCGCCCACGAGCTGTGCGAGGGCCGCTGGGTCGCGACCGGCGGTGGTGGCTACGCGGTGGTCGACGTCGTGCCGCGCGCCTGGAGCCACCTGCTCGCCATCGTGAGCGGCGTGCCGCTCGACCCCGACTCCGAGACGCCGGCGGGGTGGCGCGAGCACGTCCGCGAGCGGCTGGGGCGGGTGGCTCCGATGCGGCTCACCGACGGCCGGAGTCCGGCGTACCGGGACTGGCGCGACGGCTACGACCCCGAGGCCTGGCTCGACCGGGCCATCCACGCGACCCGCATGGAGGCGTTCCCGCTGCACGGGCTCGACCCGCTGCCCTGACCGGGACGAACTACACCGGAGAAGTTCTGGCGGCCGATGCAAGCGGACACGCCGTGTCCCGGGTGTATCTTTGGTGAAGCCCTTCCCCATGAGTCACATCAGGCCCTATTCTCACGGATGCGTGGCGCGTGCGATCGCCGGTGGGGAAGCCGGTGGCGCGCCAGACAGAAAGAATCGGTGCACGATGGCTACCAGTTCCGGAGACATCAACGACTCGAAGTTCCTCACCGTCGCCGAGGTGGCGGCGATGATGCGGGTCTCCAAGATGACCGTCTACCGGCTCGTCCACGGTGGCGAGCTGCCGGCCGTTCGCGTCGGCCGCTCGTTCCGCGTCCTCGAGTCGGACGTGGACGAGTACCTGCGCAAGAGCTTCTACAGCGCCGGCTGAGCCGGACCGCGCAGGACCCTCTGGGTCTCGGCTGGACCGGTCGATTCTGCCGGGTGGGCTCACCCGGATAGGCTTGGCCGGTCCACCGGGTCCGTCCGGCGGACGGCTGTACAGCTGTCGAAAGGTATCCCGTGGGTTCTGTCATCAAGAAGCGGCGCAAGCGCATGGCCAAGAAGAAGCACCGCAAGCTGCTGAAGAAGACGCGCGTCCAGCGTCGCAAGCTCGGCAAGTAGGCCACCGCTCGCCGCATGGGCAGCGCCGGCAGGGTCGTCCTCGTCACCGGGGTCTCGCGTGACCTCGGCCGGCGGTTCGCGCGCGCTGCCGCGGCAGACCCGGACGTCGCGAGGGTGATCGGCGTCGACGTCGTACCGCCCCGCGGCGACATCGGCGACGTCTCGTTCGTCCGCGCCGACATCCGCAACCCCGTCATCGCGAAGGTCATCGTCAAGGAGGACGTCGACACCGTCGTCCACATGAGCGTGATCGCGACCCCCGGCAGCGCCGGCGGCCGCAACACGATGAAGGAGCTCAACGTCATCGGGACGATGCAGCTCCTGGCCGCGTGCCAGAAGGCACCGGGGCTGCGCACGCTCGTCGTGAAGTCGACGACGACGGTGTACGGCGCGAGCAGCCGCGACCCCGCCATGTTCACCGAGGACATGGAGCCGCGGCGGGCGCCCCGCTCCGGCTACGCCAAGGACGTCGCCGAGATCGAGGGCTACGTCCGCGGCTTCGCCCGGCGGCGACCCGACGTGTGCGTCACGCTGCTGCGCGCGGCCAACGTCATCGGGCCGCACGTCACCAGTCCGATCACGTCGTACTTCCGGCTGCCGGTGATTCCGACGGTGCTCGGCCACGACGCACGGATGCAGTTCCTGCACGAGCAGGACCTGCTCGAGCTGCTGCTGCACGCCATCCGTTCCGAGGTCCCCGGCACCTTCAACGTCGCCGGTGACGGCCTGCTGATGCTCTCTCAGGCGTTGCGCCGTCTCGGGCGGCCGACGGTGCCGCTGCCGCCGTTCGCGGTCGGCAACGTCGGCTCGATCCTGCGCTCGGCGCGGGTCGCCGACTTCTCCCCGGAGCAGACGGCGTTCCTCACCTATGGCCGCGGCGTCGACACCACCCGGATGCGCACCGACCTCGGCTTCGAGCCGGCGTTCACCACCGACGGTGCCTTCGCCGACTTCTCCGCACCCCTCGCGGCGAGCGGGCGCCCCGCCGAGCGGCTGCTGGCCGGACTCGCCGACCGGCTGCCCGCCGCGGACCCGACCCTGGCCGGGAGCGACCGTGGCTGACGCCGAGGTGATCCCGATCGGCACCCGGGGCCGCCCGGGGCGCGGCACCGGCACCGCACCCTCCTCGGCGGCGCGCGGCCTTGCCGCGAACGGCGCCAGGCCGGCGCCGAAGCCGGCGAAGAAGCAGGCGCCCCAGAAGCAGTCGGCCACGGCCGCGCCCCGGCCGAAGCCGGTCGAGGAAGCGGTGGTCCGCGAGCCGGTCACGACCGACGAGCCCACCCCCGCGGGCGGGATCCCTGCCGCCGAGTGGCTGGCGGCGTTCCAACAGGCCGCGGCCGAGGTCTTCGGCGAGGAGTGGGAGCCGCAGCTGGCGAGGTTCCTGGCGTTCCTGCGGCGCCGGGTCACCGGTGACTACGTCGTCGACGAGTACGGCTTCGACGCCGAGGTCACCGAGCGCTTCCTGATGGCCACGCTGCGTCCGATCGCCCAGAAGTGGTTCCGCATCGAGGTGCGTGGCGTCGAGAACATCCCGGCCGACGGCGGCGCCCTGGTCGTCTCCAACCACTCGGGCACCATCCCGGTCGACGGACTGATGACGATGGTCTCGATCCATGACGAGACCGGTCGGTTCCTGCGCCCGCTCGGTGCCGACCTGGTCTTCCGGCTGCCGTTCGTCGGCTCGATGGCGCGCCGCAGCGGTGCCACCCTGGCCTGCAGCGAGGATGCCGAACGGATGCTGCGCAACGGCGAGCTCGTCGGCGTCTGGCCCGAGGGCTTCAAGGGCATCGGCAAGCCGTACGCCGAGCGCTACAAGCTGCAGCGCTTCGGCCGGGGCGGCTTCGTCTCCGCCGCGGTCCGCACCGGAGTCCCGATCGTCCCGCTCTCGGTCGTCGGCGCCGAGGAGATCTACCCGCTCGTCGGCAACCTCCCCTCGCTCGCCCGCCTCCTCGGCGTCCCGTACATCCCGATCACGCCGTTCTTCCCCCTCCTCGGCCCGCTCGGCCTGGTGCCGCTGCCATCGAAGTGGCTGCTGGAGTTCGGCGAGCCGATCCGCACCGACGAGTTCGACGCCGGCGCCGCCGACGACCCGATGCTGGTCTTCAACATCACCGACCAGGTCCGCGAGACCATCCAGCAGACGCTCTACACGCTGCTGATGCAGCGCCAGTCCGTCTTCCGCTAGTCGCGACGGTCGAGGAAGGCGCGCTCCCGGTGGTTGAGGAAGGCGCGCTAGCGCCTGTCTCGAAACCACCACCCAGCACCCGACCCGCCACATCCGCCGACGCAGCAGGGTTTCGAGACGGTTGCTAGCGCAACCTCCTCAACCACCGTCCTCAGGGGGCACGGTGGTTGAGGAAGGCGCGCTCCCGGTGGTTGAGGAAGGCGCGCTAGCGCCTGTCTCGAAACCACCCGCCGGTGTCGGGGGAGTGTCGGCGTGCTCCCGCGGACCCGTTCGGCGCCTATCGGGACGACGCCGACCGGTGGTCGGGACGCGGGATGCGTTCGTGGTGGTTTCGAGACGGTTGCTAGCGCAACCTCCTCAACCACCGTCCTCGGGGCCACGGTGGTTGAGGAAGGCGCGCTAGCGCCTGTCTCGAAACCACCACGAACCTGGGCGAAACACGCCGCCCAACCCCTTATGTGATCGAACAATTGTTCGATACAATGAGATATGGCGATGATCTCGGACACCCACCTCGACCCCACGGTCGACACCGGTGCCATGTCCGAGATGCCCGCGATGCCCGCGATGCCCGATGTGTCGGGGATGAGCGAGGCGGAGCTGGTGGACGCGATCCGCGCCCTCGAGGACACCAAAGCGAAGGCCTGCGCGGTCCAGGCGCGGTTGACCCGGGTGCTGGATGCGCGGGTGAAGGCCCGGCACGCCGACCAGGGGGTGCCGGCGGCACGGCGGGGGCGGGACGTGCCCGGTCTGGTGGCCTACGCCCGCCGGGAGTCCCCCGCGCGGGGCACGCGGTTGTTGGGGTTCGCGCACGCCCTGGCCGAGCTCCCCTCGACGGAGGCCGCGCTGGCGGCCGGGGTGGTGTCGGAGTGGCGGGCGATCCTGATCGCCCGCGAGACCGCCTGCCTCCAACCCGGACACCGGGCGATCGTCGATGAGCAGCTCGCCGCCCCCGGTCCCGACGGCGCCTATCGGTTCGAGGGGTGGGGCGACCGACGACTCGTCGCGCAGACCCGGGCGCTGGTCGCCGGCCTGGACCCGGCCGCGGTGGTCGACCGCCGCGCGAAGGCGGAGGCCGACCGGCACGTGAGCCTGCGGCCCGCGCCGGACACGATGGCCCGGCTTTCGGTGCTGCTGCCGGTCGCTCAGGGTGTCGCGGCCTACGCCACCCTGACCCGGGCCGCCGACCAGGCTCGTGCCCAAGGCGACTCCCGCAGCCGGGGTCAGGTGATGACCGACACCCTCGTCGAGCTCGTCACCGGACAGGCCACCGCGGAGGGGGTCCCGGTCACG
Source organism: Nocardioides sp. LMS-CY (assembly GCF_018732145.1). NCBI lineage: Bacteria > Bacillati > Actinomycetota > Actinomycetes > Propionibacteriales > Nocardioidaceae > Nocardioides > Nocardioides sp. LMS-CY. The sequence goes on from NZ_CP076104.1 coordinate 816,755, forward strand.
ATCAACCTGACCGTCTCCGACCACACCCTCCTCGCCGGCGGACACCAGCCCGCCTGGCTGACCGGCTACGGCCCCCTGACCGCCGACCACGCCCGCGACCTCGCCGCCACCGCCCTCGCGCAGGCGCAGACGGCGCAGACGGCGCAGACGGCGCTGCGGCGGCTCTACGTGGCCCCCGAGACCGGCACCCTCGTCGCGATGGAATCGAAGGCCCGGGCGTTCCCCAAGGCCCTCGGCCTGTTCCTCGAGCTCCGCGACCAGACGTGTCGCACCCCCTGGTGCAACGCCCCGGTCCGTCACCACGACCACATCACCGACCACGCCCACGGCGGCCCCACCTCCGCCATCAACGGCCAAGGCCTCTGCGAGCAGTGCAACCACACCAAACAAGCCCCCGGGTGGCGGGCCAGACCACTGGCTGGCCCGCCCGATCAGCACGTCGTCGAGACCACCCTGCCCACCGGCCACACGATCCGATCAACAGCACCCCGCGCACCCACCCCCAGCCGCGTCGTGCCCCGGATCCGACGCGAACTCCACTACCCCGACTTCGTCATCGAATACGCCGCCGCCTGACCCGGGCCGACCCGACCGACCCGGCAGACCGCATCGTCCTCTCCAGCGGTGACCACGACGGTCGACCCGAGCAGACCGCAAGCCGCCCAGCAGCCGTCACCACCCCCCCGTAACCCCCACCTACGGCGACCACACAAACCCGGTAAGCGCGTCACCGGCCGCGGCCGCCGCGAACCGGGCCGCTGAGGTCGCTACTGCCGGGGCGGCAACAGGGCGCCCGTGATCGGGTCGAGCACGCCCTGGAGGATCTCGGTGACGCCGGTGACCACCTCGGTCAGGGGAGCGGTGGGGGACGTGGGTCCACTGCCGCCGGAGCTGGAGGGTGCGCTCGCGGAGGGTGCGGCGCCACCGGTGAGGGCGCCGGTCAGGCCGTCGGTCAGCGTCTTGAGCGGGTTGGTGCCGCGGGACGGCGAGGCGCCGGGGCTGGGGAGCAGGGTCGGGTCCGTGGTCGGCTCGAGCACGCTGCCCGGGGGCAGGTCGCCGTCGACCGGCGGCAGTCCGGGCGCGACGCCCTGGTCACCCCGATCGCCTCGGCCACCGTCCTTGCCGCCGCGGTCGCCCTTGGTGCCGTTCTTGTCCTGGCCGCGCGCGTCCGGCCCGGCCTGCTGGGGAGTGGCGGGCAGGGTCGGCAGCTCGATCGGCGGGGCGGCGACCAGCGACGGCGGGAACGCCTCGATCGGGGTACCCCCGCAGTCGGGGCACTGCTGCGCCGCCTCGGCGTCGATCTGGGCGACCACGTTGGCGGCGGCGACGAGCTCGTCGCGGGCGTCGGCGGGCACCGACGGCTCGAGCTCCTCGAGCTGCGTCAGGCTGCTCGAGGCGAAGTCGCGCAGCTTCGCGATGGACGAGGCCCGGTCGCTGTGGGCGTAGTCGGCGAACAGCAGGTCGGCGCCCTGGGTGGCCTGGTCGCTGAAGGTGGCGAGGGTCGGTGCGACCCGCGCCTGATCGCCCGGCTCGTCCGAGCCGGCCAGTGCGCTGGCCTCCTCGAGCCGGTCGGTGGCGTTCGCCAGCTGGATGCTGCCCTTGTCGGCCTCGCCGAGCGACAGCCCGACGTGGGCGGACTCGATGGCCCGCTTGATCGGGTAGAGCGACTCACCGGGGAGTGCGGACTGCGAGGCGACGGCGACCGAGGCGCTCGCCCCCACGATCACCAGGCCGCCGACGACGGCCGCGAGTCGGCGCTCCCGGGTGGTGCGGCGAGCGGGGAGCCGGAGCTTCGAGAGGTCGTCGGGCGCCAGCGCCGTCTCGGCCTCGGACACGAGCCGGGCGCGCAGGTCGGCCACGAACTCGGGGCGCGGCTGCGGGTCGGGGACCGCCCGCAGCGCCCCGACGAGCTCCACCAGCTCGCGGTCACGTCGATCTGCAACGTCGATCCGCTCACCCGTCGACGACTGCTCGACCAGGGTGGCGAACCGGTGGGCGCGCCCCCGCGCCCGGATCCCCCATGTCATGTCGATCTCAACGACGAGAAGTGCGGCGGAGTTACGCGAGATCCGCCGAGGAACTGAACGATTTCGACCGGTCGCGCCATCAGTCCCGCAGCCCTTCCGGCATCAGCTTGGCGAGGTTGCGCACCCCGCGCAGCTGGAGCTGCTTGACGGCGCCGTCGCTGCGGCCCAGGACGGCGGCGGTCTCGGCGATGCTCATGCCCTGGAGGAAGCGCATCACCAGGCAGTCGCGCTGCTCGGCGGGCAGCTCGGTGAGCGCGCGCATCAGGATCTCGTTGGTGATCCCGGCGAGCACCGCGCTCTCGGGCCCGTCGGTCGCGTCGTCGTGGAGGCTCATGTCCTCGGTCGTGAGCTCGAGACGGGTGCGGCCGGCCTTGAAGTGGTCGGTCGCGAGGTTGCGCGCGATGGTCATCAGCCAGGCGCCGAAGTCCTTGCCCTGCCACCGGAATCCGTTCATGCTGCGCAGCGCCCGGAAGAACGTCTCGGAGGTGAGGTCCTCGGCGAGCGTCCTCGAGCGGGTCCGGTAGAAGAGGAACCGGTAGACCGACCCCTGGTAGTGGTCATAGAGCAGCCCGAACGCGTCGGCGTCGCCCTGCCGGGCCAGCTCGACGAGGGCGATCAGCCGGGTGCGCTCGGACTCGTCGTCCTCGGAGGACGCCGCGAGCCCGGCGTCCCCGTAACCATCGGGCCCGCCGCTGCCGCGGCTGGTCGCCGCCTCGGTGGCGAGGATGCTGCCGGCGAAGGCCGGCGTGGGCCTTGGTGCCAGGCGCTCGGCGAGCAGCACCTCGGCGACGAGTCGGCGCAGGACGGTGAGGCCCCGCTCCTGGTCGTGGATGCCTGGTGCCATGCGAACAAGCCCTCCCGAATGCGGTCTCCCCGATGCCGGCCCCTCGAAAACCTCCGCCATCGTAAACGGGAGTTACTCGAATGTGAACCGGTCGGTAACTACGGCGTTCAGGTCCGCTTGCTGCGCACGGCCAGCCCCGCCGCGACGGCACCGGTGGCGGCACCCGCGACCGCGCTGACGACGAGGCCGGCGCGCAGTGCCTTGCGCCCGGTGCGGTAGTCGCGGATCCGCCAGCCCTGCTCGCGGGCGTGGTGACGCAGCTTGACGTCCGGGTTGATCGCGCAGGGGTCGCCGACCAGCGAGAGCATCGGTAGATCGTTGTAGGAGTCGGAGTACGCCGAGCAGCGGCGCAGGTCTAGACCTTCGCGCGCGGCCAGCGCCTTGACGGCCTCCGCCTTGGCCGGCCCGTGCAGCAGGTCGCCGACCAGCTGACCGGTGTAGACCCCGTCGACGTGCTCGGCGACCGTGCCGAGGGCGCCGGTCAGCCCGAGTCGGCGCGCGATGATCTGGGCGATCTCGATCGGTGCCGCGGTCACCAGCCACACCCGCTGGCCCTCGTCGAGGTGGAGCTGGGCGAGGGCACGGGTGCCCGGCCAGATCCGGTGCGCCATGCCCTCCTCGAAGATCTCCGCGCCCAGCTCCTGGAGCTCGGAGACGGTGTGACCGGCGATGAAGCCGAGCGCCGAGGCGCGTGCATCGGCCACGTGGTCGGGGTCCTCGACGCCGACGATCCGGAAGTACGCCTGCTTCCAGGCCGCGCCGAGGATCTCGCGGGTGGTGAAGAACTTGCGCCGGTGCAGGCCGCGGGCGAGATGGAAGATGCTCGCGCCTTGCATGACGGTGTTGTCGACGTCGAAGAAGGCCGCGGCCTCAGGATCGAGCGGTGGCGTCAGCGCCGACTCGACCTCGGCGGATGCGGCGGCGGCCTCCCCGGCCAGCGTCGACCGCAGCTGGAGGTTCAGCGGTCGCGGTCGGCGGTCCGTGGGCGTCACACCGGCAGGGTAGACCCACCGGCACAGCACGCGGTGGTGTGGAAGTATCCGCACCATGTCCGGGATCCGCGACGTGGCCGAGCTGGTGACCAGCGCGGCCTCCGAGAGCCCCGATCGACTGGCACTCGTCGAGGCCGGCGGGCGCAGTCTGACCTGGGCCCAGCTCGACGACCAGGTGGGCCGCGTCGCCACCGGTCTGGCGGGCGCCGGTGTCGTGGGCGGGCACCGGGTGCTGATCGCGGTCGGCAACCGTCTCGAGTTCGTGACGTCCTACCTCGGGGTGCTGCGCGCGCAGGCCGTGGCCGTGCCGGTGAACCCCGGCTCGGCGGTCGGCGAGCTGGCCCGGATGCTCGACGACTCCGGCGCCCGGATGGCGATCGCCGATCCGACCACGGCCGCGGCCGTCCGTGAGGCGGTCGACTCGCTCGAGTCGCCGCCCCGCCTGGTCGTCGTCGGCGAGGCGTCGTATGACGAGCTGCGTTCCGAGCCGGCCCGGCCGATCCCGCCGCTGCAGGATCCGGAGAAGCTCGCGGCCCTGCTCTACACCAGCGGCACCTCCGGTCTCCCACGGGCCGCGATGCTCACCCACCGCGCCCTGCTCGCGAACATCGAGCAATGCGCGCAGGTCGAGCCGCCGATGATCCACGGGGACGACGTCGTGCTCGGCGTGCTCCCGCTCTTCCACGTCTACGGCCTCAACGCGGTGCTCGGCAGCGTGCTCCGGCGCCGGGCGAAGCTGGTGCTCGTCGAGCGCTTCGACCCGCAGGAGACGCTGGCCATCATCGACGACGAGGCGTGCAGCGTGGTGCCGGTCGCGCCACCGGTCTTCGCCCACTGGCGCTCCGAGCCGGACCTGCGGGAGCGACTCGGCCCGGTCCGGCTGATCCTGTCGGGGTCCGCACCGCTCAGTCCCGAGGTCGTGGAGGAGTTCGACGAGCGCACCGGTGTCGCGGTCCACCAGGGCTACGGCCTCACCGAGGCCTCGCCGGTCGTCACCAGCACCCTGTGCAGCCGGACGCCTCAGGCGGGCTCGGTCGGCGCCGCGCTGCCCGGCATCGAGCTGCGGCTGATCGACGAGGACGGGCTTCCGCCGGAGGGTGGCGACCCGGGCGAGATCTCGATCCGTGGCGTCAACCTGTTCAGCGGCTACTGGCCCGACGGCGCGGAGGGGCCCGACGGCGACGGCTGGTGGCCGACCGGCGATGTCGGCTTCCTCGACGAGAGCGGCGACCTGTTCCTGGTCGACCGCCTCAAGGAGGTCGTGATCGTCTCGGGCTTCAACGTCTACCCGGTCGAGGTCGAGGACGTCATCGAGGAGGTCCCCGGCGTCGTCGAGGTCGCGGTGATCGGCGTGACCGACGAGCGGAGCGGCGAGGCCGTGGTGGCATACGTGCGCGCTCCCGGCGAACAGCCGGACGCGATCGCGGCGGCGGTGCGCGCGCACTGCGCGCTCCGGCTCGCGCGCTTCAAGCAGCCCTCGCGCATCGAGGTGGTCGACGAGCTGCCTCGCACGATCACGGGCAAGGTGCAGAAGGGCCGGTTGCGCGGGATCGAGCGGCGGCGCACGCTAGGGCTGTTGGAATGAGCACCGAGCCCCGCATCACCCTCTACTCCCGCCCCGGCTGCCACCTGTGCGACGACGCGCGGGCCGTCATCGAGCGGGTCTGCGCCGAGGTGGGCGAGTCGTACGCCGAGGTGACCATCGACGACGACCCGGCCCTGCGTGAGCGCTTCGGCGAGGAGATCCCGGTGACCCTCGTCGACGGTCGCCAGCACGACTTCTGGCGGGTCGACGAGCGTCGCCTGCGGGCCGCGCTCGCCCGCGACTGAGGTCGCGGGATCGCGCCGACCGGCCCCGCGAGCGTGGGTCACATCACATGTGGTAGCACCGGCCAGCGGGCGAGGGTCGCTCCGTTTTGTTCTCCCGTTCACAAACTCCTACAGTGAACAAGCCATCAGGCCCCGAGGACGGGTTCGTCCTCGCGTGCCCGACGACGGCCCAGCAGCCCCCTGGCTATGGAGAAGACAAGAGCTGTGACCGCACGGAACTCACCCGACGCCGCTCGGGACATCCCCGAAGCGACCGTCGCGCGGCTGCCCGTCTACCTCCGGGCCCTGACGACCCTGTCCGACCAGGGCACCACCACCTGCTCGAGCGAGGAGCTCGCGGTGGCGGCGGGCGTCAACAGCGCCAAGCTCCGCAAGGACCTCTCCTACCTGGGCAGCTACGGCACCCGCGGGGTCGGGTACGACGTGGAGTACCTGCGCTATCAGATCGCCCGTGAGATCGGCGTCACCCAGGACTGGCCCGTCGTCATCGTCGGCATCGGCAACCTGGGCCAGGCCCTCGCCAACTACTCCGGGTTCCGCAGCCGCGGCTTCCGCGTCGTCGCGCTCCTCGACGCCGACCCGGCCCGTCGGGCCGAGGCGGTCGCCGGCCTGGAGGTGCGGCCGTTCGCCGACCTCGAGCAGATCGTCCACGACCACGGCGTGGCCATCGGGGTCATCGCGACCCCGGCCGTCGCCGCCCAGGACGTCGCCGACCGGATGGTCGCCTGCGGGATCACCAGCATCCTCAACTTCGCGCCGATCGTGCTCTCGGTGCCCGACCTGGTCGACGTCCGCAAGGTGGACCTCTCGATCGAGCTGCAGATCCTGGCCTACCACGAGCAGCGCAAGATGCAGGGGGCCGTCACCGAGGAGGTGACTGCATGAGCGAGCGAAGCGAGCGAATCATCCAAGGCAGTGCGTCCTGTGCCTCATGCGCGCACGGAGCGAAGCGAGTACGCGCATGAGCGTCTTGGTCGTGGGCATCTCCCACAAGTCGGCGCCGGTCTCGCTGCTGGAGCGGGTGGCGCTCGACAACGACGGCGTGCACAAGCTGATCGACGACGTCGCCGCCGGCGAGCACGTCACCGAGGCCACGGTCATCGCGACCTGCAACCGGCTGGAGATCTACGCCGAGGTCGACCGCTTCCACGGCAGCGTCGAGGAGCTCTCCGGGCTGCTGGTCGACCGCGCCGGCGGCGCCCCCGAGGAGCTGCTCCCGCACCTCTACGTGCACTACGACGACGGCGCGGTCTCGCATCTCTTCCAGGTCGCGGCCGGTCTCGACTCGATGGCGCTCGGTGAGGGCCAGATCCTCGGCCAGGCCCGCGACGCGCTCAGCGCGGGCCAGGAGATCGGCACCGTCGGGCCGGCGCTCAACGTGCTGTTCCAGCAGGCGCTGCGGGTCGGCAAGCGGGCCCGCTCCGAGACCGACATCGACCAGGCAGCGCCGTCGCTGGTCTCGGCCGCCCTCGACCACAGCAATGCCGCGGGCGACCTGTCCGACAAGCGAGTGCTGGTGATCGGTGCCGGGTCGATGGCCGGCCTGGTCACCGCCACCGTGGCTCGCCGGGGCGCCGCCGGCATCACCGTCGTCAACCGCACCGCCGGCAAGGCCGAGCGCCTCGCGGACGAGTACGGCGCGCGCTCCGCGGCGCTGGCCGACCTCGAGGCCGAGCTCGCGCACGCCGACGTGGTCATCTCGTGCACCGGTGCGACCAGCGTGGTGGTGACCCGCGACCTGGTCGCGGCCGCGACCGCCGACGGCCGGGCGCTGACGTTCATCGATCTCGCGCTGCCCCATGACGTCCAGCCGGAGGTCGGCGACCTTCCCGGCGTCACGCTGGTCAACCTCACCGACCTCGCCGAGGGGCTGCGCGAGTCGGAAGCCGGGCAGGAGGTGGCCGCCGTCCGCCGCATCGTGACCCAGGAGGTCGCGGCGTTCCTCGCCGCCCGCCGCCAGGCCAGCGTCACGCCGACCGTGGTGGCCCTGCGCTCGATGGCGACCGCGGTCGTCGACGCCGAGATGGACCGCCTCTCGCATCGGCTGCCCGACCTCGACGAGGCCGCCCGCGCCGAGGTGCTGCACACCGTGCGCCGGGTCGCCGACAAGCTGCTCCACGAGCCGACCGTGCGCGTCAAGGAGCTCGCCAACGAGACCGGCGCGGTCTCCTACGCGGCCGCCCTGGCCGAGCTCTTCGCGCTCGACCCCGAGGCCGTCGACGCCGTGACCCGGGCGGAGGGTCTGTCATGAGTCAGGCCGTCAGCGCGCCGATCCGGGTCGGCACCCGCGCCTCGGTGCTCGCGACCACCCAGTCCCAGCTGGTCGCCGACCAGATCGCCGAGCGGCTGGGCCGCCCGGTCCGGCTGGTCGAGATCAGCACCGAGGGCGACCGCAGCCAGGCGGCCGGCACCCCGTTGGCCGGAGGCTCGTCGACCGGGGTGTTCGTCAGCGCGCTGCGCGACGCCCTCCTCGACGGGCGCGTGGACGTCGCCGTGCACTCGCTCAAGGACCTTCCGACCTACCCCGCCGAGGGCATCGCGCTGGTCGCGATCCCGGGTCGGGAGGACCCGCGCGACGTGGTGGTGGCCCGCGACGGCCTCACCCTCGGCGAGCTGCCCGTGGGCAGCCGCGTCGGCACCGGCTCGCCGCGCCGGGCCGCCCAGCTGCACGCCCTCGGCCTCGGGGTCGAGGTCGCCGGCCTCCGCGGCAACGTGGACACCCGGATCCGCAAGGTGCGCACGGGAGAGTACGACGCGATCGTGCTCGCGCGCGCCGGGCTGGCCCGGATCGGTCGGCTCGACGAGGCCACCGAGGTGCTCGACCCGCTCCAGATGCTCCCCGCTCCGGGACAGGGTGCGCTGGCCGTCGAGTGCCGCGACGACGACGATCTCGCGGCGCAGCTGCGCGAGGCGCTCGACGACCCCCGCGCCCGCGCGGCGGTCGAGGCGGAGCGGGCGGTGCTCGCGACGCTCGAAGGAGGATGCTCCGCGCCGATCGGAGCCCTGGCCGAGGTGGTCGAGGGCGAGGACGGCGAGGAGCTGTGGGTGCGGGCGATCGCCCTCTCGCCCGACGGGGGGCTCTCGGTGCGCAGGTCCGCCACCGGTGACCCCGCCGACGCCGCCGGCGTCGGCGACCGACTCGCCCAGGAGATGCTCGCCGACGGCGCCGCAGACCTGGACGGGTCGGAGCATGACCCGCTCGACCACTCGCTAGACAAGGTGCAGAACCCATGACCCGAGCCAAGTCCACCCCGAAGGACCAGCCGCGCGGCTGGGTGTCGTTCGTCGGCAGTGGCCCCGGTGACCCGGGCCTGCTGACGGTCCGCGCCGTCGAGCTGCTCAGTCGCGCCGACGTCGTCGTCACCGAGGTACCGGAGCACGCCGGCCTGATCCGCCAGGTCCTCGGCCTCCCGGAGCCGGTCGAGGGCGCCGAGCCGATCGGCCCCGAGGTCGTCGACGGCGGCTTCGGCGAGGACGGCCAGCCGCTGACCCACGCCGCGCGCGGCAAGGTGGTCGTCAGGCACGCCAAGAAGGGCCAGCGCGTGGTCCGCCTGATGGCCGGCGACCCGTTCCTCTACGCGTCCGGCCCCGAGGAGGCGCAGGCCTGCGTCAAGGCGGGCCTGGCGTTCGAGATCGTGCCCGGTGTCTCCTCGGTCAACGCGGTCCCGGCGTACGCCGGCATCCCGCTGACCACCAAGGACCACCGCGAGGTCGCGGTCGTCACCTGCGGCGACAAGGTCGACTGGAAGCAGTACGCCGACAAGCGCACGCTCGTGCTGCTCTCGGCCGTCGGCCAGGTCGGCGAGATCGCGAAGGCGCTGGTCGCCGCGGGCCGCGATCCGCAGACCCCGATCGCGATGACCCGGGTCGGCACCACGACCGAGCAGGCCACCGTGTCCTCCACCCTCGACCGGATCGCGGCCGACGCCCGCGCCGCCCGGATGGCCCCGCCGGCGGTCACCGTCGTCGGCAACGTGGTCGACCTGCGCGAGACGCTGTCGTGGTTCGAGACCAAGCCGCTCTTCGGCTGGCGGGTGCTGGTGCCGCGCACCAAGGAGCAGGCGGGCTCGCTGTCCGAGCGACTCCGCGGCTACGGCGCGGTGCCCGACGAGGTGCCCACCATCTCCGTCGAGCCGCCGCGCAACCCGCAGCAGATGGACAAGGCCGTGCGCGGCCTGGTCGAGGGTCGCTACGAGTGGATCGCGTTCACCTCGGTCAACGCCGTCAAGGCGGTGCGCGAGAAGTTCGAGGAGTACGGCCTCGACGCCCGTGCCTTCTCCGGCCTCAAGATCGCGGCGGTCGGCGACAAGACCGCGCAGGCCATCGCCGACTGGGGCCTGCGCGCCGACCTGGTGCCGTCGGGCGAGCAGTCGGCCGCCGGCCTGCTGGCCGACTGGCCGGAGTACGACGAGCTGCTCGACCCGATCAACCGGGTGTTCCTGCCGCGCGCCGACATCGCGACCGAGAACCTCGTCGCCGGCCTGATCGACCTCGGCTGGGAGTGCGACGACGTCACGGCGTACCGCACCGTGCGGGCCGCGCCGCCGCCGCCGGAGACCCGCGACGCGATCAAGACCGGCAAGTTCGACGCGGTCGTGTTCACCTCGTCCTCGACCGTGCGCAACCTGGTCGGCATCGCCGGCAAGCCGCATGCCTCGACGGTGATCGCGGTGATCGGCCCCGCCACGGCGAAGACCGCCGAGGAGCACGGCCTGCGCGTCGACGTCCTCGCGAGCCGGCCGGACGTCGAGGAGCTCGTCGACGCGCTCGCCGACTTCGGCGCCGCCCGCCGGGTGTCGTTGATCGAGGCGGGTCAGCCCGTCACCAAGCCGTCGGAGCGCAAGACCTCCGCGCGGCGGAAGGCTCGCGCCGCGGAGTGATCCGAGCCGTGGAGGTCCGCGTCAGCGGACCTCCACGACGCGAGGAGGTTGAGCGAGCCCGCTCGTGAGGTACGAACGAGCGACGGCGGGTCGAAACCGAGTGAGCAGGAGGAGGATCGAGCGATGACCGATCAACTGTCCAGCACCTCTCCGGTGGCCGGACCCGTGGTCCGGCCCCGGCGCCTGCGCACCACGCCGGCGCTGCGCCGGATGGTGGGGGAGACGTCGCTGGAGCCGCGGCAGCTGGTGCTCCCGCTCTTCGTGCGCGAGGGCCTCGACGAGCCGCGGCCGATCTCCTCGATGCCCGGCGTGGTGCAGCACACCCGGTCGACGCTGCTGAAGGCGGTTGCCGAGGCGGCCGAGCTCGGGCTCGGTGGGGTGATGCTCTTCGGCATCCCCGAGCACAAGGACGCCGAGGGCACCGGCGCGATCGACCCGGCAGGCATCCTCAACCTCGCCATCACCGACGTGGTGGCCGAGGTGGGGGACGCCCTGACGGTGATGAGCGACCTGTGCCTCGACGAGTTCACCGACCACGGTCACTGCGGCGTGCTGACACCCGACGGTCGTGTCGACAACGACCGCACGCTCGCGGCGTACGCCGAGATGGCCCGCGCCCAGGCCCACGCCGGCGTCGACATGGTCGGCCCCAGCGGGATGATGGACGGCCAGGTGGCGGTGATCCGCACCGCGCTGGACGCCGCCGAGCACTCCGACGTCTCGATCCTGGCCTACTCCGCCAAGTACGCCTCCGCGTTCTTCGGCCCGTTCCGCGAGGCCGTCGACTCCTCGCTGCAGGGCGACCGCCGGACCTACCAGCAGGACCCCGGCAACGCCCGCGAGGGCGTCCGCGAGGCGCTGCTCGACGTGGCGGAGGGCGCCGACGTGGTGATGGTGAAGCCCGCCCTGGCCTACCTCGACGTGCTGCGCCGGGTGCGCGACGCGGTCGACGTGCCGGTCGCGGCGTACAACATCTCGGGGGAGTACGCCATGCTCGAGGCCGCCGCCGCGAACGGCTGGATCGACCGCGAGCCGGCCATCCTCGAGACGCTCACCTCGATCCGGCGGGCCGGTGCCGACGTGGTGCTGACCTACTGGGCGAGTGAGGTCGCGCGGCTGCTGCGGCGCTGAGCCGGCGCGCTTGGCCGACGCTTCATCAAGGGATGCTGGCGAAGCTTCGCATCCCGAGCCGAACTCGGCGGGGGAACCGGGGCTCCACCTTCATCCCTTGATGAACCTGCGACTGGTGGTGACATCCGGGCAGGTGGGGCGGCGCGCGGACGCGAGTTCGCGCGGCTGCTTGGACGCTGACGGCTGCGGTGGTTTCGAGGCTCAGGCCTGGCGGCCTTCGCACCTCAACCACCGGGGCCGGTGGCCGGGGCTCAGGAACCACCCGTCAGTGGGTGTAGGCGTAGACGCACTGGTCGAACGGGTCGTCGGTGCGCAGGATGTTGTCGAGGTAGCCGTCGAGCAGGCACTGGGCACGCGCCTGGACGTCGGTGAGCAGTTGGTCGACCGGGGCCACCGAGGTCGACGGCAGCGCCGGGAGGGTCAGCGTCGGGAGCGGCGCCTTCGGCGGGTCGGCCGGCTTGGCCGGGGTGGAGCTCGGGGGCTGCTGGGGCGTCGTCGGCTGCGTGGGTTGCTGCGTGGGCGACTTCGTCGGGGTCTGCGCCGGGTCCGTGGGCTCGGACGAGCCCTGGTCGTCGTCGCGGCCGTCCTTGCCCTTGCCGTTGTCGCCCTTGCCCTGGTGCCCCTGGTCGGGCTTGTCGCCGCGATCGGGCCGGTCGGGCAGCTGCGGCACGACGTAGCCGGCCGAGGTCACGCCGTTGGGCACCGAGGTGAACTCGCCGTCGAGGTAGGCCTCCATGATCGACAGCACGAGGTCGACGTAGGGCTGGCTGTGGTTGTAGCGGTAGACCGCGGCCTGCTGGCCGGCGGTGGTGCCGAGGTCGTCGTCGCCGGAGCAGAGGTAGACGGCGGTGGCGAGCGCCGCGTCGTCGATGTCCTGCGGGTTGCGCTGGCCGTCGCCGTCGGCGTCGACGCCCACGACCGACCAGGTCGACGGGATGAACTGCATCGGACCGACCGCGCGGTCCCAGACCGCGTCGGAGTCGAACTGGCCGGCGTCGGTGTCGGAGATCCGGCTGGTGCCGTCACCGCCGTTGAGGGGCGGCCCGAAGATGCCCGGCCTGGCGACGCCCTGGGCGTCGAGCGTGTTGCCGCCGTGGCGGCCGTGGTTGGACTCCACCCGACCGATCGCCGCGACCAGCTGCCAGGTGAGGTGGCAGCCGGGGTCGGCGGAGTTGATCACGGTCTCGGCCCGCTGGTACGCCGCGAGGGCCGCGGCCGGGATGCCGGAGGTGGAGGCGGTCGCGACCACGCGCGCGGCGTTGCCGACCACTCCGGGGGCCACGCCACCGGAGGCGGCCGAGACGCTCGCCGGCTCCTCGATCGCCTCGGCGGGCAGGCTGGTGCCGTCGGGCAGGGCGGGGTCGGTGGTCGCATCGGCGAGCGCGGTGCCCGTGCCGGTCGTCGCGAGGCTGGCGGTCCAGGCCGCGGAGAGCAGGGCGAGCGGCACCAGGGCGATCGCCTTCTGACCGCGCCCGAAGCGGCTGGTCGACCCACTCTTGGACATCTCCGGCTGTCTCCTGCTCCCTCGGACCCGGCGTGCTCCCTCTGCACGGCGTGACGCACATCAAACGACCGGACCCTGCACCGGTTACGGTACGTCGCTTGGGCCGGACGTGCAGCCGTTCGTCGGTAGGACCACCATTCCCGCAGGTCGCGGCGGTGAAACACGTTCTCGTCCGTGCGCCCGCACGTGGCCTGGCCCACGCTGCCGAGCCCGTCCCCCGCCCTGGACTGGGGCGGGTTGGCCCGCTCGGGGACAATGGCCCGGTGACCGGCCGACCGAGCCCTGATACCGCGGTGCGAACCACGGCGGGCACCACCGCGAGCGCAGCCCTCTTCGAGAGGGCCAGAGCGGTGACCCCGGGCGGGGTGAACTCCCCGGTCCGAGCGTTCAACGCGGTCGGCGGCACGCCCCGGTTCATCCGGTCCGCCTCGGGCGCGTGGCTCACCGACGTCGACGGCAACGAGTACGTCGACCTGATCTGCTCCTGGGGGCCGATGCTGCTCGGGCACGCCCACCCCGAGGTCCAGGCTCGGGTCGCCGAGGCGATCGCCCGCGGCACGTCGTACGGCGCGCCGACCGAGCCGGAGGTCGAGCTCGCCGAGGAGATCGCGGCGCGTGCGCCGGTCGAGCGGGTCCGGTTCGTCTCCTCGGGCACCGAGGCGACGATGTCGGCGATCCGGCTGGCCCGCGGCTTCACCGGCCGCGACGTGGTCGTGAAGTTCGCCGGCTGCTACCACGGCCATGTCGACGCCCTGCTGGCCTCCGCGGGCTCCGGCCTCGCCACGTTCGCGGTGCCCGGCACGCCCGGCGTACCGGCGTCCTCGACCGAGCTCACGCTCGTGCTGCCGTACAACGACCGGGCCGCGGTCGAGCGGGTGTTCGCGGAGTACGCCGACCGGATCGCGTGCCTGATCACCGAGGCCGCCCCCGGCAACATGGGCGTCGTCCCGCCCGAGCCCGGCTTCAACCGGTTCCTGGCGGAGACCTGCGCGCGGCACGGCGCGCTGTTCGTGAGCGACGAGGTGATGACCGGCTTCCGGGCCAGTCGACAGGGCCAGTGGGGCCTCGACGGCGCCGTGGAGGGCTGGCGGCCGGACCTGATGACCTTCGGCAAGGTGATGGGCGGCGGCTTCCCGGCGGCCGCCTTCGGCGGCCGCGCCGACGTGATGTCCCGACTCGCGCCGGAGGGGCCGGTCTACCAGGCCGGCACGCTGTCGGGCAATCCGATCGCCACCACGGCCGGCCTGGCCACACTGCGGCTCGCGACCGACGAGGTCTACGCCCACCTCGACCGGGCTGCCGACACGATCAAGGTCGCCGCGTCCGACGCGCTCACCGAGGCCGGGGTCGCTCACGTCGTGCAGTCGACCGGCACGATGTTCTCGATCTTCTTCACCCCGGGTGTCGACGGCCGCGTCCGCGACTTCGACGACGCCTCGACGACCGACGCGGCGGCGTACGCCGCGTTCTTCCACGCCATGCTCGACGCCGGGGTCTACCTGCCGCCGTCGGCCTACGAGGCGTGGTTCCTGTCCGCCGCCCACGACGACCGCGCCGTCTCGACGGTGCTCGACGCCCTGCCCGGGGCGGCCCGCGCCGCGGCCGCCGCGCAGGCGTAGGAGATCGATCCCGTGACCCAGACCCCCGACACCGTCGTGCACCTGCTCCGGCACGGCGAGGTCCACAACCCCGAGGGCGTGCTCTACGGCCGCCGCGACGGCTTCCACCTCTCCGACCTCGGCAACCAGATGGCCCGACGGGTCGCGGAGGCGATCGGCGGGCGCGACATCGTGCACCTGCGGGTCTCGCCGCTGGAGCGGGCCCAGGAGACGGCGCGGCCGCTGGCCGAGGCGCGCGGCCTGGAGATCGTGACCGACGAGCGGGTCATCGAGTCGACCAACCGGTTCGAGGGCGTCAGCTTCGGCGAGGGCGCGATGACGATCCTCAAGCGCCCCCGGCTCTGGCGGCACCTGTGGAACCCGCTCACGCCCTCGTGGGGCGAGCCCTACAAGCAGGTCGTGGCGCGGATGATGGCGGCCGTCGAGGACGCCCGACGCGACGCGGACGGGCACGAGGCCGTGATCGTCTCCCACCAGCTGCCGATCTGGATCACCCGGCTGCACGCCGAGAAGCGCTCCTTCCTCCACGACCCGCGCAGCCGCCAGTGCACGCTCTGCTCGCTCACCTCGTTCCACTTCGTCGGCGACCGGATCACCCAGGTCAGCTACTCCGAGCCCGCCGGCGATCTGATCCCGACCAAGGACCGCAAGGCGCCGTTCTCGGCCGGCGGAGCACCCGAGGAGCGGCGCCCGTGAAGCGACTCCTGGCCGGCCTGGCCGTGCCGTTGCTGCTGGCCGTGACCGGCTGCACCTCGCTGCAGGGTGCGGGAGACAAGGGCTTCGTCACCGGCGACGGCACGATCCGCACCGTCGCGGCGGCCGATCGCGCGGACGCCGTGGAGCTCACCGGCGAGGACCTCGACGGCAACCCGCTCGACATCGCCGACTTCCGCGGCAAGCCGGTCGTCGTCGTCGTGTGGGGGTCGTGGTGCACGCCCTGCCGGGTCGAGGCGCCGGATGTCGTGGACGCCGCGGAGGAGATCGGCGCCGACGCCCAGTTCGTCGGCATCAACCTGCGCAACTCCTCGACCGCCGAGGCCCAGGCCTACGTGCGGACCTACGGCATCACCTACCCGTCGTTCTACTCTCCGGACGGCAAGGCGATGCTGCAGTTCCAGGGCACGCTCGGGCCGCGCACCATCCCGGCCTTCGTGATCCTCGACGAGGAGGGTCGGATCGCCGCGAGCATCATCGGCAAGCTGCCCTCGAAGCGGACGCTCGTCGACCTCGTGAGCGACCTGGACGCCCCCGCCCCGCGGTCGGCCGATGGTTGATTGGTTCCGGGAAACCGCGCTCTCCGGTTCCCTCGCGCTGGCCGTCCCGGTCGCGATCATCGCCGGGCTGGTCTCGTTCTTCTCGCCGTGCGTGATCCCGCTGCTGCCCGGCTACCTGTCCTACGCCACCGGCCTCTCGGGCGCCGACCTCGCCAACGGCGTCGCCGGCACCCGGCGCGGCCGGATGTTCCTGGGCTCGGTGCTCTTCGTGCTCGGCTTCGCGACCGTCTTCGTCCTGCTCGGGACGCTCAGCGGCGCGGTCGGCTCCTGGCTCATCGAGTGGGAGCGCCAGCTGACCATCGTGCTCGGGCTGCTGGCGATCGTGCTCGGCCTCGTCTTCGCGGGCTGGCTGCCCTTCCTCAGCCGTGAGTGGCGCGTGCACAAGGTGCCGGCCGTCGGCCTCGGGGCCGCTCCGCTCCTCGGCTTCCTCTTCGGCCTCGGCTGGCTGCCGTGCACCGGCCCGACGCTGGCCGTCATCAGCACGCTCGCGATCACCGAGGGCACGGCCGGCCGGGGGGCGTTCCTGCTCGCGTTCTACGCCCTCGGCCTCGGCATCCCGTTCGTGATCGCCGCCCTCGCCTACGAGAAGGCGCTGTCCGCCATCGGGTGGATCCGCCGCCACCAGGCCTGGGTGATGCGGGCCGGCGGCCTGATGCTGATCGCCGTCGGCGTGCTGCTGCTGACCGGCTGGTGGAGCCAGGCCGTGACGTGGACGCAGATCCAGCTCGTCGGCACGACGGAGACCGCCCTGTGAACACCGCCCTCTCCACCCGTCCCCCCGAGGACGACCGCCGGCCCGGTGACCTGACCTTCCGCGAGCTGCTGCGCTGGACCTGGCGCCAGGTCACGTCGATGCGCACCGCGCTCGTGCTGCTGCTCCTGCTGGCGCTCGCGGCGATCCCGGGCTCGGTGATCCCGCAGGAGGGCGTCGACGCCCTCAAGACCTCCAACTGGCAGGACGACCACCCCAAGCTGACGCCGATCTACGAGCGGCTCGGGCTGTTCTCGGTCTACGACTCCCCGTGGTTCTCGGCGATCTACATCCTGCTGATGATCTCGCTGGTCGGCTGCATCGTGCCCCGCACCGTGCACTACTGGCGCGGCCTGCGCGCCCAGCCGCCGAAGGCGCCTCGCAACCTGACCCGGTTGCCGGACCACGCGGCGTACACGACGACGGACGCCCCCGACGAGATCCTCGAGCGCGCGCGTGCCGCGCTCAAGCGGCGCCGTTACCGGCTGATCGACGGCGACGACTCGATCTCGGCGGAGCGCGGCTACCTGCGCGAGGCCGGCAACCTGGTCTTCCACCTGTCCGTGCTGGTGGTGCTGGTGGGCTTCGCGCTGGGTGGGCTGTTCGGCTACAAGGGCGGCGTGATCCTGCTGATCGGCAACGACTACGGGTTCGCCAACAACCTGACCCAGTACGACGAGTTCAACCCGGGCAGCCTCTTCCGTGCCGACGAGATGGAGCCCTTCTCGTTCAAGATCGACGACTTCGACGTCGACTGGCTCACCACGGGCCCGCGGGCCGGCCTGGCGCGCGGCTTCGAGTCCCACGTGACCTACCAGACCTCGCCCGACGCACCCGAGAAGTCCTACAACCTGCGGGTCAACCACCCGCTGTCCATCGGCGACACCGACATCTTCCTGATCGGTCACGGCTACGCGCCGGTCATCACGATCCGGGACGGCAACGGCGACGTGGTCACCGACGGGCCGACGATCTTCCTGCCCACCAGCCAGAGCCTGCAGTCGATCGGCGTCGTCAAGGCGCCGGACGCCAACCCGACCCAGATCGGGCTCGAGGGCGAGTTCTACCCGACGGTGGCGTTCTCCAAGCAGACCGGCAGCTACTACTCGCTGCTCGGCAAGCCGCTCGACCCGATGGTCTCGATGCTCGTCTACACCGGCGACCTGGGCATGAACGACGGGACCCCCCAGTCGGTCTACTCCCTCGACAAGTCCCGGACGACGATGCTGACGAAGAAGGACGGCACGCCGTACCGCATCGACCTGCGCGAGGGTGAGAGCGTCGAGCTGCCCGACGGACTGGGCACGGTGAGCTTCGACGGTCTCGAGCGCTGGAACAAGATCCAGATCAGCCAGACCCCCGGCAAGTGGATCGCGCTGGCCGGTGTCGTGCTGTCCCTGATCGGCCTGCTGGGCTCGCTGTTCATCCGTCCTCGGCGGGTCTGGGTTCGTGCCCGGCGAGACGGGGACGGCACACTGGTCGAGGTGGCCGCCCTCGACCGCTCCGGCAGCGGAGACGTCGCGGCCGTCGTCGACGAGCTCGTCGAAGCCCTGCAACGAGAGGACCGGTCGTGACCGACGCAGCGTGGGAGAGCCTCAGCAACCAGGCGGTCGCCGCCGCCGGACTGCTCTACTTCCTGGCGCTCCTGGCGCATCTGGTCGAGTGGGCGTCGCTGCGCAAGGTCCCGGTGGCGGCGGGGGCGGTCGCCCGCGACTCCGTCGACATCCCGGGCGGCGTCGCGGTCGCCACCGGTCCCGAGGACGCCGCCGTCGAGGGCCGGGTCCGGCGTACGGCGCTGTTCGGCCGCCTCGGCTACCTGATCACCTGGATGGCCGTCGTCGTCCACCTCGTGGCGCTGGTCGCCCGGGGCATGGCCGCGGACCCCAACCGGGTGCCCTGGGGCAACATGTACGAGTTCACGCTGGCCGGCACGTTCGTGGTCGCGGCGCTCTACGTCGTGCTCTACCGCAAGCTGCGGCTCGCCTGGATGGCGCCGATCGTGCTCGCCTTCGTGCTCAGCGTGCTGATGGTCGCGGTGATCTGGCTCTACTCGCCGGTCGCTCCGCTGACCGAGGCGCTGTCGTCGTACTGGTTGGTCATCCACGTCGTCTCGGCGATCGTCGCCACCGGCGCGTTCACGCTCGGCGGCATCACCTCCGCGCTCTACCTGGTCAAGGCCCGCTCGCTCGCGAAGAAGGGCCCCCAGCAGGCGGGCTACGTCGCCCGGCTGCCGCAGCCCGAGGCGCTGGACCGGGTGTCCTACCGGCTGCACGCGTTCGGCTTCCCGGTGTGGACCTTTGCGGTGCTGATCACCGGCCCGATCTGGGCGCACCAGGCCTGGTCGTCGTACTGGAACTGGGACCCCAAGGAGGTGTGGGCGTTCATCACCTGGGTGGTCTACGCGGCGTACCTCCACGCCCGCACCACCGCCGGCTGGAAGGGCCGCAACGCCGCGATCCTCGCGCTCGTCGGGATGGCCACGCTGTGGTTCAACTTCATCGGGATCAACTACTTCTCGAGCACCTCGCAGCACTCGTACGCCGGGGGCGCGGCGCAGATCGAGGTCGTCCCGCAACGCTGAGCCCGCAACGCTGAGCGGGCCCGACCCCTCAGCCGGCCTCGGGATCCTCGGGGTGCCGGCGCCTGCGGTCGAGGTCGCGCAGGAAGTCCGGGTCGTCGTCGGGCCCGATGACGCGGGGCGGCTGCGGCCGGCGCGGCCGGGGTCGCGGCAGCGGCGCGCCGCCACGGCCCTGGAGCGACCGGGTCGTCAGGTAGACGGCGATCGCGACCAGGATCACGACGAGCAGGAACTTCAGCACCCCTCCAGCGTAGGACCTCCCTGGTCACGCCTACCCTGAACCCGTGAAGGAGTTCTGGATCTACACCCTGCTGCGTCTCGTGCTGTTCGCGAGCTCGTTCGGCGTCGTCGTCGGTGTGTGGTTCCTCATCGACGGCCAGGTGCCGGTGCTGTGGGCGGTCGTCATCGCGTTCCTGCTCAGCGGGGTCGGCTCCTACTTCCTGCTGAACCGCCCCCGCGAGGCGCTGGCCCGCCGGGTGCAGGACCGCGCCGACCGGATGACCGCCCGGATCGACGAGATGCGCTCCAAGGAGGACGCGGACTGAGCCGGTCGCCCTCTGGTGGTCACGAGCAGGCGAACAGCGCCGCGGCGACCAGGACGGCCCAGAGCAGCTCGGCCTGGCCGGTCTGCTGCAGCACGCGGATCAGGCCCGGGCCGGTCGCGCCGCCGAGCACGGTGCGCGTCGCCGGGAGGGCGAGCAGCAGGAAGCCGAGGCCGATCAGCGCGCACCACGAGGTGAGCGCGGCGACGCCCACCACGGCGGCGGCAGCAGCGGCCACGAGCGCGGCGTACAGCCGTCGGGTCCGGCGATCGCCGAGCACGACCGCGAGCGTCCGCTTGCCGGTCACCGTGTCGGTGGGGATGTCGCGCAGGTTGTTGGCGACCAGGATGGCGCAGGCGAGTGCGCCCACCCCGACGGCCGCGGCGAGCGCGGCCCACTCCCAGGTCTCGGTCTGCACGTACGTCGTGCCGATGACCGCGACCAGCCCGAAGAACACGAAGACCATGACCTCGCCGAGGCCGAGGTAGCCGTACGGCCTGGATCCGCCCGTGTAGAACCATGCGGCCAGCACCGACACCAGGCCGACCGCCACCAGCCACCACGCCGTGGTCGCGGCCAGGGCCAGCCCGGCGACCGCGGCGACGCCGAAGGCCAGGAACGCGGCCCGCTTGACCGCCGCCGGTGACGCGACCCCGGAGCCGACCAGTCGCATCGGTCCGACCCGGTCGGCGTCGGTGCCGCGGATGCCGTCGGAGTAGTCGTTGGCGTAGTTGACCGCCACCTGGAGCGCCAGCGCCACGACGAGGGCGAGCAGCGCCTTCCACCACGCGACGCTGTCGACGTAGGCCGCGACACCCGTGCCGGCCAGGACGGGGGAGACGGCTGCGGGCAGTGTGCGGGGACGAGCGCCGGCGAGCCATTGAGCAGGAGATGCCACGACCGGAGATTCAAGCAGTCCGGCCGGGCACTAGCCTCGACCGGGTGGAGGACGTGCACCGGATCGCGGCCTGGCTCGAGGCCGACGACCCCGCGCCGTGGATCGTCGAGACCTCGGGCTCGACCGGCCGGCCGAAGCGAGTCGTGCTGTCCCGCGGCGCCGTGCTCGCGTCGGTGGCCGCGAGCGCGCGCCGGGTCGGCGAGTCGGGGCGCTGGCTGCTCGCGCTGCCCGTGGCGTACGTCGCCGGCCTGCAGGTCGCCTGCCGGTCGCTGGTCGCCGGCCACCCGCCGGTGCTGCTCGACGACCACCCGTCGTTCGCCGACGCGACGGCCGCGCTCGGGGCCGGGCCGCGGTTCGTCTCGCTCGTGCCGACCCAGCTGCACCGGCTGCTGGAGACCGACCTGTCGTCGCTGCGCAGCTTCCACACCGTGCTGCTCGGCGGCGGCCCGATCGACCCCGGGCTGCGGGCCCGGGCGGCGGAGTCCGGGGTCCGCGTGGTCGCGACGTACGGCTCCGCGGAGACGGCCGGCGGCTGCGTCTACGACGGCCACCCGCTCGACGGCGTCGCCGTCGCGCTCGGTCCCGACGGGCGGATCCGGATCGCCGGCCCGACGCTCTTCGACGGCTACGACGGCGACCCGGAGCTCACCGCCGAGGTGCTCGTCGGCGGTTGGTTCCTGACCGCCGACGCCGGTCGACTCGACGACGACGGCCGGCTGCAGGTGCTCGGACGGGTCGACGACGTCGTGGTCAGCGGGGGCGTCAACGTGCCCGCCCCGGCGGTCGCCGCCCGGCTGCGCGAGCACCCGGGCGTCCGCGCGGCCGAGGTGCTCGGCGTGCCCGACGAGGAGTGGGGCAACCGGCTGGTGGCCTTCGTGGTGGGCGGGGTGCCGCTCGCGGAGCTCCGCGCCTGGGTGGCCGAGGCGCACCCGCGGTCGTGGGCGCCGCGCCAGCTCGTCACCCTCGACGCGGTCCCCCTGTTGCCCAACGGCAAGCCCGACCGGCTGACGCTACGGGGCCTGGTGTGAGGGTCTGGTCGCTGCCGATGCGCACGCGCTTCCGCGGGATCACGGTGCGCGAGGGCGTCCTCCTCCGCGGCTCCGGGGACTCCGGTGGGCACGGCTGGGGCGAGTGGAGCCCGTTCCTGGAGTACGACGCAGCCGTCGCCGAGCCGTGGCTGCGCTGCGCGGAGGAGGCGGCCGCGGGGGACTGGCCGGCGCCGGTCCGCGACTCGGTGCCGGTCAACGTCACCGTGCCCGCCGTCGGCGCCGAGCAGGCGCACGCCGTCGTCGCCCGTGGCGGCTGCCGCACCGCCAAGGTGAAGGTGGCCGAGCCGGGCCAGACGCTCGCCGACGACCAGGCCCGCCTGGAGGCCGTCCGCGACGCCATCGGCCCGGACGGCCGGGTGCGCATCGACGTCAACGGGCTCTGGGACGTCGATACCGCGGTCGCGTCGATCGCGGTGCTGGACCGGGCCGCCGGCGGCCTGGAGTACGTCGAGCAGCCGGTCGCCACCGTCGAGGACCTCGCCCGGGTGCGCCGCGCGGTCGACGTGCCGATCGCCGCCGACGAGTCCATCCGCCGGGCCGACGACCCCTACCGGGTGCGCGACCTCGACGCCGCCGACGTCGCCGTGCTCAAGGTGCAGCCGCTCGGCGGGGTGCGCGCCTGCCTGCGGATCGCCGAGGACATCGGCCTTCCCGTCGTCGTCTCCTCGGCGCTGGAGACCAGTGTGGGCATCGCCGCCGGGGTCGCGCTGGCCGCGGCGCTGCCGGAGCTGCCGTACGCGTGCGGGCTCGCAACCGTTCAATTGCTGAGTCATGACCTCGCCGCCGAGCCGCTGCTGCCCGTCGACGGCGAGCTGCCCGTGCGGACGCCGGTCGTCGACGAGTCGCTGCTCACGACGTACGCCGCCGCGCCCGACCGGGTCGCGCACTGGGAGGCCCGCCTGGCCGAGGTGCTGGCCCTGAGAGACGACCGAGTGCGGCAGGATCGTCGTTCGTGACCTCCACCGATCTGGCCCGCACGGTGCTGACCGCCCTGATCGAGGCCGGGGTCACCGAGATCGTGGTCGCTCCCGGCTCGCGCAACGCGCCGCTGTCGTTCGCGGCGTACGACGCGGCGGCCGCCGGGCTGGTGCGGCTGCACACCCGCATCGACGAGCGCAGCGCCGGCTTCCTCGCGCTCGGGCTCAGCAAGAACCACCACCGTGCCGCCGTCGTCTGCACGTCCGGCACCGGCGTCGCCAACCTGCACCCGGCCGTCCTCGAGGCCGCGCACGCCGACGTCGACCTGGTCGTCGTCACGGCCGACCGGCCGGCCCGGCTGCGCGGCACCAACGCCAACCAGACGACCGACCAGATCGGGATCTTCGGACGCCTGGTGCCGACCCAGGACGCGTCGGTCTCGATCGACCTGGGCACGACCGGCCCGGTGCACCTCAACGTGCCGCTCGACGAGCCGCTGGTGCCCGACGACCGGTGGACGCCGTCCGTCACGCCGGGCTCGCCGGCGCAGCGGGTCCGACCGGCCGTGCACGTCGCGCTCGAGCCCGGCCCGCGCACGGTCGTGGTCGCCGGCGACGACGCCGGTCCACCCGCGCGGGTGCTCGCCCAGGACGGCGGCTGGCCGCTGCTCGCCGAGCCCTCCAGCGGCTCCCGCACCGGAGACAACGCGATCCGCACCTACCGGCTGCTGCTCGGGTCCCCACTCGGCGAGCGGATCGAGCGGGTGGTCGTCTGCGGCCATCCCACCCTGTCGCGGCCGGTCAGCCGGCTGCTCGCCCGCGCCGACGTGCAGGTGATCGACACCCCGACGCGGGGGGTGTGGGCGGAGCGGCCGTTCCCGGTCTCCGAGCGACTGCCGGTGGTGCCGTCGGCGGCCGCCGCCGACAGCACCGGCTGGCTGGACGAGTGGCGCGCGGCCGACCGCTCGGTCTCGCGCCGGCTCGACGCGCTGCTCGCCGCCGAGCCCGACCTCACGCCGCACGAGGTCGTCGGCGCGGTCGCCCGCGCCCTGCCGCCCGGCGGACTGCTCACCGTCGGCGCCTCCAGCCCCATCCGCGACCTCGACCTGATGGTGCCGCACTACGAGGTCGGCGTACGCCGCAAGGTGATCGCCAACCGTGGCCTGTCCGGCATCGACGGGGTCGTCTCGACGGCGATCGGCGCGAGCCTCGCCCGGCCGGAGAGCACCCGGGCGCTCGCGCTGGTCGGCGACGTGACGTTCCTGCACGACGCCAACGGCCTGGTCATCGGCCCGGGCGAGCCGGTGCCCGACCTGACGATCGTGGTGGTCAACGACGACGGGGGCTCGATCTTCACGATGCTCGAGCAGGGGGCGGAGCGGTACGCCGCGCAGTACGAGCGGCTCTTCGGCACCCCGCACCGCGTCGACCTCGCGGCGCTGTGTGCGGCGACCCGCACCCCGCACCTGCGGGTGGGGTCGCTGCCCGAGCTGGAGCAGGTGCTGGCCTCGCCCAACGGCGGCATCGAGGTCGTGGAGGTCGTCGTGCGCCGGGACAACCGGCGCTCCCTCGACGAGCGGATCCGGGCGCTGCGACCCTGAGGCCGGCACCGCGTGTCGGTCCGGTGTTGGCTGGGCGGCGGTGAGCAGGCAACCGTTTGTTCCGGGCAGAAGGTTGCCTGCTCACCGCCCACCCGCCGCCCGCTCGACCAGTGCCGCGATCGTCGCCGCCACCTCGCCCGGCGCGACCAGCTGGTGCAGGTGCCGGCCGGGGATCGCGGCGACCGGCCAGCCGCGCCCGGTCGCGGCGGCGATCTCGTCGGCGTAGGTGTCGCCGAAGGCCAGGTAGGCGCTCGGCCGCTCGGCCCAGCCGGAGGGCACCGGCAGCCGGGGGGTGAAGTACGTCAGCGGCAGCCGCGGCTGCTCCGCCTCGACCGCCGCCCGCGTCGCCGCATCGGGGAACAGGCCGTCGACGTCCGCGGCGTCCCACCACCGTGTCCACGGCGGGAGGAGCCGGTCGTCGCGCACCAGACCGCTCACGAACTCCAGGAACGCCGGCGGCGCGAGGGCCACGGAGTCCCCGGAGTCTCCGGAGCCGGGGAGCGCGGCGTCGACGTACACGGTCGCCACCGCGCCGAGCCGCTCGGCCAGCAGCGGTGCGTAGAGCCCGGCGTTGCTGTGGGGCACCAGCACGAGGTCGTCGAGGCCCTCGGCCGCGCGCTCGTACGCCGCGAGCACCTGCTCAGGTCGGGTCGCGCCGGCGGGGTCCGCCACGGGCGCACCCAGCAGGCGGGCCACCGGCGCCCACGACGCCGGGCCGAGGAGCGGGCTGGGCAGCAGGAGGAGATCGACCACGAGGAGCACGCTACGTAGCGGGCTCGGCGTCCCCCGGGAACAATGGCGCCGTGGATGTCGCCTTCCTGCTTGTCGCACTGGCCGTCTGCGTGCTCACGGGAGTCGTCGTCGCCGATCGGGTCAAGGTGCCGGCGCCGTTGCTGCTGGTCGTGGCGGGAGTGGCCGCGTCGTTCCTGCCGTTCGTGCCGCAGCTCCACCTCGAGCCCGAGGTCGTGCTGTTCGGGCTGCTGCCGCCGCTGCTCTACTCCGCGGCGATCACGTCGTCGCTGGGGGACTTCAACGCCAACCGGCGGTCGATCCTGCTGCTCTCCGTCGGGCTCGTGCTGTTCACGACCGCGGGCGTCGGCTGGCTCGTCCACGCGATGGTGCCGGGCATCTCGTGGCCGATCGCCCTGGCCC
Source organism: Nocardioides sp. LMS-CY (assembly GCF_018732145.1). Classification (NCBI taxonomy): domain Bacteria; kingdom Bacillati; phylum Actinomycetota; class Actinomycetes; order Propionibacteriales; family Nocardioidaceae; genus Nocardioides; species Nocardioides sp. LMS-CY. Next base: position 842,344 of record NZ_CP076104.1, read on the forward strand.
TCGGTGCGGTCGTCGCACCGCCGGACGCGGTCGCCGCGACGGCGATCGGCCGCAACATCGGGCTGCCCCGGCGGATCGTGACGATCCTCGAGGGGGAGTCGCTGTTCAACGACGCGACCGCGCTCGTCTCGCTGCGTACGGCGCTGGCCGCGGCGGCGGTGGGGGTCGAGGCCTGGAGCGTCGGCTGGGACTTCGTGGTCGCCGCCGGCGGCGGCGTGCTGGTCGGGCTGGTCGGGTTCGCGGTCGTCGGCTGGCTGCGCAAGCGGATCACCGAGCCGGTGCTCGACGTGGGGCTGTCGTTCGTGATCCCGTTCGCGTGCTTCCTCGCCGCCGAGCGGATCCATGCCTCCGGCGTCGTGTCCGTCGTGGTCGCGGGCCTGCTGCTCGGCCACAAGGCCCCGATCCTGCAGACCGCGCAGTCGCGGATCGCGGAGCGGATCAACTGGCGCACGATCGCGTTCCTGCTCGAGAACGCCGTCTTCGCGCTGATCGGGCTCCAGGCCCAGTGGCTGCTCCAGGACCTCGCCGACAGCTCGCTCTCCGGCGCCCGGATCGTGGCCGTGTGCGTCGCCACCGTGGTGGCGGTGATCGTGCTGCGGCTGGTGTGGGTGTTCGTCGCGCGCTACGCCCTGGTGCGCCCGGGGCGCGACCCGGTGACCGGCCAGGTGCCGTCGTGGTCGTTCACGTTCCTGCTCGGCTGGGCCGGCATGCGCGGCGTCGTGACGCTGGCGGCGGCGTTCCTGATCCCCGAGGACACCGAGCATCGCGAGGTGCTGCTGATCGTCGCGTTCGCCGTCGTGGCCGGGACGCTGCTCATCCAGGGCCTGTCGCTGCCGTGGTTCGCGCGGCGGCTCAAGGTGCCCGCCCCCGACCCGCTCGACGACGCACTTGCCCGGGCGACCCTGCTCCAGCAGGCCGGCAAGGCCGCGCTCGAGGAGCTCGAGCGGATCGAGTACGACGACCAGGCGGGCGTCTGCGACCTGATCCGGCAGCGGCTGGACCAGCGCAACTTCGCCGCCTGGGAGCGCCTCGGCACCACCGCCGACGAGGAGTCGCCGGCCGCGCTCTACTACCGGATCCGCACCCAGATGATCGAGGCGGAGCGGCGCCGGATCCTCGAGATCCGCAGGTCCGGCAACATCGCCTCGGAGGTGATCGCCGACGTGCTCGCGATGCTCGACGTCGAGGAGTCGATGCTCGACAGCGCGGAGCAGGAGCGCGACGAGGCGGCGGCCTACGCCCAGCGCCGCTGGTCGACGGGCGACAGCTGCGCCGACCTCGAGCGCTTCCCGGCGGTCGACGCCCCGCCCGCGACGTACTGCCAGGCCTGCCTCGACGAGGGCACCCGGTGGGTGGCCCTGCGGCGCTGCCTGGAGTGCGGCAACGTCGCCTGCTGCGACTCCTCGCCGAACCAGCACGCGACCCGGCACTTCCGCGAGGCCCAGCACGCCGTCATGCAGTCGGCCGAGCCCGGCGAGGACTGGCGGTGGTGCTACGTGCACCACCTGACCGCCTGATCAGGTCGCGAGCGCCTGCTCCAGGGACCGCGCCGGATGCCCGGTCAGCCGCGGCACGTCGTCGGACACCCGGGCCAGCGCGCCGTCGCGGATCGCCGTGTAGGTGCTGACCCAGGCGTCGAGCTGCCACGGTGCCGCGCCGTACCGCTCGCGACGCCAGGCGTACGCCGCCTCCTCGGACTCGTCCTCGAAGGACAGCCGGCGCCCCAGCGCCGCTCCTGCCCGGTCCGCGATCTCGGTCATCGTCAGCGCCTCCGGCCCGGTCAGCTCGTACGCCGCGCCGGCGTGCTCGGCAGGGGAGCGGAGCACCGCCACCGCCACGTCGGCGACGTCGGCGCGGGCGACCGCGGCGACCCGCCCGTCGCCCGCCGGGCCCCGGATGACGCCCGACTCGTCGGCGAAGTACGGCAGCAGGTCGCTGTAGAAGCTGTCCCGGAGGAACGTGAAGGCCATCCCGCTCGCCCGGATGGCGGCCTCGGCGTCCGCGTGGTCGCGGCCCAGCGTGAAGGTCGCGTCGGGCGCGGCTCCGGCGAACGAGGTGTAGACGACGTGCCGGACGCCGGCGACGGCGGCGGCCCGCACGAAGGTGCGGTGCTGCTCGCGCCGGTCGGCGGACTCCGCCGCCGAGACCATGAAGAGCGTCTCGACACCCTCGAGCGCCGCGACCGAGGCGTCGAGGTCGGCGTACGTGCAGGCGCGCACGTCGGTGTCGTAGTCGGGCGCCCGGGACGGGTCGCGGACCACGAGGCGCAGGTCGTTGCGGAAGTCGTCGGCCAGCGCACGGGCGACCATGCCGCCGACGGCGCCGGTCGCCCCGGTGACGGCGATCGTGCTCATGAGGACGGCGTGAAGCGGATCGGGAAGCGCAGCGCCCCGGTGTTGCCCGACACCGGCAGCCACTCGCCCGGGCCCTCGGGCACGGCGTCCGGCATCCGCCGCGCGAGCAGCGGCAGTGCGACCGCCATGTCGGTGCGCGCGACGAAGTGGCCCAGGCAGTGGTGCACGCCGGCGCCGAAGCCGTGGTGCGGCGGCCGCTGCTGGGTGATGTCGAACGCCGGGTCGGGCATCGCCGCCGGGTCGGTGCCGGCGCTGTGCGAGAGCGTCTGCACGATGCCGCCCTTCGGGATGTGCAGGCCCTGGAAGTCCACGTCCTCCAACGCCTCCCGGGTGACCCAGGTGACCGTCGGGTTGACGCGCATGACCTCCTCGACGGCGTTCTCGCCGAGGTCGGGCCGCTCGCCGAGGAGCCGCCACTGGTCCGGGTGGGCGAGCAGCGTCTGGAGCGCGAGCCCGAGCTGGTTGCGGGTGGTCTCCATGCCGGCGAAGGCCAGGAAGACGAGGGCCACGCCGAGCTCGTGCTCGCTGAGCCGGTCGCCGTCGTCGGTGGCCTGCACCAGCGTCGTGACCAGGTCGTCGCGCGGGTGCGCGCGCCGGTCGGCGACGGCCTCCTCGACGTACGCGTGCAGGCCGGTGAGCGCGGCCTCGATGCGCGGCACCTGGTTGCCGACGTCGATGGAGAACGACGCGCCGAGGTCGTCGGCCCACTGGGCGACCTGGTGCCAGTTGTCCTCGGGCAGGCCGAGCAGCACGCAGATGATCCGGGCGGCGTACGGCTCGGCGAACTCGCCGACGAACTCCACCTCGCCACGGGCGGCGAAGCCGTCGATGAGCTCGTCGGCCAGCGCCTGGAAGCGCGGCCGCATGGCCGCGATCGTCTTGTTGCGGAAGGCCGGCATCAGCAGCCGGCGGATCCGGGCGTGGTCGTCGCCCTCGAGGCTGAGCAGGGTCTCCTGCCACCAGTCGGAGAACATGCCCGAGTGGATGCCGTTCTGCGCCGGCCACCGCGCGTTGCCCTGGCGGAACCGGCGGTCGCGCAGCAGCGCGCTCACCTCGGCGTGCCGCAGCACGGCCCAGCCCCAGTTGGTCTCGACGTACCAGCTCTCGTCGCGCGCCTCGTGCACGGTCGGCGAGGTGACGTCGAACGCCGGGTCGGAGAGGTCGAAGTAGGTCATGGCGTCACCATCCTGATCTCCCAGGCGTCCAGCCCGGCGTACAGCTCACGGGATCCGTCGGGCTCGAACCCGTTGCGGCGGTAGAAGGCCCGGGCCCGCTGGTTGGCCTCCAGTACCCACAGCGAGCACGGCTCCTCGGGCCGGACGGCGTCCCAGAGGCGCTGCCCGAGCCCGCTGCCCCACCACGCCGAGCGGGTGTAGAGCGCGTAGAGCTCGGTCGACGTGGCGTGGTCCTCGTCGCGGCTGGGCCCGGCGACCGCGAAGCCGACCAGCTCACCGTCGACCTCGGCCAGGATCCGCGGCGGCCCCTCGGCCAGCTGACGGGTCCAGGCCCGCACCCAGCGGTCGGTGTCGGCCAGCCGCGCCTCGAGCAGCCCGGCGTCGACGTACGGGCCGTAGGCCTCGCGCCAGCAGGCCGCGTGCATGGTGGCGCCGGCCGCCGCGTCGTCGGGGCCGGCCGCACGCAGCACGGGCGCCTGGGTGAGGTCCACGTGAGCATCGTAGGGAGCGGATGCGCCGCCGGCGCTACCGTGGCACGCATGCGGATCACCAAGTTCGGCCACGCCTGCGTCCGGATCCAGCACGACGGCACCACGGTGGTGGTCGACCCGGGTGCCTTCACCGACCCGGCCGCGGTCGACGGCGCCGACGCCGTACTGATCACCCACGAGCACTTCGACCACTACCTGGCCGACCACCTGGCCGCCGCGGCCGCGCCGATCTTCACGATCGCGGCGGTCGCCGCGAAGATCCGCGAGGACGCCCCCGCCCTGGCCGACCGGATCACGGTCGTCGCGCCGGGGGACACCTTCGACGTGGGCCTGCCCGTGCGCGCCGTCGGTGAGCTGCACGCGGTGATCCACCCGGAGTTCCCGCGGATCACCAACAGCGGCTACGTCGTCGACGCCGGCGGCACGAAGGTCTACCACCCGGGCGACGCGCTCACCGAGCCCGGCGAGGCGGTCGACGTCCTGCTCGTGCCGTCGTCGGCGCCCTGGCTCAAGGCGTCGGAGGCGGTCGAGTTCGCCCGGGCGGTCAAGGCGCCGCGCAACCTCGCCATCCACGACCGGATCTACACCGAGGTCGCCCACGGCATCCTCGAGCAGCACATGAACGCGTTCCTGCCGAACGAGGGCCTGGAGTACGTCCGCCGCGCCGACGGCGAGGACCTCTAGGGCTGTTCCTGCGCTTCTCGGGGGTTGCAACGCCGGAGATGTGCAGGAATACCCGGTGCACCGGGTATCCCTGCACCCGGTCAACCCGCGGTCAGCGCGTCCCGCACCGGCACGAACTTCGCCTGCGCCTCGGCCAGCTCGGCCTCGGGGTCGGAGTCCGCGACGATGCCGCAGCCGGCGAAGAGGCGGACGGTCGACCCGGCGATGACGGCCGAGCGGAGCGCGATGCCCCACTCGCCGTCGCCGGTGGCGTCCATCCACCCCACCGGCCCGGCGTAGCGACCGCGGTCCATGCCCTCGATCTCGGCGATCAGGGCGGTGGCCGCCGGGGTCGGGGTGCCGCCGACGGCGGCGGAGGGGTGCAGCGCCTCGGCGAGCTGCAGCGAGGAGACGGTCGCCGCGTCGTGCACCACGCCCGCGACGTCGGTCGCGAGGTGCATGACGTTCGGCAGGTGCAGCACGAACGGCGCCTCGGGCACGTTCATCGACGAGCAGTGCGGCTCCAGGGAGTCGGCGACCGAGCGCACGGCGTACTCGTGCTCCTCGAGGTCCTTCGACGAGCGGGCGAGGGTGGCGGCGAGGGCCAGGTCGCGCTCGTCGTCGCCGGTACGCCGGATGGTGCCGGCCAGCACCCGCGAGGTGACCAGGCCGCGTTCGCGGCGCACCAGCATCTCGGGGGTGGCGCCGAACATCCCGTCGACGTGGAAGGTCCAGCACATCGGGTACTGCTCGGTGAGCCGGCGCAGCGGCCAGCGCACGTCGATCGGCTCGTCCGCGGTGACGACGAGGTCGCGCGCCAGCACGACCTTCTCCAGGTCGCCGCGTCCGATCCGCGCGACGGCGTCGGCGACCGCCGACATCCACTGCTCGCCGTTGAGGGCGCCGTCGGCGAAGCTCGCCCCCGACGGCGGGGCCGGCGGGTCGGCCGGCGCGAGGTCGGGGACCGGGTCGTCGCCGACGACCGTCAGCCAGGCCACGTCGCCGCGGCGCCCCACGACGACGCGCGGCAGGACGAGCACCGACTCGCCGGGCTCGTCGGCGAACGCGAACGTGCCGAAGGCCACCGGGCCGGTGCCCGGCTCACCGACCACGTCGTGCACGACCGCACGGGCGGTGGTCTCGCGCCACCACTTGTCGGCGTCGGCGAACCGGGTCGCGCCACGGGTGCGGACCTCGGCGGCGACACCCCAGCCGACGAGGCCGTCGGCGCGGCGCAGCCAGGTCACCGGACGGTCGGCCGGGACCAGGTCGAGGAGCCGCGTGGCCTGAGCCGAGTCGAGGTGGACCGTGCGGACGGTGAGCGTCACGGGCCGAGACTACTCACGCACCCGGCCGAAACCCGCCTCGACGGGGCAGGTAGCCTCGCGGGACGTGAGCACCCCCACGTCTACCAGCCGCACGTCGACCCTGGTCGGCATCCTCCTCGGCATCGTGATCCTCGGCGTGGTCGCGGCGTTCGCGATCGGCCTGCCGAAGGCTCAGGGCGAGGAGTCGACCCAGAGCGACATGACGCTGACGCTGCCCGACACCCTGCCGGGCGGCTACATCGCGTCCGACGACCCGAAGGCGTTCGAGGGTGGCGAGCTCGCGGAGCAGGCCGACGAGATCGTCAAGCAGGAGAAGGCCAACGCCGAGTACGGCAACCAGGTGCTGCCCGAGGTGCTCGGCCGGGCGGCCGCCACCCGCACGTACGTCGCGGACGGCGCCCAGGCGATCTTCGTGCAGGTCTTCCAGTCCGAGGGCGGCGCGTTCGCCCCGAACAACCTGCCGGACCCGGAGAACACCGGCGGCCAGGCGCCGACCGAGATGACCCAGGTCGGCGACGGGGTCTGCATCCTCAGCTTCGGCCAGGCGATGGGCGGCGACGCCGGCGAGCCGGTGTTCAGCCAGTGCCAGGTCACCCACGACGGGCTGACCGCGCAGGTCGGCTCCGGCGCGGTCTCGGCCGAGGACCTCGTCGGCATCGCCGACGACCTGCTCGACAGCCTCCAGGAGGGCTGAGCCCGGCCGCTCGCCCGCGGCGAGGACGGTCAGGACCAGTACACGACGACGGCGTCGCCGAGGCGCACCTGCCCGAAGAGGCGCTCGATGCCGTCGTAGTCGCGGATGTTCACGCAGCCGTGGGACGCCCCGGCGTACCCGACCGCGGCGAAGTCCGAGGAGTAGTGCACGGCCTGCCCGCCGGAGAAGAACATCGCGAACGGCATCGCGGATCCGTAGAGCCGCGACACGTGGTCGGCGCTCTTGAGGTAGACGTGGAAGACGCCCTCGCGGGTGGGGGTCGCGGCCGCGCCGAAGCGGGCGTCGAGCGTCTGCCGGACCCGCCCGTCGACCACCCACCGGAGCGTGGAGCTGGTCTTGTCGATGCAGAGCACCCGGCCCACCCGGCAGCGCGGGTCGAGCGCCCCCGGCGCGTTGGCGCGGTTGTGCAGCTCCGCTCGGGTCGGCTTCGCGGTCATCGCGTGCAGCCGCGCGAGCGTGCGCCGGTCGACGACTCCGGTGACCGGGATGCCGCGCTTGGCCTGGAAGCCCCGCACGGCCGTGGTGGTGAGGCGGCCGTAGAAGCCGGTCACGTCGGACTGGAACCAGTCGATCTGCCGCAGCCGCGCCTGGAGATCGCGGACCGGCCGGCCGCGGTCGCCGGGGCCGAGCAGGGTCGGCCCCGCCTCGATGCGGGGCACCCGGGCCCTGGCCGGCGGGTACGTCGTGCTCGCGGCCACCGCCGCCTCGGGGCCGGCGGTGCCGACCGCGGCCGGGCGGCCGGTCGGGCCGTCGTGGAGCGCGTCACCCGTGACGACGGCCGCCGCGCAGAGCAGGGCGGCGATCGCGAGGCCGAGCAGCAGGCGACGCACGAACAGCATGGGCACTCCTGGGGAAGTGGGAGGCGGACACGAGGGTGACGCCCCGACGGGCGCTTCGGTTGCATTCGGGCGGCGCGTCGCCCGCGTCGTGACCAACTCGTGACCGATGCCGGGGCCCCCACGCCCGGCCCGTAGTCTCTCCGCGTGGTCCGCGCAGAGCTCGACAAGCAGCCGTCCGACGTCCGTCGCATGTTCGACGCGGTCGCGCGCCGCTACGACGTCACCAACGACGTGCTGTCGATGGGCCAGGACCGCCGGTGGCGCCGGGCCGTGATCGCCGCGGTCGCTCCGCGGCCGGGAGAGCGGGTGCTCGACCTCGCCGCGGGCACCGGTACGTCGAGCCAGCCCTTCGCCGACGCGGGCGCCACCGTCGTCCCGTGCGACTTCTCGCTCGGCATGCTGCGGGTGGGCAAGCAGGCCCTGCCGCACCTGCCGTTCACGGCCGGCGACGGCACCCAGCTGCCGTTCGCCGACGAGAGCTTCGACGCGGTCACGATCTCCTTCGGGCTGCGCAACATCGTCGACCCCGAGGCCGGGCTGCGGGAGCTGCGCCGGGTCACGAGGCCGGGCGGCCGCCTCGTCGTCTGCGAGTTCAGCCATCCGACCTGGGCGCCGTGGCGCACGGTCTACCTGGAGTACCTGATGCGGGCGCTCCCGCCCATCGCCCGCGCGGTCTCCTCCGCGCCCGACGCCTACGTCTACCTGGCCGAGTCGATCCGCGCCTGGCCCGACCAGCGCGGCCTGGCCGACCTGATCGGTGCGGCCGGCTGGCAGCGGCCGCAGTGGCGCGACCTGTCGGGCGGCATCGTCGCCCTGCACCGCGCCACCCGCTGAGCCACGCCGCCACGCTGGTTGAGGTGTGAGGGCCGCGGGCGTGTCTGTCGGCATGGCCACGGGGAGTGCGTGTTGGCAAAACTCGTCAAGTTCTTCTTGACTAATCTGCGAGAAGCGCCCATGCTCCCCGGTATGACGACGCGCAGACACCTGCTCCTCTCGGGATGTGTACTGGCGGTAGTAGGTGCTGGGGTGGCATACATCCCGTCGTATGCACATGACGATCACAGGCCGACGGACGGCACGGAGTACCAGCAGCGCATCGACGAGCAGGGGAACGTCATTCCGGAAGCGCCCCACGATCGAGCAGACAAAACCGTCAGCGACCTGACTGAATTGCAGGCATTCGAGAAGCAGATCGATCCCGCAGGGATCCCCGACGTCTATGTCTGCGCCAACCTCGGCGATGCCGAGGTCACAGTGGTCTTGGGTCAGCCCGTTGAGCCCTCGGATAAGGCAGATCTGAAGTCGGGCGATGAACTGGGAGAGATCGTGCGAGGCGAAGATCGGTGCGCCGACAAGTCGATGGTGGTGGGACGCTGATGCGCGCAAGGTTGCGGGCGGCCGCCCTTCCGGTCCTGATGATGCTGGTGGCCGGCGTGTCGATCGCGGCGCCGGCTCGGGCGGACCACAGGTTGGACCAACACTGGGACCGCAACACGCCGACCGCGACAGCCGTTGCTCAGGTGTACTTCGTCGACCACACGGGCCCCAATTGGCCGGTCGCCTCGATGATAGCCGGACCGTGGGACAATCGCCCCGCCTACTATCGGCCCTACTATCTCTTGCCGGGAAATTGCACACCTAGCGCGCTTCATTGCGTCCCCGTCACGACTATCAACAATCCGGGCGTGGGTCGAGGTGTGACTACGTACAACGTGAACTGGGCGACTTTGCATATCGTGCACGGTTCCATGACAGTGGAACTAAACAATGCGTATAGTTACACCACCGCGTTACGGCGGGAGGTCACCTGCCATGAACTGGGTCACGCGACTGGCGTGCTGTGGGAGGGAAGCCAGGACGGCAGTTGTATGAAGGGCGGCGCCCCCTATGTCGACACAGCCACGCCCCACGACTACAACGTCATTGAGGCCGTTTATAACCACTAAGTGCCTCAGCGCCGGCACACGCCACGGCCAAGAGCGGCCAGGTCGGTGGTCCGAGCAGAGTTTCGACTGAGGCATTCAGGGGGTCCGCGCAGGTTCCGTCCTGTGGGCTCCGACATCGCCGGCGCGAGCACCGTAAGCCAGCCCTGCCGCACCTGCCGTTCACGGCCGGTGACGGCACCCAGCTGCCGTTCGCCGACGAGAGCTTCGACGCGGTCACGATCTCGTTCGGGCTGCGCAACATCGTCGACCCCGAGGCCGGGCTGCGGGAGCTGCGCCGGGTCACGAGGCCGGGCGGTCGCCTCGTCGTCTGCGAGTTCAGCCATCCGACCTGGGCGCCGTGGCGCACGGTCTACCTGGAGTACCTGATGCGGGCGCTCCCGCCCATCGCCCGCGCGGTCTCCTCCGCGCCCGACGCCTACGTCTACCTGGCCGAGTCGATCCGCGCCTGGCCCGACCAGCGCGGCCTGGCCGACCTGATCGGTGCGGCCGGCTGGCAGCGGCCGCAGTGGCGCGACCTGTCGGGCGGCATCGTCGCCCTGCACCGCGGCACCCGCTGAGCCGCACCGCCACGCTGGCGGAGGTGTGAGGGCCGCCCGACCCGAGACCCCGGGACGCCGGTTGAGGTGTGAGGGCCGCCAGGCCCGAGCCTCGAAACCTCGTGAGTCGAGAAGCAGCCGTCTCCGCCGTCGGCGTGCGCTGCGGTGGCGGGTGGTTTCGAGGCTCGCTGCGCTCGCACCTCAGCCACCCCCATCCTCCGAATTAAGGCACGCTCCCATGCGCTAAATGCGCAGGTCAGGCGCCGATTCCGGGACCGATGGCGGCAACCCGGTCGCCGGGGTCCCCCGGGGGTGCAGCGGCGTTTTCGAAGTGGTTAGATGGCCCCCGGACCACTTAGTGATTCCATTCACAAGGTCACAAGACGGCCCGGGAAAGACGGTCCGGAAGAGAGGCGAAGCATGGAGCTCTACACGCCGGTCCTGGCGTTGGCCGTCCTCGCGGGGGCGTTCGCGGTCTTCTCCGTGATCATGAGCGCGGTGGTGGGGCCCAAGCGCTACAACCGGGTCCGCCTGGACTCCTACGAGTGCGGCATCGAGCCCACGCCGCAGCCGCTCGGCGGTGGCCGCTTCCCGGTGAAGTACTTCATCACCGCGATGCTCTTCATCGTCTTCGACATCGAGATCATCTTCCTCTACCCCTGGGCCGTGCAGTTCGACCAGCTGTTGCTCTTCGGGCTCGCCGAGATGGTCCTCTTCATCGCCACGGTCTTCATCGCCTACGCCTACGTATGGCGCCGCGGCGGCCTGGACTGGAACTGAGGCCCGCGATGTCGCCCTGCCCGCCCTCAGCTGGAGGAGATGTTCATGGGAATTGAGGAGAAGCTCCCGAGCGGCGTCCTGCTGACGACCGTCGAGGGCGTCGCCGGCTACATGCGCAAGGCGTCGTTCTGGCCCGCGACCTTCGGTCTGGCCTGCTGCGCCATCGAGATGATGACCACCGGCGGCCCGAAGTACGATCTCGCCCGCTTCGGCATGGAGGTCTTCCGGGCCAGCCCGCGCCAGGCGGACCTGATGATCGTGGCCGGCCGGGTGAGCCAGAAGATGGCCCCGGTCCTGCGCCAGATCTACGACCAGATGCCGAACCCCAAGTGGGTGCTGGCGATGGGCGTCTGCGCGAGCAGCGGCGGCATGTTCAACAACTACGCCGTCGTCCAGGGCGTCGACCACGTCGTGCCCGTCGACATGTACCTGCCTGGCTGCCCGCCGCGTCCCGAGATGCTCATCGACGCGATCCTCAAGCTCCACGACCAGGTGCAGAACACCAAGCTGGGCGCCAACCGGGCGCGTGAGGTCGAGGAGCTCGAGACGCAGGCGCTGCGCGCGCTCCCGACCTCGGAGATGAAGGGACTGCTGCGGTGAGCGAGAACGACCACACCGACCAGACCCCCGAGAACGTCCCCGCCCAGGCGGGAGAGGTGCACGAGGTCGGCGTACGCCACGGGATGTTCGGCGTCCGCGGCTCCGGCGACACCAGCGGGTACGGCGGGCTCGTCAAGCCGATCCTCTACCCGGGTGACGCGCAGCGCCCCTTCGGCGGCTGGCACGACGAGGTCGCCGACGCGCTCGAGCAGGCCGGCCGGGCGGCGGGTCTCGAGGTGGCGACCCCGCGGGTCGTGATCCACCGTGGCGAGATCACCTTCCACGTCCGCCGCGAGGACCTGCTGACCGTGGCGCAGGTGCTCCGCGACGACGAGCGGCTGCGCTTCGAGTTCTGCTCCGGCGTCAGCGGGGTGCACTACCCCGACGACACCGGCGCGGAGCTGCACGCGGTCTACCACCTGCTCTCGATGACCCACAACCGCCGGATCCGGCTCGAGGTCACCGCGCCCGACAGCGACCCGCACATCCCGTCGATCGTCTCGGTCTACCCGACCAACGACTGGCACGAGCGCGAGACCTTCGACATGTTCGGCATCGTCTTCGACGGCCACCCCGCGCTCACCCGCATCCTGATGCCCGACGACTGGCCGGGCCACCCTCAGCGCAAGGACTACCCGCTGGGCGGCATTCCCGTGGAGTACAAGGGCGGCAGCGTGCCGCCGCCCGACCAGCGACGGAGCTACAACTGACATGAGCACCACCGAAGACCTCTACGCCGGCTCCAGCGAGACCACCGAGGGTCGCGTCTTCACCGTCACCGGCCAGGACTGGGACTCCATCGCCGAGGGCCTCGCCGAGGACGAGGTGATGGAGCGGATCGTCGTCAACATGGGTCCGCAGCACCCGTCCACGCACGGCGTGCTCCGCCTGATCCTCGAGCTCGAGGGCGAGACGGTGACCGAGGCCCGCTGCGGCATCGGCTACCTGCACACGGGCATCGAGAAGAACATGGAGTACCGCTCCTGGACGCAGGGCGTCACGTTCTGCACCCGGATGGACTACCTCTCGCCGTTCTACAACGAGATGAGCTACGTGCTCGGCGTCGAGCGGCTGCTCGACATCGAGGGCGACATCCCCGAGAAGGCCCAGGTCATGCGGATCCTGCTCATGGAGCTGAACCGCATCTCCTCCCACCTCGTCGCGATCGCGACCGGCGGCATGGAGATCGGCGCGCTGACCGTGATGACGATCGGCTTCCGCGAGCGCGAGCTCGTGCTCGACCTCTTCGAGCTGATCACCGGCCTGCGCATGAACCACGCGTTCATCCGCCCCGGCGGCGTGGCCCAGGACCTGCCCCCGGGTGCGCTCGACGAGATCCGCAGCTTCATCGCGCTGATGAAGAAGCGGCTCCCCGAGTACGCCGACCTCTGCAACGCCAACCCGATCTTCAAGGCCCGTCTGGAGGGCGTCGGTCACCTCGACCTGGCCGGCTGCCTGGCGCTCGGCATGTCGGGCCCGGTGCTGCGCAGCACCGGCTACCCCTGGGACCTGCGCAAGACCGAGCCCTACTGCGGCTACGAGACCTACGACTTCGACGTCCAGACCTGGGACACCTCCGACTCCTACGGGCGGTTCCGGATCCGGCTCAACGAGATGTGGGAGTCGCTGCGGATCGTCGAGCAGGCCGCCGACCGGCTCGCGAAGCTCGACGGCGCCCCGGTCATGGTCGCGGACAAGAAGATCGCGTGGCCGAGCCAGCTCGCCATCGGCAGCGACGGCATGGGCAACAGCCTCGACCACATCCGCCACATCATGGGTGAGTCGATGGAGGCGCTGATCCACCACTTCAAGCTGGTGACCGAGGGCTTCCGGGTGCCGGCCGGCCAGGTGTACGTGCCGGTCGAGTCGCCCCGCGGCGAGCTCGGCGCCCACGTCGTCTCCGACGGCGGCACCCGGCCCTTCCGCGCGCACTTCCGCGACCCGTCGTTCACCAACCTGCAGGCCACCAGCGTGATGGCCGAGGGCGGCATGGTCGCCGACGTGATCGTCGCGATCGCATCCATCGACCCCGTGATGGGAGGCGTCGACCGATGACACTCACCCAGGAGACCGTCGGCGAGCTGCGCGAGATCGCGGCCCGCTACCCCGAGGCCCGCTCGGGCCTGCTGCCGATGCTGCACCTGGTGCAGTCGGTCGAGGGCCGGATCACGCCCGAGGGGATCGAGGTCTGCGCCGAGATCCTCGACATCTCCGCCGCCGAGGTCAGCGGCGTCGCGACGTTCTACACGATGTACAAGCGGCGTCCGGTCGGCGACTACCACGTCGGCGTCTGCACGAACACGCTGTGCGCGGTGATGGGCGGCGACGCCATCTTCGACAAGCTCAAGTGCCACCTCGACGTGGGCAACGACGAGACCACCGAGGACGGCAAGATCACCCTCGAGCACGTCGAGTGCAACGCGGCGTGCGACTACGCCCCGGTGATGATGGTCAACTGGGAGTTCATGGACAACATGACCCCGGAGTCGGCCGTCGAGCTGGTCGACGACCTCCGCGAGGGCAAGGAGGTCCGCTCCACCCGCGGCCCGCGGATCGTCACCTGGCGCGAGGCCGAGCGCGTGCTCGCCGGCTTCCCCGACGACCTCGCCGACGAGGGCCCGGCCGCCGGCCCGGCCTCGCTCGTCGGCCTCGAGATCGCGCGCGAGAACGGCTGGACCGCGCCGGAGGTGGAGAAGTGACGAACACGCTGACCCCCGTCCTCACCGACAACTGGGGCGACGAGCGCGCCTGGACGCTGGCGGCGTACGAAGCCCGCGGCGGCTACCGGGCCCTCGACAAGGCGTTCGCGATGGCGCCCGACGCGGTCATCGAGGAGGTCAAGGAGTCCGGCCTGCGCGGCCGCGGCGGCGCCGGCTTCCCGACCGGCATGAAGTGGGGCTTCATCCCGCAGGACAACCCGAACCCGAAGTACCTCGTCGTCAACGCCGACGAGTCCGAGCCGGGCACCTGCAAGGACATCCCGCTGATGATGGCCAGCCCGCACACGCTGGTCGAGGGCGTGATCATCAGCAGCTACGCGATCCGCGCCCACCAGGCGTTCATCTACATCCGCGGCGAGGTGCTGCACGTGATCCGCCGCGTCCAGCGCGCGGTGCAGGAGGCCTACCTGGCCGGCCACCTCGGCACGAACATCCACGGCTCCGGCTACGACCTCGACATCGTCGTGCACGCCGGTGCGGGTGCCTACATCTGTGGCGAGGAGACCGCGCTGCTCGAGGGCCTCGAGGGCCGGCGCGGGCAGCCCCGGCTGCGCCCGCCGTTCCCGGCCGTCGCCGGCCTCTACGCGAGCCCGACGGTGATCAACAACGTCGAGTCGATCGCGTCGGTGCCGAGCATCATCGCCAACGGTCGCGGCTGGTTCTCGTCGATGGGCACCGAGAAGTCCAAGGGCTACGGCATCTTCTCGCTCTCGGGGCACGTGCAGAAGCCCGGGCAGTACGAAGCGCCGCTCGGCATCACGCTGCGCACGCTGATCGACCTGGCCGGTGGCATCCGTGAGGGCCACGAGCTGAAGTTCTGGACGCCCGGCGGCTCCAGCACCCCGCTGCTGACCGCCGAGCACCTCGACGTCCCGCTGGACTTCGAGGGCGTCGGCGCCGCGGGCTCGATGCTCGGCACCCGGGCGCTGCAGATCTTCGACGACAGCACCTGCGTGGTGCGCGCCGTGCTGCGCTGGACGGAGTTCTACAAGCACGAGTCCTGCGGCAAGTGCACCCCGTGCCGCGAGGGCACGTGGTGGCTGGTGCAGGTGCTGGCCGCGCTGGAGAAGGGCGAGGGCACCGAGGAGGACCTCGACCTGCTGCTCGACCAGTGCGACAACATCCTGGGCCGTTCGTTCTGTGCGCTCGCCGACGGCGCGGTCAGCCCGGTCGCCAGTTCGATCCAGTACTTCCGGGACGAGTACATCGCGCACCTCACCCAGGGCGGGTGTCCCTTCGACCCGGCCCGTTCGACCGCTTGGGCAGGACAGGAGGTGACGGCATGACGCAGACCCCCGCCACGACGGACCTCGTCACGCTCACCATCGACGGCGTCCAGGTCAGCGTCCCGAAGGACACGCTGGTGATCCGGGCCGCCGAGCAGGTCGGCGTCCAGATCCCGCGCTTCTGCGACCACCCGCTGCTCGCCCCGGTCGGCGCGTGCCGCCAGTGCCTGGTCGAGGTGCCCGACGCCGGCAACGGCCGCGGGTTCCCGAAGCCGCAGGCCTCCTGCACGCTGCCGGTCGCCGAGGGCATGGTCGTCCACACCCAGGCCACCAGCCCGGTCGCCGACAAGGCGCAGCAGGGGATCATGGAGTTCCTGCTGATCAACCACCCGCTGGACTGCCCGGTCTGCGACAAGGGTGGCGAGTGCCCCCTGCAGAACCAGGCGATGAGCAACGGCCGTGCCGACTCGCGCTTCTCGGCGCGGGGCGGGGTCAAGCGCACCTACCCCAAGCCGATCAACATCTCGGCCCAGGTGCTGCTCGACCGCGAGCGCTGCGTGCTCTGCGCGCGCTGCACCCGCTTCTCCGAGCAGATCGCCGGCGACCCGTTCATCGCGCTGGTCGAGCGCGGTGCGCTGCAGCAGGTCGGCATCTACGAGCGCGAGCCGTTCGAGTCCTACTTCTCCGGCAACACCATCCAGATCTGCCCGGTCGGCGCGCTGACCAGCGCCGACTACCGGTTCCGGTCGCGCCCGTTCGACCTGGTCTCGACGCCCGGTGTCGCCGAGCACGACGCCTGCGGCTCCGCGATCCGCATCGACCACCGCCGTGGCAAGGTGATGCGCCGCCTGGCCGGCAACGACCCCGAGGTCAACGAGGAGTGGATCACCGACAAGGACCGCTTCGGCTTCCACTACGCGACCGAGCCCGACCGGCTCAGCTACCCGCAGGTCCGCGAGACTCTGCCGGACGGGGGCAGGGGTGAGCTGCGCCCGGCGTCCTGGGCCGAGGCCTTCGCGGTCGCGGCCCGCGGGCTCCGCAACGCCGGTGCCACGGGCGTGCTGACCGGTGGCCGGATCACCGCTGAGGACGGCTACGCCTACAGCAAGTTCGCCCGCGTCACGCTCGGCACCAACGACATCGACTTCCGGGCCCGGCCGCACTCCGCGGAGGAGGCGGCGTTCCTGGCCGCCGAGGTCGTGCTGCGCACGCCGGTGGAGTACGCCGACCTCGAGTCGGCCGCGACCGTCGTGCTCGCGGGGCTCGAGCCCGAGGACGAGGCGGGGATGATCTTCCTGCGGCTGCGCAAGGCCGCTGGTGAGGCAGGCACGCGCGTCGTGTCGATCGCGCCGTACGCCTCCCGCGGCCTGGCCAAGATGCACGGCCAGCTGATCCGTACCGCGCCCGGCGGTGAGGCCGCCGCGCTCGAGGCCCTGGTCGGCCACGCCGACTTCGGCATCGACAGCACCGCGGTGATCCTGGTCGGCGAGCGCCTCGCCACGGTGCCCGGTGCGCTCAGCGCCGCCGCCAGCGTGGCCGCGAAGACCGGCGCCCGGCTGGCCTGGGTGCCGCGCCGGGCCGGCGACCGCGGGGCCGTCGAGACCGGCTGCCTGCCGAACCTGCTGCCCGGTGGCCGCCCGGTCGCCGACGCCGGCGCCCGCGTCGACGCCGGCGCCGACTGGGGCACCGACCTGCCGGACACCCCCGGTCGCGACGCCGACGGCATCGTCGCCGGGCTGCGCTCCGGCGAGCTCGGCGGACTGGTGATCGGCGGCGTCGACCCCGACGACACCGCCGACCCGGCCGCCACCCGCGCCGCGATCGAGGCCGCGACGTTCGTCGTCGCGCTCGAGCTGCGCGAGACCGACGTGACCCGGGCCGCCGACGTGGTGTTCCCGGTCGCTCCGGCCGCCGACAAGGCCGGCACGTTCGTCACCTGGGAGGGGCGCCCGCGCCCGTTCGAGGCGGTCTTCTCAAGCCCCTCCTCGCTGCCCGACCTGCGCATCCTCTCCGGCATCGCCGAGGAGCTCAGCGCACTGGGCCGGGGTCGGCCGCTCGGCTTCCGCACGGTCGCCGAGGCGCGCGCCGAGATGGCGGAGATGGGTCCCTGGGACGGCGCACGTGCCACGCTCGACGGCGGGTTCGAGGCAGGCGCTAGCGCGTCTTCCTCCACCACCGATGGGTTCGCGCTCGCGACCTGGAAGCTGATGATCGACAACGGCTCGATGCAGGACGGTGACAAGGCCTACCGCGCCACCGGTCGCGCTCCGGTCGCGCGGATGAGCCAGGCGACGTACGACGCCCACGGCAGCACCGTGACGCTCACCGGCGACCGCGGCTCGGTGACGCTGCCGGCGGAGCCGGCGGACCTCGACGACGACGTCGTCTGGGTGCCGGGCAACTCGTTCGGCAGGGGCGTGCTGGCCGACCTGGCCTCGCCCGGCAGCCGGGTCATGATCGCGAAGGGAGCCGACCGGTGAGCACCTCCGTACTCCCGATGGCCGCCGACTCGCTGGATGCGTTCGGCAACGACGTCTGGTGGGTCATCGGCCTCAAGACGGTGCTGATCTTCCTGGTCCTGGTGCTGCTCACCCTGTTCAACATCTGGTGGGAGCGCCGGGTCGTGGCGCGGATGCAGCACCGCATCGGCCCGAACGTCAACGGACCCTTCGGCCTGCTCCAGTCGCTGGCCGACGGCGTGAAGCTGGCGCTGAAGGAGGATGTCACCCCGAAGGCCGCCGACCGGCTGGTCTTCATCCTGGCGCCGATCATGGCCACGGTGCCGGCGTTCGTGGCGTTCGCCGTGATCCCGTTCGGTCCGACCGTGAACTTCTTCGGTCAGGAGACGCCGCTGCAGCTCACCGACATGCCGGTGGCCGTGCTGTTCGTGCTGGCGATCGCGTCGATCGGCATCTACGGCATCGTGCTCGGCGGCTGGTCCAGCGGCTCGACGTACTCCCTGCTCGGCGGCCTGCGCTCGAGCGCGCAGATGATCTCCTACGAGGTCGCGATGGGCCTGGCCCTGGTCGCGGTCTTCCTGTACGCCGGCTCGATGTCGACCTCGGAGATCGTCGCCGCCCAGGACGACCTGTGGTTCGGGCTGATCCTCGCCCCGTCGTTCGTCATCTACTGCATCGCGATGGTCGGCGAGACCAACCGCGCGCCGTTCGACCTCCCGGAGGCCGAGGGCGAGCTGGTCGGCGGCTTCCACACCGAGTACAGCTCGCTGAAGTTCGCGCTGTTCTTCCTGGCCGAGTACATCAACATGGCCACGGTCTCCGCGCTCGCGACCACGCTGTTCCTCGGCGGCTGGCACGCGCCGTTCTGGATCGACCACGTGTGGGCGGGCGCCAACGAGGGCTACTGGCCGCTGCTGTGGTTCTTCGGCAAGGTCATGTTCTTCGTCTTCATCTTCATCTGGCTGCGCGGCACGCTGCCCCGCCTGCGCTACGACCAGTTCATGGCGTTCGGCTGGAAGCGGCTGATCCCGGTCGCCCTGCTCTGGATCGTCGCCGTCTCGACCATCCGCGCGATCTCGCTCGAGGGTGGCGTCGACCGGCGCTGGATCCTGATCGGCATCGGCATCCTCGCCGTCGTGTTCCTCGTCCTGTTCTTCGTCGGCGAGGGAGAGCAGGGGGAGGCCGACGCCGAGGCCGAGGCCGCCCCGACCGGGTACCCGGTGCCGCCGATGCCCGCCGGGGGCGCCGTCCGCGGCGCCGCCCAGCCGCTCGCGTTCCGCACCTCGAGCTCCACCGTCACCGGAGGTGAGGGCTGATGGCCCAGCCGAAGTCAGAGTCCAAGTCCATGAAGGAGCAGTTCTGGGACCCGGTCGCCGGGTTCGGGGTGACCTTCCGGACCATGTTCAAGAAGGTCGTCACCGAGCAGTACCCGTTCGACAAGCAGCCCACGGCTCCGCGCTTCCACGGACGACACCAGCTCAACCGCTGGCCCGACGGCCTCGAGAAGTGCATCGGCTGCGAGCTGTGCGCCTGGGCCTGCCCCGCCGACGCGATCTACGTCGAGGGCGCATCGAACAGCGACGACCCCGACGGGGAGGGCCGGTTCAGCCCCGGTGAGCGCTACGGCCGCGTCTACCAGATCAACTACCTGCGCTGCATCCTCTGCGGCCTGTGCATCGAGGCGTGCCCGACCCGGGCGCTGACGATGACCAACGAGTACGAGCTGGCCGACGACAACCGCGCCGACCTGATCTACGAGAAGTCCGACCTCCTCGCCCCGCTGCTGCCCGGCATGGAGCAGCCGCCGCACCCGATGCGGCTCGGCGACGACGAGGGCGCCTACTACCGCGGCGAGTTCTCCGCGCCCGCGCCGGCCCAGGGAGGCGATGCCTGATGGTGGCCTTCTGGATCCTCGCGCCGATCATGGTGATCGCCGCCCTCGGCCTGCTCTTCGTCCGCAAGGCCGTGCACGCGGCCCTGCTGCTGGCGGTCGTGATGATCTCGCTCGCGGTGCTCTACCTCGTGCTGGAGGCGCCGTTCCTCTTCGCGGTGCAGATCATCGTCTACACGGGCGCGATCCTGATGCTCTTCCTGTTCGTGCTGATGCTGGTCGGCGTCGACGCGTCCGACTCGGTCGTCGAGACCATCCGCGGCCAGCGGGCGTTCGCGATCGTGGGCGGCGTCGCCCTCGGCGTCCTGCTCGTCACCGGCCTCGGCCAGGTCTCGCTCGGCACCGCGGTGGGGCTCGACGAGGCGAATGCGCCCGGCAACGTCCAGGCGCTCGCCAACATCCTGTTCTCCCGCTACGTGTTCGCCTTCGAGGCCACCAGCGCCCTGCTGATCACCGCCGCCGTGGGTGCGATGGTGCTCGCCCACCGCGAGCGGCTGACCCCGCGGGTCGGCCAGGCCGAGCGGGCCGCGCAGCGGCTCCAGGAGTACGCCGACAAGGGCGCGCACCTCGGCCCGCTGCCCCCTCCGGGTGTGTACGCCCGTCACAACGCGGTCGACACCCCGGCGCTGCTGCCGGACGGCACCGCCGCGGAGTCCTCGGTCTCGCGGGTGCTCGCGGCCCGCGGCACCGTGCGCTCCGCCCCGGCGATGGCCGACGACATCGAGGAGATCGAGAACCAGATCGGCTGGGCGCCGCACGCCGGTCGCGACGCGGCACCGCCGGCGTCGACGACCGAGGAGGCCCCCGCGACCGGAGGTGAGCACGAGTGAGCGACGTGACCCCCTTCGTCGTCCTGTCCGGGATCCTGTTCACCATCGGCTGCGTCGGCGTGCTGACCCGCCGCAACGCGATCGTGGTGTTCATGTGCGTCGAGCTGATGCTCAACGCCTCCAACCTCGCGCTGGTCGCGTTCGCCAAGCAGCACGGCAACCTCGACGGCCAGATCGCGGCGTTCTTCGTGATGGTCGTCGCCGCGGCCGAGGTCGTGATCGGGCTCGCGATCATCATGACCATCTTCCGGACCCGTCGCTCGGCCTCGGTCGACGACGCCAGCCTGCTGAAGTACTAGGAGTCGCGTAGATGTATGCGTTCCACGAAGGCGGCGGCATCCCGGTCGTCGACCCGACCTCCGCGGACGGCGTGTTCTCGCTGCTCTGGCTGGTGATCGCGCTCCCGCTCGCCGGCGCGGCGGTGCTGCTGATCGGTGGGAAGTACACCGACCGGTGGGGCCACCTGCTCGGCACCGCGCTGCCGATCGGCTCGTTCGCGATCTCGCTGGCGATGTTCATCTCGCTGCTCGGCCGCGACGACAACGACCGCCAGGTGGTCCAGGAGCTCTACACCTGGTTCCAGACCGGCCACCTCGACGTCGGCATGGACCTGCTCTACGACCCGCTGTCGGCGCTGTTCCTGCTGCTGATCACGGGTGTGGGCTCGCTGATCCACGTCTACTCGATCGGCTACATGGCCCACGACCCGCGGCGGCGCCGGTTCTTCGCCTACCTGAACCTCTTCGTCGCGGCGATGCTGATGCTCGTGCTGTCCGAGAACTACCTCGGACTGTTCCTGGGCTGGGAGGGCGTCGGCCTCGCGTCGTACCTGCTGATCGGCTTCTGGCAGCACAAGCCGTCCGCGTCCGCGGCGGCCAAGAAGGCCTTCGTGATCAACCGCGTCGGCGACATGGGCCTCTCGCTCTCGATCATGCTGTTCTTCATCACCTTCGGCTCGACCAGCTTCACGGTGATCAGCGCCGGGGCCGGCGAGGCGTCGCAGACCACGATGACGATCCTCGGCCTGCTGCTGCTGCTCGGCGCCTGCGGCAAGTCGGCGCAGTTCCCGCTCCAGGCCTGGCTGCTCGACGCGATGGAGGGCCCGACCCCGGTCTCGGCCCTCATCCACGCCGCGACCATGGTGACCGCGGGCGTCTACCTGATCGTCCGCTCCAACTTCGTCTTCGACCTCGCCCCCGACGCGCAGACCGTCGTCGTGATCGTCGCGGTGATCTCGCTGCTCTGGGGCGCGTGGATCGGCTGCGCCAAGGACGACATCAAGAAGGCGCTGGCCGGCTCCACCATGAGCCAGATCGGCTACATGATGCTCGGCGCCGGTCTCGGCACCGCCGGCTACGCGTTCGCGATCTTCCACCTGCTGACCCACGGCTTCTTCAAGGCCAACATGTTCCTCGGGGCCGGCTCGGTGATGCACGGCATGGACGACGACGTCGACATGCGGCACTACGGCGCGCTGCGCAAGATGATGCCGGTGACGTTCCTGACGTTCGCGATGGGCTACCTCGCGATCATCGGCTTCCCCGGGTTCTCCGGCTTCTGGTCCAAGGACAAGATCATCGAGACCGCGCTCGCCGAGAACTGGCTCGTGGGGCTGTGCGCGCTGCTCGGCGCGGGCATCACGGGCTTCTACATGACCCGGATGATGCTGATGACCTTCTTCACCGACAAGCGCTGGGAGAAGGACGTGCACCCGCACGAGTCGCCCTCCGTGATGACGGTGCCGCTGATCGTGCTGGCCGCGCTGTCGGTGCTCGGTGGCGTGATGATCGCCGGTGACTGGATCGTCGACTTCCTCGCGCCGGTGACCGGCGTAGCACCACACGAGGACCCACCGCTCCCGGCGCTCGCCATCACGGTGATCGCGGTCTGCGTGGTGGCCGTCGGCGTGGCACTCGCCTGGTTCCTGATCGGCAAGCGCGAGGTCCCGCGCGAGGCTCCGCAGGACGTCTCCTGGGTGACCAAGGCCGGCCGTGAAGAGGTCTACGGCAACCAGATCAACGACACCCTCGTGGTCAACCCGGGTCGGGAGCTCACGACGGCACTGCTGATCACCGACAAGTACGTCGTCGACGGCGTGTTCACGGGTGGCCCGGTCGCGCTCGGCGGGTTCGCCGGGTTCGCCCGCCGCGTCCAGAACGGCTTCGTCCGCACCTACGCCCTGTCCATCCTCGGTGGCGCGCTCCTGGTCGCCCTGGCCCTCCTGGCGGTGAATCTCGCGTGAACGACTTCCCCTGGCTCACCGTCCTGATCCTCGTGCCGCTCGTCGGCGCGCTGGTCACGGCGTTCCTGCCCAAGGCGAGCCGCCACACCCCGCTGCCCAAGCAGGTCGCGCTGGCGTTCGCGCTGCTGACCGCGGTGGTCGGCATCGTGATCGCGGCGCAGTACGACGCGGGCGCGGGCATGCAGCTGACCGAGACCCACACCTGGATCGAGGCCTTCGGCGTCCACTACGCCCTCGGTGTCGACGGGCTCGGCCTGATGATGATCCTGCTGACCGTCGGCCTGGTGCCGATCGTGTTCGTCGCCGCGTGGCACGAGGGTGACCGCAACCCGACGGCGTTCTTCGCCTGGGCGCTCGCACTCGAGGCGTTCTCCCTGTGCGTGTTCCTCGCGACCGACGTGTTCCTCTTCTACGTCGTCTTCGAGGCCACGCTGATCCCGGCGTACTTCCTGATCGGCGGCTTCGGGCGTGAGGGTCGCGGCTACGCGGCGCTGAAGTTCCTGATGTACCAGCTCGGCGGCGGCCTGGTGCTGCTCGCCGCGGTGATCGGGCTCTACGTCGTCTCGGCCGACGCCGGCTCGCCGTCGTACCTGCTCTCCGACCTGCAGCAGCTCGACATGAGCACCGCCTGGGAGCGCTGGCTCTTCGTGGGCTTCATGATCGCGTTCGCGGTCAAGGCGCCGCTGTTCCCGCTGCACACCTGGCTGGCCGACACCACCGAGAAGGCCACCCCCGGCACGAGCGTGCTGCTGGTCTGCATCCTCGACAAGATCGGCACCTTCGGGATGCTGCGCTTCTGCCTCGGGCTCTTCCCGGGCGCCTCGGAGTGGGCGACCCCCGTGGTGGTCACGCTGGCGCTGATCTCCATCGTCTACGGCGCGTTCCTCGCGATCGGCCAGGACGACATCCTGCGTCTGATCGGTCTGACCTCGCTGAGCCACTTCGGCTTCATCACGCTGGGCATCTTCGCGCTGACCAGCCAGGGCGGCTCCGGCTCGATCCTCTACATGGTCAACCACGGCATCGGCACCGCAGCGCTGTTCCTGCTCGCCGGCTACCTGATCCAGCGCAAGGGCACGTCCCTCATCAGCGAGATCACCGGCGTCGAGCGTCGGGCGCCGGTGCTGGCCGGGCTGTTCCTGATCGCCGGCCTGGCCACCCTCGGCCTGCCCGGGCTGAGCCAGTTCGTCTCCGAGATCCTGGTGCTGATCGCCGCCTTCGACTACCACTGGTGGGTCGGAGCGGTGGCCGTCACCGGCATCGTGCTCGCGGCGATCTACGTGCTCTGGCTCTACCAGCGCACGATGACCGGACCGTCGGTGCCCGGTGACGAGGCGATCCGCGATCTCGGCCGGCGCGAACTGGTCGCCGTCGTGCCGCTCATCGCGGCGCTCGTGGTCTTCGGCTTCTGGCCGATGCCGATGCTCGACGCCGTCAACCCGACCGTCGACTCGCTGCTCCAGCACGTCGGCGTGACCGACGACCCGCCGACCGTGCCGGTGGCCGAGGAAGGTGCTCACTAAGCGATGTCTCCTCACCGCACGACCTGCTGCGCGACGACCTGCGGGCGCCTGGACGGCGTTGTCCTCGGTCGTCGTGGCTCCGCCACGCCTCCCTCGTCCGCCTTGCCAGGCATCCCGCAGGCCGCCGCTCGCGACGGTCAGCGGTAAGGAGACAACGCTATGGACTTCACCAAGCCCACCATCGAGTACGGCGACATCTGGCCGCTGATCCTGGTCTTCGCCGTGGCCTGTGCCGGTGTCATCGTCGAGGCGTTCCTGCCGCGCGAGCGGCGCTTCCTCGTCCAGACCGTGCTCACCGGCGGCGGCCTCGTGGCCGCGCTGGTCGGGACCGTCCTCGTCTGGCGCGGCCTGGCGGACCACGGCGACGGTGCCGCCCGCGGCGCCATCGACGTCGAGGGCACGCTGGTCGTCGACGGTCCGGCGGTCTTCCTCTGGGGCGTCATCCTGGTCTGCGCGCTCGCCGGCGTCCTGCTCTTCGCCGAGCGCCGGATCGAGGGCGGCGTGTCCGCGTTCGCCGGCCAGGCCGCCGCGCTCCCGGGCACCGAGGCCGAGCGCCAGGCGTCCACCCGCGGGCTGGAGCACACCGAGGTCTACCCGCTGCTGATGTTCGCGGTCTTCGGCATGCTGCTCTTCCCGACGGCCAACGACCTGCTCACGCTGTTCGTCGCGCTCGAGGTGCTCTCGCTGCCGCTGTACCTGCTTTGCGGCCTCGCCCGCCGGCGCCGGCTGCTCAGCCAGGAGGCGGCGCTGAAGTACTTCCTGCTCGGCGCCTTCTCCTCCGGCTTCTTCATCTACGGCGCCGCACTGATGTACGGCTTCGCCGGCTCGATGGAGTTCGCGAACATCAACGAGGCGGTCCGCAACGACCTGGGCAACCAGACGCTGCTGCTGATCGGCGTCGGCATGCTGTCGGTCGGCCTGCTCTTCAAGGTCGGCGCGGCGCCGTTCCACAACTGGACGCCCGACGTCTACCAGGGGGCACCCACGCCGGTGACGGCATTCATGGCGGCCGGCACGAAGATCGCGGCGTTCGGCGCGATCCTGCGGCTCTTCTACGTCGCGCTCGGCGCCGACCGGTGGAGCTGGCAGCCGATGCTCTGGGTGGTCGCGATCCTCACGATGCTCGTCGGCGCGGTGCTCGCGATCGTGCAGACCGACATGAAGCGGATGCTCGCCTACTCGTCGGTCGCGCACACCGGCTTCCTGCTGACCGGCGTGCTCGGCGTGCAGCAGGCCTCGGAGCTCTCCGACGGCGAGATCACCTCGACCCAGGCGGTGCTCTTCTACCTGGTGACCTACGCCTTCTCGATCATCGGCGCCTTCGCCGTCGTGACCCTGGTGCGCGACTCCTCGGGCGAGGCCTCGGCGTTCACCCGCTGGCGCGGCCTCGGCCGCCGTTCGCCGCTCGTCGCCGGCCTGTTCGCGTTCTTCCTGCTCTCGATGGCCGGCATTCCGCTGACCGCGGGCTTCGTCGGCAAGTGGGCGGTCTTCACCGTCGCGCTCGCCGCCGGCGCCTGGCCGGTCGTGCTCGCGGCGATCGTGTGCAGCATCATCGCGGTGTTCTTCTACGTCCGCGTGATCGTGCTGATGTTCTTCGTCGACGCCGGCCCCGAGCAGGGCGAGGTCGCGAGTGTCACCCGGCCCTCGGTGCTCACCTCGCTGACCATCGCCGTCGGGCTCGCCGCGACGCTCGTGCTCGGCGTCGTACCTGGGCCGGTTCTCACGCTGGCCGACCATGCTGGACAATTCCTCAGGTGACGACAGGATCTGCCGCTCTCGCTCTCCCCGTCGGTGACGAGGCCCTGGCCACGAGGCTTCGTGAGCGCCTGGGCCTCGTCGAGGACGCGCTGGCAGGTCACGTCCGCAGCCGCGCCGAGTTCGTGACGGAGATGGCGAGCCACCTCATGGAGGCGGGCGGCAAGCGGTTCCGGCCGCTGCTGGTGCTGCTCGCCGCCGAGGCGGGGGACCGGCCCGACGCCGACGAGGTGATCACCGCGGCCTGCGTGGTCGAGCTGACCCACCTGGCGTCGCTCTACCACGACGACGTCATGGACGAGGCCGACCTGCGCCGCGGCGCCGACACCGCGCACTCGCGCTGGGGCAACCACGTCGCGATCCTCACCGGCGACTTCCTGTTCTCGAAGTCCTCCGAGCTCACCGCCGAGCTCGGCGCCGATGCGGTGCGCATCCAGGCGCAGACCTTCACCCGCCTGGTCGAGGGGCAGATCCTCGAGACGATCGCGGCCGGACCCGACGAGGACCCGCTCCAGCACTACCTCGAGGTCGTCGCCGGCAAGACCGGCTCGCTGATCGCCACTTCGGCGCGCTACGGCGCCCGCTTCGGCGGTGCCAGCCGTGAGGTCGAGGAGGCGCTCACGGCGTACGGCGAGATCGTCGGGTCGGCGTTCCAGCTCTCCGACGACATCCTCGACATCGCCTCCGACCAGGGCGAGTCGGGCAAGACCCCCGGCACCGATCTGCGTGAGGGCGTCCGGACGCTGCCCGTGCTGATGGCACTGGCCTCCACCGACCCCGCCGACGCCCGCCTTCGCGAGCTGCTCGACGGCGACCTGAGCGACGACGAGCGCCATGCGGAGGCGCTCGACCTGCTGCGCAAGCACCCCGCCATCGAGGAGGCTCGGGCGTACGTCGTCGCCGAGGCCGAGCGGGCCAAGGCCCGGCTCGTCCCCGTCCCCGAGGGCCCGGTGCGCGCCGCGCTCGAGGCCTTCGCCGACATCGTCGCCACCCGTTCCGCGTAGTCCTCAGACGGCGGAGGCCTCGACGGTCAGGCGCAGTTGCCGTCGCCGGTGGCTGATCGCCTCGACCGTGAAGATGACGAGCGCAACCCAGACCAGCACGAAGCCGATCCAGCGGCCGGCGGGCATCTGCTCGTGGAACCAGAACACGCCGAGGCCGAACTGCAGGATCGGGGTGAGGTACTGCAGCAGGCCCAGGGTCACCATCGAGACGCGGGTGGCGGCGCCGCCGAAGCAGATCAACGGCACGGCCGTGATGATGCCGGTGGTGAGGAAGAGCAGCGCGTGTCCGGTGCCGTGGTTGCCGAAGTTGGACGACCCGGTGGCGCCCAGCCACAGCACGTAGACGAGGGCGAACGGCCCGATGACCGCCGTCTCGAAGGTCAGGCTCTCGGTCGCGCCGACGTTCGCGGTCTTCTTGCAGAGTCCGTAGCTGCCGAACGACAGCGCGAGGACCAGTGCGACGTACGGCAGGCGCCCGTAGTCGAGCGTGAGCACGACGACGGCCGCGATCGCGATGCCGATGGCGACCCACTGCGCCGGCCGCAGGCGCTCGTGCAGGATCAGCACACCCATGAGCACGGTCACCAGCGGGTTGATGAAGTAGCCGAGCGACGTCTCGACCACCCGGCCGTTGTTGACGCCCCAGATGTAGGTCACCCAGTTCACGCTGATCACGACGGCGGCGATGGTCAGCACGACCCGGACCCGGCGGTCCCGCGCGATCGCCCGCAGCTGCGGCGTACGCCGCACCAGCACGATCAGCGCGAGCATCGTCAGGCACGACCACAGCACCCGATGGGCGAGGATCTCGAACGCCCCGGCCGGCTCGAGGAGCGGCCAGTAGAGCGGGAACAGGCCCCACAGACCGTACGCCGCGACGCCCAGGAGGAAGCCGCGGCGCTGGTCTGGCACCGACCCAGGATAGGGTCAGACGACCGTCCAGGTGTCGCCGCCTCCGATGAGGGCGGCGAGGCGGTCGGTGGGGTCGCCGGGCGTGGCCTGCTGGGCGGTGGTGATCTGGCCGCGGGCCTGGTCGTCGTAGGTGGGGCGTTCGATCTGGCGGAAGATCCCGATGGGGGACTGGTTGAGGTAGCCGGCGTCGGTGAGTCGTGAGATCGCGAACGCGGTGGTGGGGTCGGGGTTGTGCGCGTCGTGGACGAGGATCGCATCGTCACCGACGTCTGCGACCGCGACGATCTTCACCCCGCCGGTCTCGCTGTCGCGGACCAGCCCCTTCGCGCCGTTGCCGAAGACGATCGGCTCGCCGTGGGCCAGCGGGATGATCGCGTCGGCCTTGGTGTCGTTGTCCTTGATCGCGTCGAAGGCGCCGTCGTTGAAGATGGGGCAGTTCTGGTAGATCTCGACCAGCGACGTGCCGCGGTGCGCGGCGGCCGCGGACAGCACGGTGGTGAGGTGCTTGCGGTCGGAGTCGATGGTGCGGGCGACGAAGGTGGCTTCGGCGCCCAGCGCGAGCGAGACCGGGTTGAACGGGTGGTCGAGGGAGCCCATGGGGGTGGACTTGGTGATCTTGCCGGCCTCGGACGTGGGGGAGTACTGGCCCTTGGTGAGTCCGTAGATGCGGTTGTTGAACAGCAGGATCGTCATGTTGACGTTGCGGCGTAGGGCGTGGATGAGGTGGTTGCCGCCGATGGAGAGGGCGTCGCCGTCGCCGGTGACGACCCAGACGGAGAGATCCTCGCGGGCGGTCGCGATGCCCGTCGCGATCGACGGCGCACGGCCGTGGATCGAGTGCATGCCGTAGGTGTCGAGGTAGTAGGGGAACCGGCTGGAGCAGCCGATGCCGGAGACGAAGACGATGTTCTCGCGGCGCAGGCCGAGGTCGGGCAGGAAGCCCTGGACGGCCTTGAGGACGGCGTAGTCGCCGCAGCCGGGGCACCAGCGGACCTCCTGGTCGGAGGTGAAGTCCTTGCCGGTCTGCGGCTGATCGGTGGTGGGGACCAGCTCGACACCCGAACGCAGTCCGGGGAACGGAAGCCCGGTGGTGCTCACTTGCCTGCCTCCTGAGGAGTGAGGTCGACGGTGACTCCCTCGGCGTCGGCCACGAGGCCGCCGATCGCCTCGGCGAGTGCCGCGGCCTTGAGGGGCATGCCGTTGATCTGGTTGTAGCCGATGGCGTCGATGAGGTATCTGCCGCGGAGTAGGAGGGAGAGTTGGCCGAGGTTCATCTCGGGGACGAGGACCTTGTCGTAGCGGTGGAGGATGTCGCCGAGGTCGTGGGGGAAGGGGTTGAGGTGGCGTAGGTGGACCTGCGCGACGTGGTGGCCGGCCTTGCGGACGCGGCGTACGCCGGCGCCGATGGGGCCGTAGGTGGAGCCCCAGCCGATCACGAGGACCTTGGCCTTGCCGTGTCCTGGGGGGCCGGAGGGGTCGTCGACCTCGAGTGGGGGGAGGGAGTCGGCGATCCGGTCGATCTTGGCCTGGCGGGTGCGGACCATGAGGTCGTGGTTGGCGGGGTCGTAGGAGATGTTGCCGGTGATGTCGGCCTTCTCGATGCCGCCGATGCGGTGCTCGAGGCCGGCGACGCCCGGGGGCGCCCAGGGACGCGCCAGCGTCTCGGCGTCGCGGGCGTACGGCTGGAACTTCCCGTCCTCGGTCAGGTCCTCGGTAGTCGCGAACGCCGGGTCGATCTTCGGCAGGTCGACGATCTCGGGGATCCGCCAGGGCTCGGAGCCGTTGGCGAGGTAGCCGTCGGAGAGCAGCATCACCGGGGTGCGGTAGGTGATGGCGATCCGGGCGGCCTCGAGGGCGGCGTCGAAGCAGTCGCCGGGCGACTGCGGCGCGACGATCGGGACCGGGGCCTCGCCGTTGCGGCCGTACATGGCTTGGAGGAGGTCGGCCTGTTCGGTCTTGGTGGGCAGGCCGGTCGACGGGCCGCCGCGTTGGACGTCGATGACGACTAGGGGGAGCTCGGTCATCACGGCCAGGCCGATGGCCTCGGACTTCAGCGCGATCCCGGGTCCGGAGGTGGTGGTCACGCCGAGGGAGCCGGCGAAGGAGGCGCCGATCGCGGAGCCGATGCCGGCGATCTCGTCCTCGGCCTGCAAGGTGGTGACGCCGAAGGCCTTGTGCTTGGACAGCTCGTGGAGGATGTCGGAGGCCGGGGTGATCGGGTAGGAGCCCAGGAACACCGGGAGCCCGGACTGGACGCCGCCGGCGACCAGGCCGTAGGCCAGGGCGAGGTTGCCGGTGATGTTGCGGTAGACCCCCGGGGCCATCGGGGCGGGCTTGATCTCGTAGGAGACCACGAACGCCTCGGTGGTCTCCCCGAAGTTCCAGCCGGCCTTGAACGCGGTGATGTTGGCGTCGCGGATCGCCTCGACCTTCGCGAACCGCTTCTCCAGGAACGCGATGGTGGGCTCGGTCGGGCGGCCATACATCCACGACAACAGGCCCAGGGCGAACATGTTCTTCGCCCGGGCGGCGTCCTTGCGGGACAGGCCGTACTCCTTGACCGCCTCGACCGTCATCCCGGTCAGGTCCACCGGCTGCACCGCGAACGCGCCCAGCGGGTCGTTCGCATCACCCAGCAGATCGAGTGGGTTCGACTCATAGCCGGCCTTGGTCAGGTTGCGGGCGGTGAAGTCGTGGGTGTCCACGATGATCGTCGCGCCCTGGGGCAGATCGCCCAGGTTCGCCTTCAGCGCCGCCGGGTTCATCGCGACCAGCACGTCCGGGGCATCGCCCGCGGTCAGGATGTCGTGGTCGGCGAAGTGCACCTGGAACGACGACACGCCCGGCAACGTGCCCTGCGGGGCCCGGATCTCGGCCGGGAAGTTCGGCAACGTCACCAGATCATTGCCGAACACCGCCGACTCCTGAGTGAACCGATCACCCGTCAGCTGCATCCCATCACCGGAATCACCAGCAAACCGGATGATCACCCGATCGAGCTGCTTGACCTGCTTGTTAGACACCGGCCGCGCCCACTTCCCTCAGTTGCGTGCTTCCGTCGTCGGCCCGCGCCCCATGGCGGGCGGACGACCCCCTCGATCGTACTGGCGGTACGGCGGAACAGAAGCGCCGTTCATCCTGACCGCCTCCCGACTTCTCCACGATAGACCGCCGCCCCGGTCTCCCGCGGGTGTCTCTTCAGGTGAGCGCCCGCCCGCGTGTGACGCAGGACACGCCCCGCCCAGGAGGTGGGCATTGGACACTAACCGCCTAAAGTCGAGTAATCTCCTCGTTATTCACTAGAAACGGCCCGAGCGTGGGCGGCGGGAAAGAGGAGAGATGAAGACTTCGATCAAGGTTGCGGCGGTCGCGGTCGCCGGGGTGCTGGCCTTGACCGGCTGCTCGACTGCGGACGGCAGCGACAGCGGGGAGACCCTGGACATCAACGCGTTCTCCGTCATGGAGGCCGCCAACGAGCCGGTGTTCGCCGACTTCCAGAAGACCGACGCGGGCAAGGACGTCGAGTTCCAGACGTCGTACGGCGCCTCCGGTGACCAGAGCCGCGCCGTCGTCGCGGGTGCCGACGCCGACGTCGTCCACTACTCGCTGGAGACCGACGTGACCCGCCTGGTGGACGAGGGGCTGGTCGCGAAGGACTGGAAGGACAACGCGACCGACGGCATCGCCACGTCGTCGGTGGTGGTGTTCGTGGTCCGGAAGGGAAACCCCGACGACATCCAGACCTGGGACGACCTCGTGAAGCCCGGGGTCGAGATCATCACCCCGAACCCGGGCTCGTCCGGCTCGGCCCGCTGGAACATCCTCGCCGCGTGGGCCCACATCACCGGCAACGGTGGCTCCGAGGCCGACGCCAAGGCGTTCATGACCAAGCTCCTCGGCAACACCATCGCGCTTCCGAGCAGCGGTCGCGACGCCACCACGGCGTTCACCCAGGGGAACGGCGACGTGCTCCTCTCCTACGAGAACGAGGCGATCCTCGCCAAGCAGAACGGCCAGGACGTCGACTACGTCGTACCGCCGGACACGCTGCTGATCCAGAACCCCGCCGCGGTCACGACCGACGCAGACGACACCGCCCAGGCGTTCCTCGACTTCATGACCTCCCCCGAGGCCCAGGCCG
Organism: Nocardioides sp. LMS-CY; assembly: GCF_018732145.1. Lineage (NCBI taxonomy): Bacteria > Bacillati > Actinomycetota > Actinomycetes > Propionibacteriales > Nocardioidaceae > Nocardioides > Nocardioides sp. LMS-CY. The sequence continues at coordinate 874,474 of NZ_CP076104.1, forward strand.
ACTACGCCACCTCCGGCTTCCGCCCGGTCGTCGACGGCGTCGACATCCCCGAGGTCGAGGGCGCCAACGACCCGAGCGACCCGTTCCCGGCTCCGGACGAGCTCTTCACCATCGACGACGACTTCGGCGGCTGGTCCGAAGCGGCGGACAAGTTCTTCGGCGACGGCGAGGACGGCAACCCGCTGGGCATCATCACCGAGCTCCAGCAGCAGACCGGCAAGGTGGGTGAGGAGTGACGTCAGCCCTCGCCGGGGTCACGGGTGCGGCAGCCGAGCCGGCGTCCCACGAGGGACGCCGGCCTCGGCGCTCTCGTCGTGCGACCCCGAGGAACACGCTCACCAAGGGAGCCGCCCTGGGCCTCGGCGTCACCATGGTCTGGTTCAGCATCCTCGTGCTGATCCCGCTGGCCGCCATCGTCGCGACCGCGAGTGAGAACGGCTGGAGCCAGTACGTCGCCACCCTGCAGAACCCGCAGACCTGGGCCGCGATCAAGCTGACGGTCGGCCAGGCGCTGCTCGTCACGGTGATCAACATCGTGATGGGCACGGTGATCGCCTGGGTGCTGGTCCGTGACCGGTTCCCGGGCAAGGCGATCCTCGACGTCATCATCGACGTGCCGTTCGCGCTGCCCACGATCGTCGCGGGGCTGGTGCTGCTCGCGCTCTACGGGCCCAACAGCCCGATCGGGGTGCACTGGGCCAACACCGAGCGCGCCGTCTTCCTCGCGCTCGCCTTCGTGACGCTGCCGTTCATCGTGCGCACCGTACAGCCCGTGCTCGAGGAGCTCGAGTCCGACGTCGAGGAAGCCGCGGCCTCGCTGGGGGCCAGCCGGACGACGATCATCCGACGCATCGTGCTGCCGAGCCTGACCCCGGCCATCGCCGCCGGCGCGGCGCTGTCCTTCGCCCGCGCCATCTCGGAGTACGGCTCGCTGGTGCTGCTGAGCGGCAACCTGCCGTTCCGCACCGAGGTGGTGTCGGTGCGGGTGCTGTCGTTCATCGAGAACGGGAACACCGCCTCCGCGGCCGCGCTTGCGACGATCATGCTGGCGGTGGCGCTGCTGGTCATCGTCGTGCTGGACATCGTGCAGAGGCGGGTGTCGCGCCGTGGTTGAGGTCTCCACTCCCGTCCGCTGGGCGCTCCGTCTCGCGGCGGTCGCGTACGTGTTCTTCCTGGTCGCGTGGCCGGTGGCGCTGGTCGTCCGGCAGACGTTCTCGAACGGGCTCGACAACCTCATCGAGGCCTTCCAGGACCCGCACGTCGTCAACGCGCTCGAGCTGACCCTGATGGTCGCCTTCTGGGCGGTCGTGATCAACACGCTCTTCGGCGTGACCATCTCGATCCTGCTGGTCCGCTACGAGTTCCCGGGCAAGCGGCTGCTCTCGGCCCTGATCGACGTGCCGCTGTCGGTGTCGCCGGTCGTCGTCGGCCTGGCGCTGCTGCTGGTCTACAACGGCCGGGACGGCTGGTTCGGGCCCACGTTGGAGGCCAACGGCCTCCAGGTCATCTTCGACACGCCCGGCATGATCATGGCCACCTGCTTCGTCGCACTCCCGCTGGTCATCCGCGAGGTCGTGCCGACACTCACGGAGGTCGGCGACGACCAGGAGCAGGCGGCCCGCAGCCTGGGCGCGAACGCACGCCAGACCTTCTGGCGGATCACGCTGCCCAGCATCAAGTGGGCCGTGATCTACGGCGTGGTGCTCAGCCTGGCCCGATCCCTCGGCGAGTTCGGCGCGGTCAAGATCGTCTCGGGCAACGTCACCGGCCGCACCCAGACCGCGACGCTGATGGTGGAGGCGAAGTACCAGAACTTCCAGCAGGGCACGGCGTACGCGACGTCGTTCCTGCTGATCCTGGTCAGCATCGCCTGCCTCGTCGTCGTCGCCGTGCTGCGGCCCAAGCACCCGTGACCGCCCCGCCCTGCTCGCCAGGACCTCACAGCAAGGAACCGAATCAGCCATGAGCATCGATGTCTCAGGTGTCACCAAGACCTTCGGGGACTTCGTCGCGCTCGACGACGTCTCCGTCTCCCTGCCCACCGGCCAGCTGACCGCGCTGCTCGGTCCGTCAGGCGGTGGGAAGTCCACGCTGCTGCGCGTCATCGCGGGCCTCGAGACCGCCGACACCGGTCGGGTCACGATCGAGGGCGTGGACGCGACGAGGCTGCCACCCCAGAAGCGCAACGTCGGCTTCGTGTTCCAGCACTACGCGGTGTTCAAGCACATGACGGTCGCCAAGAACGTCGCGTTCGGCCTCGAGATCCGCAAGCGGCCCAAGGCCGAGATCGCGGCGCGGGTCGACGAGCTGCTGCGACTGGTGCACCTCTCGCAGTTCTCGCACCGGCTCCCCTCGCAGCTCTCCGGCGGCCAGCGACAGCGGATGGCGCTGGCCCGCGCGCTCGCCGTCGAGCCCAAGGTGCTGCTGCTCGACGAGCCGTTCGGCGCGCTCGACGCCAAGGTGCGCAAGGAACTGCGCGACTGGCTCCGCCGGCTGCACGACGAGGTGCACGTGACCACGGTCTTCGTCACCCATGACCAGGAGGAGGCGATGGAGGTCGCCGACGAGATCGTGGTGATCAATGACGGCCGCGTCGAGCAGGTCGGCACACCGGACCAGCTCTACGACGAGCCCGCCAACGACTTCGTGATGAGCTTCCTCGGCGAGGTGACCACCCTGGGCGGCGTACTGCTGCGGCCGCACGACGTACACATCTCGACGACGCCCCAGCTCGCCGGCGCCGCCGAGGGCACGGTCTCGCGGGTGCTGCGGGTCGGCTTCGAGGTCCGGGTCAACGTGCTCACCGACGACGGCGAGGACGTGCTGCTCGTGCTCACCCGGACCCACGCCCGCCAGCTCGGCATCGAGCCCGGCGTCCGTGTCTGGGTGACCCCCGCCTCGGGTGCGCTCACGGTCCCGAGCATGAAGGCGGCCGTCGGCTGAGCCGAGTCGGCGCTGTCTCGCCCCGGGGGGTAGGCGAGACGGCGCCGACTCGACCTCAGCGGTAGTTCGTGAACTGCACCGCGAAGTCGTAGTCCTGGGCCTTGACCAGCGCGATCACGGCCTGCAGGTCGTCGCGCTTCTTCGAGGAGACCCGCAGCTCGTCGCCCTGGATCTGCGCCTTGACGCCCTTGGGGCCCTCGTCGCGGATCAGCTTGGAGATCTTCTTGGCGTTCTCGGAGGAGATGCCTTCCTTGAGCGCGATCGCGATCTTGCTCTGCTGGCCCGACTGGCGGGGCTCGGAGGCGTCGAGGACCTTGAGGCTCACGTCGCGCTTGACCAGCTTGCCCTTGAACACGTCGAGCACGGCGCTCGCCCGGTCGTCCGCGGACGCCGAGATCTCGATCGCCTGCTCGCCCTGCCACTCGATCGTGGCCCCGGTGCCCTTGAAGTCGAACCGGGTGGCGATCTCGCGCGCGGTCTGGCCGAGCGCGTTGTCGACCTCCTGGCGGTCGATCTTGCTGACGATGTCGAACGACGAGTCGGCCATGGTTTCTCCCTCTCGAGCCGGCGGGTCGGCAGTTTCGTCCCGCTGATGTGCCTGCGCTATTGTTTCGCCTTGCTGCCAGTGGGCCAAACGGGGCCCGCTCGGAAGCGCCGAGGCAGGTTGCCCGAGCGGCCAATGGGAGCGGACTGTAAATCCGTCGGCTTACGCCTTCGCAGGTTCGAATCCTGCACCTGCCACCAGCCGAGGAAGGGCCCCTGACCAGCGGAGACGCGGGTCAGGGGCCCTTCGCGTGGTGTCCGGCTGATGTCGGCCAGAATCGGTGATTTACGGGGGTCCGTGGGGAATACGTGAGCAAGTTTCGGCCGGGCGCTGGGCTGACGATCAGCGGAACGGGCCCTTGAGGCCCTTCTCGATGAGCAGCTTGGACCGCTCGCTGATCCGGTCCTCGTCCTCCGGGTTCGATGCGGTGACCGCGACATAGACAATGACCCCCTGGTCGTCACGTCGCCCCGGATCGGTGGCGAAGGTCCGCACCCGGTAGCCGAGTCGTTGGCCGGCGGCTCGGCCGCAGCGTCTGATCTGGTCGACGAGTTCCTGGTTCCAGGCCTCGACGAGGCGACCGGTACTGATGGGCGATCTCGAGCGCGGCCTGCCCACCATGGTCAGCCACGCCAAGGGCGTGCACGTGTGGGACAAGGAGGGCAACCAGTACCTCGACGCCTCGTCGGGCGGCAACGTGGTGATCAGCATCGGCTACGGCGTCGAGGAGGTCATCGAGGCGATGACCGAGCAGGCCCGCGCCGTCGCGTTCTGCGGGTCGTTCACCAGCGACGCCCAGGAGACCCTGGCCCGGGAGCTGGCCGACGTCGCCCCGGAGGGCCTGGACTACGTCCGGTTCGTCTCCGGTGGCTCGAAGGCCAACGAGACCGCGATCAAGCTGGCCCGCCACTCCTTCGTGGAGACCGGTCGGCCGGAGAAGTACAAGGTCGTCGGCCGGTGGCGCAGCCATCACGGCAACACGCTGGGCGCGCTCTAGGCGACCGGACACGTGCTGGTGCCGGGTCCAACGGTGCCGGGTCCGGCTCCGAGAGCACCGCGCACCGCGACGCGATGGCCGAGCGTGCCATGTCGAGCAGGGATGCCGACGGGGCGGAGCCGCCGTGTCCGGTGTGGGTCACCAATGCCTTCGCGGTGCTGGTGCCGACCGCGTACCTGGCTCTCGTCGTCTACCTGATCTACGGGATGTCCACCAAGGGGACCGACGGGGGCCTCCAGGGAGGCGACGCGGCCGCGCTGGTCGGCGGCATCGCGGCGATGACGATCTTCCTTGCCACGTTCGCCGAGAACCGGAAGACGTTCCTCGAGAGGCTGCCACGATCACCGCGATCCATGTCGGCGTGGTCGACGCCGGGCCTGTCGGGCAGCGCGGCGGGTCACTGCGAGCATCGGTCGCGACTGGCCGCGCGCGCCCTCGCGCTCGTCGGCCGCCCAGGCGCCTCGGAGGTGCATTCCTCGCGCGCCGGCTCGGCCGCTGCCTTGACGGGCCAGGGCCGTACGTTGGCCGTCGTTGCCCGGTTGGATCCCTCAGCCGTGCGCTGCCAGGCGTCGGGGCGAGGCCATGCCCGCTCGGCCCGCGAGCGCAACCGCCGCAGTTGCATGCCACGTGTGCGCGAAGCGCACGCCAAGTGCTGACGCACGGCGCTCGCCGACCTCACACATGCTCCTCGCCGAGAGACAGCACGCGCTGACGGGCGGCGTAGCGCGCCAGGGCGCTCCTGTGCCTGCGCTCGGCTCAAGCCTCCCCTCGCTGCGTTGGCAGAGCTTCGAGGCGCGCCCGTAGCCTTGCGCTCCGCCGCCTGGCGAGGCACGCACTCGGAGCACGACCTTGGGCACGGATGTCGCGTCCGGGACACGCCCTATCTCAGTGATGGCTGGCGAGCGCCTCCCATCAGGCCTCCACATACTTGCAGGAATTCTGTAGATGCACCATATACCTCTTGCAGATGCGGCAACCAGAACCTACAGTACGACTGTATCTAGAGAGGAATTGGTGACCTTGGCCACTCCGGTTGAACGATCGACCGTCTCCGTGACCGAAGCGGCGGCGGCGCTGGCGATGAGCCCTGGGACGCTGCGGTTGTGGGAGTCCCAGGGCCTGATCTCGCCGCCTCGCGATGAGCGTGGTCGACGTCGGTACGGCGCTCAGGAGATGGATCGGCTGCGCCGGATCAAGTGGTGGCGGGTGCGCTCCCTCAACGCCCCGGCGATCAAGCGGATGCTCGACGAGGAGGACTACGCGGGGATCTCGGGCGACCTCGAGACCACCCCTAAGGCGGCGAGCGCTGCTCCGATCTATGACGGCGGGTACTTCCGCACGCTGCGTCGATCGGCCGGCCTGACGCTCCGCGAGGTGGCAGACCGCTCGGGTTTGAGCGTGTCCTTTCTCAGCGCCATCGAACGCGGCCTCTCACGGATGTCGCCGTCGGCCGAGACCCGGCTGCTCGTCGCGCTGCGTGGCGAGGACCCGATCGACGACCAGCAGCCCACGCCGATGCACACCCTGGGCGCGGGCAGGCAGGTCACGGTGGCGCCGGGGATCACCTACGAATGGCTGACCGCCACCCAGGGCCTCCTCGAACCGCAGTACGCCGTGATCGCGCCCGGCGCGGGGAGTGCTGACACCTACCAGCATGACGGTGAGGAGTTCTTGCTGGTTCTCGGAGGTGAGTTCCGTGTCTGGCTGGGTTCGGAGGAGCACCTGCTCCGGGCCGACGACAGCCTGCACTTCATGAGTCAGACCCCGCACCGCTGGCGCAACGAGTCGTCCGAGGACGTCCGGGCTCTGTGGGTGACGACTGAACGCGGCGTCTGGGGGCCCACCGGCGAGGGGGGCCGCCGGCACCGGCAACCCCACGGGGAGAGCGACAGTTCCGCAAGCGACAACCGAACCGACCCGCCGATGGCGAAAGGAAAACCCGAATGAAGCAGAACTCCGCACTGGTCGAAGCCCTGCCCACCTGGGTGCAGGCCGACAGTGAATGGACTCTTCCCTTCGAGGCTGCAGAGCTCGAGCGCCGTCGTGACGGCCTGCTGCAGGCGATGAACGACGAGGGCGTCGAGGTCGTGGTCATCACCACCTCGCGCTCACTGATCTACCTCACCGGCAACCAGGCCGGAGGACCGGAGGCGTTCAACCGCCTGGTGATCGCCGCCGACGGCACGCACCGGTTCATCCTGCGCCGGATCGACCTGGGGTGGAGGGCCGTCTGGCGGCCGCAGACCTGGGTCAAGGACTGGTTCGACTACGAGGACGGGGAGGGCATCGACTCGGCCACCGTGCGGGCGATCCGCGAGGTGGGCGGCAAGCCGGCGGGCACGCTGGGCCTGGAGCTCGATCGACCCTCGCTGAGCTACGAGAGCGCCGTCAGCCTGGGCAGCGGATCGGGCATGGGCCTGACCAACGCGACCCGCATGGTCGAGTCCCTGAGGGTGATCAAGTCCCCCGCGGAGATCGAGGTCATCCGCAGTGTGGCTCCCACGTCACTGCGAGCGAACGAGGCGCTGGTCGAAGCGTTGCGGGCTGGCGCCACCGACGTCGAGGCCGCGATCGCCGCGCAGACCGTGATCATGCGCGAGGGCGGTGGTCACACCCACAACCAGCCCTACGTGTTCTCCGGACCGGCGGGCGAGATGGGGCACATGTGCTGGGCGAGAGTCGCTCCGAAGCCCGGGGAGACCACGAGCTGGTACATCTCCGGAGTCCGGCACAACTACTCCAATCCGATCGAGCGGACGCTGCTGCGCAACCCGGACACCGACGGGGTCCAGCGGATGCTCGACTCGGTCGAGGCGGCGACCGAGGCGGTGGTTGGCGGGATTCGCCCGGGGATGACGTCCCAGGAGGCCTATGCCCTCGCCTACCGGGTGCACGAGAAGTTCGGCTACGAGCGCTACTTCCTGAACAACGCGGCCTACTCCACCGGCATCCATTGGAACGAGTTCGACCTCTTCCGGCTGCGGCCCCATGACGAGCGCACCCTGGAGGTCGGCATGACGCTCCATGTGGTCCCCATGCTCATCGTCCCTGGCGTCGGCAACATCTGCGCGAGTCGCTTCGTGGTCGTGAGCGAGGACGGTAGCGAGCTGCTCAACGACGCACCGCTCCGCCTCGAGGCCTTCGACTGATGCCACGGACACAGGAATGGTGAGCCGAGTCATGGCATCCCGGCCCGAGGTGGCGGCGGTTGCCGCGACCGCCGAGGGGGGCACGGCGATCTCGCTTCGCGGGTTGGCCAAGCGCTATGGGCGCACTCAGGCGCTCGACGACGTCTCGTTGGAGATCGAGCCGGGTCAGTTTGTGACCCTGCTCGGTCCCAGCGGCTCGGGGAAGACCACCCTGCTCCAGGCCATCGCCGGTTTCGTGGATCCGGACGCCGGCTCGGTGCTGGCGGGCGGGATGGACATCACCACGCTCCCCGCCCACCGTCGAGAGATCGGCTTGGTCTTCCAGCACTACGCGCTGTTCCCTCATCTGACGGTGGAGCAGAACATCGCGTACAGCCTGAGGGTCCGGGGCACCGCCAAGCAGCACCGTCACGAGCTGGTGCAGAGGTTCCTGGACATGGTCGAGATGTCCGACCTCGGCTCGCGGATGCCCGACGAGCTGAGTGGCGGACAGCGCCAGCGGGTGGCGTTGGCCCGGGCACTCGTGTTCGAACCCAAGGTGGTGTTGCTGGACGAGGCGTTGAGTGCCTTGGACCGCAAGCTGCGCCAGAGCCTGCAGTTCACCATCAAGCGGATCCAGCGCGACATCGGTGCGACGTTCATCCACGTCACCCACGACCAGGATGAGGCGTTGGCGATGAGCGATGTCATCGTCTTGATGCGTGCGGGGTCGATAGAGCAGGTCGGGACACCGGCGGATCTCTACGACCACCCCGTCTCTCCCTTCGCGGCCGCGTTCATGGGGGAGGCGAACCTGGTAGAGGTGACTCGGGTCGAGGGGGATGCTCTGGAGCATCCGGGCAGTCGGCAACGCTTCGGGGCGTCACACCGCCTCGTCCCGGTGCCGGACGTGGGCGCCTTCGAACCTCTGCTCTGCGTGCGCCCCGAAGCGATTCGCCTGACTGCCGACGGGGGGCGCGACTGTCTGACAGGCGTGCTCACCGCCGGAGTCTTCATGGGCGATCACTGGCGCTACAACGTCGACATCGGAACCCAGAGTCTGGTGATCAAGGACTTCAGCTCGCGCACCGCGCAAGTGGAGGTCGGCCAGCAAGTGCAGCTCGAGCTACCGCGGTACGACGTTCCGCTGTTCGTCCCAGCTGACCCAAACCGAGCAAGAGTCGGAGTATCCACATGATGAACCTGTCCAAGCTGACCCCCCTTCTTCTCCTGTCCCTGGCACCACTCGCAGCCTGCAGCAGCGGCGCCTCCGGTGCCGACGAGGGAACGATCATGGTCGTCGACGGTGGTGGCTCCTACCACGACGGAATGAAGAAGGCGATCTACGAGCCCTGCGCGAAGGCGACCGGCCTGAAGATCGTGAACTCCACCTTCGACTACTCGGTCGGTCAGATCAAGGCCCAGGTCGAGGGTGCCAAGGAGTGGGACATCGTCACCTATCCGACCTACGTCACCGAGGACGAGGCGGCCGACTACTTCACGCCCATCGACTACGACGTGGTCGACACCGAGGGCGTTCCGGACAGCGCCAAGCACACGTACTGGGTCGACTACGACCTCACCGGCGTGGCCCTGGGCTACCGCACCGACAAGTACTCCACTCCGCCGACCGGATGGGCGGACCTGTGGAACGTCGAGGACTTTCCCGGCCCCGCGACCCTCGAGGCCACCACGATCAACCAGAACCTCGAGCTCGCGCTGCTCGCCGACGGGGTCGCGCCGAAGGACATGTATCCCCTGGACCTCGACCGTGCCTTCGCGAAGCTCGATGAGCTGATGGACCAGCGCAAGGTGAGCTACTTCGCCTCCGGCGCCGACATGGTCCAGAACTACACCAGCGGCGCGGCCACGATCGGGCTGAGCATGAGCGGTCGGTTCATCGCAGCAGCCGAGGAGGGTGCTCCGCTCGCCTTCGCCAAGGACGGCACCATCCTGGCCTCCACCAGTTGGGCCGTGCTGAAGACCGCGCCGAACCCCGAGGCGTCGATGGAGTTCATCAAGTGCGCCATGGAGGCCGAGAACCAGGCGGCGGCGGCCAACGCCATCAAGGGTCAGTACCCGGTGAACCCGCTCGCCTACGACCTGCTCGAACCCGAGCTGAAGGAGATCGTCCCGGACATCACCTCCGAGGACGTACTGCTGGAGAACCAGGAGTACTGGGCGGCCAACTTCAGCGACGTGCAGAAGCGTTGGCAGGACTGGATCGCCAGCAAGAGCTGACGACTGCTGAGACACGGCGCCGGCACCACGGAGAGGATCAGAGGGGACAATGCGACAAGGAATTCGCGCCCGAGCAGGGTCGCTGACCCTGGTGGGGGTCCCCTTCGCCTTCGTCTGCATCCTCTTCGTGGTGCCGGCCCTCGTGATCGTGGCCAGGAGCCTGGAGTTCCCGCACTTCAGCCTGGAGAACTACCGCTCCTTCACCGACGGGCCGGCAGTGCGCCAGGCCACCATCAACACCTTCATGCTCGCCCTGCAGTCGAGTCTGGTCGCGGCGGCCATCGGCTGCGTCCTGATCGCCGGATTCGTGACGTTCGGGCCACGCTGGAAGGCCGTGATCGTCGGTGCGCTGCTGTTGCCCTTCGTGGCCAGCGAGCTGGTCCGGATCGTCTCGTGGCTCCTGCTTCTGGGTCCGGAGGGTCCCCTGGCCGACCTGCTCGCGAACCTCGGCATCCACGATGCCTCGCTGCTCGGCGGCCGGGTCGGAGCCCTGATCGGCATGGTGCACGTCGAGCTCCCCTTCTTCACGCTGGCCGCGCTCCCCACGGTCCTGGCCCTGGACTCGGCCCTGGGGCGGGCCGCCACCAGCCTGGGAGCCAACAAGATCCAGCGCTTCCTGTCCGTGACCTTGCCACTCGCACTTCCCGGCGTGGTCGCAGCCTGGGCGCTCACCTTCGTCCTGGGCCTGGGCTACTACGCGACGCCGGTGATGCTCGGCGGCGTCAAGGAGCAGACGACGCTGCAGGCGCTGATCCTCAACGACATCGGTCAGGGCGGCAGCTGGAACCATGCTGCCGCGCTCGGCGTGCTCCTCGTCGTGGTGGCACTCCTCGGCTTCATGATCCTGGCCTGGGCGGGTGGGCTGCGGGTCATCTACGGCGGACGTTCCGACGTCGACCATCGAAGTCAGGGCGGCGTCGTCTCCGCCTCCTACCAGCGCTTCGCCTACTCGGACCGACTGTGGCGTGGTCCGGGTGCGCTCCTCGAGACACGGGTCGCCTCTCGGCTGCTGCGGTCGGTGCACCTGGGTCTGATTCTGCTCGTCCTGCTGTACCTCGCCGCCCCGACCCTGGCCGCCATCCCGGCCTCGCTGTCCGGAGGCACCCTGGTGGAGTTGACGCCGGACACCTGGTCGACCCGGTGGTACGTCACCCTCTTCCAGGACCCGGCCTGGTCGGCCTCCCTGCGCACGAGCCTGCTGGTCTCCATCCCGGCCGCGGCGCTGGCCACCGCGATCGGTCTATGTGCGGCGATCGGTCTGGTTCGCCGCTATCACGGGGTGGGCACCCGCTATCTGACGACGATGCTGATGCCGATGATCATGCCGATCCAGGTCACGGCGCTGGGTCTCTTCTTCGTCCTCACCTACGTCGGCATCGCCTTCACCCCGCTGGCACTCATCCTGGGCTACACCCTGTTGGGTCTGCCCTACGCCGTGGTGGTGCTCAGCGCGGCGCTGCAGAGCTTCGACTGGGACGTCGACCGCGCAGCGCAGTCCCTCGGCTCCCCGTGGTGGCGCCGCGCTGGCGGGATCCTGCTCCCGCTCCTGCGGCCGGCACTGATGGTGAGCCTGCTGTTCGCCTTCATCACCGCGTTCAGCGAGCTGATCTTCGCGCTCTTCATGCGCTCGGCCTACCTGACCACGCTGCCGGTCCAGCTGTGGTCGGCGGTCCGCTACGACCTCGACCCCACCACCGCCGCCGCCGCCGGAGTGACGCTGATCGCCTCCGTGCTGGCCGTCGGGATCGTCGCTGTGGGTCGGATGGGCTGGCGGCCCAGGTGACTGGCGTGCCGCTCGACTGTCAATCCATGAACGAGGAAAGGACTGCGTTGACTAGGGATCTAGTCGGGTACGGACGGAACGGCCCCGATGCTCGATGGCCCAATGGCGCCCGCCTGGCGGTGTCATTGGTCCTCAACTACGAGGAAGGCTCCGAGCGAACCTTCGAGAACGGCGACGATTCACAGGAGACCAGCACGGAGTGGGGCCAGTACGACTACCCGCCCACGACCCGGAACCTGGCCATGGAGTCGGTCTACGAGTACGGCTCACGGGTGGGCGTCTGGCGCCTGCTCGACCTGGTCACCGAGTTCGACGTGCCGCTCACCTTCTTCGCGTGCGCACAGGCCCTGGAGCGCAACAGCGAGGTTGCAGAGTGGATCCGCGATCGCCCGCGGCACGAGGTGTGCTCGCACGGATATCGGTGGGAGGAGGTCTTCCGCCTCAGCGAGGCACAGGAACGCTCACACATCGACGAGGCGATTCGCAGCCTGGAGCGCACGGTCGGGCGACGGCCACTCGGTTGGTACTGCCGCTACGGCGCCAGCGAGCGCACTCGACGGTTGCTCGAGGAAGTCGGTGGCTTCGTCTACGACAGCGACTCCTACGCCGACGACGCGCCGTACTTCGTCGAGGGAGTGCAGGAGCGGCGTCTGGTGGTTCCCTACACCCCGGATGCCAACGACTTCCGCTTCTGGCAGGCGAACGGGCCCGTCACCGCGCGGCAGTTCTCGGAGTACCTCGTCGACACCTTCGAGCAGCTGTACCGCGAAGGGGAGAGCTCCGCGCGGATGATGTCGATCGGCCTGCACCCGCGGATCATCGGCCGACCTGGCCGGGTGGGCTCCCTGCGTTCCTTCCTGGAGCATGCTCGGCAGCGTGACGGCGTCTGGTTCGCCACCCGCCTGGAGATCGCCGAGGCCTGGTTGACAGCAACCGGAGGCGCCTCATGAGCACCCGCCCCATCGACGTCTCACGCTGGCCGGGAGTCGCGGGCATGCCCGACGAGGCGACCCTGCACCAAGACCTCCTGGTGGCCTCGGACCCACGACGCGAGCTGCTCATCGGTATGACCGTCATGCGACCTAGCGGTGCGACCGTCTCCCTCTCCCACACGGAGGTCGAGTTCGTCTATGTCATCGAGGGACGACTCACCGCAGTGTTGGACGGAGTCGATCACGTGCTGGTCGAGGGGAGCCACACCCTCCTACTGCCCGGCACGCGGCACGCCTTTCGAAACGACTCGACCACCGAGGCGGTGATGCTCTTCGTCTTCCCGCGCGGGCGCGGGGATGAGCCGGCACTGCTGGGCGGCATCGCCCCGCCCCCACCGATCCATGACAGAGAAGGGGAGACCGGATGAACGACGTGGACGACGCCAGGCGCCGAAGCGTCCTGGAGAGGATGCAGCGAGCTCGGGTCTTCGAAGAGATGCTGGGTGTGGAGTTCGCGCGCCAGCGCGATCACGCCAAGGCCGCCTTCGGCGGCCGCAACAGCGCCTTCGAGGACTACAACCGAGACTTCCGGATCCCCATCCAGGGAAACTTGGAGCTCTCGATCGGGCAGGAGGTGGCTCCTTCCGCGCTCTGCGTCTGGTTGACCGACGACGACTACGTGGGTGGCACCCACCGATCGCACTCGTTGGCCGTCGCCAAGGGCGTCGGGTGGAAGTCGATGCTCGCCGAGATCTACGGACGGTCGACCGGGCTGTGTGGGGGCCGGGCCGGCGACTTTATGCTCAACGACTCTCGTGTGAACTTCGAGAACAGCGCCATCATGGCCCAGCTGACCGCGGTCGCCGCGGGACACGCATTCTTCCACCAGCGCAAGCAGACCGGCGGGCTCGCAGCGGTGTTCATCGGCGACGGCGCCAGCAACCAGGGCGTCGTGCACGAGACGATGAACCTGGCGTCGCTGTGGAAGCTGCCCCTGATCCTCGTCATCGAGGACAACGGCTACGCCATTAGCACTCCTCGCCGTCGGGGGAGCGCCGTCGAGGACCTCAGTGTGAGATCCAGGGCCTACGACATGCCCGGCGTCGGCGTCGACGATCGCGACGTCGACGTGCTGATCGAGGCCTTCGGGTCGGCGGTCGACCGCGCCCGAGCGGGAGCGGGGCCGAGTCTGGTGGTCAGCCGGACCCACCGGCTGCGCGGAGCCTTCGAGGGCGACAGCCAGGCCTACCGCCCCGAGGGCGAACTGGAGCGGGAGACGCGCCTGGACGCGCTCCCGCAGTACTCGGCCAGGTTGGTCGAGTCAGGTGTGGTCAGCCCCGAGTGGATCGTCCAGGTCAACGACAGGGCGAGGGAGGACTTCGCCGAGGCCCTGGCGTTCGCCGAGGCCTCTCCGTATCCCGATCCTCGTACCGCAGCGGAAGGACTGTTCGCATGAGCACCCAGGCAGCGCCCCGGCAGGTCACGTTCGCCGACGCGATGAAGGAGGCCCTCGACTTCGCCCTCGCCGAGGACGAGGACACCCTGATCCTGGGAGAGGACGTCGGGGTCATGGGCGGCGTCGCGGGACAGACTCGCGGCCTGCACGCCAAGTACGGCGACCGGCAGGTGATCGACACCCCGATCTCGGAGGCGGCGTTCTTCGGGCTTGCCGCTGGAGCGGCACAACGCGGCATCCGCCCGGTGGTCGAGCTGATGCGGGTGGACTTCTTCGGCGTGGCGATGGACCAGATCTACAACTACATCGCGAAGATCGGGTACTGCACCGGCGGCCGGCGTCGAGTACCCGTCACGGTCCTGACGCAGGTCGGCAACCCGCTGCGACAGGGAGCGGTCCATGCGCAGACCCTGTTCGGCACCTTCGCCCACGTGCCGGGGCTCAGGCTGGTGGCGCCGGCGACCTCATACGACGCCAAGGGCCTGCTGCGCGCGAGCGTCGCCAGCGACGATCCGGTGTTCTTCTTCTTCCACTCCAGTCTGTTGGCATTGCCCTACGGTCCCGGCATCGAGCAGTGGACCGCGCTCGACGTCCCCGAGACGGACTACACGGTCGATCTGGGATCCGCGCGGGTGGCGCGCGAGGGGTCAGACGTGACCTTGGTGTCGGCGTCCTACACCGTTCACGAGTGCTTGCGCGCGGCCCAAGAACTGGCCCAGCGGGGTCTGTCCTGTGAGGTGGTCGACCTGCGGTCGATCGTCCCGTTGGACCTCGAGACCGTGCTCGGCTCGGTGGCCAGGACCGGTCGTCTCGTGGTCGTCGACGAGGACTACCTGGGTTTCGGGGTGAGTGCCGAGATCCTGGCAGCCGTCGCCGAGCGCGGCGTCGAGATGCGGGCGGCGCCTCAACGTGTGGCGCGTGCCCATGTGCCCATTCCCTACTCCATCGCCCTCGACGACGCAGTGCGGCCGAGCGTCTCGCGGATCGCCGCAGCCGTCGAACGCATCTGCGTCGTCTAGAAGAGAGAGGAACTCCTCATGTCCAAGTCCTATCTGATCACCGGCGGTGCCCGCGGACAGGGCCGTGCGATCGCCCTCAAGGCCGCCTCCCAAGGCGCCAACGTGGCGCTCGTCGACGTGTGTCACGACCTGGATACGGTGCCCTACACGCTCGGCAGCGAGGACGATCTCGACACCACTCGCACGATGGTGGAGCAGTTGGGCGCGAGATGCCTCACGATCGTGGGGGACGTCCGGTCACAGCAGGACATGGATGCTGCGGTGACGGCCACGATCGACAGATTCGGTGCCCTCGACGTCCTGTGCGCCAGTGCCGGCGTACACAGCTTCGTTCCGCTGTGGGAAATGGACGACGACACGTGGAGCACGGTGCTGGACGTCAACCTCACCGGCGTGTGGCGAGGCATCAAGGCGGTCGCACCCCACATGATCGCTCGTGAGCAGGGAAGCATCGTCATCACGTCGTCGGTGATGGGCCACGAGTCCGGCAAGGACCTGGCGCACTACGCCGCATCGAAGCACGGTGTGTTGGGCCTGATGAAGAGCACGGCGTACGAGCTGGGCAGGTACGGCGTTCGCTGCAACGCGGTGCTGCCGAGCGTGGTGCACACCGCGATGGGTGAGAACCCCGAGACCCGCAAGTGGATCTTCGGGCGCGACGACGCCACCACGGCGGACTACATCCAGGCGACCAAGCACTGGCACCTGCTGCCGGGCCGGCCCGGTCTCCCGCCCAGTGCGATCGCGGACGCGGTGGTCTGGCTCAGCTCGGACGAGGCGCGCTACATCACGGGTGTCGAACTGCCGGTGGACGCCGGTCATCTGCAACTCCAGGGCTTCAATCACGAGGTCGTCGAACGCGAAGGGGAGGCCGTCGGACCGTGGTACTGAATGAGCGATCGAGAGTCGTGGTCATCTCCGGGGGCGCTCGCGGGCAGGGGCTCAATCACGCGAGGGCCTATGCACGAGCCGGCGACCACCTGGTGCTGCTGGACGCGCCGGGTGTCTCCCTGCCCACCGTGCCCTATGAGCTGGCAGACGGAGAGGATCTCGAAGCGGCCCGGGCAGAGGTCGACGCGCTGGGGCGGGGGAAGGTCCTGGCCTATTCCGTCGACGTGCGGGACGCCGAGGCGGTCAAGAGTGCGGTGGACGACGCCGCTGGCCGGCTGGGCGGGGTCGACGTGGCCGTCGCCAACGCCGGTGTGTTCAGTTTCGCGCCCAACACGTGGGAGCTGGAGCCGGAGACCTGGCGTGAGTGCTCCGATGTGATCCTCTTCGGAAGCTACGCCGTGGCGCGAGCCTGCATCCCGCACATGCTCGGTCGCACCGGCGCCAATCTAGTGTTCGTGGGGTCGGTGTCGGCACACAAGGGGATCGCGTCGACGGCTCACTACGTAGCGGCCAAGCACGGCGTGTTCGGGCTGACCAAGACGCTGGCCATCGAGTTGGCTCCCCACGGGGTGAGGTCCAATATGGTCTCGCCCACCGCGACCCGTACGCACATGGCCACCAATCCCGCCATGGGCAGGTGCGTGGAATATCAGGAGAGCAACGGCTCGGACATGTCGAACCTGCTCGACGTGGACCTACTCGATCCACAGGACATCACCGAGGCTGTGGTGTGGGTCTCCTCGCAGCGGGCCCGCTACGTGACCGGCGAGGTGATCAAGGTCGACGCGGGCTTCACGGTGCGCTGAACCGATGTACTGAACCAACAGAGCCGAAGGGCCTGACGCCGTACCCGACGTCGGGCCCTTCGGCGTTGGTCCGGGCGGAACTCGGTGCGCTGCGGCCGAGTACCGGTCCGTGACGGAGACTCGGGGAAGTTCGCCGAGGCGAAGTCATTGACCCAGTGGTCGACATCACTTACGGTTAACCGGTCAGACCAATAGACCTACAGACCAGTGCCATGGTGTGGGCGCCCACTCGGGCGCTCGACCACGAGATCCGGTCCGTCATGGAAGGGACTGTGCGTGCCCAGCAGCGTAGAGACGACCCCGATCACCGACGAGCAGGCGATCGAGCTGTTTCGGACCATGACCTTGGTCCGGGTGTTCGAGGAGCGGGTGCACACCCTGTTCCAGGATGGTGAGCTGCCGGGCCTGCTGCACCTGTGCTCGGGCCAGGAGGCCGTGGCGGCCGGGGTGATGGCCCACCTCGGGATCGCCGACATGATCACCTCGACCCATCGCAACCACGGTCACGCCCTGGCGAAGGGTGTCTCGCCGGCGGCCATGATGATCGAGCTCTACGGTCGGGCCGGCGGCACGAATGACGGCAAGGGTGGGTCTATGCATATCGCCGACGCCACGGTCGGCCACCTCGCCAGCGGCGGGATCGTGGGAGCGGGTGGACCGCTCGCCATGGGCCCCGCGCAGGCGGCCCTTCTTGATCGTCGGCCAGATGTCTCCGTGTGCTTCTTCGGAGATGGGGGCGCCCAGCAGGGAACGATCCTCGAGTCCATGAACCTCGCCGCGGTCTGGAACCTCCCGGCGATCTTCGTGTGCGAGAACAACGTCTTCGGGCAGGCCACGCCGATCAGCTACGCCTCCGCCGTACCGCCGCACCAGCGAGCCGCAGGCTTCGGGCTGTCGGCGGAGCTCGTGGACGGCCAGGACGCCGTCGCGGTGTTCGAGGCCGCCGGCCGGGCCGTGGAACGAGCCCGGCGAGGGGAGGGCCCATCGTTCCTCGAGTGCACGACGTACAGCTATCACGGCGCCTGGGAGGGGGAGTCCAAGCGCAGCTATCGACTTCCCGAGATCGAGAACGACTTCCGCTCACGAGACCCGCTTCGGATCCACGCGGACCGTCTCGCCGCGCAGATCGACGACTGGGAACGACTGCGAGACGGCATCGAGGACGAAGTCCACGACCTGGTCGACGACGCGGTCGAGGCGGGTAGGTCGGCGAGCCGGCCGGATCCGGCCTCGGCGCTCGTCGGCGTGTACGCCGACGAGACGTCTCGTGTCGACCGCGAAGGCCTCAGCGTCTACTGAGCGACCCCCGAGCTTCCAGACATCCGAGAGAGACAAGGGCCAAGACGTGCGCAAGATCAGTTACTCCGACGCCATCAACGACGCGTTGCGGGAGGAGATGCGGCGCGACCCCAAGGTGATCGTGACCGGGGAGGACGTCGCCGGCGGCGCGACGCTGCGCGGATTCGAGCGCGCCGATGCGTGGGGCGGGGTGTTCGGGGTGACCCGTGATCTCGTCTCGGAATTCGGCCGCGAGAGGGTGATCGACACCCCCATCTCGGAGTCGGCATACCTCGGCGCGGCGATCGGCGCAGCCACCCAGGGCTTCAGGACCGTGACCGAGATCCAGTTCCTGGACTTCATCGGCGTCTGTCTCGACCAGGTCGTGAACCAGGCGGCCAAGCTTCACTATGCTCGCGGCAGTTCGGGGTCGGGCATTCCCATCGTCGTTCGAGCGATGGTGGGCGCCGGAGTCCGGGCGGGCGGCACGCAGTCGCAGAGCTTCTACTCCTCGATCGCCCACTTCCCCGGTATCAAGGTCGTGGCCCCGTCCAATCCGGCGGATGCCAAGGGCCTGATGACCGCGGCGATCCGCGACCAGGACCCGGTCTTCTTCATGGAGCACAAGGGGCTCTACGAGACCAAGGGCGAGGTTCCCGAGGGCGAGTACGTCGTGCCGATCGGACGGGCGGCGATCGTCCGCGAGGGTGCCGATGTCACGGTCGTGGCCATCGCCAGGATGGTCGACCTCGCGGAGCAGGCCGCGGTCATCCTGGCCGAGGAGGGTATCGACGTCGAGGTCGTGGACCCCCGGACGATCGCCCCCCTCGACTACAGCACCATCGCCGCGTCTGTCACCAAGACCGGCCGGCTCGTCGTCGTCGACGAGGACACCCCCCGCTGCTCGGTCGCGTCCGACATCGTCGGGCTGGTCGCCAGCCGAGACTTCGGGTCGCTGCGGGCCGCCCCGGCGATGGTCACGGCGCCGCACACTCCAGTGCCGGCGGCACCCGAACTGGAGGACGCCTACATCCCGACGGTCGACCACGTCGTCGACGCCATCCGGCGTGTCCTCCGCTAACCCCCCCAGCCCGTACTCGAGAGGAAGTCATGGGTCTGCATTCAGGAAAAGTCGCTCTCATCAGTGGTGGGGCTCGTGGTCAAGGTCGCGAGATCGCCCGTCGGCTGGCCGCCGAGGGAGCCGACATCGCGATCTTCGATCTCTGCGCTCAGCCGGCTACGTCGCAGTACCCGGGTGCCACGGAGGAGGATCTCGCTGAGACCGTGCGGATCGTCGAGGCGGCGGGGCGGCGCTGTTTCCACCGCATCGTCGACGTCCGCGACCACGCAGCCGTGTCCACCTTCGTCGACGACGCTGTCGCCGAGCTCGGTCGGCTCGACATCGTGTGCGCCAACGCAGGTCTCGTGACCTGGATCCCGTTCCTCGATCTCACACCGGCCGACTGGGCCGAGGTCAACGACATCAACGTGACGGGTGCGTTCAACACGGTTCAGCCCGCGTTGCGTCACCTCGTCGAGCAGCGGTCGGGCACCGTCGTCCTGACCTCCTCGGTCAACGGTCTCGAGCCCGGCGAGAGCATCGGCCACTACACGGCGTCCAAGCACGCCGTGCTCGGCCTCATGAAGAACCTGGCCCTGGAGTTCGGCCCGCACGGCGTGCGGGTCAACGCGGTGATGCCCAGTGCGGTCAACACGGTGATGGGGAACAACAGCACCAATCTCAAGTGGATCTTCGGCCGCGACGACGCGACCGAGGAGGACTACCTCGCCGCGACCCGTCAGTGGCACGTGCTGCGGAACCAGCCGGCGCTCACGCCCGACGTCGTGGCCGGTGTCGTCTCCTGGCTGGTGAGTGACGACGCTCGCCACCTGACCGGGATCTCGGTTCCGGTGGACGCGGGGCACCTCGTCCTGCCCGGCTTCAACCACAACCCCATCACGGAATGAGGCCGAGGCCCCGTCGAGTGTCGCGAGACCTGACGGGGCCGACTCGCGAACGCTCTCATTGACCGCCTGCCACGCGTGTGCGCAGGCCCTCGCCGAGGTCGTGCCCCCATCGAGCCGGCCTCCCCGAGCGGGCTCCGCTCCACGTCCCCGACGCCTCGGCTCGTCACCAGCTGGGGCCGACGCCCGGTGCGGGCGCGGACGGAAGGGCGGCAGCGCCATCGTCTCCCGCGCCCACCGCGGCCTGCGCTTGAAAAGGCCTGCGCACGAAAGACGAGAGGAAGCACGTGGATCCCAATCACTACGACCTGATCCTCGAGGGAGGCATGGTCGCGAACGCGGACGGTGTCTTCCCCGGCACCGTCGCGGTGTCCGGAGGAACGATCGCCGGGGTCTGGTACGCCGCCGACGCCCCGCCGATGACGGCGGACCGGCGTCTCGACTGTGCCGGCCGGTGGGTGCTCCCCGGCGGGGTGGACCCGCACGTGCACGTGGGGATCACGTTCGGAGACGTCCAGACGCCCGAGGACCATGCGGCGTGCTCGCGGGCCGCCCTGCTCGGCGGGACCACGACGATCGTCGACTTCGCGATCGGTCGGCCGGGGCAGTCCCCGCTGGCGGCTGTCGAGGAGAGGTTGGCCGGCGCCCGAGCCGGCTCGATGGCCGACTATGCCCTGCACGGCTGCTTCACCGATCGCGATGGTGGGGTCATCGATCAGGTCCCTGAGCTGGTCGACCGAGGGGTACGGACGATCAAGGTCTACACGACGTATCGCGGCCAGATGATGGCGAGCGACGCGCTGATCCGCGCGGTGATGGAGCGGTTGCTGCCGCACGCCGGGATGACCTACGTGCACGCCGAGGACAACTCGATGATCGAGGCCATGATGGCCGATCTCGGGCGGACCGGCCCGATCGGCTTCGAGCGGATCAGAGAGGCCCGGCCGGAGGCGGCCGAGGTGAAGGCGGTGCGTCATGTGCTCGGCATCGCCGCTGAGGTAGGCGCCCCGGTCTACTTCGTGCACCAGTCGACGCCTGAGGCGACCCGGTTGACCCGAGCCGCTCGAGCGGATGGCCTGCCGGCGTACGCCGAAGTCTGTCCCCACTACGCCCTGCTCGACGACTCGGTGTACTCCCAGCGGGGCGGAGAGTACTACACGTGCTGCCCCCCGTTGCGCAGTCGCGGGACGATGGAGGCTCTCATGCGGGCCGTGTGCGCCGGCGAGGTCGACACGCTCGCGAGCGACCACTGCGCCTTCGGCACCACGATCAAGACCGATCGGCGCCACGACTTGACCACGATGCCCTTCGGCATGCCGGGGGTGCAGACCAGGCTCCCGTTGATGCTGTCGGAGCTCGTCGTCCACCGCCGGGTCCCGGTCTCCGCGGCGGTCGCTCTCCTGTGTGCGAACCCTGCGCGACTGTCCGGGCTGTCTCCCCGCAAGGGCGTGATCGCCACCGGCGCGGACGCCGATCTCCTGGTGTGGTCGGAGTCGGGTGAGACCGAGGTGACGGTCGCCCGGCTCCGGCAGGACTCGGACTACACGCCCTTCGAGGGCCGGCGGATCCACGGCTCCCTCGATGTCGTGGTCCGTGGGGGTCGAGTGGTGTGCAAGGACGGGGAGCTGGTGGACGAGTCGCCCGGGCAGCTGCTTGCTTCGGGGCCGATGCTCCACGACAAGATGCCGACGGCCGGCTCGATACAGGAGGTTTCCGCGTGACCAATGTCGTTGTCGCTGGCACCACGCCAACGAGTCTTCACTTCCTTCGTCAATCCCTCGGACAGCCCACGGTGGAGGTGGTTGGTCTCGTCACCGACGACCCCGACGAGGTGGCCTACGCCTTCGTCCATGACTCCGCGGTCACAAGGTTTCGCGGTACGGCCACGCGCGTGGCGGACGCGTTGGTCCTCGCCGGTCGCCACGGTCGCGGGGGACTGCGCCACGACCACATCCCGCTCTACGCGAGCCTCGACGAGGCACTGGGCAACGATCGCCATGTCGACTGCGTGGTCGTCGCAGAGGGCTGGCCCGACCTGGGCGCGGCGCTCGACACCCCGGTCGTGCGACTGGACGTCGACGTACCCGATCCGTTGGCGGACGTCGTCGCCCGGGTCGGCGAGGCGTTGGCGGCGCTCGCCCCGGTGACGCACCTGTTCGTCACCGCGGTGGGAGGGGCGAACCCCGGCCAGACCGAGCGGGACCTGCTCTGGGCGCGTCGGGGCAACCGAGCCGGGCTGTCGTCTCGGCCCGGTGGCGGCGTCGCCAGCCTCGAGTGCCAGGTGGTGGGGGACGCGGCAGAGCGCGTGGTGGTGAGCTCGGTCTTCGCGGTGTTCGGTGAGCCGATCACCGAGGAGGCCGTGCGGCGCCGGCTTCGGTCCGCGGGCCGCAACAGCCTCGCCGACAGCGTGCGGCAGGAGGAGGGCCCGGTCGGCACCTTCGACGTCCTCGGGTCGTCGGCGAGCGTGCTCGACCTGGGGAGTCTGCAGGTGACCAGCGACGCCGTGTCTCTGGCACTGTTCACCGACCCGCTGGCGGCGCGGACCCGCCTCGCTCTCGCGCAGGTGTCCGGCTCGGCCCGTCCGGCCGAATGGCGGGCGGGCACGGTCCTATGGGAGAACCGCGACCCATCGGCCAGCGCGACCACCATGGCATAACGGTCAGACCAGCAAACCTCTTGACGTATGGCCGCATGACCAGAAAGATGTGATGCAGATGACAGGAGAGGGGTTCGACGTCGTGGCTTCAGCACGTGAGTCGGCGAGTGGCACCACGCCGAGCTGGGCGGAGGGCATCGCGGAGCTCCAGATGCCGATACCGCGTGAGGAGATGGAGGGTCGCCGCGATCGCATCGTCGAGCGGATGGCCCGGGATGGGATCGACGCGGTCGTGTTCACCACGCCGCAGAACCTGGTCTACCTCACCGCGAATCAGGCCGGCGGCCGCGCAGCGGGCAATCGGCTGGCGATGAGCTCGAACGGTGAGCACCGCTTCATCCTGCGCGAGATCGATCGCGGCTGGGAGGGAGTCTGGAAGGACCAGAACTGGGTCGACAACTGGGTGTCCTACCCCGATCGGGAGAAGACCAACGAGGTCATCGCTCGCGAGCTCAAGGAGATCTGCCCCGGAGGCATCCGTCGGCTCGGTCTCGAGATCGACCGCAAGTCGATCACCTATGAGGACATCCAGGCTCTGGTCCGGTTGACGGGCGCCGAGGAGGTGGTCTCGTGTTCCTACCTGGTCGAAGACATGCGCGTCGTCAAGTCCGAGGCCGAGCTCGCCCTGATGCGGAACGCCGGAAAGATCTCCTGCGCCGCGTCGGATGCCATCGTCGACGCGTTGCGCAACGGCGCGTCGGACGTGGAGGCGGCGATGGCAGCGCAGAGTGTGATCTACGCGAGCGGAGGCCAGCACCCGCCTCAGGACCCGTACGTCTTCTCCGGTCCCGGAGGTGAGACCGGGCATGCGCCGTGGTTCCGTGTCCGGGCGGCCGAAGGCGAGCTGACGACCTGGTTCATCAGCGGTGTGGACCACCACTACGCCTGCCCGATCGAGCGGACCGCGATCAAGGGCAGGGATCTCTACGGCGCGCAGCCGGCCATCGACGCCGTCGCCGCAGCGGTCGAGGCCGTCCGGGCCAACATCCGTCCGGGGATGACCTCGCACGATGCCTACATGTACGCGTACAACGCCTACGACGAACGCGGGTACGCCAAGTACTTCATGAACCATGCCGCCTACTCGCTGGGGA
Organism: Nocardioides sp. LMS-CY; assembly: GCF_018732145.1. NCBI lineage: Bacteria > Bacillati > Actinomycetota > Actinomycetes > Propionibacteriales > Nocardioidaceae > Nocardioides > Nocardioides sp. LMS-CY. The sequence goes on from NZ_CP076104.1 coordinate 898,207, forward strand.
TCTACTGGCCCGAGTTCGAGCTGTTCCGGCTCCGTGGCAACGACCAGCGCGTCGTCCGGGAGGGCATGGCCTTCCACCTGGTCCCGCTCCTGGTGATTCCCGGTCTCGGGACCTTCTGTTCCAGTCGATCGATCGTGGTGAGAGAGGACGGCGGTGAACTGCTCAATGACTATCCAGCAAAGGTCGGCCCGGTCTAGTGAGTCTGGTGATGGCAGCGATCGCTCGTCGATGGGCGATGGGGGTATGCCCGTGACCTCCGCCCCGGAGTCGTCGGTCCGTACCGAGGCGATCCGGCTCTCCGGCGTCAACAAGTCCTACGGCGAGGTTCAGGCGGTCAAGGACGTCGACGTGCACATCGAGGCGGGAGAGTTCGTCACCCTCCTCGGTCCCAGCGGATCGGGCAAGACGACGCTCCTGCAGTTGATCGCAGGATTCCTGCAGCCGGACAGCGGGACCGTGTACTTGAACGGCCTCGATGCGACCAAGCTCGAGCCGCACTCGCGTGAGCTCGGGCTCGTCTTCCAGCACTACGCGCTGTTTCCCCACATGGACGTCGCAGCGAACGTCGCCTACGGACTGCGGCTGCGCAAGAAGCCCAAGGCCGAACAGCGAGAACGCGTGGCCGAGTGCCTGCAGATGGTGGATCTCGAGGGGATGGCCGATCGCCGGCCTGACGAGTTGAGCGGTGGTCAGCGGCAGCGGGTCGCGTTGGCCCGGGCCCTGGCGTTCAACCCCTCGATCGTGCTCCTGGACGAAGCGCTGGGCGCACTCGATCGGCGGCTGCGCCACTCGCTGCAGTTCCAGATCAAGGAGATCCAGCGCACCGTCGGCTCGACCTTCGTGCATGTCACCCATGACCAGGAGGAGGCCATGGCGATGAGCGACCAGATCATCCTCATGCAGGAGGGCGGCGTGGTTCAGCAGGGCTCGCCGCGTGATCTGTACGAGGAGCCTGCTTCCGAGTTCGCTGCCATGTTCATGGGAGAGACCAACCGGCTCGTGGGTAGGGTGGCGGGGATTCGCGACCACGAGGTGGACCTCGAGCTGGGCGGGGCGCGCGAGATCCTGACGGTTCGTCGGCCCGGCTCCCAGGTAGGCGACTCGGATCCCGTGGTCGCATGCATCCGCCCCGAGCGGGTGCACCTCGCCAGGCGCGATCAGCCGCCCGCCTTGTCCGGGCGGCTGCGGAAGTCGACGTTCATGGGTGATCACCAGCGTCACGAGGTACAGGTAGGCGACGGCCTGCTGGTGCTCAAGGAACCACCCGGCGGCCTGCCTGCACCCAGCCCCGGGGAGGTGGTCGGCCTCGTGCTCGACCGCGAATCGGTGCACGTCTATCCCGCGCCCTAGGCGCCAGTTGTCCCTGCGGCAGCTCGGCGCGGGGTCGATCTCGGGCATCAGTCTCACCTGAACTCACATCCACTCTGAAGAACAGGACTGCCAATGCAAGAGAAGAGAGTTGCGCGATCGGCCCTGGTCGCCGCAGGCATCGTGCTCGCATCGACGCTGGCCGCCTGCGGAGGCGACGACAACGCGTCCGAGAGCGCCGACAAGATCGTCCTCGCCGACGGCGGGGGCACGTTCGGTGAGGCTGCCGCGGAGGCCATCTACAAGCCGTGCGGCGAGGAGCTCGGGCTCGAGGTCGAGGTCGTTCCCTACGACTACTCGGTGGGACAGATCAAGGCTCAGGTGCAGGGCCCCCAGGAGTGGGACGTCGTCTCGCTGGGTGCCTTCCTCACCGACGAGGACGCCGCCTCGATCCTGGCGCCGATCGACACCGAGATCGTCGACCGCGAAGGGCTGAACGATGCCCTTCTCTTCGACTACTGGGTCCCCTACGACATCACCGTGATCGGCCTGGGCCACAACACCGACAAGATCAAGGGCGAGCCGTCCACCTGGGCGGACCTGTGGGACGTCGAGAGCTTCCCGGGTCGCGGCACCCTGGAGAAGAACGCCGTCAACTACAACCTCGAGCTGGCCCTCCTCGCCGACGGCGTCGCACCCGCGGACATGTACCCGATCGACTACGACCGGGCCTTCAAGAAGCTCGACGAGCTCTTTGAGGCGCGAGAGATGATGTTCTACGACTCGGGCACGACCCTCGTGCAGCAGTATCAGACCGCAACGGCGGTGATCGGTTCTGCTTGGGGCGGTCGCTTCCACCAGGCGGCAGCGGAGGGCGCGCCCGTCTCGATGTCGTCCGAGGGTGCGATCCAGGCCTTCACGAGCTGGGCGGTCCTGAAGACGGCACCGCAGACGGAGAATGCGATGCGCTTCATCAACTGTGCGATCAGCGCGGAGCGGCAGGCGGCGTTCATCGAGGCCTTCCCCGGTGAGGCTCCCGTCAACTCGGCCGCCTTCGATCTGCTGCCCGCCGAGCTGCGGGACGCCCTGCCGGCGCCCGACGACCCGAACATCCTCAACTCCTCGGTGAAGTACTGGGCCGAAGAGTTCGACACCGCGACCGAGCGGTGGAACCAGTGGCTCGCCAAGCACGGCGGATGACGAGACGAAGGTAGCTCTGGGTGTCCTCTCACGAGAACATGCCGACCCGCACGATGACCAGGGTGGTGCTCCTGCGGCGCGCCCTGGTCATCGTGCCCGTGGCATACGTCTTCGCGTTCTTTGTAGCGCCGGTCGTCGTCGAGTTCCTGAGCAGCGTGCGGTTCCCCGACTTCACGCTCGGGGAGTATGCGAAGTTCGACGACGGGCCGGCCGTGCGCCGCGCGATGCTGAACTCACTGGCGATCGCGTTCCAGTCGAGCGTGCTAGCCGCCCTGCTGGGCCTGGTCCTGCTCAGCGGTCTCGCCGTGTGGGGCGGCATGGTCCGTGCGGTCGTGATCGCGGCGTTGCTGATCCCGTTCGCGGCCAGCGAGCTGGTCCGGATCGTGTCCTGGGTGCTCGTGCTCGGGCCCAACGGTCCGGTCTCCCGCGCCCTGGAGACGGTCTTCGATTCCGCTCCGACGCTGATCGGTAATCGCGCCGGCGTGCTCATCGGCCTGGTGCACGTCGAGTTGCCGTTCTTCGTCCTCAGCGCGCTTCCCACGGTGCTGGCGGTTCGACCGGAGTATGTGCGGGCGGCCGCCAGCATGGGCGCCAATCGTTGCCAGCGGCTCTTGTCGGTCACGTTGCCACTGTGCCTGCCGGGCATCCTCGCGGCGTGGGCGCTCGCCTTCATCCTGGGTCTGGCCTACTACGCCACACCGACCCTGCTCGGCGGCACGAACGAGCAGACGACGCTGCCCTCGCTGATCATGTCGAGCATGTTCACCACCGCCGACTGGAACCAGGCGGCCGCGCAGGGAATGCTGTTGCTGGGCCTGGCCGTGGTCGGCTGCTTCGTGGTAGCGCGCTTGGGCGGGTTGAAGGTCCTGTACGCGGGCGCGTCCTCGGGAGCCTCAGGGCGGCCCGCGCCTCGGCGCAGGCGCTTCGCGGCGTTGAGCTCGGTCGTCTACTCCACCTCGTTCCAACGCCTCTCCAGCGTCTTCGACTGGGTGCCGGTGCGGGTTGCTCTCGTCGGACTGCGCGGGCTGTTGACCGCGGGCATCCTGCTGTTCCTGATCACCCCGGCCTTGGCGGCGGTCCCCGCTTCGTTGGGCTCCTCCACCCTGATCCAGCTCGTCCCGGATGAGTTGTCCCTTCGCTGGTACGCGGAGCTGTTCCGGGATCCGGCCTGGGCGGCGGCGCTGGTGACCAGTGCGACCGTCTCCATCGCCGCGGCGCTGCTCGCGACGGCGATCGGTCTCTGTGCGGCCATCGTCCTGGTCAAGGGCTGGGTGCGCCATCAGGCGGCCTACTTCACCCTGCTGCTCCTGCCCATGATCATGCCGCTGCCCGTCATCGCGCTCGGGCTCTTCTTGGTCATGGAACACGTGGGCCTGGCGTTCACCTGGGGGTCCCTGCTGATCGGCTACACCCTGTTCGCGTTGCCGTACGCGGTCATCGTGCTGACCACGGGCCTGCAGTCGTTCGACTGGACGCTGGACACGGCCGCCCAGTCCCTCGGTGCCCGTCCGCTCGAGCGCCTGCGCGACATCTGGGTGCCGATGCTGAGACCCACGTTCATCGTCAGCGTCCTCTTCTGCTTCATCATCGCCTTCACCGAGCTCGTGTTCGCGCTGTTCATGCGGACGACGGACCTCACGACCCTCCCGGTGAAGATGTGGACCGGACTCCGCTACAACCTGGACCCGACGGCGGCGGCGGTCTCGGGGCTGACCTTCATGCTGACGATCGTGGTCCTCGTCGTGGGCTACGCGTGGCGGTCGGTATCCGGACGAACGCGATGACGCCGGTCCACCTCAGTCTCACGAGCCGGGCGGCGGCTCGAAACTCATCCCGTGATCGGCCGTGTCCTCACTATGAACGCAGTCCACTTCGCGCTGTTGGCCGCCTTCTCGTACGGGACGGGGGACTTCCTGGCGAGCTACTTCGCGCGACAGGCCTCTGCGGTCGGCATCGCGATCGTGAGCCTCTTCGCAGGCGGGGTGTCGCTGCTGGCCGCGGCGGTGGTCGTGCCGGGCAGCTGGAACGTCGGCGACCGCCCGTGGATCCTCTCGGCGGCGGTCTGCAACGCAGTCGGGACGGCTGCGCTCTTCCGGGGCCTGGCTGTCGGTGCCGTCTCCCTGGTTGCGCCCCTGTCCGGAGTGGTCGCGAGCGTCATCGCGTGTCTCTGGAACGTGGGGACGGGCGGCGTTGTCGGTGGCGCGACGGCAGCGGGACTCGGGCTGGGGGCGCTGGCCATCCCGCTGATGGCGGGCGCCCCGGTGCGCGGCGTTGCATCGAGACCCGATGCTGCGGGTCTCGGCCTTCTCGCGGGGGTGGGGTTCGGTGGCTCCTGGGTGTCGATCAGCAACTTCGACGAGTCCTCGGGTCTGCTGCCGATCGGTGTCGAGCTGGTCTTGTCGGCGATCGTGTTGTGCGGGTTTGGCCTCCGGCCGGCCGGCTCGGCCACGTTGGCTCCGCGCTTCGTGGCCGCAGCCTCGGGCGTCGGTCTGCTCGGAGGCGTGGCGACCGCGTGCTTCGTCGCCTCCACCCGCCACGGTGAGGTGGCCAGTGCCGCCGTCATCGCCGCCCTGTATCCCGGCGTGGCTGTGTTGTGGGCGCGGTACTGGTACGGAGAGGTACTCGGCCGGCGCCGGTGGGGGTTGGTACTGGCGGTCGCCGCGGTCTGCCTGATGGCCTGAGGCTCTCCGAATCCTGGAGTGAGTGGACGCCACTGCGCAGCCGAGGTAAACTCGGCAGCATGTCTGCTGAGCGGTCTGACCGCCTGACCTTTAGGCCGATCGCGCCGACGCGTCGGTATCTCCAGGTCGCCATGCAGCTCTTGCAGGCGATCGGCGAACCCGAGGGATTGAAGGTCGGCGACCGACTCCCCTCCGATCGAGACCTGGCCGACCGGATGGGTGTCAGCCGGTTGACGGTTCGCGAGGCGATTCTCGCGCTCGAGGTAGTAGGGATCCTCCAGGTGCGCTCGGGCGACGGGACCTTCGTGGCCAATGACAGCCAGAAGCAGTCGCCGTTGCGTGAGCTGCTGGCGTCCAGCGACTTGCGGCCGCCGAACGCCGAGGTGATCGAGGCGCGGCTGCTCCTCGAGCCGGTGGTGGCGTCGCTGGCGGCCCGACGGGCCCCGGATGCGGCGATCGCCGACCTGGAGCGCCTGCTCGCCGAGACCGAGGTGCTGGTGGATGACATCACCAAGCTCGCGGAGTTCATGAAGATGTCCCTGGGATTCCACGCCGAGCTGCTGAGCCAGTGTGGGAACGCCCATCTGGCGGCGTTCGCGTCCGCGCTGGTCGACCTGGATGAGCATCCACTGTGGACCCTCCTGAACGCGCACGCGATGCAGTCCGCCGAGGCGCGGCGGGAGCAGGTCGTCGAGCACCGCCGGATCCTCGAGGCGGTGCGACGCCGAGACGAAGCAGGGGTTGCCGCCTTGGTCTCCGAGCATCTGCAGCACCTGCGCAACAGCATCGAGGCGTTGGAGCTAGATGCCGCGCGGACTGAGAAGCACGATTGGGCCGACGTCGACTCCGCGCCGCCGACGACCTCCGCCGACAAGCTCGCGTCCCCGTAGTCCGGTCTGCAGTCGGACCCGCCCGGAGACTGATCCGGCCGGCGGTCTAGCTTCGGTCCGGTCTGGACCGCGCCTTCAGCACTCGATCACGTTGACGGCCAGGCCGCCTCGTGAGGTCTCCTTGTACTTGGTGGACATGTCCCGGCCGGTGTCTCGCATGGTCTTGATCGCTCGGTCCAGGCTGACCTTATGTGTCCCGTCGCCGGCCTGCGCGAGGCGGGCTGCGTTGATCGCCTTCACCGAGGCGATGGCGTTGCGCTCGATGCAGGGGATCTGCACCAGTCCACCGACGGGGTCACAGGTCAGCCCGAGGTTGTGCTCGATCCCCACCTCGGCAGCGTTCTCGACCTGTTCGGGCGTGCCGCCGAGCACCTCGCACAGTGCGCCCGCGGCCATCGCGCAGGCCGAGCCGATCTCGCCCTGGCACCCGACCTCGGCGCCGGAGATGGATGCGTTCTCCTTGAAGAGGATTCCGATGGCTCCGGCGGTGAGCAGGAAGCGGACGATGCCGTCCTCGTCGGCGTCGGGGATGAACCGGTGGTAGTAGTGCAGCACCGCCGGGATGATGCCGGCGGCGCCGTTGGTCGGAGCGGTGACGATCCTGCCGCCGGATGCGTTCTCCTCGTTGACGGCCAGGGCGAACAGGTTCACCCAGACCGCAGCCTGCATCGGATCCTCGCTGGGGGTGTCGGCGAGAAGGCGCTGATAGAGCCCGGGCGCCCGACGTGGGACGCGGAGCCCGCCGGGCAGCACTCCGGTGCGATGGCAACCACGTTCGACGCAGTCGACCATCACCCGCCACAGGTGCAGGAGGCCGTTGCGGACCTCGTCCTCACTGCGCCAGGACAGCTCGTTGGCGAGCATGACGTCGCTGATCCGAAGTCGCTCGCGGGCACATATCTCCAGTAGGTCTGCGCCACTGGAGAAGGGATAGCGCACGACCGTGGGGTCAGGCACGATCCGGTCGCTGCCGCTGGCCTCCTCGTCCACCACGAAGCCGCCCCCGACCGAGTAGTAGACCCGCTCGGTCAGCGACTCTCCGCCGGCACCGTAGGCGCGGAAGAGCATCCCGTTGGGATGGCCCGGCAGTGACTTGCGCCGGTGGAGCACGAGGTCCGTGTCGGGGACGAAGGCGATCGGTGTGGCGCCCAGCAGGCGCAGACGCTGTGCCCGCTCCACGTCGTGGACTCGATCGTCGGCGGTCTCGGTGTCCACCGTGGCTGGATCTGCGCCCTCCAGGCCCAGGATCACGGCCTTGGCCGACCCGTGCCCGTGCCCCGTGGCGCCCAGGGATCCGAAGAGCTCGACGCTGACGCGTTCGACCCTGGCCGCCAGGCCGGTGCTGTGCAGCTCGTCGGCGAAGCGCTTCGCGGCGCGCATCGGTCCCACGGTGTGCGACGAGGAGGGGCCGATGCCGATCGAGTAGAGGTCGAAGACGCTCAGCGGCATCGAATGTCCTCATGGAGACCGAACTCGAGGAGAGCATCGCGCAGCCAGGCGACCAGGTAGGCGGCGAAGGACGAGCGGGGCAGCAATCGGTAGGTGTCGGGCGTGGTCTGCCACAGCAGCAGCGGGACCGGGCCCACGGTTGCCGTGATCGCCATGCCCGGGTGGAACCTCCGCGGATGCAGGTCGGCCGCGCAGCCCTTCTCCAGGGCCTCGCGTGCGTGCGGGCCACTGAGCTCGAGGGTCGTGCGATTTGCGGAGACGTCGATGACGGCGCCGGAGCTGTCTCCGAGTGCGTCGACGAGCGCCTCGGTGAGTGCCTCAGGCTCGTCGGTGGAGACGACGAGCCACTCGTCGGGGCCGAGCCAGAGAGCGGTGTGTGGTCCATGGCTCGAGGTCGCCGCACACCTGTCGGGGAGCGCGGCGCCCAACACCGTGGCCAGCCGGGCACCGGCCGGGCCTCCGGGGTCCACGCGGATGCCGACCATGGTCAGGTACGGCACCTCGCGCAGGGAGGTGTCCGCCTCGGCGAGGAGAGCCTCGGGGTCGAGGTACAGGTGCGCCAGCGGGCTCTCCCGCCACGCGGTGTGATCAGCCATCACGTTTGGTCCCTTCGCGGTCGTAGAGGACCGGATCGGAGACCCGGACCGGCACGAGGTGCTCGCCGACGGTGGCGAGCACCGTCTGTCCATGCAGCTCACGTCCACCACAGAGCAAGGCGAGGGCGAACGGGCTGTCCAATGCGGCACTGAGATAGCTCGATGTCACATGTCCGAGGGAGATCAGCTCTCCGCCCGGGGTCACCGCCCGGTCGGTCTCCGCCACCAGCTGCGCGCCCTCCGGGATTCGGGTTTGGCCGTCCACGGGGAGCAGGCCCACCAGCTGCTTGCGGTCGGGACGTTGGTTGTCGACCCGGTCGAAGGACCGCTTGCCGACGAAGTCCTTCAGCTTCGAGACGACCCAGTCCATCCCGAGGTCCTGGGGGGTGACGGTGCCGTCGGTGTCCTGACCCACGATCGCGAAGCCCTTCTCCGCGCGCAGCACGTGCATCGTCTCGGTGCCGTACGGCGTGATGTCGAAGTCCTGGCCGGCGGCGTGGATCTGCTCCCAGACCGCCTTGCCGTACCAACCGGGCACGTTGACCTCGTAGGCGAGCTCGCCGGAGAAGGAGATGCGGCAGATCCGCGCGGGTACACCCGAGGCCAGCTTCGTGTCCCGGAAGGTCATGAAGGGGAACGCGTCGTTGCCGAGATCGATTTCCGGGGCGATCCGGCCGACCACGTCTCGGGCGCGCGGACCGACCACGGCGATGGTCGACCAGTGCTCGGTGACCGAGGTGCAGGTGACGTCGAGATCCGGCCACTCGGTCTGCAGCCACTCCTCGAGCCACTCCAGGATGTGGGCTGCGCCGCCGGTGGTCGTGGTCATGAAGTAGCGGTCGTCGGCCAGGCGCAGGGTGACGCCGTCGTCCATCACCATGCCGTCCACGGAGCACATGACGCCGTACCTGGCGCTACCTACGGCGAGCTTCTTGAAGCCGTTGGTGTAGATGCGGTTCAAGAACTCTCCGGCGTCCGGCCCGACCACCTCGATCTTGCCGAGTGTCGTGGCGTCCATCATGCCGACGCCGGTCCGGGCCGCGCGGCACTCGCGGAGCACCGCGTCGTCCATGCTCTCGCCGGCGCGAGGGTAGTACCAGGGGCGCAGCCATTGACCCACGTCCTCGAAGACCGCGCCGTGCTCCACGTGCCAACGGTGGATCGGGGTGACGCGCTCGGGATCGAAGAGACGGCCGACCTCGCGCCCGGCCAACGCCGCGAACGAGACCGGTGTGAAGGGGGCTCGGAACGTGGTCGTCCCGATCTCGCCCGGGCTGCTCCGATCGCCCAGGGCGGCGGCGATCACGCCGATGGCGTTGACGGCGGAGGTCTTGCCCTGATCGTTCGCGGTGCTGATCGAGGTGTAGCGCTTGACGTGCTCGACGCTGCGCATCCCGGCCCCGACGGCTCGCCACACCTGCGGCACCGTCTCATCGCGCTGGAGGTCGACGTAGTGCTCGTGCCAGGTCCCTGGCCCGCCGGAGCGGCCCGGAACCAGCCACACGGGCCGGACGGAGCCGAGTCCACCTCCGGTGCCGGTTGGTGCCGTTGACTCGGTGGGGAAGCCGGACGCCGTGGCGGCCTCGACCCCGGCCCGCGTCCCCTGGGCGAGTGCACCCGCAAGGGTGAACTCGCCGTGAGCGGCTCCGACGACGTGCTGGTGGGGGACGGTGCCGCTGGGCACGAACGCCGCACTGGCCTCGTGCCACTTCAGTAGGCCCTGCCGCTGGCTGTGCAGGTGCACCACCGGGCTCCAGCCTCCCGAGACGGCCAGGGTGTCGCACTCGATCCACTCGCCGGGTCCCTCCGGCGAGTCGTCGTCGGTCAGTGGGGCGACCTCGACGCCCGTCACGCGCCCCGCGCCCGCGGTGTCGCGCACCGCGCTGCCGGTGATCACCCGGGTGCCGAGGCGCGTGAGCTGCTCGGCAACGGTGGGGCGTGCGTCGACGACCGCGGCCACGTCGATGCCGGTGTCGAGCAGGTCGCGGACCAGTTCGTAGGCACTGTCGTTGGTGGTGGCGACGACCACGCGCTCGCCGGGCCGGACCGCATAGCGGTTCAGGTAGGTGCGGACCGCCCCGGCGAGCATGATCCCGGGCCGGTCGTTGTTGGCGAAGACGAGCGGCCGCTCGTGAGCGCCCGTCGCCAGTACGACCTCGCGGGCCCGGATGTGCCACACGCGCTGGCGCGCTGTGTGGGCGGGTGGGACGTCGAGATGATCGGTCCGGTGCTCGACGGCGAGCACGTAGTTGTCGTCGTAGGAGCCGAATGCGGTGGTGCGGGTCAGCAGGGTCACCTCGGGGTGACCGGTCAGCTCCGAGCAGACCTCGGCGACCCACTCCAGGGCGGTCCGGTCGTCGATCGACTCGGTCGAGGCGGCCAGCAGGGACCCGCCTGGCTCGCTCTGATCGTCGACGACGATGACCCGGGCTCCGCTTCGTGCTGCGGCCAGTGCCGCGGCCAGGCCCGCGGGGCCGGCGCCCACCACGAGCACGTCGGCGTGCTGGAACCGCTTGTCGTAGATGCTGTTGTCCTGCGCGGTGTCGAGCCGTCCCATGGCCGTCCTGGTCTCGACCGCGAGCCCGGCCCGCACCGGCAGCGTGGTGGCGGGCGTGAGCGCCTCACCGCTGCGATCGATCACGCACACCATGGCGTTGGGCTCCTCCACGCCGGCCGCGATGATTCCGCGGGGCCGACCGTGATAGAGCGACGGCGCTACGCCGAGGCGTCCGTGGGCCAGCAGGGCGGAGGCCACGGTGTCGCCGGGGTGCGCGGCCAGCTCCTCCTCGTCGACCCGGATGGTCACCGTCCGACGCCGGTCGATCCGGCCTCCGGTCGGCAGGCGGTGCGATGCGTCGCTCATGCGCGGTCTCCCGTCACGTCGCTCGGTCGAGGCTCGTCGAGTCGGTAGACCGCGAGCACTCGGTGGGTGGCGGTGTCGCGCACCACGTTGAACCATCGGCGACATCCCATGGCGTGCGCCCAACGCTCGGCGAAGGGGCCCTTGGGGTTGTCGCGGAAGAACAGGTAGTCCGCCCACTCGGCATCGGTGAGGGCCGATGGATCCTCGGGGTAGGACACGTGTGCCTGACCGCCGTAGTGGTACTCGATCTCTTCGCGGGGCCCGCACCAGGGGCAGGAGAGCAACAGCATGTGGATACCTCGGATCCTGGTCAGTGAGCCACTGCGGCGGCGCCGTGTTCGTCGATGAGGGCACCGGAGGTGAACCGCTCCAGGGCGAACGGACGGTTCAGCTCGTGAGGCTGCCCGGTCGCCATCGTGTGGGCCAGGGTCCAGCCGGCCGCGGGCGTGGCCTTGAAGCCGCCGGTCCCCCAGCCGCTGTTGACGTAGAGGCCCTCGACCGGCGTGCTGCCGATGATCGGCGACGCGTCCGGCGTGACGTCGACGACCCCGCCCCACGTGCGCAGCACCTGGGCCCGTCCGAAGACGGGGAACAGCTCGATCGCCGCAGCCATCTGGCGCTCGATGACGTGGAAGGAGCCGCGCTGCCCGAAGCCGTTGTATCCGTCGACGCCGGCTCCCATCACCAGCTCGCCCTTGTGAGCCTGCGAGGCGTAGACGTGGACGTGGTTGGACATCACCACCGTCGGGTGGATCGGCTCATGGAGCTCGGAGACGAGAGCCTGCAGGGGATAGGACTGTAGGGGCAGCCGCACCCCCGCCCGTGCGGCCAGGATGCTGGTGTGGCCGGAGGAGGCGATCCCCACCGTCGCCGTTCGGATGACGCCGCGGCTGGTGCGAACGCCCACCACCCGCTCGCCCGCCTTCACGATGCTCTGGACCTCGCAGTTCTGGATCAGGTCGACGCCGAGGCGGTCGGCGGCGCGCGCGAAGGCCCAGGCGACGTGGTCATGCTTGGCGATCCCCGCACGAGGCTGGTAGGTCGCCCCGAGGACCGGGTAGCGGCTCTCCGGGGAGACGTTGAGGATCGGGCACACCTCGGCCACCTCGTCGGGTCCCAGCCAGGAGGCATCGATGCTGTTGAGCCGGTTCGCATTGACCCGACGACGGCTGTCGCGGACATCCTGCAGTGTGTGGGCGAGGTTGAGCACGCCACGCTGGCTGAACAGGAAGTCGTAGTCGAGCTCGTCGGGAAGCGACTCCCACTGCTGGAGAGCGAAGTCGTAGATCGACGCGCTCTCGTCCCACAGGTAGTTGGACCGGATGATGGCGGTGTTGCGTGCCATGTTGCCGCCGCCGAGCCACCCCTTCTCCAGGACCGCGACGTTGGTCAGTCCGTGGTTGCGCGCGAGGTAGTAGGCGGTGGCCAGCCCGTGGCCACCGCCACCCACGACCACGGCGTCGTAGGACAGCGCCGGTTCGGGGTTGCGCCAGAGCCAGTCCGGGTGCTCGGGCAGTGCCTCCGCGCTCATGCGAGGGCGCCGTTCGTCAGCGCCGGGGTCTGGTAGAGCGGGAAGCGCGCAGCGAGGTCGGCCACCTGGGAGCGGAGGGCCGGCAGACGTGACTCGTCGGTGCCCGCCAGTGCCGTGGCGATCACGTCGGCCACCTCGGTGAAGGCGGTCGCGTCGAAGCCCCGGGTGGCCAGCGCCGGCGTCCCGATCCGCAGCCCGGAGGAGACCATGGGTGGCCGAGGGTCGAACGGGACGGCGTTGCGATTGACCGTGATCCCGATCTCGTCCAGGAGACGCTCGCCCTGAGCGCCGTCCAGGGCGGACTCGCGCAGATCGACCAGGACCAGGTGAACGTCGGTGCCGGCGGTGAGCACGGAGATGCCGGCAGCGCGGACGTCCGCGCCGGTGAGCCGCTCCGCGATCTGCCGGGCCCCGGCCAGGGTCCGGCGCTGGCGCTCGTGGAACGGCTCCTCGGCTGCCAGCTTGAAGGCGACGGCCTTGGCCGCAATGACGTGTTCGAGTGGCCCGCCCTGCTGCCCCGGGAAGACCGCGCTGTTGATCTTCTTGGCTAGCCCGGCCCGCGACAGGATGACACCGCCGCGCGGTCCGCCGAGTGTCTTGTGGGTGGTCGTGGTGACGATGTCGGCGTGCTCGACCGGGTTCGGGTGCAGCCCGGCCGCCACCAGGCCGGCGAAGTGCGCCATGTCCACCAGGAGGTAGGCACCGACGGCGTCCGCGATCCGGCGGAACTCGGCGAAGTCGAGCTGGCGGGGATAGGCGGACCAGCCCGCGATGATCATCCGGGGGCGGTGCTCGAGTGCCAGCCGTTCGACCTCCGCCATGTCGACGCGTAGGTCGGTCGGGCTGACGTGGTAGGCGACGACGTCGTAGAGCTTGCCCGAGAAGTTGAGTCGCATGCCGTGGGTCAGATGGCCGCCGTGGGCCAGGTCGAGGCCGAGGATGGTGTCCCCGGGCTCCAGTAGGGCGGAGAGCGCCGCGGCGTTGGCCTGTGCGCCGGAGTGTGGCTGGACGTTCGCCGCCTCGGCGCCGAAGAGCTCCAGCACGCGCTCGATCGCCAGGCGCTCGATCGTATCGACATGCTCACACCCGCCGTAGTAGCGCCGCCCGGGATAGCCCTCGGCGTACTTGTTGGTCAACACCGAGCCCTGGGCCTGCATCACCGCGAGCGGGGCGAAGTTCTCCGACGCGATCATCTCCAGCGTGGTCTGCTGACGCCGCAGCTCGGCGCCGATCGCGGCGCTGACGAGGGGGTCGGTCGTAGCCAGATCGCTGGTCAACTCGGGTGCTGGGGAAGACATCGCTCTCCTGATGGACGGTTGAAGTACAGTTGATATATCAGCGTGGCGACTAATCTATGTCACGTGGGTGAGTCCGTCAACGAGATGTCCGTCGACGCCGTCGACCCGACCCTGTCGCTCTCCGAGCGCGCCTACCGGTTGATCCGTGACCGTCTGGTGATGCTGGAGATCGCGCCAGGGTCACCGATCAACGAGGAGCGTCTGGCGGTCTCGATCGGCGTCGGGCGTACGCCGATGCGCGAGGCGCTCAAGAGGCTCGAGCACGAGCGCCTGGTCGCGGTCTATCCGCGGCGTGGCACCTTCGCCACGGACGTCAACATCACCGACCTCGCCCACATCTCGGAGGTCCGGCAGCGCCTGGAGCCGCTGGCCGCCGCGACAGCGGCGACTCGAGCGACCGCGGCCGAGCGCACTGCGCTGTCGGCGCTGGCGCGGGAGGCAGCCGCTACCGACTCGGATCTGTCGAGCGGTCCGGACCGCCTGATGCGCCTGGACCTGCGGATCCATCGCGCCCTCTACGTCGCCACGCACAATCCCTTCCTGCAAGACACGCTGGTGAGCTACGACAACCTGGCCACGAGAATCTGGTGCCTGTTCCTCGAGCGCTTGCCCGGGATGGCAGGCCACGTGCGCCAGCACGAACCCCTGATCCGCGCCGTGGTCGCAGGTGAGCCCGAGACGGCCGCGGCGCTTGCCTCGGCGCACGTGGCCCACTTCGAGCAAGAGGTCCGCTCCCTGCTGTGAGTGTGCAGCTCGGGGCGTGCCAGAGACTGGACACTCGCAATCGGCCAGGATCCCGGACGGCTCCACGAGCCTCGATGCTTCGCGAGCTTGGTTGGCTCGGCGTTGACGCCATCGCCATCGATCGCGGCTCGCCAGGCCTGTTCGGGGATATCAGGTTGTCCGCGGGTCGCCAACGACAACACGCTTACTAGCCCCACGACACACGAGTCGCCTGCCCGGAGCCTCGGGACGGGCGCCTCAACCTTGCATTTTGACAGAAGGTCAGTCCATTTCAGGCGTCGTCAGTTCGATCCGGGTGGTCTCGGCTCGCTGCGGTTGTCGTGTCGGCAAGCGTCTGTGTCGAATACGTGCTGAAGTTGCCCGTGCCGCGGCATCACCGCAGGTCAGGGCTTCGAGCGGCGCGGACCGTAAATCCGTCGGTCCGTTAGTGCTGGATCGCGACGCGATCGTGAGCTGTGTCGCCGGTTCGGCGTCAGCCGCATGGTGGTGTTCGGGTCGGCGGTGACGGGAGCTTTCGACGAGGCCGTCCGACCCGATGTTGCGCTCAGCGGTCGAGCGGACGATTCAGATCGTGGAGGACGCGCTGAACCGCCTGAGCCGCGTGGACCCCGAGATCGCGGCCATTATCCCCGATCTCCCCAGGATCGTCGCCTTCCGCAACGTCCTGGCCCACGGCTACGCCATCATCGATGACGAGCTCGTCTGGGAGGTCGCGGCCACTCGTGCCGCGCCACTGGCCGAGATGCTCAAGCGGTTGCTGGCCTCTTAGGCGCGGGGCCGTCGGGAAACGTCGGTGTTGGCAACCTCGGCCGGGCCTGCCCGTCTGCCGGTGACTCACGCTTGGGGGCCTTCGTCCGTGTCCGGCCGGTAGGTCGCCCCGTTGGGGTTCCGGACGTCCCTCTCGGAGCCGTACCGGCAGCCACTCGATCGGCTGCTCGTCCGTGCTCTCCAGGGAGGGACCGACCAGCCGGGTGTCGCCGGGCAGGGTTGACGGCAGACTCGTGGTTCACTCAGGCGTCCGAGCATGGAAGGGGACCAGGTGATCCAGACTCTCGGCGACCGGGCCAGGGCGGTGACCGGGAGTTGGCGGGTGGTGGTCCGTCTCAGCGTGGCTCCGGCGCTGGCGTGGTGGGTCTCGATGCAGATCTTCGAGCACAACCAGGCCTTCTTCGCCCCCATCGCTGCCGTCCTGACCCTGACGATCGGTACCGGCGAGCGACTCTCGATCGTCGTCGAGATCGTCATCGGCGCCGCCTTCGGCATCCTGGTCGGGGAGTTGCTGGTGCTGTCGATCGGGCGCGGGACCTGGCAGCTGATGCTGGTCGTCGCGCTGGCGGTGATCAGTGCTCGCTTCGTGGGGCTGCCCGGCCTGGCGGTGACGCAGGCGGTGATCTCCGGTGTCCTGCTGGTCGCGGTGGTCCCGCTGCCGGGCATGACCGATCCCGCGCTGACCCGGTTCGCGGATGCGCTGATCGGCGGCCTGATCGCGCTGGGCATGATCATCGTGCTGCCGGCCAACCCGGTCCGGGAGATGGAGCGTGGCATCCAGGACCTGCGCGAGGAGCTGGCGGCCATCCTGGACAAGGTGGCGCGAGCGCTGCGGGAGCAGGACTCCGGCAAGGCGGCCGAGGCGCTATCGCAGGCTCGCTCGACGCAGTCGATGATCGACACGGTATCGGCGCTGGCCGACAGCGGGAGCGAGATGGCTCGGCTCTCGCCGTTCCGATGGCGGCAGCGCACCGAGATGGCACGACGGGTCAGCGCTCTCATCGAGCTGGACCATGCGGTGCGCAACACGCGCGTCCTGACCCGGCGGACGGCGGCGATGCTGCGTCACGACGAGCGGGTGCCTGTCGGACTCGCGGAGTCGGTGGCCGAGCTGGCCCGGTTGGCGCGTACCGACGCGGAGAACGTGCCGGCACTGATCGAGGTCGCCAGGTCGGCGATTCGCGCGGCCTCGGGGTCCTTGACGATCAACACCGCCGCGCTGGCCTCCCAGATCCGGGCGATCGTCGCGGACATGATGCTCGCGGCCGGCACGCCGTACGACGACCTGGACAACGTGCTCGACTTCTAGCCTGGCTCCAACGGGTTCGGCCCACTGCCCTGGGCGACTCGCGCACCTGACGAATCTGCTGCACCAACCGCGAATCCACGACACTGAGGTCGGGTACGACGGAGCCTGGCGGCGATCGAGCGTCATACGCCTGCGCAGGCGGCGGCGGCAGAGTCCTTGCATCTGTTCGTTCAGCCCGGGCCATCGCCATCCGAACGACAGGCCGACCGGACGCTCGGCGCTAGAAGGCCCGGTCGGGGTTGAGGATACCGGCCGGGTCGAGGGCGGCCTTGATGCGGGCGTGGACGTCGATCGACGTACGACCCAGCTGCGCGCGCACCCACTCCCGCTTGAGCAGGCCGACGCCGTGCTCGCCGGTCACGGTGCCGCCGAGGCCGACCGCCGCGGCGCCGATCCGCTCGGCGAGGTCGAAGGCGCGCCGTTGGGTGTCGTCGTCGAGCCGGTCGAGTATGAGCGCCGGGTGCAGGTTCCCGTCGCCGGCGTGGCCGACGGTGGCGACCCGGATGCCGGACTCCTCGCTCAGCCGCGCGATCACCTCGATCATGTCGACGAGCGAGGTCCGCGGTACGGCGACGTCCTCGATGATCGAGGGCCGGCCTCAGACGTCGCGGTGCCGGCCAGCCTGCGGGCCTGCATCAGCTGGTCGCCCTCGGCGGGGTCCTCGCTCTGGATGACGAACGTCGCCCCGGTGTCGGTGCAGAGGGCGACCATCGTCTCGACGTCGGCGACCGCGCTCTCGCCGCCGGACTGACCGATGAGCAGCGCGGACCGGTCGCGCTCGAGGCCCATCGACCGGTAGTTCTCGATCGCGTTGATGGTCGCCTGGTCGATGAGCTCCAGGACGCTCGGGGTCAGGCCCGAGTCCAGGATCGTCCCGACCGCCTGGCCCGCGCCGGCCAGCGTCTCGAACGCCGCGGCGAAGGTGACCGGCGGCCGCGGCGGCGCGGGCTGCAGCTGCATCGTGCCGGCGGTGATGATGCCGAACGTTCCCTCCGACCCCACGAAGAGGCTGGTCAGGTCGAGGCCGGCCACGTTCTTGCGGGTGCGGCCGCCGGTCTGCAGCACCGAGCCGTCGGCGAGCACGACCTCGAGTCCCAGGGTGGAGGCGCGGGTGACGCCGTACTTCACGCACCGCATGCCGCCGGCGTCGGTGGCCAGGTTCCCGCCGATCGTGGACACCTCGAAGCTGCCCGGTCCGGCGGGTAGAAGAGCCCGTGCTCGGCGACCGCGCGGCCCAGGTCGGCGTTGACGACGCCGGCCTCGACGACCGCGATCCGGTTCGCCGGGTCGATCGACCGGATCCTGGTCATCGCCTCGAGCGGGACCACCAGGCCGCCCTCGGTCGCGTTGGCGCCACCGGACGGGCCGGTGCAGGCGCCGCGCGGGACCACCACGACGCCGTACGTCGACGCCCAGGTCGGGGCGGCGACGACGTCGTCGGGCGACGTCGCCCGGAGCACCGCCGCCAGGTGCCCCTGCCTAGCATGGGTCGCGCAGAGTTTTTCCGGCGTCCCCCTTGACGTGTGCCGGTCGTCACCTGCACTATCTCCGGTATGGGAAACCGTTTTCCTACCGAGACGAAGCGGGTCACGATCGCCGACGTGGCGGCGCTGGCCGGCGTGTCCAAGGGGACGGTCTCCAAGTTCCTCGGTGACGGCGACTACTACATCGCCGAGGCCACCCGGGGTCGGATCGCGGCGGCCATCGCCGAGCTCGACTTCCAGCCGAACGCCCTCGCGCGGGGCCTGGTCCGGCGGCGCAGCCAGACCGTCGGCGTCGTCGTCGCGAGCGTGTTGAACCCTCTCTACCCCGAGATGATCACGGGCATCGACGAGGTGCTCGGCGAGCGGGGCTACACGCTGATCTTCGGCAGCACCGAGGGCTCCTCGGTGAAGGAGGCCGACGTCATCCGCAGCATGCAGCAGCGCCAGGTCGACGGCATCGTGATGGCCTCGGTGACGCTCCAGGACGCCGAGGTCAGCCAGCTCGTCGACGCCGGGCTCGACGTCGTCCTGGCCAGTCGCCACATGCGGCGCTCCGACCTCGTCGACGCCGTCATCGTCGACAACGAGGACGGCGCGCGACAGGCCGTCGAGCACCTGATCGCCCATGGACACAAGCGAATCGGCCACTTGGCGGGCCCCCAGAACGTCTACCCCTTCGAGATCCGGCGTGAGGTCTTCGAGCGCGTCATGCATCAGGCGGGCCTTCCCGTCAACGGCCTGATCTCGGTCGCCGAGAGCACCCGTCAGGAGTCCGGCGCGCCGGCCATGGCGGAGCTGCTCGGCGCCGACGAGCCCCCGACCGCGGTGTTCGTGGCCAACGACAGCCTGGCCATCGGCGCGATCGAGGCGTGCGCCGCACGCGGCGTCCGGATCCCCGACGACGTCGCGATCGTCGGCTTCGACAACATCTGGGTCGCGCACCTGCACGGCGTCCAGCTCACCACCGTCGACAGCCGGGCGCGGGAGATCGGGCGCAACGCCGCCCATCGCCTCCTCGACCGCATCGAGGCCAGGTGGAACGACGGTGGCCACCCGCACCCCGTCGAGCTCCGGATGCTCCCCACGCGACTCGTGCGGCGCGGCACCTGCGGGTGCACCCCGGAGCCCCCCGATCCCCTCACAGGAAGCAGCAACTGAGCGCCTCTTGCGCGGCACGGATGGGAAAACGTTTTCCTATCCGTCTCTCGGATCCCACCAGTGGAGCCAGTCCCTGGCACCCTCCCGGAAAGGCAAGACCAGCATGACCCGACACAAGCGCATGTTCGCCGTCGCGGCGGCCAGCCTCTCGCTGTTCGCCGTCACCGCGTGCAGCTCCGCGGACGAGGTCGCCAGCGGCGGCTCGGACGGCGAGTCGAACTACACCTACACCAGCGACCAGGACGGCGTCACCGAGATGGAGGGCGCCAAGATGAGCTCCGAGCTCGGCGCTGTCGAGGCCAGCGACGACTACCGGATCGCGGTCGTGCTGAAGGCGCTGACCAACCAGTACTGGCAGGGCATCCAGAAGGGCGCGCAGGCCGCGGCCGACGACCTCGGCGTCGACGTCACCATCCAGGCGGCCAGCAGCGAGTCGGCGCAGACCGAGCAGCTCACGATCGCGCAGACCCTGCTCGGCCAGAACTTCGACGGGTACGTCGTGGCTCCGGAGAGCACCTCGAACCTGTCGCCGGCCCTCAAGCAGATGCAGGCCCAGGGCGCCCCGATCGTGAACGTCGACGACGCTCGGGTGCCGGCGACGGTCTACGTCGGGCCGGACCACGAGCTCGACGGCTCGCAGGCCGCGGCGGAGTTCGCCCAGGACTTCCCGAACGGCGCGAAGGTGGCGCAGGTGGAGGGCCAGGCCGGCTCCAGCGCCGCGATCCTGCGGATCAAGGGGTTCAAGGAGGGCGTGAAGAAGGCCGGCAACCTCGACCTGGTGGCCAGCGTGCCCGGTGACTGGGACGCCGACAAGGCGTTCGCGGCCGCTCAGCAGATCATCCAGCAGCACCCGGACGTCAAGGGCATCTACGCGAACAACGACACGATGGCCATCGGAGTCGCCAAGGCCGTCCAGGCCTCCGGCAAGGACATCGAGGTCGTCGGCACCGACGGCGTCCCGGAGGCGGTCGACGCGGTCCGCAAGGGCACCATGTTCGCCACTGTGAGCCCGCTTCCCTACTGGGAGGGGTACTGGGCGGTGGAGTCGGTCGTGCGGCTGCTCGAGGGCCAGGAGCTGGCCCCCTGGATCGTCGCGCCGGCCCAGCTGATCACGAAGAAGAACGTCGACGACTTCTACGACAAGGACGGACAGGTCCTCACCGACCTCTTCAACTGATCCGCACGAATCTGCACACGCCGGAGAAACGGAAGACCGATGACTGTTCGGGAAGCAGCGCTCGAGGTCACTGACCTGACCAAGACCTTCCCGGGGGTGAACGCCCTCGTCGGGGTGGGATTCAAGGCCTACCCCGGCGAGGTGCACACCCTCCTGGGGGAGAACGGCGCCGGGAAGTCGACCCTCCTCAAGACGGTCTTCGGGGTGCAGCGCCCCGACTCCGGCGAGATCCGGGTCGGCGGCCGTCCGGTCGAGTTCGCGCGCCCGTCGGATGCCATGAGGTCGGGCATCGCGATGGTGCACCAGGAGCTCAGCCTGGTGCCCCAGATGACCGCGGTCCAGAACCTCGTCCTGGGGCGTGAGAACAGCACCGGTGGAGTGATCGACTGGAAGGAGGCACGGCGCCGCGCGGCCGCGGCGCTCGCGCAGCTGCGCTTCGATGCGCCGGTGAACGTCCCGGTCTCCCGGCTCAGCGTCGCGCAGCAGCAGATCGTCGAGCTGGCCCGGGCGCTGTCCACCGACGCGCACATCATCATCATGGACGAGCCCACCGCATCCCTGACGACCGCGGAGAGCGAGCAGCTCTTCGCGATCATCGACGAGCTCCGCGCCGACGGGAAGGCGATCATCTATGTCTCCCACCGGCTCAAGGAGGTCCTGGAGCTCTCCGACCGGGTCACCGCGCTGCGCGACGGGCGCCTGGTCGGCACCAAGACCCGCGAGGAGATCAGCGGCGAGGACGACCTCGTGCAGATGATGGTCGGTCGCAACCTCGCCGCGATCGGCGTGACGTCCAACGTCGAGAACGTCGGCGACGAGCTGCTCCGCGTCGAGGACCTCACCGTCCCCGGTGTCGTCGAGGGCGTCTCGCTGTCGGTCCGGGCCGGCGAGGTCGTCGGGCTGGCCGGCATGGTCGGTGCCGGGCGCACCGAGCTCGCCCGGGCGGTCATCGGCGCCGACAAGGCCAGCCACGGCAGCGTCTACGTCCGGGGCCGCAAGGTCACTATCCGGTGCCCGGCCGACGCGATCGCCCACGGCATCGCCCTGCTCACCGAGGACCGCAAGCACCAGGGACTCGCCCTGGACATGACCACCGCGTCCAACGTCACGCTGATGGCGCCGCCCTCGCGGCTCGGCGTCCTCAACCGGCGCCGCCAGCGCGAGGTGGCCACCGAAGCGCTCGAGCCGCTGAACACCAAGATGCAGATCGACCGGCCGGTGCGGACCCTGTCCGGCGGCAACCAGCAGAAGGTCGTCCTCGCCCGCTGGCTGCGCTCGGACAGCGACGTGTTCATCTTCGACGAGCCGACCCGCGGCATCGACGTCGGAGCCAAGGGCGAGATCCACGCGATCATGCGCCGCCTGGCGGACGCTGGGAAGGCGGTACTGATGATCTCCTCCGACCTGCCCGAGGTCCTCGCCATGAGCGACCGCGTCCTCGTGATGCGCCGCGGCCGGGTGGTCGCCGAGCTGGACCGCAGCGAAGCCAACGAGGAGGTGGTGGTCCGTCATGCCGCCGCTGAGTGAGAACCCCCCGACTCCCGAGCCCGCATCGAACACCGCCACTGCAGGAGAACCCGTCATGTCCAACACCACGCTCACCGCGCCGGCCCAGGGCGACGCGGCCGGGAAGCCGACGCCGAACGAGCCGGGCCGGACCGTCGGCCTCGGTACCCTGGCCGGCCGGATGGCCCGCCAGGGCGGTCTGCTCGCCGTCATCGTCGTGATGGTGATCGGCTTCGGCATTGCCAAGCCGTTCTTCCTCGACTCCAGCAACCTGATGAACGTGCTGCTGCAGTCGGCGGTCGTCGGCATCCTCGCGCTCGGCCAGACCTACGTCCTGATCACCGGCGGCATCGACCTCTCGATCGGCTCGACGGTGGCGGTCACCGCCGTGTGCGCGGGCCTGTTCTCCCACTCGATGCCCCCAGCACTGGCCATCCTCGGCGCGCTGGTCGTCGGTGCCCTGTGCGGCCTGGTCAACGGGTTGCTG
The DNA here is from genome assembly GCF_018732145.1 of Nocardioides sp. LMS-CY. Lineage (NCBI taxonomy): Bacteria > Bacillati > Actinomycetota > Actinomycetes > Propionibacteriales > Nocardioidaceae > Nocardioides > Nocardioides sp. LMS-CY. The sequence continues at coordinate 920,656 of NZ_CP076104.1, forward strand.
ATCACGGTCACCAAGATCACCCCGTTCATCGTCACCCTGGGAACGATGAGCATCTACGCCGGGCTCGCCCTGATCATCGCCGGCGGCCAGGCCGTCTACGGCATCCCGACCGGCTTCCAGGACGCGCTGGCCGGAGGCATCGCCGGCATCCCGATCCCGGTGTTCCTGTTCGTCGTCCTCACCATCGTCTCCGCGCTGGTGCTCAAGTACACGCTGTTCGGCGAGTACCTGATCGCCATCGGCGGCAACTCGGAGGTGGCCCGCCTCGCCGGCATCCGCGTCGGCCGGCACACCGCGTCGGCCTACGTCGTCGCCGGCGCTGGCGCCGGACTCGCGGGCGCGATCCTCACCGCCCGGCTGGGCGCCGCCGACCCGACCCTCGGTGCCGACCTGCTGCTGACCGCGATCGCCGCGACCGTCATGGGCGGCACGAAGCTCGCGGGCGGCGAGGGCTCCATGGTCGGGGCGGCGTTCGGCGCCGTGCTGATCGCGACCCTGACCGCCGGGCTGACCTCGCTCAACGTCCAGGCCTTCTACCAGCAGGTCGCGGTCGGCGCCGCGATCATCCTGGCCCTCCTGGTCGACCAGGCGGCGAGAGCCCGCAAGGCCTGACGCCGCCCCAGATCTCCACCATCAGCCACGCCCAAGGAGTGAACTCCCCATGCCGGTGACCGTGTCCGTCGACCCCGACGGCGTCGCCCTGCTGCTGCTCGACCGCGCCGCGAAGCGCAATGCCCTCGACATCGCCATGGTCGAGTCCCTGCGCGACGCCGTCGCTCAGATCGCCGTCCGTGACGACGTCCGCGTCGTGCTGGTGCGGGGCGCCGGCGGCACCTTCTGTGCCGGGGCCGACATCGCCGACTGGGTGAGCCCCTCCCACGACGTGGCCGAGCGGAACTCCCGCCTCGGTCAGGACGCGTTCGGCGCGCTGGCCGCGCTGCCGGTGCCGAGCGTCGCGATCATCGAGGGGGGTGCGTACGGCGGTGGCCTCGAGCTCGCCCTCGCCTGCGACCTGCGGATCGCCGCGGCCGACGCGACCCTGGGACTGCCCGAGCTCGGGCTGGGCAACCTGCCCTCCTGGGGTGGCACCTCGCGGCTGGTCGACGTCGCCGGCCTCGGCGTCGCCCGGCACCTGCTGCTCTCCGGCGAGCTGATCAGTGGCGCGCGCGCCGCCGAGCTCCTCGTGGTCACCTCCGCGCATCCGGCGGCCGAGCTCGACGTCGCCGTGAAGGAGACGACCACGCGGCTGCTGGGCGCCGAGCCCACCGCCGTGCGTCTCGCCAAGGAGTTCCTGGCCGGTGCGCGGACCACCCTGACCGGGGAGGACGCGCTGGCCGGCTACACGGCGTGCCTGGACTCCTCACGCCGCCGCAAGCAGGACTTCCTGGACCGCAAGGCCGCCGCTCGCGCGGCGAAGGCCGCCTCCACCTCCCCGACCGAAGGAACCGCATCATGAGCACCCCTGCCGCCGCCGACATCGCCCGCCTGCTCGGGCCCGCCGTGCTCGACGTCCGCGACGACGTACCCGTGATCGGCTCGCTGATCTCCGGTGCGGGAGTCGGGGCCGAGCAGGAGATGCCGGCCCGGGTCGGCCCGGCCAGCGGGTCGACGTTGTTCACCGGTGGCGACGCCACCGACGCGCCCGTCGACCGGGCCGTGGCCGCTGCCCGGCGCGCGTTCGACACCGGCGCCTGGGGCCGTACCACCGGCCGCGACCGGGCCCGGGTGCTGGCCACCGCCGCCCGACTCATCGAGGAGCGCACCGAGGAGCTCGCCTGGCTGTTGCTGAGCGAGACCGGCAAGCCGATCCGCGAGGCCCGCGGCGAGGTCGCCGCGACCGTGAACGCGTTCGAGTACTTCTCCGGTTTGGCCCGCGACATCAACGGGCGCACCGTCCGTGACATCGGCACCGACGTCTTCGCGTTCACCCTGCGCGAGCCGGCCGGCGTCGCCGGCCTGATCGTGCCGTGGAACTTCCCGCTCGGCATCCTGGGCCAGAAGCTCCCGCCGGCGCTCGCCGCGGGCTGCTCGGTCGTCATGAAGCCCAGCCCGCTGACCCCGCTGACCTCCCTCGCGGTGGCGCAGATCCTCCTCGAGGCCGGCCTGGAGCCCGACGCACTCTCCGTCCTGGTCGCCGAGGGCGCGGCCGGCGCGAGCCTGGTCAGCCACCTGCACACCGACGTCATCAGCTTCACCGGCTCCACCACCACCGGACGGCACATCGCCGCCGGCGCGGGCCGCAACCGGCTCAAGCGCGTCGCGCTCGAGGCCGGTGGCAAGACCCCGGTCATCGTCACCCGCAACGCCGACCTCGACCTGACGGTCGAGGGGCTGCTGTTCGCGTCGTTCTTCAATCAGGGCCAGGTGTGCGTCGCCGGGTCGCGCATCCTGGCGGACGCGGCGATCACCGACGAGCTGGCCGGGCGACTGGCCGAGCGGACCGCGCAGATCCGGCTGGGCGACCCCGCCGACGCGGGCACGGAGATGGGCCCGCTGGTCTCCCGGCAGCACTTCGACGGCGTGCTCGCCGCGGTCGACAAGGCCACCGCGGAGGGTGCGACGCTGGTCGCCGGCGGCACCCAGGCCACGGTCGAGGGCACCGCCGCGGCGCCGTTCCTCGCCCCGACCGTGCTGTTCACCGAGGCCGACGACAACTACTCGGTCCGCGAGGAGCTGTTCGGCCCGGTCACCACCATCCAGCCGTACGCCGACCTCGCCGACGTCACCACCCGGGCCAACGCCCAGCAGTTCGGGCTCGCCGCCTCGGTGTGGACCCACGACATCGACGAGGCGCTCGACCTGACCTTCGCCCTCAACACCGGGACCGTGTGGGTCAACGGCTCGACCGATGCGTTCCCCGAGGTGCCCCTCGGCGGCCGGCGCGACAGCGGCTACGGCGCCGAGTTCGGCCGCGAGGGCATGGAGTTCTTCACCGAGAACAAGACTGTCCAGATCCGTCGCGGCACCCGCGCCCCGTGGTACGGCGGCGACCGATGAGCGCCTTCGACCTCACCGGCCGCACCGCGCTCGTCACCGGCGGCGCCGGCGGCCTCGGCCGCGAGATGGTCGCGGCCCTCGCCGCCGCGGGCGCGCGCGTCGCGATCCACCACCTCGGCCAGCAGGACGAGGCCCGCGAGCTCGCCGAGAAGCTGCGCGGCGACGGCGCCGAGGTCGCGGTCGTCGAGGGCGACGTGACCAGCTGGGACGAGGCCGCGGCGTTCGTGGCCGCGACCGAGGACGCCCTGGGCCCGATCGACGTGCTGGTCAACAACGCCGGCTACATGACCGCCGGCCGGATCACCGAGATGACGCTCGAGCAGTGGAGCCGCACGATCGACGTGGACCTGACCGGCGTCTTCGTCGTGTCCCGGCACGTCCTGGTCGGCATGCTCGAGCGCGGCAGCGGCGCGATCGTCAACGTCTCGTCGCAGCTGGCCTACAAGGGCGCCGAGGACTTCGCCAGCTACTGCGCGGCCAAGGCCGGCGTGCTCGGGCTGACCCGCGCGATGGCGCGTGAGGTCGGCCCCCAGGTGCGGGTCAACGCGATCGCACCGGGCCCGATCACCACCCCGATGACCGACGCGAGCTTCGACGAGGAGCTCACCCGCGCCCGGACCGCCTCGCTGGTCGCGGGCCGGATGGGCCTCGCGCACGAGGTCGCGCCGAGCGTCGTCTTCCTGGCCAGCGAGGCGGCGTCGTACATCCACGGCCAGACGATCCACGTGAACGGCGGCGGCGTCCTCTCATGACCGACCCCCGCACCACCCCAGCTCGGAGGACCACCCCATGACCGACCCGACGCCCCGCCCGTCCCGACGGGTGCGCAGCGGCCCGCGCTTCCTCGACGCCGCCGACGCCATCGCCCTCGTCCGTCCCGGCGACACGGTGGCCATCGGCGGCTCCGGTGGCGGGCTGGTCGAGCCCGACCTCCTGCTGCGGACCCTGGGCGACGCCTACCGCGAGAACGGCGCACCGGCCGGACTCACGCTCGTGCACACCACCGGCATCGGTGACCGCGAGGGCGGCGGCATGGACCACCTCGCCCAGCCCGGCCTCGCCAAGCGGATCATCGCCGGCAACTGGGGGATGGCGCCCCGGATGAGCGAGATGGTCATCGAGAACCAGTTCGAGGCCTACAACTTCCCGCAGGGCGTGATGGCCCAGCTGTTCCGCGAGATCGCCGGCGGCCGTCCCGGCCTGGTCACCCACGTCGGGCTGGGCACGTTCTGCGACCCGCGGCTGGAGGGTGGCAGGCTCAACGACGTCACCACCGAGGAGCTCGTCGAGGTGGTCGAGCTCGGTGGCAAGGAGTGGCTGTTCTACCCGGCCATCGACATCGACGTGTGCCTCATCCGGGGCACCACCGCCGACGAGCGCGGCAACATCTCGCTGGAGCAGGAGGGCGCCCGGCTGGAGATGCTCTCCATCGCCCAGGCCACCCGCAACAGCGGCGGCCTGGTCATCGCCCAGGTCAAGCAGGTCGCGGAGGGTGGCTCGCTCGACCCGCGGTCGGTGGTCGTCCCCGGGATCTGCGTCGACGTGGTCGTGGTGCACAAGGAGCAGCGCCAGCTGGTGACGCACGACTTCAACCCGGCGTTCTCGGGCGCGGTGAAGGCGGCGCTGAGCCACCTGGAGCCGTTCCCGCTCGACCAGCGCAAGGTCGTCGCCCGGCGCGCGCTCGCCGAGATCCGCGACGGCGACGTCGTCAACCTCGGCGTCGGCATCGCCGACGGCGTCGCGGCGGTCGCCGCCGAGGAGGGCTGGTCGGACCACTTCACGCTGACGATCGAGCAGGGCCTGGTCGGCGGCGTGCCCGCGCGCGGCGTCATCTTCGGCGTCGCCACCAACCCGGTCGCCGTGCTCGACCAGCCCTACCAGTTCGACTTCTACGACGGCGGCGGCCTCGACATCACCTTCCTCGGCTTCGCCCAGATCGACACCGCCGGCAACGTCAACGTCTCCAAGTTCAACAAGCGGGTCGTCGGCACCGGGGGGTTCGTCAACATCTCCCAGAACGCGTCGACGGTCGTCTTCTGCGGCACGTTCAACGCCGGCGGGCTGCGCGCCGTGCCGGGCGCCGGGACGCTCGCCATCGAGTCCGAGGGCCGGCACCGCAAGTTCGTCGACCAGGTGGAGCAGGTCACGTTCAGCGCCGAGCAGGCGCGGCTGCGGGGCCAGCGAGTCCTCTACGTCACCGAGCGGGCGGTCTTCGAGCTCGGCGCGGCCGGGCTGGTGCTCGTCGAGACCGCCCCGGGCGTCGACGTCGACCGCGACGTCCTCGAGCAGCTGCCCGGCCCGATCGAGGTCGCCGCCGACCTGCGCGAGATGGACGCCGCTCTCTTCACCGACGTCGCACTCGGCGCCGCCTGGCGGGACCGGATGATCGCCGGCAGCGAGGCGGCCCGATGAGCACCGCCCAGGCCACGACGCGGACGCCGACGGAGCTGCACCTCCCCGGTGCCGACGGCGAGACGCGTCTGCACCGGGTCGGCCCGCGCAGCGCCGTCTTCGACGCGGCGTACGGCGGGGCCGGCGTCGCCAGCCGGTCCGTCTACGCCGCCGGGCACGTCGTGGCCGACCCGCTGGCGGACCCGGCCGACCACGGCACGGCCGCAGCGATCGACTGGGACGCCACCCTGGCCTTCCGCCGCCACCTGTGGGACCTCGGCCTCGGGCTGGCCGAAGCCATGGACACCGCCCAGCGGGGCAACGGCCTGGACTGGGCGCTGGCCCGCCGGCTGATCCGCACCTCCGGCACCGAGGCCGCCGCCCGGGGCGGTCGCGTCGTCGCCGGGGCGATGACCGACCAGCTCGACCCGGCCGGCACCTACCCGGTCGACCGGCTCGTCGACGCCTACCTGGAGCAGATCGCCTGGATCCGCGACAGCCGGGCCGAGCCGGTCGTGATGGCCAGCCGGCACCTCGCGGCCTCGGCGACCGGTGTCGACGACTACGTCGCCGTCTACGACGAGGTGCTGCGCCAGAGCGACGGCCCGGTCTTCCTGCACTGGCTGGGCGAGGCGTTCGACCCCGCGCTGCGCGGCTACTGGGGCAGCGCCGACCTCGACGTCGCGGCCGAGGTGGTCCTGGGGCTGATCCGCGACCACGAGCCGAAGGTCGCGGGCATCAAGATCTCCCTGCTCGACGCGGAGCGCGAGATCGACCTGCGACGCCGGCTGCCCGAGAGCGTGCTGATGCACACCGGCGACGACTTCAACTACGTCGAGCTCATCCGCGGCGACGAGCACGGGCACAGCCATGCCCTGCTCGGGATCTTCGACGCCATCGCCGCACCCGCCCGAGCGGCGCTCGACCGGCTCGACGCCGGCGACGCCGACGGCTTCAGCGCGATCCTCGAGCCCACCGTGCCCCTGGCGCGACACCTGTTCGCCGCGCCGACCTCGGCGTACAAGACCGGCGTGGTGTTCCTCGCCTGGCTCAACGGCCACCAGGACCACTTCCGGATGGTCGCCGGCGCCGAGCTGCAGCGCTCGGTGCCGCACCTGGCCCGGGTCTTCGCCCTGGCCGACGAGGGCGGCGCGCTGGCCGACCCCGAGCTGGCGACGTTCCGGATGCGCCAGTTCCTGGCGGTGGCGGGCGTGTCGCCATGACCGGCCCGGCCGATGCCTGGCGGGCCCGGCTGAGCATCAACCAGGCCACGGCCGAGACCAGCGGCACCGAGGAGCTCCTGGATGCGTGCGTGGCCGCCGGCGTGCCCGCGGTCGCACCGTGGCGGCACAAGTACGTCGGCGGCGACGTGCGACGGACCCGTCGAGCACTCGACGGGCGGGGGCTGCGGGCGAGCAGCCTGTGCCGTGGCGGGTTCTTCACCGGGACCCGCAGCCCGGCCGAGGCGCGGCGCGACAACCGGGCCGCGGTCGAGGAGGCCGCCGAGCTCGGGGCTCCGGTCCTGGTGCTGGTGTGCGGGCCGGTCCATGACGGGCGACCGGTCGCGGCGGTGGACCTGATCCGGGCCGGGATCGAGGACCTGCTGCCGTTCGCCGCCGACCACGACGTGGTGCTCGCCGTGGAGCCGTTCCACCCCATGTTCCTCGCCGAGCGCTCGGCCATCGTGACGCTCGACCAGGCGGTCGACCTGGTTGAGCGCATCGACCATCCGCACCTGGGCATCGCCGTGGACACCTACCACGTCTGGTGGGATCCGCGGCTGCCGCAGGCGCTCGAGCGGGCCGCTGCCCGGACCGTCAGCGTGCATGTCGCCGACTGGCTCGTCCCCACGCCGAGCGTGCTGACCGGGCGCGGCCTGCCGGGCGACGGCGTCGCCGACCTCGCCGGCATCGTCGGTGGATTGCTCCGGGACGGGTACGAGGGCAGCATCGAGGTGGAGGTGCTGAACGAGGACGTGTGGGCGACTCCGGTCGGTGCCCTGGTCGGCGACATCCGGACCCGGATGGCCGGCCTGCTGGACGGTCTCGAGGTGGTCGCATGAGCACAACCGATCCAGGTCCGCGGGTGCTGGTCGCCCCGGACTCCTTCAAGGGCACGATGTCCGCGGCCGTCGTCGCCGACGCCTTGGCGGCGGGGGTGCGCGAGGCGGGTGGCGAGACCGACGTGTGCCCGGTCGCCGACGGTGGCGAGGGGACACTGGAGGCGCTGCGGGCGAGCGTCCCCGGGACGGACGTCGAGCACGCCGTCATCGCCCCCGACGGCCGCCAGGTCTGGGCGAGCTACCTGCTCTCCGAGGACGGCCGCACCGCGGTGGTCGAGACCGCGTCGGCCAGCGGCCTGCACCTGATCGACCCCGAGACCGTCGACGCCTACGCCGCGACCAGTGCCGGCACCGGCCAGCTCCTCACCGCGGCGGCGTCGTCCGGTGTGGCGGAGATCGTCCTCGGGGTCGGAGGCAGCGGCTTCTCCGACGGGGGCCTCGGGGCACTGGCCGCGATCGAGGCGGGCGGGGGACTCGGCCGGACCCGCCTCGTCGTGCTGTGCGACGTGGTCACCACCTACCAGGACGCCGCGCGCGTGTACGGGCCGCAGAAGGGCGCCGACCCCGAGGCCGTCGAGCGTCTCACCGAGCGACTGGACACCGTCGCGTCGTCGTTCCCCCGCGATCCTCGCGGGGTCGCGCGAACGGGAGCCGCCGGCGGCCTCGCCGGCGCCCTGTGGGCGGGCCACGACGCCGAGCTGGTCTCCGGTATCGACGAGGTCCTGCGCCGGGTCGGGTTCGAGGACCGCCTGGCCCGCGCCGACCTGGTCCTCACCGGCGAGGGTCGCCTGGACTCCCAGACCGCCCAGGGCAAGGTCATCGACGGCGTCACCCGGTGGGCGCGGGCCGCGGCCGTGCCCGTGTACGCCGCCGTGGGCCAGCACCGCGCGGAGCCCGCCGTCCTGGCCGGGCTCGGCATCGCCGACGTCCGCGAGGCCGGGACCCCCGAACAGCTGCGCGAAGCAGCCCGCGACATCACCCGCCAGCACATCGCCGTGTCCGGCAGCAGAACGAGGAAGTGAGCTCATGAACCGCTACACCTACGTCATCATCGGTGCCGGCGCCGCCGGCTGCGTCCTCGCGAACCGCCTGAGCGCCGACCCCGGCAACCAGGTCCTGCTGCTCGAGGCCGGCGCCAGGGACCGGCACCCGCTGCTCAAGATCCCCGCGGGCTTCGCCAAGCTGATGGGCACCTCCGCGAACTGGATCTTCGACACCGCCCCGCAGCGGCACATGGAGAACAGGCGGATGTTCCTCCCGCAGGGCAAGGTGCTCGGCGGCAGCACGTCGATCAACGCCATGCTCTACGTGCGCGGCAACCGGCTCGACTACGACGAGTGGGCCGACCTCGGGTGCAAGGGCTGGTCGTACGACGAGGTGCTGCCCTACTTCAAGGTGCACGAGCGCAACGAGCGCCTCGCCGACGAGTACCACGGCATCGACGGCGAGCTCAACGTCGCCGACCAGATCCAGACCAACCCGACCACCCGGGCCTTCATGCGGGCGGCGCAGGAGGTCGGCATCCGGCGCACCGACGACCCGAACGGCGCGAGCCAGGACGGCGTGTTCTTCCACCAGGTCACCCAGCGCAACGCCCGTCGCGAGAGCGCCTCGACGGCGTTCCTCCACCCCGTCCTCGGCCGCTCCAACCTCACCGTCCGCACCGGTGCCGAGGTCACCAGGATCGTGGTCGAGGACGGCCGCGCCACCGGTGTCGAGTACACCCTCAAGGGGGAGCGCCAGGTCGTGCGGGCCGACCGCGAGGTCGTGCTCAGCGCCGGCGCCATCAACTCGCCCCGGCTGCTGCTGCTCTCGGGCATCGGGCCGGCCGACGAGCTGCGTGCGGTCGGCGTCGACCCCGTCCACGACCTGCCCGGCGTGGGCAAGAACCTGCGCGACCAGCTCGAGGTCTACATCACCCGCGAGGCCGCCGAGCCGATCACCTACAGCGGTGAGGACCGTTGGCACCGGGCCCTCAGGCACGCGGTCGAGTACGGCCTGTTCCGCACCGGTCCGGCCACCGCGACGATCACCGAGGGCGGTGCGTTCGTGAGCAGCTCGGACGCCGTCCGATCACCCGACCTGCAGCTGCACTTCCTGCCCGCGTACGTCGTGTGGAAGGACGAGGCCCGCAACGCCGAACGGATCCCGGGCCACGGCGTCACGCTGCTGGCCTGCAACGTCCGCCCGCTCAGCAGCGGGTCGGTGACGCTCACCTCGGCGAACCCCGCGGACACCCCCGTCGTCGACCCCAACTACCTCGCCGACGAGCGCGACCTGGAGGTCTCCGTCGCGGGGTTCAAGCTGATGCGCACGGTGTTCGACGCTCCCGCGTTCCGGGGCATCCTGAAGCAGGAGCAGCTGCCCGGCCCGTCGGTGCAGACCGACGACGAGATCCGCGACTACATCCGCAGGTGGGGCAAGACCGACTACCACCCGGTGGGCAGCTGCAAGATGGGCGTCGACGACCTCGCCGTGGTCGACCCCGAGCTGCGGGTGCGCGGCCTCGACGGGCTGCGCGTCATCGACTCCTCGATCATGCCGACGATCATCAGCGGCAACACCCAGGCGCCGTCGATGATGATCGGTGAGAAGGGCGCCGCGCTGGTGCTCGGCGCCGAGCTCTGACGGGGCGGGCGCTGCTCCTGTGCCTACCCAGATGTCGGGACGAGATGGCCGGGGAAATGCGTTACGTTCGATCGAGGGTCCGTCCCGAGAGGTGACTCATGACGGAGCAAACGACGCAATCGACAGTCACGCAATGCCCCTTCTGCAAGGAAGACATCCAGGCCGAGGCCACCGTCTGCCGGCACTGCGGGTCGCGTCTCAAACCTCATGGTGCCGACCATGGTGGGGTCTGCCCCTTCTGCAGGGAGACCATCCACCCGGAGGCCACGCGCTGCAAGCACTGCCGCTCCGACCTCACGCCGGCCGCGACGCGGAGCAGCGGCGGCGACTGCGGTTGCGGCGGTGGTTGCGGCGGTGGTTGCGGCGGCTGCCAGTCGATGGGCACGCTCCCGCAGTACGCCATGCCCGGACCGGCGGCCGCGTCGTTCCAACCCGCGTTCCGTGAGCGGTACGGCGTCGGGGGCGAGTGCTACAACCGCTGCATGCTGTACTGCAGCGGGCCGGCGTGTGACTGGATCTGCTCGTTCATCTGCGAGCACGCACCGGTCACGACCCGGCCGGTCGACCCGGTGTTCCTCACCCGCTGACTAGTGGCCGTCACCGGAAGTTCTTCGGGTGGCCCGCACCCCGGGCACGCACCTCGCGGCGTTGCCGTCGCTTGCTGGACAAGCAAGTAGAGCCGCGCTCCGGCGACGCTCCTATGGGACGTCAAGTGGTGCTGCCGGCTTGGAGGAGTCGGTAGAGGTCTCGTGCGATGTATCGCTTGAGGCAGCGTTTGATCTCGCGGGGTGTCTTGCCCTGGGTAGTTCGTCGGGCCACGTAGTCACGGGTGCGTTGGTCGTGGCGGCAGCGGGAGAGGGCGACGGTGTGCAGGGCGCGGTTGAGCTGTCGGTCGCCGCGGCGGTTGAGGCGGTAGCGGGTGGTGACCTGGCCGCTGTTGGCTGGGATGGGTGCGACCCCGGCCAGCATCGCGAACGCCGCTTCGGAGCGGACTCGGCCGGGGTGGGACCAGGCGCACAGCACGGTCGCGGCCACGATCGGTCCGACGCCGTGCTGGGCGAGGAGGTCGGGTCGCCAAGACCGCACGATCGCCAGGATGGCTCGCTCGTGCTCGGCAGCTTCTTCGGTGAAGGCTTGGATCCGGCGCGCCAGGGTGCGCAGCATGGTGACCGCGGTCCGTGTCTCGACGTCCCACGAGGCGCGAGTGCGCAGGTTCCGTGCGACTGCGGGCATGGCGGATGCCTTGAGACCGCGGAATCGTTCCCGCACAGGCTCCGGTGCGGCAATGACCAGGCTGAACAGCTGTCGTCGGGCGTCGCTGGCCGCGTCCACGGCGGAGCGGCGGACGGTGAGCAGCATCGAGAGGGAGTGCCGCTCTGCGGCCTGATCCCCGCCGTCGCGCGGGCCACCCAGCTTGGTGCGGGAGAGCGCCTCACGGGCTGCGCGGATCGCGTCGAGGGGATCAGACTTCGCGCCGTTGCGGCGCTTGGTCCGGACCGGTCGATCGAGTTCGATCACCAGTTCGTCTCGCGTGCGGAGGTGGCGGGTCAGGCCGGCGCCGAAGCTGCCGGTGCCTTCGATCGCCCACGCGCGCAGGGTGGCATGCTCGTCGGCGAACTCCGTCAGCTGGGCGTAGCCGTCGGGAGTGGCGTCGACGGTGATCTGGTCGAGCACACCGCCGGTGCGGGCATCCACCGCAGCTGCGGAGTGTGTGTGGACGTGGGTGTCGACGCCGATGACGACATCGACCACCTCACGCAGGTCGGTCACACTGGTCATGCGTTCTCTCCTATGCCGGAAGGGACGTGGTTCCGGTCCGGGACGGAGATTCGGCGGGACTGTGATGAGACACGACGGGCGACGATAACGCCCGCCGGTCAAGCTCCTAATCAGGCCAGCTCCTCCGACCGGGCCGGGGCCGGTGACCACGAGCGGACGAGTCGCCAGAAAGGCACGAGGCCAGCCTTGCCAAGAGTCACGCCCGCGGCCACCGAGGACAGCCCAGCACGATCAGGCTGCGTACGCGATCCTCACAGCCTTGCGATGCACGCACCCCGGGCACGGGCCACCCCCGAGGAACTTCCAGCGACGACCACTAGCGACCCGGACGAGGGCCCCGCACAGATCACTGTGCGGGGCCCTCGCCGTCTCGCCCCCCGTCAGTCGAGCAGGTGATCGAGCGCCCGCCCCATCACCGCGGCGCGCTCCGCCGAGGTGGACACGCCCTCGAGGCCGAAGCCCATCAGCAGCGAGTGCGGCGTGGCGATGACGTTGCCGACCGGGAACCCGGATGCGTCGGTGCGCTCGAAGTCGTTCGAGTTCGACGCGCTACCCGGGGGCGGTCCGGAGACCGTCCATCCGTCGAGTCCCGTCTCGAACGACGTGCTCGTGCCGTCGGGCAGCGTGATGTCGTCGAGGAAGACACCGATGCCCTGCGTGGCCCAGTCGCTGGCGTAGGCGATGGAGATCTCGACGGTCTGGCCGGCGTACCCGTCCAGGTCGACGCTCCACTCCTGCCAGCCGCCCGAGTTGCCGCTGGCGGCGTTCCACGCGCCCGTGGTCCCGGTCGGGTCGCAGGCCGAGGCGCCCGTCTGCGTCTGGTAGTGGTCGAGCTGCGGGTGCAAGGTGCGCCAGCCGCCCGAGTTCTCCTGCTTGCAGCTCTCGCCCGTGTTCTGCGTGGTGTGGCCGTTGGCGTCCGGGAGCGTCGTCCAGTCGTCCTGGCCCGGGGTCCTCGCCTCCACGAACAGGTGATCCCAGTCGGCCTCGGTGTCGTACGACGTCCAGAACGTCATCGACCCACCGGAGGCCGGGACCGCGATCTCGCGGGTCAGCCTCTTGTAGGACACGTCGGCGATCTGGGAGTAGACGTAGTGCGCTCCCGTGTGTGGGTCGAACGGCCCGCCCGGCTTGTCGTACCGCGCGGCCGGCCAGCTCTCGAACTGCGGGAACCGGTCGGGTGGCAGGATGCCGCTGGTCGACAGGAACGACGAACGCCGCGTGGTGTTCCCCGCGAGGACGGGATCGTCGAGGCCCCAGGACAGGCCGGTGAACGGGTCGGCGACGCCGCTCGCGTCGAACGCGGCGCCGGTGTCGTCGAGGCCGTCACCGGCCACGGCGAGGTACGCCCCGAAGTAGTACTGCAGCACGTCATGGGTCTGGTCACCACCGCCGAACGAGCCCCACAGCGGCAGGCACCGCCGCGGGTCGATGTCGGCCGGCGGCGGGTTGCACGCGACCTCGCCCTTCGGGTCGTACATCTGGTTGCCGACGTTGTTGGTGTACTGCTGGCCCGCGGAGTCGCCCGCGAACAGCACCCGTCCGCCCTCGTTCAGGTACGAGCGGAACTGCAGGATCTCGTCGAGGGCCAGCACGTCCGCGTTGCCGGCGCCCCGGCCGGCCGTCCGGGTCACCAGGTCGTTGCCCGTCTCCCAGACCACCGCGTCGTAGTGGCTGAGCACCCCGAGCGCGTCCGGCGCGAGGCGCCCGGCGGCGTCGACGTCGTAGACGTCCGCGTCCTCACCGTTGGCGGCCAGGGCGTCGACGTACGTGTCGGCGAAGTGCGGACCGTTCGGATCCTGCGCCGGCGAGGCGCCCGTGTAGTCCTCGGCCGCCACGACGAGCACGCGGTGGTCGGTCTCGGAGACGGCCTGGTAGGTGAACGACTCGCTCCGCTTCCCGCCGCCGGTGAACCACACCTCGACCGAGTCGCCGGGATCGGTACCCCTGACCACGCCGCGCATCTGGTGGTAGTAGACGGCCGCGGGGTCGTACCTCGACCCGCCCCTCCACTCCGAGGTCCGCGCGGTGCGCACGCGCCCGTCGTTGATGCGGTAGTTCAGGGTCACCCGTCCCAGGCTGCGCTTGGCGATCACGGCGACCGGCTGCGGGTCGCCGTAGGACTCCGTGAAGCTCAGCTGCGTGCCGGGATTGCTGCGCTTGTAGGGGTCCTCGCTGTCGATGTAGAACGGCTTGGTCCTGATCCCGGTGACGGTCTTCGGGTCGTCGGGGTCGCCGGCCGAGTTCGCCACGGACTGCGCGAACGGCAGGTTGCGCTCGAACTCCGCCTGCACCAGCGCCTCGTCGTCGGGGAACACGAATCCGCAGCCGTCACAGCCCTCCGACAGCTCCGGCGTCCAGGCCAGGGCGCCCGTCGCAGCGTGCGCGTAGTCGGTGGTCTCGCCGTTCGTGACATAGAGGACGTCCGAGCTCAGGCCCGGGTGGAAGTCCTCGATGGCCGGGGCGTCGAGGTTGCCGGACATCGCGTAGTAGATGGGGTCGTCCGCGGTCGGCGTGCTGGTCTGCCAGCCCTCGGCGTACAGCAGCCACTGGCCGTTGGAGTGGTAGTTGACCTGGAACGCGAACCTGATCCGGTCGAGCAGCCTGACCATGGCCCGGGTCTCCGGTTCGGACGCCGGGCCGGGCCCGCGGTAGGTCTCGCTGGACTGGATGGAGGACGAGCCCTCCTCGTCCCAGCCCCAGTGGTTGGGGAAGTTGCGGTTCGGGTCGACGCCGTCGCCGACCTGGGTCACGCCGTCGCCGTTGTTGTCGCGCAGGTTCTTCCGCCACAGCCGCTCGTGATCGAACGTGTACTGGTAGCCGTCGGGGTTGGCGACGAGGATGAACCAGAGCTCGGTCGACTGCAGCAGCTTGCGGACCGCACGGTCGTTGGCCCGCCAGCGGTCGATGTAGTAGTTCATCAGGCGCCGGTCGACCTCGGTCGAGATCCACTCCCGCGCGTGCTGGGTGGCGCTGAACAGCACGGCGGGTCGCCGACCGTCCTGCACGCCTCGGGCGCCCTGGGTCAGCTTGACCGCGATGATCTCGCGGCCCTGGCCGGTGTGGCCGAGGACCTCGAGCTTCACGAGCTGGGGGTTGTTGCGCGCCGCGGCGTAGAGCTGGTCGCGGATGCCGCCCGGCTCGTCGTACGACCGCCAGACGTTGAATCCGTTGGCGGCCTGCGCCGCAGCGAACTGCCGGACGGTCTGGCCACCCTTGACCCGCGTGAGCCTCAGGTCGATGCCGCGGGCCCGCAGCCCGTCGGCCTGGGCCTTGTCGAGGACCAGGTCGAGCTCGACCCCCGACGCGGCCCGTCGCTGACCGCTCACGTCGACGCCCGCCTGGGTCAGCACGGAGAGCTGGTCCGGCGTCACCGTCGCGGTGTACGCGTTCAGCCGGTCCGGTTCTCTGCCGGCGTTGCCCGTCGGTGCCGCCGTGGCCGTGGTGAGCCCCGCGCAGAGCGCGGCGATGACGGCGAAGATGAGAGCGACAACCATGGACCGTCGCATGATCCGACCTCCCGGCAGGCAGACATGACCTCTCACTGTGACATTGGTCACACCTGGCCCGCAATGGTCATGCTGTGCCGTCGCCGGTCCCGCTGGGACCGGGGTCAGCAGCGCAGGAGCACCTCGCGGGTGAGCTCGGCGATGCCGGCGTAGCCGTTGAGGCCCATGGTCAGGTCGGCCTCGGCGAGCAGGCACGAGAGCACGAACTCGATGCCCGCCGTGCCGCCGAGCACCGCGCCGTAGCCGTAGGGGCGGCCGATCCCGACGGCGGTGGCGCCCAGGGCGAGGGCCTTGATCACGTCGGCGCCGGAGCGCACGCCGGAGTCGAACAGCACCGGAAGGCCGTCGGCGGCGTCGACCACCGCGGGCAGCAGCTCGAGGGCGGGGGCGCTGGCCGCCTGGCGGCCGCCGTGGTTGGAGCAGTAGATGCCGTCGACGCCCTCGTCCTTGGCCCGGCGCACGTCGTCGGGGTGGCCGATGCCCTTGAGCAACAGCGGCAGGTCGGTGAGATCGCGCAGCCAGGCGAGGTCGTCCCACGTCAGGGTCGGGTTGCCGAACGTCATCGCCCAGTGCAGGGTCGCGGCGCCCGGGTCGTCCTCGGGCGACGCCGCGAGCCGGGACCGGAAGACCGGGTCGGAGAAGTAGTTGGCCAGGCAGGCGCCGCGCAGCTGCGGGAACGTCGCGTGCTGGAGGTCGCGGGGCCGGAAGCCGAGCGTCCAGGTGTCGAGGGTGACCACGATGCCGCGGAAGCCCGCCGCCTCGGCGCGGCGGACCAGGCTCTCCGCCACCTCGCGATCGTTGGGCGTGTAGAGCTGGAAGAACCCCGGGGTGTCGCCGAGGGCAGCGGCGACCTCCTCCAGCGGGTCCTGCATCAGCGTCGAGGCGATCATCGGGATGCCGGACGAGGCCGACGCCGCGGCGGCCGCGAGGTCGCCGTGCCCGTCGTCGGTCATCACCCCGAGCACACCGATCGGCGCCATCAGGACCGGCGCCGGCAGTCGGTGGCCGAAGAGCTCGACCGAGAGGTCGCGCTCGGCGGCACCCGACAGCATCCGCGGCAGGATGCCCCAGCGCTCGAACGCCGCGACGTTCGCCCGCTGGGTGTGCTCGTCGCCGGCGCCGCCCGCGACGTAGTCCCACAGCCGATGCTCCATCTTCGCCTGGGCCGCTGCCTCCAGCCCGGCGAAGGTGAGCGGGTACGCCGGCAGCTCTCCGCCCAGGCCCGCGAAGTAGAGGCCGATCTGGAAGTCCGCGTAGTTCGCCATGGCGGCATCCTGCCGCGTCGGCAGGTCAGGCGGGCAGTACGTCGCCGCGCTCGTCGACCAGGGCGTCCGGTGCGCTCAGCCGCCAGGCCTCGAAGGTGAGCTCCGCGAGCTCGTCGCGCGCGACGCCGTCGAGGTGGACCACCACCCACCCGAAGGCGCCGGCCGTGAACTGGATCTCGAAGACGTCGGGTCGCTCGGCGACCAGGCCGAGCTGCTCCGCGATGGTCTGCTTCAGCCCCACCGTGGCGGTGGCCGGCCAGAGGTAGCCGAAGGCGCGGCCGGCGACCTCGAAGCGGCTCCACCGGTCGGTGTCGTGCCGGCCGACGGCGGGCAGCTGAGCGACGAGCTCGAGGAAGTCGGGGATCCGGGAGGGCACCCCCGGATCCTCCCAGGCGGCTACCCTCCGACCGTGGACATGGGCATCAAGCGGCTGCTGAACCGGGGTGTGCTGGCCGGCTGGCGCTGGCTCGACCGGGCCGGGGAGATCACGCCCGGCACCCGGGCCGCGGACGGCTTCGGCAGCTTCGGGTCCGGCACCAGCATCGGCTTCCCGGCGGCGACGCTGATGGGGACCCGGTCGATCCACCTGGGGTCGGGCATCCTCATCGGTCGCCAGGTGACGCTCTCGGTCGGCTACGGCCCCGACGACGCCGGGATCCCCGAACGAGGGCTGGTGATCGGCGACCGCTGCGTGATCGGCGCCCGGTGCAGCCTGGTCGCCCATGCCTCGATCGAGCTCGGCGACGACGTGTGGTTCGGCCAGGACGTCTTCGTCTGCGACGCCAGCCACGGCTACCAGGACCCGGACCTGCCGATCGGCGAGCAGTTCGGCGGCCATCTGCCGGTGCGGATCGGGTCGGGCTCGTGGATCGGCCACGGCGCGATCATCCTGCCCGGCGCGACCATCGGCCGGAACGTCGTAGTCGCCGCCGGCTCGGTCGTCCGGGGTGACGTGGCCGACCACACGGTGGTGGGCGGTGCGCCCGCCCGGCTGCTGCGCCGGCTCGAGCCGGGCGTCGGCTGGGTCGGACCCCGCGGCGACGTACGCCCCGTGCTGCGTGGCCACTTCGGCGAGGCCGACGAGAGCGGGTTCGTGAGCGCCTGACGGGCGGCCGCGTCAGACCTGTCCGGGCAGCCGGATCTCTCCGGTGTAGATCGGCGAGTCCTTGCGCGACAGCAGCTCGCGTCGTTCCTCCGGAGTGAGCCGTTCGACCTGGGCCCGTACGTCGGACGGGAAGCCGCTGACCTCCGGAGCCTGGTGGGCCGGCACGACCGTGTGCACGATGCGGTCGGCGTAGACGTGCAGCATGGTCATCGCCTGGTGCCCGTCGACCCCGGAGACGAACCTCTCGAGCGGCGCCGGGTCGGAGGTGTAGCAGGTCGCGGACGCGACGGAGACCGGGATGCCGGCGAAGGTGGAGTGCGTCGAGTAGTGGAGGTGTCCGCCGAGGATGCACCGCACATCGGTGCCGCGCACGACCTGCGCGAGCCGATGCTGGTCGAGAAGCTCGATCACCTCGGCCGCCGGCATCATCGGGATCGGGATCGGCGGATGGTGCAGCGCGAGCAGCGTGCCGTGCGGCGCCGGCGTGGCGAGGACGTCGGCCAGCCAGGCCAGCTGCGCGTCGGTGAGCTCGCCGTGGTGGTAGCCCGGCACGCTGGTGTCGAGCGAGACGATCCGTAGCCCGTCGACGTCGTGCACGCGATCCTGGGTGGCCTCGCTCGCGACGCCGAACAGGCCGAGCGAGTACGCCGCGCGCTCGTCGTGGTTGCCCATCACCCAGACCACCTCGGCGCCGAGCCGCGCTGCGGCAGGCTCGACCGTCGCGCGCAGCCGGGCGTAGGCCTCGGGCTCGGCCCGGTCGGCCAGGTCGCCGGTGAACACCAGTGCCTGCGGGGCCGGGTCGAGCCGGTCGAGCCGGGTCAGCGCGAGCCGGAGCCCGGCGTCGGGGTCGACCACGTCGTACTGTCGCGCGCCGGCAGCCAGCAGGTGCGGGTCGCTGAGGTGGGCGACGACGTGGCCCGGAGCCGGGTACTGGCCGAACTGCACGGCGTCACGCTACCGGGCCGTGGCTGTCGGTGCGCCGCCGTACGGTGCCGGTATGACCGCCGCCCCCCGGATCGACGCCCTGCCCGCCGACCTCGACGACGCGGACCCCGCCGAGCTGACCCGGAACGCCGAGCTGGAGACCGTGCGGTTCGCCGGGCTCAGCGTCGACGAGCTCGATCTGCGGAGCGCGCGACTGCGGGAGGTCGAGCTCGACCAGGTCAACCTGCCCGTCGTCCGAGCGGCCCGCGGCCAGTGGCGCGACGTGCGGGTGAGCGGACGGCTCGGCTCCGTCGAGGCCTACGACGCGCAGTGGCGATCGGTGCACTTCGTCGGCTGCAAGCTCAGCTTCGTCAACCTCCGCGGGGCGGAGCTGCTCGACGTCGCCTTCACCGGCTGTGTGGTCGAGGAGCTCGACCTGCTCGACGCGCGCGCCCGTCGGGTCCGGCTCGAGGACACCCGCGTCGGACACCTGAGCCTGCGCGAGGGCGAGCTCCGCGACGTCGACCTGAGGGGAGCCGAGCTCGAGTCGATCGACGGCGTGCGGCACCTGCGCGGCGTCACGGTCAGCTCCGGCCAGCTCACGCTGATGGCGCCGCTGCTCGCCGAGGCGCTCGGCATCCTGGTGGAGGACTGAGGTCCGGAGGCAGGTCGCTCAGAAGCCGACGGCCGCCGTCGGGGCGACATCGGTGCGCATCGCGTGCCACAGCTCGCGGGCGGCGCCCGACCGCGCCTCGGTGACCAGGCCGGCCCGGGCCAGGCCGAGCAGGTTCGTGCCGCCGAGGTATGCCGCGCCGAGCGCCTCGACCGGGAGCCGCAGGTCGGCCTCGGCGGTGCTCCGCTCCACCGACGCGGCCCCGGAGGCGTCGGCGTGGATCCGCCACCGGCCCTCGTTCCAGGGAGCCGACCGGTCCGCCACCTCCACGACGACGTCGCAAGGGGCGCTCCAGCTGCGGTCGGCGAGTGCCTCGGGAAGGTCGACCAGCCGCACCCACAGGCTGTCGTAGGTCTCGACCGCCGAGGTGCCGCGCGGGCCGCCGGCCCAGGTCAGCAGCGGGTCCTCACTGCCGACCGTGCCCACCTTGACGGTGCCGACGAGGTCGAAGTCGACCAGCCGGCGCAGCAGCGCCAGGCGGGCCGCCGGGTCGCCGACGACCGCCCAGACCTGGAGGTCGCCGGAGGGCCGGGCCCGGTCCCACTTCGCCGTCCGCTGGAACATCGCGAACCCGACGTCGCGTCCCTCCCGCTGCGCGAACAGCACCCGCCAGGGCTCCTTGTCGCGCAGGTGCTCCGGGACCTCCAGGCAGACCCGCTCGTAGTACTCCACGGCGCCCACCACGGTCCCGAGCGCGGACGTGGCGCGCTGGCACTCGCGCATCCGCCGCGGCACGTCGGCGTCGGTGACCGAGGCCATCCGGACCCGGACCTCCGCGGCGGCCTCGTCCAGTCCGGGCGCGACGAGCCGCGCACCCCGCGCGAGGCTGACTTCCAGGTCGAGCGATGCCAGGCCGTAGCCGTGCCGCCCGTAGATCGCCGGCTCGCTCGCGTGCAGCGCCGAGACGTGCGTGCCCGGCTCGGCCCGCACCTGCTCGAAGTGGTGGCGCAGCATCGCGGTCAGCACGCCCCGGCGGCGGTGGTCGGGATGCACCGCCACCCAGGTCAGCCCGGCGCAGGGCACCAGCCGCGGGTCGCCGCCCGGCCCCGGTACGGCGAGCTCGAGCGGGAACACCCCGTAGATGCCGGCGTACGTCGTCCCGTCCGCGTCGTCGGTCTCGGCGGCGAACCGCTGGTCGGGCCGCAGCCCGGTCAGCATCAGCTCGCTCGGATATGGCAGCGCCTCGTTGAACCAGACGGTGTCGTCGGTCGCGCGGTAGCGGTCGGCGTCGGTGGCGATGCCTACCCGGATCTCGCTCATGCCGACAGCCAACCGCCGTCGGGGCGCGCGTCTCAACCGGTTTAGGTGCCGTGCCGGGCGCGCCGCTACGGTTGCTGCCCGTGTGGGAGTACCGGCCGCAGCTCGACGGACTGAGGTTCGTCGCCGTCATGCTGGTGCTCGCCTTCCATGCGGGCATGGTCTCGATGAGCGGCGGCTTCATCGGCGTCGACCTGTTCTTCGTGCTGTCGGGCTTCCTGGTCACCAACGTGATCCTCGACGAGGTCGACCGGCAAGGGTCGTTCTCGGTCGGTGCCTTCTACGGCCGCCGGGTGCGCCGGCTGCTGCCCGCCGCGGTGCTCGCGATCACCGCGACGTGTGTGCTGGCGGTGCTGGTCACGCCGGAGGCCAGCCGGCTGTCGATGGTCTCCGACGCCCGCGCCGCACTGCTCTACTTCGCGAACTGGCAGTTCATCGCGGACGCCAACGACTACTTCGGTGACGGCATCTCGGCCTCGCCGTTCCTGCACTACTGGTCGCTGTCGATCGAGGAGCAGTACTACATCGTCTACCCGCTGCTGATCTTCCTGGTGCTGATCAAGGCGCGGCAGTCCGAGCGGCGGGTCGGGCTGCTGCTCGCGGTGCTGACCGCGGTCTCGGTCGCGCTCCAGGTGCACGCGGCGGCGAACGACTTGAACTTCGCCTACTACGCCACCCAGACCCGGATCTACCAGCCGCTCGCGGGCTGCGTGCTCGCGATCGCGCTGCGCGAGCTGGGCCGCCGCGGGACCACCGAGAGCGGCGGTGTCGGGGGCCTGGTCGGCACCCTCGGGGTGGTCGGCGTCGTGGTGCTCGCGTCGGGATGGCTCGACCTCAGCGAGAGCGTCCGCGGCCTGCTCTGCACGGTCGCCGCGCTGGCCGCGGTCGGTGGCCTGTGCCTGGCGCCCACGACCCCGGTGAGCCGGGCGCTGTCCTGGTCGGTGCCGCGCTACCTGGGTCAGATCTCCTACGGCACCTACCTCTGGCACTGGCCGGTCATCCTGGTGATCGCCCAGCTCTTCGACGTCCGCCCGATCGTGCTCGCGCTGATGGCCACCGCGGTCGCGACCGGCCTGGCCGCGCTGTCCTTCCAGGTCTTCGAGACCCCGATCCGGCGCAGTCGCAGCCTGGCCCGTACGCCGTGGCCGGTGGTGCTCTCCGGCCTGGCCGTGAGCGTCCTGGTGGCGGCGGTCGTCGTGCCGGTGGTGCTCGAGAGCGACCGGCAGCCGGTCGTGGTGGCGTCCGGTCCCGGGGGCGGCCCGACGGTCGGCGTACCCGACCGGGCGCAGGACGGCGAGGTCGCCGCGGCGCTGGCCGACCTCGACAAGCCGGTGCCGAAGGACATCGACTTCCGGGAGCTGGCCGACGACGAGGGCGAGGTCGGTCCGCAGTGCGCCGACGGCACCCCCGAGTCGTGCGTCGTGGTCGGCGACAACGACGGACCGCTGGTGGTGCTGATCGGCGACAGCCACGCGGCGATGCTCGCGACCGCGCTGCACCGGCTCGCCGACGAGCGGGGCTTCCGGCTCTCGACCAACATCCTCAACAACTGCCCGTGGCAGGACGGCATCAACGTCACCCGGGTCGGTCAGGCGCGTCAGGACGAGTGCGCGCAGATGCGGTCGCGCTTCTACGACGAGATCCTCCCCGAGATGGACGCCGACCTGGTCGTGACCGTCGGCAAGGCGCGCAGCGACGGCCACTGGGCCCGCGACACCGAGGCCGACGACGCCGCGGAGCACCCGGACGAGACCTTCCGTCAGATGCTGCTGCGCAAGTCGCAGGAGTCGGTCGACAAGCTCCGCGACACCGGCGCGCGGGTGCTGCTGATGCACAGCGTCTTCGGCACCGGTGGCTACGACATCGGCGGGCCGGACCCGCTGGACTGCCTCGGGGTCGCGAAGACGCAGGCCGACTGCGCCGTCGTGCCGCCGACCACCCGGCCGCCGGTCGACAGCTTCTACGAGTACTTCACCACCATCTATCCCGACGTCTTCAGCGCCGAGCTGCGCGACGCCTACTGCCCCGGGCGGGTGCTGTGCGCGCCGATCGTCGACGGCGAGGTCACCTGGCACGACGCCGACCACCTGTCCCGGGGCCTGGTGCTCTCGATCCGCCGGCAGATCTGGGCGCAGATGCAGGACTCGGGCGCCTTCGACGGGCTGGACCTCGGCTAGCTCGGCTCCCGAGCGGTGCCGGTGGTGGAGGTGTGAAGGCGTTCGGTGCCTGGGCCTCGAAGCCACCGCCTCGTCTGGGCAGTCGCGCGGGGTTTCGGCTGCTGGCAGCCGAAACCCGCGGGACACGCCGGGGCAGCACGGCGTGTCGTGCGGGCTTCGGCTGTCAGGTGGGAGGCGGGGTGCTGGTGTGACACCTGAGGCGTCCTCGGGTGCGACTCCACACGGTGTGACGGTTCTCGGGGAGAGCCGGGCCGCGCCGGCCAACCACCGGGGCACGCTCGCACCCCTCCGGGTGGTTTCGAGGCGCAGGCGTCAGCGCGCCTTCGCACCTCAACCAGCGCCGGGACGGGGTCCACCGGGCGGCCGGTCGTCGCTAGCCCCGGGTCGGCTCGACCCGGCCGGCCACCTCGCCGAGCGCGATCCGGCCGCCGCCGGTGCCCGGCGCGGTGTAGCGGAGCACCACGTCGTCGCCGTCGGCCAGGAACGCCGACTCGTCGCCCCAGCCGAGCTCCAGCAGCGATCCGCGCTGGTCGGGCTCGGGTCCGCTGATGGTGCCGGAGGCGAACAGGTCACCGGTGCGCAGCGAGGCGCCGTTGACCGTGAGGTGGGCGAGCATCTGGGCCGGGGACCAGTACATGGTGCGGTACGGCGGGCGGCTGACCACCTCGCCGTTGACCATCACCTCGACGTCGATGTCCAGGCCCCGGGTGGCGCCAGGGCCCAGGTAGGGCAGGGGCTCGGGGTGCTGTCCGGGTAGGTCGATCCATGCCGCGTCGAGCGCCTCGACCGGGGTGACCCAGTGGGAGACCGAGGTGGCGAAGGACTTGCCGAGGAACGGGCCGAGGGGCACGTACTCCCAGGCCTGGATGTCGCGAGCGGACCAGTCGTTGAGCCCGACGACGCCGAACACGTGGTCGGCGAACGCGTCGTACGACACGGGAGAGCCGAGCTCGGAGCCGACGCCGACCACGAAGCCCAGCTCGGCCTCGATGTCCAGTCGCGCGGACGGCCCGAAGGTCGGCGTCGCGGTGGGTGAGCCGCCGCGACGCTGTCCGGTCGGACGCACGACGGGGGTGCCGGACGCGACGACGGTGCCGGCGCGGCCGTGGTAGCCGACCGGCAGGTGCCTCCAGTTGGGCAGCAGCGGCTCGCCGTCGGGACGGAAGATCCGGCCGACGTTGGTCGCGTGGTGCTCGGAGGCGTAGAAGTCGACGTAGTCGGCGACGTCGACGGGCAGGTGCAGCGTGAGCTCGGCGAGCGGCAGCAGGGACGGCTCGACGAGGTCGCGCTCGGTCTCGTCGACGAGCAGGCCGGTGACCCAGGTGCGCACCGACTCGCGGACCTGGCGGCCGGCGGCCATCAGCGGATTGAGGGAGGGCTCCTCGAAGACGTGGTGGACGTCGAGCATCTCCGCCGCCGCGATCGGGGCGAGGTCGACGACGTGGTCGCCGATGCGGACGCCGACGCGGGGCTCCTCGCCCGGTCGGGAGAACACGCCGTACGGCAGGTTGTCGACGTCGAAGAGGGACCCGGCCGCACCGGGCACCCAGGTCGAGGCGCTCACGGCTCCTCCAGCAGGCCGAGTGCGAGCAGGTCGTCGAGCGGCTCGGAGATCGAGCAGGATCCGAACGAGGTGAACCAGCGTCGCGCGCCGGCCAGGTCGAGCCCGGCCGCGGTCTCGACGAGCACGGCAGGCTCGCGCTGCTCGAGGATCGCCTCGACCTCGCCGCGCGAGCTGCCGTCGAAGGCCTGGCGGGTGGCGATCAGCAGGTTGAGGAAGCCGTGGTG
This sequence comes from Nocardioides sp. LMS-CY, assembly GCF_018732145.1. NCBI lineage: Bacteria > Bacillati > Actinomycetota > Actinomycetes > Propionibacteriales > Nocardioidaceae > Nocardioides > Nocardioides sp. LMS-CY. The sequence goes on from NZ_CP076104.1 coordinate 945,208, forward strand.
CTCGAAGCCGTCGTCGCCGGTGTGCCGCACCGCGCGGTGCAGGCCGGCGGTGCACTTGAACGGCGTCTCGCGGTCCAGCGCGGCGTCGATCCAACCGGCGAGGGTCGTGGCGCTCGGGTACGCCGTCGCCTCGAGCCCACCGGTGCGGAACTTCAGCCGGTGCTCGGCGGCCGTGATCTCGTCGGCGGCCGCGAGCCAGAGCGGCTCGGGGCACGCCGCCGGGATCTCGACGAAGACCGGCACGTCGTCGTCGAGCAGGCCCTGGTTGCGGGCGTCGTCGACGGCCGCGACCACCCGTCGGGCGGCGCCGACCGGATCCGCGGGGTCGCGCAGCGCGATCTCGAGCCCCGCGACGTCGATGCCCAGCCGCTGGCCCAGCCCGGCGGCGCCGGCGATCTGGCCGGCGCCACCGGTCACGACGACCGCGAGCGCGAGCGGGGTGCCGCGCAGCAGCGGCACGTCGGTGTCGCGGACGACGAACGGGCCGACCAGGTCGGCGTACGCCGCCTGGCGGCGCTCGGCGTGCGCGGCCGACGCCTCGTGCAGCGGGGCGTCGCCCGGGGGGAAGACGGCGGCGTCGTCGACGAGGCCGCGCCAGGTGGGCGGAAGGGGTTCCGTTGACACGCTGGCTACTCTAGCCATGGATCAGATAGCGGACGACCCAGTTCGATTATCGGACGTTGGAGAGAGAGCGATGGCCCACTACCGTCGGATCGGCGAGGTGCCCCCGAAGCGGCACACCCAGCACCGTGACCCCGAGGGTCGGCTCTACTACGAGGAGCTGATGGGGGAGGAGGGCTTCTCCTCGGACTCCTCGCTGCTCTACCACCGCGGGGTGCCGTCGGCGATCGTCGCGAGTGAGGTCTGGGAGCTGCCCGACCAGTCGCGCACGCCCAACCATCCGCTGAAGCCGCGTCACCTCAAGCTGCACTCCTTGTTTCCGGTGGTTGAGGAGGGCGCGCAGCGCCCGTCTCGAAACCCGGACGCGGTGACCGATCGCCGGCTCGTGCTCGGCAACAACGACGTGCGGATCTCGTACGTCGTGACCGGCACCGATCCGTCGCCGTACTACCGCAACGCGATCGGCGACGAGTGCGTGTACGTCGAGTCCGGCACCGGCGTGGTCGAGACCGTCTTCGGTGTCATCGGTTATCGCGCCGGCGACTACGTGATCGTGCCGCGCGCGACCACGCACCGCTGGGTGCCCGCCCAGCCCAGCCAGCTCTACGCGATCGAGGCCAACAGCCACGTCGCGCCGCCGAAGCGCTACCTCTCCCGCTACGGCCAGCTGCTGGAGCACGCGCCGTACTGCGAGCGCGACCTCTACGGCCCCGAGCAGCCGTTCACGATGACCGGCGCGGACGTCGAGGTGCTGGTCAAGCACCGCACCTCGGCCGGGATCGTCGGCTCCCGGATGACCTACGCGACCCATCCGTTCGACGTCGTGGGCTGGGACGGCTGCCTCTACCCGTACACCTTCAACGTCGAGGACTTCATGCCGATCACCGGCAAGGTGCACCAGCCACCGCCGGTGCACCAGGTCTTCGAGGGCCACAACTTCGTGGTCTGCAACTTCCTGCCGCGCAAGGTCGACTACCACCCGTTGTCGATCCCGGTGCCCTACTACCACTCCAACGTCGACAGCGACGAGGTGATGTTCTACGTCGGCGGGGACTACGAGGCCCGCAGGGGCTCCGGCATCGGCCTCGGCTCGATCTCGCTGCACCCGGGCGGCTACGCCCACGGGCCGCAGCCGTCGGCCGTCGAGGCCTCGCTCGGCGTGGAGTACTTCGAGGAGTCGGCCGTCATGGTCGACACCTTCGCGCCGCTCGAGCTCGGCGAGGGCGGGCTGGCCGTCGAGGACCCGGCGTACGCCTGGACCTGGTCCGGCCGAGGTCCCGACGACCCTGCGGTCTTCTCCAACAGCTGACCGTCCACAGCCTCCTCGGTCTCGGTCGACCGGCCCGATCGACCGTGTCAGACTCGAGGTCGAAGGAGGTGCCCGTCGTGACCGATCCGCAGGTCTGGACCCTGATCGGCGTGTTCGCCGCGAGCACCTTCGCCATGGTCGGTCTCGCGTCCACGACCTTCCTCCGCGTCCTGCGCGCCGAGATCGACGGTCTACGTGGCGAGCTGCTCGGTGAGATCAACAGTCTGGGGGCCGAGGTGACGGCTGGGATCCGACTGCTCGACAAGGACATCTCGGCGATCGCCCGCCGGGTCTCTCCCGACGAGCCCTGACGCCGCGCGGAGTCCCTCGATGTCGGGATTCCGCGCGGCGTCAGGCCGGCAATGCGCGCGCAGCCGTCAGGCCGCGACCGCCTGGCCGTTCAGCGTCTTGTAGGTGTACGCCGTGCCGATCAGGATCACCGGGATCGCCGCGATCAGGCCCACGCCGCACAGCAGGAAGCCGACGATGTAGGTCGCCAGGCAGAGCAGGAACCAGACGATCACGTTGCCGGCGTTGTTCTTGGTGAACTCGAAGCTCGCCTTGATCGCGTCGATCGCGCCCAGCTCCTGACGGTCCATCAGGAAGTAGAGCGTGAACGAGGTGAAGAACGCCACCAGCAGGCCCGGGATCACGCACAGGATGAGGCCGACGAAGGTGGCGACGCTGATCAGCAGGGAGGCCACGATGACCTCGCCGAGCTTGTTCGGCGTCAGCAGCGTCTTGGGGTCCAGCTCGCGGCCCTCGGTGATGTCCAGCGCGGCGCGCACCAGGCCGGCGCCGATGATCATCGAGAGCACCCAGCCGGCCAGGCTGATGACCCACCGCAGGATCAGGCTGTCGCCGACGAAGTACGACACCACCTGCACGACCACCTGCACGGCGACCAGCACCAGCACCGCGATCACGATGGAGCCGAGGTTGCCGGTGAACTTGTTCCAGCCGAAGGACCACGCGGTCCCGGCGCTGTAGCCACCGCCGCCCTGGGGCGGGGCCGGCGGCGGCGGGGGCGGCGGCGGAGCGCCGTACCCGTCACTGGGCGGCTGCTGCTCGGGCGGCAGAGGGGGCTCGTACGTCGACATTCGGGTCGCTCCTCGTGGGTCAGCTCATGGGTCGGCGCACGCGGCGCCGGCTGGGCAGCAACCTAGCGGTGTGGGGCCGGTGTCGCACAGGGTGCGAACGGGCTATTGCGGATGGCGCGTCGCTCGCCGGGCCGAGACCCGGCCCGGCGAGCGCCCAGGCACGGCAGGATGGGGGCATGAGTCGGAGAGCGCCGCAGCAGGACATCGACGAAGCACATCTCGAGGTCGGCGCCCCCGCCGAGGCCGCGGCCGGGCCGAAGGCGGTGGCCATCACGATGAAGCTCGCCGTCGAGCAGATGGGGGTACGCCGGACCGCCGCGACGCTGCTCAAGCTCAACCAGGCCGACGGCTTCGACTGCCAGGGCTGCGCCTGGCCGGACCCCGACCCGAGCCACCGGCACACGGCCGAGTTCTGCGAGAACGGCGCCAAGGCGGTCACCGAGGAGGCGACGCTGCGCCGGGTCGGGCGTGCCTTCTTCGAGGCCCACTCGCTCGCGGACCTGTCCGATCGCACCGACTACTGGCTGGGCCAGCAGGGCCGGATCACCGAGCCGATGATCGTCCGTGCCGGCGGCACCCACTACGAGCCGGTCTCGTGGGACGAGGCGTTCGCGACCATCGGCCGCCACCTCGGCGGCCTCGACTCGCCGGACCGGGCGGCCTTCTACACGTCGGGCAAGACGTCCAACGAGGCGGCGTTCGCCTACCAGCTCTTCGTACGCGCGTTCGGCACCAACAACCTGCCCGACTGCTCCAACATGTGCCACGAGTCGACGTCGGTCGGGCTCGCGGAGTCGATCGGCATCGGCAAGGGGTCGGTGTCGCTGGAGGACATCCACGACGCCGAGCTGATCGTCGTCGCGGGCCAGAACCCCGGCACCAACCACCCGCGGATGCTCAGCGCCCTGGAGACCGCCAAGCGCAACGGCGCGAGGATCCTCGCGATCAACCCGCTGCGCGAGGCCGGCCTGGTGCGCTTCCGGAACCCGCAGAAGGCGCGCGGACTGGCCGGCCGGGGCACCGCCCTGGCCGACCTGCACCTGCCGGTGCGGATCAACGGCGACCTCGCGCTCTTCCAGGCGATCGGGTCGCTCCTGCTCGAGTGGGGCTGCGTCGACCGTGACTTCGTGGATCGGCACACCGTCGGCTTCGAGGACTGGGCCACGCACGTCAAGGCGATCGACTGGGACGTCGTACGCCGCGCCACCGGGCTCAGCCGCGAGCAGATCGAGGCGGCGGCGGCGATGTTCCGCGACTCCTCGGCGACCGTCACCTGCTGGGCGATGGGCATCACCCAGCACCGCAACGCGGTCGCGACCGTGAAGGAGATCTGCAACGTCGCGTTCCTGCAGGGCAACATCGGTAAGCCGGGAGCCGGTCTGTGCCCGGTGCGCGGCCACTCGAACGTCCAGGGCGACCGCACCATGGGCATCTGGGAGCGGCCCCCGGCCGTCTTCCTCGACCGGCTGCGCGACGAGTTCGGGTTCGAGCCGCCGCGCGAGCACGGGCTCGACACGGTCGCAACCATCCGGGCGCTGCGCGACGGGCACGCCAAGGTCTTCATCGGGATGGGCGGCAACTTCGTGTCCGCCGCCCCCGACACCGAGGTCACCGAGCAGGCGATGCGCAACGCCGACCTGACCGTGCACGTCTCGACGAAGCTGAACCGCTCGCACGTCGTGCACGGCCGCGAGGCGCTGATCCTCCCGGCGCTGGGCCGCAGCGAGCGCGACCGCACCGGCGGCCGGCTGCAGCGGGTGACGGTCGAGGACTCGATGTCGGCGGTGCACGCGTCCCACGGACCGCTCGAGCCGGCCTCGCCGCACCTCAGGTCCGAGGTCGACATCGTCTGCTCGATCGCCGAGGCGACGATCGGCGACCGCTACGGCCTGCCCTGGTCGGACTTCCGCGCCGACTACACCGAGATCCGGCGCCGGATCTCGCGAGTGGTCCCCGGCTGCGAGGCGTACGACGAGAAGGTCGACCGCCCGGGCGGCTTCGTGCTCCCGCACCCGCCGCGGGACAGCCGCACGTTCCCGACGAAGGAGGAGCGCGCGGTCTTCGCGGTCAGCCCGACCGAGGTGCTGCAGGTGCCCGAGGGCCGGCTGCTGCTGCAGACGCTGCGCTCGCACGATCAGTTCAACACCACGATCTACGGCCTCGACGACCGCTACCGCGGCATCCACCAGGGGCGCCGGGTGGTGTTCGTGCACCCGGACGACATCGCGGCGCTCGGCCTGCGGGTCGACCAGGTCGTCGACCTCGTCAGCGAGTGGGAGGACGGCGTGGAGCGGCGGGCTCCGGCGTTCCGGGTGGTGCCCTACGACCAGCCGCGCGGCTGCGCGGCGGCGTACTACCCCGAGACCAACCCGCTGGTGCCGCTCGACTCGGTCGCCGAGGGCAGCAACTGCCCGACCTCGAAGTCGGTGATCGTCCGTCTCGAGCCGGGGCAGCCGGAATAGCCGGTGGGCGACAATGTCCTCATGAGCAACCTCGAGGACAGGCCGGACGAGCTCGAGTGCGAGGCGGCACCCGCGGCGGGGGTCGAGATCATGACTCCGCGCGAGGTCCCGCTCGGCGGTCCGCGGGCGATGCGGGTACGCCGTACCCTCCCGCAGCGGCACCGGTCGCTGATCGGCGCCTGGTGCTTCGTCGACCACTACGGGCCCGACCTCGTCGCCGACAGCGGTGGGATGAAGGTCGCGCCGCACCCGCACACCGGGCTGCAGACGGTCAGCTGGCTCTTCACCGGTGAGGTCGAGCACCGCGACAGTGCCGGCAACCACGCGATGGTGCGTCCGGGCGAGGTGAACCTGATGACGGCCGGGCGCGGCATCAGCCACTCGGAGGTCTCGACGCCTGTCACCACGACCCTGCACGGGGCGCAGCTCTGGGTGGCGCTGCCGGACTCCGACCGCCACACCGATCCCGGCTTCGCCCACCACGCTCCGGCGCCGGTGACCGGGCCCGGCCACGAGGTCCGCGTCTTCCTCGGCTCGCTGCTCGGCGACACCTCGCCGGTCGCGACGTACACCCCGCTCCTCGGCGCCGAGATCCTCCTCGACCCCGGAGCCTCCCTCGCCCTCGACGTCGACCCGTCCTTCGAGCTCGGCGTGCTCGTCGACGCCGGCGTGGTGTCGGTGGCGGGCACCGACGCCAAGCCCGCCGACCTCGCCTTCGTGCCGCCGGGCTCCTCGACGCTGACGCTGGTCGCCCGCGACCAGCCGGTGCGCCTGCTGCTGCTCGGCGGCCCGCCGTTCGGCGAGTCGATCGTGATGTGGTGGAACATCGTGGCGCGCACCCACGAGGAGGTCGTCGCCTGGCGCACCGAGTGGCAGGACCAGATCACCCGCGACGGCGCGGTGGTCGGCGACTCGCAGGACGTCGCCGACGGCCGGTTCGGGATCGTGGTCGGCGACCACCTGCCGCCCATCCCCGCCCCGCCGCTGCCGAACGCGCGCCTGAAGGAGCGCCGCTGACCGCTGCGGCTGGTGTGGACCGGTCTAGGCAGGGATCGGTCCGTGGCCGCTGTTGCTCAGGTCACACCGTCGCAGCCGATCGTTGATCCGTGCGACATACCCAGATCACCCCGACAGGCGTGGAGAGAAGGTTCGGGGCAGACGAGCTCATCGTGTCCAAGACCGACCCCAAGGGCATCATCCGCTACGCCAACAGCGTGTTCCTGCGGATCTCCGACTACGTCGAGGAGGACGTCCTCGGACGCCCCCACAACCTGATCCGGCACCCCGACATGCCGCGCTGCGTCTTCCGGCTGCTCTGGGAGACGCTCGAGTCGGGGCAGGAGATCTTCGCCTACATCGTCAACCTCGCCGCCGACGGGGCGCACTACTGGGTGCTGGCGCACGTGACGCCGTCCTTCGGCCCCGGTGGCGAGATCGTGGGCTACCACTCGAACCGGCGGCTGCCGGACCGGCGTGCGGTCGACCAGATCGCGTCGATCTACGCCGCGATCCTCGCCGAGGAGCGGCGCCACACCGCGGCGACGGCAGCCGTCGACGCGGGCACCGCGAAGCTGCGCGAGGTCCTGGTGGCGCGCGGCCAGACCTACGACGAGTTCGTCTGGAGCATCGGCCAGGAGGCCGGTACGCCGGCCGCCCCGACCGGTGTCGCCCGATGAGCCGCCTCCTCCGCCGGCGCCCGGCGCAGCCGTCCCTCGAGGTGCTCGAGCTGCGGGCCTACCGTGAGGCGGTCGTCGCCGTCGGCCAGGTGTGTCGCGAGGCCTCGTCGGGCAACCTCGAGGCGCGGGTGCCCGAGCTCGGCGGTCTCGCGGACCTCGCCGAGGTGCGGGAGGGACTCAACAGTCTCATCGACATCACCGATGCGTTCGTGCGCGAGGCCGGTGCCTCGCTGGCGGCGGCCGGGGAAGGGCGCTACCACCGCCAGTTCCTCGTGCGCGGCATGCCGGGCTCCTTCGCCCACGGGGCCACCACGATCAACGACGCGCGAGACGAGATGTCCGCCGGGGCGGCCGCCGTGCGGAGCGAGCAGGACCGGCGCGCCCAGGTCGCCGACACCGTCTACGAGGTCTCGAGCCAGGTCGCGTCGGCGTCCGACGCGCTCAGTACCTCCGCGGGCTTCCTCAGCGAGTCGGCGCGGACCGCCGACGCGGAGGTCGAGCACGCCCTCGGGATCGTGCGCCGGCTGGAGGCCGCGGCGGCGCAGATCCAGCAGGCCGTCACGCTGATCACCTCGGTGGCCGCCCAGACCAACCTGCTGGCCCTCAACGCCACGATCGAGGCCCATCGGGCCGGCGAGGCCGGGCGGGGCTTCGCGGTCGTCGCCGAGGAGGTGAAGCAGCTGGCGCGGGAGAGCGCCGTCGCCTCCGAGCACATCAGGCGGCAGGTGACCGACAGTCAGACGGCGACCGCGGAGGCGGTCACGGTCTTCGGCCGGATCGTCGACGTCATCGCCGAGATGGGCGTCCGGATCCGTGAGATCGACGTCGCCGCCGGGTCGAACGAGGCGGACCACTCCAGCGGGCTCTCGGAGCTGGCCGGTCGGCTGCGACGCGAGCTGCAGGACCTCGCCGTCCGGGAGTAGCCGAGGCCCTGTCGGCGCCGTCGGACAGGATGAGGCACATGGGACCCCAGATCGGTGACGACGGAGTCGCCCGCTGCCCGTGGTCGGGCGGGCCGGGCGTGATGCGCGACTATCACGACCGGGAGTGGGGGCGGCCGGTCAGCGGCGAGTCGGCGTACCTCGAGCGGCTCACGCTGGAGGCCTTCCAGTCCGGCCTGTCGTGGTCGACGATCCTCAACAAGCGGGAGGCGTTCCGCGAGCTCTTCCACGGGTTCGACGCCGAGGCGATCGCGGCCTTCGACGACGAGGACGTCGCGCGCCTGATGCAGGACTCCCGGATCGTGCGCAACCGGATGAAGATCGACGCGACCCTCGTCAACGCCCGGGCCACGGTCGCGTTGCGCGAGCAGGAGGGGCTGGAGGCGTTCGTGCTCTCCTTCGCCCCCGCCGACCCGCCGGCCTGGCACGACACCGCCGAGATGGCGACCACGTCGGCCGAGTCGGTCGCGCTGTCGAAGGCCCTGAAGAAGCGCGGCTTCGCGTTCGTCGGGCCGACCACCATGTACGCGCTGATGGAGGCGATCGGGATCTTCGACCCGCACCTGGTCGGCTGCTTCCGGCGCGGGCTCAGCTGACGAAGCCGAGCACCGCGGCGGCCACCGCCACAGCGTCCGCGCCAGCCGCTCGAAGCGCCGCTCGGCGAGGCCCGGCACCTGGTGGTAGGCGAGGTGCCAGGAGTGCAGCGGCTGTCGCCGGCCAGGGCCCGCACCGAGTAGTCGCTGTCGGCGGGGATCCCCGACGGCGCGTAGCCCCGCAGGAAGGGCGCGGCGACCCGGAGTCCCGAGTCGGCGAGCAGCGGGGCTGGACCCGATGCCTGCGAAGGTGCACGAGGACACCTCACCACGACACTGGAGTCGTCACTAGAGTTCGCACATGGGCGAGCGAGTGGCGCAGTCCTCGCGGGTTCCGAGGGCCGAGCACGACCACTGGGTCCTCGACCGGGTCGAGCGCAGCGCCTGGTTCACCACGCGCGTGACCTGGGCCGTCCCCGGCGGGCACTCGGTGCGGTGGGCGTCGCGCCTGGCGCGCCGACGCGGCCGGGTGGAGCTGCTCGATCCGGCCGGCTCACGGGTCTCCTACGTCGACGCGGCGCCGTCGACCGCGCGCCGGCTGGCCCGCGTCAACCTGGTCGCCGCGACCTCCTTCGTCATCGGCGGCACGCTCTTCGCGCTCGGTGCGCTCCTCGCGCAGCTGGACGTCGGCGGCCTGGGCGAGGTCGACGTCGTCTACCTCGTCGGTGGGGTCTTCTTCAGCCTGGGCGGCTACGTGTCGGTGCTCCAGGCGACCAACGCGCCCACCGTCCTCGACGAGAACGGGTCACTGACGTCGCCCCGCTGGCGCTGGTTCGGCCTCGAGCCGCGCGACATCGGCTGGCTCAGCGCCGCCGTACTGTTCGTCGGGACGCTCTTCTTCGGGGTCAGCCTGGTGTCGGCGTTCGCGCAGGACCTCACGCCCCGGCAGACCGACGGCTGGATCTGGATCCCCGACATGGTCGGCTGCGTCTGCTTCCTGGTCTCGGGACACCTCGCGCTCGTGGAGGTCGGTCACGGGCGCATCTGGCGGGTCGTCAACGACCTCGGCTGGTGGATCGTCGGGATCAACCAGGCGGGCTCGATCCTCTTCATCCTGGCCGGCATCGCCGCCTTCACGCGGCCGGCCACGTCCGACGCGCTGAACGCCGGCCTGGTCAACTGGGGGACGTTCGCCGGCGCGGTCTGCTTCGCCGTGGGCGGCGTGCTCCAGATGTTCGAGCGTCCCAGCGCCCCGTCCTAGGACACGCGCAGCGCGGCGGCCTCCCTGGCGAGCGTCGTCACCCGGTCCCAGTCGCCGGTCGCGAGCGCATCGGCGGGGGTGAGCCAGGAGCCGCCGACGCAGCCGACGTTCGGCAGTGCGAGGTACGCCGGCGCCGACGTGGGCGTGATGCCGCCGGTCGGGCAGAAGCGGGCGGCGGGGAGAGGGGAGCCGATCGCCGTGAGGTACGCCGTGCCGCCGGACGCCGCGGCCGGGAAGAACTTCAGCTCGGTGCAGCCGGCCTCGAGTGCGGTGAGCACCTCGGAGACCGTGGCCGTTCCGGGGAGGAAGGGCAGTCCCGTGTCCCGCATCGACGAGAGCAGCGACGGCGTGAGGCCGGGCGAGACCAGGAACCGCGCGCCGGCCTCGGCGGCGAGCTTCGCCTGGTCGGGGGTGGTGACCGTGCCGGCGCCGACCAGGATCTCGGGCACCTCGGCGGCGATGGCGCGGATGGCGTCGAGCGCGACCGGCGTGCGCAGGGTCAGCTCGATCGCGGGCAGCCCGCCGGCGACGAGCGCCCGGGCGACCGGAACGGCGTGGGACACGTCGTCGACGACGACGACCGGCAGCACGGGGACCGCATCAAGCAGACTGGACAACACGCACCTCCTGGCCCGGCGCGATGATGCCCGGGAAGACGCTGGCGCCGGTGTCGGCCGACCCGACGGTGGCCCGGAACGCCGCGAAGAGCTCGCGGCCGGTGCCCGCCCACTCCGGTCCCCGTGGCGCGCGACCGGTGCTCGGTCGCCGCACGAACGCGTCGTGGTCGACGTGCAGGTCGAGCAGCCCACCGTCCGCGTCGACGGTGATCAGGTCGCCGTCGACGACCCGCGCCAGCGGCCCGCCGAGCGCCGCCTCGGGAGTGACGTGGATGGCGGCCGGCACCTTGCCCGACGCGCCGGACATCCGGCCGTCGGTGACGACCGCGACCCGCTGGCCGCGGTCCTGCAGCACGCCGAGCGCGGGCATCAGCTTGTGCAGCTCGGGCATCCCGTTGGCGGCCGGGCCTTGGTAGCGGATCACCGCGACGAAGTCGCGACCGTCGAGGGTGCCTGCGGAGAACGCCGCGAGGAAGTCGTGCTGGTCGTCGAAGACGACCGCGGGTGCGGACACCACGCGGTGCTCGGGCTTGACCGCCGAGGTCTTGATCACCGCGCGCCCCAGCGGTCCGCTGAGCAGCCGCAGGCCGCCGTCAGGGGTGAACGGGGCCGAGGCGGGGCGGAGCACGTCGAGGTCGAGCGACGTGGCCGATCCCTCCTGCCAGCTGAGGTCGTCGCCGCGCAGCACCGGCTCCCGGGTGTAGCCGGACAGCCCGCCGCCGGCGACCGTCCGCACGTCGTCGTGGAGCAGCCCGGCCTCGAGCAGCGTGCGCACCAGGAACGCGATGCCGCCGGCGGCATGGAAGTGGTTCACGTCGGCCTCGCCGTTGGGGTACATCCGGCTGATCAGCGGCACCACCGCCGACAGGTCGGACAGGTCGTCCCAGGTCAGCGCGATCCCGGCGGCCCGCGCGATCGCGACCAGGTGCATCGTGTGGTTGGTCGAGCCGCCGCTGGCGAGCAGTGCGACGCAGGCGTTGACGATCGCCTTCTCGTCGACGATCTCCCCGATCGGCGTGGGGTCGGCGCGGGTGAGCTCGACGATCCGGCGGCCGGCCGCGGCGGTGAGCGCGTCGCGCAGCGGCGTGCCGGGGTTCACGAACGACGAGCCCGGCAGGTGCAGCCCGAGCACCTCCATCAGCAACTGGTTGGAGTTCGCGGTGCCGTAGAACGTGCACGTCCCGGCCGAGTGGTACGACGCGGCCTCGGCCTCCAACAGCTCCGCGCGGCCCACCTTCCCCTCGGCGTACCGCTGGCGGACCCGGGCCTTCTCGGAGTTCGGCAGCCCCGACGTCATCGGCCCGGCGGGCACGAACACCGTCGGCAGGTGACCGAAGGACAGCGCCCCGATCAGCAGCCCGGGCGTGATCTTGTCGCAGACGCCGAGCATCAGCGCGCCGTCGAACAGGTCGTGGGAGAGCGCGATCGCCGTCGACATCGCGATCACGTCGCGGCTGTAGAGCGAGAGCTGCATGCCGTCGCGGCCCTGGGTGATGCCGTCGCACATGGCCGGGACACCTCCCGCGAACTGGGCGATGCCGCCGGCGCGGACGATCGCGTGCTTGAGCGCCTGCGGGTAGTCGCGGTAGGGCTGGTGCGCCGACAGCAGGTCGTTGTACGACGAGACGATCGCGACGTTCGGCTTCGAGCGGCCGATCAGCGCGCGCTTGTCCTCGGGCTCGGCGGCGGCGAAGCCGTGCGCCAGGTTGGCGCAGGCGAGCCGGCCGCGAGCCGGGCCGCCCTGCTCGATCTGGTGGCGGGCAGCCGCGCGGATGCGGCGCAGGTACTCGGCGCGGGTCTCGGCGCTGCGCTCGACGACGCGCGCCGTCACCTCGGAGACAACGGGATGGGTCACTGGTCGGGCTCCTGCCAGGTACGGCCGTCCCGCTCGAGGAGCATCGCGGCGGCGGTGGGTCCGGTGGTGCCGGCGGGGTAGCGCCTGGGTCGCTCGGGGGAGCTCGCCCAGCGGCGCAGGATCGGCTCGGTCCACGTCCACGCGGCCTCGACCTCGTCGCGGCGCATGAAGAGCGTGGGGTTGCCCTTGATCACGTCCATGAGCAGCCGCTCGTAGGCGTCGGGCAGCCGCGCGTCGAACGCGGCCGCGTAGCTGAGGTCCAAGGAGACCGGACGGAGGCGGTAGCCCCCGGGCCCGGGCTCCTTGGCCGTGAGGTGCAGGCGCATGCCCTCGTCGGGCTGGACCAGGATGTGCAGGCGATTCGGCGCGGTCGCGCCTTCGGCCCCGGGGAACATCGAGTGCGGCGGCTCCTTGAAGACCACCACGATCTCGCTGACCCGTCGGTCCATCCGCTTGCCGGTGCGCAGGTAGAACGGGACCCCGGCCCAGCGCCAGTTCTGCACCTCGGTCTTGAGGGCCACGAAGGTCTCGGTCCGAGACCCCCCGTGACCCAGGTCCTCGGCGTACGACGGCACCGGCGCGCCGTCGACGAGTCCCACGTCGTAGCGCCCCCGCACGGTGTCGCGGTCGACGTCCGCGGGCGTCATCGGCCGGAGGGCCCGCAGCACCTTGACCTTCTCGTCGCGCACGGTCTCGCGGCCGACGTACGTCGGGGGCTCCATCGCCACGAGGCAGAGCAGCTGGAGCAGGTGGTTCTGCACCATGTCGCGCAGCGCGCCGGCGTGGTCGTAGTAGGCGCCGCGGCCGCCGACGCCGACGGTCTCGGAGACGGTGATCTGCACGTGGTCGACCCACTGCGAGTTCCACAGCGGCTCGAGGAAGGTGTTGGCGAACCGGGTGACCAGCAGGTTCTGCACGCTCTCCTTGCCGAGGTAGTGGTCGATGCGGAAGATCTGCGCCTCGCCGAAGACCCGGCCGACCGCGTCGTTGACCTCGCGGGCCGAGGCGAGGTCATGGCCGATCGGCTTCTCGAGCACCACCCGGGCGCGCTCGTCCACCACGCCGATCTCGTCGAGGCGCTGGCAGATCGAGCCGAAGAGCCGCGGTGCCACCGCCAGGTAGAAGACCCGGACGGCGTCCTCCGGGTGCGCGCGGTCCTTGAGCAGGGCGTGCAGGCGGTCCCAGTCCTCGGGGTCCTCGGCGTCCAGCCGGAGGTGGCGGAGCCGGGCGAGGAACCGGTCGACGACCGGCGTCAGCAGCTGCTCGGCGGCGACGTACGTCGTGAGCGCCGCGCGCACCGCGTCGCGCCAGCCCGCGTCGTCGAGGTCGGACGTGGAGACGCCGAGCACCCGGTGGTCGGCGGGCAGCTGGCCCTCCAGGTCGCGGTGGTAGAGCGCGGGGAGCAGCTTGCGCAGCGCGAGGTCGCCGGTGCCGCCGAACACGGTGAAGTCGCACGCGGCGGGGAGCACGTGCGGACTGGTCGTCGACTCCATGGCCGCCACCGTAGCCCATTAGGACTCAAGCGAGCATGACTAATGCTTTCTTGAGACCAAAGAACACGGCGTTATGCTCCCGCCGTGACGCAGACCACGACCCGCCCCGCATCGTCGCGTGTCGACGGCCGCGAGAGTGCGGCCCCGGCGACCGCCGGTGAGCTCCTCGAGCTCGTGCGCACCGGCCGGGCCAGCACCCGATCGCAGCTGCGGGCGCTGACCGGCCTCTCCCGCACCGCGATCACCACCCGGGTGAGCTCGCTGACCTCCGCCGGCCTGCTGCTGCTCGGCGAGGAGCTGGCCTCCACCGGTGGCCGGCCGCCGGGCGCGCTGGTGTTCAACCAGCACGCCGGTGTGGTCCTCGCCGTCGCGATCGGCCGCTCGCGCAGCCAGCTCGCGGTCCTCGACCTCGACGGCGAGGAGATCTCCTCCGACTCCCGGGACCACGAGGTCGGCGTCGGGCCCGACGAGCTGATGCCCCAGATCGCCGGGCGCCTCGCGGGTCTGCTCGACGACGCCCGGTCCGAGTTCGGGGAGCTGCCGGTGCTCGGCGTCGGCCTGAGCCTGCCGGGCACCCTCGACCCGACGCGCGGGGTCAGCATCGGCTCGCCCGACGTGTCCGGTTGGGACGGCGTCGAGCTCGCTCCGTACCTCGCGGGGGTCACCACCGCCCCGCTCTTCGCCGGCAACGACGCCGACGTGCTCGCCCGCGCCGAGCTGCTCGGCCGCTCGGCGAGCCTGCGCGACGTGCTGGTCGTCAAGGCCTCGACCGGCCTGGGCCTCGGGATCATCGCCGACGGGCGGGTGCTCAGCGGCCACCTCGGCGCCGCGGGCGAGATCGGGCACACCAAGATCGAGGCCGCTGCCGATCTGCCCTGCCGGTGCGGGTCAACCGGCTGCCTCGAGACCCTCGCCGGCGGCTGGGCGCTGGTCGCCCGCGCCCAGGAGGCCGGTCACGAGGTCGAGCACGTGCGCGACCTGGTCGCGCTCGCCCTCCAGGGCGACCCGACGGCGCGCGGCCTGCTGCGTGACGGCGGCCGCGCCCTCGGGGAGGTGCTCGCGACCGCGATCAACCTGCTCAACCCCGCCGCTGTGGTGATCGGCGGCGACCTGGCTGCGGCGTTCGACTTCCACGTCGCCGGCGTCCGCGAGAGCGTCTACGCCCTCGCCGCCCCGCTGGCCACGCGCGATCTGCAGTTCCTCGCCGCCGTCCACGGCGACCGGGCCGGCGTCGTCGGCTGCGCGGCGCTCGCCCTCGACCACGTGCTCGCCCCCGTCGCCGTCGACGCGAGGCTCGCCGCGGCCCAGTCCTGAGCAATACGCTCCACGGGTGCCCCGAGTCCACGCCTTCGGTGACGACGCCCTCGGTGACCGCGACGCGGTCGGGCTCGTCGACGCGATCCAGGAGGGCGAGGTCTCGATCCCCGAGGTGATCGAGGCCGCCGTCGCCCGCACCGAGCGACTCCGACCCGACCTGAACGCCGTGTCGTACGTCGCCTACGAGCGCGCCCGCGCCGAGGCGCGCGATCCGCGCGGCGGGTTCTTCGCCGGCGTCCCCACCTTCGTCAAGGACAACGTCGACGTCGCCGGGATGCCCACCCAACAGGGCTGCGACGCCTATCGGGCGACGCCGCTGCGGGCGGACGGCGACTTCGCCCGGATGTTCCTCGCGACCGGCCTGGTGCCGCTCGGCAAGACCCAGCTCTCGGAGTTCGGGTTCAGCCCGTCGGCGGAGCACCCGCGGCTCGGTCCGGTGCGATCCCCGTGGGACACCGACCGCACCGCGGGCGCCTCCTCCGCCGGCGCGGCCGCGCTCGTGGCGGCCGGCGCCGTCCCGCTCGCGCACGGCAACGACGGCGGCGGCTCGATCCGGATCCCGGCCTCCGTCAACGGTCTGGTCGGGCTCAAGCCCACCCGCGACCGGCTCGCCCAGGACCGGCTCAACCGCCAGCTGCCGGTACGGATCGTCGCCGACGGCGTGATCACCCGGTCGGTCCGCGATACTGCGGCGTTCCTGCGCGAGGCCGAGCACGTCTACCGCGAGCTCCGGCTGCCGCCGATCGGCGACATCACCCGGCCCGGGCGCAAGCGGCTCCGGATCGGCGTTCACACCGCCGGCATCGGGCGGTCGGCCTCGCCCGAGGTCGCCGAGCTGACCCTCAAGACCGCGCACCTGCTCGAGGAGCTCGGCCACCAGGTCGAGGAGGTGGCTTCGCCGGCGCCCCCGACCGTGCCCGACGACTTCCTGCTCTACTGGGGAATGCTCGCGACGATGGTCGTGCGCACCGGCCGCCGCGGCTTCGGTCCGACCTGGGACCGCACCCGCCTCGACCACCTCACGCTCGGCCTGGACCGCCACTGTCGACGCCGCCTGCACCGGCTCCCCGGCGCGATCGCGCGCCTGCGCCGGCTGTCGCGGGTCTCGGCGGAGTTCCACCGGCGCTACGACGTCGCGCTGTCGCCGACGCTCGCGCTCCAGACGCCGCTGGTCGGCCACCTCGACCCGACCGCCGACTTCGAGGTCGTGATGGAGCGGATCCTGGAGTGGGTCGCGTTCACGCCGTGGCAGAACGCCACCGGCGATCCGGCGATCTCTCTGCCGCTCGCGACCACCGGTGCCGGGCTGCCGCAGGGGATGATGTTCTCGGCCGGAGCGGGCCAGGAGGGCACGCTGCTGGAACTGGCCTACGAGCTCGAGGAGGCGGCGCCCTGGCCGCGTCTGGGCGAGGCTCCGAGGGGTCCGGTGGAGCCCTAGAAGACCACTCCGGCGGTCGATTTCTCGATCACCGCACTCCCTGTGTATCGTTCTCCGACGTTGCCCCTTTAGCTCAGTCGGCAGAGCGTCTCCATGGTAAGGAGAAGGTCTACGGTTCGATTCCGTAAAGGGGCTCTGGGAGAGGTGTTTGCGCGTTCCGGCTAGCCTGGATCGCGCTGCCGAGCCCGGATGGCGGGGTAGCTCAGGCGGTTAGAGCACACGACTCATAATCGTGGTGTCGCGGGTTCGAGTCCCGCTCCCGCTACCAGACAGACCAGCGACACCAGTACCTACCGAAGGACTTCCCGTGGCCAGCAAGAGCAGCGACGTTCGCCCGAAGATCACTCTCGCCTGCGTGGAGTGCAAGGAGCGGAACTACATCACCAAGAAGAACCGCCGCAACGACCCCGACCGGCTCGAGCTGGCGAAGTTCTGCCCGCGCTGCCGCAAGCACCAGGCACACCGCGAGACCCGATAGGCCCGGTGGTCGAGGCGGTTGCCCGGCAGCCCCTCGCGAAGCCCTTCGTCGACCCGGCAGCGACTCGCTGCCGGGTCGACGGCTATTTTGAGGCCATGCCAGTCGACCAGGATCTCGTCGGCCGCACCTTCCCCCCGACGGCACCGTTCGCGGTCACCCGGGAGAAGGTCGCGGAGTTCGTCGCCGCCACCGGTGGTGCCTACGACGGTGGCCCGGCGCCCGCGACGTACCCGATCGTGCTCGCCTTCGACGCGATGAACGCCTTCCTCGAGGCCGAGTCCATCGACCTCTTCCGGATCGTGCACGGCGAGCAGAGGTTCGCCTACGAGCGGCCGGTCGTGCCGGGCGACGTGCTCACCGCGACGCTGACGGTCTCGAGCCTGCGCCAGATCGCCGGCAACGACATCATCGGCACCGCGAGCGAGGTCATCGACGCGTCCGGCGCGCTGGTCTGCACGACCTCGGCCACGCTCGTCCACCGGGGGCCGGAGGCCTGATGACGCTGCCCACCCTCGCGACCCAGACGTTCACGATCACCCGCGCCGACCTGGTGCGGTACGCCGCGGCCAGCGGTGACCACAACCCGATCCACCAGGACGAGTCCGTCGCCACGAGCGTCGGTCTGCCCGGGGTGATCGCCCACGGGATGTACACCATGGCGCTCGCGGCCCGGGCCGTGCAGGCCTGGTACCCCGGCGCCGAGGTCGTCAGCTTCGGCTGCAAGTTCACCAACCCGGTCGTCGTGCCCGCCGAGGGCGGCGTCGAGCTCGAGGTCGCCGGCGAGGTCAAGCCCTCCGGCGACGGTCTGACGACGGTCGTGCTCACGGTCACCTGCGCGGGCCAGAAGGTCCTGGGCATGCCGCGTGCGGTGCTCCGAGAAGCCGGCCGTGCCTGAGCTGACCGGCGAGCTGCTCCGCGACCACACCACCCTCCGCCTCGGCGGACCCGCCGAGCGATGGGTCCGGGCGACCACCGAGGCCGAGCTCGTCCAGGCCCTGGTCGACGCCGACACGGCCGGTGAGCCGGTGCTGGTGCTCGGCGGCGGGAGCAACCTGGTCGTCGCCGACCGGGGCTTCCCGGGCACGGTGATCGAGGTCGCGACCACCGGTGCCGAGATCGACGCCGACGAGGGCGCGTCCTGTGGCGGGGCGATGGTCCGGGTCGCCGCCGGCGAGTCCTGGGACGAGCTGGTCGCCCTCGCCGTCGACCGGGGCTGGGTCGGCATCGAGGCGCTCTCCGGCATCCCGGGCTCGGTAGGAGCCACGCCGATCCAGAACGTCGGCGCCTACGGCCAGGAGGTCTCCCAGACGATCGCCTCGGTGCGGGTCTGGGACCGGATGCTGCGCGGCGTCCGCACCTTCGCCAACGCCGACTGCCGGTTCGGCTACCGCACCTCCCGGTTCAAGGCCGACCCGGCTCGCCACGTCGTCCTCTCCGTCAGCTACCAGCTGCCCCAGGGCGACCTCGGTGCGCCGGTGGCCTACGCCGAGCTCGCTACCGCCCTGGGTGTCGAGCTCGGGCAGCGCGCCCCGCTCGCCGACGTACGCCGGGCGGTGCTGGCACTGCGCGCCGGGAAGGGGATGGTGCTCGACCCGGCCGACCACGACACGTGGAGCGCCGGGTCCTTCTTCACCAACCCGGTCGTCGACGCGGCCGAGGTGCCCGCCGGCGCGCCGGCCTGGCCGCAGGCCGACGGGCGGGTCAAGACCAGCGCCGCCTGGCTGATCGACCGCGCCGGCTTCGGCAAGGGCTACGGCAACGACCGGGTTGCGCTGTCGGGCAAGCACACCCTCGCCCTCACCAACCGCGGCGCCGCCACGACCGACGACCTGCTCGCCCTGGCTCGCGAGGTGCGCGACGGCGTCGCGGCGCGCTTCGGCATCGTGCTCGTCAACGAGCCGGTGCTGGTCGGCGCGGAGCTGTAGGCGTCAGTACGTCGACGAGCTGGAGTCGACCGCGACCGCCAGGCCGATGATCGCGACGATCGCGACCACGCCGAGCACGAGCAGGATCGTGCCGACGATGCCCATGATCCGCCCCGCGTTCGCCTGTTCCCGTCCGGAGTAGGTGCCCGGCGGCGCCGCGTCGATCTCCTTGACGGCCTTGCCGCCGATCGCCCACGCGAAGGGGGAGAGCACCAGCGTCACGCCGGCGCAGGACAGGATGCCGACCAGGCCGATGATGCCCAGCACCATCGCCGTGGTCGCGGATGGGTGGTTCGGCGCCGGGGGACCGGCGTACTGCGGCCCGTAGCCGTAGCCCTGCTGCGGGTAGGGCTGCTGGCCGTAGGGCGCCTGGCCGTAGGGCTGCTGACCGTACGCGGGCTGGCCCGGTTGCGGCTGGCCGTACGGCGGCTGCCCCTGCTGCGGCTGCCCGTACGGCGGCGGGGGCGGCTGCTGCTCGCCGTAGGGGTTCTCGGGGCCGGTCGTCATGGCTCCATCCTTGCAGGATCGGCCGCCAGCCACGCGTCGATGTCCGCGCCGATCGCGGCGCGGACCGACTCCGGCGCCCGTGAGGCCGCCACCGACATCCGGGCCAGGTCGGCCAGCTGCTCGTCGGTGAGCTCGTGCGCGGCGCGCATGGTGGCGTACTGTCCGGCCAGCCGGGACCCGAAGAGCAGTGGGTCGTCGGCGCCGAGCGCCACGGTCGCGCCCGCGGCCAGCAGCGTGGGCAGCGGCACCGAGGTCAGGTCGGAGTAGACGCCGAGCGCGACGTTCGAGACCGGGCAGACCTCGAGTGCCACCCCGGCCTCGACGATCCGGTCGAGCAGCGCCGGGTCCTCGGCCGAGCGGACGCCGTGGCCGAGCCGGTCGGCGCCGAGCGCGTCGAGGCAGACCCGGATGTGCTCGGGGCCGCGCAGCTCGCCGCCGTGCGGCGCCAGCAGCAGCCCGGCCCGCTCGGCGATCCGGAACGCCGGCGCGAAGTCGGCGGTGCTGCCCCGGCGCTCGTCGTTGGACAGGCCGAAGCCGACGACCCCGCGACCGGCGTACTGCGCGGCCAGCCGGGCCAGGGTGCGCGCGTCGAGCGGATGCCGGGTGCGGTTGGCGGCGATCACCACCGCGATGCCGAGGCCGGTGTCGGCCGACGCCTCGGCGACGGCGTCGAGCACCAGGTCGGTGAAGGCCGTGATGCCGCCGAAGCGCGCGCCGTACCCGCTCGGGTCGACCTGGATCTCGAGCCAGCGGCCCCCGTCGAGCACGTCGTCCTCGGCGGCCTCGCGCACCAGCCGGCGTACGTCGTCCTCGGTGCGCAGCACCGACCGTGCCACGTCGTAGAGCCGCTGGAAGCGGAACCAGCCCTTCTCGTCGGCCGCCGACAGCTTGGGCGGCCAGTCCTCGACCAGCTGGTCGGGCAGCGCGATCCCGTCCCGCTCGGCGAGCTCGAGGAGGGTCCCGTGCCGCATCGACCCGGTGAAGTGCAGGTGGAGATGTGCCTTCGGCAGCTCCCGGAGATCACGCATCCCCCGGAGCGTATCGGGGTCAGGCGAAGAGCTTCTGCAGGCGGGTGATGCCCTCCACGATGTCGTCGTCTCCGAGCGCGTAGGACAGCCGCAGGTAGCCGGGGGAGCCGAAGGCCTCGCCGGGCACCACCGCGACCTCGGCCCGGTCGAGGATGTACTCGGCTAGGTCGGCGGAGGTGTCGATCACGCGCCCGTCGTACTCCCGGCCGAGCAGGCCCTTCACGGACGGGTAGGCGTAGAACGCGCCACCCGGCAGCGGGCACACCACACCGTCGATCTCGTTGAGCATCGACACGATCGTGCGTCGGCGCCGGTCGAAGGCGGTCTTCATCTCGTGGACCGCGGACAGGTCGCCCTCGAGCGCCGCGATCGCCGCGCGCTGTGAGACGTTGGCGACGTTGGACGTCGCGTGCGACTGCAGGTTGGTGGCGGCCTTGACGATGTCGGTCGGGCCGATCACCCAGCCGACGCGCCAGCCGGTCATCGCGTAGGTCTTCGCGACGCCGTTGACGACGACGGTGTGGTCGGCCAGGTCGGGGCACAGCACCGGCAGCGAGCCGGTCGCGATGTCGTCATACACCAGGTGCTCGTAGATCTCGTCGGTGAGCACCCACAGCTCGTGCTCCTCGACCCAGGTGCCGATCGCCCGGATCTCGTCGGCGGTGTAGACCGCGCCGGTCGGGTTGGACGGCGAGACGAAGAGCAGCACCTTGGTGCGGTCGGTGCGGGCGGCCTCGAGCTGCTCGACGGTGACCTTGTAGTCCTGGGTCTCGTCGGCGAGCACCTCGACCGGCACGCCGCCGGCGAGCTGGATGGCCTCGGGGTAGGTGGTCCAGTACGGCGCGGGCACGATCACCTCGTCGCCGGGATCGAGCATCGCGGCGAACGCCTCGTAGATCGCCTGCTTGCCGCCGTTGGTCACCAGCACCTGCGCCGGCTCCACGACCAGGCCGCTGTCGCGGGCGGTCTTCTCGACGATCGCCTTCTTGAGCTCGGGCAGGCCGCCGGCGGGGGTGTAGCGGTGGTTCTTCGGGTCGCGGCACGCCTCGACAGCGGCGTCGACGATGTAGCCGGGCGTCGCGAAGTCGGGCTCGCCCGCGCCGAAGCCGACCACCGGCCGGCCCTCGGCCTTCAGTGCCTTCGCCTTCGCATCGACCTTCAGCGTCGCGGACTCGGCGATGGCGCCGACGCGACGGGAGACGCGGTGGGTGCGAGGGGACGACTGCGGGACGGAGGTCATGTGCACCATCGTAGGGCGGCGGCCGGTGCGTTCCGACCTCCGCCTGCGGTGCGGGACCGATCGGCCCGCTACCGGCGGATCCTGATCGTGGTGCGGTTTCCGCCGACGGTGGCGACGGCCTTGGTGACCTTCTTCTTCCGGACGATCTTGAGGCCCTTGGGGGTGAGCTTGACGGCGACCTTCCTCTGGGCGCCCGCCGGCACGGTGTAGGCCTTGGGCTTGGCGATCGCCGCCTTCCTCTTGCCCTTCTTGACGGTGAGGACCAGCTGTCCCGCGCAGGGGGTGCCGCCGGTGCAGGCGACGGTCAACCTCACGGTGCGCTTCCTGACCGGCACGCCCTTCTTCTTGACCCCGCGGACCTTCGCGGTTCCGCTGCTCAGACCCGGGTCACCCGCCACGGCGCCGCCACCCCAGGCCGGTGCGGCACCCTGGACCAGTCGCACCGGCGTACCGCCCGCGGTCGGCTGGGCGTAGATCCAGCCGTCGTCCGCGGCGTAGGCGAGCCACCTTCCGTCGGGGGAGAAGGCCGGGGAGCCGGCGTCGGCGGCCACCCCGCGCACCGGAGCTCCGGCGGCCGAGTAGAGCTGGACCGAGCTCGGGGCGTCGCCGTCGCTGAGGGTGGCCGCGATGTACTCGCCGGTCGGCGAGCCGGCGATGCTGGAGATCGTCTGCGCGACCGCGAAGACCTCCGCGCAGTCCTGCGACTCGGCCGCCGGGTTCGCCACGGCGCAGACGTAGTGCGCGTCACGGGTGATGTCGTAGCTGGCGCTGAGCAGGGTGCTCGCGCCGAGGAACGACGTCCCCGATCCGCCGTTGTAGGAACGACTGGTCCCGTCGGGCGTGGTGTAGCTGGTGTCGTTGTGGGCGACCAGCTGGAGACAGGTGTAGGGGCCGGGCCAGCACAGCCTCACCTCGTTGCGGACATACGAGTGCGTCTCGGTCACGGCGGAGCCGTCGGGCTGCAGTGCCACGCCCAGGATGTTCTGCTCGGTCAGCCACGCGGCGGTCAGGTTGGCGCCGTACGCCCCGACGACGACGTCGCCGTTGCGGGCCGCGGCCACCGTGCCGCCGTCCGCGCTGATCGACGGTGCGCGGTAGGCGGCCCCGCTGTCGCCGTCGCTGGTGATCTGCGCCCGTGCGCCGGTGGCCGGGTCGACGGCGCACAGGTTCTGCCCGCACACGTAGACCAGCCGTCCGGCGGGTGCGGTGGGTGCCGACTGAGCCGGCGGGGCCGCCCACCCCACGAGACCGATGGTCACGGCCGTGGCCAGCACGGCGATGACGGACCTACGCATGGCGAAACGCCTCCCCGTATCCCGGCCGGCGCCGAGACCGCGCCAGCCGCTTCGAGCGGGCAGGCTAACCGGCGTCGAGCGGCATCGACAAGGAGCTGCCGCCGATGCGGGTGC
This sequence comes from Nocardioides sp. LMS-CY, assembly GCF_018732145.1. Lineage (NCBI taxonomy): Bacteria > Bacillati > Actinomycetota > Actinomycetes > Propionibacteriales > Nocardioidaceae > Nocardioides > Nocardioides sp. LMS-CY. The sequence goes on from NZ_CP076104.1 coordinate 968,418, forward strand.
CGAGCTGATAGCGGGTGCGGGCGCCGGTGCGGGTCATCAGGTCGGCGACGTGACGACGGACGGTGCGGTCGGTGGTGCCGAGGCGGTCGGCGATCTCGTGGTCGTGGAGGCCCTCTCGCAGCAGAGCGATCAGGTGGGCACGGTCGTCGAGCCGCTGTCTCCGCCAGGCGGCCGCGGCCTGCCACTGACGGGTGAAGAGCTGGGCGTGGGCGCGCGCGGTGATCGGGTCCTCGGTGAGGTGCGAGACGCCGTTGAAGAGGTCGGCGGCGCTCTCGGGGGCGACGACGTATCGGTCGGCGTAGACGGTGTACCAGCTGGGTGCGTCCAGGAGGCGGACCTGGGTGCCGTGGGCGTGCAGCAGGTCGACGAGCGCCTGGTAAGGGGTGCCGCCGACGCGCTCGGAGACGATGAGGCGCACGGTCATCCGGCCGGAGCCGAGGAGGTCGGCGAGCAGGTCGCGGTCGATGTACTCGAGCCAGTCCTGGGCGAGATAGGCATCGTCCGCCGGCATCACGGCGTCCATGCGCAACGGCTCGTGCGTGGGCCAGTCGCGTACGACGGTCCACCAGTGCCACCAGTAGCCGCGTGCGCCGTGCAGGGCGCCGGGGTTCTCCTCGGGCGGCTGCCAGTCGCGCCAGTACTCCTGGAACGCGGTCAGCCGCTCCCGGGTGCCGACATCGAGCTGGTCGAGGGGCGTGGGTCGGTCGCCGGCCCCGAGGGCCGGCAGGGTGAGGACGCCGTTGTGCGTCTGGAGCAGGCCGAGCCGGCGCAGCAGGTGGAGCAGGCGCCGGACGCGGGTGGGTGAGGCGACCGTGAGTCGGTCGAGCACCGAGCTGCTCCTGGTGCCGGTGCGCGCGACCCGCGCGTAGAGGCGCAGCGCCTCGGCCAGATCGTCCTGGGCGCTGCGGGGCAACCTGCGCTCCTCACTGCCGGATGGTGACTGCTGGATGTCGCCCGGAGACGGGCGGCGGCCACCGACAGGATAGGAGCACACATGTCCTAGTTAGGACGTTTCCGGGTTTCGGAGCGGGTCACCATCGACGTCACTAGCGTGCTCGGAACGCCGGCGGCGGTGGGGGACGGCCGGCCAACAGCGGGAACCTCGGGAGGTCGGCGATCCGATGAGAGTAGTGCGCTCGGCCGCGGCGCTGACGATCGCGGCGCTCGGTCTCGGTGCGGGTGTGGCCCGTGGCATGCCGGCCGCGGCCGCCGACGACTGCACGGCCGGCGACTGGGCCGGCGTCGTGGCGGCGTTCCAGGACGCGACGGCGACCGAGACGACAGTGATCCTGTGCGCGGACATCACCGGTACGGCGTCTCTGCGGCTCGATCCGGGCGAGGCCCTGGTGCTGGATCTCAACGGTCACGACCTGAGCGTGTTCGGCAACGACCAGGCGGCGGTGCGGGTGCCGGCGGGCGCGGAGCTGACGATCCGGGACACGAACAGGTCGCCGGGAACGCTGGCCGCACGCTCCACGTCCAGAGGTGCCGGGATCGGGGGTGATGAACATGGCGCTACCGGCACGATCACGATCGCCGGCGGGGTGGTGACCGCGGCAGGTGGAGGCGCGGGGATCGGCAGTGGCGTGGGTGGCGTCGGCGGCACGGTGACGATCGCGGGCGGCGACGTCACCGCGGTGGGCGGCGGGACGAGCGCGGGCATCGGTGGCTCGCAGGGCAAGGACGCGGGCACCGTGGCGATCGCCGGCGGCGTGGTGACGGCGACCGGTGGCACCTACGGTGCCGGGATCGGAGGCGGAAGCGGGAGCACGGGTGGAGTCGTCACGATCACCGGCGGCGAGGTCACCGCGACCGGGACCCGCGAGGGTGCGGGCATCGGGGGCGGCGCCGCCGGCTCGGGGGGCGTGGTGACGATCTCGGGCGGCACGGTCGTCGCGCGGGCCGTCCCGGACGTCGCAACGACCGTGCCGCCCGGTATCGGCGGCGGTATCGGCGGGACCCCGGCCGTCGTGGCGATCGGAGCCCCCGGCGCCGGAGCGGGGTCCGCTGTGGCGGAGGTGACGGTATCCGGTGGCATCGACTTCGACGACACGCTGCAGGTCCATCCGAACGCGATCCTGGCGATCCCCGCCGACCAGGGCCTGACGGTCCCCGCGGGACACACGCTGCGTAGCGCGGGCTCCATCCACAACGCCGGGACGATCGAGAACCTCGGCACGATCGACAATGCCGGCGCCATCACGATGCCGGACGCGACCACCGCACTCGGCGGCGTCGTCACGGGGCACGCCTACCGCCTCGACTACCCCGGAGGCCCGTCGCAGTTCGCGTACGCGCCGACCGCCGCCGCCGCAGGCTTCGCCCTCCCGGCGGCACCGCTGGGCGCCTGGGTGGACGACGAGGACCGTCGGCTGGAGGAGGCGACGCTCCTGTCCGACCGGTACGGCGTGGCCACCGCCGGCAGCTCGCCCGTGGCGATCGCGCTCACGCGCACCGTCGCCAGCCTGTCGATGTCGCCGCAGGCGGGTGTCGCCGGTGACGAGGTCGTCATCGTCGGCGAAGGACTGAGCGGGGCCACCAGCGTGCGGTTCGGTGCGGCGGACCGGGTGACCGGCACCGCGAGCGACGGCGGCACCCGCCTGCGGGTGACGGTGCCGATCCCCGCGCCGGGGGAGGCGGGCACCACCGTCCCGGTCACCGTCACTGAGGCGGGGGTGACCGCGACCGTCGCCGGTGGGTTCTCCTATGCCTCGCCGCCCGTCGACGACGCCTCCCCTCCCGTGCCCGACGCGGGGGAGCCGCCGGTCCTCGTCACCGGGAGGCTGCCGTCCGCCCGGGTCGGGCACGACTACGCGACGGTGCTGGAGGTCACCGGCTCCCCGCGCCCACGGGTGGAGCTCGCCGACGGCAGCACCCTGCCCGAGGGTCTCGCGCTCGAGCCCGACGGCACCCTGGCGGGCCGGCCCACCACGGCCGGGGCGTACGACTTCACCGTCACGGCGACGAACGCCGTGGGGACCGACGAACGCGAGTACACGATCGCCGTCACCGCCAGCACCACCGGCGAGTCCGGTGGCTCCGGCGACTCCGGCGGTCCTGGCGCCGCGGGCGGCCCCGATGGCCCCGGCGGTCCGCTGCCGGCCGCCGGCGGTCCGGCCCGCGCGCTCCCCGCACTCGCCGTCCTCCTCATCGCCGCGGGGGTGGGCCTGGTCGCTTGCCGACGCCGCGACGTCCGGCACGGCTGAGCGCCGGGCGTCGCGCCCGGGCGTCGGGTTCGGCAGGATTCGATGTCGTGACCGAACCAGTCGAGTCGGACGCCGTGGGCGAGCCGCCCGCGCGAGGACCGCTCCGCGCGTGGATCGCCGCTCATCCGGCGGACATCGTCGACCTCTTCGTCTACGTCGTCGTGCTCAACCTGGCCATCCAGTACCTGCCCCAGGTCATCAGCGAGACCTTCACGCTCTCGCTCCTCACGGCCGCGCTGCTCAAGGTGGCGCTCGAGGTGGTGCTGCTCCTCAAGGGCGCTGTCCTGGCCCGGCTCCGCGGGGCGACCACGCGGCCGGCGAAGACCGCGTTCGCCCTGGTGCTCTGGGCGGTCGCCGCGGGCAGCAAGCTCGTCGTCCTCTGGCTGATCGACCTCGTGTTCGGTGGCGCGGTGAGCCTGGGCGGCTTCGTGCCCGTGACCTTGCTCGTCGTGGTGCTGCTGATGTCCCGGGCAGCGGTCCGGCGGCTGCTGTACGGCACGCCCGCCGCCCCGTGAGCCCGGTCGTCGCGCCCGCCGCATCGCACCACTCCGGTCACAGCCGGAGTGGTGCCGGACATTACGAGGTATGAGCACCTCGCAGGAGCAGTTCACGCAGATGTGGCACGCGGAGGCTCCGCGAGTGCTGGCGTTCGCCAGCCGCCACGTGGGAGCCGATGCTGCTCACGACGTCGTCGCGGAGACCTTCATGATCGCCTGGCGGCGCTGGGACGACCTGCCCGCTCCGCCGATCGCCTGGCTCCTGGTGGCCGCCCGCAAGGTCATCCAGAACCGGGTGCGCGCCCATCGGCGCAGCCGTGCCCTGGTGGATCGGATCGCGCTGCTCGACGGGGTGGCGGCCTACGCAGCGGACTCGGCGGACGCCGCGCTGACGCGCAGGGAGGCGCTCGAACGACTGTCGCTGCTTCGCGAACAGCACCGCGAGGCGTTGTTGCTCGTGAGTTGGGACGGGCTCACCAACGATCAAGCGGCGACGGTCCTGGGCATTACGCCCGCTGCCTTCCGGCGACGACTCAGCCGCGCGCGGGCCGCCCTGGTCGCTCCCGCGTCGCCCGAGGCCGCCGATCCCGAACCCCGACTCCCGGCACAGGAGCTGTCATGAACTCCATCGAACGACTTCGTCCCGAGATCCGTCCGCTCGATGCGGAGTGGTCCGCGAGCACGCTGGAGGCGATCCTCGCCGGCCCCACCGTGGCGGACCGGCGGGCCGTCCCGCCCCGCCGCTCGCGAGCGCGGCTGATCCTGGTTGCGGCCGCGACCGTGGCCGTCGCCGGTCTCGTGGTCGTCGTGGTTCCCGGGCTCGGTACGACGGCGGCGTACTCGGTGCAGGAGGGGAACTCCGGCACCATCACCGTCGAGGTCCGACGACTCGAGGACGCCGAGGGGCTCGAGGCCGAGCTGGCGGAGCATGGCGTCACGGCCGACATCACCTACCTCCCCGACCGTCAGACGTGCGCTCCCGGCCGATACGTCCCGGTCGCCCGCAGGCTCCCGGGGCTGGGGGTGACCATGGGGTCGGACCTGCTGCGGGTCACCCTGCCGCCCGGCAGCGTCCGCGCCGGCGAGACGTTCGTGATGGCCGTCTCGGGGGAGGCGATCCCGCCGCAGTCCGAGCCGGACGACGACGGCATCACCACCAGAGGTGGGTTCGCCGGCTGGACGGACTTCAACGTGACCGCCGGACCGGTGCGATCGTGCGAGCCCGTTGGCGCCGGCTGACCGTCTTCGAGCGTTGGTTAGGCGGGGCGCACACCGACCCCCTATGCTTGACCCACCGGTGAACTATCAGGCTGCTTTGCCATGCCCATGTGTGTGGAGTTTGTAGGTTGATGGCGTCACCTGAAGGGCACTAGCTCAACTGGCAGAGCATCGGTCTCCAAAACCGAAGGTTGGGGGTTCAAGTCCCTCGTGCCCTGCAAGACCACCAGGCCGGCCCCCAGGCCGGTCACGCCGGACGACGCAGCACCGAACTAGGGAAAGGGGAGTAGGACGTGCCGAACAGCAAGGCAGTCCGCGGTGAGCGGGGCGGCAGCGCCCACAAGCGCACCAGCATCCCCACGTTCTACCGCCAGGTGGTGGCCGAGCTCCGCAAGGTCGTCTACCCGACGCAGGAGCAGCTGGTCACCTACTTCATCGTCGTGATGGTGTTCGTGATCGTGATGATGGCGATCGTGTCGCTGCTCGACCTGGGCTTCGGCAAGCTCGCCTTCGAGATCTTCGCCGGCTCCTGACGGGCCGTCCCGCGGAGCAACCAGAGCAGCACCCAACGTGATGGAGCAGTACGTGTCTGAGCAGGAGTACGACTCGGTCGACGCCGAGGAGACCACGACGTCGCAGGCCGCGGAGTTCGACGCCGCGGCCGACGCGCCTGCCGAAGCGACCCCCGACCCCGCCCTCGAGGACCAGTACGGCGAGGCCGACGACGGCCCCGAGATCGAGGACGACCCGCGCCTGGACGCCGAGAGCACCAACGAGGCCAGCGACGCCTCCCTCGGCCTCGACGACCACGAGGCCGACGGCACCAGCATCGGCCTCTCCGAGGCCGAGGGCGACGAGGGCCCGGACTCCGACGACGCCGACGACGACCCGCTCGAGGCGTTCCGCCGCGAGCTGTGGGCCAAGCCGGGCGACTGGTTCGTCGTGCACACCTACTCCGGCATGGAGAACCGGGTGAAGTCGAACCTCGAGAACCGCATCATCTCCCTGAACATGGAGGACTACATCCACGAGATCGTGGTCCCCACCGAGGAGGTCGCGGAGATCAAGAACGGTCAGCGCAAGATGGTGAAGCGCACCGTGCTCCCCGGGTACGTCCTGGTCCGCATGGACCTCACCGACGAGTCGTGGGCCGCGGTCCGCCACACGCCGTCGGTCACCGGCTTCGTCGGCCACAGCCACCAGCCGGTGCCGCTGTCGATGTCCGAGGTCGAGAGCATGCTCGCGCCCGCCGTGGTCGCCCGCGCCGAGGCCGAGGCGGCCGCCGCCGGCACCCCCGCCGCGACGAGCGGCGCCACCGCGAAGAAGCCCGTCGAGGTCGCCGACTTCGACGTCTCCGACTCGGTCATGGTGGTCGACGGCCCGTTCGCCACGCTGCACGCGACGATCACCGAGATCAACGCCGAGTCGCAGCGCGTGAAGGCCCTCGTCGAGATCTTCGGCCGCGAGACCCCCGTCGAGCTGAGCTTCTCGCAGATCCAGCGCGTTTGATCCCTCCCGGTAACAGGGGGTCCGAGGCCCTGGTCCGAGCTTGCGAGGACCAGGTGAGCCGAGGAGGTTGAGGAGCGTCGACGCAGGCCTGAGCGAAGCGAAGGGCTGTGTGACGCGTCTCGAAACCCAGAGGATCAAGATTTCGCGTTCCGACTGAAGCGCATCACAATAGTTCGGTTGCCCACGGGCAGCAGCAGGTGGCAGAGGCGTACGACGTACTCCTCGTCAGGACCACGAGACAGAAAGAGAAGCACCATGCCTCCGAAGAAGAAGATCGCCGCACTCGTCAAGGTGCAGCTCCAGGCCGGCGCCGCGACGCCGGCTCCGCCGGTCGGTACCGCCCTCGGTCCGCACGGCGTGAACATCATGGAGTTCTGCAAGGCGTACAACGCGCAGACCGAGTCGATGCGCGGCAACGTGATCCCGGTCGAGATCACCATCTACGAGGACCGCTCGTTCACGTTCATCACCAAGACCCCGCCGGCCGCGGAGCTCATCAAGAAGGCCGCCGGCGTGCAGAAGGGCTCGGGCGCCCCGCACAAGGAGAAGGTCGGCAAGCTGACCAAGGACCAGGTGCGCGAGATCGCCCAGACCAAGATGCCCGACCTCAACGCCAACGACATCGAGGCGGCCATGAAGATCGTCGAGGGCACCGCCCGTTCGATGGGCGTCGACACCCAGTAAGAAGCTCCAGCAGCACCGTGGCAGGGCCGCGCTGGCCCGCTCACCACAACTTTCGAAGAGAGAAGAGAAAGCCCATGCAGCGCAGCAAGACCTACCGCGCGGCGGCCGAGCAGTTCGACAAGGACGAGCTCTACGCCCCGCTTGCCGCGATCAAGATCGCGAAGGGCGCATCGAAGAAGAAGTTCGACGAGACCGTCGACGTCGTCATGCGCCTGGGCGTCGACCCGCGCAAGGCTGACCAGATGGTCCGCGGCACCGTCAACCTCCCGCACGGCACCGGCAAGACCGCCAAGGTCCTGGTGTTCGCGAACGCCGAGAAGGCCGAGGCCGCCCGCGAGGCCGGCGCCGACGTCGTCGGCGGCGACGACCTCATCGAGAAGGTCGCCGGTGGCTGGCTCGACTTCGACGCCGTGGTCGCGACCCCCGACATGATGGGCAAGGTCGGCCGCCTCGGCCGCGTGCTCGGCCCCCGTGGCCTGATGCCGAACCCGAAGACCGGCACCGTGACGCCGGACGTGGCGAAGGCCGTGTCCGACATCAAGGGCGGCAAGATCGAGTTCCGCGTCGACCGGCACGCCAACCTGCACTTCATCATCGGCAAGGCGTCCTTCTCCGAGGCCCAGCTCGCCGAGAACTACGGCGCCGCGCTGGAGGAGGTCCTTCGTCTGAAGCCGGCCAGCTCCAAGGGCCGCTACATCAAGAAGGTCACCGTCTCCACGACGATGGGCCCCGGCATCCAGGTCGACCCCAACCGCACCCGCAACGTCGCGGTCGAGGACGAGGCCACCGCCTGACCCGAGCTCCACACGCTGACCCGGCAGAGATCCTCTGCCGGGTCAGCGGCATTTTCGGGGCACCGCTCCGGGCGCCATCGGCGTGGGAGGCTGTGCGCATGCCCGAGCCGATCCACTGCGTGATCCTCGACGACTACCAGGGCGTCGCCCTCTCGTACGCCGACTGGTCGTCGCTCGACGGTGTGACGGTCTCGGCGGTCGGCGACCACGTGGCCGACGAGGACCTGCTGGCGGAGATCCTCGAGGGCGCCGAGGTGCTGGTGCTGATGCGCGAGCGCACGCCGTTGACCCGCGCGCTGCTCGCCCGCGTGCCGTCGCTGCGGCTGGTGGTGACGACCGGGATGCGCAATGCCGCGATCGACCTCGAGGCCTGTCGCGAGCGCGACGTCGTGGTCTGCGGGACCGGGGCGCTCGCCACCCCGACCGTCGAGCTGACCTGGGCGCTGATCCTCGGCCTGGCCCGGCACCTGGTGGCCGAGTCCGAGCTCTTCGCCGACGCCACCACGCCCTGGCAGTCGACGGTCGGCACCGACCTCGCGGGCGCGACGCTCGGCGTCGTCGGGCTCGGCCGGATCGGCTCCCGGGTGGCCGCCGTGGGCGCCGCGTTCGGCATGGACGTGATCGCCTGGAGCCCGCACCTGACCGCGGAGCGGGCGGCGGAGGCGGGGGTGCGCTCGGTGTCGAAGCACGAGCTCTTCGCGGGCTCCGACTTCGTCTCGCTGCACCTCGCGCTCGCCGCGAGCACCCGCGGCCTCGTGGCCGAGCCCGAGCTCGCGGCGATGCGACCCTCGGCGTACCTGGTCAACACCGCGCGCGCCGGCCTCGTCGACACCGGTGCCCTCGTCGCCGCCCTCGCCGAGGAGCGGATCGCGGGCGCCGGCCTGGACGTGTACGACGAGGAGCCGCTGCCCGGTGACCACCCGCTGCTGGCGCTGTCGAACGTCCTCGCCGTCCCGCACCTCGGCTACGTCACCGAGGGCAACTACCGGACGTTCTTCGCCGAGGCGGTCGAGGACGTCGCCGCCTGGCGGGCCGGCTCTCCGGTGCGGGTGGTCGGCTGACCCCGCCGTTTTGGCGATCCGCCGGCGCCGCCGTAGTCTTCTCTACGAAACCAGAGACCGCCGGTTGTCGTGCTGTGCATCAGCCCGACCGAAGGTTCCGCGAGAGTGGACGGCCTGCGCAGGTGACAGAGCGAGAAGCATGATCCCACGCCCTGAGCCTGCGCTCGGGGCGTTCGTGTTTGTGGGGCCGGGGCCGGTGGTCGACCACCGGAAGGAGACCCATGGCGCGGGCAGACAAGCAGGCGGCCGTTGCGGAGATCGTTGAGTCGTTCAACGAGTCCGCCGGTGCCGTGCTGACCGAGTACCGCGGTCTCACCGTGAAGCAGCTGCAGGACCTGCGGCGCTCCCTCGGTGCGAACGCCAACTACGCCGTGGTCAAGAACACGCTCGCCAAGATCGCCGCCTCCGAGGCCGGCATCGAAGGCTTCGACGACCTGCTGACCGGCCCGACCGCCATCGCCTTCATCAACGGCGACGTCGTCGAGGCGGCCAAGGGTCTGCGTGACTTTGCCAAGGCGAACCCCACCCTCGTCATCAAGGGTGGCATCCTCGACGGCAAGCCCCTCGACGCGTCCGAGATCGCCAAGCTGGCGGACCTCGAGTCGCGCGAGGTGCTCCTGGGCAAGCTGGCGGGCGCGATGCTCGCATCGCTCAGTCAGGCCGTCTACCTGCTCAACGCGCCGATCGCCCAGGCCGCCCGCCTCGCGGGTGCGCTCCAGGCGAAGGCCGAGCAGGACCCCTCGATCCTCGCAGGTGGTGCTGGCCAGGCCTCGGCCGAGCCGGTCGCCGCTGACGAGGCACCCGCCGAGGAGGCGGCTCCCGCTGAGGAGCCCGCCGCCGAGGCCGCCTCTGACGAGGAGACCGCCGAGGCCTAGGCCCGGCGTACACCACCACCTGAAACCCGGCCCCCGCGATCGCGGCGGGCCAACGACTGGAAGGAAACGCCACCATGGCGAAGCTCAGCACCGACGAGCTCCTCGACGCGTTCAAGGAGATGACGCTGATCGAGCTCAGCGAGTTCGTGAAGCAGTTCGAGGAGACCTTCGGCGTCACCGCCGCTGCCCCGGTCGCCGTTGCGGCGGCTCCGGCAGCGGGCGGCGCGGCCGGCGGCGACGCCGCCGCCGCGGCGGACCAGGACGAGTTCGACGTCATCCTGGAGTCGGCCGGCGACAAGAAGATCAACGTCATCAAGGAGGTGCGCGCGCTCACCTCCCTCGGCCTGAAGGAGGCCAAGGACCTGGTGGAGTCCGCCCCCAAGGCGATCCTCGAGAAGGCCACCAAGGAGGCCGCCGAGAAGGCCAAGGAGGCCCTCGAGGGCGCCGGCGCCACCGTCACCGTCAAGTGACGATCTCCTAGCTGCACCCGCCACGAGGGGCGGTCACCCGACAGGGGTGGCCGCCCCTCGTGCCATTTCCCCTCGCCACCGCAGAAACCGAACTCGCGCGTAACTTCGCTCGCCGGCGCCCGTTGGTACCGGTCAGGGAGATGGAGCAGCGGTTCGGGCGTGCTTCGGCGCGCGCAGCGACGAGGAGGGACGGATCATGGGTGTCGAGATCAAGGTCGAGAACCTCAGCAAGTCGTTCGGCAAGCAGCTGATCTGGGGCGACGTGTCGCTGACCGTGCCGGCCGGCGAGATCTGCGTGATGCTCGGGCCGTCGGGCACCGGCAAGTCCGTCTTCCTCAAGACGCTGATCGGCCTGCTCAAGCCCGACCAGGGCTCGATCGTCATCGAGGGCACCGACATCGCGACCTGCTCGGAGCGGGAGCTCTACGAGATCCGCAAGCTGTTCGGCGTGCTGTTCCAGGACGGCGCCATGTTCGGCTCGATGAACCTCTACGACAACGTCGCCTTCCCGTTGCGCGAGCACACCAAGAAGTCCGAGTCGGAGATCCGCGACATCGTCATGGAGAAGATGGACCTGGTCGGCCTGCTCGGCGCCGAGGACAAGCTGCCCGGCGAGATCTCCGGCGGCATGCGCAAGCGCGCCGGCCTGGCCCGCGCCCTCGTGCTGGAGCCCGAGATCGTGCTCTTCGACGAGCCCGACTCCGGGCTCGACCCGGTGCGTACGGCGTTCCTTAACCAGCTGATCGTCGACCTCAACGCCCAGATCGACGCGACGTTCCTGATCGTCACCCACGACATCAACACCGCCCGCACGGTGCCCGACAACATCGGCCTGCTCTATCACCGGCACCTCGCGATGTTCGGGCCCCGCGAGATGCTGCTGTCGTCGGAGGAGCCGGTCGTGCGCCAGTTCCTCAACGCCCAGCGGGTCGGCCCGATCGGCATGTCCGAGGAGAAGGACGCCGACGAGCTCGAGGCGGAGAAGGACCAGGAGCTGCCGCCGCTGCCGCCGATCCCGCTCCAGCTCGAGCCCTCCAACGGCCTGTCCCGCCGCAGCCAGCGGCCCGCCGGCGAGTGGTGCCGCGAACACGGCGTGGTCCCGCCGCCGGGGTCGTTCGAGCAGAACATGTCGATGGCCGTCGGCGTCTGACGGAGCCGGCTGATGTCCTCGATCACCGCGCAGCGGGTCCTGGCACCGGTCGGGACCGCGGGCCGGCTCTTCGCCTTCGGCCTCGACGTCGGGCGCAGCGTGTTCCGGCGTCCGTTCCAGGTCCGGGAGTTCATCCAGCAGGCCTGGTTCATCGCCTCGGTGACGATCATCCCGACCGCGCTGGTCGCGATCCCGTTCGGCGCGGTGATCGCGCTGCAGGTCGGTGGCCTGATCAAGCAGTTCGGCGCCCAGTCCTTCACCGGCTCGGCCGCGGTGCTCGCCGTGGTCCGCGAGGCCGGGCCGATCGCGACGTCGCTGCTGATCGCCGGCGCCGCAGGCTCGGCCATCGCGGCCGACCTCGGCGCCCGCAAGATCCGCGAGGAGCTCGACGCGATGATGGTGCTGGGCATCGACCCGATCCAGCGCCTCGTCGTCCCCCGCGTGCTGGCCTGCATGCTGGTCGCGGTCTTCCTCAACGGCCTGGTCAGCGTGGTCGGTGTCGCCGGCGGTTACGTCTTCAACGTCGTCCTCCAGGACGGCACCCCGGGCTCCTACCTGGCGAGCTTCACCGCGCTCGCGCAGCTGCCCGACCTGTGGCAGGGCATGGTCAAGGCGCTGGTCTTCGGCCTGATCGCCGCGGTCGTGGCCTGCTACAAGGGCATGAACGCCGCCGGCGGCCCGAAGGGGGTCGGCGACGCCGTCAACGAGTCGGTCGTCGTCACCTTCATGCTCCTCTTCATCGTCAACTTCGTGATGAGCGCGATCTATTTCCAGCTCGTCCCGCCGAAGACGGGGTGAGCGGCCATGACAGGCATGGCGGGCATCCGGGCGGTCTACGAACGGCCGGCCAGGCTCCTCGACGACCTCGGCACCGAGCTCCTGTTCTTCGTCCGGGCGCTCGCGTGGACGCCCCGCACGATCAACCGCTACCGGAAGGAGATCCTGCGGATCCTCGCCGAGGTGACGCTCGGCTCGGGGGCGCTCGCCGTGATCGGCGGCACCGTCGGCGTGATCGTCGCGATGTGCTTCTTCACCGGCACCGAGGTCGGCCTGCAGGGGTACGCCGCGCTCAACCAGATCGGCACGGCGGCGTTCTCGGGCTTCGTCTCGGCGTACTTCAACACCCGCGAGATCGCCCCGCTCGTCGCCGGCATCGCGCTGGCCGCGACGGTCGGCTGCGGCTTCACCGCCCAGCTCGGCGCGATGCGGATCTCCGAGGAGGTCGACGCGCTCGAGGTGATGGCGATCCCGTCGCTGCCCTTCCTGGTGACCACCCGCATCATCGGAGGCCTGATCGCGATCGTCCCGCTGTACGTCGTGGGCCTGCTGGCGTCCTACTTCGCGACCCGGCTCACCGTCACCCAGTTCTTCGGCCAGAGCACCGGCACCTACGACCACTACTTCAACCAGTTCCTGCCGCCGGGCGACGTGCTCTGGTCCTTCGGCAAGGTGCTGGTCTTCGCGGTGACGGTGATCCTGATCCACTGCTACCACGGCTACAACGCCTCGGGCGGCCCCGCCGGCGTGGGCGTCGCGGTCGGCAAGGCCGTGCGCACCAGCATCGTCGCGCTCAACGTCATCGACCTGTTCCTGTCCATGGCGATCTGGGGGACGACGACGACCGTGCGGCTGGCGGGGTGACGCCGATGGCCCGCGACACGCTCGGCAGCCTGGCGCTCCCCAAGGTGATGGGGGTCGTGTTCCTCTGCCTGCTGCTGTCCGGCGTCTACCTGACGTACGCGATCTTCTCCAAGAAGTTCACCGACTACGACCGGGTGACCCTGCAGACGTCGACGATCGGACTCCAGCTGCCGGCGCGCGCCGACGTGAAGGTCCGCGGCGTGATCGTCGGCGAGGTGCTCGGCTTCGAGTCGAACGGCGCGGGCGCCGATGTCACCCTCGGCATCTACCCGAGCCGGCTCGACGCGATCCCGGCCGACGTCACGGGCTCGATCGTCCCCAAGACCCTGTTCGGCGAGAAGTACGTGTCGTTGGTGGTGCCCGACGACCCCGCGGCCGAGCATCTCCAGCCCGGCGCGACCATCGCGAGGACCACGGTGTCGACCGAGGTGGAGCAGGTGCTCTCCGACCTCTACCCGCTGCTGCGCACCGTGCAGCCCGCCCAGCTCAACCAGACGCTCAACGCCCTCGCCACCGCGCTCGACGGTCGCGGCGACGAGCTCGGCGAGAACCTCGAGACCCTCGACGGCTACCTGAGGCGGATCAATCCGCAGATCCCCGCGCTGGTCGACGACCTGCGACTCACCGCCCAGGTGTCCGACGAGTACACCGACGTGCTGCCGCAGATCGCGCAGATCCTCGACGACACCGTGCTCACGACCGGCACGCTGGAGGGCCGCGAGGCGAAGCTGCACGCGCTGTTCGAGGACGTGTCGTCGTTCTCCGGCACCGCCGAGGACTTCCTCGACGCGAACGGCGAGAACCTGATCCGGCTCAGCGAGGTCGGCGCCGACCAGCTGCGGGTGTTCGCCAAGTACGCGCCGGAGTACTCCTGCCTGACCCGCGGCATCGTCGAGGCCGGCGCGCGCCAGGCCGAGGCGTTCCGCGGCTTCATGCTGCACATCGTCCTCGAGACGCTGCCCCACCAGCCGCGTCCGTACGGCGCCCAGGACGTCCCGCGGTTCGGCGAGGACCGCGGGCCCAACTGCCTGCACCTGCCGAACCCGCCCTGGACCCAGGACAACCCGGTGCGCCACCAGCCCGACTTCGACGACGGCGTCGACGAGCCGACCGGCAAGGGCACCAGCCGGGTCGTGCCCAACGCGTGGCTCCGGAACGCCGGGCCGGGCAGCCCGGCCGAGACCGAGCTGCTGCGCTCGCTGCTCGGGCCCGCCCTCGGCGTCGGTGCCGACGAGGTCCCCGACCTCGGGCCGCTGCTGGTCGGCCCGATGGCCCGTGGGGCGGAGGTGTCGCTGCGATGAGGCCGAAGCTCCTCGACCGCCGCACCGGCGCCGACCTCGTCAAGCTGGTCGCCTTCATGGTGGTCACCACCCTGGCCACCTCGGTCCTCGTGGTGACGATCGGCAACGTCTCGTTCTCCTCGAAGAGCAGCTACCGCGCCGAGTTCGTCGACGCCACCGGCGTGGTGAAGGGCGACGACGTGCGGATCGCCGGGGTCAAGGTGGGCACCGTCGAGGACATCGAGATCGTCGACCGCACCCGGGCGCTGGTGACCTTCAGCGTCGACGACGGGGAGTCGCTCAGCCGGGCCACCCACGCCTCGATCCGCTACCGCAACCTGGTCGGCCAGCGCTACCTCTCGCTCTCCGACGAGATCGGCGACACCGCCGACCTCGCACCGGGGGACACGATCCCGGTCGGGCAGACCACCCCGGCACTCGACCTCACCGTGCTGTTCAACGGCTTCAAGCCGCTCTTCCAGGCGTTGTCCCCGGCGGACATCAACCAGCTCTCCTACGAGATCGTCCAGGTCTTCCAGGGTGAGGGCGGCACGCTCGAGGGACTGCTCGCGCACACCGCGTCGGTCACCTCGACGCTGGCCGGCCGCGACCAGCTGATCGGCGACCTGATCGACAACCTCAACCAGGTGCTCGACCACCTCGGCGACCGCGACGAGCAGCTGAGCCGGCTGATCACGACGTTCCGCTCCTTCGTGGGCGGCCTCAAGGGCGACCGCAAGGCGCTCCTCGGCTCGCTCGACGAGATCTCCGACCTCTCGGTGGAGACGGCCGGCCTGGTGTCCGGCATCCGCGAGCCATTCGTCGACGACATCCACCAGCTGCGCCGGCTGTCGAAGAACCTCGACGACGGCAAGGCCGAGCTCGACCGGACGCTGCAGGTGCTGCCGATCAAGCTCGAGAAGGTCGGCCGCACCGCGACGTACGGCTCGTGGTTCAACTTCTACCTCTGCCACTTCCAGGGCCGGGTCCGACTGCCCGGCGGCGGCTCCGTCCCCGTCGACTACGACACCGGCTCCGACAGGTGCGATCTCGGATGACACGGCCGACGAGGGGACCCAAGCCGACCTCCTTCCGCGAGCGCAACCCGGTCGTGATCGGGGCGGTGAGCCTTGCCGTGGTCGCCCTGCTGGTGCTCGCCGCGTTCCGCGCCCAGGACCTCCCGGTCATCGGTGGCGGCGACACCTACTACGCCGCGTTCGCCGAGTCCGGTGGGCTCAAGGCCAACGACGAGGTGCGCATCGCCGGGGTGCGGGTCGGCAAGGTCGAGTCCGTCGAGCTCGACGGCGACCACGTGCGGGTCGAGTTCCGGGTCGAGAGCGACTCCGGCTTCGGCCCCGACACCCGCGCCGCGATCAAGGTCAAGACCCTGCTCGGCGCGATGTACCTCGCCCTCGAGCCGGCCGGCCCCGGTCAGCTCGCCGAGGGCGGCGAGATCCCGGTCGAGCGCACCAGCTCGCCGTACGACGTCGTGGACGCGTTCTCGGGCCTGGCCTCGACCACGGAGCGGATCGACACCGACCGGCTCGCGACGTCGCTCACGACGCTGGCCGACCTGACCCGCAACACTCCGCAGGAGTTCCGCAAGGCGCTCGCCGGCGTCTCGGCGCTGTCGTCGAACATCGCCGCGCGCGACCAGCAGATCAACACGCTGCTGAAGAACCTCGACCGGGTCTCCGGCGTGCTCGACGAGCGCGACCGCGACATCGTCGGGCTGATGAAGGACTCCGACGTCCTGTTCCGCGCGCTGGTGGCCCGACGCGACGCCGTGCACGGCCTGCTGGTCTCGACGGCCGGTCTCTCGCGGGAGCTCACGGCCCTGGTCAAGCAGAGCCGCGCCGACCTCGCACCCGCCCTCGACCACCTGAGGAACGTCGTCGCCGTGCTGAACAAGAACGAGGACAACCTCGACAGCAGCCTGCGGCTGATGAAGCCGTTCTACCGGGTCTTCGCCAGCACGCTCGGCAACGGGCCGTGGTTCGACACCTACATCCAGAACCTGCCGCCGGTCCCGCAGGTGGGTGGCTGACATGAGCGTGCTGAAGCGGGTCGTCGTCCCCGGCGTGCTGGTGCTGCTGCTCGTGGCGGCGGCGTTGACGATGTTCCGCAGCGACGACACCAAGACCCTGACCGCGCACTTCCCGCGGACGATCTCGATCTACGAGGGCAGCGACGTCCGCGTGCTCGGTGTGGCCGTCGGCACGGTGGACACGGTGACCCCGGCGGGCACCGACGTCGTGGTGACCATGCACTACGACGCCGACGTCCAGGTGCCCGCCGACGCGAAAGCCGTGATCGTCGCGCCGTCGATCGTGGGAGACCGCTTCGTCCAGCTCACGCCCGTCTACACCGGCGGTCAGGTGCTGGCCGACGGCGCCACGCTCGACGAGGACCGCACCGCCGTACCGCTCGAGCTCGACCAGATCTACACGAGCCTCGACGACCTCACCGTCGCCCTCGGCCCCGACGGCGCCAACCGGAAGGGGGCGCTCACCGACCTGCTCGAGACCACCGCGAGGAACTTCGGCGGCGAGGGCGCGAAGCTGCATCGGACCATCGAGGACTTCGGCCGGCTCAGCACGACCCTCGACGACAACAAGGAGGAGCTCTTCGGCTCGGCCCGCAAGCTCGAGGGCTTCATCGGCACCCTCGCCGAGAACGACGCGACCGTGCGCCGGTTCAACGACTCGCTCGCCCAGGTCTCCTCGATGCTCTCCGGCGAGCGCGAGGAGCTCTCGGCCGCGCTGGAGAACCTGTCGACGGCGCTCGGCCAGGTGACCTCCTTCGTCCGCGACAACCGGGACGCGCTCGGCCAGAACATCACCGGCCTCAACCGGGTCTCCCGGGTCCTGGTCAAGCGCCGCGCCGAGCTCGACGCCATCCTCGACTCCGCGCCGCTCGCGCTGAACAACCTCGCGCTGACCTACAACCCGGAGGCCGGCACGCTCGACACCAACGCCAACCTCGGCGAGCTCGTCCACCAGATCAGCTCCGACCCCGCCACCCTGCTGTGCGGGATCGTCGGGCAGGCCGACCGGTCGGGCGACCTGTGCCGCCTGGTCGAGCAGGGGCTCGGCCGCAGCGCGCCGGGCGGGCGTACGTCGGGGGACCGGTTCGACCCGACGCTCGGCGGTCTCGTGGGGGAGCGGCGATGAGCCGGCCGACCGCGATCCTGCGCGGCCTCGCCGGGGCGCTGGCCGGGGTGCTGCTGCTCACCGGCTGCGACTTCGACGTCTACCAGCTCCCGCTGCCCGGCGGCACCGACGTCGGCGACGACGCGATCACGGTCACCGCCGACTTCCGCGACGTGCTCGACCTGGTCCCGAAGTCGACCGTGAAGGTCAACGACGTGAGCGTCGGCCAGGTGACCGACATCGACCTCGACGACGGCCACGCCGTCGTCACCATGCAGCTGCGGCGGGACGTCGACCTGCCGGCCAACGCCACCGCCCAGATCCGGCAGACCAGTCTGCTCGGCGAGAAGTTCGTGTCGCTCGGGCCGCCCGCCGACGGGTCGGCCCGGGGCACGCTCGCCGACGGCGCGCGGCTGCCGCTCGACCGCACCGGCCGCAATCCGGAGGTCGAGGAGGTGCTCGGCGCGCTCAGTCTGGTGCTCAACGGCGGCGGCGTCGCCCAGCTGAAGACGATCGCGGCCGAGATCAACCAGGCGCTCGACGGGCGTGAGGGCGCCGCCCGGTCGGTGCTCGGGCAGATCCGGACGTTCATGTCCCAGCTCGACGAGAACAAGGACGACATCGTCACCGCGATCGACGCCGTGAACCGGCTCGCGCGGCAGGTACGCCGGCAGCAGGGATCGATCGACGCCGCGCTCGACGAGCTCCCGAGCGCCCTGCGCTCCCTCGACCAGCAGCGCGGCGACCTGGTCGAGATGCTGGGCGCGCTCGACGACCTGAGCGCCGTTGGGGTGCAGGTCATCCGGGCCTCCAAGGACGGCACGATCGAGGCGCTCGAGCAACTCAACCCGGTGGTCGAGGGGCTCGCCGACTCCGGGGACGCCTTCGTGAAGTCCTTCAACGTGTTCCTCACCTACCCGTTCGTCGACGAGGTGGTCGGCCGCGATCCGCAGGTGGCGCGCAACCTGCACATGGGCGACTACACCAACCTGTCCATCGAGCTCGACCTCGACCTGTCCGGCGGCGTGACCGGCCTGCCGACCGGGCTGCCCACGCTGCTCCCCGGCGACCTCGAGCCGACGAAGCTGGTGCCGCTGCTCACCCAGTGCCTCACCAGCGGATCGCTGACGGGCGCGGCCTGCCAGCAGCTGATCGGCACCGTGCAGGGCCTCGACCGGCTCAAGTCGGCCTGCCTGGAGCCGGCGAACAAGGACACCGCGCTGTGCTCGGCCCTCAACCAGCTGCCCGGCCTGCCCGCGCTGCCGGGCACGGAGGACCTCCCGTCGCTCCCCGTGCTCGGCGACCTCCTGGGCCGTGGCCGGGCCCCCACCGGCCCGACCGCGACGGCGTCGCAGCGCGGCCCGACCATGCGGCAGCTGGGCCGGGCCTTCGACCCGGCCCTGGTCCGGCTGCTCGTCCCGGGGCTGGTGAGCGCGCGATGATCACCCGGCGCACCCGCATCCAGCTGCTCGTCTTCGTCGCGATCACGCTGCTCGGCGTCAGCTACGTCGGCGCCCGCTACGCCCGCCTCGACCGGGTCTTCTTCGACGACAGCTACACCGTCGTCGCCCACTTCGAGCGGTCCGGCGGCATCTACGAGGGTGGCGAGGTCTCCTATCGCGGCGTCCAGGTCGGCAGGGTCGGCGACATGACGCTCACCGACGACGGCGTCGACGTCCACCTCGACATCGACGACGACCACGACGACATCCCCGCCGACACCCTGGCGGTCGTCGGCAACCGCTCGGCCGTCGGCGAGCAGTACGTCGAGCTCCAGCCGCGCAGCGACAGCCGGCCGTACCTCCGGGACCGCTCCGAGATCGCGATGGCCGACACCCGGACGCCGATCGCCACCGAGAAGCTGCTGGCCGACATCTCCGACACCGTCCGGTCCGTCGATCAGGAGTCGCTGGCCACGACGGTCGACGAGCTCGGTCAGGCCTTCGCCGGCACCGGTCAGGACCTGCAGCGGATCATCGACACCGGCGGCTCCTTCATCCAGGAGGCCGACGCCAACTTCGACCTCACCACGGCGCTGATCCGCGACAGCAACACCGTGCTGCGCACCCAGGCCGACAAGGCGAGCGCGATCCGCACCTTCGCCAGGCAGCTGAGCCTCTTCAGCGGCACCCTGGCCGGCTCCGACCGGGCGCTGCGCCGGGTCATCGACAACGGCTCCGCGACGGCCAACGAGCTGCGCACCTTCCTCGAGCAGTACGGCGTCGACCTCGGCGAGCTCGTCAACAACCTGGTGACCACCGGCGAGGTGATCGTCGAGCACCTGCCGGGCATCCGGCAGATCCTCGTCGTCTACCCCTACGTCGTCGAGGGCGGCTTCACCGTCGTCTCGAAGTCGCCCGACACCGGGCTCTACGACGCGCACTTCGGCCTGATCCTGACGACCAACCCGGTGTGCCACGGCGGCTACGAGAGCACCGACACCCGGCCGCCCCAGGACGGCGGCAACCGGCCGATGAACGAGCAGGCCGGCTGCACCGAGCCGGCCTCGACGAGCAACGCCCGCGGGGTGCAGAACCTCCAGCGGGCCGCCCCGGACTACCAGGCTCCGGTCGTCGCGTCGTACGACCCCGCGACCGAGCGGCTGCGCTGGGGCGACCGGGTCGGCGCGGCCGGTGCGCAGCCCGGGACCCCCACCCCGACGAGTCTCGGAGAGGAGAGTTGGAAGTGGTTGTTTCTCCAGCCGTTGACCAGGAGCCCGAGGTGACCGCCCCGGACCCGCCCGCCACGGATGCGGGGACGCGGCCGCCGCGCCCGCGGGGCACGTTCCGGCTCGTGCTGCTCGGCGTGCTCGTGCTCGCGCTGCTCGCCTCGGCCGGCTGCCTCGTGTGGCTGCTCGCCGAGCGGCGCGGGGCGGCCGACCGGACCCAGTCCGAGCGCGACGCCGCGCTCCGCCAGGCCGAGCAGTTCGTGCTGCGCCTCAACACCTACGGGCCCGGCCAGCTCGACGACCAGGGTCGCCTGCCCGGCTACCGGCAGCAGGTCAGCGAGGTCATCACGCCGAAGTTCGCCGCCGACTTCGAGAGGTCCGGCCTCCCGATCGCGGAGCAGATCGTCGTGAAGCAGCGCTACGGCCGCACCGCGGAGGTCTACGGGGCGGGCGTCGAGTCGATCGGCCCGGCCGACGCCACCGTGATCGTGGCCGCCGGGCTCACCGGCAGCTATCCCGACCCGCAGCACCCGAAGGACCGGTCCCAGCGTGTCGAGACCGACCCCGACGTGCTGCGCTGGGAGGTCGACCTGGTGCGCTCCGACGGCGACTGGCGGGTCGACGACTACGCCCCGGTGAGCGAGGAGCGACGATGAGCACACCCAGCTGGTACGACCTCCTCGGCGTCGATCCCGACGCTCGCGCGGACGAGGTGCGCGCCGCCTGGCGCGCGGCCGTCGCCGACCTCGATCCGACCGACCGGCGGTTCGGGCCGCTCAGCCGCGCCGCCGAGGTGCTGCTCGACCCCGCCCGACGCGCGGCGTACGACGCCGAGCTCGCCGCCCGGGCGCCGGAGCCCGAGCCTGTGCCCGACGCCGGGGACCCCGAGCCGGTCGCCGCCGGCCGGCGGCTCGTGCCCGGCTGGCTGCTGGCGGGTGTCGGCGCGGTCGTGCTGCTGGTCGCCGGTGCCGCGGCCGTGGTCGCGGCGACCGTGCCCTCCGACCGCGCCGTCGAGGACGCCGCGGCGCAGGCCCGCGCGGCCGCCGAGCGGGCGATCGTCCCGGTGCTGTCCTACGACGCCGCCCATCTCGACCGGTCCCGGGCCGCCGCGCAGGCGCACCTGACCGGCGACTACCGCAAGGAGTACGACAAGCTCTTCGACGGCGTGATCGAGAAGAACGCGCCGTCGACCGGCACCGTCGTGCAGGCGAGGCTGGTGCGCTCGGGCCTGGTCCGCGTCGACGCCGACCGCGCCCGGGTGCTCCTGCTGGTCGACCAGGAGCGCACCAACAAGGCCGAGAAGCGGCCGGTGGTCTACAAGAACTGGGTCACGGTGACCATGGAGAAGGTCGACGGCGACTGGCTGGTCGCCGGACTCGAGACCTGACCGCAGACCCGGTGAGCCGAGAAGCAGCGTCCGGAAGGGGTGGTTTCGAGGCTCGCTGCGCTCGCACCTCAACCACCGTGGGCGTGGCGTCCGGCCGCGCTGCTTGACCTTGTCGTCGGGGGAGTTCATGATCGGGGCCAACGCAGCACCCGGCGCTCAGATCGGGGTTTGTGACGCGAGCCTGCCTACGGTAGGCTCTCTCTTTGCGTCTGCCCTCAAATGCTCTCCAGCCTGCCCGGTGGCTGGTTCTGTGGTGGGCTGGACGCCGATCTTCCAGCGTTTCGTCGAAGGACACCTCTTGGCCGCGCGCACCTCCTCTGCCCCCGCCAACTCCACTGGCTCCCGCCGCATCTCTTTCGCAAAGATCACCGAACCCCTCGAAGTCCCGCAGCTCCTCTCCCTCCAGACCGACAGCTTCGACTGGCTGATCGGCAACGAGGCCTGGCAGGCCGTGGTGCAGCGCCGCCTCGAGGCCGGTGAGGACGTCTCCCAGAAGTCCGGCCTCACCGAGATCTTCGAGGAGATCTCCCCGATCGAGGACTTCTCCGAGACGATGTCGCTCTCGTTCGAGAACCCGGTCTTCTACGACCCGAAGTACTCCGTCGACGAGTGCAAGGAGAAGGACTTCACCTACTCCGCGCCGCTCTACGTGTCGGCCGAGTTCACCAACAACGACACCGGCGAGATCAAGGGCCAGACGGTCTTCATGGGCGACTTCCCGCTCATGACCGACAAGGGCACCTTCATCATCAACGGCACCGAGCGCGTGGTCGTCTCCCAGCTGGTCCGCTCCCCGGGCGTCTACTTCGAGCGCAGCGCCGACAAGACCTCCGACAAGGACATCTACACCGCGAAGCTGATCCCCTCGCGCGGTGCCTGGCTCGAGTTCGAGATCGACAAGCGCGACCTGGTCGGCGTCCGTCTCGACCGCAAGCGCAAGCAGAACGTCACGGTCCTGCTCAAGGCCCTCGGCATGACCGTCGAGGACATCCGCCGCGAGTTCGCCGACCCGAACAGCACCGAGGGTCGCGCCTACGAGTCGATCGAGCTCACCCTGGAGAAGGACCACACCCAGGGCGAGGACGACGCGCTGCTCGACATCTACCGCAAGCTGCGCCCGGGCGAGCCGCCGACGCGTGAGGCCGCGCAGACGCTGCTCAACAACTACTACTTCAACCCGAAGCGCTACGACCTCGCGAAGGTCGGCCGCTACAAGATCAACAAGAAGCTCGGCCTCGTCGAGGCCTTCGACCAGCAGACGCTGACCGTCGGCGACGTGGTCGCGGCGATCCGCTACATCGTGGCGCTGCACGACGGCCAGACCCAGATCGAGTCGCCGCAGGGCACGCTCGAGATCACCGCCGACGACATCGACCACTTCGGCAACCGCCGGATGCGCACCGTGGGCGAGCTGATCCAGAACCAGCTCCGCACCGGCCTGGCCCGCATGGAGCGCGTGGTGCGCGAGCGGATGACGACCCAGGACGTCGAGGCGATCACGCCGCAGTCCCTGATCAACATCCGCCCGGTCGTCGCTGCGCTGAAGGAGTTCTTCGGCACTTCGCAGCTCTCGCAGTTCATGGACCAGACCAACCCGATCGCCGGCCTGACCCACAAGCGCCGCCTCTCGGCGCTCGGCCCCGGTGGTCTGTCCCGCGACCGCGCGGGCATGGAGGTCCGCGACGTCCACCCGTCGCACTACGGCCGGATGTGCCCGATCGAGACGCCGGAAGGCCCGAACATCGGCCTGATCGGCTCGCTCGCGTCGTACGGCCGGATCAACCCGTTCGGCTTCGTCGAGACGCCCTACCGCAAGGTCGAGAAGGGCAAGGTCACCGACAAGGTCGACTACCTCACCGCCGACGACGAGGACCGCTTCGTCATCGCGCAGGCGAACGCCGTGCTCGACGACAAGGGCCGGTTCGCCGAGGAGCGGGTGCTCGTCCGCCAGCGTGACGGCGAGGTCTCCGAGGTCCTGGCCGACGAGGTCGACTACATGGACGTCTCGCCGCGCCAGATGGTGTCGGTCGCGACCGCGTTGATCCCGTTCCTCGAGCACGACGACGCCAACCGTGCGCTCATGGGCGCCAACATGCAGCGCCAGGCCGTGCCGCTCATCCGGAGCGACGCGCCGCTGGTCGGCACCGGCATCGAGTACCGCGCCGCGGTCGACGCCGGTGACGTGGTCGTCGCCAGCGAGGCCGGTGTCGTCAAGGAGGTCTCCGCCGAGGTCATCGAGACGATGAACGACGACGGCACCTACTCGACGTACAAGCTGTCGAAGTTCCGCCGCTCCAACCAGGGCACCTGCATCAACCAGCGTCCGCTGGTCTCCGAGGGCGACCGGGTCGAGGTCGGTACGCCGATCGCCGACGGTCCGTGCACCGACGACGCGGAGATGGCGCTCGGCACCAACCTGCTCGTGGCGTTCATGCCGTGGCAGGGCCACAACTACGAGGACGCGATCATCCTCAGCCAGCGCCTGGTGCAGGAGGACATCCTCACCTCGATCCACATCGAGGAGCACGAGGTCGACGCCCGCGACACCAAGCTGGGCCCCGAGGAGATCACCCGGGACATCCCGAACGTCTCCGAGGAGATGCTGGCCGACCTCGACGAGCGCGGCATCATCCGCATCGGTGCCGAGGTCAACACCGGCGACGTGCTGGTCGGCAAGGTGACCCCGAAGGGCGAGACCGAGTTGACCCCCGAGGAGCGGCTGCTGCGCGCGATCTTCGGTGAGAAGGCGCGCGAGGTCCGCGACACCTCGATGAAGGTGCCGCACGGCGAGTCCGGCACCGTCATCGGCGTCCGGGTCTTCGACCGCGAGGAGGGCGACGAGCTCCCGCCGGGCGTCAACCAGCTGGTCCGGGTCTACGTGGCCCAGAAGCGCAAGATCTCGGTGGGTGACAAGCTCGCCGGCCGCCACGGCAACAAGGGCGTGATCGCGAAGATCCTGCCGGTCGAGGACATGCCGTTCATGGAGGACGGCACCCCGGTCGACGTGATCCTCAACCCGCTGGGTGTCCCGCGACGGATGAACATCGGCCAGATCCTCGAGCTCCACCTCGGCTGGCTGGCCAAGCAGGGCTGGGACCTCAACCTGTCCGGCGACGCCAAGGACGCCGACTGGAAGCAGCGCCTGATCAAGATCCACGCGGACCAGGCCGAGCCGAACACCCGGGTCGCGACCCCGGTCTTCGACGGCGCCCGCGAGGACGAGATCACCGGCCTGCTCGGGGCGACCATCCCCAACCGCGACGGCGTGCGGATGATCGACGAGACCGGCAAGGCCAGCCTGTTCGACGGCCGCTCCGGCGAGCCGTTCCCGGACCCGGTCTCGGTCGGCTACATGTACATCCTCAAGCTGCACCACCTCGTGGACGACAAGATCCACGCCCGCAGCACCGGCCCCTACTCCATGATCACGCAGCAGCCGCTGGGCGGTAAGGCCCAGTTCGGTGGGCAGCGGTTCGGTGAGATGGAGGTGTGGGCGATGGAGGCGTACGGCGCCGCCTACGCCCTCCAGGAGCTGCTGACGATCAAGTCCGACGACGTGCCCGGCCGCGTCAAGGTCTACGAGGCGATCGTGAAGGGCGAGAACATCCCCGACTCCGGCATCCCCGAGTCGTTCAAGGTGCTCGTCAAGGAGATGCAGTCGCTCTGCCTGAACGTCGAGGTGCTCAGCCAGGACGGCTCGCAGATCGAGCTCCGTGACGCGGAGGAGGACGTCTTCCGCGCCGCCGAGGAGCTCGGCATCGACCTGTCCCGTCGCGAGCCCAGCTCGGTCGAAGAGGTGTGAGCTGGTGCCCCGGCGGGGTTTCGAGACAGGCGCAGAACGCCTTCCTCAACCACCGTCGGGGCCCTGCCTCCGCCCCCTACTTCACATCTTTCTAGTACTACCGAAGGGTTGCAGCCACCGTGCTCGACGTTAACTTCTTCGACCAGCTTCGGATCGGCCTGGCCACCGCGGACGACATCCGCACCTGGAGCCACGGCGAGGTCAAGAAGCCGGAGACCATCAACTACCGCACGCTCAAGCCCGAGCGCGACGGCCTCTTCTGCGAGAAGATCTTCGGTCCCACCCGGGACTGGGAGTGCTACTGCGGCAAGTACAAGCGGGTGCGCTTCAAGGGCATCATCTGCGAGCGCTGCGGCGTCGAGGTGACCCGCTCCAAGGTGCGCCGCGAGCGGATGGGTCACATCGAGCTGGCCGCTCCGGTCACCCACATCTGGTACTTCAAGGGCGTCCCGAGCCGCCTGGGCTACCTGCTCGACCTGGCGCCGAAGGACCTCGAGAAGGTCATCTACTTCGCGGCGTACATGATCACCTCCGTCGACGAGGACGCGCGGCACCGCGACCTGTCCTCGCTCGAGGGCAAGGTCGGCCTGGAGCGTGAGCGCCTCGAGAAGCGCCGCGACACCGGCGTGGAGGACCGCGCGAAGAAGCTCGAGGAGGACCTCGCCGCCCTCGAGGCCGAGGGTGCCAAGGCCGACCAGCGCCGCAAGGTCAAGGACGGCGCCGAGCGCGAGATGAAGCAGATCCGCGACCGGGCGCAGCGCGAGATCGACCGCCTCAACGAGGTCTGGGACACCTTCAAGACGCTCAAGGTCCAGGACCTCATGGGCGACGAGATGCTGTACCGGGAGATGAAGAACTGGTTCGGCAAGTACTTCGAGGGCCACATGGGCGCCACGGCGATCCAGAAGCGCCTCGAGGGCTTCGACATCGCCGCCGAGGTCGAGTCGCTGCGCGACACGATCGCCAACGGCAAGGGCCAGCGCAAGGTCCGGGCCCTCAAGCGCCTCAAGGTCGTCGACGCGTTCCGCAAGACCGGCAACAAGCCGCAGGGCATGGTGCTCGACGCCGTCCCGGTCATCCCGCCGGACCTGCGTCCGATGGTGCAGCTCGACGGCGGCCGGTTCGCGACGTCCGACCTCAACGACCTGTACCGCCGGGTCATCAACCGCAACAACCGCCTCAAGCGACTGCTCGACCTCGGCGCGCCCGAGATCATCGTCAACAACGAGAAGCGGATGCTGCAGGAGGCCGTCGACTCGCTGTTCGACAACGGCCGTCGTGGCCGTCCGGTCACCGGCCCGGGCAACCGGCCGCTGAAGTCGCTCTCCGACATGCTCAAGGGCAAGCAGGGTCGCTTCCGGCAGAACCTGCTCGGCAAGCGCGTCGACTACTCCGGCCGTTCGGTCATCGTGTCCGGCCCGCAGTTGAAGCTGCACCAGTGCGGTCTGCCCAAGCAGATGGCGCTCGAGCTCTTCAAGCCGTTCGTGATGAAGCGCCTGGTCGACCTGTCGCACGCGCAGAACATCAAGTCCGCCAAGCGGATGGTCGAGCGCGCCGACTCCGGTGCTCGGTACGCCGTGGTGTGGGACGTCCTCGAAGAGGTCATCACCGAGCACCCGGTGCTGCTCAACCGGGCGCCCACGCTGCACCGTCTCGGCATCCAGGCCTTCGAGCCGCAGCTGATCGAGGGCAAGGCGATCCAGATCCACCCGCTCGTGTGCTCGGCGTTCAACGCCGACTTCGACGGTGACCAGATGGCGGTGCACCTGCCGCTGTCCGCCGAGGCCCAGGCCGAGGCGCGGATCCTGATGCTGTCGACCAACAACATCCTGAAGCCGTCGGACGGCCGTCCGGTGACCATGCCCACCCAGGACATGATCATCGGCCTGTTCTTCCTCACGACCGACCGCGAGGACCAGCCGGGCGAGGGGCGGGCCTTCGCCGGCCCGGCCGAGGCCATCATGGCCTTCGACCGGGGCGAGATCTCGCTGCAGAGCAAGATCAAGATCCGCTTCACCGACATCGTGCCGCCGCTCGAGCTGGGCGCGGACGAGGCCGAGGCGGGGCAGCCGATCACGCTCGAGACCACGCTGGGCCGGGCGATCTTCAACGAGACCCTGCCCGCCGACTACCCGTACGTGAACTACGAGGTCGGCAAGAAGGCCCTCGGCGCGATCGTCAACGACCTGGCCGAGCGCTACACCAAGGTCGAGGTCGCCGCCTCGCTCGACGCGCTCAAGGACACCGGCTTCCACTGGGCCACCCGCTCGGGCGTCACCGTCTCCATCGACGACGTGACCACCCCCGGCGACAAGGCGCAGATCCTGGAGGGCTACGAGGCCCAGGCCGCGAAGGTCCAGAAGCAGTTCGAGCGCGGTCTGGTCACCGACGAGGAGCGCCGCCAGGAGCTCATCGAGATCTGGACCCAGGCCTCCAACGAGGTCGGCAAGGCGATGGAGACGACGTTCGACCGCGCCAACCCGATCTACATGATGGTCGACTCGGGTGCCTCCGGAAACATGAACCAGATCCGGCAGGTCGCCGCGATGCGTGGCCTGGTGGCCAACCCGAAGGGCGAGATCATCCCGCGCCCGATCAAGTCCAACTTCCGTGAGGGCCTGACCGTCCTCGAGTACTTCATCGCGACGCACGGCGCCCGCAAGGGTCTGGCGGACACCGCGCTGCGGACCGCCGACTCGGGCTACCTGACCCGTCGTCTGGTGGACGTCTCGCAGGACGTGATCATCCGCGAGGACGACTGCGGCACCGAGCGCGGTCTGCCCAAGCGGATCGGCGAGCGTCGTGAGGACGGCTCTGTGGTCAAGGCGGAGAACGCCGAGACCGCGGCGTACGCCCGGTCCGCGGCGACCGAGATCACCCACCCGGAGACCGGCGAGGTCCTCGCCGGCGCCGGAGAGGACCTCGGCGACGTCAAGATCGGCGAGCTGGTCGCGGCCGGCATCGAGGAGGTCAAGGTCCGCTCCGTGCTGACCTGCGACGCCAAGACCGGCACCTGCGCGAAGTGCTACGGCCGCTCGCTGGCCACCGGCAAGCTCGTCGACATCGGCGAGGCCGTCGGCATCATCGCGGCCCAGTCGATCGGTGAGCCCGGCACCCAGCTGACCATGCGTACCTTCCACACCGGTGGTGTGGCGTCGGCCGACGACATCACGCAGGGTCTCCCGCGTGTGGTCGAGCTCTTCGAGGCCCGCTCCCCGAAGGGTCGCTCCCCGATCGCCGAGGCCTCCGGTCGCGTGGAGATCGAGGAGACCGACAAGGCGCGCAAGGTCCTGCTCACGCCGGACGACGGCTCCGAGGTCCAGGAGTACCCCGTCTCGAAGCGCTCCCGCCTGCTCGTGGCGGACGGCGATCACATCGATGTCGGTCAGATGCTCACCGTCGGTACGCCCGACCCGCAGGACGTGCTGCGGATCCTCGGCGTCCGTCGGGCCCAGGAGCACCTGGTGGACGAGGTCCAGGCCGTGTACCGCTCGCAGGGTGTGTCGATCCACGACAAGCACATCGAGATCATCGTGCGGCAGATGCTGCGCCGGATCACGGTGATCGAGTCCGGTGACACCAACCTGCTCCCGTCCGACCTGGTCGACCGGGTGCGGTTCGAGGAGGAGAACCGGCGCGTGGTCTCCGAGGGCGGCAAGCCGGCCTCGGGTCGCCCGGTCCTCATGGGCATCACCAAGGCCTCGCTGGCGACCGAGTCGTGGCTCTCGGCGGCCTCCTTCCAGGAGACCACCCGCGTCCTCACCGACGCGGCGATCCACGGCCGCTCCGACTCGCTGCGCGGTCTGAAGGAGAACGTGATCATCGGCAAGCTGATCCCGGCGGGCACCGGCCTCGAGCGGTACCGCAACATCCGGGTGGAGCCCACCGAGGAGGCCCGCGCCGCGGCGTACTCCGTCACCGGCTACGACTCCTACGACTACGAGTTCGGTGGCGGCCAGGCCGTCGCGCTGGACGACTTCGACTTTGGCTCCTATCAGAACTGAGCGCGCAAGCGCGAAGTTCTGATGCCAGGAGTCAGGTTGAGGAGCGTCGACTCAGACCGCGCGCCAGCGCGGGATGAGTGACGCGTCTCGAAACCCAGTCGAGCAGAGGCCCCATCACCTGAGGGTGGTGGGGCCTCTGGCATTTCGAGACCCGGCGGTCGCCGCTTGGGGTTGCGGGTGGTTTCGAGACGGTTGCTAGCGCAACCTCCTCAACCACCGGAGTCGCGCTCGTTGGTTGAGGTGCGAAGGCGCGCTAGCGCCTGAGCCTCGAAACCACCCATGCGGGGGCGATCAGCGCCGACTCGGCGTTCTCGGAGGGTGCCTGAGACAATCGGGGGGTGAGCACTCCGACCCAGACCGACGTCCTCGTCGTGGGCGCCGGACCCGCGGGGTCGGCGGCCGCCGCCTGGGCGGCCCGGTCGGGCGCGGAGGTGGTGCTCGCGGACGCGGCGGTCTTCCCCCGCGACAAGACCTGCGGCGACGGCCTCACCCCTCGCGCGATCGGCGAGCTGCAGCGGCTCGGCCTCGAGGACTGGCTGCGCGCCCACACCGTCAACCGGGGGCTGCGCGCCCACGGCTTCGGGCAGACGCTGCTGCTGCCGTGGCCGGGGGGCAACCTGCCCGACTGGGGCTCGGCGGTCGCCCGCACCGAGCTCGACGACCACCTGCGCACCACCGCGATCAAGTCCGGCGCGACCGCGATCGACGGGCACCGCGCGTTCGACGTACGCCGTGCGGGCGGCCGGGTCACCGCGGTCGTCTTCCGCACCGACCACGGCCCGGTCGAGATCGGCTGCCGCCGCCTGATCGTGGCCGACGGCGTCCGGTCGCCGCTGGGCAAGGTGCTCGGCCGCGAGTGGCACCGCGACACCGTGTACGGCGTCGCGGGCCGTTCGTACGTCGCCAGCGACATGTCCGACGACCCGTGGATCAGCTCCCACCTCGAGCTGCGGGGGGCGGACGGAGAGATCCTGTCCGGCTACGGCTGGATCTTCCCGCTCGGCACCGGCGAGGTGAACCTCGGCGTCGGGACGCTCGCCACCGCGAAGCGGCCGGCGGACCTGGCGATCAAGCCGCTGATGGCCCACTACGCCGGCGAGCGCCGCGATGACTTCCAGCTCACGGGCGAGCTGCGGATGCCGACCTCCGCGCTGCTGCCGATGGGCGGCGCCGTGTCCAACGTCGCGGGGCCTAACTGGGCGCTGATCGGCGACGCCGCCGCCTGCGTGAACCCGCTCAACGGCGAGGGCATCGACTACGGTCTCGAGACCGGCCGCCTGGTGGCCGAGGTGCTCAGCGAGCACGACGACCTGAGCGCCGTCTGGCCGGCGCTGCTGCGCGACCACTACGGCGAGGCGTTCTCGATCGCGCGCCGGCTCGCCGGCCTCGTGACGGTCCCGCGGCTGCTGCCGACCCTGGGCCCGGTCGGGATGCGCTCGGACTGGCTGATGACGCTCGCGCTGCGCTGGATGGGCAACCTCGTCACCGACGACGACCGCGACCGGGCGGCCCGCGTGTGGCGCTGGGCCGGACGGCGCTCGATCGCCCGCGACCACCGCCCGCCCTTCAACTGAGATGGGCGGCCTCCCGAAGCGACAGCGGGTCGCGGCGTACGCCGTGATCCTGCGCGACGGGAACATCCTGCTCAGCCGGCTCTCGGAGAGCGTCACCCCCGAGGAGCTCTGGACGCTGCCCGGCGGCGGGCTCGACCACGGCGAGGATCCGCGCGACGCGGTGGTGCGCGAGGTCCGGGAGGAGACCGGGCTCGACGCGGCGATCGGTGAGACCGCCCGGGTCTACTCCGCCCACCTGCCCGGTGTCTGGCGCGACGGCCGTCGGGTCGACGCCCACGCGCTGCGCATCGTCTACGAGGGCTGGGTGCCGGTCGACGCGCCGCCGCCCCACGTCGTCGAGGTCGGCGGGTCGACGATGGCGGCGGCCTGGCACCCGGTCGAGGCCGTGCTCGACGGCACCGTGCCGGCGGTGCCGATGGTGCTCGAGGCGCTCGCCGACCACCGGCCGTTCCGCCACCAGCGGCTCGGCGCCTACGCGCTGGTCGTCAACGCCGACCGGGTGCTGCTCGTGCGGATCTCGGCACGCGGCTTCCACAGCGGCGCGTGGACGCTGCCCGGCGGCGGCCTCGAGCACGGGGAGTCGCCGCGCGGGGCGGTCCTCCGCGAGCTCCGTGAGGAGTGCGGCGTCGACGGCGCGGTGGGCGAGCTGGTCGCGGTGCACGACGAGCACTTCAGCGGCACCGCACCGTCGGGACGCTACGAGGACTTCCATGCCGTCGCGCTGGCCTTCGAGGTGTCCGTCGCCGACGACGCCGAGCCGGCGGTCGCGGAGGTCGACGGCACCACGGAGGTCGCCGCGTGGGTGCCGCTCGCCGACGTCGAGTCGGGTGCGCTGCCGGTGCGCGACCTCGTGCGCGAGGCGCTCAGGGGAGCGGCGCTGCGGCGACCTCGCACAGATTGAGCCGCGGATCCTTGTCGTTGTTCACGACGTAGTACGACGACAGCACGTAGCCCCGCTTCACGCCGTCGACCGACACCCACAGCCGCATCATCCCGTTGCGCGGCAGGTCGACCGGGCCGAGCAGCCCCGTCACGGGGTCGTAGCCGAGGTCCTCGTAGCGTTCGACGTGGTCGCCGACGTCGCCCTCGCCCTGGAGGTACTCGAAGTCGAGGTAGGACGCCTCCGGGTGCGTGCCGATCGGTCGGAAGGCCACGGTCTGGTCGTAGGCCACGCTGCCGGGCTCGCAGGTCACGATGGCCTCGCCCAGCCCCGGGATCACGGTGGTGCTGGTCCGCCGGGTCGCGGCCTCGTCGGTGCCGTGCCAGGTCAGCCCGAACTGGCCGTCGGTCTGGGTACGCAGCGACAGCGCCATCCGGCAGTACTGGTTGCCCGGGTAGCGGAACCGCTCCCACCACCAGCTCAGCTGGAAGGACGTCACCGGGGTCGTCAGCGCGCCCCCGCCGGGCTGGTCGCGCCCGGGGCGCTGGCTGATCACGCCGTACGCCGTGCCCGAGGAGAAGTCCTCGATCGGCGTGCGCTGGTTGAGTCCCTCGTGGGCGCGCGGGCCGGTGCCGCCGCGACCGTCGTCGGCCGCGGTCGCATAGGTGAAGACCCGTGCGTTCTTGACCGCGACGACGTCGCGGCCACGCTTCTGCTCGAACTTCGCGAGCCACATCTGGGTCTCGGCGCGCCGGTTGTTGGGCCGGACCCGGACCATGGTGCTCTTCGGCCGGCAGACCAGGTCGACCCGGCCGATGCCGGGCACGTTCGCGGTCCGCTGGTAGACCCGCTTGCGCTTCTCGCCCTTCCACTTCACGACGACCCGCGTCTTCCGGTCGACCGACGTGCGGGCCGGCGCCGCGGACGACGAGGGCACCGCGAGGCCGGCCACGGCCAGGGCGGCCGCGGTCCCGAGCGCGAGGAGGCGGTGCGTACGTCGGGTCATCGGGCGGGTTCGGCCGGGCCCTGCGACGCGCCCTCGGAGGCCTTCGGGTCGGTCGTCGTCGTCTCGCCACCCTCCGCGGGCACCACGAGTACCGGTTCGCGGGTGCCGTCGAGCCAGGCCAGCTCGGCCCGCAGGGTCTCGTCGGGCAGTGGCACCAGGCGGGCGTCCGCGGCCGCGGCCTGCGACTCGTTGAGGTAGTGGCGGATGAACTCCTTGACCTCCGAGCGGGCCAGCGACCGGGTCGTGGTCGTGATCAGCATCTGCGACGCGAAGGGGTACTCCCCGTCGGTGATCGTCTGCTGGCTCGGGAAGACGCAGTTGCGGCGCCCGTCGGGGCGGGTGATCTCGAACGGCCGCAGCTGGTCCTCGAAGACCTCGTAGTCGCTGAACCGGGCGTAGATCACGTGTCCGAGCGTGCCGTCGACGAGCCGCTTGGCCTCGGTCGCGCCGCCGAGGCGCTGGTTGGCCCGCTGGAAGCGAGCCCGCGCGGCGAGCAGGTCGGCGCGGGCCTCCTGGGCGGCGACCCGCGCGGCGTCCACCCGGGCCTGGTCGGCGGCCCGGTCGGCGGCGCTCCGCTTGTCGCGGATGCCCTTGGCTCGCTCAGCCAGGGCGACCTCGAGCTCGGACCGCGCGTCGAGGAACACCTGGCGCTCGGTCTCGAGCTCCGACTTGCGCAGCCCGCGGGCCCGGGCCAGCTCCGGGTACCTGAACGAGTGCCGGATCTTGTCCCGGCCACCGTTGAGGAAGCGCAGCGCCTCGTCGAAGTCGTCGTAGGTGAAGTAGTCGGACCGGACGTCGGTCAGCGCCGGCGCCAGCGAGCCGAGCACGGACTTGCCGAACACCTGGAAGTCCGTGGAGTCGAGCAGCGGGCCGCCGACCTTCAGCGGTACGTCGTCGAGGCCGACCTGGCTCCAGTTGGTGATCGGCGAGCCGGCCCGCCAGATCTCCTGGACCTGGTCGGTCGTGAGGCAGTCGCCACCCACGTCGGACTCGGACTTGATCGCGATCACGATCGCGTCCGACGCCACCTGGAACTGCACTACGTCGAGGCCGACGGCCTGGCAGGCGTCCCACTCGCTGCGCGAGATCGGCCGCAGCGAGCTGACGATGTCGACCTTGCCCGAGCACAGCCGCTGGAAGGCCTCCTCCTCGCCGTTGTCGGCGAGGTCGACCACGGTGTCGGTGCCGGTGGCCTGGTAGCGGTCGACCTCACCCGGGGTGAGCGAGATCGTGCTGGTCCCGTCGATGGCGATCTCGCCGCGCGGCCGATCGGGCAGGCCGGCGTTGGCCTCCTTGATCCGCGTCTGCCGGGCCTGCTCCTGCTCGTACTGGTCCGACTGGGCCTGCGCGACCAGGTCGGTCGCGTCGGTGCCGTCGTCGTGCGAGCACGCCGACAGCACCAGCACCCCCGCCAGCGCGGTCGCCACGGCGGCGCGCCGCCCCGGCCTCGTCGTACGGGCCCGGCCCATGGTTCGGCTCGTGGTCTGGCCCGTCACGGTGCGTCCTCCTCGGTCGTGGGGGAGGCGGGGGCCGACGGGGAGTCGGTGATCAGGGCCCCCAGCCGACGGCCGCTCTCGGGCGGGAACCGGTACTTGCGGCCGAGCTGGATCACCTCGAAGTCCTCGAGCCGCAGCCCGAGCAGCTCGTTCCCGGAGATCATCTGGCGCGTGACGTCGCGCTGGGCGTAGAGCGTCGGCACCGCGGCCCGGTCGACCACGATCGCGCCGTACGTGCGCAGCGCGGCGACGATCGCGTCGGACATCCGCTTCTGCTGCGAGGTGAGCCGGATCGGTCGCTGCGTGACCGGGTCCACCGGCGGTGGGATCGTCACGTTGCTCTTGAGCCGGATCCGGGCGCCCTCGGGGAGCGAGGTGACCCGGCCGTTGCCGTCGGTCGCCGACGCCGGCTGCACGAACACGCTCTGCGCGGGGCCGGGCACGCTGATCGCCAGCGCATGGTTGATCAGTCCGGCGCGCAGCTCGTTGGGCCGGATCAGGCCGGCGAAGAGCGGCAGCCCGGAGCCGCGCGCACTGGGCTGGTACGGCGCCTGGTAGCCGGGGCCGTTGAGGTCCCACTTGCGCATGTAGTTGTACGAGATGCTGCCGTCGTCCTCGCGGCGAGCGCGCCACAGGTCGTAGGCGACCGGCTTGCTGACGTCGAACACCGTGAACCAGCCGTCGTAGCGCGGGTCCGGGTCGACGTCCGAGGGGATGTTGAGCAGCTGGGTCCGCTCACCGTCGCCGCAGACCAGCTGCCGGCAGACCAGCTGGGTCGGCGTACCGCCGGCGACGACCGGGGTCGTCCAGCGATCGGTGTTGATGTAGAGGCCCTCGTTCACGATCCGACGGTCGGGGTAGTACGTGGTGCGACCGACGCGCTGGACGACGCCGACGCGCTCTCGGGCCTGCCGGATCATCTGGTGGGAGTTCTCGTCGACGTCCGCGTTGTCGATGCGGGTGTTCCACGGCGAGTCCGTCTCGAAGAAGCGCCGCTCGGGCACCGGCACGCCCTCGGAGGCGCTCTCGGGGTTGACCACCACCTCGAGGTCCGAGGAGCGGTCGCGGGGGCCGCCGCCGTCGCCGGAGCAACCGGCCAGCACCAGCGCACCGGCCAGCGTGCCGGTCATCAGCAGGGCCCGGAGGGTACGTCGCCGCGTGGTCATGGCCGGTCCTCCGTAGCGCCGGCGCGGAGCGGGGCGACACTCGCCTCCACCGATTCGGCGAAGCGGGCGACCGCATCGCTGATCTCGCTGAGCTCGCGCGTCTCTCGGGTCTGGGGGCTGCCGACGCCCCTCGGGGCGCGGGCCGCGCTGATGATCGCGTGGGCCTCGCGCCGCGCGGTGATCCGGATCAGCTCCGCGTCGAGCTCGGCCTGCGCCGTGAGCAGCTCGGCCCGACGCTCGGCCTCCGCCTCGAGCGCGCTGAGGTGGCGCAGCGTGGCCAGCTCCACCTCGCGGACCCGCTCGATCGCGGCGTCGACGACCTCCTGCACGGTGAGTCCCGGCTGGCCCCGGTCGATCGCCGGTCGCGCCGGTGGCACGGGTGGTGCCGGCTCCGCCGGCCGGGCCGGCTTGGGGAGCTCGGCCTTGACGGTCTCGGGCTTGCTGGGCTCGGGCTTGGCGGGCTTGGGCTTGGCGGGCTCGGGCTTGGCGGGCTCGGGTTTGCTGGGCTCGGCCGGCCGCTCCGCGGCCGGTGCGGTCTCGGGCGGGGTCGCCCTGCGGGCCTCCCGTCGGATCGCCGGCTGCGGGACGGGCGCGAGCTGGGGAGCCGGCTCCGGCGCGGGCTCCACCAGCCGGGTCGCGAAGTCGACCTGGCCGACCCGGGAGTCGGACGCGAGCTGCAGCAGGTCGTCGACCGAGGGTGGCGGTTGGATCGCGCCGAACCTCGACTCGCCCGCGTCCGCCCGCTGCTGTGTCTCCTGCTGCCCGGTCACTCGGCACCTCCGGTGGCCGTCGTGCCCGGAACCTCGTCGACGGGCTGGTCGGGGTCGAACCCGGCCGGCACCCCGACGAGCACGTAGCGGTCGGTATTGTAGACCACGGGCAGCCGCGGGTCGGCGCCGTCGGCAGCGTCGGGGTAGAACTGGCTGAGCAGGTCGTTGCCCGTGCCGGTCGACATCAGCAGGTAGTCGACGTACTGCGCCGGTGCCTGGGCCGCGGTCTTCCACGGGCCGTCGCTGTGGTCGACCCGGTCGAAGAAGAGGTCGGGGCGGCCGGTCAGCAGCATCACGGCGTACGTCTGGGAGTTGTCGGTCAGGATGGAGTTCCGGTCGCTGATGTTGGCCTTGATGTAGTCGGCCATCGCCTGCTCGTCGACGACGCCGACGCTCGCACCGCTCAGCGTCGTCGAGCCCTCCTGGGACTCGCCGGTCGAGACCGCGGCGGCGAACGGCGCCTCGAGGTTCTGGTAGCGGTAGCTCTTCATCGCGTGGAAGGTCCACGGGATGCTCGCCACCAGCAGCACCGTGAGGACGGCGCTGACGAGCAGGCCGTTGGACTCGGAGGACCGGGCGAGCCAGAGTCCGCCGATGACCGAGAACAGCAGGATCGGCAGGCTGTTGCGCATCTGCATCGGCGAGTCGGTGAGGTCGAGGAGCACCGAGAGCGCGGGGCAGACGATCGCCGCGGCGAGCATCAGGCCGAGCCAGAGCGCCAGCGGGTTGTTCTTCGAGGCGCCGACGAAGATCAGCGCGGGCAGCGCCACGATCGCGATCGGCGCGCCGTACAGCACGAGCTCACCGGTGCTGCGCAGCAGATCCACGCCGGTGAACGCGCCGGGGTCGCCGCCGCCGGCGTCGCTCGCGCTGGTGATCCAGTAGAACGGCTTCATCAGCAGCACCAGGTTGAAGACGGTCCACAGCGCGATGACGTAGAGCGTGGGCGCGGCGAAGCCGACCGTGGTGCCCTCGACCTCCTGGCCGTCGGCGCCCAGCTTCGCGAGGATGCCGCCGATCATGATCGCGCTCAGCACGAACCACAGCAGGCTGCTGTAGCCCGACAACGCCGCGACGCTGAAGGCGATGCCGGAGAGCATCACGAACCGGACGTCGGCCGTGACGTACCAGGCGACGAGCGCGCCCATCGCCACCACCACGAACGACATCGCGATCAGCTGGCGGGCGCCGCCGGCGGCGTACAGCGCGACGAGCGGGTTCAGGGCGAGCGCGACGAGGATGGCGTAGCGCACCGGGCCGACGATCTGGGCGCGGCGTCCGAGCGTGTTCAGCGCGACCATCGTCAGGCCGGCGAAGAGCGCGGACGTCAGCGGTACGACGGCGAGCGAGGAGCCGATCGACCTGAAGATCGCCAGGGGCGAGATCAGCAGGGTCGCGAGCGGCGGGTAGTCGAAGCCGATCGCCGACAGCTTGGCCGGGTCGTTGTGCCAGATCATCAGCGCCCGGTTGAGCCGGTCGAGGGTCTCGAAGCCGACGACGTGCATCTTCACGACGAGCCAGTAGCCGAACCAGGCGTAGGCGCCGGCCGAGACCACGAAGACCGCGGCGCTCTCCCAGGGACGCCGCTTGATGTCGCGCGGCCGCTGATGGACGGACTGGACCACGCCCGCCAGGCGCTCGCGCTCGGAGCGGACGTGGTCGACGGCGGGGTCGACCGGCTCGGCGACCTCAGCGGCGGACGGGCCGGCGGGCGGGTTGGCGGGCGGGTTGGCGGTGGCGCTCACGCGTGATCACCCGCGTCGAGGCCGTGCTCGGTCTTCTCCCAGTAGAACGGGTTCGTGAAGAGCTGGATGAAGCCCTTCCAGGCCGCCCAGCTCATCAGGCCCCAGTAGAGCGGGGAGAGCAGGGCGGTCCGGGTGATGCCGAACTCGCCGCGCTGCAGGCTGCCGGCGACGTTGAGGTAGACGAAGACGAAGTTGCCGACGAACAGCATCGCGCTGGCGGCGTAGAAGACGAAGCCCGGGAAGAGCTGTTGGATCAGGCCCCACTGGGTCAGCACGTAGAGCGTCGTCAGGGTCCAGAAGATCGGGTTGAGCAGCAGCACGAAGGCGTTGGCCATGGTGAGGTTGAAGCTCGTGAAGCCGCGGACGCCGGTCTCGCGCAGCAGGGTGCCCGGGCGGCGCATGTGCACGAGCCAGGTCTGGTAGTAACCCTTGATCCAGCGGCTGCGCTGGCGGATCCAGTTCGGGACCTGGGAGTTCGCCTCCTCCAGGGTGGTGGAGTCGATCATCGCGGTGCGGTAGCCCTCGCGGTGCAGGCGGATGCCGAGGTCGGCGTCCTCGGTCACGTTGAAGGGGTCCCAGGCGCCGAGCTCGCGCAGCACCGAGGTGATGAAGTGGTTCGACGTGCCGCCGAGGGGGATCGGCGAGCCGGCGGCGCCCATCGCGGGGAGCACCAGCTCGAAGTGCATCGAGTACTCG
This sequence comes from Nocardioides sp. LMS-CY, assembly GCF_018732145.1. Taxonomy (NCBI): domain Bacteria; kingdom Bacillati; phylum Actinomycetota; class Actinomycetes; order Propionibacteriales; family Nocardioidaceae; genus Nocardioides; species Nocardioides sp. LMS-CY. The sequence goes on from NZ_CP076104.1 coordinate 1,007,149, forward strand.
TTGGCGAACCACGCGGTGAGCAGGTTCTGGTTCTGGTTGAAGTGGTTGAGCTTCGCCTGGATGCACGCCACGTTGCCGGCGACCCGCTGGAAGGCGATGTAGGCCTTCTTCAGCTGGTTGGGCTCCGGGCGGTCCTCGGCGTCGAAGATCACGCAGAACGAGCCGGTCGCCAGCTGCAGGCCGTAGTTGCAGGCCTTGGGCTTGGTCTTCGGCAGCGCGTCGGGCACGACCACGAGGTGGAAGTGCGGCGGCAGGTTGAGCGACCGGATCGTCTCGATCGTGTCGACGTCGTCCTCCTCGCACAGCAGCTTCACGTCGAGCCGGGTGCGGGGGTAGTCGAGCTCGTTGATGCCGCGCACGAGGCGGCGCACGATGCCGGCCTCCTTGTAGAGCGGCACCAGGATCGTGTACATCGGCAGGGTGCGCTCGTCGAGCGCCGCGATGTCCTCGTCGGTGACGTCGGTCTCGAGGTGGGTGCCCAGCGCCCGGAAGGTCAGCTGGAACTTGTAGACCGAGACCAGCAGGTAGAGCAGCGAGCACGCCGCGACCAGGCCGATCAGGGTGCCGAGCGGCCACACGACGGCGCACAGCAGCACCGCGATGCCGACGCAGATGCCGAGCGCCTTCTGGGTGCCGGTGAACACGACGCTGGCCGAGTCCTCCGGGCGCGACTCCATCAGCGCGACCGTCGAGACCTCGACGTAGTGGGCGCTGTGCACGTGCTGGATGAGCTGGTCGAGCTCGGTGCGGTTGGCCAGCAGCTGACGGAACGGCGAGCCGAGCGCCTCCTCGACGTCCATCGCCTGCTCGGCGTCGAGCGGCCGGGCGACAGCGAGCAGCACCAGCTCGTCGGTGGCCGCGACCGGGATCGCCTGGAGGCGCTGCGCGAGCGGCTCCGGCAGCCGGCGGGCGACCTCGAGGTCGGGCGTGAAGTCGGACAGGCCGACGCGCTGCATCTGGTGCAGCTCCGAGAGGGCGGCCACCAGGACGTCCTCGGTGATGGCCTCGTGGGCGACGAGGATGTCGCCGATCGGGTCGCCGGTCCGCGAGTACTCGACCATCGCGACCTGGAGCTGCTCGTTGGTGACCAGCCCGCTGCTGGTCAGCATCCGGGCCATCTGCACCCGGGCCCGACGCTCGTCCGCGGTCTCCACCGTGCCCTCGGCGGGCGGGTAGACGAGGTCGATGGCGGCGCTGATCTCGTTGCCCGTGTGCCGCACCAGCTGCACCGGACGGTCGATCCGCTCCTCGACGACCTGGCGGGTGATCGGGTCGTCCGCCTCGGCGACCGCGATCAGCACGGTGCCGTCGGCGACGGCGTACGGCAGCACCCGGAAGGTGCGGCAGATGCCCTCGGGCAGCAGCCGGCCGAGCTCCGTGGGCACGCCGTCGGCGAGCCGCGCCCGGGTGTGGGTGGCGGTCGTGGTCATGACGCTCCTGCTCCGAACCCGCTGGCCGACTTCGGACCCGAACCCGTCGGGTCGGCGGGTCGCGCGGGACGTGTGCCACGCGAGCGCCAGACGAGGTAGACGAGGAATCCGATCCCCAGCGCCACCAGCGGTGCGATGAGGAAGGTGATGAAGACGACGAGGAACATCACGAGCGTGACGATCACTCTGACGACCGCAGCGCCCGTAGACATGCGTTGTGGGCGCGCTGCAATGCCGCTCATTCTCTTGCCCCCCTGCTGGCCGGGTCCCCACCCCCTGAGGACCTCCGGCTGCTCGCCAGGCTAGTCACAGCCGTTCATCGGCGGGTCCACATCCGATCCACAAAGGGGTAACAACCCCGGGTGGTCTAGGGGTGGCGCAGATATCTCCGGGCGATCACGCCGTACGCCGAGGGTGCGCCGACGTCGTTGCGCACCAGCGACATCGGGTCGGTCGGGTGGTCGGCCCACACCCAGAAGAGCGAGCCGATCCCGTGCTGGTCGGCCCAGTCGAGGTAGCGGGTGACGTAGCCGTCCCTGGGGTCGGTGGCGCCGAGCTCGCCGGTGAGCACGGGCACCCGGTCGGCCAGCGGGGCGAGGACGGAGTTCCAGCACTGCTCCGTGCCGCAGTCCTTGAAGTCGTAGCTGTGGAACGACGCGACCAGCTGGTCGTCGTCGGGTGCGAAGTCCAGCCAGTGCGAAAGGTCGTTGGCGTAGTCGAGGCCGCCGAGCAGCACGGGCTGGTCGGCACCCGCGTCGCGGATCTCGCGGACCACGGTGGCCATGCCCTGCACGGGGTAGGTGATCCGGGCCGCGGTGGCGGTCTGGTCGTCCTCGACCGGCGCCGCGCAGCCGCCGTCGCGCCAGCACTCCCAGGTCAGGTCGAAGACCAGCTTGTCGACAGCGTTGTAGCGCGAGTAGGGCTCGTTGAACGCGTCGAACATGACCGAGGGATTCTCGCGATACTGGCTGGCCACCGAGCGCCAGAACGCCAGCGACTCCGAGTCGGGCATCGCGAGGTTGCCGAACTCCGGCTGCCCCATCCGCTTGCGGCTGTGCAGGTCGAGCACCACGACCATGCCGTGCCGGTTGAGCGCGCTGACGAAGTGGCGGACGGCGGAGCGGTAGCCGATCGGGGTGCGCTCCTCGAACTGATCGCTCACCGGCGCGCCCCGGGTGCCGAGCCAGCAGTCCTGGTTGAGCGGCAGCCGCACCGTGTTCGCACCCCAGTCGGCGATCGCGGCCGCCTCGTCGGCGTACACGTCCGGGCCGGCGAGGGCGTCGAGCGACGACATCCCCCAGCCCTGGGCGCAGGCGTACTCGAAGCTGCTCCAGTTGACCCCGCGCGGCACGAACGTCGCGCCGCTGCGCGCGTCGACCAGGCGGTTGCCGTCGACGACCGGCTGCGGGGCTCCCGTCTCCACCCGGGCCGTCTCCGCGCCCGGCGCCCGCCGCTCGGCGTAGATCGCCCCGCCGGTCAGCAGCACGACGATCGCCACCACCGGCACGACCCAGCGCGCACGCCGCCCCATCAAGCCCCCCTCGTCCGGACCGAAGCGTACGGCCTGCTCGGCAACGGCCCGTCAACAATCGGTCCACGGCGCCGCCGCGCCGGTGGTGGGGGTTCCCGGTGGTTGAGGAAGGCGCGCCCCCGGTGGTTGAGGAAGGCGCGCCCACGGTGGTTGAGGAAGGCGCGCCCACGGTGGTTGAGGAAGGCGCGCTGGCGCCTGTCTCGAAACCACCCGCCGGTGTCGGGGGAGTATCGGCGTGCTCCCGCGGACCCGTTCGGCGCCTATCGGGAGGACGCCGACCTGTGGTCGGTTCGACGTGAGGGGTGGTTTCGAGACGGTTGCTAGCGCAACCTCCTCAACCACCGTCGTCGGGGGCACGGTGGTTGAGGAAGACGCGCCCACGGTGGTTGAGGAAGGCGCGCTAGCGCCTGTCTCGAAACCACCTGTACCGCGCGAGCGATCGTCAGGCGCCCTGAACCGGCGGCACGAGTGCGGGTGCCGTATCGGGAGGACGCCGATCTGTGGTCGGGACCGGGGATGCGTTCGTGGTGGTTTCGAGACGGTTGCTAGCGCAACCTCCTCAACCACCTCGTCGGGACTGGTCGCGTCGGGGGCACGGTGGTTGAGGAAGGCGCGCTGGCGCCTGTCTCGAAACCACCTGGTCCCGGGTTGGGGAGTGTCGGCGTCCTCCCGGGGGCGCCAGTGCCGCGTCGTGCCCCTCATGGGAGGCGAGCTCTACTACACCGACCTCCGCATCGCCGTCGACTACGCCGCCTGACCCGACCGACCCGGCATCGTCGGGTTGCGCTGCCACTACGGTGAGTGGATGAGCGAGACCGTGTTCACCTATGCCGCGCCCGCGCTCAAGTTCGGCCCCGGAGCGTCCGACGAGATCGGCCACGACCTCGCCCAGCGCGGGGCGCACCGGGCGCTGCTGGTCACCGACGCCGGCGTGGTGGCGACCGGCCATCCGGGGCGGATCGCCGAGCGGATCGCGGCGTACGGCGTCACGGTCACGATGTACGACGGGGTGCACGTCGAGCCGAGCGACGAGTCGTTCGCGGCGGCGATTGAGTTCGCCCGCGAGGCCGGGCCCTTCGACGCGATCGTCGCGGTCGGCGGCGGGTCGGCGATCGATACCGCGAAGGCGGTCAACCTGCTCACCACCAACCCGGGCGAACTGATGGACTACGTCAACGCACCGGTCGGCCGCGCGCAGGCGCCGTCGCAGCCGTTGCTCCCGCTCGTGGCGGTGCCGACCACGACCGGCACCGGCTCGGAGAGCACCACGATCTGCGTGCTCGACGTGCTCTCGCTGCACGTGAAGACCGGCATCAGCCACCCCGCGCTGCGCCCCACGCTGGCGGTGGTCGACCCCCGGCTCACGCTGACCCAGCCGGCGATGGTGACCGCGGCGGCTGGTATGGACGTGCTCTGCCACGCGCTGGAGAGCTACACCGCGCGCTGGTACGCCGACTTCGACGCCAAGCGGCCCGAGGAGCGGGTGCCCTACTGCGGCGCGAACCCGATCGCCGACCTGTGGTCGGAACGGGCGATGGTGCTGCTCGCCGGTTCGTTCCGCGACGCCGTGCGCGACGGTGGGGACGAGGCGGCGCGGGAGCAGATGGCGCTCGCGGCGACGTTCGCCGGGCTCGGCTTCGGCAACGCCGGGGTGCACATCCCGCACGCGAACGCCTACCCGATCGCCGGCCGGGTCCGCGACTACTCGCCCGACGGCTACCCCGACGAGCCGCTGGTGCCGCACGGGATGGCGGTGGCGCTGACGGCACCGGCGGCGTTCCGGTTCACCTTCGACGCCGCGCCCGAGCGGCACCTGCACGCGGCCGGCCTGCTGGGCGCCCGCGCGGAGGCCGGGCCGGACGCGCTGCCGGCCGCCCTCGTCGCGCTGATGCGCGACGTCGGCATCCCGAACGGCCTGGCCGAGGTCGGGTACGACGAGGGCGACGTCCCCGACCTGGTCGAGGGCGCCCTCAAGCAGCAGCGGCTGCTCGCGACGGCGCCGAAGACGCCCACGGACGAGGACCTCGCGGGGATCATCCGCCGGTCGATGTCCCACTGGTGAGGGTCCGGCGCGCCCGGATCCGCTCGGATGGGAGACTGTGCCGGTGCGCCTCGCGTTCCTCCTGTCCTCCGCGGCGTACGCCGTCCTGGTGGTCGTGGCCGCCGTGACGATGCCGGACCGGGTGCCGCTGCACTTCGGGCCCGGCGGCGACGCCGACCGGTGGGGCTCCCGCACCGAGGCGCTGCTGGTCTTCGGCCTCCTCGGCGGGGGCGTGGCGCTGGTGCTGGGTGGCATCGCGGTGCTGGCCCGACGGCTGCCGCTGCGATCGGCGTGGGTCAACCTGCCGCACAAGGACTGGTGGACCGCGACCCCCGAGCGCGAGGAGCGCGCTCGGCGACGGCTGAGTCACGACTTCTGGGCCATCGCCGTCGGGACGATGACCCTGCTCTGCATCGTGCTGGCGCTGACGATCGGTGCCGCCCACTCGGAGTCGCCCCGGCTGTCGGCCGGACCGTGGCTGGCGGTCGGCGCGCTGGCGGCGGCGTTGCTGCTCGCGATCGTGATGCCGCTGCGCTACCGCCCGGACGGTGACGCATGACCGCCGAGGTCGCCACCGGCGTCGTCGCCGAGCTCCACCGCCGGGGGGTCTCCGACGTCGACGACTCGACGCTCGCCCGCGCGCTGTACTCCTCCGACGCCTCGCTCTACCGCGTCGTGCCGCAGGTCGTGGTCCGGCCGCGGCACCCCGACGAGCTGCACGCGATCCTCGATGTCGCCCAGGCGACGGGCGTGCCGGTCACGATGCGGGGTGCGGGTACGTCGATCGCCGGCAACGCGGTCGGCGCGGGCATCGTCGTCGACACCCTCAAGCACCTCAACCGGGTGGTCTCGATCGACGCCGAGGCGCGCACCGCGGTGGTGCAGCCCGGCGTCGTGCACGCCGACCTGCAGCGCGCGGCCGCGCCGTACGGGCTGCGGTTCGGCCCCGACCCGTCGACCCACACCCGCTGCACGATCGGCGGGATGATCGGCAACAACGCCTGCGGTTCGCGGGCGCTGGGCTACGGCCGTACCGTCGACAACGTCGTCGACCTCGACGTCGCCTGGGCGCCGGGGGCGGGCGACGTCCGGGCCGAGCTCACGGGCCTGGTCGACCAGCACCTGGCCCACGTGCGGACGTCGTTCGGCCGGTTCTCCCGGCAGGTCAGCGGCTACTCGCTCGAGCACCTGCTGCCCGAGAACGGCCGGTCCCTGGAGCGCTTCCTCGTCGGCTCCGAGGGCACCCTCGGCGTGGTCACCCAGGCGACCGTGCGGCTGGTCGACGACCGGGTCGACCGGCGCCTGGTGGTGCTCGGCTACCCGTCGATGATCGAGGCCGCCGACGCCGTACCCGCCCTGATCGCGGCGACCGACGGCCGGATGATCGCCTGCGAGGGCCTCGACGCCCGGATCGTCGACCTCGTGCGCGCCCGCGGGGGCGGCGTGCCCGACCTGCCGGCGGGCGCGGGCTGGCTCTTCGTCGAGGTCGTCGACCCCGATCTGGTGGCCCCGGTCATCGCCGCCGCGGGAGCGCTGGGTCACCGGGTGGTGGAGGACGCACCGCAGGCCGCGGCGCTGTGGCGGATCCGCGAGGACGGCGCCGGGCTGGCCGCACTGAGCCTGCCGACCCCGGCGTACTCGGGCTGGGAGGACGCCGCCGTGCCGCCGGAGAGGCTGGGAGCCTGGCTGCGCGACTTCGACCGGCTGCTGCGCGACCACGACCTCGACGGCGTGCCCTACGGCCACTTCGGCGACGGCTGCGTGCACGTGCGGATCGACTTCCCCTTCCGCCGCGAGGACGGCGCGAAGGTCTTCCGCGACTTCCTCACCGCCTGCGCGCTCGAGCTGCGCAAGCACGGCGGCTCGCTGTCGGGCGAGCACGGCGACGGGCGGGCGCGCTCGGAGCTGCTGCCGCTGATGTACGACGCGGAGTCGCTGCGGCTGTTCGCCGCGGTCAAGGCGATCTGCGACCCGCAGAACCTGCTCAACCCCGGCAACATCGTCGACCCCGCGCCGCTCGACGCCGATCTGCGGCCGACCCGCCCGCGCGCCGCGCTGGCCCTCGCCGACCAGGTGCACCGCTGCACCGGCGTCGGCAAGTGCGTGGCCCCGAAGACCGCGGGCGTGATGTGCCCGTCGTACCTCGCCACCCGGGACGAGAAGGACTCCACCCGGGGCCGCTCGCGGGTGCTCCAGGAGGCGGTCGACGGCACGCTGGTGCGCGGCTTCGCCGACCCGGCCGTGCACGAGGCGCTCGACCTCTGCCTCGCCTGCAAGGGCTGCGCCTCGGACTGCCCGACCGGCGTCGACATGGCGACGTACAAGGCCGAGGCGCTGCACCAGAAGCACGACGTGCTGGGCGAGCGGCGCCCGCGCAGCCACTTCCTCCTCGGCGGGCTGCCGCGGTGGGCCGCGCTGGCCGCCCCGATGGCGCCGATCGCCAACCGGATGATGCGCCTGCGACCCGTCGCCCGCCTGGCCAAGGCGACCGCGGGCATCGACCAGCGCCGCTCGATCCCGACCTTCGCGCCGAAGACCCTGCGCAGGTCCGTCGGCGTGCCCGAGGTCGTGCCCGATGTCTGGATCTGGGCCGACTCCTTCAGCGACCACTTCTTCCCGGGCAACGGCCATGCGGCGATCCGCTGGTTGGAGTCGGTGGGGGTCACCGCCCGGGTGATCACCGACGACGCCTGCTGCGCGCTGACCTGGGTGACGACCGGACAGCTCGACAAGGCCCGCTCGATCATGGAGCGCACGGTCCGCACCCTCACGCCGTACGTCGAGTCGGGCGTGCCGGTCGTCGGCCTGGAGCCGTCGTGCCTGGCCACCCTGCGCAGTGACCTGCCCGAGCTGACCGGCTCGCACCTCGACGTGCTCAGCTTCGCCGAGCTCGTCGAGCGGCTCGACCTGCCGCTGCCCGACCTCTCCGGGGTCCGGGTCGTCGCGCAGCCGCACTGCCACCACGCCTCGATCATCGGCTGGGCGGCCGACAAGCGGCTCCTGGAGCGCGCCGGCGCGGCCGTCACCCAGGTGGCCGGCTGCTGCGGGCTCGCCGGCAACTTCGGCATGGAGAAGGGCCACTACGAGGTGTCGGTCGCCGTCGCCGAGACCCATCTGCTGCCCGCGGTACGCGCCGACCGGGACGCCGTCGTCCTCGCCGACGGGATGTCCTGCCGGGTCCAGCTCGACGACCTCGCGGACGTCCCCGCGATGCACCTCGCCGAGCTCTTCGCTTCTAGACTCGAGGCGTGAATCCCCGCCAGCGTCGCCTCGTCATCCCGATCGCGCTGGTGGCGCTGCTGTTGATCGTCGTGATCGCGGCGGTCCTGTAGCCATGGCCGAGCCGCTGCTGCGCGAGCTCAACCGACTGCGTGCGCTGATCCTCGACCCCGACGTGCTGGTCAAGGCCGTCGCGTCCGGGCGCCAGAAGGGCGAGCAGCCGGCCTGGCGTCGCGCGGAGCTGCGGTACGTCGACCTCAAGGCGGGCCGGCACCTCCAGGTCACGACGTACGACGACACCCAGGCGTTCACGGCCAACCACGCGGTTTCCGGCGACGCCGCGCGCGACGCGGTCGACGCGCTGCTCGACGAGCCCTTCGCCAACTGGAACGTCGACACCACCACCCAGAGCCACCAGCTGCGCGTGACCAAGAAGCTCGAGGCGGTCGTGCACACCACCGATCGCGCCGAGCCGGTCGAGGCCGAGCGCGAGCACGACCGCGACAAGCAGCGACTGCTGCCCGAGGACGACCCGGTCTTCGTCGCCCTCGGCATCTCCGATGCCCAGGGCCGGCTGAAGCCGAGCCGCCAGGCGAAGTACCGCCAGGTCGAGGAGTTCCTGCGCCTGCTCGACTCCTCGATCACCGACGCGCTCGACAAGGGCCACCTGCGCCGCCCGACCGCCGACGAGCCGCTCCGCATCGCCGACCTGGGCTGCGGCAACGCCTACCTGACCTTCGCCGCCGAGCGCTACCTCTCCGGCGTCCGCGGACTGCCGGTCCGACTGACCGGCGTCGACGTCAAGGAGCAGTCGCGCGAGCACAACAGCGCGGTCGCCGCGGGCCTCGGGGTGGCCGCTCGCCAAAGTATGAACTTCGTCGTCGGCACCATCGGCGGGGTCGCGCTCGACCCGGCGCCCGAGGTCGTGCTCGCCCTGCACGCCTGCGACACCGCCACCGACGAGGCGCTCGCGCAGGCGGTCGGTTGGGGCGCCCAGCTCGTGCTCGCCGCACCGTGCTGCCACCACGACATCGCCGCTCAGCTGCGCAAGGCACCGACGCCCGCGCCGTACGCCGTGCTCACCCGCCACGGCATCCTCCGCGAGCGGCTGGCCGACACCCTCACCGACGGGCTGCGGGCCTCGCTGATGCGGCAGCAGGGCTACCGGGTCGACGTCGTGCAGTTCGTCGAGAGCCAGCACACCCCGCGCAACACCATGCTCCGGGCGGTGCGCACCGGCGGGTCAGTCAAGGGCGGCTCGGTGCGCAAGGAGTACGACGAGCTCGTCGCGACCTGGGGCATCCACCCGAGGCTGGCCGAGCTCCTCGGGTCCTGATGCTCGACCGCCTGCTGGGCCTGGCCTCCGCCGTCTCCTTCGCGGCGGGTGCGGCGGCCGCGCCGGCCGGGCCGCCCGCGCAGCTCGCGCTCACCTTCGAGGACCCGGCGATCGTGGAGTCGAGTGGGCTGGTCGCCACCGACGACGGGCTGTTCCTCACCACCAACGACTCCGGCGACGGCGGCCGGGTCTTCGTCGTCGACCGCTCCGGACGCACGGTCGGCACCACGTCGTGGTCGCCCGACCCGATGGACGTCGAGGCATTGGCGCCGGCCGGCCCCGGCGAGGTCTGGGTCGGCGACACCGGCGACAACCGGAGGTCACGCGAGTCGATCAGCGTGCTGCGGGTGCCCTACGGGCACGAGCATCGGACGGCCGAGCCCACGGCGTACGAGCTGGTCTATCCCGACCGCGCCCACGACGCCGAGACGCTGCTCGCGCACCCGCGGACGGGTCAGCTCTTCGTGGTATCGAAGGACATCTTCGGGGGCACGGTCTACGCGGCGCCGAAGCGGCTCTCGACCGAGCACCCCAACCGGCTGCGCGCCGTGGCGGACGGCTTCGCGTTCGCCACCGACGGCTCGTTCTTCCCCGACGGGCGGCACTACGTGGTGCGCGGCTACGGGACCGCGGCCGTCTACACCTTCCCGGGCCACGAGCGAGTCGGCTCGTTCCCGCTGCCGCCGCAGCAGCAGGGGGAGGGGATCTCGGTCGGGGTCGACGACGAGCTCTACCTGAGCACCGAGGGGCAGTACACCGACCTGCTCCGCATGGAGGTCCCGCGGCAGATCGCGCGGGCGATGGCGCCGGCCGCCGACGTGCCGCCGCAGCGACCGGTCGAGATCACCGAGGAGTCGGGTACGCCGTGGGCCTGGTTCCTCGGCGGTGGCCTGGTCGCGGCGTTTGTGCTCGCCGGCGGCTGGCTACTCCTGCGACGTGGCCAGGCTCCGTAGGACGTCACCCGACCAGCCCGGCTGGACCCGTCGGCGGGCCGGCCGCGGCTTCGTCTACCTCGACCAGCGCGGCGACCGGCTGCCGGACGAGGACGCTCGCCGCGTCCGCGAGCTGGTCATCCCGCCGGCGTGGACCGACGTCTGGGTCACGCCGTACGACAACGGTCACCTGCAGGCGGTCGGCACCGACGACGCCGGGCGCCGGCAGTACCTCTACCACCCCGACTGGCGGGCCCGGCGCGACGCGGAGAAGTTCGACCGCGTGCTCGACTTCGGCCGGGCGCTGACGAAGGCGCGCGAGCTGGTCGTCGTCGACCTCGGGCGGGAGGGGATGCCGCTCGAGCGCGCGTGCGCGGCCGCCGTGCGGTTGCTCGACCTGGGCTACTTCCGGATCGGCAACGACGTGTACGCCGATGCGCACGGCTCCTACGGCCTGACGACCCTCGAGCGACGGCACGTGCGCCGGCGCCAGGACCGGCTGGTGTTCACCTTCGTCGGGAAGTCCGGTGTGGAGCACCGGATCGAGATCGACGACGAGGTGGTGATCGCCGCGATCGACGTGATGCGCCGCCGCCGGGGCGCCGACCTGCGCCTCCTCGCCTACCGCGAGGGCCGCCGGTGGCGGTCGGTGCTGCCGGACCTCGTCAACGAGTACGTGCGCTCCACCACCGGCCTCGAGGCGACCGCGAAGGACTTCCGCACCTGGCACGCGACCGTGCTCGCGGCCGCGGCGCTCGCCGCGACCCCCGAGTCCGGCGAGACGAGGGCGTCGCGCAAGCGGGCGATCGCGGGCGCGATGCGGGAGGTCGCCGCCTTCCTCGGCAACACCGCGACGCTGGCTCGCTCGGCGTACGTCGACCCCCGCGTCGTCGACGCCTACGAGGAGGGACGCACGATCGTGCGGGCGACCGCGAAGACCTACGACACGGCCGACGAGCGGCAGGCGGCCCTGGAGCGCGCGACGCTGCGCCTGCTCAGGGGGCGTTGATCCGGATGGACGTCACTCGACGAGTCGCCACTCGTGCTGCTCCTTGATCTCCCGCCCGTAGCGGGTCCACGGATGAGGGTCGTCGAGCAGGCCGTCGTAGATCTCCCGAGCGACGTCGAAGTAGTCGTAGAGACCGCCGTGGCGGAACAGCACGCGCAGCGTCGCGGTGTCCGTCTCATAGCCGACCGCGGCCACCGCCCGCGATCGGTGCAGCTCGATCAGCTTCATGATTCCGTTGTAGCAGTGGCCTCCGACAGCGCGTCGAGCAAGACTGGGGCGATGGAGGTCACGGCCGTCCAGGGCGACATCACCCGGCAGCAGGTCGACGCGGTCGTCAACGCCGCCAACCACCGGATGCGGGGCGGTGGCGGGGTCGACGGCGCGATCCATCGCGCCGGGGGACGCGCGATCCTCGACGACTGCATCCGCCGGTTCCCCGACGGCCTCGCCACCGGCGACGCCGGGTGGACGACCGCCGGCGACCTCCCGGCGGCCTGGGTGATCCACGTCGTCGGCCCCAACCGCCACGCCGGCCAGACCGACCGCGGCCTGCTGCTCTCCTGCTACTCCCGCGCGCTCGAGGTCGCCGACGAGCTCGGCGCGCGCATCGTCGCCTTCCCGCTCGTCTCCGCCGGCGTCTACGGATGGCCCAAGGACGACGCGATCGCGGCGCCGCTGGAGGTGTTCCGGTCCGCCATGACCGCGGTCGAGGAGGCGAGGCTGGTGGCCTTCGACGCGCCGACGTACGAGCTGATCAGGGAGGCGCTCGGCTAGGCGTGGCTAGGCGTTCTGCGGATCGACGATGTCCTTGACGTCGTCGTCCTGGATGTTCTTCAGGAACGCGTCGCGCTTCCTCGTCAGCACCTTCCGCTCCTCCTCGCTGAGGCGCTTGCTCTTCAGCTTCTCGGTGGTCTCGGAGTAGCGGCGGGCCATGTACATGTCGTTGAACCCGGTCAGCAGCTCGCCGACGTCGGCGGCGGTCGGGCCGGAGACGTTGAGGAACTTCTCGGTCAGTGCGGCACTCACGGCGGCCGCCTTCCAGCCGGCGAGGTCGGGCTCCTCGGCGCCGTTCACGTAGGCGAGGACGTACGGCTCGTCGAGGACGACCTGGTTGGGCTGGTCGGCGTACACGACCGTCCCGTTGGTCGGGTCGACCCGGTAGGCCTTGCTGCGGGGCAGGAGCTGCTGGTCGTTGAGGTCGCCGTCGACGGGCGCCAGCACCTCGGCCGCCTCGCCGTCGCCGTACAGCAGGACGTAGCCGGGCTCGGCCTCCGCGAGACCGGAGGAGCCGCGGTCGAGGCTGAGGGTCCAGGTGGGCGCCCAGTCGTTGTCGTTGTCGACCCAGCCGTCGATCGCGTTCAGCGCGAACTGGACCGCCTGCTTGGCGAAGTACAGCACCGACTTCCCCGCGGCCGCGCCGCCGGCGCCGCCGAGGGTGGTGCTGACCGCGAACACCGGCAGCTCGGCGACCGCGGAGGCCACCTCGAGCCACTTCGTGGCCTGGTCGAGGTCGAAGTCGTCGAACGAGAACCGGACCTCGAGGTCCAGGGCCGTGTCGAGCACGGCCGGTGAGTAGTACACGATGCGGGACCCGGCCTGGGCGGGGCTGGGCTTCAGCAGCCGGTCGGACGGCACCTCGTCGAACACGTAGTGCATCGCCCGCGGTGCGGCGTCGTAGACGGCCCGGCTCTTGACCGCCGAGCTCAGCAGCAGCTTCTTGTGACGGTCCTGCCCGGCGTACATGCTCAGGATCCGGATGCTCAACGGCATCCCGAACCCGAGCGGGGTGGTGTGCACCCCGCCGCTGGTCGGGACGAGCCCGGTCGCGGCCTCGGTGCTCGCCGAGCCGTCGGGGCCCAGCGGGTCGAGCGGTGCTGCGTCTGCGATCGAGTTGTCGGCCATGGACGGGCTCCTGTCCCGAGGCGATCCGGCTCCACAGTGTCGAAGCCGGCGCTCGGCACTGTCAGCGAGTCGGGGACCGGGTGCCCAACATCGGGTACGCCGTCCGGGTCAGCCGAGCTGCTCGAACAGCGACACGATGATCCCCTCGGGCCCACGCACGTAGGCCATCCGCACGCTGTGCTCGTACTCGCCGATTCCGGCGACGAGCCCGTACCCGTCCGCGGCCACCGCGGCGACGGCCGCGTCGAGATCGACGACCTCGAAGGACACGTTGCGCAGGCCGATCTCATTGGCCATCGGTGCGGGGGAGCCGGGCACGTGGTCGGGGGTGACGAAGCTGGAGAGCTCCAGCCGGGACCCGCCGTCGGGCGGCCGGAGCATCGCGATCTCGCAGCGGGCGCCCGGGATGCCGCAGACGGTCTCCAAGAACTCGCCTTCCACCGACCCGGTGCCCTCGACCTCGAGGCCCAACCCGACGAAGAACGCCGTCGCTGCGTTGAGGTCCGCGACGGTGATGCCGATGTGGTCGAAGCGCCTCACGTGTGCCATGGGTTCCATCCTTCAACGTGTCTCGACGATTCGATACCAGGACGGTGCCGGTCCGAGGACGTCATGCGAACGGTGCATCCACTTGCACGTTCTGTATGACGTCGTGGGTGGGCTCCGCCAGGGGGCCGCGCGGACGAGGTGATCGAAAGAAATTCTCCCGTCGGTGTCGATTCCGGGGCAGCGCCGTTCGTCTGTCGGGTGAGAGGGTCGGAAGGCGACCCCACCGAGGAAGGCTGAACGATGAAGTACATGCTGATCATGCGGGCCACCGACGAGGCGTTCGAGGCGTTCGCGAACGTCGACTTCGACGAGATCATCGAGACGATGGGCCGCTTCAACGAGGAGATGATCTCGGCGGGCGTGCTGGTCGCCGCGGAGGGTCTCGACGACGCCGAGCAGGGAGTCGTGATCGACTTCTCCGCGCAGCCGCCGGTGGTGACCGACGGGCCGTACGGCGAGACCAAGGAGCTCTTCGGCGGTTTCTGGATCCTCGACGTGGCGTCGAAGGAGGAGGCCGTCGAGTGGGCCAAGCGGGCGCCGATGACGGGGCCGGGCATGAAGACCGAGATCCGCCGGGTCGCGAGCATCGACGAGTTCCCGCAGGACAACCCCTGGATCCAGAAGGAGCGGGCGTGGCGGGAGGCGACCGGTCAGCTGTGACCACGCCGGGGGCCACCCGCCAGGCGGTCGAGGCGGTGTGGCGGATCGAGTCCGCCCACATCGTCGGCACCCTGGCCCGCTACACGGGTGACTTCACGCTCGCGGAGGACGTCGCGCAGGAGGCGCTGGCCCAGGCGCTGGTGACCTGGCCCCGCGACGGCGTACCCGCGAACCCCGCCGGGTGGCTGCTGACGACCGCCCGCCGGCGCGCGATCGACGCGTTCCGGCGGCGGTCGGCCCTCGACGAGAGGTACGCCGCGCTCGCCCACGAGACGTCCGAGGCCGAGGAGCCCGACTGGGACCCGGACCGGATCGAGGACGACGTGCTCGCGCTGATGTTCATCTCCTGTCACCCCGCGCTGTCGCGCGAGGCGCAGGTCGCGCTGACGCTGCGGGTGCTCGGCGGCCTCACCAGCGACGAGATCGCGCGGGCGTTCCTGGTGCCGACGGCCACCGTGCAGGCCCGGATCACCCGGGCCAAGGAGACGCTCGCTGCGGCGCGGGTGCCCTTCGAGGTGCCGCCGGCCGACGAGCGGCGCGATCGGCTGCCGTCGGTGCTCAGCGTGATCTACCTGATCTTCACCGAGGGGTCGACCGCGTCCGCCGGCTCGGCGCTGATCCGGGTCGATCTGGCCCGCGAGGCGATCCGGCTCTCCCGGATGCTGACCCGGCTGGTGCCCGACGACGCCGAGGCCCACGGGCTGCTCGCCCTGCTGGAGCTGACCGCCGCCCGCTTCCCGGCGCGGCTCGACGAGTCGGGCGAGCCGGTGCTGCTCGAGGACCAGGACCGGCGCCGCTGGGACCGCTCCGCGGTCCGCCGCGGGCGCGCGGCACTGACGGCGGCCGGACGGACCGGTCGCGGGCTCGGCCCGTACGGCGTCCAGGCCGCCATCGCCGAGTGCCACGCGGTCGCACCGTCGGTGGCGCAGACCGACTGGGCGAAGATCGTCGTGCTCTACGAGGCCCTGGGCCGGTTGGCCCCGTCGCCGATCGTCGCGCTCAACCACGCCGTGGCCGTCTCCATGGCCGACGGCCCCGCCGCGGCGCTGCCGCTGGTCGACGAGCTCGTCGCCGACGGCGCCCTCGCCGAGACCCACCTGCTGCCCACGGTCCGCGGCGAGCTGCTCACCCGCCTGGGCCGCACCGCCGAGGCACGCGAGGAGTTCGGCACCGCGCTCGCCCGGTGCCGCAACGACGGTGAGCGGCGCGTGCTCGAGCGCAAGCTGGCCGCGCTGGGCTAGACGGCCCGACCTCCCTCTAGGCTGCCGACGTGGAGACCAGCGCGCCCGGGAAGGACCGTCAGGAGCGCATCCTCGACGCCGTCGTCGAGCTGTTGTCCCACGGCGGCATCTCGTCGGTGAGCATGCGGGCGGTCGCGCGGGAGGCGGGCGTCTCGCTGGGGCTGGTGAACTACCACTACGCCGACAAGGCGAGCCTGATCGCGGCGGCGCTGCGGCGGGTCGAGGAGCAGGACCTCGCGATCGTCGCACCCGACCCGGACCTGTCGCCCGAGGAGCGGCTGCGGGCCGCGCTGGCCCGGGTGGCCGCGCCGGAGTACCTGACGACCGAGTACCTGTCGCTGCGCCTCCAGCTCTGGTCGCTCGCCCAGGCCCACGAGGACTTCGAGCAGATCAACACCGAGGCGCAGAAGCGCTACCGGGCCGGGCTGGCCGCACTGATCCGCGCGGCCCGGCCCGAGCTGTCGCGGGGTGAGTGCGCACGACGGGCGGCCGACATCGACGTGGTGCAGAACGGCCTGTGGCTGACGGCGCTGCTCGGCCTGGACCGCGCGTCGGTGAAGCGGAGCGTCGTCCGGTGCGAGGAGATCGCCCTGCGCGACGACTGAGACTGAACGATCGTCCAGTGAGGGATTGAACGTTCGTCCAGTTCTTCGTACGCTCCGGGTATGACCAACGTCACGACCGACGACGTACGCCGCGTCGCCAGCGGCTTCCACGAGGACCCGGGGCAGTCGATGTCCCTGCGGGCGGAGACCTACACCGACTCACGCTGGGCCGATGCCGACGTCCAGGCGATCTTCGGGCGCACCTGGCAGTGGATCTGCCACGTGGAGAAGCTCGCCACGCCCGGCAGCTACGTGTCGGCGACGGTCGCCGGCATGCCGGTCGCGGTGGTCCGCGACCGGGACGGCGGCCTGCGGGCGTTCTACAACGTCTGCAAGCACCGCGCCCACGAGCTGCTCTCGGGGTCGGGCACGACCCGGAACATCGTCTGCCCCTACCACGCCTGGACCTACTCCCTGGACGGGCAGCTGAAGGCGGCCCGCCGCGCCGACCGGATGGCGAGCTTCGACAAGGGCGACATCTGCCTCGACCGGGTGCAGGTCGAGGAGTTCGGCGGCTTCGTCTACGTGAACCTCGACCCGGCCGCCGCGCCCCTCGGCGAGCAGGCCGGGGACCTGCTGGCCGAGATCGAGCACTGGGCGCCCGACGTCGCGAGCCTCACCCACGCCAAGCGGCTGACCTACGACGTCGCGACCAACTGGAAGAACGTCATCGACAACTTCCTCGAGTGCTACCACTGTCACATCGCACACCAGGAGTTCGTCGACCTCGTCGACATGGACACCTACGAGGTGCGGACCCACGGCATCTGGTCGAGCCACTTCGCCGAGGCGGGCAAGCACGAGAACTCGGCGTACGACGTCTCCGGCGCCTCGGTCACCGAGCACGCCGTGTGGTGGCTGTGGCCGAACACCTGCCTGCTCCGCTATCCGGGCCGGGGCAACTTCATGGTCTTCCAGGTGATCCCCGACGGGCCCGAGCGCACCCTGGAGACCTGGGACTTCTTCCTCGAGACCACCGAGCTCACCGAGGGCGAGGAGCAGTCGGTCCGCTACATCGACGACGTGCTCCAGCAGCAGGACATCGCGCTGGTCGAGAGCGTCCAGCGGGGGATGCGCACGCCGGCGTTCGACCAGGGGCGCATCGTGTTCGATCCCGACCGCTCCGGCTCCGGGCTGTCCGAGCACGGCGTCCACCACTTCCACGGGCTGGTGCTCGACGCCTACCGCGCCTGGGTGGGTGGCCGATGAGGCCCGTGATCATCACCTGCGCCCCGACCGGCGGCATCCACACGCCGACGATGTCACCGCACCTGCCCGTCACGCCCGACGAGATCGCGGCCGCGTCGATCGAGGCCGCGGAGGCCGGGGCCGCGATCATCCACCTGCACGCGCGCAACCCGGAGACCGGTCAGCCGGACCCGCGGCCCGAGCTGTTCCTCGAGTTCATGCCGCAGATCGCCGCCTCGTGCGACGCCGTGCTCAACGTCTCGACCGGCGGTGGCCTGGGCATGACCCGCGAGGAGCGGCTGCGCGCGGCCGTGGCGACGTCGCCGGAGATGGCCTCGCTCAACGTCGGCTCGCTGAACTTCGGCATCTTCCCGATGCTGGAGAAGTACGCCGAGTGGAAGCACCCGTGGGAGCCGGAGTTCCTGGAGATGACGCGCGACTTCATCTTCCGCAACACCTTCGCCGACCTCGAGTACATCGTGAAGGAGTTGGGCCAGGGGCACGGCACGAGGTTCGAGTTCGAGTGCTACGACCTCGGCCACCTCTACAACCTGGCCTGGTTGATCGACCAGGGCTGGCTGGAGCCGCCGTTCTTCGTGCAGATGGTCTTCGGCGTGCTCGGCGGCGTCGGCGCCGACCTCGACAACCTGCAGCACCTGCACACGATCGCGCAGAAACTCTTCGGCGACAGCTACGAGTGGTCGGTGCTGGCCGCGGGCCGCCACCAGATGTCGTTCGCCACCCAGGCGGCGATGCTGGGCGGCAACCTCCGTGTCGGCATGGAGGACAGCCTCTTCATCGGGCCCGGCGAGCTCACGCCCTCCAACGCCCATCAGGTGCGCAAGATCCGTGGCATCGTCGAGGCGCTGGGCTTCCAGGTCGCGACCCCGGCGCAGGCGCGCGAGCGCCTCGGCCTGAAGGGAGCCGACCGTGTCACCTTCTGACGAGGCCCCCGAGCCCAGGGCCACCCACAGCGGCCGGGTCGCCGCGCTCGGCGGCGGGCTGATCGGCCGCAGCTGGACGGCGCTGTTCCTGGCCGCCGGCCGATCGGTGGCGGTCTACGACCCCGACCCGGCCACCGAGCGCCGGGTCCGGGAGACGGTCGAGAGCGCCTGGCCGGTGCTGCGCGAGCTCGGCCTGACCGACGACAGCGAGCCGCGCGGCGAGCTCGAGATCTGTCGCGACCCGCGGGCCGCGGTGGACGGCGCGACGTTCGTCCAGGAGAGCATCCCGGAGCGGCTGCCGCTCAAGCACGAGCTGTACGCCGCGGTGGAGCCGGTGCTCGACGCGCAGGCCGTCGTGGCGTCCTCGGCGTCCGGGCTGACGCTCAGCGAGCTGCAGGGCGGCTGGGTCGACCCGTCGCGCCTGGTGCTCGGGCACCCGTTCAACCCGCCCCACCTGATCCCGCTGGTCGAGGTGATGGGCAACGAGCGCACCGCCCCCGGAGTGGTCGCCACGGCCCGGCGCTTCTACGAGTCGGTCGGCAAGGTCACCATCGAGGTTCGGCGGGAGGTGCCGGGCCACGTCGCGAACCGCCTCCAGGCGGCGCTGTGGCGCGAGGCGATCCACCTCGTCAACGAGGGCGTGGCCACGGTCGAGGACGTCGACAAGGCGGTCGCGTCCGGGCCGGGGCTGCGGTGGGCGGTGATGGGTCCGACCCTCCTCTTCCACCTCGGCGGCGACGACGGCGGACTCGCGACGTTCTGCGAGCGGTACGCCGACAGCTTCAACCGCTGGTGGGCCGACCTCGGCGACCCGAGGCTGGACGCCGCCACGGCGCGGCGCCTCGTCGACGGGCTCGGTGCGGGCGCCGTCGACGCGGAGCTCGTGGCCCGCCGCGACGCGCTGCTCACGGCGGTCGTCGCGGCGACGCACGGGTGACATTCACCGCGGATGCGGCAGTGTGGACCCAGGACACCCACGAGAGGACATGGCAGATGACCGAGACCGCGGCCCAGCCCGCCTACGCATCGACCAACCCCGCCACCGGCGAGGTGGCCGCCACCTTCGACTTCGCGACCGATGCGGCGATCGGCGAGGCGCTGGCCGCGGGGCACCGCGCGTTCCTCGACTGGCGCACGCTCACCGTCCAGGAGCGCGCCGCCCTGGCCAAGCGCATCGGCGGGCTGTTCGCGGAGCGGTGCGACGAGCTCGCTCGGATCGCCGTCGAGGAGATGGGCAAGCCGCTGGGCGAGGCGGTCGAGGAGGTCGAGTTCTGCCAGGCGATCTTCGACTACTACGCCGAGCACGGCCCCGACCTCGCGGCCGACCAGCCGATCACGTCGTTCTCCGGTGACCAGGCGGTCGTCGAGAAGCGGCCGATCGGCCTGCTGCTCGGCGTGATGCCGTGGAACTTCCCGTACTACCAGGTGGCGCGCTTCGCGGCGCCGAACATGGTGCTCGGCAACACCATGCTGCTCAAGCACGCCGAGTCGGTGCCGCGGTGCGCCGAGGCGATCCAGCGGCTCTTCGACGACGCGGGCGTGCCCGCCGGCGCCTACCAGAACGTCTTCGCGACCTTCGGCCAGGTCGAGCAGATCATCGCCGACCCGCGGGTGCAAGGCGTCTCGCTCACGGGTTCCGAGCGCGCCGGCTCGCGGATCGCGGCGCTCGCCGGCCAGCACCTGAAGAAGTGCGTCCTCGAGCTCGGCGGCTCCGACCCGTACGTCGTGCTCGACGCCGACGACGTGGCCGCGGCCGCCACCCAGGCCTGGGAGACCCGGATCTACAACACCGGCCAGGCCTGCAACTCCAACAAGCGGATGATCGTCATGGACGACGTCTACGAGCCGTTCGTCGCCAGGCTCACCGAGCTCGCCGGCGGCCTCAACCCCGGCGACTACTCGCCGCTGTCGTCGCGGACCGCGCTGGACCGTCTCAAGGAGGTCGTGGACGACGCCGTGGACCAGGGGGCGACGCTGCACGCGGGTGGTCTGGTCGGCGACGGCCCGGGCGCGTACTACTCGCCCGCCGTCCTCACCGGGGTCACGCCGCAGATGCGCGCCTACCGCGAGGAGCTCTTCGGCCCGGTGGCCGTCGTCTACAAGGTCTCCTCCGACGAGGAGGCGCTGGAGCTGGCCAACGACACCGACTACGGCCTCGGCGGTGCGGTGTTCAGCTCCGACGTGGACCGGGCTACCAAGGTGGCCGCACGGCTCGACGTCGGCATGGCGAACGTCAACACGCCGGCAGGCGAGGGCGCGGAGATCCCGTTCGGAGGCGTGAAGCGCAGCGGCTTCGGCCGCGAGCTCGGGCCGCTCGGCATGGACGAGTTCGTCAACAAGCGGATGTTCTACGTCAAGAGCTCATGACCGGCCGGGTCGCCGTCGTCACGGGCGGGGGCCGGGGCATCGGGCGCGCGGTCGTCGACCGGCTGCGCGCCGACGGTGCCCAGGTCGTCACCTGCGGCCGCGGACCGCGTCCCGACGACCTGGCGAGCGAGGTGCGCTGGGTGCGGGCGGACGTCGCCGACCCGGGTGCCGCCGCCCGGATCGTGGCGGCGGCGACCGAGCTCGGCCCGGTGTCGGTGCTGGTCAACAACGCCGGCGTCCAGGTCGAGCGCACCGTGCTCGAGAGCACTGACGACGACTGGGACCTGGTGGTCGGCGCGAACTGCCGCGGCGTGTTCAACCTGTGCCGGGCCGCACTGCCCGGCATGACCGCGAGCGGCGGGGCGATCGTCAACATCGGCTCGGTCTCGGGCGTCGTGGCCGACCCGTCGATGGCGCTCTACAACGCCTCGAAGGCGTTCGTGCACGCCCTCACCCGCTCGATCGCCGTCGACCACGGGCCGCAGGTGCGCTGCAACGCGATCCTCCCCGGCTGGATCGGGACCGCGATGGCCGACGACGCCTTCGCCCTCGCGCGGGACCCGCACGCCGCCCGGCGGGACGCCGTCGCCCGGCATCCGGCCGGCCGGCTGGGCACCCCGGCCGACGTCGCGGCCATGGTCGCCTGGCTGGTCTCCGACGACGCGTCGTTCGTCACCGGTCAGTGCCTCACCGTCGACGGCGGCCTGACCGCCGCGTCGCCGCTGCGACCCGGGCTCGGGTGAGCCCGGGCCCAGGCTCGAGGTGCTCGGCTCGATCAGAGCCGCTCGACGACCCAGTCGATGCACCGGGTGAGTGCCTCGATGTCGGCGGGGTCGACGGCCGGGTACATCGCGATCCGCAGCTGGTTGCGGCCGAGCTTGCGGTAGGGCTCGGTGTCGACGATGCCGTTGGCGCGGAGCACCTCGGCCAGGCGGGCCGCGTCGACCGAGGGCTCGAAGTCGATGGTGCCGATCACCAGCGACCGGTGCGCCGGGTCGGCGACGTACGGGAAGGCGACGGGGGACTTCTCGGCCCACGTGTAGAGGGCGTCCGACGACTCCGTCGTCCGGGTGACCATGCCGGCCAGTCCGCCGTTGGCGTGCATCCAGTCGAGCTGCTCGGCCATCAGGAAGAGCGTGGCGACCGCGGGGGTGTTGTAGGTCTGGTTCTTCAGCGAGTTGTCGATCGCGGTCGGCAGGTCGAAGAACGCCGGGATGTGCCGCCCGGACGCCGCGATCGCGGCCGCGCGGTCGAGGGCCGTGGGGGAGAAGAGTGCGATCCAGAGCCCGCCGTCGGAGGCGAAGCACTTCTGGGGGGCGAAGTAGTAGACATCGGTCTCGCGCACGTCGACGGGCAGGCCGCCCGCGCCCGACGTCGCGTCGATCAGCACGAGCGAGTCCGGGGCGGCGCCGGCGGGCCGCACGATCGGCGCCATCACGGCCGTCGAGGTCTCGTTGTGCGCCCAGGCGTAGACGTCGACGCCGTCCTCGGCGACCGGCTCCGGGCGCGAGCCCGGCTCGGACTCGATGACCGTCGGTGCGGCCAGCCAGGGCGCGGCCGCGGCGGCCTTGGCGAACTTCGACGAGAACTCGCCGAAGGACAGGTGCTGGCTCCGCTGCTCGATCAGCCCGAAGGTGGCGACGTCCCAGAACGCCGTGGCGCCGCCGTTCCCGAGCACCACCTCGTAGCCCTCGGGCAGCGAGAAGAGCGAGGCCAAGCCCTCCCGGACCCGGCCCACGAGCGAGCGGACCGGCGCCTGCCGGTGCGACGTGCCCATCAGCGTCGTGCCGGTCGCGGCGAGCGCGTCGAGGTGGGAGTTCTGGATCTTGGAGGGCCCGGCACCGAAGCGTCCGTCGGTGGGGAGGAGGTCACGGGGGATCTGCAGGGCGTCGCTCACGCTTCCCTATTCTGTCAGCCGCGGCACCGAGCCCGAGGAGCACGACAGATCATGAACATCCGACGCGTCGGCTACGGCCACGCCGACGCGCTCCGCCTGATCGAGGAGGTGCAGTCGGAGTACGTCGCCCGGTACGGCGGTCCCGACGAGACGCCCCTGGATCCGCTGATGTTCGAGCCGCCCGAGGGCAGCTTCTTCGTCGGGTACGTCGACGGCGAGCCGGTCGCGACCGGTGCCTGGCGGCGCTCGGGCGTCCGGGCGTTCGGCACCGATCGCACCGCCGAGGTCAAGCGGATGTACGTCGTGCCCGCCGCCCGCGGCCGGGGCCTGGCGCGGCGGATGCTCACGGCCCTGGAGACGAGTGCCGCCGCGCACGGCTTCGAGGCGCTGGTGCTGGAAACCGGGATCAACCAGCCCGAGGCGATCGGGCTCTACGAGTCGAGCGGCTACGTGCCGGTGCCGCCGTTCGGCCACTACCGGGAGTCGCCGCTCTCCCGCTGCTACGCCCGCCGTCTGCGCTCAGGCGACGTCGCGCCGCCGCACCAGGGCGATCGACAGGAGCGGTAGCGCGACGACGTACGCCAGCACCGTCCAGGCCGCCTGGGTGCCGGAGATCGCGTCGACCACGCCCGGAGTGCCGCCGCCGGCGTCGACGCCGATCAGCGAGCCCACCAGCGACCCGGCCGCGGTGCCCGGCAGCACGTGGGTGAGCGCCTCGACCGCGCCGAGCAGGCTGCCGACGCCGCGCAGGAGGTTCTCCACGACCAGCGCCCACACCAACCCGAGCCCGACCGACAGGGCGGGGCCGCGGGCGAGCGTGCCGAGCGCGAACCCGGCCAGCGCCCACATCTCCAGCACCAGTACACCGGCCAGCACCGACTCGAGCACCGAGCCGGCCGAGGGCCACACGACGTGCTGGCCCTCGCTGACCGCGATCGCCAGCGAGACCCCGGCGTACAGCACCAGCGTGAACAGCACCGTCCCGACGACGTACACCGTGGTCGCGACCAGCGAGCCGGCGACGGCCGCCGACCGCGACGGCCCCTGGGTGAAGACGGTCTTCCAGGTGCCCCAGCCGTAGCCGCTCCCGGCGACGATCGCGCCGAGCACCATCATCAGCGCGCCGCCGAACATCGGCATGCCCTGCAGCAGCACGTCCGGCACCGAGATCGGCATCAGGTCGCGCAGCACCGACGACATCGACTCGCCCTCGTTGGAGAAGCTGTTGTCACCGGTCTTGTAGGCCAGATAGCCGAACACGTAGCCGAACATCAGGGCGAGCGCCGCCCACGCGCCCAGCGTCACCCACACCGCCGGCCAGCGCCGCATCCGCAGCAGCTCGGCCCGGGTGCTCCTCATCGTCGCGGTCAGGATCGCGTTCATCGCAGTGCCTCCTCGGTCTCGTCGTTGCGGTGCGTGGTGGTCATCTCGAAGAAGACCTCCTCGAGCGTCCGCTCGCGGCTGGCCACCTCGTGAACGTCGACCCTCGCGGCCACCAGGTCGCGTACCAGGCCCGGCGCCGCCGTGGCGGGCAGCTCCAGCACCAGCTCGTCGCCGAGCACGCGTACGCCGTCGTCCCCGGCGACCCGCATCGCGACCGCGAGCGCCCGGTCGACGGGCTCGGCCCGCAACCGCAGTGACGCACTGCCGCGCAGGTCGGCGACGGTCGACTCACGCAGCAGCCGCCCGTTGTCGATCACCCCGACCCGGTCGCAGATCTCCTGCACCTCGGCCAGCAGGTGGCTGGAGAGCAGCACGGTCTGGCCGCCGCGGGCGAGCGCGACGATCAGCGCCCGCATGTCGGCCATGCCGGCCGGGTCGAGCCCGTTGGTGGGCTCGTCCAGCACGATCAGGTCCGGGTCGCCCATCAGTGCGGACGCGACCCCGAGCCGCTGCTTCATACCCAGCGAGTAGCTCTTGAAGCGGTCGTCGCCCCGGTCGGCCAGGTCGACCCGCTCCAGCGCGGCGTCGACGACCCGCTCCGGAAGCCCGCGATAGCGGGCCATCACCAGGAGGTTGTCGCGCCCGGTCAGGAAGGGGTAGAAGCCCGGACCCTCGACCAGCGCGCCGACCCGCGCGGTCACCTCGGGCCGGCCCGCCGGTCGGCCCAGGACGCTGACGCTTCCGGCGGTCGGCCGGACCAGCCCCAGCATCATCCGCAGCGTGGTCGTCTTGCCCGCCCCGTTGGGGCCGAGGAAGCCGTACACCTCGCCGCGTCGCACGGTCATGCTGACCGAGTCGACGGCGAGCCGGCGGTGGTCGCCGCTGCCGTACCGCTTGGTCAGCCCATCGGTCTGCACCATGAGTTCCGTCATGGCATCCACCGTCGCCGCCCGACGGCCCCGGCGCGTCCGCTCGGCAGCGGCACCGGCGTACGCAGATCCGCGTACGCCGATGCCTCGCTCCGTCGTACGTCCTGGCGCTCGGCGCGGCCTAGCCTCGGAGCGTGCTCAGATCTCCGCTGCCCTGGCTGGTGCCGGCCGCGCTCCTGGTCGTCGGCTCGCTCGGCGCCAACCGCGGGTCGGACTCGTATCCGGCCGTGGTCGTCCTCTCGGTGGCCGCGGCGGCCGTCATCGTGCTCGCCTGCTACCGCGGTCGGTTGGCGGTGCTGCTGTCGGGCGTCGCGGTCGGTGGCTACTTCGCCGCCGGGCTCGACAACGGCCCGATGTTCCTGGCCCTGCCGCTGGCCCTGCTGGTCGCGTCGCTCCGGTCCCGGCCGCGGGCGCTGCTGCCCGCCGGGATCGTCGCCGTCGCGCTCGCCGTCGTCGGGCTGGCGGTGCGGGCCGCGACCGACGACGCGGGGCCGCAGGTGTTCTGGCAGTCCGTCGGCGTGGCCGCGATGTCGTTGGTGGCGGCGTTCGGCGGGTGGTGGCTGGTCGACCGGGGCCGGATGCGGGCCGAGCAGGCCGGACGGGCGGCGACCGAGGAGCGGCTACGGATGGCGCAGGACCTGCACGACGGCGTCGGTCACGGGCTCGCCGTGATCGCGATGCAGGCCGGGGTCGCGCTGCACGTGCTGGAGAAGGACCCGGCGGCGGCGCGCCGCAGCCTGGAGGCGATCCGCGACACCAGCCGCGAGTCGCTCGAGGCGCTGCGGGACGAGCTCGCCCGGATGGCAGGTGGCGAGGCGCCTCGGCGCACCGCCCCGGGGCTCGCCGACCTGGACCCGCTGATCGAGCGGATCCGTGCGGGCGGCCTGGTCGTGGACCGTCACGGGGACCCGGGCGACGTGCCGGGCCCGGCCGACCATGCGGCGTACGTCGTGGTCCAGGAGTCGCTGACCAACGTGTTGCGCCATGCCCGGGCCGCCCGGGCGACGGTGGGGTTGGAGCGAACGGCGACGGGGCTCGTGGTGACGGTGGTCGACGACGGCGCCGGCGCCGTCGCTCGCGTCGGGCAGGATGGGGGCATGGGGATCGCCGGCATGCGATCGCGTGTGGAGGCCCTCGGCGGCACGCTCGAGGCCGGACCGGCGGCGTCCGGGTTCCGGGTGCGGGCCACGATCCCGGTGGCCTCGTGACCGGCCCGATCCGGGTCGCTCTCGTGGACGATCAGCCGCTGGTGCTGATGGGGCTGGCCACGCTGATCGAGTCCGAGGACGACCTGACGCTGGTCGGTGAGGCGCCCGACGGCCGTGCCGGACTCTCGCTGATCCGGCGGACCCGCCCCGACGTCGTGCTCTGCGACATCCGGATGCCGGTCCTCGACGGGCTCGGACTGCTCGCCGAGGTCGCCGCCGATCCCGACCTGGGCGGGGTCAGGGTCGTGGTGCTGACGACGTTCGAGCTCGACGAGTACGTCTTCGAGGCGCTGCGCCACGGCGCCAGCGGCTTCCTGCTCAAGGACACCGACCCCGAGCGGCTGCTCGACGCGATCCGCGTGGTCGCCGACGGCGGCTCGCTCCTCGCGCCCTCGGTGACCCGTCGGGTGATCGAGCAGTTCGGGCAGGTCGGGCCGCGAGCCCGGGTGCATCCCCGCCTCGGCGACCTGACCGACCGGGAGCGCGAGATCCTCACCTGGGTCGCCACCGGCCGCTCCAACGCCGAGATCGCCGAGGAGCTCGTCGTCAGCCCCGACACCGTGCGCACCCACGTCAGCCGGGCGATGGTCAAGCTGCACGCCCGCGACCGCGCCCAGCTCGTCGTCTTCGCGATCGAGTCGGGCCTGGGTGCTCACGGTGGTTGAGGTGTGAGGGCCGCCAGGCCCGAGCCGTCACGGTGGTTTCGAGACGGTTGCTGGCGCAACCTCCTCAACCACCGTCGTCGGGGATCACGGTGGTTGAGGAAGGCGCGCTAGCGCCTGTCTCGAAACCACCACCCAGCACCCGACCCACCGCATCCGCCGACGCAGCGGGGTTTCGAGACGGTTGCTAGCGCAACCTCCTCAACCGCCGTCCTCGTCGGGAGGCACGGTGGTTGAGGAAGGCGCGCTAGCGCCTGTCTCGAAACCACCCGCGCCGGGGTCACGGTGGTTGAGGAAGGCGCGCTGGCGCCTGTCTCGAAACCACTCGCCCGGCGCGAGCGATTGTCGTCGTCCTCCCGGCGGCGCCAGTATGGGCGCGCGTCCTCCGCCGTCAAGGATTCCCTTCGGCGGCTTCGCCGTCCTTGACGGCTCCTCCCGCGCACCCCGTTGGCGCCTATCGGGAGGACGCCGACCTGCGGTCGGGACGCGCGTTGGCTGGGTGGGTTTCGAGACGGTTGCTGGCGCAACCTCCTCAACCACCGTCTTCGGACCCACGGTGGTTGAGGTGCGAGGGCCGCCAGGCCCGAGCCTCGAAACCACCCTCCACAGGAGGATGGCCCGGGTGTGGATGAGGGCACTGGATCGTGATCTGTTCGTGACCCAGAACCCTGTGAAATAAGGGGATCCAGGGCCTTGAGTGTCGGTGGCGGGTGCTTGAGTAGGAGTCATGACAGCACAGGCCACGCCGCGGCACCGGGTGTCGACGACGGCCGCGCAGATGCGCGACCTCGCCGACGCCGTGCGGGATGCGTCGGTGTGGTCCATGGACCCCGCGGAGACCGCGGACACGCTGGTCGCGCTGACCCGGTTGACGGCACAGGTCGGCGAGCTGCAGGCCCGGGTCGCAGCCCACGCCGACACCATCCACGTCGGCGAAGAGGTCGGTGCGTCGTCGTCGGCGAACTGGCTGGCCCACCAGACGAAGACCACGCGTGCGGCCGCGTACGGCGCGGTGCGGCTCGGCCACGACCTCGAACAGCACGCGTCGACGCGGGAGGCGCTCGCGGCCGGGGACATCGACGTCGAGCAGGCGCGGGTGGTGGTTCGGTGGGTCGACCGGCTCCCGGCCGACCTCGGCGCCGAGACCCTCGCCAAGGCCGAGGCGCATCTGCTGGCCGAGGCTCGTCATCACGACGCGAAGGCACTGGGTCGGCTGGGGCGGCGGCTGTGGGAGGTCATCGCCCCCGACGAGGCCGACGCCCACGAAGCCGACATCCTGCAATGGCAGGAGGCGGCCGCGCTGCGGGCGTGTTCGCTGACGATGGTCGACGACGGGGACGGGAAGACCCGGGGCCGGTTCACCCTGCCGACCTACCACGCCGCCGCACTCAAGAAGATCCTGATGGCCCTGGCCGCCCCGAAGCACCTCGCGGCCACCCAGGGCCCCGGCATCGAGCGCAGGCCCGGACCCGAAGCACTCGGCCGGGCGCTGTGCGAGCTGATCGAGCGCTACCCGGTCGACCGACTGCCCCAGACCGGCGGGGTCAACGCCACCGTCGTGGTGGTCATCGACGAGGACTCCCTGATGGGTCGGCTGGAGAAGGCCGGGGTCCTGGACACCGGCGACCGGATCAGCCCCGGCATGGCGCGCCGGCTGGCGTGCGAGGCGGGGATCATCCCCGCCGTCCTCGGCGGCAACAGCGTTCCCCTGGACCTGGGTAGGCGGAGCCGCTACCACACCGAGCACCAACGGATCGCCATGTTCCTGCGCGACCGCGGCTGCCGCGCCGAAGGCTGCGACCGCACCACCGGACTCCACGCCCACCACCAACAGCACTGGGTCGACGGCGGCCACACCAACCTCACCGACAGCGCATCCCTCTGCCCCTGGCACCACACCCTCATCCACGATCCCACCTACCAGACCACCTATCTCCCCACCGGGAAGATCCAGTTCCACCGACGCACGTGACAGTCAGCCGGCGCGCCGACACGGACCGGAGCGCCTATCTTGAGCACATGCTGCTGCCACCCAAGGTCGCGCTCGGCGTCGCCGACGGGTCGGTGACCCTTGCGTTCCGCCGCTGGCGGAAGCCGGACGTGCGGATCGGCTCGGAGTTCCGCACCGTCGCCGGCGTCGTGCGGGTCGACGACGTCGAGGTCGTCGACGCCGACGCGCTCACCGACGAGGAGGCGGTCGCCGCCGGCTGGCCGGACGTCGCCCGGCTGCGCAAGCAGCTGGACAAGGTCGAGGGCGTCGCCACGACGTATCGCGTGCGACTGAGCTGGGCCGGACCAGACCCCCGCGTCGCGCTGCGTGAGAACGCCGACCTCAGCGACGACGACGTCGCCGCGATCGACGCCAAGCTGGAGCGCCTCGACCGTGCCAGCAGTCACGGGCCGTGGACGATGGCGACCCTCGACGTGATCCGGCGCCGCCCGCACACGCGAGCGCCGGACCTCGCCGTGGAGATGGGTCGCGAGCGCGATCCGTTCAAGATCGACGTGCGCAAGCTGAAGAACCTCGGGCTGACCCGCAGCTTCGACGTCGGCTACGAGGTCTCGCCGCGGGGACTGGCCTACCTCGCCCGGACCACTCGGTCAGCTCACGCGCCCCAGGCGGGTCGCCAGCCGTCGACGTCCGAGGCCGGGCGCGACGCCGGGCCGGTGTAGACCGCCGAGGGCCGGATCAGCCGGCCCGTCGTCTTCTGCTCGAGGATGTGCGCCGACCAGCCGCCGGTGCGCGCGCAGGTGAACATCGAGGTGAACATGTGTGCCGGCACCTCGGCGAAGTCGAGCACGATCGCGGCCCAGAACTCCACGTTGGTCTCGAGCACCCGGTCCGGCCGCCGCTCGCGCAGCTCGGCGAGCGCCGCCTGCTCCAGCGCCTCGGCGACCTCGTAGCGCGGGGCGGCCAGCTCGCGCGCCGTACGCCGGAGCACCCGCGCCCGCGGGTCCTCCGCGCGGTAGACCCGGTGCCCGAAGCCCATCAGCCGCTCGCCCTTGTCGAGCAGCTCCTTGACGTAGCCGCGGGCGTCGCCGCGCTGCTCGACCTCCTCGATCATCCCGAGCACCCGTGACGGGGCGCCACCGTGCAGCGGGCCGCTCATCGCGCCGATCGCGCCCGAGAACGCCGCGGCCACGTCAGCCCCGGTCGAGGTGATCACCCGGGCGGTGAACGTCGAGGCGTTCATGCCGTGCTCGGCCGCCGAGCTCCAGTAGGCGTCGATCGCCTTCACGTGCTTGGGGTCGGCCTCGCCCTTCCAGCGGATCAGGAACTTCTCCGCGAGCGTGGCGCCCCGGTCGACCTCCGCCTGCGGCACCACCGGCTGGTGCAGCCCGCGGGCCGACTGCGCGGCGTACGACAGCACCATCACCGCCACCCGCGAGAGGTCGGCGCGGGCCTGCTCGGCGCTGATGTCGTAGGTCTGCCGGAAGCCGAACGCCGGCGCCAGCATCGCGATCGCCGCCTGCACGTCGACGCGCACGTCGCCGGTGTGGACGGGGATGTTGTAGGCCTCCGCGGGCGGCAGGCCGGGGGTGTAGGCGCCGTCGATGAGCAGGCCCCACACGTTCTCGAAGGGGACCCGGCCGACGATCTCCTCGATGTCCACGCCGCGGTAGCGCAGCGCGGAGCCTTCCTTGTCGGGCTCGGCGATCTGGGTCTCGAAGGCGACGACGCCTTCCAATCCGTGGTGTACGTCAGTCACCAGCGCATTGTGCACCGAGTGACCACTAGGGTCGAGGCATGGACCTGGCGGGGCTGCGTGAGGAGTACGGCCGGGCGGGACTCGACGAGGCCGATCTCGCCCCCGACCCGGTGACGATGTTCGAGCGTTGGATGCGCGACGCGGTCGACGCCGGGCTGCACGATCCCAACGCGATGGTGGTCTCGACGGTCGGCGCCGATTCGGCTCCGTCGTCGCGGATGGTGCTGCTCAAGGGCGTCTCGCCCGACGGGTTCGTCTTCTACACCAACACCGGCTCCCGCAAGGGCGGCGAGCTCGCCGACAACCCGCGCTGCGCGCTGCTCTTCCCGTGGCACCCCCTGGAGCGCCAGGTGCGGGTCGACGGCGTCGCGGCGCCGGTCTCGCGCGAGGCGGTGGCGGCGTACTTCGCCGTCCGGCCCCGTGGCTCCCAGCTCGGCGCGCACGCCTCGCCCCAGTCGCGGGTCGCGACCCGCGAGCAGCTCGCCGCGGCGTACGCCGATGCCGAGGCGCGCTGGCCCGAGTCCGATGGTCCGGTGCCGGTGCCGGAGGAGTGGGGCGGGTACGTCGTGCGCCCCGAGGCGGTGGAGTTCTGGCAGGGCCGCCCGGGCCGGATGCACGACCGACTGCGTTACCGCCGGGCCGGCGACGGCTGGGTCACCGAGCGACTCGCACCCTGACCGGCGGCCCGGGACGGAGCGATACCCAGCGGCAGTGTGGTCGTTCCCGTGGCTCGGGAACGACCACATCGTCACTGGGTATCGGCAGGGGCGCCGGAAGACCGTTTGTGAGTGAGCGCTCACTCATTTATGCTCGACGGTCGTGGACACCACCAGACGCGGGCGAGCCAAGCCGCTGGCGCCCGAGGAGCGGCGGGAGGCGATCATCGCCGCGACCCGGCCGCTGCTCTACGAGCACGGGCGGGCGACGACGACGAAGCTGATCGCCGAGGCGGCGGGGATCGCGGAGGGCACCGTCTTCCGGGCGTTCGCCACCAAGGAGGAGCTCTTCGACGCGGTGATGGAGGCGGAGTTCGACCCGTCGCCCTTCCTCGACGACATCGCCCGGATCGACCCGACGCTCGAGCTGCGGGACCGGCTGGTGGCGTACACGACGCTGCTGCAGCGGCGCTTCATCGGCATCTTCATGCTGATGGCGGCGATGGGGCTGCGCAAGCCGCCGGCGGCGCTGGGTGACCCGGAGGTACGCCGCCGGCTCGCCGACGGCGGCCTGGCCACCCTGCTGTCCGGCGACGCCGACCGGTTCACGGTCCCCGTCGACCGGGTCGTCCACATCGTGCGGCTGCTGACCTTCTCGGGCAGCCATCCGCATATCTCCGACCAGCAACCCCTGAGCCCCGAGGAGATCGTCGACGTGATCCTGCACGGCGTCCTCACCGAGGAGGACCGGTCCTGATGCTGCTCCGACTGCTGCGCGCCCGGCTCGCGCCGTACCGCCCCTGGCTGGGTGTCGTGGTCCTCTTCCAGTTCGTCGGCGTGCTGGCGATGCTCTACCTGCCGACCCTGAACGCCGACATCATCGACAACGGCATCGCCGCGGACGACACCGGCTACATCCTGCGGGTCGGCGCCGTGATGCTGGTGGTGTCGCTCGGCCAGATCGTCTGCTCGGTCGTCGCGGTCCGCTTCGGCGCCCGCACGGCGATGAGCTTCGGCCGCGACGTGCGGGCCGCGCTCTTCCACCGGGTCGGCACGTTCTCGACCCGCGAGGTGCAGGAGTTCGGCGCCCCGTCGCTGATCACCCGCACGACCAACGACGTGCAGCAGGTGCAGATGCTGGTGCTGATGTCGTGCACGATCGCGGTGTCCTCGCCGATCATGATGGTCGGCGGCGTGATCATGGCGCTGCGCGTGGACATGGGGCTGGGCTGGATCCTGGCCGTCGTGGTGCCCGCGCTCTTCGTGTGCGTCGGCTTCGTCGTCAGCCGGATGGTGCCCAACTTCCGTCTCATGCAGGGCCGGATCGACGAGGTCAACCGGGTGCTGCGCGAGCAGATCACCGGCATTCGGGTGGTGCGGGCGTTCGTCCGGGAGCCGTACGAGACGCGGCGGTTCGGGCGCGCGAACGACGACCTGACCGACGTCGCGGTCGCGGCCGGCCGGTGGATGGCGACGATGTTCCCGCTGGTGATGCTGGTCGTGAACGTCTCGAGCGTCGCCGTCATCTGGTTCGGCGGGCACCGCATCGACAACGGCCAGATGGAGGTCGGTGCGCTGACGGCCTTCCTCTCCTACCTGATGCAGATCCTGATGTCGGTGATGATGGCGACCTTCATGCTGATGATGATCCCGCGGGCCTCGGTCTGCGCCGACAGGATCGCCGAGGTGCTCGACACGCACACCTCCGTGCCCGTGCCGGACGACGCCGTCGCCCCCGACCCGGCGCGCCGCGGCCACCTCGACCTCGACCACGTCACGTTCGCCTACCCCGGCGCGGACGAGCCGGTCCTGGCCGACGTCTCCTTCGAGGCCCGGCCCGGTCAGACGGTGGCGGTGATCGGGTCCACCGGCGCGGGCAAGAGCACGCTGGTGAACCTGGTGCCGCGGCTCTTCGACGCGTCCGAGGGCGAGGTCCGGGTGGCCGGTCACGACGTACGACGCCTCGATCCGGATCTGCTCTGGCAGCAGATCGGGTTGGTGCCGCAGAAGGCGTACCTGTTCAGCGGCACGATCCGCAGCAACCTGCAGTACGGCAAGCCCGACGCCACCGAGGAGGAGATGTGGGCGGCGCTCGACGTCGCGCAGGGGCGTGACTTCGTGGCGGCGCTGCCCGAGGGGCTCGACGCGCCGGTCACCCAGGGTGGGACCAACTTCTCCGGCGGACAACGGCAGCGGCTGGCGATCGCCCGGGCCCTGGTGCGGAAGCCGGGCATCTACCTCTTCGACGACTCCTTCTCGGCGCTCGACCTCGCGACCGACGCCCGGCTGCGCGCGGCGCTGAAGCCCGAGACCCGGGACGCGACGGTGGTCATCGTGGCCCAGCGGGTCTCCACGATCCGCGACGCCGACCTGATCCTCGTGCTCGAGGACGGCCGGGTCGTCGGCCGCGGCCGGCATGACGAGCTGCTCGCCGCATGTGCGACGTACCAGGAGATCGTCGAGTCCCAGCTCAGCGCGGAGGAAGCAGCATGAACACCCCACGGAATCGCTCGCAAGCTCCCGATTCCGCGGGGACCCCGAAAAGCATGAGCGAGACCAGCACCGGCTCGAAGAAGCAGGAGTTCCAGGCCACCGAGCGCATCGAGGCGCCGCAGGGCGGCCCCGGCCGCGGCCCGATGGGCGGCGGCATGGTCGGCCAGAAGGCGATGGACTTCGGCCCGTCCGCGAAGCGGCTCGTCGCGCTGATGCGTCCCGACCGCGGCAAAGCGGTCGCGGTCGTGCTCCTCGGCGTCGTGAGCGTGCTGCTGATGTCGATCGCGCCGCGGATCCTCGGCCACGCCACCGACCTCGTCTTCAACGGCTTCATCGGCTCGAAGTTCCCGGCCGGCACGCCCGACTCGGCGCTGCCCGCGGCGGTGCAGGGCATGGACGTGGTGCCCGGCAAGGGCGTCGACTTCGACGCCGTCGCGCGGGTGCTGCTGATCGTGCTCGCGCTGTACGCCGCGGCGTCACTGCTGGCCTGGCTCCAGGGCTTCATCCTCAACACGGTCGTGCAGAACACCATCCGGCAGATGCGCTCCGACGTCGAGGACAAGATCAACCGGCTGCCGCTGAACTACTTCGACCGCTCGCCCCGCGGCGAGCTGCTGTCCCGCGTCACCAACGACATCGACAACGTGAGCCAGACGCTGCAGCAGACGATGAGCCAGCTGCTGACCTCGGTGATGACCGTGCTCGCCGTGCTCGCGATGATGGTCTGGATCTCGCCGCTGCTGGCGCTGGTCGCGCTCGTGACCGTGCCGCTGTCGCTGATCGTGACCGCGCAGATCATGAAGCGCTCGCAGGGGCAGTTCGTCGCGCAGTGGCGGCGTACCGGCCGGCTCAACGCCCAGATCGAGGAGGCCTACTCCGGCCACGCGCTGGTCAAGGTCTTCGGCCGGCAGGCCGAGGTCGAGCGGACCTTCGCGGAGGAGAACGACGAGCTGTTCAAGGTGAGCTTCGGCGCGCAGTTCGTGAGCGGGCTGATCATGCCGTCGATGATGTTCATCGGGAACCTCAACTACGTGCTGGTCGCGGTCGTCGGCGGACTCCGGGTCGCCAACGGGTCGCTGTCGCTGGGCGAGGTGCAGGCCTTCATCCAGTACTCCCGCCAGTTCACCCAGCCGCTGACCACGGTCGCCTCGATGACCAACCTCCTGCAGTCGGGCGTCGCCTCGGCCGAGCGGGTCTTCGAGCTGCTCGACGCCGACGAGGAGCTCGAGGACGCGCCGGCGCTCGCCACCCCGGCGGTACGCCGCGGCGAGGTCGCCTTCGAACACGTGTCGTTCCGCTACGACGAGGACCGGCCGCTGATCACCGATCTCTCGCTGGTCGCCCGGCCGGGCGAGACGGTCGCGATCGTCGGGCCGACCGGCGCCGGCAAGACCACCCTGGTGAACCTCGTGATGCGCTTCTACGACGTGGACGCCGGGCGGATCACCCTCGACGGCGTCGACGTCGCCGGCATGCCCCGGTCGACGCTGCGCGGGCAGATCGGCATGGTGCTGCAGGACACCTGGCTCTTCGAGGGCACGATCCGCGACAACATCGCCTACGGGCGACCCGACGCGACCGAGGAGGAGATCCTGGAGGCCGCGCGGGCGACGTTCGTGGACCGCTTCGTGCACTCGCTGCCCGACGGCTACGACACGGTGATCGACGAGGAGGGCTCGAACCTCTCCGCCGGCGAGCGACAGCTCGTCACGATCGCGCGGGCGTTCCTCACCGACCCGGCGCTGCTGATCCTCGACGAGGCGACGTCGTCCGTGGACACGCGCACCGAGCTGCTGCTCCAGCACGCGATGGCGGCGCTGCGCACCGACCGGACGTCGTTCGTCATCGCCCACCGGCTCTCGACGATCCGCGACGCCGACCTGATCCTCGTGATGGAGGACGGCGCGATCGTCGAGCAGGGGACGCACGAGTCGCTGCTGGTCGCCGACGGTGCCTACGCCCGGCTCTACAACGCGCAGTTCCGGGCGCCGGCCGACGAGGCGGCGGTCGGGGCGTGAGAAGCGTCGGAGCTGCCCCAACGGTGGGGCTCCCGTTAATCCCTTGAACGTCGCCTCGGGCCCGCCTAGCGTGAGGGCACACGGGAAAGGAGGTGGTCCGAAGAATGAGTTCTTACAGGACGCGTGAGGTGGCTGCCCGCTAGCAGCCCATCAGCATCACCCGGGGTGGAGCCACCCCGGGACGGCTGCTGGTGAATCCCAAGCAGTCACCCGACCCGCAGGCGCTCCGGTCATCACGTCCACCGGGATGGGCCCCCTCAGGGGCCCGACGCCTGCGGGTCGCTGCATGTCCGGACCCGGCGGGTGCCGCCCTCAGACGGCGCCCTCGGGCGACATGACGGGGAACTCGGCGGTCGGGTCGGCGGAGAACTCGGCGGTCGGCTCGGTGTTGCGGGCCGCGGCGGCCTCCGCCTCGGCGGTGGCCCGCCGGTTGGCCGCGACCGCACCCTCGACGAGCGAGGCGACGACCGAGCAGCCCACCCACACGACGCCCAGGCAGATCAGCAGTCGCACGACCGCGACGTCGGGGGAGAGCGTGCCGCTGACCTGCGCGGCGTACAGGGCCGGCGAGCCGATCAGCAGGGTGCCGATCAGGACCGGCCAGGACAGCGGGCTCATGGGGACCTCCGGGTGGGTGAACGATGGGTCAGGCGCCGACGGCGAGGCGCTGGTCGGCGATGACGACGCCCTCCGAGCGGATCTGGTCGGCGCCGGTCAGCTCCTGGTACGACAGCACCGCGAGGCGCGGCACGATCTGGTTGATCAGCCGGCGCAGCGGTGCCCGCAGCTGCGGGGCGCAGACCAGCACCGGCCGCACGTTGCGGTTCTCGACCTCCTGGGTCAGCTGGGCGAGACTGCCCATCAGCGCCTGGCTGGTCTCGGGGTCGAGCGCGATGCTCTGGCCCTGCTCGCCGGGGCGCAGGGACTCGAGGATCTGCTGCTCGAGCTGCGGATCGAGGGTCAGCACGTGCAGCGTCTTGTCCACGAGGTACGGCGCGGCGATGGCCGGTCCCAGCGCCTGCCGGGCCGCCTCCACGAGCGGGTCGAGCTCCTTGGTGCGGGCGGCGCGCAGCGACAGCGCCTCGAAGATCCGCACCAGGTCGCGGATCGAGACGCCCTCGTCGAGCAGCTCCTGCAGCACCTGCTGGATCTCGCCGAGGCTGAGCTGGGTCGGGGTGAGCTCCTCGACGACCACCGGGTGGGTGCGCTTGACGACGTCGGTGAGCATCCGCACGTCCTCGCGGCCCAGCAGCCGGCCGGCGTGCTCGGTGACGACCTCCGCGAGGTGGGTGGTGATCACCGAGGCCCGGTCGACGACGGTGGCGCCGCTGAGCTCGGCCTGGCTGCGTAGCTCGACCGGGATCCACTTCGCCTCGAGGCCGAAGACCGGCTCCTGGGTGGGCTGGCCCGGAAGCGAGCCGAGGTAGTCGCCGATGGCGAGGACCGTGCCCGGGGGCGCCTCGCCGCGCGCCACCTCGATGCCGAAGAGCAGGATCGCGTAGGTCTGGCTGGGCAGCTGCAGGTTGTCGCGGGTGCGCACCGGCGGGGCGACGATGCCCAGGTCGGTCGCGATCTTGCGGCGCAGCGCCTTGACCCGTTCGAGCAGGTCGCCGCCGCTGCTCGCGTCGACCAGGTCGATGAGGTCCGCGGACAGCTCCAGGCCGAGCGGGTCGACCTGGATCTCGGCGGCGAGCAGCTCCGGGGTGTCGGGTGCGGTCAGCGCCGGTGTCGCCTGCTGGGCCTGCTCGGCGGCCTCGGCCTGCTTCGCGGCCGCACCCGCCCGAGAGGACGCGATCAGCATCAGCCCGCCGGCGACGACGAACGGCAGCTTGGGCAGGCCGGGGATCAGGCAGAGACCGAGGGCGCCGAACCCGGCGACCCGCAGCGGCATCTGGTTGGCCATCACCTGGCGGACGATGTCGGACCCCATATCGGCGTCGTTCACCGAGCGGGTGACGATCAGGCCGGTCGCGACCGAGAGCAGCAGCGCGGGGATCTGTGAGACCAGGCCGTCGCCGACCGACAGCAGGCTGTACGTCGTGACCGCCTCGCCGAACGGCATGCCCAGCTGGCCGACGCCGACCGCGAAGCCGCCGATCAGGTTGACCAGCGTGATGATGATCGCGGCGATCGCGTCGCCCTTGACGAACTTCGAGGCGCCGTCCATCGAGCCGTAGAAGTCGGCCTCGGCGTGCACCTCGGCGCGGCGCCGGCGGGCCTCGTCCTCGTCGATCAGCCCGGAGTTCAGGTCGGCGTCGATCGCCATCTGCTTGCCGGGCATCGCGTCGAGCGTGAAGCGGGCACCGACCTCGGCGACCCGGCCGGCGCCGTTGGTGATGACCACGAACTGGATGACCAGCAGGATCGCGAAGACGATCAGGCCGACGATCAGCGAACCGCCGACCACGAAGTGGCCGAAGGTGTCGATCACCTTCCCGGCGAAGCCGTCGAGCAGCACCAGCCGGGTGGCGCTGACGTTGAGCGCGAGCCGGAAGAGCGTCATCACCAGCAGCACGGCCGGGAAGGCCGCGAAGTCCAGCGGCCGGTGCACGAACATGGCCACCATCAGCACCAGCAGCGCGGTGGTGATGTTGAGGGCGATCAGCAGGTCGAGGACCGTTGCCGGCAGCGGGACGACCAGCATCACGACGATCAGCACGATGCCGACGGGCACCCCGAGCTGGGTCATCCGCTTCACGGGCACGTGGGTCCTCCAGGGTTCCGAACGAGATCGAGCGAGGTTCGACCGAGGTCGATGCTGAGCGCCGTCCGTGGCACCGGTGGGGTGACTCCGTCCTGGGGTCCGTGCTGCCTATCGGCCGGTCGGGATCGGACCTGAGAGATTGCGGCGGCGTCGTGCGGCCGGCAGCACGGCCGGCACCTCGGGGTCGTGCCGCGGAGTGCGGTGCTCCCCGCCCCACTGGCCACGGGTGCGCCGGCTGATCACGAACGCGAGCACCTGGGCCACCGCGGCGAAGAGCTCGGCGGGGATCTCCTGGCCGACGGTGGTGGAGGTGTAGAGCGCGCGGGCGAGCGGTACGTCGCGGACCAGGGGCACCCGGGCCTCGCCGGCCCGTTCCCGGATCGCGGTCGCGATCGCGCCCGCCCCCCGCGCCACCACGCGCGGCGCGCCCCGCGCGGGGTCGTAGCGCAGCGCCACCGCGACGTGCGTCGGGTTCACCAGCACGACGTCCGCGGTCGGCACGTCGGCCATCATCCGGTTGCGCGCGGCCGCGAGCTGGCGGGAGCGGATCGCGCCCTTGAGCAGCGGGTCGCCCTCGGACTGCTTGTGCTCCTGTTTGACCTCGTCCTTGGTCATCCGGGTCTGCTTGCCCATCTTCTTGCGCTGCACGAGGTAGTCGGCGGCGCCGAGGACGACGCCGATGATCGCGATGTTGCGGATCAGGCCGAGCGCGCTCGCGGCGGTCTGCTCGATCACCACCTGCATCGGCACCAGGCCGCCGATCATCGGGATCGCCGCCTGGACCGCCCCCCAGACCAGGACGACGACGATCGCGCTGCGCACCAGCATCTTCGCGCCCTCCCAGAGGATGTGCAGGCCGAAGAGGCGCTTGGCTCCCTGGAGCGGGTTGATCTTGGAGAGCTTCGGCTTCACCGCGCTCTTGGCGAGGTAGAACCCGCCCTGCGCGAGCGCACCGGCGACGCCGACGAGCAGGACCGCGGAGCCGAGGATCAGCAGCGACACCAGCACGTGCCAGAGCCCGGCGCCGAGCAGCGTCAGGGCCCGCGCGACGTCGGCCTCGCCGCCCATG
Organism: Nocardioides sp. LMS-CY; assembly: GCF_018732145.1. Taxonomy (NCBI): domain Bacteria; kingdom Bacillati; phylum Actinomycetota; class Actinomycetes; order Propionibacteriales; family Nocardioidaceae; genus Nocardioides; species Nocardioides sp. LMS-CY. The sequence continues at coordinate 1,046,832 of NZ_CP076104.1, forward strand.
CTCAGGCACCTGGTCATGATGTCCTGGAGCGCGGAGAGCTCGTGTCCGATCAGCTTGGGCAGCGCCAGCGCGAAGAGCGCCAGCGCGGACCACGCCCCCAGCTCCTGGGTGCGCGGGACCTTGCCCTCCTTGCGGTTCTCCTTGCGGCGCCGGGCGGTGGGCTGCTCGGTCTTCTCCTCGCTCATCAGCCGGCTCCCGACAGCACGGACATCGCCTGGGTGGAGAGGTCGACCATCCGGTCGATGGCGTGCGGCAGCACCGGGAAGGAGAGTCCGACCAGCAGCAGCGTGAGGCCGATCTTCACCGGGAACATCACCGCCATCGCCTGCATCTGCGGGGCCACCTTGGTGAGCAGCGCCAGGCCCAGGTCGGCGAGGAAGAGGACGGCGATCAGCGGCAGTGCGATCTGCACGGCGGTGGTGAAGAAGAGCCCGAACGCCGTGAGCAGGACGTCGGGGAAGCTGCCCCAGCCGGGGGTCGCGCCGAGGGGGAGGAACTGGAAGGTCTTGAGCAGGCCGCCGATGACGATCAGGTGCCCGCCGGTCACGAAGAGCAGCACGGTGGCGAGCATCTGGTGGAACTTGCCGAAGACCGTGGTCCCGTTCATCGACAGCGGGTCGAAGCCCTGTGCGAGGGAGAAGCCGCCGAAGACGTCGACCAGGCTGCCGGCCGCGGCGATCGCGGCGAGCAGGAGGTGGCAGACGAACCCCATCGCCACGCCGACGAGCACCTGGGTCGCGACGTTCAGCAGGAGGCTGATCGTGTCGAGGGGGATCAGGTCCCCGTCGGGGACGACCGCGAAGGAGAGCCCGAGGCCCAGCACGACCTTCGCCATCGTCGGCACCGTGCGTCCGGAGAACGGCGGCACGACGGCCAGCCAGGCGAGGATCCGCACGGAGGCCAGGAGGTAGGCGACCAGGGGCTCGCCCGAGACGGTGAGGGTCATGGTGGGAGTGGTCGCAGCCTCAGCCGAGCATGGCCGGGAGGCCCTCGAAGATGTCGTTGGTGAAGGCCACGAGCGTGTGCATCATCCAGTTGCCGCACAGCAGCAGCGCGACGCCGACGCCGACGAGCTTGGGCACGAAGGCGAGCGTGAACTCCTGGATCTGGGTCAGCGACTGGAAGAGCGAGATCGTGAAGCCGATCACGAGCGAGGTGACCAGGATCGGCGCCGACAGCTTGAGCGCGACGAGCATGGTCTGCAGGGCGAGGTGGATGACGGTGGTGTCGGACATGGTGCACCTAGGTTCCGTAGCTGGAGACGAGGGACTTGATGACCAGGGCCCAGCCGTCGACCATCACGAAGAGCAGCAGCTTGAAGGGCAGCGACACCATCACCGGCGGCATCATCATCATGCCGAGCGCCATCAGCGCGCCGCTGACCACCAGGTCGATGACCAGGAACGGGATGAAGATGACGAACCCGATGATGAAGGCCTGCTTGAGCTCGGTGAGGATGAACGCGGGGATCAGGGTGGTCGTCGAGACCTCCTCCGCGTTCGCGGGCATCTCGCGGCCCGCGACGTTGGTCAGCAGCTCCAGCTCGTTGTCGTCGGTGTTGGCGAGCATGAAGTCGCGCAGCGGCTGGAGGCCGGAGTCCAGGGCGGCCGACGCGGTCAGGTCGCCGTTGAGGTAGGGCTGCAGCGCGATGTCGTTGATCTCGCCGAGCACCGGGCCCATCACGAACAGGCTGAGGAAGAGCGCGAGGCCGGCGAGCACCTGGTTGGGCGGGGTCTGCTGGAGGCCCAGTGCGTTCCGGGTGAGTCCGAGGACGATGAAGATCTTGGTGAACGCCGTGCAGCTGAGCAGGATCGCGGGCAGCAGCGAGATCAGGGTGAGGCCGATGAGCACGGTCACCGACGTGCTGGGGCTCTGCGTGAGGCCGTCGAGGCCGATCGTGACGTCCGACGTGCCGCCGGCGGGCCCGGACGGGCCGTCGGGGCCGGTGGGTGCCGCGGCCGCCGGCAGCACGATCGCCGGTACGACGACCGTGACGACCAGCAGGCCCAGGACGATGCCCGCGCGGCGTACCAGCGTGGTCACGACATCCGCCGGGTGGCGGCGGCGAAGGCCTGGCGCCACGTGTCGATGCTGAGGACCGAGCCGGACAGGGCACCGCCGGCGGCGTTACCGGCCGCCGCGGGGACCTCGATGGGGGTCGCGGCGGTGGACTCGCCGGACTCGGAGGTCGGGACCAGCGCCAGCACCTCGCCGGGCATCCCGGGGACGTCGTCGGGCAGGTGGTCGGCGATCTCCTCGGGGTCCAGCTCGGTCAGCACGCGCACCTGGTGCTCGGTGGTGCCGAGGACGAGCACCCGACCGCCGACGGTGACCACGGTGACCGCGGTGCCACGGGAGATGGACTGACGGTGCAGTACCCGGACCATGGCGTCCTTGCCGCCACGGAACCGGCGCGCGCCGAGCTTGGCGAGCAGGGCCAGCAGGCCCAGCACGACGGCCAGCGAGAAGACCAGCCGGATGGCGAGCTCGAGCATCGGCGGGTCAGCTCGCGGCCGCGTCGACGGCGATCTCGGTGATCCGCAGCCCGAAGTCCTCGTCGATGACGACGACCTCGCCGCGGGCGATCAGCCGGCCGTTGACGAGCAGGTCGGCGGGGCTGCCCGCGGCGCGGTCCAGCTCGAGCACCGCGCCGGGGGTGAGCTCCAGCAGGTCGCGGACGGTCATCCGGGTCCGGCCGATCTCGACCGTGACCTCCATGTCCACCCCGTGCAGCATCTCGATGCCCGGGTGGTGGGGGCGCAGGTCGCTCGAGCCGAGCGAGCTCAGCACCGCGCCGGTCGCGGCCGCCGCTGCCGGGTTCGCTGCCGGTGCTGCGGCGACGTCCTGGGCGGCGGCGAGCACCGAGTCGGGCAGCAGCACCGCCGCCGCGACGGAGTTGGTGTTCAGGGTCGTGTTCAGGAAGGCCACCGTGAACGGCCCGGCGATCTCGCGGGTGACCAGATCGGTCGCGACCTCGCGGGCGGCGCCGACCCGGCCGTGCAGGGCCGTCGCCACCGCGTCGAGGGTGGGCTGGAGGGCCGCGGCGAGGTCGAGGCCGCCCAACGGGCTGCTCGCCAGCGCGTCGACGAGCTGCCGGCCGACCAGCAGCGCGACGCGGCCCGACGTACCGTCGAGGTCGGCCACGACGGCGCCGGCGAACGGGCCCGCGACGTCCGGGTCGCCCGCGACGACGGCGCCGACGCCGAGCTGCTCGGTGGCCGGCAGCACCGCGGCGCCCGCGGCAGCGGCACCGCCGGCGAGCTCGGTGAAGGTGGTCTCGGTGCTCACGGGGTCGCTCACTGGGTCTCCTTGGGGGTGTCCACGATCAGGGCGGCCAGCCGGAAGCCACTGGTCCCGGCGGTCGCATGTGCGAAGTTGATGCCGTCGACCACGACCTCGAGCGGGGCCGACGAGGGATGGTTGAGCCGGATGGCGTCGCCGGGCTGGAGGGCCGCGAGGTCGGGCGGGGCCAGGGTGGTGGGGCGCAGCCTGACCGAGACGTCGACCGGGACCCGCTGGAACTGGTCGCGGAGCTTCGCCGCCGACTGCGCGCGCTGGGCCCGCTCGCGGTCCGAGACCGGGGCCGGGGCCGCGGCCCGGATCATGTGGGGGAGCAGCCCGGAGAACGGCATGCACATCGTCATCTCGAACGCGCGCTCGCCGATGCGCAGCTCGAGCCGCATCGCGACCATCACGTCGGCCGCGCCGGCGACCTGCGCGAACTGGGGGCTGTACTCGACCCCGGTGATGATCGGCTCGCAGCTCACGATCGGCGCGAGCGAGTACCGGAGCTCGCCGAGGAGGCGCTCGAGCAGGCCGCGGACCACGCTGGTCTCGATCTCGGTGAGGGGCCGCTCGGGCTGGTCCTCGCGGCCCGGGCCACCGAGCATGTAGTCGACCGTGGTCATCACCGCGCGCAGCGGGACCTCGAGCACGCACTTGCCGAGCAGTGGCTCCGCCGAGAAGATCGTGAGGTACGTCGTGGCGTCGAGCGAGTCGACGTACTCGGAGTAGGTGCTCTGCTCGATGCCGGTCAGGCTCACCGAGCAGACCGTGCGCAGCGACGACGTGAAGACGGTCGTGGCCAGCCGGCAGAACCCGTCCAGCGCGACCTGGAGCATCCGGGAGTGCTCGCGCGAGAGCTGGATCGGACGCCGGAAGTCGTAGAGGACCGGCTCCGCGGAGGAACGACGGGTCACGCCGTCCGCGGCCGGTGCAGCGGCCGGAGTGGGGGTCGGTGCAGGGGGAGTTGCGACAGGGGAGTCTGAGGGCGCCACGAGTACAGGCATCGGCGCCGGCCCCGACGACCTGAGGGATTGCGTCGGAGTGATGTGGATCGGGTGCCGGGAGCCTGCCCGGCGGACGGGGCTACTGCGTGACGAACTCCGTGAAGTAGACGTCCATCACGTCGCCCTCGTAGAGGTGCTCGAGCTCCGCGGCCAGCTTCTGCTTCAGGACGTCGCGCCGGCCGCCCTCGAGCTGCTCCAGACGCTTCCCGCTGAACAGCTGGATCGCCGCGTCCAGGGCCTTGCTGCCGTTGGCCTCCTTGGCGGTCGAGGTCAGCTGCAGGGCCAGGCCGAGCCGGAGGTAGTGGCCGTCGGCGAGGTTGATCTGGGTGGCGTCCAGGTTGACGATCTCGCCCGGCTCGGGGGGCGCCGTGGGGTCGCTCGGCCTGAGCAGGAACCAGTACGCCGCGCCGGCGACGAGGAGCAGTGCGACGGCGAGGAGGACCAGCTTCTTCCAGCCGAGCCTCCTCCCGTCGGACTCGGTCGTCTCGGGCGCCTTCTCGGCGGTCGTGCTCATCCGCGTCCTCCCTCGGTGCTGTGGCCGGCGCCGGCGGCGCGGTCGCCGCCGGCGGCCGACGTCTCGTTCGTGCGGCCGGTGGTGCCGGCCGGATCGGCCGCGCGCTCGCCGAAGCGCCCCTTCGCGACCTCGTCGAGCAGCTGCTGCGAGGCCGGGCTGACGTCGGGCAGGACCACGATGTCGACCCGCTTGTTCACCGCCTGCGAGCCCGGCTTCGAGGGCTCCATCAGCGGCTTCTCGTGCCCGAACGCCGCCAGCGAGAGCCGGCTGCCGGGGATCCCGGCCGTCTCGTTGAGCCGGCGCAGCACCTCGACCGCCCGGGCGGCGGAGAGGTCCCAGTCGGTGGCGTAGTACTTCGGCCGGCCGGCGGCCTGGTTGGTGTGGCCGTCGATCTCCAGGTCGTTGCCGAGCGCGGAGAGCACGGGTGCCAGCGTGTCGACGACCTCGCGGCCGCGCGGGCTGAGGCGGGCGATGTTCGGCTGGAACACCACGTGCCGGGAGACCAGGCTGACGACCAGCCCGCGGTTGTCGATGGTCGTCGCCACGTCGTCGGCGAGGCCGCGCTTCTCCAGGGCGGCCTTGAGCTTGTGCTCGGCCGCGCGCAGCCGGTCCACCTCCAGCACGGCGGCGTCGTACGACGACCGCTGGCGCCGCAGCTCCTCCTGCGCGATCACCTCGGAGACCACCGCCTGCTCGGCAGGGGAGAGCTGCTCGAAGATCTTGGAGCCCGCGAGGCTGGGGTTGGACCCCTCGGTGAGCTGGCCCTCGAGGATCGAGTCGGAGCCCTTCATGAACGAGCTGGTCGCGCCGAAGCCGTCGGCAAGGCCGTTCTTGAGCGCGTTGTACTTCTTCTGGTCGACCTGGCTCATCGCGAACATGACGATGAAGAGCACCATCAGCAGCGTGAGCATGTCGGCGTAGGTGACCAGCCAGCGCTCGTGGTTGACGTGCTCCTCGGGATCCTCCGGCTTCTTGCGCCGGCGCCTCGGCGGGCTCATGCCGCCTCCGGCTCACGCTGGTCCGGGGGCAGCAGCGACTGGAGGCGCTGGGCGACCACGCGCGGGTTGGAGCCGGCCTGGAGCGCGGCGACGCCCTCGATGACGATGTCCATCTGGGCGGCCCGCAGCTCGCCGAGGCGGGTGATCCGGGCGCCGACGGGCAGGAAGAACACGTTCGCCGACATCACGCCCCACAGGGTGGCGACGAACGCACCCGCGATCAGGTGGCCCAGCTCCTCCGGCTGAGCGAGGTTCTCCAGCACGTGCACCAGGCCCATCACGGTGCCGACGATGCCGATCGTCGGCGCGTAGGAGCCGGCCTGGTTGAAGAACCTCGCGGCCTGCCGGGTGTCCGCCTTGGCCGCCGCGACCTCCGCCTCCAGGATGTCGCGGACCTCCTCGGGGTCGGTGCCGTCGATCGCGAGCGTGAGGCCCTTGGCCAGGAACGGGTCGTCGACGTCGGTGAGCGCGTCCTCGAGCGCCAGCAGGCCCTCGCGGCGCGCCTTGTCGGCCAGGGAGACCAGGGTCGGCACCACGGCGCTGACCTTCGGTGCGCTGCCGGTGAACGCGTGCACCATGCCGCGTACGGCGAGCTTGGCGTCGCCGAGCGTGCCGCCGGCGAGCGAGACCATGATCGTGCCGCCCACGACGATGAGGATCGGCGGGAGCAGCATCAGGCTCATCGGGTTGCCGCCCTCCATCATGTTGCCGGCAACGATGAAGGCCAGGGCGCCGATGACGCCGATGATGGTGATCGGGTCCATCAGGACTCCGTCTCGGTGGCGGCGCGGCGGAGCCGGGCGGCCGGGTGCTCGGAGACCGTGCCCAGGCGGGGCTGACGGGGCTCGTCGTGGCCCCAGGGGTCGACCTCGAGGGAGGTGCTGAGCGCGAGCACCTCGCCGCGGTAGAGCCGGACCAGGCGCAGCACCTCGGCGAGCGACTCCGCCACGACGTACTTCTTGCCGTCGACGAGGGTGACCACCGTGTCAGGCGTGGCGTCGACGCGTTCGATGAGGTCGCAGTTGAGCGCGAACGCCGTTCCCGAGAGTCGCGTGAGCGTGATCATGTGCACCGTCCTTGGTCCTTGCGATAAGCAGCCATCCGTGGCGGCTCGATGGGTTGATCGGCGGCGGACACCCGAACCTGAGGGGTGTCGCCCGACGAAGACGCACGGGCGCCGGTGGCGGCACCCGTGCGTCCGCTGCCTCAGGAGCCCGGATCAGCGCTTGATGTTGACGAGGTCCTCGAGCACCTGGTCGGAGGTGGTGATCACCCGCGAGCTGGCCTGGAACCCGCGCTGGGCCAGGATCAGGTTGGTGAACTCGGCGGCCAGGTCGACGTTGGACATCTCGACCGAGCCGATGACCAGCTGACCGCGGCTGCCGGCGCCGGGGATGTCGGTCTGGGGGGCACCGGAGTTGGCGCTCGCGCGGAAGCTGGTGGCGCCGACCTTCTCCAGGCCGGCCGGGTTGTTGAAGTCGGCGATGGCGAGCTGCGCGATCACCCGGCGGTCGTCGTTGTCGAAGGTCGCGGTGATCTTGCCGTCGGCGCCGATCTCGTAGGACTTCAGCGGGCTCGGGACGGCGGGCGGGGCCGCGCCGTCGTCGGCGGGCAGGCTGATCGGCGTCGGCGTCGCGCCGGCCGGGTTGATCACGTTGCCGGTGGCGTCGATGCTGGCGCCGGTGTAGCCCAGCACCAGGCCGCCGTCGGGGGCGACCAGGTTGCGCTGCTCGTCGAAGGTGAACGCGCCGGCACGGGTGTAGACGTCCTGGCCGCCCTTGCGGACGACGAAGAACCCGTCGCCCTGGATCATCATGTCGGTCAGGCCGCCGGTGGTCTGGTTGGACCCCTGGTTGAAGTTGGTCGTGGTCGCGGCGACCTGGACGCCGAGGCCGACCTGGATCGGGTTGGTGCCGCCGCGTCCGTTGCCCGGTGCCGTGCTGGCGGTGAGCATCTGCGACAGGGTGTCGGAGAAGACGGTGCGGCTGGACTTGAAGCCGATCGTGTTGGCGTTGGCGATGTTGTTGCCCGTGACATCGAGCATGACCTGGTTGACGCGCAGGCCGCTGATGCCGGCGAAGAGCGAGCGAAGCATGGGTTCTCCTTGGGAGGCGGTGGTGATCGATCAGACGGCGGGCGCCGTGCTGGTGGACGGTTCGGAGGCCGGGTCGGTCGCCGGGTCGGTCGCCGGGTCGGCGGCGCTGATGGAGGAGATCTGGCCGAGCGAGACGCTCTGGTCGCCGACCGTCAGGCGGGGTCCGGCGGCGTCGTAGGTCACCGAGCTCACGACGCCGGACGCGGTGCCGCCGTCCTCGGTGAGGTAGGTGACGTTCCTGCCCACCATCCCCGCCGCGCCGAACGAGATCTGCGCGGCGAGCAGGGCGGCGGTCTGGTCGGCGACGTCCTGCATCTTCTCCAGGGCGGTGAACTGCGCGTTCTGCGCCAGGAACTCACCCGAGTCGGCCGGGTTGAGCGGGTCCTGGTAGCGCAGCTGGGCGACCATGAGGTTCAGGAACATCTCCTTGTCGGAGTTCGAACCCGTGGTCGTCGTGGTCGGTGACCGGTACATCCCGTTCGGGGTCACGGCCTCGGTTGCCGGGACGGACATGGCTCCTCCTAGATCGACACGTCCAGGCCGCCGGGGCGGCCGGGCGCGTTCGTCGTGCTGACACGCGACGGGTCCGCCGCGCTCGAGGTGCCATCCGTGGCGTTGGTGCTTCCTGAGGCGCGGTACCGGGCGGTTCCCCGGTCCGCGGCCGGCTCGCCGCCCGGGCGGCCGGCGCCCGACCAGGCGTCGCCGCCGAGGTCGGTCGAGACATCGCTGCGCAGCGCCGAGCCGTCCGACGCCGGGGCCGGCGCAGGGGTCGGGGCTGGGGTCGGGGCGGTGCCGCCCGAGAGGTCGCGGATCACGATCCGCGAGTCGCCGCGGCCGACCGACTCCAGCAGCCGTCGCAGCTCGGGTGCGCCCTCGGTCAGGGCCCGCCGTGCGTCCTCGCCGCCGGCGAGGCGCACCTCGAGCTCCCCGCGGCGCTGGGTGAGGACCACGCGGACCTCGCCGAGCGTCTCCGGGTTCAGCTTGACGGTGAGCCGCTGCGGGCCGCCGTCCGCGGTGGTCCCGGCGACCCGGACCACCTCCGGGAAGACCTGGCCGGTGACCCGGTGCGGGTCCACCGGCGGGGCGGACGGTGCCGTCGGGGCGAAGACCGTCGGGGGTGCGCCGGCCGGTGCGAGCGCCGCCGCGGTCGGGCCCGTGGTCTGGCTCGGGCTCGGGGTGCCGTTCGCGACGGTGCTCGAAGAGGCGCCGGCGGGGCGCACGGCGTCGTCGCCGGCCCCTGGGGTGATGGCCGGGCTCGGATCGGCGTCCGTCGGCGGGGTGGAGCCGGCGGGCGCCGGGTTCGGACCCGGCGTGCCGACGCCGCCAGCCCGCCGGCCGGCGTCGGCCGGGCCCGTCGAGACCGGCGCGGGTGCCGCGGCGAGCACGGGCACTGGGCCGGAGATCGCGGCGGTGGTCCCCGGGGCCGCCGGCGTGGCCTGGTCGGCCTGGTCGGTCGGGTCGGTCGGGTCGGTCTGGTCGGCCGGGTCGCCGGGGACCGGCAGGCCGGGTGGGGCGGGCAGGCCCGTGCCGGGAGGGCCCGTCGGCCCCGGGGCGGATCCCCCCGCGCTGCCGTCGTCGGCGGTGCCGTCCGGCACGGCGACCGCGTCCGGGGCCTGGTCGCCGAGCAGCCCGGCCACCAGCGAGAGGAACAGGTCGCCGGTGCCCGGGGCCGACCCGTCGGGGCCGCCGTTCGCGCCGCCGAGGGAGGGGTTCGCGCCGATCGCGGCACCGAGCCCGCTCAGCAGGGACGTCGGGTTCATGCGGCTGCCTCCAGCGTCGACAGGACGGACGTGACGTAGTTCTGGGTCTCGGCGTACGGCGGGATGCCGTCGTACTTGAGCACCGCGCCCGGACCGGCGTTGTAGGCGGCCAGCGCGAGATCGGTGCTGCCGAAGCGGTCGAGCAGGCTCTTGAGCAGTCGCGCCGCGCCGTCGACGGCCTGGGCGGGGTCGTAGGCGTTGGTGACGCCGAGCCCCTGGGCGGTGCCGGGCATCAGCTGCATCAAGCCCTGCGCCCCGGCGGGGCTGGTGGCCCGCGGGTCGTATCCGGACTCCTGCTTGGCGACCGCCGAGAGCAGCGCGGCGCTGACGCCGTGCCGGGCCGCGGCGCCGTCGAACAGCGAGGCGTACGGCGTGCCGGCGGCCACCCGGCCGGGCGCGGTGGTCCCGATGGCCCCGATCGAGCCGAGCGCTCCGGCCGCGGGTGCGTCCGGCACGATCCGGCGGATCGCGCTCGGGGTGGCGTAGACCGGCGAGATCTCGACGTCCTTGCCCGGGCGCGGGGCATGGATCATCTGGTTGTCGCCGATGTAGATGCCGATGTGGTTCACCGGGGAGTTGAAGGCGACGAGGTCGCCGGGCTGGGCCTCGGCGAGGCTTGCGACCGGGCGCCCGGCCTGTGCCTGCTGGTAGGAGACCCGGGGCAGGTCGTAGCCGAGCTCGGAGTAGACCTGCTGGACGAGGCCGGAGCAGTCCAGGCCCGTCGCGGGGTCGGTGCCGCCCCACACGTAGGGGACGCCGAGATACTTCCGGGCGTTCGCGACGACCTGGTCGCCGACGCCGCCGGTGCCCGCGGCGATCCGCGCGGTCGGGGGCGCGGTGGCGTCCTGCAGCGCGCCGGCGAAGGCGGCGCCGCTGCTGCCCGTGGCGGCCGCCGGGCCGCTGAGCAGGGCCAGTTGCGCCTTGATCTGGCTGATCCGGCTGGTGACCTCGGCGATGCTCATGGGGTACCTCCGTCGATGGCCGGCGCCGGGGTGCGGCGCCGCCAGAGCTGCTCGGCGACCTCGTCGAGCTCGCGGTTCTCGCGTCGCAGGCGCTCCGTGCGGGCGGCGGCGGCCCGACGCTCGATCAGTGACTCCACGGCCTTGAGGCGGCTGCGGTCGCTGCTCCAGCGGTCGCGCGCCGCGGCGCTGACGTGCCGGGCGGTCTCGAGCTCGGCGCGCGCCGTGCCCATCGCGATCCGGATCAGCTCGAGCGTGTGCTGGCGGCCCTGGAACGCCGCGGCGTCCCAGCTCTCCGGGGTGGGCAGGGTGGCGAGCACCTGCTCCAGGTCGGCGAGTCGCGCCGCCGCCTCGCGCTCCTCGCCCAGCGCCGTGGCGAGGCCGATGCGGCTGTCGCGCTCACGCACGCCGCGCAGGCGGAGCAGCCCGCTCAGCTCGCCGCGCCGGGCGCTCGTCCGGGCGGTCACGGCGCCACCAGCTCGCGCAGCGCGGACCAGGTGTCGGCGGCGGGGGTGACGTCGTCCATGTCCTGGCGCAGGAACGTCTCGATGGCCGGCATCAGCGCGAGCGCGGTGTCGGCGTCGGGGTCGGTGCCGGCGACGTAGGCGCCGATCTCGACGAGCTCCTTGACGTTGCGGTGCGCGGCGAGCAGCCGCCGCAGGCGTCGGGCGTCCTGCCTGCCGGTCGGCGGGACGATCGCCGAGACGCGGGAGATCGACTCGAGCACGTCGATGCTGGGGAAGTGGCCCGAGGTGGCCAGCTCGCGGGTCAGCACGATGTGTCCGTCGAGGATCGATCGGGCGGCGTCGCCGATCGGGTCCTGCAGGTCGTCGCCCTCGACCAGCACCGTGTAGAGGCCGGTGATGCTGCCGGCGGGCGAGGTGCCGGCGCGCTCGAGCAGCTTGGGGAGCATCGCGAAGACGCTCGGCGGGAAGCCCCGGGTGGCCGGCGGCTCGCCCGCCGACAGCCCGATCTCCCGCTGGGCCAGCGCGACGCGGGTCAGGCTGTCCATCATCAGCACGACGTGCCGCCCGGCGTCGCGGAACCACTCCGCGATCCGGGTGGCGACGAACGCCGCGCGCAGCCGGACGACGGGGGGCTCGTCGGAGGTCGCGACGACGACGACCGAGCGGGCCAGGCCCTCGGGGCCGAGGTCGTTCTCGAGGAACTCCCGGACCTCGCGGCCCCGCTCGCCGATCAGCGCGATCACGGAGATCTCCGCCTCGGTGCCGCGGGCGATCATCGAGAGCAGACTGGACTTGCCGACGCCGGAGCCGGCCATGATGCCGAGTCGCTGGCCGCGTCCGCAGGCGGTGAGCGCGTCCATCGCGCGCACGCCCAGGCTGAGCTGCTGGTCGATCCGCGGCCGCAGCAGGGCGTGCGGGGTCTGGTTGTCCACCACGACCTGCGGCAGCTGGGTGAGCGACGGCCCGTCGTCGATCGGGCGGCCGAGGCCGTCGAGCACGCGGCCGCGGAGCTGCTCGCCGACCGCGATGCGCAGGCCGCGGCCGCTGGCCTCGACGTGGTCGCCGACGCGCAGCCCGAAGGTGTCGGCCAGCGGCAGGCAGGTGAGGACACCGTGCTCGCTGGCGACGACCTCGACCGGCACCCGGCCGGAGGCGCCGCGCACCTCGAGCAGGTCGCCGAGGGCGGCCGGCACGCCGGCGACGGTGACCCGCAGGCCGAGCAGGCCGACGACCCGGCCCAGCCGTGGCGGCACCACGGCCTCGAGGGCCGCTGTCCGGCGCTCGGCGGTCAGGATCCCGGCGCTCACGACAGGGCCTCGCGGAGCCGGTCCAGGGCCTCGGAGATGCGCAGGTCGATCGCGGTGGTGTCGGTCTCGACGACGGCGTCGTGCGGGTCGAGCGCCGGGTCGGCGACGACCTCGACGCCGTGCGCGCCCAGCGGGTCGGGCGAGACGCCCTCCGCCGTCCGCGGGTGCAGCCGCACCGTCACGGCCGGTCCGCTCGGCAGCACCGCCAGCACCCGCGCGACCACGTCGGCGCCGGGGTCGGCGGTCACGGACAGCTCGTGTCCCACCAGCGTGCGGGTCAGCTCGAACGCCAGGTCGGCCGCCTGCTCGCCGATGCGGGCGGTGACCTCGGTGGCCGCGGCCGTCAGCGCCGCGGCCGCCTCCTCGAGCGCGACGACGGCCAGCGCGTGCTCCCGGGCGCGGGCCGCCTCGCGCCGCTCGGCCTCGGCGGTCGCGGCGGCCTCGCGCTCGGCCGCCCGCCGCAGCGCGGCCTGCTGGCCCGCGGCCCAGCCGACGGCGTACCCCTGCGCCTGCGCGGCGGTCCGGGTGCGCTCGGCCAGGCCGCCGAGGATCGCCTCGGTCGGCCCGTCGCCGAGCACCCGCCCGTCGCCCAGGCGGGTCCAGACGCCGCGACGCAGGTCGGGACGCTCGGCGGAGGGCCAGACGACCGGTCGGCCGGCGTCGGCGGGCTCGGCGGTCTCGGGGTGCGTGAGTGCCTCAGACAACGAGCTCCTCCTCGCTGCCGCGGTGCACCATGATCTGGCCCTGCTCCTCGAGCTGGCGGATCTTGCGGATCACGCTCTGCTGCGCCTCCTCGACCTGGGTCAGCCGGACGGCGCCGAGCAGGTCGACCTCCTCGATGAGGGTCTCGGCGGCACGGGACGAGAGGTTGGAGGTGATCTTGTTGCGCACGGACTCGCTGACGCCCTTGAGCGCCAGGGCCAGCTCCGCCTCGTTGACCTGGCGCAGCACCAGCTGCACCGACCGGTCCTCGATGTGCACGATGTCCTCGAACATGAACATCCGGCTGCGCACCTCGTCGGCCAGCTCGGCGTCGAGCGCCTCGAGGCCCTCCACGATCTGCCGCTCGGTGACCCGGTCGGACCGGTTGATGATGTTGACCAACGGGTCGACGCCACCCACGCGGGACATGTCCGAGGGCTGGAGCACCGACGAGAGCTTGCGCTCCAGGTTGGCCTCGACCGCCCGGATGATCTCCGGGGAGGTCCGGTCCATGACCGCGATGCGGTGCGCGATCTCCGCCTGCAGGTGCGAGGGGAGGCCGGCCATCACCATCGACGCCTTGTCGGGCGTCATGTGGGCGAGCACCAGCGCGATGACCTGGGGATGCTCGTCGGCGATGAACGTGCGGAGCTGACCCGGGTCGGCGCGGTGCAGGAACTGGAACGGCATCTTGATCGCCGCGGCCTGCAGGCGCTCCATGATCTCCTTGGCGCGCTCCTCGCCCAACGACTCCTCGAGCATGGTGCGGGCGAAGGCCAACCCGCCGTGGGCGATGTGGGCCTGCGCGGTCGCCATCGCGGCGAACTCCGCGAGCACGGCGCCGCTCTCGGCGGCGTCGACCACGTCGAGCGAGGCGATCTCCGCCGAGATCGCCTCGACCTCGGCGTCCCCGAGGTGGCTGAGGACGGCGGCGGCCTTCTCCCGGCCGAGCTGGATCAGCACGATGGCGGCCTTGCGGACGCCCATGGATGCGATGTTCATCAGTGGCGCTCCACCAGCCAGCCGCGCAGCAGCGTGGCGATCTCGTCGGGCTGACGCTCGGCCAGTGCGGCGATCTCCCGCTTCAGCTCGTCGTCGGCGGCCTGCTCGCTCGCCTCGAGGGCGGCGACGGCGGGCGTCGGCTGCAGCTCGGCGGCGGCCGCCGCGCGATCGGCGGCATCCTGGCGCAGCTGCTCGACGAGGTACGCCGTGCGGTCCTCGCGCTGCCGGCGGCCGCGCCGGGCCCGGAGCCAGGCGAGCAGCAGGATGGCCAGGACGGCCACGCCGATGCCGATGTTGCGGATCAGCCGCCACCGCTCGGCGTCGGCCTTGGCCTTGGCCGCCGCCGCGAGCTCGGCCGCGGCCGCCTCGTCGGCGGTGCGGTCGAACGACATCGTCGAGACCTCGACGGTGTCGCCGCGGTCGGGGTCGATGCCGACGGCCGCGGTGATCAGGTCCTGTACGTCGGCGGCGTCGACGCCCTGGGCGGACGCCGAGTCCAGCACGACGCCGACGTGCAGCGACCGGACGCTGCCCGGGGCCGCCTCGCGGTGCTCCTTGGTGGTCTCGACCGCATTGTCCCGGGTCGTCGACTCCTTCGAGTAGGTGCCGTCCTCGCCGTCGGCGGCCCCGCCCGGGCCCATCTGGCCGTCGGGTCCGAGCACACCGGTGCTGCCGGTGCGGGCCACGCCCTCGTAGGACTCCTTGGCGGTGGACTCGGAGAGTGGCGGCGTCCTCCGGTTGCCCCGGTAGGTCGTGGACTCCTGGATCGCCTTGTCGAAGTCGAGGTCGGCCGAGACCTGGACCGTGGAGTTGCCAGGCCCGAGGACCCGGTCGAGCATGGTCTGGATCTGCTGGGTCTTGCGGGCCTGGAAGTCGGCGACCGCCTGGGCCTGCGTGCCGGTGCCGGCACCTCCGGCGCCGCTGTCGGTCGAGAGGACCTTGCCGGTGGAGTCCGCGACGGTGACGTTCGCCGGGTCGAGGCCGTCCACGCTCGATGCGACCAGGTTCACGATCGCCTGGACCTTCTGCGCGTCGACGCTGGTGCCGGCCGCGGTGTCGACGAGCACCGACGCGGTGGTCGGGTCCTGCTCGTCGGAGAAGACCCGCTTCTCCGGCATGGCGAGGTGGACGACGGCGGTGTTCACCCCGTCGATCGCCTCGATCGTCTTGGTGAGCTCGCCCTCCATGGCCCGCTTGAAGTCGGTCTGCTCCTGGAAGTCCGAGGTCGAGATGTCCTGGCCGTCGAGGATGGAGTAGCCGCCGGCGGAGCTGTTGGCCGGCAGGCCCTGGCCGGACAGGGTGATCCGCGTCGAGTAGACCTTGTCGCGCGGCACCATGATCGTGCTGCCGCCGTCGGCGAGCTCGTAGGGGACGCCCTCGGCCTCCAGTTCGTCGATGACCGACGAGGCGTCCGCGGACGCGAGGTTGCTGTAGAGCGGCGCGTAGTTCGGGGTCGACACCCACTGGAACACCATGAACGCCGCGAGCAGCAGGGCCCCGGTGCCGACCACGGCGACCAGGCGCTGGCCGAGCGTGAGCGACATGAAGGTGGTCCGCAGGCGGGTGAGCGTGCGGGCGAGGTTCTGCTTCATCCGATCGGCATCCGCATGATCTCGGTGAACGCCTCGAGCGCCCGGTTGCGCACGGCGACGGTCAGCTGGGCGGTCACCGAGGCCTCGGTGGCGGCGACCGTGTAGTCGTGGATGTCGTCGAGGTCACCGGTCGCGGCCTGGACGGCGAGCTTGTCCGCCTTGTCCTGGACCGCCTCGAGGCGGTCCAGGCCGTCGACGAGCAGGTCGCCGAACGCCGCACCGGTGCCCGAGGTGCGCGCCGCGTTGGTCGCGGCGGAGGCGGGCAGCGTCGGCGCGACGTAGGGCTGGAAGCCGATCGCCTCGATCGCGGGGACGCTCATCGGAGCCCCCGCGGAGACGAGGTCGTGGCGAGCGCGGTCGTGTGGTCAGTCATCACCGGCGTCCGATCTCGAGCGCGCTGCGGTAGGTGTCCTGGGCGTCCTTGGTGACCTGCACCGAGGCCTGGAAGCCGCGCTGGGCCATCACCAGCTGGGTCAGCTGCGTCGCGAGGTCGTTCTCGGGCGCGCGGACGTTGCCGTCGGCGTCGGCCAGCGGGCTGTCCGGATCGGAGACGACGCGACCCTCCGGGTCGGTGAGGGCCATGCCGACGATCTCCACCCCGCCCCCGGCGGCCGCCCGGACGATCGGGCTCTGGGCCTGGAACGCGGTCTCGTCGGTGCGCACGACCGTGTTGACGTTCGCGATGTTGCTGGCCAGCGCGTCCAGCCAGGTCTGGTGCATGCCCAGGGAGGAGCTGGCGATGCGCAGCGCGTCGAAGGCGCCCATCAGGGAGCCGCCACCGTGCGGATCAGGTCGAAGCGGTCGCTGGTGGCGCGCGTGACCATCTGGTACTGGAACTGGGACTGCACCGCCGCCAGGGTCTCCTTGCGGAGGTCGACGTTGTTGCCGTTGGCGCCGACGGGGGTGTCGGTGGCGGTCAGCGTCGGGGTGAGGGCGAGGTCGCTCGGTCCGGTCGCCCCGGAGCCGATGGCGGCGCGCAGGCTGGTCTCGAAGTCGACGCTGCTCGCGCGGTAGTGCGGGGTGTCGACGTTGGCGATGTTGTCAGCGATGACGCGCTGGCGCAGGGCGATCCCGTCGAGCGCGGACCCGAGGACCGCACCGACCGGATCGGACAGGTGGAACGACACGCCTGGCCTCCGATGAAAGACAAGGGGGGTGGGGGCCGTTCCGTCGGCGGGGGGCGAGCGATCCGTGCTCAGAACAGGTCATCGGCGGACCTGCGACGCGGTTGAGGAAATCTGGAGGGAAAGTGGGTCCGGACGTGCGGTTCGGTGGTCCTGAGCGGGCTCAGGCCGTGACGTCGACGTACACGGCGGCGCCGTCCTGGCGGGTCGCCCGGTCCACGCGGGCGGCAAACTCGTGCTGGCGTGCGATGGTGCCGAGCGCGTCGGTCATCGCGGCCTGGACCCGGCGCTGTCGCTCGCGGAGGGCGATGGCCCGGTCCCGCAGGTCGGCCGGGATCGGGCCATCGAGCATCGGCTCGTCCCAGTCCTCCGGTGCGGGACGGGAGGGATCCTCGAGCATCCGCTCGGCGCGGATCACGTCCAGCTCCAGCCGGTCGAGTGCCGTGGCCCAGTGCAGGTGGTGCCGCCGGGCCGCGCGGGCCGGGTCGTCGACGCCCCTGGCGGGGGCGCTCATGCCGTCTCGGCGAGCAGCGTGCCGGCGGCCTCGCGCCAGGTGTCGCGGAGCGTGGTGACGGTCTGCAGGCAGTACTCGGCGACCTGGAGGTCCTTGACCATGTTGGCCCGGACCAGCTCGTGGTGGAGGTAGTCGTAGAGCGACGCGAGACCGGCCGCGCCGGCCCAGACCGTCACGTCGAGGCTGGCGTTGAGCTCGAGGACGATCTCCTGGGCGTGCAGCAGCGGCTCGTGGGCCTGGCTCGGCTCACCCCGCCGCAGCGCCTCCGTGCCCCGCTGGACGTCGACGACCAACCGCTCGCAGAGCATCACCAGCAGCTGCGACGGCGTCGCCGTGGAGACGGAGGCCGCGAGGTAGGTCTCGCGCGGGTTGGGCATCGTCATCGGTCAACCTTTCGTGGTCACGAGTACGTCGGGAGGCTGGCGATCTGGCCCGCGAGCCAGCTGCTCTGGCTCTGCAGGTTCGAGAGCGCGGTCTCGAGCGCGGTGTACTGGCGCTGGAGGGAGGCGCGCCGCATCTCCAGGCGCGTGTCCCAGGCCTCGATGCTCTTGGTGAGCCGGTCGACGGTGGAGGTGTGTCCGGTGACGGCGTTCGTGATGGTGCCGTTGTAGGAGTCGGTCGCCGCCTTGGCGACCGACTCGACCCGGGCCGCCCAGCCGTTGGCCTCGGGCGTGGCGCCGGTGGTGAACTTCGCGGCGACACCCGCCGGGTCCGCGGCGTACGCCTCCTTGAACTTCTCGGCGTCGAAGGTGAGCTTGCCGTAGCGGTCGGTCTGGATGCCGAGCGGCGCCATCGAGGTGGTGCCGTCGCCGAAGACCGTGTTCAGCAGCTGGTTGCGCAGGGCGCGGGCGGTGGAGTCGCCGGACAGGACGCCGGCGCTCGTGGTGCTGGTCTTGGCGGCCGTCTGGGTGTCGATCTTCGTGAGCAGCGCGTTGAGCTGGTCGACGAGCGACGAGACCGAGGCCGTGATCGAGGTGCTGTTCCGGGCCACCGAGACGGCGGAGCTCGTGCCCACCGTGGTGGTCGCGCCGAGCGTCACGCTGACGCCCGGCATCAGGTCGGTGAAGGTGTTGGTGGAGGAGGTCGCGACGATGCCGGCGCCCAGGCTGATCTGGGCGTCGGTGCCGGCGCGCACCGTGGCGCCGCCCAGCAGGTCGCTGCCGTCGCCGTTCGTCAGCGTGAACGCCGAGGCTGCGCCGGTCGTCGTCGACTCGGCGAGCAGGCGGTAGCTGCCATCGGCGACCCGGACGGCGGTGGCCTTCACGCCGGTGGTCTCCGTCGCCGCGTTGATCGCCGCGACCAGGTCCTCGAGGGAGCCCGAGCCGGCGTCGATCTGGTGCGGGACCCCGTCGGAGCCGGTGATCGTCACCTGCGGCTGGGAGACCACGTCGGTCAGCGCGGCGGGCGTGGTGAAGCCCAGCTGGTGGCTGACGGCCAGTCGGTCGACGGTGAAGGAGAAGGAGGACGCGGAGGCGCCGGCGGCGACGTCGACGGTGACGCCGGTGCCGGTCGCGGTGCCCTGCAGCGTCTGCCAGGTCTCGGCCTTGGCGAGCTTGGCGGCGTTGCCGGCCAGCAGGGTGGTGTCGGTGTTGAGCGCGCGCAGCGCGGTCAGGATCGCGTTCTCGCGGTCCTTCTGGCCCGAGAGCTTCACCTGCGGGATCCGCTCCAGCTGCATGAGCTGGTCGATGATCTCGGCGGTGTTCAGGCCACTGGCCAGGCCGCTGATGCTGCTGCTGGGCACGAGGAGCCTCCTGCTCGGACGACCGGGTTGACGACGGCGTTGGCGACGGTGTGGGCGACGGTGTGGGCGACGGAGCGGCGATGAGGACGTCGCCCACAAGGCCCCGGGGGAGCGCGAGCGCTCCCCCGGGAACCTTCGGGTTCGGCGGTGGGTCAGCCTCCGGCCGACCCACCGGCGAGATCAGCGCAGCAGGGAGAGGACGCCCTGCGGGGCCTGGTTGGCCTGGGCCAGCATCGCCGTGCCGGCCTGCGAGAGGATCTGCGAACGGGTGAAGTTCATCATCTCGCTGGCCATGTCCGTGTCGCGGATCCGGCTCTCGGAGGCCGAGAGGTTCTCCTGCGTCACGTTCAGGTTGTTGATGGTGTGCTCGAACCGGTTCTGCAGCGCACCGAGGTTCGCGCGGGAGGTGGAGACCGCCTTGATCGCCTTGTCGATGTCGTCGATCGCGGAGGTCGCGCCGGCCTGCGTGGTCAGGTCGATCCCGTCGACCCCGAGGTCGATGGAGGAGAACCCACCGGTGCTGGCACCCGCGGCGGTGTTGGTGGTCGCCGCGGACAGGCCGCCGGTCACGGCGATCGCAGCCGTGTTGCCGGTCTTGCTGGTGACCACGAGGCCACCGGTCTTCTGGTCGACGCTCGCCGAGTAGACGGCCGAGAAGTTGGCGTCGTTGTTCAGCTGGCCGGCGATGTCGTGCGCGTCGCTGCTGACGGTCAGCGCGGCGGTGGTGGTGACCACGCCGCCCTGGGTGAAGACGGCGGCGGCCGCGGTGGTGGCGGCGGCGCCGTTGTTCCACGACGACTTGGCGGCGCTGGTGTTGCCCGAGTTGATCTTGACGTCGATCGTGTCACCCGAGGCGTAGCCGACCTGGAACTTGCCGTCGAAGTTGCCCTTCAGCAGGTCGATGTTGTTGAAGGTGGTCTTCTCCGCGATCCGGGTCAGCTCCTCCTTCAGCGCGTCGGACTCGGCCTCGATCGCCTTGCGCGAGTCGGTGTCGTTGGAGTCGTTCGCCGACTGCACGGCCAGGTCGCGCATGCGCTGCAGGATGGAGTGGGTCTCGGTGAGCGCACCTTCAGCGGTCTGCACGACGCTGACGCCGTCCTGCGCGTTGCGCACGGCGACCTTGATACCGCCCACCTGCGAGCGCAGGCCCTCCGAGATCGCCAGGCCGGCGGCGTCGTCCGCGGCCCGGTTGATGCGGTAACCGCTCGACAGCTTCTCGAGCGACTTGGACATCTGGCCCTGGGTCACCGACAGGTTGCGGTAGGAGTTGAGGGCGTCGATGTTCTGGTTGATGCGGAGACTCATGATGATTCCTTCCTGGATCTGTGAGTCGGTTCTGGAGCCCGTCCGTGGGCGCCTTCAGGTGGTCCGATCGGCCGGCATCGGCAACGCCTGAGGGGATCGACGCAGAATTCTCGGGACTTCCTCTGCGGCGATCCCCTCGGGGCGTTCGCGTTCTGGAATTGTGGGGAGGAGGTGCTGCGGGGAGGCCCGTCAGGCGCTGGCGGTGATCGTGCTCCGGCCGGCGGCCTGCCCTCGCAGTCCCGACGCATGCCGGGCGGCGACCGCCGCGAAGTAGGCCTCCCGGCGCCGGGCGGCGGCTCCGCCCGGACGCGCGGCCTCGGGCACCAGGTCCGGCTCGAGCTCGTGGTTGAGGGCGTCGCGCAGCAGCACCAGCGCCTCGGCCCGCAGCTGCGACACCCGGGACTCGGTGACCCCGAGCGTGGCGGCGATCTCCGCCATCGGCCGCTCGGCGAGGAAGTACTGCTCCACGACGTGGCGCAGCCGCTCGGGCAGCTCCGCGATCGCCTCGGTGAGGTAGGTCAGTCGCTCCCGGTGCTCCAGCAGCGCCTCGGGGGTCGGGCTGCTGGAGACGAGGCCGTCGGCCAACGTGTCGTCCTCGGACGCGTGCAGGGACAGGACCTGGGCGCGGGCGACGTCGTCGTCGTTCGCGGCCACCTCCTCGGAGCTCAGACCGCAGGCCTGGGCGACCTCGACGGTCGTCGCGGGCCGGCCGAGCGTGGACGCCAGCCGCGACCGCGTGGCGTCGAGCTCGCGAGCCCGCCGTCGGACCGAGCGCGAGGCCCAGTCGACGCTGCGCAGCTCGTCGAGGATCGCGCCCCGGATGCGAGTGCTGGCGTAGCGGTTGAAGGGCACGCCCCGATCGGGGTCGTAGGCATGGGCAGCCTGGACAAGAGCGGCGAGTCCGGCGGAGCTCAGGTCGTCTCGGTCCACGTGCGAGGGGACCCTGGCCATCGTCTCGCGAACGATGTGGCCGACCAGGGGCACGTGGACCACGATCAACGCCTCGGAGCCCGGCGGGACGTCGTTGTCATGGGTCACGAACGCAATTGTGCATTTCAAGGACGGTCGTGTCCGGTTTTCTTTCGGAATCCTTGAACTTTTACGTTTCTCTGCCGGTGGCCTGGACCACATCGGTAGGGAAGGTGCCCTCCTGAGGCACAACCGGTCGCCGCGTTCCTCTAAGGAGACCGAACCCGGCGGCCGATGGGGCATCTCGACGCCAGCACCGGGAGTCCCCCCTGGTCTGGACCATCGAGACCATCTGTGGGAGTGACGTGGAGAAGCTGACCTGGGTCCTGTGGCAGGAGCGGGAGCTCCTGGAGACCCTGCTCTACCGCCTCG
The DNA here is from genome assembly GCF_018732145.1 of Nocardioides sp. LMS-CY. Taxonomy (NCBI): domain Bacteria; kingdom Bacillati; phylum Actinomycetota; class Actinomycetes; order Propionibacteriales; family Nocardioidaceae; genus Nocardioides; species Nocardioides sp. LMS-CY. The sequence continues at coordinate 1,068,542 of NZ_CP076104.1, forward strand.
AGATCGAGGAGCTGGTGATGTCCACCGGTCGCACGCGCTGGTTGGCCAACGCCGCCCGCGACGTCGACGAGGCCGCTGCCGCCCTGCGCGAGATGGAGGTGCTGCGCGCCGTCGCCGCGGACGAGGCGGCCGAGAGCGCCGGGCTCGCGCCGAACGCCGCCCTCGGCGAGCTGATCGACGCCGCGCCGGAGCCCTGGGCGGGGATCCTGGTCGACCATCGCGACAGCTTCCTGTCGCTGACCGACGAGATCGCCCGGGTCGCCCAGTCCAACCGGGCGCTGATCGTCGCGGGTCTGCGCGCCACCCAGGACACGCTGCTCGGCATCGACCGCAGCGCGGCCACCTACACCGCCGCGGGCTCCGTGGACCACGGGGACACCCGCAGTGCGGTCATCGATCGGAGCCTGTGATGTCCAACCCCTTCTCGTCCATCAACACCGCGCTGTCGGCGCTGCGCTACCAGCAGGCGGCCCTCGACATCGCGAGCACCAATGTCGCGAACGCCTCCGTAGAGGGCTACGTGCGCCGCCGGGTCGTCGGTCAGACCGTCGGTGCGGCGGCCGCGCCCGCGGTCTGGTCGCGCTCGAACGAGATCGGCAGCGGCGTGCAGGCCAGCGGCGTACAGCGGCTCGTCGACCCGCTGTTGGACACCCGGGTCCGCCGCGAGCACGGCCGGCAGACCTACCTCGACCTCAAGGCAGCCGCGATGGCCCGGGTCGAGACCGGCATCGCCGAGCCCTCGGACAAGGGGGTCGCGCGGGCGGTCGAGACCTTCAAGAACGGCATCGCCGACCTCGAGAACGCGCCGAACACCGACGCCGCCCGGGGCCAGGTCCTGGCCAACGGCGCCCTGGTGGCCGACGCGTTCAACATCCAGGCCCACAACCTGCAGGACGAGCTGGGGGACCAGCGGGCCCGCGTGCTCGCGACCGTCAAGGAGGTCAACGACCTCGCCCAGCAGCTCGCCGCGACCAACCAGACGATCGCGGCCTCGAGCGGCGGCGGCGACACGGCGACGCTGATGGACACCCGCGACCAGATCGCGCTGCGCCTCGCCGAGCTCACCGGCGCGACTGCCACGCCGCGTCCCGACGGCGGCATGGACGTGATGGTGGGCGGCCAGCCGCTGGTCAGCGGACGGGATGCCTCGACCCTGCAGATCGCGAGCGGGATCAACCCCGACGGCACCGCCGACGGGGCGGCGGTGACCTTCCAGGTGCAGCCGCCGAGCGGAGCCGCGGTCGCGGTCGTGCCGTCGGCCGGCGAGCTCGCCGCGGGCGTCGAGCTGATCGACGTCGTGCTGCCCGACTACCTCGCCGAGCTGAACCAGCTGGTGGCGTCGTTCGCCGACGCCTTCAACGCGGCGCACCGGTCGGGCTACGACGCCACCGGCGCGGCCGGCGTCGACTTCTTCTCCTACGATCCCGCGGACCCGGCCGGCACGATCAAGGTCGCGATCACCTCCACCGGGCAGGTCGCGATCTCCTCGGTGCCCAGCACCGTGCCCGGGCAGGGCAACAACAGCACCGGCAACGCCGAGGTCCTCGCCGGCTCGATCACCATCGCGGACGGCTACCAGCGCCTGGTCAACGGCTTCGGCACCGCCGTCGCCTCGGTGCAACGGCTCGCCGACAACCAGCGGGTGATGTCCCAGCAGGTCGATGCGGCCCGCGAGCAGCTCACCGGCGTGAGCATCGACGAGGAGTCGGTCAACCTGGTGATGGCGCAACGCTCGTACGAGGCGGCGGCCCGGGTGATGACCACCGTCGACTCGATCCTCGACACCCTGATCAACCGCACCGGGCTGGTCGGCCGATGAACCGGCCCGCTCGGCAGCTCGCCTCGACGGGAGGACCCCGATGACACTCGTCCGCACCACCCAGAACATGCTCAGCCGGCAGTCCTTCACCGGCATGCAGGCGGCGATGGCCCGCGTGGCCAAGGCGCAGGAGCAGCTGAGCACCGGGCGCCTGATCAACCGCCCGTCGGACGACCCGACCGGCGCCACCACCGCGATGCGGATCCGGTCGTCGCTGGCGAGCGAGAAGCAGTTCGTCCGCAACGCCGACAGCGCGGTCGGCTGGCTCGACCAGACCGACGGCACGCTCTCGACGATCGGCAACCAGCTCTCGCGGGCGCGCGACATCGCGCTCCAGGGTGCCAACACCGGAGCCATGGGCCCGGAGGCGCGACTCGCGCTCGCCACGGAGGTCGACCAGATCCGGGAGGGGCTGATCACCTCGGCGAACACCCAGTACCTGGACCGGCCGATCTTCGGCGGCATCACCGCGGGCCAGAAGGCCTACCACCCCGACGGCACCCTCGCCGACCCGGACGCCGTCAACCTCGGGAGCGTCGGCGGCGTGCACCGCACGATCGCCGACGGCGTACGGATGCGGATCGACCTCGAGGGGCCTCAGGTCTTCGGCGGCTCCCCGGACTCGGTCTTCGACCACCTGGCGGCGCTCTCGGCCGCGTTGAAGAGCGCCGACTCCGTGGGCATCGAGGCCGCCATCGACCGCCTCAAGGTCGATGCCGACCGGGTCACGAACGCCCAGTCGGAGATCGGTGCCCGCACGGTCCGGGTCGAGCGGGCGCGCGACGTCGCGACCGACGCCCACCTCACCCTCACCAACGCCCTGTCGGAGGTCGAGAACGTCGACCTCGCCCGGGCGACCGTCGACCTCGGTCTCCAGGAGGTCGCCTACCAAGCCGCCCTGGGCGCGACCGCCCGGGTCCTCCAGCCGAGCCTCTTGGACTTCCTGCGATGACTCTCACCCACGCCCTTGACATGATGGCCGTCCCCGAATCCGCCGACGGAGGTCTCGTGGCCGAGAACCACGCCCCGGTGATCGACATCCCGGTGATCGACATGGTGCTCCCGATGCCGGGCTTCCCCGAGCACCGGAGCTGGGCCCTCGTCCAGGTCGACGACAGCAGCGACCTGGGCAGCCTGAGCTCGCTCGACGAGCAGGGGCTGCGCTTCCTGGTCGTGCCGCCCGCGGCGTTCTTCCCCGACTACGCGCCCGAGGTGGGCGACGACGTCGTCGCCGCCCTCGGCATCGAGTCGGCCGCGGACGTCCTGGTGCTGGTCGTGCTCACCACCGGCCGCGGGCTGCACGACACGACCGCCAACCTGGCGGCACCGGTGCTCGTCAACCTCACCACCCGTCGCGCGGGTCAGGTCGTGCTCGACCAGCCGGGCCTGCCGGTGGCCGCGCCGCTGCTCGGGTGAGCACCGGCCACCTGTCCAGCCATCCGTCCAGTCGCGTTGGTGGCATCCCGGTCGGCGCACCCGGCTCGCCCGGTACGGTGGGCACATGCTGGTTCTGAGTCGCCGGGCGGGGGAGAGCGTCGTCCTGGGCGAGGACATCACGGTCACGGTCCTCGAGGTCCGCGGCGACGTGGTGCGGATCGGCATCGACGCCCCTCGCTCCCTGCGGGTGCACCGCGCCGAGCTGCTCGCCCAGCTCGAGGAGAGCAACCGTCAGGCCGCGTCCCCCAGCGCCGATCTGGTCGCCCAGCTGTCGAAGGCCCTCGGCCGCGACCGAGACACCGACTCCGACTGACCCGCGAGCCGGCACCCACCACGCCCGTGACTGCCGGGCGCCGGTGGTTTCGAGGCTCGGGCCTGGCGGCCCTCACGCCTCAACCACCGAGTGCGAGGTCGGTGGTTGAGGTGCGAGGAGCGCCAGCGACGAGCCTCGAAACCAACTGCCGGACGTCCGAGGGCCGACGACGGCGGCGGTGTGGCCCAGCCCACGCCGGAAATTGGTTGTTCGAGGCAACGAAGCCGGAATATGGTTGCCGTCGGCAACCTTTTACCTGGCATGAATCGAGCTTCCGTGACGCAGGCGCCTGACGCCCCCTCCCCAGCTCCGGCCTCCGCGGAGGAGTCCGGAGAGATGACCCACCGGCAGATCCTGGAGGCCCTCAGCGGCCTGCTGCTGGCGATGTTCGTGGCGATGCTCTCGAGCACCGTCGTCTCCAACGCCCTGCCCCGCATCGTCTCCGACCTGCACGGCAGCCAGACCGGCTACACGTGGGTCGTCGTCGCGACGATGCTCGCGATGACCGCGACCACCCCGATCTGGGGCAAGCTCTCCGACCTCTTCAGCAAGAAGCTGCTGGTCCAGCTCGCGCTCGTCATCTACATCATCGGCTCGCTGGTCGCCGCGATGGCGCCGAGCATGGGGGTGCTGATCGGTGCGCGTGTCGTGCAGGGCCTGGGCGTGGGCGGCCTGACCGCACTGGTGCAGGTCGTGATCGCGACGATGATCTCCCCGCGCGAGCGCGGCCGCTACTCCGGCTACCTGGGCGCGGTGTTCGCGCTGGCCACCGTGAGCGGCCCGCTCATCGGCGGCGTGATCGTCGACTCCGCCCTCGGCTGGCGCGGCTGCTTCTTCGTCGGCCTGCCGTTCGCGATCGCCGCCTTCTTCCTGCTGCAGAAGACGCTGCACCTGCCCGTCGTACGCCGTCAGGTCGACATCGACTACGCCGGGGCGACGCTGATCATCGCGGGCGTCTCCACGCTGCTGATCTGGGTGAGCCTCGCCGGCAACAACTTCGCGTGGGGCTCCTGGGCGAGCATCGGCATGGTCGTGCTCGGGGTCGTGCTGCTGACCGTGGCCGTGTACGTCGAGGCGCGGGTCGCCACGGACCCGGTCATCCCGCTCCGCCTCTTCAAGGACCGCACGATCACGCTGGCGACGATCGCCTCGGTCATGGTCGGCGTCGCGATGTTCGGCTCGACGGTCTACCTGAGCCAGTACTTCCAGACCGCTCGCGGCATGAGCCCGACCGAGGCCGGCCTGATGTCGATCGCGATGGTCGGCGGGCTGTTCGTCTCGAGCATCGTCAGCGGCCGGATCATCACCGCGACGGGTCGCTGGAAGCGGTTCCTCGTCGGCGGCATGGTGCTCGTCGTCGTGGGGCTGGCGCTGCTCGGCACCATCGACGAGACCACGAGCCTGCTCGTCATCGGCTTCTTCATGGCCATCCTCGGCGTCGGCATGGGCGCGACCATGCAGAACCTCGTGCTCGCCGTCCAGAACAACGTCCCGATGTCCGACATGGGCGCCGCGAGCGCGGTCGTCGCGTTCTTCCGCTCGATGGGCGGCTCGATCGGCGTCTCGGCGCTGGGCGCGCTGCTCAGCCACCAGGTGGCGACCAAGGTGACCGACGGCCTGCACCTGATCGGCATCTCGACCACCAGCCACGAGAGCCACTCGATCCCCGACCTGGGCGCGCTGCCGGCGCCGGTGCGGGCGGTGTTCGAGAGCGCCTTCGGGCAGTCGTTCGGCGAGATCTTCCTGGTTGCCGCGCCGTTCGCGCTCATCGCGCTGGTCTGCGTCGCCCTGATCAAGGAGGTGCCGCTGCGTACCTCCAACCTCGAGTCGTACGCCGAGGCGGCGCCCGAGGTCGCCGCCGAGCTCCGCTCGGGGGTCGTCGAGGCGGAGGCCCGGCGGTGACCACCGCCGTCGGCGCCGAGGTCGACCGCGCCGAGCTGCTCGGTGAGCTCGAGCGCGAGGTCGGCGTGATGATCGGCCGGATCCGCCGCCTGCTCCGCGAGCGGGCCCGGACCGTGCACGAGGAGCTGCAGTCGTCGACGTACCTGCTGCTGTCGTGGCTCGACACGCGCGGGCCGCTGCGCGCCTCGGAGATCTCCGAGACGTTCGGGATCGACAAGGGCGCGATCAGCCGGCAGGTGCAGCACCTGATCGAGCTGGGCCTGGTCGATCGCGCGCCCGACCCCGACGACGGCCGCGCCACGCTGCTGTCGGCCAGCGAGACGGCGCGGACCCGGCTGGTCGCCGTCAAGGAGGCCAGCCGGCTCTGGCTCGACCAGCGGCTGGGCGACCTCCCCGACGAGGACCTCGCGGAGTTCGTCGGACTGCTCGGCCGCTACAACGTCGCGCTCGGAGGCTGAGCCCTCACCGCAGCCAGGCGGCGGTGTCCGGCGGCAGCTCGGTGTCGACGGGTCCGGTGGCGAGGAGCACCTCGCCGGCGGGCAGGGCCACCGGCGTCGTGCCGCAGTTGAGCACCGCGGTCACCGGGCCGCGCCGGAACGCCACCACGTCGGCGCCCAGGTCGAGCAGCTCGACGTCGTCGCCCGCGCTCGTCGCGAACGTGCGCCGGGCGGCCAGCGCCGCGCGGTAGAACTCGAGCATGGAGTCGGCGTCGCCGGTCTCGGCCTCGACCGTGAGCGGCGCCCAGTCGTCGGGCTGCGGGATCCACGGCTGGCCCGCGCCCGGCCCGAAGTCGTACGGCGCGGCGCTGCCGCGCCACGGGATCGGCACCCGGCAGCCGTCGCGGCCGCCCTCGCCGGTGCGCAGGAAGAAGGGGTCCTGGCGGTGCTCCGGGGCGACCTCGACCTCGGGCAGGCCGAGCTCCTCCCCCTGGTAGAGGTACGCCGAGCCCGGCAGCGCCAGCATCGTCAGCGTGGCCGCCCGCGCGCGGGCCGGGCCGATCGCGCCGCCGCCGTACCGCGTCACGTGCCGCACCACGTCGTGGTTGCTCAGCACCCAGGTCGGCGAGCCGCCGACGAGGCCGACGGCCGCCATCGTGCCGCGCACCACCTCGGTGAACTCCTCGGCCGACCAGGAGGCGAGCAGCCACGCGAAGTTGAACGCCTGGCTGAACTCGTCGGGCCGGATGTAGGCGGCCATCGACTCCGGTGTCTGCGTCCACGCCTCGGCGACGAACATCCGGTCGCCGTCGTACTTCGCGAGCACCTCGTGCCAGCGGCGGTAGACGTCGTGGACCTCGGGCTGGTCCCACATCGGCTCGTCGCGCACGGTGCGCTCGACCATCGGCACGTCGGCGGCGTCGCGGGCGTCGCTGCTCGCGGTCCCGCCTGCCGCGACGACCTGGTCGCGCAGGCCCTCCTCCTTGAAGAGGCCGTGGGCCACGTCGACGCGGAAGCCGTCCACGCCCCGGTCGAGCCAGAAGCGCAGCACGTCGACGAACATGTCGCCGACCTCCGGGTTGCGCCAGTTGAGGTCGGGCTGGCTGCTGTCGAACAGGTGGAGGTAGTACTGGCCATCCGGTGCCTGGGTCCACGCCGGGCCGCCGAAGACCGACATCCAGTTGTTGGGCAGCGAGCCGTCGGACTTCGCGGCGCGGAAGACGTAGCGGTCGCGCTCGGGGCTGCCCGGGCCGGCGGCGAGCGCGGCCCGGAACCACTCGTGCTCGCTCGAGGTGTGGTTGGGCACCAGGTCGACGATCACCTTCAGGCCCAGCTCGTGCGCCCGCTCGATCATCTCGTCGGCGTCGGCGAGGGTGCCGAAGAGCGGGTCCACGTCGCGGTAGTCGGCCACGTCGTACCCGTGGTCGTGCTGGGGCGAGGTGTAGAAGGGCGAGAGCCAGATCGCGTCGACGCCGAGGTCGCGCAGGTACGGCAGCCGCGAGGTGATGCCGGGCAGGTCGCCGACGCCGTCGCCGTTCCCGTCCGCGAAGCTGCGGGGGTAGATCTGGTAGGTCACCGCGTGCCGCCACCACTCCTGAGCCGGCATTTGATCGTTCAAACCCATGCGCTCATCCTAGGTGCTCAGGCGAAGGCCGCCGGATCGACGGCGATCCACAGGTGCTCGGCGCTGCCGAGCAGCTCGCCGTCGGCGTCGTAGAGCGCCGACGCCGTGAACGTCTTGCGCCCCTCGGTACGCCGGCCCAGCCCGACGACCACGTGCTCGGCGCCGACCTCGGGCAGCCGGTCGACCCGAGCGGTCATCCGGGCCAGCACCATCAGCCGCTCCTCGAGGTCGCCGGCCCAGCCGCCGACGCAGTCGAGCGCCGCCCAGGTCGTGGCGGGCAGGACGTCCGCGACCGACGCGTCGGGCGTCCAGGTGGCCGCGACCCGGGCGCTGCCCTCCTGGTCGGCGACCCGGCCGGGGAAGATCCGCAGCCCGTCACCGCGATCGCGCGCCGTGCCGCAGGAGAAGCAGGTCGGGAACGGGTGCGACGTGAGCCCGGCGTACGCCGCCTCGGCCGCCCGCGCCTCGGCCGGCGGCACCCAGGCGACCACCGCCAGGTCGCCGGCTGCCGGATCGGCCCGCAGCACCGCAGCCCCGTCGTGGCTCGCGACGCGCGCGTCGTCCTCGACCCCGATCGGCATCGGGGTGTCGAGCGGCGGCGGCGCGAACAGCGACACCGACACGACCGGTGCGTCGACGTGGGCGGCCAGCGCCCCGGCGGACCAGCCGCCGTTGCCGGAGGACGGGGGGCCGCAGAAGCGGCGGGGGACGGTCAGCAGTGGATCGGACACGAGCCGACCGTTCCACGGCGGCCGGGCCCGGGTCCACCCCGCGGCTCCCCGGGGTCTGCGTCAGCGGATCTCGTGCCAGCGCGCCAGCGCCTCGCGCCGCTCCGTGGCGTGGTCGACGACGGGCCGGGGGTAGCCGGCCGCCGCCCGGTCCGCGGGGCTCGGGTCGTGCGGGTCGGCGGCCGCGGCGAGCTCGGGCACCCACCGGCGCACGTAGTCGCCGTCGGGGTCGAACCGGCGGCCCTGGGCGGTCGGGTTGAAGACCCGGAAGTACGGCGCGGCGTCGACGCCGCTGCCCGCCGCCCACTGCCAGTTCTGCTGGTTCGAGGCCAGGTCGCCGTCGACCAGCCAGCGCAGGAAGTGCCGGGCGCCGTGCCGCCACTCCACGTGCAGGTCCTTGACCAGGAAGCTCGCGACCACCATCCGCACCCGGTTGTGCATCCAGCCGGTCGCCCGCAGCTGGCGCATGCCGGCGTCGACGAGCGGGAAGCCGGTGCGGCCCTCGCGCCACGCGTCGAACCGCGCGCCCGGCTCGTCGTACCGCATCCGCGCGTAGGCCGGCCGCAGGTACTCCCGCGCCGTCTCGGGCCGTGCCCACAACACGTCGGCGAAGAACTCCCGCCAGGCCAGCTCGGTGCGGTACGCCGCGGCCCCGGTGCTGCGCATCCGGGCCAGGTCGGCGAGCATCGTGCGCGGGTGGATCTCGCCCCACCGCAGGTGCGCCGACATCCGCGAGGTGGCGTCGAGGTCGGGCCGGTCGCGCTCCTCGTCGTACGCCGCGACGGTCTCGAGCAGCTCCCGCCACCGGCGCCCGGCCGCCGCCTCGCCGGCCTCGGGGAGCTCCAGGCGGGCGGGGAGCGCCGGGTCGGGGAGGTCGGCCGTGCCCTCGTCGAGCGTCAGCCAGCTCCCGCCGCGGGGCGCGTCGACCGGCCCTCGCCAGCCGTGGTCGGCCCAGGCGCGCGAGAAGGGGGTGAAGACCTGGTACGCCGCGCCCGCCCCGGTCGTCACCCGGCCCGGGGCGACGGCGTACGGCGAGCCGGTGCGGACCAGCTCGACGCCCCGCTCGGCCAGGGCCCGCTCGACGGCCGCGTCGCGCCGGCTCCCGTACGGGCCGAAGTCGGCGCTCACGTGCACCCGGCCGGCGCCGACCGCGCGGGCGGCCAGCGGCACCCGGCGCACCGGGTCGCCCCGGACCACCGACAGCCGCGATCCGCGCCGCCGCAGATCGCGGTCGAGACCCCGCAGCGACGCGGCGAGGTAGGCCCGCCGGCTGGGCCCCGCCGGCCGCCAGAGGGCGGGGTCGAGGACGAACAGCGCGAGCACCGGGCCGTCGGCCGCCGCCTCCAGCAGAGCGGGGTTGTCACTGAGTCGCAGGTCACGTCGGAACCACATGACCGCGGGTGTGGCGGCGCCCATCGTCGCCATCCTGTCAGTGGATTCGCGGATGGGACACAATGGCTCGCGTGAGCGATCTGATCGACACCACCGAGATGTACCTCCGCACCATCTACGAGCTGGTCGAGGAGGGCATCATCCCGCTGCGCGCCCGGATCGCCGAGCGCCTCCACCAGAGCGGCCCGACGGTCTCGCAGACCGTGGCCCGGATGGAGCGCGACGGTCTGCTGACCGTCGAGGGCGACCGGCACCTCCAGCTCACCGACGAGGGGCTGCGGCTGGCGACCCGGGTGATGCGCAAACACCGGCTGGCCGAGCGGCTGCTCACCGACGTGATCGGGCTCGAGTGGGAGCTCGTGCACGAGGAGGCCTGCCGCTGGGAGCACGTGATGTCCGAGACGGTCGAGCGCCGGCTGATCAAGCTGCTCGACCACCCCACGGAGTCGCCCTACGGCAACCCGATCCCGGGGCTCGACGAGCTCGGGCAGCGCGAGAACGTCGAGGGCTTCATGGAGGGCGTCGAGCCGCTCTCCGAGGCGGCCGGGCCGACCGAGCGCCGGGTGCTGGTGCGCCGGATCTCCGAGGAGATGCAGAAGGACGAGATCCTGATGAGCGCGATGCGGCGGGTCGGCGCGCTCCCGGACAAGACCGTGACGGTCATCGCGACCGAGGAGGGCGTGCTGGTCGGCAGCGGCGGCGAGACCGCGGAGATCGTGCCCGAGGCGGCCGACCACATCTTCGTGCGCAAGCTCTGATCCGACCCTGGATCACCCAGATGGGTGAATAATGCCCCCGTTGGGGTCAGCACGAGGCAATTGTGGACGAACGTTGTCCGTGCTGTTGGGGTTCTGTTGCCGACTCGGCGGTAACTTGCCATCGGCGCGGCAGGGACGCGGCGTCGAGGGGGGCTGCCATTCTGTGGCAGTGGGAAGGTCGACATGGAGATCATCGAGCTCGATGGAGCGGTGCGCGTACGAGGCGAACGCAGCCTGGTCGTCGGTCACGGGCTGACCGGCCTGGACCGGGGGCTGGAGCCGCGCGAGTCGGTCGTGCTGCACACCCAGGACGGCGACTACTACGCCGCGCAGCTGCGCGGCATCGACTTCGAGGTCGAGGACACCGTCTACACCTTCGCCGTCGGGGCGCGGCTCCCGGAGAACCTCGCGCTCGAGCGCGTGGCCGGCCTCGACCCCGACCGGCACGACCTCTCGCTGCACGAGCTGGTCGACCTGCTCGGCGAGCTGCGCGGCCGCGCCGTCTGAGCGGGCCGGCGGGGCGGGCGTCAGCCCGCCAGCTCGGTCAGGAACTCGCTGCAGCCCACCTCGAGCTTGTACGTCGCCAGCTCGTCGCCCCGGGTCGTGCCGCGGTTGACGATCACCACCGGCGTGCCGGCCCGGGCCGCCCGGCGCACGAACCGCAGCCCCGACATCACGGTCAGGCTGGAGCCGGCGGCCAGCAGCACCCCCTCGCACTCGGCCAGGGCCTCGACCGCGGCGTAGCACCGCGCGACCCGCGGGGGCGGGACGTTCTCGCCGAAGAACACGACGTCGGGCTTGAGCACGCCGCCGCAGCCGGCGCACCCGGGCACCACGAAGCCGGCGGTCTCGTCGAGGTCGACGTCGCCGTCGGGCCGCGACGCCGCCGCGGCGTGGCGCTCGGCGAAGCCCGGGTTGAGCTCCGCGAGCCGCTCCTGGAGCGCGACCCGCGACGACCCGGCGCGGCAGTCGAGGCACACGACGTCGGCGATCCGGCCGTGCAGCGCGACCAGCCGCGGCGTGCCGGCCCGCTCGTGGAGCCCGTCGACGTTCTGGGTGATCAGCAGCTCCGGCGCGAGCCGGGCCAGCGCCCGGTGGCCGGGGTTCGGCCCCGCCCCGCGCATCCGGCCCCAGCCGAGGTGGCTGCGCGCCCAGTAGCGCTGGCGGGCGGCCGGGCCGGAGACGAACTCCTGGTAGGTCATCGGCGTCCGGTCGGGGGCACCAGGCCCGCGGTAGTCGGGGATGCCGGAGTCGGTGGAGAGGCCGGCACCGGTCAGCACGACCAGCGGCCGCTCGCGCAGCAGCGCGAGCGCGTCGGCGTACGCCGGCGTCGTGGGCGTGGTGGCGGGCGCCAGCGTCACCGGGCGTACCGGAGCTCGGCGCGGGCCCGGGCCTTGGCGGCCTCGACCTCACGGTTCTTCGGCGGCGCGGTCGTCACCAGCTCGTCGAGGAGGTGCTGGGTGAGGTGCGCGATCTCGGCCACCGCGCGGTCGAAGGCGGCCTGGTTGGCCTGGGACGGCTTGGTCGTACCGCTGACCTTGCGGACGTACTGCAGCGCCGCGGCGGTGACCTCGTCGCGGCTGGCCGGCGGCTCGAAGTTGTTCAGCGGGCGGATGTTGCGGCACATGCCCCGAGCGTACGTCGGCCCGGGCCGGCCCCGCTGTCTGCTCGGGCGTCTCAGGCGGGGGTGTCACAGTGGATCCATGCCTGCAGCACGCGAGCTCGACCTGGTCCTGTTCGGGGCGACCGGCTTCACCGGTGAGCTGACCGCCGCCTACCTCGCCCGGCACGCGCCGGGCGACCTGCGCTGGGCGCTCGCCGGCCGCAACCGGCCGAAGCTGGAGGCCGTGCGCGGCCGCCTCGCCGAGATCGACGCCGCGCTCGGTGACCTGCCGCTGCTGCACGCCGACGTCGAGGACCCCGCCTCGCTCGCCGAGGTGGCCGGCCGCGCCCGGCTGGTGATCACGACCGTCGGCCCCTACGTGACGTACGGCGAGCCGCTGGTCGCCGCGTGTGCGGCGGCCGGGACCGACTACGTCGACCTCACCGGCGAGCCGGAGTTCGTGGACCGGATGTACCTGCGCCACCACTCGACCGCGGTGCGCAGCGGCGCCCGGATCGTGCACGCCTGCGGCTTCGACTCGGTGCCCCACGACCTGGGCGTGCTGCACGCCGTGCAGCACCTCGCCGCCGAGGGGCCGGTCACCGCTCGCGGCGTGGTGCGGGCGGGCGCGGCGTTCTCCGGCGGCACCTTCCACTCCGCGATGACGGCGCTCTCGCGGGCCAAGCAGATCAAGGAGGTGACCGAGGAGCGCAGGCGCGTCGAGCCCCGGCCGGAGGGCCGCCGCTCCCGGGCGGTCGCGGGCAAGCCGCACCGCGACCCGCTGCTCGGCTACTGGCTGCTGCCGCTGCCGACCATCGACCCGATCGTGGTGGCCCGCAGCGGCGCGGCGCTCGCGGCGTACGGTCCCGACTTCCGCTACTCCCACTTCGCCGGCACCCGCACGCTGCGGTACGCCGTGGGCGGGGCGGCCGCCGTCGGCGCCATGGTGCTCACCGCGCAGGTGCCGCCGCTGCGGCGGCTCGCGCTCGACCGGGTCAAGCCGGGCGAGGGGCCCGACCCGGCCCGCCGGTCGCGGTCGTGGTTCAGCGTCGACGTCGTCGCCGAGGGCGACGGGCGCCGGGCGCACACCCGGGTCTCCGGCGGCGACCCGGGCTACGACGAGACCGCGAAGATGCTCGCCGAGTCGGCGCTCTGCCTCGTGCTCGACGACAACCCGCCCACCGCCGGCCAGGTCACCACCGCGCAGGCGATGGGCGACGCGCTGCTGGCCCGCCTGCGCCCCGCCGGGCTGCGCTTCGAGGTCGTCGCGTAGGACGCCGTCTTCCACCCGGAACGGGTGACCCCGGCCGGCGGCCCGGGTGCTTGTCTGGTCCCATGACCGAGCCAGAGGAGAGCCCGGCCGCCCCCGCGCATCCGGGCCAGCAGCGCACCAAGAGCGCCCGCACCATCGGGATCATCATCGCCGTGCTCGGCGCGATCTTCCTGGTGGCCGGCGTCGCGACCTACGCCATCGTCTCGAACACCCTCGCCCAGGAGCACATCACCGTCTCCGACGACGCCCGCTGGTTCGCGGGCAAGGACGTCAAGGGCCCGTTCACGGCGTACTCGCAGGCCGACATCATCGCCACGCACGCCGAGGAGATCGCGGGCGGCAAGACCTACTCCGAGCTCGCCCAGGACGACCCCAACCGCGCCACGGTGATGAACGCGTCGTTCCTCCGCGCCAGCCTGTTCACCTCGGTCGTGGCGTTCGGCGTCGCGGCGTTCGTGGCCGTGATGGGCGTCGTGCTGATGCTGCTCGGCTGGGGGCTGGTCCGGCTCAGCGGGCCGCGGTCCGCCTGAGCGCCGGCTCGTCCGGCGGGCGTCTTGCCGTCCACCCGGGGCGGTCGTGTCGTCGCTTCATCAAGGGATGAGGGCGGAGCGCCGCGTCCCTGGTCGAGCTCACCCGGGTGAGCGCGGGTCGACCTTCATCCCTTGATGAACCTGCGACCCCGAGACCCGAAGACCCAGCCCCACCCGACGTACACCTGCGAACGGAGCCCCGGATAGGGGAGGATCGGGGCATGTCCGAGGAGACCGTCGGGATCGTCGGGGGCGGCATCGTCGGCCTGGCCGTCGGTCGCGAGCTCACCCGCCGTCGCGCGGGGGTGCGGGTCGTGGTCTTCGAAAAGGAGGACCGGCTGGCCGCGCACCAGACCGGCCACAACTCCGGCGTCGTGCACGCGGGCATCTACTACCGGCCCGGCAGTCTCAAGGCCGAGCTGTGCACCCGCGGCCGCGCGCTGCTGCGGGACTACTGCGCCGATCACGGCCTGCCCTACGACGAGTGCGGCAAACTGGTCGTCGCCGTCGACGCCGACGAGCTGGGCCGCTTCGCCGCGCTCGAGCAGACCGCGCGGAGCAACGGCGTGCCCGGTCTGCGCCGCGTCGACGGCGCCGGCATCGCCGAGATCGAGCCGCACGCCGCCGGCATCGCCGCCCTGCACTCGCCGCACACCGCGATCACCGACTACGTGGCGATCGCGGAGCGGATCGCGGCGGAGATCGCGTCCGCCGGCGGCCGGATCCGGCTGTCGACGACCGTGACCGGCGCCGTGCGCGGGCCCGGCGGTATCGACGTCCTCTGCGGGGCTGAGCGACACCGCGTCGACCGCCTCGTCGTGTGCGGCGGTCTGGAGTCCGACCGCCTCGGGGTGCTGCTCGGCGGACCGAGCGCCCCGCGCATCGTGCCCTTCCGCGGGGAGTACATGGCCGTCGTGCCCGAGAAGCAGGACCGGGTGCGCGGCATGATCTACCCGGTCCCCGACCCCCGCTACCCGTTCCTGGGCGTGCACTTCACCCGCCGGGTGACCGGTGGGCTCGAGGTCGGGCCCAACGCGTTCCTCGCGCTGAGCAGGCGCGCCTACGGCCGCGCGTCGTTCGCGGCCCGCGACCTCGCCGACACCCTGACCTGGCCGGGCTTCTGGCGGTTCGCGGGCGAGCACTGGCGCACCGGCCTCACCGAGCTGCGCGGGGTGCTGTCCGCGTCGGCGTACATGCGCGACGCCCAGCGCTACGTGCCCTCGATCGGCGCCGCCGACGTACGCCGGGCCGGTCTCGGGCTGCGCGCCCAGGCCCTGGAGCGCGACGGCTCGCTGGTCGACGACTTCGTGATCCACCGGGCCGACGGCATCACCAGCGTCCGCAACGCGCCGTCGCCCGCGGCGACCTCCAGCCTCGCGATCGCCGAGCACGTCGTCGACCGCATGAGCTGACGGCCTACCGGCGCCGGAGCGCCGCGAGCCGGCGCCGCAGCCGGCGCACGGGTCCGGGGCGCGGTGCCTGCGTCCGCCGCGTGCGTCGCAGCCGCCGGACGGTACGCCGCAGCCGGCGCACCTGGCGGCGGTGTCCCCGCCGTTCCACCCGGTGGGCGCGCACGGCCGCGGCGGCCAGCGCCTCCAGGGTGGTGGCGGCCACCTCGACCGGCACCTGGGCGATCGGCTGCGGATCCGCGCCGGGGTCGTCGTCGGGCACGCGCAGGGCGTCGACGTCGCCCACGATGCGCACGCCGAGCCCGGGGAGCTCGGCCAGCCGGGCCTCGGACAGCACCCGCACCCGGTCGAGCGCCCACCCGGGCAGCCGCTCCCGGTCGGCGGTCGCCTCGTCCGGCTCCGGGGAGAGGACCAGGGTGCGCACGAGGCCGCGGGTCAGCAGGGCATGGCGCTGCGGCTTGCCCCAGCGCTCCCGGTGGAAGGCGACGTTCAGCCGCCGGACCAGCTCGGTCTCGGTGCGGCTGAGCGAGCGGTTCGTGCGGGTGGGCGTCGGCTCCAGCAGGCCCTCCGGCAGCCCCATCAGCTGCTCGAACGCCCGGGGCAGCATCGCGTGGTCGCTGCCGGGCACCAGCAGCGTGACGTTCTCGGGACCGACGATGTCGGCCCAGCGGCGCAGCAGGGCGACGGTGTCGTGGCCGCGCCAGACGTTGCGCCATGCCCAGTCGTCGGGCCGGTCGTCGAGCACGACCCGCAGCCACTCCTCGAAGGCGCGGGGCTCGCCGCCCTTGACCCGCTGCTGCCACTGGGAGGGAAGCAGCTGGTCGAGCCGGCGCGCCACCGCGACGACGTGCGGTCGCTCGCCGCCCAGCTCCTCGATCACCCGGGTCGCCTGGGCCGAGTCGCTGCGCCCGAAGGCCTCGTGGCTGATCACGACGCTCGACGGCGCGGCCGCCCGGACCTCGTCGCGGTAGGCGTGCCACTCCGCGATGTCGGGCTCGCGTCCGCCGGGCGGCGGGATGGTCCCGAGCCCCGCGGCCGTGGCGTAGACCGGCCGGCCGGCCCGACCGGGATGGACCCAGCCGAGCTCGCGCAGCCGGCCGCGCTCCCGGTGCAGCGCGGACTGGATCGCCGTGGACCCGGTCTTCTGCGGACCGATGTGGATCAGGTGCGTGCCGGGCGGCAGCGGCGGGATCATCCGGGCGGCTCCGTGAGTCGGGGCGAGACGACGTGGCGCTGGCCCCGGGTCGCGGTCGCTCTCGCCGGGCGGCTGCGACGGCCACCGGGCGACCGGGGCTCGGGGGAGTCTACCCAGCCGGCTGGGGGCCGCCCGGCCCGCGTCAGGTGGCGAGGAACGCGCCGAGCACGACGAGGCTCACCGTGAGCAGCCCGAGGATCGCCCGGAGCGCCCCGGCGGCGCGGCTGCCGCGGCGTACCTGCGCGTCGAGGTGCGCGTCGGCGCCGGCCTCGAGGGCGCGCCGGCGGAGCCGCGTCATCCGCCGGGCCTGGACGACCGCCACCGCGAGCAGCGCGACCAGTGCGACGGCGAGGACCGCGGTGAGGACGAGCAGCGGGTCGCGCTCGTGATCGCGCACCAGGACCGCGCCGGCGGCGAGGGCGATCGCCAGCGCGGCGACCCCCACCCCCAGGTACGAACGGCCCAGCGCCCGGAAGAACGCCACCCGGTCGGCGGGCCGCAGCGTGGCCCGCGCGGCGCGGGCGACCACGCCGATCGCGACGTACCCGCCCACCCACACGCTCACCGCGAGGACGAACACCGCGAGCACCACGGCGTGGGCGGTCTGCGACATGACGGGCGCCGGTCCGTCGCGGCTCAGCCGAGGGCCAGCGCCGGGCGGCGCTGGTGGACGGTCAGGTAGCGCAGCCCTCCGGGGCCGGAGACGAAGCGGCGACGGGAGCGGCGCGGCAGCCAGACCAGCGCCCCCGGCGCCAGGTCGAGCGTGTCCTGCTCGGTGACGAGCTGCCCGGCCCCCGCCAGCACGTGCAGGAGCACGTCGAAGTCGGGACCGGTGCGGGCCTCGACGGAGGCGCCGGGCGCGAGCGTGCGGACGTCGGCGTCCAGGTCGCGCTCGCGGATCTGGAGCCGCCACCCGGCGGCCGACGGGTCGGGTGCCGCGTCGGCACCCGCCAGGAGCGTGGTGTCCGCCAGCAGGCGGGGCAGGGGAGTGGTGGTGAGCTTGGTGATCCGGATCCGCCAGTCGCGGGGCTCGCGGCTGAGGTACTCCCAGTAGTGGCTGCCCGGGTGCTCGGCCTCGAACTCGTCGTGGAGATGCCGCGGGTCGTGGTCGTTGACCAGCACGAACGCCGCGCCGGCGGGCAGCGCGGCGTACGTCGCGAAGATCGCCGGATGCTTGTCCGGCTTGCGCAGCCCGCGCACGTCGAGCTCCTGGATCCGGCCCCCGGCCGCGGTCGTCGTCACGAGCTCCTCCTGACCACGTTTATACAAGATTGAGTTGTGTAAACTCTAGGACATCATGAGGCGAGGGGACAGCCCCGATCCCGGGGCTACGGTGGCCAGGTGACCGACATCCGGGCACAGCGGCTCTACGACGTCGAGACCGACGGCCGGGTCCACGTCCTGGTCGATCGGCTCTGGCCGCGCGGCGTGCGTCGCGACGACCCGCGCATCGACCGCTGGTGCCCCGACGTCGGCCCCTCCCACGAGCTGCGCCGGTGGTACGCCCACGACGTCGCGCGGTTCCCGGAGTTCGCCGACCGGTACCGCGCCGAGCTGCAGTCCGACGCGGGCCGCGCCGCAGCGGAGCGGCTGCGCGAGCTCGTCGGCGACCGACCGGTCAGCCTGCTGACCGCGGCCCGCGACCTCGAGCACAGCCAGGCGGCCGTCCTGGCGCGGCTGCTCGGCGGCTGAGCCGCGTCACTCGCCACGATGTCGCGGAACCTGGTCGCCACGATCAACATCGGCGCGACGGGTACCAGCATCACCAGCTACCTCGGTGCCTCGGCCCGCGGCCAGCACGTCGTGGGACGCGCCGGCCGCCTCCGAATGCGACAGCACGCCGAGCAGGAGGAATCCGATCGCGGACAGGACGCCGGCGACGAGCGCGTAGCGGGCACGACTGCGGACGACGCCACCGATGTCGGCGATCTGGCCGGACCGGTGTCGCCGCCGACGGTTTTCGCGCGTCGTCGCTCTGGGTTCGTGTCGTGTCCTGACTGTGCGGCTCCGGTGGCGGTGCCGGAATCGGTAGGGGGTCGGCTGCGCGAACGTGCTCGGTCTGGATGCGTTCGGGGACGAGTGCGGCGGGGTCGCTACCCCGGATCCGACTCCTGATCGGGCAACGCGGTCGACGTCCCGGCCGCGATCGCGTCGAAGTAGCGGAGCATCTCGACCGGGAAGGGCAGCACGAGCGTCGAGTTCTTCTCGGCGGCCACCTCCACCATCGTCTGGAGGAGGCGCAGCTGGAGGGCCGCCGGCGTGTCCGCCATCGCGGCCGCCGCCTGGGAGAGCCGCTGCGACGCCTGGTACTCGCCGTCGGCCGTGATCACCCGGGACCGCCGCTCCCGCTCGGCCTCGGCCTGGCGCGACATCGACCGCTTCATGGTCTCCGGCAGCTCCACGTCCTTGATCTCGACGCGGTCGATCTCGATGCCCCAGGGAGCGGCCGGGCTGTCGAGCATCACCTCGAGGCCCTGGTTGAGCTTCTCCCGGTTGGACAGCAGGTCGTCGAGCTCGCTCTTCCCGATGATCGAGCGCAGCGAGGTCTGCGCGACCTGGGCGATGGCGAACGCGTAGTCCTGGACCTCCACGACGGCCCGCAGGGGGTCGACGACCCGGAAGTAGACGACCGCGTCGACCCGGACGGTGACGTTGTCGCGGGTGATGCCGTCCTGCGCCGGCACGGGCAGCGTCACCACCTGCACGTTGACGCGCGTCATCCGGTCCGCGACGGGGACGAGCAGGGTCATGCCGGGGCGCCGTGGCTGAGGCTGGACGCGGCCCAGCCGGAACACCACGCCGCGTTCCACCTGCTTGACGACGCGCACGGAGGCGAGCCAGCCCGCAACGGCCAGCGTCGACAGCACCGCCAACACGATCCACACGACATCCACGGCGACCTCCGTCAAGCAGGAGAGCCTCGCCTTCGAGGATACGCCGGAGGCAAGGTCCCGGTCGTCGCGCGCGCATCCGGCGGAGCGTCGCCGACCGGGTGCCGGGACGGGCGAGCTCGTTCACGCGGTGGGGCGGCCGGTCTGCTCGGGCCAGTAGTACTGGGAGGGCGTGGCGCGCGCACCGAAGATCGCCTGGCCGACCCGCACGCAGGTAGCGCCCTCCTCGACCGCGATCTCGTAGTCGCCCGACATGCCCATCGACAGCTCGCCCGGTCCGATCAGGTCGGGGTCGCTCTCGCGGGCCCGATC
Source organism: Nocardioides sp. LMS-CY (assembly GCF_018732145.1). NCBI lineage: Bacteria > Bacillati > Actinomycetota > Actinomycetes > Propionibacteriales > Nocardioidaceae > Nocardioides > Nocardioides sp. LMS-CY. The sequence continues at coordinate 1,088,165 of NZ_CP076104.1, forward strand.
GCGCAGCGTGCGGAGCAGGCGGAAGCAGGCCCGGATCCGGTCGGTGTCGGGGGTGAGGAGGGCCAGCGTCATCAGGCCGCGCACGCGCAGGGCGGAGTAGGGGGAGAGCGCGGCCAGGAAGGCGGGCAGCTCCTCGGGTGGCAGCCCGAACTTGGAGTCCTCGGCCGACGTGTTCACCTGCACGTGGACGTCGAGCCTGCGCCCGGCCGCCTGGAGCCGGCGGTCGAGCGCCTCGGCGACCCGGAGCCGGTCGAGGGCCTGGAACTCGGCAGCGAAGCTCGCCACGTCCTTGGCCTTGTTGGTCTGCAGATGGCCGATCACCGACCACGCCACGGGGAGGTTCGCGAGCGCGCGGTGCTTGCGGAGCGCCTCCTGCACCTTGTTCTCACCGAGCAGGGTGGCGCCGGCGGCGACGGCCAGGCGGATCCGGTCCTCGGGGACGGTCTTGCTGACGGGAAGCAGCCGCACTTCGTCCGGGTCGCGGTCGACGCGCCGCGCGGCGCCGTCGATGCGGTCGCGGACGGCGGCGAGGTTCCGCTCGACGTCGGCGACGGTGCGGGCCGTGGGGTAGTGCGGCTCGGGCTCGAGGGGCCCCGGTTCGTTTGGCATAGGTCATATGTTAGCGTTGGCCTATGCCAAACTGGAGCGAGGGGGAGTCGACGGTGACCGCGCCGATCGCCGGGACCACCGCGAGTGAGATCGCGGCCAGCGTCCGCGCTCACGTCGACAGCGGTGCGCTCCGCCCCGGGGCGCCGCTGCCGCCGGTGCGCCAGCTCGCCGACGTGCTCGGGGTCAACCGCAACACGGTCGTCTCGGCCTACCGCCAGCTCGTCCGGGCGGGCGTCGCTCGGACCCGCGGCCGGGCCGGCACCACCATCGCCGAGCGCAGCGACGGCCCCGAGGAGGGGTTCGCGCGCGACACCGAGCTGCGCGACGTCGGCCACGGCAACCCGGACCCCCGGTTGCTGCCGGACGCCGCGGCCGCGCTGACGGCGTCGTCGGCGCCCCCGACGCTGTACGGCGAGTCGGTGATCGACCCCGAGCTGGCCGAGTGGGCGACCCGGTGGATCGCCACCGACCAGCCACGGGACTTCCGGCTGACCCTCACCCACGGCGCGGTGGACGCGGTCGAGCGGCTGCTCGCCCAGGCGCTCACCCAGGGCGACGCCGTCGCCCTGGAGGACCCGTGCTTCCTGGCCAGCATCCACACCGTCCGCCTGGCGGGCTACCGCACGATGCCGGTGCCGATGGACGAGGAGGGGATGACGGTCGCCGGCCTGCGCGCCGCCCTGAGCGCGGGGGTGCGTGCCGTCGTGTGCACGCCTCGCGCCCACAACCCCACGGGGACCAGCCTCAGCGCCGCCCGGGCGGCCGAGTTGCGGGCGGTGCTCGCCGAGCACCCCTACGTGCTCGTGATCGAGGACGACCACTTCTCCCGGCTGTCCACCACCGATTACCACAGCATCATCGGTCCCGAGCACGCCCGCTGGGCACTGGTCCGCTCGGTCTCGAAGTTCCTCGGCCCCGACCTGCGGCTGGCCTTCGTCGCGTCCGACCCCGAGACCGGAGGGCGGCTCGCGGCCCGGATCAGCCCCGGTACGACGTGGGTGAGCCACCTCCTGCAGCGGCTGGCCCGCACGCTGCTCCTCGACCCCGCGGTCGGCGGTGCGGTCTCCGCGGCGGGCGCGCACTACGCCGAGCGCAACGCGGCCTTCGTCGCCGGGCTGGCCGCCCACGGGGTGGCCGCTCGCGCCGACGACGGGCTCAACGTATGGGTCGACGTCCGGGGCGACGCCGCTCGGGTCGGTCAGCGGCTGATGCGGCGCGGGTGGCTCGCGCGGATCGGCGACGACTTCGCGCTCGCGGAGGACGGCCCGTCGGCACACCACCTGCGGCTGACGGTCCACGCGCTCGACGCCGCGACGGCGGAGCAGCTGGTCGCGGACGTGGCGGCCGCGGTCGCAGGGAGTCCCGTGGTGTCCGGCGAGACGTCGACATGAGCACGTCGACATGAGCACGTCGACATGAGCACGTCGGTCGTGGGCTCGTCGCCGGTCTCGGCGATGCCCTGCACCTGAACGACCCCACCCGGTGGAGTGGCCGAGAGGCAAGGCCGCGGTCTGCAGCACCGCGTACGCAGGTTCGACTCCTGCCTCCACCTCGACATCGCCTCGACATCCGCCCTGACATTCGCCATGCCCCTGAGAGGACACCATGACCGTCACCGACCCCAGCCCGATCGCCCACGTGCTCGACGCGGATCTGGGCGACGTCGACCCCGCGATCGCGGCGGTGCTGGACGCCGAGCTCCGCCGGCAGCGCTCCGGCCTCGAGATGATCGCCAGCGAGAACGTCGCACCCCGGTCGGTGCTCCAGGCCCAGGGATCGGTCCTCACCAACAAGTACGCCGAGGGCTATCCGGGCCGGCGCTACTACGGCGGCTGCGAGCACGTCGACGTGGCCGAGCGCCTCGCCATCGAGCGGGCGCAGGCGCTGTTCGGTGCCACGCACGTCAACCTGCAGCCGCACTCGGGCGCCCAGGCGAACGCCGCGGTGCTCGCGGCGATCGCCCAGCCGGGCGACGTCCTGCTCGGCCAGGAGCTCTCCCACGGCGGCCACCTCACGCACGGGATGCGGGCCAACTTCTCCGGGAGGCTCTACGACGCGCGCTCCTACGGGGTCGACCGCACGTCGTACCGGCTCGACATGGACCAGGTGCGCGAGCGGGCGCTGGCCGAGCGGCCGCGGGTGCTCGTCGCGGGCTGGTCGGCGTACCCGCGGCACCTGGACTACGCCGCCTTCCGAGCGATCGCCGACGAGGTCGGGGCGGTGCTGTGGGCCGACATGGCGCACGTGGCGGGGTTGGTCGCCACCGGCCTGCACCCCGACCCCGTCCCGTACGCCGACATCGTCACCACGACGACGCACAAGACACTCGGCGGGCCGCGCGGCGGCCTGATCCTGTGCGGGGCGGAGTGGGCGCGCGCGGTGGACTCGGCGATCTTCCCCGGCCAGCAGGGTGGTCCGCTGATGCACGTCATCGCGGCCAAGGCCACGGCGCTGCTGCTGGCCGGCAGGCCGGAGTTCCGCGAGCGGCAGCAGCGGGTGCTGCGCGGGGCCGAGATCGTCGCCGAGCGCCTCAGCGCTCCCGACGTGGCGGCGGCCGGCATCTCCGTGCTCACCGGAGGGACCGACGTCCACCTGGTCCTGCTCGACCTGCGCGACGCCGCCCTGTCCGGCCTCGACGCCGAGCGATGCCTCGGCGATCTCGGCATCACCACCAACCGCAACGTCGTGCCCTTCGACCCGCGGCCGGCCTCGGTCGCCTCCGGGCTCCGGCTCGGGACGCCCGCCCTGGCCGCCCGCGGCTTCGGCGATGCGGCGTTCGCCGAGCTCGCGGACGTCGTCGCCCAGGCGCTCCTCGGCGCCGCCGGCCCCGACTCCCTGCGCGCCCGGATCGACCGGCTGGTGGCCGAGCACCCGCTGTACGCCGGCGAGCCCGCCCGCCCCTGAGCATCCCCGCCCCCGATCAACCTCATCGAGAACAGGAACCAGCCCGATGTCCCTCGTCAACACCACCGTCCCGCCGTTCCGTGTCCACGCCTACCAGGAGGGTGCCTTCCGCGAGGTCACCGACGAGGACCTGCGCGGCCGGTGGAGCGTGATCGTCTTCTACCCCGGCGACTTCACCTTCGTATGCCCGACCGAGCTCGAGGACCTCGCCGACCTCTACGAGGAGTTCCGCGCGATCGGCGTCGAGGTGTACGGCGCGTCGACCGACAGCCACTTCGCCCACAAGGCGTGGCACGAGACCTCGGCCGCCGTCGGCAAGGTCCGCTACCCGTTGCTGGCCGACCCCGCGCTCCGGCTCTCTCGGGCCTTCGGCGTCCTCGTGGAGGAGGACGGCCAGGCCCTGCGCGGCACCTTCGTCATCGACCCCGAGGGCACGATCCGGACCGTCGAGGTGCACGACGCCGGGATCGGCCGCGACGCCGCCGAGCTGCTGCGCAAGGTCAGGGCGGCGCAGTACATCACCGCGCACCCGGGCGAGGTCTGCCCCGCCAAGTGGGACGAGGGCGCCGACACCCTGACGCCGTCCCTCGACCTGGTGGGCAAGCTCTGATGCTCGGCCCCGATCTCCGGGCGCAGCTCGCCGTGCACCTGCAGCACCTGCGGACGCCGGTCGAGCTGGTCGCCGACCTGGACGACGGCGCGGCCTCGCATCGCACCTGGGAGCTGCTGAGCGAGATCGCCGAGGTGAGCCCGCTGGTGTCCGCCGTCCGGGGCGTCCCCGATCGGGACGCGCGCATCCCGTCGTTCCTCGTGACCCGACCGGGGGAGGACGTCGGGGTCCGGTTCGCGGGCCTTCCGCTGGGCCACGAGCTGGCCTCCCTCGTGCTGGCGCTGCTGCACGTCGGCGGCCACCCACCCCAGGCGGACGCCGACCTGCTCGCGCGCGCTCGTGCCCTGGAGGGGCCGCTGCACTTCGAGACCTACTTCTCGCTGACCTGCCAGAACTGCCCCGACGTCGTGCAGGCGCTCAACACCCTGAGCGCCCTCCACCCCCAGGTGTCGCACACCGCGATCGAGGGCGGCGCGTTCGCGGCGGAGATCGAGGAGCGCGGGGTGCTGAGCGTGCCGGCGGTCTTCCTCGACGGAGAGCCGTTCGGGCAGGGCCGGATGGGGCTGGCCGAGATCGTCGCGCGGCTCGACCCGGCGTCCGGCGAGCGAGAGGCCGCCGACCTCGCCGCCCGTCCGCCGTACGACGTCCTGGTGGTCGGCGGCGGTCCGGCCGGCGTGACCGCGGCGATGTACGCCGCCCGCAAGGGCATCCGCACCGCGCTGCTGGCCGAGCGGATGGGCGGCCAGGTGCTCGACACGGCGGGCATCGAGAACTTCCCCTCCGTGGTGCGCACCGAGGGGACGCACCTGGGCGCCGCGCTGGAGAGCCACGTGCGCGAGCACGACGTCGACGTGGTGGTCGCGCACCGCGCTACCTCCGTGCGCCCGCCGGAGCAGCCCGGCGCGCCGATCGCCGTCGATCTCAGCAACGGCGCGACGCTGGCCTCGCGCACGGTCGTGATCGCCACCGGCGCCCGCTGGCGGCGGCTCGGCGTGCCCGGCGAGGAGGAGTACCTCAACCGCGGCGTCACCTTCTGCCCGCACTGCGACGGGCCGCTGTTCCGGGGCAAGCGGGTCGCCGTCGTCGGTGGCGGCAACTCCGGGGTCGAGGCCGCGATCGACCTGGCGGGCCTGGCCGCACACGTGACCCTGCTCGAGTACGACCGCGTCCTGCGCGCCGACGCGGTCCTGCAGCGAACCCTGCGCGGCCTGTCCACGGTCGACGTGGTCACGTCGGCGGAGACGGAGGAGGTGCTCGGCGACGGGCACCGGGTCACGGCGCTGCGCTACGCGAGCCGCGACGACGGCAGCATCCACGACGTGCCGGTCGACGGCGTGTTCGTCCAGATCGGGCTGCTGCCCGCCACCGACTGGCTGAGCGGCGTCGTCGGCCTCAACGAGCGGGGCGAGGTCGTGGTCGACGACCGCGGTCGCACGGACGTCGCGGGCGTGTTCGCGGCCGGCGACTGCACCGCGGCGCCGTACAAGCAGATCGTGACCTCCGCCGGCGACGGCGCCACCGCGGCGCTGTCCGCCTTCGACCACCTCATCCGGTCGCCCGAAGGCGCCCGCGCCGGGTGATCAGACGCGCTCCGTGGGGAGCGGCCTCGTCACCTCACGAGCCGCGGTAGATCCGCAGGTGCTGGTCGGCGGTGTTCGCCCAGGAGTAGCGCGCCGCCACCCGCGGGCCGTGGTCGGCGAGCCGCGTGCGGGTCGCCGGCTCGTCGAGCAGCCGGGCCAGGCCGGCCGCGAGGTCGGCATCGTCGCCGGCCCGGGTCATCACGGCGTCGACGTCGGGGGTCAGGAACTCGCCGAACACCTCGAGGTCCGAGCTCACCACGGGGAGGCCGGCGGCCATCGCCTCCAGGATCACCAGGCCCCAGCCCTCCTTGAGCGAGGGGAAGGCGAAGCCGTCGGCGGCGTGGAGCCAGTCCACCACCGCGTCGTCGGAGAGGGTGCCGAGCAGCACCAGGTCCCGCCCGAGCGCCAGACCCTGGGCCTCCAGACCACCGAGCACCTCCTCGCGGTAGGCGCGGTAGTCCTGGAAGGAGTGGCCGCCGATGACGGCCAGCATCGGCGGATCCGGCCGGGTGTGCCGCAGCCGGGCCAGCGCGTCGACGAGGTGCCGGCTCCCCTTGCGCGGCTCGATGCCGCCGATGGTCAGGTAGAGGAACCGGTCCTCGGCGCCGATCTCGGCGCGCAGCTCCTTGCGCCGGACCGCGTCGAGCGTCCCGGCGAACCGATCCGCCCGCACGCCGTTGGTCACCACCCGGGCCGGTACGTCGTACTCCTCGGCGAGCAGCCGGCGCCAGAGCTCGCTGACCACCAGCACCTCGTCGGGCTCCTCGATCGCCGCGCGCTGGCAGTCGATCAGCGCCTGCGTGGTGAAGTCGTCGACATGGTGCACGGTGCGGATCAGCCGGAAGCCGGCACCGGCGTCGCGGACCCGGGCGGCGGCCCGGGCGGAGATGCAGTCCTGGCTGTGCACGATGTCGAAGCCGGGCCCGATCCGGCGCAACGCGTCGGTGAGGGCGGCGATCGAGTCGAAGACCCGTTCCTCGAGGGTCGGCGCCGGCGGCGGCGACTCCACGAGGTGCACCGGCACCGCGGTGGGGCGGAAGAACCCCCGACCCGCCTCGGCGAGCGCGACCACCGTGACGTCGGCGCCGCGGGCGCTCAGCGCCTCGGCCAGCTCGAGCGTGTGCACGACGCCGCCGCGTGGCTTGACCGAGTAGGTGGTGAGTGCGATCCGCGTGCTGCTCATCCGGGGGACCTCACAGCTCCTGCGCGACCAGTGCGGGGTCCCGCAGTGAGATCGCCGCACCCGCCAGCGCGGCCCGGGCGGCGGTCGGGGCGACCACGCAGCCCGCGGCGCGGAGGGTGGCGACCTGGGCGGCCCGGTCCTGGGGGTCCAGGTCGGTGCCGAGGACGTAGGCGACCACGACCGCACCGGACGCGATGACCTTCTCGACGGCCGGGGCGAGCATCCCGGCGGGATCCGCGTGGGCACCGTCGCCGATGACCACGTCGAGCAGGACGGCGGCGACCGCGGGGTCGTCGGCCTGCTGGTGGAGGAACTCCACCCGGGCCTGCGGGTCGATCATCGGGTGCGGCCGGCCCTGGGTGTACTCCTCCTCCCCGAGGTCGAGGAGCAGGTGGTCGCCGGGCGCCGCCGTCTCGGGGGTCAGCCCCTTCTCGAGGGGGACGTTGGAGTGGATCGGTCCCAGGTGCGGCGTCACGATGGTCAGCGCCTCGTAGCAGAGCGTGCCCCCGCTGTAGAGGCCCACGAGCTTGCGCCGGTCCTGGGGGAGACCGGTGATCGCGGTCGCGACCTGCTCGCCCAGGTCGCCGACCAGATCCGGCTCGGTGCCCCCGGCCAGGGCCAGGGTGCGGACGGCGCCGGCCTCCAGGGTGTTCACGACACGCACGTGATCGGGTGCGGCGAGCGTCTCCTGCAGGCCCATCAGCGCCGCCACCATCGGCTTCCGCACGATGCCGAGCAGCCGCTCCGCGACCTCCCGGGACGGGGGCTTGGAGACGAGGAGGATCGCCTCGGTCCGGTCGTCGGCGTCGAGGGCGCGCAGCGCCGACTCGGCCATCAGCCCGTCCACGTCGGGGGAGAGGTCGCGGCCACCGACGCCGATGACGTGTGTGACGCCGACGCCCCAGCCGTGCAGCAGGCTCATCACCTCCTGCGCACCGGTGCCGGCGGCGGCCACGACGCCGACCGGCCCCGGGCTGACCCGGTTGGCGAAGCCGAGACCGACCCCCGCGAGCATGGCGGTGCCGGCGCCGGGGCCCATCACCAGGCGGCCGAGCGCCCGGGCCCGCTGCTTGAGCTCCACCTCCTGGGGGAGCGGGACGTTGTCGCTGAAGAGGAGCACGTCCAGGCCGGCCGTCAGGGCCTTGTGCGTCTCGAGGGCGGCGTAGGCGCCGGGCACCGAGACGATCGCGACGTTGGCCGCCGGGTGCTCGACCAGGGCGGCGCCCAGGTCGGCGGCCGTGCGCTCGACCTCGTCCTGCTCGGCGGACCCCGCCTCGAACAGCGTGGCCTCGGCCACGGCGAGTGCGCGTTCGGCGCTCTCCTCCGAGTCGGCGGTCGCGGCGATCACGAGATCGTTGGCGACGGCGCCCGTGAGGCCCTCGGTGATCCCCTGCTCGGCCAGGGTCTCCAGGTTGGCCGGGGTGGCCATCAGCGCCCACCCCCAGTCCACGCCGGGCGACTCGAGGACCGCTCTGGTCGCCTCCAGGAGGCGGACGCTGTCCTTGTAGGCGTTCTTCCGTACCGTGACGCGGGTGGTCATCCGACAGGCTCCTCGACCAGGTGCGCGGGGACATCTTCGGGCAGGATCCGGGTGCCACGCTCACCCTCGACGATGCCGTGCGGCTCGTCGAGGGTGGCGTACACCAGCTCGGGGGTGGTGATCGCCGCGAAGCGGCGGGCGCCGGGCGGCGAGCCCGCCACGAACTCGATGGCGGCGCTCATCTTGGGGCCCATCGACCCCGGGGGGAACTGCCCGTCGACCAGGTGCCGCCGAGCATCGCCGACGCTCATGTCGGCGATCGCCCGCTCCGTCGGCGTTCCGAAGTCCAGCTTCACCGCCGGCACCCCGGTGACCATCACCAGTGCGGTCGCTCGTGCGGCGACCGCGATGCGCTCGGCGGCGAGGTCCTTGTCGATCACCGCGTCGACGCCGCGATGCACGCCGTTCTCGCGCACGACCGGGATGCCGCCGCCGCCCGCGGCGACCACGATGTTGCCCGCCGCGGTCAGGGTGGCGATCGCGTCGGCCTCGAGGATCGCCCGGGGTACGGGGGAGGGCACCACGCGCCGGAAGCCGCGACCCGAGTCCGGCACCATGGTCCAGCCACGGGTCCGGGCGAAGTCCTCGGCGACCTGCTGCTCGAAGAACGGGCCGATCGGCTTGGTCGGGTTGGTGAACGCCGGGTCGTCGGCGTCGACGACGATGTGGGTGACCACCGAGACGGCGCCGGAGATCTCGGCGGCGCACACCTCGTGCAGGGCGAGGCAGATCAGGCTGCCGAGCGCCCCCTGGGTCATCGCGCCGAGCGAGTAGAGCGGCAGTGCGGGCACCAGGCGGGCGCCCTCCTCGTGCTGGATCGCCAGGTTGCCCACCTGGGGTCCGTTGCCGTGCACGATGACGATCCGCCAGCCCTTGCGCAGCAGGGAGCGCACGGATCTGGCCATCGCGAGCGCGTTGCTGTACTGCTCCTCCAGCGTCCCGCGCTGGCCCTCCCTGGTGAGCGCGTTGCCACCGAGGGCGATCACGGCGACCTCGTTCATCTGGGGTCTCAACCTCCCGGTCAGGTGCGGTCCGCTGCAGACACCATGACAGAGGACGTGTCGTATAGTAGACACACGTTCCCGGAACGAGCCAATGAGGCGAGGCATGGAGGCCGCGATGGACGAGCTGACGGTGCGCACCCTGGTGGCCGGCTGGCGCTCGGCCGAGCAGTCCCTCTACTCGCTCGGTGGCGGCGATGTCGAGCGCTATCAGCGTGCGATCCGACTGGTGCGCGCCCTGGTCGACCGGCTCGCCGACGTCGAGACCACCGACGAGCTCGTCGACCGGTGGTCGGAGGCCGAGCGACTGGCGGCCGAGGTGGCCGACGAGGCCGGCCTGCCGCCCGGGGCGATCGTGGCGGACCAGGTCGCGGGCGCGGCCTTCTCGCTGCGGCACCAGAGGGTCGTGGCACTGGAGGCGCGACGGGCGCGCGTGGACCGGATCGCGGAGGCGCGGGCGGAGGGTGGCGCGTGGGTGGACATCCATCGGTCCCGTGCGGACGCCGTCGAGTACGGCGCTCCGGTGGTCGAGGTCCGCATGCACCTCCCGAGCGGGCTGGCGGTCCAGCGGGTCGACCAGCCGGCGCTGGGCTCGGGGCTCGAGTGCTCGTGGGCCCTGGAGGTGCTGGCGCTGGAGCCGGAGACGGGTGATCACGCGATCGCCGACCCGCCGGCCGCGCTGCTGGCGATGGTCGGTGACTACGCCGACGAGGAGTCTGCTCGCGATGCCGAGGCCGCACTGGTCCGCGCGATCGAGGCGTACGGCCCCGAACGTGTCGGATAGTAGACGGCATCTCTTGCGAGAACTACAGTGAGACAGCGCCTACCGGGAAGGACCACCGTGACCCAGACGGCATCGAGCAGTGGACCCGTCACCACTGCCGACGACGCAGGTCGCCTCAGCGACCTGATCCTCCAGCTCCAGGAGAAGGGCCTACGGATCAGTGGTCCCTTGGAGCGGCGCCCCGGCGGCGCCGGACCCTCCGACGCCGGGATGATCTGGGTCGAGGGGAGTCCGGTGACGGTGCCGGTCGACGCCGGCTACGTGGGCGACTCCCCCTACGAGATGCTCAGCGAGGACTCGGGGCACGGCATCTACCGCGACGGGGTCCGGCTCGCCTCGGCCACGCCGGCGAACCGGCCCCGGTTCTACGACCTGTCCACGGCCGACGGGACGCCGTACTGGAAGCTCGCGCTGATGCACCTGGACTCCTTGGCCAGCACGGTGCTGCAGACCTGCGCCTACTGGGGCAACGACGACCAGTGCCGGTTCTGCGGCATCGGCGTCTCCCTCGACTCGGGCAGCACGGTCAAGGTCAAGCGCCCCGAGCAGCTGGCCGAGGTGGCGGTCGCCGCCCGTGACCTCGACGGCGCGGTGGACATCACGCTGACGACGGGGTCGACGTACGGCAAGGACCGCGGGGCCTTCTATGTCAGCAAGTGCGGCCAGGCGATGAAGGAGGCCAGCGGGCTGCCCGTGGAGGTGCAGTTCGAGCCGCCCACCGATCTCGCGGTGATCGACACGGTGCGCGACCGCGGCATCGACAGCCTGGGCATCCATGTGGAGTCGTTCGACCCCCAGGTGCTCGCTCGGGTCGCGCCGCCGAAGGCTCGCACCGGCATCGAGCGCTACTTCGAGACCTGGGAGTACGCCGTCGAGCGGTTCGGCGAGGGCCAGGTCACCACGTACGTGATCCTCGGGATGGGCGAGGATCCCGAGCTGACGATCGAGGGCTGCAAGCGGGCCGTGGACATCGGGGTCTACCCGTTCATCGTGCCGCTGCGCCCGGTGCCGGGGAGCCTGATGGCCGATGCGGTGCCGCCGGCGGCCGACTACACCGAGCGGATCGCCCGCGCCGTCGCGCCGGAGCTGGTCCGGCGGGGGCTCACCGCCGACAAGGTCGCCGCCGGCTGCGCCCGCTGCCAGGCGTGCTCGGCCCTCGGCTCGCTGGAGCGGTCGATCCAGCTCGGGATGCCCTCCATGCCGGGCGGGATCCCCGCCCGCAGCGCGTCCTGAGGCCGGCGATGAGTGCGAGGGGCGCCGTCGTCGAGTCCCCGACGATCGCCGTCTGGGCGGCCGGAGTCACCGATCGCGCCGCGCACTACGCCGTACGGCATCGGGTCTTCGTGATCGAGCAGCGGATCATGGAGTTCACCGACATCGACGCCCATGACGCGGATCCCGCGACGGTGCACGTCCTCGCCGCGGAGGGCGACGAGGTGGCGGGCACGGTCCGGCTCTACCGCCTCGGTCCGGGGCGCTGGCGTGGGGACCGCCTGGCGGTGCTGCCCGAGCACCGGTCCTCGACCGTCGGCGCCGAGCTGGTCCGCTTCGCCGTGACCGCCGCCGCCGCGGCCGGCGGCGAGGTGATGGAGGCGCAGATCCAGCTGCCCAACGTCCGCTTCTTCGGCCGGCTCGGCTGGCGCGCCATGGGCGACCCGGCTCCGTACTGCGGCTTCGACCACCAGCTGATGCACTTCGACCTGACCGAGGCGGAGGCCCGGAGCTGGCCGCCTCGCCCGGTCGGGCTGCGGTGATCAGGCCCAGAGGCCGGTCACCGACTCGCGGGCGAGGTCCATCAGCACCTCGTGCTCCGAGCCCTGCGTCAGGACCACCTGGCTGGACTCGGTGACCTCACCGACCGCGGCACAGGTCAGGTGGGGATGGGCGGCGAACCGGTCGAGGCACTCCGGCACCCGGTCGGCGGCCGCGGTCAGCCAGAAACTGTAGGTGGGGAACGAGACGGCCCAGCGCAACGGGTCGACGCCGGAGGGGATCGGCATGGCGTCCAGGTCGACGACCGCGCCGTGCCGGGTGAACTCCAGGAGCATCGCGAGCGACCCGAGCGGGCCGGCCATCGACACGTCCTTCGCGGCGACCGCTGCGCCGGACTCGGCCACGCCGGCCAGCAGCCGGACGTCGTCGGCGAGCGTCTCGCGCTGCTGCTCGAGTGTGGTGAAGAACGGGAAGTCGCTGCGCATGGTGCCGTGCAGGCAGGACAGGAGGAGCAGGGCCTGTCCGGGTCGGACGTGGGCCATCGAGAGGGGTGCCCGGGTCTGGCCGAGGGCGAAGGCGGACAGGGAGGCGTCGCCGTCGCTGGCGGTCAGGTGGCCGCCGACGATCGGCACCCGGTAGATCGCCGCGGCGTCGCGCATCCCGTCGAGCACCCGGTCGACCTCCGCCGCCCGTCCCACCAGCGTGTTCACGATCGCATGGGGGACCGCGCCCATCGCGGCGATGTCGTTGACGTTGGCCAGCACCGCGGCGATGCCGGCGCCGTAGGGGTCCGCGGTGACGAAGGCGGGTGCGATCGCCTCGCCGCAGACCACGGCCCGGGCGCCGTCGAGCTCCACGACCGCGCCGTCGTCGCCGGGGCCGTGCAGGGGATCGTCGGTGCCGACGATCCGTCGGACTCCTGCGATGTGCCGCTTCCCGGTCACCCCGCTGTGCTCGCGGACCACCCGCACCACGTCGGCCAGGTCCGGCCGTGCCGGGTGGGCGGTCGGGGGACTGAGCGGTGCTGTGTTCGCCATCCGACGTATCGTATAGTAAACGTCAATGTCGTTCGAGACATCCATCGTCGCTCGTGAAGGGGTCCGCACCCATGACGCAGTCGCCCGTCGTCGATCTCCCGAAGTCCGTGGACGTGGTCAACGTCGGGCTCCCGCTCTTCGAGCAGGCCGTGCGGGACCAGGGCCACGCCGTGATCGGTGTGGACTGGCGGATCCCCGCGGGCGGGGACACCGAGCTGGTGGCCGCGTTGAGCCGGCTCTCGGGGCCGTACGCCGAGCGGGTCGACGCCGCCAACGCCGAGGTGGTCCGGCGGCTCAACGAAGGCGTTCCGCTGTTGGTCGGCGTACGCACCGCCGGAGAGGCCGTGCCCGGCATGGGCGGGCGGACGGTGCTGCACAGCGGTCCGGGGATCACCTGGGACCGGATGCCGGACCCGTTGCGCCGCTCGGTGCAGGCGACGGTGGTCGCCGAGGGCTGGGCGCCCGACGTGGCCGCCGCCGCGGCGCTGGTCGAGGCGGGCGAGGTCGAGCTGCGGCCGGCCAACGAGCATCGCACCGTGGTGCCGATGGCCACCTCGATCGGTCCGAGCGCGCCGGTCTACGAGGTCCGCAACGAAGCCGCGGGCCTGACGACGTACTCCAGCCTCAACCAGGGCTCGGGTCAGGTGCCGTGGTTCGGGGTGGACTCCGACGAGGCGATCGACCGGCTGCGGTTCGTCCGCGACCACCTCGGTCCGGTGCTCGCCGAGGCGGTGGAGGCACACGGGCCGGTGGACGTGTTGGCGCTCGCCGCCCAGGGCGTGCCGATGGGCGACGACGTGCACATGCGGGTGCAGGCCACCACCAACCTGTTCCTGCGCGACCTGCTGCCCTATCTCGTCCGCAGCGCTCACCCCAGCGCCGCGGACGCGGCCACCTTCCTGAGCGCCAACCACCTGATGTTCCTCAACGTCGCCATGGCCGCGGCGAAGTCGCTCACCGAATGGGCGGGGGAGGTCCCCGAGTCGAGCATCGTGACGACGATGGCGCGCAACGGCACCGACTACGGGATCCGGCTCGCCGGAGCCGGCCGGGACTGGTTCCTCGCGCCCTCGCCGCCCATCCAGGACGCGCTCTACTACCCGGGCTACGGGCCGGAGACCAGCGCGCCCGACATCGGCGACAGCGCGGTCCTCGAGCTGATCGGGCTGGGCGGCCCCGCGGCCGCCAACTCGCCGGCGGTGGCGGGCTTCCTCGGCGGTCGGATGGCCGACGCGATCGCGGCGACGCGGAGCATGCAGCGGATCTGCGTCGGGGAGAGCCCACGGTTCCGGCTGCCGATCCTCGACAACGTGGGCACCCCGGTGGGCGTGGACGTGCGCCGGGTCGTGGAGTCCGGGGTGACGCCGGCGGTGAACACCGGCATCGTGCACGTCTCCGACGGGGTCGGTCAGGTCGGCGCAGGGGTCGCGTGGGCTCCGGTCGAGTGCTTCGCCGCGGCCCTGCTCGACCTCGACCGACGGCTCGCCGGAGGGACCCGGACCGCTGGTTGAGACGACCGTGCGTGGGCCGACCGGCCTCGGCCGCGGCGTACCCGACCTGCATCCCGACGGCGTCACCGGCCGGGTCGTGGGTCGCTTCCGGCACGGCTGCTACATCGGCACGCCCGCCGGGGTGTACGCCGTCGCGGGCCCGGCGATCCCGTGCGGCCCCCTCCATCTGGTGGTGGACGTCCCACCTCGGGTCGGCGAGGGAGAGCCGGTCCGGCGGTCCGGCGACCTGCTCCAGGGGCGGGGCTGGGCGGTCGACCTGGCCGAGGTGGAGCCCTATGCGCCGTGGCTGCCGCGGCCGGGGGACCCGGAGCGGCTGGTCCGGCTCGCCCAAGGGTTGTCGACGCTGCCCGATCCCTTGCCCGCCGACCTGCACGGCTGCTGGCCGGGCGTCCGTGACGCACTGGTCCGCCGCGACCTGGTCGCCGCGGCCCGGACCCTGGCCGGCCGTGGCGGCGGGCTGACCCCGGCGGGCGACGACGTGGTGGCCGGACTGCTGCTGGCCCGGGCGTGGATCGCGGCGGACGAGGAGTCCGCGGACGTCGCGGCCGCCGTGGCGGCGCGGACCACGGACCTGAGTCGCGGGTTCCTGCACTGGGCCGAGCGCGGCGAGTCGATCGCCCCGGTGCACGACCTCGGGCGGTCGGTCGCGGTCGCGGACGCGGCCGGAGCTGCGGAGGCGGCCGCCCGGGTCCGCCGGATCGGCGCGTCGTCGGGTGGGGCGCTGCTCTTCGGGCTGGCGACCGGCGCCCGTCTGGCCCGGCTCCGCCGGCGGCTCGGTGGTGCGCCCTCAGGCGCGGGATCGGGGTAGGCGACCGGCCCGGACGAATCCGGCGCGCAGCTGCTGCGGAAGCGAGGCGGCCAGCCGGCGCAGGGCGTCGTCGGCCTCCGCCGGCGCCCCCACCTCGCCCAGGAGCAGCAGCGACCCGGTCTGCCGGGCCAGCGCCGCCGCCTCCTCGCGCCGGCCCATCAGGTGGAGCGCGAGGGTCTGGTACTTCGGCGACTGCGCCTCGCGCGCGGCGACCAGCAGCGCCTCCGGGGCGACCAGACCCATCCGGGCGCCGACCTCCTTGACCCGCAGGTCGCCGCGCCACCGGAAGGGCAGCCACGCGTCGACCAGCCCCTGGGCGGCGCTCAGCCGCTCGGCGGCCAGGTCGCTGCGGCCGGCGGCGAGCTCGCTGTCGGCCAGGGCGACCAGCGCGTGCAGCTCCTGCTCGATCTGCAGGCTGCCGGCCTCCACCTCGCGGGACTGGCTGAGGGCGAGCTCGGCCAGCAGCTGCGCCCGGGACGACTCGCCCAGCTCGCGCCACACCCAGGCGAGCGTCGTGTTGGTGCGTGCCCGGTAGAACGCCACGTCGTAGCGCTCCAGTATCGCCGCCTTGGTCTGCAGCGCGGTCAGTGCGCCGGACAGGTCGCCCGCGTTCGCCCGGGCCATCCCGGCGAAGAACAGCCCGCGCAGCAGCGGGTGGAAGGTGCCCAGGTCGTGGGAGACGGCCACGGCCTCGTCGAGCACCTCGATGGCATCGCCGTAGCGGTCGGCGTGCTCGAGCAGGGCCCCCAGGCAGCTGAGGACCGAGGCCCGGATCGCCTCGTCCTCGGAGCCCATCTCCTCGAGCGCGCGCTCGTAGGCCTGGTGTGCCCCGTGGAAGTCGCCGGCCCAATGCCGGGTGCGGCCCAGGAGGTTCCAGGCGCCCGGGCCCGCCTCGGGCATCTGGGACGCCTCCTCGGCCCGTGCGAACGTCTCGTCGACGTCGCGTCGGTAGTAGGCGGTCCAGCCCAGCCGCTCGACCGCCCGGGCGCGGAGCTTGCGGTCGCCGCCCGCGACCGCGAGCTCCTCGGCCCGCAGGTGGTCCTCGGTCGCGCCGTCGAAGTCGGCCAGATCCTCGCGGGCGGCACCGCGGCCGATCAGCACCTCGCCCTCGAGGGCATGGTCCTGGACCTCCCGGGCGCCGGCGAGCGCCCAGGTGTAGAGCCGGACCGCGTCGGCGTTCGCGAAGGCACGCCGGGCGAGGTCGGCCGCCTCGAACCACGAGTGAGCGGCGGCGGCGACCAGGCCGCCGCGCTCCTGGTGGTGGGCCCGCAGCTCGGGCCGGTCGGCGAGGATCTCGGCGAGCTGCCGGTGCCGCAGGACGCGGATCGGGCCGGGCAGGTCCTCGTAGAGCGCGCGGCCCAGGATCGGCGGCGAGAAGACGAACCGGTCGTTGCGGGAGACGATCAGGCCGGTGGCCGAGGCCGTCTGGAGCACGTTCATCAACTCGGCCGGGCTGCGGTCGACGAGCTGCTGCAGGGTATCGGGGGCGAACGCGGTGCCGATCACCGAGGCCGCCTGCAGCAGCCCCTCGACCTCGGAGCCGCTGCGCCGGACGCGGTGCAGGACCATGGAGCGGAGGGTGCCCGGGATGTCCTCGCGCCGCTCGCCGCGCCCCAGGGCCGCCAGCACGTCGACGACGAACATCAGGTGCCCCTGGGTGAGGTCCCAGACGAAGGCGGCCTCACTGGCCAGACCGGCGCGCTCGGCCAGGACGGCGACGTCGTACTCGGTCAACGGCCCCAGCTCGACGAGCAGGCCGGTGTCGGCCAGGCCGCGCAGGCCGCTGTCCAGGCGATCGATCGGGGCGGTCGCCACCAGCAGCACCGGTGCCCGGCTGTCGCTGTGCAGCAGCCACTGCACGGCGTCGATGGTCGCGGCGCCGGCCAGGTGCAGGTCGTCGAAGTGCAGGATCAGCGGCTGGGTCTCGGCGCTGGCGGTGAGGATGTGCCGCATGGTGTGCAGCACCCGCCGGTGCTCGATCTCCGGACTGGCGCGCCGGTAGGCGACCGGGCCGACCACCTCGCGCAGCTCGGGCACCAGCTCGGTCGCGGTGTCGGTCCACCCGCCCAGCAGCGCCGGCAGGGCCTCCGGCGGCGTGCTGAGCAGGATGCGACTCAGCACGGAGACCAGCGGCTGCAGGGCGGAGGACCGGGCGCCCTCGAAGCAGTCCACGCGGATCGCGCGCGCTCCCGACTCCTGCGCGACGGCCGTGAGTGCCTGGGCGAGCGTGGAGCAGCCGGCGCCGGGGTTGCCGGTGATCACCACGACCCCGGGCTCCCCGTCGACGGCCCGCTGCCACCGGGCCACCAGCGCGTCCAGCTCGACGCGGCGCCCGATCAGGGCGAGCGAGTCCAGCTCCAGTGCGGTGTCGGTGCTCCGGGGCGCGTCCGGGTCCTGGCCGCTGACGATCGTGCTGAAGAGGGCGTCGGTCTCGGGGCTCGGATCGACGCCGAACTGCTCGCGCAGCTGCTCGCGGAGCCGCTCGTAGGTCCGCAGTGCCTCGGCGCGGTCGCCCAGGTGCCACAGGGCGCGGATCAGGGCCCGGCCCGCGAGCTCGTCGTGGGGGTCGGAGCCGAACACCTCCGCCGCCTGCTCGGCGATCTCGGGCCACATGCCCAGGTGCGCCTCGGCCTCCCAGCAGGAGCGATGCAGGCGCCGGGTCAGCCCCTCGACGTAGCGACGCTGGTCCTCGGCCCACGCGTGCTGCGCGAACGCCGACCCCAGCTGCGGCTGACCGCGGTCGAGCAGTGCGAAGCCGCGCCGGGCGGCGGCCACGGCGACCGCGGGGCTCAGCGCCGCGCGCGCCTGGCACGATCGAGTCAGCTCCTCCAGCTGAGCGATGTCGCTGGTCCAGGCGGGGCCGGCGTTGAAGCGGTAGCCGGTGGCCGAGGAGCCGGTGACGGCGTCGGCCCCGATGGCCTTGCGGATCCGGCTCACCAGCGAGGCGATCACCCGCTCCGGCGTGCTCGGCACGTCGTCGTCCCACAGCGCGTCGACGAGAGCGCCGGTCTCCACGGCGGCTCCGTCGGCGGCGACGAGGCGACGCAGCAGCACCTGGGCGCGACCGGCCGGGACGGGACCGAGTGCTCGACCCGACGGATCGACGACCTCGAGCTCTCCGAGGACGAAGACGGTGGAGGTGCTCTCGCGGCTCATCCGGCGCCACCTCCTCCCCGGCCGGTGCGTCTCCTATGCGATACGCTCTGGCTGATAATAGATGCGATGTCCGGTTGTGCGCGCTCTTCGCCGTTCGAGAGAGGTGGGTGGATGCAGACCAGCCGTCCCAGTTTCCTCACGCTCCCACCTCGCCCGGCGAAGCCCCGCGCCACCGGCCTCACCCACGTGCTGGACAAAGGGTATTCAATCGGCCGGGTAGAGGAGACCCTCTCCGCCTACGCCGAGTGGGTGGACGTGTGGAAGTTCGGGTGGGGGACCGCGTACGTCGAGCCCCTCCTGGCGGAGAAGGTGCGGCTGCTGCGCGATCGCGGCATCCTCGCCTGCACCGGTGGCACGCTGCTGGAGATCGCCTGGAGCCAGGACCGGGTCGACGAGTTCTTCGAGTTCGCCACCTGGGCCGGGTTCGAGTGCGTCGAGGTCTCCCGGGGGGCGACGCCGATGCCCGCCGCCCGGAAGGTGGAGCTGATCGAGCGGGGCCGGGCGCTGGGCTTCGAGGTGTTCGCCGAGGTGGGCAGCAAGGATCCGTGCGAGCTGGTCTCCGCCGACGCCTGGGTCGCCGAGGTCCGCGCCGATCTCGAGGCCGGGGCCAGCTGGATCGTGACGGAGGGGCGGGAGAGCGGCACGGTCGGGCTCTACGACGCGCAGGGCGCGGTCCGCGAGCAGCTGCTCGACAGCCTGGCCGCGGTGCCCGGAGCCGAGCGGATCATCTACGAGGCCCCCCAGCGGGCCCAGCAGGCGGTCCTGCTCCGCCGGCTCGGGCCGAACGTCAATCTCGGCAACGTCGCGCTGGACGATGTCGTCGGCCTGGAGACGCTGCGGCGCGGGCTGCGCTCGGACACGATCGGACTCACCGAGACCGGGCTCCGCCTCGCCGCCGGTCGGGGCGCGTGATGCCGCAGGCCAACGTCGTACCGGGCCGCTACCGGCAGGTCGCGGTGGCCACGGTGCCGTCGCTGACGGCCACGGATCTCGTGGCGTACTTCACCGGGCGCGAGGTCTACTTCCGGACCCGCTTCATCGTCGCGCGCCGCGGTGAGCGGCTCGCCCTGGTCGAGGTCGACCGGGCCGAGCCGACCGGCGACGCCGCCCTCTTCGTGCCCACGACGGCCGCCCGGGTGCTGGCCGGCCCCGAGGAGTGCGCCCTGGTGGTGGACGAGGCGCTGGACACCGCGGTCCCGTCCCAGCTCGCGCTGGCCGCCGAGCGGGCCCCCGGCGCCCGCTGCGTCGTCGTCGAGGGCGCCTACTCCCACCTCAGCTTCATCTTGGATCCGGCGCCGCTGCGGCTCCGTGTGGTCGACGTGGTGCCGCCCGGCCCGGCGAAGCTGGTCGACCAGGTCGGCCGGGTGCTCGCGCTGGCCGAGGACCTGCCTCCGATCGTGGTCGACGCCGAGCTGAAGGACAGCCGGGACCTGCTGGCCGCCGGCCGCCCGGTCCCGGCGGCGGACCTCCTGATCCCGTGCCGCGCCTCGGGGATGGAGTTCGGCACCAGCCGGGTCTGGTTCCTCGACGAGCGGCCGCCGCAGCAGGAGTGGACCCTGGTCGGCTGCGAGCGCTCCGACCAGATCCACCGGTGGTTCTACGGCTCGGTCCCCGACCGGGTGGACACCTGTCCCCGACAGTGGCTCCCCGCCGCCGGCCAGCAGCCGAGCGGGGAGTCGCTGACCCGGTGCTGCCTGCTCCAGGAGGGCATCGAGGAGCGCGACGACGGTGTGCTGGTGCCTTGGGGGGCGTCGCTCCACGAGGTCCGGGCGGCGTTGGACCGGATCGTGCAGAGGGCCGGGGTGCCGTGGACGCGCATCTGATCGACTCGGCCGTCTTCGGGCACCAGTGGAGCACGCCCGAGAGTCGCCGGCTCCTCGCCGAGCCGGCGCGGATCGGACGATGGGTCGAGGTGCTCGCCGCCCTGGCCGGCGCGCAGGCCGAGGTCGGACTGATCCCGGAGTCCGCCGCGGCCGCGATCGCCGGGCTGCGCGACCGGACGTGGGACGGCGCGGCGATCGAGGCGATCGCCGCCGGTACGCGGCGTACCTCCCACTCGACCCTGGGCATGATCGACGTGCTGAAGGGTGCGCTGCCCGCCGAGGCGGCGGAGTGGGTCTACTACGGCGCCACCGTGCAGGACGTCACCGACACCGCGCAGGTCCTGGAGGTCCGGGCCGTCGGCCGGCTGCTCTGGCGGGACCTGCGCCGGATCGAGGCGGCGCTGCTGGAGCTCGCGCGCCGGCACCGGGACACGCCGATGGTCGGACGTACCCACGGCCAGCCCGGCGCGCCGATCACCTTCGGCTTCAAGGCGGCCACCTGGGCCGACGAGATCGGCCGGTGCCTCGACCGACTGGCCCAGGGGCGGGACCGGTGGCTGGTCGGTCAGCTCGCCGGTGCCGTGGGGGTGCTGGGGTTCTTCGGGAGCGCCGCGCTGCCGATGCAGCAGGCGTACGTCGGGCGGCTCGGCCTCGCGCAGCCGCCGATCTCCTGGCTCTCGACCCGCGACCGGCTGGCCGAGTTCGCCCAGGTCGTCGCGTCCACGGTGACCGCGCTCGCCCGGGTGGCCAACGAGACCTACGCCCTCGCCCGGGCCGAGATCGGCGAGCTGCGGGAGCCGGTCGCCGACGGCACCGTCGGTTCCATCACGATGCCGCACAAGAGGAACCCGGAGGTCAGCGAGCAGGTCGTCACGCTGGCCCGACTGGTGCGCAGCCAGTCCGCCGTCCTGACCGAGACGATGGTCGGCGAGCACGAGCGGGACGGGCGCACCTGGAAGACCGAGTGGGTGCTGGTGCCGGAGCTGGCCCACTACGCCCTGGCGGCGACCGCGATGTCGGTCCGCCTCGTCGAGGGGCTCGAGGTCGACACCGACCGGATGCTGGCCAACCTGACCGCGGGTGGCAGCGCCTCGTCCGAGCGGCTGCTCAGCGTCGTGTCCGTGCGGCTCGGCAAGCACCGGGCCCAGGCCGCGTTGCAGGAGGCCTACCGGGTGGCTCGGACCAGGGGGATCGCGGTCGTCGACGCCCTCGACCTGACCGAGGAGGAGGCGGCCGAGCTGGACCGGGTCCATGTCGGTGCCGCCGGGGAGATGGTCGACCGGGTGCTGGCCCGGGCCGCCGAGCGCCGCGACGCCCTGGGCGAGGACTGGGCATGAGTGGAGCCCGTGCCGAGGGAGTGGGCCTGGGCCTCTTCCCGACGCCGCTGCACCATGCCGATCTCGGCTCCCGCCTCGGCCGGCTCTGGCTCAAGCGCGACGACCTCACCGGCTACTGCTGGGGCGGCAACAAGGTCCGCACGGTGGAGGCGATCCTGACCGACGCGCTGGCGGCCGACGTGGAGGTGCTCGTCGTCGCCGGTGGTCCCTCGTCGAACTTCGCCGCGCTGCTGGCGGTCGCGGCCGCGGAGCACGGGGTCGAGGTGCGCCAGTTCAGCCACGGCCACCCGCGCGGGGGCGCCGCGATCACCCTCGCCGAACGCGCCGGTGCGCTGATCCACTACACCGGATCACCGGACAAGGCCTCGATGGAGACCGCCGCGCTCGCCGAGGTCGAGCGGCTCCGGGCCGCGGGCCGTCGGGTCCGCGCGGTGCCCCGCGGGGGTGCCACCGCGGTCGGTGCCCGAGGGTTCGTCACGGCCGCGGCCGAGCTGCTGGCCCAGCTGGACGAGCGCGGCCTGGACCGGGTCAGCGTGGTGCTGCCCCTGGGCTCCGGTGGCAGCACCGCGGGGTTGCTGGCCGGCCTTGCCGCGGCCCGGTCCACCGGGTCGGACCGGGTCGAGGTGGTGGCGGTGGCGGTCACCCGCGACCCCGCGCAGGTCGCCGGCGTCGTCAGCGAGCTGGCCGCCGAGGTCGCCGGCGGTGAGACCCCCGCGGTCGACTGGCGGGTCGTGGACGGCCGCCAGGTCGACGTACCGGCGACGGAGGCGACCCTCCTGAGGAGCGTGGGGCTGGTCGCCGATCCGGTCTACAACGCCCCGGCGCTGGGCTGGCTGGCTGCGCACCGCGACGACTTCTCCCGCCCGGTCGTCTACTGGCTGACCGGTGGGCTGCTCGCCGCCGCCGACTCCCTGGCCGGCACCCCGGCACCAGGCCGACCCGATCGAGCACAGGAGGTCCGTCCATGACGGCTGTCCAGATCCCCGAACCGCACCGTCCGCGCCGGGCCGAGGGGCCGTCGAAGGAGGCGCCCGCGCCGGAGCTGATCGAGGCGGGCTTCGCCTGGGAGATCGCCGACGCGCCGCTGCTGCACGCGGGGCTGAACCTCGCCGACATCGCGCACGTGCTGGACCTCCGGCACCGCGGCATCGTCCCGGAGCCGGCCGCGGCCCGGCTGCTCGCCGTGCTGCTGGAGGCGCACGAGACGGCGCCGGAGGACTTCGGCTACGACGCGGCGTACGGCGAGCCGTACAACTCCCGGGAGCGCAGGTTCGTCGCGGCGATCGGCGACGACGCCGGCTGGCTGCACGCCGGCCGTCCCCGGCGGGAGGCGGCGCGGGTCGCGCTCCGGCTGCTGCTGCGCGGCCTGACCGCGGAGCTGACCCTCGCCGCCGCCGGCTTCGCCGCCACGGCCAGTCGGGTCGCGGCCGACAACGCCGAGGTGCTGATGCCCGACCAGACCTACCTGCAGCAGGCGCAACCGTCGACCTTCGGCCACTACCTGCTCGGCTTCGTGCCGCCGGCGATCCGCGACGCCGAGCGGCTGCTGGTCGCGCTGGCGGAGGTCAACACCAGTCCGGGCGGCGCGGGCTGCGTCAACGGCAGCCGACTGCTCGACGACCGCGAGGTGATCGCGGACCTGCTCGGCTTCGGGGGCGTGATCACCCACACCCGGGACGCGATGTGGCAGACCGACACGTTCATCGACGTGCTGGCGACCACCGTCAGCCTGATCTCCAACCAGGCGAAGCTCGCGGAGGACCTCGAGATCTGGTCGAGTCAGGAGTTCGACTACGTCGATCTCGCCGGGCCCTACACGCGGGCCTCCGTGCTGATGCCGCAGAAGCGCAACCCCTACGCCCTGTCCATCGTCCGCGGCGCGGGCGGCGTGCTGATCGGCCGCCTGACCGGCTTCCTCGCGGTGGTGAAGTCGCCGTCCGCGCGCAGCGACAACCTGATCTTCGCCTACGGCGAGATCCCGAAGGCGCTCGAGTTCGGGACCCGCATCACCGCCCTGATGGACGGCGTGGTCGACACCCTGGCCGTGAACCGGGGGCGGATGTGGCAGCGGCTGATCGAGGGCTACACCCAGGCGACCGACCTCGCCGAGTACGTCATGCTCCGCTGCGGGATCGACTACCGCGCGGCGTACCTGGTCGTGGGCGAGACCGTCCGGACCGCCAGCCGTACCGGCGTCGGTGCCATCGACCTCACCCCCGAGGACCTCGACACCGCCGCGCGCACGGTGCTGGGCTGGGGGCCCGAGCGCAGCCTGGGGCTGGACGCCGAGGAGCTGCGCGCCACCGTCGACCCGCGCAACATCGTCGCCACGAGGGATGCCGCCGGCGGCGCGGCGCCACGCGCGGTGCTGGCCATGACCGAGGAGTACGCCGCCGCCGCCGAGTCGCTGCGTGAGCGCGCCCAGGCCGCCCTGGACGACTACGCGGAGGTGGAGCGCCGACTGCTCGCCACCGCGCGCGAGGTGGTGCGGACGGCCGCTTCGTGACGGCTGCGCGGCCGTGCAACGTCCCTGCAACACCACCGGGCAGGCTCGGGTCATGGACAACCCGATCGTTTCCGAAGGGCAGTGTGGCTGTCGGTTCGAGGCGGCGGCACCCGCACACCATCGACGCCTGTTGGGGCTGGAGTTCCAGCCGATGACGGGGCTCGTCGAGCTGATCGAGCTGGCGGCCACGTGGGGTGAGCTGGAGTACGGCGAGGGCGAGCCGGTGATCCCGCCCGGGGACTGGATCGAGTTCGCCCAGGGGCACCCGTGGGTGGACCCGGAGCGGGTGTTCGACGCCCTGGTCGCGTTGGCCAGCCTGGTCCCGCCGGCGCCGATGGCGACCGTCACCGAGCTCCGGCCGGAGCGCGACCCGCGGGTCGCCGTCAACTCCTGAGAGCTGGCGGCCGGCCTCGGTCGGCCCGGGCTCAGCGGCGCTCGGGGACGGACGCGAAGATCACCTTCGCCACCCGGGCGCCGGGGTTGCGCCAGCTGTGCGGCTCCTCGGCGCGGAAGTGCAGCGAGTCACCCGCGCTGAGCTTGATCGGCTGCCCGGACACCGTCACCTCCAGGGAGCCGGAGACCACGTGCACCAGGGTCTCGCCGGCCGACCTGGCCGTCGCCTCCCCGGAGGAGGCGCCCGGCCCGACCTCGCTGAGGGTGGCGTCGAGATCGAAGGGCCCGCCGTCGGCCGAGAGCTGCCCGGTGACGATGTCGCCGGCCGCCGACGTCACCTGGCGGCGCCGCTTCGCCGGGACGTGGACCGCGGAGCTGGCCGGGGCCGGCGCCTCGTCGATGAAGTGTCCGACGGGGACCTCGAAGGTGGCCGCCAGCTTCAGCAGCGTGGTGATCGTCGGCACCATCGTCGACTGCTCGACCTTGTGGATCGCCGCCGGCGAGACGCCGGACTGGTCCGCCAGCTGCTGCAGCGACAGTCCCTGCCGGGTGCGCAGTGCCCGCAACCGGGGCCCGATCCCGGTCACGACCTGTGCGACGTCGTCCTCCGACATGGGCGTCGCGGAGGCGCGACGGGATTCGTCGGAGGTCGGTTGCGGGGCGGGCGCGGTCAAGAGCGGGTCTCCTTCGCTCGGAGTCGGGGCGGGTTGCCAACTGTGCAGACTAGCGGACCGCCGTCCCACCCCGATATCTCCTATGATGATGCATCATCTCTGATCTGAAACATCTTCGCGCGAAGTGATCACCACCTCGAGGAGGCTGTCGATGGGTGTCGAGCGAACGGTCGCCGGTGTCTGGCACGGCGGCTACCACTGCACGGTGACCGCCGGCGACTTCGAGGTCACCGTCGACGAGCCCGTGGAGGTCGGCGGCTCCGGCCTCGGTCCCCAGCCCACTGACTACTTCCTTGCGTCGATCGCCTCCTGCTTCACCCTCGCGCTCGGGCATGCCGCCAAGCGGCAGGGGCTGGTGCCGAGCGCGCTCCGGGTCCAGGTCACCGGCACCTACGAAGGGCTGCGCTTCGCCTCGGTGCGGATCTCGGCCGAGGTCGGCGTCCCGGCCGGCCGGGTCGACGCGCTGCTCGAGGCGGCGGAGCGGGTCTGCTACGTCACCAACACGCTGCGCTCCGGGGTGGAGCTGACCACCGAGGTGGCCGCCGTCGAGGCTTGACCGCCCGCGGGCTCGCATCTACTATCCGACACGACGTTGATTTTGCGACGGAAAGAGAGCGGGCACACTCGTGAAGATCGTCGTGATCGGTGGCGGGGCGGCAGGACTGGGCGTCGCTGGTGCGGCCAAGGGCCAGGATCCGTCGGTGGAGACGGTGGTCTACACCGAGTTCGAGGACGTCGCCTACAGCCCGTGCGGCATCCCCTTCGTGCACGGCAAGGAGATCGACTCCTTCGAGCGGCTCTTCCTGGCCACGAAGGAGCAGTACGTCCAGCAGGGCATCGACGTCCACTACGAGACGACGGTCGAGAGCATCGACCTGAAGTCGAAGTCCATCCAGGTCAAGGGCGAGGGGTGGGTCACCTACGACCGGCTGGTCCTTGCCACCGGCTGGGACTACGCCACGCCCGACGTGCCGGGCACCGACCTCGAGGGCATCTACCACGTCAAGAACATCCGGGCCGCGATGGAGTGGGACAAGTACCTCGACACCGTGCGTCAGGCGGTGGTGGTGGAGTCCGGTCCGATCGCGATGGAGATGGTCTCGGCGCTGCGTCACCGGGGCATCGAGGTCACCCTGGTCGACCCAGGCCCGTGGCCGATGGCCGACGTCATCGACCCCGACATCGTCGAGCCGGTGCGGGCCGACTGGGAGGCCGACGGTGTCGACCTGCGGTTCAACGAGAAGGTGACGGGCTTCGTCGGCAAGGGCGGCAAGCTGACCCACGCGACCACCTCGTTCGGTGACGTGCCCTGTCAGCTGGCCGTGATCGGAAGCCACAAGGTCGCGAACGCCGGTCTGGCCCGTGCGGCCGGGATCAAGCTCGGGAGCACCGGAGGGATCGCGGTAGACCCGCAGATGCGCACCTCGGACCCGCACGTGTACGCCGCGGGCGACTGCGCGGAGATCCCCCACGGGGTCTCCAACGTGCCCCTGCAGGGACTCTCGGGCAGCCACGCCTACGCCCAGGGCAAGACCGCCGGCATCAACGCGGCCGGCGGCCGACGCACCCACAACCCCGTCTACGTGCCCTGGGGCATGCTCGCCGGACAGTGGATGATCGGCGGGGTCTCCTTCGGCGAGACGCTGGCCACCGCGCTCGGCCTGCCCTTCGTCACCGGCGTGGCCAACGGCATCACCCGGGCGCGCTACTACCCCGGCGTCAAGCCGATCACCGTCAAGCTCCTCGTCGACCCCCGCAGCCGGCGCCTGATCGGCGCACAGATGGTCGGCGGCGAGGGGATCAAGGAGCGTGCCGACTTCCTGGGCATCGTCGCCCGTACCGGTGTCCCCATCGACACCCTGGCCACGATGGAGAACGTCTACTCGCCCGCCATCGGCGCCCTCAACGAGCCGATCGCGATGGCCGCCCAGGCCGCCGTCGCGAAGCTCTGAGAGGCGGAGCCGTGAGCTTCACGCACTGGCTGCGTCACAACGCCGAGAGCTCTCTGCTCCGCGACGCCCAGCGCCGGATGGCCGAGCAGCACCACGCGAACGCGCCCGCGCGGCCGCGCGGACTCGCCGAGCGGTGGTGGCTGCAGGTCTTCGCACCGGTCTACCGCTTCCTCCCCTGGAGGCTGCGCCGCGTCGTCATGCAGCAGATCCCGGGCAGCCACCGGATGGGCTGGCCCGCACCCCAGTACGTCGATCCGGAGCAGATCGACTGAGTCGCACCACAGCCAACCAACCGACCCGAGCAAGGAGCGCTACCGTGCCCAAGACCGTGACGATCGACCCGCCGAAGGAAGGCGACATCCTCTTCAACGTCGAGGAGAAGATCTTCCCCGACCACAAGGCGAACGAGGGCGACAAGGCCTACGTCTTCATGCACACCGTGCCGTTCGAGGGCTCGGTCGGCCTGGTCAACATGCTGACCGCGACCCGCCTGCAGCGCAAGGGCTTCGAGCTCACTTTCGTCCTCTACGGCCCCGCCGTGCTGATGGCCTCCGCGGCTCGCGGCTACCCGGCTGTCGGCGCGGAGGGGTTCCCGGGCAACCTCGGCTACAACAAGCAGATCAAGACCCTGATCGACGAGGGTGCGACGGTCTACGCCTGCCGGTTCGCGATGGGTGCGCTCTACGGGATGCGCGAGGACGACCTGATCCCCGGCGTCAAGGCGTTCAACCCGCTCGACGTACTGGATGCCAACATCCAGGCATGGCGGGACCGCGCCCTCGTGCTGGCCACCTGGACGGTCTGACGTCGCGATGGCCACGCACCTGACGAACGACGCGCACCGCCACATCGGGGTGATGCCGGCGTTCCCCTTCTACGGCGGACCGCCCGCGAACCCGGACATCAGCGCCCGGGGCACGGTCGCCGAGCTGATCGCCGACCTCGACCGCGAGGGAGCCGAGCGCACGCTCGTGCTGCCCAACTACGGGGTGCCGGACGCCGGGGTCTCCTTCGGGTTCAACCCCCTGGTGGTCGAGGCGGCGGCGACCGACGACCGGATCAAGTGCGGCCTGTGGGTCTCGCCCCGGGCCCAGGACGCCGAGCTGAACGCCGAGGCGCTCAAGCTGGTCGGTGAGCCGGGCGTGGTCGCCCTCAAGACCAGCTTCCTGCTCGGCGGCGCGGTCGACGACGAGGCCTGCCAGCCGCAGCTCGAGACCATCTTCAACACGGCTCGGGACAACGACCTCGTGGTCCACATCCACACCTCCCCGGGCGCGGCCTCCGACATCGACCAGATCGGCAAGCTGGTCGAGCGCTACGGCGACGAGACCAAGATGCACCTGGTCCACTTCGGTGGCGGCATGAGCGGCCACATCAAGCTCATCAGCGAGCGGTTCTTCACCTGGATCGAGCAGGGCAAGAAGGTCTACACCGACACCAGCTGGGCGATCGGCTTCGCGCCGCGCTGGCTCGCCTCCGAGATCGAGAAGCGGGGCATCGGGCACGATCGCGTGCTCTTCGCCAGCGACGAGCCCTGGGGCGACTACACCGGCGAGGTCTACCGGCTGGCCGAGGCCGCCGGTGACGGTGAGTTGGGCAACCTCATGCTGCGGGACAACTTCACGAGCCTCTACGGATCCTGAGCAGCACCACATCGATGTCGGCGTCCGCCCCGAGCCTGGGGCGGACGCCGACGTCGTTCCGATGGTCGCCGGTCGTGGAGTTTGGGCATCTCATGGCGAATTCCACTGGTTGAACTCCGCCTCGCGCACAACGGTGGTCTCACAGAGGAAACCCGCTGTGGTTCACAGAGACCCGATCCAGAGAGATCTGGGCCGGGTGTCTCGCATTTCCGGGCCCGCTTGGTGGCGTTGACGATCCGTGAGGACGGCAAACGCCGCTGACGTGGCGGGTCAGCGGCGTTCTGGGGGAGTCGGGGTGCTTCAGGTCAGGCTCGCGCCTTCAGCGGTGCTGGTGGTGACGGTCGGCGGCGGAAGGAGGTGCCGCGGTGAGGAACGATCTGGTGGTCAGTGGAGCGGGAACTCGACGCCGTACTCGGACTTCGATCGGGGACCGAAGATTCGGCGGTCGCCGTCCTCGATGCGAACGTCGTTGATGCTCGCCTCGCGCCGGCTCATCAGACCGTGCTGGTCGAACTCCCAGAGCTCGTTGCCGTAGCTGCGCCACCACTGGCCCGCCGGATCGTGCGACTCGTACTGGAAGCGGACGGCGATTCGATTCTCATGGAAACCCCACAGGTTCTTGCGGAGCGCGTAGTCGAGCTCCCGCTGCCACTTGGAGGTCAAGAACTCGAGGATCTCCGCCCGGCCAGTGACAAAGGCGTCCCGGTTACGCCACACCGAGTCTTCGGTGTAGGCAAGAGCGACCCGCTCCGGATCACGTGTGTTCCAGCCGTCCTCGCCCGCCTGAACCTTCTCTCGTGCTGTCTCCAGGTCGAACGGTGGGAACGGTGGTCGTCCGCTCATGGCTCCTCCTCAAGGTGGAGAACGATCGTTCTCTACGTGCCAGCTAGGCTAGAGAACGATCGTTCTTCACGCAACCCCGAAGGTTTGACGTCATGGCCGAAGTTGCACCGCCAGCGCGGGACGCGCAGGTGTCGCGGCTGCTAGCAGCCGCGGAAGCGCTCTTCTACGCACGCGGTGTCCAGGCGGTCGGCATGGACGAGATTCGCGCCGGAAGCGGGATCTCGCTGAAACGGATCTACCAGCTGTTCCGCACCAAGAGCGACCTGCTCCTCGCTGTACTTGAACGACGAGACACCCGTTGGCGAGAAGACCTCGAGACCTTCGTCGACCGAGCGCCTGACGCGGAACGGGTCTCCGCGATCTTCGACTGGCTCCACGACTGGTTCCAAGCGCCCGGGTTTCACGGATGCGCCTGGATCAACACCTTCGGCGAGCTCGGTGGCACGGACGCCGCCGTCGTGGAATCCGTACAAGCGCACAAACGCGCCTTCCACGCGTTCGTCACCAGGGCCGCCGTCGAGAGCGGCTACCCCACCGCAGTCGCGCCAGCGCTCTGCCTGCTCGCTGAGGGCGCCATCGTCAACGCGAGCATCAACGGGGACCCCGCGCAGGCCCTGGTGGCCAAGGAAGCCGCAGCGCTGCTGCGATCGAGGTCCGACCGCCACTGAGCCGGTCACGGTGTCGCGGTCGGAATAGGAACGATGTCGCCGACCGGACTCCCCGGAGTCCGAGACCTGCCCGACGAGGTCCGCTCCTAGGTCGGGTTGCGGCACCGGGAGCTCTACGCAACGATTCGCAGAGGTCAGCCCGACCCAGGCTGTCACGGTTCGATATCGACCGACAGGACCGGAGCAATGACAAACGCGCAGGTCAGGAGTCGATTCGGCGCGCTGACCTGCGCGTTGGTGGTCGTGCCCCAGGTAGGAGTCGAACCTACGACCTTTCGCTTAGGAGGCGGCTGCTCTATCCACTGAGCTACTGGGGCGTGCCCGGGCATCGTAGTCGCGTGGCTCGGGGCCGCACGACACCGCCCACCCGGGTCGGATCGACCGCCGGTTTGGCCGACGACCGGCGTCACAGGGACAATTAAGGATCGCCGTCTAGGCTCATCGAGGCCGCCGAGCGGCTCCGAGTCCCCGACCGAAGGCTGATAGATGTCCGACGCTGAGCTCGACGGTACCCCGTCCGAGTCCGGCGCTGCCACCCCGGCCACCCCCTCCGGTCCGAAGCGACGGGGCAAGGTCAAGCGGCGGCACACGGTCGGCAAGGTCGTCCTCGCCACCGTGGTCGTGCTCGGCCTCGCGACCGGCCTCGGGGTGGTCTATCTCTACCGCCACCTCAACGGCAACCTGGAGGTCCTCGACCCCAGTGCGCAGCTCTCCGATCGCCCCGACAAGGTCGACGTCGAGGGCCCTCGCGAGCCCCTGAACGTGCTGGTGATGGGCTCCGACACCCGGGACGGCGCGGGCAACAACATCGACGGCCTCACCGGCGGCGGCGAGCGGTCGGACACCACGATCCTCTTCCACCTCTCGGCCGACCGCGAGCGCGCCTACGGCATCAGCATCCCGCGCGACCTGCTCGTGCAGCGGCCGGAGTGCACGAGGGAGAACGGCGACTCGATCCCCGGCAGCAGCAGCGCGATGTGGAACGAGGCCTTCGCGCTCGGCGGCCCCGCCTGCACGATCCAGCAGTTCG
The DNA here is from genome assembly GCF_018732145.1 of Nocardioides sp. LMS-CY. Taxonomy (NCBI): domain Bacteria; kingdom Bacillati; phylum Actinomycetota; class Actinomycetes; order Propionibacteriales; family Nocardioidaceae; genus Nocardioides; species Nocardioides sp. LMS-CY. The sequence goes on from NZ_CP076104.1 coordinate 1,119,470, forward strand.
AGCAGATCACCGGCATCCGTCTCGACCACTTCGTGAAGGTCGACTTCGAGGGCTTCCGGGGCATGGTCGACGCGATCGGCGGAGTCGAGATGTGCATCCCCGAGGACATCGACGACCCGGCGCACGGCATCCACATCCCCGCCGGCACCCGCAAGCTGCACGGCAACGAGGCGCTCAACTACGTGCGGGAGCGGTACGTCGTGGGCGACGGCTCCGACATCGGCCGGATGAAGCGGCAGCAGGCGTTCATCGCCTCGATGGCCCACCAGGTGGTCACCGCCGGCACGCTGGCCCGCCCCGACCGGCTGGTGCGCTTCCTGGACTCCGCGACCAAGTCGCTCACCGTCGACCCCGGCCTCGAGAACGTCATCAAGATCGCCGAGCTGGGCAACCAGTTCAAGGGGATCGGCCTGGACAACATCCAGTTCATCACCATCCCGATCATCACCGCGCCCAGCGACCCCAACCGGCTCGCGTGGAAGCAGCCCGAGGCCGACCAGGTCTGGAAGAAGATTCGCAAGGACGAGCCGCTGACCAAGCGCCTCTCCGACGGCGTGATCAGCGCCGGCAGCGTGCCCGGCGGCAAGACGCCGTCGCCCTCCGACTCCCCGTCGAGCAGCCCGTCGGACTCGCCGTCGAGCTCGCCCTCGGACACCCCGAGCAGCCCCTCGGACTCGCCGTCGACCGGCAGTCCGTCGTCGACGCCCGAGGACGAGGCCAGCCGGCAGGCGCTCGCCAACGCCGGCCTGTGCGTGTGAGGCGGCGCGGGTGAGCGAGCAGCCGCCGACGGAGCCGGACGCCCAGCCGGACGCTGAGCGGGACGCCGAGTGGCGGCGCCGCCGGCGGCGCGCCGAGATCTTCGGCGACGTGCTGCCTGAGACCACGAACGACGAGCGAGACCCGGCCCGGCCCGACCGGGAGCCGGCCGGGGACCGGTGGCTGCGGGAGCAGGTGCCCCCGCACCACGGTTCCTGAGGAGGTTGCGCTAGCAACCGGCTCGAAGGGTGGTCAGTAGGCGGCTCAGGCCCCCGGTGTCGGGCGGCCCTGCTGTGCGGCGAGCAGGTCGCGGATCTCCTCGAGGAGTTGGACGTCCTCGGGGGTGCCGGGCTCCTCGGCCGGGAAGAACCTCTCCTTGGCCTTGGTGTAGGGCAGCACGATGAAGAAGTAGACGACGGCGGAGATGATCAGGAAGCTGATGACCGCCGTCACCCAGGCGCCGAAGGGGAGCCCGCCGGGCTCCCAGCCCGAGAAGTCCGGCTGCCCGCCGACCTTGCCGATCAGCCCCATGATGAGGTCGACCGTCGCGGTCACGATGGCCGTGAACGCGAGCGCCATGATCAGGGCCACGGCCAGCTCGATGAGGTTGCCTCGCAGGATGAAGTTCTTGAATCCGGTCATGGCCCGACGCTAATGGGCGAAGGCGATGGTGAGGAAGGTCCGCACCGACGCGTCCGCGATGCGGGCGACGTCGCCGGGCGCGGTGCCGACCACGACGAGCCGGCCGGTCAGGCCGGTGGCGCCGGCCTCGTCGGGGGTGCCGGGCAGGGCCAGCACCGGCACCGACTCGGCGACCACTGCCGCCGGCCCGCCCTCCGGGTCGGCGGAGACCAGGTCGATCCGGTCGCCGACCCGCAGCAGCGCGGCGGTCCCGGCGTCCGGGAGCCGCACCGGTACGGCGACCAGACCGGGGTAGCCGTCGGTGAGGGCCGGGCCGACCAGGCGTACGTCGGTCACCGGCTCGCCCGCGCGCAGCGGCGCCGCCAGCGTGCGGCCGACTGGCTCCGTGGCGAGCCCGTCGGGCGCCGAGCCGGGCGCGAACTCCGCGCGGCGGACGTCGCCGGCGCTCAGCACCGTGCCGGACGGCAGGTCGCGGGCGGCCACGGTCACCGCCACCCGGGCGGGTGGTTCGGCCGCGGCGGCGTGCAGGCCGGCGGCGACGGCGACCGCCGTCAGCAGTGCGGCGAGCAGTCGCCGGCGCGCGAGCAGCGTGCGGCGCAGAGTTCGGCGTACGACGGCGAGACGGTCACGGACGGACATGCCGCGACGCTAGGAGAAGGAGCCGGGGTCGCGCTCCGGCTCTCCACAGGGCCCGGCCCGGGCTCAGTCGGAGGACGCCGCGGCGGCGGTCGCCGCTGGCTTCGACTCGCTCTTGGTCTCGGTCTTCGTGCTCGAGGAGTCCGACGTCGACGAGTCGGACTTCGAGGAGCCGCCGTCGGTGGCGGACCCGCCGGAGCGGCTGTCGGTGCGGTAGAAGCCCGAGCCCTTGAAGACGACGCCGACGGCGTTGAAGAGCTTGCGCAGCTTGCCCTGGCACTCCGGGCACGTGGTCAGCGCGTCGTCGGAGAAGCTCTGGAACTGCTCGAAGGCATGCCCGCACTCGGTGCAGGCGTACTGATAGGTCGGCACGGTTCTCCTTCTCGGACGGCCCCGGGCTGGCACTCGGCACTGACGAGTGCCAAGAGTACCCGAGACCTCCAGCGTCAGCCGCGCAGCCGCACGATTCCCGCCGGGCTCGCGGCGTGGGTCACCCGGCGGTCGTGCGGCTCGGCCGGCACGGCGACCCCGACCTCCTCGTCGTAGAGCAGCACGCAGGTGAAGGTGCCGACGGGGACCCGGCCCAGCGCCCGGTCGTAGGAGCCGCCCCCGCGACCGAGCCGGAGCCCGTCCGCGGCGACCGCCAGCCCCGGCACGAGCACCGCGTCGGCGGTGCCGACCGACTCGGGTCCGAGTCGCCGCCCGGCCGGCTCGAGCAGGCCGAAGCGCGCGGGGAGCAGCGAGTCCGGACCGTCGTACGCCGCCCAGTCGAGGTCGCCGTCGGGCAGCAGCACCGGCAGCACCACCCGCTTGCCGGCGGCGCGCAGCCCGTCGAGGAGCGGGCCGGTGCCGGGCTCGCCGTCGATCGAGACGTACGCCGCGACCGTCGCCGCCCGGCGTACCTCCGGTGCCCCGAGCAGGTGCGCCGCGATGGCGTGCGCGTCGGCGACCACGTCGACCAGCGGGCGGCGGCCGCGGGCGGTGAGCAGCCGGTCCCGGACAGCCAGCTTGGCCGGAGATTGCATGTGCCTCACCAGGGAAGCCTACGATCGTGAGTATGGGTTCTGCTGGCCTCCAGAGGGCACGCGAGAAGATGTCGGCGGCGGGCATCGACGAGATCGCGATCGAGACCTTCGCCCACTACTACCGGCTCCTCGAGCACGGTGAGACGGGGATGATCCCCGAGGCGTCGATCGACCCCGTCGACATCGACGCGCTGGCCGACGTCGAGGTGTCCGACGAGGATGGCGCGGCCGCGGTGCGGGCGACGGCGGTGATCAAGCTCAACGGCGGCCTCGGCACCTCGATGGGCATGGACCGGGCCAAGTCGCTGCTGTGCGTGCGGCGCGGGCTGTCCTTCCTCGACATCATCGCCCGGCAGATCCTGCACCTGCGGCGCGACTACGACGCGACGCTGCCGCTGATCTTCATGAACAGCTTCCGCACCTCCGCCGACACGATGGCGGCGCTGGCCCGCTACGAGGACCTGCCGGTCGAGGGGTTGCCGCTGGAGTTCCTGCAGAACAAGGAGCCCAAGCTGCTCGCCAAGGACCTCAGCCCGGTCAGCTGGCCCAAGGACCCCGACCTCGAGTGGTGCCCGCCCGGCCACGGCGACCTCTACACCGCGCTGCGTGGCACCGGCCTGCTCGACGTGCTGATCGAGGCGGGCTACCGGTACGTGTTCGTCTCCAACTCCGACAACCTCGGTGCGGTGCCCGACCCACTGGTCGCCGGCTGGTTCGCCACGAGCGGCGCGCCGTTCGCGATCGAGGCGGTCCGCCGTACGCCGTCCGACCGCAAGGGCGGCCACTTCGCCCGCCGCAAGTCCGACGGCCGCCTGGTGCTGCGCGAGACCGCCCAGACGCCGGCGGAGGACCGCAAGGCGCTCGCCGACCTCGACCGGCACCGCTTCTGCTCCACCAATAACCTCTGGTTCGACCTGGTCGCGATGCAGAACGAGCTGGACCGCCGCGGCGGCATCCTCGGCCTGCCGCTGATCCGCAACGTCAAGCCGGTCGACCCGAGTGACAGGTCCACGCCCGAGGTGATCCAGATCGAGACCGCCATGGGTGCGGCGATCGAGGTGTTCGAGGGTGCGGCGCTGATCGAGGTCGGGCGCGACCGGTTCGTGCCGGTCAAGACCACCAACGACCTGCTGGTGCTGCGCTCCGACGTCTACGACATCGGCCAGGACTTCGTGCTCGACCAGACCGTTCCCGACGTCCCCTTCGTCGACCTCGACGCGAGCTACTACCGGCTCGTCGGCGAGTTCGACAAGCGCTTCCCGGAGGGCGCCCCCTCGATGCGCAAGGCGCAGTCGCTGCGGGTGGCGGGGGACTGGACCTTCGGCCCCGGCGTCCAGGTCGTCGGCGACGTCGAGCTCGAGGCCGGCGCCGCCCAGCGCGTCCCCGCGGACGCCGTGCTGACCACCGGCTCGGATGCCTGACCCGGCCGCGGGGGCGCACCCCGAGCTGCTCACCGTCGACGAGCACCGCGCGCGCATCCTGGAGGCGATCGAGCCGCTGCCCGACTTCCCGCAGCCGCTCATGGACGCCCTGGGCCTGGCCATCGCCGAGGACGTCGTCGCCGAGGTGGCGCTGCCGTCGTTCGACAACTCCGCGATGGACGGCTACGCCGTACGCCGCGAGGACGTCGTCGCGGCCACCGACGAGACGCCCGTGCACCTGCCCGTGGTCGGCGAGATCGGTGCGGGCCAGGGTGGCCTGCTGGCGCTGCCGCCCGGCACGGCCGCCAAGATCATGACCGGTGCGCCGGTGCCCGCCGGCGCCGACAGCGTCGTGCCCTACGAGTGGACCGACCGCGGCGTCGCCCAGGTGCGCATCAGCGCGGCGCCGACGCTCGGGCAGCACATCCGGCCGATGGGCGACGACGTCGCCGTCGGCGACGTGCTGGTCTCCCAGGGCACGGTCCTGGGGCCGCGCCACCTCGGCCTGCTGGCCGCCGTCGGCCGGGCCACCGTGCGCTCCCGCCCGCGTCCGAGGGTGGTCGTGCTGTCCACCGGATCCGAGCTCCGCGACCCCGGCACGCCGCTGGGCCGGGACTCGATCTACGACGGCAACTCCTATCTGCTGGCCGCGGCCGCGCGGCGGGCGGGCGCGATCGCCTACCGGGTGGGGATCGTCCCCGACCAGCCGGATGCCTTCCTCGACGCGCTGCACGACCAGCTCGTACGGGCCGACCTCGTCGTCACCAGTGGCGGCGTCTCGCAGGGCGACTACGACGTGGTCAAGGAGGCGCTGACCCCGCTGGGCACCGTGTGGTTCGGCGGGATCCGGATGCAGCCCGGCAAGCCGCAGGGCTTCGGCCACGTCGGCGACGACCGCACCCCGATCTTCACGCTGCCGGGCAACCCGGTGTCGTCGTACGTCTCCTTCGAGCAGTTCGTGCTGCCGGCGATCCGCAAGCTGATGGGTCGCACGCCGTACGCGCGACCGACCGTGCCCGCGCGCCTCACCCACGCGATCGGCTCGCCCGCCGGGCGCCGGCAGCTGGTGCGGGCCGAGTACGGCGTCGACGCGGGCGCAGCGTACGCCACGCCGGTCGGTGGACACGGTTCCCACCTGATCGGCGATCTGGCATCGTCCAACGCGCTGGTCGTGGTGCCCGAGGACGTCACCTCGGTCGCCGCCGGCACGCAGGTGCAGGTGCTGAGGCTCGACGAGGAGTTCTGATGTCGGAACCGCGCTTGACGCACGTGGACGAGTCGGGCGCGGCCCGGATGGTCGACGTGTCGGGCAAGGCCGTCACCGCACGCACCGCCTCGGCCTCGGGCCGGGTGCTGGTGTCGCCGGAGGTCGTCGCGCTGCTGCGCGGGGACGGCGTGCCGAAGGGCGACGCGCTCGCGGTCGCCCGGATCGCCGGCATCATGGGCGCCAAGCAGACGCCGTCGCTGGTGCCGCTGTGCCACCCGCTGTCGATCTCGGGGGTGATCGTCGACCTCTCCGTCGCCGGCGACGCCGTCGAGATCGTCGCGACCGTGCGCACCAACGACCGCACCGGCGTGGAGATGGAGGCCCTGACCGCGGTGTCCGTGGCCGCGCTGACCGTCGTCGACATGGTCAAGGCCGTCGACAAGGGCGCCGTGATCACCGACGTGCGCGTCGAGACCAAGACCGGCGGCAAGTCGGGGGACTGGTCGCGGCCATGAGCGGGCCGGACGAGTCGGCGCTGCCCGCCGCGGTGGTCGTGGCTTCCAACCGGGCCGCGGCCGGTGTCTACGAGGACGCCACCGGGCCGCTGATCGTGGACTTCCTGCGCGAGCTGGGGTTCGCCGTCGATGCCCCGGCCGTCGTACCCGACGGCGAGCCGGTGGGCGCGGCGATCGCCGCCGCGGCCGAGGCCGGCGCGCGGGTGGTGCTCACCACCGGCGGCACCGGGCTCACCCCGACCGACCGCACGCCGGAGGTCACCCGGGTGCTGTTGGACTTCGAGGCTCCGGGGATCGCCGAGGCGATCCGGGCGTACGGCGTCGCGAACGGCGTCCCATCGGCGGTGCTCTCGCGTGGGCTGGCCGGCGTCGTCGGCCGGTGCCTGGTGGTGAACCTGCCCGGCTCGCGGGGTGGGGTGAAGGACGGGCTCGCGGTGCTCCGCCCGATGCTCGTGCACGCCGTGGAGCAGGTTGCCGGAGGCGATCATTGACCGCCGGGTGGCCGGCTCGGCTGGAGTCGCGCGAGGTGACCGTCCGCCCGCTGGTCGGCTCCGACGCCCGCGCCTGGCGCGACGCCCGCCGGCGCAACGGTGCGTGGCTGACACCCTGGGACGCGACCGCGCCACCGGGGGCGGACGCCCGGCCCTCGACGTTCCGGTCGCTGGTGCGCCGGCTGCACCGGCAGGCGCGGGCGGGCACGACGTACCCCTTCGCGATCGACGTCGACGGCCGGTTCGCCGGACAGCTCACCGTGAACAACATCGTGCGCGGCTCGGCGCAGTTCGCCTCGGTGGGCTACTGGCTCGACCAGCGGTACGCCGGGCGCGGGGTGATGCCGCGCGCCGTGGCGCTGGTGATCGACCACTGCTTCACGGTCGCCCGACTGCACCGGATCGAGGTGGCCATCCGGCCCGAGAACTCCAACTCGCTGCGGGTCGTCGAGAAGCTCGGCATCCGTGAGGTCGGCTTCGCGCCGCTCTTCCTGCACATCGACGGCGCGTGGCGCGATCACCGCATCTACGCCGTCACCGTCGAGGAGTGCCCCGAGGGGATGCTCCGGAGGCTCGATTCTCACGAGTCACACGAGTGATTTTGCGACACACCTGTGGACATCCGCGGCCTCGTGAGGTAGCACTCATAACCTCTGTCTCGTGGACATGAGCGCTTTGATCTTCGTCGCCCTCGCCGTGGCGTGGGCGGTCTACCTCGTGCCCAAGGCGCTCAAGCACCACGACGAGGACGCCCGAAGCCGCACCGTCGACCGGTTCTCGCACACGATGCGCGTGCTGGCCCGACGCGAGCCCGTCGACAAGCGCACCGCCCGGCTGGTGACGCCGGACGGCCAGGCCGTCGACGAGGAGCAGCCGGCCGGGGTCTCCCGCGCCGAGCGCCGAGCGGAGCGTCGCGCCGCGAAGGCCGAGCGCCAGATGGCCCGGGCCGCCGAGGCCGAGCGCCTCGCCGCCTCGCTCACTCCCGCCCAGGTCCGGGCCCGCCGGGCCGCGGCCAGGCGGGCCACCAAGCGGCGCCGCAACGTGCTCGGCGTCGTGCTGCTCACCAACCTCGTGGTCATCGGCCTCGCCGCGTTCGGCGTGCTCGCGTGGCCGTACGTCGCGCTCCCGGCCGCGCTGCTCGTCGGCTGGCTGGTGCTGTGCCGGCTGATGGTCAAGGGCGAGCAGCGACTGCTGCCCGCGCGCCGCCCCGCCGATCGCACGCCGGTCGACCGGATGCCCGCCGACGCCCCCGCCGACGCACCGGCCGAGGACGACGCCGAGACCCGCGAGCGCGAGGTCACCGACCCGGCGGTCGAGGCCGCTGAGGAGGCGGCCGACGACATCGACCCGATGGAGGACACCTCCGCCGGTATCTCCGCCATCGTCGACCCGGCGATGTGGGACCCGGTCCCGGTCACGCTCCCGACGTACGTCACCAAGCCGGCCGCCACCCGCCGTACCGTCCGCACCATCGACCTCGACTCCACCGGCGTGTGGACCTCCGGCCGCACCGACGCGGACGCCCAGCTCGCCCGCGAGGCCGACGAGGCGGAGAAGGCCGAGAAGGCCGCCCGCTCCCGCCGCGACGGCGACGACAACCGCGCGGTCGGCTCGTAACCGGACTCCGGGAAGCTCGGCGCCTGAGCCGATTCGGTGCTCACCGAGGCCGGGTGCTAACGTTTCCCACCGCGTCGTACGACGCACTGGGGCTGTGGCGCAGTTGGTAGCGCGTCTCGTTCGCAATGAGAAGGTCAGGGGTTCGAATCCCCTCAGCTCCACCAGGACAGGCTTACTCGAAACACTGACCGGAAGAAGGTCGGCGAGTACGGGTGTCCGGTTACGAGAAGGCGATCTGTCCGATGGGACGGGTCGCCTTTTAGGTTTCGGTGGCCGCCCTCCTGCGTGCCAACACGATCCGGGCCGCCGTAGACGGCGACCGCATCGGGGAACTCGTCGAAGGGTGGGAGGCGGTCGTCGCCGGTGACCTTGAGTGGTTCGTCGTCGGGAAGAATCGCTCGAAGAACGTGCTGTTGAGGTGTTGGCGGGTGCTGTCGGGTGCGTGGTGGTAGGGCCCGATGGAGTGCTGGCCGACCTGTCGCCAGCCTATGCCGGCGCTGTTGCCAGCAGCGTTCCCTGGCTCGCGGGTTGTTCCAGGTTGCGAAGGCATTGCGCAGGTATGTAGGGCAGCGAACGGTACGCCGGCGCGGTCGGTACCTGCTACGTGAGCAGGCGTGTCTGAAGGTCGGCGGCCGGAGCCCAGGCGAACTGGCGGCCGATTTTGAATCGGTCGAGGAGCCCGCGCGACTCCAGGTCCATGAGGTCGTGCCGTGCCGTCTCTCCTGACACATGATGGCTTCGGGCGTGGCTCCGCGTGGTGTAGCTGGCCCCGGGCTGCTTGACCGCGTGCTCGAGCAGGGCGAGTTGGCGATAGTTGTACTCCCCCGGGGCGGCTTGGATCGCTCGCGTCATCTCGCGAAGCTGGGCGGCCTTCTCCGCCAGGTACTCGTGGAGGTCGCAGATCGCGCGATTGATGACGCCGAGGTGGTAGATGAAGAAGTGAGTGAGGTCGCCGCCATCCTGCTCGGTGAGCAGGTAGGAGCGTCCGTATTGGGCCGGAGCCTTCTTCAGGATTCTCGAGATGGTCAGGAACTCGGTGAGCCAGTACCCGTTGCGCAGCATGGTCCAGTAGAAGAGAGCTCTCGCGGTGCGTCCGTTGCCGTCCTCGAAGTAGTGGTCGTAGCCGACCATGAAATGCACTGCGATCGCTCGTAGGACGGCCGGCATGTAGTGATCTGAGCCACCGCCGTTGGCGAACTCGCAGAGACGCTCCAAGCGCCTGGGGAGTTCGGCTACCGGCGGCGGCTGGTGGAGCAGGTTGCCCCACTCGTCCCACACGGCGATGCGATCGGCGTCTACGTCTTGCAGCCGTCCAGCGTTTTCGGGGTGTTTGAGAGTCCCGTCGGTCACGATGCGGTGGATCTCGCAGACGAGGTCGGGAGTCAAGGGCTCGTTGCGCAGTTCGGTGATCCGCTGCATGGCGTGGAAGTTGTTGAAGATCATCCGCTCGCTTCGATCGCGGGGTTCGCGGCCATTGCGGAGCATGTCCTTGGCGACCTGGCGAGTCGTCGCAGCGCCTTCGAGCTGGCTTGAGGTGATCGCTTCCTCGATGAGTGAGTTCACGACGTAGCGGTCTCGCGATGCAGGATTCGTGACTTCTTCGCTGATCGTGATGTTGCCGCTCGCGTCCCGCGTGATCTGATCAATCGCCGCAAGGACCTCGTCGGGTAGGGCATAGGAGAATGGTCGGTCGTCCTTGTCGCGCAGGACATCGATCGCGCGCTGGACGCTGCGGCGGAGCAGACGGATCGCGAGCCACCATTCCTCGTGGGTCAGGTCACCAGGTGGCGTCTTGAAGCGAAGCTTGTCCCACGGAAGGTAGCGCGTGGTGAGTGCCCCGTCGGGCAGCGCCTGCTGCAGGACGGCGCTGAATCGTCCGCTCTCCTGAAGGTTGAGGAGGATCGCGTCATAGTCAGGCGGCGCAACTGGCGTCTTCAACGCGAACTCCTAGATCTGCCAAGGCTTGAACTTGTGGTCCAGCCTAGCCACGGGAGCGCCAACTTCAAGTATTTTCGCTTCTTGAAGTTGCTTGGGAGATGGTGCAGACCGCGTGCGACCTTCAGTACAACTCCAAACATTGTCACATCTTGAAGTTCGCGGGGATCGGCTCGCTATCCGCCCCCGCGTGGCAGATGTGGCAAGTGACAGGCCATGTCCCGACCTCCTCCAAGAGGCGACTGGAGTGTCGGACCGGACTCAATGCGCACCAGACCTCGTTCACCTGACCTGAGGGTCGTGGATCCGCGGATTTGAGAGCAGTCTCGTCAGGTGTGCTGCCGACTCGGGTGTGGCGAGTATGACCGTGGTCGGCGCGGGATCCGGGTCACCCGCGACCTCCCGGCGGGGTCGAGCCGCGACTTCAGCCGGCACCGACACGCAGAGCGCCGTCATCCCAGCCTCTCGGCAACGAAGGTGGCTCGCTCCTCGCGAGTCGGATGCCCCCCAACCGATGCAGAACGGGTGGCCCGCTGGGGCGGCGTACACCTGGTGTCCCTCGGTGCGGTGCAGGTCAGGTGCTGCCGGGAGCAGGCGCGCGCCAAGGGCCATCGCCTGCTCGTGCGCTGCCCTGGCGTCCTCGACGTGGAGGTCGACGTGCACTTGCTGAGGGCGCTCCGTCCGGCCACTCAGGGGGGACGTGGTCGGCCGCGTCGAACATGACGACGCTGCGTACCAAGTCCATGGCGGTTGATCCCACGAACCTCGGCGTCGCGATCCGCATGCCTCGATCTCGACCGCGGTGATGACCACCAGGGCCCTCGACCTGCCCGAAGGCCGGCCCCTCCCGTCCGCGCCCGCCGCTTGGTGGCGGGCGCGGACGGTGTCCTGCGTCAGCTGGTCGCCGGGGCGAACTCGTCCGACACCTGCGTCAGCACCTTCCGCAGGATCGTGCCGAGCTCGTCGATCTCTGCGCGACCCGCCACCAGCGGAAGAGCCACCTGGAGCACCGGCTCGCCGCGGACGTCGGATCGAGCGAGCATGCCCGCGGACAGGGAGAGCGCGGTGATCCGCTGGGTGAGGGCGGCCGCCTCGGCAGGCGCGAAGCTGGTCCTGGTCTCGGCGTCCTTGACGAACTCGATCGCCTGGAAGTAGCCGACGCCCCGAGTGTCCCCGACGATGGGGATGTCGCGCAGCGATGCCAGCATGTCGGCCAGCGCCCCTTCGTGTCGCCGCACGTTGTCGATCAGCCCGTCCTCCTCCATGACCCTCGACGCAGCCAGGGCGATGGCACACACGACCGGGTGCCCGGAGAACGTGTAGCCGTGCAGGAACGGGGTTCCGGTCTCCAGGAACGGCGTGGCGACCTTGTCGGAGATCACCACGGCCCCCAGCGGTGCGTAGCCACTGGTCAGTCCCTTGGCCGCGGTGATCAGATCGGGGGAGTAGCCGATTCGGCTCGCCCCGAACCAGTCCCCCAACCGGCCCCACGCGCAGATGACCTCGTCGCTCACGAGGAGCACGTCGAACTCGTCACAGATCTCTCGGACGCGCTGGAAGTAGCCCTCCGGCGGCGGGATGCAACCACCGGCGTTCTGGACCGGCTCCAGGAAGACGGCGGCCACGGTCTCCGGCCCTTCGAACAGGATCCGGTCGCGGATCTCCTCGGCGTAGACCGATGGGTCTTGTCCGTCGGGCAGCCGATAGACGTTGGTGTTGGAGACGTGACACGCACCGTCCAGCATCGGCTCGTACGCCGTCCTGATGGGCGTCAGGCCGGTGAGGGCCAGAGCGCCCATGGTCGTCCCGTGGTACGCGACCTTCCGGGCGATCATCTTGGTCTTGCCGAGGTTGCCGCGCACCCGGTGATACTGCCGAGCGAGCTTGATCGCCGACTCCACGGCCTCGCTGCCGCCGCTGGTGAAGAAGACCCGCTCCAGTCCCTCCGGTGCGCGCTCGACGATGAACTGCGCCAGGGCCTCCGCCGGCTCGTTGCGGTAGTTCCACATCTGCGAGTAGCCGACCTGCTTCGCCTGTTCGACCCCGGCGGCCACGACGTCGGCTCGTCCGTGCCCGAGCGCCATGGAGCAGATCGAGGCGAACGAGTCCAGGTAGCGGTTCCCCTGGTCGTCGAAGAGGTAGCAGCCTTCCCCGCGGACGATCCGCACCGGCAGGTCCGACTGGGGACCGAACGGCGCCTTGAACGGCATCCAAACGTGCCAGGGCTCGACTTCGTGGTGGTTCATGGGACTCCTGTTCTGGGCAGAGATGGATCAGGCCTGCACTCGGTGCGCATCGATGTAGTCGGCGTCGAGATCCCAGCCGAGGCCGGGTCGCTCGCTGAGCGTCATCCATCCGTCCACGAGCTCGGGACGGTTGGCGATCAAGTTCCACCAGATCGGGTCGCGCTCGGGGTGGAAGCACTCGGCGTACGTGCCGTGGGGAATGGAGCACAGCAGGTGCGACGAGATCTGCGGCTCCTCGTGGTGTCCCATCTGCACGTCCGAGATCGCGGCGACCGCGGCGGCGCGTCGCCACTCGGTCGGTCCTCCGGACCATGAGGAGTCGAAGTTGCAGACGTCGATCGACCCCGACTCGATGAGCAGCTTGCACCCGGCGGCCGACAGTTCGCTCTGCCCGGCGCACACCTGGGCGCCGGTCTTGAGACGCACGTCGCGCATGGCCATCCGGTCGTTCTGCCAGTTACAGGGTTCCTCGAACCAGCGCAGGTCGTGGTCGGCAACTCGCTGAGCGAACTCGACCGCCTCGGCCGGGGACCATCCCTGGTTGGCGTCGGCCGCCATCACGAAGTCCGGCCCGGCGGCCTTCCTGGCTCGCCTGAAGCGCTCGGCGTCCTCGGCCGGTGACAGGCCCCCGACCTTGAACTTCACGCCCGCCAGCTGTCGGGCCCGGAGATCGGCCATCTCCTCCTCGATGGACATCTCGGAACCGTAGTAGCCGCCGATGGAGATCATCTGGATCCGGTTGCGATAGCCACCCCAGAGGCGCCAGAGCGGCTGGCCCAGGCTCTTCCCGACCGCGTCCCACAGCGCGGCGTCCAGGGCGCCCGAGGCTACGAGCCCCAGGCGCCGGTCGCGCAGGATGTCGAACGTCGCCGGGCGCATGGTCTCCCAGCAGAGCTCGGTCGCGCGGGCGTCGAGGCCGACGATCTTGGGTGCCAGCTCATCGCGGATGATCGCGTCGATCTCGAAGAGCGTCTTGTCCTCGTCGCCCGCGTACGCCTCGCCGATGATCCCGCCGGCGCAGTGCACGCGGACGATGATCGTCGAGCGATGGGTCATCTGGTACTGGCTGCCCCGGTAGACGCGGGGAAGCTCGACCCTGATCGCCGTCGTCTCGACCTGCTCGATGGTCAGGGCGCCGGTCAGGTGCGGAGCCAAGGCTGTGGAATCGATTGTCTGACTCATGTGAACGTCCTCTTGCTGTCAGTGTGCTGGATCTGGCGTGGGCTCAGGCTCGGAAGGCCGGCATGACCTCTTCGCCGAACAGGCGGATCGACTCCTCGAGGTTCTTGGTCGGGATGCCCGGGAGCTGCATCCGGCAGATCAGCTCGGTGGGCTGCACCTGCTCCTGCAGCTGCTTGATCTCCTCGATCGCCGTCGCCGGGTCGGCGATGATGTAGCGAGAGCTGAAGGTCCGGTAGTCGACCATCGCCGCGTCGGTGATGAGCTCGCCCTGGTCGTTGCGGAGGTCTCGCTCCCCCTGAGCGGACTTCTTGCCGTAGAGGCTGAAGAGATGGGTGACGGCGGGGCCGGCGAGGCGCTCGGCCTCCTCGGTCGTGGGGGCGACGAACACCTCGCGGATGATCGGCCGCTCGTCCGGGACGTAGTCGTTCGCGGCCGCGATGGTGCCGTAGTGCTCGAAGTGGGCGATCAGCTCGTCCACGGTGTGACGCGGTGACGCGGTGACCGGGACGCCCCGTTCGGCAGCTCGTTGGAGGAGCTTGGGCCCGGACACGCCGTACCAGATCGGGATCTGCTCCTGCACCGGTCGCGGGACCACCTGTGCGTCGGGAATCTGGAAGTGCTTGCCCTCCCAGGTGAAGGGCTCTCCCTTCCAGGCCTCCTGCATGAGGTCCAGGGACTCCTCGAAGCGGCCGAATCGCTCCTTCGACGGCACTCCGAACGCCGCCAGCTCCTCCGAGACGTACCCGGGACTGACGCCCAGCGTCACCCTGCCCTCGGACAGGTTGTCCAGGGTCGCGACGTCCTCGGCCAGGCGCAGCGGGTGGTACAGGGGCACGATGAGGATGTTGGTCACCAGCCGCATGTGCTTGGTCAGGCCCGCCGCCTTGCCGAGGACCACGAGCGGGCTCGGCGCCCACCCGTTGAACTGGAAGTGGTGCTCGGTCGTGTGGAAGGCCTCGAACCCCAGTTGCTCGGCGTAGGGGAGGAGGTCGTCCATCTCGCGATAGGCGTCCAGGTTGGTGAACCCCGAGTCGGGGGGCACTACGAAGCTGTACATCAGTCCGAACTTCATGTGTCTTCCTCGCTGTTGGTGGTGGCGTCGAAGAGTTCCGCGACGTCGAGGTCCTCCTCGATGACGTCGTAGCTGTAGGTCCCGGCGTGAACCTCCTGCCGGATCGCCTCGTACTCCAGCGGTCCGACGGAGTAGTAGCGGTGCCGGTCGCCGGGGCGGACCAGGACCCCGTCCTCGCCGAACATCGGGTCCGCCGGCTGCGACGGTGCACGGTAGACATCGACCGCGCACCGGCCGATGCACTGGTAGCCGCCCGGCCCCGGATACGGATAGATGGTGGTCGTGATGCCGGCCAAGGCAACCGTCCGCGACGGCGTTCGATCCCGGGGCTGTACGTACTTGGGCGAGCTCAGGGTGAGGCTCGGGTCGAGTGGGACGGACCAGAAGCAGCCCGGCACGAATCCGACGGCGACGACCCAGGCATCGCCGCCGGTGTGCCTGGCGACCGCCTCGTCCACGGAGACCCGGTTGAGCCGGGCCACGTACGACAGGTTGTTCTCGACGCCGAAGTGCTTCGCGGTGGCGTCGGAGAACGGGTCGTCGTACCAGACCGGCAGCCGGAACAGGCGGGACCGCACCCGTTCGAGGCGCTCCGCACCGGCGATGGCCTCGCGAACCGCCCCCTCGAGAAGCGTGACGTTCGTGCCGCTCTCGAAGACCAGCGCCAGGCTGCGCAGATGGGGCACGACCTCGATCACACCCGGCAGGCACATCGTGTCGAGGAGCCGCGCCGCGCCCTGGAGCCGCATGTTGTCGCGGAGGTCGATCACGTCGCCCAGCTCCACGGTCAGGTAGTTGTCGCTGATCGTCCTGACCAGCGGCACGTCGTACCTCATGCGGGCTCCTTCCTCGGGTGGACGGCCCGGACGCCGATCCCCTCCTCCTCGAGGACGTCCAGCAGGCCGGTCACGACCTCGAGGGCGTTGGGGCTGTCGCCGTGGACGCACAGGCTCTCCGCCTCGAGCGGGATCTCGATGCCGTTGACGCTGCGCACCACTCCCGACCTGAGGAACCGTCGTAGCTGGGCCTGGGCGGTCGGGACGTGCGTGGCGAGCTTGCGCCGCTGGACGATCACCGCTCCGTCGTCGGAGTACTCCAGGTCGGGGTACACCTCCCGCACCACCGCGACCCCGTGACTCCGGGCCGCTCGTTCGAGGGCGGTGCCAGCAGTCGGGGAGGTCGCGTAGACCAGGGGAGCGTCGCAGACGTCCGCGATCGCGCCCAGTACGGCGTCGGCGATGTGGTCGTCGTACATCGTCATCGACATGAGCGTCCCGTGCGGCTTCACGTGGTGAAGGGAGGCGCCCTGCGCGCGCAGCGCCGCCTGCACGGCGCCCACCTGGTAGACCACGAGCGCGTACGCGTCGTCCTCGCTGATGTCCAGCCGCCGACGGCCGAATCCCACCAGGTCCGGCAGCCCGGGATGAGCGCCGATGGCGAGTTGGTGGACGCGCGCCGCGCGGACCGTCTCCAGCAGGGTCACCGGGTCGCCGGCATGGAAGCCGCACGCCACGTTGGCGGTGCTGACCAGCGGCATGATCGCCTCGTCCTCACCCATCCGCCAGTTGCCGAAGCTCTCCCCGAGGTCGCAGTTGACGTCCAGGGTCGACCTGGTCACGTTGCTGGTCATCGATGTCCCTCCGCTGACTCGACGAGCTTGAACCTTGCCTCCTGGCCCGGCCTCATCTGGGCGACGAGACGCAGGTCGGCGGCGACGATCGAGGCGATCTTGGCGTATCCCCCGGCAGTCGGATGCTCGGCGTTCATCACGATGGCAGCAGCCCCGTCGGGGCACTGGACCCCGCCCATCGGGATGATGTCGTCGACGATGTTCGAGACGTTGGAACCCGCCTGAGCGTCCAGGTAGTCGGGCCGCGGCACGAACTCGAGAGTCGGACCGACGAACCGGCTGCCCATCCGGTTGCTCATCGGGGTCAGCTTCCACACCGCGTCGTGGAACAGCCGCCGGCTCTCCTCGGTGAACAGGTGCGCCTGCGGACCGGCGTGGACGCGGACTCGGCAGACCTCTCCGACCACCGGCAGTGGCAGCTCGGCCGCCGTCTCTTCGGCTGGGCGCGGGGAGGGACGCCCGAGGCGCAGTTCGTCCGCCGCCCGAAGAGCGCGGCCCTGGTGGCCTCCGAGCCCGGCGGAGAGCAGGGTCGACCGGCTCCCGAGATAGGTCTCGACGTCGAAGCCTCCGCCGACGGCCAGATAGGTACGCAGGCCACGTCGGATGACACCGACGTCGAGGACCTGCCCGGCCCGGACCGTGACGCACGTCCACTGCGGGATCGGGTCGCCGTCCACCTTGGGTGTCGCCTCGCCGCCCGTCACGGCGATGTTCACGTCCTCGTCGAAGACGACCTGTGGCCCGCTCATGGTGCACTCCAGAACCGCCGCTCCTCGCGAGCCGGTCGACAGCACGGCCCCGCCGGGGTCGTTGCCGGCCAACTGGTTCGCCACGCGAAAGGCTCCGTTGTCGAGCGCTCCTGCGGGTGGGATGCCCTTGCCCAGGTATCCGGGGCGTCCGGCGTCCTGCACCGACGTCAAGGGCCCGGGTTTGATCACCTGCATCCGTGCCGCCATGCCACCTCCTTGGAATCGATTCCACAATCTACGGAGAACTCGGTTCGTCGTCAATAGGGTTCGTCATGGAATGGCGCTGTCGCCATCGGTGGCCTCAGGCCGGGGCCGTGCAGGTGAGGCCCCGCGAGAAGGACGTCGGCAGCACCACTCGCACCGGCTTGGTCTCCTCCCGCTCGATCTGCGTGAGCAACAGGTCGGCGGCCTGGTAGCCGAGCGCCTCGTTGTCCCGGTAGACGGCGCCGAGCTCGGGGTGAACGACGTCCGTGACCGCCGTTCGGTCGCACACCACCATCGCGAGGTCCGCGCCCAGGCGCAGCCCGAGCTCGTCCATCACGTTGAGGGCCAGGGGCAGCAGTTGGTTGGAGCCGACGACGAGAGCCGTGCACCGCTGCCGACCGGTCAGCAGACGTCGTACCGTGGTCCGCGCGTGGGCGTGGTCCGACAAGAGGTTGGTCTCCACCACGCACTCGAACTCCTTGCCAGCTCGTTCGCACGCCGCTGCGAGCACGCGCGCCCGCTCCTTGGCCGGCCGAACGTCCATCCCGAGCAGCAACCCGATCCGCCGGTGTCCGAGGGAGATCAGGCAGTCCGCGGCCTCCGACATGCCCTTCTCGTGATCGCTCAACACCGCCGCCGGCTGGAATCGGCCTCCGACCTGGCGGTCGATCAGGACCGCGGGGCCTGTTCGGCGCCGCAGTGCCTGCAGAGTGGCCTTGTCCTGCTCGCTGGAGAGGGAGAGGAGCAGGCCGTCGACCCGTCGGCGCTCCAGGAGGTCGATGTGCTCGGCGTCGCGACCCGGATCGCCCTCGGAGTTCGTCAACAGCATCGAGTAGCCTGAGCTCCGCAGGCGCTGCTCGGCTCCCGAGACGATCTGTGAGATCAGGGGGTTCGAGATGTCCGAGACGACGAACCCGACGGTCCCGGTGCGTTTGCTCCGCAACCCCTGTGCGACCAGATCGGGCGAGTACCCGACCGCTCGAACCGAGGCCATCACCTTCTCCCGGAGACTGGCGCTGACGGACGGGTGGTTGGTCAGCACGCGAGAGACCGAGGACTGGGCAACGCCGGCATGCTCGGCGACGTCCTTGATCACCGGCCGGGCATGGCCCTCCGACCCTCTGCCGCTGCGCGAGCCTGCAACCATCCCCGTACCTCCTCGTCGAGATCCGCACCCTCGAGCACGGCGAGCGTACCCAGACCTCGCCCCGGTCTTCCCGGCTGAGGGTCGTTGCTTCGATCGCAGTGCAGCCCCTAGTCTAGGGAATCGATTCCAGAAATAGGAGGCGACATGCTGAAGCAGCTCTTCATCGACGGCGCATGGGTCGACGCGCTCGATGGTGGGACATTCGAGACGCGCGATCCCGCGACCGGTGAGGTGATCGCGGTGGTCAGCGAGGCGGGACCCGCGGACGTCGAGGTCGCCGTCGACTCGAGCCGGCGTGGCCAGCGCGCGTGGGCGGCCATGAAGCCCGCAGAGCGCGGCCGCGTGATGCTCTCGATCGCTCGCGTCATCCGCGCAGACGCCGAGCGGTTGGCCGAGCTCGAGACGCGGGACAACGGCAAGCCGGTGAGCCAGGCCCGCGCCGACGTGGAGCTTGCCGCCCGGTACTTCGAGTACTACGGCGGCTTCGCCGACAAGCTGCAGGGCGAGACGATCCCGCTCGGGGAGGGCTACGTCTCGTACACGAGGTCCGAGCCGTTCGGCGTCACCGGGCACATCGTTCCGTGGAATGCGCCGCTGCAACAGGCCGCGAGAGGGATCGCTCCGGCCCTCGTCGCCGGAAACTCGGCAGTGGTCAAGCCCGCGCAGGAGACGCCGCTGACCTGCCTGGAGTTGGGGGCGCTGGCCGCCAAGGCCGGCCTGCCGCACGGGGTGCTGAACGTCATCCCCGGGCCGGGCTCGACGGTCGGGGAGGCCCTGATCAGCCATCGAGCAGTCCGGAAGGTGGTGTTCACCGGATCCGTCGCCACCGGGCGCCGAGTCGCGCACCTCGCCGCCGAGAAGCTCATCCCCGCGACGCTCGAGCTCGGCGGGAAGTCGCCCAACATCGTGTTCGCCGACGCCGACCTCGATGCCGCCGCCGCCTCGTCGATCACCGCTGCGTTCCTCAACAGCGGCCAGATCTGCTCCGCGGGTTCGCGACTGTTGGTCGACCGGGATGTCCATGACGAGTTCGTCGACCGCATGATCTCGCGGTTGGAGCGGATGCAGCTCGGACCCGGACTGGAGGATCCGGCACTCGGGCCGTTGACCACGACCAGCCAGGCACGCACCGTCGAGGCGTACGAGGAACTTGCGAGGGCGGAGGGCTGTCGCGTGGCCTATCGCGGCGAGGTTCCGGCCGGCCTCCAGAACAACGGGCAGTTCCGGCCGCCGGTGCTGCTGACCGACGTCGGGCCGACGATGCGCGTGGCCCGCGAGGAGATCTTCGGCCCCGTGCTGGTGGTGCTCACCTTCGAGTCCGAGGCGGAGGCAGTGGCCATGGCCAACGACTCCGACTACGGCCTTGCGGCGGGCGTCTGGACCAACGACCTCGGGAAGGCCCACCGGGTCGCGGCGGCCTTGGAGGCCGGACAGGTCTTCGTCAACCAGTACTTCGCCGGCGGGGTGGAGACGCCGTTCGGCGGTTTCAAGGACAGCGGCTACGGGCGTGAGAAGGGACTGGAGGCGGTCCACCACTACGTCCAGACCAAGACGGTGACGATCAACATCGGCCAGCCGGCCGAGCACGCCGCGGAGACGGTAGGGGCGACGAGAAGGTGAGTGTGCAGATGTCGATCCCACTGCGCGAGCGGACCATCGGCGTACTCGGGGGAACGGGACCTCAGGGGCGCGGACTGGCCCGTCGATTCGCGACGGCCGGGCTGACCGTGCTGCTCGGGAGTCGCGATGCGGCGCGGGCGGCAAGGACCGCCATCGAGATGGCCGCGGACCTGGGCCTCGGTGAGACGGGGCGGTTGTGCGGGGCCGACAACCTGGCGGTCGCGGAAGCGTCGGACATCGTGGTGGTCGCGGTGCCCTGGTCGGGTCACGAGGCGACACTGGCCGAGGTGGCGCCGGCGTTGTCGGGCAAGATCGTGGTCGACTGCGTCAATCCGCTCGCCTTCCGTCGAGGGTGCGTGACCGCAGCGCCCGTGCCGGAGGGATCGGCGGCACAACAGGCCGCCCGCCTTCTGCCCGATGCGTCCGTCGTCGGCGCGTTCCACAACGTCAGTGCCGTGTTGCTGGCGGATCCGGAGGTGCAGGAGGTCGACACCGACGTCCTCGTCCTCGGCGACGATGCCGACGCCGTCATGGCGGTGCAGCAGTTGGCCGAGACCATCCCGGGAGTCAGGGGGGTCCTCGCGGGGTCGCTCGACAACGCGGCACAGGTGGAGGCGCTGACCGCGAACCTGATCACCATCAACCGGCGCTACTCCTGCCACTCCGGTATCCGCATCAGCGGCCTTCCGGGAGCGGCGAGCGGATGAGCCGCCGATCCTGACATGGCAACCAAATCGACGGCATGACGTCGATCCGGTTGCCCATGTCCAGCAGGTCCACCGTGCGTTCGTCCGTGCGAGCCGTGGCTCGACTCCCGGGTCTCCGCCCACGTGGTGGCCCTGGCGACAGATGACGGCTTCGCGCGCTCGAAGCCACCGCTGCCGCGGCCTCGAAGGTGGCCGAGCGCGCCGCCGAGGTCTGGGACCTTGGTGGCGCGCTCGAGGCGTGCCATGCGGGGAGGGCTTCATGTGGGACTCGCGCAGCGGCCGGTGCCCTCGAAGGGCACCGGCCGCGTAGCCGTCGAGACTTCCCCTCGGCCGTGCTGATCAATTCCGCGCCTGCTCGCGACGGCGCCTACGTGATCAACACGGCCTAGAGTCCTCGCCCGGCGGCCTCCTGCATCGCGGATGCGTGGAAGGTGGGGCTGGCCTCGGCGCACGAGGCGCAGATGGCCGCGTGTCCCTGGGCCGGATTCCGATCCATCTCGAGTGCGATGTACGAGTGACCGCAGGTCGCGCAGCGGATCCTCGCCTCCCAGACGTCATCCACCTCGAGCTGCGGGTCGTGGGGGCGGCGCACCGGCATCTGCGACGGCAGGCGGTGGACCAACAGGTAGCCCAGGACAGCGATCGCCAGGGTCACGATGGGGGCCCAGGAGGTCTCCCGTGGGCCGCCCCACTCGACCATGGAGATCCCCACGCCCGCCGCGACCAGCCAGACCGCCGCGCCCGGCGTCACTCGGCGCACTCGCCCGGGCCGGGACTCAGGCTGGCCGACCCGGTCGCGCGTATCGACAGCCATGTGGACGAGTGCGATGCCGACCCAGGCGACGATGAACACGCTCTGCCACGCCAGCGCCGTCAGCAGGTAGGTCAGCACATCGGTGAGCATCAGCAGGTAGACGATGCCTCCGGTGACCACGGCCCAGACCGTGCGTGGCAGCTTGAGTCCGAAGATCTGGGCCATCACGGTCTCGAGATTGGAGGAGGCGAGGTAGAAGTTCGCGGTGTTGATGCGGGTCTGCGAGACCCAGATCAGGATCACGCCCCAGATGCCCATCAGGTTGACGATGGCGTAGACCACCGAGACCTCCGACAGAGGACCGCTGGTCGGGACCGTATTGGCCAGGAAGATGCCGACGAGTCCGCTGACGAGGAAGATGAACGAGTAGAAGACCGGTCCGAACGTCACCACTCCGTGGAACTTGGCGTCTTCGCGCCTCCCGAAGCGGGCGAAGTCGAACGTGTACATCATCATGATCCACATGCCCATGTAGGTGACGTAGGAGAACAGCCACCCCGGAACGGCCATGTCCACGGCAGCGGGAGCCGTAAGCCAGTCGCTGCTGGCCCCGTACTCGGCGCAGGCCCATACGATCGCCACGACGAGACCGACGAGATAGAACGGCAGGAGGAAGCCGTTGAACTTGTCGAGCCAGGTCCGGACGCCGCCGAAGACGAGCGGAACGCTGTAGACGACGACGATCAGGTAGTAGACCTTCAGATCGAGGCCGCCGAAGTAGTGGTGCAGGGCGACGGCGATCACCGAACCCTCGAACACCGAGTAGTAGATGGCGGTCGCACCGAAGATGAGTGGGGCGATGATCGCGCCCCGATGGCCGAACAGTCGTCGAGAGAACAGCGCAACGGTCAGGCCGGTACGGCCCGCGTACGCGCTGAGGTAGTAGTTGACGGCGCCGTGGGTCGCCACCGCCAGCACGATTCCGACCAGGGCGGCGCGTGTGCCCACGGCGGCGGCGACGGTCGCGGCAGCCACCAGCCAGAACATGGCGCTCGCCATGGCGCCCCAGGCCATGCCGAGAGACCAACGACCGCTGCGCCACGTGAGGGGCACGACGTGGTTGGCGTAGTCCTCGGAAGCCGCGCGCCGGACCACTTCGGGGTCATCCTGCGTTGAGACCTGCAGCGCAGGAGTTGCGGATTCTCCGTCCAGCCCTGAGGGGGGCGACTTGCTCGTACTCATGTTCCACCTTCTTCTGGAATCGATTCCCTACTAGTGATAAGAATCCGAGATCGGCGGGCGCCGAAGTGGCGACGAGCCCGGTCAGCGCGGCTCGATACGCGCCACCACGGCGCCTTCGTCGACGGCGTCGTTGGGCGCGACGAGCAGCTCTGCGACCCGGCAGGCCTGCGGTGCGGTGATGGGTATCTCCATCTTCATCGACTCGAGGACGGCGATCTCGTCGCCCTCGGCGAGCTCGTCACCCACGGAACAGCGCAGCTGCCAGACATTGGCGGCCAGCTCGGTCACTACTTCGATCATCACTCGATCCTCACGCGGTCGGCGAGGTGGCCCTGAGCCACTCGCGGTCGGTCACCAGGTCCCGGCAGGTACTGGCGTCGCGCCACTCGGCGCTGGAGAGCAGTCGTTGGTGGAAGGGGATGAGGGTGCTGGGGCCGGCCACCTCGAACTCGCGCAGGGCGCGCAGCATGCGGGCCGTCGCGGCGGCACGATCGACGTCCCAGACGATGAGCTTGGCAAGGAGCGGGTCGTAGAACGCCGTGACGACATCGCCGACGCGCACCCCGGAGTCGACGCGAACTCCCGGGCCGGCCGGCTCGGTCCACGCGGTGATCTCACCCGGGGACGGGAGGAATCCCTTGGCCGCGGACTCCGCATTGATGCGGCATTCGATGGCCCAGCCCTTCAGGGTGATGTCGTCCTGGTTGAACGACAGGGCCTCGCCTGCTGCGATCCGGAGCTGCTCTCGCACGATGTCGACGCCTGTCACCATCTCGGTGACGGGGTGCTCGACCTGCAACCTGGTGTTCATCTCCAGGAAGTAGAAGTCAGCGCCCACCAGGAGGCCCTCGACGGTGCCGGCCGACTCGTACCCGATGGCCCGGGCGGCCGCCACGGCCACGTCGCCGATGTGCTTGCGCATGGCCGCGTCCACGGTGGGGCCGGGGGACTCCTCGATCAGCTTCTGGTGCCTTCGTTGCACGCTGCAATCGCGCTCGCCCAGGTGGATGACGTTCCCGTGGGAGTCGCCGAGTATCTGGACCTCGACGTGACGCGGGTCGGGAATGTAGCGCTCGGCGTAGACGGTTCCATCTGCGAAGAAGCGCTCTCCCTCGCTGCGCGCACCTGTGAAGGCGGAGGCGACCTCTGCGGGGCTCGTGGCGACTCGGAAGCCCCGTCCGCCGCCGCCCCCGCTGGCCTTGAAGGCCACGGGGTATCCGATGGAGTCCGCCGCCGCCCGCGCTGCGTCCTGGTCCGGGAGCGGGTCGAAGCCGCCGGGGACCACTGGAATGCCGGCCGCCTCCATCCGTCGACGAGACTCGACCTTCGACCCCATGCCGTGGATCGCATCGACCGACGGCCCCACGAAGGTCAGG
The DNA here is from genome assembly GCF_018732145.1 of Nocardioides sp. LMS-CY. Lineage (NCBI taxonomy): Bacteria > Bacillati > Actinomycetota > Actinomycetes > Propionibacteriales > Nocardioidaceae > Nocardioides > Nocardioides sp. LMS-CY. The sequence continues at coordinate 1,143,644 of NZ_CP076104.1, forward strand.
CCGGCCTCGCGGCAACGCCGCGCGAACTCTGCGTTCTCCGCCAAGAACCCGTATCCGGGATGGACCGCTCGAGCGCCCGTGGCGACGGCCGCCGCCAGAACCCTGTCGGCGTCCAGGTAGCTCTCCGCGGGAGGGCCGCCGCCGAGCAAGACTGCCTCGTCGGCCAGTCCTACGTGCGGGGCGTTCGCGTCGGCATCCGAGTAGACCGCCACCGACGGAACCCCGAGGTCCCGACAGGCTCGTATCACCCTGGTTGCGATCTCGCCACGATTGGCCACCAGCACCGGTCCGAGGTCCATCGACCTGCCTCTCTCATTCTGGAATCGATTCCCGACGACTAGGAAGGAAGATTAGGAAGAAGCCCGTCCGAGCGCAAGAGCCAGTTTCCTCGGGGATAGCTCGCCGGCGCCGAGGGCGGCCTCGGCGCCGTCGTCGCTCGCAGCGGCAGCGTCGCCTGGGGGAGATGTCTCGAGGATGGGCGTTGACCTCGTCCCGGCGCGTCCGTATCGTGCTTTGTCACATTCTATTCCGCATGCAAGATGCGAGATCTCAAAGCCTCCGGGAGTCCTGATGAAGCGGATCTTGGCCCTTCCGTTCGTCGTCCTGCTCTGTCTCCTCGCGCTCGCGGCGTGCGGAACGACGTCAGCGGACCAGAAGGAGAAGGAGGGCAGTGGTGAGCAGTCCGACGGCGGCCAGCCGAAGGTCGCCGCACTGTTCACGCAGTTCGTCGACCAGGGCAACTGGGACGTCACCGGCTACCAGGCGTACGAGGACATGTGCTCGACGTACGACTTCGACTGTGACTACGTCGAGGAGGCGAGCTACGAGCGCGCCCCGGCCCTGCTCCGGCAGTACGCCCAGGACGGCTACGCCATGGTCATCACCCACTCCAGCGGCTACGCGGCCGCGATCCAGGAAGTGGCGCCGGAGTTCCCGAACACCCAGTTCGTGCTGTTCTCCTACGCCACCGACACCGGGGGCCTGAAGAACTTCAGCGCCTGGTCGGTCGACTGGGACCAGGCCGGCTACCTCCAGGGCGTCATCGCCGGGCTGTCGAGCAAGGCCGGCAACATCTCGATCGTCGGCGGCGAGCAGATCCCGTCCACCGAGCGCGCGATGGCCCTTGCCGAGAAGGGCGCCCAGTCGGTGAACCCCCAGGCGAAGGTCTCCCGCGTGTGGACCGGCACGTTCGTCGACGTGGCCAAGGCCAAGCAGGTCGCCGCGCAGGCCATCGACGGCGGCGCGGACTTCGTCATCCCGATGGCGGACCTCGCCGGCCAGGGTGTGCACCAGGCGGCGGAGGCCGCCGGCGCCCTGAGCCTGGGCGAGTACATGGACGAGAACTCCAAGTACCCCCAGGCGATCGTCACGAGCATCACCGTCGACATGGCCGGCGCCTACGACCAGATCGGGGCGGCGTACACGAACGGCGAGCTCGAGGGTCAGATCGTCCAGATGGACGCGCAGAGCGGTGCGTTCGACTTCGCCCCGTTCCACAACGTCGACGCCGAGGTGGAGACCGCCGCCCGGAAGGTGCTCGACGGCCTGAGCGACGGCTCGACGAAGGTCCCCTCCGTGTGAGAGGGGGCGAGGACGTGTCGGGTCCGAACGACGGCGACGCCGCGCTCCTGAGCCTGCGCGGCGTCTGCCGGTCGTTCGGCACGACGAAGGCCGTGCGCGAGGTCGACTTCGACGTCGTGGCCGGCACCGTGCACGCCCTCCTGGGCGAGAACGGCGCCGGCAAGTCGACCCTGATGAACGTCGTCTACGGGGTGCATCCCGCCGACCGGGGCACGATCGCCATCGGCGGCGAGCCGGTCCGCATCGAGTCCCCACGGCAGGCACTCGAGCGGGGCATCTCGATGGTGCACCAGCACCACCAGCTGATCCCGTCGCTGACCGTCGCGGAGTCGATCGCGCTGGCGTCGCGGAACACCCCCTGGCGCTACGACCGGAGGAGCGCGGCGCTGCAGGTGACCCGGCTCGCCAGCAGGCTCGAGCTCGAGCTCGACCCCGAAGCCCGGGTGGGGGAGCTCTCCCTGGGAGACCGCCAGCGGCTCGAGATCATCTCCGCGATCGACCGCGACTCCCAGATCATCATCCTCGACGAGCCGACCGCCGTGCTCGCGCCGACCGAGGTCGAGCCGCTGTTCGACCTCCTGCGGGGGCTCGCCGACGACGGCCGGGCCATCATCCTGATCACCCACCGGATGCGGGAGGTCTTCGCCGTCAGCGACGCCATCTCGGTGATGCGGAAGGGCGAGCTCGTCGCGACGCTCGCCACGAGTGCCACCGACCCGAACCAGGTGCTCGATCTCGTCATTCCGCAGCGGCACCGGCTCGCGGAGACCTCCAGCGCCCCGGGCGTCGCGGAGATCGGGGACGTCGACAGCGCGGAAGGCGACCTGAACCTGGTCGCCGCCCACCTCCGGCCGGGGCGGGCGACGCCGGGCCCGGACGCCCTGGTCGTCGACGCGCTCGAAGTGGCTCCCGCCCCCGGCACCACGGGCCTGTGCGGACTGTCCCTGACCGCGAGGCAGGGAGAGATCCTGGGGGTCATCGGTGTCGAGGGCAACGGCCAGCACGAGCTCGTGGAGGTGCTCGCCGGCATCCGGATCGCGGACGGTGGCCACGTGGTGGCCTGCGGCGAGCCGCAGACACGCGGCAGGCTGGCGCCGCACACGGCGGTCGTGCCCGAGGACCGGCACCGCGAGGCCCTCGTGCTGGATCTGTCGAGCGAGGAGAACCTCGTGCTCCCGATGCTGGACAGGTACAGCTCGGCAGGGCTGCTCAGTCGCAGCCGCATGCGCGCCGACACCCATGCCGTGATCGAGGACTACGCCGTCGTCACCGCCTCGGCGACCGCGCCGACGCGATCGATGTCGGGTGGCAACCAGCAGAAGCTCGTCCTGGCCCGAGCGCTGGCCCAGTCGCCGGAGGTCCTGGTGGTGAGCCAGGCGACCCGCGGTCTCGACCCGGGGGCCACCGCCGAGGTCCTGCGGCGCCTTCGCGACGCGGCGAACGCCGGGACAGCAGTCGTCTTCATCGGCAGCGACCTGGACGAGGTCGTCGAGATCGCGGACCGAGCTGTGGTCATGTACGGAGGCCGAATCGTCGGTGAGAGTGCCGATCCGGACGCGAGCCGGGACGTCCTCGCCGGCCTGATGGTGGGGGCGGACCGTGACCCAGCGCGAGACTGACACCCGTAGCGGGACCGAGGTCGAGCCCAGCAGGGCTCCGGATCCCGTTCGCGGGGGCGACCGGACGCGCAGCGTCGAACGGCTGGCTCGGCTCTTCGACCGTCCGTGGCCCTCGATCATCGCCGCCTTCGTGGTGAGTCTGGGCATCGGCCTGCTCCTCGTCGTCCTCGCGGGCGGTACGGCGGCGGAGGCCGTCGACGTCGCCTACCGGTCCACCGTCGGCTCCCAGCAGGGGATGATCGACTCGCTCGTCTACACGACTCCGAGGCTCCTGGTCGCGGTCGGCGTCATCGTGGCCCTGCGCAGCGGGCAGTTCAACCTGGGGGCGGAGGGCCAGCTCCAGGTCGGCGCCATCGGGGCCGCCCTCGGCGGTGCGTTCCTCGCCCCCTCGATCCCGGGCCCCCTCGCACTGCCGGTCTCCCTCCTGCTCGCCATGGTCTTCGGCGCCCTGTGGGCGGGCCTCGCGGCCGTCCTCAAGGTCTGGCGCGGCTGCGACGAGCTGATCACGACACTGCTGCTGAACTTCATCGCGATCTATCTGGTCCAGCTGATGGTGCAGGGGGCGATGAAGGACCCGTCCAGCACCTTCAACCAGTCCAAGCGGGTCATCGCCGTCGCGGAGCTGCCGCGGTTCGGGTTCACGCGGCTGCACTACGGCATCGTCATCGCGGTCGCCTGCGTCGTCCTCGTCTGGTTCCTGCTCGACCGAACGGCCCTGGGCCTGCGCCTGCGCAGCGTCGGCTACAACCCGGTCGCGAGCCGCTATCAGCAGCTGCGGGTCGGCCGGCTCACCGTCGCCGCGATGCTGATCTCGGGCGCCGTCTGCGCGCTCGCCGGCGCAGGGGAGACGCTCGGCGTCCAGTTCCGCCTGATCCAGGGATTCTCGTCCGGGTTCGGCTTCGAGGGCCTGGCGATCGCCTTCCTGGCCAGCCTGCGCCCGGGGCGGGCGCTGGTCATCGCCCTCATCTTCGGTGGCATCTTCAGTACGGCGACCCGACTCCAGCAGGAGCTCGGCGTGACCGCGTCCCTGGCCTACGTGGTCGAGGGCCTGCCGATCGTGCTGCTGGCCTGCGCCGCCGGGGCGCAGGCGCTTCGGGCACAGCGAAAGGGCATCGCCTGATGCACAACCTCGTCGAGTCCTTCTTCTGGGCCAGTGCGATCGCGCTGGCCGCGCCGATCCTGCTGGCCGCGCTCGGTGAGACCTTCGCGCAGCGTGCCGGCGTGTTCACCATCGGGATCGAGGGCCTGATGCTCAGTGGCGCCTTCGGTGCCGCGGCCGTCGCATCCTGGTCGGGCGACGTGATCGTCGGCTTCGCCGGTGCCGCCCTCGCCGGCGCCGTGCTCGGCGCGCTCTACGGGGTCGCTGTCGTGCTCTTCCGTGCGGACCAGGTCGTCGTGGGCATCGGGTTCAACCTGATCGTGCTGGGCGCGACGAGCATGCTGCGACGCGGATTGTTCCCGACCGGAATGGAGGTCCCGAGCACCTCGGCGCTGGACCGGCACGAGCTGCCGCTGCTCGGAGACCTTCCGTGGATCGGCGAGGTCCTCTTCGACCAGAGCCCGATCGTCTACGCCCTCTATGTCCTCACGCCCTTCGGCGTGTTCCTGCTCTTCCGTACCCGGGTGGGGCTGCTCGTCCGTGCGGTCGGCGACGGCGCCCTGGCGTCGTCGGCGGCCGGCATCCGGGTCCCGCGGATCCGGATGTGGGTCATGGTCGTCAACGGAACGCTTGCCGGTGCTGCGGGTGCGACCCTGGTCCTGGTCAACGCCGGGGGCGTCTTCGTCGACAACCTGGTCGACGGACGCGGCTACCTCGTGCTCGCGCTGACGATGTTCGCTCGCTGGCACCCCGGCTGGGTCGCGCTCGGGGCGGTCCTGTTCGGCGCCGCCGACGCGCTGCAGTTCATCGCCCAGGCGACCTTCGGCGGCCACGTGCCGACCGCGGTCTTCCTGATGGCGCCCTACCTCCTGGCCCTGGCCGCCTGGGTCGTGATGGGCAAGCGCTCGCGTGCCCCGTCGGATCTCGGAGTCCCGCTGCTCGCCTAGATGACTAATTCCAAGGTCTCGCACGCTACGCGACGCTCAGCATCCACGCTGGCTGCGTTGCCAGCGCTCGAGAGACATCCAGTCTGTCGTCGCGCCGGGCGCCTGGCCAGCGCGGCGCTGAGCGCCGCTCGCTTGCACGATCCCTTGGAATTACTCATCTAGGTCGTGTTGCGAAGAGAGGCCTCGTCGCACCGGCGAGGCCTGGACCGCGCACCGACACCCTCCGGGTCGGGTGCGTCGATCGCCCGCGCATCGTTGCCGTTCGGGTGAGCCGCGTCACTCTGTCTTGATTACCCCTAGGGGGTACCCACTAGTCTGGCCCATATACCCCATAGGGGTATATGGGCCACGACCAGAGGAGAGCGCCATGTCCGGTTGCTGCAGTACCAACACCCACCAGGCCGTCGAGATCGAGGACACCCGTACGTCGACACGGCCCGCCGCGGAAGCGTCGTACACCGTGGCCGGGATGACTTGCGGACACTGCGTCTCCTCGGTCACCGACGAGGTCGGCTCGATCGACGGTGTCCGTGACGTCGTCGTCGATCTGGCCTCCGGTGCCCTGACCTTCGGCTCCGACCAGCCCATCCCTCGCGCCGCGGTCGACGCCGCGGTGCGCGAGGCCGGCTACCGGCTCGCATGAACGCCCCGACCCGGCTCGCGGCGTACGGCGTGGGACTCGCGGTCGTGCTCACCGGCGGCTGGCTCGTCGGTGAGCGCACCGACCTGGGCGAGGTCGAGCCGGCGGTCGCGAGCCACTCGACACACAGCAGTTCTCAGAAGGGAGCAGCAATGGAACCCATGGCCACCACCGAGGAACTGCCCGGGGGACTGCAGGTCTCCGCGAGCGGGTACACCCTCGACCTTGCGCCGACCGGGTACCGCGCCGGCCGGCGGGAGGTCGGCTTTCGGATCACCGGCCCGGACGGAGAGCCCGTCACCGAGTACGAGAGGTCCCACGAGAAGGACCTGCACCTGATCGCTGTCCGCCGCGACTTCTCCGGCTTCCAGCACGTCCACCCGTCCTTCGATGCCGCAACCGGCACCTGGTCGGTGGAACTGGACCTGAGTCCCGGGGCGTGGCGGGTCTTCGCCGACTTCGTCCCGGCCGGGGGCGAGGGCCTGACCCTCGGGGCCGACCTCGCCGTCGCCGGCGACGCGGGTGCGCAGCGCCTTCCCGAGCCGACCCGCACGGCGACCGTCGGCGGCTTCACCGTCACCGTGGCCGGTGACCTCGTGACGGGCGAGCACTCCGCGCTCGACTTCGAGATCAGCAAGGGCGGGGAGCCGGTCACCGACCTGGAGCCGTACCTGGGTGCCTACGGCCACCTCGTCGCGCTTCGGGAGGGCGACCTCGCCTACCTGCACGTCCACCCAGGCGGCGAGCCCGGCGACGGGGTCACCTCGCCCGGCCCGACTGTCGACTTCGGGGCCGAGGTGCCCAGCTCCGGTCGCTACCACCTCTTCCTCGACTTCAAGGTCGACGGAGTCGTCCACACCGCACCGCTCACCCTGGACGCCGAGTCCACCGCGGCCGACGCCGCCAAGGGCGCCGGCGAGCCGGCCCACTTGAGCGACCACCGGCACTGAGCCATCACCACGAGAGGCACGAGGAGCACCAGATGAGCACGATCGCCGACACCGTCGGCACCGCAGCCCCCGCAGGGACCGATGTCGAGCTGCTGTTGACCGGGATGACCTGCGCCTCGTGCGCCAACCGCATCGAGCGCAGGCTCAACAAACTCGACGGCGTCACCGCCACCGTCAACTACGCCACCGAGAAGGCGAAGGTCACCGTTGCCGACGGCGTGACCACCGACGACCTGGTGGCGGCGGTCGAATCGGCGGGGTACGGCGCGAGGCTGCCCGAGCCGCCCAGCGCGGCCGACGACGGCGCCTCCCGGGCGGGCGGCTCCGTCGACGACGAGGCCGACCGCGCTCTGCGGGCGCTGCGCAACCGGCTCGTCGTCTCCGCGCTGCTGAGCGTCCCGGTGATCGCGATGGCGATGGCGCCGGCGCTGCAGTTCACCAACTGGCAGTGGCTCTCCCTCACCCTGGCCGCGCCGGTCGTGATCTGGGGTGCCCTCCCGTTCCACCAGGCGGCCTGGGCCAATCTCAAGCATGGCACCGCGACCATGGACACGCTGGTCTCGACGGGTACGACGGCCGCCTTCGGGTGGTCGGTCTACGCGCTGTTCTGGGGCGACGCCGGGGTGTCGGGGATGACCCACCCGTTCGAGCTGACGATCGAGCGCACCAGCGGAACCTCGAACATCTATCTCGAGGCCGCGGCCGGCATCATCACCTTCATCCTGTTGGGCCGCTACATCGAGCACCGGTCCAAGCGCAACGCCGGCGCGGCCCTGCGTGCCCTGCTCGACATGGGCGCACGAGACGTCAGCGTCCTGCGTGACGGCGTGGAGCAGCGCGTGCCGGTGGCGCAGCTCGTGGTGGGCGACCTGTTCGTCGTCCGGCCGGGGGAGAAGATCGCCACCGACGGCGTGGTCGAGGAGGGTCGCTCCGCGGTCGACGAGTCGATGCTCACCGGCGAGTCCGTGCCGATCGAGGTCGGCGCGGGCGACTCCGTGGTCGGCGCGACCGTCAACGCCTCGGGCCGCCTCGTCGTGAAGGCGACCCGGGTCGGCGCCGACACGCAGCTGGCCCAGATGGCCAGGCTGGTCGAGGACGCCCAGACCGGCAAGGCCGCCGTCCAGCGGCTGGCCGACCGGATCTCCGGCATCTTCGTCCCGGTCGTGATCGCGGTCGCCGTCGGCACCTTCGGGTTCTGGCTGGGCAGCGACGCCGGCGTCGCGGGCGCGCTGACCGCGATGGTCGCCGTGCTGATCGTGGCCTGCCCGTGCGCGCTCGGCCTCGCGACCCCGACCGCGCTCATGGTCGGCACCGGCCGCGGCGCCCAGCTCGGCATCCTCATCAAGGGGCCCGAGGTCCTGGAGCAGACCCGCAAGGTCGACACGGTCGTCCTCGACAAGACCGGCACCGTCACCACCGGCGAGATGAGCCTGGCCGAGACCCACGTGGCGGTCGGTGAGGACGTCGCCGAGGTGCTGCGCCTCGCCGGTGCGCTGGAAGATGCCTCCGAGCACCCGATCGCCCGCGCCATCGCCGACGCGGCCCGCGAGGCAGGCGACCTCGGGCAGGTGGAGGACTTCGCCAACGTCGAAGGGCTCGGTGTGCAGGGCATCGTCGACGGTCACGCCGTCCTGGTGGGTCGTCCGCAGCTGCTCGCCGAGTGGTCCCAGCACCTGACGGAAGATCTCCAGGGCGCCTTCGACGGCGCCTCCGACCGGGGCCTCACGGCCGTGGCCGTGGGCTGGGACGGCCGGGCCCGCGCGGTGCTGGTCGTCGCCGATCAGGTCAAGGACACCTCGGCCGAGGCCATCCGAGAGCTGCGCGGGCTCGGCCTCCGGCCGATCCTGCTCACCGGCGACAACCAGCGGGTCGCCCGTACCGTCGCCGCCCAGGTCGGGATCGACGCCAAGGACGTCTTCGCCGAGGTCCTGCCCGGCGACAAGGTCGACGTCGTCAAGCGGCTCCAGGCCGAGGGGCGGGTCGTCGCCATGGTCGGCGACGGCGTCAACGACGCCGCCGCCCTGGCTCAGGCCGACCTCGGCCTCGCCATGGGCACCGGCACCGACGTCGCGATCGAGGCCAGCGACCTCACCCTGGTGCGGGGCGACCTGCGGGTCGCGGTCGACGCCATCCGGCTCTCCCGCAGGACGCTCGGCATCATCAAGAGCAACCTCTTCTGGGCCTTCGGCTACAACACCGCCGCCATCCCGATCGCCGCCGCCGGCCTGCTCAACCCGATGCTTGCCGGTGCGGCCATGGCCTTCTCCTCGGTGTCGGTGGTGGGCAACAGCCTGCGGCTCAAGCGGTTCCGCAGCTCGCTGGTGGGTTGAGGACGCACGGCGCGGCACCCCGGGAGGACACGCGGGGTGACCTGTGGAATCGCCGGGCTGGGTCGGCCGACGCCGGGTGTCCACGGCCTTCACCGATTCACCGGCTGCCCGGGGAAACGACGAGACACGCCGGCGCCCGGCCGGGGTGGTCAGGGAATGCGAGTGCGACACGCCGGGGAACGACGGCGTGTCGCACTCGGTCTGCCTGACACCGGCGAGCGGCTCCACGGGTCGGCGATGAGTCGGCGCTGCTCCACGCGCACCTCGCGGGCGGTCTCCTGGGCACTAGTCTGCTGGGCACGGTGTGCGATCGACGCCGTCGCGACCGCGTCGCTGACCGACATCCGCACGCGACGGCCGGCCGGCGAGGAGGAGAGCGATGACCAGCCCGGGTGAGGCACGGGCCGCGGTTGCTCTCACGGCCGCGGGCATCGACCACACGATCGTGCGACACGGCCCCGTGAGGTCGTTGGAGGAGGCGGCTCAGGCGCGAGGGGTCACTCCCGACCGGGTCATCAAGACCCTGGTCGTACGACGCGGCGCGGACGACTACCTCTTCGTCCTGGTCCCTGGTGACCGGCAGATCTCCTGGCCCAAGCTGCGCACCCTCCTCGGGGTGAACCGCCTCTCGATGCCCGACGCCGAGAAGGCCCGCGAGGTGACCGGCTACGAGCGCGGCACCATCACGCCCTTCGGCTCGCTCCGCCCGTGGGCGGTCGTCGCGGACGCGCGGGTCGACGGCACGGTGTCCATCGGCGGTGGCGCCCACGGGGTCTCCGCGACCGTGTCCGCCGCCGACCTGATCCGAGTCCTGGGTGCGGAGGTCGCCGACGTGACCGACCCGGCCGCTGCTCAGTGACTGAGGACGAACCTCAGGCAGACGATGGGAGTGTCGACCTCGACCGGGGTGCCCAGGCCCTCCCAGTGGCGACGGTGGCCCGCCCGCCACTCCTCCAGGTCGGCGTCGCCCTCCCCTTCTGCCATGGCGAACGCCCACGGGACGTCGCCGAAGGCCAGCACCTCGACCCCGGTCACCTCGACCGTGCCGACCTGCTGGCCGTCATCGTCGAGGAGGGCAAGACGTTCGCCGACATGCTCGATCGGCTCGCCTTCCTCCTCGTACTCGCTCCGCAGGCCGGCCGTCGCCTGCTTGCGCCCGTCCAGCACGAGAGCGTTGAGTCGCGCGCGCAGGTCGCTCGGCGTCCCGAGCTCGAGGGCGCGGAGGCCACCGACCCTGGGCCAGGTCATCGGGACCCGCCCGAGTCGGCCCGACGGCGCGGTTGCATGCCGTGGCGGTGTCGCTTGGCGCGGCTCTCGAACATGTTAAGAGTATCGGCGAGACTTAACATGTTCGGTCGATGTGTTAGATGAGCATGCATGTCACCGCACGTCGCCGTGCGTCTCCGCACGGATCGCGGCTGTGTGCTCCTCGATTCCGATCGGTCCCGGTCGAGGTCCGCGGCATCACTCGCGTGCCGACCGAGACGCGCCTCCCGTCCTGAACGGCATCGCTCTCCCGAGGCCACCGTCAGCAACCAGGCCGACTCACGGCGATTCGAGCCGTCGCCACCAGGTGTCGTCGCGGTACTCGGCGGGTAGCTCGTCGACGGCGGTTCCGATGTCCACCTCCAGTGGCTCGAGTGCGTCGAAGTACTCGTCGCGCAGTGAGCGGGGGAGCTCAGCGCCACACCAGGGACAGAACTCGATGACCTGGAGCGCGCGATGGCCGGCGACGAGCTCGATCCAGTACTCCCGGAAGCGATCGGTGTAGCCGATCGGCAGTCGGCTGTCCTCGATGAACGTCCGCATCTGAGGACAGTCGTGCGGCAGGTACCCGGGCATGGCGCAAGTCTGCCGCTTGGTCGGCGGTGCTCGACACAAGGGCGAGCCGTGAGGCCGATGCTCGGCTACGAGCGGAGCACCTTCCAGTGCCCCTCGGAGACGACCTCGACGGTGCCGTCGGTCACCGCGATGGCCGTCTGGTCGTCGATGGCGTACGCCGGCCCCGCGATCTCGCGCGCCCATCGCTCGGCCTCGGCCAGGGTGTTCTCCGGCACCTCGTCGAGGTGCGGGAAGATCGAGAAGTCGACGACCCCGAGCGTCCGGTCGTCCGGCGCGGAGGGCCACTCGACGAAGTCGGCGCCGATCCGCGGGGTGAGCACCATGCTGCCGGCGCTCAGCCCCACCCAGACGGTGTCCCGCAGCGACGGCAGGAGGTCGGCGAGCCCGGACTGCCGCATCCAGTGGCACAGGTATGTCGCCTCGCCACCGGCCACCAGCAGGACGTCGGCGTCGCGGACCCAGGGGACCCACCGCTCCTCGTCGATGCTCGGCAGCGCCGTCAGCTCGAGCACGCCGAGCGACCGCCAGCCCAGGTCGCACATCGGCAGGTGGCTGCGGCCGCTGACGAAGCGCCACGCCGAGTCCGGCCCACACATGGGATGGCCGTACTGCGCGGTGGGGATGCAGAGGGCGCGGGCCTCCGCGATCGGTTTGTCCAGCAGGCCGACCAGCGCGTCGTGGATGCTCGGGTTCGTGACTCCCGCGGACGTGAGCAGCAGCCTCACGATCGCCTCCTCTGCAGAGCGGTGGTCTCGCGCTCCTCGAGGTGAGGAGCGCGGTGCATGGGAAGACCGCAGGCAGCGGCGAAACTCATCGCCGCCGCGACCCGGCCAGCACCCCACGGGTGAACTGGGCGAGGCCCGTCGGCAGGCTCGTGGGGCATCGTCGGGCCGCGGCGGCGCTGACCTCGTCGAGCACCGACGCGCTGGCGATCAGGGCGGCCCGCAGCTCGGCGAGGTCGAGGCCCGCCACGGTCGCCTCGATGCCCACCGGCAGCGAGGACGGGTCGTGGTCGAGGACCTGCGACAGGCCGTGCCACGGGTAGCTCGTGCCCTGGGTCGCCGCCCAGAGCGCCCAGATGTGCCGCCGGGCCTCCTCGAGACGCTGGTGCGCCTCCCACGGGGACTCGCGGCGCAGGTACTTGTCCGCGTCGAGCAGCGCCCGCCAGCCCAGGAAGGCCCAGGTGCGGACCCGGTCCCCGGCCACGTCGTACGCCGAGGGCATGGCCGTGTCGTCCCCGACGTCGCCCGCGCGGTACAGCGAGACGAAGTCCGGCGCCGCGTCGCCGCGTCGCACCTCCGCCTCCGCGATGACGGCCAGATCGAGCTGCACGCCGTCGGTGAGCTGGGCGAAGACCCGCCGGATGAAGAGCTCGCCGGTCGACGACTCGTCGCGGAGGAGGTCGATCAACCCCCAACCGCTCAGTCGCTCGACCAGTGACTCCTCGACCTCGCGCACCCGCTCGGCGCCGCCAGCACCCCGCTCGGCACCGACGCCGATCGCGGCGTCGACGTCGGAGAGCTCGTCGGCGGCGCCCCGACCCAGCGAGCAGCCCACCGACAGCGAGGTCACCGTTGGGGCGCTCTCGCAGAAGTCGAGCAGTCCGGCGAGCGCCCGTCGCTGACCGTCGAGCCGCGGTGGGAGTGCCGAGATCCAGTCGCGTCCGCCTGCGATGCCTGCCATGGTCGCCATCCTGCCGGAGCCGGCGTGCGGTGCTCCCGTCGCTGGACGGCGGAGGCCGGCATCTGCCTACGGTGGGGTCGTGTTCCTGGAGAACGTCGTCTTCGACGCCACCGACCCGCAGGCGCTCGGCCGGTTCTGGGAGGCCGCGCTGGGCACCGAGAGACTGACCGACGAGCTCGCCGGGTTCGAGACCAGGCTGGCCGTCGCGGAGGGGCCGGTGCTCGACCTGTGCTTCCAGCGGGTGCCGGAGCCCCCGGCGGGGCCCCAGCGCCTGCACCTCGACCTCCGGGGCGCCGAGGAGCAGGAGGCGGTCGTCGAGCGACTGCTCGCCTCGGGCGCCGGACGCGCGGACATCGGTCAGGGGCAGGTGCCGTGGGTGGTGCTCGCCGACCCGGAGGGCAACGCATTCTGCGTGATGGAGCAGCGCGCGGCGTACGACGGCACCGGGCCCATCGCGGCGCTGCCGCTCGACGTGGCCGACCCCGACCGCGAGCGCGGCTTCTGGTCGTGGCTGTCCGGGTGGGTGCCGATCGAGGGGGCCGGGCTGCCCAGCCTGCAGCACGCGTCGCGCCGCGGCCCCCTGCTCGAGCTGTGTCCGGAGACGGAGCCGAAGGGGCCTGCGAAGAACCGGATCCACCTCGACCTCCGGCTGGAGCCGGGCGACGACGCCGACGCGGTGGCGCGGGGGATCGCCGATCGCGGCGGCCGCGAGCTCGACCTCGGATGGGGCGAGCTGCCGTGGCGGCACTTCGCGGACCCGTCCGGCAACGAGTTCTGCGTGCTGCCGTCGCGCGGCTGAGAGACAGTCGCCCGACGGGCGGAGGTGGGGCCGGACGGGAGTTCCGGCCCCACCTCGCGGGCGACCTAGGAGACTGCTGAACAAGGGTGCGCCTCTCGTGTTGGTCGGGGCGGTCTGAAATCCTGTTGGTATGCAGGGCGAGGCGGATCGGCAGCGTGAGCTGCTGGATGTGGAGTCGGTTGCTGGGCATCTGCTCGAGTCGGGCAGCGTGTTCGCGTTGCTGGCCGAGCATCGTGGCCGGTTGTTCCCGGCCGAGTTGTTCGCCGACCTGTTCCCTTCGGGGCGTGGTCGGCCCTCGATTCCGGGCGAGGTGATCGCCTCGGTGATCGTGCTGCAGGCGCTGTATGGGCACTCCGACCGTGAGGCGGTCGACGCGTTGACGTTCGACCTGCGGTGGAAGGCGGCGTGTGGGTACGCGATCGACGCGAGGGGCTTCGACTCCTCGACGTTGACGTATTGGCGCAAGCGGCTGGCGGCCAGCGACCGGCCGCAGCGGATCTTCGAGGTGGTCCGCGAGGTCATCGAGCAGACCGGCGCGGTGAAGGGGAAGACGCGTCGTGCGTTGGACTCCACGGTCCTCGACGACGCGGTCGCCCGCCAGGACACCGTGACCCAGTTGATCGCCCAGATCCGCCGGGTCGGCCGCGAAGTGGCCGGAGCCAAGAATCTGATCGCCACCGAGTGCACCCGGCTGGCGGCACTGACCGGGCAGGACTACACCGGGCCAGGGAGCACCGGGAAGCCGCCGATCGCGTGGGACGACCCAGCCGCCCGTGATGAGCTGGTGTCCGCGCTGGTCGGTGACGCACTGGCTCTGCTCGCCGCGTTGGATGTTGAGGCGATCACCAAGAGCGGTGGGAGGCCGGCTGAGGCGGTCGCGCTGCTGGCCCTGGTCGCCGGCCAGGACGTGGAGCCGGCCGAGGATTCCGATGGCACCGATGGCCGGTGGCGCATCGCTCAGAAGACGGCGCCGGACCGGGTGATCTCGACGGTCGATCCCGACACCCGGCACGCCCACAAGACCCGCGAACGCCGCCAGGACGGCTACAAGGCTCATGTCGTGGTCGAGCCCGACACCGGCCTGATGCCTGTGGTGAGGCTGACCAAGACCAGCGGCAGTGAGAACTCCGACGCGAACGTGGGCGCCGAGCTCGTGGCCGCCGATCCCACCGTCACCGACGGCGAGCCGGTCGAGGTGCTCGGTGACTCCGCTTACGCCAGTGGCACGATGCTGGCCGCCCTGGCCAGAAGACAGTGGGCTGCGCTGGTCAAGCCGTGGCCGATCCAGCCGGCCGTCGCGGGCGGGTTCACCATCGACGACTTCGTCGTCGACCACGAAGCCAGCACCGCGACCTGTCCGGCCGGGGTCACCCGCCAGATCACCAGCAAGGGCAACGTGACCTACGGAATCGCCTGCCGCGACTGTCCACTCGCTACGCGCTGCACCAACTCCGCACGCGGTCGCAAACTCGTCGTCGGCGAACACGACCTGCTCCAGCGCGAGCACCGCCAGCGAGCCGCCGACGAAGGATTCCAAGCCGTCTACCGCCAACACCGACCGATGGTCGAACGCTCCATCGCCTGGCTGGTCCGTGGTGCTCGCCGCGTCCCGTACCGAGGGGTCGAGAAGAACAACAATTGGCTCCACCACCGCGTCGCGGCCCTCAACCTGCGCCGGCTCCTGGCCCTGGGACTCACCATCGACAACGGAGCCTGGACCCTGGCCTGACCCCCGCCCGGGACCCAGCAAGGCCCTTGCTCCAGCACTGACGATCCCGCAGGATGGCCACAGGCGGGCGGACCGATCCCCGTTGTCGCACCCAGAGTGCTGACCAGAAATGCCGCTCGACGGCCGTATTGGTGGCGCTCCGCCCGCCGCCAACCATCAACCACGCCAAGATGACGCCTTCTTCAGCAGTCTCCTAGAGGACCTCGCTCATCGGGTCGCCCTTCCGGCGCCGGCCGATCAGCAGCAGCGAGCCGCCGGCGCCCAGAAGCGCGAGCATCGCCGCGACGATCCCGAGACCGATCGTGGTGCCGGTGTTCGGCAGGTACCCCGTGGGCTGCTCGTCGGGCTCGCCGGAGGCCGCGTCGTCCGCCGCGTCGCCGGCCGGGTCGTCGGCCGGGTCGTCAGCGGAGTCCCCGTCCCCGCCGACCGCCTCCGTGAGGATCACGCCGGCGTCCCACGTCGGGTCGATGCCTTGGGTGGCGCCGATCTTGCGGTGGTCGTAGCTCCGGGTGAGCGCCGGGTTCGAGTCGTCGAGCACGATCGTCCGGGTGAGACCGTCGGAGCGGTTCGCGTCGGAGTCGCGTGCGTCGTCGGAGCGGGAGTCGCGCGTGGTGAACTCGTACTTCTTCCGCTGCTTGTCGGTCAGGGTGAAGCGCACCTGGTAGGTGCCGGCGGGCAGGTTGTCGAAGACGTAGCGCCCGTGGGCGTCGGTGGTCGTGGTCGCGATCACCTTGCCGTCGCGGAGCAGGTCGACCTTGACGCCGGAGAGCGGCTTCTCTCCCTTGTCCTGGACGCCGTCCTTGTCGGCGTCGATCCAGACCACGTCGCCGATCGCGTAGGTCTTGGCCACGTCCTTGACGACCACCCCGGCGTCCCACGTCGGGTCGATGCCCTGGGTCGCGCCGATCTCGCGGTACCCGTAGCTCCCGGTGAGCGCCGGGTTCGAGTCGTCGAGGACGATCGTGGTCGTGAGCCCGTCGGCCGGGTTCGCGTCGGAGTCCGCCGCGTCGCCGGACCCCGAGTCGCGCGTGGTGAACTCGTAGGTCTCCTTCTGCTCGTCGGTCAGGGTGAAGCGCACCTGGTAGGTGCCGGCGGGCAGGTTGTCGAAGACGTAGCGCCCGTGGACGTCGGTGGTCGTGGTGGCGATCACCTTGCCGTCGCGGAGCAGCTCGACCTTGACGCCGGAGAGCGGTGCCTCACCCACGTCCTGGACGCCGTCCTTGTCGGCGTCGATCCAGACCACGTCGCCGATCGCGTACGTCTTGCTCACGAACCCGAAGTCCAGCGTCGGGTCGCGGTCGCCGTCGTCGTGCAGGTCGCCGGGCTCGGTCGAGGCCTCCCACGTCGAGGAGTCGCCCGGCCGGTCGCCCTGGCCCGGTCTGGTCGGCACGTAGGGCTTGAGCGGTCCGGCCGACGCCTCCCGGTCGATGCGAACCGTGTAGGTCTCGTTGCCGGACAGGGCGGGCAGGTTGTCGAAGGTGTACTCGCCGTTCGGGCCCGTGGTGACCGGACCCACCGGGTTGCCGTCGACGTCGGTCACGGGTCCGCCGTCGGGGCCGACGATGGTCAGCACGACGCCCGGGATGCCGGGCTCGCCCGGATTCTGACGACCGTCGCGGTCGGTGTCGACCCACACGTAGTCGCCCACCGACACCGACTTGAGCGGGACGATCTCGGCGAAGGTGCTGCCGATCCGGTTGACGACCGGCGCCGAGGCGTCGGTGATCCGCACCGCGACGTACGCGGCGATGGGTGCGCCGGCGTCCAGGAGCGTCCCGCTCTTCTGCTCGATGGTGACGGTGCCGCTGGCGGCGTCGTGGGTGGCCTCGAGGTTGCCACCGATGTCGACCGGCCCGCCGGTCGGGTTGGCGCCGGTGGCGGCGTCGGCCTCGGTCACGAAGCCGAGGAACTCCGCCGCGTTCGGGAGCACGTCGTCGACGGGAATGATCGCCACGTTGTCGTAGCTGCCGCGCGGGATGAACTCGATCCGGTAGACGTAGGTGTCCTGCACCAGGTTCCCGTGGCCGTCCATCCGCGCCTCGAGGGTCTCGACCCACTCCTGGCTCGAGCGGTCGAAGACCCGCTTGCGTACCTCGGCCTCGTCGCCGTACGACGTGGCCTCGGCCTCGGTCTCGGACCAGTACAGCGGGTCACCGTCCGAGCCGAACAGGGTGGCCTTGTTCGTGATCGTCCTGGTCTCCTTGCCCACGAACGGCGTCGTGGTCAGCGAGATCCGGACCTCGTAGGCCTTGTCGGCGCCGCGGGCGTCGACGACCGCCTTGCCGGTGCTGCTCAGCTCGATGACGAGGTTCCCGTCGGCGTCGGTGCCGAGGTCGAAGTGCGAGGCGGTCAGCGCCTGGCCGTCGTAGGTCCCGGACACCGCCACGGAGGAGGGGTCGTCGAGGTCGAAGACGTCGGTGTCGACGTAGTCCACGATCGTGCTGGTCCGCGCGTCGATGCCCTTGCCGGCGGCGACCTTGAACGTGTAGTCGACCGTCACGGTCTCGCCCGGGTCGATGGTCGTGTCCTCGGCCTGCCCGGACTTGGTGAACACGCTCGAGTCGTTGATGCCGCCGCTGGAGTCGGGGAGGGTCACGACGGTCACGTCGCGCTGCGCGTTGTACGGCGCGCCGTCGCGGTAGTGGAAGGCCGCGACGTTCCGCAGGCGGTACGGCGTCGCGTCCTCGACGGTCGTGGTGCCGGTCTGCTCGAGGCCGGCGACGGTGGTGAGCTGCGCCTTGACCGCGATGGAGGCGTTCGTGGTGTTGTCCTTGCCGACGTTGATCAGCAGCCGCTGACCGCTCACGCAGTACTGGCCGACGAAGACGTCGCCGGCGAAGGCGGCAGCGTCGGCCGGGCAGGTCGCGGCCTGGGTCAGGGTGATGCCGCTGGCCGTGACGAAGTCGGCGGCCGTGGTGTTCCAGGTGGCCTGGGCGGGCAGGTCGTCGCTGATGACCACGTTGCGGTCCAGGGTGAAGTTCGGGCCGCCGGTCCACTGGCGCAGGTCGGCTTTGAGCATGTAGGTGATGTCGGCCGGCGGCGTCAGGTTGCCGTCGGCGTCGGTGACGACGTTCCGGGTGCTCCAGTCGGCGGTCTTCGTGAAGGCCTGGCCGATGTTGACCCCGGGCACGTTGCCGCGCAGTCGCACCGAGGCGGTCCGGTCGGTGGTGCCGAAGGTCGCGGTGTTGGTCAGCTGGATCTCGAAGCTGCCCGTGGCACCGCCCAGCGCGTCGTACCTGGCCTGCAGCAGGGCCTCGAGCGCGGCCACGTCGGTGACCTCGGCCTGGTAGGTGATCGTCAGGATCGACGGTCCGGGCACGTCGACCGAGCCGGTGAACGAGCCGCCGGCGACGGTCGGGGTGAAGGCGAAGGGCCCGGTGGTGCGGTTGAGCCCGTCGGCGTCCCAGCTCGTGAGCTGGCCGGCGAAGGAGCCGGTGACGTAGCCCAGGCCGGCGGGCAGCTGGTCGGCGACGGGGTAGCCGCTCCTGGCCTCGGGCGAGTCGAGCCGCAGCGTGTAGCTCAGCTGCTGGTCGACGATCTCCGGCTTGAGCTTGACCTCGCCGCCGACGACGGTCACGAAGCTGTCCAGGTTGCCGGGCGTGGCGCTCTTCGCGTAGCCCTCCGACACGTTGGCGAACTGGTCGCCCTGGTTGCGGATGATCACGTCGATCGAGTGCTCGTCGCCGTCGACCTTCCAGGTGAGCCGGTCCTGGGCGCTGGCGTCGACGGCGTCGACCTTGAACTCGAGGTCGAAGACGCCCTGGTTCACGTTCGCCGGCCACGGGTCCTTGAACGTGATCGACACCTTGTTCCCGTCCTGGACGAACGACTGGACCGCCGTGTTCGAGGCCGGGATGCCCGTCAGGGTGACGTTGTCGCCGAACTCGAACACCACCGTCGAGCCGGGCGTCACGTCGTCGCTGTACTGGACCCGCAGGGTCAGGGTGTCGCCCTCGTCGACGACGGACGTCCCGTCGTACGTCGCGCCGTTGAGCAGGATGTTGGACGTGATGCCGGGCGTCGCGGCGCGGGCGGGCTGGGTCAGGCCGACCGCGGAGGCGATCGCGAGCAGCAGCGCGAGGCAGACGATGAGCGCTCGCCGCGGCAGCGAGCCGGGTGGGCGTGCGAAGGCGGGTGCGAGGTAGGACAAGAGGGTCTCCCAGAGGTCGACTCGACCGACCTCCGAGACTGGTGGCGCGCGGGCGCCGTCCAGCTGGCCCGATCAGGCGAGCAGTGCAAGTTCGCGGTCACCGTAGGAAGCCGGCTTTCACACCTCCCCGCCTCTGGTGTGAAGGCGGCCGCCGGGGCCACGCCGGGCGGGTCGGAGGTATCTTCGTGCCGTGAGCTGGGGTTGGGGCGCCGGACGCCCGCCCCTGCCTGCGGTGGTTCGGTCGCGCGGAGCCGTCGCATGAGTGCCGGCGGGCGCCGTACGTTCGCCGATGTGTTCGCCGAGGCCCTCGACCAGCGGGCGATCAGCCTGGGCGGGCTCCGCGACGAGCTGGCGGCGCGCGGTACGCCGGTGAGCCTGGCCTCGCTCAGCTACTGGCGGGCGGGGCTGCGCCAACCTGAGCAGGAGCAGTCGATGCGGGCGGTGACGGCCATCGAGGAGATCCTGGGGCTGTTCCCCGGCGAGCTCGAGTCGCTGGCGTCGCCGGGCCGGCGCCGCCGGTTGCCACGGTCCGATCCCTTCGCCGTCTACCCCGACCGGCAGCAGGCGATGGGTCGGCTCCTGGACGAGCTGGGGATGGTCAACCCCTACGACGAGGTCATCGAGCGGGAGGTCACCGGTAAGTACGACCTCGATGCGCGGGGCCGCGCCGTACGCCTCACCCACATCTCACTGGTGGAGGCCGTCGTCAACGGCGCTCGCCGCTTCGCCCTGGTGACCGCGGGCGAGAACCCGGACGAGCCACCGCCGACGTTCACCGCGCTCGGCGGCTACCGGCTCGGCCGGGTGCTCCGCGACGCGGCGTCGATGGTGACGGTCGCGGAGATGCTGCTCGACGAGGAGCTGGCGGTCGGCGAGACGGCGATCCTCGAGCAGCAGGTGGAGATCGACGCCGCCGAGCACGACAACGAGCTCCGCTACTGGGCCTGGCCGCGGCTGAGGTCGGTGAGCCTCTGGGTCCGCTTCCATCCCGACAAGGTGCCCGCGCGCTGCGAGGCGTTCACCGTGGTCGACGGACGGGAGGAGTCGGAGGAGGTCACGACCTACGGCCACAGCGTCCATCGCACGATCACCGGCTTCGGCCCGGGCACCGTCGGCCTCCGCTGGTTCTGGGACGACCACGTCTGAACCATCTCGTCGCGGCGACACGAGCGGTGACCCGTGGCTGCGTGTCACCTGGATCACACGTGGGTACCCAGGCGGGATAGGAGACCTGGGGAGGGAACCATCGTGACACGCAATCCCGCCGCCTGGCTGGCGGAGAAGACCAAGACCGGAGTAGTCGACCTGCCGCGGAATGCGGCCTGGATGGCCTCGAAGGCGCTCGGCCCACCGGCCACCGCGGTCGACGCGGTGACCGACGGAATCGGTGCTGCGGCATCGGCCGCCCGCACGTCGTTGCCGGGAGGTGGCGGAGTGGACGATCGGCTCGACCAGGCACGGCGGGCGGTCAAGCGCGCACAGGATGCGGAGCGCGAGGCCGTCGCGAAGGCGGAGCGGGCGCGCCAGCTCGCCGAGCGGGTTCGAGAGGTCGACGCCCAGCATCGTGAGCGGTTGGAAGCGGCCGCCCGCGAGCGGGACGAGGCGGTCCAGGCCCGGGTCGCGGAGGCGCGTCGTCGGGCCGACGAGATGGTGGAGGCCGAGCGTGCGACCGCGGAGGCCGAGGAGGGCGACAGGCTCCACTCGCTCGAGGAGGAGCTCACAGCCGAGCGGCAGCAGATCGAGGAGAAGGCGGAGGCGGCCCAGGCCGAGGCGCGGGAGGACATCGCAGCCGCCGAGGAGCAGATGGCCGCGGCCCGCCAGATCTCCGACGAGGCGGCCGAGGCGGCGCTGGCAGCGGCCAGGGACGCGCACCACGCGGCCGAGGAGATGGCCGCGCACGCGCAGGCTCAGGCGGCCGAGGTCGACGACCGGGTCCAGGCCGCGCGGGCGCTGCGGAGCGAGACCGCGACGGCGATGTCCGCGCTCGAGCGGGACGACGGCGTCACCGACGTTGCCGGCCCCCTTCGCGATCGGACCATCGCCGAGCTGCTGCCGATCGCGGCCGGCCTCGGTATCGAGGGCCGTTCGCGGATGCGGCACGACCAGCTCGTCGCCGCGATCGGCCGCGCGCGTTCCCGCCAGGGTGGTCGGAGCGCGGCCGCCCGGACCGGCGCGAAGCAGACGAAGCAGGCGCCCAGGAAGCAGGCTCCCAGGAAGCAGGCGGCGGCCAAGAAGGCCGCGAGCACGAGCGCGCGAGGGCGCTCCTGACCCGTCGCGGGTCGGGCCGGGGAAACGACGAGGCAGGTCGGAGGAGTGAACGTGATGAGGCTGCTGGGGAAGAAGTCGGCGCCGGAGCAGGTGGTGAGCAAGGTCGAGCACGCGGACGTGAAGACGATGGTCGCCTCCGGGGCGACCGCGTTGGCGGTGATGGGCGCGGTCACCGCGGCCAGCGCCGTCGTCTCGTCCCTGCGGGCCAGGGAGAGGAGGGCGTGATGCTCAAGGCACTCGTGCTGTTCGGTGCCGGGTACGTACTCGGGGCGAAGGCGGGACGGGAACGGTATGCGCAGATCGAGGACGTCGCGAAGAAGGTCGCCGATCAGCTCGGGCAGCTCGACCAGGTCACGGGCCACTGGTTCGCGCCGTCGTCGCCGGGCCGGACCTGACCGGGCCTCGGCCCCGGACGTCGTACTCACGAGCGTGGCCGTCGACGGGGACGCCTCGCTCGGGACCGGCGCGGTCGTCCGCGCCGACGTCCTGGCCCGCCTGCTGGGGCTGCGGCTGCTGAGGCTCGAGGCCGACATCGTGCTCGCCCCCGCGGGGCCGCCCGCGCGAGCCGCCCCCGGCAGGGAGGCCGCGACCGACGTACCAGTCGAGGCGCCGGCTCCGCCGGGGCGACGAACGCGCTCGAGCGCCCGCTGGGCTCTCGACGTCGGCCCGCCCCGCGACGACGAGGCAGCGGACGCCGGGCACCTCGGCGACGCGCGTCGACTGCTCGCGGAGGCGGACGCGCTCCTCGCCGACCGGGTCGAGGTCCGGTGAGCGACCAGCGAGGTCGGACGGACAGACGATAGGGTCATCTCCACCAGTGTCCTGACTGGTCAGTCAACGATCGCGGAGGAGAGACATGGCCCGTCCCAGCGCCGTGGCCGAGCGTCGCCGCGAGATCCTCGAGGCGACCTGCGCGGTGGTCTCCGAGCGAGGCTTCCGCGACCTGCGCATTGTGGACGTGGCCCGCAAGGCGGGCTACAGCACCGGAACCGTGCACTACTACTTCGACTCCAAGGAGGAGCTGCTCCGGGAGGCGTTCCGCTTCGAGTACGAGGAGTCGCGGCTGCGACGCGAGCGGGTGGTGACCCCCGGGCTGGACCCGGTGGCCCGGCTCCGGGCGTTGGCCGACGCCTACCTTCCGTCCTCGCCGCAGTCGGTGCGCTCCTGGCGGGTCTGGATGGAGCTGTGGATCAGCGCGCTGCGCGATCCGTCGATGGGCCAGGTGAACGACGTCTACTACGGCGAGTGGCGGCAGGCGGTGCTCGACGCCATCGTGGAGGGCCAGGAGCAGGGGCTGCTCGATGTCGGCGACCCCGCGCTGGTGGCGAACATGTACGTCTCGATGATGGACGGCCTGGCGATCCAGGTCCTCGCCGGCGCGGAGGCGATCAGCATCGAGGACATGCAGGCGACCTGCCGTGCCTTCGTCGACTCCGTGGCGGTGTCGACGAGCTCGGCCTAGGAGCGCTCGGTCACCGACGCGAGGTCGAACGGCGCGAAGCCGGGGGCCGTCCGGGGCCAGGGGTGGCTCCGCTCCCAGGCGTCCGCGGCCGCCAGCAGCGTGCGGTCCTGCCACCGCCCGGCGAGGACCTGCAGACCCCAGGGCAGGCCGAGCCCGGAGACCCCCGCGGGCAGCGAGATCGCGGGATGGCCGGTTAGGTTCGCCAGGACGGTCTGGGTCAGCCCGTAGGGGCTGCCCGGGTCCGCGTGGCCCGGGGCGCGGCCGTCGGGCCGGTAGCCGGGGCCGTCGAGGACGCAGGTCGCCAGCAGGGTGCCGGGCGGGAGGGCGAGGTCGAGCACCCGCCGGGCGTGGGCGCACCGGCGCCGGACCGCGAGGTACTCCGCGGCCGTCACGCGCAGGCCGTGCTCCATCGCCGCCGCGAACGATGGGTCCCACGCGTCGGCGAAGCGTCGGACGACGTCTTCGCCGAGGAGCTGGGCCTGCTCGGCCGAGGTCACGGTGTACCAGTCCGGCTCCCACCGCTCGACGAGGTCGCGTACGTCGTCGGCGGCGAAGAGCTCCGCGATCGAGGTGTCGACGACCCGCACCTCCCGGCCCTGGGCCTCGCCGAGCGCCGCGGCCAGCCGGTGGGTCGCGTCCCGCAGATCCGCGCCGAGCGTGCTGCCGAGCTCGCCGCTCCCGTGGATGCGGGGCACGGCGAGCACCTGGTGCACCGGCGTCGCGGGCGCCAGTGCGACCGGCCCGGGGGCGGTGGAGCCGGCGACGGGGCCGGCCATCACGTCGAGGAGCAGGGCGAGGTCGGCGCTGCAGGTGGCGAGCACGGCGTCGGTGTGGACGTCGAGCCAGGCCGGCGTCGGCTCGGAGCCGATCACCCCGGTGGTGGGCTTGAGCCCGAGCAGCCCGCACAGCGAGGCCGGGATCCGGACCGACCCGCCGCCGTCGCTGGCGGTCGCGAGCGGCACCAGTCCGGCCGCGAGCGCGGCGGCGGACCCGCCACTGGAGCCGCCGGGCGACCACTCGGGCCGCCACGGGTTGTGGGTGGCGCCGTGGAGCCGGTTGGCGGTGTAGCCCTCGTGGGCGAACTCGCAGGTGTTCGTGCGCCCGAGGACCACGGCGCCGGCGGCGGTGAGGCGGGCGACGACGGGGGAGTCGGCAGCGGCCGGCGGCGCGTCGGCGAACGGCACGGAGCCGTACGTCGTAACGCGGCCCGCGACGTTCTCGATGTCCTTGACCAGGAGCGGCAGGCCGAGCAGCGGCCCGGCGTGCTCCGCGCCCGACGCGTCGATCGCCCGCGCCCGCTTCAGGGCCGCGGCCACGTCGATCGAGGTCACGGCGCCGAGGTCGGGCTCGGCCGACTCGATCCGGGCGGCAGCCTCCAGGACCAGGTCCTCGGCGGTCGTCCGTCCTCGTCGTACGCCGTCGGCCAGTGCTGCGAGCATGGATGGAATCTCCTATTGACTGATCGTCCAGTTAATAATAACGTGCTCCAGGTCACTCGACCGCTGACGTGTTGCCGACGACGTACGCCGCGTCGCGCAGCGCCAGGAAACACTCCCGAGACACCCCCGAGAAACCCCGAGAAACCCCGAGAAACCCCGAGAAACCCCGAGAAACCCAGCCGTGACCGCCCCCGAGCCCGGCCGAACGTGAGGAACCGATGACGTCGCTGTCCATCCAAGCCCTGGCGCACTCGCCGACCGACGGCCTGGCCGTCCACGAGCTTGACCTCCGGGCACCCCGCGGGTCCGAGGTCCGGGTGAAGGTGATGGCGTCCGGGGTCTGCCACTCCGACCTCCACCTGATCGACGGTGACTGGCCCTCCGGCGAGCGGCTGGTCCCGGGGCACGAGGCCGCCGGCGTCGTGGAGTCCGTGGGGGAGGGGGTCGCCGACCTCGCCGTCGGCGACCACGTCGTGCTCTCCTGGTTCCCGCCCTGCCACCGCTGCGCGGCCTGCAAGCGCGGGGAGCAGTGGCTGTGCACCGGCAACATGTGCAACGAGCACCGCCTGCCCGACGGGAGCACCGCGCTCAGCCAGGACGGCGCGGAGGTCTATCCGTTCATCGGCGTCGGCGCCCTCGCGGAGTACGTCGTCGTCCCCGAGACCGCGGCGGTCAAGGTGCCCGACGCGCTGCCCTTCACCATCGGCGCGCTCATCGGCTGCAGCGTGGCGACGGGCGTGGGCGCGGTGCTCAACACCGCCCAGGTCCGACCCGGCCAGGCGGCCGCCGTGATCGGCTGCGGCGGTGTCGGCCAGGCGACGATCGCCGGGCTGGTGCTGGCCGGAGCCCACCCGATCGTCGCCATCGACCTCGCCGCGGACCGGCTCGAGCTGGCCCGCGCGGTCGGTGCGACCCACGCGGTCGCCGGGAACGCGCCGGACCTGGCCGCGCAGATCGCGGCCGCGGCCCCCGACGGCCTCGACTACGTCTTCGAGGCGATCGGCCGGGTCGAGACGATCAACCAGGCCCTCGACCTGGTGAACCCGGGAGGCGCCGTTGTGCTCGAGGGCCTGACCTCCCTCGACGCGCGGGTGCCGCTCGACGCCTACACCCTCGCCGCCGAGGGCAAGCGCCTGCTGGGCTGCAACTACGGCTCCAGCATCGCGAGCCGCGACTTCCCGGCGCTGGCCGAGCGCTATCTCGCGGGCGACCTGCCGCTCGACGTGCTCGTCGGCTCCGAGATCTCGCTGGCCGGCGCGATCGACGCCTTCGAGGACATGCGCCACGCCCGCGGCGGTCGCGCCGTCGTCGTCTTCGACTGATTCCGGCCGCGGCCACTGCGGCCGCTGCCCTGCAAGAGAGGAACCCGCACATGCCGGACCCAACCTTCGACGAGGAGCTGGAGCGCCGTCTCCACCTTCTCGAGGACCCCGCGTCGAGCGACCGGATCCTCGACGACCTGCCCGCCCGCGACGTGCTGCTCGCCGCGCTCGGCCTGGTCGTGCTCACCGTCGTCCTGCTGCTCTGGGGGTACCCGCGATGACCGCACCACAGGCCACCTCCCACGCCGCCGACGCGGGCGCGACCGAGAGCGACCTCCCCCTGCTCCGCTCGGAGCGGATCTGGTCCTTCCGCAGGTTCTCGGGCATGAACGTCACCCTGGCCATCGCGACCTGGGCGTTCCTCCAGGGCGGCGCCGTCGCGCTGTACGTCGGCGCCAAGGGCGCCATCGCCTCGATCGTGATCGGCTACGGCATCGCCGTCCTGCTGGTCGCGCTCGCTCCGTGCGTCCCGACCGCCAAGTACGGCGTGGAGATGTACACCGGGCTGCGCAGCGTCTTCGGCGTCGTGGGCGCGAAGGTCGTCATGATCGTGATGACCGTGCTCGTGATGGCCGCCTGGACCGCGCTCCTCGCGATCATGGTCGGGCATGCCCTCGCCAACGTGATGGACGAGATCGTCGACAGCAGCTTCGCGACCTCCGGGGTGGCCATCTCCGTGGCCGCGCTCCTGGCGGTCGTCCTCGCCTGGGTGCTGCTGGTCGGCGGACCGCAGCGCGTCGGCAAGGTCGGCAACATCGCCGCTCCGGTGATGGTCGTGATCACCCTCGGCATGCTGGTGCTGATCTTCGACCGTGCCTCGTGGTCGGAGATCGCGTCCGCCGCGCCGCTGTACCCGATGGAGGACCAGCACCTCGCCTTCATGCTCTCCATCGAGCTCAACGTCGCCGGCGGCCTGGCGTGGTACCCGATGATCGGCAACCTCGCGCGCCTGACCGACACGCCCCGGGCGTCCTTCTGGCCCAACGCCTTCGGGCTGTTCGCCGCCTCGTCGGTGGCTGCGGTGGTCGGCGTCTTCGCCGCCCTGGCGCTCGGGTCGGACGACCCGACCGTGTGGATGATCCCGCTCGGCGGCGCCGTCCTCGGTGTCGCGGTGCTCGCGTTCATCGCGTTCGCCAATCTCACCAGCATGGTCGCCGAGGCCTACTCGGGCATCTCCGCCATCACCGGCGCCAGCGACAGGCTCCGCAAGATCGCCTGGCCCGTGCTCAGCGCCCTCTTCCTCGTGCCGGTCGTGGTGATCTGCCTGTTCCCCGAGTCGGTCTACAACAACTACGGCCGGTTCCTGAGCTGGGTGGCGATCGTGGTGGCGCCGATGTGCGGCGTCCAGGTGGTCGACTACTTCGTGCTACGCCGGGCCCGGCTCAGCCTGCGCGACCTCTACCTGCCGCCGCAGCAGTCGGCGTACGGCTTCTGGGCCGGCTGGAACTGGGTGGCCTTCGTGGCCGTCGGGCTCGGCGCGCTGACCTACGTGGCGCTGCTGCACCCGGTCAACTACGAGCCCAACAGCGGCTTCCAGTACGTCGGCGCCTCGATCCCGGCGCTGGTCGTGGCCGGGGTCGTGCACTGGTTCGGCACCCTGCTGGTGGTCCGCCGGACCGGTCGCGGCGGCTACGCGACCGAGCGGTCCCGCTGACCCGAGCCGTCGTGGTGGGGAGCGCCCGGTGCGCTCCCCACCACGACGGCTGCGCCGATCGTTGACCGCCGGATCGGCGTCCCTCTATATTTAACTGACGCATCAATCAAAAAGGGAGAACCGTGCTCAGCCCCTCCGACCGGACCCGCGCAGGCGACCTCCGATCGTTCCGTGACCCGCGCTCGGTCGCCGTCGTCGGCGCCTCCGACGACCATGCCAAGTGGGGCTACTGGATCGCCCAGGGTGCGCTCCGTGGCGCCCATCGGCGCACGGTCTGGCTGGTCAATCGCGGCGCCCGGCAGGTCCAGGGCCACCCGGCCCACCCGTCGGTCGCCGCGCTGCCCGAGACCCCCGAGCTCGTCGTCCTGTGCGTCCCGGCGGCGCACGTCGAGGCGGTCGTGACGGAGTCCCTCGACCGCGGGGTGCGCGCATTCCTCGCGATCACCGCCGGGGTCGCGGACGACGACGGCCTCCGCGAGCGCCTCGCCGCGGCCGGGGCGAGGCTGGTCGGCCCCAACAGCCTCGGCGTCTTCGACGCCGCCGCCGACCTGCAGTTGGCCTGGGGCCACTTCACACCGGGCCGGATCGGCATCGTCTCCCAGAGCGGCCAGCTCGGCTCCGAGATCGCCACCCTGGCGGCGCGCGCCGGCCTCGGCGTCTCCCGGTTCGTCTCGGTCGGCAACCAGTACGACGTCCGCGCCGCGGAGCTGCTCGAGGACCTCATCGACCACGACGAGACGCGCATCGTCGCGCTCTACCTGGAGAGCTTCGCCGGCGGGGCCGACCTGGTCCGCATCCTGCGCCGGCTCCGGGCGGCCGGGAAGCACACCCTCGTCCTCGCGACCGGTGCCAGCGAGGGCAGCAAGCGGCTGGCGGCCAGCCACACCGGCTCCATGACCTCCGCCATCGACGTGGTCGACGCCGCCTGCCGGGCGGCCGGCGCGGTGCGGGTCGCGACGCCGACCGAGCTGGTCGAGCTCGCCCGGTTCCTCTCGGTCGCCGCAGTCCCGGCCGGCCCGCGGGTCGCCGTGGTCAGCGACAGCGGCGGCCAGGGCGGCGTGGCCGCGGACGTCGCGAGCGCCGTCGGCCTCGGCACGCCGGTGTTCTCCGAGGAGCTCCAGGGCGCGCTGGGCGCGCTGCTGCCCGCGGGCGCGTCGGTCGCGAACCCGATCGACCTCGCCGGAGCGGGGGAGGCCGACCTGATGACCTATGCGGCCCTCTGCGAGCGGCTGGTCGAGTCCGGCGAGGTGGACGCCGTCCTACTCTCGGGCTATCTCGGCTGCTACGGCGAGGACTCGCCCGCCTTGGTCGACCAGGAACTCGAGGTCGTCGACCGGCTCGCCCGCCTGGCCCAGGACGCCCACGTGCCGCTCGTGGTCCACACGATGAGCGCGGGCTCGGCCGCGGTGTCCCGGATGTGGGAGCACGGCATCCCGACCTACCCCGCGGTCGAGTCGGCGCTGCGCGCCGTGGCCCGGGCCGCCCACCTGTCTGCGCACCCCGGCCGCGCCACCGACGCGCCGGAGCCCCGTCGCCTCGGCACGGGTCCGGGCTACTGGGCCGCGCGCGACCTGCTGCAGAGCATCGGCGTCGCCCTGCCACCCGGGGTCCGGGTGAGCACGGTCGACGAGGCCCGTGCCGTGGCCGAGACGCTCCGCGGCCCGTACGTGCTCAAGGCCGGCTGGCTGGCGCACAAGAGCGAGCACGGCGGCGTCGTGCTCGGCCTGCGCACGGCCGCGGAGCTGGCGGACGCCTTCGCCCGGATGCACGGCCGGCTCGGCGACGGCGAGTACGTCGTGGAGGAGCAGGACCGCAGTCCCGACGTCGTCGAGCTGCTCGTCGGCGCCCGGCGCGACCGGGACTTCGGGCCGCTCGTCACGGTCGGCGCCGGTGGCACCGAGGCGGAGCTCTGGCGCGACGTACGCACCGAGCTGGCGCCGGTCGACCGGGCGACCGCCACCGCCATGGTGGACGCGCTGCGCAGCCGTGCGCTGCTGGCCGGCTGGCGGGGGCGGCCTCCGGTCGACGTCGCCGCGCTGGTCGAGGTGATCGTGGCCGCCTCGGAGGCGGTCGCCGCCGACCCCGCGGTCGCCGAGCTGGAGATCAACCCGGTGCGGGTCTCGCCGGCCGGAGCGCTGGCGGTCGACGCTCTCGTGGTCGCGACGGACGAGGAGGCGGGCCGATGAGCTGGTTCCGCGACGACGCGCTCGTCGGCGATCGCTGGGTCCGCGCCGACCGCACGATCGACGTCGAGAACCCGGCGACCGGCGCCACCGTCGGCTCCGGCGCCCGGGCGGGCGCGGCCGAGGTGGATCAGGCGGCCGCCGCGGCGCGCGCCGCGCACGCCGAGTGGTCAGCGCTCCCGGCGGTGCGGCGTGCCGACCACCTCGACGCGCTCCTCGCGGAGCTGCGCGGCTGCCGCGACGAGCTGGTCGAGATGACGGTCGCCGAGGTCGGCGCGCCGGTGACGGTCGCCACGGCGTGGCACGTCGACGTCTCGTTCGACATCCTCGCCTCGGCGGCCCGCCACGCCCGCACCTATCCCTTCGTGCAGGAGCACGGCGACCTCGTGCTGCACCGGCGCTCCGCCGGTGTCGCCGCGCTCGTGACGCCGTGGAACTACCCGCTCTACCAGCTCGCGGCCAAGGTCGGATCCGCCCTCGCGGCGGGCTGCACGGTGGTGCACAAGCCCTCCGAGCTCACCCCGCTCTCGGCGTACGCCTTCGCCGAGGCGGCGCTCCGGGCCGGCCTGCCCGACGGCGTGTTCAACCTGGTGCCCGGCACGGGTCCCGAGGTCGGCGCGCCCCTGGTCGCCCACCACGAGGTCGACGTGGTCTCGTTCACCGGATCCACCGAGGTCGGCCGGCAGGTCGCCGCGGCGGCGGTCGACCACCTCGCGCGGGTGACGCTCGAGCTGGGCGGCAAGTCGGCGAGCATCGTGTGCGACGACGCCGACCTGGTCGCCGCGGTGCGGTGGTCGGTCGACGCCTGCATGCTCAACACCGGACAGACCTGCAGCGCCTGGACCCGCCTGCTGGTCCCCGCGCACCGACTCGACGAGGCGGTCGCCGTCGCCGCCGCCCGCGCCGACGAGATGGTGGTCGGCGACCCGACCGACCCGGCCACCGAGCTCGGCCCGCTGACCAGCGGCGCTCAGCACGCCCGGGTGTCGGCGATCGTCGAGGGTGCCCTGGCCCGCGGAGCGCGACGGGCCACCAGCGAGACGACCACGCCCGCGACCGGCCACTTCATGCGGCCGATCGTGCTCGCCGGACTGCCCGCGGACGACCCGGCGAGCCAGCAGGAGATCTTCGGGCCGGTCCTCGTCGTCCATCCCTACCGCGACGAGGAGGAGGCGGTGCGCATCGCCAACGGCACGGCGTACGGCCTCGCCGGTGCCGTCTGGTCACGCGACCGGGACCGCGCCCGGGCGCTGGCGAGCCGCATCGACGCCGGCCAGGTCTTCGTCAACGAGGCCGACTACAACGTCGAGGCCCCCTTCGGCGGCTGGAAGCACTCCGGCTTCGGACGCGAGTTCGGCGTCGAGGGCCTCGTCGAGTTCACCGAGCTGACCGCCGTCCATCTCTGACCCACGACCACCGCACCACCACGCAACCCAGGAGAAGCAATGCCCCAGCCCAACGTCGAGTACTGGCCGCTGACCCAGGAGCAGCGCGACATCGTCGAGCTCTGCACGAAGTTCGCCGCCGAGGAGATCCGGCCCCGCGGTCGCGAGGTGGACGAGGCCGACGTCGTGTCGCCGGTCGGCATCTTCCAGAAGGCGGCCAAGGTCGGGATCACCGACTTCATGCTGCCCGAGGAGTACGGCGGGGGCGGGTTCACCGACGTGTTCACCCAGTGCCTCGTGCAGGAGGTGCTGTGCTGGGGCGACCCGGGCATCGGCAACTTCGTCTGCTCCAACGGCTTCTTCGCCGACCCGCTGCTGGCGCTCGGCAGCGAGGAGCAGAAGGAGCGGTGGCTGCGCCCGCTCACCGGCGACAGCCCGCTCTACACCGCGCTCGCGACGACCGAGCCCGGCTCGGGCTCCGACGCGGCCTCGATCGTCACCCGCGCCGACAAGGTGCCGGGCGGCTACGAGATCAGCGGCCAGAAGGCGTGGATCTCCAACGCCGGACTGGCCGACCAGTACGTCGTGTTCGCCAAGACCGACCTCACCCAGCGCTCCCGCGGTGTCAGCGCCTTCCTGCTGCCCAAGGACACGCCGGGCATGACCTTCGGCGAGCCGATGAAGAAGATGGGCCAGCGCGCGATCGTGTGCCGCGAGATCTTCTTCGACAAGGCGTTCGTGCCGGAGGAGAACCGGCTCGGCGACGAGGGCCAGGGCTTCACCGGCCTGATGAAGACCTTCGACGTCTCCCGGGTGGTGCTGGCCGCCGCCGCGACCGGCTCCGCGCGCGCGGCGTACGAGTTCGCCCTCGACTACGCGCGCAGCCGGACCCAGTTCGGCAAGCCGATCATCGAGCACCAGGCCGTCGCCTTCCGGCTCGCCGACATGGCGACCCGGATCGAGTCGGCGTGGCTGATGACCCTGCACGCGGCCCGGCAGCTCGACGCCGGTGCCAACGTCAACGGCCTCGCCGCGATGGCCAAGCTCCAGGCGTCGGAGACCGCCATGTTCGTGACCCACGCGGCCGTGCAGACCCTCGGCGGCTGGGGCTACTCCCGCGAGTACCCGGTCGAGCAGTGGATGCGCGACGTCAAGCTCGAGGAGATCGAGGAGGGGACCTCGGACATCATGCGGCTGGTCATCTCCCGCAACCTCTGACGACCCCGACGACCCGGAGGAGAAGCCCGATGATCCGAACCACCTTCACCGAGATGTTCGGTGTCGACCACCCGCTCGTGTGCGGAGGCATGACCGGCCTCGGCACCGCCGAGCTCATCGCGCCGGTCGCCGAGGCGGGCGCCCTGGGCTTCCTGACGGCGCTGACCCAGCCGACGCCCGAGGCGCTCGCGGCGGAGATCGCCCGCACCCGCGAGCTGACCGACCGGCCGTTCGGGGTGAACCTGACGATCCTCCCGACCCGCGACCCGGTGCCGTACGACGAGTACCGCGCGGCGATCGTGGAGTCCGGCGTGCGCGTCGTGGAGACCGCCGGATCCAGCCCCGAGCCCCACCTGCCGGACTTCAAGGCCGCCGACATCCGGGTGATCCACAAGGCGACCAGTGTCCGGCACGCGCTCTCCGCCCAGCGCAAGGGCGTCGACGCGATCAGCATCGACGGCTTCGAGTGCGCCGGTCATCCCGGCGAGGACGACGTACCCGGACTGGTGCTGATCCCGGCGGCGACGCGGGCGCTCGACATCCCGGTCATCGCCTCCGGGGGACTCGCGACCGGGGCCGGCCTGGTCGCGGCGCTCGCGCTGGGCGCCTGCGCCGCGAACATGGGCACCCGGTTCATGGCGACCGACGAGGCGCCGATCCACGACAACGTCAAGCGGCAGCTGGTCGCCAACGACGAGCGCGACACCGTGCTGGTGTTCCGCGAGTTCCGCAACACCGCGCGCGTGGCGCGCAACGAGGTCTCCGAGAGCATCCGCGAGATCGGGTCGCGGCCGGGCGCCACCTTCGCGGACGTCGCCGACCTGGCCTCGGGGGCCCGTGGCCGGCAGCGGGTCCTCGCCGACGGCGAGCTCGACGGCGGCATGTGGTGGGCGGGCCAGTCCCAGGGCCTGATCCACGAGGTCGCACCCGTCGCCGAGGTGGTCGCCACGATCATGGCCGAGGCGGAGCGGCTGCTCGGCAGCACGCTGCCGGAGCTCGTCCGGTGAGCGCGCGGCGTACCGGCTGGGTCTGGCACGAGCTCTACGGCTGGCACGACACGGGCCGCGCGGCGGGCTACGTGCTCGGCGCGCCGGGGGTGCAGCCCTTCGGGCACTTCGAGTCGGCGGAGTCCAAGACCCGGTTCGCCTCGCTCGTGGAGGTCAGCGGCCTGCGCGAGGAGCTGACCGAGCTGCGCCCGAGGGCGGCCGCCGAGGAGGACCTCCTCCGGGTGCACACCGAGGAGCACCTGCGCTCGATGCAGGAGCAGAGCCGGCGCCGCGAGGGCGGCGACATGGGCGACGGCACCTCGCCGTTCGGCTGGAACGGGTACGAGGTCGCGGCCCTCGCCGCCGGCGGCACGATCCGCGCCGTCCGCGCGGTGCTCGACGGCACCGTCGACAACGCCTACGCGCTGGTGCGCCCGCCGGGTCACCACGCCGTCGCCGAGCGCGGAATGGGCTTCTGCATGTTCGCCAACGTCGCCGTCGCGATCGAGCATGCCCGCGCACACTACGGTCTGCGCCGCTTCGCGGTCGTCGACTGGGACGTCCACCACGGCAACGGGACCGAGTCGATCTTCCTCGACGACCCGGACGTGCTGACGATCTCGCTGCACCAGGACGGCAACTTCCCGGCCGACACGGGCGCGATCGACGAGCGGGGCCGCGGCGACGCGCTCGGCACCGTCGTCAACGTGCCGCTGCCGCCCGGATCGGGCAACGGTGCCTACCTGGCCGCCTTCGAGCAGGTCGTCGTGCCGGCGATCTCGGCGTTCGAGCCGGAGCTGATCCTGGTCGCCTGCGGCTTCGACGCCTGCAACGCCGACCCGCTGGCGACCATGATGGTCACGTCGTCGACGTACCGGACCATGACCGAGGGCCTGGTGGCGCTGGCGGAGCGACTCTGCGAGGGACGGCTGGTGATGAGCCACGAGGGCGGCTACTCCCCGATCTACGTGCCCTTCTGCGGGCTGGCGGTCGTCGAGGCGCTGAGCGGCCACGACACCGGGATCGACGACCCGTTCGAGCCCGACTGGATCGGCTGGCCGGGACAGGACGTCCAGCCCCACCAGCAGGCGGTGATCGACAGCGCCCGCGCCCTCCTCGACCCGAGCCGGGCGCGATGAGCGGCGGGCTGCCCGACCGGGCGTCGGTGGTCGTCGTCGGGGCCGGGTACGCCGGACTCACGACGGCACTGACCCTCGCCGACGCGGGAGTCGACGTGGTCGTGCTCGAGGCCGCC
This sequence comes from Nocardioides sp. LMS-CY, assembly GCF_018732145.1. Classification (NCBI taxonomy): domain Bacteria; kingdom Bacillati; phylum Actinomycetota; class Actinomycetes; order Propionibacteriales; family Nocardioidaceae; genus Nocardioides; species Nocardioides sp. LMS-CY. Next base: position 1,178,185 of record NZ_CP076104.1, read on the forward strand.
GACCGGCCCGGCGGGCGGGTCTGGTCGGCACCGCACCCCCGCGCGCACGCGATCGACCACGGTGGCCAGTGGGTGGGTCCCACGCAGACCCGGCTGCTGGCGCTCGCCGAGCGCTTCGGCTGCCCGCGCTTCCCGACGTACGACGACGGCGTGCACCTGGAGCTCTGGACCGACGGCTCGATCCACGAGGGCACCTCCGCGCAGGACTCCGCTGCCCCGGGGCACGAGGAGTACCGACAGGCCGTTGCGGAGCTGGAGGCCCTCGCCGCCCGGGTCGACCTCGACGACCCCGCGGCCACCCCGGACGCCGAGCGGCTGGACTCGACCACCGTCGCGTCCTGGTTGGCGACCGTGCCGGAGGCCGCCCGGCCGCGCCTCGCGCTGGCCGTCCAGGGCGTGTGGGCCGTCGAGCCGCGGGACCTCTCGCTGCTCCACCTGGCCTTCTACGTCGCCTCCGCGGGCGGCTGGGACCAGCTGATGCTCACTCGCGGCCACGCCCAGGACCAGCGGTTCGTCGACGGCGCCCAGGCGCCCGCGCTCGCCGTCACCGCGCACCTCGGCCCGCGGGTGCACCTGGGCACGCCGGTGCGCGCCATCCGCGGCGGCGGGCCCGCCGGCTACACGCTCGAGACCGACCGCGGGGCCGTGCGCGCCGACCGGGTCGTCGTCACCACGACGCCGCCGGCCGCTCGCGCCATCGCCTTCGACCCGCCGCTCCCGGCGGCCCGGCGGCGCTGGCTGGAGCGCAGCGTGATGGGTGACGTCGCCAAGATCCACCTCGTCTACGAGCGCCCGTTCTGGCGCGACGAGGGCCGCTCCGGCCAGGCGTCACTGTTCACCGCCGACGACCTGCCGGGCGTCGTCTTCGACAACTCCCCGGTCGACGGTGGCTGCGGCGTACTCGTCGCCTTCGTGTACGGCGACCGGCTGCGCACCTGGGCGGCCCTCGACGACGAGCGGCGGCGCGCGTCGCTGCTCGGCACGCTCGGCCGGCTCTTCGGCGCCGAGGCCACCCGGCCGGTGGACCTGCTCGTCCAGGACTGGGTCGAGGACCCCTGGGCCGGGGGCGCGTACGCCGCCGTGCCGGCCCCGGGGGCGTGGGTCGAGTACGGCCACCGCGGGTGGCGCGCGCCGCGGGCGGGCATCCACTGGGCCGGCAGCGAGACCTCCGGCGTGTGGCACGGCTACATCGACGGCGCGATCCGCTCCGGCGACCGCGCCGCCGCCGAGGTGCTCGACGCGCTCGGCGTACCGAACCGAGGACAGGAGGACCGCTGATGCGCGTCGCCGCCGTGCAGTACCCCTCCGTGTTCGGCGACCGCGTGGCCGGCGTCGAGCGCTGCGCCGAGCTGGTCGCCGAGGCGGCCGCCGCGGGGGCCGACCTGGTCGCGTTCCCCGAGACGTGGCTGGGCGGCTACCCCGCCTGGTGCTTCGGCGCGGCCACGTGGGACGACCCGCTGGGCCGCCGCCTGTACCGCCGGCTCCTCGAATCGAGCGTCCTCGTCGGCGGCGCCGACGACCAGCTAGGGCCGGTCCGGGAGGCGGCGCGCGAGGGATCCGTGGTGGTCGTGCTCGGGCTCAACGAGCTCGCCGGACCCGGCTCCGGGACGGTCTACAACAGCCAGGTCGTCATCGACTCCGACGGCACGATGGTCAACCACCACCGCAAGCTGGTGCCGACGTCCACGGAGAAGAACGTGTGGGCCTTCGGCGACGCCGCCGGCCTGCGGGTCGTCGAGACCGCGGCCGGCCGGGTCGGCGGCCTGATCTGCTGGGAGCACTGGAACCCGCTGGCGCGCCAGGTCCTGCACGCCGGGCACGAGGACGTCCACGTCGCGTCGTGGCCGGACCTCGCCGAGGCGCACGAGCTCGCGAGCCGCACGTATGCGATCGAGGGTCGCTGCTATGTGGTCGTCGCTGCGAACATCGCGCGGACCGAGGACGTTCCCGAGGAGATGCGGGCCGCCTTCCGCCAGGGCCTCGCGCTCGGCGACGGCGCGCGCGAGGACGCCGCCGCCGACGTCCTCTTCGACGGCGGCTCGGGCGTCATCGGCCCCGACGGCGCCTGGCTCGTCGGCCCGGTCCGCGAGCGTGCGGGCCTCGTCATCGCGGACATCGACCCCGCGACCCTGGGGGAGTGGCGCTTCGCCGCCGATGTCGCCGGGCACTACCAGCGCCCCGACCTCTTCCACCTCGCCGTCGACGCCACCCGGCGCCCCACCAGCGCGGTGTCCCGCAGCGAGCCCGGCTGAGCCACCCGGCCGATCGGGTCCTGGGTGGTTTCGAGGCTCAGGCGCCAGGGCGCCTTCGCACCTCAACCACCGTCGTGGGGGCGTCGGTCCCCGGTGGTTGAGGTACGAGGGCGAGCCGGTCACGGTGGTTGAGGAAGGCGCGCTGGCGCCTGTCTCGAAGCCACCGCGCTGGCGGCGCCTGTGGTGGCGTTTGCCTGTCGGGTTGCGGGGTTTCGAGACGGTTGCTAGCGCAACCTCCTCAACCACCGTCGTCGGGGGGCACGGTGGTTGAGGAAGGCGCGCTGGCGCCTGTCTCGAAACCACCATCCCCACACTGGGCTGGCCCGGGGAAAATCGCACGACATCGGTCGGGTGGCGGGGCAGAGTCTTCGGTGATGTCCGTTGCGATCCTGCGCCACGCACGCCCACCGTCTCCGCTGGCGGGCCGGCTCGCCGTCCAGTCGCTCCTCTTCGCGCTCGGCGAGGGCACCTTCATGACCGGGTCGGCGGTGTTCTTCACCCAGATCGTGGGCCTCTCGGCGGCGCAGGTGGGCCTCGGCCTGACCCTCGCGGGCATCGCCGCCTTCCTGGCCGCGCTGCCGATGGGCAAGCTGGTCGACCGCTTCGGGCCGAAGAAGATGTGGGCGGTCAGCGCGACCGGGCAGGCCGCGATGTTCGCTGTGTGGCCGTTCATCACCGACTTCCAGGGGTACCTCCTGATGGCCGTCGGCATGGAGGTCATCGGTGCCCTCGGCGGCGCCGCGCACGGCGCGTACACCATCGACGTGCTGCCGGCCGACGAGCGGGTGAGGTCGCGCGCCTATATGTACTCCGCGCTCAACGTGGGGTTCACCCTCGGCTCGCTGGTGGGCGGCATCGCGCTGGCCTTCCACTCCGACGACCTGCTCAGGGCGGTGCCGTGGTTCACCGCGGCGGTCTTCCTGGTCAACGCGACCGCGATCAGCAGGCTGCCGAAGGCGTCGCACGACGAGCGCACGCCCGAGGAGCGGAAGGTCAAGATCCCCGGGCCGGGGCCGCTGCGCAACCCGGGGTGGCTGCTCACGACCTTCTTCACCGGCGTGTTCTGGACCAACCAGGTGCTGCTCAACATCGTGATCCCGCTGTGGCTGGTGGAGGAGACCGACGCCCCGCACGTGCTGCTGGCGTTCCTGTTCGGCACCAACACGGTGATGTGCATCTTCCTGCCGATGGCGGCGGCGCGTGGCGTCGAGGACGTGCCGACCGCACTGAAGGCGGTCCGGATCTCGTCCACGTTCTTCGTGGTCTCGTGCCTGATCACGCTGGCCACCCACGACACCGTCGGCTGGACGACGATCGCACTGGTGTGGCTGGGACACGTCACGGTCACCGGCGCCGAGCTCTACCTCTCGGCCGCGAGCTGGGCGTTCGAGGCCGAGCTGATGGACCCGCGCCAACGCGGGGCCTACCAGGGGGCCTCCGAGCTGAGCGGCACCCTCGGCCGGGTGTGGGCCCCGGCGCTCTACACCTTCCTCGCGATGAGCTGGGGAGCAGCGGGCTGGCTGGTGATCGCCGGCATCATCGTGGTGGCCACGATCGCCATCCATCCCTCCACCCAGCTGGCGCGGCGCTTCCTCGAGCAGCACGTCCCCGCCGACGTGCTGGCCGACGCCCGGGCCTCGGCCCCGGACGCCGAGGAGGGGATCGCGATGGGGCCGCCCTCCCTCATCGACACCGACGAGCCGGTGGCCGGCCCGCCGACCGGCCCCGCTCACTGATCGGTCAAGGACGAGCCACCGGCCGGCTGCGGACGGATCCCGTCCGCAGACCGTGGCGTCATGTGCTAACCGTTACAGCCATATGAGTCAATCGCAAACTGGAATACGTGTTACGGCGAGTGGCGACTCTCGGCACCGGCGATACGTGGCGCTGTCGCAGGAGTGATGGCGAAGCTCGGAGGACCCATCCGGCGCGGCCCTTGCGAATCACTCGTTACGCCACTACTTTTGTCCAGCCATCCTGTAACAAAAAGTACAAGACGGTGTGAGACCCCTGAAGTCGGCAGAGTGAGGATTCAGTTCATGAGCGACATCGCCGCGTACGTCGACGGCCTCGGTCTCGTCGACCATCACTGCCACGGCGTGGTGTCGGCCGACCTGGACCTGGCCGGGTTCGAGGGCTTCGCCACCGAGTCCTCCTGGCCCTCGCCGTTCGGCGGGTCGAACTTCGACACGCCGTTCGGGGTGGCCGTGCGCGCCCTGTGCGCACCCCTCCTCGACCTGCCCAAGCACAGCTCCGGTGCGGCGTACGTCGCCCGTCGGTCGGAGCTCGGTCCCGAGGAGGTCAACCGGCGGCTGCTCGGGGCGACCGGCATCGACACCTACATCATCGAGACCGGCGTCGGCGGCTCCGAGCTGCTCGGCGCCGCGGAGATCGGAGCGGCGACGGGCGCCGCCCACCGCGAGGTGCACCGGCTCGAGGTGATCGCCGAGCGCCTGCTCGAGCAGGTCGGCGGCGGGGACGAGTTCGTCACCCGGCTCACCGACCGCCTCGACGAGTCCGCCGCGGTCGCCGTCGGCTTCAAGTCGGTCGTCGCCTACCGGCACGGCCTCGACTTCGACCCGGCCCGGCCCGGCCTCGCCGACGTCCGCCGCGCGGCGGACGCCGTAGTCGCTCGCCGTACGGACGGCGCGCGGGTCCGCCTCACCGACGAGACGATCATCCGGCACCTGCTGTGGGAGGCCGTCGATCGCCGGCGGCCGCTCCAGTTCCACGTCGGCTACGGCGACTCCGACATCGACCTGTACCGCTGCGACCCCTCGCGGATGACGGAGTTCATCCGGCGCACCGTCGGCACCGGAACGGCGATCACACTGCTGCACTGCTACCCGTTCCAGCGGGAGGCGGCCTTCCTCGCCCAGGTCTATCCGCACGTCTACCTCGACACGGGGGCGGCGGTGAACTACACCGGCTTCGGCTCGGCGCAGGTGGTCCGCGAGTCCCTCGAGCTCGCGCCGTTCAACAAGGTCCTCTTCTCGACCGATGCCTACGGACTCCCCGAGCTCTACCTGTGCGGCTCGCTGCTCTGGCGCCGCGCCGTGACCCGGATCTTCTCCGCGTGGGTCGACGCCGACGAGATGGGCGCCGGCGACGCCGTCCGCTACCTCGACCTGATCGCCTCCGGCAACGCCCAGAACGTCTACGCCGATGTCTGACATCCGCTCCCGCCACCACCTGTTCGACGCGGCCCTCGAGACCATCCTCCCGAGCGCCGTCGAGCTGCGGCACGTGATCCATCGGGACCCGCGCGTCGGCGGCAAGGAGGACGAGATCGCCGAGCTGTTGGCCCAGCGCCTCGGCATGCCGCAGCAGCCGTCGATCGCCGACGGCCGCATCCTCCGGTTCGGCCCGCGCGGCGGCCAGGCGGTGGCGCTGCGCGCCGAGCTCGACGCGCTCCCGATCACCGAGGCCACCGGCGTGCCGTGGGCGTCCGCGAACGGCGCGATGCATGCGTGCGGTCACGACGTCCACATGGCCGCGCTGTACGCCGCGGTCTGGTCGATCCGCACCACCATGCCCGACGTACCGGTCGTCGCCCTGCTCCAACCGCGCGAGGAGACCTACCCCTGCGGCGCGGTCGACATGCTGGCCGCCGAGGAGTGGCGGACCGCGGAGATCGGCGCCGTGATCGGCGCGCACCTGCAGCCCCGCATCGCGCACGGGACCACCTCGGCGGCATCGGGCCCGGTCAACGCGGCGTCCGACGAGTTCGAGATCGTCATCTCCGGCGTGGGCGGCCACGCGGCCTACCCCCACACGGTCGAGGACTCGGTGCTCGCCGCGGCCGCGATGATCACCGCACTGCAGCAGATCGTCTCCCGGCGTACCGACCCGATGCAGCCCGCCGTCGTCTCCATCGGCCTGATCCAGGGCGGACAGTCGGCGAACGTCATCCCGAACGACGTGCGCATCCTCGGCACCATCCGGACCTTCGACTCCGGCCATCGGGTGCAGGTCGAGCGCGATGTCGAGTCGATCTCGCAGAACGTCGCCGCCGGCTACGGCTGTACGGCGAGCTTCGCCATCACCCGCGGGGAGCCGGTGCTGACCAACGATCCCGCGATCGTCGAGGTCATGCGGCCGCTGCTCGAGGGCCACCGGCTCACCGTCGGCCAGGACCTCCGCTCGTGCGGCGCCGACGACTTCGCCTACTACAGCGACGTTCTGCCCTCGGTCATGGCCTTCGTCGGCACCGGCGACGGCTCCCCGACCTCCCCGGGGCTCCACAGCCCCAAGTTCCTCCCACCCGACGAGGCCATCGAGGACGTCGCGCGGGTCCTGCTCGCCGGTTTCGTCGCCGCCGAGCACGTGTTGAGCCAGCGTTCATCGGGGTCTCTCGCCGAATGGAGCATGTCGTGAACCCACCGTCCAGCAACCTCCTCGTCACCATCGTCGACAACGCCGGCGTGACCCGGGCCAAGATGGTGCCCCCCGCGCGGGTCGACAGCATCGCGCGCAAGGGCATGGGGCTCTCGCCCGCCTTCGCCGGCATGTGCGTCGACGACCACGTGATCCCGCTCCGGCCGGACATGGCCGTCGGCGACATGCGGCTGGTCCCCGACCTGGCCGCGCGCCGGCGGATCTCCCCGACGCTCGACTGGGCGCCCGTGAACCAGCTCGACCAGAGCCTCGAGCCGATGGCGACCTGTCCGCGTTCGGCGGCGCAGCGACTCCAGGACGACGCGGCCGCTCGTGGCTACGAGTACAAGATGGCCTTCGAGTTCGAGTTCACCCTCTTCGAGGGAGACGGGGGAGACGAGGCGGTGCTGGCGCACCGCGGCCCCGGCTACGGGCTGACGCCGTTCCTCCAGCTCGAGCCGTTCATCCTCGAGCTTGCCGACGCTCTGGCGGACGCCGGCATCGAGGTCGAGCAGATCCATCCCGAGTACGGCCAGGGGCAGGTGGAGGTCTCGATCGGGCCGACCGACCCGGTCACCGCCGCCGACAACTCGGTCTTCACCCGGATCGTGGCGTCCCGAACCGCGCTGCGACACGGCCTGCGCGCGTCGTTCGCCCCGATCACGGCGGCCAGCGGCATCGGCAACGGCGCGCACCTGCACGTGTCGGCGATGCACCAGGGCAGCAACGTGTTCACCGACGGGGACCGCACCTGCGGCATGACCGAGGCGGGCCTGGCCATGGTCTCCGCGCTCGCTCGGACCCTGCCGGACACCGTCGCGTTGTTCGCGCCCAGCGTCCTGAGCACCGACCGCCTCCTGCCCGGCATGTGGAGCGGCGCCTGGGTGTGCTGGGGACCGGAGAACCGGGAGGCCGGAATCCGGTTCATCAAGGGCACCGTCGGGCACGGCCAGTCCGCCGCCAACTGCGAGGTCAAGGTCATCGAGCCGGCCGCCAACCCCTACCTCGTCGTCGCCGCCGTGATGGCGACGACGCAGGACGCGATCTCCAGCGGGGCGCCGATCCTCGACCCGATCGACACCGACCCCGCCTCCCTGACCGACGACGAGTGCACCCGGCTCGGCGTCGGCCGGCTGCCCGGCTCCCTCGCCGAGAGCCTCGACCGCCTCGAGTCCAACGCCGTGCTCCGCAAGGCGCTCGGCGACGAGCTCATCGACTCGTTCGTGGGCGTGCATCGCTACGAGGACGACACCTACGGCGCTCGTGGTCTCGAAGAGCGCATCGACCTGCTCCGTTGGAGGTACTGACGACATGCCCACTGCCAAGCACCGGTCGCTGTGGCTGCAGGAGGCCGGCACCGGCCCCGCCACCGACCGCCTCGTCGGCAACCGCACGACCGACATCGCCATCATCGGCGGCGGGTACGTCGGGCTGTGGACCGCACTGCGGATCAAGGCCGTGGACCCCGGCGTCGACGTGACCGTCCTCGAGGCCGACGTCTGCGGCGGCGGCGCCTCCGGCCGCAACGGCGGCTTCGTGCTGTCCTGGTGGCCCAAGTTCTCCTCGCTCGTCGCGCTGTTCGGCAAGGAGGAGGCGCTCCGCCTGGCCCGCGCCTCCGAGGACGCCATCGACGAGATCGGCGACTTCTGCCGCGCCCACGCACCCGAGGCCGAGTTCCGGCGCAGCGGCTGGCTCTGGACCGCCACCGCGCCGGCGCACGACGACTCCTGGCGAGACGTCGTCCGGCTGGCGGACGACGCCCAGCCCGGTGCGTTCCGGCCGCTGACACCGGCCGAGGTCGCCCGGCAGTCGGGCAGCCCGACGCATCTCTCCGGCGTACTGGAGGCCTCGGGCGCGATCGTGCACCCGGGTCACCTGGTGCGGGCGATGCGGGAGCGCGCGCTCGAGCTCGGTGTCACGATCCACGAGAACACCAAGGTCCGGAAGCTCGGCCGTCGCGGCCGGCCCGTGGTGCGCACCGATCAGGGCAGCGTCACGGCCGAGAAGGTCGTGGTGGCCACCAATGCGTGGGCCGCCGGCCTGCGCGAGCTGCACACGCGCCTGTTCGTGATCTCCAGCGACATCGTGGCGACCGCGCCGATCCCGGACGAGCTCGACGAGATCGGCTGGCGCGAGGGCCCCGCGATCACCGACTCCCAGACGCTCGTCTGCTACTACCGGACGACCGAGTCGGGCCGGGTCGTGTTCGGCAAGGGCGGCTGGGCCATTGGCATCGGCGGCTACCTGCCGCCGGCCATGGAGCGGCACTCCGGCCGCGCCGGGATGGTCACCCGCGACTTCCACCGCTACTACCCGATGCTGCGGCAGGCGCCGATCACCCACGACTGGGCCGGGCCGATCGACCGCACCTACAACAGTCTCCCGATCATCGACTGGCTCAACCGGGAGAAGACGATCGCCGTCGGCGTCGGCTGGTCGGGCAACGGCGTCGGACCCAGCGTCGTCGGCGGCAAGATGCTCGCCTCGATGGTGCTCGGGCGCGACGACGAGTGGAGCAACGCCGGCCTGGTGTCCGCCCCCGCGAAGCACTTCCCACCGGACCCGATCCGGTACGTCGGAGCGCACCTGGTCCGCGAGGCGATCGTCCGCAAGGAGCGTGCCGAGGCCCTGGGCATCGAGCCGGGGCGGATCTCGACGGCGCTGAGCGCGCTCGCGCCGTCGGGCCTGGAGGACAAGGCCTGACCATGAACGCCATCACCAACGTGCCCACCCCGGTCAACGAGCCGGTCCACACCTACGCCGCCGGGAGCCCGGAGCTGGCGGCCGTCCTCCGCGAGGCCGATGCCCAGCGGGCCACACCCCTCGACCTACCCGCCGTCATCGGCGCTGAGTGGGACGCCGGGACCGGCGTGCCCTTCGAGGTCCGGGAGCCGCACCGCACCAGTTCGGTGCTCGGCACCTCACGCCACGCGACCGAGGAGCAGACGGAGCGCGCCATCGCGGCCGCGGCCGCCGCGGCCGACGGGTGGGCCGCCCTGCCCTACGACGAGCGCGCCGCCGTCTTCCTGCGTGCCGCGGACCTGCTGTCCGGCCGGTGGCGCGACACCCTGAACGCCGCGACGATGCTCGGGCAGTCCAAGACCGTGGCGCAGGCCGAGATCGACGCCGCCTGCGAGCTCGCCGACTTCTGGCGGTTCAACGTCGCCTTCGGCCGCGAGATCATCGCGGGCCAGCCGGCAGCCAACTCGCCGCTGACCTGGAACCGGCTCGAGTACCGGCCTCTCGAGGGCTTCGTGTACGCGATCACGCCGTTCAACTTCACCGCCATCGCCGGGAACCTCCCCACCGCGCCGGCGCTGATGGGCAACACCGTGCTGTGGAAGCCGTCGCCCACCCAGCAGCTCGCCGCACACCACACGATGCGGCTGCTCCAGGAGGCCGGGCTGCCGCCCGGCGTCATCAACATGCTCCCCGGCGACGGCCGGCTGGTCAGCGACGTCGCGCTCCGGCACCGTGCTCTCGCCGGCATCCACTTCACCGGATCGACGGCCACGTTCCGCCACCTCTGGGCGGAGGTCGCCGGCGGCCTCGGCCGCTACGCGGCCTACCCCCGCATCGTCGGCGAGACCGGGGGCAAGGGGTTCGTCCTCGCGCACCCCTCGGCGGACCCGGTGGCGCTGCGCACCGCCCTGATCCGCGGGGCCTTCGAGTACCAGGGGCAGAAGTGCTCGGCCGCCTCGCGGGCCTACCTGCCCAGGTCGCTGTGGAGCGCGATCCGCGACGACCTCTGCAGCGCCGTCGAGTCCCTGACGATGGGCGACGTCACCGACCCCTCCCACTTCATGGGCGCGGTCATCGACGAGCGGGCCTACCGCAAGCACGCCGCCGCGATCGACGCCGCACACGCCGACGACGCGTGCACGGTGCTCGCCGGTGGGACGTACGACGACGCCGACGGCTGGTTCGTCCGGCCCACGATCGTCGAGATCGACACCCCGGAGCACGCGATGTTCGACACGGAGTACTTCGGCCCGATCCTGGCCGTGCACGTCTACGAGGACGACGAGTTCGAGGCGATGGCCACGCACATCGCCGACACCAGCACGTACGCCCTCACCGGCGCCGTCTTCGCGACCGATCGCGTCGCGCTGCACCGCGGCACCGTCCTGCTGCGCAACGCGGCGGGCAACTTCTACCTCAACGACAAGCCGACCGGCGCCGTCGTGGGGCAGCAGCCGTTCGGCGGTGCCCGCGCCTCCGGGACCAACGACAAGGCCGGCGCCCCCGACAACCTCCGTCGCTGGACGTCCGTGCGCGCGATCAAGGAGAACCTCGACCCGCCGCGTGAGCACCGCCACCCGCATCAGGGTCTGTGATGGGTCCGCCGGGACGCCGCCCGGGCGGCACGGTCTGCGACGCCTGCTGGCCGCGACAGTGCCCGGCGAGCGCATCAGCCGGCGGCCGTGGTCCCGGCTGCCTCCAGACTCGCCGGGTTTCGAGGCTCAGGCGCAGAGCGCCTTCGCACCTCAACCAGCGTGAGCCTCCAGGCTCGCCGGGTTTCGAGGCTCAGGCGCAGAGCGCCTTCGCACCTCAACCAGCGTGAGCCTCCAGACTCGCCGGGTTTCGAGGCTCAGGCGCTGAGCGCCTTCGCACCTCAACCGGCGTGAGCCCGGTGGTTGAGGTGTGAGGGCCGCCAGGCCCGAACCTCGAAACCACCCCGCCGTGCGGTACCGGTGGTTCCAGGGTCAGGCCTGGTCCTCGAGGTGCCGGGCCTGGGGGTCGAAGGCCTCCAGCCGCTCGAGTCGCTCGCGGCCCCGGTCGCCGACGGCATCGGTGAGGGCCGCGATCAGCGCCTCGGTGAGGGCCATCGCGGGGACGAGTGAGTCGAACGGGGAGGGTGCCTCGACCCGGCTGGTGAGCACGACGTCGGCGATCTTCGCGACGGGCGAGAGCCAGTTGTCGGTCAGCAGCACGACGCTCGACCCCCGCGACTTCATGTCGACGGCGAACTGCCCGACCGCCTCGTCGTAGCGGCGGTAGTCGAACACCACCAGGAGGGTGCTCGGGCCGGCGTCCGCGATCGCGGCCAGGCGCTCGAGCCCGGGCTCGCTCATCAGCTGCACCCGGCCGCGCAGGAGGTGCAGGTGGGAGGAGAGGTAGTCGGCCAGCAGGCGGCTGAAGCGGCCGCCCACGACCCGGATCTCACGGGACTCGTCGCTGAGCAGTCGGACGACGCGCTTGAAGTCCCAGCTGGACAGCTCGGAGAACGAGCGCTCGAGGCTCGACTGGATGGTCCGCACCGCGTGGTCGAGGACCTCCTCGCCCTCGGACCGGCGGGTGTCGCCGTACTGCGCCAGCGGCGAGCCCATGCCCTCGTTGACCTCGTGCACGATCGCGCGCTGCAGCTGGGGGTAGCCGTCGTACCCGAGCCGGGCGGTGAACCGGATCACCGTAGGCGGGCTGACGCCGGCCGCGGCGGCCAGGTCGGCGACGGTGGTGAGACCGGAGCCGGGGTAGCCGGCCAGCAGGGCGCGCGCCACCTTCCGCTCGCTGTTGCTGAGCCGCTCCATCGACTGTTGCACGGCCCGGCGGACCGAGGCCGGAGGGCCGTCTGCGTCGCCGCCGGCCGGGGTGGTGTCAGCGTCCGGCATCGTCACTCGCGCATCGTAACAGGAAGTGACATCGATCTTGCGGAATCCGAGATCAGGGCTGGCCTGAAACAGATAGTTCAGAACGCTCGCGCGGGGCCCAAGAGCGATCTCTCGCCCGTCCGCGACCGTGATCGAGCGAGAATCGCGCGCCGCGACGGGGTGGGGGCAGGGGAGAAGCAGATTCGATCGAAATATTTCAGTCAAGCCTCTTGGCAGACGACCTGAAATGAATGTAACTTCCTCGTGATCTCCACGATAGCGAGATCGACGTCACAGGGTCGTCATGGAGCGGAGGGGTCTGATGAAGCGGGTAGTAGTCGTCGGTGCCGGGTCTGCCGGGTGCGTCGTCGCCGCCGAGCTCGGTGGTGGCTGCGAGGTGCTCCTCGTCGAGGCCGGCAGCGACCGGACGCCGGAGAGCCGTCCGGCCCGGCTCCGATCGATCGCGTACATGGACGCCCTCGACGAGCCCGCGGCGTTCTGGAGCGGAGTCGTCGCGTCGTTCCGTCGGGGCGAGGCGCCCCGTGACTACCTGCGCGGTCGTGGCATCGGCGGGTCGGGCGCGGTCAACGCGATGATCGGCCTCCCGGGCATCGCCGCGGACTACGACCGCTGGCGGGACCGGTACGGCTGCACCGGCTGGGGCTGGGACGACGTCGCCCCGACCTTCGCGGAGCTGTTCCCCACGCTGCGCCAGGTCCGCGAGGACGAGCTCACCGTGGTCGACCGCGCCCTGCGCGACGCCGCCGCCGACCTCGGCATCCCCGACGACGTCGATCTCCGCTTCGACGAGCAGGACGGCGCCGGTCGCCTCTGGCTGACCGCCGACGACGCCGGCCGCAGCTCGAGCGCGGAGCAGTTCCTCGACGGCGCCCGGGCCGACGGACGCGTCACGGTCCGCGACGACGCCACGGTGGTCGCGCTCGAGTGCCGTGGCCCGCAGGTGACCGGCGTCCGGCTCTCGGACGGCTCGCGGATCGACGCCGACCACGTGGTGCTGTGCGCGGGCGCGTTCGGGAGCCCGGAGATCCTGATGCGCTCCGGCATCTCCCGGCCCGGCCTGGGCCGCAACCTGAAGGACCACGCCGCCATCCGCGTCGACCTCGTGCTGCACGCGGACGCGCCCGCCGAGGACCGCTCGATCCCGACCATCGGCTCGGTGCTGCGCACCTCGTCCGGTCGCACGCCCAGCGACATCCACCTGCTGCCCATGCACGGCAGCCTGGCCGGGGCGCCGGAGGGCGCGGCCGGCGTCCTCGTGATGTCGCTGATGACCGCGACGTCGAGCGGCGGCCTCGGACTCGACGACGCGACCGGCCGGCTCGCGATCGACCTGGACCTGATCAGCACCGACGACGACAAGCAGGCCTTCCTCGCCGGCCTGCAGATCCTCGGAGAGGTGCTCGCCACGCCCGCCTTCGAGAAGACCGTCGAGCGCGTCGAGGCCGGGACCGGCGCCACCTTCGACCGACTGCGGTCCGAGGAGTTCGTCGACACCTGGCTCGAGGGCCGCCTCGGCAACTACCTCCACCCCGTGGGGACCTGCCGCATGGGCGACCCCGCCGACGACGGCGCCGTCGTGGACCTGCACGGCAGCGTCATCGGGTACGACGGCGTCAGCGTCATCGACGCCTCCGTGCTCCCCGACATCCCGGCCGCCAACACCCACCTGCCCACCGTGATGGTGGCGAAGCGACTCGCACGACACGTCGCAGATCAGCTGTCCGGCTGAGGAGCGGGCCCACAGGCCCGACCGGAGCCGACTGTCTCGGACGAACACACGACCGCCCTCGCCGGGCGTCCCACCGCGACGCCCCAGCGCCCGCGGCACCCCGACACATCCTTCGTACACCTCAGATGGAGACCACCCATGAACCGCAGCACCCTCGCGCGCGGCGTCAGCGCCCTGGCCCTGACCGCCGTCCTCGCGACCGCCACCGCCTGCTCCTCGACCGAGAAGAGCGGTGGCAGCGCGGCCGCGGCCGACCCCGTCAGCGGCACCGTCGACATCGCCTTCTTCGGCCTCGCCGCCAACAACACCTACACCCAGTCGATGTTCAAGCAGGCCGAGGAGACGGCCCAGGGCATGGACGCGAAGGTGCAGTTCTTCGACGGCAAGTTCGACGCCTCCGTCCAGTCCCGCCAGGTCCAGGACGCGATCACCTCGGGCAACTACGACGCCTTCATCATCATGCCGAACGACTCCGCGAGCATCCTGCCCTTCGCGCAGCAGGCGATCGACGCGGGCATCAAGGTCTCGTCCCTGGAGTACCCCATCGGCAAGGACCCCGCGAGTGTGGACCTCCAGCTCGACGGCCTCACCACCCAGGTCATCGAGGACGTCGTCTTCGGCGCCGAGTCGATCGCCGACTCCGCCAACCGGGCCTGCGAGGTCTACGAGGGCTGCCAGGTCGCCATGCTGTGGGGCTCGCGGAAGCTGCCCACCGACGCGGTCAAGGTCCCGGCGTTCAAGGACGACCTCGACCCGGCCAACAAGCTGGTCGCCGAGGGCGACGCGAACTACCTCGAGGTCGACGGGTTCAACCTCGCCACCGACATGCTCCAGGCCAACCCGGACATCAACCTGTTCGTGACCGTCGGCGACCAGATGGCCGGTGGAGCGGCGCGGGCCGTCACCGAGAGCGGGCGCACCCTCGGCAACAAGGCCGGGTCGGTCACCATCATCGGCTACGGCGCCACCACCGACGGGGTGGAGGCGATCCGCGCCGGCCGGTGGTTCGAGTCGCTCGCCCTCGTGCCGAAGGACATGGCCGCCAAGGTCACCGAGCTGACGATCGCCGCGGCCCGCGGCGAGGAGCCGTCCGACGACGAGCGCAGCATCGTGCAGAACAGCCTGAGCCCCATCGGCGTGATGGCCAGCGAGAAGTCGCTGGCCGAGAACCCCGACTTCGTCGGCCAGTACAGCACCCAGTAGTCGCCGGGCATCCGCCATCGGACATCGAGGAGAAGCTGTGAGCGGCGACGTCATCGTCGAGCTGGACGGCATCGGCAAGACCTACGGGGCCAACCGGGTGCTCGACGACGTCTCGGTCGAGATCCGGCGCGGGCGCGTGCACGCCCTGGTCGGGGAGAACGGCGCGGGCAAGTCCACCCTCGGGCGGATCATCGGGGGCGAGGTGCCGCACAGCACCGGGACCCTCAAGGTCGACGGCCGGTCGGTGCACCAGGGCTCGCCCCGGGAGGCACTCGCACGCGGGCTGGTCGTCATCCAGCAGGAGCCGACCCTGGTGGCCACGCTCACCGTGGAGCAGAACGTGTTCCTCGGTCAGGAGCAGCCGAGCGTCGGGGTGGTGAGCCGACGCCGGCTCCGCGAGCGCTTCGAGCGGCTCGCGGCGCGGCTGCCGTTCGCGCTCGACCCCCAGGCCCTGGTCAGCACGCTGTCGATCGCCGACCAGCAGAAGATCGAGATCATGCGGGCCGTCGCCCGGGAGGCACGGGTCATCGTCATGGACGAGCCCACGTCGTCCCTCGGCGTCCGCGAGACGGAGGTCCTCCACGACGTCGTACGCGGGCTGTGTCGTGAGGGGGTGGCGGTCGTCTACGTCTCGCACTTCCTCGAGGAGGTGCTCGAGATCGCCGACGACGTCACCGTGCTGCGCAACGGCCGGCGCGTCGCCTGCCCGGACCGTGACCGGCTCACGGTGCCGGCCCTCGTCGAGGCGATGCTCGGTCGCCCGGTCGGGGCGGTGTTCCCCGACCGGAGTGCCGTCGACCGGTCGGCCGATCCGGTGCTCGTCGTCGACGGCCTCAGCACGGAGGCCGTCGACGACATCTCCTTCCGGGTCTGGCCGGGCGAGGTCGTCGGACTCGGTGGCCTGGTCGGCAGCGGCCGGTCCGAGGTGCTGCGGGCGATCTTCGGGGTCGACCGTCGCCACCAGGGCACGGTCACGGTGGGCGGGGAGCCGGTCCGGTCCGGCTCGGTCCAGGCGGCGATCGCCCGCGGGATCGGCCTGATCCCGGAGGACCGCGCCGACGAGGGGCTGCTGCTCGGCCTCTCCCAGAAGGTCAACCTGACGCTCACCCACCTCCGGCGGCTGTGCTTCGCCGGCGTCCCGCGGGCCAGCCTGGAGACCCCGATGGTCACCTCGCTGCTCACCCGGCTCGAGGTGCGCCCTCTCGACCCACGCGGCCGCGTCGGCAACCTCTCGGGCGGGAACCAGCAGAAGATCCTCTTCGGCCGCTGGATGACGGAGACGCCGCGCGTGCTGCTGCTGGACGAGCCGACCCGCGGGGTCGACATCGGCGCCAAGGTCGCCATCTACCGGCTCATCGCGGAGCTCTCCGCGAGCGGGGTCGCGTGCGTCATCGTGTCGTCCGACAGCGAAGAGCTCGTCGGGCTGGCACACCGCGTCCACGTCATGAGGCGTGGACACATCGTGGACACGGTGGAGCAGGAGCACCTCTCGGTCCACTCGATCATGAGTATCGCTCTCGGCGTAGTCGAAGGAGCCGCGTGATGTCGGTGCAAGAGCTGGACCTGAACTCCACCGAGGCCGCGGTCGCCCCGCGGCGGCAGATCGCGCTCTCCGCCGTGATCCGCGACTTCGGCCTGGTGGCGGCGGTGCTCGCGCTCGTCGTGTCGCTGTCGATCGCCAGCCCCAACTTCCTCAGCGTCGACAACTTCATGAACATCCTCAACCAGAACGCCTACGTCGCGATCACGGCGTTCGGTGCGACGCTGGTCATCATCGCGGGCGGGTTCGACCTCTCGGTCGGCGCGATCTACGCGTTCACGGGCGTGGCCAGCGCCTGGCTGGCCCTGCACGTCGGGACCCCGGCCGCCCTCGCCCTGGTCGTCCTCGCCGGCGCGGCGTTCGGCTGCGCGAACGGACTGGCGTCCCGGCTGCTCCGAGCCCACCCGTTCCTGGTCACGCTGGCCACCGGCGTCATCATCTCGGGCTTCTCGGTGGGCATCAGCGGCGGCTTCCTGATCAACGCCTCCGACGTCGCGGGCTTCACCACGATCGGCACGACCGCGGTGGCCGGCATCCCGTCGCCGGTGGTGATCATGATCGTGGTCGGCATCGCCCTGACCTTCCTGCTCCGCAGCACGGCCTACGGCCGCTACGTCTACGCCGTCGGCGCCAACCCCAGGGCCGCCCGCGTCTCGGGCGTCCGGGTCGGAGCGGTCATCGTCACGACGTTCGTCGTCAGCGGCGTGTGTGCGGCGCTGGCAGGCCTCGCCGAGGTGACCAAGTCGGGCGTCGGCCAGGCCGACGCGTCCGGTGCGAGCGGGCTCGCACTCGGCGCCATCGCGGCCGTGATCGTCGGCGGCACCAGCATCAAGGGCGGGCAGGGCGCCATCTGGCGCACCGCGGTCGGAGTGCTGCTGCTCGCCCTCGTCCAGAACGGGCTGAACCTGCTGAACGCCGCACCGCACTACCGGGACATCATCAGTGGCCTGGTGATGATCGTCGCGGTCGGCCTCAACGCCCTCGCGTCCGACGCGCGAAGTTGAGAGCGTCGAAGACCAGGCCCTGACGACCCTGAAGGGAACGAGGAAGATGAACAAGTCAGACATCCAGGCTCAGGCGATCGCCCGAGCGCAGCAGTTCGTGCCCCGGGGCGTCTCGTCGGGACACCGGGTCGGCTGGACCCAGGTCTTCGACCGCACCGCCGGCTCCTACGTGTGGGACATGGAGGGCAACCGCTACATCGACTACCTCAACGCGTGGGGCCCGATCGTCCTCGGCCACTGCGACGAGCGGGTCAGCGAGGCGGTGTCGCGGGCGATCCGGACCTGCGACGTCACCGGGGTCGGTCCCCAGCTCTACGAGGCCGACGTCGCGGAGATCGTGTGCGGCGCGATGCCCAGCGCCGACAAGGTCGCGTTCTGCAGCTCCGGGACCGACGCCACCATGCACGCGGCGCACATCGCCCGGGCGGCGACCGGCCGTCGCAAGCTGCTGAAGTTCCACGGCAGCTACCACGGCTGGAACGACCAGCTCGCCGTCGGCAGCTCCCGCGTCGACTTCTCGCCCGACGCTCCGCTCAACACCCCGAACGGCGCCGGGCTGCACCCCGGCTCGGTCGCCGACGTCGTGGTCGTCGAGTGGAACGACCACGCCGGGCTGAAGGCGGCGTTCGCCGAGTTCGGCCCCGAGCTGGCCGCCGCCTTCTCCGAGCCCTACGTGCACAGCTACGGCTGCGTGCCGGCCGAGCCCGGCTTCCTCGAGCTGCTGCGCGACCTGTGCACGGCCGAGGGCACGATCCTCGTCTTCGACGAGGTCAAGACCGGGTTCCGCGCCGCGCTGGGCGGCTACCAGAGCGTCATCGGCGTCACGCCCGACCTCACGGCGTTCGGCAAGGCCATCGCCAACGGGTTCTCCGTCGCCGGCATCGCGGGCATCGAGTCGCTGATGGGGCACCTGGGCGCCTACGACGGGAAGAAGGCGACCCTCGACGGCACCTACAACGCCTCGCCCTACGGGATGGCGGCCTCCCTGGCCACCCTGCGGGTGCTCGGCGACGACGAGACGATCCCGCACCTGTACGCGATGGGCGAGCGGCTCCGGGCCGGGCTGCGCGAGGCCATCGCCGCCGCCGGTGTGCCCGCCTGCGTGGCCGGCCTCGGCTCCGAGTACGTCGTGTACTTCCGCGAGCAGCTCCCGAAGAACTTCAAGGAGGCCATGGACGTCGACGGCGACCTGTTCGCGCGCTACCACGCCGGACTGCTGAGCCGCGGGGTCCTCGAGCCCAGCTTCCCGACCGGTGACCGCCGGATGAACGCGGCCGTCACCGCCGAGGACATCGACTACACCATCGAGGCTGCGACCGCGAGCCTCGCCGAGCTCTGAGTTACCGGACAAGTAAGGAGAACACGATGGGTCGCATGGACAACAAGGTCGCCTTCGTCACGGGCGTCGCCCGGGGCCAGGGGCGGTCGCACTGCCTGACGCTCGCTCGTGAGGGCGCCAAGATCATCGGCATCGACCTCTGTCACTCGCTCGACAAGGTCGCCTACCCGCTCGGCACCGAGGAGGATCTCGCCGAGACCGACCGGCTCATCAAGGAGATCGGCGGCGAGGCGGTGCTGCTGCAGGCCGACACCCGCAACCGGTCCCAGCTGCAGGCCGCCGTCCAGGCCGGGCTCGAGCGGTTCGGCCAGATCGACGCCGTGGTCGCCAGCGCGGGCGTCTGGACCTGGGGCGAGGCGCGCGACCTGCCCGAGGACGAGTGGCAGTTCGCTCTCGACATGAACCTCACCGGCGCCTTCAACACCGCGCAGGCGGCGCTCCCGTCGATGATCGACCGCGGCCAGGGCGGCTCGATCATGTTCACCTCCTCCCAGCTCGCGCTGCGTGGCTGCCCCCAGGCCGTCGCCTACTCGGCGGCGAAGGGTGGACTCGTCGGCATGATGCGGGCGCTGGCCTCGGAGCTCGCGCCGCACCAGATCCGGGTGAACACGATCCACCCGAGCACCGTGGCCACCGACATGGTCCTGAACCAGCCGACCTACGACCTCTTCGCCCCGCACAAGAACGGCGAGGCGACCGTCGATGACCTGCACGAGTCCATGCGCGCGTTCCACATGCTGCCGATTCCGCTGATCGAGTCGCAGGACATCAGCAACGCCGTGCTCTACCTCGCCTCGGACGAGTCCCGAGCGCTGACCAGCGTGGTGCTGCCGGTGGACGCCGGCTCCACCCAGAAGCTGGGCTGACCCGGCTCCGGCGTGCCGATGTGAAGCACGACAGGTGCCCTCCACCCGAAGTTCGAGTGGAGGGCACCTGTTCGTCTCCGGACTCGCGCCAGCGCCGAGCGTGGCTCACCCTCCGCGCGGCAGGGCCGGTACCTCGGCCGGCTGGGCGGGGTCACGGGGGTCACGCGCGGGGGGTGGCCCCGTCGAAGAAGATGGCGAGGAAGCCGTCCCGGATCTGCTCGGTGCCCGACGCCCCGTCGCCGCGGCTCCAGCGCGGCGCCACCCAGACGGTGTTCTGGATCAGGTGGTAGGCGAGGTCGAGGTCGAGGTCCGGGCGCAGCGCCCCGGATTCGACGCCTTCGGCGAGCAGGCTGGTCCAGAAGGCGCGGGAGTCGGCGTTGCGCTCGGCGAGGTAGCCGAATCGCGGCTGCTGACCCAGGAACTCGGCCTCGTTCTCGAAGATCGTGACGGCGTCCCGCTCCAGCTCGGTGGCGTTGAAGGAGGCCTCGATCGCCCGCACCAGCTTGTCCCGGGGGTCGAGGGTGCTGGCCAGCAGCGACTCGTAGGTGCCGAACAGGTCGTCCTGGAACGACCGCAGGATCTCGTCGACGATCGCCTCCTTGGACGAGAAGTGGTGGTAGAGCGTCGCGGAGCGGACGCCGGCCGCGTCGGCGATGTGCTTGATGGTGGTGTTCTTGAAGCCCTGCTGGGCGAAGAGCCGCGCGGCGATCTGTCGGATCTCCTCGCGCCTGGAATGCGACGGCATGGTCCTCTGGGTTCCGATCTCTAGTGTCACGGCACTAGCTCGACACGCTGCCGGACGATTCTGCCTCGATCAGCAGCCTCTTGAGCACCTTGCCGCCGTGGTTGCGGGGCAGGTCGTCGACGAACTCGACCCGTCGAGGCACCTTGAAGTTGGCGACCCGGCCGGAGAGGAACCGCGTCACCTCCTCGGCGGTGAGGCCGGAGTCGGCGGTGCGGATGACGAACACCTTGCCCACCGAGCCCAGGCGCTCGTCGGGCACTCCGATCACGCAGGACTCGGCCACGCCGGGCAGACGCGAGAGCACGTGCTCGAGCTCGGCCGGGTACACGTTGAAGCCGCCGACGGTGAACATGTCCTTGATCCGGTCGGTGATGGTGAGGTAGCCGTCCGCCGAGACCAGGCCGATGTCGCCGGTGCGCAGCCAGCCCTCGTCGTCGATGGCGGCGGCCGTGGCCTCGGGATCGTCGAGGTAGCCCACCATCACGTGCGGGCCGCGCACCTCGACCTCGCCGCTCTGCCCCGCCGCGAGCACCCGGCCCTGCTCGTCGCGGATCCGGAGCTCGAACTCCGCGATCGGGCGGCCGGCGGTGCTCACCACGCGCGCCGGCGGGTCGTCGTAGGCGGTCATCGTGACGGTGACGGCCTCGGAGAGGCCGTACCCGGTGACGACGGCCTCGAGGCCCAGCTCCTCGTGCATCCGCTCCACGAGCCGCATCGGCACGGTCGCGGCTCCGGTCACCGCGACCCGCCACGCCCACGCGGACGGAGCGGGCCGGTCCGGGTGGTCCAGGATCATCTGGAAGATCGTCGGCGGCCCGGGCAGCACCGTGATCCGCTGCTCTCGCACGACCCGCAGAGCCCGGGCCGTGTCGAACGTCGCCATCGGCAGCATCGTGGCACCGGTGGCGACGCAGACCAGCAGCCCGGCCTTGTAGCCGAAGGTGTGCGCGAAGGGGGAGACGATGAGGTAGTTGTCCTCGTCGGTCACCCGGACGTTCTCCGCCCAGGCGAGCGCGCAGCCGACTGTGTGGCTCTGCAGCGAGACCGCACCCTTGCTGCGGCCCGTCGTCCCCGACGTGAAGACGATGTCCGCCGGGTCGTCCCCGGACACCTCGGTGCCGCGCTGAGCGGCCGTCGACGCCGGCACCCGGTCGGCCAGGGCGAGGAACCGCTCCCAGTCGAGGACCTGCTCGTGCGCGTCCCGCCCGGACTCCGGGTGGGCGTCCCACTCGACCACCGCCGCCAGCCCGGGTACGCCGGGCACCGGTCCGCGGTCGTCCGTCCCGGGGGAGCCGTGCTCCGCCAGCGCCGCCGTACGGATGTCCGACAGGTAGGCGTGGCCCACGAAGCTGGCCACGGTCAGCAGCACCTTGGTCCGGGTGCGCTCGACCAGGTCGAGGACCTCGAAGCCGCTGTACCTGGTGTTGACCGGCACCACCACGGCGCCGATCGACAGGGCGCCCAGGGATGCCTCGATCCAGCGATGGTCGTTGGGCCCCAGCAGCATCACGCGGTCGCCGCGCTCCACCCCCAGCGCGATCAGCGAGCGCGCCACGAGGTCGACCCGGTGCCCCAGCTCCGACCAGGTCAGCCGCACCTCGCCGTCGACCAGCGCCGGCAGGTCCGGCACGCGGGCGACGGTCCGGGCGAGCAGCGCGGGGACGGTCGCCGGCATCAGGCGGCCGCCTCGGCGCCGAAGGAGATCAGCCCACCGGAGAGGACCTCGCCCTCGGTCGAGCTGACCGCGAAGGGACGCCCGCCGTCCTCCTCGTCCCACAGCCGCACCGTCAGCTCCTCGCCCGGCAGCGCCATCCTTGAGAAGCGGACCTGGAGCCCGGCGAGCGCATGGGGGCGTACGCCGAGCGCGTCGGCGATCTCCCGGGTGGCGAATCCGAGCGTGCACAGCCCGTGCAGGATCGGCCGGGGCGCGCCGATGGCGCGGGCGGCCTCGGGGTCGATGTGGATCAGGTGCGGGTCGCCGGTCAGCCGGTACAGCGCCGGCTGGTCGGGCGAGGTGGCGAAGGTCCGGGTGAGGGCCGGCGCCGTCTCCGGCGTACGACGGGAGGCGGGGCCGCGCTCGCCGCCCCAGCCACCGCGGTGGTGGGCGAAGACGGTGGAGACGGCCTCGAAGTACGCGCTGCGGGTGGTGACCTCGAAGAGCGCCGCGCCGCCCTTGTCCCAGACGGCGGTGACCTCGGCGGAGATCTCGATGCCTCCGGAGGTGGGCAGCGGTGCGAGCACCCGCAGCGTCTGCGCGCCGTGCAGGGCCTGCGCGCCGTCGAAGTGGCCGCGTCGGCGCAGCTCCTCCATCCCCCAGCGACCCAGCGCCAGGCTGTAGGTGGGCAGCACCCGCAGGTCGCGCTCGAAGACGAGGTCCAGCTCGGCGGCCGGGGCACCGACGGCCAGGGCGTAGAGGATCGCGTCCTGCTCCGTGTAGGTGACGGTCCGGGTGCCGAGGTCGAGACCGAGGGCGGGATGGGCGTTCATGAGGCTGCTTCTCCTTCGTGGGGCGGGTCCGAGTCGGGACGGAGCGGGAAGTGACAGGCGACCTGGGCGTCGCGGTCCGAGCGGGCGGCCGGCGGCACCTCGGTGCGACAGATCTCCCGGTCGGGGTGCCGCAACGGTCCGTGGGCGCACCGGGTCCAGTAGGGGCACCCCGGAGGGGGCCGTCGCGGGTCGGGGATGTCGGCCTCGACCGGGGTCGCGGCGTTCGCCAGCGGCGCGCCCAGCCGGGGCGCGGAGTCCAGGAGCGCCCGGGTGTAGGGGTGCCGGGGTCGCTGCAGCACGTCGGCGACGGGCCCGACCTCGAGCAGGCGGCCGACGTACATCACGGCGACCACGTCCGACATCTGGGCGACCACGGCGAGGTCGTGGGAGATGAAGAGGTAGGTGAGGCCGAACCGCTCCTGCACCCGGCGCAGCAGCCTCAGGATCGTGGCCTGCACGCCTACGTCGAGGGCCGAGGTGACCTCGTCGAGCACCAGGACGTCGGGCTGCGCGGCCAGCGCGCGGGCGATGGCGATCCGCTGCAGCTGCCCCCCGGAGAACTCGTGCGGGAAGCGGCCGAGCGCGTCGGCGCCGATGCCGACGTCGGCGAGCACCTGGGCGCCGACCTCCTCGCGGCGGAGGCGTCGCTGCCCGGCCGGCACCGTCTCCCAGGCCTCCAGCAGCGCGCGGTGCACGGTCATCCGGGGGTTGAACGACGCACGCGGGTTCTGCAGCACCACCCCGATGCGGGGCCGCTCCGGACCGGAGCCGATGGTGCCGGCATCGACGGGCAGGAAGCCGGCGACCGCGCGGCCCAGGGTCGACTTGCCCGATCCGGACTCGCCGACCAGGCCGAGCGTGCCCCGCAGGGGCAGGTCGAGCGTCACCCCGCGCACGGCCACGAACCGGTTGCGGCCCTGCCCGTAGGCGATGCTGAGGTCTTCGACGGAGAGCGCCGCGGATGTGGTCACGAGGTCACCTCTGCTTCGTCGTGGTGCCAGCAGGCCACCCGCCCGCCGGAGGCGAGGGTGGTCGGGCCGGGGATCTCCCGGTGGCAGATCTCGGTGGCCAGCGGGCAGCGAGCGGCGAACGCGCAGCCCGCGTCGGGCGCGGTCACCGGGGGTGGGGGACCGGCGTCGGCGAGCGGCTCCTCCGCGCGTCCGAACATCGCCGGCGTCGCGGCGACCAGCGCGCGGGTGTAGGGGTGCGCGGCGTCCTGCACCCGGCTCGCCGGCAGCTCCTCGACGATGCGGCCGGCGTACATCACCAGGATCCGCTGGCAGTTCTGCGAGACCAGCGCGATGTCGTGGGAGATCAGCAGCACGGCGGTGGACCGCTCCTGGTTGATCTGCCGCAGCATGGTCATGATCTGCGCCTGGGTGGTGACGTCGAGCGACGTGGTGGGCTCGTCGGCGACGATCAGCGCGGGCTCGCCCAGCAGGGCGCCGGCGATCATGGCCCGCTGCCGCATCCCGCCGGAGAGCTCGTGCGGGAACTGCCGCATCCGGTGGGCCGGGGCGGAGATGTGCACGTCGGCGAAGCGGCGCTCGACCAGGCGGGCGCGCTCCGCCCGGCTCAGCCCGCGCGGTGCGCCCTCGGCGACCTGCGTGCCGATGCGCAGCAGCGGGTTGAACGACGACATCGGGTCCTGGAAGACGAAGGCGATCGGCTGCTCGTCGCCGGAGGCCGGTGTGGCCGACCCCGGGCGCCGGCGGGCGGCCGCGCCGGCCAGCTCGCCGCTGACTCTCGTACGCCGACCGCGCAGGCCGGCCACGGCCAGCGCCGTCATCGTCTTGCCGCTGCCGCTCTCGCCCACCACGCCGACCATCTCGCCGGGAGCGATGTCGAAGGAGACGTCGCGCACCGGGGCGCCGACGCCGTGGGCGGTGTCGACCTCGACGCGCAGCCCGCGCACGCTCAGCACGGCGTCGGGGTCGGTCGGCGTGGCCGTCGCCCGGCCGGGGACGGCCGCGGCCGCGGCACGGAGCCGCCGGCGGATCGGGCCCCGCGGTGCGCTCTGGTTGAGGACCCGGGCCACGGCGTCGCCCAGCAGGCTGGTGGAGATGCCGACCAGGGTGATCATCGCGGCCGGCGCGAGCGCCGCCCAGGGCGTGAGCTGGAAGCTGGTGATCCCGTCGGTGAGCAGCTGCCCCCAGTCGTAGTCGGGCGCCCGCACGCCGAGGCCGAGGAAGCTCAGCGAGGACACGGCGATGGTGGCCTCGCCGATGGTGACCAGCGTGATCACGCCGATCGACTCGGCGATGTTGGGCAGCACGTGGCGCACGACCACCAGCCGGCGCGGCACGCCCATCACCTCGGCGAGCCGCACGTAGTCCTCGGCCACCAGGCTGAGCGTCTTGTTCATCGTGATCCGGGCGAACTGCGGGGTGAGCGCGATGCCGATGCCCAGCACCGCGGAGGTGGTGCCGGGGCCGAGCAGCGCAGCGACGAAGATGCCCATCAGCACCGACGGGAAGGCCAGCATGCCGTCGAGCGTCCGGGCGCCGACGCTGCGCACCCGGCCCGGGGCCAGCGCCAGGGCGGCGCCGAGCGTGATGCCCAGTCCGGACCCGATGGCGGTGGCGACCACCGCCATCACCAGGGAGAGGCGGGTGGCCACGAGGGTGCGGGCCAGCACGTCGCGGCCCAGCGCGTCCGTGCCCAGCAGGTGCTCCCGGCTCGGGCCCTGGCTGGCGCTCAGGAAGTCCCGGGTGTCGGCCTGCTCCGAGAGCAGCGCGGGAGCCAAGATCGCGGTGAGCACCAGCGCGGCGAGGATCGCCAGCGAGAACAGGCCGCCGGGCGAGCGGAGGAAGCGGGTCCACGCCGTACGCCGGCGGGCCCGGCTGGCGTCGCGCAGGGTGGTCACAGCGCACCCACCACCGAGCGACGGTCGATCAGCACCAGGCCGGCATCGACGAGCGCGTTGACCACGATGACGCTGGCGCCGAGCAGCAGGATCGCGCCCTGGATGACGGGGTAGTCGTGCTTGGAGACCGACTCCACCAGCGTCGGGCCCAGGCCCGGCCAGTCGAAGACGTTCTCCACCACCACGGTGCTGCCCAGCAGCATGCCGAAGGTGAGGCCGCCGATGGTCAGCGCGCTGGTCAGGGTGTGCGGGAGCACGTGCCGCAGGCAGATCACCGGCGTGCTCACCCCACGGCTCTCGGCCACCTCGACGAACTCCTGGTCGAAGGCGTTGAGCGCCTCGAGCCGCACCACCCGGATCAGGATCGCGGTGGGCGCCAGGCTGATCGCCAGCACCGGCAGCACCATCGAGAGCGCTCCCTGCTCGGCCCCGGCGACGGGGAGCCACTGGAGCCGCACGGCCAGCAGGTAGGCCAGGAAGGTGCCGGCCAGGAAGCTCGGCAGCGCGGCCGCGCCACCGGTCAGGGCGCTGAAGGAGATCTCCAGGCGCGGTCGCCGCCCGCCCCGGGTCAGCGCCGCCATCAGCAGTCCGCCGAGGATGCTCACCACGAGCGTGAGCGCGATCGCGGTGCCGGCCAGCTGGGCGGTCGCCCGGAACCGGCTCAGCAGCAGGTCCGAGGCGGGTTCACCCTTCACGAAGGACGTTCCCCAATCGAGCGTGAGCAGGCCGCGCACGTAGTCGAGGAACTGCTCGTGGAGCGGGGCGGTCAGCCCCAGGCGCGCGCGGATCGCCTCCACCTGCTCGGCGTCGGCCTCGATCCCGCCGATCCGCCGCGCCGGGTCGCCCGGGGTGAGGTGGACCAGCAGGAAGGCGATCGCCACCAGCATCGCCAGGATCACCACCAGGGAGAGGCCCCGGCGGAGCAGATAGCGAGTGACCGGCGACGTGAACACGTCACGGGCGTGGCTCACGGGGGTTCCTTTCCGGTGGTGGTGTGGTGCGGCCGAGCCCCGCACCACACCACCTGGGCCGACGAGTCAGCTGGGCCGATGGGCCAGCCGGGCGGGATCAGCTGGTGAGCGACATCGGCCAGATCAGGTTGTTGGGCGCGATGAACTCGACGTCGTTGCCGAACCAGGTGTTCACCGGCACGCTGAGGTTCATCGTGTCGCGGTGCTCCACCAGTGCCCGCTCGGCCTCCGACCAGTGGGTGCAGGCGTCCTCGGGTGCCGCCGCGCCGGCGGCCTCCACGGCCTCCCAGTAGGCGTCGTTCTCGAAGTTCATCTGCTCGACGTTGCTGGTGAACAGGCCCGGGCTCGGGAAGCTGGAGGAGTAGGGGTAGGGGACGATGTCCCAGGCGCCCTGGCTGAAGACGATGTCCACCCAGCCGTTGAGGTCGGGCTTGGCGAAGTCCACCTCGAAGCCCAGCTCCTCGAGCGCGGCCAGCAGGTAGTCCGGCCCGGAGTTCTGGTCGGCGAAGCCGGCGACGCGGATCTTGGTCGGCTTGCCGTCGAGCTCGAGCCGGCCCGAGGACCCCTCCTGCCAGCCGATCTCGGCCAGCAGCGCCTTGGCGCTCTCCGGGTCGTGCTGGGGCATGCCGGTGCCGTTGGCCTCGTCGAAGCACGGCAGGTTGAAGGTGTACGGCGTGGGGGAGACTCGGCCGGTGCCGAAGGTCGCCGCCTGGTTGTAGGCGTCGGGCTCGATGGCCATCATGATCGCCTCGCGGAACTTCAGGTCCGATCCGGGCAGCCCGTCGGCCTGGTTGAACTGCAGGCCGGTGCCGCCGTTGTCCCAGGCCTCGAACTTGAACAGGCCCTTCGACTTGGAGAGCTGGTTGATCTCGGCGCCGTTGAAGTAGGCGACGTCCACGGCGTCGGTCGTCATCATGTTGGCCGCGGTCGAGGCGCTCTCGACGTGCCGGAAGGTGACCGAGGTGGGTGCGCCGTCGGCGACCTTCTCGTACCCCTGCGGGCCCCAGGCGTAGTCGTCGCGCCGGGTCATGCCGTAGCTGATGCCGCGCTTCTGCTTGGCGTCGTCGAGCACGAACGGCCCGGTGCCGGCGGCCCCGGTCTTGAGGATGCCCGGGTCGTCGAGCCCGGCGGGGCACACGATCGACGCCGCGAACTGGGCCAGTCCGAGCATCAGGTCGCTGTAGCCCTGCTTCAGCTCGATCGTGACCGTCCCGGCGGCGTTGTCGCCGGTGATCGCCTTGGCGCCGCCCTCGCCGAAGACCCGGGCCCGGTAGAAGGCCTCTGTCTTCGGGTCGGCGAGCCGCTGCAGGGAGGCCGCCACGTGCTCGGGCAGCAGCTCGGTCCCGTCGGAGCAGGTGACGTCGTCGCGGATGGTGAGCGTCGCGCGGGTCGGGGTGACCTCCCACTCGCTGGCCAGGTGCGGGACGATCTCGCCCGCCTCGTTCACCTCGACCAGGCGGTCGTAGAGGAACATCTGCATGTTGTTCGCCATGAACAGGCCCGTGTTGAGGGCCGGGTCGAGGGTGTTGTAGTCATCCGACATCCGGATGACCACGTGTCCCTTCGTGGCCTTCTCCTCCGCGTCGACGGAGCATCCCGTCGCGGCGACCAGGCCCAACGCTGCTGCTGTGGTGACCCCGAGCCGCCAGCGCCCGAGTCGGCGAGCAAGCGGGTGAGTGCGTCCAGCATCCATCTGTTTCCTCCGGGGAGTTCGGGAGCGACCAACCTACCGAATATTCAGTAGGGTTGTCAGGAGGACGATAGACGGCCCGACGGGGTTCGCCAAGCCAGTGCCGGGCACCGGGCGCGACCCGGGCGCCCCGGCGACTCGGGGCGCACGCGACAGGAGGCGGTCCGGATGATCCGGACCGCCTCCTGCGGGCGAGCCGGCTCGGGGCCGGCCCTTGTGCTGCTACCGCGCGCTGGTCTCCTGCTGGAACGCCGAGCTGTCGCCCAGGCCGCTGGACAGCTCACGGGTCGTCTCGACGAGCGCCTGCGCCATCGGGTGGGTGAGCTCGTCGGGCACCGACGTGGCGGTGCCGACGATCGCCATGGTCGCGGTGATCGCGGAGCCCTCGAAGATCGGCGCCGCGATCGTGCGCAGGCCGTTGACGTCGGGGGAGTTGAGGGACAGACCCCCGCGCTCACGGATCGTCTCGAGCTCGGCGATCAGCTCCGGCTCGCGCCGCAGGGCGCGGGCCAGGCCGGGCACCTGCTCGGGCGAGAGGAACGAGGAGAAGACCCGACCCTGGGCCGAGTGCAGCGGGTCGAGCCGGGCGCCGACGCTGACGCTGATCCGGATGCTCCGGGCGGTGTTGTCGAGCGACCGGACGACGATCGCGGACTCGCCGTCCCAGACGCTGAGCACCACGGTCTCGTCGACCCGCTTGAGCAGGGCCTCCATGTACGGCTCCGCGGCGGCGACGATCGGCAGTCCGGCCCGGGCAGCGGCCGCCAGGGTGAGCACCTGCGGCCCCAGGGAGAACAGCGAGGTCCGCTCGTCGTAGCGCAGCAGGTCCGCGGCGCGCAGCGCCTTGGTATAGCGATGTGCGGTGGCCTTGCTGGTGCCCAGCGAGCTGGTGATCTCGTTGAGGCTCAGGAACGGCTTGGTCACCGTGAAGGAGCCCAGCACCACGGCGGCGCGCTGCACCGTCTGGATCGTGGGCGTGGCCCTCGTCGTCTCTGCAGACGGCGTTGCTTCGTTCTTCTGGGGACTCATGCGCCTTCGATTCTTAGGTTGCGGGCCAGGCGGAGTATCCCATGACGATCCGCGCGTGGGCGACGCTCGACATGGATCTGTTCCGACGGACCGTCACTGGTCGGAGGAGTGTCCGGGATTGAGTGCGGTCCCGGGCCGGACGAGCGCGGCGATGTGGTTCACGGCCAGAGCCGCCTCGCCGAAGCCGATCGAGATCAGCTTGACCTTGCCGTCGTAGTGGGCCAGGTCGCCGGCGGCGAAGACGCGCGTGCGGTTGGTCCGCATCGTCCGGTCGACGAGGATGTGCCGGCGGTGCAGCTCCAGGCCCCAGCCCTCGATCGGTCCGAGGTCGGCGATGAAGCCCAGGGCCGCCACCACCGCCTGGACGGCGAGCGTGCGCCGGTCGCCGTCGCGCGTCTCGACCACGACCTCGTCGATGCCGGGGTCGCCGGACACCTTGGCGACCTCGAACGGCGTGAGGACCTCGATGCCCGACTCGTGCAGCTGTGTCACGCTTCGCTCGTGCGCGCGGAACTGCGGTCGACGGTGGACCAGCGTGACGCTGCGCGCGATCGGCTCCAGGCCGAGCGCCCAGTCGAGCGCGGAGTCGCCGCCGCCCACGACGAGCACGTCCTGGTCGGCGAGCTCGGCGAGCCGGGGCACGAAGTAGCGCAGCCCGCGGCCGAGGTACTCCGACCCCACGGGGAGCTCGCGCGGCGTGAAGCTGCCGATGCCGCCGGTGATGAGCACCGCCTTGGCGCGCACCAGCTCGCCGGTGTCGGTGGTGACCTCGACGCCGTCCTCGTGCTCCTCCAGGCCGACGGCGGTGCGCCCGAGCAGCAGCAGCGGGTCGGCCGACAGCGCCTGCTCGTGCAGGGAGTCGACCAGCTCCTGGCCGCGCACGGCGGGGAGGCCGGCCACATCGTGGATCGCCTTCTCCGGGTAGAGCGCCGCCACCTGTCCGCCCGTCTGGGGGAGGGCGTCGATCAGCGCGACCCGCAGGTCGCGGAAGCCGGCGTAGTAGGTGCCGTAGAGGCCGGTCGGGCCGGCGCCGACGATCAGGATGTCGACGTCGTAGACCGTCCCGGGGGTCGTCTCGTCGGCGGTGCTCATGCGACGTCCGGGTGGTCCGCGCCGATGTCGCCGACCTTGCGGGCCCCGCCGGGGGAGCCCAGGTCGGCGAAGAACTCGGCGTTGATCCGCTCGAAGTCCCGCGCCTCCTCGGGCAGGTCCTCGTGGTGGTAGATCGACACCTGGGGGCAGACCGGTTCGCAGCGGCCGCACTCGACGCACTCGTCGGGCTGGATGTAGAGCATCCGGTTGCCCTCGTAGATGCAGTCGACGGGACACTCCTCCACGCACGACCGGTCCATCACGTCGATACAGGAAGCAGTGATCACGTAGGGCACGGGGACTCCGATTCGTTTACGTAAGACGAGACAGCGTCTCTTATTACAAGATAGGAGGATGAGCCCATTCGGCCGCCACGTCAACCCGTCGGCGCTTTCCGGGCGGCCCTTGACAGTCCATCGCGCGGCGGCGATGCTATGTCACATCGCGAGATGGCATCTCGCAATTAGCAACTCAGGGTGACGAGGGAGAAGGAGCGATTGGCATGCCAGACGAGGCGTCCGAGCGAGTGGCAGGTCCCATGCTCGTGGAGGACTGGGATCGGCTGACGTTCCGGGTCAACCGGGAGGCCTACCGGTCTCCGGAGGTCTTCACGCGCGAGCGGGTCGACATCTGGTTGCGGACCTGGCTCTACCTCGGGCACGAGACCGAGATCCCCGACGCCAACGACTTCAAGGTGCGCACGATCGCGGGTCGACCGCTGATCTTCTGCCGCGACAGCGAGGGCGAGGTGCACGCCTGGCTGAACTCCTGCCCGCACCGTGGCACGGTGCTCTGCCGGGAGACCGAGGGCTCGCAGCGCCGGTTCCAGTGCTTCTACCACGCGTGGACCTTCAACAATGACGGCACCGTGGCGGCGATCCCGGACGACGAGGCGTACGCGGACCTCGACGCGCTGCGCAAGAACATGATGCTGCGCTCGGTGCCCCGCCTGGAGATCCACGAGGGCTACGTCTTCATCTCGTTCAACCCCGACGTGCCGCCGCTGCTGGAGCACCTCGGCGAGGCCGCCGAGTACATGACCATGATCGAGGAGCAGCACGCCAGCGGCGTCACCACGCTGCCGGGCGTCCAGCTCTACAGCGTGCGCGGCAACTGGAAGCTGGCCGTCGAGAACGCGATGGACGGCTACCACTTCTCGCCGACCCACAACACGTTCGTCGGGTACCTGCGCGAGAACGGCTTCGCGGTGACCGACGACAACCAGTACGCCTACAACCTGGGCAACGGGCACTCCCTGCTGGTCCTGACCGGCCACGGCGGCCGGATCAGCATGATCTGGGAGCCGCGCTTCGGCGAGGCCGAGAAGCAGCGCACCGAGGAGCACCGCGCCGAGATGGTGGAACGGCTCGGCGAGAAGCGCGCGCACTACGTCGCCGACGAGAGCCACATCCTGTTCGTCTTCCCGAACCTGCTGCTCTTCGACATCGAGGGACTCTCGATCCGCCAGATCGAGCCGGTCGCACCGGGCCACACCGACGTGCGGGCCTGGCAGCTGGTGCCGCGCGAGGAGGACCCCGAGTCCCGCGCCCTGCGGATGAAGACCGTCGTCAGCTTCGTCGGCCCCGGTGGCCTGGCCACGCCCGACGACATCGAGGCCTACGAGGCCGTGCAGCGTGGCATCGAGGCCACTCGCGGCGCCGGCGAGCTCGACTTCAGCGACATGTCCCGCGGCCTGGCCGACGAGGTCAAGGGCACGCAGGGCCGATCGATCGACGAAGGCGCGATGCGCGGCTTCTGGCGGCACTGGGAGCAGGTGCTCGACGCCGGCCTCGAGGTGACCGGCGACCGCCCCGCGTCGTTCCTGGAAGGTAGGGAAATGCCATGACGCAGACCGACATCCGCACCGTGACCCGCAGCGAGGTCGAGGACTTCCTCTACGCCGAGGCCGAGATCCTGGACTCCTGGAACTACGACGGCTGGCTCGCGCTCTTCGAGG
Source organism: Nocardioides sp. LMS-CY (assembly GCF_018732145.1). Lineage (NCBI taxonomy): Bacteria > Bacillati > Actinomycetota > Actinomycetes > Propionibacteriales > Nocardioidaceae > Nocardioides > Nocardioides sp. LMS-CY. The sequence goes on from NZ_CP076104.1 coordinate 1,210,944, forward strand.
AGGGTGCCCGCTACGAGATCCCGACCACCGACTACCGCGGCTGGTCGCTGCACACGGGCGGCTCGTTCGTCGACGACGACTACGACCTGATCCAGGCCCGGGTCAAGCGGCTGAAGTCCCGCAAGGCCCACGCCGAGAACCCGCACTCGCGCACCCACCGGATGATCTCCAACGTGCGCCTCGCCCCGGGTGAGGACGACACGCTGGTGGTGAAGGCGAACTTCATCGTCTCCCGAGCCCGTGACGGCCACTTCGACTCCTACATGGGTCGCTACGAGCACGTCCTGGTGTCCGGTGCGGACGGCTTGAAGTTCCGGCTGCGCCGCACCCTGCTGGTGCACGAGGCGCTGCAGCTCGGCGCCCGGCTCTCCTTCATCCTCTAGCTCATCCACTAAGGAGGCTCGATGATCCGACACACGTTGCTCTTCCGCTTCGGCGAGGAGGTCACCGAGTTCAAGCGCGAGGAGATCCTGGCCGAGCTCGCGACGTTCCCCGACACGTATCCGCAGATGCAGAACTGGTCCATGGGCACGAACCTGTCCAGCCGCGACCAGAGGTTCTCGCACGGGATGGCGGTCGACTTCGACGACGAGCAGGACCTGCTCGCCTACCTCAACAGTGACTCGCACGAGGCCTTCGTGCGGGACAAGTGGCGCCCGGTGATCGCCGACCAGGCCATCGTCGCCTACGAATACGACCGGCCCGGTGCCGGCGACGGAAGGGAGGGACGTGTGAACCAGCGTCCGCGCGGGCCGTTCGGCATGGAGTACGCCCGCATCGAGGTGCCCGACATGCAGGCCACGATCGACTTCCTGCAGTACCACGTGGGCCTCCAGCTGGAGCAGCAGACCGACGAGTACGCCTACCTGCGTGCCGACATCGAGCACCACGCCATCGAGCTGATCAGCGCGCCCGAGCGCGAGGACGGCTGGACCACGGCGATCGGGTTCAGCGTCGAGAGCGAGCAGGTCCTGGAGGAGATCCGGCAGCGCGTGGTCGCCGCCGGGCTCGAGGTGCTGCCCCTGCAGGAGCGCCAGCAGGCGCTGTGCGACAACGGCTTCGCCGTCAAGGACCCCGAGGGCCTCATCGTGGAGCTCTTCACCGAGTTCCAGGAGTACGCCGAGCCGCCACACATCGAGATCCGTCCGCTGGACCTGGTGCACCCCTTCCTCGCGACCACCAAGTACGAGGAGATGCTCGAGTTCTACATGGACGTGCTGGGCTTCCTGGCCTCCGACCACATCGTCGGGTCCGCGACGTTCCTGCGCTGCGAGGACCGCTACCACCACAGCCTCGCGATCCAGAAGAACGACGAGCACTACGTCGCGCACCTCTGCTTCGCGATGAAGAGCCTCGACCACGTCATGCGGATGCGTGCCCGCGCTCTCTACAAGGGTGCGCCGATCGCCTCCGACATCGTCAACCACTCGGCGTCGACGTCGATCGCGTTCTACCTGCACGACACCAAGTTCGGTCCGCGCTTCGAGCTCTGCGACAGCCACCGGGTGTTCACGCCCGAGGAGCACGAGACGCACCGCGCTCGAAAGATGCCCGCCGACCCGCGCAACATCGACGTGTGGCGACCGGCGTCCGACGACTGGGGTCGTTTCTGACCGAGGACCTGGTCGAGCTCCTGGGCGTGCTCGACCAGACGCCGGCACCCCGCGGCCGCGAGTCCCTCGCGGCCGCGGCGCTGGCCACCTGGTGCGCCCGGCGCTGGCCGGCGATCGAGTGGACGGTTCAGCCCTACGGCGCCGAGGGCGCCAACCTGGTGGCCAGCTGCGGTCCGGGACCCTTGCTCTACTCCCACCTGGACACCTCCCTGGACGGGGACGGCCGGAGTGCGCCCGAGGTGACCGGTCGCACCGACCCGCCGGCCCCGCTGCGGATCGCCGACGGGGTCGCGGAGGGCTTCTGCCTGGGGGTGGCCCGGGCGCCGGTGGCAGCTGCGGTGGCGGCCTTCGCCCGTGCCGGGCGGGGCACCCTGCTGATCGCCGGCAGCGGCACCCATCGGCGTGGCGGGCACGGTGAGGGAGTCCGGGCCTTCCTGGCCACCGCATCGCCGATCGAGTCCGCGATCGTCGCCAAGGGCGGACCGCCGGGGCTGATCACCGCGGAGCCCGGCGCCGCGTTCCTGCGGGTCCGGGTCACCGGCCGTCCGGGGGTCTCGATGCTGCCGGAGACGGCGCTGCCGGCCGGCGGGATCGTGCGCCATGCCGGCCTGGCGCTGGATGCCGTCGAGACCTGGCGGGAGCGGTACCTGGCCAGCCGGGCGCCGTTCGGCCGGGTCGGCGCCCAGGCCGGGATCGGTGCGATCCGGGCCGGGTGGACCGAGAAGCCGGACCTGCTGCCGGCCGAGCTGTTGCTCGACCTGTACGTCATCACGGTGCCCGGCGAACGCGGCTCGCGGCTGGCCACCGAGCTGACCGCCACCCTGCACGCGGTGCTGGCGGGCGGCCCGCTCGAGGGCTGCTCGGCGCACGTCGAGGTGGAGTGGCTGCACGACGCCCAGGCCACCGACGAGCGGGCACCGATCGTGACGGCGGCCGAGCACGCCTGGGAGCACGTCTTCGACACCCCGCCGGTGGACATCGTCGGCTGGACCGGCACCACCGACGGCGTGGTGCTGCGCGAGCACGGCATCGACACCGTCCGGGTCGGACCGCAGAGCGTACGATCGAGCTCCGATCCGCGCCGGGACGTCGTCGAGCTCGCCGTCCTCGAGCGCTATCAACGGCTCTACGAGGCGCTCCTGGGCGGTGCGCACGCCCCGTGATCGGAGCCGCCGCGTCGGGGTCACATGTATCGCATTACAAGATGTCATCACGCATGCTTGACATGGCGTGGCGGCCATCACTAGGCTCGGGGACGACGGCATCGTCCTCCGGCCGGAGGATCGATTGAAGCCCTGACGCGTGGCGCGCCGGGTGTGCGGCCGACAGCCACCCGAGACTCTTCTGCCACTGCGTCTTCGAGGCGAGGTTTCGCTCCGCGGAGCGAGAACTGGAGGTCAGATGCGCGTGGACACCATCGTCGCCAACGGGCGGATCGTCAGCCCGAGCGGTGTGTTCGACGCCGCGGTCGCCGTCAAGGACGGCCGCATCGTCGCCATCGCCGACGAGAGCGTGCTCCCGGAGGCCGACGAGCGGATCGACTGCGAGGGCAGGTACGTGCTGCCCGGCATCGTCGACCCGCACGTGCACCTGGGCGGCGGACGCCCGCTCTCGGAGATCTTCGCCTCCGAGACGGCGTGCGCGGCCGTCGGCGGCGTGACCACCGTGCTGCAGTACCGCCGGTCCCCGTCGACGTTCCTCGACACCTTCCCGGCGGAGCTCGAGACCGCGAAGACCCGGATGCTCGTGGACACCCAGTTCCACTTCATCATCTCCACGATGGAGCAGGTGGAGGAGATCCCGCGGTACGCCGAGGAGTTCGGCGTCACGAGCTTCAAGTTCTACATGGGCGGCTACGAGCCGGGGAACCCGATCGGCCTGGTCTCGGTCAACGACGCCGTGCTCTACGCCGCGATGGAGAAGATCCGCGAGCTCGGCCCCTACGGCTGGTGCATGGTCCACTGCGAGGACGACTCGCTGGTCTGCCACCTCACCGCGAAGGTGAAGGAGAGCGGCGGCGACGACCTCGCGGCGTACACCGCGTCGCGCCCCGACTTCGTCGAGGAGCAGGACCTGCTCCGCGCGATCTGGCTGGCCGACCTGCAGGAGTGCCCGCTCTACGTGCCGCACACGACCGTCGGCATGGCCGTCGACGCCGCCGCCGAGTCGCGGCGCAAGGGCCGCGTCGTCGTGCTCGAGACCTGCCCCCACTACCTGGCGCTCACCGCCGACGACCCGCGCCTCTCGGCCGCGGGCTCCGGGATCGGCAAGGTGGCGCCGGCGCTGCGCAACGAGGAGCACCAGGCCGAGCTCTGGCGCGGCCTGCGCGAGGGCTGGATCTCGACCATCGGCTCCGACCACGTGCCGATCCCCAAGTCCGGCAAGGGCATCTGGGAGGAGGCGCCCGGCTTCGCCGGCCTCGCCACGATGCTGCCCGTCGTCCTCACCGAGGGCGTGCACCAGGGCCGGATCGCGATCGAGAAGGTCGCCGAGACGATGGCCTACAACCCGGCCCGCCTCTTCGGCCTCTACCCGCGCAAGGGTGCGATCCAGGTCGGCGCCGACGCCGACCTCGTGGTGGTCGACATGGAGACCGAGAAGGTCGTCGGCCCGGACGTCACCCAGAGCGAGTTCGTCAGCGCCTTCGAGGGCGTCGGCCTACGGGGGTGGCCGACGCTGACCATGCGACGTGGAGACGTCATCTACCGCGACGGCAAGGTGCTGGCCGAGCCGGGCAGCGGCCAGGTCGTCGAGAAGCCCGAACCGGAGAAGGACAAGGAGAGGAACTGGCATGCCGCTTAGCGTGAAGCTCGACCCCCGAGACGTGGGCCTGCTCGTGGTCGACATGCAGAACGGCTTCTGCCACCCCGAGGGGTCGCGAGGCCAGGCCTTCGGCGCGGACGCGGTGAAGAACCCGCAGGGGATCATCCCGAACGTCGTCAGCACCATCGACCTCGCGCACCGCCTCGACATCCCGGTGTGGTTCACCCAGCAGGTGCACTACGACGACGACGTGCTGCGCAGCCGGCGCCGGATCCCCTCCCACCTGGAGCGTCGCGGCGTCAAGCTCGAGCTCTGCCGGCGGGGCACCTGGGACGCCGAGCTGCTCGACGAGATGAAGGCGGTCCGGGAGGACCGCGACGAGGTCGTGGTCAAGCACCGGTCCAGCGCCTTCTTCCAGACCACGCTCGAGGTCGAGCTGCGGATGCGCGACGTGCAGGTGCTGGTCGTGACCGGCACGACGACGAGCTTCTGCGTGGACTCCACCATCCGCGACGCCTACGCACGCGACTTCGATGTCGTCGTACCTGCCGAGTGCGTAGCCGACTCCGACGACGCAGCGCATGCCGCGACCCTGGCGAGCATCGAGCGCTTCCACGGAGTAGTCACCGATCTGACTGGGTTGACCGCCGCGCTCGATGGCTGAGTCGGGTGGCACGCTCCGGGTCGACGGCGCCGTCGTCCCCGCCGGCCCGCCCGGAGCGACGCTGCTCGACGCACTCCGGGCGACCGGGAACACCGCACCCAAGGGCGCCTGCCGGCGGGGCGAGTGCGGCGCCTGCACCGTCCTGGTCGGCGACCGGGCGGTGATGTCCTGCACGATGCTGGCCGCGCTGGTGACCGACGAGGTCACCACCGCGGCCGGTCTCGGTGACGCGGGCGCGGACCTGTGCGCGGCGTTCGCCGACCACGCGGCCTTCCAGTGCGGCTTCTGCACGCCGGGCCAGGTCGTGCGCGCCGAGGCGGTGCTGCGCGAGCGGGTCGACCGCAGCCGCGACGAGATCGTCCGTGAGATGTCCGGCAACGTCTGTCGGTGCACGGGCTACCGGCAGATCGTCGACGCCGTGTGCGCGGTCGCATCGAGCCGTCGGGAGCTTCGATGAGAAGCCCGATGTCACGCCGCCCGGCAAGGGGCCGTACCGCCCCGGTCGGCGGTGCGTCAGCAACCGTTTCGGGGCTCGGGTCGGTTGCTGACTCACCGCGGCCTGGCGCTGCGTCGGTCGGCGGTGTGTGGGCAACCGTTGTGGGGGACGGGTTGGTTGCTGGCTCACCGCGGCCTGGCGCTGCGTCGGTCGGCGGTGTGTGGGCAACCGTTGTGGGGGACGGGTTGGTTGCTGGCTCACCGCGGCCTGGCGCTGTGTCGGTCGGTGGTGTGTGGGCAACCGTTGTGGGGGACGGGTTGGTTGCTGGCTCACCGCGGCCGGGCGCTGTGTCGGTCGGTGGTGTGTGGGCAACCGTTGTGGGGGACGGGTTGGTTGCTGGCTCACCGCGGCCGGGCGCCGCGTCCGGTCGGCGGTGCGTGGGCAACCGTTTCGGGGCTCCGGATGGTTGCTGGCTCACCGCCGCGCGTGCCGCGGAGGCCCGGCCATGAGCGCCATCGGCCGGTCCGTCCGGCCGCTGGACTGGCAGGAGAAGACCACCGGCACGGCGAGGTACGCCGCCGACCAGCCGCCCGAGGGGACGCTGGTCGCGCGGGTGCTCCGCTCGCCGCTGCCGCACGCGGACCTGCGCGGGCTCGACGTCTCCGCGGCACTGCGGGTGCCCGGGGTGCACGCCGTGATCACCGCCGCGGACTTCCCGGCCGGTCGGCTCTACGAGCACAGCGGCGCGCCGTACTCCGACCGGCCGCCGCTCGCCGTCGACCGGGTGCTGTACGTCGGCCACGAGATCGCCGCCGTGGCGGCGGAGACCGCGGAAGCCGCCGACGAGGCGGTCCGGCGGATCAAGGTCCGCTACCGCCGCCGCAAGCCGGTGCTGACCGTCGCCGACGCGCTCGCCCCCGGCGCCCCGCAGCTGCACCGGCGCGCCGACGGCGGCAACGTCGCCGTCGCCACCGCCGAGCACTGGGGCGACGTCGACCTCGCGCAGGCCAACGCGCACGTCTCGACGCGCGGCACCTTCCGCTACCCCCGGGTCACCCACGCCTGCATGGAGCCGAACACCACCATCGCGTGGTGGCACGACGAGCGCCTGGAGATGTGGACCTCCAGCCAGGCGCCGCACTTCGTCGTCCACGAGCTCGCCGCGTTGTTCGGCCTGGAGCTCGACCAGGTGGTCTGCCGCGACGTCGCGGTCGGCGGCGGCTTCGGCTCGAAGTCCAAGATCTCCGAGCACGAGGCGCTGGCCGCCGCGCTGTCGATGAAGTGCGGCCGTCCGGTGCTGATCGAGCTCACCCGTGCCGAGGAGTTCGCGTTCACCAAGCCGCGGCACGCCTTCGAGACGACGCTCGAGGCGCACGCCGACGCCGATGGCCGGCTCTGCTTCCTCGACGCGGTCATCGACGTCGACAACGGCGCCTACAACCACTACGGCCCCTCGGTGATGCGGGCCGGCATCAAGCAGCTGGGCTCGATGTACCGCCCCGACGCGGTCCGCTGGGACGCCCGCCTGGTCGACACCAACCTGGTGCCCGGCGGTCAGTTCCGCGGCTACGGCCAGCCGCAGACGGCGATCGCGCTCGAGACCGCGATGGACGAGCTTGCCGAGAAGTGCGGTCAGGACCCGATCGAGTTCCGGATCCACAACTCTGGCCTGCCCGACACGACGCAGCTCTCCGGCTCGCAGATCGGCTCCAACCGCCTGCGCGAGTGCCTCGCCCAGGTGCGCGAGCGGATCGACTGGGACGCCAAGCGCAACGGCGGCCGGGTGCGCCCCGGCGCGGGGCCGCTGCGTGGAGTGGGTGTGTCGTCCGGCATGCACGCCAGCGGCTCCTACGCCTACCCCGGCGGCAACACCAGCGCCGCGGGGATCGAGGTCCGCACGACCGGCGAGGTGGTGGTCCGCTTCGGCGGCGCCGACGCCGGCACCGGCCAGCGCACGATCCTCGGGCAGATCGCGGCCGAGGTGCTCGGCGTGCCCATGGACCGGGTCAGCGTGATCATGGCCGACTGGGACGAGACCCCGCCCGACATGGGCGCGTGGTCGTCGCGCGGCACCCACATGGGCGGCCACGCCGTACGCCAGACGGCGGAGGCGGTGGCCGCGCGGCTGTGCGAGCTCGGTGCCGAGAAGCTGGGCACCGCCGAGGTGGAGGTCCGTGACGGCCGGGTCGCCTCGGCGGCCGACAGCGTCGCGATCGAGGACCTCGTCGACCTCGCCGACGAGTCGGTCGACGGGTCGCTGCGCATCGACACGGAGTACGTCGAGCCGAAGATGCAGCCCTACTGGACCGGCATCCCGCGGCCGAACATCTCCGCAACCTACGCCTACGCCGCGCACGCGATCGAGGTCGAGGTCGACCCCGGCACCGGTGTGATCCGGGTGGTCGACTACGCCGCCGTGCACGACATCGGGCGGGCGATCAACCCGGCGCTGGTCGAGGGCCAGATCGTCGGCGGCGCGATCCAGGGCCTCGGCGCGGCGTTGGGGGAGAAGCTCATCTACGAGGACGGCCGGCTCGTCAACGACGGCTACCTCCACTACCCGCTGCCGCGGGCGACCACGGTGCCCTCGATGGACGTCACGCTGATCGAGGGGCCAGAGCCGGCCGGTCCGTTCGATGCGAAGAGCGTCGGCGAGATCGCGCTGATCCCGGCCGCTCCGGCACTGCTCAACGCGGTCTACGACGCGACCGGCATCCGGTTCCGGGAGCTGCCGCTGACCCCCGACGTGGTGCTCGCGGCGCTCCGCGAGCGCGACGGCGTGCGGCCGCGCCGGCACCACCTGGCCCGCCGGCCCTCGCGCTGGCAGATCGAGCTGTTCCGCCGGCTGTACCCCTACGGCCTGCACCTCCTGCTGGACCGCCTCGGCACCCGGTTCGCCCGGCGGCGTACGCCGCGCCCGGTGGAGCAGGTGACCCGGCCCGGGACCGTCGCGGAGGCGGTCGCCGAGCTGGCCGCGCCGGACACCGCCGTCATCGGCGGCGGCACCGACCTGCTGGTCCAGCGTGACCAGGCACTGACCTTCCCGACCGTGCTGGTCGGCACCGGCGGCATCGCCACGATGCGGAACGTCGACGAGCAGCCGGACGGCAGCTGGTGGATCGGCGCAGCGGTGACGCTCGCCGAGCTGGCCGCGTGGGCCGAGGGCAGGGTGCCGATGCTCGCGGAGGCGGTGCGCACGATCGCGTCCGCGCAGATCCGCGAGGTGGCCACCGTCGGTGGGAACCTCGGCCAGGAGAAGCGCTGCTGGTTCTTCCGCAACGGCTTCGACTGCTACAAGCGCGGTGGGGTCAGCTGCCCCTGCTACGCCGTCCAGGGCGACCACCGGCTGCACCACGCCGCGATCGGCGGCCACCGCTGCCAGGCGGTGACGCCGTCCGACCTGGCCACCGTCTTCGACGCCCTCGACGCCCGGGTGCGGCTCACGGGACCGAGCGGCTCGCGCGAGATCTCGCTCGCGGAGCTGTACGTCGGCCCCGCCGAGCTCGACCTGCGCCGCGACGAGCTGGTCGAGGCGGTGCTGCTGCCCGCCGGGGTCGCCGAGCGGGTCGGGGCGTTCGCCAAGCTGCAGCAGTGGGACGGCGACTTCGCCCTGGTCTCGGTGGCGCTCTGCGTCTCGCCGGACCCCGACGGCCGCTGGGCGTCGGTCCGCTACACCTTCGGCGGGCTGGCGGCCACGCCGTGGCGGCCGCGGCGCCTGTGCGCGGAGCTCGCGGGCACGACGCCGACCGCCGACATCGTCACCTCGCTACTCGACAAGGAGCTGGAGTGGGAAGCGCATCCGTTGCCCGGGAACCGGTGGAAGCTCGACGCCGCCGTCGGCCTGGCCCGCGAGGTCACCGAGCGGGCGTTGGGGGTCGGCCATGAGTGAGCGCGCCGAGCAGATCGTCAGCCGGCTGAGCGCGGGCGGGGTCGAGCTCGCGGCGTACCTGCCCGACAGCTGGCTGACCCCGCTGATCGACCGGGTCATCGCCGAGCCGCGGATCACCCACGTGCGGGTGAGCCGCGAGGACGACGCGATGGCCGTGGCCGGCGGCGCGGCCCTGATGGGCAAGCGCGCCGCCGTGCTGTGCCAGAACGCCGGGGTGCTGCTGTCGGCCAACGTGCTGGCGGCCTTCGCGCTCCACCACCAGTTGCCGCTGCTGATCGTGGCCGCCGCCCGGGGCGGCGCCGAGGACGGGTTCTTCTACCAGATGTACAAGGGACAGGTGACCGCCGGCGTCGCCGACGCCATCGGCCTCAGCGTGCACCGGGTCGACGGCCCGGCCGACGACTGGCTGTTCGAGCGGGCCAGCGAGCAGGCGTGGCTGCAGCGACGGCCCACCGTGCTGCTCTGCTCCCGCGACGCACTGCTGGGAGCCGGATCATGAGGCGCGCGGTCCTGGCGCAGACGATCGCCGAGCTGGCGCCCGAGCACGTCGTCCTCACCAGCCTGGGGACGGCCGGGCGCGCGTGGCGCGACCACGGCGGGCCGAACCCCACCTTCTACGGCTCGGACCCGATGGGCGCGGCCCCGGGGCTGGCTCTGGGCGCGGCCCTGGCCCGGCCCGACCTGGAGTTCCTGCTGCTCGAGGGGGACGGCGACCTGGTGATGAACCTCGGCTCGCTGCTGGCGGTCGCCGACGCGGCGCCGGCCAACCTGCGGGTGATCGTGTTCGACAACGGCCGCTACGAGACCGGAGGCGGGCAGCCGCTGGCCGCCGCCGGCCGCGCCGACCTCGCGGCGATCGCCGCCGGCGCCGGCTGGCCCGCGGTCCGCCGGCTCGACCGGGCCGCGAGCCGGGAGGAGATCCGCGCCGCGGTCGGCGAGCTGCTGGCGACGCCCTCCGGGCCGGCGCTCCTGGTCGCCGAGGTCGACCAGGAGGCCTCGCCGTACGGCGGGCCGGGCGAGCACTCCGGTGCCGAGGCCCGGGTGATCTTCCAGCAAGAGCTGGCCAGATGGGAAGCGACAAGGACGGGTATGAGATGAGCACGCTGCTGCTGCGCAACGGCCGACTGCTGGACCTGGACAACGGTGGCGAGATCGGCGACCTCGTCGTGACCGACGGGGTCATCGTCGACCTCGGTCCCGGTGCCGCCGAGCGGTACCGGCCCGACGGTGGCCCGGTCACCGAGGTGGACCTCGGGGGCGACATCGTGATCCCGGGCCTGGTCAACTCGCACACGCACTCCAACCAGACCATCGAGAAGGGGCTGTGCGACGCGCTGCCGCTGGACGCCTGGATGGTCGTCGCCAGCTACGGCGGCGCCGGCGCCCGGCTCTCGCCGCGCGACCTCTACGTCTCGGCGATGGTCGGTGCCCTGGAGATGGTGCGCAGCGGTGCCACCTCGGTGCTCGACTGCGCCCGCTCCGACAACGAGTGGGTCGACGACGGCATGGACGCGATCATGCAGGCGTACGCCGACCTCGGCTTCCGCGCGAACGTCGCGATCCAGTACTCCGACCTCGACTTCTTCTCGTCGATCCCGGTCGACCTCGTGCCGGGCGGCGCCGGCCTGCGCAAGCCGCCGGTCGCCGCACCGGACGTCGTGCTCGCTGCGGCGAACCGGTTCGTCGACCGCTGGCAGGGCAGGTCGCCGCTGCTGCAGCCGCTGCTGGGGCCGTCGTCCCTGCCGCGCTGCTCGACCGAGCTCTTCGAGGCCAGCGTCGAGACCGCCCGCGGTCGCGGCGTACGCATGCAGACGCACCTGCTGTCCGCCGCCTCGCAGGTGCCGATGGCCCAGCAGCGCTACGGCGTCTCGACGGTGGAGTTCCTCGCCAAGCTCGACGCGCTGCAGGAGTGGGCGTCGTTCGCGCACGCGATCTGGCTCAGCCCGGAGGAGATCGAGCTCTTCGCGCAGACCGACGCGGTCGCCGTACACAACCCGGCGAGCAACCTGAAGCTCGGCGCCGGCGTCGCGCCCGTGCCGGCGCTGCTCAAGGCCGGCGCGAAGGTCGCCATCGGCGCGGACGGCGCCTCGAGCAACGACACGCAGAACATGTTCGAGACGCTGAAGCTCTCGACGATCCTGCACCGCGTGCAGGGTCCGCCCTCGACGTGGCCCACGGCGGTCGACGGGCTCGGCATGTGCTGGAACGGCGGCGCCGCCGCCCTCGGTGCCGACGTCGGACGGCTCGCCGTCGGCGCCGCCGCCGACCTGACCGTGATCGACACCGGCTACGTCTGGCCGGCCCCGGCCGAGCAACTGCGCCAGCAGCTGGCCTACGCCGAGCTCGGCTCCGCCGTCCGCAGCGTCTACGTGGCGGGCGAGGGGGTCTTCGTCGACCGCCGCTTCACGTCGATCGACGAGGACGCCATCCGCGCCGAGGCGCGCGAGATCGCCGCCCGGATCTGGAGCACCCTCCCCGACCGCCTCGCCCGCTTCGAGGAGGTCCGCCCGATCCTGGAGCAGGTCGAGGCCGCCGTCGGCGGCACGGTCGGCACCTGCCACTGATCCGACCGGGAGCGGTCTGGCGACGGTGGTTGAGGAAGGCGCGCTAGCGCCTGTCTCGAAACCACCCGCCGGGATCACGGTGGTTGAGGAAGGCGCGCCCACGGTGGTTGAGGAAGGCGCGCTAGCGCCTGTCTCGAAACCACCTGTCCGGGACGTGAGTGTCGGCGTCCTCCCGGCGGCGCCAGTGTGGGTGCGCGTCCTGAGCCGTCAAGGGTTCGCTTCGCCGCTTCGCGCCCTTGACGGCTCCTCCCGCGCACCCGTTCGGCGCCTATCGGGAGGACGCCGACCTGTGGTCGGGACGCGCGTTGGGTGAGTGGGTTTCGAGACGGTTGCTAGCGCAACCTCCTCAACCACCGTGGTCCGGCGCACGGTGGTTGAGGAAGGCGCGCTAGCGCCTGTGGCGTGACGGTGGTTGAGGAAGGCGCGCTAGCGCCTGTCTCGAAACCACCCGCCCCGCGCGTGCGAGTGTCGGCGTCCTCCCGGCGGCGCCAGTGTGGGTGCGCGTCCTGCACCGTCAAGGGTCCGCTTCGCCGCTTCGCGCCCTTGGCGGCTCCTCCCGCGCACCCGTTCGGCGCCTATCGGGAGGACGCCGACCTGTGGTCGGTTCGGCGTGAGGGGTGGTTTCGAGACGGTTGCTAGCGCAACCTCCTCAACCACCGTGGTCCGGCGCACGGTGGTTGAGGAAGGCGCGCTAGCGCCTGTCTCGAAAACCACCGCCCCGGTGCCTGGATCGACTGACGGTTCATCAAGGGATGAAGTCGACGTCGCGCCTCCCTGGCTCAGTTCGTCGAGGGATGCGTGGTCTGACCGTCATCCCTTGGTGAACCTGCGGCCGGTGATGACGGCGGGACGACGGGCACGGCGCCGCGGGCGAGTTTCGTCGTCCAAGCGAACGCTGGCCCGCCGGAGAGTCTCCGACGGGCCAGCGTGTGGTGCGGGAGCGATCAGCCGAGCAGCTTGACGGCGACCGCCTTCTCGCGGGTGAACTCGTAGAGCGCCCGGTAGCCGTTGCCGGCGGAGAACCCGCTCTGCTTGTACATGTTGAACGGCATGCCGATCACGCCGGCGTCCGCGAACTGGTTGACCGAGATCTGGCCGGCGCCGATCTCCGAGGACATCCGCAGGGCGCGCGAGACGTCCTGGGTCCACACGCAGGCGAGCAGGCCGAAGTCGGTGCCGTTGGCGAGCGCGATGGCGTCGGCGTCGTCGGTGAAGGTCTCGACGGTCAGCACCGGACCGAAGATCTCCTGGCCGACGATCGGGGCGTTGCGGTCGGTGACGCCGAGCACCGTGGGTGCCAGGAAGTTGCCGCTGTCGCGACCGTCGGGGCGGGAGCCGCCGAGCAGCAGCTCGACGCCGTCGCCCAGCGCGCCCTCGACCAGGCCGCTCACCCGCTCGTGCTGGACGGGGTTGACCAGGGGGCCCATGTCGAGGTCCTCGTCCCAGGACCCGATCCGGATCTCGGACATCGCGGCGACGACGCGCTGCCGGACCTCGTCGGCGATCCCGGCCTGGACCAGCAGGCGGGAGCCGGCGTTGCAGTTCTGGCCGGCGTTCTCGGTGATCGAGCGGACGATCGCGGGGACCGCGACGTCCAGGTCGGCGTCGGCGAAGACGAGGTTCGGGGACTTGCCGCCGAGCTCGACCTTGATCGGGGTGAGGTTCTGGGCGGCGGCCTGCATCACCAGGCGCCCGGTGGCCACCGAGCCGACGAAGCTGATGTGGTCGACGCCCGGGTGGCCGACCAGCGCGGCGCCGAGCTCGGCACCGACACCGGTGAGGACGTTGAGCACGCCCGCCGGTACGCCGGCCTCCTCGGCCAGCTCGACGAGGGCGTGGATGACCAGCGGGGCGACCTCCGACGGCTTCAGCACGACGGCGTTCCCGGCCGCCAGTGCGGGGGCGAGGTTGGCCGCGCAGAGCACCGCGGGCACGTTCCACGGCAGCACGATCGCGCACACGCCGTGCGGCTCGCGCCGGGTGAAGCCGAAGTAGTCGGGGGAGCGGGTCGGCAGCGTCGCGCCGGTCAGCTTGTCGGCCCCGCCCGCGGTGAACTGCAGGATCGAGCCGGCGATCTGGACGTTCAGCAGCCCGCCGGAGAGCGGCTTGCCGACGTTGCGCGCCTCGAGCGCCGCGAGCCGGTGCTGGTGCTGGAAGACCAGCCCCGCCCACCGGCCCAGGATCGCGCCGCGCTCGGACGGCGACGTACGGGCCCAGCCGCGCGCGGCCGCGCGCGCAGCGGCGACCGCGCGGTCGACGTCGCCGACCTCGCTCGCCGAGATCTGGCCGAAGGCCTCGCCGGTGGCGGGGTCGACGGAGGCGAAGGAGGCGCTGCGTTCGAGCCAGGAGCCGCCGATGTAGGTACCGGGGTGGTCGCCGCTCGGAGCGGGCGTCGAGGAGAATTTCTCAGCCGTGGTCACCCTCGAATGGTCCAGCCGTCCGTTCACATTAGTCAAGATGATGTGTTGCATTGCGAGACGGTCTGGTGCATGCTGTCCCGGTCCCCGGGGCTCGGCCGACAGGTACTCGGAGCTAGGTCGGAAGACCCGCAATCACGTACGACTCGGATAGATCGAGGGCGGATGATCATGCGAATCCAGAAGTTCTACGCGGCCTGCGCGGTCGTTGCGGTGCTCGCTGTTGCTGGCTGTGGCGATAGTTCGGACGGCGAGCCGAAGGCGCAGGCCTCGGAGGTGCCGGACCGGTTCGCGGTCGCGCGCGGCGAGGCCGTCGGCGAGCCCGGCTCGGCCACGCCTCCCGACTGGGTGGGCGAGGGCGCCGTGCCCAAGGGCCAGCCGGACCAGAACGGCGACGGCAAGGTCTCGATCGGCGTCATCACCTCCGGTGACACCAACGACGGCACCTACTACCAGAGCACCGCCGACGCCGTGGCGTACGCCGCGGGTCAGAACGACTGGGACTACACGGTGCAGGGCATGGTGCCGCTGACCCAGGCGGTCACCGCCGCCGAGAACCTGTGCCGGCAGCGGGTCGACATGATCGTCATCGGCGACGCGCAGCTGGCGCAGGCCGTGACGGCGGCCAGCAACCCGATCTGCAAGGACACCTTCTTCTACCTGCAGGGCGGCTACGGCTCGCCCGAGCAGGACGCCACCTTCACCCAGTCCTACGACGTCGGCCTCAGCTACGCCTACGTCGCGGGCGTGGCCATGGGCGCGTACATGAAGGCCAACGACATCACCAAGACCGGCTTCCTCTCGGGCATCGCGGCGCCGTTCAACACCACGATCGGCAAGGTCTTCGCCGAGGGCGTCAAGGCGCAGCTGCCGAACGCCAAGGTCGTCGAGACCTACACCGGCGACCAGATCGACGTCGGCAAGGCGGTCGAGGGCTTCAACGCCCAGGTGTCGCAGGGCGTGGGCGCGGTCTACCCCTACTTCGGCGCGCCGACGGTGGCCGTGGCCAAGAAGGCGGAGGAGGCCGGCATCCCGGTCCTCGGGTCGCCCTCGGCGTTCTGTGACTCCGACGAGGCCAGCTTCATCGGCGAGGTCATCTTCGCGCCGGGCTACTACCTGGCACCCATGCTCGACTCGTTCGCCAAGGGCGAGCTCGAGCTGGGCGTCACCCGGAACTGGAGCCTCGGCGTCGACCCGGTGCCGGCCGTGCACGCCTGCGACGACGCCGGTGACGGCGCCGACGCGATGACCGATGCCATCACCCAGGCGCAGGTCGACCTCAACGACGGCAAGATCGACCTGTTCGCGCTCGCGGGCACGGAATGAGTCAGATGACCGCGGGTTCTCGGCCGGAGGCGGAGGCGGTGGTGTCGGCCCTCCGCATGGAGGGCATCACCAAGCACTTCAACGGGGTACCGGCCTGTCTCGACGTCGATCTCGAGGTCGCGCCGGGGGAGATCCACGGTCTGCTCGGCCAGAACGGCGCCGGCAAGTCGACGCTGATGAACATCCTGCTCGGGCTGGTCCATGCGGACCGGGGCGAGGTGGCGATCGCCGGTACCCCGGCCACGATCCGCGACCCCAACGAGGCCAGGGCGCACGGCGTACGGATGGTGCATCAGCACTACAGCCTGATCCCGACCCTGTCGGTCTGGGAGAACGTCGTGCTCAGCTCGGAGGGCCGGGTCGACCGGGACCGGACCATCGCGCAGATCGAAGAGGTCAGCGAGCGGTTCGGCCTCGATGTCGCTCCTCGGGCCATGGTCGGCCAGCTGAGCGTCGGGGAGCAACAGCGGGTCGAGCTGGTCACCTGCCTGATCGACCGGCCGCGGCTGCTCGTCCTCGACGAGCCCACGGCCGTGCTGACCCGGCAGGAGTCGCGCTCGCTGTTCCGGATGCTCGCCCGGTTGTCCGAGCAGGACGAGACCTCGGTGATCCTGATCAGCCACAACCTGCGCGAGATCACCGCCGTGGCGCACCGCGCCACGGTCATGAGAGGTGGCCGCGTCGTCTCCAGGGTGAACCCCAAGGAGGCCGACGTGGCCGACCTCGCCCGGCACATGATCGGTCGTGACCTGCCGGCCACGGCCGACGTGGCCGCCGCGATCGGCGTCGAGCTCGACGAGCCCGACGACCGGCCGGAGGATCTGACGCCGCACCCACCGGTGCTGCGGATCGTCGGCGCGACGGCGTCCCACGACGGCGCTCGGGCCCTCGACTCCCTCGACCTCGAGATCGGGGCGGGGGAGATCGTGGGCGTCGCCGGCGTGGAGGGCAACGGTCAGCAGTGGCTGTCGGCCCTCCTCGCCGGCTCGCTCTCGCTGGACACCGGCGAGCTGCGAGTCCACGGTGACCGCGTGTCGGTCGGCCGCCCGGGGTCGACCCGGGCCGTCGGCATCGGCGTGGTGCCGGAGGACCGGCGCGAGTCCGGCTGCATCCTCGACATGTCCGTGGCCGACAACCTCGCCCTGGCCGGACTGGGCTCGCTGTCGCGCGGTGGCGTGGTGTCCCGGCGTCGGCTGCGTGAGCTCGCCGAGCGGCTGGTCGAGGAGTTCGACATCGCCGTCACCTCGATCGACCAGCCGATGCGGTCGCTGTCGGGTGGCAACCAGCAGAAGGTCGTGCTGGCCCGCGAGCTGTCGGCCGGCCCGGCCGTCCTCGTGCTGGCCCAGCCGACCCGAGGGCTCGACGTGGGTGCGGTCGCCGACCTGCACGAGCGGATGCGACAGGCGGCCGCTGCGGGTGTCGCCGTGCTGCTGATCTCCTCGGACCTGAACGAGATCCTGCAGCTGTCCGACCGGATCGCCGTCATCTACCGCGGCCGGATCCAGGGCGAGCTCGCCCGCTCCGAGGCCGACCCCGAGCGGCTGGGTCTACTGATGGGAGGTGTGAGCGAGTGAACACACGAGTCTCCGAGGACACCGCGGTGCGCGAGCACCCGGTCCCGCCGGCGCCCGGCGGCCGCGGCGTCGACGCGGTCGTCGCGAACCTGGTCGGCACGCTCCGCTCGAAGGCGCGCCCGGCCACCGAGCAGGTGCTCGCCTTCCTCGGCTTCCTCGCGCTCGGCCTCAGCGTGGGGCTGCTGCTGGGCTGGGCGACCGGGCACTCCCCGGCGGTCATCCTCAGCAGCCTGTACGAAGGCAGCCTCGGGAGCAGCGTCTCGATCGCCTACAGCCTCACCGCCGCTGCGCCCCTGCTGCTGGTGGCGGTCGGCGCGGTCATCTGCATGCGCGCCGGCCAGTTCAACATCGGCCAGGAGGGCCAGGTCACGCTCGGCGCGATCGGCGCCGGCTTCGTGGTCTTCCACGTCGACGGTCCGGGCTCCCTGATCATCCCGCTGGCCTTCCTGGCCGCGGCGGTCGCCGGTGGCCTCTGGGCCATGGTGGCCGCGGTGCTCAAGTTCGGCCGCGGCGTCGACATCGTGGTCAGCTCGCTGCTGCTGGTCTTCCTCGCCGAGCAGCTGCTCGTCGCGCTGATCAGCGGCGACGGTCCGCTCCACGACGACGGTGAGGGCGTCCTCGGCGCCGGTACGGCGTCGCAGTCGCCCCGGGTCCCGGCCGACGCGATGCTGCCGAGCGTGAACGTGCTCGGCGTGGAGGTCCCCTCCGCGTTCATCCTGGCGCTGGTCGCCGCGGTCCTGGTCGCGTGGTTCCTCAAGTCCACCCACCCCGGCTACCGGCTGCGCATCCTCGGGCAGAACCCCGTGGTCGCGGGCACGATCGGGATCAGCGCCCCCCGGCTCGGCTCCCTGGCCGTGGCGGCGTCGGGCGCGTTCGCCGGCGCGGCCGGCGCGGTGATCCTGCTGGGGCAGAGCTTCCAGCTGAACCCGGGAGCCTCCAGCGCCATCGGCTGGAGCGGCCTGCTCATCGCACTCGCGGCCCGGACGAACGCCGGCGTGAGCGTGCTGCTCGCGCTGGTCTTCGGCGCCATGGTCGCCGGCGGCGGTCTGCTCGGCGGCGAGGGCGTCCCGGTCGACATCGTCAACGTCATCACCGCAGCGATCGTGGTCGCGCTGCTCTGTCCGCCCGTCCTGCTGGCCGCGCTGCGCCGGCGCCGGATCCGTCGTGCCGTGGAGGTGGCCTGAGATGAGTGTCGCGATGGATCTGGAGACGATCCTGGCGGCGTCGGTCCCGCTGACCGTCCCGCTGCTGTTCGCCGGGCTCGGCGAGTACGTCGCCCAGCGAGCCGGCACGTTCAACCTCTCCGTCGAGGGGATGATGCTGGGCTCGGCGTTCGCGGCCGCGTACGGCGCCTCGGCCACCGGCTCGCCGGTGGTCGGGCTCCTCTGCGGCATGCTCGCCGGCCTGGCGGTCGCCTTCGTGCACGGCAACCTGAGTCATCGGCTGCAGCTGAACACCTACGTCGTCGGCCTCGCGCTCAACATGCTGGTGCTGGGCGTGACCAACTACCTGCTCTCCACGACCGTACTGGACATCCCGCGCGGGTCGGCGTGGCAGGTGCCGCTGCTCTCGGACCTCCCGATCATCGGCAAGGCGTTCTTCGTGCAGCCGTGGGTGGTCTACCTGATCGCACCGCTGGTGCTGCTGATCTGGTACGTGCGCCGCACCCGGCTCGGGCTCGAGCTGCGGGCGGTCGGGGACGACCCGGGCGCCAGCGACCTGACCGGCATCAACGTCAACGCCCGGCGCCGCCAGGCCCTGCTCTTCTGCGGGCTGTGCTCCGGGGTCGGCGGGGCGTACCTGTCGGTCTTCCAGTCCGGGTCGTTCACGTCCGGCATGACCGCCGGTCGCGGCTACATCGTGATCGCGGCCGTCATCTTCGGTGGCTGGATGCTGCGCGGCGTGATCGGCGCGTGCGCCGTCTTCGGCGTCGCCCAGGGCCTGCAGCTGGCGCTTCCCGCGATCGGGTACTCGGTCTCGCCGCAGCTCCTCGCGGCCACGCCGTACCTGCTCGCCCTGTGCTCGCTGGCGGTGCTCGGGGCCAGATCGAAACGGCCACTGGCGCTCGGCATGCCCTTCGCGCCCGTTCGGTAGGGCGTGTCTCCCATCGACGCCTGCTGCGCACCGACGGGAGACACGCCTGAGTCCGGACGGGAGGCGGGTTCTCCTGACCCATGGATGGGTCAGGAGGGGCTCCCCGGCCCGAGCCCGTCAGCCGCAACCCGTACGACACGCCGAGTCGACCCGGCGAGTCGTGCGGGTTTCGGCGGTCAGCCGGTGAACCGCGCGATGACCGGGACGATGGTCGAGGTGCGAGGCGCTTCAGCGCCGATGCTCGAAGCCACCCAGGTTCGGGACGGTCAGAGGTGTGGGCGGGAGTCGGGCCGTCCCGGTGGGACACCCACCGCCGGGTGCCGCCCCGCAGATAGTCCGTCACGAAACGGTTGCCGAACGCGCGGAACGACAACCAGAACGTGACGGACTATCCCGATCGGGGCCGACAAGCCCGTCACTGCCCGACGGGAGGGCCGGAAGAAAGGGGGTCGCACCGGCTGGTGCGACCCCCGTTCCTCGTCGTACGGCTCAGTCGAAGAGCACGACCCCGCGCAGGTTGCGGCCGGCGTGCATGTCTTCGTAGCCCTGGCCGATCTCGTC
This sequence comes from Nocardioides sp. LMS-CY, assembly GCF_018732145.1. NCBI lineage: Bacteria > Bacillati > Actinomycetota > Actinomycetes > Propionibacteriales > Nocardioidaceae > Nocardioides > Nocardioides sp. LMS-CY. The sequence continues at coordinate 1,230,845 of NZ_CP076104.1, forward strand.
GAGGGAGTAGGTCCGGGTGACGATCTCGTCGAGCTTGAGGGCGCCCGCGCGGTACATGTCCAGCAGGGCCGGGATGTCGGCGGTCGGGTTGCACTGGCCGAAGAGCGAGCCCTGGAGCCGCTTCTGGTAGAGCGTGAGCTCGGTGAGGCTGATCGGGGCGCCGACCTCCGCGTTGTTGCCGAGGCCGGTGACGACCGCGGTGCCGCCCTTGCGGATCGCGCCGAAGGCCGCGCCGACGTGCTCTCCGGTGACGACGCCGACGGTGACGATGGCCGCGTCGGCGCCCTGGCCGTTGGTCAGCTGGCGGGCCACGTCGGCGGCCTCGTCCATGGTCGCGAACGCGTGGGTGGCGCCGAACCGCTTGGACTCCTCGCGCTTGAACTCGACGGGGTCGACGGCGATCACGGTGGTGGCGCCCGCGTGGGCGGCGCCCTGGACGGCGTTGATGCCGATGCCGCCGATGCCCATGACGATGGTGACGTCGCCGGGCCGGACCGCGGCCGAGTTGACCGCGGCGCCCCAGCCGGTGGCGACGCCGCAGCCCACGAGGCAGGCCTTGTCCAGCGGGAGGTCCGGCGCGACCCGGACGACGGAGCGCGCCGAGACGGTGGTGGTCTCGACGAACGCCGAGACGCCGCACATCTGGCCGACCGGCGTGCCGTCGGTGAGGTGGAGCCGGGGCACCTCGGGCGCCATCCAGACCTTGCCGCCGTCGTCGCAGAGGTTCTGCATGCCCGTGGCGCACCAGCGGCAGCGTCCGCAGGCCGGCAGGAACGAGAACACGACGTGGTCGCCCTCGGCCAGGTCGTCGACGCCGGGCCCGACCTTGGTCACCACGCCGGCGCCCTCGTGGCCCAGCGCGAAGGGGTAGATCGCGACGGGGGAGTCGCCGACGGCGATGTGGTCGTCGGAGTGGCACAGCCCGGCTGCGACCAGGCGGACCTGGACCTCGCCCGCGGCCGGATCGGCCACCTCGAGCTCGACGACCTCGTAGGGTCCGGGGGCGTTGCGCACGATCGCGCCTCTGGTTCGCATGGGGCAGATCCTTCGTGTGTCCGGGGCGGCTCGGTCGGGGTTCGGAGGACCGCGGGGACCAGTGGCCCGAGCGCGGAACACCGTGGCCGCGTGCTGTCGCATCCGACGCTAGGACAGCAGCGCTGATTGCGCAATGCGAGACGTTGACTCACTTTGTGAGACGTTGTTACTGTCTCCGTGAGTTCAAGCACACCGGTACGGCTGATGAGGGACAGGGCATGCCAACCTACGAGAAGTTCGACCACCATTCAGCGGAATGCCGCGACGACATCGTCGGCTACTACGCGGCGTTCCGGGACAAGTGCCCGGTCGGGCGGACCGACGCCCACGAGAACGGCTACGTCTACCTCACGCGGTACGCCGACGTCTTCCAGGTCGCCCGCAACGACGCCCTGTTCTCGTCCACGCGCGCGGCCGGCAACCTCGAGGGAACCGCGATCGTCATCCCGAGCGGTCCGTTCGGCGGCAACATGCAGTACCCGCTCGAGCTGGACCCGCCGGACAACGTGGAGTACCGCCGACTGCTCGACCTGATCCTCTCCCCGGCCGCGGTCGACGAGCTGCGCCCGATGATCGCGCGGCACGCCTCGCGGATCGTCGACGAGTTCATCGAGTCCGGCAGCGCCGACCTGGTCGAGGTGCTGACCAACCCGCTGCCCAGCGCGGTCACCCTCGACTGGATCGGCTTCCCCGAGGAGGACTGGATGCGGATCGGTCGCCCGATCCACGACGTCTTCACCTCTGAGCCGGGCAGCGAGCGCGCGCAGCGCGCCTACGAGGGCATGGCCTACATGGAGAAGCGGCTCGCCGAGATCATCGCCGAGCGCCGCGCCAACCCCGGGGACGACGTGATCAGCCGGCTGCTGGCGGAGCGCAAGGCCGACGGCTCGGAGTTCACCGACGCCGAGGTCTTCTCCGTGATCGGCATCGCCATCACCGGCGGCGTCGACACCACGACCTCGCTGACCGGTTCGGTGCTCGTCCACCTCGACGAGCACCCCGAGATGCGTCAGCAGCTCATCGACGCGCCCGACCTCCTCGTCGACGGCACCGACGAGTTCCTGCGCCGCTACGGCTCGGTGACCGCCATGTCCCGCACGACGACTGCCGACACCGAGATCGGCGGCTGCCCGGTGCAGGCCGGCGAGCGCGTGCTGGTCCCGTGGTTCGCGGCCAACCACGACCCCGAGGTGTTCACCGAGCCGCACGAGGTCCGCCTCGACCGCGACGCGAGCCGCCATCTGACCTTCGGCATCGGCACCCACCGCTGCCCGGGTGCCCACCTGGCGCGGGCGATGTTCCAGGAGATGATCCACCAGGTCCTGACCCGGCTCCCCGACTACAAGGTCGACCGCGAGGGCGTGGTCGGCTACGCCTCGCGCGGCAACCACATGGGCTGGGACGTCATCCCGGCGACCTTCACGCCCGGCCCGCGGGTGGGCGACCGGATCGACCAGTTCCAGGGCGCCAGCCACGACAACGAGACGTACGACGTCGTCCTCGACGCGGTCGACGTGGTCGCCGAGGACGTCCTCGCGATCACGGTCCGCGCGGCCGGCGGCGGCACGCTGCCCCGCTGGCAGCCCGGTGCCCACCTGGAGATGCGGCTGCCGTCGGGCCGGCTCCGGCAGTACTCGCTCTGCGGTCAGCTCGACGACCCGTCGTCGTACCGGGTCGCGGTGCTGCGCGAGCGCGCGGGTCGGGGTGGCTCCGAGGAACTCCACGACATCGCGGTCGCCGGCCGGGAGCTGACCGTGCGTGGCCCGCGCAACCACTTCCCGCTCGTCGACGCCGACGGCCACCTCCTCATCGCCGGCGGCATCGGGGTCACGCCGATCCTGGCGATGGCCCGCTCCCTCGCTGCGCGGGGCCGCCCGGCCCGGGTCGTCTACGGCGGCCGCTCGCGCGCCACGATGGCGTTCGCCGACGAGCTCACCGCGCTGCCGGGGATCGAGGTCGACCTGGTCCCCCAGGACGAGCAGGGGATACCCGACCTGCGCGCCGCGATCGGCGCGACCCCGCCCGGAACGGCGATCTACTGCTGTGGTCCGAGCGCGATGATCTCGGCCGTGCAGGCGCTGTGCGACGAGCTCGGACGCCGCGCCGACCTGCACGTCGAGCGCTTCGCCGCCAGCGACGAGATGGAGGCGCGGCTCGCCTCGACCGAGAACAACAAGCCGTTCAAGGTCGAGCTGGCGCGCTCCCATCAGGTGCTCGACGTCCCGGTCGACAAGCGCCTGATCGAGGTGGTGCGGGAGGTCCTGCCCGGCCTCAACTACGACTGCGAGAAGGGCTTCTGCGGCTCGTGCGAGACGCGGGTGCTGGCCGGGAAGCCGGAGCACCGCGACGAGGTGCTGAGCGACGCCGAGCGTGAGTCGTGCAGCACGATGATGATCTGCGTCAGCCGGTCCCAGTCGGACCGGATCGTCCTGGATCTCTGACGCCGCGCCGGGCGCGATCCGCCCGGTCGGCCGCGTCCTGAGGGCGACACGGCGGAGCCGGTCCGCACCGGCTCCGCCGTTTCTCGTCGCCCCCTGCTGATCACCCCCGCCGATCGCCCGGCGAGCCTGGCTCGCCGGGCGCTTCGTCATGCCCGGGGACGGCGCCGCACCCCTGATCGGCGGTCCACGACGGGCCTCCGCAGGGTGCTTCGGCGACCTCTCCGGACCCCATGGCTGTATCACTTGACACGATACCGTCTCGCATTGAAAGATGGTTGACATGCACGCAGTGACCACGCCTGCCGGCATCGGTCGCGTCGAGAACGACGAGATCGCCTTGCTGGACACGCCTTTCCCGGACCTTGGAGCCGTGCTCCAGGAGACCGGATCCTTGGACGCCCTCCGCTCGACCCCGGTGGTCGAGCGGGTTCCGCTCGCGTCGGCCGAGCTCGGCGCGCCGCTCGGTACGCCGCGGGCGGTGTGGGGGATCGGGCTCAACTACAAGTCCAAGGCGGCGCGGGCCGGCCGGGACCTGCCCACCGATCCGATCCTGTTCCTCGCGGCCTCCTCGGCCGTGCTCGCGCCGGGGAGCTCGGTGGCGCTGCCCGAGGACTCCACCCAGCAGATGGACTACGAGGCCGAGATCGCCGTCGTGATCGGCCGGCCGCTCTACTGCGCCGAGCCCGACCAGGTCTGGTCGAGCATCGCCGGCATCACCGCGGCCAACGACATGACGGCGCGCGACGTCATGCGCAGCACCTCGATCCCGGTGCTGGCGAAGAGCTTCCCGGGGTTCAAGCCCCTCGGCGCGTCGGTGTGCACGCTCGACGAGCTGGCCGACCGGGACAGCATCCCGGTGCGCAGCTGGGTCAACGGCGAGCTGCACCAGGACGACACCAGCGCGGGCCTGATCTTCCCGATCCCCGAGCTGATCTCGAGGATCTCCCGCTACGCGCCGCTGCAGCCCGGTGACGTCGTCCTGACGGGCACGCCGGCCGGGACCGGCCAGGACCGGGGCTGCTTCCTGGCTCCGGGCGACCAGATCCGCGTCGAGGTCGGGCCGGTGTTGCCCCTGACCACCTCGGTCGCGCGCCAGACCGCTTGACCCTCGTCGCGGCACCGTCGCGCCCGCACAGACCGAATCTCCATCATCCACCTGGCCCTAGGAGCCGATATGACCGACCCCAACCAGCCGACCTACGACCTGATCCTTTCCGGTGGCACGGTGCTGGACCCGGCCTCGGGCCTCAACGCACGCCGTGACGTCGCGATCCGGGGCGACCGGATCGCCGCGATCGACACGGGCCTGAGCGCCCCCGGCGCGAAGGTCGTCGACTGCACGGGCTCGACCGTCGTACCCGGCCTGGTGGAGGGACACAGCCACATCTTCGAGCAGGTCTCCAAGGTCGGCGCCCCCGCCGACGAGGCGCACCTGCGCCGCGGCGTGGTCGCGGTCGCCGACGCGGGCACCGCCGGTGCCTCCACCTTCGCGGCCTTCCGGCGCGTCGTGGTCGAGGGCAACGCGATGCGCGTGGTGAACTTCCTCAACGTGTCGGTCCTGGGCCTGATCGACTTCCGCTTCGGCGAACTGCTCAACCCCGACACCCTCGTCGTCGACGACGCGCTCGAGGTCGCCGCCGCGAACCCCGACGTCGTGCGCGGCTTCAAGATCCGGCTCTCCGAGGACGTCGTCGGCCCGAACTGGATGTCGCTGCTGAAGAAGTCGATCGAGCTGGCCGAGCAGGCCCGCCTGCCGCTGATGGTGCACATCGGCGAGACCGAGGAGCCGCTGCCGGTGGTCCTCGAGCAGCTGCGGCCCGGCGACATCGTCGCGCACTGCTACACCGGCAAGCCGCACGGCATCCTCGACGACGACAAGGTGCTCGCCCAGGTCCTGGAGGCGCGGGAGCGCGGAGTGCTGTTCGACTCCGCGCACGGCCGCAGCAACCTCAGCTTCAACGTCGCCCGCCAGGCGATCGCCTGCGGCTTCCTGCCTGACATCCTCAGCTCCGACACCAGCGCCCGCAACTGGCGCGGACCGGTCTTCGACCTGGTGACCAGCATCGCCAAGCTGGTCGCGCTGGGCGCCCCCCTGGACGAGTGCATCCGCCGCGCCACCGTCGCGCCGGCCGAGCTGCTCGGCCTGGCCGACGAGGGATACGGCCGCCTCGAGGTCGGCGGCCGCGCGGACGTCACCGTCCTCACCGAGACCAGCGAGGTCGAGCTGCCCGACGCCTCGGGCAACGTGATCACCGCGCCGCGCCTCGAGCCGACCACCGTCGTGCACGAGGGCGCGCTGGTCGAGACCACGCCCTGGCGGGGAGAAGCGACCGCGTGACCTCGGTCCACGACACGCGACGGGCGCTGCGGTCCCGGCTCGCCGATGGCGAGCCGGTGACCGGCACGTTCGTCAAGCTCGGGTCGTGCGACGTCGTCGAGCTGGCCGCCGCGGCCGGCCTCGACTTCATCGTGGTCGACCTGGAGCACTCGGTGCTCGACGAGCGCGACGCGGTCGCGCTCGTCCGCACCGCGGACCTGTGCGGGCTGTCGGCCCTGGTCCGCCTGCCCGCCGTGCAGCCGGGCCTGATCGCGCGGCTGCTGGAGAGCGGCGCGGCCGGCATCCAGCTCTCGACGCTGCGCACGGTCGCGGAGTCGAGGCAGCTGCGGGCCGCCTGCCGGTTCGCACCCGAGGGCGAGCGCTCGATCAGCCTCGCCAACCGGGTCGCCGGGTTCGGGGCGAGCGCGCTGGCGGACTTCCTCGACCAGGAAGCCGCGGCGCCGCCTCTCCTCGTCGGGCAGATCGAGACGCTCGTGGCCGAGCCGCTCGAGGAGGTGCTGCGCGGGCTCGACGTCGCGTTCGTCGGCACCACCGACCTGTCGGTGAGCCTGGGGCTGCCCGCGGCGGACACCCTGGACCGCGCCGTCGACTCGATCCGCGAGGGGGCGGAATCGGCCGGCGTCGCGTTCGGTGGCTGGGCGGCCACGCCCGCGGCCGCCGCGGCGCTCGCACCCGCCGACTACGTCGTCGTCGGCTCGGACCTGCAGCTGCTGGCCACCGGGCTGCGCTCGCTGGCCGGCCCGACCGCGCATGCCAACGACAACCCTGGAGGTACCTGATGTCCGCGCTCAACGAAGCCCTCTTCGGCAAGGTCGTCAACTGGGACCGGATCCCGCAGCAGGAGATCCGGCCCGGCGTACGCCGTCGCATCTTCGCCACCGACGACGTGATGATCGCGCACCACGAGCTCGACGTCGGGATGGACCTCAACCCGCACAGCCACGAGGACTTCGACCAGCTCGTCTACATCGCCGAGGGACGCTGCTTCTACTACGTGGACGGCGTCGCCAACGACATGACGCCCGGGTCCTTCCTGCTGGTCCCGCGCGGGGCGGAGCACTACGTCGAGCCGACCGAGGGCCCGTGCGTCAACATCGACATCTTCGTGCCGCCGCGTGCGGACCTGCTCGCCAAGCTCGACCTCGGCCCGGCGCTCGCCGAGTCCGACTGACCGCGGCCACCGGTGGATCCAGGCTCACCCGCGCCGGATGTACCCGGCCTGCCGGGCCGCGGCGACGGCGGCGGTGCGCGAGGTGACGCCGAGCTTGGGATAGATGTGCGCCAGGTGTGACTTGACCGTCGTCTCGCTCAGGTGCAGCCGACGGGCGATGTCGAGGTTGGACAGCCCCTGGGAGACCAGGTCCAGGACCTCCAGCTCGCGCTGGCTGAGCGCCGTCGTGGTGTCGCGCATCCGGGAGAGCAGCCGGTTCGCGACCGCCGGAGCCAGCGCGGTCTGTCCCGACGCCGCGGCACGCACGGCGGCGCTGATCTCCTCCGGCGGGGCATCCTTGAGCAGGTAGCCGGCGGCGCCGCTCTCGATGGCCGTCACGATGTCGCTGTCGGTGTCGTAGTTCGTCAGCACCAGCACGGCCGGCGGCTCCGGCAGCCGCCGGATCTCCGCCGTCGCGCCGGCGCCCTTGAACTCACCCTGGAACTGCAGGTCCATCAGGATCACGTCCGGCCGGATCTCTCGGGCCAGCGCGACGGCCTCCTCGGCGGTCCCGACCGCCGCCACGACCTCGATGTCGTCGTCGGCCTCGAACAGCGCGGTGAGGCCGGTCCGCATCACCGGATGGTCGTCAGCGAGCAGCACCCGAACGGTCATCGATCCACCTTGAACTTCGCCGTCACGCTGGTGCCGGTCCCCGGTCGCGACTGCACGACCAGCTCGCCGCCCAGCCCCTCGACCCGCTGCCGCATCGCCCGCAGCCCGAAGGACTCGCCGCCGATCGACCGTGACGAGCCGGCCGCGTCGAACCCGCGGCCGTCGTCGACGACGTCGATGATGACCTCGTCCTCCAGCCGGGTCAGCGTCACGTCGACCCGTCGTGCCCCGGCGTGCTGCACGACGTTCGCCAGGGAGCTCTGCGCCACCCGGAGCATCGCGGTCTGCACCGGAGCCGGCACCGAGTCGAGCGACCCCTCCTCACCGGTCAGGCTCACGTGGGCCTGGATGCCGCTGGTGTCCCGCGCTTCGTCCACCAGCCGCGTCAGGGCCTCGAGGAGGCTCGACCGTCGCAGCCCGGGCGGCGCCAGTTCGCTGATGAACTGCCGGGTCTCCGCCAGCGCTCCGGTCGCTGCGTCGCGCGCCTGCCGCACGCGGCGGCGGGCGTCGTCGGGGTCGGCGCGCTCGGCGACGTGCAGGAGCATGACGATGCTCGACAGCGACTGCGAGACGGTGTCGTGGATCTCGCGGGCGAGGCGCTCCCGCTCGTCGGCGACCCCGGCCGCGCGCTCCGCGGCCGCCAGTTGGGCCCGGGTCGAGTTCAGCTCCTCGATGAGGGCCCCGCGCGCGCCGATCTCGCGCGCCAGGGACCGGTAGCCGTAGCCGAACACCAGAGCCACGGCGGCCCCGAGGATCGGGCCGAGGACGCCCGCGGCGGTGAAGCCCGCCTGGGCTCCGAAGGCCACGACGGCGAACGCCGTCGAGAGCGCGACCGCCAGCACGGACCGCCAGCCCGAGAAGGCCTGGAGGTAGAGGAAGAACAGGGCGAACACGAGGTAGACGGCGGCGCCGGTCGAGCCGGCCAGCGCCATCCACTCGACCGTGAGCGCGACCACCCAGAGCTGGTCGCGACGGGCGCGGCCGGTGCCCTCCGGCAGACCGCGCAGCGCCCCGAGTGCGTACGTGCCGAGGAAGAGGGCGACCAGGCAGAGCGCGACGAGCTCTCGCCCCGACTGCTCGGGAGCCGCGGCCAGCACGACCACCGTCAGCACGACGACCAGCGCGTGCAGCGCGGTCCGCAGGCCCGACGAGATCGCTTCGAGCGAGCGCGTCGCAGCAGTCCTGTGGTCGACCACGGTATCGGGTACCTCTCCACCTCTGGCTCGCGAACCGCCCGGCCGCGATCACCAGTCTACGAACGGGTGCCGACCTGCGGTTCCATCGAAAGTAGGAGAGCGCCGTCCAACCTCAGGGCAGCGACGACCGGTCGTAGCGACGATGATCCGGGCACCGGAGGCGATGACACTGATGACAGGCCGCGACCGACCCGGTCGCAGGCGCAGTGGGCAGAGCCGGAAGGAGCTGGACAGCAGGTGTTCGTTGCTTGGCGCGAGATGCGAGGTGCCACGACCAGGTTCGTCCTCGTCGGGGTGGTGGTCGCCCTCATCACCGGGCTGGTCACGTTCCTCAGCGGGCTCATCGGGGGCCTCGTGCAGCAGAACATCTCCGCGATCACGGACCTGCCGGCGGACCGGATCGTCTTCGGTGTCCCAGCCGGCGGGAACCGCTCGTTCGAGGACTCCACCGTCACGGCGCGGCAGGCCGACACCTGGGCGCAGGCGCCCGGTGTCGAGAGGGTGGACGCGGTCGGCATCGGCCAGACCCGACTCGTGCTGGGGGACGCGCAGCAGTCGGTCACGGTCTTCGGCTCCGACCTGTATCGGCAGTACCTGCCGGCCGGTCAGGACCGGGAGGACCTCGCGGGTGCCGTGGTGGTGCCGCGCGGGCTCGCCGAGGAGCTGCGTGCCGATGCCGGTGACCGGGTGCTCATGGGCGGGCGACCCCATCGCGTCGTCGTATCGGATGCGACGCAGTGGTACTCACACATGCCCGTCGTGTGGACCAGTCTCGAGACCTGGCGCGACCTGGGCGGAACGAGCGAGGCGGTCGCGCCGTTCGCGACCGTCCTCGCGGTCAGCGGCAGCGGGATCGACGTCGAGGCCGCGGACGCCGCCGCCGGGACGGAGTCGACGACCGTCCGGGGCTCCCTGTCCGCGCTGGCGTCCTTCACCTCCGAGGTGGGGTCGCTGCTGCTGATGGTCGGGCTGCTGTTCGCGATCTCGGCGCTCGTGATCGGCGCCTTCTTCAACATCTGGAGCATGCAGCGCAGGGGCGACGTGGCGGTGCTCCGGGCGCTCGGCGCCACGACGCGCAGGCTGATGACGGACGCGCTGGGGCAGGCACTCGTCCTGCTCGTCGGTGGTGTCGCGGTCGGGCTCGCCCTGGCCTCGTCGGGAGCACTCCTCGCCTCGGCCGGGCTGCCCTACGTCTTCAGTCCGCTGACCACCCTGGCTCCGGCGGCCATCACGATCGCGCTCGGCCTGCTCGGGGCCGCGGTCGCGACCAGGTCGGTCACCCGGATCGACCCGCTCGTCGCCTTGGGGAGCAACCGATGATCGATCTGTCCCACATCACGCTGACCTATCCCGACGGCGGCGAGGGGCGGCTGGTGGCCGTCGACGACGTCGACCTGTCGATCGCCGGCGGTGAGACCGTGGGCATCAGCGGACCGTCGGGCTCGGGCAAGTCCAGCCTGCTCGCCGTCGCCTCGACCCTGGTGCTTCCGGATCGTGGCAGCGTCCGGATCGGCGACGTCGAGGCGACGACGCTGGACCTGCGCGGACGAGCCCGCCTGCGCCGGGAGCGCATCGGCATCGTCTTCCAGCAGGCCAATCTGCTGCCGTCGCTCACCACCCTCGAGCAGCTCCTCGTGATGGGCGAGCTCACCGTGGGTCGCCGTCGGCGCCGGAGTCGCATCGACACGCGGATCCGTGCGGTCGAGCTGCTCGAGGCGGTCGGGCTCGACGGGCACCTGGACAGTCTTCCGGCCGAGCTCTCGGGGGGTCAGCGGCAGCGGGTCAACGTCGCCCGTGCCCTGATGAACGAGCCCGCCCTGCTCGTGGTGGACGAGCCCACGAGCGCGCTCGACCGGCAGCGCGGCGCCCAGCTCGTGGAGCTGGTCGTCGAGCTCACGCGCCAGTACCGCACGGCGACGATGCTCGTGACCCACGACCCCGGTGTCATGGCCCGGATGGACACGACCTACTGGATGGTGGACGGGCGGCTCGCCCCGACCCGCGACCCGTCCGGCCCGAACGACCGTGACGATCACGCACCCATCGAAAGGACCAGGACCGGATGAAGAAGACCTACGTCGCCGCACTCGCCTACCTGATCGCGGGCCTCGCCGGAGGCCTGTTCTATCGCGAGTACACCAAGGCCCACGACTACACCGGTGACACCCAGCTCGCCGTCGTGCACACCCACCTGCTCGCGCTGGGCATGCTGCTCTTCCTGATCGTCCTGGCGCTCGACGCGGCCCTCGGGATCTCGGGCCACCGGCTGTTCACGCTGTTCTTCGTGTTCTACAACAGCGGCCTGGTCGTCACGGTCGCGGCGATGACGGTGCACGGGATCCGCGACGTCCAGGGCGAGGACCCGCTGGCCGCCGTCTCGGGCATCGCCGGCCTGGGCCACATCCTGATCACGCTCGGCCTGATCCATCTCTTCCTGGCCATCCGCAAGCAGGCGGCGCCCCGGTGGTGAGCCGCGGAGGCGGACGGTGCTCGTGAGGCCGAGGTCGGCAGGGCCTCCTGAGCCCCTCCGAGGGCGGACGCGTCAGCGGATCTGGCAGCACAGCAGCACGCAGGCCCAGCACATCGGGGTCCTTCCGTCGTGCTCGCACTCGTCGACCGTGACGAGCCGGTCGACGCGCCAGGCCGTCCACCAGCCCCACAGCCGCATCCGGGGGCCGAGGTGGGGCAGCCGCTGCCGCTGTCCGGGTCGAGGTCCTCGGGCCACGGAGGTCATCGCTGTCGCCCCTTCTCCAGGTCCACCCGGGCTGGGTGGCGCCGGGATCACGACGATGGTGACAATATGTCAGGAACCTGTCAAGGGTGTTCCACGTCAGGCTCAGCCCCGCGGTGATCGGTCGACCAGGTGGCCGAAGGCGACCAGCCGCTCGTCGGTGTGGAAGAGCTCGGCGCAGGTGGTGAGCGTGATCAGTCGCTGTCCGGGCGCCTGGGACGGCTGCGGCCCACCTCGGGGATTGCGGGGTACCGCATCGAGGACCCAGGTCTCGGTGAAGGCGACCTCGAGCCCGTTGCCGGCGGTGTCCAGGACATAGGTGTAGCGCCACCTGGCGGTGTCGATCACGACCTGGTCGCCGGCCTGCAGGTCCGGCAGGTCGCGGAACGGCTCCCCGTGCGTCACCCGGTGCCCGGCGAGGGCGTAGTTGCCCACCTCGCCGGGTCGGGCGCTGTCGGAGAAGTGCCCGACGCCGACCGCCAGGGCCTCCGACGTCGTGCCCTCGAGGATCGGCATGGCGTACGACGAGCCGAAGGCGGGGATCCGCAGGATCGCCTCCGCCGTGGTGCCGCTGGCCTGCACCGCGATCTCGTCCCCGTCCTCGCGCGCACGGCCGTCGACGTCCTTGTCGCCGCCGGGGGTCCCGGGCTCGACGACGGCCGACCGCGGCGGTTCGCTGGGGAGGGCGGCCCAGCTCCGCTCCAGCTCCTCGACGATGCGGTCCTGCGCGGCCCGGGACACCCAGGTCGTCCCCCAGTACTGCCAGGCGCCGTAGCCGATGAGTCCCAGCCCGACCAGCGCGATGACGATCCCGGCGCGACGGGGCCACCTCCGGCGGGGAGGGCGGTGCGACATCCGGCGATTCTGGCACGGGCGGCCGGACCGGACCCGCCGAACGCGACCGTGAACAGCCTGACCTGACAAATGTTTCTACCAGCGGAACAAAATGTCCCCACTCGATCCCGTTGAGCGCAATGGTGCTAACTTTCTGACACATTGTGTTCCATAAAACGGAACGGAGTTGAAGTGGCGAAACCATCGGCGCTGGCCGGCCTGCGGGTCCTGGACGCCAGCACGATCCTGGCCGGCCCACTGTGCTGCCGCATCCTCGGCGACTTCGGGGCCGACGTGATCAAGATCGAGCATCCCGAGCACGGCGACAGCATGCGCGGGCACGGCCACAGCAAGGACGGGGTCCCGCTGTGGTGGAAGGAGATCAGCCGCAACAAGCGGACCATCGCGCTCGACCTCAAGTCGCCCGACGGTGCCGAGGTGTTCCGCCGGCTGGCCGAGAGCGCCGACGTGGTCGTCGAGAACTTCCGCCCGGGCACGCTGGAGCGTTGGGGCATCGGCCCCGACGTGCTCGCGGCCCTCAACCCGCGCCTGGTGCTGCTGCGGCTGACCGGCTACGGGCAGACCGGGCCGTACGCCGAGCGGCCGGGGTTCGGCACGCTCGCCGAGGCGATGAGCGGGTTCGCCGCCGCCACGGGCGAGCCCGACGGCCCGCCGACCCTCCCGGCGTTCGGCCTCGCCGACAGCATCTGCGGCATCGCGGCCTCCTCGGCCGTGCTGATGGCGCTGCGCCACCGCGACGGCTCGGGCCGTGGGCAGGTGGTCGACATGAACATCTTGCAGCCGATCATGGACGCGGTCGGCCCCGCGCCGACGGTCTACCAGCAGCTGGGCATCGTCGAGCCGCGGCACGGCAACCGCTCGACCAACAACGCGCCGCGCAACACCTACCTGACCGCCGACGGGAAGTGGGTCGCGGTGTCGACCAGCGCCCAGCGGATCGCCGAGCGGGTGCTGCGCCTGGTCGGTCACCCCGAGGTCATCGACGAGCCGTGGTTCGCGACCGGGCACGGCCGCGCCCAGCACGTGGACCTCCTCGACTCCCATGTCGCCGGCTGGATCGCCGAGCGCACGCGAGCGGAGGTGCTGGAGGCGTTCACCGAGGCCGGTGCCGCGATCGGCCCGGTCTACGACGCGCGCGACCTGACCGAGGACCCGCACGTGCGCGAGACCGGGATGCTCGTCGAGGTGGCGGACGACGACCTGGGCCCGCTGCTGCAGCACGGCGTGATGTGGCGGCTGAGCGACAGCCCGGGAGAGATCAGGTTCACCGGGCGCGCCCTGGGCGCGGACACCGACGAGGTGCTCACCGAGGCCGGTTACACCGCCGACGAGCTCGCCCGACTCAAGGAAGCGAAGGTCATCCAGTGAGCGACACACTGCTGGCGGCGGTCGAGGCGGGCCTGGAGGTGATCGACCTCGGGCGTGAGCTGCGGGTCGGGATGCCGCAGTCGCCGAACCACCCACACTTCTGGCATGCGCTGCCGCGTCGGCACGGCGACATGGAGCGGGCCGACGGCGGCAGTGCCGCCAACGACATGATCAGCATGGGCACCCACGTCGGGACCCACATCGACGCGCTCGCGCACGTCTCCCACAACGGCAAGCTGTACGGCGGGATCGACGCGCAGGAGGCCGGACGCGGCGGGAAGTACGACGCGCTCGGTGCGCACACCATCGAGCCGATGGTCCGCCGGGGCGTGCTGCTCGACGTGGCCGGTCACCTCGGCGTCGACCACTGTGCGGGCGGCTACGAGATCACCCCGGCCGACCTCGAGGCGACCGCTGCGCGACAGGGCATCTCGGTCGGGCCCGGCGATGTGGTGCTGATCCGCAGCGGCTGGGGCAGCCGGTTCGCCGAGGGCGAGCCGTACGTCGGGCGCGACAGCGGCGTACCCGGTGTGAGCGAGGCCGGTGCGCAATGGCTCGCGGCGCGTCGTGTGCACGCGACGGGCGCGGACACGATCGCCTTCGAGCGGCTCGCCCCCGGAGGCGGGCACGCCCTGCTGCCCGCCCACCGGGTGCTGCTCGTCGAGCACGGCATCTACATCATCGAGACGCTCGACCTCGAGACGCTCGCGGCCCGCGGCCACCACGTGTTCACGTTCGTGCTGGTGCCGCTGAAGATCTACGGCGCCACCGGCTCGCCGGTGCGCCCGCTGGCCCTGGTGTCGGCATGAGCGACGGGCGCACGCTGGCCGAGCGGCTGGCGGACTTCGCGGCGGAGAGCTCCTTCGAGACGCTGCCCGCCGAGGTCGTGGACAGCGTGAAGATGCGGGTGCTCGACACCCTCGGCATCGCGGCCGCGGCCGCGCCGCTGGACACCAGCCGGGCGGCGCGCCGCTGGGCGGCCGAGCAGGGTGGGGCGGCGCGCGCCTCCGCGATCGGCGTACCGCAGCAGCTGCCTCCGGCGCTGGCCGCGTTCGTCAACGGCGTGCTGGCGCACTCGCTCGACTACGACGACACCCACCTGCCCTCGGTGCTGCACCCGAGCGCCGCGGTCGTGCCCGCCGCCCTGGCCGCCGCCGAGAGCCAGGACGGCGACGGCCGCACGCTGATCCACGCGATCGCGGTCGGCCTGGAGGTCTGCGTCCGGCTCGGCATGGCGGGGTACGACGAGGAGGCCGGCAACTCGATCTTCTTCGAGCACGGCCAGCACGCCACCTCGATCTGCGGGGCCATGGGTGCCGCCGCGGCCGTCGCCGTGATCGGCGCCCGCGCCAGCGGGTCGGGGAGCGAGGGCGTGCGTGACGCCGTGCTGCACGCACTCGGTGTCGCGGCGTCGATGGCGGCCGGGATCATCGAGGCCAACCGGACCGGCGGCACGGTCAAGCGCATCCACTGCGGCTGGGCGGCGCATGCGGGGGTGTCCGCCGCCGAGCTGGTCCGGCACGGCCTGACCGGGCCGCCGACCGTCCTGGAGGGCCGGTTCGGGTTCTTCGAGGCCTGGTTGCACGGTCAGGCGGACCTCGCGGCGGTGACCGAGGGCCTGGGGGAGTCGTGGTCGGTGCCCGGGATCTTCTTCAAGCCCTATCCCGCCAACCACTTCACCCATGCCGCCGTCGACGCCGCCGCCGCGCTGCGTCTGGCCGGTGTCACGCCGGATCAGGTGGAGCGGCTGGTGCTCGGGGTGCCGGCACCCAACCTGCGCACGATCGGCGAGCCGATCGAGGTCAAGCGCCGCCCCGAGACCGGCTACATGGCCCAGTTCAGCGGCCCCTACGCCGTGGCTGTGGGACTGTACGGCGGTGGCGGACTCGGCTCGGCGCTCGACGACTACACCGACCGGCTCGCGCACGACCCGGACCGGCGCGCGCTGATGGACAAGGTCGAGGTCGTGGCGGACGACGAGTGCACGGCCATCTTCCCGCGGCAGTTCCCGGCCGTGCTCACCGCGCGGCTCCACGACGGCCGCGAGATCGTCGAGAAGGTGCTCACCACGCGCGGCGGGCCGGCACGCCCGCTGAGCCTGGCCGAGCTGGGCACCAAGTTCCGCGACAACGCCTCCCGGGTGCTGCCCGCCGCCCGGGTCGAGGCGGTGGCGGCCGACTGTGCGGCACTCGACCAGCGGTCGGACCTGACGGCGGTGCTCGCACCGCTGACCGGGGTCGACGCGGGCATATGGGACAACAGCAGAGCAGACGGGCCGACGACGGCCGCGGAAGAGGTGGAGGGATCATGACCGACTACAGCCTGGTCATCCAGAACGCGCTGGTGGTGCGGCCCGGGAGCGAGGCGCCCGAGCGTCTCGACGTGGCGGTGGCCGATGGGAGGTTCGCCGTCGTCGAGGAGTCGATCGACACCGCCCGCGCGGCCCGGGTGCTCGACGCGGGGGGCAAGTACCTCTTCCCGGGCGCCGTCGACGTACACCAGCACTGGGGCATCTACAACGAGCTGAGCCAGGACGCCGAGACCGAGAGCCGGGCGGCGGCCCAGGGGGGCGTCACCTCCGGCATCACCTACATCCGGACCGGTGCCTACTACCTGAACCGCACCGGTCCCTACTGCGAGGTCTTCCCCGAGGTGCTGGCCGCGGCCGAGGGACGGGCGCACATCGACTACGCCTTCCACCTGGCGCCGATCCTGCAGGAGCACATCGACGAGATCCCCGCGCTGATCTCGGAGTTCGGCGTGCCGTCGTTCAAGATCTTCATGTTCTACGGCGGGTTCGGCCTGCACGGCAGGTCCTCCGAGCAGCGCGAGTTCCTGATGATCCCCGAGGACCAGTCCTACGACATCGCGCACTTCGAGTTCGTGATGCGGGGCATCCAGCGTGCGTACGCCGACCCGGCGTTCGCGGCCGACCGCGACCGGATCTCGCTGTCGCTGCACTGCGAGACGGCCGAGATCATGCGCGCCTACACGCGGATGGTCGAGCAGGAGGGGAAGCTGACCGGGCTCGAGGCCTACAGTGCCGCGCGCCCGCCGCACTCCGAGGGCCTGGCGATCACGATCGCCTCCTACCTCGCCCACGAGACCGAGCTGCCCAACATCAACCTCCTGCACCTGACCTCGCGCAAGGCGATCGAGGCGGCGATGCTGATGCAGGCGACGTTCCCGCACATCGACTTCCGCCGCGAGGTCACCGTCGGGCACCTGCTCGCGGACTTCCACACCGCGAGCCCCGGCGGCAAGGTGAACCCGCCGCTGCGCTCGCGCGAGGACGTGGAGGCGCTGTGGGAGCACCTGCTGGCCGGGAACTTCTCCTGGGTGACCTCCGACCACGCCTGCTGCAAGGAGGAGACCAAGTTCGGCGAGCCGCGCGAGGACGTCTTCCTGGCCAAGTCGGGCTTCGGCGGCACCGAGTACCTCCTGCCGGGCATGATCTCCGAGGGCCGCAAGCGCGGCCTGTCCTACAACCGGATCGCCGAGCTGGTCGCGCGCAACCCGGCCGAGCGCTTCGGCATGCCGGACAAGGGCGACATCGCCGTCGGGTACGACGCCGACTTCTGCCTGGTCGACGACGACGTCGAATACGTCGTGCGTGCCGAGGACTCGCTGTCCACCCAGGAGTACACGCCGTTCGAGGGCTTCACCCTGACCGCCCGGGTGACCGACACCTACCTGCGCGGCGAGGCCGTGCTCACCGACGGCGCGATCGTCGGCGAGCCGCGCGGCCGCTTCCTGCGTCGCTCGGGGAGTTGAGCCGGACGCCGGCATCGGTTTCGGTGCCGGTTCCGGCGTTGGGTGGCGGGTGCGCGGGTGGTCCGTAGCGACTACGACGCCGACCCACGGCGCCCGAGCACTCGCACCCACGAGTCGGCCCGAGGTCAGGTGGAGCTACGACCCCGACCGTGGCGATCTGGCGCCGAGTGCGGCGGTGATCGCCTGCGCGGCGGTGACCACCAGCCGGGCGTGGGCCCCCTGGTCGTCGTCCTCGTAGCGGAACATCGGCCCCGACGAGCTGATCGACCCGAGCACGTCGTGGTCCGGGCCGAACACCGGTGCGGCGACCGAGGCCGCGCCGGTGTCGCGCTCGTTGCGAGAGACGGCGTAGCCGCGTCCGCGGATCTCGGCCAGCTCCGCGCGGTAGCCGTCGGCATCGAGGTCGGGTCGTACCTCGCGGAGCTGGCGCAGCGCGTCCTCGGCGTACTGGTCGGGGAGGAACGCCAGGATCGCCTTGCTCGAGGCGCCGGAGTGCAGCGGCAGGCGCTGCCCGAGGTCCACGACCATCTTGACCTCGTGCGGGCTCTCGTGCTGGTCGACGTAGACCCGCTCGCGCCCGACCAGTACCGACAGCGTCGTCGTCTCGCCGGTCTGGTCGCGGAGCTCGCGCAGGGTCGGCGCCGAGACGGCGCGCAGCTCACCGGGGCTCCAGCTGCCGGCGGCCAGGCTGGTGAGCACCGGGCCGAGGACGTACACGGCCCGGCCCGGGACCTGCCGGAGCAGGGACCGCGACGTGAGGGACTGCAGGATCCGGTGGACGACCGCCTTGCTCAGGCCGAGCGCCCGCGCCACCTCGGTGACCCGCATCGGCCGTCCGGTCGTCGCGAACAGCACGACCACGTCGGCGACCCGGTCGGCCGAGGTCGTGCCCGCCGCCCGCTCCGAGTCCATGCTCAGGCGGGCTCGAACGCGTCCTGCCGGGCCGGGCCGGGCAGCCGGCGCGGACGGCCGTCCTTGCCGATCCGGGCGCCGAGCCCGCGCAGCACGAACCCGGTGGCCTCCTCGACGGCGAGGTCCAGGTCGTCGCCGCGCAGCTCGGCGGTCCACCGACCGGAGACGGTGCCGGAGACCAGCTGCAGCATCAACCCGATGTCTCCGGGCAGCAGGTACCGCTCGGCGATGCCGGCCTCGAGGATGCCGCGCAGCGTGCCGAAGAGCGGCATCACATGCGCCCGCATGTCGCGGCGGCCCTCCTCGCTCAGCGCGGCGGCCATGTTCACCGGGACGTGCTGGGTCGCGAACTCCTCGATCTGCATCCGGATGTAGGTACGCAGCTGGTCGACGGGGTTCGGGACCTGCGCGAGCTCCCGCTGCAGTGAGCCGAGGTAGCGCTCGGTCACGTCGGCCGTGTAGTCGAGGAGCAGCGACTCCTTGTCGGAGTAGTAGTTGTACATCGCCGTCCGGCCGACGCCGACCCGGGAGGCGAGGTCGGCGAGGGTCAGGGCGTCGTAGCCCGAGGTCTCGAGCAGGTCGGTGAAGGCGGAGAAGATCCTCGACCGCATCTGCTCGCGGTGCTCTCCGAGCGATCCACCGATGATTCGCGGCACTTGAGATCCTTCCGGGTCAGGACGCTCCCGCGGTCGGGAGCGCCCTCCTCGCCGCACCTAGGTCGAGCACAGCCGGCACCGGACGGTCAGTGCTCGGCTGCTTCTCGCGGCGTGATGCCCAGCGCGGCGCAGGCCTCATGGTACATCCGGGTGACCTCGACCCGTACCTGGCCGCGCTCGGTCAACGGCTCGCTCCACGGGACTCGGACGGTCGTCTGCGACCCGTCGATGGTGGCGTCGAACTCGATCGCCGAGCCGTCCATGCCGGACATCGTGGCCGCCGTCGCCTGCGGGCGCTCGCCGAGCGACCGGACGATCAGCAGCGAGTCGTCCTGGTGGTCCAGGTTCATGTGGTCGCGCACCGCGTCGATGATGTCCTGGCTGAAGGGGTTGGTGCTCTGGTTCACGGGGTGGCCCTCTCGGTACGGGTTTCGTTGATGATGGTGCGCATCTCGATGACGCCGTTGCGCACCCACTGCCAGGTGCGGCAGCGGTTCTTCCCATCCTGGTCGAGCACGATCAGCTCGAAGAGGCGCAGGTCGACGCCCTGCTCCTTGTAGATCCAGGTGAGGTAGATGGTGTTCTCGTCGACTCCCCAGCACACGCCGCGGATCCGCTCGGTGTCGAAGTTCATCCGACCGTAGCCGTCGTAGGTGCCGGGGAAGTGGTGCTGCTCGGTGCGCCCGTCCGGCCAGGTGTAGGTGTTGGTCTGGTCGTAGTCGAACCCACTCTCCGGGTCCGGGAACAGGCAGGCCAGGTGCGATCGGTGGCGGTCGATCACCTCTCCCTGGGGGTTGAGATAGACGTACTCCCCCTCCCAGTAGCCCTCGTGTTTGGCGAGCAGCGGCATTCCGTCACGGATGCTCATGGATACCTCGACTTTCTGTGTGGACTGATCTCGGGAGTCGGTCGGTCACGCGCCCCACCACGGGTCCGGCGCGGACGAGGAGTTGACGACGAGCGTCTGGCGGCGCACGAAGCGGAGCAGTGCCGACTCGCCCATGCGGGAGGCGCCGAGACCGCTGAACCCGAACGAGTTCTTCTCGCCCTCGTGGACGAAGGCGGTCAGCCCGGCGTCGTTGATGCTCACCGCGCCGACGCGCAGCCGCCGGCCGACCGCCGCGGCCGCGTCGGCGTCCGGGCCGAAGACCGCCGCGGTGAGGCCGTACGTCGAGTCGTTGGCCAGTGCGACGGCCTGGTCGACGTCGGCGTACGCCAGCACCGGCAGCACCGGTCCGAAGGTCTCCTCGGTCATCACCGCCATCGAGTGGTCGACGCCGGTGAGCACGGTCGGCCGGATCCAGTGGCCGCCGTCGTGACGCTCGATGGTGCCGCCGGTGCGCACGAGCGCGCCGCGGCCGATCGCATCGTCGAGGTGCGCCTGGATCACGGTCGCCTGCTCCGCGTCGATCAGGGGCCCGATCGCCCCCGAGTCGGGCGTGGGGAGCGCGAGCTCCAACCGCTCGGCCTTGGCGCACAGCAGCCCGACCAGCTCGTCGTGCTGGCTCTCGTGCACGTAGACCCGCTCGATCGAGAGACAGGACTGGCCGGCGTTGGCGGTGCCACCCCACAGCAGCGCCGAGCTCGCCCGCTCCAGGTCCGCGCCGGGCAGCACGATCGCCGGGTCCTTCCCGCCGAGCTCGAGGAAGGCGGGGATGAAGCGCTCGACCGCCGCGCGCGCGACCGCCCGGCCGGTCGGCACGCTGCCGGTGAAGCAGACGGCGTCCACGCGGTCGACGACCGCGGCGCCGACGTCGCCGGCACCCTCGACGACCGCGAACACGTCGCGCAGCAGCGGCACCGAGTCGATCGCCGTGGCGAGCGGCTCGGCGAACCGCGGGGTGACCTCGCTGGGCTTGACGACCACCGCGCACCCGGCCGCCAGCGCGGGGATGGCGTCGATCAGGCCGAGCAGCAGCGGGAAGTTCCAGGGACTGACCACGCCGACCAAGGGGTAGGGCACCGCGGCGGTCTCCAGCGAGAGCCCCGGCATGGTCGTGGCGGCGCGGGTACGCCGCGCGAGCAGTGGTGGCGCGGCCTCCGCCCAGCGGCGGGCCATGCCGACCACCTGGTCGGCCTCGATCCGGGACTCGACGGCGCGGCCGGTGTCCCTGGTGAGGGCGTCGACCAGCTGCTCCCGCACCGCCTGCAGTGCGTCGGCGAACTGCAGCAGGTACGCCGCCCGGCCCTCGGCGCCGAGCGCCGCCCAGGTGGACTGGCCGGCGCGCAGTCGGGCCGCGAGCTCGTCCAGCTCCCGGTCGGACGCCGGGCGCAGCTCGCGCTCGATCCGCCCGGTGCGCGGGTCGCGGACGCCGGTCACCGGCCCACGACCGAACCGTGCAGCCGCGCGATGTTCTCGGCGTGCCGGCTGGTGAAGTAGGAGCGCTCCGCCTGCACGGTCGCCAGGCCGTTGGGCCGGTCCACGTCGTGACGGGCGTACTCCTCCGCCCAGAGCCGGGACTTCAGCCGGGCCGGCAGGTTGGCCATCGCCGGCCGGCGGCGCTCGCGGCGCAGCGCGGTGATGTCGATCTCCGCGGCGGCCACGAGGCTCTCGCCGGAGTCGGCGCGCGCGAGGCTGAGCCCGCGGTGGTCGACGATCTCGGAGTGGCCGTTGGTCGAGTCGCCGCCGAGCGGGATGTTCCGGATCCCGCCGCTGTTGGCCGAGACCACGTAGGCGATGTTCTCCACCGCGCGGGACCGCCGGGCGATCTCCTTGGGGGTGAGGTCCGGGCTGGTCGCCTCGCTGGTCGGGTGGACGAACACCTCCGCGCCGCGCAGGGCCAGCGAGCGGAGCAGCTCCGGGTAGAGGATCTCCTCGCTCGCGATCGCGGCGAGGTTCCCGATCTCGGTGCGGGCGACGGGCAGCACGCCGTCGATGCCGTAGACGTCCAGGTAGTCGTCCCAGACGTCGTACGGGCTCGGGGAGTACATCGAGTGCAGCCTGCGGTAGCGCAGCACGACCTCGCCGGCGGGGGAGTGGATGACGTTGCCCTGGAAGTACAGGCCGGGGAAGTGCGCGTCGGTCTCGTAGTTGTTGCTGGCCAGGAACACCCCGTTGTCGACGGCGATCTGCGCGAGCGCGTCGTACTCCGGCCCGTCGACGGCGAAGGCCGCCTTGGCCGCCCAGCCCTCGATGGTGTCGCCCATCGGGAAGGCCGTGAACGCGTACTCCGGGAGCACGACGAGGCGGGTGTCGGACCCGTGCCAGCGCACGGCCGCGCCGACCTGGGCGGCGACCGACCGGATGTTCTCGAAGATCGCCTCCCGGGCTTCGGCGACCCCGAGCCTGTTCACCGCGTGGGTGGTCGTCTGCAGCGCCACCGCGCGGTAGGCAGACGACTCGTCGACGATCTCCGACACGGCTCGCTCCTCCAAGGTTTACGACGTAGTGTCAGAACCATAGTGACGCCGCGTCAGTTTGGGAACCCGTTCGACGGATCAATGTGAAGCGTTGTCACCAACGCCTGACGATTCGTCATAAAAACTAGTGACAGTCTGTCATAAAGACAGTAGGGTGCGGCGTGAGCGCGGGACGACGCCCGCGGCGACGGCCCGGATCGACGGGTGGGAGAGGACAGCCATGGCG
This sequence comes from Nocardioides sp. LMS-CY, assembly GCF_018732145.1. Lineage (NCBI taxonomy): Bacteria > Bacillati > Actinomycetota > Actinomycetes > Propionibacteriales > Nocardioidaceae > Nocardioides > Nocardioides sp. LMS-CY. Next base: position 1,253,562 of record NZ_CP076104.1, read on the forward strand.
GATCTGACACCCGGTGCGGTGGCCGCGGCGGGGACGCCGCTGACGATCTTCGACGGCGTGGTCAACTTCGCCCGGTCCCAGCCGCAGGTCACCGCGGTCGTCGACGGTGCGCGCTCGCTGACCTACGCACAGCTCGACGAGCGCTCCGACCGGCTCGCCCAGCGCCTGCTCGCGGCGCTCGAGCCGGGCGACCGGGTCGCGCTCCTGCTGGGCAACCGCCTGGAGTACTGCGAGATCGCCGCCGGCATCGCGAAGGCGGGCCTGGTGATGGTCCCGCTCAACCCGCGGATGACCGCGGTCGAGGCGGAGTACGTCGTGCGGCACTCGGGCGCCAGGGCGCTCGTCGTCGACGCCGACCTGTCCGGCATCACCGCCGGCCTGGTCGACGACATGGCCGAGGTGCTCACGCTCGGGCCGGCCGACGCGCCGCTCGCCTCCGGCGACTACGAGGCGGCGCTCGCCGGCTCGGACGCCACCCCGCCCGCCGTGCGGGTCGCCGAGACCGATCCGTTCTGCATCGCCTACACCTCCGGCACCACGGGCCGGCCCAAGGGTGTGCTGATCTCCCACCGATCCCGCTCGCTGACGTTCCTGATGAGCGCGCTGGAGTGGCGGCTCGGGCTCGGCCGCCGGTCGATGGCGGTGGCGCCGATGTACCACGGCGCCGGGTTCGCCTTCGGCTACGCCCCGGTCTACACCGGCGGGACCGTGACGATGCTGCGCGGCTGGGACCCGGTCGAGTTCCTGCGGGTCCTGGCCCGGGACCGGATCCAGTCCACGTTCCTGGTGCCCACCCACGCCCAGATGCTGCGCGCGCTCGACCCGCAGCTGATCGCCGACGCCGACTCCGGTGACCTTGACACGCTGTTCTTCAACGCGGCCGCACTGCCGCGCGCCCTCAAGGCCTGGGTGATGGAGACGTGGCCCGACGTGGGCGTGCACGAGCTCTACGGCTCGACCGAGTCCGGGATCATCACGAACCTGCGCCCGCCCGACGCCGCGAGCCGGGCCGGCTCGGTCGGCCATCCGTGGTTCCTCACCGAGGTGCGGGTCGTCGACGCCGACGGTCGGCCGGTGGCGCCCGGCGAGCCGGGCGAGCTGTTCAGCCGCTCGCCGTACCTGATGAACGGCTATCACGACGATGCCCCCGCCACCGCGGCCTGCACGACCGACGACGGCTTCGTCACCTGCGGTGACGTGGCCACCGTCGACGACCAGGGCTTCATCACGATCGTGGACCGCAAGAAGGACCTGATCATCACCGGAGGCATGAACGTCTACCCCCGTGAGGTCGAGGAGGCGGTCCTCGCCCATCCGGCCGTGGCGGACGCCGCGGTCGTCGGCATCCCACACGAGGTGTGGGGGGAGGGGGTCGTCGCGTTCGTCGTGCCACGCGCGGACGCGACCGTGGACCTCCCGACGCTCGACGAGCACCTGCGTCCCCTGCTCGCCGGCTACAAGATTCCGCGGAGCCTGCACCTGCTCGAGGTCCTGCCCCGCAACGCGGGAGGGAAGGTGGTCAAGGCCGACCTCCGCGCGCTCGCCACCCAACTGGAGAACGAACAACAAGGAGAACCGCATGCGGCCCCACGTTGAACTGATCGCCGAGCAGGACTATGTCTGGCATGCCGCCGAGCTGCCGGCCGGGGAGGGGCGCGCGAGTGAGCGCCGCCTCTCCGTGGACGAGGAGGACGGCTCCTCGTCGTTGCGCGTGGACTTCCACACCGACTGGGGTCGTGGCCCGGGCATCCACCACGCGAACACCGAGTACTACGTGCTGGACGGCGAGATCGACTACGGCGGCCGGAAGATCGGCAAGGGCGGCTACGTCTACGCGCCGAGGGGTGTGCCGACCGACTATCTGAAGATCGCCGAGGGCACCCGGCTGCTGCACTACCGCGAGTACGGCGACGCCGGGTTCGACCCGGTCGAGTCGCTCGGCGGCGCGTCGTCGTGGGCCGATGCCCGCGAGGACGTCATCGTGATCGACTCCGAGGCGATGAACTGGGACGCGGTCCCGAACCCGGGCCCGATGCCGGGCCTGTTCATCAAGTACCTCCACGTGGACCCGGTCACCGGCTTCTACACCCGGCTCGTGCACGCCCAGGAGGGCTGGTCGGACCACCGCCTCGCGCACCACCCGTGCTACGAGGAGGCCTACACCACCCAGGGGCTCATGGAGTACAACTTCGGCACCCTCGACCTCGGCACCTACTTCTTCCGCCCCGCGCGCGTGAAGCACGGCCACTTCACGTCGATGGAGGGCGGCTGCACCTGGCTGCTGCGCTCCGACGGCGAGCTGGCCAATTGGTACACCCAGAACGAGTGGGTCCGCTGGGGCGGCGAGGGCGTCAACTACGGTCCGAACGGCCTCGACGACACCCCCCACCCGGCCACGCGCTGGGCGCACTCGACGCACGACATGGCGCAGCCCTGGCGCACCGAGGAGGACCTGGCCCACCTCACCGTCTCGTGGCAGTTCCAGAAGGACCAGGGTCAGTTCGACGACCCGGTGCGGCCGCACGGCACGGGTGCCGACCCGTCGCTGATCGCGATCGCCAAGGCGCTCGACGCCCAGAACCTGCAGGGCGGGCACGGCGACCACGCGCACGACCACTCGCATGACCACGACCACTCCCACGACCACGACCACGCGCACGAGTCGGAGGGCGAGGGCGAGACCCGCGAGGTGATCGACCTCGACTGGGGCTGGAGCGGCAAGGACACCGAGCACGCCGCCGAGCGCACCGACGAGCACGCGCACAACTGGGGTGCGGGCCGGAAATGGAAGCAGGGCGACCCGATCCCCGCCCCGATCCTGTCGAGCATGCCGGTCCGCAGCCGCTCCCGCGGCCGCTGGGACGGCGACGGGATGTGACCGGTCGATGACCCAGGTCCGGTTCGAGGTCCGCGACGGCGTCGGGCACGTGCTGCTCGACGGCCCGGACACGATGAACAGCATCACCCCGCAGGTGCTCGACGCGGCCGAGGACGTCCTCGACCGCGCCGAGGCCGACGGCAGCGTGCGGGTGCTCGTGATCCGGGGCGCCGGCACGGCGTTCTCGGTGGGGATGGACATCGACTACCTCGGGGAGTGCTTCGCGGACCCGGCCGGCGTCTTCGTGCCGTTCACGACCCGGTTCCATGCCCTGCTCGACCGGCTGGAGGCGCTGCCGCTCCCCGTGGTCGCCGCGGTCAACGGGCTGGCCCGGGCCGGTGGCCTGGAGCTGCTGCTCGCCTGCGACCTCGCGGTGGCCGCGGACTCCGCGCGGGTGGCCGACCACCACATCGAGTTCGGCATCGTGCCGGGGGCCGGGGCGACCGTGCGCGCGGTGCGCAAGCTCGGTGACCAGCGGGCCCGCGAGCTGCTGTTCACCGGCCGCTGGTTCACCGGTCCCGAGATGGTCGAGCACGGCCTCGCGGTCCGAGCCGTCCCGGCCGACCGGCTCGACGAGGCGGTCGCCGACCTGGCCGGCTCGATGAGCCGCCGCTCGCCCGAGTGCCTCGCGTCGATGAAGCGGCTGGTCGGACTGGCCGGCGACCTGACCCAGGCCGACGCGCTCGCGGCGGAGCGGGCGGAGTTCGCCCGCTTCCACGCGGAGGTGCCCAGCAGCGCCGAGGGCTACCGCGCCTGGGTCGAGAAGCGGGAGCCGGTGTGGACCCGGTGACGTCGGCGACCACCACGGAGGAGGTGGTGGTCACCGGCGAGCTGGTGGCCACCCTCCTCGACACGGCGGGCTTCGTCCACCCGCTCTTCGCCGCGACGAACCCGGCCCGGCCGCTGCCCGGCCAGGGCGTCCTGCTGCTGGTGGGCGGCATGCTGGAGCGCTCGGGAGCCCTCGACCACGCGATCGCGATGGTCGGCCTCGACGACGTCCGCTTCCGCACCATGGTCCGGGCGGACGACCGGATCCGCGCCGCACTCCAGCTCCGCGGCGCCCGCACGACCAGCGGCGGGTCCCGGATCGAGACCTTCGGCTGCACCGTGCACAACCAGCTCGACCAGGTCGTGCTCGACGCGACCGTGCAGATGCTCGTGCAGCCACCCGAGACCCAGCACCTCGATGACCAGGGCGGCCCGTCAGGCGCCGGCCCATCCACCCGAGAGGAACAGTTGTGAGTGAGCAGCAGTCGGCGGAGACGACCGCGCCGGTGACCCGCAGGGACGGCTGGCAGGGGAGGTTCTACGAGGACTTCGAGATCGGCGACCTCTACCAGCACCCCCTCGGCCGCACGGTCAGCGAGGCCGACAACACCTGGTTCACCCTGCTCACGATGAACACGAACCAGATGCACTTCAACGCGGAGTACGCCGCGAAGTCCGAGTTCGGCAGGCCGCTGGTCGTCTCGACCTTCACGGTCGCGATCGCGGTCGGCCAGAGCGTCACCGACATCACCCAGAACGCCTTCGCCAACCTGGGCTGGGACGACATCAGGATGACCCACCCGGTGTTCGCCGGCGACACGCTGTTCAGCGAGTCGCTCGTGATCGAGAAGAGGGAGTCGGGCAGCCGTCCCGGCGCCGGGATCGTCACGGTCCGCACCCGGACGCTGAACCAGGACGGCAAGGAGGTCTGCTCCTTCCGGCGGACGTTCTACGTCTACAAGCGCGGCGCCGCCGAGGTCAGCGACACGTTCCCTCAGGCCGAGACGGCTCTCACCCTCGAAGGTGCGTGAGGGGCATGCTCGAGCTCACCTACCAGCCGTGGGGCGAGACGCTCGCCGAGCAGGACGACGCCGCCCGCCGCGCGGAGCGCGCCGGCGCGACCGTGCTCTGGACACCGGAGATGCACCGCAGCGCGACGATCTCCGCGGCCTCGATGGCGCAGGCGACCACCAGCGCGGCCGTGGGCACCGCGATCGCGCTGGCCTTCACCCGCAGCCCGATGATCACCGCCCTGGAGGCGCTCGACCTCGACGAGATCTCGGGCGGCCGGTTCGTGCTCGGCCTCGGCTCGGGCGTGCAGCGGCTCAACGAGCAGTGGCACAACGCCCGCTGGGGCAAGCCGGTCGGTCACGTCCGCGAGACGGTGCGCAACATCCGGACGTTCTGGGAGACCTGCACGACCGGGGAGACCATCGACCTCGACGGTGAGCACGAGCCGATGCGGATCCGCGGCTACGAGCGCCCGTTCCCGGTGCTGCGCACCGACATCCCGATCTACCTCGCGGCGATGGGGCCGGTGATGACCCGCACCGCCGGGGAGATCGCGGACGGCTGGATCTCCCACGAGCTGTGCTCGCCGGGCTACCTCTCCGAGCGGATCCTGCCCGACCTGACCGCCGGGCTCGAGCGCGCCGAGCGCAGCCGGACGGCGTTCAAGATCGTGGTGTCCGCGTGCTGCTCGATCGCCGACGACCGCCGCAGCGCGGTCTCCCGGATCGCCGGGCTCGTGGGCTTCTACGCGAGCGTGCGCACCTACGCCGACTTCTTCGCCTTCCACGGGCTCGCCGAGGAGCAGGACGCCGTGGTGGCGGCCTTCCGCGGCGGCCGCGGCGCCGATCACCTCGGCGACGTCGTGTCCGACCGGATGGTCGACGCGCTCACGCTCACCGGCACCCGCGACGAGGTCCGGCAGCGCCTCGCGGCGTACGACGGCATCGCGGACGCGGTGAAGCTCTCGCCGCCCACCCACGGGCTGCCGGCGGACGAGACCCGGGCCGCGCAGGACCAGATCATCGCCCTGATCGGCGAGCTGAGCGGGAGGGCCGCATGAAGCCACTCGAGGACGTCCGGATCATCGCGGTCGAGCAGTACGGCGCCGGCCCGTTCGGCAGCGTGCACCTCGCCGACCTGGGTGCCGAGGTGATCAAGATCGAGGACCCGCGGGTCGGCGGCGACGTGGGGCGCTACGTCCCGCCGTACGCCGAGGGGGAGGACTCGCTCTTCTTCGAGACCTTCAACCGCAACAAGCGCAGCATCTCGCTCGACCTGGCGACACCGGCCGGACGCGAGGTGTTCGAGGAGCTGGTGCGGGTCTCCGACGTGGTCTACTCGAACCTGCGCGGCGATGTGCCGGCGAAGATCGGCATCACCTACGACGACCTCAAGCACCTCAACCCGCGGATCGTGTGCTGCTCGCTCACCGGCTTCGGCATGACCGGCCCGCGCACCAAGGAGCCGGGCTACGACTACATCCTGCAGGGCCTCGCGGGCTGGATGGACCTGACCGGGGAGCCGGACGGGCCACCGACCAAGTCGGGGCTCTCGATGGTCGACTACAGCGGTGGGTTCGTCGCTGCGATCTCGCTGCTCGCCGGCCTGCACGCCGCGCGTCGTGACGGTGTCGGCATGGACTGCGACGTCAGCCTCTACGACACCGCGATCGGGCTGCTGACCTACCCGGCGAGCTGGCACCTCAACGCCGGGTTCCAGCCGGTGCGCACGCACCACTCCGCGCACCCGTCGCTGGTGCCCTTCCAGGCGTTCGAGGCGCAGGACGGCTGGCTGGTCGTCGGCTGCGCGAAGGAGAAGTTCTGGCAGCGGCTGGCCACGGTCATCGAGCGCCCCGAGCTGGCGACCGACCCCCGGTTCGCCACCTTCGCCGACCGGCAGCGCCATGCCGGCGAGCTGCTGCCGATGCTGGAGGCGATCTTCGTCGAGCGGCCGGTCGAGGCCTGGCTGGAGCTGCTCTACGCGGCCGCGATCCCGTGCGGGCCCATCAACGACGTGCCGGCCGCGCTGCGGGAGCCGCACACCCAGGCCCGGGGACTCGTGGTGGAGACCGAGCACCCGACGTTCGGCACCGTGCGGCAGGTGGCCTCGCCGGTGCGGGTCGGGAGCGACCCGGTGGAGTACCGGCGGGCGCCGTCGCGCAACGAGGACTTCCGCTACGTGCTCAAGGAGGTCGTCGGCTGGACCGACGACCGGATCAGGGGCCACGTCGACGCCGGCGCCTTCGGCGCGGAGCCGACGGCCGCCCAGGCATGAGCCCAGGCATGAGCCCCGACATGAACCCTGACATGAGCCCAGGCAGGACGCCGGTCGCGGCCGCCCTCGCCGAGTGGGGCGTCGCCCTGCGCGACGACGACGTCCCCGCACGGATCCGGGAGGCGGCCGTCCGGCACCTGGCCGACGGGTTCGGTACGGCGGCGGCCGCGGTCCGCTCGGGAGCGGTGGCGCCCGTGGTCGAGGTCGCCCGTCGGCTCGGCGGCCCGCCGGAGGCGACGCTGCTCGGCGGCTCGGTCCGGGTCGGCAGCGCCGCGGCGGCGCTCGCGACCGGTGCGCTCGTGCACGCACACGACTTCGACGACACCCACGCGGGTGGGCTGGTGCACCCGACCGCGGTGGTGCTCCCGGCCGCGCTCGCGGTCGGGCAGGCCGTGGGCGCGACCGGACGCGACCTGGTCACCGCGGCGGTGGTCGGGTACGAGACCGTGTGCCGGATCGCCGCCGCCGTACCGAACGGCTTCCACGACCGCGGGCTGCACGCCACGTCGGCCGCCGGTGTCTTCGCCGCGGCGCTCGTCACCGCGCGGCTGTCGGGCCTGGACGGCGCGCGGGCCACCGACGCCCTCGGCATCGCCGGCAGCTCGGCCGGTGGGCTCCTGGAGTTCCTCGGCAGCGCCGCGTCGACCAAGCAGCTGCACCCGGGCCTGGCCTCGATGAACGGCGTGACCGCCGCGCTCCTGGCTGGTGCCGGGGCGACCGGGCCGGCCACCGTGCTGGAGGGCCAGCGCGGCCTCTACGCCGCGCTCGTCGGTGCTCCGCCCGACCTCGACGTGGTCGGCGGCGACCTCGGACGGCGCTGGGAGACCGGCCGGATCGGCATCAAGCCCTATCCCGCCTGCCAGCTGATGCACGCCACCCTCGACGCGGTGGCCGCGGCGGTCGCGGGTCGGGAGGTCCGGGCCGCCGACGTCGCCGAGGTGGTGGCCGCGGTGCACCCCGACTCGGCGGCGGTGGTGTGCGACCCCGACCGCGACCTCACCCGGCCGCGCGGTCCGTACGACGCGAAGTTCTCGCTGCCCTGGTCGGTCGCCGCGCTGCTCCTGGACGGCTCGATCTCCGAGAGCACCTACGCGGTCGACTCCGTGCGGCGCGCGGACGTCGCGGCCCTCGCGGGGCGGGTGCGGACCGAGCCCGCGCCCAGCGACCGGGTCGCGGGCGACGCGAGCGGCCGGGTCCGGATCCACCTGCGCGACGGCGGGCTGCTCGAGGGGGCGGTCGACCGCAGCGCGGGCGGACCGGACTCCCCGCTGTCCGCCGAGGGCCTGCGCGCCAAGTTCCTCGCCAACGCCGGCGGCGGCCCGGCCGCCCGGCGTCTCTGGCAGACCCTGGTCGCCCTCGACGGGCCGACCGACCTGTCCCACCTGACCGAGCAGTTCCTGGAAGCAGTCGTGGAGGAAGCCCGATGACCACCCCCGAGGCGATCAAGCCCGCCGATTTCCCCTGGTTCCCCTACGAGGGGTTCACCTTCTCCCTGGGACTGAGCTCCGGCGCGGACGTCTGGGTCTCGGGCCACACCGCCTCCCGGCTCGACCCGGCCGTCGGGAAGATGGTCGTGACCGGGACGATGGCCGAGCAGGCCCGCACGGCGTACGACAAGGTGCTGACGATCCTCGAGGCGGCCGGCCTGGGCGCCGCTGACATCGTCAAGGTGACCGAGAACGTCACGCTCGCCGGGCTCCCGGAGTACGCCGCGGTCGAGCAGGTGCGCGCGGAGGTGCTGGGCGAGGCCGCCGCCTCGGTGACCACGATCGTGGTGGAGCGACTGGTGCGCTCGGCCGCGCTGCTCGAGGTCGAGGTCCACGCCGGCGTCGGTGGCGGCCGGGTGCTGGTCGCCCGGTCGGAGACCGCGGACCTGGACCTGTGGACCTCCTCGCCGGTGGTGGAGGCGCACCAGGGCACCGTGTACCTGCCCACGATCATCCCGTGGCAGGACGGCGAGGTGGTCCACCCCGGCGACCTGGTGGGGCAGTACGCCTGGTGCCTGGACCGTGCCGACCAGCTGCTGCGCCGGACCGGGCTCTCGCTGGACAACGCGGTGACCACCTACGACTACACGATGCCGGAGACCCGGGGCACCTATCGCAAGGTCCACCAGGTCCGGAAGGACCGGCTGGGCGGCGCGGGCGTCTACCCGGGCGCCGGCGGCATCGTGATGAGCCGGCTGCACCGGCCCGGGGTGCTCGTGGCGCTGGACGTGACCGCGTCCCGGCACCCGCTGGAGGCGGTCAACCCCGGCTGGTCGCGCTACGACACGCTCACCTACTCGCCGGGTGTGAAGGCCGGCCGGACGCTGTTCATGTCCGGCTTCGCCGCCCTCGACATGGAGACCCAGCAGGCGCTGCACCCCGGTGACATCGGCGCCCAGGCGGAGGTCACCTACCAGGCCCTCCTCGACGTGCTGGCGGCCGCCGGCACCGGTCCGGAGCATCTCGTGCAGACCCTGGAGTTCTGCGCGATCGAGGCGCTGCGCGACTACCGCCTGGTCGCGCCGGTCCGCGAGCGGCTGCTCTCGCCACCGTGGCCGGCGTCGACCGGCGCGATCTGCGCCGGCCTGCTGCGCCCGGAGTTCCTGCTCGAGGTCTTCGCCACCGCACTGCTCCCGGAGCCAGGGCTGTGAGCGGCATCGCCCCGGGCGGCGGTGCGTGGGCAACCGTTTCCGGCATGGGAGTGGTTGCTGGCGCACCGCTACCCGGAGCGACGCCCGGGCGGCGGTGCGTGGGCAACCGTTTCGGGCGTTGGAGTGGTTGCTGGCGCACCGCTGCCCGGCACCGCGCGGCCGGGCACCGCACCGCGCTGCTCCCGGAGCCGGCGCGATGAGCGGTCTGGCCGAGCACGCGGCGGCGCTCGTCGGCCGCCGGACCGTCTACACCGCGCCGGAGGACTTCGGCGCCGCGGCGTTCCGCTACTACGCGCGCGCCGTCGGCGACCACAACCGGCTCTACACCGACGCCGACTACGCGCGCACGCACGGCTACCGCGACGTGGTGGCGCCGCCGACGCTGGTGTGCGAGACCAATCAGTACGCCGACCTGCCGATGGACGCGGAGGGGTACGCCGGGCACACCTGGCGCATCGAGATCCCGGACACCCGCACCGTGCGCGGCGGCAACTCCTACGTGTTCCACCGGCCGGTGCACCCCGACGACCGGATCACCGCGACCTGGGAGATCCTCGACGCGCGGGTGAAGACCGGCCGGCAGGGCGGGGAGATGCTCGTGGTCACCTCCCGGGCGACGTACACCAACCAGGCGGGGGAGCGGCTGGTGGAGAACACCGAGACGATCATCTTCGTGTCCCTGGAGGCGTCGCGATGAGCCCGGCGACGAGCACGGTGCCGAGCGGACCGCCGGCGGTCCGCGAGCTGACCATCGGGATCGCCGACATGATCGCCTACGCAGGCGCCACCTGGGACTGGCACCGCCTGCACTACGACCCGGCGTACCTCTCGGAGAAGCGGCTCGCCGCACCCGTGGTCGACGGGCAGGTCTTCGGCGCCCTCGTCGCGGCCCAGGCCCAGGACTGGGCGGGACCCGGCTGGCGCCTGGCCGAGCTCGACTTCACCTTCCGCAACCTGGTCTTCGCCGGCGAGCGGGTGCGCTGCGAGGCCGAGGTGGTGCGCAGCGGGGACGACGGCGTCGAGCTGCGCCACCGGGTCGTCGTGATCGACGCCGACGGTGTCGAGGAGCGGGTCGCCGTCGAGCCGGCCCGGTCGTTGCTGGTGCTGCAGCCGAGGCGGTGCGCGCCGTGAGCGGGGTGGCGATCGTGGGGGCCGCCGAGTGCGATCTGGGGGTGACCGGCCGCAGCATCCTCGCGCTGCAGGCGCAGGCGATCACCCGGGCGCTGGCCGACGCCGGGCTGACCCTCGCCGACGTCGACGGCCTCGCGACCAGCGGGGTCTCCCGGTTCTCCGCGACGCAGGTGGCCGACTACCTCGGACTGCAGCCGGCATGGACGGAGTCGACCTTCGCGGGCGGCTCGGCGTTCGAGATGTACGTCGCGCGCGCCGCCCAGGCGATCGAGGCCGGGCAGGTCGAGGTCGTGGTGATCTCGTTCGCGTCCAACCAGCGCTCGGCCCGGTCGCGCTCGCTCACCGGCACGCTGGAGCTCCAGATGCCCGAGGCCCAGTTCGAGGCGCCGTACGGCCCGCTCTACCCGATCTCCTACTACGCGATGGCCGCGCAGGCCTACCTGCACCGCTACGGTCAGACCCCGGACAAGCTGGCCGAAGTGGCCGTCGCGGCCCGGGAGTGGGCGCTGCTGAACCCGCGGGCCTTCCGCCATGACGCCGGCCCGCTCACCGCCGACGACGTGCTCGCCACCACGATGGTCTCGACGCCGCTGCGCACCGGCGACTGCTGCCTGGTCACCGACGGCGGGGGAGCGGTCGTGCTGACCTCGCTGGAGCGTGCCCGCGACCTGGCGCGACCGCCGGTGCGGGTGCTCGGCTACGGCGAGTCGGTCACGAACACGTCGATGACCGCCGTCGACGACCTGACCACCACCGGGGCGGTCGCCTCGGGCGCGGCCGCCTTCGCCCGGGCCGGGCTCACCCCGGCCGACGTCGACGTCGCCCAGGTCTACGACTCCTTCACGATCACCGTCGCGCTGAGCCTGGAGGCACTCGGCTTCTGCGGTCGCGGCGAGGCCCTCGACTGGATCGGGGGCGGCCGGATCCGGCCCGGCGGCGACTTCCCCCTCGACACCTCCGGCGGCGGGCTGTCCTACTGCCACCCGGGCCAGTTCGGCATCCTGCTGCTGGTCGAGGCGGTCCGCCAGCTGCGCGGTGAGTGCGGCGCGCGGCAGGTCGAGGGCGCCGAGGTGGCGCTGGCCCATGGCACCGGCGGCATCCTGTCCTCCCACGCGACCGTGCTGCTGGGGGTGGACCGATGATGCTCCGGCCGGTGGTGCCCCGGGTGGGCGGTGGGCTGTCCACCTTCTCGCGGCGGTCTTCGGTGGATTGCTCACCGCTGCCCGGCCGATGCTGCCGTGCGGCGGTGTGTCAGCAACCGTTGGGTGGGGTCGGATGGTTGCGTGCTCACCGCTGCCGGCCGATGCTGCCGTGCGGCGGTGTGTCAGCAACCGTTGGGTGGGGTCGGATGGTTGCGTGCTCACCGCTGCCGGTCGATGCTGCCGTGCGGCGGTGTGTCAGCAACCGTTGGGTGGGGTCGGATGGTTGCGTGCTCACCGCTGCCGGTCGATGCTGCCGTGCGGCGGTGTGTCAGCAACCGTTGGGTGGGGTCGGATGGTTGCGTGCTCACCGCTGCCGGTCGATGCTGCCGTGCGGCGGTGTGTCAGCAACCGTTGGGCGGGCTCGGATGGTTGCCAGCTCACCGCTGCCCGGCCGACGAGCCAGGAGGCGGCCCGATGACGGACGCTGAGATCTCGCCCGGCGACGAGGTCACGACCCCCTGGTGGGACGCCACCCGGCAGCGCCGGCTGACCGTCCAGACGTGCGCCTGCGGCCACCATCAGCACCCACCCCGCGCGGTCTGCATCCGTTGCGGCAGCGCCGACGGCCTGAGTCAGGCCGACGCGGGTGAGCACGGGGTCGTGGACTCCTGCACCGTCGTCGAGCGGCCGGCTCCCGGACGCACCGCGCCGTACGTCGTGGCGCGGGTCCGCCTGCCCAGCGGCGTGCTGCTGCTGTCCAACGTGGTGACCGAGCACCCCTACGACGTCGCGGTCGGAGACCGTCTCCGACTCGCCTGGCGGCCGCTCGCGGACGGGCGAGCACTGCCGCTGTTCCAACCCGACCGGAAGGCTTGACGTGGACTTCACCCTGACCGAGGAGCAGCGCGACTTCCAGGCCCTGCTGCGCACGTTCGTCGACAAGGAGATCGTGCCGGTCGCCCGGGAGTGGGAGCAGTCCGGGCGCTATCCGACCGAGATCGTCGACGGGATGAAGGAGATGGGGCTCTTCGGCATCACCGTCCCCGAGGAGTACGGCGGGCTCGACCTCGACCCGGTCTCCTTCGCGCTGGTCTTCGAAGAGCTGTCCCGCGGCTGGATGGGCATCGCGGGCATCCTGGGCAGCCACTCCCTGGCCTGCCGGATCATCGCCCTGCACGGCACGACTGAGCAGCAGCAGCGGTACCTGCCGGCGCTGGCGACCGGCGAGCGACGTACCGGCATCGGCCTGACCGAGCCCGACGCCGGCACCGACCTGCAGGGCATCCGCACCACCGCGCGCCTCGACGGCGATCACTACGTCGTCAACGGCACCAAGATGTGGATCACCAACGCGCGGTACGCCGACCCGCTGCCGGTGCTCGTCAAGACCGATCCGCAGGCGAGCCCGGCGCACGCCGGCATGAGCCTGCTGCTGGTCGACGCCGACCTGCCCGGCTTCGAGGTGCTCCGCGACATCGACAAGCTCGGCTACAAGGGCACCGAGTCGTGCGAGGTGCTCCTCGACGGCGTCCGGGTCCCGGCCGACCGGTTGGTCGGCGGGGTCGAGGGCAAGGGCATGCAGCAGGCGCTCTCGGGCCTGGAGTGGGGGCGGGTCAACATCGCCGCCCGGTCGGTGGGCATCGCCCAGCGCGCCTACGAGGAGGCTCTGGCGTACGCCCAGCAGCGCAAGGCGTTCGGGCAGCCGATCGCCGATTTCCAGGCGATCCAGCTCAAGCTCGGCGACCTGGCCACCGAGGTGCAGGCGGCGCGGCTGATGGCCTACTGGGCCGCCGACGCCGTACGCCGCGGGCGTGCCGACGGCGCCACCGGCATGGCCAAGATCTTCTGCTCCGAGGTCGCGCTCGCGTCGGCCATCGACGCGATGAAGGTGCACGGCGGCTACGGCTACTCGACCGAGTACGAGGTCGAGCGGCTCTACCGTGACGCCATGTTGATGAACATCGGCGAGGGCACCAACGACATCCTGCGCACGGTCGTGGCCCGAGCGGTGGTCACGGGCAAGACAGTCATCGGCTGAATCGAGAGGTGTGAGCATGGCAGCGCTACAGGACAAGCGGATCGTCGTCACCGGGGCCAGCCGTGGCCTGGGTGAGGCGATGGCCGTCGGATACGCCCGCGAAGGGGCGCGCCTGGTGCTCGCCGCGCGCTCGCGGGACGACCTCGAGCGGGTGCGGGCGCTCTGCGCCGACGCCGGTGCCGAGGTGCACGTGTGCGTGACCGACGTGGCCGAGGAGGATCAGGTCCAGTCGCTGGTGCGCACCGCCGTCGCAGAGTTCGGCGGCATCGACGTCTTCGTCGCGAACGCGGGTACGTCGTACCCCGGGCTCACCGACAAGCGGTACACCACCCTGGACACCTACGACGCCGACATCGTCGAGCGGGTGATGCGGGTCAACGCGATCGGCATGTGGTCGTGCATGAAGGCCGCCATCCCGGTGCTCGACGAGGGTGCCAGCTTCATCGCGATCGGCTCGGAGACCGGCCGGATCGCCCGCGCCGGGTCCGGCATCTACGCGGTCTCCAAGGCCTGCGTCGACGTGCTGGTGACCATCGCCGCCGGCGAGGCGGCCGAGCGCGGGGTGCGGGTGAACTGCCTGACCCCGGGCGGCATGGTCGACACGCACCTGTTCGGGCCGGACAAGATGCCCGAGCACCTCAAGCAGCTCCCGATGGGCTACTCCGAGCCGGGCGTCATCGTGCCCGCGGCGGTCTGGCTCGCCAGCGACGAGTCGCGGGCGGTCAACGGTGCCCAGCTGTCGGGCCGGCACTTCAACGCCACCGGCGCGGCACAGGTCCTGGCGGAGCTCGCGGGCGACACCGGCGCGGCGGGGTCGACCGCGGTCGCCGGATCGGTCTGAGATGGAGCCCCGCGCCGCCGTTCGCAGCCATCTCTACGTGCCGGGGGACCGGCCCGAGCTGTTCGCCCGGGCGCTGCAGCGAGGGGCCGACGCCCTGATCCTCGACCTCGAGGACGCCGTCGCCTGGCCCCGCAAGCAGCGGGCGCGTGAGGCGGTGGCGGAGTTCGTCGCCGGCCACGCCGTCAGCGACGATCCCACCCAGCTCTGGGTGCGCGTCAACGCCGAGTCGTGGCGCGACGACGTCACCGCGGTCGTCGCGCCCGGCCTCTCGGGGCTCTGCCTGGCGAAGACCCCCGGCGCGGCGTACGTCGCGGCCGTGGCGGCGCTCCTCGACCAGCTCGAGGACGCTCGTGGCCTCGACGTGGGCGCGGTGGCGCTCTCGCCCCTGTTGGAGGACGCGGCGGCCGTGCTGGCCGCGCCCGCGATCGCGGCCGCGTCGCGCGTGGCGCGGCTCCAGGTGGGCGAGGTCGACCTGGCGGCCGACTGCGGGATCGAACCAGGCGCCGACGGTGCCGAGCTGGCCTGGGTCCGTGGTCAGGTCGTGCTGGCCTCGGCGGCGGCCCGCATCGAGGCCCCGGTCGGCCCGGTGACGACCGACTTCACCGACCTCGACGCCCTGCGGTCCTCGACCGACGCCCTGCGCCGGATGGGCTACGGCAGTCGCGCCTGCATCCACCCGGCCCAGGTCACGGTGGTCAACGACGTGTTCACCCCGCGGCCCGACGAGATCGACCGCGCCCGCGAGATCGTGGACCGGTTCGAGCGCGCCGAGCAGGCCGGCGACGGCGTGCTGCTCGACGCGGACGGCCGGATGATCGACCTCGCCGTCGTCCGCAACGCCCGCCGGGTGCTCGCGCGCGTCGGCTCATGACGGGGTCCGTCGACGGCCTCCGCGCCGTCGACCTTCACGAGGTCGCGGCCACCTCGGCCGGCTGGGTCGATCAGGAGATCCCCGGCGGCTCGGCACCCGTGCGGTTGCACCGGTTGTGGCTGGACCGCGCGAGCAAGGCGTCGGTCTCGCTGGTCCGCTTCCCCCCGGGGTGGGAGCGGATGGCGACGGGCAGCTACGCGGTGGCCGAGGAGTTCGTGGTGCTCGCGGGCGTGTTGGAGATGAACGGGCGGCGTCACGGCGCCGGTTGCTGGGCGTTCGTGCCCGCCGACGCGTGTCGACAGGACACCCGCACGCCGGACGGAGCCCTGGCGCTCGCCTGGTTCGGCGGGGTCCCGACCTGGCAGCCCGGGTGGTACGACGTACGCCGGCGCACCGCCTCCGGTCCCGCGGACGCCCTCGGCGTGCTGATGGCGTCGAGCGCCGGGCACGGGGGCTCCGAGGTCGTCAGCGGCCCGCTGGCGCCCGCGGCGAAGGCCCGTGACGCCCTGGACGTCGAGCGCTGGACCTGGACGTGGCTCCCCGCCGGCGCGGACCTCCCGGCTCGCGTGGATCGGCTGCTGGTCCGCTCCTGGTGAGCCGGTGGCGTCGACCACGCTCGCTGCGCTCGCACCTCGGCGACCCCCCTGCGGGCGGCGGTGGCTCAGCCACCGATTGGCGGGCGGAGAAGGTGGATCACCACCGCCCGCCGGACACAGCAGTGGGGCCGTGACGGAGATCCGTCACGGCCCCACTTGTGTGTGCCGTCAGGAAGCGCGCGCGCTCCTGCGCAGGGTCAGTGCGAGCCCGCCGACCAGCATCAGCAGACCCACGGTGGCGAGCCACAGCTCGTCGCCGGCACCGGTCTGCGGCAGCACGGCGCCGCCGCCCGAGCTCGACGAGCCGTTCGCCGACGTGCCACCGGAGGACGTGGCGCCGTCGTCGCCACTGTCGTTGCCGCCGGAGTCGCCCCCGGAGGCGCCGTCGTCGCCCGAGTCGCCGCCCGAGTCGCCGCCCGAGGAGGTGCCGCCGAACGTCAACGGCACGGTGGCCTGTCCGTCGGCCCCGGACCCGACCTGGCTGGTCTGCAGGGCGCACGGGTCGCTGGAGCAGTCCACCTTGGAACCGTCGCCGCCGGTGAACGTGCCCACGACCTTGATGGAGGTCGCCGGGAAGGCGCCGTTGGCGTCGGTCTGCACCTGCTTGAAGTTGGACATGTCGCAGGCGCCGCCGGCGGGAACGTCGGTGTTGCACAGCGCGATGAAGAGGCCGACCTTCGGGTTGAAGCCCGAGCCCTTGACCGACACGGTCTCACCGGCCGGCGAGAGTCCCGAGGTCTTGCTCACCGACAGGCTCTCCCCGGCGCGCGCGGCCCGGACCGCGAAGGTCGGGGACAGCGCGGTCGAGGTCGACACGATCGTGGTCGTGCGGGCGGTCTTGTTGCCGAACTTCACCTTGTGCGTGACCTGGCTCGAGGCCTGCTTCGGCTTCTTCTTGTTCCAGGTCTTGATCGCGCACTTGGACTTGCCGCAGTTGACCTTGCCCTGCTTGGACTGGAACTTCTTGGCGACCTTGATCTTCGCCGTGAAGGTGCCGTTCTTCTTGACCTTGGCGGTCTTGGCCTTCGCGGTCCAGCACTGCTTGCCGACCTTGGCCGACGTCTTGCAGAGCGCGGTCTGGACCTTGGTGCCGGCCTTGAAGCCGCTGCCCTTGACCTTGACCGTGCTGCCGGACTTGACGACCTTCGGTGCGTTCAGCGCCGCCTTGGAGCCCGTCGCGGAGCCCTTGACGAAGCCCAGCGGCAGGGTGGCGGTCTGCGTGGCGTCCGAGCCCGCGCCGACCTGGCTGGTCTGCAGCGCGCACGGGTCGCTCAGGCAGTCGACCTTGGAGCCGTTCCCACCGGTGAAGCTCCCGACCACCTTGATCGAGGTCTTCGGGAAGGCGCCGCTGCCGTCGGTCTTGACCTGCTTGAAGTTGGCCATGTCGCAGGCGCCGCCGGCGGGGACCTTGGTGTTGCACAGTGCGAGGAACAGCGAGACGTTCGGCTTGAAGCCGGAGCCGTTCACCTGCAGGTCCTCGCCGGACATGCTGATGCCGGTGGTCTTGCTGGCGCTCAGCGTCGCGGTGGGCGCCGGCGGGGTGTTTACGAAGGACAGCGGCAGGGTCGCCGTCTGGCTGGCGTCGGCCCCGGCGCCGACCTTGCTGGTCTGCAGGCCGCAGGCCTTGACCAGGCAGTCGGTGCCGGTGAAGGAGCCGACCTTGATGGCCTGGCTGAACGCGCCGGAGCCATTGGTAGTCACCTGCTTGAAGTTCGTCATGTCGCAGGCGCCGCCGGCCGGGACGGCGGTGTCGCACAGGGCGAGGAACAGGTTGATGTTCGGCTGGAAGCCGGTGCCGTTGGCGGTGATCGACTCACCGGCCGCGCTCAGTCCGCTCGTCTTGCTGGCAGTCAGCGCCGCGGTGTGCACTGGCGGCGCAGTGAAGGACAGCGGCAGCGTCGCGGTCTGGCTCATGTCGGCGCCGGCGCCGACCTTGCTGGTCTGCAGGCCGCAGGCCTTGACCAGGCAGTCGGTGCCGGTGAAGGAGCCGACGGTGATCGCCTGGCTGAATCCGCCGTTCGCGTCGGTGTGCACCTCCTCGAGCCGTGCCATGTCGCAGGCCCCGCCCGCCGGGACCGCGGTGTCGCAGTTGACCAGGTAGAGGTCGATGTTCGGCTGGAAGCCTGTGCCGGTGGCGGTGATGGACTCACCGGCGGTGGAGATCCCGGTGACCTTGCTGGCCGTCAGGGTGCCGCCGAAGTCCAGATCGACCATCGCCTGCTGGGTCCGGTCCGCGCCGGACACCTTGCTGCTGGTCTGGACACCGCAGACGATCGACCCGTCGGTGCAGTTGAGGGTGTCGGCACCCGAGACGTATGACGCGGACACGTTCAGCTCGGTCTCGAACTCCCCGTTGGCGTCCGTGGTCGGCTCGGCGTAGCCCTGGCCGAGCGTCGAGCGGCACTTCCCGCCCGCGGGCAGCGAGTTGTTGCACTGAGTGAGCCGCATCGTGGTGTTCGGGCGGAATCCGGTGCCCTTGACCGTGACCGGGCTGTTGTCGGCAGCTGTCGGCGCGCGATCGAGGATCTCAAGCTCTGGTGTGTCGAACGCGACGGTGAGCTTCACGTCCGAGTCGGGATTCTTCGTAACCCCGGCGGACTCGGTGACGAACCCGCACATCGCCGCAGCGGCGCAGTCCTTGGCGCCGATCATCTTCTGGGCGACGGCGGTGGCGGTGGCGTTCCCGCGCCCGCCAGCCGTGTCGGGCACCGTGACGTTGACCGGAGAAGCGGCGCAGTCGCCGACCGTCATGCTGAAGCCGACCATGACGAGCTCGCAGTACTTCACCAGCACGTTCTCGGCTGGGTAGTTGGTGAGCGTCAGATCGACACTCTGACCCGGGGTGAGCCCAGCCGTCGTACCGCTCACGGCGGCCAGGGTGCCCTTCGGTGCAGCGCTCGCGGGTGAGACGACGGCGAGCGCTGGCATCACAGCGAGTGCCACGGTGGCGGTGAAGGCGGCCAAGAGGCGGCCGCGCCGGGTCTTGCCCCTGGCGCGGCCCTTCCGGCCGGGTGTGTACATCGTCATGCGTTCTCTCCTTGTTGGACGGTCACTGGATGTCGGCGGGCTGACGGCGGCGTCGTGCGATCACGAAGACGGCAGCCCCGATGACCACCACGGCCGCGATCACGCCGATCACGATCGGGGTCGACGAGCTCGAGTCCTCGTCGGCGCTGTCCTGCTGGCCGTCGTCGGACGCGCCGGCACTGTCGGTGGCGGTGTCGCCGGGGTCGGCGTCGGCGGAGCCCACGCCCGGCCAGCCGTCCACCGGCGCGACTCCGCCGGCGAAGCCGATCGGCACGGTGCGCTCCTGCGTGCGGTTCGCGCCTTCGCCGACCTTGCTGGTCTGGATGCCGCACGGGGTCTTGGCGCAGTCGGTCTGACCGAACTTCGGCACCACCTTCAGCGTCACCTCGAAGGATCCGTCGGCATCGGTCTGGGGCTGCTGGAAGTTCGCCATGTCGCAGGCGCCGCCCTTGGGCACCGAGGGATCACAGGCGACCACGAACAGCCCGACGCTGGGCTCGAAGCCGGTGCCGGTCACGGTCACCTCGCCGCCGGCGGGATCGATCTCGGTCGACGGATCGACCTCGAGGGAGGCGCCGTCGGCCGACGCCGGCGAGCTGTACGCGACCAGCCAGACGGCGGCCATGAGCAGCACGATGATTGCGCGGCCGACGCCGCGCGAGCGGGCGACCAGGATGGAACGTGACAAGGGAACTCCTTCGGTCGGTTGGTGGGACTTTAGGCGACGCACGTCACATTGGAAAGAGTTTCATGACTATTTGTCTGTAACTCGTGACGAGCAGTCAGAAACGTGTTGACAGTTCGTCATAAACCGGTCAGGATCGGTGCGTCGGATGCTGCTGTGAGCAGACAGCTACAGCGCATCTTCGAGCAACCACCTATTGGAAAGCGGCCGAAGCGCCGGCGAAGAAGGAGTCACAGATGACCGTTGGCAGCGAACCGGCGACGACCAGCTCGCGCTTCTCCGAGGAACTCAAGTCGATGACGTGGGACGACCACGAGCACGCTGAGTACACCGAGTACATGCAGGCGCTCCTCGGCGGACAGTGCAACGTCCAGGGCTACGTCGACATGGTCGTGCAGCACTACTACGCCTACCTCGTGATCGAGGAGGCGGCCGAGAAGATGCGCGACGACGCCGTCGGCGGGCCCTTCGTGTACGACTCGCTCGCCCGGATCCCCGCACTCGAGGCAGACCTGCAGTTCCTGCTCGGCGACGACTGGCGCACCCAGATCGCCCCGAACGAGGCGACCAAGGAGTACTGCGACCGGCTCAAGGAGGTCTGCTTCGACTGGCCCGGCGGCTTCGTCGCGCACGCCTACACCCGCTACCTGGGCGATCTGTCCGGTGGTCAGGTCATCAAGGGCGCGGTCGAGCGGGCGTTCCAGTTCAAGGACCAGCAGGGCGTGCAGTTCTACGTCTTCGACCAGATCCCGGACTACAAGGCCTTCAAGATCCAGTACCGCGACCAGCTCGACGCCGCGCCCTGGGGCGAGGAGGAGCAGCAGAAGGTGATCGACGAGGCGGTCCTCGCCTACCGCCTGAACACCAAGGTGCTCGCCGAGATCGGACGCGACCTGCCGCGCTACCTCAAGAAGTGACCTGCCGATGACGACCACCGCGCCAGCGGATCCGAGGCTGCTCCTCGGCGTCCCCGATCATGGGGTCGGCGCCTATCGGAGCTCGGGCGGGTACGGCCCGCTCCCGCCCGCCGCGGCCATCGTCGCCGCCGCGGAGCGGGCCGGGCTCAGAGGCGCCGGGGGCGCCGGGTTCCCCACCGCGGTCAAGCTCGACGCGGTGCTGAGCGGCACCGGTCCGCGCGCGGTGGTCGTCAACGGTGAGGAGGGCGAACCGGCCTCGATCAAGGACCGGTGGCTGATGCGCAACCGGCCCCACCTCGTCCTCGACGGTCTGCGCACCGCCGCCACCGCGGTGGGCGCCGACCGCCTGGTCGCCTACGTCTCGGACCCCGAGTCCGCGGCGGCCCTCCGCGCCGCCCTCGCCGAGGCGCCGGCCGAGCTGGCCGGCGCCTCGGTCGAGGAGGTCGACGCGGCGTACGTCGCCGGCGAGGAGACCGCGGTCGTCAACCGGCTGAGTGGGGGAGAAGCCAAGCCGCTGCGGAAGCCGCCGCGCCCCTACGAGGAGGGCGTCGCCGGACGACCCACCCTGGTCGTCAACGTCGAGACCGCCGCCCGGCTCGCGCTGGCCGTCCGGGAGGGCCACGACGCCGGAGCCACCATGCTCGCCACCGTGCTGATCGCCGGCGAGGCGGTCCTCGTCGAGGCGCGGCGCGGTGCGCCCCTCTCCGCGGTCGTCGCCGAGCACCCGCGGTGGTCGAGCATCGAGGCCGGAGCCGTCCTGGTGGGCGGCTTCGCCGGCGGTGTGTGGACCACCGACATCCTCTCGGCGGCCGTCGGCCACGACTCCATGCGGGAGCGCGGCGCACTGTGGGGGTGCGGCGCGCTCATCGTGCTGGACCGCTCCGAGTGCGTGGTCGGGGCCGCCCTCGACGTGGCGACCTACCTCCGTGAGTCGAGCTCCGGACAGTGCGGGTCGTGCGTGCGAGGCACCCAGGTCGTCGTCGAGCAGCTGACCAGGATCGCCAACGGCACCGGGAGCGACGACGACCTCGCACAGCTCGAACGGCGGGCCGAGGCGATGGCCGGCCGCGGGAACTGCGCGCTGCCGGACGCCGACTCGCTGCTGATCGGCTCGCTGATCACCAACTTCTCCGCCGAGCTGCTCGCCCACCGCGAGCGCTCCTGTCCCGGCTGCCGGGACATCACCCTCGATCGTCCCGGAGGCGGGGCGGTCACCAGGTTCCGCGCGGTCCTGCCGCCGACCTGACCACCGACATCCACGACACCCAACGACAGGGGATCTCCATGAAGGCCAGCATCGACTCCTCGCGCTGCGAGGGCCGCAAGTACTGCGCCCGGTTCGCGCCCAGCGTGTTCGACGTCGACGAGTGGGGCTACGGCCGCGTCACGGCGACCGGCGACCTCACCGACGCGCAGCTCGCGGACGCCCAGACGGCCCTCACGTCCTGCCCCGAGCAGGCGATCAGCCTGACGCCCTGACGAGCCGCACGCCGCCCGAACGAACGAGTCGAGGTACAGACAGATGAGCACCACCCACCCGACCGCGCGGTCCGAGCACCCGCTCGACCGATACCGCCGACACATCACCACCGAGCGAGAGGCCTCCGCGCTCTACCGGGGCCTCGCCCAGCTGAGCCGGGGCACGCGTCGAGACGCGTTCCTGGAGCTGGCCACGATCGAGGACCGCCACGCGGACTTCTGGGCCAACGAGATCCGCCGGCTCGGCGGCGAGCCGCCGGAGCCGGGGGAGTTCGTCCCGGGGGCGCGGACCCAGTCGCTCCTCGAGCTGGCCCGTCAGTACACGCCGGACCTCGTGCTGCCGGTCATCGAGCAGGACGAGCGGAACGGGTTCGACACCTACGCCGACGACCCGGACGCGCCGGAGTCGATGCTCCTCGAGGAGTCCCAACACGCCGACGTCCTCGGCGAGATGATCGGTGAGTCCGGTGTCGGGGAGCGCTGGCACCGCAGCAACAAGTCTGGCACCCTGCGTGCCGGCATCTTCGGCGTCAACGACGGGCTGGTCTCCAACACGGCACTCGTGATGGGGTTCGCCGGCGCCTCCGCCGACCGTGGCACCGTGCTCCTCGCCGGCCTGGCCGGGCTGCTCGCGGGCGCCTTCTCGATGGGCGCCGGCGAGTACATCTCGATGGCGAACCAGCGCGAGGCGTTCGAGCGCGAGATCGCCCTCGAGGCCGAGGAGATCAGGCTGATGCCGGAGGAGGAGCAGCGCGAGCTCGAGCTGATCTACCAGGCGAAGGGGCTCACCCCGGAGGACGCGAGCCACATCGCCGCCCAGGTGATGTCCGACCACGAGATCGCCCTCGACACGCTGGCCCGCGAGGAGCTCGGCCTCGACCCGGACGACCTCGGCTCGCCCTGGGGCGCCGCGGCGTCCAGCTTCGTCGCCTTCTCGCTTGGCGCGGTGCTCGTGGTGCTGCCGTACCTGATCACCGGCGGCACCGCCGCGCTGCTCGGCGCCATCGGCATCGCCCTGCTCGCGCTGGTCGCGGTCGGAGCCGTGATGGCCCGCCTCAACGGTCGGCCGATGGGGGTCGCGATCCTGCGTCAGGTGGCGGTCGGGTCGCTGGCCGCGGCCGCGACATACGGACTCGGATCCCTGTTGGGCCTCAATCTCGGCTGAGATCACCGATCATGCTGTGACCGTGTAGTGACCGTCCGGAGTATCCGAGTGGGGAGATGACGATGCTCGAGTTCATGGTGAGACGCACGCTCAACGCCATCCTGGTGCTCTGGCTCGTCGTCACCGGCATGTTCTTCCTGCTCCGCCTGGCGCCGGGCAGCCCGGTGAACTCGCTGCCGCCGGCGGTGGCCGCCGACCCGCTCGCCCGGGCGGCGTACGAGGCCGAGCACGGGCTCGACCAGAACATCTTCATCCAGTACTTCGACTACCTCTTCGGCCTCCTGCGGGGCGATCTGGGCACCTCGCTGTACGACGGCACCTCGGTGATGTCCCAGATCGCCAGCCACCTGCCGGTCTCCCTGGAGCTCGGGGGGCTGGCGGCGCTCCTGGCGATGGTCCCGGGATTCCTCCTCGGCTGCTGGACGGCGACCCGGCGGGGCTCGTGGAGCGACGGCGCGGTGCGGGTGGTGACGGTGCTGAGCTTCTCGGTCCCGGCGTACTGGCTCGCCGTCCTCTCGCTGGTCTTCATCGGCCAGCGCTACCCCGACATGCTCCCCACCGCGGGTGGCTTCGTCCGCTTCACCGAGGACCCGATCGCCAACCTCAAGGTGATGCTGCTGCCCGCCCTGGTGCTGGGCCTGTCCACCTTCGCGCTGGTGGTCCGCTCCATCCGGGCCGCCCTGATCGACGTGCTCTCCTTCGACTACGTCGCCTTCGCGACCGCGATGGGCATGCCGCAGCGACAGATGATGAAGCGGATCGCGATCCGCAACGCGATCATCCCCACGCTCACGGTGGTCGGCGTGCTGCTCGGCGGCCTGGTCTCGGGCACGGTCCTGGTGGAGAGTGTCTTCCAGATCCCCGGCCTCGGCCAGCTGATGGTCACCGCGTTCCTGCGCCAGGACTACCCGCTCGCGCTGGGCTGCTCGGTCTTCACCGCGATGATCTTCCTCGGGCTCAACCTCGTGGTCGATGCGCTCTACTTCGTCGTCGACCCGCGGACTCGGACCAGCACCCAGCGCCGTACCGCACCGGTGATGGCATGACCGCCACCGCCGCCGAACCGAGGGAGACCGACCGGTGACCACCGTGATGAGCCCGACCGCGGCGCCGGTGCCTGCGCGCCCGGCCTCCCGGCCGCTGGTGCTGAGGGTCGTCGACGTACGACGCTGGCCGATCCACGGCGTCACCAACTGGTTCGGCGTCGGCTGCGTGGTCGCGTTCCTGCTGATCGCCACCGTCGGCCAGCTGATCGGTGACCCCACCCTGCTCGACGCGCCGGGTGCGGAGCCGCCGTCCGCCGAGTACTGGTTCGGCACCGACACCCTCGGGCGCGACGTCTTCGCCCGGACCGCGGAGGGCGCCTGGAACTCGCTGACGATCTCCCTCGGGACCGTGCTGCTCTCGCTGTCGGTCGCGATGCCGCTCGGCATGCTGGCGGGCTACCACTACAACGGCCGCCTCGACAACGCCATCATGCGCGGACTGGAGACGGTCCAGGCGCTGCCCATGTTCGTCTTCGTGATGTTCGTGCTGACGCTCACCGGCACCGGCACGATCGAGATCGGCCCGGTGACCTTCGGCATGCGGACCCGGCTGATCGTGTGCCTGGCGCTGGGCTTCGTGCCCTTCTTCGCCCGCATCGTCCGCGCGGCGACGCTGGTGGAGATGCAGGACGACTACGTCGCGATGCTCCAGGTGCTCGGCGTGGGGCGGACCCGGATCCTGCTCTCCGAGATCTCGGTCAACGTGCTGCCGCCGATGGTCGTCCAGGCCTGCCTGGCGATGGCGATCGCGATCTTCGCAGAGGGCGGCCTGAGCTTCCTCGGCTTCGGGCTCGCGCCACCCGAGCCGACGCTGGGCAACCTGATCGCCGACGCCGGCTCCCAGATCCTCGAGGGGGCCTGGTGGTACGCGACGCTGCCCGGCGCGGTGATGGTGCTGGGCATCCTCGGCTTCAACCTGTTGGGCGACGCGCTCAGCGACGCTCTGCTCGGCGGCAGCGAAGGGGGTGCGGAGTGAGCACGGAGCGACTTCGATCGGTGGTGGGGGAGGGCTTCCCGCTCAGCCGGCGCGGGTTCCTCGGGATCACCGCGGTGACGGTGGCCGCGGCGACGGGCTGCGCGAGCACCTCGGTGGCCTCACGCATCGAGGAGCGCCATCGCGACGGCATCCTCCGGATCGCCGTCGCCTCCGCGCCCAGCAACATCAACCCGCTCGACTCCGGGTCGGAGGTCACCCGCTGGATCGCCGAGCCCGTCGTCGAGACGCTCTACGCCTACGACGACCGGCAGCGCTCGGTGCCGCTGCTGGCGGCGGGGGAGCCGGAGGTCTCCGCGGACGGGCTGACCTGGCGGATCCCGCTGCGCAGCGGGATCACCTTCCAGAACGGCGACGAGCTGACCGCCAACGACGTGGTCGCCACGCTCGCGCACGTCAACGACCTCGGGTCTGGCAGCGAGTGGATCACCTACCTGCTCGGCTACGTGCAGAGCTACGGCGCCGACGACGCGTACACGGTCCGCATCGAGCTGACCAAGCCGTACGGCCTGATGCGGTCGCACCTGACCAACCTGCCGATCGTCCACCGCGACTACGCCAAGCGCAAGGACGCGATGATGGGCACCGGCCCGTTCCGGCTGGAGTCCTTCACCCCGGGCCAGACCTTCAAGATGGTCGCGTACGACGGCTACCACGGCGGCAAGCCCGACCTGACCGGCATCGAGTACACCGTCTTCCAGGACGGCGCGACCCGCTTGATCAGCCTGCGCCAGGGCAAGGTGGACCTGCTCACCTCGGTGCCGTACCACAACATCGGCTCGGTGCGGGCGAACCCGGACCTGCACGTCGACGAGGTCGAGGGACCGAACGACATCCTCAGCTACGTCGCGGTGATGCGCGAGCCGTTCTCCGATCCGTGGTTCCGCAAGGCCGTCGCCGCAGCCACGGATCGACACGGGGTGCTGTCGAAGGTCTTCGGCGGCGCCGCCGTCATCGGGCAGGGGCCCATCGGACCGGCCGAGATGGGCTGGGATCCCGACCTCCAGCCCTATCCCGACGAACCCGACCTCGATCACGCCCGCGAGCTGCTCGACCAGGCCACCACCGAGCGGCGGGACTTCACCCTGACCATCGGGACCAACCACACGAGTCGTGACATGGCCCAGGTGCTGGCCGCCGGTTGGGCGAAGATCGGCATCGACGTCACCATCCAACAGCTCGCCGGCGGGCCGTGGTCGAACAAGATGCTCGACCGCAGCTACGACATGCTGATGAACGTCTTCCAGTCCGGCTTCACCTCGGGACCGGCGAACTACATGGCGCTCGCGCCGGCGCAGTCCACGAGCGTGCTCTCGTGCGGCTTCGTCAACCAGGAGGTGGACGAGCTGATGGACACCGTCTGGAGGACCTCGGACGACGAGGTGCGGGCCGCGAGCCTGCGCCGGATCAACGAGATCCTCGTCGAGGAGGCCGTGATGTTCCCTCCGGTGTACCCGAAGATCGTGGTCGCCCGGCTGGCCACGGTCTCGCCCCTGAACCTCGACCAGCTGCGGATCAGCCGGGTGGCCCCCCAGAACCTCTCGCTGGTCCCCGGGGGCACCGATGAGTGAGCTCACCCTGGAACCCGGCACCTCGACGCCGGGCCGCCACGCGAGCGACGACGTCGTGCTCCGGGTGAGCGACCTCGCGGTCCGGTACGCCGCCGGCCGGGGCGCCGCCGTCACGGCCGTGCGCGGGGTGAGCTTCGACGTACGCCGCGGCGAGGTCTTCGGCGTCGTCGGCGAGTCGGGCAGCGGCAAGAGCAGCATCTGCAATGCCCTGATGCGGATGCTGCCGAACAGCGCGCGGGTGGAGGCCACCGGCGTGGAGTTCGGCGGCCGCGACCTGCTCTCGCTCACCGACAAGCAGATGCGCGGGATCCGGGGCACCGAGATCGCCCTGGTGCCGCAGCGCCCGATGACCTCGCTGTCGCCGACGACACCCGTCGGGCAGCAGCTGCGCTGGTACTTCGGCGACAGCATCGACGACAGCGACGTGCGCGACTCCCTGGCGCGGATCGGCCTGCACTCGGTGCTCGGCCGGCTCGACAACCTGCCGTCGCGGTTCTCGGGCGGCCAGCTACAGCGGCTGCTGATCGCGATCGCGACGCTGACCAACCGGCCCTCGCTGCTGCTCGCCGACGAGCCGACCACGACCCTCGACGCGACGGTCCAGGCCCAGGTGCTCAAGCTGCTGCTCGGCATTCGCGACACCCTGGGACTGTCGATCGTCTACGTCTCGCACGACCTCGGCGTGATCGCGCAGATCTGCGACCGGGTCGGGGTGATGTACGGCGGCCGGCTGGTCGAGGTGGCCACCACCTCCGACCTGTTCCACCGCCCGCAGCATCCGTACACGAAGGCGCTGCTCGGCGCGATGCCGGCCCGTTGGACGCCCGAGCGCGGCCGGCTGAGCACCCTGCGCGGTACGGCGGCGGGTGCCAACCGGGCCACCGGCTGCCCGTTCGCGCCGCGCTGTGCCCTCGCGGATGCGCGCTGCACCGAGGAGATGCCGGCCGTGCTGGGCGACCGGACGTCGATGGTCCGGTGCCACCGGGTCGAGGAGGCGACATGAGCATGCTGGTGGCCGAGGGCCTCGAGAAGCACTTCCGGATCGACCACGGCGGCTGGCAGAAGAGCTCGGTCCTCGTGCGTGCGGTCAGCGAGGTCTCCTTCGCCGTCGAGCGCGGCGAGGTGATGACGATCGTCGGCGAGTCGGGCTGCGGGAAGTCCACGGTCGCGCGGATGCTCGTCGGACTGGTCGAGCCGACCCGGGGCACGATCGCCGTCGACGGTGTCGAGCTGCGGCCGGAGCGCACCGCGCGGGACCGGCGGCTGATCCAGTTGGTCGCGCAGAACCCGTGGTCGGCGTTCAACCGACGCCGCACCCTGGGTCACTCCCTGGCCCAGCCGCTGCTGGTCAACAAGGTCGAGACCGACCGGCGCCAGCGCCGGGCGCGGATCGAGGAGATGGTCGAGCGGGTCGGGCTGTCCGCGGCCCACCTGGCCTCGCGGCCCTCCGACGTCAGCGGTGGCGAGCTGGCCCGCGCGGCGCTGGCCCGGGCGCTGCTGCTCTCGCCGAAGGTGCTGGTCCTCGACGAGCCGACCGCGAGCCTGGACGCGAGCGTCAAGGCGACCGTGATCGACCTGCTGCGCGAGCTGCGAGCGGACCTCGACCTGAGCATCGTGCTGATCACCCACGAGATCGACGTCGCCCGGATGATCGCCGACCGGGCCGCGGTGATGTACCTGGGCCGGCTCGTCGAGAGCGGCGCCGCCGACCTGGTGCTGCGCCGGCCCTCCCACCCGTACACCCGGATGCTGCTGGACAGCGTGCCCGACCCCGACCCCGACCACCGCGAGCTCGCGGCGGCGAAGGGCGAGGTGCCCTCGTCCGCGGCCGCGCCGCACGGGTGCGCCTACCACCCGCGCTGCCACCTGGCCAGCGATGAGTGCGGCCAGGAGCGGCCGGAGCTGCTCCAGCACGCCGGCGTGGAGGTGGCCTGCCACCGGATCCTGGACGTCGGCATGCCGCTGCTGATGCCGGGGTCCCTTCCGGAGGACCGGCCGGAGCCGGCCGCGGCTCCGGACCCACCCGCCGACTGTGCCCGCGACACCCCGACCGTCGACCTGCCGCACCCGCAGGCCGACGTCACCGACCGACTGGAGGTTCGATGAACACGAGTGTGCCCCTGGACTCGCCCCGTCAGCAGCTGGACGCCCTGGCCCGCACCCGCGCGGACCTGTCCGGCGCCGACGTGCCGGTCTGGTGGACCGGCGACGTCTACGTGAACGCGCCGGGCGAGGCGTACCGGCACCTCTTCGGCTTCGAGGGCCTCAACGTCGCGCGCGTCGTCCCCACCGAGGACGGCTACGACCTGCTGTCGCGGGAGATCGCGTTCTACCAGGACCCCCGCACCCGGGAGGTCCTGGACACCTGGTCGAACCCCTGGACCGGGGAGGAGGTGCGGGTCTGCCACGTCACCAACGATCCGGTGAACCAGCGCTGGACCCTGGAGACCCGATGGGGCCCGTTCCGGGTGCCGACCACGCGGCTGGGCGACCGGATCTGCTTCAACATGGACATCCCGCTCGCCTATCCCTCCCCGCTGCCGGTCGCGGAGTTCCCCGACCACTCGGCCGACGACACCTACCGCGCGCTGGAGCTGTTCCAGTTCTTCACCAGCGCCGGTGCGCTCGCCGACGAGTCGCTGACCTCGGTGCCCTGCGAGCTCTCGTGGGCCCGACTGTCCCCGTGGCTGCCCTGGATGCGGATGGGCGACCGCCCGGGTGGCCTGGTGTTCCACACCCGCGGCGTCAAGCTCGGCTCGTATGACGAGGTGCCGGAGACGACCCGCGTCCAGATCGACGCCCACTATCCCGAGTACGCCAGCGCCCCGGAGGCGTGGAGCGAGCCCAACGAGACCAGCTGGACCTGGTTCCGGCGTCACCTGCAGGGGAGCCCCGCATGATCTACCTCGTCTACCGGATGAAGCTCGCGCCCCGGGCGCGGCAGAACATGAAGGAGTTCTGGTCCTGGCTGGAGGACCGCGAGCGCTTCTTCTACGACGACCTGCCGATGGTGAAGTCGCTGCGTTGGTACTACTCGGTGATCGGCGACGTCTACGTCATCGAGAACTGGGCCGGCTTCGAGAACGAGGCCGGCTGGGGGGAGTACCGCGCCGCGCTCGCCAACCTCAAGAGCAACGCGGACTGGGAGTCCGAGCGGGTCTCGCAGGACGAGTGGTGGGAGTTCCTCGACACCCGCGTCGTGACGGACCTGCCGGTCGCCGTCGGGTTCGACGCCGACATCCCGAGGGAGCCCGCGGCGGCCCGATGAGCTCGAGCCGCCGCGGGCGGGGTCGCCGGGCTCAGCGGCGCAGCCGGGCTGCGATCTCGTCGTACCCGCGCTGCTCGGCGTGGCGCAGCGGCGAGACGCCGTCGCGGTCGGCGATGGTCGGGTCGGCCCCGGCCGCCAGCAGGATCCGGACGATCTCCTGGTGGTCGGGACCGCCGTCACCGAGGATGATCGCCTCCAGCAGCGCGGTCCAGCCGAGGTCGTTGACGTGGTTGATGTCGACGTCGGTCTGCACGACGCGGCGCACGTAGGCGACGTGGCCGCGCTCGCTGGCCGGGATCGGCGACAGGCCGCCGTACCGGTTCCGGACGGTGAGGTCGGGGTCGGCCGGCAGCAGGGCCTCGAGCATCGCGACGCTGCCGGTGACGCCGGTGACCAGCCACGGGGTGTCGTGCTGGGCGTCGAGGGCGTCGGGGTTCGCGCCCATGGCCACCAGCACCTCGGCGACCGGCACCCGGTCGTAGGTGACGGCGAGCAGCAGCGCGGTACGGTCGCGCTCGTCGCGGGCCTCGATGTCGGCGCCCGCGCGGAGCGCGACGGCGACCGCGTCGGCGTCGCCGTCCGCGGCGGCCCGCAGCAGGGCGGCGTCGGGGTCGGCAGGGCGATCGGCAGTGGTCATGCTCCTCAGGATCCTCTCCAGTCCGTCGAACCCGCGCTCGCGGGCCATCTCCACGGGGGTCAGTCCCGCTGAGGGTGAGCGGCTCGCCAGGCGTGCGCCGCCCGCGGCGAGCCCCCGGACGGTGGTCGCGTACGTCGCGGTGTCCTCGCCGAGCCACACCGCCTCGTGGATGGCCTGGTAGCCGATCCGGTTGACGTGGTCGCGTTCGATGCCGGCCCGGAGCAGTTCGCCCACGACGAGGCCGTGGCCGCGCTCGGCGGCCCGGATCAGGCCGGTGCCGTTCCAGCTGTCCTTGTCGTTGATCCGGGCGTCGGAGCGCAGGGTGAGCCGCAGCAGGTCGAGGTAGCCCTCGCTGGTGGCGACCAGGTACGCCGACTGCTCGGTCTCGTCCTTGGCGTTCACGTCGGCGCCCTGCCGGATCAGCCGGCGGGCCCGGGCAACGTCGTTCGCCCAGGCCGCGTCGCGGAGCCGGCGGTCCAGCGCGGCCTGCTCCTCGGCGTCCGGAGCGCTCCCCGCGCCGGCGGCGTCGCCCGGCGAGTCGCTCGCGTCCGGACCGCTCGCGGACCCGCCCGGGGAGGCGGGGCTCCGGGCGCGGTCCGGATCGGGCTCCGGGGTGGTGGCGGGGCCGCCGCCCCCGCACGCCCCCAGCAGAAGGGCGAGCGGGAGGGCGGCCAGGACGAGGCGCCTCATCGCGTCGGGTCCGCGACGACCTCGTAGGGGCCGGAGGCGACCTGCTCGTCGAACTTGCTGTCGACGTACAGGATCTGGCCGCGCAGCTCCTTGGCGGTGGTCAGCACGCGGTCCGGCGAGGTGGCCTGCTGGCGGATCAGCTTCGCCTGGCGGCCGTCGGCGGAGAGCCGGAGCGTGGCGATCTGCTTGCTGAAGTTCCGGACCACGGTAAGGCGGCTGCCCTGCAGGACCAGGCCGTCGGCGTTGACCAGGTCGGCGCTGCCGGTCTTCACCCGGGTGACCTTGCCGGACTTCACGGCGAAGCGCCACAGCGTGCCGACGTTGCCCTGGGCGACGACGAACGCCTTCTTGTCCTGGGTCAGCACGATGCCGCCGAGGTTGAAGCCGGTCTCCCGCGTGATCTTGTTGCTCGCGTCGGCCCACAGCCGCACGTTCCAGCCCTGCTTGCCCTTCGCGACGCGGAAGATCTGGGCGTCGTTGGAGTCGGTGAAGTACGCCGCGCCGTCGGGGCCGATCGCGACGTCGTTGAGGAAGACGTCGTTGCCCGGGGTCCGCAGCGCGGCGAGCCGCTTGCCCTCCTTGCTGTAGACCCACAGGTCCGGGCGGCCGTTGTCGACGCCACCGTCGCCGATGCCGTTCGGGCCGCCGGCGACGTAGACCCGGCCCCGGTCGTCGACGGTGATGCCGCGGGCGGTGAACCGGCCGTCGGTGCCGTGGCCGGCCAGCCACTCCCGGGTCCGGGCGGTGCCGACCTTGCCGCGGTGGATCTCGCCGCCGGTGACCTCGCTGACGTAGAACCGGCCGCGCCGCTCGTCGGCGCCGATGCCCTCGAACTTCGAGCCGGCCGGGTTGGCGGCGTCGACCGGGTCGCCGGTCAGCAGGTAGCTCGCGGCGCGGCCGTGGTCGCGGTCCTGGTCGGCGAGGGCCGGCGTGGCGGTGCCGACGGCCGCGCCGACGGTGCTGACGGCGGTCGCGGCGAGCAGCGTGCTGGCGATGGTCGTGCGCTTCATGGATCTCTCCTGGGTGGTGGCTCTCGGGTTGATGCCACCACTGTGCTGGCCGCGAGGGGTCCGGACGTCGGGCAGCCGGCTACCCCTCGATAGCCGATCGGTTGATTCCGGGGACCGCCGTTCCTCCCTAGGCTTGGCCAGCCATGTCTGTCCTCCACCCCGCCTCGCGCCGCCCCGGCGAGCACGGCATCCTCGCGCCCGCCAACCGGCTGGACCGGTGGCTGCTGGTCGTGCTGGTGGTGCTGCTCGTCACCTGCGCGGTGCGGTACGTCGACCGGCACGCCCTCGACGCCACCGGGGTCGCCGTCCTGGCCGGCGCACTGGTACTTGGCCTCGCGTACGCCACCCGTGGCCTGCTGGCCGACCGCAGCTGGTGGCCCACCGTGTGGGTGACCGGGATGGTCGTGCTGTGGGGGGCGCTGACTGCAGTGGCACCGTCGTTCGCCTGGTGTGCGGTGCCGGTGGCCTTCGCCGTGCTGCGGGTGGTCCCGTTCGCGTGGGCTGTCGGCACCGTGGTGCTGATGACCGTGCTGCTGACCGCCGCCTGGCAGCGACTCGACAGTTCGTCGGCCGACGGCTTCGACCCGGTGCAGGTCGCCGGGCCGATCGGCGTCGCGCTGGTCACCGTGCTCGCCTACCGCGCCCTCGACCTCGAGTCGCGTGCCCGCCAGGACCTGCTCGACCGGCTCGTCGAGGCCCAGGCCGAGCTCGCCGAGGAGCAGCACCGCACCGGAGCCCTCGCCGAGCGGACCCGCCTGTCGCGGGAGATCCACGACTCCGTCGGGCAGGGCCTGTCGAGCATCAACCTGCTGCTCCAGGCCGCCGAGCAGGCCTGGGACACCCAGCCCGAGACTGCCCGCGACCATGTGCGCACCGCGGCGGCGACCGCCCGCGACGGCCTCGACGAGGTACGCCGGGTGGTGCGCGACCTGGCCCCGGCCGATCTCGCCGGCGACGTTGCCGGCACCGCCCTGCCCGACGCTCTGCCCGCCGCCCTGCGGCGCGCGGCCGAGCAGGCCGCGCCCGGGATGCGGGTCGAGGTCCGCGTCGACGGCGAGCCGGTCGTCGTACCCGCGGACGTGGCGGCGGCCCTGGTCCGCACCGCCCGCGGGGCGCTGGCCAACGTGCGCGAGCACGCCGGCGCCGGCCGGGTCGCGCTGACCCTGACCTACCACCTGGACGAGGTGGTGCTGGACGTGCGCGACGACGGCCGCGGCTTCGATCCCACGCAGGTACGACCGTCCGGCACCCGCGGCCGGGGCCTCGCCGGGATCCGGGACCGGGCGGCGGCGCTCGGCGGCCGCGCCGACGTCGAGAGCGCGCCGGGCGAGGGCACGACCGTGTCGGTCCGCTTCCCGGTGTCGAACCTGCCGAAGGAGGACCGATGATCCGGATCGTGCTGGTCGACGACCACCCGGTGATCCGGGCCGGGCTGCGCGCCCTGGTCGACGGCCAGGAGGACCTGTCCGTGGTCGGCGAGGCCGACGGCCTCGAGTCCGCGGTCGCCGTCGTGACCGCGGACCGGCCCGACGTCGTGCTGATGGACCTGAGCCTGGGCGCCGGCGAGCCCGGTGGCGCCGAGGCGACGGCCGCCCTGCGGGCCCTCGACCCGGCGCCGGAGGTGCTGGTGCTGACGACCTACGACACCGAGTCCGACATCCTGCGGGCGCTCGAGGCGGGCGCGCGGGGCTACCTCCTCAAGGACGCCCCGCCCGAGGAGCTGTTCGGCGGCATCCGGGCCACCGCGCGCGGCGAGACCGTGCTCGCGCCGTCCGTGGCCGCGACCCTGGTCCGGCGTACGACGCCGGGCGCGACCACCATCACCGAGCGGGAGGTCGAGGTGCTCGAGCTGCTCTCCCGTGGGCTGGGCAACAAGGAGATGGCCCGCGAGCTCTTCGTCTCCGAGGCGACCGTGAAGTCCCACCTCTCGCACATCTACACGAAGCTCGGCGTCGACACCCGGGCGGGCGCGGTCGCGGCCGCGATCGAGCGGCGCATCATCCGGGCCTGATCATCCGCGCCCGGGCCCGGGCCTGGTCAGGACAGCCGGTAGAAGCGCCAGAATCCGAACTCCTCGATCGGCAGGACCTCGAACGTCTCGAAGCCGGCCGCCTCGCCGTAGCCCTGCAACGTGGACGGGCGCATCACGGTCCCCGTCCCCACGCTCGGGGCCGAGGAGAGCCCGTCGGGGAGGCAGACGAAGAGGCTGAACCCGTACATGATCCGCTCCAGCTCGTCGCCGTCCGGGGCGAAGGCGTCGGCGACGGCCTCGTCCATGACGACCAGGGATCCCCCGGGTGCGAGCGCCCGGCGGACCGCCGAGAGCACGTCGACCGGTCGGGGCATGTCGTGGACGCACTCGAAGGCGAACGCCACGTCGACCGTCCCGTCGGGCAGGAGGGCGGCGTCCCGGCTCACGAAGCGCACCCGGTCGTCCACGCCCGCGGCGCGGGCGTTGTCCTCGGCCAGCGCGATCGAGGGCTCGTCGACGTCGACGCCGAGCACCGTGGCCGAGGGATAGGCACGAGCCAGCGAGATGCTCGACCAGCCCGCGCCACAGCCCACGTCGAGCACCCGGCAGCCCGGGGCGGCGAGCGCGTCGTGGACCGCGGGCACTCCCGCGAGCGCGGGGCCGAGCTGCTTCTCGTACCACGGACGATTGGCGTCGGCCTGGGACTCCCGGGCGTCGTCGCCGAGCTGGTCCCAGCTGACGCCGCCGCCGTTCCGGTAGGCCTCGAGGAGCTGGGGGAGCACGGGCCCGACCGCGCCGAACATCCGGCCGAGGGGCGCCAGGTAGGCCAGGCTCGTCGGGTCGGTCATCACCTCCGCCGTGCTGGCCGGGATGGCGAAGCGCCGATCGTCGGGCCCGCCGTCGGACTCGACCGTCAGCAGCCCGGCCACCGCCTGCTGCTCGAGCCATTCGCGCGCGTAGCGGGCGTGGGTGCCGGTACGCCGGGCCAGCTCGTTCGCGCTGGCGGGGCCCTCGCCGGCCAGCGACCGGTACCAGCCGAGGCGGTCGCCGAGGAAGACCGACATCACCTCGACCGTGCCGAGGATCGATCCGAACAGGCGCTCCGCGACCTCGTCCGCGGACTGCTGCGATGCGCTCACCGATCCACTATGACCCCGGCCGAGCACGCCTGGCATCCCCTCATTGGTCGGCATGCCTGGCTCTGCCGCGTGCGCCGACAACTGGATCGTCGTATGTGTCGACGACTGGGATAGTCCGTCACGTTCTGGTTGCCTCCGAGCGCGCGAGACAACCAGAACGTGACGGACTATCGCGCCCGGAAGGGGTTCACGAGAGCAGCGGCCGGAGGCGTGCGGTCAGGCGGGCCGGCGGCGGGACACCGAGCAGGTCGAGCGCCATCAGCACCGATCCGACCACGGGCGGGTCGTCGCTCACGATGACCTCGAGCCGATCGTCGAGTCCCGCGGTGATGGCGTCGAGCAGCACGGGGTCGCGCGACCGGAGCAGCCCGCCGCCGAGCACGACGGGGACCGGACCCGAGTCCCACGACAGGCGGCGTACGGCGGTGCGCGCGAACACCGCGACCTCCGTGCCCAGGCGCTCGACGACCGAGCGGGCCACGGCGTCGCCCTCGTCGGCGGCCGCGAAGACCGCCGGGCAGAGCTCCAGCAGCCGGTCCCGGCGCACCGTACCGTCCAGCACCGCCTCGCTCACCTGCAGCGGCCGGTCGAGGCCGAAGTGACGGGGCACCAGCCGCTCCAGCGCCGTGGCCGCCCCGCGCCCGTCCTCGGCCCGGCAGGCCAGCGCGAGCGCCTCGGCACCGACGTCGTACCCACCGCCCCAGTCGCCGCTGAGCCGGCCGAGGGAGTGGAAGCGGACCACCCGGTCGCCGAGCACGCCCACGCAGTTGATACCCGCGCCGGCGACCACTGCCACGCCGTCGCCGGACGGCGCGCCGACGCGCAGGAGCGCGAAGGTGTCGTTGACGACGGTGACGGCGGGCGCCGGTGCCGCGGCGGCGAACCGGTCGACCATGTCCCGCTCCTGGTGCGGCAGGTCGAGGCCGGCCATCGCGATCGCCGCGGCGGCGAAGCCGGCACGCCGTCCGCAGGCCCGCTCGGCCAAGCCGAGCACGTGGTCGACGGCCGTGGCCGCGCTCAGGTCGCCGGAGCTCCAGCCGGTTCCGGCGGCCGCGCCGACCACGTCTCCGCCCGTGTCGAGGACGGCGACGTGGGTCTTCGAGTTCCCGACGTCGACGCCGAGCACCAGGGCGCGCGCCGTCATCGCTCGAACCCGGGCAGCAGCTGTTCGACCAGGTCCCACTGACCGATCAGCGGGTGCGCCAGCAGCGCGCGGCGTACGTCGTCGGCGTCGCCGGAGAGCGCGGCCCCGGCGGCGATCCGCTCGTAGGCGCTGACGTGCTGGATCGGCCCGAGGATGACCGGCGGCACGTCGGGCTGTGGCAGCGGCTCGATGCCGGACCGGCTGACGAGGCAGCGGGTCTCGATGACGTCGTCGGCGGCGAGGCCGGGGATCAGCCCGTCGTTGCGCACGTTGATCACGTGGACGGTCGGCTCGTCGGCGTACAGCGAGGCGAGCAGGTCGACGGCGGCCTCGCTGTAGAAGGCGCCGCCGCGCTGCTCGAGCTGTGTCGGCTTCTCGACGAGCGTGGGGGAGCGGTACAGGTCGAGCAGCTCCGTCTCGAGATCGGCCACCACCGCGGCGCGCGGTCGCTCCCGGCGCTGTTCGGCGACTGTCCGGTCGTGGAGGTAGTAGTACTGCAGGTAGTACGACGGCAGCGCGCCCAGCATCCGCATCAGGTGCTCGGGGAAGGGCAGGCGCGTCCTCAGGTCGTCCATGCGCCCGTCGAGCAGCCGGGGCAGCACGTCCTCGCCGTCGAGGAGCACCCGCCGCATCCACGAGAAGTGGTTGAGACCGACCGGGTCGACCTCGACGCGGCCCGGGTCGACCTCGAGCAGGTCCGCCATCCAGCGCTGCATGCCGATCGCCACGTTGCACAGCCCGATCGCGCGATGGCCGGCGTCGAGCAGCGCCCGGGTGACGATGCCGACGGGGTTGGTGAAGTCGATCAGCCACGAGTCGGACTTGGCGATCCGGCGTACCTCCTCGGCGATGTCGAGCACCACCGGCACCGTCCGGAGCGCCTTCGCGAGTCCGCCGGCGCCGGTGGTCTCCTGCCCCACGCAGCCGCACGCCAGCGGGAACGTCTCGTCGGCCAGCCGAGCCGTCTGCCCACCCACGCGCAGCTGCACCAGCACGGCGTCGGCGTCGCGGACCGCGTCGGTGCGGTCCGTGGTCAGACGGACGTCGGTCGCCAGTCCCTGGTGGGCCAGCATCCGCCGCGCGAACCCGCCGACCACCTCGAGCCGCTCGCGATCGACGTCCATCAGCACGAGCTCGTCGACCGCGAGCCGCGACCGCTGCGCGGCCAGACCCGAGACCAGCTCGGGCGTGTACGTCGACCCCGCGCCGACGACGGTGACCTTCATAACTGGATTCTTCCCCACACCTCCGTCGCCGCGGGTCACGGTGGTTTCGAGGCTCCTCGCTGGCGCTCGTCGCACCTCAACCACCGTCGCCGAGCACGGTGGTTGAGGAAGGCGCGCTAGCGCCTGTCTCGAAACCACCCGTCGGGGCGCCGGGCTGTGGTCGGGACCGGGTCGCGTTGGGCGTGGTGGTTTCGAGACGGTTGCTAGCGCAACCTCCTCAACCACCGTCCTCGGGGGTCACGGTGGTTGAGGAAGGCGCGCTGGCGCCTGTCTCGAAACCACCACCCAGCACCCGACCCACCGCATCCGCCGACGCAGCGGGGTTTCGAGACGGTTGCTAGCGCAACCTCCTCAATCACCGTCCTCGGCACTGCGATCGCTCACGGTGGTTGAGGAAGGCGCGCTAGCGCCTGTCTCGAAACCACCCGTCGGGAGGCCGGGCTGTGGTCGGGACCGGGTCGCGTTGGGCGTGGTGGTTTCGAGACGGTTGCTGGCGCAACCTCCTCAACCACCGTCGTCGGGGGGCACGGTGGTTGAGGAAGGCGCGCTGGCGCCTGTCTCGAAACCACCCCTCCACAGGCACCCGGCCCGGGTGTGGAGAAGCACGCTGGATCGTGACCTGTTCGTGACCCAGAACCCTGTGAAACAAGGGGATTCAGGGCCTTGAGTGTCGGTGGCGGGTGCTTGAGTAGGGGTCATGACAGCACAGGCCACGCCGCGACACCGGGTGTCGACGACGACCGCGCAGATGCGCGATCTCGCCGACTCGGTGGCAGATGCGTCGGTGTGGTCCATGGACCCGGCCGAGGCCGGCGCGACGCTGGTCGAGCTGACCCGGCTGGCCGCGCAGGTCAGCGAGCTGCAGGCCCGGGTCGCCGCGCACGCCGACACCATCCACGTCGGCGTAGAGGTGGGTGCGTCGTCGGCGGCGAACTGGCTGGCCCACACCACGAAGACCACGCGGGCGGCCGCGTACGGCGCGGTGCGGCTCGGCCACGACCTCGAGGCCCACGCGTCGACCCGTGAGGCGCTCGCCGCCGGGGACATCTGTGCCGAGCGGGCGCGGGTCGTCATCCGGTGGGTCGACCGACTCCCCACCGACCTCGGCCCCGAGACCCTCGCCAAGGCCGAGGCGCACCTACTCGCCGAGGCGCGTCACCACGACGCGAAGGCACTCGGCCGGCTGGGCCGGCGGCTGTGGGAGGTCATCGCCCCCGACGAGGCCGACGCCCACGAAGCCGACATCCTGCAACGCCAGGAAGCGGCCGCGCTGCGGGCCTGCTCGCTCACGATGGCCGACGACGGCGACGGCACCACCCGGGGCCGGTTCACGCTGCCGACCTACCACGCCGCAGCACTCAAGAAGATGCTGCACGCGCTCGCCGCCCCCAAGCACCTGGCCGCCACCCAGGGCCCCGGCATCGAGCGCCGACCCGGACCCGAAGCACTCGGCCGGGCGCTGTGCGAGCTGATCGAGCGCTACCCCACCGACCGGCTCCCCACCACCGGCGGGGTCAACGCCACCGTCGTGGTCGTCATCGACGAAGACATCCTCACCGGACGCCTCGAGAAGGCCGGGCTCCTCGACACCGGCGACCAGATCTCACCCGCGATGGCCCGCCGGCTCGCGTGCGAGGCGGGCATCATTCCCGCCGTCCTCGGCAGCGCCTCGGTCCCGCTCGATCTCGGCCGGCGGAGCCGCTACCACACCGAGCACCAACGGATCGCCATGTTCCTCCGCGACCGCGGCTGCCGCGCCGAAGGCTGCGACCGCACCACCGGCCTCCACGCCCACCACCAGACCAGATGGACCGACGGCGGCCACACCAACCTCCACGACAGCGCCTCCCTCTGCGCCTGGCACCACACCCTCATCCACGACCCCACCTACCAGACCACGTACCTGCCCACCGGGAAGATCCGCTTCCACCGACGGACGTGACAGGTCGGTTCGGGCCAGACCAAGGTCCCCGGTGGACGGCGACGGGTGTGGAAGGGACCCGTCCGCTCCGGGGGAAAGCGGACGGGTCCGCAGAGATCCCTACCCCGGTCCGGGGCATCCCGAACTCGTCAGTTTTGAGGATCTTCGGCGGCACCCGAGGCGGTGCAGTCCCCGGGCCCGATCTGCGTGAGGCCGGGCCCGGAGACTCCCAACCTGGGCACCAGCCTGCCCCTGCCGGGGCGTCGAGGCAATCCAGGATCTTCGGGGCGAGACTCCGCCGGGTCGTGTCTCAGCGGCGGACTACCCGGATCCGGACGCTCGCCCGGGTCGGCTGCACCTCGGCGTTGCCGGGGAAGACCGCCACCAGCCTGGTGGCCCCCGGCTTCGGGATCCGGGGCAGTCGGA
Organism: Nocardioides sp. LMS-CY; assembly: GCF_018732145.1. Lineage (NCBI taxonomy): Bacteria > Bacillati > Actinomycetota > Actinomycetes > Propionibacteriales > Nocardioidaceae > Nocardioides > Nocardioides sp. LMS-CY. The sequence goes on from NZ_CP076104.1 coordinate 1,294,067, forward strand.
CCTTCGCGACGTCGTCGTGGAGCTTCGCGCGCACCGTCCGGCCCGCGACCCGGATCCGCACGGTGCCGTTCGTCGAGACGCCCGAGGGCGCGTCGAGTCGCAGCCGGACCTTCGCCCGGGTGCGCTTCGCCTCGATCCTCTTCGGTGTCACCGTGGCCACGCGCAGGGTGCCGGCCGCCTTGGTCACCCGCACCCGGACCGTCGTGGTGCGGGCGAGGTAGGAGCCGTCGCCGCCGTACGACGCGGTCACGACGTGTCGCCCGACCGGCAGCGACCGGCGCGGCAGCGCCACCCTGGCCGCGCCGCCGCTCAGCGTGCCGGTGGCCAGGGTGCGGTTGCCGGTGGTGATCCGGAGCTCGCCGCTCGCCGGACCCCGGGCTCCGCCGGCGCGCACCCGCAGGGTCACCCGCTCGCCCCAGGCCGCGACCAGCCGGTCCGCCGTGAGCTCGGGCACTGCCCGCTCCAGATCACCCGATCCGCCGGGGTCGACCGGGTCCACCGGGCCACCACCGCCGGTCTGCGGGTCGAGCCAGGCGAGGTACCGATCGGTCTGGCCCGCTACGCCGACGGCGAGCCGCAGGCCCTCGGTGGAGGCGCCCAGGTGGGCCTCGAAGGACAGCCGGCCCGCGGCGTCCGTGGCGCGCTGGTCGACGAAGACGATGTCCTCCGCGCGCGGCGCACGCGGGTCCGCCCCGGTGCGCAGCACCAGGATGCCGGCCGGCGCGTCGGCGGCGGCGCTGCCGAGGCCCACGGTGACGGTCGCGGTGCCGTCACCGTCGATGACGACCTCGTGCGACCGGGCGGGAGCCGAGTCGGAGATCACCCGCGTCGGCCCTGTCTTCCGTGGGCGGTACGCCGCCGGCCGGACCACGCTGCCGGCGGCGCCGGACAGCACCGGTCGCCCGCGCTCGTCGTCCCAGCTCCACACCGACGCGAGGTCGAAGCCGGCCGCGGTCCAGGCCGCGGCCTGGACCAGTTCCTCGGCCGTCAGCGACGCGCCGTTGAGCGTGCCCGGGCCGGTCGCGGCGTTCGTCTGCACGCTCGGCACCAGGGTGTCGAGCGCGTAGAGGTCGGCGAGCGTGGCGGTCTGGCCGGACGCGAACCGCGCCACGATCCGGCTCGCGTCCGCGGTGGCCGTCACGCTCGGGTTGAGCGCGACGCCGCTGCGTACGACGGAGCCGCTGTTGCGGGCGTAGCCGGCCAGGCCGCCGGCCGAGGCCGTGGTCGCGCGGACCGCGCCGGTGGCGTAGACGCGCTCGGTCGTGGAGGGCGAGTCGGCGACGCCGACGATGCCGCCGGCGTAGCTCGTCGACGTCGCCGTGACCTCGGCGGTCGAGTACGAGTCGCGGATCGTGCCGAACGACTCACCGGCGATGCCGCCGGCGTACGAGTGCGCACGCACCGATCCCGACGTCCACACCCGCTCCACGGTGCCGCGCAGCGTGTCGACCAGGCCGCCCGCCTTCAGCGTCGCCTTGGCGATCGCGACGTCCGCCAGGCCGAGATCGTGGACCCGGCCGTCGGCGGCGATGGTCCCGAAGAGGCCGCCCTGGGTGGCGGCCAGGTTGCGGATCGCGTGGCCGCCGCCGTCGAGGCTGCCGCTGAAGCTCTCGATCCGCACCGGCTGCCCCGTGAGGTCGAGGTCGGCGGTCAGCCGGTAGGACTCGGCGGGGAAGAGCGCCACCTGCTGCAGGTCGACGGCGCGCGACACCAGCCAGGTGCCGTCCTCCTGCTCGAGCGCCGGGTGGTCGGCGACCTCGATCTCCTCGGTGGCCTCGACCAGCACCGGGCGCTTGCCGTCGGCGTGCCATGCCCAGACCCCGTCGAGGTCGAGGCCCACGTCGTCGCGCCAGGTTGCCGGCGACCCGGCCTGCGCGACGGTCCGGGTCTCCCCGTTGAGGGTCTGCGGGCCGACGGCGGTGCTGCTCTGGACGCCGGCCGAGAGCGTCTCGACGGCGTAGAGCCGCTCCAAGGTCGCGGTCTCGCCGTTCGCCGAGCGCGCGACCACCCGCTGCGAGGTGGTGGTGCCGGTGACCGAGGGGTTGAGCGCGAACGCCTGTCGCACGATCGTGGCGCTGTTGCGGGCGTAGCCGCTCACCCCGCCGGCGGAGGTGCCGGAGGAGTTGACCACGCCGGTCGCGTAGACCCGCTCCGTGGTGGACGGTGAGTCGGCGACGCCGATGATGCCGCCCGCATAGTTGCCGCCGGTCGTGGCGACCGTCGCGGTGGAGTAGCTGTCGCGGATCGTGCCGAACGACTCACCCGCGATGCCGCCGGCGTAGGACTGCGCGCGCACCGAGCCCGAGGTCCACACCCGCTCCACGGTGCCGCGCAGCGTGTCGACGAGGCCGCCGCCCCGCGCCGTGGGCTTGGTGACCGCCAGGCCGACGATGCCGAGGTCCTGCACCCGCCCCTCGGCCCCGATCAGGGAGAAGAGGCCGCCCTGGGCGGAGCTCCAGCCCCTGATCAGGTGCCCGTCGCCGTCGAGGACGCCGTTGAAGGCGCGGGCGCTGCCCAGCTGCGGCAGGTCGTGACCGGCGACATCGAGGTCGGCCGCCAGCCGGTAGGACTCGTCAGGGAACTGCACCACCTGGCGCAGGTCGTCGGGCGCGGCGACCAGCCAGGCGCCGTCGTCGTCCCGATCCAGCGCCGGCCGGACGGTGCCGAGGTCGATCTCCTCGGCCGCCTGGCGCAGCAGCGGGCGCTTCGCGTCCGGGTGCCACTCCCAGACGCCGTCGAGGTCCCAGCCGAGATCGGCGAAGAACGCCGCGGTGCGCAGCGTCGCGGCCGGCACCACCTCGCCGCGCCAGTTGTCCGCGGCCGGCGGCTCGGTGAGGCTCTCGCCGAGGACGGTCACCGCCGAGCTGGTGTAGTTGCGTGCCAGGTCGGCGATCTGGCCGTCGGAGACCCGGCCCACGATCGCGTGGGCGAAGGACGGGGCCTGGACCCGCTCGTTGAGGGAGACCACGTTGCCGACCCGGGTGTTCTCGTAGCCGTAGCTGACCACGCCGCCGGCGTTGCGTCCGGTCGCCTTCACGGTGCCGGTGGCGTAGACCCGCTCGGTGACCGAGCCTCCGATCGCGATGGCGACCACGCCGCCGGCGTACAGGCCGGTGGTGGTGACTGCCGCGGTCGAGTAGGAGTCGCGGATCGTGCCGTAGTGGTCGCCGACGATGCCGCCGACCCGGGTGGCGCCGGCGATCGATCCGGCGGTGCGGACCCGCTCGATGAGGCCGTGGTTCTGGTCGGCGACCAGGCCGACGGTGCCGCGGTCGGTCTCGACCTCGCCCTCGACGACCAGGTTGCGGACGGTGCCGTAGTTGTCGGCGAAGAGGCCGACGCCCTGCGTCTCGGGCGTGGTGAAGTCGCGGATCGTGTGGCCGCCGCCGTCGAAGACGCCGCGGAAGGTCACCAACCGGTCGAGCTGTGACCGGGTGGTGCCGCCGAGGTCGAGGTCGGTGGTGAGGAGGTAGTGCCCCTCGGGGTCGTTGGTGATCTTGTCGAGGTCGCCGGCGGCGTTGATCAGGTACGGGTCCGCGGCGGTGCCCTGCCCCTCGATCCCCTCCCGGACCAGCGTGGCGCCCTTCATCGGCCGGGCCGTCGCCAGGCCGTCCCAGGCGAAGACCTTCACGGTGTCGCTCGGGTTGACGGGGAGCGGGGTGTCGAAGGTGGTGTACTGCTCCGAGCCCTCGTGGTCGAGCTCGACGCGGACCTCGCGGACCTCACGCAGCGTGCGCCCCGTGCGGTCGTAGGTCGCCGCGATCACGGTGGCCTCGTCGGGGGAGCCCTCGTGGCTGACGACGCCGACACCCTCCATCGCCCGGCCCTCGACGTCGGTGGAGGTGACCCGCCACGATCCCTGGGGCTTGCGCACGGTGTAGGTGTCGACGGTGCGTCCGTCGAGGGTGTACGTCGTGAGCCGCAGGCCGTCGTCCACGACCTCGAGGACGGTGCCGAGCTGGGTGTCCTCGTCGAAGACGACGTCGTCCCACCAGTGCACGACGTTGCCGTAGAACTTCGGCCCGGCGGAGCCGAGCGTGACGAAGGTGGTGCCCTCGGCCTCCTCCGCGGGCGTCTCCGCGAGGCGACCGTCGTAGATGGTGGAGCGCTTGTAGATGTGGTCGTGGCCGCCGATGTAGAGGTCGACGCCGAGCTTCTCGAACGCCGCGGTCAGCTTGGGTCGGTCCGCAGCGAGCGGGCCGTCGTTGCCGTGCGAGCCGCCGTAGTAGGAGTAGTGGCCGGTCACGACGTTCCAGGTGCGGTCCGAGGCCCGGATGTCCTTGGCCAGCCAGGCGAGCTGCCGGTCCATGTCGACGACGGAGTTGAGCACCGCGACGTGGACGTCGCCCCGGTCGAAGGAGTAGTTGCTCTCCCCGATGCGGCCGTTCTTCGGGGTGTCGAACATGTTGCCGAAGATCGTCGTGCGGTCGTCGCTGACGCTGTTGTAGTCCAGGTCGCCGTAGGTCTCGTGGTTGCCGGCGACCGGCGCGTACTGGATGTCCAGCCCGTCGAAGACATGGTCGAAGACCTCCTGCCAGTACTGGCCGCGTCCGCCGTTGTCGACCAGGTCGCCGGTCTGCAGCAGCGTCCGGCCGCCCGGCACCTCCTCCTGGAGGCGCGCCAGCACGTCGCGCAGCAGTCCGAGGTCGTCGGGGTCGTGGGTGGTGGCCTGCAGGTCGCCGATGGCGTAGATCGGCTCGTTCCCCTTGCCGCCGGCGACGAACTCGCCCTGGACGTCGGTCCAGGCCGCGTCGCTCGCGGCGGGCGCTGAGCCGTCGACCGCGACGCCGAAGCGGTAGTGGTAGCGGTCGCCCTCGGTGAGCCCGGTGAGGTCGAACTCGTGGCTGCGCAAGGTCTGACCGGTGATGGAGTGCTGATAGGTCGGCTCGTCGTTGCCGATCGTGTTGACCTCGTAGGGCCGGTCGTTGGTCGAGGTCAGCACCTCGGCCGTGGACCAGTCGTCGCGGTCGGCGGGCAGCACCTGGGCGTAGACCCGCTCGACGACGCGGTCGGTGGACACCGCGATGCCGGTGCCGCCGGCCCGCTCGGCCACGACCGCGGTGCTGCCGAAGTACTGGAACACCCCGGCGGGGTCGAGCTCGGCCTGGTCGACGACCAGGCGGATCAGCTCGGCGCCGATGTTGCCCGAGGCGTCCTCGGCCTTGACGACCACGAAGTGGTCGTCGTAGCTGCGCACCCGGAACGTGCCGTCGTCGACGGGGACCAGTCCGGCGGCGTCGTACACCTCGTAGGTGACGGCTGGCGTGGCGCCGGAGTCGTCGGTCGCGGTCGCCGCGGGCAGGGCGATCTCCGCGCCGTAGCTCACGGTGGCGGGGTAGTCGGCGGGGACGGTGATCCGCGGCGCGTAGTCGGCGCCCCGGGTGGTCTCGCCGATCCAGATCGGGGCGGAGACGACGGTCTGGCCGTCGGCCTGCGTGGCGCGGAGCAGGTAGTAGTCGCCGTCGCGTACGTCGAGCTCGTGCCGGAGCTCGAGGTCGTTCCCGGAAACGTCCGGGAAGGCGTGCACGACCTGCCCGCCGTTGCCGATCAGCTCGACCTTGGCGAAGGAGTCGCGGGCGTCGGGGTCGGAGAGGGCGACGTCGAACGCGACGTGCTCGGTGTCGGCGGGCAGGATCGAGCCCATCAGCCGGTCGTTGCCGCCGAAGGCCAGGGTGGCGTTGACGTCCTGGGTGCTGAAGGTGCTGCGGTCCCGCATCGCGGCGTACAGGCCGCCGAGGCTGTGCTCGGTGGCCCAGACGCCGGTGATGGCCTGGTTGCTCGTGACCCAGGTGGCCGAGTGCTCGTCGCCGTTCCACACCGGCGCGAGGTGCCAGCCGGTGTCGAGGGCCTTGACGAACTGGGTGAACTGGGCGTCGCTGCGGACCTCGATCAGCTCCATCCGCTCGTCGACCTCGCGGTCGAGGCCGTTGAAGCCGAAGAAGTTGCCCTTGCCCTGCGGGCTCGGGTGGTTGAACTGGCCGATCGCGTCGGGGTCCTGTTTGAGCCGGGCGAAGAAGGTGTACATGTCGTACTTCAGGTCGCCGGTCCCGAAGGAGTTGGCGAAGCCGTCGACGCTGCCCTTCTCGGTGGCGCGGGCGGTCGCCTTCCAGTCGGCGTCGAAGACGTTGATGTGCCCGGTGCCGTCGTACCAGGTGGTCTCGATCGACGGGACCGCGACCAGCTCGTCCTGGGCGCCGTTGAAGTGGTCGACCGCCTCGTGCACGTAGCGCCACTCCTCGGAGTCGGCGTCGCGCCAGTCGTCGATGAAGTCGTCGCCGTTGCGCAGGTCCCACATCACGTCGTGCTCGGAGACCGCGAAGAAGTCGGCGTCGGTCTCCTCGCGCACGTGGGCGAAGGCGTCGTCGGGCAGCTGCACGCCGTCGCTCACCGAGGTGTGCGAGTGGAACTCGCCGGTGTAGAGCGTCTTGCCCAGGTAGCTGGGGCGCTGCTCCTCGGCGGTCCCCGCCAGGGCCGTGGGTACGGCGATCGCGGTCAGCGTCCCCGTCGCCAGGATCCCGGTCAGCGCTGCACCGAGGCAGCGCGCGATCCGACCGCGCGGTCTGTGCTTCATTCGTCCTCCATCGTCGAGCCGGCCGGGCTCAGCCAAGGGGAGACGGGTGAACGAACGGGGGTGCTTCGGCGTCCGGGCGCGGACGCCCCGGCGACCGGCGATGCCGGCCGGGTGTGTCGTGGGCCACAGCAGGCCCCCGGCGGGGCTACCCGGCGTCGAGCACCCGCGCGAGGAACCGCCGGGTCCGCTCCTCGCGGGGATCGGTGAGCACCTCGGGGCCGCCGCGCTCGGCGACGACGCCGTCGTCGATGAAGAGGACCTGGTCGGCGACGTCGCGGGCGAAGCGGACCTCGTGGGTGACGATGACGAGGGTCCAGCGCTCGGCGGCGAGGTCGCGGATCACGGCGAGGACCTCGCCCACGAGCTCGGGGTCGAGGGCGGAGGTGGGCTCGTCGAGCAGCAGCACCTCGGGACGCAGCGCGAGCGCCCGTGCGATCCCGACCCGCTGCTGCTGCCCGCCGGAGAGCTGCGCGGGGTAGGCGTCCTCGCGGCCGGCGAGGCCGACCTGGGCGAGCAGCTCGCGGGCGGCGGCCGCCGCCTCGTCCGGATCGCGTCGCTGGACCTGAACCGGTCCCTCGACGAGGTTGCCGAGCACGGTCTTGTGCGGGAAGAGGTTGTGGGCCTGGAAGACCATGCCGCTGCGGGCCCGCAGCGCCGTGACCGCGCGTCGGTACGACGCCCGGTCGGCCGGCGGCGCCCCGAAGTAGAGGACGGCGTCGTCGATCCGGACCAGCCCCGCGTCCGGGGTCTCCAGCACGTTCAGTGAGCGGAGCACGGTGGTCTTCCCGGAGCCGGACGGGCCCAGGACGACCGTGACGGTGCCCGCGGCGGCGGTGAAGTCCACGCCCCGCAGGACGTGGTGGTCGCCGAAGGACTTCTCGAGCCCGCGCACCTCGATCAGGTCGGTCATACGGCGTACCTGCTGAGTCGTCGCTCGAGCGGTGCCTGGGCCATCGTCACCAGCTGGCAGACGGCCCAGTAGTACGCGGCGGCCAGGCAGTAGAGCGGCAGGTACTCCGTGCTGAGCGCCGCCGCGACCTGCGCCTCGCGGAAGAGCTCGGGCACCAGCACCAGCGAGGCCAGCGAGGTGTCCTTGATCAGCGACAGCAGCGTGTTGGACAGCGGCGGTACGGCGATCCGCGCCGCCTGCGGGAGGATGATCCGCCGCATCGACTGCCCGTAGTCCATCCCGATGACCGTCGCGGCCTCGTACTGCCCCCGCGGCACCGAGAGGATCGAGGCACGCACGATCTCCGCGGCGTACCCGCCCACGTTGAGGCTGAAGGCGATGCCGGCCGCGACGTACGGGTCGAGCCTGATGCCGACCTGGCCGAGCCCGAAGAAGACGATGAACAGCTGCACCAGCAGCGGGGTGCCGCGGATGATCGAGATGTAGACCCGGGCGATCCCGTCGAGGACGCGCACCGACGACAGCCGGGCGAGGGAGGCGCCGACCGCGAGGGTCAGGCCGACCGCGAAGCTGACGACCGTGAGCGGGATCGTGCCCTTGAGCAGGCCGACGAGCATCGGTCCCGCGGTGTCGCGCAGCACCTCCCAGGTCGTCCGTGCGTCCGACGCCTGGACGTCGACGTCGCCGGTGCGCTCCCGCACGGTGACGTCGGCGCGGAAGTACTTCTCGGAGATCGCCGCGAGGGTGCCGTCGTCGGCGAGCGTGGCCAGCGCCGCGTCGGCCTGCTGCTGGAGCTCGGGGTCGGACCGGCGGAAGGCGAGCGCCTGCTCGAGGGTCTCGTCGCCCGCGTCGCCGGCGATCTTGACCTCGTCGGTGCCCGAGGTGGCGAGGTAGTCGAGCACCGCGATGTTGTCGTTGACGATCGCGTCCACCCGCCCCTGGACCAGGAGCTCGACCCCGGGGCCGAAGTCCTGGACGTACTGCACCTCCGCGCCCGCGTCGCGCGCGACCTGTGCCCAGTTGCTGCTGGAGGTCTGCGCGGTGGTGCGGCCCCGGAGGTCCGCGAGCGTCGTGATGTCGTCGGTGTCCTGGGCGGTGACGATCACGCCGTGGGAGTAGGTGTACGGCGTGCTGAACAGGTAGCGCGCCTGCCGCTCCGGGTTGATCGTGACCTGGTTGGCGATCACGTCGATGCGCCCGGAGTCGAGCGCGGGGAAGAGCGAGTCGAAGGGCGCCTCCACGAGCCGCAGGTCCCACCCGGCCTCCTCGGCCACCGCGCGGACCACCTCGATATCGAAGCCGGTCAGCTCCCCGGAGTCGGGGTCGCGGTAGGTGAACGGCGGATACGTGCCCTCGGTGCCCACCCGCACGACCCGCTCGGCCGGCCGGTCGACCGCCGCGGCAGGCGGTACGGCGAGCAGCACGCCGCCGGCGATCGCGAGCAGCGCGAGGACCCGGAGCAGCGGCACCCGACCCATCTACCCGCGCCGCCGCGTCGCGAACCGCCGGCCCCCCGCGCGCACGGGCTCACTCCCGTCTCCGCCTGGCCTCGTCGGTGAGATCGCGCTCGATCCCCTCGGCCCGACGGCGTTCGAACAGCAGGATCGCCACCACGACCCCCACCGTGACCACGACCATCGCGACCAGACCGAACGCATCCATGCCGACCCGGTACCCACGACGCGTCCACCACACCGCGCCGCCGGATCAGGCCCGCACCAGATCGACCCCCGGTCCGTCGAGGCGCGCCAGCGCCGCCGCGTCCCGCCCCGACGCGAGCAGGATCAGCGCGGCGAGCGGCCCGGAGATCGACGGACCCCGGCCGACGCTGAGGTCGGCGTCGGTCGCTCGGAGCGTGCACCCGCCGAGCCGCCGGCGGGCGTGGAAGGGCCAGCCCATGCTCCAGACGCGCTCGAAGACGGCCAGGCCGGCCTCGGTCGGCACCGGCCGCTCGATGCCCAGCGGGATCGTGATGTCCTGGCCGTGGATGACGACGTCGAGCAGCACGTTGCGCGCCAGGGCGACCGCCGGCAGGGAGCGCGACGACGCGCGCTCGCGCAGGGTGCACGCGATCTCGGCGGTCGGCCGGGCGGCCCAGTCGACCGCGACGTCGCGGCCGAAGTCCCAGAGTCGACCGCGGGCGCGGACCAGGCCGCCCAGGGTCGCGCCCAGGGTGGGCATGCCGCAGGTCGTCATCGTCAGGTGCGCGGCGACGTCGCGGACCCGCCACTGCGTGCACAGCGACGGGGCCTCCCACTGCTCCGGCGCGAGGCCGTCGAGGAGCTCGCCCAGGCTGCGCCGTTCGGACTCGATGTGGGTCCACTGGGTCTCGATGTCCATGCCTGCCCCCGCCCGCGATCGGCTCGCCGATCCGGCGAGCCGGGCTCAAATTAGTCAGAGAGACTGACTAAAGTGTGCGGCGAGCATCGCCGCATGGCAAGGGGTGACCTGATGGCCGTACGCCGTACCGCCGGGCCGCGTCCGCCGGCCGAGGATCCGGGCATCAGTCTGGGCGTCCTGCTCTTCCTGCCCTACCGGCACCTGGAGCAGCGCATCATCGACGCGGTCGTCGCCGCCGGCTACCCGATCACGCTCTCCCAGGCCCGGGTGTTCCAGCGGATCGACCCGGCGGGGTCGCGGCTCACGACCCTGGCCGACGCGGCGCAGGTGACCAAGCAGACGGCCGGCTTCCTCGTCGACCAGCTCGTGGCCCAGGGCTACGTCACCCGCGTCGTCGACCCCTCCGATGCCCGCGCCCGACTCGTGACCATCGCGCCCCGCGGCCGGGCGGCGATCGAGGTGGCCGGTCGGGTGCAGGACCAGATCGAGGGCGAATGGCGTCGGCACCTCGGCGCGGACGCGGCCGACGAGCTGCGGAGCACGCTGCTGCGGCTGCGCGAGATCACCGACCCGTGGGCGGGGCCGCCCGCGGACGGCGCCCCCGTCGAGTCGGACTGATCGGCTCCTCGCTCCTCCGCAGCGTGCGACACTGCTGGCCATGGCGACCAGGGTGGACGCGGCCGTGCTGTGGGCACGCGCCGGCCTGCTCGGGGTCGTCGCCTTCTTCCTCGGCGTCGTCGGCCACGTCACCGCCGACGGCCTGCTGCCCGGGCCGGCGCTCCTCGTCGGCCTGCTGGTGCTCTCGGTGGTGCTCAGCGCACCGATGCTCAACCGCCGGGCCTCGCCGCTGCGGTTGGCCGGGATGCTCGTGGGCGGGCAGGCCGCGATCCACCTCGTGCTCACGGTCACCGCCGGCCACGTCGGCGACCGGGCCGGTGGCACGACACCCCGCGCCGGTGCGCTGGGCAGTCTCCCCGTGGTCGACGGCCGCCGCATCGGCTCGCTCCAGGACGCCTACGACGGCGCCGCCGACCAGGCGGCCGGCGGCCTCGCGCCCAGCCTGCCGGTCGGCCACCTCGTCGCCGACCTGTCGGCCCACGCGCCGATGATGGCCGCCCACCTCGCGGCCGCCGCGCTGGTCGGGCTGTGGCTCGGGTACGGCGAGCGCTGCCTCTGGACGCTGATCGCGCTGACCGGGCGGCGGGTGCTCGCGGCCGTCCTGGTGCTCCGACCGGCCCTCGGCCCGCCGCGGGTCACCGCCGTGGACGCCGAGCGGGCCCCGTCGGGGCCACGCTCGGTCTGGCTGGTCCGTCCCGACTCCCGTCGCGGCCCACCTCTCCTCGCCGCCTGATCGCACACCACCCACGCCGGACCCGTCCGAGGTCCCGGCGTGCGCGCGCGTACCCGCGCGCCCACCTGCTTCGAGGAGAGACCCATGACCGACGTCCTCGCGCCCCGGCGCGATCCGGCCGACCCGCCCGGGCGGCCCAGACCTTCCGGCGGCGGATGGTTCCGCGCCGTGTGGCGCTGGCACTTCTTCGCCAGCTTCGTGGTCGTCCCCGTGCTGCTGCTGCTCGCGGTGACCGGCCTGATCTACCTGTTCCGGTTCCAGCTCGAACCGCTGCTGCACCCCGACCTGATGAAGGTCGACGCCCCGCAGGGGGCGGTCGCGCAGCCCTACCTACAGCAGCTCGCGGTCGTGGAGTCGGCGTACCCCGGCTCGACCGCGGTCTCGCTGGCTGAGCCGCGCAGCGCGGACCGTCCGACGATCGTCTCGATCCAGACCGCCGAGGGGGAGGCACGCGACGTCTACGTCAGCCCCTACGGCCCCGAGGTGCTCGGCTCGATGGATCCCGACACGACGCTCTCGGGCACGGCGATCCGGCTGCACGCCGACCTGATGACCGGGAGCAGGTGGGGCGGCTACGTCATCGAGCTCGCCGCCTGCTGGGCGCTGGTGATGGCGCTCACCGGCTACTACCTGTTCGTGCGCGGCTGGCGGGCCCGGCGCCGGGCGCGGTCGGCCGGCCGCGCGGGTGCCCGGCTGCGCTGGCGGCACGGCCTGGTCGGGGCGGGAGTCGGCGTAGGCCTGCTGATGCTGCTGGTCAGCGGCCTGCCCTGGACGGACTTCTGGGGCGCGAAGGTGCAGACCCTCGCCAGCCAGCGGGGCACGTCGATGTGGAGCATGGACCACGGCGCGATCAGCAGCCCGATCTCCACGCTCGACGAGTCGCTGCCGCACAGTCACACGCAGGACATCCCGTGGGCCCAGCAGCAGTCCGAGGTGCCGACCTCCCCGGCACCCGAGCACGGCGCCGCGCGCAGCGTCGCGAACGTCGACACCGCGGTCCTGGTCGCCGGCCTGGCCGGCCTGCGGCACCCGATGACGGTGGCGCTGCCGGCGGCCGACGACGAGCGCGGGGTGTACTCGGTGATCGGCTACGCGTTCGACGCGCCGTCGGACGAGCGCACCGTGCACGTGGGCCGATACGGCGGCGAGGTCGTCTCGACGTACGGCTTCGACGACTACCCGCGGCTCGCGAAGGTGGTCGCCCAGGGCATCGGGCTGCACGAGGGCCGCAGCCTCGGGCTGTGGTCGTTCTGGGGCGCCGCGCTGATGTGCGTGGCGATCGTCTTCATGTGCGTCAGCGGCCCGCTGATGTGGTGGCGTCGCCGGCCGCGGGGCAGCGGCACGCTGGGCGCACCGCGCGGTCGGCTGCCGGTCCGGAGCACCCCGGCGCTCGTGGTGCTGCTGGTCGCGCTCGGGGTGTTCCTGCCGTTCTTCGGGATCTCGCTGCTCGTCATCCTGGTGCTCGACCAGCTGGTGCTGCGCCGGGTGCCGGCGCTGAGCCGGTGGTTCGGGACCACCTGAGCCGCGACGGTCGCAGCGCGCCGGGCGGCGGCACCTCGTCATCGCGGTGCCGCCGCCCGGTTCGCCATTCGGGACGGGCCCGTCCGGATTTCCGCGAACCGGGTGTCTCCTCCGTACCCTGTGACGTACCCAATTTGAGGGAGATCCTTCGTGCACCGTGCCGCCACCCGAGTCCTGACCGCTGCCGCCCTGGCGCTGTCCGCTCTCGCCGCGACGTCCGCCTCGACCGCCGTGCCCGCTCCCGGGCACGCGCGCAAGGCGGACCCGCTCCAGGTGCGGATCGGCACGTACAACGTGATCTCCCGGGCCACGGTCGACACCTTCAAGAACGTCGTCACCCAGGTGAAGCCGTCGGTCGACGTGCTCGGTCTCCAGGAGGTCGGCATGAACGACAAGAACAAGTGGCTCATCGCCGACTACAACTGGGGCTACTACCGGCCGCCGCAGCTGCAGCAGAACCCGATCATCTGGGACCGTCGCCAGCTCGACTTCGTCTCCGGCAGCGGCGTCAAGCTCTCCGACCCGCACCGGATCGAGGGACGCAACGGCGGCGGCGAGGAGGCCAAGACCCCCAACTGGGCGACGGTGGTGCGCCTCTTCCACCGGGCGAGCGGCCACCAGCTCAGCTTCATCAACGTCCACCTGCTCACCGGCACCGTGAAGGGCGGCAAGTTCGTCCCGGGCCGCCCGCAGGCGAAGAAGCTCTACCTGAAGCAGCTGCGCACGCTGGTCAAGACCGCCCGCGCCGAGCGGAGCACGAGCGACGAGGTCTTCGTCCTGGGCGACTTCAACGCCGGCTACAAGGAGGACATCCGGGCGGGCAAGAAGCAGCTGCCGGTCAAGCAGTTCAAGAAGATCGGCTTCAAGTCCGTCTGGGAGAAGAGCCCACTGCTCTCGAAGAAGTACGGCACTCACAGCAATGCGCTGATCGACCAGATCTGGAACTCCGGCGCGCCGGTCAGCACCCAGATCCTGACCAACGTCAAGGGCTCCGACCACCGGCCCGCGATCGGCACCTATCAGATGCCGACCCCCGACCCGACGTACGTCGCGCCGCTCGGCTCGATCGGGTTCGGCCAGTCGCCGCCGGTGCGCAACGAGTACACCAAGAAGGCCGGCAAGTTCGTGGAGATCCCGCTGGTCGGCGACTTCTCGCACGGCTACGCCACCGTGCGTGTGAACGCCGCGGAGAGCACGGCGACCGAGGGCGCGGACTTCTACATCGACCCCACGTCGTTCCTCCCCGGCTCCCGCACGATCTACGTGAAGATCAACCGCGACGGCCAGACCGAGGACGAGGAGTACTACACCCTCGAGATCGTCGATCCGGTCAACATGGTCCCGATCCAGGGGGCGGAGAAGGTCCGCGGCGTGATCGAGGCGAACAGGTCCTGACCCGCCGGCGTACGGCGCTCGCCCCGGTCAGCCGGAGGCGAGCCGCCGGGCGCTGCGCTGCTCCTGGCGCGCGGCGCGGCGGCGTCGGAGCCGGCGCACCAGCCGCGGCGCGTGGGCCTCGGCGGCGGGCAGGTCGATCAGCCGGTTGAGCAGCTGGTGGTAGCCGGTCGGCGTCAGGGCGAAGCGCTCGCGGACCGCCTCGTCCTTCGCGCCGGCGTGCGAGACCCAGTCGCTCTCGAACGCGAGGATCTCGCGGTCGAGATCGCTGAGCTCGTCGCCGCCGTGGGGCGCGGGCGCGGGGGTCTGGGCGGACATGGCGCCAAGCCTGACATCCCGTGGCGCGTCGTCCGAAACCGACCCCGTCACGCGGGCTCGGCGAATGCCGGTGAGATCAGGAAGCGCTCCACCTCGATCCGGAGCGCGACCCGAGCCGGGTTCGGCCGCGGTACGCGGTAGCGCGCGGCGTACCGCTCCTCGGCCCGCCGCACCGCCGCCTCGTCGGTGCGGACCTGCGCCCGGCCCTCGAGTGTCGACCAGCGGGCGCCGTCGACCTGGCAGGCCGCGACGCGGGGGTCGGCCGCCGTCTGGAGCGCCTTGCGCGAGGTGCCGGAGGTGATCACCCAGGCGCAGCACTCATCGAGGTCGAGCGCGACCCCGACCGGTACGACGTGCGGTCGCCCGTCGGCGCGCAGGGTGGTCAGGGTGCACAGGTGTCGCTCGGTCCAGAACTCCAGGAGCGACGGCGGGAAGTCTTCCCACCCGGGTTGCCACGAGGTCACGCGCACATGCTGGCAGGTCGAACGCTCGGTGGGGTCAGATCCAGCGGGTGAACCAGATCCGGTCGAGCCACTCGCCGTGGGTGAGGAGCTGGTTGGTCCAGATCGGCCAGAACCAGGCGAAGTTCAGCAGCACGAGCACGAGGAAGGCGCCGGACACCACGACGCCGGCCGTCCGCCGCCCGCTCGGCGCGGCCGAGGTGCCGAGCAGTCGTCCGATGGCGAGCGTCAGCGCCAGCACCAGGAACGGCAGCGTGATGACGGCGTAGAAGGAGAAGATCGGCCGGTCGTCGTACTGCAGCCAGGGCAGCCAGGTGGAGGCCACGCCGACCACCGCCAGCCCGAAGCGCCAGTCGCGGGCGCCGACCCACATCGCCAGCGCGTAGAGGATCGCCAGGCAGCCGGCCCACCAGATCGCGGGCGTGCCGAGCAGCAGCACCTGGCGCAGGCAGTCGCTCCCGGCCGGCGCGGCACAGCCCTGGGTGCCCGGCTGGATGTCGGTGTCGGCGGCGACGCCGACCGGCCGGTTGAGCAGCAGCCAGCCGGCCGGGTTGGAGGCGTAGGTGTGCGTGCTGTCGTTGAGGAAGTGGGTGTGAAAGGCGTAGACGTCCTGGTGGTAGTACCAGAGCGACCGCAGCGACTGGGTCACCTCGCCCAGGCCGGAGGCGTCGGGCTCGGTGCGGGTCGGCCAGTCCTGGCCGCCGTCGTAGTGGGTGTACTGGGTGGCGGAGAGGTGCTGCTCGTAGGCCTGGGCGTTGACCAGCCAGCCGGTCCAGCTCGCGACGTAGACGACCAGGGCCACCAGGACGAGCTGCACGAACGCCGGGATCCCGTCGACCACCGCGGAGCGCAGCACGGCCCACCGGACGCCGAAGGAGCGGCGCGCGCCGGCCGACCACAGCCAGACGAGGAGGCCGAACGCCGCGAGGGGGTAGAGCGCCTCCCACTTCGAGCCCACCGCGAGTCCCCAGCAGACGCCGCCGAGCAGCAGCCACGGCCGCAGCAGCAGCCCGCGCACCGGCCCCCAGGACCGGCCGTCGGAGACCTGGTCCGGCACCAGGCGGGCCATCCGGGCGCGGTGCCAGTCGCGGTCGGCCACCAGGCAGTGGACACCACAGAGGATGAAGAACGCGACGAAGATGTCGAGCAGCGCCAGCCGGGACAGCACGAAGTGCAGGCCGTCGAAGCACAGCAGCAGGCCGGCGACGCAGCCCAGGAGCGTGGATCCGGTGAGCCGGCGGGCCAGCCGGCACATCACCAGCACCATGAGGGCGCCCACGACGGCCGCGGAGACCCGCCAGCCGAAGGGGTCCATCCCGAAGGCCTTCTCGCCGAGCGCGATCAGCCACTTGCCGACGTCGGGGTGCACGACCATCTCCGGCGTCGACTTCCACAGGTCGGTCGTCTGTCCTTCGAGGATGCGATCGTTGGCCTTGTCGACGTAGTCGCGGGCGTAGCCGAAGTGCAGCAGCGACCAGGCGTCCTTGGCGTAGTAGGTCTCGTCGAACTCGAACGCGTGCGGCCGGCCGAGATGCCACAGCCGCAGGAACAGCGCCAGCAGCGCCACCGCGATGCTGGCGGCCCACCCGACGACCGGGTCCTCGCCCCGGATCCGCGACCGGGCGCGCCGCCACGCCGACGGGACCGGCCGGCCGGCGGCGTCACGGGAGAGTCCGACACGCTCCTCCGCAGGCTCGGGGGGCGCGGCGGTGGTCACGATGGAAGACTCTAGGACGTGGCACCCACTCACCCCGCTCCGTCCGGCGTCCCCTCCGGTGTGCTGGTGCTGGCGGCGACGCCGATCGGACAGGTCGGGGACGCGCCGCCGCGACTGGCCGAGGAGCTGGCCGGCGCCGACGTGGTCGCCGCCGAGGACACCCGTCGGCTCAAGCGGCTGACCACCGACCTGGGCGTCACGATCGCCGGGCGGATCGTGTCGTACTTCGAGGGCAACGAGTCCGCGCGCACCCCCGTGCTGCTGGAGGCCCTGCTGGCGGGCGACCGGGTGCTGCTGGTCACCGACGCCGGGATGCCGAGCGTCTCCGACCCCGGCTACCGCCTGGTCGCGGCCGCCGTCGAGCACGACGTCCGGGTCACCGCCGTCCCCGGCCCCTCGGCCGTGCTGACAGCGCTCGCGCTCAGCGGGCTGCCGGTCGACCGCTTCTGCTTCGAGGGCTTCCTGCCGCGCAAGGCCGGCGAGCGGTCCCGTCGCCTGGCCGACCTGGCGGGCGAGCAGCGCACGATGGTCTTCTTCGAGGCGCCGCACCGCACCGAGGCGGCGCTCGCGGCGATGGCGGAGGCCTTCGGCGGCGACCGGGCCGCGGCGGTGTGCCGCGAGCTCACCAAGACCCACGAGGAGGTACGCCGCGGGCCGCTCGCCGACCTGGTCGCCTGGGCGGCCGAGGGCGTGCGCGGCGAGGTCACGATCGTGGTCGCCGGCGCGGCGCCGGTCGCCGAGGTCGGATCGGACCCGGCCAGCCTGCTCGCCGCGGTCGGGGACCTCGAGGCCGCGGGCCTGCCCCGCAAGGACGCCATCGTGGACGTGGCCCGGCGCGCCGGCGTACCGAAGCGAGAGGTCTACAACCTCGTCCACGGGGGAGGAGGCGCATGAGCGAGCGGATCCGGGTCCTCCACCACGACGGCCTCAGCTTCGACGTCCTCGACGAGGGCCCGAGCGACGGGCACCCGATCGTGCTGCTGCACGGGTTCCCCGAGCGCAGCACGACCTGGCGGCTGGTCACGCCGCTGCTGCACGAGGCGGGCTTGCGCACCTACGCGCTCGACCAGCGCGGCTACTCGCCGGGCGCCCGGCCGCGTCGGCGTCGGGACTACCGGATGTCCCGGCTCGCGGGCGACGCCGTCGCGCTGATCGAGCGGATCGGCGGGCCGGTCCACCTGGCCGGTCACGACTGGGGCTCGGCGGTCGGCTGGGCGGTCGCGATGCGCCGGCCCGACCTGCTGCGCAGCTGGACCGCGATCTCGGTGCCCCACCCCGCGGCCTTCGCCCGGGCGATGAGGACGCCGGCCCAGCGCCGGCGCTCGCGCTACATGGCGTTCTTCAACCTGCCGCTGCTGCCCGAGCTCAGCGCCCGGCGCCCGGGTGGTCGCTTCGACCAGAGCATGCGCCGGGCGGGCATGAGCGACGCCGAGGTGGAGCGGTTCCGCCGCGAGATCGTGGAGTACGGCGCGCTGCCGCACGCGCTCGGCTGGTACCGCGCCCTCCCGCTCGCCCGGCCCGGATCGGCCGACCACCGCGTGACCGTGTCCACGACGCTGGTCTGGAGCGACCGCGACGTGGCGATCACCCGGACCGGCGTCGACGGCACCGCCGCGTGGGTCGACGCGCCGTACCAGCTCGTCGAGCTGACCGGCGTCAGCCACTGGATCCCGACGCAGGCGCCCGACGACTGCGCGGCGGCGATCATCGAGCGCGTGGTCGCCTCCGAGGTGGGTGCGTGAGAACCCCACGATTCCCCGGGGACCCCGCATGAGCACCCTCCTGCCGGCGCCGGAGCCCCTGCCGCACCCGGTCGTCGACAACCACTGCCATCTCGACATCGCCCGGGGCGACGAGCCGGCGCTGCCAGTGGCCGAGGCGCTCGCGGCGGCCGCCGCCGCGGGTGTGCCGCGGATCGTCCAGATCGGCTGCGACCTGCCCGGCGCGCGCTGGGCGGTCGAGGCGGCCGCGACGTACGACGCGCTGGTCGCCGGGGTCGCGCTGCACCCCAACGAGGCGCCCCGGCTGCCGTCGCTCGACGACGCGATGGCCGAGATCGAGGCGCTTGCGGCCGCGCACGACCGGGTGCGCGCGGTGGGGGAGACCGGCCTGGACTTCTTCCGCACCGGCGAGGAGGGCCGGGCCGTGCAGGAGGAGTCCTTCCGTCGGCACATCGACCTGGCCAAGCGGCTCGACAAGACGCTGGTGATCCACGACCGGGACGCCCACGACGACGTCCTGCGGGTGCTCGACAGCGAGGGCGCCCCCGACCGGTGGGTGATGCACTGCTTCTCGGGCGACGCCGACTTCGCGCGGGCCTGCCTCTCGCGTGGTGCGCACCTCTCCTTCGCCGGCACCGTGACGTTCAAGAACGCCGCGCCGCTGCGCGACGCCCTCGCCGTCACCCCCCGCGACCGGGTGCTGGTCGAGACCGACGCGCCGTACCTGACGCCGATGCCGCACCGCGGCCGCACCAACGGCTCCTACCTGGTGCCGCTCACGGTGCGGGCGATGGCCGAGGTGCGCGGTGACGACCTCGGCGAGCTGTGCGCGGCGATCGAGGCGAACACCTTCGCCGCCTTCGGCGGGTCCTGGTAGGGCGGGCCTGTCAGGCGAAGCGCGCGCGACACGCCGGTGCGCCGCGGCGTGTCGCGCTCGTTTCCCCGGGCAGCCGGTGAAACGAGCGCGGGGCCGGTGGGTCTGATGTGACGGATGGGGTCTGCGGGGCGTTGAGAGGCGGCTCACGATTTCCGCAATTTCGCCTGGTTCAGTTTGCAACGAGCCGGGAAGGCTGGTGGTCTGGACTACCGATGGCCGGGATCGGGACCCGATCTGACCAGTGCAGGTGGCCGCATCAGGCCGCCGGAAGTCCCCCGAGACAGCTCACCACCAGGCTCACCACCAGGCTCACCACCAGGGTGGAGACACGTGTCGGGCGCGCTGGCACCCGAGGCCCGGAGAGTACGACGTTCGGAGAGACGTGCCCGACAACGAGCACACCAGCCGGTTCCGCCGCTTCGCCACCAGCCGACCCCTGATGATCGCCACCGCGGCGGTCGCCGTCGCCGCGGTCGCCGGCACCGCGTGGGGCTACAGCGCGCTGAGCAAGTCCGTGACCCTCACCCTCGACGGCAGGTCGCAGGAGGTCTCCGCCTTCGGCGGCACGGTCGGCGACGTGCTTGAGGCCGAGGGCGTCGAGGTGACCGACCGCGACGAGGTCGCGCCGGCGCTCGACGAGCAGGTCAGCGACGGCACCCGCATCTCGGTCCACTTCGCCCGCCCGTTCGAGCTCAACGTCGACGGCACGAGCACGACCCACTGGGTCACCGCGACGACCGTCTCGGGGGCGCTCGACGAGGTCGGCAAGCGCTACGCCGGCGCCGATCTCTCGGCGAGCCGCGGTGGCGCGATCGACCGCGGCGGGATGTCCCTCGACGTCGTCACCCCCAAGAAGCTCACCGTCGAGGTCGGCGGCCGCAAGCCGGTACGCCGTACGCTCACCGCGCTCACCGTCGAGGACGCCCTGGGCGAGCTCGGCGTCAAGGTCGGCAAGCACGATCGCACCGAGCCGGCCGTCGACCACGTGCTCGAGGACGGCGACCGGGTCGTCTTCACCGACCGGCGGATCGTCCGCAAGCGGGTGGGCGCCGAGGCCGTGCCGTTCGGCACCGTCGAGCGCACGGACGGCTCGATGTACGAAGGCGAGGAGTCCGTGGTCCGCGAGGGCCGCAGCGGCCTGCGCGACGTCACCTACCGCATCGTCTACCGCAACGGCGAGGTCGCCGACCGCACCGTGCTCCGCCAGGCCGTGAAGCGGGCGCCGGTCGACCGGATCGTCAAGGTCGGCACCAAGAAGCAGGTGGTCAGCTTCGCCGGCGGCAACACCGTGTGGGACCGGCTCGCGCAGTGCGAGTCCGGCGGCAACTGGGCGATCAACACCGGCAACGGCTACTACGGCGGACTCCAGTTCAGCCTCGGCACCTGGCAGGCGCACGGCGGCACCGGCCTCCCGAGCAACGCGAGCCGCGAGACACAGATCGCCATCGCGACCAAGCTCCGCGACGCCTCCGGGGGATACGGCGCCTGGCCGGCCTGCGCGGCCAGCCTGGGCCTCCCGCGCTGAGCTCGGCCGGCTCCAGGTTCAGCGCAGCCGGATCATGACGATCCGGCTGGCCGAGCCGAAGCCGTGCTTGCCTCGGTAGATCACCCGGAGCCGGTGCTCGCCGTCCTGCTTCTTGCGAGGCAGCCGGAGCGACGTCTTGCCCTTGGTGAGCTTCTTCGCCCCGAGGGACCTGCCGGAGTAGCCGATCCGCACCTTGCCGGGCACCTCCGGACCCGGTGAGGTCGCGCGGATGATGACCGCCACCCGTCGGCCGGTCCGCGCCTTGCCCACCTTGATCCGCAGCCGGACCGGTGCAGGTGCGACGACCGGCGTCTGGGCGCTCACCGTCCCGGGCTCGTAGCCCGGGCTGGTGAAGGTCTCGGTCACGGTCACCCGCGAGCCCACGTCGGCCAGCGACACGACGTACGACCGGCCGCGGCGAACCTCGGTGCCGTCCACCGACCAGGCGTAGGTCGACCTGCCCGGTGCCGACCAGGTGCCGCCGGTGACCTTGAGCCGAGACCCGGCCTGCACCTTGCCGGAGATCGACGGCCGACCGAAGGCGACCGGCGCCGGCCCGAGCCCGACCGGTCCGCGGTCGAGGGTGAGGGTGGTGGCGGCGTACCCGTTGCTCGAGAAGTACTGCGTCAGGCGCACCACCTTGCCCAGGTCGCCGGGCCGGATCGTGTAGGACCGGCCGGTGCCGACCCGGGCGCCGTCGATCGTCCAGGTCAGCGTCGTCACGCCCTTGACCGGGAACGTCGCCCGCTTGGCCACCAGGGACGCCCCGACCTCGGCCGGGCCGGTGACGGTCAGCGCCCGGTTCGGAGCCGGCGGGTCGCCCTCGATGACCTGCGGCGTGGTGACGCTGGCCGTGCCGGTCTCGCCGCCGACGGTGGCGGTGAAGGTCTCGGTGAGCGTGATCTGCTGCCCGAGCCGGGCGGGCCGGACGACGTACGTCGGTCCGCTCGCGATCTTGCTCGGCCCGACGTACCAGGCGAACGTCGAGGTGCCGGCGACCGGCCAGGTCGCACCCTGTGCGGTCAGCGTCTTACCGACCTGCGCGGT
This sequence comes from Nocardioides sp. LMS-CY, assembly GCF_018732145.1. Taxonomy (NCBI): domain Bacteria; kingdom Bacillati; phylum Actinomycetota; class Actinomycetes; order Propionibacteriales; family Nocardioidaceae; genus Nocardioides; species Nocardioides sp. LMS-CY. The sequence continues at coordinate 1,315,818 of NZ_CP076104.1, forward strand.
GCCGACGATCGTCGGTCCCTGGGTCGGCACGACCGCCTGCGCGCCCGGGCTCACCAGCATCGGGACCGCGGCGACCGCCAGCACACACAGCGTCGCGACGACGCGTCTCACCCACACGCCACCATCAGAACACATGACGAGGGTCCCGGTGCGGCGCACCGGGACCCTCGTCATGTCACTCCAGGCTCACTTCACCTTGATCTTGACGGTCTTCCTGACCTGGCCGAACCCGGTCGCGCCCGGGTAGGTGACCTTGAGCTTGTACTTGCCGGCCTTGTGCGCCGGGAGCTTGACGGTGACCTTGCCCTTCTTGAGCTTCGCGGCCTTGAGCTTCTCGCCGGCGTAGGTGAGCTTCACCTTGCCGGGCACCTTCAGGTCGGGTGAGGTGGCCCGGACCGTGACGGACACCTTCTTGCCCCTCTTGGCCTTGCTGTGGCCGACGTTCAGGCTCACCTTCGCCTTGGCCACCTTGCCCGACGTGGCGCTCGCCGTGGCGATCGCATAGCCGGCCGCGGTGAACGTCTCCGTCGCGGTCACCTGCTTGCCGGCGTCGGCCGGCTTCGGCTGGTACGACGCGCCGCTGCCGACGGTCTTGCCGCCGACCGTCCACGTGTACGTCGAGGTGCCCGGGACGCTCCACTGCGCGCCGGTGACCTTCAGGGTGCGGCCGACCCGCGCCGTGCCGGTGATCCGCGGCGCGGCGGCGGCGGTCGGTGCGCCGGCCTGGGTCGCCGGTACGCCGGAGGTGGTGACGGTCGTGCTGGCGTAGCCCTCCTTGGTGCCGGTGACCCGGGCCGAGAGGGTGTGGCCGACATCGGCGCCCTGCACCTGGTAGGTGCTGCCACCTGCGCCCGGGATCGGTGTCCCGTCGCGCAGCCAGGTCGCCGTGGTGGTCACGCCCTGCTGGAACCAGGCGGGAGCCGTCGCGGTCAGGGTGCTCCCCGGCTGCGCGGTGCCGCTCAGGGACGCCCCGCCGAGCGCGGCGACGAACCGCTTGCCGACCTTGAGCACCATCTTGTCGGCGGACTTGTCAGAGGAGACAACCTGGATCATGGTGCCGGCGCCGGCGACCTTGGTGGAGAACCAGCCGTTGGCGTCCTCAGTCCAGTAGCCGTCGACGTTCGAGTCGTCGAAGACCGGCACGCTGGGGCGCGCGGGAACGTCAACCGACTGAGAGCCGCCCCCCACCACCTCGCGGGTCAGCGAGAGGGCATTCGTCTCGTCGACGTCGAACGTCGCGTCGAACGCCTGGAGGCGGCCGTTCGCCGCGGCATCGGCCCCGGTCCCGCTCCACGTGATCGAGGCCGGGTTCGCATCGACGGGCAGGTTCGCGCCGTAGCCCGGGTGCTCACTGGTGTTGTTGTCGCCGTAGGCGCCGTTGGAGTAGTAGACGAGCAGGCCGTCCTCGTAGGAGTAGTGGTCCACCTTCTTCCCGGGTGCGGAGACCGCATAGTCATGGCTGTACGGACCCTGGCTCAGGGCCACGTCGTACCCGTCGAAGGTGCGGTTCTCAGCCACATACGAGTGCGCGAAGTCGTACTCGTACTGGCCGTCGACCACGGAGTGGAACCCGTCGAGGACCCAATCGTTGGTCGCGCCGAACGCCGTCGAGTAGGTGCCGACGGAGACGTTGCGCACCAAGAACCCCGCACCGTGGGTGTTGGCGTCGGTGACGTAGGCCCAGCGCAACTGGACCTCTTGTCCGGCGTAGGCGCTCAGATCGGCGGTGATGTCGGCGAAGGAGAGCTGGTTGCCGGTGATACCGCCGCCGGCGACCGAACTGCTGGTCATGACGTTCGACCAGTCGCCCCCGTCGGGCCGCACTTGGAGGTAGGCGAAGTCGGCGCCGTTCTCGATGCTGTAGGCGACGTTCGCGGTCAGGAGCGGCGAGCCCCCGGGGAGTGAGATGGGCGGGCTGGTCGCGGTGACCGACGTGTCGTCCTTCGTGCCTGAATAGAGGTAGTTGCCAGTCGACACCGGGCCCGTGGCGATGTCGTGGCCCTCAGGAAGAGTGACCAGGACGGCCTGCTTGCCGGTCGACGTGGCGTGGTACGACGGGCCGAGGACGACCTCCTCCGAGGCGCCGGCGCCGTCGACGACGGCGAGGTCAGCGAAGCCGTCCGCCGTCTCGCGGCCGTACCAGCCGAGGAAGAGCTTCTCCGTCGCGCCCATGTGGCCGGCCGAGTTGCCGGTGGCACCGTCGCCGTGGCCGAGCCAGGAGCCGGAGTCCATCAGGGTCCAGAAGCCGTTGCTGTTGTCGCCACTGCCGGTGTCGTAGTAGTCGCGGAGGCCGAGGTCGTGACCGAACTCGTGCGCGAACACCCCCAGGCCGCCGTTCTCGGGCTCGGTGGTGTAGTCGAAGATCCAGTAGCCGGTGTCGCCGATCTGGACGCCGCCGACGAGGCAGTCCGACTCCGGGGCCTCGACGTCCATGCCCGCCGGGCACTCCGGGCCGTCCTCCCCGAAGCCGTCGGTGTTCGCGGCCCAGCGGTGCGACCAGATGGTCCAGATGTCCGCGCCGGCCTCCTCGCCCTCGCCGGCGTGCACGGCTTGGAAGTGGTCGATGTAGCCGTCCGGTTCGTCGTAGTCGCCGTCACCGTCGATGTCGTAGCGGTCCCACTGGTCGTACTGCGCGAGGTAGTCCCGGATCTCGTCGTCGGTCTTCCCGGCGACGACCTGGGCGTCGTACCAGGCGGTCGCGCTGTCCCCGATGAACGCCGTCATCTCCGGCTGGTTCTCATAGCCGTCCTCGTCGGAGTAGAAGGCCTCCGAGTGGGGCACCTGCACCCAGTCGGAGACGTCGCCCTCCAGGTCGAAGCGGCCGCTCGACATTTCTGAGTAGAGATCCTTGAACGACTCGCCGCCCTGCTCCGGCATGCCGTTGAAGAACATGTCCTCGAAGTGCTGGCGGTTGAAGTCGGCCTTCCAGTACGTCGAGTTGTCCGACGGGCCCGGTGCGGGGATCTCGTTGTGGAGCGGACCCTCGGCGGGGAAGTCCTCGTTGGCCAGGTCGGCCGGGTCGTCCTCGCCGAACTCGACCAGGAAGGTCAACAGGTTCGCGTGCTGGGTCACGCCGTACTCCACCTCGACGCCGTTCGCCATCTCGATGGTGCGGTTGCGGCCCCTGCCCTTGAGCTCGGCGTCGCCGTCGAGCAGCTCCTCCACCGCCTGCTGTCGCAGCGCGGTGCGGCGCGCGGAGAGCGGATGGCTCCTGTTGTCGAGCTTCTTGGCACCCGGGTCCGCCTGGGGCGCGGCAGGCAACGTCTCCGGTGCCGCCTGGGCCGGCGTGGCGACCATCGGCAGCACGGCGACGACCGCGATCGCGCTGAGGGTCGAGATGGCACGTCTCATCAATGGGTTCCTCCGAGTCGGTCGCGGACCCGGGCCCGCAGCGATGTGCCTCGGACCCTAGCGACGTCCGCCGACGACCGCCGCCGAATCGGAGCACCGCCTCGCGCTGACTACGCTGACGACCATGTCCGACACGTCCGCCGAACCTCGCCTGCTCGGGCCGGCAGACGTGCGTGCGCTGGCGGCGCGCCTCGACCTGCGCCCGACCAAGCAGCGCGGCCAGAACTTCGTGATCGACGCCAACACCGTGCGGCGGATCGTCCGCGAGGCCGGCGTCACCGCCGACGACGTGGTGGTCGAGGTCGGGCCGGGGCTGGGGTCGCTGACCCTCGCGCTGCTCGAGGTCGTCGGCCGGGTGGTGGCGATCGAGGTCGACGACAAGCTCGCGGGGCTGCTGCCCGAGACGATCGCGGCGTACGCGCCGGCCCAGGCCGACCGGCTCGAGGTGGTGCGCGCCGATGCGATGCGGGTCGACGAGGTGCCGGGCCCGCCGCCGACCGCCCTGGTCGCGAACCTGCCCTACAACGTCTCGGTCCCGGTGCTGCTGCACCTGCTCGCCCTGCTGCCGTCGCTCGAGCGCGGCCTGGTGATGGTGCAGGCGGAGGTGGCCGACCGGCTGGCCGCCCCGCCCGGCTCCAAGGTGTACGGCGTCCCGTCGGTCAAGGCCGCCTGGTTCGCCGACGTACGCCGAGCGGGCGCGATCGGCCGCAACGTCTTCTGGCCCGCGCCCAACGTCGACTCCGGCCTGGTCGCCTGGACCCGCCGCGAGCCGCCGAGCACCACGGTGCCGCGCGAGCGGGTCTTCGACGTGATCGACGCGGCCTTCGCCCAGCGCCGCAAGGCGCTCCGCGGCGCGCTGCGGGTGCTCGCCCCGGCCGACGTCGTCGACGCCGCGCTGGAGCAGGCCGGCGTGGCGCCGTTGGCCCGTGGCGAGACCCTGACCGTCCACGACTTCGTGCGGATCGCAGAGGGGTTGGCGTCATGAGGCTGCGCCGGGCGCCGGGCGGCGGTGAGTCAGCAACCGTTCCGACCGGCGGATCGGTTGCTGACACACCGCTCGACGCGCGCGACGGCGGCGAGCGGTGCGTCAGCAACGCTTTGGGCGCGCCGTTCGGTTGCTGGCGCACCGCCAGTGGGCGGGGGACCGCATGAGCATCACGGTCCGCGCCCCCGCGAAGATCAACCTCCACCTCGGCGTCGGCGCCCCGCGCGAGGACGGGTTCCACCCGCTGACGAGCGTCTACCAGGCGGTCGGCGTGTACGACGACCTGACGCTGGCCGACGCCGACGGTTGGTCGGTCGACCTCACGGTCGCCGGCTGGATGGACCGCGACCACGTGCCGCTCGCCGGCGACAACATCGTCGACCGGGCGGCGGCGCTGCTGGCCGCCCGCCACGGACTCGCGGTCACCGGCGAGGTGCACATCGCCAAGGAGATCCCGGTCGCCGGCGGCATGGCCGGCGGCTCGGCCGACGCGGCAGCGGCGCTGGTCGGCCTCGACCGGCTGTGGGGAGCGAACACCTCCGACGACGACCTCCTCGCGCTCGCCGCGCAGCTCGGCAGCGACGTGCCGTTCGCCCTGGTCGGCGGCACCGCGCTCGGCACCGGCCGCGGCGAGATCGTCGAGCCGGTCCCCGACCACGGCACGTGGTGGTGGGTGCTGGTCCCCTCGACGAACGGGATGTCGACCCCCGAGGTCTACCGCCACTACGACCGGCTCTTCCCGGACGCCCCCGCCGTACCCCCGATGCCGGAGGCGCTGCTCGCGGCCCTCGATGCGGGCGATCCCCGCGCCCTCGCGGCCGCCCTGCACAACGACCTCCAGCCCGCCGCGCTCGACCTGCGGCCCGACCTGGCCCGGCTCATCGACGCCGGCGAGGCGGCCGGTGCGCTGCGCGGCGTCGTCACCGGCTCTGGGCCGACCTGCGTCTTCCTCTGCGAGTCCGCCGACGCGGCGCGGGCGACCGCCGCCGAGCTGCGCGCGAGCCACGACGTCGTCCTCGTCACGACCGGCGCGGTCGCCGGGGCACATCCGGTGGCCTATGGCTAACCTGCTCAACCTCGAGCGCGTCTCGAAGTCCTACGGCATCCGCCCGCTGCTCACCGACGTCTCGCTCGGCGTGGCCGTCGGTCAGCGGATCGGCATCGTCGGGCGCAACGGCGACGGCAAGACCACCCTGCTCGAGGTGATGACCGGGATCGAGGAGCCCGACTCCGGACGGGTCTCGCGGCAGCGCGGCCTGCTCGTGGGCTACCTCCACCAGGGCGACCAGCTCGAGGACACCCACACCGTCCGTGAGGCGGTGCTCGGCGGCCGGTCCGACCACGAGTGGGCCGCCGACCCGCGCACCCGCGAGATCGTCGACGTGCTGCTCGCGGGTGTCGAGCTCGACCGCGCCGTCGTCGGCCTCTCCGGCGGCGAGCGCCGACGCTGCTCGCTGGCCGCGCTGCTGCTCGACGACCACGACCTCGTCGTACTCGACGAGCCCACCAACCACCTCGACGTCGAGGCGGTCGCCTGGCTGGCCCGGCACCTCGCCGCCCGGCCGTCGGCCCTGGTGGTGGTCACCCACGACCGATGGTTCCTCGACGAGGTCTGCCAGTGGACGTGGGAGGTGCACGACGGCGTCGTCGACGCCTACGAGGGCGGGTACGCCGCGTTCGTGCTCGCCAAGGCCGAGCGGCAGCGGCAGGCCGCGGCCTCGGAGGTGCGCCGGCAGAACCTGGTGCGCAAGGAGCTCGCCTGGCTGCGCCGCGGCCCGCCGGCCCGGACCTCGAAGCCGAAGTTCCGGATCGACGCGGCCAACCAGCTCATCGAGGACGTACCGCCGCCGCGGGACCGCCTCGAGCTGCAGCGGTTCGCGGCCCAGCGACTCGGCAAGGACGTGATCGACGTCGAGGACGTCGACCTCTTCCGCGGGGACCGCCAGCTGCTCTCGCACGCCACCTGGCGGCTCGGGCCGGGCGACCGGGTGGGCATCGTCGGCGTCAACGGCGCCGGCAAGACCTCGGTGCTCTCGTTGCTCGCCGGTGAGCTGGCCCCGGCTGTCGGACGGGTCAAGCACGGCCGCACCGTCGCGCTCCAGCACCTCACCCAGCAGCTCGACGACCTCGACCCCGAGGGCCGCGTGCTGCCCACCGTGGAGTCGATCCGCCGGGTCACCCGCACCACCGACGGCGAGATCACGGCGACGGCGCTGCTGGAGCGGTTCGGCTTCACCGGCGACCGTCTCACCGCGCGCATCGGCGACCTGTCCGGCGGCGAGCGGCGTCGCTTCCAGCTGCTCCGCCTGCTGCTCACCGAGCCCAACGTGCTGCTGCTCGACGAGCCCACCAACGACCTCGACATCGAGACCCTGAACGTCGTCGAGGACTTCCTCGACGGCTGGCCGGGCACCCTCGTCGTGGTCTCCCACGACCGCTACTTCCTCGAGCGGGTCACCGACTCCGTCTGGGCGCTGCTCGGCGACGGCCAGATCTCGATGCTGCCGCGCGGGGTCGACGAGTACCTGGAACGTCGAATCGGGTCTTCCGGCCAGTTGAGTCCGGAATCTTCTCCGGACTCAACGGTCACCACCCCCGAGTCAACCGTCACAACTCCCGATTCGACCGCGAAGGCCAAGGCCGGCAGCGCGGAGGAGCGGGCGGCTCGCAAGGTGATCGCCCGCATCGACCGACAGCTGGAGCGGATCGCCGAGCAGGAGGCGGAGCTCAACGCGCAGATCGAGGCGCTGGCACCGCAGGCCGCGGAGCGGTACGAGGAGCTGGCCGGGCTGAGCGCACGGCTCGGGACGCTCGCCGACGAGAAGGGCGAGCTCGAGCTGGAGTGGCTCGAGGCCGCCGAGGTGCTGGAGTAGCCGGGATCAGTCGGCGAACGGCGCCAGGAGCGTGCGCAGCAGCGCCGCCAGCCGCCCGCGGTCCTTCTCGGGCAGCCCGGCCAGGAAGGTCTGCTCGGCCTCGAGCAGACTCTCGAAGGCGGCGTCCACCGCCTCCTTGCCCTCGGGGGTGAGCCGCACGAGCACGCCGCGCCGGTCACGTGGGTCGGGCAGCCGCTCGACCAGGCCGCGGCCGGCGAGCCGGTCGACCCGGTTGGTCATGGTGCCGCTGGTCACCAGCGTCTCGCGAAGCAGGCGGCCGGGGGAGAGCTCGTACGGCGCGCCGGCTCGGCGCAGCGCCGCCAGCACGTCGAACTCCCACGACTCGACCTGCGCGGTGGTGAACGCGTCCCGCCGGGCGAGGTCGAGATGGCGGCCCAGCCGGCTGATCCGGCTGAACACCTCGACCGGGGCGAGATCGAGGTCGGGGCGCTCTCGTTCCCAGGCCTCGACCAGCTCGTCGACCTCGTCCCGCATGCCGTCAGCGTAACCGATCCGGTCGAGAATCTTGACATCAAGACAAAGACCACGGAAGATATCTTGATGTCAAGAGACTTCGGAAGGACCGCGATGTCACACACCTGGGACCCCGACCGCTACCTGACCTACGCCGACGAGCGCGGCCGCCCGTTCGTCGAGCTGCTCGCCCGCGTCGGCGCCGACCGGCCGGCCACGGTCGTCGACCTGGGCTGCGGCCCGGGCAACCTGACGACGTTGCTGGCCGACCGCTGGGCGGGCGCCCACGTGGTCGGGCTCGACGCCAGCCCCGAGATGATCGCGAAGGCGCGCGAGCTCGGCGGCGACGTCCGCTTCCACGTCTCCGACCTGCGCGACTGGGCGAGGTCGGGTCCGACCGACCGGGGCGAGGTCGACGTGCTGGTCTCGAACGCGACCCTGCAGTGGATCCCCGGCCACCTCGACCTGCTGCCCGCGCTCGTGGGCCGGCTCGCCCCCGGCGGCTGGCTCGCCTTCCAGGTGCCCGGCAACTTCGACGAGCCCAGCCACACGCTCCGCGACGAGCTCGCCGCCGAGGCGCCGTACGCCGAGCACACCTCCGGCGTCGCGGTGCCGAGCAGCCACGACCCGGCGGTCTACCTCGACGCGCTCGCGCGCCTCGGCTGCACGGTCGACGCCTGGGAGACGACGTACCTGCACCTGCTCACGGGCCCCGACCCGGTCTTCACCTGGGTGTCCGGCACCGGCGCCCGCCCCACGCTGCAGGCGCTCCCCGACGACCTGCGCCCGGCGTTCGAGGCGGAGTTCAAGCGGCGGCTCGCCGCGGCGTACCCCCGGCACGAGTACGGCGTGGTGCTGCCCTTCCGCCGGATCTTCGTGGTCGCGCAGGTGCCCGCATGAGGCTGCACCACGTGCAGGTCGCCTGCCCGCCCGGCGGCGAGGACGCCGCCCGCCGCTTCTACGCCGACGGCCTCGGCCTGGCCGAGGTCGCCAAGCCGGCCGACCTCGCCGCGCGCGGCGGCGCCTGGTTCCGCCGCGACGGCGTCGAGATCCACGTCGGCGTCGAGGACCCGTTCGCCCCGGCCCGCAAGGCCCACCCCGCGCTGCTGCTCGACGACGTCGCCGCGCTGGAGGCGCTGGCGCTGCGGCTCGCGTCGCTCGGGTTCGACGTCGACTGGCGCGAGCGGCACACCTTCGACGGCTACGAGCGCTTCCACACCCGCGACGCGCACGGCAACCGCGTGGAGGTGCTCAGCCGCCGGTGACGGCCTTCTTGCCGAGCACGACCGCGCCGGCGCCGAAGAAGCCGATCAGCGCCCAGCCGAGCGGTGCGCTGCCGCCGCCGAGCACGAGGGCGACCCCGCCCAGCACCGGGACGAGGAGCGCGAACGCCACCAGCAGCATCGACCAGTTGACGCGCCCCTTGCTCACCCGCACACGCTATCCGGCAGTCCTGAGGTCCAGCGTGCCGGGATCGCGGGATAGACCGTGGGGATAGTCCGTCACGTTCCGGTTGCCGATCCTGGCGGTTGGCAACCGAAACGTGACGGACTATCCCCGATATCAGGCCCGAGCAGGCACTCAGGCCAGGAAGATCGGGTTGGTCAGCGCCACCATCGCGTCGGTCGTCGCGGGGCCCTGGCGGATCTCGGCCCGCACGAACGGCGTACCGCCCGGCACCGACTGCTCGACCAGCAGTGCTCCGTCGGCGCCGGCGACCACGGGGGCGCCGTACGTCGTGGCGCCGGGGCCGATCAGCGTGGCCACCGAGCCGGCCGGTACGCCGGAGGCGTGCAGGCGCACGGTCACCTGGTCGGCGGGGCCGCTCGCGAGCCGGTCGCCGCACTCCGCCCGGGACCCACCCAGCGTGGCGGTGAACTCCAGGTCGACCGCCGAGGAGCCGGTGATCCACGAGTGCCCGGCCCGGTAGCCCGCCATGAGCGCGGTCACCGACAGCCGGTCGGCCCGGACCACGGTCTGGGCCAGGCCGATCCGCTGCGCGGCCTGGTGGGTGTCGGAGTTGCCGACCGCGGGCTTGAAGACGCCGGCGGTCAGCAGGTCGTGCCACCGCGCGACCGCCTTGGTGTTGGCGGCGGCGTTCAGGCCGCTCCAGGGACCGTTCCACACCTCGACCGCGTCCATCTCGGCGAAGTCGTCGCCGAACTGCCAGCCGTTACCGCCGCCGATCTGGTAGGGGTGGGCCGCGATCGAGAGGCCCCTCAGCCTGCGCACCCGCTCGGTGAACCCCGCGAGCCTCCCGTCCTCCGGGCGGTAGCGCCAGTCGATCCAGGTGCCCGTGGGCAGCCCCGCGGCGAGCCAGTGCCCGGCGCGGGTGGTCACCTCCTCGCCGGGGATGACCAGGAAGCCCTTCGGCACGACGCGCCCCCAGATCCGCTGGGCGGAGCTGGTGTTGTGCTCGGAGGTGCCGATGAAGTCGAGGCCGGCCTTGCGGGCGTACCCGATCACGTCTCGCGGCGTCTGCGAGCCGTCGGAGTGCACGGTGTGCACGTGGAGGTCGCCGCGGTACCAGCCCGGCCCCGTGCCGGGCACCGACGTGGGCGCGGGGCGGGGCCGGAAGCGCTTCCCGGGCCTGCCGAAGTGCAGGGTGACGTCGACGCGGTACGGCGTGCCCGCGGGGGTGATCTGGTACGGGCCGAGGATCAGGTTCCACCGGCCCGGCGTGATCGGGCCGGCCAGGTACCCCGGAGTGGCGGACGCGCGGCTGATCCGGAAGGACCGTCGCTTGCCGCCGGACCAGCCGCGGAAGCCGCGGGTGTTCCCGAGCCCGCGACCCGACGGGTCGAAGATGCCGATGTCGACCACGTTCAGCGAGGTCGGGCCCAGGCTCACCGGCGCGTAGTCGTACTTCACCGAGATCGCCCGGACGCCCTTCGGCACCCGGAACGGCAGGTAGACCCAGTCGGGGACGTCGTCGCCGGCGAACCGGCCCTTGAACGTCTGGGTGCGGGTGCGCTCGCCGGCCATCGCCGGCTCGAAGGTCACCAGGGCGGCGGAGGTGGCGACTCCAGCGCCGGCCAGGAAGAGCGATCGGCGGTCGAGGTGTGCGTCGGTCATGGTGCCGACAGCATGGCCCATGACGGGGCCGAGGTCACGACAACCCGGGGCCGCCGTGTCCCATCCCGGGGTCGACCGGATGCACGATCGGTCTCCGCTCGCCGACGAGGCGGCGCTGCGCCCAGGTCGCGAGCAGGGTCAGCAGCAGGTTGACGACGATGTACGTCGCGGAGAGGACCACCGCGGTCTGGAACTGGTTGCCGAACTCGGTCCAGATCTGGCGACCGACCGTCGTCAGCCCGGGAGCGAGCACGTAGTAGCCGAGGCTGGTGTCCTTCAGGGCGACCACGCACTGGCTGATGATCGCCGGGATCATGATCTTCACGGCCTGGGGCAGCTGGATGGTCACCATCACCTGCGTCTTGCGCATGCCGAGCGCGTACGCCGCCTCCACCTGTCCCTTCGGCACCGCGAGGATGCCGGCGCGGACGATCTCCGCCAGGACCGAGCCGTTGTAGAGCGTCAGCCCGGCCACCACCGACCAGTAGGAGCTCAGCCCGGCCGGTCCGAGGAACAGGAAGATGATCAGCAGCAGGAGGGGGACCGCGCGGAAGAACTCCACGATCAGCCACGACGGCCACCGCACGGCGGCGTGCTCCGACAGCTTGCCGACGCCGAACACGGCGCCGAACACGACGGCGAGCAGGATGGCGAGCACCGCCATGGCGAGCGTGTCGAGGAGGCCCTCCCACAGCACCTGGACGTACGCCGGGGTGACGAAGGGCTCCCAGAGCTCGTACTCGAGCTCGCCCTGCTCGTCGAGGTACCACACGAACCAGCCCAGCAGGGCGAGCAGGCCCACGCCGGAGAGGAGGGCGTACAGCCGGTGCCGGGCGCGCGTTCGCGGCCCGGGGGTGTCGAAGAGGACGGTGCTCATCGGGGGTCCCCGCGGAAGTGTGGGCTGGAGGAGCGAAACGGGGGAAGCCCGCAGTTTCGTGGGGTGTTCATCGCGCCGCCCTCCAGCGCCGTTCGAGCCCGATCGCCCCGGCCGAGATCAGCTCGACGAGCACGATGTAGAACGCGGCGAAGACCAGGAAGATGACGGTGTCGTCGGCGCTGTTGTTGGTGAAGTAGCGCATCCGGCCGGTCAGCTCCATGAGCCCGAAGACGGCGGCGATCGAGGTGTTCTTGGTCATCGCGATCAGCACGCTGGCCAGGGGCGGTACGACGGCGCGGAACGCCTGGGGCAGCACCACGCTCCCCATCGTCTGGGTGAAGGTGAGACCGATCGCGCGCGCGGCCTCCGCCTGCCCCACCGAGACCGCGTTCACCCCGGACCGCACCGCCTCGCACACGAACGCCGAGGTGTAGACGCTCATCGCGATGACGCCCTTGACGAGGAACGGGGTGCCGACGAACCAGCCGAGGTTCGGCGCGGCGATGAACACGAACACGAACACCAGCAGCAACGGGGTGTTGCGCACCAGCGCCACGTAGGTCGTCCCCGCGGCCCGCAGGACGGAGATCGGCCCGACCCGCAGCGCGGCCAGCAGGGTGCCGAACACGAGCGAGCACAGGCCGGAGAGCACCGAGAGCTGGATAGTCAGCCAGAACGCCTGGAGCACCAGGTCGTACTGGTCGAGCAGGTCGTCCAACCCTCGGCCCTCTCTCCGTCAGCGAGTCGTCAGCGAGTCGTCAGCCCGTCGTCACGCGGCCGGGCACTCGTCCATGGCCGGGGGATCGGGGGTCTCGACGCCCGACTGGCCGAGCGTCGCCTCGAACGCCGTCGCCCACGCGCCGTCGTCCTGCGCGTCCTCGATCGTCTCCGTGATCCACTCGCACATCTCGGGCGCGTCGATGGAGTAGCCCACGCCGTACCGCTCCTCCGAGAACGGCTCCACGACGACCTTGAGCTGGTCGGGGTTCTCCGCGGCGTACCCGAGCAGGATCGCGCCGTCGGTGGTCATCGCGTCGACCGTGCCGTTGAGCACCTGGTCGACGCACTCGGAGTAGGTGTCGAAGCCGCGCGGCTTGGCGCCCTCGGCCTCGATGTTCTCCAGAGAGGTCGAGCCGGTGACGGAGCAGACCTCGGTGCCCTTGACGTCGTCGAGGCTGTCGATGTCGCTGTCGGTGCCGACCAGCAGCTGCTGGCCGGTGACGTAGTAGGGGCCGGCCTGGCCGACGACCTGCCGGCGCTCGTCGGTGATGGAGTACGACGCGATGACCAGATCGACGGTGCCGTTCTGGAGGAACGGCTCGCGGTTGTCGGAGATCGTCTCCTTCCAGGTGATGTCCTCGGGCGCGATGCCGAGGTCGGCGGCCAGGATCTTCCCGATCTCGGGGTCGAAGCCGACCGGCGCGTCGTCGGTGGCCCCCTTGAAACCGATGCCGGGCTGGTCGAACTTCACGCCGATCGTGACCGAGCCCGCGTCGGCGAGCTCCTTCATGCGGGTGCCGTCGTCGAACTCGTCGGCGGCGTTCTCCTGCACCTCGACGTCCGAGCCCTCGTCGCCGTCGTCGCCGGCGTCACCGCAGGCCGCGAGAGCGCCCGCCAGGGCGAGGGCGACGGCCGCCGCCCGGACCTTCTGGATGTGTCCCATTTTCTTCTCCTCTTTCCGAGTGAGCGGTGAAGTGCGAGGGGCGGTGCCGGGGAGGGTCAGTGCTTCAGGATCTTGCCGAGGAAGTCCTGGGCCCGCTCCGAGCGCGGGTTGGTGAAGAAGTCGTCGGGCGTGCTCTCCTCGACGATCGCCCCGTCGGACATGAAGACCACGCGGTCGGCCGCGGTGCGGGCGAACCCCATCTCGTGCGTCACCACGATCATCGTCATGCCGCCGCGGGCGAGGTCGACCATCACGTCGAGGACCTCCTTGATCATCTCCGGGTCGAGCGCCGAGGTCGGCTCGTCGAAGAGCATCAGCGTGGGGTCCATGGCGAGCGCGCGGGCGATCGCGACGCGCTGCTGCTGGCCACCCGAGAGCTGGGCCGGGTACTTGGCCGCCTGCTGGCCGACCCCGACCCGGTCGAGCAGCTCGCGGGCGCGCCTCTCGGCGTCCGCGCGCTTGGTGCCGCGCACCTTGATCGGGCCGAGCGTGACGTTCTCCAGCACGGTCTTGTGGGCGAAGAGGTTGAAGCTCTGGAAGACCATGCCGACGTCGGAGCGCAGTCGGGCGAGCTCCTTGCCCTCCTGGGGCAACGGCCGGCCCTCCAGGGTGATCGAGCCGTTGTCGATCGTCTCGAGCCGGTTGATGGCGCGGCACAGTGTGGACTTTCCCGACCCGGACGGTCCGATGACGACGACCACCTCGCCGCGGCGGACGGTCAGGTCGATGCCCTGGAGGACGTGCAGCGAGCCGAACCACTTGTCGACACCCGCGAGCGCCACCACGGTCTCGGTGCCGGTCTCCGGAGTCGTGGCTGCCGTCATGAGGGGACACTAGTCACCGATGGCCCGTTCGGGCTACCTATGCACTGGGGTTGTGCACTGGGGTCGTCGTGGTTTCGGGCGGTCCGCGGGCGCGCCGTACCCTGGCGACTGTCATGAGCGCACGTACCTACGAGGTCCGCACCTACGGGTGCCAGATGAACGTCCACGACTCCGAGCGGCTGTCCGGGCTGCTGGAGGACGCGGGCTATGTCGGCGTTCCTGACGGGGAGCAGGCCGACGTCGTCGTGTTCAACACCTGCGCGGTGCGCGAGAACGCCGACAACAAGCTCTACGGCAACCTCGGCCACCTCGCGCCGGTCAAGGCGGCGAGGCCCGGCATGCAGATCGCCGTCGGCGGCTGCCTGGCGCAGAAGGACCGCGCCACGATCACCCGGAAGGCACCGTGGGTCGACGTCGTCTTCGGCACCCACAACATCGGCTCGCTGCCGGTGCTGCTGGAGCGGGCCCGGGTGCAGCAGGAGGCGCAGGTCGAGATCCTCGAGTCGCTCGAGGTCTTCCCCTCGACCCTGCCGACCCGCCGCGAGTCGGCGTACGCCGCCTGGGTGTCGGTGTCGGTGGGCTGCAACAACACCTGCACGTTCTGCATCGTCCCTGCGCTCCGGGGCAAGGAGAAGGACCGCCGGCCCGGTGAGATCCTGGCCGAGATCGAGGCGCTGGTCGCCGAGGGCGTCTCCGAGGTCACGCTGCTGGGCCAGAACGTCAACTCGTACGGCGTGGAGTTCGGCGACCGCCAGGCGTTCTCGAAGCTGCTGCGCTCCTGCGGCTCGATCCCCGGCCTGGAGCGGGTGCGCTTCACGTCGCCGCACCCGGCGGAGTTCACCGACGACGTCATCGAGGCGATGGCCGAGACCCCGAACGTGATGCCGCAGCTGCACATGCCGCTGCAGTCCGGCTCCGACAAGGTGCTGCGTGACATGCGGCGCTCGTACCGCCAGAAGAGGTTCCTCGGCATCATCGAGCGGGTCCGCGCGGCGATGCCCGACGCGGCGATCACCACCGACATCATCGTGGGCTTCCCCGGCGAGACCGAGGAGGACTTCCAGGAGACGCTGCACGTCGTGCGCGAGGCACGCTTCTCGGGTGCCTTCACCTTCCAGTACTCCAAGCGGCCCGGCACGTCCGCCGCCGAGCTCGACGACCAGGTCCCGCCGGAGGTGGTCAAGGACCGCTACGAGCGGCTGGTCGCGCTGGTCAACGACATCGCCTGGGAGGAGAACAAGCGCCTCGTCGGCACCCGGGTCGAGCTGATGGTCGCCGAGGGGGAGGGCCGCAAGGACGCCGAGACGCACCGGCTCTCCGGCCGCGGCCCCGACAACCGCCTCGTGCACTTCGCGTGGGACCCGGTGGCCGCGGAAGGCGCGCCAGCGCCGGTGGGCACGGTGGTTGAGGAAGGCGCGCTAGCGCCTGTCTCGAAACCCCGTCCCGGCGACCTGGTCACCGTCGAGATCACGTACGCCGCGCCGCACCACCTCGTCGCCGACGGCGGCGTGATCGACGTGCGCCGCACCCGCTCGGGCGACGCGTGGGAGGCCCGGAACTCCGCCCCGTCCACGACCGCCGGAGTCGCGCTCGGCATGCCGACCCTCGGCGTTCCCGCCCCGCTCCCGGACGCGCCCGCCTGCGGCTGATCTCCTCACGGTGGTTGAGGTGCGAAGGCGCCCTGGCGCCTGAGCCTCGAAACCACCGCCGGTCGCCCTACAGCTCGTCGTCCGCCCGAGGATCGAGCCGGGGATAGCCCGCCTTCGGCGGGATGCCCTCGGGGTTGTCCTCGGGGTTGCCGACGGACTGCTCGGGCAGCGTCTCCTCGTCGGGGGCGCGCTCGTGCTCGGAGACGTCGCGCAGCCCGTCGGTGGCCTCCTGGCCCGGCCCCGCGTGGCCGACCCGCTCGCTGCTCACGCCCATGCCGCCGGTCGCGCGCTGGGGTCCCGAGGAGCCGGGCGTGGAGGACTGGAGCTCCTCGTCGCGGTCGCCGCTCATGCCGGGGACTCCTTCTCGGGCTCGTCGTCCTCGCCGTCGGCGCTGCGGGTGGCCTTGGTCGAGGTGTCCTCGCCGCTCTCGACCTCCTGCTTCAGCGGTTCGGGCACCTGCTGGGCGATCGACGGGTTGTCGGACACCGGGGGATCGGGGATCGTCCCGTTGGCGTCGTCGGGTTTGGCGTCGGGGCCGCCGGGGTTGGGCTCGCCGGGCTCGATGACGGGTTCGGGCATCGGGCCGAGGTCGGACTGGTCGGAGGTCACGCGCGCCTCTCTAGAATCTCTAGAAGCCGAAGGTCGAGTACGCCTCCGCGGTACCCGTTCGCACCGCCTCCAACACGGCCCGCTCGTGCGGCACCACCGGCTCGGGCAGCTCGGCGAGCGGGCACCAGCGCAGCTCGGCGGCCTTGTCGGCCTCCATGATCCGGGGCACGCCCGACCACGACCGGGCGGTGAAGAAGAAGTCGATCCGCTCGTCGATCGGCTGGTCGTGGAGGGTGCGCTGCATCGACGTCACGAACCTCAGGTCGACGTCGCCGATCCCGAGCTCCTCGAGCGCCTCCCGGCGGGCCGCGTCGTACGCCGTCTCGCCGCGCTCCACGTGGCCGGCCGCGGCGGCCGCCCAGTGGTCGTCCATGTAGCCGGTGTTGCGCCGCAGCTGCAGCAGCACCTCCGGTCCGGCGGCGCCGTCGCGCAGCAGGAACACGTACGCCGCGGGCACCACGACGAAGCGCCCGTGCGCGGCGGCGTACTCCTCGGTGTAGGGCTCGACCCCGGTCACTCCTCGTCCTCGGTCTCGTCCTCGAGGTCGTGCGGCGTCGTCTCCGCCTCGCCCGCCTCGCCGTAGATCGTGCCGGTCTCCGGTGACGTGGCTCCCGGCTCGGTGCCCTCGAACTCCTCCTGGTCGGGCTCCTCCTCCGGCTCCAGGTCCTCGGTCAGGTCGAACTCGCTCATGCTTGCCAGACTAGCCACATGCCGAGCCATCCGAACCCGCCGATCGTCGCGGTCGTCGGCGCCACCGCGTCGGGCAAGACCGGCCTGTCGCTCGGGCTCGCCGCCCGGCTCGGCGGCGAGGTCGTGAACACCGACGCGATGCAGGTCTACCGCGGCATGGACATCGGTACGGCGAAGCTGGCCGAGGCCGACCGCGACGGCGTCCCGCACCACCTCCTCGACGTGCTGAGCGTGCGCGAGCCGCTGACGGTCGCGGAGTTCCAGGGCTGGGCCCGCGGCGCGATCGTGCGGCTCCGCGCCGCGGGCCGGGTGCCGGTGCTGGTCGGCGGCTCGGCGCTCTACACGCGGGCGATCCTGGACCGGTTCGAGTTCCCCGGCACCGACGACGCCGTACGCCGTCGGCTGGAGGCCGAGCTCGAGGAGGTCGGCAGCGCGGAGCTGCACCGTCGACTCCGGGAGGTCGACCCCGAGGCGGCCGACCGGATCCTGGTCGAGAACGGCCGCCGCATCGTGCGCGCCCTCGAGGTCGTCGAGATCACCGGCCGGCCGTTCAGCGCGTCGCTGCCGACGCTGGAGTACGTCGACCCCGCGTCCGTGCAGATCGGCGTGGACATCGACCGTCCGGCGCTGGACGAGCGGATCGCGCGGCGGGTGGAGTCGATGTTCGAGCAGGGCTTCGTGGCCGAGGTCGAGCGGCTGCTCGACGAGGGGCTGGCGGAGGGCCGCACGGCGGTGACGGCGATCGGCTACCGCGAGGTGGTCGCCCACCTGCGCGGTGAGCTCACCCTCGACGAGGCGCGCGAGCGCACCGTCGTCGCCACCCGGCGCTTCGCCCGCCGCCAGGACTCGTGGTTCCGCAAGGACCCGCGGGTCACCTGGCTCCGGTACGACGACCCGGAGCTGGTCGACCGGGCGGTGGCCGTGGTGTCGTGGTCGGGAGGCTTGCCGGGATAGTCCGTCACGTTCTGGCGGTCCCACACGCCGGATCGCAACCAATTCGTGACGGACTATCCCGGCGGTCACCTCGGACGCTCGACGATCACTCCGCGGCAGAGCAAGAACGGTCGGGCGCACCGGCGGCGATCGCGGCCAGACTGGACCCATGACCGAGACCGGGCGCGACCGCCTTCGCGAGCTCCTCGACGCGGTGCTCGACGAGGAGCACCGCAGCCTGGGGGAGATGGCGAGCGGGGCGTTCTCGTCGCCCTACCACTTCGCTCGCCAGCTGTCCGCGGGCGCCGGTGAGCCACCGGTGGCGATGCGCCGCCGGGTGATGCTCGAGCGGGCGGCCTGGCAGCTGCGGCGTGGTGCGACCGTGACCGACGCGGCGTTCGCGGCCGGCTACGAGTCCGTCGAGGGCTTCGCCCGGGCGTACGTGCGGGCCTACGGACACCCGCCGAGCGAGCGGGTCGACGGACACCACTGGCTGCCGGCGCCGAACGGCATCCACTTCCATCCGCCCACCTCGCTGTGGGTGCACACCGGGGAGCACACCATGACCCAGCCGCTCGACCTGCTGGTCCACCACGACCTCGACGACACCCGCGAGCTGATCGTGCTGGCCAAGCAGCTCGACGACGCGGCGTACCGCGCCGAGCTGCAGCCGGGCAGTCGCGTGCACAGCTGGGAGGGCGAGGAGGCGTCGGTCGCCGCGGTGCTGACCAGTCAGGTGCACACGAAGGAGGTGTGGCTCGCGGCGATCCTGGGCGAGGACTTCCCGGCCGACCGGCCCGACGATGTCGTGGCCCTGCTGCGTCGCCACGACGACGTCGCGGCGCGCTGGCTCGACATGCTCCGCGACATCGAGCGGCGTCGGGCCTGGGACGACCGGATCGTCGACGCGCTCTGCGACCCGCCCGAGAGCTTCGTGCTCGGCAGCATCGTCGCCCACGTGCTCACCTACTCCGCGCACCGCCGGCTCGGCGTCCGCGCCATGCTGCGCGACCACGGCGTCGAGACCGACGAGGGCGACCCCATCAACTGGCTACGACGACGATCGGACCCCGACGCATGAAGACCACGTTCTACACCGCGACCACCCTCGACGGCTTCCTCGCCGACGAGCACGACTCGCTCGACTGGCTGCTCAGCCAGCCCATCGACGACGACGGGCCGTTCAACTACCAGGCCTTCATGACCGACGTCGGCGCGATCGCGATGGGCGCCACGACGTACGAGTGGGTCCTGGCGCACCACGTCGACCAGGGCGAGAAGTGGTTCTACGAGCAGCCGTCGTGGGTGTTCACCCACCGTGACCTGCGCCGGGTGGCCGACAACATCACGCTGACGTCCGCGCCGGTCGCCGAGGCACACGCCGCGATGGCGGCGGCCGCCGGCGGCCGGGACATCTGGATGGTCGGCGGCGGCGACCTGGCGGCGCAGTTCGCGGAGGCGGGGCTGCTCGACGAGGTGGTGGTCTCGATCGCGCCGGTCACGCTCGGCGCGGGGCGGCCGCTCTTCCCGCGTCGCTTCGACCTCGAGCTGATCGAGCACGACCGCAATCAGGCGTTCCTGTGCGCCCGCTACCGGGTGGTCGGGCCGCGTTTGCCACCGGCCTGAATGGGCACGGGGAGGGGCAGCCACTCTCGGGAGGTCCCCGCATGCGCTCCGTCGCCGCACTCGCCGCCCTGTCGCTCACCGCGGCGCTGACCGTCGCCGTCGGACCGGCACCGGCCGGTTCCGCACCGGCCGGTGCCGCACCGGCCTCGTCCGGCCCCGTCTCGTCCGGACAGTCCGGCGCGCAGGCGCCGACTCCGCCGAAACGGGCGACCGCCGTCGGCACCGGCGGTGCCGTCGCCTCGGTCGACCCCGACGCGACCCGGGTCGGCCTCCGGGTGCTGCGCCGCGGCGGCAACGCCACCGACGCGGCGGTCGCGACCGCCGCCGCCCTCGGGGTGACCGAGCCCTTCAGCGCCGGCATCGGCGGCGGTGGCTACTTCGTGTACTACGCGGCGAAGACCGGCAAGGTGCGCACCGTCGACGGTCGCGAGACCGCGCCGTCGGCGATGCCGCACGACGCCTTCATCGACCCGAAGACCGACAAGCCGTGGAACTTCTCGCCCGAACTGGTCACCAGCGGTGTCTCGGTCGGCGTTCCGGGGACCCTCGCGACCTGGCAGCGGGCGCTGCGGCGGTGGGGCACCCGATCGCTGGCGTCGTCGCTGCGGCCGGCCACCCGCCTGGCCCGTGCGGGCTTCGTGGTCGACCGGACCTTCCGCAGCCAGGTGCTGCAGAACCGCCAGCGCTTCGGCGCCTTCGTGTCGACCAAGCGGCTCTATCTGCGCGGCGGCCACGCTCCGCGGGTGGGCAGCAGGTTCCGCAACCCCGACCTGGCCGACACCTACCGGCTGATCGCCGAGCGCGGACCGCGGGCCTTCTACCGCGGCGAGCTCGCGCCCGAGATCGTGCAGGCGGTGCGCACGCCGCCGACGGTGGCGAACCCGAAGCTGCCGGTGCCCCCGGGTCACCTGCGGACCCGCGACCTCGAGCGCTACCGCGTGGTCGACCGCCGGCCGACCCGCGTCGGCTACCGCGGCCTCGACGTCTACGGCATGGCGCCCTCGTCGTCTGGCGGCTCGACGGTCGGCGAGGCGCTCAACATCCTCGAGCGCTACGACCTCTCGGCCCTGCCGCGGGTCCAGGCGCTACACCTCTACCTCGAGGCGAGCGCCCTGGCGTTCGCCGACCGCGGTGCGTACGTCGGCGACCCCGCACAGGTCGACGTGCCCCTCGCCGACCTGCTCTCCGACACTTTCGCCGCGGAGCGCGCGTGCCTGGTCGATCCCGCTGCGACGCTGGCCAGGCCCGTCGACGCCGGCGATGTCACGACGTACGACGGCCGCTGCGCGGGGCCGACCGGGACCGCAACCTCGCCCCCGGACACCGAGAACACCGAGACCACGAACCTCACCGTGGTCGACCGGTGGGGCAACGTGGTCGAGTACACGCTGACCATCGAGCAGACCGGCGGCTCCGGCATCGTGGTGCCCCGGCGCGGTTTCCTGCTCAACAACGAGCTCACCGACTTCTCGGCCGAGTACGACCCGGCCGACCCGAACCGGATCGAGCCGCGCAAGCGGCCGCGGTCGTCGATGGCGCCGACCATCGTGCTGAAGGACGGCCAGCCCATGCTCGCGGTCGGCTCGCCGGGCGGCTCGACGATCATCACCACGGTGCTGCAGATCCTGCTCAACCGGCTCGACCTCGGCATGACGCTGCCGGCCGCCATCGCCGCCCCGCGGGCCACACAGCGCAACACGCCCACCGACCTGGCGGAGCCGGCGTTCGTGCAGCAGTACGCCGCCCGTCTCACGGCTCTCGGCCACGACGTCGAGACCTACGAGGACATCTTCACCGGGACCCACGAGATCGGCGCCGCGACCGGGATCGAGATCGGCCACGACGGTCTGCTCACCGCGGCCGCCGAGCCCACCCGGCGCGGCGGCGGGTCGGCAGCGGTCGTCCGCAAGCGGATGCACTGAGCCGGTCGGTCCGACGCGCGGCGTACCGTGGTCGCGTGCCGACGACCCAGACCGCCGCCCCGGAGACCGACTGGACCGAGATCACCACGGTCGACGACCTCGTCGACCTGCTCGGCGAGCCGATCCCCCGGGTCCGCGACAAGGTCCGCCCGGCGCTGCTCGACGTGGACCGGGCCTGGCTCGCGGCGACGCCGTTCTGCGTGCTCGCGACGGCGTCCGCATCCGGCGCGTGCGACGCGTCGCCGAAGGGCGACCCGGCGGGGCAGTTGGTCCACGTCATCGACGACACGACGATCGCGGTGGCGGAGCGGCCCGGCAACCGGCGGGCCGACGGCTACCGGAACATCCTCGAGAACCCGCAGGTCGGGCTGAACTTCCTGATCCCCGGCCGCGGCGACACGCTGCGCGTCAACGGCCGGGCCCGGCTGGTCAGCGACGCGCCGTTCTTCGACGAGATGGTCGTCAAGGGGCACCGTCCGGTGCTCGCCGTGGTCGTGCACATCGAGGAGGTCTTCTTCCACTGCGCGAAGGCGTTCCTGCGCTCGGCGCTGTGGCGGCCCGAGACCTGGGACCCGACCGGGATCGTGCCGCGCCGCGCGGTGATCGCGCACGACGCCGAGCCGACCGGCATGACCCTGCAGCAGCTCGACGAGTACTACGAGCCCGACAACTACTCGCGGGGGATGTATGCCTGAGCGCTATCCCTTCCTCAAGGGCCACGGCACGGAGAACGACTTCGTGCTGCTGCCTGACCCCGACGGCTCCGTGCACGGCGAGCTGTCGCCCCAGCGGATGGCGGAGCGGGTGCGCGCGCTGTGCGACCGCCGGGCCGGCATCGGCGGCGACGGGGTGCTGCGGGTGGTCCGCCGCGACGGCGGCTGGTTCATGGACTACCGCAACTCCGACGGCTCGGTCTCGGAGATGTGCGGCAACGGCATCCGGGTCTTCGCCCGCTACCTGGTCGACGAGGGTCTCGCCGACCCCTCGGCGCCGATCCCGGTGGGCACCCGCGACGGCGTCAAGGTGCTGACCGTCGACGGCGACCTGATCACCGCCGACATGGGCGCCCCGCGGGTGCTCGGCGAGTCGAAGGTCGCGGTGCCCGGCCACGCCTGGGTGGCGCGCCACGTCGACATGGGCAACCCGCACGCGGTGGCCTTCGTCGAGTCGCTGGACGACGCCGGCACCCTCCTCGCCGCGCCCGACCACGACGAGACGACGTACCCGCACGGCGTGAACGTGGAGTTCGTCGTACGCCGCGGGGACCGGCACGTCGCGATGCGGGTGCACGAGCGCGGCTCGGGGGAGACCCGCTCCTGCGGCACCGGCGCCTGCGCGGTGATGGTGGCCGCCGCCGTGGCCGACGGTGCCCGCCCGACCGACGCGGACGTCGCCTACCGCGTCGACGTCCCCGGCGGCACCCTCACCGTCACCTGGACCACCGACGACCGGGTGCTGCTCACCGGCCCCGCCGTGATCGTGGCCCGGGGCACCACGGGCCTCTGAGCGCGGGGTTTCGGCTGCTGACAGCCGAAACCCGCAGGACACGCCGTGGTCGACCGGGGTGTCCTGCGGGTTCTGGCTGCTGACAGCCGAAACCCGCGGCACCGTGACAGTCTCACTGTGAGCATGGTTATGCTCCGGACCATGGACATCAACGGAGCAAGTGCCATCGTCACGGGCGCCGCGTCGGGCATCGGTGCCGCGGCCGCGCGCCGGCTCGCCGCCAAGGGCGCGGTCGTCGTGGTCGCCGACCTGCAGGCCGACAAGGGCGAGGCGCTCGCCCAGGAGATCGGCGGCGTGTTCGCCCAGGTCGACGTGACGAACACCGACCAGATCAGGGCCGCGGTCGAGGCTGCCGCGGCGATCGCCCCGCTGCGCGCCTGCGTGAACTCCGCCGGCATCGGGTGGGCGCAGCGCACCATCGGCCGCGATGGCGAGTTCGACTCCGCGCACGACCTCGACGCGTTCCGCAAGGTGATCGCGATCAACCTGATCGGCACCTTCGACATGACCCGCCTCGCCGCGACCGCGATGAGCCGCAACGAGCCCGACGCCGACGGCTGCCGCGGCGCGATCGTCAACCTCGCGTCCGTCGCCGCGTTCGACGGTCAGATCGGCCAGGCGTCGTACTCCGCCTCCAAGGGCGGCGTCGTCGGCATGACGCTCCCGGTCGCCCGCGACCTGTCCGCCGCCGGCATCCGCCTCAACACCATCGCCCCCGGCCTGATCGACACCCCGATCTACGGCGAGGGCGAGCAGGCCGAGGCGTTCAAGGCCAAGCTCGGCGAGAGCGTGCTGTTCCCGAAGCGGCTCGGCGTCCCCGACGAGCTGGCCAGCATGGTCGTCGAGTGCATCACCAACAGCTACATGAACGGCGAGGTCGTCCGCGTCGACGGCGGCATCCGGATGCCCCCCAAGTAGTCGTCTTCACCCGGTGGTTTCGAGGCTCGGCGCTGGCGCGCCTCGCACCTCAACCACCGTGACGGTGCCGAGGGGCGAGCGAAGCGCGCCTCGCACCTCAACCACCGTGACGGTGGCTGAGCCTCGAAACCCACCGCACTCAGGCCCGCCGTCCCATCCGGGCCAGCAGCAGCGTCTGCCGGTCGGCGCCCTCCGGGGTGTCGACCGGCCGCTTGAAGACGCCCTCGTCGTAGGCGTGGTCGCCGAAACCCACGAACGCCGCTTCCAGCGCGTCCATGTCCGCCTCGGTGAAGGTCGTCGGCCGGCCGTTCGAGAACCCCAGGTCCCACCCGTGCACGACGAGGTCGAAGCCGTAGAACGCGTCCAGGGTCGCCCCCATCGTGGTCCGTCCGAAGAAGCCGTCGTACTCCCGCGCCCGCAGCTCGTCGGTCAGCAGCGGCCGTACGGCGGCGAGGTGCTCGGACCACACGGCCTCGGGTGACCCGGTGGGGCGGTCGCCCAGGGCGACGTCCATCCGGGACAGGTAGTCGCGCTCGGTGTCGACGATGTGGTCGACGACCTCCGCCGCGGTCCAGCCCTCGCACGGGCTGGGCGCGGACCAGTCGGTGGTCGCGTGGACGGTGGCGGTGAATCGGTCGGCGGCATCGAGGAAGAAGTTCATGGCCCCAGCATTGCCAGTGCGATGTCGGCGGCTCTTGAAAGAATCCGACACATGACGGGGCATCGCCGCATCGATCCGACCGAGCGCGCGCACCTGCTCGACGCGAGCGGCTACACGCCGCCCATCCACCGGTTCGCGCCCGGCCCCGGGCTCGCCGATCTCGTACGCCGCTACTGGATGCCGGTCTGGTCGCTGCCCGACGGCCACGTGTCGGTGCAGCGGGTGTTGCAGTACCCCGTCTGCCTGATCGTGGTGTCGCACGAGTACGCGCTGCTGGTCGGCCCGAGCAGCGGCCTCTCGACCCAGGAGCTCACCGGCGCCGGCTGGGCGCTCGGCACGATGCTCCAGCCCGCGGCCGGTCTCGCCCTCGCCGGCGGCCCGGTCGACCGGCTCACCGACACCGCCGTCCCGCTCGGTGACGCGTACGGCCTCGACGGGCCGGCGCTCACCGATCGCATCCGGCAGGCGGTGGGCGATCACCCGGACGACCCCGACCGGCAGCAGACGGCGGTCGCCGTGGTCGAGGCGGCCCTCTCCGCGCTGCTCCCGGTGGACGAGGAGGGCCTGCTGGTCAACCTGATCGTAGAGTACGTCGAGGGCGATCCGCAGGTGCAGCGGGTCGGCCAGGTGTGCGAGAAGTTCGCGATCACCGAGCGCACCCTGCAGCGACTCACGGCCCGGCGCATCGGGCTGGCCCCGAAGTGGCTGATCCAGCGCCGCCGCCTGCACGAGGCCGCCGAGCGGCTGCGCGAGGTGGCGCGCCCCGACCTCGCCCGGGTCGCCGCCGACCTCGGGTACGCCGACCAGGCGCACTTCGGCCGCGACTTCCGCGCGGTCACCGGCCTCACGCCGGGGGAGTTCGCCGCCGAGCCCCGTCCCAGTCGCTGAGGTCGACCACCAGGTCGGCGCGCCCCCGGGCCGCCTCGATCCGGGCCGCGTTCGCCTCGTCGACCCGCGCCACCCACGCCGCCGCCTCGGCGGGCGACTTGCCGAACGCCACGTGCCGGGCGACCAGCCGCTCCCGACGTACGTCGTCGTCGAGCGTCAGGTGCCACACCACGTCGATCTCGGCCCGCACCGCGCGCCAGCGCGGCTCGTCGAGCAGCAGGTAGTTGCCCTCGGTGACGACGGTGCCCGTCGCCGGCACCGGGATCGCGCCGGCGAGCGGCTGCTCGAGATCGCGCTCGAACATCGGGGCGACCACATCGGCCTCGCCGGCCCGGATCCGCCGCAGCAGCGCGGCGTACCCGGGTGCGTCGAACGTCTCCGGCGCGCCCTTGCGGTCGCGCAGGCCACGGCGGTCGAGCTCGACGTCGGCGTAGTGGTAGCCGTCCATCGGCACCACGGGCAGCCCCAGCGCCGAGGCGAACGTGGACTTGCCGACGCCCGGTGCGCCCGTGATGCCGAGCAGGCGGATGCCCGGCGGCACCTGGGGCGGCGCGGTCAGCGTCGTACCCTCACGATCTTCCGCACCGGCTGGGTGCCCTTCGCGGACAGCTCGACGCGCAGCCTGGTGACCTTCTTCGTGCGCACCGCCTTCCGGCCCGCCTTGGTCAGCTTGAGCCTGACGGTCTTCTTCTTGCCGGGCTTGACCTGGTACGTCGCGGCGCGCGCGAAGATCTTGTGCGGCTTCTTGGCCGACCGGAGCGTGGCCTTGCCCCGGCAGCCGGCGGCGTCGGCCGGGCAGGCGATCGTGACCGGTACCCGGTTGCGCTTGATCCGGACCGGCTTCTTCGGCGCCTTGACGGTGCCGGCCACGGTCGCGCCGGGAGTCCCCGGCTGGGTCGGTGTCGTGGGACCCTGCGTGAACACCGAACCGTCGCCGGGGTCGACGTTCGTCTGCTGGAGCCCGTCGGTGGTCACCCGGATGATCACGTTGTTGGTCGGGTCGGTCGCGAAGATCGAGCCGTCGTGGGCGAACGTCAGGGACTCCGGCTCGTAGCCGCCGATCGCGGTGAGGGCGCCCGTGCCCTGCGGGGAGACGTGGCCGATGCCCGCGGCGGCGCCGATGCTGGTGAACCACATGGAGCCGTCGGGGCCCTGCACCAGGTCGGCCGGCGCGGTCCGGGAGCCGGTGTCGAACGCCGTGATCTGCGCGGTGCCGGCGTCGAGGTAGCCGACCTCGCCGTCGCTGGGCGAGGTGAACATCGTGCCGCTGGAGTAGCGGCCGAACCAGATCGAGCCGACCGGCCCGGCGGCGATCGCGTAGGGATAGGCGGCGAACCTGCCGGCGGGGTAGGTCACGCCCCCGGACGCGTCGGCGTTGAGGTGGATCAGACCCGCGCCCTGGCGGCACCACATCGAGCCGTCGGCCGCCTCGCCGAGCGAGTCCTCGCACTCCGGGGCGTTCGGGTGCTCGTAGATGGTCGAGCCGACGATGCGGATGACGTAGTCCTCGTCGAACGACATGGTGATCCAGGCGGTGCCGTCGGGGCCGACCCGCACCTGCTCGCCGTACGGGTAGCTGCCGATCACCCCATCGGTGATCGTCGACCCGTCGGGGTTCATGTGGCGGGCTCGCTCCCCGGACTCGTAGACGACCCAGATCGTGCCGTCGGGCGCGACATCGAGGTCCTTGAGCGTCGTGGTGCCGGGGAACTCGGCCGGGAAGGGGTACTCGGTGATCTGTCCGCTCGGGGTGATCCGGCCGACCTTGTTGGCGTCCGCCTCGACGAACCACATGTTCCCGTCGGGAGCGGTGACGATCCGGCCGAGCCCGGCACTGCTGGTGGGCACCGGGAAGGCCGTGGTGCCGGCCGCGGCCGGGGAGCCCAGACCGGGCACGAGCGCCAGCGCGGCGGCGACCAGGGCGAGCGACGAGAGGCGACTGACGAGTCCGAGACGCATGGCCGGAGCCTAATCGGCTCGCCGCGGGTGGGCGATGAACGTACGCTGGGTGGCGTATGACGAACGCACATGACATCAACGCCGAGTTCGATCTCGACGACGAGCTCGCGGCCACCGACGAGTGGGAGTCCGACGACCCCGACTCGGAGTTCGAGTCCGGCTACGTCGATGAGCCCGACCCCGAGGACCTCACCACCGGTGAGCTGGACCTGGCCGAGCGCCACCAGCTCCGCCGGGTCGCCAGCTTGCGCACCGAGCTCGAGGACATCACCGAGGTCGAGTACCGCCAGCTCCGCCTCGAGCGAGTGGTGCTCGTCGGAGTGTGGACCGAGGGGTCGGTCGAGGACGCCGAGAACTCCATGGCCGAGCTCGCCCTGCTCGCCGAGACCGCCGGCTCGGAGGTGCTGGAGGCGATCTACCAGCGCCGCCAGTCGCCCGACCCCGCGACGTACATCGGCCGCGGCAAGGTCGAGGGCCTCGCCGAGATCGTGCGCGCGACCGGCGCCGACACGGTGATCTGCGACGGCGAGCTCGCGCCCAGCCAGCTGCGCAACCTCGAGGACCGGCTCAAGGTCAAGGTCGTCGACCGCACCGCGCTGATCCTCGACATCTTCGCCCAGCACGCGAAGTCCAAGGAGGGCCAGGCGCAGGTCGAGCTGGCCCAGCTCAACTACATGAAGCAGCGGCTGCGCGGCTGGGGCGGCAATCTCTCCCGTCAGGTCGGCGGCCGGGTCGCCGGCGGCGCCGGCATCGGCGGTCGTGGTCCCGGTGAGACCAAGATCGAGACCGACCGGCGCCGCATCAACACCAAGATCGCGAAGCTGCGCCGCGAGCTGAAGGAGATGAAGGGGACCCGCGACACCAAGCGCCAAGAGCGCCGTCGCCACCACATCCCCAGCGTCTCGATCGCGGGCTACACCAACGCCGGCAAGTCCTCGCTGCTCAACCGGCTCACCGACGCCGGCGTGCTCGTCGAGGACGCGCTGTTCGCGACGCTCGACCCCACGACGCGTCGTACGACGACCTCCGACGGCCGGGTCTACACGATGAGCGACACCGTCGGCTTCGTCCGGCACCTGCCGCACCAGCTGGTGGAGGCCTTCCGCTCGACGCTGGAGGAGGTCGCGGACGCCGACCTGATCCTGCACGTCGTCGACGGCTCGCATCCCGACCCGGAGGGCCAGCTGACCGCGGTGCGCGAGGTGTTCGCCGAGATCGGCGCGCTCGACGTCCCGGAGCTGGTCGTGATCAACAAGGCCGACCTGGCCGACCCGATGGTGATCGCGCGGCTGCGCCAGCGCGAGCCGCACTCCGTCGTCGTCTCCGCCCGCACCGGCGAGGGCGTCGCCGAGGCGTTGCGGGTGATCGAGGGCGAGCTGCCGCGGCCGGGCGTGGAGTTCAAGGCACTGCTGCCCTACGAGCGCGGCGACCTGATCAACCGGCTCCACCAGCACGGCGAGATCGAGTCGCTCGAGCACACCGGCGACGGCACGATCGTCGTCGGCCGCGCCAACCCCGACCTGGCGGGCGAGCTCGCGGCGTACGCCGTCTGAGCCGGGTCGGGCGGTCCCGGGGACGGGCGCCCGCTACACCCCGCCCAGCCGCCTGAGGTCGGCCAGCACGTCCTCGAGCCGGTTCACGAGGGACAGGTGCCCCTCGTCGTCGTCGAGGTGCGCCTCGGCGCCGGGGACGTGCGCGGCCAGCCACACGCCGTGCGCGAAGGGCACCATCGCATCCTGCCGGCCCTGCCAGATCGCGACGGGCACCCGGATGTCGGCCAGGTCGAAGCCCCACGGCGTGACCGCCGCGATGCCGTCGTCGCGGATGCCGACGGCGCCCTGGGCCGCGGCGTGGTTGAAGCACCTGCTCATCCAGTCGGCGAAGTCGGCGGTCACGATCGCCTTGTCGACGGGGGTCACCAGCCCGCCCAGCGCCTCGGCGATCTGGTCGGGCGAGGCACGGAGCATCGGCATCATGTTCTCGACCACGAAGCGCTCGTAGGTCTCGGGGCCGGCCTCGGCGGCGGCGTACTCCTCGTGGTTCTCCTCCGCCATCCCGGCGAACCAGTCCAGCCCGTCGGCGTGGTACGGCGCGACCCCGGCGAGCGAGGCGGCCGCCCGGCACCGCTCGGGGAGCAGCGCCGCGCAGGCCAGGGCCCGCGGACCGCCGCCCGACCAGCCGAGCGTGAGGAACTCGCCGATCCCCAGGTGGTCGAGCACGGCGACGGACTCGACCACGTCGTCGACGTACCGGCCGGGAGCGGGCCGCGGCGTCGAGGTGCCGTAGCCGGGCCGTGAGAACGTCACGTGCCGCAGGCCCGCGGACGCGAACTGCCGCTCGAGCGCCGGGCTGAGGGCCACGGCGGACGGCGAGCCGTTGTGGAACAGCAGCGGGAAGCCGTCCGGGTCGCCACCGTCGAGCACCTCGATGCGGCGGCCCTCGGGCCCGGGGATCTCGACGACGTCTGCCACGGGCCCAGAAGATCACGATTCGGTAGCACTGACGCGGTTTCTGCGTCATTCCGGAACATCGGCGCCGTCTGGTCGCTGACGCTGGTGTGGTGAGGCCTCGGGGGGAGAGCGTGGACGTGTGGGCACGTCGACCGGTGCTGGTCGGCGCGGTCCTGGCCGTGCTGCTCACGGCCGCGCTGGCCGTGCTCGTCGGCGTGCGGGCGATCGGCAGCGACCCCTCCCGCTGTGACCGGTTCGCCGCCGACTCGCGGGCCCGCGCCGCGGCCGTCACCGGCAGTGGACCTCGGGTCGTGGTCGTCGGCGACTCCTGGTCGGTGGGCCTCGGCCTCGACGAGTCCGCGCGGTCGTGGCCGTCGCGGCTTCCGGGCGCCGTGCACGTCGCGGGCTTCTCCGGCTCCGGCTTCAGCGCCCACGCCAGCACCTGCGCCGGTGCGTCCTTCGCCGACCGCGCGCCCGCCGCCCTGCGCGGGGGCGCCGACCTCGTGGTGGTCGAGGGCGGCCTCAACGACTACGACCAGGCCGACGCGGCCGTGCGCTCCGGTTTCCGGCAGCTGATGCGGCAGCTGCGCGGGTACGACGTGGTCGTGGTCGGTCCCGCCGCCGCCCCCTCCCGCGCCCGCGCCGTCCCGCGCGTCGACGCGCTGCTCGGCCGGCTGGCCGGTCGGTACGACGTGCCGTACCTGCCGACCGCGGGGCTCGACCTGACCTACCTGCCGGACCGGCTGCATCTCACCCAGGACGGTCACGACGCCTTCGGCGACTACGTCGCCGACCGGCTCGCGGCGCTCGGCCTGGTCTGACCGGCCCGGGCCTGGGGACGGCCGGCGCCGCCGGGGGTGGCCGGGGCTAGGGTTCTCGGGTGCCCGACGCTCCCACCGTGACCCCCGCCGTGACGGAGCTGCTGCACACCGCGGTGACGGCGCTCGGCGGGCAGGAGCGCACGGGCCAGGTGCGGATGGCCGAGGCCGTGACGGAGGCCATGGAGAGCGAGCAGCACCTGCTCGTCCAGGCCGGCACCGGCACCGGCAAGTCCCTGGCCTACCTGGTGCCGAGCCTGCTCCACCGCGACCGGGTGGTGGTGGCGACCGCGACCCTCGCGCTCCAGCACCAGCTGGTCGAGCGCGACCTGCCACGGCTGGTCGAGGCGGTGCAGGGCAGCGGGGTCGACACGTCGTACGCCGTGCTCAAGGGCCGCTCCAACTACGCCTGCCTGCACCGCATCCGCGAGGGGGTGCCCGACGACCAGGGTGCCCTCGACGTCGTGCTGCCGGAGGGCTCGCTCGGCAAGAAGGTCCTCGAGCTGCGCACCTGGGCCGAGGCGCAGGTCGAGGAGGGCGGCACCGGCGAGCGCGACGGCGCCCCGCGGCACACCGACCGCGAGTGGCGCCAGGTCAGCGTCAACCACCGCGAGTGCCTGGGTGCCGCCAAGTGCCCGTTCGGAATCGAGTGCTTCGCCGAGCGTGCCAAGGAGAAGGCGCAGCGCTCCCATCTCATCGTCACCAACCACTCGCTGCTCGCGATCGACGCGATCGAGGGCGTGCCGATGATCCCCGAGTACGACGTGGTCGTGATCGACGAGGCCCACGAGCTCACCACGCGGGTGACCCAGGCGGCCACCGACGAACTCTGGGCGGCGGAGGTCGAGCGGGCGGCTCGGCGCAGCCAGCGGCACGTCGACGGCTCCGAGGCCGATGACCTGGCCGACGCGGCCGACGCGCTCCGGGCGGCGATGTCCGAGGCCCGGCCGGGCCGGTTCGACGCGATCCCGCAGGATCTCGCCGACGCGCTCGTGCTGGTGCGCGACGCCGCGCGGGCCTGCGCCTCGGCGTACCCCAGGGGCAACGACAAGGAGGAGGACGGCGGCGACGCCGGTCGCCAGCAGGCGAAGGGCGCCGTGCAGGAGGTGTTCGCGACCGCCGAGCGGATGGCCGCCGACCTCGACTCCGACGTCCTCTGGCTGACCGAGGGCACCGAGCGGATGCCACCGAGGCTGTGCGTCGCGCCGCTCCAGGTCTGGGGTCCGATGCGCGACAAGCTGCTGTCGGACAAGACCGTCGTCTTCACCTCCGCCACGCTGATGCTCGGCGGCGACTTCTCCTCGGTCGCGACCAGCGTCGGGCTCAAGCCGAGCGAGCGGGTCGCGGAGGGCGAGCCGGCCCCGCCGACGACCGGCGACGCGATGCCGTGGCGCGGACTCGACGTCGGCAGCCCCTTCGACTACGGCAAGCAGGCGATCCTGTACGTCGCCCGCCACCTGCCGCCGCCGGGCCGCGACGGCATGGGCGCGGCGACGCTCGACGAGATCGTCGAGCTGGTCGACGCGGCCGAGGGCCGCACGCTGGGTCTCTTCTCGAGCCGTCGCGCGGCCGACGCCGCCGCCGAGGTGGTGCGCGAGCGGCTGCCCCACCTCACCACGCTGGCCCAGGGCGAGGCGCAGCTGCCCGAGCTCGCGGCGCAGTTCGTGGGCGACCCGCACACGTGCCTCTTCGGCACGCTCAGCCTGTGGCAGGGCCTCGACGTCCCCGGCGACACCTGCCAGCTGGTGCTCATCGACCGGATCCCGTTCCCGCGCCCCGACGACCCGCTGCTCAGCGCCCGGCAGAAGGCCGCGGACCAGGCCGGCGGCAACGGCTTCATGCAGGTCGCGGCGACCCACGCCGCGCTGCTCCTCGCCCAGGGCGCCGGCCGCCTGGTGCGCACCCACACCGACCGCGGCGTGGTCGCGGTGCTCGACCCGCGGCTGGCGACCGCGCGGTACGGCGGATTCCTCAAGGCCAGCCTGCCGCCGATGTGGACCACCACCGATCCCGCGCTGGTGCGGCAGGCGCTGCGCCGGCTGGCGCAGGCGTAGGCCGCCCGCGGGTCGGGCCGCGCCTCAGCGGACGGCGCGGATCCGGTAGCGCATCCGGGAGTGGTCGTCGCGCGGGAGGCCGCGGCAGGAGTACTCCACGCCGTCGACCTGACCCTGCCAGCACCGCGAGCGGATGCTGGCATTGGCGAGCGTCAGGTCGACCCGGCGCACCCGGCCGCTCCCGAAGCGCACCTCGGCCGTGCCGACGCCCTTCCGGGAGAGGCGCACCATCGTCCGGTGCGCCCGGCCCTGCTCGTCGTACCAGGTGAGGACGGCGGCCGACCCGCGTCGCTTGGCGGGCAGGTCGACGGCGACCCGGAGTCGCCGCTGCTTCAGCTCGGGCCCGGGGCGCACGCTCAGCGTGGTGCTGGCGAGGTGGTTGACGCGGACCTGCTGCCAGCCGGTGTCGTGGCTGGCGGGGGTGAACGTGTGCGCCCGGGTGGGCGCGGCCCGGTAGCTGCGGCCCTCCTCGTAGGTGCGGCGGGGACGGCGGTTCGCGTCGGCGAACTGGGCGTAGACCCGGCGCAGGTCGGTGCCGCGGCTCGCGAGCTCCTTGCTGACAGCCTGGATCGAGTAGTCGTCGGGCCCGTTGCGGGAGCCGTCGGCGCGCTCCCAGATCTTGCGGACGATGACGGGCATCCGGCCCTGCGACCGGGGGAACCGCTCGCTGAGGTAGCGGAAGAAGATCCACGCGCCGTAGTGGCGCAGCGAGTCCCCGAACTGGTCGAGCGACTGGCGCGGCTGGCGCATCGGGCTCATCGGCAGGTACTGGAGGTTGTCGTTGATCCGGTCGTAGACCTCGTCCTCCGCCCACACCGCGGTCGCCTCCATGAACCAGGCGTCCTCGTTGTAGTCGTAGGCGAACTGCACGGCGTGGAAGAGCTCGTGCGCCGCGGTCACCTTCAGGCTCTGGATCGGCTTGCGCGGGAATCCCTGGAAGGTGTGGTCAAGCGCGCAGTAGGCCCAGGTGTCGTAGGGGCCCTCCGCCGGCGGGGCGACGTCGGTGTCGCAGTACCCGTACAGCCCGTACTGCTGCTCGGCCGCGAAGTCCACCAGGTAGATGTCGAGCAGGCCGTCGCCGCCACCGCGGGCCCCGTCGGACTTCGGGGTGCGGTAGCCCGCCTTGGCGTACGTCGACAGCACCCGGTCGACGACCGAGCCGACCTTCTTGATCCAGCGCGGCGTGATCGCGGTGTCGGTGGAGCGCCAGTGCACCCGCGCGGACCCGAAGTCGCGGTAGACGTCGGCGCTGGGACGCTTCGTCACCCGGCGGGCCGCGGCGCGGTCGGCCGCCGACAGGTCGTCCATGCGCAGCCGCAGCTCGCGCAGCGCCAGGGTCAGGTCGCGTCCGGTCTGCTCCTCGGTGTCGTCGCCGGTCGCCTGCCGCTGTGCCGGGGCGGGTGTCGCCTGGGGCGCGAGCAGCTCCTGCACCTCCTCCAGCGCCGCCGCGGCGGCGTCGGGGGAGTCGGAGGTCGAGGTGGACGCGGGGCTCTCGGGCTCTGCCCCGGCCGGTGCGGCGAGGCTCCCGACGACGAGGGCCTCGAGCGCGAGCGTCAGCAGGACGGTCGCGGGCAGCAGACGTCGTCCGAGGGGGGAGCGCATTGCCCTACTGTCCCCGACGGCACCAAGAATCGCCCAACCGCCACCCCGGACGAGGTGGGCGGCGTCAGTCCAGGACCGAGGTGTCCTCGCGCGACGGCCGCTCGTCCGCCAGTCGTTCGAGCGGATCCGGCTCGGAGGGTGGACGGTCGGGGGCGACCGCGGCCCGTCGGCGCCGGGGCCAGCGCAGCGGGACCTTGCCGATCGCCTGCGCGGCCACCCAGCCGACCAGGACGACCAGCCAGCCCACCATCGCGTCGATCACCCAGTGGTTGCCGGTGCCGACGATGACGACCGCGGTGCCGATCGCGTAGATCCAGCCGAGCACGCGGACCCACTTGCGGGTCGCGTACACCTGCAGGGCGAGCGCCACCCAGAGCGACCACCCCGCATGCAGGGAGGGGAACGCCGCCAGCTCGTTGGTCAGCCCGCCGACCCCGCGGGGCGCGGAGGCGTCGGCGCCCCACCAGCCGTCGGCCGCGTGCAGGCTGAGCACGTCGACGTACCCGCTGATGAAGCGGGGCGGGGCGGTCGGCATGAACAGGTAGGCGAGCAGGCCGAGCAGGGTGGCGATGACCAGGGCGCGGCGGGCCGGGCCGTAGCGGTCGGCGCCGAGGCGCCAGAGCCAGACCAGGACCGCGGCGGTCACGACGTAGTGGAGCGTGGCGTACCAGTAGCTGCCGGCCAGGCCGAGCACCCGGTGGTCGGTGAAGAGCTGGTTGAGCGGCGTCTCCCAGTGGATGCCGATCAGCTTCTCGATGTGCAGCAGGTCGTTGGCCCGGTCGAGCGCCGGCTGCATGGACGTGTCGGCGAGCAGTCGGGCCAGGCTGTAGAGCACCCAGAGCCCGAGGATCAACAGCAGCTCGAGGAGGCCTCGGGCCCAGCGGGGGAGGGGCCGCCTGGGCGCGATCGCAGGTGCTGTCGTCACAGCACCACCGTCGTCCATCAGCCCTCCCGTGCCATCGGGGATCCTCCCCGAGTCAACCCCGAGGTCTGGTCGGGCAATTCCCCGAGGGGGAGTACATCGCGTCGATCAGACCCGTCGCAGCACGGCGGTCACCTTGCCGAGGATGGTGGCGTTCGTGCCGTCGATGGGATCGTAGTTGGGATTGTGCGGCAGCAGCCACACCTTTCCGTCCTTGCGCTGCAGCGTCTTGACCGTGGCCTCCCCGTCGATGAGCGCGGCCACGATCTCGCCGTTCTCGGCCGTCTGCTCCTTGCGGATGACGACGTAGTCGCCGTGGCAGATGGCGGCCTCGACCATCGAGTCGCCGGAGACCTCGAGCAGGAAGAGCTCGCCGTCGCCGACCAGCTGCTTGGGCAGCGGGAAGACCTCCTCGTAGCGCTCCTCGGCCAGGATCGGTCCGCCGGCGGCGATCCGACCGACCAGCGGCACGTAGGACGCGGCGGGCACGCTGTCGCCGAGGCCGGTCTCGTCGTAGGACGACTCCTCGGCGGCGCCGAGGGAGCGGCGGGCCGCCATCACCTCGGGCAGGAAGACCTCCAGGGCGCGGGGCCGGTTGGGGTCGCGCTTGAGGAAGCCCTTCTCCTCGAGCGTCTTCAGCTGGTGGGCCACGCTGGAGGAGCTGGTCAGCCCGACCGCCTCGCCGATCTCGCGCATGCTGGGCGGGTAGCCCCGCTTCTCGATCGAGTCCTTGATCGTCGCGAGCACGCGCTGCTGTCGCGGGGTGAGCCCGGTCGCGTCCGCGGGGCCGTCGGGCAGCTCTCGCACCGTCATCTTCTTGGCCATGGGTCGACGTTAGCCCGTTCGGCCGCCGTCTTCAAACAGTTGTTCGAACGGCGTGTCGAGCCCGCGACCCCGTACGAGCGTCGAACAAATGTTCGCCTGGACCCTTGTGTCGTTCGAACAGATGCTCTAACGTCGTACACGTGTTCGATCGAACGACTGATCGAGTGGGTGTCCGGATCGGCTCCTCCGGGACTGTCGGTGGCCGCCACTAGAACTGCTCTCGACGAACACGGACCGACGGCCCCGGAGCGGGGCCACTTCCCCAGGAGGTCACCAGATGAGCACCATGACGATCGACCCGACGATTGACCGGACGATCGACCGGACGATCGACCGGACGTTCGACCCCACCGTGGAGCGGGCGCTCCGCGGTCGCTCCGGCCACACGGACGGCGGGGTCCGGCTGACCCGGCGCGGCCGGGTGGTGGTCGTGGTGCTCGCGCTGTTCGCCGTGCTCGCCCTCGGGGTGGTCGTCGCGGGCGGGTCGGTCGCCACCCGCAACTCCGGCGCGCCGGAGCCCACCGCGGTCGTGCAGGTCGGCCCGGGCGACACCCTCTGGGAGATCGCATCCGTGGCCGCCGGTGACGGTGACGTCCGCTCGATGATCGACCGGATCGAGAAGCTCAACGCGCTCGACTCCGGGATGCTCGTCGCCGGTCAGCGGCTGCTGGTCCCGGTCGGCTGACATCCGACCCCGGTGCGCTGA
The DNA here is from genome assembly GCF_018732145.1 of Nocardioides sp. LMS-CY. NCBI lineage: Bacteria > Bacillati > Actinomycetota > Actinomycetes > Propionibacteriales > Nocardioidaceae > Nocardioides > Nocardioides sp. LMS-CY. The sequence continues at coordinate 1,352,678 of NZ_CP076104.1, forward strand.
CGTTCGCCACCGGGGCCACCCAAGACTTCGCCGGCCGCCTCGACCCCGGCCGGCGAGACCGGGGAAGACGAGGGGCGGGGCCGTTCGGCTCCGCCCCTCGAGGTATTTCGGGCCCGGTGGCGGAGCTGCCGGACCCGGCCAGCGTGCCCCGTCCTAGCGTGCCCCGTCCTAGCGCGCGGCCCGTCGCCCGCCGATCGGTCGCGGCGCCTCCTCGGCGTCCGCCGTGCCGCGGGGCGCGGGTGGCTCGGTGATCCCGAGCCGCCGGGTCAGTCGGGCGAGCAGCATCATCCCGAAGAACAGGCAGGCGACGGCGCCGACCGAGGCGACGGCCAGGAACCACCAGGCCCGGTCGTCGCCACCCCGGGCGGTGGCGCCGAAGTCGATCGCGGCGTACACGAGGTACCCCCAGGCCACGACGCAGGCCGTGATGCCGAGCGCAAGCAGCAGCAGGGCCGGCTGGAAGGTCCGCCTGCGCCGGGGTCCACGGCGCGACCCGGCTCGCTTCCCACCCGTCGCACCCCGCACCCGGCCATTGTGGCCGATCGACCCAGCGGTCGGGGGAGGCTTCCCGGGCATCCGCCCGGTCGCCGGCCCCCATCGGGGGGCGACGCGCCGGTTCCGGAGCCCGTGTCGCCCGGCCGCTGCGGCCCTGACCTGCGGCTTTGCGGGTGGCGGGACGGACCGGTCAGAACCACCTCGACCTGCCCTTGCATCGCCCTTCGCCGGGGCGTACGGTTACCACTACATCTAGTACTTACAACGATGTAGTTATCCACATCTAGTTCCACAGGGGACGGTGGATGACTCACAGCGAACTGCTTGTTGTACACAGGGAAAGCCCCAGCTCTCCACAGCCACACCCACCCCGCCGGGACACCGCGCGGAGGGGGCGGCAGCGTGCGGAGGCTGGGCGAGACCGAAGGGAGGAGGGGCCCGATGCACTGTCCGTACTGCCGCAACACCGACACCCGGGTCCTCGACTCCCGGGTCGCCGACGACGGCGGCTCGATCCGCCGCCGGCGGGCCTGCTCGGCCTGTGAGCGCCGGTTCACGACCGTCGAGCTGATGCAGCTGACCGTGCTCAAGCGCTCGGGGGCCAGCGAGCCGTTCAACCGCGAGAAGGCGGTCGCCGGCGTGCGCAAGGCCTGCAAGGGCCGCCCGGTGTCCGAGGACCAGCTGGCCTGCCTCGGTCAGGTGGTCGAGGACGCGCTGCGGCTCTCCGGCGCCGCCGAGATCGAGGCCCACGAGGTCGGCATGGCCATCCTCGGGCCGCTGCGCGCGCTCGACGAGGTCGCCTACCTGCGCTTCGCGAGCGTCTACCGCGCCTTCGAGTCGGCCGACGACTTCGAGAAGGAGATCGCGGTCCTGCGCGCGGAGCGCCTCGAGCGCGTGCTCGCGGAGCCCGCGCCTCAGCCCGTCCCGACGGGCTGACCACAGACGGCCCGGCGTGCGTAGTGGGGAAGCTGCGTACGCCGGGCCCACCACCTCGCTTGTCGAGCGACCTCAACAGACCTCAACAGACGTCAACGGACGCAGCCGCCGCACTGTCGGTGGCACCAGCAAGTATCGAACCAGCACATCAACCTCGAGAGACGGGACGCAGAGGGATGACCGAGACGGTGAGCGGCGGAGCCCAGGGACAGGCGCCGGGCAAGGGCAAGGCCAGGAAGGGCGCGGGCCTGAAGATCCAGCGGGTCTTCAGCACCGAGGGCGTGCACCCGTACGACGAGATCACCTGGGAGCGCCGCGACGTCGTCCAGACCAACTGGAAGACCGGTGAGACGGTCTTCGAGCAGCGCGGCGTCGAGTTCCCCGACTTCTGGTCGGTCAACGCCTCGACCATCGTCACCACGAAGTACTTCCGCGGCGCGGTCGGCACCGACGCCCGCGAGTGGAGCCTCAAGCACATCGTCGACCGCGTGGTGAAGACCTACGCCAAGGCCGGCGTCGACCACGGCTACTTCGCCACCGCTGCCGACGCCGAGGTCTTCGAGCGCGAGCTCACCTGGCTGCTCGTGCACCAGTACTTCTCGTTCAACTCCCCGGTCTGGTTCAACGTCGGCACCCCGTCGCCGCAGCAGGTCTCGGCCTGCTTCATCCTCTCCGTCGACGACTCGATGGACTCGATCCTGAACTGGTACAAGGAGGAGGGCTTCATCTTCAAGGGCGGCTCCGGCGCCGGCCTGAACCTCTCCCGCATCCGCTCCTCCAAGGAGCTCCTCTCGTCCGGTGGCACGGCGAGCGGCCCGGTCTCCTTCATGCGCGGCGCCGACGCCTCGGCCGGCACCATCAAGTCCGGCGGCGCCACCCGCCGTGCGGCGAAGATGGTCGTGCTCGACGTCGACCACCCCGACATCGAGGAGTTCGTGGCGACCAAGGCGCGCGAGGAGGACAAGATCCGCGCGCTGCGCGACGCCGGGTTCGACATGGACCTCGGCGGCGTCGACATCACCTCGGTGCAGTACCAGAACGCGAACAACTCCGTCCGCGTCTCCGACGAGTTCATGCGCGCGGTCGAGGACGGCACCGACTTCGGCCTCCGGGCCCGCAAGACCGGCGAGGTCATCGAGCGGGTCGACGCCCGCGATCTGTTCCGCAAGATCAGCGAGGCGGCGTGGGAGTGCGCCGACCCGGGCCTGCAGTACGACGACACGATCAACGACTGGCACACCAACCCCGAGACCGGCCGGATCACCGCGTCCAACCCGTGCTCGGAGTACATGTCGCTCGACAACTCCTCGTGCAACCTGGCCTCGCTGAACCTGCTGAAGTTCCTCAAGGACGACGACACCTTCGACGCCGCGCTGTTCGCGCAGGCAGTCGAGCTGATCATCACCGCGATGGACATCTCGATCTGCTTCGCCGACTTCCCGACCGAGGCGATCGGCCAGACGACCCGCGACTACCGCCAGCTCGGCATCGGCTACGCCAACCTCGGTGCGCTGCTGATGGCGATGGGCCTCGGCTACGACTCCGAGGGTGGCCGCTCGATGGCGGCGACGATCACCTCGCTGATGACCGGCGCGTCGTACAAGCGCTCGGCGGAGCTGGCCGGCATCGTCGGTCCGTACGTCGGCTACGCCCGCAACGCGGAGGCGCACAAGCGGGTGATGCGCAAGCACCAGGCGGCCAACGACACCGTCCGCACGCTGCACATCGCGGACAGCCAGGTGCACAAGCTCGCCACCCAGGCGTGGGCCGACGTGATCGCGCTCGGCGAGACCAACGGCTTCCGCAACGCGCAGGCCTCGGTGCTCGCGCCCACCGGGACCATCGGCTTCATGATGGACTGCGACACCACCGGCATCGAGCCCGACTTCTCCCTGGTGAAGTTCAAGAAGCTCGTCGGCGGCGGCTCGATGCAGATCGTCAACCAGACCATCCCGCGTGCGCTGAAGAAGCTCGGGTACGTCGACGAGCAGGTCGAGGCGATCGTCGCCTACATCGCCGAGCACGGCCACGTCATCGACGCGCCGGGCCTGCGGACCGAGCACTACGAGGTCTTCGACACCGCCATGGGGGCCCGCGCGCTCAAGCCGATGGGCCACGTGCGGATGATGGCGGCGGCGCAGCCGTTCCTCTCCGGCGCGATCTCGAAGACGGTCAACCTGCCGGAGACGGCGACCGTCGAGGAGATCGAGGAGGTCTACCTCCAGTCGTGGAAGCTGGGCCTCAAGGCCACCGCGATCTACCGCGACAACTGCAAGGTGGGCCAGCCGCTCGCCGACGGCGGAGGCAAGGCCAAGAAGGACGCCGCCGACGCCGCGGCCAAGGTCGAGTCCGAGGTGGAGCCGAAGGTCGTCGAGAAGGTCGTCTACGCCCCGGTCCGCAAGCGGCTCCCGAAGTCCCGGGTCTCGCGCACCACCTCCTTCACGGTGGGTGGCGCGGAGGGCTACATGACCTCGGGTGCCCACGAGGACGGCTCGCTCGGCGAGATCTTCCTCAAGCTCGGCAAGCAGGGCTCGACCCTGGCCGGCGTCATGGACGCGTTCTCGATCGCGATCTCGATCGGCCTGCAGTACGGCGTGCCGCTGGAGACCTTCGTCTCGAAGTACACCAACCAGCGCTTCGAGCCGGCCGGCCTCACCGACGACGCCGACATCCGGATGGCCCAGTCGGTGATGGACTACGTCTTCCGTCGGCTGGCGCTGGACTACCTGCCGTTCGAGACCCGTCAGGGCCTGGGCATCTACTCGGCCGAGGAGCGCCAGCGCTACCTCGAGACCGGCTCCTACGAGCCGCTCGAGGACCACGGCAACACCGCGGCCGAGCTGGTCGCTCCGGCCATCGAGCTCCGCGCCGACGACCCGGAGGCCGAGGACTCCTCGGCGGTTGAGGTGCGAGGCGAAGCGAGCCTCGAAATCTCCGAGTCGGTGGCGGCCAAGCCCGCCCCGTCCACCGCCCACACCAGCGCCGAGCTGCTCGAGCAGATCACCGGTACCGCGGTCGACAGCCCGCTCTGCTTCACCTGCGGCACCAAGATGCGCCCCGCCGGCTCCTGCTACGTCTGCGAGGGCTGCGGCAGCACGAGCGGCTGCAGCTGAGCGACGCTCGGCTTCTCGGGACGTCATGCGCTGCGTGGAAGCGGTTCCTCGCAACGTATGACGTCCCGGCCGAGCCGTTGAAAGCCGGGGCGGCGGTGGCCTTCAGCGACGGCCGGCGCTGTGGTAGGCCGGAGTCATGGCCCAGCACGAGCATTCGGGCGTACGCCGGGTGGCCGCCCAGACCGGGATCTTCCGGCGCAAGCCGGTGCAGGCGGAGCACGGCGACAGCGAGCTCGAGCGCAGCATCGGGCTCTGGCAGCTCACCGCGATCGGGCTCGGGGCGATCATCGGGGCCGGGATCTTCGCGCTCGCGGGGCCGGTGGCGAAGGAGGACGCCGGGCCGGCGGTGACGGTGTCGTTCCTGATCGCCGGCGTGGCGAGCGCGTGTGCCGCGCTGTCGTACGCCGAGTTCGGCGGGATGATCCCGGAGGCGGGGTCGGCGTACACCTATGGCTACGCCGTGCTCGGCGAGTCCGTGGGCTGGTTCATCGGCTGGGACCTGCTGCTCGAGTACACCGCGATCGTGGCGGTGGTCGCGATCGGGGTGTCGCAGTACATCAACTTCCTCGCCGACGCGATCGGGCTGGACCTGCCGACGTGGATGCTCGGCGCGCCCGGCACCGGCGCGGGGCACCGGATCGACCTCTTCGCGGTGCTGCTGTGCCTGGGCGTGGCGTGGCTGCTCAACCGCGGCATCAAGACCAGCGCGCGGGTGGAGACCTGGCTGGTCGGGGTGAAGATCCTGATCGTGCTGGCGGTGATCGTGGTCGGCGTCTTCTACATCGACACCGACAACCTCACGCCGTACTTCCCGCACGGGCTCAGCGGCGCCGCGACCGGCGCCGCCACGGTCTTCTTCGCCGTGTTCGGGTACGACGCGATGAGCACCGCCGCCGAGGAGTCCAAGGAGGCCGAGCGCAACCTGCCGAAGGCCATCATCTTGTCGCTGGCGATCGCGATGGTGCTCTACCTGCTGGCCGCGACGGTGCTGACGGGCATGGTCGACTACACCGACCTGGCGGACACGGCGGCGTTCAGCGCGGCTTTCGAGTCGGTCGGACTGGCGGGCTTCTCGAAGGTGGTCGCGGTCGGGGCGATCGTCGGGATCATCACCGTGCTCTTCTCCTTCACCCTCGGCGCGAGCCGGGTCTGGTACGCCATCAGCCGGGACGGGCTGCTGCCGGCCTGGTTCGCGAAGACCAACCGGAACCGTTCGCCGAGCCGGCCGGTGTGGATCGTCGGCATCGTGTCGGCGGGCATCGCGGGCTTCGTGTCGATCGGCGAGGCGGCGGAGCTGACCAACATCGGCATCCTGCTCGCGTTCGTCGTCGTGTCGACCGCGGTGATCGTGCTGCGCTACCGCTCGCCCGACATCGTGCGCACCTTCCGGACGCCGGCGATGCCGTTCACCCCGCTCCTCGGCATCGCGTTCTCGCTGTGGCTGATCACCAAGCTGCAGCCGGCGACGTGGGTGCGGTTCGCGGTGTGGTTCCTGATCGGCGTGGTGATCTACGCGGCGTACGGCTACCGGCACAGCAAGCTCGGCCGGGGCGAGGTCGCGGAGACGAAGGACGCCTGACCGCGGCCGGCGCCCGGGGTCAGCCCGCCGACGAGGCGCGGACGTGGAGCACGGTGGGGAGCAGTCGCTGCCTCCGGATCCGCTTGCGTTGGTGGATGAGATCGATGAGCAGGTCGGTGGACTCGGCGCCGACGTCCGCGGGGCGCATGCTCACCGTGGTGACCGGGGGATCGAGGTGGGCGTTCTTCGGGTCATCGCTGAAGCAGCCGATGGCGAGGTCGGCAGGCACGGCCAGGCCGTGCGCCCGGGCGGCTTCGAGGAGGAAGAGCCCGGAGTAGGTGTAGACGCCGACGACGGCGTCCGGCGGGGTCGGTCGACCCAGCAGCGTCGAGATCGCGGCTCGCTCGGCGCCCCGGTGGTTGTCGGGGGCGAAGGTCGTGTAGATCGGCTCCTGCCCGACGGCACGGCACCAGGCGAGATAGGTCTCCCGCAGGATCGCCGGATAGGCGTCGTCATGGTCGGGAAGGACCGCCGCGACCGCGGTCCGGGCACCGCCGTGGCGCAGGTGGTCCAGCAGCCCGACGAGACCCTGACCGTCGTCGGTGTCGACCCAGAAGTCGTCGGCCCGGGGCTCGGGCGGCCGCCCGGCGTACACCAGGGGGATGCCGCGCCGTTCCAGGATCGGGCGGACCGGGTCGCTGAGCCGCGGCTCGCAGTGGACCACGCCGTCGACCGGGGTGGTCAGCCATGACCAGGCCGACATCGTCGCCGGCAGCACCGTGAGGAGGTAGCCGCGGGCGTGTGCGGCGCCGATCGCGCCGAGGATGAGCTCGGAGTAGTACGGGTTCTGGGTGTACGGCACCGCGAGGTCGCCGAAGATGGCCATGGTCAGGCCGAGCATGCCCGTGCCGCCGCGCGCCTGGGCGAACGCCGAGGTGTAGGGCACGTAGCTCAGCTCGTGCGCCGCCGCGATCACCCGCCGGCGGGTCTCCGGCGAGAGCCGGCCCGTCCCGTTGAGGGCGTTGGAGACCGTGGCCTTCGAGACGCCGGCGCGCTCGGCGACCTGCTCGACCGTGGGGCGAACGCGACGCCTGTCCATGCCTCCACCTCGTGGGGTCGACGACGGCGCACCGGCGGCGCCATGTTGCTTGTGGTGAACATGTTAATCATCGACAGTCGCTCCCACCCCAGGCCGATCCGCCGTCGGCCAGACAGGAGCCCTGAGATGAGCGACTCGACCCGCAACGAGCTCGGGATGGACCGCAAGATCACGCGGCGCGACTTCATGGACGGCGTCGCGCTCGGCGTCGGAGCCGTCGCCGCCGGGTCGCTGCTCGGCGCAGCCGGCAGCGCCCCGGCGCAGGCAGCGCCCGCGCAGCCCGGCGCCGTCTCTCGGCGCGGCGGGGTGTACCCACCCGGCCGGGACGGGATGCGGGGCCAGAACCAGCTGGACAACTTCGGCCACCAGCTCCGTGCGGGGACCTTCTGGGACAACGCCGGCGAGCCGCAGGCGACCGGCGAGACCTACGACCTGGTGGTCGTCGGCGGCATCAGCGGTCTCGCGGCGGCCCGGATCTTCCAGCAGCAGGCCGGACGCAAGGCCCGGATCCTGGTCCTCGAGGCGCTCGACGACGTCGGCGGCCACGCTCGCCGCAACGACTTCTCCACCACCCACCGGCAGCTGATCGGGTACGGCGGCTCGCAGTCGCTCGACGCGCCCTCCTCGTTCGCGCCCGTGGCGAAGAAGCTGCTCGACGACGTCGGCATCGAGCCGGAGAGGTTCGAGAAGTACTTCGACAAGGACTTCGAGGACCGGCACCACCTCGGCAGCGGCGTGTTCCTGGACAAGGAGAGCTGGGGCGCCGACTTCCTCGGGCGGTGGCATGGCACCCCCGACTACCGGAAGGTCCTCGCGGGCTCGCCGGTGAAGGCCGCCACCCGCGCCAAGATCGAGGAGATCTACAACGGCAAGGTCGACTACCTGGCCGGCCTCACGCGGGCACAGAAGAAGAACAAGCTCGACCGGATCACCTACCTCGAGTTCCTCCGCGACCACGCCGGCGCCGACGCCGACACGCTGAAGTACCTGCAGACGGTGTCCAACGGCAACTGGGGCTACGGCATCGACGCGATCGGCGGCCTGGACGCCTGGGTCGAGCCGTTCCCCGGATTCCGTGGGACGTTCCAGCCCTACTGGGACGACAAGCCCGACCCGCGGATGGCCCCCACCGCCCACAAGCTCTGGTACGCCGAGGACGAGTACATCTACCACTTCCCCGAGGGCAACGCCGGCGTCGTGTACTCGCTGGTGCGCAAGCTCCTGCCCGAGGCCCTGCCCGGCAAGGGCATGCAGACGATCACCACCAACCGGATCCGCTACGGCCGGCTCGACGAGTCGGGCAACCGGGTGCGGATCCGGCTCAACGCGCCGGCCGTGCGGATCAAGCACGTCGGCGACCCCGGGACCGCGACGAAGGTCGACGTGACCTACCTGGAGAAGGGCAAGCTGCGGGTGGTTCGGGCGGCGAACGTCGTCATGGCGTGCCAGAACTCGTTGATCCCCTATCTCACCGACGATCTCGGCGACGCCCAGCGGGAGGCGCTGTTCGACTCCCGTCGGCTGGCGCTGTGCTACACGACGGTGGAGGTCCGCAACTGGAAGGCCTTCAAGAAGGCCGAGCTCGCGCACGTCCGCTACCCCACGGCGTACTGGCAGAGCATCGGGCTGGACTTCCCGGTCAGCATGGGCCGCTACCAGTTCCCGGACAAGCCGAAGGACCGTGCGCTCCTCCACGTGACGAGCTCGTTCTGCAAGCCGGGAAGTGGCGAGCATCCGCAGGACCAGGCGGCGTACGGACGACGTCAGCTCGCCGGCACGACCTTCGACGAGATGGAGTTCCGGCTCCGGGACCAGCTGGCGCGCACGCTCGGACGGTTCGGCTTCGATCCGGCCGACGACATCCTCTCGATCACCGTCAACCGGTGGGCACACGGCTACGCCTACGAGTACGCCCGCCCCTGGGACAAGTTCTGGCCCGCCGGGCCGCTGCCGAGCCACGTCGCACGGCAGCGCTGGGGCCGGGTCGCCATCGCCAACACCGACTCCGCTCCGCGTGCCTACGTCGACGCCGCCATCGGCATGGCGGCGCGAGCCGTGGCCGAGCTCACCGGTGCCAGGCTGCCCAAGGTCGCCGACGGCGTCGACGGCATCGATCCGCGGAAGCTGGGGTCCGGCGGCCGATAGACCCGCGTCGTCGCGTCTCGAGGATGAGCGCTGAGTAGGGTCGCACCCATGGCGCGCACCTGGTTGTCGATCAAGGTCGAGCTGCTGGGCGGTAGGGGCGAGGACCTGTGGCCGTACCCGGGACGGGTGCTCGTGACCGGGCCGTCGCACACCTTCGCCCAGCTCGCGAAGGCGATCGATGACGCGTTCGCGCGGTGGGATCGGGCTCACCTGTGCCAGTTCACGCTGGCGGACGGCACCGTCGTCACCGACGAGGAGACCGCGGACGACGCGCTGGACACGCCGTTCGGTCCGCTTCCGAAGCGGCCGCTCGTCCTGGAGCAGACCAAGGTGGCCCGGCAGGTCGTGCCGGGTGAGGAGTTCCGGTACGTCTTCGACTTCGGCGACGACTGGACCTACGCCTGCACGGTCGAGGAGCCGAAGGTGGATCCGGCCGACGTCCTGGGCGTGGTGCCGAGGGTGCCGACCGTGGCGTGGGGGTGGGGCACGATCCCGGACCAGTACGGCCGGCGCTGGGACGACGACGACGGGGAGACGCCCATGCCGCGTCGTCCGGCCCGGCCGCACCCGATGCTCTGGAACGAATGGCCGGCGGGCGGGCCCGGTGTTCCGGTCGACGTGAGCGACCTGCGAGGTGCCATCGCTCGGCGCGACATCCCCGCCATCCTGGCGGCGATCGAAGGCCGAGACGTCGACGACCTGCTGCAACACGTGGGGGTCGGCCTGCAGATCGTGCTGGCCTCCGACCGCACGCGCGGCGACGCGGTCGCCGCCTCCGTGCTCAACCGGCTCGACCTGCGCGGCTGGCCCGGGGACGACATCCTGGCCGAGGACCTGCTCGCCGAGCTGCGCGGGACCCCGCCGGCCACGCGACAGGTGCCGGTCGACCTCCAGGAGCTCGGCTCGGCCTTGTCGGGCGGCCCCGCGGAGCCGGCCGGCTACCTGGACCTGCACACGGGCGAGGTGATCCCGGGCGCGCTCGTGGACGCGATGGATGGCGACGAGGCGGAGGCGATCGACGTGGCGGACGATCCGGACCGGTGGCTCGAGCTCGACGCATCGGGATCGCGGGAGCGGTGGCAGGACATGGCCGATTTCGCCGCGCGACAGCCCAACTCCGACCTGCGTCGACGCCTCGTGTCGGCGACCGAGGGGAAGGGCGCCTTCCGACGGTTCGCGGACGCGATCCACCAGGAGGACCTGGCCGCGCAGTGGTATCCGTTCTCGGACGATCGGCAGTCGGGCCGGGCCCGCGCCTGGCTCGCCGACGCGGGCATCCGCGCCGTACCGCCGCGTTGACGACGGCGCGAAGCCGCTCGGTCCAGGCGTGCTGCTCGAGCAGCACGCGAACGCGTCGCTGACCGGTTGACCCAGATCACAGCCCGAACGGGGATGACGCGGGCGTTTCTTTCGTTTTCAACTACAGCAGGTGACCTGTAGCGCCGGATCGGCGCGCCCTGCACCCGGCCCCATCCCCGTCGAGTCGAACCCGAGCGGATCGCCGCGCGGTGGGCCACTGCCCCTGCGAGAGGAACCCGCTTGTCTTCCCCGTTCACCACGCCCCCGTTGACCACGCCATGGCGCTCGACGCTCGCCTCGCCGCTGCGGCTGCTCCTCGTCGTGATGGTCGCCATGATGACCGTCGGGATCGCCGCGACCTCGCTCGCGGCCGAGCTGGCCGAGGGACGGTCCGACGCCGTCGTGACCACGGATCTCGGTGCGGCCACGATCCACGTGGACCGCTCGCCTGCGGTCTCCCGCGCCGGCGACCGGACGGCGGGCACGCGCGCCGAGCGCGCGCCGAAGGCGAGGCGCGTCGTGGACGCGACGCGCGTCGAGCGCAGGCCGGTGCGCCCGGCGCTGCCGCTGGCGCCGAGCAACGCCGCCCAGACCGCCGCCTCCGCGATGGAGTCCACCACCAACGAGCCGGGGCAGTGCCTGGGCTGGGCGCGCGAGCAGGCCGGCATCCCGTCGAAGTACGCCGCTGCCACCACGGCGTGGCGACACGCGAGCGGCCGGCACACGGGCAACGCCACCCCGCCACGCGGCGCGGCCGTGTACTGGACGGGCGGCAGCTCCGGGCACGGGCACGTCGCGATCTCGCTCGGGAACGGCCTGGTGCGCTCGTCCGACGCGGGCGGGTCCGGCACGGTCGCCACCGTGCCGATCCGCTACTTCGACCGGGAGTGGGATCTCGAGTACGCCGGCTGGGCGGGCTCGATCAACGGCTACGCGATCCCGGGCGTCGCGATCGCCTGAGCCGGCCGCCGCACCCTTGCGGTGCCGACCCCGGCGGCGCATCGTGGAGGCATGCGCGCAGAGGTAGGAGATCGGCTGATCGTGGAGGCGCCGACCGACCACTCGTCGGGCCGGAGGGGCGTCGTGGTGGAGGTGCGTGGCGAGGACGGCCAGCCGCCGTACGTCGTGCAGTGGGACGACGGCCACGAGGGGCTGTGCTACCCGGGCCCGGACGCCCACGTGAAGCACGACTGAGCCCCACGCGGCCACGTCTCAGGCGGGACCGGGCGCCGCGTCCTTCGCCTCCGCGCGTCGTCGCCGACGCTCGGCACGGTCGGCCTCCTTGCGCTCGGCCTGCGCCACCTGGCGCTGCAGGGTCGTGATCGACCTCGCCTGAGCGGCGACCACGCCCTCGAGGTTCGCGGCATGCTGGTGGGTGAGCGCGAGCTCCTCGGTCAGCCGGGCGAGGTGGACGGCCTGGCTGCGTCGCTCGAGCTCGAGCCGCTCGAGCTGGGCGCCGCGCACCGCGAGGGCGGCGCGCCCCATCGTCGGGTCGTCCGGGTGCGCCGCGGCGGCCGCGTCCGTCTCGACCTCGATGCCGATCAGGGCCACGCCGACCAGGCGCTCGGGGGCGTCCGGAGCGCCGCCGGGACGCCGGACGGGCGGCGACGTCTCCAGCTCCAGGACCGATGCGCGCCCGGCGCGAAGCGGCGCCCGCAGCTCGACCACGCGTCCCCAGGGGCCGGCGCCGACGCGATGGTCGACCGGCTCGCCGTCGACGCGGGCCTCGACGACCGTCACGGGGACGGCGGGGTCGGTGCGCAGATGCACCCGCACGTGCACCGGCTCGGGATGTGTCCAGGGGAGCGCGAGCCGGGGTCGCGGGCTCGGCCCCGACCAGCGCCAGCGGTCGAGGTCGTCCCACTCGGGCCCGTGCCAGTCGAACCCGCGCCACTCCTCGCCGGGCCCGATCCAGGCGCTGTCGACCAGCGCGGCGGGCGCCGGGATCGCGATGCCGCGCAGCTGCTCGTTGGCGGCGAGCCGCTCGCCGACCTCGAACTGCTGGGGAGCGGCGTGCCGGGTGCTCATCACCGTGCCGCGGGCGCGCGCCTCCGCGAGCCGTTCGTCGACGTAGGCCGTGCGGGCCGCGGGATCGGCCAGCAGCCGCTCGACCCGCAGCTGCTCGGCGTCGCTGGGCGCGAGGTAGGAGAGGTAGCGCAGCGCCGACGCGAACTTCACGACGCTGACCTCGCCCGTGGACGCGAACCGGCAGCCGGCGTCGGCGGCGGCCAGGAGGAACGCCGTGTCGACCGGGAGGCGCAGGGCCGCGGGATCCGGCCACCTCCCGACCGCGGCCGGGAGGTGGCGCACGTGGGCGAACGACGACGGCGGGAAGAAGTGCTCGCGCGGGACCTCGGCGTCGCCGGACTCGAACAGCCCGGTCACCCAGGTCAGCTCGTCCTCGGCACCGGGCGGGCCGAGGTAGATGCAGCCCGCCACCGCGAAGTCGAAGCCCTCGTCGAGGGCCCCGAGCAGCCGGTCCAGGTGTTCGGGCAGCCACAGGTCGTCGTGGCCCAGGTAGGCGACGTACCGCCCGCGGGCCTGTTCGCGGCCGAGGTTGTTCGGACCGGACTGCGATCGCGTGCGCTCGGGCAGTGCGAGCAGGCGGAAGCGCTCATCGAAGCCCGCGACGGTCTCGGCCAGGCCGTCGGCCGGCGGGCCGTCGCTGACGACGAGCACCTCGAGGTCGGTGCGGGTCTGCGCTCCGATGGAGCGCAGGGTCGGGGCGATCGCGAGCCCGCGCTCGTACGTCGCGACTACGACGCTGACGAGTGGGGTCACCTCAGTGGAAGGTGGCCGCGATCTGTCGCGGACCCGCATAGGTCACGGGGAAGAAGGACCGCACGTCGACCGGGATCGTCCCGGAGTCGATGTCGACGTGGAAGCGGTCCGGATTCTCGTGGTCGTAGTGCGTGCTGGGCAGGTTGACCAAGATCGCGTCCTCGGCACCGACGTTGAGGGAGAGGTGCCAGACGCGCGGGGGGATCAGCACCTGACGGGCGCCGCTCGCCTCGCCGAGCACCAGCTTCTGGTGCTGGCCGCGGGTGGGCGACTCCGGGCGGTCGTCGTACAGCAGCACGAGCAGCTCGCCACACACCAGGTGGTAGCGGTCGAGCTTCTCCTCGTGCAGGAACCAGCCCTTGAGCATGCCGGGGCGGATCGAGGTCTGGTAGGCGTACGCGAACGGCGCCTCCCAGAACCGCTCGCCGGTGAACATCTCGAGGAGCGCGCCGCGGTGGTCCACGTGCACGGGCGGCCGGTTGACGATGACGCCGTCGAGGTCGGTGGCGAGGGAGGTGCCGTCGGCGGAGACCGTCTGGCGGTCCTGGACGCCGCGGATCGCGGGGGCGCCGGCTGGGCTGTTGATCACGCGGGGAGTCTAGGGGTCGTCCCGGGGGGATCGCGCCGACTCTCAGAACTCACCCCGGACGGTGACGGGCGTGCGGACCAGGCCGTGTCGGTCAGGTGGGCGCCGTCGCGTAGCAGGAGCGGAGTTGATCAACACGGCTTAGGGTGTCGACGTGGACGAGAAGCCCTATGCCGCGGCGTACGACGCCGACCAGCAGGTCCTCTTCGTGGCGGGGTCGGTCGACGAGCTCGCCGGCCCCGTCTTCCGCGAGGACCTGGCCAAGCACACCGGCCAGCACACCGCGTCGTTGGTCGTGGACCTGTCCGACGTCGAGTTCTTCCCGAGCCTGGCCGTCGGCGTGCTGGCGGTCGCGATGCGGCAGTGCCGCGAGGCGGGTGCCGAGATCGAGGTGCGGGCCCGCGAGGGCGGCATCGTGGCGCGGGTGCTGACGATCTGCGCGCTGCCCTACACCGAGCTGCCCGCGACCTGACCCGACCCGGTCGAGACTGGGTCAAGACCAGGTCCCGGCGGGCGCGGAATCGCTAGGGTCCGGTCATGACGGCGTACCTGTCCGTGCTCGCCGCCGACATCGACGAGCTCCGGATCGACCTGTCCGACGGCTTCCAGCTGGCGACCAAGGCGATCATCGCCGTCTTCCTCTTCGGCGTCGCCCTGGACACCCGGCTCGATGACTTCCGCGACGTCGTACGCCGTCCGGTCGTCGTCGGCGCCGGGCTGGTCGCGCAGTACCTCGTGATGCCGGCCCTCACCGTGCTGCTCACGCTGGCCCTGGACGTGCGCGGCTCGGTGGCGATCGGCATGATCCTGGTCGTCTGCTGCCCGGCCGGGAACCTCTCCAACATCCTCACCCACCGGGCCCGGGGCGACGTCGCGCTGTCGATCTCGATGACGGCCGCGTCCAACGTGCTGGCCGTGGTGGTCACCCCGATCGCGGTGGCGTTCTGGTGCGGGCTCAACCCGGCCGCCGACGATCTGCTCCGCGACGTCTCGATCGACACCTGGGACATGGTCGCCGAGGTGGCCGTGCTGATCGGGCTGCCGTTCGCGGCCGGCCTGCTGGTGGCCTGGCGGGTCCCGGCCTTCGCCGCGCGGGCGCGCCGGTTCGTGGAGCCGGCGGCACTGGTGCTGCTCCTGCTGATCATCGTGGGCGGGCTCGCCGGGCAGTTCGCGATCTTCGTCGACTATGTCGGCGTCGTCGCGCTCGCGATCGTCGTGCAGAACGCCCTCTCGCTGGCGGTCGGCTACGGCACCGGGCGCGGCCTGCGGCTGCCGGCGCCCGGGGTGCGGGCGATGACGTTCGAGCTGGGGGTGCGCAACACCGGCCTGGCGCTCGTGCTGGCGCTCGGCTTCTTCGGCGACCTGGGCGGGGTCGCCTTCGTCGCGGCGCTCTGGGGCCTGTGGGACGTGACGACCGGCCTGGCCCTGTCGAGCCGGTGGAAGCGGGTGGCCGTCCGGTCGCCGGAGCTCCCGGCCCGTCCGGGGCGATGATCCGGGGCGATAGGTAGCCGGTCCTTGCGTGGCCGGAGCCCCGTGCCGAAGATCTTGGCGAGATCTGGTCTTTACGCGGGAGGGTCTTTACACGGGCCGAAGGTGCGTGATGGGGTGCGGATCGTGGGCATCGGGGCCCGCACGGCGTCCACTCGGGGGGCGCCGGACAACTCTCGGAGGAAATATCTTGAAGCGACGCATCTCGGGCGTCATCGGTGCGGCCGCGAGTCTTTCGCTCGCGGCCGTCGTCATGCCCGGACAGGCCACGGCGAGCCCGCCGGCCGACTCCGTGCCGGCCGCCCAGCAACTAGCACCCCACAAGAAGGACGACCGCCGCGACCCCCTCGAGGCGAAGCGGCGCGCGCTGAAGGAGAAGGCGGTCGAGCTGGTCGCCACCGGCAAGCGTGAGGTCAAGAACCGCAGCGGCTCGCGGGCGGTCAAGGTCGGCAAGGGCCAGTGGGTCGAGTACGGCACCCAGGAGACCGGCCAGCTGCTCACCTTCCTGGTCGACTTCGGCGACACCGTCGACCAGCGCTTCCCGGACGCGCCGGCCGGCCCGGCCGCCGGGGAGATCCCGGAGCCGGGGCCCGACGACAACAGCACGTACTGGAAGCCCGACTTCGACCGCCAACACTTCCTCGACATGTTCTTCAACGGCATGCCGGAGCAGGACGGCGAGTCGTTCAAGGACGCCTACAAGGAGATGTCCAGCGGCCGCTTCGACCTCGAGGGCGACGTGTCCGACTGGGTGCGGGTGCCGAACAACGAGGCCAGCTACGGCCAGACCGAGTCCAACGTGGACATGACCCGCTTCATCGGCGACAGCGCCACGGCCTGGTACGACGCGCAGAAGGCGGCCGGCAAGAGCGACGCCGACATCAAGGCCTACCTCCAGCAGTACGACATCTGGGACCGGTTCGACTACGACGGCGACGGCGACTTCAACGAGCCGGACGGCTACATCGACCACTTCCAGGCGATCCACGCCGGCGAGGGCGAGGAGGCCGGTGCGCCCGAGTGGGCGATCTGGTCGCACCGCTGGTACGTCAACCCCAACCGCACCGACGGCCCCGCGAACGCCAAGTTCGGCGGCATCCAGATCGGCAACACTGGCCTGTGGATCCGCGACTACACGACCGAGCCGGAGAACGGTGGTCTCGGCGTCTTCGCGCACGAGTTCGCCCACGACCTCGGCCTGCCGGACTACTACGACACCAACGGCGGCGAGAACGGCACCGGCTTCTGGAACCTGATGAGCTCGGGCTCGTGGATGAGCCACCAGGACGCCAACGCCATCGGCACCACGCCCAACCACATGGGTGCCACCGAGAAGCTCTTCCTCGGCTGGCTCGACTACGCCCAGGTCGCGGCCGGCCGCCGCGCCGAGCTGAAGCTCGGCCCGTCGTACCACGCGACCAAGAACGCCCAGGCCGTGCTGGTGAACCTGCCGCCCGGCGAGGAGAAGATCGACGTCGGCGACGCGGCCTCGGGAGCGAAGTACCTCTACTCCGGTCAGGGTGACGAGCGCACGGCCACCGTGACGAGCCCGGGCTTCACGGTCCCCGCGGGCGGCCAGCTCACGGCCAAGGTCAACTACTCGATCGAGACCGACTGGGACTACGCCTACGCCGAGATCTCGACCGACGGCGGCTCGACGTTCACGCCGGTGCCGACCAACCTGTCGACGAACGCCGACCCGAACAACCAGAACGACGGCGAGGGCATCACCGGCAGCAGCGGTGACGCCTGGGTGGACCTGACGGCCGACCTCGCGGCGTACGCCGGGCAGGACGCTCAGCTGCGGTTCCGGATGGTCAACGACGCGGCGTACCACGAGATCGGCTTCAAGGTCGACGACGTCGCGGTCGGCAGCGCCCTGACGACCGGGGTCGAGGACGGCGCGCCCGGCTGGACCAGGGACGGGTTCGTCGTCGTCACCGACGGCAGCTACACGGTGCCGTACGAGCACTACTACCTGGCTGAGAACCGGCAGTACGCCGGCTACGACACCACGCTGAAGGAGGGCCCGTACAACTTCGGCTGGACGGTCACCAAGCCCGACAAGGTGGAGCGCTTCCCGTACCAGAACGGCCTGCTGGTCTGGTACGCCAACACGCTCTACTCCGACAACAACACCACGCAGCACCCGGGTGGTGGCGAGGCCCTGCCGGTCGACGCCCACCCCGACGCGCTGACCTGGAGCGACGGGACCGTCGCCCGCAACCGGATCCAGTCCTTCGACGCGGCGTTCAGCCTCGACAAGACGGACAAGATCAGCCTGCACCGGGAGGCGGCGACCGCCGGCGGCACCCAGCGCACGACGATCACGGAGAAGTCGCGGCCGGGGGTGAAGGTGTTCGACGACACCGACCCGTACGCCTACTACGACGAGGACAACCCGCTGGGCAGCGTCATCGTCGCCGGCACGGGCACCAAGATCCGGATCCTGTCCAGCAAGGACAAGAAGGGGACCATGACGGTCCGGGTCAACTGAGGGTCGACTGAGGCGTCCCGACCACGGATCGGGACGATCGGGGTCGTGTGCCCGAGGGCGCGCCGAGGCGCGGGCTCGGGCACACGACCCTCCGTCGTCCGAGCGGTGGCCCGTAGCCTGGGCGGGCCATGCTCTGTCACCACTTCGACGCCGGTCGCTGCCGCTCGTGCAGCTGGCTGGGGCTGCCCTACGACGCGCAGCTCGTCGACAAGCAGCGGACCATCGAGGGGCTGCTGGGCGGCCACCGGGGCCTGGACTGGCGCGAGCCGGTCGCGAGCGCGCAGCTGGGCTTCCGCAACAAGGCCAAGATGGTCGTCAGCGGCACGGTCGACGAGCCCACGCTCGGCATCCTCGACCCGGCGGGCGGCGGGGTCGACCTCCGGGACTGCCCGCTGCACACCCCGGGCATCGGGGCGGCGCTGCCGGTGCTGGCCGGGTTCGTACGCCGGGCGAGGCTCACGCCGTACGACGTGCCGGCCCGCCGCGGCGAGCTCAAGCACCTGCTGGTGACCGAGTCGCCGGACGGTGAGCTGATGGTGCGGTTCGTGCTGCGCTCCCAGGAGCCGGTCGCCCGGATCCGCAAGCACCTGTCGGCGCTGCGCGAGGCGCTGCCGGCGCTGGCGGTCGCCTCCGTCAACCTGCAGCCCGAGCACAAGGCGATCCTCGAGGGCGACCGCGAGCTCCTGCTGACCGAGCAGGAGACGCTGACGATGCGGGTGGCCGGGCTCGACCTCCACCTACGGCCGCAGAGCTTCTTCCAGACCAACACCGCGCTGGCCGCCGAGCTCTACGAGCGCGGCCGGGCCTGGGTCGCGGAGGTCGGGCCGGCGACCGTGTGGGACCTCTACTGCGGCGTCGGCGGCTTCGCGCTCGCGGTGGCGGGCACCGGCGTCGAGGTGACCGGGATCGAGGTGAGCCGCGAGGCGGTCGCGAGCGCCACGCTGAGCGCCGCCGAGGCCGGGCTCCCGCGGGTCCGCTTCGAGGCGGGCGACGCCACGGCGTACGCCCTCGCCGCGTCCGCCCCGCCCGACCTGGTCGTGGTGAACCCGCCGCGCCGCGGCATCGGGTCCGAGTTGGCCGGCTGGCTGGAGGCGTCGGGCGTGCGGCACGTCCTCTACTCGAGCTGCAACGCCCGCACGCTCGCGCAGGACCTCGCGCGGATGCCCTCGCTGCGGCCGGCGCGCGGGCAGCTGCTCGACATGTTCCCCAACACCGCCCACTACGAGGTGCTGACGCTGCTGGAGCGGTCGTGACCGGCGACCGTGCCCGGTTGGAGGAGGAGCGCCTGCGGACGGTCAGGCGGCTGGCCGATCTGCGCGGCGACTACCGCGGCTTCGTCGAGGCCTCGAAGGACTCCAACGCCGACGACGAGCACGACCCCGAGGGCACGACGATCGCCTTCGAGCGCTCGCAGGTGGGTGCCCTGGTGCGCCAGGCCGAGGCGCAGCTGGAGGAGGTCGACGCCGCCCTCGCCCGGCTCGACGCCGGCCGGTACGGCGTCTGCGTCGACTGTGGCGCGACCATCCCCGCCGGACGCCTCGAGGCGCGCCCGGCCGCGGCCCGCTGCGTCGCCTGCGCCTCGACCCGCCGCTGAGCCCGCTCGCCCGACCCCGAGGTATCTGGCGGACGCTGCGTCGCTCCTGGAGGGCATGACGCGCAGGGAATCGCGCCGCGAGTGGCGCTCGCTCACCGCGGATGAGAAGCAGCGGCGGCTCGACCGACTGCGCCGCGCCCAGCACCGCCAGCTCGTCCACGACGCCCGGGTGCTGCGCGCCGTCAGCGCCGACTGACCTGCCACACCTCCAGCCACACCTCCAGCCACACCACCAGCCACACCTGCCAGCCCTCTCGCGAGGGGTCGCCCGGGGGATACCCAGTGGCGGTGTGGTCGTTCCGGACCGCCCGGAACGACCAGATCGTCTGTGGCTATCGCCCCGTTGCGGCCGACATCACCCCTTGCATGTACCTCTAGGGGGTATGTATCGTCGACTTCCTGATACCCCCTGGGGGTAGAATGGAGGAGATGATGGAGACGACCACCCGCACCTACCGGGTGCACGGGATGACCTGCGGCCACTGCGTCGGCGCGGTGACCCGCGAGCTCGGCTCGCTGGACGGTGTCAGCGACGTCCAGGTCGACCTGGCCACCGGTGACGTCACCGTACGGTCGGGCCGCCCGCTCGACGACGTCGAGGTCGCCGCGGCGATCGACGAGGCCGGCTACGAGCTGGCCTCCTGAGAGCGCCCGAACCCGCCGGAGGAGCGCAGACCGCATGACCACCGAGACCCAGCCGCTCGTCGAGTCCACCCTCGACATCGAGGGGATGACCTGCGCGTCCTGCGTCAACCGCGTGCAGAAGGCGCTCTCCCGGGTCGACGGGGTCGAGTCGGCATCCGTGAACCTGGCCAACGAGACCGCCTCCGTCGCCTACGACCCCGCCGTGGTCGACGCCACGGCGCTCGCCGCCGCCGTCGAGAAGGCGGGGTACGCCGGCACGCTGCGCCAGGCCGAGCCTCCGGCGGCGGACCACCCCGCCGCCGACAGCTCGGCCCCCGCGGCCGACCCGATCGACGAGCTCGACGCCCGTCGCGACGTGGAGATCGGCCGGCTGCGGCGCAGGTGGCAGGTCGCGCTCGCCGTCGGCCTGGCGCTGATGGGGATCATGTACGTCCCGCTCCATCTCGACACGATGGACTGGCTGATGCCGCTCCTGCTCGTGGTCGCCACCGTGGTCCAGTTCTGGGCGGGACAGGACATCTACCGCCGCGCTTGGCGCAACGCCAGACACCGGGCCACCAGCATGGACACGCTGGTCGCGCTCGGCACCGGCGTGGCGTTCGGCTACAGCGCCTTCGTCACGCTCTGGCCCGGCCTCGCGGAGCGGTGGGGCCTGCCGCTGCACCTGTACTTCGAGACCGCGCTGATCGTCGTCGCGCTGGTGCTGATGGGCCGCTGGCTGGAGCTGAAGGCCAAGAAGCGCACGGCGTCGTCGATCCGGGCGCTGGTCGGGCTGGCGCCGACGACCGCTCGCGTGCTGCGCGACGGCGTGGAGGTCGACGTCCCCGTCGCCGACGTGGTGGTCGGTGACCTGGTGCGGGTCCGTCCCGGCGAGAAGCTGCCGGTCGACGGGGTCGTGACCGAGGGGCGCTCGGCCGTGGACGAGTCGATGCTGACCGGTGAGAGCGTCCCGGTCGACAAGGGCGTCGGCGACCCGGTCATCGGCGCCACCGTCAACACCACCGGCAGCCTCGTCGTCCGCACCACGGCCGTCGGCGCCGACAGCACGCTCGCGCAGATCGTCCGGCTGGTCGAGGAGGCGCAGGGCTCGGCTCCGCCGATGCAGCGGCTGGCCGACCGGGTGTCGGCGTGGTTCGTGCCCGCGGTGCTGGTCGTCGCGCTGCTGACGTTCCTGGCCTGGCTGCTGTTCGGGCCGGAGGCTGACCGGCTGACGCTGGCGATCGGTACGACGGTCGCGGTGCTGATCATCGCCTGCCCGTGCGCGCTCGGGCTGGCGACGCCGGTCGCCGTCATGGTCGGCACCGGCAAGGCCGCCGAGCTGGGCATCCTGGTCGGCGACGGCGCCGCCCTGGAGACCGCGCGCCGGCTCACGGCCGTGGTGCTCGACAAGACCGGCACGATCACGGTCGGCCGGCCCGAGCTGGCCGAGGTGGCTCCGGCTGACGGCTGGGACGCCGACGAGCTGCTCGCGCTGGTCGCGGCGGCCGAGGTCGGCAGCGAGCACCCGGTGGGCGAGGCGATCGTCCGCGGCGCCCGCGAGCGCGGGCTCACGGTGCCCCCGACCACGAGCTTCGACTCGGTGCCCGGCCACGGCGTGGTGGCCGAGATCGCCGGCCGCACCGTGCTGGCCGGCAACGCGGCCCACCTCGCTGCGCACGGGATCGCCCTCGCCGGATCCGATGGCGCCGGCATCCGGGTCGCGGTCGACGGCCGGTACGCCGGACGGGTCACCGTCGCCGACGCCGTGAAGCCGTCGTCGGCCCGGGCCGTCGCCGACCTGAAGGCGATGGGCCTCGACGTCTGGATGGTCACCGGCGACCACGAGGAGACCGCCCGGACCGTCGCCGCGGAGGTCGGCATCGACCACGTGATGGCCGACGTACGCCCCGCAGACAAGGCCGCGCGCATCGCCGAGCTGCAGGCCGCCGGCCAGGTCGTCGCGATGGTCGGCGACGGCGTCAACGACGCACCGGCGCTCGCGCGGGCCGACCTCGGCATCGCGATCGGCACCGGCACCGACGTGGCGATCGCGGCCTCCGACATCACCCTGGTCGGCGGCGACCTGCACGGCATCGTGTCGGCGATCGAGCTGTCGCGCCGGACCGTGACGACGATCAAGCAGGGACTCACCTGGGCGTTCGCCTACAACGTGCTGCTGATCCCGGTCGCCGCCGGTGCCCTGTACTGGTGGGACGGCCTGCTGCTCGACCCGGTGCTGGCGAGCGCCGCGATGGCGATGAGCTCGGTCAGCGTCGTCACCAACGCGCTGCGGCTGCGGAAGCCCCCCAAGGGCTCGGCCGGCCGCGCGCGGCTCGCCGACTGGAGCTACCTGGCCGGCATCGCCGTGCTCGCCATCGCGGTCGGCGTCGGCTTCACCTGGCTGAGCCGCACCGACCAGGCCGAGCGGGGCATGAACGGCGTGCTCACCTGGTCGGAGGGCATGGGCATGCCGATGCGACCGCAGATGAGCACGATGGAGCGCACCGACGTACCCCCGGTGAGCGCTCACGACGCCGGCCTCACGGTGTCGTACGACGTACCGTCCGACGTCGCGCCGGGCGCGCCGACCCCGGTCACGGTGACCGTGCGCGACGCCGACACCGGCGAGCCGGTCGACGACCTCGTGCGCACCCACCAGGTCTGGATGCACCTGATCGTGACCCGCGCCGACCTCGGCACCTTCGCGCACCTGCACGCGGAGCCCACGGGCGAGGACGGCGTGCTCGGGGTGGTGGTGACCTTCCCGACGGCGGGGGAGTACACGCTGCACACGGAGTTCCGCCAGCAGGGCGAGATGGCCGACGTGCTGGACGCACACCGGGTCACCGTGGCGGGCGATCCGCCGCCGGCCGAGTCGCTGCCGGCCGACGACGTACGCGAGGCCACGGTCGGTGGCCTGCGCATCACGCTCGACGGCGAGGCCCACGTCGCGGAGACCAGCGACTTCACGCTGAGCTTCGCCGATGCCGCGACCGGTGCCCCGGTCGACGACCTCGCGCCGTACCTCGGCGCCGCCGGCCACGTCGTGGTGTTGCGCGCGGACGGCAGCCGCTTCCAGCACCGGCACGCAGAGACCTTCGACGGCCGCGGGCGGCCGGTGCCGGCGCTGCCGGGCACGGAGTTCGGGCCCGAGCTCGATCTGCACGCGCGGTTCGAGGTGCCGGGCGGCTACCGACTGTGGGCGCAGTTCCGCCTCGCCGACGGCAGCGTCGTCACGGCACCGTTCGTGGTGCACGCCCGCTGACGGGGGCGGCCGGCCGGGGGTTAGGCTGAGGGTGATGAGCGACGTGGACTACTGCGAGCTGTGTGACCTTCCGAAGAGCACCTGCATCCACGGCAACCCGCCGCCCCCACCCCCGCCGGCGACCAGGCGTGCGGCCACGCCCCGGGCGACGCCGGTGACCCGGCGTACGTCCCGGCCGGCCCCGGCCGCCGCGCCGCCGCGGGTGGTCAACCACCGCTGGACCCCGCCGGACGCCTTCCGGTCGGCGATCCTCGAGGTGCTCGGCGAGCACGGCGGCGAGCTGGACCAGGACGACCTCTTCGACGCGCTCGAGGCGGCGATGGGGGAGCGGCTCAAGCCCGCCGACCAGGAGCTGACGCCCGAGGGCGAGCTTCGGTGGCGGTACGCCGCCCGCCGGGCCCGCCAGGCGCTGATCGCCGAGGGGCAGATGACCAAGGGCCGCCCCGGGATCTGGGCGCTGGCCTAGCGCCTGTCGCGAAACCACCCGTCCGGACGCCGGGCTGCGGTCGGGACTGGGTCGCGTTGGTCGTGGTGGTTTCGAGACGGTTGTTGGCGCAACCTCCTCAACCGCCGTCGTCGGGGGTCACGGTGGTTGAGGAAGGCGCGCTGGCGCCTGTCTCGAAACCACCACCCAGCACCCGACCCACCGCATCCGCCGACGCAGCGGGGTTTCGAGACGGTTGCTAGCGCAACCTCCTCAACCACCGTCGTCGTCGGGCCCGGTGGTTGAGGAAGGCGCGCTGGCGCCTGTCTCGAAACCACCACCCAGCACCCGACCCACCGCATCGGTCGACGCAGCGGGGTTTCGAGACGGTTGCTAGCGCAACCTCCTCAACCACCGTCGCCGGGACCACGGTGGTTGAGGAAGGCGCGCTAGCGCCTGTCTCGAAACCACCCCTCCACAGACATCCGATCCGCCGCATCCGCCGACGCAGCAGGGTTTCGAGACGGTTGCTAGCGCAACCTCCTCAACCACCGTCGTCGTCGGGCCCGGTGGTTGAGGAAGGCGCGCTGGCGCCTGTCTCGAAACCACCACCCAGCACCCGACCCACCGCATCCGTCGACGCAGCGGGGTTTCGAGACGGTTGCTGGCGCAACCTCCTCAACCACCGTCGCCGGGGGTCACGGTGGTTGAGGAAGGCGCGCCAGCGCCTGTCTCGAAACCACCCTCCACAGACATCCGATCCGGGTGTGGAAAGGCGCCCCGGATCGTGACCTGTTCGTGACCCAGAACCCTGTGGAACAAGGGGATTCAGGACCTTCCAGTGTCGGTGGCGGATGCTTGAGTAGGTGGCATGACAGCACAGGCCACGCCGCGACACCGGGTGTCGACGACGACCGCGCAGATGCGCGACCTGGCCGACGCCGTGGCCGATGCGTCGGTATGGTCCATGAACCCTGCCGAGGCCGGCGCGACGCTGGTCGAGCTGACCCGGTTGGCGGCGCAGGTCAGCGAGCTGCAGGCCCGGGTCGCCGCGCACGCCGACACCATCCACGTCGGCGAAGAGGTGGGTGCCTCCAGTGCGGCGAACTGGCTGGCCCACACCACCAAGACCACCCGGGCGGCCGCGTACGGCGCGGTGCGACTCGGCCACGACCTCGAACAGCACTCCATGACGCGGGAGGCGCTCGCGGCCGGGGACATCTGTGTCGAGCGGGCGCGGGTGGTGGTCCGGTGGGTCGACCGACTCCCCACCGACCTCGGCCCCGAGACCCTCGCGAAGGCCGAGGCGCATCTGGTCGCGGAGGCGCGTCATCACGACGCGAAGGCGTTGGGGCGGCTGGGGCGTCGGCTGTGGGAGGTCATCGCGCCTGAGGAGGCCGACGCCCGAGAGGCCGAGATCCTGCAACGCCAGGAGGCGGCCGCGCTGCGGGCCTGCTCGCTCACGATGGCCGACGACGGCGACGGCACCACCCGAGGCCGGTTCACCCTGCCGACCTACCACGCCGCCGCCCTCAAGAAGATCCTGATGGCCCTGGCCGCACCCAAGCACCTCGCGGCCACCCAGGGCCCCGGCATCGAGCGCCGCCCCGGACCCGAGGCACTCGGGCGGGCGCTGTGCGAGCTGATCGAGCGCTACCCGGTCGACCGGCTGCCGGCCACCGGCGGCGTCAACGCCACCGTCGTGGTGGTCATCGACGAGGACACCCTCACCAGACGTTTGGAGAAGGCCGGGGTCCTGGACACCGGTGACCGGATCAGCCCCGGCATGGCGCGGCGGTTGGCGTGCGAGGCGGGGATCATCCCCGCCGTCCTCGGCAGCGCCTCGATCCCTCTCGATCTCGGCCGCAGAAGCCGCTACCACACCGAGCACCAGCGCATCGCCATGTTCCTGCGCGACCACGGCTGCCGCGCCGAAGGCTGCGACCGCACGGTCGGCCTCCACGCCCACCACGAGCAGCGCTGGGTCGACGGCGGCCACACCAACCTCACCGACAGCGCATCACTGTGCGCCTGGCACCACACCCTCATCCACGACCCCACCTACCAGACGACCTACCTCCCCACCGGCAAGATCCGATTCCACCGACGAACGTGACATCACCGTTTCAGCACTTGGTCCACTCGCGGCGCTGTTCCGCAGGTTGGCAACGCCCGTGTCCTAGTCACATTCTGGGGCGGTCGCGAACCGATCGGGCTCCTCGATGGCACAGTGAAGCGTGACCGTCGATCAGGAGCCCAGCGACCGCGCGCTGCTCGCCGCCATCGGCGAGCGCGACCGCGGGGCGCTGCACGAGCTCTTCACCCGCCACCAGCCGTGGCTGGCCGCGCGCGTGCGACAGCGCTGCTCCGATCCGGCGATCGTGGCCGAGGTCGTCAACGACACCTTCCTCGTGGTGTGGGACAAGCCCGGGAAGTACCAGGGCGACGGCGAGGTCGCCGCCTGGCTGTGGGGCATCGCGATCCGCACGCTGCTGCACCGGCTGCGTCCCCGCAAGTCGGTGCTCGAGCGGCTCGGCCAGCTGCGCCACGAGCACGCGCCGTCCGCCGAGGAGGCCGTACTGCTGGCGGTGGAGCACAGCGACGTGGGCCAGGCGCTGCAGCGCCTGTCGCCCGAGCTGCTCGCGGTCGTCCGGGCCACCGTGCTCGACGGCCTGTCCACCCGTGAGGCCGCCGCCCTGCTGGGCATCCCGAGCGGCACCGTGAAGAGCCGGATGAGCCGGGCCCGTTCCGAGCTGAGGGAGGCGCTGCTGTGAGCACCCATCACCCCGCGTGGCACGCGGACGACCAGGACCTCGCGACGTACCTCGCGGGCAGTGCGCCACTCGTGCTCGCCGCGTCGCTCGAGAGCCACCTGCTGGGCTGCGCGTCCTGTCGGGGGCGGCTGGCCGCCCTCACCGGCCCGGACGAGCAGGAGCTCGCCTGGAGCCGGCTCGCCGACCGCGTCGACCGGCCCTCGCGCAGCCCCTGGATCGTGCGCTCCGCGATCGCGACCCCGCTGATGATGCAGGCCGCGCTGGTGGCGGTGTTACTGGTCGGGCTGGTGCCGCTGGTGGCCGCGTCGGCCTTCGGCGATGCCGGGCTCCTCACGCTGCTGGTGCTGGCGCCGCTGGCACCGGTGGCGGCGGTCGCCCTCGCCTACCGCGACGGGTCCGACCCGAGCGGCGAGATCGCCCTGGCCGCGCCGACCGCGGGCCTGCGGCTCGTGGCGCTGCGCGCGCTGCTGGTCGCGGCCGTCGCGCTGCCGCTCGCCTTCGGCGTGCTGCTGGCGGTCGACCTCTGGATCGACGACGTGCCCCTGCGGCTCGCGTTCGCGTGGTGCCTGCCCGGCCTCGCGCTCTCGGCCCTGGTGCTGCTGGCGGGCACCACCCGGATCGATCCGCTGCACGTGGCGCTCACCGCCAGCGTGGGCTGGGCGCTGCTCGTCGGCGCCGTCGTGGTCGCCCACCGCACGCTGCGACCGGAGGTCTTCGCCGACGCGATCGCCGGCCCGGGCGTGCAGGCCGTCGCCCTGACCGTCGCGCTCGCGGCCGTCGCGCTCACCGTCGTACGTCGCGACGCCGTCGCCTACCGGAGGATCGCATGATCGAGGCCATCGCCCTCACCAAGTCCTACGGCGGCACCCGCGCCGTCGACGACGTGACGCTGTCCGCCGACCGCGGCGTGATTGGGCTGCTCGGCCCCAACGGCGCCGGCAAGACCAGCCTGCTCCGGATGGCCGCCACCGTGCTCGCGCCCGACGAGGGATCGCTGCGGCTGCTCGGCCTCGACCCCGGCCGGGCCGACGAGCGCGTGCAGATCCGGCGCCGGCTCGGCTACCTCCCGCAGAACCCGGGCCTCTACCCGGGCTTCACGCCGTACGACATGGTCGACTATGTCGCCGTCCTCAAGGAGCACACCGACCGCGAGCGCCGCCGGCACGAGGTGCGCCGCGTGCTCGAGGCGGTCACGCTCCAGGACGTGATGCACAGGAAGATCCGGGCGCTGTCCGGTGGCATGAAGCAGCGGGTGGCGCTCGCCTGTGCGCTGGTCGGCCAGCCCGACCTGCTCGTGCTCGACGAGCCCGCCAACGGCCTCGACCCCGACCAGCGACTCGGGCTGCGCTCCCTGCTGTCGGCCGCGCCGACCGTGCTGATGGCCACCCACAACATCTCCGAGGTGTCCGCGCTCTGCCAGCAGGTGTACGTCATGTTCACCGGTCGGATCCGGTTCGCCGGCACGCCCGCCGAGCTCGCCGGCCTGGCCCACGGCCGGGTCTGGGAGGACGACCGGCAGGACCCGGACGCCGTCCGCAGCTGGCTCACTCCGACCGGCAGCTACCGCCACCTCGGCGACCCGCCGAGCGGCGCCGCCGTCGTCGACCCGACGCTCGACGACGGCTACCTGCTGCTCGCCCGCATGGAGCACGCGCCATGACCGCCTGGGTGCTGCCCACGGTCCGGGCGACGAGCTGGACGCCGCTGGCCGGCGTGGCGGTGTGCCTCGCGGTGGCCAGCGCGCTGGCGGCCCATGCCGGCGCCTGGCCGGACAGCCTGACGGGCGTCGCCACGGCCGCGGTCGCCGCGGCGGTCGTCGCCGGGCTGCGCGACCCCGCCGCTGCGCTGCTGGCGGCGGTGCCGACGTCGCACGCCGTACGCCGAGCCCGTCGACTCGCCCTGCTGCTGCCGGCGGGGCTCGGCCTATGGCTCGCCGCCGTCGGGGGCCCGCTCCTCGGGCTGCTGGCGCTGACCACCTCCGGTCTCGCCGTCGCGGTCTGGGCCGGCGTGCCGCTCGGTGTCGCCGCACCCGTGCTGTGGGTGATCACGGCTCGTGCCGTCGACATCGACTGGGACCCCCGACCGGAGCTCGTGACCGTCGCGGCCGGTGCCGCACTATGGATGGGACGCAACCGATGACCACGACCGCGACCCAGGAGCTGGCCCGGATCGAGGCCCGCCGCTCGCTGCGGCACCCGGCGCCCTGGCTCGGCCTGGCGCTGTCGGGGCTGATGGCCTGGAACACCTGGGAGGAGACGTGGTCCGGGCAGCGCTACACCGGGCTGGTCGCCTCGCTGACCCCGCTGCTGCTCGGCATCTCGCTGGCCAGCGTGGCGGCGTTCGGCCGAGAGCTGGTGCCGGTCGCCGACGACGCCCCGCTGGGTCGCGCCCGGCGGTCCGCCGCGCGACTCCTGGGCGCCCTGCCGTTGGTCGGCGTCGCCGTCCTGCTGGTGGTGGCGGCGGCGCTCTGGCTGCGCTCGACCGGCGGGCTGTCGCTCGGCGACGAGCCCGGCCGCACCGCGCAGGCCCACCACACGCTGCCCGAGCTGGTCCAGCTGGGCCTCCTGGCCTGCCTCGCGGTGGCCGTGGGCGCGGCGGCCGTGCACGTGCTCCGACAGCGGCTCGCGGCGTCGATCGTGCTGTCGATCGGCTGGTTCCTGGCCGGCGCGACGTACTGGATCTTCAACGGGCCGGTGCTCCGCGCGCTCGCCCCGGTGCAGGTGCAGCCGGTGTACGTCGACGTCGGCCCGCCCGAGACCGACCCGCTGACCTTCCCGGCGGACTGGCTGCTGTCGGCTCCCGGTGAGTTCCAGGACCACTGGGCCCGGGTCGTGGTGTCGCCGGCGCTGGCGTGGTGGCACAACGCCTACCTGGTCGGCCTGGTCCTGCTGGCCGTCGCCGTCGCGGTGCCCGGGCGGGCTCGCCGGCCGTTGCTGGCGGCGGGTGCGGCGATCGCCGTGGCCGGGGTGCTGCTGCAGCAGGCGGTGACACCGTGAGGGCGCTGGTCGCGGCCGCCGTGGCGGTCCTGGCGCTGGCCGGCTGCGCGGCGCCGTACGACGACGACGGCGAGCTCGCCCCGGTGGGCGCGCTCGCCGGCGGGGCCGCTCCCGACGAGGACGCGACGCCGATCGTGGTCGACACCGACCTGGCCGGCGACGACCTGGTGGCGCTGGCCTATCTGTTGCGCCGGCCCGACGTGCGCGTCGTCGCGGTGACGATCGCCGGGACCGGGCTGGTCGGCTGCGATCCCGGCGCCGACCTGGTCGCCGACCTCGTGCATGCGCTGGGGGAGGGCTGGGTGCCGGTGGCGTGCGGCCGTGAGGACCCGGCCCGGCAGTGGCCGCGCGAGTGGCGGGCCACGGCCGCGGTGGCGCCCGGACTGCCGCGGGTGGACACCACGTTCGTGCCGGCCTCGGACCCGGCGCCGCTGTCGATCGCGAAGCTCGCCGGCTCGACCGACGACCTGCACGTGGTCGCACTCGGCCCCCTGACCAATCTCGCCGACCTCGCCGAGCGGTGGCCGGAGAGCTACCGGCGGCTCGCCGGGATCCACACCATGGCCGGGGCCGTGAGCGTCCCGTCGATCGACGGGGTCGCGGAGTGGAACGCCGCGGCCGACCCGGCGGCGTTCGCCGCGGTGCTGGCCGGACCGGTCCCGGTCACGGTGGTACCCGACGACCCGATCCCCGCCGGCACGCCCGACCTGCTCGCCGCCTTCCCCGTCGTCGGCCCGATCGTGGCCGCGACCGAGGTCCCGAAGCGGTGGGACCTCGCCACCACCGCCGCCTTCGTCGAGCCCGGCCTCGCCACCGTCGAACGCGGTGCCTGGGAGGTCGACGACTCCGGCCGGCTCAGCCGCACCGGCCCGGGCCGGGTCGCCGTCGTCGACTCCCTCGACCCGGCCGGCCTCGAGGCGGCGTACGACGAGGCGTTCTCGGGATAGTCCGTCACGTTCTGGTTGCCCCACCGGCGGATCGTCGGCCAGAACGTGACGGACTATCCCCGACGCTCAGGGCACCACGGACGCACCGGAGGGGAGCGGCTGGCGGCCGGTGAGAGCGAGCACGACGTCGACGCCGAGCCCCTGGCGCAGCGCGCTTGCGCTGGCCAGCGCCAGCGTGTCGGCGAGCGCCTCGGTGGGCGGCGTGAAGTCGAGGCCGGTGGCGCGGGCGATGTCGAGGCAGTGGACGGTGAGCTCGAAGGTGCGGGTCGGCAGGTAGTCGCTCACCCGCATGCCACCGCCCGCGGTCCGGATGACGACGTCCTCGCCCTCGAGCAGGTCGAGCGCGGCCTCGGCGTCATCGCGCGCGGCGCGCAGGGCGGCCATCGGGTCGTCGCCGAGCAGCACCCCGGCCTCGACGCCGCGCTGGTGGATGGCGTCGCGGGTGGTGCCGTCGGCGAGCCGGCTGACGACGGCGAAGTAGTCCGCCGCGTCCTCGGCGTCGACGTGTTCGGCCCGGGTGTCCAGGTAGGTCGTGACGGTCAGGAGCGAGCGGCCGGCGTGCCCGATCAGCGAGCGCAGGTCCCAGTTGCCGAGGCCCGGGCCGGCGTACCGGTCCGGTGGCACCTGCGCGGCCAGATCGAGGAACGCGGCGGCGGCCTCGGCGTACGTGGCGCGGACGGTGTCGAGCGCAGTCATGTCTCCATTGTGGGAACCCCGGTCACCCCCGTGCCCCGATGGGTCGTTGGCGCGCGGGGGGCGCCGACTCCACTAGGGTTTGACCGGAAGTCGCACACCGCCGCCCCGGGGGTCCTAACCTCGGGTGATTTGTCGCCCAGATGACCATGAGGACACCGTCATGACCGAGACCAACGACCCCACCGGGTCCACCCCCGATCCCGCGGCCGCGCCGCCGCCGTACTCCGCACCGGCGCCGTCCGGTGAGGCCGCTCCGGCGTACCCGTCGGCCGCCCCGCTCGCGCCGATGGCCGGCCCGGCCGACGGCCCGATCGGCCAGGTCCGCAACACCGGTACCTGCGTGCTGCTCACCATCGTCACGCTCGGGTTCTACACCTGGTACTGGTGGTACAAGACCCACGACGAGATGAAGCAGCACACCGGCACCGGCATCGGCGGCCCGATCGCGTTGCTGCTGACGATCCTGGTCGGCATCGTGATGCCGTTCCTGACCTCCAACGAGGTCGGCAACATGTACGAGCGCAAGGGCCGGGCCAAGCCGGTCACCGCGACCACCGGCCTCTGGTACCTGCTGCTCGGCTGGTTCTTCCTGGTCGGCGCGATCGTGTGGTTCGTCAAGACCAACGCGGCGCTCAACGACTACTGGCGCTCCCAGGGCGCCCAGGGCTGAGGCCCGGTCAGGTCCGGACCGCGAGCTCCGCGCCGAGCCGAGCGCCGGCGCGGAGCTCCAGGTCGTCACCGGACCAGAAGCGACCGGGGTCGTAGTAGTTGGTCGGCCGGTCGCCGTCCAGCAGCCCCATCGCGGCGTACGTCGCGGCGACCACCTCGGCGCAATAGGTGAGCTCGGCACTCGCGGCGCGGCGTACGCGCCCCCGCGCCCAGCGGCCCACGAGTTTGGCCGTGGACGGGAACGGCGTGCCGTCGAGCCGGGCGATCGTGCGCAGCACCGCGTCCTCCATCTCGGCGGTGACGGTCGCGTCGAGCTGGCGCAGCCAGGCCTGCTGCTCGTACCGGCCGGTCCACTGGACCACCGCCTCGCGCAGGTCGTGGAGCTGGACCCCACGATGATGGCTGTCGGTCCAGACGTCGCGCAGTCCCTTGCCGAGCTCGGCGTGCCACAGCAGCGGCGGCAGGTCGTCGAGCACGACCGCCATGCCCACGTGGTTGACCGGCGCGTTGGTGACCAGCCGGATAGCGTGATCGGCAGCGGAGCGGCCGCGGAAGAGCCACAGGTCGCCGGTGCGGGTCAGCTCGACCGCCTGGTCGAGGGTGAGCTCGCTCGACGCACCGTCCGTCGCGCCGTTCATCGATCGTCCGTCGCAGGGGTCATCGGGAGGTCCTCATGAAGCTGTGGAAGGTACTCGGTCTGGCGGGGCTGGCCGGGGTGGCCGCCTCCGGGGTCATCATCGCGCGCGACCAGCGGCAACGCGCGCAGCTCACGCCGGAGCAGGTGCGCGACCGGCTGCACGAGCGGCTGGCGTCGGGCGAGTCCCCGCCGTCCTCTCCCTGAGGGGTCTCCCAGCCGGCTCCCAGCCGCCTTCAAGTGCGGGCCCCCACGATGGGCGTGCCCGCCGGGTGGCGGGCATCCGACCGAGAGGACCGCTCATGTCCACCCTCCAGCTCAATCGCCGCCAGGCGTGGCGCACGATGTCCATCCAGGACAAGCACCAGCGCCTGCAGGCCCTGCGTCAACGACAGCAACGACAGGTGGAGTTCGAGATGCTCCGGCTGCAGGCGCACGTCCGGTGACCCGTCGCTCGTCGGGTCCGGGACGTCGTACGAACGGGTCGGCCCGGCCCGTTGGTACGACGTCCCGGACCCCTCAGCCGTCGTGCGGGCGGATCAGCCCCCGTTGTCGCCGCACGGCGCCCCGTGGATCCCGGGTGTCAGGTCTGACGCCGAAGCCGGCTGCTGCTCGTTTCCCCGGCTGCCCGGGGAAACGAGGAGACACGCCGACGCCCCGCCGGGGTGGTCAGGGAAAGCGAGTGCGACGCGCCGGGGAACGACGGCGTGTCGGGCTCGGTCTGCCTGACCGCCTCCGCCGTACGACCGCCGCCGCCGGGAGCCCCGGCGACGAGCCCGGCGCACGAGCCCCGCGCACGAGCCCCAGCTACGGGAGCGGGTCCACCTCGCGGTAGCCACCGACGTCCGCGGCGAGCAGCCCGAGGTGGTGGTTGCCGTCGCCCAGCAGATGGTCGAGCGCGGTGAGGCGACTGGTGTAGCTGCCGATGCTGTACTCCGCGGTCATCCCGATGCCGCCGTGCAGCTGGATCGCCTCCTGGCCGATGTGGCGGCCGGCCCGGCTGACACCGAGCGACGCCCGGCTCGCGGCGGTGGCCACGTCGGCGTCGGAGCCGCCGTCGAGCACCATCGACGCCCAGAGTGCCAGGCTGCGCGCCTGCTCGAGCGAGACGTACATGTCCGCCGCGCGGAAGGTGAGCGCCTGGAAGGTGTTGAGCGTGACGCCGAACTGCTTGCGGCTCTTGAGGTACGCCGCCGTGGTCTCCAGCGAGAACTCCATCGCACCGACGGCCTCGTGGCAGGCGGCGATCCGGGCGACGTCGAGCACCCCCGCGATCACGCCGGTGCGGTCGCCCCGGTCGTCGCCGAGCAGGTCCGCCGGGGTGCGGGCGAAGGTCACCTTGGCGGCCCGGCCGCCGTCGTGGGTCCGGTAGCCCTCGCGGGTCAGGCCGGGGGCCTCGTCGGTGACCACGAAGAGGCCCGTCCCACCCGCGGGGAGCGCCGCCGACACGACCAGGATGTCGGCGCGCGCGCCGTCCGGCACCGGCTCCTTCACGCCGGTCAGCGTCCAGCCGTCGTCGGACGACGACGCGGTCACCGCGGACGCGGTCGGCTGCCAGCGCGAGCCCGGCTCGGCGTGCGCGAAGGCCAGCACCGAGCCGCCCGAGGACACGTCGTCGAGGAGCCCGATCCTCTGCTCCTCCGACCCCGCCGCGGCGACGGCGCCACCGGCCAGCACCACGGAGGTCAGGAACGGCTCGGGTGCGAGCACCCGGCCGAGCTCCTGGGCGACGATCCCGACCTCGACGGCGCCGGCGCCCATCCCGCCGTACGCCTCGTCGAAGGGCAGTCCGAGGACGCCCATCTCGGCCAGCTGGGTCCACACCTTCTCGCTGAAGCCGGGCTCCTCGGCGACCACCCGGCGGCGGTTCTCGAAGTCGGCGTACGCCTTGCCGGCCAGCCCGCGCACGGCCTCGCGCAGCGCCTGCTGCTCCTCGTCGTAGTTGAAGTCCATGACGTCGTCCCCTCAG
The DNA here is from genome assembly GCF_018732145.1 of Nocardioides sp. LMS-CY. NCBI lineage: Bacteria > Bacillati > Actinomycetota > Actinomycetes > Propionibacteriales > Nocardioidaceae > Nocardioides > Nocardioides sp. LMS-CY. Next base: position 1,387,228 of record NZ_CP076104.1, read on the forward strand.
AGTCCCAGGATCGTGCGGGCGATGATCTGGCGCTGCACCTCGTTGGAGCCGCCGTAGATCGAGGCCTTGCGGAAGTTGAGGTACGTCGGCGTCGCGCGCCGGGCCCACCACGGCAGGTCGGAGTCGTCGCCGGCCCCGCTGGCCAGCGAGGCCGGCCCGGCCAGGTCGACGACCAGCTCGGTGACCGCCTGCTGGAGCTCGGTGCCCCGCAGCTTGAGCACCGACGACGCGGGGTGCGGCTTGCCGTCGGTCGAGTGGGCGACGACGCGCAGCGCGGTCAGCTCGAGGGCGAGCAGCTCGTTCTCGAGCTCGACGATGCGGGTCGAGACCAGTGGGTCGTCCAGCAGCGTGGTGCCCTCGCCCGTGGACACCGTGGCCGCCCACTCCTTCGCCTGCGCGAGGTTGCGCTTGGTCGCGCCCACCGGAGCCACGCCGACCCGCTCGTTGCCGAGCAGGAACTTGGCGTAGTCCCAGGCGCGGTTCTCCTCGCCGACCAGGTTCTCGGCCGGCACCCGGACGTCGGTGAACCAGACCTCGTTCACCTCATGGCCGCCGTCGATCAGCTCGATCGGCCGCACCTCCACGCCGGGGGAGGTCATGTCGATGAGCAGCATCGAGATGCCGGCCTGCTTCTTGACCTCCGGGTTGGTGCGCACCAGCGTGAAGATCCAGTCGCCGTACTGCCCCAGCGTGGTCCACGTCTTCTGGCCGTTCACGACGTACTCGTCGCCGTCGCGCACCGCGCGCGTCTTCAGCGACGCGAGGTCGGAGCCGGCGTCGGGCTCGGAGAAGCCCTGGGACCACCAGATGTCGAGGTTCGCGGTCTTGGCGAGGAAGCGCTCCTTGAGCTCCTGGGAGCCGAACTGCGCGATCACCGGGCCGATCATCGACGCGTTGAAGCCCAGCGGCGGCGGCACGAACGCCCGCTGCATCTCCTCGTGCCAGATGTGGCGGCGCAGCGGGGTCCAGTCCCGCCCGCCCCACTCCACGGGCCAGTTGGGTACGGCGAGGCCGGCCGCGTTGAGGATCTGCATGCTCGACACGAACTGCTCGCGGGTGAGCTCGCGCCGCTCGGCGACGGCGTCGCGGATCTCCTGCGGGATCCTCGTGGTGAAGAACTCCCGCATCTGATCGCGGAACTCGGCGTCCTCCGCCGACAGCGCCAGCTGCATCGGTGCACCTCCTGGGTTCTGCCCTGGATCCTGCAGGGACCTGCGCGGCGGGCTCCGCGCGAGCCGACCCCATCATGCCGCAGAAGAAAAGCGACCGCTCAGTAGGTTCGAGCCGTCATCCGGCGCGTTCCGGACTCAGATCTCCGCGCGCATCCCGTCTCGCACTGGGCATACTGGGCGGTGATGACCGAGGAGAGCGCCGAGCGCCGGCGCGGGTTGGAGATCGACTGGCTCAGGGCGGTCGCCGGAGCACTGGCGGCGGTCGCCTCGGCGTTCCTGCTCTCCTTCCTGGGCGCGGCCGGCACGATCATCGGCGCGGCCATCGGCAGCCTCGTGGTCACGATCTCGAGCGCCGTTTTCACCCAGGGCCTGGCGACGAGCGGGCGCACCCTCGCGAAGGCACAGGGCAGTGCGGCCCGCAAGGTCGGGATCGCCCAGGCGGAGGTACGTCGGGCCGAGCGGGCGACCGACACCGCGGCCCACGACAGCCACCTCGACCATGCCGACGAGCGCCTCGGCGCCGCCCAGGAGGAGCTGGACGCCGTCGCCCGGGTGGCCCAGACCTCGTGGCGGGAGCGGCTGCGGTCGCTGCCGTGGCGCCACGTGCTGCTCGCCGCCGGGGTGCTGTTCGTGGTGGCGATCGTGCTGATCACGGCGCTCGAGCTCGCGGCCGGCCGCAGCGTCTCCTCCATCACCGGCGGCTCGGGTGACGGCGGCACGACCATCGGGAACGTCGGCGGCCGCGGCGGTGGCCAGCAGGACGACCAGGACCGCCGCGAGGACGACGGTGGGTCGCAGAGCCCCTCGCCGACGCCCTCGGAGGGGTCGCCCACTGAGACTTCCAGTCCCAGCGGCACCGAGACGCCGACCCTGGCTCCGACGCCCTCCGACACGCCGACGGAGACGCCGACCGAGGCCCCGGCGGAGACCCCGACGCCGGCGGCGCCTACCGAACTTGGGGAAACCTCTTCCACCACTCCCTGAACAACCGGCCGGATCCGACGTAGCCTTTCTCGAAGGAAGGCTCGGGAGCAGACACGTGGAACTGGGGAGCACAGTGCGACGGGGAGTCATGGTGGCGGCCACGACTCTCGTAGTCATGGCTGCCGGCACGCTTCCCGGAGCATCCGCGAGCAGCGACTCGACCACCGTGGTCCGCGGCACGGCGTTCCCGGCCGGCAACCGCGCCCAGCTCACCGTCGTCGGCTGCGACGACGTCTTCCAGCGCTCCGCCGAGCCGGTGCGGCCGCAGATCGGGTTGGCCACCGGAGCCGGCGCCACCGGCGAGCGCAGCCTCGGCTTCGACACCGCGGGCGGCAGCGCGACCGGCATCGTCAGCTACGTCGAGTCGATCGCCGACACCAGCGTCGCCGGGGTCTCCGTGCACGCGGAGGGCGGCACCACCGGCGTCGCGTACGTCGGCTACCAGGCGCCGGCCGACGTCGGCACCAGCACGATGTGGATCGGCCGCGCGAGCCTGACCGCCCCCGCCTCGGCGGGCTGGACCACGGTCGACGTCCCGGGTCTCGGCTACGCCTGGACCCAGTACGACCTGGCCACCCAGCAGCCGGTCGGCGGCCAGGTCGGATCCTCCGGCGTGCCCGCCTTCGTGCAGGCGATGGGCGGCGACGGCTACGGCTTCTACGCGGTCGGCTTCGGGTGCGACGGCAACCCCTTCAACATCGACGCCTGGCGGATCGGCAGCCCCGGGGCGACCGCGACGTACGACCTCGAGGGCTACGCCACCCGTACGTCGATCGCCGGACCGACCGCGCCGGTGGCGCCCGACCAGCGGGTGACGCTCACCGGCCGGGTCGTCGACGACCTCGGTGCGCCGGTGAGCAGTGCGCGGGTGGTGCTGCAGGCACTCAAGCCGCACGGGGACGCCGGGGACGAGAACGACTGGGAGACGGTCCGGGTCGTCGTGGGCTCCAGCGTCGCGGTGACCCTGCGGGCCCGCGAGACGACGACGTACCGCTGGAAGGTGTTCGCGACGCCGATGGCCGAGGGCAGCGCGTCGGCGCCGCTGGTCGTCGAGGTCGAGGAGCCGACCGACGAGCCGACGGACCCGCCGTCCCAGCAGCCCAAGCAGGCGCCTTCCCAGCAGCCGTCCGGGTCCTCCGCGCCTGCCCAGCAGCCCAGCCAACAGCCCAGCCAACAGCCGACCCAGCAGCCCACCCAGGTACAGCAGCCCGCGCAGGAGCCGGCGGCTCCCGAGCCGCCGGAGAGCTCGCCACCGGCCGCGGACCCCACCCCGAGCCCGGCGCCGCCCACCGCCGCGACCCCGACGCCGGACCCGGCCGCCGAGTCGACGAAGCCGAGCCCGACGCCCGCGTCGGAGCCGTCCGCATCCGGTGGCACAGCCGAGGTCGAGGCGAGCCCCGCCGGTTAGCGTGACCCCATGCATCCCCTGGTGGTGATGGGTGTCTCGGGCTCGGGCAAGTCGACGGTCGGTGCCGCGCTCGCGCAGCGGTTCCGTGTCCCGTTCGAGGACGCCGACGACCTGCATCCGTCCGCGAACATCGCGAAGATGAGCCGCGGTGAGCCGCTCGACGACAGCGACCGCTTCCCGTGGCTCGCGCTCGTGGGCGAGTGGCTGGCGGTCCACGAGAGCGGCGGCGTGATGAGCTGCTCGGCCCTGAAGCGGAAGTACCGCGACCAGATCCGCGGGCTCGCGCCGAACGTCCGGTTCCTGCTGCTGCACGGGACCCCCGAGGTGATCGCGGCCCGCCAGGCCGCTCGGCCCGGTCACTTCATGCCCGCGTCGCTGCTCGCCTCGCAGTTCGCGACACTCGAGCCGCTGCAGCCCGACGAGGACGGCATCGTCATCGACGTCGACCAGAGTGTCGACGCCATCGTCCAGGGGTATGTGGACTCCGTACGTGTCGAGGAGCATCTCGGGAAGGACTGACCCATGGAACTCGTCCGGCCGATGATGGCCGACGATCTCGTCGAACCGGTGGCCGCGGGCTGGCATCTGGTCCTGGCAGCGCTGATCGGCATCGCGCTGCTGGTCGTCCTGATCACCGTCCTCAAGGTCCACCCGTTCATCGCGCTGATCCTCGGCGGGCTCACCGTCGGCATCGTGGACGGCCAGGACGTCAACACCGTGCTCACGTCGTTCACGACTGGGTTCGGTACGACGGCCGCCGGCGTCGGCGCCCTGATCGCCCTCGGTGCGATGTTCGCCAAGCTGCTCGCCGACTCCGGAGGCGCCGACCAGGTGGTCGACACGATCGTCGGCCGGTCGTCGAAGGCCTTGCTGCCCTGGGCGATGGCGCTCGTCGGCGCCATCATCGGGCTGCCGATGTTCTTCGAGATCGGCCTGGTCCTGCTGATGCCGGTGATCTACCTGGTCGCCCGGCGGGCGCAGGTCTCGCTGATCACCGTGGGCATCCCCGCGCTCGCGGGCCTGTCGGCGATGCACGGATTCGTGCCGCCGCACCCCGGACCGGTGACCGCGATCGACCTGCTGGGCGCGAACCTCGGGGTCACCCTCGGCCTGGGCCTCCTGGTGGCGATCCCCACGATCATCGTGGCCGGCCCGCTGTTCGGCGGCATCGCCGGTCGTTGGGTCGTCGTCGAGCCACCGCACACCTACGACACCGCGGAACGCGATGTCGCCAACCGTCCGTCGTTCGGCGTCACCATCGCCACGATCCTGCTGCCCGTCGTGCTGATGCTCGGCAAGGCGATCCTCGACATCGTCATCGACGACGACACCAACATGGTCCAGCGCGTCGGCGACGTGATCGGCAACCCGCTGATCGCGCTCCTGATCGCCGTGCTGGTCGCGATGTTCACCTTCGGCGTCGGCGTCGGCATGGACAAGAACCGGCTGTCGGAGACGGTGGCCGCGTCGCTCCCGCCGATCGCCGGCATCCTGCTCATCGTGTCGGCGGGCGGCGGGTTCAAGCAGGTGCTCGTCGACAGCGGCATCGGCACCGTGCTGGCCGACTGGGCCAAGGACGCAAACATCTCCGTGCTGCTCCTCGCCTGGGTGCTCGCCGTGCTGATCCGCCTGGCGACCGGGTCGGCCACGGTCGCCACGATCACCGCGTCCTCCCTGATGACCGCGCTGGTGGCGGGCATGTCGACCGGTGAGGTCTCGCTGGTGGTGCTCGCCGTCGGCGCCGGCTCGCTGTTCTTCTCCCACGTGAACGACGCCGGCTTCTGGCTGGTCAAGGAGTACTTCGGGATGACCGTCGGTCAGACCGTCAAGACCTGGTCGTTGATGGAGACCGTGCTGTCGGTGACCGGCCTGGTCGTCGTGCTGATCCTCGGCATCTTCATCTAGAAACCCGCTGAGCGCGCGCACCGGCCGCGGACGACGCGTCGCGCCGCAGCTCGGTGATCCGTTGCTCAGCCTCGACCCAGGTCGTAGAGGTAGCGGCCCGTCGGCACCAGGTCGAGGTCGCGGTCGGCGCCGATCCGGGCGACGCTGGCCATCAGCTCGGTGATCCGCCGGCCGAGCTCGGCGTCGTCGCTGCCGCTGCCGTAGAAGGCGTGCATGTCGGTGACGGCGGCCGCGGGGAAGAGCTCCTCCACGATGCCGTCGATGCGCGGGGCGCCGGGGGTGAGCGGCTCGTGCACGACGTTCTGCACGTAGCCGATCGTCGCCTGGGTGCGGATCCCGACCGCGGTGTGCTCGACCATCCAGCGCCGCAGCCACTCGGCCCGGTCGAGCTCGGCGGGCCGGCGCAGCACGGCGACGTTCGCCAGGGCGTCGGCGCGGCTGCCGTCCCACGCCTCGGGCGGGTCGAGCCGGCGGCGCTCGTCGACGGCGTACCCGTGCGCCGTGCCGACCTCGCCGAGCTCGCGCGCCACCTGCGCGGGATCGCCGTCCCAGACGCTGACGAAGCCGTCGACGGGGTCGGGGAGGTGGTCGATGCGGAGGGCATCGGCGACCTGCTCGTCGGCGACGTTGACCTGCAGCCGGCCCACGCCGGCGGCGGCGAGCCGCTCGTGCAGACGGGCGTCGCGCAGGTCGGTCGCCACGTCGACACCCCAGACGGCGAAGACGAACTTGCTGAAGCCGGGTTCGCTCACGAGCCCCCACCGTAGGGGATGCTCAGGCGGTACGCCGCGGGACGAGCTCGTCCGGCGGCAGCGGGACCGTGCCGGCGTCGGTCGCGAGGTGCAGCATCTCGAGGCGGACGCCGCTCGCGGCGCCGGCCTCCAGCAGGCAGCGCGCCCACACCCGGTCGTCCTCCTCGATGCCCGCGCCCGGCCGGGAGAGCAGGAAGGCGAAGCTGCCGCCCGGATCGTCGTCGTCGAGGCCCCGGAGCAGGTCGCCGAGCTGGCGGACCAGCTCCGGCCCGGGTCGGTCCTCGCACTCGGTGATCTCGGTGACCACCGGGATCGGGCGGTGGTCGGCGTCGACGCGCAGCAGCCAGATGCTGCGGCGGTCGAAGCCCCAGGGGCCCATCAGGTGGCGCCAGACCTCCTCGAGGGCGGCCTGGGTGCGAACGGTGGGTCGGTACGGCTCGTCCATCCCGTGAGCCTCGCACCGATCGGCCGACGGCGTCGGCGCTCATCCACAGGCCCCGTCATCGCACCGAGCGATAGACCTCGACGGTGCGCTCGGCGATCGCGGTCCACGAGAAGTCGGCGACGGCGCGCTCGCGGCCGGCGCGGCCCATGGCGGCGGCCCGCGCCGGGTCGGACACCACCGCGGTGAGGGCGGCCGCGAAGTCGGCGACGTACCGGTCCGGGTCGAGCGGCGTGCCGGTGCCGTCCGTGGCCTGCGCGATCGGCACCAGTACCCCGGTGACGCCGTCGATGACGACCTCGGGGATGCCGCCGGTGGCGGTCGCCACGACGGCGGTCTCGCAGGCCATCGCCTCGAGGTTCACGATGCCGAGCGGCTCGTAGATCGACGGGCAGGCGAACGCCGTCGCGGCGGTCACCAGCGCGACGACGTCGTGCCGCGGCAGCATCTCCGAGATCCACACGACACCCGAGCGCGAGGTCCGGAGCCCGTGCACCAGGCCCTCCACCTCGGCCAGGATCTCCGGCGTGTCCGGTGCTCCTGCGCAGAGCACGATCTGCACCTCGGCGGGCAGCGCCGCGCAGGCGCGCAGGAAGAGCGGTAGCCCCTTCTGCCGGGTGACCCGCCCGACGAACACCACCGACGGCCGGTCCGGGTCGACCCCGAGCTCGCGGACGCGGTCGGGGTCGACCCGCGGCGCCCACTGCGTGGTGTCGATGCCGTTGTGCACCACGTGCACGCGAGCCGGGTCGACGGCGGGATAGGACGACAGCACGTCGTCGCGCATCGCCGCCGACACCGCGATCACCGCCGCGGCCGCCTCGTACGCCGTGCGCTCGGCCCACGACGAGATCGCGTAGCCGCCGCCGAGCTGCTCGGCCTTCCACGGCCGCAGCGGCTCGAGCGAGTGGGCGGAGACGACGTGCGGCACGTCGTACAGCAGCGCGGCGAGGTGGCCGGCGAGGTTGGCGTACCAGGTGTGGGAGTGCACCAGCTCGGTGCCCGCGCAGCCGTCGGCGATGGCGAGGTCCACCCCGAGGGTGCGCAGCGCGGGGTTCGCGCCCGACAGCTCGGCGAGGTCGGCGTACGACGCGGTCAGCGGCTCGTCGCGCGGCGCCCCGAACGCGTGGACGTGGGCCTCGACGTCCGCGCGCATCCGCAGCGCCCGGACCAGCTCGGCGACGTGCACCCCGGCGCCGCCGTAGATCTCGGGTGGGTACTCGCGGGACAGCACGTCGACTCGCACGATGCGAACTTACCCGTGGTCGAGCGGGTCGCGACCCCACTACGTTGGACCCATGGCGCCCGGCTCCCGGAAGAAGGTCCTCGCGATCGTCCTCGCGGGCGGGGAGGGCAAGCGCCTGATGCCGCTCACCGCGGACCGGGCGAAGCCGGCGGTGCCGTTCGCGGGCATCTACCGTCTCATCGACTTCGCGCTCTCGAACGTCGTCAACAGCGGCTACCTGCAGGTCGTGGTGCTGACCCAGTACAAGTCGCACAGCCTCGACAAGCACGTCACCCAGACCTGGCGGATGTCGACGATGCTCGGCGACTACGTGACCCCCGTGCCGGCGCAGCAGCGGGTCGGCAAGCACTGGTACCTCGGCAGCGCCGACGCGATCTACCAGTCGCTGAACCTGATCCGCGACGAGCAGCCCGACATCGTCGTCGTGGTGGGCGCCGACCACGTCTACCGGATGGACTTCTCCCAGATGGTCCAGGCGCACGTCGAGAGCGGCGCGACCTGCACGGTCGCGGCGATCCGCCAGCCGGTCGGCCTCGCCGACCAGTTCGGCGTCATCGACGTGCACCCCGACGACCCGACCCGGATCCGCGAGTTCCTCGAGAAGCCGACCGAGGTCGCGGGCCTCCCCGACAGCCCGGGCGAGGTGCTGGCGTCGATGGGCAACTACGTCTTCGACGCCGACGTGCTCGTCGAGGCGGTGACCCGCGACGCGACCGAGATCGGCTCCAAGCACGACATGGGCGGCGACATCGTGCCGGCGTTCGTGCGCCGCCAGCAGGCGGGCGTCTACGACTTCCGGGACAACGACGTCCCCGGGTCGACCGCGCGCGACCGCGGCTACTGGCGCGACGTCGGGACCCTCGGCTCCTACTACGCCGCGCACCTCGACGTCGTCTCGCCGCTGCCGGTCTTCAACCTCTACAACTTCGACTGGCCGATCTACACCTCCTACGGCCCGCAGCCCCCGGCCAAGCTGGTACAGGGCAGCGCGGGCGAGCCCGCCCTGGTCGACGAGGCGGTGCTCTCGCCGGGGATCGTCGTCACCGGCGGCTCCGTGAGTCGCTCCGTGCTCTCGCCGTCCGTGCGGGTCGACGCGGGCGCGGAGGTGCGCGGCGCGGTGCTGATGCACGGCGTGCACGTGGGCGCCGGTGCGGTCGTGCGGCACGCGATCGTGGACAAGCACGTGGCGATCCCGCCCGGCGCCCGGTTGGGGGTCGACCCGGAGGAGGACCGGGCCCGCGGGTTCGTGGTCGAGGACGGGCTGACCGTGCTCGGCAAGGACCAGGCGTTCCCGGTCTAGGCCCATGTCCACGCCCACGCTGCCCACGCCCACGCTGCCCACGCCCACGCTGCCCACGCCCACGCTGCACACCGGGCGGCTGCGGCTGCGCCTGGTCGCCGATGCGGACGCGGACGCCCTCTGGGCGCTGCACAGCAGCGCCCAGGTGCTGCGCTACTGGGACTCGCCGCCCTGGACCGATCCCGAGCGGGCCGGGCGCTTCGTCGCGACCTGCCGGCGGATGGCCGAGGACGGCAGCGGGGCGCGGCCGGTCATCGAGCGCGCCTCCGACGGGGCGTTCCTCGGCTGGTGCGCGCTGGTCCGGTGGAACCCGGACCACCGCAGCGCGTCCCTGGGCTACGTCCTCGGCGAGGCGGCATGGGGCAACGGCTACGCGACGGAGGCCGCCGGGGCGCTGCTGCGGTGGGCCTTCGACACGCTGGACCTGAACCGGGTCCAGGCCGAGGTCGACACGCGCAATGCGGCGTCCGCCCGCGTCCTGGAGAAGCTCGGCTTCGTGCGGGAGGGGACGCTGCGGGAGGACTGCGTCGTGAACGGCGAGGTGTCGAGCTCGTGGGTCTACGGGCTGCTCAGGCGCGAGTGGCGGCCGCCGTCCGACTCCCGCGCTTGCGGATAGGGAGCCCGTCTAGAGGACGCCGGCCGCCCGGGCGGCGTCGGCGTACGCCGCGGCCAGCGTGGGGGCGGTCTCGTGCGCGTTGAGCCCGCTGGGGTTCGGCACCACCCACAGCTCCGCGCCCTCGATCGGCTCCGGCTGGCGGCCGAGCGCGGCGCGCCGCTGCCCGAAGGCGACCCGGTACGCCGTGACGCCCGCGATCGCGACCACCCGCGGCGAGGTGCGGCGTACCGTCTCCACCAGCTCCAGCCCGCCCGCGCGCAGCTCGTCGTCGGAGAGCTCCGACGCCCGGGCGGTCGCGCGGCGCACGATGTTGGTGATGCCGATCCCGCGGGCGCGCAGCCGGTCGCGGTCGGCGTCGATCATCCCGTCCGACGGGCTGACCGGCTCGGTGATGATCCCGGCGAGCAGCAGCGCCGGGTAGAAGCGGTTGGCCGGGTGCGCGAAGTGGGTCTGCGTGGCCGCCGTCCAGAGGCCGGGGTTGATGCCCACGAAGAGCAGCCGGAGGGCGGGGTCGTCGGGGCCGGGCAGCAGGTCGGGGACCTCCGCGTCGCGGAAGGACTCCAGCTCGGCGCGGGTGAAGCGGGCCACGGCCGCAAGCCTGCCAGGTGCCGTCGGCCGCCCGGAACCCGGGCCACCGCGCCCGCGTCGAACCATCATGCGACGCACCCTCGCGACGGTCGCGCTGGTCCTGCTCCTGGCCGGCGGCTGCGGCGACGACCGCGGCGGCGAAGCCCCGGGTGCGGCGCCGGCCTCGCTCGCACCGGGCGAGATCATCGAGGTTGCGATCCTCACCGGCACCTCCGCCGGCGGCCGGGTGACGACCGAGCTGACCGTGCTGGCCGACGAGCAGGCCGTGCGGCGCTACGTCGAGCGGTTCCGCAACGACCGCCTCCAGGGCCAGATCGTGCGGGCCGCCGAGCGGGCGCGGGTGCCCGAGGACCGGCGGCTGGCGGCGGCCGTGGTGGCGATCGGCTGCGAGGTGCCGACTCGCGTCGTGGGCACGAGCACCGGGGGAGAGACGGTCGTACGGGCGGTGCTGCCGTCGCCGACCAAGCAGTGCCTGGCGCCGATCACCAGCGTGGTGCTGGTGCTGGTGCCCGCCTGAGTTCTACCGGCGTCGCCCGGGCTTGCGGGCGGCCGGCGCCTTGTAGGTGACCTGGAGCCCGTTGGCGACCCAGCGCTGGAATCCGTCGGACGGCTTGTTGAGCACCTGGTTCGCCCCGGTCGCGTCGCGGGCGATCATCGTCGACGAGCCGCCGCCGTCGAGGTTGAGTGCCTCGTCGGCCCCGAGGTCGATCATCAGGTTGGCGAGCTCGACCATCGTGTAGCCGCGACTCGCCGAGGAGCGGCCGTCGATGACCAGCAGCAGGATCTGGCCGGAGTCGCGGTCGATGCCCACGGCGGTGCGGGGGTGCATCACGCGGTTGTCGACGACCTTGATGACGCCGTCGTCGATGAGCGGTCGGTCGCCGCTGATCGCCATCTTGGGGCGGCCCTTGAGCCGGGCCTTGACGACGACCTTGCTGCCCTTCTTCAGCTTCTTCAGCTGCCGGGCGCCGTCCCCTCGGCCGATCAGGATCGTGCCGGGGATCCTGCGGTCGTTCTTGAGCACCTTGCGGACCTTGACGACGCGGTTCTTGCGCACCCACACGACCCGGATGCGCTTCCGCTGCCCCTGGGTCATCGTGTAGCCATCGGTCTTGCCCCACGCCTTGGTGTAGACGCCGACGCTGTTCGGCGCGACGTACGGCTGGTTGAGGCCCGTCACCTCGATCCGCGGCCGGTTGCGCACGCGGGCGATCATCGGCAGCTCGCCGATCTGGGGCGCGCCCGCCTTGTCGAAGTAGAACGCGGAGTTCCATCCCTCGACCCGCCCGTGGAGCAGCTTCTTGGCCTTGGCCTTCCCGACCCCGAGGGGCGCGCCGGTGCGGCCGATGTCGAAGAAGTCGCCGTTGACGCCGGCCACGGCCCGGGTGTCCTTCGCGAGCATGGTCCCGACCGGGGAGGTCTCGGCGACGTGCTTCGGCGCGAGGTAGTCGATGCCGACGCCGGCGGCCTTCGGGTCGACGGCCAGCAGGTGCGCGACGATCGGGCCGCGCGCGTCGACCTGCGTCCAGGTCGAGTACGTCACGCCCGGCACGACCGTGTACGACGTGGCCTCGGTCTTGCGCGCCGGCGCGCGACGCTGCGCCGGCGAGAGGTCGGGCGCGATCCAGCCGGGCTCGTTGCCGGAGGTGTGCCGCGGGTGCAGCGACCGGCCCTGCGAGTGGTCCCGCTGCACGGCGTAGTGCCGTTCGGCCGTGGTCGGCCGGTCCGGACCGGGGTCCCCGAGGGCAGGGGAGGCCGCGATGAGGGCACAGGCAGTGAGCCCGACGGTCAAGGTAACCCGAGTGCGCACCTGCCCAAGGGTAGGTTGCGCATGGGCGTGGATCGGTCACCTGGTGCTCGTGTGTCTCTAGGCTCGGACCGTGGGCGAGCCGTGGAACGTCTTCATCGAGGGCGACAACCTCGACGTGCTGCCGCGGCTGCCGGCGCTGTTGGGCCGGCCCGTCGACCTGGTCTACATCGACCCGCCCTACAACACCGGCAACGACTTCGCCTATCACGACGACTTCCGCGCCGACGGCTCGCGCCGCAGCCGGCACCGGGCCTGGGTGACGATGATGCGCCCCCGGCTGGTCGCCGCCCGCGAGGTGCTCGCCGAGACCGGCGCGATCTACGTCAGCATCGACGACAACGAGGTGGCGCACCTGCGGCTGCTCATGGACGAGGTGTTCGGCGAGGAGAGCCTGCTCGCCCAGATCGTGGTCAACCTCAACCCCAAGGGGCGTCAGCTCGGCCGGGGCTTCGCCACGAACCACGAGTACCTGCTCGTCTACGCCCGCGACGCGCGCCGTACCGTGCTCGACGCCAGCAGCCCGGACACCGTCGACGAGCGCGACTTCCCGCTGACCGCTCCGGACGGCCGCCGCTACCGGCACCTGCCGCTGCGCAACACCAACAAGAAGTTCAACCCGGTCACGGCCCGCACCCTGCACTTCGCGGTCTGGGGCGATCCGCGCAGCGGACGGGTGAGCACGACGGCGTTCGACGGTGCCGTCGAGATCAGGCCGGTCTTCGGCGACGGCACGCCGGCGGTGTGGCGGTGGAGCCCGCCGCTGATCGAGGCCCGACCCGACGACGTGGTCTGTCGCGTCGTGAAGGGCCGCGCGGGGGAGCGGGTGGACGTCTACCAGCGCGACTGGCTGCACCGGGACACGCCCGGAGGGCGGCGCAAGAAGCTGCGCACGATCTGGCTGGCCGAGGAGGTCGGCTCCACCGACACCGCGGTCGCCGAGCTCAAGGAGCTGGTCGGCCACGTCTTCGAGTCGCCCAAGCCGACCGGGCTGCTGCGCCGGATCCTCGGCACGATGCCCGCCGACGCCCTGGTCGTGGACTTCTTCGCGGGCAGCGGCACGACCGGCCATGCGGTCGCGCTCGAGAACGCCGCGGACGGCGGCACCCGGCGCTGCGTCAGCATCAACTCCGCCGAACCGACCCGCCCCGGCTCCAACGCGCACGCGGCCGGACTAGGCACGGTCGCCGACGTCACCCGGGCCCGGCTCCAGGCCGTCGCCGACACGGTCGGCGGCGGCTACGAGGAGCTGGACTAGTCACGTCGCGCCGGCCGCCCGCTCCAGGGCGGTCAGCTCGGTGTCGAGATGGCCGAGCATGCGCTGCAGGTGCGGCACCGTGCGACGGCAGCCGATCAGCCCGAAGGCCAGCCTGCCGTCGTAGGAGGTGCAGGTGATGTTCAGCGCCATGCCGTTGATCGGGATGGAGAGCGGGTAGGTGCCGACCAGCCGCGCGCCGTTCCAGTAGTGCGTGGTACGCGGGCCGGGCACGTTGCTGATGATCAGGTTGTACGGCGGGCGCATCATGCCCTCCAGCCGCAGCAGCGGCGCGATGATCGCGGGCGCCTGGCCGAGCGCGCTCATCGCGAGGATCTGGGCCGGGGTCATGGTCGACAGCGCCTGCTTGCCGTCGGTCATCGAGGCGTGAATCGTGCGCAGCCGGTCGGCGGGATCGGGGAGGTCGGTGCCGAGCCGGCACATCACCGAGCCGACCGCGTTCCCGCCGTCGGTCGACGCGGCGTTCGCCTGCCGGGCGTTCAGGCCGACCGGCACCATCGCCACCAGGGGCGCGTCCGGCAGCGCGTCGAGCTCGAGCAGGTAGGCGCGCACCGCACCCGCGCACATCGCGAGGACGACGTCGTTGATCGTGGTGCCGGTGGCCGTGCCGATGCCCCGTAGTCGCGCGACCGGCCAGTCCTGGGCGGCGAACCGCCGCGACCCGGTGATCTTCTGGTTGAAGATCGTGCGCGGTGCGTGGAGCGAGATCGCCGAGGTCTCGTTGCGCACGCCCCTGGTCACCGTGCGCGCCAGCGCGGCGGGCAGCCCGGCGGCCTCGCCGGCGATCGCGAGGGCCGAGCGCAGGGTGCGCAGGGGGAGGTCGGTGAGATCCGTGGCCTGCGGGGGCGCCGCGCTGCCCGACGTACTGCTCGAGGTACGGCGGGTGCGGGCGTCCCACGGCGCCGGCATCGCGGTGCGCTCGCCGTCGGTCGACAGCACGCTCTGCAGCAGCCGCATCGCGGAGATCCCGTCGACCAGCGCGTGGTGGGTCTTCGTGTAGAGCGCGATCCGGCCGTCGCGCAGCCCCTCGATGACCGTCGCCTCCCAGAGCGGCCGCTCCCAGGCCATCCGGGTGCTGTGCAGCCGCCCCGCCAGCTCGAGGAGCTCGCGGACCCGGCCCGGCTGGGGCAACGCGCCGTGCTGGACGTGGTGCTCGATGTCGAACTGGTCATCCTCGACCCAGACCAGCTGTCCCGCGGTCGTCAGCGACCGGTGCGGCCGTTTGAGGAAGAGCGGCGCGACCTCGTCGACGTCGCGCATCGACTCGTACATCTGCCGGCCGTAGTCGCGCCCGGCGCCCTCGGGCCGCTCGAACAGATGCAGGCCGCCCACGTGCATCGGCATCGTGCGGCTCTCCGCCAGGAGGAACGCCGTCCCCGTCGGGTCGATGAGTGAGGCCACGCGATGCCGCCCTCCCTCCGCCGCCGTTCGGTGGTGTGCCGACTATGGCGCGTCGAGGCGGTCGTCACAACCGCGTCGGCCGCGGCAGGCCCACGGGTGTCGAGGTGCGAGGGCCGCCAGGCCCGAGCCTCGCACCACCATGGCCGCACGGTGGTTGAGGAAGGCGCGCTGGCGCCTGTCTCGAAACCATCCGCCCGCACGGTGGTTGAGGAAGGCGCGCTGGCGCCTGTCTCGAAACCATCCGCCCGCACGGTGGTTGAGGAGGCGCGCTGGCGCCTGTCTCGAAACCATCCGCCCGCACGGTGGTTGAGGAGGCGCGCTGGCGCCTGTCTCGAAACCATCCGCCCGCACGGTGGTTGAGGAAGGCGCGCTGGCGCCTGTCTCGAAACCATCCGCCCGCACGGTGGTTGAGGAAGGCGCGCTGGCGCCTGTCTCGAAACCACCCGCCCGCACGGTGGTTGAGGGGTGAGGGCCGTCAGGCCCGAGACGCCCGTTGCCCCTGGCAGTCACGAGGTGGTCAGGCGAAGCGGTGGCGACACGCCGTGTTGGGTCGGCGTGTCGTGAGCGGTTCGCCTGACGGGCTCTGGCGATGGGAGCGGAGATGCTGGTGTGGCCTCTGATTCGCCCCGGAGCGGCCCGATCAGACCGGTGGGGGGCCGCTGCCCCACGACCACATGTCGTCCACAGGCGTCCTTCCGACGCCGTTCTCCCCAGGGGACGACGGTGTGTCCGTCGGACGTCCGCGATCGCCCCTAGCGTCGTCGGCGCACCGGATCCCGCCGGTGCCCGACCCGCCGGGAGTCGCCATGAGCAACCTGACCGTCCTCGTCGCCGCAGTCGTCGTCGCCGCGATCGGCTGCGGGCTCGGAGTCGCCGGGGCGGCGAAGGGCGCATCGCCCCCGGAAGGCCCGGGCATCGAGCGGGTGCACGCGTGGTGAGCGACCCCCGGCTGCCCGGGCATCCGGAGCCTCGGAGACGGCCGAGGGGCATGGCAGGATCGGCGCTGTGGAGGAGGCCGGACCGCTCGACCGGATGTGGGATCGCGGTCGCACGTCCGTCCGGACCCGCCTGCTGCGCTGGCACTCGAAGTGGTGGCAGATCGGTCAGTGCGCGATCGCGGCCGGGGTCGCGTGGTTCGTGGCGGCTGATCTGCTCGGCCACCCGACGCCGTTCTTCGCCCCGGTCGCCGCCGTGGTCGCGCTCGGCACCTCCTACGGCCAGCGGATGCGGCGGGTCGCCGAGGTCACCGTCGGCGTCGCCGTCGGGGTCTTCCTCGCCGACCTGCTGGTGGTCTGGGTCGGCACCGGGGCCTGGCAGATCGCCCTGATCGTGGCGCTCTCGATGACCGCGGCCTTCCTGCTCGACGGCGGGCCGCTCCTGGTCACCCAGGCCGCCGTCCAGTCGATCGTCGTCGCCTCGCTGGTGCCCGACCCCGGCGCCGCCTTCACCCGGTGGACCGACGCGGTCGTCGGCGGTCTGGTCGCCCTGGTGGCGGCGACCGTCGTGCCGGCCGCGCCGCTGCGCCGGCCACGGGAGCAGGCGGCCGTGGTGATGCGCAAGATCGCCGCGCTGCTGCGCGCGGCGGCGGAGGTGATGACCGAGGGCGATCCGGAGGCGGCGCTCGACCTGCTCGCCGACGCGCGCTCGACCGACTATCTGATCCGCGAGCTCCAGGCCGCCGCCGACGAGGGGCTCGACGTCGTCACGTCGTCGCCGTTCCGGGTGCGTCACCGCGGTGACCTGCGCAAGATGTCCTCGCTGGTCGACCCGCTCGACCGGGCGCTGCGCAGCACCCGGGTGCTGGTCCGGCAGACGGCGGTGGCGGCCTACCACCGCCGTCCGATCCCGGCGTCCTACGCCCGGCTCACGGTCGATCTTGCCGCGGCCGCCGAGATGGCCGCGGCCGAGCTGGCCACCGACCACATGGCGGTCGCGGCGCGCACCCCGTTGCTGGCGGTGGGTGAGGCCACCGGCCGGCTGGAGCGCACCGGCGTGCTGGCCGCGGAGGCCGTGCTCGCCCAGCTCCGCTCGGTCGTCGTCGACCTGCTGATGGTCTCGGGGCTCGGCCAGATGGAGTCCACGGACGCGCTGCCCCCACCCCGGCGATGAACGGGCCGCCGGAGCAGCCGTGGGTGCTGCACGTGGACCTCGACCAGTTCCTGGCCGCGGTCGAGGTGCTGCGCCGGCCCGAGCTGGCCGGCCGGCCGGTGATCGTGGGCGGGCGAGGCGACCCGACCGAGCGCGGGGTCGTGTCGACGGCGTCGTACGAGGCGCGCGCCTTCGGGGTGGGCTCCGGGATGCCGTTGCGGATCGCGGCGCGCAAGTGCCCCGACGCGGTGTTCCTGCCGGTCGACAAGGACGTCTACAACGAGGCGTCCGAGCAGGTGATGGCGACGCTGCGCTCGCTGACCTGGGGCGGCGTGCCGGTCGTGGTGGAGGTGCTCGGCTGGGACGAGACGTTCCTGGCGCCGGGTCCGGGCCACGGCGAGCTCGGCGACCCGCGGGAGTGGGCCGAGCTGTGCCGCGCCGCGGTGCTCGACGCCACCGGCCTGCACTGCTCGGTGGGGATCGGCGACAACAAGCTGCGCGCGAAGATCGCGACCGACTTCGGCAAGCCCCGCGGGGTGTGGCAGCTGACCGCGGACAACTGGCAGCAGGTGATGGGCGACCGGCCGACGACGGCGCTGTGGGGTGTCGGCGCCAAGACGGCCAAGCGGCTGGCCGCACTCGGCATCGACACCGTGGACCAGCTGGCCGCCTCGGACGCCCGCGTGCTGGCGGCCGAGATCGGGCCCACCATGGGTCCGTGGTTCCACCGGCTCGGCCGGGGCGTCGACACCAGTCCGGTCGACGCGACCCCGTGGGTGCCCCGGGCGCACGGGCGCGAGGAGACCTTCCAGCAGGACCTCGACGACTGGGACGAGGTCGCGGAGGCGGTCCGCCGGATCACCCGCCGGGCGGTCGAGGACATCGACGCCGAAGGGCGTCCGGCGGCGCGGGTGGGGCTGAAGATCCGGCTCAAGCCGTTCCGCACGCTGAGCCGCAGCCTCACCCTGCCCGAGCCCACCAACGACCCGGACCTGCTCGCGGACGCGGCCGTCTCGCTGCTCGACCGGGTGGAGCACGACCGGCCGGTGCGGCTGCTCGGCGTACGCCTCGAGATGGTGCCGCCCGATGGCGGCTACTTAGATGACTAATTCCAAGGTCTCGCACGCTACGCGACGCTCAGCATCCACGCTGGCTGCGTTGCCAGCGCTCGAGAGACATCCAGTCTGTCGTCGCGCCGGCGCCTGGCCAGCGCGGCGCTGAGCGCCGCTCGCTTGCACGATCCCTTGGAATTACTCATCTAGCCAAAGTGCCCCTGTCGGGGCGCCCGTTCCGGGCTGAGAATGGTGCTGCGGCCGCCCGGTGACGCCGTTGTTCCTATGGTCCTGCGAGGCCGTCGTCTAGCCGGGCGCGGGAACCGCGTGGTGGGCCCTTCAGTGCTGCCGATCCGGGTCACCAGGAGGTGAGTCGGTGTGAGCGCGAGGACTAGCCATCCTGCCCCCTTGCGGGGGCGCCCGTTCCGGGCTGAAAATCGGTGGGTGGCCGCCCGGTCGACGACGCTCACCCTATGGTCCGTTACGAGGCCGTGGACTAGCCTGCGCGCGGGGACCGGCCATGTGCCCTTCGATGTCGCCACGACCCTTCAGGGTCAGAGCACGAGGATTAGATTCGATCCACCTCATCAGTCCCCCCGGGCGGTCACCTGTCACACCCCTGCTCCAACAGCGCGGAGGTCACCCGTCCACAACTGAAGCCGACACGCAGCACCGAGCCATCGGAACGGCGCAAGGTTGTCGTGTGTCCGGCTCCGGCTGATTTTCGGATTAGATTCGCTTCTTTGCCCTGGTGGTTCCCCCGGGCGGTCGTTGCCATCAGAACCGACCGATCCCAAGGAGGAGTGGGGTGTTCGCAGACTCTGAAGACGATGAGCAGATCATCGAACGCGTCGCAGCGTTGGACATCGGCAAGGCCGAGGTCGTGTGCTGTGTCCGGCTGCCCGCGGCGGCGGGCAAGAAGCGCCGGGTCCAGGAGGTGACCACGCACTCGACCATGGTGGGGTCGTTGAGCGACCTGGCCAACCATCTGGTCGATCTACGCATCGAGCGGGTCGTGATGGAGGCCACCAGCGACTACTGGCGGCCACCGTTCTACCTGTTTGAGGCTCACGGACTTCAGCCGTGGCTGGTCAATGCCAAGGACGTCCGGCACCTGCCCGGACGGCCGAAGACCGACGTGCTGGACGCGGTGTGGCTGTGCAAGGTCGCCGAACGTCAGATGCTCCGACCCAGCTTCGTGCCCCCACACGAGATCCGCCGGCTGCGGGACCTCACCCGCTACCGAGCCGACCTGGTCGGGGTCCGCACCGCGGAGAAGAACCGGGTCGAGAATCTGCTGGAGGACGCCTGCATCAAGCTCTCGGTGGTCGCCTCGGACATCTTCGGGGTCTCCGGACGCGACATGCTGGCCGCGATGATCGCTGGGGAACGCGATCCCAAGCGACTCGCGGACCTGGCCCGCTCACGGATGCGTCCCAAGATCAGCCTGCTGGAGGAGGCCTTCGCCGGACTCAAGGTCGGCACTTTCGGTGAGCACCATCGGTTCCTCCTGTCACGGATGCTGGCGCGCATCGATCAGACCAACAACGACATCGCCGCCCTCGAGGACGAGCTCGAGGAGCATCTCGCCCCTTTCGCTGACGCGGTCGCCCGGCTCGATGAGATCCCCGGGATCGGCCCGCGAGCGGCCGCGGTCATCATCGCCGAGATCGGCCTCGACATGACCCGATTCCCCACCCCCGGCCACCTCGCGTCGTGGGCGAAGTTCTCACCCGGGATCAAGTCATCGGCCGGGAAGAACAAGGGCAACGGCTCCACCGGACACGGCAACCGCTACCTGGCCCGGGTCCTCGGCGAAGCCGCCGTCGGCGCCGGCCGCACCGAGACCTTCCTCGGCGCCCGCTACCGCCGGCTCGCGCGCCGACGCGGCAAGAAGAAGGCCATGGTCGCGGTCGGACGATCGATCCTGACCATCATCTGGCACCTCCTCGCCGACCCCAACGCCCGCTACCAAGACCTCGGCCCCGACCACTACGACCAGCGCGTCTCAACCACCGCCAAGAAGCGAAGCCACATCCGAGGCCTCGAAGCCCTCGGCTACCACGTCACCCTCGAACCCGCCGCCTAACCACCGCAACAACCCTTCCCGGCTCCGCCGGGAGCTGCCGCCTGCCTGGTCACCGCCATTCTCGGACTAGCCATCCTGCCCCCTTGCGGGGGCGCCCGTTCCGGGCTGAAAATCGGTGGGTGGCCGCCCGGTCGACGACGCTCACCCTATGGTCCGTTACGAGGCCGTGGACTAGCCTGCGCGCGGGGACCGGCCATGTGCCCTTCGATGTCGCCACGACCCTTCAGGGTCAGAGCACGAGGATTAGATTCGATCCACCTCATCAGTCCCCCCGGGCGGTCACCTGTCACACCCCTGCTCCAACAGCGCGGAGGTCACCCGTCCACAACTGAAGCCGACACGCAGCACCGAGCCATCGGAACGGCGCAAGGTTGTCGTGTGTCCGGCTCCGGCTGATTTTCGGATTAGGTCGTGCAACGGCCTAGAGGCCGCCGCGCAGCTCGCGCACCACGGAGTCGACGACCGCGACCAGGTCGCCGTCGGTCTCGGCGGCCACCGCCCGCTGGCGCTGGTACGACGCGCCCCGGCGCGGGATGTCGGCGACCGCGGCGAGCTCGTCGGCGCAGCCGAGCCGGTCGGCGACCGGGGCCAGCCGGTCGAGCAGGTCGGCGAGATCCTCGGTGACCAGCCGCTCGTTCGAGGCGGCGTCGGTGATGACGATCGCGTCCAGGCCGTAGCGGGCGGCCCGCCACTTGTTCTCCTGGACGTGCCACGGCGGCAGCGTCGGCAGCTGCTCGCCGGCGGCCATCCGGGTGTCGAGGTCGACCACCAGGCAGTGCACGAGCGCGGCCAGGGCGGCCAGCTCGGCGAGGGTGGAGACGCCGTCGCAGATCCGGTTCTCCAGGGTGCCCAGCCGCGGCGCGGGCCGCACGTCCCAGCGGATCTCCGACAGCTCGTCGATCACACCGGTGGTGAGCTGGTCCTGGACGAACGCCTCGAACTCCGACCACTGCGTGAACTGGAACGGCAGACCGGCCGTCGGCAGCTGCTGGAACATCAGCGCCCGGTTGGACGCGTAGCCGGTGTCGAGCCCGGCCCAGATCGGCGACGACGCCGAGAGCGCCTGGAGATGCGGGTAGTAGGTGAGCAGCGCCGAGAGCACGCCCATCACCCGCTCCTGCGCCGGCAGCCCGACGTGCACGTGCACGCCCCAGATCAGCATCTGTCGGCCCCACCACTGGGTGCGGTTGATCAACTCCTGGTAGCGGTGGCCCTCGGTGAGCTGCTGGCCGGTCCACGACGCGAACGGATGGGTGCCCGCGCCGTACAGGTCGAGGCCGAGGGCGTCCCCGGCCGGGACGACGACCTCGAGCGTGCCGCGCAGGTCGGCCATCGCCTCGCCGACCGTGCGGCAGACGCCGCTGACGACCTCGACGGTGTTGCGCAGCAGCTCCTGGTGCAGCCTGCTCGGGTCCGCGAGCCGCGGCCGGGCCCGGGCGAAGAGGTGGGTGGCGTCGTTGCGCAGGTCGCGGCTGCGCCGGTCGACGAGCGCGAGCTCCCACTCGACGCCCAGCGTCGGCTCCGGCGATTCGTGGAAGGCGATGCGCACGCGACCAGCGTTCCACACCTCACCGGGCCAGCAGCTCCCTCAGTCGGGCGAGCCAGGAGGTCGCACTGCCGTCGTACGGCGCCGCGCCCCGGGCGACCAGGGCCTGCACGCGGTCGCAGGATGCCATCGCGGCGCGGGTGACCTCCTCCGGGTAGCCGTACCGGATCCGGTGATCGGCGAACTCGTCCTCGTCGTCGACCCAGGAGCGGCCGGTGTGCCCCAGCAGTACGTCGAGGTCGAGGTCGACCGCGCGCACCGTCGCGCCGGTCCAGACGGGCGGGGTGGTGATGTCGACGTACACCCGCACCGGACCGTCCACGTCGTGGAAGGTGCCGAGCCAGCCGCGCTCCGCCTCGGGGCCGGGCGGCGGGACCAGGCCGACCTGGTGGGTCGGGGCGACGTACGTCGCCCCGGGGCGGGCCATCCGGGTGCCGACCGGGATGCCGAGCCAGTCCCCGTGCCGGTCGCTGCCGAGGAAGAGCGCGTCGAACTCCCAATGCGGTCGGCCGCCCCACTTGGACATCACGACGCGGACTTCGTCTCCCAGAGCGTGTGGCACATGGTCAACCTAGACGCCCGGCTGCAAGCATGGCGGCCATGTTGGAGGCTCGTGAGCTCAACCTGACTCTCGACTTCTGCCTCCGCGTCGGCGAGCTGCTGCTCTCCTCGGGCGCCGGTGCGGCGGACGTCACCGCGACGATGCAGGCGCTGTCGTGGCAGCTCGGGGTGCGCAACCCCGAGGTCGACGTGACGTTCACGTCGCTGTCGATGAGCTACCAGCCCGACCCCGAGCTGCCGGCGTTCGTGCTGATCCGGCAGGTGAAGCAGCGGGAGATCGACTACGAGGACCTCACGCTGGTCGACCACCTGGTCCGCGACGTGCTCCGCGGCGACGTCGACCTCAAGGACGCGCGCGGCCGGCTGGCCCGGATCGTCTCCTCGGGCCACGTTCTGCCGCGCTGGGCCGCCACGTTGGGCTGGGGGGCCATGTGCGCGGGCGTCGGTCTACAGCTGGGCGGCGGCTGGGAGGTCGTCACGATCGCCTTCGTGGCCGCGGTGTGCATCGACCGGCTCCAGCTGGTGATGGCGCGGCGGCGGCTGCCGTTCTTCTACCTGCAGGTCGCCGGCGGCGGGGTCGCGACGCTGATCGCGGTCCTGGTCGCGGCCACCCCGATGGACCTCGACCCGTCGGTCGTGGTGACCGCGAACATCATCATGCTGCTGGCCGGCATCGGCTTCATGGGTGCGCTCCAGGACGCGCTGTCCGGCTTCTACGTGACGGCCGGCGCCCGGCTCACCGAGGCCATGCTCGCGACCGCCGGCATCATCGCCGGGGTCGGCGGCGGCCTCGAGCTCGGCGACATGCTCGGCGTGGACGTCGGTCGCCTGGAGCCGGGCGCGGTGGTCGACCTCAAGCAGGCCTCCGCCACGGCCATCGGCGCCGCGATCTGTGCGGCGTCGTTCGCCTTCGCCTCCTACGCACCGCGCCGGGTGCTCGTGACGATCGGCCTGGTCGCGGCCATCGCGATGCTGATCTCCCAGTCGGTCGACGTCAGCGGCGTCGGCAGGGCCTGGCCGACCGCGTTCGCTGCGTTCTTCGTCGGCCTGGTCAGCTACGGCGTGGCGGCCCGGCTCCGGGTCCCGCCGCTGGTCGTCGTCGTGCCGGCGGTGGTGCCGATGCTGCCGGGCCTCTCGATCTATCGCGGCCTGAGCCTGCTCTCCGAGGGGGGTGCCAGCACCTCCGAGGGTCTCCTCGCGCTGTTCACTGCCGGGGCGGTCGCGCTGGCGCTCGCCTCCGGGGTGATCCTGGGGGAGTACGTCGCGCAGCCGCTCAAGCGCGAGGCACGCAAGCTCGAGAGCCGACTCGCGGGGCCACGCCTGGTCGGACCGCTGCGCGTCAAGCCCCGCAGGCGGGGCCGGCTCAGGCGGACGTCGTCTTCGGAGGAATGACCTTGCGCGCGCCGCGGGCGACGATGTCCTGGTAGCGCGATCCGGCCAGCTTCGCGAGCTGGTGCACCGCGTGGGCGTCGATGCCGACGAGCACGCGCGCCTTGCCCTTCTCGACCCCGCTCAGGATGACCTCGGCGGCCCGCTCGGGCGTCATCCGCGCGAGCTTCTCGTCGAACCGCTTCGCGCTCTCGGCGCCGTCCTCGGTCGCGGCGTAGCGCGCGTTGCGGGCGATGGCGGTCTTGATGCCGCCCGGGTGCACGACGGTCACCCCGACGGGATGGCCGGCGACCAGCATCTCCTCGCGGACCGCCTCCGAGAGCCCGCGCACGGCGTACTTCGCCGCGTTGTACATGCTCTGGCCCGGCATCGAGACCAGCCCGAAGAGCGAGGAGATGTTGACGAGGTGGCCGTCGCCGGAGGCGATCAGGTGCGGCAGGAGCTCCTTGGTGCCGTGCGCGACACCCCAGAAGTTGATGCCCATGATCCAGTCCATGTCGCCGTAGTCGAGGTCGATCAGGTCGCCCGCCAGCGCGACGCCGGCGTTGTTGATCGCCACGTTGACGCCGCCGAAGTGCCCGACGACGCTCTCGGCGTACGCCGCGAACGCGGCCCGGTCGGCCACGTCGAGGTGGTCGGCGCGCACCTCGCGGGCGCCGGCCGACTCGGCCAGCGCGACGGTGGTGGCGAGTCCGCCGTCGTCGACGTCGCTCAGCGCGAGCCGCGCGCCCCGCGCCGCCAGGTTGGTGGCCAGCGCCCGGCCGATGCCCGAGCCCGCGCCGGTGATCACCACGACCTTGCCATCAAAGCTCCGCACGGGTCGCGAGGTTACTGGCGCTATTGAACGAGCGTCAATAGAGTGGCGACGTGACCACCGCGCCCCGCACCCGGCTCTCGCCCGCCGAGCGTCGCGAGCAGCTGCTCGACCTCGGCGTCCGCCTGCTCGCGCACCGCTCCCTCGACGAGCTCTCGATCGACCTGCTCGCCGAGGAGGCGGGGATCTCCCGGGGTCTTCTCTACCACTACTTCGGCAGCAAGCAGGCCTTCCACGAGGCCGTCGTGCGGCACGCCGCCGACGAGCTGATCGCGCAGACCACCCCGCCGACCGACGGCGAGCCGCTGGAGCGGCTGCGCACCTCGGTGACGGCGTACGTCGACTACGTGGTCGCCAACCACGAGGGCTACGTCTCGCTGGTCAAGGCCGCCGCCGGCGGCAACGAGAGCCTCCGCGCGATCTACGAGGACGCCCGATCGGCGCTCAACGGCCGGCTCTTCCACGGGGACGACGCGGGTGAGATCGTCCCGGACACGCCGGCCGCCCGCCTGCTCGTGCAGGGTTGGTCGGCGATGACCGAGGAGCTCGTGCTCTCCTGGATCGACGACCCCCGCGGAGTCACCCGCGAGGAGCTGCTGGGCCTCGTCGTCGCCTCGCTGCCCGCGGTCGTGGGCGTGCTGGGCACGGGCCGGTGACGGCTCAGTCGACCGGCTCGATCTCGCCCGGCCGCCAGGTCTTGTCGAACCACGACTCCAGCGGTCCGTAGAGCCGCAGGATCGTGAACCACGCAGCGCCGGGGAGGGTCTGCACCCAGTTGGACTCCCGGCCCTCCGGCGCGGTCGGGCCGAACCAGAGATCCACGCTCCCGTCGGCGTTCGCCTGCACCTCGCCGAGGCTCGAGACGGCGGGGTGGGGATCGTCGGTCTCGAGCAGCGACCGGGTCTGGGTGTCGTAGAGGTCGACGGCCCAGAAGTTCTTGGCCGGCACGTTCGGCGGCAGCGTGAGCCGGTAGGAGCGGGCGCCGTCGAGCCAGGCGCCGGTGGAGTCCATCGCCGTGTAGGCGTAGGCCGACCCGGCACCGACCTGGGCGTGCGCCATCGCCGGGGTGATCACGGTCGCGACGTAGTGGAACTGCGCCCGGGCGTCCAGCAGCCGCGCGTGGTCGCGGAGGAACTCGTAGCTGCCGCCGACGAACGCGGCCAGCCAGGTGCTGCCCGGGTACAGGTAGGCCTCCGGGTCGCGCGGCCGGTAGGTCAGGGCGCGGGCCATCGCGGCGGCCAGTGGCGCCGCCTGGGTGAGGATCCGGCGCATCCGCTCGTCGGGCTCGAAGGGCTGCCCGTGCACGATCCCGATCGCCGCGCACTGGCCGGCACGCTCCGGGTCGAGTGAGTCCGCGGGCTCCTCCTGGATCAGCGTGTTGATCTCCTCGTAGAACGAGAAGTCGTTGGCGTGCACGGTGTTCTGGGTCTTGTCGGCGATGTTGAGGTAGGTCGTCGCCGGCGGGTCGTCGGCCTGCGCCAGCGGGTAGACCTTCGTCTTCACCAGGTCCGGTACGCCGCCGAGGGTGCGCACGACCAGCCAGTTCGTGTACGTCGGGCAGCGGTAGACGTAGTAGCCGTCCGGCTCCAGGCCGTCGTACCCCGGCGGGAGGAAGCAGTACCTGCCGCCCGCGCCCCGGTCGGGCCCGGCGATGCCGAGGTCGGCGACGTAGCGGAACCAGAAGTCGTCGACCACGCACAGCGACTGCGGCGGCGCCTCGATGACCATCGGTCCGACCCGCAGGTCGAAGAAGAGGGTCCCGTAGGTCGTCTCGGTGTTGGGGGTCAGGAAGTACGAGCCCGAGTTCGCGCGCGGGTCGGTGTAGCCCAGCACGTTGCCATCGAGGCCGATGCTGCGGAAGCCGTTGCGCATCGCGACGAGCGAGGCACCGGGGATCGTGTTGAGGTAGACCTCGATCGCCCGGGTCAGGTCCAGCAGGTCGTAGGTCGTCTCGACCGACTCGGGCATGGGCACCCCGCCGAAGAACTCCAGGTCGCCGAGCGGCGACGGCACCACCGGCGGCGCCGAGATCTGTGTCCGCGCTCGCTCCAGGATCTCGTTGCGCTCGGCCATGGCTTCCTCCGGTGTCGTTGGCGGATGCCCATCGTCGGAGCCGGCCGGCGGCCGGTGCTCACGCGAAACGGGTGAGACCCGCCACGGTCACCGTCGTGTCGCCGGGCGCCGAGCTGAGCGTGACCCGGCCGCCGTGGGCGGTGACGATCGCGTCGACCAGCGCGAGTCCGAGCCCGACGCCGACCTCGGCGCCGCGGGTGCGGGCCGCGTCGCCGCGGGCGAACCGCTCGAAGGCGTGATCGACGAGATCCGGCGGGAAGCCCGGGCCGTCGTCGTGCACCGCGAACCCGTCGCGGCGCACCGCCACGGTCACGGTGGTGCCCGGCGGGGTGTGCTTGCGGGCGTTGGCCAGCAGGTTGGCGATCACCTGGTGCAGCCGCAGCCCGTCGCCGGTGACCACCGCGGGAGCGTCGACGAGCTCGTCGGGGATGTCGACGCGCCAGTGGCGTCCCGGGTCGACCACCCGGGCGTCGGAGACCGCCTCCACGGCCAGCCTGGTCAGGTCGACCGGTTCGCGCTCGAGCGGGCGCCCGGCGTCGAGGCGGGCCAGCAGCAAGAGGTCCTCGACGAGCGAGGTCATCCGGCCGGACTCCTCCTCGACCTTGTCCAGCGCGGTGCGGACGACCGCCGGGTCGCCCGGCCGGCGTCGCGCGAGCTCGGTGTAGCCGGCGATCGTGGCCAGCGGGGTACGCAGCTCGTGCGAGGCGTCCGCGACGAACTGCCGCACCTGCTGCTCGCTGCGGTGCCGCGCCTCGAGCGAGGTCTCGACATGCGCGAGCAGGGTGTTGAGCGCCGCGCCCACCTGGCCGACCTCGGTGTGCTCGTCGGTGAGGTGGTCCGGCACCCGCTCGGTGAGGTCGACCGCACCGGTCGCGAGCGGTCGCTCCGCGACGGCGTGCGCGGTCGCGGCCACCTCGCGCAGCGGCCGCAGCTGGCGACGTACGACGACCAGCGCGACGACCCCGCCGGCCACGGTGGCGAGCAGGGCGAAGAGCAGCTCGAGGGACATCAGGCGGTTGAGGGTCGCGGACACGTCGTCCTCGGGCAGGCCGACGACGACGGTCCCGCCCCCCGCGTCGACCGCGATGACGCGGTAGTCGCCGAGGCCGCTGACGCTGACGCTGTGCGCGGTGCCGTCGGCCGGGACGTCGACGAGCTCCTCGATCGCCGCACCGCTCACCTCGGCCCGGGCCCCCGGCTGCACGATGTCGCCCCGCGGTGAGCCGCTGTCGGGAACGATGGCGCGCACCATGCCGACCTGGGCACCCGGCCCGCCGGCCGGGGGGAGCCGGAGCGCCTGCTCGACCTGGTGGTCGAGCTGGTCCCGGAGGTAGCTGCGCATGGCGAGGGTCGTGGCCGCACCGAGCAGCATCGAGACGGCCAGGACCAGCACGACCGTCGTGAGGACCAGTCGCGAGGTGAGGGATCGGAGGACGCTCACGCCGAGGCCGGCTTCAGCACGTAGCCGGCACCGCGCATGGTGTGGATCATCGGCTCCCGGCCGGCGTCGATCTTCTTGCGCAGGTAGGAGATGTAGAGCTCGACGACGTTGGCCTGCCCGCCGAAGTCGTAGTTCCAGACGCGGTCCAGGATCTGCGCCTTGCTGAGTACCCGGCGCGGGTTGCGCATCAGGTAGCGCAGCAGCTCGAACTCGGTGGCGGTCAGCGCGATGTCCCGGCCGTCGCGGCGCACCTCGTGGCTGTCCTCGTCGAGTTCGAGGTCACCGACGACCAGCACCGAGGACGTCGCGACCTGGTGTGCTCCCGACCTCCGCATCAGCGCGCGCAGCCGGGCCACCAGCTCCTCCAGCGAGAACGGCTTGGTCACGTAGTCGTCGCCACCCGCGGTCAGGCCGGCGATCCGGTCCTCGACGGCGTCGCGGGCCGTCAGGAACACCACCGGGAGGTCGGGCTGAGCGGCGCGCATCCGGCGCAGCACCTCGAGGCCGTCGAAGTCGGGCAGCATCACGTCCAGTACGACCGCGTCGGGGCGCAGCTCCTTGGCCGCCGCGACCGCCTGCGACCCGGTGTGCGCCGTACGCACCTCCCACCCCTCGTAGCGCAGCGCCATCGAGACCAGCTCGGCGATGTTGACCTCGTCGTCCACGACGAGCACGCGCAGCGGGGTTCCGTCCGGCCGGGTCAGGTCCATGGCGGACACCCTGTCGACCGTACCTGTGAGGTTCCTGTGTGCCCACTGTGCCGGGCTCACGAGATCCTCATCGGCCCGGCACAGCCCCCGCACAGGTCGGCGCCGCACGCTCGCCGTCATGACCGATGAGACCCTCCCGCCCGAGGCCGCGCACCCGCTCCCGCCACCACCGCCGCCGCTGACTCCGCCGGCACCTCCGGAGGCGCCGGCCGGACGCCGTCGCACCGTGGGCCTCCCGGTGCTCGCCGCCGTCGCGGCCGGCACGCTGCTGATCGGCGGACTGGCCGGCGGCATCATCGGGTACGCCGTGCACGCCGACGGCCCCGACCTCGGCGGCCGGCCGGGCTTCGGCCCGGGGCAGACCTTCCGGCAGGGGCCCGACGGCACGCAGCCGCAGCTTCCGGCGCCGAGCCAGGACCAGCAGCAGGACGACGGCTCGTCCGGCTAGTGGTGGTCATTGGCCCAGCAGGTCGCGCACGGCCAGCGAGGCGAACACCATCGCCGACCCGAGCGGGGCGCCCGGCCCGGGGTAGCGCGGCCCGAACACCGAGGCCGCGCTGTTGCCGGCGGCGTAGAGCCCCGCGATCGACGTGCCGTCCGGGCGCAGCACCCGGCCCGCGGCATCGGTGACGAGGCCGCCCTTGGTGCCGAGGTCGGAGAGCACGAAGCGCGCGGCGTAGAAGGGCGCCTGGTCGCAGGGCGCCGGACCGGCGCCTCCGGTGAAGAAGGTGTCGTACTCGTCGACGCCGCGGCCGAAGTCCTCGTCCACGCCGGCCTCGCAGAAGCCGTTGAAGCGCTCGACGGTGGCGGTCAGCGCGTGGGCCGGTACGCCGATCCGCTCGGCGAGGCCCTCGATCGTCTCGGCCCGCACCCACGTGCCGGCGGCGAGGTGCTCGGCCGGGTCGCCCTCGGGCATCGCGATCGCCGGCAGGCGCCCATCCTCGCGGGAGTCGAACACGAACCACGACGGGATCCGCTCGGGGGCCTCGGCCATGATCCGCCCGAACCGGTCGTAGGGCAGCGACTCGTTGCCGTAGCGCTGCCCGTGCTGGTCGACCATCAACCCGGATCGGAACCCGAGCGTGAACGACCCGCCGCCGTCGGGCTGCTCGAGCCCGGGGCAGAACCAGCCGACCCCGCGGTAGTCGGCCGCGGCGCCGATCGCGACGCCGGCCGCGATCGGCTCGCCGGTGTTGGTGCCCCGCGGCGCCATCGTCCACGCGACGTCGCCGGGTACGCCGTGCGCCGCGCGCTCCTCGGCGTTCCCCTCGAAGCCGCCGGCCGCGATGAGCACGCCGCGGCGCGCCCGGATCTCGACCGGGCCCTCCGGCGTCATCGCTGCGATGCCGGCGACCCTGCTGTCGGGTCCCTCGCCGTCGAGGAGCAGCCCGGTCATCGGCAGCTCGGTGAGGACGGCGCCGCCCGCGGCGACGAAGCCCTCGAGCAGCCGTGCGATCAGCGCCTGGCCGCCGGAGAGCGTGTTGCGGCCGCCCTCGCCGACCCGGTCGCGCTCGACCGGCGGGCGGACCAGGGCGGCGACTGCGGGGGAGAGGTCGCCCCGCTTGATGTTCGTCGGCTGGATCGAGCGGCCCATCGGGACCCGCCCCGGGGCGTCGTAGTACTCCGAGAACGGCAGCCACTCGAACGGGATGCCGGCCTCCTCGAGCTCGGCCACGAGCTCGGGGGAGTGCGCCAGGAACGCCTCCAGCCGGTCCTGGTCGGGGTCGTCGAGCACCGCGGCGAGGTAGGCGCGCGCGCCGTCGGTGGAGTCCGCGATGCCGGCGCGCTGCTGCACCCGGCTGCCCGGCAGCCAGCAGGCGCCGCCGGAGTACGCCGACGTGCCGCCGAGCAGCGTGGTCTTCTCGACCACCACCGTGCGCAGCCCGGCCCGCTGGGCCAGGAACGCGCCGGTCAGCGCGCCGCCGCCCGAGCCCACCACGACGACGTCGTACTCCTCCGCCTGCGTCATGCGGCGATACTAGAACAAGTTCTAAGTCGGTGGTCGAGGTGCGAGGGGCCCCCAGGCCCGAGCCTCGGGACCACATGCTTGGCACAATGGGTCCAGTCATGACCGAGCTCCAGATCACGTACCCACCGGAGCTTCCGGTCACCCAGCGCCGCGACGACATCGCCGCGGCCATCCGCGACCACCAGGTCGTGATCGTCGCGGGAGAGACCGGGTCGGGCAAGACCACCCAGCTGCCGAAGATCTGTCTCGAGCTCGGCCGCGGGAGCACCGGTCTGATCGGCCACACCCAGCCGCGCCGGATCGCCGCCCGCTCGGTCGCCGAGCGGATCGCCAGCGAGCTGGGCACCGAGCTCGGCGACCTGGTCGGCTACCAGGTCCGCTTCACCGACCGGACCTCCCGGACCAGCCGGGTGAAGCTGATGACCGACGGCATCCTGCTCGCCGAGCTGCAGCGCGACCGGCAGCTGCGCAAGTACGACACGATCATCATCGACGAGGCCCACGAGCGCAGCCTCAACATCGACTTCCTGCTCGGCTACCTCAAGCGGCTGCTGCCGCGCCGCCCCGACCTGAAGCTGATCATCACTTCCGCGACGATCGACGTGGACCGGTTCGCGCAGCACTTCGACGCGCCGGTGGTCGAGGTCTCCGGCCGGACCTACCCGGTCGAGATCCGCTACCGGCCGCTGATGGCCCTTCGAGACGGCTCGTCCCTCGCCTCCTCAGGGACCGAGTCTTCAATCGACGACGAGGGCGAGGTCGTCGTCCGGGACCAGACCGAGGCGATCGTCGAGGCGGTGAAGGAGCTCTCGGCCGAGGGTCCGGGTGACGTGCTGGTCTTCCTGCCCGGCGAGCGCGAGATCCGCGACACCGCCGACGCGTTGAAAGACCTGCCGCGCACCGAGATCCTGCCGCTCTACTCGCGCCTGACCGCCGCCGAGCAGCATCGCGTCTTCAGCTCGCACGGCAACGCCGTACGCCGGGTGGTGCTGGCCACCAACGTCGCCGAGACCTCGCTGACCGTGCCCGGGATCAGGTACGTCGTCGACACCGGCGTCGCCCGGATCAGCCGCTACTCGGTGCGCACCAAGGTGCAGCGGCTGCCGATCGAGCCGATCAGCCAGGCCTCGGCCAACCAGCGATCCGGCCGGTGCGGCCGCGTCGAGGCGGGCATCGCGATCCGGCTCTACTCGGAGGAGGACTTCGAGAGCCGGCCGGAGTTCACCGACCCCGAGATCCTGCGCACCAACCTGGCCAGCGTCATCCTCCAGATGACGTCGCTCGGCCTGGGTGACATCGCGCGGTTCCCCTTCGTCGAGCCGCCCGACCGCCGCAACGTGCAGTCCGGCGTGCAATTGCTCGAGGAGCTCGGCGCGCTGCGCCACGGCACGCTCTCGAAGACCGGGCGTCGGCTCGCGCGGCTGCCGATCGACCCCCGCCTGGCACGGATGATCATCGAGGCCGAGCGCCTCGGCTGCGTGCGCGAGGTGATCGTGATCGCGGCCGCGCTGTCGCTCCAGGACCCACGCGAGCGACCGGGTGCCGACCATCCGAAGGAGCAGGCGCAGGCCGACCAGCTGCACGCCCGCTACAAGGCCGACGGCAGCGACTTCCTGACCTGGCTCAACCTCTGGCGCTACCTCAAGGAGCAGCAGCAGGAGCTGTCCTCCTCGGCGTTCCGACGGATGTGCAGACGCGAGTTCCTCAACTACCTGCGGGTCCGGGAGTGGCAGGACTTCGAATCGCAGCTCCGCCAGGTCTGCAAGGAGATGAAGATCCAGGTCGGCAAGGGACGAGGTTTCGAGACAGGCGCTAGTGCGCCTTCCTCAACCACCGAGTTCGATAGTGACGGCATCCACCAGGCGCTGCTGTCGGGGCTGCTCTCGCACATCGGCCTGCTCGAGGAGCGGGAGAAGGAGAAGCGGGGACCCCGGGAGTACCTCGGCGCCCGCGGCTCCCGCTTCGCGATCTTCCCGGGCAGCGTGCTGCACCGCAAGAACCCGCAGTTCCTGATGGCCGGCGAGCTCGTCGAGACCAGCAGACTGTGGGCCCGGCAGAACGCCGCGATCAAGCCCGAGTGGGCCGAGCGGCTCGGCGGCGACCTCGTGAAGCGCACCTACTCCGAGCCGCACTGGAGCAGGAAGCGCACCGCCGTCATGGCCTACGAGCGCGCCACGCTGTACGGCGTACCGCTCGTGGCCGACCGGCTCGTCTCCTACGGCAAGGTCGACGTCGCGCTCGCCCGCGAGCTGTTCATCCGGCACGCCCTGGTCTACGGAGAGTGGCACACCAGGCACAGGTTCATGGACACCAACCGTCGGCTGCTCGAGGAGGCCGAGGAGCTCGAGCACCGGGCCCGGCGCCGCGACATCGTCGTCGACGAGCACACGCTCTTCGACTTCTACGACGCCCGGGTCGGCGCCGACGTGGTCAGCGGCGCACACTTCGACCAGTGGTGGAAGCAGGCGCGCCGGACTCAGCCGGAGCTGCTGACCTTCGACCCGGCGATGCTCACCCATGACACGGCCGACGAGGTCCGGGCCACCGACTATCCGGAGCGGTGGGAGGGCGAAGGCCTGACCTTCCCGATCAGCTACCACTTCGAGCCCGGCGCCGCGGCCGACGGGCTGACGATCGACGTGCCGGTCGCGACCCTCAATCGGGTCGAGGCCGACGACTTCTCCTGGAACGTGCCGGGCCTGCGCAAGGAGCTGGTCACCAGCCTGATCCGCAGCCTGCCGAAGAGCCTGCGGGTCAGCTTCGTGCCGGCCCCCGACAAGGCGCGCGAGTTCCTGGCGGCGGTCCCGCCGGGGGAGGAGCCGCTCCTCGACGCCCTGGAACGTTGGTGCCGGTCGACGAGTGGGGTCGTCGTGCCGCGCGACGCGTGGGACTGGTCGAAGGTGCCCGAGCACCTGCGCCCGACCTACCGGGTCGTCGGTGACGACGGGCAGGAGCAGGCGCGGGGCAAGGACCTCGAGTCGCTCAAGGCACCGTTGCGCGGGCAGTTCGCGGAGGCGATCGCCGAGGTGGCCAGCGATAGCGGGCTGGCCCGCACCGGCGAGACGTCGTGGGTCTTCGGCACCATCGAGCCGTCGTTCACCCAGAAGCGCGCGGGCCATGAGGTGCAGGTCTTCCCGGCGCTGGTCGACGAGGGGGCGAGCATCGGCCTCCAGGTCTTCGGATCCGCCGACGAGCAGGAGGCGCGGCACCGGCTCGGCGTACGCCGCCTGCTGCTGCTCGCGCTGCCGTCGCCGGCCAAGGCGATCCTCGACGGGCTCGGCAACGCCGAGAAGCTCGGCCTCGCCGGATCGCCCTACCCGGGCGTCGCGGACCTGCTGGAGGACATCCGGGCCGCCGTCGTGCAGGCGGTCGTGGACGCGCGGCCCGCGGTGCGCGACCCGGCGGCGTACGACGCGCTGCTGGCGGAGGCGGCCCGCGACCACGAGGCGCAGGTGCGGGTGACCATGGCCGACGTGGTCCGGGTGCTCGACGCCTGGCGCCGGACGGAGAAGTCGCTCAGCGGCCGGGCCGAGATGGCGATGCTGCCGGCGCTCACCGACATGCGGGCGCAGCTCGCGCGGCTGGTGCACCCCGGCTTCGTCGGCGAGGCGGGCGCGGCCCAGCTGCGCCGCTATCCGGCGTACCTGACCGCGCTCGAGCAGCGCCGCGAGAAGCTGCCCGGCCAGCTCAACCGCGATCGGCAGCTGATGGACCAGCTGGCGGAGCTCCAGGACGCCTACCTGCACCAGGTCGAGGCGCTGCCGGAGGGGCGGCCGCCGGGCGCCCAGCTGCGGCAGGTGCGGTGGATGCTGGAGGAGTACCGCGTCTCGCTGTGGGCGCAGCAGCTCGGCACGCCCTACCCCGTCAGCGACCAGCGCATCCGACGTACGCTCGCAGGGTGAACACCGCCCCACGCAGCAGCGACCGTCGGCACCACCGACCGATGACGCCCGGCGGCCTGTTCTTCGAGGCCCTCGTCGACGACGGCGCCGACCCGGCGCTGGTCAGCGAGGCCGCCGACCGGGCCGCCGTACTGCTGGTGCGTGGCGCCCGCAGCTCCGACGACGCGGCGGTCGCCGACCGGCTGCTGCACCTCGCCGACAGCGAGGGCATCGAGACGATCGCGCAGGTGTGGTCGGGCTCCCCGGCCGACTCGCTGGCCGGCTGCCTGTGGCGGCTCTACCTGCTGCGCTCGTGGGTGTACGCCGACCCGCTCGCGGTGTCCCGGGAGTTCGAGGCCGGCCGGGTCAGCGCCCAGGTCGCGCGGGTCGTCGCCGGTGTCGCCGAGCCGCCGGGACCCGAGCAGCTGAAGGCGATGATCGACGAGGTGCTGCGCGGCATCGCGGGCAGCGACTTCGCCGACGTGCTCCTGCGCGCGGCGGCCTTCGCGCGGGTCGTCGCCGCCGGCCGGGCGGCGCTGAGCGGGCCGTCGGAGGCGGAGGTGCAGCGGATGCTGCTGCTCTCCGAGCAACTCGAGGCGGCCGGACATGTGGAGCTGGAACAAGGTCTGGCCTGAGGCGGTTAGACTCCTCGGAGCACGCCGGACCGCGGCAGCCCCGGGTCCCAAAATTAGCCGCCACGAGCGGCCACGCGCCGTGAGGCGCTCCCGGTTCGGCGTGCTTCATCTCCTAGGGTCGCTCTCATGCGATCGCTGCGAAGTCTGCTGCGCCGACCCGGTGCCGCCACGCGAGCCTCGCGCCGGACGGTGCAGGTCACCTACGCCCCTCGGGCCGACGGCCGGCCCGACCCCGGCGAGGTCGTCTGGGGGTGGGTGCCCTACGAAGACGACCCGCGACAGGGCAAGGACCGACCGGTGCTGCTCGTCGGCGTCCAGGACGGCGACCTGCTGGGGCTGATGCTCACCAGCAAGGACCACGACCGCGACGCCGCGCAGGAGGCGCACTGGGGCCGACACTGGATGGACGTCGGCTCCGGAGCCTGGGACCGGTCGCGGCGGCCGAGCGAGGTGCGGCTGGACCGCCTGATCCGGCTCGACCCGCGCGCCGTACGCCGCGAAGGGGCCGCGTTGGACCCCGCGATCTTCGCGCGCGTGATCGACGCCGCACGCGTTCACCACGCCTTTGACTGAGCATCGCCCACCGTCCCCTCGATAGGGTGGGTCGCGCCCGGGCCAGCCCGGGCGCGTCTGTGAGTGCGTCGGTGAGCGTGTCGATGAGTGTGTCGATGAGGAGGTTCGGTGAGGGCGACCCGGGGAATGGTGGCGGTCCTCGCCGTGGCATCGGTGCTGACCACCGCGGCCTGTACCGCGGACTCGGAGAAGCCGCCCGCCGCGCCCCCTCCGACGACGAGCACCCCGCCGACACCCGAGCAGCTGACGTTCGGCGTGGTCGGCCCGCGGGTGGTGCTGCGCGCCTTCCAGGCCACGGTCGACTCGTGGAACCTCGACCCCGAGAACGTCGACGTCGAGCTCCAGCGGTGGCCGTCGGAGGCCGCGATGCGCGCCGACATCGAGGCCGGCGCCGCCGTACCGGACGTCTTCCTCGCCTCGCGGTCCGACCTGCGCTGGCTGCTGGACAACCAGTACACGCAGCCGGTCGACGAGCTGCTCGACGAGCGCGGCGTCGAGTTCGGTGACAACTACACCCGCAGCGCGCTCGAGGAGCTGAGCGCGGCCGAGCACCTCCAGTGCATGCCGTACGGCGTCTCGCCCGAGGTCATCTACTACAACAAGCGCCTGGTGCGCTTCGAGCGGATGCGCAATCGGGGCCTCGACGCGCCCAACGACGACGCGACGAACTGGTCCTTCGACCAGTTCGCCGCGGCCGCGCAGTTCGCCAGCCGCCCGGCCAAGGGTGCGAAGGGCGTGCACATCGATCCGACGATCGAGGGGCTGTCGCCCTTCATCACCTCCGGCGGCGGCTCGGTCTTCGACGACGCCAACGACCCCTCGTCGCTGTCCTTCTCGAGCGACGACAGCAAGAACGCGCTCGAGCGGACCCTGGAACTGCTCCGCAACCCCCAGGTGACGCTCGACGAGACCGAGCTCGCCGAGGCGCCGGCGCTGAAGTGGTTCCTGCGCGGCAAGCTCGGCATGATCGCCGGCGACCGCTCGCTGGTGCCGGTGCTGCGGCGCAAGACGAACCTCGAGTTCGACATCCTGCCGATGCCGCGGCTGGACAGCTCGGCCACCGTCGGCGACGTGACCGCCCTGTGCATGTCGGCGACCACCCCGGCCCCCGCGATCGCCGCCGACTTCATCGTGCACGAGATCGGCGCCGACTCCGTCGGCCTGGTCACCCGCACCGGCTACCTCCAGCCCGCGAACGTCGAGGTCGCCCTCTCCGACGAGTTCGTCCAGCCCGGTCGCCGGCCCCAGCACTCGTCGATCTTCAACACCAGCGTGCGCTCCATGGCGGTCGCGCCGATGATCGACACCATGCCCGAGCTCGAGGCGGCCGTCGCCCCCAGCCTGCGCCAGCTCGTCTACGGCGTCGGCGTCCTCGACCTCGACACCGTCACCACCGCGATCGACGAGGAGTCCCGGACCGTCCTCGACCCCGAGTCCGTCTCCGACTCCGCCGACCCGTCCGAGTCACCCTCGGAGACCGCTGACTGAGGTACCGGTCACCCCGGTTGAGGCGTAAGAGCCGCCAGACCCGAGCCTCGCCGAGTCCGCGGTGGTTGAGGAAGGCGCGCCCAGGTGGTTGAGGAAGGCGCGCTAGCGCCTGTCTCGAAACCACCTGTACCGCGCGAGCGATCGTCGGCGCCCTCCCCGCGGCACGAGTGCGGGTGCCGTATCGGGAGGACGCCGACCTGTGGTCGGTTCGGCGTGAGGGGTGGTTTCGAGACGGTTGCTAGCGCAACCTCCTCAACCACCGTCGCCGGGTCCACGGTGGTTGAGGTGCGAGGGCCGTCAGGCCCGAGCCTCGAAACCACCGGCTTCGCCCAACGATCGCCGGTCCGGGCGTCGCTGTCGCCCCCATTGCTGGAGCTCCCGGGGGCGCACTGTGGGGCGGTCAGGCAAAGCGAGGGCGACACGCCGTCACTCCCCGGCGTGTCGCCCTCGCTTTGCCTGACCACGCCGGCGGGTCGTCGGCGTGTCTCGCCGTTTCCCCGGGCGGCCGGGGAAACGGCTGGAGCTGCGGACACCCGCCCCGATCGGCGCGACCTCCACACCCGACTTCGTCATCGACTACGCCGCCTGACGCACCGCTGCGGGGCCCGTCAGCCGGCGTCGGTGTCGTCCTCGGCGGTGAGGATCGCATCGACGAGGATGGGGGTGGTGAGCTCGATCTGCCACCGGCGCGCGCCGTACCCGGCGAGCTGGTCGGCGACGGCCGGGGTGAGCTGGACGGCGTCGCGGCTGGCGGGTGGCGTCCAGAGGGTACGGCGCAGGTAGTCGGGGGTGAGCAGGTTCTCGGCCGGCACCGACAGCTCCTCGGAGCGGGCGGAGATCGCCTCGCGAGCGCGGGAGAGCCGGCGGGCGGCGACGGGGTCCTTCTCCGCCCACGCGCGGGGGACCGGCGGGCCGTTGCCGCGGGGGTTGCGGGTCGGCAGGTCGGCCTCGTCCATCTCGACAGCCCGCTGCAGCGCGGCCACCCAACGGGACGCGTAGCGCTCGGCGCCGCGACCGTGGAAGCCCTTGGTGCCCAGGAGGGACTCGCGGTCCGTCGGGAGCGCCTGGGCGGCGATCACGATGGCGGAGTCGGGGATGATCCGGCCCGGGGTGACGTCGCGCTGCGCGGCGATCTGGTCGCGGGCCTCCCACAGCTCGCGTACG
Organism: Nocardioides sp. LMS-CY; assembly: GCF_018732145.1. Lineage (NCBI taxonomy): Bacteria > Bacillati > Actinomycetota > Actinomycetes > Propionibacteriales > Nocardioidaceae > Nocardioides > Nocardioides sp. LMS-CY. Next base: position 1,425,598 of record NZ_CP076104.1, read on the forward strand.
GCGGCGAGCGCTCGTCGGCCGCGTACCCGGTGCACCCCGGAGGTGCGCCGCCACGCCTCGGTGCGCGCGGCGGGCTCGAAGCCGCGCAGGTGGTCGAACTCCTGGCGCGCCCACTCCGCCTTGCCGCTCTCCTCGAGCTTCTCGCCCAGCAGGCCGCGGAGCTCGACGAGCACCTCGACGTCGAGGGCGGCGTACTCCAGCCACGGCGCGGGCAGCGGCCGGGTCGACCAGTCGACCGCCGAGTGCTCCTTGGCCAGGCGCGAGCCGAGCAGCTCCTCGACGAGTGTCGCGAGCCCCACCTTCGGATATCCGAGCAGGCGCCCGGCGAGCTCGGTGTCGAAGAGTCCCGACGGGTGCAGCCCGACCGCGGTGAGGCACGGCAGGTCCTGGGTCGCGGCGTGCAGGATCCACTCGGCGCCGTCGAGCGCCCGCTCGAGCGGCTCGAGTGACTCGAAGGCGATCGGGTCGACGAGGAACGTCCCGGCGCCCTCCCGGCGTAGCTGGATGAGGTAGGCGCGGGAGGAGTAGCGGTAGCCCGAGGCGCGCTCCGCGTCGATCGCCACCGGGCCGGTCCCCGCCGCGATCGCGGCGCCCACGTCGGCCAGGGCGGGCTCGGTCTGGACGACGGGTGGGAGGCCGTCGCGCAGCGTGAGGAGCGGAGGAGGGGGAGTCGGCTCGTCGTCGTCGGACATCGGGTCAGCGCCCGCCGCCCCGTTGTCCGCGCCGGCTCGGCATCACGGCCACGCCGTGCGGGACCGGCGGCAGCCCGGCGGCGGTGCAGAGCAGCTCGCCCCAGGCCTCGACGTGCGGCGCCAGGTCGAGCGGGGCCAGGTCCGGGGCGTCGTCGGGCACCACGGGCGTCCAGGACGCCCGGATCTCGATCTGCGCCGTGCCGCCCTCGTCGGCCATCCCGCCGAAGCTCTCGGTCGCGACCCGGGTCACCGTGCCCGAGGCCGCGACGTACGACGCGCTGTGCTCGTCGAGCGCCTCGGTCAGCCAGGTCCAGCCCACGGCGGCGAGCATTGGGTCGGTGATCAGCTCGAGGTCGACCTCGGCCCGGGCGTACGCCACGCAGCGGAACGTGCCCGACCAGGCGTCGTTGCCTGCCGGGTCGTGCAGCAGGATGATCCGGCCGGTCCCGATGTCGGTCCCGTCGACGGTGACGTCGGCCGAGAGCGCCGAGGCCCAGGGCGCGATGCGCTGCGGCGCGGGCATCTCCTCGCAGAGCACCTCGGGCCGCAGGCGGGCGGCGTGCATGGTGGCCACGGCCTCGCGGAACTCCGCCGGCGCCGCGCCCGCACCCGTGCTCGGGTGTGTCTCCTGACCGACCACCATGGGTTCACAGTAGGTCGGTCCGAGCGTCGTGGATGTGCGAACACGCCGACTGACCTGGGAGGATTCGCACATGCAGGCCGCGAACGACCGTGTCTCCGAGCGACTCAGGGACAGCGCCTTCCTCAAGGCGCTCCGTGGAGAGCCGGTGCGGCACACGCCCGTGTGGTACATGCGGCAGGCCGGTCGGTCGCTGCCGGAGTACCTCGCCGTGCGCGAGGGCGTCGGCATGCTCGAGTCCTGCATGGACCCCGCGCTGGTCACCGAGATCACGCTCCAGCCGGTGCGTCGGTACGGCGTCGACGCCGCGATCTTCTTCTCCGACATCGTGCTGCCGATGAAGGCGGTCGGGGTCGAGCTCGAGATCAAGCCCGGCGTCGGGCCGGTCGTCGACCGGCCGGTGCGCACGCTCGCCGACGTGGCGGCGATCCCCGACCTGACCCCCGACCACGTGCCCTACGTCAGCGAGGCGGTGCGCGACCTCGTGGACCAGCTCGGCGGCACGCCGCTGATCGGCTTCGCGGGCGCGCCGTTCACGGTCGCGTCGTACCTCGTCGAGGGCGGCCCCTCCAAGCAGCACGCCAAGACCAAGGCGATGATGTTCGGCGCCCCCGACGTCTGGGACGCGCTGATGCGCAAGATCGCCGGCATCTCCGCCGCCTACCTCGAGATCCAGGTCGCCGCCGGCGCGTCCGCGGTGCAGCTCTTCGACTCCTGGGCCGGCGCGCTGACCCCGGGCGACTACCGCGAGCACGTCATGCCCCACTCCGCCGACGTGCTGGCCCGGGCCGGCCAGCTCGGCGTGCCGCGGATCCACTTCGGGGTCGGTACGTCGAACCTGCTCGGTCTGATGGGGGAGGCCGGCGCCGACGTGGTCGGCGTCGACTGGCGCACGCCCCTCCACGAGGCGATCACCCGGGTCGGCGACCGCGGCGTGCAGGGCAACCTCGACCCGACCCTGGTCTTCGCGCCGACCGAGGTGATGACCGCCCGGGCCGCCGAGATCATCGAGGCCGGCCGCAGCGCCCGCGGCCACGTCTTCAACCTCGGCCACGGCGTGCTGCCGACGACCGACCCCGGTCAGCTGGAGCGGCTGACCGAGTTCGTGCAGGGCTACTCGCTCGACTGAGCGGGCTCGGCCGGCCGGGCCGCCGTCCGGCGGCGTACCGACCGGACCAGCAGCAGCGCCGGCACGCCGACGACCGCCACCACGACGACCCACGGCAGCAGCGCGCCGACGGCGGTCGCCAGCCCGACCGCGAACGTCGCGAGCGCTCCCCAGCCCGCCGACAGTCCGGCCAGGAAGCCCCGATCGTCCTCCTCGGGCTTCGTCTGGTGCGCCGGGGTCCGGTCGATGCTCACCACGATCGTCGAGAGGGAGGTCTGGTCGGCCAGGTAGGCCTCCTGCTGCTGGAGCGCCTCGAGGTCGGCCTGCCGGCGCGACAGCTCGGACTCGATCGCCATGATGTCGCGGATGCTCTGGGCCCGCTGGAAGAGCACGCTGATCCGCGCGATGCTGCGCTGCTGCACCTGGAGCCGGGTCCGCACGTCGATGACCTGCGTCGTCACGTCGTCCTCGTTGGTGCTCGCGGACTCGAGCTCGCCGATCTTCTTGAGCCCCTCGACCGCCTCGCCGAAGTCGTCGGAGGGGATCCGCAGCACCATCCGTGCGTACGTCGGCCGGCCGTCGTCGTCCGACTGCGTCTTCTCCTCGGTCACCTCTCCGGCGTGGCGGTCGACGACCTTGCGCACCTCGATCTGCGCTCGTCCGACGTCGTCGGCGCGCAGTGCGACGTTGCCCTTGCGGATCACCGCCTGGGGGATCTCCTGGGCGACGCTCCGCGCGGCGGCGTCCGGGCCCCGGGCGGCGTCGCCGCCCGCGTCGGCAGCGCCTTCGAGGGCGTCCGCGGCGGGCGCGTCCAGCGCGGCGGTGCTGCCCGACGCCGCGTCGTCCCGTTCGTCGTGGTCGTCGGAGGAGCAGCCGGTGAGTGCGAAGACCAGGGCGACCAGCAGCGCGGTGCCGGCCACCGTCGGAGAGAGCGAACGGGTGAGTGAGCGGGCCATGTCCGTTGGGACGCGACCCGCGCCGGCTCGGTTCCGGATCCGGTCTGGGAGAGTGGGCGCGTGGTCAGCGTGGTCGTGGTCGGCGCCGGGGTCGCCGGCCTCACGGCCGCCCGCGACCTGGTCGCTGGGGGGCACGACGTCGTCGTGCTGGAGTCGTCGCCACGGGTCGGCGGCAAGCTGCTGCGGACCTCGGTCGCCGGAGTGCACGTCGACGTGGGCGCCGAGGCGATGCTCAACCGGCGCCCCGAGGGCGTGACGCTGGCCCGCGAGCTCGGGCTGCCGATCGAGCACCCCGCGGTCGCCTCCTCGCGGATCTGGACCCGCGGCGCGCTGCGGCCGCTGCCGCGCTCGCTGATGGGCGTGCCGCTCGACCTCGCCCAGCTGGCGGCGTCCGGTGTGCTGACGCCCGAGGGCGTCGAGCGGGTGCGGCTCGAGCCGACGCTGCCGCCCGAGCGCATCGCCGACGACATCTCGGTGGGGGAGCTGGTCGACCGCCGCTTCGGCGCGGAGGTCACCGACCGGCTGGTCGAGCCGTTGCTCGGCGGGGTGTACGCCGGCAACGCCCGCCTGATCTCCGCCCGCGCCGCGGTCCCGCAGCTGGTCGCCTACGCCTCGGCGGGGTCGGTGCTGGAGGCGGCCGGCGCGGTGCCCACGACGTACGACGCGCCGGTCTTCGCGGGCATCCCGGAGGGGATGGGACGGCTGCCGGAGGCGCTGGCCGCCGGCCTGACCGTGCGCACGGGGGCCACCGTGCGCGAGCTGCGGCGCACCGCCGCGGGGGGCTTCGAGCTGGTGGTCGGGCCGACCACCGCCGCGGTGCCGGTCACCGCGGACGCCGTGGTGCTCGCGACGCCGGCCGCGCCGACGGCCCGGCTGCTGTCGACGGTCGCGCCGACCGCCGCGGCGGTGCTGGCCGGCATCGAGTCGGCGTCCATGGCGGTGGTGACGCTCGCCTTCCGGGCCGCCGACGTGCCGACGCTCGACGCGACCGACTCCTCCGGCTTCCTGGTGCCGCCGGTCGAGGGCCGCCGGATCAAGGCGGCGACGTTCTCCTTCTCGAAGTGGGGCTGGGTGCGCCGCGCCGGCGCCGGGCTGCTGCTGATGCGCACCTCCCTCGGTCGGTACGGCGAGGCCGTGGCCCTCCAGGCCACCGACGAGGAGCTGGTCGCCTGGTCGCTCGCCGACCTCCGCGACGCGGTGGGGGTCGCGGCCGCGCCCGTCGACACCCACGTGCAGCGCTGGGGCGGCGGCCTCCCGCAGTACGCCGTCGGCCACCTCGACCGGGTGGCCCGCGCCCGGGCGGCCGTCGCCGGCGTACCCGGCCTCGCCGTCTGCGGTGCCGCCTACGACGGGGTGGGCATCCCCGCGGTCATCGCCTCCGCCCACCGCGCCGCCCGAGAGCTCGTCACTGAGGGATAGCCAGTGACGATGTGGTCGTTCCCGGGTGCCGGGAACAACCACTGTGCCGCTGGGTATCGGGTCTGCCCCGTTGTCCCTGGCTGCCGGGACAACCGGCCCGCCAGCCTGTGGTCATCGACAGGAACCACTCACAGAAGGCACCGAGATGACCACCCACGTCACCACCGACAACCCCGTCCGATCGGACGTCTCCACCGTCACCCCGCGCCCGGCCGGCGCCTCCCGCTCGTGGGCGTTCGCCGGCATCGGAGCCGGCCTCGCCGGCATCGGCACGATCGTCTCGTCGAGCATGATCGACGCGGTGTACGACAAGAGCCTGTTCGGCGACCCGCAGGGCATGGCCGACAAGCTCGCCGACCAGACCCCGCAGATCCTCGCGTTCCACGTGTTCACCGTGGTCGGCGCCCTGCTGCTGGTGGTGTTCGCCGCCGGCCTGTTCCGGCGCCTGCGCGACGGCCTCGGCGATCGCTCGGCGGCCCCGCTGGTCGCCTTCGGCGGCCTGCTGGGCACCGCGGTGGTGGCCGTGATCGGCAGCGGCCTCGACACCGAGTTCGTCTTCGGCATCGGCGCCGACGAGCAGATGATCGAGCCGGTCAACGCGGTCATGTTCAACCACTGGACCGGCACGATCCCGTGGTGCTGGGTGCTCGCCGGCCTCGCCGGCCTCGCGACCTTCACCGCGAGCCGCGCCGGCGCCGTCCCGCGCTGGATCGGCCGCACCGGCCTGGTGCTCGGCGGTCTCACCGTCGTGATCGGCGTCTCGCCGGCGCAGTACATGGCCGGCGCGACCGGGCCGCTGCTGGTCCTCGTCGCCGCGCTCGGTTTCGCCCTCGGCGACCGTGCGTACCGGTCATGATGTGCCGGTGAATCCGACCGACAGCACCGCGCAGCGACCGGCCGCCTGGCCGGTCGCTGTCGTGCTGCCTGTCCTCTGCCTGGCCTGCCTCGTCGGCATCCTCGTCTTCGAGAGCAGGTCGTACGGCGAGCCGATGCTGTGGTCGTTCGGCGCCGAGATCGAGATCGGTCACGGCGTCGGCACCGGCCTGATCGGTCTGATCCTCGCGGTCCTCTCTGCGGTGGTGCTGCGCCACCCCGGCCACCGCGGCATCGGCTGGACCCTGGGCGCGGTCGGCCTCTTCTGGTCCCTCGACGGGCTGTCCGAGGCCTACGTCCGCCTCGGGCTCGTCACCGACCACGCGCTGCCCGCGATGACCTTCGCGGTCTGGTTCCTCGCACGCTTCACCTCGCTGCTGCCGGCGACGATCGTGGTGCTGCCGCTGGTCTTCCCCGAGGGCCGGTTCCCGCGCGGGCCGTGGGGAGCGGCGAGCTGGGTCTGCATGATCGTGCTCGTCGTCGGGGCGCTGGCGTTCGTCGTCACGCCGTACGACCAGCCCACCGGCCGCCTGATGCCCGGCGTCGATCCCGACTGGACCACGGTCTGGGCCCTCGAGCCGATCGCGGGCGTGCTGACCGGCGGCCTCCAGGCCCTGACGGTGATCGGCCTCATCGTGCCGGTCGGCGTCGTCGTGCACCGCTACCGCCGGTCCCGCGGCACCGAGCGCGACCAGCTGCGCTGGCTGCTGTGGGGTGCGCTGGTGACCGCGACGACCATCGTCGTGACCCTCTTCCTCGAGCTCGGCGACCTGACGGCGGTCGTGTTCTTCGTCTGCATCGTGCTGACACCGATCGCGATGACGGTGGCCGTCGTCAACCCGCGGCTGGTCCCCATCGAGGAGCTGCTCGGCCGCACGGTGCTGCTCTCGCTGCTCGCGCTGGTGCTGGTCGTGATCGACTTCGCGGTGGTCGCGGCGATCACGCTCGTGCTCGACGACGCGATGGCCCAGTCGCAGGTGGTGCTGGTCGTGCTGCTGACGACCGTGCTGCTCTACGGACCGCTGCGCAACCGGCTGTCGCGGGGCGTGCGGCGGTCCCTCTTCGGCGACCGCGCCAACCCGTACGACGTCGTGGCCGGGCTGGCCTCGACGCTGGAGTCGACCGAGGAGGGCGCCGAGCAGCTCGCCGTCGTCGCCCGGTCGGTGGCGAGTGCGTTCGGGGTGGGGTTCGTCAGCGTCGAGGTCGACCGCAGCAACGGCGAGCGGCTGCTCGCGACGTACGGCGACCGTCCCGCCGAGACCCGCGCGCTGCCGATCACCTACCGCGACGCGGAGGTCGGCAGGCTGGTGCTGCCGGCCCGCGGGCTGCGCAGCCGGCTGTCGCGCCGCGACGAGGAGCTGCTCGGCGACCTGGTGCGCCAGGCCGCGACCGCCGCGCGCACCAGCAGGCTCGCCGACGAGCTCCAGGAGAGCCGCGAGCGCCTCGTCACCGCGCGCGAGGAGGAGCGGCGCCGGATCCGCCGCGACCTCCACGACGGGCTCGGCCCGGCGCTCAGCGGCGTGGTCTTCCAGCTCGAGTCCGCGCGGCTGCTCGTCCCGAAGGACCCCGATGCCGCCGAGCGCGAGATCGCCGGCGTCAGCGGGCACGTGCAGGACGTCGTCGCCGACGTACGCCGTCTCGTCCACGACCTGCGGCCGCCCGCGCTCGACGACCGTGGCCTGGCCGGCGCGCTGCGCCAGCAGGGCGAGCTGCTCGAGCCGGCCGCCACGGTCGTGGCGGGTGAGCTCGGCTCGCTGCCGGCCGCGGTCGAGGTCGCGGCCTACCGGATCGCCGGTGAGGCGATGACCAACGCGGCCCGGCACGCCCGGGCCAGCACCTGCACCGTCCGGCTCGAGGTCGCCGACCACGCGCTGCTCGTCGAGGTCGCCGACGACGGCGTCGGCATCGCACCGTCGGCCCAGGCGGGCGTCGGTCTCGTCGGGCTGCGCGAGCGGGCCGCCGAGCTCGGCGGCCGCAGCGAGATCACCTGCCCGACCTCGGGCGGCACGGTCGTGCGCGCCTGGCTGCCCCTGAGGAGCACCCCATGAGCGATCCGTCCAGCGACATCCGCGTCGTGGTCGTCGACGACCACCAGATCGTGCGTGAGGGGCTGTCGAGCCTGCTCGGCGCCCTCGACGGGATCGAGGTCGTCGGCGCGGCCGCCGACGGCCGGGACGCGATCCACGTGATCGCGGAGACCGAGCCCGACGTCGTGGTGATGGACATCCAGATGCCGCACCTCGACGGCATCGAGGCGACCCGGCACATCACCGGCCGGCAGCCCGGTGTCCGGGTGGTGATGCTGACCATGAACGAGGACGACGACACCGTGCTCAGCGCGATCCGCGCCGGTGCGAGCGGCTACCTGCTGAAGGGCTCCGGGGCCGACGAGGTGCAGACGGCGATCCGCGCGGCGGCGACCGGCGGCATGGTCTTCGGCGCGAGCCTGGCGGCGCGCGTGTCGTCGTACTTCTCCGGGGCCGCGACGCGGGCGGAGGAGCCCGAGCCGTTCCCGGACCTGACGGATCGTGAGCGCGACGTGCTCCGGCTGCTCGCCGCGGGCCGGTCGAACGACGCGATCGCGGCCGAGCTCTACGTCTCCAACAAGACCGTCCGCAACGCCGTCTCCGGCGTCTACGCCAAGCTGCACGCCGCCGGCCGGGCCGAGGCGATCATCAAGGCGCGGGAGGCCGGCTACGGCCGCGACTGAGCTCCGTCACGCCGGCTCGATCGGCAGCCACAGCTCGGCGGTGGCGGTGCCGAAGTCGTCGGCGTGCTCCAGGATCGCGACCAGCGAGGGGCCCGGACGGAGCCGCCACGGGTTGGACGGGAACCACTGCGTCGCGGTGGCCGCCCAGGTCTCCTGCAGCACCTGCGGGTAGGCGCCGCTGGTGCGGAAGACCGCCCACGAGCCCGCCGGTGCCGCGACGGCGTCGAGGTCGTCGGGGACCGCCCCGGTGACGGCGACGCCGTGCAGGTAGGTCAGCATCGAGCCCTCGGCCGCGTCGGGCTCGCTGTCGGCGGTGACGGCGAGGATGCCGGCCGGATCGGTGTCCGAGAGCGCCTTGAGCCGCCGGTGCTGCTCGGGGGCGAGGGACTCGATGTGCTGCCGGATGTGCGGATTGACGCCCTCGTAGATCAACGGCACGCGGAACGCGTGGCCGACGAGGCGGAACTCGGGCCGGTCGACGATGCGGGTGTCCATGGGGGTGCTCCCTTCGACGGTGAGACGGAACGTGAGGCGGGGCTGGGACCGGAGCGGACCGCCGGCGCGGCGTACCTCGGCCGGCACGCTGCCGTGCACGGACCGGAAGGCACGGCCGAACGCCTCGGTCGAGCCGTAGCCGTAGCGCACGGCGATCGTCAGCAGATCGTCGTCGGCGCCGATCACGTCCGCGGCGGCGACGGTCATCCGGCGCCGGCGTACGTACTCCGAGAGCGGCATGCCGGCCAGCGCGGCGAACATCCGCCGCAGGTGGTGCTCGGTCGTGCCGAGCGCCCGGGCGAGCGCACCGACGTCGAGGCCGTCGGTGAGCCGCTCCTCGACGAGTGCGACCAGCCGGTTCAGCTCGGTGATCATGGCTCCGAACCTAGGCGGTGCGGTGCGGGTCACGCCCGATGATCCCGGCCCGCTGCGATCGGGGGGCGCCTTGCACAATAGGGGCATGAGCGAGACCGACCCGCAGGCCGAGATCAAGAGCAACGCCGCTCGCATCAACGAGCTGAACGAGACGATCCGGTACACGATGTGGTCGGTCTTCCGTCTCGAGGAGCGGCTCGGCGACAACGCCGACCGCGCCGCCGAGGCCGAGGAGCTCGAGAAGCTGCTCGCCGACCTGGCGGCCGACGGCGTGGTCGTCCGCGGCGTCTACGACGTCGCCGGCCTGCGCGCCGACGCCGACGTGATGGTCTGGTGGCACGCGGCCTCGGCCGACCAGCTGCAGGCGGCGTACCACCGGCTGCGTCGTACCCGCTTCGGCACCCGCCTGGCGCCGGTCTGGTCGCAGATGGCGCTGCACCGGCCGGCGGAGTTCAACCGCAGCCACCTGCCGGCGTTCCTCGCCGACGAGCGCTCGCACGCGTACGCCGCGGTCTACCCCTTCGTGCGGTCCTACGAGTGGTACCTGCTCGACGACGCCGAGCGCCGTCGACTGCTCGCCGAGCACGGCCAGATGGCGCGCGGCTACCCCGACGTGCGCGCCAACACGGTGCCGTCGTTCGCGCTCGGCGACTACGAGTGGATCCTGGCGTTCGAGGCCGACGACCTCTCTCGCATCGTCGACCTGATGCGGCACCTGCGGGGCTCCGAGACCCGTCGGCACGTGCGCGAGGAGGTGCCGTTCTACACCGGCGCCCGGGTCGACGTCGCCGAGCTGGTCGACCGCCTGCCCTAGATGACTAATTCCAAGGCCTCGCACGCTGCGCGACGCTCATCATCCGCTCCGGCGGCGTTGCCGACACTTGAAAGACGTCCAGTCTGCCGACGCATCGGCGCCTTGCCGGAGCGGCGCTGAGCGCCGCTCGCTTGCACGATCCCTTGGAATTACTCATCTAGCAGGGAACCGACGTGGCCGGTGCGTCGTCGTACCGCCATGATGCAGACCACGATCGCCCTCGCCGCCGCCGCGCTGTTCGCACTGACCGCGTGCGGCAGCGGTGACGACGCCACCGCGACCGACGACTCCGTGACCTCCGCCGACCGGCCGACGGCGGCCGCGCCGCCCGCCGCGACCCCGGCGGCCCCCGGCCCGGTGCACACCCGCACGCTCGCCACGGTCATCGACACCGGCACCCCCGAGCTCTGCCTGGGGCCGGTCCGGGAGTCCCACCCGCCGCAGTGCGACGGGCCCGAGCTGGTCGGCTGGGACTGGGCGGCCCAGCGCGGCGTCTTCGAGCGGGAGGGCGCGACCCGGTGGGGGCAGTTCGCCGTCACGGGCACCTGGGACGGCGAGCGGCTGACCGTGACCAGCGCCGTCCCCGCCGCGCTGTACGACGCGATGCCGGCCGCCGAGCCGACCTACCCCGAGCCGGCCGAGCAGCTGAGCAGGGCCGAGCTGGAGCGGATCCAGGCCGAGGTGCTGGAGCTGCCCGGCGCCCAGGACGCCTACGTCACCGGGCCGCGCGTCGTCGTGGACGTCACCTACGACGACGGCTCGCTGCAGCAGTGGGCGGACCGGACCTACGGCGAGGCCGTCGTCGTGGTCACCGGCGCGCTCGTCGACGAGGAGTGACCTCGCGTCACTGCTGGTCCGCCGGCTCCAAGGTCAGGCTGATCGAGTTGATGCAGTAGCGGTCGCCCGTGGGGGTGCCGTAGCCGTCGGGAAAGACGTGGCCGAGGTGCGAGCCGCAGTTGGCGCAGCGCACCTCGACCCGCTTCATCCCGTGGGAGTTGTCCTCGAGGTACTCGATGGTGTCGCTGATCGGCTGGTAGAAGGAGGGCCAGCCGCAGCCGGAGTGGAACTTGGTGTCCGACTCGAAGAGCTTGGCCTGGCAGGCCTTGCAGCGGTAGACGCCCGTCGTCTCGGTGTCGGTGTACGCGCCGACGAACGCCCGCTCGGTGCCGGCCTGGCGCAGGACGGCGTACTCCTCAGGCGTGAGCTCCTCGCGCCACTCCTTGTCGGTCTTCGACACGTTGTAGGCCATGCCTTCAGCGTACGTCGTGGGGGTGGGGCGGGCTCACGGCCCGCTACCGTGAGCTTTCGACGCGCCGTTGCGACCTCGCAGGCTTGCTCGACCTGCCTCCCCACGCCCGGCACTCCTCCGTCGTGCCGGGCTAGGGTCGACGCATGGCGAAGACCCCCGCGGCCGAGGTCCAGGCGGGCGGCCGTGCCGTCCGCGTGTCCAGTCCCGACCGGGTGATCTACGAGGCGACCGAGACCACGCCCGAGGTCACCAAGCTGATGGTCGCGGAGTACTTCGCGAGCGTCGAGGACGGGCTGATGCGCGCGCTCCGCGACCGGCCGACGGCGTTGGAGCGGTGGACCTCCGGTGTCCGGCCCGGCATGAAGCTCGCCACCGGGCCGCAGGACAAGGACGCCGACGCCTTCTACCAGAAGCGGGTGCCCAAGGGGGCGCCCGAGTACGTCGAGACCGTGCAGGTCACCTTCCCCTCGGGACGCACCGCCGACGAGATCTGCCCGACCGAGATCGCCGTGCCGGTCTGGTGCGCCCACATGGGCACGCTGGTCTTCCACCCGTGGCCGGTACGGCGCACCGACACCGACCACCCCGACGAGCTGCGCATCGACCTCGACCCGCAGCCCGGTACGACGTTCGCCGACGCCGTCCGGGTCGCCGGTGTCGCCCGCGAGCTGCTCGAGGAGCTCGGCCTGCGCGGCTACCCGAAGACCTCGGGCAACCGGGGCGTGCACATCTACGTGCGGATCGAGCCGCGCTGGGAGTTCACCGACGTCCGGCACGCCGCGATCGGCTTCGGCCGCGAGCTCGCCCGGCGCGACGACGGCGTGACCGTCGACTGGTGGAAGGAGGAGCGCGGCGAGCGGATCTTCGTCGACTTCAACCAGAACAACCGGGACCGGACCATCGCCTCGGCGTACTCCCTGCGCCCGCTGCCGGGTGCCCCCGTCTCGACACCGATGACCTGGGACGAGCTCGCCGGCGTGAGGGACCCGCGGGAGTACAACCTCTTCACCGTCCCCGATCGGGTCCGAGACGGTGACCCGTGGGCCACGATCGACGAGACGGCGTACTCCCTCGATCCGCTGCTGCGACTCTGGGAGGAGCTCCCGGGCGGGGAGCTGAACTTCCCGCCCGACTACCCCAAGATGCCGGGGGAGCCGCCGCGGGTGCAGCCGAGCAAGAAGGTGGCGGAGCACTGGGACGAGGCCGGCAACCGGATCGAGTGAGCACGTTCCGGACGGCCGCCGTCGGGGTACCGTCTGTCTCGTGGATCACACGGCGACGACCGAGCGTCCGTTCGAGATCGGGGTCAGGTCCGGGCACGGGCACACCGTGGTCACCGTCAGCGGGGAGATCGACGTCTTCACGGCCTCGCGGCTCCGGCAGGTGCTCTTCGACCCGGTGCTCTGCTCGCAGCCGCGGGTCGTCGTCGATCTCGACGGCGTGACCTTCATGGACTCGACCGGGATCGGGACGCTGGTCGCCGCGCGGCGCTGGCTGGCCAGCCGAGAGGCCGAGATCGGTCTGGTCTGCGGACCCGGCCCGGCGCTCCGGCTGCTCGAGATGGTGAGCCTGGACAAGGTGTTCGAGATCCACGCGTCGGTGACGGCCGCGACCGAAGGACCCTGATGGCGACGGACGACCACCGGGTCTCGCGCGACGACGCCGAGCCCGCGAAGGGCGGTCCGGCCGGAGCAGCGCGCTGGGCGGCGTACCTCGACTGGGTCCGCGCCGACCTCGCGGCGACCGTCCTGGCGCTGCCGGAGGAGCGGCGGCGTACGACGCTGGTGCCGTCGGGGTGGACGCCGATCGAGCTGCTCAGCCACGTGCTCCACATGGAGCAGCGCTGGTTCGTCTGGGGCTTCCTCGGGGACTCGGTCGACGACCCGTGGGGCGACTGGACCGTCGACGAGCCGTGGGACGAGGCCGCCGACGGGCGCTGGGCGGTCGCCGACGACGTGACCGCCGAGCAGCTCGTCGAGCGCCTGGAGCGGATCGGGGAGCGGACCCGCGGCGTGCTGCGAGACTTCCCGCTCGACGCGACCGCCGCGCCGGGAGGCCGGTTCGCCGACGACCCGCCGACGCTGGAGTGGATCTGCTTCCACGTGCTGGCCGAGTACGCCCGGCACGCCGGCCACCTCGACATCGCGGTCGAGCTCGGCGACGTGCGGTCGGCCTAGGCCGATGCCCTAGCCTCGACCCGTGCTGCTCGCCTTCGACACCGCCACCCCGCACGTCTCCGTCGCCCTCCATGACGGGGAGTCCGGCAAGATGGTGGCCGAGCTCCGTGCCGAGCGGCCGATGAAGCACGCCGAGCAGCTCGCCCCCCTCATCGACCGGGCGATGAGCGAGGTGGGCATCGTCCGCCAGGACCTCACCGCGATCGCCGTCGGCGTCGGGCCCGGACCGTTCACCGGCCTGCGCGTGGGCCTCGTGACCGCGCGCACCCTCGCCTTCGTGCTCGAGATCCCCGTGTACGGCGTGTGCTCGCTCGACGTGCTGGCCGTGCAGGCCGTCGACACCGGTGTCGTGACAGAGCCGTTCGCGGTGGCGACCGACGCCCGCCGCAAGGAGGTCTACCTCGCGCGGTACGACGCCGACGGCGCTCGTCTCGACGGACCGCTCGTCGACAAGCCTGCCGTGCTCGCCACCGACGTCCCGGTGGTGGGGCAGGGAGCGGTCCTCTACCCCGACTCCTTCCCGCGCCGGGTGGGACCCGAAGCGCCGGACGCCGGCTGGCTGGCCCGTACGGTGGCGGAGGAGCGAGCGGAGCTGCTCGACCCCGAGCCGCTCTACCTGCGCCGGCCGGACGCGGCCGCCGCGCACCCGCCGAAGCCGGTCTCGTGACGGTCCGGCTCGCGGCCGCCGGCGACATACCCGCGGTGGCGGCGCTGGAACGCGACAACCTCGGCGCCGACGCCTGGTCGGAGGCGCTGGTCGGCGAGGGCGTGACCGGCGCGCTGCCGACCGTGAGCTACCTGGTCGCCGAGGTCGACGGCGTCGTCGTCGGCCATGCCGTGGCCAGCATCGTCGCGGACATCGCCGAGCTGCAGCGGATCGCGGTCGATCCGGGGTATCGCCGCCACGGGCTCGCCTCCGAGCTCCTGGACGCCGTGGTGGTCGCCGCCCGCGCGGCCGGTGCCGACCGGCTGCTGCTCGAGGTGCGCGAGGACAACGCGGGCGCGCTGGCGTTCTACTCCGCCCGCGACTTCGTCGAGGTCGACCGGCGGCGCCGCTACTACCGCGACGGCACCACGGCCATCGTGCTGCGCCGCGGCCTGGGCCGAGGCTGCGGCGCCCGCGGCTAGATGACTAATTCCAAGGTCTCGCACGCTACGCGACGCTCAGCATCCACGCTGGCTGCGTTGCCAGCGCTCGAGAGACATCCAGCCTGTCGTCGCGCCGGCGCCTGGCCAGCGCGGCGCTGAGCGCCGCTCGCTTGCACGATCCCTTGGAATTACTCATCTAGGCCGTTCGGCACAATGATCGGGTGAGCGACGAGCCGCTGATCCTCGGGATCGAGACCTCCTGCGACGAGACCGGTGTCGGGATCGTCCGCGGCCACACGCTGCTGGCGGACGCCGTCGCGAGCAGCGTCGACGAGCACGCCCGCTTCGGTGGCGTCGTCCCCGAGGTCGCCAGCCGCGCCCACCTCGAGGCGATGGTGCCGACCATCGAGCGTGCCTGCGAGACCGCGGGCATCGCGCTGACCGACGTCGACGCGATCGCGGTGACCAGCGGCCCCGGCCTGGCCGGGGCCCTGATGGTCGGCGTCGCCGCGGCCAAGGCGCTCGCCGTGGGGCTCGACAAGCCGATCTACGGCGTCAACCACCTCGCCGCGCACGTCGCCGTCGACCAGCTCGAGCACGGCCCGCTGCCCGAGCCGTGCCTGGCGATGCTGGTCTCGGGTGGGCACTCGTCGCTGCTGCGGGTCACCGACGTGACGGGTCAGCACGGCGGGGTCGACCCGCTCGGCGCGACCATCGACGACGCGGCGGGGGAGGCCTTCGACAAGGTCGCCCGGCTGCTCGGGCTGCCCTTCCCCGGCGGCCCGCACATCGACCGCGCCGCCCGCGAGGGCGACAGCGTCTACGTCGACTTCCCGCGCGGTCTCACCGCGCGCCGCGACCTCGAGCGGCACCGGTTCGACTTCTCGTTCTCGGGTCTCAAGACCGCGGTGGCGCGCTGGGTCGAGGCCCGCGAGCGCTCGGGCGAGCCGGTGCCGGTCAACGACGTCGCCGCGTCGTTCCAGGAGGCCGTCTGCGACGTGCTCACCCGCAAGGCGATCGACGCCGCCGTCACCGAGGGCATCGACCACATCCTGATCGGCGGCGGCGTCGCCGCGAACTCGCGACTGCGGGTGCTGGCCGAGGAGCGCGCCGCGGCCCGCGGCATCCGGGTGCGGGTCCCGCGCCCCGGCCTGTGCACCGACAACGGCGCGATGGTCGCCGCGCTCGGGTCCGAGATGGTCGCCCGCGGTCGTACGCCGTCGCGACTCGACCTGCCCGCCGACTCCTCCCAGCCGGTGACCGAGGTCCTCGTCTGAGGGTGCCGAAATGGCGATACCCAGTGACGATGTGGCTGTTCCGGTGCTGTCGGAACGACCACTTCGTCACTGGGTATCGCGCGCTCGGGCGTACGCCCGCGATCCTGGCGTCAGGTGCGGGCCGGCTCCTCGGGCACGTCGGACAGCTCCTGGGGGGCCTGCCGGTCCTGGTGGCCGGGCCACCAGGCTGCGTGTCCGATGAGCGCGGTGAGAGCCGGGGTGAAGAACATCGCCATCACGAACGCCGCGATGAAGATGCCGAAGGAGAGCGCGAAGCCCATCGACATCATCAGCGTGTTGCCGCTGAGCATCAGCGAGGCGAACGTGCCGGCCAGGATCACGCCGGCCGCGGCGATGGTCGGCCCCGCGTGCTTGAGCGCCTCGGCGGCCGCCGCCCGCGGCTCCTTGCCCTCGCGGGCCTCCTCACGTAGTCGCGCGATCATCAGGATGTTGTAGTCGGTGCCCAGTGCCGTCACGAACAGATAGATGTAGATCGGCAGCATGAAGATCAGGCCGCTGTCGCCCGCGATGCCCTGGAACACGATCACGGTCGCGCCGAGGGTCGCCGCGAAGCTGAGGCCGACCGCCGCCATCAGGTAGAGCGGGGCCACCAGGCTGCGCAGCAGCAGGGCGAGGATCAGCATGATCACCAGCGCGGCGACCGGGAAGACCACCTTGTAGTCGCGGATCATCGCCTCCTGCAGGTCGGCGAAGATGCCCGGCGTACCGCCGACGAAGGCCTCGGTGCCGTCCGGTGCGGCCGCGTGGGCGGCGTCGCGGATCGGTCCCTTGACGTCGTCGAGCGCCTGGTCGGACGCGGGGTCGTTGTCGAGGACGACCATGAACTGCGCCGTGGTGCCGTCGTCGGAGACCGTGGCCGGGTAGACCTGGGACACGCCCTGCGCCTCGCCGAGGTCGCTGGCGAACGTCTCCAGGGAGGCCTCGTCGAGGGTGCCGTCGTCGGCCCGCACGATGACCGGGACCGGCTCGCTCGCGCCGGCCGCGAAGTGCTCCTGGAAGGTGTTCAGCGACTTCGTCGACTCGACGTCCTTGGGCAGGCTCGAGGTGAAGTCGAACGACGGGTTGAAGCTGAACGCGAAGACCCCGAGCACGGCCAGGACCAGGCCGGACGCGGCGGCGAACACGCCCGGGCGCCGGCCCAGGTTCTGGCCGATCTTGCCGAAGCGAGCCGCCTCGGGCTCCTGGCGCCACTTCTTCGAGGGCCAGAAGAGGGCCCGGCCGAGCACGGTCACGACCGCCGGCACGAGGGTCAGCGCCGCGAGCAGCGTCACGGCCACCGCGATCGCGAGTGCCGGGCCGATCGCCTTGAAGATGCCCAGCGAGCTGAGCAGCAGCGCGAGGAAGGCGACGATCACGGCGCCGCCGGCGGAGGCGATCGCCTCACCGGCCCGCTCGAGCGCGTGCACCACCGAGGCGCGGGTGTCCTCGCCCTGCCGCAGCCGCTCGCGGTAGCGGAACAGGAAGAACAGGATGTAGTCGGTGCCGATGCCGTAGAGGACGACGACCAGGATCGTCTGGATCGACGAGTCGGCCTTGAGGTCGAAGGCCTCGTTGGCCCAGCCGATCAGGCCGGTCGCGACCATGGACACCAGCGTGACGACGACGATCGGCATCAGGCAGATGATGACGCTGCGGAAGATGATCGCCAGCAGCCCGACGATGAGCACGATCGTGGCGATGCCGACGATGGCGAGCGACCGCTCGCTGGACTCCTGGGAGTCCAGGCCCTGCGGCACGGAGCCGGTGGAGGTGACCTTCAGGTCCGTGCCCTCGGTCAGATCGGCGATGTCGTCGCGCATCGACTTCGCGTCGTCGAACGCCTGGGTGTCGAAGCCGGTCGAGCCCTCGGCCAGGCCGACGATGCCGACCTGGACCTTGCCGTCCTCGGAGATGTTCGGCTGGCCGTCGGGACCGACGGTCACGACCTGCTGGACGAAGGTGTCCTTGCCCAGTTCCGGCCCGAGCTCCTCGGCGATCCGGCCGACCTCCGCCTGGTCGTCCTCGGTGAGTGCCTTGCCGTCCTCGCGCTCGAAGAGGATCAGCGCCGCCGGTGTGGTGGCGCCGGGGAACTGCTCCTCCTGGATCTGGGCCGCCTGCACCGACTCGTAGTGGTCGGGCAGGAACTCCGACTCCTCCTGGGTGGTGGTCAAGGCGGGCGCGAAGGCCGCGACGAGGATGGCGATCACCACCCACGCGGCGATGACGAACCAGGGACGACGGGACGTGAGACGACCAAGAGCTGCGAACACGATCGGCAAGCCTACCGACGAGCGGCGTCCGGATGCCTCCGACTTTCGTCTACCCCCGACCTAACTCGGGGCGAAGTCCCGGTGACGTATCGCTCACTCGGAGAGCACGAACTCCTGGACCGACTCGGGGTTGCGGCCCGGCGCCTCCGGTACGACGACCTCGGGGTCGTCCCACGTCAGGTCGACCCGCTCCAGCGACCATGTCGACGTCTTCCAGTCGGTGCGCGCGACGACCAGGTGGGTCGCATCGGCCCAGGCGGCTCGGCTGATGACGTCACCCTTCCCCGCGGACGCGTAGCGGCCGATCTCCTGCAGATCGAGGTCGTACGTCGACGCCTCGCCGAACATGTTGTTGTCGCCCCGGAGGGCCATGAGGTGCTGCCCGTCGGGGGCGAACTCGAGGTACCCGACGTCGCAGCTGCGAGCGACGACCGTGCCCGTCTCGGGCTCGTAGAGGCCGCTGCACCCGAACTGCTCGTGGTCGGCGTCGGGGACGAACGAGACCGCCCAGAGCTTCCGGTCGGGGCTGACGTCCACGACCCGGAAGGGCTCGGGGGTGGTCAGCGCCGACTCGCCCGCGGAGGTCATCTCGACCGACGTCGCAGTTCCGTCGTCGACCAGGAGATGACCGGGGTCGATGACGGCGCTGATGTTTCCGTCGGTCCCCGGCAGTCTCGGGATCCGTGCCCACGTCGCCGGTTCGGTCGTGCCGCTCGCCAGGACCCGCACGGTGAGATCCTTCGCGACCCACGCTGCCGCGTCGTCGCGCGGAGACATGGAGAACACGTTCTGGCGCACCGGGTACGTCGCGTCGAGCGAGCCGTCGGCGGCGTACACGCGGACCTGCGACGGCCGCTGCACCGCGAGCACGATCCGACCGTCGGTGAGCACGCCCAGTTGTGTCACGTCGGCATTGTCGACATCGAGGCGCACGGTCTCGCCGTCGGGCTTGGTGACGACGCCGTCGTGCAGCACCGACGAGCCGGGCGCGGTGAGCGGCGGGGCCGGCTCGGGCGCCCGCTCGCTCCCACCGCCGGTCAACGCCGCCGGCACCAGCACGACCGCCGCCACGGCCGCAGCCACGCCGACCGCGGCCGCCGTCCGCCGCCGGCGCCGGATCTGCCGGGCGCGGCCGCGCACGGTCTCGAGGGTGAGAGGCACGCCGTGGACGTCGTCGGCGTGGCGCTCCAGCTCTCGCACGAAGGTCTCCTCGGTCATCGCTCCTCCTCCCGGTGGCTGCCCGGATCGGCGTGGGGGTTCAGGTCGACGGGCGTTCGCTCGCGCAGCGCGGCCAGCGCCCGGCTGCACTGGGACTTCACGGTGCCGACCGAGATGCCGAGCACCTCGGCGGTCTCGGCCTCGGTGAGCTGCTCGTAGTAGCGCAGCACCACGACGGCGCGGGCCCTGCGCGGCAGCGTCTGCACGACCTGCCAGACCGCGGCGGACCGGCCCTCGTCGTACGCGTCGTGCACCGGCGTGCGGTCCGGCACCGCCTCGGTGGTGACCTCGCGCCGACGCCAGGGGCGCCGCCAGACCGAGTTGTTCTCGTTGACCATGATCCGTCGCACGTAGGCGTCGACCGAGTCGCGCTCCTGCACCCGCTCCCAGGCCAGGTAGAGCTTCGCGAGCGAGGTCTGCAGCAGGTCCTCCGCCTGGTGCTGATCGCCCGTCAGCAGGTACGCCGTACGCAGCAGCCGCGGCTGGCGCGCCTGGAGGTACGCCGTGAAGTCGGCGTCGCGGTCGGTCATCGCCGCTCCAGTCTCCTCGATCGTCCGCACATCCCCGAGACGCGGTCGGGAGCCCGATGGTTGCAAAACTTGCCCGATGCGGTTGGCTAGCCGCATGCATCAGGTGAAGGGCGTGGTCGCCCGTGGCAAGGGTCAGCCCGTCGAGGTCGTGACGATCAATGTGCCGGACCCGGGTCCGGGCGAGGCGCTGGTGAAGGTCCAGGCGTGTGGGGTGTGCCACACCGACCTGCACTATCGCGAGGGTGGCATCAACGACGACTTCCCGTTCCTGTTGGGCCACGAGGCCGCGGGCGTGGTCGAGGCGGTCGGTCCGGACGTGACCGGTGTCGCGCCGGGCGACTTCGTGGTCCTGAACTGGCGCGCGGTGTGCGGTGAGTGCCGGGCGTGCAAGCGGGGCGAGCTGCAGTACTGCTTCAACACCCACAACGCGACGCAGAAGATGACTCTCGAGGACGGCACCGAGCTGTCCCCGGCGCTGGGCATCGGCGCGTTCGCGGAGAAGACCCTGGTCGCGGCGGGCCAGTGCACGAAGGTCGACCCGTCGGCCCGTCCGGCCGCCGTCGGCCTGCTCGGCTGCGGTGTGATGGCCGGCATCGGCGCCGCCATCAACACCGGTGAGATCACCCGGGGTCGGTCGATCGCGGTCATCGGCTGCGGCGGCGTGGGCGTGGCCTCGATCGCGGGGGCGGCGCTGGCCGGCGCCTCGCCGATCATCGCGGTCGACATCGACCCGAAGAAGCTCGAGGCCGCGAAGCGGATGGGCGCGACCCACACCGTCGACTCCTCGAAGGTCGACGCGGTCGAGGAGATCAAGCGGATCTGCGCGGAGACCTACGACGGTGCGGACGGCGCCGATGTGGTGGTCGAGGCGGTCGGGCGTCCCGAGACCTGGAAGCAGGCGTTCTACGCCCGCGACCTGGCCGGCACGGTCGTGCTGGTGGGTGTGCCGACCCCGGACATGAAGGTGCCGGACCTGCCGCTGATCGACGTGTTCGGCCGCGGCGGTGCGCTGAAGTCGAGCTGGTACGGCGACTGCCTGCCGAGCCGGGACTTCCCGATGCTGGTCGACCTCTACCAGCAGGGCCGGCTGGACCTGGACGCGTTCGTGACCGAGGAGATCGGCATCGGCGACATCGAGGCCGCCTTCGAGCGGATGCACCACGGCGACGTACTGCGCAGCGTGGTGATCCTGTGACCGGTCCGGGAACTGGTCCGGGATCTGCCAGGGTCGACCACGCGGTCAGCTCGGGCACCTTCTCCCTCGACGGGCAGACCTTCGAGGTCGACAACAACATCTGGGTGATCGGCGACGACGCCGAGTGCGTGGTGATCGACGCCCCGCACTCGGTCGCCGACATCCTGGCCGTGGTGGGGGACCGGCGGGTCAAGGCGATCGTGTGCACCCACGCCCACGACGACCACGTGCGGGTCGCGCCGGCGCTGCGCGAAGCGGTCAACGACGGGTCGGGCGCGCCGATCATGCTGCACCCGGCCGACCGGCCGCTGTGGGAGCTCACCCACAGCGACCACCTGTGGGACCTCGACCTGGCCGACGGTCAGGTCATCGAGGTGGGCGGTACGACGCTGCAGGTCCTGCACACGCCCGGTCACGCGCCGGGCGCGGTCTGCCTCTACGCCCCCGACCTGGGGTGCGTGTTCACCGGCGACACCCTCTTCCAGGGTGGGCCGGGCGCGACCGGCCGCTCTTACTCCGACGGGGACCAGATCTTGGAGTCCATCCGGGCCCGGCTCTTCGCCCTGCCCGACGACACGGTCGTGCACACCGGTCACGGTGACGACACCACCATCGGCGCCGAGCGAGCCGCGCTGGGCTGAGCCGCCGACGCTGCGGCGGTCCTGACGGGACCTAGGTCCCGTCAGGACCGTCCGTGCGGCCCTGCTGACGGCGTTCAGCAGTTTCTAACGTTCTGGGTGAAGCAGGACGAAGGAGTCCCGCCAACACAGGGAGGCGCACGATGCGCTCGGCATTCGACAAGTTGATCTCATGGACGGGACTGGCCCTCGCCGCCGTCCTCCTCATGGCCGGTGGCCTGCTCACCTGGGCGAACGTGTTCATCGGTGACCAGGTCGAGGCCCAGTTCACCCAGCAGGACATCGTGATGCCGGAGGGCGACGCGCTCGCGAGCCTCCCCGAGGCCGACGCCGAGGCCCTGAAGCCCTACGCCGGCAGTCCGCTGGACACCGGGCCCGAGGCCAAGGCGTTCGCCGACCACTACATCCTGGCGCACATGAACGCGTCGGGTGCGGCCCTCAACAACGGTGACCCCGTCACCTACGAGGAGGCCAGCGCCAAGGGTCGCGAGCTCTCCGCGGCCATCGCGGAGAACCCCAACGCCACCCAGGCGCAGAAGGACGAGGCCCAGGCGTGGATGGACCTGCGTGAGTCGCTCTTCATGGGCAACACCCTCCGCGGCCTGCTCCTCTACGGCTACGCGTTCGCGACCGTCGGCACCATCGCCGGCATCGCCGCCATCGCCGCCTTCGCCGGAGCAGCGGTCCTGCTGGTCCTCTTCGGCTTCGGTATCTGGCACGCCCGCCAGGCCCGTCGCGTCGAGGCCGAGGGGCAGCCGGTCCCGCAGGTCGCCTGACCGCCCACGACCCGAGTCTCCCGGGAGCCAGTCGGCTCCCGGGAGATTCGTCTGTCGGCGTCGATCAGAAGGGCTCCACCAGCAGCGCCGTGCCCTCGCCGGCCACCCGGGTGAGCACGATCGTCGCCTCGCCGTCCCCGCGCAGGTCGAGGCGCTTGCGCAGCTGGTCGGGGACGACGTCGACGCCCCGCTTCTTGATCGTGAGCCGCCCGATGCCGCGCTCGCGGATCGCCGCCCGCAGCTGCTTCTCGCGGTAGGGGAGCTCCTCGACGACCCGGTAGCCGCGCGCGAACGGCGTCCGGTACGACGCGTCGGAGGTGACGTAGGCGATGTGCTCGTCGACGAGGCCGCCGTCGACGCCCGCGGCGACGGCGGTGACGAGTCCGGCCCGGATCACGGCGCCGTCCGGCTCGTAGAGGAAGGCACCGACCACGCGGACGTCGGCCCCGGGGTCGTCCTCGTCGGTGAGCGTGGCCAGTCCGGTCTCGGCGATCACCGTCGCCCGGCGGGCACAGGTCGCCAGCCGACCGGACCAGAGTGCGGCCTCCTTGACCTCGCCCCGGTCGCTGACCCACTCGGCCTCGACGCCGGGCGGCAGCAGGTCGTGGGGGATCCCCGGCGCGACCTTCACGCAGGAGTCGCGCGCGAGCAGCCGCTCGACGAACGACCACGGCGGCGTCCAGCCGTCGACGTCGAACGTGCGGCCGCGGGCGCCCCGCCGGGCCGGGTCGGCGAAGGCGACGTCGAACGGCGTGGTGTCGACCGTCGTCGCGTCGGCGACCGTCACCGCACCCGGGAGACCGAGCGCCTCCAGGTTGGCCCGGGCGACCTCCACGCGGACCGGGTCGAGATCGACCCCGGCGCAGACCAGGCCGACGCGGGCCGCCGCGAGCAGGTCGCCGCCGATGCCGCAGCCGAGGTCGATGAGCGTGGTGGCCGAAGCGGCCGCCAGCCGGGCGGCGCGGTGCTCGGCCACGCGCGGCCGGGTCGCCTGCTCCAGGCCGTCGGGCGTGAAGTACATCCGGTCGGCGAGGTCGCCGAACTTCGCCCGGGCCCGCACCCGCAGGGTGACCTGGGTCAGCGCCGCCGCGACGTGTGCCGGCTCCGCCGTACGGCGCAGCCTGGTCTGCGTGGCGAGGGAGTCGCCCGAGGCGCGCAGCTCGCCTGCCGCCGCGTCGAGCAGGCGCTGGCCGTCGTCGGTGAGCAGCCACCGGAACGCGTCGAGATCCACGGTCCGATCCTGTCAGTGCGGGGTAACGCTGGCACTCAGTTGGGGTGAGTGCTAGTTTCTGATCTGGCACTCTCCTCGTGAGTGTGCCAGCGCCTGTGAACCGGTGCGACCCCCGCGACGGCGTACCGGACCCGCAGGCACCAGACGTGCACCACCCACCATCGAAGTGCCAGAAAGTGGAGGTCGACATCGTGTCGGTCAACATCAAGCCTCTCGAGGACCGGATCGTCGTCAAGCCGCTCGACGCTGAGCAGACCACGGCCTCCGGCCTGGTCATCCCGGACACCGCCAAGGAGAAGCCCCAGGAGGGTGAGGTCCTGGCGATCGGTCCGGGTCGCATCGACGACAACGGCAACCGCGTCCCGCTCGACGTCAGCGTCGGCGACAAGGTCATCTACAGCAAGTACGGCGGCACCGAGGTCAAGTACGCCGGCGAGGAGTACCTCATCCTCTCCGCGCGCGACGTACTGGCTGTCGTTTCCTGATTTCCCTCGGGTCGTCCGCCTCTCAGGGGTCTGTAGCCCCTCCTGAGGCGGACGACCCGATCTTCGTTGAGAGGAGAGTCATGCCGAAGATCCTGGAGTTCGACGAGAACGCCCGCCGCAAGCTCGAGCGCGGCGTCGACGCGCTCGCCAACGCCGTCAAGGTGACGTTGGGCCCGAAGGGCCGCTACGTCGTCCTGGACAAGAAGTGGGGCGCCCCGACCATCACCAACGACGGCGTGACCGTCGCGCGTGAGGTCGAGCTGGACGACCCGTTCGAGAACCTCGGTGCGCAGCTCACCAAGGAGGTCGCCACCAAGACCAACGACATCGCCGGCGACGGCACCACCACCGCCACCGTGCTCGCGCAGGCGATGGTCCACGAGGGCCTGCGCGCGGTCGCGGCCGGCGTGAACCCGATGGGTCTCAAGCGGGGTATGGACGCCGCGGCCGAGGCCGTCGGGGACGCGCTGAAGGAGGCCGCCCGCGAGGTCGAGTCCGTCGAGGACATGGCCTCGGTCGCGACGATCTCGAGCCGCGACAGCGTGATCGGCGACCTGCTCTCGCAGGCCTTCGACAAGGTCGGCAAGGACGGTGTCATCACCGTCGAGGAGTCCAACACCATGGGCACCGAGCTCGACTTCACCGAGGGCATGCAGTTCGACAAGGGCTACATCAGCCAGTACTTCGTCAGCGACCCCGAGCGGATGGAGGCCGTCCTCGACGACCCGTACATCCTGCTGCACCAGGGCAAGATCTCGGCCGTCGCCGAGCTGCTCCCGCTGCTGGAGAAGGTCATCGCCGCCGGCAAGCCGCTCTTCATCCTCGCCGAGGACGTCGAGGGTGAGGCGCTGTCGACCCTGGTCGTCAACAAGATCCGCGGCACGTTCAACGCCGTCGCGGTGAAGAGCCCGGCGTTCGGTGACCGTCGCAAGGCGATGATGCAGGACATCGCGACCCTGACCGGCGGTCAGGTCGTCGCCCCCGAGGTCGGCCTCAAGCTCGACCAGGTCGGTCTCGAGGTGCTCGGCCAGGCCCGCCGCGTCGTGGTGACCAAGGACAACACCACGATCGTCGACGGCGCCGGCGACTCCGCCGAGGTCGAGGGCCGGGTCAACCAGATCAAGGCCGAGATCGAGTCCACCGACTCCGACTGGGACCGCGAGAAGCTCCAGGAGCGCCTCGCGAAGCTGGCCGGCGGCGTGTGCGTGATCAAGGTCGGCGCGGCCACCGAGGTGGAGCTGAAGGAGAAGAAGCACCGCATCGAGGACGCCGTCTCCGCGACGCGCGCCGCGATCGAGGAGGGCATCGTCGCCGGCGGCGGCTCCGCGCTCATCCACGCGGTGTCGGTGCTCGACGGCGACCTCGGCCTGTCCGGCGACGAGGCGGTCGGCGTGCGCATCGTGCGCAAGGCCGCCGACGAGCCGCTGCGCTGGATCGCCGAGAACGGTGGCGAGAACGGCTACGTCATCACCACCAAGGTCCGCGAGCTCGGCAAGGGCAACGGCTACAACGCCGCGACCGGCGAGTACGGCGACCTGGTCGCCCAGGGTGTGCTCGACCCGGTCAAGGTGACCCGCTCCGCGCTCGTCAACGCCACCTCGATCGCGGGCATGCTGCTCACGACCGAGACCCTGGTCGTCGACAAGCCCGAGGAGGAGGAGTCCGAGGCCGCCGGTCACGGGCACGGCCACGGGCACGGCCACTGACGCCGAGCCGGCGCCAGATTGCAGTCGAGTCGGCGCCAGATTTCACCTCCGGGCTGAAATCTGGCGCCGACTCGGCGTTTCAGCAGGACGGCGTGACGAGGGGCCGATCGACGCCGCGCAGCAGGTAGACCGGGTGCCCGTTGCAGGCCGTCCCCGCCTCGACGTACTCGTCGGAGATGACCTCGGCGAGCTCGTCGACGCCCCGGTCGGACCACGCGTCGAGGGCGACCCACTCGACCAGCCACGTGGGCGCCCGCGGCCCGGCGAGGAGCGCGGCGAGGTCGGCGTACCCGGGGTCCTTGGTCCGCATCGGCAGGCTCCAGAGGTACGGGTACGGCGAGGCCATCCCGCTGGCGTGCTGGAGGTCGGCTCGGCCGCCGAACACCATGAGCGTGTCGCCCGGCTCGGCGGACGCCGCGATCGCCTCGCCGGTGCGGACCTCGTCGAACTCCTGCTGCCCGGTCAGGTTCCAGGCCAGCCAGGAGACCATGCCCACGGCCGCCGACAGCGTCGCGAAGACCACGAGACCGCGCATCGTGCGACCCGACCGACCCGCGCGGCCGGCGAGCAGCGCCGTGCACAGCGCGGCCCCCGGCACCAGCGGGATCAGGTAGTCCTGCCAGAAGCTGCCGCCGGCGGCGAGCGAGAGCAGGTCGGCGACCACCACCGCGATCGTGGCGGCGACCACGGGCGGGTCGTCGCGCCACAGCTCGCGGGCGTTCGCGATCGGCCCGGCCAGCACGGCCAGCAGGCCGGTCGCCAGCGCGATCGCCAGCAGGATCCAGGCCCGGCGCTCGGGGGCGTCGGTGGTGCCGTCGGCGATCACCCGGGCGGCGGCGGCCCGGAACCCGTAGACCGTGTCCCACAGCGTGCCGAGCCGGACCCCGGCCAGCTCCGCCCACGCGACCGTCGCGAGCACCGGGACCGCGGCCCCGAGCACACCGGCACCGGCGAGCACCGCCGTCGACCGCCCCTCGAGCCGGCCGGTGCGCCAGGTGACCAGCAGCAGCACGCCGGCGAAGAGCAGGCCGGTCACCAGGTTCTGCTTCAGTCCCACCGCCAGCGCGCCCGCGGCGCCGGCGACGAACGCGGCAGGCCAGGAGCGGCGGCGTACGGCGAGCAGCGTGAGCAGCATGCTGCCGAGCACGCAGGGCAGGGCGAGTAGCTCGCCCTTCACCGCCACGACGTCGATCATCGGGTTCGAGAGCAGCGCGGCGGTCAGCATCGCGGTCCACACGGTCGCGCGCGGGCCGCTCACGGTGCCGGCGATGGCCGCCGCCAGCAGCACCGAGAGTCCCGCGACCAGCGCGCCGAGGAGCCGCAGCGTGGTGACGCCGCCGAGGGCGTCGACCGCGTCGAAGACCGCGATCAGGGCCGGCGGCCGGTCGACCCAGTAGGGACCGAACAGGCTGTCCGGGCGCGGGTCCCATGCGCCGGCGACCAGGAGGAACCCGGCCTCGTCCGCGCGCACCGGGCGGGTCAGCGCGGGCAGGCGGGCGAGCACGGCCACCGCGACGGCGATCGCGACCGGATGTCGCCGTACGAAGTCGCGCACGGGCCCCACCTTCTCAGGTCGTCGGGCGCCTCCGGCGGGGCACCCGTCGGCTTCGGGCCGGAGGGGTCGCGCCGGTAGGCTGTGGGAGTGGAGCTGCCGGAGAAGTTCGCCCCGCTGGGCCTGACCTACGACGACGTCCTCCTGCTGCCCGGTCACTCCGACCTGGCGCCTGCGGACATCGACACGACCTCGCGGCTCACCCGCGAGATCTCGCTGAAGGTGCCGCTGGTCAGCGCGGCGATGGACACCGTCACCGAGTCGCGGATGGCGATCGCGATGGCCCGCGAGGGCGGCCTCGGCGTGCTGCACCGCAACCTGTCGATCGAGGACCAGGCCTACCAGGTCGACCTGGTGAAGCGGACCCAGACCGGCATCATCTCGAACCCGGTCACCATCGGCCCCGACGCCACGCTCGAGCAGCTCGACCGGCTTGCGGGGGAGTACCGCGTCTCCGGCTTCCCGGTCGTCGACGGCGAGAACCGGCTGCTCGGCATCATCACCAACCGCGACCTGCGCTTCACCCCGGTCGCCGAGTGGGCGACCACCAAGGTCGACGAGGTGATGACGCCGATGCCGCTGATCACCGGCCCCGCCGACATCAGCCGCGAGGACGCCACCGTGCTGCTGCGCAGGCACAAGCGCGAGCGGCTCCCGCTGATCGACGAGCAGGGCCACCTCACCGGCCTGATCACGGTCAAGGACTTCGTCAAGGGCGAGCAGTTCCCGCACGCGTCGTACGACGGCGCCGGCCGCCTCATGGTCGGCGCGGCCATCGGCTACTTCGGTGACGCCTGGCAGCGCGCGACCACGCTCATCGAGGCCGGCGTCGACGTGCTCGTCGCCGACACCGCGCACGGCAACGTGCGGATGCTGCTCGACATGGTCCGCCGACTCAAGTCCGACCCGGCCACCCGCCACGCGCAGGTCGTCGGTGGCAACGTCGCGACCCGGGAGGGCGCGCAGGCGTTCGTCGACGCCGGCTCCGACGCGGTGAAGGTGGGCGTCGGGCCGGGCTCGATCTGCACCACCCGCGTGGTGACCGGGGTCGGCGTGCCCCAGGTGACCGCGGTCTACGAGGCGGCGCTGGCGTGCAAGGCCGCCGGCGTGCCGGTGATCGCCGACGGCGGCATGAAGTACTCCGGCGAGATCGCCAAGGCCCTGGTCGCCGGCGCCGACACCGTGATGGTCGGCTCGCTGCTGGCCGGCTGCGAGGAGTCGCCCGGCGAGCTGGTCTTCGTCAACGGCAAGCAGTTCAAGTCCTACCGGGGCATGGGCTCGCTGGGCGCGATGTCGAGCCGCGGCAAGAAGTCCTACTCCAAGGACCGCTACTTCCAGGCCGAGGTCGCCAGCGACGACAAGATCGTGCCCGAGGGCATCGAGGGCCAGGTCGCCTACCGCGGCCCGCTCGCCGCCGTGGCCCACCAGCTGATCGGCGGCCTCAACCAGTCGATGTTCTACGTCGGCGCCCGGACCATCCCGGAGCTGCAGGAGAAGGGTCGGTTCGTCCGGATCACCCAGGCCTCGCTGCAGGAGAGCCACCCGCACGGCGTACAGATGACCGTCGAGGCCCCCAACTACTCCGGACGCTGACAAAGGACCCACGACTGTGACCGACATCGAGATCGGCCGGGCCAAGCGCGCCCGGCGCGCCTACTCCTTCGACGACATCGCGATCGTGCCCTCGCGGCGCACCCGTGACCCCGAGGAGGTCAGCACCGCCTGGCAGATCGACGCCTACCGCTTCGACATCCCCGTCCTGGCCGCGCCGATGGACTCGGTGATGTCGCCGACGACCGCGGTGGCGCTGGGGCGGTACGGCGGGCTGGGCGTGCTCAACCTCGAGGGCCTCTGGACCCGCTACGAGGACCCCGACCCGCTGCTCGAGGAGGTCGCCGGGCTCCGGGGCACCGACGCGACCCGGCGGCTCCAGGAGATCTACCTCGAGCCGATCAAGCCCGAGCTGATCACCGAGCGGCTGCGCGAGATGCGCGAGGCCGGCGTGACCGTGGCCGGCTCGCTCTCCCCGGGGCGGACCAAGGAGTTCGCCAAGGCGGTCGTGGACGCCGGGGTCGACATGTTCGTGATCCGCGGCACCACCGTCTCCGCCGAGCACGTCTCCTCGCAGGCCGAGCCGCTCAACCTCAAGGAGTTCATCTACGAGCTCGACGTGCCGGTCATCGTCGGCGGCTGCGCGACCCACCAGGCCGCGCTGCACCTGATGCGCACCGGCGCGGCGGGCGTGCTCGTCGGCTTCGGCGGCGGCGCCGCCCACACCACCCGGACCGTGCTCGGTGTCGCCGTGCCGATGGCCTCGGCGGTCGCCGACGTCGCCGCCGCCCGCCGCGACTACCTCGACGAGTCGGGCGGGCGCTACGTCCACGTCATCGCCGACGGCTCGATCGGCAAGTCCGGCGACGTCGCCAAGGCGATCGCCTGCGGTGCCGACGCGGTGATGGTCGGCTCGCCGTTCGCGCGCGCCACCGACGCGCCCGGTCGCGGCTTCCACTGGGGCACCGAGGCTCACCACCACGACCTGCCGCGCGGCCAGCGGGTGGAGTTCGAGACGATCGGCACGCTCGAGGAGATCCTCTTCGGTCCCTCCCGCGTCGCCGACGGCACGATGAACCTGGTCGGTGCGCTGCGCCGCTCGATGGCGACCACCGGCTACACCGAGGTCAAGGAGTTCCAGCGGGTGGAGGTCGTGGTCGAGTGATCGAGCCCGGCTCCGTCACCATCCACACCGACGGCGCCTGCGTGCCCAACCCTGGCCCGGGGGGCTGGGGAGCCCTGCTGCGGTACGGCGAGCACGAGCGCGAGCTCTGCGGCGGCCAGGTGGAGTCGACCACCAACAACCGGATGGAGCTGACCGCCCCGATCGAGGCGCTCGAGACGCTCACCCGACCGTCGGTGGTGCACCTCTACACCGACAGCACCTACGTGCGCAACGGCATCACCTCGTGGGTCGTCTCGTGGCAGCGCAACGGCTGGCGGACCAGTGCCAAGCAGCCGGTCAAGAACGTCGACCTCTGGCAGCGCCTCGTCGAGGCCTGCGCCCGCCACGAGGTGGAGTGGCACTGGGTGAAGGGGCACGCCGGCGACGAGGGCAACGAGCGCGCCGACCGGCTCGCCGCCCGCGGTCTCGCCGAGGCGGTCGCCGCGGCGCCGGCATGAGCACCCTGCTCGTCGCGGCGGCGCAGGCCGCCGCCGTGTCGGGCGACCTGGCCGCCAACGTCGGCACCGCCGTCCGGCTGGTCGACCTCGCCGCCGGCCAGGGCGTGCGGCTGGTCGTGCTGCCCGAGGCGTTCCTCACCGGGTACGACGTCGAGGCGTTCACCGGTCCGCTGCCCGACGTCGCCGACCTGGGTGGCGGCTGGCTCGACCCGCTTCGTGCGGCGTCGGCCGAGGGTGGGGTGACCGTGGTGGCCGGCGCCGCCGTGCGCCGCGGCGACGCCCGGCGGCTCTCGCTGGTCGTGGTGCGTCCCGACGGCAGCGCCACCGCGCCGTACGACAAGCAGCACCTCGACGGCCTCGAGAAGCAGCTCTTCACGGTCGGCGACCACGGCGCGTCGATCGACGTCGACGGCGTCGAGCTCGGGCTGTCGGTCTGCTACGACGGCTGCTTCCCCGAGCATGCGCAGGCGGCCGCGCTCGACGGCGCGGTCGGCTACCTGGCCGCCGCGGCGTACTTCCCGGGCGGTGGCCACCGGCGCGACCTCTACTACGCCGCGCGCGCCGTCGAGAACGGCATGTACGTCGTGCTCGCCGGCCTCACCGGACGCTGCGGCGCCTGGGAGTTCATCGGTGGCTCGGCGGTCTACGACCCCGAGGGGCGCCCGCTGGCCCGGCTGGGCGACGAGGAGGGCCTGGCGATCGCCGAGATCGACACCGAGGTCGTCGCGCAGACCCGGGCCACGCACACGATGGTCCACGACCACCGCGCCAGTCTCGGACCGCGGGTCCGGGCCTAGGAGCCTGCCGCGTCCGTTTGCTTGACTGGTCGCATGACCCGCTCCAGCGCTCTCGGACCGCAGGCACGCGAGGAGGCGCTCGCGGCGATGACGCACGACGAGCGTGAGCTCGACGTGCTCGTCGTCGGTGGCGGCGTCGTCGGCGCGGGCACCGCGCTCGACGCGGTCACCCGCGGACTCAGCACCGGCCTGGTCGAGCAGCGCGACCTGGCCAGCGGCACCAGCAGCCGCAGCAGCAAGCTGGTCCACGGTGGCCTGCGCTATCTGGAGATGCTGGACTTCGGGCTGGTCCGCGAGGCGCTGCAGGAGCGCGGCCTGCTGCTCACCCGGCTGGCGCCGCACCTGGTGCGACCGGTGCCGTTCCTCTACCCGCTCACCCATCGCGGCTGGGAGCGGCCGTACGTCGCGGCCGGGCTCACGCTCTACGACGGCATGGCGATGCTCGGCGCGCTGGCGAACCTCGGCGGCGAGATGGGCGTCCCGCGGCACCGGCACCTCTCCCGGCGGGCCGTGCAGCGGATCGCGCCCGACTTCGACCCGGCGTCGCTCGCCGGGGCGATCAAGTACTACGACTGCCAGGTCGACGACGCCCGGCTGGTGCTGACGATCGCCCGCACCGCCGCCTCCCACGGTGCGCACGTCGCGACGCGGGTGAAGGTGACCGGCTTCCTGCGGGAGGGCGAGCGCATCGTCGGCGTACGCGCCCGTGACCTGGAGCACGACCGGGACCTCGAGATCCGGGCGCGGGTCGTCATCAACGCGGCCGGGGTGTGGACCGATGAGATCCAGGAGCTCGTGGGCGGGCGCGGCGCGCTGCACGTGCAGGCGTCGAAGGGCATCCACCTCGTGGTGCCGCGCGACCGGATCCGGTCCGAAGCCGGGTTCATCGTGCGCACCGAGAAGTCGGTGCTGTTCGTGATCCCGTGGGGCCGGCACTGGATCATCGGCACCACCGACACCGCGTGGAACCTCGACAAGGCGCACCCGGCCGCGTCGAAGGCCGACATCGACTACGTGCTCGGCCACGTCAACGCGATCCTGCGCGAGCCGCTCGACCACGAGGACGTCGTGGGCGTGTACGCCGGGCTGCGGCCGCTGCTCTCGGGCGAGTCCGAGCCGACGTCCAGGATCTCCCGCGAGCACACGGTCGTCACGCCCGTGCCCGGCCTGGTGATGATCGCCGGCGGCAAGCTCACGACGTACCGCGTGATGGGCCGCGACGCCGTCGACGCGGCCGCGCACTCGCTGACCTCGACGCTGGGTCTCACCGTGCGCCCCTC
Source organism: Nocardioides sp. LMS-CY (assembly GCF_018732145.1). Classification (NCBI taxonomy): domain Bacteria; kingdom Bacillati; phylum Actinomycetota; class Actinomycetes; order Propionibacteriales; family Nocardioidaceae; genus Nocardioides; species Nocardioides sp. LMS-CY. The sequence continues at coordinate 1,458,324 of NZ_CP076104.1, forward strand.
GATCACCGACCGGGTGCCGCTGCTCGGCGCCGCCGACTGGGAGACCCGCTCGAACCAGCGGGTGCTGCTGGCCCGCCGCTCCGGTCTGCATGTCGCGCGCGTCGACCACCTGCTCGGGCGCTACGGCGGGCTGATCGACGACCTGCTCGGCCTGATCGCCGCCCGGCGCTCCCTCGCGCTGCCGCTGGAGGGTGCCGAGGACTACCTCGCCGCCGAGGTCGTCTACGCCGTCACCCACGAGGGTGCCCGCCACCTCGACGACGTCCTCACCCGGCGTACCCGCATCTCCATCGAGACCTTCGACCGCGGCGTCGCCGCCGCCCCCGGCGTCGCCCGCGTGATGGCCGAGGAGCTGGGCTGGGACGACGCCCGCACCGCCGAGGAGGTCGACCACTACCTGCGCCGGGTCGAGGCCGAGCGTCAGTCGCAGCTGAAACTCACCGACCAGGAGGCGGATGAGGCGCGGGTCGTGGTGGGGGATGTGGTGTGAGGGTGGGCTCGTTTCCCCGGCCGCCCGGTGAAACGAGTGCGACACGCCGACGCGGCATGGCGTGTCGTGCTCGGGTTGCCTGACAGATCCTTCGGCTCACGCGGCCCAAGGCTGTCCCGCCAGGGTGGAGCGAATGCGCCCGGCGGTGCGCTGAGGGTGTAGTAGGTCTGCCCACACGATGCGGATGCAACGCCAGCCCGTGATGCCGCAGACGACGCGTTCACGCTCCTTCTCGCGCAGCACCATGTCCGAGACCGATTCGCCAGGCCGCCGATAGCGCTGGTACTTCTCCTTGCCGTCGAACTCGAGGAAAACCCCCAGATCGGGCCAGGCGAAGTCGACGCGTGCCACGAGTCGTCCCGCGGCGTCCCTCACCTCGTACTGCGGTATCGGGCGCGGGAGGTGGTGGCGCCAGCAGAGCATGAGAGTCCGCGTCTCTCCGGCCGACTCACAGCGGGGCTCGACCAGACTGAGAACGATGGGTGCGTTCAGGCTGAAGGGGTTGGCCTTCATGCCTGCGAGTCGTTGCTCCATCAACTCAACCGACGTCTCGCCGGCCCGCACGAGTCCGTTGATGGTTACCAGCGCGTGCTCGGGTTCGGTGATCGCGATCATGTCGACTGCGGTCCGGGTGCCGCTCGTGAGCGGTATCCCGTCGCGGATGGTCAGGTCGCCCGCGCGCATCGAGCCACGATGCTGCACAACGCCCGCTTCTCGCCGTCCGGCCCTCCCGTCGAGGCGGGTGATGTGTACCGCGTCTCCCATGTCCCACACGGGTGCCTGGAGCTCGTCGGCTGCGCTCGGCCCTGCCAGCACGGCCGGCGAACGAGCACTGCGCAGCGTCGCGCGAGCGACGAGTCGACGGCGACCGGCGGCATTGAGGGAGCGCCACAACGCGCCCTCGACGTAGGCACCGTGCCGGAGCCGATGGAGGGCGCCCGCTCGGCGCATCCGAGCAATCGCGCTCCCGTCATAGCCCGCAGCCAGCAGTTCGAAGCGCATCATGACCGGACCGTCGTGGATATCGATCGAGTTGAGATTCAGCATGTTCCTTCTCTGTCCACGTCCGGCGCACGACGACCCACGAGGTGGCGTCGCTGTGGATAGACCGATCGCGACCACGACCTGTGTACGAATTCCGGCGCACTCCCGTGCTCACGGTCAGGCGACCCGACGACGACACGCCGCGGAACGTCGGCGTGTCGTCGTCGTTTCACCGGGCGGCCGGGGAAACGAGCGCCACCCCGTTGACAACTAGAACACGTTCCACCGATGCTGGCGTCAGCGTGTGCGACCGAGGCCACACGCGACGAGGGAGGGACCGTGACCCAGGCTCCGCCGCCGGCCGACATGAGGATTCAGCGCTCCAGCCGGGACGCCGCCACGCTGCCGACCCGCCTCGCGGACTGGCTCACGACCGTGCTGCCGCCCGGCGCGGACCCGTCGGTCACCGTGCACAGCGGCGTCGACGCCAACGGGATGTCGTCGGAGACGATCATCCTCGACGTCGACTGGGTGGAGGACGGCGAGCGCAGGCACGGCGAGTATGTCGCCCGGGTCGCGCCGGCCGCCGAGGACCTGCCGGTGTTCCCGCACTACGAGCTCCAGGACCAGTACGACGCGATCCGACTGGTCGGCGAGCTGACGGGCGTGCCGGTGCCGGGTGTCGGCTGGGTCGAGTCGACGGGCGAGGTGCTCGGCACGCCGTTCTTCCTGATGGACCGGATCGAGGGCGTCGTCCCGCAGGACGTGCTGCCGTACAACTTCGGCGACAACTGGCTCCACGACGCCACTCACGACGACCAGAAGCGCCTCCAGGACAACAGCGTCAACGTACTCGCGCAGCTGCACGCGATCCCGGATGCGACCGCGACGTTCGACTTCCTCGACCCCGAGCGGCACGGGTACGCCGGGGGGACCCTGCTCGAGCGCAACCTCGCGCGCACCCGGGCGTGGTACGAGTTCGCGGTCGCCGACATCGGTCGCTCGCCGGTGATCGAGCGGGGTCTCGCCTGGCTGGAGGCCAATCTCCCCGACACCGCCGAAGCAGTGCTGTGCTGGGGGGACTCCCGGATCGGCAACATCATGTACCGCGACTTCGAACCGGTGGCGGTCCTCGACTGGGAGATGGCCGCGCTCGGACCGCGCGAGCTGGACGTGTCGTGGATCGTCTTCGCCCACCGGGTCTTCGAGGCCATCACCGGGATGCTCGAGATGCCGGGCATGCCGCACTTCCTGCGTGAGGACGACGTGCGCGCCGAGTACGAGCGGATCACCGGGGCGGAGCTGGGCGACCTGCACTGGTACCACATCTACAACGGCATCCAGTGGGCGATCGTCTTCATGCGCACCGGCGCCCGGCAGATCCACTTCGGCGAGATCGAGCGCCCCGACGACATCGAGTCGCTCTTCCACCACAAGCCGCTCCTCGACCGACTGCTCGAGGAGGTCGGGGCATGAGCGACATCGGCCCGCTCGACGAGTTCCCGCTGCACCAGGCGCCGCTCCCGCTGGCGTACGCCAACAGCAGCGACCGCAACTTCTACGACCGCTGGTACTTCAACGCCCACGACCGCACCGGCGACATCATGCTGATCACCGGCATGGGCTACTACCCCAACCTCGGCACCAAGGACGCCTTCGTCCTGGTTGCACGCGACGGCAAGCAGACCGCGGTCCACCTCTCCGACCTGATGGACCAGGACCGCCTCAACCCACGCGTCGGCGGCTACCGGATCGAGGTCCCTGACCCGCTGCGGAAGATCCGGGTGGTGCTCGACGAGACCGACGGCATGGCGCTCGACCTCACCTGGGAGGGCACCAGCGACGTCGTCCAGGAGCAGCCGCACGTGCTGAGGTCCGGCAGCCGCGTCACGCTCGACGCCCAGCGGTTCGCCCAACTCGGCACCTGGAGCGGCACCATCGTCCTGGACGGCGCCGAGATCACCGTGGACCCGGCGGTCTGGCTCGGCAGTCGCGACCGCTCCTGGGGGATCCGCCCCGTGGGGGAGGCGGAACCCCCGGGAGCCCCCTCCGATCCGCCGTTCGAGGGCATGTGGTGGCTCTACGTCCCGGTCCAGTTCGACGACTTCGCCATCGTCGTGATCGTCCAGGAGAGCCCCGACGGCTTCCGCACCCTCAACGACTGCACCCGGGTGTGGCCCGACGGTCGGGTGGAGCAGCTCGGCTGGCCGTTGATCGACGTCCACTACCTCCCGGGCACGCGTACGCCGAGCGGCGCGACGATCCGCTGCACCACTCCCGAGGGGAAGCCGCTGGTGCTCGAGGTCGAGTCGCGGCTCGCCGTACCCCTCCATGTCGGCGGCGGCTACGGCGGCGACCCCGACTGGATCCACGGCATGTGGAAGGGCGAGGGTTTCGCCGAGCGGGTCACCTACGACATGGCCGACGAGGCGGTGCAGGGCCGGTTCATGTTCGGCTGCGTCGACCACGTCGGCCGGGCCACCTTGGACGGGCACGAGGGCTGGGGCCTGTTCGAGCACTTCTGCATCGGCCGCCACGACCCGTCCGGGTTCACCGACTTCTTCACGCTCGCTCCGTAACCGTCCGCCGGGGTCGAGCCTGTGCGGCCCCGCACCGAGAGGAAACCGAAACCAATGAGCCTCGACCGCACCACGTTCTTCATCGACGGAGACTGGGCCGCCCCTGCCTCGGGGGACACGATCCAGGTGGTCTCACCGCACTCCGAGCAGGTCGTCGCGACCGTGCCCGAGGGCAGCAAGGCCGACATCGACGCCGCCGTCGCGGCCGCTCGCCGCGCCTTCGACGAGGGCCCGTGGCCGCGGCTGACGCCCGAGGAGCGCATCGACGTCGTCCAGAACTTCTCGAACCTCTACGCGGCGAAGCTGGGCGAGATGGCCGAGCTGATCTCCACGGAGATGGGCGCGCCGGTCTCGTTCTCGAACCTCGCGCAGGCCCCGGCGCCGTGGATGCAGATCGAGGCGTTCCTCGGCATCGCCCGCACCTACCCGTGGGAGGAGACCCGGACGGGCGCGCTCGGCGAGGTCATCGTCCGGCGCGAGCCGGTCGGCGTGGTCGCGGCGATCCCGCCGTGGAACGTCCCGCAGTTCACGATCATGTCCAAGCTGGTCCCGGCGCTCCTGGCCGGCTGCACCATCGTCATCAAGCCGGCGCCGGAGACGCCGCTCGACACCTATCTGATGGCCGAGCTGCTCCAGGAGGCCGGCGTACCCGCCGGTGTCGTCAACATCGTGGCCGCCGGCCGCGAGGTCGGCGAGCACCTGGTGCGGCACCCCGGCGTCGACAAGGTGGCGTTCACCGGCTCGACCGCGGCCGGCCGGACGATCGCGTCGATCTGTGGCGAGCAGCTCAAGCGGGTCTCGCTCGAGCTCGGTGGCAAGTCGGCCGCGATCGTGCTCGACGACGCCGACCTGGCCGCGATCATGGAGGGCCTGAAGTTCACGGCGCTGATGAACTCCGGCCAGGCCTGCGTCGCCCAGACCCGCATCCTCGCCTCGCGGGCCAACTACGGCGCCGTCGTCGACGCGCTCGCCGAGGCGGTCTCGGGCATGGTCGTCGGCGACCCGCTCGACCCGGCCACCGAGATCGGCCCGATGGTCGCACAGCGCCAGCAGGAGCGGGTCGAGAAGTACATCGCCCTCGGTCAGGAGGAGGGCGCCCGCGTCGTCGTCGGCGGCAACGGGATGCCCGACGGCCTCACCTCGGGCTGGTACGTCCGGCCGACCGTCTTCGCCGACGTCGACAACCGGATGCGGATCGCCCAGGAGGAGATCTTCGGCCCGGTGCTCTCCGTGATCGCGTACGACGACGTCGACGACGCGGTGCGCATCGCCAACGACTCGGAGTACGGCCTGGCCGGCACCGTCTGGACCGGCGATGTCGACGCCGGTCTCGACGTCGCGCGCCGGGTCCGCACCGGCACCTACGGCGTGAACACCTACACGATGGACTTCGCCGCGCCCTTCGGCGGCTACAAGTCCTCGGGCATCGGCCGCGAGTTCGGCCCCGAGGGCCTGGCGCACTACACGGAGCTGAAGTCCATCTACAAGCCGTAGGGGTTGTCAGGGGATCCGAGGGCGACACGCCGTGCACCCGCGGCGTGTCGCCCTCGTTTCACCGGGCGACCGGGGAAACGAGACCCACCAGGCCACGGGCTACTCCGGGGTAGCAACCGCGACCGCGGGTCACCTACCCTCGGGACCATGAGCGCTCACAGCAACCCGGCGGGCGACCCCGCCGTCGTCGGACCGCACGACCCCGAGCACGACCCGCGCGCGTCGTACGCGCTGGAGCCGGAGTACGTCGCGGCGCTCACCGACCGGCTGATGGCGACCGGCGGCACCACCGCGGAGGTGCGGTCGCCGCTCAACGACGCCCCGCTCGCGCACATCCCGCAGTCGACGACGGGCGACGTGGCCGAGGCGTTCGGGCGGGCGCGACGGGCGCAGGTGGCCTGGGCGCGCACGCCGATCGAGGAGCGCCAGCGGGCGCTGCTGCGGCTGCACGACCTGGTGCTGGACCGCCAGGACGAGATCATCGACCTGATCCAGTGGGAGACCGGCAAGGCGCGCAAGCATGCCTTCGACGAGCCGCTGCACGTCGCGCTCACCGCCCGCTACTACGGTCGCACCGCCAAGCGACACCTCGCGACCAGCCGGCGGCCCGGGGTGGTGCCCGGTCTGACCCGGGTCGACGTCAACCGGGTCCCCAAGGGCGTGGTCGGCATCATCTCGCCCTGGAACTACCCCTTCGACCTCGCGCTGATCGACGGCATCGCCGCCGTGGTCGCCGGCAACGCCGTGGTCGCCAAGCCCGACGCGCAGACCATGCTCTCCGCCCTCCTGGGTGCCGAGCTGCTTGAGCAGGCGGGCATCCCGCGCGAGCTGTGGCAGGTCGTCGCGGGGCCTGGCGCCGAGATCGGCGGGGCGATCGTGGCGCACGCCGACTACGTCTGCTTCACCGGCTCGACGGCGACCGGCCGGGTGATCGCCCGAGGCTGCGCCGACCGGCTGATCGGGTGCTCGCTCGAGCTCGGCGGCAAGAACCCGCTGCTCGTGCTCCGCGACGCCGACGTCGAGAAGGCCGCCGAGGGCGCGGTGCGCGCGTCTTTCTCCAACTCCGGCCAGCTGTGCGTCTCGATGGAGCGGATCTTCGTCGCCGACCAGGTCTACGACCGCTTCGTGGCACGCTTCGTCGCCCGCACCCAGGCGATGACGCTCGGATCGACCCTCGAGTGGGGCAACGACATGGGCCCGCTGATCTCCCAGGCCCAGCTCGACACCGTGACCGCGCACGTCGAGGACGCCGTCGCCAAGGGGGCCCGCGTGCTCACCGGTGGCAGCGCGCGCCCCGACCTCGGCCCCTACTTCTTCGAGCCGACGATCCTCGAGGGGGTCAGTCCCGACATGGCCTGCTTCGGCAAGGAGACCTTCGGTCCGGTCGTGTCGCTCTACCGGTTCCACGACGAGGCCGACGCGGTCGACCGCGCCAACGGCGGCGAGTACGGCCTCAACGCCTCGGTCTACAGCGAGGACCGCGCCCGCGCCCGGATCGTGGCCCGCTACCTCAAGTGCGGCACGGTCAACGTCAACGAGGCGTTCGCCGCCACCTTCGCCAGCCTGGACGCTCCGATGGGCGGCATGCGCGAGTCCGGCATGGGCCGGCGCCAGGGCGCCGAGGGCGTGCTCCGCTACACCGAGACCCAGTCGGTCGCGACCCAGCGGCTGATCCGCTTCGGCCCCCAGTTCGGCATGTCCGACGAGGCCTACGCGAAGCTGATGAACGCCAACCTGCGCCTGATGAAGAAGCTTGGGCGAGCCTGAGGTGGCGGCGAGTACGACGTACGACTTCGACGTCCTCGTCGTCGGCTCCGGCTTCGGCGGCTCGGTGACCGCACTCCGGCTGACCGAGAAGGGCTACCGGGTCGGCGTGCTCGAGGCCGGTGCGCGCTTCGAGGACGACGACCTCCCGAAGACGTCGTTCGAGGTCACCAAGTACCTCTTCCGTCCCGAGGTCGGCTGCTACGGCATCCAGCGCATCGACGCCCTGCGGGACTGCCTGATCGTCTCGGGTGCCGGCGTCGGCGGCGGCTCGCTGGTCTACGCCAACACGCTCTACGAGCCGCTCGCGCCGTTCTACGACGACCCGCAGTGGAGCCACATCACCGACTGGCGCGCCGAGCTCGCGCCGTACTACGACCAGGCGAAGCGGATGCTCGGCGTCGTCGAGAACCCGCTGCGCACACCGTCGGACGACGTGATGGAGCAGGTCGCGACCGCCATGGGCGTGGGGGACACCTTCCACCCGACCCCGGTCGGCGTCTACTTCGGCGACGAGGGCGCCGGCGCCGGCCAGCGGGTCGACGACCCGTTCTTCGGGGGCGCCGGTCCGGAGCGGCGTACCTGCATCGCGTGCGGCTCCTGCATGACCGGCTGCCGGCACAACGCCAAGAACACGCTGGTCAAGAACTACCTCCACCTCGCCGAGTCCCACGGCGCGACGGTGCTGCCGCTCACCACCGTCACCCGGGTGGCCCCGCGCGACGGCGGGGGGTACGACGTGCACGTGCGCTACACGAAGGCCAAGGTCGCCCGGCGTTCGTCGAGGCGGGTCCTCACCGCCGAGCAGGTCGTCTTCGCCGCGAGTGCGCTCGGCACCCAGCGGCTGCTGCACCGGATGAGGGACGAGGGCCACCTGCCGCGGCTGTCCGACCGGCTGGGCCACCTCTCCCGCACCAACTCCGAGTCGATCGGCGGCGCGATCGCCCCCGACTCCGGCGTCGACTACAGCCAGGGCATCGCGATCACGTCGAGCTTCCACCCCGACGAGAACACCCACATCGAACCGGTGCGCTACGGCCCCGGCAGCAACCTGATGTCGCTGCTCCAGTCGGTGCTCACCGACGGGGACGACGACGAGCCGCGCTGGCGGACCTGGCTGCGCGAGATGTGGCGGCAGCGGCGCGAGGTGGCCGACCTCTACGACATGCGGCACTGGTCGGAGCGCACCGTGATCGCCCTGGTGATGCAGAGCCTCGACAACTCGATCACGACGTACACCAGGCGGATCCCGGGCACCCGCAGGCGCTACCTGACCTCGCGGCAGGGGCACGGAGTGCCGAACCCGACCTGGATCCCGGCCGGCAACGAGGCGATCCGCACGATGGCCTCGATCATGGGCGGCTTCCCGGGTGGCGCGGTCGGCGACGCCTTCAACATGCCGCTGACCGCCCACTTCATCGGCGGCTGCGCGATCGGAACCTCGCCCGAGACCGGCGTGCTCGACCCCTACCAGCGGGTCTACGGGCACCCCGGGCTGCACGTCGCCGACGGCTCGGCCGTGACCGCCAACCTCGGCGTCAACCCGTCGCTGACGATCACCGCGCAGGCCGAGCGGGCGATGGCCTGCTGGCCGAACAAGGGCGAGCCCGACCCCCGGCCCCGCCTCGGTACGACGTACCGCCGCATCGAGCCGGTACGCCCGGTCGCCCCGGTGGTGCCCGACAGTGCCCCCGGCGCGCTGCGGCTGCCGATCGTCGGGGTCGGCTGAGCCGGCGCCGGACGGGTCGAAAATCGTCCGGAATGGCCGTGACCCGGGTCTGAGCCTCTCGTTGAGCCAGCGGACCCGGTCATACGCTCCCTCCCACCGCCGGGTCCCATGTCCAGGCGCTGTCCGGCAGTTGCGTGGACGGTCAGGGCCCGGCCATCCTCCCTCCCCGGCCGGGTCCTGACGGGAGCGAGCGCCGGGCCTGGGGTTTCGCGTCGTACCTGACCTGAGTGTCGTGATTCGCGGATTTCGCGACACTCAGGTCAGGTACGACGCGGGCTGTGGAGAGCGCACCGCGCGCCCGACCGAACCGGGGCACGCTGGCGGCATGGTTCTGCGCATCACCCGCCCCGGTGTCGTGGTGCCGGTGCGCGTCGATCCGGCCGGCGTGGCCGGACCGACGCGGGGCCAGGCGCGGGGACCGCGTTGGCGCGCCGTCGGTGGCGGTCTCCACGTCGCCGAGGCGGCCGACCCCGAGCAGGTGGAGCAGCGGATCGTGGAGGCGGTCGCCGGCTGCGGCCCGATGGCCTCCGCCACCGGGTGGGCCGGCCTGGCCTGGCTGGGCAGCCGCTGGCTCCGCGGGCTCGGCCCGGACGGACGGATCCGGCTCCCGGTGCCGGTCGGCCTGGGCGACCAGCGCGTGGTGAGGCCTCGTCCCGGCGTACGGATCGCCGAGGACTGGCTGCTCGGCGGCGACGTGATCGAGGTCGACGGCCTGCCGATCACGATCGCGGAGCGCTCCGTGAGCTTCGAGGCCCGGCGGGCCGGGACCCTGACCCGCGCCGTGCAGGTGATCGACATGGCGGCGGCCGACGACCTCGTGAGCATCGCCTCGCTGACGACCTACGCCGGCCGTCTGTCGGGTCGCCCGGGGATCCGGCGCCTCCGAGCCGCGCTGAGCTTGGCCGAGGAGAACGTCTGGTCGATCCAGGAGGTGCCGATGCGCCTGGTGTGGCGCCTCGCGCTTCCGACCGCGAGGGTGCCGTGCAACGCCCCGATCTTCGATCCGGACGGACGGCACCTGATCACGCCGGACCTGTTCGACCCCGTCGCGGGTGTCGCGGGGGAGTACGACGGAGCGATCCATCTCCACGAGGGCCCACGTCGTCGCGACCTCGACCGGGATGCGCTCTACCGAGACCTGCGGATCGAGGTGGTCACGAAGATGTCCGGCAACACCGCAGACACGGCGGCCTTCCTGGGCCGTCTCCGCGCCTGCTACCGGCGATCCACCGACCATCGCGCCCGTGCCCGCCGCTGGACCGTCGAGCAGCCGGACTGGTGGGTGGACACGTCCACGGTCGCCCGACGGCGGGCGCTCGATGAGGCCGAGCGGGCGATCTGGCTGCGCTACCGACGGGCCTCCTGAGCCGGCTGCTGAGCCAGGTTCGACCACCCTCCGCGTCGTACCCGACCAGAGTGCTGTGCATCCGCGGAGTCCACGACACTCTGGTCAGGTACGACGGGCTCGGGCGGCGCCGCGCGACCCAGGACCGCTCGGTAGGCTCAGCCCATGACGCTGTCCCCGGAGCACGATCTGGTCCTGGTGGTCGACTTCGGTGCGCAGTACGCCCAGTTGATCGCCCGTCGGGTGCGTGAGGCGCGGGTCTACTCCGAGATCGTGCCGCACACGATGCCGGTCTCCGAGATGCTCGCCCGCCGCCCGAAGGCGATCATCCTGTCCGGCGGCCCCTCCTCGGTGTACGCCGAGAGTGCCCCGTCGATCGACACGGCCGTCTTCACGGCCGGCACGCCGGTCTTCGGCATGTGCTACGGCTTCCAGCTGATGGCCCGAGGCCTCGGCGGCGAGGTGAGCCCCACCGGCGCCCGTGAGTACGGCCGCACGGCGGTCACGGTCGGTCGCGGCGGCACCCTGCTCCGCGACGTACCGCCCGAGCACACCGTCTGGATGTCGCACGGCGACTCGGTGACCGCGGCACCCGCCGGATTCGACGTGCTCGCGTCGACGGCGACCACGCCGGTCGCGGCGTTCGAGGACGTCGAGCGTGGCCTGGCCGGCGTGCAGTGGCACCCCGAGGTGCTGCACACCGAGCACGGCCAGGCGGTGCTCGAGCACTTCCTCGTCGACATCGCGCACTGCCGGCAGAGCTGGACGATGGTCAACATCGTCGACGAGCAGGTCGACCGGATCCGCGAGCAGATCGGCGAGCGCGGCCAGGCCATCTGCGCGCTGTCGGGCGGCGTCGACTCGGCGGTCGCGGCCGCGCTGGTCCAGCGCGCGATCGGCGACCGGCTGACCTGCGTGTACGTCGACCACGGGCTGATGCGCAAGGGAGAGACCGAGCAGATCGAGCGCGACTTCGTCGCCAGCACCGGCGCCGACCTGCGGGTCGTCGACGCCGAGAAGCAGTTCCTCGACGCGCTCGCCGGGGTCAGCGACCCGGAGGAGAAGCGCAAGATCATCGGCCGCGAGTTCATCCGGGTCTTCGAGGCCGCGGAGGCCGAGGTCCTGGGTCCCGCCGCGGCCGAGGGGGAGAAGGTCGCGTTCCTCGTGCAGGGCACGCTCTACCCCGACGTCGTCGAGTCGGGCGGGGGAGCGGGCACCTCCAACATCAAGTCGCACCACAACGTCGGCGGCCTGCCCGACGACCTCGAGTTCGAGCTGGTCGAGCCGCTCCGCGCGCTGTTCAAGGACGAGGTCCGCCTCGTGGGCGAGCAGCTCGGCCTGCCGGCAGAGATCGTCTGGCGGCACCCCTTCCCGGGCCCGGGCCTCGGTATCCGGATCGTCGGCGAGGTCACCCGCGAGCGCCTCGACATCCTCCGCGAGGCCGACGCGATCGCGCGCGAGGAGCTGACCCGCGCCGGGCTCGACCGCGACATCTGGCAGTTCCCGGTCGTGCTGCTCGCCGACGTGCGCAGCGTCGGCGTCCAGGGCGACCACCGCACCTACGGCCATCCGGTCGTGCTGCGCCCGGTCACCTCCGAGGACGCGATGACCGCCGATTGGGCGCGGCTGCCGTACGACGTGCTGGAGCGCATCTCGACCCGGATCACCAACGAGGTGGGCGAGATCAACCGGGTCACCGTCGACATCACCTCGAAGCCGCCGGGCACCATCGAGTGGGAGTGATCCACAGCTGCGCTCTGTGGGCATGATTTCTTCATACCGAAGGAGGCCCCGATGGCAGTGAGGAAGGTGGCGGTGACGCTGCCGGAGGAGCTGTACGACCTGGTCGAGCGCGCCCGGGCGATCGAGCACCGAACGCGCTCCGAGGTGATCCAGGAGGCGCTCCGCACCCACTTCGGAGAGGCGGTCTACGTGCCGTCCGATGCCGAGCGCCGCAAGCTGGTCGAGGCGCTCGACGCACTGCATGAGGAGCCTGCGGCCACGAGGTCGTGGATCGACGTGCGGCGGGAGCTGGGGCCGGGCGAGTGACGCTCCGATTCGGGCGTCATGCGATCCAGGATCTCGAGGAGGCTCGCGACCACTACGAGCGGATCACCGAGGAGCTGGCCGACGGATTCGTTGCCGACCTCGATCGGGTGGTCGAGCGGATGCAGATGTTCCCCAACGGCGCTGCGCCGGTCGAGGGCTTTCCCGGCGTACGCCGGGCCCGGATGCGCCGCTTCCCCTCCGGGGTCTGCTATCGGGTCCTTGAGCCTGACACCATCGAAGTCCTGCGCATCGTCCACGCCGCTCGCGACAGCTCCGGATCGGGAGACGAGCCCTAGGAGACTGCTGAACAAGGGTGCGCCTCTCGTGTTGGTCGGGGCGGTCTGAAATCCTGTTGGTATGCAGGGCGAGGCGGATCGGCAGCGTGAGCTGCTGGATGTGGAGTCGGTTGCTGGGCATCTGCTCGAGTCGGGCAGCGTGTTCGCGTTGCTGGCCGAGCATCGTGGCCGGTTGTTCCCGGCCGAGTTGTTCGCCGACCTGTTCCCTTCGGGGCGTGGTCGGCCCTCGATTCCGGGCGAGGTGATCGCCTCGGTGATCGTGCTGCAGGCGCTGTATGGGCACTCCGACCGTGAGGCGGTCGACGCGTTGACGTTCGACCTGCGGTGGAAGGCGGCGTGTGGGTACGCGATCGACGCGAGGGGCTTCGACTCCTCGACGTTGACGTATTGGCGCAAGCGGCTGGCGGCCAGCGACCGGCCGCAGCGGATCTTCGAGGTGGTCCGCGAGGTCATCGAGCAGACCGGCGCGGTGAAGGGGAAGACGCGTCGTGCGTTGGACTCCACGGTCCTCGACGACGCGGTCGCCCGCCAGGACACCGTGACCCAGTTGATCGCCCAGATCCGCCGGGTCGGCCGCGAAGTGGCCGGAGCCAAGATTCTGATCGCCACCGAGTGCACCCGGCTGGCGGCACTGACCGGGCAGGACTACACCGGGCCAGGGAGCACCGGGAAGCCGCCGATCGCGTGGGACGACCCAGCCGCCCGTGATGAGCTGGTGTCCGCGCTGGTCGGTGACGCACTGGCTCTGCTCGCCGCGTTGGATGTTGAGGCGATCACCAAGAGCGGTGGGAGGCCGGCTGAGGCGGTCGCGCTGCTGGCCCTGGTCGCCGGCCAGGACGTGGAGCCGGCCGAGGATTCCGATGGCACCGATGGCCGGTGGCGCATCGCTCAGAAGACGGCGCCGGACCGGGTGATCTCGACGGTCGATCCCGACACCCGGCACGCCCACAAGACCCGCGAACGCCGCCAGGACGGCTACAAGGCTCATGTCGTGGTCGAGCCCGACACCGGCCTGATGCCTGTGGTGAGGCTGACCAAGACCAGCGGCAGTGAGAACTCCGACGCGAACGTGGGCGCCGAGCTCGTGGCCGCCGATCCCACCGTCACCGACGGCGAGCCGGTCGAGGTGCTCGGTGACTCCGCTTACGCCAGTGGCACGATGCTGGCCGCCCTGGCCAGAAGACAGTGGGCTGCGCTGGTCAAGCCGTGGCCGATCCAGCCGGCCGTCGCGGGCGGGTTCACCATCGACGACTTCGTCGTCGACCACGAAGCCAGCACCGCGACCTGTCCGGCCGGGGTCACCCGCCAGATCACCAGCAAGGGCAACGTGACCTACGGAATCGCCTGCCGCGACTGTCCACTCGCTACGCGCTGCACCAACTCCGCACGCGGTCGCAAACTCGTCGTCGGCGAACACGACCTGCTCCAGCGCGAGCACCGCCAGCGAGCCGCCGACGAAGGATTCCAAGCCGTCTACCGCCAACACCGACCGATGGTCGAACGCTCCATCGCCTGGCTGGTCCGTGGTGCTCGCCGCGTCCCGTACCGAGGGGTCGAGAAGAACAACAATTGGCTCCACCACCGCGTCGCGGCCCTCAACCTGCGCCGGCTCCTGGCCCTGGGACTCACCATCGACAACGGAGCCTGGACCCTGGCCTGACCCCCGCCCGGGACCCAGCAAGGCCCTTGCTCCAGCACTGACGATCCCGCAGGATGGCCACAGGCGGGCGGACCGATCCCCGTTGTCGCACCCAGAGTGCTGACCAGAAATGCCGCTCGACGGCCGTATTGGTGGCGCTCCGCCCGCCGCCAACCATCAACCACGCCAAGATGACGCCTTCTTCAGCAGTCTCCTAGCCGTTCAGTGGCACCAGGACGTCGGCGGCGAACCGCTCCATCGACTCGAGCTTCTGCTCCAGCGTGGCGTCGAGCCCGTGGTAGTAGGCCCACGGCATCGTCCAGCAGTCGGTGACGCCGGCGGCCTCCGCCCGCTCGAAGTGCTCGGGCAGGAAGGCGTCGCTCAGCGCGGTGATCACCGAGAAGTCGCCCTCGGCGCCGATCTCCGCCCGGGCGGCGGCGAGCCGGCCCGCGATCTCGCCGGCCCGCTCGATCGAGAAGAGGTCGCCGACCCAACCGTCGTGGCGCGCGGCCCGGCGGAACGCGACGTCGGAGAGCCCGCCGACGAAGATCGGGATCCGCTCGGTCGGCGTCGGCTCCATCGCCAACCGCGGCGCGGTGTGGAACTCGCCGTCGAACTCCGTCCAGCCGGGTCGCCAGAGGTCCGCCATCAGGGCCAGCGCCTCGTCGGTGCGCCGGCCGCGGGTCGAGAAGTCCTGTCCCAGTAGCTCGAACTCCTCGCGGCACCAGCCGATACCCACGCCGAGGCTGACCCGGTTGCCGGAGAGCACCGCGGCGGTGCCGACGCTCTTCGCGACCTGAAACGGGCTGCGGATCGCGGGCACGTAGACGGAGGTGAAGAACCGCACTCGGGTGGTGACGGCGGCGAGCGCGCCGATCAGTACCCAGGGGTCGGGCCAGGCGGTGTCGTGGGTCCAGCGACGCGAGCCGTCCGGGGTGTAGGGGTACGGCGTCGCCAGCTCCTCGAAGTCGACGACATGGTCCGGCACCCCGAGCGAGTGGTAGCCGAGCTCGTCGGCCGCCCGGGCGATCGGGGCCAGGTGGTCCACCGGCTGGAAGGAGGTGCTGATCGCGAAGCGCACCTGGCTACTCTAGAGCCGAACTAGAACACGTTCTCGTCAATTCGACCCTTTCGGGTGGGGTTCGAGGTGGCTGTGGGGGGCTACCTCGC
This sequence comes from Nocardioides sp. LMS-CY, assembly GCF_018732145.1. NCBI lineage: Bacteria > Bacillati > Actinomycetota > Actinomycetes > Propionibacteriales > Nocardioidaceae > Nocardioides > Nocardioides sp. LMS-CY. The sequence goes on from NZ_CP076104.1 coordinate 1,473,863, forward strand.
CTGCAGAAGGGGCGGGGCCGGTCGACTCACGCAGCGGCCGGCCCGGCCCGGCATACGACGGGGCCGGGCATACGACGGGGCGGGACGCGGTACCTCACCGTCGTGACCGAGCAGCGTCCCGGGGCGACGGAGTGGGTGCCCGACCGGCTGAGCCTCACGAGCCTGCGCGAGGCGGTGCAGGAGTGTCGCGGCTGTGAGCTCTATCGAGACGCCACCCAGGGCGTGATGGGCGACGGACGCCGCGACGCGGCGCTGCTGCTGCTCGGGGAGCAGCCGGGCGATCGCGAGGACCAGCAGGGGGAGCCCTTCGTCGGACCGGCCGGCCGGGTGCTCGACGACGCGCTCACCGACGTCGGCATCGACCCGAGGGAGGTGTTCAAGACCAACGTCGTCAAGCACTTCCGCTGGTCCGGAACCCGTGGCAAGCGGCGGATCCGCCAGTCGCCGAGCCGCGCCCACGTCGCCGCCTGCGGCCCGTGGCTCGACGCCGAGCTGCGGCTGGTGCGCCCGATCGGCGTCGTCCTCCTCGGTGGCACCGCAGGCAAAGCCGTCTATGGCACCTCGTTCAAGGTCGGCGAGGCCCGTGGGCAGCTGCGGGACTGGCCCGAGTCGTTCCCGGTGGCGCGGCCGCCGGAGTGGGTGCTCGCCACCACGCATCCCTCGGCGGTGCTGCGAGCCGACGACCGCAGGTCGGCGTACGACGCTCTCGTCGCCGACCTGCGGGTCGCGGCAGCGCGGGCTGCTACGTGAAGACGCTGACCCCGCCCGGCCCGACCAGCAGGCCGACGACGATCAGCACGATGCCCCACAGGATCGCCCCGCGGAACAGGGCCACGACGCCGCTCACCACGAGGATGACGGCCAGGATCCACAGCAGGAACTCCACGGTATTCCCCTCCCTCGACACGGAGTCTCCGTGTCACCGAGGCGTTACCCAGTCGAGCCCGACAGCACTCCTGGATCACTCCTCGTCGACGAAGTCCTCGACGATGTGCACGGCCGCCTCCTCGGCGGACGCGCCCGCTCCGTCGATGCCGACGTCGTCGCCGACGAGGTCCTTCTCCCGGTCCTCGCCGAGGCCCTCGTCGGGGTCGACCAGCCGGCCGGCTCGGGCGTCGCCGACCTCGCCGTCGTCGACGAACTCGTCGTCGGTCTCGGCGTACGGGTCGGGGTCGGGCTCCTCCTGGCCGATCCGCTGGTCGATGGTCTCGCGGTGCTCCTCCTCCCAGGGCGTGTTGCCGTAGCCCTGGCCCGCGGAGTAGCGCTCCGGTGGGGAGTAGCCGCGGTCGAGCTCGTCGTCGACGTCGTCGTCGCCGAGGTCGTCGATGTTGCCCGGCTGGTCCTCGTCGTCGACGCTGTAGTCGCCGTACAGCTCCTGGTCGCCGTCGCCATGACTGGTGGTCACGGGTCCTCCTTCGTCGCCGGTCCGCGGTCGGTCAGATCACGCTACTCCGCCCATGGTGCCCACCCGGTTCAGGTGAGATTCGGCCGCCGGGACCCCGGACCCTTGCCTCCGGCGGGCGCATCCGAGGACGGTGGGATGCATGGACCCCGAGTTCGTGACGCTGGACCGCTGGTGGCGGGCCGCCAACTACCTCTCCGTCGGGCAGATCTACCTGATGGGCAACCCACTGCTGCACGAGCCGCTCCGCGAGGAGCACGTGAAGCCGCGGCTGCTCGGCCACTGGGGCACCACCCCCGGCCTGAACTTCGTCTACGCCCACCTCAACCGCGCGATCATGGAGCGCGACCAGCCGATGATCTTCATCACAGGTCCGGGCCACGGCGGCCCGGGCGTGGTCGCCGCGTCGTACCTCGAGGGCACCTACACCGAGACCTACCCGAACGTCGGCCTCGACGAGCGCGGCCTGGAGCGGCTGTTCACGCAGTTCTCGTTCCCGGGCGGCATCCCCAGCCACGCCGCCCCCGAGACGCCGGGCTCGATCCACGAGGGCGGCGAGCTCGGCTATGCCCTCTCGCACGCGTACGGCGCGGCGTTCGACAACCCCGACCTGGTCGTGGCCGCGGTGGTCGGTGACGGCGAGGCGGAGACCGGGCCGCTCGCGACCAGCTGGCACGGCACCAAGTTCGTCGACCCGCGCCGCGACGGCGCGGTGCTGCCGATCCTGCATCTCAACGGCTACAAGATCGCCAACCCGACCGTGCTCGCGCGGATCCCCGAGGAGGAGCTGGTCTCGCTGCTGCGCGGCTACGGGCACACGCCGTACGTCGTTGCGGGGTCGGACCCGGCCCAGATGCACGCCGACTTCGCGGGCGCGCTCGGGGACGCGCTCGACGAGATCGCCGACATCCAGGGCGAGGCGCGCGCCTCGTCGGAGCCGACGCCGCGGCGCCCGTGGCCGATGATCGTGCTGCGCTCCCCGAAGGGCTGGACCGGACCCCAGGAGGTCGACGGCCTGAAGGTCGAGGGCTACTGGCGCTCCCACCAGGTGCCCTTCGCCAACGCGCGCACCGACAAGGCGCACCGCAAGGTGCTCGAGGAGTGGCTGCGTGGCTACCGGCCCGAGGAGCTCTTCGACGAGGCCGGCGCGCCGGCCGTCGACATCGCCGAGCTGCACCCCGAGGGCGACCTGCGGATGAGCGCATCGCCGCACACCAACGGCGGGGTGCTGCTGCGCGACCTCAGGATGCCCGACTTCCGCGACTACGCCGTCGAGGTCGACCGGCCCGGCACCGGCTCGGCGGAGGCCACCCGCGTGCTGGGCGGCTTCCTGCGCGACGTGATGGCCCAGAACCTCGACACCTTCCGGCTCTTCTCGCCCGACGAGAACAGCTCCAACCGGCTCCAGGACGTCATGGAGGTCACCGACCGCACCTGGAATGCCGAGATCCGCGAGTACGACGACCACCTCGCCCCCGACGGGCGGATCATGGAGATCCTCTCCGAGCACACCTGCCAGGGCTGGCTGGAGGGCTATCTGCTCACCGGGCGGCACGGGCTGTTCTCGTGCTACGAGGCGTTCATCCACCTCGTCGACTCGATGTTCAACCAGCACGCGAAGTGGCTGGAGTCGACGCGCCGGATCTCCTGGCGGCGCCCCGTGGCTTCGCTGAACTACCTGCTCACCTCGCACGTGTGGCGCCAGGACCACAACGGGTTCTCCCACCAGGACCCGGGATTCATCGACCACGTCGTCAACAAGAAGGCGAGCGTGGTGCGCGTCTACCTGCCGCCGGACGCGAACACGCTGCTGTCCGTCGGCGACCACTGCCTGCGCAGCCGGCACTATGTGAACGTCATCGTCGCCGGCAAGCAGCCGGCCCGCCAGTACCTCTCCATGGACGACGCGATCGTGCACTGCACCAAGGGCGCCGGCATCTGGGAGTGGGCGTCCAACGACGCCGAGGGGGAGCCCGACGTCGTGATGGCCTGCGCCGGCGACGTGCCGACGATGGAGACGCTCGCCGCGGTGCAGCTGCTCCGTGAGGAGCTGCCCTCCTTGCGGATCCGGGTCGTCAACGTCGTCGACCTGATGCGGCTGCAGCCGGAGCGGGAGCACTCGCACGGCCTGTCGGACGCCGACTTCGACGCGCTCTTCACCCGCGACAGGCCGGTGATCTTCGCCTACCACGGCTATCCGTGGCTGATCCACCGGCTGACCTACCGCCGCACCAACCACGAGAACATCCACGTGCGCGGCTACAAGGAGGAGGGCACCACCACTACGCCGTTCGACATGACCGTGCTCAACGAGATCGACCGCTTCCACCTGGCGATGGACGTCATCGACCGCGTGCCGCGGCTGCACGCCACGTCCGGGGCGGCGCGGGAGCGCCTCAAGGACGCGCTGATCCGGCACCGGCAGTACGTTCGGACCGCCGGCGAGGACCTGCCCGAGATCCGTGACTGGGAGTGGACAGGCCGCTGAGGTGCGCACGCTGGTCGTGAACCCCGGCTCCAGCAGCCTCAAGGTCTCCCTGCTCGACGACGGCCGGGAGGCCCACGACGACGGCGGGCCGTACGACGCCATCGGTGTGCGCTTCGTGCACGGCGGGTCGCGCACCTCCGCCGTCCTGGTCACGGAGGCGGTGCTCGACGAGCTCGAGCAGGTCTCGGGACTGGCGCCGCTGCACAACCCGCCGGCCCTGGAGGCCGCCCGCGACCTGGTCGAGCGGCACCCCGGCGTGCCGGTCGTCGCCTGCTTCGACACTGCCTTCCACGCCACGATGCCCGCGGCGGCCACGACGTACGCGCTGCCGCGGGAGTGGCGCGAGCGCTGGGGCCTGCGCCGTTACGGCTTCCACGGGCTCTCGCACTCGTACGCCGCGCGGCGGGCCGCCGAGCTCCTGCGGCGGCCGCTGGAGGGGCTGCGGATCGTGACCTGCCACCTCGGGGGCGGCGCCTCGCTCTGCGCGGTGCGCGGCGGCCGGTCGGTGGACACCACGATGGGCATGACCCCGATGGAGGGCCTGGTGATGCAGACCCGGTCGGGCTCCGTCGACCCCGGCCTGATGCTGCACCTGCTCCAGTCGCGCGGGGTCACGCCCGACGAGCTGGAGCGGGTCCTCGACCGCGAGTCGGGCCTGCTCGGGCTCACCGGCACCTCGGGTGACCTCCGCGAGGTGACCGCCGCGATCGGGTCGGGCTCCACGGAGGCGGCGGCGGGCCTGGCGGTCTACGTGCACCGGCTGGTGCGCGAGATCGGCGCGATGGCCGCGGCGACCGGCGGGGTCGACGCGCTGGTGTTCACCGGCGGCGTGGGGGAGCACAGCCCCGACGTACGCCGCGCGGCCGTCGACCGGCTGGGCTTCCTCGGCCTCGGCATCGACGAGCTGCTGAACCCGGAGGTCTCCGGCGATGCCGACGTCTCCGCCGCCGGCGCCACCGCCTCCACCCTGGTGGTCACCGCCCGCGAGGACCTGGAGATCGAGCGGGAGGTCCGAGCGGTGCTGGCCTGAGAGCCAGGAGCCGAGCCCGAGGCTGGGCCCGAGGTCTCGGGGGGTCGGTCCCGCCGGCCCCCCACCGACCCGGACACCGACGCAGCCGGCTCACCCATCGAGGCCCGATGAGGCGGTCAGGGAAGGCGAGCGCGACACGCCGATCCGCACCGGCGTGTCCCGCTCGCTCTCCCTGACCACCACCGCAGCCTGCGGCGTGTCGCCACCGTTTCCCCGGGCAGCCGGGGAAACGGTGGCTCCGACCGGACCAACCCTGCCCGGGGCTGCGGGTGTGCTGGCCGGAACGCGCTCAGCGGAGGTCGTAGGTCGTGGTGCGTTCGCGGACGGGTCGGTTGATGCCGGCGCCGATCTCGACGAGTTCGGCCACGGTCTTGGCGGAGCCGTGTTCGGAGCCGGCCATCCGGGAGATGGTCTCTTCCATGAGGGTGCCGCCGAGGTCGTTGGCGCCGGCTTGGAGCATGGCTTGGGTGCCGTCGATGCCGAGCTTGACCCAGGAGGTCTGGATGTTGTGGATCCGGCCGTGGAGCATGATCCGGGCCATGGCGTGGACCGCGAGGTTGTCGCGCATGGTGGGGCCGGGGCGGGCGACGCCGGCGAGGTAGATCGGTGCGCTGGTGTGCACGAAGGGGAGCGGCACGAACTCGGTGAAGCCGGTGCCCCCGGCTTCCAGCGCGGCGTCCTGGATGCGGGCCAGGACGCGGAGGTGGCCGACCCAGTGGCGGGGGTGGTCGACGTGGCCGTACATCATCGTCGAGGTGGTCGGGATGCCGACGCGGTGGGCGGTGGAGACGATCTCGATCCAGGTGCGGGTGGGCAGCTTGCCCTTGGTGAGCACCCAGCGGACCTCGTCGTCGAGGATCTCCGCGGCGGTGCCCGGCAGCGAGCCGAGGCCGGCCTCGCGGGCCTTGATCAGGAAGTCCTCGATCGACAGGCCGGTGCGGGCGGTGCCGTTGACGATCTCCATCGGGGAGAACGCGTGCACGTGCATCTGCGGCACCCGCTGCTTGACCGCGGTGACCAGGTCGAAGTACGCCGTGGCGGGCAGCTCGGGGTCGATCCCGCCCTGCATGCAGACCTCGGTCGCGCCGAGGTCCCAGGCCTCCTGGGCCCGGTCGGCGACCTCGTCGAGGGAGAGGGAGTAGGCATCGGCATCGGTGCGCCGCTGCGCGAACGCGCAGAACCGGCAGCCGACGTAGCAGACGTTGGTGAAGTTGATGTTGCGGTTCACCACGTAGGTCACGTCGTCGCCGACCGTCTCGCGGCGCAGGTCGTCGGCCAGTCGGCAGACCTCGCGGAGCAGGTCGCCCTCCGCGGTCATCAGCGTCAGCGCGTGCTCGTCCGACAGGTTGCCCGGGTCCCGCTCGGCGGCCCTGAGGGCGGCCGCCCCGGTGGTTTCGAGGCTCGTCGCTGGCGCTCCTCGCACCTCAACCACCGGTGACGGCGGTTGAGGTGCGAGCGAAGCGAGCCTCGAAACCCCGTCAGCGGCCTCCTTGACCGAGTCCCAGTCGCCGTACACGTTCGCGAAGTCCGAGCGCCGGTCCTCGGACCTGCCCCCACCGGGTCCTTCACGGTCCACGGCCTCGAAGAGGTCGGTGCGGCCCACCGAGGCGAACCCGCCGTCGGGCTCCTGCCAGGACATCCCGACGGGCCGTACGCCGGGCCGCGCGAGGCCGTCGTCGGCGGCGAGCGCGGCGACGTGGCCGGAGATCCGGGGGTCGAGCCACGGCTCGCCGGCGCGGACGTACTCGGGGTGCACGGTCAGCCGAGCCGCGAGCTCGAAGCCGCACTCAGCGGTGATCGACCGCAGCCGCTCCAGCGAGGGCCAGGGCCGCTCCGGGTTCACGTGGTCGGGCGTCAGCGGGCTGACGCCGCCCCAGTCGTCGACGCCCGCGTCCAGCAGGGCCCGGCACTCGGCCAGATCCACCAGGTTGGGCGGCGCCTGGATCCGGGCCTTGGGGCCGAGCACGATCCGGGTGACCGCGATCGCGGCACGGTACTCGTCGAGACCGAGGTCGTCGGCGTGCCGCATCGCGGTGTCGGGCTTGGCCCGGAAGTTCTGGACGATGACCTCCTGCACCGACCCGTACGCCCGTGAGACCTGACGCAGGGCGAAGATCGTCTCGGCCCGTTCCTCGAGCGTCTCCCCGATGCCGACCAGCAGCCCGGTGGTGAACGGGATCGACAGCCGGCCCGCGTCCTCGAGCACCCGCAGCCGGACCTCGGGATCCTTGTCGGGAGAGCCATAGTGGGCCTCTCCCTTGGTCTCGAACAGGCGCCGTGACGTGGTCTCCAGCATCATCCCCATCGACGGGGACACCGGCTTGAGCCGGTTCAGCTCCTCCCACGACATCACCCCGGGATTCAGGTGCGGCAGCAGCCCGGTCTCCTCCAGCACCCGCACCGCCATTGCCCGCACGTAGGCGAGCGTGGAGTCGTAGCCCTGCTCGTCGAGCCACGCCCGCGCCTCGGGCCACCGCTCCTCGGGCCGGTCGCCCAGGGTGAACAGCGCCTCGAGACACCCCATCGCAGCGCCCTGGGTCGCGATCTCCATGATCTCGTCGGGCGACAGGTACGGCGCACGACCCTCGCGCGCGGCCTGACCAGGCGTCTCCACGAACGTGCAGTAGTGACATCGGTCCCGACACAACTTCGTGACCGGGATGAACACCTTCGGCGAATACGTCACCACGCGGGGACGGCCGGCCGCGACCAGGCCCGCGTCGCGGACCTTCGCGGCCGCCGCACTCAACCGGTCGAGCTCCACACCGGACACGGCCAACAGCGCGGTGGCCTCCGCGACATCCAAGGCCGCACCGCGCTCCGCACGGGCCAACGCACGACGTACCTGCTGGGGGGTGGGCCGCTCGCTCACTCTGACAGGCTAACCAGCCGCCCCTCTCCTGCGGACGGCGGCCGCCTGTCGGTCACCTCCGTGCGCCGGCCCGCCCCCTCGATCGGGCCGGCGCACGGAGGTGTGTCTCGCGGTCAGCGGTGGCCCTTGCCGCCCTTCCCGGGCTTGCCGCCCTTGCCCTTGCCGGGCTTGCCGCCCTTGCCGCCCTTGCCGCCCTTGCCCTTGCCGGGCTTGGCCCCGGCCTTGGCGGCGCCGCCGACCTTCGCGGTCTCCTTGCTGGTCCGCGACTCCGTCGCGTAGCCCGTCAGGCTGCCGGTCACGGTGACGCCGATCCGCTTACCCTTGAGCGCCTTGGTCAGCGTGAGCTTGCGGCCGTCGGCGCCCTTGATCGGCTTGCCGGCGGCCTCCCACTGGTAGCTCAGCTTCGCGCCAGCGGTCCACTTTCCGGGCTTGGCGACCAGGGTCTCGCCGACCCGGGCCGTGCCAGAGATCTTCGGAGTCGCCGCGGCGAGGACCTTCGGAGCGGGCGGAGTCACCGGGGCCGTGATCGGCGGCTGGGCCGGGTTCGCGACCGTGCCGCTCGCGCGAGCGACGAGCGCGACGCCGGCCGCACCCGCCTTGGTGCCGGTCGCGACGCCGGTGATGGTCAGGCCGAGGTGCTCGGCGGTCAGGGTGAGTGTGGGGCCGGTGGCGATCTGACCGCCCATGCTCTCGGTGGCGCCGTACCACTCGTAGGTGACGTCGGTGCCGGCCTCCCACGCGCCGGTGGCGGCGAAACTGAGCGTGCTGCCCACGGTCAGGCTGCCCTGGACGGCGAGGGCCGACGGGGCGCTCAGGTAGCGGTCGTGCGTCGTGACCTGCTGCTCGACCCAGGGGCTGTCGAGGAGGCCGTTGGTGCTCGCGACCCGGACGTCGTAGGTCGTGCCCGGCTGCAGGCCACTGACCGAGACGATCTGGTCGTTGGTCGTGCCGGAGTCGACGACCTCGTCGTCGGCGCTCCGGATCTCGTACCGGTACCGAGCCGGCGCCCCGCCGGCGTCCTCCAGCTGCCAGGCGTACTTGCCCTCGTCCCACGAGGCGGTGACGCCCTCCGTGGACATCGGGTCCGGCGCGGCCGCGAGGGCGGTCGGTGCCTCCGGGACGGCCACCGCGAAGACGTCGTTGCCGCCGGCGGCGAAGACGTTCCCCGCCGGGTCGGTCGCGAGCTCGGTCAGGGTGTCGTCGGAGTCGAGGTAGACCGAGGGGACGTCGGAGCCCTCGGCGTACGACGCGACGTCGTCGGCGTCGAGCGCGACGATGTCGTAGCCCGTGCTGAGGTAGACGGTGTCGCCGTCCGGCGACAGGGCCAGTGCGGTGGCGTAGTCGAGCGGGACGTAGGTGTCCTCGCCGGCGGTGACGACGTTGAGGCCGTAGGTCTGCGGCCCGTCCTCGTTGTCACGCAGCGTCAGCACGTAGGCGATGTCGGTGGCCGGGTCCACCGCCATCGACTGCACGTACTGGTCGGGGTCGTCGCCCGCGGCACCGAGGAGCACCGGATCGGGGTCCTCGCCCTCTTCGGTGACGGCCCACAGGGTGGCGGTGGTGACGGGATCCCACGCGCTTCCGGCCAGGTACCAGGTCCGCTGCCCGACCGCGCCCGTGGACGCCGTGGCCGTCGCCTCGGCGGCGTCGGCGACCACCGCGACCGCGTCGTCCTCCTGCCAGATCCGCAGCTGGCCGGCGCCGTCGTTGCCGACCGTGTACGGCCCGGCGGAGTCGACGTCGACGAGCGAGACGCGGTCGCCCGACGGTGCCAGCGTCGGTTCCGGTGCGGGACCGGGCTGGCCCAGGTCTGCGGTGTCGATCGACCAGGTCGCCGAGTCGGTGCCGTCGCCGTCGCTGACCGTGCCCACGACGAGCAGGCTGCCGTCATCGGTGAGGGCCGCGTCGGCGACCGTGGTGCCCTCGCCGAGGTCGACGGGGTCCCCCGAGCCGACCTTCTGGACGTACCCGTGACTCTCGGTGGCGTCGTCGGCCTCCTCGAAGCCGACCGCGTAGACCGCGTCGGCGGTCGCGATCAGCTTCGACGGCTCGAACGTCAGCGTGCGCGGGAAGCCGGTGGTGTCCGCGGCGTGCGCCGGGACGGCCAGGCCGGCGAGGCTGCCGGCGCCGAGCGCCGCCGCGGCCAGGCCGGCGGTGAGTCGTGCGGCTCGGAGCGTCCGAGGCCGGGGTGTGTCCATCGTGTTCCCTCCGTCAGGCCCCGGGGTCGAGGCGCCCACGGATCTTGTCGCCAGATCGGTGCCGCAGGTGTGTCCGGAATCGGCCATGGCAGTTATCGGACTGGCCGATCCCGGACATGACCGGTAGCGGACACACCGGGTCCGCATCGGATTGCTTGGCTGAGGCGTGCGACGATCACCCGGTGCGTCCCGAGCCCGCGCCCCGCTCGCCCGAGTCGACCGCCCTCGAGCTCCTCGGGGTGGGTCTGCGCTCGCGGGCGGAGACCGTGGCCGAGCTGGCGGGCCTCGCCGTGCGTGACGAGGACGAGGTCCGGCGCGACCTGGCCTGGCTCGAGGCCGAGCGCTTCGTGGAGGTCCGCGGCGACCGGGTCGGCTACACGGCCCCCGAGGAGGTCATCGCCGACGTCGTACGCCGGCGCGCCGGCGACCTGGGCGCCGAGATGCTCCGGCACCTGGCCGACCTGGCGGAGGTGGTCGGCCAGCTGCCCGCGCTGGCCCGGGACTGGGACACCGGCGGTGGCGGGAGCCAGCACCTCGACGTCGAGGTCTTCCACGGTCCCGAGGCCGTCGTCGACCTCTGGCACGTCCGCCAGGGGCGGCGGCCGGCACGGCGTACCGATGTGGTGCTGCCCGACGCGTCGCGGCTCTACGTCGCCGACCCCGTCATGCAGGCTGTCTGGCACCAGGCCGGGCGTGGGACGGACAGCCGGATCCGGGTGATCGCGTCGATCAGCGACGTCATCCACCCGGACGCCCAGCAGCGGGTGACCGAGGAGCTGGACGGCGGGTTGCAGTTGCGGCTCCTGGACCGTCCACCCGGCTGGTTCTGGATCACCGACGAGGAGACGGTCGCGCTACCGCTCGTGTGGGGTGAGGCCTGGCCGACCTCCGTCATCGCCGTCCGCAGTCGGGCCGTCGCGGGGATGGCCGGCTGGATCTTCGAGCGGCTCTGGGAGCGTGCGGTCGCGGCCCGCTCCCAGGAGTCGGGGTGGGACCAGCTGCTGACGCTGATGGACAGCGGCGCCACCCTCGAGGCGGCCTCGCGGGCGCTCGGCATCTCCGAGCGCACCGGCCGCCGCCGCATCTCCGAGGCCATGGACCACTTCCGCGTCGGGTCGCTGTTCGAGCTCGGCGTCGCCTGGGGCGCCGCGCGTCGGTCCTGACCGGACCCTGCGCCTCCTCAGGCCCGGACCGCCTCCGGCTCCTCCTGCTGGGCCGCGTCGGGCGGCACGACCGGCGGCTTGCGGTCCAGCGCGCTCGGCCACCAGATCTTGCCGCCGAGATCGAGGTTGATCGCGGTGACCAGCACCGACCGCACGATCAGGGTGTCGAGCAGCACGCCCAGCGCAACCGCCACGCCGAGCTCGGCGAGGAAGACGAACGGGATCGAGCCGAGCACCAGGAACGTCGCGGCGAGCACGATGCCGGCCGAGGTGATCACCCCGCCGGTGGAGCTGAGCGCGACCAGCGAGCCCTTGCGGGTGCCGTGCTGCGCGGTCTCCTCGCGCACCCGGGTCATCAGGAAGATGTTGTAGTCGATGCCCAGGGCGACGAGGAACACGAACGCGAACAGCGGGAACCCCGGATCGACCTGCACGCCGTCGGGCCAATGGTCGGTGACCAACGGCATGGCGTAGTCGAAGACCAGGGCCGACAGGCCCATCGCGGCGCCGAAGGACAGGATCACGGTGCCGATCAGGATCAACGGCGCCGCGAGCGCCCGGAGCAGGAAGATCAGGATCAGCAGCACCACGAGGAGCACCGTCGGGATGATCACCTTGTTGTCGCGGTTCGACGCCACCTTGGTGTCGAGGTAGAACGCCGAGCCGCCGCCGACCAGTGCGTCGGCGCCCGCCACGCCGTGCGCACTGGCGCGGCTGGACTCGACGATGCCGTACGCCGTCGGCGAGGAGATGTCCGCGTCGATCGGTGCCTCGAAGTAGCTGCGGGTGTCGGAGATCGGCTGGGCGGGCGTGGGCTCGCCGAGCCCGTCGACGCCGTCGAGCGACGCGGCGACCGCATCGATCCGGTCGGAGTTGGCGATCACCTGGATGGTGTTCGAGTTGTCGACCAGGCCGTGTGCGGCGAGCACCTGCTGACCCTTGATGGCGTCGAACTCCTTGGTGTAGGCGTCCTCGGTCGACATGCCGCCCGCGTCGATCTTGAGGACGCCGAGGCAGGCGATGAGGAGTACACCGGTGGTGATCACCCAGACCCGGCGCGGCCGCGGCGCGATGGCCCGGCCGACCTTGGCCCAGAAGCCGGTCGTGTTGGGCTCGGGGGACCCGAACGCCGGGCGCTTCGGCCAGAAGATCCAGCGCCCGAAGATGACCAGCAGCGCCGGCAGCAGGGTGACCATGACGAGGAAGGTCACGCCGATGCCGATGGCGTTGACCGGGCCCAGACCGGCGGTGGAGTTGAGGTCGGCGAGCAGCAGGCAGAGCATGCCGGCGGCCACCGTGGCCGCGCTGGCGAGGATCGCCGGCGCCGCGCGGTGCAGGGCGAACGCCATCGCCTCGTGGCGGTTGTCGTGGCGGCGCAGCTCCTCGCGATATCGGGCGACGAGGAGCAGCGCGTAGTCGGTGCCGGCGCCGATCACCAGGATGCCGAGGATCGCCTGACTCTGCCCGTTGACGGTGAGGTCGGCGTACTTGGCGAGCAGGTAGACGACGCCGCCCGACACGCTGTAGGCGACCACGACGCTGAAGATCGGGAGGATCCACAGCAGCGGGCTGCGGTAGGTGAACAGCAGGATGATCACGACCACCGTGAGCGCGCCGAGGATCAGGGTCGTGTCGACGCCCTCGAAGACCTCCGCGGCGTCGGCCGCCTGGCCGCCGTACCCCGCCAGGTGCACCTCGGCCCCGTCGAGCTGGGCGATGTCGCGGATCGAGGCCGCGGCGTCGGGGATGTCGTTCCAGCCGTTGGCGCCGAAGTTGAAGGTCAGCGACGTCACCGCCACCTGGCCGTCCTCCGAGTAGCCGCCGAACCCCTGCTCCGCGGCCTGCTCGGGGGTGAGGACCGTGCCCTCGACGACGCCGTCGATGTTGCCGAGTTCCTGGGCCTGCCGGGTGATCTCGGTCCGGTCGGCATCGGTGAGGCCGGAGGGCTTGTAGTAGACGACGAGCGTCGGGATGTTGTTGGGGTCGACCGTGCTCGACAGCTCCTCGGACACCTCGGTCGACTCGGCGCTCGCCGGCAGCCAGGAGGACGCCTCGTTGTTCTGGACGTCGACCAGCTTGGCGGACAGGGAGCCGAAGACGCCCAGGGCGACGAGCCAGAACAGCAGCACGAGCCACTTGGTCACGGGGCCGGTCAGTCGGCCGGCGATCTGACGGTGCATGGGACGACTCTTCCAGTGGGTGGGGACAGTGGCATCGGGGATTTCCCCTAGTTCGACCGCCGGCCGCGCGAGAACTCATCGGACCGTCCGTTGGCGACGATGACTGTCGCTATTTCCCCGTGGTTGAGCGGGTCTGGGCTCGACGACCGTGCGGGTTTCGGCTGTCAGCAGCCGAAACCCGCACGACACGCCGAGGCACCACGGCGCGTCGCGCGGGTCGTGGCTGTCAGCAGCCGAAACCCCGGTCGGCGCCGGCTACGCCGCGCGGCGTAGCTCCCAGCGACCGACGGCGACCATCACCAGCACCGCCAGGGCCGCACCGGCGATGGTGTCGACGACGTAGTGCTCCGCGAAGTAGACGAGCGCCAGCGACATCGCCAGCGGGTAGAGCAGCACCAGCCACCGCCAGGGGCTCCGGAGCCGGGAGACGAACCAGAACGCGACCAGGAAGGCGATCCCGGCATGCAGCGAGGGCATCGCGGCGACCTTGTTGCCCATGCCCCACATGACCATCGTCTGGCGGTGCAGGTCGATCTCCGACCAGCCGCGGCTGGTGATCCGATGCACCTCGTCGAGGTAGCCGTCCCGTGCGGCCATCCACGGTGGCGCCATCGGGTAGGCGATGTAGATCGTGAGTCCGGCGAGCAGCAGCGTGATGTAGCGCCGCAGCCAGCGCACCCACTCGTCGCGGTTGCGCACCCACAGCACGCCGGCCAGCGTCAGCGCGACCAGGAAGTGCGAGGCGTAGACGCTCGTGAAGGCGACGTCCCACCAGCGTGGTGGGAGCGACTTCAGGCACGGGTCGCCGCACCAGGCGTCCTGCAGCCACACGGTCGGCACGGCGCCGCCGAAGAGCCACTCGTCGAAGCGCACCGGCATGGAGTAGTGGGGTGGGATGCCGATCTCGTCGGCCAGGCCCCGCACCAGCCAGTAGACGACCAGCAGGAGCAGCGGCTTCCACCAGTCCCGCCAGAAGCGCCACGGGTCGCGGTCGGCGTCCTCGATCTGCCAGGCGAGCGTGCCGAGCCAGATCCAGATGATCACGCCCGCGGGGTCGTTGGGGACCCCGACGAGCCAGCACCAGGCGAGGAGGACGACGGCGTACGCCGCCATCGCGGTCCTTCGGGTCACTCGTCGTCCTCGCGGTAGATCGTCCAGTCGCCGGTGGTGGCCTGCAGAGCGTAGTGGTCGGCCAGCACCCGGTCGGCGACGGTGGCGTCGATGCCCCATGATCCGAGTGACCGGCCGGCCACGATGACCCAGGTCGGGCGGTCGTCGCTGCGGAGCAGCGCGGTCAGGTCGGCCAGCTCGGGGTCGTGCACGCGCACCGGGAGGCTCCACAGGTCGGAGTACGGGCTGCGCAGTCCGACCTCCTCGAGGATGTTGGGCGCGCCGAACGCCACCACCGCCGTGTCGCCGCTGGTCACGTGATCGGCGAGCCAGTCGACCGCCGGTCGCTCCGGACGCTCGATCGGCCAGCAGAGCACCCAGACGAGCGCGGCCGCGGTCGACACCGCCATCACGGCGTACGCCGCGGCGAGGGCACGCCGGCCCGGGAGCGGTCGCTGGCACGCGGCGGCCGTCAGCAGCACCAGGCCGGGCACCAGGCCCATCAGGTAGTGCAGCCAGTAGCTGCCGCCGAGCAGCACGACGGCGAGCTCCCAGGCGAGGGTCGCGAGCGCCGGCCAGCGCAGGTCCGGCATCCCCGCCGTCTCGACCGGTCGGCGCAGGCGCCGACCCAGCACGACGCCGAGCACCGGCACCCCCGTTGCGAGCAGCGCCAGGAACAGCCCGCCCAGCCGCCGGGTGGTCGAGTCGGTGGCCGACGCCGCGATGACGGCGGCGGCCTCCTGGCGGAAGACCACCACGGCCTCCCAGAGCTCGCCGGGATCGGTGCCGCGGGCCCACGCCGCCCACAGGGCCACGGCGACGGCGGCGACCGCGCCCGCCGCGACGCCGAGCGCCGGGCGCCCCCGGCGCGCGACCAGGACGAGCACGGCGGCGAACACGAAGACGTCCAACAGGCTCTGCTTGACCAGCGCCCCGCCGGCGCCGGCGGCGCCGGCGGCGACGCCCCACCACAGCGCGGCGCGCCCCGACGACACCCCGACGGAACGGAGCGCCGCGGCGATCCCGCCCAGCAGGAACGGCAGGCCGAGTAGCTCGCCGTTGACGACGGTCCCCCCGAAGAGGGGTGTCGTGGTGAGCAGCGCCGCGGTGGCGGCCGCGAGCACCGGAGCCGAGCGGCGGGTGGGCGCTGCGAGCCGGCCGACGACACCACTGAGCAGCACGGTGGCCACGACCGCGAGGACGCCGAGGCCGCGCAGCGCCCAGCCGCCGCCCGCGGCGTCGGCGAGCGCGGCGAGGGCGACCAGCCCGGGTGGCCGGTCGACGAAGTAGTCGCCGTAGAGCGAGGTCCCCGGCGACCACTGGGAGGCGAGCAGCAGCAGGCCACCCTCGTCCGGGGAGAGGGTGCGTCCGACGTACGGCACGACGCAGAGGCCGGCGCCGACCGCCAGGGCGGCGACCTGCAGGCGGGGGGTCACGCGAGCGCGAACGCCAGGAGGACGGCGCCGACGAGGACGGTCCCGGTGATCAGGATGCCGAGATTGAACGCGGGCAGGGGGGTGCGGGTGCGCATCGACCGCTCGACCCGCGCCCACCGGACCATCGCGAGCACGGTGACCAGCGCACCCAGCAGCACCAGCGCCACGGCGAGCAGGCCGCGGACCCCGTCGTTGTCGGGCAGGCCCAGCGCGTGCAGGGCGACGCCGCCCGCCAGCATCGCCAACGCGGTGCGCACCCAGGCGAGGAAGGTGCGTTCGTTGGCCAGGGTGAACCGCGGGTCGGGCTCCTCCCCGGCGTCGTAGACCCAGTGTGGCCGACGTCGCGTCATGGGCCCCATCCTTCCGTACGACGCGTTGTCTAGGCTCGCGAGCGTGACGTTCGAGTTCGATGCCCATACGGCCGTCCGGTCCGCCGGTGACGATGCGGACGGGAGGTACGCCGCCGATCTCGACCGCGGCTGGGTCGTCGGCGGCGGCGTCAACGGGGGCTACCTGCTCGCGCTGATCGGCACCGCGCTGCGCGAGACCTTCCCGAAGAAGCCGGACCCGCTCGCGGTCTCGGCGTACTACCTCTCGGCCGCGACCCCCGGACCGGCGACCGTGGCCGTCGACGTGCGGCGGGAGGGCGGCACGGTCGCGACCGCGTCGGCCGAACTGCGCCAGGCGGGAGCGCAGGGCGAGGAGACCCGGATCGCCGCGCTGGCGACGTACGGCGACCTCGACCGGCTCGGCGACGACGTGCGCACGACGGCCGAGGAGCCGGTGCTGCCCCCGCCCGATGCGTGCGTCGCGAACACGTTCGCACCCCAGGAGATCCTCGACCTGGCGCCGATGATGGGCCGCTTCGACATGCGCTTCCACCCCGACCACGTCGGCTGGGCGGTCGGTCAGCCGAGCGGACGGGGCGAGATCGCGGCGTGGTTCCGGCTTGCCGACGGCCGCGAGCCCGACCCGATCTCGCTGCTGATGGTCGTCGACGCGCTGCCGCCGGTGACCTTCGACCTCGGGATGATGGGCTGGGCGCCGACGCTCGAGCTGACCGCCCACGTGCGCGCCAAGCCGGCCCCCGGCTGGCTCAAGGTGCGCCATGCGACCCGCAACCTCGCCGGCGGGATGTTCGAGGAGGACTGCGAGGTCTGGGACTCCGCCGGCCGGCTGGTCGCGCAGAGTCGCCAGCTCGCCCGGCAGCCCCGCCCCGTCGGCTGATCTGTCGTCGCGTCGTGCGTGGCGCCGGGTGGTTTCGAGACGGTTGCTAGCGCAACCTCCTCAACCACCGTCGTCGTACCGCCACGTCGGTGGTGACGGCAGCTTGTCGGCTTGCGGGTTTCGAGGCTCAGGCGTTGGCGCGCCTTCGCACCTCAACCACCGTCGTCGTACCACGGTGGTTGAGGTGTGAGGGCCGCCAGGCCCGAGCCTCGAAACCACCTCTCCGCCATCGAGGAGTCGGCTACCGTGCGGCCGCCCCACCCGGCACCCGGACCATCACGATCCAGCGCCGCCACGGGTGCTCGGTGACCGTCCACAGTCGGTCCCGGGCCGCGTCGTAGGCGAGGTCCTCGACCCCCATCGGCAGGGCGAGCCGCCGCTCCCGGAGCGATCCCGCCGCGCCGGTCCACAGCGAGCCCAGGCCGCGGGTGCCGTGCGAGGCCGTCAGGTGCAGCCGATCGCCGGTGCGCACGACGCCCTGGGCGCGGACGACACCGTGCTGGGTGACCTCCGCCGGCCCGCTGTCCGTCGGCAGCGACAGCAGCCGGTGGGGCTGCCCCGCGCCGCCGTACTCGCCGGCGAGCAGCCGCGACCCGCCGTCCGGCGCGACGAACGAGAACCGGAAGTCCGCCGACGGCGCCAACCGGTGCCGCGCCGGCAGCAGGTAGCCCTCGCGGGTGCCCACGATGTCGTCGAGGTCGCAGGCCCACAGGCCCGTCCGGGTGGCCGCGACGTACAGGCGGCGGTCGGACCACGCGAGCCCGCCGGCGTGGATGCGCAGCGGCTCGTGACCCTCCGGCGTCGGCAGCACGAGCGGCACGTGGCCGTAGCGACGCCGGCGCAGGTCGACGAAGGACACCCGCGAGCCGCCGTCCTTCGCGTACCACGTCACCGCCAGGTAGCGGCCACCGGTCGCGACCGAGACGCCCTGCGGCCACCAGCGCCGGTCCGCCTGGTCGTGCCGGTCCCATGCCCACGCGCGGCGTACGTCGAGGCCGGGTGCCCAGGACCGGTGGAGCCGGCGGTCGAGGCCGGTCAGCACCGGCGTCAGTCCGACCCGTCCGCCGTGCCGCGCGGCGAGCGACCCGATCTCGCCGTCGAGGTCGTCGGTGCGGGTCACGTGCACGTCGCGAACGGTAGCGTCCGAGCATGACCGCAGTCGTGGGAGCAGCGATCGTCCGAGGCCGACGGGTGCTGGCCGCGCGGCGTACGACGCCGCCCGAGACGGCCGGGCGCTGGGAGTTCCCGGGCGGCAAGGTCGAAGCGGGGGAGAGCCCCGAGGCCGCGGTGGTCCGCGAGATCCGCGAGGAGCTCGGCTGCGCGGTCGCCGTCACCGGCTGGCTGCCCGGCGAGGTCGCGATCGGCGAGCGGCACGTGCTGCGGGTGGCACTGGTCTCGACCGCCGCCGACGTCGACCCCGACCCGGTCGAGCACGACGAGATCCGCTGGCTGGCGGCCGGCGAGCTGGAGACGGTCGACTGGCTCGAGCCCGACCGGCCGTTCCTGCCGCACCTGCGTGCGCTCCTGGCCGCCGACGGGAGAGGATGACCGCGTGCGCGGGATCTTCTTCGAGGAGGACGACGCCCGGGCCGTGGTCGCCCGGCTCGTCGCGGCGGGGTACACCGCGACCGCCGAGCGGGAGCGGCTCGCCGGCGAGGACGACGACGAGGACCACCCCTGGGCGGTGCTGACCGACGCGCCGGAGCCCGAGCTCGACCTGCTGGTCGACCAGTTCGACGGCTGGCTGGACGCCGACGAGACCGGGGCGCCCCGTGCGCCGCTCGAGCTGCCGACCGAGCCGCGGAAGATCAAGCGCCCCTCCGGTGGTTAGGGGTGGTGTCCTCACCCCTCCCTAGGATCGATGCCATGAATGACCAGCGCCTCCTCCTCGTGCACGCCCACCCCGACGACGAGTCGATCGGCCAGGGCGCGACGATGGCGAAGTACGTCGCCGAGGGTCGCCAGGTCACCCTGGTGACCTGCACCGCCGGCGAGATGGGCGAGATCCTGGTGCCCGAGCTCGAGCACCTCGCCGCCGACCGCGACGACACGCTCGGCGAGCACCGCCGCGGTGAGCTGGCCGACGCGATGGCCGCGCTGGGGGTCACCGACCACCGCTTCCTCGGGGGCTTCGGCACCTACCGCGACTCCGGCATGGCCTGGCACCCCGACGGCCACGCGATCGGCGACCCCGAGGTGATCGCGAAGCACCCCAATGCCTTCTGGAACGCCGACCTCACCGAGGCGGCCGACCACCTCGTCACGATCATCCGCGAGGTGCGCCCCCAGGTCCTGGTCACCTACGACGAGTTCGGCGGCTACGGTCACCCCGACCACATCCAGGCCCACCGGGTCGCGATGTACGCCGCGCAGCTGGCCGCGGTGCCGTCGTACCGCAAGGACCTCGGGGAGTCCTGGGACATCCCCAGGATCTACTGGGGCGCGATGTCCGAGAGCCGCCTGCGGGCCGGCCTGCGGGCGCTGCGCGAGGCCGGGGACACCACGACCTTCGAGGGCATGGACCCCGACGGGCCGCTGCCGCGCTTCGCGACCTCCGACGACAACCTGGCGGCCGCGATCGACGCCACGGCGTACCTCGACCAGAAGATGGCCGCGCTGCGCGCCCACGCCACCCAGATCACCACCGACGGCCCGTTCTTCGCGCTGTCCAACAACGTGGGCGCCGAGGCGATGGGCGTCGAGTTCTTCCGGATCGCCAAGGGGGAGCGCGGCGAGCTCGGCCCCCACGGGTTCGAGACCGACCTCTTCGCCGGCCTGAGCGCCCGCCCCACCGACTGACGGTCCGTGAAGCTCCTTGCGGCCGTGGGGCTGCTGTTCCTCGGTGCCGGCACGGGTGTCGCGACGATCGCGGTCCACGACCTCACCTGGGGACTCGCGCTCGCGGTGGCGGCCACCGCGGTGACGGCGTACGCCCTGCCGGCGGGCTGGTGGAGCCGGCTGGCCTTCGCCGTCGGCTGGGTCGCGATGGTGGGCTGGCTGGCGGTGCCCCGGCCCGAGGGCGACTACCTGATCAGCCAGGACTGGCAGGGCTATCTCGTGCTCGGCCTCGGCATGCTGCTGCTCGTGGTGGGCCTCGCCACACTCCCGCGTCCGCGCCGAGCGGCGACCCTTCCGTAGGATCACGCGCGTGAGCAAGCCGAAGACCAACGCCCGCGACTCCGCCGGCGGCAAGGTCGTGCTGCTGGTGCTGGGGGGTCTGTTGCTGCTCGCGGGTGGCGCGTACGCCGCGGCGTACCTCGCGGCCGGCGACAAGGTGCCGCGCGGCACCACCGTCGAGGGCGTCGAGATCGGGGGGATGACCCCCGACGACGCCGAGCAGGCGCTGCGCGACGGCCTCGCCGACCGGGTCGAGCGCCCGGTCCCGGTCAGCGTCGACGGCCGCACGGCGACGCTGAGCCCGACCGAGGCCGGGCTCGAGGTCGACTACGCCGCCACCGTCGCGGAGTCCGGCGGCGGCAAGAGCTGGGCCCCGGGGCGGCTGTGGAACTACTGGACCGGGGGCGGCGAGCAGGGCGTCGAGGTCACGGTCGACGACGCGGCCTTCGAGGCTGCGCTCGACGGACTGGCCGACGAGGTGGGCACCGCGCCGACCGACGGCGCGGTCCGGTTCCGGGGCGGCGAGATCAAGGTCACCGACCCGGCCCCAGGCACCGGCTTCGACGCGGACGAGGCGCGCGCCGGGGTGCTCGCGTCGTACCTCTCCGAGGACGACGAGGTCGTCGAGCTCGACGCGACGGTGGTGCAGCCAGAGATCGACGAGGCCGCGGTCCAGGAGGCGCTGGACACGTTCGCCAACCCGGCGATGTCGGCGCCGGTCACGCTGGTCTTCGGGGACTCGCCCGTCCAGCTGCGGCCGCAGCAGTTCTCCGCCGCGCTGCGGATGAGGGCCGAGGGCGGCGCGCTGGTGCCCGACCTGAAGACGAAGAAGCTGACCGCGCTGGTCGACGATGGCGTCAGCGCCGACGAGCCGGTCGACGCCACCGTCGAGCTGGTCAACGGCAAGCCGAGGGTGGTGCCGGCGAAGCCGGGGGTCGCCTACGACCCCGACGACGTGGGCAGCGCCTTCCTGCAGCTGGTCACCCGCGAAGGCGACGAGCGGCAGATGGAGGTCGAGGCCACGGTCGTCGAGCCCGAGTTCACGACCGCGGACGCGAAGGCGCTGCGGATCAAGGAGCGGGTCTCGTCGTTCACGACGTACTACCCCTACGCGGAGTACCGCAACGTGAACATCGGCCGCGCCGCCGCGATCGTCGACGGCACCGTGCTCAAGCCGGGCGAGGTGTTCTCCCTCAACGACATCGTCGGCGAGCGCACCCGCGAGAACGGCTTCACGGAGGGCTTCATCATCAGCGACGGGATCTTCAAGGAGGACCTCGGCGGCGGCGTCTCGCAGATGGCCACCACGACCTTCAACGCGATGTTCTTCGCGGGCCTCAAGGACATCGAGCACAAGCCGCACTCCTTCTACATCGACCGCTACCCGGTCGGACGCGAGGCGACCGTCGCCTGGGGCGCGGTCGACCTGCGCTTCGAGAATGACACGCCGTACGGCGTGCTCGTGCACGCGACGGTGCAGCCGGCCACGTCGTCCTCGCAGGGCGTCGTGACCGTGTCGATGTACTCGACGAAGACCTGGGACATCACGACCAAGACCTCCGACCGGTACAACTACCGGGCCCCCGCGACCCGCACCCTCACCACGCCGGACTGCTATGCCAACACCGGCTACTCCGGCTTCGACGTCGACGTGTGGCGCTACTTCCACGAGCCCGGCAGCGACGAGGTCGCGAAGACCGAGAAGTTCCACACCAGCTACACCCCGTCCGACACGGTGGTCTGCAAGAAGCCGAAGCCGGACGGCGCCTGAGCCGCTCCGGGCCACCCCGGGACGTCATACGTTCCGAGCAAGGGGACGCACTGTCCGTATGACGTCCCGGGGTCGGCCTACGGCTCCAGGTGGCGGAAGCCCTGGAGGTGTGGGCGGGGGCTACGTCGCGGTGCCACCACACCTTCGCCGACGGATCGTCGACCTCTCGTCGGTACGCCGCACGCGCGGGCACCCGGATCTCCGCCGGCTCGCGGGAGGTTCGTCAGGCCTCGGGGCGCCGATCCGATGCTACGACGGGCGCCGGCGCCGGCGCCGGCGCGAGGTAGCGGTAGGCGTGATGGGTGACGAAGCCGAGGCCCTCGTAGAGCCCGACCGCCGCCGCGTTGTTGCCGAGCACCTGGAGGTACGCCGTGGTCGCGCCGCGCTCGGCACCCCACCCGAGCAGCGCCGCCATCACGGCGAGCGCGAGGCCCCGACGCCGGTGCGCGGGGTCGACCTCGATGCCGCGGAAGCCCACCCAGTCGTCGGCGTACGCCGCGACGCCTCGGGCGTGGTCGCCGATCCGGGCGATGACCAGGTCCCCGTCCTCGTCGTACTCGGCCGGCGGGCTCGCCGGCGCCCGCCGCGAGCCCAACGCCCGCCGGACCGTGGCGACGCCCGCCATCTGGAAGAGCGTGTCGGCGTCGCCGCTCTCGGCCACCCAGCCGCGCGCGCGGAACGACTCCTCCTCGGCGGAGTCCGGCAGCACCGCGGCGACGGGGCGAGCCCCATGCTGGGCGTAGAACGCGCTCACCCGGTCGTGGGCGTCCTGGACGTTGGCCGGACCGAAGGCGAGCACCGAGTTGGCCCGCCGGGCACCGGACCCGGGCGTGTGCCGCAGCACCCAGTCGCCGAGCGGCTCGGCGTGCATGCCGGGGAAGAGCGCGAAGCCGCGCCGCTGGGCCTGGGCCGGGGCGATCCGGTGCCGGACCGGGGGCCGCGGCGGCACCGGCTTGCCGGACACGATGTCGGCCAGCGCGATCGTCACGGCCGGGCCTTCGGCCGGCTGCACCACGCAGCGGCCGTCACCCCAGGCGAGGCAGATGCCCAGCACGTCGGTGAACGCCGGGCCTCCGCTCGGGCCGGTCTCGCCGCGCACCAGCCTGCGGACCACCACCCGCTGGCCCACGACCTGGGGGCCGAGGCCGTGCTGGCGAAGGTGATGGCTCACATGCTGGGGGTCTGCCGACTCGGACACCCCCGGGATATTAGGCTGTGACAGAGCACCTGCTCTCGTGAGTATCAGGAGGAATCGGTGACCTACGTCATCTCCCAGCCGTGCGTCGACGTCAAGGACCGGGCATGTGTCGACGAGTGCCCCGTCGACTGCATCTACGAGGGCAAGCGGATGCTCTACATCCACCCCGACGAGTGCGTCGACTGCGGTGCCTGTGAGCCGGTCTGCCCGGTCGAGGCGATCTTCTACGAGGACGACACGCCGGAGGAGTGGAAGGGCTACTACGACGCCAACGTCCACTTCTTCGACGACCTCGGCTCCCCGGGCGGCGCGGCCAAGATGGGTGAGATCGACCACGACCACCCGATGATCGCCGAGCTGCCGCCGCAGAACCAGGACCACTGATCTCCCGGTGACCGGTACGGTCTCCGCGCGGCTGCCGGACTTCCCCTGGGACCGCCTGGTCGAGCACCGCGAGCGCGCGGCCGGGCACCCCGACGGGCTGGTCGACCTCTCGATCGGCACGCCGGTCGATCCGACGCCGGCCGTGGTCCAGGACGCGCTGCGCGCCGCCGCCGACTCCCCGGGCTACCCGCTGACGATCGGCATCCCCGCCGTCCGGCAGGCGGCCGCCGACTGGCTGGCGCGCCGGCACGGCGTGACCGGCCTCGGCCTCGACGGCGTGCTGCCGACGATCGGCTCCAAGGAGCTGGTCGCGACGCTGCCCTCCCAACTCGGTGTCGGCTCGGGCGACCTCGTCGTGTGGCCCGAGCTGGCCTACCCGACGTACGAGGTGGGCGCGGCGCTCGCCGGCGCCCGCGGTGTCGCCACCGACTCGCTGGTCTCGCTGGGTCCGCAGGCGCCCGCCCTGCTGTGGCTCAACTCGCCGTCCAACCCGACCGGACGGGTGCTGCCGCCGGAGCACCTCCGGAAGGTCGTCGACTGGTGCCGTGAGCGCGGCACGATCCTGGTCTCCGACGAGTGCTACATCGAGTGCGCCTGGGAGGCGACCCCGACGTCGGTGCTCCATCCCGACGTCTGCGGGGGATCTCACGACGGCATCCTGGCGGTGCACTCGCTCTCGAAGCGCTCCAACCTGGCCGGCTACCGCTGCGCGTTCGTCGCCGGCGACCCGGCGCTGGTCGCCGAGCTGCTCGAGGTGCGCCGGAACCTCGGGCTGATCATGCCGGGCCCCCAGCAGGTCGCGATGGCCGCGGCGCTGGACGACGACGCCCACGTCGTGGAGCAGCACGCCCGCTACGCCGCCCGCCGCGCCAAGCTGCGCGAGGCGCTGGAGTCGGCCGGCTTCCGGATCGACCACTCCGAGGCGTCGCTCTACCTGTGGGCGAGCCGCGCGCTCGACGGCGGCGACGAGGACTGCTGGTCGACCGTCTCCTGGCTCGCCGGGCGCGGCATCCTGGTCGCCCCCGGCGACTTCTACGGCCGCGCCGGCGGCCGGCACGTGCGAGTGGCCTTCACCGCCACCGACGAGCGGGTCGACGCCGCCGTCGCCCGCCTGACCTGACCCTCGAGCTCATCTAGTCATAGGCCGCCAGCCGGTCCTTGAGCAGTTGCCCGACGGGCTGCGCGGGCCGCCCGTCCGCGGTCAGCAGCGACCACTGGTCCTCGGGGTTGTCCAGCCAGGCCCAGGCGAGGTAGCCGACCTCGTGGGCGTCGGCCCAGTCGATCACCGAGGTGAGGAAGGCCGTGTCGCCGTCCGCCTCGCCGACCTCGCCGATCAGGAGCGGCACGGCGGCGGCCACCGGAGCGAGTTCGTCGTCGAAGCACGCCGCGGTGCTGCAGCGCTTGAAGTCGTAGAGGTGGGCGGACGCGACCAACTGGTCGTCGTCGGGCCGGTGGCTCAGCCAGCCCCTCAGGTCGTTGGCCCAGTCGAGTCCGCCGAGCACGATCGGCTGCCTGGCACCGGTGCTTCGGATGACCTGGACGGCGCGCGCCATCCCCACCACCGGGTAGGTCTCGCCGCTCAGGGAGGGGTTGCGGTCGGTCTCCATCGGGGCCGCGCAACCGCCGGCCCGCCAGCACTCCCAGGTCAGGTCGAACGCCCACGCACCCCTCGCCTCGTCGTAGCGGGAGTGCGGTTCGTTGAGGACGTCGAACATCACGCCGCGCACGTCCTTGTACTCGCTGGCGACCGAGCGCCAGAAGGTCAGCCCGTCCGCGTCGAGTGCCGCCTGCATGCCGAAGTCGGAGGCCGTCCGCCGCTTGCGGCTGTGCAGGTCCAGGATCGTCACCAGACCGGCGCCGCGGAGGCTGTCGACGAAGGTGCGCACCGCGGCGCGGTAGGCCCAGCGGTTGCGGGTCAGCAGGCCGCCGTTGACCGGTGCGTCCCGGCTGCCGAGCCAGCAGTCGAGGTTGAGCGGGATCCGCACCGTGTTCACGTTCCAGGCGCGCAGCTCGCGGCCGACCTCGATCGCCGACAGCCAGCCGGCGTGCTCCGAGCTGCCCCAGCCCTGGGCGCAGGCGTACTCGAAGCCGGGCACGTTCACGCCACGAGGGACGAACTCCTCGCCGGTCCGGGTGTCGACGAGCCGGTTGCCCTCCACCACGACGTCGGGCGCTCCCGGTCGGGCGAGCGTGGCCCGCAGCGCCGAGAGCGGGCCTCGGGTCGCCGTCGGCGCTCCCTCGATGGCGGCCGCCAGTGCGATGCTCAGCACCACGGCCACGCCGATGAGCGTCATCGTCCTACGACGGCGCACCTGGTCTCCTCTTCCTTCGGTGACGGTCGGACCAAGGAAATACGGACAGGTGATGTCTGGAGAAGGGTCTTTCGACTCCCGTTGCCGCGGGTCGGTCCGGCCGGATCAGCCGAAGACGTCGACGTGCACGTGGTCGCGATGCTCCAGGATCGCCCGATCGCCGGACCGGGCGGGCGGGTCGTAGGCGCGCCAGCCGTCGCCGGACCGGCTGCCGGCGGACCAGATCCGGCCGTCGAAGATCACCGTCTTGATCTGCAGCCGCTCGGCCTGGGCGACCAGGTAGTGCGCGATCGCCCACCCGCGGATCCGGTTCTGCGCGCTGATCGGCCGCACGAAGACGTCGACCGCACGGCCGTCGTAGTGGGCGGATCCCTCCATGTGCCCGGTCGAGACGCCGCCGGGGGCGAAGCCGCCGACCGGCGGGTCGGCGAACACGGCCGCGACCTCGCGGCGGACGAGGTCGGCGCGCCGGGTCAGCCCGGAGGGCCGCAGCTTCGCCGATCCCGCCGTCGGCTCGTCGCCGATCCGGCAGCTGAACGCGTGCGGGGAGTTACCGGTCAGCGCCGACGCGAGCACCCGGGCGTCGGCCTCGTGGTCGGCGTACGCCTCCGGGAACGCCGAGCGCTGCACGAGCTGGGCGGCCTCGGTCACCCGCATCGACTCGTAGCCGTCGACCTTCACCAGCCCGTCGTAGAAGGCGTTGGCGGAGTAGTAGGGGTCGAGGATCTGGGTGGGACTGCCCCAGCCCTGCGACGGACGCTGCTGGAAGAGGCCGAGCGAGTCGCGGTCCCCGGACTCCAGGTTGTAGAGCTTGGACTCCTGGTACGCCGTCGCCAGGGCGATCGTGGCGGCGCGGGCGGGCATCCCGCGGTCGATCGAGACTGCGGTGATCAGGGCGGCGTTCTCGGCCTGCTCCGGGTCGATCGTGACCGTGCGGCCGCCGACGGTGGCCGTGCACTGATCGGGCTGGAACAGCGGCGTCACCTGCTGCACGACGGCATAGCCGACCGCCGCGGCGACGCCGACAGCGGCGAGGCCGAGCAGGGCCAAGCCCGTGCGCATTCTCATGGAGCCAGTGTGCGGTCGCGGGCCAAGGATCCCGGCCGGGACACGGGCCCGGACGCCGCGGTGCCGGGCGTCCGGGCGATCCGGGGAGTCAGTTGGCGTGCAGCGCGGCGTTGAGCGCGATCCCGCCGCTCTTCCACGGCACCGCCTCGACGGCGCCCGTCACGGAGTTGCGGCGGAAGAGGACGTTGTCGGCGCCCGAGAGCTCGAGGGCCTTGACCACCCGCGGCTTGCCGTCCATGTCCTTGATCGTGACCTTGGTGCCGGCCGTGACGTAGCAGCCCGCCTCGACCACGCAGTCGTCGCCGAGCGAGATGCCGAGGCCCGCGTTGGCGCCGAGCAGGCACCGCTGGCCGATCGAGATGACCTGCGTCCCGCCCCCCGACAGCGTGCCCATGATCGACGCGCCGCCGCCGACGTCGGAGCCGTCGCCGACGACGACACCGGCCGAGATCCGGCCCTCCACCATCGAGGCGCCGAGGGTGCCGGCGTTGTAGTTGACGAAGCCCTCGTGCATCACCGTGGTGCCCTCGGCGAGGTGGGCACCGAGGCGGACCCGGTCGGCGTCGGCGATCCGCACCCCGGACGGCAGCACGTAGTCGACCATGCGCGGGAACTTGTCCACCCCGTGCACGGTCAGGTGTCGGCCGTTGGCCCGGAGTCGGGCCCGGGTGAGCTCGAAGCCCTCGACCGGGCACGGCCCGGCGCTGGTCCAGACCACGTTGGTGAGCAGGCCGAAGATGCCGTCGAGGTTGACCGAGTGGGGCGTGACCAGCCGCGCGGAGAGCAGGTGCAGCCGGAGCCAGACGTCCTCGGTGCTGGTCGGCCCGGACTGGAGGTCGGCCACCTCGACGAGCAGCACGTCGCGGGTGACGCCGCGGTCGGTGTCGGTGCCCTGGAGCGCGCTCAGCTCCGCGGGCGGCACCGCGTCGGCCGGCTTCGCGCCCAGCACGGGCGCGGGGAACCAGACGTCGAGAACGGTCCCGGCGGCGTCGATGGTGGCGAGGCCGAAGCCCCACGCGGTCGAGGGAGCGGTCGAGGCGGTGGGCGAGGCAGTCGTCGGAGTCGCGGTCACGGGAGCCAACCCTAGGGTCGCCGCTGGACGCCCGGTTCCCCGGGCCGAGGCGCGAGCCAGAATGAGTTAGGTTAGCCTAACCTTCCATGAACCGACGTCTCGCGCACCTCGCCTCGCTGCTGATCCTTCCGTTCGCGCTCGTCGCCTGCGGCTCCGACGCCGAGCAGGGGGGAGCGGGCGGGGCCGCCGGCGGCCCCGCCGGTACGCCGCGCGAGCCGGTCGTGGTCGAGCACGTCTACGGCTCGACCGCGGTGGACGGCGTACCGGAGCGGATCGTGACGATCGACGTGCAGTGGACCGACACCATGCTCGCGATGGGGGTCGAGCCGGTCGGCTACAGCCTCGACAGCTACATGCCCGACTCCACGGCGCCCTGGCAGGAGCTCCCCGAGGGCGCCGAGGCGTTCGAGGTGACCGACGGCGTGCCGATCGAGACGATCGCCGCGCTGGAGCCGGACCTGATCGTCGGCTCGTTCTCCATCGCCGACAAGCGCACCTTCGAGCTGCTCTCGGCGATCGCGCCGACGATCCCGAACCTCGACGAGGCGCAGGTCCAGCCGTGGCAGGACCTGGTGACGCTGGCGGGGGAGGTCCTGCACCGCCCGGACGACGCCGTCTCGGTGATCAGCGGCGTCGACGGCGAGGTCGCCCGGACGGCCGCGGACCTGCCGGGGCTCGCCGGCCGGACGTTCGCCCTGGCGCAGTACGTCGTCGGCGACTCGCTCTACATCGTCGCGGACGAGAACGACGGCTCCAGCGTGCTCTTCCAGCAGCTCGGCATGACCATGGAGCCGGGTGTCCGCGCGCAGGGCGAGAAGACCGGGGACGCCCGGATCCAGGTGAGCACCGAGCGGTCCGACCTGTTGCGAGCCGACCTGCTCGCGTTCCTGGTCAACGGCGGCGACGAGAGCGACCTCGCCGACATCGCGGGCTTCGACCGGCTCCCGGGCACCGTCGCCGTGCTCGACTACCCGACGATCGTGGGCCTCAACACGCCGACGCCGCTCTCGATCTCCCACTCGCTCGACCGGCTGCGCCCCTACCTGGAGAAGGCGGCCGCGTCCTGAGTCACTGGCCGGTGCGCCCGTCGATGCACTCGCGGAGCAGGTCCGCGTGCCCGCAGTGCCGGGCGTACTCCTCGACCAGGTGCACCGCGATGTCGCGCACCTCGGTGAGCTCGCCGTGCACCGGCACCTCGCGGCCCAGTCCTCCTCCGCGGCCAGCCAGGCGTCCGCGTCGGCCACCTCGCGGCGCCACGACTCCCACGCCTCGGTGACGACGGCGTCGTCCGCCACGGCCTCGTCGAAGTCGACGTCGGGCCGGTCGTCGGACCAGTAGAGCCGCGGCAGGCCCATGTTCTCCTGCAGCACCCGCCGGTTCCAGCTGTGCTCCACCTTCGCGAGGTGCCGGATCAGCCCGAGCAGCGACAGCGTCGACGGGGGTACGGCGCGCCGGGCGAGCTGCTCGGCGTCCAGTCCCTCGCACTTCATCTCGAACGTGATGCGGTAGTTGCGCAGGTAGGTGAGCACGGTGTCCCGCTCGCCATGGGTCGATCGGTAGTCGCGACGGTCGATGCGCTGGTGGTCGGTCATGATCCCCACTCGATCACCCCCGCCGTCATCCGGCAATCCGATTGGCGGGGCGCCGAGCCCACGCCGTACGCTTGCCGGACAGGCGTCCGAGCCGTCATCAGCGGCGAGCCTCCGGAAGAACGGCCAGACTCCTCATCCGCGGATGAGGGGTTCGACCCACTAGAACCGGACGGGTAGGCCCGTCACAGCCGTGAACGAAGCGGCCGTCACCCCGCAGCACGCGGGGAGGCGGCAAGCGAGGTGGTACCGCGGTCGTCAGATCGTCCTCGTGGCACAGCCCCGAGTTGACCGACACCGCAGGAGAAGCCGCCTATGACCTACCCGAAGGTCTCATCGGACGAGTGGAGCGCCGTCCCGTCGAGCCCGAGGTTCCCCGAGATCGAGGAGCGGATCCTTGCCTACTGGGAGGCCGACGGCACCTTCCAGGCGAGCGTCGACCAGCGCGACGCGGGCGAGAACGGCGGCAACGAGTTCGTCTTCTACGACGGGCCGCCGTTCGCCAACGGGCTTCCGCACTACGGCCACCTCCTCACCGGCTACGTCAAGGACCTGATCCCGCGCTACCAGACGATGCGCGGCAAGCGGGTCGAGCGGCGGTTCGGCTGGGACACCCACGGCCTGCCCGCCGAGCTCGAGGCGATGCGCCTCAACGGCATCAAGACCACCGACGAGATCCTCGAGCTGGGCATCGAGAAGTTCAACGAGGCCTGCCGGGCCTCGGTGATGAAGTACACCGGGGAGTGGCGCGAGTACGTCACCCGCCAGGCGCGCTGGGTCGACTTCGACAACGACTACCGCACCATGAACGCCGACTACATGGAGTCGGTGATCTGGGCCTTCAAGCAGCTCCACGACAAGGGCTGGGTCTACGAGGGCTTCCGCGTGCTGCCCTACTGCTGGAACGACGAGACGCCGCTGTCCAACCACGAGCTGCGGATGGACGACGACGTCTACCAGATGCGGCAGGACCCCGCGGTCACGGTCGGGTACGACGTCACCACGGAGGGCCCGTTCCAGGGCGTGAAGCTGCTCGTCTGGACGACCACTCCGTGGACGCTGCCGAGCAACCTCGCGGTGATGGTCGGCGACGACATCGACTACGTCGTCATCGATGTCGAGGGCACCCGCTACCTCCTCGCCGAGGCGCGCCTCGCGTCGTACGCCCGCGAGCTGGGCGACGAGCCGACCGTCACCTGGCGTGGCCGGGGCTCGGAGCTGGTCGGGCTGACCTACGACCCGCCGTTCTCCTACTACCGCGGCCATGAGCGTGCCTTCCGGGTGGTACCGGCCGAGTTCGTGACGACCACCGACGGTACGGGTCTCGTGCACACCGCCGGCGCCTTCGGTGAGGACGACAAGGTCGTCACCGACCGCGAGGGCATCGAGGCGGTGATGCCGGTCGGCAAGGACGGCCGCTTCACGTTCCCTGTCGTCGACTACGAGGGCCTGCAGGTCTTCGACGCCAACCTCCAGATCATCGACCACCTCAAGAACGGTGGCGGCTCGGTCACCGAGGGCACGGTGCTGCTGCGTCGCGAGACCTACGACCACAGCTACCCGCACTGCTGGCGCTGCCGCGAACCCCTGATCTACAAGGGCGTCTCGTCGTGGTTCGTCGAGGTGACCGCGTTCAAGCAGCGGATGCTCGAGCTCAACCAGCAGATCAACTGGGTGCCCGAGCACATCAGGGACGGCCAGTTCGGCAAGTGGCTCGAGAACGCCCGCGACTGGTCGATCACCCGCAACCGCTTCTGGGGCTCCCCGGTGCCGGTGTGGAAGAGCGACGACCCGGCGTACCCCCGCCTCGACGTCTACGGCTCCTTCGAGGAGATCGAGCGCGACTTCGGCCGGCTGCCGCGCGACCGCGACGGTCAGCCCGACCTGCACCGCCCGTACGTCGACGACCTGGTGCGCCCGAACCCCGACGACCCCACGGGGCAGTCGATGATGCGCCGCGTCCCCGACGTCCTGGACGTGTGGTTCGACTCCGGGTCGATGTCGTTCGCCCAGGTGCACGTGCCGTTCGAGAACGAGGAGTGGTTCACCCACCACTTCCCGGCCGACTTCATCGTCGAGTACATCGGCCAGACCCGCGGCTGGTTCTACACGCTGCACATCCTGGCCAGCGGGATCTTCGACAAGCCGGCGTTCGAGAACTGCATCAGCCACGGCATCGTGCTCGGCTCCGACGGCAACAAGATGTCGAAGTCGCTGCGCAACTACCCCGACGTGCGCGAGGTCTTCGACCGCGACGGCGCCGACGCGATGCGCTGGTTCCTGATGTCGTCGCCGATCCTGCGCGGCGGCAACCTGATCGTCACCGAGCAGGGCATCCGCGACTCGGTGCGCCAGGTGCTGATCCCGCTCTGGAACAGCTGGTACTTCTTCCAGCTCTACGCCAACGCCTCCTCCTACGAGGCGAAGCGATCCACGGAGTCGACCGATCCGTTGGACCGTTACCTGCTCGCGAAGTGCCGCGACTTCACGGCCGAGATGACCGCGGCGCTCGACGCGTACGCCGTGGCGGACGCCTGTGACGCCACCCGGTCGTTCCTCGACGTGCTGACGAACTGGTACATCCGGCGCTCCCGCGACCGCTTCTGGGGCGACAACCCGGCGGCGTTCGACACCCTCTACACGGTGCTCGAGACCGTCTGCCGGGCGACCGCTCCGCTGCTGCCGCTGACGACCGAGGAGGTCTGGCGCGGCCTGACCGGTGGCCGCTCGGTGCACCTGGCCGACTGGCCGCTGGCCGACGAGCTGCCGGCCGGTCCCGAGGACAGGGCGCTGGTCGCCGCGATGGACACGGTCCGCGAGGTCTGCTCGGCGGCCTCCGCGCTCCGCAAGGCCCGCAACCTGCGCAACCGCCTGCCACTCGGCTCGCTGACCGTGGTCGTCACCGACCCGGCCGCACTGGAGGGCTTCGAGGCGATCGTCCGCGACGAGGTCAACGTCAAGGCCGTGCGGCTGCTCGCCGTGGAGTCCGACGAGGCGGCGTCGTACGGCGTCGAGCAGAAGCTCACCGTCAACGCCCGCGCGGCCGGCCCGAGGCTCGGCAAGGACGTGCAGGCGGCGATCAAGGGCTCGAAGTCCGGCGACTGGTCGGTCGCCGACGACGGCACCGTCACCGCCGGCGGGCTGGTGCTCCAGGAGGGCGAGTACACCCTGGAGACCGTCGCCGGTGCCACCGACGAGGGCTCGGCGACGGGCGTGCTGCGCAGCGGCGGGTTCGTCGTGCTCGACACCGAGGTCACCCCGGAGCTCGCCGAGGAGGGCCTGGCCCGCGACCTGGTGCGCGCCATCCAGCAGGCCCGTCGCGACGCGGGCCTGGAGGTCTCCGACCGGATCGCGCTCACCATCGGCGGCGGCGCGGCCGTGCAGGCCGCCGCCCGCGCCCACGAGCAGCTGATCGCCGCGGAGACCCTCGCGACGTCGTACGCCGTGGTCGCCGCGGCCGACGGCGCCGAGGTCACCGTCGGCGACGGCGAGAAGGCCACCGTCGGGGTGGTCAAGCAGTAGCCGTGCGCACCTCGACCACCGCGAAGGCTTCACGGTGGTCGAGGTGTGCGCACGGTGGTTGAGGTGTGAAGGCGCGCCAGCGCCTGAGCCTCGAAACCACCTCAGCGCAAGCGCCTGCGCTTCCACGGTGTCGAGGGTGCGCACGGCGGTTGAGGTGCGAAGGCGCGCCAGCGCCTGAGACGCTTCGAAACCACCTCAGCGCAGCGTCAGCGTCAGGGTGCCCTCGACCTTGTCCCAGTCGGACGTGGTGTTCTGCTCGGCCACCCAGCCGACGACGCGGTAGGTGATCGCCTGGGCGGTCACCGAGACCTCGGTGAGCTCGATGTCGCTGACGTCGAGCCCGATGCCCTGCGTGGTCTTGGTGAACGAGTCGCACGGGTACTCGCCCTGGCCGGTCTGGGTCGTGGTGTCGGTCCAGCCGGCGCGCATGAACAGGCCGATCCGCAGGCCGCTCAGGTCGGTGCGCGTGAAGCGACCGTTGATGTCGTCGTTGAAGCGGTCGCCGGCGTACTTCAGCGTCCCGCCGCCGGTCTCCTTGCGCTCCCGGTCCTGGACGCAGCTGTCCGACTCCTCGTGGGCGGTCAGCGAGCCAGCGCGCTCGTAGGTGCTGCCGGTGCTGGCGAACGTCGGGTCGCCCGGGGCACCGTCGATGGCGATCGAGATCGAGGCGGACGCCGTGCGCCGCCAGGTCTCGACCCGGCCGGTGGTCGGGTCGGACCGCTGCCCCTCATCGAGGAAGGTGAGCTGGCCGGTCAGGTCCGCGTGCAGGTCGGCGTCGACGTCCACCTGGGTCTTCGAGACCCGGCAGTTGTTGCCCTCCTTGGTCTCCTTGACCTTCCTGGTCGCGTCGGCGCAGGCGATCACCCAGTACTTCCCGCTGGCCTCCCAGGGCACGTTCACCTTGCCACTCACGGTCTTCTTCTTGCGGGGCTTGACCTTCTTCACGGCGACGGTGCCGCCGGTGATGTCGTCGGCGCTCCGGGTGCGGTCCCGGGAGAGGTAGAAGCGCAGCGAGCTCGGCTTCGCGGCCCCTCGGCCCTTGTTGGCCACGGTGGCGCCGAGGTTGAACGAGCTGCCGTGCTTCACCGTCGTCGGGGGCTTGCCCACCGAGGCGACGACCAGGTCCGCACGCTTGCCGGCCGCAGCCGCGCCCGGGCCGGTTCCGACCGTCATCAGTGACGCGCCGAGCACCGTGGCCGCGGCCAGCGCCGCCGTACGTCGAGCCTGCATCATCTCGTCCTCTCCTGCCGTTGAGCCTGGGCGGGCCGACGATGCCGCACCGGCCGACCCGGGCGGCAGGGCTCGTCGTCCCGGTGTGCCGGGACGACGAGCCCGGGCCCGGGCCCACGCTCAGCGCGACAGGCTGCGGTAGGCCCGCGCGGCCAGCGGGAGGAAGACCGCCGTGAGCACCGCCGGCCACGCGAGGGCGAGCAGGACGGCGTGCTCGGCGAGCACGCCGTCGGTGACCCCGGTCGGGTTGCCGAAGAGCTCGCGGGCGGCGGCCGCGGTCGCCGAGACCGGGTTCCACTGGGCCAGCGCGCCCAGCCAGCCCGGCATCGTCTCCGGCGCGACGAACAGGTTCGACAGGAAGCCGAGCGGCCAGACCAGCACCTGGACGGCGGCCAGCGCCCCTTCGCCCCGCAGCGCGAGGCCCAGGTAGATCCCGATCCACAGCACGGCGAAGCGCAGCCAGAGCAGCAGCGCCACCGCGAGCGCGGTGTCGGCGACTCCGGCGTCCAGGTGCCAGCCGACCAGCAGGCCGCCGACCATCAGCACGAGGAGCTGGAGGGCGGAGTTGAGCAGGTCGGCGGCCGAGCGGCCCAGCGGGACGGCGACGCTGTGGATGGGCATCGACCGGAACCGGTCGGTGATGCCGCGCTTCGTGTCCTGGGTCACCGCCGACATCGTGGTCTCGACGCCGAAGAGCATCGACAGCGCGAACATCCCGGGCAGCAGGTAGTCGAGGTAGTCACCACCGCCCGGCACGTCGATCGCCCCGCCGAAGAGGAAGCCGAAGACCAGCAGCAGCATCAGCGAGAAGAGGATGCCGAAGACCGGCGTCCACGGCTCGCGCTGCCAGTGCCGGAGGTCGCGCTGGGTGATCACCCAGCCCTGGTGCAGAGCGTTCATCGGGCGGCTCCTTCCGTGAGGTGCAGGAAGACCTCGTCGAGGGTGGGTCGGCGCAGCAGCACGTCGTCGACGGCCAGGCCGGCGGCGTCGAGGGCGCGTACGGCGGCCAGCAGCGCGGCCGTGCCGCCCTGCGCGCCCGCCTCGACGGTGACCTGGCGGGTCTCGCGGTCCGCCGGCGCGTCGAGCACCCGCGCGACCACGTCGAGGTCGTCGCCCGCGACTGTGACGATGACACGGTCGCCGCCGAGCCGGTCCTTGAGCTCGGCCGAGGTGCCCTCCGCGATCACCCGCCCGGAACCCATCACGGTGATCCGGTCGGCGAGCTGGTCGGCCTCGTCGAGGTACTGCGTCGTGAGCAGCACCGTGGTGCCCTGCGCGACCACCTGCCGCACCGTCGCCCAGACCTCGCTGCGCCCCCGCGGGTCGAGCCCGGTGGTGGGCTCGTCGAGGAAGAGCAGGCTGGGCCGGCGGATCAGGCTGGCCGCGATGTCGAGGCGCCGCCGCATGCCTCCCGAGTACGTCGAGACCGGGCGGCCGCCCGCCTCGGCCAGCCCGTACGCCGCGAGCAGTTCGTCGGCCCGGCCCCGGGCCGCCCGGGCCGGCAGGCCGTGCAGTCGGCCGAGGAGTACGAGGTTCTCGCGGCCGTGGAGCACGTCGTCGAGCGCGGGGGACTGGCCGACCAGGCCGATCGCGCGGCGTACCGCCGCCCCGTCGCGCCGCACGTCGTGCCCGGCGACCCGCACCTCGCCCTCGTCGTACCGGGTCAGGGTCGCGAACGTCCGCACGGCGGTGCTCTTGCCGGCGCCGTTGGGCCCGAGCAGCGCGTGCACGGTGCCCGGGGCGATCTCGAGGTCGAGGCCGTCGAGCGCCCGGGTGTCGCCGTAGCGCTTCCGGACGCCGCGGGCGACCAGGGGTGACTCCATGCTTCTCCTTCAATTTTCGTACGTTGTACGGGTCAGAACGGGCGGAGCCTAACATTTGTTCCGTACGACGTACGAGAAAGTAGGATCCATTCGTGTCCGCCGACCCCGACCCGACGCTGCGCCTGCTCTGGCGCCACGTGTTGCCCTCCGACGGCACGGCGCCGAAGCGGGGCCGCCGCCCGAAGGTCTCGGTCGACGACGTCGTGGACGCGGCGATCGAGCTCGCCGACCGCGACGGCCTCGACGCGCTGTCCATGCGCGGGCTCGCCGAGCGGGTCGGTGTCGGCGCGATGTCGCTCTACACCTACGTCGCGGGCCGCGACGACCTCGTCGTGCTGATGGTCGACCAGGTGGTCGGGCGCGCCGACCTGCCACCGATGACCGGCGACCTGCGGGCCCGGTTGACCCTGGTCGCCGAGGTGCAGCTCGCCGACCACCGGGCGCATCCGTGGCTGCTCGACGTCGGGGGAGTCCGCGCCTGGCTCGGCCCGAACGTCGCGGACCGCTACGAGTGGCAGCTCTCGGCAGTGGAGGGCGTCGGCCTCGACGATCTCGAGATGGACCAGACCATCACGCTGGTGACGGGGTTCGCCGCCAACGTCGCGCGCGCCGAGCACGCCGTACGCCGCACCGAGCGCGAGTCCGGGATGACCGACGCCGAGTGGTGGGAGGCCAACTACGAGGCGCTCGTCGAGGTGATGTCACACCGCGAGTACCCGATCGCCGGCCGGGTCGGCTCCGCCGCCGGTGAGGCCTACCAGGCCGGGCGCGACCCCCGGCGCGAGCTGGAGTTCGGCCTGGCGCGGATCCTCGACGGCCTGGAGGCGCACCTCGGCCGCTGACGACGGTGGTTGGGGAGGACGCGCTCGCGCCTGCCTTCGAGACGGTTGCTGCGCAACCTTCTCAGGAACCATCTCGAAACCCCGCCGGCCGATACGGTCAGTCGGCCAGTCCCAGTCGGCCCGCCAGTCGGTCGAGCGAGGCGAGCACCTCGTCCTCGGACCGGTCCGGGACGCCCCAGATCAGCTCGGTGGCTCCCTGGTCGGCCCAGGCCGCCAGGTCCGCGGGGTCCGGCTTGAACGCGATCAGGATCCGGATCTCGGGGCGGCCCTCGCGGCCGGCGTCGGCCCACGCCTTCGTGAGCGCGTCGATCTGGCCGGAGATGTCCTGCTGGGTCGGGGTGGTCATCCAGCCGTCGGCATGCGCGGCGATCCAGGCGAAGGTCTTCGGCCCGCCGCCGGCGCCGATGATCAGCGGGACGTGCGCGACCGGCTTCGGGTAGGCCCACGACGGACCGAACGACACGAACTCCCCGTCGTAGGACGCCTCCTCCTGCGTCCACAGCGCGCGCATCGCCTCGACGTACTCGCGCAGCACGGTCCGCCGCCGGCCGGCCGGGACGTGGTGGTCGGCGAGCTCGTCGGTGTTCCAGCCGAAGCCGGCGCCGATCTCGACGCGGCCGCCGGAAAGGTGGTCGAGGGTCGCGATCTGCTTGGCCAGGGTGATCGGGTCGGACTCGACCGGCAGCGCCACCGCGGTCGACAGCCGGATCCGCGACGTGGCCTGGGCGACCGTCGCGAGCGTGATCCACGGGTCGAGTGTGCGCAGGTAGCGGTCGTCGGGCAGCGTCTCGTCGCCGGTGCCGGGGTGCGCGGCCTCGCGCCGCACCGGGATGTGGGTGTGCTCGGGGACGTAGAAGGTGTCGAAGCCCCGCTCCTCCGCGGCTGCGGCCAGGGTGGCCGGGCGGATGCCGCGGTCGGAAGTGAAGAGTACGAGTCCGTTGCGCATGCGCCGATACTAGAACGTGTTGCAGTTTCGTGGACAGGTGTCGCAGCCGGTGAAACTCCCCCGACGGCGCCGCCGTGCCCGCGTCACGCACCCGGCTGGTTGGATAGGAGCCGTGAGCACGCACCAGCTGGACCTGACCGCCGACGCCGTGTCACTCACCCGGCAGCTGGTCGACATCGAGTCGGTCAGCCTCCAGGAGCAGGAGATCGCCGACGCGGTCGAGCACGCGCTGCGCGGCCTCGGCCACCTCGAGGTCGCCCGGCACGGCAACAACGTCGTCGCCCGCACCCACCTCGGCCGCGCGGAGCGCGTCGTGATCGCGGGCCACCTCGACACCGTGCCGGTCAACGACAACCTGCCGTCCCGGCTGGCCGACGGCGTCCTGCACGGCCTCGGCAGCTGCGACATGAAGGGCGGCGACGCGGTCCTGCTGCGGATCGCCGCCACGCTCGCCGAGCCCAACCGCGACCTGACGTTCATCCTCTACGAGGCCGAGGAGATCGCCGCCGAGCACAACGGCCTGCGCCGCTTGGCCGAGAGCCATCCCGAGCTGCTCGCGGCCGACTTCGCGATCCTGATGGAGCCGTCCAACGCCAGCATCGAGGCGGGCTGCCAGGGCACGATGCGCGTCGAGGTGCGCACCACCGGCGAGCGTGCCCACACCGCCCGCGCCTGGCGCGGGGTGAACGCGATCCACAAGGCGGGCCCGGTGCTCCGCCGGCTCGAGGACTACGTGCCGCGCCGCCCGGTCATCGACGGCCTGGAGTACCACGAGGGCCTCAACGCCGTCGCCATCCGGGGCGGCATCGCCGGCAACGTGCTCCCCGACGAGTGCGTGGTCGAGGTCAACTTCCGCTTCGCCCCGGACCGCTCCGAGGCCGCGGCTGCGGACTTCCTGCGCGAGTTCTTCGAGGGGTACGACGTGACCGTCACCGACTCGGCGCCCGGCGCGCTGCCCGGCCTGGACCTGCCGGCCGCGAAGGCCTTCGCCGACCTGGTCGGCGGCGAGGTCAACCCGAAGTTCGGCTGGACCGACGTCGCACGGTTCTCCGCCCTCGGGATCCCGGCCGTGAACTTCGGCCCGGGGGATCCGATGCTGGCCCACAAGCAGGAGGAGCACGTGCCGGTGGAGCACATCGAGCGTTGCGAGCAGGTCCTCACGAAGTGGCTGACCGCATGAAGGCGAAGTACAAGGGCCCGATCATCCAACGCCGCGACCAGGTCGACCCGGGCACCACCGACCAGCGGCTGCTCGACTCCCGCGGGCCGGGCGACTGGGTGCACACCGACCCGTGGCGGGTGCTGCGCATGCAGGCCGAGCTCGTCGAGGGCTTCGGGGCGCTCGCGGAGCTCGGCCCCGCGGTCTCGGTCTTCGGATCGGCCCGGCTGCCCGCCGAGAGCCCGTGGCGGGCCGCGGCCGAGAAGGCCGGCCGGCGGCTCGTCGAGGAGGGCTTCGCGGTGATCACCGGCGGCGGGCCCGGTGCGATGGAGTCCGCCAACAAGGGCGCCAGCGAGGCGGGCGGGGTCAGCGTCGGCCTCGGCATCGAGCTGCCGTGGGAGTCCGGCCTCAACGAGTGGGTCGACGTCGGCGTCAACTTCCGCTACTTCTTCGCGCGCAAGACGATCTTCGTGAAGTACTCCCAGGGCTTCATCGTCCTCCCCGGCGGCGTCGGCACCCTCGACGAGCTCTTCGAGGCGCTCACGCTGGTGCAGACCGGCAAGATCACCGACTTCCCGATCGTGCTCGTCGGCTCGTCGTACTGGGAGGGGCTGCTCGACTGGATGCGCGACACCCAGCTCGCGCACCGCACGATCAGTGAGATCGACCTCGAGCGTCTGGTGCTCACCGACGACGTCGAGGAGGCCGTGGCCCGGATGGTCGCCGCCCGGGAGGCGCATCGCGGATGATGTGGTTCTTCGCGATCCTGGTCGTGCTCGCGCTCGGCGGTGTCGCGCTGCTCGCCGCCGGCCGCGGCACGCCGATGGTGGAGGTGTACGACGACCGGCCCGACGCCCGCGTGCCCGCCAGCGGGCCGCTCACGGCCGACGACCTGCGCCGGGTGCGCTTCTCGCTGGCGTTCCGCGGCTACCGGATGTCGGAGGTCGACGCGCTGCTCGACCGGCTCGCCCGGGAGCGCGAGTCGCCGGCCGACGAGCCGGCCGACGAGGCCGCGCACGACCCCGTGCGTGGCGACGACCACACGGCGTAGGGCACACTGCCCTCCGTGTCGACCGAGGTGACCGTCTACGTCCTCACCGCGCTGGCCGCGGTCGTCGTGGTGCTGACCCGACTCCGGCTCGGTCGGGGTGGTGCCGGGCGGGCGAGCGTGGGCTCGAGGCTGGTCGCCGTGCACACGATCGCGGGCGGTGTCGCCCTGGTCACCTGGGTGGCGTTCCTGGTCGCCCCCGAGGACAACCCGCTCGGCACGTCGACCTTCGGCATCGTCTCGCTCGCCTGCTGGTGGGTCACGGTGATCGCCGGGCTGCTGATCCTGCCGCGCTGGCTGCCCTCGCGTGGCAGGCACGCCTCCGAGGGCAGCGCGGACTCGTGGTCGGACGGTCCGGGCCTCTCGATCCTCGCCCACGTCGGCATGCTCGTCGGCGTGTGCGTCTTCACCTGGGCCTACCTGACGTCGGCCGTGTGAGACCCGGCCGGTGTGACAGGGTGCGGGGCATGCGTCTCGGGACCCTGACCGCCGCGGCCGCACTCGTCGCCGCGACCATGCTGATGCCGGCCGCCGGGCCGGCCATCGCGCCGGCGTACGCCGCCCCGGCCGGCGACCACCCCGGCAACCAGCACGGCGAGCACCACGGTGCCGTTGTCGAGAAGCGAGTGATCGGCCACTCCGTGCGCGGCCGACCGATCCGGGCCTGGCGGCTGGGGGAGCCGGGGAAGCGCCGGGTGCTGCTGATCTCGACGATGCACGGCGACGAGGGCCGGACCCGGCAGATCCTCGAGAGCCTGCGCGACGGGCGCCCGATCCGCGGGGTCGACCTGTGGGTGGTCCCGGTCTACAACCCCGACGGCCTGGCGCGCGGCACCCGCAAGAACGCCCACGGCGTGGACCTCAACCGCAACTTCCCCTACGCCTGGGCCGACCTCGACGGCTCCTACGAGTCCGGGCCGCGCCCGGCCTCGGAGCCCGAGACCCGCGCGATGATGCGGTTCCTGAAGAAGATCGAGCCGTCGCGCATCCTCAGCTTCCACCAGCCTCTCCACGGCGTCGACACGGCGACGAAGAGCCCGGCCTTCTCCCGCAAGGTCGCGAGCCACCTGCGCCTGCCGCGCCGGTCGCTCACCTGCGGCGGCGTGTGCCACGGCACGATGACCGGCTGGTTCAACCACCGCTCCGACGGGGCGGCGCTCACGGTCGAGTACGGCAGCCACCCGCCCCGCAAGCGGATGGCCGAGGCCGCGCCCCGGCAGGTGCTGCACCTCTTCGACGCCCACCGCGTCAAGCGGCCGCGACGGTAGCGTCGTGCCCGAGCGCGTCGCGGTGGTTGAGGTGTGGAGGCGCCCTGGCGCGTGGGCCACGAAACCACCGCCCGTACCGGGGGAGTGGTGGCGTCCTCCCGGCGACGCGCACCCCGTTGGCGCCTCTGGGAGGACGCCGACCTGTGGTCGGGGGCGGGATGCGTTCGTGGTGGTTTCGAGACGGTTGCTAGCGCAACCTCCTCAACCACCGTCCTCGGGGCCACGGTGGTCGAGGAAGGCGCGCGAGCGCCTGTCTCGAAACCACCTTCCACAGACCTCCGATCCGGGTGTGGACGAGCACGCCGGGTCGTGACCTGTTCGTGGCCCAGGCCCCTGTGGAGCAAGGGGATTCCAGCCCCATCGCGGTTCGGCGCCCTCCCGCTACGAGGCTGATTCGGGCCGACCGTCGGCTAGCGACCAGGCCGGTCACCGCCCCTCGAAGACCGGCTTCTGCTTCGCCACGAACGCCGCGACGGCGGCGCGGTGGTCGGCGGTCGCTCCGGTCTTGGTCATCATCGCGCTCTCGAGCTCCAGGGACTCCTGGAGCGAGTGGCCGGCGGCGTAGGCCACCGACTGGCGGATCGCGCCGAGGGCGACCGTGGGGCCGGATGCGAGCCGAGCCGCCAGGGCGCCGACCTCGGTCGCCAGCTCGGCGGCGGGTACCACCGTGGTCGCGAGGCCGAGCTCGAGGGCGTCCGCGGCGCTGACCGTGGTCGGGAAGTACAGGAGCTCGATCGCCTTGGCCCGGCCCACCAGCCGCTGCAGGTGGTAGCTGGCGCCGGTGTCGCAGGAGAGCGCGACGTTGGCGAAGGCGAGGTTGAAGCCGGCGGTGTCCGCGACGATGCGCAGGTCGCACGCGAACGCCAGGCTCGCCCCGGCGCCGGCCGCGACCCCGTTGACCGCCGCGATCACCGGCTTGGCCATCTCGGCCAGTGCGGTCACCGTCGGGTTGTAGTGCTTGTCGACGGTGGTGAAGAGCGCGTCGCTGCCGCCGTTGTCGAGCAGCTCGATGTGCTCCTTGAGGTCCTGGCCGCTGCAGAACGCCTTGCCGGTGCCGGTCAGCACGACGCACCGGACCGCGGGGTCCTCCGCCACCCGCTGCACCGTCTCGAGCAGCAGCTCCTTGGTCGCGATGTTGAGGCTGTTGTAGGCCTCGGGACGGTTCAGGGTGATGGTGCCGACGCCGTCGGTGACGTCGAGCAGGACGGAGGAGTCGCTCATGTCGCGCAGTCTTGCAGACCGGTCGGAGAGAGCGGCTGGGCCGTGGTGGGCCGTGGTGGGCGGGTCAGGCGTCGAGGCAGCGTGCGACGAACCGGTCGGTGCCCGGCTTGAGCCGGTGCGCCTCCGTCGCGAACAGGTCGGCCGCCGCGCGGCCCGGCCAGTCGTCGGGCAGCAGCGCGTCGGGGAGGCCAGGGTCGGCGAAGAGGAACTTCCGCCACTCGTGGACGAGGTGGAAACGGGCGGCGAAGGCCGCCTCGTCCGCGTCGTCGTGGGCGGCGAGCTGCGCGCCGACCAGGCGGTCGGCGGAGGCCAGCCAGCCCTCGTAGGCCGAGCGCAGCGCGTCGAGATCCCACGCCCCGGTCGGCTCGGTGTCGAAGTGATCGGCCCGGGCCGACCGCGCTCTCGCGCCCGCGCGCTCGAGCACGGTGGTGAGCTCGCCGCGGGGGAACGGGCTCACCCAGACGTTGTCGGCGAGCTCGGCGTACCCCAGGAAGGTCAGGTCGGCCCGCAGTCGGGTGCGGGCCGCGCGGGCGGCGGGCGGGGTCACGAACGCGAGGTGCCAGTGGCCGTCCCAGGACGGTACGTGGCGGCGGTAGACGCGGTCGCCGGCCTCGTCGAGGCGCCGGTTGGCGCGCTCGGTGGTGCGGTAGCCGCGGCCGCCGCGGAGCTGGACCGGCTCGAGCCAGCCCTGGGTGACCATCCGGGAGATCGCGGTGCGGACCGCCGGCGCCGCGATGCCGACCGGGTCGAGCATCCGGACGACGGCCGCCACCGGCGCCTGGCTGCCCCGGCTGCGCAGGTGGTCGCCGTAGACGTCGAAGAGCGCCGAGCGAGCCTGCATGCACCGAGTCTGCCAGCCGGCGGGGACAGCGGCTCGCGTCCACCGGGTTCCCGCCCTGTGCTCCATGTCACCGCCGGATAGGGGATAATGGTCCACGCGTACGGCGCCGTGGGCTCGCTCGGAGGCTCGCGGTGCCCTGACAGG
This sequence comes from Nocardioides sp. LMS-CY, assembly GCF_018732145.1. Classification (NCBI taxonomy): domain Bacteria; kingdom Bacillati; phylum Actinomycetota; class Actinomycetes; order Propionibacteriales; family Nocardioidaceae; genus Nocardioides; species Nocardioides sp. LMS-CY. The sequence continues at coordinate 1,517,524 of NZ_CP076104.1, forward strand.
TGAAGGAAGGTGCGCGGATGGCGGCGATGAAGCCGCGGACAGGCGACGGTCCGCTGGAGGTCACCAAGGAGGGACGCGGCATCGTGATGCGCGTCCCGCTCGAAGGCGGTGGCCGCCTAGTAGTCGAGCTCAACGCCGAAGAGGCCGGCGCCCTGGGGGATGCCCTCAAGGATGTCGTCGGCTGACGTGCCGTCGAGCCAGGGCCCGACGCTTCCGAGTCAAGTCTCGCCGCCCGAGTTCGCCCTGAGTGCGGCGCCGCCGCACGGCGTGGCGAGGGTCGACGTGATCGCGCTGCCGGTCCTGCCGGGGGAGGGCGACGGCGGGCCCGTGCTCGGGCCCGGGTCCGCGGACGTCGCGGACCTGCTCGGGATCGACCTGCTGCGCGTGCTCGAGGCTGCGGCGGCCACCGGCAAGGCGGGGGAGGTCACCGCGGTCCCGGCGCCGCTCGGCACCGCCGCCAGCCCCGAATTGGCGTCCGTGCTGCTCGTCGGGGTGGGCGAGCAGCGGCTGCAGGACTTCCGGCGCGCCGGTGCCGCGCTCGCACGGGCGACCCGCGACCGCGCGGCCGTCGCGACCTCGATCCCGGCCGTCGCGCCGGACGCGCTGACCCCGTTCGTGGTCGGCGCGATGCTCGGCTCGTTCCTCTTCCACTGGCGCTCGACGGCGCCCGAGCACGTCCCACCCGCCCGGATCGTGCTCGCCGACCTCCCCGACGACCTCGCCCCCACGCTCGACCGGGCGGTCGCGATCGGGGGCGCGGCGTGGCTCTCGCGGCTGCTCGCGACCGTGCCCGCCAACCTGAAGAACCCGCCGTGGCTGGCCGCCCAGGCCGAGGCGATCGCGGCGTCGCACGACCTCGACTGCACGGTCTGGGACGAGCAGCGGCTGGCGGCCGAGGGGTTCGGCGGCGTGCTCGGCGTCGGCCAGGCCTCGCCCACGCCGCCGCGGCTGATCCGGATCGACTACACGCCGCGCAAGGCCAACCGGCGTACGCCCACCGTGGTCCTGGTCGGCAAGGGCATCACCTTCGACACCGGCGGCCTGTCGATCAAGCCGGGTGAGTCGATGGCCACGATGAAGCGCGACATGACCGGCGGGGCGGTCGTCATCGCCACGCTCTCCGCGCTGCGCGCCGTCGGCTGCCCGGTCCGGGTGGTCGGGCTGGTCGCCGCGGCGGAGAACAGCGTCGGCGGCAACTCGTTGCGTCCGGGCGACGTGGTGCGGCACCACGGCGGCCGCACCAGCGAGGTGACCAACACCGACGCCGAGGGCCGGCTGGTGCTCGCCGACGCGATGGCGTACGCCGTGCGCTCGATCGCGCCGGCCGCCGTGGTCGACGTCGCGACGCTGACCGGTGCGATGAAGGTCGCGCTCGGTCAGCAGGTCGGCGGGCTGTTCGCCAACGACGACGCGCTCGCGTCGCTGCTTGTCGACGCGGCACAGGTCGCGGGTGAGCCGCTGTGGCGCTTCCCGCTGTCGGAGTCCTACGAGTCCAAGCTCAGCTCGAAGGTGGCCGACGCCGACAACGCTCCCGGTGGTCCGGGTGCGATCACCGCGGCCCTCTTCCTCCAGCACTTCGTCGGCGAGGTTCCGTGGGCGCACCTCGACATCGCCTCGGTGGGCGACGCCGCAGACGACGCGTACGAGTGGACGCCCGGCCCCACCGGCTTCGGCGCCCGCGCGCTGCTGGAGTGGCTCGGCTCGCCCGACCCGCTCGCCGGCGTGGGCTGACCGGCTCGCGCCCGGACCCGGTTCGTCCGGACCGATCGCCCCGTGAAGGGTCGCATGGCTCGGCCCGCATCGCCGACGCCGTCGGTCGCCTCGGGGCCGCACGGGAGTCGCGCCGGGTCCGCGTCAGGGGTCACACCAGCACCCCTGATCCCACCCGGCAGCCGGAAGCCGCACGACACGCCGCGCCGCCTCGGCGTGTCATGCGGGTTTCGGCTGCCAGCAGCCGAAACCCGCGCGACCGCCGCCCGCCCACGCCCGTGACGCCGCGCGGGGTGGAGCCCGGTTCAGTCGGCGTCCGGCGTCCAGACCTTCTTCGCGACCAGCAGCCCGTCGCCCACCGGCAGCAGCAGTGACACGAGGTCGTCGTGCTCGGCCACGGTGCGCCCGAGCTCGCGGATGGCGACGGTCTCCTCGTCGCGCTGCGCCGGGTCGGCGACCCGGTCGTGCCACAGCGCGTTGTCGAAGGCGACGACGCCGCCGGGGCGCAGCAGCCGCAGCGCCTCGGCGAGGTACGCGGAGTACTCGCGCTTGTCGCCGTCGCAGAAGACCAGGTCGTAGTGGCCGTCGGTGAGCCGCGGCAGCACGTCGAGTGCGGCGCCGGAGATCGTGCGCACCCGCTGGCTCGCGACGCCGGCCTCGGTGAACGACTGCCGGGCCAGGCGCTGGTGCTCGGTCTCGATGTCGACGGTCGTGAGCACGCCGTCGCCGCGCATCCCCCGCAGCAGCCACAGCCCCGAGACGCCGGTGCCGGTGCCGATCTCGACGACCGCCCGCGCCTCGAGCACCGACGCGAGGAAGCGCAGCGCGGACCCCCCGCCGGAGCCGATCGGCACCACGCCGACCTCGGCCGCCCGGCCGCGGGCGGCGGCGAGCACCTCGTCCTCGGTGACGAACTCCTCCGCGTAGCTCCAACTCGCTTGCTTCACGGGCTCAACGTATCGCGCCCGCGCCGAGGTGGGCGGGAACACCGGCCGCGGCTCGCTCGTTGTCCTGACCGAGGCGGCCCGGTGGGACACCGCCTCACAGGATTCTCTCAGCACGTGTCCCTACGGTGAGGAAGGACAAGACCCTGTTCGGCGGATCCGCGCGAAGGCGCGACCCAGTGCACAACCAGGAGGTCCCGGTGGAGACGACCCCGGACCAGCAGGTGCCCTCGTGGGAGGAGATCGTCGAGCAGCACTCCGACCGTGTCTACCGGCTCGCCTACCGCCTCACCGGCAACCGGCACGACGCGGAGGACCTGACCCAGGAGGTCTTCGTCCGGGTGTTCCGGTCGCTGTCGACCTACACGCCGGGCACCTTCGAGGGCTGGCTGCACCGGATCACCACCAACCTCTTCCTCGACCAGGCGCGCCGCAAGCAGCGGATCCGCTTCGACGCCCTGTCCGACGAGCGTGCCGAGCGGCTCACCTCGACGGCGCCCACCCCCGACGCGGCGTACGTCGACCGCACCTTCGACGACGACATCGAGAGCGCCCTCGCGACGCTGCCGCCGGACTTCCGCGCCGCCGTGGTGCTGTGCGACGTGGAGGGCCTCAGCTACGAGGAGATCGCGGCGATCCTCGACGCCAAGCTCGGCACCGTCCGGTCCCGCATCCACCGCGGCCGCAGCATGCTGCGCTCCGCGCTCGCGCACCGCGCGCCCACCGCCGGGCGGGCCCGCTACGCCGGTCCCGCGTCCGACCCGCTGCTCTCCGGCTGGGGTCCCGCATGATCGGCCCGGGACACCTCGGCCCGCGGGTGAGCGCGCTGCTCGACGGCCAGCTCTCCGCCGAGGACACCGAGCGGGCCTGGACGCACGTGCACCAGTGCCACACCTGCCGCGACCAGGTCGAGCGCGAGGGCTGGGTCAAGACCCGCCTCGCCGGGCTCGCGTACGGCACCACCGCGGCGCCCCTCGGGCTCAAGGGCTCGCTGCTCGGCGCCCTGCCCGCCCTGCCCGCCCTGCCGGGGGACGCCTACCTCGTCGAGGACCGGGACAGCCGGCGTCGCCAGCTCGGCCTCGTCGCGCTGGGCGGTGGCGCGGTCGGCGCCGCCTTCATGGGCATCCTGGCCCTCGGCGTGGCGCCCGCCGACGCCCCGACGATCGACCGTCGCGCGCCGGCCACCATCACCCAGACCCGGTCCCCGCAGGCACCGACCACGCAGAGCCCGGAGCTGCTTCGCTCCGGCCCCGCGCTGCATCGCCGGCAGCAGTGACCCGCCCGATCGGGCGCGGATCCTTGTCGGCCCGGGAGATGATGGGGCCGTGAGCCACGACGACGCCCCGGCCGGCCCCGAGCCGACCCGGCCGCTGCCGTTCCCGCCGCCGGCCGGCCCCGCACCCACCTGGGTGCCGCCGACGACGCAGGCGCCGCCGTATCCGCCTGCCTGGCACCTCCCGGCCCCGGCTCCCGCCCACCCGCCGCGGCACGCGCAGGTGCGCGGCCGCGTCCCCGGCTGGGTCTGGCCGGTCGTCTGCCTGCTCGCGCTCGTGGTCGGCACCTTCGGCGGGCTCGTCGGTGGGGTCGCCTACGAGCGGATCCAGGACGACCAGGGCACGGTCTCCGGCGGGCTCTCCGCGGTGGACACGGTCTCCGAGCCGCCGCTGCCCCTCGACAACGGCTCGATCGCGGCGGTGGCCCAGAAGCTGCTCCCGAGCACCGTGCAGGTCATCGCCGAGTTCAAGGGCGAGGCCGGCGGCGCCACCGGCTCCGGCTTCGTGCTGGACCGCCAGGGCCACATCGTCACCAACAACCACGTCGTCGCCGACGCGGCCGACGACGACGGCCCGATCGAGGTCGTCGCGCAGGACGGCAACCGCTACGAGGCCACGATCGTGGGGCGCAGCCCCGTCTACGACCTGGCCGTGCTCTACGTGCAGGACGCGCGCCGGATGACGCCGGCGGCCCTCGGCACCGCCGAGGGGCTCGTCGTCGGCGAGGGCGTGGTCGCGATCGGCTCGCCCCTCGGGCTCAGCTCGACGGTGACGGCCGGCATCGTGAGCGCACTGCACCGGCCGGTGACGACCGGCGACTCGGGCAACGAGTCGTCGTACATCAACGCCGTCCAGACCGACGCGGCGATCAACCCCGGCAACTCCGGTGGCCCGCTGGTCAACCTGCGCGGCCAGGTCGTGGGGGTGAACTCCGCGATCGCCACCACGGGCGGCATGATCGGCGGCGAGTCCGGCAACATCGGCGTCGGCTTCGCGATCCCGATCGAGCAGGTCAAGGTCACCGCCGACCAGATCCTGCGCACCGGTGAGGCGCGCTACCCCGTGATCGGGGCCCAGGTGCGCACCGGCGCGACCGGCGGCACCGGCGCCGAGATCGACTCGGTCATGCCGGACACCCCGGCGGAGGACGGCGGGCTGAGGAAGGGCGACGTCATCACGGCCGTCGACGGCTCCCGGGTCACCGACGGGATCGCGCTGATCGTCGCGATCCGCACCCATCAGCCCGGCGAGAAGGTCGAGTTCACGGTGGTCCGCGACGGCAAGGAGCGGACGGTCGAGCTCACCCTCGACGGTGAGGTGGGCTGAGCTCGGCACCGGCCTCCCGGTCGCCGCGGTCGGGCTCGCCGTCGGGGACCCACTCGAGGAGGTCGCCGGGCTGGCACTCCAGCACCTGGCACATCGCCTCCAGGGTGCTGAACCGGACCGCCTTCGCGCGGCCGTTCTTGAGCACCGCGACGTTGGCCGGGGTGAGGCCGACCCGCTCCGCGAACTCGCCGACGCTCATCTTCCGGCGGGCCAGCTCCACGTCGATGCGCACCACGATCGCCATCAGATGACCTCGTCGAGCTCGGACTGGAGGTGCTTCGCCTCGGAGTCGAGCGCGACCGCCTGGACCAGCAGCATCCTCAGCACGTAGACGACGAGGGCGACTCCCGCGATCACCAGGGCCAGCCCGCAGATCAACGCCACCACTCCGGGAGGGACCTCGTCACCGGGGGTGGACCGGTTGCTGAAGCGGGCCACCACGGCGACGCCGAAGAGCAACACGGCCCCCGTGGCGATCGCCCCGATCACGATGTCGACGTAGCGGAACGCCGCGGGGGAGAACACCGTCCCATGGCCGACCATCGTCAGCAGGCGCCAGATGCACACGCCGGTGACCTGCAGGGTCCCGACGCCCAGCACGCCGATCACGACCAGCGGCACGCGGACGGCCTCGGGCGCGTCGTCGAGGTCCAGCCACAGCAGGGGCACCAGCACCAGCTGCACCACGAGCGACCCGACCAGGGCGACGGCGATGACCACGCGCAGCGCGCGCACTGCCCAGTTGCTCATCCCGACCTCCCGACGCCGGCCCGCGCGACGGCGGCCGGCTCTCGACGACAGATGTCACGAGTGTCGGTCGGTATCTATCGAATGTCAATAGATAGGCGCTGTGGGTCAGTCGGTGTGCTCCTCGGCCGGGGACTCCACGAACGGGTGCTCGTCGACGAAGGCGCGGGTGTCGGCGTACATGCGCTGGATGAACTCCTCGAGCTGGTCGGCCTCGACCCGCCACTGGCCGCGGCCGCCGATCTTGATCGCCGGCAGCTCGCCGCGGCGCACCAGCGCGTAGACCTGCGCGCTGGAGGTGTTGAGCACCTCGGCGACGTCGGCGAGGGTGAGGAAGCGGGGACTCGCGGCCATGGATCCATCGTCGCATCCCGGTCGCGCCGGCCGGGCCCGGCGCGGCCGCCCTGTGGAGGGCCGGGTTTCGCGGTCGGGCGCCGGGGTGATCATGTCGTCGTGAGTCTCGGGGCCAGGCACGAGGAGCGGGAGGCCGACGGGCGCGGGCGGGCCCGGGCAACGGTGCCGCCCGCGACCCGGACGACGAGCCCGGGCTGGCGCGACCCGCGGCTGTGGGTCGGCCTGCTGATCGTGGCCGGGTCCGTGGTCGCCGGGTCCCGGCTCTTGGCCGCCGCCGATGACACGGTGCGCGTCTGGGCGGTCGCGGCCGACGCCGGTCCGGGCGCGCAGCTCACCGAGGACGACCTGGTGGCCCGCCGGGTCCGGTTCGCCGACGGCGACGACCTGACCGCCTACTACCGGGTCGAGGAGGCCCTGCCGGGCGGTCTGCGGCTGGTCCGCGGCGTGGGAGCCGGCGAGCTGCTGCCGCGCGGCGCCGTCGGGGCGGACGACCAGCCGGCCGACACCGTCGAGCTCCCGGTCGCCGTCGAGGCGGACCAGGTGCCCCCGGCGGTCGGTGCCGGCTCCGTCGTGGACGTCTACCTGGTCGGCTCGCCGGCCCGCGACCGGGCCGCCGCGACCGAGCCGGGCACGCCGGTGCTGCGGGAGGCGACCGTCGTCGACGCTCCCGGGCCCGATGCCGGCTTCGGCGGGGTGAGCGGGCGCCGGCAGCTGGTGCTCGCGGTACCCGAGGACGCAGCCGCGGCGTACTTCGCCGCCGTCGCGGCGCGGGAGACGCCGGTGCTGACCGTGGTCCGCCGGGGTTGAGGCATGGCCGACCGGGTCGTCGCGCTGATCGTCGCCTCCGGCGCGGCCTGGGAGCCCGAGGCGCTGCGGCTGCTCGGCGACCATCCGCGGGTCGTGGTGCTCAAGCGCTGCGTCGACGTCGACGACCTGCTCGCGGCCGCCACCGCCGGCCAGGCCGGCGTCGCCGTGGTCGGCATCGACGACCCGGGCCTCGACCGCGCGGCCGTCGACCACCTGCGCGCCCACGGCGTCCGGCCGGTCGCGATCGCGCGGGGCGATGCCACCCTCGACGGTGGCCGGCTGCGGGCCGGCCGCATTGGCATCCGGACCGTGGTCACCCACGACCGGCTCGACACGCTCGCGGACGCGCTCTGCGCCGACGAGCTGCCCACGCAGGTGCGCCAACCGGAGGCACCCGCGCCCGCGGCCCCGCCCGGTGCGCCTGGCGCGGCGAGCCCCGCGGTCGCCGGTCGCGTGGTGGCGGTCTGGGGTCCCGCGGGCTCCGGCCGGACCACGCTCGCCTCGGCGCTCGCGGCCGAGATCGCCCGGCGACGTCGACCCACGGTGCTGGTCGACGCGGACCCGTACGGCGGAGCGGTCGCCCAGCAGCTCGGGATCCTCGACGAGGTCTCCGGGCTGCTCGCCGCGGTGCGCCTCGAGGCCGCCGGTCAGCTCGCGGAACGGCTCGGGTCGATCCAGCGTGGTCTCGACCAGCACCTGAGCGTCGTCACCGGGCTGCCGCGCGCCGACCGGTGGTCCGAGGTACGCGCGGGCACCCTGGAGTCGCTGGTGACGCTGGCGCGTGAGCGTGGGGAGGTGGTCGTCGACACCGGCTTCAGCCTCGAGGACGACGCGGTGCCCGACCTCGGCGGGCGTCCCGGCCGCAACCACCTCACCCTCGCGGCGGTCGAGGCCGCCGACGACCTGCTCGTCGTCGGCGCGGCCGACCCGGTCGGGCTGACCCGGCTGGCCCGTGGCCTGGTCGAGGTCCGTGACCGGTGGCCGGGGCGGCCGGTCCAGGTCGTCGTCAACCGGATGCGTCCCACGCTCGGCTGGAGCGAGCGCGAGATCGCCGCGATGGTGTCCGGGTTCGCCCGGCCGAGCGCCCTCCACTTCCTGCCCGACGACCAGGCGGCGGTCGACCGGGCGTTGGTCGCCGGCCGGACCCTCGTCGAGGGCGGCGACTCCGAGCTCGGCCGGGCGGTGGCCCGGATCGTCGACGGGGTGCTGCCGCCGGTCGGGTGAGCATCGGGCCCAGGGATCGCGGAGGGGATCGGCGCCCGGAACCCTCAGGCGACGGCTCCGGATGCCGAACATCCACCGTGTGGGAACTCGATGACCTGGAGCCGGCGGCCGCCGCGATGGAGGCGCGCCTGCTCAGCCCCAACGGCCGGCGGTCCCCGGCGCCGCTGCTGGGCTCGGTCGTCCCCGCGCTGATCCCGCGGATGTCGCGGATCGAGCTCGGGATGCTCGGCACGATGCGTGGTCCGGTCAGCCCCACGGTGCTGCCCGCCGGCGCGCCGCCCGACCTGCTCGTCAGCCAGGTGCGGGTGCGGGCCAACCTGGTGCACTTCTACCTCGACCAGCTACCCGGTCTGGACCGGGCCCACCGCAACGGCGTCGACGCGCTCTGCGACGTCGCGACGGTGCTCCACCTCGGACGCTGGATCGCCCCCTCTGTCGCCGAGGAGACGATGCGGCCGCTGCGCCAGCTGGTCGGACCCGAGGAGCAGCTCGGCTTCGGCCCCGGGTACGACGAGGTGCTCGACGTGCTACACGGCATCGCCGACTTCACGGGCAGCTCGCACCGGGTGCGGGCGGTGACCGACGTGTGGACCGATCGCTCCGAGTACTACTGGGACGGCATCGCCGAGAGCTTCCTCTCCACGGCCTCGCTCACCGGCCGGCAGGTCTCGCTGCGGATGGTCGCCCGGGTGACCTCGGTCTCCAGCCTGCCCGTACGGCGCAGCCCGGTCTTCCGGGCCACCCGGCTGCGTGCCGCCGCGGTGATCCTCGCCGACGTCGTCGACGCCCAGCTCGTGGTCGCCGCCAGCGAGCCGTGGCTGGCCGGCATCGCTGCCGGCCCCGCCGCGGCCTGAGGCGGGTGTTCGCCTAGCCTGCGAACAGCAGGTAGAGGCCGCCGACGGTGAACGCGATCATCGCGACCAGCAGCGGCAGCTGGCCGGTGAGCTGGTGCCGTGGCGGCAGGATCCGGATCGCGCGGTCGTGGGCCGCGATCACGCCGAGGACGTGGCCGGCGATCACCGCCAGCACCTTGACGTTGGCCAGCAGGGTGGGGTGGTAGCTGAGCCAGTAGTTGACGTCGAGGTTGGCGGTGCCGAGGTAGTTGCTGCCGTCGCTGAAGGGGTCGCTGAGCTGGATCAGGGTCAGCTGTCCGACCTCGACCAGGTAGCTGAGGTAGTGCGCGACGACGTACCCGACCACGATCGGCACCACGGAGTGCGCGAACAGGTCGGGCAGCTCGCGGCGGCGCAGGTCGTCGCCGAGCCCGGTGAGCATGGTGCCGGCGGCGAAGATCAGCCCCACGCCGACGCAGAACGCCACCAGGGCGATGTTGTTGAGCAGGTACGACGAGGTCGTGCTGCCCTGGACGAACTTCACCCAGCGGGTGGAGTCCTTGAACGAGTCGAACGCCGTGCTGCCGAAGAGCACCGCGACCACCCCGAACAGCCCGGGGTGGACCGGGGTCGCGTCGAGGTTGGCCAGCGGGCTGCGGATCAGCAGCACGCCGTCGCGCCGGCCCCACGGCGACATCCGGCTGACGAGCGTGGAGTAGACCTCGAACGGGTCGGCGCGCTCGTAGAAGACGTTGCCGAACAGGGCGCCGCCGACCAGCATCACCGCGACGTAGCCGGCCACCCACAGCCGGACCGGGCCGAGCTCGGTGGAGTAGGGGTAGACCAGCTCGAGCCAGACGAACGCGAACAGGCCGATCGCGGCCGGCCAGTGACCCAGCCGCTCGGGATAGGCGAAGATGCCGCGCTCGGGGTCGCTGCCCGAGACCTTCGCGAACGCGAGGTTGATGGTGCGGACCGGGCTGATCGCCTTCCAGACCGGCCCGAGGAACAGCGAGAGGGGCACCAGCCCGACCCACCACCAGACGTAGAAGACCCCGAAGAACGGGTTGATGACGAGGTCCTTGCCGAAGACCGCCGCGGCACCGACGTAGAGGAACAGCGCGAAGCCCGCGGCGCGCCACAGCACGCGCCACCAGGTCGAGTCGACGATCGAGGCGAGCCAGGCGGGTGCGGGCCGGCCGCTGGTGGTCGCGTCGTAGCGGGGCGTGCGCCACGCCAGCGCCAGCACGGTGAACGAGATGACCAGCGCGGCGGTCGCGCCCGCGATCGCGAGCTCGGGTGAGATCGGCAGGTCCTTCGCCCCGCCGATCCCATGGGCGAGGTTGTATCCGTCCGGGGACAACTCGGCGGCCTAGCGGACCTCGAGCTGGACGATCACCTGGTCCAGCTCGTGCGACTCGACCTCGACGACGCCGGGCTGGTCGATGCCCTTGATCGTGACGGTGCTCTCGCCGGCGGCGTACTCCAGCTCCTGCTCGGGAGTGGAGTGCACATGGATCTCGCCGGGCTCGTCCGCGGTCACGTCGAGCTCGATGTCCTGGCCAACCGCTACCTCGACCCGGTCGCCGTTGGGCGTCACGGTGCCGTCCGCGAAGGTCAGCTCGATGACCTTGGCGTCGGTGGAGTCGGCGGGGGGCTTCTCCTCGTCCCCACAGGCGGTCGCGAACGACAGGGTGGCGAGGGTCGCGGCCACGGCAGCGAGGGAACGGCGCATCGGACATCCTTCTCGTCGGGGTGACGTCTGTCAGAATCCCATGTCGTACCAACCGTCGGTACGTCGGGTCCGCCGGCGCACAGTGGCGGCGCAGGGACGGCGCAGGCACGGAGGGGGTGTCGGATGAGCGAACGGCTCCGGCCGCGGGACGTGGCCGTGCTGGCCGAGGAGTCCGCGTCGACACCCATGCACAACGCGACGGTCGAGATCTTCGACCCCGGCGACTCCGGGTTCGACTACGCGCGGCTGGTGCGGCTGGTGGAGGACCGGATCTCGTTCGTCCCGCGCTACCGGCAGCGGATCCAGACCGTGCCGGGCCGGCTCGCGAACCCGGTGTGGGTCGACGACGACCGCTTCGAGATCGGCTACCACGTGCGCCGTTCGGCGCTGCCGCGGCCCGGCAGCGTCGACCAGCTGCGCGACCTGGCGTCGCGGATCATCTCGCGGCCGCTCGATCGCAACCGGCCGCTGTGGGAGCTGTACCTCGTCGAGGGTCTCGCCGACGGCCGGGTCGCGATGCTGTCCAAGTCGCACCACGTGTTGGTCGACGGTGTGCAGACCGTCGACATCGGGCAGGTGCTCCTCGACGCCAACCCCGAGCTCCGGGAGCTCGGCCACGACGAGTGGCACCCCCGCGGCCGGCCCTCCCCGTTCTCCCTGATGGCCGGGGCGGTGCGGGACTCGGTCACCGAGGTCGAGACCGTCACCGACACGGTGGCCGCCACCACGGGTGCGGTGCTGCGGGGCGTCGCCGACGGAGCCCGGACGACCGGCCGGGTGCTCGACGCGCTGACCAACCGCAGCCCGCGCGCGGAGTCGCCGATCATCGGCCCGCTCTCGCAGCAGCGGCGCCTGGTGATGGTCCGCACCGACCTGGCCGACCACCGCAAGGTCCGTGAGGTGCACGGCGGCTCGGTCAACGACGTCGTGCTCGCGACCATCACCGGGGCGCTGCGCGCCTGGCTGATGACCCGCGGCGAGTCGATGCGCGGCATCCGGCAGATCCGAGCCCTGGCGCCGGTCTCGGTGATCGACGACGAGCTCGAGCCGACCTCGCTCGGCAGCCAGATCGCGGCCCACTTCGTCGACCTTCCAGTGGGCGAGCCCAGCCCCGTCGTCCGGCTGCACCAGGTGTCGTACTCCTTCCTCGCCCACCAGGAGACCGGGCGCGGCATCCCGGCCGCGCGGCTGGCCGGCATGTCCGGCTTCGCGCCCGCGACGTTCCACGCGCTGGGTGCTCGGGTCGCGGGCGTCGAGCGGCGGCGCGGCTACCAGCTCTGCGTCACCAACGTGCCCGGACCGCAGACCTCGCTCTACGCCGCGGGCGCGCGGATGGTCGCGTCGTACCCCGTGCCCCCGCTCTTCGAGGGCCACCCGCTGGCGATCGGCGTGACGTCGTACGACGGATCGGTGTTCTACGGGCTCAACGCCGACCGCGACCTGCTGCCCGACGCCGAGCTGCTCGGGCCGTGCCTGGTCGAGGCGCTCGACGAGCTCGTCGACTCGACCTCGGCCGCCCGCAACCGCGCGCCGCGCGGTCGGCGCAAGCGCAAGGCTCCGGAGGGCCCGTGACCCATCGTGTCTATGTCCCGCTCACCCTCGGCGGTCTCGCGGCCGCGGACGCCGACGGCGAGGTGGTCGCGACCGACGACGTCGTGGTCGCGGCCGACGACAGCGAGGACGAGGAGTACGCCGCGCTGATGACGGCGGCCGATCTCTCCGCGCACGCCGGCGGCGGGTCGGGTCGCCGGGTCGTGCTGGTCGCCGAGCTCGGCCGGGTGCCCGAGCCGGGGGACCGGATCCCGCGCAAGCGCTGGGTCGCCGTGCACGCCGACGCTACCGACCGCGGCCCCGACGCCGACCCCGACGACGACCTCGGGTGGTTCGGCGTTCAGGAGATCGCGCAGCTGCTGTGAGCGGCCGGCCCCCATTGTCCACAGGGATTCGGGCCGGACTGGTGGAGCGTCGGGTGTGTCCCTACCGTGGTGGCGATCGCACGCCGGTGCGCGCACACTGGGAAGGTGAGCACGATGACCATCGACACCTGGGTCTCCCTGGCGGCCCTGCTCGGCGTCGTGGTCAGCCTCGGCGGTCTGGTGCTGGGACAGACGCGGTCGTTGCGCCTCGACCTGAAGGGCGACATCGCACGTCTGGATGCCAAGGTCGACGCGAACCGTCGCGAGGCGAAGGCCGATCTCGTCGGATTGCGTCACGAGTTCAAGGCCGATCTCGTCGGGGTGCGTGACGAGTTGAAGGCCGACCTTGTCGGGGTGCGTGACGAGTTGAAGGGCGATCTCGTCGGGCTGCGTCACGAGTTCAAGGCCGATCTCGTCGGGGTGCGTGACGAGTTGAAGGGCGATCTCGTCGGGGTGCGTGACGAGTTGAAGGGCGATCTCGTCGGGGTGCGTGACGAGTTGAAGGCCGATCTCGTCGGGGTGCGTGACGAGTTGAAGGCCGATATCGCCGGACTGAAGTCCGAGCTCAAGGCCGATATCGGGCGGCTCGATGACCGCGTCTACGCCCTCGCCGCAGGGCTGCGGCCCCGACTCGAGGAGTCGCACTCGGCGGCGGTGTCAGGGGAGTAGCACCCGGCTCCGGTTTGGGGGCGCGGGCCTGCAGTGAGAGCATCGCTGGCATGGACGCTGTGACCTCTCCTCCGGCTCCGATCAACGAGCCGAACCTGACCTACGCGCCGGGCACCTCCGAACGGGAGGCCCTGCTCGTGGAGATCGCGAAGCTCGAGAAGCGACAGCAGAACCTGCGCGGCTACATCGGTGGTCGCTGGAGGGCCGGCGGTGGTGCGGAGACGCGGGTGGTCCAGCCGCACGACCACCAGCACGTGCTCGGCACCTTCAAGGGCTCCACGCAGGCCGACGCCCGGGCCGCGGTGAAGGCCGCGGGCGAGGCGGCGCCGGGGTGGCGGGACATGTCCTTCGACGACCGCGCCGCCGTCATCCTCAAGGCGGCGGACCTGCTGGCCGGTCCCTGGCGTCAGCGGCTGAACGCCGCGACCGTGCTCGGCCAGTCGAAGACGCCGTTCCAGGCCGAGATCGACGCCGCGTGCGAGCTGATCGACTTCTGGCGCTACAACGTGCACTACGCGCGGCAGATCCTCGCCGACCAGCCGATCGCGAACAGCCCGGGCGTGTGGAACCGCACCGACCACCGTCCGCTGGAGGGTTTCGTCTACGCGATCACGCCGTTCAACTTCACCGCGATCGCGGGCAACCTGCCCACCGCGCCGGCGCTGATGGGCAACACGGTCATCTGGAAGCCGTCGCCGACCCAGCAGCTCGCCGCGTCGCTGACGATGGAGCTGCTCGAGGAGGCCGGCTTGCCGCCGGGCGTGATCAACATGCTGCCCGGCGACGGCATCGAGGTCTCGAAGGTGACGCTGGCGCACCCCGACCTGGCCGGCATCCACTTCACCGGCTCGACTCCGACGTTCCAGCACCTGTGGCGCGAGGTCGGCAACAACATCTCGGGCTACCGGTCCTACCCGCGGATCGTCGGCGAGACGGGCGGCAAGGACTTCATCGTCGCCCACCCCTCGGCCGACCCCGACGTGGTGCGCACGGCGATGATCCGCGGCGCGTTCGAGTTTCAGGGCCAGAAGTGCTCGGCCGCGTCCCGGGCGTACGTCGCGCGGTCGGTGTGGAAGCGGATGAAGGACTCCTTCCTCGCCGAGATCGAGTCGATCACGGTCGGCGACCCGTCCGACTTCTCCGCGGAGAGCGGCGGGGTCTTCATGGGCGCGGTCATCGACGACCGGGCGTTCGCCAAGCACAAGGCCGCCATCGCCCGCGCGAAGCGGTCGCGCAAGCTCGACGTGCTGGTCGGCGGCCGGCTCGACGACTCGGTCGGCTGGTTCGTGAACCCGACCGTCGTCGAGGGCGGCGACCCGACCGACGAGATGTTCACGACCGAGTACTTCGGTCCGATCCTGGCCGTGCACGTCTACGAGGACCGTGATGACCAGGCCTTCGAGAAGGTCGTGCACGGCATGGAGTCGATCGCGCCGTACGCCCTGACCGGCTCGATCATCGCCCAGGACCGCCGCGCGATCGCGTGGGCCCAGGAGGCGCTCCGGTTCGCAGCCGGCAACTTCTACATCAACGACAAGCCGACCGGCGCGGTCGTCGGCCAGCAGCCGTTCGGCGGCGGCCGGGCCTCGGGCACCAACGACAAGGCCGGCGCCGCGGTCAACCTGCTGCGGTGGACCAGCCCGCGCTCGATCAAGGAGACGTTCGTCCCGCCGACCGACTACCGCTACCCGTACCAGGGCTGACGGTCCGGCGATGATCCTCCCGATGCACATGGGTGCGCTGCACCCGTTCGAGCAGGTGCTGACGCTGGTCCTGGCGTTCGGCCCGTTCCTGCTGCTGGCGGCGGTGATCGTGCTGCGCCGCCGGCAGGACGTCCACGAGGATCAGCGGGACAGGTAGTCGCGCGCCACTCGCTCCTCGGCGCGCAGCGACTTGCCGAGCAGGTCGCCGATCAGCTTCTCGAGCTTGCCGCCGACCAGCGGGAGGTCGACGGAGATCTCGACGTCGACGGTCTCGGTGGTCGTCTCGCCGTCCCCGGCGAGCCCGATGCTGCCGACCATCCGGCCCGGCTTGCCGGGGATCGTCACGTGCAGGTCGGCGTGGTCGGCCGACGTCCACTCCTCGCGCTGGACGATGTTGATCTCGTCGCCCACGATCTTCCTCGCGAACGCCGGGATCCCGTCGGCCCGCTGCACCTGGTCGACGACCACCACGAGAGTGTCGCCGTCCTGCTCGAAGCTCGCCGTGCCCCGCAGCGACCCCTGGGCCGCGAGGACCTCGTCGCGGTAGGCCTGGTCGTCGAGCATCGCGCCCACCGCGGCCAGCGGGGCGTTGTAGGTCATCGTGTGCGTGAGCCTCATGAGCCCCATCATGCCGGGCCTCTCCGGTCACCCTTCGGTGCGTGGAGCCGGCGCTCGGACGGGCTGATCACGCCGAGTCGGCGCGGCCGGCCCCGTGCGTCGGTGGCCGGGCGCGGTGGGGACGCCCTCGCGGTGCAATCGCGCGGTTGTGGCGTCCCGGACGGCGCCTGACGTGTCAGAACCGCGCAATGGCATGGAAACGGCACCTCGACCGGCAGTGCGGTGCGAGCCGTACTCTCGGTCCATGAGCGAGACCGAGAGCTTCGTGTCCTTCGGCGAGCAGGGGGCGCAACTCACCTACGGCAGCTACCTCCGGCTCGGCCAGCTGCTCGACGCTCAGCATCTCGAGTCGGAGCCACCGGCCCACGACGAGCTGCTGTTCATCACCATCCACCAGGTCTACGAGCTGTGGTTCAAGCAGCTCCTGCACGAGGTCACCGCGGCCCGGGAGGCGATGCTCGGCGGCGACTCCCCACAGTCCGAGGGAGGCGGCCGCCTCTGGTGGGCCCAGCACCTGCTCACGCGGGTGCACGTGATCGAGCGGGTGCTCGTCCAGCAGGTCGACGTGCTGGAGACGATGACCCCGCAGGACTTCCTGGAGTTCCGGCAGCGACTCGCCCCGGCCAGCGGCTTCCAGTCGGTGCAGTTCCGCGAGCTGGAGTTCCTCTCCGGCGCGAAGGACCCGGCGTACCTGCGTCGCTTCCGCGGCCTCACCGACGCGGAGGAGGCGCGGCTCGCGGAGCGCCTCGAGGAGCCGAGCCTGTGGGACGCGTTCCTCGCCGTCCTGCGCTCCTTCGGCCTGGCCGCCGAGACCGACGCCGACGTCTCCGCGTCGATGCGCACCGTCGCCCACGACCGGGACCGGTACGCCGTGGTGTGGGCCCTCGCCGAGGCCCTGCTCCAGCATGACGAGCTGGCCGCGAACTGGCGCGCCCGCCACGTGGTGATGGTCGAGCGGATGATCGGCGCCAAGTCGGGCACGGGCGGATCGACCGGCGCGACCTACCTCCGCTCCCGGCTGCCGCTGCAGTACTACCCGCTGCTGTGGGAGCTGCGCAGCAAGCTCTGACCACCGACCCCGCGCGAGCCGCCGGGCATCCACTAATCTCGGAGTTGTGTCAACGGCGACGCATGAAGCGGACAAGTCTGCCCTCCTCTCGAGTGCCATCGAGCTGGCCCGGTCGGGGAGGGGGAGCGGCGGGCCACCGCGGGACGAGCTCGAGGCGCTGATCCGGGCCTACTACCGCCACGTCGCCGTCGAGGACATCGGCGATCGCTCGGACGTCGACGTCTACGGCGCCTTCGCCTCGCACTACAAGCTGGCCGGCAACCGGCCGCAGGGCACCGCCCGGGTGCGGATCCTGACGCCGGGTCCGAGCGAGCAGGGCTGGTCGGTCGACGGACACTCGGTCGTCGAGGTCGTCGTCGACGACATGCCCTTCCTCGTCGACTCGCTGACGATGGAGCTCTCGCGCCAGCTGCACGACGTGCACCTGGTGATCCACCCGGTCTTCGACGTGGTGCGCGACATCACCGGCTCGCTGCAGAGCGTGCGCCCGGTGGGCGAGGGAGCGGAGTCCGCCGGCGAGCGCGACGACCGGGCGGTCCGCGAGTCGTGGATGCACGTCGAGATCGACCGGCTCCCCGAGGGCGCCGACGTCGCGGGCATCGAGGACGCCGTCCAGCGCGTGCTCCGTGACGTGCGTGAGTCCGTCGAGGACTGGGACAAGATGCACGCCCAGGTCGCGACCATCGTCGACGAGCTGACCACGTCCCCGCCGGAGGGCGTCGACCCCGCCGAGGTCGTCCAGGCCCGCAACCTGCTGCAGTGGCTGGCCGACGACCACTTCACGTTCCTCGGCTACCGGGAGTACGGCCTGGAGCGTCACGGCGACCACGAGCACCTCCGCGGGGTCGCCGGCAGCGGCCTCGGCATCCTGCGGGCCGACCAGGACATGGCCGCGACCAGCGGCCGGCTGCCGGCCGCGGCGGCCCGCAAGGCCCGCGAGAAGACCGTGCTGGTGCTCACCAAGGCCAACTCGCGCTCGACCGTGCACCGCCCGGCGTACCTCGACTACGTCGGCGTCAAGAAGTTCGAGAACGGCGAGGTCGTCGGCGAGCGCCGCTTCCTCGGGCTCTACTCCAGCGCGGCGTACACCGAGTCGCTGACCCGGATCCCGCTGCTGCGCGAGCGTGCCGCGGCCGTCCTCCAGCGCATCGGCTTCTCCCCGATGAGCCACGACGGCAAGGCGCTCATGGACACGCTGGAGACCTACCCGCGTGACGAGCTCTTCCACACGACCGTCGACGAGCTCGCGCCGATGGCCGAGCAGGCCATGCATGCGCGCGAGCGGCGCCAGCTGCGGCTCTTCATCCGCCGCGACACCTACGGGCGCTACGTCTCCGTGCTCGTCTACCTGCCGCGCGACCGCTACAACACCGCCGTCCGCGAGCGGTTCTCAGAGATCCTGCGCGACCGGCTCGGCGGCGAGTCCGTCGAGTTCACGGTGCGGCTGACCGAGTCCACGACCGCGCGGGTGCACTTCGTGGTGCACCCGCCCAAGGGCGCCGACATCCGCGAGGTCGACACCGCGGACCTCGAGCGCCGGATGGTCGAGGCCTCCCGCTCGTGGCGCGACGACTTCACCACCGCGGTGCTGGCGTCGTACGGCGAGGAGAGCGGCACCGCGCTGCTGCGCCGCTACCTCGACTCGTTCCCCGAGGGGTACAAGGAGGACTTCACCCCGCGCGTCGCGGCGGTCGACCTGGGTCGGCTCGAGGGCATGCGCCTGGACGAGCACGACTCCGGGCTCGACCTGTCGCTCTACGAGGACCTGGACGCCGGCCGAGGAGAGGCGCGGCTCAAGGTCTATCGCGTCGGGCCGCCGCTGTCGCTGTCGAACGTGCTGCCGATGCTCTCGTCGATGGGCGTCGAGGTGATCGACGAGCGGCCCTACCAGCTCGACCTGGAGCGGCCGACCTACATCTACGAGTTCGGGCTCCGGTACGGCGCGAGCCTGCCCGACCACGCCCGCGAGCCCTTCCAGGACGCGATCCGGGCGGTGTGGGAGGGATTCAACGAGATCGACGGCTTCAACGCGCTGGTGCTCGCCGCGGGGCTGAGCTGGCGGCAGGCCACCCTGCTGCGGGCGTACGCGAAGTACATGCGGCAGGGGAACTCGCCGTTCGCGCTCGACTACATCGAGGGCGCGCTGCGCGGCAACGTCGACATCACCCGCCTGCTGGTGCGGCTCTTCGAGGCCCGCTTCGACCCGAAGCGCGAGCACGGCGGCGAGGACCACGCCGAGGCGGACCTGGAGGAGAGGATCGGTCGAGCGCTCGACGACGTCGTCAGCCTCGACCACGACCGGATCCTGCGCTCCTACCTCACCCACATCAAGGCGACGCTGCGCACCAACTACTTCCAGCCGGGCACCGACGGCGGCCCCAAGCCCTACATCGCCCTCAAGCTCGAGCCCGACGCCATCCCCGACTTGCCGGCGCCCCGGCCGCGCTACGAGATCTTCGTGTATTCGCCGCGCGTCGAGGGCTCGCACCTGCGCTTCGGCGCGGTCGCCCGTGGCGGGCTGCGCTGGTCGGACCGCCGCGACGACTTCCGCACCGAGGTGCTCGGCCTGGTCAAGGCGCAGATGGTGAAGAACACCGTGATCGTGCCGGTCGGCGCGAAGGGCGCGTTCTTCTGCAAGCAGCTGCCGGACCCGAGCCGCGACCGCGACGCGTGGCTGACCGAGGGCGTGGCCTGCTATCGGACCTTCATCTCGGGCCTGCTCGACATCACCGACAACCTGGTCGACGGCGAGACCGTCCCGCCCCGCGACGTGGTCCGCCACGACGGCGACGACACCTACCTGGTGGTCGCGGCCGACAAGGGGACGGCGACGTTCTCCGACATCGCCAACGCGGTGGCCAAGGACTACGGCTTCTGGCTCGGCGACGCGTTCGCCAGCGGCGGCTCGGTGGGCTACGACCACAAGGCGATGGGCATCACGGCCCGCGGTGCGTGGGTCTCGGTGCAGCGGCACTTCCGCGAGCGCGGCATCGACACGCAGACCGAGGAGTTCACGGTCGCCGGCATCGGTGACATGTCCGGCGACGTCTTCGGCAACGGCATGCTCCGCTCGAAGCACCTCCGGCTGGTCGCGGCCTTCGACCACCGCGACATCTTCCTCGACCCGATGCCCGATCCGGCGGCGTCGTACGCCGAGCGGGAGCGGCTGTTCGGGCTCCCGCGGTCGAGCTGGCAGGACTACGACAGCAGCCTGATCTCCGAGGGCGGCGGCGTCTACTCCCGCCAGCTCAAGCGGATCTCGCTCAACGACGCGGTCCGCGAGTCCCTCGGCATCGACGCGGGCGTGGAGGCGATGACCCCGGCCGAGCTGATGAAGGCGATCCTCAAGGCGCCGGTCGACCTGCTCTGGAACGGCGGCATCGGCACCTACGTCAAGGCGTCCTCCGAGAGCCACGCGGCGGCCGGTGACAAGGCCAACGACGGGATCCGCGTCGACGGCTGCGACGTCCGGGCCCGCGCCGTCGGCGAGGGCGGCAACCTCGGCCTGACCCAGCTGGGCCGGATCGAGTACGCCCAGTCGGGGGCCGGCGCCCGCGACGGGGGCGGCTCGGGAGCCGGGGGACGGATCAACACCGACTTCATCGACAACTCGGCGGGTGTGGACACCTCCGACCACGAGGTGAACCTGAAGATCCTGCTCGACCGGGTCGTCAAGGCCGGCGACCTGACCGAGAAGCAGCGCAACCAGCTGCTCGCCGAGATGACCGACGAGGTCGCCGAGCTGGTGCTGCGCGACAACTACGAGCAGAACCTCGCCCTCGCCAACGCGCTCGACCACGCACCCTCGATGCTGCACGTGCACGAGGAGTGGATCCGGCGCCTGGAGCGCGACGGCGTGCTCGACCGCGAGCTCGAGGGGCTGCCGCCGGTGCGCGAGGTCAAGCGCCGCGCCGACGGCAACGAGGGCCTGACCGCTCCGGAGCTCTCGGTGCTGCTCGCGTGGACGAAGATCGTGCTCGCGCAGGAGCTGCTGGAGTCCGACCTGCCCGACGACCCGTACCTCGACTACGACCTGCGCGCCTACTTCCCGACCCAGGTGCGGGAGGGCTTCGAGGAGCAGGTCCGGCGACACCCGCTGCGCCGCGAGATCATCGTGACCCAGGTCGTCAACGACCTCGTCAACGGCGCGGGCATCACCTACTGGCCGCGGCTCGCGGGCGAGACCGGCGCGAGCGCGGGCGAGCTCACCCGCGCCAACTTCGTGGCCCGCGAGATCTTCGGCTCCCTCGACCTGCGCCGGGAGCTGAAGACCTACGACAACCGCCTCGCCGCGGCCCTCCAGACCCGGATGCGCCTGGAGATGCGGACCCTGGTCGAGCGCGCGTCGCGGTGGCTGGTCAACAACCGGCGGCCGCCCCTGGACAGCCAGGGGACCGTCGAGCTGTTCGGAGAGCCGGTACGGCGCACGATGGCGGAGCTGCCCGAGCTGATGAGCGGACGCGAGCTGGCGGCGTACGTCGAGCGCAAGGAGTCGCTCGAGCACGCGGGCGTGCCCGAGGACCTCGCGTCGCGGGTGGCGGTGCTGCCGCCGGCCTACATGCTGCTCGGGGTGATCGAGATCGCCGGCCGCGAGGACCTCGACCCGACCGTGGTGGCCCGCGTGCACTTCGCCCTCGGGGAGCGTCTCGGGCTGCCGGCGCTGGTGCAGCGGATCCTCGCCCTGCCCCGGGCCGACCGCTGGCAGACCATGGCGCGGGCGTCGCTGCGCGACGACCTGCACACCGTGCACGCCCAGCTGACCGCGCAGGTGCTGGGCCGCACCGACGCCGAGGACACCGCGCCGGCCCGGGTCGCGGCCTGGGAGGACGCCGACGCCGTCGTGGTCGCCCGCGCCACCGCGACGCTCGAGGAGATCTGCGCCGACGAGCAGGCCGACCTGGCCCGGCTCTCGGTCGGTCTGCGGGTGGTGCGGGGGCTCCTCGCCTCGGGCTGAGCATGGCCGACCCGATAACGTCGTGACATGACCGACCTCGCCACGGCCGGAGTGGCCGAGACCGCACGGTTGATCAGCGCAGGCGACGTCTCCGCGAGGGGCGTCGTCGAGGCGGCGCTCGCCCGGATCGAGGAGCGCGACCGCGAGCTCAACGCGTTCTCGCGGGTGCTCGTCGACGAGGCGATCGCCGAGGCCGAGGCGCGCGACGCGGCGCTGACCGCGGGCGAGACGCCCGGACCGCTGCACGGCGTACCCCTCGCGATCAAGGAGGAGATCGACGTCGCGGGCACGGTCACGACGTTCGGGGGCGACGGCAACGCGACGCCGGCGACCGCGGACGCCGAGATCGTCCGTCGGCTGCGGGCCGCCGGCGCGGTGATCGTCGGCAAGACCACGATGCCGGAGTTCGGGGCCTACCCCTTCACCGAGTCGGCATCCCGCGGCGTCACCCGCAACCCCTGGGACCCGGCCCGCACGCCCGGTGGCTCCAGCGGCGGTACGGCGGCCGCGGTGTCGGCCGGGATGGTGCCCGCCGGCATGGGCGGCGACGGCGGTGGCTCGATCCGGATCCCCAGCGCCAGCTGCGGTCTCTTCGGACTCAAGCCGCAGCGCGGCCGGGTCACCACCGCGCCGCACCCGCACCTGTGGTGGGCGCTCGGCACGGCCGGACCGCTGACCCGCACGGTGCGCGACAGCGCCGTCATCTACGACGTGGTCCGCGGCAACCTCGACGGCGACCTCTACCGGGCCGCCGGCGACGCGTCGTTCGTGGACGCCGTCGACCAGGCCCCGGGCCGACTACGGATCGGCTGGTCGACCACACCGGTCACGCTCGGCGTCCGTCCCGACCTCGCCCACGTGCACGCCGTCGAGGACACCGCCCGGCTGCTGACCGACCTCGGCCACGACGTGCGCCAGGTGGATCCGCACTACCCCGACCCGACGGCGGCGTTCGTGCCGCAGTTCTTCGCCGGCATCCGCAGCGAGGCCGAGCTGGTGGAGCACTACGACCGGCTCGAGCGACGCACCCGGGAGACCTGCCGCCTCGGCTCGTGGGTCACCCCGAAGGTCGTCGAGTGGGCGCTCGGCCAGACCGAGAAGGTGTCGACCAAGGCCAACCGGGTCTTCCAGGACGTCGACGTGCTGCTCACGCCCGCGATCGCGCACCGGCCGCCACCGGTCGGCCGGCTCGATGGCGTGGGCACGGTCCGAGCCGCGCTGCGGGCGATGCCCTCGATCGCCTACGCCGCGATCTGGAACGTCGCGGGCAATCCCGCCGCCTCGGTCCCGTGCGGCCGCGCGCCCGACGGCCTGCCGCTCGCCGTCCAGCTGGTCGGGCGTACCGACGACGAGGTCACGCTGTTCTCGCTGTCTGCGCAGATCGAGGCGGCACGGCCCTGGCCGCTGCTCGCCCCGGGAGCCCCCCGATGAGTACCCGATGACCGCCGCGATCGAGGTCATCGGCCTGACCAAGACCTACGGCGACCTCCGTGCCGTCGACGGCGTGGACCTGACGGTGGGGGAGGGCGAGTTCGTCGGCATCCTGGGCCCCAACGGCGCCGGCAAGACGACCCTGCTCGAGATGGTCGAGGGGCTGCGCGAGCCCACCGCGGGATCGGCCAGCGTGCTCGGGCTCCCGGCCTGGCCGCGCAACGCCGCGCTGCTGCCGCGGATCGGGGTACAGCTCCAGGCATCGTCGTTCTTCGAGCGGCTGACCGCTCGCGAGCAGATCCACACCTTCGCGTCGCTGTACGGCGTGGCCGCGTCGCGCGCCGACGAGTGGCTGGAGCGGGTCGGGCTGGTCGAGAAGGCCGACAGCCGCGTCGAGCAGCTCTCCGGTGGCCAGGCGCAGCGGCTGTCGATCGCCTGCGCACTCGTGCACGACCCGGAGGTGGTCTTCCTCGACGAGCCGACCGCGGCCCTCGATCCGCAGGCACGGCGCAACCTGTGGGACCTGCTGTCCGGCATCAACGACTCCGGGCGGACCGTCGTGCTGACGACGCACTACATGGACGAGGCGGAGGCGCTCGCCGACCGGGTCGCGATCATGGACCACGGCAAGCTGCTGGTGTTCGACACTCCGGCAGCGCTGATCCACGGGCTCGACGCCCCGACCCGGATCACCCTGACCGACGGCGAGGTGCTCACCACGCGCGAACCCGCCGTCGAGATCGCCCGACTCGCCGAGCAGAGCCGGCTCGACGGCGTCCGCGTGCAGACCGGCACACTCGAGGACGTGTTCCTCGACCTCACCGGACGGGAGTACCGAGCATGAGCACCCCACGCATGAACACCCCAGTATGAGCAGCCGCACCCTTCCTCGGGAGCCGCGGGTGAGCACCCCACGGACGAGCAGGGCCACGCCGTTCTGGGCGCTCTCGCGGGCGATCCTGCGCGGCTTCGTGCGCGACCGCACCGCGGTCTTCTTCGCGGTCGTCTTCCCGCTGATGTTCCTCGTGCTCTTCGGCGGGCTCTTCTCCGACCAGTCCGTGGGCAAGGTCGACATGATCGTCGTCGGCGACGTGTCGCTGATCGACGACCTGCCGGCCGACGCCGACGCGTCGTTCGGGGCCACCTTCGACGTCACCCACTCCGACGACCTCGACGACGCGATCGCCCAGGTGCGCAAGGGCGACGCCGACGTGGCGGTCGAGCAGCAGGGGCAGACGCTCGTCGCGCACTACACGCAGACCGACCCGGCGAAGGCGGGCATCACCGCCGGCGCGCTCCAGGCGCTCGTCGACGGCACCAACCTCGCGGTGACCGGCCAGCCCCCGACGTACTCCCTCGACGTCGAGTCGGTCGAGGACGAGTCGCTCGACACCATCCAGTACTACACGCCCGGGCTGCTCGGCTGGGCCGTCGCGATGAGCGCCGCCTTCGGCGCTGCCGCCACGATCCAGGGCTGGCGGCAGACCAAGCTGCTGCGCCGGCTTCAGCTCGCGCCGGTCTCGACCCGCACCGTCGTCGGCGCGCGGGTCTCGGTGACCGTCTCGGTCGCGCTCGTGCAGATGGCGATCTTCATCGGGGTCGGCGCGCTGTTCTTCGGTCTGACGCTGACCGGCGCGTGGTGGATGGCGATCCCGCTGCTGGTCGTCGGCACGCTGTGCTTCATGTCGATCGGCCTGCTCGCGGGCGCGATCACCAAGACCCAGGAGGGCGCGGTCAACGCCGCGAACTTCATGGTGCTGCCGATGGCCTTCCTCAGCGGTTCGTTCTTCCCGCTCGAGGGGGCCCCGCAGTGGCTGCAGACCTTCTCCCAGGTGCTGCCGCTCAAGCACCTCAACGACGGCATGCTCGACGTGATGGTCCGCGGCGAGCCGTGGACGGCGGCGCTGCTGCCGATGCTGTTCCTCGCGGTGTTCGCGACGGTGGTGACGCTGATCGCCGCCCGGCTCTTCCGCTGGGAGACCACCTAGCCTCGACGTTTCGCGGGGCGGTGTGGTGACAAGGCCGGAGCGACATATCCGTTCGTATTCCGAGCGACGGCAACGCAGTCAGCGGGCGTCCAGCGCGTCGCGTAGCAGGCGCGGAGTTGATCAACACGGCCTGAGGGTCACCCGCTCTCCATCGCGCCTCCACCCCGTCTCCAAGGTTGCCGGCGCACCCCGACCCATCGTGAGGGGGTGAGCCAGAGAGATCTCCCGTACGACGTGGTCGTGGTCGGCGCGCGCTGCGCCGGTGCCACGACCGCCCGACTCCTCGCGACGCGGGGTCTGCGCGTCGCGCTGGTCGACCGGGCGCCGCTCAGCCGCGATCCGCTCTCCACCCACGGGATCGCGCGCGGTGGCGTCGTCCAGCTGTCCCGGTGGGGGCTGCTCGACCGGGTCCTCGAGAGCGGCGCGCCACCCGTCAGGGAGGTGACCTTCGGGGCTCCCGCCGGGGAGCGGACCGTGCCGCTGAAGGCGCGCGCCGGTGTCGACCTCGTCGTGGCGCCGCGGCGCCGAGTGCTCGACGCCCTGCTCGCCGACGCCGCCGTCGACGCGGGAGCCGAGCTCCGCGCCGACCTGGCGGTCGACGGCCTGGTGCGCGACGGCGCCGGGCGGGTCACCGGGGTGACCGCGAGGACATCCACGGGCGGGCACGTCGTGCTGCGCGCTCGTCACGTCGTCGGCGCCGACGGTCTCCGCTCGACCGTGGCGCGGCTCGTCGACGCCGAGACCACGTGCTCCTTCGTCGCCGACCTCTCCCTCTACTACCTGTACGTGCGCGGTGCGCCCTGGCGCGGCTTCGAGTTCCACGTGGCCGACCGCGCGTTCTCGGGCGTCTTCCCCACCCACGACGACACCGGCTGCGTCTGGATCGTGCGCCCGACCGCCCTCCTCGACGGCGTCCGCGCTGCCGGCGCCCGCCGGGGCGTCGCGCTGCTGAGCGAGCTCGACGACGTGGCCGTGCCGCTCGCGGCCCGGGCGCGCGTCGGCCACCCGGTGAGCAAGGTGCGCGGCGTGCGGGCGCTGCCCAACCACGTCCGTCGGGCCCATGGAGCGGGCTGGTCACTGGTGGGCGACGCCGGCTACCACCGCGACCCGATCACCGGGCACGGGATCACCGACGCCTTCCGGGACGCCGAGCTGCTCGCCGACGCGCTCACCGACGGGTTGGGCGGCGCCCGGCCCGAGGCGTCCGCCCTCGCGGCGTACGAGTCCGCCCGCGACGTCGCCCTCGCCGACGTGTTCCGACTGACCCGGGAGCTCACGGCGTTCCCGGACCCCGCTCACTTCGTCGAGCTCCAGCTGGAGCTCGCCGAGGCACTCGACCGGGAGGCGACCCAGCTCGCCTCGCGACCCGAGCCCGCCGGGCTCGATGCGGCGTCCGCCGCCTGACAGGCCGCCGCCCTACCGAGAGGACAGCACCATGACCACCACGCAGCACCAGCACACCAACGGCGTCGACGTTCCGGCGCTCTTCGGCACGATCGACGCCGTCCGCGCGGCGCCTGAGATCGCGCGCTTCCAGTTCCGTGCGCAGACCCGCTGGGTCGACGGCACCTACAACCGCACCACCATCGACACCTTCCACGGCGCCGGGGCAGAGCAGACCCGCACCGAGCCGTTCGTCGTCGAGGCCGACCACCCGGTCGTGCTGGTCGGCCAGGACCGCGCCCCCACGCCCGCCGAACACCTGTTGCAGGCGCTCGGGAGCTGCCTGATGAGCGGTCTGGCCAACATCGCGGCCGCCCGGGGGATCGAGCTCGGGGAGGTCACCGCCCGCGTCGAGGGCGACATCGACCTGCTGGGGATCCTGGGGCTCGACGAGAGCGTGCGCAACGGGTTCGAGCAGGTCCGGGTCACCTTCCACGTGCAGGGCGAGGCCGAGGCGCGCGAGCTCGCCTCCCTGGTCGAGCAGGCGCGGCGCCGTTCCGCGGTGTACGACGTGGTCACCCGCGGCGTGCCCGTGGCCGTCGACGTCGCGACCCGCTGAGCGGGTGCGTGGGGCCGCCGGCGTGGGACCATGATCTGCGTGGTCCTGATCCTGGCCGGCGGCCTGGAGCTCGACGAGACGCTCTTCGAGCTCCAGCGAGACGGCCACGTCGTACCCCTGGAGCCGCAGGCCTTCGACGTGCTCGTGCACCTCGTCGCGCACCGCGATCGGGTCGTGACCAAGGAAGAGCTGATGGACGCCGTCTGGGGCGGCCGGTTCGTCAGCGAGACCGCCGTCACGAGCCGGATCAAGCAGGTGCGGCGGGCGCTCGGGGACGATGGGCGCGCGCAGGCGTTGGTGCGCACCGTGCACGGTCGCGGCTACCGCTTCGTCGGCACCGTGGAGGAGGCCGGGCCCGAGGCCGGGACCGGCGGGGGCGCGGCCCCGCGGCCGCCGATCCGGTACACGGTCACCGACGGCCTGCACGTCGCCTACCAGGTCACCGGCGGCGGTCCGGTCGACCTGGTGCTGATCTCCGGGTTCGTCTCGCACCTCGACATCGACTGGGACGATCCGCGCCACGTCCGCTTCCTCGACGGCCTCGGGGCGATGGGCCGGCTGATCCGCTTCGACAAGCGCGGCACCGGCATGTCCGACCGGCCCGCGGGGGTGCCCGACCTCGAGACCCGGATGCACGACGTGCTCGCCGTCATGGCTGCCGCCGCTTCCGACAGTGCCGTGCTCGTGGGCTACTCCGAGGGCGTCCCCATGGCATTGCTGATGGCGGCACTGCATCCCGAGCGGGTGCGCGGCCTGGTCCTGTACGGCGGCTACGCGCGGCGTACGCGCGCCCCCGACTACCCCTGGGCCAAGACCGACGAGGAGCGCCGTGCCTACGTCGAGCACCTGGTGACCGCCTGGGACTGGGCCGCCGACGCGCGGCTGCGTTGCCCGTCGGCCGATCTGGCCATGCAGCGCTGGTGGGAGCGTCGGATGAGCGCGGCCGCCACCCCGACCACCGTGCGTGCGCTGATGGACATGAACGCGCTGGTCGACGTGCGCGACCTGCTGCCCAGCATCACCGCCCCGGCGCTGCTGCTGCACCGCACCGGTGACGAGATGTTCGACCCCCAGGAGAGCCGGTACATCGCCGAACGGGTGCCCGGGGCGCAACTGCGACTGCTCGACGGTCGGGACCACCTCCCCTGGGGCGACGCCGACCAGGTCCTCGAGGTGATCGACCCGTTCGTACGGACCCTTCCCGAGCTCGGCGGTCACCGTGCGCTGGCCGCCGTCGTGGCTGTTGCGGGCGCCGGTGCGGAGGACGTCCGGACGGCCCTGTCCGGCACCGGTCCGGGCGCGCGGCCCCGGAGCCGCTCCGACGGGACGCCCGTGGTGCTCTTCGACGGACCCGCGACGGCGGTGCGGGCGCTGCGCCGCGTGTTGGGCCGAGCGCCGACGGCGGAGGGATCGGCGGCCGCCGGGGTGGCGATCGCGGAGGTGAGCGTCGCGGGCGACGAGGTCGGCGGACCGGGTGTGGACGAGTCGGTCGAGCTCGCGGCCGCCGCGGAGACCGGCTCGATCCTGGTCAGCAGCGCGGCCGCCGTGCTGCTCTCGGGTTCGGGGATCTCGCTGCGGCCGGACGCGCAGGGGAGCCGGGTGGTGGCCGGCTGAGCCGGCGCCGCGTGGCGGTTCAGCACTCCGGGACTGGGAGGTCTGCCACCCCTCGGGCGCGCCGGGTGAGTAGCGCGCGCTCGTCGTCGTTGCCGGTCAGCGCGGCGGCTGCCCGGAACGCCGCCGCGGCCTCGGCCGGGCGCCCGGCGCGTTCGAGCAGGTCGCCCCGGACGGCGAGCGGCAGGTGCGAGCGGGTCAGCGCGGGGTCGTCGGCGACGGCGTCGAGGACCGCCAGTCCGGCGTCCGGGCCGTGGGCGCGACCGTGGGCGACCGCGCGGTTCACCTCGACGACGGGGCCGGGCGCGGTCCGGGCCAGTACGTCGTACAGCCGGGCGATCTCGACCCAGTCGGTGTCCTCCGGCCGGCGAGCACGGGCGTGACAGGCGGCGATCGAGGCCTGCACGACGTACGTGCCGACGGGCCGGCCGGTGCGTCCGAGCCGCTCGGCCTCGGCGAGCGCGGCGAAGCCGCGGCGGATCAGCAGCTGGTCCCAGCGGCGCCGGTCCTGGTCGTCGAGCAGCACCGGCGTGCCGGCGGCGTCGCGGCGGGCGGGCAGTCGTGAGCCCTGGAGCTCCAACAGCGCCTGCAGGCCGCGCACCTCGGGATCGTCGGGCACCAGGCCGCTGAGGATCCGGGCGAGCCGCATCGCCTCGAGGCACAGCTCGGGACGGATCCAGTCGGCGCCGCCGCTCGCCGCGTGCCCCTCGGTGAAGATCAGGTAGACCACGGCGAGCACGTCCGCCAGCCGCTCGCGCCGCGCCGCGCCCGTCGGCATCTCGAGCGACGCGCCGCTCTCGGCGAGGATGCGCTTCGCGCGGGAGATGCGCTGGCCCATGGTCGCGTCCTTGACCAGGTAGGCGCGGGCGATCTCGGCGGTGGTGAGGCCGCCGACCAGGCGCAGCGTCAGTGCCGTCCGGGAGTCCGGTGGCAGTGCCGGGTGGCAGCCGATGAACGCCAGCCGCAGCACGTCGTCCTCGATGTGGTCGACCGCGTCGACGAGGTCGGTCATGTGCGCGTCCATTCCGCTCCGGGCCAGCTCCGTCGTACGACGACGCAGCGCGTCGGTGCGTCGGAACTGGTCGATCGCCCGGCGCTTCGCGACCGCGGTCAGCCAGGCGCCGGGATTGGCCGGGACACCCTCGTCGGGCCACGTCTCGAGCGCTGCGACGAGGGCGTCCTGGGCGAGGTCCTCCGCGAGGTCGAGGTCGCGGGTCATCCGGGTCAGCGCGCCGACGAGCCGGACCGACTCACGACGCCAGACCGCGGTGATCGCCGCTGCGGTCGGGGTCTCGGTCACCCGGCCGCCGCGGTGCCGTCCTGTGACCAGATCGGCCGGATCTCGACGGCGCCCTCCCAGCCGGGCCAGTACTGCTGGTGCAGCTCCAGCACCCGGCGGGCACCCTCGACGGCCTCCGCCTGCGACCGGGCCTCGATGATCGAGAACCCGCCGACGAGCTCCTTCGCCTCGGCGTACGGCCCGTCGGTGTTGGTGATGGTGCCGTCGGTGAGCCGCAGCTCGACGATCTGCTCGCCGCCTCCGAGCCCGCCGGCCGCGATCATCGTGCCGTCGGCGAAGGCCTGGCCCATCTCGGCGCCCATCGCCTCGATCAGTGCGGGTGGCACCTCGCCCGGGTCGGGCGCCATCTTCACGAACACCATGTAGCGCATCTGTCTCTCCTCGGTTCGACGTTGCTGTCACCCATGCGTCGATCGAACTCTGCCGTTTTCGACACGACGCGTCGAGGAACTTCCCGGCAGGCCCGGCTCGAGCGAGCCGGGGTCCCTGGTGCGCGGTGCGTGTGGATGCGATTCTGCTCGCCACGGTGCTGGCGCACGTACCGGGGGCGAGTCCATCGAGCGAGGCGGGCTGGATGGCGTGCACGTCCGCCGGAGCGTGCCACGGGTGGTCGGTCGGTGGCCCGGCACCGTGGTTCACGCACGCGACGGACGTCGTCGGGCTCGTTGCGCTGACGTTCGCCGCCGTGGTGAACGTGATGGTCGTCCGGATGCTGATGGCCAGGCGCCGGTCACCGGTGCAGGCGCCTGGTGCAGGCGGTCGGTGACGGAGCCGTCACGTTCGTCGGTGGAATCGGATCTTGCCGGTGGGGAGGTGGATGGTCTGGTAGGTGGGGTCGTGGATGAGGGTGTGGTGCCAGGCGCACAGGGGGACGCCGTCGGGTTGGTGTGGCCGCCATCGACCCAGTGCTGTTGGTGGTGGGCGTGGAGGCCGGTGGTGCGGTCGCAGCCTTCGGCGCGGCAGCCGCGGTCGCGCAGGAACATCGCGATGCGCTGGTGCTCGGTGTGGTAGCGGCTTCTGCGGCCGAGATCGAGAGGGATCGAGGCGCTGCCGAGGACGGCGGGGATGATCCCCGCCTCGCACGCCAACCGCCGCGCCATGCCGGGGCTGATCCGGTCACCGGTGTCCAGGACCCCGGCCTTCTCCAAACGTCTGGTGAGGGTGTCCTCGTCGATGACCACCACGACGGTGGCGTTGACGCCGCCGGTGGCCGGCAGCCGGTCGACCGGGTAGCGCTCGATCAGCTCGCACAGCGCCCGCCCGAGTGCTTCGGGTCCGGGGCGGCGTTCGATGCCGGGGCCCTGGGTGGCCGCGAGGTGCTTGGGTGCGGCCAGGGCCATGAGCATCTTCTTGAGGGCGGCGGCGTGGTAGGTCGGCAGGGTGAACCGGCCTCGGGTGGTGCCGTCGCCGTCGTCGGCCATCGTGAGCGAGCAGGCCCGCAGCGCGGCCGCCTCCTGCCGTTGCAGGATCTCGGCTTCGTGGGCGTCGGCCTCGCCGGGCGCGATGACCTCCCACAGCCGCCGCCCCAGCCGACCCAGCGCCTTCGCGTCGTGATGCCGCGCCTCCGCGAGCAGGTGCGCCTCGGCCTTGGCGAGGGTCTCGGGGCCGAGGTCGGCGGGGAGTCGGTCGACCCACCGGACCACCACCCGCGCCCGCTCGACACAGATCTCCCCGGCCGCCAGCGCCTCACGGGTCGACGCGTGGGCCTCGAGGTCGTGGCCGAGCCGCACCGTACGCGCTGCCCGGGTGGTCTTCGCCTGGTAGGCCAGCCAGTTCGCCGCACTGGACGCGCCCCGAACGGGGTGGTTTCGAGACAGGCGCTAGCGCGCCTTCCTCAACCACCGTGACCCCGGACCACGGTGGTTGAGGAGGTTGCGCTAGCAACCGTCTCGAAACCCCGCGTCGGCGGATGCGGTGGGTCGGGTGCTGGGTGGTGGTTTCGAGACAGGCGCTGGCGCGCCTTCCTCAACCACCGTGACCCCGGGCGACGGTGGTTGAGGAGGTTGCGCTAGCAACCGTCTCGAAACCACCACGACCAACTCGGCAGTCCCGACCGCAGCCCGGCGTCCCGACGGGTGGTTTCGAGACAGGCGCTAGCGCGCCTTCCTCAACCACCGTGCTCGGCGACGGTGGTTGAGGTGCGACGAGCGCCAGCGAGGAGCCTCGAAACCACCGAGCACGGGGCTCAGCTGGCCTTCTTGGCCGCGGCCTTCTTCTTGACGGTCGTCTTCTTGGCTGGAGCCTTCTTCGACGTCGACTTCTTGGCCGCGGTCTTCTTCTTCGCCGGCGCCTCATCTCCGGACGAGGAGGACGACGAAGACTCGCCCCGGGCGGTCTTGGCGGCGTCGACGGAGCGCTGCAGGGCGGCGAGCAGGTCGACGACCTCGCCGGAGGTCTTGGTCGAGGTCTCGGTGCGCTTGACCTCGCCGCCCTCGATCTTGGTCTTGACCAGGGCCTCGACGGCCTCGGCGTAGTCGTCCTCGAACTCGGCCGGGTCGAAGTCGCCGGCCAGGGTCTCGACCAACATGGTGGCCATCTTGGCCTCGGCCGGCTTCACCTCGCCGGACTCGACGGAGAAGTCGGGCGTGCGGACCTCGTCGGGCCACATCATCGTCTGCAGCACGATGACGTCCCCGTTGTCGGTGGAGCGCACGCGCAGCACGGCCACGGTGGTGCGCTGCCGCAGGGCGACGGTGACGACCGCCATCCGGTCCGCCTCGATCAGGGCCTGGCGCAGCAGCGCGTAGGGCTTCGCGCCGGTCTTCTCGGGCTCCAGGTAGTAGGACTTCTCGAAGAGCATCGGGTCGATCTGGTCGGAGGGCACGAACTTCTCGACCGAGATCTCCCGCGACGACGTCGACGGCAGCTCGGCCATGTCGTCGTCGGTGAGGATGACCATCTCGCCGTCCTCGGTCTCGTAGCCCTTCGCGATGTCGGCGTACGCGACCTCCTCGCCGTCGAGCGAGCAGACCCGCTGGTACCTGATCCGCCCGCCGTCCTTGGCATGCACCTGCCGGAACGAGACGTCGTGGGACTCGGTGGCGGCATACAGCTTCACGGGCACGCTCACGAGCCCGAACGAGACGGCGCCCTTCCAGATTGCACGCATGACATCAGTATGACCGGCGAACGCGACGCCATTCATCGAGCGCGTCGGTCCGGGTTCCGACCGGCATGATGTCGTCATGCGCCCGATGCTCGCCACCCGCACGGACCACGTGCCGACCGGCGACGCCTGGACGCACGAGGTCAAGTGGGACGGCGTGCGTGCGCTGACCGACGTCGGGACGGGCGGGCTGCGGATGACCAGCCGCAACGAGAACGCGATCACGATCGCCTGGCCCGAGCTCGCCACCAGTCCGCTCGGCGAGCGCGACCTGCTGGTCGACGGCGAGATCATCGCGCTCAACGACCGGGGCCTGCCCGACTTCCGCACGCTCCAGGAGCGCATGCACGTGCGCCGGGCGACGACCGCGGCCCGCCTCGCCGAGAGGGTGCCGGCGATCTACATGGTCTTCGACCTGCTCCGCCTCGACGGCCGCGACCTGACCGGGGAGCCGCAGGAGGTGCGCCGTGGCCTGCTCGAGGGGCTCGGCGTCGACGGCTCCTGGCAGGTCCCGGCGGCGTACGACGACGGCGCGATGCTCGTCGAGGCGACTCGGCAGCAGGGCCTCGAGGGCGTGGTCAGCAAGCGCCGGACCTCGACGTACCGACCCGGCGAGCGCACCCCACACTGGCTCAAGCTCGCCCACCGGCATCGGCTGTCGTACGTCGTGGGCGGCTGGCGTCCCCAGGAGGGCACGACCGACCGGCTGGCCGCCCTGCTCGTGGGGGAGCAGACGCCCGACGGGCTGGTCTACCGTGGCCGCGTGGGCAGCGGGATCGGGCCGAGACAGAGCAGGGTCCTCGCCGAGCTGGTCGCCGGGATCGGCCGCGGCGACAGCCCGTTCGCCGACGAGGTGCCCCCGGTCGACGCGCAGGGCACGCACTGGCTGGAGCCAATCCTCGTCGTCGACATCGACACCCACGGTCGTGGGTACGACCGGTTGCGGCAGCCCTCCTTCCAGGGCGTCCGCACCGACCTGACCCCCGAGGATCTGGGAGGGGACCCGTGATCCGGCTCCTGCTCGCCCTGGCGCTCACCGTCTCGGCGCTCCTGGTGCCGGCACCGGCGCACCCAGAGCCCACGCACGTGCGCCTCGACGGCGTCGACGTCCGCCTCCCGGAGGGCAGCCGCCAGGTCGTCACCGTCAACCACACCGCCGGCTACCGCGCGCGGATCACCTTCTGGGCGCTCACGGGCGACGGCTGGGCGGCCCGGATGCGGGCTACCGACGGCCGGATCGGGTACGGCGGGCTGGTGGTCGGCCACCGCCGGCGCCAGAACACCGGCACCACGCCGACGGGCACCTACGCCCTGCCGTGGGCCTTCGGCATGCACGAGCGCGACGACGCGTGGAAGCTTCGCTACCGCCAGGTCCGGCGCGGTGACTTCTGGGTGCAGGACAACGCGTCGGCGTACTACAACCGCTTCCGCAACCAGCGCCAGGGCGGCTTCCGCTGGTGGCTGCCAGGCAGCGATCCGAACGCCTCGGAGCGGCTCACCGACTACCGCCGTCAGTACGAGTGGTCGATCGTGATCGGCTTCAACGCCGGACAGGTGCGCCACCGCGGCTCCGGGATCTTCCTGCACGTCAACGGCCGCGGTGCCACGGCGGGATGCGTCAGCGCGCCGCGCCCGTTCGTCGCCCGCCTGATGCGCCGGCTCGACCCCGACCACCGCCCCGTGATCGCGATCGGCCGCTGATGCCGGCCGAGAAGCAGGAGGTCCGCGTCCAGGTCGACGGCCGGACCCTCACGATCAGCAACCTCCACAAGGTGCTCTACCCGCGCACCGGCTACACCAAGGGCGAGGTGCTCAACTACTACGCCCAGGTCTCGCCGGTGCTGCTGCCGCACCTGCGCGACCGGTGCGTCACCCGGATCCGTTGGCCGCACGGCGTCCAGGAGGCGAGCTTCTTCGAGAAGAACACCCCCGCCGGCACGCCCTCGTGGGTGCGGACGGCGAAGGTTCCCACGACCGGGTCCCGCGCCCGGTCCTCGAGTGACACGCTCGTCTTCCCGATCGTCGACGACCTCGCCACGCTCACCTGGCTGGTCAACCTCGCCGCGCTCGAGCTGCACGTGCACCAGTGGACGGTCGGGAGGAACGGCCGCCCCCGCAACGCCGACCGCCTCGTCATCGACCTCGACCCCGGCGAGCCCGCCGGCCTGCACGAGTGCTGCCGGGTCGCGCTGCTGGTGCGCGACAAGCTCGCCGAGCGGGACCTGACCGCCAAGCCGGTCACCAGCGGCAGCAAGGGCCTGCACCTGTACGCCGACCTGCCCGGCCGGCTGCCCTCTGACGAGTCCACGGCACTCGCGAGGGAGGTCGCCGAGGAGCTCCAGGGCGAACACCCGACGCTGGTCACGGCCACCATGACGAAGGCCCGGCGTACCGGGAAGGTCTTCCTCGACTGGTCCCAGAACGCCGGCTCGAAGACCACGATCTCGCCGTACTCGCTGCGCGGCCGCGAGCGGCCCACGGTCGCCACGCCGGTCGGCTGGCACGAGATCGAGGAGGGCGCGGAGGATCCGCTGGGCCTGGAGCAGTTCACGCCCGAGCAGGTGCTCGAACGGGTCGCCGAGCACGGTGACCTGTTCGGCGCGAGCGGGTGAGTCACAGCAGTCACTTCATTACCACTGGCATCAGGAGTTCACCAGCGCCGGAAGCCCTCTGTTACCAAACAGTGGGTACCGCGTGGAGCCGGTGTTGCCGAGCCGTGGACCCCGCCCTCCTAGCGTGAGGACATCACCGAACGCCGCATCTGGGGGAGCTCATGACCATCGCGACCGCCGCGCCGACTCGCACCGCGGGCAGGCAGCTGCGACGGTTCGTGCTTCCGGTGGTCGTGGTGGTGGGGGTCGGGCTGCTCGCGACGATCACCGGCGTGCCGTGGACCGGAGAGAGCCAGGCCGCGACCGGCATCCGGCTGCAGGCCGACCCGGGTCAGGGCGCCACGCTCACGATCACCGAGCTCGAGCCGGGGAGCTCGGTGACCAAGGTCGTGACCATCCGCAACTCCGGCACCTCCGACTCGCGGCTCTCCTTCGAGGAGAACGCCGAGCCCTCGGCCTTCGCGGGCGGCGAGCTCCGCCTGGAGATCGAGCAGGACGGCCGGATCGTCTACGACGGCCCGTTCGGGGGGATGAACGACGTCACGCAGGACGTCGGCAACCTGGCGCCGGGTGGTTCCAGCAAGTTCACGTTCACGGTGTCGCTGCCCGACTCGGCGCCGTTCGCGAACCAGGGCGACCCCGCGGTCGCCGCCTACACGTGGGTGATCACCGACACCTCGACCGGCTGATGACCGACGGCGATGGCCGACAGATGACTAACAACTGAAGAGCTGGGACCGATCAGGCCAGAGGGCCGCAATCGGTCTCCGGGATGAGGGTGGCCGAGCGCGCATCGGGGGGAGCGCACCCGGCCGCCATCAGACCAACCAAGGGCGGTCGTGCGGCGCATCTGGGGGGAGCGCCGCCCGTCGCTCTGAAGGGATCAGACCTGCTGGTTCGGCCGCTGCTTTGGGGGAAGCGCCGGGCCGGCAGGTCGTCCCCATCACCCCCACGAGTTCTCGGAAAGCACCACGATGGAGATCGACACCGCTCCCCGCCCCCCGGCACCGACGCCGTGGGGCCGGTTGGCGTTGTTCGTCGTGCTCCTCGGGCCGGTGACGCTGCTGGTGCTGCTCCCCATCGGATTGGGCCTGGATCGCTACGTGGTGACCGGCAGCTCTATGGACGGCGACCGCGACGGCGGGATCTCCCGCGGCTCGCTGGCCTTCGAGCGGGTCGTCCCCGTGAGCGACCTGCGGGTCGGCGACGTGATCACTTATCAGCCGCCCGGTGCTGCCGATGAGGACGACATGGTGACCCATCGGATCGTGGCGATCGGCGCGGCCGGCGTGGTCACCCGCGGTGACGCGATGCCGACGGCCGACCCGTGGACGCTGCGCCCCGGCCAGCCGACCATGTCCCGGGTCGCGTTCGTGATCCCGTGGATCGGCTGGGCCTACCTCTTCGTGCTCCACCCGCAGGGCTGGGTGCTGACCCTCGCCTCCGCGGCGGTCCTGCTCGCGCTCACCGCGCACCGGCTGCGGCGACGTACACCGACGCTGCGGCCCCCGGCCTCCGGGGCCGCGGCGGAGACCGCCGCCCAGACCGCTGCCCAGACCGCTGCCCAGGCGGCCGCCCAGACGGCGGTGGCTCGTTCCGGGGCCGTGTCCGAAAGCGGTCAACGGTGAGTAGCGAGGTCGGCTGGGACCACCGTGGCCCTATGCTCGCTCCCATGGCGCACCGGGTCCTGGTCGTGGAGGATGAGGAGGACATCGCGTTCCCGCTCGTCCGCACCCTGGAACGCGAGGGATACGACGTCGAGTGGGTGGAGAGCGGCCAGAAGGCCCTCGACGCGCTCTCGACGACCCCTGAGCTCGTGATCCTCGACCTGGGCCTCCCGGACATCGACGGCCTCGAGGTGTGCCGCCGGGCCCGGGAGGCCGACTACCAGGGGGCGATCATCATCGTCACCGCCCGGGCGGGCGAGCTCGACCGGGTGGTCGGCCTCGACTACGGGGCCGACGACTACCTGGCCAAGCCCTTCGGGCTCGCCGAGCTGCAGGCGCGGGTCCGCGCCCTGCTGCGCCGTACCTCCTCCGCGAACGGCAGCGACGCCGGCGACCCCGACGGGTTGCGCATCGACATCGATGCCCGGCGGGTCTACGCCGGCACCGAGGAGGTCCCGCTCACCGGCAAGGAGTTCGAGGTGCTGAGCATCCTCGCCGCGAACCGGGACAAGGTCGTCTCCCGCGGTCAGCTGATGGCCGACGTGTGGGACGAGAACTGGTACGGCTCGACCAAGACGCTCGACGTCACGATCGGTCGGCTGCGCCAGAAGCTCGAGAGCGTGGGGGTGACGGATCGGGTCGTGGCCGTCCGGGGCGTGGGTTTCCGCCTCGAGGGCGGCTCGGGCGATGCGTGAACGCCTCACAGCTGCGTTCATCATCCTGACGATCGCGCTGCTCATCGGCGCCGGTCTGGTCCGCACCTATGTGCTGCGCGACCTGATCCGCGAGGAGACCGCCGGCCAGCTCGACCGGGAGGCGGAGCTCGTCGCCACGGTCGTCTCCGGCCGGGAGGCGTCCGGCGACCCCGTCGACGCGACGTTCCTCCAGACCCTCGTCGGCCCCGAGGCGCGGCTGGTGCTCACCTCCGGCGACGGCTCGGAGATCGTGGTCACCGGCGACGACTACCGCGGCGACCGTGACTCGGCCGACGACATCGCGGCGACCGCCGAGGTCGACGGCGGTCACGGCGCCCAGGTCACCGTCAGCGAGTCGCCGTCGGTGACCCGCGACCTCATCGGCCGCGACGTCGGCTCGGTCGCGGCGCTCTTCCTGCTGATCGCGATCGCCGCCGGACTGGCGGGCCTGATCGTGGCCGGGGTGCTCTCCGCGCCGTTCCAGAAGCTGGCGGTCGCGGCGGGTGCGCTGGGCCGGGGCCGCTTCGACCTCGACCTGCCGAAGACCCGGATCCCCGAGGCCCGGGCGATCGCCAACGCGCTCCGCTCGAGCGCGCTGGCCCTGGAGGACCGCGTGCACCGCGAGCGGGCCTTCGCCGAGCACGCCTCGCACGTGCTGCGCACCCCGCTCACCGGCATCCGGCTCGAGCTCGAGGACCTCTCGCTGCGCGGCGACCTGCCCGACGACGCCCGCGACTCCGTGGTCCGCTGCCTCGCCCGGGTCGAGGAGGTCTCGGCGGTCGCGAGCGAGCTCGTCGAGATCACCCGCCGCGGCAGCCTCGTGGTGGGCGCCGAGGTGTCGCTGTCCGACCTCTCGACGCAGCTCGCGCAGCGCTGGGCGGACCGCCTCGCGTCCCGCGGCCGGGCGCTGACCGCCGCGGTCGAGGGCGACCTGGCCCTGACCTACACGCCGGGGCCTGTCGAGCACGCCACCGACCTGCTGCTCGCCGACGTCGTACGCCGCGGCACCGGCGCCGTGCGGATCGTGTTCCACGGCGAGCCCGGGGGACACCTGCGCATCCACGTGCTGTGCGCCGGCAGGACCCCCGAGGTCGACCTCGGCGGCGAGACCGTGGACTGGGTCAGCCAGGTCCGGGTCGTCGTGGAGGCGCTCGGCGGCCGGGTCACCGGCGACCACCCGGCCGACGGCATCGAGGTGCTGCTCCCTCGTCGTTGAGTGGGGACCGCGGTGGGGGACCGGCTCGACGGAGACGCAAGAATGGCGCCATGAGCACCCGTCCGGTGGAGACCTGGCTGACCGACATGGACGGCGTGCTCGTCCACGAGGACGTGCCGATCCCCGGGGCGCAGGAGTTCATCGAGGCGCTGAAGGCCTCGGGGAGCGCGTTCCTGGTGCTGA
Organism: Nocardioides sp. LMS-CY; assembly: GCF_018732145.1. Taxonomy (NCBI): domain Bacteria; kingdom Bacillati; phylum Actinomycetota; class Actinomycetes; order Propionibacteriales; family Nocardioidaceae; genus Nocardioides; species Nocardioides sp. LMS-CY. Next base: position 1,557,218 of record NZ_CP076104.1, read on the forward strand.
CCAACAACTCGATCTTCACCCCGCGCGACCTGCGCGCCCGGCTGCTCGGCAGCGGCATCGACGTGCCGGAGGCGGCGATCTGGACCTCCGCGCTCGCGACCGCGCAGTTCCTCGACGAGCAGCGCCCCCACGGCACGGCGTACGTCGTCGGGGAGGCGGGCCTGACCACGGCGCTGCACGACATCGGCTACGTGATGACCGACCGTGACCCCGACTACGTCGTGCTGGGGGAGACCCGGACCTACTCGTTCGAGGCGATCACCCGCGCGATCCGGTTGGTGGCGGGTGGCGCCCGGTTCATCGCGACCAACCCCGACCCGAGCGGGCCGAGCCAGCACGGGCTGCTGCCCGCGACCGGCTCGGTCGCCGCGCTGATCAGCACGGCGACCGGTCGTACGCCGTACTTCATCGGGAAGCCGAACCCGCTGATGATGCGCAGCGCGCTCAACCGGCTGGCCGCCCACTCCGAGACCACGGTGATGATCGGCGACCGGATGGACACCGACATCATCAGCGGCCTCGAGGCCGGGCTGCGCACCGTGCTGGTGACGACCGGATCCACACGGCCCGAGCAGGTCGAGACCTTTCCCTACCGGCCGACCCGGGTCGTCGACTCCATCGCCGACCTCGTCGACGAGGTCGCGGCCCGACTGTGATCTGCGTCCGACTCAGCCGCGGTTCCACGCGGGGAGTGTGACGAGCGCCACGCGTTCGGTGGCCGACGGGATGTTGCAGTGCGGCGATCGGTGGGTAGCGTCGTTGAGGATTGCACCAAGCACAGCCGGTCCCGGGCACGCCGAGTCCTGCCCGTCCGTGGCACCGGTCCACCAGGTGGGGCACGTCCCGACCGACGAGTGACGCAGTACGGGCAGGAGTGGGGGACCCACTTTCTACGCGGCTTGCCGGCCGCTTGGGGTGAAGCCGCCTGAGGGCGGCCGGGCACCTTCCTCGCCCGAACCCGACAGCTCACCTCACAGGCGTGGGAAGGAACCACGCACATGTCCACACCCCTGTCCGTCGTCCTGCGCGCCTGCACCCATACCGGGGCCAGGGTCCTCGCCAGCGGCGCCCTCGCCATCGGCCTGCTCACCTCCGCGCCGGTCTCCGACGCACACTCGGCCACGGTCGAGAAGAGCGTGCAGCAGGACCAGCCGAAGCAGCGCACCAAGCACGGCAAGAAGAAGCACCGGCCCAAGCCCAGCCGGATCGAGGTCGCGATGCGCACCGCCGTGGCGCAGAAGGGCGACCCCTACGGCTACGGCGCGGCCGGCCCCAACCGCTTCGACTGCTCGGGGCTGACCTTCTACAGCTTCCGCCGGGCCGGCTTCAGCGGCATCCCGCGCACCTCGTCCGCCCAGGCCGGCTTCGCCCGCCACATCCCGCGCTCGGCGATGCGCCGCGGCGACCTGATCTTCTTCACCGGCGGCGGTGGCGTCTACCACGTCGGCGTCTTCGCGGGCTGGTTCCACGGTCGCCGGATGGTGCTGCACGCGCCGTACTCCGGCACGCGGGTGCGCACCGACCCGGTGTGGACCAACTCCTGGTTCGCGGGCACGCTGCGCTTCCGGGCCTGACGGACCCGGACCGCTCGGGCGCTACCGCTCGGCCACGACGGCCGCGGATCCCGTGGCGCCGATCGTCGCGACCTGCGGAGAGCCGGGGACGGTGAGCGGCAGCTCGAGCGGGGCGGTGACGTGCACGGTGACGTGCGACGAGGCCGGGTCGACGTCGACCTCGAAGGCCAGGCCCGGGTAGTCGTCGTACGCCCCCGACCGGGACAGGAAGTCGCGCACCGACCCCCGGACCCGCTCCGCGCTCAGCCGGAGCCGGCCCTGCGGCACGCCGCCGGTGTAGACCTCGGTGCCGGTCGCGGCGAGGTCCGCGGCCCGCAGCGCCGCGCCGTCGGCGACCGTGCTCAGGCCCTGCCGCCGCAGGTACGCCGCGGACACGTCGACCACGGTCGCCACGGCCATCGCCAGCACCAGCGCGAACCCGACGATCAGCAGCGTCGTCTGGCCGGTCTCGTCCGGGCGCCGGTCACGGCGCGGCATCGGCGGCCTCCTGGTACTGCCCGATCGGCAGGTCGTGGGTCGCGTCGAGGGCGAAGCTCGGGGCGCCGCCGCCGAGCAGGTCCGGCAGCAGCGGCAGGTCGACGCTCGACTCGACGACGACCGTGACGACCGACGTGCCGGCGTGGCAGTCGTGCGGGTACGGCGTGCAGGAGACGTGCACCTCGAGCGGCGCTCCGCCGATGCCCTGGTCGCGCAGCGCCTGCCGGGCCGCGGCCTCGGCCCGGGCGCGGCCGACGGCGTCGTCGGGCGCGAGGGCGTAGGCGCGGCCGGCGGCCCGGGCCGCACCGGACACGGCGAAGGCGCCGCGCTGCACCTCGAACACCGAGACCACGATCCAGAGCATCGGGACCAGCAGCAGGAGGCCGAGCCAGCTCAGCTCGACCAGCGCGCTGCCGCGTTCGTCACGGCGCCTCACGGCGGCTGCTCCTCGACCGCGTGGCCGGTCACCTCCAGCGAGACCCCGGGGCCGCCGATGCCGAGGGCGGGCACCACGGCCCGGATGGTGACCTCGACGCCGGGCGCGCCGTCGACGGCCGTCGGCCGCGCGGACACGTCGCGGGCGAACCGGCCCGAGATCGCCCCGTCGATCCGGTCGCGGGCCCGGTCGGCGCCGTCGGCCGGGCCGCGGTCGAGCGTCGCGGCGTACCGCGCGCCCTCGGATGCCGCCGACGCGAGCGTGTTGCGCACCAGCAGCACCAGCGCGACCTGGAGGATGCCGAGGAACATCGGCACCAGGACCACCAGGACGAGCACGAAGTCGACGACGGCCGACCCGCGCTCGCCGCGCCGCCGGACCGGCACTACCGCACCTTGGCGAGCGCCGAGCTGACCATGTCCTGCAGGGCCGGGCCGGCGATCGCCGTGATGCCGACGACCAGCCCTGCGGTCATCACCGTGATCATCACCCACCCCGGCACGTCGCCGCGCTCGTCGCGCTCGCGTGGGGAGAGCCGGGCCACCAGGGCCAGGAGCAGGTCGTTCATCGGGTTCCTCCTTGTGGGACGTCAGGGGGTGGTCAGCGACAGCCCGACCACCCCGGGCCAGAACGCGAAGATCACGGTCACCGGCAGCACCAGGAAGACGACGGGCACCATCATCAGCACCTCGCGCCGGGCGGCCGACTCGATCAGCTCGCGGCGGCCGGCCTCGCGGACGTCGGCGGCCTGGGCGTGCAGCACATCGGCGAGTGGGGTGCCGCGCTCGACGGCGACCGCGACGCCCTGGGCGAAGCGCGAGACGACCGGCAGCCCGCTGCGCGCGGCGAGCCCGTCGAAGGCCGCCGCGACCGGCTCGCCGGTGCGCACGGCGGCCAGCACCCGGCCCAGCTCGCGGGACAGCTCGCCGCCGCTGCGGCGTACGACGCGGTCGAGCGCCATCACCGGGCTCTCGCCGGCGGCGACCGCGAGGGCCAACAGCTCGGCGAGGGCCGGGAACTCGGCGAGCATTCGCCGCTCGCGGCTGCGCACCTGGCCGGTCAGGTGGCTGTCGCGGGCGAGCACCCCCGCCACGAACGCGATCGCGCACGCGACCACCCACAGCAGCAGGTTGCCGGGGTCGGTGAGGGTGCGCAGCAGCGCGAGGGCCGCCGTCGCCGCGAAGGCGACCAGCCCCCACACGACCTGCTCGACCCGGAACTCGTGCACCGACCGGTCGATGCCGGCCCGGGCCAGCCGGCGCTCGACGGAGGCGGCACCGCCGAGCACCCGCTCGACCGCGTCGGCCGCCGAGCGCAGGGGCGGGCCGAAGACGCCGACCGCGGCCGGCACGGGCGTGGGTCCGGGCCGGTCGCCGGCCCGGTCGCCGGCGCCGTCGAGCGAGGGCAGGTCGCGGAGGTAGGGCAGCACCCGGTGCGCGAGCTGCGGGCGCCGGATGGCGCGGACCCGGACCGCGACGAGCAGCAGCCCGCCGGCGGCGCTCGCGCCGAGCAGGGCTCCCCACCAGGCCGGTGTCACGACAGGATCCGTCGCTCGACGGGCAGCCGGCCGATCCGCATCATCAGCCGGTAGGCCACCAGGCAGACGCCGGCGCCCACCACGAGGACCACCACGCCGACCGGCGACGCGTAGCGCCGGATCACGTCGTGCTGGAGCGACATCAGCAGCAGCACCAGCCACGGCGACGCGACGGCCAGCCGGGCGCCGTTGACCGTCCAGGCCTGGCGCGACTCCATCTCGGAGCGGGTGCGCAGGTCCTCGCGCAGGTACGTCGAGAGGTTGCGCAGCAGCCGGCCGAGCTCGCCGCCGCCGACCTCGCGCGCGACCCGGAGGCCCTCGACGACACGGTCGCCGACGGGATCGGCGAGCCGCTCCTTGAGCCGGTCGAGCGACTCCCCGAACCGGCCGGTCACCTGGTAGTCGAGCGCGAACTGGTCGAAGGCGGCCCGCAGCGGCACCGGGCCGCGCACCGCCAGCCCGGCCAGGGCGTCGGGCAGCGACATGCCCGCGCGCACGGCCGACGTCAGGTTGTCGACGGCCTCCGGCCAGACCTCGGCGAGCTCGCGCTGGCGCCGCCGGGCGCGGCCGGACACCACGGCGACCGGCAGGCAGCCGCCCATCGCGCCGAAGGCGAGCGCCACCGGCGGCGTGCCGGAGACGACCTGCATCACCAGGGTCGTGCCCACCCCGCACGCGGCGCAGAGCAGCACGAACCCGGTCGCCGACACCTGGCCGAGCCCGGCGCGCGCCAGCAGGTCGGTGGTCCGCCGGGCGCGGGGCGCGGTGGGGCCGCGCCGCGGCAGGAAGAACGCACTCCAGGCCAGCAGCAGGCCGATGCCCACCCCGAGGCCGACGAGCGCGCCCATCAGGACGCGCCGGCCAGGATCCGGTGCAGGTCGATGCCGGCCCGCTCGTACCGCTCCAGATGGGGAGGCAGCCCGCCGGTACGCCGCAGCTCGCCGCCGCGGCGCTCGAAGACCGTCTCGGTCTCGATCACGTGCTGCTCCACCCGGCCCGGCACCCCGACGATCTCGTCGACCCGGCGTACGCCGCGCTCGTCGACGCCCAGGTGCACGACCAGGTCGACGGACGCGGCGACGGTGGGCACCACGAACCGGGCCGAGATGTTCTCGCCGGCCAGCAGCGGCAAGGTGCACATCTTGACCAGCGCCTCGCGGGCGCTGTTGGCGTGGATCGTGCACATGCCCGGCAGCCCGGCGTTGAGCGCGAGCAGCAGGTCGAGGCACTCCTCGGCCCGGACCTCGCCGACGATGATCCGGCTCGGCCGCATCCGCAGGCTCTCCTTGACCAGGTCGCGCAGCCGGATCTCCCCGGTGCCCTCCAGGCCGGACTGCCGGGTCTGCAGGGCGACCCAGTCGGGGTGGGGGAAGCGCAGCTCGAACACCTCCTCGGCCGACACCACCCGGTCGCCGCCGGGGATCGCGGCCGCCAGGCAGTTGAGCATGGTCGTCTTGCCGGCCTGCGTTCCTCCGGTGGTGATGATGTTGAGGCCGGCGCGCACCGACGCCTCGAGGAACGTCGCCGCGGTGGGGGTCAGGCTGCCCAGCTCGACCAGCTCGCCGAGCCGGCCGGCGCGGACCACGAACTTGCGGATGTTGACCGCCGAGAAGCCCCGGCTGATGCCCTCGAGCACGACGTGCAGCCGGTGCCCCTCCGGGAGCATGGCGTCGACGAACGGGCTGCTGAGGTCGATGCGGCGCCCGCTCGACTTCAGCATCCGCTCGATCAGCTCCTCCACCTGGGCCCGGGTGAGCACGAGCGTGGTCAGCTCGTGGCGCCCGTTGCGGGCGATGAAGACCCGGCTCGGGTCGTTGATCCACACCTCCTCGACCGTCGGGTCGTCGAGGAACGGCTGGAGCGGACCGAAGCCCGACACCCGCGCGACCAGCTCGCCGACCATGGCGCCGACGTCGGGCACCGCGGCGACGACGCCGGTGAGGCTGCGCTCGTCGTGGTCGCGGACCACGCCCTCGGCGATCCGGCGCACCAGCAGCGGGTCGTGCTGCGGATCCACTCCCTCGCGGCGGACCAGCTCGCGCACCTGCAGGTCGAGCCGCTCGACGAGCTCGCCGTGGGCGCCCGGCGTACGGCGCGCGGCCGGTTGGGTCAGTGACATCAGGTCCCCCGAGTCGGATCCTTGCCGCCAGTCTCTCCGCCGAGCGGGTCTCCGAAACAGGCCCGGTCCCGCGGCCTGTGGACAACCGCGACCGTCACCGGTCTCCCGCAACTCGCCGGCGACTCTCGCGGTCGTTGCCCACGGAGCGCCCGGAACCGGTAGCGTCCTCCCAGCCCGTCCGTCGACGATCGAGGGGTGCCATGTTCTTGGGAATCCGACAGTCAGTGCTCGCCGCGCTGGCCGTCGTGGTCGTGGCGACCACACTGTGGCTGACGCCTGCGCAGGCGAAGGCGCCGGAGGCGAGGTATGCCGACACGGCGTTCTCGGCCACCAACCAGCAACGCACCGACCGCAGCCTGACCCGCCTGCGCAAGCAGGCCTGCCTGACCGGCTTCGCCGAGCGCTGGGCGCGCAGCATGGCCCGCAAGGGCGAGCTCGTGCACCAGTCGCTGAAGCCGATGCTGCGGCGCTGCGACCTGACGATGGTCGGCGAGAACATCGCGGTCGGCTACCCGAGCGGCAAGGCCGTGGTCAACCGCGGCTGGATGCACTCGAGCGGCCACCGGGCGAACATCCTGCGCCGGCAGTTCCGGCTGATGGGCATCGGGGCGTACCGCGACGACGACGGCCGCTGGTGGGTCTCGCAGGTGTTCGGACGCGGCTGACGACCCGCGCGGGTTAGGTTCCCTGCGTGGGCGCAGGTGCGGCAGGGCAGCCGCGGCCGACGATCGTGGTCGTCGACGACGCGGCGGAGGTGCGCGCGCTGGTGCGCGCTCGGCTGCGGTCGTCGGGACTCCTCGACGTGGTCGCCGAGGCGGGCGACGGCGCCGAGGCGGTCGAGGTGGTACGCCGCCTGCAGCCGGCGCTGGTGCTGCTGGACGTGTCGATGCCGGTGGTGGACGGCCTCGAGGCGCTCCCGAGGGTGCTGGAGGCGGCGCCGGGCACCACGGTCGTGATGTACAGCGGCTTCCAGGAGGAGGGGCTCGCGCACCGCGCGGCCGAGCTGGGCGCGGCGGCGTTCTTCGAGAAGCTCACCTCGCTCGACACGCTCGCGGGCGACCTGGTCGACGTGCTCGATGCCGGCGGGTCGACGCCCGCCGTCCCGCCCCGGGCCGCGCCGCTCGGCCGGGCCGACGAGGCCGAGCACCGGGTGCTGAGCGAGCACCTCGAGCGCTTCCGCGAGGTGTTCGAGGACGCCGCCATCGGGATGGCGACGGTGACCCTCGCCGGGCACATCGTCCGCGCCAACCACTCCCTGGGCGCGATCCTCGAGCGCCCCGTGGACGATCTGGTCGGCTCGTCGTACGCCGCGTTCGTGGGCCCGGCCGCCGACACCCTCCAGCGCCTGCTCGACGGCATCCTCGACGGCTCGGTCGAGTCGGGGCAGGTCGAGCACGAGGTCGCGGGCGCGACCCCGCCGCGGCGCGTGGTGGCGACGCTGGCGCCGGTGCTCGACGGCGGCGGGCGGCCGCTCTACCTCTTCGCCCAGGTGCAGGACGTGACCGGCCAGCGCGGCGCGGAGGAGGAGCTGCGGCGCAGCGAGATCCGGTTCCGGCTGCTCGTCGACAACGTCGAGGACTACGCGATCTTCATGCTCTCCCCGGAGGGCCGGGTCGAGAGCTGGAACTCCGGAGCCCAGCGCATCAACGGGTACGCCGCGCACGAGATCGTCGGCCGCCACTTCCGGACCTTCTACCCGCCGGAGGTCCAGCAGGCCCGGCACCCCGAGCACGAGCTGGAGCTGGCGCTGCGCGACGGGCACTACGAGGAGGAGGGCTGGCGGATCCGCAAGGACGGCAGCCGCTTCTGGGCCACGGTCGTCATCACCACCGTGCGCGACTCGGACGGCGTGCATGTGGGCTTCGCCAAGGTCGTGCGCGACATCACCGAGCGCCGCAGCCTGCTCCAGGAGCGGGAGGAGGCGGCGGCCGCGCTGGCCGCGGCCAACGAGCGGCTCCAGCAGGCGGCCGACGACCAGGCGCACTTCCTCGCGGTGACCGCCCACGAGCTGCGCACGCCCGTCGGTGTCCTCGGCGGCACCGCGGACCTGCTGGCCGAGCACTGGGACGAGCTCGACGCGGCGGAGCGGGCGGAGCTGCTCGCCGGCATGAGCGCCAGCTCGGCGCGGCTGCGGCGGCTGCTCGACGACCTGCTGACGGCGTCGCGGCTGCAGTCGAGCCGGCTCGAGCTGCGCATGGGCGAGGTCGACGTCGCGCCGATCGTGGTCGCCGCCGCGGCGACCGCCCAGCGCGGCAGCCCCGACCGGGCGCTCGACGTCGAGGCCGAGCCCGGGCTGCTGGTCGTGGGCGACGCCGGTCGGTTGGCCCAGGTCGTCGACAACCTGATCACCAACGCGCTCGTGCACGGCGTGCCGCCCGTACGGGTCGCCGCCCGTCTCGACGGGGACGACGTGCTGGTGACCGTGCAGGACGCGGGGACCGGCGTACCGCCGGAGATGCGCGAGCGGCTGTTCGAGCGGTTCGCGACCGGTCGGTCGGCCGGCGGCACGGGCCTGGGCCTCTACATCGTGCGCCAGCTCGCCCGGGAGCACGGGGGCGAGGCGTCGTACCGGCCACCCGAGCTCGGCGAGCCGGGCGCCTTCGTGGTCCGGCTGCCCCGGGCCCCCGACGACGCGCGGTGACGCTCGGCAGCGGTCCGGATCCGGCGGATTCGCTAGGCTTCGAACCGTGCCGATCCGCGTCCTCCTGGTGGACGACGTCGTTGAGGTACGCCGACTGGTCCGCACCTCGCTCCGTTTCCGGGGCGGGTTCGAGGTCGTGGGTGAGGCGGGAGACGGTGCAGAAGCCGTCGACCTCGCCGCGCAGTTGCGTCCCGACGTCGTCGTTCTCGATCTGGGCCTGCCCGACATCGCCGGGCAGGAGGTGCTCAGCCGCATCCGCGCCGACGCGCCGGCGACCAAGGTCGTGGTCTTCTCCGGCCTCGAAGGCGTGGACCGGTCCTGGATCGACGCGAACGCCGCGGGCTTCGCGCTCAAGGACGTCGACCTCGGCTACCTGCTCCAGCTGCTCGAGGAGGTCGGCCGGTCGATCCGCGAAGAGGCCGTGCTGGATCTCCCCGACGAGCTGAGCAGCGTGGCGATCGCGCGCCGGTTCGTCCGCGAGAAGCTCGACGAGTGGGGCATCGAGACCTCGGTCGACGACGCGATGCTCGTGGTCAGCGAGCTGGCCGCGAACGCGCTCACCCACGCCGAGTCGTCCTACCGGGTCCGCCTGGCGACGGCCGGCCCGGCGCTGCGGATCGAGGTCGAGGACGACGGCGCTGGCACGCCCGAGCCGAAGCCGCTCACCGAGACCGAGGAACACGGACGCGGCCTGCACCTGGTCGGCGCGGTCGCCGTCTCCTGGGGCATGGAGGCGGGTGTCGCCGGCGGCAAGCGGGTCTGGGCGGAGCTGCCGATCGCCGTCGGCGCCGGTGAGTGAGGCGGGCGAGTAGGCCCGGAGGCCGCGCGCCACGTAACCTTGCTGCTTGTGGCAGGACCGGACTTCGACGCAGAGATCAAGCAGCTCCAGGCGACCCTGAGCTCCATCGAGAAGGTGCTCGACCTCGACGCCATGCGCGAGGAGATCGCCGCCCTCGGCGAGCAGGTCGCCGCGCCGGACCTGTGGGACGACCAGGCCAACGCCACCCGGGTCACCGGACGCCTCTCCGCGCTCCAGGGTGAGCTCGAGCGGTTCACCGGACTCCACAGCCGCGTCGAGGACCTCGGCGTACTCGTCGAGCTGGCCGAGGAGGAGGGCGACGCCGACTCGCTGGCCGAGGCCGAGACCGAGCTGGGCCGGCTGACGAAGTCGGTCGAGGCGCTCGAGGTCCGCACCCTGCTCTCGGGCGAGTACGACGAGCGCGAGGCGCTGATCACGATCCGCTCCGGCGCCGGCGGCGTCGACGCCGCGGACTTCGCCGAGATGCTGCTGCGGATGTACACGCGCTGGGCGGAGCAGCACAAGTACCCGGTCGAGGTCTTCGACACGTCGTACGCCGAGGAGGCCGGCCTGAAGTCGGCGACCTTCGCCGTGCACGCGCCGTACGCCTACGGCACCCTGTCGGTCGAGGGCGGCACCCACCGGCTGGTGCGGATCAGCCCCTTCGACAACCAGGGCCGCCGGCAGACGTCGTTCGCGGCCGTCGAGGTGGTGCCGGTGCTCGAGCAGACCGACGACATCGACATCCCCGACGAGGAGGTCCGCGTCGACGTGTACCGGTCCTCCGGACCGGGCGGCCAGTCGGTCAACACCACCGACTCCGCGGTCCGGCTGACGCACATCCCGACCGGCACCGTGGTCAGCTGCCAGAACGAGAAGTCGCAGCTGCAGAACAAGGCCTCGGCGATGGTCATCCTCAAGGCCAAGCTGCTCGCGCTGAAGAAGGCCGAGGAGCGGGCCCAGCTCGACGCGCTGCGCGGCGACGCCACCAGCTCGTGGGGCGACCAGATGCGCAACTACGTGCTGAACCCCTACCAGATGGTCAAGGACCTGCGCACCGGCTACGAGGTCGGCAACCCGCAGTCGGTCTTCGACGGCGACATCGACGGCTTCATCGAGGCCGGCATCCGGTGGCGCCGCGAGGCCGAGAAGGCCGACGCCAACTGACCGCCCCGGCTGCCCGGGCGCGGCTGCGCCTCCCGCTCCTGCTCGGCTGCGGGGTCGCGCTCGGCGTCCTCTCCGCGCAGGGCGCGGACCTGCCGGGAGCGCTGCGGGCGCTGCCCGACCTCGGCACACCGTGGCTGGTGCTGGCCTTCGTGGCCGGTCGCGGCGCCCGCGACGTACGCCATGCGGGGCTGACCGCGATCGCCGCCGTCGAGGCCGGCCTGGTCACCTACTACGTCTGGCAGGCGACGCTCGGCGCCGGCGGCTCGATGCTGAGCGACTACGGCGCGCCCGTGTGGCTCGTCGGCGGGGCGCTGCTCGGCGGGATCCTCGGCGGCGCGGGCTGGCTGGGGGAGCACAGCGAGTCCTCGACGACGCGGGTGCTGGCCTGGGGCCTGCTCGCCGGCGTTCCGATCGCCGAGATCCCGCACGCCCGCGCGAGCGGCGTCGACTACCGCGACCTCGTCGTCGCCGGCCTGGTCGCGACCTCGCTGGTGCTCGTCGCCTGGGCCACGGCGCGCGGGCGGGTCTCGCCGAGCGTGCTGGTGCCGGTGGCGACCGGTCTCGGCCTGCTCGGGTACGGCGTCCACGAGGCGCTGCTCGCCTTCCGCTGACGGGTGGTTTCGAGGGTCAGGCCTGGCGGCCTTCGCACCTCAACCACCGCTGCTCCCGGTGGTTGAGGCGCGAGGCGCGCCAGCGCCGAGCCTCGAAACCTCCGAGCGTCTGTCCTAGTTTGGCGGCATGAGGCGCGACCACTGGAAGCGGCGCAACGACCGGCTGGACCCGGAGACCGACTTCGTCGAGATCTACCGGAACGTCGTCAGCCACGAGTTCCCCTGGGACATGAACCAGGCGCTCAGCTTCGCGCTGTTCCGCACCTACGCCGTGCCGGGCATCGGCCGCCTCCTCGACGAGACCGGAGAGTTCACCGGCCGCGTGCAGAAGCGGTACGACGACACCGCGCTGCTGCTCGAACCGCCCACCCGCCTCGGGTTCGAGCACCCCGAGGCCCGGGCCGCGATCCGCCGGATCAACGCGATGCACCGCGCCTACGACATCCCCGACCACGAGTTCCGCTACGTGCTGAGCACGTTCGTGGTGGTCCCGAAGCGCTGGATGGACGACTACGGCAAGCGCCGGTTCACCGCCCACGAGGTCGAGGCGAGCGTCCGCTACTACCGGACGCTCGGCCGGCACATGGGCATCAAGGACCTCCCTGCGACCTACGCCGGCTTCGAGGAGCTCATGGACGCCTACGAGGCGGAGCACTTCGCCTACGACGAGGGGGGCCGCCGGGTCGCCGACGCGACGCTCGACCTGATGCGGACCTTCTACGCCCGGCCGCTGCGGCGCCCCGCCGGGCTCTTCGCGCGGGCGCTGATGGACCAGCCGCTGCGCGAGGCGTTCCGGTACGCCGCGCCGCCGGCGGTCGTCCAGCGGCTCAGCCGGGCCGCGCTCCGGGGGCGGGGGCTGCTGCTGCGGGCCTATCCCGCCCGCCGTGAGCCGAAGCGGATCGAGGACGTCGCGTGGATCCGCAGCTACCCGGACGGGTACGAGATCGACCGGCTCGGGACCTTCCCGGTGCCGGGTCGCAACGGTTGCCCGGTGCACCACGCCGCACCCGAACCGGCCGCCGGCGAGGCCGGCTGAGCGAGGCCGAGCCAGGGCCGGGGGTCAGACCAGCGCGGCCTCGCGCACCGCGTCGCACCAGTCGGCCGCGCGGTCGAGCCGGGTCAGGATGCCCGGCGTCTGGAGCGAGCACGACAGCCACGCGTCGCCGTACAGCGCCTGGGTGCGGGTGACGGTGTCGTCGTCGCTGATGCACTGCACGGTGACGGCGGCGGCGGCGCCTGGCGCGCGCACCTTCTTGTGCTCGCAGCCGGCCCCGGCCTTCTTCACCAGGGTCGCGCCCTCGTCGGCCGAGACGGGTGCGGCGAACAGCCAGGCCGTCACCGTGGTGCCGTCCTTCGCGGTCCAGGCGCAGCCGAACTCGGCGCCCGCGGCGTGCACCCCGCCCCGCACGTCGGCATCTTCGCCGGGCGCCCAGGCCTCGTCGTAGATGGCCGCGCCGTACAGCGCGGTCCGGATCGCCGGCTTCGGGATCTGCGCGCAGAAGTCGGTGCGGGCACTGCTCGGGGCGGCGGTCTCGGACGGGCTGGTCGACGCCGTCGGCGAGTCGGTGGCCCCGGCCGAGTCGGAGGCGGTGGTCGTGGGCTCGTCAGTGTCGTCCCCGCAGCCGGACAGGCCGAGCAGCGCCGCCATCAGCACGGCTGCGGGAAGAGCACGGGAACGGGAGAGCATGCGGACCAACCTACGCTGCCCGTCCAGCCTGGAGGACGGCCGCACACCAGCGGTCGGTGCGCGCCAGGTCGGCGCCCGTCAGCGAGCACGACAGCCAGGCGTCGCCGAAGAGCCCGTGGTAGGTCGTGGTCGCCTCGCCAGCCGCGCGGCAGACGACGGCGAGGGAGTGGGCGCCGAAGCGCTCCGCGTCGGGCACCCGCTCGCAGCCGTCGCCCCGCACCGCGGCCCGGCCCAGCCGGTGCGCCTGCCGGCCGGTCACCGGCGGCGCGAACACCCAGGCCCGGGCGGTGTTCACGTCGGTGGTCCAGGCACAGCCGAACTCGTGCACGACGTCGCGGACGCCGTCGGCCACCCGGGCCCGGTCGCCGTTGCTCCACGTCGTCGCGTCGGTCATGTCGGTCGCGGCGCCGCCCAGCGCCTCCTCGACCTCCTGCGGGCTGACCCGGGCGCAGAAGTCGCCTCTGACCACCGCGACGTCGTCGGTCGCCAGGTCGGCCAGGGCGGTGACGGTCGCGCTGGGCTCGGCCGTCGGCTCGTCGCCGGCCGACGTGCAGCCGGCGAGCACGACCAACGGGATCAGCGCGGCGGCCACGACCCCACGGCGTACGACGGACACGACCGACAACCTAGCCGGCGGCCCGACGCGCCCGTCCGGGCGTCGCGGCGGCCGCTCTCAGGTGCAGCGTCTACGCTCGATTCCCGTGATCCGCTTCGAGAAGGTCGTCAAGGCCTACCCAGGTCAGACCCACTCGGCGCTCGACAACGTCACGGTCGACGTCGAGAAGGGGGAGTTCGTCTTCCTGGTGGGCACGTCGGGCTCCGGCAAGTCGACCTTCCTCCGGCTGGTGCTGCGCGAGGTGCGCCCGACCTCCGGGCGCGTGTACGTCGCCGGCAAGGAGATCAACCGGCTCGCGAGCTGGAAGGTCCCGCGGATGCGCCGGCAGATCGGCACCGTCTTCCAGGACTTCCGGCTGCTCAACAACAAGACCGTCTCCGAGAACGTCGCGTTCGCGCTCCAGGTGATCGGCCGGTCGCGGTCGGAGATCAACCGGGTGGTGCCCGAGACGCTCGAGCTGGTCGGCCTCGAGGGCAAGGGCGACCGGATGCCCGACGAGCTCTCGGGTGGCGAGCAGCAGCGGGTGGCGATCGCGCGCGCGTTCGTCAACCGGCCGATGATCCTGATCGCCGACGAGCCGACCGGCAACCTCGACCCCACCACGTCGGTCGGCATCATGAAGCTGCTCGACCGGATCAACCGCACCGGCACCACCGTGCTGATGGCGACGCACGACGCCGGGATCGTCGACCAGATGCGCAAGCGGGTCATCGAGCTCGACAGCGGCCGCCTGGTCCGCGACCAGGCGCAGGGCGTCTACGGATTCCAGCACTGAACGGGCCGCCGGCCCACCCCTCGACTGCCTGACGACCCGAAGGAAAGCCCTCCACCCCATGCAGCTTCGTTACGTCTTCTCCGAGCTCGGCCAGGGCCTGCGCCGGAACCTGTCGATGCACATCGCGGTCATCCTGACCCTCTTCGTGTCGCTGACCCTGGTGGGCCTCGGGGTGCTGCTCAACCAGCAGGCCGACAAGGCCGCCCAGCACTGGGGGAGCCAGCTCCAGATCACGGTCTGGCTGTGCAAGGACAAGGACGACAACCCCGCCTGCACCGGTGAGGTCACCGACGCGCAGAAGGACGCGATCGCCGCCGAGGTCGAGAAGAACCCCGAGGTCGCCGACTACCGCTTCGAGTCCAAGGAGGAGGCCTTCGAGAAGGTCAAGGAGCTCCTCGGGCCGGAGAAGTTCGACGGTCCCAACCCGGCCGCGACCGCCGACGACATGCCGCAGTCGGTGTGGATCACGCTCAAGGACCCCGAGCAGTACCAAGGCATCACCAGCGCGGTTGTGGGGCTCGACGGGGTCTCCGGCATCCGTGACATGCGCGACGTGCTCAAGCCGATCTACGGCTCGATCAACGCGCTGCAGTGGGCCGCGCTGGCGACCGCGGCGTTCCTGGTCTTCGCGGCCCTGCTGCTGGTGGGGAACACCATCCGCCTCGCGGCGTTCGCCCGCCGCAAGGAGATCGGCATCATGCGCCTGGTCGGGGCCTCGACGCTCTACATCGCGCTGCCGTTCCTGCTCGAGGCGCTGGTGACCGCGATCATCGGCGTCGCGCTCGCCGGCGGGGCGCTCGCGGCGTTCATGTACTTCGGCATCGACCAGCGTGCGGCGACCGGCCTCGCGTTCATGCCGTGGATCGGGATGCCGGAGTACGTCGTGGCGCTGATGTCGATCGCGATCCTCGGTCCGGTGCTCACCCTGCTCCCGACACTCGTGCTGACACGCAAATACCTCAAAGTGTGATTCCGGCGGGTTACCGTCATCGCGTTCACTTCCCCGAACACGTGAAGGCAGCCCGGTGCGTCTCTTCCCCCGTACCGCCAGCCGACGCCTGGCCGCGGCGACCGCCGTCGCCAGCCTGGCGATCGGCGCCCTCGTCGTCCCCCTCGCGACCGCCGACGACGGCAAGGGCCTCAAGCAGCAGCAGAAGCACGCGCAGTCCCGGGTCAAGGACGCCCAGCACGACCTGAACGAGTCGAGCGGCCGGCTGCGCAAGGCCCAGGCGGCACTGACCAAGGCGCGGACCGAGCTGGCCGGCGCCCGCAGCGAGCTGAAGGTCGCGAACGCCAAGCTCGCCACGGCCCAGGTGCGCGACGACGAGATGCAGCAGCGCCTCGACGCCGCCGAGACCCGCCTGGCCACCGCCCAGCAGAACCTCGCCGACGGCAGGGCGGCCCTCGAGGTCCAGCACCAGGCCGTGACCTCGACCATCACCGACATCTACGAGCAGGGCGACCCGCAGCTGCTGGCCTTCTCGGCGCTGCTCGACGCCAAGACGCCCGCGGACCTGACCCGCCAGATGGAGGCGCGCAACGTCATCGTCGGCCGCGAGACCCGGGCGTACGACGACCTCCACGCCGCCGAGGTGCTCCTGGAGGTCCGTGAGCGTCAGGTCGCGGAGGCCCGCGACGACGTCGAGGTCGAGCGCAAGGCCGCCGCCGAGCACCTGGTGCTGATGGAGGGCCTGCGCACCGAGAAGCGCTCGGCGCGGGACAAGGTGCACTCCCTGGTGGTCACCCGGGCCGAGAGTCGCCAGGCCGCGAAGAAGGCGCGCATCCACGACCTGCGCGCCCTGCGTGCCGCGAAGCAGCGGGAGGCGAAGATCCGGCAGCGGATCCTCGCCGCCGCGCGCCGGTCGCGCACCGGCTACCAGGGGCCCACGAACGGGCTGTTCATCCGGCCGGTGCCGGGATCGGTGACCTCGCCGTACGGCTATCGCTCGCACCCCATCTACCACTACTGGGGCCTGCACGACGGCACCGACTTCGGCGTCTCCTGCGGCGAGGGCATGCGTGCCATCGCCGGCGGCACCGTGATCGCCAAGTACTGGTCCGACGTCTACGGCAACCGGCTCTACCTCTCGCTCGGCAACATCAACGGCGCCAACGTCACCGCCGTCTACAACCACGCCACCGGCTACCGGGTCAACCTCGGCGACCGGGTCGAGCAGGGCGACGTCGTCGGCTACGTCGGCTCCACGGGCTGGTCCACGGGCTGCCACCTGCACTTCACGCTGCTGGTGAACGGCAACGCGGTCAACCCGATGAACTGGCTGCCCTGACGCCGAGTTGGCGCCAGATTGCGCGAGCTGGTGCAATCTGGCGCCGTCTCGGGGGCAATCTGGCGCCAACTCGGCGTATCTCGGTTGCCCGCTCCTGAGAGAATGGGCGGATGGCCAGGGAGCAGGGGCGCAAGCTGATCGCGCAGAACAAGAAGGCGCGACACGACTACCACATCGAGGACACCTATGAGGCCGGCCTGGTCCTCC
The DNA here is from genome assembly GCF_018732145.1 of Nocardioides sp. LMS-CY. Taxonomy (NCBI): domain Bacteria; kingdom Bacillati; phylum Actinomycetota; class Actinomycetes; order Propionibacteriales; family Nocardioidaceae; genus Nocardioides; species Nocardioides sp. LMS-CY. The sequence goes on from NZ_CP076104.1 coordinate 1,574,152, forward strand.
AGGGCACCGAGGTGAAGTCGCTGCGGATGGGGCGTGCCTCGCTGGTCGACGGGTTCGTGGACATCGACGGCCACGAGGCCTGGCTGCACGGCGTCCACATCCCGGAGTACTCCCAGGGCACCTGGACCAACCACGCCGCGCGGCGCAAGCGCAAGCTGCTGCTCAACCGGGTCGAGATCGACAAGATCGAGCGCCGGGTCAACGAGAAGGGCCTGACCGTCGTCCCGCTGTCCCTCTACTTCAAGGACGGCCGGGCCAAGGTCGAGATCGCGCTCGCGAAGGGCAAGAAGTCGTGGGACAAGCGCGCCGCGCTCGCCGAGCGGCAGGCCAACCGGGAGACCGAGCAGGCCGTCGGGCGCCGGCTCAAGGGCATGCGTGACTGACGAGTCGGTCGTTGAGGCGGTTGCGCAGCAACCGTCTCGACACCCCGACGTCGAGCAGGTACGCCGCTTCTGGCAGGCCCTCGACCTGCCGGGACTCTTCGACGTGCACGTCCACTTCCTGCCACCGAACATCCAGCGGGCCGTGTACGCCGTGTTCGACTCCGCCGGGCCGAAGATCGGCCGGGACTGGCCGATCCGCTACCGGCAGGACCATGCCGAGCGGGTCGAGATCCTGCGCGCGATGGGCGTGCGGCACTTCCCGACGCTGCCCTACGCGCACAAGCCGGGCGTCGCGGAGTACCTCAACGACTGGGCGGCCGGCTTCGCGGGCGAGGTGCCGGAGTCGCTGTGCTCGGCGACGTTCTTCCCCGAGGAGTCCGCGGCCGCGTACGTCGGCAAGCGGATCGCCGCCGGCGTCGAGATCTTCAAGGTGCACCTCCAGGTGGGGGAGTTCCACCTCGACGACCCGCTGCTCGACGAGGCCTGGGGGCAGATCGAGGACGCCGGCACGCCGGTCGTCGTGCACGCGGGCTCCGGGCCGGTCGGCAACGAGTTCACCGGGCCGGGCTCGACCGAGCGGCTGCTGCGCCGGTTCCCCCGGTTGCGGCTGCTGATCGCCCACATGGGTGCGCCGGAGTGTGCGGAGTTCCTCGCGCTCGCCGAGAGGTACGACGGCGTGCGTCTCGACACGACGATGGTGTTCACCGACTTCTTCCCGCCGTACCCGACCGAGCTGGTGCCGCGGCTGCGCGAGCTGGGCCACCGCGATGCCGGCAAGGTGCTGCTCGGCAGCGACTTCCCGACGATCCCCTACCCCTACGCCCACCAGCTCGAGGGGCTGGCCCGCCTCGACCTCGGCGACGACTGGCTGCGTGCGGTGTGCTGGCACAACGGGTCCGCGCTGTTCGACCGCTGACCCTCGTGGGTACCCGACAGGCATGAGCGAGGACCGCCTGTCGACGTACCGAGACAAGCGGGAGACCGCGGCCTCCGGGGAGCCCACCGGCTGCCGCCGGCGGGGCCATCCCAGCCCGATCTTCGTGGTGCAGCGACACGACGCGTCCAGCCTGCACTTCGACGTCCGGCTCGAGGTCGACGGCGTGCTGGCCTCCTGGGCGGTGCCGAAGGGTCCGTCGCTCGACCCGCGCGACAAGCGGCTCGCCGTCCAGGTCGAGGACCACCCGCTCGACTACGCCGACTTCGAGGGCCGGATCGGCGCGGGGTACGGCGAGGGCACGGTGATCGTCTGGGACACCGGCACCTTCGACAACGTGACCCAGCGCCAGGGCGAGCCGATCGCGCTGCCGGACGCCATCGAGGCCGGGCACCTCAAGGTCGTGCTGCACGGCGAGAAGCTCACCGGTGCCTTCGCGCTCACCCATACCAAGATGGGTGGCGACCCGAGGAACTGGATCCTGGTCAAGGTCGACGACGACGGCGCGGACCGGCGGCGCAGGCCGACCTCGACGCAGAACGAGTCCGTGCTCACCGGCAGGACCAACGAGGATCTCTGACCATGGGGTCAATCCAGGTCGAGGTGGAGCCGCAGCGCGTCGTCCACGGCATGGGTCAGTGGCACCGGAAGGCGGCCGACGCGCTGGATCAAGCGACGTACGTCGACCGAGCGCACCTGCTCGGCCTGTGCTTTGGAGTCCTGCCGGAGGCCGGTGTCCTCGGCGGGGAGCACGACGTGGAACGCGAGAACCGGGTCCAGCGTGGTCGTCGCCGGAACGACGGTGACCGTGCCCCGGGTCAGGGCGGCGGCACGCGAGTTGGCGTGATCGTTGCTGACCAGGACGCAGGGCCGGGACTTGCTGGCCTCGCTGCCGACGACCGGCTCGAGATCGACCAGCCACACCTGCTTCGGCGACTCGGGGGGACCGCGCTTCCACAACGGTGAGGTCATCGGCGTGACGTCGTACGGCTACACGGAGAACTGTCGCTACCTCGACGGCTACCAGCGGGTCGACATCGCCGGGGTCCAGGGCTGGCTGGCGGGGTTCCTCGGTTGAGGAGGCTTCCGGGCGGGCACGCCGGAGCGGGGGGAATACCGGCGTGCTCGCCCGGAGTTGAGCCACTAGACTGTGGTCGTACAACTCAAGAGGGGCTGATCGGTTTCGACTTGGGACGTTAGTTCCAGGGGAAGCGGGTCGAGGAGCCAGCGTCATCTCGTAAACGATCGCTGGAAACCAATAACTGCCAACGCTAAGCGCAGTTCCTTCGCTCTCGCCGCCTGAGCGGTGATCGAAGCGTCCACCCGGGTATCCGTCTCCGGCCCGGATGTGGGCGTCATCTAGGAGACTTGCCGGTCAACTGCTGTCGGGGTGGTTGATCGGGACTCAATCCCGACTGAGCCTGTCGGGGACGTGTCCGTGCGAGCCCCGGGGCCGAGAAATGCGATAGCACGGACTGCACCCGGAGAAGACCTGGTTCGACGCTCGAGGACCGGGGTTCGATTCCCCGCAGCTCCACCGCAGGCGTGCCCGCGTTCGCGGGCACCCACGTCGCGAAGAACGGCCCCACCCGCGCCAGCGGGTGGGGCCGTTCTTGCGTGCGCGAGATCCCCCAACCAGGGGGTTCGCCGGGATGACGCCGGCGCGGGATGTGACCCAGGTCATGGCGGACCTAACTTGAGGCACCGCCATGCGGAGGGCCGATCCTCCGCACCGACACGAGGAGTCCACGTGGGTTCGCGAAATAGCGTCACCGAGATCAACGAGTTGTTCGTCGAGGCGATGAACGCCGGCGACCTGGAGCTGGCACTGTCCTGCTGGGACGACGACACGGTGTTCCAGACCGGCCCGGGCGACGCACCCGTCAGCGGGCGACCGGCCCTGCGGGAGGCGCTGCAGGCGTTCATCGACACCAAGCCGCACCTGACCGTCGAGGAGGTGCACCGGGTCGAGGCGGGGGACGTCGTGCTGGTCGCCCTGAAGTGGCAGCTGACCGGCACCGGACCCGACGGTCAGCCCGTCGAGATGGGCGCGACCGACAGCAACGTCTTCTGCCGTCAGCCCGATGGGACCTGGCGCATCCGGATCGACAACCCCTTCCACTCGGCCCACATCGGCGGGTGAGATGACCCTCTCCGTAGCGCCCGAGAGGGCAGCCCTCGAGACGCCGGTGCCGCAGATCATCGGCGGCGAGGAAGCCATCGGCGCCGCGACCTTCCCCGCGATCGATCCGAGCACCGGGCGGGTCTGGGCCGAGGTCACCGCGGGTACGCCGGCCGACGTCGAACGAGCCGTCAGCGCGGCGGCGAAGGCGTTCCCGGCATGGCGGGCCACCTCGCTCGACGAGCGTCAGCGGCTGCTGTGGGCCGTCGCCGAGCGGCTGGGTTCCGGGGCCGAGGAGTGGCCGGTGCTGCTCGCCACCGAGAACGGGCGCCCGATCCGCGAGGCCGGACTGATCGACGTGCCGACGGCGGCGGAGATCTTCCGCTTCTTCTCGGGCGTCGTCCGGGACCTGCACGGGCAGACCGTGTCCTGCGGGCCCGGTGCCCACGTCGTCACGTCGCCACAACCGCTCGGCGTCGTCGCGGCGCTGGTGCCCTGGAACTCGCCGCTGATCTCGGTCGCGCACAAGCTCGCTCCCGCCCTCGCCGCCGGCAACACCGTCGTGGTCAAGCCGAGTGAGCTGGCATCGGTGAGCACCGTCGAGTTCGTCCGGATCCTGCAGGACGTGTTCCCGCCCGGCGTCGTCAACGTCGTGACCGGTGACGGCCCCGACGTGGGCCGCGCGCTCGTGTCCCACCCCGTCGTGGCGAAGGTGAGCTTCACCGGTGGCACCGAGACCGGTCGCAGCATCCTGCGCGACGTCGCCGGCCGACTCGCGCCCACGCTGATGGAGCTGGGTGGCAAGGGCTCGATGATCGTGTGCGCCGACGCCGACCTGGACACGGTGACCGAGGACGTGCTGACCGGCATCTTCGCGGCGAACGGCGAGGTCTGCTTCGCCTCGTCGCGACTCCTGGTGCACGAGTCGAGGTACGAGTCGCTGCTGGAGCGCGTGTGCGAACGTGCGGACCGGATCGCGGTCGGCGACGCCCTCGACCCGAGCACCCAGGTGGGCCCTCTCGTCAGCCGCGCCCACCGTGACCGCGTCGCGGCCCGGATCGCCGCCGCCGTGGAGGCGGGCGCGACGCTGCGGGCCGGCGGTGTGGAGCCGGACCTCCCCGAGCACCTGCGCGAGGGCTCCTACCTGCGCCCCACGGTGCTGGCCTCGCCGGCCGGCACGACCAGCGCGTCGTGCGAGGAGTTCTTCGGGCCGGTGCTCACGGTCGAGAGCTGGGCGGGCGAGGACGAGGTGGTCGACCGGGTCAACGGCGTCGCCTACGGCCTGGCCAACGGGGTCTGCTCCGCCGACCTGGCCCGGGCCTTCCGGATCGCCGATCGCCTGGAGTCGGGGATGGTCTGGATCAACACCTGGTTCGCCACCCCGCTGGGACAGCCCCAGGGCGGCGTCAAGGCGAGCGGTTTCGGCCGCGAGGGCGCTGCCGCGACCGTGCTCGAGTACACGACTACCAAGGTCGTGCACACGAGCCTCGATCCCACCCGACCGCCGATGTGGACCTGACCCCACCGTTCCGGCCCCGCCCGTACGACTACAAACCTAGTGCCATGCGTCAGAAGTTCTTGTGCGCTTCGCGCACACATGGCACGCACTCTGCGGCGTTGCCGTCGCTCGCGAGACAAGCGGGTATGGCGTCGCTCCGGCGCCTTGCAGCGCACGCACCCTGAGCACGCTAACCGTTCAACAACTTCCAACGCACGACACTAGGAGTGAATCGTGGACTTCCAGCTGGATCACCAGAGCCAGGAGCTCGCCGACCTCGGCGCCGCCCTGGCCGCCGACTTCGCGGCCAACGCCGCCACGCACGACCTCGAGGCGACGACCGCCGTCGAGCACCTCGACCGGCTCCGGGACGCCGACCTCTTCGGCGTGGCCCTCCCGCGGCACCTGGGCGGCCGCGGGGCGCGCACCACCCAGTGGCTGGCGTTCGTCGAGGCGCTCGCCCAGGGCGACGCGGCGACGGCCCTCGGCTTCAACATGCACTACGTCGCGACGCGCATCATCTCCACGCTCGACGCGGTCCCGGAGGAGACCAAGGAGCGGGTCGCGAAGCTCGTGCTCGGAGGCGCGCTGATCTGCGCGCCGCTCTCGGAGCCGGCGGCCTCGAGCCTGCTGCCCGCGACGTACCTGCCCTCGCTGTCGGCCCGCCGGGTCGACGGTGGCCTCGAGGTGACGGGGACCAAGATGTTCGCGTCGTACTGGGAGGCCAGCGAGTACGCCTTCATGTTCGCCCACCCCGAGGGCGACCCGGACCCGACGCGGGTGGTCGGCTTCCTGATGCCGACCGACCAGCCGGACGCGGTCACGGTGATCGACGACTGGGACACGCTCGGCATGCGCTCGACGCGGAGCAACCAGGTCAGGATCGACCGGGCGTTCGTGCCCGACGAGCTGGTGCTCTGCGAGTTCGACGACTTCCTCGGCAACTGGATCGTCGCGCAGGCGCACATCGCCTGGGGCGGCTACACCGGTTGCTACCTCGGCCTCGCCGAGGGCATGGTGAAGTGGCTGCAGACCTCGCTCAGCGGCCGGGCCGCGAAGGGCTTCGCCCAGCCGACCGGCTACCACCCGACCATCAGCAGCGCGATCGGGCACGCCTCGGCGCAGACCGAGGCGGCCCGGCTGCTGATGTACCAGGCGGCCTGGGAGGCCGACGAGCGCAGCGGCCCGAGCATCGCCACCTGCTACGCGTTCCTGCGCGCCAAGCTGATGGTCGGGACGGCGATCCACACCATCTCCACCCTGGGTACGACGGCCGGCGGGCTCAACTCGCTGATGCGCTCGCGCGGGTACGAGCGGATGCTGCGCGATGCCACGACCGGAGCGATCATGCCGCCCAACATGTTCGCGTGCGCCGAGATGTCCGGGCTGATCTCGATGGGGCTCGACCCGAGCCAGGCGCCGTCGCTGCAGGTCGCTCCATGATGGGCCTCGCGGAGCGGCGTACGTCGTACCGCGATCCGACCCGCGTCGAGCGCGACTTCCGGCGTGCCTGCGCGGAGTTCCCCACCGGCGTGACCGTGCTGACCACCACGGTGGACGGCGAGGACCACGGCAGCACCGTCAACGCGTTCTCCTCACTCACCGTCGACCCGCCGCAGGTGCTCGCGTGCCTGTCGAACACGTCGCGGACGCGGACGGCGATCGAGCAGGCCAACGTCTTCGCGGTGAATCTCCTGGCGGGCGGGCAGGCCGACATCGCGAAGCTGTTCGCCTCCAAGGAGGACGACAAGTTCGCCCGCATCCGGTACCGGCGCGCCGGGCTCGACGTACCGCTGATCGAGGGGGCCGTCGCGACGTTCGAGTGCCGGCTGGTCGAGAGCGTCGAGAGCTACTCGCACGCGATCCTGATCGGGGAGGTGCTGGACTTCTCGATCCGATCCGGCCGCGAGCCGCTGACGTTCTTCCGGGGCCGGATCGGTCGGGGCATCGCCGGCCCCGACGACTCCCGCGAGAACTGACTCGACCGCGGCCATGACGGGCTACGATCCTGGTCCAGACGCCGGCGGACCCGACGAGGAGCGGCGATGAGCGACTCTGGGTGGACGCCCGCGCGTGCCATGTCCCCGCTCCTCGCGGCGCAGCTGGCCTGCTTCTCGTCGCTCGAGGGGATGCTCCAGCACTTCCTCGACGGCGCGGACCGGTGGCTCGGCGCGTTCGCGGTCGGGATCTACGTCCACGACAGCGTCACCGGGCGTCCGGCGATCGCGCAGGTGCGGGGGCTCGGGAGCTACTACGCCCAGAGCTACGAGCTGTACGGGCGCGACCACGATCCGGTCGTCCAGACCGCGGTCGAGCGGCTGCAGGTCTGCGACAGCGACTCCCTGATGCCGCAGGCCGAGTGGCAGCGTCTCCCCATCGTGCGCGACGTTTTCGGCCCGCACGACATGGCACGGGTGCTGTGCGCGCCGTTCGTCCACGACGGCGCGGTCGTCGGCACCCTGAACCTGGCGCGGCACGAGGACCAGCCTCCGTTCGAGGAGGCGGACCGTGAGCTCGCGAAGACCGCCGCCGCCGTCCTGGGCGTCTCGGTCTCGGCCATCAACGGACGGGTCTCGCTCGAACGCGAGCGCAGCCAGCTGCGGGCGGCCTTCGACCGGTCCCGCACCGCCGTGGTGCTGACCGACATGACGGCGGCGCGGCGCCACTTCAACGCACCCGCCGCCGAGCTGATGGCCAAGCACCGGGTCGGCGCTCGCGAGCTGGAGGGCATGCTGCAGTGCGAGGGCCCGTCGTCCGCGCGCTCCTGGGACGTCGTGGACGACGAGGGCCGGGACACGACCATCACGGTCACGTCGCAACGGGTTCCCGAGAGTCCGGACGTGGTGATCTCGGTGCTGCGCACCGACGACCCGGCCCGGCGCGCCCTGGACCCGGCCGTCCGGGCGGCGCTGACCCAGCGCGAGGCCGAGATCGCGATGAACGCGCTCCGGGGGAAGTCCGACGCCGAGATCGCGGAGCTGCTCTGCCTGAGCCCCCACACGGTCAAGCACCACGTCAAGTCGATCCACGCCAAGCTCGGCGTGCACAACCGCGCCCAACTGCTCGCGCGCCTGATGTAGCAGGTCGGGCCGGACCGTCGGCCCTCCTGACGCGTGTGGGCCCGGGTCTGGGGTGGGCCGGTCCGAGCGAGGGCCGCCCATCGGTCTCGGCGGGTCGCGCCGGATCGGATCAGGGTCCGGATCAGGCGTCACACCGGTACCGCTGCTCCCACCTGCCGACCGCCGAAACCCGCGACGGCCGGACGCCACGGCCCCACGGATCCAGCAGGAGACCGTCAGTCGTGCTGCTCGGTGACGTCCAGGTCGCGCGGGGTCAGCCAGAAGACGACGCCGGCGATGGCCACCAGGAACACCCCGCCGACCAGGCCGGTCACCTCGAGGGCGTGGGTGAACTCGGCGGAGGCCGCCGTCGCCAGGTCGGGGAGGCCGGCCCGGTCGGCGATGCCGACGGCGTTGCCGATCGAGTCTCCGGCGGTCTCGGCGAGCTCGGCCGGGAGCCGGCCGAGGACCGGATGGCCGTCGAGGCCGGTGCGGTAGACGATGGCGGCGAGGCTGCCGAGGAGGGCGACGCCGAGCACGTTGCCGAAGTCGTAGGAGACCTCCTCGATCGCGGCCGCGTTGCCGGCCCGGTCCTCGGGCGTGCTCGACATGATCATCGCCGAGCCGAGGGCCAGCGCGCCGGTCCCGGCGCCGACCAGCACCAGCGCGACGTACACGGCCGTGTGGGAGAGCTCGCCCGGGGTGAGCTGCAGCCAGGCCATGCCGACGCCGGTCATGGCGAGCGAGCCGGCGAGGACCGCGCGGACGCCGAGGCGCCGGGCCAGCCACGGCGCGAGCAGCGAGGCGACGGCGCCGGCGAGTGCGGACGGGACGAGCCGGAGCCCGGCCTGGATCGGGCTGAGCCCGTCGACCAGCTGCAGCCACTGCGCGATCAGCAGCATCGCGGCCGCGAGCGCCAGCGTGGACCCGAGGGCGGCGACGACGCCGGCGGTGAACGGTCGCCGGAGGAACAGGCGCAGGTCGAGGAACGGCTCGGGGGAGCGCAGGCAGCGGCGCACGAACGCCGCGAGCAGGGCGACGCCGACGGCCAGCGCCAGCCAGCCCGTCGGTGCGGCCAGGCTCTGCTCCTTCGCGAAGTGCTTGAGCGCCCAGACGAGCGCGACCATGCCGACGAGCGACTGGCCGGCCGCGGCGAGGTCCCAGGTCCCGGGCCTCGGGCTGCGGGACTCCGGCAGGATGAGGAGACCCGCCATCAGGGCGATCGCCATCAGGGGGACGTTGACCAGGAAGGCCGAGCGCCACGAGAAGTGCTCGAGCAGCGCGCCGCCGACGAGCGGTCCGATGGCGGCGCCGATGCCGGCCACCGAGGCCCAGATCGCGAGGGCGGTCGCGCGCTCCCGGGGGTCGCGGAAGACCGAGCGCAGCAGCGACAGCGTGGTCGGCATGATCATCGCGCCGCCGAGGCCGAGCAGCGCCCGGATCGCGATCACGTGGGCGGCGGTGTCGGCGACGAGGACCAGCGCGGAGGCGATGCCGAAGAGCAGGTACCCCGCGAGCAGCATCCGCTTGCGGCCCCATCGGTCGCCGATGGCGCTCACCGAGACCAGCATGCCGGCGAGGACGAGGGAGTAGCTGTCGACGATCCACAGCAGCTGGGTGGCCGACGGCTGCAGGTCCTCGGCCATGTCGGGGATGGCGATGTTGAGGATCGTCAGGTCCATCACGATGACCAGGAGGCTCGCCGACAGCACGGCCGCGGCCGACCAGCGGTGCCGCTTCGAGAGCTCCGGCGGCGGGCTCGCCTCGGTCCGGTACGACGTGGACCCGGTCACGACGGCTCCCCTCCGCTCAGGGTGAGCAGCGCCCGGATCGCGTCCGTCAGCTCGTCGACGCCGAGCGGGGTGTCGTGCAGGGCGGCGTGCCAGGTCGCGCCGTCGGCGTACATCGAGACGGCGAGGGCGGCCGCGGCGCCGATGTGGGGCGACAGCATGGCGGTCACGTCGGCGGTCCACTGCCGGGCGAGGTGCTGCAGCGTCGGGTCGAGGACCACCGCGGAGCTGAGGACGACGTCGGAGCGCAGGGCGGCCTCGTCGGTCAGGTAGGCGTGCAGCCAGGTCGCGATGGCGGCGGCGATGTCGCCGGTGTCGGCGATCGCCACGGCGAGCGAGGCCAGGTCGGCCTCGAGGTCCTGCGCCATCCGCTCGAGCGCGGCCGCGCGCATGTCCTGGAGCGAGTCGAAGTACTGCGTCGTCGACCCCAGGGGCACCTGCGCGCGCGTGGCCACGCTGCGGTGGGAGAGCCCGGCCGGACCCTGCTCGGCGACGATCTCGGCCGCCGCGTCGACGATCGCCTGCTTGCGCGCGACGGGGTCCCGCCGGCGCCGGGTCGGCTCGGTCATCAGGTGCTCCACTCGTTTCTGTACGTCTGTACATGTACAAACGTACAGGAATCTGGGGAGGAGCTCCTCATCGTCGCCGGGTCGGCCGCTCAGGGCGTGATCGGCCCGCCGCGCACCTCGGTGCTGATCTGGTCGGCGTCGAGGACGGCGAGCGCACCCTCGAGCACGTCGGAGTCGTAGACGCCGTCGCTGCGGGCGTCGAGCAGGGTCTCGCGCATCTGCTCGATGACCAGCAGTCGCAGCGTCCGGTACTCCTGGTCGTGATCGCGCGCGGCCAGCCAGCCCTCGGCGTCCTCCGGCACCGCGACCTGGGCGCGCACCCGCGCCACCACGGCCGGGTCGTACGGCGCGCCGTCCGGGCGCGCGAGCCCGGGATCGTCGAGGGTGGCGAGACCCGCGTCGGCGAGCTCGGTCAGCAGCCGCACCCGCTCGTGGGCGTGCGAGCTCTCGAGCCCGGCGAGGCCGAGCCGGCGCACCAGCCAGGGCAGGGTGCCGCCCTGCACCACGAGCGTGCCGGCAGCGACGACGAAGGCGATCATCACCAGCAGCGAGCGGTGCGGCGTGTCGTGCGGCAGGGTCTGCGCCGCGGCCAGCGTCACGACGCCGCGCATGCCCGCCCAGACCAGCACCGTGCCCTCGCGCCAGCCCATCGGCGCGCCGGTGAGGTAGTCGATGTCGGCCATCGACCGGCGCACCCGGGTCCGGACCCGCTCGCTGCGTCGGGCGACGTGCGCGGCGCGCCCCTGCTGCGACTGGGCCGGCAGGTCGCCCTCGTCGAGCCGCACCTGCCAGTCCTCGAGATGGCCGCGGAACGCGGCGTACCGCCCGGCCCTGCGGTGCAGCGCCCACAGCAGGGGTACGACGTACACGGCGCGCACCGCGATCACGATGGCCGCGGCAGCGGCGCCGACCCAGATCGCGTGGCCGGTGATGCCGTGCTCCTCGCGGACGTCCTGGACGAGTCCGTCGATCTCCAGGCCCATGAGCAGGAAGACCCCGCCCTCGAGCAGCAGCTCGATCGTGCGCCAGTTCTGCTCCTCGGCGAGTCGGTGCTGCGGCGTGAGATAGCGGGGCGCGGCCTGGCCGGTGTAGAGCCCGGCCGCGACCGCGGCGACCAGGCCGGAGGCGCCCAGGTGCTCCACCGGCAGGTAGGCGACGAAGGGCACCGCGAACGAGATCGCCGTGTTCACCGCCGAGTCGGTCACGTTGCGGCGCACGACGAGGTTGAGGCGCCCGACCGCCAGCCCGACGGCGATCGCGATCGCGACGGCGACCACGAACTCGGCGGCGACGCCGAGCAGCGAGACGCTCGCGCCGGTGGCGGCGATCGCCGAGCGCAGCAGCACGAGCGCGGTGGCGTCGTTGAGCAGGCTCTCGCCCTGGAGCACGGTGACCACCCGCGACGACACCCCGAGCCGGCTGACGATCGTGGTCGCCACCGCGTCGGTGGGGCTGATGATCGCGCCGACCGCGATCCCGGTGGCCAGGTCGATGCCCGGCACGGCGTGGTCGAGGAAGAACCCGATCGCCACGGCGCTGACCACGACGAGCACCACCGAGAGTCCGCTGATGGCGCGCAGGTCACGGCGGAAGTCCATCGCCGGCATCGAGACCGCGGCCGAGTACAGCAGCGGCGGCAGCACGCCCATCAGGATCCACTCGGGCTCGATCTCGATCTCCGGCACGAACGGCAGCAGGCTGATCGCGACGCCGACGAGCACGAGCACCAGCGGTGCGGCCACGCCGAGCCGCGGCGCGAAGGCCGTGACCGCGGCGATGCACAGCACCGCTCCCACGCCGAGAAGTGCGACGTCCATGGGGTTCCTCCGATCGCTGGGCCGGCGGCGGGTCGACCGTTAGCCTTGCCTGCCATGGTGGCCGGGGTCGAGTGCGTGTTCTGCGCGATCGTGGCGGGAGACGTGCCCGCCGACGTTGTGCTCGACGAGCCCGACCTGGTCGCGTTCCTCGATCGCCGGCCGGTCTTCAAGGGGCACGTGCTGCTGGTGCCGCGGGTCCACGTGGTGACGCTGCCCGACCTGCCCGCCGAGCTCCGCGACCCGTTCCTGGGTGCGGCCCAGCGGCTCGCCACGGCGGTGACCGACGGCCTCGGCGCCCAGGGCAGCTTCGTCGCGATGAACAACGTCGTGAGCCAGTCGGTGGCCCACCTGCATCTGCACGTCGTGCCCCGCACCAAGGGCGACGGGCTGCGTGGGTTCTTCTGGCCGCGCACGACGTACGCCGACGGCGAGGCCGCCGACTACGCCGCGCGGCTGCGCGCCGTGCTCGGGTGACCCGGCTCGACGGATCGCAGGTTTAGGGACGCCCGGCGACGGATAAGACGGCCCTGGGGGACGGGCGCCGTTTCCCGTGCCGAAAGGGAAAACCGTGCTCGTCTCCGTCCGTCGCGTCGCTCCGGCGACGCTCCTCGCCGTCCTCGGCTCGCTGCTCCTGGCCGCGCCGTCCCATGCCGCCGACACCGGCGCGATCTCCGGGACGGTGACCGCGCGACCCGCCGGTGGCGCCGCCGCGCCGTACGCCGACGCGCACGTCGTGCTGGACCGGCTCCAGGCCAACGGCGACTTCTTCGACTACGACGTCGCCGGGGTCCGGCCCGAGGCCGACGGCACCTTCTCCGTCGCCGGTCTCGCCGACGGGCGGTACCAGATCCGCACCTACCCCGACGAGTACGGCGAGCTCGGTCAGTACGGCTACGAGTACTACGACGACCGGCCCGGTCCCTCCGACGTCACCCTGGTCACCGTCAGCAACGGCGCCGTGACCGCGCTGCCGAAGTCGATCGAGCTGCAGCCGATCGGCCAGGTGACCGGCCGGGTCCTCGACGAGCACGGCGAGCCGGTGGCGGGGGAGGTCTACTTCCAGCGCGGCCAGGGTGGCAGCGGCGTGACCGTCGACGCCGCAGGGAGGTACGACACCGCTGGCCCCTCCGACGAGCCGGTCCTCAACCTGCTCCCCGGCACCTACACCGCGTCGTTCTACCCCGCCGACACCAGCAACGACGCGCCCGTCTACTACTGGAGGGAGCGCACGGTCACGGTCACCGCCGGCGGCACCGCCACCCTGGACTTCACGCTGGAGGAGCGCCCGACGGCGACGTTCACCGTCCGCGGCAGCGATGGGCAGCCGGCGGTCTGCGCCCCGGTGATGTTCTGGATGCGCGACGGCGACGGGCCGTGGCGCTCGCCGCAGTACGGCCCGATCACGACCGACCAGCAGGGCCGCTTCCGCGTCACCGACCAGGCGGAGCAGTTCCGGCTCCGCTTCTCGCCGGCCGACCGCGACTGCGAGATGTCGCCGATCCCCGGCAGCGGCGACGCTGTCGAGTACTGGGACGGCGCCTACGCCTTCCGCGACGCGACCGTGGTCTCCTTCGCGGGTGACGTGCCGATGTCGCGCTCGTACGACGTGCAGCTCGGCGCCCCGACCGCGATCCGGCCGGGCACGCCGACGATCACCGGGACGGCGCGGGTCGGCCAGACGCTCACCCTGTCGCCGGGGGCCTGGACGCCCGGCGACGCCGACCTGGACGTCGAGTGGTTCGCGGGGGACGACCCGGTCGGCACCGGACCGGAGCTGACGATCGGCACCGCCCTCGAGGGCCAGTGGATCTGGGCCCGCGTCACCGGCTCGGCGCCCGGCCAGGCGTCGGTGGACGTCACCGCCGACTTCGTGGGTCCGGTGACCGCCGGCGACCCGCCCGTCGAGTTCTCGGTCCCGACGATCTCGGGCACCGCACGGATCGGCAACACGCTGACGGCGCAGCCGGGGGCGTGGGGTCCGGCCGGGGTGACGCTGACCTACCAGTGGCTCGCCGACGGCGCGCCGATCGACCGGGCGACCGATCCGACGCTGGAGCTGACGCCGGCGACGGCGCCGGCCGGTGCCCGGGTCAGTGTGCGGGTGACCGGCTCCCTCCCGGGCCGTACGTCGGTGTCGCGCACCTCGACGGCGGTGGCGGTGGAGGCACCCGAGGAGCCGACGCCTGAGGAGCCGGGTCCCGTCGACCCGGGTCCGGTGGACCCGGCGCCCGCGGTCACGCCCGGCGCGCCGGCGATCAGCGGCGCCGCCCGGGTCGGCACGACGATGACGGCGCAGCCCGGCGCCTGGGGCCCCGGCGGCGTGCAGCTGTCCTACCAGTGGTTCGCCGCCGACGCTCCGATCGCCGGCGCCACCGACACCGCGTACTCGCCGACCAACGCGGTCGCCGGCAAGGCGCTGAGCGTGCGCGTCACCGGCACGCTGGCCGGCGCCCCGCCCGTGACCCGGCAGTCGGCCCCGACCGCACCGGTCGTCGGCAAGCTGTCGACGACCCGGCCGAAGGTGACCGGCAAGGCGCGGCAGGGCCGCAAGCTGGTCGCCCGCGCGGGTGCCTGGCGCCCGGCGCCGGTGCAGCTGCGCTACCAGTGGCTGCGCGACGGCAAGCCGATCAAGGGGAGCACGGCGCGGACCTACCGGCTCGGCAAGGCGGACGTCGGTCACCGGGTCAGCGTGCGCGTGACCGGACGGCGGACGTCGTACGCGAAGGTGGCGCTGACGAGCCCGGCCACGAAGAAGGTCCGCCGGTAGGCGGACCGGCGGGCCTTCGCGGGCTCCGAGGCAACCGAACGGCTCCACCGCGCGTCTCCTCCGACGACACCGTCCGCGACGTACCTCGGGAGGAACCGTCCGATGAAGTCACTGCTCGCCGCCGTCTCGCTGCTCGCCCTCCTCGGCACCACCGCGCCAGCCGGCGCCGTCCAGGCGGATCGCGGTGGGACGCCCACGCCCGGGCCCGGATGGTCGCTGGCCGCCGTCGAGCAGGGCCGGCCGACCGCCGAGGGGATCCGCGCGAAGCGGCTGCGGCTCGAGCTGGTCGCCCCCGACGGCGGCCGCAGCGAGGTCCTCGACGTGCGTCAGCGTGGCTACCGCCTCGTCGACTGGTCGACCGACGCCGCCACCGCGCTGCTGGTCACGGACTACCCTCGGCCGCGCGCGCTCCGGGTCGACGTCGCGTCCGGTACGGCGAGCCGGGTCCCGCTGCCCCGCGACATCTCCCAGGTCCTGCTCGCGCCGGACGGCGGTGGCCTGCTGGCGGTCACGTACGAGCGGGGGAGGACCGGCCGGGCGCCGCTGGTCCGACTCGACTGGGACGGCACGCGCACCCGGCTCACCCCGGACGTCGACGGCCCGCTGCTCCCGACGCCCGACGGCAGCGTCCTGGTGACCCACGGCTCGGACTGGAGGCAGCGCGTGGTCCGGCTGCTGTCGACCGCTGACGGCAGCGTCCGGACCGAGATCCCCACGCCGCGGCGCTGCGACCCCGTGCGCTGGTGGGACGACCACCGGGTGCTGGTGTCGTGCCTGGACCACGGCGCCACGACGCTCGGCCTGGTCGACCTGCGGACCGCGACGTACACCCGCCTCACCGAGCGCCGCCACCCGCAGCGGATGGACCTCGGCCACCTCGACGCCCGCCGGGCCGGGGGACGCCTCTACGTCCAGGTCGCCGGGCCGTGCGGCTACGTCTACCTCGGCCGCCGACACCGGGACGGTCGGATCACCCGCGTGCGGGTGCCCCACGCCGTCGGCAACGTGCTGCTCGTCGGCGCCCGCGACGGCCGGCTCCTGCTCCAGCACGCGATCAGCTGCGACGGCGCGACCCCGCGATCGGCGCTGACCCTCTTCGACCCGGCCACGCGCACGGAGCGGAGGCTGGTCGTGCTGCCGCGTGACGAGGCCTTCGCCGCCGTCCTCCCGTACGGCGAGCCGCGCCCCACCGGGTACTGATCGGCCCGCGGCGCCCTATCGTGGTGCGACGACAGCGACGTCGAGAGGCAGGAGCAGCACCGATGGGTCGTTTTGACGGGCGGGTCGCCGTCGTGACCGGAGCCGCGCGCGGCATCGGGTTCGGGACCGCCAGCCGGTTCGCACAGGAGGGCGCCTCGGTCGCGGTCCTCGACCTCGACGAGGCGTCGGCGGCGCAGGCCGCGGCGCGGCTGCCGGTCGCCGACGGCGCCCGGGCGGTCGGCATCGGTGCCGACGTCAGCAGCACGGAGTCCGCCGAGGCGGCCGTGGAGCGGGTCGTCGCCGAGCTCGGCGGCATCCACATCCTGGTCAACAACGCCGGGATCACCCGCGACAACCTGCTGTTCAAGATGACCGACGACGACTGGGACCTGGTCATGAACGTGCACCTGCGCGGTGCGTTCCTGATGACCCGGGCCGCCCAGAAGCACTTCGTCGCCCAGCGGTACGGCAAGATCCTCAACCTCTCGAGCGTGTCCGCGCTCGGCAACCGCGGGCAGGCCAACTACTCGGCGGCGAAGATGGGCATCCAGGGCCTCACCCGCACCCTCGGCATCGAGCTCGGCCCCTTCGGCGTCAACGCCAACGCCATCGCGCCCGGCTTCATCGCCACCGACATGACCGACGCGACCGCCGCGCGCCTCGGCATCGACGTCGACGAGTTCCGCAAGATGAACGCCGAGGCCAACCCGGTCAAGCGGGTCGGCCTCCCCGAGGACATCGCCGCCGCGGCGGCGTTCCTGTGCAGCGACGAGGCGTCGTACATCACCGGTCAGACGCTGTACGTCGACGGCGGGGCCAAGCTCGGTTGAGGGCGGCGGCCCACCTCCCGCGGGCGGGCGCCGCTCACGATTCCCGGGCGCGCCTCCCCGCGTGCGACGATCCCGCCTGCACACTTGAAGTCGATCAGAACACGCGAGTTTCACGAAACGGAGCGTCCCGTGCGCCGTGCCCAGCTGACCACCGCCCTCCTCGCTGCCGCCAGCCTGCTGCTCGTCGGCTGCGGGGGAGGGGACGAGACCTCCGACGACCAGGCGCCCGCCGCCCAGCAGGTCGCGGGTGGCGAGGAGGTGGCCTCGACCTGGCCGCTCACCGGGCTGCCGGTCAGCGGTGACGAGGAGGTCGCGAAGCCCTACCCGGTGCTGGTCACCAAGATCGACAACACCAGCTCCAGCGCACCGCAGCTCGGCCTCGGCAAGGCGGACCTGGTGGTCGAGGAGCTCGTCGAGGGCGGCCTGACCAGGCTCGCGGCGTTCTACTACTCCGAGCTGCCGGCCAAGGTCGGTCCGGTGCGCTCGATGCGCGCCAGCGACATCGGCATCGTCTCGCCGGTCGACGCGTCGGTCGTCACGAGTGGTGCGGCCGCCCAGACGATCGCGCGGATCAAGGGTGCCGGCATCCAGTTCTTCCCCGAGGGCTCCGCGGGCCTGTCCCGCGACACCGGCCGCAGCATGCCGTACAACGTCTTCGCCGACCTGACGACGGTGGCCACGAGCGCCGAGCAGGACGCCGCGCGGCCGGCCGACTACCTGCCGTGGGGCGAGGAGGAGGACTTCCCGGGCGGCCAGAAGGCCACCACGATCGCGGCGAGCTTCGGCGGCGGCCACACGACGAACTGGACCTACGACGGCACGGGCTACGTCAACGAGAACACCTACGCCGCCGACGGCGACCACTTCCCGGCCGACACCGTGCTCGTGCTGAAGGTGCAGGTCGGCGATGCCGGCTACCTCGACCCCGCCGACAACCCGGTGCCCGAGACCAAGCTCGAGGGCAAGGGCCAGGCGCTGGTCTTCCACGGCGGCAAGCTGGTGCGCGGCACCTGGTCCAAGGCCGGCCTCGACGACGCGATCTCGCTGTCGACGAAGGCGGGCGACCTGACCGTCCCCGCCGGGCACACCTGGATCGAGCTGGTGCCGGCCGCCAACGGCAGCGTGACGTTTTCGAAGTAGGTGGGGTCGGGCGGCCGCGGTGGGAGTCTCGTCGGCCGACCGACGAAACTCTCCCCGCGCGGCCTCAGCCCTCGACCACCGTCTCGCTGCTGGGCAGCTCCACTCCGGCCTCGGCGAGCACGCGGAAGCCGGTGAGGATGAAGCCGATCGCGGTCTCGACGTTGGCCGCGGCCACGATCGGATCGGGGGCGCTGGTGACCGACTCGCCGGCCGATGACATCGCGCCGAAGAAGATCCGCGCGAAGGTCTGCTGCAGGTCCTCGTCGAGCTCCCACTCGCCGGCGCTGAGCACTGACCGCACGATCTCCAGGACGGTGGCGAACGTCGAGCGCTCCTCCTGCTCCCGGTAGCGCTCGTAGCCGAGCACCGACGGGCCCTCCTGGATCACGATCCGGCGGTAGCGCGGCTCCTGGACGACGTCGAGGAACGCCCGGAGCCCGGCGGTGGCCTTCTCCCAGGGGTCGCGGTGTCCGCCGAGCGCGTCCTGGATCGCCCGGGCGGCGTCGTACTCGACCCGCTCGAAGACCGCCTCGAAGAGCGCCTGCTTGCCGCTGAAGTGGTGGTAGAGCGCGCCCTTGGTGACCTGGGCGCCGGCCACGATCGTGTCGAGCGAGGTCGCGGCGTACCCGTTCGCGGTGAACAGCTCCTCGGCGACGTCGACGAGCGCCCGCTTCGTCGAGGCGGAGTACTGCTGGCGGCGACCCGTGCCGGGCACGCCACGGACGACCTTGGACACCGGGGACTCGCTCATGGTGCTCCGGAGCCTAGTACCGACGGTGGTTGAGGTGCTCCGAAGCGAGGTACGAGCGGAGGAGCCTCGAAACCCGGTGCGGCGAGAGGCGGCCTAGGGTAGGGCGGCGGTGGTTGAGGTGCTCCGGAGCGAGGCACGAGCGTAGGAGCCTCGAAACCCCGTGAGGCGAGAGGCGGCCTCGGGTCACGGCGGTCTGAAGCTCGCTGGGTTTCGAGGCTCGGGCCTGGCGGCCCTCGCACCTCAACCACCGGGCCACGCTGGTTGAGGTGTGAAGGCGCTCTGCGCCTGAGCCTCGAAACCCGGTGAGGTGGGAGTGGCGCTGCTGCCGTCGGGGTGGTGGTGTCGGGGCTCGGGCCTGGCGGCCCTCGCACCTCAACCAGCGGCGGGCTCGGGCTGCCGACTCTCGGCGGCGCCGCCTTGTGACCGGTCACAAGGTGTCGCCGCCGAACCTTGGCCACCCGGCCATGGTCGGGCGAGGGGCCGGTTGGAAGCATTCGTCTCCTACAGCGGCCCCCGTCGGGCACGTTGTCCGTCCCGCAGGAGGCCAGATGAAAGCCCAGTCCCGTCGTTCCCGCCTGATGGCCATGGCCACGGCGCTCTCCGTCGCCGGCGTGCTCGCGCTCAGCGCCTGTGGCGCCAGCGACGACGAGTCCAGCCAGAGCACGAAGAAGGCCCTGGTGATCAGCCTCGACAGCGCGGTCGACGTGATGGACCCCCAGCAGTGGCGGACGCCGGCCTCGATGGTCACCTCCGGCTCGCTCGTGGAGCAGGTCATCGAGCAGGGCTACAGCAAGACCGGCGGCGTGCAGGTCGGCGGCACCGACTTCAACGAGGCGCTCGCCGAGAAGTGGGAGTACTCCAAGGACGGCAAGACGCTGACCATCACGCTCCGCGACGACCTGACCTTCGCCGACGGCAGCCCGCTGACCGCCGACGACGTCGTCTGGTCCTACCAGCGCGGCCTGGAGATGGCTACGGCGTACACCAAGGTGCTCTACCCGATGGTCGGGCTCACCAAGGACAGCTTCACCGCGGTCGACCCCGGCACCGTCGAGGTGACGTCCGAGTTCGGTACGCCGCTCCTGGACAAGATGCTGGCCATGCAGCCATTCGGCATCTTCTCCAAGAAGGCCGGCGAGGAGCACGCGACCTCGGACGACCCGTGGGCCGGTGAGTGGTTCCGCGAGAACAACAACTCCTCGGGCCCGTACACCGTCGGCGCCTTCGACAAGACCACCAGCGTGCAGCTCACGCCGAACGCCAAGTACTACGACCAGGACAAGATTGCCAACGGCGGCGTCACGATCCAGTTCATCTCCGACCCGTCGCAGCGCGCGCTCCTGCTGCGCAACGGCGAGATCGACCTGGCCGGCGGCCTGCCGCTCGACCAGGTGGCCGAGCTCAGCAAGGTGGACGGCCTGTCGGTGGTCTCCGAGGCCTCCAACCGGCTCGAGTACCTCGGCCTGAACACGGGCAAGGCCCCCTTCGACGACAAGCGCGTCCGCCGGGCGATCTCGCTGGCGCTGCCCTACCAGACCTTCGTCGACGAGGTGCTCTACGGCTACGCCGACCCGGCCTCGGGCCTGGTCTCCCAGAGCATGGAGACCCACGCTGCCGACTCGGCCGCGGCCTTCAAGACCGACCTGGCCGAGGCTGAGAAGCTGCTGGCGGAGGCCGGCGTCCAGGGCTTCAGCACCACCCTGTCCTACAAGCAGTCCTCGGCGGTCGAGGCCCGCGCGGCGGTCTACATCCAGTCCGCCCTGAAGGACCTGGGCATCGACGTGCAGGTCAAGCCCCTGCCGGACGCCGAGTTCACCCAGCGCACCATGGCGCGGGACCTGGAGATGTACCTGAACAACTTCCTCGCGTGGGGTGCCGACCCCTTCTACCAGATGGCCTCCCTGGCGGGCAGTGGCGCGGGAACCAACTTCACCAACTACGCCAACCCGGCGCTCGACAAGCTGCTGCAGCAGGGCTTCCGCAGCATGGAGCAGGCCGACCGCGACGCGATCTCGGCCGAGGCCCAGGCCCTGCTGATCGAGGAGATGCCGACCATCCCGCTGTGGAACCCGAAGTGGACCTACGTGGTCCGTGACGGCGTCACCGGCCTGACCAAGGACAACACCGAGCAGCTGCGGCTGCAGTACCTGTCCAAGAGCTGACCGCGCGGGGCCGGGGTGTCCCCACCACCCCGGCCCCGCCCCCGCTCCCGCCCAACCCCACGCCCCGCCCGTCGCGCCAAGGAGGTGTACCCGCAGTGTTGCGCTATGTCCTGCGCCGCCTGCTGATCTCGGCCGTCACCGTGATCGGACTGGTCCTGGTCACCTTCCTCGTCGTGCGCGTGCTGCCCGGAGACTCCGCGGCCGCTCGGCTCGGCCCGGAGGCCAGCCAGGCCGACATCGAGACCCTGCGCACCCAGCTCGGGCTGGACGACCCGCTGCCGCGGCAGCTCCTCGACTACTCGACGGGGCTTCTCCATGGCGACATGGGCCCGGCGGTCTCCACCGGTCGGCCGGTGAGCGACGAGCTTCTCGACCGGCTCCCCGCCACCATCGAGCTCGCGGTCGCGGGCCTGGTGATCGCCCTGCTGCTCGGCTTCCCCCTAGGCCTCCTCGCCGCGGCCCGGCCCGGACGGCCGAGCGATGCCCTGGCTCGGTTGTTCGCGGTGCTCGGCTCCTCGATGGCGCCGATCTGGCTGGGCCTGCTGCTGATCTTCGGGCTCTACTCGACCTGGCAGCTGTTCCCCGGGCCCGTCGGCCGGCTCCCGATCGGCACGCCACCACCACCCGAGGTGACCGGGCTCTACGTCGTAGACAGCCTGCTGGCCGGTGACTTCGCCCTCGCGGGCCAGTCGATGCAGTTCCTGTTCCTGCCCGCGCTCACCCTCGGCCTGGGCGCCTCCGCGGCGGTGCTCAAGATGGTCCGCTCCGCGGTGCTGCAGACGGCGGACTCCGGCTTCGTCCGGACCGCCCGGGCGTACGGCGTCCCGGGGCGCGAGGTGCTGTTGCGCGACCAGCTGCGCAACGCGATGCTCCAGGTCCTGACCGCGATCGGACTGGTCTTCGGCTTCCTGCTCGGCGGCAACATCATCGTGGAGCGGCTCTTCAACTGGCCGGGCATGGGCCGGGTCGCCTACGACGCGCTCGGCAGCAACGACCTCGGCCTCCTGCAGGGCTACGCGTTGATCATCGGCACGCTCTACATCCTGCTCAACCTCGTGGTCGACCTCGTCTACGGACTCATCGACCCGCGCGTGCGTCTGGGAGGGAGCAGCTCATGAGCAGTACGACGTTCCCCGCTCGGGTGGAGGCCCTCCGGCGCCGGAAGTCCCTCGTCGTCGGTGTCGTGATCATCGGCGTGCTGGTCGTCCTCGGGGCGATCGGGCCCTTCCTGCTGGCCGACCCGAGCGAGCGGGTCGCCGACCCCTTCCTCTCGCCGTCCGCCAGCCACTGGTTCGGCACCGACAGCTACGGTCGCGACGTCTTCTCCCGCTGCGTCAACGCGATCTGGCTCGACCTCGCGATCGGCGTGAGCGTGGCGGTCCTGGCGATGGTGATCGGCTCCGCGATCGGCGTGGTGGCCGGCTACCTCGGCGGCATCGTCGACGACGTGATCATGCGCGCCGTCGACATCCTGATGGCCTTCCCCGGGTTCGTGCTCGCGATGATCCTCCTGGTCTCGCTGGGGGAGTCCCTGCCGAAGCTGGCGATCGCGCTGGCGATCGCCCAGGTCGCGCCGTTCGTGCGCCTGGTGCGCTCGAAGGTGCTCAGCGAGCGCGAGCTCGACTACGTCGCCGCGGCCCGCGTCTCCGGCGCCCGCTGGCCCCGCGTGGCCTTCCGGCACCTGCTCCCGAACTCGATCCGGCCGGCGGCGGTGCAGCTCACCCTGGTCTGCGGCTACTCGATCCTCAACGTCGCCGGCCTCGCCTACCTCGGCGTCGGCATCCACCCGCCGACGGCGGAGTGGGGCGTGATGGTGGCCGAGGGAGCCGCGAACATGCTCACCGGCCAGTGGTGGACCGCCTTCTTCCCGGGCCTGATGATCGCGGTCACGGTCATGGCGCTGCACTTCATCGGCGACGACCTGGGAGGTGACCGGCAGTGACCCGCCTCGCAGTGGAGAACCTTCGGGTGGAGGTGCCCGGCCGGGCCACGATCCTCGACGACGTCAGCTTCGACATCGCACCCGGCGAGATCGTCGGCCTCGTCGGCGAGTCGGGCTCGGGCAAGTCGATGACGTCGCTCGCGGTGATGGGCATCCTGCCCCGCGGCGTCGTGCAGACGGCCGGACGCATCCTCGTCGACGGCACCGACGTCACGTCGGTCGCCCGGCGGTCGGTCGCGCACCGGTTCGCGATGATCTTCCAGAATCCCCGCGACTCGTTGAATCCCCTGATGCGCGTCGGCGACCAGGTCGCCCGGATGGTGTCCCTGCACCAGGGGAAGGAGCGGCGCGCCGCCCGCGCCGCGGCGGTGGACCTGCTCGAGCAGGTCCGGATCGTCGAGCCCGCCCAGGCCGCCCGCAAGTACCCGCACCAGCTCTCGGGCGGCATGTGCCAGCGGGTGATGATCGCGATGGCCCTGGCCTGCCGTCCGCAGCTACTGCTGGCCGACGAGCCCACCACCGCACTCGACGTGACCGTGCAGGCCCAGATCCTCGACCTCGTCGTCGCGCTGACCGAGGAGATCCAGTGCAGCGTGCTCCTGGTGACCCACGACCTCGGCGTCGTGGCGGAGACCTGCGACCGGGTCAACGTGCTCAACCAGGGCCGGCTCGTGGAGACGGGGGAGACGCACGACGTGCTCAGCAACCCGACCCACGAGTACACGCGCTACCTGCTCGACTCGGCCCGCGAGCTGGAGGTCGGCCCGTGACGATGCTCGAGATCTGCGACCTGCGCAAGGAGTACCGCACTGGCCGCGCCACCCTGCACGCGCTCGACGGGGTCAGCGCCTCCCTGGTCGCCGGCCGGACCCTCGCCGTGGTCGGCGAGTCCGGGTCGGGCAAGTCGACCCTGGGCTCGATCGTGGCCGGGCTGGAGACCGCGACCTCCGGGACCGTGACGATCGACGGGACCACCGTCGACCGGCGAGCGTTCCGCGGCCCCCTGCGGCGGCGGGTGCAGACCGTCTTCCAGAGCCCGCTGCAGTCGCTCAACGCCAAGTTCCGGGTGGAGACCACGCTGGCCGAGCCGCTGCGGGTGCTGCTGCGGATGAGCCGCAGCGAGGCCTCGACCCGCGTCGACGAGCTCCTCGACGCGGTGCACCTGCCCCGCGAGCTGCGGCACCGGCGGCCGGCCGAGCTCTCCGGCGGTCAGCAGCAGCGGGTCGCCATCGCCCGGGCCCTGGCGCCCGATCCCGACCTCGTGGTGCTCGACGAGCCGACCAGCGGCCTCGACCAGTCCATCCGCGGCCACATCGTGAACCTGCTGCGCGAGCTCCAGGCCGAGCGGCAGCTCAGCTACATCTTCATCACGCACGACATCGACGTCGCCCAGGCGATCGCGCACGACGTGATCGTGATGCAGCACGGCCGGATCGTCGAGGAGGGCGGTCGCGAGGTGCTGACGGCACCCACGGACCCCTACACCCGGCGGCTCCTGGACGCCGTACCGACGCTGGACCCGGCCCGCCGCCGTCGCCACCTGCGGCTCGAGGCCCTGCCCGCGGCAGCCGTCCCCGACACACCTGTGGGCGCTGCCATCGATCCCCCTTCAGCCCACCCCTTTGATGAGGAGACAGCACCGTGATGCGTTTCGGACTCGGCGTTCCCACCGGAACCGAAGGCCTGATGTACCCCGTCCCCTACGCGAGCCCCGAACAGGCCGTGCAGCTGGCCGTCGAGGCCGAGCGCCTCGGTTTCGACGGAGTCTGGGGTAACGATCACGTGACCACCCAGCACTACGTGCGCGAGGAGTTCCCCGAGCCGCCGCGCTACTACGACCCCTACCTCTACCTGGCGTACGTCGCCGCGGAGACCACCACGCTGCACCTGTGCACGGCGATCACGGTGCTCTCCTTCCGCAACCCCGCCGTGCTGGCCAAGCAGGCCGCCACCCTCGACCAGCTGTCGGGCGGCCGCTTCAAGATGGGCGTCGGCATCGGTGCCTACCGCGAGGAGGCCGAGGCGATCTGGCCCGGCGCCAAGCTGCACCGCGGGCGCCAGGCCGACGAGTACCTCGAGGCCCTGCAGGTGATCTTCCGCGACCGCAGCGCGACCTACGAGGGCGAGTTCGTGAACTTCCGCGACGTGGAGAGCTTCCCGCGGCCGCGCCAGGAGGTGCTCCCGATCCTCTCCGGCGGCAACTCCGAGGGCTCGCGCATCCGCGCCGCCAAGTTCTGCCACGGCTGGATCCCGGCGGTGCTCACCCCGGCCGAGGTCACCGAGGGCCTCGACGCGATCCGGGCCATCGCCGAGGCGAACGGCCGCGAGCTGCCCGCGGACTTCGACGTCGCGCCGCAGCTCTCGGTCTCCATCGGCAAGGACACCCAGGACGCCATCGCCCGGTTCGAGGAGTCCCAGCTCTACGCCCACATGCGGTCGCTGTCGAAGAGCACCCTGAAGGACCAGGACACCTCCGACTTCGTGAGCCGCAACCTGATCGGCAACGGCCAGCAGATGCTGGAGCAGGTGCACGCGTACGCCGAGGCCGGCGTGACCACGCTCTCGGCGCTGCTCTTCGCCTGCAACACCGTCGAGGAGACGCTCGACAACATGGCGTGGTTCTCCGAGAACGTCATCCAGCCCTACCGTCGTGAGGCGGGCGGGGCCGGGGACGACCGATGAGTGCGCGCGGGATCGACCCCGCCCTGATCCGGGCCCGGCGGGACAAGCTCCGCGGTGCGCTGCCGGCCGCCGGCGTCGACGTGGTGCTCGCGCTCAGCGCGGCGAACGTCGACTACGCGACGGGCTACCGCAGCGTCGCCGCCGTCGTGCATGGCACGTCGCCGCTGGCGGCTGTCCTGTCCGGCGACCGGCTGACGATCGCCGGTCCGGTCTCCGACAGCGCTCCGGGCTTCGACGCCGGCCTGGCGGAGGAGGACTACTGCGCCTACGGGCGCTTCTTCTTCGAGTCCGCCGACGGCGCGGCCCGGGCCACCCAGCTGGTCGAGCAGCACGCCGACTACGCGGCCGCCATCGCCGCCGCGCTCCGTGCGGCCGGCGACCCGACCCGGGTCGGGCTCGACGAGCGCGCCTGCCCCGAGCCGCTGCGCCGCCGGCTCGCCGAGCTGCTGCCGCAGGTCGAGTTCGTGGACGCCAGCGACTGGTTCGCCGGCGTGCGTGCCGTCAAGCTGCCCGGCGAGGTGGACCTCCTCGAGGCCTCCGCTCGCGTCGTCGAGAAGGCCATCCTGGCCGGCATCGATGCCGCGGCGGTCGGCGTGACCGAGGCCGAGATCGCCCGGGTGGTCTCCGGCACCCTCGTGGCCGAGGACCTCGAGCCCCGGTTCGTGGTGGTGACCTCGGGGCCGCGCTCCGCGCTGGCCGACGCCTCCGCGACCCACCGTGCGCTGGAGGCCGGGGACCTGCTCCGCTTCGACGTGGGCGGCACCCGCGAGGGCTACTGGGCCGACCTGGGGCGTACGGCGGTCCTGGGCGAGCCCTCCGCACGCCAGCAGCAGTTCTACGACGCCATCCTGGCCGCCGAGGAGGACCAGTTCGCCCGTGCCCGGCCCGGCGTGCTGGCCTCCGAGCTGTTCGACCTGGCCGTCCGCTCGGTCGAGACCCACGGCGGCCCCGCGCCGTACCGGCGGCAGCACTGCGGTCACGGCATCGGCCTCGAGGTCTACGAGGCGCCGATCGTGGCGCCCGGGCACGACCGGGAGCTGGAGCCGGGGATGACCTTCTGCTTCGAGACCCCCTACTACGAGCTGGGCTGGGGCGGGATGATGGTCGAGGACGCGCTGGTGGTGACCGACGACGGCATCCGGCTGTTGAGCGACCGTCGCCGCGAGCTCCAGGTGGTGCCGCTGTGAGCGCCTACCTGGGCCACCTCGTGCACCCGGTCACCGGCGACAAGGTGGCCGAGGAGGACGCCTACCTCCCGACGGAGGTCGACGGCGGCCACGTCTACGCCGTGCCGGCCTACGACCTCGCCCGGGCGCGGGGGCTCGAGACGACCGACGACCCCGGGCTCTTCCGCTACCGCCCGCTGCTGCCCATCGAGGCGGGACCGGTGGTCAGCCTCGGCGAGGGGGACACGCCCCTGGTCGCGACCGAGAACCTCGGTGCCGAGCTCGGCCTGCCGCACCTCTACGTCAAGGACGAGTCGCGCAACCCGACCTGGTCCTACAAGGACCGGCTGGCCGCGGTGGCCGTCACCAAGGCCGTGCAGCAGGGCCGCGACACCGTCGTGGTCTCCAGCACCGGCAACCACGGCGCCGCGGTCGCGGCGTACGCCGCCCGCGCCGGGCTACGCTGCGTGGTGCTCACCCTCGCCTCGGTGCCGCTGGCCATGAAGACGATGATGCAGGCCTACGGCGCCCAGACCGTCGCCGTGGAGAAGCCCACCGACCGGTGGGTGATCATGCGGCAGGCCGTCGAGGAGCGCGGCTGGGTGCCGATGTCCGGCTTCGTCGGGCCGCCCTCGGGCTCCAACCCGTTCGGTTGCGAGGGCTACAAGACGATCGCCTACGAGCTGCACGCCCAGCTGGGCGACGTGCCCGATGTGGTCGTCACCCCGGTCGCGTACGGCGACGCGCTCGCCGGCCTGGCGCGCGGCTTCCAGGATCTGGTCGAGCTGGGCCTGAGCAGCAGCGTGCCGCGGCTGGTGGCCACCGAGCCGTTCGGCCCGTACGGCCACGCCCTGCAGGAGGGGTTCCGCGCCGCGGCGACCGTGCCGGTGTCGGACTCGGTGTCGTTCTCGATCGCCACTCCGATGGCGACCTGGCAGGGATGGGACGCGCTCGTCCGGACCGGGGGAGCAGCGGTCTCGCTCGACGACGCACAGACCATGGCCGGGCAGCGCCGCCTGGCGGCGAGCGACGGGCTCTTCGTCGAGGCCTCGTCGGCGACCACGGTGGCCGCACTTCCCGAGCTGATCGAGCGGGGCGTCGCCCGGCCCGAGGACCGGGTCGTGCTGCTCGCCACGTCGACCGGCCTGAAGGACATCCCGACGACGGCCGCCACCCTGCCGGAGGTGCCGGTGATCGAGCCGACCCTGGCGGCGCTCGACGCCGCGATCGGGGAGGGGGCCGGCCGATGAGGCTGGGAGTCGCGCCGTCCGGACGTCGCAGCGCCGCCGACGCGGTCGACCTCGCCCGGCTCGCCGAGCGGGCCGGACTGCACGACGTGTGGGTCAGTGAGGACTACCTCGAGCGCGGCGCGTTCGCCGTGGCCGGCGCGATCGCCGCGGTCACCGAGCGGGTCCGCATCGGCCTCGGCGTGGTGAACCCGTGGACCCGGCACGTCGCCCTGATGGCGATGGAGGCCCACGCGCTGGCCGAGGTCTCCGCCGGCCGCAGCGTGCTCGGCCTGGGCGCCTCGAACGCACGGTGGATGCAGGAGCAGCTGGGCATCCCCTTCGAGCGGCCCATCGGGGTGCTCGCCGACTACACCGCCGCCCTGCGGGTGCTGCTCGCCGGTGGCCGGCTGGAGGGCGAGGTGCTCGGCACGCAGATGAGCTGCGCCCTGGACGCCACGCCGCCGCAGCAGGTGCCCATCGTCTGGGGCGTCAAGGGGCCGCGGGCGCTCGCTCGGGGCGCGGAGCTGGCCGACGGCCTGATGCTCTCGGTGCTCTCGTCCGCCGGTTACGTGCGCTGGGTCCGCGAGACCTACCGGCCGACCGAGGTGACGGCGTACGCCTCCTTCACCCTCGACACCACGACCACCGGCGCGCGGGAGCGGCTGCGTGCCCACACCGCGCGCTACCTGGGCATGCACGGCGCCTCCGCGATCACCGAGCACGCCGGCATCGACCAGGACCTCGCGGCCGAGCTGCAGCGCCGGCTGCGGGCCGGGGAGTCGGCCGCCGAGCTCGTGGACGACGACTGCGTCGGGGCGGTCACGATCTCCGGCACGGTCGACGACGCGGTCGCGGGGCTGCTGGCGATGCGCGACGCCGGGGTCGACTCGCTGGTGGTCATCGACGACGGCACGGCCGCGCCGGAGGAGCTGGTCTCCGCGCTGGTGCGGGTCGCGCGGGAGGCCGGGCTCGTCGACGGCTGAGTCCGTGCCCCCAGGTGGGCACTACTCGCCGGAGGCCTCCCACGCCTCCACCGCCAGCACCAGCTTCGCCAGGTCGCGTGGTCGCCGGGTGAGCAGGCCGGTGCGCTCCTCGATGCGCCGCAGCCGGTAGACGACGGTGTTCTTGTGCACGTGCAGGGCCTCGGCCGTGGCCCGCACCGAGAGGTCCTGCTCGAGGTGCGTGCGCAGCGTGACCAGGAGGTCGCCACCGCCCTCCAGCGGCTCGAGGTAGCGCTGGACCAGGTGCCGCCCCATCGGCGGATCGCGGTGCACCATCACCTCCAGCAGGCGATCGCGGAAGAGGTGTACGGGTGGGCCGTCGTCGGTCGCCGACCGCGACTCCAGGGTGGTGATCGCCTGCTTGCACGCGGTGCCCAGGCCGGACATGCCGACGCAGGTGTTGCTGATCGCGGCGACGACGTCGGTCGCCGCGTCGTACCGGAACGAGTCGGCGATCCGCGTGGCCAGGCTCCGCAGGTCGTCGCCCCGCCAGGGCATCGCGAAGAGGGTCACCCACTCGAGGCCCTCGGCCTCGACGGTGCCCGACAGCACCGGCACGGCGAAGAGCTGCCGCAGCCTCGACACGAAGCGGTGCCGGTGCCGCTCCATGGCGGCGCGGTCGGCCCGGACCCGGGAGGCGAGCGCGACGATCACGAACGTGCCCCGCTCGGGGTCGTCGATGCCCATCGTGACGGCCAGGCGCTGCAGGTCGGCCAGCTCGACGCTGGATCCCGTCGCCAGCCGCCGGAAGAGGCCGGGCTCGCTGAGTCGCAGGTCCTCCTCGACCTGGCGCTGGATCTCCATGTGCGCCTCGAGCATCGCCTGCTCCAGGGCGTCCAGGCAGCGGATCATCGCGGCGCGGCCGCTGCCGATGTTGGCCCGCTGCACCTGCATGCGCGCGCACCAGTCGACGTACTCCTCGTTGAGGGCCCGCTCCGCGGTGCGGAACGACTGGATCACGGAGGAGGCGGAGACCCCCTGGATCGCGCGCCGCTCCCCGGTGGCCGTCGCGCGGGCGAGCTCCTCCGCGGTCGGCTCCCGGTCCTCGAGCAGGCAGGTGATGACGTTGTGCACGTTCTCCCGAGTCCGCTCGCGCAGCTCACTCTGGTGCAGCATCAGCTCGGCGTAGGCCGGCACCGACGACCAGACCTCCGTGACGATCCTGGTCATCAGGTCGTCGAACTCCTTGAGCATCGCGCGAGCCACGCGCTTGACGTCCTCGGTGATCCGCTCGCCCATGTCCCGAACCTATGTGGTGGGCCGAGGGCGCCGGCTGCTGGGCCGGCCTCGCATGATCCGGGCGATGCCGTGACTGGAGGGGTGCGTGATGATGGGGCCATGAGCGAGGCACGCGCGGGGATGCTGCTGCTGGCGACGCCTGCGCTCCTCGACCCGAACTTCGCCGACAGCGTCGTGCTGCTGCTCGACGTCGACGACGACGGCGCGCTCGGGGTGGTGCTCAACCGGCCCTCCGCCGTCCGCGTCGACGACGTGCTCGATGCCTGGACCGACGTGGTCAGCGAACCCGACGTGCTCTTCCACGGAGGCCCGGTCGGCACCGACGGCGCGCTCGCCGTGGCCCTGCTGCGCGATGCCGACGACGCCCCGGTGGGCTTCCGCGCCCTCGAGGGTCGGCTGGGCCTCGTCGACCTCGACACGCCGGTGGAGCTGATCGAGGGGAGCCTGGCCGAGCTGCGGATCTTCGCCGGGTATGCCGGGTGGGGCGCCGCCCAGCTCGACGGCGAGATCGCCGAGGGCAGCTGGTACGTCGTCCCCGCCGAGAGCGTCGACGCGTTCCGGATCGACACCGCCGAGCTGTGGCGCGAGGTGCTGCGCCGGCAGCCCGGCGAGCTGGCCTGGCACTCGACGCGCCCGTTCGATCCCGAGCTGAACTGACCGGTGCCGGCGCGACGGCAGTCCCTCTCCGGGGCACCTCTGACGTAAGGTGTTCGTCCGTGACCACCATCGGCTTCTCGACAGACACGGACGTCCGTGAGGATCGCCGTACCGTCCCGACCGATGAGGGCGACCACGAGCGGTTCTCCCACTACGTGGAGAAGGACAAGCTCACCGAGGCGATGGTGATGGGCACCCCCGTCGTGGCGCTCTGCGGCAAGGTCTGGGTGCCCAGCCGCGCGCCGGAGAAGTTCCCGGTCTGTCCCGAGTGCAAGGAAGTCTGGGAGTCGCTCCGCGACGACGCCGGCGGCGGCAGCGGGTCCGACGAGTGACGGGTCGGCCGGCGGCCGATCCCCAGCCCAACGCGCCTCTCGGATCGAGGCTGGGCCCGGCCTGGCCAGAGCGCGCCGCCTGGGGTACGGCGACCTCCCTGCGTGCGTGGCAGTCCGCTGCCATGAAGCAGTACTTCGACGACCACCCCCGCGACTTCCTCGCGGTCGCAACGCCGGGGGCGGGCAAGACGACGTTCGCGCTCTCGGTCGCCGCCGAGCTGCTCGGCCGCCGGCTGGTCGACCGGATCACGGTGGTCGCGCCGACCGAGCACCTCAAGCTGCAGTGGGCCGAGGCGGCCGCGCGGGCCGGCATCCCGATCGACCCGACGTACTCCGCCGGCAAGGGCAAGACGTCGGGGGACTTCGTCGGCGTCGCGGTGACCTACGCCGGCGTCGCGGTGAACCCGCTCGCGATGCGGATCCGCACCGAGCGGTTCAAGACCCTGGTGATCCTCGACGAGGTGCACCACGCCGGTGACGCGCTGTCGTGGGGCGAGGGCATCCGGGAGGCGTTCGAGCCGGCGTCACGCCGGCTCGCGCTCACGGGCACGCCGTTCCGCTCCGACATCAACCCGATCCCGTTCGTCAGCTACGCCCCGGGCGACGACGGCGTGCCGCGGTCGGTGGCCGACTACACCTACGGCTACGCGCACGCGCTGGCCGACCACGTCGTCCGGCCGGTGCTGTTCATGGCGTACTCCGGCGAGATGCAGTGGCGCACGCGCGCGGGCGACGAGATCGCCGCGCGCCTCGGCGAGCCGCTGACCAAGGACCTCACCAACCAGGCCCTGCGCACCGCGCTCGACCCCGGCGGCGCGTGGATCCCGTCGGTGCTGGCCGCCGCGGACAAGCGGCTCTCGGAAGTACGCCGGCACGTCCCGGACGCCGGCGGCCTGGTGATCGCGACCGACCAGGACTCCGCCCGCGCCTACGCCAAGATCCTGCGGGGCATCTCCGGCGAGCCCGCGACCGTCGTGCTCTCCGACGAGAAGGCCGCGTCGAAGCGGATCAGCGAGTTCAGCGGCAACGACCGGCGCTGGATGGTCGCGGTGCGCATGGTGTCCGAGGGCGTCGACGTGCCCCGCCTGGCGGTCGGCGTCTACGCGACCACCACCTCGACCCCGCTCTTCTTCGCCCAGGCCGTCGGCCGGTTCGTCCGGGCCCGTAACCGGGGGGAGACGGCATCGGTCTTCCTGCCGTCGGTGCCCAACCTGCTCGGCTTCGCCTCGGAGATGGAGGTCGAGCGCGACCACGTGCTCGGCCGCAAGGTCAAGGACGAGGGCGACATCTTCGCGGCCGAGGACCAGCTGATGGCGGAGGCGAACGCGGGGGACGCGGCGTCCGACGACCTGCTGGGGTCCTTCGAGGCGATGGGCTCCGAGGCCCGCTTCGACCGGGTGCTGTACGACGGCGGCGAGTTCGGCCACGCCGGCGAGGTGCACGTCGGGTCGGAGGAGGAGATGGACTTCCTCGGCATCCCCGGCCTGCTCGAGCCCGACCAGGTGCGCGAGCTGCTGCACAGTCGCCAGAGCGAGCGCGCGAAGAAGCAGAAGGCCGCGAGCGCCGCGAAGCCCGAGCCCGACACCGTCGCGCAGGTCTCCGCCCACGAGCAGCTCGCCGTGCTCCGGCGCGAGCTCAACGGCCTGGTCGCCGCCTGGTACCACCGCACCGGGCAGGCGCACGGCATCACGCACGCCGCGCTGCGCAAGGAGTGCGGCGGCCCGGCCGCGGCGGTCGCGACCGCCGAGCAGCTGCACGCCCGGATCGACCGGATCCGCGACTGGGCGACGCGCAAGACCTCCTGACCCAGACCTCGCCGTGGCCGCGCGACGCACCTGACCTCGCTGCTGTGGAACGTGAGTCTCCACAGCACACACGTCAGGTGCGTCGGGGCCGGGAGCACCCAGGCTCTCGGCTCGCTACGCTCGCACCGTGGCCGCCGAGATCTCCCAGACGCTCGATCGCGGTCTGCGCGTGCTCGACGTACTCGTGGCCGCGCCCGACGGGCTGACGATCACCGAGCTCGCCGCCGAGCTCGAGGTCAGCCGCACCATCGTGCACCGGCTGGTCGGGACGCTCGAGCGTCACACGCTGGTACGCCGCGACCCGCGCGGCCGGCTCCGGGTCGGCCTCGGAGTGCTCCGGCTCGGGACCGCCGTGCAGCCGGTGATCCGCGAGGCCGCGCTGCCGGTGCTGCGCGACCTGGCCGAGACCGTCGGCTGCACGGCACACCTGACGATCGCCGACGGCGAGGAGGCGCTGGCGCTCGCGGTGGTCGAGCCGTCGTGGACCGACTACCACGTCGCCTACCGGGTCGGCTCCCGGCACCCGCTCGCCGCCGGCGCGGCCGGCCGGGCGATCCTGCTCGGCCGATCCGGCGACCCCGCGCCGTACGTCGTGACCGTCGGCGAGCTGCAGGTCGGTGCGCGCGGACTGGCCACGCCGGTGCGCGACGTACCCGGACTCGACGCCAGCGTCGGCATCGTCACCCTCGACGCCGGTCTCGACGAGGCCGCGGTCGCGCCGCAGGTCGAGCGTGCCGCCGCCGAGCTGAGTGCCCAGCTCTCACCGTGACGCCCTCCTGGCGGCCCGATCGTTGATCGGTCGCGGTCACGGGTGCAATTGAACGGTTGTGCCCGCCCCCGGGCCGCCGCCGAGCGGAGCGCCTGGCTCGCGGCGAGATCGAGGCTCAGCCTCGAGGTCAGCTGAGGTAGCTCACCTCGACGGTGTCGATCGTGCCCTCGAAGGGGAACGGCGCCCGGTCGAAGTAGTCCAGCGAGACCGAGCCGCCCAGGCAGGTGCCGATGTCGAGGCAGTCGTTGGCGGTGAAGAGGAGTGGCGCGCTGACCGGCACGAGCCCGGACGCGACCTGCGCGCCGTCGACCGACAGGGTGACGTCGAGTGGGCCACCGGGCCGGACCTCGGCGTACTCGGTGCGCACCTCGATCCGGGTCCGCCCCGCCGGCAGCGGCTGCTCGGTCCGGATCTTGGTGCGCATCAGGATGAAGCAGTTGTACTCGTAGCAGAGGTGGCCGTCGTCCATGAAGCAGGTCAGTCCGCCGCCGGCGCCGCCGAGCGCGTAGAGCACGCCACTGGCGCGCTCGGGCAGCTCGGCGTCGATGGTGACCGTGTTGGCGCGGTTGCCCAGCGCGGGCGCGCAGAACTCGGGCATCCGCACGATGTCGCCGCTGAAGGTCCAGCTGCGGTACGGCGTGGAGATCCGCAGCTCGGGGTGGAACACGGGCACCCACAGACCCCCGCCGACCGGGTACACGCTGTTGCGCGCCGCCTCGATCGCGAAGACCTCCTTGAGCTGCGCGAGCTTGTCGGGGTGGGTCTCGGCGAGGTCGTTGGCCTGGGTCCAGTCCTCGTCGAGGTGGTAGAGCTCCCACGTGTCCTGGTCCGGCGTCCACTCCTGGATGCCCGGCGGCTGGCCCGGCACCCAGGGTGCCCGCGGCCCGAAGGCCGAGGCCATCCAGCCGTCGTGGTAGATCGCGCGGCTGCCCATGATCTCGAAGTACTGCGTGCGCAGCCGGCCCTCGGCCTCCGGGTCGTCGAAGGTGTAGGCGAAGCTGGTGCCGTCGAGCGGCTGCTGCTCGACACCGCGGACGACGCGGGGCGGGGTGATGCCGAGCACCTCGTAGATCGTCGGCACCAGGTCGTTGCAGTGGTGGAACTGCGTGCGCGGGCGCGCGTCCGCGGCGATCTTCTCCGGCCAGCGCACCACCATCGGGTTGCGGGTGCCGCCGAGGTGGGAGGCCAGCAGCTTCATGCCCTTGTACGGCGTGCTGCCCGCCCACGCCCAGCCGGCGTGGTACTGGTTGTCGGTCTTGGGCGAGCCGAGCACGTCGAGGCCGCCGATCTCCTCGAGCGCCTTGATGTGCATGTCCACGGTGGTGGGGATGCCGTTCTGCGCGAGCAGCTCGCTGATCGTGCCGTTCTGGCCCTCGCCGGAGGAGCCGTTGTCGCCCCAGATGTAGAACACCAGGGTGTTGTCGGCCCGCCCGAGCCGCTCCACCTCGTCGAGGAGCCGGCCGACCTGCACGTCGACGTGCTCGGCGTACCCGGCGGCGATCTCCATCAGTCGGCGCTGGAACGGCTTCTCCTCCTCGGGGATGTCGTCCCAGGCGGGCAGGCGGGGGTCGCGCGGCGTCAGCTCGGCGTCCTGGGGGATCCAGCCGGCCGTCTTGGCCGACTCGTGGACCCGCTCGCGGTAGGCGTCCCAGCCGTCGTCGAACGCGCCGGCGTACTTGTCCGCCCACTCCTTCATGATGTGGTGCGGGCCGTGCAGGCAGCCGCTCGCCCAGTACATGAAGAACGGCTTGTCCGGCTCGAAGGCCTGGTGCCGGCGCAGCCAGCCGATCGCGTCGTCGGCGAGGTCCTCGCTGAGGTGGTAGCCCTCCTCGGCCCGCTTGGGCGGCAGCACGCTGGTGGTGTTGCGCACCAGGTTGGGCTCGTACTGCGAGGCCTCGCCTGCGAGGAAGCCGTAGAAGTACTCGAACCCGCGGCCGGTCGGCCAGTTGTGGAACGGTCCCGACGGCGTCGTCTCCTCGGCCGGCGTGTTGTGCCACTTGCCGAAGGCCGCTGTGGAGTAGCCGTAGTCGGTCAGCACCTCGGCGACCAGCGACGTACTGGTCGGGATGTGGCCCGAGTAGCCGTCCCAGTCGTTGGCCAGCTCGGCGATCTGGCCGTTGCCGATCCGGTGGTGGTTGCGTCCGGTCAGCAGCGAGGCGCGCGTGGGTGAGCACATGGCGGTGGTGTGGAAGCGGTTGTAGCCGATGCCCTCGGAGAGGACCCGGGTCAGCGTCGCGGTCCGCACCTCGCCGCCGAACGTGTCGGGCAGGCCGGGCCCGGCGTCGTCGATCAGGACGACCAGGATGTTGGGGGCGTCCTTCGGCAGGTGCTGCTCCGGCTCGCGCGCCCGGTAGACCGACTCCTGCATGGTGCGGCTGGCCAGGGATGCCGAGGGGGTCGGTGGGAACGGCAGGACCTCCTGCCGGGGCAGGGTCGGGTGCTCGATGCTCACGGTCGTCCTCGCTTCCACGGATCACGGGTGCGGCCACGGTAGGAGCGGATCGGCAGGGACGTCTTCACACGATTCGGATGATGTCCCCGGATGGCGGCGTCGCCAGGATGAGCGGCGTGAACCTCGTCGTCGCCCTGCTCATCGCGATCGCGACGACCGCGGTCGCGGTCGTCGCGATGCTGGTCGTGCGCCGCCACGCCCCGGAGGGCAGCAGGTTCACCGACGGCGACCGCGCGTCCGGCGTGTTCGGCGTGCTGGCGACCGGGTTCTCGGTCCTGCTCGGGTTCATCATCTTCCTGGCGTTCACGTCGTACGACGAGGCCCGCGCCGGTGCCGAGTCGGAGGCCACGATCGTGGCCCAGCAGGTCCAGACCGCCCAGTTCCTGCCGGCTCCCGAGTCGGCCACGCTGACC
This sequence comes from Nocardioides sp. LMS-CY, assembly GCF_018732145.1. NCBI lineage: Bacteria > Bacillati > Actinomycetota > Actinomycetes > Propionibacteriales > Nocardioidaceae > Nocardioides > Nocardioides sp. LMS-CY. Next base: position 1,610,861 of record NZ_CP076104.1, read on the forward strand.
GGCGAGCTCGTCTGCTACGCCCGCTCGGTCGTCGGCGCGGAGTGGGACGCGGTCGACTCCGGCACCCTCGGCGAGCAGGTGAACCCGTGGGGTGTGGCGATGTTCCGCACCATCTCGACCGTCGAGCCGTCGACCGACGCGGAGCAGTCGGCGTATGACCGCTGGATGGACCAGACCTCCGATCGTGAGCAGGCCCGGGTCGACCGCATCCACGGTGCCGAGGGCCTGATCCCGCTCCCGCTGTGGCTGGTGCTCTGGATCGTCTGCGGGATCCTCTTCGTCTACCTGCTCTTCTTCGCCGACAGCGGGGAGGGCGCGGTGACCCAGGGCGTGCTGATGGGCAGCGTCACGCTGGTGATCACGCTCATGATGCTGCTGCTCGTCTTCTTCGACCATCCGCACGGCGACGGGGTCGGTCGGCTCAAGCCGACGGCGATGGAGCGCACCCTGGAGCTGATGGACCAGCAGATGCGGGCCGCCGACGTCAGTGTCTCCCCGCCCTGTGACGAGCATGGCCGAGCCGGCTGACCCGGGCCGGTCGGGCCGCGACTGGCAGGAGGTCCTCGTCACGGTGCTGCTCGTGGTCGCCGCCCTCGGCACCTCGTGGAGCAGCTACCAGGCCACCCGCTGGAACGGCGAGCAGGCCGCCGCCGCCAGCCGGACCAGCGCCATCCGGATCGAGGCGGCGCGCGCCCAGGGTCTCGCGCAGGCCGAGACGCAGGTGGACGTCGCGACGTTCATCGCCTGGGCCGACGCCCAGCAGCGCGGCGAGCGCGACATGGCGGCCTTCTACGAGGACCGGTTCCGGCCCGAGTTCCGGCCGGCCTTCGAGGCCTGGCTGGCCACCGACCCGCTCACCGCAGAGGGTGCGCCGCCCACGCCGTTCGCCATGGACGAGTACCGCGTCGCCGCGAAGGAGGAGGCGGCCGCGCTCGACGTCGAGTCCGAGCGCTCCGCGGCCGAGGTCCGGCGCGACATCCAGCGCGCCGGCAACTACGTGCTGTCGGTGGTGCTCTACGCCGTCGTCCTCTTCTTCGCCGGCATCGGCACCCGGATCCGCAGCCGGCGGCTGCGCTGGGTGCTCTGCGGCGTCGGGACCGCCACCCTCCTGGTCGCGCTCGGCTGGGTCGCGACGATGCCGGTCAGCCTGGCGATCTGAGGGTCCAGGTCCGGCCGCGAGCGGGCCCGCCCCGGATCCGACCGCGTCAGTGGCTCGGGCTCTGCAGCATCTGCTGGCGCTCGGACTCGTGGGCCCCGCCCTTGCGCTCCAGCGTGTGGCAGGCCTGCTCGATGTCGCGGGCGAGCGTGTCGACGTGCTCGCGGCTGAAGTTCTGCTTGACCAGGGCCCGCATGATGGTGATGTTGTCCGCCTTCGGCGGGAGCGTGTACGCCGGCACCATCCAGCCGCGCTCGGCGGAGAGCTGCCAGGCGACGTCGAACTCGTCGTACTTCGAGTGGTCGCGCAGTCGGAACGCGACCAGCGGCAGCTGCTCCTCGTCGCGGCCGATGAGCTCGAACCCGCCGATCTGCTCGAGTCGCTCCGCCAGCGCGTGGGCGTTGTCCTGCATCCCCCGCATGATGTAGGTGTAGCCCTCGCGTCCGAGACGGACCAGGTTGTAGTACTGCGCGAGCACCATTGCCGAGCCGGTCGAGAAGTTGAGGGTGAAGGTCGCATCGGTCTTGCCGAGGTAGTTCTCCTCGAAGACCAGATCGGGTGCGAGGTCGGCCTTCTCGCGGAAGATCAGCCAGCCGATGCCGGGGTAGACCAGGCCGAACTTGTGGCCCGAGACGTTGATCGAGCGGACCTGCTCGAGCCGGAAGTCCCAGGGGGAGTCGGGGTAGAGGAACGGCCACACGAAGCCGCCGCTCGCGCCGTCGACGTGCAGCGGTACGTCGTGGCCCTGCTCGCGCTTGAGCCGGACCAGCAGGTCGTTGATGCCGACGATGTCGTCGCGGTGACCGGTGAAGGTGGTGCCCAGGACCGCGGCCACGCCGATGGTGTTCTCGTCGATGTGCGGCGCGACGTCGTCGGGACCGATCGTGTACTTGCCCTCCTGGAGCGGCACGATGCGCGGCTCGACGTCGAAGTAGCGGCAGAACTTCTCCCACACGACGTGCACGTCGCCGCCGAAGACCAGGTTCGGGCTCTCGGTGGGCAGGCCCGCCGCCGAGCGGCGCTCGCGCCACCTCCACTTCAACGACAGTGCGCCGAGCATGATCGCCTCGGACGAGCCCTGTGTGCGCGCGCCGGTCGTCTCGCCCGGGGCGTGGAACAGGTCCGCGAGGATCCGGATGCAGCGCTGCTCGATCTCGGCGGTCCGGGGGTACTCCGCGTGGTCGATGAAGTTGCGGTGCAGGTTCTCGGCGATGATCCGCTGGGCCTCGGGCTCCATCCAGGTGGTCACGAACGTGGCGAGGTTGCGGCTCGGGTCGCCCTCGAGCGCCATGTCGAGGGCGACCAGGCGCATCGCGTCGGTCGCCGTCATGCCGGCGTCCGGGAACCGATGGGTCGGGACCTCCTGGTCCAGGAAACGGTTGCCGAAGAGCTCGCCCGGGTCGATAGGTGGCATGGCCATGACCTTCCTGCCTGACGGAACGCCACAGTGACAGTGCGGTCCCGCCCGGGTCCTCACCCGTGTTGGGTGAGTTGGGGATCGGTGACCGTCCGAGCCAGCGGCCGGACCCGGTAGGGCACCTGCGTCGCGAGCGCGATGACCGTCGAGGAGCGCACGATCGCGGAGGTCTCCAGGACCCGGTCGATGACCCGCTGCAGATCGGTGTTCGACCGGGCCACCACGCGGGCGAGCATGTCGCCGGCGCCGGTGATCGTGTGCGCCTCGAGCACCTCGGGGATCGCGGCGAGGTGGGCGCCGACGGTGTCGTGGCCGCCCCGGCTCGGCTCCTGCCGGATCTCCAGGGTGAGGAACGCCGTCACCGGGTAGCCGAGCGCCTCGGGGGAGAGTTCGGGACCCCACCCGGTGATCACCCCGCTGGTGGCGAGCTTGTCCAGGCGCGCCTGAACCGTTCCCCGGGCGACGCCGAGCCGCCGGGACGCCTCGAGCACCCCGATCCGCGGGTCGGTCGCGAACAGGTCGATCAACCTGCCGTCCAGAGCGTCCACGTCGCCTCCCGATGTTGGACAGGTTGCACAGTATTTCGACGTACTGTTGCACACAATGTCTGGCGCGACGAGGCTCCTGCCATGACGCTGACCCCGGACGAGCTGAAGGCCGACCTCACTCTCGAGCAGCTCAAGGAGCTGGTCGGGCTGGTGGAGTACGACGCCGCCCATGACCCCTTCCCGGTGACCGCCCAGGACGCCGTGTGCTTCGTGGTGGGCAACGCCACCCAGACCGCGACCTTCTACCAGCTGGCGCTCGGCATGGACCTCGAGGCCTATCGCGGCCCCGAGAACGGCTGCCGCGACTCGAAGTCCTACGTGCTCCGCTCCGGCAGCGCCCGCTTCGTCTTCACCGGCGGCGTGACCCCGGACAGCCCGGTCCTCGACCACCACCGCAAGCACGGCGACGGCGTCGTCGACCTCGCGATGGAGGTGCCGGACGTCGACAAGTGCATCGACCACGCCCGAGCGCTGGGCGCGACGATCCTGGTCGAGCCGCACGACGAGTCCGACGAGCACGGCACGGTGCGGATCGCCGCGATCGCGACGTACGGCGAGACCCGCCACACCCTCGTCGACCGCTCGAAGTACGACGGCCCGTACCTGCCTGGCTACGTCGCCGCGACCACCAAGGTCGCGCGCCGCGAGGGCCATCCGAAGCGGCTCTTCCAGGCCGTCGACCACTGCGTCGGCAACGTCGAGCTCGGTCGGATGGACGAGTGGGTCGAGTTCTACAACAAGGTGCTGGGCTTCACGAACATGGCCGAGTTCATCGGCGACGACATCGCCACCGACTACTCCGCACTGATGTCGAAGGTCGTGGCGAGCGGCAACCACCGCGTGAAGTTCCCGCTCAACGAGCCCGCGATCGCGAAGAAGAAGTCGCAGATCGACGAGTACCTCGAGTTCTACGACGGCGCCGGCTGCCAGCACATCGCGCTCGCCACCAACGACATCCTGCGCAGCGTCGACATCCTGCGCGACAACGGCATCGAGTTCCTCGACACCCCGGACTCCTACTACGACGACCCCGAGCTGCGCGCCCGGATCGGCGAGGTGCGGGTGCCGATCGACGAGCTGAAGCGGCGCAAGATTCTGGTCGACCGCGACGAGGACGGCTACCTGCTGCAGATCTTCACCAAGCCGATGGGCGACCGGCCGACGGTCTTCTACGAGTTCATCGAGCGGCACGGCTCGCTCGGCTTCGGCAAGGGCAACTTCAAGGCGCTCTTCGAGGCGATCGAACGGGAGCAGGAGCTCCGCGGGAACCTCTGAGCCTCGCGCGGCGAGCCTGCGAGCTGCGCGAGACCGCAGTGCGGCGGCCGGTGGCCGTCCGCGGCCGCGGGTCCCTCCCGGTCGGCTCACGGGGCGCGGTTGTCGACGCGGACTCCGCCCGCGCGCCGCTGACGTGTCCGCCCCCGTCCCGAGGCCCATCAGGTCGCAGGCATCGCATCAGGGGTCACACCAGCACCCCGGCTCCCGCCTGACAGCCGGAACCCGCACGACACGCCGCGTTGGCCCGGCGTGTCGCGCGGGTTTCGGCTGCCAGCAGCCGAAACCCGCACGCCGGCCCGGCGGCCCCCAAGCCTCCACCACCGTCATCCGCCCAGGCGCCGCGATCGACGAATCCAGTGAGGAGAGTCCGGGAGCTGATCCTCAGGCCAGGTCGCCGATCAGCTCCGCCTCGGCCTCGCCGGGGGAGTGTGCGGCGGGGGCGTCGTGGAGCGCCCGCCGGATCACCGGCGTGCCGGCGGCGATGATGACCACGCCGACGGCGATCGCGGCGGCGCCGAACCAGAACGGTGCGTGCACGCCCTGGTGCTCGAAGAGCTTCATGGCGACGAAGGGGCCGATGGCGCCGCCGGTGAAGCGGACGAAGGAGTACGCCGCGGACGCGACGGGACGCTCGACCGGCGCGGCGCCCATGACCGCCTCGGTCACCAGGGTGTTGTTGATGCCGAGCAGGGCACCGACCACGATGATGCCGACGGCGATCGCGGCCTCGTGCTCGGCGAAGACCGCCATCAGCGCCATCACGACCGCGAACAGCGAGAGCACCGCGGTCAGCGTCGGCAGCGTGCCGAAGATCCGCTGCAGCCACGGGGCGACCAGCACGGACGTGAACGCGAGCAGCACGCCCCAGCCGAAGAACGTCCAGCCGATCTCCATGATCCCGAAGCTCGGCAGCGCGAACGGGCCGGCGGCCATCAGCGTGAAGAAGCCGAGGTTGTAGAAGATCGCGACCAGCGCGAGCAGCAGCAGGGCGGGGTGCCGCAGGGCGCGGAACGGGTCGGCCAGCGACGTACGACGACCCTGCGGCGGCGTCGCCGGCAGCAGGAACGCGGTCGCGACCAGGGCGATGGCCATCAGCGTCGAGACGCCGTAGAACGGCGCGCGCCACGACTGCTCGCCGAGCAGGCCGCCGAGCAGCGGTCCGGACGCGATGCCGAGGCCGAGCGCCGCCTCGAAGAGGATGATCGCCTGCGCGACCGAGCCCCGGGACGACTGGACGATGGTGGCCAGGGCGGTCGCGACGAAGAGCGCGTTGCCCAGGCCCCAGCCGGCGCGGAAGCCGATCACGGCGCCGACGGAGTCCGACGAGCCGGCGAGGGCCGCGAAGACGATGATCAGCACCAGGCCGGCGAGCAGCGTGCGCTTCGCGCCGATCCGGCTGGAGACGACGCCGGTGACCAGCATCGCGACGCCCATCACGGCCATGTAGCTGCTGAACAGCAGCGAGACCTCGCTGCCGGTCGCGCCGAGGTCGGCGGCGATCTCCTTGAGGATCGGGTCCACGAGGCCGATGCCCATGAACGCGATCACGCAGGCGAAGGCGACGGCCCAGACGGCGCGGGGTTGCTTGAGGAACGAGGTCACGGACGGCCTTTCTCCAGGATCGCTCGGAGCACGGCGACGGCCGTGGCGAGATCGTCGGTGGTGAGGGTGGGGTGGCCGGCGACGATGCCGGCGACGCGCTCGCCGAACGCCTGTCGCACCCGGGCGAGCTCCGCCTCACCGGCGTCGGTGAGCGTCACGACCGAGGCGCGTGCGTCGTCGGGGTTCGGGGCCTTGGTGACCCAGCCCTGGTCGGCGAGCTGGGCGACGGCGCCCGACATGGACGGCTGCGAGGAGCGGTCCAGGTCGGCGAGCCGGGTGATGCCCAGCGGGCCGAGCTCGTCGATCAGCGACAGGATCCGGATCCCGGCCGGCATGTGCAGCTCCCGGCGTACGGCGCGGATCAGCCGCGCGGCGTGCACGACCAGGTCGCTGGCGAGCTCGGTCTCGGTCACCGTTCGACTTTACATCGGAAACCTATGTATTTGAACGTGATGCGGGTCACGGGGGTGGCCGGCCCTCAGAACGGGGGCCGGCCCAGTCCGCTCACGCGCGGCCGCCCCCACGGGTCGATGTCGCTGAGCCGGCCGTCGGCCGAGCCGTGCTCGGTCGCGAGGGTGACGGTCGCGCCGGAGCCGATCCGGTCGAGCCCGGTCGCGGCCGCGAGGCGGCCGTACCAGTGGAAGCGGCCGTCGATCGGCTCGAAGCGGCCGCGCAGGTCGGCCTCGACCTCCAGCCGGACCTCGCCGGCGATCAGCGTCGCCGGGCCGGCGTACTGCTCCCGCGGCGCGTGGCGGGTGTCGGGGTGGGTCATCGCCTCTCCTCGAGCGGGGTGATCGATCCGGGCACGGCGCCCGGGGCGTCCAGCGATCGCAGGGGTACGCCGAGCTCCTCGGCCGTCCCGGAGAACGCGTGCCAGATGAAGGACGTCAGGTGCGCGCCGACGGCGGCCCGGCTCATGGTCTGCCGCTCCAGCCACCACTCGCCGGTCGCCAGGCCCATGCCGACCAGCGACTGGGCCCAGGGCTCCGCGGCGCCGGTGTCGACCCCGAGCTCGCGCAGCGTGTCGCCGAGGATCCGGGCGAACGCCGCCGCGATCGCGGCCTTGCCGTCGGCGAGGGGGTCGGTGCCGGCGGCGCGGTGGCGCACCAGCAGCAGGAAGACGTGCGGGTGCAGCTCGATCGTCGCGAGGTAGGCCTCGACCCCCCGGCCGACCCGCTCGCGGATCGGCGCCTCGGTGAGGATCGCCGGCAGCAGTCGCCGCATCACCTCGTCGGCGCCCCAGCGCCCGACCGCGGCGTACAGGTCGTCGAGCCCGTCGAAGTAGCGGTAGAGGACCGGCTTGCTGACGCCGGCCGCCCGGGCGATCTCGGAGATGCCCGCGGACGGGCCGAGGTCGTCGATCGCGGCGACCGCGGCGAGCACGAGCTCGGTGCGGCGCTCCTCGCGGTGGGCGTCCCAGCGGGCAGAGCGGCCGTCCTTGACCTGGCGTGGCATGTGCGTCAGCCTAGCGGTAGCCGTTACTTCTGGTAACAGACAACTCGGGAGAGCCGCATGATGATGACCGACACCCGGACCGACTCGACGGCCGACGCCGTCCCCGACCGGCTGCTGAGGTCGAGCGCGAAGCAGAGTTACGACCCGGAGGTCGACCTCGACTGGGGCGCGCCGCTGGCCGACGGGCTCTGGTTCATGCAGCCCGAGCGGATGTCGCTCTACGGCACGCCGCTGTGGGACCGGATGTCCGAGGCGCAGCGGATCGAGCTGTCCCGGCACGAGGTGGCCAGCATCTCCAGCGTCGGGCTGTGGTTCGAGCTGATCCTGATGCAGATGATGGTGCGCGACCTGTACGACGCGGACCCGCGCTCCCGGCGGATGCACTACGCCCTGACCGAGGTCGGCGACGAGTGCCGGCACTCGCTGATGTTCGGCAAGGCGATCGAGCGGATCGGCGTGCCGTCCTACGGCCCGCAGCCCACCATCCATCGCCTCGGCCGGCTGATGAAGACGGTCGGCGTCGGCGTCTCGGCGTACGCCTCGATCCTGGTGGCCGAGGAGATCCTCGACCGCTGGCAGCGCGAGCTGATGAGGGACGAGCGCGTGCAGCCGCTGGTGCGGATGGTCTGCCGGATCCATGTGCTGGAGGAGGCCCGGCACATGACGTTCGCCCGCGACGAGGTGGAGCGGATGCTGCCCCGGCTCGGCCGGCTGACCCTGACGTGGCACCAGGCGGCGCTGGCGCAGACCGCGTTCCTGGTGGCCCGGGCCCTGGTCAACCCGGAGGCCTACCAGGCCGTGGGGATCGATCCCCGCGAGGGTCGGCGGGTCGCGCTCGGCAACCCGCACTACCGGGACACGCTGGCCTGGATGGGGGAGCGGGTCACGGGATACCTCGACGAGCTGGGCCTGATCCCCGCCCACCAGCGGCCGCTGTGGACGAGGTCGATGCTGCTTCGCTGAGATGATCACCCGCATGGCGGCCTCCACTCGGACCTACATCGCGTTCCTGCGGGCGATCAACCTCGGCGCGAAGCGGAAGTTCCCGAAGGCGTCGATCGCCGCCGCGGTCGAGGCCGCCGGCTGCACCGGCGTCGAGACCTACATCAACACCGGCAACGTCCGCTTCGACACCTCCCTGCGGTCGCGGGCCCGGATCGAGGCGGCGCTCGAGAGCGCCTTCGAGGCGGAGGCGGGCTTCGAGGTGCCGACGATCGTCTTCACCCAGGCCGAGCTGCGCGAGATCGCCGCCGACGCCGAGCGGTTCGCCGACGGCCACGAGGGCCGCCACTACGTCTCGCTGCTCAAGGACCCGCCGACGCAGGCGGGGGTCGAGGCCGTGGAGGCGGCCGGTACGGCGGGCGAGGTGGCCAGGGTCGGCGGGCGCGCCGTCCACCTGCTGCTCGGCCCGAACTACCACGAGGCGAGGCTGACGAACGCCGCCGTCGAGAAGCACCTCGGTGTCGCGACCAACCGCAACCTCACCGTGATCCGGACGCTCGCCGAGAGGTGGTGCTGAGCCGCCTGCGTCCGACGTACCTGACCTCAGTGTCGTGATTTCGGCCGGATACGACACTGAGGTCAGGTACGACGGGCCCTGCCGCTCGACCGAGCGCCTCAGCCGAGGCGCACCCCGGCGGACTCCATCTCGGCCACCGCCGCGGCGGTCGTGTCGGCGGCGACGCCCGCGCACAGCCCGAGCAGCAGCCGGGTGTCGAAGCCGGCGCCGAGGGCGTCGAGGGCGGTGGCGCGGACGCAGTAGTCGGTCGCGATGCCGCAGACGTCGACCGCGGTCACGTCGTGCGACCTCAGCCAGTCGGCGAGCGCGACCCCGTCGACGGTGCGCCCCTCGAAGCCCGAGTACGCCGCCGTGTGCTCGCCCTTGAGGAAGATCGCGTCGAAGGGCTGCGGATCCAGGTTGGGGTGGAACGCCTCGCCGTCGGTGCCGACCTTGCAGTGCACCGGCCACGACTCGGCGTAGTCGGGCTCGGCCGCCCAGTGCCCACCCGGGTCGACATGGTGGTCCTTGGTCGCGACCACGTGGTCGTACGCCGGGGCGTCGGGGCCCTGCGCGACCCAGGCCCGCAGCACCGCCCCGACGTCGGCGGCGACCCGGGCGCCGCCGTCCACCGGGAGCGATCCGCCCTCACAGAAGTCGTTCTGCACGTCGGTGACGATCAACGCACGCTTCATGCCAGGCCACGCTACCGCTCACTCCTGGATCGTCGGGATGACCGGCTCTCCTCGCGACATCTGCTGGACGGCCACCGGCAGCTCGGCCCGCGCCGACAGGTGCCGTTCGCGGGCGGCCGGCAACGGCTCCCGGCCCACGACCTCGCCCGCCCGCACCAGCGGCACCAGCAGCGGTCGGTCGTCGCCGTCGCCGACCGGGCGGTGGCCGACGCCGACCACCTCGGCCTCCGCGACGCCGGTGACCGAGCGCCGGCGCAGCGCGTACTTGCGGCCGCCGACCGACGGCTTGTCGACGCTGCGCTTGGCCACCGACTCCAGCTCGCCGGCGTCCGACTCGCGTGCCACGAGCTTGTACACGAAGCCGCAGGTCGGGTGCCCGCTGCCGGTCACCAGCTCGGTGCCCACGCCGTAGCCGTCGACGGGTGCGGCCGCGAGCGCCGCGATCGCGTGCTCGTCGAGGTCGCTGGTCACGATGATCCGGGTGCCGGTCGCGCCCAGGGAGTCCAGCTGGGTGCGCACCTCCGCGGCCTGGACGGCGAGGTCGCCCGAGTCCAGCCGGACGGCGCCCAGGCCCGGGCCGGTGACCTCGACCGCCAGCCGGACCGCCTCGGTGACGTCGTAGGTGTCGACGAGCAGGGTCGTCCCCTCGCCCAGGGCGGTGACCTGCGCCCGGAACGCGTCGGCCTCGGTGTCGTGCAGCAGCGTGAAGCTGTGCGCGCTGGTGCCGGTCGACGGCACGCCGTAGCGGTGCCGCGCCGCGAGGTTGGAGGTGGCCGCGAAGCCCGCGACGTACGCCGCCCGCGCCGCCGCCACGGCCGCCTCCTCGTGGGTACGGCGCGAGCCCATCTCGATGCAGGGTCGGTCGCCGGCGGCGAGGGTCATCCGCGACGCCGCCGAGGCGATCGCCGAGTCGTGGTTGTAGATGGAGAGCAGCAGGGTCTCGAGCAGCACCGCCTCGGCGAACGACGACTCCACGATCAGCAGTGGCGAGTAGGGGAAGTACGCCTCGCCCTCGGCGTAGCCCCACACGTCGCCCGAGAAGCGGTACGACGCCAGCCACTCCAGCGTCGACGCGTCGACGACGTCCCGGAGCGCGGCCAGCGTCGGCTCGTCGAACCGGAACGCCTCGAGGGCGTCCAGGGCCCGGCCGACGCCGGCCACGACGCCGTACCTGCGGCCCTCGGGCAGCCGGCGCGGGAACAGCTCGAAGACCGAGCGGCGGTGCGCGGCGCCCGACCGGAGGGCGGCCTGGAGCATGGTCAGCTCGTAGTGGTCGGTAAGCAGCGCGGTCGATCGGGAGCCGGAGTCAGCCACGGGGATCAGTGTGCCAACTCGGCCGTCTCGGCGCTGTGTCAACATGGGGCTGTGACCGCGCCTGTCGAGGTCGATCCGACCATCACACCCGACGAACTCGTCGACGACGTCCTCCAGACGGCGAAGCCCTGGGTGACGATCGTCTGGAACGACCCGGTCAACCTGATGTCGTACGTCAGCTACGTCTTCCAGAAGTACTTCGGCTACTCCAAGAAGGTCGCCGAGAAGCTGATGATGGAGGTGCACGAGGAGGGCAAGTCCGTGGTCAGCCACGGCACCCGCGAGGAGATGGAGCGCGACGTGCAGGCGATGCACGAGTACGGCCTCTGGGCGACCATGGACAGACAGGACTGAGGGCTGGGGTTGAGTGCATTCCAGCGACACCGACGCAGCAAGCTGATCATCGCCAACTTCACCGGCTTCGAGGCCGACCTGCTGCGCTCGCTCGCCGGCCAGCTGGTCGAGCTGCTGCGCAACGAGGCCGCGGAGCCCCGCGACGACGTCGATCCCTTCGAGGCGATGATGGACTTCTCGGGGCCGACCCAGGAGCCGGAGGACCCGGTGCTGGCGCGGCTGTTCCCGACCGCCTACCCCCACGACGAGGAGGCGGCCGCGGAGTTCCGCCGGTTCACCGAGGGCACGCTGCGCGACGGCAAGGCCGCCGCCGCGATCGCGATCATCGACGGGCTCGAGGAGGCCGGGCTCCCCAAGGAGCTCACCGAGGAGGGCCTGATGATCGACGTCGAGCTCGACCAGCCGACCGCCGAGACCTGGATGCGGTCGTTCACCGACCTGCGGCTCGCCCTCGCGACCCGGCTCGGCGTCGAGGAGGGCGACGAGGCCTACTGGCACTCGCTGTCCGACGAGGACCCGCGCGCCCAGGCCCACGACATCTACGAGTGGGTCGGCTACCTCCAGGAGACCCTGGTCGGAGCGCTGACCAGCTGATGCCGATCCCTCCGTTCGTGGCCGAGCTGCGCGCCATGGTCGGCACCCACGAGCTGTGGCTGCCCGGTGTCACCGCCGTCATCCGCCGCGACGACGAGCTCCTGCTCACCAGACGCGCCGACAACGGCGCGTGGTCCCCGGTCACCGGCATCGTGGACCCGGGCGAGGAGCCCGCCGTCGCCGCGGCCCGCGAGGCGCTGGAGGAGGCGGGTGTCGAGGTGAGCGTCGACCGGCTCGTCTCGGTCGGCGTGATCCCCGACGTCGTCTACGAGAACGGCGACCGGGCCGCCTACCTGGACCTGACCTTCGCCTGCACCTGGGTCACCGGCGAGGCCCGGGTCGCCGACGACGAGAACGTCGACGTGCGGTGGTGGCGGCTCGCGAGCCTGCCGCCGATGAGCGAGTCCATCGAGCGGCGGATCGGCGACGTCCTTGCAGGTGAGACCGCGGCCAGGTACCTGCGTCCGCCCTCGTAGGGTTGGGCCCGTGTTGACCATCGACCGCGCGACGTACGACGCCATCATCGCGCACGCCAAGCGCGACCACCCCGACGAGGCGTGCGGGGTCGTCGCGGGCCCGGAGGGGTCCGACCGTCCGGAGCGGCTGATCGAGATGGTCAACGCGGCGGGGTCGCCGACGTTCTACGAGTTCGACTCCACCGAGCTGCTGGAGCTCTACAAGGAGATGTGGGACCGCGACGAGGAGCCCGTCGTGATCTACCACTCGCACACGGCCACCGAGGCCTACCCCAGCCGCACCGACATCGGCCTGGCCAGCGAGCCGGGTGCGCACTACGTGCTGGTGAGCACGCGCGACCACGGGAATAACGACGGCCCCGTGGAGTTCAGGTCTTACAGGATCGTCGACGGCGAGGTGACCGAGGAAGAGGTCACCGTGGTCGACGAGCTACGCAACTGAGGAGTCACAAGCATGGCCATCGAGGTCCGAATCCCGACCATCCTGCGCACCTACACCGGCGGCGAGAAGGCGGTCACCGCTGACGGTGCCAGCCTGAGCGCGCTGATCGACGACCTCGATGCCAACCACCCCGGCATCAAGGAGCGGCTGATCGAGGGCGCCGACCTGCGGCGCTTCGTCAACGTCTACGTCAACGACGAGGACGTCCGGTTCATCGGCGGCCTCGAGGCCGAGCTCAGCGACGGTGACCAGGTCGTCGTCCTGCCCGCGGTCGCGGGCGGCGCTCGCTAGGTCATGCCGCGCTACGACAACCTCCTCGCCTCCGTCGGCGGCACGCCGCTGGTGGGGCTGCCGAGGCTGTCTGCCCAGTTCGACCACGGCGGCGCCGGCGTGCGGCTCTGGGCGAAGCTCGAGGACCGCAACCCGACCGGCTCGATCAAGGACCGCCCGGCCCTGAAGATGATCGAGGAGGCCGAGAAGGACGGCACGCTGCGTCCCGGCTGCACGATCCTCGAGCCGACGTCCGGCAACACCGGCATCTCGCTCGCGATGGCCGCCAAGCTCAAGGGCTACCGGATCGTCTGCGTGATGCCGGAGAACACCTCCGAGGAGCGACGCCAGCTGCTCCGCATGTGGGGCGCCGAGATCGTGTCGTCCCCGGCGGCCGGCGGGTCCAACGAGGCGGTCCGGGTCGCGAAGCAGGTCGCCGCCGAGCACCCCGACTGGGTGATGCTCTACCAGTACGGCAACATCGCCAACGCCCTCGCCCACGAGCAAGGCACCGGCCCCGAGCTGCTCGCCGACCTCCCGTCGATCACCCACTTCGTGGCCGGCCTCGGCACCACCGGCACCCTGATGGGCGTCAGCCGGTTCTTCCGGTCGGCGAAGCCGGAGGTGCGGATCGTCGCCGCCGAGCCGAGGTACGGCGAGCTCGTCTACGGCCTGCGCAACCTCGACGAGGGCTTCGTGCCCGAGCTGTACGACGCCTCGCTCATCGACGCGCGCTTCTCGGTCGGCCCGCGCGACGCCGTACGCCGGGTGCGTGAGCTGCTCGAGCTCGAGGGCATCTTCGCCGGCATCTCCACCGGCGCCATCCTGCACGCCGCGCTCGGCCAGGCCGCCAAGGCCGCCAAGGCCGGCGAGAGCGCCGACATCGCCTTCGTGGTCGCCGACGGCGGCTGGAAGTACCTCTCCACGGGCGCCTACGAGGGCACCATCGACGAGGCGGAGGACCGCCTCGAGGGCCAGCTCTGGGCCTGAGCGCCTCGGTGGTTGAGGTGCGAAGGCGCGCTAGCGCCTGAGCCTCGAAACCTGGTGAGCCGAGAGGCATGCTCGCTCCCGAGGCGGTCTTTCGGGTCGCCGGGTTTCGAGGCTCGGCGCTGGCGCGCCTCACACCTCAACCATCGCCACGGTGGCTTCGAGGCTCGCTCCGCTCGCACCTCAACCATCACCACGGTGGTTGAGGTGCGAAGGCGCGCTAGCGCCTGAGCCTCGAAACCTGGTGAGTCGAGAGGCGTGTTTGCTCCCGGGGCCGTCTTTCGGGTTGCTGGGTTTCGAGGCTCGGCGCTGGCGCGCCTCGCACCTCAACCGGCGATGTCGTCGGGGTTTCGAGGCTCGCTCCGCTCGCACCTCAACCGGCGAGGTCAGCCGACGTCGAGGTCCTGGCCGGCGTTCAGGTCGCTGCCGGGGATCGGGCCGAGCCCGAGCAGATCGAGCGCGAGGTTGCCGAGGTCGCCGTTGCGTACCGGCTGCCGGGCCGCGGCGTACCCCGGGTGCCGCTTGCGCGGGTTGCGGTAGTCGGGGTTGAGCGCGTAGAGGTCGCCCGGCTGCACGCCGGCGCCCCAGGCCAGGAACGGGATCCGGTAGTCCGCGAGCACGCGCGGGGAGTGCGTGCGCTGGCCCGGCACGAAGCCGTGGTCGGCGGTGAGCACGACGGTCAGGTGCTCGGCCAGCATCGGGTTGGCCGCGACGGTGTCCAGCAGCGTGCCGAGCTGGCGGTCGGTCTTGCGCACCGCGGCGAGGTACTGGGGCGACAGCCCGCCGTACAGGTGCCCGAACCGGTCCGGCAGCGACACGTGCAGGAACGTGAACGCCCGGTCGTTGTCGACCAGGTCCGCGACGGCGGTGCGCACCAGGCGACGCTGCTTGACGTCGTACGCCGTCCGGTCGATGCCCGACGGCCAGGACCGCTCGTAGAGGCGGAACTTCTCCTTCGTGCTGAACAGGGCGCTCTCGCCGCCGGCGGCGCTGACCACGCTGAAGACCGACGCGACCGGGTGACCGGCCGCCTTCTGCACGGTCATCCACGGCCGGTTGTCGTCCCAGGTGACCCCGTGCCCGCCGGCGCGGGCGTCGATGCGGCGGCTGGTCAGCATGCTGGTGTGGTTGGGCAGGGTGACGTTCTGCTCGTACTCCGTGCGGGCGTTGAGGGTGCCGGAGCCCTCGCTCAGCAGCCGGTGGAAGGTCGGAGTCCGGGCCGCGCCGAGCCGCTTGAACGCGCGTGGGTTGAGGCCGTCGACCGAGATCGCGAGTACCCGGGCGGCCGAGGACGGCAGCGGGTCCCGGAGGGCGGCGGACGCTCCCGGGGACGCTCCCGGGGACGCGGCCTGGGACGCGGCGTGGGTCGCGCCCGCGGGCGCCAGCAGCGCGAGCGCCAGCGCGCACGAGGACAGCAGGACGGAGCGGCGGGCCATGGCCGCGACGCTACCTGCTCCGGGCGCCGTGATCGGCATCTCCCGTGACCTGGGTCGCGTGCCCACCGCGCCGGGGGTCCGACGCTCTAGCCTTGCCTGCGTGTCCGACCTGACCAGCGCCGACGTGGCGGCGCTCGCGCGCCGGGATGCCCCGATCGGCATCTTCGACTCCGGCTTCGGTGGCCTGACGGTCGCCCGCTCGGTCATCGACCAGCTGCCGCACGAGTCGATCGTGTACGTCGGCGACACCGCTCGCCAGCCCTACGGCCCCAAGCCGATCGGCGAGGTCCGCGAGTACGCACTCGAGTGCCTCGACCACCTGGTCTCCCTCGGCGTGAAGGCGCTGGTCATCGCGTGCAACTCCGCCAGTGCGGCGATGCTGCGCGACGCGCGGGAGCGCTACGACGTACCCGTCGTCGAGGTGATCCTCCCCGCCACCCGCCGCGCCGTCGCGGCCAGCCGCACCGGCCGGATCGGCGTGATCTGCACCCGCGCGACCGCGGAGTCGATGGCCTACGACGATGCGTTCGCGGCCGCCCCGCACGTCGAGCTGTTCACCCGACCGTGCCCGCGATTCGTCGACTTCGTCGAGGCCGGCGTCACCGGGGGGGACGAGCTGCTTGCGGTCGCCCACGAGTACCTCGACCCGCTCACCTCCGCCGGCGTCGACGCCGTCATCCTCGGCTGCACCCACTACCCGCTGCTGACCGGCGTGATCTCCTATGTCATGGGCGACAACGTCACGCTGGTGAGCAGCGCCGAGGAGTGCGCCAAGGACGTCTACAAGATGCTGGTCGCCACCGACCTGATGCGGCCGGGGGGCGACCCGACGTACACCTTCCTCACCACCGGCTCGCCCGCGGAGTTCGAGGCGATCGGCCGGCGCTTCCTCGGCCCCGAGATGGTCGCGGCCTCCCAGTTCGTCGGGGGACTCGCATGACCGCCCCGGCGACGGCCCCGATGCGGCTCACCGTCGTCGGCTGCTCCGGCTCCTACCCGGGGCCGTACTCGCCCGCGAGCTGCTACCTGCTCGAGCAGGAGCACGACGGCCGCACCTGGCGGATCCTGCTCGACCTCGGCAACGGCGCACTCGGCGCGCTGCACCGCCACGCCGACCCGCTCGCGATCGACGCGGTGCTGCTCAGCCACCTGCACGCCGACCATTGCCTCGACCTGTGCGGCTACTACGTGCTGCGCAAGTACCACCCGACCGGTCCGCAGCCGCGGATCCCGGTCTGGGGCCCCGAGGGCACCGCCGACCGGATGGCGCGCGCCTACGACCTGCCGACCGATCCGGGCATGACCATGGAGTTCGACTTCCTCGTGTGGGACGGGCCGGTGCGGATCGGGCCGTTCGCGATCACGCCGGTGCCCGTCGCCCACCCGGTCGCGGCGTACGGACTCCGGATCTCGAACGGGGGCGGCACGCTCGTCTACACCGGCGACACCGGCCCGACGCCGGTGCTCGACGACCTCGCTCGTGACGCCGACCTGCTGCTCGCGGAGGCGTCCTTCCGCACCGGCGACCCGGTGCCGCCCGACCTGCACCTGACCGGCACCGACTGCGGTGGGGTCGCCACCCGCGCCGGGGTGCGGCGGCTCGTGCTCACCCACATCCCGCCGTGGCACGACCCGCGGGACGCGCTCGCCGAGGCCCGCGCGGCGTACGACGGTCCCCTCGAGCTCGCGCGGCCGGGGGCTGTGTACGAGATCTGACGGCGACGGTGGCGGAAGAGGTTGCGCCCGCACCGGCCGCGGTGGTTGAGGAGGTTGCGTCCGCACCGGCCGCGGTGGTTGAGGAGGTTGCGCTAGCACCGTCCCGGTGGTTGAGGAGGTTGCGCTAGCAACCGTCTCGAAACCACCACGATCCGAGTTCTCGGCCGCTCGTCTCGTTCAGTGGTCCGCGACTTCGATTGGATTTCGAGACGCGCCGCGCAGCCCGTCGCTTCGCTCCGGTCTGCGCCGGCGCTCCTCAATCTTCGGGCCTGGTCCGGGACTTCGCAGGCTCAGTCCCGGGGCCCTCGCGTCGGCGCTCCTCAATCTTCGGGCCTGGTCCGGGACTTCGCAGGCTCAGTCCCGGGGCCCTCAGCTCAGACCAGCGTCGTGGACACAGATCGCGATCTGGACTCGGTTGGTCACCTGGAGCTTGTCGAAGAGGCGCGAGACGTGCGCCTTCACGGTGGGCACGGACAGGTGCAGGGACCGGGCGATCTCGGCGTTGCTGAGCCCCTTGCCCACGGCGAGCGCGACGTCGCGCTCGCGGTCGGTGAGCAGCGCCAGCCGGGCCTCGGCCTCGGCCGCGCGGGTCGCGGCCGCGTTGGCGGTCTCCTCCGGCTCGTCGCGCAGCCGCCGGATCAGGGTGCGGGTGACCGACGGCGAGAGCATCGGCTCGTCGTCGACCACCTTGCGGATCGCGGCGACGATCTCCGGGGGCGGCGTGTCCTTGAGCAGGAAGCCGTCGGCGCCGGCGGCCAGCGCCTCCACGACGTACTCGTCGGCGTCGAACGTCGTGAGCACGATCACCCGCGGCGGGTCCGGGCGGGTGTGCAGCTCGCGGGTGGCGGCGAGTCCGTCGAGCCGGGGCATCCGGATGTCCATGAGCACGACGTCGGGCCGCAGGTTCCGGGCCAGGCTCACCCCCTCGTGGCCGTCGGCCGCCTCGCCCACGACCTCGAGGTCGGCCTGGCCGCCGAGCATCAGGCCGAGCGCGGAGCGCACCAGCGGGTCGTCGTCGACCACGAGCACGCGCGTGGTGGCCTTGGTCGCCGGACTGCTCACGTCCCCCACGGTATCCAGCCGTGCAGCACGAACGTCGAGCCGTCCAGCCCGGACTCCAGGAGGCCGCCGCGCAGCTCGGCGCGCTCGGTCAACCCGACCAGGCCGAGGCCGGCACCGGGCGTGTGGGTCGGGCCGAAGCCGAGCGGGTTGCGCAGCTGCACGTCGATGCCGTCGTCGGGCGTCCCGGTGATGCGGATCGTCAGCAGCGCTCCGGGAGCGTGCTTGCGCGCGTTGGTCATGCCCTCCTGGACGATCCGGTAGACGGTGCGCCCGGCCGCGTCGGGCACCGCCGGCCCCGACGGGTCGACGAGGTCCTCGAGCTCGACGCGCATGCCGGACTCCTGGGCCTCCTCGATCAGGCAGGTCAGGTCCGCGTACGTCGGCTGGGGGGCGCTGCGCCGCTCGCCGGTGTCGTCGCGGAGCACGCCGAGGACGTCGCGCAGGTCGGTGAGCGCCTCGTGTGCCCGGTCGCGGATCAGGCCGGCGCTGGCACGCATCTGCTCGGCGCTGAGGTCCTCCCGGTAGGCCAGGGCCCCGGCGTGCATGGAGATCTGCGAGATCCGGTGGGCGAGCACGTCGTGCATCTCCCGGGCGATCCGGGCCCGCTCGTTGCTCCGCGACTGCGCCACGCGCAGCTCCTGCTCCTCCTCAGCGCGCTCGGCCCGGTTGCGCAGCGTCCAGATCAGCTCGCGACGCGAGCCGATGTACATGCCCCAGCCGAGCATCGCGCCGGTGGCGATGGCGTTCGCCACCAGGATCAGCCACGCCGGGTCGGAGGTGCTCGCCGTGACCGTGCTGTAGAACTGGGCGGCCGTGAAGTTGATCGACCCGATGATCGCGATCTCGCGCCACCGGCGCCGGGTCGCGAGCGAGACGGCCGCCAGGACGGCCGGGCCGCCCGCCGTACCCGACACGGCACCCAGCGCCCCGATCACGACCGCGATGGCGAGCGGGTGGCGTCGTCGGAAGAAGACGAGCACGAAGCACCCGAGGCCGAGCACCAGGTCGAGGACCCACCACCAGTCGGAGATCTTCGCTTCCTGCTCCGAGGAGGGCAGCCACACGGCGGCGCTGATCAGCAGCATCAGGAAGAGGCGCCAGAGGTGGCTCCACAACCGCAGCGGCGGCTGGTACTCCTCGGGGCGCGGGCGGTCCACGCGGCAAGGGTAGGCCCGGCCCCGACCGTGCCGGACCGGCCGTCGGTCGGCCCCCGCCCCCTACTTAGGTCACCGCGTGTCTCGCCCGCGGGACGATGTGCCGAGCCCTTCGATGCGGCAGGGTGAAGGCATGATCACCGTCGAACGACTCACACGGAAGTACGGCAGCTTCACCGCCGTCGACGACATCAGCTTCGTCTGCCAGCCCGGGCGGGTGACCGGCTTCCTCGGTCCCAACGGCGCCGGCAAGACGACCACGATGCGGGTGATGGTCGGCCTCACACCGCCGACGTCGGGGCAGGTCACGATCGGTGGGCACCACTACCACGACATCCCCAACCCCGGCCGGCACGTCGGTGTGCTGCTCGACGCGTCCGCCCAGCACGCGGGCCGCACCGGGCGCGAGATCCTCGAGCTCGGCGCCCGCACGATGGGCCTCCCGGCATCGCGGGTCGACGAGATGCTCGAGCTCGTCTCCCTCACCCCGACCGAGGCGAAGCGTCGCCTCCGCAACTACTCCCTCGGCATGAAGCAGCGCCTCGGCATCGCGCACGCGCTGCTCGGGGACCCGTCCGTGCTGATCCTCGACGAGCCGGCGAACGGCCTCGACCCGGCCGGCATCCGCTGGATGCGCGGCCTGCTCAAGGGGTACGCCGAGCGCGGCGGCACCGTCCTCCTCTCCAGCCACCTGCTGCACGAGGTCGAGCAGATCGCCGACGAGATGATCCTGATCGGCCACGGCCGGATCGTCGCCCAGGGCGACAAGAAGTCCCTGCTCGCCGGTGCCGCGGGTGGCGCCGCATCGTTCGTCACGGCCCTCGACAACGAGGCGCTGACCAAGGCGCTGGAGGCGAAGGGCATCGGCGTCTCGGCCGCGGGCGAGGGCCTGCGCGTCGAGACCGAGACGGTCGAGATCGGCCGCACCGCCCTCGAGAGCGGCATCGTGCTCACCGATCTGCGTGCGGCCGACGGCGGCCTCGAGGACCTCTTCCTCGAGCTCACCTCCCAGACCCAGCGGGAGGCCGTCGCATCATGAGCATGAACTCCACCGTCGCCCCCGGCCTCGGACACGCCCTGGACATCTCCGGCACCTCGCCCACGCCGTTCTCGAGGCTGGTCCGCACCGAGCTCCGCAAGACCTGGGACACCCGTGCGGGTCTCTGGCTGTTGATCGCGACCGCCGCCTTGACCGGCGTGGTGATGGTCATCCAGCTGGCCGTGGTGGTCGCCCAGGACCTGACCGTCTCGTACAACGACTTCCTGACCTCGACGAACTTCTCGATCGCCCTGCTGCTGCCGGTGATCGGCATCCTGCTGCTCACCAGCGAGTGGAGCCAGCGCACGGCGATGGTCACGTTCTCGCTCGAGCCGCGCCGGCCGCTGGTGATCCTCGCCAAGCTGGTCGTGGGCATCGGGCTGGCCGTCGCGGCGGTCGCCATCGCCCTGGTGCTGGCCACCATCTGCAACGCCCTCTACGGCCTGCTCTCGGACTTCCCGGTCGTGTGGGACCTCAGCGTCCTGCAGACCCTGGCCTTCGTGCTGATGCAGATCATCGGGATGCTCACCGGCTTCGCGTTCGCCGCCCTGCTACTGAACTCCCCGGCCGCGATCGTGCTCTACATGGTCTACTCCTTCGTCCTCCCGGGGATCTTCGGCCTCGGCGCCGCGCTGATCGGGTGGTTCGAGGACCTCCAACCGTGGATCGACTTCAGCGACGCACAGACGCCGCTCATCGACGCGTCGATGACCGGCGAGGACTGGGCGCACTTCGCGGTCAGTGGCGTCATCTGGCTGGTGATCCCGCTCGCGATCGGCGTCCTGCGGGTGCTGCGCGCCGAGGTGAAGTGAGGTGACCGCAGCGACCCTCGACGTCTCGGGCACCACGGCGACGCCGTTCCAGCGACTGGTGCGCGTCGAGCTCCGCAAGTCCTACGACACCCGGGCCGGCTTCTGGCTGCTCGCGACGATCGGCCTGCTGGTCCTGGCGGCGGAGGTGATCGCCGTCTCCGTGACGGCGGCGCAGGACGAGCCGATGAGCTTCGGCGACTTCGTGGGCACGGCGGCGTTCCTGACGTCGTTCCTGCTCCCCGTGCTCGGCATCATGCTCGTCACGCGGAGTGGAGCCAGCGCAGCGCGATGGTGACGTTCTCGCTCGAGCCGCGTCGCCCGCTGGTGATCGCGGCGAAGGCGCTGGTCGGCGTGCTGCTGACGCTGGCCACCGTCGTCTTCTCGATCGTGGTCGGCTTCGTCGCCAACCTCGCCTACGGGCTGTTCCAGGGGGACACCGACTGGACCTTCGGCTGGCCGGACTTCTTCGCGTTCCTGATCACCCAGGTGCTCGCGATGCTGGGCGGCTTCGCGCTCGCGGCGCTGCTGCTCAACACCGCCGCCGCGATCGTGGTGTTCTTCGTCTACAAGTGGGTGCTGCCCGGGCTGCTCGCGCTGGGCGGCGCGCTGATGGGGTGGTTCGAGACGCTCCGCCCGTGGATCGACTTCCAGTCCTCCCAAGCCGCGATCTGGGACTGGTCGACGTCGGGTGAGGAGTGGGCCCAGCTGGTCGTGTCGGCGATCGTCTGGCTCGTCGTACCGCTCACCATCGGCATCTGGCGGGTCTTGCGGGCCGAGGTGAAGTGACGGGGCGGGGTGACACTAGGGTCGGTGCCATGACTGTCACCCCCCGCGAGGACGGCCGCGCCGACGACGAGCTGCGGCCGGTCACGATCACCCGCAACTGGCTCGACCACGCCGCCGGATCGGTGCTGGTCGAGTTCGGCCGAACCAGGGTCCTCTGCGCCGCCTCGGCCTCCGAGGGCGTCCCGCGCTGGCGCAAGGGCTCGGGTCTGGGCTGGGTGACCGCGGAGTACGCCATGCTGCCGGCCTCCACCAACACCCGCTCCGAGCGCGAGTCGGTCAAGGGCCGCATCGGCGGCCGCACCCACGAGATCAGCCGCCTGATCGGCCGCTCGCTCCGGGCGGTCATCGACTACCGGGCGCTGGGTGAGAACACCATCCAGCTCGACTGCGACGTGCTCCAGGCCGACGGCGGCACCCGCACCGCCGCGATCACCGGGGCGTACGTCGCGCTCGCCGACGCCGTGGCCCACCTCCGCTCGACCGGCGCGCTCACCGGCGAGCCGCTCACGGGCTCGGTGGCCGCGGTCAGCGTGGGCATCATCGACGGCGTGCCGCGCCTCGACCTGCCCTATGTCGAGGACGTGCGCGCCGAGACCGACATGAACGTCGTGATGACCGGCGACGGCAAGTTCGTCGAGGTGCAGGGCACGGCCGAGGGCGCGGCGTTCGACCGGGCCGAGCTCGACGCGCTGCTCGCGCTGGCCGAGAAGGGCTGCGCCGACCTGACCCGCATCCAGCGCGAGGCACTGGAGTCATGAAGGTCTTCCTCGCGTCGCGCAACCGCAAGAAGATCGAGGAGATGGAGCGCATCCTGCGCGAGCACCTCCCCGAGGTCGAGGTGCTCGGCATCGACGACGTCGAGGGCTATGACGAGCCGGTCGAGGACCAGGCGACGTTCGAGGGCAACGCGCTGCTCAAGGCGCGCGCCGGCTTCGCGGCGACCGGCCTGCCGGCGCTCGCCGACGACAGCGGCCTGTGCGTCGACGCGCTCAACGGGATGCCGGGCGTGCTCTCGGCCCGCTGGTCCGGTCCCCCCAAGAGCGACGACCGCAACAACGAGCTGCTGCTCGCGCAGCTGGAGGACGTACCCGACGAGCGTCGCAGCGCCCACTTCATGTGCGCGGTGGCCTTCGTGCACGCCGACGGGCTCGGCGGCGAGGAGTGCGCCTCCGGCGTGATGCCCGGCAAGGTGGTCCGCGGGTGCCGGGGGAGCGGCGGCTTCGGGTACGACGTGCTGTTCGAGGCCGACGACCGCCCCGGCCTGACCACGGCCGAGCTGCCCCGCGAGGAGAAGGACGCGATCTCGCACCGCGGCTGGGCGCTGCGCCGGATGGCGCCGATCGTCGCGCGGATCCTGCAGTGAGCCGACCCTCGCCGGTCGGCGGTGGGTGGTCCACCGTCTTCTGACCCGCGGTCCGTGGGGTGTCCACCGCTGGGTGGTGGGTCGGCGGTGCGGCGGTGCGCCGTCCACTGTTCCGACGGCGCGAGGGACGGTCAGGCCGGCTGAGGGGCGCGCGCCAGCCGCTTGCTGATCGCGTAGCCCCAGAGCGCGGCGAACACGAACATGAAGATCGAGTAGACCGCGGCCGGCACCGACACCTCGGTGCTGTCGAGCACCTCGACCGCGACGTAGATCGCCAGCGTCGCGTTGTGCACGCCGATCTCCATCGACGACGCGATCGCCTGCTCCTCCCGGACGCCGAACGCCTGGGCACGACGTACCCGACCACGAGCGAGATCGCGCAGAAGAGCGCGGTCGCGACGCCGACGTCGGCGAGGTAGTCGCCGACGTTCTCGGCCTGGTCGACGAGGATGCCGAGCACCAGGACCGCCAGGATCACCGCGGACCCGATCCGCACCGGTCGGTCCATCCGGAGCGCGAACGCCGCGGCCCTGGCGCGCACGAGCATCCCGATCGCGACCGGCACGAGCACGATCGCGAACACCTCGACGACCTTGGCGAACTGCAGGCTGACGGAGTCGTTCTGGTCGTAGTGGTCGATCGCCAGGTTGGTCATCAGCGGAAGCGTGAAGATGCAGATGACCGAGTTGACGGCCGTGAGGCTCACGTTCAGCGCCACGTCGCCCCGGAAGAGGTGGCTGAAGAGGTTCGCGCTGGTGCCGCCCGGAGACGCCGCGAGCAGCATCATGCCGATCGCCAGCAGTGGCGGCAGGTCGAGCGCCTTGACCAGCGCGAAGCAGATGGCCGGCAGCAGCAGGAGCTGGCAGCCCAGGGCCACCACCACCGGCTTCGGTGACCGGGCCACCCGGCGGAAGTCGTCGAGGGTCAGCGACAGGCCGAGGCCGAACATGATGATGCCGAGCGCCACCGGGAGCGCGACGGTGGTGAGCGCGGAGTCCATGCGCGGACTCTAGTGGTCGTCGCTGGAAGTTCCTCGGGGGTGGCCCGTGCTCGGGGTGCGTGCATCGCAAGGCGCCGGAGCGCGGCTCTACTTGTTCGTCCAGCAAGCGACGGCAACGCAGCGAGGTGCGTGCCCGGGGTGCGGGCCACCCGAAGAACTTCCGGTGATGGCCACTAGTGATCGTCGTCACACTGTGGGTGCGAATCGCCGGCGCTGCGGTGCGCCCGGAGAGACTCGAACTCTCACTGGTCAGGACCTAAACCTGATGCCTCTGCCTATTGGGCTACGGGCGCGCGGGGGAAGTCTCCCATGGTGGGTTCGAGGCTCGGGCCCGACGGCCCGCACGCCGCAACGCCCGTCGCGCTGGCTGAGGCGTGAGTGCCGCGAGCCTCGGCATCGCCGCGAGATCAGCGAGGCTCTTCGTCCGCGAGGTTGAGCTTGAGGTCCCTGCGCAGCTTCGCCACGTGGCCGGTGGCCTTGACGTTGTACTGCGCGAGGAAGACCTTGCCGTCCTCGTCGACGACGACCGTGGACCGGATGACGCCCTCGACGACCTTGCCGTAGAGCTTCTTCTCGCCGTAGGCGCCGTACTCCTTCATCACGGTCTTGTCCGGGTCGGAGAGCAGCGTGATCGTGAGATTGTCGCGCTCGCGGAACTTCGCGAGCTTCGCCGGCTTGTCGGGGGAGATGCCCACGACCTCGTAGCCCTGCGCCTGCAGCGAGTCGAGGGAGTCGGTGAAGTCACAGGCCTGCTTGGTGCAGCCCGGGGTCATCGCCGCCGGGTAGAAGTAGACGATCACCTTGCGGCCGAGGAAGTCGCCCAGCGCGACGTCCTTCCCGGCGTCGTCGCTCAGCGTGAACTCGGGGGCGGTGTCGCCGGGGGAGAGGCGCTCGGTCACGGGACGAACTCCTTGTCGCAATAGATGTGCAATAACGTAGAGTGGGCACGGACCCAGGTCCGACCAACCTATCCGCTGTTGCACGAACGCCGAGCAGGAGAGCCCATGCACGTCCCGGACGGCTTCCTCGACGCGCCGACCTCGGTGACGACCGGTGTGGTCGCCGTCGCGGCCGTGGGCGTGTCGCTGATCAAGGCCCGCAACGAGCTCGACGACAAGACCGCGCCGATGGCCGGCCTGGTCGCGGCGTTCATCTTCGCCGTGCAGATGATCAACTTCCCGGTCGCGTCCGGCACCAGCGGACACCTGATGGGCGGCGCTCTCGCGGCCGTGCTCGTCGGGCCCTGGACCGGCATCCTCTGCCTGAGTGTGGTCCTCCTCGTCCAGTGCCTGCTCTTCGCCGACGGCGGCATCACGGCGCTCGGCACCAACATCACGCTGATGGGCCTGGCCACGGTCGTCGTCGGCTGGCTGGTCTTCAAGGGCCTCCAGCTGGTGATGCCCAAGCGGCTCTCGCTCACCGCGCTCCAGGCCGGCATCGGCGCGTTCGTCTCCGTGCCCGTGGCCGCGCTGCTCTTCGTCGCGTTGTACGCCATGGGCGGCACGGCGGACATCCCGCTGGACACCCTCACGACCGCGATGGTCGGCGTGCACGTGCTGATCGGCGTCGGCGAAGGTGTGATCACGTTCCTCGCGGTCGGCGCGATCCTCGCCGTACGCCCCGACCTCGTCTACGGCGCCCGCCCGATCCTGGAGCGTCGTCAGCTCGAGATCCGCACGAGCTCGACGACGGGAGCCTCCGCATGAAGACCGTCTCCACCAGGTGGGTCGTCGCCGGCGTCGCCGTGGTCGCGCTGGTGCTGGCCGGCGTGATCAGCTTCTACGCCTCGGCGGACCCCGACGGCCTCACCAAGGTCTCGCAGGACAAGGGCTTCGCACACACCGAGACCGACCACGGCGCCAAGGACAGCCCGTTCGCGGGCTACGCCACCAAGGACGTCGACAACGAGCGGCTCTCCGGTGGCCTCGCGGGCGTGATCGGCGTGGTCGTCGTGCTCGTCCTCGGCACCGGCCTGGTCTACGTCGTACGCCGCCGCAAGCCGGCGGAGCCCGCCGCCAACGACGAGCGTGACCGCGAGCCGGTCAGCTGATGGGCGCGGGCCACGGCCACCAGCTGCACTACCACGGGCACTCGCCCGTGCACCGCGTCCCGGCGCACCTGAAGATCCTGGCGCTGCTGGGGTTCATGATCGTGGTGGTCGCAACGCCGCGCGACTGGTACCCGGTCTTCGGCGTCTACCTCCTCCTGCTTGCCGCGGTCATCGGGATGTCCCGGGTGCCGCCGACGTACCTGCTCAAGCGCACGGTCGTCGA
Source organism: Nocardioides sp. LMS-CY (assembly GCF_018732145.1). Classification (NCBI taxonomy): domain Bacteria; kingdom Bacillati; phylum Actinomycetota; class Actinomycetes; order Propionibacteriales; family Nocardioidaceae; genus Nocardioides; species Nocardioides sp. LMS-CY. The sequence goes on from NZ_CP076104.1 coordinate 1,637,585, forward strand.
GGTCCCGTTCGTGCTCTTCGCGGTGCTCCTGCCGTTCGTCGCCACCGGCCCCCGCACGGAGGTGCTCGGCGTCACCGTCAGCCAGCACGGGCTCGAGGCCGGTGTTGCGCTGCTGATCAAGGGCACGCTGGGTGTGCTGGCCAGCCTCACGCTCGCGGCGACCACCGAGCCGCAGGAGCTGCTGCTCGGCCTCGAGCGGCTCCGACTGCCGCAGCAGCTCGTGCAGATCATGGCCTTCATGGTCCGCTACCTCGATGTCGTCACCGGCGAGATGCGGCGGATGAAGGTCGCGCGGGAGTCCCGCGGCTTCTCCGCCCGCAACCCCAGGCACTGGCCGGTGCTGGCCCGCTCGGCGGGCGCGCTGTTCATCCGGTCCTACGAGCGCGGGGAGCGGGTGCACCTGGCGATGCTGTCGCGGGGCTACACGGGCCGGATGCCGCGCTCATGACACCGGTCCTCGACGTCCACGGCCTGGCCTACGCCTACCCCGACGGGCACCAGGCGCTCTTCGGCGTCGACCTGCACGTCCACCGCGGGGAGCGGGTCGCGCTGCTCGGTCCCAACGGCGCCGGCAAGACCACGCTGGTGCTCCACCTCAACGGCATCCTCACCGCCGGCGCGGGCTCCGTCGCGGTCAGCGGCCTCGCCGTGGAGAAGGCCAACCTGACCGAGATCCGGCGCCGCGTCGGGGTCGTCTTCCAGGACCCCGACGACCAGCTCTTCATGGGCACCGTGCGCGCCGACGTCGCCTTCGGGCCGGCCAACCTCGGCATCACCGGCGCCGAGCTGGACCACCGGGTCCTGCGGGCGCTCGAGCAGGTCGGCATGGAGGAGTACGTCGACCGGCCGCCGCACCACCTCTCCTTCGGCCAGCGGCGCCGGGTCGCGGTGGCGACCGTGCTCGCGATGGAGCCGGAGGTCCTGGTGCTCGACGAGCCGTCGTCGAACCTCGATCCCGCCTCCCGCCGCGAGCTCGCCGACATCCTGCGCTCGCTCGACGTGACCGTCCTGATGGTCACCCACGACCTGCCGTACGCGCTCGAGCTGTGCCCGCGCTCGGTGGTGCTCAGCGGCGGCACGGTCGTCGCCGACGGCACGACGTACGACGTGCTCACCGACGAGGCTCTGATGAAGGCGCACCGCCTCGAGCTGCCGTTCGGGTTCGATCCCCGGACCGCGATGCCCCGCCCGTAGGCGGGGTACCCGCTGATTGGTAGCGTTTCCGCTCGACGCCGTCATCGCGCGTCGTCACGAGTCAGAGGAGAAGAGGGTGGGCCAGGACCAGCAGCTGTCCGAGCTCGAGCAGGAGATCGCCGAGACCAGGGAGCGCCTGGCGACGACGATCGACCAGCTCTTGTACCGGGCGCACCCGAGGACCATCGTGAGTCGCGAGGTCAGCAGCATCAAGGCCCGCTTCGTGGACACCCGCACCGGCCAGCCCCGCACCGACAACATCCTGAAGGCCGCGGGCGCGGTCGTCGGCGTGGTCGCTGTGTTCGTGATCATCCGGAAGGTCGTCAGCTGATCCCGTGAGCAGCAAGACGCCCATCAAGATGCTCCACGACCGGGTCCTCGTCGAACTCGACAAGGAGTCCGGGGAGCGCCGCTCCTCCGGCGGCATCGTCATCCCCGCCACCGCCGCCATGGGCGCCCGCCGGCTCGCCTGGTCGAGGGTCGTCGCGGTCGGCCCGCACGCCCGTGCCGTCCAGGTCGGCGACCGGGTCCTCTTCGACGCCGACGACAAGGCCGAGGTCGAGGTCAACGGCGAGCTGTACGTCGTGATGCGCGAGCGCGACGTGCATGCCGTCGCCGCCGATCGGGTGGGCGACGCGGCCACCGGCCTCTACCTCTAGTTGGCACCGCCGCCCGGGTCGGTGCCGGCCGCGGTCGGGGTCAGCGGACCCTGATCCGCAGCGTCTTGCTCGCCACGCCGTCGACGACCACGCGGAACTGGTAGGTCCCGCGCTTGGCCAACCGCGGGAAGGTGACCCGCGCCGACCCGTCGGCCGCGATCCGGACCGTGCGCGCCGTCTTCCAGGAGCCCCGGGCCTGGCGCTGCACTCGGAGCACCTCGGCGTCGGTGTCGACCACCGTGACCTGGACCGGCTGCGGAGCCGCGCCCTTGCGGACCGCGACGGCGCCCGAGCGGAAGCCGGTGAGCCGGGCCGCGGTCGGAGCCGCCTCCGGGCCGGCCGCCGACGGCACGGCCGCGGCGGGCGCGGGCTCGGCGGGTGCCGGGGCGGCGGGCGCGGGCTCGGCGGGTGGTGCCGGTGCTGCGGGTGCCGGTGCTGCGGGTGCGGGGTCCGGCGCCGCCCAGTCGCCGCAGCCCAGGCTGCCCTGCCAGTGGTAGTTGGTGCCACCGACCTGGACCCACACGACGCGGTACGCCGTCACGCCGGCCGGCCACTGGGGGTGCGCGGCGTAGGTGAAGACGGTGCGCCCGCTCCAGGTGCCGTCGTTGTTGTGGAAGTTCAGGGTCAGCTCGCCCAGGTTCGTCTCGAACCGGATGTTGACGTCGTTGGCCTGCCCCGACGGGATGTTGGCCGGGTAGTCGACGGTGAGCTCGTCGCAGGTGGGCGGGGCGTACTGCCAGTCCCACGTCCACGGCACGACCTCGGTCGTCGGGTGCTCCGGGTCCGTCGTCACCGGGAGCTCGCCCTCGCCCGGCTCGCCGGGGTCGGTCGGGTCGCCGGGGTCGGTCGGGTCCGTCGGGTCGGTGGGTCCGGTCTGGCACGGCTGCACCCAGAAGGTCTTGAACTTGTGGTCCGAGCCCTGCGACCCCGGAGTGGTCGTGGTGACCTTCACGTGGAAGCCCTGCTGCGGGTGCGGCGTGCCGGTGAAGGAGAGCGTGTAGACCTCCCGGGCGTCGAGGTCGGTGCCCCCGCCGGCGGCGTCGCCGCCGACGAACACGCTGGTGTTGCCGGTGACGCTGATGGTCGCGTCGGCGGTCGGCGCCTGGCTCGCGAAGCTGACGGTGGAGACGAACTCGGAGCCCTCGTCGTAGCCGTACCACTCGATCGCGAACGAGCACGACACGTGCGGGTCGTTGCTCGGCGTCCCGACCTCGTCGGCCTCCGCGATCTTGACGGTCCCGTTGTTCCCGTTGCCCGCGAGCGCCGGGGCGGCCCCGAGCCCGAGGATGGTGGGCACGAGGAGGGCCGAGGTGAGGGTGGCGAGCCGGCTGCGCATGGACGGTGCTCCAGGGGTCGTGGACGAGGTGCGGGCACCAGGCTCACATGCGCGTCGGGCGGTTTCGGCGGTTGTGGCAGAGCCTTGGACGACCGGTGGGCGAACCTTGCAGAGCCCTTGAGGAAGGCCCTTCCCGGGTGTGGCGCGGGCCACGCCGCGCTTGTTCGTCGGTCAACGACGTCGGCGCAGCCCGCACGTCGCCGGCCCCTCGAGCACGCTGCCGTCGGTGTCGAAGCGCGAGCCGTGCAGCGGGCAGTCCCAGCTGCGTTCTGCGTCGTTCCAGCGCAGCACCCCGCCCAGGTGGGTGCACACCGCCGACACCACCTGCTCGCGGCCGTCGACGCGGGTGGCCGCCGTGGGCGGTCCCGGCCGCTCGTATCGCACCCGGCCGTCGCCGTCGTCGGGTGCCGGTCGGGCGCCGGCGTGCCGGAGTGGGCGCAGCCAGCCGCCGACCAGCTCGACGCCGACCTCGGCATTGGCGAGCGCTACCCCGGGAAGACCGGAGAGCTCGCGGGTGCTCCACGGCTCGAGGGCGCTCGCCCATGGCTGCTGGCCGCCGAGCACACGACCGGAGATCGCGAGTGCCGCGGCGACGCCGTTCGTCAGCCCCCATTTGGAGTAGCCGCCCGCGACCAGCACCTGCTCGGCACCCGGAAGCACCGGCCCCACGTAGGGCAGTGCGGACGTCGTCGCGTAGTCCTGCGCCGACCAGGCATGGGTCTCCCGTGCCCCCGGGAAGTGCTCGTGGGTCCAGAGGCGCAGCGAGTCGAGGTGCTCCCGCTCGGAAGTCGCCGCCCCCGTGCGGTGCCCGGAGCCACCGACGAGGAGCAGCCGCCCGCCGTCGGCATCGCGCAGCGACCGCGTCGGGCCGTCGGCCGAGAGATACATGCCGTCGACCGCGGGGGAGTCGGTGCGGAACGCCAGCGAGTACGACCGCTGCGGGGTCGCCCGGGCGAAGAAGCCGCCCCGGTCGAGGATCGGCATGTTGGTCGCGACGACCACCAGGCCGGCGCTCGCCTCGCCGCGCTCGGTGAGCACGCGCACCGGGTCCCGACCACGGACCCGGCGCACCCGCTCGCCCTCGACGACGACGGCCCCGTGCCGGCGGGCGTCCGTCGCCAGCGCGGCCACGAGACCCACCGGGTCGACCTGTCGCTGGTCGGGCAGCAGCACGGCGCCCCGCGTCGGGAAGGGGAGCGGAGGACGGTCGACCCAGGTCGCCTCGTCCAGACCGGCGCGCAGGAGTGCGTCGAGCTCGGAGCGTGCCGCGCTCTCCCCGCCGGCCGACGTCGCGTAGGTGTAGGCCGGCCGCGTCTCGCACTCGACCTCGTGGTCGCCGCAGAAGCGGTCGAGCCAGGCCAAGCCTTCCCGGTTGGCCTCCGCGTAGGACCGCAGCACCGCGGTCGAGTGGCGGCGCGCGATCCGCGAGAGGTGGGTGCCCTGCAGGACGCTGACCTTGGCGGTGCTGCCGCCGGTCGTGCCCGCCCCGATGTGCCGTGCCTCGACGACCGCCACCGAGTGACCCGCGCGCGCGAGCAGCGTCGCAGTCGTGAGCCCGGTGACACCACCGCCGATGACCACGACGTCCCACTCACCACCCAGCACCGCGGCTTCGGGGCTGGGCATGTCGTTGCGGTCCCACCACACCGATCTCAACGTCATGGATGGGCGGTGCCCCACCCGGGGCACGTCATGCGGCGTGCGGCGCGGGTCAGCGGCGACGGAGCACGGCGTACGCCGCCCCCGCGGCCGCCAGCGCGGCGAGGGCGATGCCGGGGGCGAGGCCGCGGGGCAGGTCGCCGTCGGTGCGGTAGCCGGCCCGGGCCAGGTGGCTCTGCGCGGAGCGGATCGAGCGGTTGGCCTGGTGGGAGAGCACCGAGCCGTCGCTCTGGTGGGAGAGCAGCGAGAAGCGGCTCATCGACGACCCGACCGAGCCCAGTGACGCGAACGACCCGACGCTGCCGAGGGAGGCCGCCGAGCCCACGGACCCGATGCTGAGCACGGACCCGTCGGAGCAGACCGACAGGACGCTGTTGCGGGACCGGTACGACCAGAGGCTCGGCACGACCCCGATCGTAGGCCGGGGCTCTTCGGCTTCGGCGGACCGCGCTCCGGGTCCTCATGAAGATGCCCTAAGGTAAGCCTGCCCTAATGGAGATCGTCACCCTGAGCCACAGGAAGCCCGCCCGTGAAACGTCTGCCCCTGGCCCTCGTCAGTGTCCTGGTCATCGCCCTCGGCAGCGCTGCCTGCTCGGGGGACGACGGGCCGAAGATCGTGGTCTACAACGCTCAGCACGAGCAGCTGCTCGAGGAGATCGCGCCGAAGTTCGAGGAGCAGACCGGCATCAAGGTCGAGCTGCGCAACGGCTCGGACTCCGAGCTGGCGGCCCAGCTGATCCAGGAGGGCGAGGCCTCCTCGGCGGACGTCTTCCTGACCGAGAACACGCCGGCGATGTCGGCGGTCGAGCGGGCCGGGCTGTTCGCGCCGCTCGAGGCCGCGGCGACCGAGCCGATCCCGGCCGCCTACCGGCCGGCCAGCGGGGAGTGGACCGGCTTCGTGGCGCGGTCGACGGTGCTGGTGTACAACCCGAGCCTGGTCGGGGAGGACGAGCTGCCGGAGTCGCTCCTGGACCTCGCGAAGCCCGAGTGGGCCGGCAAGGTGTCCTTCTCGCCCACGGGCGCGGACTTCCAGGCGATCGTGGCCGCGGTGCTCGACCTGGAGGGCGAGGACGCCACCCGGCAGTGGCTGGAGGGCCTGAAGGCCAACGGCACCGTGTACGACGGCAACAACGTGGTGCTCGAGGCGGTCAACTCGGGTGAGATCGCGACCGGCATCGAGTACCACTACTACTGGTACCGCGACCAGGCCGAGTCCGGCGACCACAGCGACGACAGCGAGCTGCACTACTTCGGCGACCAGGACCCGGGCGCGTTCCTCAGCGTCTCGGGCGCCGGGGTGCTGAAGAACGCCGAGCACCCGGACGAGGCTCAGGAGTTCGTCGCGTACCTGACCAGCGAGGAGGGACAGCAGGCGCTGGCGGACAGCTACGCCCTGGAGTACCCCCTGAACCCGGCGGTCGGCCTGGAGCCGCCCGTGCGGCCACTCGCCGAGCTGCAGCCGCCCACCGTCGCCGTCAGCGACCTCGACGGCGACAAGGTGGTGGAGCTGCTCTCCGACGCGGGGTTCGTGCTCTGAGCGTCCAGGCCACCGTCGCACCGCCCGGGCTCCGCCGCCCGGGCCGGGAGACGGCTCGGCCGCCGGCGGTGCTGGTGCTGCTCGGGCTGCTGGTCGCGGCGACGAGCCTGCTGCCGCTCGGCTTCGTCGTCGTCTCCACCGCCGAGCTCGGCCCCGCCGAGGCCTGGGACCTGGTGACCCGGCCGCGCTTCGACGACCTGGTGTGGAACACCGCCCGACTGCTGGTCGGCGGCGTCGCGCTCAGCCTGCTCCTCGGGGTCGGGTGCGCGTGGCTCGTGGTGCGCACCGACCTGCCGCTGGCCCGCCTCTGGCACGGCCTACTGTGCGCACCGCTCGCGGTGCCCGCGTTCGTCAACGGCTACGGCTGGATCTCGACCACCCACGCCGTCCAGTCCTACTGGGGCGCGGTGCTCGTCGTCAGCCTCTCCTACTACCCGCTCGTCTACCTGCCGACCGTGGCCGCGCTGAGCCGGCTGGACTCCTCGGTCGAGGACGTCGCCGCCAGCCTCGGCGCCGGCGCCTGGTCGTCGTTCTTCCGGGTGGTGCTGCCGACGATCAGCCCCGCCGTGCTCGGCGGGGCGCTGCTCGTCGGCCTCCACCTGCTGGGGGAGTACGGCGCCCTGCAGCTGCTCAACTTCCCGACCCTGACCACCGGGATCCTCGACCAGTACCGCCTCTCCTTCAACGGCCCGGCCGCCACCATGCTGGCGCTGGTGCTCGTCGCCTTCTGCCTGGTCCTGCTCGGCCTCGAGCTGCTGGCCCGCGGCCGCCGACGCCGCTCGCGCGTGGGCTCCGGCGTCGGCCGGCCGGCGACCCGGCACCGGCTCGGCCGTGCCGCACCGGCCTGGTGCGCGGCCCTGCTCGCGCTCGCGGTGCTGAGCCTCGGCGTACCACTCGTCAGCCTGGTGCGCTGGCTGGTGCGCGGCAACTCGTCGTCGCTGCCCGCGGGTGACCTCGGCGCCGCGCTGGGCACCACCCTCGGTCTGGCGGTCGCCGCCGGCGTGCTGGCCACGGCGGCAGCCCTCCCGATCGCCTGGCTCGCGGTGCGGTACCGCGGCGTGGTCGTCACCCTGATCGAGCGGGCGGTGTACCCCGCGAACGCGCTGCCGGGCATCGTCGTCGCGCTGGCGCTGGTGACGATCTCGATCCGGGTGGTGCCCTCGCTCTACCAGACGCTGCCGGTGCTCGTCGTCGGCTACGTGATCCTGTTCCTGCCGCGCGCCGCGGTGGGCGTCCGGCCCACGATCGAGCTGGCGCCGCCGGTCCTCGAGGACGTTGCGACCTCGCTCGGCTGCAGCCGGGCGGGCGCCGTCCGCCGGGTCACGCTGCCCCTGGTGCTGCCCGGGCTGGCGGCCAGCGTCGCGCTGGTCTCGCTGGCCGTCGGCACCGAGCTCACCGCGACCCTGCTGCTGGCGCCCACCGGCACCTCGACGCTGGCCACCGAGTTCTGGTCACGTGCCTCCGCCGTCGAGTACGGCGCCGCCGCCCCGTTCGCGCTCGCGCTGATCCTGCTGTCGATACCCGCCACGTGGCTGCTCGGGAGGGCGGCCGTGTCCCGGAGCCCGAGGAGGCCGGCATGACTCGACCGACGGTGGGGCTGCGGGTCAGCGGCCTGACCAAGTCCTTCGGCACGACTCGCGTCCTCGACGACGTCGACCTCGACGTGCCCGGCGGGATCACCGCCGTGCTGGGCGCCTCCGGCTGCGGCAAGACGACGCTCCTGCGGCTGATCGCCGGCTTCCTCGAGCCCGACGCCGGCACCATCCGGCTCGGGGACCGGACGGTCGCCGGTGCGGGCCGGCCGGTGCCGCCGCGGCGCCGGCGGATCGGGTACGTCCCGCAGGAGGGCGCGCTGTTCCCGCACCTCGACGTCGCGGCGAACGTCGCGTTCGGCCTCCCGTCGGGCCGCCGCTCCGCGGCCGCGCGGCGGCGCGTCGAGGAGATGCTCGACCTGGTCGAGCTGCCCCGCGCCGCGGCGAGCCGGCACCCCCACCAGCTGTCCGGCGGTCAGCAGCAGCGCGTCGCGCTGGCCCGCGCGCTCGCGCCGCGACCGGACGTCGTACTGCTCGACGAGCCGTTCTCCTCCCTCGACGCCGCCCTGCGCGAGGAGACCGGACGCGCGGTCGTCAGGGCCCTGCGCGCCAGCGAGGCGACGGCGGTGCTGGTCACCCACGACCAGGGCGAGGCGCTCTCGCTCGCCGATCTCGTCGCGGTGATGGCGCACGGACGCTTCCTCCAGGTGGCGGCACCCACCGACATCTACCTCGACCCCGCGGGCCCGGCCGTGGCGTCGTTCGTCGGGCACGCCGTGCTGGTGTCGGCCGAGGCGCACGCCGGAACCGCCGCCGGCGCGCTCGGCCCGATCCCGGTGCGCGGTGCCCGCGACGGCCGCGTCCTCCTGGCCGTGCGGCCCGAGCAGGTCGCGGTCACCGCGAAGGACGCGCCCGGGTGCCTGACCGCCGAGGTGGTCGAGGTGTCGTTCTTCGGGCACGACGCGACCGTCCGCGTGCGGGTCGGCGCGGACGACCAGGTCGACCTGACCGCGCGGGTGCCCGCGACCGACGTACCCGAACCCGGGACGCAGGTCGGCGTGCGCGTGGTCGGCGAGGTCCTGGCGTTCCCCGAGAACCCGCGATGAGCACGCTCCCGGTCGCGCGTCCCGCCCACTGGCTGCTCGGCGGGGCGCCGGGCGATCCGGCGCTGGTCCACGGCGACCGGGTGGTGACGTACGCCGAGCTCCTCGACCTGGTCACGGCGGAGCGGGACCGCTTGGGGCCGCGGCACCTCGTGACGCTGGAGGCGCGGCCGACGATCGAGTTCGTGGTCGCCTACCTGGCCGCACTGGCCGATGGCCACCCGGTGCTGCTGCTCGGCGAGGGCGGTCTCGAGCGGCACGCCCATCTGGTCGCGGAGTACCGGCCCGGCACCAGCACCGGCCTGCACCCCGACCTCGCGCTGCTGCTCTCGACGTCCGGCTCGACCGGCTCGCCCAAGCTGGTCCGGCTCTCGCGCGCCAACGTCGAGGCCAACGCACGCAGCATCGCCGACTACCTCGACCTGCACTCGAAGGACGTGGCGATCACCGCGCTGCCCCTGCACTACTGCTACGGGCTCTCGGTGCTGCACAGCCACCTGCTGGTCGGCGCCACCGTCGTGCTGACCGACCTGTCGGTCGCCGACGCCTGCTTCTGGGACCTCGCCGAGCGCACGTCGGTGACCGGCCTGGCCGGAGTGCCCCATACCTTCGCGCTGCTCGACGCCGTGGGCTTCGGTCGGCGGGTGCTGCCCCGGCTCCCGTCGCTGCGCTACCTGACGCAGGCCGGCGGCCGGATGGCGCCGGACCGGGTCCGTGAGTACGCCGCGCTGCTCCACGAGCGCGGCGTCGACCTGTTCGTGATGTACGGCCAGACCGAGGCGACCGCGCGAATCGCGTACCTGCCGCCCGAGCTCGCGCCGGACCACCCGGACGCGATCGGCGTCGCCGTCCCGGGCGGCACGCTGCGCGTGGTGCCGGTGCCGGACGCGCCACCGGGGACCGGCGAGCTCGTCTACGCCGGACCCAACGTGATGATGGGTTACGCCGAGTCGCTCGCCGACCTGGCCCGCGGTGCCGAGCTGAGCGAGCTGCGCACCGGCGACCTGGCCCGGGTCACCGATGCCGGGCTCGTCGAGGTGCTCGGCCGGCTCGACCGACAGGCCAAGGTGCTCGGCCACCGGGTCGACCTCGACCGGGTCGAGGCGCTGCTCGCCGACGCCGGCGACGTCGTGCGCCTGGTCGCGCGCCCGGAGCGCCTGTGGGCGTTCGTCCCCGGCGTCCGTGCCCGGTCCCGGGTGCGCGACCGCATCGCCGCCGCGACGGGGCTGCGCGGCTCGGCGCTGCGGGTGGTGGTGCTCGACACCCTGCCGGTCACCGCGTCGGGCAAGCCCGACGACGCCGCACTCCGGGGTCACGTCGAGCGTGAGGAGTCGCTCGGCGGCCCCGTCGCCACCACGCCGCTCACCGCCGAGGAGGTCCGCGACCTCTACGCCGTCGTGCTCGGTCGCCCGGAGGCGACGGTCGCCGACTCGTTCGTCGGGCTCGGCGGCGACTCGCTGTCCTACGTCGAGGTCTCGACGCGGCTCGGTGAGCGGCTCGGCACGCTCCCGTCGTCCTGGCCCACGAGGTCGGCGACCGACCTGGCCCGCGTCGCCGTTCCGGCGCCGGCCGACCCCGCCCGGCGCCGGCGCGGCGTCCCGGTGGACGTCTCGGTGGTGCTCCGCGCGGTCGCGATCACGCTCGTCGTGGTCACGCACGCGGACCTGTTCCAGCTCCAGGGCGGTGCACACCTGCTGCTGGCGGTCGCCGGCTACAACCTCGCTCGGTTCCAGCTCGCGGTCACCGACCGGCGTGAGCGGGTGCTCGGACTGCTGCGCAGCGCGCGCACGGTCGCGCTGCCGGCGGTGCTGTTCGTGGGCCTGCTCGCCGCGGTCGGCCACGAGTACCGGTGGCCGACGGCGGTGCTCCTCAACGGGGTGCTCGGGGGCGATCGCTGGGACGAGCAGTGGCAGTTCTGGTTCCTCGAGACGCTGGTGTGGAGCTACCTCGGCCTGGCCGCGCTGCTCGCGCTGCCACTGCGCGCCCGCGCTCATCGGGCCGCGCCGTTCCGATCCGCGCTCCTGCTCCTCGCCGTCACGCTCGCTGTGCGCTACGCGTGGACCGGCGTCGAGGCGACGTCGACCGAGCGGTACACGCTCGGCATGGTCGCCTGGTGCATCGCGCTGGGCGCGTGTGCGGCGTACGCCCGCAGCCGGTGGCAGCGGCTGCTCGTGGCCGCGATCGCGGTCGCGGCGACGGTCGGCTTCTTCGGCGACCCGCGGCGCGAGACGCTCATCGTGGCCGGCGTCCTGCTGCTCCTCGCCGGCCGGCCGGTCCGGCTGCCCGGATGGGCGGCCTCGGCGCTCGGCGTCCTCGCCGCGGCATCGCTGTGGATCTACCTCACCCACTGGCAGGTCTACCCGCCGCTCGAGGACGGCGGCCATCAGGTCTGGGCGATCCTCGCCTCGCTGGCGGTCGGTGTCGCCGCGTCGTACGCCTGGTCGGCCGCGAGCCGCCGGCTGCGCCCGGCGGGGTCCGGTCGTGGTCTCGGGACTGCCCCGGCGGCCCGAGAGCGACGGCTCGGCCGCGCCGGTCTGGGGTGGGCTCCGGTGGAGGCCGGTGACCCCGGCGGCATCAGGGGCCGCAGGTTCATCAAGGGATGAAGGTCGCCGCGCGCCTACCCGGGTGAGCTCACCCGGGTAGGCGCGATCTTCCGTTCATCCCTTGATGAACCGGCGACGCGAACCGGCGCGGCCGAAATGCCGAAGGCCAGGACGGGTGATCTCGTCCTGGCCTTCGGTCTGGTACGCCATCAGGGACTCGAACCCCGAACCCGCTGATTAAGAGTCAGCTGCTCTGCCAATTGAGCTAATGGCGCCCTGCTCCACGTCACCCTGAAGCGACGTGAACTCTACCAGCGGGAGACCCGCGGGAAAAATCGAGGGGCCCCGGAGCGACCCGGGTCAGAGCGACGCGAGGACGGCCTGCGCCGCGGAGTGGCCGCCGAGCCCCGAGACGGCTCCGCCGCGTCGCGATCCCGAGCCGCAGACCAGCACCGATTCGACGTCGGTCTGCACGCCCCACTGCTGCGCGGGCGTGTCGAGGCGGGCCCGGTTGGCCGCCCACGGCCAGTCGAGGTCGCCGTGGAAGATGTGCCCGCCCGGCATGGCGAGGTCGCGCTCGACGTCCTGCGGGGTCTTGGCCTCGAGGCACGGCCGACCGTCGGCGTCGGTGGCCAGGCAGGACTCGATCGGCTCGACCAGATGCTGGTCGAGGGAGTCGAGGGCGCGGCGGACGGCGAGGTCGCGGGCCGCCTCGGGATCGGCGTCGAAGAGCGACGCGGGGGTGTGCAGCCCGAAGTAGGTCAGGGTGTGGGTGCCGGCCGGGACGTCGCCCAGGATCGAGGGGTCGGTGAGGGAGTGGCAGTAGATCTCGCCCGGCAGCACGCTCGGAACGCTGCCGGCCGCGGCGTCGTCGTACGCCGCCTCGAGCTGGGTGTAGTCCTCGGCGAGGTGGAGGGTGCCGGCGAACGCGACCTCCGGGTCGATCCCCGAGCGCAGCCGCGGCAGTCGGTCGAGCAGCATGTTGATCTTGAGTTGGGCGCCGACCGGCTTGGTCGCGGGGTCCTCCTGGTCGCCGAGCAGGATGCGGAGCACCCAGGGGGCGACGTTGGAGAGCACGTAGCGCGCGCCGACGGTGTGGGATCCGTGGGCGTCGTCCCAGCTGACCTCGGCACCCGCGTCGTCGGCGCGGATGCGGCTGACCCCGGCCGAGGTGCGGATCTCGGCGCCCGCGGCGGTCGCCGCCCGCGCCAGTGCGTCGGTGACCGCGCCCATGCCGCCGACCGGGACCCGCCACTCCCCGGTGCCGTTGCCGATCAGGTGGTAGAGGAAGCAGCGGTTCTGGATCAGCGAGGGGTCGCGCATCGACGCGAACGTGCCGATCAGCCCGTCGGTGGCGGCGACGCCGCGCACCGTGTCGTCGGCGAACCGGGCCTCGATCGTCTCGCCGAGCGGCGTGGTCACGAAGTCATGCCAGGTCTCGGCGGAGACCCGTTCGCGGATCTCGCGCTCGAGCGGCAGCGGCCGCAGCAGCGTGGGTGCGACGACGGCCGCCAGGTCGCCCACGTCGGCGTAGAAGCGGTTCCACGCGTCGTACTCGGCCGGGCCACCGGTCAGCTGCCGGAACGACTCGGCGGTGCGCTCGCCGGCCGGGCGCTCGACGAGCAGCCCACCGGGCCGTCCGTCGCGGATCGTGGGCGTGTACGACGCCACCGAGCGCGACTCCAGCCGCAGGTCGAGGTCGAGGTCCGCGATCAGCTGCTCGGGCAGCAGCGAGACGAGGTAGGAGTAGCGCGAGAGCCGCGCGGGGTGGCCGGAGAAGGCCGGCGCGGAGATCGCCGCGCCGCCCGTGTGGTCGAGGCGCTCCAGGACCAGGACCGACAGGCCGGCCCGAGCCAGGTAGGCGGCCGCGACCAGGCCGTTGTGCCCGCCCCCGACGACCACGACGTGGTAGGCCTGCTGCTCGGACGTCACCGGTCCAACCTAGGCCATCACCGGCGCCTCGCCCGGTACCGGCGATTTGCGCACCAACGGTCCCGAGTCGCGAGAAGATCGTTGGGCAGCCGTGAGCACTGGTCGGGACCACAGGGAGGGCGGAAGGTGGGAGTGACACCCAGGGCGTCACTGCTGCCTGCCCTCGGCATGCTCGTGCTGACGGCGGTCTTCGGGCTCACCGCGGCGTACGGCGCGCCCGAGGGTGGCTACGCGATCGGCATCTGGCCGGTCGGGCTGGCCTCCTCGACCCTGCTCGTGACCAGGCGGCCCTCGATACCGGTCGTGCTGGTGCTCGTCTGCGCGATCGCGTTCCTGACGATCTGGACCTGCCGCCCGTCCGGTGTCGCGCTGGGGCTGACGATCGGCATCACCGTCGAGACCTGGGTGGTCTGGCGGATCCTGAGCGGCGGCGTACGCCAGCGACCGGAGCTCTACTCCCACGCCGACCTCGGTCGCTACATCGTGGCGGCATTCGCCGGACATCTCGTCGCCGCGACGTCGGCCGTCGTCACCAGCCTGGTCACCGGCTGGGGCACCCCCTGGCTGATGGGGCTGACGGTCGGCATGTCGAGCCTCGCGTCGCAGCTGGCCGTGACGCCGTTCTTCTGCAGGCTGCGGCCGCACCGCGGGCTCGCGTCGGTGGTGGAGCGGGTCGCCCAGTGGACGCTGGTCGCGACGCTCACCCCGGTGGTCTTCCTGCTCGACGACTTCCCCGCCCTCGCGTTCACGCTGATCCCCGTGCTCGCCTGGGGGGCGCTGCGCAGCGGTGCGTACGAGGCGATCGCGCAGCTCTTCGTCACGCTCGGGGTCGCGATCGCGCTGACGACCCGCGGTCACGGGCCGTTCGCGCACATCGACGCCCGGTACGACCTGCCCGCCGACGTCCAGGGACTCCTGCTCGCGTTCTTCATCGTCGACTGCGCGCTGGTCGTGGTGCCCTTCGTGCTCAGCGTCGGGGAGCAGCTGGAGAACGGCCGGCAGGTCGCGGCGGAGCGCGACCGGGTGCAGAGCATCGTCAACGGCACCGTGGGCGTCGCGATCATCGGCACCGACGAGCTCGGCCGGATCACGCTCTTCAACCCGGGCGCCGAGCGGCTGCTCGGATACGCCGCCGGCGAGGTGGAGGGGCGGCACGCGGTGCTCCTGCACTCCCGCGAGGACGTGGCCGAGCTGGCCCACCAGATCGGGGTCGCCAACGACTTCGCGGTCGTCTCGGCCGCGCTCGTCGGCCGCGGGCCCACCGTGATGAAGTTCGTCCGCAAGGACGGCGAGAAGCGCAGTCACTCGATGTCGCTGAACCGGATCGTCGATGATCGCGGTGACGTCATCGGCTACGTCAGCACCTCCGAGGACATCACCGAGCGCGTCGAGGCCGAGAACCGGCTGGTCGAGGCGCTCGAGACCGAGCGCCAGGCGGTCGAGCGGCTCCGCGACGTGGACCAGGTCAAGGACGCCTTCGTGTCCAGCGTCAGCCACGAGCTGCGCACCCCGATCACCAGCATCCTCGGCTACGTCGAGATGCTCAAGGACGGCGAGTACGGCGACCTCGGCGCCGCGCAGCTCGATGCCGTGCAGCGCGTCGCCGCGAACAGCTCGCGGCTGCTGTCGCTGATCGACGACCTGCTCACGCTCTCCCGGGTCCAGGACGGCGGCATCGGCATGGTCGACCGCGTCGTCGACCTGCGCAAGGTCGTGACGGCCGGGTGCGCCGTCGTGGCGCCGTCGCTGGAGCGGCGGGAGCTCAGCTTCGAGGTCGACCTCCCCGACGAGCCGGTGCCCTTCCTCGGGGATCGCGACATGTTGGAGCGGGTCGTGATCAACCTCGTGGGCAACGCCGTGAAGTTCACCCCGGAACACGGCCGCGTCGACGTGCGCCTGGGGGTCGGCACGGAGGTCGTCGACATCGAGGTGGCCGACACCGGCATCGGCATCCCGCCGGAGGAGCACGAGCGGCTGTTCAGCCGGTTCTTCCGCTCCTCGCTCGCCCAGGAGCGGGCGATCCCGGGCAGCGGGCTCGGGCTGTCCATCACCCGCGCGATCGTCGAGCAGCACGGCGGGTCGGTCAGCGTCGAGTCCGAGCCGGGGGAGGGGACCACCTTCCGGGTGCGCCTGCCGGCGCTCACGCCAGCCTAGGACCCGGGGACAGGTCCTTCTCGAACCACGCCTCGGCGTACGGGTTGTCGTTGTAGCGCGGGATCGCACGGTAGCCCGCGCGCTCGTACATCGCGATCGCCTCGGTCAGCGTGCCGTTGGTGTCGAGGACCACCCGGTCGTGGCCGAGGCGGCGGGCCAGCGCCTCGAGCTCGCGCAGCATCCGCGCGCCGAGGCCGGCGCCGCGCCACGCCTCGTCGACCCACATCCGCTTGATCTCGCCGACCCCGCGCAGGTCGCCGTCGAGCTCGCGGACACCGCCGTACGCCACCGGCCGGCCGGCGCTGGTCGCCAGGAGGAAGGTGCCCGCGTGGTCGGGGTCGCCCGGGTCGAAGCCGCCGGGGAACCGCCGCGCCAGCTCGGCGAAGTAACGGCCGGCGGCGTCGGCGGCGGCCGGGTCGTCCGGCGCGACCTCGCGCAGCTGGATGGTCGCCGCCCGGACGAGCAGGTCGGCCGTGGCGAGCGCCTCGGCCAGCCGGACGCGCTGCCGCTCGGTGAGCGGTGCGACCAGCCGCTGCGCCAGCTCCTCGGACCGATCGTCCAGCTCCTGCCAGGCCCGCAGCCCGGCGGTCGTCAGCGTGGCCACGCGTCGGCGCCGGTCGGCGGGGTCCGCGTCGACCCGCACCAGACCGTCCCCGTCGAGTCGGCGGAGCAGGCGGGTCAGGTAGCCGGAGTCGAGGCCGAGCCGGTCGCGCAGCTCGCGCACCCCGGCTCCGTCCGGACCGATCTCGAAGAGCAGTCGCGAGGCGCCCAGCGGCCGCCCGGTGCCGAGGAAGGACTCCTCCAGTGCGCCGATGCGCTGGGTGTAGGTGCGGTTGAAGCCGCGCAGGGTCGCGGTCGTGTCCATTCTCTGACTTTAGTCAGAGAGTGGGTAGGTGTCGATCGGATCCAGCGGCGGTGGACCGTCCACCGTCTCGCCGGTCGGAGACGGTGGACCACCCACCGCCGCGGGCGGCCGGCCGAGCTGGAGATGGCGCGAGCCCCGGCCGAGGAACGACCGGGGCTCGCGGAGTCTGGGGTGAGTGACGGGACTTGAACCCGCGACCACCTGGACCACAACCAGGTGCTCTACCAGCTGAGCTACACCCACCATGGGCCCGGTGCTCCCGGGCCGACCGAAAGTGTAGGGGAATCAGCCGCCGTTCGTGGAATCGGTATCGGCTCCGGAGACGCCCTCGCCGGGCAGGCCGGTGAGGGCGCCGCCGTGGCGCAGGGCGATCGCGCGGGCGACGTCGCTGTCGGGACCGGGTGCGGGCACGAAGACCGCCTCCCGGTAGTAGCGCAGCTCCTCGATGCTCTCCTGGATGTCGGCGAGCGCGCGGTGGTTGCCGCGCTTGGCGGGGGCCTGGAAGTACGCCCGGGGGTACCAGCGCCGCGAGAGCTCCTTGATCGAGGAGACGTCGACGATCCGGTAGTGGAGGAAGGTCTCCAGGGTCGGCATGTCCCGGGCCAGGAAGGCGCGGTCGGTGGCGACGGTGTTGCCGGCCAGCGGCGGCCGACTGCCGTCGGGGCAGTGCTCCTTGACGTAGGCGAGCACCCGCTCCTCGGCCTCCTCGAGGGAGACGCCGGAGTCGAGCTCACGGGAGAGGCCGGACTTCTCGTGCATCTCGCGCACGAAGTCGCCCATCTGGTCGAGGGCCTCGGCCGGCGGCTTGATGATGATGTCGACGCCTTGGCCGAGCACGTTGAGGTCGAAGTCGGTGACGAGGGCCGCGACCTCGATGAGCGCGTCGGCGCCGAGATCGAGCCCGGTCATCTCGCAGTCGATCCACACGAGTCGGTCGTTCACGAGAGGAAACCCTACGCCCGGGGTCCCGGGAGCAGGGCGCCCGGCCACCTGGTCGAGTCGGGCCCGGATTCGGGACTTTCGCCTCTCAGTCCCGACTCAGGAGGAGCGCCTAGGGTCAGGTCCGTGAAGGAATGGCTGGGCCTGCTGCTGCGCGTGGTGGTCGGCATGGTCTGGATCGTGGCCGGGGCGCTCAAGCTCCCCGACCCGGCCCAGAGCGTCGCCGCCGTCCGCGCCTACCAGCTGTTGCCGGGTGACCTGGCGACGCCGGTCGGTCAGCTGCTGCCCGTGATCGAGATCGTCGTCGGCGTGATGCTCGTCGTCGGCCTGCTGACGCGCGGCGCCGCGGTCGTGTCGGCCGTCCTGTTCCTCGCCTTCATCATCGGCATCGTCTCGGTCTGGCAGCGCGGCATCAACATCGACTGCGGCTGCTTCGGTGGCGGTGGCGCCGATCCGGACGCCGCGTCGAAGTACCCGTGGGAGATCGCGCGCGACGTCGCGCTGCTCGCCGCGTCTCTCTTCGTCGCCTGGCTGCCGACGACCAAGCTCTCCCTGGACTCCGTGCTGTTCCGCCGTACCCCGCTCTCCGAAGGATCGTGATGTCGAAGAAGAACCGTGCCACCGACCGTGCCAGCCGCGCCGCGGCCGCGCTCGAGGAGCAGCAGCGGCAGGAGCGCCGGCGCCGCAACACCATGGTCGGCGGCGTCGTCATCGGTGTCGTGGTGATCGTGCTGGCCGGCTGGCTGCTCTCGCGCAGCCTCGACTCGACCAAGGACGTCGACGCGCCGGCGGCGGGCAGCGAGTTCGGGCTGACCGTCGGTCCGGACGACGCGGCCGACAAGGTCGTGGTCTACGAGGACTTCCTCTGTCCCTACTGCGGACACTTCGAGGAGGCCAGCCGGGACGGCCTGAGGCAGCTGGCCGCCGACGGCAAGGTGCAGGTCGAGTACCGGCCGATCAACTTCCTCTCCAGCCTCGGCGACTACTCCGAGCGCTCGGCCACCGCCTTCGCGGTGGTGCTCGACACCGCGGGTGCGGACGTCGCGATGAGGTTCCACGACCTGCTCTTCGAGAACCAGCCCTCGGAGCGTGGCCCGTTCCCGACCAACGACGACCTCGTCGACCTCGCGGGCGAGGCGGGCGCCGACAAGGCCGAGATCCGTACCGCCATCGAGAACGGCGACGGCAAGGACTGGGTCGACCGGGCAACCCAGTCGGCGGCCGCTGCCGGCGTCAGCGGCACCCCGACCGTGCTGCTCAACGGCGAGGTCTTCCAGGACGGCCGCACTCAGCGGCAGATCGCGGAGAACCTGATCAACGCGATCGGCTAAGGATTGGGCGCCTCGGGTCGTGCACCTGCATGATCCGAGGATGATCAACGCGCCCACGTCCCTCTCGGAGTTCATCGCCCGGCTGCCCAAGGCCGAGCTCCACGTGCACCACGTCGGATCGGCGTCGCCGCGGATCGTCTCCGAGCTGGCGGCGCGGCACCCGGGGACGGTCCCGAGCGACCCCGACGAGCTGCGGCGGTTCTTCGAGTTCCGCGACTTCGCGCACTTCATCGACGTCTACCTCGCGGTGGTGGGGCTGATCCGGACGCCCGAGGACATCCGCTTCCTGACCCACGAGATCGGGCGCGAGATGGCCACCGAGCAGGGGCTGCGGTACGCCGAGCTCACGTGCACGCCGTACACGTCGGTGCGCCCGGACGCCGCCGATCTCGGGATGCCGATCGAGGCCTACACCGAGGCGATCGAGGACGCGCGGGTCGCGGTCGAGCGGGACTTCGGGCTGGTGCTGCGCTGGATCTACGACATCCCCGGCGAGTCGGGGGTGCCGTCGGCCGACGCCACGCTCGACTACGCCCTCAACCACCGCACCGACGCGCTCGTCGGCTTCGGACTCGGGGGACCCGAGATCGGCGTGCCCCGGCCACAGTTCCAGCCGCACTTCGACGCCGCCCGGGCCGCGGGGCTGCACAGCGTGCCGCACGCCGGCGAGACGACCGGTCCCGAGACCGTCTGGGACGCGGTCCGGCTGCTCGGCGCCGAGCGGATCGGGCACGGCACGTCGTCGGCGCAGGACGCCGCGCTGCTCGCCCACCTGGCCGAGGCCGGCATCCCGCTGGAGGTCTGCCCGTCGTCGAACATCGCCACCCGGGCCGTCGAGCGCCTCGAGCAGCACCCGATCAAGGCCTTCCACGACGCGGGCGTGACGATCACCGTCAACTCCGACGACCCGCCGATGTTCAACACCACGCTGAACCGCGAGTACGAGATCGCCGCCGACCTGCTCGGGCTCGACGAGGCGGGCGTCGCCGAGCTGGCCCGTGACGCTGTGCGCGCGTCGTTCGCGGAGGACGCCGTGAAGACGCGGATCCTCGGCGAGATCGACGAGTACGTCGCGTCCGCCTCCCCGTCGGCATAGGCGGGGCACGGCGGGCCGGGACGTAATAAGGCCCCGCGAGCTCATACCAAGCGGGGCCACGTCCTTTGTATCCCGGCCGGTGCGCGATCACCGGCATTGAGGCGCGTGTCGAACCGATCACAGTGCCACGGGCTTACAGTGGCGCCATGGCTGCCGCCCCCATCCGAGTCGCCGTGGTGAACGACTACGAGCTCGTCGTCGCCGGCATCGCGGCCATGCTCGCCCCGCACCACGACCGGGTCAACGTGGTCGAGCTCGACTCGGGTCTGCCCGTGCTCAACAGCGTCGACGTGATCCTTTACGACACCTTCGCGGCGATCCAGGGCGACGGCGTCGATCTCGACCTGCTGGTGCACGGGAACGATGCCAGGGTCGTCATCTTCAGCTGGAACCTCCAGCCCGAGCTCGTCCGCAGGGCGATCGAGCGGGGCGCCGCGGGCTACCTCTCCAAGGGCCTGGCCTCGGAGCAGATCGTGGCCGGCCTCGAGGCCGTGCACCGCGGGGAGACGGTGACCCCGCCGGCGTCCACCACGGCGGTCGACACGGGCGTCGCCGGCGAGTGGCCGGGCCGTCAGGTCGGCCTCAGCGCCCGCGAGGCGGAGGTGCTCGCCCTGATCACGCAGGGCCTGAGCAACCAGGAGATCGCCGACCGCACCTACCTCTCGATCAACTCCGTGAAGACCTACATCCGCACGGCGTATCGCAAGATCGACGTCTCCCGGCGCTCACAGGCCGTGATCTGGGGCATGAAGCACGGCTTCGAGCCCGACCGGATGCGCAGTGTCGCACCGGACGCTCAGGCCTGATCCGGACGCAGGCTGGATCCAGGATCAGCCCTGCAGGGCGCGGAACTCCGTCCAGATCTGCGCGCTCTCGTCGCGGTCCTCGGTGAGGTGGACCAGGTCCATCGTGCTGGTGTCGCTGCCGTCGAGGAAGCGCCGCAGGTGCAGATCGGAGAAGCCGTGCTCGGCGGCGTCGTCCCGGGTCGACGCGTAGTAGCAGGTGCGGATGCCGGCCCACATCATCACGCCGACGCACATCGGGCAGGGCTCGCAGGTGGCGTACATGACCATGCCGGACAGGTCGAGGGTGCCGAGCTTCGCGCACGCCTCGCGTACGGCGACCAGCTCGGCGTGGCCGGAGGGGTCGGTGTCGCGCAGGACCGTGTTGCCGACGCTGACGATGACCTCGTCGCCGCGCACCAGGGTGGCGCCGAACGGGCCGCCGGTGCCGGCGCGCATGCCGGCGACGGTGATCTCGGCCGCCTGGGCGAAGTAGGCGTCGACCGCCTCGCGAGTGGGAGTGGGAGTGCTCATGGTGCAACCTTTCGCCGCGTCGCCGCGATGGTGAGTGAGTAGCCGACGAACCCGATGGCCAGGCCCGAGAAGAACGCGAGGTTCTTGATGTCGACCAGGACGGTGACGTCGTCGAGCACCGTGCCGGCCATGGTGATCACGAAGCTGATCGCCAGCACCGTGATGGCGCGCCAGTTGTAGGCGAGCTGGGGAGCGCTCGGGTCGGCGTAGATCCCCTCGACGTCGACGGTGCGCTTCCGCTCCACGAAGAACGACGCCAGCATGATGCCCGCGATCGGGCCGAACATCGAGCCGATGAAGGAGTAGAAGAGGAACAGCGCGTCCGTCGCCTCGAGGAACTTCCAGGGCAGGATCAGCGTGCCGGCGACGGCCGTCAGGATCGCGCCGTTCCGGACCGTGAACCGCTGCGGCAGCTGCGCGGTGAGCTGGAGCCCGGCCGGCAGCATGTTGCCGAAGACGCAGAACGCCGTCATGCCGATGTTCATCGACAGGATGAGCAGGACCACGACGAAGGAGTTGCCGATCGAGTTGATCGCGTCCACGAAGATCGTCGGCCGGTTCACGTCGAAGTCGCCCTGCGTCGTCACGCTGAGCGAGGCCATGAAGGTGATGGTGACGAGGATGAAGAGCAGGTAGGAGGCGATCACGCCGATCGGGAAGCCGATCAGCGGTGCCTTGGTCGAGGTGGCGTTGCGGGTGTAGTCGCCGGTGTTGACGATCGGGCCGGCCCAGTTGGAGACCAGCGCCGCGACGCAACCGATGAAGATCAGCGGCGTGACCTCGGTCTGCACCGGGTGCAGCTCGAAGACCTGCGAGAAGCTGCCGACGTTCCTGACCGCCAGCACGACGCCGACGCTGATCAGGACGAACACCGCCGGGTTGGCCCAGGTGCTGAACCTGGCGAGGAACCGCTGGCCGCCGAGGAAGAGCGCCACGGTGATCGCCCACATGATCAGGTAGGAGATCGCCGTGGGCACCGCCAGGCCGAGGATGTGGCCGCCCAGGTCGGCGTAGCCCGGGAAGATCTTGTCCATCACCACGTCCAGCGCCTGCGCGCTGGAGACCGTGGAGAGGCCGAAGAACACGACGCCGGCGACGATGCCGCGGATCGCGGCCGGGATCAGCGCGCCCTTGGTGCCGAAGGAGTCGCGCAGCAGCAGCGCGAACGGTACTCCGTAGCGGGCCGAGGCCTGGCCGTTGAGCACATAGCCGACCGAGACGATCACCGAGCTGAGCAGGATCGCGGCGACCACGTGCTTGGCGGAGAGGCCGAGCGCGAAGAAGCCGACGACGGTGAAGTAGGACAGGATGTTGTGGATCGGCGCCATCCACACGGTGACGAACTGCGGCGTCGACCAGGAGCGGTCCTGGGGCCGGACCGGGAGCACGTCCTCGGCGTAGCCGCGCGCGGCGTACGTCGCGATCGCGTCGGCACCGGGGTCCACCAGGTCGCGGTAGCTAGAGGTCGTGGACATGGCAACCCATCCCCTCAGGCCTCGCCGACGGTGTCGGCGAGGGTCCGTAGCGCGTCCTGGAACGCCTCGACGGGCGGGTGCACGATGCCGGCGCCGATCATGCCGATGCCCGGGTCCTTGTGCGCGATCGCGGTGTTGATCAGCGGCAGGATGCCGGTCTCCATCACCAAGCGCGCGTCGATGCCGCTCGGCACGCCCATGAAGTCGAGCGCGGGGATCGTCACGTTGGGGTTGTTGCCCGTGGTGATCGCGTTCATGGTGCGCGAGTAGCCCATCGCCTCCTGCACGGTGCCGCCGACGAGCGCCACGATCGCGGGGGCTGCGGCCATCGCGAAGCCGCCGATGCCGTAGGTCTCCGTGATCGCCGAGTCGCCCATGTCGAGGCCGGAGTCCTCGGGGGTGTAGCCGGCGAACATCGGGCCGACGACCTGCTGCGCGGGGCCGGTGAACCACCGGTCGCCGGTGCCCGAGACGCGGATGCCGAAGTCCACGCCGTTGCGGCACATCGCCGTGACGACGGTCGAGTTCGCGATGCCGGCCGCGGCGTCCATCGACGCCTTCGCGGTGACCATCCAGGTGGGGCCGGAGAAGTAGTCCGAGGACGCCACGAAGTCGAAGACCTCGCGCTTCTCCCGGGTGGAGAAGTCGGTCTCGAGGAGGTACGGCGTGAGCGCCTGGATCAGCAGCGTCGTACCGGCCACGTTGCGGTTGTGCGCCTCGTCGCCCATGTGCAGGGCTTGGGAGAGCATCAGCCGTAGGTCGATGCCGTCGGTGTTGAGCTCCATCGCGGCGCCGAGCATCGGACCGAAGACGTCGCGCATCCAGTTCAGCCGGTCGATGACGGACTGGTCGTTGGCGCCGAACCGCAGGATCTTGGAGAGCTGCTCGGAGAGGTTCGTGTACGCCGTGTTGCCGTGCGTCCGGTTGGTCACCTGGTGCACCCACATGCTGGCGCTGGTCACGCCGGCCATCGAGCCGACCGCCTGGTGCTCGTGGCACGGGGAGAAGGTGATGTCGCCCGAGCGGGCGAGCTCGTCGGCCGCGTCGAGGTCCTTCGCGAGGCCCTCGAAGACCAGCGCGCCGGTGACGGCGCCCCTCATCGGGCCCGACATCCGCTCGTAGGCGATCGGCGGGCCGGCGTGCAGGATCGTCGTCGCGGTCATGCCCGGCACGGTGTCGATGGCCCGGCCGAAGCCCTCCAGGAACGGCTGAGCGGCGAGGATCCGGCTCAGCGCCTCCTCGTTGGCCGCGTTGATCTTCTCGGCGACCTCGGGCCGCTCGAGCCGGCCGAGGGCGGCGATCACGTCGGGGTCGGCGCCGCCGGGCGGGGTCCAGTCCATCCGCACCGGGGCGGCGCCCTGGGCGGCGAGGTCCTCGGCGAACATGTCCAGGCCGAGGTTGACCGGCTTCAGGTCGGTCGAGAACAGGTCGGTGATGCTCATCGGTGGTCACCCTTCGCTACGAATTCGCGGGCCAGGAGGCCGAGGTTGGTGGACGAGGAGGCGATGGTCACGCCGGCCGCCTCGAGCTGGGCGACCTGCTCGGCGACCGCGGGGGAGTCGAGGTCGGTGCCGAGCACGTAGCCGAGGATCTCCAGGTGCTGACCGCGTGCGGCGGCCTTCGCCTTGGCCTCGGCGATGGCGGGGATCGTCACGCCGACGGGGTCCTCGTGCGAGCCGAAGCCGACGATGAAGTCCATCGCGATCACGCCGACCTCGGGGTCGTCGGCCTCGTGGGCGAGGCGCTGCAGCCGCAGCGTCGGGTCGATCATGGGATGCGGCCGGCCGTTGGTGAAGTCGTCGTCGCCCAGGTCGAGGTAGGTGTGCTCCTTCGACACGTCGGTCGCGCCGAGTCGGTACGCCGGGTCCTGCTGGATGTTCGAGTAGACGTTGTCGAACGTCGCGAGCGCCGCGAACATCGCCTCGTCGCAGAGCGTGCCGCCGCAGAACAGGCCGCGCACGTACTGCTGCTCGGGCGCCAGCTTGCCGCGGACCTCCTCGACCAGCGGGATGTTGAGGGCGTGCAGGTCGAGGGTGGACTCGTCCACGCCGGTGGCCAGGACGGCCGCGAGCGCGGCGGGCTTGGTGCCCGAGACCAGCTGCACGTTGTCGTAGCCCGACTCCGTGCGCGGCGAGCCCAGGAAGCAGACCACGACCGGCTTCCCGCTCTCGGCGGCGACGGCGAGCACCCGGCCGGCGACCTCCTCGGCCGGCGGCTTCGAGACGATGACGATGACCTCGGTCCCGGGGTCGGCCGCGAGCGCGTTGATGCCGTCGATCATCATCACGCCGCCGACTTCGGCGGAGAGGTCGCGGCCGCCGGTGCCGATCAGCTGCGAGATCCCGCCGCCGAAGTCGTGCACCCGGACCGAGATCTCCTGGCTGCCGGTGCCGGAGGCGCCCACGATGCCGATCGAGCCGCGGCGTACGGCGTTGGCGAACGCCAGACCGGTGCCGTTGATGATCGCGGTGCCGCAGTCGGGCCCCATCAGCAGCAGGCCCTTCTCGTGGGCGAGCGCCTTGAGCTCGATCTCGTCCTCGACCGACACGTTGTCGGAGAAGATCATCACGTGCTTGCCGGCGACGAGCGCCTTGCGGGCCTCGCGGGCGGCGAAGGCGCCGTTGACCGAGATCAGCACCAGGTTGCTGTCCGGAACCTCCTCGAAGGCGCCGTCGAGCGTCCGGTAGCGGATCTCGGCGGCGTCGCCGGCCGAGGCGTTCTTGCGGGCGAGGATGTCGTCGACGGCCTGGATCGCTGCGTCGATCAGGTCGTCGGCGGCGTCGATCACGATCATCAGGTCGCTCGGCTTGGCCGCGTCGATGGCGGGGTCCTGCACGCCGACGTTGAGCAGCACCTCCTTGTTCATCGGGGTCGCCATGCCCAACAGGGCCTGGGTGACGCCCTCGACGGCGTTCGCCTTGGTGCTCATGGACATGAGCGAGACCGAGTCGAGGTAGGTGTTCTTGCGGATGTCGATGTAGCGGGTCATCTCAGGTCCCTTCAGAGGTAGCGCTCGATGACGGCGGCGAGGTCGTCGAAGCCGCGCTTGCGGGCGAGGTCGAGGGGCGCGACGCCCCACTCGTCGGTCATGCCGGGCTTGGCGCCGTGCTGGAGGAGCAGCTCCGCGGTCTGCTGGCGGACCGGGCCGCCGTCGCCGAGGATGATCGTCTCGATCAGCGCGGTCCAGCCGAGCGTGTTGGTGAGGTTGACGTTGATGGTGGTGTTCTCGAGTAGGTAGCGGACGATCTCGAGGTGGCCCTTCTCGGCGGCCGGGGTGAGTCCGTTGCCGCCGAAGCGGGTGAGCCGCTTGAGGTCGGTGCCGGCCTCGACCATGATCGTGACCAACTCGAGGTCGTCGTGGATGCAGCCGTGGATGAACGGGTTGAAGCAGGTCTGGTCCTGCGCGTCGATGTCGACGCCCTCGGCGATCAGCGCCCGCACCACGTCGTGGTGGCCACCGCGGGCGGCCGCCAGGATGGCGCTGGCCTCCTCGCGGTCCTGGACGTCCTTGTCGACGCCCTCGTCGAGCGCGGCCCGGACGCCCGCCAGGTCGCCGGCGGCGGCCGCGGCGAGGTAGCGCTCGTCGAGCGAGGGTGGGGTGCTCATCTGTTCTCCTTGGTGTTGGTGGGTGTGGCCCGCTCGCGGAGACCCGCCTCGAGATGCAGGCCGAGGCGGACGCCGGTGAGGATGTCGGTGCCGGAGGTGTGGCCGATCGCGCGCACCGCGGCGATGGCGGCGTCGAGCCGGGAGCGGTACGCCGGATCCGGCGTCGCCCTGGCTCCCATCGCGGCCAGCAGGTCGTGCAGGCGCTGCCGCCCGCGACCGTCGACGGCCTCGAGGAGCGTCGCCGCGCTCACCGCGGTGGTGCGCGCGTGCACGTCGTACGACGCGGCCCGCAGCGCCGGCCGGATCCGGTCCAGCCGGGTGCCCGGCGTCGCCGCCAGGACGGCCAGGCCGGTCAGGATGTCGTCGCCGGTCGGGGTGAGGCCGGTGCCGAGGCCGATCAGCCCCCGCGCCACCGTGGCGACCGTGGTGGTGTTGCCGGTGCGGACCGCGACCTCGAGGTGGTGCAGGCGTGCGGTGATCAGGGACTGACTCGCGGCGTCGAACGGCGAGGCGGCGGGCCGGTTCGCGAGCGCGGTGTCGAGGGCGGCGACGAGGCCGTGCAGGTCCGCGACCGTCAGGTGCGTGAGGTCGGCGCGGGTCGGCTGCCATCGGATCGCGTCCCCGAACGCGATGGTGGAGGCGCCGCACGAGCCCTGGTGGCGGAGCTCGCCGGGGAGGAACCGCACCGGGTCGCCGGGGTGCAGCGCGACCGGCGGCCAGGCGGCGTCGGGGAGCCGGACGGTGCGGGGCGCGTCGTCCAGGGACGACGTGGCCAGGCAGAAGAGGTGGCCGTCGGGGGAGACGACGTTGATCACGCGCTGGTGGGCGGAGTGGACGACACCGGCGCGGCCGTCGCCGGGCAGCCCGTCGGCGGTGCGCGCGTCCAGCGACACGGCGGCGATGACGCGGGTCCCACCCGGCCGGCCCGATCGGCCCGGCCGTGGAGCCGCCGTGTCGACGGTCGCCTCGGCGGGGGAGGGGGTGCGTCCGACGGTGGTCATCTGGGGGCTCCTGCGCGGTGGCTCGGAAGCGGTGTCTTGAGCAATGCCGGAAATGGCATACCATTCCTAGCAGAAATGGTATGCCAAACCAAGTCCGGCGCGGCGACCGTCGATCCACAGGAGGATGTCCATGCGAGTCGTAGTAGCGCTGGGGGGTAACGCGCTGGCCCGCCGCGGCGAGCCGATGACCGCCGAGTACCTGCGCGCCAACGTCCACTCGACGTGTGAGGCGCTCGCCGGTCTGGCGCGCACCAGCGAGATGGTGATCACACACGGCAACGGCCCGCAGGTCGGCCTGCTCGCGCTGCAGAACCTCGCCTACCAGGACGTCGCCGCCTACCCGCTCGACATCCTGGGCGCCGAGACACAGGGCATGATCGGGTACGTGGTCCAGCAGGAGCTCGCCAACGCGCTCCAGGGCGAGCGTGAGGTCGCCGCGATCCTCACCACCACCGTCGTCGACGAGGACGACCCTGCCTTCACCCACCCGACGAAGCTGATCGGCCCCCAGTACTCCGCCCACGACGCCGCCGAGGCCGCGGCGGCGTACCGCTGGACGATCGCGAAGGACGGCGACCTGTTCCGTCGGGTGGTGCCCTCGCCGGACCCGATCTCGATCGTCCAGGCGCCGCTCATCCGGAACCTCCTGGAGGCCGGCACGCTCGCGGTCTGCGTCGGCGGCGGTGGGGTGCCGGTGCGCACCGACGCCAAGGGGCGCCACGTCGGCGTGCAGGCCGTGGTCGACAAGGACCTGGCCAGCGCCGCGCTCGCCGCCGAGATCGGCGCCGACGTGCTGATCATGCTCACCGACGGCGACTACGTCAGCGAGAATTGGGGCACTCCCGTGCAGCGCGACATCGTGACCGCGTCGGCCGACGCGATCTCGCAGCTCGCCTTCGCCGAGGGCTCGATGAAGCCCAAGGTCGACGCCGCGATCCGGGTCGCGCGCGCCGGCGGCCGCGCGCTGATCGGTCCGCTCGACCGGCTCGACGACCTGCTGAACCGCCGGATCGGCACCGAGATCGTGCCGTCGCTCGACGAGGGCATTGTTTACTTGGACCAGGAGCAGGTGGCCTGACCACGCGAGCAGGAGACGGGACCCGGACTTGACCCAGACGGAACAGACGACCCAAGCGAGCCCGTCGGCGCAGCGAGCCTCGGACTCCACCCGGGTCGCCGATCGGCTGCGTGACGAGATCCTCGACGGCGTACGCGCTCCGGGCAGCAAGCTGGTCGAGCGCGATCTGGCCAGCGAGTTCGGGGTCAGTCGGGTCCCGGTGCGCGAGGCGCTGAAGGTCCTCGACGTCGAGGGGCTGGTGACGCTGCGCCCGAACACGTGGGCGGTCGTGCGCGAGTTCACGGCGTCCGATCTCTCCGACCTCGACGAGGTGCGCTCCGCGCTCGAGGTGCTCACCTTCCGGCTCGCCGCACAGCGACGGGACGAGGCGGGCCTGGCGCGGCTGCGCGCCGTGCTCGACGCCGAGCTGGCCGGGGCGCGCGCCGAGGACCCGGTCGCCGCCCGACGTGCCGCGGCCGACTTCCACGAGGTGGTCACCGAGCTCGCCGGCAACCGGCTGCTCGACGAGCTCACCGAGACGATGCGCAGCCGGATGCGCTGGGCGATGGGGCAGCACGACGACCTGATGCACGTCACCGAGGAGCACCGGGTGCTCTTCGAGGCGATCGCCCAGGGCGACGTCCGGGGCATGGAGCGCCTGGTCCTGGCCCACATGGAGAGCAGCCACCGCCAGCGCGTCGAGCACGAGGAGCGCGAGGAGGCGCGCGGCCGGGGGAGGTGACCCGCCCGGCCGCGCCGGGTGTCCCTTCCGGCGAAGCTGTGGCGCCCCCGACAGGATTCGAACCTGTGACCCGCGGATTAGAAGGCCGCTGCTCTATCCAGCTGAGCTACGGAGGCCGGGGAACGGAATCCAGTCGCAACAAGCCTCGGTATGACCCTGGTGTAGTTCCGACCGAATGGAAACCGCCCGGGTCAGTATGCACCAGACCGACGGGCGCGCCTGAGGCGTCTGAGCACATGGAGCAGTCGCATCTCAACCGTCGTGGTCTCACGACCCTGTTCGAACCCATCGCGGATTGCGTCGAGGGTGCGGTGGCGGTCAGGACCGTTCAGGCCCTGAGCTCTGCGCTCCGCGGCTACCAGGGTCGCCCAGGGACTGACCCAGGACGTCCGCGAACGGTGGGGCCGTTCGGCTCCACCGTTGCCGCATCGCCTTGTCGATCTCGTCGAGGAGCGGGCCGGCCGGTGCCGCGAGGTCCTCGAACGCCCGGAGGCGCGGACGGACGGGCGGCGACGACGGTGCATGGGCGGCTTCGTGTCCCGACGCTCTGCGCAGCCCTGGGGCGAGGCCTTCCTCTCCGGCACGGCTGCGCCCCGGCCTGCGAGTGCCGCTCGCGGCCGGATGCGTAGGTCCTTCTCGATTCGCGCAGGCTGTGGCGACCGCGCCGCGATCACTGCGCGGGCGACCGGAAGACGGTCGTCCAGTCGTCCTTGACGCTGACGATGGTGAACGCCTCCGCGGTCGCCGCGTCGAGGATCCGCTCGGCGCCGGCGTCGTACGGCGGGTCGCCGCGGCCGGTGTCGTCGTCGTGGTGGACGAGGAGGCTCAGGCTGCGGGGCTGCCCCTGCACGAACCGGAGCATCTCCATGTCGCCGTTGGAGTTCCCGCAGGCCAGGATCGGTCGCCGGCCGATCCGCGACCAGATTCGGACCGGCTTCTCGGGTCCGTCGTCCAGGAACTGGAAGGCGGCACCGTAGCGGACCGCGTTGGCGGCCGCGTCGTACTCCAGCCCCACCGCGGAGCCGACGACCCGCTCGGGCGGGATGCCGTAGTAGTCCGGGGTGATCGGCCGCATGAAGTCGCGGTCACCGCCGGAGACGATGTAGCAGGTGAACCGGTGCTCCTCGAGGAAGCGCAGCAGCTCGACCATCGGCTGGTAGACCGTCTCCGCGTAGGAGCGGTCGAGGGTGAGGTGCCGGGCGTCGCGGTAGAAGGCGGCGACCGCGGCCTCGTAGTCCTCCACGCGCTCGTGCACGGTCGAGGCGACGATGGCGGCGATCATCGTCTTGAGGTCACGGTCGTCGCCGGCGTAGTGCTTGTCGACCGCGGCGCCGAGCCAGGACAGGTCGCCCGACAGGGCGGCCCGGTAGGGCTGCTGCTCGGCCAGGCGGGCGTCCGCGCGCGCCGCGGCGACCCACTGCTGGACGATGAAGTGGAGCTGGGTCGGCATCGGCTTCTCGGTCCACAGCGTCCCGTCGTTGTCGAACACCGCGACCCGGGCGTCCTCGGGTACGGCGTCGGGGCCGTCGGTGACCGCGCCGACGAAGTCGAGGATCGCCGTGCGGGTCGCGCCGTCGCGCCAGGAGGGCAGGACATCGCTCATGACGGCACGCTGTCCGGACGGCCTGGCGGCCGCATCGCCCGAGACGGGTGATTGTCCTCCCGGGGCCCGCTCGGGAGGGTGCGGTCAGAGGACCGTCTGGGTGCCGACCAGCGCGGTGACCGCGGAGGTCAGCGCGGTGGTCGCGACGAGGAACGTGCCGGCCATGACCACGCCGACCGCCCGCCGGGCCCGCGAGGCCTCGCGGGGGAACACCGCCTCGCGCAGCCAGGACAGGCCGTGACCGAGCCGGGCGAGCACGTGCCGCGCCCAGGGGTACTCCAGGGCCAGGAGTGCGAAGCCGAGCGCGATCACCAGCAGGCCCGGTCCGGGGAGCACGAGCATCAGCACGCCCGCCACGATCAGCAGCGGACCGCCGATCGTCACCAGGGTCTTGACCGCGACGGCGCGGACGGGACCGGCGCTGGACCACCCCTCCACGCGGGTCACGAGGGCGTGCGCGCGGGGCGACAGCAGCTGCGACATGTCCGTCAGGGTGACAGGCGGGTCTGAGAGCAGCCTGAGCCGCGCCCCGGGCCGCCGGTTTGGACTGTCGCGCGCGTCGACCTACCGTCGTGAGGGTCCCGGGCACTCCGGGGCGGCCCGTCGCCACGCCGAGACCTGTCCGGCGCCGGGTCGGAACCGACCCACCAGGACAGGTACGGGGGACCCAGGTCTCCGGGTCGCACGACGACCCTAGGGGTGCAGCCGCGGAAGCGGCCGGGCACGACTCCGCCCGAACCCGACAGCGGGCGCGTCTCTGATGCGGCGCCGTCGCGAGCGTGCGTCCTGGGCGGCGCGCAGCAGGCGCCCGGATCGGGAGACGGGCCCAGACTCCGCAGGCGTCGAGGAGATCACATGCGCATGCGCACTCTCGTGTCCGCGGCTGCCCTGACGGCGGCCACGCTCACCCCGGTCGTCGGCCTCCAGGCGTCCAGCGAGGCCGCCACCACCCGCACCTGGGACCGGCTCGCCCACTGCGAGTCCGGCGGCCGCTGGCACATCAACACCGGCAACGGCTACTACGGCGGGCTGCAGATCAGCCCCGGCACCTGGCGCGGCTACGGCGGCGGCAGGTTCGCCCGACTCCCGCACGGGGCGAGCAAGGGCGAGCAGATCAAGGTCGCCGAGCGGATCAAGCGCGGGCAGGGCTGGGGCGCCTGGCCGTCCTGCTCCTCGCGTCTCGGCCTGCGCTGACCGCGGCCGCCGTCGTACGACGGGGTGGGTGGGTCAGCCGCGCAGCCGGCCCATCCACTCCTCGACGTCCGCCGACGTGCGGGGAAGCGCGGCGGACAGGTTCGTGGTCCCGTCGGCCGTGACGAGGATGTCGTCCTCGATCCGGATGCCGATGCCACGCAGCTCCTCGGGCACGAGCAGGTCGTCCTCCTGGAAGTACAGGCCCGGCTCGACGGTGAGCACCATGCCCTCGGCGAGGGTGCCCTCGGCGTACGCCTCGGGCGCGGCCCGGCCGCAGTCGTGCACGTCCATGCCGAGCATGTGGCTGGTGCCGTGCAGCGTCCACCGCGCGTAGACGCGGCTCTCGGGGTCGAGCGCCTCCTCGACCGGGACGGGCAGCAGCTTCAGGTCGGCCAGCCCGTGGGCCAGCACCTCCATCGCCGCGTGGTGGCCGGCCCGGAAGGGCTCGCCGGGACGCAGGGCGTCGATGCCCGCCTCCTGGGCGGCGTACACGAGGTCGTAGAGGTCGCGCTGCAGGTCGGTGAACCGGCCGTCGACGGGCAGCGTGCGGGTGACGTCGGCGGTGTAGAGCGAGCGGTTCTCGACGCCCATGTCGAGCAGCACCAGCTCACCCGGCGTGATCGGCCCGGTGTTGTCGATCCAGTGCAGGGTGGTGGCGTGCTTGCCGCCGCCGACGATCGAGTCGTAGCCGATGTCGTTGCCCATCGCGCGAGCGCGGCGGAAGAACGTGCCCTCGATCCAGCGCTCGCCGAACTCCAGGACCCGGTCCCACTCGCGCACGGAGTCCTCGAAGCCGAGCGTGGTGACGTCGCACGCGTGCTGCAGCTGCGCGACCTCCCAGTCGTCCTTGATCAGCCGCAGCTCGGAGGCAACCCGCGCGAAGTCGTCGTCGCGGGTCTCGTCGGCGGCGACCATCCGGTCGACGTGGCTGTCGATGCCGCGCAGCACCCGGGTCTTGCCGGTGCCCTGGAGCATCGCGCCGAGCTCGTCGATGTGGCGGACCTCGAGACCGAGCGAGTCGGAGATCTCCCGCAGCGACGGACGGCGGCCGACCCACAGCTCGCCGTACTGCCGGTCGCGGAAGAACTCGTCGGTCTCGCGCGACGAGCGAGGCCGCGCGTAGAGGACCGCCTCGCCGTCGGCGAGCACCAGGACCGCGTCGCTGGTCTGGTTGCCGGAGAAGTAGGTGTGGGCGGTGTCGGGTCGGAACCGGTAGTCGGTGTCGTTGGCGCGCACCTTGAACGTGCCGGCCGGCAGCACCAGCCGCTCGCCCGGGAACGCCTCGGCGAGCCGCTGCCGGCGCTGCGCCGCGGGGCCCGCGACCTCGGCCCGCGGCAGCTCCAGCTCGCGGTCGCCCCAGCCCTGGCGCATGAACGCGGCGTACGCTGCCGGGACGGCCGGGTCGTGGGACTCGGTGTTGGTCTCGGTGGTGGCCTGGGTGGTGTCGTTCTCGCTCACCCGTCCACTGTACGCCGACGAGCCACCCCGGGACCGGTCGCCGTGAGCGGGCCGGGGGAGCGCCACCGATAGGCTGCCGCCATGCCCGGAGCCCGCCGTGTCAGCGCCGCGTCGTCGGTCGCGTTCACGGTGGTGGTGACGGTCCTGGTGGTCGTGGGCGCGCTCGTGATCCTGGCGATCCTGGCGCTGTCGGGAGCTCCCGGGTCCGTGGTGCTGGCGACGCTGCTCGCCGCGGTGCCGGTCGGCCCGATCGTCGCCTGCTACCTCTGGCTGGACCGCTACGAGCCGGAGCCGCGCACGCTGCTCGCCGCGGGCCTGCTGTGGGGCTGCTTCGTCGCCACCGCGGCGGCGATCCTGCTCCAGGGCATCGGCGGCGTCGTGGGCGGCTTCACCGACACCCAGACACTGGAGATCGTGGCGCCCGTCACCGAGGAGGCGTGCAAGGGCCTCTTCCTGCTCCTCCTGCTCTGGTGGCGCCGCGCCGAGCTCGACGGGATCCTCGACGGCATCGTCTACGCCGGCATGGTCGGCGTCGGCTTCGCGTTCACCGAGAACATCCTCTACCTGGCCGCCGCCTACAACGGCACCGACGGCATGGGGCCGGGCGGCACCGAAGCGGTGACCGCGACGTTCGTGCTGCGCTGCCTGATCAGCCCGTTCGCGCACCCGCTCTTCACGACGTTCATCGGTATCGGCGTCGGCCTCGCGGTGAACTCGCGCAGGGGGAGCGGCCGGGTGCTGTGGCCGGCCGCCGGCTACGTCTGCGCGGTCGTCGCCCACGCCGTCTGGAACACCTCGACGGCCTACGGCCTGGGTCACTTCGCGCTCGCGTACGTCGTGCTGATGGCGCCCGCGCTGATCTCGGTGATCAGCCTGGCGGTCTGGTCGCGGCGCTCCGAGCGCCGGATGCTGGCCGCCGCGCTGACCGACGCCGCCACCCGCGGGCTGGTGCCGGCGACCGACATCGGCTGGGTCGTCGACCTCACCGCGCGTCGGCGCAGCCGCGCCTACGCCCGGGAGCGTGGCGGCCCCGCGGCCGAGCGCGCGATGCGCGACTACCAGCAGGCCGCGATCGAGCTCGGCTTCCTCCACTACCGTTACCTGCGCGGCACGCCGCCGCCCGACTACGCGGCCCGCGGCCAGCGGTTCCTGCAGAGGATCGACGCCCTCCGGCCGTCGATCGCCTTCCCCGGACAGGTGGTACCCACACGATGACGGCGTCCGCCGACCACGACTCCCGCATGCTGACGGCGCTCGTGCGCCTGCACGATGCGCTGCAAGCTGCGCCGCTGCCGCTCGACGTACCCGGCGCGGCGGAGCTGCGGGTGACCCGACAGCAGCTGATCGACCAGCTCGAGGACTACGTGCTGCCGCGCCAGATGACCGTCGAGGCGCCGCTGCTCGCCGTCGTCGGCGGCTCGACCGGCGCCGGCAAGTCGACGCTGGTCAACTCGCTCGTGGGTCGGCGCGTCACCAACCCCGGGCTGCTGCGCCCGACCACTCGCTCGGCGGTGCTGGTGCACCATCCCGACGACGCGCACTGGTTCGGCCAGGACCGGCTGCTGCCCGACCTGGTGCGCGTCCAGGAGCACTCCGACGACCGGCACGCGCTCCAGCTGGTCGCCTCCGAGACGCTGCCGCCGGGCCTGGCGATCCTCGACGCACCCGACGTGGACTCGGTCGAGAAGGCCAACCGCACGCTGGCGGCGCAGCTGCTGGCGGCCGCGGACCTGTGGCTGTTCGTGACCTCCGCGGCGCGCTACTCCGACCAGGTGCCGTGGGAGCACCTCAAGCAGGCCGCCGAGCGTTCGACCGCGGTCGCGGTCGTCCTCGACCGGACGCCGCCGGACGCCGTGCGCACCGTCGCCGCGCACCTGGCCCGGATGCTCGCCAGCCGCGGCCTCAAGGACTCCCCGCTCTTCACCGTGCCGGAGTCGACGGTCTCGCCCGAGGGCCTGCTCGACGGCTCGGCGGTGGCCGAGGTGCGCGCCTGGCTGGTGTCGCTCGCCGAGGACACCGACGCCCGGTCCGCGGTCGTGCGGCAGACGCTCGACGGCACCGTTCGCGCCCACGCGAGGGAGGCCCACGTCGTCGCGGACGCCGTCTCCGAGCAGGTCGCCGCGGCGGCCGAGCTGCGGCGGGCGGCGGAGACGGCGTACGACGAGGCGACCCGGCGCGCGGTCGCCGCGGCCACCGACGGCACGCTGCTGCGGGGCGAGGTGGCGGCGCGGTGGCGCGAGTTCGCGGGCACCGGTGAGCTGCTGCGCTCGCTCGAGGGCCGGGTCGGACTGATCCGCGACCGCCTCGTCAACGCCGTCAAGGGCACCGGCCAGCAGGCCGATCGGGTCGCGGTCGCCATCGAGTCGGCCGTGGAGCTGATGGTGCTCGACCACGCCGAGCAGGCGTCGGCGACCGCGACCGCGGCCTGGCAGGAGCTGGGCACCGCGGGACCGCTGCTGACCGGCACCGACGACGACCTCGGCCGGGCCTCGCGCGGCCTGCGGCGCGGCGTGGAGGGCGAGGTGCGGGCCTGGCAGCAGCACCTGACCGAGCTGGTCAAGGCCGACGGCGCCGACCGGCGTACCGCCCGCTATCTGGCCTACGGTGCCCGCGGACTGGCCGTCACGCTCGCCGTCACCGTGCTCGCCGACAGCGCGGCCGACGACCCGGGCGGTGCCGACGTGGGCCGGATGCTGCTCGACGCGGTCTTCGGCACCGAGTCGACGACCACGCTGGTGGCGCAGGGCCGGGCCGACCTGGAGCGTCGGATCGCCGGGCTGTTCGCGGCAGAGCGCCGGCGGCACCTGGGACGGCTCGACGCGCTCGCGCTCGACCCCGATGCCGATCGCCACGTGCGCGACGCGGCCCGCCGGGTCGACGACCGCCGCTTCGAGCAGAGCCGTCGCGACGACGCGTCGCTGGCCTGACCGCCGGTTCGAGGCCCTGATCCCGGCCTCGTGCCCTTCAGGCCCTAGGCTGGGGCCTGCACGTGCCCATGTCGGAGACGCCCTGCTCCGGGTAGGTCGAGGGAGAAGATGACGTCCTTGCTGGAGGGGACCGACCGGATGGTCACCCGCGGTACCGACATCGGTGCCCGCATCGACGGCCTCGACGACGCGACCCGGGCCGCGCGCGGACGTCTCGACGACGCGATCGTCGACGAGTCCGTCGGCGTGGTCGAGCGGGCCGCGGGACGGCTGCGCCTCTCCGCCACCCACACGGTCGTGGGGATCGCCGGCGCGACCGGTTCGGGCAAGTCCTCGACGTTCAACGCGCTGACCGGCCTCGAGCTCTCCGCCGTCGGCGTACGCCGACCGACGACCTCGTGGGCGACCGCCTGTGTCTGGGGCCGCGACGGGGCCGACGAGCTGCTCGAGTGGCTCGGCATCCCGCCGCGCCACCAGACCACCCGCGACTCGATGCTCGACAACGGACGGCGCGACCAGCAGGCCGAGCTCGACGGCGTCGTGCTGCTCGACCTGCCCGACCACGACTCCACCGAGGTCAGCCACCACTTGGAGGTCGACCGCCTGGTCTCGCTCGCCGACCTGCTCGTGTGGGTGGTCGACCCGCAGAAGTACGCCGACGCCGCGATCCACGACCGCTACCTGAAGCCGGCGGTGGAGCAGCAGGACATCATGCTCGTGGTGCTCAACCACATCGACACCGTGCCCGAGGAGCGCCGGCAGTCGATGCTCGACGACATCCGCCGGCTGCTCGACCAGGACGGGCTGCAGCGGGTCCCGGTGCTGCCGGTCAGCGCCCGGCTCGGCACGGGCATCCCCGAGCTGCGCGCCGAGATCGCCCGCCGGGCCGCCCAGAAGCAGTCCACCCGCGCCGGGATCGACGCCGACGTGCGCGCCGCCGCCGGCCGGCTCGCCGAGGCCAACGGCGACGCG
This sequence comes from Nocardioides sp. LMS-CY, assembly GCF_018732145.1. NCBI lineage: Bacteria > Bacillati > Actinomycetota > Actinomycetes > Propionibacteriales > Nocardioidaceae > Nocardioides > Nocardioides sp. LMS-CY. Next base: position 1,674,816 of record NZ_CP076104.1, read on the forward strand.
CCGACCCGGGTGGTCGAGCCGGCCCGGGTCGCCACCCTCGACGCCGCCTTCGCCGAAGCGGCCGGCGTGCCGGTCGTCGTCGACGCGGTCGAGCGCTCGGTGCGTCAGCGCGGACACCGCGCCACGGGCTGGCCCGTCGTCGGCTGGGTCTCCGGCCTGAAGGCCGACCCGCTCAAGCGCCTCGACCTCGACCTCGGCGCGCGGGGCAGCCAGCTCAGCGGCCGCTCCCGCACCGCGCTCCCGGAGGCCACCCAGGTCCAGCGGGCCCGGGTCGACGACGAGGTGCGCACCTTCGCCGACGAGGTGACCGTCGGGATGACGCCGCCGTGGGTGGCGGCGGTACGCCGGGCCGCGGCCTCCCGCCTCGACGAGCTCGGCGACCGGCTCGACCAGGCGCTCGCGCGCACCGACCTCGGGGTCGCGAAGCTGCCGGGCTGGATGCACCTCCTGCGCGTCCTCCAGTGGCTGCTGCTCCTCGCGGCTCTGGGCGGCCTGGGCTGGACCGGCGTGCTTCTCGCCACGGGCAAGCTCCAGGACGCCGACACCCCCCAGGTCTTCGGGGTCGCCGTCGCACTCGTGCTGCTCGTCGGCGGCCTCGTGCTCGGCATCGTCCTCGGACTGGCCGCCCGGATCGCCGTCGGCCGCGCCGCCCGCGGCCGCGCCGCCCGGGCCGACGAGCATCTCCGAGAAGCGGTCAACGAAGTCACCCACGAACTGGTCATCGAGCCGGTCGAGGCGGAGCTCGCGGCGTACGCCGCCGTGCGGGCCGGCGTCGACCGCGCCCGGGCCTGAGGCTCTCCGCAGCACGCGTCTTCTCGATCGTCGGGGTTGCCGAGGCCGTCGTTTCATCAAGGGATGAGGTCGGAGTCGCGCATCCCTGGCTGAGCTCACCCGGGTAGGCGCGGGTTGACCGTCATCCCTTGATGAACCCGCGGCTCCCGGATTGCCGGTCGAGCGCTCCCAGGCCCCTGGACGACGAGGCTTCGTCGTCCCAGCGGGGAGATCTGTCGGCCGGCCGACGAAACTCTCGTCGCCGCAGTCGAGCCCACCTTCCGTCCACAGGCCGGCCCACGAACACGTTCTCCCCAGGCGAGGGTCGGCGGGGCCGCTCGTTGTCGGTGCCGAGCCGTTGTCTCGAGGCGTCCACCCGGACCGAGACAAGGAGATCCAGATGTCCGACAGCACCATCACCATCCGCGGCTGGCTCGGCGGCGACGTCACCCTGCGCCAGGCCGCCGGCGTGCCGGTCGCCAACTTCCGGCTGGCATGCACGCCGCGCAAGTTCAACCGTCGCACCGAGTCGTGGTCGGAGGGCCTGACGCAGTGGTACACCGTGAACGTGTGGCGCGGTCTCGCGGAGAACTGCGCCGAGTCGCTGCGCCGCGGTGATCCGGTCGTCGTGCACGGCCGGCTCGAGACCCGCACCTACGTCAACGGCGAGCGCGTCGAGGTGCTCACCTTCGAGATCGACGCCATCCACGTCGGTCACGACCTCAGCCGTGGCACCAGCCAGTTCACCCGCACCCAGCGCACCGAACCCGCGCCGGGCGAGGCGACGGAGGGCGCCGGGTCCGAGACGACGGGGGAGGCGAGGCCCGAGGCGGCCGCGTGAGAGCGCAGGCTCAGTCCGCCGGCTCCCAGTCCGTCCAGGTGGCGCTGGTGCCCACCGCGAGGAGCTCGTCGGGCGTCAGCGGCGCGTGGCGCGCGGACGCGGGCGGACCCCACTTCCGCTCGGTCGAGCTCGAGACCGCGGCGTAGATCTCGCCGCGGTCGGTCCAACGCCGCACCTCGCGGTACTCGACGCCCTGGTCGGTGAAGGCGATCGTGCGCTGGGCCGGCCGGCCGTCCTGCAGGTCGCCCTCCTCGCAGGTCGCTCCGCTCACCGGTCCCTCGAAGGTCCACGACTCGGGAAAGCCGGCGCAGCTGAGGTGCTGCGACCTGAGGTCGGCGAGCGCGGTGGCGTCCTGCGGCAGCTCGACCAGCATGATCTCGATGCTGCCGGGGCCGGTGTCGTCGGCGCTGCGGAGGACGCCGCCGAAGCGGCCGTGGAACACCCGTGACTCGCCGGGAGCCGCCTCGGTGTTGCGCTTCTGGAAGCTCTCGACGACGACGTCGTCGGGTAGCAGCGCCTCGAGCCGGTGGCGCATCTCGCCGACCGGCATGTCCCACCAGCCGGGGTGCGGCTCGAAGGGCCGGGCCAGGGGAGTCGGCGTGGGTTCGACGGCGACGCCGCCGTCGGCGGTGCCGGTCCCGCCACCGAGCACGGGCAGCGCGGCGGCGACGAGCGCGGCGGCGGCGACGGTGCCACCCGCGGCGACCCTCAGCCGGCGGCGCCGGCGCACCCGGCGGCCGTGGCGCAGGGCCCCCTCGTGCAGCCGGTGCGTGGGCACCGGCAGGTCGGCCAGGGTGCGGTCCATCAGGGCGTGCAGGTCGTCGGTGTAGTCGAGATCGTTCATCGTGCGCTCCCGTTCGCAGGAGAGGAGGTGTCGGCGAGCAGCCCGCGCAGCGAGCGCAGCGCCCGGAGGGTGCGGTTCTTGACGGCGGCCTCGGTGAGACCGAGGTCGGCCGCGGTCTGGGCGACGCTGCGGTCCTCCCAGAAGCGGAGCACGACCACCGCCCGGTCGACGGGGGCGAGCTCGGCGAGCGCGGCCATCAGGGCGGCGCGCTCGGTCGGGTCGGCGTCGGTCACCGGCCGATCGGGAGGTGCCGCGATCGGCAGCTCCCGTGAGCTGCGACGGCGCCGTTCGGACAGGAAGCTCTTGGTGAGCACCCCGTGCACGTAGGCGACCGGGTCGTCGGCGCTGCGCACCCGCCACCAGGAGGCGTATGCCTTGGCAAGCGCGGTCTGCACCAGGTCCTCGGCGCCGTGCGGCGAGGTGGTGAGCAGGTAGGCGCTGCGATAGAGCTGCGGGGAGCACGCGGCCACGAGCTCCGCGAACTCCTCGTCCGTGCTGGCTGGTCGACGCACCGGACCTCCGTCGGTCGTACCGGTCCTCCCTCGTGGAGGCCGTCACCCTACAGACGCGATGCCCCCCGATCAGGTCTCAGCGCCCCGGGCGCACTAGGGTCGGGAGCATGGCGGAATATGTCTTCACGCTGCGCAACGTGCGCAAGGCCCACGGTGACAAGGTCGTCCTCGACAACGTGACGCTGTCGTTCCTGCACGGGGCCAAGATCGGCGTCGTCGGACCGAACGGCACCGGCAAGTCCTCGCTGCTGCGGATCATGGCAGGGCTCGACCACGCCAACAACGGCGACGCCATCCTCGACCCCGGCGCCACGGTCGGCATGCTCCAGCAGGAGCCGCCGCTGACCGAGGGCAAGACGGTGCTCGAGAACGTCGAGGAGGCCGTCTCCGAGACCAAGGGCAAGATGGCCCGGCTCGACGAGCTCTACATGATGATGGGCGACCCGGACGCCGACCTGGACAAGGTCAACGCCGAGGCTGGCGACCTCCAGAGCGAGCTCGACGCCGCCAACGTCTGGGACCTCGACAGCCGCCTGGACCAGGCGATGGACGCGTTGCGGTGCCCGCCGCCGGACGCGATCGTCGACAATCTCTCGGGTGGTGAGCGCCGCCGGGTCGCGCTGTGCAAGCTGCTGCTCCAGCAGCCCGACCTGCTGCTGCTCGACGAGCCCACCAACCACCTCGACGCGGAGTCCGTCCAGTGGCTCGAGGGCCACCTCAAGGACTACCCCGGCGCCGTCCTCGCGATCACCCACGACCGCTACTTCCTCGACAACGTCGCCGAGTGGATCCTCGAGCTCGACCGGGGGCAGACGCACCCCTACGAGGGCAACTACTCGACCTACCTCGAGACGAAGAAGGAGCGCCTCAAGATCGAGGGGCAGAAGGACGCCAAGCGCGCCAAGATGCTGGAGAAGGAGCTGGAGTGGGTGCGCTCCAACGCCAAGGCCAGGCAGACCAAGAGCCGCTCGCGTCTCGCGCGCTACGAGGAGATGGCGGCCGAGGCCGACCGGATGCGCAAGATCGACACCTCCGAGATCAACATCCCGGCAGGTCCGCGCCTCGGTGACGTGGTGCTCGAGGCGAAGGGTCTCACCAAGGGCTTCGAGGACCGCACGCTGATGCGCGACCTCTCCTTCTCGCTCCCGCGCGCCGGCATCGTCGGCGTGATCGGGCCCAACGGCGTCGGCAAGACCACGCTCTTCCGGATGATCACCGGCAACGAGACCCCGGACGCTGGGGAGCTCAACGTCGGCCAGACCGTGAAGATCTCCTACGTCGACCAGAGCCGCGGCGGCATCGACCCCAACAAGAACGTCTGGGAGGTCGTCTCCGACGGGCTGGACTTCATCAAGGTCGCGAACTTCGAGATGAACTCGCGTGCCTACGTCGCGTCGTTCGGCTTCAAGGGACCGGACCAGCAGAAGAAGGCCGGCGTGCTCTCCGGTGGTGAGCGCAACCGCCTCAACCTCGCGCTCACGCTGAAGATGGGCGGCAACCTGCTGCTCCTCGACGAGCCCACCAACGACCTCGACGTCGAGACCCTGTCCTCGCTCGAGGACGCGCTACTCGACTTCCCGGGCTGCGCCGTGGTCACCTCGCACGACCGCTGGTTCCTCGACCGCATCGCCACGCACATCCTCGCCTGGGAGGGCGACGACGAGGACCCGGCGAAGTGGTTCTGGTTCGAGGGCAACTTCGCGGCGTACGAGGAGAACAAGGTCGAGCGGCTCGGCATCGAGGCCGCCCGCCCGCACCGGGTCACCCACCGCCGCCTGACCCGCGACTGACCGGGACGGGGTCCGAGCCTGGCTCGCACCTCGACCACCGCCTCGGTGGTCGAGGTGCGAAGGCGCGCTAGCGCCTGAGCCTCGAAACCACCGAAGCCCTCGTGAGTACGGCGATCTGGGTGGTCGCTGCCTGGCGTCGGCTCACCGGCCTTCGACGCGCCCGGCGCGGCTCAGGACCGGCGCAGCTCCATCTCGGGGTGCGTCTCGACGAGGTTGTCGGCGACGGCGTTCATGACCCGGCCGAGTGCCGCGAAGTCCTCGCGGCTGGCCAGGTCGACCAGGTGCTCGCGAACGCCCGTGACGTGCATCGGCGCGATCCGGACCAGCAGCTCGTAGCCCTTGTCGGTCATGCTCGCGACGATGCCGCGGCCGTCCTCGGGCGAGCTGCTGCGGGCCACCAGGCCGGCCCGTTCCATGCGGGTGACGGTGTGGGTGACCCGGCTGCGGCTGTGCGCGAGCGCGTCGGCGAGCTGGGCCATCCGCATCTGCCTACCCTCGCGCTCGGAGAGACGCACCAGGATCTCGTACTCGACGAGCGAGAGGGAGCAGGTACGACGCAGGTCGTCGTCGAGGCGGTCGAGGAGCAGCGTCATGCCCATCACGAGGGCGCGCCACGACCGCTGCTCGTCTTCGTCCAACCACCTGGTCTCGTGGTCCCCCGAGTCGGTCACCCAGGCACTATAGGCGGCGCGTCGGTGCTGTGCCGGAGGATAGCGCCATGAGCGAGCCGTTGCGCGTGTCGCGCGAGCAGGTGCTGAGGTTCCGGGTGGCGATCCAGCAGCTGGACCGCGACGGCGCCCACCACGACGCCGCGATCCTCGACCTGGGCGTGCAGGACACCGGGCCCGACGGTGCCCCGTGGGCACTGGCGATCCGCGGCGCACGCGTGCCCGACGACGACCTCGTCCTCGCCTGGAGCCTGCGCGGCGCGCCGCACGCCTACCGGCGGGCCGAGGCGGCCCAGGTCGCGGCGGCGGTCGCGCCCTGGAGCGAGGCCGACGCCGCCAAGCGCGTCTTCGATGCGGCCCGGCCGCTCAGGAGGGCCGGCATCCCCGTGCGCGAGGCGCTCGACCACGTCGTCTCGCAGATGCGCGAGATCGTCCGCCGACCGGTCGGGAAGGGCGAGATGTCGCGCGAGCTCACCGCCCGCCTCGACGAGCCCTACCTGCGCTGGTGCAACCCCTGCCAGGCGACCCACACCTACGAGCAACCCTTCCGGCTGGCCGCGCTGCAGGCCGGCCTGGAGCTCGAGCCCGGCACGTCACCGCCGGTGCTGCGCCGGCTGCCGGGCTGGCGCGGCCCCGCGAAGGCCGTCCCCGCCCACCTCGACCCGGTGCGGGCGGTGCTGCACCTGCTCGGTCCGGCTGACCCCACGCTGGTGGCCGGGTACGTCGACAGCCCGGTCCGCGAGGTTCGGGAACGCTGGCCCGACGACGTGGTGCCGGTGGTCGTCGACGGCCACCGGCTCGACCTGCTCGCCGACGACCTCGACGCGCTGAACGACGCGCCGGCGAGCGAGTCGGTGCGCCTGCTGGGGCCGTTCGACCTGTTCCTCCAGGGCCGCGACCGCGAGCTGGTGGTGCCCGACGACGCGGCGCGCAAGGACCTGTGGCGCACCCTGGGCCGCCCCGGAGGCGTGCTCGCGGGCGGCGAGGTCGTCGGCTCCTGGCGACCGCGCAGCAAGGGCAGGAGGCTCCGGGTCGCCGTGACGATGTGGGACGGCGCAGCGATGCCGGACGGCGTGGCCGAGCAGGCAGAACGCCTGGCCGCGTTCCGCGGCCAGGCGTTCGCAGGGTTCGTCGAGGACTGATCTACATCAGCTCGAGCTACATCCGCTCGAGGATGAGTGCCATGCCCTGGCCGCCGCCCACGCACATCGTGATGAGTCCGGTGGTCTTGTCGTGCCAGTCGAGCGAGTTGAGCATGGTGTTCTGCAGGCGCGCGCCGGTCATGCCGAAGGGGTGGCCGACCGCGATCGCGCCGCCGTTGACGTTGAGCCGGTCGAGATCGATGCCGAGGTCCTGGTACGACGGCACGACCTGGGCCGCGAAGGCCTCGTTGATCTCGACGAGGTCGATGTCGCCGATGCTCATGCCGGCGTTGGCCAGCGCCCGCTTGGTCGCCTCGACCGGGCCGAGACCCATGATCTCGGGCGAGAGGCCGGAGACGCCGGTCGAGACGATCCGGGCCAGCGGCTTCAGGCCGAGCTCGGCGGCCTTGGTGTCCGACATGACGATGACCGCCGCGGCGCCGTCGTTGAGCGCGCAGCAGTTGCCCGCGGTCACTACACCGTCGGGGCGGAAGACCGGCTTGAGGTCCTTGATCCCGTCGTAGGTCACGCCGGCACGGGGGCCGTCGTCCTTGCTGACGACGGTGCCACTCGGGGTCGTGACCGGGGTGATCTCCCGCTCCCAGAAGCCGTCGTTGATCGCCTTCTCCGCGAGGTTCTGCGAGCGCACGCCGAACTCGTCGAGCTCCTGGCGGCTCAGGCCGCGCAGGCGGGCGACGTTCTCAGCCGTCTGACCCATGGCGATGTAGATGTCCGGCAGCAGCCCGTCCTGCCGGGGGTCGTGCCAGTCCTGTCCGCCCTCGGCCGTCTTCTCGGTGCGCGCCATGGCGTCGCCGAAGAGCTGGTTCTTGGTGTCGGGCCAGTGGTCGGACGTGCCCTTGGCGAACCGCGAGACGGTCTCGACGCCCGAGGAGATGAAGACGTCGCCCTCGCCGGCCTTGATCGCGTGGAAGGCCATCCGGGTGGTCTGGACCGACGACGAGCAGTAGCGGGTGATGGTCGCGCCGGGCACATCGTCGAGGCCGTTGAGCACGTTGACCACGCGCGCCATGTTGTTGCCCGACTCGCCGCCCGGGAGGCCACAGCCGAGGTAGTGGTCGTCGATCGTGGTCGGGTCGAGTGCGGGGATCTTGTCCAGCGCCGCCTGCACGATGAACGCCGTGAGGTCGTCGGGGCGGAACTCGGTCATCGAGCCCTTGTTGGCGCGACCGATGGGCGTGCGGGCCGCGGAAACGATGACTGCCTCGGGCATGAGAACTCCGTTCGGATCGGTGCTGGCGCTGTCACCCTAGACCGTCAACCATGACCAAGCAATTGCTTGGTTGGTGCCGCGTGGATCACATCGGTCGGTCGCCGGTCAGCGAGTCGCCCAGCAGCTCCAGTGAGCGGCTCAGGAACGACCGGCGCGCGGGCGGCGGCTTGAGCAGTGCGGCAAGCAGGATCCCGTCGTACGACGCCACCAAAGCCTCGGCCCGCTCCGCGCTCTGCTCCAGGCCGGCCGCGGTCATGATGTCCTCGACGACCGCCACCAGTCGGGAGCGATGGTCGGCGAGCAGCTGGGCGAGGGCGGGGTCGCGGCTGGCGGCCATGGTGAGCTCGAGGCGCGCGACCAGCAGCTCGCGCTGGTCCAGCCAGCGCAGGAAGAGCTCGACCGCGCGCTCCATGCCGGCCTGCTCGTCGGGCTCGCAGTCGCGCATCTGCTCGGCGAGCCGGTCGACGTCGCCGAGCAGCGCGCTCGCGACGTACTCGGTGAGCGCGGCCTGGAGTGCGTGGCGGGTGCGCCAGTACGCCGAGCAGCTGCCCTCGGGCAGGCCGGCGCGCCGATCGACGGCGCGGTGGGTGAGGCCCTTCAGTCCCTCGTCGGCGATCACGCGCAGCGCCGCGTCGAGCAACTGGCGGCGTCGCGGGGAGAGCGGGGCGGCAGCGGTGGAGGTGTCGGGGCTGGTGCTCGGCATGGGGACCTTCGGTGGGGCTGTGACTGGTGACACTATCCCGCGAACTTGTCCGGTCAGTGTCAGCGACGTACCTTCTACATCAGTAGAAAATACAGATGTAGAGAAGGTACTCGCCATGACCCTGGTCAGCTCCGCCGTCGTCGCCCTCGCGGTCGCCTTCGTGGTCATCGCAGCCCTCGCCGCGCTGCTCTCGGTCGGCGTCATCGCGCACGTCGTCGTCACGAACCGCCGGGCCCGCCTGATGCGTCAGGAGTCGATCGGCACCTACTACCGCGACCTCGCGCTCGGCCACTGACCCATAGCCGGACACCGGCGGGAGCATCCGGTCGGCGTCTGGCAGCATCGGGGACGTGCGGCATCGCTACGAGTGCCCGATGCGGTGGGCCGACCTGGATCCCCTCGGGCACATCAACAACGTCGTCTACGTGGACTACCTCCAGGAGGCCCGCGTGGACATGCTCCGGACCCACGGGCCGGCCGCCAGCACCGGCGAGCTCGCCGAGGGGACCGTGGTCGTCCGGCACGAGGTCACCTACGTCTCCCCGCTGCACTTCGGCGACCGGCCGGTCAGCATCGAGTCGTGGGTGACCCAGATCCGGGCGGCGTCCTTCACGCTCGCCTACGAGATCTTCCACGAGGACGCCGCCGGCGATCGGCAGGTCTACCTGCGCGCCACGACCGTGCTCACGCCGTACGTCTTCGCGACCGAGCGGCCTCGACGGCTCCGTGACGAGGAGCGCGAGTCGCTGCGGACCTTCCTCGAGCCCGAGGCGCCGGCGCCCCGGCCGCCGATCCCGGTCGTCCGACCCGACCACGCGCTGCGCTACCCGGTCCAGGTCCGCTTCTCCGACGTCGACGTCTACGGCCACGTCAACAACGTCAAGTACTTCGAGTACTTCCAGGAGGCCCGGATCTCCGGCATGGCCCGGATGTGGGAGGGTCTCGCCCCGGTGACCCTGGTCGTCGCGCAGACCGACGTCGACTACCGGGTGCCGATCCTGTTCCGGGCTGAGGAGTACGACGCGTGGACCTGGGCCACCCGGGTCGGTCAGCGCTCCGCGACGCTCGAGTCGGTCATCTGCGACGGCGACACGATCCTCTCCCGGGCCCGGGTGACGATCGTGTTCTTCGACCGGCACACCCAGCGCTCCGTGGCGCCGGACGAGGTCTACCTCGAGCGGCTGCGCGCGCTCCTGCCTGCCCCCGAGGCGGCGCCGGCCTAGGCCGCGTGCTGCGCGCGCTTGAGCAGCTCGGCGGCGTTGCGCAACGAGACGATGTCTCCGACGAGGCGGTGCATCTCGGCGCGACACTCGGCCATCGTGGCGCCGCTGCCCGCTGTCTTGAGGTGGTCCTGGAGCTCCGCCGCGTGTTCGAGCGCGGTCGCTGCCGACTGGTCGACGAGATCGATGATGCCCATACTGTCCCCCGGATGGTGCGTGCACCTTCCATTGAGCATCGCCGGCCGCGTGGGGTCCAGTCTCTTGCGGGAATCTTGCACTCGACGGCGTCGCCGCCCGGCCCTCACTCGAAGGTGTTGACCATGAACTGCGCGGCGTGGGTGACGTAGTCCCAGAACTGCTGGTCCTGCTCGGGTGTCAGGCCCACCTCGTCGAGGCCCGCGCGGAAGTGCGTGAGCCAGCGGTCCTTCGCGTCCGGCGTGACCGCGAACGGTGCGTGCCGCATCCGCAGCCGCGGGTGGCCGCGGGTGTCGGAGTAGGTCGTGGGGCCACCCCAGTACTGCACCAGGAAGAGCAGGAACCGCTCTTCGGCGGGGCCGAGGTCCTCCTCGGGGTACATCGGCCGCAGCACCGGGTCGTCGGCGACGCCTTCGTAGAACTTCGCCACGATGCGCCGGAACGTCTCGAAGCCGCCGATCTCCTCGTAGTACGTCGTCACGCGTCCATTCTGCAAGGGAGCCGATGAGGTGCCGACACCGGCGTGCAAGACTCGCGGCAGCCAGTCGTCCGAGCAACCGCACGAGGAGTGATGAGCACCATGCCCACGACCCGCATCGCCACCACGCACTGGGAGGGCACCCTGTTCGAGGGCGCCGGCCAGGTCACGCTGGAGTCCTCCGGCATCGGCACCTACGACGTCTCCTGGCCGTCGCGAGCCGAGGAGGCGAACGGCAAGACCAGCCCCGAGGAGCTGATCGCGGCCGCGCACTCGTCGTGCTTCTCGATGGCGCTGTCCAACGGCCTCGCGAAGGCCGGCACCCCCGCCACGTCGCTGGACACCCAGGCGGCGGTCGAGTTCACCCCCGGCACCGGCATCACCGGCATCAAGCTGACGGTCAAGGCTGTGGTCGAGGGCATGAGCAACGACGACTTCGTGGCCGCCGCCGAGGCCGCCAAGGAGGGCTGCCCGGTGAGCAAGGCGCTGACCGGCACCACCATCACGCTGGAGGCGTCGCTGGCGTAGCGCTGCGCGCCTGCTCAGCCATCGACGGCGGGCTGCTCCCCTGCGGGGGAGGAGCCCGCCGTCGTCGTCTCGGGCTCGTCGGGCGTCGGCGCCTCGCGCTGCCAGACCACCCGCTGGGGGAGCGCGATCTCGATGCCCTCGTGATCGAACCGGGACTTGATCCGCTGCCGCAGCGCCCGCGCGACGCCCCACTGCTCCATCGGCGCGGTCTTCAGCAACACCCGCAGCGTGACGCCGTCGGGGGTGAACATCTCGACTCCCGTGACCTCCGGCTCCTCGATGACGATGCCGCGGAAGTCGTCGTCCTGCCACAGGTCGTGCGCGACCTCGCGGAGCACGCGCTCCACGCGGGCCAGGTCCTCGTGGTAGCCGACGTTGACGTCGACGACGGCCCGGGACCAGTTCTGGCTCATGTTCCCGACCCGCAGGATCTCGCCGTTCGGCACGTACCAGACCGTGCCGTTGAGATCGCGCAGCCGGGTGACCCGCAGGCTGACCGCCTCGATGGTGCCGCTGGCCTCGCCGAGGTCGACGACGTCGCCCACGCCGTACTGGTCCTCGAAGATCATGAAGATGCCGGACAGGAAGTCCTTGACCAGCGACTGCGCGCCGAAGCCCAGCGCGAGGCCCAGGATGCCCGCGGAGGCGATGATCGGGGCGATGTTCACGCCCAGCTCGCTGAGCGCCATCGTGCCGAAGATCGCGATCAGCAGGCCGGTGATCACGCTCTTGAGCAGGTCGCCCATCGTCTTGGCGCGCTGTACCCGGCGGGTCTGGGTGGCCAGGTCGCGGGCCTCCGCGCTCCGCGCGGCCTTGCCGCGCAGGCCGAACCTGCTCATCTTGTCCGGCAGCATCCCGTCCTCGGCCCGGGACACGAGCCGGTCGACGAGACGGTGCAGTACCCAGCGCACCACGAGGAAGAGGATCAGCAGCCACAGCAGCGCGAGGGGCTTGCCGATCACGACGTCGGAGATGTTGGCCAGGGTCTGGTTGCCGGTCCAGTCCTCCACCACGTTGCACAGCTGCTCACCGGCGGCGCACTGGTCGCTCATCTCGAAGCCGAACATGGCCACCATGTCTACCGCACCGACCAAGGGTGCGGCAGGTCCGGTGCGACGCTCGGACGCCGGGTCGGGGTGCTGTGCCCGAGGGGCGGGTGACGGCCGTCACCGGATACCCTTCTCATCGTGACCACCAAGCTCGCCCGCCGCGTCCGTCGTACCTCCGTCGTGCTCCTCGCCGGGGCGCTCGTCCTCGCCGCCGGTGCTCCGGCGGGCGCCGACGTGCCCGTCGGCTGGAGCGACCCGGCGCCGGTCGACCCGGTCGAGGCGGCCCTCGTGTTCGCAGGCATCCCGCTGCTGATGTTCTTGGTCATCACGGCGCTCGTGGTGATCCCCGGTGTCGTGAAGGGCGAGCGGTTCACGCCGGGCGGCCAGGCCACCGAGGACCAGTGGTTCGGCGGCCCGCGCTCCGGCACCGCCGAGCTGCCCGCTCCCGACGCCACGGAGTCGCAGGCCGGAGGCGCAAGTGGGCGTTGGTGAGTTCAACGGCGCCGAGCGCTTCCAGATCGACGAGGCGATCCGCGCGGCCGAGCAGGTCTCGCGCTTCGAGTTCAGCGTCTTCGTCGGTCGCTCGGGTCCGGACTCCCGTGGCTTCGCCACCCAGCTGCACGGCGCGCTCGTCGCGCCCGAGCGCAGCGTGATGATCATGCTCGACCCGGCGGCCCGGGTGCTCGAGATCGTCACCGGCGCCGTCGTCCGCCGCTCGCTGACCGACCAGGAGGTCGAGCTCGCCGCGCTGCAGATGCGGACGTCGTTCGCCGACGGCGATCTGGTCGGCGGCCTGCGCCGCGGCATCCAGATGCTGGCCGACCACGCCCGCGCCCCGGAGGCCCTCCACACCGAGTCCTGAGCGCTCGGTCCTGATGGCCGAGTCGGCGCCAGTTTCCGGAAACTAGCGCCGACTCGACGTGCGTCAGCGGGAAACTGGCGCCGACTCGGCGTCCTTGGCCTGGGCGGCCAGTGCGCGGGCGACGTCGGCACGGCCCTCGTTGACGTACCGCTTCGCTGCGGGGTTGGCCGAGGACGACTCGAGCCAGGCGTCGACCCGGTCGAGCAGCTCCTGGCTGGCGAGCTGGCGCGGGAAGATGAACTCCAGCGCGGTCGACGCCCGCTGGGTGCCCTTCTCCTCCCACATGGTGTCGGCGGCCGCGAGGTACTTCTCGACGTACGGCGCGAGCACGTCGTCCTGGCCGACCCGCTGGAAGGCGAGCACGACGCTGCGCTGGGTCTCGTTGGCGACGTCGTCGCGCACCATCGCGAGGTCCCACGCCTCGGCCTTGGCCTCGGCGGTCGGACGCGAGGCACGGGCCGCGGCCGCGTGCTCCTGGCCGGAGATCGTGTTGTCGGCGGCCGCCTCGGTCTCGATGCGGTTGCCCTCGCGGCCGTTGACGGCGAGGCCGGTGATCAGCGACCAGCGCAGGTCCTGGTCGACCGCGAGGCCCTCGACGACGAGGCCGCCGTCGAGCAGCGCCTCCAGGTCCGCGATCGCCTGGTCGCTGTGCGCGACGGAGGCGTAGGTGCGGACGAAGGTGAGCTGCTGGTCGCTGCCCGGCGCTGCCACGAGCAGCAGCTCGCGCAGGCCGCTCTCGAAGCGGGCGCGCAGCGCGACCCGGTTGTCCGGCGCGGCGAACTGGTTCACCGCCTGCAGGGCGTACGTCGGGATCCGGCTGACGCCCCAGGCGTCGGTCTCCTCGCCGATGTTCGCGAGCACCAGCGCGACGTAGTCGGTGGCCGACATCTCCGCGTCGCGGGTCATGTCCCATGTGGCGCCCCAGACCAGCGCCCGGGCCAGCGAGTCGTCGAGCTTCGACAGCCCGGCGACGACGGTGGCGAGGGAGCGCTCGTCGAGGCGGATCTTCGCGTAGGTCAGGTCGCCGTCGTTGAGCAGCAGCAGGTCGGGCTGCCGCTGGCCGACCAGCTCGGCGACCTCGGTGTGCGCGCCCTCGACGTCGATCTCGACGGACGTGCGGCGCACCAGGCGGCCTCCCACCTCGTCGTACAGGCCGATGCCGATCCGGTGTCGGCGCAGCGTCGGCCAGTCGGGGTGCGCGCTCTGCCGCACCGCGAAGGTCGCGTAGCTGCCGTCGCCGGCCAGCTCGAACTCCGGCGCCAGCGTGTTCACGCCGGCGGTCTGCAGCCACTCGCCCGCCCAGCCGGTGAGCTCGCGGCCCGACGCCTTCTCGAGCGCGGCGAGCAGGTCGCTGAACTCGGAGTTGGCGTACTCGAAGTCCTTGAAGTACTGCCGCAGGCCCTGGAGGAACGGCTCGAGGCCGACCCAGGCGACCAGCTGCTTGAGCACCGACGCGCCCTTGGCGTAGGTGATCATGTCGAAGTTGACCTCGACCGCGCGCAGGTCGTAGTTGTCCGCGGCGATCGGGTGGGTGCTCGGCAGCTGGTCCTGGCGGTAGCCGGTCTGCTTGCGGGCGTTGGCGAAGCCGGTCCAGGAGTCGACGAACTCGGTGGCCTCGACCTCGGCGTGGTAGCAGGCCCACTCGGCGAACGACTCGTTGAGCCAGAGGTCGTCCCACCACTTCATGGTCACCAGGTCGCCGAACCACATGTGCGCCATCTCGTGCAGGATCACCGAGCAGCGGAACTCGTAGAACGAGCGCGGCTGGCGGCTGCGGGGGAGGTACTCGTCGCGCAGCGTCACGCAGCCGGCGTTCTCCATCGCGCCCATGTTGTACTCCGGCACGTAGAGCTGGTCGTACTTGCCGAAGGGGTACGGGTAGTCGAAGGCGTCCTCGAAGAACGCGAAGCCCTGCTCGGTCAGCTTCACGAGCTCGTCGACGTCGAGGTGCTCGACCAGCGACTGGCGGCAGTAGTGGCCGAGCGGGATGTCGCCGTGCTTGCCCCGGTAGACGTGCTGGACCTCGTGGTACTCGCCGGCCACGATCGCGGTGATGTACGTCGAGATCGGCTTGGTCGGCGCGAACCGCCAGACCGCCGTGCCCTCGGCCGCTGGCTCCGGCGCCGGCGTGGGGGAGTTGGAGACGACCTTCCAGTGGTCGGGCGCGGTCACGGTGAAGGTGAACGGCGCCTTGAGGTCGGGCTGCTCGAACGTCGTGTAGACGCGGCGGGCGTCCGGCACCTCGAACTGCGAGTAGAGGTAGACGCGGTCGTCGGCGGGGTCGACGAAGCGGTGCAGGCCCTCGCCCGTGCGCGAGTAGGTGCAGTCCGCCCGGACCACCAGCTCGTTGTCGGCCTGCAGGCCCGGAAGCGCGATCCGGCTGTCGGCGTACGCCGTGGCGGGGTCGAGCGACTCGCCGTTCAGCGTGATCTCGTGGACCGTCGCGTCGACGAGGTCGGCGAACGTCTCGGCACCGGGCTCGGCGCAGGTGAACCGGATGGTGGTGGTCGAGCCGAAGGTCGTGCTCTGCCCATTCGTGGCCGTCGTGAGGTCCAGGTCGATGGAGTACGACGTGACGTCCAGGAGGGCGGCGCGGGTGGCGGCTTCGTCCCGGGTGAGGTTGGTTCCAGGCATGTGCGTCATCCTTGCACTGTGCTTCCCCCGACCGGAAAAGGCCGTGAGGTGGCTCTGGTCTTCCTGCGTCTCGGCACGATCGCGTTCGGCGGCCCGGTGGCGCACATCGCGATGATGCGCGAGGAGCTGGTGCGCCGCCGCGGGTGGGTCACCGACGAGCGGTTCGTCGACCTGATGAGCGCGACCAACCTGATCCCCGGCCCGAACTCGACCGAGCTCGCGATCCACCTCGGCTGGGACCGGGCCCGCTGGCGCGGCCTGGTCGCGGCCGGTGTCTGCTTCATCCTGCCGGCGGCGGTGATCGTCACCTTCCTGGCCTGGCTGTACGTCGAGCACGGCGACACCCCGGGCGCGGAGTGGGTGCTGCGCGGCGTCGTGCCGGCGGTGCTGGCGATCGTCGCGTGGGCGCTCGTGGGGCTGCTTCCGGTCGCCGTGAAGAGCCGGTGGCTGGGCCTGCTGGCCGCCGCCGCGCTGGCGGCGTACCTCGTCGGCGTCAACGAGCTGGTCGTGCTGCTTGCCGCCGGTGCGATCGCCGCCGGCGCTCGGCTGCTCGCCACGCGGCGGCCGGGCCACGGCATGCTGCTGGCGCCGTTGACCGTGCTCTTCCCCGACCCGACGGCGGGTCAGCTGACCCAGCTCTTCCTCACCTTCCTCAAGATCGGGTCGGTGCTCTACGGCAGCGGCTACGTGCTGCTGGCCTTCCTCGAGGGCGACCTGGTCGACCGCCTCGGCTGGGTGACACAGCAGCAGCTGCTCGACGCGATCTCGATCGGACAGGTGACCCCAGGGCCGGTCTTCACGACGGCAACGTTCCTCGGCTACGTGGTCGCGGGCCTGCCGGGGGCGCTGGTCGCGACGGTCGGGATCTTCCTGCCGTCGTTCCTCTTCGTCGGGCTGCTCACCCGGATCACCGACCGGCTCCGGTCCTCGCCGTGGACGTCGGCGATCCTCGACGGCGTGAACGCGGCGTCGCTCGCGCTGATGGCCGGGGTGTCGTGGCAGCTCGGCCGGGCGGTGATCGTCGACGGCTGGGCGGTGGCGATCTTCGCGGTGGCCCTCGTGCTGCTGTGGCGGACCCGGCTCAACAGCGCCTGGTACGTCGCCGGCGGTGCGCTGGTGGGAATAGGTCTCGGACTGTCCGGATTGAACTGAGTATGACCACGCAGCCCACCCGCGGAGCGGACTTCTGGTTCGACCCCGCCTGCCCCTTCGCCTGGATCACCTCGCGGTGGATCCTCGAGGTCGAGAAGGTCCGCGACATCGAGGTCACCTGGCACATCATGAGCCTGGCGTACCTCAACCAGGACAAGGACATCCCCGACGAGTACCGCGAGTTCCTCGCCACCGCGTGGGAGCCGGTGCGGGTGCTGATGGCCGCCGAGGAGAAGTACGGCAAGGAGGTGCTGCTGCCCCTCTACACCGCGATGGGCAATCGCATCCACCTCGAGAAGCAGGACCGCGATCGCGCGATGATCGAGGCGGCCCTCGAGGAGGCCGGCCTCGACCTCTCCCTCGCCGACGCGATGGACGACGCGTCGTACGACGAGGCCATCGCGGCCTCCCACCGGCGCGGGATGGACCAGGTCGGCAACGAGGTCGGCACGCCGACGATCGCCTTCGACGGGCGCGCGTTCTTCGGGCCGGTGCTCAGCAAGGCGCCGCGCGGCGAGGACGCCGGCCGGATGTGGGACGCGTTCGTGACGCTCTCGCGCTACGACCACTTCTACGAGCTCAAGCGCAGCCGCACCGGCGACCTCGACTTCAGCTGACGATCACGAGGAGCCGGCGGCGACCGCGCCGCCGGCGGCGATCATCGCGATCGCGGCCGTCGACGCG
Organism: Nocardioides sp. LMS-CY; assembly: GCF_018732145.1. Lineage (NCBI taxonomy): Bacteria > Bacillati > Actinomycetota > Actinomycetes > Propionibacteriales > Nocardioidaceae > Nocardioides > Nocardioides sp. LMS-CY. The sequence goes on from NZ_CP076104.1 coordinate 1,692,120, forward strand.
CTGATCGCGTCGCGGACCGCCTTGGCCGCCCAGGCGCCCTCGCTGATCTCCTTGGCCCGCTTGCGGACCTCCTTGGTGGGCAGCCCGTCATGGTCGACGACCTTGTGCGCCTTGTCGATCGCGCTCAGCAGCGCGACCAGCGCCCCGGTGCGCTGGTCCGGGGTCAGCCCCTGTACGAGCGCACCGGTGAGCGCCCGGCGTACCTGCTCCTCGTGGCCGGAGTCGACCGCCGGCCAGCGGGTGCGCGGGAAGAGGCCCAGCACCCGGCCCTCCTGCCGCTCGAGGACGCCCCGCTCGACGAGCCGGTCCGCCAGCCGCTCCTTGAGTCCCTTGCCGAGCCGGTCGACGAGGTCCTGCGCGGTGCGCGGCTTCTCCGCGACGACGTCGTACGCCGCGCCGAGGATGTCGTCGTCCGGCCGGTGCGCCGCGACCGGGGACACCTTCGCCGAGCGCCAGACGCTGGTCTTCTCCTCGACCTCCACCGCGCCGTCGAGCGCGAGCTCGACGAGCACGGCGCCGCCGAGCGCGGTCTGCGGATAGGCGGTGGTGACCGTGCCCTTGTCGTCGTCGAGCACGAGCAGCAGCAGGTCCTCCGCGATCAGCGTGGTCATGCTCCGACGCTACGATAAGGCCATGGCCGACGCCGACTGGGGCGACGAGGTACGGGTGCTCGCGAAGGCACTCGACCAGGCCGGCGACGTCCTCGACCAGGTGCACCCCGACGCGCTCTCGCGGCCCACGCCGTGCGGCGACTGGGACGTGGCCGCACTCGCCGATCACCTGATCGCGGCACCGGGTCGGTTCCTGACGATGATGCGGGGCGGTCAGCCCGACTGGGCGGCGCCGCCCGCCCACGTCGCAGAGGGCTGGGGCCCGGCCTTCCGGGTGGCCGGGGACGACCTGATCCACGCATGGCACGAGGGTGTCGCCGCCGCTCCGGTGAGCGCCGACTGGCAGACCGCCGAGATCGCCGTCCACACCTGGGACCTCGCGACCGCGATCGGCGTACCGGTCGACCGGCTCGAGCCCGAGGTCGCCGCGCGGGGGCTCGCGTTCCTGCGCGCCCACCTCACCGCCGACAACCGCGCCCCGGCGTTCGGCCCCGAGCAGTCGACGCCCGACGACGCCGGGCCCTACCAGCAGCTCGCGTCGTTCGCCGGCCGTCAGGTCCGGTGAGCGCGCGCGGACGTCATACGTTCCGAGCAAGCGGACACACTGTCCGTATGACGTCCCGCGGCGGGCCCGGCCGCCCACCGCCGGACGCGGCCGGAATCGGCTGGCGCCCGATCCCTAGGATTGCCCCATGAGCAGAGTCCTGTCCGCAGTCGCCTGGCCGTACGCGAACGGCCCGCGCCACATCGGCCACGTGGCCGGTTTCGGCGTGCCCTCCGACGTCTTCAGTCGGTACATGCGGATGGCCGGCCACGACGTGCTCATGGTCTCCGGCTCCGACGAGCACGGCACGCCGATCCTGATCGCCGCCGACGAGGCCGGGCTGACCCCGCAGCAGCTCGCCGACCGGAACCACCGGATCATCGCCGAGGACCTCGCGTCCCTCGGCCTGACCTACGACCTCTACACCCGCACCACGACCCGCAACCACCACGCGGTGGTGCAGGAGCTGTTCCTCGGCGTCTACGAGAACGGCTACTTCGTCGAGCAGACGACGTACGGCGCGATCTCGCCGTCCACGGGCCGCACGCTGCCCGACCGCTACATCGAGGGCACCTGCCCGATCTGCGGGTACGACGGCGCGCGCGGCGACCAGTGCGACAACTGCGGCAACCAGCTCGACCCGCACGACCTGATCGACCCGCGGTCGAAGATCAACGGCGAGACGCCGGAGTTCATCGAGACCCAGCACTTCTTCCTCGACCTGCCCGCGCTGGCCGAGGCGCTGGGGGAGTGGCTCGACGGTCGAGAGGCGACCGGGCTGTGGCGGCCGAACGTGATCCGCTTCAGCCAGAACATCCTCCAGGAGATCAGGCCGCGGGCGATGACCCGCGACATCGACTGGGGCATCGCCGTGCCGCTCGAGGGCTGGCGCGAGAATCCGACGAAGAAGCTCTACGTCTGGTTCGACGCCGTCATCGGCTACCTGTCCGCCTCGATCGAGTGGGCCCGCCGGCTCGGCGACGACCAGCGCTGGCGCGAGTGGTGGAACGACCCCGACGCGCTGTCGTACTACTTCATGGGCAAGGACAACATCACCTTCCACAGCCAGATCTGGCCGGCCGAGCTGCTGGCCTACTCCGGCAAGGGCGCGAAGGGCGGCACGCCGCGGCAGTACGGCGAGCTCAACCTGCCGACCGAGGTGGTGTCGTCGGAGTTCCTGACGATGGAGGGCAGGAAGTTCTCCTCCTCCAAGCGCGTGGTGATCTACGTGCGCGACCTGCTCAGCCGCTACCAGCCCGACGCGTTCCGCTACTTCGTGGCCGCCGCCGGCCCGGAGAGCCAGGACTCCGACTTCACCTGGGCGGAGTTCGTGCGCCGCACCAATGACGAGCTGGTGGCCGGCTGGGGCAACCTGGTCAACCGCACGGCGACGATGATCGCGAAGAGCTTCGGCGAGATCCCGAAGGCCGGCGAGCTCACGCCGGCGGATCAGGCCCTCCTCGACGCGACCGAGGCGGCGTTCGGGACCGTCGGCGAGCTGATCGCGCGCCACCGGCAGAAGCAGGCGATCGGCGAGGCGATGCGCGCCGTGGCGGAGGTCAACAAGTACGTCTCGGACACCACGCCGTGGAAGCTGAAGGGCGACGACGAGCGCGAGCGGCTCGGCACGATCCTGCACGTCGTCGCTCAGTGCGTCGCGGACCTCAACCTGGTGCTCAGCCCGTTCCTGCCGTTCGCGGCCAACGAGGTCGACCGGGCGCTCGGCGGCCCGGGCGACGTCGCGCCGATGCCGCGCATCGAGGAGGTCGACGACCTCGACGGCGGTGCGCCGTACCCGATCATCACCGGGGAGTACTCCGGCTTCCCCACCTGGGGGCGGCGGCAGATCGTGCCCGGCACGCCGATCGCCAAGCCGACGCCGATCTTCACCAAGCTGGACCCGACGATCGTGGACGAGGAGCTCGCGCGGCTGGGCGGCTGAGCCCTGCCGGGTTTCGGCTGCTGGCAGCCGCAACCCGCACGACACGCGGGCACGGCGCGGCGTGTCGTGCGGGTTGCGCCTGCCAGGTGGGAGGTTGAGTGACCGGTGTGACCGATCTGGCAGGTCAGGTGTCGCGCACCCGGCCGCGCAGCGACTTGGTCTCGCCGCGCTGGCGCTTGGCGTCGAGGCGGCGCTGTTGCGAGCCGCGGGTGGGCTTGGTCGGTCGTCGCTTCGGGGGTGGCGGGGCGAGGGCGGTGCGGACCTGCTCGGCGAGGCGCTCGCGGGCCGCGACCCGGTTGCGGTGCTGCGAACGGTGCTCAGCGGCGACGATCCGCAGCGGCTGCGCCGGCAACCGACTCAGGAGTCGGCTGCGCTGGTGGTCGCTGAGCACCGCGGAGGCACCGCCGTCCCACTCGAGCTCGACGCGGCTGTCGGTGGTGTTGACCGACTGCCCGCCCGGGCCGGGTGAGCGGCTGAAGCGCTCGACGAGCTCTGCCGCCGGGATCACCAGACCGTCGGGGATGCCCGGCCCCGGCGCCACCCGCAGGTCCATCACGCCGCGGGCTCGCGCATTGACCGCGCCTGCTCCGGGAGCCGGGCGATCGCCGGGACCTGCGCCAGCGCGTTGACGACGACCGAGAAGACGAGCAGACCGATCGCCAGCTCGTGCCGACCGATGTCCCAGAGCGCGAGCGACGCGAGCCCGAACACCACGATCTTGACGACCGGCCGGCGCAGCGACCCGCCGTACCGCGCCCGCGGCGAGGCGAAGGCGAACCAGACGGTCATCGCCACCAGCGGCAGCAGCCAGACGAGCAGCCACTGTGGTGACTGCTGCCATCCCCACGCCCCGAAGGCGGCGACGGCGAGGATCTCGTCGACGAAGACGAGCAGCAGCACGCACCAGCCGAACGCCACCATCAGCGGCGGGCCCACTCGATCGCGGGGCAGGTGTCCATCACCATCGGCACGCCGGCGGCGACCGTGCGCACGAAGGCCTCCTCGTCGACGACGCCCAGCTGGAACCAGACCCCGCGGGCGCCGATCGCGACCGCCTGGTCGGCGACGTCGCCCGCGGCCTCCGAGCGCCGGAAGACGTCGACGACGTCGATCGGGAAGGGGACGTCGGCCAGCGACGCGTAGCCCTGCTCGCCGAGCACGGTCGCGGCCGAGGGATGGATCGGCACTATCCGCTTGCCGCGGTCCTGGAGCAGCGAGGCGATCGAGTACGCCGTGCGCGCGGGGTTGCCCGAGAGGCCGACGACGGCCCAGGTCTGGCAGTCGTCGAGCATGAACCTGACCCACTCCGGGTCCCGCCAATCCGCCATGATCCGAGCCTAGGCCGCATCGCCAGGAGTCGGGATTCCGGACATCGGTCGAAAGAAAACCCAGGGGTGTATGTCCCCGGGCGGATTCACGGGTTAGTGTGACGCCCGTCTCTGCTACCAACCGGTAGCGAAACGAGTTGCTCGGAGGGAGCACACTTCATGAACCTTCGTCGCCTCACCGCCCGCACCGCCGTCGCGGGCGTCGCCACCGCGGTCGCCGCCGGCGCCCTCGTCGGCATCAGCGCTACCGCTGCGAACGCCGTCGAGAACACGACGACCTACGCCTGCACCGCTGCCGGCTCGCCGGTCGGCGACTTCGCGCTCAAGGTCTCCACCCCGGTGGTCCCGCCGACCGCGACCGCCGGGCAGAGCTTCCCGCCGGGTCTGCTCAGCCTCGACGCGGCCGTGACGATCCCCGCGACCCTGGCGCCCACGCTGGGCGGCGCGGGTGTCAACGGTGGCCGCGTCGACGACTACGCCGCGACGCTCGGCACCACCACCATCAAGGCGCCGCTCAAGTTCGGTGCACCCGCCCCGAACCCCGACGGCAGCGTCACCATGACGGGCACCGGCGCCAACGAGGCCTTCACGCTGCCGGCGTCCGGTACCTACAAGGTGCAGCTGCCGTCGTCGTTCGTGTTCACTCCGACGACCGCCGCCGGCGACTTCCCGGTCACCGTCGCCTGCACCAGCGCGGCCCCGGGCGACCTCGGCTCGGTCGAGATCACCAAGGCCGACTCGGCGCTGAAGGCCAAGGTCAAGAAGGCCGGCAAGAAGTACCAGGTCACCGTCAAGGTCACCCGTCTCGACGAGCAGGGCGACCCGGCGACCGGCAAGGTGACCGCGAAGTACGGCAAGAAGAAGGTCACCAAGAAGGTCGCCAACGGCAAGGCGACCATCAAGCTGCCGAAGGCCGCCGCCGGCAAGAAGGTCAAGATCTCCTACAGCGGTGACGACTACGTCGCCAAGAGCAAGACCTCGGTGAAGATCAAGAAGGCGAAGAAGTGACCTCTCGTCACTGACGCACCACGTCGAACGCCCGGCCGGATCACCCGGCCGGGCGTTCGCGCGTCTCGGGTACGCCGCGGCCGGGTCAGCCCCCCGGGGTCAGCAGCGCCCGTCGTACCTCGCCGACGACGGCGTCCACGTCGGTCGTCCCGGTGGTGACCACGACCGTGACCGGGCCGGGGAGGTCCGCCCGTCGGGGCTCCAGGCCGGTCAGGGCCAGGTCGAGCGCGGCGCTCAGCGCCGCCTCGGGATCCTCGGTCTCGCCCCGCAGCCAGGACCGGAGCACGTGGTTGTGGGCGGTGATCACCGACGAGGCGGTCAGCTCGGCCCGCAGCGCGGCCTCCGGAGCGTCGCCCAGCCAGGCGCGGAGGTGGTGGCTGAACAGCCGGAAGTAGCGGTGCACGCTGGCAAGCTCGCGGTGCCGCAGCGGGGCGACGGTCCGGGTGAGCCGGTAGCGCTGGCGCGCGGTCTCGCCCTCGGCGAGGTAGTGCGCGAGCACGATGCCGGAGGCCTCCTCGAGCGCGGTACGTGCGGTGGCGGCGGTCCCGGTGGCGAGCCGGGCGCCGACCTTCTCCAGCAGGCCGTCGTGGTCGGGGAAGACCACGTCCTCCTTGGTCGGGAAGCGCCGGAAGAACGTCGTCCGGCCCACGCCGGCGCGCGCCGCGATGTCCTCGACGCTGGTGCTCTCGAACCCCTGCTCGGCGAAGAGCGTCATCGCGGCGTCGACGAGTCGGCGGTTGGTGGAGGCGGCCATGGCGGGACCTTACGTTGGCGGGATCAAGTCCTGGATATATGGTACGGAGTACCGTTCGTCATCTCGACCCGGAGGTCACGGCCATGAGCGCCGAGTTCCCGATGTTCGCCCTCTCCGAGGAGCACCAGGCCGTCCGCGCGGCGGTCCGCGACCTGTGTGACGCCAAGGTCGCGCCGTACGCCGCCGACGTCGACGAGCACGCTCGCTACCCCCAGGAGGCGGCCGACGCGCTGCTGGCGGCCGACTTCCACGCCCCGCACGTGCCGGAGCAGTACGGCGGCGCCGGGGCCGACGCGCTCGCGACCGTGATCGTCATCGAGGAGGTCGCCCGGGCCTGCGCCAGCAGCAGCCTGATCCCCGCGGTGAACAAGCTCGGCTCACTGCCGGTGCAGCTGGCCGGCTCCGAGGGGCTCAAGCAGCGCTACCTGACCCGCCTCGCCGCGGGCGAGGGCGGCTTCTCCTACTGCCTCTCCGAGCCGGACGCCGGCTCGGACGCCGCGGGCATGAAGACCCGCGCGGTCCGCGACGGCGACGACTTCGTGCTCAACGGCGTCAAGCGGTGGATCACCAACGCCGGCGTCTCGGAGTACTACACCGTGATGGCCGTGACCGACCCCGAGAGGCGGTCGCGGGGGATCTCGGCGTTCGTCGTCGAGAAGTCCGACGCCGGCGTCTCCTTCGGTGCGCCGGAGAGGAAGCTCGGCATCAAGGGCAGCCCGACCCGGGAGGTCTACCTCGACAACGTGCGGATCCCCGCCGACCGGATGATCGGGGCGGAGGGCACCGGCTTCGAGATCGCCATGCGCACCCTGGACCACACGCGCGTCACGATCGCCGCGCAGGCCGTCGGCATCGCCCAGGGCGCGCTCGACTATGCGCTGGGCTACGCCCAGGAGCGCCAGCAGTTCGGCAAGCCGATCGCCGACTTCCAGGGCCTGCAGTTCCTGCTCGCCGACATGGGCATGAAGGTCGAGACCGCTCGGCAGATGACCTACGCCGCCGCCGGCAAGTCCGAGCGCGGCGACTCCGACCTCACCTTCTTCGGGGCGGCCGCGAAGTGCTTCGCCTCCGATGTCGCCATGGAGGTCACCACCAACGCCGTCCAGGTGCTCGGCGGCTACGGCTTCACCCGCGACTACCCGGTCGAGCGGATGATGCGCGACGCCAAGATCACCCAGATCTACGAGGGCACCAACCAGGTGCAGCGGATCGTGATGGCCCGCCAGTTGCTCTCCGGGGTGCAGTCGCAGCTGTAGGCACGAGAATCACCAACCCTGTAAGGGATCCGAGCACACGGTGGCACCGTGGCTCTCCTAACGCTAGTCCTAGCAGGCCACGCCGTCGAGGGCACCTGTCGGCATGGTTAGGCACTCGCCAGAATGGGGTTGTGTGACGCTTGTGTGCCGCAGCAGGGGCCTATGGAGCGGGCCAGTTGGGCCGCTGCCGGCGAAGAGCGGGCGCGTCTCCGCGACGAGGTGCGGGGCGCTCGACCGACGCCCACGGCACGCTGTCGGTGGACAGCGAGACGATGTCGTCGACGACGGTCGTCAGGCGGCGCTCCGTCGTCATCGGAAGTAGCGCCGGAGCCGGGTGAGGCAACTACACTCAGGCGCGTCACCGCTCCGCGGACGGATCCGGCAGTCGAAGGTGGAGGAGGCGAGGAGATGGCGAGAAGCGACCAGCTCAAGGAACTCTTCGCGGCGTACTCGCGGGCCGACGACGGATCGTTTCGGGAGGTTGCTGGCCGGATCATTTCGGACGAGCGCCGTCGCGGCCATCGGCTCCTCGCGAGCGACCTCGAGCACGCCCTGAATCGCGATGCGCTATCGATGACCGAGGGTGCACTCTCGCTGCGGCCGTTGCCCAAGGACCGCGACGACCGCCCGCTTCTGACGCTGGCCAAGCCGGCGCACGAACTGGGCGACCTGGTGCTGGCCGCCGATACCGTGACGGCGATCGGTGAGATCGTCGAGGAGAACCGGAGCAGGTCCCTTCTTGCGAGCTTCCGCCTTCTGCCACGGCGGCGGCTCCTCTTCATCGGCGACCCAGGAACGGGCAAGACCGCATCGGCTCACGCGATCGCAGCTGAGCTCAGCCTCCCCGTGGCGAGTGTGGCCCTGGCTGCGCTCGTGTCGTCCTATCTCGGCGAGACGGCCAAGAACGTCGAGTCGGTCGTACAGTTCGCCGAACTCACGCCGTGCGTGCTTGTCTTCGACGAGTTCGAGTCCGTAGCGGCGGAACGCGGGGTGGGGAACGACCACGCCGAGCTGCGACGGGTCATGGCGACGGTTCTGCAGTTGATCGAGGAGATCGGCGGCGAATCGGTAGTGGTTGCGACTTCCAACCATCCCGGCTTGCTAGACAGCGCCATCTGGCGTCGCTTCGACGACGTGATCTCCTTCTCGCCGCTCAACATCACGGGCATCGAAGCGCTCCTCCGGCTGCGCCTCCAAGGTGCGCCGCACCGGCTGGGACTGCGCAAGTGGGCCACGAAGTTGAAGGAGTTCACGCCAGCCGAGGTCGAGCTGATCGCTCTCGACGCGCAACGGCGGTGGGTCCTCTCAGGCGCGAAGCTGCTCGCCGACGAGCACCTCTCGGCCGCGTTCGAGCGGCGGCAGCGCGCCACGCCGACCGCGCAAATTCCGAATCCGCCGACCAAGAAGGCAAATCGTTCGTAGCATGCCGGGGTGTCCGAGCAGTTGTCGCTCATCGAGCCCCAACGGCACACCCACCTTCGACTCGCTGCAGCCACCGACCCTGGCCCGCGCCGAACGCGCACGCCCGGTCGTGGCGGCGCTCCCGCCTACACAGATCGTGAACGCCATGCTGAAGACCTGGGCCGTCAGGTCAGCACCATCGCCGATGAGCATCGCCGCCGCTCCGAGGTCTTGGGCGTCGATCCCGAGCTGATCCTGGTTCTGGAGATCAACGGGCCGCTCGACCCGGCGGACGTCGAGCGGGCCGGGCTCCGTGTTCTGGAACTGCGCTCGGACCGCGCGCTGGTGGCTTTCGCGCAGGACCCGGAACTCACCGAGTTCGTGCGCCGCAATGACCTCTACATGCAGGGCACTCGCGGATTCACCGACAAGGGATACGAGCGGGCCGCCGAGTACGAGACGCTGTTCGACAAGATCGACGCTCTTCGCCCGATTGGCTCGCGCGACCTGATCGGTGTCGAGCTGGCCCGCCACCTGGACGAAGGACCGGACCCGGGTGAGGTTGTGCGCCTCGAGATCAACTGCTGGTGCTCCGAGGACGCTGGAGAGGCGCAACGTCGCAACGCCGACGTGGCTGCCGCCGTCGGACGTGCCGGCGGTACGGTTCATGCCACCTCGGTCCGCGCCACTGCGGGTTGGTCCGTGGTCTGCTGCGACCTGCCGGTGGGCATGCTCGAGGAGGTACTGGCGACCGACCGGATCAGCTGGGTCGACCTCATGCCGAGCCCGATGCTGGACGCGCCCGAGTTTCTCTCCGCGACGCCCGAGTCGCTCCCGCTCGCCGTAGCCCCGAGCTCAACGGCTCCGATCCTGGCCGTCATCGACAGCGGAATCCGGTCAGCGCATCCGCTTCTCGCTCCGGCCGTGATCGCGGCCGAGGCTGTGGGAGAGGGAATCGCCGACGGCGGCGACGAGAGCGGACACGGAACGCTCGTCGCGAGCCTCGGGCTCTACGGCTCTCTGGAGGAGCCGCTTGCCACCCGGAGTCCCGTCGTCCCTGCCGGGCGGCTGCTGAGTGTGCGAGTCCTTGATCGCAACGATCGGTTCCCCGACGACCAAGCCTGGCCGGACCTCCTCCTGGAGGCGATGACTGTCGCAGCCGAGGCAGGGGCGCGAGTGATCAACCTGTCCCTGGGAGACAGCCGGCGTCCCTACGCCGGACCGCGCCCGACGCCCATCGCCGCGATGGTCGACCAGTTCATCCGCTACCACCAAGACGTCGTTGTCGTGACCTGCGCCGGCAACTACGACTCTGGGCAGCACGACTTGGGCCGCCTGCGGTCGAACGACTACGTCGCCGACCTTCTCACGCTGCCCGAACCCGGCATCCTCGATCCGGGCACTGCCGCCCTGTCCCTGACCGTTGGCGGCCTAGGCGGCGGCCATCATCAAGGCGTGTTCGTGCGGGCCTCCGCCGACAAGGTCGTGGTCGGCGGACCAAACCTTCCGAGCCCGCATACTCGGGTTGGGCCGGGCCCGATGGGCGCGATCAAGCCCGAGCTGAGCGCACCGTCGGGGAGCGCCGTTGTGGACACCGTAGTGGGACGGGAGGACCGAGGCAGCACGCTCGGCAAGGTCGTCGGGGCCGGAGGCAACGCGCCCGACCGGCTACTCGCGGCCGGGCGAGGAACGAGCTACGCGGCGCCGCTTGTCAGTCACGGCGCGCTGCGTGTGCTCGGCCAGTACCCGGAGCTGAACGGCAACAGCGTCCGCGCGCTCCTGCTCGTTGGCGCCGACCAGATCCCGACCTACCTCGACTCCGGCGCTCCCGCTCGTCAAGATGAGCGACGCCTCACCGGGTACGGACGGGTGTCGCCCGAACGGTCCGAGATGTCCGACGATCATCGAGTTGTGCTCCTGAGCCAACACACAATCCGAGTGAACCAAGCGCACTTCTACCGTGTCGCCATACCGAGCAGCTTCCGCGTCGCCGGCGGTCGTATCGACCTATCAGTCGCATTGGCGTTCGACCCGCCTGTTCGAGTCACCCGGTTGGACTATCTGGCGAGCAAGATGAGCTTCCAGGCCTTCCACGGTCCCTCTCTCGAGGAGGTCCGGCTCGCGTACGTCAAGGCAGCAACCGAAGAAGACCTGGAGGACGACGTCGCCCTGACCCCGTCCGGCTTGCGCGGCCGGCTCGACCTTCAGCCGGCGGATACCGAGCGGAGCCGCGGAGCGAACCAGCTCGGGCGCTACGTCCGCCATCAGAAGGTCGCCGACGACCGGCCGGATGAGCTCGTGATCGCTGTCCGCAACCAGAACCGCTGGGACGTCGACAACGCGGAGCAGCGATACTCCCTGGCCGTGATGCTCCAGCGGGACACAGGGCACCCGAGCATCTACGCCGAACTTCGCGCCGAACTTGAACCGCTCGTTGAGATCGAGATCGAAGCAGAAGCCGGGTTCTGAACCCACGAAAACCGAAGCAGCGAAGCGTTCGCGCAAGTCCCGACCGACACCACGCCGGACCGCACACAGCGGGCGTGCCGGTGTGACACCGGTGTGCCGCCCGGAGGTAAAACCGCAGGTCAGGCGCCGGAATGCCCCGGGATCGGCTACCACCCAGATCTATGAGGGCACCAACCAGGTGCAGCGCATCGTGATGGCCCGCCAGCTGCTCGCCGGAGTGCAGAGCAAGATCTGAGCGCGGGACCGCGACTGCCGCCGGACCCGTGAGTCCGGCGGCAGTCGGCAATGCCGCGTCAGACCCGTGACGCGGCTGCTGGCGACGCCTGGTCAGTGGGTGCCGTCGGCCCTGGCCGGAGGAGCGCGGCCGAGGTGACGGCGCCGGCGAGCGCGACGACGGCGGCGGCGAGGAACGCCGCGGAGTAGCCGTCGGTCCGGGCCACCGGGTCCGTCGCCGCGCTCGCGCCGGCGGCGGCTGCGACGGCGGTGATGACGGCCAGGCCCAGGGCGGAGCCGACCTGGTAGCTGGTGTTCACGATGCCGGAGGCGAGACCGCCCTCGTCGGGGGCGGCGGAGGTGATGGCGGTGCCGAGGGACGGGATGAACGCCAACGCCATGCCGAGTGCGGCCACCAGGGAGGCGGGCAGGACGTCGACCAGGAAGCTGCCGTCGGGATCGACCCGGGAGAGCCAGCCGAGGCCCACGGCGAGGATGGCCAGGCCTGCGACCGTGGTGCGCTTGGGCCCGATCGTCGCGATGACGCGCGGAGCGATCAGTGCCATGCCAACCATGATGAGTGCGGTCATGGGCAGCAGCGCCGCGCCGGAGGGGAAGGCCGAGTAGCCGAGGACCTGCTGCAGGTAGAGGTTGAGGAAGAACCACATCGGGACCCAGGCGGCGCCGAGCAGCGCTTGGGCGAGGTTGGCGGCACCCAGGTTGGGCGCGGCGAAGATGCCGAGCCGGACCAGCGGCTGGGCGGCCCTGGCCTGGCGGACCACGAACGCGACCAGCAGGACGGCGGCGAGGCCCAGAGTGGCCCAGGTACGCCAGGAGCTCCAGCCGACCTCGGGTGCGGAGACGATGCCGTACACCGCCGCCGCGAGGCCGCCGGTCACGGTGACCGCGCCGAACACGTCGACCCTGACCTGGGAGCCGATGCGTCCCGCGGGGAGGAGCGAGGGCGTGACGGCCAGGATGACGGCCGCGATGGGCAGGTTGATGAGGAACACCCACGGCCACGAGGCGTACTCGGTCAGCACGCCACCGAGGAACACCCCGGCGGTGCCACCGGCCGGCGCCGCGGCGCCGTAGACCGCGAGGGCCTTGGTCAGTTCGCGGGGCTCTCGGCCGAACAGCATCATCAGCATGGTCAGAGCGGCGGGCGCGATCAGCGCTGAGCCGGCGCCCTGGAGAGCGCGGCCGGTGAGCTCGACGGCGACGTTGCCGGCCAGGCCGGCGACCAGCGAGCCGGCGGCCAGGACGACCCACCCGGCAGTGAAGACGCGGCGGGCGCCGTAGAGGTCGGCGAGCTTGCCGCCGGCGAGGAGGAGCCCGCCGAACGCGATGACGTAGGCGTTGAAGACCCAGGTCAGGTTCTCCGGAGAGAACCCGAGGTCGTCCTGCATCTGCGGGAGCGCGACGCCGATGATGGAGGTGTCCATGATGACCATGAACTGGGCCGCGGCGATGACGGCCAGGCCGAGCCATCGGCGTTGCGGTGGCGACGGAGCGGTGCTCGTGTCGGACATTTTCGGTCTCCTGGGGTGGTGGCGTGTCCCCGCCGGGCCCCGTGCTTCGGGTACCCCATGGGGGTATGAATCTCTGACGGATCGAGAACATACCCCGGAGGGGTATATGGCGCAAGCATGTCGTCGCCGGAGATCGGGGTCGAGGCCGAGCCGCGGGTGGCGCCTCGGCCCGGCTCTTCATGCTGCCTTCATCCGCGGGTTCCTACCTTCGAGGCGTGAAGGTCGTCGGGCTCGTCGCCACGGTTCCGGGTCGGCACGCCTGGAGGCCGGCTCGCCCGGCGGCCTTCCCGACCTCGCCTCCGGGCCGGATCTCGTGAGCCGGGGGAGTGAGGCCATGACCGACCGTGTCGCCGCGCTGCTGCTGGGGTTCCCGGCCTGGGCCGCTCTCGTCGCCGTGTTCGCGCTCCCCGCGCTGGAGTCCTCCGCCTTTGTCGGGTTCGTCTTCCCGGGCGAGATCGCGCTGATCCTCGGCGGGCTGCTGGCCCAGCAGGGCCGGGTGGCCCTGGTCGCCGTGCTGGCCGCGGGGTTCGCGGGGGCGGTCGTCGGCGACAGCGTGGGGTACGCCGTCGGCCGTCGCTACGGTCACCGCGTCCTCGGCGGCACCCTCGGCCGGTTCGTCGAGCGCGACCGCCTCGACCGGGCGGAGCGCTACCTGGCCGCCCGGGGCGGTCGCGCGGTCTTCCTCGGCAGGTTCACCGCGGCGCTGCGGGTGATGATCCCGGGAGCCGCGGGGATGGTGGGGATGCGGTACCGCACCTTCGCCGTCTACAACGTCGCCGGCGCCGCGGGCTGGGTCGTGCTGTCGGTGCTGCTCGGCTACCTGGGTGGCCGCAGCTGGCAGCGCGTAGAGCACGTCGCCTCCCGGGTCGGCCTCGGTGCGCTGGTGCTGCTCGTGGTCCTCCTCTCCGCGGGGGTGGCCTGGCGCCGGGCCCGGCGTACGTCCGGCGCCGCCGTGCTCGTGCGGCTGCGGGACGGCGACCCGGTCCGATGGGCGGGTGCTCGCTTCCCCCGCACCGCCGGCTGGATCGGTCGCCGGCTGGACGGCGGGACGGGTCGCGGGCTCGCCGCGACCGCGGCCGGGGTGGTGCTCGCGGTGCTGACTTGGTCCTTCCTCGCGATCACCCAGGACGTCGCCGGGCACGACGAGCTCGCCGCCGATGATCCCGGCATCCACGACTGGGTCGTGGCCCATCGCGTGCCCGCGCTCGACGCCTTCTTCCGACTCGTCACGCACCTGGGCTCGAACGCGGTCCTGGTGCCGCTGCTGGTCATCGTCATGGGCACCGTCGGGTGGCGGCTGCGGACGTGGCGGCCGATCGTCACCACGGCGCTCGTGTACGGCGTCGCCGCCGTGCTCCACGTCGTCGTCGGAGCGTGGCTGCAGCGACCGCGACCGCCGGCGACCGACTGGATCGCACCCGCGTCGGGCTGGTCCTACCCCTCGGGCCACACCGCCCAGGCCTGGGTGGGCTGGGGCATGCTCGCCCTCGTCGTGGTCGGGTACGCCGGACCCGGGCTCGGCCGCGAACGGCGCCGGCTCGGCACCGCGGTGACCATCGGTGCGGTGGCCCTCGCGGTCGTGATCGCGATCCTGGTCAGCCTCAGCCGGGTCTACCTGGGCGTCCACTGGCCCACCGACGTGCTGGGCAGCACCACGATGGGCCTGGCGCTGCTGGCCGCGGTGGTCCTGGAGCGGCTGCTCCGGTCCGCCGGGAGGTCAGGCGACCTCGACGAACCACTCGGTCCCGAGCACGCGTCCGGACAGCGGCCGGGGCAGCGCGAGCAGCAGGGTGACGGTGCGCAGGCCGCCGGTGCGCTGCGAGGCGTGAGCGGCGAGGGAGGCGCGCTTGGCGGCGAGGTCGGGGCGCACGTCCACGGCGAGGCCGATCGCTGACCGCTCGGAGAAGATCTCGTCACCGGGGAGCGTGATACCGCGCAGCAGCGACGCGAACGGGCGGACGAGCCGGAGCAGCCGGACCAGCCAGGTGCGGTCGACCGTGGCCTCCAGCAGCAGTGGCCGGGTGGCGGCGAGATCCTGCGCCCGTCGGGCCACCCGATGGACCTGGACGTGGTCGGGGTGGCCGTAGCCGCCGTTGGCGTCGTACCCGGTGAGCACGTCGGCGGCCTCGGCGTCGAGGACGGCGGCGACGGCACGGGCGGCGTCGTCGACGGGGACGTCGGCGAAGCGACGGACGTCATGGGTGGGTCGCCCGGCCATGCCGGAGTCGGCGTGGCCGAGCCACACCAGCCGGGCCGCGCCGATCGCCGCCGCGGACGCCGCCGCCTCGACCCGCCGTGCCTGTGCCAGCGAGGCGGATCCGGGGCGGGGCGCGGCCAGTCCGGCGCCGCCGTCGGTCGCGAACACGAGCACCACCCGGTCGCCTGCCGCCGCTCGCTGGGCGAGCCAGCCGCCGGTCAGCAGCGCCTCGTCGTCGGGATGCGCGTGCAGGGAGACGATGGTGGCCACCGCGGTCAGGCCTCCATCGCCACGAGCGGCGGCAGGGCGCCGAGAGCGGGCTGTGCCGCACGCGTCCGGCTCCTCGCCAGCTCGTACAGCTCGGCGGTCCGGTCGAGGGAGTCCGACCAGTCGCAGCCGGGGGCGACCGCGCGGTTGTGGGCCGCGATCCGCTCGCGCAGGTCCCGGTCGCGCACCAGGTCGGCCAGCGCGACGGCCAACTCGGCGTCGTCGTCCACGAGGATCCCGTCGAGCCGGTCGCGGACGAACTCCCCGACCCCGCCCCGGCGGCTCGCGACCACGGGCAGACCGGCGCAGCGCGCCTCCAGGGCGGCGATCCCGAACGACTCCCTCGGCGCCGGAGCGACGTAGATCGAGGCGCCGGCCAGCTCGTCCCGGACCTGGTCGCGGGTCAGGCGGCCGGTGATCCGGACCTGCTCGTCGAGACCGTGGCGGCGCACGGCGCGCTCCACCCGGGCCCGCAGCGGGCCGTCGCCGACGAGCACCAGCCGGAGGTCGTCGCGACCGGTCAGCCGGCGCACCCGGGCGAACATCCGCACCAGCTGCACCGGGCGCTTGCGCGGCATCAGCCGCATCACGCTGACGATGGTGAGCGGGGTGCCGGGGCGCCCCGGTCCGGCACCCGGGCCCGGCGGGCGCCACGACGCGACGTCGATCGCGTTCGGCAGCACCGCGACCCGCTGGTGGCCGAACGACCGGTTGAACGACCGGCCGAACGTCTCCGCCGCCGCGCCGCTCACGGCCGACCAGGCCACCGGCCGGTGCCGGAGCCCGGCCAGCGCGGCGAGTCGGAGGATCGCGCCGGGGCCGCTCCACATCGAATGCACGGTGACCAGGACCGGGACGCCGGCCCGAGCCGCGGCGCGGGCCACGCCGACGCCGTACGGCGAGAACATCGACAGGTGCACGTGCGCGACGTCGTAGCGGCCGACCGCGACGCGTGCCTGCGCCGCCGAGAGCCGACGCACCCAGGAGGGATCGGCGCCGTCGGGCATCGTGGGAGTCAGCACCTCCGCCTCGAGACCGAGCGCTCGCTGGTGGCGCACGAGGTCGTCGACGTGGGTCTCGATCCCACCCAGCCGCGGGAGGAAGACGTCGGTGACGTGGGCGATCCGGCGCGCCCGGCCGGTGCCGACGAGCGCGGCCGCTACGGTCGATCGCCGGGCCGACCAGCGCTGACCGAGGAGCCACACGCCGAGGGCACCGCTGCCGACGGGGATCTCGACGGCGAAGATGAACGCGCGATAGAGGACGGCGGCGCCGGCCGCGCTCGCCGGGTCGCCCCCGAGCGCGATCAGCACGCCGACCAGGCCGAGGTCGGCGATGCCGATGCCGCCGGGGGTCAGCGGCACGATCGTCAGCGCCCGCTCGACCGCGAACGCGGCGAGGATCTCGGGCCAGGTGTTCCCGCCGCCGGTCAGATGCAGGCAGAGCCCGAGCAGCAGCCCCTGCAGGGCCACGTAGCCGGCGATCCCGACGGACATGCGCAGCCAGCCCTGGGCGACCAGCGCGGCGCACTGGGCCCGGACGTCGAGCAGAGCCGCGGCCAGCCCCAGCTCCCGCTCCCGACGGACCAGTCGCAGCACCCGGCGTACGGCGGCCTCCAGCGCGCGACCGACCACGTCGGCACCGCGCGGGCCGACCAGCACGTACGCCGCGCCGGCCACCATGGCGACGAAGCCCGCGCCGGTGAGGGCCGCCGCGGCCTGCACCGGCGGTGTGAGCCGCTCCCCGGCCTGCGCGAGCGCGACCACGGCGATCACGGGCAGCAGCAGCTTGGAGCCGACGTCCCAGAGGTTCGTGAGGAAGGTGTAGCCGGTGAACGCGCGGCCGTCGATCCCCCAGGTGCGCATCATCCGGCGGTTGAGCTCGACGCCGGCGGCACCCCCGAGCGGCACCACGTTCGCGAGCGCGCTGCCGGTCAGGTTCAGGGTGAGGGCGCGACGATGCGTCAGGCTGGGCGCGGCCGCGGTCAGCACGAAGGAGTGGACGTAGAGGCCCAGGAACCACAGGCCCGCCAGCGCGAGCGCCGCCGGCCAGTGGAGGGATCCCAGCACCGGCAGGAGGCCGTGCCAGGAGACGTCGACGGTCCGGGGCAGGACCGCGACGACCAGGGCCAGCGCCACCGCCCAGGAGAGGAGGAACCGGAGCCGCGCCAGCGGATCGGTGCGGGAACGGGTCCCGGCCCTCATGCCTGCGCCACGTCCTTCGGTGCGGCCGCCGGCGGCCGGAGGGTGGTCGCGGCGCGGACCAGCTCGCCGATCCGCCAGCGCAGGACGAGCGAGGCCGCCTCGCTCGCAACGGCGCCGGTCATCTTGGAGTGCCCGGCGGTGCGCTCGGTGAAGGTGATGGGGAGCTCCGTCAGCCGCAGTCCGTGGCGTTCGGCGTGCCAGGTGTTCTCGACCTGGAAGCCGTATCCGGTCGATGCCGTCGTCAGCACGCCGGCCGCGGTGACGGCGTCGGTCCGCCAGGCGCGGAACCCGGACGTCGTGTCGCGTGTGCGCAGTCGCAGCACGCCGCGGGCGTAGGAGTTGGCCGCCCAGGACAGCGCCCGGCGCCGGGCCGGCCAGCCCTCGGTGCGGCCACCGGCCACGTAGCGCGAGCCGACCACGACGTCGCTCGAGCGCAGCAGCTCGAGCATCGCCGGCACGACGGACGCCGGGTGCGAGCCGTCCGCGTCCATCTGCACGATCGCGTCGTACCCGGCGTCGACGGCGGCCGCGAACCCGGCGCGGTAGGCGGCGCCGAGGCCGTCCTTCGCCGGTCGTGCGAGCAGGTGGACCCACTGGTCGAACCCCGGGTGCGCGCGGACGATCCGCTGTGTGCCGTCCGGGCTGTCGTCGTCGACGACCAGGACCTCGAGGGAGACGCCGGGCGCGTGGGGGCGGACGGCCCGGAGAGACTCGAGGAGATCCCCGATGGTGTCGGCCTCGTTGTACGTCGGGACGACGATCACGCAGCGCATGGTCGGAAGGTAGGTCGGTGTCGATGAAGGGAGCATGAAGCCGTCAGCGGGCGTCGTCGCCGGCTCGTGCCGACCGCCGTCCCGCCGCTCGCGGGGGTCGCCGGCGTACGCCGACGGTCAGCGGACCGAGCACCCAGGCGAGTGCCGCGATGGCCAGGCCCGCGGGGAGATCGACGGCGAAGTGCCAGCCGAGATAGACCGTCGCGACCATGGTTCCGGCGAGGAAGACCGCCAGCACGACGGTGGTGCGGCGCATCCGGTGCCACCACGCGAGCCCGAGGATCGTGGCGGTGACGGCGACGTGGAGGCTGGCGAACGCCGACACCTGCGCGAACGCGTCTGGGGCGTGCGGGTGCGCGAGCAGGTGGTCTCGCTGCGCCAGGTAGTCGGCCTGGGTGTCCTGGACCGGGAGGTGCGGCAGGCCCGAGAAGTCACCGGGTTCGGCGTGGAACGGTCCCAACGACGGGATCGCGTAGTAGGTCGCGGTGCCGAGGATCCATACCCAGACGAACGCCGCGATCCCGGCGTACGCGTCCCGCATCCGTGGGGCCAGCACGACGGCGGCCGGGAACGCGACGACGACGAGCGTCGCGAAGGCCTCGTACCAGACCATCAGCACCCAGGCGGCGGCCTGCTGGCCGAGCAGGTCGTGCAGGAGGACCGCCGGGCTGTGTCCGAGGAAGAGCCAGTGGTCCCATGCGGTGAGCATCGCGTCGCGCGGGGCGTTGAAGACGTCCCAGCTCTTCAGGTTGTGATAGGTGAAGTACGTCGCGTGGTAGGCCAGCAGCGCCGTCCACGCGAGGGCCACCCGCCCCCAGGTCCACCGGGCGCGGACGGTCGACCACCCGCGCCGCACCGACCGTGGGTGGTCGGTGCGGACGAGCCCGTCCAGCGCGACCAGCCCGAGGAAGATCGCCGACGTCAGCGCCACGCGACCGACCAGGTAGGCGCCGTGCGGGTCGCGGAAGGGAATGCCGAGCCGGGCCGACCGGGCGATCCCGACCCCGATAAAGCACACGACCACGGCCCAGAGGCGGGCGGCGCGCCACCAGGCGGTCCGTGCCGGCTCCCGGATCTGCCCGACCCCGGCGTCGGGCCTCCGGGTGGCGGTGGTCCTCGGATCCGTCACAGCGGGAACCTAGGTGGCGGAGGATGAAGCGAGCGTGAAGGACGGCACTCCCTGGACCGACGCCGCCCTACACCGGCGGGTCGCCGGGGTGGCCGCCACGGCGGTGGAGCGCACCCAACCGAGCGATCAGCTCGTCGAGGTCGAACGGCTTGGTGAGGTAGTCGTCGGCGCCGGCCTCGAGGCCGGCGATCCGGTCCCGTCGGTCGCGTCGGGCGGTGAGCATCAGGATCGGCGTCGACAGCCCGAGGTCGCGCAGCCGGCGCGTGACGGTGACACCGTCCATGCCGGGCAGCATCCAGTCCAGGAGGACCACGTCGTAGCCGGTGTCGGTGCGCAGCCGGTCGTAGGCGGCGCGGCCGTCGTGGACCACGTCGGCCCGCCAGCCGGCCTCGGTGAGGGACTCGTCGAGCAGGTCGGCCAGCCGGACGTCGTCCTCGGCCACCAGGACTCTCACGGGTCGCTCCCGTCCGGTCG
The DNA here is from genome assembly GCF_018732145.1 of Nocardioides sp. LMS-CY. Classification (NCBI taxonomy): domain Bacteria; kingdom Bacillati; phylum Actinomycetota; class Actinomycetes; order Propionibacteriales; family Nocardioidaceae; genus Nocardioides; species Nocardioides sp. LMS-CY. The sequence goes on from NZ_CP076104.1 coordinate 1,712,222, forward strand.
GTGCTGCCACACGTGCCAGTCGCCGTACGCCGTGCGCTCGACGTAGTGCTCCTCCAGCACCTGCTGGGTCGCGGTGGCCTGCAGGCCCCACGAGTCGAGGCTGCCCCCGGCCACCACGACCCAGCGCGGTGCGGCCGGTCCGGTGAGCACGGTGCCGAGCTCGGTCAGCCGTGGGTCGCGGACCCGGACGGGCAGGCTCCACAGCTGCTCGTAGGGGCTGTGCAGTCCGCTCGCGGCCACGATGTCGGGATGTCCGAAGGCGACCACCACGCCGTCGGCGGGGTCGGAGTGCTCCCGCAGGTAGGTGGCGACCTGCCCGTCGTCGGAGACCGTGTCCGGCGCTGCGGCGTGCTGACCCCAGACCACCGCGCTCGCCAGCACGACGTAGGCCAGGCACCCGGTGAGCAGTGCCCGGCTGCGTCCGGCGGCCGGCGCGAGCATGACCAGGAGCAGGGCGCCCGGGACGAGCCCGGTGAGGTAGTGGAGCCAGTAGCTGCCGCCGAGCGCGACGGCGCAGAGCTCCCAGGCCGCGAGGCCGAGCGCCGCCCACACCAGCGGGCTTCGTGCCCCCCGTGCGCCGCGGGAGCGTCGCAGCGCACCGAGGCAGGCGATGGCCAGGAGCACGGCCACGCCGCTGGCGAGCGCCGCGAGCCCGAGATGGAGCAGCCGCTCCGGGGTGGCCGCCGACGCCGAGGAGCGGATGGTCGCGGAGGCCTGGAGCCGGAACCGGACGGTCGCGTCCCACAGTCCCGTCGGCGTCGTGCCCTGGACGGCGGCGGCCGCGAGGGCGGCGCCGAGGAGCGCGGCGCCCGATGCCAGGAAGACGCACACCCGGTGTCCCAGGCCGGGCAGTCGGGGCCGGGAGGCGAGGAACAGGATCAGCGCGAAAACGTAGACGTCGACGACGTTCTGCTTGACCAGCGCGGCCGCCATGCCGGAGGCGCCGGCCGCGGCGGTCAGGAGCAGGGCGTCGCGGCCCCACGGGCGCCGGGTCGCGGCGATGAGACAGCCGACCCCGGTCAGTACGAAGGGGAGCGCCAAGACCTCGCCGTTGGCCTCGGGCATGCCGAGCAGCGGGTTCGACAGGAGTGCCACCGCGGCGACGACCGTGGCCGTCCGTGTCCAGTGGACCCCTGGGGAGACCACCTGCGCGACCAGGCCGGCGAGCAGGACGGTGAGTCCGCTCGCGACCGCGCCCAGGAGCTTCACGGTCGGCGCGGTCACGCCGGTCGCTGCGTGGCCGATCGGTCCGAGGTGTGCCGCGAGCGAGAACAGCCACAGGAGAAGGGGCGGTCGGTCGACCCAGTAGCTGCCGTAGAGCGACGTCCCCGGGTGCCACTGCTGGGCGATCAGCAGGAAGCCGCCCTCGTCGGGTGAGAGGGGCCGGTCGAGGAACGGGAGCCAGGCGACCACCGCGAGGATGGTTGCGGCGAGGACACCGGTCAGGCCGCGGAGGTCGTTGCCGCGTGCCTCCCGCGACCGGGGCGGGGCGGACCGCCGCGTGCGTCCGAGAGCTTCGGGAACGCCGGGAGCGTCGAGAGTCACGGCACCACCTAGGTGAGCTCGGCGACCCGGTCGACGGCACCGGGGGAGCCGCCGCCGAGCTGCACGGCGGTCTCGCCCGGGAACACGAAGCCCAGGAAGGCCGAGGACTCCAGGGCCGGCAGCGCGAAGACGATCGACAGCACCAACCAGGCCGGCGTGGACAGCAGGTGCTCCAGCAGCCCGGTCATCACGCCCCCCTCCGCTCACTCCCGGCCCTGCGGCCGGGAACCCGACCGTAGGTGGGCGCGCATGAAGCGACGATGAAGGAACGTGGCCGGCTTCACGCCCCCTTCATGGAGTCGTGCCTACGGTCGCGCCGTGAACGGTCCCGTGCCCGGCACCACCGTCCCGACGACGGCGGTCGCGGGGAAGGACCCCGGGCTCCGGCGGCGACCATGACGTCGGGCGGTCCGGAGCGGCCTTCCTGGGCGGCCGTCGACTCGCGCTACGGCCGCGCCTGGATGACGGCCGTGCGCGTCACCGCGGCCGGCTGGGCCGGGGTCGCGGTCCTCCAGAGTCCGCGCCTCCCGCTGGCGCTGCTGGTGCTGAGCCTCGGCGCCGTGGGCGGCCTGCTGCTCGGCACCGGTCCGTGGGCGGCCGGCTCGCCCACCCGTCGGTACGCCGCCGGGGCGCTGCGCGCGGCCGCGTGCGTGCTGGTGGTGGTCGGGATCGGCCACCATCTCGAGGCGGGCGTCGCGACGGTGACGCTCCTGGCCGCGACCTCGCCCGTGGTGCTGGGCCGGATCACCCGGCTGCTCCATGGATGAACGACGACGTGCCCCTGCCCGGGCGGGGCAGGAGCACGTCGGATGAGCCGTCAGCGACGCACCGGGGCCTTGGCCTTGGCGACCAGGGAGGATCCGCGGTAGACGACGGTGACCTTGGCGGTGCGGGGCACCGGACGGAGCCGGAGCGTCGCCCGGCCCTTCTTCAGCTTCGCCGTGACCCGCTGGTCCGCGGCACGCACGGTGATCTTGCCCTGAGCGATGACCCCGGGCGCGGTGACCCGGACCTTGACCTTGCCCCCGACCAGCCGGGCGCGGAGCTTGGCCGCGGCCTTGCCGACCGGCTTGGTGGCCGCGGTGTCGACCGTGCCGCTGGGGCGGCCCGAGACCTGCCCGGTGAAGCGGACGGAGATCCGCGCGCCGCGGTCGAGCGAGCCCAGCCGGTACGTCGTACCCGTCGCGCCCGGGATCGGCGTGCCGCTGCGCAGCCACTGCCGGCTGGTCGTCGCACCTGCGACCGACCACGTGGGCGCGGTGGCCGTGAGGGTCCGCCCGATCCGCGCGACGCCGGTCACGGCTCCGGTGCTGGTGGCCCGGACCGCCTGGTCGCCGACGCCGCCCGGTCCACCCGAGCCCCCGCCGGGCTCCTGTGCCGGGATCGGCCCGACCGCCGGCGCGGCGAACACACCGTCCTCGTAGCCGGCGGCGGTGGCCGTCACGACGACGTGGAGCATCGCCCCGGCGTCGGCGGCCGAGACCGTGTAGTAGCTGCCGGCACCGCCGGGGATCAGCACGCCGTCGCGGTACCAGCGGTAGATGACCGAGGACAGCGGGGTGAACTCGCCGTGCCGCGCCTCCAGCCGCTCGCCGATGCGGGGCGTGCCCACGATGACCGGCTGCGAGGAGATTCCGATCGTCGGCGCGTCCGTGACCACGTTGACCGTGGCGTCGCGCATGGTGGTGCGTCCGACCACGTCCTTCGCGACGACCGAGACCATCCGCTGCCCGGCGGAGCTGGTGTCGAGCAGGCCGCCGACCGCGGTGCTGCCCGCGCAGTCGGTGATCCAGGACGTGGCGTCGCCGCAGGAGAAGGTCACCGGCACGCGCTCGCCGACGCGCACGGTGCTGCCGTCGATCGGCGAGTCGATGGACACCGACGGGCTCGTGGTGTCCACGCCGACCCACTCGGTGCGGGTGGTGACGAGGCCCGTGCGGTCCTCGGCCCGGATCTCGATCTTGGTGGAGCCCTCGGCCGCGATCCGGAGCGGGACGGTGACCTCGCGGGCGTTCGTGTAGGTCTGGGTGTTCGTCCCGACGGTCGCACCGGACATCGTGTAGCTGACCTCGCGAACCCCGAGGTCGCCGGTGTGGTTGTCGGCGACCCGGATGCCGAGGTCGACCGGATCGCGGTGCCACCCGTCGACGTCCCCGGCCGGCCGGTCGACCGCGATCACCGGGGGCGAGGTGTCGTCGGGCGTTGGGTCGCCGCCACCCGGATCGATGGCGGGGTGGGTGGCGCCGGTCGCCGCGGTCGGTGCGGCGAGCAGGAGCGCCAGGGCGGCGAGGCCGCCCGGAACGAGTCGGTGGGTCATGCGAGTCCTCCTTGCAGGATGGGGCTGCGGCCGACCGTCAGCCAGCTCCCGACGACGATGAGTCCGAACATCGAGAGGAACGGCAGACCGGGTACGCCGGTGACGGCGACGGCAGCGGTGATGAGTGCGGTGAGTGCGCCGGCGACCGCGCCCAGGGGGCGGGACACCAGACCTTCGGCGAACGCCATCCAGGCGATCCCGCCGAGTGCGACGGTGACCGGCAGCCAGCCGACGTACGGGCTGAAGTCGTTCATCACGTAGTAGACGTACAGGCCGCTGTCGTCGTAGTAGTCGTCCTCGACCGCGCCGTGGAGGTAGTTCCCCAGCGCGCCCTTCCAGCCGTAGGCGAGCGACAGCGCCGCCGCGCTCGCGACCAGGCCGAAGGTGACGATCCGGGCGCCGAGGGACCACACGAAGGTGTGGGTGACCCGGCGCTGCCACACGGCGGCGAAGACGAGCAGCGCCGCGACGCACAGATAGCCCACGAACCCGCCCAGCCGGAACATCTCGTGGTCGAGGGCCGCCATGTCGGCGACGCCGACGGTGGCCGAGGGGCCGTCTCCGGCGCGGGTGTCGGTGACGACCGTGGCGATCAGGCCGAGCAGACCACAGCCGACGGCCCACAGCGGCCAGCAGTGGAACCGCTTCGCCGCCGGCATCCGGGGTGCCGGTGGCGCCTCGGTGATGGGTCGGGACATGGTCTCGCTTCCGCTCACGGCGCAGGCCGGTCACGGCACCGTGCCGTGACAGACCTACCGTCGCGATCCCGGCGACCCCGGCCCCAGGGGCCGCTGTCCTCGATCGTCCGGGCCGCCGGATCCCGGCTGGTCGGGACCGCTGGGCTCGGGCTGGTCCACGCCGATGCCCGCCTCCCGGGCCTTGACGACCAGGGCGGCCCGGTCGGTGACGCGCAGCTTGGTGAAGATCGCGTAGACGTAGTTGCGCACCGTCTTGTTGGTGAGCACCAGCATCCGGGCGATCGAGGCGTTGTCGTGGCCGCGGGCGACGAGCTCGAGGACGTCGCGCTCCCGTTCGGTGAGCTCGGCGAACGGTCCGCTCCGGGCGTTGCGGGCACCGGTGAGGTAGCCGACGCCGCGCTCGGCGACCTGGGGCCCGAGCAGGAACGCGCCGCGCGCCACCGCGCGCACGGCACCCTCGACCTCGTCGGGACCGGCGCCCTTGAGCAGGTAGCCGCGCGCTCCCGCGCGCACCGCGGCGAAGAGGGCGTCGTCGTCGCCGAACATGGTGACGACCAGGACGCCGACGCCGGGCCGCTCCCGCAGCAGTCGGCGGGTCGCCTCCGCGCCCGAGCCGCCGTCGAGGTCGAGGTCCATGAGCATCACGTCGGGGCCGAGGGCACGGGCGGCATCGACCGCCTCGTCCTCGCTGGCCGCCTGGCCGACGACCTCGACGCCGGGGATCTCCTCCAGGAGCGCGATCATGCCGATGCGGAACACGGGATGGTCGTCCACGACGACGACCCGGATCGGCCCGCTCACGGCAGCACCATCCTGACGCGCGTGCCCGATCCGGCGTCCCCGGGCTCGATCGACAGGTGGCCGGAGAGCTCGTCGGCCCGCTCGCGCATGGACTTCAGGCCCACGCCGCGCCCGTGCTGGGGCGAGATGCCGACGCCGTCGTCGACGACCTCCAGCGTCACCCCGCCCGTGCGTCCACAGCGCACGCGCACGTCGACGCAGCTGGCGCGGCCGTGCCGGTAGGCGTTGACCAGCGCCTCGGCAGCGACGTGGTAGACCGCGATCTGCCGGCGGGCGTCGAGGGCTTCGGTGCCGGTGCAGTCCGCGCGCACCTGCAGCCCGGCGCTGCGGAACCGCCCGGTCAGCACGGTCAGTGCCGCAGCGAGGTCGCCGTCATCGAGCTGAGCCGGCAGCAGCGAGCGCGCGAGCAGGCGCACGTCCTCGGTACGCCGCTCGACCTCCGCCTCCAGATCCGCCAGCAGCCGGACCGCCCCACCCGGATCGTGGCGGAGCCGGCGCTGGGCGGCGGCCAGGCCGAGGCCGACCCCGGCCAGGGCCGGACCCATGTGGTCGTGCAGCTCGCGGCGCAGCATCCGGCGCTCCTCGTGCCGCACGTCGCCGAGCCGGCGGGACGCCTCGCGCAGCCGCTGGTTGGTCTGCACCAGGTCGAGGCTCAGCGCGACCAGGCCGACGAAGTTCGTCACCGCGCGCATCGTGCGTGGATCGAGGCGCTGGCCCGCCTCGGCCTCGACCTCGATCTGACCGATGCGGCGGTGGTCGACGACGAGGGGGAGGGTCAGCCGGTCGCCCGCCGGGCGGCGTACGCCGGAGGCCACCTGCACCGGCGGGTCGACGCCGGTGACGTCGACCGCACCCAGTCGGAGCCCCTGCCGCAGCCCGTCGACGAGGGCGGGCAGCGCCTCCTGGCGCGGCGTCCCGGGCAGTCGGGCGCCGAGCTGCGCGAGCAGCACGACCGGATTGGCGGCACCGCCGTGGACCAGCTGGTCGACCCTGTCCTGGAGGGCCTGGCGGAGCGGATGGACCAGCACCGCGAGCAGGCCCGCGGCGACGACGCCCGCCGACTCGTTGCCGATCGGCAGCAGCCGGGTCGCGACCGCGACGACCACGACGTAGATGACGAGCACGCTGGCGGTCAGCAGGCCCCAGACGGCGGCTCGGGGCACGGCGGACCCGATCGGCAGCTCCCAGGTCCGCAGGACCAGCACCACGCTCGAGAGGCAGACCAGCAGGTAGGCCGCGAAGAGCAGCGGCAGCGTCACCGCAGCGACCAGGGTGTGCGAGGTCGGCGACCAGACCAGCAGCGCCGTCATCGTTGCGAAGAGCAGCACCATGCCGCCGGCGAGCACGCCGAAGGCGCGGCGACCGGCGGATGGCTCCCGGCGCCAGCGCCGCACGAGACCGGCGACGCCGACCAGACCCAGCAGGCCGGAGAGTGTCAGTGCCGCCACGGTCAGCGGCAGCAGCACGGAGTGGACCCGCGTGTCGGCCAGCGAGAGCGGGTTGGCCGGTGCGCCGGCCTGGTGGCCGGTCAGGGCGAGCAGCCCCGTCACGGTGCTCAGCGCGATGCCGGCCGTGACGCACCGCTGCGCGGTCCGGGTCATCGGCCCGGTGCGCAGCACCCACGGCAGCACGGCCACCGGCAGCGTCCGGCCGAACGCCTCGACCGCGACGAAGGCCTGGACGGCGAGCCCGGCCGCCGGCCAGCCCCGCTCGGTCGCGACGAAGGCGTACGCGAGGACGCAGGCCGCGGTGGCGAACGACAGGGCGATCGCCCCGGTCGACCACCCGAGCGGGTGCCGGCCGCGATGCAGGATCAGGGCCGCGACCGGCCCGGACATCAGGCCGACGATCAGGTAGAACACGAAGAGCACGGGCTCGGCGTACCAGCCCACGTCGAAGGGGTGGTCGGCGCGAGCCAGGAGCAGGAGCGCGGTCGCGCAGAGGGTCACGCAGAGCCCGCCGGCGATCGTCGCGCCGACGGGGTGCCCAGCCGCCCGCCCGTCCACGCCCGACAGTGTGGACGGACGGGCGACCCGGGTGACAGGGACAGGAGTCCCGGTCACCCGGGTCGATCGCTCAGCGACGGACCTTCGCGGTGCGCTTGGTGGTGACGGTGTACGTCTTCACGCCCGGGGCGCGCAGCGTTACCCGGGCCGAGATCCGCTTCCCGGCGTCGGCCTTGCGCAGCCGGTAGGCCGCCGCCTTCGCGCGCTTGATCGGCTTGCCGCCGCGCAGCCAGCGGTAGCGCACCTGGGAGGCCTTCGGCTTCCAGGAGCCGGTCACCCGCAGCTTCTTGCCCACCTTGGCGACCCCCTTGACGGTCACCTTCTTGGTCACCGAGAAGGTCGTGCCCGGCTTCCCCGGCTTCCCCGGCTTGTCCGGCTTGTCCGGCAGTGGACCGGGGTTCACCGCCGCTGCCGACCAGTCGGGCTGGGAGGCGTTGGGGATCACCAGCATCGGGTTGGGGCAGGGCTCGTCGAGGCCGGTGGTGGCCCACAGGCCGTCCGGCTCGGTCCACATCATCGTGCTGCTGTCCGGCGACCAGGTCGGGCCGGCCAGGCCGGCCATCTTGCTGGTCTCGCACACCCGGTTCGGCACCGCCGGCGCGGGGCCGCTCTGCGCGTTGCCGGTCACCCGGTGCCACACGATCTGAGTCGTGGCGTCGTAGCCGCGTACGGCGCCGAGCCACCGCCCGTCCGGGGACAGCTCGGCGTCGTCGAGGTCGGTGCCCTCGCCGTACGGCACCTGCGGCACGTCGATGTCGTCGAACCAGTGCTGAGCCGGCTGCCCGAGGTCGTTGAGCGTGATCTGGTGCAGGTAGCCGCCGCTCTGGATGGTGCGGCCGTTGCCGACCCACGACGGGTTCCAGTAGTGGGTCTGGCCGTAGACGCTGGGAGCAGTGAGGCTGTCGGTGTGCGTGATCGCGGTGGCGCGCTGGTCGCCGCAGGGCGCGCCGTGGGCGCACTGGTAGGCGGCGAAGGTGTAGGCGACCTTGGTGGCGTCGGGCGAGATCGAGACCGACACGGGCGGCCCGTCGAGGGGCTTGCTCACGCCGCTCGTCAGCGGGCCGGGGTCCAGCCGCTTCATGACGGTGCCGTTCTGCTGCATCAGCACGATCTCGTTGCCGAAGCTCACCGCGATCACGCCGGTGTCGGACTGGGACGGTGACTGGTAGGGCTTGTCGGCCACCCCGTCGCGCGTCACCTGGTGCAGGTCGCTGCCGTCGGGGCGGGACAGCCACACGTTGTGGTTGCGGATGAAGACGATGGACCCGGGCGCCGCGGCCAGCGAGGTCGCCCGCGCCCGGTCCCGGGAGTCCGCGGCGGCGATGTCCGCCGGGCCAGCGGACAGCGCGAGCACGGTCGCCGCGGCGATCAGGGCGCCGGCGCTCCGGCGCGGAGTGGTCGAGGACGTCAAGGACATGGATCTCCTTCGAGGGAACGGTCGAAGGTCGACGTTCTCGTCACGCCCGTCCTGGCCGGAAGGGGCAGCCGTCCCGAATCCGCCGGGCGGTTGGGCGGGCGCCTACGGTCGTCCCCATGGGACAGACGATCGAGGTGCGGGCCGCCGCGGGGCCCGCCGAGGCCTACTTGTCGGGCACCCGGGGACGGCCGGGGGTGCTGCTCTACGTGGACGCGATCGGGCTGCGTCCGCAGATCGAGGCGATGGCGGACCGCATCGCGTCGTGGGGGTACGTCGTGCTCGCGCCGAACGTCTTCTACCGCGACGGCCGCGCCGCCGACCTGGCGCCGAAGGCCGACCTGCGCGACCCGGGTGAGCGCGCGGCGTTCTTCGGGACCGGCGTCATGGACCGGGTGCGCGAGCTGACCCCGGACCGGTCCGGCCCGGACGCCGCGGCCTGGGTCGCGGCGCTCGAGCAGCACGCCGGCGCTGGCCCGATCGGCGTCACCGGCTACTGCATGGGTGCGCGACTGGCCGTGCGCACCGCCGGGCAGCTCCCCGGGACCGTCGCCGCGGTCGGCGGCTTCCACGGCGGCGGTCTGGTGACCGACGCCGACGACAGCCCGCACCTGGCCATCGCCGACTCGACGGCGGAGTACGTCTTCGGCCACGCCGACCAGGACCGCTCGATGCCGCTCGAAGCCGTCGAGGCGCTGGAGGCCGCGCTCGTCGCCGCCGGCCGTCCGCACGTCAACGAGGTCTACGCGGGCGCGGCGCACGGCTACACGATGGCCGACACGTCCGTCTACGACGAGGCGGCCGGCGAGCGGCACTTCCGGATGCTTCGCGCGCTCCTCGACCGGACGCTGGGAGCGGCCTAGCCTGACCGGGTGAGTCCCGAGCAGGCCGCCCAGCGGGTGGCCCAGCAGACGGCGGAGCGCAGCGCCGAGGCGATGTGGTCCGACGACCACGCCAGCCGGGCGCTCGGGATGCGGCTGGAGTCGGTCGGGCCGGGCACGGCCACGCTGCGGATGACCGTCCGCGACGACATGGTCAACGGCCACGGCATCGGGCACGGCGGGCTCACCTTCGCGCTGGCCGACTCGGCGTTCGCCTTCGCCTGCAACTCCTACAACCGGCGCACGGTCGCCGCGGGTGCCGAGATCCGCTTCCGTGCGCCGACCCGGTCCGGCGACGAGCTGGTGGCGGCCGCGGTCGAGCGCGACCGCGACGAGCGCGACGGGACCTACGACGTGACGGTGACCGCCGGCGACACCGTGGTCGCGACGTTCGTGGGTCGGTCGCGCGAGATCGGGGGTGCGTTCTGGTGAGCGGTGAGATCCCAACCCTGGACCGGGCCGAGCTGGAGGCGCTCCAGCTTGAGCGGCTGAGGGCGACGCTGCGCACGGCGTACGACGCGGTGCCGCACTACCGTCGGTCCTTCGACGCGGCCGGGGTGCGCCCCGACGACCTCGGGACGCTCGGGGACCTGGCCCGGTTCCCGTTCACGACGAAGGCCGACCTGCGGGACAACTACCCGTTCGGCATGTTCGCGGTGCCGCGCGAGCAGGTCGCGCGCGTGCACGCCAGCAGCGGCACGACCGGCCGGCCGACGGTCGTCGGCTACACGTCGGCCGACCTCGACACCTGGGCCGAGCTGATGGCGCGCTCGATCCGGGCGGCGGGCGGCCGGCCCGGCGACGTCGTGCACGTCGCCTACGGGTACGGCCTGTTCACCGGCGGACTCGGCGCCCACTACGGCGCGGAGCGGCTCGGCTGCACGGTGGTGCCGGTCAGCGGCGGGATGACCGAGCGACAGGTGCAGCTGATCGCGGACTTCGCGCCACGCGTGATCATGGTGACCCCGTCGTACTTCCTCGCGATCCTCGACGAGATGGAGCGCCAGGGCGTCGACCCGCGCTCGACCGCCCTCGAGGTCGGCATCTTCGGCGCCGAGCCGTGGACCGACGAGATGCGCCGTGCGGTCGAGGCGCGCTCGGGCATCCGCGCGGTCGACATCTACGGGCTGTCCGAGGTGATGGGCCCCGGCATCTCCCAGGAGTCGGGCCGGACCCAGGACGGCCTGCACGTGTGGGAGGACCACTTCCTGCCCGAGATCGTCGACCCGGTCACGTTGGAGCCGGTGCCCGACGGCGAGCGCGGCGAGCTGGTGTTCACCTCGCTGACCAAGCAGGCGATGCCGGTGGTGCGCTACCGCACCCGCGACCTGAGTCGACTGCTGCCCGGAACGGCGTACCCCGCCTTCCGCCGGATGGAGAAGGTCACCGGCCGCACCGACGACCTGATGATCGTGCGCGGCGTGAACGTCTTCCCCAGCCAGGTCGAGGAGCAGATCCTGGCGATCGACGGGCTCGCGCCCCACTACCTGTGCGTGCTGACCCGGCCGGGCAGCCTCGACGAGCTCACCGTGCGCGTCGAGGCCGTCGCCGAGGCGTACGACGACGCGCTGGCCGCCCGGCTCGAGGACCGCATCAAGCAGCGGATCGGCGTGACCGCGCGGGTCGAGGTGGTGGCGCCGTACGCCCTGGAGCGCTCGCTCGGCAAGGCGAGGCGGATCAGCGACGAGCGGGCGCGCTGACCCGCGGGGTGGTGGTTTCGAGGCTCGGGCCTGGCGGCCCTCGCACCTCAACCACCGGTGTCGGTGGTTGAGGTGCGAAGGCGCTCTGCGCCTGAGCCTCGAAACCACCAGGCGGGGGAGCGCTAGAAGACCTCGGGCAGCTGGGAGGCCCGGTCGGTGAAGTTCGGCGTGCGCTTCTCCAGGAACGCCGCCACGCCCTCCTTGCCGTCGCCGATCGACTGCCAGTACATCGCGAGCGAGTCGGAGAGGTGGGCCTCGAGCGGGTCGGCGACCGCGCTGTTGCGATAGAGCAGTCGCTTCGCGAGGCCGAGCGCCGCGGGGGAGCGGTCGACCACGAACGACCGGGCCAGCTCCTGTGCCGCGGGCAGCAGGTCGTCGGGATCGTGCACGCTGCGCACGAGCCGGCCCGCGAGCGCGGTGTCGGCGTCGAGGATGTCGGCGGAGTAGACCCACTCGAGCGCCTGCTGGATCCCGACGATGCGTGGCAGGAACCACGACGACGCCGCCTCCGGCACGATCCCGAGCCGGCCGAACACGAAGCCGATCCGGGCCTTCGTCGACGCCAGTCGCAGGTCCATCGCCAGGGTCATCGTCGCGCCGATGCCGACGGCGGGACCGTTGATCGCGGCGAGCACCGGCTTGGGGAGCGCATGGATCGCCAGCGTCACCTTGCCGCCGGTGTCGCGCACGCCCCGGTCGTACGGCGCCCGGTCGTACGCCGCCCGGAAGTCGGCCACCGTGGGCCGCAGCGACTCGTCGAGCCCGAACACGTTGCCCTGCGCCGACAGGTCCATGCCCGCGCAGAAGGCCCGGCCGGACCCGGTGACGACGACGGCGCGCACCGCGTCGTCCCACGCGTCCTCGCGGAAGAAGCGCTCGAGCTCGCCCGCCATCGTCAGGTCGAACGCGTTGAGCTGGTCGGGCCGGTGCAGGAAGAGCGTGCCGACGCCGTCGTCGTCGACCTCCCAGCGGAGGGTCTCGAAGCTCATCCGGTCACGCTCTTGGGCAGCCCGGTCGGGGTGCACAGACCCTTCGGGATGTCGTCGGTCTTGTCGTCCTTGATGTAGTCGAACAGCTGCTGCGACCGCTCGGGGTCCCAGTGCACCGCCAGGTCGGAGATCGGGACGCCGCAGGTCATCCCGTCCTCGCCGTTGACGTGGGTCATCGCGAGCGCCCACTTCGCCGCGCCGATCGGCGACATGCCGTCGCCGAACTGGAAGGCGGCGGGCACGGCCATCCAGACGCCCCAGTAGCGGAAGGGGTTGATGAACGTCGCCGGCGACAGCACCTCGTCGCCGACGGCGGAGACGACCTCGCGCTGGTGCTTCGCGCGGGTGATGTCGCCGTAGCGCGGGTCGCTGTGCCGCGACCGGGCGAACGCGAGCGCGGTGCGGCCGTCGGCCTCCTGGCAGCCCTTCTTGATGTTCAGCCCGGCGAGCTTGTCCACCATGTCGAAGGTGGGGCAGATCTCGATGCCGCCCACCGCATCGACCATCTCGACGACGCCGCCGAGTCCGACCTCGGCGTACTCGTCGATGCGGATGCCGGTGCTCTGCTCGATCGTCTGCACGAGCAGCTTCGGGCCGCCGTAGGCGTAGGCGGCGTTGATCTTGGTGGTGCCGTGCCCCGGGACCTCGACCAGCGAGTCGCGGGGGATCGACATCAGCACGTTCGGGCCGGACCCGGTGTGCAGCAGCATGATCGTGTCGGTGCGCTGCCCCGCGACGTCGCCGGTGACGTACTCCTTGCGCTGCTCCTTGGTCAGGCCGGCGCGGGAGTCGCTGCCGACCATCAGGTACGTCGTGCCGGGCTGGTCGCCCGGGCGGTCGCCCTTCGGCTCGAACGCGACCTTGTCGACCTTGGTCCACGCGTAGAACGGCACGGCCACCAGGTAGACCGCCCAGAGCAGCAGCAGGACCAGCACGATCCGCAGGTAGAACCGCGGGCCGCGGCGGCGCCGCGGCCGCTGGGGGCCGGGGGTCGGCGCGACCGGGGGCGGCGTCGGCGGTGTACCGGAGCGGTCCGGACGCCCGGACCGGGCCGCCGGCCGCTGGTCGACGGGCGGCTGTCCGGCGGGCCGGGACATCGTGGGCATCACCCGGGTCTCGTCGGGCCGCGGCTCGCGTGGCGCCGACGGGTTCGGGCCGGGCTCGCCGTCGCCGTAGAGCCAGTGGAAGCCCGGCGTGCCCTCGCCGGGCTCGCCGTCACCGCGGGGACGCTCCTTCATGCGGCGACCGTACCGGGTTGCTCCTCGTCGGCCGGTACCCGGCGCGTCGTGACCCCTGTTGCCGCTGTGACTGGTGATACTTGCGAGGCAGCACCCTTCCCCGTACGTCGCTCCCGAGAGAGGTCTCTCGATGCCGCCCGTTCCTTCCCCCGGGTCGCACACCTCGCACACCGCCCTGGGCGAGCGGGCCGCGCGCGTCCGGTTCCGCCGCGCCGTCTCGCTGATGCTGATGACCCTCGTGCTCCCGGGGTCCGCGCAGCTGGTCTACGGCAACAAGCGGGTGGGCCGGATCGCGCTGCGCACCTGGGCGGCGCTGGTGCTGGCGGTGGGCACCGGCCTCGTGGTCGGCGCGTTCTCGCACGGCTTCTTCTTCTGGCTGACCTTCGACCCCTCGGCGCTGCTGTGGCTCCGCCTGCTGCTCACCGCACTTGCCGTGGGCTGGGCCTATCTCTTCGTGGACGCCTGGCGTCTCGGCCAGCCGCTGACGCTGTCCCTGGGCCAGCGCCGCGCCGCGGTGGGCGTCAACGGCGTGCTGTGCCTCTCGATCGCCGCCGCCCTGCTCTTCGGCGCGCACCTGGTCGGGGTGCAGCGCTCCTTCGTGCTCGCGATGTCCGGCGACGGCGGGGTGACCGGCGCGAACGACGGCCGCTACAACGTGCTGCTGCTCGGCGGCGACTCGGGAGCCGGACGCTGGGGTCTGCGCCCGGACTCGATGACGGTCGCGAGCATCGACGCCGACACCGGCCGCACGGTCCTGATCTCGCTGCCGCGCAACATGAAGAACTTCCCCTTCGTCAAGGGGTCGGTGATGCACCAGCAGTTCCCCGACGGCTTCGACGCCGACTACCTCAACGGCGTGAGCACGTGGGCGGGGGACAACACCGAGCTGTTCCCGGGCTCCAAGCACCCGGGGGTGGACGCCACCGTGATGGCGATCGAGGGCATCACCGGCCTGCGGATCAACTACTGGGCGATGGTCAACCTCGAGGGATTCAAGGACCTCGTCGACGCCGTCGGGGGCGTGACGCTCGACGTCCGGCAGCCGATCCCGGTCGGCGGCCTGGGCTCCGACGTGACCGGCTACATCAAGCCCGGCACCCGCAAGCTGAACGGCCACGACACCCTCTGGTTCGCCCGGGCCCGCGACGGCTCCGACGACTACTCGCGGATGGCGCGCCAGAAGTGCGTGATGGGCGCGATGCTCCAGCAGGTCAGCCCCCAGACCGCGGTCACGAACTTCGCGCGGATCGCGGCGGCGAGCTCCGCGATGGTCTCTACCAACATCCCGGCCGGCGAGTTCGACTCCTTCGCCCAGCTCGCGCTCAAGGCGCGCGGTCAGAAGGTCTCCACGCTCTCCCTGGTGCCGCCGATGATCAACACCGCGAACCCGGACATCAAGGAGATCAAGGCGAAGGTCGCCGAGTCGATCGACCGCGCCGAGGGCGACGCCGCGCCGACCGGGGAGGCCAAGCGGAAGAAGCGGCCCACCTCGGTCACCGGTGGCTCGATCGGCTCGCTCAGCACCGGGTACGCCGCCAACGAGGCCGACGACCTGACCGCCGCCTGCTGAGGCACTGCCGCCTGCCGGGCCTGTGGAGAGGTGCCGCACGACGTGCGGATCCGCTCCACGCTGGTGCCCATGACCGACAGGAGGCACCATGGCGAGCATGACCACTCTGCCGCGCGGCCGGCAGTTCACCGCCGCCGATCTCGCGGCGATGCCCGATGACGGCAACCGCTACGAGCTCGTCGACGGCGCGCTGATCGTGACGCCGTCGCCGCGGTTCCGGCACCAGCGCCTGCTCGGGCGCCTCTACTCCCATCTGGACTCGACGTGTCCGGCCGGGCCGGTCGTCCTGTTCGCGCCGTTCGACGTGCGAATCTCCGAGCTGACCGTGCTCCAGCCCGACCTGCTGGTGGCGCCGAGGACGGCGTTCGGGGAGGCGAACCTGCCGGGTGCGCCGCTGCTGGCGGTCGAGGTGCTCTCGCCGAGCACCCGCCACATCGATCTGGGGCTGAAGCGGTCGGCGTACGAGGCGGCCCGCTGCCCGGCGTACTGGGTGGTCGACCCCGAGGGCCCGTCGGTCACCGCGTGGGAGCTGCGCGGCGGCGAGTACGTCGTGGCCGGCACCGCCACCGGCGCCGAGACCCTGACGCTGGCCGCGCCGTACCCGGTGTCCATCACCCCCGAGCGGCTGCTGGACTGAGCGACTCTAGTCTGGTCGCCGTGACCGACCAGCCTGCGCCGCCCGACGAGCGGCCCCGCGTCGTCGCGGTGGTGGTCACCTTCAACCGGCTGGACCTGCTCCGCGCGCTCGTCGAGCGGCTCGACCAGGTGCCCGGGCTGAGCGAGGTGCTGGTCGTCGACAACGCCTCGACCGACGGCACGGGGGAGTGGCTCGCCGGACTGGGTGACCGTGACGGCGGCGACGAGCACCCCACCACCCCGTTGCTCGGCCGGACCCTCGCCCGCAACGGCGGCGGCGCCGGGGGCTTCCACGACGGCCTCGCGTGGGCGCTCGAGCGCGACGCCGACCTGGTCTGGCTGATGGACGACGACGGCCTGCCCGATCCGGACTGCCTCGGCCGACTGCTGGCACAGCCCGATCTCGACTTCTGGGGGCCGCTGGTCGTGGACCAGGCGGACCCCGCCCGGTTGGTCTTCCCGATCCGGCTGCCGGGCGGCACCCGG
Source organism: Nocardioides sp. LMS-CY (assembly GCF_018732145.1). NCBI lineage: Bacteria > Bacillati > Actinomycetota > Actinomycetes > Propionibacteriales > Nocardioidaceae > Nocardioides > Nocardioides sp. LMS-CY. The sequence goes on from NZ_CP076104.1 coordinate 1,728,503, forward strand.
GTGGTGCACCGGCTCGACGACGTACGCCGGGCCGCGACGGGCGGCCGCATCGACGGCATCGTGATCCCGTTCAACGGGGTGCTGGTCACCCGCGCCCTGGTCGAGCGGATCGGGCTGCCGCGCGCGGAGTTCTTCATCTGGGGCGACGACCACGAGTACCGCCTGCGCGCCGAGGCGGCCGGGGCGCGCATCGCCACCGTCGTCGACGCCGAGGTGCGGCACCCGGCCGTCGGCGATCTCGGGACGCCGATGATGTTCGGCCGCACGACGTACAACCACAGCCCGAGCGAGCTGAAGCACTACTGCATGGCCCGCAACAACCTGGTCAACCTGCGCGACTACAAGGGCTGGCCGCACGCGCTCGCGTTCGTCGTCAAGACGGCCTGGTTCTACGCCTTCACCCGGCCCTCTGCTCGGCGCCTGGCGCTGAGCGCCCGGGCCATGTACGCCGGTCTGCGCGGCGACTTCACCGGCCACGAGGCCTATCTGGGACTCGGTGGTTGAGGTGCGAGCGGAGCGAGCCTCGAAACCCGAGACCGTGGCGATCGTCGTGGTGACCTACAACCGCGCCGACCTGCTGGCCCGGATGCTCGAGGGCCTGGCGGCGCTCGAGCGCCGGCCCGACGCGGTCATCGTGGTCGACAACGCCAGCACCGACCACACGCCGGAGGTGCTCGCGACGGCCCAGGAGACGGCGGCGCTGGCCGGCCTGGAGGTGCTCCGCCCGGCGGAGAACCTCGGTGGCGCCGGCGGCTTCCATCACGGCGTGCGCGAGGCCTACGCCCGCGGCTTCGACCGGATCTGGCTGATGGACGACGACGTCGTCCCCTCGCCCGACTGCCTCACGGTGCTCCTCGCGCAGGACGAGGACTGCCTGATGGCGGTCCGCGAGGACACCGCCGGGCACCTGGTCGAGAAGGCCGCCACCCGCTTCGACCTGCGCAACCCCCTCGCGATCCGCCCCAAGACCGGCATGGTCGAGACCGAGTACGGCGAGCGCGCCCGGATGCCGGAGCGGGTGGAGCTCGAGAACGTCGCCTTCGAGGGGTTCATGGTCCGCCGCGCGGTCGTCGACGCGATCGGGCTGCCCGACCCGTCGTACTTCATCTTCTACGACGACGTCGACTACGCCCTGCGCGCCCGCCGCGCCGGGTTCCGGATCTGGGCGGTCCGCGACGCCGTGCTGGTCCGCCAGCTCTCCTTCGACCAGCAGCACGACCTGAGCGGCTGGAAGGGCTACTTCATGTACCGCAACCTCTTCGTGGTGCACCTGCGCTACGGCGAGAACGCCCTGGTCCGGGGCAAGCCGTGGCTGATCGCGGCCGCGGTGGTGCTGCTCAGCCCGCTGCGGGGCGGCCGGGCCGAGGCCGCCAATGTGATCCGGGCCATGCGCGACGCGCGGGGAATGCGGTTCGTGCCCACCGGATCCGTAGACTGACCAACCGTGTCGACCCCCTCAGCACAGGCCTCAGCGGTGGCAGCGTCCGGTCCGGACCTGGTCGTCGTCGGCTCCGGATTCTTCGGGCTCACCGTCGCGGAGCGCTGCGCCTCCGAGCTGGGGCTGAAGGTGCTGGTGCTCGAGCGCCGTCACCACCTCGGCGGCAACGCCTACTCGGAGGTTGACCCGGCGACCGGCGTCGAGGTCCACAAGTACGGCGCCCACCTGTTCCACACCTCCAACGAGAAGGTGTGGAGCTACGTCAACCGGTTCACGGCGTTCACCGACTACAAGCACCGGGTGTTCGGCAAGTACCAGGGCCAGGTCTACTCGCTGCCGATGAACCTCGGCCTGATCAACCAGTTCTTCGGCAAGAGCCACACGCCGCAGGAGGCGCGCGAGCTGATCGCGAGCCAGGCCAGCGAGATCAAGAGCGAGGACGTCACCAACCTCGAGGAGAAGGCGATCAGCCTGATCGGGCGGCCGCTCTACGAGGCGTTCATCAAGGGCTACACCGCCAAGCAGTGGCAGACCGACCCCACCGAGCTCAGCGCGGACATCATCACCCGGCTGCCGGTCCGCTACACCTTCGAGAACGGCTGGTTCAGCGACACCTACGAGGGGCTCCCGGTCGACGGCTACACCGCCTGGCTGACGAGGATGGCCGACCACCCCAAGATCGAGGTGCGGCTCGAGACCGACTTCTTCGACGTCGCCGAGGAGTTCAAGGGCAAGGTCCCGATCGTCTACACCGGCCCCGTCGACGAGTACTTCGGGCACTCCGAGGGCCGCCTGTCGTGGCGCACCGTCGACCTGGAGGAGTCGGTCGAGGAGGTCGACGACTTCCAGGGCACCGGCGTCGTCAACTACAACGATTACGACGTGCCGTACACCCGGATCATCGAGTTCAAGCACTTCCACCCCGAGCGGGTGAAGACCCACCTGCCGGGCCGGACCGTGATCGTCCACGAGTACAGCCGGTTCGCGGAGGAGGGCGACGAGCCCTACTACCCGATCAACACCGCCGAGGACCGGCGGACGCTGCTGCGGTACCGCGAGCTGGCGCAGCAGGAGCCGATGGTCCTCTTCGGCGGTCGCCTCGGTACCTACAAGTACCTTGATATGCACATGGCGATCGGCTCGGCCCTGTCGATGTTCGAGAACAAGCTGCGGCCGCACTTCGCCGAGGGAGCGCCGCTCACCAGCGGAGGAGTCGACGAATGATCTCCCCAGGATCACGAGGGGGTACTGAGTGACGGAGACCGTGCGCCGTGTCCTGCAGCGCCAGATCATGCCGGTCGATCGCGACCTCGACGTCCTGCCGCTGTACGTCGACCCCGACCCCGCGGTCCTCGACGCCGACAAGTACGCCGTCGGCGGCAACAAGGCCGCCAAGGAGCTCAACTGGGCCTCGCTGCGCCAGGCCGTCAGCTCCGGCGAGACGATCCACCCCGACCAGATCGTCGACCGCCACGCGGTGCGCGTCCGGCGCGGCGCGCGCCTGTCGTTCGGCACCTACTTCAACGCGTTCCCGGCGTCGTACTGGCGGCGCTGGACGATCGTCGACACGGTGCGGCTGACCGTCGAGCTGGAGGGCCGTGGCGCCGGCGTCACCGTCTACAAGTCGATGGCCAACGGCCGCTCGCAGCGGGTCGAGGCCCGCCAGGTCGAGGACGGCGACACCGGCACGTTCGTCTTCGAGCTCCCGCTCGGGCCGTTCGCCGACGGCGGCTGGTACTGGTACGACGTCGCGGCCGGCGAGCAGGACTCCGTGGTCACCGCGACCTGGGACGCCGAGGTGCCGGCCGACCGGGCCGCGTCGGGCACGGTCACCGTCGCGATCACCACGATGAACCGCCCGGACTTCTGCGCCGACCTGCTCGCCCAGCTCGGCTCCGACGACGACGTGCTCGCGATCCTCGACGAGGTGCTCGTCATGGAGCAGGGCAGCCGGAAGGTCGTCGACGCTTCGCGGTTCCCGGCGGCCGAGAAGGCGCTGGACGGCAAGCTGCGGGTCCTCGAGCAGGGCAACCTCGGCGGCTCCGGCGGCTACGCCCGGGGCCAGCTCGAGACGGTGCGCGCCGGCGTCTCGACGTACGCGCTGATGATGGACGACGACGTCGTCTGCGAGCCCGAGAGCCTGCTGCGCGCGGTGACCTTCGGCGACCTGGCCCGCCGGCCGACGATCGTCGGCGGCCACATGTTCAGCCTCTACTCGCGCTCCCGGCTGCACAGCTTCGGCGAGATCATCCAGACCTGGCGCTGGTGGTGGATGTCGCCCGAGCACGTGCTGCCCGAGTGGGACTTCGGGGCGCGCAACCTGCGCTCGACCCGCTGGCTGCACCGGCGCGTCGACGTCGACTTCAACGGCTGGTTCATGTGCCTGATCCCGCGGGCCGTCCTCGAGGAGGTCGGGCTGTCGCTGCCGATCTTCATCAAGTGGGACGACAGCGAGTTCGGCGTCCGGGCCAAGGCGGCCGGCTTCCCGACCGTGACCTTCCCCGGCGCCGCGGTCTGGCACGTGCCGTGGACCGACAAGAACGACGCGCTCGACTGGCAGGCGTTCTTCCACCAGCGCAACCGGCTGATCTCCGCGCTGCTGCACTCGCCGTACCCGCACGGTGGCCGCGTCGTCCGCGAGAGCCTCAACCACTCGATCGCCCACCTGGTCTCGATGCAGTACTCCACCGTCGAGCTGCGGCAGCAGGCGCTCGAGGAGGTGCTCGCCGGCCCGGACCGGCTGCACGAGGTGCTGCCGACCCGGCTCGCCGAGGTGAACGCGTTCCGCAAGCAGTACGCCGACGCGCAGCTCGAGTCCGACCCCGACGCCTTCCCGGCGGTACGCCGCAAGGCCTCGCGCCGGTCGCACCAGGAGCTCGAGGTGCCGACCCGACGGTCCCAGCTCATCACCGCGGCGCTGGCGCCGCTGCGCCAGCTGCGGCCGCCGCGCCAGCTCTCACGGGAGTTCCCCGAGACCGAGATCGCCGCGATGGACGCCCGGTGGTACCGCCTGGCGCGCTACGACTCCGCCATCGTGTCGATGCCCGACCAGACCGCGGCCGCGCTCTACACGCGCGACCCGGCCCTGTTCCGCGACCAGCTGCGCCGGATCGTGCGACTGCACGCCGAGCTCTACCGACGCTGGCCGGAGCTGTCCGCGGAGTACCGCGCCAAGCTGCCGCAGATCACCTCGCCGGAGGCGTGGGAGGAGACCTTCCGCCCGTGGACCGGGGGCGACGCGTGAGTCAGGCCGCCGGCCCCGGCACGCTGCCTCCGCTCACGGCTCCCTCGGCCACGACGGGGCTGTTCGAGGTCTTCCGGCGCCGCTACCTGCTGCGGCTGATGGTCAGCCGCGAGATCGCCGCGCGCTACCAGGGCTCCGTGCTGGGCATGCTCTGGTCCTACATCAACCCGCTGTCGCAGTTCCTCATCTACTACTTCGTGATGGGGTTCATCTTCAACCTGCACGACAACGTGGAGAACTTCGCGATCCACATGTTCTGCGGGATCATCATCACCGGCATCTTCACCGAGTGTCTGGGCTCGGGCACCCGCTCGGTGGTGCGCAACAAGGGCCTGGTGCAGAAGATGGCGCTGCCCCGGGAGATGTTCCCCGTGGCGGCGGTGCTGGTCTCGGCCTACCACGTGCTGCCCGAGATCGTGATCCTGGCGATCGCCTGCTTCTGGATGGGCTGGACGCCCGACCCGGTCGGCATGGCCGCGATGGTGCTGGCCCTGCTCGTCACGGTCACCATCGGCATGGCGGGCGCGCTGATGTTCAGCGCGGCGAACGTGTTCTTCCGCGACGTCTCCAACGTCGTGCAGATCGTCAACAACCTGGTCCGCTTCGGCGTGCCGATGATCTACCCCTACACCATGGTCGCCGAGCGCTTCCACGGTCAGACCGAGCTCTTCCTGGCCAACCCCCTGGCCAACGCGGTGCTGCTCATGCAGCGCGCGTTCTGGGTGGGCACCACGGACTCGCCCACGGCGACCGCCAGCACCGACCTGCCCGACTACCTGTTCACCCGGGGCGTCATGGCGCTGCTGCTCTCCCTGGTGGTCCTGGGCTTCGGCCAGCTGGTCTTCTCCCGGCTCGAGAACAAGATCCCGGAGCGCCTCTGATGGCCGAGTCGATCGTCGTCGATCACGCGACCAAGACGTTCACGCTGCGCTATCACCGCACCTTCAAGCAGATGACGATGGCGCGGCTCAAGCGGCAGGAGGTCAGCAATACCTTCACCGCCGTCGACGACGTGTCCTTCACCGTCGAGCAGGGGGAGTCCATCGGCCTGATGGGCCTCAACGGCTCCGGCAAGAGCACGCTGCTCAAGCTGATCAACGGCATCATGCGGCCCGACGACGGCAGGGTCCTGACGCGCGGTCGGATCGCGGGCCTGATCGCGACCGGCGCCGGCTTCCACCCGCAGCTGACCGGGCGCGACAACATCTTCCTCAACGCCGCGATCCTCGGCATGAGCGAGGCGGAGACGAAGCGGAAGTTCGACGAGATCGTCGAGTTCGCCGATGTCGGCAAGTTCCTCGACACCGAGGTCGGCCACTACTCCTCCGGCATGTACTCCCGGCTCGGCTTCTCCGTGGCCATCCACGTCGACTCCGACATCTTCCTGGCCGACGAGGTGCTGGCGGTGGGGGACAAGCCCTTCAAGAAGAAGTGCCTCCAGCGCATGCAGGAGGTCCGCGACAGCGGCCGGACCCTGGTCTACGTCAGCCACGCGGCCGGCTCGGTGCGCAAGATGTGCGACCGGGTGATCGTGCTCGAGCACGGCAAGCTCGGCTTCGACGGCGACGTCGACGCGGGCATCAAGTACGTGAAGTACGACGGCGAGACCGAGGACGCGCTCGAGCAGGAGGACGACGACCTCGGCGCCGACATCTAGCGAAGCTAGATGTAAGCCGAGTCGGCGCCAGTTCATCCGGAGGAGCGAAGCGGGGAGGGTGAAGTAGCGCCGACTCGGCGCCCACCCACGGCCCGCAGCCCGGCGGCGTACGTCGGCGTTGAGCGGGTGCGGTCTCGGCTGCCCGAACGGGTCACCGTGCGCCGGGTGGCGGGCTACCTTGCGCCGGAGGTGTGTTGGCAACCATCGGTGGCGCCGAACCGGTTGCTGGCTCACCGCCCGGCGGCTCGGGCGTCCGGTCGGCAGCGTCGGCGTCGCCGTGCGCGGTTTCATCACGGGATGAGGGTGAGGCCGCGCTTCCCAGGGTGAGCCCAGGCAGGGAACCGTGACTCCGCCTGCATCCCGTGATGAAACCCCGGGCGCCCCCCGGGGGGACCCGACCCGGCGAATCGTCGCCGCGGCCCAACCACACCGGCGATCCCGCGCCTGGTCTCCGGAAGAAGGGCTGGTTTCGGCGTCGCGGATGAATTACAGGCGTGAAGTTTCTTGACAAATCTCGATTCCATCGGCGTGTCGAGTGGAAATTACAACTCTGTAGTTACTCACGATCCCTTCCGTCGCCGCTGTGACGCGTGTGAAAGTTGCTGTCCCGTGTGAACTTCCCCCGCACCGGAGAGCCGCTTTCATGCCTCCCAACAAGATCCGCTTCGTCACGGCCTGCCAGCAGGTCCTGGCGCTCGCCGCCGTGCTCGCCGTGCTCACCCCCGCGGCGAACGTGATCAGCCTCGACGTCGTCCACGATCGTCGGGAGACGGGCTTCGTGACGCCCGAGCGGGCCGTGGACCTGAGGTCCCACACCCGGGACGCCCGGCGCGCGACGCGCGACGAGACGCCGGGTGCCGGCCGCGCCCGCCACGTCCAGGCGCGCGGCTGGTCCGACCCCGGCTACCGGGTGCTCGTCGACCGGTTCGGCACGGGCTGGGCGGGCCAGCACCGAGCGCTGGGCCAGGGGAGTGGGAAGGGCCCGGACCTGGCCGGGTGACACCGGCTCTCAGAACCCCCGAACGTGGTGCTGCCCGACCCTCAAGGGAAGCGGGCCGTGGCGCGCTCCGCGGCGTACGTCGCGCTGAGCCGCTCCGGTCCGGAGTGGACGACCAGCACCAGCGAGCCGCCCTTGCTGAGCGGCTCGGTGAAGGTGGCGAGTCCCGGTGGGGAAGCCGGGTTCGCCTCCGAGAGGAGGCGGCCGCCGTCGGTGACGATGCTCCCGGCGGCGGCCGCCGCCCAGATCTCGGCCTGGGTGCGGTCGTCGTAGCCGCCCGCGGTGGCGAGGTCGTCGCCCGTCGGGGGGTCCCAGGGTGCGAAGGCGTCGGGTTGCGACCAGACCTCGATGCCGACGTCGTGCACGCCCGCCGGCACCGGGTCGGCGAAGCGAACGCCGAGCGGGAGCAGCGAGCAGGCCAGCACCGGCAGTTCGCCGGCCCGGGCGGCCCAGCGCTCCAGCGACCCGGGCCCGCACACGACGGCGTCGGCGCCGCCTCCAGGGGCGTCCTCGGGCACGTCGTCCGGGCCGACGACCGTCAGGCCGACGGTCCAGGCCGCACCCAGGAACACCGGACCCAGCCAGTGGGGTGGCAGGTCCAGGCACAGCCGCTGGCCGCGCTCGAGGTCGTGCTCCTCGGCCAGCAGCGAGGCGGCCTTGGCCACCCAGTTGGCGTACGTCGTGACCGACAGCTCGACCCGTTCGCCGGTCGCGTCGTCGTAGAACGTCACCAGGGGACGGCCGGGATCCTGTCGCAGCTGGCGCGCCAGTACGTCGCCGAAGGTGGTCACCGCCCTAGGCTCTCACCATGCCTTCGATCGACCACTTCTGGGCGGTGATCCCGGCCGGCGGAGCCGGCACCCGCCTCTGGCCGCTGTCGCGCTCCTCGGCGCCCAAGTTCCTCCACGACCTGCGTGGTGAGGGCCGGACGCTGCTCCAGGAGACCCGCGACCGACTCGCGCCGCTGGTCGACGACCGGCTGCTCGTGGTCACCGGCCTGCCCCATCGCGAGGCCGTCGCCGCCCAGCTGCCGGAGGTGGCGGCCGACTCGGTGATCGCCGAGCCGTCGCCGCGCGACTCGATGGCGGCGATCGGCCTGGCCGCCGCGCTGCTCGAGCGGTCCGACCCCGACGCGGTGATGGGGTCGTTCGCCGCCGACCACGTGATCGCCGATCCGGACGCGTTCGCGGAGGCGGTACGTCGGGCCGTCCAGGTCGCCCGCGACGACTGGCTGGTCACGCTCGGCATCGAGCCGACGTTCCCGTCCTCGGCGTTCGGCTACGTCCATGTCGGTGACCCGGTCGCCGGCCACGACGGCGCGGCCGTGGTGCAGGAGTTCGTGGAGAAGCCGTCGGTCGCGACCGCCGAGGGCTACCTCGCGACCGGCCGCTACCGCTGGAACGCCGGCATGTTCGTCGTCCGTCCGCGGGTGCTGCTCGACCTGCTGGGGAAGTGGCACCCCGAGTTCGCCGCAGACCTGCGCGCGATCGCCGCGGACCGTGACCGGCTGCCCGAGCTGTGGCCGGGCCTGCCGAAGATCGCGCTCGACCACGCCGTCGCCGAGCCGGCGGCGGACGCCGGCCGGGTCGCGGTGGTGCCGTCGTCCTTCCACTGGGAGGACATCGGCGACTTCGACGCCCTGGCCACGCTGCTCGAGGGGGCCGGCGCCGCGACGTCCGTCCTCGGCGACGCCTCGGACGTGCTCGCCGTGGACAGCACCGGCCTGGTGGTGCCCGGCGGCAAGCGGGTGGTGGCGGTCGTCGGCCTCGAGGACGTGGTCGTCGTCGACACCCCCGACGCGCTGCTGGTCACGACGCGCTCGCGCGCCCAGGAGGTCAAGCAGGTGGTCGCGGCGCTGAAGGAGTCGGGGCGCGGCGAACTCACGTGAGGTCGCCCGGGCCGATTGGGTTTCGAGACGCGTCGCCCGTCCCGCGCTGGCGCGCGGTCCGGACCGACGCTCCTCAACCTGGCGTCCGAGCAAGCTCGGACGCCGGGCGCTCACATCGCGTTGGGCTCGGGCGAGTCGGTGTAGGGGTACTTCTTCATGAACGACTCGACCGCCGCGCCGCTGACGCCGGAGCAGTACTGGAAGACGCCGACCTGCTTGGCCGGGTCGGTGACGCCGTTGCCGCCGGCCGACCAGTGCGTGATCGCGATGTGCTGGCCGTCGGGGAACTTCTTGCCGTTCTCGTCGGTCGAGAGCCACGGCGCCGCAACGAACTTGTCGCGGAAGTTGTCGTCGCCGAACTTGCGCGAGATCGCCTCGATGTCGGCCATCGCGGCCTGGTCGTCGGCGATGGTCTCGTCGTACCAGAGGATCGCGTAGCCGTGCTCGAGGTTGTGCACGAGCGCCTCGAGCGCGGGGCGGTCGTCGGGGGTGTAGAACTTGCGGGCGAAGGACGCCGGCGCGACGCCCGCCTGGTTCCAGTGCGGCCCGAACGCCGGCGGCGCGGTCGTGTAGTCGACGGGGGTGTCGACCGGCACGTGGTTCTGGTTGCCGTCGGCCTTCTTGGTCTCGATGTCCTGGCACGCCGAGACGGGCTGGCCGATGTCGGCCAGGGCGGTGTTGTCGAGCTCGCGGTCGTCCCACTTGTCCACGAGGATCGGCACGACGGCCGCGGCGACGATGCCGACGGCGACGAGGATGCAGACCGTGACGATGACGGCGCCACGACGTCGGTCGGCACTCTTCTGCTGCTTGCGCATCTGGTCGATGACCGCCTTGCGGTCGGTCTTGGCGGGCTTGGCCACGTCGTGTTCCTCGGTCGTGCTGGAGCGGTTCGGGCGCTCGTGGGACGGTCGTCGGCAGAGTCTACGGGGGGATCACACGTCCGCAGGGCGCAATCGCGCCTCATGGGGGTGGTCGGTGGCGTTCATCGTCCATCCGTGCGCGAACACCAGCGCCCTCAGCGCGCGGCTCGTGCCCCGCGGATAGGTCACCACGAGGGCGCCGTCGGCGGCACCGGTGTGCGACGGCGCCAGCCCGACGATCTCGCGGATCGCGGCGGCCAGCTCGGTGGCCGGAGCCGGGGCGCCGAAGGGCCGGCGGTCGTCGTCGTGCGCCCGCAGCGCGCGGAGGACGGCCTCGCGGGCGCCGTACCCGAACAGGTCTGCGCCGTCGGGCCGCACCAGGGACGCGGCGCCCGGGCCGTGCTCGCCGGCGGGCAGCACGAGGTCGGCGCGTCCGCGGACGACGGAGAACGGGCGGCCGCCGAGCTTGCCGGTCGCCAGCTCGGCGGCGCCGGCGAGCTCGTCGGCGACGGCGGGCAGGGTCACCGCCAGCTCGTTGCCGTGCGCGTCGGTGCGGCCGGCGAAGTCCTCGGCCACGACCAGCCCGGCGGCGCCGATCGCGATGTCGGTCTGACCCTCGCGCCAGGCCCGGCCCGCGGTGTCGCTGACGACGACCGCGACGTTGGCGCCCCCGTGCTCGTGGATGCCCTCGCGGATCGTGCGGGCCGAGCCGTCGGGGTCCTCGGGCAGCAGCACGATCTGGCCGAGCGGCACGTTGGAGTTGTCGATGCCCGCGGCCGCCATCGTGAGGCCGAGGCGGTTGCGCACGATCGCGGTCTCGCCGCGACGGGCCACGACCCGCACGGTCTCGCCGGCCAGGGCCTCCTCGCGGCTGCCGCGCCGTAGCCGGCCCTCGGCCTTGCTCACGATCTTGCTGGTCACCACCAGCACGTCGCCGTCCGCGAGCTCGGCGGCCGCGAGCGCAAGGGCGACCAGGTCGTCGCCGGCCACCACCTCCGGGACCCCGTCGGGGGCGAAGATCTCGAGCCGGGTCGCTGCACTCATCGAGCGACCAGGTCGATCGCGGCCGCGGCCATCGCGGCCGTGGCATCCGGGTCGGTCATCATCAGCGGTACGGCGCGGCAGGGGAGCCCCGCGGCCTCGACCCGGTCCGCCTGGTCGGCGTCGACCTCGTCGACGAGCCAGCCGTCGAGCACCCCGCCGGCGGAGCGCGCGCCGTAGTGGAGGCCGACACCGGAGGCGCTGACCTCGACGCCGATCGAGGTCAGCATCTGCTCGGCCATGCCGCGCACGTGGGTGCCCCCGACGATGGGGGACAGCCCGACCACCGGGGCACGGGTCGCGGCGAGCGCCTCGCGCATCCGCGGGACGCCGAGGATCGTGCCCACCGACACGACCGGGTTGGAGGGCGGCAGCACGACCAGGTCCGCGTCGGTGATCGCGTCGACGACGCCCGGTCCTGGGCTGGCCTCGTCGAGGCCGACGAAGACCAGCACCTCGGCGGGCACCGAGGCGCGCAGTCGCACCCAGTACTCCTGGAAGTGCACGACCCGGCGGCCGCTGGGGGAGTCGGGGTCGGCGATCGCGACGTGGGTCTCGACCCGGTCGTCGGTCATCGGCAGCAGTCGCACCCGGTCGCCGTACACCGGGTCCAGCCAGCGCCGGCACAGCGCGGTGGTGACCTCGGAGAGCGGGTAGCCGGCTTCGAGCATCTGGGTGCGCACCAGATGGGTCGCGATGTCGCGGTCGCCGAGTCCGAACCAGGTCGGCTCCACGCCGTAGATCGCGAGCTCCTCCTTCACGCTCCACGTCTCGGCGCGGCGGCCCCATCCGCGCCCGGTGTCGATGCCGTCGCCGAGGGTGTACATGACCGTGTCGAGGTCGGGGCAGACCTTGAGGCCGTGGACCCACAGGTCGTCGGCGGTGTTGGCGACCACCGTTACCGTCGCATCGGGAGCGACGCCCGGCAGCCGCCCGGTGGCGATCCCGTGGAGCAGCCCCTGGAGGAAGCGGGCGCCGCCCATGCCCCCCGAGAGCACCGTGATGTTCTGCATGCGGATACCTTGCCGCACGCCCGGTCGCGGCCCGACGGTCGGGGCTCCCGGGCTGGTCCATAGCAGATGCGGGGTTGACTTTGCGGGTACGACAGGCATGTAATTCCCACAATGTCGTTCGCGAGTCTCGGCGCGGTGATCCGGGTCCGGTGGTCTACCGGGAGCCGCACGTGATTCGGGGATGTGGGAGCAAGACCGGGTCGAAAGGGCGAAAGCCGTGAGAGAACTATTTCTCCTCGACGGGGACGCCGAGGAAGCTGGATGGCAGGAGCGAGCGCTGTGCGCGCAGACCGATCCCGAGGCCTTCTTCCCTGAGAAGGGGGGCTCGACCAGGGAGGCCAAGAAGGTCTGCCTGACCTGTGAGGTCCGCGACGACTGTCTCGAGTACGCACTGATGAACGACGAGCGCTTCGGGATCTGGGGCGGCCTCTCCGAGCGGGAGCGCCGCAAGCTGAAGAAGCGAGCCGTCTGACCTTCGACCGCCTGGCGTGGGGCGCCGCCGCACGCGGGGGTGGGGCGCGACCGCGTGGCCGTTAGGGTTCACGATCGTGGTTCCCTCCGTCGCGGCCCTGCTCGTCAGTCATGACGGCGGCCGCTGGCTACCCGCCGTGATCGACGGGGTCCGGGCGCAGCGGGCGCCGCTCACGGCCGTCGTCGCGGTCGACACCGGCAGCAAGGACGACAGCCCCGACCTGCTGGAGCGGGCCTTCGGCGACGTGCTCCGGGTGAGCGGGGCGACCTCGTTCCCGGCCGCCGTCGGGCGCGGCCTCGAGCGGCTGCGGGAGCGCGGCGAGACGCCCGAGTGGGTCTGGATCCTGCACGACGACGCCAACCCCGATGCGGGCGCGCTGGCGGCGCTCCTGGCGGCCGCCGCCGAGCACCCGGAGGCCGACATCCTCGGCCCGAAGCTGCGGGAGTGGCCCTCGCTCAAGCGGCTGCTCGAGCTCGGCGTCACCATCAGCGGCACCGGGCGGCGCGAGACCGGCCTGGAGCGTGGCGAGTACGACCAGGGCCAGCACGACGAGGTGCACCGGGTGCTCGCGGTCAACACCGCGGGCATGCTGGTGCGGCGTACCGTCCTCGAGACGCTCGGCGGATTCGACGAGCAGTTGCCGATCTTCGGCAACGACATCGACTTCGGCTGGCGCGCCGCGGCCGCGGGCCACACCACGCTTATCGTCCCGGACGCGGTGGTCTTCCACGCCGAGGCGGCGCACCGGGGCGTACGTCGTACCCCCCTGACCGGACGACACACCCACTACCAGGAGCGGCGGGCGGCGCTCTACACGCTGCTCGCGAACGCGCCCGGCCGGCGGCTGCCGTGGCTGGTGGTCCGGCTCGCCCTCGGCACCCTGCTCCGGATGGTCGGCTTCGTCCTGGTGCGATCGGTGGGCGAGGCGCTCGACGACCTCGCGGCGCTGCTCTCGCTCTACTCGCACCCGGGCGAGGTGCGCAAGGCCCGCCGGGTCCGCCGCGAGCAGCCCGGCGCCGACGAGCGACGGGCGGCGCCGCTGCTCTCGCCGTGGTGGGTGCCCTATCGCCACGGGCTGGACTTCCTCGGCGACCTGGTCGCCGCCGCGACCAACCAGGCCCAGGACGTCGCCGAGCGGCGGCGCGCCGCCGCTGCCGAGCGCGCACCGGCCAGCTACGCGCCCCGGCCGGGACCGGAGGACGACGACCTCCTCGCCGAGGACACCGGGCTCGTGGCGCGGTTCCTCACCAACCCCGTCGCGCTGCTGGTCGCGCTGGTCGTGATCGTCGCCCTCGTCGCGGCGCGGACGGCGTTCGGCTCGGTCTCCGGCGGGGGCCTGTCGCCGGCGCCGCAGGGGGTCGGCGACTGGTGGCGGCTCCAGGTCGAGACCTGGCACCCGCTCGGCACCGGCACGGCCGTGCCGGCCCCGGCGTACGTGCTGCCGATGGCGCTGCTCGCGACCCTGCTCGGCGGCAGCCCCTCGGCGGCCGTGTCGCTGGTCCTGGTCGCCGCGGTGCCGGTCGGGCTGTGGGGCGCGTGGCGCTTCCTGCGGGTGGTCGGCCGCCTGGTGGTCTTCACCGGCGCGTCGCGCTGGGTGCTGCTGTGGGGTGCGACCACCTGGAGTCTGGTGGCGGTCGCGAGCGGGGCCTGGTCCGACGGCCGGCTCGGCCTGGTCGTGGTCGCCGCGCTGCTGCCCTGGCTGGCGCACGCCGCGCTGGGCTTCGCCGAGCCCGCGGCCGAGCGCCGGTGGCGCGCCGCCTGGCGGGTGGGCCTGCTGCTCGCCGTCGGGTCCGCGTTCGCACCCGTGCTGTGGGTCCTGGCCGCCGCCCTCGGCCTGGTCGTCATCGGGGCCGCAGCGCTCGTCGTGCGCGGCGCGGTGCGCGACCGCTCGGTGTGGGGTCCGCCCGCGGCGGCGCTCGGCCTGGTGCCGGTGCTGCTCGCGCCGTGGTGGCTGCCGGCCATCCAACGGTCGGCGGCCGAGGGCCTGCTGCTCGACACCGGCCGCCTGCCGACGCCGACGGCCGACACCCTCGATCTCCTCGCCGGCCGGCTCGACGGGCTCGGCGCCCCCTGGTGGCTGGGCCTCGTGCTCGCCGTGCTCGCGCTGCTGGCGCTGCTCCCGCGCGCGACCCGGATCCCCGTGCTCGTCTGCTGGGTCGTGGCACTGGTGACGGCGGTGCTCGCCGCCCTCCTCGGCGCCGTCACCTTCGACCTCGCCGCCACCTCCGTCGACGCCGGACCGGGCGCGCTGCTGCTGGTGCTCCAGGGCACCTTCGTCGTCGCGGCGTCGATCGGCGCCGTCGGGCTCGGGGTGGAGACCATCGCCTGGCGGCGGGTGCTCAGCGGCGTCCTGGTCGTGGTGGCCGCCGCGGTGCCGGTCGGCGGCGTGGTGTGGTGGCTCGGCTCCGACCCCGCCATCGGCGAGGGCATCGAGACCGACATCCCCGTCTACATGGTGCAGAGCTCCGAGGAGGGCCCCGAGCACGGCATCCTCGTGATCCGGGGCGGGGTCGACGAGGGCCTGACCTACACGGTCCGGCGCGGCGACGGCGTCACCCTCGGCGAGGACGAGGTGACCAACCTGACCGCCGAGGACGCCGACTTCACGGCCGAGGTCCGGGCGCTGGTCTCCCGGCCGACGCCCGAGGTCGTCGACCGGCTCGGCGCCAGCGGGATCGAGTACGTCGTGCTGCCCGAGCCCGCCGACGGTGACGTCGCCGCCGTCCTCGACGCCACGACCGGACTCGTCCAGGCGAGCGCCGAGAAGCGCACGACCCGGGCGTGGCAGGTCGACGGGCCGCTCGACGGCTCGCTGCTGGAGGGGCCGGTGTCCTGGCTGCGAGTGGTGCTCCTGGTGGTGCAGGGCATCGCCGTCGTGGTGGTCGTCGTGCTGTGCCTGCCGACCACGAACCCGAGGCGGTCCGACCGATGACCCAGCCCCGCACGACCGGCGGCCGCCGGCGTACCGCCACCCGGCGCGGCCGACTCAACCTGACCATGGTGCTCGCCGTGGTGCTGCCGCTGCTCAGCGTCGCGGCACTGCTGCTGGTGCGCCCGGCCGAGCCCGCGGCCACCACCCGGCCACCGGAGCGCACCACGCTGACCACGGCCACCCTCGTCTGCCCGGCCGGGCTGCCGGGGGCGCCCGAGCTCGCGCTGACGACCGTCTCCGACGACGTGGACGGCTCGGTGCGGGTCGGGCTCGGGAAGGACGCGAAGGACGCCGGCCTGGTCTCGGGCCGGGTGACGACGACCCGCGCCCCGGACGCCGTCGCGGTGACCGGCGAGGACGACAGCGCGCCGGGCCTGGTGGCCGGCCGGGGCGGCGGCGACGAGCCGGCCGTGACCGCCTGCCTGCCGCCGGCGGCGGGTCAGTGGTTCACCGGCGTCGGCGCCGGCGCCAGCCATCGATCGGTCCTCGAGCTCACCAACCCCGACGGCGGCACCGCCGTCGCCGACGTCACCGTGCTGGGGCGCAACGGCGTGGTGGAGGCGCCCCGGCTGCGCGGCGTCTCCGTCCCCGGCGGCAGCTCCGTGCGGCTCGACCTGGCCACCCTGGTGCCGCGCACCGACGAGCTCGCGCTCGAGGTCGTCACCGCCCGCGGCCGGCTCGGGGTGGCCCTGCTCGACCGCTTCGACCGCCCGGGCCGGGCCCCGCTCACCCAGGACTGGCTGCCGGCCCAGCCGGCTCCCGCGACCAGCAACCTGCTGCTCGGCCTCGCGCCCGGCACGGGCCAGCGAACGCTCGCGATCGCCAACCCGGGCGACGACGAGGTCCGGGCCGAGGTCAAGGTCGTCGACTCCGAGTCGGTGTTCGCCCCCGACGGCGCCGAGGAGATCCGGGTCCCGCCGCGGGGCGTGGCGCGGGTGCGGGTCTCCTCGATCGTGAACGCCGCGGTCGGTCAGGACGCCCTCGGCCTCCAGGTCACCTCCTCCGGACCGGTGAGCGCGGCCCTGCGCTCCGTCGTCGGCAACGACCTCTCCTTCGCGACCGCCGGGAGCTCGTTCGACGCCGAGGCGACCGTGCTCGTCCCGAAGCAGCCGGCCGAGGGGCGCGGGGCCGCCCGGCGCCGCGTCGTGCTCGCCGGCGCCACGACGGCCGGCACCGTCACCGTGGTGGCCCTCGACGCGAACGGCGACCGGCTGCGCCGCCGTACGGCCGAGGTGGTGCCCGACCGCGGCACGGTCGTCAAGGTGCCGCCCACCGCCCGGCTGATCTCGGTGCTGCCCGAGCGGACCTCGGTGACCGGAGCGGTGCTGACCAGCTCCGCCAACGGGGCGTCGATGCTGCCGCTGACCGTCCCGGTACGCAACGGGCTGGTGCCCGACGTCCGGCCCGGGCTGCCCTGACGGCTGCCCCATCGGCGTCGAGATCCGCGAGATGGCCGTCAGGACCCCGTGTCGGCAGCCGGTCCACGGATCTCGACGCGAGTCGGCCGGCCTACAGCCCGCCCTCGTAGCGCGGGTCGACGTCCTCGGCGTCGATGCCGAGCAGCTCGGCGATCTGCTCGACCACGACGGTGAGCACCAGCCCCTCCAGCTCGGCGCGGTTGTCGCAGCGGTGCTCGATCGGGCGCCGGAAGAGCACCAGCCGGGTCGGCGTCGCGCCGGTGCCCCGGACCAGCGAGGAGAGCGGGACCGTGCCCGGGGACCAGTCGTCGGGGAGGTGGGGGGTGTCCTCCACGGCGTACTCGACGAGGCCGAGCCGGTCCTGCCAGCGCCGGTCGACCTCGGTGACGATGCCGAGCGCGATGTCGTCGAAGCGCTCGCGGGCGGTGCGCAGCTCGGGCCGGCCGGGCACGGCCGGGAGCACCGCAGGGCCGCGCATCCCGCGCCCCCGACGGTCCCGGGTGCGCCGGCGTCGTTCCATGCCGCGAGCCTAATCGGCGCGGTCGGTGCCGAGGGGTACCGTCTGCGACGTGAGTCCTGCCCGCCGCTGTTCCCGCACGGCCTGCGGTCGTCCCGCGGTGGCCACGCTGACGTATGTCTACGCGGACCAGACGGCGGTCCTCGGCCCCCTGTCCACCTACGCCGAGCCGCACGCCTACGACCTGTGCGAGGCGCACAGCGAGCGCCTGTCGGCACCGCGCGGCTGGGAGGTGCTGCGGCTCGCGGGTGACCTCACCGCGCGGGGGCCGACGAGTGACGACCTGCTCGCGCTGGCCGACGCGGTCCGCGAGGCCGCTCGGCCGATCGCGCCGCGGCGGGTGGCGCCGGCCGAGGAGACCGGGCGCGAGGTCGGCCGGCGCGGGCACCTGCGGGTGCTGACCAACGACTGACGGGTCCCTGGATCCGCGCCGGTCGCTCGCTCGACCACCTTCATCGAGTCCGCTGGCGCGTCCTCGATAGGCTCCGAGGCATGGCCGACACCCTCGACCCGACGAACCTCGCCGCGGTCTTCAAGGCGTACGACGTCCGCGGCACCGTGCCCGACCAGATCGACGAGCGGCTCGCGCTGGCCGCCGGCCGCGCGTTCGCACAGGTCGTCGGGGCGGCGACGGTCGTGGTGGGCCACGACATGCGTCCCAGCTCGCCCGGCATGGCCGGCGCGTTCGCCCAGGGCGCCAGCGAAGCCGGTGCCGACGTCGTCCTGATCGGGCTCGCGTCGACCGACCAGCTCTACTTCGCCTCCGGCCACCTCGGGCACCCGGGTGCGATGTTCACCGCGAGCCACAATCCGGCGCAGTACAACGGCATCAAGATGTGCCGCGCCCACGCCGTGCCGATCGGCATGGAGACGGGCCTGGCCGAGATCCGCGACCTGGTCGCCGAGCCCCGGCCCGTGGTCGGACCCGCCGGGTCGATCTCCGAGCACGACGTGCTCGCGGCGTACGCGGCTCACCTGCTCACGCTCGCGCCGGTCGTCGGCCGCCGGCTCCGAGTGGTCGTCGACGCGGGGAACGGCATGGCCGGGCACACCGCACCGGCGGTCTTCGATCGGCTCGGCGACCAGGTCGAGCTGGTGCCGATGTACTTCGAGCTCGACGGCTCCTTCCCGAACCACGATGCCAACCCGATCGAGCCGGCCAACCTCGTCGACCTGCAGCAGCGTGTCGTCGCCGAGGGGGCCGACATCGGCCTCGCCTTCGACGGCGACGCCGACCGCTGCTTCATTGTCGACGAGCGCGGGCGGGCGGTCTCGCCGTCGACGCTCACGGCGCTGATCGCGGCGCGCGAGCTCGCCAAGGAGCCCGGAGCGACGGTGATCCACAACCTGATCACCAGCCGCTCGGTGCCCGAGATCGTGAGCGAGCTGGGCGGCAACCCCGTGCGCACGCGGGTCGGCCACTCCTTCATCAAGGCCACCATGGCCGAGACCGGCGCGATCTTCGGCGGCGAGCACAGCGGACACTTCTACTTCCGCGACTTCTGGCGTGCCGACTCCGGCATGCTCGCCGCGCTGCACACCCTCGCCGCGCTCGCCGAGGCCGAGCAGCCGCTCTCGGCGCTGCTCGCGGCGTACGACCGCTACGTGCTCAGCGGTGAGATCAACTCCACGGTCGCCGACCAGGCGGCGGTGACCGCCGAGATCGAGGCGGCGTACGCCGCGCGGGACGACGTCACCACCGACCGCCTCGACGGTCTCACCGTCAGCCACGCCGACTGGACCTTCAACGTCCGGCCGTCCAACACCGAGCCGCTGCTGCGCCTCAACGCCGAGGGCCGCGACGAGCAGACCATGTCCCGCGTGCGCGACACCGTGCTCGCCCAGATCAGGAGTGACCGATGAGCTCGTCCGTCAACATCGACCCCGCGCTGCTCGAGATCATCGTCTGCCCGGCCTGCCGCGCGGACCTGGCGGTCGTGGGGGAGGAGCTGGTCTGCCAGGGCTGCGGCCTCGCCTACCCCGTCCGCGACGACATACCGGTGCTGTTGGTCGACGAGGCGCGCAAGCCGTCCTGAGGACTGCGACGAGAGGCTGGGGCGATGGCGACCTGGTTCGACGAGTCCCGCCTCGACGCGGGAGCGGCCCTCGAGGCCGGCGACCACGTGCTGCGCACGCTGGCCGAGTCGGGCGCCCGGGTCCGCCGTACCGCCGGTGAGGCGGCGGCGGCCACCGACGAGGCGGTCGCCCGCGCCGTGGAGCTCGCCCGCCCGCGGGCCGTCCTGGCCGCCGGCCCCGACTCGCGGCTGCTGCGCGCGGTGCTCGAGCCGTGGTGCCCGGTGCCCTTCGTGGCCTGGCCGGCCGCGGGCCTTCCGGGCTGGGCGGGCAGCCTCGACCTCGTGGTGGTGCTGGCCCCCGACGGCGCGGACACCGGCGCCGCGTCGGCGGTCGCCGAGGCGGTACGCCGCGGCTGCCAGCTGGTCGTCGCCTGCCCGCCGGACTCGCTGGTCGCCGAGCACGCCGCGGGTCGCTGGAGCGCGATCCTGCCGACCGCCACCCGCGACCAGCTCGCGACCGCGGTCGTCGTACTGGAGTACCTCGACCGGGTCTCGCTCGGTCCGCGGGCCGACGCCGAGCAGGTCGCGGAGGCGCTCGACGCGGTCGCGATCGCCTGCTCGCCGCACCGCGACCTGGCCGTGAACCCGGCCAAGATGCTCGCGATCGCCCTCGCCGACGCCAACCCGATCGTGTGGGGCGGCTCGGTGCTCGCGGCGCGGGCGGCCCGCCGGGTCGCGGAGTCGATCCGCCGGGCGACCGGCCGCTCGGCCCTCGCGGGCGACGCCGAGCACCTGCTCCCGGTCATCGAGGCGGCTCGCCAGCGGGACGTCTTCGACGACCCGTTCGCCGAGGACTCCGGCGACCGGCGTCCGGTGCTGGTCGTGCTCGACGACGGCGTCGACGACCCCGTGGTCCGCGAGCAGCGCGGTCGCCTGCGGGCCGCGGCCGCCGAGCGCGGCGTCCGGGTCGAGACGGTCACGACCGAGGCGCCCACCGAGGTGGCCCGGTACGCCTCGCTTCTGCTGAGCGGAACCTACGCTGCGGAGTACCTGAGAATCGGCCTCGTGGAGGACTGATCCCCGGCGCTGCCGGGTAGGCGGGAAGCATGCCCGCTCCGACCGCTGCCGTCCGCGACCCGTGGTTCGACAACGCCAAGATGATGCTGGTGACGCTGGTCGTCGTCGGGCACTCCTGGGTGCTGCTGCCCGACACCGATGTCGTCGGGCACTTCTATGACTTCCTCTACGCGTGGCACGTGCCGGCGTTCGTGTTCGTCACCGGCTATCTCTCCCGCGGCTTCGTCTACAGCAAGGTGCGGATGTGGCAGCTCTTCCGCACCGTGGTGGTGCCGTACCTGCTCTTCGAGACCGCGCTGGCGATCTTCCGCATCTACGTCGGCGGCGAGGAGCTCGACGACCTGTTCCGCGATCCGCACTGGCCGATGTGGTACCTCGCGGCCCTCTTCCTCTGGCGACTCCTCACCCCGATCCTCCGGCCGATGTGGGGCGGGCTCGCGGTCGCGGTGGGCGTCAGCCTGGTGGCCGGGATGTACGCGGGCGACACCCTCGACATCGCGCGCGTGCTCGGGCTGCTGCCGTTCTTCGTGATGGGCCTCAAGGCCACCCCCGAGCGGCTCGAGTGGCTGCGCAAGAAGCCCGCCCAGGCCGCCGCCGTGGCGGTGTTCGTGGGCATCTGGGTGCTGACCACCTGGACCGACGCCTGGGCGAGCACGGAGTGGCTCTACTACCGCTCGCGGTACGACGAGATGGGGTACGGCGACGACGTCCAGGCGCTGCTGACGCGGGCCCTGGTGCTCGCGATCGGCACGCTCGGCGCGTGGGCGTTCTTCGCCCTGGTGCCGCGGATCGACGGCTGGTTCGCCCGGATGGGCGCGGCGACGCTGGTCGTCTACCTCTTCCACGGGTTCTTCGTGAAGGGTGCCGGCTACGCGGGCTTCGGCGGCTGGGCCGACCAGCACCCGGTGATCGCGTTCGGGGTCACCACCGTCGGTGCCGTGTTGCTCTCGCTCCTACTCGCCTGGCGCCCGATCTCCGCCCGGCTGACCGAGCTGGTCGACCCGCTCGGCTACGCCGAGCGGCACCTGACGCGCGCCGTCGCGCTGACCGCGGCCAAGGACCAGGTACAGCCCGAGGTGCAGGCCGAGATCGAGGCCGGCGTCGACGCGGGCCGCGCCCACCAGACGGTCCGCTAGCGATCTCCCGGGCTCGGCGACGGTCCGGGAGCTACGTCGTTCAGGTGTGAGTTCGGTCGTCCGGGTCGGGTCGGCCCCGCGAGGGGTGCCCCCAGCGGATAGTCCGTCACGAACTGGCTGCCCGATCGCACGAACGACAACCGGAACGTGACGGACTATCCCGAGCGGACGCCCGCCGGGCCGGCCGGGAACCGGCACCGCGACCCCCCGGGGTCCACTAGCATTTCGCCATGGCTGGCGGACTGTTCGCACTGCTCGACGACGTGGCCGCCCTCGCCAAGATGGCCGCCGCGTCCGTCGACGACATCGGTGCGGCCGCGGGCCGGGCGACCACGAAGGCGGCGGGCGTGGTCGTCGACGACACCGCGGTCACCCCGCAGTACGTCCACGGCGTGACCGCCGACCGCGAGCTCCCGATGATCAAGCGGATCACGATCGGCTCGCTGCGCAACAAGCTCCTCGTCATCCTGCCGGTGGCGCTGCTGCTCAGCCAGTTCCTGCCCGGTCTGCTCACGCCGATCCTGATGGTCGGCGGCGGGTACCTGTGCTACGAGGGCGCCGAGAAGGTCTGGGCGCGACTGCGCGGTCACGACCATCACCCGGTGCCGGTGGCCGCCGAGGGGGCCGAGGCGGAGAAGGCGATGGTCTCGGGCGCGATCCGCACGGACCTCATCCTCTCCGCCGAGATCATGGTGATCGCGCTCAACGAGGTCGCCGAGGAGCCCTTCCTCAACCGCCTCGGCATCCTCGTCGTCGTCGCGATCGCCATCACCCTCGCGGTGTACGGCGTGGTCGCGGTCATCGTGAAGCTCGACGACATCGGCCTGGCGCTCTCCCAGCGCTCCACCGGCCTGCCCGGCAGGATCGGCCACGCCCTGCTCGTCGGCACCCCGCGGCTGCTCGCGGTCATCTCGGTCGTCGGCGTCGCCGCGATGCTCTGGGTCGGCGGCCACATCGAGCTCGTCGGCCTCGACGAGCTCGGCTGGCACGCGCCCTACGAGCTCGTCCACGACATCGAGCACGCCGTCCACGACGCCCTCCACGGAACTCTCGGCAGCATCGCGGGCTGGCTCACGAACACCTTGCTCTCCGCGGTCTTCGGCCTGATCGTCGGCGCGCTCATCCTCGGGGTGCTGCACCTGGTCCCGCGGCGCAGGTCGACCGCGGGGCACTGAGCCGGCCGAGCGGCGCCTCATCAAGGGTTCGGCCTGCATGCCTTGACGAAGCCGCATGCTCCTGGCGCGACCTGATCCGATCCCGACCGCAGGCGTCGAGGATTCTTCCGATGCCCTGGTGCCGTTCTAACCTCGTCGGCAGGGAGAGCCCCGCCACACGTCCCTAGGGAGCACCGATGGACTTCAAGGTCGCCGACCTCAGCCTGGCCGACTTCGGCCGTACCGAGATCCAGCTCGCCGAACACGAGATGCCCGGCCTGATGGCCATGCGCGAGCGGTACGCCGCCGAGCAGCCCCTCCGGGGCGCGCGGATCGCCGGCTCGCTGCACATGACCATCCAGACCGCGGTGCTCATCGAGACGCTGGTGGCGCTGGGCGCCGAGGTCCGGTGGGCCTCCTGCAACATCTTCTCGACCCAGGACCACGCCGCCGCCGCGATCGCGGTCGGGCCGAACGGCACCGTCGAGGACCCCCAGGGAGTGCCGGTCTTCGCCTGGAAGGGCGAGACGCTGGAGGAGTACTGGTGGTGCACCCAGCAGATCCTCGACTGGCCCGGCAGCCAGCTGCCGAACATGATCCTCGACGACGGCGGCGACGCCACGCTGCTCGTGCACCTCGGCGTCCAGGCCGAGAAGACCGGCCAGGCGCCCGACCCGGCCACGGCGACCAGCACCGAGCAGCGGATCATCTTCGAGGTCCTCACCCGGGTCCTCGCGGAGAACCCCAACCACTGGACCCCGATCGCGAACTCCATCAAGGGCGTCACCGAGGAGACCACCACCGGTGTCCACCGCCTCTACGAGATGATGCGCGAGGGCACGCTGCTCTTCCCCGCGATCAACGTCAACGACTCGGTCACCAAGTCGAAGTTCGACAACAAGTACGGCTGCCGCCACTCGCTGGTCGACGGCATCAACCGCGCCACCGACGTCCTCATCGGCGGCAAGGTCGCGGTCGTCTGCGGGTACGGCGACGTCGGCAAGGGCTGCGCCGAGTCGCTGCGTGGCCAGGGCGCGCGCGTCATCGTCACCGAGATCGACCCGATCTGCGCCCTCCAGGCGGCCATGGACGGCTACCAGGTCTCGACGCTCGAGGACGTGCTCCCGATCGCCGACATCATCATCACCGCCACCGGCAACAAGGACGTCGTCACCGTCGACCACATGCGGGCGATGAAGCACCAGGCGATCGTCGGCAACATCGGCCACTTCGACAACGAGATCGACATGGCCGGCCTCGAGGCGCCGGGCGTCGCGGAGCGCAAGAACGTCAAGCCGCAGGTCGACGTCTGGACCTTCCCGACCGGTCGCTCGATCATCGTGCTCTCCGAGGGCCGCCTGATGAACCTCGGCAACGCGACCGGTCACCCGTCGTTCGTGATGTCGAACTCCTTCACCAACCAGGTGCTGGCCCAGATCGAGCTCTTCACCAAGACCGAGGAGTACCCCACCGGCGTCTACGTGCTGCCCAAGCACCTCGACGAGGAGGTGGCCCGCCTGCACCTCGACGCCCTCGGGGTGCGGCTGACGACCCTCACCGGCGAGCAGGCGGCGTACCTCGGCATCGACGTCGCGGGTCCGTTCAAGCCGGAGCAGTACCGGTACTAGAGCGCCTGGCCCGAGCCCTGCGCGGGCCAGGAGACACGCACGAGGTCGAGGAGCCGACCGGCGTCTCGAGATCACGGTGAGCCGAGCGCGTTCCTCGCGAGGGCAACGCGACCACCGAGCAACTGTCATGATGGATGCCATGAGCGAGCCCGCCGCGGCGCCATCGGGCGCCCCGTCCGACCCCCACACCAAGGGGCGGATCCTCGTGGTCGACGACGACGCGTCGCTGGCGGAGATGCTCACGATCGTGCTCCGGCAGGAGGGCTTCGGGAGCCGGATGGTCGCCCGCGGCGACGAGGCGCTGGAGGCGTTCCGCGCCTACCGGCCCGACCTGGTGCTGCTCGACCTGATGCTGCCCGGCAAGGACGGCATCGACGTGTGCAAGGAGATCCGGGCGGAGTCCGGCGTCCCGATCGTGATGCTCACCGCGAAGGGCGACACCATCGACGTCGTCGTCGGCCTGGAGTCCGGCGCCGACGACTACGTCGTCAAGCCCTTCAAGCCCAAGGAGCTGGTCGCCCGGATCCGCGCCCGGATGCGCCGCTTCGACGCCCCGACGTCGGAGGCGCTGTCGATCGGCGACCTCACCATCGACGTCGCCGGCCATGCGGTCGCCCGGGCGGGCTCGCCGATCAACCTGACCCCGCTGGAGTTCGACCTGCTGGTCTGCCTGGCCCGCAAGCCCTGGCAGGTGTTCACCCGTGAGGTGCTGCTCGAGCAGGTCTGGGGCTATCGGCACGCCGCCGACACGCGGCTGGTCAACGTGCACGTGCAGCGGCTGCGCTCCAAGGTCGAGCACGACCCCGAGAACCCCGAGATCGTGGTGACGGTCCGGGGCGTCGGCTACAAGGCCGGAACTGTGTGAGGCACCGACATGCTGCACCTGCGCCCCCGCGGGTCGCACTGGCTCCCTGATCCGGTACGCCGTGCGCTGACCTTCTGGCGTCGCTCCATCCAGGCGCGGGTGGTCGCCAGCACCGTCCTGCTGTCGATGGCGGTGATCGGCATCGTCGGCTGGTACCTGCTCCAGCAGACCCGTGACGGCCTGCTCGACCACCGGGTCGACGCGGTCGTGGCCGAGGCGAACGACGAGACCGCCGAGGCGCGGGTCCGCCTCGAGGCCGCTCCCGGCACCGACGCCGACGTCGCCAGCCAGCAGCGCGACCTGGTCGAGCCGATCATCCAGGCCGGTGACACCCGCGGCTTCGCGGTGGTCCTGGCCGGCCCGACCGGCGGGGGCGGCCGGATCTCCGACGGGGGCGCGAACTTCACCCAGGGCCTCGACACCAGCAGCGTCCCGCTCGACCTCGAGAAGCACTTCGACCGGGAGGCGCCGACCGCCTGGACCTACACCACGATCCGGAGCACCGACGCGGCCGGCGTGACGACCGAGCGTCCGGGCATCGTCGTCGGCTCGCAGGTGCTGCTGCCCGCCGACGCCCAGACCTACACGCTCTACTACCTCTTCCCGCTCGACGAGCAGGAGGAGACCATGGCGCTGGTGACCCGGGCGCTGCTGACCGCCGCGGTCCTCCTCGTCGTGCTGGTGGCCGGCATGACCTGGCTGGTGACCCGGCAGGTCGTCACGCCGATCCGGATGGCGCGCCAGGTCGCGGAGCGGCTGGCGGCCGGCCAGCTCCAGGAGCGGCTGCGGGTCTCGGGCGAGGACGACCTGGCCCGGCTGGCCACGTCGTTCAACCAGATGGCCAGCAACCTGCAGCGGCAGATCCGCCAGCTCGAGGAGCTCAGCCGGGTCCAACGCCGCTTCGTCTCCGACGTGTCCCATGAGCTTCGTACGCCGCTCACGACGGTCCGGATGGCCGGCGACGTCCTGCACGACGCCCGGCGCGACTTCGACCCGGCCACCGCCCGCGCCGCCGAGCTGCTGCAGACCGAGCTCGACCGCTTCGAGACCCTGCTCGCGGACCTGCTCGAGATCAGCCGGTTCGACGCCGGCGCCGCCGTGCTCGAGCTCGACGACCTCAACCTCGTCGACGTCGCCCACCGGGTGGTCGACGCGACCCGGCCGCTGGCCGCCCAGCGGGGGGTCGAGATCGTGGTCGAGGCACCGGACCACCCGTGTCTGGCGGAGGCCGACGTACGCCGCATCGAGCGCGTCGTGCGCAACCTGGTCACCAATGCGATCGACCACACCGGCACCGACCGCGCCGGAGGCGACATCGTGGTGGCCGTGGCCGGCGACGACCACGCGGCCGCGATCACGGTGCGCGACTACGGCGTCGGCCTGGCGCCGGGCGAGGCGGCCATGGTGTTCAACCGGTTCTGGCGCGCCGACCCGGCCCGGGCCCGCACCAGTGGCGGCACCGGCCTCGGCCTGTCGATCTCGCTCGAGGACACCCACCTCCACGGCGGCTGGCTGCAGGCCTGGGGCCGGCCGGGGGAGGGCGCCCAGTTCCGGCTGACGCTGCCCCGTCGCGCGGGCGCGGTGCTGCGCCACAGCCCGCTCGCGCTGGTGCCCTCCGACGTGACGGAGCCGGTGACATGACCCGCCGCCGTACCCTCCTCGTCGTCGTGGCCGCCGTCGCCGCGGCGCTGGTGCTGAGCGGCTGCGTGGGCATGCCGGAGAGCGGCCCGGTCGTCGAGACGCAGTCCGGAGGCGGCGTCGCCGGTCAGCCCGGCGTCTACATCGACCCGCGGCCGCCCCAGGAGGGCGCGACCCGGGCCGAGATCGTCCAGGGCTTCCTGGCCGCGATGACGGCGACGCCGATCCAGACCAACACCGCCCGCGAGTTCCTCACCCAGGACGCCGCCGCGTCGTGGACGCCCGAGGACGAGACGATCACCTACGCCGGCAACCCCCGCATCGCCGAGAGCGGCGTCGGGGTCTCGGTCACCCTGCGTGATCCGGACCATCTCGACGCCCAGGGCGCCTGGCAGGGCCCGCTGCCCCGGGCCCGGCGGATCGTGCAGCTGCCGATGGCCTTCGAGGAGGGCGAGTGGCGCATCGACCGGGCGCCGGACGCGCTGATCGTGCCGGAGTCGTGGTTCGCCCGCCGCTACCGCCAGGTGTCGCTCTACTACTTCGATCCCACCGCCTCGATCCTGGCGCCGGAGCCGGTCTTCGTGCCGAAGGGCAAGCAGCTCGCGAGCACGCTGACCCAGGCGCTGCTGCTCGGTCCGAGCGCGGGCCTCGACCGGGTGGTGCGCAGCTTCATCCCGCCGGGACTGACCGTGAACCTGTCGGTGCCGATCTCCGACGAGGGCATCGCCGACATCGGGCTCAAGGGCGACGGCGGCGACCTGACGCCGCAGTCGATCGAGCTGATGATGGCCCAGCTCGCCTGGACGCTGCGCCAGGAGGACGAGATCGAGGCGCTGCGCGTCTCGATCAACGGCCAGTCGGTCCCGCTGCCGGGCGGGGTGAGCGCCTACCGCGTCGACGGCGGCAGCGAGTACGACCCGGCCGGCTGGCAGGCCAGCCCGCTGCTCTACGGCCTGCGTGAGGGACGGCTCGCCTCCGGTGCCGGCGGCACCCTGGAGCCGGTCAGCGGCCCGATGGGCGCCGACGCGCTGGGCGTGCGGAGCGTGGGCGTGAGCCTGACCGCGACCCGGGCGGCCGGCGTGACCGAGGACGGCCGCTCGGTGGTGGCCGCCCCGGTCAGCGGTCGGGATGCCGGCCAGGCCCGCACCGTGGTCACCGGCGGCACCGATCTGCTCGAGCCCGCCTGGGACTTCTCCGACCGGATGTGGCTGGTCGACCGCACCGCGGGCGGCGCCGCGGTGTCGTACGTCGGCGAGCGGGGCCGGCACGAGCTCGAGGTGCCCGGCATCACCGGGCGGCAGGTGCGCAGCTTCGTGGTCTCGCGCGACGGCACCCGCCTGGTCGCCGTCGTACGCCGGCCCGCCGGCGACGAGCTGGTCCTCAGCCGGATCGCCCGCGACCGCAGCGGCCGGATCCTCTGGGCGACGCCGGCCCGACCGATCTCCGGCGAGCCGGACAGCGACCTGCCGATGCGTGCGATCGCCTGGCGGACACCCACGAGCCTGGCGATCCTCAGCCCGTTCGCCGCGACGAACAAGCTGGTCCAGCTCTACCTGGCCTCGGTCGACGGCGCGCCGGCGGCCGACGGCACCTCGACCACCGTGCCGGGACCGCTGCGGTCGCTGGCCGGCTCCCCGGCGGCGGGCGACCCGCTCTTCGGCGTGGGTCGCCGCTCCATGGTCAACCTGTCGGCCGCCGACCGGCCGACCGTGCCGCTCGCGAGCGGCACCACCGGCGTGACCTACGTCGGCTGAGCCTTGTCCACAGCCGCGGACCGTGGCCTTGAGCGGGTCCCCGCAGGGTGGTGGCATCGGCACATGCCCCGCGAGACCTGGGCCGAGCTCGCCGACGCGGCCGCCGACCTGCTCCTGGGGCGACGCTGCGCGGGCTGCGGCCGTGCCGGGCGGGTGCTCTGCGGGGACTGCGCGGACGGGCTGCCCGACGGGGCGGCACCGGCCCGGCCCGACCCGGTGCCGCCCGGGCTGGCGCCGCCCTTCGCGGCGGGGGAGTACGCCGGGGTGGTCCGGGCGCTGCTGCTGGGCCACAAGGAGCGCCGGATGCTCGGGCTGCGCGATCCGTTGGCCCGGCTGCTCGCGGACGCGGTCCGTGCGGCGCTCGCCGACCATCCGGCCGGCCCGGTGGTGCTGGTGCCGGTGCCGTCGCGCCCGGGCACCGCACGGACGCGCGGCCACGACCCGACCCTGCGCATCACCACCAGGGCGGCGCGCCTGCTGCGCGGGTCCGGCGCCGACGTGGTGGCGGCGTCCCTGCTGCGCAGTCGTCCGGGGGTCGTGGACCAGGCGGGCCTCGGGGCCGACGATCGGGCGGTGAACCTGGCCGGCTCCATGCACTGCCCCTCCGACCGGCTCCGGGCGCTGGCGGCGCGGCGTACCCAGGCTCGGGTGGTCGTCTGCGACGACGTGGTCACGACCGGATCGACGCTTCGCGAGGCCCAGCGAGCCCTCGAGGCGGTGGGTCTCGAGGTGGTCGCCGTGGCTGCGGTGGCCGCGACACGCCGACGGGGTCGAGGCGGGGGACCTTGGGCCCTTTCGTCTCCTTGACCTTCGGACTAACGTCTCTGCATGGAGTCCGTCCGGGTCCGTGGTTGCGTCGTCCAGGTGCCTCGGCCGAGCCGGGCGCAGGGTCGGCTAGCCGATGCCAGTCGCAGGCGAAACGGTCCACGTAAGACGGTCAGCGCCGCGATGCGGGGCGGACCGTCGATCACGGTGCGGCTTAGTGGTAAGTCCTGCCTCGGCACCGTCGCCAGATGCGGCGGTGACCGGGAGAAGGTCAGTAGTGGCAGAGAAGCTGCGAGCACCTCAGCAGGCGGTTGTGGGGTCGAAGACCAGGTCGGCCGGACGGACTCCTCCCCGACGCCGGGCCCATGCGGGTACCGGTGCTTCGGCGTACCCCCCCACGAGGGTGCGACCGGAGCTGGCCGCCGAAACGCCGAGAAGCAAGTGTGCAATCGGGAGGTTCACATGGAAGTTGTGGTCACGGGTCGGCACTGCGAGCTGTCTGAGCGGTTTCGCAGTCACGTAGAGGAGAAGCTGTCCAAGCTCGAGAAGCACGATCACCGGATCATCCGGGTGAAGGTCGAGGTGGAATGCGAACGCAACCCGCGGCAAGCGGATCGCGCCGTACGAGTCCAGTTGACGGCGCTCTCCAAGGGCCCGGTGATCAGGGCCGAGGCCGGAGCCGCCGACAAGATGGCGGCGCTCGACCTCGCCCTGGACAAGATGGCCGCCCAGATGCGGCGTGCGTCCGACCGTCGACGTGTCCATCGGGGCGGGAAGACCCCGGTTTCCGTCGGGCAGGCGCTCGCCAACGGCGCGCCG
Organism: Nocardioides sp. LMS-CY; assembly: GCF_018732145.1. Lineage (NCBI taxonomy): Bacteria > Bacillati > Actinomycetota > Actinomycetes > Propionibacteriales > Nocardioidaceae > Nocardioides > Nocardioides sp. LMS-CY. The sequence continues at coordinate 1,758,834 of NZ_CP076104.1, forward strand.
CCCACGGAGATGACGCCGGACGACGTCGTCACCCAGGAGCGTCAGGTCGGGCCGATCGCCGTGACCGGGGACGGGCCGCTGGTCGTCCGTGAGAAGACCCACGCCGCCGCCCCGATGACGCTCGACCAGGCGCTCTACGAGATGGAGCTGGTCGGACACGACTTCTACCTCTACGTCGACAAGGAGAGTGAGCGTCCGGCGGTCGTCTACCGCCGCCGCGGCTACGACTACGGCGTGATCTCGCTCGACATCGGCGGGACCGTCTGAGACGACTCGGGGTCCGATCGGAAGACGCCGGTGGCCCGGACGGGCCACCGGCGTCGGCGCGTCGGATCACCCCGATGTGGGGCGCCCACGGCCCAGGCGTGCCATGATGCCCGCGTGGCAGAGCTGACGAAGGAGCGCGAGCGCGAGCCGATCCGGGTGCTCGTGGTCGACGACCAGGAGCTCTTCCGGCGCGGCCTGACGATGCTGCTCGGCGCGGAGCCGGGGGTCGAGGTGGTCGGTGAGGCCGGCGACGGCGTCGAGGGGACGACCCTCGCCGAGCGCACCGCGCCCGACGTGGTGCTCCTCGACATCCGGATGCCCAAGCGGTCCGGCATCGAGGCATGCCTGGCGATCAAGGAGGCGGTGCCGTCGGCCAAGATCGTGATGCTGACGGTCTCCGACGAGGAGGCCGACCTCTACGAGGCGGTCAAGAGCGGTGCCGCCGGCTACCTGCTGAAGGACTCCTCGATCGAGGAGGTCGCCCAGGCCGTCCGGGTCGTGGCCGACGGGCAGTCGCTGATCAGCCCCTCGATGGCGGTCAAGCTCATCGACGAGTTCAAGCAGATGTCGCGCCCCGAGCGCGATCACACCGCCGGGCTGCGGCTCACCGACCGCGAGCTCGAGGTGCTCCGCCTCGTGGCGCGCGGGATGAACAACCGTGAGATCGCCAAGGAGCTCTACATCAGCGACAACACGGTGAAGAACCACGTGCGCAACATCCTCGAGAAGCTCCAGCTCCACTCGCGGATGGAGGCGGTCATGTACGCCGTCAAGGAGAAGCTGCTTGATTTGCCGTAGAGGCAGCGAGGAACGAGCTGGCTCTACGAAAGTGAATCAGGTTGAGGGTGTCGACGCGGACCCGAGCTTGCTCGGGGCGGCGTGACACGTCTCGAAACCCAGTCGATCTCGCGGGCGATCCAACCCTGCAGGTGGTTTCGAGGCTCGGCGCTGGGGCGCCTCGCACCTCAACCACCGTGTCGCTGGTTGAGGTGCGAAGGCCGCCAGGCCTGAGCCTCGAAACGCGGTGAGCCGAGAAGCAGCCGTCACTGCTGTCGGGTGTGGTGGTTTCGAGGCTCGGCGCTGGGGCGCCTCGCACCTCAACCACCGTGTCGCTGGTTGAGGTGCGAAGGCCGCCAGGCCTGAGCCTCGAAACCCGGTGAGCCGAGAAGCACCGGCCACCACTGTCGGCGCGCTCCTCTAGCCTCACGGCATGGACTCGCTGAGCGTCGCCCAGGCGCGCCGGATCGCGCTGGCCGCCCAGGGCTTCCTCGACCGGCCGCACGCGGCGCCGACCATGCGCACCCTCCAGCGCACCCTGGAGCGCACCGGCGTGCTCCAGGTCGACTCGGTCAACGTGCTCCAGCGGGCCCACTACATGCCGCTCTACTCCCGGATGGGTCCCTACGACGTCGAACTGCTGCGCCGGGCCGCCGAGCGCCGACCACGGCGGATCGTGGAGTACTGGGCCCATGTCCAGGCGTTCATGCCGGTCGAGCTCTGGCCGGTGATGCAGCACCGGATGGACGACTACCGCGCCAAGCGCGGCAAGTGGGGGTTCGTCGCCGAGAACGACGTGCTGGAGAAGAGCCTGCTCGACGAGATCTCCGAGCGCGGCGCCTCCACCGCGCGCGACGCTGCGTCATGGGTGGGCGACGGCCTTCCCCGGGAGAAGGAGAACTGGGGCTGGAACTGGTCCGAGACGCGTCGCATGCTCGACTACCTCTACACCTCGGGCCAGGTCGCGATCGCGGGTCGCAACAGTCAGTTCGAGATCCGCTACGACCTGCCCGAGCGGGTGATCCCGCCCGCCGTCCTCGCGCGGCCGGTCCCGACGCGCGAGGAGGCGGCCCGCGAGCTCGTGGTCCGGGCGGCCCGCTCCCACGGCGTGGCGACGGTGCAGGACCTGCGCGACTACTACCGGATGCCGGTCGCCGACACCGCCGCCGCGGTGGCCGAGCTGGTCGAGGAGGGCGAGCTGGTGCCGGTCGCGGTCGACGGCTGGCGGCGCGCGGCGTACCTGCACCGCGACGCCCGCGTACCCCGGCGGGTGGACGCCCGCGCGCTGCTCAGCCCGTTCGACCCGGTCGTGTGGGAGCGGGCCCGCACCGAGGCGCTCTTCGACTTCCGCTACCGCATCGAGATCTACGTCCCGGCCGACAAGCGCGTGCACGGCTACTACGTGCTGCCGTTCCTCCTCGGCGACCGGATCGTTGCCCGGGTCGACCTCAAGGCGGACCGCCAGTTCGAGGCCGGTGCGGGGCGGCTGGTCGTCAAGGCGGCGTACGCCGAGCCCGGGGCGCCACCCGACACGGCCGAGCAGCTCCACGCGGAGCTGCTCCGACTGGCCGGCTGGCTGGGGCTGGGGTCGATCTCGGTCGAGACGCGGGGCGACCTGGCCACAACCCTTCGGAGGCTGGGCCACGCTGGGTAGAGTGGCCCAGCCCGCCCCATATCAGTGCCGCCGTCGGCGACCCAGGAAGTTGGACCAGTGCCTGCCATTCTCGACAAGATCCTCCGCATCGGCGAGGGCAAGATCCTGCGTCAGCTCGAGGCCGTGGCCAAGGCCGTCAACGCCATCGAGGACGACTTCGTCGCGATGAGCGACGACGAGCTGCGAGGCATGACCGACGAGTTCAAGAAGCGGCTGGCCGACGGCGAGTCCCTCGACGACCTGATGCCCGAGGCGTTCGCGACCGCGCGGGAGGCGGCGCGCCGGGTGCTCGGCCTGCGCCCCTTCGACGTCCAGATCATGGGCGGCGCCGCGCTGCACCTGGGCAACATCGCCGAGATGAAGACCGGTGAGGGCAAGACGCTGGTCGCGGTGCTGCCGGCGTACCTCAACGCGCTCGAGGGCAAGGGCGTCCACGTCGTCACCGTCAACGACTACCTGGCGAAGTACCAGTCCGAGATGATGGGCCGCGTCCACAACTTCCTGGGCCTGACCGTCGGCGTGATCCTGCCGGAGATGCGCCCCGAGGAGCGGCGCACGGCGTACGCCTGCGACATCACCTACGGCACCAACAACGAGCTCGGCTTCGACTACCTGCGCGACAACATGGCGGGGTCGATCGAGGAGTGCGTGCAGCGCGAGCACAACTTCGCCATCGTCGACGAGGTCGACTCGATCCTGATCGACGAGGCGCGCACCCCGCTGATCATCAGCGGCCCCACCCAGGACGACGTCCAGTGGTACGCCGAGTTCGCGAAGGTCGCCCGCAAGCTCGAGCGCGACGTCGACTACGAGGTCGACGAGAAGAAGCGCACGATCTCGGTGCTCGAGCCGGGCATCACCAAGGTGGAGGACCACCTGGGCATCGAGAACCTCTACGACTCGGTCAACACGCCGCTGATCTCCTTCATGCACAACTCGATCAAGGCCAAGGAGCTCTTCCGCAACGACAAGGAGTACGTCGTCATGGAGGGCGAGGTGCTCATCGTCGACGAGCACACCGGCCGCATGCTCGCGGGTCGCCGCTACAACGACGGCCTGCACCAGGCGATCGAGGCCAAGGAGGGCGTGCAGGTCCGCGAGGAGTACCAGACGCTCGCGACGATCACCCTCCAGAACTTCTTCCGCCTCTACGAGAAGCTCTCGGGCATGACCGGTACGGCCATGACCGAGGCGTCCGAGTTCGACAAGATCTACAACCTCGGCGTGGTCCCGATCCCGACCAACAAGCCGATGGCCCGCATCGACCAGGCCGACCTCGTCTACCGCACCGAGGAGGCGAAGTACGACGCGGTCGTCGACGACATCGCCGAGCGGCACGAGAACGGCCAGCCGGTCCTGGTCGGCACGGTCTCCGTCGAGAAGTCCGAGCACCTCTCCGACAAGCTGCGCAAGCGGGGCATCCCGCACTCCGTGCTGAACGCCAAGGTGCACGCCGACGAGGCGAAGATCGTCGCGATGGCCGGCCACAAGGGCGCGGTCACGGTCGCGACCAACATGGCGGGTCGCGGCACCGACATCATGCTCGGCGGCTCGGTCGAGTTCCTCGCCGACCAGGAGCTGCGCAAGCAGGGCCTCGAGCCCGGCGGCGAGACCGCCGAGCAGTACGACGAGGCGTGGCCGGCGATGGTCGAGCGGATCAAGCAGCAGGTCGCGACCGAGCACGACGAGGTCCGCGACGCCGGTGGTCTGTACGTCGTCGGCACCGAGCGCCACGAGTCGCGCCGCATCGACAACCAGCTGCGCGGTCGCTCCGGCCGTCAGGGTGACCCGGGCGAGTCGCGGTTCTACCTCTCGCTCCAGGACGAGCTGATGCGGCTCTTCAAGTCCGACTGGGTCGACCGCGTGCTCCAGGTGCTGAAGATCCCGGACGACGTCCCGATCGAGAACAAGCGGGTCACGAACGCGATCGCCAACGCCCAGGGCCAGGTCGAGTCGCAGAACTTCGAGTCCCGCAAGAACGTCCTCAAGTACGACGACGTGATGGACCGGCAGCGCAAGGTGATCTACGCCGAGCGTCGCGAGGTGCTCAAGGGCAAGGACCTCCAGGAGCAGATCCGCGGCTTCCTCGACGACACCGTCGCCGGCTACGTCAACGGCGCCACCGAGGACATCGCCGAGCAGTGGGACCTCGACGCGCTGTGGAACGCGCTGCGTCAGATCTACCCCGTCTCCGTCGACCACCGCACGATCGTCGACGAGGTCGGCAGCGTCGACCACGTCGACCGCGACGAGCTGATCGGCACCCTGCAGGCCGACGCGCACGCGGCGTACGAGCAGCGCGAGCAGGAGATCGGCGAGCCGGTCATGCGCGAGCTGGAGCGCCGGGTGGTGCTCTCCGTGCTCGACCGCAAGTGGCGCGAGCACCTCTACGAGATGGACTACCTGCGCGAGGGCATCTACCTGCGGGCCTACTCCCAGCGCGACCCGCTGGTCGAGTACCAGCGCGAGGGCTTCGACATGTTCACCGCCATGATGGACGGCATCAAGGAGGAGTCGGTCGGGTTCCTGTTCAACCTCGACGTCCAGGTCGAGGAGGAGCCGGAGGGCGAGGTCGACTTCGAGGTCGAGGTCGAGGAGGAGGAAGCCGTCGAGCCGATGGCGCGCACCCTCCCGTCGGCCGAGCAGCCGAGCATCCGGGCCAAGGGCCTCGACCGACCGGCCGCCCCGCAGAACCTCTCCTACTCGGCGCCGTCCGAGGACGGCGAGGCCGAGGTCCGGTCGGGCACGGTCACCACGCAGGACGACGAGTTCGCCAAGGTCGGCCGCAACGACAAGTGCCCCTGCGGCTCGGGCAAGAAGTACAAGCAGTGCCACGGTCGCCCCGGCGGCCCGACCGGCCTGACGGCCCGGATCAGCTGACGTCGCGCTTGGTGAAGGAAGGCGCGCCCACGGTGGTTGAGGAAGGCGCGCTAGCGCCTGTCTCGAAACCCACCCCGTGGGGTCGCGGTGGTTGAGGAAGGCGCGCCCCACGGTGGTTGAGGAAGGCGCGCTAGCGCCTGTCTCGAAACCACCCCGTGGGGTCGCGGTGGTTGAGGGAGGCGCGCCCCACGGTGGTTGAGGAAGGCGCGCTAGCGCCTGTCTCGAAACCCACCCCGTGGGGTCGCGGTGGTTGAGGGAGGCGCGCCCACGGTGGTTGAGGAAGGCGCGCCCCACGGTGGTTGAGGAAGGCGCGCTAGCGCCTGTCTCGAAACCACGTGCTGCATCCGGCGGTATCTCGCGATCAGCGCCGCCGGTCCTCTCACCGGGTTTCGACGCGCGGTCACGGCTTCGCAGGCTCAGCCGTGCGCTTGCTCAACCTGCGCGAGCGACGCGGTCCGCTCCTTCGTCGCGGGCCGCTGCTCGCTTGCTCAGGCAAACTCCAGGGCCGTGCAGCGCCAGAGGCCCTGGACCCGCTCGAAGCGGGCCGCGAGGGCGCGGGAGCGCTCGCCGTACCGCACGTGCGAGCTGATCTCGACCACGTCGCGGCTGACGAAGCAGGAGTGCACGCCGAGGACCCGGGGCCGGACCGGCTGCACCCGCCCGGAACCGGGGACGTATCGGCCGGCGCGGGCGACGAGGAGGGCGCGGCGTTGAAGGTCCTCGTAGACCTCGCGGGAGCTCCAGCGCAGCAGCTGGGTGACCGGCCGGTCACCGCCGACGATCTCGACCGCGGCCTGCGCATAGCGCTGTGCCCAGTGCTCGATGCCGCGCTGCGTGGTGGCGTCGATCGGGATCACCGCAGCGAGAGGTGGCTCGCGGCGCGGCTCCAGGTCGAGGGCGAGGGTGCCCTGGACGCTGGCGAGCGGCACGGCGGGCACGGCGGGGCGAAACGGCACGACGCCGGGCACGGGCTGGTCGGTCATGGCAGTACCTCCGAGATGGGCATCCGTAGTCGCTGAGCGGGTGTGATCAGGTCGGGGTCCGCGCCGATCTCGGACCGGTTGACGGCGTAGATCCGGCGCCATTCGGCGTCGATCTCGGCGTTCGAGGCGCCCGGGCCGAGCCGCCGCGCCGCGATCGCCCAGAGTGAGTCGCCGGGGGAGACCACCACCCGCCCGAGTCCGGAGGGCGAGTCCGGCTCGGCCGCGGGCGCGACCGCGCGGTCGGGGAGCGGCAACCCGGCCACGACCGTCGCCGGTCCGACGGTCCGGCCCTCGTACGGCCGGCCCGGTGTCGCGTGGGCCGGCCCGGCCACCAGGCCGCCGGTGAGGGCGAGGCCGCAGGCCGCCAGCACGACCCGGCGTACCGGGTCGGGTACGCCGCGAGCGCACCCGTCGCGCCCCCGGAGAGCCGCCGCGATCGTGACCCCGGTGGTTAGCCACAGCCACGCGACGGCCCCGAGGGCGACGACCGCACAGATCCGGACCAGGACCTCGTCGAAGCCCGCGGCCGGAGCGGGCGGCCCGGCCGCCACCGGCAGCAGCCAGGCCACCGCGGCGGCCGCGGCAGCGGTGACGACCGTCCACACGGCCAGGCTGCGGTGCAGCGGAGGAGCAGGCATCCCGAGCGCCAATCCTTGCGTTTGCGTCTGTTTGTCACAGGAAACGCCTCTTTGATGGCGAAATCAACCGCTCGTCCACAGCGTTCGTAGCACGCGCTGTGGAGTCGTCCCGCGGGCGTCAGTGCGGTCGTCGGGTCCAGGCGACCGCGTCGTCGTAGGCACGGTCGAGGGCCTCGAAGAACGTCGGCGTCCGGGTGACCACGTTCTCCGGACCGATGACGGCGCTGAGCCCGGTCCTGTCGAACACCTTCATCAGGGCGGGATCGAGCCCGACGATCATCAGCCGCGAGCCGTGGTCGGCGAGCTGGTGGGCCCGTTTGGCGAGAGCCTTGATGATCGTCGAGGAGGGGACGTCGGGCAGGGTCCGGACGTGGAAGATGACGACGGCGTTGCGGGCGTCGGCCAGGGTGGGCCACGCCTCGTCGAGTCGTTCGATCTCGGCGAACATGCTCACGCCCTCGTAGTGGAGGACCGTGACCGCGCCCGGCTCGATCCGGGCGGGTACGTCGGTCGTGGACCACCGGCCGAGGTCGTCGCGCTGGAGGGCCCGGATCCGGGCCTGACGCTGGGCGTTGACGCAGAACAGCAGCAGCGACAGCCCGGCGCCGAGCAGGATCGCATCCTGCAGCGGCAGCTGGGTGGTGGCGACGAAGGTGGCGACCATCGCGATGGCGGGCAGCAGGCCGGTGCGCGCGACGAGCTGGATGTCGCCGATCCGGCCGGCGATCAGCTCGCCGGCGATGACCACGATCAGCCCGCCGATGACCGGCATCGGGATCTGCTCGGCGACCGGGCCCGCGACCAGGACGAGGACGGCGAGGACGATGCCGGCGAAGATCCCGGTCCACCGGGTGCGGGCGCCGGCGCTGGTGGAGACGCCGGTCCGCGACATCGAGCCGCCGGTCGGCAGCGCCCGGAAGAACCCGCCGGCGATGTTCGCGACGCCCTGGGCGGTGAAGTCGGCCGAGACGTTGGTGCGGGTTCCGTCCGGGTTGGGGACGGCGGCGCCGATCCCCGCGGCCTGCGCGAGCGCGACGAGTGCGACGGCGACCGCGCCGGTGAGCAGCTCGGGTGCCGCCGAGACGTCCGGCAGGACCGGGTGCGGCAGCGACCGTGGGATGGCACCGATGTCGCCGACCTCCCGCACGTCCAGGCCGGCGAGCGCGACGACGATGCTCACCAGGATGAGCGCGATCAGGATCGCGAACGGCTCGAGCCGCTTGACGGCGTGCGCGGCGAACCAACAGCCGACGGTCCCGGCGGACACGAGGGTCGAGGTGAGGTCCCAGCTGCCGACGTGCGCGAGGGCGTCGCCGAGCTTCGCGATCGTGTTGTGGTAGCTGGTCTGGTACCCCGTGGCATCCTCGATCACCCCGGCGAGGATCTGGAGGGCGATGCCGGTCGTGAACCCGGTCATCACGGCGTTCGAGACGAAGCTCATCAACGAGCCCATGCGCAGCAACCCGAACAGCAGCATGATGGCGCCGACCAGGATCGTCAGCATCGCGATGTTGCCGGGGTCGTCGGCGCGCAGGCCGGCCTGTGTCAGGACGCTGTGCGAGGTCAGGGCGATCGCGCTGGTCAGCGTCGTGGTCATCAGCACGGTCCGGGAGAACAGCGACCCGACCGTGGTCGGCACCATCCCGGAGTACAGGCCCAGCAGCGGGTTGAACCCACCGATCGAGGCGTACGCCATCCCCTCCGGAATCGAGAACAGGCCGGTCGCGAACCCGGCGACCGCGTCCTGGCGGGTCGGCCGCACGAACCGGAGCCGACGCTCGGAGTGCGGAGCGCGCTCGCGCGAGGTGGATCGCGACACGCCGGCCTCCCCGTCGCGCAGTCCGTGCTTCCGCTTCGGTCACCCGGTAGTCAAGGCGAACGCGCACGGGACCGCTTCACCCACAACGGGGGAAGCGGTCCCGACGGCCGGAAGGCCTGGTCAGAGTCGCATGGTGCGCAGTCGCAGCGCGTTCGTGATGACGCTCACCGAGGACAACGCCATCGCCGCGGCCGCCAGCATCGGCGACAGCAGCCAGCCGAAGGCGGGGTAGAGGACGCCGGCGGCGATGGGGATGCCTGCGGTGTTGTAGCCGAACGCGAGCCACAGGTTGCTGCGAATGTTCCGCATGGTCGCCTGGGACAGCGTGCGGGCGGTGGCGATCCCCGTGAGGTCGCCGTGCAGGAGCGTGACCCCGGCCGACTCGATGGCGACGTCGGTGCCGGTCGACATCGCGAGCCCGACGTCGGCGGCGGCGAGTGCGGGGCCGTCGTTGGTGCCGTCACCGGCGTACGCGACGACCTTCCCCTCGGCCCGGAGCGCGTTGACCACGTCGGCCTTCTTGTCCGGCAGCACCTCGGCCTCGACGCGCGGGATGCCGAGCCGGGCAGCGACGGCCCTCGCGGTGACCGGGTTGTCACCGGTCACCATGACGACCTCGATGCCCGCGTCGCGCAGCTGCGCGAGGGCCTGCGGGGTCGTCGGCTTCACCGGGTCCGCGATCGCCAGAACGCCGGCCAGGCGGCCGTCGACCGCGACGAACACCGCGGTCGCGCCCGCGCTGCGGAGCTCGTCGGCCCGAGCGCCCAGCGGCGCGGCGTCCACCCCGAGGGCGGCCAGGAAACCGGCGCTGCCGACCGCGACCCGCGTGCCGTCGACGAGGCCGGTCACGCCCTTGCCGGCCGGCGCGTCGAACTCCGCCACGTCGGGCAGGCCACCGGGTACGCCGTCGAGTGCGGCGTTCACGATGGCTCGCGCCAGCGGGTGCTCCGAGGGCTGCTCGACGGCGCCGGCGAGGCGCAGCAGTTCGGCCTCGGACCCGCCGGCGACGTGGTTCCGGGCGTCGTGCACGGTGTCGTCCTGGGGAGTGACGACAACCTCGGTGACGGCCGGCCGGCCCTCGGTGAGGGTGCCGGTCTTGTCGACCGCGAGGGTGTCGACCCGCTCCAGGCGCTCGAGCGCGGCGGCGTTCTTGATCAGGACGCCCAGGCGGGCACCGCGGCCGACGCCGACCATGATGGACATCGGCGTCGCCAGGCCGAGCGCACAGGGGCAGGCGATGATCAGGACGCTCACCGCGACGACGAGGGCGTGGGCGAGCTTGGGGTCGGGCCCGACGAGCGCCCAGGTCGCGAACGCGGCGACGGCGACGAGGATGACGGCGGGCACGAACACGGCCGAGACCTTGTCGACCAGCCGCTGGATCGGCGCCTGGGACCGCTGGGCATCGGCGACCATCTGCACGATGCGGGCCAGCATCGTGTCGCGGCCGACGGCCCGCGCCTCGACGAGCAGCGTGCCGCCGGCGGTGAGCGTGCCGCCGATGACGGTGTCGCCCGTCTTCTTCGTCACCGGCATCGACTCGCCGGTCACCATCGACTCGTCCACCGAGGAGCGGCCGTCGACGACGACGCCGTCGACGGGGACCTGCTCGCCCGGGCGGACCCGGAGCCGGTCGCCCACGTGCACCTGGTCGAGCGTCACGTCGGACTCGGCGCCGTCGTCCGCGATGCGGTGTGCGGTCTTCGGGGTCAGGTCGAGCAGGGCCTTGATGGCTCCGGACGTGCGCTCCCGGGCGCGGAGCTCGAGCACCTGGCCGAGCAGCACCAGGGTGGTGATCACCGCGGCCGCCTCGAAGTACACCGGCACGGCGTCGTCCATCGTGCGGAAGGACTCCGGGAAGATGCCCGGCGCCAGTGTGGCGACCACGCTGAACAGCCACGCGACGCCCGTGCCCATCGCGATCAGGGTGAACATGTTCAGTTTCATGGTGCGCACCGAGGTCCAGCCGCGCACGAAGAACGGCCAGCCGGCCCAGAGCACCACCGGCGTCGCGAACGCCAGCTGCACCCACGCCGAGACCCGGCCTGGGACCACCTCGGAGATGACGTCGAACAACTCGGTGCCCATCCCGAGGACGATCACCGGGATGGAGAGGGCGACGCCCACCCAGAACCGGCCTGTCATGTCGACGAGCTCCGAGCTCGGACCGTCGTCGGCGGAGACCGTCACCGGCTCCAGGGCCATGCCGCAGATGGGGCAGGTCCCTGGTCCGATCTGGCGGATCTGCGGGTGCATCGGGCAGGTGTACTCGGCGCCCGCCCCGGTCGTCTGGACGCCCTGACCGCCGTGCTCGTGAGTGTGCTCGTGGGGGTGACCCCGGTGCTCGTGAGATGCGTGCTCGTGCGAGGCGCCGGGCGCCGTCTGCCGTGCGTTCGTCTCGTCCATGTCTCCCACTATACCCCTAGGGGGTATCTCTTCCAAGGGGTCGTGCAGCGGATGCCCGCCGGTCACCCGGTGACCGGCGGGCATCGGATCATTCGCCGTACGCGAGGACCTGCTTCACGTCCTCGCCCGCCGCGTCAGGGTCCACGGGCCCGCGGAACAGGCCGTCGCTGGTCGCCGCGAACCACGAGTGGCCGACGACGCCCAGCGCGCTCGGGTCGCCGGGAACCCGGGCGAGCTCGACCCAGGTTCGCCCACCGTCGTTCGATCGGGAGACCCGCCCGTCGGCGCCGACGCCGACCAGGACGTCGGCGGCCGGCCAGTCGATGAGACCGAGCCGTGGCGCCTGCTCGAACGCCCCCTCGTCGACGGTTCCGCTCCGGTCGGCGGTCACCTCGAGGAGCCGACCGTCGCCGGTGGTGGCGAGCACCCGGGCGGGGTCGCCCGGATCGAGGGCGATGTCGACCAGCGGCTGCTCGTGGACCGTCTGCCAGGCACGTTCGTCGGTCGACGTGACGAGCCCACCGGTGACCGAGTCGATGCCCCAGGTCCGACCCGGCTCGCCCGGGGCGTGCTCCAGCGCATGGAAGTCCGCGGCGCCGTCGAGCGACAATGTGTTCCACTGCCTCCCGCCGTCCCGGGACTCGATGAGACCCAGGTTCATCGGGCGGCTCTCGTCGGTCGGCTCGGGATGCCCGCTGGCCAGCAGCCGGCCCGGCCCGGCCGCCGTCAACGCCATGTAGTCGGTGACGTCGTCGCCGACCTGGGCGACGTTCCCGTCGGCGTCGACGGAGAACAGGCCGTAGTGCGCGCCGATGAGCACGCGATGGTCCGTCTGGTCGCCCTCCGGGTCGGGGACGATGCCGTGGATGTGGCCGATCATCGGCGCCCCGACCCCGGCGTTCGGTCCGGTGGCACCGTCGTCGGGGTGGTCGTCGCCGCCGGGGTCGGTGAGGGCGACGACCAGGAGCGTCACCATCAGCAGCGTGGCGGCGGCACCGATGGCCAGCGCACCGCGGTGGGAGGGGCGCCGGCCCGGCGGTCGGCCGTCGGCGACCGAGGTCGCCGACGGGGCGGGAGTAGGGGTGGGATGGGCGTCAGGCGTGTGCGTGTTCATGATGTCGAGCCGGGCCGGGTCAGCCGAGCAGCCCCTCCATCGTCTCGATCTCCTGCTGCTGGGCCGATGCGATGGTCTCCGCCAGCGTGACGGCCTCGTCGAACGCGCCGTCCTCCTGCTCGGTGCGCGCCATCTCGATCGCACCCTGGTGATGCTCGATCATCATCGTCAGCCAGAGGTCCTGGAACGCGGCGTTCGAGGCGTCCTGGAGCTCGTCCATCTCGTCGGGCGACATCATGCCGGGCATGTCGGAGTCCATCCCGTCCATCCGGTCAGACATGTCGCCTCCCATGTCGTGACCCGCGTTGCTGTGGTCGCGCATGGTCTCGGGGATCTCCTGGTCCCAGGCGGTGAGCCAGTCCGACATCGTCTCGATCTCCGGGCCCTGGGCGGCACGGATGTCCTCGGTGAGCTGCTGGACCTCGGGGTCCAGCGGGCGGCCGTCGGCGAGGTCGACCATCGACAGCGCTTGGGCGTGATGCTGGATCATCTCGGTCGCGAACGAGACGTCGGCGGTGTTGAACACGTCGCCGTTGGTGGCGGTCCGGGTGCCAGAAGGGCCGTCGGCGGTGTCGGCATCGTCGCCGCAGGCGGCGAGCGAGACCCCCAGGGCGGCGGTCAGCGCGAGGGCGGTGGCGGTGCGACGCAGTCGACGGGTGCCGGTACGCGCGTGGGTGCGGGTGTGCAGAGGCATGGTCGTTCTCCTGAACGTGGGTGCTGTCGGGGGTCGTCGAAGCCACCGCCGTCGCGATCGCCCACGGTCACCGTGCTCGTGGTGACCCGGGGTGTACGGCGGCGGCGGTGTCGCCGATCAGCACCGCTGGATGGAGAGCAGCCTCAGGTCGGGTGGCGCCGGCCCGCGCGCCCGCGCCCAGAACGAGGTCGCGGTCAGCACGGCCAGGTGGGTGGTGAGCGCATGGCGCAGCCGGGTGACGAACCCGGCGCGCCGAGCGACGACGCCCAGGAGCAGCACCGCCCCGATGACCGCCAGGCACATCGCGACGATCGAGCCGCCGTGATGCTCCTGGGGGCCGTCGGCCGCGCCGCCTCTGGCGACCGCCGGATCGTCGGCCGGGTCGGTGGCCGGGGTGCCGGTCTCCATCGCCACGTGGGTCGTGGCGGGCGCGACGGCCGCGGGCCCACCGACTCCGTGATCGGAGAGGCCGTGCATGGCCAGCAGGCCCCCGAGGGCGACGAGCAGCAGCAGCCACCGACCGACCACCGACAGCGGTCTCCGGTTGACTCGGCGCGCACCCGTCTGGACTCCACCCATCGCGCCCATCGTAGGACCCACCACCACGCCGACGACCGGGCGCGGCCTGCGGCGGCCGGCGGTTTGGCGACCGCGGTCGTCGGGGCAGAAGTCGGGCATGTCGTGGGAGGAGGAGCTGTTCGGGTTGCTCGACGACCTGGAGCAGCAGGCCGAGGCGCTCTACGACGCCGAGCGCGGGCCGGACCTGGTCGACCGCAGCCGGACGGCGTACCGCGAGGTCACGCTGGCCAGCCGCCTGGTGGCCTCCCTCGGTACGCAGGTGCGGCTCGAGGTCGCCGGGGTGGGCGCCGTCCAGGGCGTGCTGGACCGGGTCGCCGACGGCTGGTGCGTGCTCAGCGGTGCGTCCCAGGACTGGGTGGTCCTGCTGCCGGCCGTGACGGTCGTGCACGGCGCCTCCGACCGGTCGGTCCCGGAGGTCGCCTGGTCGCCGGTCGCGAGCCTCGGGGTCGGCTCGGCGCTGCGCCGACTCGCCGACGCCGGCGAACGGTGCGTACTGCACCTGCGCGTGGGCGCGACGTACGACGCCGTACTGCATCGCGTCGGTGCGGACTTCGTCGAGGCGGTCGTGGGAGAGGGGCGCCGCATGCTGGTGGCGATCGACGCTCTGGCGGCGGTGCAGTCCCGGTGAGCTCGAGGCCGCGCCCGCGGGACACCGTAGGGCGGGCGAGGACCACGTGTCCTGGCCCGTGGCAGAGCAAGCTTCCTGTCCGAGTTTCTCCAAAGGCTGTCAAGGATGACCTGTCGTAAGTCATGATTGTCTTGACAGACGTGCGGCTGCCTGAACTCGGCCGCACGCGCAGAGCCACTTTCCAGATCGGGGGGACCGTCCTATGCGTCTCATCAAGTACTCGCTCGCTCGCCTGGTGATGCGTGCTCAGGGCCGCGGCGGTGCACCCGACTACGTGTGGACCTGATGATCGCTCGACTCGGGTACGGGCGACATGGGGCGGCGCCAGCAACTGGGCGCTCGAGGCGTCGGGGCGCCGTGGCGGCCGCCAGGCCCAGTGGGGGGCCGCTGGGCGGGGTGGGTCGCCGAGTATGAGAAGGATCGCCTTGGTTTTCTGATGTCGGCACGCGAGAGCTACGGGGGAGTTGTCGCGTTCGACTCGATCACCACGGGCGTCAACGATCTCGAACTTGCGCGGACGGTCCTCGATACGCGGGCCGGGTTCGAGATCGTTGGCACCTTCCTCAACCGGCGCCTCGACGCCGATGGCATCGCGGCGCGCAACCGCCTCCGCAAGCACCTGAATGCGGGACTCCGCGGCGGCGTGCTCGAACCACTTCGGGGGCTGGCCTCGGAGGCCTCGCTCGGCGCCGTCGAGGCGGCACGAGACCGCGGTGAGGACGTCGATCCGCTGCCGATGCTCGAAGAGCTGTGCTCCAGACTCGTCGCCGGATACTTCTTCGGCGAGGAGAGCACCGGCCGGGTCCACGTCGCGGTCGCCGGGTTGCTCGAGGCGCTCAGCGCCGTGTTCGGCAACCCGTTCGCGCTCCCATCGGGCTGGCCCACGCGCGCGAACCGTCGGATGCACCGGGCGTACCGGGCACTTCGTGACGTCGTCGACCCTCTCGTGTGCGATCGCGCGGTCCGGCCGCGGCAGGACTTCGCGTCCGGCGCCGTGGTCGCCGCGGTCGCGGCCGGTCACACGCTGGAGAGCATCGCCGATCTCCTCATCGGGGCCCTGCTGGCCGCGCAGCGAGTCCCCGCCGCCGCTGCAGCATGGGCACTGCACGAGCTGGGACGAGACCGCCGTTGGGCGGCCGCCGCGCGCGGGGACGCCGTACGTCGGCGAGCGGTGGTGCTGGAGACGCTGCGGCTCTACCCGCCCACCTGGCGACTGCACCGTGTCGCCATCCGGCCGGTCGAACTGGGCCGCTATCGGTTCGAGGCGGGCCACAACTTCGTCGTCAGCCCCTATGTCGTCCACCGCGATGCGGCGCTCTTCGACCGGCCGCACGAGTTCCTGCCCGAGCGCTGGCTCCATCCCGACTCCCGTCCGCAGCAGCTCCTGTCCTTCGGTCACGGACTGCACCGGTGCCCCGGCCGCGACGTGAGCCACGTCCTGCTCGACGCGGTGCTGGCGGCCGTGTTGCGCGGCTACGACGTGGAGAACGTCTCAGATCGGGTCGTGCCGGACCCGCGGACCACGCTGACGCCCGCAGGGCTGCGGCTCCGCTTCGCCCCGCGCCGGGGTGAGCAGGTGGGGCCTCGGGCCCACCGAACGGGTCTTGACCTGCTGGATGCGTCCGGCGCGACGAGGTCGAGCGTCTTGCCGCTGCTCGCAACCGGCTGAATCGCCCTGGCCGTCGGACGTCAGGCGACAGCGGCGGTGAGCAAGACCCCTCATGGGGTCTCCCTCTGACACATCCGACAAGGCGGACTCGAAGCCCGCCGATGCCGACCGCATCGGGATAGTCCGTCACGAACTGGCTGCCCCACGGCGAGGACGCCAACCAGAACGTGACGGACTATCCCTCCCGAGCTCGTGGGCACGCCGACCGTGGGATGCCCGCCTCGGGCGGACCGCACGCCCGCCGAAGGGCGATACCCAGTGACGATCTGGTTGTTCCCGAGGCCCGGGAACAACCAGATCGTCACTGGCTATCCCGCCAGCGTCGCGCGGGCCGCAGCCGTGGCCGGTTGAGGTCGTCCCGGGTCAGGCGCTCGTGGATCGAGACCTGACCTGCTCGACGCGCTGAGCGAACCGCTCCCAGGCCGCCTGGCGCGAGACGCCGAACGCCTTGCCGATCTCGGCCCATGAGATCTTCCGGGACCGCGCCAACTCGACCCACTCGACCAGGAACTCGTCCACCTGCGCCGCGGTCTGCGAGATCAGCGGCAGGTTCGCCAGGATCTCGGTATCGGACATGGACTCCCATGGCGGCTTCGACGCCGCCTTGGTCCTGGACCTGGACTGGAACAGCTCGTGGTAGTGCTCGACGCAGCTCTCGCAGATCATCGCGCCCAGGCCACCGCCGAACTTCATGCCTCGCTTGCCACGCACCCCGCAGAACGAACACGACTTCCGTCTGACGTCGGTGTCCATCGTCATCGTTCGCATCCTCTCCGGAGGCCGTGGTCCGCGCCGGGCGGCATGCCCGCCGGCTCGCAGTCTGCACCGCGTCGAGGCCCGAGCATCCAGACTTCGCACCTGACTGAGACCGTGCCCGAGGAACAGTACTCGGTTCCCGACCCCGTGAAGGATCGCTGCGGTCAAGATGTCATTGACGGGGCTGGCCGCAGGCCAGACCGTTCGTCGCGGCCGGGGCACGACGCCACCTCCGGGGTCACGCCAGCGTCGGCCCGACCATCCGCGTCCGGGTCAGGTCGCGTCGGTGTCGTACGGCGGGATCTCGCCCACGCCGAGCGGCCGCAGGCCGCGCCGCGGAGGGCGGGCCGGCTCGTCGTCGTCCTCATCCTCGAGGACCTCGGCGATGTGACGACGCACGATCGTGCGGGGGTCGAGGTCGCGCAGCTCGAGGTCGGCGTACTCCGGGCCGAGCTCGGCGCGCAGCTCGTCGCGCGCGCTGTTGGCCATCCGGCGCACCTGGCGGATCATCCGGCCGGCCTGGCGCGCGAGGTCGGGCAGCCGGTCCGGCCCGAAGACGAGGACGGCGACGAGTGCGATGACCGCGAACTCCGGCAGGCCGACCCCGAACACGAAGCAGAACCTACTGGGTCAGGACTTGCTGGTGGGGGTCAACCCGAGCTGCAGGCCGGCGAGGCCGCGGCCGCGTCCGGCCAGGCGGGTGGCGATCGCGGTGAGGGCGACCGCCCCGGGCGCGGTCGGGTCGGCCTCGACGATCGGCTTGCCGACGTCGCCGCCTTCGCGCAGCGAGATGTCGATCGGGATCTCGCCCAGCACGGGTACGTCGTAGCCGAACCGGTCGGAGAGGGTCTTCGCGACCCGCTCGCCACCGCCGGTGCCGAAGATCTCCAGGCGGTGGTCGGTGCCGGTCTCGGCGCAGTGCGGGCAGGGGAGGTAGCTCATGTTCTCGACGACGCCGACGACGCGCTGGTGCATCATCGAGGCCATCGTGCCAGCGCGCTCGGCGACCTCGGCGGCGGCCTCCTGCGGCGTGGTGACCACCACGACCTCGGCGCCGGGCAGGTGCTGGCCGAGCGAGATCGCGATGTCGCCGGTGCCGGGCGGCAGGTCGAGCAGCAGCGCGTCGAGGTCGCCCCAGTAGACGTCGGCGAGCATCTGGACCAGCGCTCGGTCGAGCATCGGGCCGCGCCAGGCGACGACCTGGTCGCGGCGCGGCTTGAGCATGCCGATGGAGATCACCGAGACGCCGCTCGCGGTCGGGACCGGCATGATCAGGTCCTCGACCTGCGTCGGCCGCTCGTCGGCCACGCCGAGCATCGCGGGCACCGAGTGGCCGTAGATGTCCGCGTCGACGACGCCGACCTTGAGCCCCTGCTGCGCCAACGCGATCGCGAGGTTGACGGTGACCGAGGACTTGCCGACGCCGCCCTTGCCGCTGGCGATCGCGTAGACCTTCGTGAGCGACCCCGGCTGGGCGAACGGGATCTCGCGCTGGGCCTGCCCGCCGCGCAGCGTCTGCTGCAGGCCGGAGCGCTGCTCGGCCGTCATCACGCCGAGGGTCAGGTCGACGCCCGTGACGCCCTCGACCCCGCCGACGGCGGTGGTCACGTCGCGGTTGATGGTGTCCTTGAGCGGGCAGCCGGCCACGGTCAGCAGCACGGTGAGGTGCACGACCCCGGCGTCGTCGATCTCGACGGTGTCGACCATGCCGAGCTCGGTGATCGGACGCTTGATCTCGGGGTCGTTGACGGTCGCCAGCGCGGCGTTGACCCGGTCGAGAAGGGGGCTGCTCATGACCATTGAGTCTACGTGGGGGCGTCCTCCGCGGCGTCGTCGCCCTGGTGAGTCTGGCCACGCTCGTCGGCGCGCTCCTCGAGGTCGGTGAGCAGGCTGCGCAGCTCCGAGCGCAGGAAGTCGCGGGTGGCGACCTCGCCGACCGCCATCCGCAGCGACGCGACCTCGCGGGCGAGGAACTCCATGTCCTCGCGCGCCCGGGAGGCGGCCTGCCGGTCCTGCTCGGCGATCACCCGGTCGCGCGCCTCCTGCCGGTTCTGCGCGAGCAGGATGAGCGGCGCGGCGTACGACGCCTGCAGGCTGAGCGCGAGCGTGAGGAAGATGAACGGGTAGTCGTCGAAGCGCAGGTCGCGCGGCGCGAGGATGTTCCAGACGATCCAGACGACCACGACGCCGGTCATCCACATCAGGAACCGGGCGGTGCCCATGTAGCGCGCGAACGACTCGGCGAAGACGCCGAACGTGTCGTCGTTGTACGACGGGCGCCGCACCAGCGGCTTGCGGCGCAGTTCCCGGGGGGTGTCGAGGCGGGGTGTCCGGTCGCTCACGGATTCACCGCCCGGTCGCGCCAGCCCTCGGGGAGCATGTGGTCGAGGAGGTCGTCGACGGTGACCGCGCCGAGCAGGTGTCCGTGCTCGTCGATCACGGGCGCGGCGACCAGGTTGTACGTCGCGAGGTGTGCCGCGACCTCGTCGATGGTCGCCTCCGGCCGCAGTGACTCCATGGTGTCGTCGAGTGCGCCCGCGACCAGGGTCGAGGGCGGTTCGCGGAGCAGCCGCTGGATGTGCGCGACGCCGAGGAACTTGCCGGTCGGCGGCTCCAGGGGCGGTCGGCAGACGTAGACCAGGGCCGCGAGCGACGGGGTGAGCTCGGGGTTGCGGACGTGCGCCAGCGCGTCCGCAACGGTCGCGTCCGGCCCGAGGATCACCGGCTCGGGCGTCATCATCGCGCCGGCGGTGTTCTCGACGTAGGACAGCAGCCGGCGCACGTCCTCGGCCTCGTCGGGCTCCATCAGCGCGAGCAGCGCCTCGGCGGTCTCGGGCGGCAGCTCGGCGATCAGGTCCGCTGCGTCGTCGGGCGACATCTCCTCGAGCACGTCGGCGGCGCGCTCGTGGTCGAGGTGCTCGAGGATCTCGACCTGGTCCTCCTCGGGCAGCTCCTCGAGGACGTCGGCGAGCCGCTCGTCGTGGAGCGCCGCGACCACCGCCGTACGCCGCTCCGGAGGCAGGTCGTGGAGCATGTTGGCCGCGTCGGCGGGGCGCATCTCGTTGAGCGCGGCGACCAGGTGGGTCGCGCCCTGGGTCTCCTCGCGGGTCGTCAGGCCGACCACGTCGCGCCACTCGACGACGTGGGTCTGGCCGCGCCGGCGCAGGCCCAGCGGCTTCTCCTGGACCGCGACCCGGGACAGCACCCAGTCGCGGTTGCGGGCCTGCTCCATGCCGACGTCGTAGACGGTGCCCGTGACTCCGGTACTCGGGATGGTCACGGTGCGGTCGAGCATCTGCCCGATCACCAGCGTCTCGGTGGGGCGCTGCTCGAAGCGCCGCATGTTCAGCAGCCCGGTCGTGTAGACCTGCCCGCTGTCGATGTTGGTCACCCGGGTCATCGGCACGAAGATCCGGCGCCGGCCGAAGACCTCCGCGACCAGCCCCAGCACGCGCGGTTGGTGCACCTCCGAGCGCACCGCCACCACGAGGTCCCGGACCTTGCCGACCTGGTCGCCCTGCGGGTCGAAGATCGGCAGCCCGACGAGTCGGGCCGCGAAGACGCGGGTGGGGGCCGTGCTCACGCGGGGTCCCCGCGGAATCGTGGGCTGGAGGAGCGCAGCGGGGGAAGCCTGCGACTCCGTGGGGTGCTCACGTCCCTACGCTACCGGTCGGGGCGCCCCGTCCTCGGCAGCCCGGAACGCTCAGGAGCCGACGGATTCGGCCGATGGAGCGACGGGGGAGTGTCCCTCGGGCGCGGGCAGGTGGCGAACACCCCGCGCCGGGGTGGGCCTTGTTACCCTCGATCGAGCCCGCCGGACGGCGTGGAGAGCCAGGAGGTGGAGCCGGTGAAGACGCCTGAGCCGCCTTCCCGACCCCGCGGCGGCTCCCGCATCGACGAGACGAAGCGCCGGAGGCTGCGTACCGACCGGGGCCGGCTCGCGGTCGTCGCGGTCGGCGCGGTCGTCGTCCTCAGCCTCCTGGTCACGGGCGTCGCCCAGCTGATGTCCGAGGGCGCCCTCGACAACGGCGCGGCCGCCGACTCGCTGTCGCGCCCCGTGAGCGACGGCGAGGTGGACGCCGTCACCACCGCGCCGCCCGACCCGCAGCGGGTGGTCGAGGCCACCGAGCTCGTGCGTGAGCCCCAGCGCGCGGGCCGCGGCAACCGGGCGGGCGACAAGGGCGGGCCGGCCTCCCTCGCCAACCGGGCCGAGCGCCTCGCGCGCGGCCTCGCGGTCGGGCCTGTGCAGACCTTCGGCATCGCGAGCTTCAACATGCTCGGCGCCAGCCACACCAACGGCAAGGGCCGCCGCGCCCACTTCGCGAACGGCGCCACCCGCGCGGCCCAGGCCGCGTCGCTGGTCTCGGCGCAGGGCATCGACGTCGTCGGCGCCCAGGAGTTCGAGCCGGTACAGCAGTCGACGTTCCTCGCCCGGCTCCCGAACTTCGCCGTCTACCCCGGGCAGGCGCTGTCGGTGATCGACGGCACCAACAGCATCGCCTGGGACACCACGAAGTTCGAGCTGATCGAGGCCGAGACGATCGCGATCCCCTACTTCGGCGGCCGCACGGTGCAGATGCCCTACGTGCAGCTGGAGCAGCGGGCGAGCGGGCAGCGCTTCTGGTTCGCCAACTTCCACAACCCGGCCGACGTCCGCGGCGCCGCGCAGCACTGGCGCGAGACCGCGACCGCTCTCGAGGCCGATCTCGCGACCGAGCTCCACCAGACCGGCGTGCCGGTGCTGATGACCGGTGACTTCAACGAGCACGAGGCGTTCTACTGCCGGCTCTCCGGCCTCGCGCCGATGATGAAGAGCGCCAGCGGGGCCCTGCCCGGGCCACCCTGCTACGTGCCGCCCCGGCCCCGCGTCGACTGGGTCCTCGGGTCCACCCCGGTGACGTTCTCGGGCTACCGGGAGCTCGATGGCGGCGCGATCACCGACCACCCGGTGATCGTCGCCGACGTCAGCGTGCAGTAGCCCGCCCCGGCTAGCGGGCGACGGCTCAGCGGTAGAACTCGCTGGGGCAGGCGCCGCCCGCACAGTCGCGGTACTCCCGCGAGATCCGGCGCAGCTCCTTGAGCTTCGCGCGATAGCGCCGGTCGGTGGCCAGGTTGTCGAGCTGGTAGGGGTCGACCGAGCGGTAGTAGAGCTCGGGCTGGCCCCGGCGTCCCTGCACGTAGGTCCACGGCCCGACCACGACGCCGGTGTAGAGCGGCGTGCGGCCGCCCTTGATCGGCCAGCCCGCGATCGGCACGACCCGGCGGCTCGCTCGCGCGTCCAGCCACGGCAGGACGTCGACCCCGTCGACCTCTCGGCCCATCGTCGCGCCCGCGAGCGCGGCGAACGTCGGCGCCCAGTCGGCGTTCGAGACCGGCGTCCGACTGACGGTGCCCGCGGGGATGCCCGGGCCGCGGATGTACATCGGCACGCCGACGATCTCGCGGAAGTACCAGAGCTTGCCCTCCAGGTTGTGCTCGCCGAGCACGAACCCGTTGTCGGAGGTCAGCACGACGTAGGTGTCGTCGAGCTGACCGGTGCGGCGCAGTGTGTCGAAGGTGCGGGCCACGGCGCGGTCGACCGACTGGAGCGCCTCGACCCGTTGCTGGTGCGCCTCCCGCATCTGGGCCCGGCGCTGCTGCGCGACCGGCTCGCGCGCGGCGGAGACGACCACCTTGTCGGAGGGGTCCGCCTCGAACATGTTGGGCTTGTCGGGCAGATCGAGGTCGGCGAACGTGTCGCGGTCGCGCTCCTCGGGGACCGTGGTGGCCAGCGCGTGCTCGTCGTCGGAGTAGAGCGCCTTCGGGTCGTCGTCCTCGACCGGGCCGCCGTGGTGCGGCGCGACGTAGTTGAGCCACAGGTACCAGGGCCGCTGCTCGCGCCGGGGGTCCTCCAGCAGCTCGGTGCTCTGGTCGCTCAGCAGCGTGGTGGAGTAGGTGTGGGTCTCGACGACCTCGCCGTCGACCAGCAGCTGGGGATCCTCGAAGTTGTAGGTGCTGAAGTCGACGGTGGGCCGCCACACGGTCCACCCGGGCGGCTGGTGGTCGACGTGCTCCTCGGTGTACCCGTTGAGGTACTTGCCGAGGAACATCGTGTCGTAGCCGGCGTCCTGCAGCGCCACCGGCAGCGTGTCGTCGTCCTCGAACGCCGTGAAGCCGCCGCCCTCGCCGTTGATGGTCAGCGCGCCGTGGTTCTGCGCGTACTGGCCGGTGAGCAGCGTCGCGCGAGCCGGGACGCACACCGGGGTGGGGGAGAGCCCGTCCTCCAGCGTCATCCCGCCCTCGACCAGCAGTTCCTGCACGTGCGGGAGGTACTGCATGTCCTCCCAGGCCGCGTCGTCGAGCGTGATCATCAGCAGGTTCGGCCGGTCCGGTACGCCGCGGAGCGGGGCCGGGGTGGCCGGGTCGGTGAGCACCACGTCGCGCTCCGCCGGCGCCCGCACGGGTGCGGTCCGCTCCGGCGCGTGGTAGGCGGGCTTGCGGGCCTGCTCGGCGTCGCTGCCGTCGCCGGTGCACCCGGCGGCGACCAGCGACCCGCTCAGCACGGCCGCGAGCGCCAGCCGGCCGGACCGACGGACGCTACGGGACGACGGGGCCGTCGACGAAGACATTGAGCGACGAGGTCGGGTTCAGGCTCGAACCCGGCAGTGGAGCCAGGCCGAGCACGGCCAGGGCGAGGTTGGCGACGACGCCGGTGAAGATCGGGTTGCTCTTGTAGGGGACCTTCGCCTTGCTCGGGTTGGTCCAGGCGGGGTTGAGGTCGTAGAGGTCGGCGCCGGCGACCACGCCCGGCCCCCAGACGACCAGCGGGGTGGTGTAGCTCGCCGGCTTGCGGTTGCCGGCCTTCGCGCCTGCCGACCCGCCGACGATGACCACCATCGTGTGGCCCGCGGTCGCGGCGTTGTGGGAGACGGTGCGCACGATGCCGCTGACCTGCTTGTCGACGCGGTTGAGTGCCGCGGCGTACTTCGGGCCGCCGTACTTGGTCGCGTCGCCGATGCGCTTCAGCGCGCTGAGCTCGACGTAGGTGAAGGTCTTGGGGCGGGAGCCGAGATCCTGCATGGCCCGCTTGGCGACCAGCTTGTCCTTGTCGCGGTAGAGCACGAACTTGCTGAGCTTCTTGCGCCCGTTGTCGCGGCCGACCGGATCGGTGCCGCCGTTCTTGTTGTTCCAGGAGCGCTTCATGATGGTGGCGCTCGATCGACTGGTGTAGACCGCCGTGCTGCGGCCGCCGTTGTGCACCCGGTCGAAGACGCTCGAGACGTACTGGCCGGCGGTCTCGTGGAGCGTCCTGCCGCGGTCCTCGTCGTACTTCACGCCGTGGCCGCCGCGCTTCTTCACCACCGGCCGGCCGGTGAGCAGGGAGAGGGTGTTGGGCAGCGGCGTGGAGCGCTCGTAGGCCAGCCGGGCGTTCATCGTCGAGGCGCCGGCGGCCCGCAACTCGCGCAGGTGCTTGGTGCGGTCGGCGTCGGAGGCCGAGGTGAACGCGTTGGGACGGAGCCCGTCGACCGCGACCACCACGACGTTGGTGACGCCGGCCGCGCGGGCGGAGGCGGGCGGGATCGTCGCGGTCGCGATCATCGCCGGGTGGTCGCTGGCCTTCTGGACCATGGGCGTGCGCTGCTCGACGAAGGACGAGAACGTCACGTCGGAGGTGCCGGTGACCCAGTCGATGCGGGCCGGGCTGGGCGGCTGGCAGGTCGTCGCGTCGGCGTACCCGCCGTTGGCCGCCTGGAGCTCGGTGTTGCGGACGATCGGGCAGAAGAACTTGCTTGTGTCGTTCATGTCGCCGGTGAGGAAGACCGGGATGCTCGGGTCGGCCGCGCGCAGCGAGTTCACGAGGTCGGACTCGACCTGGACGGCCTGGTCGCGCCACTGCTGGGCCGGACCGCGGGTGTTGGCCGGGTTGTGCACGTTGACGAACCAGGACAGCTGGCCGGTCTCGTTGTTCTGGAGCTGCACGTACGGCATCGGCAGCAGGTTGCCGTTGAAGTAGGGCACCAGGAACACGTTGGCCTGCACGAGCGTGAAGGTGTCGAGGCGCCAGCTGATCGAGTTGTGCGCAGCCGGCGCGCTGCGGGTGGTGCCGGGGAACGTGCCCCACTCCGGCGCGATCGTGTTCCAGAGCTCGGCCTGCGGCCAGTGCAGCTCCTGGAAGCCGACGACCTGGACGCCGTTGTTCTCGAGGATCTGCTTGCTGATCGGCAGCCGCTGGGCGGAGGTGCCGAAGCCCTTGCGCGGCTTGGCCCCGTCGGTGTGGTCGGCGCCGAGCACGTTGAACGACGCGATCCGGAAGCTGGTCGCACCGGGCGGCTGCACGGTCACCACGGCGCGCTTCTTGCTCGTGGCGGGTGCCGCCTGCGCGGCCGGCTGTGCCGGAAGGGCGAGGGTGCTGGAGGCGACCGCGGTGGCCACGGTCAGGACGAGGGCGCCCAGGAACGCGCGGTGGCGCGGGCGCACGACGGCTGGCACGGGCATCTGCGTTATTCTCCCGTTCTGTCATCGCCCAAGATGTCGCCGCACGCCTGATGTCGGTGGCGCCGAGGTGGCGGGCGAGTGCTGAGGACAGAGTTGCTAGTGTGACAGCAGAGTACAACACGTCCCTGCGAGCGACGCCGAGTCGACGTGGTTGCTCCGGCCCCTCCGACGGGTGACGGGATCGCTCGGAAGGAGGACGGACCACGGTGGAACCAGCACCCCCCGCAGGCGATCTGCTGACCGCGCTCTCGGTCGACGACGACGGCATCGCCTTCCGGGGCACCGAGGATCGCTCGGTCGACGTCCGGTTCGACGACCAGCGGATCGGGTCGTTCTGGACCCAGCGCGACACCGTCGAGCAGGGCCCCGGGCGGCGCTGGCGCTGGCCCGACGCGCTGCGGCCGTACCTGAACGGCCGGACCGCCGTGACCGTGCTCGACCACGTCAGCCAGGCGCCCCTCGGCACCGTCGAGGTCGCCCTCGGCACCGGCGAGGGCCGGGTGCGCGTCGCCGACGCCAAGGGCAACCCGCTGGGGCTCGACAAGTCCAACCGGCTGCGCCGGCTCTTCGCGAGCCGCAGCGCCGAGCACACCGAGCCCCTGCTCGACGCGATCGAGAAGGTCCTCGGCGCGCTCACCGCGGCCGGGGTGCGCCCCTTCATCGCCTACGGCACCCTGCTCGGCGCCGTGCGCGAGGGGGCGCTGATCGGGCACGACTCCGATGCCGACCTCGGCTACGTGAGCGCCCACGAGCACCCGTACGACGTGGTCCTCGAGTCCTTCCGGCTGCAGCGCTCGCTCGTCGAGCTCGGCTACCCCGTCACCCGCTACAGCGGCATCGCCTTCAAGGTGGGTGTGCGCGAGGGCGACGGCCGGATGCGCGGCCTCGACGTGTTCGGCGGGTTCCT
Organism: Nocardioides sp. LMS-CY; assembly: GCF_018732145.1. Taxonomy (NCBI): domain Bacteria; kingdom Bacillati; phylum Actinomycetota; class Actinomycetes; order Propionibacteriales; family Nocardioidaceae; genus Nocardioides; species Nocardioides sp. LMS-CY. The sequence continues at coordinate 1,785,080 of NZ_CP076104.1, forward strand.
CCGCGACGGCCACCTGCACCTGATGGGGGAGGTGCGGGCGCCGTTCCGGATGGAGTGGATGTACCCCACCTCCACCACGACGCTCGAGGGCCGCGAGCTCCCCGCGCCCCGTGAGCCCGAGCACCTGCTCGCCGCGATGTATGGGCCGAGCTGGCGGGTGCCCGACCCGGCGTACAAGTTCGAGACGCCGCCGAGCACCTACCGCCGCCTCAGCGGCTGGTTCCGGGGTACCCAGGCCAACCGTGAGCGGGTCTGGGACCCCTTCTACCTGCGCACCCACGGGCAGCAGACGTCACCCAGCGCGTTCGTGCGGTGGGTGCTGCGCCGCGAGCGCGGCCGCGCCGAGACGGCCTTCGACGTCGGCTGCGGCGCCGGCGCCGACGCCGCGTTCCTGGCCCGGCAGGGCATCGCGGCGGCCGGCTTCGACTACGCCCGGCGGGCCTTCGGCAAGCGGGCGAAGGCGGCCCGCCGCGGCCGGCTGCCGCTGCGCTACCAGTGGATGAGCCTCACCGAGCTGCGCTCGGTGCTGCCGCTCGGCGTCGAGCTGTCCCAGGTGTCCGGCACCAAGGTGATGCTGGCCCGGCACGTCGCCGACGCCACCACGGCGTACGGACGCGCCAACCTGCTCCGGCTGGCCCGGATGGCCCTCGACGGCGGCCGGCTCTACCTCCAGGTGGCGACGGCGCCGTCCCCGGATCTGCCGTACGGCGTGCGGCCGCTCGACCTCGACGCGTTCCTGGCCGAGATCGACCGCTCCGGCGGCCGCGTCGTCGCCCGCCACGACCTGACCCGCGACACCGTGCGCGTGCGGTCCCGCATCGACGCGGGCACGCCGGACGCGCCGCCGTACCTCACAAGATTGGTGGTCCAGTGGCCATGATCCGCTCCCGCATCCGCGACCTCGCCCGGCTCCGCCAGCGCATCACCGACCTCGAGGCCGAGGTCCAGGAGTGCCGCCAGCTCAACCTGCGGCTGGCGGAGGTCACCGACCTCGTCTCCGAGCTGCTCGTCGCCCTCGCCGACACCGACGACCCGCGCGTGGCCGCGGCCGTGGCCCGCTACCGGGCGGGGGTCAGCACCACGCCCCAGGGCCCGGACGCGGAGCGATGAGCGACCCCTCGCGCGTCTTCCTGCACATCGGCCTGCCCAAGACGGGGACGACGTACCTGCAGGAGGCGCTCTGGCTCAACCGCGACCGGTTGGCCGAGCGCGGCCTGTACCTCCCGGGGGCCCGCCGACAGCACCTGCTGGCGTCGCTGGAGCTGCGCGAGGACCCGGGCCTGGCCAACCGGCCCCGGCACGTCGAGCACCCGTGGACCCATCTGACCGACCTGGTGCGGACCCGGCTGCGCAAGAAGGGCGGCGACGCCCTGATCAGCCACGAGTTCTTCGCGTCGGCCACGCCTGCGCAGGTCGAGCGCGCCCGGGAGGCATTCCCGGACGCCGAGCTGCACGTCGTGCTCACGGCCCGGCCGACGGTCGACCTGTTCACCTCCCGCTGGCAGGAGTGGGTCAAGAACGGCAACCACCTCCCGATCGACTCCTACCCGCCGGAGCCGAAGGGGGTCAGCGCCTGGGGCTGGGCCAGCTTCGACCTCGGCGACGTCCTCGAGCGCTGGGGGAGCGTGCTCGACCACGAGCGCATCCATGTCGTGCCCCTCACCAAGGGGGCGGGTCCGCGCGCGCTCTGGGACACCTTCCTCGACGTCTGCGGGCAGGGCTCCGACGGACTCGAGAGCCAGGAGCAGCCCGCGAACACGTCCCTCGGGCTCGTCGAGGTCGAGGTGCTGCGGCGGACCAACGCGGAGCTGAGGGGCTTCACCTCGCCCACCGACCGCGGCCGCTGGATCCGGGGACACCTCGGGGAGCGGACGCTGGTGCACGAGGGCGCCGAGCGCTACCGGCCCTCCGCCGAGAAGCTGGCCGAGCTGCGGCGCCGGGAGGAGCGCACGCTGGGCCTGCTCGCGGGCGGCGGCTTCGACCTGCGCGGCGATCTCGACCTGCTCCGCTCCGCCGACATCTCCGCCCGGAGGCATCCCTCCGACGCCACCGACGCCGAGCTGCTCTCGGTCGCGGTGGGTGCGGTCGCGGCGCTGCTCACCGACCTCCGGGCGGCCGCCGAACGAGCCGGGGACGTGCCCGTGCTGGACGCCAAGCCATCGCGCTGGCGCCGCCGCCGCGAATGACGGGCGGCCCGATCGCCTGTGTTAGCGTGCTCCGCTCCGTCGTCGAAAGGTCCGTCGCGTGAAATCCAGCGCCCGTGCGCTTGTCACGGCACTGAGTCTCATCGTGCTCGCCACGGGGGGCAGCGGGTACGTCGCCACCGCTCAGGCGGCTCCGGCCGGCCAGTCCGCCGGGTCGCTCGCGCTCGTCAAGGCGGACAAGCCCAAGGACAAGCCGAAGAAGCCCAAGAAGGCGAAGTGGCAGCCCGCCGAGGGGCCGGTCTTCAACGTCCCGCGATCCAAGCCCGAGACCCAGTTCCGCATCGAGGGCCAGGTGCTGTCGGCCATCCGGCACGCCAAGAAGGGCTCGCGGATCTGGATGTCGATGTTCTCCTTCGACCGGTTCCCGGTCGCCGACGCGCTCATCAAGGCCCGCAAGCGCGGCGTCCAGGTCCAGGTGCTGATCAACGACCACGAGATGACGCCCGCCCAGCGCAAGCTGCGCAAGGCCATCGGCACCAACCCCAAGAAGAAGAACTTCGCCTACCAGTGCTACAAGGGCTGCCGGTCCAACGGTGACGTCCTGCACTCGAAGTTCTTCCTCTTCTCCAAGACCGGGGCGGCCAAGGACGTCGTGATGGTCGGCTCCGTGAACATGAAGATGAACGGGGCGAAGAACCAGTACAACGACCTGTGGACGACCAACGACTCGCCGGAGCTCTACGAGCGGCTCGAGGACCTCTTCCGGCAGCAGAAGCTCGACAAGCCGGTCCCCAAGCCCTACATCGACGAGGCCATCGGCACGAAGTACCGCCTGATGGTCACGCCGTTCCACGGCGCGCCGTACGACGACCCGATCATGACGCTGCTGCGTCCGGTCAAGTGCACCGGGGCGACGATCAACGGCGGCCGCACGATCATCCGGGTCAACATGCATGCCTGGGACGGCAGCCGGGGCAAGTACATCGCCCAGCGCTTCCGCAACCTCTACGCCCAGGGCTGTGACATCAGGATCCAGTACGGCATGGCCGGCGCCGCGGTCCGCGCGGTCTTCGGCAACCCGACCAAGCGCGGCTACATCCCGGTGCGCTCCAACGGCTTCGACACCGACCACAGCGGCCCGAACGGCGAGAGCGACGGCGAGGTCGACCTCTACAGCCACATGAAGATGCTGCTGATCTCGGGCCACTACGGCGACGACACCGCCGCCCGCTACACCGTCACCGGGTCGAGCAACTACCAGGACTCGGGCCTGACCGGCGACGAGATGCTGCTGACGATCCGTGGTCGGCAGACGTACAAGGCCTACCTCAACCACTTCAACTGGATGTGGGACAAGCGCACCCGCGCCGTCGGCTACCGCCCGCACACGGGGAACGCCAGTCCCACGCGTCCGCCGTTCCCGGCGCGGCTGCTGGCCTCGCTCGGTCAGCTCGCGCCGTCCGGGGAGCTGCCGCGGCTGATCGTCACCGAGAAGTACGGCTTCGACAGCCCCGAGTGGCGCGACGAGTAGTCTCCGCAGCACAGCCACTCGTGACCCGCTCGTGAACCACGCGTGGTGCTGTCCGTAGGTTCTCGCACGTTGGTCCTTGCAGTTGGTTCTGGTTGAGGCGGAGAGGTCTCCATGGTCGAGCGGTTGGTGCTGCACGTCGGGCTGCTGAAGTCGGGGACGACCTTCGTGCAGGCCCGGCTGGGTGCGAACCTCGACGAGCTCGAGCGTCAGGGCGTGCTGTTCCCGACCCCCTGGTCGCGGCAGGTGCGGGCGGTCACCGACCTCGCGTCGTCCGGCGCCGGCGCGAAGGCCTGGGCCAGGCTGGTCGCCGACGTGCGCGACCACCCCGGCACGGTGCTGCTCTCGATGGAGTTCCTGGCGCCGATCCCCGAGGACCGGATCCGGCGGGTGCTCGCCGACTTCCCGGGTGCCCGGGTGGAGGTGGTGATCACGGTCCGCGACCTGGGCCGGGTGGTCCCCGCGATGTGGCAGGAGACGCTCCAGAACCGGCGGAGCTGGGCCTGGAGCGAGTTCCAGCGCGCCGTGCGCTCGGAGTCCGGCACCGTCGGCAAGCGGTTCTGGCGCCAGCAGGACGTCGGCAAGGTCGCCAAGCGCTGGGCCAAGGTGCTCGGGCCGGAGCAGGTGACCGTGATCACCGTCCCGCCGTCGGGTGCGCCGCCGGAGCTGCTCTGGGAGCGGTTCTGCGACGTCGCCGGCCTGGCCCCGGCGACCTGGGCTCCGGCGCCGCGCGCCAACGAGTCGCTCGGCGTCGCGTCCGCCCTGCTGCTGGGCCGGCTGAACGCCGCCCTCGGCGACGACGTCGACCGCAGCGTCTACAACAAGGCGGTCAAGAAGCGACTCGCCAAGCAGGTGCTCGCCGCGCGCAAGTCCGACGAGCCGTCGATCGGCTTCGTGGTGCCGGACTGGCTGCGCAAGCGCTCCGACGCCCGCAGCGCCGACCTCGCGGCGACCGGGGTCCGGGTCGTCGGCGACCTGGCCGAGCTGGTGCCGCGCGACGTACCCGGTCTCGATCCGGACTCGGTCACCGCCGAGCAGCAGCTCGAGGCGGCGGTCGACGCCCTGGCGCGCCTCGTGCAGGGGTCCGGCAAGCGCCGCTGAGTGCGTGCGATTTGTCACGGCCACGAAGCCGCGCCGACCGAGTAGGTTACCGGGCAGTCACCCCGACGCGGAAGGACACCGATGGGCCGGCTGTGTGAGACCGACGGACTGACCGAGGACCAGAGCGAGATCCTCAAGGCGGTGCGGACGTTCGTCAACGAGAAGATCCTCCCGGTGGCGACCGAGCTGGAGCATGCGGACGAGTATCCGCAGGAGATCGTCGACGGGCTCAAGGAGCTCGGGATCTTCGGGCTGACCATCCCCGAGGAGTACGACGGGCTGGGGGAGTCGCTGCTGACCTACGCGCTGTGCGTGGAGGAGATCGCGCGGGGCTGGATGAGCGTGTCGGGGGTGATCAACACCCACTTCATCGTGGCGTACATGCTGATGAGGCACGGCACCGAGGAGCAGAAGCGGAAGTACCTGCCGCGGATGGCGACCGGCGAGGTCCGGGGCGCGTTCTCGATGTCGGAGCCGGGTCTGGGCTCGGACGTGTCGGCGATCAAGACCAAGGCCACGCGGCTGGGTGAGGGGCCCGAGGCGGGCTACTCGATCACCGGCCAGAAGATGTGGCTGACCAACGGCGGCACGTCGAACCTGGTCGCGGTGCTGGTGAAGACCGACGAGGGTGCGGAGTCGGTGTACCGGAACATGACGACGTTCCTGGTCGAGAAGGAGCCGGGGTTCGGGGAGACCGCGCCGGGTCTGACGATCCCGGGGAAGATCGACAAGATGGGCTACAAGGGCGTCGACACCACCGAGGCGGTGTTCGACGGCCTGGAGATCTCGGCCGGCCAGGTCCTCGGCGGCGAGCCGGGCCGGGGCTTCTACCAGATGATGGACGGCGTCGAGGTCGGCCGCGTCAACGTGGCCGCGCGCGCGTGCGGGATCGCGAACCGGGCCTTCGAGCTCGCGGTCGCCTACGCCCAGCAGCGGGAGACCTTCGGGAAGCCGATCGTGGAGCACCAGGCGATCCTGTTCCGGATCGCGGAGATGGCCACCAAGGTGGAGACCGCCCACGCGATGATGGTGCGGGCGGCGCGGAAGAAGGACTCCGGGGAGCGCAACGACGTCGAGGCCGGGATGGCCAAGATGCTGGCCTCGGAGTACTGCAACGAGGTCGTGCAGGACTCCTTCCGGATCCATGGCGGCTACGGCTACTCCAAGGAGTACGAGATCGAGCGGCTCTACCGCGAGGCGGCGTTCATGCTGATCGGCGAGGGCACCAGCGACATCCAGAAGATGATCATCGGCCGCAGCCTGCTCAAGGACTACCAGCTCGGCTGACTCCGGGTACGCCGGGTCCGCCGCGACCGGCGGTGGTTGAGGAGGGCGTTCTGCGCCCGGCCGGCGGTGGTTGAGGAGGGCGTTCTGCGCCTGGCCGGCGGTGGTTGAGGAGGGCGTTCTGCGCCCGGCCGACGGTGGTTGAGGAGGGCGTTCTGCGCCCGGCCGACGGTGGTTGAGGAGGGCGTTCTGCGCCCGTCTCGAAACCCCTCCGCCACGACGGTCGCCACCGCTGTCCGATCCACCGGGTCTCGCCGCGCGGTCGCGACCTCGCACGCTCGGCCGCGCGCTTGCTCGAGCTGCGCGACCCCACGCGTCGAGCTGGCTCCGTGCACTCGCCGCTGCTCGCTTCAGGAACCCCCGCCGCCGGCTTTGCGGCGGTGCATCTGCGGCGCGGCGCCGCCGGCCACCTCGGAGCCGTGCGCCTTCTCCTTCAGCGGCGCGTCCTGCCGGACGCCCTTCCGCTTGGCGTTCTTCCGATCCAGCGCCTCCCGCATCTTGGCCTTGAGGTCGTCGTTGGCGTTCGAGTCCGTCATCGTTCCTCCGCGAAGGTAGGGCCGGTCAGGTCCCTCCACCCTCGCACGAGGCCGCGGCGTACGTCGACCGACTATTCGACCGCTACCGCTCGGCCGCCAGCAGTGCCCACACCTCGACGTCCCAGAGCCGGCCGTCGTGCTCGAACGCCTGGCGCAGCGTGCCCTCGTGGGTGAAGCCGAGCCGCCGGGCGACCGCCCGGCTGGGCAGGTTCTCCGGCACGCAGTGCCACTCGACCCGGCGGATGCCGCGCACGTCGACGGCCCAGGCCACCATCGCCTCGACGGCACGGGTGACCAGGCCCCGCCCGGTCGCCTCCGGGCTGAGCCAGACGCCGACCTCGCAGGTGGCGGCGGAGGGCTCGAAGACCCGGAAGAGCGTGCCGCCGACCATCTCGCCGTCGCGCCAGAGCGCGTAGATCCGGCCCCCGTCGCGGGCGGTGGCGTCGGCGTACCGCTGGAGGAACGCGCGCGCCGACGCCTCGTCGACGATCGAGCGGGCCCAGGGGAGCCAGGGGCCGAGGTGCTCGCGGTGGCGCGCGGTGAACGCCGCGAACGTCGCGGCCTCCCAGGGCTCGAGGGGACGCAGCTCCGCGTCTCCGACCTGCCTGCTCAGCATGGTGTGCTCCCATCTGCATAACGACTGTTATGTACTCTAGTCCCATGCCGGCCCGGGTCGACCACGATGCACGCCGCCGCGAGATCGCGGAGGCGCTGTGGCGGGTGCTGGCGCGCGATGGCTTCGGCGGCCTCAGCCTGCGCGCGGTCGCGGCGGAGATGGGCGCGACCACGGGCCTGGTCACCCACTACTTCGGCAGCCGGGCCGAGCTGATCGACCACGCGCTCGAGCTGCTCCACGCACGCACCGATGCCTCGCTCGGCGAGGCTGACGTCCCGCTCGGGCGGGCATCGCTGCGCACCCGGCTGCTCGCCGTGCTGCCCAACACGGGGGAGGCGGCCGAGCTGAGCCGGATCTGGGTCGGCTTCTGGGGCCTGGCGCTCGTCGACGCCGGCCTGTCCGCCCGGGAGGCCGCCCGCTACGAGCGCTGGCGGGCCTGGCTGCGGCCGCACGTCGCGGCCGGGTGGCCCGAGGCGGACGTCGAGACGAGCGTCGACCTGCTGACCTCCTCGACCCACGGCCTGGTCGTCCAGGCCCTCTTCGACCCCGACCGGTTCGGCCCGGAGCGGCTCGAGGCGCTGGTGGACGCACAACTGGCCCGCCTGGGCGGGTGAGGGTGGGTGACATTGCCCACGCGCCCGGACGATGCGCCGCCCGGCGGCGGCAGGCAGCATGGGCGCATGCAGTTCGGACGCAGCTACGAAGAGTTCGAGGTCGGCGCGACGTACAAGCACTGGCCCGGCAAGACGGTGACCGAGTACGACGACCACATGTTCTGCCTGCTCACCATGAACCACCACCCGCTGCACCTCGACGCGCACTACGCGGAGGAGACCACGCAGTTCGGGAAGAACGTCGTGGTCGGCAACTACGTCTACTCGATCCTGCTCGGCATGAGCGTGCCGGACGTCTCGGGCAAGGCGATCGCCAACCTGGAGATCGAGTCGTTGCGGCACGTCGCGCCGACGTTCCACGGCGACACGCTCTACGGCGAGACCACCGTGCTCGACAAGTGGGAGAGCACGAGCAAGGACGACCGGGGGGTGGTGCACGTCGAGACGGTCGGCTACAACCAGGACGGCAAGGTCGTGTGCATCTTCCGCCGCAAGGTGATGGTGCCGAAGCAGAGCTACCTCGACGCCCGCGGTGGGGAGCAGCCCGGCCGCCCGGTCCCGCTGCCCGACAAGAACTGGCGAGGCGCCGCGGACTGAGCTTGCGAAGTCCGCGAGTGCGCCGAAGGGTTGAGGAGCGTCGGGTCAGGCCGGAGCGGAGCGACGGGCTGACCGAGGCGTCTCGAAACCAAGGCCCCGGACCTGAGCTTGCGAAGTCCGCGAGTGCGCCGAAGGGTTGAGGAGCGTCGGGTCAGGCCGGAGCGGAGCGACGGGCTGACCGAGGCGTCTCGAAACCAAGGCCCCGGACCTGAGTTCGCGAAGCCCGCGAGTGCGCCGACGCGTCTCGAGACGCGATCGACCTGAGGAGCGCTCAGCGGCTGCCGAGTGACGCCGCCGCCTTCGGCACGAACGCCGCGGCGAGCGGCACGATGCCGAGCACCAGGACCATCGGTACGGCGAAGCCGACGCGCAGCGAGCCGGCGCCGACCAGCCCGGTCATCACCGAGCCGAGCAGCGCGCCCACGTAGTTGAACTGGTTGAACCGGGCGATCACCGCGTCGACCCGGGCCTGGCGGACGGCCGGCTCGAACCCGCCCTCGGACTCGGGGCCGCCGGCGATCTTCGCCGCCGCGGAGAAGCTGAGCGGCGCGACCACCGCGACGCCGGCACCCAGGAGCGCGAAGCCGGCCACGGCGACCTGCCAGCCGGGGGAGAAGACCACGACGGCGAGCGCCGCGGCGCCGATCAGCGCGCCGACCCGCAGCACCGGCACCACGCCGAACCGGGCGACCAGCCCGTCGCCGGCCAGCCGCACGGCCCCGCTGGCGAGCAGGTAGGCGATCGCGGCCAGCGACACGTAGCGCTCGGGCGTCGTGAACTCGTGGTCGAGGAACAGCGGGCCCCACGTCTGCACGGCGGTGTCGACCATGTAGAAGAGCACCATCGCGAGGCCGACCAGCAGGATCGGCCGCCACGGGACCGCCACCTCCAGGGAGAGCTCGGTGGGCCCGTGGTCGCGGGGCAGGAACGGCGCGAACGACACCAGGAGCGGCACCACCCCGACGACTGCGGCCGCCTCGAGCGGCAGGTGTGACATCCCGAACGTCAGCGTCGCCCCGAGGACGCCGCCCAGCGTCCAGGCGCCGTGGAAGGACGGCAGGATCGGCCGGCCGTAGCGGTGCTCGATCGCGACCGCCTGCATGTTGGTGCTCGCGTCGACCACGCCGAGGCCGAGGCCGTATCCGGCCATGCCCGCGACGTACACGCCGGCGCTGGGCGCTACGCACAGGACGGGCACCGAGACGGCGATGACCAGCAGCCCGGTGCGCAGCAGCAGGGCGCTGTCGCGCCGCTTGGCCAGCCGCTCCGCGACCACCGAACCCGCGCCGGCGAGCAGGATCATCATCAGCAGCACCAGCGAGAGCGCGACGTCGGACAGGTGCCACCTGTCCTGGAAGTCGGGCAGGCGCGTGGTCAGGCTGAGCAGCACCATGCCCTGGCTGAGGAAGGCGGCGGCCGTGGCGACCCGCGCCCGCGAGATCTGCATGCCGGGCATCGTGGCACGATCGCCGGCGATAGCGTGCGGACATGCTGTTCCCCGAGGCCCGGCGCGCCGTCGAGCTGGCGGCCGCAGAGACGCCCGTCTGGACCGAGGGCTACGACGTACCCGCCGCTCGTGCGCAGGCGCGCGCGGCCGCGGCGGCCGAGCCGCGCGAGGACGTCGCCGAGGTGCGCGACATCGACGCCGACGGTGTGCCGGCGCGTCTCTACCGGCCCGACCACGCCACACCCGGCCTGGTGCTGCACCTGCACGGAGGCGGCTTCGTCTTCCACGACGTCGACGTCCACGACCCGGCCGCCCGCCGGCTGGCCAACCGCACCCGCCGGGCGGTGCTCAGCGTCGACTACCGGCGGCCACCCGAGCATCGATTCCCGGCGGCGCCCGACGACGTGTCGGCCGTCGTCGCCTGGCTCGACCGCGAGGGCCCTGCGCTCGGCCTCGACGGGCCGACGGTCGTCCACGGCGACAGCGCCGGCGGCAACCTCGCGCTGGTCGCCGCGCTGCGCCACCCGACGCGGTTCGCGGGCGTCGTGCTGGTCTACCCGTTCCTCGACCCCGAGGCCGGCTTCGCCTCGTACCGCACCGCCACCGACGGCTTCGACCCGCGTGAGGCGGCGTGGTACTGGCAGCAGTACGCCGCGACGCCCGCCGACCTCATCCACCCCGACCTCGCGCCGCTGCGCTCCGACCGGCTCGCGACGCTGCCGCCCACCCTGCTGGTGACCGCCGAGCACGACCCGCTCCGCGACGAGGGGGAGCACCTCGCGGCGCGGCTCGCCGACGCCGGCGTGGCGGTCACCGCGACCCGCTACCTCGGTCAGGTCCACGGCTTCTGGCGGCACGCCTCGGTGTTCCCCGCTGCCGAGCAGTTGCTGCGGCAGTCCGCCTCGTTCATCGACCAGTGCTGCTGAGAGGATGCCCGCATGCGCGTGCACCTCGGCTGCGACCATGCCGGCCTCGACCTGAAGGACCACCTGACGACCTGGCTCACCGAGCACGGGTACGAGCCGGTCGACCACGGTCCGTTCTGGTACGACGCCCAGGACGACTACCCCGTCTTCTGCCTGCGCGCGGCGCAGGCCGTCGCGGCCGAGCGCGCGGCCGGCCAGGACAGCCTGGGGGTCGTGATCGGCGGCTCCGGCAACGGTGAGCAGATCGCCGCCAACAAGGTCGCCGGCATCCGGTGCGCGCTGGCGTGGTCGGAGGAGACCGCGCTGCTCGCCCGCCAGCACAACGACGCCAACGTCGTGGCCGTCGGCGGCCGGATGCACTCGCTGGCGGAGATGACCCGGTTCGTGGAGCTCTTCCTGGCCGAGCCGTTCTCGGACGCCGAGCGCCACTCCCGGCGGATCGCCCAGCTCGCGGCGTACGAGGTCGACGGCACGCTGCCGCCACTCCCGGAGCCTCCGGCTGCCGATGCCTGAGGGACACACCCTCCACCGGCTCGCCGGTGAGCTGACCCTGGTGTTCGGCGGCCGCGAGGTCGAGGCGAGCAGCCCCCAGGGCCGGTTCGCCGAGTCCGCTGCGCTGATCGACGGCCAGGTCCTGGTCGGCGCCGAGGCCTGGGGCAAGCACCTGTTCGTCGGGTTCCCCGACGAGCGGTTCGTGCACATCCATCTCGGCCTGTACGGCGGCCTCGAGGTCGTCGCCGGGGTGCCCGAGGTGCCGGTGCCGAGGGGGCAGGTGCGCCTGCGGTTGGTGGCCGCGCCCGCCGGTGGCTCCGCCGCGTTCTCGTACGCCGACCTGCGCGGCGCCACGACGTGCGAGCTGCTGACCCGCGCGGAGCGCGACCTCGTCGTCCTCCGGTCCGGGCCGGACCCGCTGCGCGCCGACGCCGACCCCGGCCTGGCCTGGGAACGGATCCGGCGCAGTCGCGCGCCCATCGGCTCGCTGCTGATGGACCAGTCGGTGCTCGCGGGCGTCGGCAACGTCTACCGGGCCGAGGTGCTGTTCCGGCACCGGATCGACCCCTACCGGCCGGGAAACACGCTGCGGATCGGGCAGTGGCGGGCGATGTGGGACGACCTGGTCGTCCTGATGCGCGAGGGCGTGCGCACCGGGCGGATCGACACGGTGCGACCGGAGCACACGCCGGAGGCGATGGGCCGGCCGCCGCGCCGCGACGACCACGGCGGCGAGGTCTACGTCTACCGCCGCAACGGCATGCCCTGCCACGTCTGCGGGCGGTCGGTGCGCACCGCCGAGCTCCAGGGGCGCAACCTGTTCTGGTGCTCCCAGTGCCAGCGCAGGTACCGGTCCCGAGCACTACAGTGAGCGCACCCCAGGACGAGGACCGACGACCATGACCGCTCGTACCGACGCGGACCGGCCCGCTCAGCCGTCCCGACCGCGGCGGGTGCGCCGCCGCCGGCACCTCCTGCCGCGTGCCAACCGCACGCTGGTGCTGCTGGTCGCGCTCACGGTCCTGATCACCCTGGTCGTGCTGGCCTGGCCGGGCACCGCGCCGATGACGACGCTGATGATCCCGCTGCTGCTCGGCAGCCTGCTGCTCGGGCCGCGGCAGCTGCCGTGGTTCGTGGTCTTCGTGATGGTGATGCTAATGCTCGCCATCGCGCGGCAGCCGGAGCTCGACGCCCGGATCGTGCTGGCGATCACCATCCTCTACGCGCTCTGCTTCATCGTGCTGACCACCTCCTTCCGGCGCTCCCGGCTGGGCGTCGCCGGGGTGCAGGGGGAGTCGATGCTCGTGGACCTGCGCGACCGGATCCTGAGCCAGGGCGGGATCCCGCCGCTGCCCTCGGGCTGGCTGGTCGAGGGCGCGCTGCGCTCGGCCGGCGGCACGCCGTTCGCCGGCGACTTCGTGGTCGCCGTGGTCCCGCGCGACTCCGACCGACTGCAGATCGTCGTCGTCGACGTCTCCGGCAAGGGGGAGCAGGCCGGCACCCGCGCGCTGCTGCTCTCGGGCGCCTTCGGCGGCCTGCTCGGCGCCCTCGAGCCGGCCGAGTTCCTGCCCGCGGCCAACGAGTACCTGCTGAACCAGCGCTGGGACGAGGGGTTCGCGACCGCCATCCACCTCTCCCTCGACCTCGAGACCGGCGACTTCGAGGTCCGCGCCGCCGGCCACCCGCCGGCGGCGCAGCTCGACGCCGGCTCCGGGCGCTGGTCGGTGCACGAGGCGGAGGGCCCGGTGCTCGGGCTCATCGAGGACGCCGAGTTCACCACCGTCTCCGGGGTACTGCGACCCGGCGACGCGATGATGCTCTACACCGACGGGATGGTCGAGACGCCCAAGCGCGACATCGGGCTCGGCATCGACCGGATGCTCGGTCAGGCCGAGCGGCTGCTGCGCGGCGACTTCGAGGGCGGCGCCGACCGGCTGGTCGACGCGCTGGGCTCCCACAACGACGACCGCGCGCTGGTGCTCGTCCACCGCCGCTGACGCGGCCCCACGTCGTACCAGCGCCGTACCGACGCCGTACCAGGGGAGCGTCCACGGCGCCGTCCCGGTTGGGGCCAGGTGGGCTCGGTATGGCACGATTGCACCGCACATTCGCGCCCTGGTCGACGGGTCGGGGAGGTGTCGCGCGGATGTAGCTCAATGGTAGAGCCCCAGTCTTCCAAACTGGCTACGCGGGTTCGATTCCCGTCATCCGCTCCAGGAGGGGTCCGGACGCTGCCGCGGTAGCGTCCGGGGCGCCGCCTGGCGGGGCGTAGCGTAGTGGCTAGCGCGCCTGCTTTGGGAGCAGGAGATCGCAGGTTCGAGTCCTGTCGCCCCGACTCGCAGCACCGCAGAACCCATCGAGCAACCAATAGGAGAAAGCCTGTGAAGAGCGCCGTCGAGACCTTGAGCCCGACCCGGGCCAAGCTGACCGTCGAGGTGCCCTTCGAGGAGCTCAAGCCGAGCCTCGACAAGGCATACAAGGCCATCGCCCAGCAGATCAACGTGCCCGGCTTCCGCCGCGGCAAGGTCCCGCCGGCCGTCATCGACCGTCAGGTCGGCCGCGGTGCGGTCCTCGACCAGGCGATCAACGAGGTCGTGCCGCAGAAGTACATCGAGGCGCTCCAGGCCAACGACCTCCAGCCGCTCGCGCAGCCGGAGATCGAGGTGACCAGGCTCGAGGACAACGACGCGCTCGAGTTCACCGCCGAGGTCGACGTCAAGCCCGAGATCACGCTCCCGTCGTACGACGGCGTCGAGGCCCAGGTCGACGACATCGAGCTCACCGACGCCGACGTCGAGGAGCAGCTCGAGGCCCTGCGCGAGCGCTTCGCGACGCTGATCGACGTCGAGCGCCCGGCCGCCGACGGCGACTTCGTCGTCATGGACCTCAAGGCCACCAAGGACGGCGAGCCCGTCGAGGGCGCCGAGGTCACCGGCATGTCCTACCGCGTCGGTCGCGGCGGCATGCTCGACGGCCTCGACGAGGCGCTGGTCGGCCTGGCCGCCGGCGACGAGACCGTCTTCTCCTCCCAGCTCGTGGGCGGCGACCTGGTCGGCGAGGGCGTCGAGGTCGCCGTGTCGGTGAGCCAGGTGCAGGAGCAGGAGCTGCCGGAGGTCGACGACGAGTTCGCGCAGCTGGCCTCGGAGTTCGACACCGTCGCCGAGCTGACCGAGGACCTCCGTGAGCGCCTCGGCCGCGGCCGCCGACTCGAGCAGGCCGCCGCCGCTCGCGACGCGGTGCTCGAGGCGCTGCTCGAGCAGGTCTCGGTGCCGCTGCCCGAGAGCGTCGTCACCGACGAGCTCAACGCCCGGCGCAGCAGCTTCGAGCAGCAGCTCGCCTACAGCGGCGTCACGATGGACAAGTACCTCGAGGACGAGGAGCAGACCCAGGAGGAGTTCGAGGCCGACCTCGAGCGCCGGGTCCGCGACGCCGTGACCGCGCAGTTCCTCCTCGACGAGATCGCCAAGGTCGAGGAGTTCGGCATCGAGCAGCAGGAGCTCTCCGAGCACATGGTCCGCCGGGCCCAGCAGTCCGGCCAGGACCCGCAGGAGTTCGCGAACCACATGTTCGAGCACAACCACATCCCCGAGCTGGTGCAGGAGATCCTGCGCGGCAAGGCGCTGGCCCGGATCGTCGAGTCGGCCGTGGTCAAGGACGCCTCGGGCAACGTGGTCGAGCTGGCGAACCTGCGTCCCGACGGCACCATCGGTGCGCCGGAGGACGCCGCCGAGGCCGAGGCCGAGACTGGGGACGCCGAGGCTGGGGACGCCGAGGCCGCGGAGGAGAAGGCCGAGGCCTGATCCCACCCGATCCCGTTCGTCGACCCGCCCGAGCCGTTCGGGCGGGTCGACGGCATTTCGCCCAGAGCACGGGCCCGGGGCCGACCCGGGGTCCAGCGGGGGTCGGTCAGGTAGTCCGAGCGCGACACGCCGCATCCCCCGGCGTGTCGCGCTCCGCTTTCCCTGACCGCCCCCGGCTGCCCCGGCGTGTCGCCGCCGTTTCCCCGGGCGGCCGGGGAAACGGCGATCCGCGTGCCGCCGGCACCCGACGGACCGCACCGCTCAGGGTCATGCCGGCCGCAGCAGGCCCGAAATCTGCTGTCGGCGAACAGGGGGGTGTACGCCGTGGATGTGTCGGCGCTTGCGGCTAGGGTCGCTTTCGTGACCCAGTACTCCAGCTCCGCGCCCCACTCGGGGACCCAGCAGCCGCAGCTCAACGGCGGCGGCGGGATGAACGGCCTCGACGACCACATCTACCAGCGCCTGCTGCGCGAGCGCATCGTCTTCCTCGGCTCCGAGGTCCGCGACCAGAACGCGAACGCGATCTGCGCCCAGCTGCTGCTGCTGTCCGCCGAGGACCCCGAGGCCGACATCTTCCTGCACATCAACAGCCCGGGTGGCTCGGTCGACGCCGGCATGGCGATCTACGACACCATGAACTACATCCCCAACGACGTCGCCACGGTGGGCATGGGCCTGGCCGCCTCGATGGGGCAGTTCCTGCTCTGCGCCGGCACCAAGGGCAAGCGCTACGCGCTGCCGCACGCGCGGATCATGATGCACCAGCCGTCGTCCGGCATGGGCGGCTCGGCCTCCGACATCAAGATCCAGGCCCAGCAGTCGCTGCACATCAAGCAGATCCTGCTCGACCTGATCGCCGAGCACACCGGCCAGCCGCGCGAGCAGGTCGAGGCCGACGCCGACCGCGACCGCTGGTTCACCGCGGAGCAGGCGAAGGAGTACGGCCTGGTCGACCAGGTCATCAAGAGTGCCCGCGAGGCCGCCGACGACGGCCGCCCGGCCCACAAGAACTGAACCCACGAGACGGGGAAAGAGCCATGAACTACTACATCCCGCAGTGGGAAGAGCGCACGTCGTACGGCTTCCGGCGCATCGACCCCTACGCCAAGCTGTTCGAGGACCGCATCATCTACCTCGGCACGCCGATCTCCGACGACGTCGCCAACGCGGTGATCGCCCAGCTGATGTGCCTGGAGTCGATGAACCCCGACCAGGACATCCAGATCTACATCAACAGCCCCGGCGGCTCGTTCACGGCGCTGACGGCCATCTACGACACGATGAACTTCATCAAGTCCGACGTGCAGACCGTGTGCATCGGCCAGGCGGCCTCGGCGGCGGCGATCCTGCTGGGCGCCGGCGCCCGCGGCAAGCGGATGGCGCTGCCCAACAGCCGGATCCTGATCCACCAGCCCTACACCGAGGGCACCTTCGGGCAGACCTCCGACATCGAGATCCAGGCCAACGAGATCCTGCGGATGCGGGAGCTGCTGGAGAAGATGATCAGCGACCACAGCGGTCGCCCGCTCGAGCAGGTGAGCCGCGACATCGAGCGCGACAAGATCCTCACCGCCGAGCAGGCCGTCGAGTACGGCCTGATCGACGCGGTGATCGAGTCGCGCAAGGGTGCCCCCGCACTCGCCTGAGGCCATGGCCGACCCAGAACGTCCCGTGTCCCTCCCCCGAACGGGGGTGGCACGCGGTACCGTCAGAGAGGCCCTCGGCCCCTCGATCGCACAACCGCAGCACCAGCTCGACAGATAGGTTCGACAGCCCAGGACCCGACCCACCGGGCCCGACAGGTCGAGCTCGAGATACCGGAGGATGACCGCCCGTGGCACGTATCGGTGACGGAGGCGACCTGCTCAAGTGCTCCTTCTGCGGGAAGAGCCAGAAGCAGGTCAAGAAGCTGATCGCGGGTCCCGGCGTCTACATCTGCGACGAGTGCATCGACCTGTGCAACGAGATCATCGAGGAGGAGCTCAACGAGGGCTCCGAGGTCAGCCTCGACGAGCTGCCCAAGCCGCGCGAGATCTTCGAGTTCCTCAACTCCTACGTCATCGGTCAGGAGCAGGCGAAGAAGTCGCTCGCGGTCGCGGTCTACAACCACTACAAGCGGGTCCAGTCGGGCCTGCAGCCCGGGGCTGGCCCCGCGGGCCCGGGCAAGCACAGCAAGGACGAGGTCGTCGAGGTCGCGAAGTCCAACATCCTCGTGATCGGTCCGACCGGCTGCGGCAAGACCTACCTCGCCCAGACGCTGGCCCGGATGCTCAACGTCCCGTTCGCCATCGCCGACGCGACCGCCCTCACCGAGGCCGGCTACGTCGGCGAGGACGTCGAGAACATCCTGCTCAAGCTGATCCAGGCCGCCGACTACGACGTCAAGAAGGCCGAGACCGGCATCATCTACATCGACGAGATCGACAAGGTGGCCCGCAAGGCCGAGAACCCGTCGATCACCCGTGACGTCTCCGGCGAGGGCGTCCAGCAGGCGCTGCTGAAGATCATCGAGGGCACCACGGCCTCGGTGCCGCCGCAGGGGGGACGCAAGCACCCCCACCAGGAGTTCATCCAGATCGACACCACCAACATCCTCTTCGTCGTGGGTGGTGCGTTCGCCGGGCTCGAGCACATCATCGAGCAGCGGGTCGGCAAGAAGACCCTCGGCTTCACCGCGGAGGTCCGCGGCCAGGCCGAGCGCGACGCCGAGGACCTGCTCGCCCAGGTGCGCCCCGAGGACCTCACCAAGTTCGGCCTGATCCCGGAGTTCATCGGGCGGCTGCCGCTGATCGCGAGCGTCTCCAAGCTCGACCAGGAGGCGCTGGTGCAGATCCTCACCGAGCCGCGCAACGCGCTGGTCAAGCAGTACCAGAAGCTCTTCGAGCTCGACGGCGTCGAGCTCGAGTTCACCCCCGAGGCCGTCGAGGCGATCGCCGACAAGGCGATGGAGCGCGGCACCGGCGCGCGCGGGCTGCGCGCGATCATCGAGGAGGTGCTCCTCCACGTGATGTACGACGTGCCGTCCCGCGGCGACGTCGCCCGGGTGATCGTCACCCGCGAGGTCGTGTCCGACGACGTCGCCCCGACGCTGGTGCCGCGCGAGTCCGAGGCCAAGAAGAAGAAGTCGGCCTAGGAGTCTGCTGAACAAGACGGGCGAGCGCGAGCGGCGGCCGGTGCGTGCGGTGGCAAGGCGGCCGAGGGAAGGCGTGGCGGGTCACTTCGACCGAGGCGAACGCAGCCAACGCTCCACCGGCCGTCGCGTAGCCGCGCGGATTGTTCAGGAGGCTCCTAGGCCTGGCCGGATCCGCCCCACCGAGCCGTCTGGCCCGCCCGGGCCATCCGGACCGGCGCGCACACCGACCCCTGGCCTGTCGGGACTAGCCCACTCGGGCCATTTCCGGCCATTCGCGGCCTGGGGGTTTGGCCGCGGTGCGGCCGGGCCGGAAAACTCATCCCCGAACGTCCGAATATCTCGGGGAAGGGGTCAGATGCGGTCCGAGCACCGGGCACCGTTGGTGGCCTCGATCATCGTCGTCCTGGCGTGCATCGGGGTGATGGCGCACGCCGTGCGCACGGATGCCATCGGCGGCATCGCGGGTCCGATCCACCGGGCCCTGCTGGCCGCGCCCGTGCTGCACCCGAAGCCGGTCCCGACCGAGGCGCCGGTGCCGGCGACCGCGGTGAAGGCCGCCACGGGCGGTGAGTCCTCGGCCGACCGCGGTGCGGGCGCGCCGGACCGGGGCCACGTGGCCGGCTCGGCGGGCGACGAGGCCACGACCCGGCCCGGCAGCTCGCACCAGCGCCCGGGCAAGAAGGACGACAAGCACCTCGCCCAGGACAACCGCAAGCAGGACGACGCGAAGCAGGACGACGCCGACGGCGCCACGCTCGCTGCGGCGCCGCCCGTCTCGGAGCCGACGGTCCCCGTCATCCCGGTGGTGCCGGACCGCTCCTCGGGCTCGAGCGACCATCGTGGGTGGGGTCGTGACGACGACGACGACCACGACCGCGGCCACGGCTGGGGTCGCGGCGAGGACCGCAGCACGACCCGAGGTCCGAGCTTGAGCGCGGGCCAGGGCGTGCGGAACGCCGTGAAGGGCGTCATCGAGACCAGCATCCCGACCTCGACCCGCGACAACTCCGGCCGCGGTGGTGGCCGGGGCCACGGCTGGGGGCACTCCAGCAATCCGGGCCGGGGCAACCCGGGCTACGGCAATCCGGGCCGGGGCAACCCGGGCTACGGCAACCCGAGCCACGGCAACCCGAGTGGCTCGGTGAGCGGCGCGGTCGGCGGCGTCGTCGGCGTGATCGGTGGCCCGTCAGGGTCCGGGAACGACAACGACCGTGGCTGGGGCCGTGGCGACCGCAACGACGACCACGACCGGGGCTGGGGCCGCGGCGGTGGTCGCGGTCACGACGGCGACCGCGGCTGGCGCTGACCGAGGCGGTGTGGCCGGACCCCGGGTGACCGACCCCGGCCGACCGAGGCCGGCCGAGGTCAGCCCTCGACCGGGGCCAGTTCCGCCTCGACGGTGATCTCGGTGGCGTTCGGGTCGACGGTGAAGACCAGGTCGCCGACCACGCGGCCGGTCTTGCGCAGGTCGTCGGCGGCCTGCTCGGCGGCGGTGACCAGCGCCTCGGGCCCCCGGATCACCACCCGCGCCAGCTCGGCCCGCATCGACACCTTGGCGTTGGACTTGGCGCCGCGGATACCGATCAGGGCCGCCGCGACGGCGTCCAGCGTCACCGGGTCACTGGCGGCGGCCGAGCCGAGCTCGGAGACCGTCGGCCAGGACGCCAGGTGGATCGAGCCCTCCTGCCACCACGACCAGACCTCCTCGGTCACGTAGGGCAGGAACGGCGCGAGCAGCCGCAGCTGCACGTCGAGGGCGATCGCCAGCGTCGCCTTCGCCGACACCGTGGCGGCGCCGTCGTCGGCGTACGCGCGCTCCTTGACCAGCTCGAGGTAGTCGTCGCAGAACTCCCAGAAGAACTTCTCGGCGGTCTCGAGGGCGGTCGTGTAGTCGTAGGCCTCGAACGCGTCGGTCGCGGCGGTGACGACGTTCGCGAGCCGGCCGAGGAGGGCGCAGTCGACCGGCTCCGAGACCTCGAACGGGTTCACGCCGGTCGCGCCCACGCCGCCGAGGACGAACTTGGAGGCGTTGAGCACCTTCATCGCGAGCCGACGGCCGACCTTCATCTGGCTCTCGTCGAACGGCGAGTCCAGGCCGGGGCGCGCCATGGCGGCGCGCCAGCGGACGGCGTCGGCGCCGAAGCGCTCGAGGATCTCGGTCGGGACCACGACGTTGCCCTTGGACTTCGACATCTTCTTGCGGTCCGGGTCGAGGATCCAGCCGGAGAGCATCGCGTGCGACCACGGCACCTGGTGGTTCTCGAAGTGCGCGCGCACGACCCGGCCGAAGAGCCAGGTGCGGATGATGTCGTGGCCCTGGGTGCACAGGTCCATCGGGAAGACCCGGTCGAACAGGTCGGGGTCGCTCTCCCAGCCGCCCGCGATGTGTGGGGTCAGCGACGAGGTCGCCCAGGTGTCCATCACGTCGGGGTCGCCGACGAAGCCGCCGGGCTTGCCGCGCTGGTCCTCGGCGTAGCCGGCCGGCGCGACCGTGGACGGGTCGAGCGGCAGGTCCTCCTCGCGGGGGAGGAGCGGGTGGTCGTAGTCGGGCTCGCCCTCGGCGTCGAGGGGGTACCAGACCGGGAAGGGGATGCCGAAGAAGCGCTGGCGCGAGATCAGCCAGTCGCCGTTCAGGCCGCCGACCCAGTTGTCGTAGCGGTGCTGCATGTGGGCCGGGATCCAGACGATCCGGCCGCCGTCCTCCACCAGCTCCTTGCGCAGGGCCGCGTCGCGGCCGCCGTTGCGGATGTACCACTGGCGGGTGGCGACGATCTCCAGCGGCTTGTCGCCGCGCTCGTAGAAGTTCGTCATCCGGGTGGTCGGCTTCGGGTCGCCGTCGAGGTCGCCCGACTCGCGGAGCATGCCGACCACGGCCTCGCGGGCCGAGAAGGCGGTCTTCCCCTTGAGCTGCTCGTACGCCGTGGCCGCGGGCTCGTGCGCGAGCCACTCGGGCGTCTCGCGGGACATCCGGCCGTCGCGGCCGATCAGCGTGCGCACGGGCAGCGCCAGCTCGCGCCACCACTGCACGTCGGTGAGGTCGCCGAACGTGCAGCACATCGCGATGCCGGCGCCCTTGTCCATCTCGGCGGCCGGGTGGGCCAGCACCGGGATCGGCACGCCGAAGACCGGCGAGGTGACCGTGGTACCGAAGAGCGACTGGTAGCGCTCGTCGTCGGGGTGCGCGATCAGCGCGACGACCGAGGGGATCAGCTCGGGACGCGTGGTCTCGATGTGGACGGCGGAGCCGTCCGGCCGGTGGAAGGCCACTCGGTGGTACGCGCCGGCGTACTCGCGCGCCTCGAGCTCGGCCTGCGCGACCGCGGTCTGGAAGGTGACGTCCCAGAGCGTCGGCGCCTCCTGCAGGTAGGCCTCGCCGCGGGCGTAGTTGCGCAGGAACGCGCGCTGGCTGGCGGCCTGCGCCTTCGCGCCGATCGTCGTGTAGTGCTGCTTCCAGTCGACCGAGAGCCCGAGGGTGCGCCACAGCTGCTCGAAGACCTTCTCGTCCTCGATGACCAGCCGCTCGCACAACCCGATGAAGTTGGGCCGGCTGATCGGGATCTGCCGCTTCGGGTCCGGCTTCTCCGGCGGGGTGAAGTCGGGGTCGTAGGGGAGCGAGGGGTCGCAGCGCACGCCGAAGTAGTTCTGCACCCGGCGCTCGGTCGGCAGGCCGTTGTCGTCCCAGCCCATCGGGTAGAAGACCGACTTGCCGCGCATCCGCTGGAAGCGCGCGACCAGGTCGGTGTGGGTGTAGGAGAACACGTGTCCCACGTGCAGGCTGCCGCTCACGGTCGGCGGCGGCGTGTCGATCGAGTAGACGTTCTCGCGCGGCTGGGTGCGGTCGAAGGCGTAGGTGTCCTGCGCCTTCCAGCGCTCGCTCCAGGTGGCCTCGAGACCCTCGAGCGCAGGCTTGTCGGGTACGACGACGGCGCGAGGATCTGCGCTGGTCGTCTCCGGGGCCTGGCTCTGTGTCTCGGTCATGGTCGAAATCCTAGGGCGCGCGACGGCAACCGGAGAAACCGGTTGTGGGGGTGGGCACCCGGCTGGCTGACTTCCGTCATGTCCTCCAGCATCGAGCTCACCGGCGACCCCGCGAGGTTCCTGGCCGAGACGGACGCGCACCTGGCCGCCGAGCCGGTGCTCACGACCGTGATCGCGACCGTGACGGCACGGCTGGCGCAGGGCGGCGACACCGCGGAGCCGCCGTACCGATGGTGGGCGATCGCGCGTGACGGGGCCGGGGCGGTGGCCGGCGTGGCGATGCGTACGGCGCCGTTCGCGCCCTACCCGCTCTACGTGCTGCCGATGCCCGACGCCGCCGCCGTGGCGCTCGCCCGGGCGCTGCACGAGCGCGGTGAGGAGGTCCGCGGCGTCAACGGCGCGCTACCGGCCGCCCAGGTGGTCGCCGACGAGACCGTGCGCCTGGCCGGGGGAGCGGTGAGCGTGCACGAGCACCTGCGGCTCTTCGAGCTCGGCGACCTGGCGCTGCCCGACGCCCCGGCGGGGCGGCTCCGGGCCGCGACCCGCGGCGACGCCGAGCTCTGCCTGGCCTGGTTCCGGGACTTCGGTCGGGCCGCGGCCGAGCAGGCCGGTCGCACCGAGCCGCACGGCAACGCCGCGGAGTCCTTCACGATCGACGACATGCTGGCGCGCATCGACGACGGCATCGTGTGGCTCTGGGAGGACGAGCACGGCACGCCGGTGCACCTGACCGCCGCCAACCTGCCCGCGAACGGCGTGACCCGGATCGGCCCGGTCTACACGCCTCGCGAGCTGCGCGGCCGGGGCTACGCCGGCCGCGCGGTGGCGCAGGTCTCGGCGCAGTACGTCGCCCGGGGGATCCGCTGCTGCCTGTTCACCGACCAGGCCAACCCGGTCTCCAACCACGTCTACGAGGCGATCGGCTACCGGCCCGTCGTGGACATGGTGAACCTGGTGATCTGCTAGCAGCATTGCTTCGTGCCCGCCCTTCACATCCGCAACGTCTCCGAGGAGACGGTCGCTCGGCTGAAGGCTCGAGCGAGCTCCCACGGTCGTTCGCTCGAGGCCGAGCTCAGGCTCGTCCTCGATGACGCGGCCACGCAGCCTCGGCGGCGTCGCCGTCGTGGACCGCTCAACCTGATCACGGTCGACACGGGGCGCACCGAGCCGTTCAACCGCGAGGACTACTACCCGGACGACTCAGACGGCTCAGACGTCCCCGCCGGCGATGGCGATCGATAGCACGGAGTGGGTGCTGCTGGACACCAACGTCCTGGTCGCGGCACTGGATCGGTCACGAACGGCCCATCGGGCGGCAGTTCGCCTGCTGGAGCAGGACGAGCGCGCGCTCGCGATCGGTGACCAGTCGGTGCGCGAGTTCCTGACTGCTGCGACGCGACCGGTCGCGTCGAACGGGCTGGGCCTCCCGGCCCGCGCGCTGTCGCGGTGCTGGAGGACCTTCTGGACGGTGTCGAGACGCTGCATGCCACCGAAGGGTCCACGCGTCGTCTGGTCGAGATGGTCCGTCACGGCGCTGTGGCCGGCAAGCAGGTGCACGATGCCAACCTGGTGGCGGTCGCCCTCGAGAACCACGCTGCGGTGATCGTCACCGACCATGGCCGTCACTTCGAGCGCTTCGCAGACCTGATCGAGATCGAGCCGCTGGCTCCGTAGCACCCGGCCTCGATCCGATCGGGGCCGAGGGAACTCTCTAGACTCGTCGGCGAGATGACCGACGTACCCGCACCCCGACTCGCCGAGACCTACGAAGAGGTCGAGGACGCGCTGCTGTCCCGCTGGCCGGAGACCAAGCTCGAGCCGTCCCTGGACCGGATCCACGCCTTCGCCGAGCTGCTCGGCGACCCCCAGCGCGCCTACCCGGTGATCCACCTGACCGGCACCAACGGCAAGACCTCCACGTCGCGGATGATCGACACGCTGCTGCGGGCGCTCGACCTGCGCACCGGCCGGTTCACCAGCCCGCACGTCGAGCGGATGTCGGAGCGGATCTCGATCGACGGCGAGCCGCTGACCGACGAGGAGTTCGTGCGCGCGTTCAACGACGTCGCGCCGTACACCCACCTCGTCGACGTCAGCGAGGACCACCCGCTGTCGTTCTTCGAGACCGTGGTCGGCATGGCGTACGCCGCGTTCGCCGACGCGCCGGTGGACGTGGCGGTCGTCGAGGTCGGCATGGGCGGCTCCTGGGACGCCACGAACGTCGCCGACGCCCAGGTGGCCGTGGTGCTGCCCGTCGCGGTCGACCACGCCCGCTACCTCGGTGAGACGGCCGCCGAGATCGCGGTCGAGAAGGCCGGGATCATCAAGCCGGGATCCACCGCGGTCCTCGCCCAGCAGGAGCCCGACGTGGCCGGGGTGCTGCTGGAGCGCGCGGCGGAGGTCGGCGCCACGGTGGCTCGGGAGGGCCTGGAGTTCGGCGTGGTCTCCCGGGTGCCCGCGGTCGGCGGACAGGTGGTCTCGCTGCAGGGGCTGCGGGCGCGGTACGACGAGGTCTTCCTGCCGCTCTACGGCGCCCACCAGGCGCAGAACGCCGCCGTCGCGCTGGCCGCCGTCGAGGCGTTCCTCGGCGATGCCGAGCAGGGCCGGCCGCTGGACGACGAGGTGGTGCGCGCGGCGTTCGCCGAGGTGACCTCGCCGGGACGCCTCGAGATCGTCCGCCGCAGCCCCACGATCGTGCTCGACGCCGCCCACAACCCTCATGGCGCGGAGGCCGTGGGCGCGGCGCTCGAGGACTCCTTCACCTTCGACCCGCTCGTCGGCGTGATCGGCGTGATGACCGACAAGGACGCCGACGGCCTGCTGGCCGCCCTGGAGCCGCACCTGGCCCACGTCGTGTGCACCCAGAACTCCACCGACCGCGCGATGTCCGCCGAGCGTCTGGCCCGGGCGGCGCGCGAGATCTTCGGCGAGCACCGGGTCACCGTGGCGCCCCGGCTCGCCGACGCCATCGACCAGGCCGCCGCCCTCGCCGAGGCCGGCGCGGCTGCGAGCGTCTCGGTCGGGTCCGGCGCGGTGCTGGTCACCGGATCGGTCGTCACCGTCGGCGAGGCGCGCAGCCTGCTGGTCCGTCCCCGGGGAGGACGCCGATGAACGACAGCGAGCCCATCGAGACCCCCGCTCGCGCGGTCCCGACCCCGCCGGACGAGCGCGAGCGGTCGCCGCGCCGCGGCATGTGCGCGGCGGTGCTGAGCCTCGAGGCGATCACCCTCGGGCTCACCACGCCGGTGCTGATCACGGTCGCCGACGTCGAGACCGGACGCGCGCTGGCCGTCGGCCTCGGCCTGGCCCTGGCCTGCCTGCTGCTGGCCGGCCTGCTGCGCGCCGAGTGGGCCTACGGCCTGGGCTGGGTGATCCAGGTGGCCGCGATCGGCCTGGGCTTCGTGATCCCGATGATGTTCGTGCTGGGTGCGATCTTCGCCCTGCTGTGGGGCTCGGCGTACCTGCTGGGGCGCCGGATCGAGCGGGAGCGGGCCGCGGCCTACGCGGCGTACGACGCGGCCCGCGCGACGCGCGACGGGGCCGGTGGCGACGAGGCGGCCTCAGAGGCCTGAGGTCAGCGCCGCGAGTGCGCGGTCCAGCTCGTCGTCGGTGACGCCGCCGAAGCCGACGACCAGGCCGGTCAGCCGGGCCGAGCGGCAGTAGTCCGAGAGCAGGTTGACCTCGAACCCCGCCCGTCGGCCGGCCTCCCGGGCGCGCAGCGCGTCGGCCTCGGGGAGCAGCCAGGTGGAGTACATGCC
This sequence comes from Nocardioides sp. LMS-CY, assembly GCF_018732145.1. Classification (NCBI taxonomy): domain Bacteria; kingdom Bacillati; phylum Actinomycetota; class Actinomycetes; order Propionibacteriales; family Nocardioidaceae; genus Nocardioides; species Nocardioides sp. LMS-CY. The sequence continues at coordinate 1,811,034 of NZ_CP076104.1, forward strand.
CGCCAGCGGCCCGGCCAGCTCGGCGTACGGCGCGAGCGCGGCCGCCACCCGGGGCGCGCGCTCGGCGTAGACCCGGCGCGCGGTGCGCACCACCTTGTCGACGTACCCGTCGCGCAGCAGCGCGAGGTAGGCCCGCTGCACCGGCCACGGGGCGCCCTCGTGGGTGATCACCCGGCGCGCGTTGAGCCGGTCGAGCAGGTCGGGCGGTGGCACCACCCACCCGAGCCGCAGCGACGGCGCGACCGACTTGGCGGCGGTGCCGAGGTAGGCGACCCGCGAGCGGTCGAGGCTGGCCAGCGCCGGCACCGGCGCGACGTCGTAGCGGAACTCCGAGTCGTAGTCGTCCTCGACCACGACCGCTCCGGCCGCCCGGGCGGCGTCGAGCAGCGCCACCCGGTCCGGGCCGGACAGCACCCGGCCGAGCGGGTGCTGGTGGGCGGGCGTCACGTACGCCGCGGCGCACCCGTCGAGGTGGCCCGGCGTCACGGTGCCGGGCACCGGCAGGTCCCGCACCGCGCGGCCGAGCCCGAGGACGGTCTCCGCGGCGGCCCGGTAGCCGGGGTCCTCGATCGCGACCGGGGCGGGCGGCAGCACGGTGAGCAGGTGGCGCAGCCCGTCCGTGGTGCCGTTGGTGACCACGATCTCGTCGGCCTGCACGGGGACCCCGCGGGTGCGGGTGATCCGGTCGGCCAGCAGCGCCCGCAGCTCCGGGAGGCCGCGTGGGTCGTCGTACCCCCGCGGCGGCCGGGCCGTCGAGACCTCGCGCCAGGCGCGCCGCCAGCCGGCGGCGTGTCGGGGGTCGATCCAGGGGGTGCCGGCGTCGAGCCGCACCAGGGACCGCTCGGCGGGCGCCCGCCGCACGGCCGGCGCGACGGCCCGGGCGGCACCGCCGGCCGCGACGTAGGTGCCCGAGCCGCGGCGCGACTCCAGCCAGCCCTCGGCGAGCAGCTGCTCGTAGGCCTGCTCGGTGACCGATCGGCTCACGCCGAGGTCGGCCGCCAGCGCCCGGCTGCTGGGGAGCCGGGCGCCGCGGCCGAGGGTGCCGTCGAGGACCAGCTCACGGATCCGGCCGGAGAGCTGCAGGCCGAGCGGTCCGGGCGCGGACCGGTCGAGGGAGAGGGCCAGGGAGGGAGGCGGGGTCGTCATACAGTGTCCTGTCGAACTGATGCCGAATTGGCCCGTGTATGCAGGCCACTTCTCGGCCAGGCTAGTACCCGTGACGACGACGCCGCTCTCCCCGACGCCCCGCACTACCGTCGGCCGCGGCCGCAACCGGATGGTCGAGGACCGCGCCGCGCTGCACGAGCTGCTGGCCGACGCGCTGGTCGCGCACCTGGGCGTGACCGTGACCCGGGACGGGCACAGCCACCCGCTGGTGCTGCCCACGGCGTACGCCGTGGACCTCGACGGCCCCGACGCGGGCGGCACGCTCTACCTGCACGGATCGGTGGCCGCGGGCTGGCTGCGGGCGGCGACCGACGCGACGGTCTGCGTCACGATCACCGAGCTCGACGGGCTGGTGACGGCCCGCTCGGCCTTCCACCACTCGATGAACTACCGGTCCGCCGTGGTGATCGGCACCGCCCGCGCGGTCGACGACCCCGCCGAGTGCCGGCACGCGCTCGACCTGATCGTCGACCACATGGTCCCGGGCCGGTCGGCGACGCTGCGCGCCTCGACCCGCAAGGAGCTCGCGGCGACCGCGGTGCTCGCCGTACCGCTGCTCGAGGCGTCGATGAAGGCCCGTGCCGGCGGCCCGGTCGACGACCCCGAGGACGTCGCGGCCGGCATCTGGGGCGGGCACATCCCGGTGCGCCGGGTCGTCGGTGCGGCGGTCTCGGACATCGACGCCGACGTGCCGGTCCCGGCCGACGTCAGGGCGCGGGCCGCTGCTCTATAGGGTCCTCGGTATGACCCAGCGCACGCTCGTCCTGCTCAAGCCCGACGCGGTCCGCCGCGGCCTGGTCGGCCAGATCCTCGGCCGCTTCGAGGCCAAGGGGCTGTCCCTGGTCGAGATGCAGCTGCGCACCATCACCGGGGAGCAGGCCGACCAGCACTACGCCGAGCACGTCGAGCGGGACTTCTACCCGCCGCTGCGCGCGTTCATCACCAGTGGCCCGTTGGTCGCCCTGGTGGTCGAGGGCGAGGAGGCGATCCCGGTCGTGCGCACCCTGATCGGCCCGACCGACGGTCGCCAGGCCCCCGCCGGCACCATCCGCGGCGACCTCTCGCTGTCCAACCGCGAGAACCTCGTGCACGCCTCCGACTCGCCCGAGTCCGCCGCGCGCGAGATCGGGATCTGGTTCCCCCGCCTCTGAGACGGCGTGTCGTGCTCGTTTCCCCGGGCAGCCGGGGAAACGAGAAAGGCCGAGCCGGCACCCGGACTGACATACGGACCTGACATCCGACGCCACGGGCGCCGTACGGGCGGCAACGGGGGCTGACCGGCCCGCACGACGGCCGACGAGCACTGGACGTCGCGCCGCGGAGGTGGTCAGGCAGAACGAGCACGACACGCCGTCGTTCCCCGGCGTGTCGCGCTCGCATTCCCTGACCACCCCGGCCGGGCATCGGCGTGTCTCGTCGTTTCCCCGGGCAGCCGGTGAACCGGTGGTGAAGGCCGTGGACACCCCAGCGCCCGCCGACCCAGCTCGGCGATTCCGCAGGTCACCCCGCGTGTCCTCCCGTGGCGCCGTGCCGTGCGTCCTTAACCTGTTGTCACTTCTTCCCCACCAGTACCACCCATGAACGTCGGGCGGTACTTCAGCGACAGGTTGTCCCATGGCGAACAGCTTCATCGGCCGTGACATGGCCGTGGACCTCGGCACCGCCAACACCCTCGTCTACGTGCGCGGTCGCGGCGTGCTGCTCGACGAGCCCAGCGTGGTCGCGCTGAACGACGCCACCGGGGAGGTGCTCGCCGTCGGCCACGAGGCCAAGCGGATGATCGGGCGCACGCCCGACAGCATCGTCGCGATCCGCCCGCTCAAGGACGGCGTGATCGCCGACTTCGAGGCCACCGAGCAGATGCTGCGCTACTTCATTGAGCAGGTGCACCGCCGCCGGTACTTCGCGAAGCCGCGGATGGTGATCTGCGTGCCCAGCGGGGTGACCGCGGTGGAGCAGCGCGCGGTCAAGGAGGCGGGCTACCAGGCCGGCGCCCGGCGGGTCTACATCGTCGAGGAGCCGATGGCCGCCGCGATCGGCGCCGGGCTCCCGGTGCACCAGCCGACCGGCAACATGGTCGTCGACGTCGGCGGCGGCACCACCGAGGTCGCCGTGATCTCGCTCGGCGGCATCGTCACCAGCCTCTCCGTCCGCACCGCCGGCGACGACCTCGACCAGGCGATCGTGGCCTGGATGAAGAAGGAGCACGCGCTGATGCTCGGCGAGCGCACCGCCGAGGAGGTCAAGATGACCCTCGGCTCGGCGTTCCCGATGCTCGACGAGCCCGAGGCGGAGATCCGGGGCCGCGACATGGTCTCCGGCCTGCCCCGCACCGTCACCGTCTCCAGCGCCGAGGTGCGCCAGGCGCTCGAGGAGCCGCTGCACGCGATCGTGGACGCCGTCCGCACCACCCTCGACCAGACGCCGCCCGAGCTGGCCGGCGACATCATGGACCGCGGCATCGTGCTCACCGGCGGCGGCGCGCTGCTGCGCGGTCTCGACGAGCGGCTGCGGCACGAGACCGGCATGCCGGTGCACGTCGCCGAGGCCCCGCTGTCGTCGGTGGCGATGGGCGCGGGCAAGTGTGTGGAGGAGTTCGAGGCGCTCCAGCAGGTGCTGGTCAGCGACCGGAGGCGGGGCTGATGGCGCGCCGGTGGGGCCGCGACCCGGACCGGGGCCGCCCGAAGACGTCCGTGCTCGTGGCGCTGGTGCTGGCCTGCCTCACGCTGATCACCCTCGACTCGCGTACGTCGTCGCCGGTCGACCCGGTGCGCCGCGCCGTCGGCGAGGTCTTCGGCCCGGTCGAGGTCGCCACCGCGGCCGCCGTCCGACCGCTCACCGCGGTGCCCGAGTGGTTCCGGTCCAAGGACTCCCTGCAGCGCGACGTCCTCGACCTCCAGGCCGAGAACTCCGACCTGCGCTCGCAGCTGGCCACCCAGGACTACAACCGCAACCGCCTCGAGGAGTACGACGGCCTCACCGCCGCCGCCCGCAGCATCGGCTACTCGCTGGTGCCGGCCCGGGTGGTCGGGCTCGGCCCCTCGCAGTCCTTCTCGAGCACCGTCACCATCGACGCGGGCTCCAACGCCGGCCTGCACCCCGACCTGACCGTGGTCAACAACGACGGGCTCGTCGGCCGCGTGCTGCGGGTGACCCGCACCACCGCCACCGTGCTGCTGATCGTCGACGCCGACTCGGTCGTGGGCGGCCGGGTCGGCCGGAGCATGGACGTCGGCTTCGTCCACGGCCGCGGCGTGCTCGGCCGCGACGGCCGGCTCGACCTCGAGCTCGTCGACGGCGCCGCGGTCCCGGGCAAGGGCGACACGGTCGTCACGTGGGGGAGCGAGGCCGCCGGCCCGTACGTCTCCGGCGTGCCCATCGGCCGCGTCACCAGCGTCTTCAGCAGCGTGCGCGACAGCGCCCAGCGGGCCGTCATCGACCCGTACGTCGACTTCGGCGCGCTCGACCTCGTCGGTGTCGTCGTCCCCTCCGGCACCGACAGCGACCGCGCCGTGATCGAGGCGGACGGGGGGCTGAGGTGATCCGGTCATGAGCGCCGCCCGAGCCGGCATCGCCGCGGTGGCCGTCGTGGTCGCCCTGGTGCTCCAGGTCTCGCTCTTCCCGCACCTGGCCTGGGACGGCATCGTGCCCAACCTGGTGCTGCTCGTCGTGGTCGGCGCCGCGCTGACCCGCGGGCCGCAGTTCGCGGCGGTCCTCGGCTTCGCCGCGGGCCTCGCGCTCGACCTCGCCCCGCCGGCCGACCACGTCGCCGGCCGCTGGGCGCTCGCGCTGGTCGTCGTCGGGTACGTCGCGGGCCGGGTGCGCCGCGACGCCCGCCCGACGCCGGGCACGGTGCTCGCGACGGTCGCTGCCTCGTCGTTCGTCGGCACTTCGGTGTTCGCGCTCTCCGGCCTGCTGCTCCAGGACCCGGCGACCGGCATCCCCGAGCTGCTCGAGATCGTGCTGGTCGGCGTGCTGTGGGACGTGCTGCTCACGCCGCTCGTGCTGCCGCCCGTGCTGGCGACGTTCCGCCACCTCGAGCCGGACCGGTCGCTCGCCTGATGTCCCCACGCCCGTTGGCCCCGAATCCGCCGGCCCCGCACCTCAAGGCACAGCGCTCCGGCCGCCTGCGGCTGGTCGTGATCCAGGTGCTGGTCTTCTCCCTGTTCGCGACCTTGTTCGCGCGGCTCTACTACCTCCAGGTGGTCGACGGCGAGCGCTACCACGCGAAGGCCGCCTCGCAGTCGGTGCGCGACATCGTCGTGCAGCCGCAGCGCGGCCTGATCGTCGATGACCAGGGCCGCCCGCTGGTGGCCAACCGCACCTCGTGGGTCGTCTCCGTCGACCGCACCGTGCTCGGCAAGCTCACCGAGCACCAGCAGGACCTGCTCGTCGAGCGGGTCTCCGAGGTGGTCGACGTCCCCGTGCCGCGGATCCGCAGGTCATTGGTCACCTGCGGCGACGAGGGCTCGGTGACCGGCGTGTGCTGGAACGGCTCGCCGTATCAGCCGGTTCCCGTGGCCTCCGATGTCTCGAAGGCGGTGGCGCTGCGGGTGCTTGAGCAGCCCGAGGACTTCCCGGGCGTGCTGGCCGAGCAGCAGAGCGTGCGCGCCTATCCGCGGCCCTTCGGCGTCAACCTGGCCCACGTGCTCGGCTACCTGAGTCCGATCACCGAGGACGAGCTCGACACCGCGCGCGAGGACGCCGACACGTCGGTCAACGGCTCCTCCGTGGTCGGCCGTGCCGGCATCGAGCAGGAGTACGACCGGTGGCTGCGCGGGATGCCCGGCTACAAGAGCGTCGCCGTCGACTCGATGGGTCGGGTGCTCGGCGACGACGGCGAGGTGGCGAGCCGTCCCGGCGACACGCTGGTGACCAGCATCGACGCGAAGGTGCAGAGCGTGGTCGAGCGGCAGCTCGCCGACACGATCCGAACCGCGCGGGCGACCCACGATCCGGTGACCAACCGCAACTACGCGGCCGACTCGGGTGCGGCCGTCGTGCTGGAGGCGAGGACGGGGCGTGTCGTCGCGATGGCCAGCCAGCCGACGTACGACCCCGCGACCTGGGTCGGCGGCATCAGCAAGAAGGAGCTGGCCCGGCTCTACGCCGACGAGGCCGGCAACCCGCTGCTGGGCCGCGCCACCCAGGGTCAGTTCGCCCCGGGCTCGACCTGGAAGCCGTTCATGACCGCCGGCGCGCTGACCAACGGCTTCTCGACGGACACCCGGCTGAACTGCTCGTCGGCCTTCCGGGTCGGCAACCGCGACTTCAAGAACTACGAGTCCGGCGCCTACGGCTACATCGGCTTCGACAAGGCGCTCGAGGTCTCCTGCAACACCTTCTTCTACCGGGTCGGCTACGACTTCTGGCAGCGTTACGGCTCCGACGTCGCCGACGTGCACGCCAAGGACCCGCTGGTCGCGGAGGCGAAGACCTTCGGGTTCGGCAAGGAGACCGGCATCGACCTGCCGGGCGAGTCCTCCGGCCGGATCGCGGACCGCGCCTGGAAGCGCGACTACTTCGAGTCGATGAAGGACTACTACTGCGGCATCGCCGACAAGCCGCAGGACGGGAAGACCAGCGACTTCGTCTACCTCTTCGCCCAGGAGTTCTGCGCCGAGGGCTACGCCTACCGGGCCGGCGACGCCGTCAACTTCGCGATCGGCCAGGGCGACACACTCGTCACCCCGCTCCAGCTCGCGCGGGCGTACGCCGCGCTCGCCAACGGCGGCACCCTCTACGCCCCGCGCATCGCCAAGGCGGTTGTCGGCGCCGACGGCAAGGTGGTCCGGAAGATCCCGCCGAAGAAGACCGGCACGATCGGCCTGCCCGACTCCGTGCTCGGCTACATCGACCGGGCGCTCCAGGGCGTGACCCGGCAGGGGACGATGGCCTGGAAGATGGGTGGCTTCCCCCTCGACCAGGTCACGGTCCGCTCCAAGACCGGCTCGGCCGAGGTCTACGGCAAGCAGTCGACGTCGTGGGTCGCGTCGTACTCCGACGACTACGTCGTCGTGATGATGGTCAGCCAGGGCGGCACCGGCTCCGGCACGTCGGGCCCGGCGATCCGCCGGATCTGGGAGACGCTCTACGGCATCGAGGGCGAGACGGTGCGGCCCGACCGCGCCGCGATCCCGGGCACCACCCCGCCGGCGGGGCTGCCGACGTTCACCCGGGACGGCTCCATCCTGCCGCCGCGGAAGGAGGGCTGAGATGCCGACGACGACCGCCCGACCGGCCTTCCGGATTCCGCGCCTCGACTGGGTGTTGATGCTCGCCGTGCTGGCGCTCGTCACGCTCGGCACGCTGCTCGTCTGGTCGGCCACCAGCCACCGCGAGGACCTGACCGGCGGTGACCCCACGGCGTACCTGCGCAAGCAGCTGGTCAACATCGTCATCGGCGTCGTGCTGATGCTGGTCGTCCTCGCGACCGACCACCGGTGGGTGCGCATCGTCGCCCCGCTGGTCTACCTCGCCTCGGTCGCCGGACTGGTGCTGGTGCTCACGATGGGCAGCACGGTCAACGGCTCGCAGTCGTGGCTCCAGCTCGGCGGGATGTCGATCCAGCCCTCCGAGTTCGCCAAGCTCGCGGTGGTGATCGGGATGGCGCTGTGGGTGGCCGAGCGCGCCGACGTACGCCGGTCGCGGGTGGCCGCCGCGGGCGCGGGCGTGGGCGACGTGGCGGGCATGCTGGCGATCGCCGCGCTCCCTGCGGCGCTGATCCTGCTCCAGCCCGACCTCGGCACGATGCTGGTGCTCGCCGCGACCGTCGTCGGCGTGATCGCCGTCTCCGGAGCACCGCGACGCTGGCTCGGGCTGCTCGTCGCCGGCGGGGTCACCGCCGCGGTCGCGGCGGTGGCGGCCGGCTTCCTCAAGCAGTACCAGCTCGACCGTTTCCTGGCCTTCACCAACCCCGATCTCGATCCCCGCGGCGCCGGCTACAACGTCGAGCAGGCGCGGATCGCGATCGGCAGTGGCGGGCTCTTCGGCTCGGGCCTGTTCGACGGGACCCAGACCCGGGCCGGGTTCGTGCCCGAGCAGCACACCGACTTCGTCTTCACCGTCGCGGGGGAGGAGCTCGGGCTGGTCGGTGCCGGGCTGCTGGTCGCGCTGCTCGCCCTGGTGATCTGGCGGGCGCTGGCGATCGCGGTGCGCACCGACGACGTCTTCGGCCGCCTCGCGGCGTCCGGAATCGCCTGCTGGTTCGCCTTCCAGGCCTTCCAGAACATCGGCATGTGCCTGGGCATCATGCCGGTCACCGGCGTCCCACTGCCGTTCGTGTCGTACGGCGGCAGCTCGATGTTCGCGGGGATGTTGGCCGTCGGCCTGCTCCAGAACATCCATCTGCGCACCCAGGCCGCACCCGCCGCGCGGCTGGCCCCGACGCGGGTGCTCGTGACCCGCTGAGATCCGCTGGCACTCACCCGCGTCGGGTGAGTGCCGGCGCGCGGTGACGCCCTAGCGTGCTGCAGGTGACGAGTGCCCCAGAGGCGCCGCTGCCGGGTCGACTCGACCTGCTGCGGCTCACCGTGCCGGCGATCCTGGTGGGCGTCGGCTGCGGGCTGAGCCTGCTCGGGCTCTCGCTGCTGGCCGAGCTGCTCGAGGACCTCGTCTGGGACGACCTGCCCGACGCGGTCGGGGTCGATCCCGACCGCTGGTGGTGGATGGTCGTGGTGCTGACGACCACCGGCCTGCTCGTCGGGCTCGTGGTGCGCTTCGCGCCCGGTCGGGCCGGCCCCGATCCGGCCAGCGCGGAGCTGGTGGCGGCGCCGCTGCCCGGCCTCGCGGTGCCGGGCCTGGCCCTCGCGCTGGTGCTGATGCTCGCCGGCGGCGTCAGCCTCGGCCCCGAGAACCCGATCATGCTCGTCAACGGGTCGCTGACCGTCATCATCGGGATGCGGCTGCTGCCCCGGGTCGCCGTGCCGGCCTGGCTGAGCTGGAGCGTCGCGGGGACGATCGGTGCGATGTTCGGGACGCCGGTCGCCGCGGCCCTGATGCTCACCGAGGCCCAGATCGGCGACCCCCGGATCCCGCTGTGGAACCGGCTCTTCGCGCCCCTGGTCGCCGCCGCCTCGGGCTCGGCGACGATGCTGGCGCTCTCGGACATGGACCTGCGGCTGGAGATCCCCGGCTACGACGGCTTCCACCTGGGCGACGTCGGCTGGGCGGTCGCCGTCGCGCTGCTGACCGCGCTGCTGGGGCTCGCCGCGTCGTACGTCATCTCCCCGCTGCACCGCGTGTTCCGGTCGATCCGGAACCCCGTGGTGATGCTGACGGTGGGCGGCTTCGTGCTCGGCTGGCTGGGCGCCCTCGGCGGCCCCGAGACGCTCTTCAAGGGCCTCGAGGAGATGAAGACGGTCTCGGCCGACATCGCCGACTACTCCAACGGCGACCTCGTCCTGATGGTCGTGGTCAAGCTCGCGGCGCTGCTGGTCGCCGCGGCGTCCGGCTTCCGCGGTGGCCGGATCTTCCCGGCGGTGTTCGTCGGCGTGGTCGCGGGCTGGGCCGTGGTCGGGTTCGTCGACAGCGTGCCGCCGGCCGTCGCGGTCTCGGCCGGGGTCCTCGGCATCACCATCGCCGCGACCCGCAGCGGCTGGCTCTCGCTCTTCCTCGCCGCGACGGTCGTGCCCGACATCGAGCTGCTCCCGGTCCTGCTGATCGCCACCCTGGCGGTGTGGCTGGTCGTCGCCGGTCGGCACGAGCTGCGCGCCGACCCGATCCCGGAGCCCACCGGCTCCTAGCCCGTCTCGTCGCCGGCCCGCTCGCTGGCCCAGAAGCGGAAGAGCAGGTACGCCGCCACCGCGCCCAGCAGGTGCCAGGCCGCGTGCCCCTGGACCAGGGAGTGCGGGTCGCACCACAGCGCCTTGGTGACCCAGATCGCGAAGGCGAGCAGGATCGTGCCCAGCGCGGCCGCGCCCCACCGCAGGTCGGTGCGGGTCGCGCCGGGGCGGCGCCGGAGCCGGACCTCGACGACCACGGCCAGGAGCAGCAGCGCGGCGAAGGCGAGGTTGCCGGCGTACGTCACGACCGGCACCTCGCCGTCGTAGAGCCCGACCAGCTCGCAGCCGGCCACGAGCAGGCCGAACACCAGCCAGAAGGACAGCCGCCCCTGCGGCCCGGTCCACCGCATCAGGGCGTACGCCGCGGCGAACGAGGCCACCAGGTACATGCTCAGCAGGTCGAGCCGACCGCCCAGCTCCGACTGGGTGGCGTGCATCGCGGCGCTGGCCGGCCCGAGGAGCACCACCACGCAGGCGTACGCCGTGGCCAGGCCGGCGTACCGGGGCAGCGCGTCGCCCAGCCGGTCGGGGCGCCCGGCCCGCCACGCGATCAGCAGCCCGGCGACCACGAACCCGAGGTTGGAGAAGGAGTTGGCCGGCTGCCGTACCGGCCCGCCGCGGGTGGCCTCGCAGAAGTTCGCACCGCGCCCCACGTCGGGCCCGAGCCAGCCCGCCCCGATCGCCAGCGCGAGCAGCCCGGTGGAGAGCAGCGCCGTGGCCGCGGCGTACGCCAGCGGGCGCAGCGACCGGGAGGACATCGCCGGGGCCGCGGGTCAGGACCCGCCGGAGATCTTCTCGATCAGCGCCGTGGTGGAGATCGCGGGCGTGCGTGGCAGGTAGACGACCTCGCAGACGTCGCGGAACTCGTCGAAGCGCCCCGCCCAGTCGTCGCCCATGACGAGCACGTCGGCGGCGAACTTCTGGATGTAGTCGCGCTTGAGCTCGAGGCTCTCCTCGACGAACACCTCGTCGACCGGCTTCAGCGCGGCCACGATCGCGAGCCGCTCCGCCTGGCTGAAGACCGGCTCGCGGCCCTTCTTGCGCAGGTTGAGCGCGTCGGCCGAGACCCCCACGACCAGGCGGTCGCCGAGCGCGGCGGCGCGCTCGATCACCCGCAGGTGCCCGACATGGAACACGTCGAACGTGCCGAAGGTGATGACGGTGCGAGGCATGAGCGGAATCTTCTCACTTCGCGGTGGTCTGGACCCAATGGGGGAGGATGGCGTTCGATGAGCGCGACACTGACGATGATCACCCCCGACTCGGAGGCCGACGAGCAGCGGCGCCGAGGACTGCGCCGGATGCGCACCCTCGCGGTGGGGCTGCTCTGCTTCGCCGCCGTCGTGTACGTCGCGACGCTCGGCCACGGCGGCTTCTGGGGCTTCGTGAACGCCGGCGCCGAGGCGTCGATGGTCGGCGCCATCGCGGACTGGTTCGCGGTCACCGCGCTGTTCAAGCACCCGCTGGGGCTGCCGGTGCCGCACACGGCGCTGATCCCGCGCCGCAAGGACGAGCTGGGCCGGTCGCTGGAGGAGTTCGTGGGGGAGAACTTCCTCCAGGAGGAGATCATCCGCGACCGGGTCGCCGCGGCCACGATCTCGCTGCGGGTCGGCCACTGGCTCGTCGTACCCGAGCACGCGAAGCGGGCCGTCGACGAGTTCGCCGACGTGGCGGTGATCGCGCTCGGCCGGATCCGCGACGAGCACGTCGAGGAGCTGGTGCGCGACGCGCTGGTGCCGCGCTTCCGGGCGGAGCCGATCGCGCCGGTGCTGGGGAGCCTGCTCGAGGAGACCGTGCGCGACGACCTGCACCACGGGCTGGTCGACCTCGTGCTCGACGAGGCGCACCGCTGGCTGGTCGAGAACCCCGACACGGTCGCGGAGGTGCTCGGCGAGCGGGCGCCGTGGTGGGCTCCCGCCCGACTCAACGAGGCGGTGATCTCCCGACTGCACCGCGAGCTGGTGAGCTGGGTCGACGACATCCGCACCGATCCGCGTCACCACGCCCGCCTCGCGCTCGACTCGATGCTCGGCCAGCTCGCCCACGACCTGCAGCACGACCCGGAGACCCAGGAGCGCACCGAGCGCCTCAAGGAGCGGCTGCTCGACCAGCCGCAGCTGGTGGCCTCGGGGGTCTCGCTCTGGAACGCCCTGCGGCGCAGCCTCCAGGCCTCGCTGGCCGACCCCGAGGGCGCCGTACGCCGCCGCCTGCTCGACGAGGTGACCGCGTTCGCCCGGCGGCTGGTCGACGACGCCGCGCTCCGGGCGCGCCTCGACGGCCTGGCCGCCGACGCCGCGGTCTTCGCGGTCGAGCGCTACGGCGCCGAGCTGACCGCGGTCATCACCCACACCGTCGAGCGCTGGGACGGCCGGGAGGCCGCCCGCCGCATCGAGCTCCACGTGGGCCGCGACCTGCAGTTCATCCGGATCAACGGCACGATCGTCGGCGGGCTCGTGGGCGTGCTGATCCACACGGTGTCGGTGCTGATCCACTGATCGGTCGTCAGGGTGGCGCGAGCCCGCGCTCGAGGTGTACGGCGCGGGCGGCCGCCTGTTCCATGCGGTGCACGACCCGGCGCTCGTCGCGCAGGTCGCGGCCGACGGTCTCGACGTACTCGAGCCCGGCATTGCGCAGGTCGGCCTCGCGCTCGATGTCTCGGGCGTGGCGGTCGATGTCGCGGTGGTCGGCACCGGCGTGCTCGCCGACCACGCCACGGACCGGGTCGAAGAGATCGGGGATCGCGAGGAATCGGCCGCGGAGGTCCAGCAGGGTGGACGAATCCCGGCTCCGGCGTACCTGGGGACAGCGCGTCGAGCCCGTCAGATGGTCGTTGGCTCGACCCATTTCCAGCCATCTGACGGGCCTCGACGGGCAGGAGCGACAATGGCCTCATGTCCGAGCCGTTCCCCGTCCCGATCCGCGACGACTCGATCCGGCTCGGCCAGTTCCTCAAGCTCGCCAACCTGGTGGAGAGCGGCGCCGAGGCCAAGCCCGTCATCCAGGACGGGCACGTGCGCGTGAACGGCGAGGTGGAGACCCGCCGGGGCCGGCAGCTGGTGCAGGGGGACGTCGTCAGCCTGGGCGGTCAGTCCGCCCTGGTGGCCGAGGAGGGCGCCGACGACGGCCTGCCCTGGTAGCGAGCCTCTGGTGAGGCGTCGTCCTGCGGGATGCCCGGCAAGGCGGAGGAGCGAAGGCGGCCTCTGAGCGGAGCGGGCCGTCGAGCGACGACAACGCAGCCGGGCGCCCGCAGGGCGGCGCCTAGCTGACGCCGAGGAGGTCGACGACGAAGATCAGCGTCTCGCCGGGCTTGATCACGCCGCCTGCGCCCCGGTCGCCGTAGCCCAGGTGCGGCGGGATCACGAGTTGGCGACGGCCGCCGACCTTCATGCCCTGCACGCCCTGGTCCCAGCCGGCGATGACCTGGCCGACCCCGAGCCGGAACTGGAGCGGCGCGCCACGGTTGTACGAGGCGTCGAACTCCTCGCCCGTGGAGTGGGCGACGCCGACGTAGTGCACGGAGACGGTCGCGCCCGCCGTCGCCTCGGGGCCGTCGCCCTCGGCGAGCTCGGTGACCACGAGGTCGGCGGGCGGGTCGAAGTCGGGGAAGTCGATCTCGGGCTTGTCCATGTCGCTCACCCTAACGGGGGGCCCGGGGGCGTTCCGCGCTCCGGCCCGGGGCCGGACTGTCAGGATGTGTCGGTGCCACTACTCCGACCGTCTGTGCGCCCGGACCGCGGGCTGCTCGTCGGGTTCGGGGTGCTGGCGGGGCTCATCGTGCTGTCGATCATCACGCCGGCCCAGCTGATCGCCATCTTCGCGGGCGCGGCGATGGTCGCGAGCCTGCTGACCTCGGCCCGGAACACCGCGATCGTCGCCGCCGGCTCGGTCGCCTGCGCGTTCCTGTCCGTGCTGTGGCTGGAGGACGCCGGCACGTTCGACTGGCTCGCGCGCATCGGGCTGTGCGCGCTGCTCGGCGTCGTCGCGGTGCAGAACGCCGCACTGCGCGAGCGCCGCGAGGAGCGGCTGCAGCGGATGACCGTGATCGCCGAGACCGCCCAGAGGGCCGTGCTCCGGTCGATGCCGACGGCCATCGGCTCGGTCGGCCTCGCCGCCCGCTACGTGTCCGCGGCCGCGGAGGCGCTGGTGGGCGGCGACCTCTACGAGGTCGCGGAGACGCCCTTCGGCGTGCGGGTGATCGTCGGTGACGTCCGTGGCAAGGGCCTCGAGGCGGTGCAGACCGCGGCGACCGTCCTCGGCGCGTTCCGGGCGGCGGCCTTCACCGAGCCGGATCCCGGGGCGCTCGCGATGCGCATCGACGAGACGATGAGCCGGATCCTGGGCGATGAGGAGTTCGTGACCGCGATCGTCGGGCAGTTCCAGGGCGACCGGGTGACGCTGGCCAACTGTGGTCACCACCCGCCGCTGTTCCTGCAGTCGGGCGAGGCGACCACGGTCGACACGGGCGAGCCGACCGTCCCGCTGGGCCTGGGCTCGGTGCCCACCTTGAGCGAGCACCCCTGGCCGCGGGGCGCCCGGATGCTCTTCTACACCGACGGACTGGTCGAGGCGCGTGACGACAGGGGCGAGTTCTTCGCCCTCGACGAGTACGCCGCCGAGCTCGGCGACGGGACCGTCGAGGAGGCGCTCGACCGGCTGGTCGCGCGCCTGCTGGCGTACACGGGTCAGGCGCTGCAGGACGACATGGCGCTCGTCCTCGCCGAGAGCGATCCAGGCTGAGCCTCGCCTCAGGTCTGGTGCACGTAGCTGTCGAGCTGGTCGCGCTCGAACTCCAGCTGGTCGATGCGGTGCTTGACCACGTCGCCGATGCTGATGATCCCGGTCAGCCGGCCGTCACGGACGACGGGCACGTGCCGGATCCGGTGCTCGGTCATCGTCTTCATCAACTCCTCGACGGGGGTGTCCTCGTCGCAGGTCTCGACGACCTCGGTCATGATCGCGCGGACCGTGTTGTTGATGACGGTGCCGTCGGCGTGCAGGTGGCGCACGACGTCGCGCTCGCTGACGATGCCGTCGACCGAGACGCCGTCGCCGCTCACGATCAACGCGCCCACGTTGTGCTCGGCGAGCCTGGCGATCAGCTCGCGCACGCCGGCTTCCGGCGAGATCGTCACGACCTCGCGACTCGACTTGGCCTGGAGAACCTCACCGATCCGCATGGACAGACCGTACCGGTGCACACCGGCTGGGGCCAGGGTCAGTCTCGCGGGCGGTGCAGGCGCAGATCGGAGACCGAGCCGGGGCCCGAGCGGCGCCAGTCCGGGTCGTCGTCGTCATCGGGCAGCGCGCCGAGGAAGGCCAGGGCGGCCTCGTGCAGGTGGCCGTTCGAGGCGAGCGCGTTGCCGCCGAAGGGGCCGTCGGTGCCGTCCAGCGAGGTGAACCGGCCACCGGCCTCGCGGACGATCACGTCGAGCGCGGCCATGTCGTAGACCTCGAGCTCGGGCTCGGCCGCGAGGTCGACGGCACCCTCGGCCAGCAGCATGTAGGACCAGAAGTCGCCGTACGCCCGGGTGCGCCAGCAGCGCCGCATCAGCGACTGGAAGTCGTCGAGCCGGTCCCGCTCCTCCCAGCCGGAGAGGGAGGCGTAGGACAGCGAGGCGTCCTCGAGCCGGCGTACGTCGGAGACCTGGCACCGGGTGGCCTTGAGCAGCGAGCGGCCGGTCCAGGCGCCGTTGCCCGTCGACGCCCACCAGCGGCGCTGCAGCAGTGGTGCCGACACCACCCCGAGCACCACCTCGTCGTCGACGACCAGGGAGATCAGCGTCGCCCAGACCGGCACCCCGCGGACGAAGTTCTTGGTGCCGTCGATCGGGTCGATGATCCAGCGGCGCTGGCTGTGGCCGGTCGAGCCCTGCTCCTCGCCGGTGATCGCGTCGCGCGAGCGGACTCGCGAGAGGGTACGCCGGATGCTCTCCTCGACCGCCTGGTCGGCGTCGGTCACGGGCGTGAGGTCGGGCTTGCTCATCACGTGCAGGTCGAGCGACCGGAACCGGCTCTCGGTGATCGAGTCGGCGTCGTCGGCGAGGACGTGCGCGAGGCGCAGGTCGTCGGTGTAGTCGGTCGGCACGCAGCCAGCCTATTCGCTGTCGACTGAACGTTCCGGCAAGGTGCGCCGTTGTGCTGGGCATGGAGCTCAACGGCCTGCCGCTGCACCCGCTCGTCGTCCACGCCGCCGTGGTGTTCGGACCACTGGCCGCGCTGGCGGCGCTGGCCTACCTGGTGCCGCGGTGGCGTGACCGGATGCGCTGGCCGATGCTGGTGCTCGTCGTGATCGCGGTCGGGGCGATCACCGCGGCGTACTTCACCGGCAAGTCCTTCCTGAACTCCCGGCCGCCGGAGATCCAGACGAGCCCGCAGGTGCTGACCCACGAGCACCGCGCCCGGGTGCTGTTCTGGGTGACGCTCGGCTTCGGCATCGTCGGCCTCCTCGCCGGCTGGCTGCACACGCGCACCGGCGCGCTGCGGGTGGTGCTCGACGTGCTCCTCGGCGTCGGTGCGGGGGCGGTGCTGGTGCTGGTGATCCTCACCGGCGATGCCGGTGCCCGCGCGGTCTGGGGCTGATCGGCGGGGCCGGGCTCGGGCCAGACCGCGGGCGGTCGCCCGCGGCCCTTCGCAGCTTCATCAAGGGATGAAGGTCGACCCGCGCCTACCCGGGTGAACTCGACAGGGGAAGCGCGCCTTCGTCCTCATCCCTTGATGAAGCCGCCACCCCGCACCACCCGGCAGGAGCCCGCTCAGCCGGGGATCTCCTCCGACAGCCGCGGGTAGCGACGCCGGTCCGCCACGCTCCCGTCGGCCCTCCGGATCACGTGCTCCACACCCCGGATCCGCGCCTCTGCGCGGGCCACCTCCGAGGCCGCCTCCCGGGTGCGGTACTCCCCGGGCAGCGGCTCCGCGCCGCCGATCACCCGGTTGCGCCAGGTGTCTCCGGAGCAGTACGTCTCCACGCCACCACCCATCGTGTTCTCCTCCCTCTCCTGGAGGGGCGGTACCGCGGCGGGTGGTGCTCGAAACTCGCCGATTCGGGTGAGTTCGACCGCCGGGGAGCGGGCGACCGTCCATGATGGACCGACCCGGGCGCGAGGGAGACGAGATGACGAGCAGGACGGCGGGCTTCGGCACGCTGCTGTCGGCGGTGCTGGGCGTCTACTTCGGGTTCATGGCCTACGTCATCGACCGGAGCGACTCGGCCACCGAGGCGGACCGTCCGTTGGTGCTCGGCCTGCGCGTGCTCGCCGGTGCCTGCGCGATCGCGGCGTTCTGTTTCGGGATGGCGCTCCTCGACGCCCGCAGCGCTCGCAACACGACCTAGTACGGCGGCTCGCTGCGCGCGACGAGCAGCCGGCGGAACGACTCCACCCGCTCGGGGTCGGCGTCGCCGGTGCGCACGGCCTCGTCGAGCCCGCACTCCGGCTCGTCGGCGCCGTGCGTGCAGCCGCGCGGGCAGTCCTCGGTCATCTCGTCGAGGTCGGGGAACGCCTCGATCAACCGCTCCGGCTCGACGTGGGCGAGCCCGAAGGAGCGGATGCCGGGGGTGTCGACGATCCAGCCGCCGTCGCGGCCGTCGGTCGCGGGCAGGGGCAGCATGATCGCCGAGGTCGAGGTGTGCCGGCCCCGCCCAGTGACGGCGTTGACGTGGCCGACCTGGCGGTCGGCGTCCGGCACCAGTGCGTTGACCAGCGTCGACTTGCCGACGCCGCTGTGGCCGATCAGCACGCTGATCCGGCCGCGCAGCCGCTCCCGCAGTTCGCTCAGGTCGCCGCCACGCTGGGTGACCAGCCACGGTACGCCGAGCGAGCGGTAGGTCACCAGCAGCGACTCCGGGTCCGCCAGGTCGGCCTTGGTGAGGCACAGCAGCGGCTGCATCCGCGCGTCGTACGCCGCGACCAGCGCCCGGTCGATCAGCCGGGGACGCGGCTCGGGGTCGGCCAGGGCGGTGACGACGACGAGCTGGTCGGCGTTCGCGACGATGACCCGCTCGACCGGGTCGTCGTCGTCCGCGGTGCGCCGCAGCACGGTGGTGCGGTCGGCGACCTCGACGACCCGGGCCAGCGTGCCCTCCGCGCCGGAGGTGTCGCCGACGACGCGCACCCGGTCGCCGACCACGACGCCCTTGCGGCCCAGCGGCCGTGCCTTCATCGCGGTCACGGTGCGACCCTCGACGAGCAGCGTGTAGCGGCCCCGGTCGACGGTGACGACCATGCCGTCGAGCGCGTCGTCGTACGACGGGCGCTCCTTGGTGCGAGGGCGGGTGTGCCGACGTGGTCGCTCGTAGTGCTCGACGTCCTGGTCGGAGTACCGCCCGCTCATCAGCGCTCGCTCATCGGCCGATGAGTCCCGACCAGGTGCCCGCGAAGTCCGGGAAGGTCTTGCCGGTCGTGGCGACGTTCTCGACCAGCACGCCGTCGACGGCGGCGCCGAGGATGACGGCGGCGTGCGCCATCCGATGGTCGGCGTAGGTGTGGAACACCCCACCGTGCAGCGGCGCCGGCTCGATGCTCAGCCCGTCGGCGTGCTCGGTCACCTCGGCGCCGAGCGCGGACAGCTCGGTCACGAGGGCCGCGATCCGGTCGGTCTCGTGCCCACGGATGTGGCCGATGCCGCGCAGGTGCGAGGGCGCCTCGGCCAGCGCGCACAGCGCGGCGACGGCCGGGGTGAGCTCGCCGACGTCGTGCAGGTCGACGTCGATGCCGAGCAGGGTGCCCGAGCCCGTGACCCGCAGCCCCTCCTCGACGCGCTCCACCTCGCAGCCCATCGTCGCGAGGATCTCGCGCAGCGCGTCGCCGGCCTGGGTGGTCGAGCGCGGCCAGTCGCGCACGGTCACCGACCCGCCCGAGACCGCCGCGAGCGCCAGGAACGGCGCCGCGTTGGACAGGTCGGGCTCGATCACGTGGTCGACGGCGCGCACCGCCCCCGGGGCCACGCGCCAGCGGTTCGCGTCGGCGTCGTCGACCTGCACCCCGTGCTCGCGCAGCATCGCGACCGTCATGTCGATGTGGGGGAGGGACGGGACCGGCTTGCCGTCGTGGCGTACGTCGACGCCCTCGTCGTAGCGAGCGCCGGCGAGCAGCAGCGCCGAGATGAACTGCGACGACGCGGACGCGTCGACCACGACCGTGCCGCCGCGGACCGAGCCGGAGCCCCGGATCGCGAAGGGCAGCGCCTCCCCGTCGACCTCGACACCGAGGGTGCGCAGGGCGCCGAGGATCTCGCCGATCGGGCGCTTGCGCATGTGCGGGTCGCCGTCGAAGGAGACCGTGCCGGTCGAGAGCCCGGCGACCGGCGGCACGAACCGCATCACGGTGCCCGCCAGCCCGCAGTCGACCCGGGCGTCGCCGGCGAAGGCACCCGGCGTGACCGTCCAGTCGTCGCCCGCGGTGTCGACGGTCGAGCCGAGCGCCGTCAGCGCCGCGGCCATCAGCGTCGTGTCCCGCGAACGGAGCGCCCGGCGGACGACCGAGGGGCCGTCGGCGATCGCGGCGAGCAGCAGCGCCCGGTTGGTGAGCGACTTGCTGCCGGGCAGCGTCACCACGGCGTCGACCGGGTGGGCCGCGCGGGGTGCGGGCCAGGGGTCGGCCGGGGCGTCGGTAGCGGCAGTCACGACGCTCAGCGTAGTGGCGTCAGTGCACTCGTGCGGCGGCCAGCCTCGCCTCGCGCCGGGCATCGTGGGCCAGCCGCTTCGCCTCACGGCGGGCGTCCTTCGCGGCGCGCCTCGCCCGCCAGGCCACGCCCGGCCGGCCCTCGGTGTCGCCGCTGGCGATGATCAGCCCGCCGATGAGCGACACGTTCTTGAAGAAGTGCAGCCTCTGCTGGGTGCGCTGCGCCGGGTCGTCGATCTCCCAGAACCGGTGTCCGGCCGCCGTCGTCGGCACCAGTGACGCCGCGAGCACGGCGGCCGAGAGCCGAGGGGCGCGACCGGTGGCGAGCGCCAGCCCGGCACCGATCTGGACGCCGGCGTTGATCTTGACCAGCGTCTCCGGGTCGTCCGGCACGGGGAGGCCGGCCCTGCGCAGCATCGGGACCACGCGGGAGGTGACCGCGTCGGCCTTGGTCGCGGTGCCGGGGGCGTTCTTGAGCGCGGTCGCGGCACCGACCACGAAGATCGACGCGAGCATCGGTCGGGCGATGAGTCTGCTGACGGTCATGTCCTCCTGTTTACCCGGACCCTGGCAGCCCCACTCCCGATGGCACGCCCAGCGGCACGCCCAGGGTGGTCTCGGGGAGCACGGGTACGCCGCCGAGCCCGAGCCCCAGCCCGACCTCGACACCGTCGGCCCCGATCGAGACGCTCGCCGACAGCCCGGCCGCGGGCGAGCGCGGCGCGGGTGCCGGTTCGGCTGTGGGCGGGCCGGTCGTCGGCGCCGCGGTGGTGGGTGCGGTGGTGGGTGCGGTGGTGGGTGCGGTGGTGGGTGCGGTGGTGGGTGCGGAGGTCGGGGCGCTCGTCGGGGCCGGGTCGGGCGGGGTGGTGGGACCGGAGGTCGGCTCGGGCGTCGCGGGGACGGCGAGGGTGACGGCGCCGGCGGGCCCGCTCCGGTCGGGGTGGGGCGCCCGGTGCAGCGGCCGCGGACCGCTCTCGAGCACCGACGGCGTGCTGGAGACGGCGGGTGGCTCGACCGCGGCGGGCGTCTCCGACGGCGCCCGGTGGAGCGTGATCGCAGCACCCGCGACGACCGCGGACGCTGCGGCACCGGCGACCGCCGCGGTCGGGCCGTGGGCCAGCAGCAGGTCGCGGGCCCGCCCGAGCAGCAGCGCGATGCCCGTGACGGCGGTGCCCCCGCTGGAGGCGAGGTACGCCGCGGCGGCCCCGCCGAGCAGCAGCGGGGCGAGCACCGCGCGGAGGTCGGCGTTGACCTCGCTGAGCTCGAGATAGAGGGAGCTGCACGGCCGGCACCGCTCGAGATGCTGCTCGACCCGGGCGGCGTCGCGCCGGGCGAGGCCGCCGCGGACGTAGGCGCCCAGCTCGGCGCGGGTGCGCTCGCAGGCGTCGTCGTCCGCGTCGCCGGCGTGCATCGTCAGATAGGCCTGGCGCAGGCCCTCCCGGGCCCGGTAGGCGAGCGCGGAGACGGCGTTCGGGGTCATGCCGAGCAGCGGCGCGACCTCGGCCGGCCGCTGTGCCTCGACCTCCGTGTGCCACAGCACCAGCTGCCAGCGCTCGGGCAGCGAGGCGAACGCGCGCGCCGCGGCCGCGCTCTCGAAGCGCTCGACCGCGGTGTCGCGGAAGGGCACGCCGGGGTCGAAGGGCGTCAGGTCGTCGGTCGTGTGCAGCCGCGCCGCGGCCCGGATCCGGTCGACGTGCACCCGTCGTACGGCGGTCAGCAGATAGGCGCGGAACGCGAGGTCCGGGCCGCCGCCGCGCTGCAGGACGCCGAGCACCTTCGCGAACGACTCCGACACGAGGTCGTCGGCGTCCGGCCCCGGCGCCAGCTGCCTGGCGAGCCGCCGGGCGGCTTCGGCGTGGCGTGCGAAGAGCTCGCCGTACGCCGCCACGTCGCCGGCCCGGACGGCCGAGATCAGCTCGGCGTCGCTGCGCCCGTCGAGGGTCGATACGGAGGAGCCCATGCCTGGCCCAACGTCCGAACCCGCGAAAGGCGACGGCATCGCTCGGGAGAGTCGGGCGGAACCCGGGAGAACCCGAAAGAATTGGCGAGCGCGAGCGCGTCATGGGTCGGCGGGTGCGCCGTCCCATAGCCGGCAAGACCGGACCAGAGGGGGAGCTCGACCGTGGATGGGATGGCGACGCGCAGGCGGAGCTCGACCACGGCCGATCCCGGACCGGGGCGGGAGCTGACCGACGAGCTGAGGGTGGCGCTGCCACCCCGCTTCGAGGCAGTGGGGGAGGCCCTGGCTTCGGGATCGGGCTCGGTCGTCGCGTGCGAGGTGCTGGGGGGCACCCTCGCACGCGACGGAGTCTCGCTGCCGGAGGCGCTGGACGGCCTCGCCCGCACCTGGGAGCTGGTGCGCGGCGAGGCTCCGGCGTACGCCGCTGCGCGGGCCCTCGCCGCGGCCTGGGGCGAGGCCACGCTCGGCTACCTGCACGCCGTGTCCTGCGAGGACCCGCTCACGGGCCTCGCGAGCCTGGCCCACCTGCGCACCGTCGTCACCGACCTGCGCCGGGGCGGCCCCGCGCACCAGACCCACGCGCTGGTCGTCGTCGCGACCGGCGCGGGGCCCGACTCGGCGCGGCTCGGCGAGCCGCTGGCCCGCGCGATGGCCGACGCGCAGCTGGGGGCCACGGTGCGCGGGGTGTTCCCGGGCAGCGAGACGATCGGGCACATCGCCCCCGGCCGCCTGGTGGTGCTGGCCTTGCGCGACGAGCTGCTGCTGCGCCGCTTCGACCTGCTGCTGCGGATGATCGACGCCGGCGACCCTCCCCGGCCCCGCGCCTGGATCGAGGGCCTGCCGGCGGACGACGAGGCCGTGGCCGCCCTGCTCGACGAGCTGGCCCGGGTTTAGTGCACGGCTCCTGATCCGGAAGCGCCTGCTGCGCGACGGCGCCGGATCAGGAGACGCACCCTGAGCCGCTGCTGGGCCCGGCCGCCGTCGGCCGTCCCCTCTAGAGTTGCCGCATGTGCGGCCGCTACGCGTCGAGCAGACGCCCGGAGGATCTCGTCGAGGAGTTCGACATCGTCGAGAGTCGCATCCCGGACGCCCTCGAGGCCGACTACAACGTCGCGCCCACCAAGGAGGTGTACGCCGTCGTCGAGCGGCCGCCGTCCAAGGAGAGCGACGAGCCGCCGCAGCGCCAGCTGCGGGTGCTCACCTGGGGCCTGGTGCCGTCGTGGGCGAAGGACGCCTCGATCGGCAACCGGCTGATCAACGCGCGGATGGAGACCGTCGCGGAGAAGCCGGCGTACAAGCGGGCCTTCGCGACCCGTCGCTGCCTGCTGCCGGCGGACGGCTACTTCGAGTGGTACCCGACCCGGGAGACGACCAAGGCCGGCAAGCCCCGCAAGCAGCCGTTCTTCGTCCGGCCGCGTGACCACGGGATCCTCGCGATGGCCGGCCTCTACGAGATCTGGCGCGACCCCGCGAAGGCCGACGACGCGCCCGACCGGTTCCGGTGGTCCTGCACGGTGATCACCACCGACGCCGAGGACGCGCTCGGCGACATCCACGAGCGGATGCCGCTGATGGTCGATCGGGAGCGCTGGGGCGCCTGGCTCGACCCCCGCGCCCAGGGAGCGGAGCTGCTCGACCTGCTCGAGCCGGCCGCCCCCGGCCGGCTCGAGGCCTATCCGGTGTCGGCGCTGGTGAGCAACGTGCGCAACAACGGCCCCGAGCTGCTCGAGCCGCTGCCGCTGGAGCACGGACCCGAGGAGACCTCGTCGTGACCCGGCAGGAACGCCGCCTCGACACGCCGCACGGCGAGGCACGCCTGGTGGTCGACCAGGCCCGCAGTCCGATCGCCACCCTGCTGCTCAGCCACGGCGCCGGCAACGGCATCGACACCCGCGACCTGACCGCGCTCGCCGAGCAGCTGCCGCGCAACGGCGTCACGGTCGTGCGTCTCGAGCAGCCCTGGAAGGTGGCCGGACGCAAGGTGGCGACCGCGCCGCCGACGCTCGACGCCGGGCTGATCGCCGCCGCCAACCGGCTGCGCACCCGCACCCCGCTCGTGGTGGGCGGCCGCTCCGCCGGCGCCCGGTCGGCCGCTCGCTGCGCGAAGCGACTGGCGGCGTCGGGCTGCCTGGCGCTCGCCTTCCCCCTGCACCCGCCCGGCAAGCCGGAGTCGTCGCGACTCGACGAGCTGCGCGGTTCGCGGGTGCCGACGCTGGTGATCCAGGGCGAGCGCGACACCTTCGGCCGGCCGGAGGAGTTCCCCGCCGACACCGACCTGGCCGTCGTGCCCGGTGCCGATCACGGCTTCAAGGTGCCGGCCCGCGGCGAGCTCACCGAGTCCGAGGCGATGGGCATCATCGTGGAGTCGACCCTCGAGTGGATCGTGCGCGAGATCGCCGGCGCGAGCGCCCGCCCCTGAGCGTGGGCCCGGGAATGACCGACGGGGTGTCGGCGTTCCAACCACCATGCAGGCAGTGCTCGAACGCCCGACCGGGCTAGGCTGGGGAGTGATGACCGACCCTGCTGACCCGACCCCCGAGGTCGACCCCGTCGTGGACCTCGCCACCGAGACCGACGCGGAGCGCTCCGCCCGCTTCGAGCGGGACGCCCTGCCCTTCCTCGACCAGCTCTACTCGGCCGCGATGCGGATGACCCGCAACCCGGCCGACGCCGAGGACCTGGTGCAGGAGACGTACGCGAAGGCCTACTCGTCCTTCCACCAGTTCCGGCCCGGCACCAACCTCAAGGCCTGGCTGTACCGGATCCTGACCAACACCTTCATCAACAACTACCGCAAGAAGCAGCGCCAGCCGCAGCAGTCGATGTCGGAGGACGTGGAGGACTGGCAGCTGCACCGCGCCGAGTCGCACTCCTCGACCGGGCTGCGCTCCGCCGAGACCGAGGCCCTCGAGCACCTGCCCGACTCCGAGGTCAAGGAGGCCCTCCAGCGGCTTCCCGAGGAGTTCCGGCTGGCGGTCTACCTCGCCGACGTCGAGGGCTTCGCCTACAAGGAGATCGCCGAGATCATGGAGACCCCGATCGGCACCGTGATGTCGCGGCTGCACCGGGGACGGCGCCAGCTGCGTGACCTGCTCTCGGACTACGTCCGCGACAACGACCTGCTGAGCGTCGGCCGCGATAGGGGCAAGTCATGAGCCACGACCACCCCTCCCTGCCCGGCGAGCCGAGCGCGGGGGACTGTGCCGACTTCCTCGAGCGGATCGTCTACTTCATCGACAACGAGCTCGACGAGGCCGACTGCTCGGAGGTGCGGCTGCACCTCGACAGCTGCAACCCCTGCCTGGAGAAGTACGACCTGCAGCGCACGGTCAAGACCGTGGTGGCGCGCTCGTGCACCGAGATCGCCCCCGACCAGCTGCGCCAGCGAGTGCTGCTGAAGATCCGCGAGGTCCAGGTCCAGCTCCGCGAGGGCTGACCGCTCCACCACCGCGCTGCCCGCGCCCGTCGTGGGCCACCGGCAAGCAAGAACCCCCGAACCGCAAGGTTCGGGGGTTCTGTGGTTCCGGTGCGCTCAGGCGTTGGGGCGCTTGCCGTGGTTCGCGCCCTTCTTCTTGCGAGCGCGGCGCTTGCGGCCGGTCTTGCCCATGGTCTTCCTCCTGATCGGGACGTCGATGGCCCGTAGGCCGTCGACCATCCTCTCAAACCCCGCGGCGCTGCGTGAAATCGGGCGCACGCGGGTCGTGGGCGGTGACGGCTCTCGGCTGCCTGGTGGGTGGCGATTCGGGATAGTCCGTCACGATCCAGCCGCAAGTCGGCCGGTAGGGCAACCAGAACGTGACGGACTATCCGTGGGTGGCACTCCCGCTCGGCCCTCGATCGATCCGCGCCGGGCGACCTCCGAACCACCCGCGGGCGGGTCGGGACCTCCGGTGCACCGGGTACGGCACCGGTTCACCGGCAGACGTCACAGCCGCGACAGGAACCGCCCGGCGTCGACCACGACCCGGGTGACCTGGCCGGTGCCGACCACCTTCCCCGGTCCGCCGTCGGCGCCGAGGTTGCGGACGGCGACCGTGAACCGGTGCAGTCGTCCGTCGGCGTAGGTCGAGGACGCGGTCACCTCGACCCGCTGGCCGACCGCGCTCGCGGCGAGGTGCTCGAGCTCGACGCGGGTGCCGACGCTCGTGGACCCCTCGGGCAGGCCCGGCTCGAGCGCCGCGCACGTGGCGGCCTCGCACCAGGCGAGCAGCCGGGGGGTGCCGAGCACCGGCAGGGTGCCGGAGCCGACGGCGGCCGCCGTGTCGTCGTCGGTCACCGTGAAGGTCAGGGTCGCGTCCATCAGAGCTCCTTGCGGAAGGCGATCAGGTCGATCCCGGGCACCGGCGACCAGTCCCGGCCGGGCACCCGCTCGAAGCCGAGCCGAGCATAGGCCCGGTGCGCTGCGGTCATCTCGGCCAGGCTGGAGAGCACGATGCCGCGCGCACCGAGCCCGCGGAAGCGGTCCACCACGCAGGTCAGCAGCGCCGCACCGACGCCGCGACCGCGGGCGGCGGGCGCGACGGCCAGCATCCGGAACTCGCCCTCGTCGGCCGTGCCGATCTCGCGCCACGGCGACCCGACGAGCGCGATCGTGACCGTGCCGACGACCTCGCCGTCGAGCTCGGCGACCCACAGTTCGGCCTCGCGATGGCGGGCGGCCGCGTCGCGCAGCCGCTCGACGTAGGGGTCGGACGGGCCGAGGGTGAACTCCGAGTACGCCGCGACCGTCACCTCGCCCGCGGTCGCGAGGTCGCCGGGGCCGGCGCGCCGGACCAGCACCCCCTCAGACACCGAAGCTGGTCCGGGGATAGACCGCCGCGACGTCGGTGATCACGTTGAGCAGGTACGGCACGCCGGCGGCGAACGCCCGGTCGAGCGCGGGGCCGATCTGGCGCGGGTCGGTCACGGTCTCGCCGGCGCCGCCGAGCGCGCGCACGACCTCGTCGTAGGCCGTGCGGGGCGCCAGGTCGGCGATCACGTCGTAGCCGTAGAGCATCTGCATCGGGCCCTTCTCCAGGCCCCATGCGGAGTTGTTGCCCATCACCATGACGACCGGCAGGTCGTGGCGCACCAGCGTGTCGACGTCCATCAACGAGAAGCCGGCGGCGCCGTCCCCGAGCAGCAGCACGACCTGTGCCGACGGGCGGGCCAGCCGGGCCGCGATGGCGGCGCCGAGGCCGGCGCCGAGGCAGCCGTACGGGCCGGGGTCGAGCCAGCCGCCGGGGCGGCGCGGCTCGACGTACTTGCCGGCGAAGCTGACGAAGTCCCCGCCGTCGCCGATCACCACCGCGTCGTCGGCGAGGCGGGGGAGCAGCTCGCCGTAGATGCGGGCCGGGTGGATCGGGTCGGCGGTGGCGCCGAGCAGCTCGGCGTCGCGCGCGGCGGAGGCCGACACGGCGCCCTGGAGGTCGCCGAGCCAGGCGGACCAGTCGGGCCGGCGTACGACCTGCTCGAGCTCGGTGAGCAGCCCGTCGAGGACCGAGGTGAGGTCGCCGGCCACCGACGCGGCGAGGTCGGCGTGGCCGGAGAGCTGGGCGGGGGAGTCCGCGACGTGCACGACCTGGGCGGGCGGTGCGCCGTCGCGGCCCCCGAACACGCCGTACCCGAGCCGGAAGTCCAGCGGGGTGCCGACCACGACGACCAGGTCGGCCCCGCCGAGGGCGGCGCCGCGCGCCTTGGTGACCAGCAGCGGATGGCCGCCGGGCACGATCCCGCGGCCCATGCCGTTGGTGATGGTCGGGACGCCGGTGGCCTCGACGAAGCGTAGTGCCGCCTCCTCGGCGCGATCGGCCCACACGTCGGTGCCGAGGATCAGCACCGGTCGGCTGGCGGCGGCGAGCAGCTCGGCGATCTCGGTGAGGGCGTCCGGGTCGGGCGCGGCGCCGCGCGGCATGATCGGCGCCGGCAGCGGGCCGCCGGCGCTGTTGAACAGCTCGTCCATCGGCACGTCGACGAAGACCGGCCCGCGGTGCGGCGAGCCGGCCGTCACGAACGCGTCGTGGATCCCGTCGAGCACCGCGTCGGCCGTGGCGATCGTGTGCGCCTTCTTCGAGACCGGCGCGAAGATCGGCGGTTGGTCGAGCTCCTGGAGCGCGCCGGTGCCCCACCGGCTCTGCGGCGCCCGCCCACCGACCACCACCATCGGCGAACCCGCGAACTGGGCCTGTGCGACGGCGCTCAGTCCGTTGGTCACGCCCGGACCGGCGGTCAGCACGGCCAGCCCCGGCACCCGGGTCAGCTTGCCGGTGGCCTCGGCGGCGAAGGCCGCCGTCTGCTCGTGGCGTACGTCGAGCAGCCGCATCGGCGGCTCGGCCTTGACCGCGCCGTCGTACATCGGGAACACGTGCGCGCCCGACAGGGTGAACATCGTCTCGACGCCGTGTGCGCGAGCGACCGCGATCGCCAGCTCGCCGGCGTGGCCGGTCAGGTCGGTGTCGTCGGGCCGGTTCTCGTCGGGCATGCCCGCAGGTTACTCACCAGTCGTGACGAGATAGGCGCGGTTGGTCGACTTCAGCACGTCCACCACGACCAGCAGCAGGTCGGAGCGCACCTGAGGCGGCCGGGTGCCCAGCGAGAGCTGCAGGTAGAGCGCCCGCAGGAACGCCTCGGCGTTGCCGCCGGCGAGGTAGGGATCTCCGTCGTCGTGCGCCGAGCGGGTGCCGGCCGCGGCCGCGATCCGGGCGATCCACGGCTCGAGCACCCGCAGCGGCACGACGTTGCGGCGCAGCACCGCCATGGTCGCGAACGCGAGCCGGTCGGGCTCGCCGCTGCTGAACAGCCGGTCGACCGGGAGCAGCAGCCGGTCGGCCACGACGTCGAGCACCACGGTCAGCTCGGGGGTGGCCAGGTGCGGCGACCGCGCCAGGATCGCGAGGGCGTCGGCGCCGTGGGCGACCGCGTGGGCCCAACCCTTGCCGGGGACGAAGCCCCGCAGGTCGTGCTCGCGCAGCAGCCAGGTCGTGAGCCGGTCGCCCCACTCGAGGATCTTGCCGCCGGGCAGCAGCGGCCGGGCGTTGTCGCGGGCGATGCACTCGCCGAGCACGAGGGCCGAGAAGCTGCGCCGGAAGACCGTGTCGGTGTCGCACTCGCCGAGCCCGGCCAGCAGCCCCATCGCCATGCCGTCGCCGAGCCCCGGGAGCAGGTCGTCGTAGACGCCGCGCTCGATCCAGGTGGTCAGGGCGGGGTACGCCGTGCCGTCGCGCAGGGCCGGGTCGGGGTCGCCCAGCATCCGGGTCAGCTCGGCGGTGAGCTCGTCGAGGGGGCGATCCGACGGGACCGCCAGCCCTGCTGCGTGCACGTTCCGCCAGTATGACCCGGACATAGGGGCGATCCTACGAAAGTCGTCCGAAACGTCCAGTGGCGGTCCGGGCGGGTGTCGGCGGAAGTCCTACGCTTGCCAGCGTGCCGTCCCTCAGCGACCTCGTGCGCAGCCACACCGACCTCGACGCCGACGACGTCGCGTGGCTCCAGCTGCTCCAGG
The DNA here is from genome assembly GCF_018732145.1 of Nocardioides sp. LMS-CY. NCBI lineage: Bacteria > Bacillati > Actinomycetota > Actinomycetes > Propionibacteriales > Nocardioidaceae > Nocardioides > Nocardioides sp. LMS-CY. The sequence goes on from NZ_CP076104.1 coordinate 1,840,041, forward strand.
CCGACTGGCAGATCATCGCCGACCTCTCCTTCGCCGACCTCGTGCTCTGGCTGCCGGACCGGGAGGGCAAGGGCTTCTGGGCGGCCGGCCAGATGCGGCCCACGACCGGTCCCACGGCGTACGTCGACGACGTGATCGGCACGTTCGTGCCGGTCGGTCGCCGGCCGCTGATCGACGCGGCGTACACCCAGGGACGGCTGATCCGCGAGGGCGACCCGGAGTGGCGCGACGACGTGCCGGTGCGGATCGAGTCGATCCCGGTGCGCCGCGCCGGGCGGGTGATCGCGGTGGTCGCCCGCAACACGAACCTGCTCGGCGTGCGCACCCCGAGCCGGCTCGAGCTGTCCTACCTGCAGACCGCCTCCGACCTGACCCAGATGATCGCCAACGGCCACTTCCCGGCGGCGGGGGAGCGCAGCGACCACGCGGACACCCCCCGGGTCGGCGACGGCTTCCTGCGCATCGACGCCGCCGGGCGGGTCGTGTACGCGAGCCCGAACGCCCAGTCGGTCTTCCGCCGGCTCGGCCTGTCCGGCGACCTGACCGGGCTGTCCCTGGCCGAGACCACGCGCTCGCTGGTGCCGCCCCGGCGCCGGCCCGACGAGGAGACGCTCAGCGCGGTCCTCGGCGGTCGGGCGCAGCGGGACACCGAGATCGGGACCGAGGGCGTCGCGCTGATCGTGCGGACGATCCCGCTGCGGCCCGCCGGTGAGCACATCGGCGCCGTGGTGCTGGTGCGCGACGTCACCGACCTGCGCCGCCGCGACCGCGAGCTGGTCACCAAGGACGCGACGATCCGCGAGATCCACCACCGGGTGAAGAACAACCTGCAGACCGTGGCCGCGCTGCTGCGGCTCCAGGCGCGGCGGATCGACAACGAGTCGGCGCGGCTGGCGCTGGAGGAGGCGGTACGCCGCGTCGGGTCGATCGCGATCGTCCACGAGATCCTCAGCCAGGCGGTCGAGGAGCGGGTCGACTTCGACGAGATCGTGGACCCGCTGGGGCGGATGGTGACCGAGGTGAGCGCGGTCGGCAGCCGGGTGCGGGTGCGCCGGTCCGGGTCGTTCGGCGAGCTGCCGTCGGAGGCCGCCACCGCGCTCGCGATGGTGATCACCGAGCTGCTCCAGAACGCCGTCGAGCACGGCTACGACCCGGCCGACGCCGACCTCACGGGCGAGATCGTGCTGTCCGCCCAGCGGCTGGTCGGCCGGCTGCACGTCAGCGTGGACGACGACGGTCGGGGCCTCCCCGAGGACTTCGACCTCGAGGGCCAGGGCAGCCTCGGGCTGTCGATCGTCCGGACGCTGGTGGAGTCGGAGCTCGGCGGCCAGCTCGAGCTGGGGCCGGGCCCCGGCGGGACCGGTACCCGGGCGGCGCTCGACGTGCCTCTCGACTAGTGGTCGTCGCTGGAAGTTCCGAAGAACTTCCGGTGATGGCCACTAGTGACCCGGCGCCGGACTGGGTCTCGACACGCCGGTCGCGAGTTCGCGAGCCCACTCGCGCGGCTCGCTCGACCACCGTCAGCGGATCCGCTGACGCGTCTCGGCTAGGCGGTCCGCACCCGGGCCCGGGCGTTGCGACGCTTGAGCGCGCGGCGCTCGTCCTCGCTCAGACCGCCCCACACGCCGTGGTCCTGTCCAGCCTCGAGCGCCCACGCGAGGCACTGCTCGCGCACCTCGCAGCGTCGGCACACCTGCTTGGCCTCCTCGATCTGGAGGATGGCCGGACCGGTGTTGCCGATCGGGAAGAACAGCTCCGGGTCCTCGTCGAGGCACGCGGAACGGTGGCGCCAATCCATGGCTGGGCGTTCCTTCTCTCTACAGACAGGCTCAAGGGGCAGGCCGAGCGGGGTGCTGCGGACCTGCCGGGCGAATGGGCACGACAAAGCACGCGCAAGTTCACGCGATGCCTCTCAAAGAGTGGCAATCTTTCGACCGTTAAACAACCCCCTGCGATGGTCTTATCCGTCACAGAAGTCACGTCCGCGGCGGTCTGGCCGGGGGCGCCGGCGGCCTCTCTTCTAGAGTGCTCCGGTGAGCCTACGACCCGCCGCCCACGTGCCGGCGCCCCTGATCGTGGCCGCCTCGCTGGTCGCGGTCGAGGGGCTGCTGCTGCTCGGGTACGCCGTGCTCGAGGTGGCCAACCTCAACGCCGACCGCGCGGAGGTGGCGGTGACGACCGCCGTGTTCTTCCTGCTGTACGGCGGCGGGCTGCTGGGCTGCGCCTGGGCGTTGTCCCGCCTCAGCTCCTGGGCGCGCAGCCCGGCGGTGCTGGCCCAGCTGATCCAGCTCGGGGTGGCCTGGAGCTTCTGGGGTGGCGACACGACGGTGGTCGCGCTGGCCGTCGCCGCGGTGGCGCTGATCGTGCTGGGCGGCATCTTCCACCCGGCGAGCGTGGCGGCGCTGGCTCCGGCCGAGGAGGAGTAGGAGGAGGCGCTACGAGCTCTCCTCGAGCGAGGTGCGCAGCTGCTCGAGCGTCCGGTTGAGCAGCCGCGAGACGTGCATCTGGGAGACCCCGATCTCCGCTGCGATCTGGGACTGGGTCATGTTCTTGAAGAACCGCAGCAGCAGGATCTTCTTCTCCCGCGGCGCCAGCTTGTCCAGCAGCGGCTTGATCGATTCGCGGATCTCGACGTGCTCGAGCCCCTCGTCGTCGACGCCGATGGCGTCGAGCATCGTGGCGGTGCCGTCGTCGCCGTCGTCGCTGGCGTCGAGGGACAGCGTGGAGTAGGCGTTGCTGGACTCGATGCCCTCGACGATCTCCTCGACCGAGCAGCCGATCGCCTCGGCGAGCTCGCGGGGGGTCGGGGAGCGGCCCAGGGACTGGGTGAGCTCGGCGCTCGCCGTTCCGATCTGCATGCGCAGCTCCTGGAGCCGTCGCGGCACCCGGATCGCCCAGCCCTTGTCGCGGAAGTAGCGCTTGATCTCGCCGATGATCGTCGGCGTGGCGTAGGTCGAGAACTCGACGCCCCGCTCGGAGTCGAAGCGGTCGATCGACTTGATCAGCCCGATCGTGCCGACCTGCACCAGGTCCTCGAGCGGCTCGCCGCGGTTGCGGAAGCGCCGGGCGCAGTGCTCGACCAGCGGCAGGTGGAGGTGCACCAGCGCCTCCCGGGCCGACTCGTGGGCGGCCTCCGACTCCCGCTCGTCGCCGAAGACGGCGAACAGCTCGGCGCTGCGCAGACGGGTCAGCTCGACGCCCGTGGGGCCGTCGGATCTCCCGTCGTCGTCCAGCGAGAGCGCCATGTCAGCGACCGGGCTCCCGATGGGAGGACACCATGGTGAGCGTGACCGTGAACGTCTCGTCGGTCGAGTCGGCGGCGGCGCGGGTGGCGAGGGTGGTCAGCACCTGCCACGCGAAGCTGTCGGTGTCGGGCTCGACCGCGCCGTCGACGCAGACGGTGACGTCGACGGTCAGCTCACCGAGGTCCTGGTAGAAGCGGCAGCGCAGGTCGGTGCCGGGCGCCGCCTCGGCGAGCACCATCGCGCTGGCCTCGCCGACCGCGATCCGCAGGTCCTCGATGTCGTCGATCGGGAAGTCCAGCCGAGCGGCCAGGCCGGCGGTGGTGGTGCGCAGCACGGAGGCGTACGCGCGGTCGGCCGGCAGGCGCAGCTCGACGTCCGCCCGGCGGGCGTCCTCGGTCGCGGTCGGGCCGGTGGTCGCGCCGATCGATGCCATGTGTCGTCCTCGAGCGTGGTCGTGAAGCGGGTTCCGAGACCGGTCTGCCGAAATGTAGCGGGACCGGCCCCGGGGTCTTCGTACCCCGGGGCCGGTCCCGCTAACCGCCGGTCGGTGCCGGCCGGACGCGTTCGGGCCTCAGCCCTTCTTCGTCGCCCAGAAGATCTCGGCGATCTCGTCGATCTTGGCGAGCAGCTCGTCGGCCTTGGCGGCGTCGAGCTCGCCCTTGGTGCCACCGGCACCGGCCAGCTTGGTGGCCTCGTTGACGAGGGTGTGCAGCTGCGGGTACTTCTCGAAGTGCGGGGGCTTGAAGTAGTCGGTCCACAGCACCCACAGGTGGTGCTTGACCAGCTCGGAGCGCTGCTCCTTGATCAGGATCGCCCGGGTGCGGAAGTCGGGATCGTCGTTGTCGGCGACCTTGGCGATGATCGCCTTGATCGACTCCGCCTCGATGCGCGCCTGGGCCGGGTCGTAGACGCCGCAGGGGAGATCGCAGTGGGCGGAAACCTCAAGGGTGGGGGCGAACAGTCGCGCGAACATGCGGGTCGGGTCCTCTCGTCTTCGGTTGTCCTCGATGCCACCGGTGAAGTTCACGGGGCGCTGCTGGGACACTACTCCGCGTGTCGCAGCGAACACGAGGTACCCGGTCCACAGGGGAAGACACCCCCCGCTGGGGCTTCGCGATCGTGCGCGGCGCATCGATGGAGCCGACCCTGCGCACCGGCGACCGGCTGCTGGTCTCCTACCGCCGCGCGCCGCGCCCCGGCGACGTGGTGGTCGCCCGGTTCCCGGACGGGACGGTGGCGGTCAAGCGCGCCGCCGAGCGACGTACGACGCGCTCCGGAGCCCCGGGCTGGTGGGTGCTCAGCGACAACCCCGACGAGGGGGTCGACTCGCGGCACCGCGGGGTGCTGCCCGAGGCGGACGTGACAGCCGTCACCGTCGCCAGGGTCTGGCCACGTCCCCGTCGGTTCTGAGGCTGTGCGAGACTGGAGGGGAGGGAGACCCCCCGCGGTCCGATGCCCATCCGCGCACACCCCGCGCGTCGAACCGGACCCCACCTGTTCGTACGCCCTCGTCTTGGAAAGCTAGGTCTCGTGATGACCCCTCACACTCCTTCTCACCCGCACGCCGGAGACCCCGTCTTCGACCTGCATGTAGGCGGGAAGATGGAGCTCCGGTCGACGGCACCGCTGGTGGGGAGAGACGACCTGTCCCTGGCCTACACCCCCGGCGTCGCCCGGGTCTGCGAGGCGATCGCGGCGGATCCGACGATGACGCAGCACTACACCTGGGTGCCTAACACGGTCGCCGTCGTCACCGACGGCACCGCGGTCCTCGGCCTCGGCGACATCGGCCCGCAGGCCGCGATGCCGGTGATGGAGGGGAAGGCGGTGCTGTTCAAGCAGTTCGGGGGCGTCGACGCCGTCCCGATCTGCCTCGCGACCACCGACGCCGACGAGATCGTGGAGACCATCGTGCGGTTGGCGCCGAGCTTCGGCGGCATCAACCTCGAGGACATCTCCGCGCCGCGCTGCTTCGAGATCGAGGACCGGCTCAAGGAGCGGCTCGACATCCCGGTCTTCCACGACGACCAGCACGGCACCGCCGTCGTCGCGCTGGCCGCGCTGCAGAACGCGCTGCGCCTGACCGGCCGCGACCCGGAGGCCACGCGGGTCGTGATCTCCGGCGCGGGCGCGGCCGGCGTCGCCGTCGCGAAGATCCTGATCGAGGCGGGCATCACGGACCTCGCGGTCACCGATCGCACGGGCGTGCTGCACTCCGGACGCGGTGACCTCACGCCGGTCAAGCGCGAGCTCGCAGAGATGACCGCGGACAAGAACGGGCGCTCGGGCAGTCTCGCCGACGTGCTCGTCGACGCCGACGTCTACATCGGCGTCTCGGGCGGGAACGTCCCGGAGGAGTACGTCGCGCGGATGGCGCCCGACGCGATCATCTTCGGTCTGGCGAACCCGACCCCCGAGGTGCACCCCGAGGTGGCGCAGCGGCACGCCCGGGTGGTCGCCACCGGCCGCTCGGACTTCCCGAACCAGATCAACAACGTGCTCGCCTTCCCCGGCATCTTCCGGGGCGCGTTCGACGTGCACGCGACCGCGATCACCGAGGGCATGAAGCTCGCCGCGGCCCAGGCGCTGGCCGACCTCGTCGGGGACGAGCTCACCGAGGAGCACGTGATCCCCTCGCCGTTCGACCCGCGGGTCGGCCCGGCGGTCGCGTCCGCTGTGGCGGATGCCGCACGCCGGGACGGTGTCGCACGCCGGTGACGGTGGCTTCGAGATGGTTCCTGAGGAGGTTGCGCAGCAACCGTCTCGAAGGACAGGCGCCAGTGCGCCTTCCTCAACCACCGTGCACGGTGGTTGAGGAGGTTGCGCAGCAACCGTCTCGAAACCACCGATAGGTTGGACGAATGCTCGCCGTCTACGCCGACCGGTTCTCCCAGGACGACCCGCTCTCCGCACTGCAGGTGGGGGAGCGGCCCGACCCCGACGTGCCGGACGGGTGGACGACGGTCACCGTGAAGGCGGCCGCGCTCAACCACCACGACCTGTTCTCGCTGCGCGGGGTCGGGCTGCGCGAGGAGGCGCTGCCGATGATCCTCGGCTGCGACGCGGCCGGGTACGACGAGGACGGCAACGAGGTCGTCGTGCACGCGGTGATCAGCGATCCGTCGTGGACGGGCGACGAGACCTTCGACCCGAAGCGGTCCCTGCTGTCCGAGCGCTACCAGGGCACCTTCGCCGACAAGGTCGCCGTGCCGCGCCGCAACGTGGTGCCGAAGCCGGCGACGCTGTCGTTCGAGGAGGCCGCCTGCCTGCCGACCGCCTGGCTCACGGCGTACCGGATGCTCTTCACCCGCGGCCGGCTGCGGGCCGGCGAGACCGTGCTCATCCAGGGGGCCGGTGGCGGGGTGGCGACGGCCGCGATCGTGCTCGGCCGAGCGGCCGGGTTGCGGGTGCTGGTCACAAGTCGTGACGAGGCCAAGCGGAAGCGGGCGCTCGACCTCGGTGCGCACGATGCGTTCGAGTCGGGGGCTCGACTGCCCGTGAAGGTCGACGCGGTCATGGAGACGGTCGGTCGTGCGACCTGGTCGCACTCGATCCGGTCGTTGCGTCCGGGCGGCCGGATCGTCACCTCCGGCACCACCTCCGGCCCGAACCTCGACGACGCCGAGCTGACCCGGATCTTCTTCCTGCAGCTGAGCGTGATCGGCTCGACGATGGGCACCCGCGACGAGCTCGCCGGCCTGGTGTCGATGCTCGACGCGACCGGCGCCCGACCGCTGATCGACCGGACGCTGCCGATGGCCGACGCCCGCGCCGGCTTCGCCGCGATGCTCGAGGGTGAGCAGTTCGGCAAGATCGTCTTCACCCGCTGATGGCCACCCATCTCGTCACCGGGGCCGGCTCCGGGATCGGAGCGCTCGTCGCGCGCACGCTCCTCGACCGGGGAGACGGGGTCGTGCTGGTGGCGCGCTCGGAGGAGCGGGCCGAGGCACTGCGCTCGTCGTACGACGGCGCCGAGGTGGTTGTCGCCGACCTGGCCTTCCCGGAGTCGGTCGAGTCCCTGGTGCTCCCGGACTCGCTCGACTCCGTCGTGCACGCCGCCGGCATCGTCGAGCTCGGCCCGGTGTCGTCGCTGTCGGTCGAGGCCTGGGCATCGCAGCTGCGCGTCAACCTCGTCGCCCCGGCCGCCCTCACCCGCGTCGCGCTGCCCGCGCTGCGGGCCGCGCGCGGCACCGTCGTGTTCGTGAACTCGACCGCCGGACTCTCCGCGGGTCCGCGCTGGTCGGCGTACGCCGCCTCCAAGCACGGCCTGCGCGCACTGGCCGACTCCCTGCGCGCCGAGGAGGCCGCAGCGGGGGTGCGCGTCTCCACCGTGTTCCCGAGCCGCACCGCCACGCCGATGCAGGAGCGGGTGCACGCCCAGGAGGGCAGGGAGTACGACGCCGCCGACTGGATCCGCCCCGAGACGGTCGCCGACGCGATCGTGCGCCTCGTCGACCTGCCGCGCGACGCGACGATCACCGACGTGACGGTGCGCCCGGCCGGCTAGAGCACGGCTCCTCAACCGGAAGCGGATGAGGAGACGCGCTCTAGACCTGAGGCTCAACGTTGCCTCAAGTTGCCAACCGGCTTGCCCGTTTCTGCCTACGGTGCGCTCGACCGCAGGGCAACTCGATCGGGGGAGACAACGGTGCGACGTGGGCGGACGCTGGCCGCGGTGGCGGCTCTGGCGATGGCGGTGCTGGGACTGGCGGGCTGTGGGGAGTCGAGCGAGGTCGGCACCGGCGCGGCGGGCGGGACGCTCGCGGTAGGTGCGGTCCACGCAACGGACGACCCGTCGCCGGATCCGGCCGAGGAGGTCGTCGTCACGCACGAGCGCGTGCGCAAGAACATCAAGCTCCGGTACCAGACGGTCCACCGCAAGACGGCCACCCTGAAGAAGGGCGTCACGAAGGTCGCGCGGCCGGGCCGCCCGGGCCTGCGCGTCAAGGTCTTCCGGATCACCTACGAGGACGGCGTCTGGGTCGACCGCGAGCTGGTCGTCGACAAGGTCAAGCGCAAGCCGGTCAGCCGGATCGTGCTCCACGGCACCAAGGTGATCAAGCCGCAGCCTCAGCCGGGTGGCCGGTGCGACCCCAACTACAGCGGGTGCGTGCCGATCGCCAGCGACGTCGACTGCGCCGGTGGCAGCGGCGACGGCCCGGCCTATGTCCGGGGCCCGGTGCGCGTCATCGGCAGCGACATCTACGGTCTCGACGCGGACGGCGACGGCTGGGGCTGCGACTGAGGTCCCGCGCTCAGGCGTCGAGCAGCCGCACCAGCTTCTGCGGGGCACAGTTGCGGTAGGACTCCGTGACCAGCTCGGCGACCTCGGTCCAGTCGGTGTCGTCGTCGAGCACCATGCCGACGATCGTGGGCGACCACGGTGGCCGGTAGAACGGCCACCCCGCGTGGGTCAGCGCGAGCAGCTCGTCGCCGACCGCGCGGAAGGTGAGCACGGTGCGGATCGAGTCGTCGCCGGTGAGGTCGCGGTAGGCCGACTCGTAGCCGGGCTGCGCGACCATCACGTGGGCGAAGGTCTTCGCCCGGATCCGCCAGCGCACACCGGTCCAGGCCTCCTCCTCGCGGGCCTCCGGAAGCCGCGTCGCGATCGCTCCGATCCGGCGTACGACGTCGGCCTCGGGCTCGATGCGACGCGGCACGGCTTCAGCCGAAGCACATGCGGAAGTCGGCCTGCCGGAACGACGCGAGCTGGCGGGCGCCGCGCAGCCAGCCGAGCGGGCCGTCGGCGGCGAAGTCCCACCGGCCGCGGCAGGGCAGCGCCTTCGAGGAGCCCTGCAGGGCGGCGGTGCGGTCCTGGCCCTCGGTGTCGCCGATGCCGGGCTGCCAGGTGGTGCCCCGGAATGGGATCCGCACCATCGCGCGGCTGACGTCGGTGAACGATGCGCTCGCGATCGGTCGGCGCTCCAGCGACGTCGACCAGTGGGTCGACGTCAGCGGACCGCGATGGCTGGTGTCGAGCTCGAAGTCGCACAGTTGCTTCGGGATCGCCCAGAGCTCGCGACCGCCGGCCACCGACGCGGGGGAGTCGACCCAGATGTCGGTGATCGAGACGCATCTGCCGTGCTGCTGGGTCGGGACCAGCCGGGCGACCAGCAGCTCGGAGTAGGTCAGCGGGCTGCCGGGCTCGTAGGACACGAACGCCACGCCGTAGACGCCCGCCGGACGGAGCTCGTCGACGCCGGTGCGCAGCTTGAGGACCGAGAGCCAGAGCTGGCCCACCATCGCCCAGGGAGCCGGCGGGTAGCTGACGTCGCCGTCCGGTCCGGAGGAGCTGATCCACGCGGGGCTGGTCGTGTGGTCGGTCATGGCGGCATCCTGCCGTACTCCGGGTACGGACGAAAGTGTCAGTCGAGTGACAGAATGCCCGGCCATGGAGACCCAGCGGATCACCACCCGTGTCGAGACCTCGGAGCCCCGGTTCGCGACGTACCCGCGCCCGGGGCGGCCCGACGCCCCGCACGTCCTGATGGTCGTCCTCGACGACGTCGGCTTCGCCCAGCTCGGCTGCTTCGGCTCGGGCATCGCCACGCCGAACATCGACCGGCTCGCGGCCCAGGGGCTGCGCTACCACCGCTTCCACGTCACCTCGGTCTGCAGCGCGACCCGGGCCGCCCTGCTCACCGGGCGCAACCACCACGCGGTCGGCATGGGCGTCACCCAGGAGGCCGCGCTCGGGTTCCCCGGGTACACCGGGCGGATCCCGCGCTCGGCCGCCGGTCTCGCGCGAGTGCTCAAGGACCACGGCTACAACACACTGGCGGTGGGCAAGTGGCACCTCGCCCCGAAGAACGAGTACTCCGCGGCCGGCCCGTTCGACCGCTGGCCGCTGGGGCAGGGCTTCGAGCGCTACTACGGCTTCCTCGGGGCCGAGACCAGCCAGTGGGCACCCGAGCTGGTGCGCGACAACACCCACGTCGAGCCGCCGTACACCCCGGAGGAGGGCTATCACCTCACCGAGGACCTGGTCGACCAGGCGATCCGGATGATCCAGGACCAGCAGCAGGCGGAGTCGCGCAAGCCGTTCTTCCTCTACTTCGCCCCGGGCGCCGCGCACGCCCCGCACCAGGTCACCGAGGAGTGGGTCGAGCCCTACCGGGGCGCGTTCGACGACGGCTGGGAGGCGTGGCGCCGGCGCACCTTCGAGCGGCAGGTCGCGGAGGGCATCGTGCCGAAAGGCACCGAGCTGCCCGAGCGGCCGCCGTGGATCCCCGACTGGGAGACGCTGCCCGACGACCAGCGGCGCCTCTTCGCCCGCTACATGGAGGTCTTCGCGGGCTTCGTCACCCACACCGACCACCACCTGGGGCGCCTCTTCGCCTCCCTCGAGGAGCGCGGGATCGCCGACGACACCATGGTGATGGTGCTCTCCGACAACGGCGCCAGCGCCGAGGGTGGGGTGACCGGCACGCTCAACGAGGCCGCCGGCTGGCTCGGGATGGGGGAGGACGTCGAGGAGTCGATCGCGCGGATCGACGACATCGGCGGCCAGGCGGCGTACAACCACTACCCGTTCGGCTGGGCCTGGGCCGGCAACACGCCGCTGCGGCTGTGGAAGCGGTACGCCTGGCTGGGCGGGGTGCGCACGCCGCTCGTGGTGCGCTGGGGTGACCGGCTGGTCGGGCGCGGCGGCGTACGCCCGCAGTTCTGCCACGCGGTCGACCTCTACGCCACGGTGCTCGACGCGGCCGGCATCGAGCCGCCCGAGGCGGTCGACGGGGTGACCCAGCAGCCGGTCGAGGGCCGGTCGCTGCTCCCGAGCTTCGCGGAACCGGAGGCCGCCGAGCACCGGCTCGTGCAGTACTTCGAGATGTTCGGCTCGCGCGGCATCTACGAGGACGGCTGGATGGCGGTCACCGACCATGTCGCCAACCAGTTCGACGAGCGTTCGCACCTCGTGGGCAGCACGGACTTCGACGCCGACCGGTGGTCGCTCTTCGACCTCGCCGAGGACTTCTCCGAGGCGCGCGACGTCGCGGCGGAGCATCCGGAGCGGGTGCGCCGGATGGAGGCGCTGTGGTGGGCCGAGGCCGGGCGCAACCAGGTGCTGCCGCTCTTCGAGTTCCCGGCGTCGATGGCGCACCTGCATCCCGGCGAGTTCCCGCCGCCCTCCGTCGGCACCTATGCGCCCGGCGGCGGACCGGTCCAGGAGTGCCAGCTGCCGGCGCTGCTGGACGGCTTCGAGCTCACGGCGTACGTCGACCTGCCGGCCGGCGGCGCGCACGGGATCATCACGGCGATCGGGGACCGGCACGGTGGCTGGGCGACGTACCTCCTCGACGGGCGGTTGACCGCGGCGGTCGCACTGCTCGACGGCACGACTCGGCTGGTGGCGCCCGATCCCGTGCCGGTCGGCGAGCACGTGCTCTCGGTGCGCTACGAGCCCGGGCGCGAGCCCCGGCTGGTGCTGGCCGTCGACGGGGCGGACGTCGCGCAGGCGCCGCTGCCCGGGCTGCTCTTCTTCCCGAACCTCGTCACCTCCGGGGCCGGCCTGCTGGTCGGCCGGGACCGCGGGATCGCGGTCACCTCGGACTACCGGCCGCCGTTCGCCTTCACCGGGACGCTGTCGCGGGTGGAGCTGCGCAGCGGCCGGCCCGGTGCGCGGCCGGACCGGAGCGCGCAGCGGCGGATGGCGGTCGCGGGTGACTGAGCCGGCGGGGCGTCGCGAGACCCACAAGGCCAGTACCCGGCGCGCGCTCGAGGACGCCGCACTGCGCCGCTTCGCGAGTGAGGGGTACGACGAGACGTCCGTCGACGCGATCGCCGCCGACGCGGGCGTCTCGAGCCGGACGTTCTTCCGCTACTTCGCCACCAAGGACGAGGTGCTCGACATGGGTCGCGAGGAGCGGCAGGCGCAGCTCCGGGCCCGGATCCGCGAGCTGGCCGGCGGCCCGCTGCGCCCCCTCGAGGTCGTACGCGAGGCCGTCGTCGAGCTCGCTCGCGGTTTCGAGTCCGACCGGGAGCGCGTGCAGCTGCGCCAGCGCGCCGCCGCCACCTCGCCGGTGCTCCGGGGCCGACTCTTCGACACCCTCGCGTCCTGGGAGTGGGCCGTCGCTCGCGAGCTCGGCGGTGACGCCTCCGCCCGCACCCTGGCCGCCGCCGGCCTCGCGGTCTTCCGCGCCTCGACGGCGATCTGGGTCGACGAGGGCGGGTCGCTGCCGGCGATCGTCGAGCGGGGCTTCGCCGCGCTGGCCTGACCGGACTTCACAGGCAGTGCTGGCACTTCTCGGCCGTTGCCCAGGCTCAGTCCTCCGGATCGTCCAACCGGGCCAGCCAGGTCGCGAACCGCTCCACGGCCGTCTCGAACTCCGGGTGCGTGTCGGTGAACTCCTGCAGCCGGTCCGCGAGCCAGGCCAGGGTGACCTCCTCGTCGCCCCGGCGCTTCTCGAGCTCCTCGATGCCGCGGTCGGTGAAGTACATCAGTCCTCCTCTGGTGGTTTCGAGGCTCGCTCCGCTCGCACCTCAACCACCGACACGGTGGTTGAGGTGCGAGGGCCGCCAGGCCCGAGCCTCGAAACCACTACCAGATCAGGCGAACGCGCGCGCGACCAGGTCCTTCTGCTCCTCGCCGTGCCGCTTGATCGTGCCGACGGCGGGCGAGGACGACTCGGGGCGGCAGACCACCTCGACCTGGGCGTCGACGTGCGGCCACACGTTGACGGCGTAGTGGGGCCACGCGCCCATGTTCAGCGGCTCGTCCTGGACCCAGCGCACGGTCCGCAGGTGCGGGTAGCGGGCGATCTCCTCGCGGATCTCGGCCTCCGGACGCGGGTAGAGCTGCTCGACCCGGGCGATCGCGAAGCGCTCGCCGTCCTCGCGCTTGGCCCGCTCGACCATCAGGTCCCAGGTGACCCGGCCCGAGCAGAGCAGCAGCGTGTCGACCTTCTCCTGGTCGGCGGACTCGTCACCGAGGAACGGGCGGAACGACCCACCGGTGAAGTCCTCCGGCCGGGCCGCGGCCTCCTTGCGCTTGAGCATCGACTTCGGCGTGAAGACGATCAGCGGCTTGTGCTCCTCGCCGAGCGAGTGCTGGCGCAGCAGGTGGAAGTACGACGCGGGGGTCGACGGCTGGGCCACCACGAACGCCTCGTCGGCGGCCATGGTCAGGAACCGCTCGATCCGCGCCGAGGAGTGGTCGGCGCCCTGGCCCTCGTAGCCGTGCGGCAGCAGCAGCACGACGCCGGACTGCTGGTTCCACTTGCTCTCGCCGGAGGTGATGAACTCGTCGATCACCGTCTGGGCGCCGTTGACGAAGTCGCCGAACTGCGCCTCCCACAGGACCAGCGCCTCGGGTCGGGCGACCGAGTAGCCGTACTCGAACCCGAGCGCGGCGTACTCGGAGAGCAGCGAGTCGTAGACGTAGAACTTGGCCTGGTCCTCGGTGAGGCTGGCCAGCGGCGTCCACTCGTCGGCGTTCTTCCGGTCGATGATCGTCGCGAACCGCGAGACGAACGTGCCGCGGCGCGAGTCCTGGCCGGCCAGGCGCACCGGGCGGCCCTCCATCAGCAGCGAGCCGAAGGCGAGGATCTCGCCGGTGCCCCAGTCGATCGGTCCGTCGGCGATCGCCGCCGCGCGGCGCTGCAGCTGCGGCATCACCTTCGGGTGCACGGTGAAGCCCTCGGGCGGGGTGACGTAGGCGTCGGCGATCCGCTTCATCACGTCGAGCGTGATCGCGGTGTTGGTCTCGCCGGTCGGCTTGTCCGGGTAGTCGGGGACCGTGGTCCACTCCGAGGGCTGGCTGGTCGCCTCGCGCACCTCGGTGAACACCCGCTCCAGCTGCTGCTGGTAGTCGCGGAGGACCTGCTCGGCCTCCTCGATCGTGATGTCGCCACGACCGATGAGGGACTCGGTGTAGAGCTTGCGCACCGAGCGCTTCTGCTCGATCAGGTCGTACATCAGCGGCTGGGTGTACGACGGATCGTCGCCCTCGTTGTGGCCGCGCCGGCGGTAGCAGACGAGGTCGATGACGACGTCCTTGTTGAACGCCTGGCGGTACTCGAAGGCCAGCCGCGCGGCCCGGATGCAGGCCTCGGGGTCGTCGCCGTTCACGTGGAAGATCGGCGCCTGGACCATGCGGGCCACGTCGGTGCAGTAGAGCGAGGAGCGCGACGAGCCCGGCGAGGTGGTGAAGCCGACCTGGTTGTTGACCACCACGTGGATGGTGCCGCCGGTGCGGTAGCCGCGCAGCTGGGAGAGGTTCAGCGTCTCCGCGACCACGCCCTGGCCCGCGAAGGCCGCGTCGCCGTGCACCAGAAGCGGCAGCACGGGGTACGCCGCGCCGCGGTCGAGCACGTCCTGCTTGGCCCGGGCGATGCCCTCCAGCACCGGGTCGACGGCCTCGAGGTGCGACGGGTTCGCCGCCACCGACACCTTGATCTGGGCACCGGTGCCGGCGGTGAACGCGCCCTCCGCGCCGAGGTGGTACTTCACGTCGCCCGAGCCCTGGACGGTGCGCGGGTCGATGTTGCCCTCGAACTCCCGGAAGATCTGGGAGTAGTTCTTGCCGACGATGTTGGCCAGCACGTTGAGGCGGCCGCGGTGGGCCATGCCCATCGTGACCTCGTCGAGGCCGGCCTCGGCGGCCGCCTCGCAGATCTCGTCGATGACCGGGATCGTGGTCTCGCCGCCCTCGAGCGAGAAGCGCTTCTGACCGACGAACTTGGTCTGCAGGAAGGTCTCGAACGCCTCGGCCTGGTTGAGCTTCAGCAGGATCCGCAGCTGCTCCTCGCGGGGCGGCTTGGTGTGCGGCTGCTCGACGCGCTCCTGGATCCAGCGGCGCTGCTCGGGATCCATGATGTGCATGTACTCGATGCCGGTGGTGCGGCAGTAGGAGTCGCGCAGGATGCCGAGGACGTCGCGCAGCTTCATGAACCGACGACCCTCGCCGCCGAAGGAGCCGGCCGCGAACTCGCGGTCGAGGTCCCACAGGGTCAGGCCGTGGGACTCGATCTCGAGGTCGGGGTGGGTCCGCTGGCGGTACTCCAGCGGGTCGGTGTCGGCCATCATGTGGCCGCGCACGCGGTAGGCGTGGATCAGCTCGAGGATGCGCGCCTGCTTCGAGATCTCGTCGTCGTGCGAGGTCGCGATGTCGGCGTTCCAGCGGATCGGCTGGTAGGGGATGCGCAGCGACCGGAAGATCTCGTCGTAGAAGTCGTCGGCGCCGAGCAGCAGCTCGTGGATCCGCTTGAGGAACTCGCCCGACTGCGCGCCCTGGATGACCCGGTGGTCGTACGTCGAGGTCAGCGTCATGACCTTGCTGATGCCGTTGCGGGCGATCGCGTCGGCCGACGCACCCTGCCACTCGGCGGGGTACTCCATCGCGCCGACGCCCAGGATCGTGCCCTGGCCCTTCATCAGGCGGGGCACGGAGTGGACCGTGCCGATGCCGCCCGGGTTGGTCAGCGAGATCGAGGTGCCCTGGAAGTCCTCGATGGTGAGCTTGTTGTCGCGGGTCTTGCGGACGATCTCCTCGTACGCCGTCCAGAACGCCGCGAAGTCCATCGTCTCGGCGGCCTTGATGCTCGGCACCAGCAGCTGGCGCGTGCCGTCGGACTTCTTCACGTCGATCGCGAGGCCGAGGTTGATGTGGGCCGGCGTGATCAGGTTGGGCTTGCCGTCGACCACGTCGTAGCCGGAGTTCATCTCCGGCATCGTCTTCAGCGCCTTGACCAGCGCGTAGCCGACCAGGTGGGTGAAGGAGACCTTGCCGCCGCGGGCGCGGGCGAGGTGGTTGTTGATGACGGTGCGGTTGTCCCACAGCAGCTTGACCGGCACCGAGCGCACCGAGGTCGCGGTCGGCACGGTGAGTGAGACGTCCATGTTCTGGACGGTGCGCGCCGGCGCGCCGCGGAGCACGGTGTACGTCGGCTCGTCCTTGGTCGGGGCCGGCGCCGCCGGGCGGGACTCCTTCGGCACCGGGTTGCTGGTGCCCTTGGCCGGCTCGGCGGCCTTGCTCTCCGGCCGCGGCCGGGCGATCGGAGCGGGGGTCGGCGTCGGGTCGGGCCGGTGCTCCTGCACCGGCTCCGCGGCGTGCTTCGCCACCGGCTGCTGGGCCGGCTGCTGGGCCGGTGCCGGCTCGGGCGCCCGAGCGGTGCCCGGCGACCCCGACTTGCTCCCCGGGGGGGCCTGGGTCGTACCGTTGGCACCTCCCGCGCCCTTGCCGTTGGACTGGAAGTACTTCTTCCAGGTCGGATCAACGCTGTCCGGGTCTCGTCGATATTGGTCGTACATCTCTTCGACGAGCCACTCGTTGGCGCCGAAGTCGGCGGTCGCGAGATCGGACTGACTACCAGGGGACTGCGGCACGGGTTGATTCGCCTCTTCCGGTACGTGCGCGGGGGAGTGTCAGACGTCAAGGCTAGACCCCCGGACCAGCAAATGCAGATCGCCCGGAAGGCGATTCGGCGTGGTGTGCCGGGAGCCACAGGTCGGCGTTGCAGACTTCGACCCGATCGGCACAGGAAACGGAGAGCTTCGGGGTATGAGCAAGAGAGTCCGACGCGGGTCCCGTGCGCTCGCCGCGACGGTGGGGACCGCCCTGGTGGCGACCCTCGTCCTGGGCGGATGCAGCGGTGGGGACGACGACCCCGGCGCCGGTCCGGACGACGGCGCGAGCGCCTCGACCGACCCGGGTGAGCCGCCCGCTGTCGAGACCCAGGTGTCCTTCGGGAAGGTCACCGGCACGCTCGGCCGACCGGCCCGCGACCGGCTGTCCACCGACGTCCGGTCGGTCGTCGACGGCTGGCTCGACGCGGCGTACGTCGAGGGCGACTACCCGCGCACCGACTTCGCCGACGCCTGGCCGGGCTTCACCCGCGGCGCCCGGGCCGAGGCGAAGCGCGACGCCGACCTGATGAGCAACCAGGACCTCGGGGCGGACATCGACGGCGTCGAGCCCGTCGGCCGGGCGCTGCGCATCGACGTCCTCGCCGTGAAGCGGAAGCCGGTCGGGGTGACCGCGCACGTGATCCTCAAGTTCGACACGACCGGGGGCACGCAGGAGCGGGTCAAGGTCGCCGGCCGGCTCTACCTCACCCGGGAGGGCGGGGGCTGGCAGGTCTTCGGCTACGACGTGACGAAGGGAGCGATCTGACATGCGGAAGCGGTTCCCGCGCCTGCTGCGCTGGGTCGCGGTCGGCGCCGTGCTGGGGGTCGCCGCCCTGGTGATCCCCGACTCGGCGGTCAAGAGCACCGAGATCGAGCTGGTGAAGGTCCAGCGCGCCGACGGCGTCGACCTCACCCCCGAGGTCGTCTGGATCCTGGCCGTGGGCTCCGACGCCCGGCCGGGCGAGGACATGACCCGCACCCGCGGCGATGCGCTCCAGCTGGTGGGCATGAACACCAGGACCGGCGCGGCCACCGCCATCGGCATCCCGCGCGACTCGTGGGTGCCGATCCCGGGCTACGGCTCCAGCCGGGTCAACGCCGCGCTCGCGTACGGCGGGCCGCAGCTGCTCGGCCGGACCGTGGGCGACCTCGTCGGCATCCAGCCCGACTACGTCTTCGTGACCCGGTTCCCCTACTTCGAGGACATGGTCAACGAGATCGGCGGCATCACGGTCCACAACCCGCGGCCCTTCTACGACGAGAACCTCAACCGCAAGGGCTTCAAGAGCGGCCAGGTGCACCTGAACGGGTACGGCGCGATGGCGTTCTCCCGGATCCGCAAGAGCCTGCCCGGTGGCGACTTCGACCGCTCGGCCAACCAGCAGCGGGTGCTGCGCGGCATCCAGGCCCGGGTGCGCGCCCGCGCCGCCGTGCCCGGCTTCATCGAGCGCGGCGTGCTCTCGGTGATGGCGCACATGCGCACCGACCTGTCCCCGGCCGAGCTGTTCCGGCTCGCGCAGGCGACGGCCCACGTGGTGCCGTCGAAGATCACCAGCTGCGTCGTCCAGGGCAGCATCGGCAACGTGGGCGGCGCCAGCGTGGTGCTCCCGTACGTCGACCAGGCCCGCCGCTACGGCAACGAGGCGCGCCAGGACGCCACGATCGAGCGGTGCTGAGCCTCGATCCACCGATTTCCGCCTGCTGCGCGACGCCGCAAATCGGTGGATCGAGGCTGAGCCGGGCCGCCGGCGCCTGGCTCCTCGCCTCCGTCGCCGGTGTCGCGCTGCTCGCGGGCTGCGCGGTGACGGAGGGCGCGACGTCGCCGGCGGGCCCGGCGTCCGTCGAGACGCTCTCGCCGACCGCGGCGACCCGGGCGCTGGACCGGCTCGAGGTCGGTCCGCGGTCGCCGGCCGGCCCGGCGTACGACCGGGCCGCCTTCGGCACGCCCTGGGCCGACACCGACGGCAACGGCTGCAACCAGCGCGACGACGTACTGCTGCGCGACGCCGTGCCCGGCACCGTGACGGTCGCTCAGCAGGGCCGCTGCGACCACGACGTGCTCGCCGGCTCGTGGCTCGATCCCTACACCGGCCGCAGGCTCACCTTCGACGACCTCAAGGCACCGGCGCAGGCGCAGGCGATCCAGATCGACCACGTCGTCCCGCTCGCCGAGGCGTGGCGCTCCGGTGCGTCGTCGTGGTCGGACGCCCGGCGTCGCGAGTACGCCAACGACCTCGCCGTGCTGCTGGCGGTCGACGGCCCGGCCAACGCCGCCAAGTCCGACGACGACCCCGCCGCCTGGCGGCCGCGGCGGGCCTACCAGTGCGAGTACGCCGTGCGCTGGGTCGCGGTGAAGTCGGCCTGGTCGCTCACCGCCGACCGCAGCGAGGTCGCCGCCCTCCGCGAGCTGCTCGGCGCCTGCTGAGCGACGCCGACGACCAACCGATCGCCAACGGCCGAGGGCCACGATCGACGTGACGCCCGTCACACCGATCCGGGAGGACCTCATGCACACACGCGGCGCGATCATCAAGGAAGCACCCGGCACCTACGAGGTCGTGGACCTCGAGGTCGACGACCCGAGACAGGATGAGATCCAGGTCCGGATGGTGGCCTCGGGGCTGTGCCACTCCGACGACCACGTCGCGACCGGCGACATCCCCGTCGGGATCTACCCGTTCGCCGGCGGCCACGAGGGCGCCGGGGTCGTGACCGCGGTCGGCCCCCACACGCCGGGCTGGCAGGAGGGCGACCACGTGGTGTTCTCGTTCCTGCCGTCGTGCGGCCGGTGCGCCTGGTGCTCGCGCGGGATGCAGAACCTCTGCGACCTCGGCGCCACCCTGCTCGTCGGCTCCCGGTGGGACGACCCGGAGAGCTTCCGCCTGTCCTACGACGGACAGCCGGTCGGCCAGATGTGCGGCATCTCGACCTTCTGCGAGGTGACCACGGTCGCCGTCGACTCCGCGGTGAAGGTGCCCGACGACGTCCCGCTGGACAAGGCGTGTCTGATCGGCTGCGGCGTCGGCACCGGGTGGGGCTCGGCGGTGAACTCGGCCGACGTCCGGCCCGGGGACGTCGTGGTGGTGATGGGCGTCGGCGGCATCGGCATCAACGCGGTGCAGGGCGCCGCGCACGCCGGGGCCTCGATGGTGATCGCCGTCGACCCGGTCGCGCTCAAGCGTGAGAAGTCGCTCGAGCTCGGCGCCACCCACGCGGTGGCCACGATGGAGGAGGCGACCGAGCTCGCCCAGTCGGCGACCAACGGACAGGGCGCCGACTCCGCGATCGTGACGGTCGGGGTCACCACCGGGGAGCACGTCGCCCAGGCGATGGCGGCG
Organism: Nocardioides sp. LMS-CY; assembly: GCF_018732145.1. NCBI lineage: Bacteria > Bacillati > Actinomycetota > Actinomycetes > Propionibacteriales > Nocardioidaceae > Nocardioides > Nocardioides sp. LMS-CY. The sequence continues at coordinate 1,859,968 of NZ_CP076104.1, forward strand.
ATCCGCAAGGCCGGCACGGTCGTGGTGACCGGCCTGGGCAACATCGCGGAGATCGGCGCGCCCATCTCGCTCGCCGACGTCACGCTCTTCCAGAAGCGCATCCAGGGCTCGCTCTTCGGCGCGTCCAACCCGAAGGCGGACATCCTCATGCTGCTGCGGCTCTACGCCGAGGGTCGGCTCAAGCTCGACGAACTGGTGACCCGCACCTACAAGCTCGACGAGGTCGCACTCGGGTACGAGGACATGCACGCCGGCCGGAACCTGCGCGGGGTGATCGTCTACTGAGCCGGGCGGGCGCCCCGCGCCGCCGCGGTGAGTGAGCAACCGGCTCGCGGCGGTCGTTGGTTGCTGGCTCACCGCCGGCCGGCGGAGGGCGGGCTGCCACTGTCGGCGTCCTGGTGGCACCGGGAGGTCACGACCGTGACCCGACGAGATGGGCGCCTCCGGCAGGATTCGAACCTGCGGCACCTGGTACCGGAAACCAGTGCTCTATCCCCTGAGCTACGGAGGCATCGCCCCGCCGTGACGGGACTGCGCAGAACCCTACAACCCACTCGCGAGGAGGGTGTAATCGGTCGGGCGGCCGGCCGCGCCGTCCCACGGCGGAAACCGGTGCGGGAGTGGGCCGGTCGCGCCGATACCCTTGCCCGGTGACTCCCGAGCAGCTCTCCACCGCGATCGTCGACGTTCTGACGACGCTGTCCACCGAGGGTGCGATCACCCTGCCGGACGGCGTCCCCACGACCGTGACGGTGGAGCGCCCGCGACAGAAGGGGCACGGCGACTACGCCACCAACGTCGCCCTGCAGCTCGGCAAGAAGGCGGGGCTAAACCCTCGGGCCTTCGCCGAGCTCGTCCAGCAGCGTCTGGAGCAGGTCGACGGCGTCGCCGCGGTCGAGATCGCCGGGCCGGGCTTCCTCAACATCACCGTCGCGGCGGACGCCCAGGGCGTCGTGGCGGCCCAGATCGTCGAGGCGGGCGCGGCGTACGGTGCCAACGACGCCTTCGCCGGTGAGAAGGTCAACCTGGAGTTCGTCTCGGCCAACCCGACCGGCCCGATCCACATCGGCGGCGTCCGCTGGGCGGCGGTCGGCGACGCGCTCGGCCGGATCTTCGAGATGTCGGGCGCCGCGGTCACCCGTGAGTACTACTTCAACGACCACGGCAGCCAGATCGACCGCTTCAGCAGCTCGCTGCTCGCGGCCGCTCGCCACGAGCCGGCCCCGGAGGACGGGTACGGCGGGCAGTACATCCACGACATCGCCGCCGCCGTCCTGACCGAGCGCCCCGACGCCCTGGAGGCCGAGGACCCCCAGGAGGCCTTCCGCGCCGTGGGCGTCGACATGATGTTCGGCGAGATCAAGAAGTCGCTGCACGACTTCGGCGTCGACTTCGACGTCTTCTTCCACGAGGACGAGCTGCACAAGTCCGGTGCGGTCGAGCGGGCCGTGGCGCGACTGCGCGAGCTCGGCAACATCTACGAGAAGGACGGGGCGACCTGGCTGGCCACCGAGAAGTTCGGTGACGACAAGGACCGGGTGGTCATCAAGTCCGACGGCCAGGGCGCGTACCTGTCCGGCGACCTCGCCTACTACCTCGACAAGCGCGAGCGCGGCTTCGACCGCTGCCTGATCATGCTGGGCGCCGACCACCACGGCTACGTAGCCCGGATGATGGCGATGTGCGCCGCGTTCGGCGACGAGCCCGGCGTCAACCTGGAGATCCTGATCGGGCAGATGGTCAACCTGCTGCGCGACGGCCAGCCGATGCGGATGTCGAAGCGTGCCGGGACCGTGGTGACCATCGACGACCTGGTGGGCGCCATCGGCGTCGACGCCGGCCGCTATGCGCTCGCCCGCTACTCCAGCGACGTCAACATCGACCTCGACCTGGAGCTGTGGGCCAGGGCGACCAACGACAACCCGGTCTACTACGTGCAGTACGCGCACGCACGCACCTGCCGGATGGTGGAGAACGCCGCCGACCTCGGCATGGAGCTCGCCGGCGCCGTGGCGTCCTTCGACCCCGCACTGCTCTCCCACGAGCGGGAGGGCGATCTGCTGCGCGCCCTGGCGGAGTTCCCGCGGGTCGTCACGGCGGCCGCCGAGCTGCGTGCGCCGCACCGGGTCGCGCGGTACCTCGAGGATCTCGCGGCGGTGTTCAACAAGTGGTACGACACCCGCGAGTGCCGGATGCTGCCGCAGGGGGACGAGCCGGTCGCGCCGATCAACCAGGCGAGGCTCGTGCTGACGGTGGCGGCCCAGACCGTGCTCGCCAACGGCCTCGGCCTGCTCGGCGTCAGTGCACCCGAGCGGATGTAGAGGGCGGATCTAGATGACCCACGAGGCAGGCTGGGCGCACGCGCCCGGAGCGCTCCGCGGTCCTTCGTGGCTGCGCGAGCCCGGTGACGTCAACGACCTGGTCCCGCACCTGTGGTCGCAGACCGCCCACAAGGTCGACGGCGAGCTCCACGTCGGCGGACTCGCGGTGCCCGACCTGGTCGCGAACGTGAACACCCCGGCGTACGTCCTCGACGAAGCGGACTTCCGGGCCCGGGCCCGGGCCTTCCGCGACGCGTTCGCGGCGTACGACGTCTTCTACGCCGGCAAGGCGTTCCTCTGCACCGCGGTGGCCCGCTGGATCCAGGAGGAGGGGCTCTGCCTCGACGTCTGCTCAGCGGGGGAGCTGACCGTGGCGCTGCGAGCCGGGGTCGATCCGGCCCGGATCGGCTACCACGGCAACAACAAGACGCTCAGCGAGCTGCGCCGCGCGGTCGCCGCCGGCATCGGGCGGATCGTCGTCGACTCCTTCGACGAGATCGAGCGGCTGGAGTCGATCACCGGTGACGGTGCGACCGCCCGGGTGATGATCCGGGTCACCGCCGGCGTCGAGGCGCACACCCACGAGTACATCGCCACCGCCCATGAGGACCAGAAGTTCGGCCTGTCGATCACCAACGGTCAGGCGTTCGAGGCGGTACGCCGTGTGCTCGCCGCCCCGGGCATCGAGCTGCTCGGCCTGCACTCCCACATCGGCAGCCAGATCTTCGACTCGGCCGGCTTCGAGGTCGCGGCCCGCCGGGTGCTCGCCCTGCAGGCCCGGGTCAGCGACGAGCTCGGCGTGACGCTGCCCGAGATGGACCTGGGCGGCGGCTTCGGCATCGCCTACACCACGCAGGACGACCCGGCCGACCCGGCGCAGCTGGCGACCGAGATGAGCAAGATCGTCGAGCACGAGTGCCGGGCGCTCGGCATCCCCGAACCGCGGCTCTCGATCGAGCCGGGCCGGGCGATCGTCGGCCCCGCGATGTGCACGGTCTACACCGTGGGCACGGTCAAGCCGGTCCAGCTCGACGGCGGCGCCGTGCGCACCTACGTCAGCGTCGACGGCGGGATGAGCGACAACATCCGCACCGCCCTCTACGACGCCGACTACTCCTGCACGCTGGCCTCGCGCGCCTCCGACGCCCCTCCGGTGCTGGCCCGGGTCGTCGGGAAGCACTGCGAGGCCGGCGACATCGTGGTCAAGGACGAGTTCCTGCCCGGTGACGTGCGCCCCGGCGACCTGCTCGCCGTGCCCGGCACCGGTGCGTACTGCCGTTCGATGGCCTCCAACTACAACCACGCCCTGCGGCCGCCGGTGGTCGCGGTGCGGGACGGGGTCGCGCGCGTCGTCGTACGCCGCGAGACTGAGGACGACCTGTTGGCAACGGACATGGGTGATTTGTAATGGAGAGCGACAAGCCTGCTGTGCCCGATCGACTGCGGGTGGCAGTGCTGGGCTGCGGCTCGGTGGGCTCCCAGGTGGTGCGCCTGCTCGACGAGCAGGCCGATGACCTGGCGGCCCGCGTCGGAGCACCGGTGGAGCTGGCCGGCGTCGCCGTACGCCGGCTCGAGGCGCCCCGCGAGGTCGAGGTGCCCGACGGCCTGCTGACCACCGACGCCACGGCGTTGGTCACGCGCGACGACGTCGACCTGGTCATCGAGGTGATCGGTGGCATCGAGCCCGCGCGCTCGTTGATCCTCGCGGCGCTCGAGAGCGGCAAGTCCGTGGTGACCGCCAACAAGGCGCTGCTCGCCGAGGACGGCCCGACGCTCTTCGAGGCCGCCGAGAAGGTCGGCCGCGACCTCTACTACGAGGCCGCGGTCGCCGGCGCGATCCCGATTCTGCGTCCGCTGCGCGAGTCGCTCGCCGGCGACAGGGTGACCCGGGTGCTCGGCATCGTCAACGGCACCACGAACTTCATCCTCGACCGGATGGACACCTCCGGCGCCGGCTTCACCGAGGCGCTCGAGGAGGCCCAGGAGCTGGGGTACGCCGAGGCGGACCCCACGGCGGACGTCGAGGGCTTCGACGCCGCGGCCAAGGCCGCGATCCTGGCGTCGCTGGCCTTCCACTCGCGGGTCACCGCCAACGACGTGCACCGCGAGGGCATCTCCGACGTCACCGCCGCCGACGTCGCCTCCGCGCGCGACATGAACAGCGTCGTGAAGCTGCTCGCCATCTGCGAGCTGAGGGACGGGGTGGGTGGGGACGACGCGGTCTCCGTGCGCGTCCACCCGGCGATGATCCCCCGGTCGCACCCGCTCGCCTCGGTCCGCGAGGCCTACAACGCGGTGTTCGTGGAGTCCGAGGCGGCCGGCCAGCTGATGTTCTACGGCCCCGGCGCCGGTGGCGCGCCGACGGCGTCGGCGGTGCTCGGCGACCTGGTCACGGTCGCCCGCAACCGGCTCGCCGACACCCGCGGCGCCGGCGAGTCGGCGTACGCCGACCGGGCGGTGCTGCCGATGGGGGAGACCGTCACCCGCTACCACGTCGCGATCGACGTCGACGACCGGGCGGGCGTGCTCGCGTCGGTCGCGACCGCGTTCGCCGAGCACGGCGTCTCGATCCAGACCGTGCGCCAGGAGGGCCGCGGTGCCGACGCGCAGCTCGTCGTCGTCTCGCACGAGTCGACCGACGCGCAGCTGGCGGCGACCGTCGAGACGCTGCGCGGGATGCCGGCGGTCCGTGAGGTCACCTCGGTGATGCGCGTCGAGGGAGTCGCGGAGTGAGCATCCAGCGGACCCACCAGTGGCGTGGCGTCATCGAGGAGTACCGACCGCTGCTCCAGATCCCCGAGGGCACGGTCGCGATCACGCTCCGCGAGGGTGGCACACCGATGGTCCACTCCGAGTGGCTGTCCGGGCTGACCGGCGCCGAGGTGTGGCTCAAGGTCGAGGGCGACAACCCCACCGGCTCCTTCAAGGACCGTGGCATGACCGCCGCGATCTCCGTCGCCAAGCACGACGGCGCCCAGGCGGTCGTCTGCGCCTCCACCGGCAACACCTCCGCCTCGATGGCGGCGTACGCCGCGAAGGCCGGCCTCAAGCCGCTCGTGCTCGTGCCCGAGGGCAAGATCGCGGCCGGCAAGATGGCGCAGGCGATCCTGCACGGCGCCCAGGTGATCATGGTGCGCGGCAACTTCGACGACTGCCTGGCGATGGCCAAGGGACTGTCGTGGGACTACCCGGTGGCGCTGGTCAACTCCGTCAACCCGGTCCGGCTCGAGGGCCAGAAGACCGCGGCGTTCGAGATCGTCGACTTCCTCGGCGACGCCCCCGACTACCACCTGCTGCCGGTCGGCAACGCCGGCAACATCTCGGCGTACTGGCTCGGCTACACGCAGTACGCCGACGCGGGCGCCGCCACGAAGACCCCGGTGATGCGCGGTTTCCAGGCCGCCGGTGCGGCACCGCTGGTCACCGGTGCGCCGTTCCCCGACCCGGAGACCCGGGCCACGGCGATCCGGATCGGCAACCCTGCGTCGTGGAAGCTGGCCGAGGCCGCCCGCGACGAGTCCGGCGGCTCCTTCGCGGCGGTCACCGACGACCAGATCCTGGCCGCGCAGCGCGAGCTCGCGGCGCGCGACGGGGTGTTCGTCGAGCCGGCCTCGGCGGCCGGCGTCGCCGGGCTGCTCCAGGAGCTCGCCGGCGGGGCGTCGTACCGCGGCAGCACCGTGGCGATCACGGTCACCGGGCACGGGCTCAAGGACACCGCGACCGCCCTGGAGGGCTTCGCGGAGAGCGGCCACAGCATCGTCGACACCGTGGTCGACGCCGACGTCACGGCGGCGGCGGAGGCCGCCGGTCTGGCCTGACGGCCGGGTGCACAGGTGGCGACCTTCGTCGACGGCCCGGTGCGGGTCACGGTCCCCGCGACGTCGGCCAACCTCGGTCCCGGCTTCGACTCGCTCGGGCTCGCGCTCTCGCTGCGCGACGAGCTGACCGCCGAGGTGATCGGGTCGGGACTCGAGGTCGAGGTGACCGGCGCGGGTGCCGAGGACGTGCCCCGCGACGAGTCGCACCTGGTCGTGCGCGCGATGCGCGCCGCCTTCGACCTGATGGGGGCGCAGCCGCCGGGGCTCCGGCTGACCTGCGCGAACGTGATCCCCCACGCGCGCGGCCTCGGCTCCTCGTCGGCGGCCATCGTGGCCGGCGTGACGCTGGCCCGCGGGCTCGTCGCGGGCGGCTCGCTGCTCGCGGACGACCAGGCGCTCTTCCGGTTGGCCGCGCGGATGGAGGGCCACCCCGACAACGTCGCGCCGGCGTTCTTCGGCGGCTTCACGATCTCCGGGTGTGACGAGGACCATGAGTTCTTCGCGGTCTCCGCGGCGGTCGACCCGCGGGTGCAGGCGGTGGCCTTCGTGCCGCCGTCGTCGGTCTCGACCGAGGTGGCCCGCGGACTGCTGCCCGCCGAGGTGCCGCACGCCGACGCGGCGGCGGCCGCCGGCCGCGCCGCCCTGTTGGTCGCCGCGCTCGCCGGGCAGCCCGAGCAGCTGCTGCGGGCGACCCGGGACTACCTGCACCAGCAGTACCGTCGCCCGGCGATGCCGGACTCGCTCGACCTCGTCGACCTGCTCCGGGCCGACGGTGTCGCAGCCCTGGTCTCCGGGGCGGGACCGACGGTGCTGGCGTTCACCGACGCGGCCGGGGCGGAGGCGCTGCGGGCGCGATGCCCGCGAGGCTGGGTCGGCCACCTGCTGGACATCGAGACGACCGGCGCCCGCCTTACCTGAACGTGCGGCCCGACCCGGTGGTATCTTGGGACCGCGCCGGATCACTCGGCGTGGCACCGCCGGTCCAGCAGCCGGCATCGTGCACCCTCTTCCTCGTTCGCGGCGCTCTGCCGCTCTCATGCCCGCCCGCCTCGTGAACCCACGCCGCGACGGGTGAGGAACCAATGACCAGAAGCCGCCGGCCCGAGGCCGGCTCGGCAGTGATACGTGGGAAGGACCTCACGTGACGGAGACCATCGAAGCCACCACCGGCGCATCAGACGAGCAGCCGGGAAGCAAGCCGGCGAGGAAGCGCGGTGCCGGGCTCAACTCCATGCTCATCGCGGACCTGAAGTCGATGGCCGCGGGGCTGGGGATCTCGGGCTCGGGCTCGATGAAGAAGGCCCAGCTGGTCGAGGCCATCAAGGCCCACCAGAGCGGCGGCGGTCAGCCGCGCCAGGACCAGCCGCAGGACCAGCCCCGGCGGGAGCAGGAGAAGCCGGAGCGCCCGCGGCAGGAGAAGCGGGAGCCGGAGCGCCCCCAGCACGACCCGCAGCAGGACCAGCAGCAGGACCGGCAGCAGGACAAGCAGCAGGACAAGCAGCAGGACAAGCCCGAGCGCTCGCGGGAGAAGTCCGCGGACCAGGCGGGCCAGTCGGGCCAGCCGCGGCAAGAGCGGCAGGCCCGGCGCGAGCGCGGTGCGGACCAGCAGCGGGACCAGCAGCGGGACCAGCAGCGAGAGAAGCAGCAGGACGCCAAGCAGGACAAGCAGCAGGACGGCAAGCAGCAGAGCCGGCAGGATCGCCAGCAGCAGGACCGTCAGCAGCAGGACCGCCAACAGCAGGACCGCCAACAGCAGGACCGCCAGGCCCAGCCGTCCCAGGACCGGCACCAGCAGCACGGCGACGGTGACGACGGCGACGACGACGGTAGCGGCCGCCGCAACCGGCGCCGCCGCGGTCGCGACCGGAACCGCACTGTCGGTGGCCGCAACGAGCCGGACACCACGATCCTCGAGGACGACGTCCTGGTCCCGGCGGCCGGCATCCTCGACGTGCTCGACAACTACGCGTTCGTGCGCACCAGCGGCTACCTCGCGGGTGCCGACGACGTGTACGTGTCGCTCTCGATCGTGCGCAAGTTCGGGCTGCGCCGCGGCGACGCGATCGTCGGCCAGGTGCGCCAGCCCCGGGAGGGTGAGCGCCGGGAGAAGTTCAACCCGATGGTCCGCATCGACGCCGTCAACGGTGCCGACCCCGAGGCGGCGAAGCACCGGGTGGAGTTCGCCAAGCTGACCCCGCTCTACCCCTCCGAGCGGCTGCGCCTGGAGACCGGGCCCGAGAACATGATCGGCCGGGTCATCGACATCGCGGCCCCGATCGGCAAGGGGCAGCGCGGCCTGATCGTGTCCCCGGCGAAGGCCGGCAAGACGATGATCCTGCAGTCGATCGCGAAGTCGATCACGACCAACAACCCGGAGTGCCACCTGATGGTGGTGCTGGTCGACGAGCGCCCCGAGGAGGTCACCGACTTCGAGCGCTCGGTCAAGGGCGAGGTGATCTCCTCGACGTTCGACCGGCCGCCGAGCGACCACACGACCGTGGCGGAGCTCGCGATCGAGCGGGCCAAGCGGCTCGTCGAGCTCGGCCACGACGTCGTGGTGCTGCTCGACGGCATCACTCGCCTCGGCCGGGCCTACAACCTCGCCGCGCCGGCGAGCGGCCGGATCCTCTCCGGCGGCGTCGACTCCGCTGCGCTCTACCCGCCGAAGAAGTTCTTCGGTGCGGCCCGCAACATCGAGGACGGCGGCTCGCTGACCATCCTCGCGACCGCGCTCATCGAGAGCGGCTCGAAGATGGACGAGGTGATCTTCGAGGAGTTCAAGGGCACCGGCAACATGGAGATCCGGCTGCGTCGCGACTTCGCCGACAAGCGGCTCTTCCCGGCGATCGACGCGGTCCAGTCCGGCACCCGCCGCGAGGAGCTCCTGATGAGCAAGGAGGAGCTCGCGATCGTCTGGAAGCTGCGCCGCGTGCTCAGCTCCCTCGATGGCCAGCAGGCCCTCGAGCTGCTGCTGGAGCGGCTGAAGAAGTCGCAGACCAACATCGAGTTCCTGATGCAGGTCCAGACGACCACCCCGACCGTGTCCGGTCGGGAGGAGTGACCGGTCCGGCGACGACCCGAGCGGCGTGGGAACGGCGCCGCTCGGGCTAGGGTGACAGCGCACAGCAGAACGGAAGGGGACCCGCGTGGCTCGGATCCTGGTCGCGGACGACGACGTCGACATCCGCGAGCTCGTCGAGTTCAAGCTCTCGACCCTCGGGCATGACGTGGTCGCGGTGGCCGACGGCGGGGCGGCGCTCGACGCCTGTCGTGCCGAGCGACCCGACCTCGCGGTGCTCGACGTGATGATGCCGGGAGTGTCCGGGCTGGACGCGATCCGGGAGATCCGGGCGGACGCGGCGCTGGCCGACCTGCCGGTGATCCTGCTGACGGCCCGCGCCCAGGAGTCGGACGTCGAGACCGGCTTCGACTCCGGCGCCGACGACTACATCACCAAGCCGTTCAGCCCCCGCGAGCTGGCCTCCCGGGTCCAGGCGCTGCTGAGCCGCTCCGGCTGACCGCGAAGGCCGACCGGGCGCGTCGACAGATGGTCGTCCGGCGTTCGTCCGCCGGTTGCCGCTAGCGGTCGTCACTGGAAGTTCCTCGGGGGTGGCCCGTGCTCGGGGTGCGTGCATCGCAAGGCGCCGGAGCGCGGCTCTACTTGTTCGTCCAGCAAGCGACGGCAACGCAGCGAGGTGCGTGCCCGGGGTGCGGGCCACCCGAAGAACTTCCGGTGATGCCGCTAGGTAGCCGCAAGGTCGCGGGTCTGTGGCGTTCGCGCCGGGCCCACGCCAGTAGCCTGCTCCGCGGGGACGGTGCCCTGGGGCACCCGGGGTGAGCACGGGGGTGGCTGGGATGACTGGACGTCCGGTCGCGCGCGTGGTGGCGTCGGTGCTGGCCCGGATCGGGCTGTTCGGCGCGCTGGCCACGTTGGTCGCCGTGACCGGGGTGATCGTGTCCGCGGTCGCCGTCCAGGAGCTGACCCAGGAGCTCGAGCCGGCCGCGGCGGCGAACCAGGCGATCTACCAAGAGCTCACCGACATGTCCGCGGCCGTCGAGGCGTGGGCGAGCGTCGGCGTACCCGACTCCGTCGACGACTACCGTCAGGCCGAGCTGCGGCTGAGCGCCCACGAGAAGGAGGTCCGCTCCTTCGCCGTCGGGGACCGCTCGCTCGAGGCGGCAGTAGCACGCCAGGAGCAGGTGGCGCACGCCTGGATCAAGCAGTACGCCGAGCCGCGGATCGCCGCCGAGGGCGGGGCCGGAACCCGCCCGCGTGAGATGCGGCGGGGGATCGCGGCGTTCGACGCGTTCCGGACCGCGCACCGGGGCACCACGACGGCGTTCGACAGCCGGGTGCGGTCCGCGACCGAGGGCGTCACGCTCCGGCTGCGCGGCACGGTGCTCGCGGTGCTGCTCGTCGCGTTCGTCGCGGCGGTGGTCATGACCCGGCAGCGGCGCCGCCTGCTCGGCGAGCTCTCGACCCCGCTGCTGGCGCTCGAGAAGGTCGTGCAGCGGATGGCGCGCGGGGACCATGAGGTGCGTGCCGAGCCGACCGGACCCAAGGAGGTGCAAGCGGTCGCGAAGGCCCTCAACGACCTGGCCGACGCCCAGAACCGGGCCCGGGCGGTCGAGGTCTGGATCCAGCGGGAGCTGCGCACCCTCGACACCGCCAAGGACGACTTCGTCGCGAACGTCTCCCACGAGCTGCGCACCCCCCTGACGACGATCAGCGGCTACGTCGAGCTGGTGGCCGAGGAGTTCGAGGGACAGCTGGAGCCGCGGCACGATCGGATGCTCGACGCCACCCGCCGCAACGTGGCCCGGCTCAAGATGCTGATCGACGACCTGCTCACGCTCCAGCGCGCCGAGGGCAGCAGCCAGCAGATGGAGCCGGTCGACCTGTCCGCCCTGGTGCGCGACGTGGTGATGGACGTGAAGATCACCGCCGCCCGCCGGGGCATCCGGATCGGCGTCAAGTGCCCCGACCTGCCGGTCCCGGTGCTCGCGGACCGGGCGATGCTGCACCGCGCCTTCCTGAACGTGGTCACCAACGCGGTGAAGTTCAGCCAGGACGACGGCGTCGTCGACGTCGCGATCACGGCGCACCGCGGCCAGGTCGAGGTCGCCGTCACCGACCGCGGCATCGGCATCCCGGCGGGGGAGCTCGACCGGCTCGGCACCCGCTTCTTCCGGGCCTCCAACGCGGTGACCAACGAGATCGCCGGCACCGGACTCGGCGTCCGGATCACGCAGACCATCGTCGACCGCCACGGCGGGGCCGTGCTCTTCGACTCCGAGGAGGGGGTCGGCACCACCGTCACCGTGCGGCTCCCGGCCCAGGCGGGCACGCCGCACCTCGAGCTCGTCGAGCCGCCCGGGCGGGTCGCCGAGCCCGCGCCGTAGGGGCAGCGGCTCCGCCCCAGCGGTACGTCAGCAACCATCCGGCACCCGCATCAGGTTGCTGGCTCACCGCCGCCCGGCGCACCCGAACGCGGGCCGGGCAGCTCGGTGCACCAGCGGCGCCGAACGGCACCTCGCGCCGGGAATGTCTCCGATTACTCATGCGTTCCACCGCGTGCGACAATCGTCTGTCGGCTCCGGTTCACGCTCCACTCGCAGGGAGTGCGGCGACCCGGCGGCCATCGAGAGGACACACCATGAAGAAGGACATCCACCCGGAGTACGTGGAGACCCAGGTGACCTGCACCTGTGGCGCCCAGTTCACCACCCGCAGCACCGCGACCTCCGGCGTCATCCACGCCGACGTCTGCTCGCAGTGCCACCCGTTCTACACCGGCAAGCAGAAGATCCTCGACACCGGTGGCCGCGTCGCCCGCTTCGAGGCCCGCTACGCCAAGAAGGCCGCCGACGCCAAGAAGTAGCTGTCTTCGAGCGCCGGTCCCCGCCACGTGCGGGGACCGGCGCTCGTGTCATGTCCCGGTCCCTCGTCGCGCAAGCGCGACGAGGATCAGACCGGGAGGTTGAGGGAGCCGGTGTCGCCGGCTCGTCTCGCAACCTGAGTCCGGACTACGAGAGATGAAGATGTTCGAAGCAGTGGAGGGCATGCTCGCCGAGCACGCCGAGCTGGAGGGGCGCCTCGCGGCGCCCGAGACGCACGCCGACGCGCGGCTCGCCAAGCAGCTCAACCAGCGGTACGCCGCGCTGTCGTCGATCATCGGGGCCTGGCGGGACTGGCAGCGGCTCGGCGACGACCTCGAGGCGGCCCGTGAGCTGGCGGGGGAGGACCCGGCCTTCGCGGAGGAGGCCGAGGAGCTGGTCGCCCGCCGGCACGAGGCCGAGGAGCGGCTGCGTCGGATGCTGGTGCCGCGCGACCCGGCCGACGACAAGGACGCGATCCTCGAGGTGAAGTCGGGGGAGGGCGGAGAGGAGTCCGCGCTGTTCGCCGGTGACCTGCTGCGCATGTACACCCGCTACGCCGAGGCCCGGGGCTGGAAGGTCGAGGTGCTGGACGCGGCCGAGTCCGACCTCGGCGGCTACAAGTCGGTCACGGTCGCGGTGAAGGCCAAGGGCGCTCCCGAGCCAGGCGAGGCGCCGTACGCGCTGCTGAAGTTCGAGGGCGGCGTGCACCGCGTGCAGCGCGTGCCGGTCACCGAGTCCCAGGGCCGGGTGCACACCAGCGCCGCCGGCGTCCTCGTGCTGCCGGAGGCCGAGCAGGTCGACGTCCAGGTCGACGAGCACGACCTGCGCATCGACGTCTTCCGCTCCAGCGGCCCGGGCGGCCAGAGCGTCAACACCACCGACTCCGCCGTGCGGATCACCCACGTGCCGACCGGCATCGTCGTCAGCTGCCAGAACGAGAAGAGCCAGCTGCAGAACAAGGAGCAGGCGCTGCGCATCCTGCGCTCGCGGCTGCTCCAGGCCGCCCAGGACGCCGCCGACGCCGAGGCCGGCGAGGCCCGCCGCAGCCAGGTGCGCACCGTCGACCGCTCGGAGCGGATCCGCACCTACAACTTCCCGGAGAACCGGATCTCCGACCACCGCACCGGCTACAAGGCCTACAACCTCGACCAGGTGCTCGACGGCGACCTGCAGCCGGTGCTCGACACCTGCGTCGAGGCCGACCTCGAGCAGCGGCTCGCCGCGCTGGAGTCGTGAGCCGGTGGTGACCCGGCCCCGGGAGCTGGTCTCCGGCGCCGCCGCCCGCCTGCGCGAGTCGGGCGTCGCCAGCCCCGAGCACGACGCGGCGGAGCTGCTCGCCCACGTGCTCGGCACCACGCGCAGCCGGCTGCCGCTCGTCGACGACGTGTCCGACGCGGCGGCGGGGGAGTACGACGTGCTGGTGGCCCGCCGGGCCGCCCGCGAGCCGCTGCAGCACCTGACCGGCGTGGCGTGGTTCCGCCACGTCGAGCTCGCCGTCGGTCCGGGGGTGTTCGTGCCGCGCCCGGAGACCGAGCTGCTGGCGGGCTGGGCGATCGAGCACGCCGGACCCGGCAGCGTCGTGGTCGACCTGTGCACCGGATCGGGGGCGGTCGCCAAGGCGGTCGCCGACGAGGTACCCGGTGCGCGGGTGCACGCGGTCGAGCTCGACGAGCCGGCGTACGCCTGGGCCGAGCGCAACCTGGCCGGCACCGGCGTCGACCTGCGCCAGGGCGACTTCGCGACGGCGTTCGACGACCTGCTCGGCACCGTCGACGTGGTGACCTGCAACCCGCCGTACATCCCGCTCGAGGCCTGGGAGTCGGTCGCCCCGGAGGCACGCGACCACGATCCGCACCTGGCGCTGTTCTCCGGCGCCGACGGCCTCGACGCGATCCGGGTGCTGGCCCACCGGGCGGCGCGACTGCTGCGACCCGGCGGGCTGCTCGGCTTCGAGCACGCCGACGTGCAGGGGGAGTCGGCGCCGGCCGTGCTGACCGCGACCGGGCGCTGGGTCGACGTACGAGACCACCACGACCTGGCAGGTCGCGCACGGTTCACCACGGCCCGGCTGGCACGATGACCTCTGTGGAGCGCTACCCGACGACGTCCGAGGAGGAGCGGGAGGCGGCCGTCGAGGCGGCCGCCCTGGCCGTGCAGCAGGGCGAGCTCGTCGTGCTGCCCACCGACACCGTGTACGGCGTCGGCGCCGACGCGTTCGACCCGGCCGCGGTCCGCGAGCTGCTGGCCGCGAAGGGCCGGGGCCGCGAGATGCCGCCGCCGGTGCTGGTCAGCGCCGCGACCACGCTCGACGCGCTGGCCGTGCGGGTGCCCGGCTACGCCCGCGCCCTCGTCGAGGAGTTCTGGCCGGGCCCGCTCACCGTGGTCTGCCACCAGCAGACCTCGCTGCAGTGGGACCTCGGCGACACCCGCGGCACGGTCGCCGTGCGGATGCCGGACCACCCGGTGGCGCTGGCCATCCTCGAGCGCACCGGCCCGCTCGCCGTCAGCTCGGCCAACAAGTCCGGGATGCCCGCCGCGACCGACGCCGACCAGGCGGTCGAGATGCTCGGCGACGAGGTGTCCGTCTTCGTCGACTCCGGTGCGAGTCCCGGTGGCGAGGCGTCCACGATCGTCGACTGCACCGGCGACCGCGGCCGGATCCTGCGCCGGGGCGCGCTGTCGCTCGACCGGCTCAACGAGGTCCTCGAACCCCTCGGCACCGCGTTGACGGACGAAGGCTGAGGCGGTGCGGGAGTACCTCCTCGTCTTCCTGGTCGCCGCGGCGGCGACGTACCTGCTCACGGTGATCGCCCGTGAGATCGCGCTGCGCACGGGGGCGGTCGCGAAGGTCCGCGACCGCGACGTGCACGCCGTACCGATCCCCTACCTCGGCGGGCTGGCGATGCTGGGCGGCCTGGTGGCGGCGTACGTCGTGGCGCGGCAGCTGCCCTTCCTGTCGACCAGCCAGCCGTTCGTCTTCCGCGACGCCGGCATCGTGCTCATCGCCGGCGCGCTGATCTGCGCGGTCGGCGTGCTCGACGACCTCTTCGAGCTCGACGCCCTCACCAAGCTCGGCGGCCAGGTGCTCGCCGCCGGCTTCCTGATCGCGTTCGGCATCCAGTACGTCTTCTTCCCGGGCAGCGACGGCACCCAGTTCGTGCTGGACGGCTCCCAGGGCGCGCTGCTGACCGGGTTCGTGGTCGTGGCGACGGTGAACGCCGTGAACTTCGTCGACGGCCTCGACGGCCTCGCCGCCGGGGTCGTCGGCATCGGTGCACTCGCCTACTTCGTCTTCTGCTACTCGCTGGCCGACTTCAACAACGTCTCGCTGGCGACCACCGGCGCCCTGCTCAGCGCCTCGCTGGCCGGGGCGTGCATCGGCTTCCTGCCCCACAACTTCCACCAGGCGCGCCTCTTCATGGGCGACAGCGGCTCGATGCTGATCGGCCTGGTGCTCTCGGCGAGCACGGTGACGCTGACCGGCCAGTTCACGCCCAGCCAGATCACGGCCGGTGCCGCGGGCTCACAGGCGAGCTTCCTGCCGACGCTGCTCCCGCTGCTGCTGCCGGTCTCGATCCTGATCGTGCCGATCCTCGACCTGGTTCTCGCCGTCGTGCGCCGCACCCGGGCCGGCCGGTCGCCGTTCGCCCCCGACAAGCAGCACCTGCACCACCGGCTGCTCGAGATCGGCCACTCGCACCGCCGGGCGGTGCTGATCATGTACCTGTGGGCCGCGCTGGTGGCCTTCGGCACGGTGCTGATGAGCCTGGCCAGCGACGAGTCGTGGATGTGGGCGACCGTCGCGGCGATGGCGGCCGTGACCGTCGCCGCGACCTTCCTGCTGCCGCGCCTGCGCCGCCCCGAGCTGCCCGACCAGCCGGGCGTGCAGATCTAGACCCCGGGTCCGAGTGTCGGGGGGCGTTTTCTCGCCCACGGGGACTTTGTGCTACTTTTCACAAGCGCTCTCCAGGAACGCCGGGCGCTCGACCATCACCCTCGACGAACGGCCGCCGACATGACGACCGACACCCGCTCCGCACCTCGCGACCGGGGGACGGCTGCGCTCGTGCGGACGGCGTCGGCGACGGCCCTTCTGGGCCTGGCCGCGGCGCTGCTCGGCGCGCTGACGGCCGGCTCGGCCGCGGCGTACGGCGCCCTGATCGGCACCGTCCTCGTGGTGGCCGTCTTCGGCTTCGGCACCTTCACGGTGAACGCCGTGGCCGCCCTGCTGCCGGCGGCGTCGCTGCTCGTGGCGCTGCTGACCTACACGCTCCAGGTGGTCGCGATGGCGCTGGCCTTCGTCGCGCTGTCGGGATCGGGACTGCTCGACGAGACGATCGACCGCGCCTGGCTCGGCGGCACCGTGATCGCCGGCACCCTGGGGTGGATGGTGGTCCAGGTCGTGCTCTCGACGAGCCGCCGGATCCCGATCTACGACCTGCCCGAGCACCGTCCCGCCGGGGCGGCGTCCACGTCGGCGGAGGGGAGGGATCGGTGACCAAACTCGACTGCTATCCTCCGGTTCGCAATGAGTCAGCAGGATCCGTCGGCTCGACCTCAGGGCGAGCGCCCGAAGGGCGACCCGTGGCACGCCTTCGGGTACATCGTCTCCGGGGTCGCGTTCTACGGCGTCCTGGGGTGGCTGGTGGACCGATGGCTCGGGACCGGGTTCGTCGTCGCGATCGGGATCTTGATCGGCGCGGCGCTGGGGATCTATCTCACCTTCAGCCGCTTCAACCGCGCACTGCCACCAGACCAGCCGCACGACCAGAAGAAGTAGAGGAGAACCGGTGACCTACGCAGCCGCCGTGGTGCGCGCCGATGGCTTCACGCCGCCCGGACCGGGGGACTTCGATCTCCCGGCGATCGGGGGTGGCCACGACACCTTCGAGATGTTCGGCCAGTCCTTCGTGCTCGGTGTCACCAAGCCGATGCTGCAGATCGTGCTCGCAGCGGTCGTGGTGTTCGTCTTCTTCTGGGCCGCGTCGCGGCGCCGGGCGATGGTGCCGAGCAGGCTGCAGTTCGTCGGCGAGGGCGCCTACGGCTTCGTCCGCAACTCGATGGGCCGCGACATCATCGGGGCGCACGACTTCGCGCGGTACGTGCCGTACCTCTTCGCGCTGTTCTTCTTCATCCTGGTCAACAACCTCTTCGCGACCATCCCGTTCATCCAGTTCCCGACCTTCTCGCGGGCCGGCATGGTCTACAGCCTCGCGATCCTGAGCTGGGTGATCTACAACGCCGCGGGCATCCAGCGGCACGGCTTCGTCGGCTACCTCAAGCACCAGACGGTGCCGCCGGGCATCGGCGGCCCCATGCTCATCCTGCTGGTGCCGCTGGAGTTCATGTCGAACATCCTGGTCCGCCCGGTCACGCTGGCCCTGCGTCTGTTCTGCAACATGTTCGCCGGCCACCTGCTGCTGATCCTGTTCGCCCTCGGCGGCGAGTACCTCATCGTCGAGATGGGCGGCGCCTACGCCCCGGTCGGCGTGCTCGCCTGGGTGCTGTTCATCCTCGTGGCGTTCCTCGAGATCCTGATCCAGTTCCTGCAGGCCTACGTGTTCGTCCTGCTGAACGCCATGTACATCTCGGGCGCGGTCGCCGAGGAGCACTGACCTGCCCCACGCCCTCCGGCGTTCCCCCAAGTCTCACCCCGCACAACACCTGAATCAGTACCTGAAGTAGTACCAACCGAAAGGAAACTGCCGTGGACGGCAACCTCAACATGATCGGTTACGGCCTGGCTGCGATCGGCCCCGGTGTCGGTATCGGTCTGATCTTCGCCGCCTACATCAGCGGTGTCGCCCGCCAGCCCGAGGCCCAGAGCCGCCTGCAGTCGATCGCGATCCTCGGCTTCGCGCTCGCCGAGGCGCTGGCGATCATCGGTATCGCCCTCGCGTTCGTTCTCTGACCGGTCCGACCCACTTCTGACGTAGGACCCCGGAAGGACCTGCCATGCAAGCACTGATCGCCCCCTTGGCGACGCAGGCGGCGGAGGACGGGAAGCTCAACCCGCTCCTGCCGCACACCATCGAGATCGTCCTCTCGCTGGTCGTCTTCGGCCTGCTCTTCTTCGCGGTGAAGAAGTGGGTGGTTCCGAACTTCGAGACCACCTTCGAGGAGCGGACCAAGGCCATCGAGGGTGGCCTCGCCGCGGCCGAGGACAAGCAGGCCGAGGCCGATGCCAAGCTCGCCGACCTCGAGCAGCAGCTGGCGGACGCCCGCCACGAGGCCGCTCGGATCCGCGAAGAGGCCCGTGAGCACGGTGCCGCGATCGTCGCCGAGATGCGGGACCAGGCCCAGGCCGAGTCCGCGCGCATCGTCGAGCACGGCAAGGCCCAGATCGAGGCCGAGCGTCAGCAGGCGGTCACCGCCCTGCGGGCCGAGGTGGGCTCGCTGGCGACCAGCCTCGCCGGCCGCATCGTCGGCGAGAGCCTCGAGGACGACGACCGCTCCGCGCGCGTCGTCGAGCGGTTCCTCGTCGACCTCGAGACGATCGAGGCCTCCGCGGCCGCGGGCAACGGAGCGAACTGATGGTGCACGCCCTGAGCTCCCTGCGAGGCTCCTCCGCGGAGGCGCTGCAGGTCCTCGGCGAGCGCGTCGACAACGACCGCGACACGCTCGAGCAGTTCGCGGACCTCGGCCAGGACCTGTTCCGCCTGGCCGAGCTCCTGCGGTCCGAGCCGGCGCTGCGCCGGGCGGTCACCGACGTCTCGACGCCGGCGGCGGCCAAGGCCGCCCTGGTCCGGGGGCTGCTCGAGGGCAAGGTCGGGTCGGAGGGCCTCGAGGTGCTCGCCGAGGGCGTCGGGCTGCGCTGGGTCGCGGCTCGCGATCTCGCGGACGCGCTCGAGCACCTCGGCGTGATCGCCACCGTCCGGTCGGCCGGCCGTCGCGAGGCGGGTCGGCTCTCCGACGAGCTGTTCACCGTCGCCCAGGTCGTCGAGGAGAACGCCGATCTCCGCATCGCGCTCTCCGACCCGGCTCGCACGGAGGCGGACAAGCGACAGCTGCTGCGGCGGCTGCTCGACGACCGCGCGCTGCCGGCGACGATCGCGCTGGTGGAGCAGGCCCTCGCGGGCTCGTTCCGCTCCTTCCACGCCGCGGTCACGGAGTACCAGAAGGTCGCTGCGGCGACCCAGGGCGAGGGAGTCGCGCACGTGCGGGTGGCTCGCCAGCTCACCGATGCCGAGCAGAGCCGCCTCGCGGCGGCGCTCAGCGCGCAGTACGACCGCCCGGTGCACCTGAACGTCGAGGTGGACCCGGGCCTGCTCGGCGGCATGCGGGTCGAGATCGGCGACGACGTCATCGACGGCACCGTCGCCGCCCGCCTCGACTCCGCCCGACGCAAGCTGGCCGGCTGACCGCCACCCAGCCGGCACCCACACACGTAGAACACCAGCCCCACCAGAGCCCAAGAGAGTAGGGACGCAGATATGACGGAGCTTTCGATCCGTCCGGAGGAGATCCGGGACGCGCTGCAGCGGTTCGTGTCCGAGTACCAGCCCGACGCCGCCAGCAAGGAAGAGGTCGGCACCGTCGCATCGGCCGGTGACGGCATCGCGCGCGTCAGCGGCCTGCCCTCGGCGATGGCCAACGAGCTGCTGGAGTTCGAGGACGGCACGCTCGGCATCGCGCTGAACCTCGACACCCGCGAGATCGGCGTGGTCATCCTCGGTGACTTCGACAAGATCGAGGAGGGCCAGACGGTCCGTCGTACCGGCGAGATCCTCTCGGTCCCGGTGGGCGACGGCTACATGGGCCGCGTCGTCGACCCCCTCGGCAACCCGATCGACGGGCTCGGCACGATCGAGTCCAGCGAGCGCCGCGCCCTCGAGCTGCAGGCGCCCACGGTCGTGCAGCGCAAGTCGGTCCACGAGCCGCTGGCCACCGGCATCAAGGCGATCGACTCCATGACGCCGATCGGCCGCGGTCAGCGGCAGCTGATCATCGGCGACCGCGCGACCGGCAAGACCACGATCGCGATCGACACGATCATCAACCAGAAGCAGAACTGGGACTCCGGCGACCCGACGAAGCAGGTGCGCTGCATCTACGTCGCGATCGGCCAGAAGGGCTCGACCATCGCCTCCGTGCGTGGCGCCCTCGAGGAGGCCGGCGCGCTGGAGTACACCACGATCGTGGCCGCCCCGGCGTCCGACAGCGCGGGCTTCAAGTACCTCGCGCCGTACACCGGCTCGGCCATCGGCCAGCACTGGATGTACGACGGCAAGCACGTGCTGATCGTCTTCGACGACCTGACCAAGCAGGCCGAGGCCTACCGCGCCGTGTCGCTGCTGCTGCGCCGCCCGCCGGGCCGTGAGGCCTACCCGGGTGACGTGTTCTACCTGCACAGCCGCCTGCTCGAGCGCTGCGCGAAGCTCTCCGACGACCTCGGCGCGGGCTCGATGACCGGCCTGCCGATCATCGAGACCAAGGCCAACGACGTCTCGGCGTTCATCCCGACCAACGTCATCTCGATCACCGACGGCCAGATCTTCCTGCAGTCCGACCTCTTCGCGGCCAACCAACGCCCGGCGATCGACGTCGGTGTGTCGGTCTCCCGCGTGGGTGGCGCCGCGATGACCAAGGCGATGAAGGCCGTTACCGGCTCGCTCAAGGTCGACCTGGCGCAGTTCCGCGCGATGGAGGCGTTCGCGATGTTCGCCTCCGACCTCGATGCCGCCTCGCGCCAGCAGCTCGACCGCGGCCAGCGCCTGATGGCACTGCTGAAGCAGCCGGCGTACTCGCCGTACGCGCTGGAGGACATGACCGTGTCGCTCTGGCTCGGCACCTCCGGCCGCCTCGACCGGGTCCCGGTCAACGACGTGATCCGCTTCGAGCAGGAGTTCCTCGACTACCTCCGCCGCTCGCACGACGGCATCCTCGCCGGCATCCGCGAGACGCTGAAGTTCGAGGACGAGGCCTCGCTCGTGCTGGCCTACGACGCCTTCCTCGACCAGTTCGAGACCTCCGACGGTGGCTCGATCAAGGTCGGCAAGGAGGCGCAGGCCGAGGCGCTGGCCGACGAGGACGTCGAGCAGGAGCAGATCGTCAAGCAGAAGCGGGGCTGATCCTCCATGGCCGTATCGCTGCGTGAGTACCGCGCGCGGATCAAGTCGACGGAGTCGATGAAGAAGATCACGCGCGCCATGGAGCTCATTGCTGCGTCCCGCATCATCAAGGCGCAGCAGCGGGCGCAGTCGGCCGCGCCGTACGCGCGTGAGCTGACCCGTGCCGTCTCCGCGGTGGCGACGTTCTCGAACGTCGACCACCCGCTGACGACCGAGCCGGAGAACGCCACCCGGGCCGCGGTGCTGGTCGTGACCAGCGACCGCGGTCTGGCCGGTGCCTACAGCTCGAGCGTGATCAAGGAGGCCGAGCGCCTGGCGGAGAAGCTCCGCGAGGAGGGCAAGCAGGTCGCGACGTACATCTGCGGCCGCAAGGGCGAGACCTACTTCAAGTTCCGCGGCCGCTCGGTGGTCCGGTCCTGGACCGGCTTCTCCGACCAGCCGTCGCTCGAGGCCGCCCACGAGGTGTCGCAGGCGCTGATCTCGGCGTTCGTCGACGAGGAGGGCGAGGGCGTCGACGAGGTGCACGTGGTCTTCACGCGCTTCCGCTCGATGCTGGTGCAGGAGCCCACGGCGGTGCGGCTGCTGCCGCTCGAGGTCGTCGAGGGCACCGAGGCGCCGTCCAAGGAGGAGGCGCTGCCGCTCTACGAGTTCGAGCCGTCCGCCGAGGCCGTGCTCGACTCGCTGCTGCCGCGGTACGTCGAGAGCCGGATCTTCTTCGCGTTGCTGCAGGCCGCGGCCTCCGAGCTCGCCGCTCGCCAGAAGGCGATGAAGTCGGCGACCGACAACGCCGAAGAGCTGATCAAGAAGTACACGCGAATCGCCAACCAGGCCCGCCAGGCCGGCATTACCCAGGAAATCAGCGAGATCGTCGGAGGCGTCAACGCGCTCGCCGACGCCCAAGCCGGGAGTGAGTGAAAGACATGACTGCAACGATCGAAGAGACGCAGGGGACCGGCACTGCTGGCGTCGGCCGCATCGCCCGGGTCATCGGCCCCGTGGTCGACATCGAGTTCCCCGTGGACGCGATGCCCGACATCTACAACAAGCTCGAGGTCGACGTCACCCTGAGCGGTGAGACCTCGGTGCTCCCGCTGGAGGTCGCCCAGCACATCGGCGACGGCATGGTCCGCGCGATCTCGCTGAAGCCGACCGACGGCCTGGTGCGCGGCGCGCAGGTGACCGACACCGGCGGCCCGATCACCGTGCCGGTCGGCGACGCGACCCTGGGCAAGGTCTTCAACACCACCGGCGACGTGCTGAACCTCGCCGAGGGCGAGACCTTCGAGGTCAACGAGCGGTGGGGCATCCACCGCAAGGCGCCCGCCTTCGACCAGCTCGAGTCGAAGACGCAGATGTTCGAGACCGGCATCAAGGTGATCGACCTGCTCACGCCGTACGTGCAGGGTGGCAAGATCGGCCTGTTCGGCGGCGCGGGCGTGGGCAAGACCGTGCTCATCCAGGAGATGATCGCGCGGGTCGCCCGCGACCACGGTGGTGTCTCGGTGTTCGCCGGTGTCGGCGAGCGCACCCGTGAGGGCAACGACCTGATGGTCGAGATGGAGGAGGCCGGCGTTCTCGGTCAGACCGCCCTCGTCTTCGGCCAGATGGACGAGCCCCCGGGCACCCGTCTCCGGGTCGCGCTGTCCGCGCTGACGATGGCGGAGTACTTCCGCGACGTGCAGCAGCAGGACGTGCTGCTCTTCATCGACAACATCTTCCGGTTCACCCAGGCCGGCTCCGAGGTCTCGACGCTGCTCGGCCGGATGCCCTCTGCGGTGGGCTACCAGCCGAACCTCGCCGACGAGATGGGCGTGCTCCAGGAGCGGATCACCTCGACCCGCGGCCACTCGATCACCTCGATGCAGGCGATCTACGTGCCCGCGGACGACTACACCGACCCGGCACCGGCGACCACGTTCGCGCACCTCGACGCGACCACCGAGCTCTCGCGTGAGATCGCGTCGCTCGGCATCTACCCGGCCGTGGACCCGCTGACCTCCACGTCGCGGATCCTCGACCCGCAGTACATCGGTGCCGAGCACTACAACTGCGCGATCCGGGTCAAGCAGATCCTGCAGCGCAACAAGGAGCTCCAGGACATCATCGCGATCCTCGGTGTCGACGAGCTGTCCGAAGAGGACAAGATCATCGTGTCCCGGGCCCGCCGGATCCAGCGGTTCCTCTCCCAGAACACCTACGTGGCGAAGCAGTTCACGGGCATCGAGGGCTCGACCGTCGCGGTGGCCGACACCATCGAGGCGTTCAACAAGATCGCGGACGGCGAGTACGACCACGTGGCCGAGCAGGCCTTCTTCATGTGCGGCGGTCTGGACGACGTCGAGCAGAAGTGGGCCGAGATCCAGAAGAACCTCTGATGGCTGCCGAGAGCGCCCCGCTCCGGGTCGAGCTGGTCGCCCCGGACCGCACCGTGTGGTCCGGGGAGGCGGAGATGGTCATCGCCCGGACCACCGAGGGCGATGTCGGCATCCTGCGTGGCCACGCGCCACTCCTGTCGCTGCTGACCGATGCGGTGGTGGAGATCTCCACCCCCGACGGCGGTGTCGTGGTGGCGGTCGTCGACGGCGGCTTCGTGTCGGTCGCCGACGGCCGGGTGTCGATCCTCTCCGACCACGCCCAGCTGCCGCACGAGATCGACGTCGACGCCGCGCGTGCGGAGCTGGAGGAGGCCCGCAACGTCGTCGGCGCGAACGACGAGGCCGAGCGCCGGCTGCGTCGTGCCGAGGCCCGGATCCGGGCCGTCGAGAAGGCCTCCTGATCCTGAGCGACCCGCTTCCGCTCCATTGCCGAGGTGCCGCTAGGGTGTGCACCCACGGCAATGGAGTGGACGGAGGGCGTGGATGCCGGTGTGGCAGTGGCTCCTGGATGCCGCTGGCGTGCTGCTCGTTCTCGCCGTCCTCTACGGCCTGGGCCTGATCGTCCGGCGACGTCTGCTCTCTCGCCACGGCGGCACCTTCGAGCTCAGCTACCGCGTCCGACATGCTCATGTCGGGCGCGGTTGGCTTCTCGGCCTCGGCCGCTACTCCGGGGAGTCCCTGGAGTGGTTCCGCTACTTCTCGCTCTGGCCGCGACCCAAGCGGGTGCTCCAGCGCTCCGAGGTGACCTACACCGGCCGGCGCGAGCCCGAGGGCCCGGAGCAGATCTCGCTCTACCCCGAGCACGTCGTCATCTCCTGCCGGACGCCGTCCGGCTCGGTCGAGCTGGCGATGTCGCCGGCCTCGCTGATGGGCTTCCAGTCCTGGCTCGAGTCCGGCCCTCCCGGCACCGACTGGACCCGCGGTCCGCGGTAGGTGCGGCGCCCGTGCCCGTGGTCGGTCTCGGTGGTTGAGGTGCGAGGGCCGCCAGGCCCGAGCCTCGAAAGCCACCGTCCCGACGCGCAGGGCGGTGACCGTGGTCACCGCCCTGCCCCGCCTCACTGGGTTTCGACGCGCGGTCGCGGCCTCGCAGGCTCGGCCGCGCGCTTGCTCAACCTGCGCGACCTCACGCGCCGTGCTCGCTACGCTCGCACGCCGCTGGTCGCTTGCCCGTCCTCGAACAGGCGCGGGATCGGGTGGTTGGCCACGAAGACGCCGTGCGGATCGACGGCGCTGCGGATGCCGGCGAGCTGGGTCCAGGCCCCGGCGTCGAAGAACGACCGGGAGTCGACCGGGTTCTCGGCGAAGTTCGAGTACTGCCGCCCGTTCTGGAACGGCTCGAGCGCCTGGTTGAGCCGTACGGCGTCCGCGTGCGCCTGCGCACCCATCTCCGGGGTCATCGCCATGCCGGCGGCGAAGGTCAGGAACTGCGCGTCGAGCCGGTGCAGCACGCCGCCACCGAGGTGCGGGCGGGCGAGCGCGCCGCCGAGCTGACGGAGCTCGGCCATCAGCAGCGAGCTCCGGGCGTCCGGCCCGGCCTCGGCGATGAAGGCATCGACCGCTGCGTCGGGGAAGGAGCCGAGCATCGTCGAGTCCCCGGCCACGGGGGCCCCGCCCTCGGGGTCCATGTGCAGTCGCACCAGCGACTTTGCGGGGACCCGGGCAAAGGTGTCCATGGTCGGCCGCAGCGCCCGCAGACCGGCGAGCAACTGTTCGCCGCGCTCGTCGGAGCCGAGCACCGCGCCGTCGATGATCGCGATCTCCTTGCCGCTGAGGAAGTCCGGCAGGTCCGGCAGGGGCGGGATCCGCATCGCCCGGAAGGCGGTGGTGATCTCGTCCGGAGCGCCGGGCGCCCAGGCCGCCCACTCGCGCAGCACCGGCTCGATGTCGGCGAGGTCCCACATGAGGAAGCCGGCGTACGCCGTCGCGATGTCGAACATCGCGAACTCGAGTGCCGTGACGATGCCGAAGCTGCCGCCCCCACCGCGCACCGCCCAGAAGAGCTCGGCGTTGGTGTGGGCGTCGGCGCGGACCAGCGTCCCGTCGCCGATCACGATCTCGACGGCCGTGATGCTGTTGGTGGCGAGGCCGAGCTTGCGGGCGTACCAGCCGATGCCGCCGCCCAGGCTGTAGCCGGCGACGCCTACGTCGGGGGAGGAGCCGTGCAGCACGGCGCGGTGGTGCGCGGCCGCGGCGTCGACGGCGGGCTCCCAGGTCGCACCGCCCTCGACCCGGACGATGCCGCGCACCGGGTCGGCGATGGCGGTGCTCATCTCCGAGGTGCGCAGGATGACGACGTCGTCGAGTCCCTGGGCGGCCAGCGGGCCGGCGTTGTGGCCGGTGCTCTGCGGGGCGACCCGCAGGCCGGCCGCGGCGGCCTGGCGGACGACGGTGGTGACCTCGGCGGCGTTGCGGGGGAGCGCGACGGCAGCCGGGCGCTGGTCGACGGCGAGGTTCCAGGCGATCCGGGCCGTGTCGTAGCCCGCGTCGCCGGGGAGGTGGAGGCGACCGGGCAGCAGCCCGCTCAGGGCCGCGGCAGGTGCGTCGTTGAGCTCGATGGTCATGGTGATGACTCCTGTGGTGGTGGATCGATCGGTGGGATGACCTTGCGCCCGCCGACTTGGAGATCGCTTCGAGCCGACTGGGAGCGGAGCCGGGCCGCCGGGATCTACGCTTCCGGCGTGGAGGTGTCGGTGCTGGGTCCGGTCGAGGTCCGGCTCGCGGGCGCGCCGGTCGACCTCGGCACCCCGAAGCAGCGCGCACTCGTCGCAGCGCTCGCGCTCTCCCGCGGCCGGCCGGTCTCGGTGGACGGGATCGTCGACCTGCTCTGGGGAGACGGTGCTCCGCCCGGGGTGACCGGCACGCTCCAGGGGTACGTCTCCCACCTGCGGCGCGTGCTGGAGCCGGGGCGGCAGCGCCGGGCGCCGGCCGAGGTGCTGGTCACCGTGGCACCGGGCTACGCGCTGCGGGTGCCCGGCGACGACCTCGACGCGCACCGGTTCGAGCGGGCCGTCTCCGACGAGCACCGGAGGTTGCAGCCACTGCCGGCCTGGGGAGCGGCACCGCTGGGCGAGCCCGACCTGGAGCGCTCCGCCGCGGTGCTGGCCGAGGCGCTCGACCTCTGGCGCGGTACGCCGTACGCCGAGCTCGGTGACGCCGACCCGGCGGTCGCCGAGCGTGCGCGCCTCGAGGAGCTGCGGCTGGTCGCGGTCGAGGACCGGGCGGTCGTCGAGCTGGCCCTGGGCCGGCACGCGGCGGTGGTCGCCGAGCTCGAGGCGCTGATCGCGGCCCACCCGCTGCGCGAGCGGCTGTGGGCGCTCTGCGCGGTCGCCCTGACCCGCAGCGGCCGCCAGGCCGACGCGCTCGACGCGCTCGCCCGGCTGCGGGGGGTCCTCGACGAGGAGCTCGGGATCGAGCCGTCGGCCGACCTGCGCGAGCTGCAGGCCGCGGTGCTGCGTCAGGACCCTGACCTGGAGTGGGTGCGCCCCCGCGTTGCCGCGACCGCGTCGCCGCCGGTTCCCGAGACTCCCGATGCCCCGCGGCCCGGCCCGGGGCCGGCCGCCGAGGCCGAGCCGGTCGCGCCCTGGCCGATGGTCGGGCGGGACGAGGACCTGGCGGCGCTGCTCGCGACCATCGAGCGCGCCGACGGGGGCGCTCCGTCGTACGCCGTGATCACCGGCGAGCCCGGCATCGGCAAGTCGCGGCTCGCGGCCGAGCTGATCGCCCGCGCTCGGCAGCGGGGCATGCTCGCCCTGGTGGGCCGGTGCTCGCAGGACGACGGCGCGCCGCCGCTGTGGCCGTGGCGCTCCGTGCTCGAGGGACTCGGCGCCAGCCTCCTCGACGAGACGACGACCGGTGCCGCCGGTGACGGCGGGGACGGCGAGCAGTTCCGGGCCTGGGAGCGGATCGTCGAGACGGTCCGGAGCGCCGCTCGAGACCGGACCGTCGTGGTGGTGCTCGACGACCTGCAGTGGGCCGACGCCTCGACCCTGCGCGTGCTCCGGCTGCTGGTGGAGACCAGCGACCTGGCCCGGCTCCTCGTCGTCGCCACCTGGCGCAGCCCGGCGAAGGCGAGCGGGCTGCTGGCCGAGGTCTCGGAGGCGCTCGCCCGGATGCACGCCGTCCGCGTCGAGCTGTCCGGCCTCGCCCCCACCGAGGCGGCGGCGGTCTTCGCCAGCATCGCGTCCCGCGAGCTGGCCCCGGCCGCCGTTGCGGTGCTGCGCGAGCGCACCGACGGCAACCCGTTCTTCCTGGTCGAGCTCGCCCGGCTCGGCAGCGGGGGCGGCGAGGGTGAGGAGCTGCCGGGCGCGGTCGCCGACGTGCTCAACCAGCGCCTGGCCCGGCTGCCGGAGGCGACGGTCGCGGCGCTGCGGTCGGCGTCGGTGATCGGCCGGACGTTCGACGTCCCGACGCTGGCGACCGTCGCCGGCATCGACGAGGACGACCTGCTCGACGTCGTGGAGCCCGCGCAGGCGGCCGGGCTGGTCCGCGAGGACGGCATCGACCGGTACCTCTTCGCGCACGCCCTGGTCCGCGATACCCTCCGGGCCGGGCTGAGCCTGAGCCGTCGGGCGCGCACCCATGCCCGGGTGGCCGAGGCGCTCAGCGGCGCGCCCGGACGCGAGACGGAGCTGGCCCGGCACTGGCGCGAGGCCGGCCCGTCGTACGCCGACCGGGCCTGGCGCGCGGCCGTCGACGCCGCTGACCTCTCCCGGCGGCTCTATGCGTACGACGAGGCGGCCGAGCTGCTCGAGGGCGCGCTGGTCTCCCTCGACGGCGACGGGCAGGGGACGCCGCGGGACCGCTACGCGATCCTGACCGCGCTGATCGAGTCCTACCGCTGGGCCGCTCAGCTGCCCGACCTGGTCGCGAGCGTCGAGCAGGCGATCGAGACCGGCAAGCAGCTGCGCGACCCCGAGGCGGTCGCCGCCGCCGCGGTGTCGACCAGCCAGGGCGTGCTGTGGCGCTCGGCCGGGCCCGGCGAGGTCAACCCGACCGTCGTGGGAGCGCTGCGGGGCAGCCTGGACCGGCTCCCGCCGGAGGACGGCGCGCTGCGCTGCCGGGTGCTGCTCGCCCTGGCCAACGAACTCGGCGAGAGCGCCTCCTTCGACGAGCTGACCGCGCTCGCCGACGAGGGGCTGGCGATGGCCCGGCGGCTCGGCGACCCGGTGCTGCTGCTGGACGCCTGCCAGATCTACTTCGCGGGGCTCTGGGCGCCGAGCAACGCGCCGTACCGCCTGGAGATCATCACCGAGGCCGTCGAGCTGGCCGACCGACTCGGCCGACCCCGGGCGCACCTGGTCTCCTCGGTGCTGCGAGCGGCGGCGCTGGGCGAGGCCGGCCGGATCGACGAGATGTGGTCCCAGGCCGCCGCCGCGCGAGCGCAGGCCGAGGAGCTGCGGATCGCGTTCGGCGAGCTGGCGCTCGAGGGCCTGGAGCTGCCGTGGCTGGCGATGGCGGGCCGCTGGGACGACTGCGCGCGTCACCTGGAGCACCTGGAGGCGCTCGACCGGCGGATCACGCACGACACCGGCGGCGAGACCGTGCTCGCCGCGCGGCTCGCGATCTCCCTGTGGCAGGGGCGGTCGCTCGACATGGTGCCGGTGCTCGAGATGTTCGACGAGTCGTCGTACCCCTTCGCGGCGAGCATCGCGGTCTTCCTCTGGCGGGCCGGGGAGCACGAGCGGGCGCGGGCGACGTACGCCGCCCGCGGCGCGCCGCTGGAGCACCACAACGAGATCTCGCTGCTCGCCTGGGCCCACGGCGCCGAGCTGGCGCTCTACCTCGGCGAGCGCGGCCTCGCCGCGGGCGCCTACGAGCGGCTGGCGCCGGCGTCGGGCCGCAGCGCCTGCGGTGGCTCCGCGCTGGCGATCGGCCCGGTGGACGCCTACCTGGCCATGGCCGCGGCAGCGGTCGGGGAGTCGGAGCTCGCGGCCCGGCACGCCGATGCCGCGCTCGTGCAGGCCGCGTCGTGGCGGATCCCGGTGTTCGCCGACTGGTTCGCCGGCCTGCGCCGTACCCACGGCTTCTGACGCGGCCCGTCTGGGACCGGTCGGGTACCGGTTTGGAGGAGCGGTGCCGGATCGGGAACGCTGGGGCGGTGACGTCCCTGCTCCACACCCGCAACGCGGTGGCGCTGAGCTTCGCACTCAACGGCTTCTGCTTCGCCACCATGGTCTCCCGGCTGCCCGACATCCGCAGCGCGCTCGACCTCGGCAACGCCTCCCTCGGCCTGCTGCTGCTCGCCATCTCGATCGGATCGGTGATCGCGCTGCCGCTCAGCGGCCGGCTCATCGACCGCTACAGCGCCGCCGCCGTGACCCGGTTCGGTGCGGTGCTGGTCTCCGTCGGGCTGACCGTCGCGATGACCGGCGTGGTGACCGACCTGATCGCGCTGACCGCGATCGGCTTCTTCGTCGACGGCATCGGCATCGCGACCTGGGACATCTCGATGAACGTCGAGGCCGCCGAGGTGGAGCACCGCCTCGAGCGGACGATCATGCCGCGCTTCCACGCCGGCTGGAGCCTCGGCTCGTTCGCCGGCGCCGGCATCGGCATCCCGATGGCGGCCCTGCACGCGCCGCTGCTGCTGCACGTGCCCGGCTTCGCGGTGCTGGCCGCGATCGCGACCTGGCGCGCGGCCGCGGCGTACCTCCCCGCGAAGGAGGAGCACCCGGACAGCGCCACGTCGACCGGCTGGTCGCCGTGGCGCGAGCCGCGCACGCTGGCGATCGGCGTCATGGTGATGGCGTTCGCGCTCTCCGAGGGGGCCGCCAACGACTGGCTGTCGCTCGCGCTGATCGACGGGTACGACGTGCGGCACTGGGTCGGCGTCACCGGCTTCACCGTCTTCGTCTGCTCGATGATGGCCGGCCGCCTCTACGGCCCGGTGGTCCTCGACCGCTACGGCCGCGCCCCCGTGCTGTGGAGCAGTGCCGCCGCGGCGTTCGTCGGCATCCTGCTCATCGTGTTCGGCGGCAGCATCGTGCTCGTCGGGATCGGCATCGTGGTGTGGGGCCTCGGTGCCTCGCTGGGCTTCCCGGTCGGCATGAGCGCGGCCGCGGACGACCCGCTGCGCGCCGCCCGCCGGGTGAGCGCGGTCTCCACGATCGGCTACACCGCCTTCCTGGCCGGGCCGCCGCTGCTCGGGCTGCTCGCCGACCAGGTCGGCACCCTGGAGACGCTGCTCGTCATCGCGGCGCTGATGATCCCCGCGGCCGCCACGGTGTTCGCCGCGCGGGAGCGGCGGGCGCCGACGTCCGCCGCGGCTCCGGACCAGCCGGTGGGCCGGGCCGAGCACTGACGCCCGGCACCACCGGCTGATGCCTCCCTGGGACCGGCGGCTCAGTCGGGCTGGGGGAGGAGTCCGACGGACTCGATGCCGGCCACGGCGGCCGCCTCGTCGTGGTCCGAGGTGTCCCCGGTGACACCGAGGGCGCCGATCACGGTCCCGCCACCGTCCTTGACCAGCACGCCGCCGGGGACCGGCACGAGCGCCCCGCCGACGGCCGAGGTCACGGCGGCGACGAAGTAGCCCTGCTGCTCGGCGCGGGCCATCAGCGCGCGGGACCCCATGCCGAGCGAGATCGCCCCGTGGGCCTTGCCGAAGGCGATCTCGAACCGCTTGTTGGACGAGCCGTCGGAGCGCTCGGCGGCGATGAGATGGCCGCCGGCGTCGAGCACCACCGCCGTCAGCGGCTTGAGGCCCGCCGCGGATCCATGGTCGAGGGCGGCGGCGATCATCGCGCGGGCGGTGGCGAGGTCGAGGGACATCAGCTGCTCCTGGTGGTGTGGGTCTTGGCGGTCACCCGGCGCCGATGCAGGATCGGCTCGGTGTAGCCGCTGGGCTGCTCCGTCGCCTGGAGGACGAGGTCGCGTGCGGCGAGGAAGGCCTCGCCGTCGTAGGCGGGCGCCATCGGGACGTACGTCGGGTCGTCGGCGTTCTGACCGTCCACGACCATGGCCATCCGGCGCAGCGTCTCCTCGACCTGGTCGGCCGAGACGACGCCGTGCGCGAGCCAGTTCGCGACGTGCTGCGAGGAGATCCGGCAGGTCGCGCGGTCCTCCATGAGCGGAACGCCGTCGATGTCCGGCACCTTCGAGCAGCCGACGCCCGCGTCGATCCACCGCACGACGTACCCCAGCGTCCCCTGGATGTTGTTGTCGAGCTCGGCCTGCCGGTCGGCGGCGGACCACGCGGCCGGGTCGCCCAGGGGGATCGTCAGGAGCTCCGCCTTCGACGTGCGGCTCCTTCCCGCGAGCTCGCGCTGCACCCGGTGCACGTCGACCTGGTGATAGTGGATCGCATGGAGGGTCGCGGCCGTCGGCGACGGCACCCAGGCGCAGGTGGCGCCCGACCGGGGATGGTCGATCTTCTTGGCGAGCATCTCGGCCATGTTGTCGGGCGCGGCCCACATGCCCTTGCCGATCTGCGCGCGCCCCCGGAGACCGCAGGCCAGGCCGATGTCGACGTTGGACGCCTCGTAGGCGCGGATCCAGGTCGCGCTTCGCATGTCGTTCTTGCGGACCAGGGGACCGGCCTGCATCGAGGTGTGGATCTCGTCGCCGGTCCGGTCCAGGAACCCGGTGTTGATGAAGGCGACCCGATCGCGCGCGGCCGAGATGCAGGACTTCAGGTTGAGGCTGGTCCGCCGCTCCTCGTCCATGATGCCGATCTTGATCGTGAGCGGGGCCAGGCCCAGGACCTCCTCGACCCGGGCGAACAGCTCGCACGTGAAGGCGACCTCGTCGGGGCCGTGCAGCTTGGGCTTGACGACGTACATCGAGCCCGTGCGTGAGTTGCGCAGGCGCGAGTTGCCGCGCAGATCGTGGACGCTGCCGAGCCCGGTGACCAGCGCGTCGAGGATGCCCTCGGGCACCTCGTCGCCGTGCTCGTCGAGCACCGCGTCGGTCGTCATGAGGTGCCCGACCTGGCGGATGAAGAGCAGGGAGCGACCGTGGAGCGTCACGGTCTCGCCTCCGGGCGACGTGCACTCCCGGTCGGGGTTCATCGCGCGGGTGAACGTGCGCCCGTTCTTGGTGACCTCCGCGGCCAACGTGCCCTGCATGAGGCGCAGCCAGTTGCGGTAGGCCTGCACCTTGTCGTCGGCGTCGACCGCCGCGACCGAGTCCTCGAGGTCCATGATCGTCGAGACCGCCGACTCCAGCACGAGGTCCTTGACGCCGGCGGTGTCCGTCGAGCCGACGGTGTCGGCGCGGTCGATCAGGATCTCGAGGTGCAGTCCGTGGTGGACCAGGACGATCG
Source organism: Nocardioides sp. LMS-CY (assembly GCF_018732145.1). NCBI lineage: Bacteria > Bacillati > Actinomycetota > Actinomycetes > Propionibacteriales > Nocardioidaceae > Nocardioides > Nocardioides sp. LMS-CY. The sequence continues at coordinate 1,892,695 of NZ_CP076104.1, forward strand.
CGTCGGGCTCGCCGGCCGGCCCGCGGTGACCGACCAGCTGTGTCGGGTCCGCCAGGCGCAGCACCTCGTCCTTGACGTGGACGGCCAGGCCCTGCGCGTCGATCGAGTACGACGTCGCGTCGACATGGGAGCCGCCGGCAAGGCCGAAGTGGGCGTCGAGCAGTGCGCGTCCCCGCGCGATGACCTCGGCGCCGCGCACGGTGTTGTAGCCGGCGCCGCGGGCGAGGAGGTCGTCCTCCGGGATCGCGTCGGTGCCGTAGAGCGCGTCGTACAGCGACCCCCACCGCGCGTTGGCGGCGTTCGTCGCGAACCGGGCGTTGAGCAGCGGTACGACGAGCTGCGGACCGGCCTGCTCGGCGATCTCGACGTCCACGCCCGCGGTGGTGATCGCGAAGTCCTCGGGGTCCTCGGCCAGGTAGCCGATCTCCTCGAGGAAGCGCCGGTAGGCGGCGGGGTCGGGCGAGCCCGGGGCGGCCCGGTGGTAGTCGTCGATGAGCTGCTGCAGCTCACGGCGCCGAGCGACCAGGGCGGCGTTGCGACCGGAGAGCTCGTGGATGATCGCGTCCGCGCCCGCCCAGAAGCTGTCCGGCTCGACTCCGGAGCCCGGTAGCGCCTCCTCGACGATGAACCGATGCAGCACCTCCGCGACGCTCAGCCGTCCGACGCGTACCCGATCTGGCATGCCAACCCCTTGCGTAAGTTTCCGAGATGTGGAAATCTCTGTCTGGATAGTGGAAACTAGACAGCCTGAGGGTGGTTGTCAAACGGCCCGCTGGCGAGGAGAGGGGTACGGCGGATGGTGGTTCCTGACGGCGAATCGCGCCGTAGCAGCGGCGGCGTCCAGTCGGTTCATCGCGCCCTGGACCTGCTGGAGATCGTGGCCGCCGGGGGCGGCCATCTGGCGATCGGGGAGATCGCGGCGGCGTCCGACATCCCGTTGCCGACGATCCATCGGCTCCTGCAGACCATGGTCGACCGGGGCTACATGCGCCAGATGCCGAATCGTCGCTACGCGCTCGGGTTCCGGTTGGTTCCGCTGGGGGCGACCGCCAGCTCGATGGTGGGCGTCAACACCCAGACGATCCTCGGCGAGCTGGTCGATGCGCTCGGCGAGACCGCGAACCTCGCGATCCTGACCGGAGCGCACGCCGAGTACGTCGCCCAGGTCCCCTCACGTCACGCGATGCGCATGTTCACCGAGGTGGGACGCCAGGTCGAGCTGCACTGCAGCGGGGTGGGCAAGGCTCTGCTCGCGCAGCTGGACGACGACCAGATCCGCAGTGTCATCGACCGGGTCGGCCTGCCGGGTTACACGCCACACACCCTGACCACCGAGACCGCACTGTTCGCCGACCTGGCGGAGATCCGCCGACTCGGCTATGCGATGGACGAGGAGGAGAAGGAGATCGGGGTCAGGTGCGTGGCCGTCCCGATCAAGGCGGAGCGGATGTCCTGGATGGCCGTGTCGGTGTCGGGTCCTCGGGCCCGCATGACCGACGACATCATCGCTCGCGCCGTTCCGCTGCTGCAGGGTGCCGCCGAGCGGCTGGCGGGCGAGATGTCGATCGGCGCTGCCGGCATGGCGAAGGGATGAGGAGACGGAGATCGTGAGGAGGGTGGGAATGCCCGAACGGATGTCTCCGTCAGATTCGGGTGGTTCCTGCCATCGATAGATCGTCATTTTAGATATCGGACGCATATTGCATTTCCGGTGAGTGACAGGCCGGTCTGCGCGGCGCGCGTCGCCTGCGGTCAAGAAATGCAAAGGCGATTCTTTTCCAGCGCTTCGGCCCCGGTGCCGGACGCCCCGTGAAACATGCCTCAGAAGGGCGTGTCGAGAGCGCGGAGAGACCCCCTCTACCGCGCACTTCGGCGCGCCCTTGTTTGCTATTTGAAATCTATTTTCAGGACTTTTCCAGGATCCTCTAGACAGTCCCGATCATCTCGTTCTACGGTACGTTGGATCGCAATGTGAGACGCAACACAGGTCGAATCGCGGCCGTGATCCGTATCCACGAGATCTGTTTCCGCACCATGAATTCCGACGATGGAAGGTTTGTGCACACGATGGACCACACCAACATCCAGCCCATTGACTCCCCGGCTGCCTGGGTCGGCCCCGAGGTGGCCGATTCGCCGGAGGCGACCGTCGTTCTCGAGCAGGAGAACATCGATGAGCTGCTGCAGGCCGTGGCGGACGCCCAGGCGAGCGGGGCGCCCCTGGGGGAGATCACGCGCGACGACTACCCGCTGCCGCGTACCGAGCCGCTGATCGCGAAGGTGCTGGACCAGCTGACGGACGGGCTCGGGTTCTCGTTGGTGCGAGGGCTTCCGGTCTTCGAGCTGAGCGAGCCCGAGTGCGAGCTGGCCTACTGGATCCTCGGCTCGCACATCGGCATCCCGCTGCCGCAGAACGCCCGCAACGACCTCCTGGTCCACGTCCGCGATCAGGGCAAGGACTACCGGGACCCCGAGGTCCGCGGGTACCAGACCACGGCCACCCTCGACTACCACGTGGACGGCTCGGACGTCGTGGCGCTGCTGTGCCGACGGGCCGCGAAGAGCGGCGGAGCAAGCCGGATCGCGAGCTCCTCCGCCATCCACAACGAGATGCTGCGGCGCGATCCGCAGCTGGTGGCCGAGCTCTACGAGAGCTTCGCCTTCGACAAGCGGCTCCCGATCGACGCGGAGGGACCCGGCTTCCAGCTGTCGCCCATCTTCAGCGCCCACCAGGGCCGGCTCAGCGCGCGCTACGGCCGCAGCTACATCGAGTCGTCCCAGCGCCATGAGGACGCACCGCGGCTGACCGAGCGATCCATCGCGGCGCTCGACATGTTCGACGAGGTGGCCAGCTCGCCCTCGATCTACCTCGACATGATCTTCCAGCCCGGTGACATGCAGTTCCTGAACAACCACCTGATCGTCCACTCGCGCACCGAGTACGAGGACCACGAGGCGTACGACATGAAGCGGGACCTGATCAGGTTCTGGGTCACGCTTCGCGACTACTACGAGTTCGCTCCCGAGTACGCCGTGAGCAACGTGACCTACCGGGCCTAGTGGCCATCACCGTTGATTCACCCAGGGTCTACCCACCCAGTGCACGCACCTCGCCGCGTCGGCGACGCTCGGTAGACAACCAGGTATGCCGTCGCGCCGCCGCCTTGCGAGGCACGCACCCTGAGCACGGATACCCCCGACGTATCAACAGCGATGACCACGAGCGCTCGCCGGGCCAGCTGGCTCGGGCCAGCCGGCGTCCACCACGACGACGGGACCGCGCGGCCTCCTGCGCCCCCGCGGTCATGCCGAGGAGCTCTTCCAGAGAAGCGGGATTGACATCATGCATTCACAGCCAACGACCGACACCAAGGTCGCCGAGCCGACGACGGAGACCGTGCCGATGCTCCGCGTCGACGGTCTTTCGAAGCAGTACCGATCCAAGCACGGCAAGGTCCAGGCCATCGAGCAGATCGACCTCGCCGTGCACCCGGGGGAGTTCGTCTCGATCGTGGGTCCATCGGGATGTGGCAAGACGACCCTGCTCAACTGCCTGTCCGGCCTGATCCAGCCCACCACGGGCGAGCTGGCGCTCGACGGGAGGGCCTACTCGAGTCCGCCGGAAGAGCTGTCGATCGTGTTCCAGGACTACAGCCGTTCGCTCTTCCCGTGGATGAGCGTGGAACAGAACATCGCGGTTCCGATCCGCGACTCGAGCAGCAAGGCGGAGCGTCGGGAGAGCGTGTACCGCCTGCTGGCCCAGGTCGGTCTGCCCGAGAAGACCGGCCCGATGTACCCCTGGCAGCTCTCGGGCGGCATGCAGCAGCGAGTGGCGATCGCGCGAGCGCTGGTCTCGCGGCCCAAGGTCCTGCTGATGGACGAGCCGTTCGCGTCGGTCGACGCCCAGACCAGGAACGTGCTCGAGGACCTGGTCCTGAACGTCTGGCAGGAGTGGAACAAGACGATCATCTTCGTGACCCACGACATCGACGAGGCGGTCTATCTGTCGGACCGGATCATGGTGCTCTCGGGCTCGCCGGCCTCGACGATCGCCGACCTGGAGGTGCCGATCAGCAGGCCGCGCGATCAGCTCCTGTCCAAGCAGGATCCGCGGTTCGGGGAGATCCGGGCCGAGCTCTACGAGCTGATCATGGGCGCCCACAAGGTCGATCGCGAGGCATCGTGAGCGACCTCATGGAACGACCCGGTGCTCGGGTCGCGGCCGCGGGGTCCATGGAGGCGCAGGCGAAGGCGGCGCGGCCAGGGCGTACGCCGCTCCTGTTCGCGATGCGCGATCCGCTCCTGGGCCTGCTGGGCGTCGGCCTGCTGCTCCTCGGCTGGTGGGCGGTGACCCGCGGCGACCTGGTCGCCTCGTCGTCGCTGCCGCCACCGATGGACGTGGCCCGGGGCGTCGTGCACCTGGTCGGAGACGGTGGATATCGCGCCGAGATCCTCGACACGGTCCGCGCCTGGGTCCTCGCGATGGTGCTGGGCGTCGCGATCGCGGTGCCACTGGGACTGGTCGCAGGTGCCGTCGCCGCCATGCGCAAGCCGAGCCTGGCGGTGGTGCATGCCTGTCGGGCGGTGCCGCTGGTCGCCCTGATCCCGGTTGCGGTGCTGGTCCTGGGGCTGGGAACCAACATGAAGGTGGCCCTGACCGTCTCGTCGATCAGCTGGCTCATCCTGCTCAACACGATCTACGGGGTCAGCAGCACCGAGCCACAGCTGCTGACCGTGGCCAAGAGCCTCCAGTGGAGCAAGGTCACCGTGCTGCGCAGGGTGGTGCTGCCCTCGGCCCTGCCCATGATCGCGACCGGGATCCGGGTCGCCGGCAGCGTTGCGCTGATCGTGATCCTGAGTGTCGAGATCGTCGCGGCGGGCTCCGGCCTCGGCCACCTGATCATCAAGTTCCAGGCCGACATCCCCACGCATCCCGACTACGCCTACGCCGGGATCGTCATCACGGGAGTCCTCGGCTTCATCCAGTACACGGGGTTCATGGTGCTCGAGCGCAGGTTCGTCCCGTGGTCCCACGCAAATCGTCGGCAGCGGCCATGAAGGAGGCGGTCGGACCATGTCGCACACCTTGATCCAGTCGAACGGCGGCGCCTTGTCCACCAGGGGGAGCCTGCGGCGCGCAGGCCAAGCACTGCACCGCGCGGTGGTGCAGGTCGGCAGCCATGTCTGGCTCGGCCTCCTCCTGCTGGTCCTGTGGGAGGTCGTCGCACGCCTCTGGTCGACGCCCTTCGTCCCGCCCGTCTCGGAGATATTCGCGAACCTGCGCGACACCTGGTTCACGGGCGGGGCCAGCACCCTCTTCCTCTCCGAGACGGTGTGGGAGCAACTGGTCGCGAGCGCGGGGCGGTTCGCCGAGGGCTGGGCGATCAGCATCGTCCTGGGCGTGTCCCTGGGGATGCTGCTCGGAATGAATCGGACGGCCTACGCGCTCATGGCGCCGATCGTGAGGTTCGGGATCGCCATCCCAGCGACGGCCCTGCTGCCGGTGGCGATCATGCTGTTCGGGATCGGCAACGGCATGAACATCACGATCGTCGTCCTGGGCACGTTCTGGACGATCCTGGTCAACACGATGGACAGCGCTCGATCGATCGACGAGGGCTACCTGAGATCGGCCAAGAGCCTCAGGATGAAGCGGCGGTCCTACTTCACCCGGATCGTCCTGCCGGCCGCGAGCCCCGGGATCCTGGCCGGGCTGCGCGTCAGCCTGGGCATCGCCCTGATCCTGGTCGTCGTCTCGGAGATGTTCGCGGCGTCGGAGGGCATCGGCGCCTACGTCGTCCTGTCGAGCAACCAGTTCCGCTTCCTCGACACCTGGAGCGGCGTCGTGATGATCGCGTTCATCGGCGTCGTCTCGAACGCGCTCTTCAGCCTCCTGGAGGCACGGCTCCTGCGCTGGGTCCCCGCGGCCCGCGAGGGCAGCGCCCTGTAGCGCCACGCGCAGCAACCACCTGCAGCAACCACCTGCAGCAACCACGCAGCACCAGCAGCTCCGGCAACGAAGGCACCACGACACCCATCGGAACTCAACTGACAAGAGGTTCACATCAATGAAGAGGCACGGCACATTGCCCAGAGGTATCCGCGGCGGCTCGATCGCCGCGCTGGCGGCCACGCTCCTGTTCGCGGCCGGTTGCGGCGGCGGAGGGTCGGACGGCGGCGGCTCCACCGACCAGAGCCTCAAGGTCAGCTCGTTGGGCTACTGCAGCGAGATTCCGCTGTGGTGGGCCAAGGACAAGGGCCTGTTCGCGGACCACGGCCTCGACGTCGAGCTGGTCGAGGCCGGCGGTGGCGGCTCGACGACGATCGCGGCCGCGGTGGGCGGATCGGTCGACGTCGCGTTCACGGCCCCCGGCGAGGTCATCCAGGCGATCCAGGGCGGAACCCCGCTGACCTGGATCGCGACGGCCTACGGCTTCCCGACCGACGAGAAGGCCGCAACCTCGGGCGCCATGGTCAAGGAGGACAGCGACGTCGAGCGCTTCAGCGACCTGGAGGGCAAGACCGTCGCGCTGACCGCGGTCGGTGGCGTCAGCGAGGCGACGGTCGCCGGCGCGATCCGTGCCGACGGCGGCGATCCGTCGTCCGTCAAGTGGGTCGCGCTCCCCGGTGGCCAGCTCCTGCAGGCCGTCCTGTCCGGCAAGGTCGACGTCGCCCAGACCCCGTTGCCGGTGGAGTCGATGGAGGGGCTGAGGAACATCGGCAGCCCGCACACGCTGGTGACCGGCGGCGTCTCGATGCCCTTCGCCGGATACGCGCAGACCACCGACTTCTACGAGTCCCACCAGGAGCAGTCGGAGGCGTTCTTCGACGCCTTGACCGAGGCCGGCGAGCAGCTCAACGATCCGGCCAACGCCGAGGAGATGTACGACGTCATGTCGTCGCACTGCGGGCAGACGGTCGAGGCGCTGAAGCAGACTCCGATGAACCCGATCATGGCCGACGTCAACATGCCCGGGCTCGAGAAGTACGTCGACATCCTCGTCGAGGGGTCGGTCGTCCAGGAGGACACGCTGCCCGACCTGACCGTCATGGTCGCCCCGTTCGCGCAGTCCGGCTCCTGACCGGAGGGCGCTGGCGCGCGGCGACGGTGGGTGGAAGGGGACTCCGCCCACCGTCGTCGCGGTTCCGAGGGGCCGTCGCCGTGGCGTGCCGGCCAGGGGCAGCGGCAGAAAGTGACTACTGCCGTTCGCCTCCGGGCACCCAGAGCACGTCGCCGTTCGCGCGGTTGGCGTGCCGCGCCAGGATGAACAGCAGGTCGGAGAGCCGGTTCAGGTAGGTGATCGCGAGCAGGTTCATCGTCGCGCCGTGGACCTCGTGCGCCGCCCACGCCGACCGCTCCGCGCGGCGTACGACCGTGCGGGCGACGTGCAGGTGGGCGGCCCCGGGCGTGCCGCCGTTGAGGATGAACGACCGGAGCTTGGGCAGGTCCTCGTTGTACTCGTCGCACCACGCCTCGAGTCGGTCGACGTACTCCTGCTCGATCCGCAGCGGCGGGAACTCGGGGTCCGGCACGACCGGGGTGCAGAGGTCGGCGCCGACGTCGAAGAGGTCGTTCTGGACCCGGGTCAGCACGGTGACGACGTCGTCGTCGAGCGCGCCCTGGGCGAGCGCCACGCCGAGGTGGGCGTTGGCCTCGTCGACGTCGGCGTACGCCGCGAGCCGCGGGTCGGTCTTGGAGGTCGTGCTCATGTCACCGAGCCGGGTCTCGCCGGCGTCTCCGGTGCGCGTGTAGATCCGGGTCAGGTGCACCATGCCGTGAGCGTAGCCGGGACCCGCGTCGAGGCCGGGCGCGGGCGGGTCAGCACCGGCCGCGCCGCGACACGACGAAAAACCACCCGTTATGGGGCAACCATTCCGTCGCGATCCGCGTCATAGTGGGTGACAAGGCCAAGGACGGCTGATCGGGACGCGGGATCCCGAGAAACGGGGCGCAAGATGGAGATCATCACCGACGGTTCGACCCTCCTCCTCAGTGGCGACTTCGACGTCCGCAGCACGATGGAGGTCCGCAACGCGATCTACGACCACCTCGAGGGCCACGACAGCGACGTGGTCGTCGACCTGACCGACGTGACCACCATCGACATGACCGCGCTCAAGGTGCTCGCGGTCGCCACCCGGCAGGCGAGCCGCTCCGGCCAGCACCTCATGCTGCGCGGCTGCGGTCCCTCCGTGCGCCGGATGCTGCACCTGTCCCGGCTGATCCGGGTCGTCGAGGTCGAGCGCGCCCGGGCCAGCGCCTGAGCTCGCCGCCCGACGTGTCGGATACCCCACACGTCCGACCGGTTACCTCGGGGTAGTCCCCGGCCTACCCTCCCTCGTATGAGCGAGCAGGCAGTGCCCGAGCAGCAGGCGAGCCACGCCAAGGACCGGCCGTGGGTGATGCGCACGTACGCCGGGCACTCGACGGCGGCGGCGTCGAACGCGTTGTACCGCACCAACCTGGCGAAGGGGCAGACCGGGCTGTCGGTGGCCTTCGACCTGCCGACGCAGACCGGCTACGACCCGGACTCCTCGTTGGCGCGCGGTGAGGTGGGCAAGGTCGGGGTGCCGGTGCCGCACCTGGGTGAGATGCGGCGCCTGTTCGAGGACATCCCGCTGGTCGAGATGAACACCTCGATGACGATCAACGCGACGGCGATGTGGCTGCTGGCGCTCTACCAGGTGGTCGCGGAGGAGCAGAACCCCGACCTGCCGCCGGAGCAGGTCGCCGCCCGCCTGGCCGGCACCACCCAGAACGACATCATCAAGGAGTACCTCTCCCGGGGGACCTACGCGTTCCCGCCCGAGCACTCGATGCGGCTGATCGCCGACGTGATCTCCTACACGGTGCACCAGGTCCCGAAGTGGAACCCGATCAACATCTGCAGCTACCACCTGCAGGAGGCGGGCGCGACGCCGACGCAGGAGCTCGCCTATGCGCTGAGCACCGCGATCGCCGTCCTCGACGCGGTGCGGGACGCGGGCCAGGTCGACGCGGCGGACTTCGAGAAGGTCGTCGGACGCATCTCGTTCTTCGTCAACGCCGGCGTCCGGTTCGTCGAGGAGACCTGCAAGATGCGGGCCTTCGGCCGGCTGTGGGACGAGATCACCCGCGAGCGGTACGGCGTCCAGGACCCGAAGATGCGCCGGTTCCGGTACGGCGTGCAGGTCAACTCGCTCGGGCTGACCGAGGCCCAGCCCGAGAACAACGTGCAGCGCATCGTGCTGGAGATGCTCGGCGTCACCCTGTCCAAGAGCGCCCGCGCGCGGGCGCTCCAGTTGCCCGCCTGGAACGAGGCCCTCGGCCTGCCGCGTCCGTGGGACCAGCAGTGGTCCCTGCGGCTGCAGCAGGTGCTGGCCTTCGAGTCCGACCTGCTGGAGTACGACGACATCTTCGACGGCTCCCATGTCATCGAGGCGAAGGTCGCCGAGCTGGTCGAGGGCGCCCGGGCGGAGATCGACCGGGTGCAGGCGATGGGCGGCGCGATCGCGGCGGTCGAGTACATGAAGTCGCAGTTGGTCTCCTCCCATGCCGCCCGGCGGGCCCGGATCGAGTCCGGCGACGAGGTGATCGTCGGCGTCAACCGGTTCGAGTCGACCGAGCCGTCGCCGCTGACCGCCGACCTCGACAGCGCGATCATGGTCGCCGACCCCGAGGCCGAGAAGACCGCGATCGCCAGCGTCGAGGCCTGGAAGACCCAGCGCGACGAGGCCGAGGTCGGCGCGGCGCTGGCGGTGTTGGCCGAGGCCGCCGCGACCGACGCCAACCTGATGGGCCCGACCCTGGCCGCCGCGCGTGCCGGGGCGACCACGGGGGAGTGGGCCGCCACGCTGCGCGAGGTGTTCGGCGAGTACCGCGCACCGACCGGCGTCAGCGGCGCGGTGGGGGTCGCCGCCCAGGCCGGCATGGCCGGCGCCGAGCTGGCCGCCGTCCGGGCGCGGGTGAAGGAGACCGGCGAGCAGCTGGCCGGGCGTCCGGGTGGCCGCTTGCGGCTGCTGGTCGGCAAGCCCGGCCTCGACGGGCACAGCAACGGCGCCGAGCAGGTCGCCGTCCGGGCCCGGGACGCGGGCTTCGAGGTCGTCTACCAGGGCATCCGGCTCACCCCGGAGCAGATCGTCGCCGCCGCCGTGGCCGAGGACGTCCACTGCGTGGGGCTCTCGATCCTCTCCGGTTCGCACATGGAGCTGGTCCCGGCGGTGCTCGACGGCCTGCGCGACGCCGGCGCCGCGGACGTCCCGGTCGTCGTCGGCGGCATCATCCCCGACTCGGACGGCCGCCGGCTGCGCGAGCGCGGCGTGGCCGCTGTCTACACGCCCAAGGACTACGGGCTGACCCAGATCATGGACGGCATCGTCGACATCGTCCGGGCGGCGCACGATCTGGACTGATGGAATGCCGACAATGAGGTAAGGCTGCCCTAATCTTCGTGCTACCGTTCCGGTCGTGGGCAAGAAGAAGGACTCCAAGAAGGTGGCCAAGCTGCCGAAGCTGGAGTGCTGCGTCTCGAAGCCGCAGTGCGGCCGGTGCCCACTGCGGATGCTGAAGGAAGGCACGCTGCCCTCCGGGTATACGGTCAAGAAGCGCAAGCTGGTGCGTGCCGACGGCAAGAAGGTCACCAAGAAGAAGCTTGCGAAGGCAGCCTGAGCCCCCAGCCCGGGCTCTGGATCCGGCCCGACCCCCGAGGAGCCTCCTGTGGCAGCACCCCGCTTCGTCGAGCAGCTCAACGTCCAGATCGGCAACGAGCTCGCCGCGCACAACCAGTACCTCGCGTGCGCCGTCCACTACGACGCGCTGACGATGCCGCAGACCGCCGCGCTCTTCTACGGCCAGGCGCTCGAGGAGCGGGCGCACGCCTCGATGATGATCCAGTACCTCCTCGACACCGACAGCGCGGTGACCATCCCCGCGGTGCCGGCCCCGGTCAGCCGGTTCGACGACGTGGTCGCCCCGGTGGAGCTGGCGCTGGAGCAGGAGAAGCGGGTCACCGACCAGATCAACGGGCTGCTCCGGATCGCCCGCGAGGAGTCCGACTTCGCCTCCGAGCAGTTCATGCAGTGGTTCATCAAGGAGCAGGTCGAGGAGGTCGCCACGATGAGCGACCTGCTCGCCGTGGTGCACCGCAACGTCGACGACATCGAGGACATCGAGGAGTACGTCGCCCGCGAGCAGAGCAACGGCGGCGACGACCCGACCGCGCCGCGGCAGGCCGGCGCCTGAGCCCGGCCTAGAGCCGCCTGACCGCGACGACCGCGGCCGGGGCGAGCTCCCCGTAGACGTGCGGGAACGTCTCATCGACGCCCGGCGCCGGCGCCTCCTCGACCACGGGTACGTCGAGCAGCTCGGTGTCGATCTCCAGCAGCACCAGGGGCTCGGTGACGTCGGCGTAGTACGCCGCCCGTACGCGCTCCCACTGGTCGGCCCGGCTGGCGTGGAGGTAGCCCTCCTCATCGAGGGTCACCCCGCGCGTCGAGGTCCGGTAGGCGCCGGACTCCTGGGCGGCCTCCCAGTCGGCGAGGGTGGCGATGTGGAAGATCCTCATGTCGCCATCGTGACAGTCGGCGGACAGGGGGCCTACCCGGCGAGCCGCCCCATCTGGTCGGCGTACCAGCGGATGTGGGCGAGGTGCTCGGCGATCTCGCGCAGGGTCCAGTTCTCCCCGCGTGGGAGGTCCCACTCGCCGGGCCCGGCCGCCGCGAGGCGCAGTGCGAAGGTGCGGCCGAGCCGGCTCAGCCGCTCGCGCGCCTCGTCGAGGTCGAGCTCGGTGAAGCGCGCCCAGTCGGCGTCGACGGTCACCAGGCTGGCGTGCCAGTGGTCGGGCCGGGTGGGCACGCCCGCGAGCAGCGCCTCGACCTCGGCGAGGTGGTCGATGAGATGGTCGCCGATCCGGCGGATCGCCTTGTGGGGCGTGTAGATCCGGTCGCCGGCGTCGCTCACCGCCGGCCGGCCGTTCCAGGCGAGCCAGGTGGCGGCGACCTCCAGGCAGTGCTCGACGGCCTCCTCGACCAGGGATCCGGGATTCTCCATGTGCCGGACGCTAGGGGCCGGACGCTTCGGCGCCGGCCGAAGCATCGGCGGCGTAGCCTCGCCTGGTGCACGACACCGACCTCGCCGCCGTCGGCGCGCTGATCGGAGACCCGAGCCGGGCCCGCATCCTGGACGCGTTGATGGGCGGTAGGGCGCTCGCCGCCGGTGAGCTCGCGCGGGCCGCCGGTGTCAGCGCGTCGACCGCCAGCGAGCATCTCGCCCGTCTGCGCGAGGGTGGACTCGTCGAGGTCGTCAGCCAGGGGCGGCACCGCTACCACCGGATCGCCGGGCCCGACGTCGGCGCCGCCCTCGAGGCGCTCTCGCAGGTCGCGCCGCCGCGTCCGGTGGTCTCGCTGCGCCAGGCCGGGCACGCCCGAGCGCTCGGCTTCGCCCGCACCTGCTACGACCACCTCGCCGGCGTGTGCGGCGTCGCCCTGCACGACGTGCTGCTCGAGCGCGGGTGGCTGACGCCGGCGTACGACGTGACGCCCGTGGGTGCGGACGCCCTCGGCGCGTGGGGCGTCGACGTCGCGGCCGCCCGGTCGCAGCGTCGCTCCTTCGCCCGGCCGTGCCTGGACTGGACCGAGCGCCGACCGCACCTCGCCGGTGCCCTGGCCGCCGGGATCACCGACGCCCTGGTCGATCGCGGCTGGTTCGTGCGCCGCGCGACCGACTCGCGCGCGCTGCGGCTCACCGACCCCGGGCGCGCGGCCCTGACCGAGCTGGGCTGCCGGGTCTGAGCCTCACGACCCCGCGGGCGGCTCCGGCAGGCGGCGTACGACCTCGTGCAGCGTGGACTCGATCGTGGCGAGGCGCTCGTCGACCCCGGCGAGGCGCTCGTCGACCCCGGCGAGGCGCTCGTCGACCCCGGCGAGGCGCTCGTCAACCCCGGCGAGGCGCTCGTCGACCCCGGCGAGGCGCTCGTCGACCCCGGCGAGGCGCTCGTCGACCGTGGTGAGGCGCTCCTCCACCCTGGTGAGGCGCTGAGTGTGCTCCTGCTGGGTGGACCTGACCTCGGTGATGAGCTCGTAGATCGACTCGGTCTCGTTCTCGAGTCGACTCACCCGGAGGTGGAGGCTGGCGTCACCGGTCATGCCGGTCACCGTACGTGCTCCCGCCGGGGCGTGCCAGGAGGTCGTTCGCGGCTGTGGACGATCAGAACAGCCGGTGGCTCGGGTCGTCGAGTCCGCGCAGCGCGTCGTAGTCGACGACGGCACAGGCGATGCCGCGGTCGGTGGCGAGCACGCGGGCCTGGGGCTTGATCTCCTGGGCGGCGAAGATGCCGCGCACCGGAGCGAGGAGGGGGTCGCGGTTGAGCAGCTCGAGGTAGCGGGTGAGCTGCTCGACGCCGTCGATCTCGCCGCGCCGCTTGATCTCGACGGCGACCGACGCGCCGTCCGCGTCGCGACACATGAGGTCGACCGGGCCGATCGCGGTGGGGAACTCACGGCGTACCAGGGTCAGGCCGGGGGCGAGTGTGGCGGGATGCTCGGCGAGCAGCTCCTGGAGGTGCTTCTCGACGCCGTCCTTGCGCAGGCCGGGGTCGACGCCGAGGTCGTGGTTCGACTCGTGGTGGATCTCCTCGATCAGGATCCGCAGCGTGTCGTCGCTCTTGGGGTTGCTGACCGTCCACTCGACCTGGCCGTCGTCGTTGGTGCCCTCGCGGAGGGTGCACGGGGGCGACATCCAGTTCAGCGGCTTGTAGGAGCCGCCGTCGGAGTGCACGAGCACCGAGCCGTCGGCCTTGATCATCAGCACCCGCGTGGCCATCGGGAGATGGGCGGTCAGCCGCCCGGCGTAGTCGACCTGGCACCTGGCTACGACGAGTCTCACGGGCGACGAATCTAGTCGAGGCCGGTCGGACGCCGACGATCGGACCGTCAAGTTACCTGCGAGTGAACTACGCCACTGCCGAGATCGGCGATCCCGTGCCACGATGCGCCGCATGAGCACCCCAGCCGCCGCCTCGCGGAGCTACACGACCATCGGCGTCCTCGGCCTCGGCACCATGGGTGCCGGCATCGCCGAGGTCTTCGCGCGGCACGGCTACTCCGTGGTCGGGGTCGAGAAGGACGACGACGCGCTGGCCCGCGGCCGGCAGTACCTCGAGCACTCCACCACTCGCGCGGTGAAGCGGGAGAAGATGACCGACCTGGAGCAGCGCGAGCTGCTCGGCCGGATCACCTTCACCACCGCGCTGGCCGACGTCGCCGGCGCCGACCTGGTCATCGAGGCGGTGGTCGAGTCGCTCCAGACCAAGAAGGAGCTCTTCCGCGAGCTCGACGCGATCGTGGGACCGGACACGATCCTGGCGACCAACACCTCCAGCCTGTCCGTCACCGAGATCTCGACCGCCAACTCGCGACCCGGGCGGGTGATCGGCACACACTTCTTCAACCCCGCTCCGGTGCAGCAGCTCGTCGAGATCGTGCGCACCGTGGTGACCGAGGAGCAGGTGCTCGAGGACGTGACGGCCCTGGTCGCCGAGCTCGGCAAGACGCCGGTCGTGTGCGGGGACAAGGCCGGATTCATCGCCAACACGCTGCTCTTCGGCTACCTCAACCACGCGGTCTCGATGTACGAGGCCCGCTACGCGACCCGCGAGGACATCGACGCCGCGATGCGCTTCGGCTGCGGCTACCCGATGGGTCCGCTCGCGCTGCTCGACCTGATCGGCCTCGACACGGCGTACGAGATCCTCGAGACGATGTACCGCCAGGGCCGCGACCGGCTGCACGCGCCGTCACCGATCCTCAAGCAGATGGTCACCGCGGGCTGGCTGGGCCGCAAGACCGGCCGCGGCTTCTACACCTACGAGGCGCCCGACAGCCCGGTCGTCGTGCCCGACGACCGGACCCCGTCCGCCGACGCCACGCCGCAGCTGCGTCACGACATCAAGGTCGTCGGTGTCGTCGGCACCGGCACCATGGCGACCGGCATCGTCGAGGTCTTCGCCAAGGGTGGGTACGACGTGCGGTACGTCGGCCGCTCCGACGACAAGGTCGCCGGCGTGCGCTCCGCCATCGCCAAGTCCCTCGACAAGCAGATCCAGCGGGGCCGGGCCACCGAGGAGGCCAAGACCGAGATCCTCGCGCGGCTCACCGGCACGACCTCGCTCGACGACCTCGCCTCCGTGGACCTGGTCGTCGAGGCGATCGCCGAGGACCTCGCGATCAAGACCACGCTGTTCGAGAACCTCGACGAGATCTGCAAGCCCGGTGCCATCCTCGCCACCACCACGTCGAGCCTGCCGATCATCGCGTGCGCCCAGGCGACGTCGCGGCCGCAGGACGTGATCGGCATGCACTTCTTCAACCCCGCCCAGGTGATGAAGCTCGTCGAGGTCGTCTCGACCGTCGTGACCGCCGACGACGTCACCGAGACCACCCGCGCGCTGTGCGCCGGCCTCGGCAAGGTCGCCGTCTCCTGCGGCGACCGGGCCGGCTTCATCGTCAACGCGCTGCTCTTCCCCTACCTCAACGACGCCGTGAAGATGCTCGAGGCGCACTACGCCACCGCCGACGACATCGACACCGCGATGAAGCAGGGCTGCGCGCTGCCGATGGGTCCCTTCGAGCTGCTCGACGTGGTCGGCAACGACGTGTCGCTGGCGATCCAGCGCGAGCTCTACCTGGAGTTCCGCGAGCCCGGGTTCGCGCCGGCGCCGCTGCTCGAGCACCTGGTCACCGCGGGCTACCTGGGCCGCAAGACGAAGCGCGGGTTCCGGGACTACAGCAGCCGCTGAGCCCTGCGCGGTGGATTCGAGGCTCGTCGCTGGCACTCCTCGCACCTCAACCGCAGTGACGGTGGTTGAGGTGTGAGCGAAGCGAGCCTCGAAACCACCACCCGGCTTGCCGATCCGCATCCCCGGGTACGGATCGGCCCATGGGAGCGGAGACAGGACGGATCACCACCGACATCCCGGCCCGGTTGGACCGGCTGCCCTGGGTTCGGTGGCACTGGCTGATCGTGATCGGGCTCGGCACCGTCTGGATCCTCGACGGGCTCGAGGTCACGATCGTGGGCTCGATGTCGGACGCGCTCAAGGACCCGGAGACCGGGCTGGGGCTGAGCAGCTGGGACGTCGGCTTCGCCGGCGCGATCTACGTCGCTGGCGCGTGCCTGGGTGCGCTGTTCTTCGGACAGCTCACCGACCGGTTCGGACGCAAGAAGCTCTTCATCGTCACCCTGGTCGTCTACACGTGCGCGACGGTGCTGACGGCCTTCTCGATGGCGCCATGGTGGTACTTCACGGCGCGCTTCTTCACCGGCTTCGGCATCGGCGGCGAGTACGCCGCGATCAACTCGGCCATCGACGAGCTCATCCCCGCGAGGTACCGGGGCCGCGTCGACGTCGCCATCAACGGCTCCTACTGGATCGGCGCTGCCGGCGGGGCGCTGCTGACGATCCCGCTGCTCGACCCGACGGTGATCTCCGCCGAGTGGGGCTGGCGACTGGCGTTCGGCCTCGGCGCGATCCTCGCCTTCGGCATCCTCCTGGTGCGCCGCAACGTGCCGGAGAGCCCGCGCTGGCTGTTCATCCACGGCCGCGACGGCGAGGCGGAGCGCATCGTCCGCGGCATCGAGGACACCGTCGAGGAGGAGTCCGGAGAGCGGCTGCCCGAGACCGGCGAGACGATCACGATCCGGCAGCGCAAGACGATCCCGTTCACCATGATCGCCCGCACCGTGTTCACGCTCTATCCCAAGCGCACGGTGCTGTGCTTCTCGCTGTTCGTCGGCCAGGCGTTCCTCTACAACGCCTTCTTCTTCACCTACGGCGACACTCTCAGCACGTTCCTCGGCGTGGAGCAGACCGGTTGGTACATCGCGGCGTTCGCGGCCAGCAACTTCGCGGGCGCCCTGGTGCTGAGCCCGCTCTTCGACCGGATCGGCCGGGTGCGGATGATCACCTTCACCTACGTGTTCTCGGGTGCGCTGCTCGGCGTGACGGGCCTCCTGCTCGACTCGGTGACCGCGCTGTCGCTGACGATCCTGGGCGCGGTGATCTTCTTCTTCGCCTCGGCCGGTGCGAGCGCGGCGTACCTGACCGCCAGCGAGGTCTTCCCCATGGAGACCAGAGCGCTCTGCATCGCGTTCTTCTACGCGATCGGAACGGCTGCTGGCGGCATCAGCGGGCCGCTCCTCTTCGGCTGGCTCATCGACCGGGCGTCGGCCGACCAGGACATCACCGGCATCGCGCTCGGCTACCTCGTCGGCGCTGTGCTGATGATCGGCGCGGGCATCGTCGAGGCGTTCCTCGGGGTCAAGGCCGAGGGGCGGTCGCTGGAGAGCGTCGCCCAGCCCCTCACCGCCGACGACCGGGCCGAGGAGGCGGACGAGCCCGCTCGCGCCTGAGCCTCGGCCGCCTGTGGCGGTCCACGTACGCTGGTGCCATGGAAGGCCTGCTGATCCTGCTCCTCATCGCCGCCGCGATCGGGGTGGCCGTCGTCGCGTCGCGCCGCTCGAAGGAGCGCGAGCTCCAGCGCCGCGAGGCCGAGCTGGCGCCGGTGCGCAAGCTCGTCTTCGAGGACGTGACGTCGCTCGGCGAGCAGCTGCAGGAGCTCGATCTCGAGCTGGCCGGCCGCGAGCTGAGCCCGGGCGAGAACGCCGACTACCAGCGGGCGCTGGACGCCTACGAGTCCGCGAAGACCGCCGCCGACTCGATGACGCAGCCCGACCACGTCCGGCACGTGACCGAGATCCTCGACGACGGCCGCTACGCGATCGCCTGCGTGCAGGCCCGGGTGGCCGGTGAGCCGCTGCCGACCCGGCGGCCGCCCTGCTTCTTCGACCCGCGCCACGGCCTGTCCGTGACGGACGTGCCGTGGGCGCCCGCGGGCGGCGTGCCGCGCGACGTGCCCGCCTGCGCGCTCGACGCGGAGCGGGTCTCCGCCGGCGCCGACCCCGACTCGCGGATGGTGATGGCGGGGACTCAGCGGGTGCCCTACTACCAGGCCGGGCCCGCCTACCAGCCGTACGCCGTGGGCACCTTCGGCGGCCTCGGCCCCGTGCTCTTCACCGGCCTGCTCTTCGGCGGTCTCGGCGGCTTCGACATGCTCGGCGACGGCATCGGTGCGATCGGCGACGGCATCGGCGATCTCGGCGACGGGATCGGCGACGCGATCGGTGGTCTCGGCGACGGCCTCGGCGACATGTTCGACGGCTTCGACTTCTGACCTCGCCCGCCGACCGAGGGCCGGGCCCGCGCGGCGCGACCGCCGGGTGCTGAACTAACCTCGCGCCATGTCCCTCCACACCACGACGCTGGGGGAGAGCGGTCCGCTGGTGGCCTTCTGCCACGGCCTCTTCGGCCAGGGCAAGAACTGGACCACCGTCGCCAAGGCGATCGCCGAGGACTATCGGGTGCTGCTGGTCGACATGCCGCACCACGGTCGCTCGCCGTGGCCCGACCACTTCGACTACGTCGACGTCGCCGACCGGGTCGCGGAGCTGTTCCGGGCCGACGACCCGGTCGCGCTGGTCGGACACTCGATGGGCGGCAAGGCGGCGATGGTGCTGGCGCTGCGCCACCCAGAGCTCGTCGAGCGGCTGTGCGTCGTCGATGTCTCGCCGGTCGGCTACGGGTCGGCGGGCGAGTTCATCGGCTACATCCAGGCGATGCGGGCCCTCGATCTCGACGGGCTCGAGCACCGGCGCGACGCCGACGCCGCCCTGACCGCCGCCGTGCCGCATCCGACGGTGCGCAGCTTCCTGCTCCAGAACCTGCGCCGCGGCGATGACGGCTGGTCGTGGCAGCCCAACCTCGAGGTGCTGGGCCGCGACATCGCCGCACTCAGCGGCTGGCCGGAGGACGCGCTCGCCGGCACCCCGCCGTACCAGGGCCCGACGCTGTGGATCGCGGGTCAGCGCTCGGACTACGTCCGCGACGAGTACGCCGCCGCGATGGACCGCTGGTTCCCACGCAACCGGCGGGTGACCGTCAAGGACGCCGGGCACTGGGTGCACTCCGAGCAGCCCCAGGTCTTCACCGAGGTACTGCGCCGCTTCCTGGGCTGACGCCGGTCACGGGCGAGGCTAGGAGCCGCGTGCCTGGCGCGCGCGGTAGGCAGCGACCGCGTTGCGGTTGCCGCAGGCCGTGGAGCAGAACCGGCGCGACCGGTTGCGCGAGAGGTCGAGCACGATGCCGGTGCAGGTCTCGTCGGCGCAGATGCCCAGGCGGGACATCTCGTCGTCGCGGATGACGTCGACCATCGCCATCGCGGTGTCGACGACGATGCGGGTCGCCGGCCCGGCGTCGGGGGATACCCCGTGCAGGTGCCAGTCCCAGTCGCCGTGCCGCACCAGCTGCGGGACCGTGCCCGACTCCGCGAGCAGCTCGTTGACGAGCTCGGCCGCGCGGTCGCGGTCGGCGCTCAGCAGGTCGTAGAGGATCGGACGCACGGCCCGCACGCTGTCGAGCTCGTCGCCGCCCGCCGCCCGCCGCCCGGTGTGGAGGTACTCGGCGTACCAGGCGTCCAGCTGGTCGAGCTCGGTGAGCGTGTCGGTGCCGATCGCGGAGTTGGCGAGCACGACCGCTGCTTGCAGCGTGATCGTGGTGTCATTCGCCAAGGGCATGTTGACATATTACTGAAAGGTCACGACATTCGTAGAAGATTGCCGGGATAGCATCAGCCGTGAGCAAACTGGCCGACGACCCGTCGACGACCGCCCCGGAGGCGGCAGCGGGCTCCCGGCTGCCCGCCGGGCTGGCGTTCGCGGTCGTCTCCGCGACGACGTTCGGCCTCTCCGGCCCGCTCGCGCGCCCGCTGCTCGAGTCCGGCTGGAGCCCGGGTGCGATCGTGCTGATCCGGATCTCCCTGGCGGCGCTGGTCGTGCTGCCGTTCGGCCTGCTAGCACTGCGCGGCCGGTGGGGCCTGGTGCGCCGCAACGCCAGCCTGATCCTGCTGTACGGCACGATCGCCGTCGCGGGTGCCCAGTTCTGCTACTTCTCGGCGGTCCAGCACATGCAGGTCGGGCCGGCGCTCCTCATCGAGTACACCGCGCCGGCCGCGGTCGTGGCCTGGATGTGGCTGCGACACGGCCACCGGCCCGGGCGGGTGACGCTGGTCGGCGCCGGCATCGCCGCGGTCGGCCTGGTGCTGGTCCTCGACCTCGTCTCCGGCGTCGGTCTCTCCGCGGCCGGGGTCCTGTGGGCGCTCGCCGCGATGGTCGGCGCGGCGACGTACTTCGTCATCTCCGCAGACGAGGACAACGGCCTGCCGCCGATGGCGCTCGCGGCCGGCGGCCTGCTCGTCGGCGGTGGGGTGCTCGGCCTCGCCGGCCTGGTCGGCGTGCTCCCGATGCGGCGCGCGACCGCCGAGGTGGCGTACGCCGGCACCGACGTCGCCTGGTGGGTGCCGTTGGTGCTCCTCGGGGTCGTCACCGCCGCCGTGCCGTACACAACCGGCATCGCCGCCGGTCGCCGCCTCGGCTCGCGCCTCGCGTCGTTCGTCGCGCTGCTCGAGGTCGTGGCTGCCGTGGTGTTCGCGTGGTTGCTGCTCGACGAGCTGCCCGGACCGGTCCAGCTGCTCGGTGGGGTGTTGATCCTCGTCGGCGTCGTCGGGGTGAAGCTGGGGGAGCGCACCACCGCCGCGGCCCCGGTCGCCGGCGAGCTGCCTTAAGCACGGCCTAGTGGCCATCACCGTTGATTCACCCAGGGTCTACGCACCCAGTGCACGCACCTCGCCGCGTTGGCGACGCTCGGTAGACAACCAGGTATGCCGTCGCGCCGCCGCCTTGCGAGGCACGCACCCTGAGCACGGATACCCCCGACGTATCAACAGCGATGACCACTAGCGGGAGTCCTGCCGCCTGACCCACACCTCGCGCACCAGCATCAGGATCGACGCGGCGGTCGGGATCGCCAGCAGTGCGCCGACGACACCGAAGAGCGCGGCGCCCACCAGCGCGGCGATCACGGTGACCGCGCCGGGGACGTCGACGGACTTCGACATCACCCGCGGGTAGATCACGTAGTTCTCGACCTGCTGGTAGACGATGTAGAAGACCGCGCAGGCGAGACCGATCTTCCAGTCCTCCGCGAACGCGATCGCGGTGACGATGACCGCGCCGAGCGTGGCGCCGATCATCGGGATCACGTCGAGGAGCGCCACCACGAAGGCCAGCGCCACGGCGTACTCGCCGAGGCCGACGGCGAACAGGAAGATCAGCGACGAGATGCCCGCGCACAGCGCGACGATGAAGGCACCCGAGACATAGCCGCCGACGCTGCGGACGACCCGGTCGCCGAGCCGGGACACCCGGTCGCGCCGGGAGGCGGGGGCGAGGCGGTAGAGCGCGCCCTTCGTCGTCTGGAGCGACGCGAGGAAGTAGAGCGTCAGCACCACGATGATGAAGCCGTTGAAGAGCGCTCCGAGGACGGCCAGGCCGATGCCGACGGCGCCGCCGAAGAGCGCCCCGGCGAAGTCGCCGTTGGTGACGTAGTCCTGGACCTTCTCGAGGATGTCGTACTCGTCGTCGAGCCGCTGCACCTGGCGGTTGCGCTGCAGCTGGTCGAGCCAGTGCGGCACGTTGTCGGTCAGCGAGCGGACCTGGTCGGCGATCACCGGCACGATGGCGACGATGAAGAGCGTGAGGGCCGCCAGGAACGCCAGGATCACCGTGAGTACGGCGTAGGAGCGGCGCATGCCCCGCCGCTCGAACCAGCGCACCGCCGGGTCGAGGCCGGCCGCCAGGAACAGCGAGACCACGATCAGCATCAGCGTCGAGCCGATGGCCTGGATCTGCGTCGCCATCCAGATGGCGACCAGCACGCCGAGCCCGCCGACGAAGCCGACGAAGAACGGTGCGTGGTGGTCGAGCGGCGGGCCGGGCTCGCCGAGGTAGTCCTCGTCGGTGGGGATGCCGGCGACGCCGTCCTCCGCCTCCGACTCCTCCGACTCCTCTGCCTCCGCCCGCGCCGGCGGCTCGGTCACGCGTCATCCTTCGCGAAGCCGGAGATGACCTCGCTCAGTGACGCCAACTGCGCGGTGATCGCGTCACGGCGCTTGGTGATCCGGTCGACCTCGGCCCGGATCGCCGCGAGCTCGCGCTCGGCCTCGGCCGCCCCGGAGGACGTGATCGACTCCGCCTGGGTGCGAGCGGTCGCGACGATCTGCTCGGCCTCGCGGCGGGCCCGGCTGAGCAGGGCCTCGGCCTCGGTCGCGGCCTGGCCGCGGTGCTCCGCGGCCTGGGCGGCCGCGGACTGGGCGCGCTGCTCGGCCGCCGATGCGCGCTCCTCGGCCTCCTCGACCAGCCGGCGGGTCTCGGCCGTGGCGCTGGCGTGGTGGTCGGTCGCCTCGCGGGCGAGCCGCTCCTTCTCGACCGCGAGGGTGCGCCGGGACTCCTGGACCTCCCGGTCGGCCGCGGCGCGCAGCTGCTCGGCCTCGCGCTTGGCGGCCGTGCGCAGCTCGTTGGCCTCCTGGGCGGCGGCGAGCCGGAGCTGGGCGGCCTCCCGGTTGGCGGTCGCCACCAGGTCCTCGGCCTCGCTGCGCGCCAGCGACCGCTCCTGCTCGGCGTCGGCGACCAGCCGGCTGCGGTGCTCGTCGAGCTCCTTGAGCTGGACCAGCCGCATGTCCTCGGCCTCGCGCATCGCATCGGCCCGGGTCGCCTTGGCGTCGCGCCCGGCCTGCTCGCGGATCTCGGCCGCGTCGCGCTCGGCGGTCGCGCGGACCTCGGCGGCCTCCTCCTCGGCGAGGCGCAGCATCGCGCTCGCGCGGCCACCGAGTCCGGCGTACGACGGGTTCTTGTTCTCCTCGAGCTCGGCGCGCAGCCCGGCGACCTGCTGTTCGAGGCCGACGGCGCGCTGCTCGGACTCGGCGAGGCTGGCGCTGAGGCCCGCCTTCTCGCTGGCGAGCTGGTGCAGCCGGACGTCGACCGCCTCGCGGTCGTAGCCGCCCCGACGGACCACGGGGAGGGCCCCCGCCGCCGCGGGCTGGGCGGTCGCCGGGGCCCGCGGAGGCAGCACCGGGGCGGGGGTCGCCGCCGCGGCCGTCGGCGGGACCGGGGAGGGCCGCTCCGGGGCCCGCTGTCCGGAGCCCGGCTGTCCCGACCCCTGCTGTCGGGCCGGCGCCTGGGCGGGAGACCTCGGCGCGCGCGACGGCACGGCGGGGAGCACCTGGGTCGCGTCCGCGCCATCGTCCGCGGCGGCGCGGGTCTCGTCCTCTTCCGGCTCGTTGTCGTCGAAGATGGACAGTCCCTGGTCGCTCATCGCGGCGCTACTCCTTCGCGGGTCGGGTGTGTGCGGTCCAGTGTTGCCGATCCACCCGCAACAACCCACCCCGCCTCGCCAGAAACCCCCCGGGTCCTTGAGGCCGGGGTGCTCAGACGCCGCGGAAGCGGTTGATGGCGTCGAGGTGCTGCTCGCGCATCTGGTGGTCGCGGACGCCGAGGCCCTCCTCGGGGGCGAGGCACAGGACGCCGACCTTGCCCTGGTGGGCGTTCTGGTGGACGTCGAGGGCGGCCTGGCCGACCTGGTCGAGGGCGTAGGTCCGGGAGAGGGTGGGGTGGATCTTGCCCTTGGCGATCAGGCGGTTGGCCTCCCAGGACTCGCGGTAGTTGGCGAAGTGGGAGGAGACGATCTTCTTGAGGTTCATCCACAGGTAGCGGTTGTCGTACTCGTGCATGTAGCCGCTGGTGGAGGCGCAGGTGGTGATGGTGCCGCCCTTGCGGGTGACGAAGACCGAGGCGCCGAAGGTCTCGCGGCCGGGGTGCTCGAAGACGATGTCGATGTCCTCGCCGCCGGTGAGCTCGCGGATCTTCGCGCCGAGGCGCTTCCACTCCTTCGGGTCCTGGGTCTGGGGGTCCTTCCAGAACCGGTAGCCCTCCGCGTTGCGGTTGATGACCAGTTCGGCGCCCATGGAGCGGCAGATCTCGGCCTTGTCCTCGGAGGAGACCACGCACACCGGGGTGGCGCCGCCGTTGAGGGCGTACTGGGTGGCGAAGCCGCCGAGGCCGCCGGAGGCACCCCAGATCAGCACGTTGTCGCCCTGCTTCATGTCGCCGCCGTTCTTGGAGACCAGCTGGCGGTACGCGGTGCAGTTGACCAGGCCGGGGGAGGCGGCCTCCTCCCAGGTCAGGTGCGCCGGCTTGGGCATCAGCTGGTTGGCCTTGACCAGCGCGATGTCGGCGAGGCCACCGAAGTTGGTCTCGAAGCCCCAGATCCGCTGCTGCGGGTCGAGCATCGTGTCGTCGTGGCCGTCGGGGTCCTCGAGCTCGACTGAGAGGCAGTGGGCGACGACCTCGGTGCCCGGCTGCCACTTCGTCACGCCCGGGCCGGTCGCCAGCACCACGCCGGCCAGGTCGGAGCCGACCACGTGGTAGGGCAGGTCGTGCCGCTTGGTGAGCGGGGAGAGCCGGCCGTAGCGCTCCAGGAACCCGAACGTCGAGACCGGCTCGAAGATCGAGGTCCACACGGTGTTGTAGTTGATCGCCGAGGCCATCACGGCCACCAGCGCCTCACCCGGCCCCAGCTCGGGCAGCGCCACGTCCTCCACGTGCAGCGACTTGCGCGGGTCCTTCTCCCGGGTCATGACGCCCTCGAACATCTCGACCTCGTCCTTGTGGACGGTCGCGGCGCGGTAGTGGTCGGGGATCTCGAGGGCGGCGAAGTCCGCGGCGGCGGAGTCGCCGGCCAGGATCGCGTCGAGGATGTGCTGCACGTCGGCTCCTGCGTGAGTGGGTCGAGCGGCTGGGTTGGGCGGGAGATTACCCATCGGTAACGGTGCGGCACACCGTCTGTGAGGTGTGCCTCAGTGAGCGGTCGCGGCGGGGTTCGGCTCGACGAGCTCGACGAGCACGCCGCCGGCGTCCTTGGGGTGGATGAAGTTGATCCGCGAGTCGGCGGTGCCGCGGCGCGGCTCGTCGTACAGCAGGCGCAGTCCGCGCTCGCGCAGGATGGCGCTCACCGCCTCGACGTCGGTGACCCGGTAGGCCAGTTGCTGGATACCGGGGCCCTTGCTGTCGAGGAACTTCGCGATCGTGGACTGCTCGTTGAGCGGGGCCAGCAGCTGGATGTGGCTCCCGGAGTCGCCCACGGCCATCATCGCCTCGCGCACACCCTGCTCCTCGTTGACCTCCTGGTGGGCGAGCCGCATGCCGTAGGTCTCCTCGTAGAAGGCGATCGCGGCGTCCAGGTCGGCGACCGCGATGCCGACGTGGTCGATGGCGGTGAACAGCTGCGCGGGGATCTCCATGCTCATGGCGGACATGGTCTTACGCCGCGCTGCTCGCGGCGAGTGCGTGTGACGTTTTCCACCCTCGCCGCTGCCATCGTGCGTGGGTAAGGTCGGTCACAGATCGACCACGAAGTCTGGAGGCATCCATGTCCGGTACGTCCGTCATCGTTGCGGGTGCGCGCACCCCCATCGGCCGCCTGCTCGGCGGCTTGAAGAGCCTGTCGGCGAGCGAGCTGGGTGGGATCGCCATCAAGGGGGCGATCGAGAAGGCCGGCGTGCGGCCCGAGCAGGTCGACTACCTGATCATGGGCCAGGTCATCCTGGCCGGCTCCGGCCAGAACCCCGCCCGCGCAGCCGGCATCGCGGCCGGGCTGCCGTGGACCATGCCGTCGATGACGATCAACAAGGTCTGCCTCTCCGGGCTCAACACCATCGCGATGGCCGACCAGCTGATCCGTGCGGGCGAGGTCGAGATCGTGGTGGCCGGCGGCATGGAGTCGATGACCAACGCCCCGCACTTCCTGCCGAAGTCGCGTGAGGGCTTCAAGTTCGGCGACGTGAAGCTGGTCGACTCGATGGCGTACGACGCGCTCTACGACCAGGCCACCCAGCAGGCGATGGGCGGCCTCACCGAGCAGGTGAACGCCGAGGGTGTGAAGCTGACCCGCCAGGAGCAGGACGAGTTCGCGGCCGCCTCGCACCGCAAGGCCGCCGAGGCCTGGAAGAACGGCGTGTTCGACGAGGAGGTCGTCCCGGTGACGATCCCGCAGCGCAAGGGCGACCCGATCGTGGTGTCGGCCGACGAGGGCGTGCGCGGCGACACCACCGCGGAGTCGCTCGCGAAGCTGCCGCCGGCGTTCGCGAAGGACGGCACGATCACCGCTGGCTCGGCTTCCCAGATCTCCGACGGCGCGGCCGCCGTGGTCGTGATGAGCAAGGCGAAGGCCGAGGAGCTCGGCCTGGAGTGGCTCGCCGAGATCGGCGCGCACGGCATGGTCGCCGGCCCCGACTCCTCGCTGCAGATGCAGCCGGCCAACGCCACCAAGCGGGCGCTGGAGAAGGAGGGCCTGAGCGCCGCCGACCTCGACCTGGTCGAGTTCAACGAGGCGTTCGCCGCGGTCGGCATCGAGTCGACCCGCGCGCTCGGGCTGGACCCCTCGATCGTCAACGTCAACGGCGGTGCGATCGCGCTGGGCCACCCGGTCGGCATGTCCGGCACTCGCGTGGTGCTGCACCTCGCGCTCGAGCTGAAGCGCCGTGGTGGCGGCGTCGGTGCCGCCGCGCTGTGCGGCGGCGGCGGCCAGGGCGACGCCCTGATCGTGCGTGTCCCGAAGAGCTGACGTCGATGTCCCGGGCCTCGTCGAGCGCGCTCGCGCCGGCGAGGCCCGGGCCGTCGCGCGCCTGATCTCGCTCGTCGAGGACGAGTCGCCGCTGCTGCGTGAGGTGATGGCGGCGCTGGCGCCGCATGCCGGCCACGCCCAGGTGATCGGTCTCACCGGCGCGCCGGGGGTCGGCAAGTCGACGTCGACGAGCGCGCTGGTGACCGAGCTGCGCCGCAGCGGCAAGCGGGTCGGCGTGCTGGCGGTCGACCCGTCGTCGCCGTTCTCCGGCGGTGCGCTGCTCGGCGACCGGGTGCGGATGCAGGACCACGCGCTCGACCGCGAGGTCTACATCCGGTCGATGGCGTCCCGCGGCCACCTCGGCGGGCTCTCCTGGACCACCCCGCAGGCGCTGCGGGTGCTCGATGCCGCGGGCTGCGACGTGGTGTTGATCGAGACCGTCGGCGTCGGCCAGAGCGAGGTCGAGATCGCCGGGCTGGCCGACACCACGATGGTGCTGCTCGCGCCCGGCATGGGCGACGGCATCCAGGCGGCGAAGGCCGGCATCCTCGAGATCGGCGACCTCTACGTCGTCAACAAGGCCGACCGCGACGGTGCCGAGCAGGTGCGCCGCGACATCCGCTCGATGCTCGCGCTGGCCGACCGCCCCGAGGGTGCCTGGAGACCGCCGATCGTGCTGACCGTCGCGCAGCGGGGCGAGGGCCTCGCCGAGGTCGTGACCGAGATCGACCGGCACCGCGCCTGGCTGGAGTCGAGCGGCGAGCTCGGGCGCCGGCGTGCCCGCCGCGCCCGCGACGAGATCGAGGCGATCGCCGTCACCGCGCTGCGCGCCCGCTGGGGCGACGTGCACGGCCGCTCCGAGCTCGACGACCTGGCCGCGGCCGTCGTCGCGGGGCAGACCGATCCGTACACCGCCGCCGACGCGCTGCTGGACTCCTTCGCGGACTGAGTCTGGATCCAGGTCGAGGCCGGTCCGGGTCGAGGAGGTCGGCCGTCAGGCCACCATCACCCGACCGGTGGGGGTCGCCCCGGCAGGCCGCTCGCGGACCACGGCCCAGGCCTCGGCGAGCCGGTGCACCGCCTCGACCAGCTCGTCGACGGGCCGGGTCCAGGGGATCCGCACGAACGTGTCCAGGCCGCCCTCGGCGGCGAACACCGGGCCGGGGGCGATGATCACCCCGCGCCGTTCGGCCTCGGCTGCCAGCGCGGTGCCCAGGGCGGCGGGCAGCCGGCACCAGAGCGCGAGCCCGCCGATCGGCAGGTGGAAGGACCACGCGGGCAGCCGGTCGCGCACCGCGCCGGCCAGCGCGTCGCGCTGCTCGCGCAGCCGGGCGCGGTTGACGGCCAGCACCTCGTCGGCGTCGGCCAGCAGCCGGGTCAGCACCAGCTGCTCGAGCACCGGGGCGCCGAGGTCGAGGCTGATCCGGGCGCGGGTGAGCCGCTCCATCCGCTCGTGCGGCGCTCGGATCCAGCCCAGCCGCAGCCCGCCCCAGAAGGACTTGCTGGCGCTGCCGATCGTGATCGTGTCGGGGGCGTGCGCCGCGAACGGGCGCGGCATCGCCCGGCCGTCGAGCGCGAGGGCCTGGTGCGCCTCGTCGACGACGGCCGTGGTGTGGCTGCGCCGTAGGTGGGCGGCGTACTCCTCGCGCTGGGCGTCGGTCATCAGGTGGCCGGTCGGGTTCTGGAAGTCGGGGATCAGGTAGGCCAGCCGGGGTGCGGTCTGCCGCAGCGTCGCCGCGATCGCGTCGAGGTCCCAGCCGTCGGGGTCGACCGCGCTCGGCACCAGCCGCGCGCCGGCGTGGCGGAGCGCGTCGGTCGCGTTGGGGTAGGTCGGCGACTCCACCAGCACCCGGTCGCCGGGGCTGGTGAACGCCTGGGCGACCACGGCGCCGGCCGTCAGCGCCCCGGGCGTGATCATCACCTGGTCGGGCGTCGTGGGCAGCCCGCGGGCGTCGTACGCGGCCGCGACCGCCGCCTGGAGCTCCGGCAGTCCGGCGGGGAAGTAGCCGTGGCCGCCCAGGTAGGCCGGGAGGTCGGCCGCGGCCTCGGCGTAGGCCCGGGCGATGCCCGGGGGCGCCGACGGCGCCGCGCAGTTGAGGTCGATCGCGTCGCCGTCGCCGGGCCGGGGCAGCAGCGCCCGGTCGTGCGCGCGGCTGCGCCCGCCCGGCACCCGGGTGAACGTGCCGGCGCCGCGCCGGGCCTCGGCGTACCCGCCCTCCTGGATCGCGGCGTAGGCCCGGGTGACCGTGGTGCGCGAGACGCCGAGCGCCGCGGTCAGCTCGCGCTCGCTGGGCAGCCGGGTGTCGACGGCGATCCGGCCGTCGCCGATCAGCAGTGTGAGCGCGTCGGCCAGGCCGGCGTACGCCGGGGAGCGGTCGAAGTCGCCGACGAGAGTGGCCACGCGGCCGGCGCTGATCGAGGCGGTCATGCAGACCACTCTTCCACGATTGGCTATTTCGGAGAAGGCCAATCGGCCAGCAGAATGGCCCGGTGAGCACGCTAGCCAGCGCCCCGACCGGCCCGCCCTCCGGACTGAGCGACCTCGGCCCGATCGCGCAGCTGCGCGCCGGTCGGCTCGGTCGCCGGCTGCCGCAGCTCTACGTCGGCCTGGTCGCGTACGGCGTCTCGCTCGCGCTGATGGTGCGCGGCGACCTCGGCCTGGCGCCGTGGGACGTGCTGCACTCCGGCCTGATCCGGCACCTGCCGCTCACACTCGGCCAGGCGGTCGTGCTGATGAGCTTCGTGGTGCTGCTGCTCTGGATCCCGCTGCGCGAGATGCCGGGCCTGGGCACGATCTCGAACGCGCTCGTGGTCGGCCTCTCCGCCGACGCGACCCTGGCCGTGCTCGAGCGGCCGGACGCGATGGTGCTCCGGCTCGGGCTCATGGTGGGCGGCGTGGTGCTCTGCGGGCTGGCCTCGGCGATGTACATCGGCGCCCAGCTCGGCCGCGGTCCGCGGGACGGGCTGATGACCGGCCTCGCCCGGCGCACCGGCGGCTCGCTGCGCCTGGTGCGCACGGGCATCGAGGTCGCGGTCGTGCTCGTCGGCCTGCTGCTCGGCGGCACGCTCGGGCTGGGCACGGTCCTCTATGCGCTGGCGATCGGGCCGCTCACCCAGCTGTGGCTCCCCGCGTGGACCGTCCGCCTCGACCGGTAAATCTGTATATGATCTATTCATGGCCTTCAGCACGATCGCGCACCTCGACGCCACCGCCGCCCAGCAGCACAGCCGCGAGCTGCGCCGGCGGCTCCTGACGACCGACTCCACGGCGTACGCCACCGGCCCGAGCGGCACCGGCGACGGCGAACGGGTGCTGGTGCTGGGCGGCACCGGCTACATCGGCAGGGCCCTGGTGCCCGAGCTCGCCCGCCGCGGCTACCGGCCGGCCGTGCTGGCTCGGAGCGCGGAGGTCAAGAACCAGCCCGAGTACGCCGAGGCGGAGGTGATCGTCGGGGACCCGACCCGGGCCGGCGACGTGGTCGCCGCCGTCGCCGCCGGCCCGACCGCCGTGGTGGTCTCGTTGCTCAGCGGGCGCCGCCCCAACGATGCCGAGGAGTGCCGGCTCGTCGACCACGAGGCGGTCGTCAACGGCATCCGGGCGGCCGTGGCGCACGACGTGCGCCAGTTCATCCACGTCAGCGACTACGGCGTCTACCGGCCCGAGCTGATCCCGCAGGTCTACAAGCTCCAGGTCGAGGGCGAGCTGATCGGCGAGCACCATGGCGCGCTCCCGTGGACGATCGTGCGGCCCACGGCGTACTTCCCGTACCTGTCGGCGACCTTCGGCGACGTCAAGAACGGCCTGGCCTACCGGATCTTCGACCACGGCGAGTACAGCGTCGTGAACCCGATCGCACGCGAGGACCTCGCCGAGTTCATCGTCAACCAGGTGCTCGCCGACGCCGCGATCGGCCGGGTGCTGCCCGTCGGTGGCCCGTGGGTCGAGGACAACGTGGTCACCCTCCGGGGCGCCGGTCAGATGATGTTCGACGTCACCGGTCGGGAGCCGCAGTGGGACGTCGTCACGATGACCGCCTGGGACCGGAAGACCGCGCGGCTGGCCCGGCTGGGCCGGGTCAGCAAGCAGCTGCGACCGGTCGCCTACTACCTCGAGGCGGCGAAGTACTGGTCCGTGGTCGACCACGTCGCCCCGGCGTACGGCACCCGCACGCTGCGCGGCTTCATGGAGCGGCTCAAGGACCGGGAGTTCCCCACCGGCAGCTTCCGCGAGCGGATGAAGCAGGGCACCAACGCGATGCCGACCGACATCTGAGGGATCGGTGTTCGAGGCTCGCTGCGCTCGCACCTCAACCACCGCTCCGGTGGTTGAGGTGCGAAGGCCGCCAGGCCTGAGCCTCGAAACCACCCGGCGCGTCAGCGCCTGGTGGCCAGCACCACGGAGGCGTCCGGGGCGACCATCACCTCGACGGCGGTGAACCGGTCGTCGGTGAGCCACTGCTCGCGCAGGGTGTCGACGCGCCCGTAGGTCACCGGGGGCCACATCTCGCAGGGCGTGAAGTCGTCGAGCACGACCAGGCCGCCCTCCTCGACGAGGTCGGCGATCGCGTCGACGCTCACCTCGGTCGGCTCGCCGGAGTCGAGGAAGAGCAGGGAGAACGGCCCCTGGTCGAGCAGCGTCGACCAGTCGGCCGAGCGCACCTCGACCTGAGGGTCGTCCTCGAAGATCTCGGCCGCCGCGTCGGCGAGCCTCGCGTCCAGTTCGGCGGTGAGGATGGTGGCGTCGCCGCGCAGGCCGGAGCGCAGCCAGGCGGTGCCGACCCCGCAGCCGGTGCCGAACTCGGCCATCGTGCCGGTGCGGGTGGCGGCCAGGGTGGCCAGCAGCCGGCCGGTCTCGTTGCGGCAGAACGACACGTACCCGGCCTTGCGGGAGACCTCGAACGCGCGGGACACGATCTCGGGCAGATCCGGGGGAGCACTCATGGATTCGAGTCTTTCACTCCGGGACGATCGTCTCGCATTCCGAACACTCCGCGGAATCAGATGTCGTCGCCGGGACTCCTGCCGTACGGTGGCGTCACCATGCGGAGCGTCTTCGTACTTATCGACTGCCGCGGCGAGGCCTGACAGAGAGGCCACCTCGCCGCGGTGTTCGGCGTTGACGGCCTCTCGATGCATCTCGATCGAAGACGTCTCCGCGGCGTGATCGCCCATCACGGCAAGCGCGATCCGCACTCTGGTGGTCCTTCTCCTCGTGTGATCCACGAGTGGCCCGGTCTCCGCTTCGGAGGGTCTTCGTTCCGGGTGCATCGAGCCGTTCGGCACCCAGCACATCCGACCCTTCACGAGAGAGACCAGACCGATGTACGACATGTACCCCGAATGGGGCCCGGCCCAGCACCACCCCGAGAACCCGCGCAGCCACGAGAACATCACCGCCGCCGTCCAGGCGTCGCTCGACCTGCGGGACAACGGCGGCCAGCGGCCCGACGACAACTAACCTCTCGCCCCATGACCACTGACTCGACCTCCACCGCATCCGGCGCGATCAAGCTCGCCGTCATCCCCGGCGACGGCATCGGCCAGGAGGTGACGACCGAGGCGCTCAAGGTGCTCGAGGTCGCGTCTCCGGCGGGCGTGAAGTTCGAGCAGACCCGCTACGACCTCGGCGCCGAGCGCTACCTCGCCACCGGCGAGGTGCTGCCCGACTCCGTGCTCGGCGAGATCCGCGAGCACGACGCGATCCTCCTCGGCGCCGTCGGCGGCAAGCCCAACGACCCCAACCTGCCTCCGGGCATCCTCGAGCGCGGCCTGCTGCTGCGGCTCCGCTTCGAGCTCGACCACTACGTGAACCTCCGGCCGTCGCGGATCTTCCCCGGCGTACCCGGCCCGCTGGCCGACCCCGGAGAGGTCGACTTCGTGGTCGTCCGTGAGGGCACTGAGGGTCCCTACACCGGCAACGGCGGCGCCCTGCGTGTCGGTACGCCGCACGAGGTCGCCACCGAGGTCTCGGTCAACACCGCGTTCGGTGTCGAGCGCGTCGTCCGCGACGCCTTCGCCCGAGCCCAGCGACGCCCGCGCAAGAAGCTGACGCTGGTCCACAAGACCAACGTGCTCGTCAACGCCGGCTCGGTGTGGTGGCGGATCTTCCAGGCGGTCGCCGCGGAGTACCCCGAGGTGACCACCGACTACATGCACATCGACGCGGCGATGATCTTCATGACCACCGACCCCGCGCGCTTCGACGTGATCGTCACCGACAACCTCTTCGGCGACATCATCACCGACCTCGCCGCCGCGATCACCGGTGGCATCGGCCTGGCGGCCTCCGGCAACGTCAACCCCGACCGGACGACCCCCTCCATGTTCGAGCCGGTGCACGGCTCCGCGCCCGACATCGCGGGCCAGCAGAAGGCCGACCCGACCGCCGCCATCCTCTCCGCGTCCCTGCTGCTCGACCACCTCGGGCACGCCGACGCCGCCGCGGCCATCGAGACCGCGGTCGTCGAGGACCTCGCCGCCCGCACGCCAGGTGCCGCCCGGCGTACGTCGGAGATCGGCGACGCCATCGCCGCGCGAGTAGCCGGCTGAGGCTGCCCGCGATCCGTGCGGGTTTCGGCTGTCAGCAGCCGCAACCCGCACGACACGCCGGTGGCCCTCGGCGCGTCGTGCGGGTTCTGGCTGTCAGCAGCCGAAACCCCGACGCCCGAGGGGGACCTCCGGCTCCATTTGCTAGGAAGGCCTACTAAGTTGTCCCCCATGGAGATCAGCATCACCCGGTCGAGCGCCCCGGTCTCCGACGAGCGCCTCGCCGAGATCCTTGCCGACCCCGGGTTCGGCACCCACTTCACCGACCACATGTTCACGGTCGAATGGACCCCGGACGCCGGCTGGCACGCCGCGCGGATCGAGCCGTACGGCCCGCTCACCCTGGACCCCGCGACGGCCGTCCTGCACTACGCGCAGGAGACGTTCGAGGGCATGAAGGCCTACCGGCACGCCGACGGCTCGATCTGGTCGTTCCGGCCGGAGGAGAACGCCGCGCGGATGGTGCGCTCGAGCCACCGGCTGGCGTTGCCGGTGCTCGAGCCCGACCTCTTCGTGCAGGCGGTCGACGCCCTCGTCGAGGCCGACCAGCGCTGGGTGCCCGACACCACCGCCCCCGGCTCGACCGAGAAGAGCCTGTACGTGCGGCCGTTCATGTTCGCCTCCGAGGTGTTCCTCGGCGTGCGCCCGTCCCAGCACGTCACGTTCATGGTGATCGCCAGCCCGGCGGGCTCCTACTTCAAGGGCGGCGCGAAGCCGGTGAGCCTCTGGCTCACCGAGGAGTACACCCGCGCGGGCCGCGGCGGCATGGGTGCGGCCAAGACCGGCGGCAACTACGCCAGCTCGCTGGTCGCCCAGCAGGAGGCGAGCGGCCACGGCTGCGACCAGGTCGTCTTCCTCGACGCCCAGGAGGGCAGGTACGTCGAGGAGCTCGGCGGCATGAACATGTACTTCGTGTACGCCGACGGTCGGATCGTCACCCCGGCGACCGGCACGATCCTCGAGGGCATCACCCGCGGCAGCATCATCGAGCTCGCCGGCAAGATGGGGCATCCGGTCGAGGAGCGCAGGTTCTCCATCGACGAGTGGCGCGAGGGCGTCACCAGCGGCGCGATCACCGAGATCTTCGCGTGCGGCACCGCTGCGGTCGTCACCCCCGTCGGCGAGCTGAAGTGGGACGGCGGCTCGGTGCCGACCCCACAGCAGACGGCGGACGGGGGACCGGGCCTGTGGAGCCGGATCCGGGAGCAGCTGGTCGACATCCAGTTCGGCCGGGCCGAGGACACCTTCGGCTGGATGCACCGCATCCTCTGAGCCGGCTCTGAGCCGGGAATCTGGACCCCCTGTTCCGCGCAGGGGCGCATGATCTAAGGTAAGCCTTACCTTACTGAAAGGCCGATCATGCGTCTGCGTCCCCTCGCCGCCTCCGCGGCTCTCGCGCTCTCCGTCACGCTGCTCGCGAGCTGCGGCTCCGACGAGGAGCCCGACGCGTCGGCCGCACCTCCCTCCGGTGCGGCCGACGCCTCCTTCCCGGTGACCGTCGAGCACCGGCTCGGGGAGACCGTGATCGAGGAGGCACCCGAGCGGGTCGTCAGCGTCGGGCTGACCGAGCAGGACGTGCTGCTCGAGCTCGGCGTCACCCCCGTCGCGGTCACCGAGTGGTACGGCGAGCAGCCGCACGCCACCTGGCCCTGGGCGCAGGACCTGCTCGGCGACGCGGAGCCGGAGGTGCTGAGCCAGTCCGACGGCATCGAGTTCGAGAAGATCGCGGCCCTGGAGCCCGACCTGATCATCGGCACGAACTCCGGCATGACCAAGAAGGACTACCAGCTGCTGTCGGCGATCGCGCCGACGGTCACCAACGTGGCGGGCTCCACGCCGTACTTCTCGCCCTGGCAGGACCAGGTGCTCCAGGTCGCGAAGGCGCTGGGTCGCGAGGCCGACGGCCAGGCGCTGATCGACGAGGTCGAGGGCCGGTTCGCCGAGGTGCGGGCCGAGCACCCCGAGTGGGAGGGCAGGACCGCGACGTTCTCGCAGGGCGGGCCCTACGACGGGATCCTCTACGTCTACCCGGACGGCCTGAGCACCAGCTTCCTCACCGACCTGGGCTTCACGATGACCCAGGGCCTCGACGACTTCGCGCCCGACCTCGGGTCGCAGGCCGAGATCTCGGCGGAGAACACCGCACTGATCGAGGCGGACGTCGTCGTCTTCGCGACCGAGGATGCCGACATGTTCGACGTGCTCCAGGGCTTCGGCACGATCGACACGCTGCCGGCCGTGGCCGAGAACCGGGCGATCTACACCGACGGCACGCTCGCCGGAGCCCTCTACTTCCTCACCCCGCTGAGCCTGGAGTACGCCCTCGACCGGCTCACGCCGATGCTCGAGCAGGCGACCGCGGGCAAGGCGCCGCGCGCGTTCCCGTCCTGAGGCCACACCCACCCACCGCCTCGGGCCCGGTCGGGCCTGAACAAGGAGAGTCATGAACCCCACCCGCCGCCGCTTCCTCGCGGGCCTGTCCGTCTTGGCCGTCGCGCCGGTCCTCGCCGCCTGTGGCGACGACGGCGACGCCGCGGGCCAGGGCAGCCCGGGCACCGGTGACACCGCCGCCTCGAGTGGCCCCGAGGAGGGCGCCTTCCCGGTCACCATCAAGCACAAGTACGGCGAGACCACGATCGA
The DNA here is from genome assembly GCF_018732145.1 of Nocardioides sp. LMS-CY. Lineage (NCBI taxonomy): Bacteria > Bacillati > Actinomycetota > Actinomycetes > Propionibacteriales > Nocardioidaceae > Nocardioides > Nocardioides sp. LMS-CY. The sequence continues at coordinate 1,928,427 of NZ_CP076104.1, forward strand.
GAAGGCCCCCGAGCGGGTCGTGTGCGTCGGCTACACCGAGCAGGACACGCTGTTGGCACTGGGCATCGTGCCGGTCGGCGTCACGTACTGGTTCGGCGACGAGGAGCTCCAGGGCATCTACCCCTGGGCGCAGGACCTGCTCGGCGACGCCGAGCTGCCGACGCTGCTCCAGGACGCCAACGGCATCGAGATCGAGAAGGTGGCGGCGCTCGCGCCCGACCTGATCATCGGCCAGTACACCGGCATGACCGAGCAGGAGTACAAGAAGCTCGAGGCGATGGGCGTGCCCGTCGTCGCGCAGAACGGCGACTACGCCGACTACGGCACGCCCTGGGAGGAGGCCGCCCTCACGGTCGGGACGGCTGTCGGCCGGCCGGCGGCGACCCAGGAGCTGATCGACTCGGTGAAGGAGCGCATCGCCGACGAGGCCGCCGCGCACCCCGAGTTCGAAGGCCAGACCGCCGCGGTCGTCACGCCGTACGAGGGCCTGTTCATCTACGGTCCCGAGGACCCGCGCTCGCGGATGCTGACCGACCTCGGCTTCACCCTGCACTCGGTGATCACCACCGCGGACGACAGCGAGTTCGGGATCTCGCTGAGCGCCGAGCGCACCTCGGACCTCGGCGACGCCGGCACCGTCGTCTGGCTGGACCTGGCCGCCGACAAGCAGGTGAAGTCGATCTTCGAGGGCACTACGGCCAGCAAGGAGGGGCGCTGGGTCGATATCAGCGAGGCCGACGGCAGCTACTACGTCGCGCACAGCTTCGTGACGCCGCTGAGTATCCCCTACGTGCTGGACCGCTACGTCCCGCAGCTCGCGGCCGCCGCCGACGGCGACCCGAAGACCGAGCCGCCGGCCGTGTCGGACTGACCCCAGGCCCTGTCCGAGGTCGTCGCCACAGCCACCAAGGACAGAAGACAGGAGCCCGGCACCGGGAGGTGCCGGGCTCCTGTGCGTCCGGACGCGTACTGGCGGAGTGCCGGCCAGGTGCCGGCTAGGTGCCGGTCAGAGGCCCGGCGCGTCGACGAGCTCCTTCCGCTCGACGATCGCCTCGACCGCGGCCGCCGAGGAGGTCGGCACGATGATCGGGAGGCCGGTGCGCGGGTCGGGCAGCACGTCGGCGTCGAGCCCGAAGGTGGCCGCGAGCAGCGCGGGGGTGAACACCTCGCCGGGCGTGCCCTCGCGGGCGACGACGCCGTCCTTCATCACCACGATCGCGTCGCTGTAGCGGGCGGCGAGGTTGAGGTCGTGGAGCACCATCACGACTGTCCGGCCGCGCTCGCGGTTGAGCTTGGTGACCAGGTCGAGGACCTCCACCTGATGGGCCAGGTCGAGGTACGTCGTGGGCTCGTCGAGCAGCAGCAGGTCGGTGTCCTGGGCGAGCGTCATCGCGATCCAGGCCCGCTGGCGCTGTCCGCCCGAGAGCTGGTCGAGCGGCCGGTCGCGCAGGTGCGTGGTGTCGGTCATCTCGAGGGCGAGGTCGACGATCCGCTCGTCGTCGGGCGACCACTGGCTGAACCAGCGCTGGTGCGGGTGCCGGCCGCGCGCGACGAGGTCGCGGACCAGCAGTCCCTCCGGTGCGATGGGGCTCTGCGGCAGCAGCGCCATCCGGCGGGCGACGTCGCGTGTGTGGATGTCCTGGATCGGCTCGCCGTCGAGCAGGACGGTGCCACCGGTCGGCTTGAGCAGCCGCGACATCGTGCGCAGCAGCGTCGACTTGCCGCACCCGTTCGGGCCCACGATCGTCGTGACTCGGCCGTCGGCGATGGTGAGGGAGAGGTCGCGGACGACCGGATCCTCGCCGTACCCGACGGTGACGGAGTCGGCGCGCAGCCGCGCGGCGGTCGAGGTGCTCGTGGTCATGCGGAGACCTTTCGGTTGTTGCGGAGCAGCAGCCAGATCAGGTACGGCGCGCCGATCACCGCGGTGACCAGGCCGGCCGGGAGGGCGAAGGGGATCAGCACGCGGGTCACGAAGTCGGCGCCCACCACGATGACGGCGCCCATCGCCATCGAGGCCAGCATCGGCGGCCGGGAGCCGCCGGTCAGGCGCAGGGCGATCTGCGGGACGACGAACGCCACGAACTCGAGCGGGCCGACCGCGGCGACCGAGACCGAGACCAGGCCGACCGCGGCGACCAGCGTGAGGAGCTGGGTGAGCTGCAGCCGCACGCCGAGGCCGCGCGCGGAGTCGTCGCCGAGCTGGAGGGCGTTGAGCGAGCGTGCCAGCAGCAGCGCGAGCGGCACCAGCACGGCCATCGTCCAGACCAGCGGCCAGGCCTGCTCCCAGCCGCGGGCGTTGAGCGAGCCGTTGAGCCAGATCTGCGCGCTGGCGGCGTCCTCGATGCGGGCCTTGACCAGCAGCCACGACGTGGCCGCGGTGAGCGCGGCGCTCATGCCGATGCCGACCAGCACCAGGCGCTGTCCGTCGATGCCCTTGCGCCACGAGAGCAGGTAGAGCAGCGTCGCGGCGAGCATGCCGCCGGCGAACGCCGCGAGCGGCACGCCCATCGTCTGCAGCGGGCCGGTGGCCAGGCCGCCGCCGTACCCGCTGGCGCCGGAGAGCACGATGACGGCGACGGCGCCGAGGGCGGAGCCGCGGGTCACGCCGAGGATGTCGGGGCTCGCCAGGGGATTGCGGGCGAAGGTCTGGAAGAGCGCGCCCGAGAGGCCGAGCGCGGCCCCGACGAGGATCGCCACCAGCGTCTGCGGCAGGCGCAGCTCCATGACGATGAACCGCTGGCCGGCGTCGCCGCCGCCGAGCAGGGTCCGCACGACGTCCCCGACCGGGATCTCGAAGTCGCCCTTCGCGAGGTCGAGCGCGACCAGCACCGCGAGCGCGGCCAGGCAGCCCAGCGTGGCCAGGCCGGCGCGGACGGGCACCAGCCACGAGGCCGGACCGACCCGGAGCGGGGCGCTCGGCGTGCGGGAGAGGCGGCGGGGCCGGGTCTCGAGAGTGGTCATGCGGTGCCCATATCCGTGCTCATATCCGCACCATCCGGGTGCGTCGGACCAGATAGATGAAGACGGGGCCGCCGATCAGCGCCATCACGATGCCGACCTGGAGCTCGCCGGGCCTGACCACCACGCGGCCGACGACGTCCGCGACGACGAGGAGCAGGCCGCCGATGAAGCCGGAGTACGGGATCACCCAGCGGTAGTCGACGCCGGCGAAGTAGCGCGCGACGTGGGGGACCACCAGCCCGACGAACCCGACCGGGCCGCAGGCGGCGGTGGCCGCGCCGGCCAGCATCATCACGCCGAGCACGCCGATCGCCTTGTGTCGCATCGGATGCAGGCCGAGCGAGACGGCCACGTCGTCGCCGAGCTGGAGCAGGTTGAGGGTGGAGGAGCTCATGGCGGCGAGCACGAGGCCGACGACGATGAAGGGCAGCACCTCCCAGAAGACGTCCATCCCGCGCCCGGCCACCGACCCGACCGCCCAGAAGCGGTAGGCGTCGAGGGTGTCGATGTCACGCAGCACCACGACCTGGGTGAAGGCGGCCAGCAGGGCGCTGACGGCCGCGCCCGCGAGCACCAGCGACACCGGATCGGGCCCGCCGCGGGTCGACCCGATCGCGAACACCGCGACCGACGCCAGCCCCGCACCGATCAGCGAGAACCAGGCGTAGCCGGTCAGGTCGTGCACGCCGAAGGCGTAGATGCCGATCACCACCGCGAAGGCGGCGCCGGCCTCGACGCCGAGCAGGCCGGGGTCGGCGAGCGGGTTGCGGGTGTGCCCCTGCATGAGCGCCCCCGCGATGCCGAGCGCGAGGCCGACGACGATCGCGAGGACGGTGCGCGGGAGGCGCAGGTCGTGGACGATCGTGGAGGCGTCCGACCCGTCGGGGTGGAACAGCACGTCTACGACGGTGCCGAGCGGGATCGCCCGGCTGCCGACGGCCAGGCTGACCAGGCCGGCGAGCACCAGCAGTCCGGCCAGCACGACCAGGCCGCGGACCGAGCCCTGCCGCAGCGCGCGGGGCGGCGGGGTGGCCGAAGCGACCGGCGGGAGGGCGGTCGAGGTCATGGTGGTCCCGGGTATGGTCGAGGAGCGTCGCAGGCGAACGTGCCGCTCTTGGCAAGGTAAGGCTTACCTTACAACGAACGCGACCCGTCCTTGAAGGGGGCGCGGCCCTCCCGGTCCGCGCGGTGGGTCGCAGGTAGCCTCGGGCCGTGACGAGCACCCCCTCCCCGGCCGGACCCGCCGGCTCGGCCGAGCGCCCGACGATCGGCGGCTACACGCTGCTGACCAAGCTCGGGGAGGGCGGCATGGGCGTGGTCCACCTGGCGCGCCGAGGCGAGGGGGAGCGGATCGCCCTCAAGGTGCTGCGCCCCCACATCGTGGGCGACGACGAGGCCCGGCACCGGCTGGCCCGCGAGGTCGCCTCGCTGCGGCGGGTCGACAGCCGCTGGGTCGCCGGCATCGTGGACGCCGACCCGTGGGCGCCGATCCCGTACGTCGCGACCCGCTACGTGCCGGGCCCGTCGCTGCACGACCTGGTGGTCGACGAGGGCGCCATCACCGGCCCGGACCTCTACTGGTTCGCCGGCAGCCTGGCCGAGGGGCTGGCCTCGGTGCACGCCGTCGGGGTGCTGCACCGCGACGTGAAGCCCTCCAACGTGCTGATGGAGGGACGCACCCCGATCCTGATCGACTTCGGCCTGGCCCGGGTCGCCGACGACCCCAAGCTCACCCACACGGGCTGGCTGCTCGGCACGCCGGGCTACCTGGCCCCGGAGATCCTCTACGGCGAGGACGCCACCAGCGCCTCCGACGTGCACTCGTGGGGGGCGACCGTCGCGTATGCCGGCACCGGCCATCCACCGTTCGGCCGGGGCCCCTCGATGGCGATCATGGACCGGGTCCGGCGCGGCCAGTTCGACCTCACCGGACTGCCCGACGACCTGGCCCGGGTGGTCGCCGCCGCGCTCGACCCCGAGGTGCGCAACCGGCCCACCCTCGCCGAGCTGCTGGCCTGGCTGAGACCGCTCACCACGCGTCGGGGCTCGTCGCCCGCGCCGCCGCCGGTCGCCGCCGAGCACGACCCGTACACGGTCCCGCTCGCGCTGGCCGCCCAGGCCGCGGCCGACGACGAGACCGACGTGTGGCCCGGCCACGACGCGCCGGAGCCGTACACCCTGGCGCTGCCGCCCGAGGGTGCGACGGAGATCGCTCCCGACCGGTGGGGCGAGCCGCCCGTCGCGTGGGGCGAGCCGCGGCCGCCGTTCGCCGAGCGGCTGCGCCGCGGCACTCTGCTCGCGGCCCTCGCGCTGGTCGTCGGCCTCGGCTGCGCGGCGTACCCCTGGGTCACCGCCGGCCTGGTGCTCCTCCTGACCTGGCTGCTGCGCAGCGTCTCCCTGGCAGCGTCGGCCCACGGTCAGCGCCGGCAGTACCGCGGCCGCAAGTGGTACGACGGCGTGCAGCTGCTGGTTGCCGCCCCGTGGCATCTCGTGCAGTCCGTCCCGGGGGCCGCGCTGCTCGGGCTCTGGGCGCTCGGCCTGGCGTCCGCCGCGGCCCTGGTCTGCTACGCCTTCGCGGCCGGGCTGGAGCTCGCGCTCCTCGTGTGCGGTCTGGTGCTGTCCGGTGCGCTGTGGTGGGGCCCGGGCGGCTCGCGCCTGCGCGGGCCCGTGGGCTGGGCGGTGAACCCGCTCTCCGCGCGGCCGCGGCGCTGGCTGGTCGCGCTCGTCGTCGTGCTGGCGGCGGGCGCCGTGCTCGGCTTCCGTGCCGACCTGTCGGGTGCGAGCTGGAGCCCGGCCACGGGTCGCCCGGATGTCGAGATCCCTGGTCTGTGACCGGCGCCCGTGGCACGATGGGCCCCGTGCAGCACCACGTGATCATCATTTCCTAGCGCGTCGAGCCCCTCGCCCGACGCGCCAACCTCTCGATCCCGAGAGGTTTTTTTGTTGCCCGAAACAGACCTACCCAGCACGGACCCAGAGCACGGAAGTGAGCCCGATGGACCTCCACGGCGCGTTCCACGTCTACGACACCACCCTGCGCGACGGCGCCCAGCAGGAGGGGCTCAACCTCACCGTCGCCGACAAGCTCGCGATCGCGCGGCAGCTCGACGGGCTCGGGGTCGGTTACATCGAGGGCGGCTGGCCGGGCGCGAACCCGAAGGACACCGAGTTCTTCCGGCGCGCCGCGCAGGAGCTCGACCTCGAGCACGCCCGGCTCGCGGCGTTCGGCGCGACCCGGCGGGCCGGGGTCCGGGCGGCCGACGACCCGCTGGTCGCCGCACTGCGTGAGAGCGGCGCGCCGGTCGTCACGCTGGTGGCGAAGTCGCACGACCGCCACGTCGAGCTGGCGCTGCGGACCACGCTCGAGGAGAACCTCGCGATGATCCGCGACACCGTCTCCCACCTCCGGGCGGAGGGCCAGGAGGTGTTCCTCGACGCCGAGCACTTCTTCAACGGCTACCGGGACAACCGTGACTACGCGCTCGAGGTGCTGCGCACGGCGTACGACGCGGGCGCCTCGGTGATCGCGCTCTGCGACACCAACGGGGGCATGCTGCCGAGCTGGGTCGCCGACACGGTGCACGACGTGCTCGAGTCGACCGGTGTGCGTGTGGGCATCCACGCCCACAACGACACCGGCTGCGCGATCGCGAACTCGCTGGCCGCCGTCGACGCCGGCGCCACCCACGTGCAGGGCTGCATCAACGGCTACGGCGAGCGCACCGGCAACGCCGACCTGGTCGCCGTCGTCGCCAACTTGGAGCTCAAGCTCGACCGTCGGGTGCTCCCGCAGGGCCTGCTCGGCGAGGCGACCCGGATCGCCCACGCGGTCGCCGAGGTGACCAACGTCCCGCCCGCGTCGCGTCAGCCCTACGTCGGCGGCTCGGCGTTCGCCCACAAGGCCGGCCTGCACGCCAGCGCGATCAAGGTCGACCCGAACCTCTACCAGCACATGGATCCCGCCGGCGTCGGCAACGACATGCGGCTGCTGGTCTCCGACATGGCCGGGCGCGCCTCCATCGAGCTCAAGGGGCGCGAGCTGGGCTTCGACCTGTCGGGCGACCGCGAGCTCGTCACCCGGATCACCGATCGGGTCAAGGTGCTGGAGAGCCGCGGGTTCACCTTCGAGGCCGCCGACGCCTCCTTCGAGCTGCTGCTGATCGAGGAGGTCGAGGGGCAGCGCCCGGCGTACTTCGACGTCGAGTCGTGGAGAGTCATCACCGAGACCGTGCCCCACGGCGACGCCGTCTCGGAGGCGACGGTGAAGCTGCGTGCCGACGGCGTCCGCTATGTCGTCACCGGCGAGGGCAACGGACCCGTCAACGCGCTCGACCAGGCGCTGCGCGCGGCGATCGAGCAGGCCTATCCCGAGGTCGCGAAGTTCGAGCTGATCGACTACAAGGTCCGCATCCTCGACCAGGGCCACGGCACCGACGCCATCACCCGGGTGCTGATCGAGACCAGCGACGGCGAGACGTCCTGGCTGACCGTCGGCGTCGGCGCCAACGTCATCGAGGCGTCATGGGGCGCGCTCGTCGACGGCGTCACCTTCGGGCTGCGGCGACACGACCAGCGCTGACCGAACGCGCGGCTCCGGGTCAGTCGACGGGCGCCCGGGTGGCGTCGCCGCCGACGATCCGGCGGGCCAGGTCGACCCACCCCGCGTGCACCCGCTCGAGCGGGAAGCCCTCGATGGTCACCTGCTGGTCGAGGATCGGCGCCTCCAGCGGGGCCAGCAGGGCGGTGGCGAGGATCGGCAGGTCGCCGGTCACCCCGAGCTCGCCGAGCAGGTAGCGCGTGTGCATCGCCACGAAGGAGTAGGCGGCGTACGAGCGGGTGCCTGCGCGGCCGGCCTCGCGGATCAGCTCGGCGTGCAGCAGCGTGGTCTCGAGCCGGGACCGGCCGAAGGCCAGCAGCCGGTCCCACGGGTCGGCGCCCGGGCCCAGGGGCGGCGGCCCGGACATCACCTGCGCCTGCCAGTCGGTCTCGGAGTGGTCGAGCACCGCCGCCATCAGGCCCTCGCGCGACTCGAACCGGCGGAAGACCGTGCCCTTGCCCACACCCGCCGCGGCGGCCACCGCGTCCATGGTGACCGAGCGCGGCCCGCACCGCTCGACCAGGGACTTCGCGGCGTCGAGCAGCAGCTCCCGGTTGCGAGCGGCGTCCCGGCGCTCGGCCTGGGGAGCATCGAGGAGGGGCAGCAGGTGCGGCTCGGACATGTCGCGAACACCCTAGTGAGCGGCACGTCCCGTTCGCGCGAGATTTCCTCTAGCCCCGGGAATACCAAGCGGACCACAGTCCGTTTACTGTCGCATGACTGACACCAGCATCGCCGTCCTGGTCGGGAGCCTGCGCTCCGACTCCGTCAACCGCAAGCTCGCCGAGCTGTTGGCCACGCAGGCCCCCGAGGGCGTCGCCGTCGACATCGTCGACGGCCTCGGCACCATCCCGTTCTACAACGAGGACATCGACAACGCCTCCGAGATCCCGGCGACCGCGGCCGCGCTGCGCGAGCGGGTCGGCGCCGCCGACCGCGTCCTCGCCGTCACGCCCGAGTACAACGGCACGATGCCGGCCGTCCTCAACAACGCGATCGACTGGCTGTCCCGCCCCTACGGCGCCGGCGCCATGGTCGGCAAGCCGTTCGGCGTCATCGGCACCACCCCCACGCCGTACGGCGGCCGGTGGGCCCACGAGGACGCCGCCCGGTCGGCCCGGATCGCCGGCGCCACGGTCGTCGAGGACGTCACCGTCTCGCAGTCGGCGATCGAGGTCGACGTGCTCACCGACCCCGACGTGCTGGCCCGGCTCACCAACGCCGTCCGGCTGCTTGCGGAGTACGACGCCGCCACCGCGGCTGCCTGATCCGCAGGATCCGGCTACGGTCGGCTCGTGGCCGAACTCCATGACCTGACCGCGCTGGAGCAGGGCGAGCTGGTGCGACGCCGTGAGGTGTCGCCGCTGGAGCTCGCCGAGCACTACCTCGAACGCGCCGACCGACTCGACTCGGTCGGCGCGTTCGTGACGCTCACCCCCGAGCTGGCCCGCGAGCGCGCGGCCCGGTTGGCGCCGGACGGCGACGGCGGGCCGCTCTTCGGCGTCCCGACCGCGATCAAGGACCTCAACCTGACGGCCGGGGTGCGCACGACGTTCGGCTCGGCGGCGTTCGCCGACTTCGTGCCGGAGGTCTCCGACGGCGTCACGCTCTCGATCGAGGCGGCCGGACTCGTCAGCCTCGGCAAGACGAACACCCCGGAGTTCGGCTCACCGTGCTACACCGAGCCGGACGTGGCGCCCCCGGCGGTCACGCCCTGGGACCGAACCCGCACCGCCGGTGGCTCCTCGGGTGGTGCCGCGGCGGCCGTCGCGGCCGGCCTGGTCCCGCTCGCCCAGGGCTCGGACGGTGGCGGCTCGATCCGGATCCCGGCCTCCTGCTGTGGCCTGGTCGGACTCAAGCCCACTCGCGGGCGGATCAGTGGTCACCCCATGTACGGCGACCCGGTGGGTCTGGCGACGGCCGGGCCGATCGCCCGGACGGTCGCCGACGCGGCGGCGATGCTCGACGTGCTCGCCGGTCGTCGGGTGGGAGATCCCTCCTGGGCGCCACCTCCTTCCGAGAGCTTCCTGTCGGCCTGCGGCCGCGACCCGGGGCGGCTGCGGGTCGCTCGCTTCATCACACCAGTCATCACCGACACTCCGGTCCATGCCGAGTGCGTGCGGGCCTGGGAGGACACGTCGCGACTGCTCGAGTCGCTCGGCCACGAGGTCGAGGACGTCGAGGTCCCGTTGCCGCCGGAGGCGGTCCCGGTCTTCGAGGTCTGCTGGGCCGTCCTCACCGCGCTGTCGGTCGTGCCTCCCGAGCGCGAGCACCTGATCCGCCCGCTCACCCGCTGGCTCTCCGACCGCGGCCGCGCGGTCAACGGCCCCGAGTTCGGGCTGGCGATCGGCGCGATGCGCCGCCACGCCGCCGCCGCGCTCACCGCGCTCGCGCCGTACGACGCGGTGCTCACCCCGACGCTCGCCACGCCGCCGCTGCCGGTGGGCGCGATGCGCGACGACGAGCACCCCGAGCGCGACTTCGAGGCCCAGAAGGCGTTCACGCCCTGGACGTCCGCGTGGAACGTCACCGGCATGCCGGCCGTCTCCCTGCCGCTGCGCTGGACCCCCGACGGCCTGCCGGTCGGCGTGATGCTCGCCGCGCGACCGGCCGAGGAGGAGCTGCTGCTCTCCCTCGCCGCGCAGGTCGAGGCGGCCGCGCCGTGGGCGGACCGGCGGCCACCGGGATGGTGACCGTACGCCGCTGCCACACCGCCGAGCTGACGCCCGAGGAGCGCATCGCCGCACGGGCGCTCTGCGACGCGTCGTTCGGTGACTTCGCCGACGCCGACTGGAGTCACGCGCTCGGCGGCATGCACGTCCTGGTGTGCGACGGCGGGCGACTGGTCGCGCACGGCGCGGTCGTCCTCAGGCGGCTGGTGGTCGACGGTGCCGGACTGCGCTGCGGGTACGTCGAGGCCGTGGCCGTCGCCGCCGACGTACGCCGGGCCGGGCACGGCGCCCGGGTGATGGCGTCGATCGAGGAGCTGGCGCCCGGCTACGACCTGCTCGCGCTGAGCGCGTCGGCCGCGGGCGTGCGGCTCTACGAGTCACGCGACTGGGCCCGGTGGCGCGGCCCGTCGTCGGTCGCCACGACCCGCGGCGTGGTGCCCACGCCCGACGACGACGGCTCCCTGTACGTGTTCGGCCCCGGGCTCGACCTCGATGCGCCGATCACCTGCGACTGGCGCGACGGCGACGTGTGGTGAGCGGCGGCTACGGTGAGCCCATGACTCGTCCCGTGATCGTCGTTGTCGGAGCAGGCCCGGGTGTGAGCGGCTCGCTGGCGAGGCGCTACGCGCGGGAGGGGTACGACGTGGCGCTGCTCGGCATCGACGAGGAGCAGCTCCGGCGGCTGGCCGGCGAGCTCGAGGAGCTCGGCGCGACCGTCGGCCACGCGGTCGCCGACGTGACCGACGTCGAGGCGACGACCGCCGCGATCCGTCGCTTCGGCGAGCACACCGGGCGCATCGACGTGCTGCACTTCAACCCGAGCGCCTTCCGGGAGAAGGACCCGCTGGAGCTGACCGTCGAGGAGCTGCTCGCCGACGTCGCGCTCGGCGTGGGTGCTCTGCTCACGAGCGCGCAGGCGGCCCGGCCCTACCTGACCGCGGGCGGCCGGATCACCGTCACCGGCAGCATGGCCGCCGACAAGCCGTGGCACCGGGCGGCGTCGCTGGGTGTGCAGAAGGCCGGCATCCGCAACCTCGTGCACAGCCTCGACGCCACCCTGCGGCCCGACGGCATCCGGGCGGTCTCGGTGACCGTGCGCGGCACCCTCGCCAGCGAGGGGCCGTTCACACCCGACCGCGTCGCCGAGGTGCTCTGGGACGCCGCCCGCCAGGTCGAGGCCGACTGGCAGACCGAGGTGCCCTACTCCGGATGAGCCGATGAGCCGAGCGGCGCGCCGGGCGCGGGTCGAGGACGTCCACGAGATCGCCCTCGGGATGCCGCACGTCGAGATCGCCGAGGGCACCACGGCCGAACGCCCCGTCTACCAGGTCGGCCGGAGGTCGTTCGTCTTCTTCCGCACGCCGCGGCCCGACGCGTTCGATCCCGAGACGGGGGAGCGGTACGCCGACGTGATCGTGTTCTGGGTCGCCTCCGAGGCCGACAAGCAGGCGATGGTGCTCGACGAGTCGACGCCGTACTTCACCACCCCGCACTTCAACGGGCACCCGTCGGTGCTGCTGCGGGCCAGCCGGATCGGCGAGCTCAGCCGCGACGAGGTGGCCGAGGTGGTGCAGGACGCGTGGCTCGCGCGGGCCTCGAAGCGACGCGCGCAGGCGTGGCTGGCCGAGCACGGCCAGGGCTGAGGCCGAGCGGCGTCAGTCGTCGCCGATGCCGCGCGCGTGCAGGGCGTCGCCGGTCTCGTGGGCGCGGGCGACCACCCGGATCACGAAGGGCGACAGGAACGCCCGCGGGTGTCGTACGCCGCGGGCCCGGGCCGCGTCGCGGGTCTCGATCGCCAGCGCGACGGTGCCGGGCAGCGCCTGGATCGCGAGGCCGACGGTGAGGGCGACGCGCTCGGGGTCGACGCCGACCCGCCGCAGCGGCCGGATCCAGCGGATCAGCGCGTCGAGCATCGCGTTGACCGGGGTCGTGCTGCTGACCACGATCGCGGCGAGCGCCAGCGCGAGCAGGTCGACCAGCGTCTCGGCCGCCTTGACCGGCCCGTAGAGCAGCCACTGGAGGGCGGCGAAGATCACCGCGACCACCAGCACCGGTCGCAGCGACCGGACCAGCAGGCGCAGGTCGACCCGGGCGACGGCGGCGGCCAGCACGGCGATCGCGAGGAAGCCGAACGACGCCGGCATGCTGCGCACCAGCACCACCGCGAGGCTGAAGACCGCGAGCGCGCCGACCTTGGCGCCGACCCAGGCGCGGTGCAGCACCGTGGTGCCGGGCTGGTAGACACCGAAGAGGTACGCCGGGTTCACGCGCTCACCCCGGCACCGTCGAGAGGTAGTCGGCCACGGCGGCGTCGGCGGGCCCGTCGTACCGCACGCGGGCCCGCTCGACCACGAGCACGCGCTCGCACCGACGCACGAGCTCGAGGTCGTGGGTGACCAGCACCAGCTGCTGCTCGAGCCCGAAGAGGACGTCGGCGACGCGGCGGGTGTTGGCGAGGTCGAGCAGGGTCGTGGGCTCGTCGGCGATCAGGACGGACGGCTCGGTGGCCAGCACGCCGGCCAGCGCGAGCAGCTGGCGCTGCCCGCCGGAGAGGCTGTGCACGCTGAGGTCGGCCTGCGCCGCCAGGCCGTAGCGGTCGAGCACCTCCAGCGCGCGACGGCGGCGCTCGCCCGCGTCGCGCACCGACCGGCGCAACGACAGCTCGACGTCCTCGACGCACGTCGGCATCACGAGTTGGGCGGCCGGGTCGGTGAAGCAGAAGCCCACCCGACGGCGGACCGCGGCACCCTGGCGGGCGACGTCGAGCCCGTCCACGAGCACCCGGCCCGTGGACGGGCTGACCAGCCCGTTGAGCAGCCGGACGAGGGTCGACTTGCCCGAGCCGTTGGCGCCGATCACGCCGATCCGCTGCTCGGTGAGCGTGCGGGTCGTCGGCTCCAGGATGGTGAGGTCGCCGTCGGCGCCCGGCGCCGTGACGGACGCCGAGTCGAGCTCGATCCTGGCCATCGTCGCCCGACGGCTCAGCGGCCGAGCAGGCGCGGGAACGCCCGGTGCACCTCGGCCGCGACGATCGCGACCAGGAGCGCCTTGACGATGTCGCCGACCCAGAACGGCGCGTCGAACTTGATCGCCTGCTCCCAGGTCGAGTCGAGGTAGAGCTTCATGCCCACGATGCCGCAGGCGTGGTTGAGCGCGGTGCCGGCCATCGCCGCGACGAACACGAACGCCGCGCGGGTGCGGCGGGCGCGGAAGACGTACTGCACCAGGAATCCGGCGAGCAGCGCCGCGACCGGGAAGGACCACAGGTAGCCGGCCGAGACGCCGGTGAACGCCGAGAGCCCGCCGGTGTGCCCGGCGAAGACGGGCAGCCCGATGGCTCCGAGCACCAGGTAGACCACGACCGCGAGGAACCCGCGGGCCGCCCCGAGCACGCAGCCGGCGAGCAGGACGCCGAAGGTCTGCAGGGTGATGTCGACGCCGGCACCGCCGACCGGGACGCCGCCGATGACGGTGCAGGCGGCGATCAGGGCGGCGAACGCCGCAACCAGGGCGACGTCGGTCGCGGTGGACCGGCGCCGGGGCGCCGCGCTGGTGACCTCGGGGGAGGCGGGGGTCTCGGCCATGGTCATGCTCAGTTCCTTCGGCTCCGCACCTGAACGCTGGTCAGGTGAACGGCGTTCAGGTTAGGGTTCGAGCTCTGCCGGGGTCAACGGTTCCCGGCCAGTAGGGAGGATGTGACGTGCGCTACCGCCGCACCGACATCGTGGACCGGGCGCTCGTCGTGCTCGACGGCTACGGGCTCGCCGACCTGACGATGCGCCGGCTCGGCACCGAGCTCGGCGTCCAGCCCAGCGCGCTCTACCACCACTTCGGCAACAAGCAGGAGCTGCTCGCCGCCGTCGCCGACGAGATCCTCGCCCGCGGTCGCCGGGGGCCGCGCCCCGAACCCTGGGACGCCCGGGTCGAGTCGGTGTGCACCGAGCTGCGCGACGCGCTGCTCGCCTACCGGGACGGCGCCGAACTCGTCGCGACCGTGCGGTCGTTCGGGCTGGGCGGCGCCACGCCGTACGACGAGATCGTCGACGCCCTGGGCGGCGCGGGCCTGGACCCGGCGCTGGTGCCGACTGCGGCCGGGGCGCTGCTGCACTTCACCTTCGGTCACGTCGTCGACGAGCAGACCCACCTGCAGGCCGGCTCGGCGGGGGCGATCGGCGGCCCGCCGCGCGAGCACTCCGACTTCGGGGACGGCCTCACGCTGATCCTCGACGGGATCCGGGCGCGGGCGCGGGTCGGCTGATCAGCCGCGCGCCGGGGCCAGGCCGAGCAGCGCTCGCGGCTGGACGGCGGTGGACAGCCCACCGCCGACCGCACGCCTCTCGAAGTGCAGGTGGCAGCCGTCGGGGGCGCCGCTGTCGCCGGCGCGGGCGAACATCGCCCCGCGGCGCACGACCTGTCCCTCGCGCACGTAGACGCGGCGGGTGTGCCCGATCACCAGATCCCAGCCCAGCCTGCGGTTGCGCAGCAGCAGGGGGTGCACGCCGTACGCCGCGCCGAGCGTGTCGTTCGAGACGACCCGGAACCGGCGCCCGGCGTACAGGGGAGTGCCGCAGGGCATCGCGATGTCGAGGCCGTGGTGGAAGCCGCGGCCGGCCCGACAGCGTGGGTCGGGGGAGTAGTAGGGCGCCGCGGTGCACCCGAACCGGATCATGATCCGGTGCGCGCCCTGGAACCACGGGGACTCGTAGCGGGTCCGGTCGCTGGTGTAGAACTCCCAGCGCGGGTCCGCGTGCGCGGCCGGGGTCAGTGATCCGGCGAGCACCAGACCCAGGAGCGCGGCGAGCAGCGGTCGTCCGAGGCGCATGGCGACGACATTAGCCCGGGAGCACCCGGTCAGCGGGCGGCCGCCGCCTCCCGCCGCAGCTCGGCCAGCCGGGCGCGCAGCTCCGGGTCGCGCATCACCTCGGCGACGAGGGGGCAGTCCTCCGGTCCGGTGGCGCCGGGCACGCAGAGCGAGCACGCGTCACCGATCCGGATCGGGCACTGCGGCACGGGCCTCGCCATGCCTCCACGCTAGGTCGCCGACGTCTCCGCGAGCAGGGCCGAACGTCCTTCGTTCGCAACCGCCAGCAGCCGCTCGCACTCCTCGATCAGCCGCGCCCGCAGCGGCGCGCCGCGCTCGGCGAAGCCGCGCTGCGCCTCGGCGTACTCCGCCTTGCCGGCGGCCGTCTCGACCTCGACGGGCACGAGGCCGAGGTCGGCGAGGTCGTACGGCGCGGCGCGCATGTCGAGCACCCGGATGTCCCAGGCGAGCTCGAAGCAGTCCGCGACCAGGTCGGCGTCGACCATCGGCGTCAGCCGGAAGGCGTGCTTGTAGAGGTCCATGCCGGCGTGCAGGCAGCCCGGCTGCTCGAAGTCGGCGCGGTCGTGGGCGGCCGGCGCCAGCGTGTTCAGCGGCGCGGCCGCGGGCGTGAAGAAGCGGTAGGCGTCGAAGTGCGAGCAGGCGATCCGGTGCGACTCGACGACCGCGTCGGTGCCGGCGGGCCCGAGCCGCAGGGGCCAGTCCGGATGGCGCGTGCGGTCCTCGGAGATCCGATAGACCATGGCCCACTCGTGCATCCCGAAGCAGCCGAGGTTGGCCGGCCGGCCGGCGGTCGCCCGCAGCAGGCGCAGCAGCGCCGCGAGCAGCGGGCGCTGCGACTCGACGTACGCCGGCGTGACCGCGCCGTCGGCGTACCCCTTGAGTGAGGCGTACTCCGGGGCGTCGAGCAGCCGTACGCCGTACCCGGGATGCCAGCGCCGCAGCTGGGCGGGCCGTTGGGAGTAGTAGGTGAAGAGGAAGTCGTGCACGGGGTGCTTGACCCGGGCCTCGCGGCGCGCGAGATGCGGGCGGACGAACGCGTCGACGCGCGCCGCATGGGCCGCCGCGCGCGCCTCCCACGAGGCCCGGTCCATCTCCTGCACCGGCTCAGGGTAGGTCAGCGGGTCCGGGCTAGCCCAAGCCCTGCCGCGCGCCGGGGCCGACGTGCACGCTGGCGAGGAAGGCGACCATCGAGTCGAGGTCCCAGCCCGCGCCGTCGGGGTACTGGATCCGCACCACCCCCGCGGGCTCGTCGCCGCGCGTGCGGGTGGCGAGGGCCGTGTAGCCGGAGTCGCCGGACACCCAGAAGAGCCGGCCCTCGTGTTCGAGCTGGCGTCCGGACGGCCGGTTGCCGTCGAAGAGGATGACGAGCTTGCCGGCGAAGTCGTCGGGGCTGCTCGACGTCGACCCGTCGTCGGGCGCGATCGTCACGGCGGTCGGCCGCTGCGCCTGCACCGACCAGCCCTCCGGCGTCAGGTCGAAGGTGTACGGCGTCGCCTCGAACCGCTCGGCCACCAGTCGGACGCCCGAGGACGCGGCGTCGGGCACCGACGTGGCGGTGCCGGGCTCCGACGGCGCCCGGTCGAGCACCAGCGCCGCGCCCACGCAGAGCACCACCGCGGTCGTCGCGCCGGTCAGCCCGAGCCGGAGCCGCCGGCGGGTGCGGGCGCTCACCGCCGAGCGGGCCCGGGCGAGGTCGGCAGCCGGGTCGGCCACGGGGCGCTCGGCGTCGGCGACGGAGCCGAGCGCGCGCTTGAGATCGTCGGTCGGGCACATCAGGACACCTCCAGGGTCGGGTCGAGGACACCGAGGTGCGCGCGCAGGTGGGCCAGGGCCCGGGCGTTCTGCGACTTCACGGTGCCCGTGGAGCAGCCGAGGACGCGGGCGGTCTCGGCCACGTCGAGGTCGTGCCAGTGGCGCAGCACGACGACGGCGCGCTGCCGGGGACCGAGCGACGCCAGGGCGGCGAGCATGGCCTCGCGCAGCGCCGGGTCGGCGTCCGCGGCCGCGGGCTCGGTGCCCAGCGCGTCCGCCGGCTCGGCCATCGTCGTCTCGCGGCGGCGGTGCGCCCGGCGTGCCTCGTCGATGAAAACGTGGGTCAGGCTGCGACGGGCGTAGGCGAGCGGGCTGTCGGCGCGTCGTACCCGCGGCCACGACAGGTAGAGCCGGGTCAGCGTGGTCTGCACGACGTCCTCCGCGAATGCCTCGTCACCGGCGCACAGCAGGGCGGCCGTGCGCACCAGGTCGGCTCGGTGGGCGCGCGTGAACGCCACGAACTCCGTCGCTCGCCGGGTCGACCGCTCGTCGTCGCGCACGCCACCTCCTCCACCTGGTTGACGGGTCCGGGCCTCAGCAGGGTTGCATGCAACCCGCGGCGGCGTCGCACCCGTCATCGGGGCGTGAGGACGACTACGGCGATCGGCGTCCCGGTCCTGCTGCTGGCGGTCGCCTGCGCCTCCCCGGGCGAGGAGCGGCCGGCGGACCGCCGGGTCGTCGCCCCGGCACCCACCGCGATCCCGGCGGAGAAGGCCGTCCGGCCCCCGTTCGACCGGTCGCGGCACTCGACGACCGATCCGCGGAGCATCTGGGTGGTCGTCAACAAGTCACACCCGATCGAGCCGCCGGACTACCGGCCCGAGATCTCGCTGGTGCGCGGCTACCAGGTCGCGACGCCGGCCTCCCGGCCGCTGACCGCGCTGCTTGCAGCAGCCGACCGGCGCGGGCTCGGCTTCAAGATCGCGAGCGCGTTCCGGTCCTACGACTACCAGCAGGGCGTCTACGGCGACGCCGTCGCCAGCAGGGGCCGGGCCGCCGCCGACCGGGTGTCGGCCCGGCCCGGCCACAGCGAGCACCAGAGCGGCCTGGCCGTCGACCTGGTCACGCCCACGAGCCCGCGCTGCGACTTCGACCCCTGCTTCGCCGGTACGCCGGGCGGTCGCTGGCTCGCCGAGAACGCGTGGCGCTTCGGGTTCGTGGTCCGCTACCGGCCCGGCACGGCGGCGATCACCGGCTACTCGCCCGAGCCCTGGCACCTGCGCTTCGTCGGCCGCGCACTCGCGGCGGAGCTGCGGCGTACCCACACCGAGACTCTCGAGGAGTTCTTCGGCATCACCGGCGGCGACTACGGGCGGCGCCGGGGTCGATAGGCTCGGTGGGTGCGCATCGCGAGATTCACCACGGGCGAGGACCCGATGTACGGCGTGGTCACCGGCGAGCTCGACGAGCTCGGGCAGCCCGACCCCGACAGCGTCGTCGTCGCCCTCGCCGGGGACCCCCTGTACGTCGGCGTGAAGCTGCTCGACCAGGAGCACCGGCTCGAGGACGTGCGCCTGCTGGCGCCGGTGCTGCCGCGCAGCAAGGTGGTCGCGATCGGCAAGAACTACGCGGCCCACGCCGCGGAGATGGGCGGCGAGGCGCCGCAGGAGCCGCTGATGTTCCTCAAGCCGAACACCAGCGTCGTCGGCCCCGGCGACCCGATCTTCTACCCGCCGCAGACGCAGGACCTGCACTACGAGGGCGAGCTCGCGGTCGTGATCGGCCGGATCTGCCGCGACGTACCGCCGGAGCAGGCGACCGACGTCATCCACGGCTACACGATCGCCAACGACGTCACCGCCCGCGACCTGCAGCGCAGCGACGGCCAGTGGACCCGGGCGAAGGGCTTCGACTCGTTCTGCCCGCTGGGGCCGTGGATCGAGACCGACCTCGACCCGCACGACTTCGCGGAGGGCCGCCGGGTGCAGACGCACCTCAACGGCGACCTCCAGCAGGACGGCAGCACGAGCGACCTGATCTTCGACATCCCCACGCTGGTCGCCTACGTCTCCAGCGTGATGACGCTGCTCCCGGGCGACGTCATCCTCACCGGCACCCCCGAGGGCGTCGGTCCCATGAACGTCGGCGACGAGGTCGAGGTCTCGATCTCCGGTCTCGGCTCCCTCACGAATCCCGTCAAGGCAAGGTGACAACCCAGGTGACTGTTCGCGTCCGCATGGCCCCCAGCCCCACCGGTTCCCCGCACGTGGGCCTGGTGCGCACGGCGCTCTTCAACTGGGCGTTCGCGCGCCATCACGGCGGGACCTTCGTGTTCCGCATCGAGGACACCGACCGGGAGCGCAGCACCCAGGAGTCCTACGACGCGATCATCGACCTGATGCGCTGGCTCGGCCTCGACTGGGACGAGGGTCCCGAGGTCGGCGGCCCGCACGCGCCGTACTTCCAGAGCGAGCGGGGCGACATCTACCGCGACGCGCTCGCGAGGCTCGCGGCCTCGTCGTACACCTATGACTGCTTCTGCTCCAACGAGGAGGTCGACGCGCGCCGCAAGGCCTCCGGCTCGAAGGTGATGGGGTACGACGGCTTCTGCCGCGACCTCTCCGCCGAGCAGCGGTCGGCGTTCGAGGCCGAGGGACGTCGCCCGGTCGTCCGGTTCCGGATGCCCGACGGCTCGATCACCTGGACCGACCTGGTGCGCGGCGAGGTGACCTTCGAGACCCAGTTCGTGCCCGACTACGCGCTGTGCCGCGCCAACGGCGACCCGCTCTACACCCTGGTCAACCCGGTCGACGACGCCTCCATGGAGATCACCCACGTGCTCCGGGGGGAGGATCTGCTGTCGAGTACGCCGCGTCAGATCGCGCTCTACGACGCGCTCAAGGAGCTCGGCATCGCCAAGCAGACGCCGGAGTTCGGGCACCTGCCCTACGTGATGGGCGAGGGCAACAAGAAGCTCTCGAAGCGCGACCCCGAGGCGCACGCGCTCGCCTACCGCGACCAGGGGTTCCTGGCCGAGGGGCTGCTCAACTACCTCGCCCTGCTGGGCTGGGCGATCGCCGCCGACCGCGACGTCTTCACGATGGAGGAGATGGTCGCGGCGTTCGACATCGGCGACGTGAACCCCAACCCGGCCCGCTTCGACCTCAAGAAGGCCGAGGCGATCAACGCCTCCCACCTGCGGCTGCTGTCGCTCGACGACCTGACCGACCGGGTGCTGCCCTTCCTGAAGTCCGCGGGCGTGGTCTCCGACCCGGTCGGCGACGCCGACGCGCAGTTGCTCGAGCAGGCGATGCCGCTGGTCGCCGAGCGGATCAACAAGCTGACCGAGGCCGTCGACATGCTCGGCTTCCTCTTCGTGGCGGACGCCGACTTCGAGGTCGACCCCACCGACGCCGAGAAGCTTCTCAACGACGACGGGCGCGCCGTCGTACGTCGCGCGATGCTCCGGCTCGAGGGTCTCTCCGAGTGGTCGACGGCCGCCATCCAGGACGCGCTCCAGGCCGAGCTCGTCGAGGCGATGGGGCTCAAGCCGCGCAACGCGTTCGGTCCGGTGCGGGTCGCCGTGACCGGCCGCCGGGTCTCACCGCCGCTGT
The DNA here is from genome assembly GCF_018732145.1 of Nocardioides sp. LMS-CY. Classification (NCBI taxonomy): domain Bacteria; kingdom Bacillati; phylum Actinomycetota; class Actinomycetes; order Propionibacteriales; family Nocardioidaceae; genus Nocardioides; species Nocardioides sp. LMS-CY. The sequence continues at coordinate 1,948,848 of NZ_CP076104.1, forward strand.
TCGAGTCGATGGAGCTGCTCGGCCGCGAGCGCTCGCTGCGCCGGCTCCAGAGCGCGCTGGCCTGACCGCGTGGGCGCCGAGACGGCCGAGCCCCCGGGGCTGCCGTACCACCTGGTGCAGCGCGGCGGCCGGCCCGGAGTCTGGCGCCCGATCGTCGGTGTGCTGGCGCTGATCGCCTGCTTCGTCGTGATCGTGCCGGTGCTGGTACAGGTCCCGTTCGCGATCGGCCTGGCGCTGGCCGGGCGCGACGTCACCGACGGGCTGAGCCGGATGCTCGACCTCGACGACCCGACGCCTCTGGGGCTGGCCTACCTCAACGTCACCCTCGCCTGCGCCATCCTCGTCGCCTGGCTGCTGACCCGGGTCTTCCACGGGCTCCGGCCGGGTTGGCTGGCGTCGGTCGGGCCGCGGATCCGCTGGCGCTGGATGCTGGTGTGCTTCGGGCTGTCGGGCATCGCCCTGCTCGCCACGCTGCTCGTCTCGGCGGTCGTGCCGGCCTCGGGCGGGGGCGCGGAGATCAGCGGCGAGCTCAACGACTTCACGTCGACGACCCGCGACTTCCTGCTGGTCGTGGTGCTGCTCACGCCGCTGCAGGCGGCGGGGGAGGAGTACGCGTTCCGCGGCTACCTCACCCAGGCGTTCGGCAACGTCTTCGGCCAGCGGTGGGCGGCCGTGCTCTTCCCCGCCCTGCTGTTCGCGCTCGCCCACGGCGGCCAGAGCGCGCCGATCTTCTTCGACCGGTTCGCGTTCGGCGTGGTCGCCGGCCTGGCCGTCGTACTCACCGGAGGGCTCGAGGCCGGCATCGCCATGCACGTGCTCAACAACTGGCTGGCGTTCGGTCTCGCGCTGGCCTTCAGCGACATGGCGTCCACCCTGAACCCGTCCGGCGGGGACTGGTGGACGATCCCCGTCACCCTCACCCAGTCGCTGGTCTACCTGGGTCTCGTGGTGTGGTTCGCGCGCCGCCTGAGGGTGCGCCCGACCACCGAAACCGCCGCGAAACCTGGCGTTTTGGTCGGCCGCAGCGGTCTTGTGTAAGGTTTCGAATCGGTTCGCGCGGCTGGTCCGCGAGGGCCGAGCGCTGGACTCTGCTGAATCTCTAGTAGAGCAGTGGGATATGGTGTAATTGGCAGCACGACTGATTCTGGTTCAGTTAGTCTAGGTTCGAGTCCTAGTATCCCAGCGAGATCGCCGCCCAGGGGGCGGCGATTTTGTGCGAACGACAGCGAACGCTAGAGTTTCGCAGGTTGCTCGGCGAGGTTCGGCCGGGCAGAGCCCCCGTTGTGTAGCGGCCTAGCACGCCGCCCTCTCAAGGCGGTAGCGCCGGTTCGAATCCGGTCGGGGGTACAGAGCCGAAGAGGCCCTGATCAGCAGACATGCTGGCCAGGGCCTCTTCGTCATCTCGGGCGGGGGTGCACGCACCTGACGAATCTGCTCCCAAGTCGCCAGGTCCACGACACTCAGGTCGGGTACGACGAAGCCTGGCGCCACCCGCGGGCGAGCGAGGTCAGGGTGCGGTGCAGACGGTGAGTTCCTCGGACCCGTACACGCCGTGGGCCACCTCGCGCATCGGGTTCCAGGTGCGGTGCTGTCGCGGGGTCCACGCAAGCTCGCCGGGCACCCGGGTGTCGGAGATGGGTGCGTAGACGCGGACCCGTCGTACGGCGAGGCGCAGGGTCGCGCGACGCGCATCGGTGCCGGCCCAGCACGCTGAGCCGAGGTGCTGCTGGCGGGCGGTCCGGAAGCCGACCGTGCTGCCGGGAGGATGCCCGCCGTAGCGGAGCACGGCGAAGGTCTGGTCGCCGGTGACCCCTCGCCAGGGTGCGGTCACCGCGATCTGCAGGCCGTGGGTGCGGCGGGTCGGGATCGTGAACCGGGCCCGGCCGTGCTGGACCGTGCGGGTGCCCGTGCGCCACGGACGCCTGGTGACGGAGGTCCATTGGGCCAGGGTGAGCTGGCAGGCCGCGCAGCCACGGGTGCGGACGACGAGCCGCGTGACGGCGCCGGCGCGGCGACCCCGTCGGGCGCCGGGTGGCTCAGGCGGGGCCGGTGGCGTGCAGGCGTAGGCGTCCTGGGCGCCCAGAGAGCCCCGGTAGGCACGTGCCATCGGCGGCCAGGTCTCGAGGGTGCGGGGCGCGTAGGCACGCGGGTGGTGCGTGCGCTGTCCCGTGAAGGCGGTGCGCGTGGGGAATCTGTCGACCCGGATGACGATCCGCGCGGCCGGCTGGTCGGTGCCGGCCCAGCAGGGAGTGGCACGGTGGGTGGTGCGGGCATCGGCCGCGGTGACCGCGTCGCCGGGGGACCTGCCGCGGTAGCGGAGGGCCGCGAGCGCGGCGACGTCGTCGGCCCCGTGCCAGGGTGCGTCGACGAAGAAGGTCAGACCGTGCGTCCGGGCGGTGGGCAGGTGGAGGGTGACCTGCCGGGCGGAGTCGAGGTGCCGGACCGGCCCCCACCACGGGTCCGCCCCTTCGCTGGGGACGTAGCGGACCGGCTGGATGGTGCAGCTGCGACAGCGACGAACGACGACGGTGACCGCGGTGCGGCCGGTCGCGGTGCCGGCCGCCTGACTGGCCGCCACCCCGGCCGCATCGCCGCCGCCGGGCAGTGGTGCGAGCGCCAGGGCGGCGGTGAGCGCCACGGTGAGCGCCACGGTGAGCGCGGCGGCGCCGCGGCGGTGCGGGCTCGGTGCTGGCATGGTCCGGCTGGCCGATCGTCGGGACGGGGGAGGAGGGTGCTGACGTGTCCACCGAACTCCAGGCGCACCGGGGCGCTCATCGCCAGCCTTGGGGAAGACGAGCCGGTGCGGGGGCCGAGGCGGAATAGAACCGGCGACCGGGACCTTCAACTCAATAGTTGAATCATCAATGATTCTACGATCCACGCTGAGGAAGGAGACGACGTGATCGTCTACAACGAGCTGGTGGCGATTACGGCCGGCGCGGGCCTGATCGGGTTCGCGCTGTTCCTGGCCGACCTGCTCCGTAACAAGCGCATCGACAGTGAGGCATGGGCAGGGTTCTTCGGTGTCACCGGCCTGCTCCTGCTGGTGCTGGGACTGCACACCACCGTGACCTGGCCCTTCGGGGGCGGCGGCTTCGAGTACGCCAACATCGCCTTCGGGCAGCCGGCCGCCGGCTTCGGCGCCCTGCTGCTGTTCGCGGCGGTGTACCTGTGGCGGCACCGCAGCTTCCTGACCGGCGAGATCGAGGGCGAGGTCGAGGAGGCCAACGCGACGATGCTGGCCGCCTTCAAGCCCGTGGGGATCTTCGTCGGCGCGCTCGGCCTGGGCATGGCCGCCCTGGCCATCACGTTCGTGCGGTTCCAGCTCGGAGCCGCCCCGCCGGAGGAGCCGATCAGCGGCCGGTTCGGGCACCTGCCGATCCTCGAGGCGCTGTTCCTCGGCGGCCTGTGGGGGATCGTGGCCGTCGGTGCCCTGATCTTCGCGATCGCCCTGTGGAGCGGTCGGCTCCACCTGCTGCGGTGGGCCGTGTGGGCCTGGGCCATCGGCGGCGTCGTGCTGCTCCTGTTCGGCGCGATGAACTTCTACACCCACATCGGCATGTACGACAACATCGCCAACGGCACGATGCACAAGTGGTGACCCGGCGCCGCGGGGCCGTCGCCTCCGGTCACATCCGGCCGGAGGCGGTCAGCCCCGCGGCACCGCCCGGGCGTTGAACACGGCGGCCGGCATGACCTCGCGCTCGTACGCCGGGCGGTAGATGTCCGGCAGCACCCCGCTGACCAGGTGGCCGAGCTCCTGGTGGCGCCGGGTCGTGGGGTCCGGGCGGTACACCCGGTGCCGCAGTGCCTCCTCCAGCTCACTGCGCAGGTGGGCCTCGTCGATGGTGGTGAGGACGCCGTCGCTCATCACCAGCCGGCCGTGGATCATCACGCTCCGCAGGTCGTGGCGCTGGGCGCGGTCGACCAGCAGGTCCAGGAACGGGGTGTCGTCGTAGCGGCCGGCCGGACTCGTGATGCGGGTGCGGTCGAGGATCAGGAGGTCGGCGAGCAGCCCCGGGGCCAGGCGCCCGACCCGACCCTCCTGGCGGATCGCCCGCGCGCCGTTCTCGCCGGCCGAGCGAAGGAGGGCGGCGCTGTCGGCCCGGACGTGCTCGAAGTCGCGGGGGTCGCGGTAGAGGTAGGAGCCCAGGCGGATCTCGGTGAACATGTCCTCGTCGTCGTTGAACGAGATCCCGTCGGTGCCGAACATCACCCGGCCGCCCGCGGCCATGATGTCGCGGATCCGGGCCACGCCCGCGGAGAGCCGCAGGTTCGATCCGGGGTTGTTGGACGCCACCGCGCCGCTGTCGGCGAAGATTCGCAGCTCGTCGTCGGTGACCCAGACGAAGTGGGCACACACCATGTCCGGCCCGAGGACGCCGAGGCGGTCCAGCCGCTCGAGGGCGGACATGCCGTAGCGCTGGTGGCTGAAGTGCATCTCGGCGCGGGTCTCCAGCACGTGCGAGGTGATGCCGGTGTCGTACTCGTCCGCGAGCCGCCGGCACCGCTGGTAGAGCTCGTCGGAGCAGGCGGGGGTCCAGTCCGGCGCCAGCACGGTGCGGATCCGGCCGTCGTACCCGTCCCACGTCCGGGCCAGGTGGTCGTACGTCGCGAACACCTCGTCGAGCGGCCAGGCGTAGCCCATCGGCGAGGCCCTCACCTCGGCCGCGAGCGCCGGCGGCAGCCGCTTGAGGAAGCAGTCGTCCGCCTCGTGCGCATAGACGTGCTGGTCCCGGGACACCAGTCCGAACGCCACCCGGAAGCCGCTGTCGGCATAGGCGCGTAGCACCGGCTCGGTGCCGAAGTGGGGGACCGACGGCCGGCCGTAGTACATGTCGACCGCCGAGGTCTGGCCGCCCCTGATCATGGCGGCGATCGAGTGCTGGGCGATCAGGTAGAGGTCGTGCTCCAGTGCGGGTCCGTAGCCGCCGTGCACGTGCACGTTGGCCTGCTCGAAGATGTACTGGTAGTGGCCGGGGCCGACGGACAGCTCCGAGTGGTAGTGCCCGTTGATGAGGCCCGGCATCACGATGCTGTCCGGCCCGCCGAGCGCCTGGTCGAAGGGGCCGTGCTGCTCCAGCAGCTCCCGCGGGCCCACCTCCACGATGGCCTCGTCCTGCACGATCACCGCGCCGTCCTCGATGAGATCGGTGTCGCCCAGTGCCGGATCACCCAGTGCCACGACCGGATTGCCCAGGATCAAGGTGCGCATGTGTTCCTCCGGATCAGGGGCGCAGCCATTGACGGTGCACCGCGGTGAACCTATGGTCGGCGAATCATATTCAATATGCAATACAGGAGGAGAGATGACTTCCGGACCTGGTGGGGGATTCACGGACATCGCTCGCGACGCGGTGGCCGACGTGTGGGACCGGCTGCCGGACCACCCCTTCGTCCGCGGCATGGCGGACGGCACGCTGCCGGCGCCCGTCTACCAGTACTACGTGGGGCAGAACCTGCTGTACCTGCCGCAGTACGCCCGCGCGATCGCGTGCGCGGTGACGAAGTCGCGCTCCGACGACGAGCTGCGGCGGTACTCGGCCGCGCTGGTCAACATCGTCGACGTCGAGATCCCGCAGAACGAGAGGCTCCTGGCGCGGGTGCGCGACCTCAGTGGTGACCATGTCTCGCGAGAGGTCGTGATGGCGCCCGGCACGCGGAACTACACGTCGTACCTGCTGGCGGTCGCGGGCACTGCGGACGTCGTGGCGATCGGGGCGGCGATCCTCCCGTGCGCGTGGAGCTACGGCGAGATCGCGCGCCGGCACATCGGCGGGGCGGTCGCGCACCCGGTGTACCGCGAGTGGTTCGAGTTCTTCGCCAGCGACCAGTACGCCGAACTGGAGGCCGGCATGCGGGGACGCATGGATGCCGATGTCGCGGGGCTGGACCCGGCCCAGCGCGACCGACTGGTCGGGATCTTCGGCGACGCGACCCGCCTGGAGTGGGAGTTCTGGGAGATGGCGATCGCCCACGGTCGCGAAGAGAGTGGCGAAGGGGCTGGTCAAGTGTGACCGCCGTCTCTATGATCGACGCACATCATATGTCAGATCTCGAATCTTGAACCCCCGGAGCGTCATGCACTCAGGAACGGAAGTCCAGGCCCCCGCGGCGGGTCGACACCAGGATGCGGTCGGCATTGACCTGGTAGACGTGGAGAAGCGGTTCGGCTCGACGGTGGCCGTGTCCGGCGCGAGCCTGTCCCTCCCGCGGCACGGCCGGATGTCGATCGTCGGCCCGAGCGGCTGCGGCAAGTCGACCATCCTCTCGATGATCTGTGGCCTCACCGACCCCACGGACGGCGTGGTGCGCGTCGAGGGGGCCACCACGATGAAGGAGCGGCTCGCCCGCTGCGCCTGGATGCCCCAGCGCGACCTGCTCCTGCCCTGGCGCGACGTGGCCGGCAACGCCGCGCTCGCGCTGGAGAACCACGGCACCTCGAAGCGCGCGGCTCGCGAGCAGGTGCTCGACCTGATCGACCGGTTCGGGCTCTCGGGCTTCGAGAAGAAGTACCCGCATCAGCTCTCCGGCGGCATGCGGCAGCGCGTCTCCTTCCTGCGGACGATGGCTGCGGGCAAGGACGTGCTGCTGTTCGACGAGCCGTTCGGCGCCCTCGACTCGATCACGCGCGCGGACCTGCAGCAGTGGCTGCGCCGCACGCTGGACGAGGCGCCGCGGACCACGGTGCTGGTCACCCACGACGTGGAGGAGGCGCTGCTGCTCGGCGACACCGTCGTGGTGATGAGCGCACGTCCGGGGCGGATCGTGCAGCAGATCGACGTCCGGCTGCCGCAGACCGAGAGTCGCCGGGAGCTGATCCGGCATCCGGAGTTCGCACAGCTGCGCGACGAGCTCCTGTCCCTTCTGGAGGTGACGGAATGACGGTGATGGAGACCATGACCTCGACTGGCACGGACGTCCCCACGTCGGATGCCGACCCCAGCTCCCGCCGACGCTGGCTGGGTGCGACGGTGAAGCGGATCCTGCCTCCCGCGGGCATCCTGCTCGTCATCGGCATCCTGTGGCAGATGGCCGGCGACGTGTTCGGAGTCCCGGACTACATCCTGCCCACGCTGAGCGAGATCTGGGCGTCCGCCTCCGAGAACTGGGAGGACACGTTCTCCAGCGCCACCGTCGTCACCCTGACGGAGGTGCTGATCGGCTTCGGCGTGGCGATCGTGGTGGGGGTCTCGATCGCGCTGGCGCTCCACCTGTCCCCGGTGCTGCGCACGGCGTTCATGCCGCTGCTGATCGGTTCCCAGGCGGTGCCGATCGTGGTCATCGCCCCGGTGCTGGCGATCATCTTCGGCTACACGCTGATGCCGAAGGTCATCGTGGTGGCGCTGATCTGCTTCTTCTCGATCGTGGTCAACACGATGCACGGCCTCGCCTCCGTCGACCCGGAGCTCATCAAGGTGATGCGCACCCTGGACGCCAGTCGGTGGGCCATCCTGCGGCGGGTCGAGATCCCCGCCGCGCTTCCCTCCTTCTTCACCGGCCTCAGGATCTCGGCGACCTACGCCTCGGTCGGTGCTGTCTTCGGCGAGTTCGCGGGCTCGTTGGACGGCCTGGGCTACGTGATGATCCAGGCCACCTCGCAACTGCAGACGGACATGGTGTTCGTGGCGATCTTCATCCTCACGTTCATGTCCATCAGCCTCTTCGTGGCCGTCTCGATCGTCGAACGGTTCGTCTGCCCTTGGGCAAGAAAGGAAGACCGCAGATGAGGAAACTCAACACCCGCCGGAGGGCCGCTCTGCTGGCGACCAGCGTGTTGCTGGCCGCCGGTGCCCTGACCGCCTGCGGCGACGATGCGTCCAGCACCGGGGCGGACGGCAATGTCACCGTGCTCCTGGAGTGGTTCCCCAACCCGGACCACATCTCTCTCTACACCGCACAGGACATGGGAGCGTTCGAGGACGAGAACCTCAAGGTCAAGTTCCAGCCGCCCTCCAACAACACCGACTCGCTGAAGATGGTCAGCCTGGGGCAGATGCCGCTGGCCATCTCCTACGCGAACGCGGTCATCAACGCCGACGCCCAGGGTCTCGACGTGGTGGCGGTCGCCGCGCTGATCCCGACCACGCTGAACTCGCTGATCCTGAACCGCACCGACGAGGTCCAGGAGCTGGGGGACCTCAAGGGCAAGCCGATCGGCTCCTCGGGTGACCCCGTGTCCGAGGCGATGTGGGCCTACGCCCTCGAGCAGCAGGGCTTCACCGAGGACGACATCAAGTTCGTGTCCATCAACCAGGGCTACGCGCCGGCGATGATCTCCGGCAAGGTGAACGCGATCATCGGCGCCTACCAGAACATCGAGAGCGTCGAGCTGCGCGAGAACGGCGTCGACCCGGTCGGCTACGCCGTCGGCGAGGCCGGTGTGCCGGAGTACGACGAGCTCGTGCTCATCGCCAACCGCAGCAAGCTCGAGGAGGACGAGGCCTACCAGGAGACGATCCGGAAGTTCCTCGCCGGTCTCGCCCAGGGCGACGCCAAGGCCCAGGAGGACCACGACGCGGCGTTCGAGGCGATCTCGGGCGTCGCCAAGGGGTACAGCGACGAGAGCCTCAAGGAGATGATCGACCTCACCGCGCCGCTCCTGGCGAACGAGGACGGCTTCGGCCAGATGGACGTCGCCGAGTGGCAGGCGCTCGCGGACTGGCTGTACGACAACGATCTGCTGGAGAAGGAAGTCGACGCCGCGAACGTGGTCAACACCGACATGCTCCCCGACGGGGGCGATGCCGAATGACCGCCACGGTCGAGGTCAGGCGTGCGGGGTGGACCGGTGAGCTCTGGTCGGCCATCGAGCCGATCCATCTCGAGATCCTCCAGCATCCCTTCATCACGGGACTGACGTCGGGGGAGCTGGCGCCCGAGGCGTTCGTCCGGTTCCTCGCGCAGGACACGTACTACGTGAACGAGTACGCCCGCTCCCTCGCGATGCTGAGCGCGACGGCGCCGAACATGGCGTTGACCCGCTCGCTGCTCCAGCACGCTGCCGGGGCGGTGACGGCGGAGTCGGGCCTCCATGCGGAGCTGGTGGACATGATCGACGCGCCGGCAGGGGTGCTGACCGAGGTGCTGCCGACGCCGACCGCGGCGGCGTACGTCGACTTCGTGACGGCGCGCGTCCACTCCGGCTCGTTCTTCGAGGGCCTGTGTGCCGTGCTGCCGTGCATGTGGGTGTACGCCGAGGTGGGCAGGCACCTGGTCGCGGCCGGCTCGCCCCATCCTACCTACCAGCGATGGATCGACAGCTACGCCGGGTCGGACTACCTCGACGAGGTCGAACGGGTGCTGGCGGACGTCGACGTGCTGGCGCGGGACGTCGCGGAGGTCGAGCGGCAGCGAGGCGTCGACATCGCGATCGCCGCCACCAGGTACGAGTGGATGTTCTGGGACTCGGCCTACCGCGGCGAGGAGTGGCCGACCCTCGTGTGACCGACGGAGAGCGGGGATCCCATGCATTTGTGGAATCCCCGCTCTTCGCCACATCTTGACACATCGCATATGAGATCTAATATGGGACATCTCAACCATCACCGAAGGAAGCAGGGGCGCATGACCAGCGAGAACCCAGTGGCGGCCAGGGCTCTGGCGTCGATCGACTACGACCGGCTGCACACCCTGGTCCAGGAGGTGTGCCGGATCCCCTCCGTGCTCGGGGAGGAAGGGCCCCTGGCGGCGTTCCTGGTCGACGTCATGAAGTCGTCGGGGTTCGAGGACGTGCGGCAGCAGGACGTCCTGCCCGACCGGCCCAACGCGATCGGCGAGCTGTCCTTCGGCGCGGGTCCTCGCGTCGTGATGACCGGCCACATGGACACCAAGCCCGTCTCCCACGGCTGGTCCAAGACCGCGCCGTTCTCCGGCGAGCTGATCGACGGGGCGATCTACGGACACGGGATCATGGACATGAAGGCGGCGCTGGTCTGCCAGATCGTCGCGATCGAGGCGCTGCGCGACTCCGGCATCCCGATCTCGGGAACGCTGGCCATGGCCGCGGTCTCCGACCACATGGGTGACCAGCTCGGCTCGATCCGCTACTTCGAGGAGTACTCCGCCGACTACTGCGTGCTCGGCGAGCTCTCCGACAACGAGATCTTCCTCGGGCACCGGGGCCGCTACTACTTCGACATCACGGTCATCGGCACCTCGGCGCACACCTGCCACAAGCCGCTCGCGGTCAACGCGAACGCCCTGGCGGCGCACGCCATCCTCGAGCTCGACCGATCGGCGCTGCTGCCCGACCTCGAGACCTGGGTGGTCGACCTCTTCGGCGGCGAGACGTACATGGCGCCCGGGCGCGTCTACGGCGGCCTCCCGCCCGGCGGGCCGTCGATGATCCCGGACGAGTGCGTAATCCGGGTCGACTGCCGGCCGCAGCCCGGGGTGACCGTCGACCAGGTGCGAGCCGAGATCGACCGCTGCCTGGCGGCCGCGCAGGCCCGCGAGCCCCGGTTCCGTGCCGAGGTGGAGCTGGTCGACGTCAAGTCCGGCTACCTGGCCAAGCCCGGTGACCCCGTGGTCGAGCTGATGCGCGAGTCGGTGCGGTCGGTGCGCGGCGCGGAGCCGCCGCTCCAGGTCGCGGGCTGGCTCGGCGACACCGCGAGCTTCGGCGACCAGGTGCCCACGATCATCTTCGGCCCCGGCGGCGAGCCCGTGTACTGCCCCGACGAGCACCTCTCGCTGGAGGACCTCGCCGAGGCCACGCAGGTCTACACCACGTTCGGCGCGCTCGCGCTGCAGAAGAAGTAGGTCGGGGCCGGTGGCTGTGAGTGCACCGGGTCGGGCCCGGGTGGTCCTGGCCAAGCCGGGTCTGGACGGGCACGACCGAGGGGTCAAGGTCGTCGGCATGGCGCTGCGCGATGCCGGAGCCGAGGTCGTCTACCTCGGGCTGCACGTCAGCCCGGAGCAGGCGGTGGCGGCAGCGGTCGCGGAGGATGCCGACGTGATCGGCCTCTCCGTGCTCTCGGGGGTGCACCTCGCGGTCACCGAGGCCCTGGTCGCGGAGTGCCGGCGGGCCGGGCTCGACGACGTCAGCGTCGTCGTGGGGGGCACCATCCCGCCTCAGGACGTGCCGAAGCTGTTGGGCATCGGCGCCCGGGCGGTCTATCCCGTGGGGACGCCGCTGGGCGACGTCGTGAGCGGAGTCCTCGGGATCGTCGACGAGAAGAGGGGCGTTTCATGACCGACCTGTTCACCGACTCGGGTATCGAGCTCCGGCCGTTCTACGACGAGGACTCGGTGGGCTCGGATCTGCCCGACCGGCTGGGGGAGCCCGGGCACCCGCCCTTCACGCGGGGCGCCTACGAGTCGATGTACCGCGGCCGCCTCTGGTCGATGCGGCAGTACGCCGGGTACGGCTCCGCGGCCGACACGAACGCCCGGTACCGGTACCTGCTGTCCCAGGGACAGACCGCGCTCAGTGTCGCCTTCGACCTGCCCACGCAGCTGGGCTTCGACTCCACCGACGACCGGGTCGCGTCCGAGGTGGGCCGGGTCGGGGTGGCCATCGACACGGTCGAGGACATGGAGATGGTCTTCGACGGACTGCCGATCGACCAGCTCTCGGTGAACTTCACCATCAACGCGACCGCCCCCATCATCCTGGCGTTCTACCTCGTCGCCGCGGAGCGGCAGGGAGCCGCGATGGCCGACGTCGCGGGAACCCTGCAGAACGACATCCTCAAGGAGTTCCTGGCCCGCAAGACCTTCATCTTCCCGCCCGACCACTCGATCCGGCTGGTCGCCGACGTCGTCGAGTACGCCTCCGCCGAGCTGCCCCGCTTCAACGGGATCTCGATCACCGGGTACCACGCCCGCGAGGCCGGCTGCGACGCCATCCAGGAGGTCGGGCTGACCATGGCCTCGGCCGTCGCCTACTCCGAGGCGTTCCGCGCTCGTGGGCTGGACTTCGACTTCTTCGCGCCCCGGCTCTCGTTCCACTTCGCCAGCCAGCTCGACCTGTTCGAGGAGGCCGCCAAGGTGCGGGCGGCGCGTCGGATGTGGCACCGGATCGCGACCGAGCGGTTCGGGGCCACCAAGGAGGCCTCGGCGCGGCTGCGGTTCTTCTCCGGCTGCTCCGGGGCGACGCTCACCGCCCAGCAGCCGCTGAACAACGTGGTGCGGTCCACCCTGCAGTGCCTGGCGGCGGTGCTGGGCGGGGCGCAGTCGATCCACGTGATGGGGTACGACGAGGCGCTCGAGATCCCGACCGAGGAGTCGGTGCGGCTGGCGCTGCGGACCCAGCAGATCATCGCCCACGAGTCCGGCGTCGCGAAGGTGGTGGACCCGCTGGCCGGGTCGTACTTCGTGGAGTCCCTCACCGACACGCTCGAGGAGCGGGCCTGGGCGCTGGTCGAGGAGATCGACGCCGGCGGCGGCTACGTGTCGATGCTCGCGGAGGGCATCCCGCAGCGGTGGGTCGCCGAGGCGGCCTACCGGTACGAGCGCGACGTCGCGCAGGGCGCCAAGATCCGCGTGGGCGTCAACAAGTACGTCGAGGACGACGAGGTGGCCCCGCCCCTCTTCGAGATCGACGTGGAGGCGGCCGACCGGCAGCGCAGCACCCTGCGCCGCAGGCTGGCCGCACGCGACGAGAAGCCCGCCGCCGAGGCGCTGTCGGCGCTCCGCGAGGTGCTGAAGGGCGACGACAACGCGATGCCGGCGCTGCTGCACTGCGCCCGCTCGGGGTGCACGCTCGGCGAGATCGCCGACGAGATGCGCGCCGTCTTCGGCGAGTACCGGGAGCCCCAGGCGTGGTGACCGCATCCTCCGCACCCGCGCGCCCCCTCGAGGGGGTCCGCGTCGTCGACCTGACCAGGTTCGTGTCCGGCTCCTACGCGGCCATGCTGCTGGCCGGGCTGGGCGCCGACGTGGTCAAGGTCGAGGCCGAGCCGGACGGCGACCCGTACCGATCCCAGGGCACCGCCTTCGCCGGCGGCGAGAGCGCGCTCTTCCAGGCCCTGAACACGGGCAAGCGGAGCATCGTGCTGGACCTGAGGTCCGAGGCCGGCCGGGCGCAGCTCGACGCCCTGCTGGCGGACGCCGACGTGTTCATGGAGAACGGCCGTCCCGACTCGCTGGCCGGGATCGGCTTCGACGCCGCCTCGGTGCGGGAGCGGCACCCTCATCTCGTCTACGGCTCGATCTCGGGGTACGGGCAGACCGGTCCCGACTCCTCCCGGGGTGGCTTCGACCTGATCCTCCAGGCGGAGGGGGCGATCATGAGCGTGACCGGGTCCGAGGCCTCCGGCCCGGTCAAGGTCGGCGTACCCGTCCTCGACATCGGCAGCGCCATCTCCTGCGCGCTCGGGATCGTCAGCGCCCTCTACGCCCGCGGGCGCGGCGGCACCGGCGCCCACGTGAGCTCCTCGCTGCTGGAGTTCGCGCTCGCCTGCTTCACCAGCGTCGCGCCGGCGCTGTTCGTGGACGACGAGCTGCCGCAGCCGATGGGCAGCCACTCGCCGACCTTCGCGCCGTACGGCGCCTTCCGGGCCGGCAACGGTTCGCTGGTGGTCGCCGGCGCCGGCAGCGAGTCGCTCTGGCGGCGGTTCTGCGAGGTGCTCGGAGCCCCGGAGCTGCTCGTGGACGCGCGCTTCGCGACCAACGCCGACCGGGTCCGCCACCTCGACGACCTGGTCGCCGAGGTCGAGGACCGGCTGCTGCGGCGCGACGTGGCCGACTGGCTCGCCCGGTTCGCCGAGGCCGGGGTGCCGGCGGCGCAGGTCCGCGACCTCCGGCAGGCGATCGCCTCCCCGCAGGTGTCCCACCTCGGGCTGGTGCGCGACGAGGGCGAGGGCGAGCGTGCCTACCGGCACATCGGTCCTCCGCTGCGGGTCGACGGACCGTTGCGCTATCCCCGCCCCGCGCCGACCCTCGGCGAGCACAGCGCGGAGATCCGGGCCGGCCTGCGCCTCCTGGACGCCGTTCCCGCGCGGGAGGCCGGTAGCGATGAGTGACGCATTGTGGGAGTCCCTCGCGAGCCGGGTCCTGGAGCGGACGATCGAGCTGTGCCGGATCCCGGCGCCGCCACTCGACGAGCAGGACCGCGCCGACCGGGTGCTGGCCTGGTGGGCCGAGGACGGCCTGGCGGGCGTGGAGCAGGACGACGTCGGCAACGTCTGGGCCGACCTGCGCCCGGGCAGCGGGCCGGCACTCGTGATCGCCGCCCACCTCGACACCGTGTTCGCTCGCGACGTGGTCCATCGGACCGAGCGGATCGGCGGCCGGCTGGTGGGCCCCGGCGTCGGGGACGACACGGTCGCGGTGGCAGCGCTTTCGGCCCTGCACGCGGTGCTGCCGGAGCGGCTGCCGGTCCCGGTGCGGCTCGTCGCCACCGTCGGCGAGGAGGGCCTCGGCAACCTGCGCGGCGTCACCGCCGCCCTCGGCCGCGCGGACCGTCCGGTCGGCGCGCTGATCGCCCTGGAGGGCAACTACCTGGGGCGGGTCAACACGATCGGCGTCGGGTCGCACCGGATCGAGGTCTCCCTGACCGGTCCCGGCGGGCACGCCTGGGAGGACGCGCACCACCCGAGCGTGGTGCACGTGGGCGGCCGGATCATCGCCGACCTCGACGCCATGGCGAGGCCGGCGGGCCGGACCAGCGTCAACGTCGGCACCGTGGCCGGCGGCGAGTCGATCAACGCCCGGGCCCGCGCGCTGCGTCTCCAGCTGGACCTGCGAGCGGAGTCCCAGGACGACCTGGACCGGCTCGTGGCGACCGCGACGGAGCTGATCCGGGAGAACTGCGAGAGGCAGGGCGTGGCCTGTGCGCTCGACGTGATCGGCAGCCGGCCGGCGGGCAGCATCGAGCCCGACCACCCGCTCGTCGCCGCGGCCGTCGCGGGACTGGAGGCCGCGGGGGAGTCGGCCCGTCTCACGGCCGCCAGCACGGACGCCAACGCCGCCTACGCTCGGGGCATCCCGGCGGTCACGCTGGGGATCACCACCGGCGAGCTGACGCACACCGAGGCGGAATGGATCGACGTCGAGCCGATCGGGCGTGGGCTGCGCGCCCTGACCGAGACCATCGTCACCTACACACACCTGGAGGAATGATGTCCATCAAGAGCGGTGTCGCACTGCAGCCGGTCGACCCCCCCGAGGTCTTCGAGGGGATGGTCGACGACATCGAGGGCATGCGGTTCGAGGAGCTCTGGCTGACCGACTCCTCGCTGCACGCCCGGTACGTCTACGTCTACCTCGCGCTGGCGGCGCGCCGGACCAGCGGCCTCCAGCTCGGCACCGCCGTCACGAACCCGGTCAGCCGGCACCCCGCCGTCACCGCGACCGCCTTCGCCACCATCAACGAGCTGGCGGGCGGCCGCGCCGTGATGGGGATCGGCGCCGGGGACCGGCCGTTGCTCTCGCTCGGCGAGAAGCCGGCCAGGCTGGCCCGGCTCGAGGGGGCGATCGAGGCGATCCGCGAGATCTGGACCGGCAAGCACGTCGACTACGAGGGCGACGGGTTCTCCCTCGTGGACGCCCACATGCGCGAGCCGGGACCGACCTCGATGCCGGTCTACATGTCGGCGAGCGGTCCCAAGACGCTGCAGCTCGCGGGCCGGGTCGCCGACGGCGTGGTCCTCCTCGCGGGTCTCCACCCCGAGGGGCTGCAGTGGGCGATCGACCACATCGACCGCGGGGTGGAGGAGGCCGGCCGCAGCGCCCGCCCGAAGATCACCGTCTTCGCCTACGGCGCCATCGACGACGACACCGACGCGGCCCTCGATGCGGGCCGCACGATCGCCGCGTGGTTCCCCCAGACGGCGCCGGTGTACTGCGAGATGGCCGGCCTGTCGACCGACCTGATCCAGCAGGTCCGCTCCATGTACGAGGGCGGCGAGTTCCAGGAGGCGGCCGCCGCCGCTCGGCTCCTGCCCGACGACTTCGTCCACCGGATGGCGCTCGCCGGCGACCTCGACCGCGCGAAGGAGCACCTGCGCAACATGAGGGACCTGGGTGTCGACGGAGTGTCGGTGTTCCCGCTGGGGGAGGACCGGATGAAGACCGTGCGCAACTTCCGCAAGGCCTACGACGAGGTCATCGGTTCGTGACCGCCCTGCCCGAGGTCACGGTCGGCCGGGTCCTCGACCAGTGCCTGGCCACCGCCAGCGGCGAGGAGATCGTGCTGCTCGCCGACGAGGAGACCGACCCGATCGTGCTGGAGGCGCTCGTCCGCGGCCTCGAGGAGCGGCGCGCCATCCCGGTAGTGGCGCGGGTGCCGCGGTACGTCGTGCCGGGCAGCGAGCCCCCCGCGGCCGTGGCCGCGCTGCTCGCCTCGGCCGCCGGGGCGATCGAGCTCACCTCGACGTTCATCGGGTCGAGCGTGGCCCGCCAGCGGGCGACGGCCGCCGGCACGCGCTACCTCGCCATGCCCGGCGTGCGTGCCGACACGTTCCGGCTGTCCGGGCCCCTCGACGTGGACTTCGACGCGCTGCGCGGACTGACCGAGCACGTCGCCGCGGCCTGGGGCCGGGCGACGACGTACCGGCTCACGACTCCCGCGGGCACGGACCTGTCCGGCTCGGTGGAGAAGCGGCCGGGTCGCGCGCTGTTCGGCGTCGCCCGCGAGCTGGGGGAGTACATGGCACCGCCGGACGTCGAGGCGGGCACGGCCCCGGTCGAGGCGACCTCTCAGGGCGTGGTCGTCATCGACGCCGACTTCCTGTTCATGGGTCAGGGCCCGCTGGCCGGAGAGGTCGCGCTCCACTTCGAGGACGGGCGGCTGCGCGGCGTGGAGGGTGCCGAGGCCGGCCGGCTGACCGAGATGATCGAGCGCTGCGCCGACCCGCGGATGGACAACCTGGCCGAGGTCTCGGTCGGGCTGAACCCCAACGGCCGGGTGTGTGGCGTGCCGATGGAGACCGAGTCCACGCTCGGCAGCGCCCACATCGCGCTCGGCAACTCCATCGCGTACGGCGGCACCGTGGACGCCGTCGCCCATCTCGACTGCGTGATGCAGCACTCGACACTGGAGCTGGACGGCGAGGTTGTGATCAGCGACGGCGTACTTACGTCCGATACCAGATCCGATATGCACTAATCTGGACGGAGATTCTCGGCGGCGCGTGGGATGTGAATGAATGAGTACTGACAGCACAGGGGTTCAGCTGGAGCATCTCCAGTTGAAGGACCGGGTCTATCGCCATCTGCGCGACGGCATCATCGACGGTACCTACGACACCGGCGCCGCGCTGCGCGAGGTCGAGATCGCCTCCCGGCTGGGGGTCAGCAAGACGCCCGTGCGGGAGGCCTTCGTCCGGCTGGAGAAGGACCGGCTCGTGGAGCTGATCCCGTACCGCGGCGCGATCGTCGCCGGCTACTCCGCCGCCGACCTCGAGGAGATCTCGGAGATCCGGCAGCTGGTCGAGGGCGCCTGCGCGAGCTCCGCCGCGGCGAACGCCACCGACGAGGAGATCGCCGAGCTCGAGCGCAACATCCAGCAGTCGCAGGATGCCCTGGCGAAGGGGAAGGTCGCCCAGGTGGCGAAGCTCTTCGACACCTTCGACCAGCTGATCTACCGGCACTCCCGCAACAAGTGGCTCACCGAGCTGGTCGAGAACCTCGAGGGCCACCAGCGCCGGATCGGGCGCCTCACCGTGGCCATCCCGGGGCGCCTGGAGCGCTCGGTCGAGCAGCACGAGCAGATCGTGGAGGCGATCAAGGCCCGCAACGAGCGCCGGGCCGAGCGCGACATGCGCGCCCACGTCGCCAGCGTGATGTCGGACCGGCTCACGTCCTTCATCGCGGAGAACTGAGGCTCCCTGCCCCGACCGCCGGGCCGCCCGATCGGGCGGCCCGGCGGCGGCGTCATGGCCCCGGGCTCAGCCCTCGATGCGCGCCCGGGTGCGCAGGAAGGCCTCGTTGGCGTTCTTGAGGATCTCGTCCTCGTCGAGGGTGAGCAGGCGCCGGTCCTCCATCACCACCTCGCCGTCGATGATGCTGGTGTGCACGGCGCTGCCGTTCGCGCTGAACACCAGGTGGGAGTAGATGTGGGCCGGGTCGTTCGGCGCCAGCGGCAGGAACATCGGGTTGTGGGTGTCGATGAGGATGATGTCCGCCTTCTTCCCCGCGCTCAGCTCGCCGGTCTCGTGACCGAGTGCGGCGGCTCCGTTGCGGGTGGCCATCCGGACGACGTCGGGCGCCTGCTGCAGGCTGGCGTCGACCCGCGAGGCGCGGTGCATGAGCGAGGCGAACTTCATCACCTGGAACGGGTCGCGGCTGTTGTTGCACTCCGCCGCATCGTGTCCGAGACCCACGTTGATGCCCGCGTTGAGCATCTCGGGCAGCCGGGCGATGCCGTTGCCGAGCTTGGCGTTGGACGAGGGGTTGTGGGAGATCTGGGTGTTCGTCTCGCGCATCAGCGCGATCTCCCGGTCGGAGAGCCACACGCAGTGCGCGGCGATCACGTTGCGGCCCAGGAGCCCGGCGTCGTAGGCCACCTCGGTGGGCCGCATCCCGAACCGCTTCTTGCTGTCCTCGACCTCGGTGAGCGACTCGTTCAGGTGGATGTGGATGCCGGTCTGCAGCTCGTCCGCCAGGATCCGGGCGTCGCGCAGCAGCTCGGGGGAGGCCAGCGGCAGCCACTCGATGCCGACGTACACCTCCACGCGGCCGTTGCCGGCCCCGTGCACGGCGTCGTAGGCGTCCTTGTTGTCCTGCAGGCTGTCCAGGTCGTGCTCGGGGAGCGCGACGTCGTTGGACAGCACGGCCCGGATGCCGATGTCGACGGCGGCCCGGCCGAGGTCGGGCAGCCGCCGGTACATGTCGTTGACCGTGGTGACGCCGGACTTGATCGACTCGAGGTAGGAGCCGGCGGCGGCCCAGTAGGCGGCCTCGGCGTCCAGGTTGCGGATCAGGGGGTACCAGCAGGTGTCGAGGTACTCCCACAGCGGCAGGTGGTCGCTGAAGCCCTTCCCGATGGCCGTGTGGTAGTGCAGGTCGACGAAGCCCGGCATCACGACCTTGCCGCGGGCGTCGATCACCCGGTCGTCCGGGCCGGTCGGCCCGGCGTAGGCACCGGGTCCGACGGACTCGATCCGGTCGCCGGACACCACCACGTGTCCGTCGAAGACGACATCACCCGCATCGTTCATGGTCAGGACGGTGCCGCCGGTGATGATCATGCGCGCCATGGATGACTCCTCAACTCTCAGCTGTGTGATCGTGCCCAGAATTCCATTTAAGGTCTAAGATATGAGATACAAGGCTCCTTGTCTCCCCCTGGGGCAGACGGATGCGGACAGGCCGGAAGGAACGGGACCGTGGCACAGACACCGCTGCGAGGCAACGCACCTCAGTCGGAGGACCAGCTTCAGCACGTGCAGCTGCGGGACGTCGTCTACGAGCGGCTGAGGGACGGCATCATCACGGGGCGGCACGACGTCGGCAGCACGCTGCGCGAGCTCGAGATCGCCACCAGCCTCGGCGTGAGCAAGACGCCGGTGCGCGAGGCCTTCGCGAGGCTGGCCACCGACGGGCTGGTCCGGCTGGTGCCCTACCGCGGCGCGATCGTGACCGACTACCAGGCCGAGGACCTCCACGCCATCTCGGGGATCCGGCAGCTGGTCGAAGGGGCCTGCGCCGCGCTCGCGGCCCGGCACCGCACCGACGCCGACCTGACGGCGATGCGGGCCAACCTCCAGGCCGCCGACGAGGCCCTCGCCGCGGTCGACGTCGACCGGGTCCTCGTGCTGTTCCTCGAGCTCGACGACATACTCTACGGCTTCTCGCACAACTGGTGGCTCCAGGAGCTGGTCACCAAGCTGCGCGCCCACCAGCACCGGATCCTGCGGCTGACCGTGCGGATCCCCGGCCAGATGGCCGTGTCGGCCGCCCAGCACCACGAGATCGTCCGCGCGATCGCCGAGCAGGACGAGGAGGCGGCGGAGCTGCTGACCCGGGAGCACGTGGCCGGCGTGATGGCGGCGCACCACGAGGCCCTGTCGGCGAACTGAGGCGCATCCCGAACGCACGAGGGGCCCGGACGTCGTACGTCCGGGCCCCTCGTGCGTTGCTGGCGGGTGTCACCAGGTGAGCACGTTGCGTCCGTTCACCTCGCGCTTGCGCAGCCGCTCGATGCCGGTGCCGAACTCCTCGATCGGGTAGCGGGTGTCGATCTGGGCCCGCAGCTCGCCGCGCGCGCACATGGCGACGGCGGTCTCGAGGTCCTGACGGGCCGCCGCGACCGACCCGATCACCCGGGCCTCGGACAGGATCAGCTCAACCGGGTGCATCTGGAGCTCGTCGTCGGTGTAGCCGATGATCACGGCCGTCCCGCGCCGGGCCAGCCCGCGGACGCCGGCGAGCATGCTGGCCGTGGTGCCCACGAGCTCGAAGAAGTGGTCGGCGCCGCGACCGTCGGTGGCCTCCCGGATCCGGTCGGCGACGGCGTCGTAGCCGCGCTCGTCGAGCACGATGACCGAGCTCGCCCCGGCGTCCTTGGCGAGCGGGGTGCGCGCGTCGGAGTCCGCGATCGCGATCACCTGCGCGCCCGCCGCGACCGCGGCCTGCATGACCATCAGGCCGACGCCGCCGACCCCGTCGACGACCACCGTGTCACCGAACCGCACGTCGGCCAGCCGCAGCGCGTGCACGGCCGTCATCCCGCTGCAGCTGAGCAGGGCGGCGTCCTCGAAGGAGACGTTGTCGGGCAGCTTGACGCAGTTGGCGGCGGGCACCGGCACGATGTCGCGGAACGTCCCGTCGCTGCTGAAGCCGAGCTGGCCGACCGGGTCGGTGCAGACCTCCTCGCACCCGGTGCGGCACCAGTGGCAGGTGCCGCAGCCCACGAAGTTGTAGATCGCGACGCGGTCCCCGACGGCGACGTTCGTGACGCCCTCCGGCACGTACGTGACGACGCCGGCGCCCTCGTGCCCGAGGATGAACGGGTAGCCGGGCGGCTCGAGCATCCCGTCGAGGATGTGCAGCTCGGTGCCGCAGATCCCGGCCGCGCGGGACTCGACCAGGACCAGGTCTCCCCGCTCCGGCTCGGGCACCTCCGCGACCTCGTACGTACCGGCTTCCTGCATGACAACTGCCTTCATCGAGCCCCTCCTCGGGCGTATCGCGGTGACAGGGTTGGTGACGGGGTTGGTGACGGGGTTGGTGACGGTGGGAGAGTCACGGTCAGTCCAGGTTGACCCAGACCGTCTTGGTCTGGAGGTAGGAGTCGAGCGCCTCCTCGCCGAGCTCCTTGCCGAAGCCGCTCATCTTGAAGCCGCCGAAGGAGACCGCGGGGTCGAAGTAGCCGTAGGTGTTGACGTAGACCGTGCCGGCGTGGATGCCGGCGGCCATCCGGTGCGCACGCGCGATGTCCTTGGTCCAGACGCCCGAGCAGAGCCCGTACGACGTGTCGTTGGCGAGCTCGACGGCCTCCTCCTCGGAGCCGAACCGGCTCACCATCGCGACCGGGCCGAAGATCTCCTCGCGCATGATCCGCATGTCCGGCTTGACGTCGGCGAAGACGGTGGGGCGCACGAAGGTGCCCTGCTCCGGGAGCGGGGTGCTCGGGTCGGAGGCGAGGCGCGCCCCCTCCTCGATCCCGGACTGGATCATGGAGTTGACCCGGGTCTGCTGCTCCTCGCTGACCAGCGGGCCCATGGTCGTCTCGGGGTCGAGCCCCGACCCCAGTCGCACCTGCGCGACGCGGTCGACCAGTCGGGCGGTGAACTCGTCGGCGATCTCGTCCTGGACGTAGACCCGGGCACCGGCGATGCAGCACTGGCCCTGGTTGAAGAAGACCGCGCCGAAGGTGCCCTCGAGGGCGGCGTCGAGGTCCGCGTCGGCGAAGACGACGCTGGGCGACTTGCCGCCCAGCTCCAGGCTCACCTTCTTCATGTTGCCCCGGGCGGCCTCCATGATCTTCTGCCCGGTCGTGGTCTCGCCGGTGAAGGTGATCTTGTCGACGCCACTGTGCGACGCGAGCGGGGCGCCGGCCGTGGGCCCGTAGCCGGTGACGATGTTGACGACCCCGGGCGGGAAGCCGACCTCGTTGATCAGCTCGGCCAGCCGCAGTGCCGACAGGGGCGTCTGCTCCGCGGGCTTGAGGACGACGGTGTTGCCGGTGGCCAGGGCCGGCCCCAGCTTGTAGCCGCACATGAGCAGCGGGAAGTTCCAGGGGATGATCGCCCCGACCACGCCCACGGACTCGCGCCGCGTGTAGACGTGGAAGTTGGCCCCGCCCTGGGGGGTGATCGTCCGGCCCTCGAGCTTGCTCGCCCAGCCGGCGTAGTACTTGTACAGGCCGGCGCTGAGCGGCACGTCGACCATGCGCGACTCCGAGGTCGGCTTGCCGTTGTCGATCGCCTCGAGCTGGGCGAACTCCTCGGTGAGCTCCTCGATCCGCTGCCCCAGCCGCCACAGCAGCTCGGCGCGCTGCGCCGTGGGGAGCGCGCGCCAGCCGGGCAGGGCGGCCCGGGCCGCGGCGACCGCGTCGTCGACGTCGGCGGCCACCCCCGAGGGCACGGACGTGAGAACGCTCTGGGTGACGGGGTTCGTGACCGGGATCCGGTCCGATCCGTGGGAGCTGACGAACTCGCCGCCGATGAAGAGCCCGTGCTCCCTGTTGACGAAGGACGAGACGGACTCGAGCAGTGCAACCATGGCCTATCCCTCACACTTCATATATTGGATCTGAGATCACGATAGGAGGCGGTGGCGGCTGCGTCAATGACCAGTCCAGGGGGCGGCGGACCCCTTGCCGCCGCGATCCCGAGGCCGATAGGATCTGAGATCTGACATATAAAACGTCGTCCGTCAGGAGTGTTCCGCCGGTGATCATCGACGCACACACGCACATCCTCGGGCTCGCGGCCGATCCCGCGTTCACGGCCGAGTACGGCCGCGAGGGGTCGCTCTGCATCTATCGCGCCCAGGGCAAGCTGCCCAGCCATCGGATGCCGACCGAGGCCGAGTACGGCGCCTGCGGCCTCTCGCACGACGGGTTCCTCGAGATCGGGCCCAGCGAGATGATCGCCGGCCACCCCGGCTTCGACCGCATCGTGCTGCTGGCGATGTCGCCGCAGTTCCTCGACGGTCGGCTGATCGGGACCGTCGACAACCTCGGCGTCACCTCCGTGCCCGGCCCGCCGACGCCCGAGAAGTGCAACGACTACATCGCCGACGTACAGGGCCAGCACCCCGACACGTTCATCGGCTTCGCCTCGGTGAACCCCAACTACAAGGGGGTCAAGGCGGCGGTCGCCGAGCTCGAGCGCGCGGTCACCGAGCTGGGGCTCCAGGGCCTGAAGCTCTACCCGATGTACCAGCACTGGTCCCCGGCCGACCCGATCCTCTCCTTCCCCATCTTCGAGAAGGCCGCCGAGCTCGACATCCCGGTGCTGGTGCACCAGGCCGGGTCGACCCGCGTGGACGCCCGGATGGACTTCGCCCGCCCCGCCCTGCTCGACGACATCGGCAGGAACTTCCCCAGCGTGCGGCTGCTGATCGCCCACTGCGGCACGCCCTGGGTGGAGGAGGCGATGTTCATGTGCACCAAGCACCCCAACTTCTTCGCCGAGCTCAGCTACCACATCTCGACCGTCACCACCGAGGAGCTGTACCGGTGGCTGCTCCACCTCGAGCAGATGTTCGTCCCGCTCGAGAAGGTGGTCTTCGGCTCCGACTACCCGGGCTTCACCTACGACCCGGTGCAGCTGCGCGACAAGGTCCTGAGCGTCAACGAGGTGGCCCGCAAGCTCGACATGCCGGAGATTCCCCAGGCCAAGCTCGACGGGATCCTGGGCGACAACTTCGCCCGGATCATGCGCCTGATCGACTGACCCGCCGACTCGACCGTCCCGAGAAAGAGAGGCGCACATGAGTGAGCTGACCGCCGAGTGGCTCCGGAAGTCCTGCCCGCAGATCTGGGACTCGTTGCACGACCACCCGTTCCTGCGGGAGATGGCGACCGGGACGCTCAGTCTGGACCGGTTCCGGTTCTACCTGGAGCAGGACACGATGTACCTCCGCGAGTACGCCAAGTGCATGGCTCTCGGTGCCGCCCGGGCCGCCCGGGTGGACGAGGTCGCCTGGCTCCGGGACTCGCTGGACAACATCGTCGACAACGAGCTCCCGCGCAACGAGCAGCTGCTGCAGCGGGTCATCGACCTCGGGGCGGCCGACCGCGGCGGGTCGCGGGGGATGGCGCCGACCACGTTGGCGTACACGTCCTTCCTGACGGCCACGGCGTACCGCGGGGACGCGCTGGACGTGATGACGGTGATCCTGCCGTGCGCGATCAGCTACCGGGAGATCGCCCTGGAGCTGGTCGAGGTGATCGCGCCGGACTCGCTCTACACGGCCTGGATGGAGTTCTTCGTCGGCGACTTCTACGGCGAGCGGCTCCGGCAGATGCAGGCGAACTTCGCGGAGCTGGCGGCCCGGGCCGACGACAGCAGGCGCGGCTTCCTGCGGGAGCAGTTCGCGACCGCGAGCCGGCTGGAGGTCGCGTTCTGGGACATGGCCTACGGCTGCCGGCAGTGGCCGGATCTGGCGGTCCCGGCCGGCTGAGCCGCCCGCCACCGCGCGCACCCCGTCTACCCGAAGGAAGTCGATGCACTGGACGAACTGGTACCGCAACCAGCACTGCACTCCAGCGGAGGTCGTCGCGCCGGCGTCCGAGGCCGAGGTCGTCGAGGCCGTCGACCGGGCCCGGTCCCGAGGCCGGACACTGCGGCCCGCCGGGTCGGGACACTCCAACGTGCCGCTCGTCCTCACCGACGGCGTCGTGGTCGACCTGGCCGGCCTGTCCGGCCTGGTCGACGTCGACTGCGCGACCCATCGGGCGACGGTGCGTGCCGGCACCCGGATCTGCGACCTCGGCCCGCTCCTGTGGGAGCACGGGCTGAGCCTCACCAACCAGGGCGACATCGACGGCCAGCAGATCGCCGGCGCGATCGCCACCGGCACGCACGGCACCGGTCGAGACCTCGGCTCGCTGTCGAACGCGGTCGTGGGCGCGCGCGTGGTCCGTGCCGACGGGTCGGTCGCCGTCGTCGACTCCTCGACGCCCGAGTGGCTGCGCGCCACCCGCACGTCGCTCGGTGCGCTCGGGGTGGTCACCGAGCTGACCCTGCAGGTCTCGCCGGCCTACTCGCTCGCGGCCCGGCTCGAGCCGGCCAGCTGGGCGGAGCTGCTCGACAGCTGGTCCGAGCGCCTCGACGGGCACCGGCACTTCCTCTTCTACTGGTTCCCCACCGCCGCCGCGGCGAGTGCGTGGTTCGACTACGACCCGCCGCTCGGCGCGGACACCGTGCTGGTCAAGACGATGGACCCGCTGCCGGCGGACGCCCCCAGGAGCGACGGCACGCCCCGGGTGGGCCGCGCCTACCATGTCTTCGCCGACCCGTCCGAGCCGACGTTCCACGAGCTCGAGTTCATGGTGCCGGTCGAGCGCGCCGAGGAGGCGCTCGGCGAGCTCCGCGCGATGCTGCTCGCGCGGCATCCGGAGCACCCGCTCCCGCTGGAGGTGCGCTTCATCGCGGCCGACGACTCCTACCTCAGCCCGTTCTCGGCGCGGGCCTCGTGCTCGATCTCGGTCTCCGGGGTGATGGGGGAGGACAACGCGGCGCTCTTCCGCGACTGCGAGCGGATCTTCGCGCAGTTCGACGGGCGCCCGCACTGGGGGAAGTGGCACCCGTACGACGCCGCCGACCTGGCCGCCCTGTACCCCGGCCTGTCCGCGTTCCGCGAGGTGCGCGCCGAGCTCGATCCCGGCCACCTCTTCACCAACCCCTATCTCGGCGGCCTGCTGGACGGCATGCCGCGCGAAGGAGACCGATGAGCGACCACGCAGACCCGTTCCTCAACCTCATCGACGGGCAGCGGGTCGAGGCCGCGTCGGGTGCGGTGCGCGAGGTGACCGACCCGTCGACCGGCACCACCTTCGCCGTGGCACCCGACTCGGGCCGCGGCGACGTCGACCGGGCGGTGGCCGCCGCACGCCGGGCCGCGGAGGGCTGGGCGGACACCACCCCGGCCGCCCGTGCGGAGCACCTGCTCGCGCTGGCCGACGCGGTGGCGGAGCACCGGTCGCTGTTCGTCTCCGACGACTCCCGCAACGCCGGCAAGCCGATCGAGTCGGTCGGCGACGAGGTCGACGGCGGCGTCGACAGCCTGCGGTACTTCGCCGGTGCGGCCCGCGTCGTGGAGGGGAAGGCGGCGGGGGAGTACCTGACGGGCTACACCTCGATGCTGCGGCGCGAGCCGATCGGCGTGGTCGGTCAGATCGCGCCCTGGAACTACCCGCTGATGATGGCTCTCTGGAAGATCGGCCCGGCCCTCGCGGCGGGGAACACCGTGGTGCTCAAGCCGGCGCCGCTCACGCCGGTGTCCACGCTGCGGCTGGCCGCCCTCGCGGCGGAGGTGCTACCCCCCGGCGTCCTGAACGCGGTGGCGGGCGGCGACGAGGTCGGCGCCGCGGTCGTCGGGCATCCCGGCGTCGACATGGTCTCGCTGACCGGGTCGGTCGCCACCGGCAAGGCCATCGCCCGCACGGCGGCGGACTCGCTCAAGCGCGTCCACCTCGAGCTCGGCGGCAAGGCCCCGGTCGTCGTCTTCGACGACGCGGACGTCACGGCCGCCGCCGGTGCGATCGCTGCCGGCGGCTTCTGGAACGCCGGCCAGGACTGCACCGCCGCCACCCGAGTGCTGGCGACCCCGAAGGCGTACGACGAGCTGGTCGCGGCCGTCGCGGACGCGGCCGGGAAGCTCGTGGTCGGTGACACCAGCGACCCGGCGACGACGCTCGGGCCGCTGATCAGCGGGGCCCAGCGCGACCGCGTGGCCGCGCTCGTGGACGGCCGCTCGCCGCGGACCGAGGTCGTCACCGGCGGCGCCGCCGTCGACCGGGCCGGCTACTACTTCCAGCCGACCGTGATCACCGGCGCCGAGCAGGGCGACGACCTGATCCAACAGGAGATCTTCGGGCCGGTGGTGACCGTGCAACGGGTCGCCGACGAGGAGGCGGCCGTCCACGCGGCCAACGGCACGCCGTACGGGCTGGTCGCCTCGGTGTGGACCCGGGACGTCGCCCGCGCGATGCGGATGTCCAAGGCCCTGCAGTTCGGCACGGTGTGGGTCAACGACCACTTCCCGGTCACCCCCGAGATGCCCTTCGGTGGCTACAAGCAGTCGGGCTACGGCAAGGACCTGTCCAGCTACGCGCTCGAGGAGTACACGAACGTGAAGCACGTGATGGTCAGCCTGCGCTGACCGGGCTCGTCCGTCATCAGCCGGTGAGAGTCCGGTGTCAGGGCTCAGATCCCAGATCCCAGAACCCAGAACTCAGAACCCAGAACCCAGATCCCAGAACTCAGAACGGAGTGCCGTGCTCAAGCGGATCCATCACGTCGCCTTCGCCGAGGAGAGTGGCGCCGCCGTCGTGCGGCGGCTCCAGGAGATCTTCGGGCTCGAGGTCGAGAGCGAGGAGGCGGCGCCCGGCTTCGTCGAACGCATGCTCCCGGTCGGTGACTGCTGGCTCCAGGCGCTGGAGGCGACCGACGACGGCGTGGTGCGGAGGTCGATCGCGACCCGCGGACCCGGTCTGCACCACGTGGCCTTCGAGGTCGAGGACCTGCCCGCCGTCCTCGACCGGATGGCGCGCCACGGGGTCGAGCTGATCGACCGCGAGCCCCGGATCGGTGGCGGGGGCCACCGGATCGCGTTCGCCCATCCGCGCTCGTTCGGCGGGGTGCTGGTCGAGCTGGTGGAGACCTCGAGCGAGCCCGACCGATGACGCGACCCGACCTGCGCGTCGAGCACGACCTGATCGGCGAGCTCGAGATCCCCGCCGGGGCCTACTGGGGCATCAACACGGCCCGGGCGCTGCAGAACTTCGACATCACCGGCACCCCGATCGCGGCGCACCCGGCGCTGATCGAGTCGCTGGCCGGCGTCAAGCAGGCCGCGGCGATGGCCAACCGGGACCTGGGCCTGCTGGACGAGCAGGTGGCGGACGCCGTCATCGCCGCGTGCCTCGAGATCCGGCAGGGGCGGCTGCGGGACTCCTTCGTCGTCGACGTACTCCAGGGCGGTGCGGGGACGTCGACCAACATGAACGCCAACGAGGTCATCGCCAACCGGGCTCTGGAGCTGCTCGGCGAGCCGCGGGGCAGCTACGCCGTGGTCCATCCCAACGAGCACGTGAACCTGGGACAGTCCACCAACGACGTCTATCCGACCGCGCTGCGGCTCGGGCTGCGGCTCGCCGTGCACGACCTCGTGGTGCGGATCGAGGCACTGGCGACGTCGTTCGAGCGGAGGGCCGACGACATCGGCGACGTGCTGAAGCTCGGTCGCACGCAGCTCCAGGACGCCGTGCCGATGACCGTCGGCCAGGAGTTCCGGGCGTTCGCGGCGACGCTGCGGGAGGACCGCGCGCGCATCGACGAGGTGGTCCCGCACCTGCTCGAGGTCAATCTCGGCGGGACGGCCATCGGCACCGGCCTGAACGCGCACCACGACTACCGCGACCTGGTGCGCCACTACCTGGCGAGGATCACCGGGCTGCCGGTGCGCACCGCTCCGGACCTGATCGAGGCGACCCAGGACTGCGGCGTCTTCGTGCTGCTCTCGTCGATGCTCAAGCGGTACGCCGTCAAGCTCTCCAAGATCTGCAACGACCTGCGGCTGCTGGCCTCGGGGCCCCGAGGGGGCTTCCACGAGCTGAACCTCCCGGAGCGTCAGGCCGGGTCGAGCATCATGCCCGGCAAGGTGAACCCGGTGATCCCCGAGCTGGTCAACCAGGTGGCCTTCGAGGTGATCGGCAACGACCTCACCGTCACGATGGCGGCGGAGGCCGGTCAGCTCCAGCTCAACGCGTTCGAGCCGGTGATCGGGCACACGCTGTTCCGGAGCATCGACCGGCTCGGCCGGGCGTCCACCGCCCTGGCGACGCGCTGCGTCGACGGCATCACGGTCAACGAGGTGCACCTGCGCGCCCAGGTCGAGAGCAGCATCGGACTGGTCACCGCGCTGAGCCCGATGATCGGGTACGAACGCGCCACCGAGGCGGCCCGGCTGGCGCTGGCCTCGGACCGGGGCGTGCTCGAGGTCGTCGTGGCCGAGGGCTGGCTCAGCGCGGCCGAGGCCGACGCGGCGGTGACGCCCACGGCGCTGGGCGTGCCGACGAGGGGCCGGCGCTGAGGTTCGACCCTCCCGGACATCGACGGGTGGTGCGCAAAATGACGAGTTCTCGCCATTGACGTGCCCAGCCGTTGACAGGCACCGGGCGTCGCACTCTGATGAAGGGGCACGCTCGAGCCGTCGGCGAACCGGCCGATGCGGGGCGCGAACCGTGTGATGGTCATGACTGACGTCGTCATCCAGATCAGCCCTGAGATCGGTCGCCGGGAAGCGACGACGGTGCTCACGCAGCTGGTCGGTGCCCCGGTGGGGGCGCTCTTCCCCGGGACCGACGATCCCGAGATGCAGTCCTGGCTGCACGTCGCACTGCCCTCCGACCGCGACGCCGACGAAGTCGTCCGCGAACTCGTCGGCCATCGGTACGTCGAGTCCGCCTACGTCAAGCCACCCGAATCGGTGCCGTGACCCGGTGCCGTGACCCAAGGAGAGGTGAACCATGGCAGACAGGGGTAGCGCACGACTGAACGAAGACGGCCCGTTGGCCGAAGGCCGCCGAGAGCTGGTCTGCTTCACGGCAGCGGGCTCCGGCGTCGAGATCACGGCGTCGTACGCCACGGCAACGTCGAACAGCCCGGTCGGGCCGCTCGCGGAGCTCGCGGCCGCGCCGGACGTCGTCTTCCAACCGATCTTCGGCTCCGCCGAACGACTGCGGTCCGACAGCCAGCACCCGGCGGCCGCCGGCATGGCGGCGCCCGAGATGGGCGAGCTGGTCGACAGGATGGGTCGCTGCTACCAGGTGGCGGCGCCCGACGACCGGCTCGAGGCACTGGCCGAGCAGCTCAACGCCATGGGCGTCGTCGAGAGCGCCTACGTGAAGCCGGCGGCGGCGCTCGCCCAGACGCGCACGACGACGTCGAGCCGCCGCGGCACCCGACCGGCGAAGAAGGCCGTCGCCGCGCGGGCGCAGTCCGCCCGGGCCGAGGCGCCCTACGAGGAGGCGAGCACGGACGGCCTCGGGGTCAACGACATGCAGCCGCTCCCCATGGACTCGCCCCCGGTGTCGCCGTCGTTCGAGACCAGACAGGGCTACCTGGGCGCCGCCCCGGGCGGCATCGACGCACGCCATGCCTGGACCGTCTCCGGAGGCCGAGGCGCGGGCGTGCAGGTGATCGACTGTGAGTGGGGTTGGCGCTTCACGCACGAGGATCTGCGCACCAACCAGGGCGGGGTCGTCGTCGGCACGGGCTCGACCGACACCAACCACGGCACGGCGGTGCTCGGCGAGATCAGCGGCGACGTGAACAGCTTCGGGGTCACCGGGATCGCACCCGACGCCGTCGTCTACGGCGCGGCGTTCTCGATGCCCACCGCGCAGGCCATCCAGCAGGCCGCGGACCGGGTGTCCGCCGGTGACATCCTCCTGCTGGAGATCCACCGGGCAGGCCCCGATGCGAGCGGTGCCGGCCAGGACGGGTACATCGCGGTCGAGTGGTGGCCCGACGACTACCTGGCCATCCGCTACGCCGTCAACCGCGGCGTGGTCGTGGTCGAGGCCGCCGGCAACGGCGCTCGCGACCTGGACAACGCCGTCTACGACACCGGGTCGGCCGGCTTCCCGACGTGGTGGGTCAACCCCTTCCGCCGGACGACACTGGACTCCGGTGCCGTCGTCGTCGGGGCCGGAGCGCCACCGCCGGGCACCCACGGGCGGGACCACGGCCCGGACCGGTCCCGGCTCGACTTCTCCAACTACGGGGCGTGCGTCGACGCGCAGGGCTGGGGACGGGAGGTGACCTCGACCGGGTACGGCGACCTGCAGGGTGGCGCCTCGCAGGATCTCTGGTACACCGACATGTTCAGCGGTACGTCGAGCGCCTCGCCGATCGTGGTCGGTGCCCTCGCGTGCGTGCAGGGCACGCTGCGCGCCGCGGGCCGGATCCCGTTGTCGCCCGGTCGGGCCCGGCAGCTGCTGCGCGCGGGCGGATCGCCGCAGCAGGACGCGCCGGGGCGCCCGAGCACGCAGCGGATCGGCAGCCGTCCGGACCTGCGCCAGCTGATCCCGATGGCACTCGAGCAGCGCAGCTGGTTCGGAGTCCAGTTCCGGGGCCGGCTCGAGGCCGACCAGACCCAGCGCTGGTTCACCTTCAACTGGCCGGCGCACTGGCATGTGGAGTGGTCGGTGGTGCCCACCAACCCGCGGGGAGGCGGCCCCACCGTCGAGTGGACGGTCCGCACCGAGCGCCCGTCCGACTACTACGTGACGTACTGGATCGACATCAAGAACCTGCGCGCGGAGCAGACCTCCTTCGAGGTCCGCTACGCCGTGCTGGGTTGGTAGGAGGGAGAACGATGAAGCTCGTGATCCAGATCAGCGACGACGCTGCTGACGCCACGACCACTGGCACGACCACTGGCACGACCACCGAGGAGACCGCTGCCGCGCAGGGCGGGAGCGGCACGCCCGACGGCCTCCCGGAGCTCGAGGCCAGGAACGGCGGGCCGGTCCCGGAGATCCTGCTCAGCATGGAGAGCGAGGTCGCGGCGGGGCTGCGCTCCGCGCCGCACCTGTCCTGACGCCCATGGGTGCCGCCCGCCGCGCCGGCGGGAGCGGCGGCAGTCGCCTGTGACAGTGGGCCCGCGGCCCGCTGTCACAGGCGGTCGTCGGCCCCGGCGTCGGCCGCCTCCCGGTCCCGGAGCACGTTGCGGCGGATCTTCCCGGTCTGCGTCTTCGGCAGGTCCGACACGACGTGGACCACCCGGGGGCACTTGTAGGCCGCGAGCCGCTCGCGGGCGAACGCGATCAGCTCCTCCGGTGTCGCGGTCGTCCCCGCCTTCAACGACACGAAGGCCGTGACGGCCTCGCCGCGGTAGTCGTCCGGCACGCCCACGACCGCGGCCTCGTGCACCGCGGGGTGGGCGTACAGGGTGTCCTCGACCTCACGGGGCCAGACCTTGTAGCCGGAGGTGTTGATCTGGTCCTTCAGGCGGTCGACCAGGTAGACCCAGCCCGCCTCGTCCATGATCGCTCCGTCGCCGGTGTGCAACCAGCCGTCGGGGATGGTCGCGGCGGTGGCCTCCGGCCGGTGCCAGTAGCCCGGCACCACCTGCGGTCCGCGGAGCACCAGCTCACCCTGCGCACCGGGCGGGACCGGTCGGTCCGAGGCGTCCACCACCTGCGCGTCGAGGCCCGGCAGCGGCACCCCCACCGACAGCGTCCCGCTCGCCTCGTCGACCGGCGCCTCGACGCCGAGCGGCACGGCGATCACGCCCGAGCTCGTCTCGGTCATGCCGTAGATGTTGTGGATGTAGACGCCGAAGCGATCGCGGAACCGATCGACGGTCGACGGTGGGATCGGTGCGCCGCCGCTGTAGACGGACCGCAGCGAGGCGAAGTGCTCCCGGGTGGCCTGCGGCAGCTGGTCGATGGCGTTGAAGGCGGTGATCGATCCGATCGTGAAGGTCACGCCGTGCTCGACGAACGCGTCGATCGCCACCTCGGGGTTGAAGCGGTTCGTCATCACCAGGACGGCGTCGTGCAGCAGCGCGATCGTCGCGTTGATGACCGCGCCGGTGATGTGGAACAGCGGCGCCATCGCGAAGACGGCGTCCCCGGGCCGGAGCTCGATCCAAGCGGCGTACGTCGTGGTCACCGCCAGCAGGTTGCCGTGGGTGTTCATCGCACCCTTGGGCGGGCCGGTCGTGCCCGACGTATAGGTCAGCAGTGCCACCTCGTCGCGTGTCGGAGCCAGCGGGGCCGGCCGAACGCCGCGGAACTCGTCGATGAGCTCCTCCAGGTCGTACTCCGCCGGCGTGAGGCGCCGCGCCTCCGCGCCGAAGACCCGCGGGTCGTTGCGGGTCTGGAAGGCCAGGGGAGTGGTGCTGACCATCCACTGCACCGTGCTGCCGACCAGCGTCTCGGCGGTCGCCGGCACGTCCGCGTCCGTGCAGACGATGCCGACGGCCGCCGCGTCGTCGATCAGCCGGCGCAGCTCCTGGCCGCGGTACATGGGGTTGAGCACCAGGGCGGTCGCCCCGAGCTTCCACAGGGCGAGCAGGGACAGGGCGAACTGGGGGATGTTCTGCAGGTAGATGCCGACCCGGTCCCCGCGCTGGGTGCCGAGCGAGCGATAGGCCGCCGCGAGGGCGTCGGTGACCTCGTCGACCTCCCGCACGGTCATCGTGGCGTCGAAGTAGGCGATCGCCACGGCCTCGGGCTCGCGCGCCACGCGCGCTCGCCATGCCTCGACCAGCGACGTGTGGCGGGCGAGGTCGGTCCCGGCCACCGCGTCGGTGTAGAACGCGGTCCACCGTCTGTTCTCCATTCGGCACCTCCTGTGGGTGGGACGGTCGGTGGGGACCGTCGACGGGACCAGCCCGCGACCGGTCCGTCCCCGTTACGTGGCCCGCGGCAGCAGCAGCCGCACGATGTGGTCCACGCGTCGGTCGTGGAACGCTCGGCTCCAGGCCCGCTGGCCCATGCCCGCGACGATCGTGGCGTCGTGCTCGAGCGGGAAGTAGCACATCCCGATCAGGCTCAGGAACAGCTGGTCGGGCGCGTGCGCGGCCTCGGTCACTCCGGCCCGGGTCATCAGCGAGACCATCCGGTCGGCGAAGCGCTGGGAGTGTCGCGGCAGCTCCTCCCGGTTGCCCGCGTGCTCGAGCGCGTCCCGGGTGAGCAGCCAGACGAACGTGGGGTTCTCGAGGAGGAAGTCGACGTAGCCGCGGATCAGCAGGCGCAGCGCCTCCTCGCCCGCCTCCGGCGCTCGCTCCAGCAGCTCCTCCGCGTCGGTGGCCACCCGGTCCAGGGCGGCGTTGCGTCGGTCGAACACGCGTTGGAGGACCGCGTCGTGCAGCTCCTCCTTCGAGCCGAAGAAGTAGCCGGGCAGCCCGACCGAGACGTGGGCGCGGTCGGCGATCGCGGCCAGCGAGGCGCCCTGGAAGCCGAGGTCGGCGAAGAGGTGCTCGGCGGCGTCGAGGATCGCCGCACGGGACCGGTCGGCGTCGCGAACCCGTCCGGTCCGCTTGCCGTTCGACGACGCACCAGCCGGTTCGTCCATCGCACTCATCCCCCAGCCGTCGGTCGTGGTCACGACGCAGGGTACGGCAGAAACCGCCGTGGTGGGGCGTGGACGCGTAACTATTTGTACATGCAGTAAGTACTTCACACGGCTCCGATCCTGGGCTAGTGTCCCCGGTCACAGCAGGATGCAGCGTCGGACAGCGCTGACAGATCGATTGCTATGTGGACGTTCAGTTGCCCGCACGGATGGGAACCAGCCACCGGACGCGGGTCGAGCAGGCGCCGGACGGCGCCGGAGGAGGATCGAGTTGTTCACCATCGAGCCGCTGGTCGTGGCCTACGGCCCGCACCGCGAGAAGAGCCGGTTCACGTACATGCACAACGCCGGGGTTCCGGTCGACGTGCCGTACGTCGCCTGGCTGGTGCGCGGGCAGGGCTTCGCCGCGCTGGTCGACGTCGGCTGCAGCGCCGACAACTACAACGAGCACATCCGCCCGGTGGACCGCGAGCTGGTGCACGTGGGCCAGGTCTTCGCCGACGTGGTCGACGTGAAGCCCATCGAGTCGCACCTGCGCGAGCGCGGGATGAAGCCCTCCGACATCGACGTCACGATCCTGACCCACCTGGACTGGGACCACTGCATGACCATGGAGCCCTTCGGCGGCAGCGAGATCCTGGTGCAGCGGCAGGAGTGGCAGCAGACCCCCTCCCACGAGATGTTCGCGACGTCGTACGCGCCGGCGGAGCACTACCAGCGCATCGAGGACATGGGGCTGACCCAGCTCGACGGCGACTACCAGATCGCCGACGGCTTCGACCTGCTGCTCACCCCGGGGCACACCCACGGCGGCCAGTCCGCGGTGGTCACGACCTCCGAGGGCACCTACGTCATCGCCGGTATGTGCGTGCTCAAGGAGAACTTCTATCCGTCCGAGGAGGAGGCCGAGCACTTCAAGGTCATCCCGCCCGGCGGGCACACGGACCTGTTCCAGGCCTACGAGCAGATGGTCCGGCTCAAGGAGCTCGGCGGCGACAACGTCCTGCCGCTGCACATGACCGAGGCCTTCGACATGGGCCGCATCGGCTCCCTGGCCGACTGACCGGCCACCCGTCACCCCCCGACCCGACCGATCCCGACCTATCTCGACGACTCCCCTCGGAGGAGACATCATGAGGAAGAAGATCCCAACGCTCCTGACGTGCTCGGCCCTCCTGGCGCTGTCCGCCTGCGGCCTGGGCAGCTCGGGATCCGACGGTGGCAGCGACGACACGATCACGATCGGCACCCTGTTCTCGGTGTCCGGGTCGGGGGCGAACCTGGGCGACAAGATGCGCAAGGGGGCCGCGCTGGCGGTCAAGCAGGTCAACGCCGACGGTGGCATCGACGGCAAGACGATCGACTGGGTCTTCTACGACCCCGCGGGTGACACCTCCACCGCCGTGCAGCAGACGAATCGGATGCTCGACAGCGATGGCGTCGAGCTCGTCGTCGGGGGCGGCGGCTCCTCGGGCATCGCGCTCGCGATGGACCCGATCACCTCGAGCCGCGGGGTCGCGTTCATCGCGACGGAGGGGGCCCGTCAGATCGTCGAGCCGGCCGAGGATCACCCGCTGACCTTCAAGACCACCTTCAACGACACCGTGATGGTCGAGAAGCTGATCGAGTTCTGGCAGGCCAACGACATCACGCGGGTCGCGTTCATGCCGGACACCTCCAGCTTCGGCCAGTCGGCCCAGGAGGAGCTCGAGCGACTGGCCCCGGAGGCGGGCATCGAGGTCTCCACCGCGGCGTTCGACCCGGCCGCCAACGACCTCACCCCGCAGGTGAAGCGACTGGCCGGCAACGACCCGCAGGCCTACTTGGCGTGGACGATCACCCCGGCGGGCGTGACGTTCCTCAAGAACGTCCGCAGCGTGCTCGGCGACGACGTCATGGTCATGCACGGCTTCGGCTTCGTGGACGAGCGGTACATGACGCAGGCCGGCGCCGCGTCGAAGGGCACGCTCCTGGTGTCGCCGAAGCTCCCGGTCTGGGACGAGATCGACAAGAGCGACGAGCAGCAGCCGGTGATGGAGGACTTCGCCGCCGCCTACGCCGACGAGTACGACGGCGAGCAGCCCAACGTCTACGCGGGCCAGGCCTACGACGCGATGATGGTCGCCGTGGAGGCGCTGCGTGCCACCGGTGGAGACCCGGACGGCGAGAAGGTCGCCGACGCGATCGAGGCTCTCGGCACCCACGTGGGCGTCACCGGCGCGTTCAAGTTCACCGCCGACGACCACAGCGGCCTCAGCGTCGACGACGTCGCCGTCATCCGCTGGGATGGCTCGCGCTTCATGCCTGCGAAGTGACCTGTGGACACCGGTCTGTTCATCCAGGTGATCCTGTCCGGGCTGAGCGTGGGCGCGATCTACGCGCTCGTCGCGGTCGGCTTCGGCGTGGTCTTCAACGCCACCGGGGCGATCAACTTCGTCCAGGGTGAGTACGTCATGGTCGGGGGCCTCAGCGCCGGGATGCTCTACGAGGCGTGGGACGTCCCGGTCCTCGTGGCGATCCTGGTCGCGATCGCGCTGACGACGCTGCTAGGCGTGCTGACGGAGATGGGCCTGCTCGGCTTCGGGCGGTTGCGCACCCCGGCCAGCATCACGATCGCGACCATCGCGATCGCCGTCGTCGTCAAGGGCGCGGCGATGCTGATCTCGAACCGGGACACCTTCGCCCTCCCGTCGCTGCTCGGCCCGGGATCGCTGCAGGTGCTCGGCGCCTCGACCAGCCGGCAGACGCTCCTCAACCTGCTCCTCGCGGTGCTTGCGGTGGCCGCGCTCACGCTGTTCTTCCAGCGCACCAAGCTGGGCACCACCCTGCGGGCGGCGGCAAGCGACTCCGAGACGCTGCAGACGTTCGGCGTCTCCTACCGCACCACCGCCCGCTGGGCGTTCGCCATCGCTGCCGCCGTGGGTGCGCTCGCCGGCGCCGGACTGGCGCCGTTGACAGTGATGTCCTTCGACTCGGGCACCCTGCTCGGGCTCAAGGGCTTCGCCGCGGCGATGCTCGGCGGCCTCGGGAACCCCCGTGGGGCCCTGGCCGGCGGCCTGATGCTCGGGGTCGCGGAGGCCGTGATGTCCGGCTACGGCGCGGCGGCGTACGCCGACGTGGTCGCGTTCGTCGTGCTGCTGGCGATCCTCACCCTGAGGCCGACCGGCATGCTCGGCACGTCGCGGGCGGTGCGGACATGATGAGCCGTCTCGCCGGTCCCGCGCGGACCATGAGCCGTCGGGCCACCTGGGAGCTTTGGATCACGCTCGGGCTGCTGGTCGTGCTGCCGATGCTGGCCGCCACCGACTACGCCCTGCACATCTGGACCCGGATGGCGATCTTCCTGATCCTGCTGACGGGGCTGAACTTCATCCAGGGCGTCGCGGGGATGACCTCGCTCGCCCAGGCGGGCTTCTTCGGGCTCGGCGCCTACGCCGCCGGCATCGCGACGGTGCGTCACGACGTGCCGCCGGTCCTCGCGCTCGCTCTCGCACCGGTGCTCGTGACGCTGGTGGCGCTCCTGATCGGCGTCCTGTCGATGCGGCTCAAGGAGATCTACTTCACGATGGCGACCCTGGGCGCCGGGTTCGTCCTGTACCTGCTGTTCGGGCGGATGGTCGAGCTGACCGGTGGCCCCAACGGACTGGTCGGCATCCCGCCGTTCTCCGTGGGCGGGATGGAGTTCACCGAGCCGATCATGAAGTACGGACTGGCCGCCGTCCTGGCCGCGATCGGCGCCATCGCGGCCCACAACCTGCTGGTGTCGCGCACCGGCCGCGCGCTGCGCGCCTACGGCGCCTCCGAGCCGGCGGCGCTGGCGGTCGGCGCCAGTCCCTTCCGGCTGCGACTGCTGGCCTTCGGACTGAGCGGCTTCTACGCCGGTGTCGCCGGCGCCCTCGAGGCGTTCGACTCGCGCTTCGTCAGCCCGTCGACGTTCGACTTCATGACGGCGGTGCTGCTGGTCGTCGCCCTGGTCGTCTCCGGGGCGGGGCGGATGATCGGTCCGATCCTGGGGGCGCTGCTGCTCACCGGCATCGAGGTGTTCGCGGCGGACTACGCCGACTACGAGCCGTTGATCATGGGCATCGTCTTCCTCGTCGCCGTCCAGCTGTTCCCCCGCGGTGTCGCGGGCGAGCTGGCGGCCCGCCGGGAGGATCGCCGGGAGCGGGCGAAGCGGTCCGCCGACCTGGCCGCCGACGTGGCCGTCGATGCCCCGACGACGCTGAAGGCGGTGCAGCGATGACCAGCACGATCGAGCGGCCCGGCCTGCAGATCACCGGCGTGTGCAAGGCGTACGGCGGCCTCCAGGTGCTCAGCGGCGTGACGCTGCGCGCGCCGGCCGGGGCGATCACGGCGGTGATCGGTCCCAACGGCGCCGGCAAGAGCACGCTGGCGAACGTCATCTCCGGCTTCGTCACCCAGGACCGGGGGGAGGTCGTCGTCAACGGCGTCCGGCTGCCGCCCGGGAAGGCGGTCACCCGGGCCGAGCACCGGCTGGGGCGCACGTTCCAGAACCTGGAGATCTTCACCGGGATGACCGTGCTCCAGAACGTCGCGATGGGTGCCTACTCGCGGCAGCGGGGCAGCCACCTCGGCGACCTCGTCCGGGGTCCACGGGCGCGTCGTGACGAGATCGAGGTCAAGGAGGCGGCGCTGGTCCTGTTGCGCAGGTTCCGGCTCGAGCACCGCGCCGACTCGCTGGTGGAGTCGCTGCCCTTCGGCGAGGCCAAGCTGGTCGAGATGGTCCGGGTGCTCGCCATGGAGCCCGAGGTCGTCGTGCTCGACGAGCCGGCCGCCGGGCTTCCGCCGGCCAGCGCGCTGCCGCTGGCCGAGACCATCGCCGGGCTGGCCGAGGACGGCATCGGGGTCCTCCTCATCGAGCACAACATGAAGCTCGTGATGAGCATCTCCCAGCACGTGGTCGTGCTCGACCAGGGGCAGGTGCTCACCGAGGGCTCACCCGCCGAGGTGCAGCAGGACCCCCGGGTCATCGAGGCCTACCTGGGGCCCGGCGCGACGACGAGCGAGGAGCTCACGCTATGAGCGGCACGGAGGGACTGGTCGTCGAGGGGCTCACCGTCCGCTACGGCCGGGTCGAGGTCGTGCACGGCATCGACTTCGCGGCGCGGCCGGGCCAGGTCACGTGCCTGGTGGGCAACAACGGGGCCGGCAAGACGACCACGATCCGGGGGATCCTCGGACTCCAGCCCAGCCGCGCGCGGCAGGTCACCTTCCAGGGCCGCTCGCTGTCCGGGGTGCCGACCCACGCCATCGCCCGGCACGGCATCGCGCTCGTGCCCGAGGGGCGCCGGGTGTTCGCGGACCTGACCGTGCTGGAGAACCTCCGGATGGGTGCGGTCCGACGCAACGGCGGCTGGCACGACGACGTGACGCTGGGCGAGGTCTACGACCTGTTCCCCGAGCTGAGGGACCGCAGCGCCAGCAAGGCCGGTCTGTTGTCCGGCGGCCAGCAGCAGATGCTGGCGATGGGCCGGGCGATGATGGCCCGCCCCGACATGCTGGTCCTCGACGAGCCGTCGATGGGCCTCAGCCCGGTGCTGGTCAACCGGATCTACGAGGCGCTGGTCGCCCTGCGTGGGGCGGGCTACACGATCCTGCTCTCCGAGCAGAACGCCAACCTCGCCCTCGACCTGGCCGACCACGCCTACATCCTCGAGACGGGGCGGGTCGTGGAGGACGGCGTCGCCGCCGACCTCGCCGACTCCGCCCGCGTGCAAGCGATCTACCTGGGAGCCTGACGTGAACCTGTATCTCGACCCCGCCGCCGTGGCGGACCTGCTCGACCGGCCCGACGTCCGCGTCGTCGACACCCGCGCCTCCTTGGCCGACGGACCGACGGGGCGGGAGATGTGGGCGGCCGGCCACGTGCGCGGCGCCGTGCATGCCGACTGGATCGACGACTGGGGCACGACCGTCGACGGCGTCGAGGGCATGCTGCCCCCGGCCGACGAGTTCGCGGCGGCGATGTCGCGACTCGGCGTCGACAACGACACGCTGGTCGTCGCCTACGACGACAACTCGCTCTTCACCGCGTCCCGGCTGGTGTGGGCGCTGCTGCACTACGGGCACGAGCGGGTCGCGGTGCTCGACGGCGGCTTCCCCGCCTGGGAGGAGGTCGGCCTGCCGGTGTCGGTCGGCGAGGCCGACGAGCTCCCGCAGCCACGAAGCTTCCTCGTCGACGGGCCGCGGCAGCTCCGCCGGGAGATGGCGGAGGTCCGCGCCCTGCTCGACCGCGACGACGTCCGCCTGGTCGACTGCCGGATGGACGCGACGTTCGACACCTCGGCCGGGCGGATCCCCGGTGCGACCCGGCTCCCGTCGCCGACCCTGGTCGGGGACGACGGACGCTTCAAGCGGGGGGCGGAGGTCGTCGCACTGGCCGCGGCGGCCGGTGTTGCCCAGGAGGGGCCCACCGTCCTCTACTGCGGCGGCGGCGTCTCGGCGGCGGCGGTGCTGGTGTCCCTCCGCGACGCCGGGTACGAGAACCTCACCCTCTACGACGGCTCGTGGTCGGAGTGGTCCCGGCACGACGAGAACCCGATCGAGAGGCACGCATGAGCCCGGCCAGGGGACCCGCCCCGCTCGGGGCCTACGCGCAGACGGTCGTCGCCGCCGGGCTGTGCTTCGTCTCCGGCCAGGTGCCGGTCGACCGGGACGGCAACCA
The DNA here is from genome assembly GCF_018732145.1 of Nocardioides sp. LMS-CY. Classification (NCBI taxonomy): domain Bacteria; kingdom Bacillati; phylum Actinomycetota; class Actinomycetes; order Propionibacteriales; family Nocardioidaceae; genus Nocardioides; species Nocardioides sp. LMS-CY. The sequence continues at coordinate 1,989,687 of NZ_CP076104.1, forward strand.
CCTGCCCGCAGACGACCTGGCCGCCCAGGCCGAGCAGGTCTTCGCCAACCTCGAGGCCTGCCTGGCCGACCAGGGACTGACGATGGCGGACGTCGTGTCGATCACGACGTTCCTGCGAGACATCGGCGACGGTGCCGCGGTCTCGGCGGTCCGCGGCCGGTTCTTCGGCGACCATCGACCCACCAGCACCGTCGTCGAGGTCTCGGGCTTCCTCAACCCCGCGTGGCGCCTGGAGGTCCAGGCGGTGGCCGCGGTCCGCGAACCCGATCAGCAGTAGGACAGGAGCCAGCGTGCGCATCGACAACCAGTTCACCGTCCCCGCGACCCCGGAGCGGGCCTGGGAGTTCCTCACCGACCTCGGTCGGGTGGCCCCGTGCCTGCCCGGTGCGACGGTGGAGTCGGTGGCGGGAGACACGCTCACCGGGCGGGTCGCGCTCCGCATCGGCCCGATGAACATGAGCTACGCCGGGGAGGCGGCGTTCGTGGTCAAGGACGACGAGAGCATGATCGCCACGATCGAGGCCGGCGGCCGCGATGGCCGTGGCGGCGGGACGGTGAAGGCGACGATCAAGGCCTCGCTGGCCGAGGCCCCCGGCGGCACGCAGGTGTGCCTGGCCACGGACCTCGGGCTCACCGGCCGGGTGGCCCAGCTCGGCCAGGGACCGATCAAGGAGCTGAGCGCGAAGCTGATGGGCCAGTTCGCCGACTGCCTCGCGGCCAGGCTGGAGGAGCCGGCGACGCGGCCCGCGGACGCCGGCCGCCCCGGCGACACGACGCCGCCCGCCCCGCCGGTCGAACCCGTCGAGCCGATCAACCTGCTGGACGCCTCGCCGGTGCCGACGAAGGTGCTCGCTGGCGTCGCAGCCGTCGCGGTGGCGGTGGTCGTCGGCATCCTGCTGGGCCGCGTCGGTCGACGGAGTGGGGGACGCTGATGTCCGACGTGCTGACCTCGATGGCCTACGAGCGGGCCCGCAGCGTCCCTGAGGCGATCGTCCTGCTGGCCGAGGGCGGCGAGGACGCCCGACCGATCTCCGGTGGCCAGAGCCTGGTGCCGATGATGAACCTGGGGCTCGCGGCCCCGGCGTTCCTCGTCGACGTCTCCGCGATCCCCGGGCTGCGCAGCGTCGGCGTGGAGGGTGACCATCTGGTCATCGGCGCCGCGGTCACGCACGCGGAGCTGACCAGCGACCCCGTGATCGCCGAGCACGCGCCGTTGCTGGCCCGCGCGGCCGCTCACATCGGCAGCCAGCGGATCCGCAACCGGGGCACCATCGGGGGCTCGGTCGCGCACGGCGACGCCGCCGCCGAGCTGCCGGTGAGCTGCCATGTGCTCGACGCCGACTACCAGGTCGAGAGCCGGGCCGGCGCCGAGTGGCGCCCGGCGCGCGCCTTCTCCCTGGGCTACTACCAGACCGATCTCGCGCCCGGCGAGCTGGTCACGGCGGTCCGGGTGCCGCTCCGTCCCGGGCACGGCTGGGGCTTCCAGGAGTACTCCCGCAGGTCCGGGGACTTCGCGCTGGCGTCCGCCGCCGCGGGTGTCGCCCTGGACGGCGGACGGATCAGCAGCGTGGCGATCGGGGTGACCGGCGCGGCCGACCGGCCGCTGCGGCTGGACGCCGTCGAGCGGCGGCTGACCGGCCTGACCGTGGAGGAGGGCGTTCGGTCGATCACCGGACTCGCCGGGGAGCTCGACGTGGCCGACGACCCGTACTGCGCGGCGTCGGAGCGGGCCCGGCTGATCGAGGCGATGGCGGTGCGCGCGGTCCGGGAGGCCTGCGCCGATGCGAGGAGGGACCACTGATGACCGGCGGCATGGGCACCGCGGAGACGACGATCACGCTCAACGGCGCGGAGGTGACCGGCCGGGCGCCGGCCGACACCACGTTGGTGCGCTGGCTGCGTGAGCAGGCGCACGCGTACGAGGTGAAGGAGGGCTGCAACGAAGGCACCTGCGGCACCTGCACGGTCCTCGTCGACGGCCGTGCGGCAACGGGCTGCACGACGCTCGCGGTCCAGGTCGACGGGGCCGCGGTGGAGACCAGTGCCTCCCTCGCCGACGGCGAGGAGCTCAGTCCACTGCAGGCGAAGTTCTGGGAGACCGGTGCCGCGCAGTGCGGCTTCTGCACCCAGGGGATGCTGATGTCCGCCGTCGAGCTGCTGCGGTCCGGTGTCGAGGTCACGCCCGCCGTCGTGCGCGAGCACCTGCACGGCAATCTCTGCCGCTGCACGGGCTACCAGGCGATCGTCGATGCGGTGGTCGACGCGGCCGCGGAGGGGGCGACGCGATGACCGAGACGCTCTCGAGCCGGACGGCCTCGACTACCCGTGTCGTCAACCAGGCGGTGCCGCGCCGGGACTCCCACGAGAAGCTGCGCGGCCGGACCCGGTACGCCGGCGACGTCGACATCGCCGGGCAGCTCCACGCCCGACTGGTGCGCTCGCCCGTGCCGTCGGCGCGGATCGTCTCGCGGGACGCGTCCGCGGCCCTCCAGGTGCCGGGTGTGGTCGCGGTGCTCTTCGGGGAGGACGTGCCGAACAACGAGATCCCGACCAACACCGCGGGCATCAAGGGCCGGCCGCTGCCGCCGTCATGGGTGCTCGCCGTCGAGCGGGTGCGCTACCACGGCGAGCCGGTCGCCCTGATCGTGGCCGAGAGCCCGCGCGCGCTCGCCGCGGCGGAGGCGCTCATCGAGGTGGAGTACGACGTGCTCCCGGTCGTCTCCGACCCGGAGCGGGCACTGGAGCCGGGATCGCCGGAGGTGCACGAGGGCGGCAACCTGCTCAGCCAGTGGCGCATCGACCGGGGAGACGTCGACCGCGCGTTCGCCGAGGCCCCGATCGTGGTCGAGGGCAGCTACGAGGCGCAGGTCGTCGACCATGCCTACCTGGAGCTCGAGACCGGCATCGGCTGGCTGGACGACGAAGGCGTCATCAACATCAAGGCCTCCACCCAGGAGATCGAGCACTACCGGCGGATCGCCCACATCGTCGGGTTGCCGGACTCCAAGGTCCGGGTGCAGGCGCCGTACCTCGGCGGCGGCTTCGGCGGCAAGGAGGACATGACCGTCGAGCCCTACATCGCGCTGGCGGTGCAGCGGACCGGGCGGCCGGTCAAGATGGTGTGGAGCCGCCAGGAGTCGCTGACCGCGCGGGCCAAGCGGCACCCGGTGCGGATGCGCTACCGCACGGCGGCGGCCGCGGACGGCACGCTGCTGGCCCACGACATCGAGATCGTCTCCGATGCGGGCGCCTACCCGCTGCTGAGCGGCTTCGTGCTGCTCTACATCACGCTGAACGCCGCCGGGCCCTACCGCTGTGACAACGTGCGGGTGCACTCGCGCGCGGCGTACACGAACAACACGCCGGGCTCGGCGTTCCGCGGCTTCGGCGGGATGCAGCCCGTGCTCGCCTACGAGGCCCAGATCGACAGGGTCGCCGACGCCGCGGGCCGGGACCGGGTCGAGGTGCGCAAGGCCAACGCCTTCGTCGTCGGTGACCGGATCCCGGCGGGCCAGCGGATCGAGACCGCGGTGTGGCTGCCGCAGTGCATCGACGCGGTGCTGGAGGCGATCGGCCCGCGACCGGAGCCGTCGTCCCCGGAGCACCGGGTCGGACTCGGGCTGGCCTGCAACGTGCAGCCCTACGGCCGGGTCGCCTGGATGAACGACTCCGCGTCGGCGTGGGTGGGCTGCGAGCGCGACGGCGGCGTCGTCGTGCGCTGCGGCGTCCCGGACGTGGGCGGCGGCCAGGTCTCGTCGCTCGCGCAGATCGCCGCCGAGGTGCTGCATGTGCCGATGGACAGCGTCACGGTGCACTTCGGCGACAGCGCACGCACACCGTTGGCGGGACGCACCACGGCCACCCGCCAGCTGTACATGTCCGGCAACGCCGTGCTGTCCGCGGCCGAGGAGCTGCGCGGCCAGCTGCTCGAAGGCGTGGCGCAGGGCACCGGGCAGCCCGTGTCGGAGCTGACGCTCACCGAGGGCGGCGTGCTCACCCCGGGCGGCGTGGTGCCGCTGGCCGAGGTGGTGGCCATGTGCCTGGCGTCCGGGGTCGCGATCAACGCGATGCGGACCTACTTCGCGCCGACGGGCGAGCCGGTGACCGAGCTGGTCGACTCCGAGCGGATCGTGCCGGACTTCACCTTCGGTGCGCACGCGGCGTACGTCGAGGTCGACACCCGCACCGGGCAGGTGCGGCCGCTGCGCTACGTGGCCGCCCACGACGTGGGTCGGGCCATCAACCCGCTGAGCGTCCGCGGCCAGATCCAGGGTGCGGTCGTCCAGGGCATCGGCTACGCGCTGACGGAGCGGGTCGTGTACGACGAGGGCGTCAACCTGACCGGCGCGTTCTACCAGTACGCCATCCCGACCGCCGCCGACTGCCCGGAGATCGAGGTGGCGATCCTCGAGTCCGGTGAGGGCGTGGGCCCGTTCCACGCCCGCGGTATCGGCGAGCCGCCGATCGGTCCGTGCGCGGCCACCCTGGCCAGCGCGGTCGAGGACGCCGTGGGTGCCCGGCCGGCCACGCTGCCGATGCTCGCGGAGACCGTGCTGGCGTGCGTCGACGAGGGGGGCCGGGCATGAGCGCGACGGGTGTCGACCGGCACCGGACCACCGCGGGGCTCCACGTCGTCACCGTCGAGACCTCCAGCCTCGGGGACCGCAGCTACCTGGTGCACGACGGGTCGGTCGCGTTCGTGGTCGACCCGCAGCGCGACATCGACCGGGTGCTCGAGGTGCTGGACCGCGAGCGGCTGTCGCTGACCCACGTCTTCGAGACGCACGTCCACAACGACTACGTCACCGGCGGCCTGACCCTGGCCCGCGAGACCGGTGCGGCGTACCTGCTCAACGGCGCCGACGAGGTCGCCTTCGACCGGGAGCCGTTGCGCGACGGACAGCTCCTCGAGGTCGGAGACCGGATGCGGGTGGAGGTGGTCGCCACTCCGGGCCACACGTTCCACCACCTCTCCTACGTGCTGCGGGACCGGGACGCCGACCTGGGGCGAGCGGTGTTCTCCGGCGGCTCCCTGCTCTACGGCTCGACCGGCCGGCCGGACCTGCTGGGCGAGGAGCACACCGACCGGCTCGCCCGGCTGCAGCACGGCTCGGCGCACCGGCTCGGGCGGCTGCTTCCCGACGACGCGAGGCTCTACCCCACCCACGGGTTCGGGTCGTTCTGCTCGGCCACCCAGTCCGACGCGGTGGACTCCACGATCGGCGACGAGCGCAGGACGAACCCGGTGCTGGTCGACGACGAGGCGACGTACGTGCGGGAGCTGCTCGCGGGTCTCGGGCCGTGGCCGAGCTACTACGCCCACATCGCGCCGCTCAACGTGGCGGGTCCCGGCCGCGGCGACCTCACGCCGCCCCGGGAGGCGACGGCGGCGGAGATCCGGCGCCGCATCGACGCGGGGGAGTGGGTCGTCGACCTGCGCGGCCGCACCGCCTTCGCGACCGGTCACGTCCGCGGCAGCGTCAACGTCGGCCTCGACGGGGCCTTCGCGACGAACCTCGGCTGGCTCTTCGACTGGGGCACCCCGCTCACGCTGCTGGGGTCGCGACCCGACGAGGTCGCCGCGGCCCAGGTCGAGCTGATGCGCATCGGGATCGAGCGGCCGGTGGCCGCGACCACGGGCTCGCCCGAGCGGTGGGACGAGCGGCCCCTGGGCTCGTTCGAGCAGGCGGACTTCCCCCGCCTGGCCGCCGTCCTCGCGCGGCAGCCGGTGGACGTCCTCGACGTACGACGGGCCGAGGAGTTCGACGCCGGGCACATCGACGGGGCGGTGAACGTGCCGTTGCACGAGCTGCGCGCGCGGCACGGTGAACTGCCGCGGCGCCCGCTGTGGATCCACTGCCAGAGCGGCTACCGGGCGTCGATCGCCGCGTCGTTGCTGGCGGCGGAGGGGCGCGACGTCGTCGCGGTCGACGACCACTTCGGCCGGGCCGCCGACGCGGGTCTCCCCGTGCTCACCCGGTCGGCATGACCCTCGTCCTCGTCCTGGCGCTCTCGCTCGTCGTCGGCGTCGCGCTCGGGGCCCTCGGCGGTGGCGGGTCGATCCTGACCGTCCCGATCCTCGTGTACGTCGCCGGCCTTGACGCCAAGGAGGCGATCGCGACGTCGCTGCTCGTGGTCGGGACGACCTCGGCGGTGGGCGCGGTCACGCACGCCCGCGCGGGCCGGATCCGCTGGCGCACGGGCGCGGTGTTCGGCCTGGGCGGGATGGTCGGCGCGTTCGTCGGCGGCCTCGTCGCCGGCCACCTGCCGGGACGGCTCCTGCTGACGGCCTTCGCGACGATGATGATCGCCACCGCCGTCGCCATGCTGCGCGGGCCGCGCGTGGCGCCGGCCGCCGGTGAGCTCAGGGTGGCCCGGGCGCTGGTCGACGGCGTCGTCGTGGGACTGCTGACGGGGCTCGTCGGCGCCGGGGGAGGGTTCCTCGTGGTTCCGGCCCTCGTGCTGCTGGGCGGGCTGCCGATGTCGGTCGCCGTCGGCACGTCGCTGGTCGTGATCGCGATGAAGTCCGCGGCGGGCCTGGCCGGCTACCTCACCACCGTCTCGATCCCCTGGGACCTCGCGCTCCCGGTCACCGCCGTGGCGATCTGCGGCACCGTCGTCGGCGGCCGGCTCACCGGCCGGATCCCCGAGGACCGGCTCCGGGCGCTCTTCGGCTGGTTCGTGCTCGTGATCGGGACCTTCGTGCTGCTGGAGCAGGCGGCTCCGTCGAGCTGGCTGCTGCCGGGCGTGCTGGTGCTCGCCGTGGTCGCCCTCGCGCTGGGCGGTCGGGCGTGGGTCGAGCGGCCGCGGTCGGTGACCGGACGCTCCTGAGGCGGCGCGTCAGACGATGGCGCTGAGCCCGCCGTCGACGACCAGGGAGCCCCCGGTCATGTACGACGATGCCGGCGAGGCCAGGAAGAGCAGCGCCGCATCGAGCTCCTCCTGCTCGCCGAAGCGGCCGAGGATGCTGTGGTCGGCCACCATCCCACGCAGCAGCTCCGCGCCCTCGGACGCCGTCATCTCGCTGGCGAAGTAGCCCGGGCAGAGCGCGTTCACCCGGATCCCGCGCCGGGCCGACCACTGCTGGGCCAGGTCGCGGGTCAGGCCGAGGACCCCGGCCTTGCTGGCCGCGTAGTGCGCCTGTGGGAAGCGGGAGGCCACCAGGGCCAGGACGCTGGCGACGTTGACGATCGACGACCCCCGGGGCATGTGCGGAGCGCAGGCCCGGGCCATCCAGTAGGTGCCGTTGAGGTTCACGTCGATGACGGTGCCGAACACGTCGGGGTCCTCGCGCAGCGCGGCGCCGGCGGGACCCAGCCCGGCGTTGTTCACCAGCACGTCGATGCGCCCGAACTCCGCGACGGCGGCCGCCGCCAGGTCGTCACACTCCTCCGGCCGGGACACGTCCGTGCGGTGGGTGAGCACCGTGGTGCCGCTCCGGCGCAGCTCGTCGGCCACGGCGGTGAGCCGGTCCTCCCGCCGCGCGGCCAGGACGAGCGTGGCTCCGACGGCGGCGGTGGCGCGGGCGAAGCCGAGGCCGAGGCCGGAGCTGGCCCCGGTGACGACGACCACCTGGTGGTCGAGCCGGAAGCGGTCGAGCGGGCTCGCGGTGGCCGGGCTCGCGGTCATGGGTGCCTGCTCTCTGTCAGCCGAGGTGCGGGGGGACGCGCTTGAGCTCCTGGCGGGCGATCGTGCGCCGGTGGACGGCGTCCGGGCCGTCGACGATGCGCAGCACCCGGGCCCAGGCGTAGAAGCCGGCCAGGACGGTGTCGTCGGACACGCCCATCGCGCCGAAGACCTCGATGGCGCGATCGATCACCGCCACCGCGACGGCCGGTGCCGCGACCTTGATCTCGGAGATCTCCGACTTCGCGGCCTTCGCGCCGTGCTGGTCGATCAGCCAGGCGGTGTTGTAGACCAGCAGGCGCGCCTGGTCGATCTCGATGCGGGAGTCGGCGATCAGGTCCTGCACGTTGCCGAACTCGGAGAGGTGTCGGCCGAACGCGACCCGGGACTTGGCCCGGTCGACCATCAGCGCCAGAGCCCGCTCGGCCATGCCGATGGCGCGCATGGCGTGGTGGATGCGTCCGGGACCCAGGCGGGCCTGGGCGATCCGGAAGCCGTCGCCCTCGCCGGCCAGCAGGTTGTCGACCGGGACCCGCACGTCGCGGAAGACGATCTCGGAGTGCCCGTGCTGGTCCTGGTAGCCGAAGACCGGGAGGTGGCGCTCGATGCTGACGCCCGGCGTGTCCCGGGGGACCAGGATCATCGACTGCTGTCGGTGGGTCGCGGCGTCGGGGTCGGTCTTGCCCATCACGATGAAGATCTCGCACCGCTGGTCGGCGACCCCGGTGATCCACCACTTGCGGCCGTTGATGACGTACTCGTCCCCGTCGCGGGTGATCGTCGTGGTGATGTTCGTGGCGTCGGAGGAGGCCACGTCGGGCTCGGTCATGGCGAAGGCCGAGCGGATCCGGCCCTCGAGCAGCGGCTCCAGCCAGCGCTCGCGCTGCTCCGGGGTCGCGAACAGCTCCAGCGTCTCCATGTTCCCCGTGTCGGGGGCCTGGCAGTTGATCGCCTCCGGGGCGATCACCGGTGACCAGCCCGAGATCTCGGCGACCGGCGCGTACTCCAGGTTCGACAGGCCCGACAGCTGGGGCAGGAAGAGGTTCCAGAGGCCGCGGCGCCTCGCCTCGGTCTTGAGGTCCTCGATGACCGGCGGGGTGGCGTGCTCGCCGTGCTCGGCGAGGTACGCCGCCCACACGGGCTCGGCCGGGAACACCTGCTCGCGCATGAACTCCCACATGCTGTCGCAGGCATCCTGGGCCTTGGGGGAGAGGGCGAAGTCCATCGTGTCTCCTTAGATGTGGTCGAGACCGGCCTGCGCCAGCCGGAGGATCTCGTCGTCGAAGTCGCCGAAGTCCTGGCCGCCCATCGCGCCGGCCGCGGACCGCGCCGCGACACCCTGCACGATGATGGCGAACTTGAAGTGCGCGAACGCCCGGTAGTAGCCCAGGTCGCTGAGGTCGGCCCCGGACGCCGCGGCGTACCGCTCGAGCATGCCCGCCCGGTTCGGGAAGCCGGGCAGCTGGCTGACGCCGGGGATCAGGCTCAGGTCGCCGTCGTCGGCGTCGCGCCAGAAGAGCATGAGCAGCCCGAGGTCGGAGAGCGGGTCGCCGAGCGTCGACAGCTCCCAGTCGAGGACGGCGTTGATGCGGCCCGGGTCGGCGGCGTCGTACACGACGTTGTCGGTGCGGAAGTCGCCGTGCACGATCGTGCTGCGCCGCTGGACCGGCACGGCCGCGGCCAGCCGCCGGCCCAGCTCGTCGATCTCGGCGACGTCGTGGCTGCGGCTCGCCTCCCACTGCCCGGTCCAGCGCCGTACCTGCCGCTCCATGAACCCCGCCGGTCGCCCGTAGTCGCCGAGCCCCACCGCCTCCGGGTCGACGGCATGGAGGGCGGCCAGGGTGTCCACGAAGGCGAACGCCATCCGGGTGCGCTCGGCCGCGGTCGTGGCGTACCCGTCCGGGAGCTCGCCGCGGATCACGTGCCCGGGCACCTTCTCCATCACGTAGCACTGGATGCCGATCAGCTCGCCCTCGTCGTAGAGCACGATCGGCGCGGCGGGGACGTCGGTGCCGGCCAGGCACCGCTGGACGCGTGCCTCGCGGCCCATGTCGTGGGCGCTCGGCAGCAGGGTTCCGGTGGGCGGGCGGCGCAGGACCAGCTCGCCGGCGGCGCTGGTCAGCGTGAAGGTGAGGTTGGACTTCCCCCCGCTGATCAGCTCCGCCCGGCTGTTCCGCCACGCCTCCTCGCCGGTGACCTCGGCCAGGCGGGGACCGAGTCGGTCCAGGCGGACCAGGTCGCGGATGTCACCGGACATGTGCACCTCTTCTACCGCGCTGAACATTACCGAGTGATCGTACGGAATCTGTTCAGCAACTGTCCAGCGGGTCTAACATGTTCGGTGTGACCGAACATGAGGTGGGGGCGGCTGTCCGCCGCGCCCGAGTGGCGAAGGGCCTGTCGCTGCGCAGGCTGGCGGCGGAGCTCGGGGTGAGCCCGGCCACGCTGAGCGCGCTCGAGACGGGGCGGGCGCCGGTCACGGTGGCCCGGCTGCAGCGGATCGCCGAGCTGGTGGGGATCCCCGCCGCCGTACTGATGAGCGGCGACGTCGCGGCACCTGCGCCGATCGTGGACGGGCACGAGCGGACCGACCAGGACTGGCGCCGGTTCGACGACGTCGGCCTGGGCCCGGTGCTCGCGGCGTCCGTGCGGCTGTTCGTCCGGCAGGGCTTCCACGCCACCAGCATGCGCGAGCTCGCGACCGAGGCCGGGGTCAGCGTGGCCGGGATCTACCACCACTACCCGAGCAAGCAGCACATCCTGGTCGCGCTGATGGACGTCACGATGACGGAGATCCGCTGGCGGCTGCTCGACGCCCGCGCCGACGGTGGGACCCCGGTCGAGTCGCTGGCGCTCATGGTCGAGTCGCTGGCCCTCTTCCACGCGGTGCGCGGCGACCTCGCGTTCATCGGCGCCAGCGAGATGCGCGGCATGTCCGGCGACGACCTGGCCCGGGTGACGGCGCTGCGCGACGAGGTGCAGCATCTCCTCGACGAGCAGGCGGCGCTGGCGTTCCCCGGGGTGGAGGTGCGCACCGCCTGCCGGGCGATCGCGACCATGTGCACGGCGCTTCCCTCGTGGTTCCGGGTCGACGGGCCGCTGACTCCGGCGCAGGTGGCCGCGGAGTACGCGCGCCTGGCGATCAGGATGCTGGACGACCGCGCACCCGACCCGTCGCGGTGACGACCGGTCAGGGCGGGTCCGGGCCTTCCGTCGCGGCCTCGGCCTCGGCGAGCCGCATGGCCTCGACCGCGATCGGCGGCGGCGCGTGGAAGTCGAAGGCCCGGAACAGCACGGCGTGGGCGACCCCCATCCGTCGGCCGTGCACCGCCGTGACGCCGGAGATCATCGCCCGCGGCGGGGGATGGCCCGCGATCCCGGCGAGGTACTCGCCGTGCGCCTCCAGGGACGCGATCCCGCCCTCGAGCGCGGTGCCGGTGACGTCCACACCGTGCGTGGGCCGCTCGTCGCCGGCGACGAGCAGCCAGCGTGGCGACCACGGCTGCAGACCCTCGTCGAGCAGCTCGGGGAACACCCAGCGGTTGCCGGCGTCCCGGACGGCGTCGACGGCCGCCAGTCCGGCGACCCGGTGGTCCGCCTGGTTGAGTCCGGCCGCGAACTCCACCTCCCACGAACCCACGACGACGGCGTCCGGGCGGTGCCGCCGGATCACCCGGGCGATGTCGCGGCGCATCTCCAACGAGTAGACGAGCACGCCGTCGGGGTAGTCGAGGAACTCCACCTCGGACACGCCGACGGCGGCCGAGGCCGCGATCTGCTCGCCCACGCGCAACGCGGCAGTCCGGTCCGGGTGGCTGGCGTCCATGCCGGCCTCCCCGCGGGTCAGCAGCAGGTAGCCGACGTCCACGCCCCGGCTCGTCCACGCCGCGACGGCCGCCGACGTGCCGTACTCGACGTCGTCGGGATGGGCCACCACGCACAGGACGCGATCGAACGCGTCGGCCGGGAGCGGTGGCAGGGTGCGCTCCGCGCTCATCTCGCGAGGCTAGCCGCGGTCGGGGCCGGACGGCAGCCCCCACGTTGGCGAAGGGGCGCGCCACGGCGAGGGGTCGACTATCCGGCGCCGGACAGCGCCGCTGCCGCGTCGGCAAGGTCCCGCACCGTGCGCTCGACGAGGGGGTCGTCGTCCAGTGGCAGGTCGAGGAACAGGCCCATCAGGGCCGCGTCCACCAACGCGGCGACCCGGGCCGCAGACGTGGAGGTGGCCCCGCTGCCGGCGAAGTAGCGCGCCAGTGTGCGACGCCACTCCCGATTGCCCGCCCGGATGACGCTGCGATACGGCTCGCGACCCAGGAGCCCCATGGCGGCGGCCTCGATGTACACGCGGTAGTCGGCCGCCAGCCGTCCCGCACGGAGCTGCTGCCAGAGGTCGAGGACCGCGGCACGCACGTCGGCGCGGGGCTCGAGCCCGGCCAGCTCCTCGAGCGCGGTTCCCGAGGAGTGCTCCAGGATGGCCGCGACCAGGTCGTCCTTGCTCTCGAAGTGGTAGAGCAGCATCCGGTCGCTGGTGCCGATGGCCGCCGCGAGCGGGCGCAGGCTCAAACCGATGAGCCCGTGCTCGGCGACGTGGTCGCTCGCCGCCGACACCAGCTCCGTGCGCCTGTCCATGGCATCCTCCGTCAACGACCGTCCGCTGCGCGCCTCGTCCGGCGGCCATTCTCCAGGTGGGCGGTCGGTGCCCGGCCTCGGCGACCCGGTTCGGACCCACCCGTCCCGGGGTGGTGCCCGCCAACCCCGCCCCTCGCTAGCGTCCCGCGCCATGAGAGGTCGACGTCGGCCGGCGTCCGCGCGGAGCCGCGCGGGCGGGCTCGCGGCGGTGCTCCTCGTCGGTGCGGCCCTCTCGGCGGGCTGCGGCGAGGCACAGGTCAGAGCGGAGGACGACCTGTGCGTCCAGTACGACCAGCTCGTCGAGCAGGTCGACTCGCTGTCGGAGCTCGACCCGGACACCGCGACCGTCGACGACGTACGTGCCCGGGCCCAGGACGTGCAGGACCAGCTCGATGCGCTGCAGGCGACGGCCGAGGGCCAGCTGGACACCCTGATCTCGGCGGTGCGCACCGCCGTCAACGACTTCGCGGCGGCGGCCAACGACGCGGGCCAGCAGGCGCTCGACGCCGCCCGACCGCTGCTGGAGGACAGCATCGACGCCGTCAGCGAGGCATGGGGCGCGCTGGAGCGGGTCGCGGACGTCAAGTGCGGGGAGGCGTGATGAGTGCAGACGACGTGAAGCTCGTGCTCGAGGCGCTGGTGGTGCTCGGGTGCATCGTGATGGGCACCCGAGCCGGTGGCGTGGGGGTCGGCCTCTGGGGCGGCCTCGGCACGGGCATCCTCGTGTTCGTCTTCGGGGAGGCACCGGGCGAGCCGCCGGCCGCGGCGATGGCGATCATCCTCGCCGTGGTGACGGCCGCCGCCATGATGCAGGCGGCGGGTGGCATCGACTGGATGGTGGCGATGGCGGCCCGGGTGATCGAGAAGCGGCCGCACCAGATCACCCTGATCGCCCCGCTGACGGCCTTCGTCTTCTCGATCGGCGCGGGGACCAGCAACATCATCTACCCGCTGCTGCCGGTGATCTACGACGTGTCGTACCGCAACCACATCCGCCCCTCCCGACCGCTGACGGTGACGGTCGTGCAGTCCGGCATGGCGCTGGCGGCCTCCCCGGTCTCCGCGGCGATGGCGGCGATGCTGACGCTGACCGACGTCGCGCCGTACGACCTGGGGCTGACCGAGATCCTCGCGATCACGCTGCCGGCCTGCGTCGTCGGCATCGTGGTCACCGCGCTGGTGGTGAACCGGATGTGGCCCGACCTCGACGACGACCCGGAGGTGCAGGCGAAGATCGCGTCCGGCGAGCTCGCCGCCCCGGGCGCGGCGGTCACGGTCGCGCCGGTGCCGGCGGCCGCCGGCGGCGACATGGGTGGCGACGTCGCTGGCCCGGCGAGCGGCTCGGCCGGTACCGGTGCCGACACGCCGCCCGCGTCGACGGCCCTGACCTACACCGCCGCCGGGCGCAACTCGGCGCTGGCGTTCTTCGCCGGGGTGGTCGCGATCGTCATCCTGGGCCTCTTCCCCGACCTGCGGCCGGCCTTCGAGGTCGAGGGCGAGGGCACCGTCTCGATCGACATGACCACCACCATCGTGATGGTGATGTTCGCCGTCGGCGTCGCGATCCTCTTCCTCGGCCGGCCGAAGGTCTCGGAGGTGCCCGACCAGTCGGTCTTCAAGGCCGGCATGATCTCGGCGATCGCCCTGTTCGGGATCGCGTGGCTGACCGCGACGTTCATCTCGGCCCACGAGGAGCAGATCATCGACACGATCGGGGGCTGGGTCACCGACTGGAAGGTGCTGTTCGCCCTCGCGGTCTTCCTGGTGGCGGCGCTGACGACGAGCCAGTCGACCGCGACCCGGACCATCGTGCCCATCGGCCTCGCCGCCGGGCTCTCGCCCGGTCTGGTCACCGGCATGTGGGCCGGTGCCCTCAGCGGTGTCTACACGCTGCCCGCGAACGGCACCCAGATCGCGGCCGCGAACTTCGACCACAGCGGCACGACGAAGCTCGGCAGCAAGCTGCTCGACCACAGCTTCTTCGTGCCGATGCTGATCATGACCGTCGTCACCGTCGCCGTCGGTGCCGCCATCGGCTCGCTCGTCGCCTGAGCCTCGCGAGAACAGGAGATCCCGATGGACCTGCAGGAGATCGAGAAGCGGGCGGCTGCGATGATGCCGCTGCTCGTCGGCCAGCTCGAGCGGCTGGTCGCCGTGCCCTCGGTGGCCTTCCCGGGCTATCCCGAGGAGCCCGTGCACGAGATGGCCGCCACCACCCTCGAGCTCTTCCGCGAGGTCGGGTTCTCCGACGCGCGGCTGATGGACGTGCCGACCGGCTATCCGCCGATCTACGCCGAGGTGGCTGGCCCCCCGGGGTCTCCGGTGGTCATGCTCTACGCGCACTACGACGTGCAGCCGGCCCCGCCCGAGCAGGGCTGGACGTCGGACCCGTGGACCGCCGTGCACAAGGACGACGGCCGGATCTACGGCCGCGGCGCCGCCGACGACAAGGGCGGCCTGGTCGCGCACCTCGGCACCATGCGGATCTTCGACGGCCGGCCGCCGTGCACGGTGAAGCTGATCCTCGAGGGCATGGAGGAGACGGAGAGCAACCTCGAGGCGTTCGTCGGGGCGCACCCCGAGCTCTTCCAGTGCGACGTCTTCATCGTCTGCGACATGGGCAACCTCGCGGTCGGTGAGCCGGTCCTCACCACCGCCCTGCGCGGCGACGTCGCCTGCGTCGTCACGGTGCGCACGCTCGAGCACCCGCTGCACTCCGGCGTCTTCGGTGGCCCGGCACCGGACGCCATGATGTCGCTCGCGCGGCTGCTCTCGACGCTGCACGACGCCGACGGCAACGTCGCGGTCGACGGCGTCTCGAGCGGCGAGTGGACCGGCGCCGACCTCAGTGCCGCCGACTTCGAGGCCAGTGCCGACCTCCTCGACGGCGTCACGCTCGCCGGCACCGGCAGCATCGGCACCCAGCTGTGGGCGCGGCCCTCGGTCTCGGCGATCGGCGTCGACATGACCAGCATCGCCGGCTCCTCGAACGTGCTGATCCCGGAGGCCAGGGCCAAGCTGTCGATGCGGATCGTGCCGGGCTCCGACCCGGTGCGAGAGCTCGACGCGCTCGTCGCGCACCTGGAGTCGCACGCGCCGTTCGGTGCGCAGGTCGAGGTGCAACGCACCAAGCAGGCCCCACCCTTCCGGTGCGCCACCGACGGCCCCGGGTACGACGCCGCGCGCGCCGCGCTCGCCGAGGCGTACGGCAAGCCGGCGGGGGAGGCCGGCTCCGGCGGCTCGATCCCGCTGCTGCGTACGCTCCAGGACGCCTGCCCCACGGCGGAGTTCATCCTGTGGGGCCCCGAGGACGTCGCGAAGTCCCGCATCCACGCCTCCGACGAGAGCGTCGATCCGAGCGAGATCGAGAAGATGGTGATCGCCCAGGCGCGACTGCTGGTCCATCTCGCCGGTACGACGGCCGAGGGCGCGGCCGCACGATGACGGGCGGCCGCCGCACCGGCGTGCTCCTGGCGACCTGCATCTCCACGCTGGTCGTCAACGCGAACACGTCCGCGGTCGCCATCCTGCTGCCCGCGATCAGCGAGGACACCGGGATGTCGGTGAACACCCTGCAGTGGGCGGTCACCGGCTACTCGCTCGTCGGCGCGGCCGTCATCATCACCTCCGGCTCGCTCGGCGACGTCTTCGGCCGCAAGCGGGTCTTCCAGGCCGGGCTGCTGCTCTTCGTCGCCTCCTGCGTGCTGATCGCCCTGGCCGGCTCCGGGGAGATGGTGATCGCCGGGCGGATGATCCAGGGCGCCGCCGGCTCGACCATCCTCGCCTGCGGGATGAGCCTGCTGACCGTCGCCTACAGCGGCCAGGAGCAGGTGCGCGCCGTGTCGCTGTGGGGCGCCGCGGCCGCGGTCGGCGCGGCCGCCGGACCGCTCGTCGGCGGGGTCCTGGTCGACCTCACCGGGTGGCAGGGGCTCTTCTGGATCGACGCCGGCGTCGCGGTCGGCTGCATGGTGCTGACCTTCGCGACCGTCGCCGACTCGCGGGCCGCGGACCGGCCGCGCTCGGTCGACTACGTCGGCACCGTGCTGGTCGCCCTCACCCTGGGGCCGCTGATCCTCGCGCTCAGCAAGGGCAGCGACTGGGGCTGGGTCTCGGCCGCGACGGTCGGCTGCATCCTGGTGGCGATCCTCGCCGGCACCGGGTTCGTCGCCGTCGAGCGCCGGGTGGCGCAGCCGCTGCTCGACCTCGCCCTGCTGCGCAACCGGGTGCTGGTCGGCGCCACCGTCGCGATCCTTATCGGCGCGGGCACCATCAACGCGCTGATGTACGTGCTGAGCCTCTACTTCCAGGACCCGAGCACCCTGGGCTTCAGCCCGCTCGAGGCAGGCCTCGCGACGCTGCCGGCCACGGTCGGCCTGGTGGTGTCGGCCCCCCTGGTGCCGCGGCTCGCCGCGAAGGTCGGCGGTCGCCAGGTCGTCGGCCTCGGCTTCCTGCTGACCGCGGTCGGGTTCGCGTGGATCGGCTTCGCCGACGCGTCCTGGCAGTACGCCGCGTTCTTCCTGCCGCTCGTCGCCGCCGCCGTCGGCATGGGCCTCTCGAACGGGCCGTCGTCGGCCGCGGCGACCGCCGCCGTATCGGCCGACCAGGTCGGGGAGGCGTCGGGCGTCTCCAACATGGCCCGGTACGTCGGGGCCGCGGTCGCCACCGCCCTGGCGGCGACCCTCTACAGCACGGTGACGGCGAACCGGATCGCGGACGGCGACGGCTCCGCCGTCGCCCTCACCGCCGGGCTCGGCACGACCGCCTGGGCGATGGCGGCGATCAGCCTCGCGGGCGTCGTGATGGCGGTCGTGATGGGCCGGCACCGCGAGGCCCGCGGCACCCTCGCCGACGCCGCCGCGGCGGCCGCCTCGGCGAGCCACACGCTGCCGACCTCGGCGACACCGGCCAGGTCGGGTGCGGGCGCTCCAGAGGGCTCCTCGACCTGAGGCCCCGGGGGTCCGGGAGGAGGGCGCGACCACAAGTCCACCCCGGCCGGGGTGGTGCGGCGCCACCCACCCCGCCCCGACGATCGAGCCACCGGTCACTCGAGGAGGCACTCGCATGAGGACGGAATCGGCGCGGGACATCGACTACTCGACTCGAGGCCTGTTCGCCGATCTCGGCGCGACGTTCGGCGGGGTGCTGCTCCTGCTGTCCTCGGGCATGGGCCTGCTCCAGGGCCTGTCGGCGGTCGCGAACGACGACCTGTACGCCGCTGGCAGCAACTACCTCTACAAGCTGGACATGACGACCTGGGGCACGGTCCACATCGTGCTCGCGGTCATCGGCGCGGTCGTCGCCGTCGGCATCCTGATGGGCAAGTCGTGGGCGCGGGTCCTCGGCATGATCATCGCCGGGCTCTCGGCCCTCACCAACTTCGCCTTCCTGCCCCACTATCCGTTGTGGTCGATCGTGATCATCGCCTTCGACGGCTTCGTCATCTGGGCGCTGAGCGTGCAGCTGCGCGGCTACGACCGCTGATCACGGGGGAACGGGCACCACCCCGACCGGGGTGGTGCCCGCCCACCCGGTGGCTCCCCATCATGTGACGCGGGCACCGTCGCCGTGACGGCTCGCCTCAGCGGCGTCGCCGCTGCGACCCTGCCAGGAGGTGCATCGTGGTCACCGTATGGGAGTACAGCCCGGGCGACGTCTTCCTCAGCATGCTGTGGTTCTTCCTCTTCTTCATCTGGATCTGGCTGCTGATCAGCGTCTTCGCCGACATCTTCCGCAGCGACGACATGGGCGGCTGGGGCAAGGCCGGGTGGACGATCCTGGTGATCGTGCTGCCCTACCTCGGCGTGTTCGTCTACCTGATCGCGCGCGGCAAGAAGATGGGGGAGCACGCGGCTCGGGACGCCCGCCGCCAGGACGAGCAGATGCGTGCCTACGTCCAGGGCGTCGCCGGCGCGCCGAGTGCGGCCGCCGAGATCGAGCGCCTCTCCGCGCTCCGCACCAGCGGCGCGATCAGCGACGAGGAGTTCCAGCAGGCGAAGGCCAAGCTGCTGGCCTGACCGGTGCGGCTCTGCCGGGCCGGACCGGAAGCCGCTCCGGCCGGGCTGGTCCGGCTTCGCGGGGCGGGGAGTTTCGTCATCCCGGTGGAACCCCCACCGCCGGGTGCCACCACGCGGATGGTCCGTCACGTTCTGCGATGGAACCTGATCTTGCCGTCTGGTCTGGTGGTGGGCGTGGAGTCCGGTGGTGCGGTCGCAGCCTTCGGCGCGGCAGCCGCGGTCGCGGAGGAACAGGGCGATGCGCTGGTGCTCGGTGTGGTGGCGGCTTCGCCGGCCCAGATCGAGCGGGACCGAGGCGCTGCCGAGGACGGCGGGGATGATTCCTGCTTCGCAGGCGAGCCGGCGGGCCATGCCGGGGCTGATGCGGTCGCCGGTGTCGAGGACGCCGGCTTTCTCCAGCCGGCCGGTGAGGGTGTCTTCGTCGATGACCACCACGACGGTGGCGTTGACGCCGCCGGTGGTGGGGAGTCGGTCGGTGGGGTAGCGCTCGATCAGTTCGCACAGCGCCCGGCCGAGTGCCTCGGGTCCGGGTCGGCGTTCGATGCCGGGGCCTTGGGTGGCGGCGAGGTGCTTGGGTGCGGCCAGGGCCATGAGGACCTTCTTGAGGGCGGCGGCGTGGTAGGTCGGCAGGGTGAACCGGCCGTGGGTGGTGCCGTCGCCGTCGTCGGCCATCGTGAGCGAGCAGGCCCGCAGCGCGGCCGCCTCCTGTCGTTGGAGGATGTCGGCTTCGTGGGCGTCGGCATCGTCGGGGGCGATGACCTCCCACAGCCGACGCCCCAGCCGGCTCAATGCCTTGGCGTCGTGATGACGCGCCTCGGCGACCAGGTGCGCCTCGGCCTTGGCGAGGGTCTCGGGGCCGCCAGCGCCTCCCGCGTCAGGGGGTGCTGTTCGAGGTCGTGGCCGAGCCGCACCGCGCCGTACGCGGCCGCCCGGGTGGTCTTCGTCTGGTGGGCCAGCCAGTTCGCCGCGCTGGACGCCCCCACCCCGGCACCTACGTGAATCGTGTCGGCGTGCGCGGCGACCCGGGCCCGCAGTTCGCTGACCTGCGCGGCCAGCCGGGTCAGCTCGACCAGTGTCGCGCCGGTCTCGGCGGGGTCCATGGACCACACCGACGCATCGGCCACGGCGTCGGCGAGGTCGCGCATCTGCGCGGTCGTCGTCGACACCCGGGGTGGTTTCGAGACAGGCGCCAGCGCGCCTTCCTCAACCACCGTGTCCCGATGACGCCGACACTCCCCGTGCTGGCTGGTGGTTTCGAGGTTCAGGCGCTTGCGCGCGCCTTCGCACCTCAACCACCGTCGCCCCCCGACGACGGTGGTTGAGGTGCGACGAGCGCCAGCGAGGAGCCTCGAAACCACCACCAACCCGCCCGGCCCCGCAGGTCGGCATGAGGTGACCGGAGCGGTCAGCCGGCGAGCAGCTTGGCCTTCTGCGCCTCGAACTCCGCGTCGGTCAGGACTCCCTGGTCGCGCAGCGCACCCAGCTTCTGCAGGTTCTCGATCAGGTCGTCGGAGCCGGACGCGGCCGGTGCAGCCGGCGCCGGCGGGGGCGGCGCGGCGTACTGCGGCTGCGGGGGCTGTTGGTACTGCTGTTGCTGGTAGGCCTGCGCATCCGCCTGCGCCTGCCAGCGCCCCGCCTGGCGGCGGGAGACGCGGTTGGACACCGCGGTCGCGGTGCCGGCGACGACTGCGGTGCGGGCCATGCCGCCGATCAGTCCCATGTCGTGTCCTTTCCTCAGGCTTGTGCCGCGTCGAGGGCGTCGAGCGCGGCGATCACGTCCTCGGCCGGGATCCGGCCGCTGGCGATCACCTCGGCGCCGACCTCCCGCATCGCGGCGACGAACGGGCCGGCCCAGGTGTTCTCGTAGACGAGGAGTGCGATCGCGTTGCCGGGCTCGACCAGCGCGGCACTCTCGGCGAGGTCGTCGTCGTCGAGGAGCCCCGACCGCACGCCCTCGAAGACCGCGAGGTCGAGCTCGCCGTCGCCGTCGAGATCGGTGAGCTCCACGGCGGCGACGCTGCCGTCCTCGCCGACCGTGGCGACCACCAGGTCGAGGATCCGGATGATCCCGCGGTCGGTCAGGTCGACCAGGGCCGCCAGGCCCTGTCCCTGGAGCCTCGCCCCGGGGAGCTCCACAGCGAGATAGTCGATCGGTCCTACGTCGAGCTGGGTCATCGGGTCCTCCTCGGCCGACCCGCTGGTCGAGGTCCAGCGGTACGCGCTCACGCTCACACAGGGGTGGGTGGTTCGACCCCACCCCGACAGGGGTGAGGCGGGACCACCCGTGCGGTCACGACGATGGCCCTCGGGGCGCGGACCGGCCGGCGCGGACCGACGAGGGGAGCAACGGTGGGCAACGACATCGACCTGGCTCTCGCACCGAGCGTCACCGACCCGGTCTCGGCGCCGGCGGCCGAGGTGGCGGCCGGGCTCGGCGTGGACGTCGGGCGCGGCCTCTCCGCCGACGAGGCGCGGGTCCGGCTCTCGTCGCACGGACCCAACCAGCTCACGGGCACCGCGAAGGAGCCCGGCTGGCGGGCGTTCCTGAGGCAGTACGAGGACTTCATGCAGCTGGTGCTGCTTGCCGCGGCGCTCGTGAACCAGCTCGTCACCGGCGACGCCGGCACCACCGTCGTCCTCGCGGGTCTGACGGTCTTCAACGCGGTCATCGGGCTGCGGCAGGAGGCGAAGGCCGAGGAGAGCGTGAAGGCGCTCTCCCAGATGATGCGGACCGTCGCGCGGGTCCGCCGCGACGGGCAGGCGGTCGAGGTCGACGCCGCCGAGCTGGTGCCCGGTGACGTCGTGCTGGTCGAGGCGGGCAACCGGGTGCCGGCCGACGGCCGGGTCGTGCTGGCGGCGACGCTCGAGATCGAGGAGGCGGCGCTCACCGGCGAGAGCCTGCCGGTGGGGAAGACCGCCGACCCGGTCCTGGGCACCGACGTGCCGCTCGGCGACCGGATCTGCATGGCGTACATGAACACCTCCGTGACCCGGGGTCGCGGCGAGCTGGTCGTCACCGCGACCGGCATGGGCACCGAGATCGGCCACATCGCCGACATGCTCGCCCACACCGAGACCAGCAAGACGCCTCTGCAGCGGCAGCTCGACTCGCTCTCGAAGATCATCGCCTCGATCGCCGCGGTCGCGCTGGTGCTCGTCGTGCTGCTCGGTCTGGCGCGCGGGCAGTCCTTCGACACGCTCTTCATCACCGGCGTCGCGCTCGCGGTCGCCGCGATCCCGACCGGCCTCCCGGCGGTGGTCACCGCGCTGCTGTCGATGGGGACCCGCGAGATCGCCCGGCGCAACGCGATCGTGAAGCGCCTGCCCGCGGTCGAGACGCTCGGGTCGACCTCCGCGATCTGCTCCGACAAGACCGGCACGCTGACCCTGAACAAGATGACCGCCCGTGAGCTGGTCATCCCGGGCCAGAACCGCTACACGGTCTCCGGGGAGGGCTACAGCACGGTCGGCGAGATCAGCCACGTCGGCGGGCAGCGGCACGACCTCGACCCCTACCTGCTGCCGATGGTGCTGTGCGCCGACGCGGTGCTGGACGGCGAGAGCCTGATCGGCGACCCGACCGAGGGCGCGCTCATCGTGCTGGGGGCCAAGGGCGGGCTGGACATCGCCGAGACCCGGACCGCGCTGCCCCGGGTGGCCGAGGTGCCCTTCGACTCCGACTACAAGTTCATGGCGACCTTCCACGAGATGACCGCCGACGACGGCCGCCCGGTCGTGCGCTGCTACGTCAAGGGCGCGCCCGACGTGCTCGTCGCCCGCGCGACCACCATCCGCAACCCCGACGGCACGCTCGTCGCGATCACCGACGCCAACCGGCATCTCGCCCTCGAGGCCAACGACGCGATCGCCAACGCCGGCGAGCGGGTCATGGTCGTCGCCCAGCGCGACCTCGAGCCCGGGACCGTCCGCCCCGGTGACGACCTCATCGGCCTCGTCCAGGACCTGACACTGCTGGCGATGATCGGCATCGTCGACCCGCCCCGGTCGGAGGCGAAGGCCGCCATCGCGGAGTGCCACGACGCCGGCATCCGGGTGCGGATGATCACCGGCGACCACGCGACGACGGCCGCCGCGATCGCGACCGAGCTCGGCATCGAGGGCCGCGCGGTGACCGGCACCGAGTTCGCCGCGATGAGCGACGAGCGGCTGACCACCGAGATCGACGAGATCGGGGTGATCGCGCGGGTCGCGCCGGAGGACAAGGTCCGGCTGGTGCGGATCCTCAAGGAGAAGGGCAACGTCGTCGCGATGACCGGCGACGGCGTCAACGACGCCCCGGCGCTGAAGACCGCCGACATCGGCGTCGCGATGGGCATCACCGGCACCGAGGTCTCCAAGGAGGCCGCGGTGATGATCCTGACCGACGACAACTTCGCCACCATCGTCGGTGCGGTCTCCTACGGCCGCACGCTCTACGACAACCTGCTGAAGTACCTGCGGTTCCAGATGTCGACCCTGGTCGCCTACATCGCTATCTTCATCGGCGCCGGCATCTTCGGCATCGCCGCGGGCGCACCGCTGAACCCGCTGCAGATCCTGTGGCTCAACATGGTCGTCGACATCCCGCTCGCGATCGCGCTCGGCTTCGACCAGCCGGCCCGCGGCCTGATGTCCCGGCCGCCGCGCCCCGTCGGCGCGCCCGTGCTGTCCCGCGGCAACTGGATCCGGCTGTGCGTGCAGGGCGCCGTGATGACGCTCGGGGCACTCGTGGCCTACCAGATCGGGGACCACGCCGGAGACGCCGTGCTCGCCGCGACCATGCTGCTCACCACCCTGTCCCTCTTCCACCTCGCCGCCGCCCTGCTCTGCCGCGACCAGACCGGCACCATCGTCGACCGGGCCGCGATCCCGGGCGCGCTCCAGCTGCGGCGGTACGCCGTGGCCCTGTTGGCGATCGTCGCGATCACCGCCCTCGACTTCCTCGAGCGGATCTTCGACACCACCGGACTCACGTTCGCGCAGTGGTGCACCTGCATCGGCCTCGCCGCGTCGCTCGTGGCCGTCGAGGAGCTGGTGAAGCTGGTGCTGCGCCGATCGGGCCGATCGGAAGGAGCGCCCGCATGACCACCCTCCCCACGTACGAGGCCGAGCAGCTCGCCGGCCTGCTCGCGCTGCTGCCCGACGTCGACGCCGTCGAGCTCAAGGTCACCATCTCGGACCAGGACCGTCCCGGGGTGATCGAGGCGCTCGGGATCGACCCGCTCGACGCCGGCCTCCGGCAGGTGGCGTTCGTCGACACCCGCGAGCTGGCGCTGTCCGCGGCCGGGCTGGTGCTGCGCGTCCGCCGCACCCAGGACAAGCCCGGCGACGTGACGGTGAAGCTGCGGCCGATGCTGCCTGCCGACGTACCCGAGGGGCTGCGCGGGATCCCGGGCTTCAAGGTCGAGGTCGACGCCTCGCCGGCGGGGTACACCTGCTCCTGCTCGCTGACCGCGGAGGTGTCGGACAAGAAGGCGCGGCGCGTGCTGACCGGAAACCGCACGATCGCGGACGTGCTCTCGGACGAGCAGGGCGCGCTGGTGCTCGCGCGACTCCCGGAGGGCGTGACGATGGAGGACCTCCGGGTGCTCGGGCCGGTCACGCTGCTCAAGGCGAAGTTCGAGCACCGCGACTATCCTCACCGGATGGTGGCCGAGCTGTGGTTCCTCCCGGACGGTGTGCGGATCCTCGAGCTCTCGACGAAGTGCCCGCCGGCCGACGCCTTCCGGGTGGCCGCCGAGACCAAGGTGTTCCTCGCCGGCCACGGCGTCGACCTGAGCACGCCTCAGGAGGCCAAGACCCGAACCACCCTGGCCGCGCTGGCGGCACGCATGGAGCAGGAGGACGGCGCATGACCACGTTCACGGTGTGGAAGTTCGACGAGACGGACGGAGCGGGCCGCGCCGAGCTGGCGCTGCGTGCCGCCGAGGCCGAGGGCCTGGTCACGATCGTCGACCACGCGGTGCTGAGCTGGCCGACGGACAGCGCCGAGCCCGACCTCCTCCACGAGCACGACAGCTCCAAGCGCGGTGCGGCCTGGGGTGTGCTGTGGGGCGTGCTCGGCGGTGCGCTCTTCACGATCCCGATCGCCGGTGCCGCGCTGGGTGCCGGCATCGGCGCGCTCGTGAAGAGGACCGACGGCACCGGCATCACGGAGCGCGACCTGGAGCGGATCCGGATGGAGGTCACGCCGGGCACCTCCGCGCTGTTCCTGGTCACCGACGACGCCGACCTGGACCGACTGGGGGAGCGGTTCCACGGCCGCGACAGCCGGCTGATCTCGACCAACCTCACCGAGGCGGAGCGGGCCACGCTGCTGGAGACGTTCGGCGGTGAGTGAGGCGTCGACGCGCCGTGACCCGCTCGGGCTGGTCCGCGGCGGTGAGGGCGCGATCACGGGCACGGTGGTGTGCGCGGCGGCGATCGCCTACAGCGCCGGCTACAAGGACACCATCGGCCAGCTGAGCCTGGTCATCCTCGGCACCGTCGCGGTCTACTGGATCGCCCACCTGCACGCGGTCACCATCGGCAGCGCGCTGACCCACCGGCACCACCCGGTCGCGGCGCTGCGGCACGCGCTGCGCGAGACGCTCCCGATCGCCGGCGCGTCCGTCGTCCCGCTCGGGGTGCTCCTGGTCGCGTTCGTGCTCGGCGCCGAGATCCGCACGGCGGCCTGGATCGCGCTGATCGCGACGATCGCGCTGCTCACGCTCTACAGCTACCTCGCCGGAGTGCGCGGTGGGCTCGACACGGCCGGGCGGATCGCGAGCGCCGCCACCGGCGCGGGCGTCGGCCTGCTCGTCGTGCTGCTCAAGGTCGGCCTGCACTGATCAGGACCGGCCGGCGGGTGCCTCGGGCGACCCGACCGGCCTCGTGGGCAGCAGCCGGGTCAGGAAGATCGCCAGGCCGGCGATCAGCGCGAGCACCGTCAGGCTGGATCGCAGGCCCACCAGCCTGGCCGTCGTGTTCTCCTCGACGATGGCGTCGGCCTCCGCGGCGCTGAGGTCGGTCGTGGCCAGGGCGGCCTCCAGGTCCTGGTCGGAGACGAACGGTACGCCGCCGGCGAGCTCGACCGTGGCCCGCTCGGAGACGGCGTCCGAGACCGCGGCGTTCGACTCGATGCCCACGAAGAAGCTCGCCGACAGTGCGCCGATCAGCACCGACCCGGCCAGTGCGGTGCCGAGCGAGGCGCCCAGGTTGGTCGAGGTGTTCTGCAGGCCGCCGACCTCGCCGCTGCGCTCGTCCGGGACCGCCGACACCGTCACGGCCCCGAGCTGGGACGAGAGCGCTCCCACCCCGAGCCCCGCGAGCAGGAGCGGGGTCGTGACGATCTCCGGTCCGGCCCCGGCCTCCAGGGCACCGACCATCGACAGGATGCCGGCGAGCAGCGCGACGAGTCCCAGGCCCACGACCCGGCGGGGGGACGCGTGCGGCCACAGACGCGGGATGCCGACCGCCGCGACCAGCAGGGTGACCGAGAGCGGGAGCAGCCGCGCACCGGTCTCGAGCGGGCTGAGCCCGAGCGCGACCGAGAGGAAGAGCGGGATGGTGAAGAACAACCCCGCCTGCAACAGGAACTGGAAGAAGAACATCGTCAGGCCGCCGATCAGGCGGGCGTTGCGCAGCATCCCGAGGTCGACCAGCGGCTCCCGGCCGCGGCCGACCTGGCGCAGCTCCCACCACACGAAGACGCGGAGCACGAGCAGCCCGCCGAGCACCAGCCAGACGGTCGGCGCGACGCCGAAGAGGTCGGGTGCTCCCGGCTTGGGGGTGACCCACCCCCACTCGCCGGAGCGCAGCACGCCGAACACCGCGAGGCCGAGGCCGAGCGCCGACAGCCCGACCCCGACCAGGTCGATCCGGGTGCGCACACCCGGGGCGGCGTCCTGGATCCGGCGCGTCATCGCCAGGATGCCGACGACCACGACGACCTCGCCCGCGAACACCAGGCGCCAGGTCCAGAACGTCGTCACCGCGCCGCCGATCAGCGGTCCCGCGGCGACCGCGATCGCGCCCGCCGAGGCCACCAGGCCGTAGGCGCGGGGCCGCTCGGCGGCCACGAAGTTCGCGGCCACCAGCGCCACGATCGCCGGCATGATCAGCGCGGCCCCGACGCCCTCGAGGACCGACCAGCCGAGGATCAGGACCGCCAGGTTCGGCGACAGGGCGGTCGTGAGCGACCCGGCGCCGTACACGACGCACCCGATGGCGAACGCCCGGCGGTGCCCGATCATCGTGCCGACCTTGCCGCCGGTGATCATCATGGTGGCCATCACGAGCGTGTAGAGGGTGATCGCCGTCTGCACGCCGGTGACCGTCGTGCCGACGTCCTTCGCCACCTGGGCGATCGACACGTTCATGACGGAGCTGTCCAGCGTCATCAGGAACTGGCCCGACGCCAGCGTCAGCAGCACGGCGCCCGAGGTCGCGGCACGGCTCGAGGCGGCTGCTCGGGACATCGGCGTCTCCCTCCCGGTCGCTTGCCAGCATCGGCGCGGCGCGGGTGGCGGCGCCTCACCCGCTCCGGGGTGGTGCCGGGCCACCCGCGGGACTGACACGATCCCGGCACGCCTCGATACGACCACCCGGTGGGGGTGAGCCCACATGCCTGACGAGC
The DNA here is from genome assembly GCF_018732145.1 of Nocardioides sp. LMS-CY. Taxonomy (NCBI): domain Bacteria; kingdom Bacillati; phylum Actinomycetota; class Actinomycetes; order Propionibacteriales; family Nocardioidaceae; genus Nocardioides; species Nocardioides sp. LMS-CY. The sequence continues at coordinate 2,016,573 of NZ_CP076104.1, forward strand.
CGCGCCGCGAGGACGAGCCCGACCTCGACCTGCTCGAGTACGTCCTCGTCTCCGCGCACGCCGCCGAGGGACTCGCGCCGGTCGCCGAGGCGGTGGCCCGGCTGGTGCGCGACGGATCGATCCGGCTCCTGGACGCCGTGCTGCTCGTCCGTGAGGGTGGCGCCGCCCGGGTCGACTCGGTGTCGCCCACCGACCACGAGAGGCTCGCGGGACTGATGACCGTCACCGAGGGGAGCGTGCTCCTGAGCCCCCACGACATCGAGCTCGCCGCGGTGACGCTGGCGCCCGACGAGACCGCCCTGCTGCTGCTCGTCGAGGACAGCTGGGCCGGGGCGCTGTCCGACGCCGCGCGCGAGGGTGGCGCCCGGGGGATCACCGGCGAGCGGATCGCGCGGGACCGGGTGCTGCGCTCGCTGGCTCGCGCGGGCCCGACGGATCTGATCGTCCGAGGCCCCGGCACCGCGCCCCTGATCGACCAGGTGGCGCAGGTGCGTCAGCTCGCGCGGCTCGTGGAGCGGGGACTGCTGCCGCTGGACCGCTACGAGGTCCAGCGGCGGCGGGTGCTGGGCGGCTGAACGGTCCGGCGCAGACCGGTCGCCGTGCGCGCGACCTCGGCCGCCTCGGCCCGCGAGGTGCAGTCGAGCTTGCGGTAGATCACCTTGAGGTGGAACTTCAGCGTGTTGATCGTGATGAAGAGCTCGTCGGCGATCTCGCGCAGCGTCAGTCGGCTGGGCAGCATCCGCAGCACCTCGAGCTCACGCTCGGTCAGCTCCTCGACCAGGCCCAGCGGCGTGCTGACCGCCGTCTCCGCCGGACCGACGCGGCGGAGCCGGTCGAGCCAGTGCTGCGGTGCGTGCCAGGCCAGCCGCTCGATCGCCTCGAGGAGGTCGGGCCCCTCGGCCGCGACCGTCTCGACCAGGCCGTGGCTCGCGGCCAGGCGCACCGCGTCGAGCAGGTGGGCCTCGGCCTCCGGTGCGGACCCGGCCACCCGGAACTGCAGCAGGCCCAGCAGGACCCGGTGCCGCACGCAGCCGGGCTCGGCCGTCTTCAGTGCGTCGGCCGCGCCGCCCAGGTCGCCGGCGGCGAGGTGGAGGCGGGCCGCGACCATGCCGGTCCAGAACGGGTCGACCACCTGCCCCGACCAGGCGTACGCCGCATCGAGGTCGCCGGCCGCCAGGCTCAGCAGCGTGCCGATGCGGCCCAGCCGGGTGCGGGCACCCGGCCCCGGCATCTCGACCTCGACGAGCTCGGCGGCCCGGCCGAACGCCGACTCAGCACCCTCGAGGTCGCCGTCGGCCAGCCGTGCCTGGGTGAGTTCGAGGAGCGCCAGCAGTTGGCAGTGCGGGCCCGGCTCGATCCGTGCCTCGGAGAGCTCCAGGAGGATCGGCAGCGCGGTCGCGGCGTCACCGAGCTCGCGGCGGGCGATCGCCTCCGCCGTCAGCGCCTCCGTGCGCAGGATCGTCATGCTCCCGTGCGCGGTGGCGTGCCGGGCGCCGGCGACGAGCCGGAGCGCGTCGTCGGGGTGGCCGGAGAGCGCCTCGCCGAGCGCCCGGCTCCCCTCGAGTGCGATCCGCCGCTCCGGCGTGACGCTGAGCGCCCGGATGATCTCGCGCGCCTCGTGGCCGGCGTCGTCCCACCTCTCGGAGAGGGCTACGTCACGGGCGATCACGTTCCACGCGAACTGGCCGAGCGGGTCGAGCCACCACGAGTCGCCGAGGCTCTCCAGCGCCGAGCGGGCCAGGGAGGCGCCGTCGTCCCAGTGGCCCCGGAGGGTGGCGGCCACCGACTCGAGCACCTCCATGCGCGCACCCCACACCGGGTCCACGTCGAGGTCGTCGCGGACCAGCCGCCCGAGGCCGTCGACGAGGGCCGCGAAGCGGCGCCGGTCGACGAGCAGGTGGCACCAGGCAAACTCCATCATCGCGTCGACGCCGTCGGCGATGACCGCGTCGGGCAGGGCCGTGATGGTCCGCTGGATCGTGCTCTCCTGGCCGCTGTCGTACAGCGCCGGCGCCTGCGCGGCGAGCAGGCGCAGCGCCTCGCGGGGACGCTCCGCGCGCACCCAGTGGTCGAGGGCGGACGCCGTCTGCCCGCGCGCCTCGTGCCAGGCGGCCGCCTGCGCGTGGAGCTCGGTGAGCCGCTCGGGGGAGCGCTCGGCGAGCACGGCGAGCAGCGTCTCGCGCACCAGGTCGTGCATCTCGAACCCGTGCGGCTCGGTGCGCGACAGGAACAGGCCGCGTTGCTCGGCCAGGGTCAGCAGGTCGACGGCGTCGGTGCGGTCGGCCAGCCGGCGCGCCAGGTCGGGGTCGACGTGCTTGACGACCGCGGTCGCCAGCAGCACGTCGACCACGTCGGGCCGCTCGTTGACGAGCACCTCGTGCCAGACGTAGTCCGCGAGGTGGAGGCGCTCGTCGTCCTGGCTCGGCAGGTAGCGCCGGCCCCGGGCCTGTGCGGAGCGGGCGCCGAGTGCGGCCAGCTGGATGCTGGCGGCCCAACCGCCGGCCCGGGTCGCCACCTCGGCCACCACGTCGGGGTCGAGCGAGGGTGCGAGCCGCGCCAGCATCGCGGTCGCCTCCTCGAAGGAGAACCGCAGCTCCGGGAAGTACACCTCGCCCAGCTGGCCGCGCGCCCGCAGGCGGTGCACGGGCAGCGGCGGCGTACGCCGGCTGGCCACCACCACGTGCAGCCACGCGGGCAGGTGCTGGACGAAGTGGGAGAGGGAGGAGACCACCGGCTCGACCTCGTCGAGGACGTCGAGGTCGTCGATGACCAGCACCCTCGGTGGGTAGTCCCGCGCCTCGAGGTCGTCGAGCAGCGCGCCGACGGCCTCGAGGAGCACCTGCGGCCGGTGCAGCAGGTCGGTGGTCGACGCGGCCGCCTGCGGGGCGATCCCCTCGAGGGCGGCCAGGACCGCCCGCCAGAACTGCGCGGGGTCGCGGTCGTCCTCGTCGATGGTGAGCCAGGCGAGCGGGTGCCGGGTCTCGGCCGCCCAGCTGCGCAGCAACGACGTCTTGCCCGAGCCGGCCGGCGCGACGACCAGCGTGAGCGGCGCGTCGACCGCCCCCTCCAGGAGCGCGTGCAGCCGCGGCCGCGGCAGCAGGTACGCCGGGTTCACCGCCGGCCGCAGCTTCGCCTGCCGGACGGTGGAGCGCCCGGCGCGGGACTCGCCGTCGAGCGGGTCGGTGCGGTCGACCGGGGCGGGGGCGCGCTGGTCTTCCTCGGACAGGGCTCCCACCCCCTCGACGTGACAGTCGGGCACTCCAGAGTGCCACGGCCGCGACCCGTTGGCGATGACCCGTTTCGGGGGAGACTGCCCGACCGCCGCGCGCCCGTTGGGCGGCACGCCACCGCAGGGGATATAGTCGCCGGCGAAAGGGAGTAGTCCCCAACAGTCGTGTCGACATACTGGCCCCCGGGCCCGGCACGGCAGGCCACCGCGAGGTGGCGGACGAGACTTTCGACCAGTTCGCACACCCCTGTGAGGTTTGCGCCTGGTCGAAGGGTCCTCCCCGACACGGGTAGCGCTCCTCCGGCCGGGCCGGAGAGGACCAGATCCCCGTGTACGCCTTCCTGCTGAGCACCGCCGTGATCTTCGTGGCGGAGCTGGGCGACAAGAGTCAGCTCATGGCGATGACCTTCGCCGCCCGCTATCGGGCCCGCGACGTACTGATCGGCATCACCGCGGCCACCGCGCTGGTCCACCTGGCCTCGGTCGGCATCGGCTACTTCATCGGCGACGCCTTCTCCGAGTACCAGAACTGGATCGGGATCATCGCCGGTGTCGCCTTCCTGGCGTTCGCGGCGTGGACCCTGCGCGGCGACGAGCTCACCGAGGACGAGGCCAACAAGGCCCGCGGCGCGACCGGGGCCGCCATCCTGGCCGTCGGCACGGCGTTCTTCCTCGCCGAGCTCGGCGACAAGACGATGCTGGCCACCATCACCCTCGCCACCCAGGAGGGCTGGCTCGGCACCTGGATCGGCAGCACGCTCGGCATGGTCGCCGCCGACGCGCTCGCGATCGTCGTCGGCGCCGTCCTCGGCAAGAAGCTGCCCGAGAACGTCATCAAGTACGGCGCCGCCGCGCTGTTCGCGCTCTTCGGCATCGCGCTGATCGTCGACGGCATCCTCGCCTGACCGACGACCGCGGCCGGGGAAGGTCAGGCACCCGTCGACCACGGCGGCGTCAGGCCGGGCGTCGCCGGGTCGCCGGTGCCGGCGTCGTGGCAGGTCCAGCCGTCGGGCATCGCACCGGAGGCGAGAGCGGCGGCGAGTGCCGCCGCCTCGTCCGCGCGGAGCAGCGGCGTCTGCGGGTAGATGACCGGCTCCTCCTTCTCGTTGTGCCGGTCGAGCATGGCGAGCAGCTCGAGGCACAGCGCCCGGGTCCGCTCCCGCGCCCGGGGCGAGTCGCCACCGGCCTGCGCCTCGGCGACCGACTCGGCGATCGCGTCCATGGTGCGCCACAGCTCGCCGTGCTCGCGCAGCATCACCGTCACCGGCATCATCAGGGCGCCGCGGCTCAGCGGCGGGAAGAGGTGGACCTCCTCCAGGTAGATGTGGCGGCGCAGGGTGGCGAGCCCGCCGAGCACGAGGTCCGGGTCGAGCTCGCCATCCTGGAGGTGCTCGACGAAGCCCTCGACGGCGGCGTCGATCGCGCGGTGCTCGCGGGTCAGGGTCTCGACGATCGACTCCGTGGTCATGGCCGCGCCCCGGTCGCTTGCCTAGTCGAGGCCGGCATCGACGGTGATCTCGGCGGACGCGAAGAGCCGCGACACCGGGCAGAGGGCGGCGGCCTCGTCGACGACGGCGGCGAACCGGTCGGCGTCCAGGCCGGGCACCCGGGCGCGCACCAGGAGGGCGGAGGTGGTGATCGTCGGGACGCCGTCGACGTCGTCGAGGCTGACCGTGGCGTCCACCTGCAGGCGCTCGGGAGGCGTGCCGTTCTCGCCGAGGCGGAGGGCGAGCGCCATCGAGAAGCACGAGGAGTGCGCCGCGGCCGCGAGCTCCTCGGGGCTGGTCCGCCCGTCGGGTCGCTCGGTGCGCGATGCCCAGGTGGACTCCAGGCCGTCCAGCGCGGTGCTGCTGGAGCTGGTGAACCGCCCTCGCCCGCTCCCGAGCGGGCCCTCCCACGTGGTCTGAGTCGTGCGTGCGGCGATGCTCATCTGGGCTCCTGAACTGGTCGGGCGCGGCCGTTTCCGCAGTTTCTACAATAGGGCATTGTGTAAACTCGGTCCATGACGTACGTGATCGCCCAGCCCTGCGTCGACGTGAAGGACCGGGCCTGTGTGGACGAGTGTCCGGTCGACTGCATCTACGAGGGGCAGCGCAGCCTCTACATCCAGCCCGACGAGTGCGTGGACTGCGGCGCCTGCGAGCCGGTGTGCCCGGTCGAGGCGATCTACTACGAGGACGACCTGCCCGCGGCATGGGAGCCCTTCCTCGACGACAATGCGGCGTTCTTCCACGAGGCGCTGCCGGGTCGGCCGGCCCCGCTCGGTTCGCCCGGCGGTGCGGCCAAGCTCGGTGCCTTCGACGTCGACACGCCGCTGGTGGCCGGGCTGCCGCCGCAGGGCTAGGGTCGGCGAGACCATGGCCGCTCCCGCTCACGACACCCCGCCTGACGCTCCCTCCGACGCCACGCCGGGGCGCCGGGACGCCGTGCTGGGCGTGCTGCGGGCGTCCTCGGCAGCGCTGAGCATCGCCGAGATCGCCGAGCGGCTCGGGATCCACGCCAACACGGCCCGCTTCCACCTGGAGTCGCTGGAGCGCCGCGGCCAGGTCGAGCGCGCGGCGCCCGCGCAGCGGGTCCCGGGCCGGCCGCCGCTGCTGTTCCGCGCCGTGCCGCGGATGGACCCCGAGGGCCCACGGCACTACCGCCTGCTCGCCGAGGCGCTGGCCGACTCGCTGGCCGACTCGGTGGCCGACTCGCTGAGCGGTGCGGCGGCCGCTCGGGAGCGCCTCGTCGAGGCGGGACGCTCCTGGTGGCGGCGCAGCAGCTCCCGGTTCGCCGACGTACGCCGGCCCGGGGCGCGGCAGTCGGTCGACGGCCTGGTGACGGTGCTGGACGAGCTGGGCTTCGCGGCCGAGCCGCTCGAGGGCGACGTGCCGCGGATCGGGCTGCGCAGCTGCCCGTTCCTCGAGCTGGCCACGAGCCGGCCGGAGGTCGTCTGCCCGGTGCATCTCGGGCTGATGCTGGGGGCGCTGGAGGAGTGGGAGAGTCCGCTCACCGTGGCGCGGCTGCAGCCCTTCGCGGAGCCGGATCTCTGCGTCGCTCACCTGGCCGCGGCCGGGGACGCAAGATGATCCGGACGGTTGCCGTCCGATACTGACCCTCCTTTGGCGTGGTTGCGGCTCGTTCGGATCCCGGGAGCGGCGGTCGCGGGCTAGGTTCCGCGACATGAGCGCGCTGGAGAGCCGAGGACGAGGCCTGCCCACCACGAGACGGAGAGGCGGTGTCCGCCGGCTCCTCGCCGCCGGAGCGACGGGCGCGCTGGCCCTCGGCGCCCTGGTCGCGGTGGCGCCCACGGCCGGGGCGAGCGAGTGCTCGTCGCAGACCGGCGGCAGCAACGACTGGGTGATGTGGACCGGCGGCGGCTTCACCTGCGGTTACCAGGCCAAGAGCGGGAAGAAGAAGATCGGGTCGTTCAACACCCAGACCTGGACGCACAGCACCGCACTCGGCTACACCAAGCGCGACCACCGCTGGAAGCAGACCGGCGGGGTGAAGGTCTCCTACATGTACTACGGCAGCGACCTCGGATCGTCGATCACGTTCACGGCGTTCAACAGCGAGGACGGGTCGCGGCACTGGGGAGCCACGACCATCTGGAACACCGCCAAGGGCGGCACGGTCTCCAGCAGTCAGTACAAGGGCGACGACTACGAGTACAAGACCAACCGCTTCCACGTCTCGAAGATCTCCGTGACCGGCGCCAGCACGACGACGCCGGGCACACCCGCGTCGTACTCGGTCAAGGTCACCGACCCCGACGGCGGCACCACGCCGGGCGGCACGATCGCGCTGCTGCTCCAGCCGGGCAGCAAGCCGGACCCCACGAAGACCGACTGCGACGGCAAGGTCACCTCGCAAGGGACCGACACCGGGCTCGCCCAGGGCGCCCTCTCGGGTGGCACGGGCACGTTGAAGACCCCCGGCCTCGCCGCCGGTACCTACACGCTGTACGCCGTGTACGCCGGCAGCGTGAACAGCAAGGGGCGCCCGCTCTACTGCGACTCGCCGTCCAAGGAGGGCCTGACGGCGGCGCAGTCGTCGAGCTGGACCCTGACCGTCACGCCGGCCGCGCGCACCGCCGCCGGGAGCGCCGTGCTGAGCGCCCCGGGCGAGACCGTCACCCCGGACGCCGACGTCCCCGGGCTCCGACGGGCCGGAGCGACGCCGCCGCTGGTCGTCGTCGACCGTGCCTACGTCGCCGGACCCCGCGGCGGAGCCCCGGCCCGGAGGTTGGCCTGCCCCGCGGCGTGGGTGCCGGTGCAGGTCAACGCCTCGAGCCCGACGCGGGTGCTCCCGGAGCAGCTGTTCGCTGGCACCGGGACGAAGCAGGGGATCCCGGCCGGCACCGTCCCGGCCGGGACCAGGGTCGACGCCCAGGTGGTCTGTCGGCGCGGCACCGCCGGCGTGCGCACCCTCGGCCGGACGGTCCTGGGGAGCGCCCGCACGGACCGGCTGACGACCCGACGCCCGGACAGCACGGTGCTGGCCGGGCGGGGCGACGACCACGTCGTGGTCAGCACCCGGGGCAGCGCGGCGTTCGGCTTCACCGGCGCCGACCGGATCGTGGTGACCGCGGCGCGCGGCGCCGCGCACGGTGGTCCCGGTGCCGACGTCCTGGTCGCCCGGACGCCGGGCACGGTGCTGCTGGTCGGCGGGAGTGGGCCCGACCGCCTGGTCGGGGCCGCCGGCCGGACCCTGATCAACGCCCGCGACGGCGCCGGCGGCGACCACGTCGTCTGTCGCAGCGCGGCCAACCTGGTGCTGGCCGACGCGGGCGACCGGATCGAGGGGCCCTGCACGGTCCGGTAGCCGCGTCGCGGGGGACCGGTCGAGGGAGGACTCAGTCGCAGAGGCCGTTGGCCGCGGCCTCCTCCTTCGACCCGCTCGGGTTGCGGCCACTGATCGCGCCGCGACCCAGGGAGCCGAGGGGCTCGTCGTCGCGCACCTTCTGCCACAGCTCGTCGGCCTCGGGCGTGAGCTGGAGCCGGCCCCAGTTCGGGCTGTCGGTCGGGAAGTCGGTGGTCGGCGCGGTGACGAAGCGGATCTTGTCCAGGTCGGCCTTGCGCAGCGACGAGGCGAGGTCGACGAGCTCGCCGACGCTGGCGATCTCCGGGTTGGTCTGGATCGAGCCGGCGAGGGCGCTGGCGAAGCGCAGCAGCTTGTCGGGGCGGGTCAGCGTCTCGGCGGACATCACCCGGTTGAGCATCGACGCGATGAACGCCTGCTGCCGCTTCATCCGGCCCAGGTCGGCGTTCGGGGTCGAGGTGCGCTGGCGGACGTAGGCGAGCGCGTCGTCGCCGTGCAGCTTCCGGGTGCCGGCGGCGAGGTGGATGTTGTGCTCCGGATCGTCGATGTCCGACGGGATGCAGACCTCGACCCCGTCGAGGGCGTCGACCATGTCCTTGAAGCCGGCGAAGTCGACGACGATGTAGTCGTCGACGTAGATGCCGGTCACCGACTGGACCTGCGCCACCGTGCAGGTGGGGCCTCCAACTGCCAGCGCCTCGTTCCACATCGCTCCGGCGGCGGCCGGGACCGTCGTGCCGTCGACCTCGCACTCGGGCCGGTCGACGAGCGTGTCGCGCGGGATCGAGATGCCGTAGGCCGTGCGGCGACCGTCGGCCACGTGCAGCAGGATCGTCATGTCGGAACCGCCGAGGCCACCCTCCTTGTCGATGCCGCAGCCCTCGCAGTCGCGGGTGTCGGTGCCGATGACGAGCATGTTGAACGCGCCGGTCGGCAGCTTCGGCTCCGGCCGCGCGAACTCGTGCGGGATCGGGGCGCCCTCGTCGATCTTGCTGTCGACGTGGTTGTAGGCGAAGACGACGCCCGCCCCGGTGAGGAGTGCGACGACCAGCTCGGCGACGACGATGACGGCCATCACGGTGCGACGCTGCCGACGGCTCGCCTTGGTCACGGCGGACCCTCCCTCTCCCCGAATTCCCGGTTTCCGCTCGGAACCGAGAACCACGCTGTGCGCGGAGCCTACGCCTGTCCTCGTGACCGGTGGTCCGCCGAGCCCTGACGGCGGTGTCCGATTCCCGCCAGTAAGGGGTCGGCGGGGTCAGGCAGGATATGAGGCATGAACCCGACTCCCGACCTGCGGCTCGACCCCGAGTCCTGCTATCGCGCGGTGAAGTCGCGGGACCGCCGCTTCGACGGGGTCTTCTACACCGCCGTCCGCACCACCGGCATCTACTGCCGCCCGTCGTGCCCGGCCCGCACCCCGGCCCTCCACAACATCACCTTCCACCCGAGCGCCGCCTCGGCCCAGGCCGCCGGTTACCGCGCCTGTAAGCGCTGCCTTCCCGACGCCACGCCGGGCAGCCCCGACTGGGACGTCGCCGCGACGGCCGCCGGTCGGGCGATGCGGCTGATCGCCGACGGCGTGGTCGACCGCGAGGGCGTCGAGGGCCTCGCCGACCGGGTCGGCTACACCTCGCGACACCTCGGCCGGATCCTCACCGCCGAGCTGGGCGCCGGGCCACTCGCGCTCGCCCGGGCCCGGCGCGCCCAGACGGCACGGGTGCTGATCGAGACCAGCGACCTGACGTACGCCGACATCGCGTTCGCCGCCGGGTTCTCCAGCGTCCGGCAGTTCAACGACACGATCCGCGAGGTCTACGACTCCTCGCCGACCGACCTGCGCGGCCGGCGCGGCGGCCGGCCGGCGACCGGCGTCGTCACGATGCGGCTCGCGGTGCGCACGCCGTACTCGGGCCGGGCGCTGCTCGACTTCCTGGCGCTGCGTGCGGTGCCGGGCGTCGAGGCCGCGGGGGAGGGTTGGTACGCCCGCACTCTCGTGCTGCCGCGCGGCACCGGCACGGTGCGGCTGGAGCTCCCCGACGAGCTCGAGTCCAACCGCACCGCCTTCGTCACCGCGACGTTCGCGCTCGAGGACCTGCGCGACACGAGCGCGGCGACCGAGCGCGTACGCCGGCTGCTCGACGCCGACTGCGACCCGGTGGCCGTCGCCGACGCGTTCGCCGGCGACCCGGTGATCGGGCCGCTCGTGCGGGAGTGGCCGGGGCTGCGCGTACCGGGCCACGTCGACGGGCACGAGATCGCGGTGCGCGCCGTGCTCGGCCAGCAGGTCAGCGTCGCCGGGGCGCGCACGACCGCCGAGCGGCTGGTGGCCGAGCACGGCCGTCCGCTGGCCCGGCCGGTCGACGGGCTCACCCACCTCTTCCCGGACGCGGCGACGCTCGCCGGGCTCGACCCGGAGGACCTGCCGATGCCGCGCGCCCGCGGCCGCGCGCTGATCGAGCTGTGCGCGGCGCTCGCCGACGGCACGATCGCGCTCGACCGCGGACCCGACCGCGACGACGTACGCCGGGCCCTGCTGGCGATCCCCGGCATCGGGCCGTGGACGGCCGACTACGTCGCGCTGCGCGCGCTCGGCCATCCGGACGTCTTCCTGCCGACCGACGTCGGCATCCGCAACGCGCTGCGCAGTCTGGGGCGGGACCCGGTCGAGGCGGTCGGCCTCGCCGAGGGATGGCGCCCCTGGCGGTCGTACGCGCAGATGTACCTCTGGCAGACTCACAACCCGAAGGAGCACTGACATGTGGACCGTGATGGAGTCGCCCATCGGCCCCCTGCGCCTCGTCGAGCACGACGGCGCGATCACCGCGATCGAGTTCTCGCCGTTCCGCGACTCGGACGGCCGGCCGCGCGGGCAGCAGCAGGACGACCACCCGCTGCTGGTCGAGGCCGCACGCCAGCTCACGGCGTACTTCGACCGTGATCTCAAGGAGTTCGACCTGCCGCTCGCCCCGGAGGGCAGCGCCTTCCAGAAGCGGGTGTGGGCGCAGCTGCTCGGCGTCGGCTGGGGCGAGACCGCGTCGTACGGCGAGATCGCGCACCGACTCGGCATGACCAACGCCGCCTCGCGCGCCGTCGGCCTCGCCAACGGCCGCAACCCGATCCCGATCGTGATCCCGTGCCACCGGGTGATCGGCGCCAACGGCACGCTCACCGGCTACGCGGGCGGGCTCGAGCGCAAGCAGCTGCTGCTCGAGCTGGAGCAGGATGCCTTGTTCTGAGCCCCGGTGGTTGAGGAGGTTGCGCTAGCAACCGTCTCGAAGCCCGGTAGGACGAAAGTCGGCCTCGACCCCGACAATGGTTTCGAGACAGGCGCAGAACGCCTTCCTCAACCAGCGATCAACCAGCGGTCGTCGTCACTCGGCAGCCGCCCGGCGCAGCGACTCCGAGAGCCGCTCGAGCGCAAGCAGCTGCTGCTCAACCCGGAGGCGGACTCGTTGTTCTGAGCCCCGGTGGTTGAAGAGGTTGCGCTAGCAACCGTCTCGAAGCCCGGTAGGACGAAAGTCGGCCTCGATCCCGACAATGGTTTCGAGACAGGCGTAGAACGCCTTCCTCAACCAGCGATCAACCAGGGATCGTGGTCACTCGGCAGCGGCCCGGCGCAGCGACTCCGAGAGCCGCTCGAGCGCAAGCAGCTGCTGCTCAACCTGGAGGCGGACTCGTTGTTCTGAGCCCCGGTGGTTGAGGAGGTTGCGCTAGCAACCGTCTCGAAACCCGGTAGGACGAAAGTCGGCCTCGACCCCGACAATGGTTTCGAGACAGGCGCAGCACGCCTTCCTCAACCAGCGACCAACCAGCGATCAACCAGGGATCGTGGTCACTCGGCAGCGGCCCGGCGCAGCGACTCCGAGAGCCGCTCGGCGGCGGCCAGGACCGCGGGGGCGTGCATCCGGCCGGGCTGGCGGGAGAGCCGCTCGAGCGGACCGGAGACCGAGACGGCCGCGATCACCTTGCCGCCGGGGGAGCGCACCGGTGCGGAGACCGACGCGACGCCCTGCTCGCGCTCGCCGACCGACTGCGCCCAGCCGCGGCGGCGTACGCCGGAGAGTGCGGCCGCCGAGAACGTCGAGCTCTGCAGCCCGCGGTGCATCCGCTCGGGGTCCTCCCACGCGAGCAGGATCTGGGCGGCAGAGCCGGCGCGCATGGTCAGTTGGGAGCCGACCGGGATCGTGTCGCGCAGGCCGCTCGGTCGCTCGGCGGCCGCGACGCAGACGCGGTGGTCGCCCTGGCGGCGCCACAGCTGGGCGGACTCGCCGGTGATGTCGCGCAGGCGGGCGAGCACCGGGCCGGCGGTGGCGAGCAGCCGGTCCTCGCCGGCGGCGGCGGAGAGCTCGGCGAGCCGGGGCCCGAGCACGAAGCGGCCCTGCATGTCGCGGGCGACCAGGCGGTGGTGCTCCAGGGCGACCGCCAGGCGGTGTGCCGTCGGTCGCGCCAGCCCCGTGCCGGCGACCAGACCGGCGAGCGTCGCCGGTCCGGACTCGAGGGCCGTGAGCACGAGAGCGGCCTTGTCGAGGACGCCGACGCCACTGGAGTTGTCCATATGGCAATACTGCCGTCTCAGATCATGGGATGCAAGGGCTAGGGTGGTCGACGCGCGGAAATCCGTGCGCGCGCCGACTGCGGTGTCGGTCGCGAGTCGCGATGGAGGGAGTGAGTCATGGGCAGGACCCTGGCGGAGAAGGTGTGGGACGAGCACGTCGTCCGGTCGGTCGACGGGGAGCCCGACCTGCTCTTCATCGACCTCCACCTCATCCACGAGGTGACCTCGCCCCAGGCCTTCGACGGCCTCCGCCTGGCGGGCCGCCGGGTTCGTCGGCCGGACCTCACCCTCGCGACCGAGGACCACAACGTGCCGACGATCGACTGGGACAAGCCGATCGCCGACCCGATCTCGCGCACGCAGGTCGAGACCCTGCGCAAGAACTGCGAGGAGTTCGGCGTCCGGCTGCACTCGCTCGGCGACATCGAGCAGGGCATCGTGCACGTGGTCGGACCGCAGCTCGGCCTGACCCAGCCCGGCATGACGATCGTGTGCGGCGACTCGCACACCTCGACGCACGGCGCGTTCGGCGCGATCGCCCACGGCATCGGCACGTCGGAGGTCGAGCACGTGCTGGCGACGCAGACGCTGCCGCAGGCCCGCCCGAAGACGATGGCGGTGACCGTCAACGGCTCGCTGCCCGAGGGCGTGACGGCCAAGGACCTGATCCTCTACCTGATCACCCAGACCGGCACCGGTGGTGGCCAGGGCTACATCGTGGAGTACCGCGGCGAGGCGATCCGCGAGCTCTCGATGGAGGGCCGGATGACCGTGTGCAACATGAGCATCGAGTGGGGGGCGAAGGCCGGCATGATCGCGCCGGACGAGGTGACCTACGCCTACCTCAAGGACCGCCCCGAGTCGCCGAAGGGCGCCGAGTGGGACACCGCGGTGGCGCACTGGCGGACGCTGGTGACCGACGACGACGCGGTCTTCGACCGCGAGATCGTCATCGATGCCGCCGACGTCACGCCGTGGGTCACCTGGGGCACCAACCCGGGCCAGGGTGCGCCGCTGGGCGGCAGTGTCCCGGCGCCGACGGACTTCGACGACGAGATCGACCGCGTCGCGGCCGAGAACGCCCTGCGCTACATGGCCCTCGAGGCCGGCACGCCGCTGCGCGACGTGCGGGTCGACACGGTCTTCGTGGGCTCCTGCACCAACGGCCGCCTCGAGGATCTGCGCACCGCCGCCGAGGTCATCAAGGGCCATCGGGTCGCCGACGGCACCCGGATGCTCGTCGTGCCGGGCTCGGCCCGGGTGCGCCTCGAGGCCGAGGCCGAGGGTCTCGACCTGGTGTTCAAGGAGGCCGGCGCCGAGTGGCGCGGCGCGGGCTGCTCGATGTGTCTGGGCATGAACGCCGACACGCTCGCGCCCGGCGAGCGCAGTGCCTCGACGTCCAACCGCAACTTCGAGGGCCGCCAGGGCAAGGGCGGTCGCACCCACCTCGTCTCGGTGCCGGTCGCCGTCGCGACCGCGGTCCGCGGCACCCTGTCCTCGCCCGCCGACCTCGCGCCGGCCGCGGCCCGCTGACCCGACGACCAGAGGGAGAACGTCATGGAGAAGTTCACGACCCACACCGGCGTCGGCGTCCCGCTGCGGCGCAGCGATGTCGACACCGACCAGATCATCCCCGCCGAGTACCTCAAGCGGGTCGCGCGCACCGGCTTCGAGGACGGCCTGTTCGCCGCCTGGCGCAACGACCCGTCGTTCGTGCTCAACAACCCGGCGTACGCCGTGGGGTCGGTGCTGGTGGCCGGCCCCAACTTCGGCACCGGCTCCTCGCGCGAGCACGCGGTCTGGGCCCTGCAGAACTACGGCTTCAAGGCCGTGCTGTCGCCGCGCTTCGGCGACATCTTCCGCGGCAACTCCGGCAAGGCCGGCCTGCTCGCCGGCCGTGTCGACGAGAAGGTCGTGCAGCGCCTGTGGGACTACCTCGAGGCTCACCCCGGCGCGGCCGTCACCGTCGACCTCGAGTCGCGCACGGTGACCGCCGGCGAGGGCCCCGACCGCATCGAGGACTCCTTCGACATCGACGACTACACGCGGTGGCGTCTGCTCGAGGGTCTCGACGACATCGGCATCACCCTGGGCCACGAGGCTGACATCGCGGCCTTCGAGGCGACCCGGCCCGGCTGGAAGCCGGCCACGCAGAAGGTCGGCTGACCTTCACCAACGACACGGCCGATGCCGAGATTTCCCTGTCCTGGTTGGGAAATCTCGGCATCGGTCGATTTCGGCCACCTTCTCCCGAGCGGCCCGGATCGGTGGCAAACACCCGCTGCTGAGCGGTTCTGAGCCTGCCCGAGGGGGGTCTGCCCGACTCCGGTGCGACAAATTCATGGCGAAAAACACCGAGCAAAACACCCTGTGGTGATTGTGAGTGCGGCCCCGTTTACCTAGCGTGCATTGGAGAAAGTCGAGCATGGGCTCGACCACAAGCGTTCATTGGAAGGGAAGACAGTGAACAAGTCAGAGTTCATCGAGGCGCTCTCCGCCCGTTTCGACGGGAACAAGAAGGCCGCGGCCCACGCCCTCGAGTCCGTGCTCGACACGATCACCCGCGAGGTCACGAAGGGCGAGAAGGTCGCCATCACCGGCTTCGGTTCGTTCGAGAAGCGAATCCGTGAGGCCCGCTGGGTGCGCAACCCCCAGACCGGCGCGCGTATCAAGGCGAAGAAGACGGCGGTGCCGAAGTTCACCGCCGGCGCCGACCTGAAGAACGTCGTCTCGGGCGCCAAGAAGCTCCCGAAGCTGACGCTGGCCGCCGCTCCGGCCGCGGCCAAGAAGGCCACGGCGACGGCGAAGAAGGCCGCTCCGGCCAAGAAGGCGGCGCCCGCGAAGAAGGCGGCTCCGGCGAAGAAGGCCACCGCCACCAAGGCCACGGCCAAGAAGGCGGCGCCCGCGAAGAAGGCGCCCGCCAAGAAGGCCGCGACGAAGAAGGCGGCGCCCGCCAAGAAGACCGCCGCCAAGAAGACCGTGGCCAAGAAGGCGCCCGCCAAGAAGGCTCCGGCCAAGAAGACCGTGGCCAAGAAGGCTCCGGCCAAGAAGACCGCGACGAAGAAGGCCACGGCGAAGAAGACCGCCAAGAAGGCCTGACGCAGCGCGTCATCGACGAACGGGCCGTCACCCTGCGGGGTGGCGGCCCGTTCGTCATGTCGCGAGCACCGCGACCGAGGTGTTCGGTCCCAGGCCGAGGCCGGTCGCGTCGGCGAGGTCGTCGGCGTCGTCGACGTCACGGCGCACCGAGGCCGGGGCGTCGGTGACCTCCAGCGCGCCCGCGGCGAGGTGTGCGGCGCGCGAGCGCGGTCCGAACCGCGGGTCGAAGCGGTCGTGCCCGGCGGCGTACATCGTGGTGCCGATGCCGGCGGCGTCGGGCACGAAGTGGGGGCGATCGTCCGGCAGCCCGGTCAGGACGGCGTCCAGGTCGCCCGATCGCAGCGCCGGGAGGTCGGCGCAGACCGCGACCGGGACCAGACCGGGCCAGCGACGGTGCGCCTCGGCCGCCGCCTGGCGCAGCGTGCCGTTCAGGTCGCCCGAGACGCCGTCGGGGATCGCCGCGCAGCCGAGCGCGGAGAGCGCCCGGGAGAAGTGGGCGTCGTCGGTCACGACCAGCACCTGGCCCACGCGCTCGGCGCGCAGGCAGGCCAGCACCGTGTCCTGGGCGAATGCCTCGGCGAGCCGGCGGCGTACGTCGGCCTCGAACGTCGCGAGGCGCGACTTGCCGATGGCGGGTGGCTTGACGGGGACCAGGACGGCGTACCGCTGGAGGGGCTGGGGTGCGGACATCACTCCGATCCTGTCAGGCCCGGTGCCGGCCGGCGGCGCCGCGTCCGCGTCGCAGACCGGGACCGGGGCACCCGAGCGAGTAGCCTGCGCACGTGGTCGTTCGCAGGATGCAGGAGAAACGCAACTGGGCCTGGCGCTTCGCCGAGCCCATCGTGCGGGGCGCGCTGTTCGCCACCACCACCCACGAGTGGGTCGGCGGGGAGAACATCCCGGCCTCCGGCGGCTGCATCATCGTGCTCAACCACGTGTCGCACGTCGACCCGCTGCTGGCGGCGCACCTGGTCTACGACCACGGCCGGCTGCCGCACTACCTGGCCAAGTCCGGGCTCTTCAAGAACAAGGGGCTCGCCTACTTCCTCACCGCCGCAGGTCAGATCCCGGTCGAGCGACTCAGCCGCAACGCCGCGGGCGCGTTCGACGCCGCGGTCGCCGCGGTGCGGGAGGGCAAGTGCGTCGTGGTCTACCCCGAGGGGACGATCACCCGCGACCCGGGCGGGTGGCCGATGACCGGCAAGTCCGGTGCGGCGCGGATCGCTCTGGAGACCGGCTGCCCGGTGATCCCGGTGGGGCAGTGGGGTGCGCAGCAGCTGCTCGCGCCGTACGCCAAGCGGCCCGACCTCTTTCCGCGCAAGAAGGTCACGATGCTGGTGGGGGAGCCGATCGACCTCGCCGACCTGGCCGCCGAGCCGCGCTCGATGCCGGTGATCCAGCGGGCCACCGACCGGATCATGGCGGCGGTCACCGCGCTCGTCGAGGAGGTGCGCGGCGAGCAGGCGCCAGCCGAGCGCTTCGACATGAGGAAGGCGGGGGTCCGCGAGACCGGGAACCCGAACAAGCCCGAGCACCAGACCCCACGGGAGGAGCCGTCGTGACCGGTTCGCACGGCAAGATCGCTGTCTTCGGCGCCGGCTCCTGGGGTACGGCGTTCTCCATCGTGCTGGCCGACGCCGGCAACGACGTGACGATCTGGGCACGCCGCGAGGAGGTCGCCGCGACCATCAACGATCGGCGCCAGAACACCGAGTACCTCCCGGGGATCGAGCTGCCGCCCGTCATCCAGGCGACCCACGACGTCGAGAAGGCGCTGCACGGGGCCGACGTGGTCGTGCTGGCCACGCCCTCCCAGTCGCTGCGCGCGAACCTGACCCAGTGGGCGCCGTACGTCGAGCCGGGTGCGGTCTTCGTGTCGCTGATGAAGGGCGTCGAGCTCGGCACGCTGGAGCGGATGAGCCAGGTGATCGCGGAGATCACCGGCGCCGGCCCCGAGCGCATCGCGGTCGTCAGCGGCCCCAACCTCGCCAAGGAGATCGCCCGCCGCGAGCCCGCGGCGTCGGTGGTGGCGTGTGCCGACGAGGAGGTGGCCAAGCGGATCCAGGCCCGCGTGCACTCGCCGGCGTTCCGGCCCTACACCAGCGTCGACGTGCTCGGCTGTGAGCTCGGCGGCGCCTACAAGAACGTCGTGGCGCTGTCGGTCGGCATGGCCGTCGGGCTCGGCTTCGGCGACAACACGACCGCCTCGGTGATCACCCGCGGCCTGGCCGAGACCGCCCGCCTGGCGATGGCGCTGGGTGCGAACCCCCTGACCCTGATGGGCCTCGCCGGCCTCGGCGACCTGGTCGCCACCTGCTCCTCGCCGCTGTCGCGCAACCGGACCTTCGGCGAGAAGCTCGGCCAGGGCCTGACGACCGAGGAGATCATCGCCTCCACCCGCCAGGTGGCCGAGGGCGCCAAGTCGTGCTCGTCGCTGCGGGCGCTGGCCGCGCGCACCGGCGTCGACGCCCCCGTCGCCCAGTACGTCGACGAGGTCATCGCCGGCCGGATGACGGCCCAGCAGACGATGGACGCCTTCATCGCCCGCGACACCAAGGCCGAGACGGATTGAGGCGGTTCGCCGGGGGTTTCGAGGCTCGTCGCTGGCGCTCCTCGCACCTCAACCAGCGGGGCCCGGGGGTTTCGAGGCTCGTCGCTGGCGCTCCTCGCACCTCAACCGCCGAGCACGGTGGTTGAGGTGCGAAGGCGCTCTGGCGCCTGAGCCTCGAAACCACCGCAGGCGAGCTCACCCCAGGTCGTCGAGCGCCTTCGCCAGATCGGCCCAGAGGTCCTCGACGTTCTCGACGCCGACGGAGAGCCGCACCAGGCCCTCGGGGATCGTCGCCGGCTCCGCCTTCCACCGGCGGCGCCGCTCGAACGTCGACTCGACGCCGCCGAGCGAGGTGGCGTGCACCCACAGCGAGGTCGTGCGGCACAGCAGGTCGGCGGCGAGCGCGCCCTCGGCGAGCACGATCGCCACGATCGCGCCGAAGCCGGGGTAGCGGACCTGGCTGACGGCGGGGTGGCCCTCGAGCCGGCGGACGAGCTCCTGGGCGTTCTGCTGGGCCCGCTCGACGCGCAGGTGCAGGGTGCGCAGGCCGCGGGCCGCGAGCCAGGCCTCGAGCGTGCCGGGGACGGCGCCGAGCATGTCGCGACGGCCCTTCAGCACGGCGTACAGCTCGTCGTCGGCGGTGACGACCGCGCCGAGCAGCGCGTCGCTGTGGCCGGCGAGGTACTTGGTGGCCGAGTGGACGACGATGTCGGCGCCCATCGTCAGCGGCCGCTGGTTGATCGGCGTCGCGAAGGTGTTGTCGACCACGACGTGCGCACCGGCCGCCCGCGCGGCGGCGGCGATGGTCGGGATGTCGGCCACCTCGAGCGCCGGGTTGGTGGGGGACTCCAGCCACACCAGCGCGGAGTCCTCGACCGCGCCGACGACGGCTTCGGTGTCGGTCACGTCGACCAGCTTGGTGCGGACCCGGCCCCGGCCCTCCAGGTCGGCGAGCTCGAGGAGGGTGCCGTTGTAGGCGTGCGCGGGCGCGATCACGAGCGCGTCGTGGCCGACCAGGTCGAGGACCGTCGTGACCGCGGCCATGCCGCTCGAGAAGGCCAGGGCGCGGCCGCCCTCGAGCGCGCCGAGGGTCTCCTCGAACGCCTCCCAGGTCGGGTTGCCGTAGCGGCCGTACTCGACGTCCCCACCCGCGACGTACGTCGAGGCCATCGTGATCGGCCGGTTCAGCGGCTGGTCGGGCTCGCGCGCCGGCCGGCCGGTGGTCACGGCGATGGTGGCGGGATGCAGCGACGGTTGCGGGGCGCGCGGGTCGTCGGTCATGCGTCCAAAGTAGATGGATAGGGTCGTGCCGATGAACTCCCCCTCCCGCAAGCGTCGCGTCGCAGTCGTCTTCGGCGGCCGGTCCAGTGAGCACGCCGTCTCCTGCATCACCGCCGGCAGCGTGCTCGCCGCGATCGACCGCGAGCAGTACGAGGTGGTGCCGATCGGCATCGCGACCGACGGTCGCTGGGTGCTGGAGTCCGGCGACCCGGAGCGGCTGCGGATCCGGGGCCGCGACCAGCTGCCCTCCGTCGACGGCGACCGGGCGACGATCGCCCTCGCGCCGGAGGCGAGCTCGACCGGTCTGGTCGTGACCGAGCCGGCGCAGCCCCCGCGCACACTCGGCGACGTCGACGTCGTCTTCCCGCTCCTGCACGGGCCCTGGGGCGAGGACGGCACCATCCAGGGCATGCTCGAGATGGCCGGGGTCCGGTACGTCGGTGCGGGTGTGCTCGCGTCGGCGGTGAGCATGGACAAGGCCCACATGAAGGTCGCGCTCGCGGCCGTCGGGCTGCCGGTGCTGCCCTCGGTGACCGTGACCGCTGCGGAGTGGCAGCGCGACGCCGCCGGCTGCCGCGAGCGGGCCGCCGGGCTGGGCTACCCGCAGTTCGTGAAGCCGGCCCGGGGCGGCTCGAGCCTGGGGATCTCCAAGGTCCACGACGCCGCCGAGCTCGACCAGGCGGTCGAGGAGGCCTTCCGCTACGACCCGAAGGTCCTCGTCGAGACGGCGGCCGTGGACGCCCGCGAGATCGAGTGCGGCGTGCTCCAGGCGCTGGACGGGACGCCGGAGACCTCGGTGCCCGCGGAGATCCGGATCAGCGGCGACCACGAGTTCTACGACTTCGCGGCCAAGTACCTCCCCGAGGAGCACACCGAGCTCGACGTACCGGCCGACCTGCCGGACGACGTGGTCACGCGGCTCCGCGAGCTCTCGGTGCGGGCCTTCGAGGCGGTCGGCTGCGAGGGCCTGGCCCGGGTCGACTTCTTCCTGCTGCCCGGAGGCGACCTCGTCGTCAACGAGATCAACACGATGCCGGGCTTCACCCCGACGTCGATGTATCCGCGGATGTGGGCGGCCTCGGGCGTCGACTACCCGGCGCTGGTCGACCGCCTGATCGGCCTGGCGCTCGCGCGCGACACCGGCCTGCGCTGACCGGCCTGCGCTGACCGGCCTGCGCTGACCGGTCGCCGGCTAGCGGCAGCGGCCGGTCCGCTCGAACTCCCGGGAGATCACCTGGGTGAGCGCGCCGATGGCGTTGCCGAACCCGTCGGGCCGGTAGTCCGCGGGCAGCTGGAGCTCGACGCGGGGGCGGTAGTTGAGCTCGGTGGCGGTCACGTCGACGTCCTCGTCGCCCTCGGCGGCCGCGGCCAGCACCTCGTCGGGCACGTACCAGCCGGCGTCGTCGACCTGCACGCACGAGGCTCCCAGGTCGTAGCCGGCCGGCTCCTCGACCCCGCAGGTGACCACGATGGCCGGGTCACCCCAGGCGGCACCGTACGCCGTGTCGCCGGTCGTGTCGCGCCGCTCCTGGCCGGCGAGCGAGTCCGGCAGCTCGGCGACGAGCCGACGGCAGTCCGCCGCGGCGGAGCCCGAGAGCTCGGGCGCGTCGATCTCCACCGGACCGCTGGAGCAGCCCGCGGTCAGGGTGACCGCCGCGCACACGACGACGCCCCGTGCCAGCAGCGACACGGGGCGTCGGGGCCTGGAGTGATCGGGCACTCAGATGTGCACGACGGGGCAGGTCAGCGTGCGGGTGATCCCGTCGAGGTTCTGCACCTTCGAGACCACGAGCTTGCCCAGCTCATCGACGTTGCGGGCCTCCGCGCGCACGATCACGTCGTAGGGGCCGGTGACGTCCTCGGCGAGAGTCACGCCCTTGACCTGGGCGATCGCGGAGGCGACCTCGGCGGCCTTGCCGACGTCGGTCTGGATCAGGATGTACGCCTGGACGACCATCGCGCCCTCCCTCGGGTTGGTTGCGTGCGGGAGGCCCCAACCTACCGCGCGGTCCGCGCGTGCCGGTAGGTGCCGCGGGTGCTGGACACCGGCGTCTGGTGGGATGGGCACATGGCCGCACCCACCCCGTTCCCGCCCGACGCAACGCTCGCCGACGCGGGGGAGTTCGGGCTGATCTCGGCGCTGATCGACCTGTTCCCGCAGGGGGAGCAGGTGCTGGTCGGACCCGGCGACGACGCGGCCGTGCTGCGCATCCGCAACGGACACGTGGTGGTCTCGACGGACCTCCTCGTCGAGGGCCGGCACTTCCGCCGCGACTGGGCCAGCGCCGAGGACGTCGGCCACCGGGCCGCCGCGCAGAACCTCTCCGACATCAACGCGATGGGCGGCCGGGCGACCTCGTTGACGGTCGGCCTCGCCGCGCCGGCGGACCTGCCGGTGCAGTGGGCGCTCGACTTCGCCCGCGGCTTCGCCGAGGAGTGCTCCCTGGTGGGCGCGAGCGTGGTCGGTGGCGACCTCACGCGCGCCGACGAGATCGTGGTCGCGGTGACCGTCCTCGGCTCCTGCACGCAGGCACCGGTGCTGCGCTCGGGAGCGCGGCCCGGCGACGTCCTCGCGATCTGCGGCCGGCAGGGCTGGTCCGCCGGCGGCCTGGCGGTGCTCGGCCGGGGGTTCCGCTCGCCCCGGGTGCTGGTCGAGGCCTACCGCCGCCCGGAGCCGCCGTACGACGCCGGGCGGATCGCCGCCGAGGCCGGCGCGACCGCGATGATCGACGTCTCCGACGGCCTGCTGGCCGACGCCGGCCACGTCGCCGACGACTCCGGCGTCGCGATCGACGTGCACGCCTCGGCGTTCGACGTGCCGGAGCCGCTGCATGCCGTGGGCGCCGCGCTCGGTGCCGATCCGATCCAGTTCATGCTCAGCGGGGGCGAGGACCACGCCCTGCTGGCGACCTTCGCCTCGGTGGACGCCGTCCCGGCGGGCTGGGCCGTGATCGGCTCGGTCGCGGCCGGGTCGGGCGTGACCGTGGACGGCACGCCGTACGAGGGCCCCACCGGCTGGACGCACTTCTGAGTCGACTGTTCGGGCAGAACCGGAGCTCTTCGGGCGATGCTTCGGCCCAACAGCTCCGGTTTCCCCGGTGGACCGGCTCTCCTGACACATCTGTGGGTGGTTGAGCGCGCCGTGGATGGCGGCACGCCGTTCGCTGCCTAGGTTTCTGAGCTGTCGAAGAACAGGAACCGGGTCAGGAGAACGGCGTGCCTGGGGTCAGCCTATGGCGGGGTCTGCTCGGTCTGGAGCACACCGCTATCGAGAACGTGACCAGGGATCCGGATGGGTCGCTGGTCTTCCACGTGCGGCCGATGGCACGCCGGTGTGGCCGGTGTGGCCGGTGCCGGCGTCGATGTCCGGGCTACGACCCCGGCTCGGGACGCCGGCGGTGGCGGACCCTGGACCACGGGGTCGCGATGGCATTCCTGGAGGCCGACGCACCGCGGGTCCGCTGCCCGGCGCACGGCGTGGTGGTCGCGCATGTGCCGTGGGCCGTGCACGGCGCCGGTCACACCCTGACCTTCGACGCCCAGGTCGCCTGGCTGGTGGTCCGGACGTCCAAGAGCGCGGTGACCGAGCTGATGCGGGTCGCCTGGCGCACCGTGGGCGCGATCGTCGACCGGGTCTGGGCGAGTATCGACGCCGAGCACGGGGGCCCGACCGGGGCCCGGCTCGATGGGCTGACCCGGATCGGGATCGACGAGATCTCCTACCGCCGCGGCCAGCTGTACCTGACCGTGGTCGTCGACCACGACACCGGCCGGCTGGTGTGGGCCGAACCCGGACGGGACCGGCCCACGTTGCATCGATTCTTCGACGACCTCGGGCCCGAGCGCAGTCGCCAGATCACCCACGTCACCGCCGACTCCGCAACCTGGATTGCTGAGGTCGTCACCGCCCGCTGCCCCGACGCGGTGCAGTGCGCCGACCCGTTCCACATCGTCAAATGGGCCAACCAGGCCCTGGCCATCGTCCGTGCCGCCGCCTGGCGGGCCGCTCGCGCCGCCGGCGCGACCCGGAAGAACGGACACGAGCAGGGCCGGCAGCGTCGTGACTCCACCGGTGACGCCAAGGCGCTGCGCGACGCCCGCTACGCCCTGTGGCGCAACCCCGAGGACCTCACCGACCGGCAACGACAACGCCTGGACTGGGTCGCGGCCACCCACCCGATGCTGTGGGAGGCCTACCGGCTCAAGGAAGGTCTACGGCTGTTGTTCGCGATGCAAGGCCGCCCGGCTGTCGAGGCCTTCCACGAGTGGCTGGCCTGGGCCACCGCCAGCCAGATCGAGGAGTTCGCACACCTCGCCCGACGCATCACCGCGATCAGCGACCGCGTCGAGGCGACCTTGACGCACAAGCTCAGCAACGCCCTCGTGGAATCGGTCAACACCAAGATCCGACTCCTGACCCGCATCGCCTTCGGCTTCCACTCACCCCAACCACTGATCGCCCTGGCCATGCTCAGCCGCGGACCGCATCCACCACGACTGCCCGGACGCGACCCACAGATACGTCAGTAGAGCGGGTGGACCGGGGAAACCGCCCCCCGCCAACGCGAAAAGGCCCCGACCGGATCCGGTCGGGGCCTCGCGGTGGTACGTCAGGTCAGCGGGTGACCTTGCCGGCCTTGAGGCAGCCGGTGCAGACGTTGAGGCGCTTGGGAGTGCCGTTGACGGTCGCCCGGACACGCTGGATGTTGGGGTCGAAGCGACGCTTCGTGATCTTGCGCGACCACGGCCGGTTGTTGCCGAAGCCCGGCTTCTTGGCGCAGATGTCGCAGACGGCAGCCACGAGGTACTCCTGAAACGAATCGATTGGTCAGACGGATCGAGGGCCCGCGGACGGGCAACCGCACAAGAGTATCGGACCACCCCGCGGACGCGGAAATCGCGCCACTGCCACTAGCCTGTGGCACTGATCTCCCCGCGGAGCCGCACCGGGGCTCCGGGGCAGTCTCCCCGATCGAGGACGGCGATGGAAACTCCGCGCGGCGGCGTCATCACGGTCGAGGTCGTGCTCCGCTTCGTCGACCTCGCGACCGACGCCCTCGCCGACGCGCGCGAGGAGATCGACGCGCTCAACGTCTTCCCGGTGCCCGACGGCGACACCGGCACGAACATGTACCTGACCGTCTCCTCGGGGCGGGACGCGATCCGCGACGCCGTCGAGGCGGACCCGGGCGTCGACGTCGGGACCGCGCTCGCGACGTTCAGCCGCGGCGCGCTGCTCGGGGCCCGCGGCAACTCCGGCGTGATCCTCAGCGAGATGCTCGGCGCGATCGCGCGGCGGATCTCCGAGGCGGCCCCCGACCAGCGCAACGCCACGGTGATGGCCGAGGCGCTGGCGTGCGCAGCCGACGCGAGCTACGCGGCGGTCGGGACGCCGGTCGAGGGCACGATGCTCAGCGTGATCCGGGCCGCGGCCGATGCGGCGGTGGCCGTGGTCCGCGACTCCGGCACCCGGTCTCGCGACGTGTTCGCCGTCGCCGCCGCGGCCGCGCGGGAGGCGCTGGCCCGGACGCCGGAGCAGCTGCCCGCCCTCGCGGCGGCCGGGGTCGTCGACGCCGGCGGCCGCGGGGTCAGCGTCATCCTCGACGCGGCCGAGACCGTGCTGACCGGCCGCCGGCCGGTGCCGGTCACGGCGCCGCTCGGCACCCGGCAGATCCCCGTGCCCCAGACCGCGCCCGGCGCCGACCTGAGCCCGGACGGACCGTCGTACGAGGTGATGTACCTGCTCGACGCCGGCGACGACGCGGTGCCCACGCTCCGCGAGACGCTGGCCGGGCTCGGCGACTCGCTGGTGGTCGTGGGCGGCGAGGGGCTCTGGAACGTCCACGTGCACGTCGACGACGTCGGCGCCGCGATCGAGGCCGGGATCGCCGCGGGCCGTCCGCACCGGATCCGGGTGACGCACTTCGCCGAGCAGATCGCGGCGGCCCGGACCGTCTCGACGCGCCAGGGCCGGCGGGTGATCGCGGTGGCGGCCGGCCCCGGCCTCGCGGCGCTGTTCGAGGAGGCCGGCGGGGTCGTGGTCGGCGGCGGCCCCGGCCTGCGGCCCTCCACCGGCGAGCTGCTCGAGGCGATCACCGCCTGCGGCGCCGCCGAGGTCGTGGTGCTCCCCAACGACGCCGACACGGTGCGCGTCGCCGAGATCGCGGCGCGCACGGCGGAGGCCGACCTCGGCGAGGCGATCCGGGTCACGGTGATCCCGACCCACGCCCAGGTCGTCGGGCTGGCCGCGATCGCGGTGCACGAGCCCGGGCGCGCGTTCGACCAAGACGTGCTCGAGATGACCGCGACCGCGCGCCACGCGCGGCAGGGGGCGGTCACCGTCGCGGCCAAGCAGGCGATGACGATGGCGGGGCCGTGCGAGCCGGGCGACGTCCTCGGCGTGATCGCGGGCGACTTCGCCGTCGTCGGCGCCGACCTCTATGCCGTCGCGACCGACGTCCTGGAGCGGCTGCTCGCCGGTGGCGGGGAGCTCGTCACGATCGTCGCGGGCGCGGAGGACGTCGAGGGCGCGCTCGCCACGCGGTGCGCGGCGTACGTGGAGGAGCGGCACCCCGCTGTCGACGTCGTGGTGTACGACGGAGGCCAGCCGCGCTACCCGCTGCTGATGTCCGTGGAATGAGAGCACCGCACCCGTGATCACACTCGACTCACCCGTCGCCACCGTCCTCGGCGACCAGAAGAAGAAGCGCGACGCCATCGTCGAGCGGCTCGGGCTGCGCACGGTCGACGACCTGCTGCACCACTTCCCGCGGCGCTATCTCAAGACCGGCGAGCTCAGCCGGGTGGAGCGGCTGCACGAGGGGGAGATGCTGACCATCTCCGGCCGCCTCGGGAAGCCGCAGAAGCGCACCTACACCGACCGGCGCACCCGACGCACGGCGTACCGCGTCGACACCGTGGTGCACGCCGAGGGCGCCAGCCTGCGGATGTCGTTCTTCGCCCAGTCCGGCCGGATCGCCGACTGGAACGTGGCGCGGCTCGCCGAGGGGCGCGAGGGCATCTTCCTCGGCAAGGTCGGGAGCTTCCGCGGCGAGTGGCAGCTGACCAACCCGCAGATGGTGCTCTTCGGCAGCGGGGGCGAGGACCTCGCCGAGCTCTCGCTGGAGACCCTGCGCGCCTTCTACCCGATCTACCCCCTGACCAAGGGCGTCGACTCCTGGGACATCCAGAAGGCGATCGCGTTCGCGCTGTCGGTGGTCGACGACGTGGCCGACATGCTGCCGGAGGCGATCCGCGAGCAGTACGACCTGCTCGACGCCCGCCGGGCGCTGGCGTGGATCCACGCGCCCGACGACTACGCCGAGATCACCCGGGCGCAGCGGCGCTTCCGCTTCGAGGAGGCCCTGGTGACGCAGCTCGTGCTGGCCCGGCGGCGGCGCGAGGTCCGCGCGCTCGGCGCCCGGGCGCGCACCGGCGACCAGGGCGGACTGCTCGCGGCGTTCGACGCCCGGCTGCCCTTCGAGCTGACCGCGGGCCAGCGTGAGGTGGGGGAGCAGGTCGACGCCGACCTGGCCCAGGACCACCCGATGAACCGGCTGCTCCAGGGCGAGGTCGGCTCGGGCAAGACCCTGGTCGCGCTGCGCGCGATGCTGCGCGTCGTCGACTCCGGCGGCCAGGCCGCGCTGCTGGCCCCGACCGAGGTGCTCGCCCAGCAGCACCACCGCTCGATCACGGCCCTGCTCGGCGACCTCGCCGCGGGCGGGATGCTCGGCGGGGCCGCCGACGCGACGAACGTCGAGCTGCTCACCGGGTCGATGACCAAGGCCCAGCGCACCGGGCCGATGTCGCGGATCGCCACCGGCGAGGCCGGCATCGTGATCGGCACCCATGCGCTGCTCGAGGAGCGCGTGATCTTCGCCGACCTCGGTCTGGTCGTCGTCGACGAGCAGCATCGCTTCGGCGTCGAGCAGCGGGCCGCGCTCACCGACAAGGCCGGCACTCCGCCGCACGTGCTCGTGATGACGGCGACGCCGATCCCGCGCACGGTCGCGATGACCGTCTTCGGCGACCTCGAGACCTCGACGCTCACCGAGCTCCCGGCCGGCCGCGCGCCGATCCAGACCAACGTCGTGCCCCTCGCCGAGCACCCCGGCTGGCTCGGCCGGGTCTGGGAGCGGGTGCGCGAGGAGGTCGAGAAGGGCCATCAGGCCTACGTCGTGTGCCCGCGCATCACCGGCGACGAGCAGGAGCAGGGCGAGACCGACCAGGTCGACCTCGACGACGAGGACAACCCCGTGGTCCCCGATGCGCCCACCGGCGGCCTGTCCGCCGTGGAGGAGGTCGCTGCGCAGCTCGCGGAGGCCTCGCTCGCGGGCCTCCGGGTCGAGCGGCTGCACGGCAGGCTGCCGCCCGACGAGAAGGACCGCGTGATGCGTGCCTTCGCCGCCGGAGACGTCGACGTGCTGGTCTCGACGACCGTGATCGAGGTCGGCGTCGACGTCGCCAACGCCACGGCGATGGTGCTGCTCGACGCCGAGCGGTTCGGCGTCTCCCAGCTCCACCAGCTCCGCGGCCGGGTCGGCCGGGGCGGGCTGCCCGGCCTCTGCCTGCTGGTCTCGCGCGCGGAGCAGGGGAGCGCGGCCCGCGAGCGGCTCGACGCCGTCGCCGCGACCACCGACGGCTTCGAGCTGAGCCGGGTCGACCTCGAGCAGCGCCGGGAGGGCGACGTGCTCGGCAAGTCGCAGTCGGGGTTCCGATCCGGGCTGCAGAACCTCCGCGTGCTCCGCGACGAGGCGACGATCGTGCAGGCCCGCGAGGCGGCCAACGCACTCCTCGACGCGGACGCCGATCTGACGCTCGCGCCCGACCTGGCCACCGAGGTGGCCCGGCTCGAGGCCTCCGTCCAGGCCGACTTCATCGAGAAGTCGTGAGCACGCCATGACCCGCATCATCGGAGGCAGCGCCGGCGGTCGGCGGCTCCAGACACCCCGCGGCGACGCCACCCGCCCCACGAGCGACCGGGTCCGAGAGGCGCTCTTCTCCGCGATCGAGTCGTGGTGCGGCTCGCTGCACGGCCTCCGCGTCCTCGATCTGTACGCCGGATCCGGCGCGGTCGGCCTCGAGGCCTGGTCGCGCGGCGCCGCGACCGTCACCCTGGTCGAGCAGGACCGCCGCACCGCCGCCCTGGTCACCGCCAACGCGCGGACGATCGGCTACCCGAGGGCCGAGGTCGTCGCGGCCTCGGTCGCCGCCACGCTGCGCAAGCGGCCGAGCGCGGCGTACGACGTGGTCTTCCTCGACCCGCCGTACCCGCTCGACGACGAGATGGTCGCCGGCGACCTCGCCGCGCTCGTCGACCACGGCTGGCTGGCCCCTGGCGCGATGGTCGTCGTCGAGCGCTCGTCGCGCAGCCCCGAGCCGGCGTGGCCGGAGGGGCTCGGCCGGGAGCGTGAGAAGCGTTACGGGGAGACCACCCTGTGGTTCGCGGTAGCGTCCACGCCATGACCCGCGCCGTCTGCCCCGGATCGTTCGACCCGGTGACCAACGGTCATCTCGACATCATCCGCCGGGCGGCGGCGATCTTCGACGAGCTGGTGGTCGCGACCGGCACCAACCCCTCGAAGTCGCGGCTGTTCGACCCCGACTCGCGCATGGAGATGCTGCGCGAGGTCTGCGCCGACCTCCCCAACGTGCGGGTGATGGGCTTCACCGGCCTGATCGTGGACTTCTGCCGCGAGATCGGCGCCGCGGCGATCGTCAAGGGCCTGCGGGGCGGCAACGACTACGAGTACGAGCTGCCGATGGCGCAGATGAACTCCCACCTCACGGGCGTCGAGACGGTCTTCGTGCCCACCAACGCGTCCTGGGGCTACGTGTCGTCGAGCCTCGTCAAGGAGGTCGCCTCGCTGGGCGGGGACGTCTCCGCGCTGGTGCCGCCCGCCGTGCACGCCCGGCTCACGCTGCGGCTGGCCGAGCGCTAGTGGGTTTCGAGACGTGTCGCTGGTCCCGCGCTGGCGCGCGGTCCCAGCCGACACCCTCAACCCCCTCGGCCCACGCTCGTCCCTCGCAGGCTCGGTCCGAGCTACCTCGGGGTTTCGAGACGTGTCGCTGGTCCCGCGCTGGCGCGCGGTCCCAGCCGACACCCTCAACCCCCTCGGCCCACGCTCGTCCCTCGCAGGCTCGGTCCGAGCTACCTCGGGGTTTGGCCGGGCCGACGCCCGACCGGTACGCTTCTCGCTGATCTGTCGTGCCTGAAACCGGAAGTAGAACCCTGAGCAGCCTGGACCCGAGAGCGCCGCTCGTGCTCGACACCCGCGAGCTCGGCCGCCGCCCGGGGTCCCAGCATCAGGTGACGCGGACGGTTCCGGCACCGGCAGATCTGGGCATCGAAGTCCTCCGTGTCCCGGAAGGCTCACAGGTCGAGCTCGACCTGCGGCTGGAAGCGGTCATGGAGGGTGTGCTGGTGACGGGCTCGACCGAGGTCGAGCCCGTCGGTGAGTGCGCGCGGTGCCTGGAGCCGATCTCCGACCGGATGGTCGTCGGCTTCCAGGAGCTGTTCGTCTACGAGGACCAGCGCAACCCCTCCGAGGAGGACGACGAGGTCAGCACGCTCGAGGGAGACCTGGTCGACCTGGAGCCCCTGCTGCGGGACGCGGTGGTGCTCGCACTGCCGTTCCAGCCGCTGTGCGAGGACGACTGTCCCGGGTTGTGCCCCGACTGCGGGGCTCGACTCAAGGACGACCCGGACCACGCGCACGACGCGCCGATCGACCCGCGTTGGGCGGGGCTGGCGGCCCTGAAGCAGGATCAGCACGACCAGAACTGAGACCAGATCGACACATGGCCGGAGACTCCGGTCCTGGCTAGAGGAGAGAACAGTGGCTGTCCCGAAGCGGAAGATGTCGCGCAGCAACACGCGTCACCGTCGCTCGGCCTGGAAGGCCGTGGCGCCCCAGCTGGTGACCTGCGCGAACCCCGCCTGCGGTGCCAAGCACCTCCCGCACCGTGCGTGCGGCGAGTGCGGCCAGTACGGCGCGCGCGCCGACCGTCGTCAGGTCCTCTGACCGGTTCCGGTCCGCTGACCAACTACGCCGCGCTGCGAGCAGCGCTCGGGGACCCCGAGCTGGACCCCGAGCTGCTCGAGCGCGCACTCACCCACCGCTCGTACGCGTACGAGAACGGTGGTCTGCCGAACAACGAGCGCCTGGAGTTCCTGGGCGACTCGGTGCTCGGCGTGGTCGTCACCGAGACGCTCTACCGCACCCACCCGGACCTGTCTGAGGGCCGGCTGGCGAAGCTGCGCGCGGCGGTCGTCAACGCCCGCGCGCTGGCCGAGGTCGGCCGGGGCATCGGCGTCGGCGAGCACGTGAAGCTCGGCCGCGGCGAGGAGACGACCGGTGGCCGTGAGAAGGCGTCGATCCTCTCCGACACCGTCGAGGCGGTGATCGGCGCCGTGCACCTGAGTGGGGGCTTCGAGGGCTCCGCCCCGGTGGTCCACCGGCTCTTCGACCCGCTCATCGAGGCCGCCTCCGCGCTGGGCGCCGGCCTGGACTGGAAGACCTCGCTGCAGGAGCTCTCGGCCGAGCACGGGCTCGGCGTCCCCGAGTACGTCATCGAGGACGAGGGCCCCGACCACATGAAGACCTTCACCGCCCAGGTGCGGGTCCGCGACCGTCTCTACGGCAACGGCGTCGGGCGCTCCAAGAAGGAGGCCGAGCAGGCGGCCGCCGAGACGGCGTACGGCGAGATCGCCAGCGAGCTCGACGTCGCCGACCCGGCGAGCAGCGCCGCCGTGGACACCGCAGCGGACACTGCCGCCGAGCAGGGCTGACCGGCTCCGGTGCCCGAGCTCCCGGAGGTCGAGGTCGTGCGCGCCGGCATCGAGCGCCACGTCGTCGGCGCCACCATCGCCCGCGTCGACGTCCTGCACCCGCGCCCGGTGCGCCGCGACCCACGTGGTCCCGCCGGCTTCGCCGCGGCCCTGACCGGCCGCCGCGTCGACGCCGCCCGGCGCCGCGGGAAGTACCTCTGGCTGCCGCTCGACAGCGGCGACGCGCTGCTGGGCCACCTCGGGATGAGCGGACAGATCCTGGTCCAGCCGCCCGACGCGCCGGCCGAGCGGCACCTGCGCGTCCGCTTCGCCCTCGATGGCAGCGACGAGGGCCGCGAGATGCGGTTCGTCGACCAGCGGATGTTCGGCGGGCTGTCCTTCTCCGGGGGCGGCGCCGAGCTGCCGCCGGAGATCGCGCACATCGCCCGCGACCCGCTCGACCCGGAGTTCGACGACGACCTGTTCGTGCGCCGGGTCCGCAAGCGGGCCTCCGGCATCAAGCGGCAGCTGCTCGATCAGGGCCTGGTCTCCGGGGTCGGCAACATCTACGCCGACGAGGCGCTGTGGCGGGCGCGGCTGCACGGCGAGCGCCCAGGGGAGCGGCTGACCGCCGCCCAGGTGCGCGAGCTGCTCGGCCACGCCCGCGACGTCATGGTCGCCGCGCTCGGCGAGGGCGGCACGTCGTTCGACGCCCTCTACGTCAACGTCAACGGCGAGTCGGGCTACTTCGACCGCTCCCTGCACGCCTACGGGCGCGAGGGGGAGCCCTGCGACCGGTGCGGTACGCCGGTGCGCCGGGTCGCGTTCATGAACCGCTCGTCGTACTTCTGCCCGGTCTGCCAGCCCGCCCCGCGCCGCCGCCGGAGCGCCTCACATTGACCCGCGGCGCCCTGGGTGGGACTCTTGAAGACGGCCCGCCATCGCGGACCCCATCCCCTCTCACCACCCCGGAAGGCTCATACATGGCCAAGGCGCTGATCGGCTACATGGACAGCGACCTGCGGACTCCCGCACTCTCGGCCGAGAACGCTCGGCTGCGCGCGCGTGTGGGCGAGCTCGAGGCACTCGTGCTGCGCCTGAGCGAGGAGAACGACAAGCTCGCGGCCGCGCAGGCCGCCGCGCTCCTCGACGAAGCCGCGTCCCTGTCGGAGATGCAGCCCGCCTGACCGTCGCCAGGCACGGCCGGTCAGGTCCGGCGTGCCTTCATGCTGGCGGTGTCGCCGGTCTGCGGCTCCCGCCACACCACCTTCAGCTTCGCGCCGACCCGCTTGGCCTTGGCGCTGACCGGGCTCACGCAGGGGCTCGGACCGCGGGTGATCACCTCGCGGAACGTGTACCAGCCGCCCTTCTTCCCGCGGAACTTCCAGGTCCCGGAGCAGATCCCGGGGTAGGTGATCGTGCCACGCAGCTTCCCGTGCCGCTGGGTGATCCTCACCTTCGCGGTGTAGCCGACCGGGCCGCCCGCGTCGCCGTACACGGCGCCCTTCCACGAGCCCGTCACGCCCTTCGCGGCGCGGGCGTGGTCGGTCCGATCGGCGTGCGTCGGTGCCGCGGTCGCGGCGGGTGCGACCATCACGGCGGACGCCACGAGCGCCGCCAGAGCCGTCTTGATCATGCTGTCTCCCCGTCTCCGGTCCCTGGTGGGACGTCTGCCCTGACCTACCCCCGGGCCGGTGCGCGGTAAACCGGAGGAAATGCGTCGGGAGCTGCGTCTAGAGTCAGCGCCTTGTGAGCAGGCTGGTGGAGATCGTCGCGCCGCGCCGTCTCGGCACCGGCTTCCGCTGGCTGCTCGCGTCGTCCTGGGTGAGCAACCTCGGCGACGGGCTCGCGCTCGCGGCGGGGCCGCTCCTGGTGGCGTCGATGACCGACGACCCGGCGCTGGTCGCGATGGCGGCCCTGCTCCAGTGGCTGCCGCCGCTGGTCTTCGGCCTGTACGCCGGGGCGCTCGCCGACCGGCTGGACCGGCGGCTGATCATCGTCACCGTCGACCTGCTCCGTGCGGGCGTGCTCGTGCTGCTCACCCTCGCCATCGCCACCGACGTGGTGTCGATCTGGCTGGTGCTGCTGGCGATGTTCCTGCTCGGCACCGCGGAGGTGTTCGCCGACAACACGGCCGCGACGCTGATGCCGATGCTGGTCCACCGCGACGACCTCGCGGTCGCGAACGCCCGGCTCACCACGGGCTTCATCACCGTCAACCAGCTCGCGGGGCCGCCGATCGGGGCGGCGCTGTTCACAGCCGGACACGCGCTGCCCTTCCTGGCCCAGGGCGTGGTCGTGGCGCTCGGTGCGCTGCTGGTGGCACGGGTGGTGCTGCCGCCGCACCGGCGAGAGGCGCCCCAGACCCACCTCCGGCAGGACATCGCCGAGGCGTTCCGCTGGGTGGTTCGCCACCCCGCCGTCCGCACGCTGGTGCTGACCATCTTCGTCTTCAACATCACCTTCGGCGCCGCCTGGTCGATCCTGGTGCTCTACGCGACCCAGCGACTGGGCCTGGGCGAGGTCGGATTCGGCCTGCTGACGACGGTGTCGGCGGTGGGCGGGCTGGCGGGCACGCTGTCCTACGGCTGGATCACCCGGCGGGTCAGCCTGAGCAACCTGATGCGCGTCGGCCTGGTCGTCGAGACTCTGACGATGCTCTCGCTCGCGCTGACCACGAGCGCCTGGGTGGCGATGGGGATCTTCTTCGTCTTCGGCGCGCACGCCTTCATCTGGGGCACCACCTCGCTCACCATCCGCCAGCGCGCCGTCCCGAACGAGCTCCAGGGCCGGGTCGGTAGCGTCAACCTGGTCGGCGTCTTCGGCGGGCTGGTTATCGGCTCGGGCCTCGGCGGGGTGATCGCGCAGCACGGGGGAGTGACGGCGCCGTTCTGGTTCGCCTTCGTCGGCTCCGCGGTCTTCGTCGTGCTGATCTGGCGCCAGCTCACCCACATCGCGCACACCGACCACGCCGACCACGCAGAGGCCCCGGCCTGAGCCGACTCGGCACGTGCCCGGATACCGGGGATCGGGGGTGGCGCCGGGTATCGTGAGCCAGGCTGAGCTTCCCCTGGGTCGGCTGCGATGATGCAGCCTCCGACCTCAGTGTCCGCGGAACCGACCAGCTGGGAGCCCGACGTTGTACCTGAAGAGCCTGACCCTCAAGGGGTTCAAGTCCTTCGCCTCCTCGACCACGCTCCAGCTCGAGCCCGGCATCACCTGCATCGTGGGTCCCAACGGCTCCGGCAAGTCGAACGTCGTCGACGCGCTCGCCTGGGTGATGGGCGAGCAGGGGGCCAAGTCGCTGCGCGGCGGCAAGATGGAGGACGTCATCTTCGCCGGCACCTCGGGCCGGCCGCCGCTCGGGCGGGCCGAGGTCGTGCTGACCATCGACAACGCCGACGGCGCGCTGCCGATCGAGTACTCCGAGGTCACGATCAGCCGCACGATGTTCCGCAGCGGCGGGTCGGAGTATGCCATCAACGGTAACTCGTGCCGCCTGCTCGACGTCCAGGAGCTGCTCTCCGACTCCGGCATCGGCCGCGAGATGCACGTGATCGTGGGGCAGGGCCAGCTCGACACGATCCTGCACGCGACGCCCGAGGACCGCCGGGGCTTCATCGAGGAGGCCGCCGGCGTCCTCAAGCACCGCAAGCGCAAGGAGAAGGCGCTCCGCAAGCTCGACTCCACCGAGGGCAACCTCGCCCGCCTGGGCGACCTGCTCGTGGAGATCCGCCGCCAGCTCAAGCCGCTCGGCCGCCAGGCCGAGGTCGCGCGGCGGGCGGCCACCGTGCAGGCCGATGTGCGCGACGCTCGCGCCCGGCTGCTCGCCGACGACCTCACGGTCGCCCGCACCTCGCTGGAGCAGGAGCTGGCCGACGAGTCGATCCTGGTCACCCGCCGCGAGCAGGTCGAGGCCGAGATCGCGGCCGGCCGCGAGCGCGAGACCGCCCTCGAGGCCGCCCTCCGCGAGGACCTGCCCGCCCTGGCCCAGGCCCAGGAGACCTGGTTCGCGCTCTCCGGGCTCAAGGAGCGGCTCCGCGGCACCCAGTCGCTGGCGGCCGAGCGCGTGCGCAACGCCGCGGGCACCCGCGACGTCGAAGAGGCGCGTTCGGGCCGCGACCCCGACCAGCTCGAGGCCGAGGCGGCGCAGGTGCGCGAGCAGGAGGAGCGGATCGCCGCCGAGGTGGACGCCCACCGGGTCGCGCTCGAGGAGGCGGTGACCGCTCGCCGGGGCGCCGAGGACGCCGCCGCCGAGGAGGACCGCAAGATCGCCGCGCTGCAGCGGGCCGCCGCCGACCGCCGCGAGGGCCTGGCCCGGCTCAACGGTCAGGTCAACGCGCTGCGCCAGCGGGCGGCCGCCGCCGACGAGGAGGTCGGCCGGCTGAGCCTGGCCCGCGAGGAGGCTGTGGCCCGGGCCGAGCGGGCCCAGCGCGACTTCACCGCGCTCGAGACCAAGGTCGCCGGCCTCGACGCCGGCGAGGAGGGTCTCGACGCCGAGCACGAGGCGGCCTCGGCCGGCCTCGACGACGTCGAGGAGCGGCTCGCCAAGGCGCGTGACGAGGCGCTCCAGGCCGACCGCGACCGCTCCGCGCTCGCCGCCCGCAAGGACGCGCTCGAGCTCGGCCTCAACCGCAAGGACGGCGCGGGTGCGCTGCTCGCGGCCAGCGACGAGGTCTCGGGACTGCTCGGCTCGGTCGCCGCGCTGCTCAGCGTGCGGGTGGGCTTCGAGACCGCCGTCGCCCAAGCGCTCGGCTCCGCGGCCGGCGCGGTGGCCGTGGCCGACGCCGGCGCCGCCGTACGCGCCATCGAGCACCTCAAGGGCGCCGACCTCGGCCGGGCCGGGATGCTGCTCGGCGGCGCGCCCGACCAGCCGCGCGACTGGCCCGCGCTGCCGCCGGGCGCCGAGTACGCCGTCGACGTCGTCGAGTGCCCCGGCGAGGTCCGCCCCGCGCTCACCCGGCTGCTGCTCAAGGTCGCGGTCGTCGACGACCTCGCGGCGGCCCGCTCGCTCGTGGCCGCCCTGCCCGACGTCACCGCCGTGACCCGCGAGGGCGACCTGATCG
Organism: Nocardioides sp. LMS-CY; assembly: GCF_018732145.1. Lineage (NCBI taxonomy): Bacteria > Bacillati > Actinomycetota > Actinomycetes > Propionibacteriales > Nocardioidaceae > Nocardioides > Nocardioides sp. LMS-CY. The sequence goes on from NZ_CP076104.1 coordinate 2,052,933, forward strand.
GCACCCACTTCGCGGCCGGCGGCTCCGGCAGCCAGCCCAGCCTGATCGAGGTCCAGGCCGCCGTCGACGAGGCCGCGCAGCAGCTCGCCGAGACGATCGCCTCCTCCGAGCGCCTCGGCTTCGAGATGTCGCGGCTGGAGAGCGAGCGGCTCGAGGCGCACAAGCGGGTCGACGTCGCGCTCGCGAAGCTCCACGAGTCCGACGCCACGCTGGCCGCCGTCGCCGAGGAACTCGGCCAGTTCGGCTCGCAGGCCCGTGCCGCCCGCGGCGAGGCCGAGCGGCTGGCCCAGGCGATCGCGAAGGCCGAGGAGGCCCGCGTGCAGGCCGTGTCCGGCCTCGCCGATCTCGAGCAGCGCCTCGCGTCCGCGGAGGAGGCGCCCGAGGAGGAGCCCGACACCACCGCCCGCGAGCAGCTCGTCGAGGCCGCCCGCGGCGCCCGCCAGGGCGAGATGGACGCCCGGCTGGCGCTGCGCACCTCGGAGGAGCGGGCCCGCGCGCTGCACGGCCGCGCCGACGCGCTGCTGCGGGCGGCCGAGAAGGAGCGCGCGGCCCGGGCCCAGGCGGCCGAACGTCGCGAGCGGCTGATCCGCGAGGGCCGGGCCGCCGAGGCGGTCGGCGTCGCGGTGGGTTACGTGCTGGCCCGGCTGGAGATCTCGATCCGGCGCGCCGCCGAGGCCCGGGCCGCCGTCGAGCAGTCCCGCAGCGGCCGCGAGCAGGACCTCCGGGACGTCCGGACCCAGCTCCGCGACCTCGGCAAGGAGCACGACGAGCTGGTCAGCTCCGTCCACCGCGACGAGGTCGCCCGCACCCAACGGCGGATGCGCATCGAGCAGCTCGAGGAGAAGGCGATCGAGGAGCTCGGCATCGACGCCGACGCGCTGATCGCCGAGTACGGCCCCGACGTGCCCGTCCCGCGGCTGTCCGACCCCGCCGCGACGAGCTCCCCGGACGCGGCCGCGACCGACGGGCCCGAAGCCGACGCCGAGACGCTGGACCTCGCCGACGGCGGCCAGCCCGCCACGTACCCGTACGTCCGCGAGGAGCAGCAGAAGCGGCTGCGCACCGCCGAGCGCGCGCTGCGCGAGCTCGGCCGGGTCAACCCGCTGGCGCTGGAGGAGTTCTCGGCGATGGAGGAGCGCCACCAGTTCCTCTCCGAGCAGCTCGAGGACCTGAAGAAGACCCGCAAGGACCTGCTCGACATCGTCCGCGAGGTCGACGAGCGCGTCGAGCAGGTCTTCACCGAGGCGTACGCCGACGTGAGCAGGGCCTTCGACGCGACCTTCGCGCGGCTCTTCCCGGGCGGCGAGGGCCGCCTGGTGCTGACCGACCCCGGCGACATGCTCGCCACCGGGGTCGAGGTCGAGGCCCGTCCGCCGGGCAAGAAGGTCAAGCGGCTCTCGCTGCTCTCCGGCGGCGAGCGCTCGCTGGTGGCGGTCGCGTTCCTGGTCGCGCTCTTCAAGGCCCGGCCGTCGCCGTTCTACATCCTCGACGAGGTCGAGGCCGCCCTCGACGACACCAACCTCGGTCGCCTGCTGGAGATCTACGAGGAGCTGCGCGAGAACTCCCAGCTCCTGGTCATCACCCACCAGAAGCGCACCATGGAGGTCGGCGACGCCCTCTACGGCGTGACCATGCGCGGCGACGGCGTCTCGGCGGTGATCAGCCAGCGGCTTCGCGAGGCGGAGAGCGCGTGAGCGACCGTCCCACCCGGTCCGACTACGTGGCGTGGCGGACCGTCACGACCCGGTGGCGCGACGACGACGCCTACGGGCACCTCAACAACGCGACCTACTACGAGCTGTTCGACACGGCGGTCAACGCCTACCTCTACGAGGCGACCGGCACCGACATCCGGGCGCTTCCCCAGATCGGCGTCGTGGCCGAGACCGGCTGCCGCTACTTCCGCGAGCTCGGCTTCCCGGCGCCGATCGAGACCGGACTGGTCGTCGACAAGGTGGGCCGATCGAGCGTCGTCTACCGGATCGGGCTCTTCCAGGGTGACCCCGTGCGCGAGGGGGCCGAGGCCGCGGCCGAGGGGCGTTTCGTGCACGTCTACGTCGACAACACCGACCCGGCCCGCCCCGCCACGCCGATGCCCGACGTGATCCGCGCCGCAGTCGAGCGACTGCTGCGCGTCTGATTGCGGAGGGCCGCCCGTCGTGTGGCACGGTGGTGCCGCGGGTACGCCGTGGGCGTTCGTCTGACTCGGGAGGTGCGTGTGCTCACTGTCGTCGTGGTGATGGTCCTGATCCTGCTGGTGGCCGGACTGGTGGCGGCGTACGTCGCCTACCCCCACCGCGGCGAGCAGATGCCGGCCGCGCCCTGGCTCGGCGACGCGATGGCCCGGGCCGTCGACGCCGCGCCCGTCCTCGCAGAGGAGGACGAGAAGGTCTTCGCCCTCGACCCGCCTCGTGAGCACGGAGACGCCGAGCAGCGCCACTGACGGACCGCGCCACCTGCTCTGGTTGGATTGAGCCCATGGGTGACTGGCTCTATCTCGTCATCGCGATCGCCGTCCTGGCGGTCGCGCTCGTCGTCGGACTCGTCGTCGGCCGGGCCCGGCGTACGCCGTCGGCGCCGCCGGCGCCGGCCCCGGGCCTGCGCACCCCGCCCCCGCCCCCCGCGCCGACTGCGGCACCGACGACGGAGGCGCCGGCCGAGATCCCGGTCGAGGCAGAGGCCCCCGCCGCTCCCGCCGAGCCGCCCGCGCCTGCGCTGGAGCGACCCGAGGGCACGGCGTCCCGGCTGGTCCGGCTGCGCCAGCGCCTGGCCGGCTCGCAGAGCGGGCTCGGCCGCGGCCTGCTCGCCCTGCTCTCCCGGGACCGCCTCGACGAGGACACCTGGGAGTCGATCGAGGACACCCTGCTCACCGCCGACGTGGGCGTCGCGCCCACCCAGGAGCTGGTCGAGAACCTGCGCACCCGCCTGCGGGTGGAGGGCGGCGAGGACGCGCGTGCGGTGCTCCGCGAGGAGCTGCTGACCCTGGTCGACGCCGGCATGGACCGCCGCCTCCAGGTGAGCGGCGCCGAGGGCAGGCCCGGGGTGGTGCTCGTGGTCGGCGTCAACGGCTCGGGCAAGACCACCACCGTCGGCAAGGTCTCCCGGATCCTGGTCGCCGAGGACCGCACCGTGGTGCTCGGCGCCGCCGACACCTTCCGCGCCGCCGCCGTGGAGCAGCTGGCCACCTGGGGCGAGCGCGTCGGCGTCGACGTGGTCCGCGGAGCCGAGGGCACCGACCCGGCGAGCGTCGCGTTCGAGGCGGTCAAGGAGGGCCTCGACACCGGCGCGGACACCGTGATCGTCGACACCGCCGGCCGGCTGCAGAACAAGGCCGGCCTGATGGACGAGCTCGGCAAGGTCAAGCGGGTGATCGAGAAGCAGGCGCCGGTCACCGAGGTGCTGCTGGTCCTCGACGCCACCACCGGTCAGAACGGCCTGATCCAGGCCCGCGTCTTCAGCGAGGTCGTCGACGTCACCGGCATCGTGCTCACGAAGCTCGACGGCTCCGCCAAGGGCGGCATCGTCGTCCAGGTGCAGCGCGAGCTGGGCGTCCCGGTCAAGCTGGTCGGGCTCGGCGAAGGGGCCGACGACCTGGCCCCCTTCGACCCAGGGGCGTTCGTCGACGCGCTGTTGGGCTAGTGGCCATCACCGGAAGTTCTTCGGGTGGCCCGCACCCCGGGCACGCACCTCGCGGCGTTGCCGTCGCTTGCTGGACGAACAAGTAGAGCCGCGCTCCGGCGCCTTGCGATGCACGCACCCTGTGCACGGGCCACCCCCGAGGAACTTCCAGCGACGACCACTAGCGACCCCTCTCAGCGCTCGTCGTCCGGGTTGCGCACGGGCCGGACGGTGGGACCGGCGAGTCCTCGCTCGCGGTTGACGACCTCCGCCTCACGGAGGGCGACGGTCCGGGCGAGATCGGTGAAGCGACGGTCGACCTGTTGGAACCGCTGGAAGACACTGAACGTGACCGCGATCAGGGCGACGACGGTCGCGTAGAGCACCAGGTCGGTGCCCCGGCCGACGCCGAGGAGTTGGGCCAGCCGGTTCACGTCTTCGGGGCGCAGCACCGCGTACACGTTCGCGATGGCGAAGAGCACGATCGCGATCCGCTTGCCCGCCTGCACGTGGATCTGGTGCGATCGCCGCGTCGTGACGTAGAGGATCGCCAGGACGGCGACGATCAGGGTGATCTGGATCGGCATGCTCAGCCCCTCCGTTGGCGCAGCGAGAGGTCGAACAGGATGTTGATCCCGTTGACCAGGGACTGGCCCTTGCTGCGCGAGTAGTCGGTGTAGTCGATCGTCACCGGCATCTCACGCACCCGCCACGACGAATGACTGAGGTGCTGCACGATCTCCGACGCGTGGGCCATGCCGTTCATGGTGATCCGCATCTCGTCGGCGACGGGTCTGGTCAGGACGCGCAGTCCGTTGTGGGCGTCGGTCAGCTTCAGGCGGCGGCTCGACAGGCTGGTGAACGCCGCGACCTTGAGCACGATCCGCTTCAGGCGGGGGACCTGGACGTCCTCGTCCTGGCCTCCGAACCGGGTGCCGAGCACGACGTCCGCCTCCCCGCTGCGCGCCAGCGCAACCATCGCCTCGGCGTCCGAGGTGCGGTGCTGTCCGTCCGCGTCGAAGGTGACGAAGTACGCCGCACCCGGCTGCCTGCGGGCATAGGCGAGGCCGGTCTCCAGCGAGGCGCCCTGGCCGAGGTTGACCGGGTGTCGCACGAGGTGGGCGCCGGTGGCCGCGATCTCGTCGATCGACCCGTCGGTGCTGCCGTCATCGACGCACACGACATGCCTGAACACGCTGAGCACATGCTCGACCACGTCACGGAGGACGGGAGCCTCGTTGTAGACGGGGATCACGATCCACACGTCGTCGTACTGATGGTGAACCACGCGCATCCCTCATGACGGTGCCAGTGCCCGCGCATCATAACCAGCGGGCAGCGCGGGCCTGCGGCCCGCGGTTGCCCGCCGCGCCGGGATGTCTGTCGGGCCGGCCGGACGCCGTTAACGCGCCCGAAACAGACCACGGGCACTCGTTTCCTGACCGCAACATGGCGCGGCGCGCGCCGAAACGTACGCCGCCGAGGGTGTTGGCCAATGGGCGGGCTCCGGGAGCCGACAGCGCGGTCGTCGCCGTACCCGCCCCTCCCGAGATGCGATCCCTGGAGGTTCTGTGGACGGCTACTACGCCTTCATGCTGGTGGCGACGGCCCTCGTCCTGATGATGACCGTGCCGGCGCTGGCGCTCTTCTACGGCGGCATGAGCCGCTCGAAGTCCGTGCTGAACATGATGATGATGTCGTACGTCGCGGTGGGCGTCGTCGGCATCGTGTACGTGCTGTGGGGCTGGTCGATGACGTTCGGCCCCGACGACGTGGGTGGGCTCTTCGCGAACCCCTTCGACCTGTTCGGCCTCGACGGCGTCGCCTCCGACGGCTACGTCGCGGTGATGTTCCAGATGACCTTCGCCGCCATCACCTCGGCGCTGATCTCCGGCACCATCGCCGACCGCGTGAAGCTGTCGGCCTGGATCGTGTTCCTGCCGCTGTGGGTCACGCTGAGCTACTTCCCGATCGGCCACATGGTCTGGGGCGGCGGCTTCATCTCCGAGCACTTCGGTGCGCAGGACTACGCGGGCGGCACCGTCGTCCACATCAACGCCGGGGTCGCGGCCCTGGTGCTGGCGCTGGTCGTCGGCAAGCGGATCGGCTTCGGCAAGGAGCCGATGCGGCCGCACAACCTGACGCTGACGATGCTCGGCGCCGGCCTCCTGTGGTTCGGCTGGTACGGCTTCAACGTCGGCTCGATCGTCTTCACCGGCGCGACCGATGAGGAGAACCTCGCGCAGTTCTACTCCGAGACCGGCGTGACCTTCCTGAACACCACGGTCGCCACCTGCGCCGCGATGCTCGCCTGGCTGCTGGTCGAGCAGGTGCTGCACGGCAAGGCGACCTCGCTCGGCGCCGCCTCCGGCATCGTCGCGGGCCTGGTCGCGATCACGCCGTCCTGCGGCGCGGTCGAGATCCCGGGCGCGATCCTCATCGGCGCCGTCGCGGGCGGCCTGTGCGCCTGGGCGGTCGGCCTGAAGTTCCGGTTCGGTCTCGACGACTCGCTCGACGTCGTCGGCGTGCACCTCGTGGGCGGCATCGTCGGCACCGTGCTGATCGGCCTGGTCTCCTCCTCCGCCGCCCCGGGCGGCATCGACGGGCTGCTGTACGGCGGCGGCTTCGGGCCGCTGGGCGATCAGGTGATGGCGGCCGCCATCGCGATCGCGTGGTCGGCGGTGTTCACCACGGTCATCGCCTACGCCATCAAGCTGACGATCGGCTGGCGGGTCTCCGACGAGGCCGAGGTCGACGGCATCGACAGCGACCAGCACGGCGAGTCGGCGTACGACCTGCACGGCGGGCTCGGCGCCGGCACCGCCACCACCCCGTCGGTTCTGGCCAAGAGCACGATCACCGAAGGAGCCAACGCATGAAGCTCGTGACGGCGGTGATCAAGCCGCACAAGTGGGAGGACGTCCGGGAGGCGCTGGAGACCTTCGGCGTCGCCGGGATGACCGTCAGCGAGGTCAGCGGCTACGGCCGGCAGAAGGGCCACACCGAGGTCTACCGGGGCGCGGAGTACGACATCGCGCTGGTGCCCAAGATCCGGATCGAGATCGTCGTCGAGGACGAGGCGGCCGAGGACGTGGTCGGGATCGTGGTCAAGTCCGCTCAGACCGGCCGCATCGGCGACGGCAAGGTCTGGGTGCAGCCGGTCGACACCGTGGTCCGGGTGCGCACGGGCGACCGGGGAGAGGCGGCGCTCTGACGGCCGCGGGGCGCGCCCGGCGTACCGCCGAGGCCGACGCGCGATGCGTCGCGGCCTACCGCGCGAGTGCGGGCCCGGACGCCGGCGCCGCCCTGGTGGCCGTCGGCGGCTACGGACGCGGCGAGCTGGCGCCGTACTCCGACCTCGACGTGCTGCTCGTGGCCGACGACGGCGTGGACGTGCGGGCGGTCGCGGAGCGGGTCTGGTATCCGCTGTGGGACTCCGGCTCCAGGCTCGACCACGCCGTGCGCACCCTGTCGGAGGCGCGGGCGGCGGCCGGGGCCGACCTGAGGGTCGCGCTGGGCCTGCTCGACGTCCGCCACCTCGCCGGCGACGCCGGCCTGACGCTGCGACTGCGCACCACCGTGCTCGCCGACTGGCGACGCGGAGCCCGGGACCGGCTGCCGGCGCTCCGAGAGCTGGTGCAGGCGCGGCACCAGCGGGTCGGCGAGGTCGCCCACCTGTCCGTGCCCGACCTCAAGGAGGCCGAGGGCGGGCTGCGCGACGCCACGGTGCTGAAGGCGCTGGTCGCCACCTGGCTGGTCGACGTACCGCACGTCGAGCTCGAGCGGGCCCGGCAGGCGATGCTCGACGTGCGCGACGTCCTCCACGAGGTCGCGGGCCGGGCGGGGGATCGGCTCGACCCGGAGCAGTGGGCCGACCTCGCCCGGGGTCTGGGCCTCGCCGACGCACCGGCGGCGCAGGTGCGGGTCCGCGAGCTCGGACGGCGGATCGCGCACCTCTCGCACCTGACCTGGCGGCGCGTCGAGGCGGCCCTGGCGCGACCGGCGCGCACCGCGGCCGGCCGCCGGCCCGAGCTCGCGCCGCTCGCGGCGGGGGTGGCGCTCTCCGGCGGCGAGGTGGTGCTGACTGGCGCCGCCCGGCCGGGGGAGGACCCACTCCTGCTGCTGCGGGCCGCGGCGCTGGCGGCCGAGCGCGACGTCGTGCTCGCTCCGCCGACCGCGGCGCGCCTGGCCCGCGAGGCGGCCCCGCTGCCGACGCCCTGGCCGGCGGAGGCGCGGCAGCTGATGGTCCGGCTGCTCGCCTCGGGGCGCGGCCTGCTCGCGGTGTGGGAGACGCTCGACGAGACCGGCGCGCTGGCCCGGATCCTGCCCGAGTGGGAGCGGCTGCGCCTGCTGCCGCATGCGTCGCCGATCCACCGCTTCACCGTCGACCGGCACGTCGTCGAGACGTGTGTCGAGGCGTCGGCGCTGATCCGCCGGGTCGGCCGGCCCGACGTGCTGGTGGTCGGCGCCCTGCTGCACGACATCGGCAAGGGCGGCCTCGCCGCGCACAGCGTCGCGGGGGAACCGGTGGCCCGCGAGATCGCCGCGCGGATGGGGTTCGGTCCCGACGCCGTCGACCTGGTCGCCCGGCTGGTGCGCTGGCACCTGCTGCTCTCGGAGACGGCGACGACCCGGGACGTCGACGACCCCGCGACGGCCGAGCTGGTCGCGCAGCGGGTCGGGAGCGTCGAGGCGCTCGACCTGCTGCTCGCGCTCACCGAGGCGGATGCGAAGGCGACCGCGCCGAAGGTGTGGTCGTCGTGGCGCGGGGGCCTGGTCCGCGGCCTGGCGTGCCGGACCCGGGCGGCGATCGACACCGGGGGAGTGCCGCCGCCGGTCACCTCCGACGTACCCGTCCCCGGGGAGGTACGCCGCGGCGCAGTGTCGATCACGGTCGAGGACCTGCCGGACGGCACCCGGGTCCGGGTGATCGCGCCCGACCGGGTGGGGCTGCTGGCCGACGTCGCGGCGGTGCTCGCGCTCCAGCGCGTTCCGGTGCGGGCCGCGCGGGCCTGGGCCCAGGACCAGTACGCCGTGTCGGTGTGGGAGGTCGACGCGGCCGGCCTGGACCCTGCGGTGCTCCGGCAGCGCTACGAGGCGATCGTCGCCGGCCGCCTCGACCCGGCCGTCAGCCTGCGCCGGACCGAGCCGACCGCCGCGCTCGAGCCGACCGTCGTCGTCCGGCCCGAGGCGTCGGCGCGCGCGACCGTGCTCGAGGTGCGCACCGCCGACCGGCCGGGCACCGTCCACCTGGTCTGTGCCGCGCTGGCGGGCCTCGACATCGCCGTCAGGTCGGCGCACGTCGACACGCTGGGACCGCAGGCGGTCGACGTGTTCTACCTGCAGGAGGCCGCTGCCGGGGTGCTCGGTGACGTGCGGGCCGCCCAGGCGGCGCACGCGGTGCGGGCGGCGCTCAGCGCGGTCGCGGGATCCTGACCTGGTTGCGTTGGAGGTCGACGTTCCAGACCGGGTGCTCCGGGTCGGGCGTGGGCAGCACCTCGCCCATCTGCCTGCGGCTCTCGAGGTCCTCGTCGGCGCGCGCCCGGGCCGGGTCGAACGCCTCGAAGGCGGTGCCGAACGCGACCCCCGCACCGGCCCCGCTGTCGGCAGCGGTGTTGATCATGCGAGTACCGGCCCACACGACGAGGGCGCCGCCCGCCAGCAGCACCGCGACGGCCACCAGCACGAGCACCATGCCGCCAGCGTACGGCCCGCGAGGGCCGCCCGGTTAGGCTTGGCCTCTGCATCCGACCGTCCAGGCACCCCTCCAGCACCTCAGGACAGCACTTGTTCGCGACACTCTCCGACCGGCTCGCCGACACCTTCAAGAACCTCCGCGGGAAGGGTCGGCTCTCCGAGGCCGACATCGACGCCACCGCCCGCGAGATCCGGATCGCGCTGCTCGAGGCCGACGTCGCCCTTCCGGTGGTCAAGGAGTTCGTCGGCGCGGTCAAGGAGCGGGCTCGCGGCGAGGAGGTCAGCCAGGCGCTGAACCCCGCCCAGCAGATCGTCAAGATCGTCAACGAGGAGCTCGTCGCGATCCTCGGCGGCGAGACCCGCCGGCTGCGCTACGCCAAGTCCGGCCCGACCGTGATCATGCTCGCGGGCCTCCAGGGTGCCGGCAAGACGACGCTGGCCGCGAAGCTCGCGCTCTGGCTCAAGGAGCAGGGCAAGAGCCCGCTGCTGGTCGCCGCCGACCTCCAGCGGCCGAACGCCGTCAACCAGCTCCAGGTCAACGGCGAGCGGGTCGGCGTCAAGGTCTTCGCCCCCGAGCCCGGGAATGGCGTCGGGGACCCGGTGCGGGTCGCCCGCGACGCGGTCGAGGAGGCCAAGCGCACCCTGCACGACGTCGTCATCGTCGACACCGCCGGCCGCCTCGGCGTCGACGCCGAGATGATGAAGCAGGCCGCCGACATCCGCGACGCCGTCCAGCCCGACGAGGTGCTCTTCGTCGTCGACGCGATGATCGGTCAGGACGCCGTCAGCACGGCCCAGGCGTTCCTCGACGGGGTCGGGTACGACGGCGTCGTGCTCACCAAGCTCGACGGCGACGCCCGCGGTGGAGCCGCGCTGTCGATCGCGTCGATCACCGGCAAGCCGGTCATGTTCGCCTCCAACGGCGAGAAGATGACCGACTTCGACCTCTTCCACCCCGACCGGATGGCCTCGCGCATCCTCGACATGGGCGACGTCATGACGCTCATCGAGCAGGCCGAGAAGACCTTCGACGCCGAGCAGGCCGCGAAGGCCGCCGGCAAGCTGCAGACCGGCGACTTCACCCTCGACGACTTCCTCGAGCAGATGCAGCAGGTCCGCAAGCTCGGCTCGATGTCGAAGATCATGGGGATGCTGCCCGGGATGGGGCAGTTCCGCGACCAGCTCGAGAACTTCGACGAGCGCGAGATCGACCGCATCCAGGCGATCATCCAGTCGATGACGCCGGCCGAGCGGGCCAACCCCAAGCTCATCGACGGCTCCCGCCGGGCGCGCATCGCACGTGGCTCGGGCCGGCAGGTCTCCGACGTCAACCAGCTCGTCGACCGCTTCTTCGAGGCGCGCAAGATGATGCAGTCGCTGGCCAAGGGCGGCGGCATGCCCGGCATGCCCGGCATGCCGGGCATGCCCGGCATGGGCGGCAAGCGCTCGAAGGCCAAGCAGCAGGCCAAGAAGGGCAAGGGCAAGCGGGTCTCCGGCAACCCGGCTAAGGCCGCCCAGCAGGCCGCCGCGGAGAAGGAGAAGGCCGCCAGCGGCGGCAACCCGTTCGGCACGCCCGCCGGCGGCGACGAGCCGGTCGACTACGAGAAGGCCGCCGCGGCGCTCAACCTGCCCAAGGACTTCTCCAAGTACCTCAAGTGACCCAGGTCCTCATCGTCGACGCCGCCAACGTCGTCGGCAGCCGGCCGGACGGCTGGTGGAAGGACCGCGCCGGCGCGGCCCGCCGGCTGCACGAGTCGCTGCTCGTGGCCGACACGGCGTACGACGAGATCGTGCTCGTCCTCGAGGGCCAGGCCAAGGGTGGGGTGCGCGCCGGGCGCGACGGACACGTGCGCACCGTCCATGCGAAGGGCGTCGGCGACGACACGATCGTCGCCGAGGCGCAGCGCGCCGCGGAGCGGGGCGACCGGGTGGTGGTCGTGACCGCGGACCGCTTCCTGCAGTCCCGGGTCGGAGGCGTGGGCGCGCAGGCGCTCAGTCCGTCCTGGCTGCTCGACCAGTTGTAGCGGCCCGGAATCGGCCTTCGGCCGGTCGGAGCCCTAGACTGGAGCCAGTTCAGGGTTTCACGCGTCTTGGAGGTGGGTTCGGCGCGTCGTTCGACGCGACCCGAAAGGCCCCTCCCGTGTCACCCCTCGCCTCCTACCGGCGGCTCTTCGAGCTCGCGGGTCCGACGTACGTCGTCGTCGCGTTCGTCGCCCGCCTGCCGCTCGCGATGAGTCAGCTGGGCACCCTGCTCCTGGTCGCCGGCGCGACCGGCAGCTACGGCCTCGGCGGACTCTCCGCCGGCGCCCTCGCCGTCGCGAACGCCGTCGGCGCCCCGATCGCGGGCTCGCTCGCGGACCGGCTCGGCCAGCGCCACGTGGTGCTCGTCCAGTCGGTGGCCGGCGCCGCCTCGCTGACGCTGCTCGTCGCCCTGGTGCACGCCGACGCGGCGCCGGCGACCGTCGTCGCGGTCGCCGCCCTCGCCGGGCTCACGATGCCCCAGGTCGGGCCGCTGGCCCGGGTGCGCTGGCGGCCGATCACGGCCCGCACCGGCGGTCAGCAGCGCCGCCTCGTCGATGTCGCGTTCTCCTACGAGGGCGCCGCCGACGAGGCGTCGTTCGCGATCGGCCCGGCCCTCGTGGGCCTCGGGGTCGTCGTGATCTCGCCCGGTGGTGCGCTGCTCCTCGCGGCCGCGATGCTCGCGGTCTTCGGTACGGCGTTCGCGCTGCACCGCACCGCGCGGACCCATCGTGGTGCGGGCGCCGCGCTGCCGACCGGGCGGCTGCTGACCCCGGTGCTCGTGGTGCTGGTCAGCGCCCAGCTGCTGATCGGCACCCTCTTCGGTGCGACCCAGACCGGCACGACGGTGCTGGCCACCGCCGCCGGTCAGCCGGGTGTCGCCGGACTCGTGCACGCCACCCTCGGGGTCGGCAGCGCCGTCGCGGGCATCGCTACCGCGTTCATCCCCGAGCGGATCGGCCCGGAGCGGCGGATCCTCGCCGCGGTCAGCGCGCTCTTCGTGCTCTCGTTCCCGCTGCTGCTGGTCGACGGCCTGCCGGCGCTGATCGCGGTCGTGGCGGTGCTCGGCTGCGCGGTCGCGCCCTTCATGATCGGCGTGTTCACCCTCGCCGAGCGGGTCGTCGCGCCCGCCCGCGTCGCCACCGCGATGACGGTGCTCGCCAGCGCCACCGGCCTCGGCTACGCCGTCGGCTCCACCATCGCCGGCCGGCTCGCCGACCAGCACGGCCACACCGCGGCCTTCGCGGTCACCGTCGTTGCGATGGCGGTCGCGTTCGTCCTGGTCCTCACCGCGCAGCGGCGGCTCCAGGCCGCCCTGCACGTCGCCCGGCAGCCCGAGCTCGTCGCCGCGTAGCCGGCGCGGCGATCGGGTGGTCGAGGAAGGCGCGCGCCCGGTGGTTGAGGAAGGCGCGCTAGCGCCTGTCTCGAAACCACCTGTCCCGGGTTGGGGGAGTGTTGGCGTCGTCCCGCGGGCGCCAGTGTGGGTGCGCGTCCTGCGCCGTCCAGGGTTCGCTTCGCCGCTTCGCGCCCTTGACGGCTCCTCCCGCGCACCCTGTCGGCGCCTGTCGGGAGGACGCCGACCTGTGGTCGGGACTGGGTCGCGTTGGGGGTGGTTTCGAGACGGTTGCTAGCGCAACCTCCTCAACCACCGTCGCCGAGTCTCCCGCCGAGCACGGTGGTTGAGGAAGGCGCGCTAGCGCCTGTCTCGAAACCACCTGTACCGCGCGAGCGATTGTCGGCGCCCTCCCGGCGGCGCCAGCGTGGGTGCGTGGGTTTCGAGACGGTTGCTAGCGCAACCTCCTCAACCACCGTCGCCGAGCCTCCCTCCGAGCCCGGTGGTTGAGGAAGGCGCGCTGGCGCCTGTCTCGAAACCACCCCAAGCCGGCCACCCCGGCCGAACTGGTCCGCCCAATCCCTTGTGTGATCGAACAATCGTTCGATACAATGAGGCATGACCAGCGCTCCCGTCACCGACCTCCGGGCCGGTGACGTGTCCGACGCGTCGAGGATGAGCGAGGCGGAGCTGGTGGACGCGATCCGCGCCCTCGAGGACACCAAAGCGAAGGCCTGCGCGGCCCAGGCCCGGTTGACCCGGGCACTCGATGCCCGCGTGAAGGCCCGGCACGCCGACCAGGGGGTGCCGGCGGCGCGGCGGGGGCGGGACGTGCCCGGTCTGGTGGCCTACGCCCGCCGGGAGTCCCCCGCGCGCGGGTCGCGGTTGTTGGGGTTCGCGCACGCCCTGGCCGAGCTCCCCTCGACGGAGGCCGCGCTGGCGGCCGGGGTGGTGTCGGAGTGGCGGGCGATCCTGATCGCCCGGGAGACCGCCTGCCTGGCACCCGGGCACCGGGCCCGGGTGGACGCCGAGCTGTGCGCCCCCGACTCCGATGGCGCGTATCGGTTCGAGGGGTGGGGCGACCGACGACTCGTCGCGCAGACCCGGGCGCTGGTCGCCGGCCTGGACCCGGCCGCGGTGGTCGACCGCCGCGCGAAGGCGGAGGCCGAGCGGCACGTGAGCCTGCGGCCCGCGCCGGACACGATGGCCCGGCTCTCGGTACTGCTGCCGGTCGCTCAGGGTGTCGCGGTCTACGCCACCCTGACCCGGGTCGCCGACTCCGCTCGTGCCCAGGGCGACCCGCGGTCACGGGGTCAGGTGATGACCGACACCCTCGTCGAGCTCGTCACCGGACAGGCCACGGCGGAGGGGGTCCCGGTCACGGTCAACCTGACCGTCTCCGACCACACCCTCCTCGCCGGCGGACACCAGCCCGCCTGGCTCACCGGCTACGGCCCCCTGACCGCCGACCACGCCCGCGACCTCGCCGCCACCGCCCTCGCCCACGCGCAGGCGCAGACGGCGCAGACGGCGCGGACGGCGCTGCGGCGGCTCTACGTGGCCCCCGAGACCGGCACCCTCGTCGCAATGGAGGCCCGCGCCCGGGCGTTCCCGAAGGCCCTCGGGCTGTTCCTCGAGCTGCGCGACCAGACCTGTCGCACCCCCTGGTGCAACGCCCCGGTCCGTCACCACGACCACATCACCGACCACGCCGACGGTGGTCCCACCTCCGCGATCAACGGCCAAGGCCTGTGCGAGCAGTGCAACCACACCAAACAGGCCCCCGGCTGGCGGGCCAGACCACTGGCCGGCCCGCCCGATCAGCACGTCGTCGAGACCACGCTGCCTACCGGCCACGTCATCCGATCAACAGCGCCCCGCGCACCCACCCCCAGCCGCGTCGTGCCCCTCATGGGAGGCGAGCTCTACTACACCGACCTCCACATCGCCGTCGACTACGCCGCCTGACCCGAGCGACCCGGTCGACCCGAGCAGACCGCAAGCCGCCCAGCAGCCGTCACCACCCCCCCCGTAACCCCTACCCACGGCGACCACACAAATCCGGTAAGCGCGTCACCGACCGTGACCACAAGCCGACCGCGCCGCTGCGCGACATCGACAAGCTGTTGCTAGCGGCTCAGGCGGGGCCCTGATGACGCGCGTGGGCCTGGGCGGCGTGCGGCGATCGATGGGACGGCGGGGCCGGCGCCGGCCACCGCAGGCGGTAGCGTCCGGGCATGGCTGCTGCACTGAAGTTCTCCGGTCCGGTCCTGCCCGACGGCGAACCCCGTGAGCTGTACGTCGTGGACGGCGCGATCACCTACGAGCCGGTTGCCGGTGCCGAGCGGGCGGTGGATGGCTGGATCGTGCCCGGCCTGGTCGACGCCCACTGCCACCTCGGCCTGGGGGAGCACGGTGCGATCAGCGACGAGGAGACCGAGCAGCAGGCGATCGAGGATCGCGACGGCGGCGCGTTGCTGATCCGCGACTGCGGGTCCCCGGTCGACACCCGCTGGATCCAGGAGCGCGAGGACCTGCCGCGGCTGATCCGCGCCGGCCGACACATCGCGCGCACCAAGCGCTACCTGCGCGACTACGCCCACGAGGTCGAGCCGGCGGACCTCGCGGCGTACGTCGCCCAGGAGGCCCAGCGCGGCGATGGCTGGGTGAAGCTGGTGGGTGACTGGATCTCCCGCGAGGACGGCGACCTGATGCCGTCGTTCCCGGCCGACGACTTCGCGGCGGCGATCCGCGTCGCCCACGAGCACGGCGCGAAGGTGACCGCCCACTGCTTCGGCAGCGACGTCCTCACCAGCGTGCTGGCGGCCGGCATCGACTGCATCGAGCACGGCACCGGCCTCGACGAGAGCCACCTCGCGCAGATGGTCGAGCGGCAGGTGGCGCTGGTGCCGACCGTCATGCAGACCGAGAAGTTCCCCGAGTACGCCTGGTCGGGGCGCGAGCGGTTCCCGGCGTACTCCCGCACCATGACCGACCTCTTCGTGCGCCGCCGCGAGACGCTGATGGCGGCGTACGACGCGGGGGTGCCGCTCTACGCGGGCTCCGACAACGGCGGGGTCAGCCGCCACGGCAACCTGGCCGGCGAGGTGATCGGGCTGGCCGCGATGGGGCTGCCGCGCGACTACGCGCTCGGCGCGGCGTCGTGGCGCGCCCGCGAGTGGCTCGGCTGGAACGCCGACCTGGCCGAGGGCGCGCCGGCGGACTTCGTCGTCTACGACGCCGATCCGCTGGCCGACCTGTCCGTGCTGCTCCGCCCGGCCTGTGTCGTGCTACGCGGACGGATCTGCTGACGGAGCCGCCGGCCGGACCAGGCGGTACTTGCTCCGGGGCAGCACCGCGAACCAGCGCGGCCGCGGGCCGTCGTCCTTGACCCCCAGCCGCAGGCCCGTCATCAGCGCGTCGATCCACCGCTCGTCCTGGCGGTGGGTGGTGGTCGCCGTCTGCTCGGTCTGCCCGCGCATCCGCAGTGCGAGCTGGCGGGCGCTCAGCGTCCGGCTGCCGGTGTACATCAGGACCTCCAGCAGGTCGACCTGCTCCTGCGGGAGGTCGACGAGGCGGTCGTCGACGACGACGATGCCGCGCGCCGGGTTGATCCGCAGCCCGCGGAACTCGATCCAGCCACCGACGAACCGCATGCCGACCTCGAGCATGCCCTCGCGGCCGTCGTGCCCGGTGTCCTCGTCGTCGGGCTCCGGCTCGGCGCCGACGGGCTGCCCGGCGGCGACCTGGCGCAGGAACGCCGAACGCTCCGCGTCCTCCGCCGCCGGCGCCCAGCCGGTCTCGGCGGTCCCACCGACGATCTCGGTCACCGGCCGGCGCGCGACCGCGGCCAGCCGAGCCCGCAGCTCGACCGGGCGGATCGGCTTGGGCACGTAGTCGTCGGCACCGGCGTCGAAGCCGGCGAGGATGTCGGCCTCCTGGGAGCGGCTGCTGATGATGACGATGTACGCCGAGCTGAACTCGCGGATCCGCCGCGTGGCCTCGAGGCCGTCCATCTCGGGCATCGTCACGTCGATGGTGGCGAGCACCGGCTGGTGCTGCTGGGCGAGCGCGATGCCGGTCGCCGCGTCGCCGGCGCTCAGCACGGCGAAGCCGGCCTGGGTCAGCACGACCTCCAGCAGGTCGATGGTGTCCTGGTCGTCCTCGATGATCAGGGCAGTCGGCCGAGCGTTCCCCGAGGCATCAGACACGCGACGGAGTATCACAAACGATCCGGCGTCCTGTCAGGACTTCGGCCGCGCCGGCCGGGTCGCCCAGAGCACGCCGTTGACGATCAGCGTCGCCAGGCCCAGCAGGCCGAGCAGGCCGCCCACCGCGACCGTCGCGATCAGCCCGCCGACGAAGCCGCCGACCGTCGGGGCCGGCCCGATGACCACCTGGCGTTCGTCGGGATCGCCGAACCCGTCCTCGGACTCGAGGTCGCCGGGCGTCGCGTTGCAGGTGACCTCGAGCTCTCCGGAGCCTGGAGCGAAGCGGTACGCCGCCACGAAGTCGCCGTCACCGGTGTCGCGGGTGAACTGGCTGGTCACGGGGCGCAGCCGGATCTCCTCGCCGGTGGCCGTGTCGACCACCCGGCAGCCGGGGTCGAACACGTCGTCGGAGCGCCACAGCATCCGGTCGCCGTCGGTGTCGACGGTGACGGTGTGCGGCCGGCCGTCGATGGGCACGCGGGCATCGGTGGTGAAGAACGCCGCCAGGGTCCAGATGAACAGCCCGACGGCGGCGACCCCGCCGACGACGATCAGGCCGGCACCGACCAGGAACCACACCCAGCTCGGGCGATACTTCTGGGGACGCGGCGGCTGGCCCGGCGGGTAGCCCGACGGCACCGGGTACGACGGCGGCGGCTGGCTCGGCGGCGTGGTCATGCGACCGACTCTGCCCGATTTTCTCGACCGGTGTCGCGTCTGGCAGACTTGGCGGCTGAGTCCTGCGCGCCCGGACCCTCTCATCCGGACGACGCAGAGCCCATCGAGGACACCGCTCCTGGTCCCCACCCGGTCCGCGGGTCCTCACCACACACAACTTCCGAGGAGACACCACAAACGTGGCCGTCAAGATCCGCTTGAAGCGCCTGGGCAAGGTCCGGGTGCCGCAGTACCGCATCGTCGTCGTCGACTCGCGCAAGAAGCGCGACGGCAAGGTCATCGAGGAGATCGGCAAGTACCACCCCAAGGAGAACCCGTCGTACATCGACGTCGTCTCCGACCGGGTCGCGTACTGGCTGGGTGTGGGCGCGCAGCCCTCCGACGCCGTCACCAAGATCCTGACCATCACCGGCGACTGGCAGAAGTTCAAGGGCTACACCGGCACCGAAGGCACCCTGAAGGTCGCCGAGGCCAAGCCGGACAAGCTGGCGATCTTCAACGAGGCGCTCAAGGAGGCCGCGAGCGAGCCCAAGGGCGACGCGGTCACCAAGAAGTCGGCGGCCAAGAAGAAGGCCGACGAGAAGCCCGCCGAGGAGGCCCCGGCCGCCGAGGAGACCGCTCCGGTCCCCGCGGACGAGACCCCGGAGGTCGCCGCCGAGCAGGCCGAGGCCGCGGAGCAGTCCGACGCCGACGCGGCCGAGAAGGCCGAGTCCTGAGCGCCATGCTCGCCGAGGCGCTCGAGCACCTGGTGCGCGGTGTCGTCGACAACCCCGACGACGTGAGCGTGCGAGACAAGCAGCTGCGCCGCGGGTCGATCCTCGAAGTGCGCGTGCACCCCGACGACCTGGGCAAGGTGATCGGCCGTGGCGGTCGCACCGCCACGGCGTTCCGCACCGTGATCTCGGCGCTCGCCGGACGCGGCGGCGCCCGGATCGACTTCGTCGACGTGGACCGACGTCGCTGAACGCGCCGTTCGACCGCTTGAATGGGTGTCGCCCTCAGGGGGCGGCACCCGTTCGGCATTTCTGAGAGGAAGCACGTGGAGACCATCGAGGTGCTGGTGGGCCGGATCGGCAAGCCGCACGGCATCCGTGGGGACGTCACGATCGACGTGCGCACCGACGAGCCGGAGCGACGCTTCGCGCGCGGTGCGGTCTTCGCCGTGCAGCCCCCGAAGGGGTCGGCGTCCACGCTCCGGACGCTCACGGTCGCGAGCACCAAGTGGCACCAGTCGGTGTTGCTGGTGCGCTTCGAGGAGATCCCGGACCGCAACGCCGCCGAGGCGGCGCGAGGCATCCTGCTGCACGCCACGATCGCGGCTGACGAGACCCCCGAGGACCCCGACGAGTACTACGACCACCAGCTGGTCGGGCTGGCGGCGTACGACGTCTCCGGCGCCGGGCTCGGCGAGGTCACCGGCCTGGTGCACGGCGGCGCCCAGGACCTGCTGAGCGTGCGGACGCCCGACGGTCGCGACGCGCTGGTGCCGTTCGTGAAGGCGCTCGTGCCCGAGGTCGACCTCGCTACGCGCCGGGTCGTGATCGCCGACCGGCCCGGCCTCGTGACGCCGCTGCCGGAGGATGACTCGTGAGGATCGACGTCGTCACGATCTTCCCCGAGTACCTCGCCCCGCTGGAGCTCTCGCTCGCCGGCCGGGCCCGGGAGAAGGGCCTGGTCGACATCCGGGTCCACGACCTGCGCGGCTGGACCCACGACCGGCACCGGACCGTCGACGACACGCCCTACGGCGGCGGCGCCGGCATGGTGATGAAGCCCGAACCGTGGGGCGAGGCGTTCGACGAGCTGCTGGCGGAGGGGCCGGCGACGGTCGTGTTCACGACGCCGTCGGGGCGGCCCTTCACGCAGGCGGTCGCCCGCGACCTGGCGACCCGCGAGCGGATTGTGTTCGCCTGCGGGCGCTACGAGGGCATCGACCAGCGCGTCGTCGACGAGGTCGCCACCCGGGCCGAGGTGTGTGAGGTCTCGCTCGGCGACTACGTGCTCAACGGGGGAGAGGTCGCCGCGCTGGCGATCACCGAGGCCGTGGTGCGCCTGCTCCCCGGCTTCATGGGCAACGCCGCGTCGCTCGTGGAGGAGTCGCACGAGGACGGCCTGCTGGAGTATCCCGTCTTCACCAAGCCCGCCTCGTGGCGCGGGCACGACGTGCCGCCGGTGCTGCTCTCGGGCGACCACGCCGCGATCGCCGCGTGGCGGCACGACCAGGCCGTGCGGCGCACGGTGCAGCGGCGACCGGACCTCGTCGCGGCGTCGACACTGATGGACGACGTCGAGATCGGACCCGCCGAGCTCGCCGACTCCGGTGAGCTGCTGGTGCTGCAGCTGGCCTGCTGGGTGGCCGAGGAGCACGACAACCCCGGCGTGCGGATCCCCGCGCTGCACGAGACCCACGACGACGTACGCGCGTGGCTGGCGCGCGACACGGTGCTGGTCGCCCGCTCCGCGGGGCGCCTGGTCGGCGCCGTGCGCGCCTCCCTCGACGACGACCTGTGGGAGATCGGCCGGCTGATGGTGGCCCCCGACCTCGCCGGCCGTGGCCTCGGTCGCGTGCTGCTGGAGCGGATCGAGGCGATGGCGCCCGCCGCGGCTACGACGTACGCACTGTTCACGGGCGCCGGGAGCGCCCGCAACCAGCGGATCTACCGGAAGGCCGGCTACCGGCTCCGCGGCGAGATCGCCCCGGGCGTGGTCCGGATGACCAAGCGGATTTCCCGGCCCTGAGCCCCTGTGGCAGACTTGACCCTCGGTCCAGCCGGTCAAACAGGGATCGCCCGGAGTGAGTCTTCGACGGGGTTCCGCACCACCTCCTGCCACAGGGGGAGCGTGGCGCCGCCGGCCACCAGGCTGGGCCGTCCAACTGCATGCCATCCCCGCACCGCGGCTGACCTGTGGCACTCGCGAGGAGAGACAATGAGCAACGTCATCGCCGAGCTCGGCAGCGCGAGCAAGCGCACGGACCTCCCGGAGTTCCGCTCCGGTGACACCGTCAAGGTGCACGTGAAGGTCGTCGAGGGCAACCGGTCCCGCATCCAGGTGTTCCAGGGTGTCGTCATCCGCATCCACGGTGCCGGCGTGGGCCGCACCTTCACCGTCCGCAAGGTCTCCTTCGGCGTCGGCGTCGAGCGGACCTTCCCGCTGAACTCGCCGATCTTCGAGCAGATCGAGGTCGTCACCCGTGGTGACGTCCGCCGCGCGAAGCTCTACTACCTGCGCAACCTCCGCGGCAAGAAGGCCAAGATCAAGGAGCGCCGCGAGGCCTGAGCGCTACGCTCACCCGCGTGAGCACCCCACGGAATCGCGGCCTCCTCCGCTTCGCTCCTCCGGCGCACGATTCCGCGGGGACCCCGCGATGACTTCCGAGGACCGCGATCCCGACGAGGGGTCGCGGTCCTCGCGCGTCCGGGGCCGGCGGCTCCCGGTCTGGCAGGAGGCGATCCTGCTGCTCGGCATCGCGCTGGTGCTGGCGATCCTGGTCAAGGCGCTGTTCGTGCAGGCCTTCTACATCCCCTCGGCCTCGATGGAGCCCGGGCTGGTGAAGAACGACCGGATCCTGGTCGAGAAGCCGTCGTACTGGTTCGGTGGCCCCGAGCGCGGTGACGTCGTCGTGTTCAAGGACCCCGGTGGCTGGCTGCCGCCGGGCGAGCCGCCGTCGGCCCTGGCGAGAGCGCTCGCGAAGGTCGGGCTCTTCCCGACCGAGGGCCACCTGGTGAAGCGGGTGATCGGCGTGGCCGGCGACGTGATCAGGTGCTGCGACGAGCAGGGCCGCCTGATGGTCAACGGCCAACCCCTCGACGAGGAGGACTACGCCGTCCTCGACGGCGCCGACTGCTACGGCCCGATGCCACGCGGGTCGGCGTCCTGCGACTGGAGGGTCGGGCCGGTTCCCCACGGGCGGGTCTTCGTGATGGGCGACAACCGCAGCAACTCGGCCGACTCCAGCCGCCACGCGTGTCTCGGCGCACCGATCGGCACCGCCTGCGACGAGGACCCGTACGTCGACGTCGACGACGTGGTCGGCAAGGTCTTCGTCCTGGCCTGGCCGGTGGATCGCTTCGGGTTCCTGCACCGGCCGGCGACCTTCGACGACGTACCGGACGCGTCCTGACCGGTTCGGTCGCGGCGGTCCCGCTTCGGCACCGGGCTACGTTTACCCTGGGGCGTGGCTTCCGACGACGATGGCGAGGGCATGAGCACCACCGACGAACCCACGGCGAACGCGGAGTCACCCGACGAGGGGCCTGCGGGCGCCCCGACTAGCCCCGACGGCGCGAAGCAGAAGAAGCAGAAGAAGCACCTGCCCGTCTGGCAGGAGACGATCCTGCTGCTCGGCATCGCGCTGGTGCTGGCGATCCTGATCAAGGCGCTGTTCGTGCAGGCGTTCTACATCCCGTCGGAGTCGATGGAGCCCGGGCTGGTGAAGAACGACCGGATCCTGGTCGAGAAGCCGTCGTACTGGTTCGGTGGCCCCGAGCGCGGCGACGTCGTCGTGTTCAAGGACCCGGGCGGCTGGTTGAACGGCGAGGAGGCCGCCGGTCCGACCGGCACCGTCGCCAAGGCGCTGTCGAAGGTCGGGCTCTACCCGACCGGCGGGCACCTGGTGAAGCGGGTGATCGGCGTGGCCGGCGACGTGATCAAGTGCTGCGACGAGCAGGGCCGGCTCACGGTCAACGGCCAGCCACTGGACGAGAAGGACTACGCCCGCCTCGGCGGCGCCGACTGCTACGGCCCGATGGTCAACGACTGCAGCAAGGACTGGGAGGTCGGGCCGATCCCCGACGGCCAGGTCTTCGTGATGGGCGACAACCGCAACAACTCGGCGGACTCGTCGTTCCACATGTGCAAACCCACGGACACCGACTGCACGAAGAATCCGTACGTCGACGTCGACGACGTGGTCGGCAAGGTCTTCGTGCTGCTGTGGCCCAGTGACCGCTTCAAGATCCTGCACCGTCCCGACACCTTCGCGGACGTGCCCGACGCCGACTGACCGGGGGTGATGGTCCCGTGAGCGAGCTGCCCCGTGGAGTCACCGTCCGCAGGGACGCCGGTCTCTACGGCTACGAGCGTGCGCTCCGTCGGCACGGCATCGAGGACATCGCCGGCGTCGACGAGGCCGGCCGTGGCGCCTGCGCGGGTCCGCTCGTGGCGGGCGCGGCGATCCTGCCGCCGGGCAGGGCGGGCATCGTGCCGGGGCTGGCGGACTCCAAGCTGCTCACCGAGAAGGCCCGCGAGCGCTGCTACGACCAGATCGTGAAGCGGGCGCTCGCCTGGTCGGTGGTGGTGGTGTCCCACGACGAGTGCGACCGGCTCGGCATGCACGTGGCGAACGTCGAGGCGCTGCGGCGCGCGGTCGCCCTGCTCGAGCTGCCGCCGGCCTACGTGCTGACCGACGGGTTCCCGGTCGACGGGCTCGGCGTACCCGGCCTGGCGGTCTGGAAGGGCGACCGGGTCGCCGCGTGCATCGCCGCCGCGTCGGTGCTGGCGAAGGTCACCCGCGACCGGATCATGACCGAGCTCGACGCGGTCTGGCCGGCGTACGACTTCAAGACGCACAAGGGCTACATCACCGACGTGCACACCGCGGCGCTCACCGAGCACGGGCCCTCGCCGGTGCACCGGATGCGGTTCGTCAACGTCCGTCGGGCCGCGGGCCTGGAGCCCGGCGTGGGCGAGCTCGGACTCGAGCCCACGGGGATAGAGTCGGCGTCGTGAACACCCCACGAAAGCGCGCGACGGGGGCGCTGCGCGCGGCGGCGCCCTTCCGCGGGGACCCCGGAGAAGCATGAGCGCGGAGGACCTCGAGAAGTACGAGACCGAGATGGAGCTGACGCTCTACCGGGAGTACCGCGACGTCGTCGGCATCTTCAAGTACGTCGTCGAGACCGACCGTCGCTTCTACCTGTGCAACCAGGTGGACGTGAAGGCGCGCACCGAGGCCGGCGACGTGTTCTTCGAGGTGTCGATGAGCGATGCGTGGGTGTGGGACATGTACCGCCCCGCACGCTTCGCCAAGAACGTCAAGGTACTGACGTTCAAGGACGTCAACGTCGAGGAGCTCAGCCCGACGGAGATCGACCCCCCGAAGTCCTGACGGCCCCCGGCTGACGGGCCACCTTCCGTCCACAGGCGCCCTTCCGGCAGCGCGATCCCCAGGCGCGGCCTTCCGCGCTCCCGACCGTCCCCTCCGACCGCGACGCTGGCGGTCAGGAGGTCATCGAGATGACGGGAACGGCACGGGCGGGGCGCAACCAGGCGCTGCACAACCAGGCGTTGGGGGAGTACGGCGAGCGGCTCGCGGAGCGGCACCTCGTGGCACAGGGGATGGTCGTCCTCGACCGCAACTGGCGGTGCGAGGCGGGTGAGCTCGACCTGGTGCTGCGCGACGGCGCCGTGCTGGTCGCGTGCGAGGTGAAGACCCGCACCTCGGTCGACTACGGCACCCCGCACGAGGCGGTCGACGCGGCGAAGCTCGACCGGCTGCGGCGGCTGGCGATGCGCTGGCAGGCCGCGCACGGGCTGACCGCGCCCGAGGTCCGCGTCGACCTGGTCGCCGTGCTCCGACCCCTCAAGGGGCCGTCGGCCGTGGAGCACGTCCGGGGGGTCGGCTGATGCCGTTCGCCACCGCCCACACCGTGTCGCTGCACGGCGCGGTGGGCCACCTCATCGACGTGCAGACCGACGTCTCACCCGGCCAGGTCGGCGTGACCGTGGTCGGCCGGGCCGACACCACGATCAACGAGGCCCGCGACCGGTGTCGCATGGCCATCATCAACAGCCACCTCGACTGGCCGGCGACCAGGAGGATCACGATCCTGCTCTCGCCCGCCGACCTGCTCAAGCGGGGCACCCACTTCGACCTGGCGGTCGCGGTCTCCGTGCTGGCGGCCGCGGGCACGGTCCCGGCCGCCTCGTTGGCGGACACGGCGCTCGTCGGCGAGCTCACCCTCGACGGCAACCTGCGCTCGGTCAGCGGCGTGCTGCCGATGGTGCTCGCGGCCGCCGAGCGGGGCATCCGCGCCGTGTTCGTCCCCGAGCCGCAGGCGACCGAGGCCGCGATGGTCCCCGACATGAGCGTGATCGGGGTCCGTTCGCTGGCGCAGGTGGTGGCCATCCTGCGCGACGAGGAGGTTCCGTACGCCGAGCCGGTGGCCCCGCTGTCGGGTGCCCGGCTGCTCGCCTGGCGTGGCCAGGAGCGGCTCGAGGAGCTCGACCTCGCCGACCTGCTCGGAGTCGACGACGCGCGGTACGCCGTCGAGGTCGCCGCGGCCGGGGGCCACCATCTCCTGCTGTCCGGGCCCAAGGGCTCCGGCAAGACCAGCCTGGCCGAACGGGTTCCCGGCATCCTGCCCGACCTCACGCCGGACGAGTCGCTCGAGCTCAGCGCGATCAGCTCCCTGGCCGGCACCCTCGACCCGGCTGCCGGGATGCTCACCCGGCCTCCGTTCGCGGCCCCGCACCACGACGCCAGCAAGGCGAGCATCGTCGGGGGAGGGTCGGGCGCCGTCCGGCCGGGAGAGGTGAGTCGGTCCCACGGCGGCGTGCTCTTCCTCGACGAGTTCCCCCTGTTCCGCTCCGACGTGATCGAGGCGCTGCGCCAGCCGCTCGAGAGTGGGGACGTGACGATCGCCCGACGCGACGAGTCGGTGACGCTCCCGGCCCGAGGCATGGTGGTGCTCGCGTGCAATCCGTGTCCCTGCGGCGACTACAGCGGGGACGTCCGGTTCAACCGGTGCACGTGCCGCGAGGTCCAGCGCCGCGACTACCGCAACAAGGTCACGGGTCCGGTCGCCGACCGGGTCGACATCGTCCGGCACCTGCCGCCGTTGCGCCGGCACGACGCGCTCGCCGACACCGAGGCACCCGAGTCCTCGGCGCAGGTGCGCCAGCGGGTCACCGCCGCCCGCGCTCGGCAGGCCGAGCGGTACGACGGCGAGAGCTGGCGCCTCAACGGCCACGCACCGGGGCCGGTGCTGCGCGAGCGCTGGCCGCTCACCAAGGCCGGTCAGCGCGCCGTCGACGAGCAGCTCTACGACGGACGGCTGAGCCGCCGCGGTGCCACCCGCGTCCACCGGCTCTCCTGGACGGTCGCCGATCTCCGTCGCCTCGATCGTCCGGGCCTCGACGAGGTGGAGACCGCGCTGCGGCTCCGCACCGGGGAGCCGCTCCTGCTGCAGATGCTGGAGCGGGTGTCGTGACCGAGCCGGACCGGCTCGCCCGCGTCGCGCTCGGGAGGATCGCCGAGCCCGGCCGGGCCGCCCTGCTCGACGCGGTGACGTCCTTCGGTGCCGCCGCCGTGTTGGAGCAGCTGCTCGAGGACGCGACGCTCGGACCGAGGCTCGCGGAGATCGACAGCGTTCGTGAGCTCGAGGTCGCCGCCAGGTCCGGGCTCCGGTTCGTCGTGCCCGGCGACGACGAGTGGCCGGCGGGGCTCGACGACCTGGCCGGCGCCGGCTCGGTGCAGGAGCGCGGCGGGGTGCCGCTGGGGTTGTGGGTGCGCGGGCCGCTCCGCCTCGACGCGCTCGGCGGCGCCCTCGCGGTGGTCGGTTCGCGATCGGCCACGACCTACGGCGCCGACCTCGCCCGCGACGTCGCGGGCGAGGTCGCCGAGGCGGCGCGCATCGTCGTGTCCGGCGCGGCGTACGGCATCGACCAGGCCGCCCATCGTGGCGCGATCTCGGCGGGCGCGCCGACCGTGGCCGTGCTGGCCTGCGGAGCCGACCGGGTCTACCCGAAGGAGCACACCGCGCTCGTGGCCCGCATCGCGGACGACGGGGCGGTGGTCTCCGAGACCGTGCCGGGTGGCGCGGCGATGCGGGTGCGGTTCCTGTCGCGCAACCGGCTGATCGCCGCGCTCACCCGCGGAACCGTAGTCGTCGAGGCCGCACTCCGCAGCGGTGCGCTCAACACCGCCAACTGGGCCGGGCGCCTCAATCGGCACCTCATGGGCGTCCCGGGCCCGGTGACCAGCGCCTCGTCGGCCGGCGTCCACCAGCTGGTCCGCACCGGCGCGGCGACCTTGGTCACCTCGGGAGCCGAGGTGCTGGAGGTGCTCAGCCCCGCGGGGGAGCACCTCCTGAGCATCCCGCGCGGTCGCGACCGGGCCCGGGACGCCCTGACCGAGCGCCAGCGCCTCGTGCTCGACGCGGTGCCGGTCGCGCGTGGCGCGACGTCCTCGTCGATCGCGCGGCTCGTCGGTCTCAGCGCCGAACGGGCTCACGGCACCCTGCTCGAGCTCGAGATGCGGGGGATGGTCGAGCTGGACGAGGCCGGGTGGCGGCTCGCCGCGTTGGCTCACGAGTGAGGAGGTCGGCCGTTCGTAGAGTGCAGACGTGAGTGAGGAGGACGCGGCGCACGACGTGCTGCCGGAGGCGATGGCCGCCGTGCTCGGGGAGTACGAGCGGCACCTTGCGGTCGAGCGCGACCTGACGGCGCACACGGTCCGGGCCTATGTCACGGACGTGGGCGGGCTGCTCGACCACACGGCCAGGCTGGGCGGCAGCACCGTCGGCGACCTCGACCTGCGCACGATGCGCAGCTGGCTGGCCAAGCAGCAGACGATGGGCCGCTCCCGCACCACGATCGCGCGCCGCGCCACCGCGGCCCGGGTCTTCACGGCCTGGCTGGCCCGCACCGAGCGGATCCCGACCGATGTCGGTGCCAGCCTCGGGTCGCCGAAGGCGCACCAGTCGTTGCCACCGGTGCTGCGCGCCGACGAGGCCGCCGAGCTGATCCGGTCCGCGACCGAGCACGCCGACGACGGCAGCCCGACCGGGCTGCGCGACGTCGCGATGCTCGAGCTGCTCTACGCGACCGGCATCCGGGTGGGCGAGCTGGCCGGCCTCGACGTCGACGACGTCGACCGGGAGCGCAACGTGATCCGGGTCTTCGGCAAGGGCCGCAAGGAGCGGACCGTGCCGTTCGGGCGCCCGGCGGCCCGGGCGCTCGACCTCTGGGTCCGGCACGGCCGGCCCCTGCTGGCCGTCGAGGGCTCGGGCGCGGCGCTCTTCCTCGGCACCCGCGGCCGGCGGATCGACCAGCGGGCGGTCCGCACGATGGTGCATCGGCGGATCGCGGACGTACCCGGTGCGCCGGACATCGGGCCGCACGGGCTCCGGCACACCGCGGCCACCCACCTGCTCGAGGGCGGCGCCGACCTGCGCTCCGTGCAGGAGCTGCTCGGCCACGCCTCGCTCGCGACCACCCAGCTGTACACGCACGTGACGACCGACCGGCTGCGTCGGGCCTACCAGCAGGCGCACCCCAGGGCGTGAGCCCCGGTCAGGCCGGCGCCTCGACCACCAACCCGGCCTCCCGGCCCGCGTCCTGCAGGCGGCGGTCGAACGTGACGAGGACGTCGACGTCCTCGCGCAGAGCGGTGGCCAGGTGGATGGCGTCGAGGCTGCGGAGCGCCATCGGTCCGATGGCCGCGGCGACCTTGAACACCGCACGGGGCGCCTCGGCGAGGTTGACCAGGTCGACGGCCGCCGTGACGTTCTCCTCATCGATGCCGCGCCGTCGCGCGGCGCGCCTGAGCTCGGTCTCGAACAGGATCGATGACACGAACTCGGCCGACGCCGCCCGCTCCTCCAGGTACGCGAGGAGCGCAGCGCTCTCGGGTTCCTCGACGACGAGCTTCGTCGCTGCCGACGAGTCCAGGTAGATCTTCACAGCCGCTCCTCGCGCAACTCGTCGAGGGTCTCGCTCAGCGCCGGCGATCCGGGCGGCAGCCGCACTGGCTTCAACCTCGACCAGCCACCCTTGCGGACGGCGGGCTTCACGATGCGGAGGTTCCAGCTCACAGCCGCGGTCGGTGGAGCGAGGATGGCCACGACCTCGCCGTTGTTCGTGATCTCGAACGACTCCCCGTCGGCCACCCGGCGCAGGATCTCCGAACTGTCATTGCGGAGCCGACGGTGGGGAATGCGCTCCATCAGCCGACTCACCGTGCCTCTCATGCCATCCTCACCAGATGTAGCAAGCGTAGCAACGGCCGCCAGTGCGCGTAGGGAAGTGAGGGCGGTTGCCAGGGCTCGGTCACGGCCGGCCCCGGCGACCCCGCCGGATCGTCCCGCCACAGCGGGAGCAGCCGGACCGGACCGGCGCCGACGAGCCGGAGCGGATCGAGGTAGGTCTCGCCCTCGAGCCAGCCCCAGTGCAGACAGCTGCCCGGCGCGCAGTGCGAGCCGACCGGCGAGAGCGCGCCGATCAGATCGCCCGCCGCGACGCGGTCGCCGACCGCGACCGTCGCCGTGACCGGCTCGTACGTCGTACGGGTCGTGCCGTGGCCGACGACGACCACCCCGCGGCCCGCGAGCACCCCGGCCCAGGTCACCCGGCCGGCCAGGGCGGACCGCACGCGCTGACCCGGGTGACCCCGGAGATCGACGCCGCGATGGCCGGTGTCCCACGGGTCCGCGGGCGGGTCGAAGGCCCGGACGACGGCCGGCTCGGGACTCAGGGGCCACACCCCGACCGGATCGGTCTCGCCCGCGGCGGGCGCCGCGGGGCCGGCTACGGCCATCGCCAGGAGGGGGCCGAGGAGCGTGCGGAGCCGGTGGCGTGGTGTCATGGAGTCCAGGCTCCCGTCGGCCGGGGACGGCCGGAGTGGGTCGAGGCCGGGGCTGTGGAGGACGCTGCCGGACGGGAGCCTGTGGACGTCCGGTGGCCCCTCGGCCGCGATTGGTCGCGGCCCGGTGCGGTCGACTACGCTGGAGTCCGCAACCCGTATGGGTTGACTTCGCACGTCCGCAGACCGCGACGGGTCCTGGCACTCCGAGGACCCGGCCACCCGTGGGCGACGACCTTCAGTCCGACCCTCCCAGGGATGGGGGGACCGGTCGGGTCGCGCGCAGACGTCAGGGCCGACGGCACCCGCCGGAGGCAGTAACTGAGAACAGCGAGAGCACGCTCCGGTCCGGCCTGGTTGAAGGTCGGGCGGCAACGGTGCGGGCTCCACACACCAGGAGATTCACATGGCAGTCGTGACCATGCGCCAGCTTCTCGAGAGCGGCGTGCACTTCGGACACCAGACCCGGCGCTGGAACCCGAAGATGAAGCGCTTCATCATGACCGAGCGCAACGGCATCTACATCATCGACCTGCAGCAGTCGCTGGCCTACATCGACCGCTCCTACGCCTTCGTCAAGGACGTCGTCGCCAAGGGCGGCACCGTGATGTTCGTCGGCACCAAGAAGCAGGCGCAGGAGGCGATCGCCGAGCAGGCGACCCGCGTCGGCATGCCCTACGTCAACCAGCGCTGGCTGGGCGGCATGCTCACCAACTTCGCGACCGTGCACCAGCGGATCAACCGCCTCAAGGAGCTCGACGAGATCGACTTCGACGACGTGGCCGGCAGCAGCCGCACGAAGAAGGAGCTGCTCCAGATGCGCCGCGAGCGGGACAAGCTCAACAAGTCCCTGGGCGGCATCCGCGAGATGAGCCGTACGCCGTCCGCCGTGTGGATCGTCGACACCAACAAGGAGCACCTCGCCGTCGAGGAGGCCCGCAAGCTGCGGATCCCGATCATCGGCATCCTGGACTCCAACTGCGACCCCGACGTCGTCGACTACCCGATCCCGGGCAACGACGACGCGATCCGCGCGGTCGGCCTGCTGACCCGCGTGGTCGCCGACGCCGTCGCCGAGGGCCTGATCGCCCGCTCCGGCGCCAAGGCCGCCGAGGGTGCGGCCGAGCCGGGCGCCGAGGAGCCGCTGGCCGAGTGGGAGCGCGAGTTGCTGACCGGTGACGCCGAGCAGACCGCCGCCGAGCCGGCCGCCGAGGCCGCTGCCGCTGAGCCGGTCGCCGAGGCCGCTGCCGCCGAGCCGGTCGCCGAGGCCGCTGCCGCTGAGCCGGCCGCCGAGGCCGCTGCCGCTGAGCCGGCCGCCGAGGCTGCTGCTGAGCCGGCCGCCGAGGCGTCCGACGCCCAGGCCTGAGCACCGCATCCACTCCGGACACTTCGAGGAAGAGGAACATGGCTTACACCGCAGCCGACGTCAAGAAGCTCCGTGAGCTGACGCAGGCCGGCATGATGGACTGCAAGAAGGCGCTCGACGAGACCGACGGCGACTTCGACAAGGCGGTCGAGCTGCTCCGCGTGAAGGGTGCGGCGAAGGCCGCCGCCCGGGCCGCCGAGCGCGAGGCGTCCGCCGGCCTGGTCGCCGCCTCGGGCAACGCCCTGATCAGCCTCAAGGCCGAGACGGACTTCGTCGCCAAGAACGATGCGTTCATCAACGCCGCGCAGGCGATCGCCGAGGCCGCCGACAGCAACAAGGTCGGCGACGCCGAGGCGCTCAAGGCCGTCTCGCTCGGCGACAAGACGGTCGGCGAGACCGTCGAGGAGCTCGCCCGCACCATCGGCGAGAAGATCGAGCTCGGTCAGGTCGCCTACTTCGACGGCACGACCACGGTCTACCTGCACAAGCGGGCCTCCGACCTGCCCCCCACGCTCGGCGTCCTCGTCGAGTTCGAGGGCGACGAGGCCGCGGCGAAGCAGGCCGCCCAGCAGGCGGCCGCGCTGAAGGCGCAGTACCTCACCAGCAGCGAGGTCCCGGCCGACGTCGTGGAGTCCGAGAAGGACGTGCTGACCAAGAAGACGCTCGAGGAGGGCAAGCCCGAGGCTGCCGTCGCGAAGATCGTCGAGGGTCGCATCAACGCCTTCTTCAAGGAGATCGTCCTGCTCGACCAGGAGTCGGTCTTCGAGGCCAAGAAGTCCGTCAAGCAGGTGCTCGACGCCGCGGGCACGACCGTGAAGCGGTTCGCCCGTTTCGAGGTCGGTGCCTGAGCGGATAGGTTCACCCCAGACCACACGAGGAGGCCGGTGCGATGACAGCAACCCTGATCATCGGACCGGCCTTCTCGCATGTCCGCACCACTCCCCACCAGGCACGAAGGAGCCGCCCGTGACCGGTTACAAGCGAGTCCTGCTCAAGCTCTCCGGCGAGGTCTTCGGCGGCGGCAAGGTCGGGGTGGACCCCGACGTCGTGCAGACCGTCGCCCGTGAGATCGCAGCCGTCGTCGATGCCGGCGTGCAGATCGCGGTCGTGACCGGCGGCGGCAACTTCTTCCGCGGTGCCGAGCTCCAGCAGCGCGGCATGGACCGCGTGCGCGCCGACTACATGGGCATGCTCGGCATCGTGATGAACTGCCTCGCGCTCCAGGACTTCCTCGAGAAGATGGGCGTCGAGACCCGGGTGCAGACCGCGATCACGATGGGCCAGGTCGCCGAGCCCTACGTGCCGCGGCGCGCGATCCGGCACATGGAGAAGGGCCGGGTCGTCATCTTCGGGGCCGGCATGGGCATGCCGTTCTTCTCCACCGACACCGTCGCCGTGCAGCGGGCGCTGGAGAGCAAGTGCGACGTGGTGCTGGTCGCCAAGAGCGGCGTCGACGGCGTCTACTCCGCCGACCCGCACGTCGACCCGAGTGCGACGAAGTTCGACGAGCTGACCTACACCGACGCCATCGCCCGCGGCCTGAAGATCATGGACCAGACCGCGTTCGCGCTCTGCGGCGAGAACAAGCTGCCGATGGTCGTCTTCGGCATGGAGCCCGAGGGCAACATCCTGCGCGTCGTGCAGGGTGAGAAGATTGGCACGCTCGTCAGCGCGGGCTGACCCCGCCCGCTGAGCAGCGGCGCCCCGGCGCCGAGCAGCACCACCGAGCAGCATCACCGCGAAGAAACAGGAGCAGCCGTGATCAACGACATCCTCAACGAGGCCGACGGCAAGATGGACAAGTCGGTCGAGGCGACGCGCGAGGAGTTCGCGGCGATCCGGGCCGGCCGCGCCCACCCGAGCATGTTCAACAAGATCGTCGCCGAGTACTACGGCACCCCCACGCCGTTGCAGCAGCTCGCGTCGTTCACGGCGCCGGAGGCGCGGGTCATCCTGATCCAGCCCTACGACCAGAGCGCGATGCAGGCCATCGAGAAGGCGATCCGCGACTCCGACCTCGGCGTGAACCCCGCCGACGACGGCAAGGTGATCCGCTGCGTGTTCCCGGAGCTCACCGAGGAGCGCCGCAAGGAGTACATCAAGGTGGCCCGGGGCAAGGCCGAGGACGGTCGCGTCGCGGTGCGCAACCTGCGGCGTACGGCCAAGCAGAGCCTCGAGAAGCTCGAGAAGGACGGCGAGGCCGGCAAGGACGACGTCGCCGGCGCCGAGAAGCGGCTCGACGCGACGACCAAGAAGCACACCGACGCCATCGACGAGATGCTGAAGAACAAGGAGGCCGAGCTGCTCGAGGTCTGAGCAACTCGGAAGCCTCCATGACCGACGCCTCGACGCCGGCGCCACCGCAGAAGGACCACGGCCGCGCCGGACGTGACCTCCGTGCTGCCGTCAGCTCGGCGGTCGTGCTGCTGACGGCGATCGCGCTGTCGCTGCTCTTCTGGAAGCCGGCGTTCATGGTGATCGTCGCCGCCGCGGTGGTCGTGGCGATCTGGGAGCTGAGCCGCGGCTTCTCCGCCAAGGGCATCGACCTGCCCGAGCCGCCGCTGATGGTCGGCGGCGTCGTCATGGTGGTCGTCGCCTACGTCTGGGGCGCCCCGGCGCTGGTCACCGCGACCGCGGTGGCCGCGCTCGCCACCATGCTGTGGCTGCTGCGTCGCGGCGTCGAGGGCTACGTGCAGAACGCCACGGCCTCGGTCTTCAGCCTGGTCTACGTGCCGTTCCTCGGCTCGTTCGTGGCGCTCCTCCTCGCGGAGGGACCCGATCGCAACGGCGGCGGCCTCGACGACCCCGGCGTGCAGGGCATCATCGCGTTCGTCCTGGTGACGATCGCCTCCGACATCGGGGGGTACGTCGCGGGCGTGCTGTTCGGGAAGCACCCGATGGCGCCGGTCATCTCGCCAAAGAAGTCCTGGGAGGGCTTCGCGGGGTCGTTCGTCTTCTGCCTCGCCGCCGGGTGGGCGCTGGTGGTCTACCTGCTCGACGGCGACTGGTGGGTCGGGCTGCTGCTCGGCGCCATCGCGGTCGTGATGGCCACGCTGGGCGACCTGTGCGAGTCGGTCATCAAGCGCGACCTCGGCATCAAGGACATGAGCCAGGTGATCCCCGGCCACGGCGGCCTCATGGACCGGCTCGACTCCCTGCTGGCCACGATCGCCCCGATCTGGCTGCTGCTCCACTACCTGGTCTACTAGGCCGTGTTGGCCGGGCCCGCGCCACCGGCATGGCGCGGCCGTCGCGGGCGCCGCTTCGACGTAGCATCGAGATGATGTCGACCGACCAGGACCAGGCCCCGGAGCCCGTCGCCGCGACCGACGAGCGCGCCGCCCGCGAGCCCGACTGGTGGCACCGTGACCACCCGACGTTCACCGCGCTGACCGGCTTCTTCACCGGCCTGGCCTTCGTGATCCTGGTGCCCGGGCTCTTCATCGGCCTGCTGCACCTGGTGCTGGACGACGAGACGGCCGAGGGCCTGTTCCCCTTCGTGCTCGTCATGCTCGCGGTGCCGATCGGCCTGGTGATCGCGCCACGCACCCGCAGGTTCGGCGGCTACATGCTGACCGGCGTCCTCGTGACCGCGCTGGTCGTCGGCGGCGTAGCCGCCCTGGTGCTCTGGTACATGATCTCCTACGAGGGCTGACCGGCCCACGAATCGCCCCGCGGCGCGAGCGGGTGGGAGAATCGGCTGCGATGTCCGAGCGCACCAACCTTCCCCTCGTCTTCGACGAGCCCCGCGGCCGCAGGAAGCCACCGCGGCACCTCGCCGACCTGACGCCCGAGGAGCGCAAGGAGCGGCTCGCGGAGCTCGGTCTCCCCGGCTTCCGCGCCAAGCAGCTCTCGACCCATTACTTCGCCCGGCTGGTCGACGACCCGGCCGAGATGACCGACCTGCCGGCCACGCAGCGCGACGAGCTGGTCGCGGGCCTGCTGCCCGAGCTGATGGTCCCGCTGCGGACCATGGAGGCCGACCGCGGCACCACCCGCAAGACCCTCTGGAAGCTCTTCGACGGGGCGCTGGTCGAGTCGGTGCTGATGCGCTACCCCGACCGGGCCACCATGTGCGTCTCGAGCCAGGCCGGCTGCGGCATGGCCTGCCCCTTCTGCGCGACCGGTCAGGGTGGGCTGCAGCGCAACATGTCCACCGCCGAGATCGTCGAGCAGGTCGTCGCCGGCGCTCGCGCGCTCACCCGGGGCGAGGTGCCCGGCGGCCCGGGCCGGGTCTCCAACGTGGTGTTCATGGGCATGGGGGAGCCGCTCGCCAACTACAAGGCGGTCATCGGCGCCGTCCGCCGGCTCACCGACCCCACGCCGGACGGCCTCGGGATGAGCGCTCGCGGCATCACCGTCTCCACCGTCGGCCTGGTGCCCCGGATGCTCCAGCTCGCCGAGGAGGGCATCCCGGTCACCCTGGCGCTCAGCCTGCACGCCCCCGACGACGAGCTGCGCAACGAGCTGGTGCCGATCAACACCCGCTTCTCGGTCGCCGAGACCGTCGACGCCGCCTGGAACTACGCCAGGGTGACCAAGCGACGGGTCTCGATCGAGTACGCCATGATGCGCGGCATCAACGACCACGCGTGGCGGGCCGACCTGCTCGCCGACGTGCTGCGCGAGCGTGGTGCTCTACCGGATGATCGGCGGAGCCGATGGGGCTGGGTGCACGTCAACCTGATCCCGCTCAACCCCACGCCGGGGTCGAAGTGGACGGCGTCCGACCCGGCCGACGAGCGCGAGTTCGTGCGCCGGCTCGAGGCCAAGGGCATCCCCACGACCGTGCGCGACACCCGGGGCCGCGAGATCGACGGCGCCTGCGGCCAGCTGGCCGCCACCGAGGCCTGACCGGTCGAAGGAGCCCACGCGCCTGCTTTCATACCGGTTATACTCTTGGGTCATGAAGACGGCGGTATCCATCCCTGACGAGGTGTTCCGTGAGGCGGACGAGGCAGCCGAGCGCCTGGGGTGGAGTCGGTCTCAGTTGTATACCCGTGCGATCCGACAGTTCCTCGGGGAGCAGGGCGACGATCCGGTGACCTGTGCGCTCGACGCACTGGCCGACGAGATGGGCAGCCCGGCGACTCCCGTCACAGCGCGGGCGCTGATCGACGCCGGCGTGTGGGAGTGGTAGCCCGCGGGGAGGTCTGGTGGGCCGACTTCGGTGACCCCCTCGGCTCTGAGCCCGGCTACCGGCGCCCGGCCCTGGTCGTCTCCTCGGACCGTTTCAACCGGTCGCGTATCTCTACCGTGATCGTGACGGCCGTGACGAGCAACCTGCGTCTTGCGCCGCTACCGGGAAATGTCGAGCTCGAGGCCGGCGCAGCGGGTCTGCCGAAGAGCTGTGTAGTGAACGTGTCGCAGACCTTGGTAGTGGATCGGTCTCGGCTCACCGAGCCGGTCGGTTCGCTGGACGCGAGCGTCATGCGACAGGTGGACGACGGTCTGCGACTCGTCCTGGGGTTGTGACCGGTCGGCTACTTCTTCTTCTTCTTCTTGGTGAGGAAGGCCGGCGCGGGCAGCAGCAGCTCGGTGTTGCGGGAGGTGCGCACCCCGCCCCGCTTCTTGCTCCGCTCCTGCGGGTCGTTGGCGGCCAGCTCCCGGGCGACGGCGGCGAGCTCGAGCGGCGACCCGAGGTCGGCGTACGCCGTGGGCGCCCCGTGATCGATCATCGTGGTGAAGATCGAGAGCGTGCCGTCGCGGTTGTCGGCGACCTCGATCAGGCGGGCCTGCTGCGGCCAGTCGATGTGGGAGGCGGTGTTGATCTCCCAGAAGCCGCCGACCACCGCGGCGCGACCCTTGCCGCCCTTCTTCTTGCGGGGATGCGGCAGGATCTTGTTGCTGTGGGTGTGCCCGTTGACCCACGCGATCACGTTGGGGTGGCGCAGGAGCTCCTTGACCAGCTCGTCGCCGTGCACCCGGCGCCCGGGGTCGATCGAGCCGGTGACCGTGCTGTTCATCGTCCACGACGTGTGGTGGCTGGCGACGACCACCAGGCGCTTGCGGGAGCCGGCGAGGACCTTGCGCAGCCAGCTCAGCTGCGTCTGGTTCAGGGAGCCCCGGTCGTCGCCGTTGTGGTTGACGGTGTCGAGGACGACGAACCGCAGGTGCTTGCCGTGGTCGAAGGTGTAGTAGCCGGTGCCGGACTTGCGGTTCTCCGGGGTGAAGCCGTGGCCGACCGGGCCGGGCGCCCCGGGCACCAGGTGGAAGTGCTCCTCGACGATCTCCGCCGTGCTGAGCTGGCGGCGGTCGGGGTCCGGCGTCACGTTGCGCGGGAGCTGCCCCACCCGGATCGTCTTGGTCCCGCCGATGGCCTTGGCCTGGCTGGTCGCGTCCGGCGCCTCGTTGCCCTGGATCAGCGGGTCGTGGTTGCCGAGTGCCGAGTACCACGGCACGTCGAGGCCGGTGGCGTCGAAGGGGCGGCGCGCGGCGTCGATGAGGCCGGGGATCGCCTTGAAGCCGTAGGTCTTGCGGTAGTCGTCGTCGACCTGCCCGGCCGGCGTGCCGTCGGGGTGGTAGTAGGCCGGCGTGTAGAAGGCGGGGTCGCTGGAGTCCATCACGCCCTCGTAGCGGTTGAGGTCGCCGGAGTCCTGCCGCACGGTGCCCCCGTCGAGGACGTCGATGTTCCAGCGGAGCTCGTTGTACTGCGCGTTGTCGGCGTTGTCGCCGGTCTGCACGACGAAGTCGAGCTTGCGCCGGGTCACCGGACCGCGGCCGATCCGGTTGATCTGCCGCACCATCGCCTCCGCGACGTGCAGGCCGAGCATCTCGCCGGGCCGGTACGCCGAGCTGCTGAAGAACTCGGCGTTCTCGAGACGGTTGGGGGACTCGCTGTCGCAGATGTGCACGTCGCTCATCTGCCCGAACGCGACCAGCGCCCGGCGCCGGCTCGCCCGCTTGCGCTGTGCCTCGGCGCCGAGCCCGCCCCGGACCACCGTCGCCTCACCAGCGCGGGCGACCACCGGCCGGTAGCCGCCGGCGCCCGCAGTGCCCTTGGCGAGCACCGCCGTGCGTGTGGTCTTGCCGAGCACGGCGGTCCGCCCGGCCGCGCGGACGGTGGGGGAACCTGCGACCGCGGCGTCGGCGAGGCCGAGGCCGAAGCCACCGAGAGCGGCGACGCTGCCGGCGGCGGCGGAGGAGCGGAGGACGTCACGACGCGAGATCTGCACCGCGTCAATCTAGGCTCAGTCGGTCGTCCGCGTCACCGTATTGGTGTTCGTGTCGTTGGAATCGACCAGCTGGGCGGCCTCGTCGACGGTGTCGACGAGGTGCACGTGTCGCTCCATCGCCCGGCCCCGCGCGAGCGCCCGGAGCAGCGGCCAGGCGGGCAGGGTCTCGGTCCAGTAGGTCGCGCCGACCAGCACCATCGGCGCGACCGCGGCCTCGTCGGCGTAGAAGTTCTCGCAGGCGTCCTGGAAGATCTCCTGCACGGTGCCGCCGAGGCCGGGCAGGAACACGATGCCGGCGTCGCAGATCTCGAGCAGGATCGCCTCGCGCTGGGAGTTGCGGAAGTACTTCGCGATGGCGGTCGCGAAGACGTTCGGCGGCTCGTGCCCGTAGTGCCAGGTGGGGATCCCGAGGCCGGGAGCCCCGTCGGGGTGCCGCGCGAGCACGTCGAAGGCGGCCTCCGCCCACGCGTCGACCGACGGGTGGAACGACGGGGCCGCGGCCAGCCGCGCCAGCGCGTCGTCGAGGGCGTCCGGGTGGCCCGTGAGGTAGCCCCCGAGGTTCGCCGCCTCCATCGCGCCCGGCCCGCCGCCGGTGGCCACCACGTGGGACGCGCCGAGCAGCATGCCGAGCCGGGCCGCCTCGACGTACGCCTGCTCGCCGCGCCGCAGTCCGTGCCCGCCCATCACGCCGACCAGGCGGCGGTCCGCGATCCAACGCTCCAGCGCGACGTCGATCGCGTGGTCGTGCAGCGCGCGGCACAGCGCCGCCTCCGGGGTGCGTGGAGCCCGGGCCCAGCGGTAGGCCCGGGCGTCCAGCGAGTCGTCGTACGGCGCCGCGTCGTAGAGGTCGCCGGGGGAGTAGAGCGTGGTCCGGGCGGGATCGACCGGCACGTCGGGCTGCTCGGCGGCCCGACGCTCCAGGCCGAGGACCAGCTCGTCGGGCTCACCTCGGACGGCATGACGCGATCGCACGCCCGCACCCTAGATGACTAATTCCAAGGGATCGTGCAAGCGAGCGGCGCTCAGCGCCGCTCCGGCAAGGCGCCGATGCGTCGGCAGACTGGACGTCTTTCAAGCGTCGGCAACGCCGCCGGAGCGGATGATGAGCGTCGCGCAGCGTGCGAGGCCTTGGAATTAGTCATCTAGCCAAAGTGCCCCTGTCGGGGCGCCCGTTCCGGGCTGAGAATGGTGCTGCGGCCGCCCGGTGACGCCGTTGTTCCTATGGTCCTGCGAGGCCGTCGTCTAGCCGGGCGCGGGAACCGCGTGGTGGGCCCTTCAATGCTGCCGATCCGGGTCACCAGGAGGTGAGTCGGTGTGAGCGCGAGGACTAGTTTCGCTTCTTTGCCCTGGTGGTTCCCCCGGGCGGTCGTTGCCATCAGAACCGACCGATCCCAAGGAGGAGTGGGGTGTTCGCAGACTCTGAAGACGATGAGCAGATCATCGAACGCGTCGCAGCGTTGGACATCGGCAAGGCCGAGGTCGTGTGCTGTGTCCGGCTGCCCGCGGCGGCGGGCAAGAAGCGCCGGGTCCAGGAGGTGACCACGCACTCGACCATGGTGGGGTCGTTGAGCGACCTGGCCAACCATCTGGTCGATCTACGCATCGAGCGGGTCGTGATGGAGGCCACCAGCGACTACTGGCGGCCACCGTTCTACCTGTTTGAGGCTCACGGACTTCAGCCGTGGCTGGTCAATGCCAAGGACGTCCGGCACCTGCCCGGACGGCCGAAGACCGACGTGCTGGACGCGGTGTGGCTGTGCAAGGTCGCCGAACGTCAGATGCTCCGACCCAGCTTCGTGCCCCCACACGAGATCCGCCGGCTGCGGGACCTGACCCGCTACCGAGCCGACCTGGTCGGGGTCCGCACCGCGGAGAAGAACCGGGTCGAGAAGCTGGTGGAGGACGCCTGCATCAAGCTCTCGGTAGTGGCCTCGGACATCTTCGGGGTCTCCGGACGCGACATGCTGGCCGCGATGATCGCCGGGGAACGCGACCCCAAGCGACTCGCGGACCTGGCCCGCTCACGGATGCGTCCCAAGATCAGCCTGCTGGAGGAGGCCTTCGCCGGACTCAAGGTCGGCACTTTCGGTGAGCACCATCGGTTCCTCCTGTCACGGATGCTGGCACGCATCGATCAGACCAACAACGACATCGCCGCCCTCGAGGACGAGCTCGAGGAGCATCTCGCCCCTTTCGCTGACGCGGTCGCCCGGCTCGATGAGATCCCCGGGATCGGCCCGCGAGCGGCCGCGGTCATCATCGCCGAGATCGGCCTCGACATGACCCGATTCCCCACCCCCGGCCACCTCGCGTCGTGGGCGAAGTTCTCACCCGGGATCAAGTCATCGGCCGGGAAGAACAAGGGCAACGGCTCCACCGGACACGGCAACCGCTACCTGGCCCGGGTCCTCGGCGAAGCCGCCGTCGGCGCCGGCCGCACCGAGACCTTCCTCGGCGCCCGCTACCGCCGGCTCGCGCGCCGACGCGGCAAGAAGAAGGCCATGGTCGCGGTCGGACGATCGATCCTGACCATCATCTGGCACCTCCTCGCCGACCCCAACGCCCGCTACCAAGACCTCGGCCCCGACCACTACGACCAGCGCGTCTCAACCACCGCCAAGAAGCGCAGCCACATCCGAGGCCTCGAAGCCCTCGGCTACCACGTCACCCTCGAACCCGCCGCCTAACCACCGCAACAACCCTTCCCGGCTCCGCCGGGAGCTGCCGCCTGCCTGGTCACCGCCATTCTCGGACTAGCCATCCTGCCCCCTTGCGGGGGCGCCCGTTCCGGGCTGAAAATCGGTGGGTGGCCGCCCGGTCGACGACGCTCACCCTATGGTCCGTTACGAGGCCGTGGACTAGCCTGCGCGCGGGGACCGGCCATGTGCCCTTCGATGTCGCCACGACCCTTCAGGGTCAGAGCACGAGGATTAGATTCGATCCACCTCATCAGTCCCCCCGGGCGGTCACCTGTCACACCCCTGCTCCAACAGCGCGGAGGTCACCCGTCCACAACTGAAGCCGACACGCAGCACCGAGCCATCGGAACGGCGCAAGGTTGTCGTGTGTCCGGCTCCGGCTGATTTTCGGATTAGTGGCGTCCTCTAGAACGCCTGGGCCATCAGCTCCCCGAACAGCTCGTGCTCGTCGACCTCGAGGCCCTTGGCCCGGAACCAGGTGCAGACGTTCGTGCAGTCGCGCAGCAGGAAGTCCATGCCCGCCGTGTTGCCGACCAGGTCGACGATCTGCGGCAGGTCGATGATGACGAGCCGCTCCCCGGCCGCGAGCAGGTTGTAGGCCGACAGGTCGCCGTGCACGATCCCGTTGGCCACCATCGTCGCGAGCGCCTCGCGGAGCTGGTCGTAGTACGACGCGAGCAACGCCGGCGCCGGCCGGGTCTGCGCGAGCCGTGGTGCGCTCTCGCCCGCGTCGTCGGTGATCCACTCCATCAGGATCTCGGTGCCGTCGATCTGCACCGGGTAGGGGACCGGCAGGCCGAGCTCCCAGCAGCGCCGGAGGGCGTCCCACTCCGAGATGGCCCACTCGCTGCTGGCGACGATCCGGCCCCAGGTGCTCTTGCGCTTGAGCGCCCGCTCGTCGCGGGAGCGCTTGACGCTGCGGCCCTCGGTGTACGTCGCGGCGCGGTGGAAGCTGCGGTGCTCGCTGCTGCGGTAGCGCTTGGCCACCATGACGACGGACTCGCCGAGGCCCCCCTCGTCGGGCGGCGGGGAGCCGGGCACCGCGCGCTCGAGGAGGAAGGCGTCGGCCTCCTTGCCGGTCTTGAGGATGCCGAGGTCGGTGTCGACCGCGGCCTGGGAGGTCACCACCCAGTCGGGGCGGGGCTCCGGGCCGCGACAGAGCGGCTCGACCGCGAGCCAGGTGGACCATCGCTGGCCGTCGCCGAGGTCGTCGTAGGCCTGGAAGTCGAAGACGAAGGTCGGATCGAGGTCGTCGAGGCCGGGGTCGGTGGTGTCAGTGGTGGAGCCGTGCGGCTCCGCGGTGAAGTCGTGAGACATCGGTGTGGGTGCTCCGAAGGTGAGAGGGGTGCTGGTCTGCGGACAGGCCAAGGACAGTCGTGGACATGTCGCGCTCCTCTCGCTCGGGCACCCGGTCGCTCCGGGGCGTCGAGCACACTCTGGGGTGTGCGGTCGCGTCCGCGCAACCGATTAACGCGCGGTCGGGTACGTTGCCGACGTGCTCGCCCGACCCAGGTCCGTCGTCGCCCTGCTGATCGCGCTCACCCTGGCGCTCGGGGTCGGCGGCACGACCGCGACGGCGGCGCCGGTCGCGGTGCCGGGTGACCGGCCGCCGGGCGCGCCGGGGATCGGGGACCCGTACTTCCCGTTGGACGGCAACGGCGGCATCGACGTGGTCTCCTACGACGTCCACGACCGCTACGCCTTCCGCACCGGCCGGCTGAGCGGCTGGACCCAGGTCCGGCTGCGGGGCACCGCGCCGGTGTCGAGCTTCTCCCTCGACTTCCTGCTGCCGGTGCAGCGGGTGGAGGTCGACGGCCGCCGGGTGCGGTTCCGGCAGCGGCCGCACGAGCTCGTCGTGGCCCGGCCCCTGACGACCGGCGAGACCGTCGACGTACGGGTCCGCTACGCCGGGCGCCCGGCCGCGCTCGGCTACGACGGCGAGCGGAACTGGCTGGCCGGCCCGAGCGAGGTCGTCGCGATGAACCAGCCGCACATGGCACCGTGGTGGTTCCCGGCCAACGACCACCCGGCCGACAAGGCGAGCATGCGGGTCAGCATCACGGTGCCCAGCGAGTACGCCGTGGTCGCCAACGGCCGGCAGGTGCGCCGCGTCGAGCGCCGTGGCCGAGGCCGCGGCTGGGCGACGACGACCTGGCGCGCGGACGAGCCGATGGCGCCCTACCTCGCCTTCTTCGCGGCCGGCAGGTTCCGGTTCGCGTCGGGCACCAGCGACGGGACACCGTGGCTGGTGGCGGTCTCGCGCGGTCTCGGCCCGAGCGAGCAGCGCGGCTCGATGAGCCTGATGCGGCGTACGCCGGAGATCCTGTCCTGGCTGGAGGGCGCGCTCGGCGACTACCCGTTCTCGACGGTCGGCGGGCTGGTCACCAGCCTGCCCGTGGGCTTCGCGCTCGAGAACCAGACCCGGCCGACGTACCCCTACCTCGGTCAGGGCGCCGGCGCCGAGCTGACCGTCGTGCACGAGCTGGCGCACCAGTGGTTCGGCGACTCGGTCGCGCTGCGCCGCTGGAGCGACATCTGGCTCAACGAAGGCGCTGCGACGTACTTCGAGTGGCGGTGGTCGGAGGCGACGGCCGGGGCGTCCGCCGCGACCCGGCTGCGTTCGATGTACGACGCGTTCGGGCCCGGGGACCCCTTCTGGTCCGGCACGGTCGCCGATCCGTGTCCGCGCGGGGTCGGCTGCGTCGACCGGATCTTCGCGAGCTTCGTCTACCAGCGCGGTGCGATGGCCTTCCAGGCGCTGCGCAACCGGATCGGCGACGACGCGTTCGGCACGCTGCTGCGGCGCTGGGTCGCCGAGCGCGCGGGCGGACACGGCACGACCGCGGAGTTCGAGGCGCTCGCGGAGGAGGTCAGCGGCGCCGACCTCGACGGGTTCTTCGGCGCCTGGGTGCACACCGGGCGCAAGCCCGCCGACACCGTCGCCAACGGGCTGGGGTAACCGTCAGCCGAGCAGGGGGCTGACGATCTTGGCGACCACGCTGGGCAGGCGCGTGATCGACTCTTCGGCGTCGGCGATCGTCATCGCGCGCAGGCCGCCGTTGATGCCCAGCCAGCGCAGCGGCTCGGGCTCCCAGGCGGGGGAGCGGTGGCCGACCCACGGCAGCCGGGTGAGCTCGGTGTCGCGGCCGAGCACCAGGTCGCGCAGCGTGCGGCCGGCCAGGTTGGTCGTGCTGACCCCGTCGCCGACGTACCCGCCCGCCCAGCCGATGCCGGTGGCGGGGTCGAGCCCGACGGACGCGCACCAGTCGCGCGGGATGCCGAGCGCACCGCCCCAGGCATGGGTGATGCGGGTGCCCGCCAGCACGGGGAAGAGGTCGACGAGCGCCGAGTAGAGCCGCGCGAAGACCCGCTCGTCGCGGTCGTGCTCCGGCCGGATCCGGGAGCCGAGGTGGTACGGCGCGCCGCGGCCGCCGAACACCAGTCGGTCGTCGGCGGTGCGCTGCCCGTAGACGATGACGTGGCGGTGGTCGGTGAACGTCTCCCGCCGGGCCAGGCCGATCTCGTCCCAGACCTCGGGTGCGAGCGGCGCGGTCGCGATGATCAGGGAGTAGACCGGCGCCATCGTGCGGCGCTCGCCCCGCAGTGTCGCGGTGTAGCCCTCGGTGGCGCGCAGCACGGTGCGGGCGCGCACCGACCCGCGCTCGGTGCGCGCCAGGTGGGGCTCGATCGCGGTGACCCGCGTGCGCTCGTGGAGCGTGACCCCTCGGCGCTCGACCGCATCCGCGAGGCCGCGGACCAGGCGGGCGGGGTGGAGGGCCGCGCAGTCGGGGGTGTACGTCGCGCCGCGGGTGCGGCTGCCGCGCAGGATCTCGGCCGCCTCCTGGCGACCGAGCAGACGCAGGTCGTCGTCGCCGCGGTCCCACGCGCGTGCCTCGGCCACCTCGGCCCGGGCGCGGGACCACTGCGCGCGGCTGCGGGCCAGGGCGATGGTGCCGCCCTGGGCGAGGTGTGCGTCGATGCCCTCGGCCGCGGCCACCCGGGCGACCTCGTCGACGGTCTCGCGCATCGCCCGGTGCTGGGCGAGCGCGGCGGCGCGGTCGGCGTACCCCGCCAGCGTGGCGAGCGACGCGGGGAAGAGCGCCGAGCACCAGCCGCCGTTGCGGCCGGACGCGCCGAACCCGGCGGTCTCGGCCTCGAGCACGACGACGCGCAGCTCGGGGTCGGCCTCCGCGAGGTAGTGGGCCGTCCAGAGTCCGGTGAACCCGGCGCCGACGATCGCCACGTCGGCCTCGGTGTCGCCGTCGAGCGGGGCGCGCGGGGTCCAGTCGGTGTCGACGGTGTCGTGCCAGAGCGACAGCCGTTCGTAGTAGGGGTCCGGCCCCGGGATGTTCGGGCTCAGCGCACACCCCAGGAGTAGGTCTGCTTGCGCAGGCTCAGGTACATGAAGGTCTCCGTGGCGGTGACGCCTTCGATCGCGCGGATCCGGCCGGAGATCAGCTCGAGCAGGTGCTCGTCGCTCTCGGCGACGACCTCGACGAGCAGGTCGTAGCTGCCGGCGGTCACCACGACGTAGTCGACCTCGTCGAGCTCGGCGAGCCGGTCGGCGACCGGCT
The DNA here is from genome assembly GCF_018732145.1 of Nocardioides sp. LMS-CY. Taxonomy (NCBI): domain Bacteria; kingdom Bacillati; phylum Actinomycetota; class Actinomycetes; order Propionibacteriales; family Nocardioidaceae; genus Nocardioides; species Nocardioides sp. LMS-CY. The sequence continues at coordinate 2,097,887 of NZ_CP076104.1, forward strand.
CGAGCGGTCCGGTCACGCGGATCCCGACCATCGCCTGGCGGGCGAAGCCGAGCTCGAGGGGGTCGGTGACGGCTACGACCTGCATCACGCCGGCCTCGATCAGCCGCTGGACGCGCTGGCGCACCGCCGCCTCCGACAGGCCGACGACCTTGCCGATCGCGGCGTACGACCGGCGCCCGTCCTGCTGCAACTGCTCGATGATCGCCTTGGAGACCTCGTCGAGCGTGGCCGTCGGTCGGTCGGGCTTCCTGCTCATGGAGGCGATGGTGGCGCAGCCGCCGCGCCCGGTCAAAGCGATCCGGCGTGTCGCGCGGGGATTTGTCGACCAGTGCCCCGATCGGACGGGGACGAAGGATTCCGTTGCAGAGTAGTTTCTTTTCGACTGGATCGCTTGTCGACGCGGGTGATGCATGGCACGATCCGAGCGTTGGGAGCCCCGACGAAGGGATGGGTGCATGGCCGAGGAACACCCGCGGGCCACGGGTCGCCGAGAGCCCGGACTCACCCGCCGTGGGCTACTCAAGACCGGGGGCGGGGTGGCGTTCGCGGGGCTGAGCATCGCCGCGCTGAAGCTGCCGATGTTCAGCGTCGACGGAGCGAAGCAGGACCCCGCGAAGTGCCGAGCCACCGACGTCTCGGCCACGTCCCAGGAGCTGATCGTCTCCAACTGGCCCGCCTACATCGACCCGCGCAAGAAGGCCACGTCGACGGTGTCGGTCTTCCAGGACCGCACGGGGATCAGCGTCCAGTACACCGACGACATCAACGACAACGCGGAGTTCTTCGCCAAGATCAAGAACCAGATGGGCTCCTGCCAGCCGATCGACCGCGACATCATCATCATGACCGACTGGATGGCGGCGCGGATGGTGGGGCTGGGCTGGATCCAGCCGCTCGATCCGAGCGGGATCCCCAACGTGCACAAGAACCTGATCCAGCCGCTGCGCAACCGCCAGTGGGACCCCGACCTCGACTACCACGCCCCCTGGCAGGCCGGGCTGACCGGCATCGCCTACAACGCCGCGAAGGTCCCGGAGGTGCGCAGCTTCGAGGAGCTGATCACCCGGTCCGACCTGAAGGGCCGGATGACGCTGCTCTCGGAGATGCGGGACACGATGGCGTTCATGCTCCGGGTCGTCGGTGCCAACCCGGACAAGTTCACCGAGGCCGAGTGGGGCCAGGCGATCGACCGCTTGAGTGAGGTCGTCGCGAGCGGGCAGGTCCGCTCCTTCACCGGCAACGAGTACATCCAGGACCTCGCCGCCGGCAACATCGTCGCCTGCGAGGCCTGGTCGGGCGACGTCATCCAGGCTCAGTTCGACAACCCCGACATCAAGTTCGTCACGCCGGAGGAGGGGCTGTCCCTCTGGGCGGACAACATGATGGTCCCCAACCTCGCCGTCCACCAGGCGAACGCCGAGGAGTGGATGAACTACTACTACGAGCCCGAGGTCGCCGCGAAGCTGGTCGCCTGGGTCAACTACATCTGTCCCGTCGAGGGCGCCCGCGAGGAGATGGAGAAGATCGACCCGTCGTTGGTCGACAACAAGCTGATCTTCCCCGACAACAACGACCTCAAGGACTCCTTCGACTTCATGCCCCTGTCCGACCAGCAGTCCCAGCAGTACGAAGGAGAGTTCAACGATGTCATCGCCGGCTGACCTCGCCGAGCAGGCGCCCGCGCGCGACGACGCGTTCGACGGGCTGCGGCTGCGCGGTGTGACCAAGAGCTTCGCGGCGTTCACCGCCGTCCACGACCTCGACCTCGACGTACCCCGCGGCTCCTTCTTCGCGCTGCTGGGTCCGTCCGGGTGCGGCAAGACCACCACGCTGCGGATGGTGGCCGGCCTGGAGACCCCGACCGCCGGGTCGATCACGCTCGCCGGGCAGGACATCACCTATGCCAAGCCCTACCGGCGACCGGTCAACACGGTCTTCCAGAACTACGCGCTCTTCCCGCACCTCGACATCCACGAGAACGTCGCCTTCGGCCTCAAGCGCCGCAAGGCGCCCGACGTCGCCCGTCAGGTGCGCGAGATGCTCGACCTCGTCGAGCTCGACACGCAGGCCCGCAAGCGGCCGGCCCAGCTCTCCGGCGGCCAGCAGCAGCGGGTGGCGCTCGCCCGCGCCCTGATCAACAAGCCGGAGGTGCTGCTCCTCGACGAGCCGCTCGGCGCGCTCGACCTGAAGCTGCGCCGCTCGATGCAGATCGAGCTGAAGCGGATCCAGACCGAGGTCGGGCTGACGTTCATCCACGTCACCCACGACCAGGAGGAGGCCATGACGATGGCCGACACGGTCGCGGTGATGAACGCCGGCGTCATCGAGCAGATGGGCGACCCGGAGGAGCTCTACGAGAACCCGCGCACGACGTTCGTCGCGAACTTCCTCGGCCAGTCCAACCTCATCGAGGGCACGGTGAAGAGCCGCTCCGGAGACCTGGTCACCGTGGACATGCACGGCGTCGACGTCTCCATCCCGGCGCACCGGGCCCACGCCGAGGGCGGCAAGGGCTGGATCGGCATCCGGCCGGAGAAGGTGCTGATCGGCGATCCGGGTGAGCAGCTCGACGCGCCCGGCAACTCGATCCCGGGCGGTGTCGTGAGCGACGTCAGCTTCGTCGGGGTGAGCACCCAGTACCTCGTGCGGATGCCGTGGGGCCAGGAGCTCCAGGTGTTCGCGCAGAACACCGGACACCGGCGCATCTACCGCCAGGGCGAGTCGGTCGAGCTCTCGTGGCGGCCCGACTACGCCTTCCTCCTCGACTTCAGTCAGGACGCGAGGGCGGGTGCGCAGGAGGGCGACGACTGATGGCGAGCACCGCGGGAGTGGCGCCGGAGGTCGGCGCGCCGCCGCCCGAGGAGTCCGGCCGGCGGCGGGGGCGCACCGGCTACCTGCTGCTGATCCCGGGCGTCGTCTGGCTCGCGCTGTTCTTCGTCATCCCGTTCTACTCCCTGGTCGCGACCAGCCTCTACGACCCGAACGGCTCGGTCTTCCGCGGCTACGAGATGACGTGGGAGTTCTCCAACTACTGGCACGCGCTCCAGGACTACTGGGAGCCGCTGCTGCGCTCGCTGTGGTACGCCGCGCTCGCCACGCTGATCTGCCTGGTTCTCGGCTACGTGCTGGCCTACGCGATCGCGTTCAAGGCCGGCCGGTGGAAGAACCTGATGCTGGTGCTGGTCATCGCGCCGTTCTTCACCAGCTTCCTGGTGCGCACGCTCTCGTGGAAGCTGATCCTCGCCGACGACGGCCTCGTCGTGAACACGCTCCAGGCGCTGCACCTGATGGGCGCGGACGGCCGGCTGCTGGCCACCCCGTTCGCGGTGATCGCGGGCCTCGTCTACAACTTCCTGCCGTTCATGGTGCTGCCGCTGTTCGCGAGCATCGACAAGATCGACCACCGGCTGATCGAGGCGTCCAGCGACCTCTACGCCAACCCGTTCGTCGGTTTCTGGAAGGTGACCTGGCCGCTGTCGCTGCCGGGCGTGGTCTCCGGGACGCTGCTGACCTTCATCCCGGCGGCCGGTGACTACATCAACGCCCAGCTGCTGGGCAGCCCCAACCAGCGCATGGTCGGCAACGTCATCCAGAACCTCTTCACCCAGGCCAACGACTACCCGGCCGCGGGCGCGCTCTCGATGATCCTGATGATCCTGATCGTCGTGATGGTGCTGGTCTACGTCCGCAAGGCGGGGACGGAGGAGCTGCTGTGATGCGGTGGTTGCGCGAGCACCTGGTGCTGATTCTCGGGATCCTGGTCCTGATCTACACCTTCATCCCGATCTTCGTGGTCGTGCTGATGAGCTTCAACGACCCGACGAGCCGGCTGATCTATCGCTTCGACGGCTTCACGCTGCACAACTGGCTCAACCCGTGCGAGCCCGAGGGCATGTGCTCGGCGCTGAAGACCAGCGTCGAGATCGGCCTGCTGGCCACGCTGGGCTCGACGATCCTGGGCACGCTGATGGCCTTCGCGCTGGTCCGCCACCAGTTCGTCGGCCGGTCCTCGATGAACCTGCTGATCTTCCTGCCGATGGCCACCCCCGAGATCGTCATGGGCTCGTCGCTGCTGGCCCTCTTCGTGGCCTCCGGCTTCGCCGGTCAGCTCGGCTTCTGGACGATCCTGATCGCCCACATCATGTTCTGCATCTCGTTCGTGGTGGTGACGGTCAGGGCCCGGCTGGCGGGCATGGACGACAACCTCGAACAGGCGGCGATGGACCTGTATGCGACGCCGCGGCAGACCTTCTGGCGGGTCACCTTCCCGCTGGTCTTCCCCGGCATCCTGGGTGCCGCGCTGCTGAGCTTCTCGCTGTCCTTCGACGACTTCATCATCACCAACCTCAACGCCGGCAACACCACGACGTTCCCGATGTTCGTCTGGGGCGTCGCGCAGCGTGGCATCCCGATGCAGGTCAACGTGGTCGGCACGGTGATGTTCCTGGTGGCGGTGCTGATCGTGGTCGGCGGCGAGGTCAACAACCGCCGTCGCCAACGGGCACTCACCTAGCGCGAGTTGGCGCCAGATTGCAGCCGAGACGGCGCCAGATTGCAGTCAGACGAAGTACACCGGAGGCAGTCCGTGACGCGCGCGGACGGTGTTGTACGTCGTCCTGAGTCGTTGCTCCGCATGCTGCTGAGTTCCGAACACGTGTGGCTTGCGGAACGCCTCGATCGCCCAGCCGCGCACTCGCTCGAGCCACCGTCGACGTTCCTCGTCCTGCTCGGCCTGCTCCTCGCCGTGCCAGCGCTCACCGTCGTACTCGGCCGCGAACAGCATGTCCTCGAGTCCCAGGTCGATCCGGTAGACCTCGCGCCCGTGCACCCGAATCGAGATCTGGGTCTGCGGCCGCGGGAGGCCGGCGCCGTACCACCGGAGGCGCAGCGCACTCTCGCCGAACGACTCCGACCCACCGTCCACCAGCGGTGCGAGCACGCGCAGCTCGACGACTCCGCGTCTCCGATTGAACCGGGGGACCTCGGCGAGCAGCTGTTCGTAGCCGAAGGCTCCGAGTCCGAGCATCGTGTCCATGCCGTGGAGCTTGAGGTCGGCGGTGCGCTGGAGCCGTCCGAGGTCCAGCGCCGTGCGCAGCGGCGTGGTAACGGTGAGCCCGCCGATCGTCATCAGGTCGCGCGGGCGGATCTCCCGCTCGCCGCTGTCGACGAGCTTGTTGCGAAGGCGGCCGTGATCGCTCGGCCGGAAGCACGAGATCGGTGGCACCGAGAGGTGTTCGTTGGGTGCCAGCGCGCGGTCACCGGCGTGGAGCCACGACGCGGTCCGGTCGCAGATGAATGCGTCGTCGGGAAGGACCAGTCGCAGCGTCTGGCACCGCAGTTCGATCCCGTCCGGGATCGCCGACGGCACGTAGACGTCGCGCACCGGGTGGCGAAGCACGCCACGTCGGACCAGGCGGAACAGCGTGGCGGCGCTCAGTCCGATCTCCCGGGCCATCGCGAGAGTGAACGGATGGTTGGGCAGGTCGGGTGTCTCCATGCCCCGACGTCTGCCCACCGGTCCGGGACTTCAGCGCGCACCGGACCGATCTGTGGACAACCGGCGCCAATGAGGAATCTGGCGCCGGCTCGGCGGTGATCTGGCGCCGGGTCGACTCAGAGCAGCGAGCCGGCCTTGTCGAGGACGATGCGCAGGATCTGCTCGATCTCGTCGAAGTGCTGCTGGTCGCAGATGAGCGGCGGCGAGAGCTGGATGACCGGGTCGCCGCGGTCGTCGGCGCGGCAGTAGAGGCCCTCGGCGTACAGCTGCTTGGAGACGAAGCCGTAGAGCAGGCGCTCGCACTCCTCGTCGGTGAAGGACTCCTTGGTGGCCTTGTCCTTGACCAGCTCGATGCCGTAGAAGTACCCGTCGCCGCGGACGTCGCCGACGATGGGGAGGTCCGTCAGGCGCTCCAGGGTGGCGCGGAAGGAGTCCTCGTTCGAGCGGACGTGCTCGAGGACCTTCTCCTCCTCGAAGATGTCGAAGTTCTTCATCGCGACCGCGGTCGCGACGGGGTGGCCGCCGAAGGTGTAGCCGTGGGCGAACATCTCGCCATCGGCCAGGAACGGCTCCATGAGCCGGTCGGAGGCGATCATCGCGCCGAGCGGGGCGTAGCCGGAGGTGATGCCCTTGGCGCACGTGATCATGTCGGGCTCGTAGCCGTAGCGCTCCGCGCCGAACATGTGGCCCAGCCGGCCGTAGGCGCAGATGACCTCGTCGGAGACGAAGAGCACGTCGTACTCGTCGCAGATCTCGCGCACCCGCTGGAAGTAGCCCGGGGGCGGCGGGAAGCAGCCGCCGGCGTTCTGCACCGGCTCGAGGAAGACGGCCGCCACGGTGTCGGGGCCCTCGTTCTCGATCGCGATGGCGATCTGGTCGGCTGCCCAGCGGCCGAAGGCCTCGGGGTCGCTGCCGTCGAGGAGGCCGCCGGTGGTCTCCGCGGCCCGGTAGATGTTGGTGTTCGGGACCCGGAACGTCGAGGGCACCAGCGGCTCGAACTGCTGCTTCAGCGGCGGCAGCCCGGTGATCGACAGCGCGCCCTGGGTGGTGCCGTGGTAGGCGATCGCGCGCGAGATCACCTTGTGCTTCAGCGGCTTGCCGACGAGCTTGAAGTAGTTCTTGGCGAGCTTCCACGCCGTCTCGACCGCCTCGCCGCCACCGGAGGTGAAGAACACCCGGTTGAGCGAGCCCGGCGCGTAGCCGGCGATCCGCTCGGCGAGCAGGATCGCGTTCGGGTGCGCGTAGGACCACAGCGGGTGGAACGCCAGCTCCTTGGCCTGCGCGGCCGCGGCCTCGGCGAGCTCGGTGCGCCCGTGGCCGAGCTGGGAGACGAAGAGGCCGCCCAGGCCGTCGAGGTAGCGCTTGCCCTGCGCGTCGTAGATGTAGGCACCCTCACCGCGCACGATGATCGGCACGTCCGCCTCGTCGTACGACGAGTGCCGGGTGAAGTGCATCCACAGGTGGTCCTTGGCGGCCCGCTGCAGGTGGTCGTAGTCCGAGGTCATGGGGACCATGATGCGCGGCCGGACCCCCTAATTGCAAGTGAATCCGTCGTCTATGCCGGTCGACGACCACGGATTTCGTCGTGCGACGGCGATCGGGCCGCTCGTCCGGCTGATAGGAATGGCCCATGACCCGGTACGGCCCGCAGTTCGGTCCCGACATCACCTTCCTCGGCGTCGACCGCGTCGATCTCGACGCTCCCGCCGCGCTGGGCGCCGCCGACGTCGAGATGCCGCCCGGTGAGATCGAGCGCTCCCTGCACGCCCTCGAGGAGGCGGTGTACGCCGTCGCGCGGGCAGGTGCGATTCCGCTCGTGCTCGGCGGCGACCACTCCATCGCGCTGTCCGACGCGACCGGCGTGGCCCGCCACCACGGCTTCGACCGGGTCTCGATGATCCACTTCGACGCCCACGCCGACACCGGCCATGCGCCCGGCACCGGTACGCCGGAACCGGGCGGGCTCTCGAGCCGCCAACTGCTCGACGCCGTACGCCGTATCTGCCGCGAGCTGCCGGTCGCCGGCATCGACGTGGTGGAGGTGTCGCCGCCCTACGACCACGCCGAGATCACGGCGTTCCTCGCCAACCGGGTCTGCCTGGAGGCGCTCTCGGGCCTGGCCGCCCGCAGGCACGGCATCTCCCACGACCCGGCGGGCCCGTTGCTGGAGGGGCGCTGATGGCGACGCTCTTCACCAACGGTGCCCTCTTCGACGGGCAGCGGTACGTCGGTGCGGGAGAGGTGCTGGTCGAGTCCGGGCGCATCGTGTCGGTCCATGGTGGTTTCGAGGCTCGCTCCGCTCGTACCTCAACCACCGACGAGGTGGTTGACCTCGACGGCGGGTTGCTGGTTCCCGGCTTCGTCGACGCCCACGTGCACGCCGTGCAGGGCGGGCTGGAGCGCACCCGCTGCGACCTCACCGAGGGCGAGACCCGTGAGGACTACCTCCGGATCGTCAGGGAGTACGCCGACGCGCACCCCGACCGCCCGTGGATCCTGGGCGGGGGCTGGGCGATGTCGGCGTTCCCGGGCGGCACGCCGACCGCGGCCGACCTCGACGTGGTCGTGCCCGACCGGCCGGTGTTCCTGCCCAACCGCGACCACCACGGCGCCTGGGTCAACAGCCGAGCGCTCGAGCTCGCCGGCCTCGACCGGCACACGGCCGATCCCGCTGACGGGCGGATCGAGCGCGACGCCGAGGGCCATCCGACCGGCACCCTGCACGAGGGTGCGATGGCGGTGGTCGCTCGGTACCCGCCCGCCACCTCCGAGGGCGAGTACTACGCCGGACTCCTCGAGGGGCAGCGCTACCTGCACTCGGTCGGCGTCACCGGTTGGCAGGACGCGATCGTCGGGGCCTACGCCGGCATGGACGACGTCGGCCCGACGTACCTCCGCGCCGCCCGCGAGGGCGACCTGTCGGCCCACGTCGTCGGTGCGCTCTGGTGGGACCGCGGCCGCGGCGAGGAGCAGATCGCCGACCTGGTCGAGCGCCGCGAGCGGTACACCCACGGGCAGTTCCGGGCGACGAGCGTGAAGATCATGCAGGACGGCGTCGCCGAGAACTTCAGCGCCGCGCTCGTCGAGCCCTACCTCGACCGCTGCGGCCACGCGACCGCCAACCGGGGCCACTCCTTTGTCGAGCCCGACGCGCTGCGGCGGTACGTCGGGCGCCTCGACGCCGCGGGCTTCCAGGTGCACGTGCACGCGATCGGCGACCGCGGGGTGCGGGAGGCGCTCGACGCCCTCCGCGGCAGCGATCCCGAGCGCCGCCACCACCTCGCACACCTGCAGCTGGTCGACCCCGACGATGTGCCGCGCTTCGCCGCGCTCGGCGTCGCCGCGAACCTGCAGATGCTGTGGGCCTGCTACGACGACCAGATGGTCGAGCTGACGCTGCCGTTCCTGGGGGAGGAGCGGTCGCGCTGGCAGTACCCCTTCGGCGACCTCGAGCGCCACGGCGCCCGGCTGGTCGCGGGCAGCGACTGGCCGGTCAGCACCCCGAATCCGCTCGAGGCGATCCACGTCGCGGTCAACCGGACGGCGTACGGCGAGGCGGGCCGCGCCGGCCACGACCGGTTCCTGCCCGAGCAGGCGATCGCGCTCGAGTCGGCGTTCGCGGCGTACACCTCGGGCTCGGCGTGGATCAACCACAGGGACAACGCCGGCGTGTTGCGCCCGGGCGCGACCGCGGACCTGGTGGTGCTGGACCGCGACCCGTTCGCCGAGTCCGCCGACGACATCGGCGCCACGCAGGTCGCGTCCACGTGGATCGACGGTACGCCCGTCCATCGCGCCTGAGACAACGAAATCAGTATCTAAACGGGCTCGCCCCTACAGATTTCGTTGTCCCATCACTAGGCTCGCAGCCATGGCCGACCAGACCTTCAAGAACGTCGTCAACGGGGAGCTCGTCGACAGCGCGTCGGGGGAGACCTACGACGTCATCGACCCGACCACGGGCGAGGTGTACGCGCAGGCGCCGAAGTCGGGCGCCGAGGACATCGACCGGGCCTACGCCGCGGCCGACGCCGCCTTCGACGGGTGGGCGTACGCGACACCCCAGGACCGCTCCAACGCGCTGCTGAGGATCGCGAGCGCGATCGAGGAGCGGGTCGAGGAGATCAACGCCGTCGAGTGCAAGGACACCGGCAAGCCGGTGCAGCTCACCATGGACGAGGAGATGCCGTACGCCTCCGACCACTTCAAGTTCTTCGCGGGCGCGGCCCGGATGCTCGAGGGCAAGGCGGCCGGGGAGTACCTGGCCGACCACACCTCGTGGGTGCGCCGCGAGCCGATCGGCGTCGTCGGCCAGGTGACGCCGTGGAACTACCCGCTGCTCATGATGATCTGGAAGATCGCGCCCGCGCTGGCGGCGGGCAACACGGTCGTGCTGAAGCCCAGCGACACCACGCCCGCGAGCTCGACACTGCTCGCCGAGCTGTGCCAGGAGTTCCTGCCGCCGGGCGTGCTCAATGTGGTCTGCGGCGACCGCGACACCGGACGCGCGCTGGTCTCTCACAAGACGCCGCAGATGGTCGCGATCACGGGCTCGGTGCGTGCGGGCATGCAGGTCGCCGAGGCGGCGTCGCACGACCTCAAGCGCGTCCACCTCGAGCTCGGCGGCAAGGCGCCGGTCGTGGTCTTCGACGACGCCGACATCGCCGGCGCCGCCGAGGGCATCGCCGGCGCCGGACTCTTCAACGCCGGCCAGGACTGCACCGCCGCCACGCGGGTGCTGGTGCAGCAGGGCATCCACGACGAGTTCGTCGCCGCGCTGGCCGAGGCCGCGAAGGGGATGCCGACCGGCATGCCCGACGACGAGGCGACGTACTACGGGCCGCTCAACAACGCCAACCAGCTCAGCCACGTCACCGGCATGGTGGACCGGCTCCCCGACCACGCGACGATCAACACCGGCGGTGCGCGCAAGGGCGAGAAGGGCTACTTCTACGAGCCCACCGTGCTCTCCGGCCTGCGGCAGACCGACGAGCAGATCCAGACCGAGATCTTCGGCCCGGTGATGACGGTCCAGAGGTTCACCGACGAGGCGCAGGCGCTCGCCTGGGCGAACGACGTGCAGTACGGCCTGTCCTCCAGCGTCTGGACCACGGACCACGCCCGCGCCCTGCGGATGTCGCGCAGGCTCGACTTCGGCGCGGTGTGGATCAACACCCACATCCCCTTCGTGTCCGAGATGCCGCACGGTGGCTTCAAGCACTCCGGCTACGGCAAGGACCTCTCCGGCTACGGCTTCGAGGACTACACCCGGATCAAGCACGTCATGAGCTACATCGGTGGTTGAGGTCGGTGGTTGAGGTCGGTGGTTGAGGTGCTCCGGAGCGAGGTACGAGCGGAGGAGCCTCGAAACCTCGTGAGTCGAGAAGCATGTCCAACCCGAGGCCGCGTTGCGGCGTACTGGGTTTCGAGGCTCGTCGCTGGCGCTCCTCGCACCTCAACCACCCGAGCCGGTGGTTGAGGTGTGAAGGCCGTCAAGGCCTGAGGCTCGAAACCACCGCACCTCCTGAGCGAAGAGAGACACCATGAGAATCCTGCTGGTCGGCGCCGGGGGCGTCGGGGCGGCGTTCGCCGCCATCGCGGCCCGCCGCGACTTCTTCGAGACCATCGTTGTGGCCGACTACGACCCGGCACGTGCCGAGAAGGCGGCGGCCCAGGACGGCCGGTACGTCGCCGCGCAGATCGACGCGTCGTCCGCGGACGCCGTGGCGGCGCTGTGTCGCGAGCACGGCATCACCCACGTGATGAACGCGGTCGACCCGGTCTTCGACATGCCGGTCTTCGACGGTGCGTTCGCCGCCGGCGCCGACTACCTCGACATGGCGATGTCGCTGTCGCAGCCGCACCCGACGGCGCCGTACGAGAAGCCTGGGGTCAAGCTCGGCGACGAGCAGTTCGCCCTCGCCGACCGTTGGGAGGCCGCCGGCCGGCTCGCGCTCGTCGGCATGGGCGTCGAGCCGGGGCTGTCCGACGTGTTCGCGCGGTACGCCGCCGACCACCTCTTCAGGGAGATCGACGAGCTCGGCACCCGCGACGGCGCCAACCTCGTCGTGACCGACGACGACGGCAACGAGATCTTCGCGCCGTCGTTCTCGATGTGGACCACGATCGAGGAGTGCCTCAACCCGCCGGTGGTGTGGCAGGACGGCGACTGGCACACGACGCCGCCGTTCTCCGAGCCGGAGGTCTTCGACTTCCCCGAGGGCATCGGCCCGGTCGAGTGCGTGAACGTCGAGCACGAGGAGGTGCTCCTCATGCCGCGCTGGATCGATTGCAAGCGCGCGACCTTCAAGTACGGCCTCGGCGACGAGTTCATCAACATCCTCAAGGTGCTGCACACCCTCGGCCTCGACTCGACCGAGAAGGTGCGGGTCAAGGGGGTCGAGGTCAGCCCGCGCGACGTCGTCGCCGCCGTGCTCCCGGATCCGGCCACGGTCGGGCCGCGGATGCAGGGCAAGACCTGCGCGGGAGTGTGGGTGACCGGCACGGGCCAGGACGGCGCCGAGCGGTCGACGTACCTCTACCACGTGGTCGACAACGAGTGGACCATGCAGGAGTACGGCCACCAGTGCGTCGTGTGGCAGACCGCGATCAACCCTGTCGTCGCGCTCGAGCTGCTGGCGCGCGGCACCTGGAAGGGCGCGGGCGTGCTCGGCCCGGAGGCGTTCGACGCGGTGCCGTTCCTCGACCTGCTGACCGAGTACGGCAGTCCCTGGGGGATCAAGGAGCTCTGACGCGTCCGGCAGGACGTCGGTCGGCGGGCCTGGTGGTGGGCCGAGCAGGCGCCGATGAGTACGCCGTCGCCGTCGAGTCGGATCTGACATGACCGCAACGAACCTCGACACCCAGGACCACAGCCCGATCCTGGACCTGGCGACGATCACCCGGCGCCTCGACCAGGGCTTCACCCAGGCGCCGGAGACCCGCGGGCCGAGCCGGCACAGCACCTGGATCACGACGCTGAACGCCGACGGCGGTCCGCACACGACCGGGATCGGGGCGCTGTGGGCCGACGGCGCGTTCTGGTTCGAGACCGGGCCGGGCACCCGCAAGGCGCGCAACCTCGCCCGGGACCCCCGCTGCTCGCTCGCCCTCGCGGTGCAGGAGTTCGACCTCGTGGTCGAGGGCACGGCCGGCCGGGTGACCGACCCGGAGGTGGTGGCTGCCCGGGCCGCGGAGTGGGCTGCCGACGGGTGGCCGTGCGTGGTCGACGAGTCGGGGATCGCGCTGACCGCTCCGTTCACCGCACCCTCCGGCGGGCCGCCGCCGTGGTGGGTCTACCGGGTCGAGGCGACCTCGATGGTGGCGCTGCTCACGGTCGAGCCCGGGGGCGCCACGCGCTGGCGGTTCTGAGCCGGATATTCACGCGACGACCGTCGGTGCCGCGGCATAACGTCGTACCTCGCCATGCCTGCCACCCAGCTCGACGCCGACCGGTCGCTCCGGTCCGCCCCTCCCGGTCCTCCCGAACCCGCCCGGACCGTCGACTGGCGTCGCCTCCGCACGCCGGTGGCCGTCGTGGCGGTCGTCGCCTGCGCGATCGCGGCGGTCGGTACGTCGCTCGGCTCGCTGGTCGCCGGGCGGCTCGCGGAGCACGCGTCGAGCGGACTCGTCGGGGTCCTCGCGCTGTGCGTCGTGGGGGCCGCGGTGCTCGACACGGTCGGCCGCACGCTGTGGGCCGGCGTCGTCGACCGCGCCGAGGGCCGGCTCCGTGCCGACCTGCTCGACGCCGCCCTCGACCAGCCGCTCGCCGCGCTCACCGAGCAGGCCGTCGGCGAGGTGCTCGACCGGGTCGACGACGACACCCACGAGGTCGGCACCCTGCTCCGGCAGAGCGTCTGGATGGCGATGCGCACCGTGCTCGCGTCCGGGCCGCTGTGGCTGGTGGCCGGCTTCACCTGGTGGCCGGCGTTCCTGCTCTTCCCGCTCGCCGGGGTCGCCGCGTTCGGCGTCGTCCGGCCGCTGCTGCCGCAGATCTCGGCCCGCAAGGTCGAGGAGGAGGCCGCGTGGACCGACCACGCGGCCGCCCTGGAGGAGGGCGTTGCCGGCCGCGACGACCTGCGTGTCAGCCTGGGGCAGGCCCACGTGCTGCGGCGCACCACCGAGCTCGCGGCCCGGGTGCACCGGCTGTTCGCGGTCGTGCTCGAGCTCGAGGCCCGGGTCAGCCGCCGCACCGGCACCCTCCTGCACGCCGTCCTGGCGGGCACCGCCCTGGTCGGGGTCGCCCTCGTGGCGAGCGACCATCTCGGCACGGCCTCGCTGGTCACGCTGTTCCTGGTCACCACGATGTTCGTCGGCCAGGTCGACCAGCTGGCGCGCCACCTCCCCGACCTCCAGGCCGGCTTCGGCGCCGTGCTCCGGCTGCGCGGCCTGCTCGGCGCCGAGCAGGAGCCGACCGACGGTGCCGAGCTCCCCGACGGGCGGCTCGACCTCTCCTTCCGCGACCTGCACTTCGCGTACGCCGAGGGGCGGTTCGCGCTGCGCCACGTCGACCTGCACGTGCCGGCCGGCACCACCTGCGCGCTGGTCGGCCGCACCGGATCCGGCAAGTCCACGTTGGCGTCGCTGCTGTCGCGGGCGGTCGAGCCCGAGCCCGGCTCGGTGCTCCTCGGCGGCGTCGACGTGCGCGACCTCGAGCTGCAGGGGCTGCGCGCCGCCGTCGGCGTCGTCACCCAGCGCACCGAGATCCTGGCCGGCACGCTCGCCGAGAACATCACGCTCTTCTCCGACGTCCCCCGCGCCGACATCGCGGCCGCGGTGGCCGAGCTCGGCCTCGACGACTGGGTCGCCGGGCTGTCCGAGGGCCTCGACACGCTGCTCGGCCCCGGCGGCACCACGCTCTCGGCGGGGGAGGAGCAGCTGGTCGCGTTCGCCCGGCTGCTGGTCCGCGACGTCCGGGTGGTCGTGCTCGACGAGGCGACGGCGCGCATGGACCCGGTGACCGAGGCCCACGTCGTCCGGGCCGCCGACCGGCTGCTCGCCGGCCGCACCGGGCTGCTGGTCGCGCACCGCCTGTCCACCACCGAGCGCGCCGGGCAGGTCGCGGTGCTCGACGACGGCCGCGTCGTGCAGCGCGGCCCGCGCGCCCGGCTCGCCGCCGAGGCCGGCCCGTTCCGCGCGCTGCTGGAGGCGTCGGCCGAGGACGACCGACTCGACCCGGTCGAGCGGGAGACGGCCGTCGACGCACAGCAGGTCGGCACCGCGCGGCGGACGGGCGAGCCACCCGCGGCACCCGCGCTGAAGCCGGTGCCGGGCCTGGCCCGCTCGACGCTGCGGGCGCTGCTGATCGAGCCGCGGTGGGGCGCCGTGTCGATCGTGCTGTTCCTCGTGTCCGCGCTCACCGGCGCGTTCGGCGTGTTCACCGGCTGGGCGTGGGGACACCTGGTCGAGACGCTCCAGGAGGACGGCGACCCGACCCGGCTCACGGTCGCCCTCGTCGTGTCCCTGATCGTGTCGCCGCTGCTGCTGGCCGAGGCGATCCGGCGCTACCCGCGCTGGTGGATCGCGGTGATGCTGCGGGTCCGCACGACGGTGCTCGCCGGCCAGACCGAGCAGCACCGGCTGCGCCGTACCCCGCCCGGCGAGGTCGTCGCCCGCACCATGGACGCCGACCGCCTGGCCCGGTACGCCGACCGGTGGGTCGACTTCGTCAGCGGCCTCGTGGTCGCCGTGGTCACCGCGCTGCTGGCCCAGAGCCTGCTCGCCGGTGGCGTGCTGCTCGCGGTGATGCTGACGTCGTCGCTGGCGTCGTCGTTCGGGCGCCGGGTCGCCGGCCGGTCCGCCGCGGCGTCCGCGGCGGCACGGGCGCGCTTCGGCCGCTCGCTCGTCTCGGCCCTCGACTCGGTGCGCACGGTCAAGCTCGCCGCGTCGACGCCGAGCGTCCACGCCCACCTGCGCGAGGTCGACGGTGGGCGGGTCCAGGCCGCGGTGCGCGAGCACCGGGTGCAGGCGCTGCTCGACGGCGTGCCGATCGTGATGGTCCAGTGCGGGGTCGTCACCGCCTGGGCGGTCCTGGTCGCCGGCGGCTGGGGCCTCGCCACCGCGCTGCTGGTGGCCGGCGCGGTCAACGGCTTCGACTGGTTCGGCCGGGTGGCCGGTGCCGTCATCACCGAGGCACCCGGCACCCGCGCCTGGATGCAGGCCACCAGCCGGCTCGCCGGCGGCGGCGACCTCATGGATCTGCCCGAGGGCGTCGACCTCGTGCGCGGCACCGCACCCGCCCCGCTCGCGGGGGTGCGCGACCCACTGCGCACCCTCGAGCTCCGCGGCGTCTCGGCCGTCCACGACGACGGCACGATCGGCGTCAGCGACGTCGACCTCAGCGTGTCCGCGCAGGAGCTGGTGCTGCTGCTCGGTCAGGTCGGCTCCGGCAAGTCGAGCCTGCTCTCGGCGCTCGCCGGGCTCGTGTCCAGCACGGGCGAGATCCGCTGGAACGACGTACCCGTGGCCGACGGGCAGTCCTTCCTCCGCCCGGGGCGGGTCGCCCACGTGGCGCAGGTGCCCCGGGTGCTGTCAGGCACGTTCGCCGACAACGTCCACCTCGACCACCCCGACCGGCGGGTCGTCCCCGCCCTGGAGACGGCCCGGCTCACGCAGGATGTCGCGGTGGCGGGCGGCCCCGACGCGCTCGTCGGCCACCGGGGCGTCCGGCTCTCGGGCGGCCAGGTGCAGCGGCTCGCCCTCGCGCGCGGGGTCGCCTGCGACGCCGAGCTGCTGCTCGCCGACGACGTGTCGTCGGCGCTCGACGCCGCCACCGAGATCGAGCTGTGGACGGCGCTGCGCCGAGCCGGCGCGACCGTGGTCGGCGCGACCTCGAAGCGCGCCGCCCTGGCCCAGGCCGACCGGGTGGTGGTGCTCGTCGAGGGCCGCGTGGCGGCCGTCGGCCCGTGGGCGGAGCTGGCGCCCCGGTGGGGACACCTCGCTGGCTAGGCGGGGCTAGGCCCCCGACGCCAGCCGCCGCAGCTCGACGTGGTCGCCGCCCTCGGCGAACGCACGCACGATCTCGATCAGATCCTGCTCGTCGGCCGACTCCACGAGGTAGAAGCCGACGATCTGCTCGACGGTCTCGGTGAACGGGCCGTCGGTCACGACGACCGACCCGCGGCCGGTGTTGCGCATCGAGATCGCCTCGCTCGACGGCTCGAGCGGGCTCGTGAGCACCAGCTCGTGGCCTCGGGCCGCCAGCGCCTCGTGGAACCGACGATGGTTCTCCATGCCGAGCTCGTGCTCCGACTCGGGCAGCCTCGCCCACTCCTCCTCCGGAGCCGGGAGCAGCAGCAGGTAGCGACGACGTTCTGCGGACACGGGATCCTCCTCGGTGCGATGCGGTCGTCGTGATGACGGGCGGGGCGGCCCGGGATCGACAGGTGCGGGCCGGTCGATCCGAGTGCGACCGTACGCCGCGATGTAACGCCGCGGCCGGTCCGGACGCTCTGGAAGATGCGGGGGCGGGCGCCTGGCTGATCCGCCGCGCGGTGCACCGACCGCGTTCCAGGTGACTTCCTCTTTCCGCCCCCGCACCCTCCGGCCCCATCAGCCGGCCGGGCCCGGGCGGGTCGGCGTCACCGGGTCGCGGCGAATGCCTCCGCGACGACGTCGAAGCCCTCCGTGAGGAGCGCGTCGCCGATGGAGAGCGGCGGCAGGAACCGGAAGACGTTGCCCCAGGTGCCGCAGGTGAGCGTGACGACGCCGTGCCGGTGGCAGTACGCCGCGACGGCCGCGGTCCGTGCCGGGTCGGGCTCGGTGGTGCCGGGCCGGCACAGCTCGATCGCCATCATCGCGCCGCGACCGCGCACGTCGGCGATCACGTCGTGCTCGGCGCGCAGCGCGCCGAGCCGGGTCTCCATGAGCGCCTCGATCTCGCGGGCCCGGGAGACGAGGTCGTGGGTGCGCATCTCCTCGATCGCGCCGAGCGCCGCCGCGCAGGCGATCGGGTTGCCGCCGTACGTGCCGCCGAGGCCGCCGACGTGGACGGCGTCCATCAGCTCGGCGCGGCCGGTGACGCCGGCGAGAGGGAGGCCGCCGGCGATGCCCTTCGCGGTCGTGACGAGGTCGGGCACCACGCCTTCGTGGTCGCAGGCGAACCAGTCGCCAGCGCGGCAGAAGCCCGACTGGATCTCGTCGGCGATGAAGACGATGCCGTGCTCCTGCGACCAGGCGGCGAGCGCGGGGAGGAACCCCGGCGCCGGCACGACGAAGCCGCCCTCGCCCTGGATCGGCTCGATCACCACGCAGGCGAGGTTGGCCGCGCCGACCTGCTTGTCGAGCACGTCGATCGCGCGGGCCGCGGCCTCCTCGCCGGAGAGCCCGTCGCGCAGGGGATAGGACATCGGCGCCCGGTAGACCTCGCTGGCGAACGGGCCGAAGCCGTTCTTGTACGGCATGTTCTTCGCGGTCATCGCCATCGTGAGGTTGGTGCGGCCGTGGTAGGCGTGGTCGAAGACGGCCACGGCGTCGCGGCCGGTCGCGACCCGCGCGATCTTCACGGCGTTCTCGACGGCCTCGGCGCCGGAGTTGAACAGCGCGGACTTCTTGGCGTGGACGCCGGGCGTCAGCTCCGCCAGCGCGGCGCACACATCGACGTAGCCGTCGTAGGGCGTGATCATGAAGCAGGTGTGCGTGAACGCCGCGACCTGCTCCTGCACGCGTCGGACCACCCCGGGGGCGGCGTTGCCGACCGTGGTGACCGCGATGCCGGAGCCGAGGTCGATCAGGTGGTTGCCGTCGACGTCGACGAGCACTCCGCCGCCGGCCTCGGCGACGAAGACCGGCAGCGTGGTGCCGACGCCGTCGGCGACGAGCGCCTTCTTGCGCTCCAGCCGCTCGAGCGAGCCCGGGCCGGGGATGGCGGTGACGAGTCGGCGTTCCTGCGCGATGCTCATCTCCGCACCCTAGTGCGCGACACTGGACCGGTGAGAGACGTCGCGATCCTCGGCAGCACCGGCTCCATCGGCACCCAGGCCCTCGAGATCGTGCGCGCCAACCCGGACCGGTTCCGGGTCGTGGCGCTCACCGCCGGCGGCTCACAGCCCGAGCTGTTCGAGCGGCAGGTGGCGGAGCTCGCGCCGGCGTACTCCGGGCTGGGGGAGGACGCGAGCGTGGAGGCCGCGTCGCTGGAGTGCGACGTCGTCCTCAACGGCATCACCGGTGCGGTCGGGCTGCGGCCGACCCTGGCCGCCCTCGACGCCGGCAACACCCTCGCGCTGGCCAACAAGGAGTCGCTGATCGTGGGCGGCCCGCTGGTGCTCGACCGGGCGAAGCCCGGCCAGCTCGTGCCCGTGGACTCCGAGCACAGCGCGCTCGCCCAGTGCCTGCGCGGGGGCTCGCCCGACGAGGTACGCCGGCTGGTGCTGACCGCCAGCGGCGGGCCGTTCCGCGGCCGCAGCCGTGCGGAGCTCGCCGACGTCACTCCCGAGCAGGCGCTGGCGCACCCGACCTGGGACATGGGCCCGGTCGTCACGATCAACTCCGCGACCCTGGTCAACAAGGGCCTGGAGGTCATCGAGGCGCACCTGCTCTTCGGGATCCCGTTCGACCGCATCGAGGTCGTCGTACACCCGACCAGCGTCGTGCACTCGATGGTCGAGTTCGTCGACGGCTCGACGCTGGTGCAGGCGAGTCCGCCCACGATGCTGATCCCGATCGCGCTCGGCCTGGCCTGGCCCGACCGGGTGCCCGACACGGCGCCGCCGGTCGACTGGACGCGGCCGGAGACGTGGGAGTTCCTCCCGCTCGACGACGAGGCGTTCCCGGCGGTCGCGCTCGCGCGGCAGGCGGGGGAGCGCGGCGGCACGGCCCCGGCCGTCTACAACGCGGCCAACGAAGAGTGCGTCGACGCCTTCCGGTCCGGTCGGCTCGGATTCACCGGGATCGTCCCCACGGTTCAGGAAGTTCTCAGCCGGCACGTCGTACCCTCTGAGGTGGGCATCGAGGACGTCCTCGATGCCGACGCCTGGGCCCGCGACGCGGCCCGTCAGCTGATCGAGGGCCGGACATGAGTGAGGCCGCACATGAGTGAGGATGGCCAGTGAGCGCCCTGTTCTACCTGCTCGGTGTGGTGATCTTCGCGACCGCCATCATGGCCTCGATCGCCCTCCACGAGCTCGGCCACATGATCCCGGCCAAGAAGTTCGGCGGCAAGGTCACCCAGTACTTCATCGGCTTCGGGCCCACGGTCTGGAGCAAGCAGGTCGGGGAGACCGAGTACGGCGTGAAGGCGATCCCGCTCGGCGGCTTCGTCAAGATCGTCGGGATGCTGCCGCCCGGTGCGGTGGAGCTCGCCGACGACGTCACGGTCGACGCCCAGGGCAACCAGGTCGTGCGGGTGCGCAAGTCCAACACCGGCATGTTCACCCAGCTGATCTCGGACGCGCGCGCGGCCGAGTGGGAGACGATCCGGCCGGAGGACTCCGACCGGCTCTTCTACAAGATGGCGTGGTGGAAGAAGGTCATCGTGATGGCCGGCGGGCCCACGGTGAACATCCTGATCGCCTTCTTCATCTTCGCCGGGGTCTTCGCGACGTACGGCAACCTGAGCGATCCCAAGCCCTACAGCCCGGTCGTCAGCACGGTGGTCGACTGCGTGCTGCCCGCCTCCGAGGGTGACCGTGCCTGCAGTCCGACCGATCCGGTCGCGCCGGCGAAGGCCGCCGGGATCGAGGTCGGCGACCGGATCGTGTCGTTCAACGGCGTGCCGTTCACGAGCTGGGAGGCGCTCCAGAAGGAGATCCGCGCCAACGACGACGGCGCCGCCACGATCGTGGTCGAGCGCGACGGTCGGCAGCTCACGCTCAGCACGAACACGACCGTGACCGCCCGACCCACGTCGACCACCGACGCCGACCTCACCCAGGTCGGCTTCCTCGGGGTGAGCCCGACCCTGGGCGGCCTCAACACGGGCGGGCCGATCTACACCGTCGACCAGATGGGCCGGATGACCAAGGACACGGTCGTCGCCCTCGGCACCCTCCCGGTGAAGGTGTGGGACGTCGCCGAGGCGATCGTCGGCATCCAGGAGCGCGACCCCAACGGCCCCGTGAGCATCGTCGGGGGCGGCCGGATCGCGGGCGAGACCGTGTCGGAGGAGGCGTTCCCGGTCAAGGAGAAGGCCGTCTTCCTGCTGATGCTGATCGCGGGCTTCAACTTCTTCATCGGCATGTTCAACTTCATCCCGCTGCTGCCGCTCGACGGCGGCCACATCGCGGGCGCGCTCTGGGAGGCGATCCGCCGCGGGATGGCCCGGCTGCGCGGCCGCCCGGATCCCGGGTACGTCGATGTCGCGCGGCTGTTGCCGATCGCCTACTGCGTGGCCAGCGTGCTGCTGGTCATGGGTGCGGTGCTGATCGTCGGGGACCTGGTCGTCCCCGTTCGGATCGCGTCCTGACCGGGACCTAGGATCCTTGGTTTCGACGCGCCGTCGCGACCTCGCAGGCTCGGTCGCGGGCTTGCTCAACCTGCCTCCCCACGCCGCGGGCTCCTTCGTCGCCCTCGGCTAGGGTCGGCACATGACCGAGATCAGCCTGGGCATGCCCGCGGCGCCGCCGCCGGTGCTCGCGCCCCGCCGCAAGACCCGCCAGATCCAGGTGGGCAAGGTCGGCGTCGGCAGCGACCACCCGATCTCCGTGCAGTCGATGACCACGACCGTCACCGCCGACGTCAACCGGACCCTCCAGCAGATCGCGGAGCTCACGGCGTCCGGCTGCGACATCGTGCGGGTGGCCTGCCCGAGCCAGGACGACGCCGAGGCGCTCCCTGAGATCGCCCAGCATTCGCAGATCCCGGTGATCGCCGACATCCACTTCCAGCCGAAGTACGTCTTCGCCGCGATCGACGCCGGCTGCGCGGCCGTCCGCGTCAACCCCGGCAACATCAAGAGGTTCGACGACCAGGTCAAGGAGATCGCCCGCGCCGCGAAGGACCGCGGTACGTCGATCCGGATCGGCGTCAACGCCGGTTCGCTCGACAAGCGGCTGCTCGAGAAGTACGGCAAGGCCACGCCGGAGGCACTCGTCGAGTCGGCGGTGTGGGAGGCGAGCCTCTTCGAGGAGCACGACTTCCACGACTTCAAGATCTCGGTGAAGCACAACGACCCGGTCGTGATGGTGCGCGCCTACGAGATGCTGGCCGAGCGCGGCGACTGGCCGCTGCACCTCGGGGTGACCGAGGCCGGCCCGGCGTTCCAGGGCACGATCAAGTCGGCGACGGCGTTCGGGGCGCTGCTCTCGCGGGGCATCGGCGACACCATCCGCGTCTCGCTGTCCGCGCCGCCGGTCGAGGAGGTCAAGGTCGGGCTCCAGATCCTGGAGTCGCTGAACCTGCGGCCCCGTCGGCTCGAGATCGTCTCGTGCCCGTCCTGCGGACGCGCCCAGGTCGACGTCTACAAACTCGCCGACGAGGTGACCGCCGGCCTGGAGGGCATGGAGGTCCCGCTGCGGGTCGCGGTCATGGGCTGCGTCGTCAACGGCCCCGGCGAGGCCCGTGAGGCCGACCTCGGCGTCGCCTCCGGCAACGGCAAGGGGCAGATCTTCGTCAAGGGCGAGGTCATCAAGACCGTGCCCGAGTCGCAGATCGTGGAGACCCTCATCGAAGAGGCGATGCGGATCGCCGAGGGCATGGAGTCGGTCGACGGAGCCTCGGCCAGCGTCACGGTCTCGTGATGTCCCTGCTGCTGCCGCTGGTGCTCCTGGTCGCGGCAGCGGTCCTCGTGGTCGTGGGCTTCGTCGTGCTCGCTCGGCATCGCTCCGGGCGTTCCCGGTCTGGGTACTAGGCTGCCGCCGTGCTCACGACCCGCCACGGCGTCCGGCCGCTCGGTGCCCCCGATCTGGACGCCTTCCTGGCGCTCGCCCGCCGCGAGCCGGTCGTCAACGTCTTCGCCGACTATCGCGCGACCACCACGAACCTCGAGCCGCGCTGGCTCGGCGGCGAGATGTGGGGCCGGTTCGTCGCGGGCGAGCTCACCGCGGCCTGCCACGTCGGCGCCAACCTGGTGCCGATCTGCGCCACCGCCGACGACGCCGCGGCGTTCGCCGAGCGCGCCCTCGCCCGCGGCCGCACGGTGTCGACGATCGTCGGTCCGCAGGAGCCGGTCCGGGCGTTCTGGAACGGCGTCGCCAGCAGCTGGGGCCGGCCCCGGGAGGCCCGGTGGGACCAGCCGCACCTCGAGATCTCGACGCCGCCGCACGCGCCGATCGACCCGTACGTCCGGCGGACCACCAAGTCCGACATGGAGCAGCTCTACCCGGCCTGCGTCGCCATGTACACCGAGGAGGTGGGCGTCTCCCCGGAGTGGGGCGGCGGCACCGAGCTCTACCGGGCCCGGGTCGCGCAGCTGGTGAGCCGCGGCTGGTCCTACGCCCGCTTCGACGACTCCGGCCGGCTGGTGTTCAAGGCCGAGGTCGCCTGCGCGACGCCGTACGCCGCGCAGGTCCAGGGCGTCTTCGTGCCGCCCGAGTTCCGCGGCCGTGGACTGGCGACCGCCGGCATGGCGGCCGTCGTCGAGCTGGTCCGCCGCGAGATCGCGCCGGTGGTCTCGCTCTACGTCAACGAGTGGAACTCCCCGGCGCGCGCCGTCTACGAGAAGGTCGGCTTCCGCGAGACCGCGCGCTTCGCGACCGTGATGTTCTGAGCCGGCCCCGGGGCACCGGCCTTACTGGTTCGCTGCCCGTGGACCCCCACAAGTAGCCTTCTCGCCATGATCATGCGGATGTCGAGCCTGTTCGTGCGGACCCTGCGGGAGGACCCGGCGGACGCCGAGGTGCCGTCGCACCGGCTGCTCGTCCGCGCCGGCTACATCCGCCGTGCGGCGCCCGGCATCTACACCTGGCTGCCGCTGGGGCTGAAGGTGCTGCGCCGCATCGAGAGCATCATCCGCGAGGAGATGGACTCCATCGGCGGCCAGGAGCTCAGCTTCCCCGCGCTGCTGCCGCGCGAGCCCTACGAGGCGACCAACCGGTGGACGGAGTACGGCGACAACATCTTCCGCCTCCACGACCGCAAGGGCGCCGACTACCTGCTGGGCCCGACCCACGAGGAGATGTTCACCCTCGTGGTCAAGGACCTCTACAGCTCCTACAAGGACCTGCCGCTGGTCATCTACCAGATCCAGACCAAGTACCGCGACGAGGCGCGGCCGCGGGCCGGCCTGCTGCGCGGCCGCGAGTTCGTGATGAAGGACTCCTACTCGTTCGACATCGACGACGCGGGCCTCGACGCGAGCTACCAGAAGCACCGCGACGCCTACATCCGGATCTTCGACCGGCTCGGCTTCGAGTACGTCATCGTCAAGGCGACCTCCGGCGCCATGGGCGGGTCGAAGTCCGAGGAGTTCCTGGCCCGGGCCGAGGTCGGCGAGGACACCTACGTCCGCTGCACGAAGTGCGACTACGCCGCGAACGTCGAGGCCGTGCAGGTGGCGCCGCCGCGGCCGGTGCCGTACGACGGCCTGCCCGCCGCCCACGCGGAGCAGACGCCCGACACGCCGACCATCCAGACCCTGGTCGACCACCTCAACGACGCGTTCCCGCGCGCCGACCGCCCGTGGACCGCCGGCGACACGCTGAAGAACGTCCTGATCGTCCTCAAGCACCCGGACGGTACCCGCGAGCCGATCGCGATCGGCGTTCCCGGCGACCGCGAGGTCGACCAGAAGCGCCTCGAGGGCCAGCTGGAGCCGATCGAGGTCGAGCCGTTCGACGAAACGGAGTTCAAGAGTCACCCGAGCCTGGTCAAGGGCTACATCGGCCCCGGGGCGCTGGGGGAGAAGGGCGAGTCGGGCATCCGCTACCTGGTCGACCCCCGCGTGGTCGCGGGCACCAGCTGGGTGACCGGGGCGAACGTCGACGGCAGCCACGTCCTCGACCTGGTCGTCGGCCGCGACTTCACCCCCGACGGCACGATCGAGGCCGCCGAGGTGCGCGACGGCGACCCGTGCCCCGTCTGTGGGGTCGAGGGGGGTGCCGGCGGCACCCTCGAGACCGCCCGCGGCATCGAGATGGGCCACATCTTCCAGCTCGGCCGCAAGTACGCCGACGCGCTCGACCTCAAGGTGCTCGACGAGTCCGGCAAGCTGGTCACCGTCACGATGGGCTCCTACGGCATCGGACCCTCGCGTGCGGTGGCCGCGATCGCCGAGGGGACCCTCGACGACCTCGGGCTGTCGTGGCCGCGGGAGGTCGCGCCCGCCGACGTGCACCTGGTGGCCACCGGCAAGGACGAGCAGGTCTACGCGGCCGCCGAGCGGATCGCCCACGAGCTCGCCTCGCGCGGCGTCGAGGTGCTGTACGACGACCGCCCGAAGGTCAGCCCCGGCGTGAAGTTCAAGGACGCCGAGCTGATCGGCGTCCCGACGATCGTGATCGTCGGGAAGGGCCTCGCCGACGGCACCATCGAGGTCAAGGACCGCGCCACCGGTGCCCGTGAGGACGTCGCCGCGGACCACGTGGTCGACCACCTGGTCCGCCTCGTCAAGGCCTGAGCGGCACGGGCCGACCGCCCGGCGTCCCGTCCGGGCGTGGCCGCGCCCGGGCGGGATCTGCACGTTTGTGCAATGCACAAACGTGAGGTTGGCGGGCTATCGCGCCTTCGGGGCGCTCTGTTGCATGCTTTTGCAAGAGCGAGGAGCCGCCAGTCCCCCCACATCCCGGCGGTGCCTCGCTCGCGGGCCAGTCCAGGCCTCAGCGGTCCGCGTGCTCGCCGGCTCCGGGGAACATCTCGGGAGTTCCCCGGAAGGCGAGTTCGCGGACCGCTGTCTCGTTCAGCGCCCGGATCGCCCAGCGCCGCGTCTCGTCGACGGCGTTCGCGACCAGCCAGGCGTACGTCGTGGCGCACGCCCGCTCCGTCTCCCGCGCTACCCGCGCGATCCGCTCGGCGCGCTCGAGGTCCGCCGGCACGACGTAGGCCGGCTCGGCCGCGACCGGCTCGGCGCCCGCGTCGACGAGCCAGCCGGTCAGCTGATCCCGTCGCCCCCGGTGCGCGGCGTACGCCGCCGAGACCGCGGCGTAGAGGACCGGCATCGCGCTGCGCGAGGTGCGCCCGCCGAGCACGCCGAAGACGTAGACGGCGGCATGCTCCGCCGCGAGCGTGGTCTGGAGGGCGTCGACGTCGCTCACGTCGCCTCCGACGGCAGTGCGGCGAGGTGCTGGGAGACCGACGCCGACATCGACGCCAGCAGCCGGGCGAGCGGGCCGCTCTCGGCGCGCACCGCGGCGTCCTCCAGGAACTCCTGCAGGTCGCGCTCGGCCCGGCGCAGCTGCCGGCGCGAGGCGGCCGCGGCGACCGGCGCCTCGGCCTCGAGCGCGGCCAGGTGCGCGGCGTGCATCGCGGTCAGCTGCGGCACCCGTCCGGACTTCGCGGCGGTCGCCGTGATCCGGGCGACCGCCTCGTCGACGAGGGCCTCGTCGGGGTCTCCCGCGGCGGCGGGGCGCAGTGGTGCCGGGGCGTCCTGACCGCAGCCGGAGACCCCGAGCAGACCGCCCACGCCGACGGCCAGCGCGGCGCGGCGGGAGAGGCGGGACGCTGCGGGCACGGCGCCGACCCTAACCCCTCTGGCCGCCGTGATGCCGCCGTGATGCCGCCGTGCCGCCGCCGTGCCCCGGAGCGGCTATGGTTGACGATCAACAACAGCACAAGGAGGTCGCCCACCCGTGAGCAGCGCCAACCAGGACGCCACCAGGGAGCGGATCGAGGCCGAGCTCGACGACCCCCTGCGTGCCCTGGGCCTCGACATCGAGGCCGTCGAGATCACTCCGGCCGGTAAGCGCCGGATCCTGCGGGTCGCCGTCGACAAGGACGGCGGGGTGACCCTCGACGAGGTCGCCGAGGCCACCCGCGAGGTCAACCGGGTGCTCGACGAGTCCGACGTGATGGGGGAGCACCCCTACACGCTCGAGGTCACCTCGCGCGGTGTCGACCGCCCGCTCACGCTCCCGCGCCACTGGCGGCGCAACGCCGGCCGCCTGGTCAAGGTGACCGGCGCCGACGGGAGCACCGTCACCGGGCGGATCCTCGAGTCGACCGACGACGCCGCCACGCTCGAGGTCGACGGCGCGCGGCAGCAGGTCGCGTACGCCGAGGTGAAGAAGGCGCTGGTGCAAGTGGAGTTCAACCGCCGCGGCGACGAGGGTGACGGGGGCGAGGAGGCCTGATGGACATCGACATGAGCATCCTGCGCATGCTCGAGCGGGAGAAGGAGATCTCGTTCGACGTGCTGGTGGAGGCCATCGAGCAGGCACTGCTCACGGCGTACCACAAGACCCCGGGCGCGCAGGAGCGGGCCCGCGTCGACCTGGACCGCAAGTCCGGGCACGTCACCGTGCTCGCCAGCGAGCTCGACGACGAGGGCAACGTGGTCGGGGAGTACGACGACACTCCCGAGGGCTTCGGCCGGATCGCCGCGACGACCGCCAAGCAGATCATGCTGCAGCGGCTGCGCGACGCCGAGGACGACATCCGGTTCGGTGAGTTCTCCGGCCGCGAGGGCGACGTCATCTCGGGGATCATCCAGCAGGGCCGCAACCCGGACGACGTGATGGTCGACCTCGGCAAGCTCGAGGCGCTGCTGCCGGTCGGCGAGCGGGTCCCGGGCGAGCGTTACGACCACGGCACCCGCATCAAGTGCCTGGTCGTGTCGGTGCGCAAGGGCATGCGTGGGCCGCAGGTCACCCTGTCCCGCTCGCACCCGAACCTGGTGAAGAAGCTGTTCGCACTCGAGGTCCCCGAGATCGCCGACGGCACCGTCGAGATCGCGGCGATCGCCCGCGAGGCCGGCCACCGCACCAAGATCGCGGTGCGCTCGACCGCCCCCGGCGTCAACGCCAAGGGCGCCTGCATCGGGCCGATGGGCTCGCGGGTGCGCAACGTGATGTCGGAGCTGCACGGCGAGAAGATCGACATCGTCGACTGGTCCGACGAGCCGGCCCAGTTGGTCGCCAACGCGCTCTCGCCCGCCCGGGTCACCTCGGTCGAGGTGATCGACGCCGAGGCCCGCTCCGCGCGGGTCGTGGTGCCCGACTTCCAGCTCTCGCTGGCGATCGGCAAGGAGGGCCAGAACGCCCGCCTCGCCGCCCGCCTCACCGGCTGGCGCATCGACATCCGCAGCGACGAGGCTGAGACGAGCAGCGACGCCTGAGGAACGAAGGCGGCGCGTGGGCTCGGCCAGGTTGAGCAAGCGACGCGACTGAGGAACGAAGTCGCGCGAGCGCGTCGAAACCCAGCAGGCCTCGCGGGGCGCTCGGCCCGGGCGAGGCCCAGTTCGAAATCGAGGGGCTCGTGGGGGTAGGGTTGTCGTCAGTGGCGCGTGAACACTTCTCTGCAGCATGCCCGGATCTCCCGGCCCCCTCCGCTGAACCCGGGGGCCCGGTTCGGACGTGTGTGGGGTGCCGGGAGCGGGCCACGAAGAGCGAGTTGCTGCGGGTGACCGTCGGCTCGGATGCGCACGGCCACCCGGCCGTCGTGCCCGATCCGCAGGGCACCGCACCCGGGCGGGGAGCGCACCTCCACCCCACCCCCGAGTGCTACGAGCTCGCGGTGCGGCGGCGAGCGTTCGCCCGGGCCCTTCGCTTCCTGGGAGACCAGGGGCGAGGCGGGGCGGGGCTGGCCACCGCACCGCTGGGCGAGTACCTCGACTCGCGCGCAGAACCAACCTGACCGTCCGACAGAAACTGGAGCACCTGCTCATGAGCACTCGATGAGTACTTCGCGATGAGCGTGCACACCCACTAACGGTCTCGATCTCCCCCCAGCCGATCTGCGGGAACTCGGGTTCGAGGCCAGAAGGAGAAGCGTGGCTAAGACCCGAGTTCACGAACTCGCCAAGGAGTTCGGAGTCGAGAGCAAGTTCGTTCTCGAGAAGTTCAAGGAGATGGGGGAGTTCGTCAAGTCGGCGAGCTCCACGGTCGAACTTCCCGCTGAGATGCGGTTCCGCAAGGAGTACGGCGACAAGCTGAAGGCCGAGCAGGCCGCGGCTCCCGCCGACGCGGCACCGGCCAAGCCGGCCGCGAAGAAGGCCCCGGCCAAGAAGGCCGCCGAGGCCCCGGTCGTGGAGACCCCGGCCGCCGAGGCTCCCGCCGCCGCGGCGGCACCCGCTGCCCCCGTCGAGGAGCGCGGCGAGGCCGAGGCGGCCCCGGCGAAGAAGGCCGCCCCCAAGCCCGGCCCCCGCCCCGGCCCGAAGGCCGAGGAGCCCCCGGCCCCGCCGGCCGAGCCCGAGCCTGAGCCCGAGGCGCCGGCCGCCGACGCCGCGCCGTCCCCGAAGGCCCCCGCGCCCAAGGCACCGGCGCCGCGTCCGGTCGGCCGCCCCGGTGCGCCGCGTCCGGGCAACAACCCGTTCGCGTCCAGCCAGGGCATGGGCCGTCGTCCGGCGCCGGGCGAGCGCCCGGCTCCGACGACCGGTGGCGGCGACAACCGGCCGCCGCGCCCGCCGGCACCCGGCGGCCGTCCGGGCATGCCGCGTCCCAACCCGGCGATGATGCCCAAGTCCCCGGCCGCGTTCGGCCAGGGCCCGGGTGCCCGTGCCGGCGGTCCCGGTCGTCCCGGTGCCCCCGGCCGCGGTGGCGCGCCGGGTCGCGGTGGCGCCCCCGGTCGTCCCGGTGCCGGCGCCGGCGCGCCGGGTCGTCCCGGTGGCTTCGGCCCCAGCGGCGGTCGTCCCGGTGGCGGTCGTCCCGGTCAGCGCGGCCAGACCCAGGGTGCCTTCGGTCGCCCGGGCGGTCCCTCGCGGCGCGGTCGCAAGTCGAAGCGGGCGCGTCGCCAGGAGTTCGAGGCCATGGAGGCCCCGACGATCGGCGGCGTGCGCGTCCGCAAGGGCAACGGCGAGACCGTCCGCCTGCCGCGGGGCGCCTCGCTGACCGACTTCGCGGAGAAGATCAACGTCGACGCCGCGTCGCTGGTGCAGATGCTGTTCAGCCTCGGCGAGATGGTCACCGCGACCGAGTCGGTCAACGACGAGACCCTCGAGCTGCTCGGTGAGGAGCTCAACTACGTCGTCCAGGTCGTGTCCCCGGAGGACGAGGACCGCGAGCTGCTCGAGTCCTTCGACATCGAGTTCGGCGACGACGAGGACGACGAGGAGGCCGCCGAGGCGCGTCCGCCGGTCGTCACCGTCATGGGCCACGTCGACCACGGAAAGACCCGCCTGCTCGACGCGCTCCGCAGCGCCAACGTCGCCTCGGGCGAGGCCGGTGGCATCACCCAGCACATCGGTGCTTACCAGGTACACACCGAGGTCGACGGCGAGGACCGCCGCATCACCTTCATCGACACCCCGGGTCACGAGGCGTTCACCGCCATGCGTGCCCGTGGCTCGCAGTCGTCGGACATCGCGATCCTCGTGGTCGCCGCCGACGACGGCGTGATGCCGCAGACCGTCGAGGCGCTCAACCACGCCAAGGCGGCCGGGGTCCCGATCGTGGTCGCGGTCAACAAGATCGACAAGCCCGAGGCCGACCCGACCAAGGTCCGCGGCCAGCTGACCGAGTACGGCCTGGTGCCCGAGGAGTACGGCGGCGACACGATGTTCGTCGACGTCTCGGCCAAGTCCGAGCTCAACCTCGACAAGCTGCTCGAGGCGGTCGTGCTGACGGCCGACGCGTCGCTGGACCTGTCCGCGAACCCCGACCGGGACGCGCAGGGTCTGGTCATCGAGGCGCACCTGGACCGCGGTCGCGGCCCGGTCGCGACCGTCCTGGTCCAGCGCGGCACGCTGCACGTCGGCGACTCGATCGTCGCCGGTCCGGCCCACGGCCGGGTCCGCGCGATGCTCGACGAGTACGGCAACGAGCTCACCGAGGCCGGCCCGTCCCGCCCGGCGATGGTCCTGGGTCTGAGCGCCGTCCCCGGCGCGGGCCAGAACTTCATCGTCGTCGAGGACGACCGGATGGCGCGCCAGATCGCCGAGAAGCGTGAGGCCCGCGAGCGGGCGGCCATGCAGGCCAAGCGCCGCGTGCGTCGTACGCTCGAGGACTTCATGGCCTCCATGGAGAAGGGCGAGAGCCAGGAGCTCAACCTCATCCTCAAGGGCGACGTGTCCGGTTCGGTCGAGGCGCTCGAGGACGCGCTGGCGAAGATCGACGTCGGCGACGAGGTCAGCCTGCGGGTCATCGACCGCGGTGTCGGTGCGATCACCGAGACCAACGTCGACCTGGCCGCCGCCTCCGACGCGATCATCATCGGCTTCAACGTCCGCCCGCAGGGCAAGGCGACGGAGCTGGCCGACCGCGAGGGCGTGGAGATCCGGTACTACACCGTCATCTACCAGGCCATCGAGGAGATCGAGGCCGCGCTCAAGGGCATGCTCAAGCCGGAGTACGAGGAGTCGACCCTGGGCCAGGCGGAGATCCGCGCGATCTTCCGCTCGTCCAAGATCGGCAACATCGCCGGTTGCATGGTCACCAGCGGCGTGATCCGGCGCAACGCCAAGGTCCGCGTCATCCGCGACGGCTCCGTCGTGGCCGACAACCTCGACCTGCAGTCGCTCAAGCGCGAGAAGGACGACGCGTCCGAGGTCCGCGAGGGCTTCGAGTGTGGTCTGGTGCTGCGCAACTTCCAGGACATCAAGGAAGGCGACATCGTCGAGGCCTTCGAGATGCGGGAGATCCCCCGCAGCTGACCCGGCCGAGTCGGCGCCAGTTTCCCGCCCTGCGCGGAAACTGGCGCCGGCTCGGTGCGTTACGGCGGGAAACTGGCGCCGACTCGGCGTTTGAGAGAGTAGGAATCATGAGCAGCCCTCGCGTCCGCAAGATCGCCGATCGGATCCAGGTCATCGTCGCGGAGATGCTGGAGCGCCGGATCAAGGACCCGCGCCTCGGCTTCGTGACCATCACCGACGTCCGCCTGACCGGCGACTCGCAGCAGGCCACGATCTTCTACACCGTCCTGGACTCCACCGGGGACGACGAGGCGGCGCTCGCCGCTACGGCCGCCGCGCTCGAGTCGGCCAAGGGGCTGCTGCGCTCCGAGGTCGCGAAGCAGCTGGGCATGCGGCACGCGCCGTCGCTGACGTTCGTGGCCGACGCCCTGCCCGAGTCCGCTCGGCACCTCGACGAGGTGCTGGCCCGGGCCAGGCAGCAGGACGAGGCCGTGGCGGCGGCGCGCGGCACGGCGTACGCCGGCGAGGCCGACCCCTACAAGAAGCCCTTCGAGACGCCTCGTACCTCGGCTCCTCAGGAACCACCCCGCGAGGCCGAGGACGCCGAGGACGCCGAGGACGCCGACCTCGACGATGAGTGAGTCCGGCGCTGGGTCCGGCCTGGTCGTCGTCGACAAGGCCGGAGGCATGACGTCGCACGACGTCGTGTCCCGGGTGCGGCGGCTCGCCGGCACCCGGAAGGTCGGCCACGCCGGCACACTCGACCCGATGGCGACCGGGGTGCTGGTGCTCGGCGTCAACCGGGCGACCCGGCTGCTCGGGCACCTGATGCTGACCGAGAAGGCGTACGACGCGACGATCCGGCTCGGCGTGGCGACGAGCACCGACGACGCCGAGGGCGAGGTGACCGCGACCGTCGCGACCGACGGCCTCGACGAGGCGCAGGTGCGAGCGGCCGCGGCGGAGTTCGTCGGCGACCTGCTGCAGGTGCCGACCGCCGTCTCGGCGATCAAGGTCGACGGCAAGCGGGCCTACCAGCGGGTGCGCGACGGCGAGCAGGTCGAGCTGAAGGCGCGGCCGGTCACCGTGCACGAGCTCGTGGTGCACGCGGTGCGGCGCGACGAGCTGGACGTCTCGGTCCGCTGCTCCAGCGGCACCTACATCCGCGCCATCGCCCGCGACCTCGGCGCCCGGCTGGGTGTCGGGGGGCACCTGACGTCGCTGCGGCGTACCGCCGTCGGCCCCTACGCGCTCGCCGACGCCCGCACGCTCGACGAGCTCGGCGACGGGTTCGCGATGATGCCGATCGCGGCCGCCGCCCGCGCGGCGTTCGCGTCGGTCGACCTCGACGAGCGCCAGGCGGGCGACGTGCGGGTCGGCCGGGCGATCGACGTCGACCTGGCGGGGCTCTCGGCGGTGTTCGCGCCGGACGGGGAGTTCCTCGCGCTCTACGAGCCGAAGGACGGTCGGGCCCGGCCCGTCGCGGTGTTCACCGGGTGAGCCCCGATAGTGTTCTCGCCGTGCAGATCTGGCGCTCTCTCGGTGAGGTCCCGGCCGACCTCGGACCGACCGCCGTGGTCATCGGCAACTTCGACGGGGTGCACCTCGGGCACCGGCACGTGCTGGCCCGCGCGCGACAGATCGCCCGGGACCGGTCGCTGCGCGTGGTCGCGGTCACCTTCGACCCGCACCCGATGGCGGTGCTGCGCCCCGAGCACGCTCCGACCACCCTCACGACCGTCGAGGTCCGCGCCGAGCTGCTCGGCGAGGCGGGCGCCGACGACGTGCTGGCCCTGCCCTTCGACCGCGGCGTCGCCGGCTGGTCGCCGAAGGAGTTCATCCAGCGGGTGCTCGTGCAGTCCCTGCGGGCCGCGGCGGTCGTCGTCGGCGCCAACTTCCGCTTCGGCAACCGCGCGTCCGGCGACGTCGCGACGCTGCACGAGGCGGGGGAGCGGCACGGCTTCACGGTCGAGGGCATCCCGCTCGACGGCGGGCCGCAGGTGTGGTCGTCGACGTACGTCCGGATGAGCCTGGCCGCCGGCGACGTCGCGGGGGCCGCCGAGGCGCTCGGGCGGCCGTACGCCGTGCGTGGCGTGGTGATCCGCGGCGACCAGCGCGGTCGCGAGCTGGGGTTCCCCACCGCCAACGTGCCCGCGCCGGCGATGACCGCCGTACCCCCGGACGGTGTCTACGCGGGCCGGCTGCGCCGCCTCGACACCGGCGAGGTGTTCCCGGCCGCGATCAGCGTCGGCACCAACCCGACCTTCGACGGGGTGCGCGACCGGCGGGTCGAGAGCTACGTGCTGGACCGCACCGACCTCGAGCTCTACGGCGTCGAGGTCGAGGTCAGCTTCGTGGATCGGCTGCGCGGCATGGTGGCGTTCGAGTCCGTCGAGTCCCTGATCGAGCAGATGACCGCCGACGTCGACCGGGCCCGCGAGCTACTCGCGTGACCTCGCGGGAGGAGACGCTCGCGGCCACCGACGCGTGGTTCCTCCAGCACGGTCTCTCCTACTTCGTGCCCGAGCGCCGGGCCGACGTGCGCAACGCGCTCCGGCTTAGGCGCACGGTCCCGCTGGTGGTCCTGGTCGCCCTGCTCTCGGCCGGGGCGGGCGGCGTGATCGCGTGGGTCTCGGGCGAGTTCAGCGCGGCGCCGGCGACGCTGGTGGCGCTCGGCGCGCTGGCGGTGCTCTGGTACGCCCTGACCGCGCTGCACGCCCGCCAGATCGTCGCCTGGGGCCTGGGCCGGACCTTCGGCAGCCTGCGCTTCGTGCTGCCGATGACCACGCGGGCGCTGCCGCTGCTGCTGCTCGCGATCACGTTCCTCTTCATCAACACCGAGGTATGGCAGGTCGCGGCCAACCTCACCGTCGCGTCGCTGTGGCTGGTGGTCGCGCTCTTCTCGGCGCTGGCGATCGGCTTCCTGCTGGTGCGGCTGCCCGACGAGGTCGACCGCGCCGACGACGCCGTCGACGACGCGCTGCTGGTGCGGGCCTGCCGCGGCACCCCGCTCGAGGAGCCGTGCCGTGAGCTGGTCGGCGACCCGGCGGCCGACCCCGCGGCGTACGCCGAGGTGACCGGCTACGAGCGCTGGAACCTGATCCTCGTGCTGCTCGTCGTGCAGACCGTCCAGGTGCTGCTGCTGTCGCTGACCGTGTTCGCGTTCCTGATGGTCTTCGGGTCGATCATCATGACCGGCCCGGTGACCAGCGCCTGGCAGACCGATCCGGAGTTCACCCCCTCCCGCGCGCTCGTGCAGGTGTCGGTGTTCCTGTCGGCGTTCTCCGGGCTCTACCTGATGGTGTCGACGGTGACCGACGAGGCCTACCGCGCCCAGTTCTTCGGCGGCGTCACCCGCGAGCTCGAGCGGGCCGTCGGGATGCGAGCGGTCTATCTCGCCCTGCGCGGGCAGGTCTAGGCGTCGAGGTCCCGCTCGACCAGGGCGACGATCGCGTCGAGCGCGGCCGGGTCGTCGCTCGACACCTCGACCTCGGTGCCCGGGCCGGCGCCGAGCGTCATGATCAGGAGCGAGGAGCGGGCGTCGACCGGCTCCGCGCCGGGCCGGCCGATCCGCACCTCGGCGTCGAGCGCGGCGGCGGCCTCGGCGATCAGCTGCGCGGGCCGCAGGTGCAGGCCCACCCGGGAGCCGACGGCGACGGTCTTGCTGGGCATCGCCGGCCAGTCTGGCAGAGTGCGCCTGTGACGGTGCTGGGTGGAACCCCGGTCGTGCCGGGCGTCGGCTACGGACCGGCGTACGTCGTGCCCGCCGGGCCCCGGGCCGCCGAGCCGCAGGACGGCCCACACCATATCGATGCCGAGGCCGCGCTCGCGGCGTACGACCTCGCCGCGCAGGAGGTCGCCGACGGCTACCTGCGTCGCGCGCGGGCGGCGTCGGGGGACGCGGCGGCCGTGCTCACCGCGAGCGCGGGGCTGGCCCGCGACCCGGGCCTGCGCCATGCCGTGGCGCTCGACATCCGCGCCGGTGCCGACCCGGTCGCGGCCGTACAGGCCGGCGTGGACCGCTTCGTCGCCGTGCTCGCCGACCTGGGCGGGTCGATGGCCGAGCGGGTGAGCGACCTGCGCGACGTCGAGCGGCGGCTGGTCGCCCGGCTGCTCGGCGTCCCCGAGCCCGGCCTCGACCTCCCGGACGGGCCCTCCGTGCTGGTGGTCGACGACCTGGCGCCCGCCGAAGCAGCCGGCCTCGACGCGAAGCGAGTGACGGCTCTGGTGCTGCGTCGCGGTGGACCGACCAGCCACACCGCGATCGTCGCCCGCCAGCTCGCGATCCCCTGCGTGGTCGGCGTCGCCGGGGTGGCGACGGTCGCCGACGGCACCCCGCTGCTCGTCGACGGCGCCGCCGGCACCGTGCAGGTCGCCCCCGACGGCCGGGCCGCGCGGGCCCGGGCCGCCGCCGACGCCGCCCGGCGCGCCGCCGTCGCCGGATGGAGCGGCCCGGGCCGCACCGCCGACGGGCACCCGGTGGAGATCCTCGCCAACGTCGCCGACGGCGCCTCCGCTCGCGCCGCGGCCCGGGCGCCCGTCGAGGGCGTGGGGCTGCTGCGCACCGAGCTCGGCTTCCTCGGTCGCGAGACCGAGCCGACGGTCGCCGAGCAGGCCGCGGCGTACGGCGAGGTGCTCGCGGCGTTCCCCGGCCGGCACGTCGTGCTGCGCACCCTCGACGCCGGCTCGGACAAGCCGCTGGCGTACGCCGGCCCCGGCGGCGAGCACAATCCGGCGCTCGGCGTCCGGGGGCTGCGGCTGAGCTCCGACGACCCCGGCCTGCTCGACCGGCAGCTCGACGCGATCGCGGCGGCCGCCGCCGCGACCGGGGGAGAGGCGTGGGTGATGGCGCCGATGGTCGCGACCGTCGCCGAGGCCGAGGGCTTCGCGGCCCGGGTGCACCGGCGCGGGCTGAAGGCCGGGATCATGGTCGAGGTGCCGAGCGCGGCGCTGCTCGCGCACCGGATGCTCCAGGTCGTCGACTTCCTCTCGATCGGCACCAACGACCTGGCGCAGTACGCCATGGCCGCCGACCGCAGCGCCGCCGACCTCGCCTACCTCACCGACCCGTGGCAGCCGGCGGTGCTCCAGTTCGTCGCGATCACCGCCGACGCCGGTCTGCACGCCCGCAAGCCGGTGGGGGTGTGCGGCGAGGCCGCGGCCGACCCGCTGCTCGCCTGCGTGCTGGTCGGCATGGGCGTCGGCTCCCTGTCGATGGCGGCCGCCGCCGTCCGTCCCGTGGGCGCCCGCCTGTCGACGGTCACCTCGCAGCAGTGCGAGGACGCCGCGGAGGCCGCGCTGTCGGCCGACGACCCGCAGTCGGCCCGAGCCGCGGTGCGCGCGCTGTTGGGCTGACCGTCCTTACAGGCGCAGCCAGGCCAGCACCGCCCGGACCCGGCGGTGGTCGTCGTCGGCGAGCGGCAGGTCGAGCTTCGCGAAGATGCTGTTGATGTGCTTGGCGACGGCCTTCTCGGTCACGTGCAGGTGCGCGGCGATGGCGCCGTTCGAGCGGCCCTCGGCCATCAGCGCGAGCACCTCCCGCTCGCGCGCGGTCAGGCGGTCCAGCGGCTCGTCGCGCCGGCGGGCCATCACCGTCGCCACCACCTCGGGATCGAGGACGGTGCCGCCCGCGGCGACCCGGCGTACGCCGTCGACGAACTCCGCCACGTCGGAGACCCGGTCCTTGAGCAGGTAGCCGACGGCACCGGCGCCGCTGGCCAGCAGCTCGCGGGCGTAGAGCTGCTCGACGTACTGGGAGATCACCATCACCGGGAAGCCGGGTCGGGCCTCGCGCACGGCGATGGCGGCGCGCAGGCCCTCGTCGGTCTGCGTCGGCGGCAGGCGTACGTCGAGGACGGCCGCGTCGGCGTCGGGGTCGCGGAGCGCCTGCTCGAGGGCGGGGGCGTTGTCGACCGCGTGGAGGATCGTGAAGCCGTTGCCCTCGAGCAGCTGGATCATGCCGGCCCGGAGGAGGGCGTGGTCCTCGGCGAGGACGAGCTTGGGTGCGGCATCGGGTCCAGGCTGCACGGAACCTCCAGGGTGACCAGGGTCGGCCCGCCGGTCGGGCTCGACACCGACATCGTGCCGTCGAACGCCGCCAGCCGCCGCATCACGCCCAGCATGCCGGTCCCGGCGGCGGCGTCGGCACCGCCGCGTCCGTCGTCGCCGACGACCGCGCGCAGCAGGTCGTCGTCGTGGGTGAGCGTGATCCACGCGTGGTGGGCGCCGGCGTGCTTGCCGATGTTGGCCAGGCACTCCGCGACGCCGAAGTAGACCGCCGACTCGACCGGCGCGGGCGGCCGTCCGGGCAGCCGGACGTCGACCTGCACCGGGATCGCCATGTCCAGCGCGATCGCCTGGACGGCGCCACCGAGGCCGCGGTCGGCGAGCACCGGCGGGTGGATGCCGCGGACGACCGAGCGGAGGTCGCCGATCGCCGCCGTGGTGGTGGCGCGCGCGTCCTGCACGAGCCGGCGTGCCTGCTCCGGGTCGCCGTCGAACGCCGCGTCGGCCATGCCCAGGCTCATCGACAGCGCCACCAGGCGGGCCTGGGCGCCGTCGTGGAGGTCGCGCTCGAGCCGGCGCAGCTCGGCCGCGGAGTGGTCGACGACGTCGGCCCGGCTGTGGGTCAGGTCCTGCACCCGCTGCTCGAGCCGCTCGGTGCGGCTGTAGGCGAGGAAGAGGCGGTCGAAGTGGGCGCGCGCCATCATCAGCGGCGGCGTCGCGAACCACCAGATGAAGCCCGTGACGATCCCGAGCAGCAGGATCACCACGACCAGCGAGACCACGATGCCGACGACCGGGGCGACCAGCACCCAGGCCAGGTCGCGCCAGGTCATCGGGTCGGCCAGCACCACGCGGGCCTTGTCGAAGAAGCCACTGGGCGGCAGCGGGCGGTAGGGGACCGGGATCGGCTCGCCGAGCGTGCGGGCGGCCATCTCGCGGTGCAGGTTCGCGATCCACCGGGTGGCGACCAGGCAGCCGGTGAGGATGCCGAGCCCGATCCAGACGACGACGAGCACGCCGCCGACGATCCAGAGCACGAGCAGCACGATCAGCACGATCGCGAGGAAGAACTGAGCGACGGCGTACCCGGTCAGGCGCAAACGATCCACGTCCCCATCCTCTCGGGCCGGCCCGACCTGTGCAGTGGTGCAGGCACCACCTCGGCCGGGGTCCTGGCGCCCCTGACCTTCCGCGCGCGTGGCCCGACGCTGGAAGGGACCGACACACCAGCCATCGAGGACCCGAGGAGAGACGGCCATGGGCAACCCGTTGACAGCAGTACCGATGCGAGCCGCGAGATGGAGCGCGGAGCACCCCTGGCGCGCGATCCTGGCCTGGATCGCCTTCGTCGCGTTCGCCGTCGGGCTCGCCGTCGCGATCCCCACGAACAACACCACCGATGCCGACTACCGGGTCGGCGAGTCGGGCCGCGCGGACGCCATGGTCCACGACGCCGACCTGGTCCAGGCGGACACCGAGAACGTCCTGATCACCGCGCGGTCCGGCTCGCTCGAGTCCAGCGCCGCCGAGTCCGCCGCCGAGGACGTCGTCGCGGCGGCCGGCGAGGCGGACCACGTGGCCGAGGTCGGCGACCCGCAGTGGAACGCCGACCGGAGCGCGCTGCTCGTGCCGATCGAGCTGGCCGGCGACACCGACGAGGTCGACGACCTCCAGCGCGCGGTCGACGGCGTCGCGGCCGCGCACGACGGGCTGGACATCCGACAGGCCGGCGACGTCAGCCTGGACGCGGCGATCAACGAGCGGGTGGGCGACGACCTGAGTGCCGCCGAGACCACGAGCGTCCCGGTGACGCTGGTCCTCATGCTGATCGCCTTCGGCGCGCTCGTCGCGGCCGGCATCCCGGTGCTGCTGGCGGCGTCCAGCGTCGCGGCCACCATCGGACTGATGGCGCCGCTGTCGCACCTGATCCCCTCCGACGACACGACCGCGAGCATGATCGTGCTGATCGGCATGGCCGTCGGCGTCGACTACTCGCTCTTCTACCTCAAGCGCGAGCGCGAGGAGCGCGCGAAGGGGCACCGCACCCTCGACGCCGTCGAGATCGCCGCGCAGACCTCCGGTCACTCGATCCTGGTCTCCG
Source organism: Nocardioides sp. LMS-CY (assembly GCF_018732145.1). Taxonomy (NCBI): domain Bacteria; kingdom Bacillati; phylum Actinomycetota; class Actinomycetes; order Propionibacteriales; family Nocardioidaceae; genus Nocardioides; species Nocardioides sp. LMS-CY. Next base: position 2,137,082 of record NZ_CP076104.1, read on the forward strand.
GGGGCGCGGTGATCGCCGCGATGGCCGGGCTGTTCCTGGTGGCGGACCCGACGTTCAACTCCCTGGCGATCGGCTCGATCCTCGTCGTCGCGGTCGCTGTGCTCGGCTCGATCACCGTGCTGCCGGCGCTGCTGGTCAAGCTCGGCCGCTGGTCGGACCGCCCGCGCGTGCCGCTGCTGTGGCGGCTCAACCGGCGCGTCGGCCAGGGCGGCATCAGCCGGCGGCTGCTCGGCCCCGTCGTCCGGCATCCGCTGGTCGCGCTGGTGCTCGCCTCGGGCGTCATCGTCGGCCTGGCGATCCCGGCGCTCGGCATGAAGACCCACTCCGGGACGCTCGACACGCTGCCCACCTCGGTCCCCGCGGTGCAGACGGTCAAGGACATCAGCAAGAGCTTCCCGGCCGACGAGGGCGCCAGCGCGACGGTCGTCGTCCGCGGCGACGCGGGGGAGGGGGCGCAGGTGCAGGCGGCCCTCGAGCGACTGAGCTCCGACGCCGTCGACACCGGCCACTTCGTGGCCTCGGGCCGTGGCGTGCAGACCTCGGACGACGGCACGACGTCGCTGCTCGTGCTCGGCATGCCGTACGACGAGACCGACGAGCGCGTGGACGACGCGCTGCGCGAGCTGCGCGGCGAGCTGGTGCCGGCCGCTCTCGGCGACCTGGCCGACGCGCCGGGGATCGAGCACGCCGTCGGCGGAGGTGCCGCCGCGAGCCTCGACTTCGCCGACAAGCAGAGCGGCCGGCTCGGGCTGGTGATCGGGTTCGTGCTGGTGCTGACGATGCTGATCATGGTCACGACGTTCCGCAGCGTCGCGCTCGCGGGCATCTCGACGGTGCTCAACCTGGCCTCGGTCGGCGCGGCGTTCGGCGTGCTGACGCTGGTCTTCCAGCACGGCTGGTTCAGCGGGTCCCTGGACTTCACCAGCCCGGGCTTCGTGATCGACTGGATCCCGCTCTTCGTGCTGGTCGTGCTGATCGGGTTGTCGATGGACTACCACGTCTTCGTGCTCAGCCGGGTCCGCGAGCACGTCCAGCACGGGCTGCCGACCCGGCTGGCCGTCCAGCGCGGCATCGCGGACACCGCCGGCGTCGTGACCAGCGCCGCGGCCGTGATGGTGTCGGTGTTCGCGATCTTCGCGACCCTGTCGATGCTGGAGATGAAGATGCTGGGCGTCGGTCTCTCCGCCGCGATCCTCCTCGACGCCACCCTGATCCGCCTGGTGATCCTGCCCGCCGTGCTGGTGCTGCTCGGCGACCACGTCTGGTGGCCCTGGCGCCCGTCCCGCCCGCGGGGCGAGCCGGTGGTCGAGCGGGAGCCGGCGTACGCCGTCAGCGCCCGCTGACGGCAAGGACCGGGCTTCGACGGGTGGTTTCGAGGCTCGGGCCTGGCGGCCCTCGCACCTCAACCACCGTGTCGCTGGTTGAGGTGCGAAGGCGCTCTGGCGCCTGAGCCTCGAAACCCGGTGAGTCGGGGGGTGGTGGTTTCGAGGCTCGTCGCTGGCGCTCCTCGCACCTCAACCACCGGTGTCGGTGGTTGAGGTGCGAAGGCGCTCTGGCGCCTGAGCCTCGAAACCACCCGTGCACGCGACACCGGGAGGAGCGGGTCGGGAGCTACGGCCCGCCGGGCTCCGCGGCGAGCAGCCGGGCGTGGGCGATGGCCTCGGGGGTGGTGGCGAAGAGGTGCTGCTCGTGGGCGAGCTGGTCGTGGACGCGCAGCTCGCGCAGCACCCGCTCGTGCTGAGGCTGCACCCCCGAGACCAGCACGCGGATCCCTCGGCGCTCGAGCCCGGCGATGGTCTCGGCCAGGACCCGCGCGCCGGTGGCGTCGACGGTGGTGACGCGCGACATGCGCAGCACGACGACGCGGACCCGGTGGACGTCGGCCAGTTCGAGCAGGAAGTCGTGCGCGGCCGCGAAGAACAGCGGCCCGTCGATCCGGTAGGCGACGATGTGCTCGTCGAGGAGTCGGCGCTCCTCGTCGACGTGGTCGCTCTCGTCGAGCGGCACCTGGTCGAGACGGGCGGTGCGGGCGGTCTGCTGGAGGGCGAAGAACCCCGCGACCACCAGGCCGATCAGCACCGCCAGGACGAGGTCAAAGACCACCGTCGCGGCCGCGGTGGCCACCAGCGCCGCCGCGTCGCCCCGGGTGGCGCGCAGCATTGCGGTGAGGCTGGAGACCTCGACCATGCGCGCCGCGGTGGCGATCAGCACGCCGGCCAGGGCGGCCAGCGGGATCTGCTCGACCCAGGGTGCGAGCACGAGCACCATGCCGAGGAGGACCACGGCGTGGGTGACGGCGGCCAGCCGGGACCCGGCTCCGGACCGCACGTTGACCGCCGTGCGGGCGATCGCCGCGGTGGCCGGGATGCCGCCGAAGACGGGAGCGGCGAGGTTCGCGAGACCTTGTCCGACCAGCTCCCGGTCGGGGTCGTGCTGCTCGCCGACGGTCATCGCGTCGGCCACCGTGGCCGAGAGCAGGGACTCCAGCGCGGCCAGGGCGGCGACCGCCACGGCCGGGAGCAGCAGGCTGTCCAGGTCGGCGAACGGCACGCGGGGCAGCGACGGACCGGGAAGGCCGCGCGGGATGGCGCCGATCGTCGCGGCGCCCCAGTCGAGGAAGTGGTTGCCCGCCGTGGCCACCACGACCGCGAGCAGGGCGGCGGGGATCGCGTTGCGCACCCGGGCCACGACGACCATGCCGACGGTGACCCCGATCGCGATGGCCGGTGCGGTCCAGTGCGGATCGGACAGCCACGTCCGTACGGCGTCCGCGACGAGCGGCAGCACCTTCTCCGCGTGTACGTCGACACCGAGGGCCGTCGGCACCTGCTGGAGGCCGATCACCAGTGCGATGCCCACCGTGAAGCCCTCGACCACGGGCACCGGCACGTAGCGCATGAACCGGCCGGCGCCGGTGGCGCCGAGCCCGATCAGGATCAGGCCGGCGATCAGGCCGACGACGAGGACGCCGCTGGCGCCGTGCGCGGCGACGATCGGGACCAGGACCACCGTCATCGCGCCGGTGGGACCGCTCACCTGGACCCGGCTGCCGCCGAACACGGCCGCGACGACCCCGGCCACGATCGCGGTGACCAGCCCGGCCGCGGCGCCCATCCCGGAGCTGACGCCGAAGCCGAGCGCCAGGGGCAGCGCGACGAGCGCGACCAGCACACCGGCGGTGAGGTCCCGCCCGACGCGCAGGTGGCACCAGTCGGACGAACGGGGCGCCAGCTCGCGGATGCGGTGGAGGACGATGCGCAAGGACAACGGCGGGATCAGCGGGGCGCGGTATCGGTGAGGGGGCCAGTGAGGGTGTCGGTGAGCTCGTGTCCGAGCTCACCCTGGACGGCGATCAACCCGGACAGGATCTTGCGGGCGGCCAGCAGCAGGTCGCGGACCTCGGGCACGCTGATCGAGTAGACGACCTCGCCGTTGCGGCGGTGCGAGACGACCATCGACGTACGCCGCAGCACGGCCAGCTGCTGGGAGAGGTTGCTCGGCTCGATCTCGATCTGCTCCAGCAGCTCGTGCACCGCGTGGTCGCGCTCGCAGAGCAGCTCGAGGATCCGGATCCGGGCCGGGTGGCCGAGCGTCTTGAAGAACTCGGCCTTCGCCTGGTACAGCGGCACCCCCATGACTGCTCCCTCCGCATCCGCGTTGCCGATGTCACAACAATACATCAGATGAAGAAGTCTTCATGTCCGGTAGTCTCCGGCTCACCCGCCTGGACTCCCGAGATGAGGAACGCGCATGGTTGACGTGGTGCTTGACGTGGTGAAGGTGCTCGATGACGCGGGTCTGACGAATCCGCACGTGCGTGAGTACGTCGCGCACTGGGCCGAGGTCACCGGCGCCTCCCGGGTCGAGGTCGTCTCCGCCGCCGACGACGCCCGCCTGGTCGCCGAGTCCCTCGAGGCCGGCGAGCTGCTTCCGGTGGGCGCCGGCCGGTACTACTCGCGCTCCTACCGCAAGGACACCGCCCGCGCGGAGGAGCGCACCATCGTCGCGACCTCCGACGAGCGCGACCGCGGCACGTACAACAACTGGAAGCCCACGGCGGAGATGAAGCCGAAGCTCGTCGAGCTCATGACCGGCGCCTCGGCGGGCAAGACCATGTACGTCATCCCGTACCTGATGGCCCCGGCGGGCTCGCCGCTCGAGAGGTTCGCCGCCGGAGTCGAGCTCACCGACAATCGCAACGTCGTGCTGCAGATGATCCGGATGGCGCGGGTCGGGGTCGACTCCGTCAACGCCTTGGGCAACGACTTCGTCCGCGCGGTGCACGTGACCGGCGACCTGGAGAACCTCGGCCAGGGCACCCCGGAGGACCGGCGCTACTTCGTGACGATCGCGGACGAGCGCACGATCCTGCACTTCGGCTCGTCGTACGGCGGCAACGCGCTGCTCGGCAAGATCGCCCACGGCCTGCGCCAGGGCTCCTACGACGGCTGGAAGAACGGCTTCCTGGTCGAGCAGTTCATGCTGCTCGGCATCACGGACAAGCAGACCGGCCGGAAGTACCACATCTGCGGCGGCTTCCCGTCCGCCTCGGGCAAGACCAACCTCGCGATGACGCTGGCTCCCGACGCCCTCGGCGACCGCTACCACGTCGAGTTCTACGGCGACGACATCGCCTGGATCTGGGTCGACGACGACGGCGTGCTGCGCGGCTTCAACCCGGAGAACGGCGTCTTCGGCGTCGCCAAGGACACCAACGAGCTGACCAACCCCACCGCGATCGACTCGATCACGCCGAACTCCGGCGCGATCTTCACCAACGTCGCCTACAACGGGAAGACCCAGGAGGTCTGGTGGGAGGGCCGCGGCCCGCAGCCGACCGACCTGGATGGCTGGCTGGACTGGACGGGACAGCCGATCGCCGAGCGCGCCGCCGAGCAGGCCGACGACCCGTGGGCGCACCCGAACTCCCGCTTCACGACCCAGCTCGGCAACGTCCCGAACGTGGCCGCGGACTGGGACGACCCGCGTGGCGTGGAGATCCACGGCGTCATCTTCGGCGGCCGCACCCGGGACCGCGAGCCGCTGATCCGCGCGATCACGGACCTCGCCGAAGGCGTCTACGACGGACTCACGCTGGGCGCCGAGGCGACCGCAGCGGCGGACGGCCTCGAGGGCGTGCTGCGCTACGACCCGATGTCGATGCGTCCGTTCATGTCCTACCCCGAGGCCGACTACGCCCAGCACTGGCTCGACGTCATCGGTGCGGCGAAGAGCCAGCCGATCTTCGCGCACGTGAACTGGTTCCAGCGGGGCGAGGACGGCCGCTTCCTGTGGCCGGGCTACCGGGAGAACCTGCGCCCGCTCGTGTGGCTGATGCAGCTCCGGAACGGCGAGGTCGCCGGCGTCCGGACTCCGGTCGGCATCCTGCCGGCCCGACACGAGCTGGACCTCGAGGGCCTCGACGAGCGCACGCTCGCCGACCTGGACGCCGTGCTGGCCGTCGACGTGCCGCGCTGGCAGCAGGAGATGGGCCACCGCGAGCAGCATCTCGCCCAGTTCGAGGGTCTGCCCGAGGAGATCTGGGCGGCGCACCGGCGGGTCGCCGCCGCTCTCATCTAGGCGCCCGGCCCGGCGCCCGACGTGGGGGGTGGGGCGCCGGGCCGAGGCGATCGGGGCCGGTCGGTCAGGACGCGGCGGGGGCCTCCGGGGCGGTGCACTGCTGAAGCCGCTCGGTGGCCTTGGCCAGCCGCATCTGCTGGGCCTTCTTGGCCTTCTTGGCCTTCGCCTTGTCGGCCTTGGCCGCACCGAGCTGCGCGCGGGCCTCGGCCTTGGCGTTGCGGTTGTCGGCATGCGTGACGGCCTCCTGGGCGTCGGCCACCTTCTCCTGCTGCTTGGCGAAGACGGCGGTCACGTGGGCCAGCGCGGCCTCGGCCTTCGCGACCTGTGCCTCCCGCTTGGCGCAGGGGTCCGGCTTGTCGGCGTGGGCCGCGAACGGCGCGCCGGTCACGGCGAGGGCGACGCTCGACACGAGTGCGGCGGTCGTGGTGCGGAAGCGGTGCATGCTCATCTCCTCGATCTCGGGACGCGGACGTCCCTGGGACAACTCAGTGGCTACATGTCGCGACGGGGACGGAGCGTTACAGGACGTTCGCGGATCGGGCCCGAGCCGCCGGGCGCGGTGCCTCGACCGCGGTCTTCACTCGTGTCCTGAGCCTGGCCCTGGCCATGCCCCTGACCATGCCCCTGACCCGTGCCCGGCCGATCGCCGCCGTGACCGCGGTCCTTGCCTGCCTTCTTGCCGGGCTTCAGATTCGTTGCGTGGCCCGGGCCGCTGCCCTGCTTCGGGCCTTGGCCGTTGCCGCTGCCCTGTTTCGGGCCTTGGCCGTTGCCCTGGCCTTGGCCGTTGCCCTGGCCTTGGCCGTTGCCCTGGCCCTGGCCGTTGCCCTGGCCCTGACCGGGATTGCCGATGCTGCCGTGACCCTTGCCGTGGTCCTTGCCGTGGTCCTTCCCGTGGTCCTTGCCGTTGCCGTTGCCGTGCCCGTTGCCGCGTCCGGTGCCCTGGCCGCCATCGCCGGCTCCCGGCGCGAGGGGTGTCGATGGCCCGGTCGCCGGGCTGCCGGCGGGAGGCGCCGGTGTCGGCTGGGCCGGGGTGGTCGGCGTCGGCTTCGGGGAGCGCTCGGGAGCTGGGTGCAGCGGCCAGCGCGGCTCGACGATGCCGGCGGCGTAGGAGGCGCCCACCCCGCCGATCAGGCCTGCCGCGACCAGTGCGGCCACCGGCGCGAGCAGCCGGCGGCGCGGCGGCGCGGCGGCGGGTCGGGGTGCCGTGCGGGCCTCGGCGGCGAGCCGGGCGATGAACTCGTCGTCGACGGTGCGGTCGTCGACGGTGCGGTCGCCGACGGTGGGGTCGTCGACCGGAGCGCGCAGCAGGCGCCGCAGCTCGGCACGGGAGGGACGGGGTCGCACATGGAGAACATGTCACGAGTCCCGCGGATCGTTACGCTCCCCGGGCCAGTCTCGGAAGGAGTGCGATGCCCGGACCACGACGCGACGGTCCGCTCGTCTCCGCAGCGCGCGATGGCGACGAGGCGGCCTGGAGGGAGCTCTACGCCCGGCACGCGCGCCGGCTGGAGGCCTGGCTCGCGTCCCTGCCGTCCGGCGACCCGACCGCCTCGCCCGAGGACGTCGCGGCCGAGGCATGGCTGACCGCGGCGGGCAAGATCGGCGAGTTCGCCGGGTCCGACGACGACTTCGCGGGCTGGCTGTTCACCATCGCCCGACTGACCCTGAACAACCGCCGGCGCGCGGCGCGGCGACGGCGTACCGATCCGCGGGAGCCGGACCCCGCCGACCACGCCTGGGGCGTCGTCGGGTCGCCCGAGGGCGCGGTCGTCGGCCAGGCCGAGACCCGCCGACTGCTCGCCCTGCTGAGCCCGCGGGAGGCCGAGGTGCTCGCCTGTCTGGAGGTGGTCGGCCTCGACGTCGCCACGACGGCCCGTGCGCTCGGGCTGAGCCCGACCGCCGTCCGGGTCGCGCGGCACCGCGCCCTGCGCCGGCTGCGCCAGCAGGTCGCCGGGACCGACGAGCCGTAGCCCGGCCGTGGGCTCGGTCGTGCTCAGCGCTCCTGGACGACCCGCGGCTGGGCCGCCGGGCGCAGCCAGGTGAGCAGCCAGCGCATCTGCTGCGGATTGCCGACCTGGGTGCAGCCCGCGGTCGGCGCCCAGGGGTGTCCCGGCTTCGAGGTGTGGTAGAAGATGCCGCTGCCCTTGCCGGGTACGGGCCGGGCGCCCGCCCCCGGGCGGAGCCGGACGTGGTTGAAGTCCAGCACCCAGCCCGATCGCATCGACGGTCGGTTGCCCGACGTGACGCCGCGGACCTCGAGCCAGGTGTTGTAGTTCGGCCCGGCCGCGGCCGAGACGACCGAGGTCGCGCGCCGCTGGCGCCACGGCATCCGACCCGGGTTGGTCGGCGTCGTCGTGAACGTCACCTTGATCCGGAACACCCCCAGCGGCGAGCGCCGGTCGCCCTCGCGCTGCTTGCCCCAGCCCCGCGAGCCGATCGTGGACCGGAACTCGCGGCGCATCGTCCAGACGCCGTCGTCACCGCGCTCCCAGGCCTGGGTGACGGTGCACCAGACCTGGCGGCAGTACGTCCGGCTCGACACCGTGCGCACCACCTGGGTGGTCCGGGCCGGCAGCCCGCGGGCCCACGCGGGCTCGTCGACGCGCTCGCTCCTCGTCGCCGCGCCGATCGGCGCGGCGACGAGGAGGGTCGTCAGCAGCGCGAGGGCGAGCCCGGCTCCCAGGCGTCGTGGCACGGCCCGATCATCACATGCGGATTCGGCCGCGAGCGACCCAGCGCGCTAGTCTTCTCAGGTTGCCTCCACGGAGGCGACACGCCGTCAGAACGGCCGCGGAACCAGAGTGCCCCGGTGAACAGGCCCGGGCGCGCCGCGCAACGAAGACTGTGCCCGAGAGGGCCGAGGAAGGAGCCCGCATGTCGATCGGTACCGACGCGGCGACCAAGAAGAAGATCATCGCCGAGTACGCCACGACCGAGGGCGACACCGGCTCGCCCGAGGTGCAGATCGCGCTGCTGAGCCACCGCATCAGCCACCTCACCGAGCACCTCAAGCAGCACAAGCACGACCACCACAGCCGTCGTGGGCTGCTGCTGCTCGTCGGTCAGCGCCGTCGCCTGCTCAACTACCTGCAGAAGACCGAGATCGAGCGCTACCGCTCGATCGTGGAGCGCCTCGGCCTCCGTCGCTGATCATCCCCGTCTCCGGGGCGGAGCGGCTGCCCCTCTCGGGCAGCCGCTCCTCTCGTATCCGGGTCCGATCCGGCTAGGCTCGGACCCGTTCCACAACTGAACAACATCGGAAACAACCAGGAGCGACCCGCCCGTCTGGCCCGGTCCTCGGTAGTGGCTCTCAGACCTCGCGGTCTGCGGGCCTCGATCGAAGACCGGCTCCGCTCGGCAGGGACTCGTCCACGAGCACACTCCCGCCGGGTGAGCGGGACGCCGCGGCTCGCTCCGCGACAGAACAGGGAACGACCCTTGACTGAATCCAACGAGCCCGTGATCTCTGCCGTCGAGACCGTCCTCGACAACGGCAAGTACGGCCAGCGCACCGTGAAGTTCGAGACCGGGCTGCTCGCCCGGCAGGCCGCCGGCTCGGTGACCGCCTACCTCGACGACGACACGATGCTGCTCTCGGCGACCACCGCCGGCAAGCACCCCAAGGACCACTTCGACTTCTTCCCGCTGACGATCGACGTCGAGGAGCGGATGTACGCCGCGGGCAAGATCCCCGGCTCGTTCTTCCGCTCCGAGGGCCGGCCCGGCGAGGACGCGATCCTCACCTGCCGCCTCATCGACCGTCCGCTGCGCCCCACCTTCAAGAAGGGCCTGCGCAACGAGGTCCAGGTCGTCATCACCGTGATGGCGCTGAACCCGGACGCGCCGTACGACGTGCTGGCGATCAACGCCGCCTCGCTGTCCACCCAGCTCTCCGGCCTGCCGTTCTCCGGCCCGGTCGGTGGCGTGCGCGTGGCGCTGATCGAGGGCCAGTGGGTCGCGTTCCCGACGCACAGCCAGCTCGAGGACGCCGTCTTCGACATGGTGGTCGCGGGACGGGTCACCGAGACCGGTGACGTCGCGATCATGATGGTCGAGGCCGAGGCCACCGAGACCAGCTTCGGCAAGGTCCAGTCCGGCGCCCAGGCCCCGACCGAGGAGGTCGTCGCCGGCGGTCTCGACGCGGCCAAGCCGTTCATCAAGCAGCTCTGCGAGGCGCAGGCCGAGCTGGCCAACGTGGCCGCGAAGCCGGTCCAGGACTTCCCGATCTTCCTCGACTACGAGGACGACGTCTTCTCGGCCGTCGAGTCGTTCGCCAAGGCCGACCTCGCCGCCGCGATGAAGATCGCCGACAAGCAGGAGCGTCAGGACCGCACCGACGAGCTCAAGGACCGGGTCCTCGGTCACTTCGAGGAGCAGTTCGCCGGCCGCGAGAAGGAGCTCGGCGCGGCGTTCCGCTCGGTCAACAAGGCCGTCGTGCGCGAGAGCATCCTGCGCGACAAGGTCCGCATCGACGGCCGCGGCCTGGCCGACATCCGGCCGCTGCACGCCGAGGTCGGCGTGATCCCGCGGGTGCACGGCTCGGCGCTGTTCGAGCGCGGCGAGACCCAGATCCTGGGCGTCACCACGCTCGACATGCTCAAGATGGAGCAGCAGCTCGACACGCTCTCCCCGGAGAAGCACCGCCGCTACATGCACAAGTACGTCTTCCCGCCGTTCTCCACCGGCGAGACCGGCCGCGTGGGCTCGCCCAAGCGCCGCGAGGTCGGCCACGGCGCGCTCGCCCGCCGGGCACTGCTGCCGGTGCTGCCCGACCGCGAGGAGTTCCCCTACGCGATCCGCCAGCTCTCCGAGGCGATGGGCTCCAACGGCTCCACCTCGATGGGCTCGGTCTGCGCCTCCACGCTGGCGCTGCTCCAGGCGGGCGTCCCGCTGAAGGCGTCGGTCGCGGGCATCGCGATGGGCCTGGTCTCCGGTGAGATCGACGGCTCGACCCAGTACGTCGCGCTGACCGACATCCTCGGCGCCGAGGACGCGTTCGGCGACATGGACTTCAAGGTCGCCGGCACCCGCGAGTTCGTGACCGCTCTGCAGCTCGACACCAAGCTCGACGGCATCCCCGCCGAGGTGCTCGCGCAGGCGCTCCAGCAGGCGCGCGACGCCCGGATGACGATCCTCGACGTGATGGCCGAGGCCATCGACGAGCCGGAGGAGATGTCGATCCACGCGCCGCGGATCATCACCATCAAGATCCCCGTCGACAAGATCGGCGAGGTCATCGGCCCGAAGGGCAAGGTGATCAACCAGATCCAGGACGACACCGAGGCGTCGATCTCGATCGAGGACGACGGCACCATCTACATCGGTGCGACGAACGGCGAGGCCGCCGAGGCCGCCCGTTCCGCGATCAACGCGATCGCCAACCCGACGATGCCCGAGGTCGGCGAGCGCTACCTCGGCACCGTCGTGAAGACGACGAACTTCGGTGCGTTCGTCTCGCTGCTCCCGGGCAAGGACGGCCTGCTGCACATCAGCAAGCTGCGCGGCCTGGCCGGCGGCAAGCGCGTCGACGCCGTCGAGGACGTCGTCTCGGTCGGCCAGAAGATCCAGGTCCAGATCGCCGAGATCGACGACCGCGGCAAGCTGTCCCTCGTCCCCGTCGTCGAGGACGCGGAGGGTGCCGGGGACGTCGAGGAGTCGGGCTCCGAGGGAGCTGACGACGCCGAGTGACCAAGGCTCCGAACACGGTGACCCGCCAGAAGCTCTCTGGCGGGTCGCCGTCTTCTCAGCGGACGGTGACGCTGCACACCGAGCGTGACGCCGCCGGTCAGGTGACCGCGCGGGTACGCCGTACCACCCTGCCCAGCGGGCTGCGGATCATCACCGAGCAGCAGGCCGGCGTCCGCTCGGCCGCGATCGGGGTGTGGGTCGGCGTCGGCTCGCGCGACGAGTCGCCCGCGCTGCACGGCTGCTCGCACTTCCTCGAGCACCTGCTGTTCAAGGGCACCGCGGAGCGCTCCGCGCTCGACATCTCGGTCGCCCTCGACGCCGTGGGCGGCGAGTTCAACGCGTTCACGGCGAAGGAGTACACCTGCTTCCACGCGCGGGTGCTCGACGAGGATCTGCCGCTCGCGGTCGACGTGCTCGGCGACATGATCACCGGCTCCACGCTGGCGCCCGCCGACGTCGAGGCCGAGCGCGACGTGATCCTCGACGAGATCGCGATGCACGACGACGATCCCGACGATGTCGTGCACAACCTGTTCGCCGCCCGGGCCTGGGGCGACAGCCCGCTGGGCCGCCCGATCGCCGGTACCGAGGAGTCGATCGCGGCGCTGACGCGCGCCCAGGTCCACCGCTTCTACCGGCGGCACTACCGGCCGGCCAACGTCGTTGTGGCCGCCGCCGGAAACGTCGACCACGCGAGCCTGGTCCGCCAGGTGCGCACGGCCTTCGGCCGCAACGGCTGGCTCGACGTCCGCGAGGCGCCGGTGCTGCCGCGGCACGGCAGCCGCAAGCGGGTCACCCCCGGGCTGATCGAGGCGAGCCGCCCGTTCGAGCAGGTCAACCTCGTGCTCGGCATGGAGGGTCTGCGCCGCGACGACGACCGGCGCTTCGCGCTCGGCGTGCTCAACACCGCGCTCGGCGGAGGCACGTCGAGCCGCCTCTTCCAGGAGGTCCGCGAGCTCCGCGGGCTGGCCTACTCCGTGTTCTCGTTCTCCTCCCACCACGCCGACTCGGGCCTGGTGGGGGTCTCGGTCGGCTGCCTGCCGAACCGGCTCGACGACGTGCTCGCCGTGGTCCGCCAGGAGCTCGCCAAGGTGGCCCGCGACGGCATCACCGCCGAGGAGCTGGCCCGCGGCAAGGGTCAGCTGCGCGGCGGGCTGGTGCTCGGGCTCGAGGACACCGCGTCGCGGATGTCGCGCATCGGCAAGGCCGAGCTCGTCCACGACGAGCTGCTCAGCATCGACGAGGTGATGGCCCGCATCGACGCGGTCACCCTCGACGAGGTGCGCGCTGTCGGGCGCGAGGTGTTCGGGCGCCCCGAGATCCTCGCGGTCGTCGGCCCGGCCTGACGTGCGGGCCCGCGTCGGTCCTCGGGCGTAGGCGGGGGTGGCCTGCGGGTCCCGCGGGCGGGCCGGCCTGGCGGTGAGCCAGCAACCTTCTGCGACGCCGGGAAGGTTGCTGGCTCACCGCGACGATGGCCGACCGGGGCCTGGCGGTGTGCTGGCAACCGTCTGCGGCACCGAATCGGTTGCTGGCTCACCGCCCGACGGCCTCGCCTGGGCGGCACCAGGTGGGGTCACCGTCGGGGCGCGGGTTCATCAAGGGATGAGGTCGAGATCGCGCCTCCCGGGGTGAACCCAGCCAGGGAGGCGCGGCTTCGCCTTCATCCCTTGATGAAACCCCCTCGCCGGGGCACCCCACCCACCGACACCCGGCGCCGGGCCTCACTCCGCGAACAGCTCGGCCTGCACCCGACCGAACGCCGACACGAGCTCGGCGTACGACGTGCCGCCGCAGGCGGCGGCGACCAGCGGACCGAGGCGTACGACGGCGTGGTGGATCATCGACAGCGACCAGGCGACCACGCCGGGGTCGAGCGGGTGCACCGAGACCGCCTGGTTGTAGCGGAAGACCACCGTCGCGACCGACTCGCCGAGCTCGAAGCCGGTCAGCGGCAGCGTCGAGTTGACCATGTGTAGGAAGCGGGCGACGTCGCTCACCGCCTCCGGCACGACCTCGTGGGGGAGCACCACGAGGTACTGGAGCACCGGCGGCTGCTCGTGCCCGGGCAGGAAGCACACGTGCGCGGTCGAGGTCCGCCCGGCCTCGTCCTCGAGCGGGACCACCAGCTGCGCCGGCACCTCGCCGTCGCCCGGCAGGACGCTCGAGGGGATGCCGCCCTCGGCGAACTCCTCGGCGAGCAGTCCGAGCAGCTCGTACGCCGGGTCCTGGGTGGCGTCGTACGACGCGCCCGGACTGGTCACATGGACTCCACCTTGGAGAGCTTCCGCTCGATGAGGTCCTGGCCGGACTCCGAGAGCGCCTCGTCCGGGTCGACGTTGATCGAGCTCAGCAGCAGGTAGGAGTCGTGCAGCTCGCGCTCCCTCTCCTCGGGCAGCGCCGCCTCGCGGCTGAAGGCCGAGTCGACGGTGGAGCGCTCGATCGCGCCGAGCACCAGGGGTACGTTGCCCTGGCGGAGCGCGCCGCGCAGCTCGTCGGCCAGCCGGGCGTTGGCGGAGGCCTGGCGGGCCACCTCGTTCGCCTGCTCGATGGCCTGCCGGCGGGCCTTCGCCTGGGGCGTCATCGGGCCCGACCGCGTCTTGCTGAAGCCGACCACGCTCGCGGGCGGCGGGGTCGAGGGTGGCGCCGCCGCGAAGCTGCGGCTGCGCCCGCGCGTGGTGACCTGCTCGGCCTCCTCGGCGTCCATCTCCTCGGTCTCGATCTCGCCGAAGACCTCCTCGGCCCGCTTGCCCTGGGCGATCTGCTCCGCGGCCTTGGCCCGGTCGCGGGCGTTGGAGACCTTGCCGGCGATCTTCGCCGCGGCGTATACGCCACCGGCCACCGCCGCGGCGATCCCGATGCCCCAGCCGATCGGGTTGCTGACGATCAGCAGCGCTCCCGCGGCGATGCCGAGTACGCCGAGGGTGGTCTTCATCGCCGCGATCGCGAGCTTGTACTTCTCGGCGCTGACGATCGCCTTCTTCCACTCGGCGCCGCGAGTGCTCAGCATCGTCTGGGCGCGTCCCCAGGCCAGTCGGCAGAGCTTCTGGACGGCCTTCCCACCGCGCCACATGCCCTGCAGCACCTGGGCGGAGCCGGTCGCGACGCCCAGCGCCCCGGCGGCGGTGCCGAGGGTGGCGTTGCCGACGCCGACCGCGACGTTCTTGACGCTGCCTCCGCTGTGCACGAACGCCGTCTGCACGCCGGCCTTGGCGGTCGAGGTGGCGGCGCCGAGGAGGGCGTTGGCCTGGTTCTTGCCCTTGCGTCCGGCGAGGTTCTTCATGCCCGCGTCGTCGAACTCGGCGGCGTCGTTGCCCATCTTGCGGGCGTTGTTGAGGCCGACCAGCGAGTCGCCGACCAGCAGGCCGCCGAGGGCTTCGCTGGCGCCGCCGGCCTCCTTGGCGAGGTGGGTGCCCAGCGCGACGCTGCCGGTGATGCCGCCGGCGATGCCCGGCTTGCCGAGCTCGACCCCCACCTGGTCGTGCTTGCCGGCCGGACCGCTGTAGGCGGGCGGCTTCGGCGCGACCGCGGGTGCCGCCGGTGCGGGCGCGGGTGCGGCGGCCGGTGCCGCCTTCTTCTTGCGCCAGGGCAGCTCCCAGCGGCAGATCCGGGAGCCGGCGCCCACGCCGCGGGCGATCGCCGCCCGGGTGTGCGGGTCGAGCGGAGCGGCGGACCGGTCGACGAGGCGGCGCGCACCGCCGGCCGGCTGCAGCGTGTGGGCGATCTCGTGGGCGAGCATCCGCTCCCCGGTGGGGGAGCCGGGGTCGTACTGCTGCCGCCCGAAGAAGATGTCCTGACCGGTCGTGAACGCGCTGGCCGAGACCGCCGAGCTGAGCCGGGCGGCGTGGTCGTCGCGGTGGACGCGCACCGAGGAGAGGTCGCGGGAGAACGCCGTCTCCATCCGGCGGCGTACGTCGGCGTCGAGCGGCCGGCCGGTGCCACGACGGGCCTCGATGGCGTCGCTGGTGCCCGGGTCGAGCACGCCGCCCTCGTGGCCGACCACGGCGGTGCCCGACGCCGTGGCGCTGCGCCGGACCGCGTGGTCGCACCCGGGAGCGTGGACGTGGGGGCCGGCCTCGAGGCGGCTCAGCCGCGCCAGCGCGCTGTCGGCCATCGCGTCCGCCTCGTGCTCGGCGCGGTCCTCGGCGTGCCCGACGACGAGCGGCAGCGGGGCCTCCGGGGCGGCGACGGCCGGCGCCGGAGCCGACCGGGCGAGCTCCTGCTCCGTCTCCGGTGTCGCGTGGGTGGGTCCGCTGGACATGGCCCGATTCTCTCCTGCCCCGGGGCGCCGATCGCAGGAAACGCCGATCAACGCCGCGGGTTCGACCCACTGGTCAAGACCGGTGGCCGCCGGCCGAGCTTGACGTGCTCGCGGACGACGGCGTCGGCCAGGTGTCGCATGCCGAGCGGTGTGCCCTCGGCGACGGCGGCGTACACGGCCGTCAGCACGATGTTGCGGATGTCGCCGCCGGCCAGCTCGACGGACGCGGCGAGGCCGTCGAGGTCGACCGGGTCCTGGGCGTCGGTGCCGATGCCGTCCAGGTGGTGGGACCAGAGACGCCGGCGCGTCGGCTCGTCGGGCGCGGGGAAGGCCACCATGAAGTGCAGCCGCCGCGCGAACGCCGGGTCGATGTTGCCGCGCAGGTTGCTGGCCAGCACGGTGATGCCGTCGAACTGCTCCATCCGCTGCAAGAGGTAGGCGATCTCCTGGTTGGCGTAGCGGTCCTTGGCGTCGCGGACCTCGGAGCGGGAGCCGAACAGGGCGTCCGCCTCGTCGAAGAACAGCACGGCGTTGGTGGCCTCCGCCTCGGTGAAGACCCGCTCGAGGTTCTTCTCGGTCTCGCCGATGTACTTGTCGACGATCGTGGAGAGGTCGACCTGGTAGAGGTCCATGCCCAGCGAGTCCGCGACCACGTGGGCGGCCAGGGTCTTGCCGGTGCCGGGCGGCCCGGAGAAGAGCGCGCAGATGCCGGTGCCCTTGCCGCCCTTGCCGTGCAGCGGCCCGAGCGCCGTCACCTCGTCGCGGTAGCGGGCCCAGTCGAGCAGCCGGGTGACCTCGCCCAGGGCGGCAGGCGGCAGCACCAGGTCGTCGAGCGTGACCGACGATCCGGCGTTCGCGCGCACGCTGCGGCCGCGGCCCAGCTCGCGCGCCGACTGCCGGACCCGCGCGATCGACACCCGCTCCTCGCCATGCAGCCGCGCGCTGGTCACCGCGTGCCGCCCCACTGCCACGATCTGCTCGGGCGACAGCGGCATGCCGCTCACCTCGCGGGCCGCGGTCTCGTCCTCGAGCAGCGGCTGCCACAGGGCCTGGCGCTCGGCGACGGAGAGCCGGGGCGCCGGGACGGTCAGCGGGAGGTCGGCCGGCCAGACCGGGTCCCAGGGCTCCGCGCTGACGCCGACGACGGGCACGGCGGAGCGCAGGTAGACGTCGGGTCGCACCCGCTCCGCCCCGACGAGCACGACGACGCTGCCGGCCAGGCCGCCCTCGAGCAGCACCTCGAACGCCGCCTCCTCGACCGGTGTCGTCGGGTCGAGCCGACCCAGGTCCGCCACCAGGTGTGCCACGTCGAGCCGCCGGCAGGCGGCGGCGGCCATCGCCGCGCCGGCGCCCCCGGCCGGAGCGTGGATCCAGACCAGTCGCTGTCCGGCGCCGAGCGCGGCCGCCACCAGTTCGGTGCCCTCGACCTCGACCGGAACGGCGTCGTGCAGCAGGCCCAGCACCCGTCGGGTCGGTACGTCGTCGCCCGCCAGGTGGGCGGCCACCCGATCGGGGAGGACGACACGGCGGCTGAGCAGCACGTCGGCTCCGGTGGTGGCGACCAGGCCCTGGCGAACGAGCGCCGAGTGCTGGCCGAGGTGCTGCTGGGCCGCCCGGGCGTCGGCGGTCAGGCCGGCGACCTCCATCGCGACGGCGACGGTCGCGCGCGCGGGCCCGGGATCCCCGGAGAGCAGCCCGGTCAGCAGGTGACCGCTCACGGTGTGGTCGGCCAGCGCGGCGACCTCCAGGATCGCGGTCTCGGCGGGGGAGAGGCCGAACCGGTGGGCCAGCTCGGCCAGGGCCGCCTCGCGCTCGACGTCGGCGGCGTCGAGGTCGAGCGCGGCGAGGGCCGCCTCGGCGGTGCCGGCGGCGCTCCAGCCCGCCTCGGTGCGTCGGGCGACCGCGGTCGCGATCCGAGTCGACAGGGTCTCCACGGTCGACAGGATCCCATGGGCCGGGTGCGCTGTCCGGCGTACCTCGGGGGGCGGGTCAGCCCCTCGCCAGCGCCAGCGCGACGACTCCCGCGGCCGCGCAGGCCCAGAGCACGCTCGTGAACGTGCCGATGATGAACCGCTCGGCCGCGCCGGTGCGGACGCCGTCCTCGGCCGCGCGCAGCTCGGGGTAGCGGCCCAGGCCCTTGAGGGCGAGGACGACCGCGAGGCCCTCGGGCCAGCCGGCGACCAGGGTGGCGTAGATCGCCGCCCGCTCCAGCGCGCCGATCCAGGCGCCGCCGCGCAGCACGTGCCCGGCCAGGTCGAGGGACTCGGCCGGGGGCTCGCGACGGTCGACGAGGTCGAAGACGAGCGCGGTGAGCGGCCCGCCGCCCGCGACCGCGACCGCGCCGCCGAGGGCGACCAGCAGCGCCTCGGCGGCGGGAGAGTCGACGCTGACCCGGTCGGGTGCCGCCGCGACGGCGGCAGCGGCAGCGAGCAGCAGCAGCGCGGCCGGCGCCCAGATCCGGCGGCCACCGAGCGCCCACGCCGCCAGCCCGCAGAGGAGGGTGAAGCCCAGCAGTACCAGCGTCAGCGCGCCCCAGTTCTCAGCCGACATGGTCGACATGGTCCTCTCCCGTCCCGAGCAGGTGTGCGGCGATTCCGGCGACGAGCTCGTGCGCCCGGCGCGCCTCGACGATGCCGGCGGCCTGGGCGCGCTGGCTCACGGCCGACTGGCTGATGCCGAGCCGCTCGCCGACCTCGGCGTACGACAGGCCCTCGGCGACCAGGTCGGCCACCTCCCAGCCCCGGGTGGTGCGGCGGGCGAGCACGGCGGCCCACAGCCAGATCGTGGTCTCCAGGGCGCGCGCCGCGGGCTCGTCGCCGACGACCCGGGTGTGCCACGGACTGTTCTTGGCGGCGGTCACGGCCGCGCGCGCGTGGAGGTACGCCGGGCCGCGGCCGGCGCGGGCATGGTCGGGGAGCGGCTCCTCGACCATGCCGACGCCCACGCCGATGTTCCACGCGTCGGCCCGGAGCAGCAGAGACAGCGCGTCGGCGACCGACCGCGCCCGGACCAGCACGCCTTGGAGTTCGTCGCCCACCGTGCGCTCGAAGGGCAGCCGGGCGGGCACGGCGGCCAGTTTGGCGAGTGCCTCGGGAATCAGGTCCGGGCCGCTGCGGCTGCCGCGTTGGTCGACGGTCAGGACCACGACGGGGGTGGTCATGCCGAGGAGGTTACGTCAGGGAATAACCTAATGCAAGAGAAGTGAAGGATATTTCCTTATCTGCGACCGATGATGCCGACGACCGGCGGCGCCACCTGGTTGACCACCGAGACCCGGAAGCCGCCCCCCTGGAGTGCCGCCGAGGACTTGCGCACGATGTTGGGTACCAGTTCGGGGCGGTTGGAGTCGAAGAAGAGGTAGACCGCGCCGCCGGGCAGCACCCGCTCGTGGAGCAGCGCGATCTCGTCGGCGCAGTCGCGCACCCAGAACAGGTTGACGTTGAAGGCGAAGACCTTGTGCAGCCGCTTGACCGGCACCCGCAGCGTCGCGAGGTCGATCTGGCGCACGGTCAGTCGGCCGCTCTCGACGAAGCGGGCGCAGCGGCGCTTGGTGCGGTCGACGCCCGACTCGGACCGGTCGATCGCGAAGAGCTTCCCGGTGTCGAGCCGCTCGCAGATCATCTCGGCGCCGTAGCCGGGACCACAACCGATCTCGAGCACATGGTCCGTCGGCTGGACGTCCATGATGTCGACAGCCCACCGGATCCGCGGCGGGATCGTCTGCAGCGCCATGCGCCCAAGACTGCCAGACGGTCGCCGCCGAGTCAGGCACCGGCTGGCCGGTAGGTTGAGGGCGTGATCACGGTAGGTGTGCTCGGTGCGCGTGGACGAGTCGGCTCGGAGGTCTGTCGGGGGGTCGAGGCGGCCGCCGACATGGAGCTGGTCGCCGCGGTCGACGTCGGCGACGACCTCGACTCCCTGGTGACCTCCGGTGCTCGGGCCGTTGTCGACTTCACCCATCCCGACGCGGTCATGGACAACCTCGAGTTCTGCATCGACCACGGCATCCACGCCGTCGTCGGCACCACCGGCTTCGACGACGCCCGGCTGGACACCCTGCGCCGCTGGCTGGCCGACGCGCCGTCGGTCGGCGTGCTGATCGCGCCCAACTTCTCGATCGGCGCGATCCTGATGATGCGCTTCGCGGCCGCGGCGGCGCCGTACTACGAGTCCGTCGAGGTGGTCGAGCTGCACCACCCGACGAAGGCCGATGCGCCGTCCGGCACGGCTCGGCGTACGGCGGAGCTGATCGCCGCCGCCCGTCGCGAGGCCGGCCTCGACCCGATGCCGGACGCGACGTCCACCGGCCTCGACGGCGCCCGCGGCGCGGACGTCGACGGCGTCCGGGTGCACAGCGTGCGGGTTCGCGGTCTGGTCGCCCACCAGGAGGTGTTGCTGGGCGGGCCGGGGGAGACCCTCACGATCCGGCACGACTCACTGGACCGGGCGTCGTTCGTGCCCGGTGTCCTCACCGGTGTGCGCGAGATCGCCGCCCGGCCGGGCCTGACCGTCGGGCTGGAGCACGTCCTCGGCTTCATCTAGGGGTCGGCGCGAACTCGGTTGCCTGCAGGTTCGTGCATTGCAGGAACCTGTGCGTGCCGCCCGGTTCCACCGCTCGTTGACAGCGGCGAGGCTGCGAGTCCGTAGCCGCTCCTCGAGGTGGAGAAGGACGTGTCATGCGCAGGATCCCGGGACCCGGCGATGCGGGGCGCGTCGCCGCGGCCCGGACCGGGTACCGCGCCCCTGACGGTCCACCCGGCCCCGACGCCGGCCACCGCGGTGCCCGGACCCTGGACGTCGCGCGCGACCTCGGCGCCGCGGGCGATGTCCAGCACAGCGCGGTCGCCACGGCCCGGAGCGTCGTCGGCGTGAGCTGACCCTCTGGGAGACCGCGAGCGGGCCCGCGCCGACCTGGTCGGTGCGGGCCTTGCTGGGGGTGCCGAGGTCCGGTCCGGTCAGAGCATCCGGGCCAGGGCGGCGGCGAGCGCCGCGCCGAACACGACGACCAGGAACGGTGCCCGCAGCAGCAGGAGCGCCACGGCCACCGCGAGGCCGAGCGCGCGGGCGTCGAGCACCAGGTCGTGGCCGTCGGCGAACACCTGGACGGCCACCAGCGCCGAGAGCAGCGCGACCGGGATCAGGTCGGCGACCCGCTCGACCAGGGGCCGCTCGAGCACCCGTGGCGGCACCGACAGCCCGGCCAGCTTGAGCAGGTAGCAGCCGATCCCGGTGGCGACGACGGCGACCCAGATCACGGCGCGCTCCCCGGGGTGCTCCGCGACAGGGCCCCGGCGAGCAGGGCGACCGCGGCCGCCGCCAGCACGGGTACGCCGGCGGGCACGACCGGCACGGTCGCGAGCGCCACCACCGCGGCGGCGAGGGCGACCTGCAGGTTGCGGCGGCCGTGCAGCCGCGGCCAGAGCAGCGCCAGGAAGGCGGCGCCGACGGCGGCGTCGAGCCCGTAGGTGCGCGGATCGCCGATCGTGTTGCCGGCGACCGCGCCGATCAGCGTGGCGAGGTTCCAGAGCACGAAGATCGAGACGCCCGTGGTCAGGAAGCCGACCCGGGCTGCCGGGGTCGACTCGCGGGTCACCCCCATCGCGGTCGACTCGTCGATCAGCACGTGCGCCGCCAGGACGCGGCGCAGCCCGGTGAAGCGGAGCAGCGGCGCCATCCGCAGCCCGTAGAGAGTGTTGCGGGTGCCGAGCAGCAGGGCGGTCAGGGCGCCGGAGAGCGGTGCGCCGCCGGCCGCGAGCACGCCGATCAGGGCGAACTGGCTGGCGCCGGTGAAGACCAGCAGCGACAGGGCGCAGGTCTGCGCCACCGACAGTCCGGCCGCGACCGAGACCGCGCCGAAGCTGACGCCGTACGCACCGGTGGCGATGCCGACGCCGAGGCTGTCGCGGACGATCGCGCGCCGCTCGCGGGGGTCCAGGGGCGCGACGGTCACCCGCCCGAGCGTAGCTAGTGACGGCGCACGCGCACCGGACGGGTGCGGTGGTGGAAGTCGTGCAGCAGCACGTAGTTGAGGAGCAGGCCCGCGAGCAGGCCCCAGCCGATGCCGGCGCCGATCAGGAGCGGCGCACCCATGACCTCGACGAGCCAGATCCCGGAGAGCATGCCCACGACGAGGGCGGTGACGATGACGAGCAGGCGGTGCAGGCGCGGCAGGGGTCCGAACACGGAGGTCTCCGATCTGGAGTGGACCTCCATCCTGGCCCGGGAGCCCAGGAAATCAAGGGGTGACTTCTGTGAGCGAGGTGTGCATCCTGATCTGCTTGACGAGGGTGCTGCCGGAGCCGTCGAGGTCGAGCTCGCGGTGCGCCCCGTCGGCCGCCCAGCCGGCGCCGGCGAGGAAGGCGCGCAGGGCGTCGTCGGTCGCCAGCACCCACTGCACGGCGCGCGCGAAGCGGTCGGCGGCCATCGTCTCCGCGGCGGCCTGGAGCAGCCGGGAGCCGTGCCCGCGCCCGCGCTCGTCGGGGTCGACGGTCAGCTCGGCCAGCTCGCCGTCGGCGATCGGGTCGCAGTCGGGGTCGGCCGCGGGGGAGCAGATCGCGAAGCCGACCACCCGGTTGCGCTCGAGGGCGACGAGCACCCGGTTGCGGGCGTCGCCGGGCCGGTCGAGGGCGGCGCGCCACGCCGCGGCGGCCGCCTCAGCGTCGTCGGGGAGTGCGTCGGCGGGCACCAGGCCGGCGTACGTCGTGCGCCAGGTGCGCAGCTGCAGCTCGGCGATCGCGGGCGCGTCGTCGGCCCAGGCGACGCGGACCGAGACGTCGGCGGTGGGACTGCTCATGTCCCGATCCTCTCAGCCGCGCGAGTTGTTACAGTACGCCGTTCGTCCGGAATGCAACTGTAACAACTCTGGTAGCGTGCCGAACGTGTCCTTCGACGACCTGCTCGCCGACGACGGTCGGGTGGAGCCGCGCGACCCGATGCCCGATGGCTATCGGCGGACGCTGGTGCGCCAGATCGCCCAGCACGCGCACTCCGAGATCATCGGCATGCAGCCGGAGGGCAACTGGATCAGCCGGGCGCCGTCGCTGCGCCGCAAGGCGATCCTGATGGCGAAGGTGCAGGACGAGGCCGGGCACGGGCTCTACCTGTACGCCGCGGCCGAGACGCTCGGCGTCGACCGGGCCGATCTGCTCGACCAGCTGCACACCGGCCGGCAGAAGTACTCCTCGATCTTCAACTACCCGACGCTCACCTGGGCCGACGTCGGCGCGATCGGGTGGCTCGTCGACGGCGCCGCGATCGTCAACCAGGTGCCGCTGTGCCGCTGCTCCTACGGCCCCTACGCCCGCGCGATGGTGCGGATCTGCAAGGAGGAGTCCTTCCACCAGCGGCAGGGCTTCGAGATCCTGCACACCCTGTCCCACGGCACGCCGGCGCAGCGGGCGATGGCCCAGGACGCCGTCGACCGCTACTGGTGGCCGGCGCTGATGATGTTCGGCCCGCCCGACGACGACTCGCCCCACTCCGCCCAGTCGATGGCGTGGGGGATCAAGCGGTTCTCCAACGACGACCTGCGCCAACGGTTCGTCGACATGACCGTGCCGCAGGCGGAGGCGCTCGACCTGACGCTGCCCGACCCGGAGATCCGCTGGAACGACGAGCGCGGCCACTACGACTTCGGCGAGGTCGACTTCGGCGAGCTCGCCGAGGTGATCAAGGGCAACGGGCCGTGCAACCGCGAGCGGATGGCCCACCGCGTCCGGGCGCACGAGGACGGCGCCTGGGTGCGCGAGGCGGCCGCGGCGTACGCCGCGAAGCACGCGGTCCCCGAGGAGGGCGCCGCATGAACGACTGGCCGCTGTGGGAGGTGTTCGTGCGCTCGCGCCGCGGGCTCTCGCACGTGCACGTCGGCTCGCTGCACGCGCCGGACGCCGAGCTCGCGCTGCGCAACGCCCGCGACCTCTACACCCGACGCCAGGAGGGCATCTCGCTGTGGGTGGTGCCGTCGGCGCAGATCGTGGCGTCCGACCCGGGGGAGCGCGAGGCGTTCTTCGACCCCGCCGACGACAAGGTCTACCGGCACCCGACCTTCTACTCGGTGCCCGAGGGGGTCGAGCACCTGTGACCACCCCACCGAGCACCCTGTTCGACTACGTCCTCGGCCTGGCCGATGACGCGCTGGTCTCGGCGCAGCGGATGGGCTGGTGGATCAGCCGGGCGCCGGAGCTCGAGGAGGACGTCGCCCTCGCGAACATCGGGCTCGACCAGCTCGGGCAGGCACGGGCGCTGCTGACCTACGCCGGGGCGGTCGAAGGGGCGGGCCGCACCGAGGACGACCTGGCCTACCTGCGCGACGACCGCGAGTTCCGCAACGTCTGGCTGGTCGAGCGGCCGCAGGCGGACTTCGCCGTCACGATCGCGCGGCTGCTGGTCCTCGCGACCTGGCAGTCGGAGCTGTACGTCGCGCTCGCGTCGGCGTCCGACCCCACGCTCGCCGGCGTGGCCGGCAAGGCGGTCAAGGAGGTCGCCTACCACGTCGACCACGCCCGGCTCTGGACGCTGCGGCTCGGTGACGGCACCGAGGTGTCGCACCTGCGGATGCAGCAGGCGCTGGACGCGGAGTGGCCCTACGTCGAGGAGCTCTTCGCCCCCACCGCCGGCGCCCTCGTGGACCCGGGCGCGCTGCGCGAGGGGGTGCTGGGACGGGTCGAGGAGGTCGTCGTCGCGGCGACCCTGTCGGTCCCGCAGGTCGCACCGGCCATCGGGGGAGGCCGGCGCGGCCTGCACACCGAGCACCTCGGGCACCTGCTCGCGGAGATGCAGCACCTGCACCGATCGCACCCGGGAGCGGTCTGGTGACCGGCTTCGTCGACCGCAGGGCCGCCCCGACCGCCCCCTCGGCGGCCTGGAAGATCGCCGCCGACCTGCCCGACCCCGAGCTGCCGGTGGTGACGATCGGCGACCTCGGCATCCTGCGCGACGTCACCGAGGACGACCAGGGTCGCGTGCACGTCACGATCACCCCGACGTACTCCGGCTGCCCCGCGATGGAGACGATCAGCGATGACCTCGTCGACGCCCTGACCTCGGCCGGCTACCAGCACGTCGACGTGGAGTACGTGCTGTCGCCGGCGTGGACGACCGACTGGATGACCGAGGAGGCGCGCGCCAAGCTCGCGGCGTACGGCATCGCGCCGCCGGGCCCGGCGGGGCCGGTGACGGGGCCGGTGACGGGGCAGGTGACGGGGCCGGTCACGGTGCCGCTCACGGTCCGGTGCCCGCGCTGCGGGTCGCCGGACACCCGCGAGTCGAGCCGCTTCGGGTCGACCGCGTGCAAGTCGCTATGGGTGTGCCGCTCCTGCCGGGAGCCGTTCGACCACTTCAAGGCTCACTGATGGGGCACCACTGATGGGGCACCGCTGAGGTGTCGGCGACCTTCCACGCGCTGCGGGTCGCGGCGATCGACGAGCTCACCGACGACTCGGTCGCGCTCACCTTCGAGGTGCCCGACGACCTGGCGTCCGACTTCGCCTGGCTGCCCGGCCAGCACCTGAACATCCGCGGCGGCGACGACGTACGCCGTTCCTACTCGATCTGCACGGCGCCGTCGTCCGGCCGGCTGCGGATCGGCGTCAAGCGCCTCCCCGACGGCGCCTTCAGCTCCGGGGTGCTCTCGACGCTCACGGTCGGCGACACGCTCGACGTGATGACGCCCGCGGGCCGGTTCACCACGACGGTGTCCCCGACCGCCGCCCGGCACGTCGTGGCCGTCGCGGCCGGCTCCGGCATCACGCCGGTGCTCTCGATCGTCACGGCGGTCCTCGAAGGGGAGCCGGCCTCCTCGGTGACGCTGGTCTACGTCAACCGGACGCACCGCTCGGTCATGTTCCTCGACGAGGTGCACGACCTGAAGGACCGCTTCGCGTCGCGGCTGCAGATCGTGCACGTGCTCTCGCGGGAGACCTCCGACGTGGAGCTGCTGTCCGGCCGGCTGGACGGTCCCCGCCTGTCGCGGATCGTCGCCGCCTTCGGGCTCGCCGGCGCCGACGACTGGTTCCTGTGCGGGCCGCAGCAGATGCTCGTCTCGGTCCGGTCCGCGCTCGCCGACCTGGGCGTCCCCTCGGCGCGGGTGCACAGCGAGCTCTTCCACGCCGACCCCGTCGAGCGGGCGCCCGTCGAGGCGCTGACGGGCGCACCCGACGGCGCGGCCCGGGTGACGATCCGCCTCGACGGCCGCGCGTCGTCGCTCGACCTGCGCCCCGACGACGTACCCGTGCTGGAGGCGGCCCTGCGGGTCCGCGCCGACCTGCCCTTCGCCTGCAAGGGCGGGGTGTGCGGCACCTGCCGCGCGCGCCTGGTCTCCGGCACCGTCGCGATGGACGCCAACTACGCCCTCGAGCCCGACGAGATCGAGCGCGGGTACGTGCTCACCTGCCAGGCGCACCCGACCTCCGAGGAGGTCGTCCTCGACTACGACGGCTGAGGCCGGGCGCCGCTGATGCGATAGCATCAGATGTATGCGCACCACTCTCGACATCGACGACGACGTGCTCATGGTCGCCAAGGAGCGCGCCCGACGCGAGCGTCGGTCGGCGGGCGCGATCCTGTCGGAGCTCGCCCGGCAGGCGCTGAACGATGCATCGGACCAGGCCGCCCGCGCCGACTACGGATTCCGGCCCCTGCCGTCCCGCGGCGGGCTGGTCACCAACACCCTGATCGACGAGATCGCCGCGGAACTCGAATCGTGAGGGCACTCCTCGACGTCAACGTGCTCCTGGCGCTGCTCGACTCCGACCACGTGAGTCATCGGCGGGCCTGGGACTGGCTGGACGCCGAGATCGACCAGGGATGGGCCTCGTGCCCGCTCACCCAGAACGGCTTCGTGCGGATCATCAGTCAGCCGCGCTACCCGAACCCGATCCGTTCCGGCCAGGCGATCGAGCTGCTGCGGCAGGCGACCGCGACCGCTCACCACGAGTTCTGGCCGGCGGAGGTCTCCGTGCTCGACGCCGAGCGGGTCCGCGCCGATCGCGTGCATGGACCGAAGCAGGTCACCGCCCTCTACCTGCTGGCACTCGCCGTGGCCCGCGGCGGCCGGCTCGTGACCTTCGACGAGTCGGTGCCGGTCTCGGCCGTGCCCGGCGCAGGCCGTGATCACCTGACGCTGTTGTGAGGGCGCAGGGCCCGTGCCGGGCGGCACTAGGGTCGGACCCATGCAGACTCGCAACCTCGGCGGCAGTGGACTGAAGATCTCGGAGATCGCCTACGGCAACTGGCTGACCCACGGATCCCAGGTGGAGGAGGATGCCGCGACGGCCTGCGTGCGGCAGGCGCTCGACGAGGGCATCACGACGTTCGACACCGCCGACGTCTACGCCAACACCGCCGCGGAGACCGTGCTCGGCAACGCACTGAAGGGTGAGCGGCGCGAGGGCCTGGAGATCTTCACCAAGGTCTTCTGGCCGACCGGGCCTCGCCAGCACAACGACCACGGCCTGTCGCGCAAGCACATCATGGAGTCGATCGACGGATCGCTGCGGCGGCTGCGGACCGAGTACGTCGACCTCTACCAGGCGCACCGCTACGACCACGAGACGCCGCTCGAGGAGACGATGGAGGCGTTCGCCGACGTCGTACGCCGGGGCAAGGCGCTCTACATCGGGGTCAGCGAGTGGCGCGCGGAGGAGATCCGGGCGGCGTACGAGCTCGCGCGGGAGCTGCGGATCCCGCTGGTCTCCAACCAGCCGCAGTACTCCATGCTCTGGCGGGTCATCGAGGCCGAGGTGGTCCCCACCAGTGCCGAGCTCGGCATCGGCCAGATCGTGTGGTCCCCGATCGCCCAGGGCGTGCTGACGGGGAAGTACCTCCCCGGCCGGCCTGCGCCCGAGGGCAGTCGCGCCACCGACGAGAAGGGCGGCGCGAACATGATCAGCCGCTGGATGCAGGACGACGTCCTCGAGCGGGTCCAGCGGCTCCGGCCGATCGCCGACGAGGCCGGCCTCTCGATGGCTCAGCTCGCGGTCGCCTGGGTGCTGCAGAACGACAACGTCTCCGCCGCCATCATCGGCGCCAGCCGGCCCGAGCAGGTCACCGACAACGCCCGCGCCTCGGGCGTCACCCTCGACGAGGCGACGCTGCAGGCGATCGACGAGGTCGTCGGCCCGATCGTCGAGCGGGACCCCGCCCAGACCCAGTCGCCGTCGCGCCGCGACTTCTAGCGGTCCGGGTGGTCGGTGCGTGCGTCGCCGGCCGCGGTTTCATCAAGGGATGAGGGTCGAGCCGCGCTTCCCAGGGTGGACTCAGCCAGGGAGGCGCGGGTTCGCCTGCATCCCTTGGTGAACCGCCGACACCCGGCCCACGGAACGGCCAGCCAGCGTCGCCGAGCCTCGGAGCCGACCGCCTAGCGGTCGTAGTCGTCCGGGAGCGCCTGCCCGATCTTCACGCGGGGCTTGGGCAGGCGCATGAACTTCATCTGCATGGCGCGGGTGATCGCGTAGTAGGTCGTGCCCTTGAGGCTCTTGTCGGGGAACCGCCGGGCCAGTTCGCGGCGCAGCCGGAACCGCAGCCAGAACATGTCGAAGAGGACGACGATCACGATCACCAGCAGCAGCGTGTTGCCCCACTGGGCGAGCGACGGGTTGCCGGAGTAGCCGAGGATCATCGTGATCAGCAGCAGCGGGATCACCAGCTCGATCATCGAGAACCGGGCGTCGACGTAGTCGCGGATGAAGCGGCGCACCGGGCCCTTGTCCCGCGCCGGGAAGTAGCGCTCGTCGCCGTCGCGCATCGCCTGGCGGACGGTCTTGCTCGACTCCGAGCGCTGCTTGCGTTGCGCCGCCGACTGCTCCTTGCGGGTCCGGGGCTGCTTGACCCGCGCCTTGGCGGCGGCCTCCGCCTCCTTGCGCGTCGGGGTCGGACGACCCTTGCCGCCCACCTTGGTGGGAGTCGGCTCGGGGGCGGGTTCGGACTTGCTGCGACGGAACAACGCGGGGCCTTCGGAGAGCGGGGACGAGAGGTTGACCTCAGACTACCGGCGGCGCCGCTGTGGTTCCCATTGCGGCTGTCCGTCTAGGGTTGACTCCGAGACCGGACCGTATCGAGAGGGACCACGCCGCAATGGGACTCTGGCAGCGCTTCACCCTGATCTTCAAGTCGAAGGCGAGCAAGGCGCTCGACCGCGCCGAGGATCCCCGCGAGACCCTCGACTACAGCTACCAGAAGCAGCAGGAGCTGCTCTCCAAGGTACGTCGTGGGGTGGCCGACGTCGCCACCAGCCGCAAACGGGTCGAGTTGCAGATCAACCAGCTCGAGCAGCAGTCCACGAAGCTCCAGGACCAGGCGCAGAAGGCGATCGCCGTGGACCGTGAGGACCTCGCCCGCGAGGCGCTCACGCGCAAGTCCGGTCTGACCACGCAGATCACCGACCTCAAGACCCAGCACGCCCAGCTCCAGGCGGAGGAGGAGAAGCTCACCCTCGCCCAGCAGCGGCTGCAGGCGAAGGTCGAGGCGTTCCGCACCCGCAAGGAGACGATCAAGGCGACGTACACCGCCGCCGAGGCGCAGACCCGCATCAACGAGGCGATGTCGGGCATCGGCGACGAGCTGGGCGACGTCGGCCAGGCGATCCAGCGGGCCGAGGACAAGACCGCCCAGATGCAGGCGCGGGCCGGCGCGATCGACGAACTGATCGCCTCCGGCGCGCTCGACGACGTCACCGCGACCAACAGCGGCGACGACATCGCGCGCGAGCTCGACGCGCTCAGCTCGCAGGCCGACGTGGAGGCCGAGCTGGCCGCGCTCAAGGCCGGCACGGCGCCCACCCCGCCGGCGGCGATCGAGGGGGCCGACGACAGCGGGGACGTCCTCGAGGCGGCCCCGGAGAAGCAGGCACAGGAGAAGGCCCAGGAGAAGGCAGAGGGCGAGCAGGCCTGAGTCCCGCCCGTTTGAGCCGTCCCGGAGAATAAGGGCATGGCACGCACGCGATTCGTCGGCGATCCCGGGCTCACCGCCCGGATGACCACCGTGATCTTCCTGCTCGGTGCGCTGTTCGTCGGCATCATCGCGATTCTGATGGCGCTGTTCTGGAACAGCCCGCTGCTCGTCTTCCTGATCGGCATCGGCGGAATCGGTGTCGCCTGGTTCCAGTGGTACAACTCCGACAAGGTCGCCATGAAGGCGATGCGGGCCCGCGAGGTGACCCCGGAGCAGGCGCCCGAGCTGCACGCCATGATCGACCGCCTCTGCGTGCTCGCCGACATGCCGAAGCCCCGGGTCGGCGTCGCCGACACCGAGCTGCCCAACGCGTTCGCGACCGGTCGCTCGCCCAGCCACTCCGCGGTGGTGGTGACCACCGGCATCCTCCAGCGCCTCAACGGCGAGGAGCTCGAGGGCGTCCTCGCCCACGAGCTGTCCCACGTCGCCCACCGCGACGTGCTGGTGATGACCGTGGCCTCGTCCGCGGGCATCGTCGCCGGCATGCTCACCCGGGGCGCGCAGTACGGCGCGATCTTCGGCGGCAACCGGCGTGACAACAACAACGGCCTCCCGGTCTGGCTGATCGTCCTCGTCGTCAGCCTGATCACGTACGCCGTGAGCTTCCTGCTCCTCAAGCTGCTCTCGCGCTACCGCGAGATGTCGGCCGACCGGGCCGGCGCCTACCTCACGATGAAGCCCGAGGCGCTCGCCTCGGCGCTGCAGAAGATCACCGGCGAGATCAACACGATCCCCGACCGCGACCTGCGCGCCTCGCAGCCGATGAACGCCTTCTTCATCGCGCCGGCCGTCAAGGGCGTGTCGATGCGCACCCTCACCTCGACCCACCCGACGCTCGAGCAGCGCCTGGAGCAGCTGGCGAAGATCCGCGCCGAGCTGGACCGGTCCGCCTGATGGGCCTCTGGGACGTCATCACCGGCCGCTCCCGCCCCAAGGCGCCCCGTCTCGACGCGCTCTTCCACGTGCCGAGCGCGGCGATCACGCTGGAGACGAGCCTCGGCCTGCGGCCGACCGGCACCGGCTCGGTCTGCTACCGGGCGGCGACCGGCAACGCCTTCGCGCAGGTGCAGTCGGAGGTCGTCGAGCTGCTCAACGCCGACCCCGGCCAGCCCGACGTCGAGCTCAGCCAGGACGAGTACGGCTTCACCTGGCTCGTGGTCCGCGACGACCCCGACATCGCCGACCTCTGCACCGACCTGCACGCGGTGAACACCTCGCTGGAGGAGCAGGGGTTCGGACCCGGCCTGCTCTGCTCGCTGATCCCGTTCGCGGGCGCCGACGGTCGCCGGGTCGGCCTGGTCTACCTCTACAAGCAGGGCACCTTCTACCCGTTCGCGCCCCAGGGCGGCTCCGCCGGGGCGGGGGAGCGGCAGCGCGACAACCTGCTCGAGCTCCAGCTGCGCGACACCCTCGCCGGCGAGCTCCCGATGGAGCAGGACCTCGGCCGCTGGCTCGCGGTCTGGGGCGCCCCCGGCCTGTAGGGCAGGTCCGCCCACAGGTCCGCCCCACAGGCCACGCACAGGTCGACCCGAGGAGCGGCACAGCCCGCCCCGGCAACGTCTCCCTCGCGGCGCCGACCGGTCCCGCATCGACCCACGTCGAGAGGGACCCCCGTGCGCCTGCCCGCCCGTCGTCGCTCGCGTGTCCTGCTGGGCGGCGCCCTCGTGGCGCTGGTCGCGGTCGCGAGCACCGGCGCCTGGCTGTCGACCCGCGACAGCTCACAGGCCGCCTCCAGCACCACCGCGACCGTGTCCACGGAGACCGTCCGCGACACCGTCACGGCCGACGGGTCGGTCGCCGCCAGCAGGACCGCCGACGAGTCGTTCGCCGTCGCCGGCCGGGTGACCCGGGTCGCCGTCGCCGAGGGCGAGAGGGTGCGCAAGGACCAGGTGCTCGCGGTCGTCGACGATGCCGCCCTGGTCGCCACCCGGCGCGCCGCGCAGTCGTCGTACGACGCCGCCCTGGCCCAGCTCGACGACGACGAGGACGCCGGCGCCGGCGACGTCCGGCTCGCCAGCGACCGGGCCGCAATCGTCTCGGCCCGCGCCGCCCTCGCCGACGCCCGCAGCGCCGTCGAGGACGCCACCCTGCGCGCCTCGATCAAGGGCACGGTGACCTCGGTCGACCTCGCCGAGGGCGACACCGTCGGGTCGAGCGCGCCGACCGCAGACGCGGACACCTCGGCCGGCACGATCTCGATCGTCTCGACCGGCAGGTACGTCGTGGACGCGACCGTCGCCGCCGCCGACGTCGACCGGCTCAAGCGGGGCCTGCAGGCCGAGATCGCCGTCACCGGCGTGGCCGACACCGTCTACGGCACCGTCGAGGAGGTCGGCCTGGTCGCGCGGACCAACGACAGCGGCGCCGCCGTGTTCCCGGTGACGATCGCGGTCACCGGCCGGCGCCACGACCTCTACGCCGGGGTCTCGGCGACCGCGACGATCGTCGTCAAGCAGCGCGAGGGCGTGCTCACCGTGCCGAGTCGGGCGCTCACGACCGAGGACGGCACGACCTACGCCATCCAGGTCGAGGACGGCGAGGAGACCAGGGTCGAGGTCGAGACCGGCGAGGCGTTCGGCGTGACGACCGAGGTGGTCTCGGGGCTCGAGGAGGGCGACACGGTCGTCGTGCCGGGCCTCGAGCGGATCTCCGGTGGTGGCGGGGGAGGCCAGCAGGGCTTCCCGGATGGTCAGCTGCCGCAGCTCCGGATGGACGGCGGCCAGCCCGCGATGCCGGGCGGCCCGGCCCAGTGAGCGCGACGACGAGCACCCCGCCCATCATCGGGCTCGACGGCGTCCGCAAGACCTACCGCACCGGCAGCCTGGAGTTCGAGGCGCTGTGCGGCATCGACACCGCGATCCGCGAGGGCGAGTACGTCGCGGTCGTCGGCCCGTCCGGCTCCGGCAAGTCCACGCTGATGAACATCCTCGGCTGCCTCGACAACCCCACCGCCGGCGGCTATCTGCTCGCCGGCGAGGACGTGTCGACCATGTCGGAGGCCCAGCTGGCGGAGGTGCGCAACCGCCGCATCGGCTTCGTCTTCCAGCAGTTCAACCTGCTGGCCGGCCTGCCCGCGTGGCGCAACGTCGAGCTGCCGCTCGTGTACGCCGGCCTGCCCCGCCAGGAGCGACGCGAGCGGGCCGTGGCCGCGCTGGAGCGGGTCGGGCTGGCCGACCGCACCGCGCACCGGCCGGGCGAGCTCTCCGGCGGTCAGCAGCAGCGCGTGGCGGTCGCCCGGGCGCTGGTGACCGAGCCGGCGATCATCCTGGCCGACGAGCCCACCGGCAACCTCGACTCCCGGTCGACCGCCGACGTGCTCGACCTGCTCGACGGGCTGCACGACGCCGGCCGCACGATCGTGCTGATCACCCACGAGCACGACGTCGCCGGCCGCGCGAGCCGCAACCTGGTCATCGACGACGGCCGGATCGTCTCCGACACGCCGACCGCGCGGGCGGGGGTGTCTGCGTGACCTGGGTGGAGACCCTCCGCGCCGGCGCGGAGGCCGTGCGGGCACACCGGATGCGGTCGCTGCTGACCATGCTCGGGATCGTCATCGGCATCGCGTCGGTGATCCTCACCGTCGGATTCGGCCAGGGCGCGCAGCAGCAGGTGCGCGACGAGATCGACGCGCTCGGCAGCAACCTGCTGATCGTGTCGCCGGGCAGCAGCACCGACTCCGGTGGCATGCGCGGCGGCTTCGGCTCGGCGACCACGCTCACGCTCGAGGACGCCGCGGCCATCGGCGACGACACCGCCGCGCCCGACGTACGCCGGGTCGCGCCGACGACCTCGTCGTCCGCGTCGCTGACGGCGGGGGAGACCAACTGGACGACCTCGCTGGTCGGTACGACGCCCTCGTGGCCGGACGTCCGCGCCCGCTCGCTGGCGTCGGGCCGGTTCTTCACCGCCGACGAGGTCGCCTCCGGCGCCCCCGTGGTGGTGCTCGGACCGGACACCGCGAGCGAGCTCCTCGGGCTCGGCAGCCCGGTCGGGCAGACCGTGACGATCGCCGGCCAGCGGCTGACCGTGATCGGCGTGCTCGACTCGAGCGGCGCCTCCGAGTCGGGCGGCTCCGAGGACGACCAGGCGATCCTGCCGATCAGCACCGCCCAGGCGCTGACCGGCGCCACCTCGAGCTCGGTGTCGACGATCTACGTCGAGGCGGCGTCGCAGGCGACGCTCAGCGCGGCGTACCAGGAGGTCCAGAGCCTCCTGGCCACCCGGCACGGCGTCACCACGACCGACGCGGACTTCGGCATCTCGACCCAGGAGTCGCTCGTCGAGACCGCGAACTCCACCAACAGGACCCTCACCGTGCTGCTCACCGGCATCGCCGCGATCTCGCTGCTTGTCGGCGGGGTCGGTGTCATGAACATCATGCTGGTCTCGGTCACCGAGCGGATCCGCGAGATCGGGCTGCGCAAGGCGCTCGGCGCGACGCCCCGGGTGATCGGCCGGCAGTTCCTGGTCGAGGCGTCGATGCTCGGCCTGGCGGGCGGGGTCGTCGGCCTGCTGGTCGGCGTCGTCGGCTCGTGGGTGCTGCCGCCCCTCATCGACCAGCCGGTCACCCTCTCGGCGCTGGCCGTCGGCGCGGCGCTGCTGACCTCGCTCGCCCTGGGCGTCGGCTTCGGGGTCTACCCCGCGAGCCGCGCCGCCCGTCTCACGCCCATCGACGCCCTCCGCAGCGAGTGAGGCTGCGCCCCTACGAAAGGCCCTCCCCATGACCCTGACCCGCCTCACCCTCGCCACCGCGTCGTCGGTGCTGCTCCTCGCGACCCTCGCCGCCTGCGGCGCCGACGACGAGGCGACCGACGCCGCTCCGCAATCGGGCGGCATGCCCGGCGGAGCGGGCCTCCCGGGTGCCGCCGGCGAGGTCGCCGCCGTGTCGGGCCGCACCGCCCAGGTGCAGAGCCCGCAGGGCGGCCAGGTCGCCGTGACCTGGACCCGGGACACCACGTTCACCGAGCAGGTGGGCGGCACGCTCGACGACGTCGCCGTCGGCGCCTGCGTCCTGGTCACCACGGACGATGCCTCCGCGGACACGACCGCGGTCACCGCCGCCGGCGTGCGGCTGACCGACGCGAACGCCGACGGGACCTGCGGCCCCGGCGCCGACGGTCCCGGTGGCGGTCGGCCGGAGGGGACGCCGTCCGACCTGCCGTCGGACGCGCCGGACGGCGGCCGGATGCGCGGCTTCGGCACGCTCGGCGAGGTCACGGGGGTGTCCGCGGCGGGCTTCACGCTGAGCGCGACGACCCCGGGCAGCGACGAGAACGCCGAGGTCACGGTCACCGTCGACGACGCCACGACGTACACGACGACGGTGGCGGCCACGGCCTCCGCCGTGGTGGTGGGCCGCTGCGTCACCGCCCGCGGCGACAGCGACGACACCGGCGCGGTCAGGGCCGACACGATCGGCGTCTCGGACCCGGTCGACGGCGAGTGCGCGGGCGGCCTCGGGTTCGCGATGCGCGGCCCGGGCGACGGTGCCGCGTGAGGATCCCGCGCCGCGCCGTCGTCGGTGTCGCGGCCCTGTCCGTCGTCGGGGTCGGCTGGGCGGCGTACGCCGCGCAGGCCGACGACCCGTCGTACCGCACCGCCCGCGCGACCGTCGGCGACGTCGAGCAGACCCTCGACCTGTCCGGCACCGTGGAGCCGGCCGGGCGGGCCGACCTCGCCTTCGCCAGCTCCGGCACCGTCGCGACGATCGCGGTCGAGCCAGGCGAGCAGGTGCGCGCCGGGCAGGCCCTCGGCAGGCTCGACGACGAGACGCTGCGCCGGGCCGTGCGGTCGGCCCGCGCCACGCTGGCGGCGGCCCGCGCGCAGCTCGAGTCCGACATCGATGCCCAGACCGTCGCGGTGTCGCAGGCGGGCGGCGGATCGCCCTCCGCGCCTGCCCAGACGCCCCAGGCTCCCCAGAGTCCCCAGGCTCCCCAGGCTCCCCAGACCTCGGAGTCCCCCGCGGAGCCGTCGGGGTCTCCGAGCCAGGATCCGGGCCTCGCCGCGCTCGCCGAGCAGCAGCGGGCGGTCGTCGCCGCGCAGTCGACCGTGTCGGCGTCGCTGGTCGCGGCGCAGCAGGCGCTCGTCGCCCAGCAGGCCGCCTGCGTCGACGTGACCGGCCAGGCGTGCGCCGACGCCCTGGGGGCGGTGCAGGCCGCGCAGCAGCGGGTGGCCACCGACCAGCAGGTGCTCCAGGACGCCCTCGACGCGCTCGGCGCGACCCTGTCGGAGGCCGGAGCTGCGGCCGATCCCGCCGCGGCCACGTCGACCTCCGGCGAGGCCCCCATCGTGCTCGTCGCCGAGGAGACCCCCGGCGGCACGGTCACCGCGGCGACGCTCGCCCACGACCAGGCCGCGATCGACCAGGCGCGCGCCGACCTGGTCGCCGCCCGCCAGGAGCTCGCGACCGCCACCGTGACCGCGCCGTTCGCGGGCCGGATCGTCGCGGTCGACGCCGCCGTCGGCGACTCGGTCGCGGCGGGGACGGACGTCTTCGTGCTGGTCTCCCGGGGCACCACGACCGTCCGGGTCGCGGCGACCACCGCCCAGGTGCAGGACCTGAAGGTCGGCCAGCGGGCCACGGCCGCACCCGCCGGTGCCGAGCGGTCGCTCGCCGGCACCGTCACGCAGGTCAGCTCGGTGCCGGACGACGACTCGGCGTACGCCGTGACCATCACGCTGAAGCGCAAGCGCCTCGACCTCGCGACCGGACTGACCGCCTCGGTCGCGGTCGTCACCGGCGCGGCGACCGACGTCGTCACGGTGCCGGCGTCGGCGGTGTCCGACGGCACGGTGCTGGTGCTCGACGGCGGCGTCGCCACGCCGACGCCGGTCACCACCGGGGTCGCCGGCGGCACCCGGGTTGAGATCACCGACGGGGTGTCGCCGGGCGATCAGGTCGTGCTCGCCGACCTCGACCGGGCGCTGCCGAGCGGGGACAGCGGGACCGGCGGACTCCGGTTCGGCGAGGGCGGCCTCCCCGGCGTCCCCGGTGGCGGGATGGTGCAGTTCCGTGGCGGATCGGGTGGCCAGCCGTTCGGCCGGTGAGGGGCCCGCGCCGACGAGGCGGCGGCCCGGATAGCCTGCGGGCTTCGAGGCCGGGGCCGATGCCCCGGCTCTCGGTCCGGGTACCTCGAGCCGATGGGGAGGCTGACGGATGGCGATCGCGCCTGTGCAGGACGAGCGGCGGGTCGCGGAGATCGGGCGCTACCGGGTGCTCGTCGAGCCGCCGCGGCCGGACCTGCTCGCGCTCGTGGAGATCGCCGCGCAGGTGGCGCTGGTGCCGATGGCGACGATCAACCTGCTCACCGACACCGAGCAGCACCAGATCGCCACCCACGGGTTCGACGCCTCGGTCTGCCGGCGCGAGGACTCGATGTGCGCGACCGTCCTCGAGGAGGAGGCGCCGGTCATCGTGCCGGACGCCAGCAAGGACCCCCGCTTCGCGGACAACCCCTTCGTGACCGGCGCGATCGGGCGCGTGCGGTTCTACGCGACCCACCAGCTGCGCACGCCCGACGGCGTCGTGATCGGCACGCTGTGCGTCTTCGACGAGCAGCCGCGCACGCTGGCCGACGAGCAGGAGAGCGCCCTGGTCGGGCTGGCCGACCGGGTCGTCGACCTGCTCGAGCTGGAGCTGCGCACCCGCGAGCTGCAGCGCTCCAACGAGCAGCTCGCGGCGTTCGCCGGCCAGGTCAGTCACGACCTGCGCAACCCGCTCACCGCCGTGACGATGGCGCTGCGGATGCTCGACGACGAGCTCGACGGCGACGGGGACATGGGCTTCCTCGTGCAGCGGGCCATCGGCGGTGCCGACCGGATGCAGTCGCTCATCGACGACCTGCTCAAGTTCGCGCGGGTCGGCGGCGAGCTGCAGCGCGGCCCCGTCGATCTCGGCGGGGTCCTCCGCGACGTCGTCGAGGACCTGGCCGTGCCGCTGACCGGGGCGACGATCGTCACGGGCGATCTCCCGACGGTGACGGGCGACGCCGTGCAGCTGCGCGCGGTGCTGCAGAACCTGGTCGCGAACGCCGCCAAGTTCACCCGGGCGGGCCGCCCGCCGCACATCGAGGTCGACAGCACGGTGGTCAACGGTCGCTGGCGGATCGAGATCTGCGACCGCGGACCGGGCATCCCGGAGGACCAGCGGGAGCGGGTCTTCCAGCCCCTCGCGCGCATCGACGAGGACGTCGAGGGCTCGGGCATCGGCCTGTCGACCTGCCGCCGCATCATCGAGGCCCACGGTGGCCGCATCGGCCTCGGGGAGGCGGCGTACGGCGGGACCTGCGCCTGGTTCGAGCTGCCCGAGCAGTCCTGAGGACCCGCCCGGTTCCGGGCGCGGCCCGCCGGTCAGTCCTTGGCGGTCCTGCCCGGCAGGGCGAGCATCCGCTCGAGCGCGACCAGCGCCCACTTCTCGGTCTCGGCGTCGACCTCGATCCGGTTGACGACGGTGCCGGCGACCAGCGACTCGAGCGTCCACACCAGGTGGGGCAGGTCGATCCGGTTCATCGTCGAGCAGAAGCAGACGGCCTTGTCGAGGAAGACGATCCGCTTGTCGGGGTGGGCGTCGGCGAGCCGCTTGACCAGGTTGAGCTCGGTGCCGATCGCCCAGCTGGAGCCCGCGGGCGCGGCCTCGATCGTCTGGATGATGAACTCGGTCGAGCCGACCAGGTCGGCCTTGAGCACGACCTCGTGGCGGCACTCGGGGTGCACCAGGATCGTGATGTCGGGGATCTCGGCGCGCAGGTCGTCGACCGCCTCGGGGGAGAAGCGGCCGTGGACCGAGCAGTGGCCGCGCCAGAGGATCATCTTCGCGTCGCGCAGCTGTTCGGTGGTCAGTCCGCCGTTCGGGCGGTGCGGGTCCCAGACCACGCAGTCGTCGACCGTGTAGCCCATCTTCAGCACCCCGGTGTTGCGGCCCAGGTGCTGGTCGGGGAAGAAGAGGATCTTGGCGTCGGGCTTCTGCTCGACAGCCCACTGCAGCGCGACGTCGGCGTTGCTCGACGTGCAGACGAGTCCACCGTTGCGCCCGCAGAACGCCTTGATGTCGGCCGAGGAGTTCATGTAGGTCACGGGGACGACGGAGTCGCCGATCCCGGCCTCGACCAGCGCATCCCACGCCATCTCGACCTGGGTCAGCCGGGCCATGTCGGCCATCGAGCAGCCCGCCGCGAGGTCGGGCAGGACCACCTGCTGGTCGGGGCCGGTCAGGATGTCGGCCGACTCGGCCATGAAGTGCACGCCGCAGAAGACGATGTACTCCGCGTCCGGCCGGGCCGCCGCCTCGCGGGCGAGCTTGAAGGAGTCACCGGTGACGTCGGCGAACTGGATGACCTCGTCGCGCTGGTAGTGGTGCCCGAGCACGAACACCTTCTCGCCGAGCGCGTCCTTGGCCGCTCGCGCCCGTGCGACCAGTGCGGGGTCGGACGCCGGGGGCAGGTCGCCCGGGCACTCCACCCCCCGCTCGCTGTTGAGGTCGGTGCCGCGCCCGAGCGGGAGCAGCGGGAGATCCACGGTCGCCATGGCCGAATCCTAGTCCTGGGGGTCGGGTGCCGAACTTCCGGTGCGGGGCACTACAGGAGTGCACCGTTGTGAACGTACGGCGCGGGCGGCTTCATCCCGCGCAGGCCGAGGTAGCCCTCCTGGTGCAGCGCGAGCCGCGCGGCGAAGCCGACGTCGAGCACCCACTGGTTGGCCCCCGTCACGTGCCCGACCGTGATCTGCTCGGGGCCCTCCGCCAGCGCCGCCCACAGCAGCCGGGTCGCCGTGCGCCGGTTGCTGGCGGCCAGCAGGGCCAGCTGGCCGCGCTCGTTGAGGTAGGCGTAGCCCGACCCGGTCGAGGTGTCGGAGACCAGCAGCCGCCAGGTGCGCAGCATCAGCTCGTGGTCGGGACCGTGCCCGGCGCCGCGGGCCGCCCGGTCGAGGGAGTCCATCAGGTCGACGTCCGCGGCCGAGCCCTCGCGGACCTTCTGCACCGCCGGGATCGCGGACCGGTCCACGGCGCCGGTGAGGTACATCTGCGGATGCAGCTCGAACCCGGCCTGGTGGTAGACCCGCACGGCTCGGGGGTCCGACGACGCCGACAGCATCGCGCGGGTGCTGGCCGCGCCGTGCTGGAGCGCCGCCGCGAGCAGGGGCTTGCCGATGCCCTGCCCCTGGCGGCCCGGCAGCACGGCGTACGTCGCCAGGCACCACAGCGTCTCGCGCCGGAACGAGGTGGCCATGCCGACCATGCCGGAGGCGTCCTCGGCCACCCAGCAGCCGCCGGGGTCGGTGCGCACGAAGTGCCGGGTCCGCTCGATCCACACCGCACGGTGCGCCTCCGAGCGGCGCTCGGGCTCCGGGTCGGTGCCGCGCCGCTGGCGGGTGTCGAGTTCGAAGAACCCCTCGTCGCTCACCCGCTCCGCCGCCGGGACGTCGTCGAGGGTCATCGGCCGGATGATCAGGCCGCTCAGGGGGTCGTGCCGGGGGCCGTTCTGGGGGTCTGCCACGACGCCGACCCTAGGCAGTCCGCCAGGATGGGCGCATGCGCATTCTGGTCGCCCCCGACAAGTTCGCGGGCACGCTGACCGCTGTGGAGGCCGCCGACGCGATCGCGGCGGGCTGGCGGCGACGGGCCCCCGACGACGAGATCGACCTGGCGCCGATGGCCGACGGCGGCCCCGGCTTCGTCGACGTGCTGCACGCGGCGCTCGGCGGCGACCTGCTGGCGGTGACGGTCCGCGGCCCGCACGGCGAGCCGACGCCGGCGTCCCTGCTGGTGGTCGAGCACGACGGGGTGCGCACGGCGTACGTCGAGAGCGCCCAGGCCTGCGGCGTCCACCTGACCGGCGGGGAGCGGGCGGAGGAGGCCACGACCTACGGCGTCGGCGAGCTGGTCCGCGCGGCCGTCGACACGGGTGCGGGGCGGGTCGTGGTCGGGCTGGGCGGGAGCGGCACCAACGACGGGGGAGCCGGGCTGCTGGCCGCCCTCGGGGCCACCGCCGACCGGCCGCTCGACCGGGGCGTCGCCGGGCTCGCGGGCATCGGCCGGGTCGACCTGCCGTCGGTGCCGGTCGAGCTGGTCGCAGCCACCGACGTCGACAACCCGCTGACCGGCCTGTTCGGGGCGACCAAGGTCTTCGGCCCGCAGAAGGGCATCGCCGAGGACCGGCTCCCGATCGTCGACGGCTGGCTGGAGGAGCTCGCCGTGGCGACCGACCGCCGGGTGGCGCTCGGCGAGGGCGCCGGCGCCGCCGGGGGCCTCGGCTTCGCGCTGCTGCTGCTCGGCGCCACCCGCCGGCCGGGCATCGGGCTGGTCGCGGACAGCCTCCGGCTGGCCGAGCGCGCCCGGACCGCCGACCTCGTCGTCACCGGCGAGGGGGCGTTCGACTACTCCAGCCGCGGCGGCAAGGTGCCGTACGGCGTGGCCGAGCTCGCCGGGGAGGCGCTGCGCCCCTGCGTGGTGCTCGCCGGACGGGTCCAGGTCGGCTCGCGGGAGATGCGGGCCCTGGGCGTCGAGTCGGCGTACTCGCTGGTCGACCTGACGGGGGAGGAGCGCGCCTTCGCCGACCCCGCCGGGGCGCTGGCGGACCTCGCGGAGCGCGTGGCGCGCACCTGGTCGCCGCGAGGTCACGCTGGGTGACCGGAATAACCGCCGGTGTGCGACCATTGGGGCTAGCAAGACACTTCCATCGACTTCGGGAGAACAGCCCATGACCGAGCAGGTCGAGACCACCACCGAGCGCCACGCCGACTCCATCAACCTGAGCCCGGTGGCCGCCGCCAAGGTGAAGAGCCTCCTCGAGCAGGAGGGCCGCGACGACCTCGCGCTGCGCATCTCGGTGCAGCCCGGTGGCTGCTCGGGCCTCCGCTACCAGTTGTTCTTCGACGAGCGCAGCCTCGACGGCGACGTCGTGACCGACTTCGACGGCGTGGCCGTCGTCGTCGACCGGATGAGCGTTCCCTACCTCAACGGCGCGATGATCGACTTCGTCGACTCGATCGAGAAGCAGGGCTTCACGATCGACAACCCCAACGCCACCGGCTCCTGCGCCTGCGGCGACAGCTTCCACTGAGCTGAGTGACAGCAGGGCCCCGTCGGTGCACGACCGGCGGGGCCTGCTGCATTTCGGGCGCGCTCGGTGGTTGAGGTGTGAGGGCCGCCAGGCCCGAGCCTCGAGACCACCCTGCTGACGGGGTCGGTGGTGGCGGTTGCCTGTCGGCTGTCCGGGTTTCGAGACGGTTGCTAGCGCAACCTCCTCAACCACCGGTGCGGTGGTTGAGGTGTGAGGGCCGCCAGGCCCGAGCCTCGAGACCACCCTGCTGACGGCGTCGGTGGTGGCGGTTGCCTGTTGGCTGACCGGGTTTCGAGACGGTTGCTAGCGCAACCTCCTCAACCACCGGTGCGGTGGTTGAGGTGTGAGGGCCGCCAGGCCCGAGCCTCGAGACCATCGTGCTGACGGCGTCGGTGGTGGCGGATGCCTGTCGGCTGACCGGGTTTCGAGACGGTTGCTAGCGCAACCTCCTCAACCACCGGTGCGGTGGGTGCGAGGGCCGCTCACTCCCCGTCGAGCTGCAGGTGCAGTGCGCGGGCCAGACGGGCGGCGGCCTCGGGGACCTCGATCTGCGCCGCCTTGGGCTGCTCCCGCGACAGCTCGCGCGCCGTCGCGGCGAGCGGGCCGGTGAGGGCGGCCTGCGCCGCCAGGCAGTCGATCCGCATCTCGGCGGGCGTCGAGGCGTCGTCGTAGGCCAGTCGGGCGTTGCTCATGACATCGACCGTAAGTGCTACCGGCCGGTCGGGGTAGCAGTTCGCCTCGGTAGTCTCCCGTGTCATGTCGCTGCTGATCGCGGGCTCCATCGCCACCGACCACCTGATGAGCTTCCAGGGGAAGTTCCGCGACTCGCTGGTGGTGGAGCAGCTGGACAAGATCTCGTTGTCGTTCCTGGTCGAGGATCTCGAGATCCGGCGCGGGGGCGTGGCGGCGAACATGTGCTTCGGGCTCGGCCAGCTCGGCCTGCGCCCGGTGCTGGTCGGTGCGGCCGGCGAGGACTTCGCCGACTACCGCTCGTGGCTGGAGCGGCACGGCGTCAACTGCTCCCACGTGCGGATCTCCGACACCCGGCACACGGCGCGGTTCGTGTGCACCACCGACCCGACCGGCGCCCAGATCGCCTCGTTCTACCCGGGCGCGATGAGCGAGGCGCGGCTGATCGAGCTCGGCCCGGTCGTCGAGCGCGTCGGTCACCCCGACTACGTGCTGATCGGCGCCGACGACCCCGACGGGATGCTCCGGCACACCGAGGAGTGCCGCCAGCGCGGCTACGCCTTCATCGCCGACCCGAGCCAGCAGCTGGCGTTCAGCGATGGCGAGCTGATCCGCGAGCTCATCGACGGCGCCGCGATCCTCTTCTCCAACGAGTACGAGTCGCACATGATCGAGCAGAAGACCGGCTGGTCGGCGGCCGAGGTCCTCGACCGGGTCGGCGTGCAGGTGACCACCCTCGGCAAGGACGGCGTGCGCGTCGAGC
This sequence comes from Nocardioides sp. LMS-CY, assembly GCF_018732145.1. NCBI lineage: Bacteria > Bacillati > Actinomycetota > Actinomycetes > Propionibacteriales > Nocardioidaceae > Nocardioides > Nocardioides sp. LMS-CY. The sequence continues at coordinate 2,180,067 of NZ_CP076104.1, forward strand.
GCGCGGGGGAGCAGCCGATCTTCCTGCCCGCGGCCCAGGACGTCACCGCGGTCGAGCCGACCGGTGTCGGCGACGCCTTCCGCGCGGGCTTCCTCGCCGCCGTCGCGTGGGGCCTCGGCCTCGAGCGGGCCGCCCAGGTGGGCTGCGTGCTCGCGGCGTACGTCGTGGAGACGGTCGGCACGCAGGAGTACGCCTTCACCCCGGCCCAGTTCCTCGCCCGCCTCGAGCACTCCTACGGGAGCGACGCAGCCGCGGACATCGAGCCGCACCTCAAGTCGATCGGCTGACCTCCGGGCCGATCCGGCCCTGCACGCAGCACATCCCGGGCTCGGGCGCGAGGCAGGCGCTGACGTCGCAGCCGATCCCGTCGGCGACCCCCTGCACGAACGACCTGTTGATGCCGCACACCAGCTCGGTGTGGCTGCGGGCGAGCGTGTCGAAGGGGCAGTTGGCCAGCAGCACGGTGTCGCCGTCCACCCGGGGCTCGAAGCCGTGGTCGGCCAGCACCCTCGTGAACGCCGCGACGTCGCCGGGCGCCGCCTCGGCGCCGATCGCCCGCCCGATCTCCGCGGCCGCCGTGTCGATCGCCGTGTCGACATCCGGGCCGGAGGCACCGCTCGCCCGCTCGATGCCGCTGGCCAGGATGTGGCCCACCAGGTCGTACTTCCGGTCGGGCAGGGAGATCGCGACCGGGTCCTCGGCCCGCTTGTAGAGCTTGCTCGGGCGTCCGGCGCCAGGTCCGGTGCGGCCGCCGAGGCGGCGGTACTCCGCGGTCAGCAGCCCCGCCTCGACCAGCCGGTCGAGGTGGAAGTTCGCCGTGTGCGGCGCCAGGTCGAGCGCGGTCGCGGCCTCCTCGCGGCCCACGGGCTCCCCGCGCGCCACGACGTACTCGTAGAGCGCCAGGCGGATCGGCTCCGCGAGGGCACCGACGCTGGCGGCCTGGGCGGCGAGGTCCACGACGGGCGGCTCCTTGTCTAAAACAGAAAACTCTTGACGCAATGGTGCCACGGATTCTAACGTGCAACTAGTTCAGTTTTAGAAACCGGAGGAGCCATGACCACGCTGCACCACCGGCCGTCCGTGATGACGGCGAACCACACCGACCAGGCCTACCTGCTGCTGCGCTCCGCGTTCGTCGTGGCGCCGATCCTGTTCGGGCTCGACAAGTTCCTCGGCGTCCTCACCGACGACTGGGAGGCCTACCTCGCGACCTGGGTCAACGACCTGATCCCCGGCGACGCCCACGACGCGATGCTGATGATCGGCGTCGTCGAGATCGTCGCCGGCCTGGTCGTGCTCGTCACGCCGCGCTGGGGCGGGCTGCTGGTCGCCGCCTGGCTGGCCGGCATCATCGTCAACCTGGTCAGCACGGGGGAGTACTACGACATCGCGCTGCGCGACTTCGGCCTGCTGCTCGCCGCCCTGGCCCTCAGCCTGCTGGCCATGGACCGGTCCCGGGCATGACCCAGGCCGCCCAGGACCTCGCTCGTTGGCGGGTCGAGCATCACCCCAGGGTCGACGTCCACGCCGCGGAGGCGGCCGCCGTCGACCTGCTCCGGTCGCTCGGCCTGGACCTCGCTGACGAGTCGCTCGCCGCGACGCCGGGCCGGATGGCCCGCGCCCTGGCCGAGATGCTCAGCCCGACCGCCTTCGAGATGACGACGTTCCCCAACGACGAGGGGTACGACGAGCTGGTGCTGGTGCGCGACCTGCCGGTGCGGTCCATGTGCGAGCACCACATGCTCCCGTTCGTCGGCGTCGCGCATGTCGGCTACCTCCCCGGCGACCGGATCGTCGGCCTCTCCAAGCTGGGCCGCGTGGTCGACCACCACGCCCGCGGCGTGCAGACTCAGGAGCGACTCACCCAACGGGTCGCGCGACACTTGGAGGAGGCTCTCGCGCCGTCCGGCGTCGGTGTCGTCATCGAGGCCGAGCACCTCTGCATGACGCTGCGGGGCGTCCGGGCGCCGGGAGCCACGACGGTGACGTCCGCCCTGCTCGGCCGGCTCCGCGAGGAGCCGGCGAGTCGTGCGGAGTTCCTCGCGCTCACCCGCACCCGACCGACAGCACCAGATCGATAGAGAGGTTGATCCCATGACGATGGTCGTGATCGGCGCCGGACTGGCGGGCAACGCCGCCGCGGAGGAGCTGCGCGAGCAGGGGTACGACGGCGACGTCGTGCTGCTCGGCGCCGAGCAGCACCTGCCCTACGATCGGCCGCCGCTGTCCAAGGACGTGCTGCTGGGCCACGAGGACGTCGAGGCCACCGGTCTGCGCGACGCCGACTGGTACACCGAGCGCGCGATCGACGTCCGCACCGGCACGGCCGCGAGCGCGGTCGACCTCGAGCGCCGGGTGGTCGTGACGCCGGGCGGCGAGATCGCCTTCGACAAGCTGCTGCTGGCCACCGGCTCCGAGCCGCGCCGGCTGCCGGTGACGGGCGCGCCGGCGGCGTACCTGCGCACCCGCGACGACTCGGCCGCGCTGCGCGCCGCGCTGCTCGAGAAGCCGCGGCTGACCGTGGTCGGCGGCGGCTGGATCGGCCTCGAGGTCGCGGCCGCGGCCCGGGCTGCCGGGTGCGACGTCACGCTGATCGAGCCGCAGGCCCAGCCGCTGCTCGGCGTGCTGGGGGAGCGGCTCGGATCGGCCTTCGCCGACCTGCACCGCCAGCACGGCGTCGACCTGCGGCTGGGCACCTCCTTCGACGGCACCAGTCCGGTGCCGGCCGACCTGGTGCTGGTGGCGGTCGGTGCCGCGCCCCGGCTGGATCTGGCGGTCGCGGCCGGACTCGACGTCGACGGCGGTGTGCTCGTCGACGCCACCCTGCGCACCTCCCACCCCGACGTCTACGCCGCCGGCGACATCGCGGCCCACGACCACCCGACCCTCGGCCGGCTACGGGTAGAGCACTGGGACAACGCGATCGAGCAGGGCCGGGCGGCCGCCCGCTCGATGCTGGGCGCGGACGCGCCCTACGACCGGGTGCCCTACTTCTTCACCGACCAGTACGACCTCGGGGTCGAGTACGTCGGGCGGGTGCCGCGCGAGCACCTCGACAGCGTCGTCGTGCGTGGCGACCTGGCGGCGCGGCAGGCCGTGGTGCTCTGGCATGACGCCGGCCGGGTCCTGGGCGGGATGCACCTCAACGAGTGGGACAGCATCGACCACCTGCGCGCGCTCGTCGGCCGGACCGTCGACGTGGCGCGCCTGGAGGACACCGGTGTCGGGATCGCCGAGCTGGCGGAGTCGGTCAGCTGAGATGAGCAGGCCCGGGGGGTCGTGCCGGCGAGCGGCGTTCGGCGCCGCGCCGGCAAGGCGCCGGTGCCAGGGCATACCGGGTGTCTGTCGAGCGCTGGCAACGAAGCCGGCGTGGATGCCGAGCGTCGCGCAGCGTGCGAGCCCTCGGGCCTGGTCATCGCAGCCGGCGTACGAGGTAGCGCGGCGCCCCGTCGGGCGCGGCGTCCTCGCCGACGTATTCCTGGCCGCGCATCCGGCACCAGGCCGGCACGTCGGTACGGGCGGCCACGTCGGTCGCCACCACGCCGATCAGCCCGCCGACCGGCACCTCGGCGTACCTCTTGCCGAGGTGGATGACCGGCATCGGGCAGAGCATCCCGCGGCAGTCGAGCTCGAGGTCGACCGTGGGCGGCCCGGCCATCTAGAGCCCCACCTGGGCGCGGAGGTCGCGCACCACCTCGGACAGCGCGGCCAGGAAGCCGTCGACGTCCTCCTCGGTGGTGTCGCGGGTGAGCGAGACCCGCACGTTGCCGTGGGTGAGCACGCCCATCGCCTCGAGCACCCGGCTCGGGGTGAGCGTCGAGGCCGTGCAGGCCGACCCGCTGGCCACGCCGTACCCGCGCTTGTCGAGCTCGGTCACCAACGCCTCGCCGTCGACGTAGAGGCAGGAGAACGTGACCAGGTGGGGGAGCCGCTCGACGGGGTCGCCGACCACCTCGACGTCGGGGATCAGCGCCGCGGCCTCGCGGATCCGCTCGACGAGCGCGAACTGGCGCGCGTTGACCTCCTCGCGCTCCTCGACGACCGCGCGCAGGGCGGCGGCAGCGGCGAGCGCCGCCGGCACGTTCTCGAAGCCGCAGGTCCGCTCGTCGATCCGGTCGTCACCGGGGAAGGGGTTCACCCAGCGCGTGCCCTTGCGGATGACGAGGACGCCGACGCCGGCGGGGCCGCCCCACTTGTGGGCCGAGCCCGCGAGCGCCGCCCAGCCGCCGGGCAGGGGGAGCCGGCCCATCGACGCGCAGGCGTCGACGAAGAGGGGGGCGGCGGTGTGCAGGTTCGCGACCGGCTGCAGGGTGCCGACCTCGTGGTTGGCGCTCTGGACGGCGACCACGCCGGCGTCTGCCGGCACCGCCGCCGGGTCGACCCGCCCCAGCCGGTCGACCGGGATCTCGCGGGCGGCGCCGGCCCACGTCGCGGCATGGACGACGGACGAGTGCTCGACGGCCGTGTGCGCCACCGACGCGTGCCCGACCGCGCCGGTGCGGCGCAGCCCCAGGAGGCCGCGATGCACGGCGTCGGTGCCCGACGCGGTGAAGGTGACCTCGTCGGCGCGCACGCCCAGGCACTCCGCGACGACGGCGCGCGCGTTGTCCAGCAGCAGACGGGCATCGCGCCCCGGGCCGTGCAGCCGGCGGGGGTCGGCGTACCCCCGCTCGTAGGCGGCCGACAGCGTCTCGCGGGCGGCCGGGTGGAGCGGCTCCGACGATGCCGAGTCCAGGTACGCCGCGGCTTTTCTCACACTCGCAACCTACCGGCACCCCACCGGATCATTGAGGGGGCGATTCCGCTAGTGTTCGGCGTATCCGTGATCGATGAGAGAGAGGCTCGTTCGTGGGTCTGCAACTCCCCAGGCGCTCGGCCGTGAAGCCGGCGACAATCCGTCGCTCGGCCGTGCTGATCGCAATGGGCATCACTGTCCTGGTGCTCGGCGGCTGCTCCTCTGAGACGACCGATGAGTGGAAGCGCGCGGCGATGCCGGCGCCGATCTCCAACCAGGGCGAGCGCATCCTCGGCCTCTGGCAGGGTGCCTGGATCGCCGCGATGATCACCGGCGTCATCGTGTGGGGCCTGATCTTCTACGTGATCATCCGTTACCGCCGTCGCAGCGACGACGAGATCCCGGTGCAGACGCGCTACAACCTGCCGCTGGAGATCTTCTACACGATCGCTCCGGTCATCATGGTGATCGTGTTCTTCGCCCACACGGTGAAGACCCAGAACTACGTGCTCGACGACGACCTGCCGGTCGACAACACGATCGAGGTCGTCGGTCAGCAGTGGTCGTGGACCTTCAACTACGGCCTCGGTGAGATGGACGCGTCGGCCAACGACGACCCGGCCGACGACAACTTCCCGTACCAGTCCTACGTCCACGGCGGCGGCACCGGCTCGCAGATCCCCGACCTGTACCTCCCGGTCGACCAGACCACGCGCTTCAACCTGCACTCGCCCGACGTGATCCACGACCTGGGCGTTCCCGCGTTCCTGATGAAGATGGACGTCATCCCGGGCCGGGTGAACCACTACGAGGTCACCCCCACCGTGATCGGCACGTACAAGGGCAAGTGCTTCGAGCTCTGCGGTGCCTACCACTCGCGGATGCTCTTCAACGTGCACGTCGTCAGCCAGGAGGACTACCAGGCCTACCTGCAGCAGTTGGAGGACGCCGGCGCGACGTCCGACCTGCCGCTGCTCGGCGGCGACTACGCCAGCACCCAGACCGGACTCGAGTCCGGTGACGAGTCCGAGGAGGGCGCGGAGTGACTACGACATCCGCACAGCCGACCAGCGCCATTCCGGCGCCCCGCAGGCCGCTTGGCGAGCAGGTGGCGCGGATCCTCACGACCACCGACCACAAGCTGATCGGCAAGCTCTACCTGGTCACGTCGTTCGCGTGGTTCCTGATCGGTGGCCTGATGGCCATGCTGATCCGCTCCGAGCTGGCCTACCCGGGCATGCAGGTCGTCAACGACGAGCTCTACAACCAGCTGTTCACCATGCACGGCACGATCATGCTGCTGCTGTTCGCGACCCCGCTGTTCTTCGGGTTCGCCAACGTGATCATGCCGCTGCAGATCGGCTCGCCCGACGTCGCGTTCCCGCGGCTGAACATGTTCAGCTACTGGCTGTTCCTCTTCGGCGGCATCATCGCGGCGTCCGGCTTCCTCACCCCGCAGGGTGCGGCCGACTTCGGCTGGTTCGCCTACACGCCGCTCTCCGACGCGGTCCGCTCGCCGGGCGTCGGCGGTGACCTGTGGATCATGGGCCTGTGGATGGCCGGTCTCGGCACCATCCTCGGCGCGGTCAACTTCATCACCACGATCATCTGCATGCGCGCGCCCGGCATGACGATGTTCCGGATGCCGATCTTCGTGTGGAACACGCTGGTCACCAGCCTGCTCGCGCTGATCGTCTTCCCGGTGCTCGGTGGCGCGCTGCTCTCGCTCGAGGCGGACCGCCAGCTCGGCGCCCACGTGTTCGACACCGCGCACGGCGGCGCGATCCTGTGGCAGCACCTCTTCTGGTTCTTCGGCCATCCCGAGGTCTACATCATCGCCCTGCCGTTCTTCGGCATCGTGACCGAGATCCTGCCGGTCTTCAGCCGCAAGCCGGTCTTCGGCTACATCGGCCTGGTCGGCGCGACCCTCGGCATCGCGATCCTCTCGGTCGCGGTGTGGGCGCACCACATGTTCGTGACCGGCGCCGTTGACCTGCCGTTCTTCTCCGGCATGACCTTCCTGATCGCCGTACCGACCGGAGTGAAGTTCTTCAACTGGATCGGCACTATGTGGGGCGGGTCGGTCTCGTTCGACACGCCCATGCTGTGGTCGATCGGCTTCCTCACGACGTTCCTCTTCGGTGGCCTGACCGGCGTCATCCTGGCCAGCCCGCCGCTGGACTTCCACGTCTCCGACTCCTACTTCGTCGTGGCGCACTTCCACTACGTCGTGTTCGGCACCGTGGTGTTCGCGATGTTCGCGGGCTTCTACTTCTGGTGGCCCAAGATGACCGGCCGGATGCTCGACGAGCGCCTCGGCAAGGTGCACTTCTGGCTGCTGTTCGTCGGCTTCCACGGGACCTTCCTGATCCAGCACTGGCTGGGCGTCGAGGGCATGCCGCGTCGGTACGCCGACTACCTGCCCGACGACGGCTTCACCACGCTCAACCAGATCTCGACGGTCTTCGCGTTCCTGCTGGGCGCCTCGACCCTGCCGTTCCTCTACAACGTCTACGTCTCGCGCCGGGCTCCGCTGGTCGAGGTCGACGACCCGTGGGGTTGGGGCCGGTCGCTCGAGTGGGCGACCAGCTGCCCGCCGCCGCGGCACAACTTCGTCACCATCCCGCGGATCCGCTCGGAGTCCCCGGCCTTCGACCTGCACCACCCGGAGGTCGCCGCGATGGAGCTCGAGGACAACGAGATGGCGCGGGTCGGCGGACCGGCCGACGCGCCTGACATGGAGGGCCGCGAGGAGATGCTGCGCGACCGCAACGACAACCCGGAGGGCGACGCCTGATGAAGTCCGAGGCTTGGATCTTCGCGATCGTCACGATCTTCTTCGCCCTCGTCACCCCGGCCTACTGGTTCATCGCCGGTGACTGGACGGGCACGTCCGCGCTCACCATGACCACGCTCCTGGCCGTGATGGTGACCTTCTACCTCGGCTTCCACGCGAAGCGGATGGACCCCCGTCCCGAGGACCGCAAGGACGGCGAGATCGCCGACGGCGCCGGCGAGCTCGGCTTCTTCCCGCCGTACTCCTGGTGGCCGCTGTGGTGCGGCCTGACGCTCAGCGTGTGTGTCTTCGGCATCGCCGCGGGCGCCTGGTGGCTGTTCATCATCGGCCTGGTGCTCGGTGCCCTGGCCGTGAGCGGCTGGATCTTCGAGTACTACCGGGGTGTCCACGCTCACTGAGCCCACCCGGCCGCGTCGAATCGGCGCGTGTGGCTTCGGCAGTTACCCTGGACGACGTTCGTAGGCCGTCTGTTTCGGGGGAGACCATGTCCGTGAGTCGCACGCGCCTGACCGGTGCCGTGGCGCTGCTGTTGCTCGCGAGTGGCGGGCTGTCGGCCTGCAACACCGACGACGTCCCGGGCGCCTCGGCGGTCGCGGGCGGCGACACGTCGGCCGCGGAGCCGACGCCCGACACCACGCCCTTCCGGGTCACCTCGAGCGTCCAGCGGAGCGCGAGCGACGTGCCCGTCGACACCGAGCTCACGGTGACCGCCTCGAGCGGCACGATCAGCTCGGTCCAGGCGACCTCACCGGCCGGCGACGTCGCGGGGAAGGTCTCGTCCGACGGCACCTCGTGGCGGGCGACCGCGCGGCTCGAGCCCGGCACGACGTACGTCGTGAAGGCCTCGGGGCAGAGCGCGGCCGGCGACCAGGCCACCCGCCGGCTCAGCTTCTCGACCCAAAGCCTCACCCTCGACGAGCAGACCTACGCCTCTGTGGCGCCGCTCGACGGCGAGACGGTGGGCGTCGGCATGCCGGTGATCGTCAGGTTCGACCTTCCGGTCACCGACCGGGCGGCGTTCGAGAAGCACATGACGGTGACCTCCACGCCCGCGCAGCCGGGCACGTGGCACTGGCTCAGCGACAACGAGGCGCACTGGCGCCCGAAGAAGTACTGGCAGGCCGGCACCGACGTGCACGTCGACGTCGACGTGAACAGCGTGCCCGCCGGCAACGGCATCTACGGCCAGGAGAGCCGCCAGCTCGACTTCCACGTCGGCGACGCGCACATCTACCGGGTCGACGCGCGCACCCACCAGATGAAGGTCTTCAGCAACGGCAAGCTGCTGCGGACCATCCCGATCACCACCGGGAAGCAGCCCGACTTCACCACCCGCTCGGGCGTGAAGGTGATCATGGAGAAGTTCGAGTCCAAGGACATGAACTCCGAGACGGTCGGCATCACCGGCGCCGAGGCCTACAACATCGCCGGCGTGAAGTGGGCGATGCGGGTCACCAACTCCGGCGAGTTCATCCACGCCGCACCGTGGTCGGTCGGCTCCCAGGGCTACGCCAACGTCTCCCACGGCTGCACCGGCATGAGCACCGAGAACGCCGCCTGGCTCTACGCCATGTCCCGCCGCGGCGACGTCGTCGACTACACCGGCACCGATCGCCCGATGACCCTCGACAACGGCTACGGCGACTGGAACGAGTCGTTCCGGGAGTACCGGCAGGGCTCCGCGCTGGCCTGAGCGGGTCTGCGGGCGGTTGGCGTGAGCAACGTCGTTCCGGTGCGGCGCGCTGCGGGCGCTTCATCAAGGGATGAGGGTGGAGCGACGGTTCCCTCGGTGTGCTCACCCGGGGGAGCGCGGCCTCGCCCTCATCCCTTGATGAAGCCGCGACGGGAAGCCGCGACGGCTGAGGCCAGCCAGAGCGAGACCAACACCCTGGTCGGCACAGCCTGAAATGAGCCGAGGCCGCCCACTCCGCGGGGGAGTGGGCGGCCTCGTACGGCGCAGGGCCGGGTCAGTGCCGGAGCGACTCGTCGTCGACCAGGTGGTGACCGTCGAACTGGTGGCCGTCGGCGGCGCGGCCGTCCATCGGCTCCTGGAGCTCGTGCTCGTGCTCGGAGTGGTGGTGACCCTCCTCCAGCTCGGCCTGGGTCGGCTTCTGCACGTTGTCGGTGTACCACAGCGTGCGGAGCCGGTGGCGGAGCGCCGCGATCCGGCCCTCGCCGGGAGCCGGCAGGCCGTTGGCGTCCGCGGCGTCGGCCTCGAAGCCGTCGACGACCGGGTCGCGGTCGCGAGCGGTGAGCGTGTAGGCCTTCGAGTCCGGCAGCGGCAGGTGGCGCTCGGAGTAGCCGCCCTCGGCCGACCGCATGATGATGCCGGTCTCGTAGCCGTGCAGGAGGGTCTCGTTGTCCTTGCGCTGCAGCGAGATGCACCAGCGGCGGGTGATGATGAACGCCAGGATCGGGCCGACGAACACCGCGCCGCGCAGGAAGTACGTGATCTCGTTGATCGACGCGTGCAGCTTGATGGCGAGGATGTCGTTGCCGCCGGCCGCCCAGAAGAGGCCGTACATCGTCATCAGCGCGACCATCAGGGCGGTGCGGGTCGGGGCGTTGCGCGGCCGCTGGAGCAGGTGATGCTCGCGCTTGTCACCGGTGATCCACGCCTCCAGGAACGGCAGGAGCAGCAGGATCACGAACATCAGCATCGGTAGCACCAGGATCGGGAGCATGACGTTCCAGGAGATCGTGATGCCCCAGAACTCGCTCTCGATACCGGGCATGATCCGCAGCGCGCCGTCCGGCCAGCCCATGTACCAGTCCGGCTGGGAGCCGGCGGTCACCTTGGACGGGTCGTACGGTCCGAGCTTCCACACCGCGTTGATCGACAGCAGGCTGGCGAGCAGCGCGGTCACGCCGAACACGATGAAGAAGAAGCCACCGGCCTTGGCGGCGTACACCGGGAGCATCGGGTAGCCCACGACGTTCTTCTCGGTGCGGCCGGGACCAGGCCACTGCGTGTGCTTGTGGTAGACGAGCAGCAGCATGTGCGCCGCGATCAGCGCGAGCAGCAGGCCGGGGAGCAGCAGCACGTGGACGACGTACAGGCGCGGGATGATCGACTCACCCGGGAACTCGCCGCCGAAGAGGAAGAACGACATGTAGGTGCCGACCACGGGGGTGGCCTTGATGAAGCCGTCCGCGGCCCGGACGCCGGTGCCCGAGAGCAGGTCGTCGGGGAGCGAGTAGCCGGTGAAGCCCTCGAGCGTGCCCAGGATCAGCAGCAGGCAGCCGATCACCCAGTTGAGTTCACGCGGCTTGCGGTGCGCACCGGTGAAGAAGACGCGCAGCAGGTGGATCATCATCGACGCGACGAAGAGCATCGCCGCCCAGTGGTGCATCTGGCGCATCAGCAGGCCGCCACGCACGTCGAAGGAGATCCGCAGCGTCGAGGCGAACGCCTCGGACATGTGGACGCCGCGCAGCTGCTCGTAGGTGCCGTTGTACTGCACCTCGCCCATGCTCGGGGTGAACCAGAGCGTCAGGAAGACGCCGGTGAGCAGCAGGACGACGAAGCTCCAGAGCGCGATCTCGCCGAGCATGAAGGACCAGTGGTCCGGGAAGACCTTGCGCAGGTTCTTCTTGGCGAGGCCGGCGAGGCCGAGGCGCTCGTCGGCCCAGGTGGCGACGGCACCGATGCGCTTGGGCTTGCTCGCTGTCGCAGCGGTCGTCGTGTTGCTGCTGGCGACCTTGCTGGTGTCCATGATCAGCCACGCTCCCAGTAGCTCGGTCCCACGGGTTCGGTGAAGTCGCTCTGCGCCACCAGGTAGCCCTCGCTGTCGACGGCCAGCGGCAGCTGCGGCAGCGGCCGCGCGGCCGGGCCGAAGACCACCTTGGCGGAGTCGGCCAGGTCGAAGGTGGACTGGTGACAGGGGCAGAGCAGGTGGTGGGTGGTGCGCTCGTACAGCGAGATCGGGCAGCCGACGTGGGTGCAGATCTTCGAGTAGCAGAGGATGCCGTCGACGGACCAGTTCTCCCGGCCCTTGCCCGGGATGATCTCGTCGGGCTCCATGCGCACGACGACGACGGCGCCCTTGGACTTGCCGACCTGGAGGGCGAGGCCCTCCAGCGGCTCGCCGTCCCACGGGCTCTTGAACAGGCCCTCGGGCTCGGCGTTCACCAGGTCGCCGATCTGGAGGTCACCCGGCTTGATCGGGGTGCCGACCACGTCGCGGACGACGCGCATGCCCTGCTCCCAGATGGTGTGCTCGAGGCCGGCGCCGGGGTACGGCTGGGCCTTGGTCACCTGGGCGTTGGTCGGGCCGAGGTCGCGCAGGAAGACGATCGCGGGCACGCCGAGCAGGCCGACCGCGCCGAGCAGCGAGTTGCGCACCAGCGGGCGCCGGCCGATGCCGGACTCGGCGAGACCGGTGCTGAGCGCCTCGAGGGTCGCCGCGCGGTCCTCGTCGGAGGACGCCGCCGGGTGGCGGTACTCGACGATCTCCTGGTCGGCCATCAGCTTGCGGGCCCACTGGATCACGCCGAAGCCGAGGAACAGCAGGGCGCCGGCCAGGCACAGGCCGAGGGTGAGGTTCTGGGCGCCGAGGTTACCGACGGTGTCGTTGACGTCGACGGTGAAGTACGCGACGACCAGCAGCACGGTGCAGATCGCCGACAGCCCGAACAGCGTGGCGACCTGGCGCTCCGCGCGCTTCTCGGCCTTCGGGTCGACGTCGGTCGGCCGCCACTGGTGCTCGGGGAGGCCGGGGTTGGCGTAGAGGTCGTCGCGCTCGGGAAGATTCTCGTCCACGGGCTCGTCGTGGCCCCCGTCGTGGGACGGAGTGCTCATGCCGCGTCCACCTTCTTCTTGTTCGAACGGGTCGTGTGGGCGGCGATCCAGACCGCGGCGCCGACACACAGGCCGATGCCGAACAGCCAGGCCGCCATGCCCTCCGGCACGGGTCCGAGACCGCCGAGGCCGAACCCGCCGTACTCGGGCATGTCTCGCAGCGAGTAGAGGTACGCGATGACGTCGCGCTTCTCCTCGGGGGAGAGGTTGCCGTTGGTGAAGTTCGGCATGTTCTGCGGGCCGGTGAGCAGCGCCTGGTAGATGTTCTTGGCGCTGGTCTCGTGCAGTGCCGGCGCGTAACCGCCGCGCGGCATGGCGCCGCCGGAGCCCTGGAAGTTGTGGCAGGCGGTGCAGTTGGTCAGGAAGATCTGGCCACCGCGCGCGATCGCCGCCTGACGCTCCTCGTCGCTGAGGCCCTCGATGCTGTAGTCGGACTCGTCCGGGATGGCCGGGCCGGGGCCGAGGGAGGCGACGTACGCCGACAGCGCGGCGATCTCGTCGTCGTCGAACGCCTCGGGCTTGCTCGGCACCTGCGCGCCGGGCTGCGCCATCGGCATCCGGCCGGTGCTGAGCTGGAAGTCGGCGGCAGCGGCGCCGACGCCGACGAGCGACGGGCCGAGCTGGTTGCCGTTCTCGGTGCTCACGCCCTCGCCGTTCTGGCCGTGGCAGAAGGAGCAGCTCACGAGGAACAGCGCCCGGCCCTTCGCGACGAGCTCCTCGTTGGAGGCGGTCTGGTCGGCCTGGGCGGTCGTGTTGGCGACGGCGGTGAAGATGCCGCCGGTCAGCAGCAGGCCGGCGAGGATGACGAGCAGGCCCGCCAGGGGGCTACGGCGGTGCCGCGAGAGTCGACCTGCGGATCGATTCAGGAGACGCACATCTTGTCCTTGCGTTGGGTAGGTCTACTCGGGGCTACTGGACGAGGTAGATGGTGGCGAAGAGCCCGATCCACACGACGTCGACGAAGTGCCAGTAGTAGGACACGACGATGGCGCTCACCGCCTGCTCGTGGGTGAACTTCCGGGCGACGTAGGTGCGGCCGAGCACGAAGAGGAAGGCGATGAGACCGCCGGTCACGTGGATGCCGTGGAAGCCGGTGGTCAGGTAGAACATCGTGCCGTAGGCCGAGTCCTGGATCGTGATGCCCTCGCGCACCAGCTCGGCGTACTCCGTGGCCTGGCCGCCGATGAAGATCGCACCCATGACGTAGGTCAGGATGAACCACTCGCGCAGGCCCCAGCCCTTGACGTTCCAGACCGAGCCGGTGCGGCCGACCTGGCCGCGCTCGGCGGCGAAGACGCCCAGCTGGCAGGTCAGCGACGACAGCACGAGGATCGTGGTGTTGACCGTGGCGAACGGCACGTTGAGGTGCTGGGTGTTCTGGGCCCACAGGTCCGGGCTCACCGCCCGGATCGTGAAGTACGACGCGAACAGCGCCGCGAAGAACATCAGCTCACTCGAGAGCCAGATGATCGTGCCGACCGAGACCATGCTCGGACGGTCATGATGCCCGTGCAGACGGGAAGCCGGAATCGCAGTTGCTGTCGCCACGGTGGCCATTATGGCGTGACCGCTCGGGGAGGGCACCCCGGCCCCCCGCGTTTCGTCGTCATAAAGTTCACAACGTGCTCATCCCCGCTGTCGGCACCGTCCTGGACGCCGGTGTCGACCTCCCTCGTTTCACCTTCGGCACCGTGCTCACGGGGTGGTCGTTGCAGCCGGTCGCCTTCGTGCTGACCGTCTGGGTGGCCGGTCTCTACATCTGGGGAGTGGTCACGCTGCACCGCCGCGGCGACCGCTGGCCCGTCGGCCGGACGATCGCCTTCGTGCCCGTCGGGATGGGGCTCTTCTACTTCGCCACGGCGTCCGGTCTGGGGGCGTACGACGAGACGCTGATCAGCGTGCACATGGTCCAGCACATGGTCCTGTCGATGCTGGTGCCGCTCTCCCTCGCGCTCGGCGCCCCGGTCACCCTGGCGCTGCGCACGCTGCCGGCCCGGCCCCGGCGCTGGCTGCTCGTCGTACTCCACTCGCGCGTCGCGAAGGTGCTGTCCTTCCCGCCGCTGACGTTCGTGCTCTACGTGACCTCGCCCTGGTCGCTCTACTTCACCGGCTGGTACCCCGCGACGCTGGACTCGACGTACCTCCACGAGACGATGCACCTGCACCTGGTGCTCGTGGGCTGCCTCTTCTTCTGGCCCCTGGTCGGCGTCGACCCGGTGCCCGGCAAGGTGGCCTACCCGTTCCGGATGCTGCTGATCGTGATGACGCTGCCGTTCCACGCCTTCCTCGGGATCACGATCATGCAGGAGGAGGAAGTGCTCGGCGGCGACCACTACGCCTCCCTGCACGACGGGCCGATGGGCGCCTGGCTGCCCGACCCGCTCGACGACCAGCACCTCGCCGGCGGCATCCTCTGGGGCTCCGGTGACCTGATCGCGGTGGCGTTCTTCGGCGTCCTGTTCGTGCAGTGGGTGCGCCAGTCGCTGAAGGAGGCCGAGCGCGAGGACCGGAGGCTGGACCGGCTCGAGGCGCGGGAGCGTGCGGCGTCCGCATCCGGGTCCCCGCCCGAAGCCGGCCCCCAGACCGGAGCCCAGACCGGACCCCAGGCCGGACCCCAGGCCGGACCCCAGACCGCGCCGCAGGTCACACCCTCGGCCGCACCTCCCACCGAGACCGACCGGTAGAGTCGCGAACGTGAACGACGCGACCTCTCGGACCATGCCCCTGCGGGTGCTGGTCTACAGCGATGACGTGAACACCCGCCAGCAGGTGATCCTGGCCCTCGGCCGACGCCCGCACCCGGAGCTGCCCGAGCTCGAGTACGTCGAGGTGGCGACCGAGCCGGTCGTGATCCAGAACATGGACGCCGGTGGCATCGACCTCGTGATCCTCGACGGCGAGGCCGTGCCGGCGGGCGGGATGGGCATCGCCAAGCAGCTCAAGGACGAGATCTACCAGTGCCCGCCGGTGCTGGTGCTCACCGGCCGCCCGCAGGACGCGTGGCTGGCCACCTGGTCGCGGGCCGAGGCCGCCGTGCCGCACCCGCTCGACCCGATCCAGCTCGCGGAGACCGTCGTGTCGCTGCTGAGCTCGCGCGTGCCCGCCGGCACGTGACCAGCTGGCCCGAGGTCCTCGGCGCGCTGGTCGCCGGCACCGACCTCAGCGCGGAGCAGACCGCCTGGGCGATGCACGAGATGCTCTCGGGCGAGGCCACGCCCGTGCAGGTCGCCGGCTTCGCGGTGGCGCTGCGCGCCAAGGGGGAGACGATCGACGAGGTGCTCGGCCTCGTCGAGGCGATGTACGCCGTCGCCACCCCGCTGTCGGTCCCGGGTCGCCTGCTCGACGTCGTGGGCACCGGAGGCGACCGCTCGATGTCGGTGAACATCTCGACGATGTCCGCCATCGTCGCGGCCGGCGCCGGCGCTCGCGTGGTCAAGCACGGCAATCGCTCGGCCTCCTCGCAGTCGGGCTCCGCCGACGTGCTCGAGCAGCTCGGCATCCGTCTCGACCTGCCGCCCGAGCGGGTGGCGTCGGTGGCCGAGCAGGCGGGCATCACCTTCTGCTTCGCGGCCACCTTCCACCCGGCCATGCGGCACGCCGCGGTGGCGCGGCGCGAGCTGGGCATCGGTACGACGTTCAACCTGCTCGGCCCGCTGACGAACCCGGCCCGGGCCGGTGCCCAGGCGATCGGCTGCGCCGACGCGCGGCTGGCGCCGGTGATGGCGGGCGTGTTCGCCGGCCGCGGCGTCGACGCGTGGGTCTTCCGCGGCGACGACGGGCTCGACGAGCTGACGACCACCACGACCTCCCGGGTGTGGCGCGTGCACGAGGGTGCGGTCACCGAGTCCGTGGTCGACCCGGCCGAGCTCGGTATCGCCCGGGGCACCACCGAGGCGCTGCGCGGCGGCGACGCCGCTCACAACGCCGACGTCGTGCGCCGGCTGCTCGGCGGGGAGACCGGCGCCGTACGCGACGCCGTGCTGCTCAACGCCGGCGCGGCGCTGGCCGTGTACGACGACCCCGCGGCCGAACCCGCCGACGCGCTGGCGGCCGGCATCGACAAGGCCCGCGACGCGATCGACTCCGGTGCCGCGAAGGCCACCCTCGAGCGCTGGATCGCCGCGTCCGCCTGAGGGTTGAATCGGGACTTCCGACCGTCAGTCGAGGCCGAGGGAGAACGCCGACTCGAGGTCGTGGCGCGAGTAGGTGCGGAACGCGATGTGGGTCTCGGTGGCGTTGACCCCGGGCACCTTGTTGAGACGGTCGGCGACCACGGCCGCGATGTCGTCGTGGTCGCGCACCCGCACCAGCGCGATCAGGTCGATCTGACCGGTGACCGAGTAGACCTCGCTCACGCCGTCGAGCGCGGCGATGGCCTCGGCCACCTCCGGGATGCGGGCGACGTCGGCCTTCACGAAGACGATGGCGGTGATCACGGGACGGACACTACTCGGCCCCGTGAGCTCAGCGGGCCGGCCGGTGCACCGGGGCGAGCCCGCGGCGGTCGGCGAACGGCACCAGCGAGAGCCGGGACTGGTTGACCGCGTCGTGCACCGCGAGGTGCCGGGTGGCGCCGGCGACCGGGCAGGTCCACTCGCCGTCGACGTCGACCAGGCGGATGCCGGGCGACTCCAGCCAGCGCAGCACCTTCTCGGTCTCCTCCGCGGACGCCGCCGGCACCGGGCCCGGGCCGGGGCGGACCGTCTCGGCCGACTGCCGGAGCGTCGTGACGAACGCGTGGGCGTCGGCCCCGGGCGGGATCACGCCGGCCGCGGCCAGCCGGCCGTGGCGGACCACGTGGACCGCCCACCGGCCGTCGTCCTCGTGCCGCGCGGCGACCACCTCGGGGCAGCGGGTGAGCGCGGCGAGCCGCTGGGTGCGGGCGGCCGCGCGCACGAACGCCGCGAGCCGGTCGCGGTGCACCCCGGCCTCCTCGAAGCGCTCGTCGTCGGCGAGGGCGGCCATCCGCGCGTTGATCGCCTCGACCACCTCGTCGGGACGGCGCAGCAGGGTGTCGCGCAGCTGGCGCACGACCGCGGCGTACGTCGCGGCGTCGACGCTGCCGTCGCAGGGGGACAGGCAGCGGTCCATCTCGGCCAGCACGCAGGGGGTCCGCCCGCCCGCGGGGCCGCCGGGGTCGCGGGCGATCCGGTCGGAGCACTGCCGGATCGGGAACGTGTCGTGGAGCGCGGCCAGGCACTTCTCCGCGGTCTTCTTCGACGAGAACGGGCCGAGGTAGTCGGCGTCGTCGTCGAGCACCCGTCGCACCAGCGACAGCCGCGGCCAGGGCTCGCGGGTCAGCTTGATGAAGTGGACCTTCTCGGGGAACCGGGAGCGCCGGTTGTAGCGGGGCTTGTGCTCCGCGATCAGGCGCAGCTCGCGGACCTCGGCCTCCAGCGCCGTCGCGCACTCGATGCCGTCGACGACGGTCGCGATGCCGACCATCTCGCCGATCCGCGACCGGGTCTCCGAAGCGGTGAAGTACGAGCGCACCCGGGTGCGCAGGTCGCGCGAGGTGCCGACGTAGAGCACGCGCGCCCGGTCGTCGCGGAAGAGGTAGACGCCCGGGGCATGGGGGAGCGCCTCCGCGAGGTGGCGCTTGCGGCGCTGCGCCGTGGAGACCCGGGAGGAGAAGGTCTGCAGCTCCTCGAGGGTGTGCACGCCCAGCCCGCCGAGGCGCTCCATCAGCCCGTGCAGCACGTCGACGGTCGCCCGCGCGTCCTGGAGCGCCCGGTGGTTGGGGGTGGTCGCGGACCCGAACGCCTTCGCGAGCGAGGAGAGCTTGCAGTTGGGCGCGTCGTCGCGGGTGATCACCCGCCGGGCCAGGCGGGCGGTGTCGAGCACCTCGAACGTCGGCCACGGGCGGCCCTGCTGCTCGGCGAAGTAGCGCAGGAACCCGACGTCGAACGGCGCGTTGTGGGCGACCAGCACGCAGCCGGCCGCGAACTCGAGGAACGCCGGGAGCGCCGACTCGATCGGCGGCGCGTCGGAGACCATGCCGTTGGTGATACCGGTCAGCACCGCGATGAAGGCCGGGATCTCGGCGCGGGGGTTGACCAGGGTCTGGAACTCGCCGAGCAGCTCGCCGCCGCGCACCTTGACCGCCCCGATCTCGGTGATCATCGAGCCGCCCTCCGCGGAGCCGCCGGTGGTCTCGAGGTCGACGACGCAGAACGTGATGTCGCGCAGCGGACGGCCCAGCTCGTCGAAACTGCGTTGCGACTCCCAGGTGGAGGTCGCACGCTGAACGCCGCTGTGCACGCGGGGTCCTTGGGCCATGTGCTCGACGCTAGATCCGACCACCGACATTCCTGGGACGACGCGCGGTCGGGTGCGACGCGCGGTCTATGGTGACCACACGTTCAGGGAGAGGAGCGCCGATGACTGTCCCTGACCCGCACGCGCTGGCCGGGCTCCCCGAGCCGGTCCGCGCCCGCGTCGTCGCGCAGACCGCCGAGGTGCTGCCCGACGTGCCGTCGCTGCCCGCTGCCGTACGCCGGGTGGCGTCGTTCGCCCCGGCCCGGCGCGCCCGTCTGGGCGCGAGCGCGATCACCGAGGCGCTCGCCGACGACGAGCTGCGCGAGCGGGTCGGGATCCAGGTGGCCGCGCGCCCGGAGCCCGACGACGGCGACGCCGCGGTGGCCGCCCGGATCTGGCTGGTCCGGCCCGACGGGTGGGAGGAGCAGCTCGCCGAGCGGGTCGAGAGGATCGTGGCGGCCGCGCCCGAGCCGGATCCGCGCGACCGCGAGCTCGAGCGGCTGCGCGGCCGGCTGGCCGAGGCCGAGCAGGCCGTGCGCGACCTGCGCGAGGAGCAGCGGGTCCGGGCCGAGGAGCACAAGGCGGAGCACACCTCGCTGCGGCGCAGGATCGGGGAGGCGCGGGCGGCTGAGCGGGAGGCCCGTGCCCGCGCCGAGCGGGCGGAGGAGGAGCTGGCCGCCGCTCAGGGCGACGTCGAGCGCCGGGTCGCGGCGCTGGAGAAGGAGAACCGCCGGCTCCGCGCCGAGGGGGAGCGCCGCGACGCGGAGGAGGCGCAGGCGCGTCGTACCGCCCGGTCCGACCGCGACGAGGTGACGCTGCGGGCCCGGCTGCTGCTCGACACGGTCATCGACGCGGCCTCCGGGCTGCGCCGCGAGCTGGCGCTGCGGACGGTCGAGGGCGTGCCGGCCGACCGGGTGGAGGCCGAGGTCGCGGCGTCGGGGGCGCGGACGACGAGCGCGGCCGGGGCGCTCGGCGCCGAGAGTCCCGCGCTCCTCGAGCAGCTGCTCGCGATGCCGAGGTCGCGGCTGATCGTCGACGGGTACAACGTCAGCAAGCGGGCCTGGCCGAGCTCGTCGCTGGAGGCCCAGCGCAACCGGCTCGCCGGCGGGCTCGCGGCGCTGGTGGCCCGTACCGGCGCGGAGACCACGCTGGTCTTCGACGCGGCCGAGACCGACCACCGACCGCCGGTGGTCGCCCCGCGCGGGGTCCGCGTGCTCTACAGCCCGCGCGGCGTGATCGCCGACGACGTCGTGCGCGATCTGGTCGCCGTGGAGCCGGCCGGCCGGGTGGTCGTCGTGGTCACCGCCGACCGGGCGGTCGCCGACGACGTGGCCCGCTCCGGCGCCCGGGTGGTCGACCCCGACGCGCTGCTGGGGCTGCTCGCCCGCTGACCGCCGCGACGCGCCTCCCGGACGGTGTCCGGGGGACTGTCGGTGGTCCCTGGCACCGTGCCTCTCATGAGCACGAGAATCGACTGCGACACCTGCGAGGTCCGCGGGTTGCACTGCCACGACTGCGTGGTCACCGTCCTGCTCGGTCCGCCGCCCGAGCTCACCTTCGACGACGACGAGTGCCGCGCGCTCGACGTCCTGGCCGAGAGCGGGCTGGTGCCGCCGCTGCGGCTGGTCCGATCCGTCGACACGCCGCACATGGAGTCGGCGTGAGACGGCCCACCCACGACGCCGCGGGACGGGGGTGGGGCTGATGTGACGCATGTGACTTCTGGGTCGGATGCTGTGGAAAACCGGGGATCCACGGCGGGTCAGCCGCAAGGTCAATGCAAAATTCCGGCGTGTTGCCGGTGGAAGGTTTGGCGACCGCGGTCCGGCATGACTAACCTCAGTCGCTCAGGTGGCCGGGGACGTGGATCACTCGGATCCGCGCGGCCACCGCGCTGAATCCGGATGCGCCGACCCGTCGGAGCATCCGGAGCCGGGGAACCATCGGTGGCGGGCCCGCCCGCCGCCCGGGGTGAATCACCGGAAGGGTGACGGGACGCGTGCGTGCCGGGACCGGACCGGTGTAGGGCAAATGTCGTGCCCGAATCCGTCAGCTCACCCGGTAGGCGTACGACGTACCGAAGGAGACCGCCCGCTCGTGCAGAAGAGCCGGAAGCGACTCGCCACCATCGTCTCGGGTTGCGCCATGATCGCCTGCGTCGGCTTCATGCCGTCCAGCCCCGCGCAGGCGGAGCCGGACATCGACGACGTCCAGGCCCGCGTCGACAAGCTCTACCACGAGGCGGAGCAGGCCCAGGAGCGCTACCACGACGCCCAGCTCGAGCTGAAGGACCTGCAGCGCGACCTGACCTCGCTGAAGGCCGACCAGGCCCGCCAGGACGACGCGTTCGAGGACGTCCGCTCCCAGGTGCAGGACTCGATCGTGCGCCAGTACGAGGGCGAGAGCCTCTCGAACGTCGGCCAGGTCGTGGTCTCCGACGACCCCCAGTCCTTCCTCGCGCAGCTGTCGACGATGTCGGCCTTCAACGACCTGCAGTCGCAGCTGTTCGACAAGTACGCCACCGAGGCCGAGGCGCTCGGCATCCGCCAGCAGGCGACCGAGCGGCGCGCCACCGAGGTCGCCGCGCTCGAGAAGCAGCTGGGCGAGGAGAAGGCGACCGTCGACAAGAAGCTCGAGGAGGCCGAGAGCCTCCTCGACGACCTCAAGGCCAAGGAGCGCGAGGAGATCCTCTCGCGCGGCGTCGCGCGGATCCCCTCCGACGTGCCCGCCTCCGGCCGCGCCTCCGCGGCGATCGCCTACGCGATGGCCCAGGTCGGCGACGCCTACGTCTACGGCGCCGCCGGGCCCAACGCCTTCGACTGCTCCGGTCTCACGATGATGGCCTGGGCCCAGGCCGGCGTCGCGCTGCCGCACTCGTCGAGCGCCCAGTACGGCTCCGGCCCGCACATCGCGATGAGCGACCTCCAGCCCGGCGACCTGGTCTTCTACTACAGCCCGATCAGCCACGTCGGCATGTACATCGGCAACGGCATGATCGTGCACGCCGCCAACCCCGGCACCGGTGTCGTGGTCTCCTCGGTGTCCTCGATGCCGTACGTCGGCGCCGTCCGGCCCGGCTGATCGCCCGATCCGTCGCCCCGGGCCTTGGCGCCTGACGGCACAATGCGGGGGTGAGCACGACCCCCGACCAGCCCCGAGAGGCCGGCCGCCCACGTTGGTGGGTGGCCGGCCTCTCGCTGTGCGTGCTGGTCGCGGCGGCGCTGGTCGGCTGGGCGGTCGTCCGCGACGACGCCTACGTCGCGCCGACGCCGCGGGCGGTGCGCCCGAGCGTCGCGCCGGCGGGGGCCGGCACCACGCTCGCGGCGTTCGAGCGCGCCGTGCGGCAGCGCGACCCGGACGCCGCCCGCGGGCTCGCGCCGGGCGGGGACGACGGCGCCGGTGGCCTGCTGGCGGCGCTGGCGGCGAACGGCGAGGCGCTGCGGGTCACCGACTTCACGCTGCGCTACGTCGACGACGACGGCGCGCCGACCGCCGACGGAGCGTGGACGGCGGCGGTCGACGCGACGTGGCGCTTCCGCGGCTTCGACACGGTCTCGGCCCGCGCCGAGATCACGGCGCACCTGGTCGACGAGGGGGACCGGGTCGCGCTGGCCGGCTTCGGCGGCGGCGACCGGGTCTCCCCGGTCTGGCTCGCGGGCCCGGTCGACGTGCGGCGTACGTCGTCGACCCTCGTGCTGGTCGCGGACTCCGTGGCGGGCGCCGACCGCTACGTCGCTCGTGCCGAGGCCGCCGTGCCGGCCGTTCGTGCCGTGCTGCCGACCTGGCGCCGGGGGCTGGTGGTCGAGGTGCCGGCCTCGGCGCAGGGGCTCGAGCAGGCGCTCGGCGCCGACGCGGGCAGCTACGACCAGATCGCCGCCGTGACCGCCGCGGCCGACGGCTCCGCGGCCCCGCGGTCGGCGGTGCACGTCTTCGCCAACCCCGAGATCTTCGGCGGGCTGCGGCGCACCGGCGCGCAGGTCGTGATGAGCCACGAGGCCACCCATGTCGCGACCGGCGCGTGGGACAGCCGGGCCCCGCTCTGGCTGCTGGAGGGCTTCGCCGACTACGTCGCGCTGCGCGACGTCGCCCTGCCCGTCGAGCGCTCCGCGGCCCAGATCATCGCGACCGTACGCCGGTCCGGCTCGCCGCGGGCGCTGCCCGACGCGGCCGCGTTCGGAGCCCACACGCCCCGGCTTGGCGCGACGTACGAGAGCGCCTGGCTGGCCTGCCGGCTGATCGCCGAGGACGCGGGGGAGGCCGCGCTGGTGACGCTCTACCGCGCCGTCGACCGCGGCCGGAGCGTCGGACCGGCACTGGCGGCGGCCACCGGCCTGAGCGTCGCCGGCCTGACCGGGCGGTGGCGCGACTACCTCGCGACCCTGGCCGACGCGGCGGGGGCGGCATGAGCAGCCCCGACCGGCGGGTCGCGCTGGTCGTCACGCTCGTCGGTGGCGCCGCGTTCGTGGTGCTCGCCGCCCTGCTGGTGCCGTGGCAGCCGGTGCCGGGCGGCACGCCCGCCCCGGTCGCCGTGTCGTCGGTCTTCACCCCCGAGCAGCTCGCGCGCGGCGAGGAGTACGCCCGCTGGTCGCGGGTGCTGAGCTGGAGCTCGCTCGCGGTATCGCTGGTGGTCTCGTGTGTGCTCGGCTTCAGCCGGTGGGGACAGCGCCTGGTCGGGCGGCTGCCCGGCTGGTGGTGGGTGCGGGTGGTGTTGGCCGTCGCGGTGGTCGTGCTGGTGGGCCGGGTCTGCACGCTGCCCTTCTCGGTGGCGCTGCGCCGGCGGGCGCTCGACCACGGGCTGAGCAACCAGGCGTGGAGCGGATTCGCCGCCGACGTCGTCCGCACCGAGATCGTGCAGATCGTGGCGCTGTCGCTCCTGCTGCTGGTGCTGGTCGGGTGTGCCCGACTCTGGCCGCGGGTCTGGCCGGCGGTGGCCGGCGGGCTGCTCGCCGTGCTCGTGCTGGCCGGGTCGTTCGTCTACCCGGTGCTGGTCGAGCCGCTGTTCAACGAGTTCCGGCCGCTGGAGGCGGGGTCGCTGCGCACCGACATCCTGGCGCTCGCCGACCGGGAGGGGGTGCCCGTCGACGACGTGCTCGTGGCCGACGCCTCGCGGCGTACGACCACGCTGAACGCCTACGTGTCCGGCTTCGGCAGCACCCGACGGGTGGTTCTCTACGACAACCTGGTCGACGACGTCCCCCGGGCGCAGGTGCTGTCGGTCGTCGCCCACGAGCTGGCGCACGCCAAGCACGACGACGTGCTCACCGGGTCGCTGCTGGGCGCGGCCGGTGCGGTGTTCGGGGTGGGGCTGCTGGCCCTCGTGGTGGGAGGGCTGTCCCGGCGCGGGCGGCCGTCGATGCCGGAGCCGGCCGTGGTGCCGCTGGTGCTCGCGCTGTTGGCGATCGGCACCTTCCTGGCCTCGCCGATGCAGAACACCATCAGCCGGCAGATCGAGACCCGCGCCGACGTGGACGCGCTCGAGGTGACCCGCGACCCGGCGGCGTTCGAGGCCGTGCAGCGCCAGCTCGCGCTGCGCTCCCTGGCCGACCCGACCCCGCCGGCGCTCTCGCAGTTCTGGTTCGGCTCGCACCCCACCGGCCTGACCCGGATCGCGATCGCCCAGCAGCTCGCCGAGCGCGGCTTCGACGACTGACCCGGTTGGTGCGGGGTCAGCCGACGTAGAGCGCCGCGACGTCGTCCTTGAACTCGCGCATCACGACGTTGCGCTTGAGCTTGAGGCTCGGCGTCAGCTGGCCGCCCTCCTCGGTCCACTCGTCGACGAGGATCGTGAACTTGCGGATCGACTCGGCCTTGGAGACGGCCTTGTTGGCGTCGTCGACGGCCGCCTGGATCTCGGCCTGCAGGTCGGGGTCGTCGACGAGCTCGGCGATGTTGTTGCGCTTGCCGTGCTGCTCGGCCCACAGCGGGATCGCCTCGCGGTCGAGGGTGACCAGCGCCGCGATGAACGGCTGGCCGTCGCCGACGACGATGCACTGGTCGACGAGCAGGTGGCCGCGCAGGCGGTCCTCGAGCACGGCGGGGGCGACGTTCTTGCCGCCCGCGGTCACCAGGATCTCCTTCTTGCGGCCGGTGATCCGCACGAAGCCCTCGTCGTCGACCTCGCCGAGGTCGCCGGTGTGGAACCAGCCGTCGGACTCCAGCACCTCGGCCGTCGCCTCGTCGTTGTGCCAGTAGCCGGCCATCACCTGGCCGCCGCGGAACAGCAGCTCGCCGTCGTCGGCGACCCGGACGGCGGTGCCGGGGAGCGGCCGGCCGACGGTGCCGATCTTCGTGGCGTCGGGGAGGTTCGCGGTGAGCGCCGCGGTGGTCTCGGTCAGGCCGTAGCCCTCGAGCACCACGAGGCCGATGCCCCGGTAGAAGTGGCCGAGGCGTTCGCCGAGCGGGGCGCCGCCGGACACGGCGTACAGGCACCGGCCGCCCAGCGCGGCGCGCAGCTTGCCGTAGACGAGCTTGTCGAAGACGGCGTGCTTGGCGCGGACCGCGAACGGGATCTTGCCGCGCTCGATGCCGCGGGAGTAGGCGATCGCGGTCTCGGCGGCGGCGTCGAAGATCTTGCCGCGGCCGTCGGCGGTGGCACGCTGCGAGGCGGTGTTGAAGACCTTCTCGAAGACCCGGGGGACCGCGAGGATGAACGTCGGGCGGAACTCCGCCAGGTCGGGCAGCAGCTGCTTGATGTCGGCGGTGTGGCCCATCCGGGTGCGCGACTTCACGCAGCCGATCTGGATGATCCGCGCGAACACGTGGGCCAGCGGCAGGAAGAGCAGCGTGGCGCCGTCGTCCTCGTGGAAGAGCCGCTCGAGCTCGTCGACCGCGACGCCCAGCTCGAACATGAAGTTGCCGTGGGTGAGCATGCAGCCCTTGGGGCGGCCGGTCGTGCCCGAGGTGTAGATCAGGGTCGCGAGGTCGAGGGGCGTCGCCGTCGTACGCCGCTTCTCGAGCTCCTCGTCGGAGATGTCGCCGCCGAGCCGGGTCAGCGCGTCGACCGCGTTGTCGGTGATCGACCAGACGTGGTTGAGCTGGTCGAGCTCGGCGCGGGACTCGGCCACGCGGGCGAGGTGGCCGGAGGTCTCGGCGATGACCGCGCGGGCGCCGGAGTCGCCGAGGATCCATCGGATCTGCTCGGCCGAGGAGGTCTCGTAGATCGGCACGGTGACGGCGCCCGCGAACCAGATGGCGTAGTCGAGCAGCGTCCACTCGTAGCGCGTCTTGGAGATCAGCGCGACCCGGTCGCCGACCTCGATGCCGGCGGCGATCAGGCCCTTGGCCACCGCGCCGACCTCGGCGAGGAAGGCGGCCGCGGTCACGTCGACCCACGGGCTCTCGGGGCCGCCGGCGCGCCGGCTGAACATCACCGTCGAAGCGGCCTCGCGCGCGTTGGTCACCACGTCGTCGGTGAGATTGCCGGTGGTCGGGATCTCGGTCGTCAGCGGGGTCGAGAACTCACGCACCGGCTGAGGTTACCGCGTGTTCGAGGGTCCGGCCCATCCGGTACGCTCGCAGCCCCAGTGGAGACCTACCAGTCGAGACCAGCCCGTGAGCAAGGGGGCCCGATGGCCGAGCAGACCACCTCGTCGATCGTCATCGACGCCGCCCCCGCCGAGGTCATGGAGGTCATCGGGGACTTCCCGGCCTACCCCGAGTGGGCCAAGGGCGTCACGACCGCCGAGGTGGTCGCGGAGGGTGCCGACGGCTGGGCGGAGCAGGTGTTCTTCGCGCTCGACGTCAGCCCGATCAAGGACGAGTACACCCTCGCCTACGAGTGGGACGGCTACGACGAGGTCACCTGGACGCTGGTCGAGGGCAAGATGCTGCGCGCGCTCGACGGCGCCTACGTGCTGCGCGACCTCGGCAACGGGTCCACCGAGGTGACCTACCGCCTGGCGCTCGACGTCTCGATCCCGCTGATCGGCATGCTCAAGCGCAAGGGCGAGAAGATCCTGATCGAGACCGCGCTCAAGGGCCTGAAGAAGCGCGTCGAGTCGACCTCGTAGTGCGCATCCTCCTGTTCACCGGCAAGGGAGGGGTCGGGAAGTCGACGATCGCGGCCGGTACGGCGGCGCTGGCGGCCGCCGCCGGACGGCGCACGCTCGTGCTCTCGACCGATGCGGCGCACTCGCTGGCCGACGCGTTCGGCTGCCCGCCCGGCACGATCGGCGCGGAGCCGACCGAGGTCGCGAGCAACCTCTACGTCCAGCAGGTCGACGCCCAGCTGCGCTTCGAGCAGTCCTGGGCCGATGTCCAGCGCTACCTGCTCTCGGTGCTCGACGCGACCGGCCTCGACCCCGTCACCGCGGAGGAGCTGACGGTCATCCCCGGCGCCGAGGAGGTGCTGGCGCTGCTCGAGCTGCGGCTCCAGGCCCGGTCGGGCGCCTGGGAGGTGATCGTCGTCGACTGCGCGCCGACGGCGGAGACGCTGCGGCTGCTCGCGCTCCCGGAGGCGCTCGGCTGGTACCTGCACCGGGTGCTCCCCGTCGAGCGGCGCGTGGTCAAGGCGCTGCGGCCGGTGCTGAGCCGGGCTGCGGGCGTGCCGATGCCGGGGGACACCGTCTTCGACGCGATCGAGCGACTGCACGCCGAGCTCGACGAGGTCCGGACCCTGCTGGCCGGTCCGGACGCCAGCGTGCGGATCGTGCTGACCCCCGAGAACGTCGTGCTCGCCGAGGCGCGCCGGTCGTACACGACCCTGTCGCTCTTCGGCTACCGGGTGGACGGCGTGGTCGCCAACCGGGTGTTCCCCGACGGCGGCGCCGACGACTGGCGGGCCGGCTGGGTGGTCGCGCAGGACGAGGTGCTCGAGCGGGTCACGGAGTCCTTCGCCGGGCTGCCGCTGTGGCGCTCGGCGTACCGACCCCGCGAGCCGGTCGGCGTGGCGGCGCTGACCGCGCTGGCGGGGGAGGTGTACGGCGCCGACGACCCGCTGGCGGCCGCGACGGGCAGCGGGCCGTTCCAGGTCACCCGCGGACGCGGCGGCACGGTGCTGCGGCTCGCGCTGCCGCTGGTCTCGCGCGCCGAGGTCCAGCTGGCGCGCACCGGCGACGATCTGGTCGTGACCGTGGGATCGTATCGTCGGGTGGTCACGCTCCCATCCGGGCTGGCGCGGCACCGCGTCGCCGGTGCCCGGGTGGAGGCGGGCGAGCTGCGGGTGCGGTTCGTCGAGGGCCCCGTGGACGAGGCAGGGAGATGACGTGAGCGGGGACGGGAACGAGCCGGGCGACGGGCCCGAGGGGCCCGAGGTGGGCAGCCTCGCCGAGGAGGCCGCGAAGCTCCTCGGTGCGCTGACCGGCTGGGCGAGGGACGCGACCCACGACGTGGAGGAGCATCTGGCCACCGGCGCGCCGGAGTGCTCGTACTGCCCGATCTGCCGCACCGTGCACGCGGTGCGGGAGCTGAGCCCCGAGGTGCGCACGCAGCTCGCGAGCGCGGCGACCTCGGCGCTCCACGCCCTCGCCGGGCTGGTGGCCGCGGCCGGCACCCACGATCGGGGCGCCGCGGAGAGCGGGGTCGAGCACATCGACCTCGACGACGAGGGCGACGAGTGGCCCGACGACACCGATCCCGAGGAGGACGACCGATGAGCAGGCTGCGTCGATCACCGCGTGTCTCGCCGAACGGCGGTGGATGCTCCACCTTCCTCAGCTGGCATCAGGTGGACTGCCCACCTCCCGCTGCACGGGGGGCCGAGGAGCGGTGGGCGCTCCACCTGCCCCGGCCGGCATCAGGTGGACTGCCCACCGCCGCCCGGATCCGGCCGCAGGCGGTGGCCCGATGAGCCTGGCCTGTGGGATCGACGTGGGCGGCACCAAGATCGCCGGTGGCGTGGTCGACGAGCACGGCGTGATCCTCGAGGCGCTGCGCGTGGAGTCGCCGGCGACCGACGCCGAGGCGATCGAGGAGGCGATCGCGGGCCTGGTCACCGACCTGCGGTCCCGCCACGACATCGCCACCGTCGGCGTCGGCGCGGCGGGCTACATCGACAAGGCCCGGGCGGTGGTGTTGTTCGCCCCCAACGTGGCCTGGCGCAACGAGGACCTCAAGGGTGAGCTCGAGAAGCGGGTCGACCTGCCCGTCGTGATCGAGAACGACGCCAACGCCGCGGCCTGGGGCGAGTTCGTCTACGGAGCCGGCCACGACGTCGACGACCTGCTGCTCGTGACGGTCGGCACCGGTGTCGGCGGCGGCCTGGTGCTCGACGGCGAGGTCTACCGCGGGGCGAACGGCGTCGGCGCCGAGATCGGCCACATGCGCGTCGTACCGAACGGGATCCTCTGCGGCTGCGGCAAGCACGGCTGCTTCGAGCAGTACGCCAGCGGCTCCGCCCTGGTGCGCGAGGCCCGAGCGCTGGCGATGAGCGGCGCGATGATCGCGCAGGGCATGCTCCAGCGCGCCGGCGGCGACCTGAACGCGATCACCGGGCCGCTGATCACCGAGGCCGCCCAGCACGGCGACCAGGGCGCGATCCAGCAGCTCTCCGAGCTCGGTCGGTGGCTGGGCGAGGGCATCGCGTCGCTCACCGAGATCCTCGACCCCGGGGTGGTCGTGATCGGCGGCGGCGTGAGCGAGGCCGACGAGCTGCTGCTCGGCCCCACCCGCGAGGCGTTCGGCGCCCAGCTGGTCGGCCGCGGCTTCCGCCCGATCCCCGAGATCCGCAAGGCCCGCCTCGGCAACCGCGCCGGCCTGATCGGCGCCGCCGACCTGTCCCGGCGCTGAGTCGCTCCGTGAAGGGTTGAGTATTCGGGTCCGGAGCGCCACAATTGTGGTCATGTCTGTCGAGCCGCTGCGCGAAGTTCGCAACCACTTCAGCGACGTCATTGATCGCGTCGAACGCGAGCACGAGCGGGTTACGGTCACGCGCAACGGCCGGGCCGCGGCCGTCATCATCAGTCCCGACGACCTTGCCGAGCTGGAGGAGACCCTCGCCGTGCTCAGCGATCCGCAGGCCATGGCCGACATCCGGGAGGCCGATGCCGCCTACCGCACCGGAGATGTCGTTCGCGGCGCGGACGCGGTGCGGGCCCTTCGTCGGTGAGCACGAGCCCGCCGTACGAACTGGTCCTGGCCCCTCCGGCCGTCCGGGCCCTGCAGTCGGGGCTGCCGGAGCCGGTGGCGACCGCGGTCATCGAGTTCCTCACCGGGCCGCTGCTCGAGAACCCGCAGCGGGTCGGGAAGGCGCTGCGTGGCGAGCTGGCCGGTATCCGCGCGGCTCGGCGCGGCACCTACCGCGTGCTCTATCGCATCGACGACGAGGCCGATGAGATCCTCGTGATGCGCATCGAACACCGGGCGGAGGTGTATCGGCCGAGGTAGCGGCGTCCGAGCGGCGTGGTCGAATAGCCCGCGTGGCTCTGTTCATCGGCGTCGACATCGGCGGCACCAAGGTCCTGGCGACGGCCGTGTCGCGCTCCGGGCGGGTGCTGCGCACGGCACTGCGCACGACGCCGGGGCGCCGGGTGGAGGCGAGTCTGGTCGAGGACGCGCTGACCGAGGCGGTCCAGGAGATCGCGGGCATCCGCCGGATCAGCGCGATCGGGATCGCCGCGGCCGGCTTCGTCGACGCGCAGGGGGAGCGGGTGCGGTTCGCGCCGCACCTGCCGTGGCGCGACGAGGGCGTGCGCGCGCGGCTGGCCGAGCGCTGGAGCGCGCCGGTGGTGCTCGACAACGACGCGAACTGTGCGGCCCGCGCCGAGGTCGTGTACGGCGCGGTGGGGGACGCCGAGAACGCGCTGGTCATCACGCTGGGCACCGGGATCGGCGGCGCGGTCGTGCTCGAGAGCACCGTGCACCGCGGCTACAACGGCATGGCGGGGGAGTTCGGCCACATGCAGGTCGTGCCCGACGGCCGCGGCTGCGAGTGCGGCGGCGCCGGCTGCTGGGAGCAGTACTGCAGCGGCAACGCGCTGGTCCGCTTCGTCCGCGAGCGCGGCGGTGGCGACCAGCTGACCGGTCCGATGATCACCGAGGCCGCCGAGGCCGGCGACCCGCTGGCGCTGGAGGCGTTCGCGTCCGTGGGCACGTGGCTCGGCGTCGGGGTGGCCAACCTGGTCGCGGCGTTCGATCCCGAGATCGTGGTGATCGGGGGCGGGCTCTCGGCCGCGGGCGACCTGCTGCTCGAGCCGGCGCGCAGCGCGCTGCGTACGTCGTTGGTCGGGGCCGACCACCGCACGGTCCCGCCGGTCGTCCGCGCCGCGCTCGGGCCGGAGGCCGGGGCGATCGGGGCGGCCGACCTGGCCCGGCAGCGGTTCAGGACCGCCGGTACTCGGGCACGAGCTCGACGGCAAGCTGCTCGAGGAACAGCCCGACGTCGGTGACGATGCCGCGGGCCTGGGAGGAGCCCCGGTCGGCGAGCTTGGTGACCGTCGCCGGGTTGATGTCGACGCAGACCAGCGGGATCGACGCCGGCAGGATGTTGCCGGTCGCGACGGAGTGCAGCATGGTCGCGGTCATCAGGCAGAAGCCGACGTCCTCGAGCTGGGCGCGCATCGCACGCTGACCCTCGATGACGTCGGTGTAGACGTCGGGCAGCGGGCCGTCGTCGCGCACCGAGCCGACCAGCACGTACTCCTTGTCGTGCCGGACGAGAGCGTGCATGATCCCGCGGGTCAGCACCCCGGCCTCGACCGCCTCGCGGATCGAGCCCGCCTTGCGGATCGTGTTGATCGCGCGGATGTGGTGCTCGTGGCCGTGCTCGACGCCGCGGCCCATCGCGAGGTCGACGCCGAGGCTGGTGCCATAGAGCGCGGACTCGATGTCGTGGGTCGCGAGGGCGTTGCCGGCGAACAGCACGTCGACGTACCCCGCCTCGACCATCGCGACCATCGCCGGTGCGGCGCCGGTGTGGACGATGCCCGGGCCGCCGACCCACAGCACCTTCTTGCCGGCCGCCTTGGCCTCGCGCATGCCGTCGGCGACCTGGCGCACCAGCACGGCCTGGGGCTTCTCCGAGGACACCTCCGACTCCATGAACCCGAACGCCTCCCCGCTCCGGTCGGGCGCCGGGATCGTCACCTTGATGCCGTCGGCGCCGGTGACGACGAGCATGCCGGCGCGTACGTCGGACATCGGCAGCGTGTAGACGCGGACCGGCTTGCCGTCGGCGTCGCGCTCGAGCACCAGGCCGCAGTCCATCTCCGGGTTCTCGACCTGCAGCCAGGTGCCGTCGATGCGCACCCGGGTCTCGAGGTTCGTGGTCGAGTAGAACTGGTCGGGGAAGACGCCGTCCCGGTCGGCCTCCGTGACCTGGGCGGTGCCCGGGTCGACCTGGTTCACGCCGCGGGTCTGCAGCCGCATCAGCAGTCGCTGGAGCGACTCCTCGTCCTCCGCGATCACGTTGACCACGGCGTGCGAGGTGTCGTCGGTCTCGCGGCCGACGTCGAAGCGGTCGATCGTGTAGTCGCCGCCGTACTCGCGGATGTCGTCGAGGACCCGCGACAGGATGCCGTGGTCCATCAGGTGGCCGGTGATCTCGACGGTCTCGTTGACGCTCACGATGGCACAGTAATGCCGGGGGGCTTCGAGACGACCACTAGACCTGCGCGCCGTCGTCCCAGGGGTCGCGGGGCTCGCGGGGCATCTTGAGCACCAGGTAGACGAAGCCGCCGACGAAGCCGGCGATCAGCAGGTAGCCCAGCCAGCTGGGCAGGTCGATGCCGAGGATCAGCGAGACCAGCAGGATGGTCGGCGAGCCGAAGACGCCGGCCCAGGCCAGCCCGCGGTCGGGGGCCACCGTCGGGAGCGGCGGTGGTGGTGGCGGCACGTAGCCGTCCTCGGCGTCGTCGAGGTCGGCGGGCTCGTGCCCGACGTAGGGGTCATCGGCGTCCTCGAGGAACGCGCGCGGGTCGCCGAACCGACCGCCGAAGGGTGCGTCGGACACCGGTGGCTCGGCCGCGGGCGACTCGTCGATCTCGGCGCGCTCGCCGTAGTTGTCGACGATCGCCTGCCAGGCGCGCTCGTCGGCGCTCTGGTCGTGGTGATCGTGATCGCCGCGCTCGTCGCGCGGGTCGCGGGGGTCCGGCACATCCACGAGCGTATGCCCGTCCTACGAAATAGTGGCCACTCGGGCGACGAATGCGGCACTCTCGTCGAAGATCCGCTGGGCGTCGTGGTCGAGCGTGGCGACGTGGTAGCTGTCCGCGAGCCGGACCACGGTGACGTCGCGGGAGGACACCCGGCCGGTGATCAGCGGCTCGGAGGCCTCGTCGACGACGTGGTCCTCGGCCGAGCGGAAGTAGAGCAGCGGCGCGGTGACCTTCGGCAGGTCGGCGACCAGCTCCGGCCACTGCTGCATCATCGAGTGGACCGCCTTCAACGGCGTACGCGTGTAGCCGAACTCCTCGGCGCCCGGCTTCTTGATGTCGTCGGCGATGCCGGGAAACGACTTCACCAGGTGCTTGAGCACCGGCAGCAGCTTGACGTCGAGTCGCTTGGTCGCCACCGCCGGGTTCACCACCATCACGCCGGCGACGTCGCCCGGCCGGTCCGCGGCGAGCCGCAGCACGAGCGCGCCGCCCATCGACAGGCCACCCACGACGACGGCGTCGTTCTCGGCGACCAGCCGGTCGAGGGTCCGGTCGAGCTCGGCGTACCAGTCGGCCCAGGTCAGCGTGTTGAGCTCCTGCCACGTGGTGCCGTGCCCGGGCAGGCGCGGCACCTCGACGGCGTACCCACGCTCCGCCAGTGCCTCGCCCCACGGCTTCATCGAGGCCGGCTGGCCGGTGAATCCGTGGCTGAGGAGGACCCCGATCCGGCGGCCTCCGGTCAGCTCCGGCCGGGCGGGCTCCGACAGCGGCGCGGCCAGCGGATGGATCGTCATCTGCGCAGTGTGCACCACCGGACCCGTCTCGGGGAGTACAACGGGTGGGGAGACCAGCGGCGGGCCGGGTACTAGGCTTCCCGCGAAGGTGACTCGGGCTGGTGCGGAGGTGGCGGTGTTCTACTGGTTCCTGAAGTGGATCGCGCTCGGCCCATGGCTCCGGCTCGTGTTCCGGCCGCGGGTGTCGGGCGCCGAGAACGTCCCCCTCGAGGGTCCCGCGATCCTCGCCAGCAACCACCTCTCGTACGCCGACTGGCTGTTCATGCCGCTCACACTGCCGCGCCGGGTGACGTTCGTGGCCAAGGCGGAGTACTTCACGACCCCGGGTCTCAAGGGCTGGCTGCAGAAGACCTTCTTCAAGGGGTCCGGGCAGGTGCCGATCGACCGGTCCGGCGGCAGCGCCTCCGAGGGGGCGATCATCTCCGCGAAGCGGCTGCTCGCCGAGGGCGAGCTCTTCGGCATCTACCCCGAGGGCACCCGCTCCCACGACGGCCGGCTCTACCGCGGCAAGGTCGGGGTGGCCCGCCTCGCGCTGGAGTCGAAGGTCCCGGTGATCCCGGTCGCCGTCGTCGGCACCGACGTGGTGGCGCCTCCGGGCAAGACCTTCGGCCGGTTCACCCGGCCGGTCGTGCGCTTCGGCAAGCCGCTGGACTTCTCCCGCTACGACGGCATGGAGAACGACCGCTACATCCTGCGCTCCATCACCGACGAGATCATGTACGAGATCATGCGGCTCTCCGGTCAGGAGTACGTCGACATGTACGCCACCCGGGCCAAGGAGCTGTCGAAGGTCGAGAAGGACGGCGGCCACGGCGAGGGCCCGTCGCGGCTCGCGTCCTGACGGTCCTGTGACGATCCACGACACGCATCCCTTCGCGGACCCCGATCCCGACCCCGTACGCCGTCTCCGCGGTCGGCTCGGCGGCACGGTCTCGCTCGTCACCGCCGGGGGGCCGGCGGCGCGCGCCGGGCTGACCGTCTCGTCGCTGATGGTCGCCAACGGCTCTCCGGCGCGGATGCTGCTGCTGGTCGACCCCGACAGCGATCTGGCCGACGAGGCGACGCGCGCCGGCCGGGCCGTCGTGCAGCTGCTGTCGTGGCGGCACCGCGACCTGGCGGAGGCGTTCGCCGGCACCGCCCCCGCACCCGGCGGGCCGTGGCGGATGGCGACGTTCGCCGACACGTCCTGGGGGCCTCGCCTCGCCGACGCCGTGACCTGGGCGGGCGTGTCCGTGGAGTCGGCGGTCGAGGTCGGCTGGTCGACGCTGCTCACGTGCGTGATCGAGTCGCTGACCGTCGGCGACGACGCCGAGCCGCTGGTGAGCCGGCGGGGTCGGTGGGTGCGGCCGTGAGCGACTCGACGACCGACGAGCTGCTGCGGATCGCCGACGAGCTCTACGGGCTCCCGCTGGCGGACTTCACGCCGTCCCGCGACGCCCGGGCGAAGGCGCTGAAGGGCACCCCGGTGGCCGCCCGGGTCAAGGCGCTGCGGAAGCCGTCGACCGCGGCATGGGTCGCCAACCTGCTGGTACGCCGCGATGCGGAGCAGGTCGACCAGGTGTTGGCGGTCGGTGCCGCGCTGCGTGGGGCGCAGGCCGCGATGTCAGCCGACGAGCTGCGGGCGCTGACCCGGCAGCGTCGCCAGCTCACCGCCGCCGTGACGACCGGTGCCCGCCGGATCGCCCGCGAGGAGGGCACTCGGGTCACCCAGGCCGTCGCCGACCAGGTCGAGGCGACGCTCACCGCCGCGATGGTCGACGAGCGCTGCGGCCAGGCGCTGCGCAGCGGGATGCTCGTCGCCGCACTCACCACGACCGGGCTCGAGCCGGCCGAGGTGGAGGGTGCGGTGGCCGTGCCCGAGGCGCTGGGCTTCGTCGCTGCCGCGCGGGAGGCCGAGCCGCCGGGTCGGCCCGACCTGCACGTCGTACCCGATCCCGAGGCGGACGCGAAGGCCGTCGTCGCCGCCGAGACGGCACTCGCCGAGGCGCAGGAGGCGTACGCCGCGGCCGAGGCCGCCCACGGTGACGCCACCGCCACGGTCGAGACCCTCGAGGCCCGCGGCCTCCAGTTGCAGGCCGAGATCGCCGAGCTGCGCGGCCGCATCGACGACCTCGAGGCCTCCGCCGAGGAGACCGACGACGAGCTCGCCGAGGCCGAGGAGGCCCGCTCCGAGGCGACCGCCGACCTCGACGCCGCCGCCCGGGCCCGCGATGCCGCCCGCGCGGCGCTGGCGCGGCTGCAGCGATAGCCAGTGACGATCTGGCTGTTCCCGGACCTCGGGAACAGCCAGATCGTCACTGGGTATCGCCGTTCGGACGGGGTGTGGTCCGCCTGGGAGGGCAGCCCGGGGGTTGGTGTGCTGGCGCTCCGGAGGGATAGTCCGTCACGTTTTGGTTGTTGTTTTCGTCGTGGGGCGGCCGTTTCGTGACGGACTATCCCGATGTCCCTGCCGGAGGGATAGTCCGTCACGTTTTGGTTGTTGTTTTCGTCGTGGGGCAGCCGTTTCGTGACGGACTATCCCGATGTCCTCAGTCCGCCCACCCCTTGGCCAGCTCCACGGCCCGGGACCAGCGGGCGTGGGCGGCATCGGCCGCGGTGCGGTCGGAGGTGGGGTCGAAGCGGCGGTCGAGGGTCCAGGTGTGGCGCAGGTCGTCGGTGGACGACCACAGGCCGACGCCGAGACCGGCGAGGAACGCCGCGCCGAGGCCGGTGGTCTCCACGGCGGTCGGGCGCTCGACGGGTACGCCGACCTGGTCGGCCTGCAGCTGGCAGAGCAGGTCGTTGGCGGCCGCGCCGCCGTCGACCCGCAGCGAGGAGAGCCGGGGCATCACGTCGAGCACATCGCGCACCTCGAAGGTGATCGCCTCCAGGGTCGCGCGTACGACGTGGGCCCGGGTGGTGCCCCGGGTGATGCCGACGATCAGGCCGCGCGCCTGCGGGTCCCAGTGCGGGGCGCCCAGGCCGGTCAGCGCCGGCACGAACACCACCCCACCGCTGTCGGCCACCGTCGAGGCCACCGCCTCGCTCTCCGCCGCCGACCCGACGATCTGGATGCCGTCGCGCAGCCACTGCACGGCCGCGCCCGTCACGAAGATCGAGCCCTCCGAGCAGTAGGTGATCGCGCCGTCGGGGGAGCGCCACGCCGCCGAGGCCAGCAGGGCGTCGGAGCGCTGCACCGACGACCCGGTGTTGGTGAGGATGAACGACCCGGTGCCGTAGGTGCACTTCGAGTCGCCCTCGTCGAAGCAGGTCTGCCCGAAGAGCGCCGACTGCTGGTCGCCGGCCATCCCGGAGATCGGCAGCGACAGCCCGAGGAACGTCGCCGGATCGGTCGTGGCGATGTCGCCCCAGCTGGGCACCAGGTCGGGCAGCGCGTCACGGGGTACGCCGAACAGCGAACACAGCTCGTCGGACCAGTCGCCGGCCTCGAGGTCGAAGAGCAGCGTGCGACACGCGTTGGAGACGTCGGTGACGTGGTAGTTGCCGCGACTCATCCGTGCGATCAGGTAGGAGTCGACGGTGCCGATCGCGTACCGGCCCGACTCGACCAGCGCCCAGGTGTGCGGCTCGTGCTCGGCCAGCCACATCAGCTTGGTACCGGAGAAGTACGGGTCGAGCCGGAGCCCGGTCAGCTCGCGCACTCGCGCCTCGTGCCCGTCGTCCTGCAGACGCGTGCACAGCTCGGCGGTACGCCGGTCCTGCCACACGATCGCGCGACGCGGCGCGCCGAGCGTCTCGCGGTCCCAGAGCATGACCGTCTCGCGCTGGTTGGTGATGCCGACCGCCCGCAGCGCCGACGCGTCGTACTTCTTCAGCACCTCGCGGCAGGCCTCGAGCGTCGCCTGCCAGATCTCCTCCGGCGCGTGCTCGACCCAGCCCGGGCGCGGGAAGTGCTGGGAGAACTCCTGGTAGCCCCGCGCGGCGATCCGCCCGTCGTGCTCGACGACGAGCGCGGTGACGCCGGTGGTCCCGGCGTCGATCGCGAGGATCGCGCCGTCCGGCGAGCTCACCGGTCGGCCTCGGTGTCGCGGATGATCTCGAGGATGCGTACGTCGATCCAGGAGCCGTCGTCGGCGACCCGCATCTCGTAGTTCTCGGCGCCGACCCAGGCGGCGAAGTCGCGGTGCCCGAGCGCGGTCGCGAGCTGCTCGAGCTCCTCGGCGAGGTCCGGGGTGATCGGCACCTGCTCCTCCGCCGTGGAGGCGGTCAGATAGAGCTCGTTGAGCGCGAGCAGCCGCGCGAGCTCGACGACCGGCTCGGGATGGTCGTCGACGCGCAGGTCGACCGCGATGTCGTCGAGACCGCCGTACCCGGCCCCCTCCCGTACGACGAGCAGCGCCGCCGACTGCCGCCCGCGCGAGTCCCCACCCGCGGCGTCGCCGGCGGCGAGGGCCGCGAGCAGCCGGTCGGCCAGGGGCGCCTCGGGCGAGGAGTCGAGCCAGGCCGCCTCCATCGCCTCGACGACCTGGCCGCCCGCCAGGATGTTGCCCTGGATCGCGTAGCCGTCGCCGGTGACGCTGCCCGCCCACTCCAGGCAGGCCGTACCGGTGTGGCTGGCGGCGTTGCCGTCGAGGTCGACGATGCCGACCTGGCGCAGGTCGCGGCCGTCGTCCTCTTCGAGCAGCCGCTGGAGCGCGACCGAGGCGGTGGCGCCGTCGTCGAGGTGGGCGAGCGCCTGGCCCTTGTAGGCGACGTTGGCGTGCGCCTGGGTCGCGATGGCGCCGACGCCGGCGACGGCGGCAGGGACGGTCGCACCGACCGCGAGGAACTTCGAGGCCACCGCCACGCCCCACGACTCACCGTCGGCGGAGCGGGCCACGATCGAGAAGGTCATGGGCCGACAGTAGCGATTCGGGGCGCCGCCGGCTCGATGACGTCCGCCCCGACCTTGGCTAGGCTCGGGGCGGTCTGCGTGAACGATCCAAGACAGTCCAGCGACGGGAGAGGTCATGCGCGTCGGAGTGCTCACCGGAGGCGGGGACTGCCCCGGCCTGAACGCCGTCATCCGGGCGGTGGTGCGCAAAGGGGTCAGGCAGCACCACTTCGAGTTCGTCGGCTATCGCGACGGCTGGCGTGGCCCGCTCGAGGGGCTGACGATGCAACTCGGCATCGAGCAGTGCCGGGGGATCCTGCCCCGCGGCGGCACCATCCTCGGTTCCTCGCGGACCAACCCCTTCAAGCTCGACAACGGCGTGGAGCGGATCAAGGAAAACCTGGCCAAGGACGGCGTCGACGCGCTGATCGCGATCGGCGGCGAGGACACTCTCGGCGTCGCCACCAAGCTCGCCGACCTCGGCGTGAACGTCGTCGGCGTGCCGAAGACCATCGACAACGATCTCTCCGGCACCGACTTCACCTTCGGCTTCGACACGGCGGTCAACATCGCCACCGAGGCGATCGACCGGCTGCACACCACCGCCGAGTCCCACCACCGGGTGCTCGTCGTCGAGGTGATGGGCCGGCACGCCGGTTGGATCGCGCTGCACGCCGGGCTGGCCGGCGGTGCGAACATCGTGCTGATCCCCGAGCAGCCGTTCGACATCCGCGAGGTCTGCGACCTCGT
Source organism: Nocardioides sp. LMS-CY (assembly GCF_018732145.1). Taxonomy (NCBI): domain Bacteria; kingdom Bacillati; phylum Actinomycetota; class Actinomycetes; order Propionibacteriales; family Nocardioidaceae; genus Nocardioides; species Nocardioides sp. LMS-CY. Next base: position 2,219,045 of record NZ_CP076104.1, read on the forward strand.
CGAGAGCCGCTTCGAGTCCCACTACGCCCCGATCCTGGTGGTCTCGGAGGGTGCGGTGCCGCGCGAGGGCGGCGACATGACGCTCTCCTCCGGGGAGCTCGACGACTTCGGCCACGTCCGTCTCGGCGGGATCGGCGACCGGATCGCCCGGGAGATCGAGACCCGCACCGGCAAGGAGGCCCGCGCGGTCGTGCTCGGCCACATCCAGCGCGGCGGCACGCCCACGGCGTTCGACCGATGGCTCGCCACCCGCTTCGGCCTCCAGGCGGTCGACGCCGTCGCCGACGGCGACTTCGGGAAGATGATGGCCCTGCGCGGCACCGCCATCGCGCGGGTCCCGCTGATCGAGGGCACCGGCGAGCTCAAGCTCGTCAGCAAGGAGGAGTACGCCGAGGCACAGGTCTTCTTCGGCTGACCCCGACTGATTCCGGCACGGCACGGAACCGGCGCGACCCACCCTGCGTAGAGGTGGGTGTGACGATCACCCAGCGCGTGGAGGGTCCGTGACGGCGGAGCAGGAGTTCGACGAGTTCGCGGTCGCCGCCTGGCCCCGGCTGCGGCGCTCGGCGTACCTGCTCACCGGCGACCACCACCTCGCCGAGGACCTCGCCCAGACCGCGCTGGCCCGCACCTACGCGAGCTGGCGGCGGGTACGTCGCGCCGACGCGCTCGCCTACGCCCGCAAGGTGCTGGTCAACGCCAACATCGACCGCATCCGGCGGCGCCGCGCCACCGAGCTCGGCGGCGTGGCGGCCGATGTCGCGCTGGCCACCCGGGCGGAGTCGGGACGCGGCAGTGCGGAGATCGCGACCGATCGCGACGAGATCGTCCGGCTGCTGGCCGGACTGACCGAGCGCGAACGGCGGGTGGTCGTGCTGCGCCACTACTTCGACCTCTCCGAGGCGGAGGTGGCCGGCGAGCTCGGGATCGCGCCGGGGACCGTCAAGAGCGCGCTGTCCCGGGCACTGCGCAAGCTGCGGGTCGCCGCGGCGGACGACGAGACAACCTTCGTGAGGCAGGGACTTCGATGAGCACACGCACCCTTCAGGAGCTCGAGCACGAGCTGCACCGCGACGAGCGCGACATGTTGACGCAGCCCGACCTCGAGGCGATCCGCGCCGCCGGCATGCGCCGCCGCTACCTGACGGCGGCCGGCATGGGCGCGGCGCTGCTGGCGACCACGGTGGCGGTCGGCCTCGTGCTCGGCCTCACGCTCGGCGGCGGCATCGGACGGGCCGTCGACGACGTACCCGTCGCCGCCCAGCCGCACGAGCTCTCACCGCTGGCCGAACGCGTCCTCGACGAGGTGCCGGGCGCGGTGCAGGTCTCCGACTGGCAGGTCGTGCTGCCCGCGCCGGCCGGAGCCGCGCATCAGTGGCCCGAGACCGACATGGCGGTGGCCGGCACCCCCGTCGACACCGGTGCCCGCCACTACGCAGGCGTGACCTCCTACCGGGCCGGCGCCTTCCCCGACTGGCTCCACCGCGGCGTCGCGAAGATCGAGCGGACCGACCTCGCGTCCGACGACGGCAGCCATCCCGTCGGCTCGACCGACATGGGCATCCTCGTCGACGCCGGCGCGGCGTACCTCGGGTGCGTCGGCAGCGACGACTCCTGCACACCTGCGCTCCTGACCCGCGACGCGGGCGGCTGGTCCTACCAGTGGGGGATGGGCACCGAGGGCTTCCTGCGGCCCGGCTCGGACATGGAGGTGTTCCTGAGCGACGACTACTCGACCGGGGCACCGGGCGAGCTCGTCCTCGCGGGCCTGCCCGGCACCGACGTGGCGCGGGTCGACCTGGTGACCACCGACGGCACCACGGTGCCGGGTCACGTCGAGAGCGGCAGCGTGGTGCCCGGCGCGTCGATGCTCTGGGGCACGGTCGTCGGGAAGCTCGCCGCGGTGGTGGCGTACGACGCCGACGGCGACGTGATCGAGGACCACGAGCTCAAGCCGTGCTCGAACCCCGTCGACTGCGAGGTCCGCTGACCCTCACCCCATGTCGAGGTCCGCGACCAGCGCGAGGTGGTCGGAGAGCGGCAGCAGGTGCGCGGCCGAGTCGACGGCCACGACCGGCCCGTCGGCCAGCACATGGTCGATCTGGCGCTCCGGTCGCTGGGCCGGGAAGGTCGCGTGGGTGGCGAGCGACGCCAGCCCGGTGAGTCGCTCGGCCCGCCGGGGACCCATGTTGAGGTCGCCGGTGAGCACCAGCGGACGACGGGCGTCGCGCAGCGCGCGCACGAGCCGGCGCAGCTGCCGGGCGTTCCAGTAGGGGAGGAACGACAGGTGCGTGTTCGCGACCGTCACGCATCCCGCCGGGGTCTCCAGCTGGGCGGCCACGGCCACCCGAGGCTCGTCGCGCACCAGCCGGGGGAGCCGCTGCCCGTGCCAGCGCCACGGTCCGCGGCCGGGCAGCTCGGGGAGCCGGACCACCTCCCAGGCGACCACCGGGTGCCGGCTCAGCAGCGCCACGCCGTACCCCGCGCTGTCGGGCTGCTCCGCGCCGGTCGCCGCGGTCCAGGTGGCGCCCGGGCTGCCGTCGAGGGCGGCCACGAAGCGATGGTCGACCGCACCCATCGCGGCGGCCGCGACGGCGGTGAGGTCGGCGTGGGCGGAGCGGGGGAGGAAGCGGTCGACCTCCTGCAGGGCGAGTACGTCGGCGTCGAGCTCGCGCACCGCGTCGGCGAACCTCGACACGTCGACACGGCCGTCGGCCGGGGAGCGGCCGTGCAGGATGTTGAACGTCGCCAGGCGCATCGCCTCGACGGTACCCACCGCCGGATGCGGCACCCGTGGCATGCGCCGCCGTGGCGCCGGGTAACCCAGCGAGTGTGGACGAGGTGCGCTCGGGGCTGCGGGAGGCGCTGAAGCTGGTGGCGGTCGCCCTCAAGGAGGGCGGAGCGCCGTTCGCGCTGACCGGCGGCTACGCGCTCTGGGCGCGCGGCGGGCCCGAGCCCGACCACGACGTCGACTTCATGGTCGCCGAGGAGGACGCGGCGGCCACGGCCGAGCTGCTCGCCGGCCGCGGCCTGCAGGTGGTGCAGCCACCGGAGGACTGGCTGTTCAAGGTGTACGTCGACGACGCCATGGTCGACGTGCTCTTCCGGGCCGGTGGCGACCCGGTCTCCCGGGAGCGGCTCGAGCACGTCGACCAGATCGAGGTCGGGTCGGTGCGGATGCCGGTGCTGACGGCGACCGAGCTGATGGTCGACAAGCTCAACGCCCTCGAGGAGCATGCCGCGGACTTCGGCGCCGTGGTGCCCGTCGCCCGGGCCGTCCGCGAGCAGGTGGACTGGGCGGTCGTGGCCAAGCGAACGGCCGACAATCCGTTCGCGGCCGCGTTGCTCTTCCTGTTGGAGCGGCTGGAGGTGCAGCCGGAGCGGCCCGAGGGTGGCGCATCGTGACGCCGGAGGGCCAGAGTGGGTTCAGGATCACGGTCGCGGGGGACGCTGCACCACGACGGACCACCACGAGGAGGCCACGATGACCACCGCCGCTCCGGAGACCCGCGACGTCAACGGCCCGACTCCCAACCTCAAGCGGGTGATGGGCCCGAAGCTGCTGCTGCTGTTCATCGTCGGTGACATCCTCGGCGCCGGTGTCTACGCCGTCACGGGCCAGATGGCCGGTGTGGTGGGCGGCATCGTCTGGCTGCCGTTCCTGGTCGCGTTCGTCGTGGCCACGCTGACCGCGCTGTCCTACCTCGAGCTGGTCACCAAGTACCCCCAGGCCGCCGGCGCCGCGCTCTACACGCACAAGGCGTTCGGCATCCACTTCGTCACGTTCCTCGTCGCCTTCGCGGTGATCTGCTCGGGCATCACCAGCGCCTCGACGTCGGCCAACGTGCTGGCCCAGAACCTCACGCAGGGCCTGGTCGTCAACGGCTGGATCGACTCCGAGCCCAGCACCGCCACCATCACGATCATCGCGCTGGCCTTCATGGTGCTGCTGGCGCTGATCAACCTGCGCGGCGTCGGCGAGTCCGTGAAGTTCAACGTGCTCCTCACCCTCGTCGAGGTCACCGCCCTCGCGATCGTGATCGGCGTCGGCTTCTACGCGATGGCCCAGGGCGACGCGGACTTCAGCCGGGTCACGACGTTCGAGAACCCCGAGGGCAAGGGGATCTTCCTCGCCGTCACCGCCGCCACCTCGATCGCGTTCTTCGCGATGGTCGGCTTCGAGGACTCCGTCAACATGGTCGAGGAGACCAAGGACCCCGAGCGGATCTTCCCGCGCACGATGATCACCGGCCTCGGCATCGCGGTGATCATCTACATGCTGGTCGCGATCTCGGTGGTCTCGGTGCTGACCTCCGACCAGATCGCCAGCGCCTCCGAGGGGCGAGCGCTGCTCGAGGTCGTCCGGGTCGGCGCCCCCGACTTCCCGATCGACAAGGTCTTCCCGTTCCTCGCGGTGTTCGCGGTCGCCAACACCTCGCTGATCAACATGCTGATGGCGAGCCGGCTGCTCTACGGCCTGGCCCACCAGGACGTGCTGCCGCGCACGCTCGGCAAGGTGTCGCCCAACCGCCGCTCGCCGTACGTCGGGGTGATCTTCTCGACCGTGCTGGCGCTCGCGCTCATCGTGTACGTCGCCAACCGGGCCGAGGACGACATCGTCGTCAACCTCGCCTCGGTGACGGCGCTGCTGCTGCTCGGCGTCTTCACGATCGTCAACATCGCCTGCCTCGTGCTGCGCCGCGACGGCCGTGAAAGCAGGTTCCGCTCGCCCGGTGTGACCCCGGCGGTGGCGGCCGTGCTGTGCGCGTTCCTGGTCGGTCCGTGGGTCGACCGCGACGGCATCGTCTACGAGATCGCCGCCGGCCTGCTGGCCGTCGGGATCGTGCTCTGGCTGTTCACCTGGCTGACCAACCGCGGCGTCCGCGCGCAGAAGACCGGCTTCCGCGACATCGACCACCTGGAGGAGTAGGTCCGTCGCCGGCGTCTCGCGGTGGCCCGAGGAATCGGGGGAGTGTGCCGCCTCGCCGTACCCTGGGACGGTGAGCACCACCGTCCCCGACCTCGCCACCCTGCATGCCATCGGAGCAGCGCAGCAGCCGACCTACCCCGACGCCGGCGCCCTTGCGGCCAACGTCGCCCGGCTGCGCACCATGCCACCCCTGGTCTTTGCGGGTGAGTGCGACGAGCTCAAGGCCAAGATGGCGGCGGTCTCGCGAGGCGAGGCGTTCCTGCTCCAGGGCGGCGACTGCGCGGAGACCTTCGCGGGCGTCACCGCCGACAACGTGCGCAACAAGCTGCGGGTGCTGCTGCAGATGGCGGTCGTGCTGACCTACGCCGGCTCCGTGCCGGTCGTGAAGCTCGGCCGGCTGGCCGGGCAGTACGCCAAGCCGCGCTCGTCCGACATGGAGACCCGCGACGGCGTCACGCTCCCGGCGTACCGCGGCGACGCCGTCAACGGCTTCGAGTTCACCCCCGAATCGCGGATCCCCGACCCGACCCGCCTGCTCGACGTCTACAACGCCTCCGCGGCGACGCTGAACCTGGTGCGCGCGTTCGTCACCGGCGGCTACGCCGACCTGCGCCAGGTGCACACCTGGAACACCGACTTCGTGCGTACGTCGGTCGCCGGTCAGCGCTACGAGACGATCGCCGGCGAGATCGACAAGGCGCTGGCCTTCATGAGCGCGATCGGGGCCGACCCCGAGGAGCTCAAGCGGGTCGACTTCCACTCCAGCCACGAGGCGCTGCTGCTGGAGTACGAGCACGCGATGACGCGCATCGACTCGCGCACCGACACGGCCTACAACGTCTCCGGCCACTTCGTGTGGATCGGCGAGCGCACCCGCCAGCTCGACGGTGCGCACGTCGAGTACTTCCGCAGCATCGCCAACCCGATCGGCTGCAAGCTCGGCCCGACCGCCACCGCCGACGACGCGATCGCGCTCGCCGAGCGGCTGAACCCCGACAACGAGGCCGGTCGGCTCACCTTCATCACCCGGTTCGGCGCCGGCAAGATCCGCGACGGCCTGCCGAACCTGGTCGAGAAGGTCACCGCCGCGGGCATCAAGGTCGCCTGGGTGTGCGACCCGATGCACGGCAACACCTTCGAGTCGAGCACCGGCTACAAGACCCGCCGCTTCGACGACGTGATCGACGAGGTCCAGGGCTTCTTCGACGTCCACCGGGCCCTGGGCACCTGGCCCGGCGGCGTCCTGGTCGAGATGACCGGCGACGACGTCACCGAGTGCATCGGCGGCGGCGAGGAGATCGACGAGGAGGGACTCGCGCACCGCTACGAGTCCGTCGTCGACCCCCGCCTCAACCGCGTGCAGTCGCTCGAGCTGGCCTTCCTCGTCGCGGAGATGCTCCGCCAGGCCTGACCCATCGCCGCGGCGGTTGAGGAAGGTGCGTGAGCGCCGAGGTCCCGCGGTGGTTGAGGTGTGAGGGTCGCCAGGCCCGGGCCGCCACGGTGGTTGAGAAAGGCGCGCTAGCGCCTGTCTCGAAACCACGGCGAGCACGGTGGTTGAGGTGTGAGGGCCGCCAGGCCCGAGCCTCGAAACCACCGCCCGGTGTCAGGGTTGGCCGGCGGTTCATCAAGGGATGAGGTCGACGTCGCGCTGCCCTGGCTCAGTTCGCCGAGGGAGGCGTGGTCTGACCGTCATCCCTTGGTGAACCTGCCACTGGTGATGATGGTGAGGCGGCGACGACGGGAGCGTTTCGTCGGCCGGCCGACGAGACTCCTCCTGGGACGACGAGTCTTCATCGTCCCGGCGGGAGCTTCGTCGTCCCAGCAGACGCCGACCTGCGGTCGGGACAGAGTGGTCGAGCACACGGTGGTTGAGGTGTGAGGGCCGCCAGGCCCGAGCCTCGAAACCCGGTGCGTGCGTCGGGGGTGGTGGTTTCGAGGCTCCTCGCTGGCGCTCGTCGCACCTCAACCACCGTGTGGTCGGTGGTTGAGGAAGGCGCGCTGGCGCTGGGGCTCCGCGGTGGTTGAGGAAGGCGCGCTAGCGCCTGTCTCGAAACCACGGCGAGAACGCTGGTTGAGGGGTGAGGGCCGCCAGGCCCGAGCCTCGAGACGGTGCACGGACGAGACGAGGTCCCGGGGGTCGCGAGAGTTCGGGTCTCAGGTGGAGGCCGCCACGACAAGGTCGCCATGCTCCGCGGCCTCGTGGGCGGTGACCTGCCGGAAGAAGACCGAGGTGTCGGTGATCTCATCGATCAGCACCCACGACCAGTTGCCTGGGCGACCCGCGACGGCCACCCCTCCGGCCTTGAGATCGGTACGGCTGGAGGGCAGCCTCGCCATGGTGCGGTCTTCGTCGTCGACCATGTTCAGGTCGGCGTCGATGTCGATCTGGATCATGTCGGGCCCCCTCTCAGCGCGGATCCGGCCTGCACCACGAGTTGACAAGCACAGTGTAGGGCGCGCGTACGAAGCGGTCGACGAACTCCTCCGCGCTCGCCGTTGCGGAGGAAGCGCTGCCATAGGAGTCTCCGTACACCGGTCCGCAGCTGGCGTCGTAGTGAGGTGTCCTCCCGCGGGCGTGACTCCCAACCCGGTGGTACGCAGGGCGCCCGCGGAGAAGAGCGCTACTCGTCGCGCCCGGCGAGTCTTCTCCGCCCAGATCCGGTCCAGGGGCCAGGCACCGGTGACTCCCCACAGCGACAGTCCTTAGTACCCGAACTCGTCGACGTTGTAGGTGGTGGTTTCGAGGCTCCTCGCTGGCGCTCGTCGCGCCTCAACCACCGTGCCGTTGGTGGTTGAGGTGTGAGGGCCCCCAGGCCCGAGGTTCGAATCCGGCGCGGGCGTGGTGGTGGTGGTTTCGAGGCTCCTCGCTGGCGCTCGTCGCACCTCAACCACCGACGTCGGTGGTTGAGGTGTGAGGGCCGCCAGGCCCGAGCCTCGAAACCACCGTGCCGGGACCGTCGATCAGTTCGGGTCCTGCGAGGAGTAGAACATCACGGCGGAGGACGCGACCACGGCCACGAACAGCAGGTTGGCGGCGGCGAGCAGCGCGGCGTGGGCGATCGTGATCAGGCCCGTGGCCGCCAGCGGTACGGCGACCACGATGGCGACCGCCGCGCACACCCGGGCGACCAAGCGAGCCCGGCGCAGGCACCGGACGTGCTGGATCGACTCCAGCACGGCGTCGATCGACGGGCTCGCGCAGCGGACGACGGTGTCCTCGCCGGGCTCGCTCGGCAGCGTCGTCTCGGCGGTGACGCCGGAGGCACCGGGCACCGTGGCCGCTCGGAGGATGCCGGTCGTGTCCGGCGGCAGTGTGGCCGCGATCGACGAGGCGTCGGTGCCGTGGTGGATCTGGGTGACGCCGACCTGCTCCGAGACCCGCTTGAGGTCGGGCGCGCTCAGGGACGACGACACCAGGATCGGCTCGATGCCCTCGGCCCGCAGCGTCGACAGGCAGCGGGCGGCGTTCTTGCGCACCTCGTCGGCGACCGTGATGTGCCCCATCGGCCGCTGGTCCACGTCGACGCGCACCGTGGTCCCGATGACCTGGTCGGGCGGCCCGTCGACGCCGTTGACCCCGAAGCGCACCGGATGCCGGTCGACGGCGCCGCGCAGCTCGTGGGAGGGTCCCTGGCTGACGTCGATCGGTCGCCCCAGGCCGGAGAGCTTCGCGATCGCCCGGGCGACCGGGTCGGTGGAGCCGTGCGCCAGCGCGCCGGCGAACCAGCGCAGGTCGTTCTTGTGCCGCAGGTCGAGGGGTACGACGTCCACCACCACGAGATTGCCCGTGGTGACGACGTGCTCCACCTCGATCACCAGCTGCCGCAATCGGGTCAGGGCGCGGTCGGCCGACGACCCCACGTACGTGGTGCCACCGCGACGGCCGAGCCGGCGCACGACCGGCACCGGCAGGTACCGCGCGACGAGGAAGCCGAGCGGGGAGGCCACCAGCAGCACGGCGAGCGCCGGGGCGAGACCTTCTCGTCCGACGAGTTCTGAGCCCCACCAGGTGGCGCCGGCGGCGACGAGCTCCACGCCGACGAGTCCCCCGAGGAGAGGAAGGGCGGCTAGTTTCATGGATCAGACAGCTTTCTGTCTCGGAACCGCTCGAAGTCGCTCTGGTTCCCGGCCTTCCACATCAGCAGGCTGGTCTTGAGCACCAAGGTCATCTGCAGGATGAACTCGGGGTCGTGCAGGGACTCGCCGAACAGCTCGTTGATCCGCTTCCAGCGGTAGCGCACGGTCTGGGGGTGTACGTCGAGCCGCGCGGCGATCGCCGGAGCGCTGTCGCGGGTCTCCAGCCAGGCCAGCAGGGTGTCGGAGAGGATCTCCCGGGAGTTGGGCGTCTCGGCGAGCAGCGGCTCCAGCAGCTCCTGGCAGAGTCGCTGCCGCATCGACGGCTCGGCGTGCAGCCACAGCTGGGTCACGTGGTCGGTGCACCGCACGAGCGACGTCGGTGCGATCACACCCAGGCGCACGAGGTCCAGCGCCCGAGCCGTCCAGAGCAGCGCGCTGCCGGCCTCGTCGGGTTGGACCGGCCAGCTCAGCGCCACCCTCCGGTCGGGGGCCGACCTGGTCAGCAGGGCGGCCAGGTCCTCGGCGTTCTCGCCGGGGCACAGTACGAAGATCCGGTCGGGGCCGACCTTGCTGAGCACCTCGTCGCGGTCGGGTAGCGGCGGTGGATCGCCGTGGTAGCTGACGGCGAGCGCGGAGATGCGCTCGGGCACCGGCCACCCGGCCGCCTCCGCCAGCCGGCGCAGCTCGCCCTCGTCCATGCCCAGCGGGCGCAGGGGGGAGACCCGCCCGCCGGAGGAGTGGATGATGAAGTCCATCAGCCGGGCCCGGGCCGTCGACCGGCTCGGAGTCGCGAAGCGCGACCCGAGCTCATGACCGGAGACGAGCTGTTCGCGCAGGTGGTCGACGTACTCCATGAGCGCGGTGGAGAGGTCGCGGAAGGCCGCGACCGAGTAGCGCTGCGCGACCGCGAAGTCGGCGACGTGATCCCAGACGCAGCGGCTGCCGACCCGCAGGGCCGCGACCATCAGCGCCAGGTCCTTGCCCTCCTGTGCTTCGCGGTGCCCCAGTCGCCGGAACAGCTCGTCGACCTTGCGCTGTCGAGACTCGCGGCCCGGGCCGTCGTCGAGGAAGGCGTGGACGGCCTCGCGGACCGCCATCTCCAGGCGGGGGCACGGGTCGAAGCCGTCGCCGCCGTCGTACGCCGGGACCTCGGCGCGCACCCGGTGGACGACCGCCTGCACCATCCGCGCGGCCAGCGGGTGGAAGAGCTCCAGTGACGACGGCGATCCGAGGTCGGACACCTGGACGGCGCCGGTCATGGCCGGCAGATTCGTGACCGGCGGCGGTGGCCCCACATCGTCATGCGCCTCCGATCCCTGCTCGTCCGCTTCGTCTCGGGTCACAGATCCTTGGCCTTCCAGGTGCTCGTCCGGTCCGCACCTGAGGCAGGTCACGGGGCGCCACGCCGACGCCCCGTGACCTAGCCGATGTGCGGAGCGCCGAGCTCCTATCCGCCGCTCTCGAGGACTTGGCGGGGGAGGGTGCCGTCCTCGGGAGTGGCCATCTGCCGTCCCGATTCACACACGCGCGGCGGCCGACGGCAAGGGGTCGGGAGCACGTCGGGTCGAAAGTTGCGACGCGCATCACAAAAGTCGCGGGAGTTGGTCGCGCGAACGGGGGAGAGCCTCGGTCGCTCGAGGGGGTGGTGTGGTGGGTCCGGCGCACGGCGGCCTCCTCGGGGCTGCGCGCACACCGTCCAGCCCCACAGACGGTCCCCATGCTGATGTGCCACCGATCCGACAGGGTGGCGTCAGGCTAGAACAAGTTATCGATCGTCGGAGCCTTTCTCTGCTCTCCGCTGCGTGTCGCGGCCTCACCGCGGACCCCGATGGCCCGGAGACTCGTGCTCCCACAGCGGGAGCACGAGGTCGAGTGCCGCCTGGATCGTCAGCGTGTCCTGGCCGAAGTCGAGGTCCTGGTTGTCGAAGAGCTTGCGCAGCGCACCGAGGTGGTTGCGGGCGCTCTGCGCGTGCAACCCGAGGTGCTCGGCCAGAGCCCGCGCCGTGCCGCCGGTGCGCAGCCTCAGCTGCAGGGTGCGCGCCAGGGTGGCGCGGCGGTGCGCCGACTGCCGCGTCAGCGGCCGGAGCAGCTCCGTGATCTGCGCGACTGCGGCCTCGCTCGGCCGGGCGCGCAGGAAGCCCAGGTTGGGCAGCGGGACCGGCGTCGGTGGTGGCGTCGCCACACCGGCACCGACCAGCCGGAACATCAGGAGCGCGGTCTGGTACGCCTCGGCCACCTCGCCCGCGGGCACCGGGCCGCCCCAGAGCACGCCCGCCGCCGAGCGCACCGGCACGCTCGGTTCCGCGGCGCGCGGCTGGTGCGCCGTGACCAGCAGGATGTGGTCGGTGGCGACCAGGCGCACCGGATGTGGCATCTCTCGGCGATCCGCCGCGATCGGGTGACCGTGCGCGGCGGCCGGAGTCGTGCCGTCCTCGGCCACGAGCGGGATGAGGCCGAGGCACAGGTGGATCGGCTGGCCGGGCCACCGGCGTTCGACGACGGCGACCAGTGCGCTCAGCTGGGCCTCGACCCGACGCTCGTGCGGATCACCCGCTGGCGGGTGGAGCGCATTCATCGTCCTGGCCCCGAGTTGCTCTACGTAGCGCGCCAGTGCGAGATCGAGCCGGACGGCGTGCGACCTGCCGTGGGCGAGGGTGGGCCAGATGTCACGCATTACTGCCCGGACTGATTCGAGGGCGGTGTGCAAGGTGAGGATAAACCGCTCCGGGTGCGCCGCGTCGTGGGCGATCTCCACCAGTGTGGCGCCGACGAAGGGCGCGATGAGTGGCCGGTTCTCGACGATGCGCGCGAACTCGTCCACCGCACGGGTGATGGCGGTGAGCAGGCGCTGCTGCTCCTCGGGCGCGAGCACGGCGTAGCGGGGAAGCTCGTGCGCCAGGCGGACCCGCACCTGAGCCGAGACAACCGCCGCCACCGATTGGAGCTCGGCGCCGATGTACGGCGGGACGCTCGCCAGCCCCAGCTTCGCGCGGATCTGCCCCACGCGTCGTCGCTGACTCACGTTGGGTCGGTCGTCGCGACCGGTCATCGAACCTCCCTCAGCACGTCCCAGAAGGTGGCGCTCCGCTCTCGGTCCCTCCCGACCGTCGTCGGAGTGCCTGCGCGGCCCAACTTCATCGCGTTTACTGCGGACAGTCACGTCTCGTCACATCTCCGACCTGACACCAAGTCAAGAACTGCTCATGCGGGTGATAGGTTTTTACCTTTGTTGGGCCCCCTGAGACGCGCGGCGCGGTGCTCAGGAGTGCAGAACGGTGTCGGCCGCTCCCGCCCGAAGGCCCGCCGTCGTCTCGGGGCGGAGGAGGTGGTCCTGTACCGCACCACCAGCTCGCGAACGCGCCGGCATGGACCGGCCGGCGACGGTGTCGCCGGCCGACCAGGTTGGTGCTGGTGTCGGTCAGGAGACGGTGATAGTTCCGTCGGATGCCGTGAGATCGAGGATGACGTTGTTGAAGACGAGCGAGTTCCCGGTGCTGACGAGGCCGCTGCAGCCAGAAGGAGCCGCGGGAGAGCTGAAGATCGTGGCACCGGTGCCGTTGAGCGTGAAGTGCTGGTAGCCGTCCGGTTTCACCGCGTTGTCGAACGAGGCGGCTACGTCGCCGCCGACCCAGAAGATGCAGCCGTTGCTGATGGTGCCCTTGAGGCAGGCGACGCCGCCGCTGCCCCTGAAGCGGATCACCCCGGTGCTCACCCCGCTGGTGACGCTGTTCAGGTCGGTGACGGCGTGGCACCCGGCGAGCTGGAAGGTGATGGTGGTGCCGGGGACGAAGGAGTCGCAGTTGAGGGTGAGCGCCGAGAAGTCGAAGACCGGATTGGGCGGAGCGGTGGCGAACGAGCCCCCGTTGACGGTGCCGCTGGCGGATCCGCTGCTGCAACTGAGATTGACGTTGCCGAGCAGGGTCTGCAGGGTGAGGCTGGCGGAGGCGTGTGGCGCACCGGTGACGGCGTGAGGGCTGTTGCTGCTGTCGCCGCCCACGTCGACGTTGCTGGGGGTGACGGCCTGGGCCGCCGGGGCCAGGGCCATGGCCCCGGCGGCCACGATGGCTGCAGTCGCGACGAGTAGCTTGCGGAATCGCATGGTGGTCTCTCCTGGTGTCGATGGTGTGGTACGACGAGTGCCGGAAGTGATCGTCGCGCTGGGTCAGGAGACGGTGATGGCGCCGTCTGGGGACGAGAGTGTGAACGTCACGCTGTTGAGGGTCAGCGCGTGACCAGTCGAGACGATGCCGAGGCAGCCGGAGGGGGCCGCGGGGTTGTTGTAGATGGTGGCGCCGGAACCGTTGAGGACGAGTCGCTGGGTGCTGTTGGTGAACGCGACGCCGACGTGGCCGCCGATCCAGAACGTGCAGCCGCTGCTGTAGGTGACCTTCACGCAGGCCTTGCCGGTGCTGTCGCTGAAGTGGGCCGTGCCGGTGCTGATCCCGCCGGACACGCCGCCAGTCAGGTCGGCGGTGACGTTGCAGCCGGTGACCGACGTGGTCACGGTGGTGCCGGGGTACCAGGAGTCGCAGTTGAGGTTGAGCGCGGTGAACTCGAAGACCGGGTTGCCGACAGTGCCGCCGTTAGTCGTGCCGCCGGCGGTGCCGCTGCTGCAGTTGAGCTTCATGTGGCCGAACACGGTCTGCATGGTGACGCTGGCGCTGTTCAGTACGCCGTTGAGGACGTGGCTGGAGCTGCTGCTGTCGCCGCCCACGTCGACGTTGCTGGGGCTGAGGGCCTGCGCCGTCGCGGCCAGGGCCAGGGTGCCGGCGGCCAGGGCGGCTGCGGTGGCGATGAGTAGTCGGTGGAGTCGCATGGTCGTCTCTCCTGGGTGTCGATGGGGTCGTAGGTCGAGTGCCGGGATCGCTGTCCCCGAACGTGCCAGTGGCCCGGCGACGGTGTCGCCGGGCCACTGGTTGGTGCTGGTGCTAGGTCAGGAGACCGTGATCGCCCCGTCCGGGGACGAGAGGTTGAAGGTGACGCTGTTGAGGGTGAGCGCGTTACCGGTGGAGACGGTGCCGAGGCAGCCGGAGGGCGCCGCGGGGTTGCTGAAGACGGTGGCGCCGGAGCCGTTGAGCACGAAGTCCTGGCCGCCGCCGGCCTTGACGGTGTTGTCGAACGTGACGCCGACGTGGCCGCCGATGTACAGGGTGCAGCCGCTGCTGACGGTGACCTTCACGCAGGCCTTGCCGGTGCTGTCGCTGAAGTGGGCCGTTCCGGTGCTGATCCCGCCGGAGACGCCGCCGGTCAGGTCGGCGGTGACGTTGCAGCCGGTGACCTGCATGGAGACGGTCGTGCCCGGGATGAACGAGTCACAGTTGAGGTTGAGCGAGGTGAACTCGAAGACCGGGTTGCCGATGGCGCCGCCGTTGACCGTACCGGCGGCCGAGCCGCTGCTGCAGTTGAGCTTGATGTTGCCGAACACGGTCTGCATGTTGACGCTGGCGTTCTTGAGCACACCGTTGAGGACGTGGCTGGTGTTGCTGCTGTCGCCGCCCACGTCGACGCTGGTGGGGGCGGCCTGCGCGGCCGGGGCCAGGGCCATGGCGCCGGCGGCCACGACTGCTGCGGTGGCGACGAGTAGCTTGCGGAATCGCATGATGGTTTCTCCTGGTTCAGTGGAGCTTTACCTGGATGTGCTGCCCGGTGCCGGGATGGCACCTGACGGGCCACATGGTTGACGTCCGCACCGCGGGGCTCGCAAGCCCCGGGCAGTGATTCCAACCACAAGTTGTCGAAATTCACCAGATTCTCAGGCTTCGTCTTGACGCGTGAGTCGGTGCCTGGTAAAGAACGCCGCTCGCGAGAGTGGGACGTGTGGTCAGCAGGGTCGGATCTGGTGATTGTGCTCACGCGCGTGACAACTTTCGACATGTATTGGCGCGTGGCTGCCGTTCCTGGGAGGCATGGGGCGGATCCGGCTCTTACGGTGTGGCGGTGGTCGCGTCGTCGGGACGTGGCCGGGACGTTGGTGAGGAGAGAGCCATGAGAGTCACGGGGACGGCCCGGTCGGGCCGGGTGCGACCAGTTGTGGTGGGGGTGGCCCTCGCGCTGGCCGTCGGGGCCGCGTCCGCCGTCGTGCCGACGGCCCCGGCGGTCGCGGCCGCCGATCCGAGGATGTCCGTGGCGCCGATGCCGGTGACGGCGGTGCCGCTGGCACAGGCCGGCGAGGTGGCGGTGTGGGGGCACAACGACGCCGGTCAGGCGACGGTGCCGGCTTCGCTGGCCGGGGTCGCGGTCAGCCAGGTCGCGGTGGCCGAATCGGTCGTCCTGGCGCTGACCGCGGCCGGCAAGGTGGTGGGCTGGGGCGGCAACCTCGGACGGCTCCAGCGGATCCCCGACGAGGTCAGCAAAGCCGACGTGGCCCAGATCGCGACGGGGACATCCGAGTTCGCGGGCGCCGTGACGCGCGATGGCCGGGTCCTGATGTGGGGCATCACGACCCGCCGCCCGAGCCCGCTGAGCGTCCCCGCCGGCCTGACCGGGGTGACCCAGCTGGTCCTGGCCAACTGGAACGCGGTGGCGCTCAAGGCCGACGGCTCGGTAGTGGCCTGGGGCGCTGACGAGGCGCTCAACCAGATTCCTCCGGCGCTGGCGGGCGTGCGGACCAAGGCGATCGTCGCCGGCAACGACACCGCATACGCGTTGACCGAGGACGGCACCGTGATCCCGTGGGGTAACGTCGCCAACGTCATCAGCAAGATGCCGGCCTCGGTGCTGCAGCCCGGCAACGTCAAGGCCATCGGGGCGCTTGGGTACGGCGGGGTCGCGGTGCTCGCCGACGACACCGTGGTCCAGTGGGACATCCGCGAGGTATCGGACACGTCCTGGCTGGCGGGGTCCGCCCCGGTGTCGGTCTCTGCCGGCGGCGGCTTTGCCGGGATGGTCGACAGCGACGGCGTGATCCATCACTGGAACGAGATCGCCACGGCGGAGTCGGGCCTGGTGCCCGCGGCGCTGAACGGTCGTGCCTTGGCGCAGTTCAGCGTGGGCCCTGATCGCAACGGGGCCGTGGTGATCACCAAGATGCTGCGCGGCGCCGATCCCACGATCGCGGGCACGCCCACGGTCGGGAGCACGCTGACGGCCACCCCGGG
This sequence comes from Nocardioides sp. LMS-CY, assembly GCF_018732145.1. Lineage (NCBI taxonomy): Bacteria > Bacillati > Actinomycetota > Actinomycetes > Propionibacteriales > Nocardioidaceae > Nocardioides > Nocardioides sp. LMS-CY. The sequence continues at coordinate 2,235,149 of NZ_CP076104.1, forward strand.
CACGTTCTCCGCGTCGCCGGACGCCGTGACCAGCCAGTGGCTGGCCGACGGCGCGCCGGTCGCGGGCGCGAGCGGCGCCGCCCTGAGCCTGACGCCCGCCCTCCTCGGCAAGAAGATCACCTACCAGTCGACCGCGACCAAGGCCGGCGAGACCACGATCTCCTCGACCTCGGCGGCGGTCACCGTGACGGAGCCCGCACCGGTCGCGACGCCGAAGGTCGCCTCGACGACGAAGGTCCTCAAGGTCAAGGTCGCCAAGAACGCCAAGAAGCTGGCCGTGACCGGCAAGGTCACCGCGGCCAAGCCGGTGACCGGCAAGGCCAAGGTGACGATCAAGAAGGGCAAGAAGACCATCGTCGCCAAGACCGTGAAGGTCTCCGCGAAGGGTTCGGTGGCGCTGACGGTCAAGAAGTTCGGGAAGCTCGTCATCAAGAAGCTGACGCCGAAGAAGAAGGGCAAGAAGGGGAAGAAGGGCAAGAAGCCGAGCTACTACGGCAAGTACGTCGTCAGCATCGACTACGCCGGCAACGCCCAGGTCGATCCCAGCAAGGCGGCCAAGAAGTTCACGGTCAAGAAGGCCAAGCCGAAGAAGGGCAAGAAGTAGCCCACACGCCGGCCAGATACACGAGGTGGCGCCCCGACCGGACCATTCCGGCCGGGGCGCCACCGCATTCCTCTCCAGGCCTGAAGGTGCGATCGGGCGCAGCGGGGCTTGGCGATTCCTGCAACTGACGACACTCGCGACCCTGATCTCCTCCCGGCGGCTGCTGGGGCTACCTCGGCGCCACTACCGACCGCAGCATCGACGCTCGCAGGCTGGTCCGGGTGCCAGCCCATCGACTCCCGCACGGGCGGGCAAGCACCCGGGGCCCGGACGACGATTGTCGTCTAGGCCCCGGGTGATTGGTCGCGAATCAGGCGGGGACGAAGTCGATGGGCTTCCAGGTGCCTGCGACCACGCGGACCTTCAGGGTGAAGTCCAGGTTCTTGAGGTCGTCCCCGGGGTTGACCATGCCGAGGCAGCCGGTGGGGGCGTACGGCGTGCCGGCGACCTCGAGTCCGCCGCCGACCAGCTTCAGGTCCTGGTAGCCGCCGCCGCTGCTGGCGGCCTCGTGGAACTGGGCGGTGACGTAGCCCTTGATCCTGATCGTGCACCCGTTGGAGATGGTGTATACGAGGCAGGGGACACCGCCGTTGGACATGTAGGCCGTGCCGGACACGTAGTTGGGAGTGCTGGAGGAGGTGCCGCCGGTGTCGGTGCGCACCGTGATGCCGTCGCCGTCGTGGACGAGGTCGTCGTTCATGACGACATCGATGTCGCAGCCGGGAACGATGTCCATGGTGGCCGACGTGCCGGGGATGAAGGAGTCACAGGCGAAGCCGAGCTCGTCGAAGGTGAAGGCTGCGGCGGGGTCGATGCCGGTCGTGCCTCCGCGGACCAGGCCGCCGGCGGAGCCGCTGCTGCACGTGAGGTTGGCGTCACCGAAGGCCGTCTCCAAGGTGAAGTCGCCGTTGGTGAGCACGCCCTCGAGGTCATAGGACGTGTTGGTGTTCTGATTGGCTACCAGCACCGTGGCGATCGGGCCGGGGGCGAGTCCGAGCGCGGCCGGAGCCAGTGCGAGGGTGCCGGCTGCCGCCAGCGCACCTGTAGCGATGGCCAGTCTGGGGAGGTTCATGATGGGTCTCCTGGGTGTCGACGGGCTCCGCCCGTGCTGCTCTCGCGCCGAGTGGCACCTGAGCCACCGGGCTTTCCACGCGATTGGACGCGAGTCGGCGCGGCGTCCACAAGCGGAATCGTCGATCCCGGTCATAAGTTGTTGAGAAACGCCAAGTCTCCACACGTGCGTGAGTCTGCTGCCGGATTCGGGACGCGACACCGGGCCCTCATCTGAGCTGCCGTCCGCGCTATCGCCCCGCCCATCGGCCCTCGGCCCTGAGCTGTGAGGAACCCCTGGCTCGGCGACAGGCTGTCGCCGGACCAGGGGCAACGTCAGCGGCGGTGCGGTCGGAACTGGTGCTTGAGGGGCCGGTATCGGGCGTCGCCCTGGTACTTGACCACGAGCCGCTTGCCTCTCTTGGCCTGCGCCTTCTTGAGCTGTGCCTTGGGTACCCGCACGGTCACCCGTCCGTGGTGGAGCGTCCGGGCGCGCTTCCAGTTGCCCGGCGCCCGCACGACGACCCTGCCGGTGGCGGCACCGAGGTTGCCCCAGACCCTGATCTTCAGCCGGGGCTTGCCCCGCGCTGGCACGGTGACCTTGAGTCGAGGCTTGGCCCGGTGCTGCGGCCCGCTGGTCGGCGGGCTGCCGGTCGGACCGGCCGCCGGCGGGATCGAGAGGGCGCTGGAGGTCGCGGAGCCGGGGATGACGCCGTCGGCCGAGGCGTCGACCCGGACGCTGATCTCATGGCCCAGATCGGCGGTGGTGACGGTGTACTCCTCCGCCGTGGCGTTGATCGGCAGTCCGTCGCCGCCCACCGAGGCGATCGGGGTGCCGTCGCGCAGCCACACCCGCTGGTAGCCCAGGGGCGAGCGAGCCGGGCGCCAGATGCCGGTGTCGCTGCTGAGCACGGTCCCCGGACCGATCGGTCCGGCACCCACCATGATCCGGGGCACGGCGAGGTTGTCGGCCGCGCACGATCCGTAGATCGTGAACGGTCCGCCGTTGACGCAGGACCGGGCGAGGGGCGTGGTCGCCTGCTGAGCGAGCAGATCCCGGGGGATCAGGGAGAACTGCTGCCAGTGGGCGGGCATGGGCGACTGGTCCTCGTCGCGGACGATGTGGTGGAACCCGACGCTCACCCAGGCCACCGGATCGGTGAGCGGCTCGGTCTCCGCCGCCACGTAGTCGGGAACCGACAGTCCGGGACAGCCGGCGTTCAGGTTGTCCGAGGCGTACTCCTGGCAGGCGTGGTCATTGGTGAAGCTCACCTTCGGCCGGGTGAGTGGGTCGTACGGGTTCTGGATGGAGTCGTTGGCGATCTCGTACGAGCGGGGGTGCCCGTCCCGGTTGAGGGACGTGGGGTTCAGCACCCGCCACCAAGTCTGCGGGTCGGGGTCGTCGTCCGCGGCGAAGGCCTGGGTCTGGATGGTGCCGGTCCCTTCGATCCGACCTCGTGGTCCCGGGTCGGGCTGGGCGTAGTCCCACTGCTGGACCTGCTGGGCGCCCGATCCGATCCCGAAGTCGACGCGGTAGACCGCGTTGTGCCAGTGCGACCCGGCGTGTTCGGCCGTGGCCTCGTCGTGCTCGGAGCCGATCGGCCAGCCGATCGCGGGGTCGTCGGAGAAGATGCTGGTGGCGAGATCGCCGGTGGCGCCCAGTCCGACCGTGATGGTGCCCTGGTCGGTCAGGGTGACCTTCTGCTGGTACTCGTACCAGCTGATCTTGCTGATCGAGGAGACCTCGAGGGCGCTGCCCTGTTGGGAGTACCGGTCGTTGTCCGTGCCGTCGACCTCGCTGCCCTTGGAGTCCCAGCCGAGGCCGGTGTCCACCTCGTCGAGGCAGATCCCCGGGGAGGTGCGCTCGCTGTACTGGCTGCCGGACATGGTGGACTGCTGCACCGACATGATGTCGCCGAGGCAGGTCTGCTCGTTCTGGTCGAGCAGATGCAGGTCGCCGAAGCCGTACTCCGTGATGTCGTTGAAGGCGAAGCCGCCGGCGTCGTAGGGAACGACCAGTTGGGCCAGGTACAGCGAGTCGATCACCGGCAGCCAGCCGGAGTACTCCCGGTCCCCGGTGGCGGGGCGGAACTGCACCTTCTCCAGCACCAGCCCCTTGATCCGGTCGATCCGGACACACATCCGCCACGCCGATCCGGTGGTCAGGGTTCTGGTCACCTCGGCCGAGCCGCAGCCGAGGGAATCCGCCTGACTGGTGTCGTCGGACCGGGCCGGAAGTGCCCCGGCGGTCAGGGAGGCCGCCATCGCCAGGAGGACCGGTCCGATCAGCAGGGCGAGTCTGCTGGGAGCGCTCGTGCGGGGGGCGTCAGTGCTCATGGGGCTGCTCCGGCTCGACGGGTGTCACGGGCAGCACCGTGCGGCTGCTGAGGTCGACGGCGAAGTCACTGGTGTCGAGGTACTGCCCGGAGGGGAGGGCGAGCAGCAGCCGTAGGCACCGGTCTGTGCCGCAGTCCTTGGTGGGACCGACCGGGGCGGCGTCGTCGGCGCTGCTCCAGACCCCGGCCACGGCGCGCACCTGCTCGGCGGCGATCAGCGCCGAGCCGGTCACGCGTCGGTACTGCTCGACGAAGGCGGGCGTCGGATCGGCGGTGAGGGCAACCTGGGTGGCGATGGTCGTCTCGGCGATCGATGGAGGGAGCTGCAGGTCGCGAACGTCTCTGCTGCGCAGCACGGAGCTCGCCGCAAGATCGACCAGCGTCTGATGCAGCCGGTCGGAGGTGTAGTCGTAGAGGGAGACCGAGGCCCTGCGTCCGGGACCGCGGTCCTCGATGGGTGGCAGATCGGCGGCCAGCACCTCCCCGCCCGGGAAGCCCAGCACGTCCGTGGCGTCGTCGGGCATCGCCTGTTGCGCGAGGTGGATCGCGTAGCCACGCTCGGCCACGCTCAGCGGCGCGTCGACGGACCGCAGCTCGGGTGCCCGCTCCGGCAACGCGCCGTCCCCGACGGGGTGGAGTCGTCCGTCCGATCTTGACTCCGAGGGGCCGGGACCCGCCAGTGAGGGCAGCAGGGGCAGCGCGAGAGCAGACAGGCAGAGCGCTGCCACGCCGCCGAGCGCGATGGCGAGCCTCCTCCGTGGTCGGGTGCTGGTGGAACGCATCGTGACTCCTGGCGGTGTGGGCGGCTTCCTCGAATGCGCAGGGGGGCGGGGCTCACGTCGTGTGAACCCGCGCCCCCCTGGTCGTGCCTCTGGTGCAGTGGTGTGGTCTGGCTCAGACCTTGAACTTCTTGGTGGTCTTGGCCGCGGCCACGTCGGCGTTGCCGGCGTACTTCAGCTGCGCCTTGTACTTGCCGCGCTTGACCTTCTTGACGGTGACCTTGGCCTTGCCCTTGGCGTTGACCTTGGCGGTGACCTTCTTCTTGGTCTTGCCCTTGAGGGTGACGGTCACCTTGCCGGCGGGGGAGACACCGTCGCTGGTCTTCACGGTGACGGTGATCGTGACCTTCTTGGCGACCTTCTTGCTCTTGCCCTTGACCTTGACCTTGGCCTTGACCTTGCTGTCGGCCTTCGTCTTCGGCTCCGGCAGCGGCGGCTGGACGACGGCGACCGCGGTGACCGGCCCGACCTGGTTCGAGGCCGACGTGATCGTCTTGCCACCGCGGGTCGCGGTGCTGCGGTAGCTGATCGTCTTCCCGACCAGCGCCTGGTCGAGGGCCAGCGTGGTGCCGGTCTGGCCGCTGATCGGGTCGGCACCGGCGTACCACTGGCCGGTGGCGGCCGCGTCCGGGGTCAGCGAGAACGTCGCCGGCGCAGCGGTGAGGGTCTGCCCGACCTGGGGGGTGCCCGTGACGGCCGGCTTGGACACCTCCCGGAACTCGGTGACGACGACGACGGCGTGCTTCTCACCCATGGCGATCGCCGCGAGGGGCTGGCCGGGCAAGTCGGCGGGAATGTTGTTCTTGAGCTCGTTCACGGAGCCCCAGGAGTAGACGGCGCCGTCCTCGGTGATCGCGCCGGCGTTCGCGTAGAGGTCCAGACCGATGACCTTCTTGCCGGCGAAGTCGGGCAGATCTGCCGGGGGTGCGGGACCCCACACCCTGATGGTGCCGTCCTCCAGCACGACGCCGTTCGCAGTGCTGCCGGTGGCGATCTGGGTGACCTTCTTGCCGCCGAAGTCCGGCACGTCGTTGAACGCGGCGAAGAAGGGGTGGGCCCACGTCTCGATCGTTCCGTCGGCCCGCAGCGCCATCACCGAGAACAGCCCGGCGGAGACGTCCACCAGGTCGGTCAGGCCACTGGGGGGTGCGAAGTCGGGAGGCGTACCCCACACGGCGAGCGTGCCGTCGGTGCGGACCGCGTATCCGGTGCCGATCGCCACCGAGATGGCCTTGGCCCGCAGGTCACTGGGAACGTCGACCAGGTCGGGGGTCGGCCCCCAAGCGGTGACCTTGCCGTCCGCGTGCAGCACGGCTCCGTGGCCACCCGAGAGAGCGACGGACACCGCGTCGGTGACGTCCGTCGGCGCCTCGACGACCTCGCCGGCGTCGCTCGCGCCCCACGCCCGCATCTGGCCGTCGGCGGTCACGACGGCGGTGGCCTGGTTGGTGGCCGCGACGCTGACGACCGGCCCGGGCAGGTCGCCGGGCACCGTCAGGGCGGGGCCCGCCAGGGGGTCGGCCGAGGTGCCCCAGGCGACCACCTTCCCGGCCTTGGCCGGGGCGAGCACGGGGTCGGCCTGGGCGGTGCCGGCTAACCCGACGGCAAGGGTGCCAGCCACCGCGGTGGCCAGCAGGGTGCGCAATCTCATCGTTCGTTCTCCCACGATCAGTGGAGGTAGTGCCTCCGGGGCTGGGTGGGCCAGATAGTGCTGGCCGCAGCCGCTGTGCGCCACCGATTCGGCCACTGGGAGGACAGGAATCGGCCAAAGTTGTGATGCCGCTCATAACGAATCGTCGTGAGACGACGTCGACGGTGGTCCGGCGACGGTCGTGAGGCCACCGGTCTGGCCCACCCCGGCCGGGAGTTGTCATGCGCATGACTACTTCCGCCGACCGTCCCCAGTTGCGACTTGCGAGCGCCATGACCCTGGCCCCGACCATGTGGCCGCCGGGTGCCACGAGGGCGCCCGGCGGCACATCCACGTGGATCAACACCGATACCCAGGAGAGCCCTTTCATGAGATTCCGCAAGCTGCTCGCCGTCGTCGGCGCCGCCACGGTCGCCGGCGTGCTGGCGCCGATCCCGCCCGCCGACGCCACCACCCCGCTCGCCATCGGCCAGGTGCTGGTCGGCGGCAGCGCCGCCGACACCGGCTACGACCTCGACGGCGTGCTCGAGGAGGCCGGCGTCCACATGCAGACGCTGTTCGGCAACGGCGAGCTCGGCTGCGTCGGGGGGACCGCAGCCGGCCGGGTCAACGGCGGCACTACGGGCGTCCGGCCCGCCCCGGCCTTCACCTTCGACGAGCTCAGCCTCGACTGCGACTCCTTCATCCCCGGCACCACGGTCGACATGGACCTCTCCGGCTGCGACGTCGAGGTGACGATGGACGACCACGACGTCCACGCCGGCCTCGGCGACACCGGCCCCGGCTCCGTCGCCGGCCTCGCCGACCTGACCGGCAGCGGCGGCGAGCCTTGCGTGCGGGTCACCACCAACAGCGGCTGCACGCTGTGGATCGGCGGCGCCGTCGACGCCGAGTTCCACGAGGCGGCCACGCCGGTAGACGGCGTCGACCACCAGGAGCTCAGGCTGGTCGGCACGGGTCTCACGGTCGCGGGCGGCGCCCAGGCTCCCACGGGTTGCCTGGGCATCGTCAGCGCCGGTGCCGGCCTCGACCTCGACGTGACCTTCGATGTGCGCGTGTCCGGCGCCACCTTCCGGGCCGTCGACTTCGCTCCGGACGCGAACGCCACCGCTTCGCACGGTCCCGTCGCCGGGGTCGCGGTGGGGGGCAGCGATGCCGACGCCGACTACGACCTCCATGCTGTGCTCACGAGCGGCGGCATGCGCATGCAGACCTTCCAGGGCTACCTCGACCTAGGCTGCTCGAGCGGCACTATCGACGGTGAGGTGCACGGTGGGGGCACCGCCGATCCGGCCTTCACTCTCGATGACCTCAACCTCAGCTGCGTTTCCTTCTACCCGAGCTGGAGCGCGAACGTCTGGCGCATCACCGGCTGCGACGTCGACGTGGACATGAACGACGACCTCGTCCACAACGGCCTCAGCGACACCGGTTACAAGGCGTCCCACGACCCCGACTTCGTCTCCGGCGTGGCCCACCTGAGTGACGGCACCGGCAGGGCCTGCGTCGAGGTCAATGCGCCGGGTGGTCCGTGCCACCTGTGGGTCGGTGGCAGCGTCGCCGTGGAGTTCCACGAGGCAGTTCGGCCCGGCGGCGCCCAGGAGCTGAGGCTAGTCGGCAGTGGCCTCGCGGTCTCGGGCAACCCGGCCGCCCCTAGTTGGTGTTTTGGCCACGTCAGCACCGGGAACGCGATCACCCTCGACCTCACCTTCGACGTCACGTCGGACGGACCGATCGACTTCCGGCCGGCGCCCTGACCCACGACCCAGCCGGTGGCCCGGCGACCAGTCGGTCGCCGGGTCACCGGCCAGTTGTCATCGGGGTGACAACTATGCGGGGATCGTCGGACGGAGTTGCCGGTTCCGGTTGCTGTGAGGGGCGTCACCGGGGAGGGTTCCGGTGTGCAGAGAAGCAGACTCCTCCGTCGCGCGTGCTGGGCGGCCGCGCTGTGCGCGGCGATGGTCCTCGGTGCCCAGTCGTCGCGCGCCGACGAGTGGTACCCGGGGCTCCCGGACCCCGACGGCACCACCGGTTCGTCCTGGGGCGGCGCGTCGCAGGGCGGCATCTCCTACGCGAAGCGGGCCAAGCAGTGGTTCCGAAGCCCCGATGGGATGGTCACCTTCACCGCGGCGCTCATCTACGAACCAAGGGAGCCAGATTCTTGGAGCTACGGCGCCTTCGGAGAGGCCTACATCGTCTCGCCGAACGGAGCGCCGGAGAACTACGGGTACATGGCGCCGATCACGGTCCGCTCGGTCGGCTTCGGCCTCATGCCGGTCGAGGCCACCGTGCAGATCAGCCAGCGGCGGGAGAACGGCTACCCCATCCCTCTGACCACGACGCTCAGAGGCACAGATTACTACGAGCCGGGTATCCAAGACCCCGTCCGTCAAGTAGCAAGTGAGACAGTGGTCGAGGACGCCTTCAACATCCAGATCCTCCAGGTGCGGGTGGACGGGGTCGACCTGGATCTCTCGGGCGACTGCCGAACGGTCACGCCGGCGCCTATGCGTGTCGTCGGACCTAGCTACACGATTCCGTTTCCTCGTTCATACCTCGACGAGTCAGGTCGTGCTGACATCAAGTTGTGGTTCCGGTCGCAGGACCCGTCCACCTTCTTCAGCCCCCTTTATGGCGGCGAGCTGACTGGCACCATCACCATCCCTCCCTTCACCGGATGTACCACCGCCTCGGGTGATGATCTCTCGAAGCTGATGACGCTGTCCGTCTCCGGGCCCGACAACCCGGTCTCGGCCCGGGTGGGCTGGCCTTGTGTCGTGCCGAAGGAGGGCACCGAGTGGCCGCTCGCCCCGGGACAGGCCACGCCCGGCTCCACGATCGAGGACGCGCACCCCACGTCGACGGGCAATGACGGATTGCAGGACGTGCGCGGCTGCAACGGAACCAAGAAGTTCGTCTACCCCGAGCGGACCGGCGACTGAGGTGACCCGGCCCGCCCCTAGTCCCTCTCTTTCCGAGATCGCTGACGCGCACCGTCCCTAGCGCGTTCAGCCACGAGAAGTGCCCCGGCTCCGACGGGCCGGGACCCAACCACGAACCCAGGAGGCCCGCCGTGGGCGGATCCGTCGAAGTGATCGGACTCAGCAAGACGTACGGTCGCCAGAACATCTGGCACGACGTCACGCTGACCCTGCCGCCCGGTGAGATCACCGCGATGATGGGGCCGTCGGGCACCGGCAAGTCGGTCTTCCTCAAGTCACTGATCGGGCTCACCAAGCCCGAGCACGGGCAGGTGCTCATCGACGGGGTCGACATGGTCTCGGCGCGGGAGTCGCGGCGGCTCGAGCTGCGCAAGAAGTTCGGCGTGCTCTTCCAGGACGGCGCGCTCTTCGGCTCCATGAGCGTCTACGACAACGTCGCGTTCCCGCTGCGCGAGCACACCAAGCTCAAGGAGTCGAAGATCCGCGACGTCGTGCTGGAGAAGCTCGACATGGTCGGCCTGGTCGGCCAGGAGCACAAGCTGCCCGGCGAGATCTCCGGCGGCATGAAGAAGCGCGCCGGCCTGGCCCGGTCGCTGGTCACCGACCCCGAGATCATCCTCGTCGACGAGCCCGACTCGGGCCTTGACCCGGTGCGTACGTCGAACCTGGCCGAGCTGCTGATCGAGGTCAACGCGGCCACCGACGCGACCATGCTGATCGTCACCCACAACATCGAGCTGGCCCGCACCCTGCCCGACAACCTGGGCATGCTCTATCGTCGCGAGCTGGTGATGTTCGGGCCCCGCGAGGACTTCCTGATGACCGACCACCCGGTGGTCAGCCAGTTCATGAGCGGCGACCCCGACGGCCCGATCGGGATGAGCGAGGAGGCCGACCACAAGCGCACCGACCCGATCGGCTACGAGGGCGGGGGCTACCCCGGTTCCACGATGGTGCACGCCGGCGCCCGGGCCATCGAGGTGCTGCCGCGCCAGCTGGCGCCGCGCTCCGGGGCGGTCCGCGCCAGCGCCGAGCGCCACCGGGCCCGGGTCAGCTCGGGCGCCGCGTCCCTGTACATCGCCGACGACGAGGAGAATGACCGAGCGCGGGCCATCCCCAAGCCCGGTCTCCCGGCCCGGGCGCTGACCGCGACCGGCAGTCTCTTCGCCCTCGGGCTCGACACGATCAGGGCCGGCTTCCGCCGGCCCTTCTCGTGGGCCGAGACCCTCCAGCAGTTCTGGTTCGTGGTCAGCGTGTCGTGGGTGCCCGCGATGCTGATCTCGATCCCGCTCGGCGCGGTGATCGCGCTCCAGCTCGGCACCCTGACCCAGCAGATCGGGGCCCAGTCCATGACCGGCGCCGCGAGTGTCCTGGCGGTGGTGCAGCAAGCCGCACCCATGGTGACCACCCTGGTGATCGCCGGGGCGGGCGGTGCCGCGATCTGCGCCGAGATCGGATCCCGCACCATCCGCGACGAGATCGACGCGATGCGGGTGATGGGGCTCGACCCCGTGCAGCGCCTCGTGGTGCCGCGGGTGCTCGCCTGCGTGATCGGCGCCGTGCTGCTCAACGGCCTGGTCTCGGTGGTCGGCGTGCTCGGCGGCTACTTCTTCAACGTGATCCTGCAGGGCGGCACCCCCGGCGCCTACCTCTCCAGCTTCACCGCGCTGGCCCAGATCTCCGACCTGTGGGTCGGCGAGATCAAGGCCGTGATCTTCGGGTTCCTCGCCGGCGTGGTCGCCTGCTACCGGGGTCTGAACACCGCGCCCGGCCCCAAGGGTGTCGGCGACTCGGTGAACCAGTCCGTGGTGATCACCTTCCTGCTGCTCTTCTTCGTCAACTTCGTCCTCACCGCGTTGTACCTGACGCTGGTGCCTATGAAGGGGTCCTGACGTGGCCGACAACCCCACTCTCAGCTTTCCTCCGATGGCCGCCCCCGCGCGGCCGAAGTACACCAGCCGGCTCTCCGCGGGCGCCCCGCGACTGCTGCGGCGTCCGCTGGACAAGCTCGCGCAGCTCGGCGCCGACATGCGCTTCTACGTGCAGGTGCTGCTGCACATCCCCGGCACCCTGCGGCACTACCCCAAGGAGGTGCTGCGGCTGCTCTCGGAGGTCAGTTTCGGCTCCGGTGCCCTGGCCGTGATCGGCGGCACCATCGGCGTGATGCTCGGGCTGACCCTCTCGGTCGGCTTCGTGGTCGGCATGCAGGGCTACGCCGCGCTCGACCAGATCGGTGCCTCGGCCCTCAACGGCTTCATCTCCGCCTACTTCAACACCCGCGAGGTGGCGCCCATGGTCGCCGCCCTGGCCCTCTCGGCCACCGTCGGCGCCGGGTTCACCGCGCAGCTGGGCGCGATGCGGATCAACGAGGAGGTCGACGCGCTCAGCGCGATGGCCGTCTCGCCGGTGCCCTACCTGATCACCACCCGGGTGATCGCCGGCTTCGTGGCGATCATCCCGCTCTACGTGATCGGGCTGCTCACCTCCTACGCCGGCGCACGGTTCGTCACCGTCTACATCTACGGGCAGTCGGCCGGCACCTACGACCACTACTTCAACCTGTTCCTGCCGCCCGTCGACATCATGCTGTCCTTCGTCAAGGTGCTGATCTTCTCGGTGATGATCATCATGGTGCACTGCCGGATGGGCTACCAGGCCACCGGCGGACCGGCCGGGGTCGGCGTGGCCGTGGGCCGCGCCGTACGCCGCAGCCTGGTCGCGGTCGCGATGCTGGACCTGATCCTCTCGATGGCCCTGTGGGGCGCGGCCACGACGGTGAGGATCGCGGGATGAGCCGCCCCTTCCTGAACCTGGGCCAACTCCGAGACGTGCTGCTCGGCGTGCTCACCCTGTCGCTGCTGGCCGGCGGCCTCGTGGTGGCCTACCTGTCCTACAACCGGGTGCTGGTGCCGCACCGCGACGTGATCCTGCAGACCAACGTGGTCGGCAACGCGCTCCAGGTCGGCTCCGACGTCAAGCTCAACGGCGTCCCGGTGGGTTCGGTGTCCGAGATCTCCGCCACCGACGAGGGCGCCGACCTGCGGCTGGCGCTGGACCCCGCGACGCTGGACAAGGTGCCCGACAACGTGGTCGCCCGGCTGCTGCCCAAGACCATGTTCGGCGAGCGGTACGTCGCGCTGGTGGTGCCGCCGCAGCCCAGCAGCACGACCCTGCAGGCCGGCGACGTGATCCACCAGGACGCCTCGGCCGAGGCCGCCGAGCTGCAGCAGGTGCTCGACTCCCTGCTGCCCGTGCTCACCGCGATCCAGCCGGAGAAGCTCTCGGCCATGCTCAGCGAGTTCTCCGACATGCTCCGCGGCCAGGGCAAGGAGATCGGCGACACGATGGTCGAGTGGTCGCGCTACGTGGCCAAGCTCAACCCGAAGGTGCCGCAGATGACCGAGGACCTGGAGCGGCTGGCCCGGGTCGCGGACGAGTGGAACGTCGCCGTCCCCGACCTGGTCGACGCGCTGAGCACGATGACCACCAGCTCGCAGACGCTGGTCGACGAGCAGGCCCGGCTGCGCGACGTCTACGCCAGCGTGATCAGCTCGGCCGACACCACCCGCGGCTGGATCAGCGACAACCACGACACCATCGTGGTGCTCTCCAAGGAGAGCAAGGCCGCCCTGAGGGCCACGTCCCCCTACGCCTCGCAGTTCCCCTGCCTGTTCAAGGCGGTGGCGAACTTCAAGCCGCGCATGGACGACGCGCTGGGCGCGGGCACCGACGAGCCCGGCATGCACGGCGTGCTCACCGTGATGCCGGCCCGCAGCAAGTACCTCGCCGGCGTCGACGACATCGAGTACACCCAGGGCAACCCGCCGCCGCGGTGCCCCTACGTGACCGGTGAGGTCGGCACCGAGGCGGCCAGGCGGAGCGCCGACACCAGCGCGGCCCGGATGGCGGCCTGGCCGCAGGTGCCGGTCGGCGACGACGCCACCGACGCCTCCACCGGCGAGCCCGCCCAGATCGGTCCGCCGCCGGGCGACAACGCGCAGTCCTACATGCGGGCGCTGGCCGGGCTCGGCGAGGCGAACTCGCCGGGGGAGAACCAGCTGATCGCCGAGCTGGTCGCGCCCACCCAGGGGATGGCGCCGAGCGAGTACCCGCGCTGGAACAGCCTCCTGCTCGGGCCGACCCTCCGCAACACCAAGGTGGTGCTGAAATGAGTAGGGATGCCAACCACGGCCCGCTGTGGATCATCGCGATCAAGAGCCTGGTCTTCACGATCATCACGGTGACGGCGACCGGGATCCTGGCCACCACCATCCGCAACAGCTCGGCGGGGGAAGCCCAGGAGTACACCGCGATCTTCAGCGACGCGACCAGCGTCAACCGCGGCGACGACGTCCGGATCGCCGGGGTCAAGGTCGGCACCGTGCGGGACGTGTCGGTCACCGACAACCGGCTGGCCAAGGTGACCTTCACGATCCGCAAGGGCGTGCGCGTCGATGCGGGCGCGGTGATCCAGCTGAAGTTCCGCAACCTCGTCGGGCAGCGCTACCTGGCCGTGGAGCAGCCGCCCCGGGCCGGCGCCGGCAGCGACATCCAGCCCGCGAGCGCTTCCACCGAGGCCGCGATCAAGCCCGGCCACACCTTCGGCCTCGACGAGACCCGGCCCGCGCTGGACCTGACCGTGCTCTTCAACGGCTTCCGGCCGCTGCTGCGGATGCTCGACCCCGACGACGTCAACAAGCTCAGCGAGCAGATCATCGCGGTGTTCCAGGGCGAGGGCGCCACCGTCGACGGGCTGCTGCAGAGCACCGCGAGCCTGACCTCGACGCTGGCCGAGAAGGACCAGGTGATCGGCGAGCTGATCACCAGCCTGAACGGCGTGATGACCACCGTCAACGAGCGCTCCGGGCAGCTCGACACGATGCTGGTCTCGATGCAGGAGCTGGTCTCGGGGCTCTCCCAGGATCGCGCCTCGATCGGCGCCTCCATCGAGGGCATGGGCGAGCTGACCTCCCGGGTCGCCGACCTGATGCACGACATCCGGCCGCCGCTGCGCAAGTCGATCACCCACGTGGGCGTGCTCTCGGCGAACCTCGACAAGCACAGCGACCAGGTCGACAGCTTCCTGAAGAAGCTGCCGATCAAGCTCGACCGCATCGGCCGGACCGCCAGCTACGGCTCGTGGCTCAACTTCTACATGTGCTCCATGGACGGACGGATCCCGATGGCCGAGGGCTACATGGGTGATCTCGGTGTGCAGCCGGTCGCCGGGAGGTGTCGCTGATGCCTCGGTTCCCACGCGCGTTCGCCGAACGCAACCGGGTGGTGCTGGCGCTGGCCGGCCTGCTCGTCATGGGGGTGGCCTTCCTGGCTGCGATGAACATGAGCGGCCTGCCGATCATCGGTGACGGCAAGGTCTACCAGGCGGTCTTCACCGAGGCCGGCGGCCTGCGCCCCGGCAACGAGGTCCGGGTGGCCGGCGTCCGGGTCGGCGAGGTCACCGACGTGCGGCTCGACGGCAACCAGGTCGTGGTCAGCTTCCAGGCCAAGGGCGTGGACCTGCACGACGAGACGACCGCGGCGATCAAGGTCAAGACGATGCTCGGGCAGAAGTTCGTCGCCCTCGACCCGCTCGGCACCGGCTCGCTCGACGGGCCCATCCCGCTGGCGCGCACCACCACGCCGTACGACGTGAACGCCGCCGTGTCCGACATGGCCAGCACCTTCGGCGAGATCGACACCGTCAAGCTCGAGGCCAGCTTCGACGCGTTGGCCGACGCGTTCGAGGACACCCCGGAGTCGGTGCAGCGGATGGTTGCCGGCCTGACCGACCTGTCCCGGACCATCTCCTCGCGCGACACCGAGCTGGACCGGCTCCTGACGGCCACCGACGGTGTCACCGGCACCCTCGCCAGCCGCAACACCGAGCTGGCGGCACTCATCAACGACGGCTCGGACCTGCTCGGCGAGCTGCAGAAGCGTCGCAAGGCGGTGCACGCGCTCTTCGTCGGCAGCTCCGAGCTCGGCGAGCAGCTGCGCGGCCTGGTCGAGGACAACGAGGAGACCCTCGCGCCGGCGCTGCGCAAGCTCGACCGGGTCAGCGCGATCCTCAACGACAACCAGAAGAACCTCGACCAGGCCCTGGCGAAGCTCGGCCCCTACTACCGGATGCTGGGCTCGGCCCTCGGCAACGGGCGCTGGGTGGACGCCTACCTGTGCGGTCTCTTCGACCAGAACAACGAGCCGGTGCTGGAGAACGACGTGGTCCGCAACTGCTACCCCGGAGGTGCCTCATGAGTCACGCCCTGCGCCGTGGCCTGGTGACCGCGCTGGTGGTCACCATGGTGGTGGCCGGCGCGCTCGGGGCGCGGATGATGCTGCGCACCGAGCCGATCACGGTGGTCGCGCTCTTCGACTCCACCGTGGGTCTCTACCCCGGGTCGGACGTGCAGGTGCTCGGCGTACCCGTCGGCAAGGTCACCGTGGTGAGCGCCGAGGGCGAGAGCGTGCGGGTCACCATGGAGATCGACGCGGACCAGCCGATCGCCGCCGACACCAAGGCCGTGATCATCGCACCGACCATGGTCAGCGACCGGTTCGTGCAGATGACCGAGCCCTGGGTCGAGGGCTCCGGCGCCAAGCTGAGCAGCGGCACCGTCATCGCGCGCAAGGACACCGCGGTGCCCGTCGAGATCGACGACCTGTACGCCGGGCTGAAGGACATGGCCGAGGCCCTCGGCCCCCGCGGCGCCAACCGCAACGGCGCCCTGACCCGGCTGCTCGAGGTGGGCGCCGACAACCTCGACGGGCAGGGCGAGAACCTGAACACGATGATCCGCGAGTTCGGCAAGGCCAGCGCGACCCTGTCGAACGTGGACGACAGCTTCTTCTCCATGCTGGCCAACCTCGACCAGCTCAACCAGATGCTGGTGGCCAACGACAGCGCGGTGCTGAAGGTGAGCAACCAGTTCGCCGACGTGGCCGGTTACCTGGCCGACGACCGCGACGACATGGGCCGGATGGCCAAGAACCTGGCCGGCGCGATGGCGGTGCTCGACGACTTCATCGAGGAGAACCGCGCCAACCTCCGCTCCAGCGTGAAGCAGCTGGTGCCGACGGCCAAGGCGCTGAAGAAGCAGCAGCAGTCGCTCGACGAGATGATCAAGCTGGCGCCGCTGCTGCTGCACAACCTCAGCGACGCCTACGTGCCCGAGCAGAACGTGATCGCCGGCCGCGGCAACGTCAACGAGGTCTCCCTGTGGTCGACCGACGGCCTGACCGCCCAGACCTCGCGCAAGGCCCCGCCGACGATGCTGGGCGGCGCGGGCGAGGAGGGACGCCGATGAGCTCCCGCCGTCGTACCTTCCGGCGCCGGCCGGTCGTGACCCTCGCGTTGGCCCTGACGATGGGCCTGGCGCTGCTGCTGTCCGGGTGCAGCCTGGGCAAGGACCTCTACAACACCCCGCTGCCCGGTGGCGCCGACGTCGGCGACCACCCGCTGGAGATCACCGCGGACTTCGACGACGTCGTCGACCTGGTGCCGCAGAGCAGCGTCAAGGTGGAGAACATCGCGGTCGGCCGGGTCGCCTCGATCGAGCTCAACCCCGACGGGCGCACCGCCCGGGCCACCCTGCTGGTGCGCGGCGACGTCGTACTCCCGAAGGGCACCACGGCCCGGCTGCAGCAGACCTCGCTGCTGGGCGAGAAGTACGTCGCGCTGATCCGGCCCGTCAAGTCGACCTCGGGCCCGGCGCTGACGTCGGGCGCCAACATCCCGATCGCCGACACCAGCCAGGTGGCCGAGATCGAGCAGGTGCTCGGCGCGCTGTCGCTGGTGGTCAACGGCGGCGGCATCGCCAAGTTCCGCGACATCTCGCGCGAGCTGCAGCAGGTCTCCGCCGGCCGGCCCGGCGAGATCCGGGGCTTCCTGCGCAACATGGAGGCATTCATGGCCAACCTCGATGCGCGCAAGGGCGCGATCACCGACGCGCTCGACTCCATGGCCACCCTCTCCGCGACGCTGGACCGCGACAAGGACAAGATCGCGGAGGCGCTGGAGGGGCTGAGCCCCGGCATGCAGGTGCTGACCGAGCAGCGCACCCAGCTGGTCAAGATGCTGCAGGCCCTGGACAAGCTCGGGCAGGTCAGCATCCGGACCCTGGACGCGTCCCAGAAGGACATGGTCAAGGACATGGAGCTGCTCGAGCCGATCCTGCGCGAGCTGGCCGCGTCGGGCGCCGCCCTGCCGAACTCGCTGGAGCTGCTGCTCACCTACCCGTTCCCGGACTCGGTGCTCGACGCGATCAAGGGTGACTACATGAACGTGTTCGTGACCGCGAACTACGCCTCGCTGCCCGACACCTGCACGGGCATGGGGTGCCCCTGGCCGCAGTACCCCGACACCGGGACGCTGCCGCCTGTCGACCCCTTCGCCGGCAGCTCGGGCTCCGGCGTCCAGCAGGGCGCAGCCGCCCGGCGCGGTGAGAAGAAGGCGAGCCCGTCCTCGTCGCCGAGCGCCAGCGGCTCGTCGTCGCCGAGTGCGAGCGGGTCGGGCTCGCCGAGCCCGTCGGGCAGCGCCTCGACGGACGGTGCGACGGACTCCGCCAAGCCGCCGACGTCGGTCTCGCCCACGCCCAGCCTGCTGCCGCCCACCGACTCGGCGCTGCCGGGTCTGCCGCAGCCGTCGGTGCAGGTGCCCAGCCAGAGCGCGAGCTCGTCCGCGTCGTCGTCCGCACCATCGTCGGCAGCGTCGTCCGCAGGGGAGGAGGGCTGATGCTCACCTGGATGACGAAGGGCAAGGTGCTCGTCTTCGTAGTGGTCGCCGTGTGCACCACGACGTTCCTGGCGGTGCACTATGTCGGCCTGGACCGCTACATCGGCGGCTACCGGGTCACGGTCTACATGCCGAACGCAGGCGGCCTCTTCGAGGGCTCCGAGGTCACCTACCGCGGGGTGCCGGTCGGCCTGGTGGAGTCGCTGGACGCCGACCAGGACGGTGCCCAGGCCGAGGTCCGGATCAGCCGGGGCGCGCCGCCGATCCCGGCCCAGGTGCAGGGCAGGGTGGTGGACCGCTCCGCCATCGGCGAGCAGTACCTCGACCTGCGTGGCGGCTCGACCGACGGCAAGACGCTGGAGGAGGGCTCGGAGCTGACGCTCACCGCCGCCGACCTGCCGCCCTCGATCGACGGCCTGCTGCGCAGCAGCCGGGACCTGCTCGACTCGATCCCGTCGGACGCGCTGAACACCGTGATCGACGAGACGTACGAGTTCACCCGCGGCAACGGCGAGAACATGGCCCGCCTGCTGAAGACCTCCACCGAGTTCGCGAAGACCGCCGACCGCAACTTCCTGACGACGGTCAGCCTGATCGACAACTCCGGCCGGGTGCTGGCGACGCAGGAGGCCGCGGCTTCGAGCTTCCAGAGCTTCAGCAAGGACCTGAACCTGCTGGCGCACTCGCTCGCGGAGCAGGACAAGGACTGGCGCCGCCTGGTGCAGCAGACCCCCGCCGCGGCCCGTGAGCTGGACAAGCTGTTCGGCACGGTCGGCGCGCCGCTCGGCGAGCTGATGAGCAACCTGATCTCGACCGCAGAGGTCTTCGGCACCAACGCCGACGGGGTCAAGGAGACCATGATCCGGCTGCCCGAGGGCATCTCGATCACCTACGCGGTGATGACCAGCAAGGGCATGCAGTCCGGTCTGCAGCTGTCCTTCTTCAACCCGCTGCCGTGTGTCGCGGGCTACGAGGGAACCGAGATGCGTCAGGGCACCGACACCAGCCCGGGCAAGCCGTTCAACACGAAGGCCGGCTGCACCGCCGACCCGTCCTCTGGTATCAACGTGCGGGGCCCGCAGGCGGTCCTGGGCGGCGGCGACAAGGAGAAGAAGAACGTGCGCACCACCGCGCTGAGCTCGGCTGAGAGCCTGGAGGACCTCATGGGCGGCAGGCCGTGAGCGATGTGCCCGAGGAGCCGAACGAGCCGAACGAGCCGAACCTGCCGGACGAGCCGGAGGACTCGAACGACGCGGACTCGCCGGATCAGTCGCACGAGTCGGGTCTGCCCGGCGAGGACGACGGGGCGCCGCCGGCGTCCCGGCGGCCCCGCGTGGGCGGGCTCGCGTGGCTGCTCCTGGCGATCTCGGTGGTGGCGGTCGTCGTAGCGTTCCTGGCCTGGCGCGACGCCGACGGCGACCCGGACCGGGATCGTGCCGCGCTGCGCGACAGCGCGGTGATCGAGGGCACCGCCGCGGTCGAGACGATGACCTCGATGGACCACCGCGACGTCGAGGGAGGGATCAAGGCCTGGCAGGCCGTGTCCACCGGCGTGATGCACGACCAGCTGCTCGCGGTCGGCGACGACGAGCAGCAGATGCTCGCCGACCAGGGCAAGATCGCCACCGGTCGCGTCGTCCAGGCAGCGCTCACCGATCTCACCGACCGGTCCGCGACGCTGATCGTCGCGGTCGAGGTCACCGTGCGTGACGACGAAGGGACCGAGGAGCCGGCCGTGAAGCGCAACCGGTTCTCCGCCGACCTGGTGCGGGTCGACGGGGAGTGGAAGATCGAGAACCTGCAGCAAGTGGCGGTGGGACTGTGAAGGCGCGGGCGGCCCGGCTGCTGCGCAGCGTGGCGACGCTCCGCGGGCTGGTGGTCGGACTGGCGGTCGCGCTGCTGGTGGTCGCGGCCGTACTGGTCTGGCAGACCCAGACCCTGAAGACCGACCCGGCCCTGGAGAACCGGGCCATGCTGGACAAGTCGATCCAGGAGGGCATGGTCGCCGACGTGTCGCGCGGCCTGACCCAGGTGCTGAGCTACGACTACTCCCAGCCCGACGCAACCCGGGCCTTCGCCGACCAGGTGCTGGAGGGCCAGGCCCGCGAGGAGTACGACACCCTGTTCGCCAGCCTCCAGGAGCGGGCCCCCGGCCAGAAGCTCACCCTGACCGCGCAGGTGCAGGTCGCCGGGGTCGAGGAGCTCACCGACGACAAGGCCACCCTGCTGGTCTTCGTCGACCAGAAGAGCCTCCGCAAGAAGGACCAGGAGGCCTCGGTCTCCGCGGCGCAGCTGGCGGTCACGGCGGAGCGCTCCGGCGACACCTGGGTGATCACCGGCCTGAAGCCGCTCTGATCGCAGCCCGTCGCGCCTCAACCACCGTGTGGGGAGGGCCGCCGGGCTTGACGGTGGTTGAGGTGTGAGGGCCGCCAGGCCCGAGCCTCGAAACCCGGTGAGCGCTCGGGGTGGTTTCGAGGCTCCTCGCTGGCGCTCGTCGCACCTCAACCGCCGTGGCAGGCGGTGGTTGAGGTGTGAAGGCGCGCCAGCGCCTGAGCCTCGAAACCCCTGTGGGGACGGTCGGTGGTTTCGAGGCTCCTCGCTGGCGCTCGTCGCACCTCAACCGCCGTGGCAGGCGGTGGTTGAGGTGCGAGGGCCGCCAGGCCCGAGCCTCGAAACCACCCCAGCGACCCGACCGGAGCAGAGCGACCAATCTCACCCTGGATACCCAACATATTTGGCGGTCTCCGAGGCTGATGACCGACAGGGTGAGCGCGTGTCGGAGAGGAGAGTTGCGCGCAACTACGAGGACGCCGCCAGGCTACTGGGTCGCAAGGTGAGGGCCGCTCGGGAGGCCCGCGGATTCAGCCAGGACGAGCTGGCCGGCCGCACCGGCATCAGCCGCAACCAGATCCAGAACATCGAGCACTGCCGCAACAACACGCGTGATCCGGTGACCGGCCGTCCCGGGCCCGGCAACCCCCGGCTCGACACGATCTTCATCCTCGCCGAGGTCCTCGACATCGACGTCACCTACCTCGTCGACCCGACCCAGGCTGCCCCCGAGCCGGAGCCGGAGCCTGACTCCGAGCCCGAGTCTCCGGACGCTCCGGCCTGAGCTGCGCACCGCTCGATTGGCCAAACAGGTATGGCGGCCCGTCGGTGGGGTCACCGGCAGGGTGGGTGCATGTCGGCCAGGAGCATCGCCCACGCCTCCGGCGAGGTCGCGAGGTTACTCGGACTCAAGGTGCGGGCGGCCCGCGAGGCCCTGGGACTCAGCCAGGACGAGCTCGCCGGCCGCACCGGCCTCAGCCGCAACCAGATCCAGAACATCGAGCACTGCCGCAACAACGCCCGCGACCCGGTCACCGGTCGCCACGGGCCGGGCAACCCCCGGCTCGACACGATCATCGTCCTCGCCCAGGCGCTGCACATCGAGGCCGCCTACCTCGTTGATGCTGCCCGGCCGATCCCCGAGGCCGCCGGTCCCGAGCAGGGCGCACGGCAGGGGTGACGGCGTCGCCGGGCCGGTCGTTCGCTGCGCGTGATCGCATGTAACGCCGGGTTACTCGCTGTTCCCACCATGCTGCAACCTGGTGGGAACAGCCGATAACCCGGCGTTACATGCGACATCGGCCCCAGCGGCATGGTGTCGACCGGCGCCGAGCGGCCGGCTGGCAGGATTGCCGCGTGATCGACCTGCGCTCCGACACCCTCACCAAGCCCACCGACGAGATGCGCGCCGCGATGGCCCGGGCGGAGGTGGGTGACGACGTGTACGGCGAGGACCCGACGGTGATCCGGTTGGAGGAGCGGGTCGCGGGACTGTTCGGTCACGAGGCGGCGCTGTTCACCCCGACCGGCTCGATGGCCAACGTGCTCGCCGTACGCTCCCTCGTCGCCGCCGGTCAGGAGGTGCTCTGCGAGGCGAGCGCCCACATCGCTCGTGCCGAGCTGGGTGCACACGGCGCCTACACCGGCCTGACGATGCGGACCTGGATCCACCCGCGGGGCCAGGTCGACCTGCCGACGATCCGGTCGATCTTCGCGCCCGACATGGGCCCGTTCTTCGTGGCGACCACCGCGATCTCGGTCGAGAACACGCACAACTTCGCCGGGGGAGCGGTGCTGCCGCTCCAGGATCTCCGCGACCTGCGCGAGTACGCCACCGGTGTGGGGGTCGGCGTCCACATGGACGGCGCGCGCATCTGGAACGCGCACGTCGCGACCGGCACGCCGCTCGTCGAGTACGGCGCGGTCGCCGACGTGCTGGCGGTCTGCCTGTCCAAGGGACTCGGCGCGCCGGTCGGCTCGCTCATGGTCGGCAGCCGCGACGCCATCGCCGAGGCGCGGGTATGGCGCAAGCGGATGGGCGGCGGGATGCGACAGGCGGGCATCCTGGCCGCCGCCGGACTGCACGCGCTCGACCACCACGTCGAGCGGCTCGCCGACGACCACGCCCACGCCCGGGTGCTCGCCGAGGCCTGCGGCGTCGACCCGGCGACCGTCGACACCAACATCGTGGTCGCGCAGCGCTCCGACGCCGCGGCGTTCGTGGCAGCCGCTGCGGAACAGGGTGTGCTGGTCTCCGCGGTCGGCCCCACCGCCGTCCGCCTGGTGACCCATCTCGACGTCAGCCGCGACGACGCCGAGAAGGCCGCCGCGGTGCTCGCCCGGCTTTAGGCGCGGCGCCTCGTCGCCCCGGGAGGGGATGCTTCATCAAGGGATGACGGTGGGGTGGCGGCTCCCCAGGTGAGTTCAGCCAGGGATGCGCGGCTCGGCCCTCATCCCTTGGTGAAACGCCCGCCCGCCCGCCGCGCCCCGAGCCACCCGCAACCAGCCTCACCCGGCCGGCACCACGACGCGGAACGTGCTGCCCCGGCCGAGCTCGCTCTCGAGGGAGATCGTGCCGCCATGAGCGGCGACGATCGACTTGACGATGTTGAGGCCGAGTCCGGTGCCGGAGATCTGTCGCTCGACGACCTTCCCGCCGCGGAAGAACGGGTCGCAGACGAGGTCGACCTCGTCGGGCGGGATGCCGATTCCGGTGTCGGCCACGTCGAGCTCGATCGCCCCGCCGACCCGGCGCAGCGAGACCGTCACGGCGTCGCCGCGCTCGCTGTACTTCACGGCGTTCGAGACGAGGTTGTCGACGACCTGGCGCATCCGGCTGCCGTCGACGACGGCGACCAGCCGGTCGGGCGCGTCGGCGCGCAGGCTCACCCCGCTCTGCCGGGCCATCGGAGCCGAGGTCTCGACCGCCTCGCGCACGAGCGCGGTCAGATCGGTCGCCGTCCGGGTCAGCACCAGGTGGCCGGCGCCGGCGCGGGCCACGTCGAGCACGTCGGAGACCAGGGCCAGCAGCCGCTGGGTGTTGCGTTGCGCGATCTCGATCTGGCCGGCCGCGTCCACGGGCAGGTCGGTCCGATCGGAGAGCAGCTCGAGGTAGCCGAGCACGGTCGTCAGCGGGGTGCGCAGCTCGTGCGACACCGACGACACGAACTGGTCCTTCACGCGCATCGCCCGCATCAGGTCGGTGATCTCTTGGTAGGCGAGGGCGGCGCCGAGGTGCTCGCCCGCCGGCCCGCGCACCTGCCGGGCGGAGGCGGAGAACGCCGCGCGGTCGCCCGGGTCGTCGCCGACCCAGTAGGTGTAGTCGTCGAACTCCTCGCCACGGGCCGCGCGGTACGACGGCATGTCCTCGCTGGTCATCAGCCGCCCGTCGGGGAGGTACACGTGCCCGAGCTGGCCGGCCTCGCCCGCGTGCCCCTCGGGGAAGGGCAGCTGCATGGTCTCCTGGTGCCGCCGGTTCATCCGCTCGTAGCGGCCGTCCTGGTCGATGAGCAGCAGCCCGACGTTCACGGTGTCGAAGATCGCCGAGAGCGCCTGGCGCTCGTGCTGGAGCTCCTCGTTGGTCTCGCGCAGCCGCTGCTCGTACTCGTGCTGCTCGCTCACGTCGAGGATCTGCGAGACGAAGTGCAGCGGCTCGCCGCCGGCGTCGCGCACCAGCGCGACGGAGAGATCGCCCCACACCGGGTGCCCGTCGGAGTGCAGGTAGCGCTTGCGCAGTCGGTACGAGTCGATCACGCCGTTCAGTGCCAACTCGAAGTGCTCCAGGTCGGTGTCGAGGTCCTCAGGGTGGGTGATCTCCTGGAAGCCCCGCTGGGACAGCTCCTCGGCGTCGTAGCCCAGCATCTCGCACAGCGCGTGGTTGACCATCAGCAGGCGCCCGTCGAGGCCGACCAGCGTCATCCCGACCGGCGAGTACTGCAGGGTCAGGCGCCACAGCTCCCCGCCGTCCGACGCCACCTCCATCCGGCCCTCCCTTGCCCGAGACCTTCCCCGAGACCTTGCCCGAGACCTTGCGCGATACCCGTGCGCGAGGCCGTATGGATCACGGTAGGGCACGACCGCGGGAGTGCGGGGCACGATGATCGTGCCCGCTCGGCGGCGTTCATGGTGACGTAGAGTCATCGGGTGACCGATGCTGTGGCGTCCCGAGACGAGACACCCGGCATCGTCCGGACCCTCGACGTCGCCGCCAAGGCCGGGCTCCTCCTGCTGCTCTGGGTGGCCATCACCTATCCCGACCTCGGGCATCTGCGCGGCAAGGGCGCGATGGCGCGAGCGATCGGCTACCCGCTGCTGGCCTTCGCCCTGCCCCTGGCCTGGACGGCGTGGTGGCGCGGCCGCGCGTCGTACCCGTGGCTGGCGGACCTGCTGGTGACGCTGACCTGCTTCAGCGACGTGCTGGGCAACCGGCTGAACCTCTACGACACGATCCGCTGGTTCGACGACCTGATGCACCTGCTGAACACCGGCATCCTGGCCGCAGCGTTCGTGCTGCTGACCCTCCCGCGGACCGCGGGACTCGGCGAGACCATCGAGCGCGCGCTCGCCTTCGGGGTGACCGCGGCCGTGGCGTGGGAGGTCGCGGAGTACATCGCCTTCCTGCGGATCGCGGGCAAGCACATTGAGGCGTACGCCGACACGCTCGGCGACCTGACGCTCGGGACGATCGGGGTGCTGATCGCGGCCGTGGTCGTCCACGCGCTGCGCCGGCGCGACATCCTGGTCGACGAGCCGATGCCGTGGCGCGGCCGGCTAGCTGGTGCCCACCAGTGACAGGTCGCTGATCGCGGTGAAGTCGCGCGCGGACGGCCCGCTGCCCGGCTTCGACACGGCGAGCAGCCGGAGCGTGACCGTGGTCGTCGAGACGTCGACGTCGACCGACTGGACGCCCGTGCTGTCGCCGAGCTCCTGGGTGACGGTGGTGCCGTCGTCGAAGGCCCACTCGACCTGCTCGATGCGCCGGTTGCCGTGGTACCAGTCCCGGTCGGCCGCCGACTTCGCGTAGCCGTTGATCAGTCCCACCGACCTCAGCCGGGACTCCTCGGCCAGCGTCACGACGATCTCGGCACCGGTGCCGTCGCCGGGCATCCGCCACGCGGTCTCGGGGACGCCGTCGAGCATGTTCTCGCCGTCGTAGGCGACCGGCTTGCCGTCGACGTCCTGCCCGGGCTCGGCCGTGGCCGGCACGCTCACCGACGCCGCCGACGCGAGGTTGCCCACGCCGCCGCCCCCGCCGTCGCCCGTGTCGCTCGTGGCACCCGACGCGGGCTCCTCGACGGTCGACGACGGGTCGTCGCCGCCGACGACCAGCAGGACGCCGACCATCGCGACCAGCAGCAGCACGGCGGCGCCGGCCACCCACAGCCCCCACGGCCGGCGCCGGTGGCTCGCGGGAGGAGCCACCGGCTCGGCGTGCATCGTCTGCTCGGCGGGGTCGGCCTCGTCGGCGTACAGCGGGAACCGGGCCGGTGGAGGTGGGGTCCAGGCCGGTGGTGGCGGCTCGTCCGGCGGAGGCGTGGCCGGGGCGACCCGAGGCCGCTCGGCGGTGTCGGTGCGCCACGTCGGCTCGGCGCCGACGGGGTGACCGCAGTTGGTGCAGTAACGCCCGACGCCGAGCTCGTAGCCGCACTTGGCGCAGTGATCCATCGCTCTCCTCCGGGCTCGTGGCCCGGGCGCCAGGTTAGACGACGGGTCGGACAGGAGTCAGACCGCGGGCATGGGCGCCTGCGCGGCCACGCGGCCGACCAGCGCGGGCAGCCGGCGTACCGCCTGGGCCAGCTCGCGCAGCTCGGCGCCCTCCAGCGCCTGCGGTCCGTCGCACAGGGCGACCTCGGGCTGGGGGTGCACGTCGACGATCACGCCGTCGGCGCCGACCGCGATCGCCGCCCGGGACAGCGGGACGACCAGATCCTTGCGGCCGGCCGCGTGTGACGGGTCCACGATGACCGGCAGGTGGCTGGCGGCCTGCACGATCGGCACCGCGGAGATGTCGAGGGTGTTGCGGGTGGCCGGCTCGAAGGTGCGGATGCCGCGCTCGCACAGGACGATGTCGAGGTTGCCGCGCTGGGCGATGTACTCCGCCGCCATCAGCCACTCCTCGATGGTCGCGGTCATGCCGCGCTTGAGCAGCACCGGCCGGCCGGACTCGCCGGCGGCCTGGAGCAGCCCGAAGTTCGCCATGTTGCGGGTGCCGATCTGGAGCATGTCGGCGTACTCCGCCACCACGCCGACGTCGCGCGCGTCGACGACCTCGGTCACGATCGGCAGGCCGGTCGCCTCCCGCACGTCGGCGAGGATCTCGAGGCCCTTCACGCCGAGGCCCTGGAAGGCGTACGGCGAGGTGCGCGGCTTGTAGGCGCCGCCGCGCAGGATCGTCGCGCCGGCCGACCGCGCCATCTGGGCGGCCTCCAGCGTCTGCTGGGGCGACTCGACGGCGCACGGGCCGGCGATGAACGTGACCGTCTCGGGGCCGATCGGCACCTGCCGGCCGGGCCGCCCGACCCAGACCGTCGACCGGTCGTGGTGGTGCTGGCGGCTGACGAGCTTGTACGGGTCGGAGATGCGGTGCACGTCGGCGACACCCGGCAGCGTGCGCAGGTTCAGGTGGTGGAAGGAGTCGATGTCTCCGACCAACCCGATGATCGTGCGGACGACGCCCTTGCTGACGTTGGCCTCCCCGCCGACACTCTCGACGCGGGCGACGACGCGGGCGATGTCCTCGTCGGTGGCATCGGGGGACATCACGACGACCATGCTGGTTCTCTTTCTCGATGAGCGGCCACGTCGTCGGGGCCAGAGATGCGCAACGCCCCGCGGGTGGCCGGGGCGTTTGGTGTGCTGGCTGCCTACATCGGGACGGCCCGCACGGGTGCTCCCGGCAGGTGTCCGAAGAAATAGGTCGCGGCCATGTCGAGGAGCGTAGACGACCCTCCCCGGGCCGGGCCGCTGGTTTTCGGCATGCGGACGGGGCCGGGAGGTTCAAGTCTCGCCCCCTGTGCCGACCCGAGATCAGACCGCGATGTGGGGCACCTCGCCCTCGACCTTGCGCCGCGGACCGATCTCCACGATCAGCATCGCCGCGAGCACGAGGACGCCGCCGGTGAGCATCCGCAGCGTCAGCGACTCGCCGCCGAACAGCACCGCGAAGAGCGCCGCGAACACCGGCTCCATGCTCATCACGATCGCCGCCCGCGTCGCGGTCAGGTGTGCCTGGGCCCAGGTCTGGGCGAGCAGCGCGAGGGCGGCCGGGAAGACGGCCATGTAGACGACCGACAGCCAGTCCCGGCCGGTGTCGGGCAGCACGATCCCGTGCGGCGCGCTGGCGACCAGGCAGATCACCGCGACCACCACGACCTGGAGGATCGACATGCCGAGGGCGTCGCGGGCGTTCGACCAGGCGCCGAGCCCGACGATGTGCAGCGCGTAGAGCAGCGCGGCCAGGAACGTGATCGCCTCGCCGTACCCGATCGAGAGCCCGTCGAGCGAGAGCACCGCCAGGCCGCAGAAGGCGAGGAGCACCGCGAGCCAGGTGGTCCGGGTGATCCGGTTGTGCAGCAGTACGGCGGCGAAGAGCGGCGTCGCCACGACGTACATGCCCGTGATGAATCCGGACACGCTCGCCGGCGTGTGCGCGAGCCCCGCGGTCTGCAGGATCTGCGCGACGCCGTAGAGCGCACCGAGCACTATCGCCTGGCGGCGGGTCGCGGGGGAGAGCCGCAGCAGCGCCTTCGGGGCGACCACGAGCAGCAGGACGGCCGCGATCGAGAACCGCAGCGCGAGGAAGTCGACCGTCGGGATCCGGTCGAGCAGGTCGCGGATCAGGAAGAACGTGCTGCCCCAGCAGGCCGTCACACTCAGCAGCGCCGCGGTGGCCAGCAGGGTCGTACGACGGCTCTGGGTCACGGCGCGGCCTGCGCGCGCAGCCGCTTGAGCAGCGGGATGTCGCGGTTGTCCGCGGTGCGTGAGTCCGGCGTCTCGAGAATGAAGGGCACCCCCTCGGTGGCCGGGTGCGCGAAGAGCTCGGCGAAGGCGCCCTCGCCGATGTGGCCCTCGCCGATGCGCTGGTGGCGGTCCTTGAACGCGCCGCGCACGTCCATCGAGTCGTTCGCGTGGATCAGCCGCAGCCGGCCCGGGCCGCCGATCTCGACGACGCGGTCGACGGTAGCGGTGGTGCCGCCGGGCTCGTCGAGCGGCGCGCCGGCCGCGAACACGTGGCAGGTGTCGAGGCAGATGCCGGCCTTGGGGTGGTGGTCGAGCGCGTCGAGGTACGGCGCGAGGTCCTCGACGCCCGCGCACAGCGAACGCCCCTGCCCCGCGGTCGGCTCGAGCAGCAGCCACGGCGCGTCGTCGGCCGCCACGGCGTCCAGCATCGGGAGCAGCGCCTCGCGCACCTGGGCCATCGCCGCGTCGTACCGCGCCGTGCTGTCGCCCTCGCTCGGGTCGACGAAGGAGCCGGTGTGCACCACGACGCCCTCGGCGCCGATCTCGGCGGCCCGCTTGAGGTTGTGGGCGACCGAGGCCACCGAACGCTCGTACGTCGTGGGCGTCGGCGAGCCGAGGTTGACCAGGTAGGGGGCGTGGATGAAGACCCGGGTGCTCCGCTCGGCCATGAGGTCGCGGAACCGCGTGTCCTCGGCGGGCTTGCCCTCGGTGAGCGCCCAGCCGCGCGGGTTGCCCACGAAGACCTGGAACGTCTCGCAGCCGACCAGGTCGGCGTTCGCGACGGCGCCGTCGACGAGGCCCTTGCCGACCAGGACGTGGGTGCCGATCGGGTTGCGGCGTACCGGATCGAGAGGGGTGGGGGCGGACACCGGCACAACCTACCGGCGGCCGTGGGGCGAACCAGCGCCGGCTCAGATCAGCGACAGGGTGATCGTGGTGCCGGGCGGCACCATCTCGCCCGCCCCGGGGGACTGCGACCACACGAAGCCGAGGCCGAGCGACCCCGCGGCGTCCTCGGTCCGGACGTCGAAGCCGAGGCCCTCGAGCTTCTCGCGGGCCGCGTCGACGCCCGCGCCGCGCACCGACGGCACCTCGACCAGCTCGGGACCCTTGGACACCACGAACGACACCTGGTCGCCGCGGTGGACGGTCGTGCCGCCCTGGGGGTCCATCGAGATGACGGCGCCGTCGGGGACGTCGTTCGAGTACTCCTCACTGGCGACCTTGCCGGTGAGGCCCTTCTTCTCGAGCCACTCCATGGCCTTGTCGACGCTCTTGCCGACCCAGTCCTTGAGGTCGACCGGCTTCGGCCCCTTGCTGACCACGAGGTCGACGGGGGAGTCGGGGCGCAGCGTCGTCCCGGCCTTGGGGTCGCTGCTGATCACCTCGCCGGCCGGCACGGTGTCCGACCACTTCTCGATCGACCTGCCGTAGCCGAGGTGGGTGGCGAGCAGCGCGTCCTGCGCGGCGTCCTCGGACCTGCCCTTGAGCTTGGGTACGTCGTAGCGCTCCTTGCCCAGCGAGATCACGACCGAGACGGTGCCGCCGTCGAGCACCTTCGCGCCCGGCTCGGGGTCGGTGGAGACGACCCGGCCGGCCGCAACCGTCTCGGAGTAGGCCTCGTCGCCGAACTCGGCCGCCAGCCCGGCCGACTCGAGCGCGTCCTGCGCACCGCTCTGGGTCATCCCGAGCACGCCCGGGGTGGTCGTGTAGCGCCCGTCGATGAGCCACCACGCCGCCGTGCCGCCGCCGATCACCAGCAGCAGCGCGACGATCAGGAGCAGGGGTCCCTTGCGGGAGCGTCGGCGACCGGGCGGTCGGGCGCCGTCCGCGCCGGGCGGCTGTGCGCGTCCCGCGGGCGGCACGGGCGGCGTCGTCCGGGTGGGGGGCGCGGCTGGTGTCGGCTGCGGGTCGAGGGTGCGTAGCGGCGCGGTCAGGTCGGCGTCGGCGACGGCCGGGATGGTCGCGAGCACGTGTCCGGGCTGGAAGGGTCCGCCGAGCGGATCGGGGGCGGTGTCCTCCGTGGTCGGCGCCTCGGCCGCCTCGAGCCTGGCCCGCAGCGGGGTGAGGTCCGTGGTCAGGTCCGGGTCGTCGACGACCCCCTCGGCGAGCGCGTGGCTGACCCGGTGCACCTGGTGGAGCAGCACGGCCGCGTCGGCCGGCCGGAGCTCGCGGTCGCGGGCGGTGGCGCGGGCCACCAGTGCGTCGACGTACGCCGGGATACCCGGCACGGTCGCCGACGGGGCCGGCACATCCTCGTGGACGTGGCGGTAGGCGACCTGGATCGGCGTCTCGCCCTCGTGGGGCTTGGCGCCGGTGAGCATCTCGAACAGCACGACGCCGGCGGCGTACACGTCGGCGCGGGCGTCGGCGCGGCCGTTGACCACGAGCTCGGGTGCCAGGTAGGAGACGGTGCCGATCAGCACGCCGCCGGTCGCGGTGTGCTGGGTGTCGGCGCTGACCGCCTTGGCCAGGCCGAAGTCGGCGACCTTGACCCGCCCATCGTCGGCGATCAGGACGTTCTCGGGCTTGATGTCGCGGTGGATGAGGCCGGCCCGGTGGGCGGTGGCGAGCGCGGAGAGCACGGGCTCGAGAAGCGCCAGCGCCTTCGCAGGCGGCATCGGGCTCTCCTTGCGGATGACGTCGCGCAGCGTGTGGCCGGACACCAGCTCCATCGCCAGGAAGACGGTGCCGTGGTCGTCGCCCTGGTCGTAGACGGCGACGACGTTCGGGTGGGAAAGGCGTGCGGCGGCCCGGGCCTCGCGCACGAAGCGCTCGGCGAACTCGTTGTCGTCGCCGAGCCCGGGGTGCATCACCTTGACCGCGACGGTGCGGTCGAGGCGGATGTCGGTGGCCTCGTAGACACTGGCCATGCCGCCGCGGGCGATGCGCGAGCCGATCCGGTAGCGGCCGTCGAGCACCCGCCCGGTCAGGGGGTCGGCGGCAGCGCCGGCGCCACCCGCGCGGGCGCGCCGGTCGTCGTGCCGGTCTTGCTGCACAGCGACCCTCCTGGGACCGGACGGGGAAGGGTCCGGAGCCTCAATCGTACGGACGGTCCCCGTTGCCCGCCTGTTGGGCGGCGGCCCGGCGTGGCGTGGAGCGGCCGGGATGCGGGTGGGAGACTGGCGGCATGACCACTTCCCGGAGCCTCGCCGACGCCGACCTCGCCGTCCTCGTGCCGGACTGGCTCGACTGGGCGGCCGCCGCCGAGCAGCTCGGCGTGACGGTCGCCAAGGTCCGCACCATGATCCGCGACCACGAGCTGGCCGCGGCCGTCCCGTCGCCGGGCGCGGGCCAGCAGGTCCCGGCCGACTTCCTCCAGGACGGGCTGCCGGTCAAGGGCCTGCCGGGTCTCCTCACCCTGCTCCACGACGCGGGCTTCGACGACCGCGAGTGCATCGCCTGGGTCTTCACCGACGACGAGCTCCCGGGCCGCCCGATCGACGCGCTGCGCGAGAACCGCGGCTCCGAGGTCAAGCGCCGCGCCCAGGCACTGCTCTAGGCAGCATGGTGGTTGAGCCGGTCTCGGTGGTTGAGGTGCGAAGGCGCGCTAGCGCCTGAGCCTCGAAACCCGGTGAGTGGGAGGGTGGTGGTTTCGAGGCTCCTCGCTGGCGCTCGTCGCACCTCAACCACCGGTGGTCTCGGTGGTTGAGGTGCGAAGGCGTGCTAGCGCCTGAGCCTCGAAACCACCCGGCCAGACCGCCCTCAGACCGCCCGCCGCGTGGCGGAGTCGGCCAGCCCGCGCAGCACCTCGCGGGCGTGGTCGTCGATGTCGGCCCGGTCCAGGGCGCGTACGGCGCGGCCGGCGAGCTCGTCGATGACCGCCTCGACCTGGGCGTGGGCGCCGGAGGCGTCGATGATCCCGCGCAGCCGGGCGACGTCGTCGGGGGAGAGGTCGGTGCCGAGCGAGCGGTCCAGCAGGGTGGCGTCGGCGGGCGGGGCGCCGTCGAGGGCGAGCGCGACCAGCACGGTGCGCTTGCCCTCGATCAGGTCGTCTCCGGCCGGCTTCCCGGTGGTCGCCGGGTCGCCGAAGACGCCGAGCAGGTCGTCGCGGAGCTGGAACGCCTCACCCAGCGGGAGGCCGTACTCCGACAGGGCTCGCATGGTGTCCGAGGTCGCCCCGGCGAGTGCGGCGCCGATGTGCAGCGGCCGCTCGATGGAGTACTTGGCCGACTTGTAGCGCAGCACGGTCATCGCGAGGTCGACGTCGGCGCGGCCGCGGGCCTGCACCGACACGTCGAGGAACTGCCCGGCGATCACCTCGGAGCGGCACCGGTCGAAGACCTCCAGCGCGGGCGCGACCTGGGTGATCGGGAGCCCGCAGCGGCGCAGCAGCTCGTCGGCCCAGCTCAGCAGCAGGTCGCCGAGCAGGATCGCCGCGGCCGCGCCGTACTGGGCGTGGTCGCCCGGCCAGCCCGCCGTACGGTGCTCGGCCTCGAACGCGCGGTGGGTGGCCGGCCGGCCGCGACGGGTGTCGGAGGCGTCCATGAGGTCGTCGTGGACGAGCGCGCTCGCATGCAGCAGCTCCAGTGCCGCGCAGGCGCGCACGAGGGCGTCCTCGTCGGCGGGCTCGGGCGCGACCGCGCGGTGGCCCCAGTAGCAGAAGGACGCGCGGAACCGCTTGCCCCCGCTGATCGAGGTGCGGGCCTCGGCCACGAGCCGGTCGGCGTCGGGTCCCAGCGGGGTCAGCTGCGCGGCACGCTCGTCGACGAACTCGTCGAGTGCCGCCTGGACCCGGGCGCGGAACGCGCCGCTGTCCCACCCGTTCGCCGTCACGCCGAGGAGACTAGCCAGTGGACGCGATGTGGTCGGAGCCGGTCCCCTTCCTAGACTGTTGCGTATGGCGAACCAGCAGCAGCCCGGGATCGGCGACCTCGTCCGGTCCGGGGGGCGATCGTTCTCCTTCGAGTTCTTCCCGCCGCGCGACGCCGCCGGCGTGGAGCAGCTCTGGCAGGCGATCCGCGAGCTGGAGCCCTACCGCCCGACGTTCGTCTCGGTGACGTACGGCGCCGGCGGGTCGACGCGCGACGCGACGGTGCGGGTCACGAGCCGGATCGCGCGGGAGACCTCGATGACGGCGATGGCCCACCTGACCTGTGTCGGGCACACTCGCGCGGAGCTCGAAGGCGTCCTCGACTCGTACTCCGAGGCCGGCATCCGCAACGTCATGGTGCTCCGCGGCGACCCCCAGGAGGGGCCCCGCGCGCCCTGGACGCCGACCGCCGGCGGGCTGACCTACGCCGAGGACCTCGTCGACCTGGTGCGTGCCCGGGGCGACTTCAGCATCGGCGTGGCCGCGTTCCCCGAAGGACACCCCTCGGCTGAGTCGCTCGACCACGACGCCGACGTGCTGGTCGCGAAGGCCCGGGCGGGTGCGGAGTTCGCCGTCACCCAGATGTTCTTCCGCGCCGAGGACTACTTCGCGCTCGTCGACCGGGTCCGGTCGCGCGGTGTGGACCTGCCGATCCTGCCCGGCATCATGCCGATCCTGAACCTCGGCAACATCCGCCGCCAGAGCGAGCTGATCGGCACCGACGTGCCCGGCTCCGTGGTCGAGCGGATCATGGCCCACGACGGCGACCCGGTCGCCATGCGCGCGGCGGGCGTCGCCCTCGCGGCCGAGCTGTGCGAGCAGTTGCTCGACGGCGGCGCGCCCGGCCTGCACTTCTACACGCTGAACCGCTCCAAGGCGACGCGCGAGATCTTCGCGGCGCTCAACATGGCGGTGTAGGACGTCGCCATTTGCGATAGTCCGTCACGTTCTGGTTGCCCACCGGGCCGATCGACGACCAGAACGTGACGGACTATCCCGACGATGCACGCGGCCCGAGCACCCTCAGCCCACCCGGCGGTACCTCAGCAACCGGTGTCGCTGGACGTCGTCGAGTCGACGGCGCTGGTCGACCGTGACGGTGGGGACCCACCGCGCCGGCGCCGCGAGGGTCCATCGGCACGCGTCCCCGGGCTCGTACCGAGCACGGCTGTAGGTCCCGCGCAGTCGCTCGATGAAGGCGGCCGGGTGCGGACGGTCCTCGGCGACCATCGTGACGTACTCGAGGCCGACTCCCCGGAACGCGGACTCCCGGTCGAGATCGCGAGCGCGTCGCTTGCCCACCAGATGCAGCGACCCTTCGTACTCGCCGACGATCCCGGCCACCGGGTCGATCAGGTCCGGGGTGCCGATGTGTCGCCCCGACCGATCGAAGACGGGACGGTTGCAGAGCGGCCGTGGGAAGCCGGCTTCCACGGTCCAGGCCCAGCGCATCTCGACCTCCGTCGGCGACCAGGCGTTCTCGTCTGCGTACGGGATCGCGTCGCGACATCGGGGGATGCCGGTCCAGGATGAGTGCTCATCGGCGTACGCACCCAGCTCCTCGATCGAGACCAGGTCGGCGTACGCGGCCATGTCGAGAGCGATGACCGCTGCGAGCAGGGACGGGGCGTACCTCATCTCGAAGCAGACGGACCGCACGGCCGTGGTCGTCCGCAGTCCGTCGACCACCGTCAGGTCGGCGGGTGCGATCTTCTCCCGGCACACCGCGATGCCCGGTTGGGTCCGGACATGGAGGCCCGCGGTGGCCAGCGTGACGTCGCGAGGAGTCCCGTCGTGGTTGAGCCCGCCGAACCAGCGGTCACCCGCCCAGCGCAGCATCGCCCACCCGGTCACCCCGCCGTACGTCGGCAGGACGGCGGCCGCCTCGACGATCCGCTGCTCGACCGGCTCGTCGTCGATCCGGCTCGGGACGTACAGCCCCCGCGAGCTCCGCCGCCAGTCCCGCCCTCGCGCCTGGGCCTGGGTGGGCCCCGCCAGACCGCGAGCGTCCACCCGCACCGGGGCGACGATCCCCGGTCGGTTCGGGTGGAACGGCGACGGCTCGAACACCGCAGCATCGTGCGCCGCATCCGGCCGTCGCTGCTCCCGTCATCCACAGGCCCGCGAGGTGCGGGGGCGGAGTGGGTCGATTATCGGGATAGTCCGTCACGTTCCGGTTGCCGATCGTCCGGAGTGACGACCAGAACGTGACGGACTATCCCGCCGGTCCCACCTCCGCCGCCACCAGCGCCGCCGACAGTCCCACGTAGGGGAGCCCGGCGCCCGGGGTGGCGTGGGCGCCGGCGGCGTACACGCCGGGGATGGGGGTGCGCGGGCCGAGTCGCCTCCGCGTGGTGCCCCGGCCCTGCCAGAGGACGCCCATCGGCGAGCCGCCCCACTGCTCGACCTGCTCGCGCGGGCTGACATCCACCCGCTCGACGACCTGTGGCCGCAGGTCGATCCGGTGCCGCGCCAGGGCACGCAGGATGTCCTCGGAGAGGCTGCCGCGGCCGTGCACGGTCAGGGCGGCGTGACCCTCCGGGGCGCGCCCGCCGGTGCGGACGACAAGCGTCGGGTCACCGTGCAGCACCAGCTCGTGCGGCAGGTCCGGCGCCTCGCCTGACAGGCCGACGTGCACCACGAAGGGCGGGATCGCGGGCATGGTGCGCTCGACGTACGCCGCCAGCGCCGGCAGTCGTCGCGGGTCGACGGCGCAGACCACGACGTCGGCCTCGACCTCGCCCGCAGGGGTGGCGACCGCGGCGACCCTTCCGTCGCGCACCACCAGGTCGTCGGCCTCGGTGTCGGTCAGGACCTGCACCTTGCGGGTGGCGAGTCGTGCGACCAGCGCGTCGCCGAGCCGCGCCATCCCGCCCTCGACGGTCCAGGCACCGAAGCGCTGCTCGACGTACGCCGTCATGCCGGCCCAGGCCGGCACGTTGCGCAGCTCGTGACCCTCGGCGACGAACGGATGCCCGGCGACCAGCCGGAGCCGCTCGTCGCGGAACGCCTTCCGCAGGCGTCTGGCCAGCATCTCCCGACCGTCGAGCCGGCGGGCGACGTCGCGCGGCAGGTCGGCCGGGTCCCACGGGTTCTCCAGGTAGCCACGGCGCAGCACCTCCCAGTCGTCGGCGTACGACGCGACGTGGTCCACCCACTGCTGACCGAGTCCGCGGCCGAGCCCGTCGAACGCGGCCACCTGCGCCGCCCGGCCGCTCGACAGCCGCACGGACGTGCCGTCCTCGAAGCGGTGCTCCCGCACGAGGTCGAGCGGCACCAGCTCCAGCTCCCGCTCGATCGGCCGCCCGGACTTGCGGAAGAGGTCGCGCACGACGGCGGGGAGCAGGGTGTACGTCGGGCCCGCGTCCCACGCGAAGTCGCCCGCGTGGACCTCCGACAGAGCCCCGCCGGGCCGCGCCGCTCGCTCGATCAGGGTGACGTCGTGGCCGAGCTTGGCGAGCCGCAGCGAGGCGGCGAGACCGCCGAACCCGCCGCCGACGACCGCGACGCGTGCCATCCCCGGCTCAGGCCTCGGCGCCGAGCACGCGGTCGAGCGACTCCTGGTCGCGGCCCACGACGGTCGTGCCGTCGGCCGCGGTGATGATCGGCCGCTGGATCGCCCGGGGGTGCGTCGCCAGCGCCTCGAGCCAGTCCGCCCGGTGCTCGGCGTCGCGGGGCAGGTCGATGCCGGCCTCGCGGGCCTCCTTGGCGCGCGCGATGTCCCAGGGCTCCAGGCCGAGCCGGGCCACGACGTCGGCGAGCTCGGCGGCCGTCGGCGGCTCGTCGAGGTAGCGCCGTACGGTGTAGGCGACGCCGGCCGCGTCGAGCTCGGCCACGGCGGTGCGGCACTTCGAGCAGGCGGGGTTGAGCCAGATCTCCATCAGTCGACCTCGATCTCCGGCGCGCCGGTCATCGCCGCGAGCTCGTCGTAGGTCGTGGAGAACACCGCAGCCGGGTGGCCGGCCGCCGCCCAGACCACCTCGTAGCGCCGCAGCCAGGAGTCGAGGTACGTCGGCACGGGGGCCGGATGCCCGATGGGGGAGACCCCGCCGATGACCTGCCCGGTGTGCTCGCGCACGAAGTCGGGCGAGGCCCGCTTGAGCTTGCTCACCCCGACGCGCGCCGCGGCCGCAACCGTGTCGACGCGATGGGCTCCCGAGGTCAGAATGAGTACGGGCGTCCCGTCGGCGTCGAAGAGCAGGCTGTTGGCGATCGCACCGACCTCACACCCCAGTGCCTCGGCCGCGAGTGCCGCGGTGTGCACCGAATCGGGCAGGATGACGATCTCACCGGTGCCGCCTCGTCGCGCGTGGTCGTCG
This sequence comes from Nocardioides sp. LMS-CY, assembly GCF_018732145.1. NCBI lineage: Bacteria > Bacillati > Actinomycetota > Actinomycetes > Propionibacteriales > Nocardioidaceae > Nocardioides > Nocardioides sp. LMS-CY. The sequence continues at coordinate 2,272,664 of NZ_CP076104.1, forward strand.
CGGAACCGGGTGATCGTCGGGTGTTCGGAGTTCATGGTCGAGACCCTAGGGCAGCGTGCTGCGCCGGGGATGGAGGAGGAGCTGGATGAGTCAGGGGCGAGCAACGGCGGTGACGGCCGCGGTCTGGTTGACCGGGGCGCTGGTCGTACTGTCGATGGTCACGGCCGGGCTCTCGATGGTCTTCAAGTCCGAGCTCACCGACGCGTGGGAGGCCGGTCGCCCCGACGCCGGCTCCGTGGAGCCTCCCGACATCGTGCCGGTCATCGTCGTGATGCTCGTGGTGATCGCGCTGATGATGGCGGTCCTGCTCGAGTTCTTCCGGGCCCGGCACGGCTGGGCACGGGTGGCGATCACCGTGACGGTGGCGGCGCTGGCGATCGGCACGCTGGCGACCCTGCGCATCGGACCGCCCGCCCTGTTCGTGGTGCTGTCGATCGTGAGCCTGGTGCTCGACGCGGCGGTGCTGGTCGCGCTGTGGCATCGCGACACCGGCGTCTACCTGCGGGCGGCCGACCGCTCCGGCGACGTCCGCGCCGGATCCTGATCTCGCGCCCTTGACGGGCCGTCGGCACCGGGGTGTAGCGTAGCCATCGGATCGAACATATGTTCGATCCGGGCTCGACGGGGACGACCTCGACCCCGTCCCCGTCGGGCCGGGCCGGGCCTGGCTCAGCATGCCCGGTCGCACCGACAGTGGGTCGCCGGTCCTGGGTCGAGGAGATGAGGTGCTCGATGAACCCGTACGCCCTGCCCGCCACCACGCACTCCTATCTCGCCCGCGCGGCGGAGTCGCTGAGCGAGGCGGTGGCGGCCACGGACGCCCCGACGCGCTACGCCTGCGCCCACGTCGCGGCGCTCCGCTCGGCGGCGGCGCTGTTGGCGGCCCGGGCCCGGCCATCGGCACGCCGCGGTCGCCGACCACAGAAGAACGCGTGGGTGCTGCTCGCCGAGGTCGCTCCCGAGCTCGGCGAGTGGGCGACCTTCTTCGCGGCCGGTGCGTCCAAGCGGGCCGCCGCCGAGGCCGGCTCGACACGGGCGGTCGCCGCGCGGGAGGCCGACGACCTGGTGCGCGACGCCGACCGGTTCCTCGCCGTGGTCGAGCGGTCCCTGGGGTTGGTGCCACACGCCCCGCTCGCCGCGGGGGAGGTGATGCGCGCCGGGTGATGCACGCCGGGTGACGCGCCGGGTCTCGCGCGTCACCGGCCTCGCGCCACTAGTGTCGGAGGCATGAACGAGAGCGCGCGGCCCACCGAGCCCCCGAGCGAGCGACGGACCGCCGCCAGGAGCTCGGTGGTCTGGGACGCTGTCCGGCCGTACGTCGAGGCCGGCGGCGACGTGCTCGACATCGGCGGCGGCACCGGCGGGTTCGCGGTCCGGGTCGCCGGCCTCGGCGCCCGGGTGACCGTGGTCGACCCGAGCCCCGATGCGCTCGCGGCGCTGAGCCGACGGGCCCGCGAGCTCGACGTCGAGGTCGCGGCGCAGCAGGGCGACCTGGCGACGCTGCTGGACGCCGTGGGGCCGCAGAGTGCCGATGTCGTGCTGTGCCACGGTGTCCTCGAGGTCGTCGACGATCCGGTCGCCGCGCTGGCGACCCTGCGTCAGGTGCTCCGCCCGGGCGGGACGCTGAGCCTGCTCGTCGCCCAGCGACACGCGGCCGTGGTGGCCCGGGCGATGGCCGGCCACTTCACACAGGCGCTGACGCTGCTCGATGCCCCGGTGGGGGCGCGAGACGGCCGCGCCGGCCACCGCTTCACGGCGGCCGAGGCCACCGAGCTGCTGGAACGGTCCGGCTTCGCGGTCGGCGCGGTCCACGGTGTCCGCGTCTTCGCCGACCTGGTCCCCGGCTCGCTGCTCGACCTCGAGGCTGGGGCGACCGCCGCCCTGGTCGAGCTGGAGCGCGCGGTCTCGGAGCGACCCGAGTACCTCCCGCTGGCGGCCCAGCTGCACCTTCTGGCGCGCTGACCCGCTGACGGCCGGATGCCCGTGCGGGGGCGGATCGCAGCCGCCCGTGACCGCGTCCGGAACGCCCCGACGCCGTCCTGGGCACCGTGCCGACCAGGCGTCGGCCACGATTCGGTGACGAAATTCGGCGACCCGCCTACCGGGATCAGCAGCCGCTGCCTAGACTTGCAGTTGCCGGAGTCGTTGTGTCCGGCGATGACCATGTGGGAGGTACGGTGCCACTCTCGGAAGAGGAGCTCCGACTGCTCGAGCAGATGGAGCGGGCCCTCGTCGAGGAGGACCCCAAGCTGGCGTCGACGCTGCGCGGCACGGCCTTCCGCCGCACGGCCCGTCGCCGCGCGATCATCGCAGGTGTCTGCTTCGCGATCGGTGTCGCTGTCTTGATGACCGGCGCCGTCGCCCGGATCACAGTTCTCGGCATCGCGGGCTTCGTGGTGATGCTCGGCTCGGCCACCGTGGCCCTGGCCGCCATGCGTGGTCATCATGCGGCCCCGGCGGCGGCCGACCCGCGCGCCGCACACCCCAGCCGCGGCTTCACCGTCATCGACGGCGGTCGCCGTACCAAGCGCAACCGCGGCTCCAACGGCGGCTCCTTCATGGAGCGCATGGAGGAGCGCTGGCGCCGGCGCCGCGAGCACGGCGGCTTCTGACTCGCGCCACCCAGCACCACCAGCACCACCAGCACCACGACCCGGTCGACCACGGCCGGGTCGTTCCACGTTCGGAGCACGTCCCACGCGCAGCCGGATGAGGGATACCCAGTGACGATGTGGTTGCTCCGGAGCGCTCGGAACAACCACATCGTCACTGGGTATCCCTCATGGCGACCTCCCCGTCGGCCACCCGGCCGGCAGCGGCGGCGGGATAGTCCGTCACGTTCTGGTCGTCATGAGCGTGGATCGACAACCGGAACGTGACGGACTATCCGCAAAGTCCGATCCGACGCCGACCGGGTGCGGGGCCGGTCAGCTCATGTTGTCGACGACCCCGCCGTAGCGGGCCTCGAGGGGCGGGGCGGTGGAGCTGGTACGGCGGCGCAGGGTGAGCACGGAGCGGGGCCACCAGGTGGCGCGGCGCCGGGCGGCCCGGGTGGCGCCGCCGGCGAGCGCGGCGACGCACGCCTCGCCGTCGCTGCGGAGCCGCACCGGGTCGGTGGTGGCGCCGGCGCGGGAGTAGCGGGCCAGCTCGAGGGTGAGCACCAGCCGGTCCAGGGCGGCGACCGCCGCGGGGGCGACGGCCGGTCCGTGTGCCGGGCGTTCGGGGGAGTCGGGCCCGGCGGGCGCGCCGAGGTGCTCGACCAGCACGTTGCGGGTACGCCGCGGCGAGTGGCCGGGCGGCCACGGGACGCCGAGGTCGAGCGCGGTGTCGTGGAGCTCGTCCCAGACCGCCTCGATCGCGCCCGAGGCGAGCCGGCGCTCGCGACGCCGAGAGCGCACCAGCCGGGGGAGCAGCAGTCCGCCGACGAGGAGCGCGACCGCGGCGAGCCCGCCGAGCGTCGGCCCCCACGCGATCGTCGACCCGGTGTCGCCGGAGTCGCCGGCGTCCGCCGCGGCGGACTCGGTGTCCTGGGGACGGTTGGTCGGCGCGACCGCCGAGGACCTCGCCGACGGCGAGATCGACGCGGTCGGGCCGTCGTCGGGCGTGCCGGGCACGGTGTACGACGGGACGTCCTCGGCCCGGCCGGCCGGGGTGGGCTCGAAGCGCACCCAGCCGGCGCCGTCGAAGAACAGCTCGGGCCAGGCGTGCATGTCGTCGGAGCTGTAGACCCACGTGTCCGGGCCGTCCGCCGACGGGTTCAGGAAGCCGATCGCGACCCGGGCGGGGATGCCGAGGTCGCGAGCCATCACCGCCATCGCCGAGGCGAACTGCTCGCAGTAGCCGATCCGGCCGCCCGGGGCGTCGGTCAGGAACTCCACCAGCGCATCGGTGCCGTTGCCGTCGGCGCGGTCGAGGGAGTAGCTGAACTCGGTGCGGAACCAGTTCTGGAGCGCGACCGCCTTCTCGTACTGCGTGGTCGCGCCGTCGGTCACCTGCACCGCGAGGTCGTGGACGATCGGCGGCATGTCCTCGGGCAGGTCGGTGAAGATGTCGTCCACCTTGCCGGTGGGCGTGCCCGCCTGCTCCAGCCGCGCCGAGGTGAGGTTGAGGTCGACCGAGGTCATGGTGTAGTCGAGCGAGGCCGTCGACAGGTCCTGGTCGCCGGCGATGAAGTCCATGGTGCGCTGGTCGTAGCGCCAGTCACCCGGGGCGTCGACGAGACTGACCGGCGGCTGCGTCGGCAGCCAGCGCGAGTCGAACGTCGGCAGCACGCTCACCTGGTAGGGATAGTCCTGCCGGGAGAGCTCCGCGGCGACGCCCTGCGGCGGCGGCATCTGGCCGTCGGCGAGGTGGTCGGCCGGCACCTCCCGGTTGCCGGGGCTCCACTCCGCGTCGGAGAAGCGGGTGAGGGCGAGGATCCGCAGGTACGACGGGTCCGGGTCGTTGGTCGTCACCCGGATCAGCGGGATGTCGTCGCCGCGCTTGAGGTCGCGCACCAGGTCGGCCGTGGGGTTGGCCACCTTGATGTCGTCGCCGCCGCCCGAGCCCGGGCCGAAGTCGAACATGTGCAGCCCGGTCGCCGGGATCAGCACCGGCACCATGACGGCGATCGCGGTCGCGGCGCCACCGACCAGGCTCGCGGTGCTGCGGACGGTGGTCGCGCCGGCGCCGAACGAGATGGGATCGCCGGTCTCGCGGTCCTCGCCGAGCGGACGGCCCCAGCGCGCGACCTGGTCGCTCTCCTGGAGGAAGAGCATCGTGAGGTAGCCGATCGCGGTGATGGCGAAGACCCACCAGGCGATGCCCTGGTCGATCATCCCGACCGGGATGCTGAAGATCGCGAGCAGCGGCAGGCCGGCCAGCGGCACCCGCCGCAGCGTGCACGCCAGCATGTCGACGAGCAGCAGGCACGCCAGCCCACCGAGGACCAGCAGGACGTCGACCGGGGGCGCGCCCAGCGGCACCGGCGCGCGGTACTGCCGGGAGGTGTCGAGCGCGTCGCCGATCATCGTGGTCAGCTCGGTCCAGGCACCGCCGACCGGCAGCGGGGAGCCGACCAGCATCAGGCAGCTCAGCATCGCGCCGACGACCACCTGGAACGCCACGACGGCGGCGCCCGGCCAGCGCCACCAGCGCGCCGCGACCCCGACACCGGCGATCACCAGGGCCAGCAGCAGCAGCGGGTTGAGGAAGTCGCCCGGGCGGACGGTGAGGTCGCGCCAGGCGTTCATCGCCAGCCAGGTGGTGCCCGCCGTCGTGGCGGCGAAGATGACGTTGGCGCCGAGCCGGCCCCGGGGCCGGGTGCTCATGACCCGACCTGCTGGTGTGCGCCGCGCGCGGTCTGCGCGCTGGTGTGGCCGAGCTCCTGCCAGATCGCGTCGAGCCGGTCGCGGGGTCGCAGCGCCACCGCGCGCCAGCCCTGCTGGGCGAGCACCCGGGTCGCGCCGTCGTCGGGGGCGGCCCCGATCCAGGCGTCCACGTCGACGGCGACGGCCAGCGCCGAGCCGGCGTGGTGCTGCATCCGGCGCAGCACCGGCAGGTCCGCCGCGTCCACGCCGCCGAACACCGCGACGGTCAGCCCGCCGTGGGCGCCCTCGGCCAGCCACCCGGTCTCCAGCCGCGGCTGCTGCACCGGCGCCACGACCGCGAGCGCCTCGAGCAGCGGACCGGTGTTCAGGTCGGCGCCGCGCACGTGCCAGGCGCTGCCCGGCTCCTCACCGGTCGCGGTCACCAGGCGTACGGCGAAGCCGCGGTGGGTCAGGTGCAGGGCGACCGAGGCCGCGACCGAGACCGCCGCCTCGAGCGAGGACGCGATGCCCTGGCCGCGGTGCGCGGTCACCCGGTTGTCGAGGAAGAGCGTCGCCCGCGACTGCCAGGGCTGCTCCTCGCGGCGCACCATGAGCTGCCCGACGCGCGCCGAGCTGCGCCAGTGCACGCGGCGCAGGTCGTCGCCGCGGCGGTACTCGCGCACGGTCACGTCCTCCGCGCTGCCGATCGCGAACGCCCGCGGCCGGTTGTCGCCCGAGCCGGTCCAGGCGCCGCCGAGCGGGATCTGCGGCAGCGGCACGGTCCGCGGCGTGACGATCAGCGGCACCGTAGTGCGGAAGGTGCGGCCCAGCTCGACCAATCCGAAGGGGTCGCTGACCCGCACCGACATCGGGCCGATCTCGAACCGGCCGCGCACGTCGGAGCGCACCTGGTAGCTCACCGAGTGCCGCCAGCCCTGGCTGATGCCCTCGAGCACGAAGCGCGGCCGGGTGCCGAGCACGTAGGGCACCTGGTCCTCCAGCAGGAGTACGCCGTTGGGCGCGAGCCCGTCGTTCGCGAGGGTGAGCGTCACCCGGGCCGGCTGCCCGGCGGCCACCAGCTGCGGGGTGACGTTGCGCACCAGCGTGAGCCGGTAGCGGTTGCGCGCGAGCACCAGGACCGTGATCAGCGTCAGCGCCAGCAGCAGCACGCCCACGCGGGCGAGCGTCGTCTGGTCGAGGATGATCGAGCAGACGACCGCGGTGACGCCGGCGGCGAGGAAGGCCCGTCCGCGGACGCTCAGGCCGGCCAGTGCCTCTCTCATGAGCCTGGTGCTCTCGGGTCAGCGGGCGCCGGCGGGGACGGCGACCGTCCCGACGACGGCGTCCAGGATCGCGGCCGTGGACCGGCCGCTCATCGCGGCCTCCACGCTGGGCAGCAGCCGGTGCGCGAGCACCGGGCGAGTGAGCCGGTGGACGTCGTCGGGGAGCACGTAGTCGCGCCCGTCGATGGCGGCGACCGCCTTGGCCGCGCGCACCAGGTGCAGCGTCGCGCGCGGCGAGGCGCCCAGCGACAGCTCCTCGGAGCGCCGGGTCGCCGAGGCGATGGCCACGGCGTACCGCTGCACGTCGGAGGACACGTGCACCTGGTTGACGATGGCGATCAGCTTGCGCACCTCGGCGGCATCGGTGACCGGCTCGAGGTCGTCGAGCGGGTTGGCGCCGGTGTGGGTGCCGAGCATCGCGATCTCCGCGGCCTCGACCGGGTAGCCGACCGAGACCCGGGCCATGAACCGGTCGCGCTGCGCCTCGGGCAGGGCGTAGGTGCCCTCCATCTCGATCGGGTTCTGGGTCGCGATCACCATGAACGGCTGCTCGAGCTGGTACGTCGAGTTGTCGACGGTGACCTGACGCTCCTCCATGCACTCCAGCAGCGCCGACTGGGTCTTCGGCGACGCCCGGTTGATCTCGTCGCCCACGACGATGTTGGCGAAGACGCCGCCGGGCCGGAACTCGAACTCACGGGTGTTCTGGTTGAACACCGACACGCCGGTCACGTCGGAGGGCAGCAGGTCGGGGGTGAACTGGATGCGCCGCACCGAGCAGTCGATGCTGCGAGCCAGGGTCTTGCTCAGCATGGTCTTGCCGACCCCGGGAACGTCCTCGATCAGCAGGTGCCCCTCGGCGAGCAGCACCACGAGCGTCGAGTGGACGACGTCGGGCTTGCCCTCGATGACCCGCTCGATGTTCGACCGCACCCGGCCCACGACCCGTGCCAGCGTCTCGAGGTCCGCCCCGCCCGCCTGAATGTCCACGTTGTCCCTTCCCAACCCCCGAAGCCCGCCTTCCTGTGAGGCGGACCACGCTGTCTCAACCCTAAGTCGTGAAGGGAAACCTATGTGGTCCCACAACCCGACGATTCTGGCCGCGCCCACCCGACTCGGGTATCTGACTCCGGTCAGCACGTTTTGGTTGCCACCCGGGTTCACCCGGCCGAGCCCGCGCCGGCCCCACCAGCCACTCCACCCCGCTCCATCGCGCCCCACCACGAGTGGATCCCTCCCCACCGGCGCACCACCCCGGGCGGTACGGCGCCCGGGGGACCCGTGCTGACCTGCGCAAACGCGAGGTCCGCGGATCGGCGTACGTCGGGAACCGGCGGTCGCCCGCCGCTCGGATCCGGCCCGCGGGCCCCGGAAATCGCGGTCGCCGCGGGCGCTAAGTGGTTGACGGTGGAGTGATGTGGAGTAGAGTGGGGCGAAGTGGAGGAAGCGTGAGGAGTGGAGGTGCCCGATGTTCTTCATGGGCACGTACACCCCGAAGCTCGACGACAAGGGGCGGCTCTTCCTCCCGGCCAAGTTCAGGGATCGGCTCTCGGAGGGGCTCGTGGTCACACAGGGACAGGAGAACTGCCTCGTGGTGTGGCCGACCGACGTCTTCATGGAGGAGGCCCGCCGGGCCCAGGCCACGCCGATGACGGTGCGCGGCGCGCGTGACTACGCCCGCATCCTCTTCGCCGGCGCCGACGAGGGATCCCTGGACAAGCAGGGCCGGATCGGCATCCCGGCCCCGCTGCGTGAGTACGCCGGGCTCGACCGCGACGTGGTCGTCATCGGCGTGATGGACCGGGTCGAGATCTGGGACCCGGCCCGCTGGCGGGAGTACTCCAGCGGAGCACAGGCCAAGTTCGCCGAGCTCGACGAACAGCCGGCCCCTCAGGGCTAGCCGCCGAGAGGCCAGCACCCACAGAACTCAAGAGCGATCCGCAGGACGAGGTCTCGAGCCCGCTCCCGCCACCGTCTGGGGCACCTTCCCCGGTTCCAGACGACCCGCATCTGGGGCACCTTCCCCGGTTCCAGATGCCTTCCCACGTGGGAGCGGGCAGGGACCTGGTCAGGCGGATCGCAGCACCCGAGAAACCACTTCCCCAGCACCACCACATCAAGGGTCGAGACCATGAGCATCGCCTCCGCGGCACCGTCGCCGCACCTGGCTGCACCGGACGAGCCGGATCTCCGTCCGGCCGGGCAGCACGGCGAGCCCGCGCCCCGGGTGCGACAACTGGCCCGCGACGCGGCCACCCTGATGGTGTTCTCCGCGGCCACCTCGGTCGGCGTCGCGGCGTGCTTCCTCCTGCTGGCACTCGCGGCGCGTCAGGCCTGACATGCCGAGCCCCTCCCACGTCCCGGTCCTCCTCGACCGGGTCGTCTCCCTGCTGGCACCCGCGCTCGACCGACCCGGCGCCGTCCTGGTCGACGCGACCCTCGGCCTCGGCGGCCACACCGAGGCCGTGCTCTCCCGCATCGACGCGACCCGCGTCGTCGGCATCGACCGCGACCCGCAGGCGCTCGAGCTGGCGAGCCGCCGGCTCGCGGCGTACGGCGATCGCTTCACGGGCGTCCACGCGGTGTACGACGAGATCGCTGACGTGCTCGCCGACCTCGGGCTCGCGGCCGTCGACGGGGTGCTGTTCGACCTCGGGGTGTCGTCGATGCAGCTCGACGTCCGCGAGCGTGGGTTCGCGTACGCCGAGGACGCCCCGCTCGACATGCGCATGGACGGCACCACCGGCATCACCGCGGCCGAGGTCCTCAACACCTATCCCGCCGCCGACCTGACCCGGATCCTCAAGGAGTACGGCGAGGAGAAGTTCGCCCGCAAGATCGCGGCCGCCGTCGTGCGGGAGCGCGAGCGCGAGCCGTTCACGACCTCCGGGCGCCTCGTCGAGCTGCTGTACGCCGAGATCCCGGCGCCCGCGCGGCGCACCGGGGGACACCCCGCGAAGCGCACCTTCCAGGCGCTGCGGATGGAGGTCAACGACGAGCTGGCCGTGCTGCGGCGGGCCATGCCGGCGGCCATCGACGCGATCAACGTCGGCGGCCGGGTGGTCGTGGAGTCCTACCACTCGCTGGAGGACCGCCTGGTCAAGCAGGCGTTCACCGCGGCGACCCGCAGCGACGTGCCCGAGGACCTGCCGTTCGTGCCGGAGGGGCACGAGCCGGCACTCCGGCTGGTCACCCGGGGCAGCGAGAAGGCCGGGCCGGAGGAGATCGCAGCGAACCCGCGCGCCGCGTCGGTGCGGTTGCGGGCCGTCGAACGGATGCGAGACAGCAGGGGAGAGACAGCATGAGCGAGCGCAGCGAGCGAGTCATCCAAGACAGTGCATCCGGTGCCTCAGGGGCGCACGGAGCGAAGCGAGTACGCCCATGAGCAGTCCAGCGATGCAGGTCCGGTCCCGGATCCCGAGGCTCGCCGGCGCCGCCGTCGAGCGGGCCCGGCTGACGGTCGTCCCGCGGCGCCGCAAGGCGGCCGGTCGGGCGCCGTTCCTCGCCCTGGTCACGATGGTGCTGCTCGGCGGCGTCGTCGGGCTGCTGCTCTTCAACACCTCGATGCAGCAGGCGTCCTTCGCGACCACCGGGCTCGAGCAGCAGGCGACCCGCCTGGCCGCCCGCCAACAGAGCCTCGAGATGGAGCTCGACCGGCTCCGCAACCCCCAGCGCATCGCCGCCGCGGCCAAGCGGCTGGGCATGGTGCAGGCCTGCAGCCCGGCGTTCCTCCGGCTGGGCACCGGCGAGGTCTCCGGCGTGCCCTGCGCGGGTGGTGGCCCGGACAGCCCGTCGCTGCGGATCAACCCGCTGCCGCCGAGCAAGCCCGCGATCCTGAACCCGCCGCCGAACGTCGTCACCGTCGACCCACCGGCCTCCGCGGGTGAGAACTCACAGGCCGACACGGGCCGCGGCAACCCGGATCGGGACGCCCGGGACGGTAGGAAGAAGAACAACCGGTAGCCCCGGCTCGTTCCCGACCCCCGCCCATCCCCCGACCAGAGGAGCAGCCGTTGCCCGCGACCACGCCCCGCGGCACCCGGCGCGGCTCGCCCCAGTTGCGCCTGCGCATCGGGTTCGTGGTGATCGCGATGGTGCTGTCGGTCTTCGGTGCGCGCCTGGTCCAGCTCCAGGGCATCGACCCCAACTCGTACGCCGAGATGGCCGCCGCTGAGGGCCTCGTCGAGGTCGACCTGCCGGCCACGCGCGGCCAGATCATGGACCGCAACGGCGAGCCGCTCGCCGACTCGATCGACGGGATGATGGTGGTCGCCGACCCGCGGCTCACCGACGACGACGCGGCCGACCTCGCGGCGTTCCTCTACCGCAAGCTCGGCGTCGACTACGTCAGCACCCTGGCGAAGCTGCGCGCGCACCAGACCGAGCAGGGCGTGGAGGCACGGTTCGAGTACATCGCCCGGCGGGTCCCCGCGACGATCGCGACCGAGGTCGTCGAGGAGGCCGACAGCAAGGGGTACCAGGGCCTCGACACCCGGCGCGACCCGCTGCGGGACTACCCGGCGGGTGACGTGGCCGCCAACCTGGTCGGCTTCATGGGCACCGACGAGCCGCTCGCCGGCCTCGAGCGCACCTTCGACAAGGAGCTCTCCGGCGTCGACGGCTCCACCCGCTACGAGGTCGGCAGCGGCAACCGGCTGCCGCTGGGCGAGAGCACGATCACCGAGCCGGTCGACGGCAAGGACCTGCGGACCACGCTGGACACCAAGCTCCAGTGGTACGCCCAGCGGGTGATCCGCGAGACCGTGGAGAACGCCCGCGCCGAGTCCGGCTTCGCGATCGTGATGGACTCCCGCACCGGCGAGCTGCTGGCCGTGGCCGACGACCCGACGTACGACCCGAACGAGCCGACCGCGTCCGCGAAGGCCGACCTCGGCTCCCGCGCCCTCCAGGACGTCTACGAGCCCGGCTCGGTCCAGAAGGTGCTCACCGCCAGCTCGCTGCTCGACCTGGGCCTCGTCACGCCGCGCACCAAGATCGTGGTGCCGTCCGACCTGCCGCGCGACGGGCGGGTGATCCACGACTGGTTCACCCACGGCACCATCCGGCTGACCCTGACCGGCGCGATCGCCCAGTCCTCCAACATCGGCACCGTGCTGGCCGCCGACCGGTTCAAGGACGGCCAGCTCTTCCGCTACCTGCGCCAGTTCGGGCTCGGCAAGCCCACCCGCATCGGCGTCCGCGGCGAGACGAAGGGCCTGCTGCCGCGGCTGAGCGAGTGGACGTCCCAGCTCGAGGACCGCATCGACTTCGGCCAGTCGCTGTCGGTCAACGGCGTGCAGATGGCGGCCGCGGTGAACACGATCGCCAACGGCGGCGTCCGGGTGTCCCCGAGCCTGATCAAGGGCTCCGCCACCGGCGACGACGGCCGGCCGGTCGGCACCGACCACGCCACCAGCACCCGCGTGGTGAGCGAGCAGGCCGCCAAGCAGACCGCGCTGATGATGGAGCGGGTCGTCGACCCCGACGTCGGCGTCGCGCCCGGTGCGGCGGTGCCGGGCTACCGCGTCGCCGGCAAGACCGGTACGGCGCAGCGCGTCGGCGAGGAGTGCGGCTGCTACGACGGCACGTTCACCGTCTCCTTCGCCGGCTTCGCGCCCGCCGACGACCCGCGCTTCACCATCTACGTCGTCGTCCAGAACCCCCGCAACGGCGGCGGTGGCGGCTCGGTCGCGGGCCCGGCGTTCGCCAAGATCATGAGCTACGCGCTGCGCCGCTACGGCGTGCCTCCGACCGGCACCCAGCCCTCGCGGCTGCCGGTCGAGTGGTGAGCGTCGTGCAGCGATAGGTTCACGTGGTGAGCGACTCCACCCGGCCCCAACACCCCCCGCGGACGCCGCTCGCGACCCTCGCCGACTGGGTCGGCGCGCAGGCGGTCGGTGATCTCGGCGACGTCGAGGTCACCGGGATCTCCCTCTCCTCGCAGCGGATCCGGCCCGGTGACCTGTACGCCGCGCTGCCCGGCAGCCGCGCCCACGGCGTCGACTTCGCGCCGGCCGCGGTCGGGGCCGGCGCCGTCGCGGTGCTCACCGACCCGGCGGGTGCCGGGTCGGCGGCCGTCGACGTCCCGGTGCTGGTCGTCTCCCGGCCCCGCGCCGTGCTGGGGCGCCTCGCCGCCCATGTCTACGGTGACCCCGCCGAGTCGATGCGGATGATCGGTGTGACCGGCACCCAGGGCAAGACGACCACGACGCGCCTGCTCGAGGGCGGGCTGACCCAGGGCGGGGGCCTCGCGGCCGTGATCGGCACCAACGGCACCCGGGTGGCCGGCGCGGACGTGCAGACGACGCTGACGACGCCGGAGGCGCCCGACCTGCACGGGCTGTTCGCGATGATGCGCGAGCGCGGCGTGACGACCTGCGCGATGGAGGTCTCCAGCCATGCGCTGGTGATGGGCCGGGTCGACGGCGTCGTCTTCGACGTCGCGGTGTTCCTCAACCTGGGGCGCGACCACCTCGACTTCCACGGCGACGTGGAGGAGTACTTCGCGGCGAAGGCGTCGCTGTTCACGCCGGAGCGCGCCCGGCTCGGGCTGGTGAACATCGACGACGAGCACGGGCGTCGGCTCGTCACCGAGGCGACGGTGCCGGTCCGCACGTTCTCCACCACCGGTGCCGCCGACTGGACGGTCGACGACGTCGAGCCCGGACCGGAGGGCTCGACGTTCGTGATCGTGACCCCCGACGGGCGCCGGCTGGCGGCGGGCTGCCCACTGCCCGGTGACTTCAACGTCGCCAACACGCTCGCGGCCGTCGCCGCGGCGGGGGAGACCGGCCTCGACCCGGCGGCGGTCGCGGCCGGCATCGCCGCGGCGGGCGGCGTACCCGGCCGCCTCGAGCGCGTCGACGCCGGCCAGGACTTCCTCGTCGTGGTCGACTACGCCCACAAGCCCGACGCCGTCGAGGCCGCGATCCGCACCCTCCGGCCGCTGACCGACGGCCGGCTGATCGTCGTGCTCGGCGCCGGCGGCGACCGCGACCCCGGCAAGCGGCCGATCATGGCGGGCATCGCCGCCAGGCTCGCCGACGTGCTGGTCGTCACCGACGACAACCCGCGTACCGAGGATCCGGCCGCGATCCGCGCGGCCATGCTGGCGGGCGTCGAGGACGGCGCGGCGGAGGTCGTCGAGATCGGCGACCGGCGCGCGGCGATCCGCGCGGCGGTGCGCAGGGCCCGGCCCGGCGACATCGTGGTGATCGCGGGCAAGGGGCACGAGACGGGACAGGAGATCGACGGCGTGGTGCATCCCTTCGACGACCGCGAGGTCGCCCGGGAGGAGTTGGCGTGCTTGCCCTGAGCCTGCGCGAGATCGCGGACATCGTGGGCGGCTCGGTCACCGCGGACGTCGCCGATGTCGTGGTGAGCGGACCTGCCTACGTCGACAGCCGCCGGCCGCAGCCGGGCGGTCTCTTCGTGGCGGTGGTCGGCGAGCGGGTCGACGGCCACGAGTACGCCGCCGGGGCGCACGCCGTCCTCGGCACCCGGCCGACCGAGGCGCCGACGGTCGTGGTCGCCGACCCCGTCGTCGCGCTCGGGCGCCTCGCGCGCCACGTCGTCGACCGGCTCGTCGCCGGCGGGACCACCGTGCTCGCGCTGACCGGCTCGCAGGGCAAGACCGGCACCAAGGACTACCTCGCCCAGGTGCTCGCCGCCGCCGGTCCGACCGTGGCGACCGCCGGCAACCACAACAACGAGATCGGCGTCCCACTGACCGTGCTCACCGCCGACGCCGCCACGCGCTACCTCGTCGTCGAGATGGGCGCCCGCGGCGTCGGTCACATCGCCTACCTGTGCGAGATCGCGCCGCCGCAGGTCGCCGCCGTGCTCAACGTCGGCACCGCGCACATCGGGGAGTTCGGCTCGCGTGATGCGATCGCCGCCGCCAAGGGCGAGATCGTCGAGGCGCTGCCGCCCTCGGGCACCGCGGTGCTGAACGCCGACGACCCGCTCGTGGCCGCGATGGCCACGCGCACGGCGGCCGCGGTCCTCACCTTCGGGGCCGAGCACGCCGACGCGACCGTACGCGCCTCCGACGTCGACCTCGACGACCTCGGCCGGCCCGAGGTCACCCTGGCGGTCGGCGGGCAGCGCACCCGGCTGCGGCTCCCGCACAGCGGTCTCCACCAGGTCGAGAACGCCGCGGCCGCCGCGGCGATGGCGCTGGCGGCCGGGGTCGACCTCGCGGTCATCGGGCCCGCGCTCGAGGCCGCCGCGACCGCGTCCCCGATGCGCATGGAGCTGCACGAGCGGTCCGACGGGCTGCTGGTGATCAACGACGCCTACAACGCCAACCCGGCCTCGATGACGGCCGCCGTCGAGACGCTGGCCGAGATCGGCGCGCGCCGCGGACGTCGTACCGTCGCCGTCCTCGGCGAGATGCGCGAGCTCGGCGACCAGGCACACGCCGGCCACGTCGAGGTCGGCCGGGCCGCGGCCGCGCTCGGCGTCGGCGTCGTGGTCGTGGTCGGCGCTCCGGCCGCGGGCATCGCCGACGGGCTGCGCGGCGTACCGGAGTGGGCCGGTGAGGTGATCGTCACGGCGGGGCGCGACGAGGCGGCGGCCTGGGTGCGCGAGAATGTCGCGGGCGCCGATGTCGTGCTGGTCAAGGCCTCGCGCGGAGCCGCCCTGGAGACGATCGCCGACGGCCTGCTGGAGGGAGACCACAAGCCATGAGAGCCATCCTGTTCGGTGGCGGCCTGGCCCTGCTGATCTCGCTGCTCGGCACCCGCGTCGCGATCAACCTCTTCACCCGCTGGGGCTACGGCCAGGAGATCCGCGACGACGGGCCCACCAGCCACCACACCAAGCGCGGCACACCCACGATGGGCGGCGTCGTGATCATCCTGGCGACCGTGCTGGGCTACTTCGGAGCGCTGCTGATCACCGGCACGGTGCCGTCGGCCTCGGCGCTGCTGCTGCTCTTCCTCTTCGTGGGCATGGGCCTGGTCGGCTTCCTCGACGACTACATCAAGATCTCCAAGCAGCGCAGCCTGGGCCTGCGCAGCAAGGCCAAGATGATCGGCCAGACCCTGGTCGCCGTGGTCTTCGGCGTGCTCGCCCTGTCGCCGTGGCTCGAGGACGACAGCGGCGTCACGCCGGCGTCGCAGAAGATCTCGTTCCTGCGCGACATCAGCTGGCTGGCGCTGCCGATGGTCCTGGCGGTGGTGCTGATCTGGTTCATCATCGTGGCGACCAGCAACGGCGTGAACCTCACCGACGGCCTCGACGGCCTCGCCACCGGCGCCTGCACGATGGTCTTCGCGGCGTACATGATCGTGAACATCTGGCAGAGCAACCAGTCGTGCACCGTCGAGAACACCGCGCTCTGCTACAACGTACGAGATCCGCTCGACCTCGCGATCGTGGCCGCCGCGCTGACCGGCGCGTGCTTCGGCTTCCTGTGGTGGAACGCCTCGCCCGCCGCGATCTTCATGGGCGACACCGGATCGCTGTCGCTCGGTGGCGCGCTCGCCGGCCTCGCGATCCTGACCCGCACCGAGCTGCTGCTGATCATCCTCGGCGGGCTGTTCCTCGTCGAGACGCTGTCGGTGATGCTCCAGGTGGGCTACTTCAAGGTCACCAAGGGCAAGCGGATCTTCCGGATGGCGCCGCTGCACCACCACTTCGAGATGCTCGGGTGGGAGCAGGTCACGGTCGTGATCCGGTTCTGGATCATCACGGGGCTGTGCGTCGCCGGCGGCCTCGGCATCTTCTACGCCGAGTGGGTGGCACGTCTGTGAAGGATCTCCCATGAATCCGGGGAGCCTCGGCCGGCACGACTCCTGGGAGGGTGTCCGCGCGGTCGTCGCGGGCTTCGGCGTGTCCGGCTTCGCCGCCGCCGACAACCTCAACCACCTCGGCGCGAGCGTCGTCGCGCTCGACGAGTCCGACGCCGGTGACCGGCCCGCGAAGGCCGAGCTGCTCGAGGTGCTCGGCGCCGACGTACGCCTCGGCCCCGGCACGACGCAGACCCTGCCCGACGACGTCGACCTGCTGGTCACCTCGCCCGGCTGGCGGCCCACCGCGCCGCTGCTCGCGCAGGCGGCCGCGCGCGGCGTCCCGATCTGGGGCGAGGTCGAGCTCGCCTGGCGGCTGCGGGATCCCGACCACGACACCCCGTGGCTGTGCGTCACCGGCACCAACGGCAAGACCACGACCGTGCAGATGCTCGACTCGATCCTGCGGGCCGCCGGGCTGCGCAGCATCGCGGTCGGCAACGTCGGGCTGCCGATCGTCGAGGCGGTCATGGACCCCGAGCCGTACGACGTGCTGGCGGTCGAGCTGTCGAGCTTCCAGCTCCACTACACCGACTCGATGAGCGCCGAGGCGGCCGCCGTCCTCAACGTCGCCGAGGACCACCTCGACTGGTACGCCGGGCCGACCGGCATGGCCGACTATGCGGCCGACAAGGGGCGCATCTACGAGCGCGTGCAGCGCGCCTGCGTCTACAACGTCGCCGACCCCGAGACCGAGCGGCTGGTCCGCGAGGCCGACGTGATCGAGGGCGCGCGGGCGATCGGGTTCACCCTGGGCATGCCGGCGGTCGGCATGGTCGGCCTGGTCGAGGACATCCTCGCCGACCGCGCGTTCATCGAGCAGCGGGACACCAGCGCCGCCGAGCTCTGCACGATCGCCGACCTCGCCTCGCCTGCTCCGCACTTCGTGGCCAACGCCCTGGCGGCCGCGGCACTTGCCCGCTCCCACGGGGTCTCGCAGGCGGCCGTGCGCGACGGGCTGCGCGCCTTCCGCCCCGACGGTCACCGGATCGCCGTCGTCGGGGAGGCGGACGGGGTCACCTGGGTCGACGACTCCAAGGCCACCAACCCCCACGCCGCGACGTCGTCGCTGCTGGCCTACGACAGCGTCGTGTGGGTCGCCGGCGGCCTGGCCAAGGGCGCGAGCTTCGACGACCTGGTGCTGACCGTGCGCGACCGGCTGCGCGGCGTCGTGCTGCTCGGCCGCGACCGCCACGTGATCGCGGACGCGCTTTCGCGACACGCCCCCGATGTGCCCGTGATCGTGGTCGGCGACGACGAGACTGGCCCGGTAGATGGTGGACATGCCATGGAGCGCGTCGTGGCGACGGCCGCCGAGTTGTCTCGACCCGGCGACACGGTGCTGCTGGCGCCGGGATGCGCCTCCATGGACATGTTCACCAACTACGGCGAGCGCGGCGACGCGTTCGCCGCCGCCGTACGCCGCAGGATGTAGCCCAGGTTCAGGGCCCGGTTCAGGGAGGGGACGCGATGACCACCGCGGATCCCTTCGACAGCACCCAGCGCCGCTCGGCGATCGGTGGCTGGTACGCCGCGGCCCGCGCCGCGCTCGACCGGCCGCTGACGTCGTACTACCTGCTGCTCGGCGCGTCCGCGCTGCTGCTCACCATCGGCCTGATCATGGTGCTCAGCGCGTCGAGCGTCTACTCCTACGAGAAGAACGACGGCAACTCCTACGCCATCGTCACCCGGCAGTTGATCTGGGTGGTGATCGCGATCCCGTGCGCGTTCCTCGCCTCCCGGATGCCGCTCGGGCTGGTGCGGCGCTTCGCCTGGCCGGCGCTGCTGCTGTCGGTCCTGCTGCTCGCGCTGGTGCGCGTGCCCGGGCTCGGGCGCACGGTCAACGGCAACACCAACTGGCTCGGCATCGGCCCGTTCACGATCCAGCCCGCCGAGATCGCCAAGCTGGCGATCGTGCTGTGGGCCGCCCACATCTACGCCCGCAAGGACCGGAAGCTCACCAGCCTGCACCAGATCCTGATGCCCGTCGTGTTCGGCATCGGGCTGGTGATCGTGCTCGTCATGCTCGGCCGCGACCTCGGCACCGCCCTCGTGCTCTTCGCGATCCTCCTCGCGATGCTGTGGGTCGTCGGAGCGCCCGCGCGGCTGTTCACCCTGATGCTGTCGATGATCGGCGTGCTGGCGCTCTATCTAGCGACCACCAGCCAGCATCGCCTCGACCGGATCATGACGTTCACCGATCCGTTCAAGGACTACCACTACGCCGGGTGGCAGCCCGCCCACGGACTCTTCGCGCTGTCCTCCGGCGGCATCTTCGGCCAGGGCATCGGCGGCAGCCGCGAGAAGTGGGGCACCCTGCCCGAGGCGCACACCGACTTCATCTTCGCCGTGCTCGGCGAGGAGCTCGGTCTGATCGGCACGCTGCTGGTGATCGTGCTCTTCCTCACCATCGCCTACGCCGCGGTGCGGGTCGCCTCCCGCACCACCGAGCCGTTCGTGCGCTACATGACCTTCGGCATCGTCGTCTGGCTGCTCGGGCAGATGATCATCAACGTCGGCATGGTCCTCGCGCTGCTCCCCGTCATCGGCATCCCGCTGCCGCTGGTGTCCTACGGCGGCTCCGCGCTGCTGCCGTCGCTGGTCGCGCTCGGCCTGCTGATCGGCTTCGCCCGTCGCGAGCCCGAGGCGGCGCGGGCGCTCGCGCAGCGCAAGAAGGCCCGATCGGCCGGCCTCTCGGCCGGTCCCCGCGCTGGCTAGGGTTGTGCTGATGCGCGTTCTCCTCGCCGGCGGTGGCACCGCCGGCCACACCTCGCCCCTGCTCGCCACGGCCGACGCGATCCGGAGGCTCGCGCCCGACCTCGGCATCGAGCCCGAGATCACCTGTCTCGGCACGCCCCGCGGTCTCGAGAACCGGGTGGTGCCCGAGGCCGGCTACCCCCTCGAGCTGATCCCACCAGTGCCGCTGCCCCGCAAGCCCAACGCCGACTTCTTCAAGGTGCCGGCCCGCCTGCGCGCCGCCGTCAAGGAGACGCTCGCCGTCTTCGACCGGGTGCGCCCCGACGTCGTGGTCGGGTACGGCGGCTACGTGTCGATGCCCGCGTACCTCGCCGCCCGCCGCCGCAAGCTGCCGCTGGTCGTCCACGAGCAGAACGCCGTGCCCGGCCTGGCCAACAAGGCCGGAGCCCGGGTCGCCCGGCGCGTCGCGGTCAGCTTCCCCGACACCCCGCTGCCGCGGGCGGAGTACGTCGGACTGCCGATCCGGCCGATGATCTCCGGGCTCGACCGGGCCGTGCTGCGCGCCGAGGCGCGCGCGTCCTTCGGCCTCGACCCCGACCGGCCCACGCTGCTGGTGACCGGTGGCTCGCAGGGCGCCCGGCGCCTCAACCAGTCGGTCTCCGGTGCCGCGGGCGCGCTGGCCGCCGCGGGCGTGCAGGTGCTGCACGTCGTCGGCCCGCAGGGCGAGGCGTCCCCCGAGACCGACCCCAACGTGCCCTACGTCGTCGTCAACTTCGTCGACCGGATGGACCTCGCCTACGCCGCCGCCGACCTCGTGGTCTCCCGGGCCGGCGCCAGCAGCGTCACCGAGGCCGCCGCCGTGGGCCTGCCCGCCGTCTTCGTGCCGCTGCCGATCGGCAACGGCGAGCAGGAGCACAACGCCCGCCCGGTCGTCGACGCCGGCGGCGGCATCTTGGTCAAGGACGCCGACCTCACCGCCGACTGGGTCGCCGACACCGTCCCGGGCCTCGCGATCGACCCCGAGAGGCTCGCCGCGATGGGCGCCGCGGCGGCCGCGCTGATCCCGCGGGACGCCGACGAGCGGCTGGCCCGGATCGTCTTCGAGGCAGCCCGGTCGTGAAGATCCCCGTCCCCGACGAGCTGCTCCCCGCCGAGCGCCTCGGCCGTGTCCACTTCGTCGGCATCGGCGGCGCCGGCCTCTCCGGCATCGCCCGGATCATGCTGGCCCGGGGCGTCACCGTCAGCGGCAGCGACGGCGTCGACTCGCCGACGCTCGACGCGCTGCGGGCCCTCGGCGCGACCGTGCACCTGGGCCACGACGCCGCGCAGGTCGCCGACGCCGACACGCTCGTGGTCTCGACCGCGGTGCGCGAGGACAACCCCGAGTACGCCGAGGCGATGCGCCGCGGCCTGCGCGTGCTGCCGCGCTCGGCCGCCCTCGCCGCGGTGATGGCCGACCGCCGGGTGGTCGCCGTCGCCGGCACCCACGGCAAGACGACCACGACCTCCCTGCTGACGGTCGGGCTGCAGGCGGCAGGGGCCGATCCGACGTACGCCATCGGCGGCGAGCTGACCGCCACCGGGGTCAACGCCGCGGAGGGTGCCGGCGAGGTGTTCGTCGCCGAGGCCGACGAGAGCGACGGGGCCTTCCTCCACTACGCGCCGTACGCCGCAATCGTCACGAACGTCGAGGCCGACCACCTCGACAACTGGGGCACGGAGGAGGCCTACGTCGCGGCGTTCGACGAGTTCGCCGACACCGTCGACCCCGACGGGTTCCTGGTCTGCTGCGTCGACGACCCGGGTGCCGCGGCGCTCGCCGCGCGGCAGCGTGCCGCGGGTCGCCGGGTGGTGACGGTCTCCGCGCGCCACGACGCGGACTTCGGCCCGGACGCGCTGGCCGGCGTCACGCTGTGGTCGCCGGGGGAGCACTACCTGGTCGACGCGCTGGCCGCGCTGGCCGCGGGCGTCACGCTCGGCGTCGGGGCCGACGACCTGGCGCGCGGCATCGCGTCGTACACCGGCACCAAGCGGCGCATGGAGCGCAAGGGCGAGGCCGGCGGGGTGCGCGTCTACGACAGCTACGCCCATCACCCGACCGAGATCGCCGGCGACCTGCAGGCCGCGCGGGCGGTCGCGGGGGAGGGCCGCGTGGTGGTCGCCTTCCAGCCGCACCTGGTCTCGCGCACCCGGATCTTCGGCGAGCAGATGGGCGTCGCCCTCGGGGCGGCCGACGAGGTCGTGGTGCTCGACGTCTACCTCGCGCGCGAGGACGCCGACCCGGCCGTCACCGGCGCGCTGGTGGCGGGCGCCGTGCCACTGCCGCCCGAGCGGGTGAGCTTCGTGCCCGACTTCGACGCCGTACCCGCGGCGCTGGTCGCGCGGGCCCGCCCCGGCGACCTCGTGCTGACGCTGGGCGCCGGCACGATCACCGAGATCGGCCCGCGGGTGCTCCGGCTGCTCTCCGGGGAGAGCGGCGATGGCTAGGCGCCGCGACCCCGACGAGACGCAGGGCTTCGACGCGCTGCAGGCCGCGCAGGACGACGGGCCCGACCCGTTGCTCGACCCGGCTCTGGTGGCCAGCCGTCGGCGCTTCGCGCGCCGTCAGCGGGCCCGTCGCTGGCTGGCGTGGAAGCCCGCGCTCGCCGTGGTGCTGGTGGTGGGGCTGATCGTCGGCGGCGTGTGGCTCGTCTACTTCTCCTCGTACCTGTCGGTGCACGGGGTCGAGGTCACCGGCGTGGAGCAGCTCGATGCGGCGGAGGTCGAGCGGGCCGCCGCCGTGCCGACCGGGGAGCCGCTGGCCACCGTCGACCTCGACCGGATCCGTACCCGGGTCGAGGCGCTCGCGCCAGTGCGCTCGGCCGACGTCACCCGCCAGTGGCCCGACACCGTGCTGGTCACCGTCGTCGAGCGGGTGCCGGTCGCCGTGGTGACGATCAGCGGCCAGCTGCGCGGCCTCGACGACCAGGGCGTGGTGTTCCGTGACTTCGCCCAGGCACCGCCCGACCTGCCGCGCATCGAGACCGCCGCCGACACCGGCTCGGAGGCGCTCCGCGAGGGCGCGCTGGTGGTCGCCGCGCTGCCCGGCGACCTCGCCGCGAAGGTCGACCACGTCGACGTGCGGACCATCGACGCGATCTCCCTCGAGCTGCGAGACGGCCGCGAGGTCGTCTGGGGGAGCGCCGACGAGCCCGACCTGAAGGCGAAGGTCCTCGCGCAGCTCCTGGGCGCCGTCGAGGCACAGCGGTACGACGTGAGCGTGCCCGGCCAGCCGACCAGCCGCTGAGTCGCCACGGTGGTTGAGGTGCGAAGGCGCGCTGGCGCCTCGAAACCTCCGTGCGCCCACGGTGGTTGAGGAAGGCGCGCTAGCGCCTGTCTCGAAACCACCTGCCGCGCGGCGGGGAGTGTCGGCGTCCTCCCGGCGGCGCCAGTATGGGTGCGCGTCCTCCGCCGTCAAGGATTCCCTGCGGCGGCTTCGCCGTCCTTGACGGCTCCTCCCGCGCACCCCGTTGGCGCCTATCGGGAGGACGCCGACCTGTGGTCGGTTCGAGGTAGGGGGTGGTTTCGAGACGGTTGCTAGCGCAACCTCCTCAACCACCGTCCTCGTCGGGCAACGGTGGTTGAGGAAGGCGCGCTAGCGCCTGTCTCGAAACCACCCGCGCCGGAATCACGGTGGTTGAGGAAGGCGCGCTAGCGCCTGTCTCGAAACCACCTGTCCCGCGCGTGGCACGTGACTGTCGGCGCTAGCTCGGGTCGTGGTGGTGGTTTCGAGGCTCCTCGCTGGCGCTCGTCGCACCTCAACCACCGTCGCCGGGATCACGGTGGTTGAGGAAGGCGCGCTAGCGCCTGTCTCGAAACCACCTGTCCCACGCGTGGCACGTGACTGTCGGCGCTAGCTCGGGTCGTGGTGGTGGTTTCGAGGCTCCTCGCTGGCGCTCGTCGCACCTCAACCACCGTCGCCGGGATCACGGTGGTTGAGGAAGGCGCGCTAGCGCCTGTCTCGAAACCACCCCTCCACAGACATCGGCATTGGGTGTGGACGAGCACGCCGAATCGTGACCTGTTCGTGACTCAGACCCCTGTGGAATAAGGGGATTCAGGACCTTGAGTGTCGGTGGCGGGTGCTTGAGTGGTGGGCATGACAGCACAGGCCACGCCGCGACACCGGGTGTCGACGACGACCGCGCAGATGCGCGACCTCGCCGACGCGGTGGCCGATGCGTCGGTGTGGTCCATGGACCCCGCGGAGGCCGGCGCGACGCTGGTCGAGCTGACCCGGCTGGCGGCCCAGGTCGCCGAGCTGCAGGCCCGGGTGGCCGCGCACGCCGGCACGATCCACGTCGGCGAAGAGGTGGGGGCGTCCAGTGCGGCGAACTGGCTGGCCCACCAGACCAAGACCACCCGGGCGGCGGCGTACGGTGCGGTGCGGCTCGGCCACGACCTCGAGGCCCACGCGTCGACCCGGGAGGCGCTGGCGGCCGGGGAGATCTGCGTCGAGCGGGCGCGGGTGGTGGTCCGGTGGGTCGACCGGCTCCCCGCCGACCTCGGGGCGGAGGCCCTGGGCAAGGCGGAGGCGCACCTGGTCGCGGAGGCGCGGCGCCACGACGCGAAGGCGCTGGGGCGGCTGGGGCGGTGGCTGTGGGAGGTCATCGGCCCCGACGAGGCCGACGCCCACGAAGCCCAGATCCTGCAACGCCAGGAGGCGGCCGCGCTGCGGGCCTGCTCGCTGACGATGGTCGACGACGGCGACGGCACCACCCGTGGCCGGTTCACGCTGCCGACCTACCACGCCGCCGCACTCAAGAAGATGCTCATGGCGCTGGCCGCCCCGAAGCACGTGGCGGCGACCCAGGGCCCCGGCATCGAGCGCCGGCCCGGACCCGAGGCACTCGGCCGGGCGCTGTGCGAGCTGATCGAGCGCTACCCGGTCGACCGGCTGCCGACCACCGGCGGGGTGAACGCCACCGTCGTGGTGGTCATCGACGAAGACACCCTCACCGGACACCTCGAGAAGGCCGGCGTCCTCGACACCGGTGACCGCATCAGCTCCGCCATGGCGCGGCGACTCGCGTGCGAGGCCTCGATCATCCCCGCCGTCCTCGGCAGCGCTTCGGTCCCGCTGGACCTGGGTAGGCGGAGCCGGTACCACACCGAGCATCAGCGGATCGCGATGTTCCTGCGCGACCGAGGCTGCCGCGCCGAGGGCTGCGACCGCACGGCCGGACTCCACGCCCACCACCAACAGCACTGGACCGACGGAGGCCACACCAACCTCGACGACGGCGCATCTCTGTGCGCCTGGCACCACACCCTCATCCACGACCCGGCCTACGTGACGACGTACCTCCCCACCGGGAAGGTTCAGTTCCACCGACGCACGTGACGGGTGGAGCCCTCGCGACGACCGGGAAGCGCGGCCAACCTGCCCGAGAAATTCGTGCCGGGTCGGCGTCGTGGGCGTGTCGTCGCCGAAATGCGGATGGTGCTTGCCTACTGTCTTCAACACGGCGAGGTTGACATAACTATAACCCTCAGGCTGAGGGTCAGAGTTGAGGAACACGCCGGACGAGCTTCCCCGGGCCGCGAAGGTCCGCCAGCAGCACCAGACCAGCGCACCATCCGAACGAGCAGCGAAGGGCGAACCTGCCGTGGCAGCAGCACAGAACTACCTGGCCATCATCAAGGTCGTGGGCATCGGTGGTGGTGGTGTCAACGCCGTCAACCGGATGATCGAGGTCGGCCTCAAGGGCGTCGAGTTCATCGCGATCAACACCGACGCCCAGGCCCTCCTGATGAGCGACGCCGACGTCAAGCTCGACATCGGCCGCGAGCTCACCCGTGGCCTCGGCGCCGGCGCCAACCCCGAGGTGGGGGCGAAGGCGGCCGAGGACCACGCCGACGAGATCGAAGAGGTCATCAAGGGCGCCGACATGGTCTTCGTGACCGCCGGCGAGGGCGGCGGCACCGGCACCGGCGGCGCGCCGGTGGTGGCGCGGATCGCCCGCTCGCTGGGCGCGCTGACGATCGGCGTCGTGACCCGGCCGTTCGCCTTCGAGGGTCGCCGCCGGGCCAACTCCGCCGAGGAGGGCATCGCGCAGCTGCGCGAGGAGGTCGACACCCTCATCGTGATCCCGAACGACCGGCTGCTGTCGATCAGCGACCGCAATGTGTCGGTGCTCGACGCCTTCAAGCAGGCCGACCAGGTGCTGCTCCAGGGTGTCTCGGGCATCACCGACCTGATCACCACGCCGGGCCTGATCAACCTCGATTTCGCCGACGTGAAGTCCGTCATGTCCAACGCCGGCTCCGCGCTGATGGGCATCGGCTCGGCCCGGGGCGACGACCGATCGGTGGCGGCCGCCGAGATGGCGGTCTCCAGCCCGCTGCTCGAGGCCAGCATCGACGGAGCCCACGGCGTGCTCCTCTCGATCGCCGGCGGCTCCGACCTCGGCCTCTTCGAGATCAACGAGGCGGCGGCGCTGGTCGCGCAGGCCGTGCACCCCGAGGCCAACATCATCTTCGGCGCCACCATCGACGACGCGCTCGGTGACGAGGTCCGGGTGACCGTGATCGCGGCCGGCTTCGACGGCGGTCAGCCGAAGCGGCGCGACGAGGGGGCCGTCCTGCGGCGCGACGCCCGACCGCAGCAGACCCAGGCCGAGACCCGGGCCGCGGCCCAGGCGGTCGCGACCAAGCAGTCCGAGGCCGCGCCCGCGAGGCCCGCGGAGCCGGTCAGTGCCCCGTCCCAGCCGGCCCCCCGCCCGGTGCCCACCCAGGTGCAGTTCGACGACGACGACCTGGACGTGCCCGACTTCCTGAAGTAGCGGCTTGTACTTCCATCGCGACACCGACGGCCCCGTCGACCTGGCCTTCACGGACCGGTACGGCGGGGTCAGCGGTGTGCCCTTCGACGAGCTCAACCTGGCGATCGACGGCGACGACCCCGAGCCGGACCGCGCCGAGAACCTGCGGCTGCTGCTCGGGGACTTCGCGCCCGGCGACGAGCTCGCCGACCTCCGCCAGGTGCACGGGTGCGACGTCGTGTCGGTCGGGGGAGAGCGCGTGGAGCGGGCCGAGGCCGACGGGCTGGTCACCGCCCGCGTCGGAGTCGTGCTGATGGTGCGGGCCGCCGACTGCGTGCCGGTGCTGCTCGCCGACGCCGCCGCGGGCGTCGTCGGCGCGGCGCACGCCGGCCGGCCGGGGGTCGCCGCGGGCGTCGTACCTGCCACCGTGGCCCGGATGCGCGATCTCGGTGCGCGCCAGATCACCGCGTGGGTGGGTCCGCACGTGTGCGGCGCCTGCTACGAGGTGCCCGCCGACCTCCAGGCCGACGTCGGGGCGGTGGAGCCGTCCAGCGTCGCGACCACGTCGTGGGGTACGCCGTCGCTCGACCTCGGCGCGGGCGTCCGCGCGCAGCTCGAGCGCGCCGGCGTACGGGTCGTCGACGTCGCTCGCTGCACCCGCGAGTCGACCGACCTCTACTCCTACCGTCGCGACGGTAGGAGCGCCGGCCGGCATGCCGGCCTGATCCGCCGGAGGGCGTCATGAGCGCCCGGCGCGACGAGCTCGCCGCCAACCTCGTGACGGTGCGCGGGCGGATCGCCGCCGCGTGCACCGACGCCGGCCGCGACCCCGCCGAGGTGCGGCTGGTGGTGGTCACCAAGTTCTTCCCGGCCGCCGACGTGCGGCTGCTCGCCGAACTCGGCGTCACCGACGTGGGTGAGAATCGTCACCAGGAGGCCGAGGCCAAGGCCGCCGAGTGCGCCGACCTCGGGCTCACCTGGCACTTCATCGGCGGGCTCCAGAGCAACAAGGCGGCGGCGGTCGCGGCGTACGCCGGCGTCGTGGAGTCGGTCGACCGGCGCAAGCTGGTCGCGCCGCTCGCCCGCGGGGCGGGGGAGCGGCCGGTCGACGTGCTGCTCCAGGTCAGCCTCGACCCGCCGGGACGCGCGGGGCGGGCGGGCGTCGACCCGGCCGAGCTGCCGGCGCTGGCAGTCGCGGTGGCGGAGGCGGAGCCGCTCCGGCTGCGCGGCCTGATGGCGGTGGCGCCGCTCGGGGAGGACCCGCGGCCCGCGTTCGAGCGGCTCGCGGCGATCCGGGCCGACTTCGTCGCCGAGCACCCCGATGCGACCTGGCTCTCGGCCGGGATGAGCGGCGACCTGGAGCACGCCGTCCGCGCCGGGGCGACACACGTACGGATAGGGTCCGCGGTCCTCGGTTCGAGGCCTCGGCTCAAGTAGGGTCCCAATCACCACAAGTGCGTCCCCGAGGGGATGCGGAGTTCCGGAGGACGACAGTCATGAGCGGCGCGATGCGCAGGATCGGCGAGTACCTCGGCCTGCTCGAGGACACCGGACGCTACGACGAGGAGTACGGCTCCTACGACGAGTACGAGACCCAGGAGACCGCGCCGGTCGCCGCGCGCAAGCGGGAGACCCGCCCCGCGCCGGTCTCCGACCTGGCCGAACGCCGTCGTTCGGCGGGGGCCTCCAGCGCCCCGGCCGGTGGTCCGACCGGTGTCGTCGCCGAGCTGTCCCGCATCACCACGCTGCACCCGCGCACCTACAACGAGGCGCGCACCGTCGGCGAGAACTTCCGCGAGGGCACGCCGGTCATCATGAACCTCTCCGAGATGGACGACTCCGACGCCAAGCGCCTGGTCGACTTCGCGGCGGGCCTGGTCTTTGCGACCCGTGGCACCATCGAGCGCATCACCAACAAGGTGTTCCTGCTCTCGCCGCCGAACGTGTCGGTGGCCGCTGAGGACAAGCAGCGGATCGTCGAGGGCGGATTCTTCAACCAGAGCTGAACCACTACCAGAGCTGAACCAGGGCTAGGACACGTCGTACGTTGCAAACCGTTGGTCTGATCATCCAGGTCGTGCTGTGGGTGTTCATCGCGCTCCTGTGGGTGCGCTTCGTCGTCGACTGGGTGCAGATCTTCGCCCGGCAGTGGACGCCGCGCGGCGCGCTGCTGGTGGGGCTCGAGGGCGTCTACTCCGCGACCGACCCGCCGATCAAGGCGCTGCGCCGGGTGATCCCGCCGCTGCGGCTGGGCAGCATCGCGCTCGACCTCAGCTTCCTGATCGTGATGATCGGGGCGTACGTCCTGCTCTCGCTCAACGGGCGACTCCTGCTGAGCTGAATCAAGCGCGGTGCTGGCTGACTCCGAGACCGGTGCAAGCGCTATTGTTCGACCGACAGTAACTCTGACGAGAATGAATGGGTGAGGTCATGCCGCTGACGCCTGAGGACGTGAGCAACAAGCGCTTTACTCCCGTCCGGCTCCGCGAGGGCTACGACATGGGCGAGGTCGACCAGTTCCTCGATGAGGTGGAGGCCGAGCTGGCGCGACTCACGAAGGAGAACGACGACCTCAGGTCGAAGCTCGCCACGGCGCAGTCCGGCGCCCCGGCGCCCGCGCCGGTGGTCGAGGAGAGGCCGGCTCCCGAGCCGACCCCGGAGCCGACGCCGACCCCGGCGCCCGAGCCCGTCGTGGCCGCCAGCCCGGTGGCCGCGAGTCCGGTGGAGACGCTGCGCGTCGAGACGGTGCCGGAGGCCTCCAACGCCGCGGCGCGGCTGCTGGAGATCGCCACCCGCAACGCCGACGAGCTGGTCGAGGACGCCAAGAACGAGGCCGACAAGATCATCGCCGAGGCCCGCACCAAGGCCGAGCGTCTCGACGTCGAGTCCCGCACCAAGGCCGACCGCCTCGAGGCGGACGCCCGCACCCGCGCTCAGATGCTGGACTCGGAGACGGCCGAGCGTCGTCGCCAGATGTTCGGCGAGCTCGAGACCGAGCGGGACAAGCTCAACTCCGAGGTCGAGCGGCTGCGTTCCTTCGAGCGTGAGTACCGCTCGCGCCTGAAGAGCTACTTCAGCCAGCAGCTCGAGGCCCTCAACACCGGCGGCTCCGAGGCCCCGTCGTCCTCCGGCGAGGAGACGCCCGCCCCGAAGCGGCTGCGGTCGATCCTGGGCGAGGACGACGCCTGATCTCGCGCTGATCTCTCACGGAGCGCAGCTCCACCGACACCGGCCGGTCCCACGGGACCGGCCGGTGTCGTGCTTCCCGGAGCGTCGGGTTGAGGGGGTACCGGCGCTCGGCTACCCTCCCTGCACCACTGTGGCACGACGCACAGGCGCCCCAACGGCCGAGGAGGCCCGCTGATGGCTCGCAGCACCAGGAAGTCGATCGCCGGACAGGCGGCGGCAGCGGCCCGCAAGGTGGTCGCGCGCAAGGCGCCCGCCACGAAGGGGACCGGGTCGGCACCGGTGAAGAAGACGGCGGCCAAGAAGGCCACGCCCGCAAAGAAGGCGGCCCCGGTCAAGAAGGCGGCCCCGGCGAAAAAGGCCGCTCCGGTCAAGAAGGCCGCTCCGGTCAAGAAGGCGGCCCCGGCGAAGAAGGCCGCCCCGGTCAAGAAGGCCGCCCCGGTCAAGAAGGCCGCCCCGGTCAAGAAGGCCGCCCCGGTCAAGAAGGCCGCCCCGGTCAAGAAGGCCGCCCCGGCGAAGAAGGCGGCCCCGGTCAAGAAGGCGGCCCCGGTCAAGAAGGCGGCCCCGGTCAAGAAGGCGGCCCCGGTCAAGAAGGCGGCCCCGGTCAAGAAGGCCGCCCCGGTCAAGAAGGCCGCCCCGGTCAAGAAGGCCGCCCCGGTCAAGAAGGCCGCCCCGGTCAAGAAGGCCGCCCCGGTCAAGAAGGCCGCCCCGGTCAAGAAGGCCGCCCCGGTCAAGAAGGCCGCCCCGACCAAGAAGGCCGCCCCGACCAAGAAGGCCGCCCCGATCAAGAAGACAGCCCCGACCAAGAAGGCGGCACCCGTGAAGAAGGCCGCACCGGCAGCCCAGACCGCGCCCGCCAAGGTGGCGGCCAAGAAGACGGCCACCAAGTCGGCCACCAAGTCGGCCGCGTCGCGGAAGACGGTCGCGCCGAGTTCGCTGGTCGTCCAGCCGGGGGAGTCCGCCTGGACCAAGGCGGAGCTCAAGGAGGTGCTCGACGAGCTCCACGAGCAGCGCCGGCACAGCCTCGAGATCGTGGAGGGCCTCGACGACGAGCTCAACGGCCTGATGCGCGACTCCGGCGACGGGGCCGGACAGGACCAGGCCGACGTGGGTGCCAGCACGTTCGAACGCGACCACGAGCTCGCGGTGCTCAGCAGCGAGCGTGACAAGCTCGCCCAGATCGACCGGGCGCTGGCGCGGATCGACGACGGCACGTACGGCGTGTGCGAGTCCTGCGGCAACCCGATCGGCAAGATGCGGCTGATGGCCTTCCCCCGTGCGACACTGTGCATGACATGCAAGCAGCGCGAGGAGCGTCGCTGACCGGCGACCACGAGGAACATCCACCGGCCCGATCCCGCACCTCGCGCGCCCGCCTGCTCACCGTCTTCGGACTGATCGCGGCCACGGCGTACGCCGTCGACGTGATCACCAAGAACCTCGCGGTCGACCGGCTGACGGGGCGCCCGGACGTCGAGGTGGTCGGCGACCTCCTCGTGCTCCACCTGGTGCGCAACCCCGGCGCGGCGTTCAGCACCGGCACCGGATTCACCGAGG
Source organism: Nocardioides sp. LMS-CY (assembly GCF_018732145.1). Taxonomy (NCBI): domain Bacteria; kingdom Bacillati; phylum Actinomycetota; class Actinomycetes; order Propionibacteriales; family Nocardioidaceae; genus Nocardioides; species Nocardioides sp. LMS-CY. The sequence continues at coordinate 2,303,272 of NZ_CP076104.1, forward strand.
TGTTCAGCGTGCTGGCCAGCGTGGCCGTGGTCGTGATCCTGTGGTTCGCCCGGAAGGTCGGCAGCCTGGTCTGGGCGGTGGCGCTGGGCTTCCTCCTCGCCGGGGTCGCCGGCAACCTGACCGACCGTCTGCTGCGTGAGCCGGGGCCGCTGCGCGGCCACGTCATCGACTTCTTCATGCTCCCGAACTGGCCGGTGTTCAACGTCGCCGACATCTGCATCAACGTCGCCGCGGGACTGATCCTCGTGCAGGTCTTCCGGGGCGTGCACCTCGACGGGCGGCGTGAGGAGCGCAAGGACTCCGGCGACCGGACCGGGGAGGACGACGTCCGCGCGGAGTCCGCGGAGTGAACGCCGACCACCGGATCCTGCCGGTCCCCGAGGGGCTCGCCGGGGAGCGGGTCGACGCCGCCATGGCGCGGCTCTTCGGCCTCTCCCGCACCCGCGCCGCGGACCTGATCGCGGCCGGTCACGTGGAGCTCGACGGCACCGCGGTCGCGAAGAGCGACCGGGTGCTCCCGGGCGCGATCCTCGACGTCACGATCCCCGTCGAGGCCGACCCGCTCGAGGTGGTGCCCGAGATCGTCGAGGGGATCAAGATCATCCACGACGACGACTCCATCGTCGTGATCGACAAGCCCGTCGGCGTCGCCGTCCACCCCTCGCCGGGCTGGACCGGCCAGACCGTGGTCGGCCACCTGGCCGGTGCCGGCTTCCGGATCGCCACCAGCGGTGCGTCGGAGCGCCAGGGCATCGTGCAGCGGCTCGACGTCGGCACCTCCGGCGTGATGGTGATCTGCAAGTCCGAGCGTGCGTACTCCGTGCTCAAGAACGCCTTCCGCAACCGCACCGTCGACAAGACCTACCACGCGCTGGTGCAGGGCCACCCGGACCCGCTCGAGGGCACCGTCGACGCCCCGATCGGGCGGCATCCCAAGGCGGACTACAAGTTCGCGGTGATGGCCGACGGCCGGCACAGCGTCACCCACTACGAGACGCTGGAGGCGCACCGCTTCGCGAGCCTGCTCCAGATCCACCTCGAGACCGGGCGCACCCACCAGATCCGGGTGCACATGGCGGCCCTGAAGCACCCCTGCGTGGGCGACCTGACCTACGGGGCCGATCCGACGCTCGCCCGACGCTGCGGGCTGGAGCGGCAGTGGCTGCACGCCGTACGCCTCGGCTTCGAGCACCCGGAGTCGGGGGAGTACGTCGAGTACGAGTCGACCTACCCCGACGACCTGGCGCACGCGCTCGAGGTGATCCGGGATGCCCACTGACCCGGAGCTGACCCTGCGCCGGGCCGAGCCGGAGGACGCCGAGGCGCTCGCCGACCTCTACTCCGCCGCCCGGGTCGCGGCGGTGCCGCAGATGCCACCGGCGCTGCACACGAACGCCGAGGACCGGCAGTGGATGGCCGGGCAGCTGGCGCGCGTCGACCACGAGGGTTGGCTGGCCGAGCACGACGGGAGGGTGATCGGCTACGCGCTGATCACGCCGACCTGGCTCGACCATCTCTTCGTGCATCCCGAGCACCTGGGCTCGGGCACCGGGTCGGTGCTGCTCGACCTCGTGAAGTCGCTGCGTCCCGACGGGTTCGCGCTGTGGGTCTTCGAGAGCAACGAGGGCGCGCGGCGGTTCTACGCGCGGCACGGCCTGGTCGAGCTGGAGCGCACCGACGGGTCGGGCAACGAGGAGAGGGCGCCCGACGTCCGGATGGCCTGGCCCGGCGCCGAGCCGCTGCGCTTCTACCGGGGCCTCATCGACGAGGTCGACGAGCAGCTCGGCGACCTGCTCGCCCGTCGGGTCGCGCTCACCCGCGCCGTCCAGCGGATCAAGCACGACACCTCGAGGGACGCCGGGCGCGAGCGTGAGATCGCCGCCGCCCTGGCCCGTCGTGCCCCGGAGCTGGGCGAGGAGCGACTGGCCCGGATCGTGCACACGATCATCACCGAGAGCCTCGAGGCCGCCCGCGAGGGCGGTGTCGGGGCTCACGGTGGTTGAGGTGCGAGCGCAGCGAGCCTCGAAACCCCGACTGTCGGTGCGCCGCCCTAAGGTGTCCCGCGAAGTCACGTAGGCTGGCGTCCTTCCCCCGATCGGCGCCCGGCCTTCTCCGTGGCTCTGGTCCAGCATGCCCGCACAACCGCTAGCCCCGAGGAGTAGCCGACGACGATGGCGAACGGCTCCCAGGACTCCTTCGTCCACCTCCACGTCCACACCGAGTACTCCATGCTCGACGGGGCCTCGCTGCTCGACGGGCTGTTCACGCGCGTGGCCGCGCAGGAGATGCCGGCCATCGCGATGACCGACCACGGCAACCTGCACGGCGCGTTCGACTTCTACTCCAAGGCCCGCAAGTACGGCGTGAAGCCGATCATCGGCATCGAGGCCTACCTCACGCCGGGGACGCCCCGCGGCGAGCGCAAGCGGATCCGCTGGGGCAAGGGGGACACCGCCGAGGAGGGCGGCAAGGACGTCGCCGGTGGCGGCGCCTACACCCACATGACCATGTGGGCCGAGAACACCGCCGGCATGCACAACCTCTTCCGGCTCGCCAGCCTGGCCAGCCTCGAGGGCTACTACTACAAGCCCCGGATGGACCGCGACCTGCTGCAGCGCTACTCCAAGGGCATCATCGCCAGCACCGGTTGCCTCTCCGGCGAGATCCAGACCCGCCTGACGCTCGGGCAGTACGACGAGGCGCTGCGGGCGGCGGGGGAGTTCCAGGACATCTTCGGCAAGGAGAACTTCTACCTGGAGCTGATGGACCACGGTATCGCCGCCGAGCGGGCGACGCGTGAGGACCTGCTCCGAATCGCGAAGACGCTCGACCTGCCGGCGATCGTCACCAACGACACCCACTACACCAACCCCGAGGACGCCGACGGTCAGGACGCCCTCATCTGCGTCGCCTCGGGCAAGCGGCTGGCCGACACCAACCGCCTGAAGTTCGACGGCGGCGGCTACTACATCAAGTCCGCCGCGGAGATGCGCGAGCTGTGGCGCGACTTCCCCGACGCGTGCGACAACACGCTCGCGATCGCGGAACGCTGCGAGGTCGAGTTCGTCGAGTCCACCGGCGGCTACATGGCGCGCGCCGACGTCCCGGCGGGCGAGACCGAGGAGAGCTGGTTCCGCAAGGAGGTGTGGCGGGGCATCGAGGCCCGCTACCCCGGCGACCGACTGACCCAGGAGGTCAAGGACCGCGTCGAGATGGAGCTCGGCATCATCTCGCAGAAGGGCTACTGCGGCTACTACCTCGTGGTCGCCGACTTCATCCAGTGGTCCAAGCGCAACGGCATCCGGGTCGGCCCCGGCCGTGGCTCGGGTGCGGGCTCGATCGCGGCGTACGCGCTCAGCATCACCGACCTCTGCCCGCTCGAGCACGGGCTCTTCTTCGAGCGCTTCCTCAACCCCGAGCGCCCGTCGATGCCCGACTTCGACATCGACTTCGACGACCACCGCCGCGGCGAGGTCATCAAGTACGTCACGGACAAGTACGGCGCCGACCGGGTCGCGCAGATCGCGACCTTCGGCCGGCTGAAGTCCAAGGCGGCGATCAAGGACGCGGCCCGCGTGCTCGACCACGGCTTCGCGATCTCCGACCGGATCACCAAGGCGCTGCCGCCCGACGTCATGGGCAAGGGCGTGCCGCTCAAGGAGATCTTCAACCCCGAGCACAAGCGGTACGGCGAGGGCGGCGAGTTCCGCGCGCTGCACGATCAGGACCCCGACGTCCGCACGATCTACAACACCGCGGTCGGCCTCGAGGGCCAGATCCGCAACTGGGGCGTCCACGCGGCCGGCGTGATCATGTCGAGCGAGCCGCTGCTCGACATCGTGCCGATCATGGCCCGTCCACAGGACGGCGCGATCATCACCCAGTTCGACTACCCGATGTGCGAGTCGCTCGGGCTGGTCAAGATGGACTTCCTCGGCCTGAGCAACCTGCACATCCTCGAGGACGCGGTCGCCAACATCGCGGCCAACCGGGACGAGCAGATCGTCCTCGAGGAGCTCCCATTCGACGACCGGCCCACCTACGAGCTGATGGGCCGCGGCGACACGCTCGGCGTCTTCCAGCTCGATGGTGGTGGCATGCGTGCGCTGCTGCGCTCGATGCAGCCCGACCAGTTCGCCGACATCACCGCCGTCAGCGCGCTCTACCGCCCCGGCCCGATGGGCGCGGACTCGCACAACAAGTACGCGCACCGCAAGAACGGCCGCCAGCCGATCGAGCCGATCCACCCCGCCCTCGCCGAGGCTCTCGAGCCGGTGCTGGGGGAGACCTACGGCCTGATCGTCTACCAGGAGCAGGTCATGGCGATCGCCCAGGTCCTGGCGGGCTTCTCGCTGGGCGCGGCGGACAACATGCGGCGCGCCATGGGCAAGAAGAAGAAGGAGGAGCTCGACAAGCAGTACGCCGGCTTCGAGGCTGGCATGCTCGAGCGCGGCTACCCGCAGGACGCGGTCAAGACGCTGTGGGAGATCCTCGTCCCCTTCGCCGACTACGCGTTCAACAAGTCGCACTCCGCGGCGTACGGCGTCATCACCTACTGGACCGCCTACCTCAAGGCCAACTACCCGGCCGAGTACATGGCCGCCTTGCTCACGTCCGCGCGGGACGACAAGGACAAGATGGCGATCTACCTCAACGAGTGCCGTCGGATGAAGATCCAGGTGCTGCCGCCGGACGTCAACGAGTCGGCCCACGACTTCACCCCGGTCGGCAACGACATCCGCTTCGGCCTGACCGCGATCCGCAACGTCGGCGCCAACGTGGTCGACGGCATCGTGGCCGCGCGCGAGGAGAAGGCGCGCTACGAGCACTTCAACGACTTCCTCAGCAAGGTGCCGGCGAACGTCTGCAACAAGAGGGTCATCGAGTCGCTGATCCTCGCCGGCGCCTTCGACGACATGAAGCACAAGCGGCGGGCGCTCCACCTCGTTCACGAGGAGGCGACCGACCGCTACGTCGGGCTGAAGCGCGAGGACGAGGGGCAGGACTCGCTCTTCGGCGCGGCCGACTCGGTCGACGAGGTCGGCTTCGACGTCAGCATTCCGATCCCGGACATCGACGAGTGGGACAAGACCACGCTGCTCGGGCGGGAGCGCGAGATGCTCGGTCTCTACGTCTCCGACCATCCGCTGCTGGGCCTCGAGCACGTCCTCTCGCAGGGCACCGACTGCACGATCGGGCAGCTGATGCTCGACGAGAGCCGCCCCGACGGCAGCCCGATCGCGGTGTCGGGCCTGGTCACCTCCGTGCAGCGCAAGATCACCAAGCGCGGCGACGCGTGGGCCCTCGTCACGCTCGAGGACCTCGACGGCTCGATCGAGGTGCTGCTCTTCCCGAGCTCATGGCAGCTGTGCGGCCACCTCATCACCGAGGACGCCATCATCACGGTCAAGGGCCGGCTCTCCCGGAGCAAGGACCAGCCCGAGATCATGGGCCAGGAGGTGTCGCTCGTCGACACCACCCGGGGTCCGAGCGGCCCCGTCGTGATCAACCTCCCGCAGACCCGGGTCAACGGCAACGTGGTCGACCACCTCAAGGAGGTGCTGGCCACCCATGCCGGCGTGACCGAGGTCCACCTGCGCCTGCGGATGCGCGAGAAGACCGTCGTGCTCAACCTCGAGCGCCATCGGGTCACGCCGAGCCCCGCCCTGTTCGCCGACCTCAAGCAGCTCCTCGGCCCGGGGTGCCTGGCCGGATGACGCGGCGGCTGGTGGTGCAGCTGGCGCTGGTCGTGGTCGTCCTGGCGCTGGCGGGCGCGCTGGCCGGCGTGGTCTGGGAGTGGATCTGGAGCCCCACGATCGGCGTGGTCGTCGACCACCAGTGGACGGCCGGTGACGCCCTCGGGCTGCAGCACCAGTTCTCCGGCACCGGCTGGTACGTCGTGGTGGCCGTGGTCGCCGGACTGGTCGCCGGCATCGCCGTCACGCTCGTGGCCGACCGGGTCCCGCTGCTCACGCTCGCCGGTGTCGTGGTCGGGTCGGTCGTCGCGGCCTGGCTGATGCTGCAGGTCGGCACGGCCCTCGGGCCGCCCGACCCCGCCACGGCCGCGCGCAGCGCCGCCGACGGCACCCGGCTGCCCGATCACCTCGCGGTCTCCGGTCGGAGCCCGTTCATCGCCTTCCCGGTCGGTGCGCTGCTCGGCCTGGTGCTCGTGTTCATCGGGCTGTCGGCCCGGGTTCCTCCACAGGAGTCGCTGGAGTCGCCGTCGGGCCGGGAGCTCGCCGGATAGGCTGCCCTCCTCTTCGCCGGCATCGGTCGGCGTCCGATCTCATGGGGTTAGCCGATGTCGTACGACACGCCGTCCGGACCGCCGCCCTCGGGCCCGCCGCCGGGTGGACAGGCCGAGACGCTCGACAGCCGAGGCGGTGACCGGCCCCGGGGCCGGGGCCGACGCAGTACCGTGCTCGCGGCCGGGGCCGCCGTCGCGGTCGTGGCCGTCGGCGGTGCCGCATGGGCGACCTTGTCGTTCTTCTCGACGGGCGACCAGCCGGCCGAGGCGCTGCCCGCCTCGACGCTCGGCTACGCCAGCATCGACCTCGACCCGAGCGGCGGGCAGAAGATCGCCGCGCTGCGTGCGCTGTCGAAGTTCCCGGCGTTCGACGACGTCGTGGGCCTCGACGCCGACGACGACGTCCGCCGGTGGATCTTCGACGAGATCCAGGGCGAGACCGAGTGCGAGGCGCTCGACTACGACGACGACGTCGCCCCGTGGCTCGGCGACCGGTTCGCGGTGGCCGCCGTCGATGCCGGCGGCGATCTGCCCGCGCCGGTCTTCGTGCTCCAGGTGAGCGATGACGACGCCGCCGACGCGGGCCTCCAGGCGATCCGCGAGTGCGCGGGCGGCGACTCGGTCGAGGGCGCCTGGTCGATCCGCGACGGCTGGGCGTTGATCGGCGAGACCCAGCAGATCGTCGACGATGCCGCCGCCGATGCCGCCGAGGCGTCGCTGGCGGACGACGACGACTTCCAGCACTGGACCAGCGAGGCGGGTGACTCGGGCATCGTGTCGCTGTACGCCGCGCCCGAGGTGGGTGCGCTGCTCGCCGATGAGCTCGGCGGGGTGGGCGACGACCTCGGCCTGGCACCCGAGGAGGTCGTGCCCGAGGAGAGCATCGAGCTGCTGAAGGAGTTCCGCGGCGCCGCGGCCACGATCCGCTTCGACGACGGTGGTCTGGAGCTGGAGATGGCGGCCGACGCCGGGGCCACGGGCAGCATGGCCGACGGTGACGCCGCCGGCGACCTCGTGGCGTCCCTGCCGGAGGGCACCGTGGCGGCGCTGGGCCTCAGCCTCGGTGACGGCTGGGCCGACGAGCTGCTCGACCAGATCGCGGAGGCGACCGGAGAGTCGACCGACGAGCTCGTCGCGCAGGCGAGCGAGGTGCTCGGGATCGATCTGCCCCAGGACGCGGAGACCCTGGCCGGTTCGGCGATCGCGCTGGCCGTCGACGGCGACTTCGACCCGGAGTCGTGGTTCGGGGGCGCGGCGGAGCCGGGGTCCGGGATCGGCGTGAAGATCCTCGGCGACCCCGACGGCGTCGAGGACGTGCTCGACAAGCTCCGCGCCGCGGCCGCGGGTCAGGACGCCGGCTTCCTGGACAGCGACGCCGATGACGAGGCGGTCGCCCTCGGGCCGGACGCCGACTACCGCGCAAAGCTGCTCTCCGACCGGGGGCTCGGCGGCACCGACTCCTTCGAGCGCGTCGTCGAGCACCACGACGACGCCGCGGTCGTCCTCTTCGTCGACTTCGACGCAGGCGACGACTGGCTGGTGAAGCTCGCCGGCGACGATCAGGACGTGCGGGAGAACCTCGAGCCGCTCGAGGGCCTCGGCATGAGCGCCTGGCTCGACGGCGACACGAGCCACGCCGTGCTCAAGATCACGACCGACTGATCGGGGCCACGACCGCCCCGGTCGCGGTCACCAGGTCGGCCGGCGCGATCTCGAGGTCGAGACCGCGCCGGCCGGCGGAGACGAAGACCGTGTCGAAGCTGGTCGCGGTGTCGTCGAGCACTGTCGGGTGCCGGCGCTTCTGCCCGACGGGGGAGATGCCGCCCGCGACGTACCCGGTCGCGCGCTCGGCCGCGGCCACCTCGGCCATCAGGGCCTTGCTACCGCCCAGGGCGCGGGCCAGGCCCTTGAGGTCGAGCTGGCCGGACACGGGCACGATGCCGACCGTCAGCGCTCCGTCGAGACTGACCATCAGCGTCTTGAGGACCCGGTCCGGGTCGAGGCCGAGCGCCTCCGCGGCCTCGAGTCCGTAGGAGGTCGCGCGGGGGTCGTGGTGGTACTCGTGCAGGGTGAACGCGATGCCGGCCTTCGTCAGCGCGACGGTGGCGGGGGTGCCGCCGGTGCTCTTCTTCTTGGCCACGAGTTGGTCTCCTGGGTCGGCGCCGCTGGGTGGTCTCCTGGGTCGGCGCCGACTCTCGGCTCACTGGATTTCGACGCGCCCGTCGCGACCTCGTTCCTCGGTCGCGGGGCTTGCTCAATCTGCGCCAGCCACGGGCGGCGCTCGTTCCTCGCGCCACCCTGCTGGCTTGCTCAATCTGCGCCAGCCACGGGCGGCGCTCGTTCCTCGCGCCACCCTGCTGGCTTGCTCAATCTGCGCCAGCCACGGGCGGCGCTCGTTCCTCGCGCCACCCTGCTGGCTTGCTCAATCTTCGCTCACCACGCGCCCACGCTCGTTCCTCGCGTGCGCGCTGTTCGCTCAATTGGGCGACCACCGGGTGCGGGCCACCTCGGTGGCCGGCAGCGACGGGATGACGTTCATGGCGCGCAGCTCGGTGCGTAGCAGGTCGGTGAGCAGCACCAGACGTTCGGTGGCGTCCTCGGCCTCCAGCAGCGACTGCCGCTCCGACATCGGCAGCGGGGCGATGGCGGCCAGGGTCCAGGAGAGGTAGGTCGGGTCGCGGGGGAGGGTGCCCTCGTACGGGTCGCTGCGCAGGTCGGCCAGCGCCGCACGGTAGGCGACGAACGCCGCGCGGGCACGCTCGAGCACCTCCGTCGGGACGTCCGCGCCGCTGTCGGGCCGATCCACGACGTGACCCACCGGGAAGGTGCCCCCGGTCTCGAGCCGCTGGAGTTCGATGCGCTCCATGCCGACCGCCACGATGTCGAAGCTGCCGTCGGCGTTGCTCTCGACGTCGGTGAGCTGGAGCCGGCAGCCGACCCGGTAGAGCGACTGCGCCCCGTGCTCGCCGACCTCGTACCCCTCCCGGATGCCGACCGACCCGAACAGCCGGGCGGCGGGATCCGCGACCCGCAGCAGCTCGTGCACCAGGGCGCGGTAGCGGTCCTCGAAGACGTGCAACGGCACGCTGAGACCCGGGAAGAGGACCGCGTTCAGCGGGAACATCGGCAGCGTGTCGGCCACGGTCTCAACGTAGTCGGTCATCGCGGTGGTGGTTTCGAGGCTCGCTGGCGCTCGCACCTCAACCACCGGCTTCGCTGGATGAGGTGCGAAGGCGCGCCAGCGCCTGTGGAGAGCCGGTTGCGGCACGCTGCTTCCCACCGCACGCTCATGCCCATGGCTGTGGCTGATCAGCGAGGGGTGAGGCACCATGGTGGTCATGACGACGCTGCCGCGTGGGCGGGCGCTGACGGTCGCGGACATCGAGGCGATGCCCGATGACGGGCAGCGCTACGAGCTCATCGACGGTGTCCTCGTCGTGAGCCCGACGCCCGCCTGGCGACACCAGGACGTGCTGACGAACCTGCTCGTGCTGCTCCGGACGACAGCCCCAGCGCACCTGCGTGTGCTGCCTGCCCCGACGGCCGTCATCATCGACGAGCGGACGTGGGTCGAGCCCGACATCGTCGTCGCGCCGAAGTCCGACTACGGCGCCAAGTACCTCGACCACCCGCCCTTGCTGGCGGTCGAGGTGCTCTCGCCCTCGAACCGGATCTACGACCTGAACACGAAGTTCGCCCGCTACGAGCGCGCCGGCATCGCGTCGTACTGGGTGGTCGACCCGGACGAGCTGCGGCTCGTGGTGTGGGAGTTGGTCGACGGCCGCTACGTCGAGATCGCCGATGTCGGGCCGGGGGAGCGCTGGTCGGCCGTCCGGCCGTTCCCGGTCGCCGTCGCGCCCGGTGACCTGACCGACTGAGTCCTCGGTTGTGTCCTCGGCGCCTCAGCCGTCGGACGCGGGGCGAGGCCGGGGCCGGGGCGCTCGTAGAATCGGTGCCATGATCCAGCGCATCGACCTGCGGGGCGCCGACCGGACGACGGTCGACTACCGAGCAGCCGTGCCCCGTGCCGACTTCGACGTCGAGGCGGCGGTGCCGGCGGTGCATGCGATCTGCGAGGAGGTCCGCACCCGCGGCCTGGCCGCGATCCGGGAGTACGGCGAGCGGTTCGACGGGGTGCGCGTCGACGACATCCGGGTCGCGCCGGAGGCACTCCAGCGGGCTCTCGTCGAGCTCGACCCGGCCATCCGCGCCGGGCTGGACGAGTCGATCCGGCGGCTGCGCGCGACCTGCGCCAACGAGCTGGAGCAGGACGCCGTGACCGACCTCGGCCCGGGAGCCCGCGTCACCCACCGCAAGGTGCCGGTCGGGCGGGTCGGCCTCTACGTGCCGGGCGGCCTCGCGCCGCTGGTCTCCAGCGTGCTGATGAACGTCGTGCCCGCCCAGACCGCGGGCGTCGAGTCGATCGCGCTGGCCAGCCCGCCGCAGCGGGAGTTCGGCGGCTCCGTGCACCCGACGATCCTGGCGGCGTGCGCGCTGCTCGGCGTCGATGAGGTGTACGCCGTCGGCGGCGCCCAGGCGATCGCGATGTTCGCCTACGGCGTCGGGCCGTGCGCCAAGGTCGACCTGGTCACCGGGCCGGGCAACATCTACACCGTCACCGCGAAGCGGCTGCTCAAGGGCCAGATCGGCATCGACTCCGAGGCCGGGCCGACCGAGATCGCGATCCTGGCCGACGACACCGCCGACGCGGCGTACGTCGCCGCCGACCTGATCAGCCAGGCCGAGCACGACCCGCTCGCGGCGTCGGTGCTGGTCACGCCGAGCGAGCGGCTCGCGAGCGAGGTCGAGGCCGAGCTCGACAAGCAGGTCTCGGTGACCAAGCACGTCGAGCGGATCCGCACCAGCCTCTCCGGCCCGCAGTCGGGCATCGTGCTGGTCGACGACCTCGAGCAGGGACTCCAGGTGGTCGACGCGTACGCCGCCGAGCACCTGGAGATCCACACCGAGGACGCCGCCGCCTGGGCGGCCCGGGTCAACAACGCCGGCGCGATCTTCGTCGGCCCCTACGCTCCGGTGAGCCTCGGCGACTACTGCGCCGGCTCCAACCACGTGCTGCCCACGGGCGGCTGCGCCTGCCACAGCAGCGGCCTGTCGGTGCGCGCGTTCACCAAGTCGGTGCACGTCGTCGAGTACGACCGCGGCGCGCTCGAGGCGGTCGCCGGCCACGTGGTGACGCTCGCCGAGGCCGAGGACCTGCCCGGCCACGGCGCCGCGGTCAGCGTGCGATTCGGGGAGTGAGCATGGACTTCCCCCCGATCCGCGAGGAGCTGCGGGGGCTCGAGCCGTACGGCGCGCCCCAGCTCGACGTCCCCGTCCAGCTCAACACCAACGAGAACCCCTACGGGCCCTCCGCGGCATGCGCCGACGACATCGCCGCCGCCGTGCGCGAGGCCGCGCTGACCCTCAACCGCTACCCCGACCGTGAGCACGTGGCGCTGCGCGCCGCCCTCGCGGCGTACCTCTCCCGCGACACCCCGCACGGCGTGACGCCGGACCAGGTGTGGGCGGCGAACGGCTCCAACGAGGTGATGCTGCAGCTGCTGCAGGCCTTCGGCGGGCCCGGGCGCACGGCGATGAGCTTCGCGCCGACCTACTCGATGTATCCCGAGTACGCCCGCGACACCTCGACCACCTGGGTGCACGGCCGGCGCGCGGAGGACTTCAGCCTCGACCTCGACGCCGCTCGCGAGGCCGTCGAGCGCGAGCGGCCGAGCGTCGTGCTGCTGCCGAGCCCCAACAACCCGACCGGCACCGCGCTGCCGCCCGAGGCGGTCGGCCTGCTCTGCAAGGCAGCGGCCAGCTACGAGCCGGGTGGGCTCGTGGTCGTCGACGAGGCGTACGGCGAGTTCCGGCGCTCCGGCGTCCCGAGCGCGGTCGAGCTGCTGCCGACGTACCGCAACCTGGTCGTCACGCGCACGATGAGCAAGGCGTTCGCGGCGGCCGGCCTGCGGCTGGGCTACCTGGCGGCGGACCCGGCGATCTGCGACGCGATCCGGGTCGTCCGGCTGCCCTACCACCTCTCCGCGGTGACCCAGGCGGCCGCGCTCGCCGCGCTGCGGCACGCGCCGGAGCTGCTCGGGAGGGTCGACGAGCTGCGGGCCGAGCGCGACGGCTGCGTCGACTGGTTGCGGGAGCAGGGGCTGACCGTGGCCGACAGCGACGCGAACTTCGTGCTGTTCGGCACCTTCGCCGACCGTCATGCGGTGTGGCAGGGACTGCTCGACCGGGGCGTGCTGATCCGCGAGGTCGGGCCCGACGGGTGGCTGCGGGTGTCGATCGGCACCGCAGACGAGATGATGGCGTTCAAGCAGGCGATGACCGAGGTCATGCAGACCGTGGCAGCGCGGACCCTGGGTATGGAGGCACAGGCATGAGCAGGACGGCTCGGATCGAGCGGCAGACCAGCGAGTCGAAGGTGCTCGTCGAGGTCGACCTCGACGGCTCGGGGCGTCACGACGTCTCCACCGGCATCGGCTTCTACGACCACATGCTCACCGCGTTCGCGCGGCACTCGCTCGTGGACCTGACCGTGCAGTCCGAGGGCGACCACTGGATCGACGCCCACCACACGACCGAGGACACCGCGATCGCGCTCGGCCAGGCGCTGCGCCAGGCGCTCGGCGACAAGCAGGGCATCCGCCGCTTCGGCGACGCCACGGTGCCGCTCGACGAGGCGCTCGTGCAGGCCGTCGTCGACGTGTCCGGCCGGCCCTACTGCGTGCACACCGGCGAGCCCGAGGGCCAGCAGTACGTGCAGCTGGGTGGGTCGACGCCGGCGTACCTCGGCTCGCTGACCCAGCACGTCTTCGAGACGATCGCGTTCCACGGCCACTTCGCGCTGCACGTGCGGGTGCTCGCCGGCCGCGAGCCGCACCACATCGTGGAGACCCAGTTCAAGGCGTTCGCCCGGGCCTTCCGCGACGCGGTCGCACTCGACCCGCGCGAGACGGGCGTGCCCTCCACGAAGGGGACCCTCTGAACACCAGGCCCGGCGTCGTCGTCCTCGACTACGGGTCGGGGAACCTCCGCTCCGCCGTGCGCGCGGTCGAGCGCGCCGGCGCCGAGGTGACGCTCACCAGCGACTTCGACACGGCGCTGGCGGCCGACGGCCTCGTCGTCCCGGGCGTGGGCGCGTACGCCGCCTGCATGGCCGGGCTGCGGGCGATCAAGGGTGAGCGGATCATCGGCCGCCGGCTCGCCGGGGGCCGTCCGGTGCTCGGCATCTGCGTCGGCATGCAGATCCTCTTCGCCAGCGGCGTGGAGCACGGCGTCGAGACCGAGGGCTGCGACGAGTGGCCGGGCGTCGTCGAGCGCTTGCAGGCTCCGGTGGTGCCGCACATGGGGTGGAACACGGTCGATGTCGCACAGGGGAGCTCTCTCTTCGCGGGCATCGCGGACGAGCGCTTCTACTTCGTGCACTCCTACGGTGTGCGCGACTGGACCCTTGTCACCAACGACCGCACCAAGGCGCCCCTGGTGACCTGGGCCGAGCACGGCGGGGACCGCTTCGTCGCCGCCGTCGAGAACGGCCCGCTGAGCGCGACCCAGTTCCACCCCGAGAAGTCCGGTGACGCCGGCGCCGCGCTGCTGCGCAACTGGGTGAACTCGCTGACCACATCCGACTGAACGATCGAAGAGACGAAGATGAGTGACTACCTCGAGCTGCTGCCTGCCGTCGACATCACCGAGGGGCGAGCCGTCCAGCTCGCCCAGGGCGTCGCCGGCTCCGAGCGCACGTACGGCGACCCGATCGCGGCCGCGATGCGGTGGCAGGACGCCGGTGCGGAGTGGATCCACCTGGTCGACCTCGACGCGGCGTTCGGCCGCGGCTCCAACCGCGAGCTGCAGGCGCAGATCGTCGGGGCGCTGGACATCCAGGTCGAGATGAGCGGCGGCATCCGCGACGACGAGTCGCTGGAGGCCGCGCTCGCCACCGGCTGCCGCCGGGTCAACATCGGCACCGCCGCGCTCGAGCAGCCCGAGTGGTGCGCCCGGGTGATCGCCGAGCACGGCGACCGGGTCGCGATCGGCCTCGACGTACGCGGCCGGACGCTCGCCGCCCGCGGCTGGACCAAGGAGGGCGGCGACCTCTACGAGACGCTGGCTCGGCTCGACTCCGAGGGCTGCGCGCGGTACGTCGTCACCGACGTCAACAAGGACGGCATGCTCCAGGGGCCCAACCTCCAGCTGCTGGAGGACGTCTGCGCCGCGACGTCCGCGCCGGTCGTGGCGTCCGGCGGCGTGACGACGCTCGACGACATCCGTGCGCTGATGTCGCTGGTGCGCCCCGCCGGAGCTCCGGGAGGGGTCGAGGGTGCGATCGCCGGCACCGCTCTCTACGAGGGCCGCTTCACCCTCGAGGACGCGCTCGCGCTCACCCGGGGCGCGTCGTGACCCTCGCCGTACGCGTGATCCCGTGCCTGGACGTCGACGCCGGGCGGGTGGTCAAGGGCATCAACTTCAAGGAGCTGCGCGATGCCGGCGACCCCGTCGAGCTGGCGCGGACCTACGACGCGGAGGGTGCCGACGAGCTGACCTTCCTCGACATCTCGGCCTCCCACGAGGGCCGGGCGACCACGATGGAGATCGTGTCGAAGACCGCGGAGGAGGTCTTCATCCCGCTCACCGTCGGCGGCGGAGTGTCCTCCGTCGAGGACGTCGACCGGCTGCTGCGCGCCGGCGCCGACAAGGTCGCGGTCAACACGGCCGCGATCAACCGACCCGAGCTGGTCGCCGAGATCGCGGACCGGTTCGGCAACCAGGTGCTGGTGCTGTCGGTCGACGCGCGCCGCGCGGCGGGGACACCGTCCGGTTTCGAGGTGACCACCCACGGCGGTCGCCGGTCGGCCGGCCTGGACGCGGTCGAGTGGGCCGTCCGCGCGACCGAGCTCGGCGCCGGGGAGATCCTGCTCAACGCGATGGACGCCGACGGGACCCAGGACGGCTTCGACCTCGAGCTGATCCGGGCCGTACGCCGCGAGGTCGCGATCCCGGTGATCGCCTCCGGCGGCGCCGGTGCGACCGAGCACTTCCCGCCGGCCGTCGCGGCCGGCGCGGACGCCGTGCTCGCGGCCACCGTCTTCCACTTCGGCACGCTGCGGATCGCCGACGTGAAGGCGGCGCTCGCCGGGGCGGGTCACCCGGTCCGCTGAGCCCTCGCCGGCCCGCTCAGAACGGTCCGCTGAAGTTGGGACCGGACGGGTTGTTGTAGCTCTCGCCGCGGCCCTGGACCGTGCGCCGCGCCCGATCCACCTCGGCGTCCGCGAGGCCGCGCCGGCGTGGCCAGAACGCCCACCGGCGAGGATCAGTGCGGCGATCCCGATGATGGTCCACAACAGCACGGCTGCTCCTCGCGGTCGATGGTCCCGGCAGCCTAGCCCTCGGGGCGGTGGGGCGCCGCCGTGGCGACGGCGTCGGCACGGTGGTTGAGGTGCGACGGCGTCGGCACGGTGGTTGAGGTGCGACGGCGTCGGCACGGTGGTTGAGGTGCGAAGGCGCACTGGCGCCTGAGCCTCGAAACCACCAGGCCAGTCGCCCACCAGACAGTCGCCCACCAGACAGTCGCCCACCAGACAGTCGCCCACCAGACAGTCGCCCACCAGACAGTCGCCCACCAGACAGTCGCCGCCCAGGCGTCGCTGCAGCCCCGGCGCGCATCGCGGGCCGGTCAGGCAAAGCGAGCCCGACACGCCGTCGTACCCCGGCGTGTCGCCGTCGCTTCCCCTGACCACCCCGGCGGGTCATCGGCGTGTCTCGCCGTTTCCCCGGGCGGCCGGGGAAACGAGGGGAGCCGCGGTCGCGGCGCCAGCGGAGCCGGCCGGCCACCGCGGGCGCCCCCACCGACCACCCCCGAAACCGACTACGCCCCGAGGTCCGCCGCCCGGAGCGTGGCGACCGCGTCGTCGGGGCCGTCGAGCTCGAGGCCGACCACGGCCGAGCGCCCGAAGAGGAAGAGGATCAGCTCGACGACGTCGCCGGTGATCGTCACCGGGTCGTCGCCCGCTCGGGCGACGGTGGTCGCGCCGGTGTCGCGGCGGCGCAGGACGACGGGCACCGGGAGCCTGCGCCCGATGAACGACATCGAGCGGGCCAGTCGCGACCACAGCTCGTCGACGTCGGCGGGGTCGAGGGATCGGGGCTGCCAGCCGGTGCGGCCGCGGCGCAGGTCCTCGTGGTGCACGAGGAACTCGAGGGTGTTCGCGGCCCGGTCGACGGCGGGCACCGCGAACATGGCGCCGGGCGAGCGGAGCCGCGCGACGAGCTCGTCGTACTCCCGCCGGCCCACGGAGCGGGAGGCGTGGTCGGTGAACCTCGCGAACGGCGACAGCACGATGCCCGCGGCGGCGAGCGGTCTGCGCTCGCGCACCAGGAGGTGCACCACGAGGTCCTGGGCGTTCCACCCGGCACACAGCGTCGGCGACTCCGCACCGACCTCGAGCGCAAGGTCGCACAGGGCGGCCCGTTCACGGCGCGAGAGCGAGTCGGTCACCACCGGAGCATACGGCGGCACGCGGCGGGCGGGACGGCGATCACGACGCCCGATGTCCGCGCGTGGGAATAGCCTGGCCGGGCGGCGGGGTTCCCCGCGGGCAGACGGGTACGGACGGGGACGAGCGGGTAGTGAGCGACAGGCGCAGCAGGCGGGGGACCACGACGGACGGGTTCCGGGTCCTGGCCGTCGCGATCCGTCGGGAGCCGTGGATCTTCACGCTGTCGACGATCGGCAGCGTGCTCTTCGGCGCGCTGACCGTCGCCGACGCCTGGGTGCTGGGGTGGTCGACCGACCACGTGGTGCTGCCCGCGTTCGAGCGCGGCGAGATCGGCGCCGACCTGCTGGTCGCGGTGTTCGCGCTCTTCTTCGGGGTGGCGCTGCTGCGCGCGGTCGGCATCGTCGCGCGCCGCCTGGGCGCGGGCATCATGCAGTACCGCATGCAGGCGCACACCCGCCGGGCCGTGACCCGGCAGTACCTCGCGCTGCCGATGGCGTGGCACCAGCGGCACCCCACCGGTGAGCTGCTCTCCAACGCCAACTCCGACGTCGAGGCGGCCTGGGGCCCGATCGCGCCGCTCCCGATGGCGGTCGGCACGCTCGCGATGATGGTGATCGCGGTCGCCCAGATGTTCGCCGCCGACGTCGTGATGGCCCTGGTCGGGCTGATGGTCTTCCCGGCGGTCGTGGTCGCCAACCTCGCCTACCAGCGGCTCGCCTCCCCGCTCATGACCAAGGCGCAGCAGCTGCGGGCCGAGCTCAGCGAGGTCGCGCACGAGTCCTTCGACGGCGCGATGGTCGTCAAGACGCTGGGTCGGGAGTCGGAGGAGACCGCCCGGTTCGCCGAGAAGGCCCGCGAGCTGCGCGACGTCAACATCCGCGCCGGCCGGATCCGCGCCGCCTTCGATCCGGCCCTGGCCGCACTGCCCAACCTGGGCGTCCTCGTGGTGCTCGCCGTCGGCGTCAGCCGCGTGCTCTCCGGCGCCACCGCGCCCGGCGACGTGGTGACCGTCGCCTACCTGCTCACGGTCGTCTCGTTCCCGATCCGCTCGATCGGCTGGCTGCTGGGGGAGTTCCCACGCAGCGTGGTCGGCTACCACCGGGCGCGCTCCGTGCTCCGGGCGACCGGCGCGATGCCGTACGGCGACCGGACGGTCGACCGGTCCGCGCGGGCCGGTGCGCGGCTCGACGTCGTCGACCTGGGCTACCGCTACGCCGCCGACCAGCCGCTCCTCGAGGACGTGTCCTTCACCGTCGAGCCCGGACGCACCGTCGCGCTCGTCGGTGCCACCGCGTCCGGCAAGACCACGCTCACCACCCTGATCGCGCGGCTGGTCGACCCCGACGAGGGGCGGCTGCTGCTCGACGGCACCGACCTGCGCGACCTCGGCAAGGGCGAGCTCGCCGAGGTCGTCGCCGTGGTCCCGCAGACGGCGTTCCTCTTCGACGACACCGTCCGGGGCAACGTCACGCTGGGGGCCGAGGTCCCCGACGACGACGTCTGGGCGGCGCTCCGCGCGGCGCAGGCCGACGGGTTCGTCGCCGCGCTCCCGCACGGGCTCGACTCCCGGCTCGGTGAGCGCGGCACGTCCCTCTCCGGCGGGCAGCGCCAGCGCATCTCGCTGGCCCGGGCCCTGGTACGCCGCCCGCGCCTGCTGGTCCTCGACGACGCGACGTCCGCGGTCGACCCCGAGGTCGAGGCCCGGATCCTCGAGGCGCTGCGCAGCAACGACCACGGCAGCAGCCTGGTCGTCGTCGCCTACCGCAAGGCCACGATCGGGCTGGCCGACGAGGTCGTGCACCTCGACGACGGCCGGATCGCCGACCGCGGTACCCATGCCGAGCTGCTCGACCGCAGCCCGGCGTACGCCCGCCTGGTCAACGCCTACGAGCAGGGCCAGGGCGAACTGGTGGGGGAGAACACGGTATGAGCACGAGCACCACCTTCGACACCGGCGAGCAGATCGGTGGCTTCGACACCGTCCGCCGGGGCGTGCGGGTCTCGCCCGAGCTCAAGGACGGTCTCGGCTGGACCATCACGCTCGCGTTCGTGGCCGCGATCGGCCAGGTCGTGGTGCCGATCGCGGTCCAGCAGACGCTCGACCGCGGGCTCAACGGCCCGGACGGCCCCGACGTCTCGTTCACCGTGCTGATGGGGGTCGCGGCCGCCGCCGCGATCCTGGTGACGAGCTGGGCGTCGTACCTCATGACCGCGCGGCTGTTCACCGTCTCCGAGCGCGGCCTCGCGACCCTGCGGATCAAGGCCTTCCGGCACGTCCACGACCTGCCGCTGCTCACCCAGAACACCGAGCGCCGCGGGGCCCTCGTCTCGCGGGTCACCAGCGATGTCGACCAGGTCAGCCAGTTCCTCGTCTTCGGCGGGCTGCTGCTGATCGTCAGCTGCTGCCAGGTGATCATCGCGACCATCGTGATGCTCGTCTACAGCTGGCAGCTGGCGATCGTCGTGTGGGTCTGCTTCGCGCCGCTCTTCGCCTCGATCCGGTACTTCCAGCGCAAGCTGTCCGACGCCTACGGCGTGGTCCGGCGCCAGGTCGCCGTGATGCTCTCGGCCATCTCCGAGCCGGTCGTGGGCGCCGCGGTCGTGAAGTCCTACGCGATCGAGGACCGCACCCAGGCCCGGATCGACGAGGCGATCGACGAGTTCAAGACCGCGAGCACCCAGGCCCAGAAGTTCACGGTCGTGTCGTTCTCGCTCGGCGGCATCTCCGCCGGCCTGGCCAACGCCGGCACGCTGATCGTCGGCATCCAGCTCGGCTTCGCCGGGGAGATGACGGCCGGCAAGGTGCTCGCGTTCGCGTTCCTGGTGACGCTCTTCGTCGGCCCGGTGCAGATGGGCACCCAGATCCTCACCGACGCCCAGAACGCCCTGGTCAGCTGGCGCCGGGTGATCGGCATCCTGGAGACGCCCGCCGACCTCGTCGACCCGGGCGAGTCGGGGCAGGTGCTGCCCCGCGGACCGATCGACGTGTCGTTCCGCGACGTCACCTTCGCCTACCCCGGCGGTCCGCCCGTGCTCCGCGACCTCGATCTCGACATCCCGGGCGGCACCCGGGTCGCCGTCGTCGGCGAGACCGGCTCGGGCAAGTCCACGATCGCCAAGCTGCTGACCCGGCTGATGGACCCGAGCGAGGGCTCGATCGCCCTCGACGGCGTCGACGTGCGCCAGATCGCGCAGGAGTCGCTGCGGCGCAGCGTGGTGCTGGTGCCGCAGGAGGGCTTCCTCTTCGACGACACCCTGGCCAGCAACGTGCGCTACGGCCGGCTCGACGCGACCGACGCGCAGATCGCCGCGGCCGCCGACGAGCTCGGCTTCGGCGACTGGCTGGCGGGCCTGCCCGACGGGCTCGAGACCCGGGTCGGTCAGCGTGGCGAGTCGCTGTCGGCGGGGGAGCGACAGTTGGTCGCGCTGCTGCGCGCGCAGCTCGCCGATCCCGACCTGCTGGTCCTCGACGAGGCGACCAGCGCCGTCGACCCGGCCCTGGAGATGCGCATCGGTCGGGCCCTCGAGCGGCTGATGCAGAGCCGCACCAGCGTCACGATCGCACACCGGCTCTCGACCGCCGAGGCCGCCGACGAGGTGGTCGTCGTCGACCGCGGCCGGATCGTCCAGCGCGGACCGCACGCGGTGCTCGTCGCGCAGGAGGGTTCGGTGTACGCCGGCCTGCACCGCTCCTGGGTGGCGCAGCAGGGCTCGTGACGGCGTGGGTGGTTTCGAGGCCCGGGCCTGGCGGCCCTCGCACCTCAACCACCGCCACGGTGGTTGAGGTGCGAAGGCGCCCCGCGCCTGAGCCTCGAAACCACCCGCGCGAGATAATGACCCGGTGACCACCCTCGACCCCGCCATCGCCGCCCGGCTCAAGCGCACCGCGGAGGGCCTCGTGCCCGCGGTGGCGCAGCAGCACGACACCGGCGAGGTGCTGATGCTCGGCTGGATGGACGACGAGGCGCTGGCCCGGACGATCGAGACGGGCCGGGCGACCTACTGGAGTCGCTCCCGCCAGGAGTACTGGGCCAAGGGGGACACCTCCGGCCACGTCCAGTGGGTCAAGGAGATCCGGCTCGACTGCGACGGCGACACGCTGCTGGTCAGGGTCGACCAGGTCGGCGCGGCGTGCCACACCGGCGACCGCACCTGCTTCGACGCCGCGCTGCTCCACGAGCTCGCAGATGACTGAGCCGACCCCCTCCACCCGGCGGCGCGCCTTCGGGCCGGTCGTGCTGCTCGGCCTCGCCTCGGCCGGCCTGACCGCCATCGCGGCCAACAAGCCGGCGGTCAACGGGGGAGCCTCCGGCACCGGCGCCGGCAGCGTGCTGACGCTCACCTTCGAGGGCACGATGCCGCTGGTGACGGCGCTCGCCCTGGTCGTGCTTGCCTGCTGGGGCGTGGTGCTGGTGACCCGAGGGCGGGTGCGCCGGGCGGTGGCCCTGCTGGGCTCCCTGGCTGCCGACGGCGCCCTGGTGGGGGTGCTGGTCGCCTTCGGTCAGGTGAGTGACGACCTGCGCGACGAGCTCGCCCAGGTCGGCGTCACCGACGTCCAGATCTCGCACACCGCGTGGTACTGGGCAGCGCTCGCCGCGGCCTGCGTCTCCGTCGTGTGCGCGGCGCTGGCGTTCCTCTGGACGCCCACGTGGCCGGAGATGGGCACCCGGTACGACGCGCCCGGGGCGTCCGAGCCGACCTCGACCGCCCCGCCCGAGGAGCAGAGCAGCATCGACCTCTGGAAGGCGATGGACGAGGGCCGCGACCCGACCGACTGATCCGGGCTGAGCCGCGATCCACCGATTTCCGCCTGCTGCGCGTCACCATTCGGGCGCGCTGGCTGCGTTACCGACGCTCAACGGACAACCAGTACGACGCTCGCGCCGGTGCCTGGCCAGCACACCCGCCTGGTGACGCTCGCGACGCCGCAAATCGGTGGATCGAGGCTGAGCCGGTGGCCGGCCCGGAAGCGCACCTGAATAGACTGTCCCCGCACCATCACGCGTGCCCATCACACGAGACTGTGCTCGAGGAGCCTTGCATGTCTGCACACCACGGCAATACCCCTGCGGCCTGGACGTTCGTCACGGTAGCCATGCTCGGGTTCGTCGTCGGCGCCGCCGGGATGCTGTTCGACCCGATCAAGTGGCCGATCTTCTGGGTGGGCGTCGGGCTCGCTGTCGCCTCGCTGGTGATCTTCGCGGTGATGGCCAAGCTCGGCTTCCACGAGTCGGGCAGCTGACCGCCGACCGCGGCACGACACCATGACCGCCACCGCGCCGGCCCCGCCCGCGGGGGCGGCGTACGCCGAGAGCCGGTGGCGGCGGGTCCGCGGACCGGCGATCGTCATCGGCGGGCTCGGCCTCGCCACGCTCGCCCTGCACCTGCGCGACCCGCACCAGCAGGGCGCGTGGGGGGTGTGTCCGAGCGCCGCGCTGGGCTTCTCCTGCCCCGGCTGCGGTGGCCTGCGGGCCGTCAACGACCTGACCAATGGCGAGATCGGCGCGGCAGCGTCGAGCAACCTGCTGTTCGTGGCGCTGGTGCCGCTGGTCGTGATCGGTCTCGGCACCTGGGCCGTGGCCCGCTGGCGGGGCGTCACCGTCCGGCCACCGATGCGCCTGGTCCGCCCGGCGGCCTACGCGGGGCTGGCGCTGCTCGCGGTCTTCACGGTGCTGCGCAACCTGCCGGCGGGATCCTGGCTCGCGCCCTGAGCGCCGGTCCGACCGACCGATGGTCTGCCCGACCGCTCGTGCCGAGCGGACGTGACTCGGGCCCGGCCGCGTGGCCGGGCCCGAGTCACGTACGTCTCACCGACGACCGTCAGGCGCTGGTGTCGTAGGTGATGTCGATGACCCCGGTCGCGACCAGGATCCAGTAGACGGCACCCAGCGCGACGCCGATGATGCCGAGGATGAAGCCCCACTGCGCGAGGCCGTCGCCCTTCTTGGCGCCCGCGGACTCGCGGATGTCCTTCTTGCCCAGCTGGCCGAACACGATGCCGAGGATCGAGAAGATCAGGCAGCCCCAGAAGCAGGGGATGGCGCCGATGATGCCGAGCACCAGCGAGGTGACCGCCATGCCCGAGGTCTTCGGGGGCATGCCGCCCATCGGCGGCTGCGGCGCGCCGTACTGCGGCGGCGGGGGCGGCGGGTCGGAGTAGCTCACGGGGGTTCCTCTCTGGTCGGCCCCGTCCGTCTGTCGGGTCCGTGTTCAGCGGACACTACCCACGCTCGGGTGCTTCATGTCGCGTGGGAGACTGGGGTCCGTCCGCAGTCCGTGGCCAGTCCGGTGGGAGAGACCAGCATGTCCGTGCTCGACGACATCGTCGCCGGGGTGCGCATCGACCTCGCCGAGCGGGAGTCCCGCACCAGCCTCGCCGACCTGCGGGCCGCGCTCGCCGACGTCGACCCGCCGCGCGACCCGATGCCGCACTTCCGCGCGCCCGGCTCGAGCGTGATCGCCGAGGTCAAGCGGCGCAGCCCCAGCAAGGGCGCGCTCGCGGACATCCCGGACCCGTCCGAGCTCGCCCAGCGGTACGCCGCGGGCGGGGCCGCCGCGATCAGCGTGCTCACCGAGCAGCGCAGGTTCGGGGGCAGCCTCGACGACCTGCGCGCGGTCCGGGCCGCGGTGGACGTCCCGATCCTGCGCAAGGACTTCATCGTCACGACCTACCAGCTGGTCGAGGCGCGCGCCGCCGGCGCCGACCTCGCGCTGCTCATCGTCGCGGCGCTCGACGACGACACCCTGCGCCGGCTCCACGACGACGCCCGCGAGCTCGGGCTGACCGTGCTGGTCGAGGTGCACGACGAGGCCGAGACCGCGCGCGCGGTCGACCTCGGCGCCGAGCTGGTCGGCGTCAACGCCCGCAACCTCAAGACGCTCGAGATCCACGCCGACACTTTCGGCCGGCTCGCACCGCTGGTGCCCGACGATCGGGTCAAGGTCGCCGAGAGCGGCATCTTCGGCCCCGTGGACGTGAAGCGCTTCGTGTCCGAGGGTGCCCGCGCGGTGCTCGTCGGCGAGGCACTGGTGAAGGACGGCGACCCGCAGGCCGCGGTCGCCGCGATGACAGGAGTGACTGCATGACGGCCCACCTCGCGGGCTTCGACGCCGACGAGCACGGGTGGTTCGGCGGCGCCGAGTCCGGGTTCGGCGGGCGCTTCATGCCCGAGGCCCTGGTCGCCGCGCTGGACGAGCTGACGGTGGCGTGGCACGAGGCGATGGCCGACCCGTCGTTCACGGCGGACTTCGAGCGGATCCTGCGCGAGTACGCCGGCGTCCCGAGCCCGCTCTACCACGCCGAGCGGCTCAGCGAGCGCGTCGGTGCCCGGATCCTGCTCAAGCGCGAGGACCTCAACCACACCGGCGCGCACAAGATCCGCAACGTGCTCGGCCAGGCGCTGCTCACCAAGCGGATGGGCAAGACTCGCGTGATCGCCGAGACCGGCGCCGGCCAGCACGGTGTCGCGAGCGCGACCGCCGCGGCGTACTTCGGTCTCGACTGCACGGTCTACATGGGCTCGGTCGACACCAAGCGGCAGGCGCTCAACGTCGCCCGGATGAACCTGCTCGGCGCCAAGGTTGTCGCGGTCGACTCCGGCAGCGCCACGCTCAAGGACGCGATCAACGAGGCACTGCGCGACTGGGTCGCGAGCGTCGACCACACGGCGTACCTCTTCGGCACCGCCGCCGGCCCGCACCCCTTCCCGAGCCTGGTCCGCGAGTTCTGCCGCGGCATCGGCGACGAGGCGCGCGCCCAGTGCCTGGAGCAGTACGGCGTGCTGCCCGACGCGATCGCGGCCTGCGTCGGCGGTGGCTCCAACGCGATCGGGCTGTTCACCGCGTTCCTCGACGACGCGGACGTCGACGTCTACGGCTTCGAGGCCGGCGGCGACGGCTTCGACACGGGTCGGCACGCGGCGACCATCTACGCCGGCGACCGCGGGGTGCTCCACGGCGCCCGCACGTTCGTGCTCCAGGACGAGGACGGCCAGACCATCGAGTCGCACTCGATCTCGGCCGGACTCGACTACCCCGGGGTCGGCCCGCAGCACGCCCACCTCGCCGACGTGGGGCGCGCGACGTACCTCCCGGTGACCGATGCCGAGGCGATGGACGCGATGGCGCTGCTGTCGCGCACCGAGGGCATCATCCCGGCCGTCGAGTCGGCCCATGCACTGGCCGGTGCGCTGCGGCTGGCCGAGGAGCGGCCCGGCCAGACGATCCTGGTCAACCTCTCCGGGCGCGGCGACAAGGACATGGGCACGGCGCTGGAGTACTTCCGGCTCGGCGAAGCCGAGGCCGGCAGCGACGAGCACAGCCAGCTCGGTGCGTCCGACGAGACGGAGGGACGGGCGTGAGCAGCAGCATCGCCTTCGCGAAGGCGAAGGCCGAGGGCCGCGCCGCGCTGGTGGGCTACCTGCCCGCCGGCTTCCCCGACGTCGCGGGTGGCATCGAGGCGATGCGCACGCTGGTCGACGCCGGTTGCGACGTGATCGAGATCGGGCTGCCCTACAGCGACCCGGTCATGGACGGTCCGACCATCCAGGCCGCCGCGCAGCAGGCGCTCGACCGCGGCGTGCGCACCAAGGACGTGCTGCGCACGGTCGAGGCGGTCGCCGCCACCGGCACGCCCACCCTGGTGATGACCTACTGGAACCCGGTCGAGAGGTACGGCGTGGAGCGGTTCGCCCGCGACCTCGCCAGCGCGGGCGGCGCGGGCCTCATCACGCCCGACATCACCCCCGACGCCGACCCGTCGTGGAGTCGGGCCGCCGACGAGCACGACCTCGACAAGGTCTACCTCGTCGCGCCGAGCTCCACCGACGAGCGGATCGCGATGACGACGGCCGCCTGTCGCGGGTTCGTCTACGCCACCGCGGTCATGGGCGTCACCGGCACCCGCACGTCCACCTCCGACCTCGCCGGCCCGCTGGTCGCGCGCACCAAGGCCGCGATCGCGCAGCAGGGCATCGACCTGCCGGTGGGCGTCGGCCTCGGGGTCAGCAACGGCGCCCAGGCGGCCGAGATCGCCGCCAAGGACGGGATCGGCGCCGACGGGGTGATCGTCGGCTCGGCGTTCGTCCGCACCCTTCTCGACCACCCCGACGAGCCCGGTGAGGGGCTGCGGGCCCTGGCCCGGCTGACCGAGGACCTGGCCAGGGGAGTGCGACGTGCGTAGCCGGCCCCGCCCCGTCCGCTTGGCCGCCGCCCTGACCGCTCTCCTCCTCCCACTCGCCGCCTGTGGTGGCGGCGACGACGATGGCGGGCTCAGCGGCACCGTGCTCGACCCGCCGTTCGAGGTCTCCTCGACCCCGCTGACCGACACCGCAGGCCAGCCGTACTCACTCACCGACGACACCGACAAGCCGCTCACGCTGGTGTTCTACGGCTACACGCACTGTCCGGACATCTGCCAGACGGTGATGTCCAACCTCGCGACGGCGATGACGCGGCTCGACGAGAAGGACCGGGACCGCGTCGACGTGGTGTTCGTGACGACCGACCCGGCCCGCGACACCGAGGACGTGCTGAAGCGCTACCTCGAGCACTTCGACCCGGCGTTCGTCGGCCTCACGGGTGAGCTCGACACGATCGTGGCCGTCGCGAAGCCGATGGGCGTCGGCGTCACCCAGGGCGAGCGGCTGCCCTCGGGCGGCTACGACGTCACCCACGGCACCACGATCACCGGCGTCGACGCCGACGACGAGGGCACGATCTACTGGAGCGAGGCGACGTCGTCCGCCGACTTCGCCGCCGACATCCACACGCTCCTGAA
The DNA here is from genome assembly GCF_018732145.1 of Nocardioides sp. LMS-CY. Lineage (NCBI taxonomy): Bacteria > Bacillati > Actinomycetota > Actinomycetes > Propionibacteriales > Nocardioidaceae > Nocardioides > Nocardioides sp. LMS-CY. The sequence continues at coordinate 2,329,808 of NZ_CP076104.1, forward strand.
CTGAGGACACCATGACCGTGCTCGCCACCGCGCTCTCGATCCCGAGCCCGTCGTCCGGTGTCTGGCACCTCGGGCCGCTGCCGATCCGCGGCTACGCGCTCGCGATCATCCTCGGCATCGTCGCCGCCATCTGGATCGGCGAGAAGCGCTGGGTGGCCCGCGGCGGCCGGGCGGGCGACATCCAGGACATCGCGATCTGGGCGGTGCCGTTCGGGCTGGTCGGTGGCCGGCTCTACCACGTGCTCACCGACCAGGACCTCTACTTCGGCTCCGGGGCGAACCCCGTCGAGGCGCTCTACGTGTGGCGCGGCGGACTCGGCGTGTGGGGTGCGATCGGGCTCGGCGCGCTCGGTGCGGTGATCGCCGCGAAGCGCAAGGGCATCAGGCTGCTGCCGGTGCTCGACGCGATGGCGCCCGGCGTGCTGGTCGCGCAGGCGATCGGCCGCTGGGGCAACTGGTTCAACCAGGAGCTCTTCGGCAAGCCCACCGACCTGCCGTGGGGGCTGGAGGTCAGCGACGACGTCGCGATCCGGGCCGGCTACGAGCCCGGCACGACCTTCCACCCGACGTTCCTCTACGAGAGCCTGTGGTGCCTCGCGGGCTTCGCGCTGCTGGTGTGGGCGGACCGCCGGTTCCGGCTCGGTCACGGTCGAGTGGTGGCGCTCTACATCATGGTCTACACGATCGGTCGCGGCTGGATCGAGATGCTGCGCATCGACAACGTCGAGCTCGACGATGTCGGCGGGCTGCGGTTCAACGTGTGGACCTCGCTGGTGCTCTTCGTCGCCGCCCTGGTCTGGTTCGTCGTCAGCACCCGCCGCCGGCCCGGCCGCGAGGAGCAGGTCTACACCGACGCGGCCCTGGCCCGGCACGAGTCGTCCGCCTCGGAGGCGTCGTCCGCCGCGGACGGGACCTCGGAGCCCGGCGAGGCCGACGACCCCGCATCCCGCTGAGCGGCTGAAGCCGTCCGCCGTTGGACGAATCGCGCCACATCCGGTGCTAGTCTTTTCCCTCCGCTTGGGCCAATGTCGTCCCGTGCCTAGTTCGAACCGGGTCCACCAGGACTGATCACACCGCCGGCGGAGGCCTCGACAGCGTCGTGGAGTCCACGCGGGCGCAGACGACGACGGGAGAATGCCCGTGCCGTACTCGCATGCATTCCCGCCGCCCCCATCCTTGCCCCGGCCCGCGCACTGGCGCGGCCCGCAAGCTCAAGGGCTCTACGACCCCCGCCACGAGAAGGACGCCTGCGGCGTCGCGTTCGTGGCGACCCTCACGGGTGAGGCCACCCACGAGATCGTGAAGCAGGGCATCCAGGCCCTGCGCAACCTCGACCACCGCGGCGCCGCCGGTGCCGAGCCCAACACCGGCGACGGTGCCGGCATCCTGCTCCAGGTCCCCGACGCCTTCCTGCGCGCGGTCGCGCGGGAGGCGGGCTTCGAGCTCCCCGCACAGCACGCGTACGCCGTGGGCACGGCGTTCCTGTCCGGCGACGCCGAGCAGATCGCCAAGACCCGCAACCGCATCGAGGAGCTCGCCGCCGAGGAGGGCCTGAGCGTGCTCGGCTGGCGCGAGGTCCCGACCGATCCCGCCGGGCTCGGCGGGATGGCGCTCGGGGTGATGCCGGCCTTCCAGCAGCTGTTCGTGGCCGGCGCGGGCTCCCGCGTCACCGGCATGGCGCTCGAGCGGCTGGCCTTCTGCCTGCGCAAGCGGGCCGAGCGCGAGACCGACGTCTACTTCCCGTCGCTGTCCTCGCGGACCCTGGTCTACAAGGGCATGCTCACCACCGACCAGCTCGACAGGTTCTTCCCGGACCTGCTCGACGAACGGGTCACCTCGGCACTGGCCGTGGTGCACTCGCGGTTCTCGACCAACACGTTCCCGAGCTGGCCGCTGGCGCACCCCTTCCGGTTCATCGCCCACAACGGCGAGATCAACACGGTGATGGGCAACCGCAACTGGATGCGGGCGCGTGAGGCGCTGCTCGCCTCCGACGTGATCCCGGGAGACCTGGACCGGCTGTTCCCGATCTGCACCCCCGGGGCCTCGGACTCCGCGTCGTTCGACGAGGTGCTCGAGCTGCTGCACATGGGCGGTCGCTCGCTGCCCCACGCGGTGCTGATGATGGTTCCCGAGGCATGGGAGAACGCTGGACCGGATCAGGGCGGCGAGATGGACGCGGCGCGCCGCTCCTTCTACGAGTTCCACTCCACGGTGATGGAGCCCTGGGACGGCCCGGCCTGCGTGGTGTTCACCGACGGCTCGCAGATCGGCGCGGTGCTCGACCGCAACGGCCTGCGCCCGTCACGCTACTGGGTGACCGACGACGGCCTCGTCGTGCTCGCCTCCGAGGTCGGCGTGCTCGACATCGCCCCGGAGAAGGTGGTCCGCAAGGGCCGCCTCCAGCCGGGCCGGATGTTCCTGGTCGACACCGACGAGCACCGGATCATCGAGGACGAGGAGATCAAGGCCGAGCTCGCCACGGAGCACCCGTACGACGAGTGGCTGCACGCCGGCCTGATCCACCTCGACGACGTGCCGGACCGTGAGCACATCGTGCACACCCACGCGTCGGTCACCCGGCGTCAGCAGGTCTTCGGCTACACCGAGGAGGAGCTGCGGGTGCTGCTCACGCCGATGGCCGGCACCGGCGCCGAGCCGATCGGGTCGATGGGCACCGACACGCCGCTCGCCGCGCTGAGCGAGAAGCCGCGGCTGCTGTTCGACTACTTCACCCAGCTCTTCGCCCAGGTGACCAACCCGCCGCTCGACGCGATCCGGGAGGAGCTGGTCACCTCTCTGGCCGGCACCATCGGCCCGGAGGCCAACCTGCTCGAGCCCGCGCCCGCGTCGTGCCGGATGGTCGTGCTGCCGTTCCCGGTGATCTCCAACGACGACCTGGCCAAGATCCGGCACATCAACCGCGACGGCGACATGCCGGGCTTCATCACCCACGTGGCCCGCGGCCTCTACCCGGTCGAGGGCGGCGGCGCGGCGATGGCGCAGCGCATCGAGGAGATCTGCCAGGAGGTGTCGGCGGCGATCGCCGACGGCGCCCGGGTCATCGTGCTCTCCGACCGGCACTCGACGGCCGAGCGCGCGCCGATCCCGTCGCTGCTGCTCACCGGCGCGGTCCACCACCACCTGGTCCGGGAGAAGACCCGCACCCAGGTCGGGCTGCTGGTCGAGGCCGGCGACGTCCGCGAGGTGCACCACGTCGCCCTGCTGGTGGGGTACGGCGCGGCCGCGGTCAACCCGTACCTCGCGATGGAGTCGGTCGAGGACCTCGCGCGTCAGGGCTACTACGTCACCAACGAGCCCGAGCAGGCGGTCAAGAACCTGGTCAAGGCGCTCGGCAAGGGCGTGCTCAAGGTGATGTCGAAGATGGGCGTCTCGACGGTCGCGTCGTACACCGGCGCCCAGATCTTCGAGGCGGTCGGGCTGTCGCAGGCGGTCGTCGACCGCTACTTCACGGGCACCACGTCCAAGCTCGGCGGCATCGGGCTCGACACGATTGCCGAGGAGGTCGCGCGCCGGCACGCCACGGCGTACCCGCGCGGCGGCATCTCGCCGGCGCACCGCGAGCTCGAGATCGGCGGGGAGTACCAGTGGCGCCGCGAGGGCGAGCCGCACCTGTTCGACCCCGAGACGGTCTTCCGGCTGCAGCACTCCACCCGCACCGGCCGCTACGACATCTTCAAGCAGTACACGGCCCGCGTCGACGAGCAGTCCGAGCGGCTGATGACGATGCGCGGCCTGTTCCGGTTCAAGGACGCCGTGGCGACCGGCCGCGGACCGGTGCCGATCGACGAGGTCGAGCCGGTGTCCGAGATCGTCAAGCGGTTCTCGACCGGCGCGATGTCCTACGGCTCGATCAGCCGGGAGGCGCACGAGACCCTCGCGATCGCGATGAACCGGCTGGGCGCGAAGTCCAACACCGGCGAGGGCGGCGAGGACCCCGAGCGGCTCTACGACCCGGAGCGGCGCAGCTCGATCAAGCAGGTCGCGTCGGGCCGGTTCGGCGTCACGTCGGAGTATCTGACGAACGCCGACGACATCCAGATCAAGATGGCGCAGGGTGCCAAGCCCGGCGAGGGCGGCCAGCTGCCCGGCAACAAGGTCTACCCCTGGGTGGCCAAGACGAGGCACTCCACCCCTGGCGTGGGACTCATCTCACCGCCGCCGCACCACGACATCTACTCGATCGAGGACCTGGCGCAGCTGATCCACGACCTCAAGAACGCCAACCCGCAGGCCCGCGTGCACGTGAAGCTGGTCTCCGAGGTCGGCGTCGGCACCGTCGCGGCCGGTGTCTCCAAGGCGCACGCCGACGTGGTGCTGATCTCCGGCCACGACGGTGGCACCGGTGCCGCACCGCTCACGTCGCTCAAGCACGCGGGCGGTCCCTGGGAGCTCGGCCTCGCCGAGACCCAGCAGACCCTGCTGCTCAACGGCCTGCGGGACCGGATCGTCGTCCAGACCGACGGCCAGCTCAAGACCGGTCGCGACGTCGTGATCGCGGCGCTGCTGGGCGCCGAGGAGTACGGCTTCGCGTCGGCGCCGCTGGTGGTCTCCGGCTGCATCATGATGCGGGTCTGCCACCTCGACACCTGCCCCGTGGGGGTCGCGACGCAGAACCCGGTGCTCCGCGAGCGCTTCTCCGGCCGGCCCGAGTTCGTCGTGAACTTCTTCGAGTTCATCGCGCAGGAGGTCCGCGAGCTGCTCGCCGAGCTCGGCTTCCGCTCGCTCGAGGAGGCGATCGGCCAGGTGGGCAGCCTCGACGTGAAGCCCGCGGTCGACCACTGGAAGGCGGCCGGGCTCGACCTGACCCCGGTGCTGCACCAGCCCGACCGCTCGGCGTTCCCCGCGCAGGACCTGTTCCGCACCAAGGCACAGGACCACGGCCTGGCGAAGTCGCTCGACGTCACCGAGCTGGTGCCGCTGGCCCGGGCCGCGATCGAGCACGGCGAGCCGGTGCGCGCCCAGGTCCGGATCCGCAACGTCAACCGCACCGTCGGCACGATCCTCGGCCACGAGGTGACCAAGAAGTACGGCGGGGCCGGGCTGCCCGACGGCACCATCGACATCACCTTCACCGGATCGGCCGGACAGTCCTTCGGCGCGTTCGTCCCGCGGGGGATGACGCTGCGGCTCGAGGGCGACGCCAACGACTACGTCGGCAAGGGCCTGTCGGGCGGCCGGATCGTCGTCCGGCCCGACCGGGCCGCGACGTTCGACGCCGCCGAGCAGATCATCGCCGGCAACGTGATCGCGTACGGCGCCACCTCGGGTGAGCTGTTCATCCGCGGCGGCGTCGGCGAGCGGTTCTGCGTGCGCAACTCCGGCGCGCGGGCGGTGACCGAGGGCGTCGGCGACCACGGCTGCGAGTACATGACGGGGGGCCGGGTCGTCGTCCTCGGCCCCACCGGACGCAACTTCGCGGCCGGCATGTCCGGCGGGGTCGCCTGGGTGCTCGACCTGGCCCCCGGGCGGGTCAACCCCGAGCTGGTCGACCTCGGCTCCGTCACGGGTGCCGCCGCCGAGGAGCTCGAGGAGCTCGTCCGCCGGCACCTCGAGGAGACCGGCTCGACCGTGGCCGAGGCGTTGCTCGCCGACTGGGCGACCTCGCTCGGCAGGTTCACCGAGGTGATGCCCAGCGACTACAAGCGCGTGCTCGAGGCGCGCGCCGAGGCCCTCGAGGAGGGCCTCGACGAGGACGAGGCCGCCGCCCGGATCATGGAGGTGCTTCATGGATGAGCGAAGCGAAGGCATGAAGGGGGGAGCTCGGCATGGCTGATCCACGTGGATTCCTCAAGAGCGGCCGTCAGGTCGCCGAGCGACGGCCGGTCGAGGAGCGAGTGCGGGACTGGCAGGAGGTCTACCCCGGCAGCGCCGGGCGGGCCCTGCTCCCGATCATCACCGAGCAGGCGGGCCGCTGCATGGACTGCGGCATCCCGTTCTGCCACCAGGGCTGCCCGCTCGGGAACATCATCCCCGAGTGGAACGACCTGGTCTGGCGCGACGACTGGGAGGGCGCGATCGAGCGCCTGCACGCGACCAACAACTTCCCCGAGTTCACCGGCCGCCTCTGCCCGGCCCCCTGCGAGACCGCCTGCGTGCTGGGCATCAACCAGGATCCGGTGACGATCAAGAACGTCGAGGTCTCGATCATCGACAAGGCATGGGAGTCCGGCCTGGTCCGGCCCCAGCCGCCGGAGTGGCTCTCGGGTCGCACCGTCGCGGTCGTGGGCTCGGGCCCGGCCGGCCTCGCCGCCGCCCAGCAGCTGACCCGAGCCGGCCACACGGTCGCGGTCTACGAACGGGCGGACAAGATCGGCGGCCTGCTGCGCTACGGCATCCCCGAGTTCAAGATGGAGAAGAAGCACCTCGACAAGCGCCTCGAGCAGATGCGCCGTGAGGGCACCGTCTTCCGGGCCGGCGTCGACGTCGGTGGCGAGCAGCTCACCGCCGACCGGCTCCGGGAGAGGTACGACGCCGTCGTGCTCGCCATGGGCGCGACCGAGCCCCGCGACCTGCCGGTGCCCGGGCGCGAGCTCGCCGGCATCCACCAGGCGATGGAGTTCCTGCCGCAGGCCAACCGGGTCGCGCTGGGCGAGGAGGTCGACGGCCAGATCCTGGCGACCGACAAGCACGTCGTGATCATCGGCGGTGGCGACACCGGTGCCGACTGCCTCGGCACGTCGACCCGTCAGGGCGCGGCGTCGATCACGCAGCTCGAGATCCTGGCCGAGCCGCCGGCGTCCCGCCCTGCGGGCCAGCCGTGGCCCACCTACCCGATGATCTTCCGGGTCTCCTCGGCGCACGAGGAGGCGGGCGACCGCGTGTACGGCGTCTCGACCAAGGAGTTCCTCGGCGACGAGCACGGCAACGTGCGGGCGCTGCGCCTGGTCGAGGTCGTGTTCGAGGGCGGCAGGCTGACCGAGGTCGAGGGCTCCGAGCGGGAGATCCGGGCCGACCTGGTGCTTTTCGCGATGGGCTTCCTCGGTCCTGAGCGGCCGGGCCTCGTCGAGCAGCTCGGCGTGGACCTCGACGAGCGCGGCAACGTCAAGCGCGACGCGACGTACGAGTCCTCGGAGCCGGGTGTCTTCGTCGCCGGCGACGCGGGCCGGGGCCAGTCGCTCATCGTGTGGGCGATCGCCGAGGGGCGTGCGGCCGCGGCGGCCGTCGACCGGTTCCTCACCGGCTCGACCACGCTCCCCGCCCCGATCGCCCCCACCGAGCGCCCGCTGGTGGTGTGAGCTCGGCGAGTCGGCGCTGTTCCCCCGAACTCCGGGTGAGACAGTGCCGACTCGGTCGTTTGACCACCTGCTCGGGGTCGTTCGGGCAGTGCCGGTCTGAACCTCATGTCTGGGTCTGGTGGGGTCTGGGTCTGGTGGGGTCTGGGTCTGCTGGGGTCTGGGTCTGCGCGGGCCGTCGGCCGGTCGAGCTGCTGGGGTGGTCAGGGCAAGCGACGGCGACACGCCGACAACCTCCGGCGTGTCGCCGTCGCTTGCCCTGACCGCCCCTGCCGGGCCCGGCGTGTCTCTTCGTTTCCCCGGGCGCCCGGGGAAACGAAGAGACACGCGATCCGCCCCTGGCAAGCCGGCCCGGCACCGCTCACTGGCACGCGAACCGGCGGTTCTGCGACCCAGCGCCCTGGAGGTTTGGTCTTCGGAAGGTCAAAGTCGCTAGGGTGAGGTACGTGCGTAGAGCCAAGATCGTGTGCACCCTCGGCCCGGCGACCTCGTCGCCGCGACGGATCCGGGAGCTCGTGTACGCCGGGATGGACGTGGCCCGGCTGAACATGAGCCACGGGTCCCACGAGGACCACGCCGAGGCGTACCGCCTGGTGCGCGAGGCCTCCGACGCCAGCGGTCACGGGGTGGGCATCTTCGCCGACCTCCAGGGCCCGAAGATCCGGCTCGAGACGTTCGAGAACGGGCCGGTCGTGCTGCACCGCGGCCAGGAGTGGGTGATCACCACCCGCGACGTGCCGGGCGACGACCAGGCGTGCGGCACGACGTACAAGGGACTGCCCGGCGACGTGCAGGTCGGCGACCCGATCCTCATCGACGACGGCAAGATCCGGCTGCGGGTCACGAAGGTGGTCGACGGCACCGACGTGCATACCGAGGTGCTGGTCGGCGGCAAGGTCTCGAACAACAAGGGCATCAACCTCCCCGGTGTCGCGGTCTCGGTGCCGGCGCTGTCGGAGAAGGACATCGCGGACCTGCGCTTCGCGCTGCGCCTGACGGTCGACTTCATCGCGCTGAGCTTCGTCCGCGACGCCAAGGACGCCGAGGACGTCCGCAAGATCATGGACGAGGAGGGCGTGCGCATCCCCGTCATCGCGAAGATCGAGAAGCCGCAGGCGATCGAGAACCTCGACGAGGTGATCGCTGCGTTCGACGGGTTCATGGTCGCCCGCGGCGACCTCGGCGTCGAGTGCCCGCTGGAGGACGTGCCGTTCCTGCAGAAGCGGATCATCGAGAAGGCCCGCCTCAACGCCAAGCCGGTCATCGTCGCGACCCAGATGCTCGAGTCGATGATCGGCAACCCCGCGCCGACGCGCGCCGAGGCCTCCGACGTCGCCAACGCCGTGCTCGACGGGGCCGACGCGGTGATGCTGTCCGGCGAGACCAGCGTGGGGGAGTACCCCGTGCACACCGTCGAGACGATGGCGCGCATCATCACGGCGACCGAGGCCCATGCGCTCCAGGACAGCGACCGCTTCGGCGTCGCCGCGATCGACTGGGACCCCCACACCAAGAGCGGCGTGATCGCCAAGGCCGCCGAGGAGGTCGCGGAGCGGGTCGGCGCCAAGTACGTCGTGGCCTTCACGCAGAGCGGCGACTCCGCGAAGCGGATGTCGCGGCTGCGCGGCCCGATCCCGGTCCTCGCCTTCACGCCGCTGCCGGCCGTCCGGTCGCAGCTGGCCCTGACCTGGGGCGTCGAGACCTTCAAGACCCAGCCCGTCGAGCACACCGACGAGATGGTCCGCCAGGTCGATGAGCAGCTGCTCCAGATCGGCCGGGTGACCGAGGGCGACCTGGTCGTGATCATCGCCGGCAGCCCGCCGGGCATCCCGGGCTCGACGAACGCACTGCGGATCCACCGGATGGGCGACGCCATCAACGAGGTCGCCCCGGCGTACCGCCGCCCCACGCGCTGAGGCGCCGTCCCGGCGCCGACGCTGGGCGACACTGGGCGACACTGGGCGACACTGAAGGCATGGCGCTCGCGGTCTGCCTCCTCTTCGACGGCCGGTCCGAGCGCCTGGTCCGGGACCTGTGGAGCCGGCTCGAGGTCCACGGCATCCGCACGCTCGAGACCCACACGCACCGCCGGCACCGCCCCCACCTGTCGTACGCCGTGCTGCGGGTGTGGGACCTCGACCGGGTCCGGGCGATCGTCGAGGCGATGCCCGACGGGGGCGGCTTCCTCGCCGAGGGGCACGGCTCGGTGCTGTTCCCGCGCGGCCGGGTCGCGCTCGCGGTGTCGATTCCGGCGGCGGTCGCCCTCCGCCAGGAGCGCGTCGCCACGGCGCTGGTGGCGGCCGGGGCGGACCTGCACCAGCACTACCGCCCGGGCCACTGGATCCCGCACGTCTCGGTCGCGACCAGGGCTAAGGGCACCCGCCAGGCGGCCGCGGTCACGATGGTCGCCGACACGCTGCCGCTGGGCCTGACGGTCGCCCGCGCCGCGCTGATCGACAGTGCGACCGGGCAGACCTGGCCGCTCTCGACCGTGCCGTGACGGGTCGGATCGTCGGATCCAGGCGCCGTACGACCGGCTGTCCTGACTGATCCGTGGGTGGTACGTCTGGCGCCCTGCGGTGGGATCCCGGGGGCCGAGCGGGAGATTCGTCGGCCGGCCGACGAATCTCCCGCTGGGACGACGGAGCTTCGTCGTCCGGGCGTGAGTTCGGTCGTCCCGGTGGAATGCGCACCGCCGGGTGCCGCCCCGTGGATAGTCCGTCACGGAACGGCGGGCCGACCGCGCGAAACGACAGCCAGAACGTGACGGACTATCCCGTCCGCGGGCCCGCAAGCCGGCTGTGATCCGTCGCGACCCGGCTGCGCCCGTGGCCAGCCCGTCGCTCGTCCACCCCCGCGACCGATGGACACCGAGCCGCGGGTCCTGCTGGAACACGCAGGTGGCGGGGACCGTGCCCCGGGTGGGATTCGAACCCACACTGAATGGTGTTTGAGACCATCGCCTCTGCCGTTGGGCTACCGGGGCCAGCAGCGCCAGAACTTTAGCCGAAACGCCGCCGGCCCACGCCCTTGGCCAAAGTCGACCTGTCTACTACAGTTTCGAGCGAAGAGGTTCGCGGGTGCTCGGCAGCGGGGAGATCGACATGACCATGATCGCCGGGATCGGTGCGCGGATCGGCGGCTGGGGTCGCCGGAGCAACGAGGGCGCGCGAACGAACGCGCGGGAGGCGTCGACGACGCTGAGCCGGACGCGGGTCGAGCGCGAGGAGGTCGAGCTCTACCTGCGCACGCGGTACGCCGGGCCGGTCCGTCACGAGCCGATCAGCGATGTGACCCGACCGGCCTGACGGCGCCGGCCGCGGGCGGATACGCTGCTGTCCGTGACGCAGCCGACCGACCCGCGGGCGCCCGAGGGTCCCGCGCGGAAGGTCGTCATCGCCGAGGACGAGGTCCTGATCCGGATGGACCTCGCGGAGATGCTCACCGAAGAGGGGTACGACGTCGTCGGCCAGGCGGGCGACGGTGCCACCGCGGTCGAGCTGGCCCAGGAGCTGCGCCCCGACCTGGTGATCCTCGACGTCAAGATGCCCGTCCTCGACGGCATCGCCGCGGCCGAGCAGATCGCCGGCCAGCGGATCGCGCCGGTGGTCATCCTGACGGCGTTCTCCCAGCGGGACCTGGTGGAGCGGGCCCGTGACGCGGGCGCGATGGCCTATCTGGTGAAGCCGTTCAGCCAGTCCGATCTCGTGCCGGCGATCGAGATGGCGATGAGCCGCTTCGCCGAGCTGTCGATGCTCGAGGCCGAGGTCGCCGACCTCACCGAGCGGCTGGAGACCCGCAAGGCGGTCGACCGCGCCAAGAACGTGCTCCAGGAGCAGCTCCGGCTCTCCGAGCCGGAGGCCTTCCGGTGGATCCAGAAGACCGCCATGGACCTGCGCCTCTCCATGCGGCAGGTGGCCGAGGGCGTCATCGCGCACGGCCCCGGCATCGCGGGCTGAGCCCTGCGCCGGGCGGCTCCGCCGCCGTACGTCTCCGCCTGATCACGCTTTGGTAAAGCCTCGTTGCGACGCGCGCGACTGGCGCGGGAGAGTGGCGCAGACCACATTATTGGCCCCTAGACTGCCCGAAACCCGGCCGGGTTCTGGATGGGAGGACCGAGTTGAAGTCTCAACACGTCGTCCGCGAGCGGAGGGTGGCCAGAGGGGCTGCGGGGCTGATCGCCGCGCTGCTGCTCGCGCCGCTGCTTGCACTGATGTCCTCAGGGGCGGCCCAGGCCGTCGACACGCTCTGCCTCCCGGGCCCCGACGCCGCCTGCATCGCGGGCACCGTCCGCACGGAGGACGGTCCGCTGGCCGACGTGAAGCTCACGGTCACCGACGAGAGCGGCGCCGAGCAGGAGGTCACCACCAGCGAGACCGGCAAGTGGAACCTCCAGCTCGACAAGGAAGGTCCCTACGTCGTCAAGATCGATGAGGCGTCCCTGCCCGACGACGTGGTCGTCGCCGAGGACCAGATCACGGTCCAGGCGGCGTTCGGAGTCACCAAGCCGGCGCTCTTCGACGTCCGCACCGAGGCCTACAGCGCCTCGACGAGCAAGGTCGACGAGCTCGTGCAGAGCACGGTCAACGGCATCCGGCTCGGCCTGCTGCTCGCGCTGGCCTCGGTCGGGCTCTCGCTGATCTACGGCACCACCGGCCTCTCGAACTTCGCGCACGCCGAGCAGGTCACCCTCGGTGGGCTGCTCGGCTACTTCTTCGTCAACCAGCAGGGCCTCAGCCTCTGGGTCGGCGGCATCCTGGTGGTGATCGTGTGCTCGTTCACCGGCTGGTTCCAGGATCGGGTGCTCTGGCAGCCGCTGCGGCGCCGGGGGCTCGGGCTGATCCAGATGATGATCGTGACGATCGGGCTCTCGCTGGCACTCCAGTACGTCTTCCAGTACGCCGTCGGGGCCCGCACCGTCCGCGTCGAGCAGGCCAACCCGGAGGTCAGCACGTTCGGGCCGGTCACGATCACCAACCAGTCGCTGGTCGCCATGGGGATCTCGATCGTCGTCCTGGCCGCGGTCGGGTACGCACTCCTGCGCACCCGCATCGGCCGCGCCACCCGCGCCGTCTCCGACAATCCGGCGCTGGCGTCGGCGTCGGGCATCGACACCGACCGGGTGATCCGCCTGGTCTGGACGGTCGCGATGGGCCTCGCGGGTCTCTCCGGCCTCCTCTACGCGCTGGTCACCAACGGCATCAAGTGGGACTCGGGCATGCAGATCCTGCTGCTGCTCTTCGCGGCGGTGACCCTGGGTGGCCTCGGCACCGCGTTCGGCGCCCTCCTCGGCTCGTTGATCATCGGCCTCGTCGTCGAGCTGTCGCCGGTGCTGGGCATGCCCGGTGACTTCAAGTACGCGACCGCCATGCTGATCCTGATCCTGCTCCTGCTCGTGCGACCGCAAGGTCTGCTCGGCAAGCCGCAGCGGGTCGGGTAAGGGAGGGACTGACGACCATGGACACCATCCAGTTCATCCTCAACGGCATGATGCGCGAGGCGCTCTCGCCCCAGACCGCCGCGGTCGCCATCGCGGTGATCGGCCTGAACATCCACTTCGGCTTCACCGGACTGATCAACATCGGCCAGTCGGCGTTCATGCTGCTCGGCGCCTACGGCTTCGCGATCTCCGTCTGGCACGGCCTGCCGATGGTGGTCGGCCTGGCGCTCGGGTTCGGCGCGGCGTTCGTCTTCGCCCTCATCCTCGGCGCGCCCACCCTGAAGCTGCGCGGCGACTATCTCGCGATCGTCACGATCTCGGCCGCCGAGATCATCAGGTACGTCGGCAGATCGGCGTTGCTGACCGACTTCACCGGCTCCGCCCAGGGCATCCCGGGCAGCCAGTACCGCGACCCCTTCACGAGCCTGTCGTTCTTCGGCGGCGGCCAGTTCACGCTGCTGCCGTTCAACTACACCGACGTCGCCGACGGCGCGGCCTGGGTACGGATCATCGGGTGGGTCCTCGTGGTGGCGTGCGCCGTGGCGCTGATCCTGCGACTCCGGAGGGGCCACGCGTTCGCCGGCCTGGGGCAGGCCGCGCTGATGGGTGGCCTCATCATCGTCGGCGTCTTCCTGCTGTTCTTCCTCTTCCCGGTGCCCAACCAGCGCACCGGCGTCAACGGCTGGTGGGTCAGGTTCATCGCCTGGGGCCTGGTGCTGCTCTGCACCCTGGTCGTGTACCTGCTGGTCCGCAGTCCGTGGGGCCGCCTGCTGCGCGGCATCCGCGAGGACGAGGACGCGATCCGCTCCCTGGGCAAGAACGTCTTCTCCATCAAGATGCAGGCGCTGATCATCGGCGGCCTGTTCGGTGCGCTCGGTGGCATCGTCTACGTGCTGCCCGCCAGCGTGCAGCCCGACTCGATGGGGCGCTCGCTGACGTTCTTCTGCTACACGGCGCTGCTGCTCGGCGGAGCCGCGACGATCTTCGGGCCCCTGCTCGGCTCGATCCTGTTCTTCGCCGCCCGCATCGGCATCAAGTACACCGCCGCGGCGTACGTGCCCGACAGCATCATGAACAACCAGCAGACCGAGCAGTTCTCCTACATCGTCGTCGGCGTGGCGCTGATGCTGATCGTGATCTTCCGACCACAAGGCATCCTGGGCAACAAGAGGGAGCTCCGATTCAATGTCTGACCAGATGGCATCCCCGTCCGTTGCCCCGCGTGGGCTCGCCGACCCGGCCGCGCGCCGCGAGCTGGTCTCCGGATTCGAGGCGACGCCCGGCTCGGGCAAGCCCGACCCGATCCTCGTCGTCGACAACATCGTGCGCCAGTTCGGCGGCATGACCGCCGTCGACGTCCAGCACCTCGAGGTGCAACGGGGGATCATCACCGCGCTGATCGGCCCCAACGGTGCCGGAAAGACGACCTTCTTCAACCTGATCACCGGCTTCGACAAGCCGACCTCGGCCGGCAAGGGCGCGCACTGGGCCTTCGACGGCCGCACCCTCGACAAGACGTCGGCATCGAGCGTGGCGCGGGCCGGCATGGTGCGCACCTTCCAGCTCACCAAGGCGCTCAGCGCCATGACGGTGATCGAGAACATGATGCTCGGCGCCCAGGACCAGGCGGGGGAGAACCTCTTCAAGTCGATGTTCCGCGGCACCTGGCGCAAGCAGGAGCGGGAGATCGAGGCGAAGGCCGACGAGCTGCTCGCGCGGTTCAAGCTCCACGAGAAGAAGGACGACTACGCCGGCAGCCTGTCGGGCGGTCAGCGCAAGCTGCTCGAGATGGCGCGGGCGCTGATGAGCGATCCGAAGATGATCATGCTCGACGAGCCGATGGCGGGCGTGAACCCCGCGCTCACCCAGTCGCTGCTCGGCCACATCCAGAGCCTGCGTGACGAGGGCATGACCGTGCTCTTCGTCGAGCACGACATGCACGTCGTACGCCATATCTCCGACTGGGTGGCGGTGATGGCGGAGGGCCGCCTGGTCGCCGAGGGGCCGGCCGAGTCGGTGATGTCCGACCAGGCCGTGATCGACGCGTACCTCGGTGCGCACCACGACACCGACCTCGGCGACGACGCCCTGCTCTCCGACGAGACGATGGAGGAGCTCGCGGAGCAGGTGGCGGCCGAGGAGGCCGAACGCGAGGCCGAGGAAGAGGCGGAGGGACTGCGATGACCGAGCAGCAGACGGGCGGCACCGCCACCGAGACCCGCACGCCGGTGGTGGAGGCCCGCGACCTGGTCGCCGGCTACCTGCCGGGCGTGAACATCCTCAACGGCTGCAGCCTGCAGGCGTTCCCGGGCGAGATGATCGGCATCATCGGTCCGAACGGCGCCGGCAAGTCGACCCTGCTCAAGGCGATGTTCGGCCTGGTGAAGGTGCACTCCGGCTCGGTGCTGCTGGGCGACCGCGACATCACGAACCTGCGCACCAACCAGCTGGTGGAGATGGGCGTCGGCTTCGTGCCGCAGACCAACAACGTCTTTCCGTCGCTGAGCATCGAGGAGAACCTCCGCATGGGGCTCTTCCTGCGCCCGCGGAAGGTGCGGGAGCGCCTCGACGCGATGTGGGACCTGTTCCCGGTGCTGCACGACCGGCGCAACCAGAGCGCGGGCGCGCTCTCGGGCGGTGAGCGCCAGTCGCTGGCGATGGCCCGCGCGCTGATGATGGAGCCCTCGGTGCTGCTGCTCGACGAGCCGTCGGCCGGCCTGTCGCCGGTGCGCCAGGACGAGACCTTCCTGCGCACCCGGCGGATCAACAAGACCGGGGTCTGTGTGGTGATGGTGGAGCAGAACGCCCGCCGCTGCCTGCAGATCTGCGACCGCGGCTACGTCCTCGACCAGGGCCGCGACGCCTACACCGGCACCGGCCGCGAGCTCGCCAACGACCCCAAGGTCATCGAGCTCTACCTCGGCACCCTGGCCAAGGACGTCGACGACGCGCGCGACCACCCCTCGGCCTGACGGATCCCCGTCGACGCGCTCGGCGGTGACGGTGGTCGAGGAGGCGCGCCCACGGTGGTTGAGGAAGGCGCGCCCCACGGTGGTTGAGGAAGGCGCGCTAGCGCCTGTCTCGAAACCACCTGTCCCGCGTCCGGGAGTGTCGGCGTCCTCCCGGCGGCGTTGATGGTGGTTTCGAGGCTCCTCGCTGATGCTCGTCGCACCTCGACCACCGTCGTTGGAGCACGGTGGTTGAGGAAGGCGCGCCCCACGGTGGTTGAGGAAGGCGCGCTAGCGCCTGTCTCGAAACCACCTGTCCCGCGCGTGCGAGTGCCGGCGTCCTCCCGGTGCCAGGGTGGGTGCGCGTCCTCCTCGTCCAGGGTTCTCGTTCGCCGCTCCGGCCCTTGACGACTCCTCCCGCGCACTCGTTGCCGCCTCTTGGACTGGACGCCGATCCATGGTCGGATCTGGGCCGCGTTGGGCCGCGTTGGGCCGCGTTGGGGCGCCGTGGTTGAGGTGTGAGGGCCGCCAGGCCCGAGCTTCGACACCACCACCGGTGGAGGAGCGCCCCGGTGCCCAGGTCGGTTGGCGGTTCATCAAGGGAGGAGGTCGACGTCGCGCCTCCCTGGCTCAGCTCATCGAGGGAAGCGTGGCCTGACCATCATCCCGTGATGAACCTGCGACCGGTGATGACATGGGCAGTGGGGTGGATCTCAGCGGGAGGTTCGTCGGTCGGCCGACGAACCTCCCGCTCGGACGGCACCACCAAGCAAGAGGCCCCGGACCGAAGTCCGGGGCCTCTCGCAGAACTCAGCGGTGATCAGCAGATCACTTCTGGCCCTCCACGGTGCTGGTGAGCTCGTTCTTGTTGTCGGCGTTGTAGGTGTAGATGCCGACGAACGCCGACGACGGGTCGTTCTCGTCGTCGATCGGGCCGATGCCCGAGGGACCGGCGTACCGGATCTCCTTGTCCTCCCCGAGCAGGGCGACGCAGTCGGCGTAGGTGTTGCACTCCTCGGCGCCGTCCACCGCGCCGGAGACGGCCGCGAAGTTCTTCTGGATCGTCTGCGGGTCGGTGCCGCCACCCCGGACCGCGGCGAGCGCGGCGAGGATCGTGGCGTCGTAGGACTCGGCGCCGTACGCGAAGTCCTTGAGCTTCGTGCCCTCAGCCGCCTCGTACCAGCCGACCAGGCGGTCCTTGAAGCCCTGGTCCGGGTCCGCGCCGGGGATGGTGCCCTGAGCGCCCTCCATGGTGCCCTTGGCGAAGTCCGCGCTGTAGTCCGCGGTGTTGCCGTCGGAGAGGTAGACCTTCGACATGTCCCAACCCTGAGCCTTGAGCTCGGGGATGATCGACTTGGTCTCGTCGAAGGCGAGCACGACGATCGCGTCGGGCTTGGCGGCGAGCACGCCGCTGACCTCGGCGGAGAACGTCGTCTGGCCGGCCGGGAACTCGTCGCCCTGGCCCTTGCAGCCGTAGACGCAGGAGCCGCCGGCACCCTTCACGGTGTCCTCGACCGCGTTCCGCAGGCCGGTGCCGTAGGTGTCGTTGAACACCAGGAAGCCGACCTTCGAGTAGCCGTCGGTCGAGATCAGGGTGCCCAGCGCGTTGCCCTGGACGCCGTCCGGCGGCGCGGTGCGGAAGTACCACGGCGAGTAGCCGGACAGGTCGACGGCGGTGTTGGCCGGGGAGACCTGGACGATCTTGTTGTCGGCGAAGGTGTCGACGACGTTCAGGGACACACTGGAGGACGCGGCGCCGATGACGACGGAGGGCTTGCTCGCGACGAGCGTGCCGGCGGACGCGGTGGAGACCGACATGTCGGTGGAGTCGCCGGAGTCCTGGACGTCGTGGCACGCCTGGGTGCCGTCGACGCCGCCGGCGGCGTTGATGTCCGAGACCGCCAGCCCGACGCCCGAGATCTCCGGCGGGCCGAGGTAGGCCAAGTTGCCGGTGAGCGGCAGGATGCCGCCGACGCGGAGGCTGTCTGCGCTGGTCTGGTTGGCGGCGCACTTGTCGTTGGTGAACGAGTCCGCGGCCGGCGCGGACTCGGAGGCCGACGGAGTGTCGCTGGCGGTTGCCTCGGGCTCGTCGCTCGAGTCGTCGCCGCATGCGGTCAGGACGAAGCTGATCGCGGCTGTGCCCGCCATCAGCCGCACCCAGGTGGCGGTTCTGGATCGATTCACGGGGTGAACCTTTCTGTCGCGTTGATGCACTACACCGCGCCCGTCCTCGAGAGACCGGGCATAGCCCTGCCACCGTAGGACCGGCTACCGGGCAGTGTGATGTACGGCACGTTGTCGTTAGCGAACCGTTACGTCACCGAAACCGTCAACGAAACGCGGCCACGAGCTGTACCAGGACCGGTGCGACGAGCAGTGCCGGGAGCAGGTCCGCGACCGGGATCTCCCGCACCCGCAGCAGCCGGAGGGCCACCCCGACGAGCAGCAGCCCACCGGTCGCGGTGATCGCCGCGAGATGGGCGTCGGGCAGGACGTCGCCGAGCGCGAGGCCGAGCAGCGTGAGGCCGCCCTGGACCACGACGATCGTGATCGCGCTGGCCGCGACGCCCCACCCGAAGGACGCGGCGAAGGCGATCGCGGCGAAGCCGTCGAGCGCGGCCTTGAGGAACAGCTGCTCGGAGCCGTTGCCGAGCCCGTCGTCGAGCGACCCCAGGATCGTCAGCGGCCCCGTGCAGAAGACCAGCGAGGAGACCACGAAACCTTCGACGAAGCGGTGCCGCTCCACCGAGCTCGCCCCGCCCGAGAGCCGGCGCTGCAGCCAGCCGCCGAACCACTCCACCCGCGACTCCAGGCGCAGCAGCGAGCCGACGATCCCGCCGACGAGCAGCGAACCCAGCACGACGAGCATCGGGGCGCTGTCACCGATCGTGTCGGAGAGGTCGTCGTCGAGCACGGCCATCGCCGACGTACCCGCGATCAGCAGGGTCACCAACCCTAGTGCGTCGGTGACGACGTCGCGAGTGCGCACCGGGAGCCGATTGCCGAGAAGCACGCCGATCGTGCTGCCGATCAGCACGGTGGCGACGTTCACGACGGTGCCGATACCGGGGATCACGGGACTCCTCTGACATCACGGGGAGGCTGAGCGTAGTCTCTACCGGTGGAGCCGCGACCGGGGGACAGGAGACGCGGCAGGCCTGAGAGGTCGGAATAGGCATGTCGCGATGAGCCGCTTGCTGGTGTCGCTGCGCTCGGTGACCCCCGAGGACGCCGCCCATCTCGCCGAGGTGTGGGGCGACGTGATCCGCAGGGCCGGTCCCGAGGACCAGGTCGCCGACATGGAGGCCGTGATCGCCACGGTCCTGGACTCCGACGATCAGCGCATCGTCGTCGCCGAGTACGACGGCGAGTTCGCCGGCGCCGTCCATCTCGAGCGCACCACGATGTCGGCGCTCAACCTCGAGCCCGTGGTCCGCGCGCTGTCGCCGCACGTGCTCGTGGCCCACCGGCGGCGCGGGGTCGGCACCGCGCTGATGGAGGCCGCGGTCGCCTGGGCCGAGGAGCTCGGCATCGCGCACGTCGCGACCGCGGCCGTCGCGGGCTCCCGGGACGCCAACCGCTTCATGGCCCGGATCGCGCTCGGACCGTACGCCGTGCTGCGGGTCGCCACGACCCACGCGGTGCGCGGACGGCTCAGCGCGCACCGTCGCCCGGCCGCCGCGGGCGGTCGCCAGCTCACCCAGGTGCTCGCCGCCCGCCGCTCGCTACGCCGCAGCCGGGCGGGGGCCGAGGGCTGATCGCGGCCACGGGGTTTCGGCTGCTGGCAGCCGAAACCCGCGAGACGCGCCGACGCGCACCGGCGTGTCGCCCGGGTCCTGGCTGCTGACAGCCAAGACCCGCAGCACCACTCACCCCGCGTACCGCTCCCGCGGCATCAGCGCGCAGGTGATCCGCGAGGTGCACACGCGCTTGCCGCGCTCGTCGGTGACCACCACCTCGTACGTCGCGGTCGTGCGGCCGAGGTGGATCGCGGTGGCCGTGCCGGTGACCGTGCCGGAGGTCGCCGAGCGGTGGTGGGTGGCGTTGATCTCGATGCCCACCGACAGCCGGTCGGGGTGGGCGTGGATCGCGGAGCCGACCGAGCCGAGGGTCTCCGCGAGCACCACCGAGGCGCCGCCGTGGAGCAGCCCGTAGGGCTGGGTGTTGCCCTCGATCGGCATCGTCGCGACCACGCGCTCGGCCGAGAGCTCGGTCAGCCGGATGCCCATCTTGTGGTTGAGCCCGCCCATGCCCTCGGGCATCGCGGCGATGTAGTCGTCGATGCTCAGCGGGTCCGCGTCGGGGGTGGTCATGGTGCCATCCTGCCCGTCGGTGGCCGCCGCTAGAGTCGCAGGGTGCCACGCCTGCTGCTGCTCGACGGTCACTCGCTCGCCTACCGTGCGTTCTTCGCGCTGCCGGTGGAGAACTTCTCCACGACGACCGGACAGCACACCAACGCCGTCTACGGCTTCACCTCGATGCTGATCAACGTGCTGCGCGACGAGCAGCCCACCCATGTGGGGGTGGCCTTCGACGTGTCGCGGCAGACCTTCCGCCTGGAGCAGTACTCCGAGTACAAGGCGAAGCGCAACAAGACGCCGTCCGAGTTCAGCAGCCAGCTGCCGCTGATCGAGGAGGTGCTCGACGCGCTCAACATCCCGTTCCTGAAGAAGGACGGCTACGAGGCCGACGACATCATCGCCACCCTGGTCACCCAGGCCCTCGACGACCCGGAGATGGAGGTGCTGATCCTCACCGGCGACCGCGACTCGCTCCAGCTCGTGACCGACCGCTCCACCGTCCTCTACCCGATGCGCGGGGTCTCCGACCTGGCCCGGATGACTCCGGCCGCCGTCGAGGAGAAGTACGGCGTCCCGCCGGCCCGCTACCCCGAGCTCGCGGCGATCGTGGGGGAGACCTCCGACAACCTGCCCGGCGTCCCCGGTGTCGGCCAGGGCTTCGCCGCGAGGTGGATCAATCAGTACGACGGCCTCGACAACGTCATCGCCCACGCCGACGAGATCACCGGCAAGAAGGGCGAGGCGCTGCGCGAGCACCTCGGCGACGTGATCCGCAACCGTCAGCTCAACGCCCTGGTGCGCGACCTGCCGCTGGACAAGGCCCCGGCCGACCTGGCCGTGCGCCCCTGGGACCGCCAGGAGGTGCACACGCTCTTCGACGGGCTCGAGTTCCGGGTGCTGCGCGACCGGCTCTTCGAGACCCTCACCTCCGAGGAGGAGATCGACGACTCCGGCTTCGAGCTCGCCGGGTCCGTGCTCGCCGCGGGCCAGGTGGCCGGCTGGCTCGCCGAGCACGCCGCGAGTGGCGATCGGGTCGGGCTGCACCTGACCGGCCGTTGGGGCTCGGGCACCGGCGACGTCGACTCCCTCGCCCTCGCGACCCCGGCCGGCGCCGCGGCGTGGGTCTCGGCGGAGAGCCTCGACCCTGCCGACCAGGCCGCGCTCGGTGCCTGGCTCGCCGACGCCGACCGCCCCAAGGTGCTGCACGACGCGAAGGGCCCGATGCTCGCGCTCGCGGCCTGGGGGCTGCCGCTGGCCGGTCTGGCCCGCGACACCGCGCTCTCGGCGTACCTCGCCCGGCCCGATCAACGGTCCTACGACCTCGCCGACCTGACGGTCCGCTACCTCAAGCGTGAGCTCAAGCAGGGTGGCGCCGACGACGGCCAGCTCAGCCTGGGCCTGGAGACCGAGTCGGCCGGCGAGGTCGAGATGCTCCACGCGCGGGCGGTGCTCGACCTGGCCGCCGCGCTCGACGACGAGCTCGAGGAGCGCGGCGGCACCCGGCTGCTCGCCGAGGTCGAGCTCCCACTGGTCGACCTGCTCGCCGACATGGAGCGCACCGGCATCGCCGTCGACGTCGACCACCTGCAGAGCCTGGAGCAGCACTTCGCCGCCGAGGTGCGCAAGGCCGCCGACGACGCGTACGCCGTCATCGGCAAGGAGATCAACCTCGGCTCGCCCAAGCAGCTCCAGGTGGTGCTCTTCGACGAGCTCGGGATGCCCAAGACCAAGCGCACCAAGACCGGCTACACCACCGACGCCGACGCGCTCCAGGCGCTCTACGTGAAGACCGAGCACCCGTTCCTGCTCCACCTGCTCCGGCACCGCGACGTGATCCGGCTGCGGCAGACCATCGAGGGCCTGCTCAAGACGGTCGCGAGCGACGGGCGCATCCACACCACGTTCAACCAGACGATCGCTGCGACCGGCCGGCTCTCCAGTACCGACCCCAACCTGCAGAACATCCCGATCCGCACCGAGGAGGGCCGGCGGATCCGGGAGGCCTTCGTCGTCGGGCAGGGCGCGGCCGGCGGCGAGTACGAGTCGCTGATGACCGCCGACTACAGCCAGATCGAGATGCGGATCATGGCCCACCTGTCCGAGGACGACCTGCTCATCGAGGCGTTCAAGTCGGGGCGCGACTTTCACTCGATCACCGCCGCCCGGGTCTTCGACGTGCCGGCCGACGACGTCAGCGTCGAGATGCGCGCCAAGATCAAGGCGATGAACTACGGCCTCGCCTACGGTCTCTCGGCGTTCGGGCTCGGCCAGCAGCTCGGCATCGACCCGGGGGAGGCGCGCGGGCTGATGGACGAGTACTTCCAGACCTTCGGTGGCATCCGCGACTACCTCGCGGGCGTGGTCGAGGAGGCCCGCAAGACCGGCTTCACCGAGACCATCATGGGCCGGCGCCGCTACCTGCCCGACCTGACCAGCGACAACCGGCAGCGCCGCGAGATGGCCGAGCGGATGGCGCTCAACGCGCCCATCCAGGGCTCCGCGGCCGACCTGATCAAGGTCGCCATGCTCAACGTCGACCGCACCATCGCCGAGGCCGGTCTGAGGTCCCGGATGCTGTTGCAGGTCCACGACGAGCTCGTGTTCGAGGTCGCTGCCGGCGAGCAGGAGGCGCTGGAGACCCTGGTGCGCGAGCAGATGGGCGGTGCGGCCGAGCTCGCCGTGCCGCTCGACGTCTCCGTCGGCTTCGGCCGCAGCTGGCACGAAGCCGCGCACTGAGGCGACGCCGCCGTCGGCGGTCGGTGGTGAGCAGGCAACCGGGTCGTGCCGGAAGGGGTTGCTGGCTCACCGCTGGTGGGGGTGGTCGGTGGTCGGCGGTGAGCAGGCAACCGGATCCGATGCCGGAAGGGTTGCTGGCTCACCGCTGGTGAGTCGGTCGGCTACCTCTCTGCCGGCCGGACGACGCGCAGGCTGACCACCAGCAGCACGGCGAGGAGGGCGGCGTCGGTGCAGGTCACGACGGTCAGCAGCCCGCGCAGCGAGGAGCAGGTGAGCCCGACGCCGACCATGACGGCCAGGGCCGCCCAGACCAGGTAGACCGAGCGTCGTCCCTGGCGGGCCAGCACCGAGTAGACCAGCAGCTGCAGCATCGCGAGCACGATGCCGAGCAGCGCGAAGATCCACAGGTGATCGCCGATCTCGCGGTAGTCGCTGCCGCCGACGAACACCAGTGCGAGGTCGGGTAGCAGGGCGGCGCCGAGCACGACGAGCAGGCCGATCGCGAGCACCAGACTCAGGCTCGCGGTCAGCGCTCGGCGGGCCTGGCCGATCGTCGCCATCGACGGGAACGCGACGACGACCACGAACTGGGGAAGGAACAGCACGGCCTTCGTCAGGATCAGGCCGCCGGCGTACAGGCCGGCGTCGTGCGGGTCGAGCACGTTGCGCGCGACGACGATGTCGGCGTTGGAGAGCGCGAAGAACGCCAACAGGGTCTGGGAGTTGTGCAGGATCTCCCGCATCACGTTGCGGAAGCCGTGGTCCGCCGAGCCCGCGCCGACGTCCCGCGGGCGCCGGAGGAACCACCAGCCCGCGACCACCGGAGCGCAGGCACCGAGGCCGACGCCGACCAGCGCCACCGTCTCGGTGGGCTGCCACAGGATCAGCGCGGTGCCGATGACCAGTCGGGGGACCCCGCTCAGCAGGTAGACCACCGACAGCGCACCCCAGCGCCGCTCGCCCTGCAGGACGCCGGCCTGCCCGCCCATCACGGTGAACGGGATCGACACCACCGAGATCAGCGCCGCCGTGGCCAGGCTCTCGAGCCGGAGCACCTGGTTGAGCACGGGCGTGAGCACCAGCAGCACGACACCGAGGCCCAGTGCGGCCCGGTAGGTCACGCCGAGGACCGTCTTCTCGATCTGCGCCACGTGCTCGGGCTCCGCGGCGATGCGCCGTGCGGCCGTCGCCTGGAGGCCGAGCTGGAGCACCGCGATCACCAGCAGGGCGGCCATCAGGGACGCGAAGGCGCCGTAGGACCGCGGCCCGAGCAGCCGCGCGGCGATCATCGTGAAGGCGTACGTCGCGACGTTCATAACGCCCATCGCGATCGCGATCGAGCCGCCGCCGCGGAAGACGGCGGCCAGCCGGTGCGACGCGACACTCACGGGAGGGAAGCGTAGGCGACGCGGCCGCGCTCGCCGTACCGCGCCCTGGGCCGGGATCCTCCTAGACTCACCGCCGTGACCACCGCCGCCGCGCTCGCGCGCTCCATGCGCCCGCGCCAGTGGGTCAAGAACGTGCTGGTGGTCGCCGCCCCGCTGGCAGCCGGCGACATCGGCGAGCCGGGGGTGCTCGGCGCCACGCTCGTGGCCTTCGTGTCCTTCTGCCTCGCGTCGTCGGCCGTCTACCTCGTCAACGACTGCGTCGACCGGGAGGCCGACCGCGCCCACCCCCGCAAGCGGCACCGCCCGATCGCTGCCGGCGAGCTGTCGGTGACCACCGCCGTCGCGACCGCCGTCCTGCTCACCGTGTCGGCGGCCGCGCTCGCGCTGACGACGACGTGGCAGCTCGTCGCCCTGGTGCTCGCGTACGTCGCCGTGCAGCTGGTCTACTCGGCCTGGCTCAAGCACGAGCCGGTGATCGACCTGCTCCTGGTCGCGGCGGGGTTCCTGATGCGCGCCGTCGCGGGTGGCCTCGCCGCGTCGCTGGAGATCTCCGACTGGTTCCTGCTCGTCGCCGGGTTCGGCTCCCTCTTCATGGTGGCCGGCAAGCGCTACTCCGAGCTGCACACGCTCGGCAGCGAGGCGGGCACCCGCCGCTCGCTGGTGCGCTACACCGCGTCGTACCTCCGGTTCGTGTGGAGCGCCGCGGCCGCGGTCACCATCGCCGGCTACAGCCTCTGGGCGTTCGGCAACTCGAACGCCGGGCAGCTGCTGCCGTGGCACGCGCTTTCGATCATCCCGTTCGTCGGTGCGCTGCTGCGCTACGCCGTCGACATCGACGCGGGCACCGCCGCCGAGCCGGAGGACATCGTCTGGCGCGACCGGGTTCTCCAGGGGATCGGCGTGGTCTGGCTGGTGCTCCTCACGGTCGGCGTCCTCGATGGCTGAGCCCGCGACCGACGTCGTGCTGACCGGCTGGGGCCGGACCGCCCCGACGGCCGCGTCCCTGCGCCGGGCCGACGCCAGCGGCGTCGCGCGGCTGCTGCGCGACGCCGGGCCGCGCGGCCTGATCGCCCGCGGGCTCGGGCGCTCGTACGGCGACCCCGCGCAGAACGCCGGTGGGGACGTCCTCGCGCCGCTGCCCGGCTGGATCGACGAGCCCGGGCCGGACGGATCGGTACGGGTCTCGGCCGGCACCAGCCTGCACGACCTGATGCGGCACCTGCTGCCGCGCGGCCGGTTCGTGCCCGTCACCCCCGGAACGCGCTACGTGAGCGTCGGCGGCGCGATCGCCGCCGACGTACACGGCAAGGGCCACCACGTCACCGGCAGCTTCGGCGAGCAGGTCGTCTCCCTCGACCTGGTGCTGCCCGACGGCACCACCCGGACCGTGGGCCCGGACACCGACCCTGACCTGTACTGGGCGACCGTCGGCGGCATGGGGCTCACCGGGGTGATCGTGGCCGCGGTGCTGCGCACGATCCCGGTCGAGAGCGGCTACCTCACCGTCACCACGCAGCGGCTCCCCGACCTCGACGCCGTGCTGCGGGAGATGGCCGAGGGCGACGCCCGCTTCGGGTACTCCGTCGCGTGGATCGACACCGAGGCACGAGGCCGATCCCTGGGCCGGTCGGTGCTCTCGCGCGGCGACCACGCGCGCCGCGACCAGCTGTCCGGCCGCGCCGCCCGGGACCCGCTCGCGCTCCCGCGCGACCCCCGGCTGACGGTGCCGCTCACCCCGCCGACCTCGCTGGTGAGGGCCGCGACGGTCCGCGCGTTCAACGAGCTGTGGTTCCGCAAGGCGCCCCGCTGGCGGAGCGACGAGCTGCAGGACGTCTCCGCGTTCTTCCACCCGCTCGACGGCGTCGCCGGCTGGAACCGGCTCTACGGCCCGCGCGGCTTCGTGCAGTACCAGTTCGCCGTCCCCGAGGCGCACGCCGACGTCGTGCGCCGCATCCTCGAGCGGCTCGCGGCCGACCGGCACCCGACCTTCCTGGCGGTGCTCAAGAGGTTCGGTCCGGGCAGCCCCGGCTGGCTGTCCTTCCCGCGGGCTGGGTGGACGCTCGCCGTCGACACCCCGGCGCGGCCGGACCTGGCCGACCTCCTCGCCGGCCTGGACGAGCAGGTGGTCGCGGCGGGCGGTCGGGTCTACCTCGCCAAGGACGCCCGGCTGCGACCTGAGATCGTCGACGCGATGTACCCGCGCGCGAGCGACTTCCGTGAGCTCCGGGCCCGGCTGGACCCGCAGCGCCGCCTCCAGTCCGACCTCGCCCGCCGCCTCCACCTCTGACCCCGACCCGACCGTGATCCCGACCCGACGAGAGGCACCCATGATCAACGCGCTCGGCCGGCCGCAGACCGTCCTTCTCCTGGGCGGGACCAGCGACATCGCCCTCGCCCTGGCCCGGTCGTGGGCCCACGAGCCCGGCCTGTACGTCGTGCTGGCGGCCCGTCCGGGCCCGCGCCGCGACGCGGCCGCCGCGGAGCTCGAGCAGCTCGGGTGCGTCGTGGAGCCCATCGACTTCGAAGCGACCGACACCGCCCGGCACCCGGCGCTCGTCGAGTCGGTCGCGCCCGGCCGTGACATCGACGTGGCGGTGGTCGCCTTCGGGGTGCTCGGCGACGAGGAGCGGGCCTGGCAGGACCACGAGACCGCGGTCCACCTGGCCGAGGTCAACTACGTCGCGCCCGTCAGCGTCGGCGTCTGCCTGGCCGACCGGCTGCGCCGCCAGGGCCACGGGGTGATCGTCGCGCTCTCGTCGGTCGCGGGGGAGCGGGTGCGGCGCTCGAACTTCGCCTACGGCGCGTCGAAGGCGGGCATGGACGGCTTCTATCTCGGCCTCGGCGAGGCGCTGCGCGGCAGCGGCGCCCGGGTGCTCGTGGTCCGGCCGGGCTTCGTGCACACCAAGATGACGGCCGGTCGCGACGCCGCACCGCTGTCGGTGAGCGCCGAGCAGGTCGCGAGCGCGGTGACCAAGGCGGTCGCCTCGGGCGATGACCTGATCTGGGTGCCGGCCGCGATGCGCGGGGTCATGTCCGGCCTGCGGCACGTGCCGCGCTCGCTCTTCCGCCGGCTGCCGATCTGACCATGGGTCCGACCGTGCGGCGTCTCCTCCCGGACCTGTGGGCGGTGCTGCTCGCCGTGCTCCTGCTCGGGCCCGCGCTCGGGGCGGGCTACCTGCTGACCTACGACATGGTCTGGGTGCCCGACCTCGCGGTGCGCGGCGACTTCCTCGGGCTCGGGCCGGCGCTGCCCCGGGCGGTCCCCTCCGACCTGGTGGTGGCGCTCGCCGACGAGGTCGTGCCCGGCATGCTGCTGCAGAAGGCGGTGCTGCTCGGCTGCCTGGCCGCGGGCGGCCTCGGCGCCGCCCGCCTGGCCGGCCCGGGCCTGGTGGCGCGCTCGGTCGCCGTCAGCGTCGCGGTGTGGAGCCCGTTCGTCGTCGAGCGGCTGTGGATCGGGCACTGGCCGGTGCTGCTGTGTTGGGCGGCGCTGCCGTGGCTGGTGCTGGCGGGGGCTCGGTTCCGAGACGAGTCGCGGGTCGGCGCCGCGCTGCCGCTCCTGCTGCTGGTCGGGTCGCTGAGCGCGAACGCCGGGGTGATGTCGGCCGCGGTCCTGCTCGCGGTCGCCGCCACCCGCCGGCGCCGGCCCCTCGCGACGCTGCTCGTGCTGGTCGGTGCCGCCAACGCGCCCTGGGTCGTCGCCGGGCTCCTGCACGCCTCCGATGCGACGTCGGACTCGACCGGCTCGGTCTTCGCCCTGAACGGCGACGGGCTCCCCGCGCCGCTGGCGGCCCTCACCCTCGGCGGGATCTGGAACGCCCAGGTCGTGCCGGGCAGCCGCGACGTGCTCGCGCTCGGGATCGTCGCGACCGGGCTGCTGGCCGCCGCGGCGGCGTACGGCCTGCGCCCGGCGTGGCGGCGGCTCGGCGCCCGCACCTGCGGTGCGCTGGCCGGCCTCTGGGTCGCGGGCTACCTGCTGGCCGTGCTCACCTGGCTCGCGCCGGACGCCATCGGCTGGCTGGCGGCCCACGTGCCGGGCGGCGGGCTGCTCCGCGACGGTGCCCGCTGGCTCGCCCTGTGCGTGCCGCTCGTGGTGGTGCTGGTCGCCGCGGGCTGCGAGCGCCTGGTCCGGAGACTGCGGATCCCCGGGCTGCGACCGGTGGTGGCGATCGGTGCGGTGCTGGCGCCGCTGGCGCTGCTGCCCGGCGCGGCCTGGGGCCTCCTCGGGACGATGGCTCCCGCGGACTATCCCGACGACTATGCCGCGGCCCGCGCCGCGCTGAGCGAGCGTCCCGACGGGGACCTGCTGGTGCTGCCCTTCAGCGGCTTCCGCGCACCCGCCTGGAACCACGGCCGCACGGTCCTCGACCCGCTGCCGCGCTACCTCCAGCCCGACTACGTCGTCAACGACGAGCTCGCGGTCGACTCGCTCGTGCTCGCCGGCGAGGACCCGCGGACGCCGCAGGTGTACGCCGCGCTCGCACTGCCGACCGAGGTGGCGCGCTCGGCAGCGCTGACGAGACTGGGCATCGCGATGGTCGCCCGCGAGCACGGCGTGCCGGCGCTGCCGACGCAGGACGCCCCACTCGCGGGCGTGGTGCTGCACGACGGTCCCGACGTCGAGGTGGTCCGCCTGGCGGGGTCCGTCGACGTGCGGGAGCCCTCCGCCGGGTGGGTCGCGGCGGTCACGGTGGCCTGGTCCGCGTACACCGGCCTGCTCGTCGCGGCCGGGTGGAACACGTTCCGGTTACGGCGCTCCGGAATCCGGTCTTCCGCTCGGGGCAGGTGATACGGTCTGCGCCGAGAGGGAGGAACCCCACGTGCAAGCTTTTCTCATCACCTGCGTGAGCCTGCTGGTCGGCGGCGGCCTCGCCGGCGCCACGATCGTCGGGGTCGTCAACAACCAGACCGCGGCCCCCTCCCAGTCGCCCGGCGACTCCACCAACCCGTCGCTGGTCTACGGCCAGACGGAGTAGTGCCCCGGGCCCGCTGACCGGTCAACGGGCGGAGCGCACGCCCTCCTCGGGGAGGTCCTGGTCGGTGACCAGCTCACCGCGGATCGCCGCGGCGACGACGTGGGCGAACGCCGACTGGGAGTGACCCCAGGTGAAGCCCTCGCTGTGCCGCAGTGCGCCGTCGGCGAGTCGGCGCCGGAGCCCGGCGTCCTCCAGCACGGCGCGCAGCGCGGCGGTGAACCCGGCGCGGTCGTCGGCGAGCAGTCCTGAGACGCCGTCGATGATCGACTCCCGGGTGCCGCCGGCGTCGGCGTAGGCGACCGTCGGCGTGCCGTGCGCGGCCGCCTCCCCGACGACCAGGCCCCAGCCCTCCTTGAGGGAGGGCAGCGCCATCACCCAGGACTCCGCGTAGATCTCCTGCTTGCGGACCTCGGAGACATGACCCTCGAAGACCACGATCCCGCGCTCGAGCAGCGCTCGCGCGTGGTCGTGCAGCTCGCCCTCCCACCAGCCGCTGCCGACGATGCGCAGCCGCAGGTCGGGGTGGTCGACGGCCAGCTCGGCCGCCGCGTCGATGGCGTGCTCGACCTGCTTGTGCGGCACCAGCCGGCCGACGACGCAGACGGTCGGTGCGGGGCTCTTGTCGACCTCGACCGGCACCACCGGGTCGGTGCCGTTGTGCACGACCGCGACCCGGGGGCCGGTCACGCCGAGCCCGCGCAGCTCCGCGCGGGTGGCCCGCGAGACGGCGACGTACTGGTCGCGCCGGTAGACCCAGGGCGCGAGGCGCCGCTCGACCCACCACCCGAACCGGCCGGTGAGACCGGGGTAGACCACGGGCCACTGCTCGCGGTGCACGTGGTGCACGAGCACGACGACCGGCCTGCGGGTGACCAGCCGGGAGAAGAACGGCAGCCCGTTCTGCACGTCGACCACGACGTCGACCGGTCCGAGCTCGCGGCGCAGCAGCGCCCACATCCCCCGCGCGTAGACCGAGAGCTTCGTCCCGCGGCGGACGAACCGGATCCCGTCGATGGTCTCGTCGGGGGCCGCGCCGGAGTGGGCGACGCAGAAGATCGTGACCGAGCAGCCCCGCTCCACCAGGCCCGCGGCGACCTTCTCGAGGTACCTCTCGGCGCCGCCGCCCTCGGGGTTGCGGGTGTCGCGCCAGCTCAGGAAGACGACGCGGCGGCCGGTCAGCTCGTCGGCGTCGGAGGTCGGCACTCGGCGAGGTTACTACCGAGTCACTCCTCGGATAGGGTGCGCGCATGCTGAGCCGGTCGACCCCCGCGTCCGCCGGCGCGCCACCGTGGCGGGCCGACCTGCGCAGGTCCCGCCGGCTGCTCGCTGACTTCCGGGTCGAGCAGTCCGACCCGCGGCGCTTCTACTCCGCGCTCGCCGCCGACTCCATCGGCCAGCTCGCCGGCTACCTCGCCCTCGACGGGGCCACCGTGCTCGACGTCGGCGGCGGGCCGGGCTACTTCCGCGACGCGTTCCGCGAGGCCGGTGCGACGTACTGGGCCCTCGACGCCGACGTCGGTGAGCTGTCCGGCCTCGGGGACATCGCCGCGGGCACCGTCATCGGCGACGGGATGCGGCTGCCGTTCCGCGACGGGGCGGTCGACCTCTGCTACTCCTCGAACGTGCTCGAGCACGTGTCGCGGCCCTGGGAGATGGCCGACGAGATGCTGCGGGTGACCCGGCCCGGCGGCATCGCCTTCCTGTCGTACACGCTCTGGTACGGGCCGTGGGGCGGGCACGAGACGTCGCCCTGGCACTATCTCGGCGGGGCTCGGGCGCGCCGGCGCTACGCCCGCCGCCACGGGCACGAGCCGAAGAACCGGTACGGCGAGTCGCTCTTCCCGGTGACCGTACGCCAGGGGCTCGCCTGGGCCCGGTCGCAGCCCTGGGGCGAGGTCGTCGACGTGCTGCCGCGCTACCACCCGCGCTGGAGCCACGGGCTGGTCCGGGTGCCCGTGCTGCGCGAGCTGCTCACCTGGAACCTCGTCATCGTGGTGCGCAAGGCGTGATGCCGCCCGACGCCCCGCCCCGGGGGCTGGCCACGTCGCGGTTGCGGATGTGGGGGTACGCCGCGATCCTCGCCGCACTCGCGTTCTCCCAGTCGGCGGGCCGGATGGTCGCCGACACGAAGTTCGACCTGGTCACCGACCCCGCGAAGTTCCTGGGCAACGCACTGCGGCTGTGGGACCCGTCCGCGGCGTTCGGGCAGATCCAGAACCAGGCCTACGGCTACGCCTGGCCGATGGGCCCGTTCTTCCTGCTCGGCGACCTCCTCCAGCTGCCCGGCTGGGTGGTCCAGCGACTGTGGTGGACCCTGCTGCTCTGTGCGGCGTTCTTCGGGATCGTCCGGCTCGCCCAGCGCCTGGGCCTCGGCACGCCGCTGACGCAGGTCGTCGCGGCCTTCGCC
The DNA here is from genome assembly GCF_018732145.1 of Nocardioides sp. LMS-CY. NCBI lineage: Bacteria > Bacillati > Actinomycetota > Actinomycetes > Propionibacteriales > Nocardioidaceae > Nocardioides > Nocardioides sp. LMS-CY. The sequence continues at coordinate 2,361,257 of NZ_CP076104.1, forward strand.
TACGTGCTGACGCCGCGGATCACCACGCTCCTCGGCGGGACGTCGGTCGAGATCTGGCCGATGGCGCTCGCGCCGTGGGTGCTGCTCCCGCTGGTCCGCGGCAGCCGGGAGGGCTCGGTACGCCGCGCCGCCGCCGTCAGCGCCCTCGTCGTGGCGTGCTGCGGAGGCGTGAACGCGGTCGCCGTGGCGGCCGTGCTGCCGCTCGGGGTGATCTGGATCCTGACCCGCGGCCCGGGGCCGCGGAAGTGGCCGCTCCTGGGTTGGTGGACGCTGTTCACCGCGCTCGCCACGATGTGGTGGTGGACGCCGCTGATCTTCCTGGGTCGCTACAGCGTCCCGTTCCTCGACTACATCGAGAACGCGACGGTCACCACTGTCCCCACCGACCTGCTGCGCACCCTGATCGGCGAGTCCGACTGGGTCGCCTACTTCGCCGGCATCGACTACCCGGCCGGCCAGTTCCTCGTCACCACGCCGTTCCTGATGCTCGACGCCGCGGTGATCGCGGCGTTCGGGATCGTCGGCGTCGGGCTCGCGAGCAACCCGCACCGCAGGTTCCTGACCTGGGGCGTGCTCGTCGGCCTGGCGCTGGTCGGCCTCGGCTACGCCGGCGACCTCTCCGGCTTCCTCGCCGGCGAGCGCGTCGAGCTGCTCGACGGCCCGCTCGCGCCGCTGCGCAACCTGCACAAGTTCGACGTCGTGCTGCGGGTGCCGCTGATGCTCGGTCTCGCCCAGGTCCTGACGACGCTGCCCGCCCTGGTCCGCGGCCGCCGGGACCGCGCGTCCACCTGGGCGGTCCGGTCGCTGTGGGCCGCGGCCCTGCTCGCCGTGGTCGCGACGACGCTGCCGTGGGCGCAGGACCGCATCGCACCGCGTGAGGGCGTCGTCGAGGTGCCGGACTACTGGTACGACGTGGCGCGCTACCTGCACGACCACGACGACGGCACGGTCTCGCTGGTGCTGCCGGCCTCGAGCTTCGGCGTCTACTCGTGGGGCAACGTCCACGACGACGTCCTCCAGGGGCTGGCCGACAGCCCCTGGGCGGTCCGCAACGTCATCCCGCTCGCCCAACCCGGCAACGTGGCGTTCCTCGACGCCGTCACACGTGCCGTCGAGGCGGGCCGGCCCAGCGACACGCTCGCCGAGGTGCTGGCCGTCAACGGCGTCGGGAGGCTCGTGGTCCGCAACGACCTCGACCGGTTCGAGACGGGCGCACCGGACCCCGCCTACGTCGAGCGGGCGCTGGCGGGCTCGCCGGGCATCCGGCTGGCGAGGTCGTTCGGGCCGACGGTCGGCGCCCCGCCGGTGGACGAGGTCGAGACACCCGAGGGCGACGTCCGGGTGCTGGCCGGCTCCGGCATCGCGGCGGAGGTCGGCTCGGTCGACGTCTACGAGGTCGCCGGCGCTCGCACGATGACGGTCAACGACCCGCCCCCGCTCGTGGGCGATCCCGGCAGCGGCTTCCAGACGGCGGCCGCGGGCCTCGGTGCGGGGCCCTTCGTCCTGCCCGACGACGTCCGCGGCGACGAGGGCGGCGCGATCCTCACCGACGGGAACAAGCGGCGCGAGGTCAACTTCGCCGCGGTGCGCGCCAACCAGTCGGCCACCATGCCCGCGATCCAGCCGTACCGGCTGCGTGGACCCGAGCACCAGCATCGATTCCTGCGCGACCAGGACCGATGGCAGACGACCGAGGCCTGGGCCGGGGACGTCTCGTCGGCCGACGCGAGCACCTCGCAGGCGTACGCCGAGGCACTGCCGCCCCTCGAGCCCGGGACCCATCCCGGCGCGGCCCTCGACCACGACCCGGCCACGGCCTGGCGTTCGGCGCGACAGGTACGGCCGGTGGGGCAGTGGTGGCAGGTGCGGTTCGTCGAGCCGGTTCCGGTGCCCCAGGTGCGCGTGAAGCTGGCGGCCGGCTCCGCACCGGTGGACCAGCTCGTACTCCAGTCCGGCACCCGGTCGCGGCTGGTCCCGGCGCCCGAGCCCGGCGGCTCGCGCACCTACGCCCTCGGCTTCACCGACGCGTCGCTCCTGCGGATCACCGCCGCGGGGACCGACCCGGACCTCGGGGGGTCGTTCTCGCTCGCCGAGGTCGAGGTGCCCGGCATCGTGGCGCAGCGCTTCCTCGACCTGCCGCCGCCCGACCAGCGGATGCCGGTCTCGTCGATCCTGCTCCAGCGGGACCGCGAGCGCGCCGCCTGCGTCGAGGTCGGCTCGGCGTTCCCGTGCGACGACGCGCTCGTCGCGTCGGGGGAGGACGGCGACACGCTGGCCCGGCGCTTCCGGCTCTCCTTCGCCGACACCTACCGGCTGTCCGCGACGGCCTCCCTGCGGCGCACCGTCGACGCCAGCGACCTACTCGCCTCTGGCGTCCGGGTCAGCAGCGACGCCGACGTGCGCGACGTCGCCGAGGGCCCCGTCGCCCTCGCGGACGGCGATCTCGGTACCTCGTGGGTCTCGCGCTCGGCGAGCGAGACCGTGCATCTGGAGTTCCCCGAGCGGCGCCGCATCGACGCGCTCCGGATCTCGGTGGACGACGGAGCGCCCGTCTCCCGGCCGACGCGGGTCGAGCTGACCTCCGGCGACCGGCGTCGGGTGCTGCCGGTCGAGGACGGCGTCGTCCGGGTTCCCGGGTGGCGCGTCGACGAGCTCGACCTGACGGTGCGGGAGGTCGAGCGCGCCTACTCCGCGTCGGGCAGCGAGTTCGTCGAGCTGCCGCCGGGCATCTCCGAGCTGGAGGTCGACGGCGAGTCGCTGAACCCCGGAGCGACGACGCCCCGCAGGTTCCGGTGTGGGACGGGCCCGCGGATCGGGGTCGCGGGCGTGGTGCAGGAGACGGCGCTCACCGCCAGCACCCAGGACCTGATCCGGGGGAGGAGCGTCCCCCTGCGGCTGTGCGAGACGACGGAGGCGGACCTGGACGCCGAGCCCACCTCGGTCCTCGCCGTCCCGACGCTGCTGCGGGCCGAGACCCTGACGCTGGCCGCGGCGGGCTCCGAGCCGAGCTCGCCGCTGTCCGGCGGCGCCGTCCGCCGCGACGCGCGCGGGACCCCGGACGCGGTCGACGTGCCCGCGCGCGACGCCGCGACCGTGCTCACCCTGCCGCAGAACGTCAACGCCGGCTGGCTGGCCACGCTGGACGGACAGGAGCTGTCGGCGACCCGCACGGACGGCTGGAAGCAGGCCTGGCGGCTGCCGGCCGGCGGCGCGGCGACGGTCGAGCTGACCTACCGGCCGGCCGTGCCCTTCGTCGCGCTGCTCGGCCTCAGCGCGCTGGCGGTCCTGGGCGTCCTCGGCGTGGCGCTCTGGCCGCGCCGAGGCGGACGGCGGGAGTCGCCGGGGCTGCGCACCGGTCGGGTGGGGCTGCTCGACGTGGTCGTGGCCCTCGGCTCCGGGGCGCTGCTCGCGGGCTGGTGGGGACTGGGCGGCACGGCGCTCGCCCTCGTGGTCGCGCGGGTGCTGCGCCGGACCTTCGAGGGCTGGGCGTGGCTGGCCGGGCTCGCGGTGCTCGGCGGGGCGCTGGCGCTGAGCGTCGACGTCCTCACGGACCGCTCGTGGGCGACGACCTGGAGCCAGGCATGGGTCCTGGGCGCGGTCTGCCTGCTCGCCGCCGGGCTGGCCGTGGGCGGTCGTCCGGCCGGTCCCGCCGCGGGTCAGCCCGCCGGTCAGCCGGCCGGGAGCACCGCCCCGATCTCCAGGCGCTCGAGACACGCCGTACCGGACGCCACGCGTACGTCGACCGACGCGTAGGCGCCCGGCGCTGGCGTGATCAGCGTGTGCTCCCCCCGCTCCAGCCGGACGTCGACCGTGCGGTCGCCGATCCGCAGTGTGGCGTCGGTGTCGCGAGCCGCGGCGTACCGCAGCCGCAGGTACCAGTCGGGGCCGAGCACCGGACCGTCCAGGACGTGCGTCGTGCGGGCCGTGAGCGCCCGCGCGAAGCAGCCGTCGGCGCCGACGGCCGCCCGCTGGGTCCGCTGCGGCACGAACGTGATCGGGCGGAACCGGCCGGTCGCGTCGACCACCGCGCCGCCGTCGGTCACGGTGGTCGCCACCTGCGGCCCGGGGCTCAGCATCGGGAACATGTGGCGGTAGGTGTTGGTGGGGTAGGCCAGCGGCGCCCACAGCCAGTCCGGCACCGTCCGGTTCAGAAGCACCGCGTCGGGGTCCTCGGCCATCGAGGCGGCGACGTTGCCGTAGTAGCGCTCCGGACTGGTGTCGGTCAGGTTCCGCAGCGGGTAGGACGCCGTGCTCGCCACCGCCAGCGCCAGATAGCCGACCAGGCCGCCGACCACCCACGACGGCCGGGTGATCGACCACGTCGCGCCGGGGCGCGGCTCGGCGGACTGCCGGGCGCCCGGCACCGGCAGGAACGCCAGGCCCGCGGCCAGGGCGACGGTGAGCGCCGACTCGGTCTGGAACCGGAGGTCCAGGGCGATCGCGCTGCCGAAGTAGATGGCGCGGCTGACCGCGATCAGCGCGGCGTTGGCCAGCAGCCCGGCGACCGGGATCAGCCAGGCCCGCAGGCCGTGGCGCCGGGTCATCCCCGACGCGAGCACCACGACCCCGAGGACGACCCAGGAGAGCACGAGCAGCAGCTGCGAGGGGTGCACCTCGCTCTGGGTGACGCCGGAGACCTGCCAGTCGAGCGGGCCGCCGGCCGCGCCGATCGGGAAGGCGACGCCCGCGAGGTCGCGGAGCACCCCGAACAGCGGGCGGCTGCGCACCGAGCCCGCGTCGAAGTTGAGGGCGAAGGGCGCGTACGCCGCGAGGTAGACGAGGACGGCGACCACCTGGAGGACGACCGCCGCGCGGTACCTGTTCCACAGCTGGCGCAGCCGGTCGGGGAACGTGCCCTCCGTGAAGTACAGCAGCGCGACGAGCCAGAGCACGACGAAGCCGGTGAGCGTCCGCTCGACGAACAGCAGGCCGACGGCCATCCAGGCGAACGTGGCGACCAGGGCCGGCCACCGCGGCGAGCGCAGGTAGGCCACGAACGACGACAGCGCCATGATGACCGCGAGCAGCATCGGCACCTGGTTGACCGCCGCGGCCCACCAGATCGTGGCGGGGATCAGGAAGGGGGAGAAGAGGAACAGCACCAGCGGCACCAGCGCCGCCCACCGCACGCCGAAGAGGCGCAGCACGAGCCGCAGCGCGGCGAGGCCGGTGAGCGCGAAGCCGACGATGATCTGCACGGCCGGATAGGCGAACGACATGGCGTCGGCGTGGGCGTTGAGCCAGGTGAGCAGGGCGCCGGCGGGCATCAGGTGCCCGTTGTAGGGCTCGACCAGGTAGGTCCAGGTCAGCGGCCCGTCCAGCGCCCGCTGGATGAAGTAGAAGTCGTCGTAGAAGAACCAGGCCCCCTGGAGCTGCCAGGCCCGGAACGCGGTCGCGACGGCGACCACCAGGAGGCCGGCCAGCAGCACGCCGCGCCCGGCGCTGCGCTGCGGCCGGGCGGCGCGCCCGGCGCCGCTGCCGATCACCGGACCGTCGCCCCCATCGGTCGTGCCTCGCGGTCCATCCGGCTGAAGTACCGGATGTTCTTGGCCCTCAGGATCGGCTTCTCGAACAGGTAGAAGGACGCCGTCGCGAGGACGATCGTCACCGCCAGCGTGGCCCCGGCGACCGTGAGGTAGCGGCCGGTGAAGATCGGGATGTCGAGCACCGCGAACACCGCGTTGAGCACGAGCATGTGGATCGCGAAGATGCCGTAGGAGATCTCGCCCAGCCAGAAGAGCACCGGACCGCTGAGCTGGGTGCGTACCCACCCCTCACGCTCCGGCCCGAACACCAGCGGCAGCACGTAGAGCGCGCCCGCCACGGCGTACAGGACCACCTTGGAGCCGGCCTCCCAGCCGCCGGGGACCAGCAGCTGCCGCGGCCCGGCGAGCGGCGAGCAGGCGATCGCGAAGACGGCGGTGGCCAGGATCCAGCACCCGGGCAGGTCGCGGGCCAGCCGCTCCAGCACGTGGTCGCCGGGCTCGACCGCGAGCTTGGCGGACACCGCGGCGAACCACACGCCCACCAGGAACCACGGTAGGTATCCGGGCAGCCACTGGGCGTAGTGGCCCTCGTGACCCGGGACCTGGGCGACGACCGCCTGCCAGGCGACGCCGGCGACGAACAGCACTCCGGCCCGGCGCAGCACCGACCGCACCTCGAGCCGGTGCCCACCCCGCCGGGGCTGCCAGGTCAGCCACCAGCACAGGAACGGCAGCACGACGTAGAAGGCGACCTCGGTGCACAGGCTCCACATCTGAGTGAGCGAGCTCGGCAGCAGCTCGGGCCAGTAGAGCTGGGTGAGGGTGAGGTTGCGGAGCCAGACCTCCCAGCTCGAGCCGTCGTTCGCCGGGTCGAGGGCGAGCGCGGCGACGACCACCGCCCAGTAGAGCGGCAGGATCCGCAGCGCCCGCTTCCACAGGTAGTGGCGGGTCGACGGCGCGCGCCGGCCCAGGGCGGCGGTGAGGAACCACGGCCGGCTCAGCAGGAAACCGGACAGCACGAAGAACAGGGTGACGCCGAAGTCGAGACGGGCCAGGGCCGCGCCGATCCAGCCGTGGTTGATCTGGCCGGTGTTGAAGGCGGCATGGGTGAGCACGACCATGATCGCGCCGATCGCGCGCACGGCGTTCAGGGTCGGGAACGAGCGGTCCTGGAACGTCATGAGCCGGCCCCGTCGCCGTCGGCGGCGCCGGCCGGGTCGGCCGGCGCGAGAGGACCGGCGGTGACGTCGTCGGTGCACAGCTGGGCGTCGCCGGTCAGGCCCGAGATCGTCACGCTGCCCACGGGCTCGTGCGCGGCGCGGTCGGCGACGAGTGGGGTCCTGACGTACAAGGCGTGGAGTCCTCTCACGATGGTGGCGGAGATCGTCTCACCACCGACCTCGACGGACACGGGGCTGGTGCCGCTGCTGAGGTAGCCGATCCGGACCCAGGAGCGGGCGTTCCAGCGCGCCTCCGGGCCGGGCTCGAGCCCGGTCGGGTTGAGCGGGATGGTGCGCGGCCGGTCGGCGACCCGATAGCCGCAGTCCTGCTCGTCGCCGGGCGGCGCCTGCTCCAGCGGGGTGATCACCGACGGCACGACCCGGCCGTCGTCGGTGACCGTGGCCACGGCGTCGATCGCGGCGTCCGGGAACGAGACGTCCTTGCCGTACGCCGTCAGCAGGTGGCTGAGGGTGTTGTCGGGATAGGAGTAGGCGCCCATCACGACCTCCGGGACCGTGGTGTCGTCCAGGACCAGCGGCTCGGTGGCCGCGTCGAGCGCCGCGAACAGGTGGGCGAAGTAGGCCTGACCGGGGTCATGGGTCTGCCAGTGCCGGACGAACAGCGTCGAGGAGGCCAGCGCGAGCGCGACCGGCACCACGACCGCGACGGCCACCCGGCGCGGATGGTCGAGCAGCGCGCTCGGCCGGCGGACCTCCACGGGCTCGACGGCGCCGCGCACGGGGAGCACCGCCAGGGCGAGCGCGATCGCCGTCACCGCCGCGAGCTCGCCCTGGTAGCGGTAGTCGAGGCTCACGATCGTGCCCAGGTAGGTCACCCGGCCGGCGGTGACGAGCAGGATGTTCGCCGCCACGAAGCCGAGCGGCAGCAGCCAGGCGCGCAGGCTGCGGGTGCGGGCCCGCCGGATCTCCCAGATCACCAGCCCCGCGGCGAGCACGCTGGCCCAGCGCACCGCGCTCACCGGGTCGGGGAAGGCGGCCTGGTCGAGGTAGTGCCACCGCAGCGGGCCGCCGGCCAGGGACGGGAGGTACCCGCGGCCCACCATGTTCCACGCGACCTCGGCCAGGCTGCCGTCGGTGGCCGCGCCGGGGTCGAAGTCGAGCGCGGTGGTCACGTAGGCGAGGAGGTAGGCGCCGAGCGCCACGGCGTACACGACGACCCCGCGCGCGTAGGTGCGCAGCACGGTGACCGCCCGCACTCCCAGGGTGCCGGAGGCGAAGTAGGCGAGCGCCAGGAACGCGACGGCGCCGAAGAGCAGGATCGTCTTCTCGAAGAAAGCCAGGCCGAACGCCGACCACGCGACCGTGAGCAGGGCGTACCTCAGCCGCCGGGTGCGCAGGTACGTCGCGTGCGTGCCGAGCCCCGCGAAGAGGGCGATGTGCCAGGGCAGCTGGTTGACCCCCGCCGCCCACCAGATCGCCACGGGGGTGGTGATCACGCTGAAGAGGTAGAACGCGAGCGGGGGCAGGATGCCGGGACGCCACCCGAACATCCGGACCAGCATCCACAGCAGCGCCGCGGCGGCGCCGGCCTGCAGCACCAGCAGCATCGTCGCGGTGACCCGGAAGTCGTACGGCGCGAGGGCGTCGGCCAGCCAGGAGAGGTACATCCCGCCCGGCATCAGGTGGCCGATGTAGGGCTCGAGCGCGGCGGTGGGGCTGGGGCCGGCGCCGGCCATCCGGGCCATGAAGTTGAAGTCGTCGTAGTGGTACCAGGAGCCGTAGGTCGCCCAGGCCCGGAAGGCGAGCTGGGCGGCGATCATCGCGACGGCCGTGACGAGGATGCCGCGCCGCGACCAGGTCATGACGACGAGTCGGGGACCGGGGCCCCGAGCACGAGGTCGGTGACGCAGAGGTCGCTCCCGCGCGGGTAGTCGCTCAGCTCGACCTCGTCGAACTCACCGGCCGCCTGGACGAAGACGTCGTGCTCGCCGGCCGGCAGTTCCAGGTCATGGATCTCCTCGCCGGCCGTCAGGGTCAGCGACGTCGCGCGCGGAGCCTCGTAGCTCATCTCGATCCACCACCCGCCGCCCAGGACGGGGCCGTCGAGCGGGATGGTCGTCGTGTCGTCCTCGAGCCGGTAGCCGCACCCTCCGGTCCTCTTCATCGACCGGGCCGGGTCGATGGTCACCGGGGCCAGGCGGCCGTCGTCGTCGAGGATGAACAGCTCGTCGACCGCCGAGCGCGGGAAGGACGTCTTGTCGGCGTAGGGCCGCAGCACGTGGCGGTAGGAGTTCTCGGGGAAGCGGAAGGACCAGAGCAGGGTCTGGGGGATGCCGCGATCGACGAGCGGCACGGGGTGCTCGGGGGCGGCCGCGAGGGTGGTGCGGGCGTTGCGGAAGAACTCGGGGGAGTCGTTGCGGCTCTGCCACAGGTCGACGTAGCGCACGGTCGAGACCAGCGCGAGCGCGGTGACGACCAGCGCGACGCCGCCGACGAACGCGCGGCCCTCGTAGCTGCGGGGTACGCCTGCGCGCGGCGCGTTCTGCTCGACGGCGCCCCGCAGCGGCAGGAAGGCCAGCCCGAGGCAGAGGGCGGCCACCGCGGCGGACTCGGTCTGGTAGCGGTACTCGCGGCCGATCTCCGGGCCGACGATCGCCGCGCGGGCGCTGGCGAGCAGCACCACGTTGGCGAGCATCGTGAAGCCGAGCAGCGACCAGGCGCGCTTGCTGAGCACCCGGCTGAAGACGGCGTACGCGACGGTGCCGGCGACGCCGGCCCACGAGGCCAGCAGGAGCAGGTCGGACGGGTCGGCCAGGGAGCCGACGTTCAGGGCCTGCCACGTGATCGGGCCGCCGACGAGGCCGGCGGACAGCGCGACGCCCACGAGGTTCCAGGCGATCGGACCCCACGCCACGTCGGCCGACTCCTCGAGACCGAAGTCCAGTCCCCAGTGCACGTAGGCGGCGAGGTAGCCGGCGGCGACCAGGCCGTGCGCGACGATGCCCAGCCGGTAGCGGTCCCACAGTCCGCGGAGTCGCACCGGCGTGTTCCCGGTGCCGAACCAGCAGAGGGCGACCAGGGCGTAGATCCCGAAGAGGATCATCGTCTTCTCGTAGAAGAGCAGGCCGAAGACGGTCCACAGCAGGGTGGCCACGAGGTGGCGGGTCCGGCGGGTGCGCAGGTACGCCAGGTGCGCCGTGAGCCCGAACCCGAGCGCGATCTGCAGCGGGAGCTGGTTGATGCCGGCGGCGAACCAGATGCCGGCGGAGAGCGTGAAGACCCAGAACAGGTAGACCGCGAGCAGCACCAGCACGAACGGTCGCCGCCCGAACATCGAGACCAGTAGCCGGAAGAAGCCGATCGCGGCCACGGCCTGGAGCACGAGCAGCGTGAGCGCCCAGGGCCACCACTCGTACGCCGCCCAGTCGGTCAGCAGCCGGACGACGGCGAAGCCCGCCGGCATCAGGTGGCCGCCGTACGACTCGAGCAGGTAGTCGGCGTCGAAGGGCTGGTTCATCGCCCGGGACATGAACGCCAGGTCGTCGAAGTAGAACCACGACCCCGACAGGGCCCAGGCGCGCACCCCGAGCTGACCGGCGATCAGGAGCGCGCCGAGCACGAGGAAGCGGTCGGGGCGGCGCGGCACGCCGGGACTATGTCACATCGGGAAGCCGAGAAGTCAGACCGGGAAGCCGAGAAAAGATTTCGACACGAGTGTGATCCACGCCTCACATCTACTGGCCAGTACTGCTACGGTGCGGGCGCAACCGACAACCGCTGGGAGGGCATCGTGAAGCGCAAGGTGTTCGGCTTCGTCCTGGTCGGCCTCGGCACCTTCCTCCTGGTGGCCGGCGTGCTCGCGGTGACCTGGGCGCCCGGTCAGGTGAAGAGGCTGCCGCTCGATGTCAACCAGACGACGAACCTCGACGGCACCGTGCGCAAGCTCGACGCGGCCACGGGCGAGCTCGTCGAGAACCCGGTCAAGGTCCAGAACATCACCCAGGTCGACGCGGACGCCTCGGACGGCGAGACCGCGGTCTGGGTGCAGAAGACCTGCGTGGTGATCGACGTCGACGACCCGCCGGCCTGCGTCGACGGCGACGACGAGCGCCTGGTCAGTGCGGAGATCGAGGTGTTCGCGACCGACCGGGTGACCGCGGAGTCGGTGCCCGACTTCGGGGGCCTGCCCGCGGACGCGACGCCGACCGACGGCCTGGTCAACAAGTGGCCGTTCGACTCCCAGAAGCAGGACTACGAGTACTGGGACGGCACCGTGGGCGCCGCGGTCCCCGCGGTCTACGACCGCGAGGAGACGCTCCTGGGCGTCGACTGCTACGTCTACACGATCTCCATCAGCGACGCGCCGATCGAGATCGCCGACGGCATCCCCGGCACCTACGACAACGAGATCGAGATCTGGGTCGAGCCGCAGACGGGCGCGATCCAACAGCAGACCCAGGACCAGCAGCGCTACCTCGACGACGGCACGCAGGTCCTCGACCTCAAGATCGGCTTCACCGACGACCAGCAGCAGGCCAGCGCCGACGACGCCGAGGACAACATGGGCCTGCTGCGGCTGCTGCTCTTCTGGGTGCCGCTGCTGGGGTTCGTGGGTGGCGCACTCTGCCTGGTCGCCGGCGCACTGCTGCTGCTCAGCGTGCGCCGCGGGGGCCGCAGCGGCGACGCCGAGCACAAGGAGCTCGCGGGCTCGTCCGCCTGATCACCGGTGGCCCGGCCGCAGCCCGGAACCGCTCGCGACGCCGCACATCGGTGGATCCGGCTCAGTCGAGCCGCGCCCCGAAGATCGCCGTGCCGGGGGTGAGTCGACCGCGCACGCCCGACCAACCGCCCCACACCCGCTCGTGGCCCTCGGGCCACTCCGGCTCGAGCAGGTCGGTGATGACGAAGCCGTGGCCGGCGAGCAGGGCGACCCAGTCCCCGAGCGTGCGGTGGTGCTCGACGTACGCGACCACCCCCGTCGCGTCGTCGATCTCGACGTACGGCGTGCGGTCCCAGTAGGACTGGCTCGCGGTCAGGCCCTCCTCGCCCGGGTCGTCGGGGAACATCCAGCGGGTGGGGTGGGTGATCGAGAAGGCGTAGCGCCCGCCGGAGCGGAGCACCCGCGCGGTCTCCGCGACGGCGACGTCGATGTCGCTGACGAACTGGAGCGCGCCGAACGACGAGAACACCACGTCGAAGGAGTCGTCGCGGAAGGGGAGCGCGGTGGCGGTGCCGAGCACCGACGGGACCGGGAGCTCGGTGTCGAGGTCGATCCGGCGGGAGTGCTGCAGCTGGCGGAAGGACAGGTCGAGGCCGTACGCGCGCCCGCCCTGCGCGCGGACCCAGCGCGAGCACTGGCCCGCGCCCGAGCCGACCTCGAGGACGTCGCGCCCGGCCAGGTCGCCGAGGATCCCGGCCCGCGCCTCGGTGAGGCCCTCGGGCCCCCACACGAAGCCCACATCGCCGAGGAACTCGCCGTGGGTGGCCTGGTACTCGTCGGCGTACCGGTCCCAGTCCGGACCGTTGGCCCGACGGGACTCCTCCTCGGAGACCGGTCGGCGTTCGACCCGCACAGGGGGATGGTTCTCCACGTTCGGGAGAGTAGTCCCGCGACGCGAGGGCCGGAGCGGCGGGCGGGCCGGCGGGCGCGGGTTGGACGCACGTCCGCCGCCCCGCGTAGTCTTTAGGTTGCGCCGGAGGTCTGCCCGGGTCCCAGACGGAGCGGACACGTGCTCGCTATCTCTCCACGAGCGGTGAAACCGACCTTCGACGTGCCCGCACGACACCATCCATCCAAGGACACACCTTCCTTATGACGAGCAGCATCTCGACCCTCCCCGACATCACCGACGCGCCGCAGGTTGCGGTCAACGACATCGGGTCGGAGGAGGACTTTCTCGCCGCGATCGACGCGACCATCAAGTACTTCAACGACGGTGACATCGTGGATGGCACCATCGTCAAGGTCGACCGGGACGAGGTCCTGCTCGACATCGGCTACAAGACCGAGGGCGTCATCCCCTCGCGTGAGCTGTCGATCAAGCACGACGTCGACCCCAACGAGGTCGTCGAGGTCGGCGACAAGGTCGAGGCCCTGGTCCTCCAGAAGGAGGACAAGGAAGGCCGCCTGATCCTGTCCAAGAAGCGCGCCCAGTACGAGCGCGCCTGGGGCACGATCGAGCAGGTCAAGGAGGAGGACGGCGTCGTCGAGGGCACCGTCATCGAGGTCGTCAAGGGCGGCCTGATCCTCGACATCGGCCTGCGCGGCTTCCTGCCGGCCTCCCTCGTCGAGATGCGCCGGGTCCGCGACCTGCAGCCCTACGTCGGCCAGACGCTCGAGGCGAAGATCATCGAGCTCGACAAGAACCGCAACAACGTGGTCCTGTCGCGTCGTGCGTGGCTCGAGCAGACCCAGTCCGAGGTCCGCCACGGCTTCCTGACCCAGCTCCAGAAGGGCCAGATCCGCAAGGGCGTCGTGTCCTCGATCGTCAACTTCGGTGCGTTCGTGGACCTCGGCGGCGTCGACGGCCTCGTGCACGTCTCGGAGCTGTCCTGGAAGCACATCGACCACCCGTCCGAGGTCGTCGCCGTGGGCGACGAGGTCACCGTCGAGGTCCTCGACGTGGACATGGACCGCGAGCGTGTCTCCCTGTCGCTGAAGGCGACCCAGGAGGACCCGTGGCAGCACTTCGCCCGCACCCACCAGATCGGTCAGATCGTCCCGGGCAAGGTCACCAAGCTGGTGCCGTTCGGTGCGTTCGTCCGCGTCGAGGAGGGCATCGAGGGCCTGGTGCACATCTCCGAGCTCGCCGAGCGTCACGTCGAGATCCCCGAGCAGGTCGTCCAGGTCAACGACGACGTCATGGTCAAGATCATCGACATCGACCTCGAGCGTCGCCGGATCTCGCTGTCGCTCAAGCAGGCCAACGAGACCGCGGCCGCCGCGGACGTCGAGGAGTTCGACCCGACGCTGTACGGCATGACCGCGACGTACGACGAGCAGGGCAACTACGTCTACCCCGAGGGCTTCGACCCCGAGACGGGCGAGTGGCTCGAGGGCTTCGACGAGCAGCGCGCGACCTGGGAGGACCAGTACGCCAAGGCGCACGCCCGCTGGGAGGCCCACGTCAAGCAGCAGGCCGAGGCCAAGAAGGCCGAGGTCGAGGCCGGCGAGGCGACGTCGTACTCCTCCTCGGCGGCCGACGAGGGCGACGCCGGCGGCTCGCTCGCCTCCGACGAGGCGCTGCAGGCCCTTCGCGAGAAGCTCACCGGCGGCAACTAGGAGCGCCGTCCGGCGGAGCGTCCGCTGCGTTGGCGGGCCTCGACGACCGCTCCGCTCCAAGGTCGCCTTCGGCCCGCCGCCTTGCGGCCGCACGCGCCGGACGACGCTCCTCTGGCGACTGCCGCAGAGCGACTGCAACACCACGACGAGGGCCCGCCCCGGGAGACCGGGGCGGGCCCTCGTCCGTTCGGCGGTGCTGTCAACCCCCTCTTTTCCGTGGCTGACTCCACCCCCGGCCGGCCGTCGTTCTCCCTATCGTGCGGGACATGCAACGACGGGAGCGTCCATGATCACGCGGAGACGGCTGCTGGCCTCGGCCGCGGCGACCCCACCGGCGATCGCGCTGGCCGCCGGCGAGCTGGCCGACCCGGCCGTCGCCGCCGAGCTCGCCGCGAGCGCCGCCGCGGGGGCCGCGGCCGGAAAGAACTTCCTGATCTTCATCACCGACCAGGACCGGAAGGTCCAGCACTTCCCGAAGGGCTGGGAGCAGAAGAACCTCCCCGGCCTGACCAGGCTCAAGCGGCACGGCGTCAGCTTCGAGAACGCCTTCTGCAACGCGAGCATGTGCTCGCCGTCCCGGGCGTCGCTGCTCACGGGGCTCTACCCGGCCCAGCACGGGGTGAGGTACACCCTCGAGCTGGACATGCCGGCCGGGGACTACCCCCAGGTCGAGCTCTCGCCGGACCTGACCAACGTGGCGTCGGTGATGAAGGCCGCCGGCTACGAGGTCGTCTTCAAGGGCAAGTGGCACTTGTCCAAGCCGCTCGGTGACGACTGGGCGCCCGAGGACCTGGCCCGCTTCGGCTTCGACCGCTGGAACCCGCCGGACGCGGGCGCCAACCAGGACATCAGCGAGGCCGGCGGCGGAGTCACCGACCACGACGGTCGGATCATGGACGAGGACGGCGACGCCGCCACCGGGCACGAGGGCGTCCTGCAGTTCATCCGGGGCCGCGCGGGCGCCACCAAGCCGTGGTGCATGATCGTCTCGCTGGTGAACCCGCACGACGTGCTGATGTATCCCGGTCCGGCGAACATGGACCCGCCGAAGTACGAGCAGGCCGGCTACCTGCCCGAGGACGGCTGGTTCGACGGCGACATCGGCCTGCCGCCGACGTACGACGAGGACCTGTCCACCAAGCCCAAGTGCCAGGCGCGGTTCGTCAAGCTGTTCGGCCTGGCCGGCAAGCTGCGGACCCGCCGCCAGAAGCTGAACTACCTCAACTTCTACGGCAACCTGATGAAGCTCGTGGACGGCTACCTGGTCGACATCCTCGACGAGCTCAAGGCCACCGGCCAGCTCGACGACACCATCGTGATCCGGACCTCCGACCACGGCGAGATGGGCCTGGCCCACCAGATGCAGCAGAAGAACTTCAACGCCTACGAGGAGACGCTGCGGGTGCCGCTGGTCTTCTCGAACCCGGTCCTCTATCCGCGAGCGCGCCGCTCGCAGCAGCTGGTCTCGCACGTCGACCTCCTGCCGACCCTGGCGTCGCTGGTGAAGGCGCCCAGGACCGCGCGGGACCCGCAGTGGCGCGGCGTCGACTATGCGGCCCAGGTGCTGGGCGCGACCTCGAAGCACACCCAGGACCGGGTCGTGTTCACCTTCGACGACTGGCAGGCCGGACAGGCGCGGGGACCCTACATCCCGCCGCCGAACCGGATCGTCGCGGTCCGCGAGCGGCGCTGGAAGCTGGCCAAGTACTACGACGAGTCCGGGCGCAAGAAGCCGGAGTGGGAGATGTACGACCTGCGCAGGGACCCGCTCGAACGGCGCAACCTGGCCCATCGGCCGAAGCGGATGACGCCGCAGCAGCGGGCCCACTTCCGGCGGCTGAAGAAGCGGATCCGGAAGGTGCAGCGGCACCGGCTCGCACCGCTCGCGGGGGCCGGGCGGGGCCGCTAGCGGCCGACCGGTCCGGGGCGCCGGCGGGAGGGGGAGGCCGGCCCCGTACGGGATGAGGCCGGCCTCAGGGGGAGGCCGGCCTCGTCGGTGGGAGTCTCGGAGGGGGAGTCAGCGTGCCGAGGGCGCCTGGAACCGGCGGTCCTCGAGGTGCGAGACCGGCGGGCGCTGCGGCCCCCGGCCGTCCCTGACGCTGAGCACCACCGTTGCGACGCTCATCGCCAGCGCGATCACCAGCAGGATCATCAGGAAGGTCATGGCAGTAATCATGCGCCACTTGTGATCCTGCCACGAGTGGCAGGAAAGACAGTCTCCGTTGATTTTCTGCCAGCGTTGATGCAGGCTGGGCCTCGTGAGGAAAGTGGCCGTGATCGTGCAGGAGGGGGCCGAGCCCTTCGGGCTCGGCTCGCTGGTCGAGGTGTGGGGGGAGCCCTACCACCCCGAGGACGACAACCCCGTCTTCGACTTCCAGGTCTGCGCTCCGCGACCGGGCCGGCTCCACGGGCGCTCCGACTTCGACCTGGTCGTCGAGCGCGGCCTCGAGGCGACCGAGGACGCCGACCTGGTCTGCCTGAGCCCGAAGTTCGACTTCATGAACCACGATCCGCTGGTGCTCGAGGCGCTGCGTGCCGCCGACGCCCGCGGTGCCACGATCTACGCGCACTGCTCGGGTGTCTTCGAGATCGGAGCGGCGGGCCTGCTCGACGGGCGGGAGTGCACGACGCACTGGCGCTACACCGACCGGCTCGCGCAGACCTACCCGGAGGCGAAGGTCTGCCCCGACGTCCTCTACTGCCACGACGGCAACGTCCTCACCGGGGCCGGGGCGGCGGCCGGCATCGACGCCTCGCTGCACCTGATGCGCGACCACTTCGGGGCGCGGGTGGCCGCGACGACGGCCCGCCGCATCGTCGTACCGCCGCACCGCGACGGCGGTCAGGCGCAGTTCATCGCGAACGCCGTGCCCGACTGCGACGCCGAGACGCTCGGGCCGCTGCTCCAGTGGATCGTCGAGCACCTCGGCGAGGACCTCAGCGTCGAGACGCTCGCCCGCCACAACCACATGTCGCCGCGCACCTTCGCCCGCCGGTTCCGCGCCGAGACCGGCACCACCCCGCACGCCTGGGTGACCCGCCAGCGGGTGCAGGCGGCCGAGGAGCTGCTCGAGCGTACCGACCACTCGATCGACTGGATCGCCGACGAGGTCGGCTTCGGCAACGCCGCCACGCTGCGCCACCACTTCGGGCGGGTGCGCGGCCTCAGTCCGCAGCAGTACCGGCGCCGGTTCGCCGGCTGACGAGGCGCTCCTGGGCTAGTGGTCGTCGCTGGAGGTTCCTCGGGCCACCCGAAGAACTTCCGGTGATGGCCACTAGCATCGGGCGGTCGCGCGGAACCGGGGGCCGAGATGAGACGGATGCGCCAGGTGCTGGTGCTCGTGATCCTCACGGCGTTCGTGATCGTGCCGACCTCCTCGGCCGCGAGCGAGCCGACGCGGATCCTCATCGTCGGGGACTCGGTCGCGCACGGCTCGTCGGGCGACTGGACCTGGCGCTACCGGCTCTGGAAGGCGTTGGCCGGGTCGGGTGCCTCGGTCGACCTCGTCGGGCCGAACGACGAGCTGCACAACCTCACATCGGATCCCGCAGGCGCCCTCGCCTACGCGGACGGTGACTTCGACCGTGACCACGCGGCCCGTTGGGGCATGGCGCTGGTCGACCCGGACGCCACGATGACATCGCTGGTCGAGACCTTCCGACCCGATGTGGTGATCGAGACGCGCGGCATCAACGACCTCATCTGGTTCGGACGCTCACCGGGCCAGGTCGTGGACGACGTCGCCCACGAGATCGACGAGGCCCGCGCCGTGGAGCCCGAGGTGGACTTCGTGGTCGCCGGGCTCCCGCAGGTCTGGTTCGGCGGCGCGACCGAGTACAACGCGATGCTCCCCGGGCTGGCGACCGACCTGGGCGAGCCGGGCTCGCGCGTCGTGGTTGCCGGCACGGGTGTCGGCTTCAGCGAGGGAGTCGACACCTGGGATCCGGCGCATCTCTCCGCCACGGGCGAGATCAGGTTCGCGGCGGCCGTCGCCGACGCGCTGGCCGCGCTGGGCGTCGGGACTCCCTATCCGAGGCCCTGGCCCGACGTCGACAACGGCCATTGGGGGATCGCCCACGACGTCGTGGCCACCGCGCAGGAGCGCGCCGCTCGACTGGACTGGGTCGCGCCACCGGGCGGCCTCGAGCAGTACGTCTGGATGCGCGACGTGTCGGAGAACGCGGCGTGGGTGCGGCTGCCTTACCCCGTCCGGGGTGAGGCCTGGACGGTGGATGGACTCGCCGCCGCACACACCTACGAGTTCCGGCTCCAATCGGCCAAGGGCACGGCGATCTCCGCCGACTTCTCCGCCGTCGCCCAGGTCACTCCGCTCCAGCCGCTGACGGCGGCCCTGGAGCGGTGACGGGGCTGAGCGTCCACTCCGCGCCGGAGCAGCTCGGGCTGTCGTGGGACCCGGTGCCGGGCGCCACCTCGTACGACGTGGCCTGGGCGGTCGACGGTGGATCGTCGGGGCTGCTCAGCGTGACCGCGCTCCGCACGCGGTCCTGACCGGCTTGGTGCCGGGCCTGGAGTACCGCCTGACCGTGGCCGCGCGCAACGGTGGCGGCACCGGAGCGCCGGCGATCGCCACCGGCCGCCCGATGCCACGGGTCTCGCCGCCTGCGACGCCCCGGGGGCTTCGGGTCCAGCCGGGTCGGCACCGGCTGCGCGTGACCTGGGATGCCGGCTCGGCCGACACGTCGTACGACCTCGGAGTGGTCGGCGAGACGAGCGGCTATCTGGGGCGGCGCCTGGTGGCGGACGCCCCGGTCGTCTACCGCCGCCTGCTGGCCGGTGAGCGCTACACGATCTACGTCACTCCGCGCAACGGCGCGGGGGCCGGGCCGATGGCGCAGGCGACCGGCACGCCGACCGGGCCGCACGTGACGGGCCCGGCCCGACTGCGCGCCCGCGCGCTCGACGGCGGGCGCGTGCGACTGACCTGGCGGGAGCGACGGCACGCCACGGCGTACGAAGTGGCGGCCAGGCGGGGCGGTAGCTGGGTGAGCGTGCGAACCACGGCGCGCCCGCGGGCGACGGTCCCGGTCGGCGCCGGTCCGGCCAGGTCGCGGTGGCGGGTCCGCTCCTGGCACCAGCGGCAGCCGGGCGGCTGGTCCGAACCGGTCCGGCTGAGCCTCACGCGTTCGGCATCACCACAGCACGACCGGTGAGGCCGCCCGACTCCAGCAGCTCGTAGGCCTCGAGCGCCCGATCCATCCCGAAGCGTTGGACGTCGGGGCGGATCTGGCCGGCGCGGTACATCGCGACGACCTCGTGGAGGTCCTCGATCGTGCCCCAGTAGGTGTTCGTCAGCTCACACTCGTACGGGTTGGTGAAGAAGGACCACTGCGCCGTTCCGTTGGCGATCCCGACGACCGTGAGCCGACTGCGCTGCGCCATCGACCCCTGGGCCGCGGCGATGGTGCCGCTCGCGCCGACGAAGTCGAACGCCGCGTCGACGCCCCGGCCCCCGGTCAGCTCGCGGATCCGCGCCACCTGGTCGGGCCCGCCGGGCACCGTGACGGCTCCGTGGGCGGCGGCGCGCTCCATCGCGTCCTCCTTGACGTCCGTGGCGATCACGGTGGCGCCGGTGAGGGCGGTCAGGATCTGCACGGCGATCTGGCCGAGGCCGCCCAGGCCGACGACCAGCGCGTACCGGCCGCCGCCACCCAGCTGGGGGAGCGACAGCTTGATCGCGTGGTACGGCGTGAGCGCGGCGTCGGCCAGCGGCGCGGCGTCGACCGGGTCGGCGTCGCCGAGCGGCACCAGGTTGCGGACCGGGACCGTCATGTACTCGGCCATCCCGCCGTCGCGCCCGAGCCCGACCGCGAGGTAGGGCATCGACGCGACGTTCTCGCAGTAGGTGTCCTGGCCGCGGGAGCAGGCCTTGCAGTGGCCGCAGCCGATCGGACCGTAGACGAGGTGCGCCTCGCCCTTCTCGAACCCGCTCACGCCGGGCCCGAGCTCCTCGATCCAGCCGGCGTTCTCGTGGCCGAGCACGAAGGGCGGCGGGATCGACGCGGGGCCGTCCGCGGTGAACTCGCAGTAGACCGCGACGTCGGAGTGGCAGGCGCCGGCTCCGGCGATCTTGAGCAGCGCCTCGCCGGGCCCCGGCACGGGGCGGTCGATCTCGGTCAGAGACGGGAAGGTCTGGAACTGTTCGAAGACGACGGCACGCACGGCGTACTCCTTCCGGGGACGACGCACCGAGCCTCCTCCGGCCGCGGGTGGGTGCCATCGCCCGAGACAGGTGAAATGGTCCGCGAACCCGGGAACTCCTCGGGGCGTGCGGACATGACCAGGTGTGCGAGGAGGATCGGTGACGACCGAGGGCGACGAGCGGGCGCTGGTGACGGCGCTGCGGTCGGACGACCCCGAGGCGCTGGCGACGCTCTTCGACCGGTACGGCGACCGCGTCTACAACCACTGCTTCCGTGCGACCGGCGACTGGGCCGACGCCGAGGACGCGACCGCGTCGGTGTTCCTGGAGGTCTGGCGCCATCGGCGTCGGGTCCAGGTGCACGACGGCTCGGCGCTGCCGTGGCTGTACGGCGTGGCGACCAACGTCTGCCGCAACCTGACCCGGTCGCGGCGCCGGCGCCTGCGGGCGCTCGCGACGCTGCCGCCGCCGCAATCCGAGCCCGACCACGCCGACCGGGTGACCGACCGCGTCGGCTCGACCGAGCGGATGCGCACCGTCCTCGACGCGATCCGCGAGCTGCCGCCCCGCGAGCAGGAGGTGCTCGGCCTCGTCGCCTGGTCCGGGCTCTCCTACGAGGAGGCGGCCGCCGCGCTCGACGTGCCCGTCGGGACCGTCCGGTCCCGGCTCTCCCGGGCTCGCGCCCGGCTCGCCACCCTGACCTCCGGAGGTGCCCACGATGAGTGACCTGACCCCGCCGCCCGACGAGCCGATGCCCGATCAGGCCCGCGCCCGGATCCGGGCCGAGCTGGTCGCTGCGGCCCAGGGTGACCGCCCCTCCGGCCGTCGCTGGGTGGTCCCGGCGGCCGCGGCGGCCGCCGTCGTGGTGGTCGCCGGACTCGCGGGCTGGGCCGTGCAGTCCGGTGGCGGCGGCGGCTCGGAGGGCGCGCCCGCCGGAGCGTCGACCTCGGCGACGTCCACCGAGACCGCGACCCCCGAGCCCGGACCGACCGAGCCCGGGCCGACCGAGCCCGGGCCGACCGAGCCCGGGCCGACCGACGTGCGGTCCATCGAGGTCAGCAAGGTGCCCGGCGCCCAGGAGGACCACCAGGTCGACGTCAAGGAGCGCGGCTGCGCACGGACGATGCGCGAGACCTTGCCCGGCGCCGCGCAGGTCGCCGAGTTCCCCGACGACGGCGTTCACGCCACCTCGGTCTGGGTGGCCGGCGACCGGTTCACGATCTGCGACGTGGCCGACGGCATGACCACGACCCACCAGCCGCTCCCGCTCACCCCCGGGCCGGGCGTCGAGACCTTCCGGGTCAGCTCGATGTACCTGCCCGCCGACGGCGGTGGCTTTGACGTCACGCGCGTGGCGGCCGGCGTCGTGCCCGACGGCGCGGCGGCGTACGACGTCCGCTATCGGTTCCCCGACGGCGCGACGGTGCCGGCTGAGCTCACGACCGGCTCCGACGGACGCACGTACTGGCGGGTGGTCCACCGCTCCGCCGCGCCGGAGGGCAGCGAGGCGAAGCAGCCCCCGATCGAGGTGACGCTCACCCTCTCCGGGGTCCGGCACGACTACCGGCTGCAGTGGGGGCTCGACACCTGCGCCCAGGCCAACCACGGCTGCTGACCGGAACGTTGGTGGTGGTGCCAGCACCACCACGAACTCGGGGCCTTCCCCGATGGTGTGCGCCCGGATGCCTCAGTTGACTTGAGGTGTGAGCACGATCGCGAACATCGTCGGCAACCAGATCAGCGCGTGGGCGACCCGGGACGGACTGGACCTGCGCAAGCTCCGCTTCGTCCCGGGCGTCGCGAAGTACCCGTTGCAGCGGGTCGGCATCGACCCGGTGCCCCGGCTCGTCGAGGCGGAGCCGGTCACCCGGTTGGTGAGCCTGTTCGGCACCGACGTGTGGCTGGTCAGCGGGTACGACGAGGCCCGGGCGGTCCTCGCCGACGCCGAGACCTACAGCAACGACCTGCGGCCGCTGATCTCGCGTGGCGGTCGGTCCGCCGCCGAGCAGATCGGCGGGCTCGGGATGACCGACCCGCCGGACCACACGACGCTGCGCCGGCTGCTCACCCCGGAGTTCACGCGCCGCCGGCTGGGCCGCCTGCAGCCGAGCATCGAGCGGATCGTCGACGAGCGGCTCGACGCCATGCAGCGCCGGCGTGGCCGGGTCGACCTGGTCGCGGAGTTCGCGTTCCCGGTGCCGTTCGAGGTGATCTGCGACCTGCTCGGCCTGCCGGTCGCCGACCGGGCCGACTTCCGGCGCCTGGGGGTCGCCAGGTTCGACCTCAGCAGGGGCAGCGCGGGCTCGTTCGGTGCCGCCGCCGCGTCCCGCGAGTTCCTGATCGACGCCGTGGCCCGGCAGCGCCGCGACCCGGGCGACGGGCTGATCGGGGCGCTGCTGCGCGAGCATGGCGAGGAGCTCGACGACACCACGCTCGGCGGGCTCGCCGACGGTGTCTTCCTGGGCGGCTACGAGACCAGCGCCAGCATGCTGGCGCTGTCGGCGCACCTGCTCATGCAGCGCCCGGACGTCTACGCCTCGCTCGCCACCGACCCGGCCTCGGCGGACGAGGTCGTCGAGGAGCTGTTGCGCCACCTCACCGTGGTGCAGCTCGCGTTCCCGCGGTTCGCCCGCTTCGACCACCAGCTGTTCGGTCGCTCGATCCGGCGCGGCGACGCCGTCCTGGTCTCGCTGCTGGGGGCCAACCGCGACCTGGCGCCGGACTTCGCTCCCGGCCGCGACATCACCGGTCACCTCGCCTTCGGCCACGGCATGCACCGCTGCGTCGGCGCCGAGCTCGCGCGGATGGAGCTGCGTACGGCGCTGCGCGGCCTGGCGACCAGGTTCCCGCGGCTGCGCCCGGCGTCCGGTCGGCCGCGGTTCCGCAAGCTGTCGGCGGTGTATGGCATCGACCGGCTACCGGTTCGGCTGCGCTAGCGAACCTAGCTTCGCTAGGCCGAGATCCGCCGCCTCGGCCGGGCTCTTCTGACTGGTCGGTGGGTGATGCCGCCCGCGCAGGGATACCCGGTGCACCGGGTATCCCTGCACTTCTCGGCCAACGCAACACCCCAGAACGTCAGGGACTCCCCGAGAAGTCACCCGGAGAGCATGGCGACCGCGGCGTGGACCCGGCGGGATGCCGTGATCGCTGTGGCCGCGTCAGCCGACGCGACGGGCCAGCCCCAGGTCCGCCGCCAGCTGGTCGGTGACGTGGGCGAAGTGGGCGTCGTAGTCGAGGATGCCGCGGTACATGTGCCCGAAGAGCTCGAGGCTGATGTGGCCGAAGACCGTCGACCACGCCATCAGCCACCGCACCGTGCGCTCGTCGGTGACGGGAGGGTCGAGCGCCGCCCGGACGCCGGCGAGCGCGTCGTGCTCGCCGCCGGCGACCGGCGAGGTCGGGGTGCCGAGCGCCAGGCCGGCCCGCTCGGACGCCTCGGCGAGGCGGAGGAAGGCGCCGGTCACCCGGGCGGCCGAGGGGACCGTCGTGTCGGGAGCGGCGTAGCCGGGCACCGGAGAGCCGTAGAGCAGCGCGTACTCGTGCGGGTTCGCCCGCGCCCAACCGTGGATCGCGTGGGCGATGGCGCGGAAGCGGACCGCGAGGTCCGTGGGGTCGGCCACCGTCGCGTCGGCCGCCTCGACCGCGTCGCCCAGCTCGTCGTACGCCTCGACGATGAGCGCGGTGAGCAGGTCGTCGCGGCTGGGGAAGTAGCGGTAGACGGCCGAGGAGACCATCCCCACCTCGCGGGCGATCGCCCGCAGCGACAGGGCGGCCGGGCCGACCTCGGCGAGGTGTCGGCGCCCGGTCTCCTGGATGGCCCGGGTCTGGTCGGCGCGGTTCTGCGCGCGGGAGGTCGAGGGCACGGGAGCATCCTCGCACATTGTGAGAGCAGTGCTCTTGCTTTGGGGCTGGAGATGTGCCAGCCTGGAAGAACTGAGAGCAGTGCTCTCGTTTCGATCCTCAGGAGGAACCATGCCCGATCTGCACGTCGTCGTCGGCGCCGGCCCCGTCGGCCGTGCCGCCGCGCTCCAGCTCGCCGCCGAGGGCCACGAGGTGCTCCTTGTGAGCCGATCGGGCACCGGCCCGGACCTCCCCGGCGTACGACGAGAGGCCGCCGACGCCGCCGACGCCGACCGGCTCGTCGAGCTGGCCGCGGGCGCCGTCGCGCTCTACAACTGCGTGAATCCGCCCTCCTACACCGTGTGGCCGCAGTTCTGGCCGCCGGTCGCCGCCGCCTTCCTGGCCGCGGCCGAGCGCACCGGCGCGACGCTGGTGATCGCCTCGTGCCTCTACGGCTACGGCCCGGTCGACGAGCCGATGGTCGAGGGGATGCCCGACGCCGCCACGACGAAGAAGGCGCGGATCCGCGCGCTGATGTGGGCGGACGCGCTCGCCGCCCACGAGGCCGGCCGGATCGCGGCCGTCGAGGTGCGCGGCTCGGACTACATGGGCCCGTGGGTCGCGCCGGCGAACGGCCACATCGCCCGGGTCACGGCCGCCGCCCTGGCGGGCCGGACGGTGCGGGTGCTGGGCCGCCCCGACCGGCCGCACTCGTTCACCGACGTGCGCGACATGGGGCGGGCGCTGGCCGCGGTCGCGCAGGCGCCGCGCGCCTGGGGCCGGGTCTGGCACGCGCCCACCAACTCCCCGCGGACCCAGGCCGAGGCGATCGCCGACGTCTGCCGCGCCGCGGGACGCGAGCCGGTGACCGTCAAGGGCTTCCCGCGGTGGGTGCTGGGCCTGGGCGGTGCCGTCGTACCGGCGCTGCGGGAGCTGCGGGAGACCGAATACCAGTTCACCCGGCCGTACGTGCTCGACTCCGGCGCGATCACGCGGGAGCTCGGGCTCGAGCCGACGCCGTGGGCGGAGATCTGCCGGGCCACGGCGACCGGGACCGACGGCCTGGCCGTCACGGCGTCCTGACCGAGGCGGACCGCGCCGACCCGGACCGCCCGCGGGGCATGCTCGCGGACGACCTAGTGCCCGAACTTGAGATCCGCACCCTAGGCCGCACCCCGAGCACGGGCCACCCCCGAGGAACTTCCAGCGACGACCACTAGCCTGAGGCCCATGCGAGTCGGACTGACCGGAGGCGTGGCGTCGGGCAAGAGCACCGTGTCGACGATCCTCGCCGAGCTCGGCGCAGTGATCATCGACGGCGACGTGCTGGCCCGCGAAGTCGTGCAGCGGGGCACGCCGGGGCTCGCGCAGGTGGTCGCGGCGTTCGGCCCGGAGATCCTGACGCCGGAGGGCGACCTCGACCGGCCGAAGCTGGGGCGGATCGTCTTCGCCGACGAGGCGAAGCGGAAGACCCTCGAGGGGATCGTGCACCCCCTGGTCTTCGAGAGGTACGCCGAGCTCGAGGCGGCCGCCCCGGAGGGTGGCCTGGTCGTCCACGACATCCCGCTGCTCGCCGAGTCGGGCCGGGCGGACACCTTCGACGCCGTGATCGTCGTCGAGACGCCCGCCGAGGTGCAGGTCGAGCGGATGCTCCGCGACCGCGGCTGGTCCCGTGCGGACGCCGAGTCGCGGATCGCCGCCCAGGCGAGCCCCGAGCAGCGCCGGGCCATCGCCACCCACCTGATCGTCAACGACGGCTCGCGGGCCGACCTGCGCAAGCGGGTCGAGGAGGTCCACGCCGAGCTGGTGGGGTGACGGGCTGTGGATAGCGGGCGGGTGGGATAGTCCGTCACGTTCTGGTTGTCCGGCGAGCCGATTTGCAGCTGGAACGTGACGGACTATCGCGATGGGGCCCCTGAAATGGTCTCGACCCGCCCGAAGCACGTCGGGCGGGTCGAGCGCGGCGGGACCTCAGGCGGCGAGGTCGGGGTCGCCGAGGCGACGCAGCTTCTGCAGGGCCTCCCGCTCGAGCTGGCGGACCCGCTCGGCGGAGATGCCGTGCTTGGCGCCGATGTCGGCGAGCTTGTGCTGCCGACCGTCGACCAGGCCGTAGCGGGACCGGATGATGTCGGCGGCGCGGTCGTCGAGCTGACCGACCAGGCGGTTGAGCCGCTCGCGGGACTCGACGTCGAGCACGGTCAGGTCCGGGCCCGGCGAGGTCTCCTGCGCCATCAGGTCGCCCAGCGAGGTGTCGCCGTCCTCGTCGACGGGGGAGTCGAGCGAGACGTGCTCGCGACCCCACGCCATCAGGTCGAGGACCCGGTCGACCTCCATGCCGAGCTCGGCGGCGATCTCCTGCGGCTCGGGCTCGCGGCCGAGCTGGCGCTCCAGTGTGCGGCGGGCGCCGCCGACCTGGTTGAGCTCCTCGACGACGTGCACGGGCAGCCGGACGACGCGCGCCTGCTGGGCGATGCCGCGGGTGATCGCCTGCCGCACCCACCAGGTGGCGTACGTCGAGAACTTGTAGCCCTTGGTGTAGTCGAACTTCTCGACCGCCCGGATCAGGCCCGTGTTGCCCTCCTGGATCAGGTCCAGCATCGGCATCTGGGCCCGGCCGTACTTGCGCGCGATCGAGACGACCAGGCGCAGGTTGGCCGTGATGAACGTGTCGACGGCCTTGCGGCCCTCCTCGGCCAGCCACTCGAGCTCCTCCTGGTTGGCCGACATCGGGGCGCCGCCCTTGCGGCGACCCACTCGGCCCTCGGCCAGCAGGTGCTCGGCCATCAGGCCGGCCTCGATCGTCTTGGAGAGCTCGACCTCGGCGGCCGCGTCCAGCAGGGGATTGCGGGCGATCTCATCGAGGTACAGGCCGACGCTGTCGCGACCCTCGATCTCGCGCGTGGCCGAAGCGGTACGGGTAGCCATGGGACGCCCTCCTTCCGTGGTGGACGGCGCCGCTGCGCCCCCACACGTCTTCATCAACGTCCACGGTGACCGCGGGATTCCCGGGTCAAACGTGGTGCCTTCACCCGTGACGACGTGTGGGGGACTTGAAGAGTTGCCTCGACGGCGTACTCTCAGGGACTTCTCAGGGGAATTCCCTCGGACCGGCTCAGGGTGCGACCCCGGCCAGGCCCATCCGGTCGAGGATCCACGCGAGCGTGAACGCCCGGTCGTGCCAGGCCTTGTAGCGGCCCGAGACGCCGCCGTGGCCGGCCGACATCTCGGTGCGCAGCAGGAAGTCCTGGCGGCCGATGGCGGTGGCCCGCAGCCGGGCGATCCACTTCGCGGGCTCCACGTAGAGCACCCGGGTGTCGTTGAGCGAGGTCTCCGCCAGGATCGGCGGGTAGTCGACGGCCGCGACGTTGTCGTACGGCGCGTACGACGCCATGTAGTCGTAGACCGCCGGGTCGGCCTCGGGGTTGCCCCACTCGTCGTACTCCGTGACCGTCAGCGGCAGCGTGGCGTCGAGCATGGTCGTGAGCGCGTCGACGAACGGCACGGCCGCGACGACGCCCGCGAACCGCTCCGGCGCCTGGTTGGCCACCGCCCCCATCAGCAGGCCGCCGGCGCTGCCGCCCTCGGCGACCAGGGTCTCGGCGGTGGTCCAGCCGGTGTCGACGAGGTGCCGGGCACAGGCCACGAAGTCGGAGAACGTGTGCTGTTTGCGGCTCAGCTTGCCGTCGTCGTACCACCGCCGACCCAGCTCGCCGCCGCCGCGCACGTGGGCGATCGCGAAGGCCGCGCCGCGGTCGAGCAGCGCGAGCCGGGCGATGGAGAAGTACGGGTCGATCGAGGTCTCGTAGGCGCCGTACCCGTAGAGCAGGGTCGGGACGGGACGCGTCCCCCCACCCACGTCTTCGCGGGAGCCCCGCCTGGCCACGATCGAGATCGGGACCCGCTCGCCGTCGTCGGCGGTCGCCCAGAGCCGGTGCTCCTCGTAGTCGTCGGGGTCGTAGCCGCCCAGTACCGGCGCCCGGCGCAGCAGGGTCAGGTCGCGGGTGCGGACGTCGTAGTCGTAGACCGACGACGGCACCGCCATCGTGGTGTAGCCCAGGCGCAGCACCGGCTGGTGGAAGCCGGGGTTGCCGGCCGACCCGACGGTGTAGATCTCGTGGTCGAACTCCACGAGGTAGTCGTCGCCCACGCCGTCCCCGTCCAGCTCGAGGATGCGCAGCTGGGTGAGGCCGTTGCTGCGCTGGTGCACGACAAGATGGCCGGCGAACGCGTCGACGTCCTCGAGGCGGACGGCGGGGTCGTGGGTGATCAGCGCCCGCCACTCCGCCGCGGGGGTCGGTGCCACCGGGGCGGTGGCGAGCTCGAAGTCGGCGCCCGTGTGGTTGTGCAGCACGAGGAAGACGTCCTCGCCGGCGATCACGGCGTGGTCGAGGGAGTATTCCAGGCCCTCGCAGCGCTCGGCGAAGATCTGCCAGCCGGTGTCGGGGGCGTCGGCGTCGAGGAAGCGGTACTCGCTGGTGGTCTTCGAGCCGCTGGCGATCACCAGGAACCGGTCGCTGCGGGTGCGCCCGACGCCGACCCAGAACCGGCCGTCGGTCTCGTGATGGACCAGCTCGTCCTCCGACTGCGCGGTGCCGAGGCGGTGCCGCCAGATCTTGTCGGCGCGCCAGGACTCGTCGGTCGTCGTGTAGTAGAAGCTCTCGCCGGCCCGGTCCCAGGTGGCGCCGCCGAGCACGCCGCTGATCTCGTCGGCCAGCAGCTCGCCGGTGGTCAGGTCCTTGACGCGGATCGTGTATCGCTCGTCGCCGACCACGTCGGTGGAGTAGGTGAGCAGGTCGCCGTCGGGGCTGACCGACGACCCGCCCAGGGAGAAGAACTCGTGGCCCTCGGCCAGCGCGTCGAGGTCGAGCAGCACCTGCTCGCCGGGCAGCGCCGGCTGGTCCGGAGCGGTGTCCTCGGCCGGCCGCGGCGGGGTCCAGTCGTCGGGGTCGACGACGG
This sequence comes from Nocardioides sp. LMS-CY, assembly GCF_018732145.1. Taxonomy (NCBI): domain Bacteria; kingdom Bacillati; phylum Actinomycetota; class Actinomycetes; order Propionibacteriales; family Nocardioidaceae; genus Nocardioides; species Nocardioides sp. LMS-CY. The sequence goes on from NZ_CP076104.1 coordinate 2,390,163, forward strand.
GGATCCGGCAGCTCGCGCCGTACTCCTTGCCCTCGAAGGAGCGGCCGTAGTACCAGTGGCCGCGGTTGCGGGTCGGCACCGAGAGGTCGGTCTCTCGGGTGCGCGCCTTGATGCCGTCGAAGATGGCCTGCCGCAGGTCGGCGAGGTGTGCGGTCCGGTCCTGGGTGTAGGCGTTCTCGGCCTCGAGGTACGCCGTGACCTCGGGCGACTCCTTCTCGCGCAGCCACTCGTAGTCGTCGGTGCGGGTGTGGCCGTGGATCTCGCGGCTGGTGGGACGGCGCTCTGCGATCGGTGGCGCGACGGGCGGCTGCATGCGGCGACGATAGCGTCGGGGTGTGGGTTCGCTCTCGCGACATTCGATCGACCTCAACGCCGACCTGGGGGAGGAGGTCACCGACGACTCCGCACTGCTCGCGGTCGTGACCAGTGCCAACGTGGCCTGCGGCTACCACGCGGGCAGTGCCGCGATCATGCGTGCGGTGTGCGCCGAGGCCGCCCGCCTCGGGGTCGCGGTCGGCGCCCAGGTCTCCTACGACGACCGGGCGGGCTTCGGCCGGGTCGCCCGCGACGTCCCGCACGACGTGCTGCGCGACCAGGTCGCCGACCAGGTCGGCACACTCGCGGAGATCGCGGCGGCGGCCGGTACGCCGGTGCGCTACGTCAAGCCGCACGGGGCGCTCTACCACCGCGTGATCGTCGACGAGGAGCAGGCGGCGGCGGTGCTGGCCGGGTCGGGCGATCTGCCGGTGCTGGGCATGCCCGGGGCGTTCCTGAGGCTTGCGGAGGGGGGCGGCCGTCCGGTCTTCCACGAGGGCTTCCCCGATCGCAGCTACACGCCCGAGGGGCGGCTGCTGCCGCGCACCGAGCCGGGCGCGCTGGTCGAGGACGAGGCGGGCATCGTCGCGCAGGCGCTCGCGCTCGCGGCCGAGGTCGAGTCGCTGTGCCTGCACGGCGACAGCCCCGGCGCGGTCGAGCACGCCCGCGCCGTCCGCGCCGCGCTCGAGGCCGGCGGGCTGCTGCTGCGGCCGTTCGTCTGAGCCAGACTGGGCCCATGCAGCTGCGACCGATCGCCTCCTCGGCGCTCCTGGCCGAGGTCGGCGACCCGGCGGCGGCGCTCGCGCTCGCGATGTGGGCGCGGTCGGCGCGGATCGAGGCGGTCGAGGTGGTCCCGGCCGCCGAGACGGTGCTCTTCGACGGGGTGCCCGACGTCGATGCGCTGGTGGCCCGGCTGCGGGAGTGGACGCCGGCGTCGACGGTGCCGGCGGGGGAGCGGGTCGAGGTCGGGGTCGTCTACGACGGGCCGGACCTGGCGTTCGTCGCCGAGGCGTGGGGCACCGACGTCGACGGTGTGGTGGCCCGGCACACGGACCTGGAGTTCGTGTCGGCGTTCTGCGGGTTCGCGCCGGGATTCGCCTACCTCGCCGGGCTGCCGGCCGAGCTCGCCGTGCCTCGTTTGGCGTCGCCGCGGTCGCGCGTGCCCGCGGGGTCGATCGGGCTGGCCGGTACCTGGTGCGGCACCTACCCGACGGCCTCGCCCGGAGGCTGGCGGCTGCTGGGCCGCACCGACGCGCGGCTGTGGGACGCCGATCGCGCCCGGCCGGCGCTGCTGGCGCCCGGCACCCGGGTCAGGTTCGTCCCGGCATGATCGCGTCCCGCAGCCTGCACGTGCTGGCGACCGGGCCGCTGGTGACCGTGCAGGACCGTGGCCGCCACGGGCTCGCGCATCTCGGGGTGCCGCGGGCCGGTGCGCTCGACGTACCGGCGGCGGACCTGGCCAACCGGCTGGTCGGCAACCACGCCGATGCGGCCGTGCTGGAGGTGCTGCTCGGCGGGCTGAGGCTGCGCGCCGGGACCGGCTGCTGGATCGCGGTGACCGGAGCGCCAGCTCCGCTGACCGTCGGCGGCTCCGCCCGAGCGCACGCCCGGGCGGAGTGGCTGCCCGCCGGCGCCACGCTGTCGCTGGGCACGCCGGTCGCGGGCGCGCGCAGCTACCTGGCCGTCGGCGGTGGCGTCGCCGTCACCCCGGTGCTCGGCTCGCGGTCCACCGACACGCTCGCCTGGGTGGGTCCGCCGCGCGTCGAGGCCGGCACGGTGCTGCCCGTGGGGGAGCCGACCGGCCAGCCCCGCCCGCTCGACACCCCGCGGGCGCCACGACCGGGCCCGCTGCGGGTCTCGGCCGGGCCGCGGGCCGACTGGTTCGGCGACGAGGCGCTCGACCGGCTGTGCGCCACGACGTACGTCGTCGCGGCCGACTCCGACCGGGTCGGCCTGCGCCTCGACGGGCCGGCGCTGCCGCGCCGGCGCTCCGGCGAGCTCGCCAGCGAGGGCATGGTCCTGGGTGCGGTGCAGGTGCCGCCGAGCGGCGTGCCGGTGGTGTTCCTCGCCGACCACCCGCCGACCGGCGGCTACCCGGTGCTCGCGGTGGTCGACGAGGCCGACCTGTGGCAGTGCGCGCAGCTGCGGCCGGGGGAGGAGCTGCGGTTCACTCGTCGTCGGGGGTCGGCGGACGCCAGGGGCTGAGCTGGGGGTCGTCCTCGGCGTAGCTGCGCACCGGCCCCGCCGGGGTCTGCGCGGTCTCGAAGCGCACGGTGACCACGCCGCGCCCCGAGCCCCACACCCAGCCCCGGCCCATCTCGACGTGGACGACGTCCATGCCGGGCGACCAGCTGCGCCGGGAGTGGTGGGGCACCTCGACCTCGGGCAGCTCGTCCTGCTCCTCCTCGGGCTCGCCGAACAGGTCCTCCTGCACCCAGTCGGCGAGCCCGGACACGCCCACGCCGAGCAGCCGGACGCCGCCCGAGGTGTCGAGATCCGCCAGCAGCGCCCTGGCCAGTCGCGCGATCGTCGCGGCGGCGTCGGTCGGCGACGACAGCGTCGTCGACCGGTTCAGCGTCGTGAAGTCGTGCAGCCGCACCTTGATCGTCACCGTGCGCCCCGACAGGCCCGACCGGCGCAGCCGCTGCGCCACGTCGCCCGCCTGCCGGGTCAGCAGGCGCTCCATCAGGTCGCGGTCGGTGAGGTCGTGGTCGTAGGTGCCCTCGACGCTCACCGACTTCGCCTCCCGCTCGGCGACGACGGGGCGGTCGTCCTGGGCCCGGGCGAGGGCGTGGAGCCAGTGACCGGAGGCCTTGCCGAGCAGCCGGACCAGCTCGTCCTCGCTCAGCGTCTCCAGCTCCTCGACCGTGTGTACGCCGACCCGGCGCAGTCGTTCCGCCGTGGCCGGGCCGACCCCGGGGATCACCGACGCGCTCATCGGGCGCAGCAGGTCGCGCTCGCTACCGGGCGGGACCACGACCAGGCCGTCGGGCTTGCGCAGATCGCTGGCGACCTTCGCGACGAACTTCGAGGTGGCGATGCCCACCGACGCGGTCAGCCCGCCGGTCACCTCGACGACCCGCTCCCGCAGGTGGGTACCGAACGCGGTCACGTCGGCCACCGTGAGGTCGCCGAGGAGTGGGTGGGCCTCGCGGTCGGCTGCGGCGAGGTCGACGAACGCCTCGTCCAGCGACAGCGGCTCGATCAGCGGCGAGACCGACCGGAGCAGCCCCATCACCTGCTCGCTGGTCTCGCGATAGGCGTGGAACCGGCCGGTGAGGAACGCCGCGTGGGGGCACCGCGACCGCGCCTCCCGCGTCGTCATCGCGGAGCGGACGCCGAACTGCCGCGCTTCGTACGACGCGGTCGCGACGACGCCCCGGCCGCCGACGCCGCCGACGACCACCGGCTTGCCCCGCAACGACGGCTTGTCGCGCTGCTCCACCGCGGCGAAGAACGCGTCGAGGTCGAGGTGCAGCACCGACGCAACTGCTCGCACCCGCGCAACCTATCGCGGGCCGCCGACGGTGCCGACCGAGAGGGACGGCCCGCCAACCGCGCACAGCCAGGCTTCCGACCGGGTCCTCCACAGGCCGGGCCGACGCCGGTTCCCGATGTCGGACCGCGCGGGGACCGTCGTGTCATGACGACAGACCACGCCGCCCGTGCCCGCCGACCCGACCCGACCTCGATGATCGTGCGTTCCCCCGAGGACGTGCTCGCGCTGGTGCCCGTGGTGTTCGGGTTCGAGCCGTCGGAGTCGATGGTGATGCTCACCTTCGGCGCCGATCCTCCCTTCCACGCTCGTGTGGACCTGCCGGCGCGCTCAGCCATCCCCGAGATGGCCGCGATGCTCGCCGAGCCGGCCCGGCGCCACGGCGCACCCCACGCTCTCCTCGTCGTCTACAGCCAGCGTGGCCGATTCGCCGACCGAGCGCTGCAGGCGACGGCCCGGGCCCTGGCCGACAGCGGGATCGAGGTCATCGACGCGCTGCGGGCCGATGGTCGCCGCTGGTTCCCGGTCCCCGTCCGCGGCACCCCGTCGATGGCGATCCCCGCGATCGGGGTGCCCTACGACCTCTCCGCGCACCGGTTCGCGGCCCAGGCGGTCTACGACGGCCGGGTGCTGCACACCTCCCGCGAGGAGCTCGCGAGGTCGATCGCCGCCGTGCCCGACCTGGTGGCACGGGTGGTCCCGGAGCTGGCCGCGCTCGGTCCGCAGGCACCGGCTCTCGACGAGGGTCAGTGGGCGCGCGAGCTCGTGGTGCGGCACACCGAGGCGGCGACCCGCCCCGACGACGGCGCGGTGGCCCGGCTGCTGCGCGGCATGCTCGACGTCCGGGTCCGAGACGCCGCGTGCTCGTCACTGTGTCGCGATCGCGCCCGCTCCCACGTGGAGCTCTGGACCGACGTGGTGCGGCGGGCGCCCGACCCGCTCGTGCCGGCTCCGTCGGCCGTGCTGGCCCTGGCCGCCTGGCAGGCCGGCGATGGTGCCCTGGCCTGGTGCGCCGTCGACCGCTGCTGCGAGGTCGAGCCCGACTACTCGCTCGCGCAGCTGGTCGGCGACCTGCTCACCCGCGCGGTGGCGCCCCAGAGCTGGGCGGGCATCGGCGACTGGACCCAGGGCATCGGGCCGGGCATCGGGCCGGGCATCGGGCCGGGCATGCCGCCTCCGGGGGTGGGGTAGTGGTCCGGCATGGGGAGGACGCGCACGGTCGGCGTGGAGGAGGAGCTGCTGCTCTTCGACCCGGCGACCCGCGAGGTGGAGGCTGCGGCCCCCGCCGTGCTCAAGCAGTTCCGCGAGCACGGTCACGGTCGCCGACGGCCTCGGGCGGCGACCGACGAGCTCGATCACGAGCTGTTCCGCCACCAGCTGGAGACGCGCACCGACCCCGAGACGGACCTCGGCGCCGTCCTCGCCCAGCTGGTGGCCGGCCGACGCACCGCCGGAGAGGCCGCCCGGGCCGCGGGCCTCCGGGTGGGTGCGTGCGGGATCGTGCCGCTCGGTGGGGACCGCTCCGTCGTCACCCCCCGCGACCGCTATCGCGACATGGTCGACACCTACGGCGAGGTCGCGCGGACCGGCGGCACCTGCGGGATGCACGTGCACACGGGCATCGACGGCGAGGAGGAGGGCGTGGCGGTCATCGACCGGATCGCGCCCTGGCTGCCGGTGCTGCTCGCGCTGAGCGCCAACTCGCCCTTCGTCGAGTCCCGCGATTCGGGGTACGCCTCGTGGCGGGCCCAGGTCTGGCCGCGGTGGCCGAGCGCGGGCCAGACCGAGCAGTTCGGGTCGGTCGAGTGCTACCGCGAGGTGAGCCGGATGCTCCTCGAGACCGGGGCGGCCCGCGACGCCGGGATGCTCTACTTCGACGCCAGGCTCTCCGAGGCGCAGCCGACCGTCGAGGTCCGGGTCTGTGACGTCTGCACCGACCCGGTGCTCGCGGTCGCCATCGTGGCGTTGGTCCGGGGCTTGGTCGAGACCGCGGCCCGGGACTGGCGGGCCGGTCGTCCGCTGCCCCGGTGGCGCGCGGAGGGGCTGCGGGCCGCGCACTGGCGGGCCTCCCGGTTCGGCATGGCCGACTCGCTGGTACACCCGAGATCGGGCCGCCTGGCGCCCGCCCGTGAGGTGGTCGACGCCCTGGTCGAGCGAGTTCGGGTCGTGCTCGACGAGGCGGATGACCTCGAGGCGGTCACGGCCGCGGTCGCCGGCAGCGTCAGCGACAACGGCGCCACCCGGCAGCGTGCCGCGTTCGAGCGCACCGGCGAGGTGGCCGGGGTCGTCGACGACCTGATCGCCCGTACCGAAGCCTCCTGGCGGAACACGGCCTAAGGTCTGGTCATGGGCGAAGAGGTCGAAGCTCAGGAGTTCTCCCGCCAGGACCGCACGCGGCACCGGGAGAAGGTGCGCCGCAACCTGGACGTGTTCGCCCGGATGCTGCGCGAGGCGCGCTTCGACACCGACGACCCGATGACGGGGCTGGAGGTCGAGCTCAACCTGGTCGACGAGGAGGGTGACCCCGCGCTCAAGAACGCCGAGGCCCTGGCGGCGATCGCCGACCAGGACTTCCAGACCGAGCTCGGCCAGTTCAACATCGAGATCAACGTGCCTCCCGCGAAGCTGCGCGAGGGCGGCCTCACGACGTTCGAGGCGAGTCTGCGGCGCAGTCTCAACGACGCCGAGTCGAAGTCCGCGGCGGTGGGCGCGCACATGGTGATGATCGGGATCCTCCCGACCCTGGCCGAGGGGCACATGAGTGTCGACAGCCTGAGCGCCAACCCGCGCTACAAGCTGCTCAGCGAGCAGATCCTCAACGCGCGGGGCGAGGACATCGCGATCGCCATCGACGGGGCCGAGCGACTGCGGGCCACGGCCGACTCGATCGTGCCCGAGGCGGCCTGCACCAGCACCCAGTTCCATGTGCAGACCTCGCCCGACCAGTTCGCGGCGTACTGGAACGCGTCGCAGGCGATGGCGGCGGTGCAGGTCGCCCTGGCGGCGAACTCGCCGTACCTGCTCGGCCACGAGCTGTGGCGCGAGACCCGGATCCCCCTCTTCGAGCAGGCGACCGACACTCGCAGCGAGGAGCTGAAGGCCCAGGGCGTGCGGCCGCGGGTCTGGTTCGGGGAGCGGTGGATCACGTCGGTCTTCGACCTGTTCGAGGAGAACGTCCGGTACTTCCCGGCGCTGCTGCCGGTCTCCGACGAGGAGGACCCGCTCGCCGTGCTCGAGGCCGGTGGGACCCCCACGCTCGCCGAGCTGCGGCTGCACAACGGCACGATCTACCGATGGAACCGGCCGGTCTACGACATCGCCGGCGGGGTGCCGCACCTGCGGGTGGAGAACCGCCTGCTCGCGGCGGGTCCCACGGTCGCCGACACGATGGCCAACGCCGCGTTCTACTTCGGCCTGGTCCGGGCCCTGGCCGAGAGCGAGCGACCCCTGTGGTCGCAGATGTCCTTCAGCGCCGCGGAGGAGAACTTCCACGCCGCGTCGCGGCAGGGCATCGACGCGCAGGTGTACTGGCCGGGCGTCGGCCAGGTGCGGGCGACCGAGCTGGTGCTGCGCCGGCTGCTGCCGATGGCCCGCGAGGGCCTGGCGTCGTGGGGCGCGTCCGGCGCCGAGAGCGACCGACTGCTCGGCATCATCGAGGAGCGCTGCCTGCGGGGTGCCAACGGCGCGGAGTGGTTCGTCGGCCGGGTGCGCGCCGAGGGCGAGCGGGACCGCTACGACGCCCTGCGCGCGGCCCTGCTCGACTACCGCCAGCGGATGCACACCAACGAGCCGGTGCACACCTGGGACTGATCGATCGGGGCGGCCGCCGGGAGCACTCACCGCTGCCGGAGCCGTTTCCACTCGCGGTGTACGCCGGTGCGCGGGTCGAGCCACCCGTGCCGGTTCACCACCACGAAGGTGAGTCCGAGACCCGCCTCGGCGGTCGCCGACCACGCGGCCGCGAGCCAGGCGAGGTCCGCGTCGCCGACCTCCAGCGGGGCCGACCTGGTCAGCCACAGCATCGGCACGGCGCCGCTGACCGGCGGGTGCCGGCGGGCGGCGCGCAGCAGGGCGGCGGCGACATCGGTGCGCAGGGCATGGTCGAGGACGTCCCCGGGCTCGGCCGCGAACAGCTCCTCCCGGGCGCCGGGCCAGCCCACGTGGAGCAGCGGCGGATGGACCCGCCGGCGCTCGCGCCGGCCGTGGTCGAGCACCGCCCGACGCAGCACTGCCTGCAGCGGCCGCCCCACCGGCTCTCGGATGCCGTCCATGCGTCTCCCGTCGTCGAGGACCACCCTCGTGCAGACGCGCCGGACGCGCCGGGCGTCCTCCACAGGCATGCATGGGCGTGGCCGGATCGGCTACGGTGCCGGTGGGCGCCCCGCCCGGATGGACCACCAGTCGCTGAGCTTGGGAGGATCGATGGGCAAGGTCGTCGTGGGTTACGTGCCGAAGCCGGAGGGCGAGGCCGCCCTGCGCACCGCCGTGGCCGAGGCCAAGCTGCGCGACGCCAGCCTCGTCGTGGTTAACTCCCACCGCGGTGGCTCCGACTTCGATGCCGAGGCGTCCACCCAGGCCGACCGTGAGATGGCCGCCGTCCGGAAGATCCTCGACGGGTCCGGCGTCGACTACGAGGTCCGTCAGCTGGTCCGTGGCTTCGAGCCCGCCGAGGACCTGATCAGCATCGCGGAGGCCAGTCAGGCCGAGCTGATCGTGATCGGCCTGCGCCGTCGTTCGCCGGTCGGCAAGCTGATCCTCGGCAGCAACGCGCAGCGGGTGCTCCTCGACGCGCACTGCCCGGTGCTGGCAGTCAAGGCCGACTGAGCCGCACCTCCCGCACCTTCCCACGCCGCACCTCGCTCCTCCGGAGCGCTCCCAGTGGTCCAGACCTGTCGTCCAGACCACTGGTGCTCGCCGATCCCCAGATTTGGGTAGCGACCGAATCCTTCGGCCGGGCCGTCTGAGCGCCGAGCCCTACGTTCCGGGTCATCCGGGAGACATGGCCGAGGTCGGGCATCGGTAGCAGCGGCCGCGTCATGTTCGCCCATCACGCGGGAGAAGGGCAGCACCATGGCACGACGAGCGACAGCCCTCATCGTGGCCCTGGCCATCGCAGCGCTGGGGACGACGATGATCATCTGGTACCTCCAGGGCGTCGACGCCCGGGCCGCCGACGGACGGGAGTACGTCGAGGTCGTGACGGCCACGGAGGTGATCGCGCCGGGTGAGTCCGTGCGGGACGCCCTGGTCGCGGACAAGCTCCAGACCCGCAAGGTGGTCCGCAACGACCTCAGCGGGGGAGCCCTGACGTCGACGGCGTCGATCAAGGACCTGGTCGCGCTGAGCACGATCTATCCCGGGCAGCAGCTGATCGCCGAGCAGTTCGGGCAGCCCGGGGGCGAGCAGGTGCTGGGCATCCCGGGCGAGCGGCTGGCGATCAGCGTCGAGCTCACCGATCCCGAACGGGTCGCCGGGTTCGTCACCCCGGGATCGCGGGTGGCGATCTTCGTGTCGGGCGACCCGGAGCTGTACCTCAAGGACGGGTCGACCCGGAAGCTGCCGCCGCTGACGAGGGTGCTGCTGCCGAAGGTGCAGGTGCTCGGGGTCGGCGACACGACCGTCACCCCCCGGACCACCAAGGACGATGACGGCACCGAGACCACCGAGCAGGTCCCGCGGACGATCCTCACGATCGCGGTCAGCCAGAAGGAGGCCGAGCGGGTCATCTACGGCGCCCGCAACGGCGACCTGACCTTCGCGCTCCGCACCGACAAGAGCCGGGTCGTCAACGGCCCCGGCACCACCGCGCGCGAGCTCGCGCCCGAGCTGTTCCGAGGAGTGTCATGACCACGATCGTCGAGACCGACCCGCAGGTGGCGGGGCTGGTCCAGCAGCTGATGCCGGGCACGCCGTCCGTGCTCACCACGACCGACCGGCTCGCCCGCCACCTCGAGCGGCACCCCGAGCACGCCGTCGTCCTGGGCCCGTCGGTCCCGGTGGAGGACGCGCTCCGGGTCGCCGAGCAGAATCGCATCCTCCGTCCCGCGCTCGGCGTCGTCCTGCTCCGCGACAGCGTGGACGACGGGGTGCTCGCCCGTGCGATGCGGGCCGGCGTGCGCGAGGTCGTCGCGAGCGACGACCTGCCCGCGATCGGCAGCGCCGTACGCCGGGTCGAGGCGATCGCCCGCGCCATGTCCGGCGTCCAGGAGCAGGCCGGGCCCGAGGGAGCCCGGGGTGGCCTGGTCACGGTGTTCTCGACGAAGGGTGGGGTGGGCAAGACGCTGGTCGCCACCAACCTCGGCGTCGCGCTGGCCGACCTCGGCCACCGGGCCTGCCTCGTCGACCTCGACATCGAGGGCGGCGACGTGGCGGTGATGCTCTCGCTGGCGCCCCAGCACACGCTCGACGACCTGGCCCGGTTCGACGGCAACCTCGACCAGAGTGCCGTCGAGTCGCTGCTGACCCGGCACTCCGACCGGCTCGCGGTACTCGCCGCGCCGGTGCAGCTCGGGACCGTGGTCTCGCCGGCGTCGGTGGGCGCCGTGCTCGACCTGCTCAAGCAGATGTTCGACGTGGTCGTCGTGGACACCAGCGGCTCCTTCGACGACCAGGCCCTGCAGGCCCTCGACCACAGCGACCTGCTGGTGCTGGTCGGGACGCTGGACATCCCGGCGCTGAAGAACCTCAAGCTCGCGGTCGGCACTCTCGATCTGCTCAACTATCCGCGGGACCTGTGGCGGGTGGTGCTCAACCGGGCGGACGCGAAGGTCGGCCTCTCGGTCGAGGAGTTCGAGAAGACGCTCGGGGTGCGCAGCACGGTCACGATGCCCACCACCCGCGAGGTGCTGGTCGCCGTCAACCGGGGCGAGCCCGCGGTCCGTGCGTACGCCGGACGTCCGGTGGGTCGCACCCTCGCCTCGTTCGCGGCGGCGTTGTCGCGCGACCTCGCCTTGCCGGCGGCCGGCCGGGCCGCCGCGGCCCGCGACCGTCGCCGAGGTCGGCGACTGCGGAAGGCGGCGTGACATGGCACTCTCCGACCGGCTCCTGGCGGCACACCAGGACCGGTCGCGCGCAGCGGGAGGCGCCGCCGAGGAGGCGTCGTCGCAGCCCTCCGAGCCGACGCCCGGACGCCACCTCGCACGGGACCCCTTCGGTGACCTCAAGCGGATGGTGCACGTCCAGCTCGTGAGCGATCTCGGGCCGCAGCTCTACGACGTCAACATGACCTCCGACGACCTCGAGCAGCTGGTGCGCACCGCCCTCCAGACCGCCGTGGCCGGCAGCGACCAGCCGATGTCGGGTGCCGACCGCAGTCGGGTGGTCCAGGAGATCGCCGACGACATCCTCGGCTACGGCCCGCTCGAGCCGTACCTGCGCGACCCGGATCTCACCGAGGTGATGGTGAACGGTCCCAGCGACGTCTTCGTCGAGCGGGCGGGCCGCATCGTGCGGGTGGACGCGGCGTTCAACGACGAGGCGCACCTGCGCCGCACCATCGACAAGATCGTCGGCCGCGTCGGCCGGCGGGTCGACGAGACCAGCCCGATGGTCGACGCCCGGCTCACCGACGGCAGCCGGGTGAACGCGGTGATCCCGCCGCTGGCGCTCGACGGCTCGATGCTCACCATCCGCAAGTTCGCCGCCGACGCGTTCACCGCCGACGACCTCGTCGCGGCCGGCACGCTCGGCCGGGAGGCCGCCGACCTGCTCGCCGCCTGCGTGCGCGGGCGGCTGAACATCCTGGTGTCCGGCGGCACCGGCGCCGGCAAGACGACGACGCTCAACGTGCTGTCGTCGTTCATCGCCAGCGACGAGCGCATCGTGACGGTCGAGGACGCCGCCGAGCTGCGGCTGCACCAGGAGCACGTGCTGCGGCTGGAGTCGCGGCCGGCCAACATCGAGGGCCGGGGCGCCGTCACCATCCGCGACCTGGTGCGCAACGCGCTGCGGATGCGGCCCGACCGCATCGTCGTCGGCGAGATCCGCGACGCCGCGGCGCTGGACATGCTGCAGGCGATGAACACCGGGCACGACGGCTCGCTGTCGACCGTGCACGCCAACTCGCCGCGCGACGCGCTCGCGCGGGTCGAGACGATGGTGATGATGGCCGGGATGGAGCTGCCGGTCCGGGCGATCCGGGAGCAGGCGTCCAGTGCGATCGACCTGGTCGTCCAGCAGGTCCGCCTCAAGGACGGCAGCCGCAGGATCACGGCGATCACCGAGATCGTCGGGATGGAGGGCGACGTCATCACGCTCCAGGACGTCTTCCTCTTCGACTTCGCCGCGGGGTACGACGAGCACGGGGCCGCCCGCGGTCAGCTGCGGTCCACCGGGCTCCGGCCGCGGTTCCTGGACCGGCTGGCGGAGCGCAACGTGCACATCGACCCGACGGTGTTCAGCGCGGCAGGGGCCGCGGCATGAGCACCTTCCCCGTGCCGCTGCTGCTCGGCGCCGTCGCGATCGGTGCGGGCCTGGCCCTGGCGGTCGGCACCGTGCTCGTTCGTCCCGCGCTGCCGTCGGCCGACCGTCGGCTCGCGACGTACTTCGGCGAGGGCACCGGGCAGCGGGAGGGTGCCGGGGTGCGCGGCGTGGCCGTGCTGGTCGCCCAGGCCGTGGTGCCCGGCGACGTCGAGGCCCGGCTCGCCCGCCGGCTCTCCGGCGCCGGCATGGCGGTCCGCCCGGCGGAGTGGGCGGTGATCCACGCCGCCGTGGCGCTCGTCGTCGCCGGCCTGGGCTTCGCGCTGGGCGGGCTGGCCCTCGCGCTGGTCTGTCTCGCGCTCGGGGTGCTGGCGCCGCTGGTCTACCTGCGGATCCGGCACGCCCGGCGGCTGGCGGCGTTCAGTGGGCAGCTGCCCGACATGCTGACGATCATCGCGAACAGCCTGTCGGCCGGTCTCTCGGTGCCCCAGGCGATCGACACCGTGGTCCGGGAGGGCCAGGAGCCGATCGCGGGGGAGCTGCGCCGGGCCCTCGTCGAGCAGCGCCTCGGCGTCGACATCGGCGACGCCCTCGACGGCATCGCCGCCCGGATGGGCAGCGTCGACTTCGCGTGGGTGGTGATGGCGATCCGGATCCAGCGCGAGGTCGGCGGCAACCTCGCCGAGGTGCTCGAGACCGTCGCCGAGACGCTCCGGGAGCGCGAGTTCCTCCGCCGGCAGGTGCGCACGCTCAGCGCCGAGGGCCGGCTGTCGGCGTACATCCTCGGCGGGCTCCCGGTCGCGATGTTCTGCTACCTGATGGTCGCGAACCGCGAGTTCGCCGAGCCCCTCTACACGACCCTGCTCGGGCTGGTGATGCTCGGCGCCGCGGTCGCGCTGGTGTCGGTCGGCGGCTGGGTGATGTCGCGCATGGTCAAGGTGGAGGTCTGAGATGTCCTCCTTCGTGATGGTCGGCGGTGGCCTGCTGCTGCTCACCGGGTCGGTGCTCGCCTTCGTGGCGCTGGGCGGACTGGCGTCCGACCGGCGCGGCGTGGCGTCCTCCCTCGCCGCGATCCAGGTGCTGGGGGCCGCGCCCGAGCCCGTCGCGATGGACCCGGACCCGTCGTTCGTGCGCCGCGTGCTCGCGCCGTACGCCGTCCGGTTCGCCGGCCTGGCCCGGCGGCTGACGCGGTCGGGGGCCGAGGCGCGGATCCAGCGCCGGCTCGACATCGCGGGCAACCCGACCGGGTGGGACGTCGACCGGATGCTGGGCGTCAAGGTGGTCGCGATGGGCGTCCTCGGCGGCGCCGCGCTGCTCTACGGCCTGGCCGTCGGTGTCGCGCCGGCACCGGCCCTCGCGGTGGCGGTGGTCCTTGCACTGACCGGTTTCCTGGTCCCGGACCTGCTGCTCTACAACGCCGGGCAGAAGCGCGAGGCGCTGATGCGGCGGGCGCTGCCGGACGCGCTCGACCTGATGACGATCTCGGTCGAGGCCGGACTCGGCTTCGACGCGGCGGTGCTGAAGGTCGCGCGGAACACCACCGGCCCGCTCGCCCAGGAGTTCTCCCGGCTGCTGCAGGAGATGCAGCTCGGCATGGGCCGGATGGCCGCGATGCGCGCGATGGGGGACCGCAGCACGATCAAGGAGCTGCGCTCCTTCTGCCAGGCGATGGTGCAGGCCGACCAGCTCGGCGTGCCGATCGGCCGGGTGCTGCGCATCCAGAGCAAGGAGATGCGGGTGCGCCGCCGTCAGACCGCGGAGGAGAAGGCGCAGAAGGTCCCGGTCAAGATCATGGTCCCGCTCGTCCTCTGCATCCTGCCGAGCCTCTTCCTGGTCGTGCTCGGCCCGGCGGCGCTGAAGATGATGGAGGCCTTCGGATGAGCCGCCCGGCCGCGGCGGGCTCCGCCCGAGATGAGCGGCGCCGGCTCGCCCGCGAGCTGCACGACGGCGTGATCCAGCAGCTCGTCGCGCTCGCCTACCGGGTCGACGAGGTGGCGCTCGTGGTCGGGTCGGGCCCGGGCCGCGAGGCGCTCTTCGCGCTCCGCGACGACGTCACTGGGATCGCCTGCGAGGTGCGCCGCGCCGTCGAGGGCCTGCGCTCCGAGCCGCGGCCGGTCGACGGCCTGTCGGGCGCGCTCTCGGCGTACGTCGGCGAGCTCGGACGCCGCGGCGACCTGCGGGTGCACCTGCACCTCGACGAGCGCGGCGAGCGACTCCCGGAGTCCGTCGAGCACGAGGTGCTGATGGTGGCCCGGGAGGCGATCACCAACGTCCGCCGGCACGCGCGGGCGGTCAACCTGTGGGTGCGCCTGGTCTCGGACGGGCACCGGCTGGTCCTGGCGATCGAGGACGACGGCGTCGGGACCGTCGCCCCGAGCCCGGGCCACTTCGGACTGCAGGGCATGCGGGAGCGCGCCGACCAGGTCGGCGCGGCTCTCGTGATCGGCGTCCGCCCGGACGGCGGCACCGTCGTGACCCTCGCCCTGGGGGTCCCGGCTCGGCTCAGGAGAGATCTCAGGACAGAAGGAGAGGGCGATGACACTCAGCGTCTTGCTCGTCGATGACCACGACCTGGTCCGCCAGGGGCTGGTCCGCGCTTTCGAGCGTGCGGGTGGCTTCGAGGTGGTCGGCCAGGCCGCCACGGTCGCCCAGGCGCTCTCCATGTGGAGCGCCCTGCGCCCCGATGCCGTCGTGACGGACCTCCAGCTGCCCGACGGCAGCGGGCTGGACGTCGTGGAGGCGGTCCGCCGGGACAGCGACCGCACCGGCGTCCTCGTGCTGACCATGCACGCCGGCGACCCGCAGATCTTCGCCGCGCTCGAGGCGGGTGCCTCCGGCTTCCTCGGCAAGGAGCTGCGGAGCGAGGAGGTCATCGGGGCCGTCCGGCACGCCGTGCGCACGCCGCGCAGCTTCCTGTGCACCGGGCTCGCGGGTGCGCTGATGCGCCGGTCCGGCTCGGCCACCACCCGCCTGTCCGAGCGCGAGCTGGCCGTGCTGCGGCTGCTCGCGGAGGGTCTGCGCACGGCCGACATCGCCCGCCAGCTGTACCTGAGCGAGTCCACGGTCAAGGTGCACCTGGCTCACATCTACCGCAAGCTCGGCGTCGCCAGCCGTACCGAGGCGCTCGCGGCCGGGCTGCGCCTCGGCCTGCTGATGGCACCGGTGCCGGTGGCCGGCTGAGCCGCCCGCATCGTCAGCGGCGGAGCCGCAGGCCCCTCGGGGCCTGCGGCTCCGCCGCGTTCGTGGGGTGACGGCGTGCGGCGGTGGGCTCTCCACGGTCTGTCGTCCGGGAAGGGTGGATGATCCACCGCCGGCCTGGCGGGTGCGGCGTGCGGCGGTGGCCCATCCACCGTCTGTCGCCTGAAAACGGTGGACCGCCCACCGCCGTTCCGGGTCGACCCGTGGGTCGAGCGGCCGTCCGGAGATGGCCCGAACGGGCCATGCGGTCGAGCCGAACGGCGTACGCCGGCGGCTCCCGGCCGGCCCAGCATTGATGTCACGAAGGGCCCCATCGGGGGGTTCGGAAGGGACCGGTCACCGGTCGCCTCACTGAAAGGGAAAGTCCGATGATCGAGAAGCTCCAGCTGATGACCCTGATGTTCCTCACCGACCTCAAGACCGGTCGCGACAAGCGCGACGACGAGCGCGGCGCCACCGCCGTCGAGTACGGCATGCTCGTCGCCCTGATCGCGGCGGTCATCGTGGCCACCGTCGTCCTGCTCGGCAACCAGATCCACCAGGCCTTCCTCACGATCACAGGGCAGCTGCCGACGCCTCCGGCCAGCTGATCCGACGCACCCCACCAGCCGACCGGCCGGTGCCGCCCATGGGGGGAGGCGGCACCGGCCGCCGGCGTCTCCAGCCCACCGTGACCGACGACCCGAGGGAGGCCGACATGAGTCCTCGACGGACCACCACCCGCGACCAGCGGGGGGCGGCCGCGGTCGAGTTCGCGCTCGTCCTGCTGCCGTTCTTCCTGCTGGTCTTCGGCGCGGTCGACTTCGGGTGGGCGATCAACCGGGACGTGCTGATCAACAACGCGGCCCGGGAGGGCGCCCGGGAGGGCAGCCTCAACCCGAACGCCGCGGCGGTCAGCGGAGTGGTCCGGTCGAGCCTCCCGGCCGGCGACGCCGCCGCCGCGACCGTCACGGTCGCCTGTCGCAAGCCGTCGGGCGTCGTCTGCAGCAGCCTCGCCGCGGCCGTTCCGGGCGACACGGTGATCGTGACGGTGAGCCTGCCGCATGGCTGGATCACCCCGGTCGGGGAGATGGTCGACCCGGGCGGCACCACCCTCACGAAGCGGGCGGAGATGAGGATCGAATGACCGGGTCCGACCTGCCCCGCGACGAGCGCGGCGCCATCGCCGTCATCTCGGCCGTCGTGGCGGTCGTGCTGTTCGGGTTCGCGGCCCTGGCCGTCGACCTCGCCGATCTCGTCAACGAGCGGCAGGAGCTCCACGACACCCTCGACATGGCCGCGCAGGCCGGGGCAGGGAAGCTGCCGGCCGACGGTGCCGGCGCCAGGGCTGCGGCCCTGGCCAACGCCCACGCCAACGACCCCGACGCGTCACCCGACGTCGACTTCTTCTGCGTCGTGGGCTCCAAGGCCTCGGGCTCGACGTACGTCGTGGACACCACGCACATCCCGCTCAGCTGCAACCCGGGCTCGGCGCCGTACACCGCCTCGGCCTACCCCGGACTCGCCTGCAACGGCCGGATCTGCGCGATCCCGTGCGTGCCCGAGCAGGGCGACCTGTGCAACACGCTGCGGGTCCGCGACGAGAAGGACGTGCCCTACGTCTTCGCGCCGGTCATCGGCGTCGACGAGGGGGAGACCGGGTCGCTCACGTCCGTCGCCTGCCAGGGCGCGTGCGGCTCGATCCCGGCGAACCCGATCGACATGGTGGTCGTCGGCGACCGGACGGGCAGCATGGGCAGCGCCATCCGGAACCTCGAGGATGCGATCAAGGGCCTCCTGGAGTACCTCACGCCGAGTCAGCACCGGGTCGCCCTGGGGACCATCGGGCGCAGCTCGGGCGATGCACCGCTGTCGTGCAAGAGCCGGCCCAGCACCTCGAAGAGCTCCGGGCCGTGGATCCCGGTCGGCTTCAGCAGCACCTACGACGACACGGACGTCCACCCACCCACCACCCCGCCCGTGCTGAGCGCCAGTGACCCGCTGGCCCTGGCAGTGGACTGCATCGGCAACACGTCATCGTCGACCGGCACCTATCTCGCGGCGCCGATGCGCGCCGCACGGGAGCTGCTCGCCAGCTCCGCCGCCCGACCGGCGCCGGTGCGGAAGGCGATCATCTTCATGACCGACGGCGAGCCCAACGAGGACACCAACCCCGGGGACGGCTACCCCTACAGCAGCAACGGCACGACGGCCTGCAACAACCTCGTCAACGAGGCCGCCTCGGCCAAGAACGCAGGGATCCTCGTGGTGACGATCGCCTTCCGGCTCGACGGCACTCGGTGCAACGGCGGCGGATCCGCGCTCGTCACCGAGCGACTGGCCACCGCGGCGTCGAACCGCCCGGACGGCACGCCCAGCAAGGACGACGGCGGGGGAGCGGGACCCGGCTGCGACACGACCGCGGAGCAGAACGGCGAGAACGCCGACGGCGACTTCTTCTTCTGCACCCCGACGCCCGAGGCGCTGGCGCCGCTCTTCCAGACCGCCGCGTCGGCGATCGTGCAGGGCACCCGGCTGATCCGGCTGCCGTGAGCAGCCGCGCCCAGGGACGAAGGTCCCGTCGCGGGGGTGCGATCGCCCGCGGCGGTCCCGGGTATCCGGCGCGTACCGTCGAGACATGTGGAAGCAGGACGAGCATCCGGAGCAGCCACGGGGTGACCCGATCACGGTCTACCTCCTCGACGACCACGAGCTGGTCCGCCGCGGCATCCGCGACCTCCTCGAGAGCGAGGGGGACATCGAGGTGGTCGGCGAGTCCGGTCTCGCGCAGGAGGCGGCCAGCCGGATCCCGGCGCTGCGGCCGGATGTCGCGATCCTCGACGGGCGGCTGCCCGACGGCTCGGGGGTCGAGGTGTGCCGGCAGATCCGGTCGGTCGATCCGACGATCGCGGCGCTCATCCTCACGTCGTACGACGAGGACGAGGCGCTCTTCGCGGCCATCATGGCCGGCGCCTCGGGCTATGTGCTCAAGCAGATCAAGGGCGCGGACTTCGTCGAGACGGTGCGCCGGGTGGCCGCGGGCCAGTCCATGCTCGACCCGGCGGTGACCGCCCAGGTGCTGGCGCGGCTGCGCAACGGTCCGCCGGAGGACCCGGTGACCAAGCACCTGACCCCGAAGGAGCACCAGATCCTCGACCTGGTCGGCGAGGGCCTGACGAACCGGCAGATCGCCGAGCGGCTCTCGCTGGCGGAGAAGACCGTCAAGAACTACGTCTCGACGATGCTGGGCAAGCTCGGCGTGGAGAGCCGGACGCAGGCGGCGATCATCGCGACCCGGCAGCACGGGCACGAGCACCACTGAGCGAGGCGGGAGACTACTGGCCAGCCGTCAGTCGACGGCCGCTCAGCTCGTCGACGGTGACGCGCACCGCGGCGGAGCGCTCACCCGGCGGCCACGGCTCGGGGGAGCCGGGAGTGGGCGGGCCGAAGCTGACCTCGGCTCGCCCGCGGGCGAGCACCGACCAGCCCTCCCGCCGGTCGGCGTCGAGATGGTCGACCTGGACGGCGACGCGCTCGGCGTCGATCTTGGCCACCATCGCGGAGAGCCCCGACGCCCGGATCAGCACCGCGTGACCCACCAGCCGGATGTTGACCGGCAGCACGACCGGTCCGCGGCTGGTGCACCAGGCGATCCGCCCGACCTCCGCGCGCGAGAGCAGCGCCAGGCACTCGTCGTCGGTGAGCGGCGTGAGCCCGGCTCGGCTCGCCTGCTCCCGGCCTACCTCGGCCCGGTGTTCGTGCCGGTGTTCGTGCCCGTGTTCGTCCACGACTCACTCCCTCGACTCGGATCTCGACCCCAGCCTGGCACCTGTCCGGTCACCGAGCCCGGCGGTACCTGTGGCCCCGCTCCCAGTGACGAAGGGCCCTGACCGGTGCCCGCGCGGTACCCGAGCCTGGAGACGGAGTCGAAGGAGCGTCCCATGAACCCCACCGAGCACCGTGAGCACACCCGTGAGCACACCCGGCGCAGCCCGGCCCTGACCTTCCTCGGTGCCGCGGGCACCGTGACCGGCAGCCGGTTCCTGGTCGAGTCCGACGACGGCAGCCTGCTGGTCGACGCCGGGCTCTACCAGGGGCTGTCCGCCCTGCGGCGACGGAACTGGGAGCCGAGCGACGTGCCCGTCGGCGAGCTCGCAGCGGTCGTCCTCACCCATGCCCACCTCGACCACTGCGGCTACCTGCCCCGCCTGGTGCGCGAGGGATTCCGGGAGCGCATCGTGTGCACGCCCGAGACCGCCCAGCTGGTGGAGATCGTGCTCCGCGACAGCGCCCACCTGCAGGAGGAGGACGCCAGGTTCGCCAACGAACGAGGGTTCTCGCGGCACCGGCCGGCCCTCCCGCTGTACGACGTCGACGACGTCGAGCGCACGCTGCGGCTCCTGGACGCGGTCGAGTACGACGAGGAGGTCGTGCTCGGCCGGTCCACCCGTCTGACGCTGCGTCCCGCGGGGCACATCCTCGGCTCGGCCACGGTCCACCTCGAGGTCGACGGGGCCGCTCTCGCCTTCAGCGGTGACCTGGGACGTCCGCACCATCCGCTGCTCCGGCCGCCCGCGCCGCCGCCCGCGGTGTCGGCGATCGTCATCGAGTCGACGTACGGCGACCGCGTCCACGCCGCGGACGAGCCGGACGTCCTGGCCGGCGCCGTCCGCCGGACGGTCGGCCGCGGCGGCTCCGTGCTGATCCCCGCGTTCGCGGTCGACCGCACCGAGCTCGTGCTGCTCGAGCTGTACCGGCTGATGAGCGCGGGCGCGATCCCGCGGGTGCCGGTCTTCCTCGACAGCCCGATGGCGCTGGCGGCCCTGGAGGTCTACCGGGCCGCGGTCGCCACCGGGTCGCCGCAGCTGCGTCCCGAGGCCACCGAGCTGCTCGCCGCCCTCGACCTCCTGCGCGTCCGGGGAGTCCCCGATGCGGCCGGGTCGATGCGGCTCAACCGGCCCGGCTCGCCGTGCATCGTCGTCTCCGCCTCGGGCATGGCGACCGGCGGGCGCGTGATCCACCACCTGGCGCACCAGCTGCCCGACCACCGCAACTGCGTGGTGCTCACCGGCTACCAGGCGGTCGGCACGCGTGGCCGCCAGCTGCTGGACGGTGCGCATCAGGTCAAGATCCACGGGCGGTACGTGCCGGTGCGGGCCGAGATCGTCGACGATCCCACGTTCTCCGTCCACGCCGACGCCGACGAGCTCGTCGGCTGGATCGCGTCCGCGAGCGCGCCGCCGGAGGTGGTGTACGTCGTGCACGGCGAGGTCGACGCGTCCCGCCGCCTGGCGGCCCGCATCGACCGGCAGCTCGGCATCACCGCCGTCGTCCCGGCCCTCGGCGAGCGGGTGCGAGTGGGCTGACCGGCGCCCGGCCTCACCCGAGGTTGATCCGTACGTCGACGACGCCGGCCGCGGTGTTCGCTAGCGCCCGGGCCAGTGCGGCCTCGGCGGCGTCCGCGGGCCCGGTGATCGAGACCACGCCGTCGTCGACGTCGACGAGCCAGTCGTCGTGGCCGAGCGACGACAGCAGCGCGGTGACGTCCGACGCGATGGCCTCGTCACCGCGGGCAAGCGCGCGCACGACGTCGCTGCGGCTGAGGATCCCCAGGAGTCGGTGCCGACGGTCGACCACCGGCAGGCTCTTGGCCCCGGTCGCGGTCATCAGCTCGACCGCCGTCGCGACGTCGTCGTCGGGCGCCACGGTCACGGTCGCGCGGGTGTAGACGTCCTCGACCGTGACCGGCGGATAGAGCGGCTCGACGGTGATCGGTCGCTCCAGCGCCCGGGGATCCCGGGCAACGAGGTCCTGGATCAGATCGGCCTCGCTCACGATGCCGCGGAGCCGGCCGCCGGCGTCGACGACCGGCATCGCGGTGATCGCGTGGTCGCAGAGCCGCCGCAGGGCCTCCTTGATGCTCGTCTGCACCGTCACGGTCACGGGCTCGCGTGCCATGGCCTCCTGGACCAACATGTCAGCTCTCCTCCTCGGTCGGGGCCTCGCTCCGGGTCTCGGGCTCGGTCCGGTCGTCGCGATCGGGTGCGGGGCGACCCCACAGGCGCCGGCCGGTGACCTCGATCGGCGTCACCCGGATGAAGAGGCTGCGCGGACCCGGCGCCCAGACCTCCATGCCGATCACGCTGTCGGGCACCTCCTGCGGGGGCACCCGTTCGGCGGTGCCGACGACCACGACGCTCCACGCCGACCGGCTCCGCCGGTCGAGGTGATCGACCTCGACCGCGACGCGTCCGCCGGCGCACTGGCGCGCCAGCGCGGTGTAGAGCTGGGTCCGGAACCACAGCGCGCCGTCCGCGACGGCGTAGTTGACGGGGACGATGGCGACACCGTCCGGGCTCGACCAGGCGATGCGTGCGATCTCCTCGTCCTCGAGCAGGCCCCAGCAGTCGTACCCGGTGAGCACGACCGGCGGGGGCGTCGGCATCGTGGTGTTCATCTCGACCTCCTCACACCGGAGCGCTCGGTCCCTCTCGGTCCCGCTCGGTCGATCTCCGTTGCCTCCACGGTGCGGCGGGACGGCGCTCGGCGCCACGGCCCAGGGTCCCGGCCCGGGGTGACCTTGGTCAGCCCGGTGGCGGACGAGCGGCCCTGACGGCGGCGGCCTCCGGGACCGACGCTGGCGAGAGGGGTGGAGTCGCCGCCTCACCGACGTCGAGGAGGTCGCCATGAGCGTCCAGACGGGCATCCAGGAGCAGCAGCGACACGTGGTCGTCGGCGTCGACGGCAGCGCCGACAACCTCGGCGCGCTGCGGTACGCCGCAGCCGAGGCGGCGTCGCTCGGCGCGACGCTGCGGCTGGTGCACGTCGTGCCCGACCAGACGCCGATCTCGCCCCTGCTGCCGGAGGCTCCGGTGGACCTGACGCGGGTGGGCGAGGCGGTCCTGGCCAAGGCGGCCGCCCGAGTGGCCGCGCTGGCCCCGGACGTGCCGACCGAGCGCTGCCTGCGCCACGGCACCCGGCCCGCGCAGCTGACAGCGGCCGGCGACGGTGCCGTGGCCATCGTCGTCGGCCGCGACGACCGGCCGCTGCTGGAGCGCCTGCTGCGCGGCGACACCGCCACCGGCGTCGCCGCCCGGGCGACGGTGCCCGTGATCGAGGTGCCGGCGGGCTGGCAGCCGGACGAGCGGGGCCGGATCGCGGTCGGCGTCAAGGCGGTCGGACACACCGCCGAGCTGCTCGCCGACGCGTTCGCGCTGGCCCAGCGCCGGCAGGCCGAGCTGCTGATCGTCCATGCGTGGAAGCTGCCGAGCGAGTACGACGACATCATCGAGTCGCGGGTCGACCTCGACGAGTGGCGGCGAGAGGGCACGGCCGAGCTGGAGGCGCTGGTCCGGGACTGGCGGACCGCCTACCCGGACGTGCGTGTGGAGCTCCGGGTCGTGCACGACCACGCCGGGCACGCCCTGGTCGAGGCCGCCCGCGAGGCCGACCTCGTGATGATCGCCCGGCGCCAGCACGGCGTGCCGGCCGCCGTCCACCTCGGTGCCACCGCCCGAGCCGTGCTGCGCACCGCGCCGTGCCCGGTGCGGGTCGTCGCGCCCGCCGACGTACCGCCGATTCCGTCGCTCGTGGTGGAGCGCCGCGGCGAGCTGGCCCGCTGACGCGGTCGGCCCCGCCCGCCCTACTCCCGCGCCCACTACTCCCGCGCCCACTACTCCCGCGCCGTGTCGGCGACCGAGCGCACGATGTCGGCCCAGGTGAGCAGGCCCACCAGCAGACCTTCGACGTCGACCACGCCGATCGCGTCGACGCCGGCGTCGAGCATCTCCGACGCCGCGTCGGCCAGCGGCTGGTCGGGCCGGGTCCGGGGGCCGTCGCGCTCCACGATCGCGGACACCGCCACCCGCCGGACCGTGGTCGGCGTGAACATCACCTGGGCCACGGAGTGCACGGAGACGACGCCGACGTAGCGCCCGGTCGCGTCCACGACCACGACGTGCTGGTGCCCGGCGCCGAGCGCCGACCGCATCGCGGTCACGATGCTGCAGTCCGAGCGGACGGCGAGCACCCGGCGGCTCATCACGTCCGCGACCCGGTGCGGGCGTGGCGGGTCCGGCCGATCCGGCCGATCGTCGCGGGGCGCGTCCGCGGTCATGGGTGCGGCACCCCCGCGACGGGGCAGCGGGGGTGCCCGATCACGGGCTCGACCACGGGCGCGACCACGGGGCCGGGCAGGACGTCGGACGCCGGGCGCCCGTGGTGCGCGCGGTCGAGGAGCAACTGCGCGGGAGCGCGCGTGTGACCGGCGCCCCCGGAGACCGTGACGACGCCCACGCGGGTGTCGCGACCCTGCGGGTCGCGCCAGAGCTCCTCGGCCGCCGCCACGGCATGCACCATCGGCAGCGGCCGGTGCTCGCGCACCGCCTGGTCCGCGGCCCAGTCCGGGGTCCGTCGCCAGCTGTCCCGGCTGTCCCGGCTGTCCCGGCGCACGACGACCACCCCGGGGCCGGGGTGCCTCGATCGGGGTGGACCGCCGCAGTGTCGTCGTCCCTCATTCACGCGGCCAGCGTGAGCAGTGCGGCGGCGCCGGCGGCACGGCCGGAAGGCCTGCGCTCGATGTGACCATGGGCCCTGCCGGCGCCCGCGGTCGGTGAGCACGGTGGTCGCATGAGTAGCTATCGGGCGCTCTGGAGCACGACGACGGTGCTGGTGTCGGCCCTGACGTTCGTCCTCGCCGGGGCGCAGCTCGGCTGGTGGGCGATGGTCGGGTCGGCCGCCATGCTCGCCGCTCTCGGCGCAGTGCTGGGTCCGTGCTGGGTCGAGGACCGGAGCAGGTGGCGGCTGGCGGGGGAGTGCGCCCTCTGGTTCGGCGTCGCCGGCGTGCTGCTCGTCGGCCTGCCGACGGCGCTCGGGGACGTCGCGCTGCTCGTCGTCCTGGCGCTCGGCGGCGCGAGCCCGCCGTTGGTGCAGTGCGGGGTCGACCTCTGGGTGGAGCACCGCCAGGCGCGCCCCCGGGACACCCGGTGGCTGGGCGACCGCGACCTGGAGCGGCGGTGGCGGCGTACGTCGGAGGAGCTGCACGACCCGCGGACGACTCCGGCACTGGCGCTCCGGCTCGTCCGTGAGCGGGAGCAGCTCCTCGACGAGATGGAACGGCGCGACCCGGGGAAGCTCGAGGTCCGGCTGGTCCGTGCCGGGTGGCGCGGCGCCGGTTCCGACACCGAGTTCGGCGTGGAGTGATGGCACGGAGGGAGTTCGGTGATGGCAGGAAACGGATCGGGTGCGGCCGCGGGCGGGGGAGCCCTCTACGCGCTGGGGATCCTTGGCGCCTGGGTCTGGTTCTGGCAGCAGGCGGACGGGTTCTGGTGGCACGTTCTGGCCGTGCTCGAGGGCTTCGTGTGGCCGGCGTTCATGGTCTACGACGCCTTCGCGGCGCTGCACTGAGAGCGACCCGAGGACAAGGGCCCGGCCACTGGGCCTCCTGGGCGGACCTTGGTCCCGCCCGATCGGGGAGTCCAGCCCTGTCCCGGACCAACGGTCATGGCGTCGACTGGAACCAGGACGAAACCCACGTGCGACAACCGGGAGGAGAGATCCCATGAGCACCATCCATGGCACGCACGCCACCACCACGACCCCGCAGCTGGCTGACGCCCGGGGTCTCACCGTCGCCGCCGCGCGCGCCCTCGCCGTACTCCGGATCGCGTTCGGCCTCACCTTCCTCTGGGCGTTCTTCGACAAGCTGCTGGCGCTCGGCTACCACACCGGCTACGACGCCCAGGGCAACCTCGACCGGTTCGGCGACGCGGCCTGGATCAACGGCGGCAGCCCGACCGAGGGCTTCCTGAAGTACGGCGCCAAGGGGCCGTTCGAGGGCTTCTACCACTCCATCGCGGGCGCTTGGTGGGCCGACTGGCTCTTCATGGTCGGCCTGCTCGGCATCGGCCTGGCGGTGACCTTCGGCGTCGGGATGCGGATCGCGGGCACTGCCGGCGCGCTGCTCTACCTGATGATGTGGTCGGTCTACCTGCTGCCCGACAACAACCCGGTGCTCGACGAGCACGTCCTCGGTGCGATCAGCATGGTGGTGCTGGTGCTCGCCTACGCCGGTGACACCTGGGGAGCCGGACGGGCCTGGGCCCGGACCACGCTGGTCCGGCGCTGGCCGGCCCTGCGCTGACCCCCGAGCCGACGGCGCGTCGGCCTCCGAGCGCACCGACGCGCCGTCGTTCGCCAGGCTCCGCTCCGCCGCACCGGCGGAGCGGAGCCGTCCACTGTCCCGAGGTGCCCGCTCAGCGGCGCGAGAACCACGCCGCGATGCCCCGGCGCGGCGCGTCCGGGTGGCCCGGGCACCACTGGTCCGCGGGCACGGCGGCCCGGACCTCGGCGACGTGGCGGCCGCAACCGCGCCAGGTCGTCCGTCCGCAGGTGCGGCATCGGGTCGGTTGGCACATGGCGTCTCCTGTTCGTGATCGAGCCCGGGCCGGGCTTTGAGATATCCCCCCGTGGGGTTATCCCCCCGGGGGGATATGATGACACAGGAACACCACCCGGGAGGAACCCATGAGCACCCTCGAGCAGGCCCCCGACCGCTACACGATGCGGATCCGGACCTCGTTGCCGTACGACGATGCCGTCGCCCGCGTGCGTAACGCGCTCGCCGAGCAGGGGTTCGGCGTGCTGACCGAGGTCGACGTCCGGGCCACGATGAAGGCGAAGCTGGACGTCGACGTGCCCGCCCAGGTGATCCTGGGGGCGTGCCGTCCCGAGCTGGCGCACCGCGCCCTCACCGCGGCGCCCTCGATCGCCGCCCTACTGCCGTGCAACGTCGTCGTCCGCGACGCGGGGGACGGCACGACGGTCGTCGAGGCGATCGACCCGGACGCGATGGCCCGTCTGGAGTCCGGACCGGTCGTCGCGTCGGTGGCCGCCGAGGCCCGCACCCGGCTGCGCGACGCCCTCGACAGGCTCGACGTCCTCGACGTCCCCGATGTCCGGGAGGCGTGATGCAGCTCGATCCCGGTGAGCTCCAGGCCATCGTCAACCGCGCCAAGCGGGCGCACGGCCACCTCGGCAAGGTGATCGCGATGCTGGAGGAGGGCGCCGAGTGTGAGGACGTGCTGACCCAGCTGTCGGCGGTCCTCAAGGCGCTCGAGCGCGCCGGCTTCCAGATCGTCGCCACCGGCCTCCAGCAGTGCATCGCCGCCGGCGACGGCCCCGGATCCGTCGACGTCAAGAAGATGGAGAAGCTCTTCCTCAGCCTGGCCTGACCCTGACCACACCTCTCCCGAACGACACCCACGAAGCACCCGGGCCCCGCCCGGCCGCGGGACGTCATACGGACAGTGTGTCCCCTTGCTCGCAACGTATGACGTCCCGGCGGCCGACCTCGGGCAAGATGGGGACATGGCCACGATCCACATCACCGGTGACGACCACGCCGACCAGGTCCTGACCGACGACCCGTTCGCGCTGGTGGTCGGCATGATGCTCGACCAGCAGTACCCCATGGAGCACGCCTTCCGCGGTCCCGCGAAGGTGCTCGACCGGTTCGGCAGCCTCGAGCCGGCCCGGATCGCCGCAGCCGACCCGGAGGAGTTCGCGGCGCTGTGCTCGACCCCGCCGGCGATCCACCGGTTCCCGGGCTCGATGGCCGCCCGCCTCCAGGCGCTCGCCGCGCTGGTCGAGGAGAGGTACGACGGGCACGCCGAGCGGATCTGGACCGAGGCGGCCGACGGCAAGGACCTGCTCAAGCGGGTCATGGAGATGCCGGGCTTCGGCAAGCAGAAGGCGCAGATCTTCGTCGCCCTGCTGGCCAAGCAGCTCGACGTCCGCCCGGCCGGTTGGGAGGTCGCTGTCGGCGCGTACGCCGAGGAGGGCTACCGCTCGGTGGCCGACGTGGTCGACACCGACTCGCTGCAGAAGGTGCGCGACTACAAGAAGCAGAAGAAGGCGGCCGCCAAGGCCGCGACGGCGCGCTGACGTCGCGCTGACGGTGCGCTGACGTCGCGGCCGGCGCTCAGGCGTCGAGCTCGCTCTGGCGCTTCAGCAGTTCGGCCGCGTTGCGCAGCGACACGATGTCGCCGACGAGCCGGTGCATCTCCGCCCGGCACTCGTGGATGACGGGGTTGCCCGTCCGGTCCACGGAGCGGAGGTGGTCCTGCAGCGCCGACGCGTGCTGGAGCGCGGTCGCCGCCGACTGATCTACGAGTTGCACAACGTCCATCTGTCATCCCCCACATCACGATCCTGGCGCTCACCCGCCAGCCGTCCGGGCCGCCTGCCCTGTCAGACGGGCCCAGGGCTCCATCAGAGCGGACCCGCCGCGGGCATGTACCGGATTGGCCGCGACGACAGGCCGATTTACCTCATGTCGGGGACGCCCGCTCGGCCGTGCGCGCGTGAACGTTTATGGTCGTTCGTTGTCGGATTCGCGGGTCTCGCGGACGGGCCGCCGTACCGCCGGTGTGGCCCCGCTCGGGGACGCCGGCGGAGCCATGGAAGGTGCGAGAGTTGCCCGCAGTCCACGTCCTCACCGTCTCCTCGGGCCTACCCCTCTCGTTGCTGGATGCGCTCCTGACGCGCACCGAGGCCGTGCTGCACCAGTACGGCGCGGCTCGGGTCTGGATCGACCCCGCCGGACCGGGGACGACCGTGCTGGCCGAGTTCCCGCTCCCGACGGGCCGATCGGCTCCGAACGCCGGCCCGGAAGCCGCGGTCATGGAGCCCAGCTCCACCTGCTGAACGGCCGGTCCGCGCTGGGTGCTCGGGCGCCCTCGTCCGCGGCGCGGCCCACCGGCAGGTGGGGGATTGCCCGAATCGCTGGGAGCGCGTGGCAGAATGGGCGGCGCGGCTCTTGACGACACCGGGATGGGCCGCGCCCTTGATCTGGTTGGACCGTCGTTTCACGAGAGGTGTTCGTGTCCTCGAACGCGCGCAAGTTGCTCCCTGCCGAGGTGCTGTCGCACCCTGCCGTCGTGGCCCTGATCGAGCGGGCCGGGCCGACCCGCACCCTCACGCCGGAGGAGGTCCGGCAGGCCAGTGAGGACGCCGCTGTCGAGCCGCGTCACCTCAAGGCCCTGCTCGGCCACCTGAGCTCGCTGGGCATCTCCGTGCACCTGCCGGTCGCCACGACCCGGGCGGTGGCCGCCACGTCGACGCGCAAGACGACGACGGCCAAGGCCGCCCCGCCGGCGAAGAAGCCCGCTCCGGCCAAGAAGGCCGCAGCCCCGGCGAAGAAGGCCGCCGCCGCGAAGAAGCCCGACGAGGGCGAGGCCAAGACCGAGGAGGTCGTGGTCGGCCCCGACGGCAAGAAGGTCCTCCCCGACATCTCCGACGAGCAGTTCGAGAAGGACGTCGCGACCGACCCCTCCATCCAGGAGGACGAGAAGGAGGCGTCGTTCGTCGTCTCCGCGGCCGACGACACCGACGAGCCCGAGCAGCAGGTCATGGTCGCCGGCGCGACCGCCGACCCGGTGAAGGACTACCTCAAGCAGATCGGCAAGGTGCCGCTGCTGAACGCCGAGATGGAGGTCGAGCTCGCCAAGCGGATCGAGGCCGGCCTGTTCGCGGAGGAGAAGCTCGCCAAGGGCGGCAAGATCGCGCCGAAGACGCTCGAGGAGCTCGAGTGGATCGCCGAGGACGGCCGCCGCGCGAAGAACCACCTGCTCGAGGCCAACCTCCGACTCGTCGTCTCGCTGGCCAAGCGCTACACCGGCCGCGGCATGCTCTTCCTCGACCTGATCCAGGAGGGCAACCTCGGCCTGATCCGTGCGGTCGAGAAGTTCGACTACACCAAGGGCTACAAGTTCTCGACGTACGCCACCTGGTGGATCCGGCAGGCGATCACCCGCGCCATGGCCGACCAGGCCCGCACCATCCGGATCCCGGTGCACATGGTCGAGGTCATCAACAAGCTGGCCCGGGTGCAGCGCCAGATGCTCCAGGACCTGGGCCGCGAGCCCACGCCGGAGGAGCTCGCCAAGGAGCTCGACATGACCCCCGAGAAGGTCATCGAGGTCCAGAAGTACGGCCGCGAGCCGATCTCGCTGCACACCCCGCTCGGTGAGGACGGCGACTCCGAGTTCGGTGACCTGATCGAGGACTCCGAGGCGATCGTCCCGGCCGACGCGGTCAGCTTCACCTTGCTCCAGGAGCAGCTGCACGCCGTCCTTGACACGCTCTCCGAGCGCGAGGCGGGCGTGGTGAGCATGCGCTTCGGCCTCACCGACGGCCAGCCGAAGACCCTCGACGAGATCGGCAAGGTCTACGGTGTGACGCGGGAGCGGATCCGCCAGATCGAGTCCAAGACGATGTCGAAGCTGCGGCACCCGTCGCGTTCCCAGGTGCTGCGCGACTACCTGGACTGATGCGACCCGCCCGGCCGCTCCGGAGGTCCGCCGTCGCGGCGGGCCTGCTGGCCGCGGCCGTGGTTCCCGGGCTGCCCGCGGCGCCGGCGGGCGCCGCGGAGGCGACGTACGACGACCCCGCCGACGCCACCGCGTCGCTGACCGACATCCGCACCGTCGCCATCAAGCACACCCCGGCGAAGTTGCGGGTGGTCGTCGGCTTCACCGACCTGCGCCGCCGCTCCGAGGGCGGGGCCGCCGGCCTGACGATCTTCATCGACACCCGCAAGGACCGTCGCGGCGCCGACTTCGGTCTCACCACGGGCCTCCAGGACGGCACCGACTACCAGCTGCTGCGGATCCGGCGCGGCCACCCGGTCGGCGCGCCGCTGACCTGCCCGCACCGGGTGCGGCTCGGGTTCGCGGGCGACCGGCTGGCGTTCGACGCCGTGCGTAGTTGCCTCGGCGAGCCCGGCCGGGTGCGGATAGGCGTGAAGATGCGCGACGACTTCGACCCCTCTCACCCGGTCCTGGACTGGCTGGGCGAGCCGAGGTCCTGGACCCGCTGGGTCCGCAGCTCCTGAGCGGCCGCACGCGAGCTGGGTCAGACGTCCGGGCAGATGCCCGGACAGGGGCGCGGCTGATGGGTACGCTCGACCCGAGCCGGCGCGCGCAGCCCGGCGGAACCGGGGGGCACTCTCGTGGGCGTGGTCAACAAGCTGGCGGCGGCGATCGCGGCGCTCGGTCTCGTGGGGGCCGTGGCCGCCCCGGCCCAGGCCGCGGGCGGCCACCGGGTGCGGGCCACCGGCGAGGAGGACGCCAACCTTCGGGTCACCTTCAAGGTCGTCGTCAAGAAGGGCGAGGCCGTGAAGGTGAAGAACGTCAAGATCTCCGGCCTGGACTACCTTTGCGAGGACTGGCAGACCGCCGGGGAGGTCAGCATCAAGCTGAAGCGAACGTTCAAGGTCGACTCGGTCGGCACCGTGGCGAAGAGCAGCGTCCAGAACGGACACGACTACTTCCTCAAGATCTACTTCGACAACGACAAGGGCAGCAAGGGCCGCGGCTACTGGACCAGCGAGTTCATGAGCGGGCCACTCGGGTGCTTCACCAGCTGGGAGGACAAGCCGGTGAGCAGCTACTTCGAATTCGGGTGATCCGCGCCTCGGCCTCGGCCGAGCATGCCCGTCTCCGGCGCGGCGCCCACGAGGACGGCGAGTAGCGGCTACCCGGCGGCCACCAGCACCACCGCCCCGGCGCACAGCACCAGCCCGACCGCCTGGGTGCGGTGCACGTGCTCACGCAGCACGGTCGCCGCCAGCAGCACCGTGAACGCGGGATAGAGCGAGGCGATGACCGCGGCCACCGTGAGGTAGCCCTGCTGGGTGGCGACCTGGAAGAGGCCGGTCGCGAGCGCGCCGAGTGCGCCGCTGATCAGGCCGCCGAGCGCATACCGGTTGCGGGGCACCCAGTCCTGCCGGAGGAGCAGCGCGACCACGATGATGAGGACCCCGCCGACGAACTGGTTGACCGCCAGCGGCAGCCAGCCGGCCTGCTCCGGCACCTGCGCGAGCGCGGCGAAGAGCGCCCCGAAGCCGAGCCCGGCCAGCACCCCGTCGACGAGCCCCGACCCGGGGCCGATCGGTGGGCCGTCGGCCGGCTCGCGCGAGACCAGCCAGATCGCCGGCAGCGCGGCGACGACCCCGAGCCAGACCAGGGACCCCGGCCGCTCGCCGGTGGCGAGGCCGACCGCCACCGGCACCAGCACCGCACCGACACCCGAGACCGGCGCCACCACTCCCATCCGGCCAGACGACAGCCCTCGGTAGAGGAACGCCGTGCCGAAGCCGTTGCCCACTCCGGCCAGCGCCGCCCAGAGCAGGTCCGCGGTGGTGGGCGAGCCGCCGTCGAGGAGGGCGACGGCGAGCACCAGCACGGTCCCACCGAGCTGGGCGAGCAGGGAGACCGCCCAGGGGCCGCCGCGCCTGGAGAAGAGGCCGCCGTTGAAGTCGCCGAGTCCGTAGGTGCCCGCCGCGAGCAGCGAGAGGAGGACCGTCACGTCGCGATCACCCCGCCGAGCCAGACCACGGTCGCGCCGAGCGCGGCCAGGAGCTCAATGACGATGCTGAGACCGACCGCCTTGAGCGAGTGCACGGTCGACGGCCAGGCCTCGCGGGTGCCGACCCGCGCGAGCTCGGCCAGGTAGACGCCGAGCACGAAGCCGAGGAAGAGCCCGATCACGGGCACGACGAAGAAGCCGACGACGCCGAGCAGCACCCCGACCCACTGGGTGCTGGCCGGGATCCCCGCGACCTGGAGCCGGCGACCGGGTACGACGTACTTGACCACGGCGCCGGCGGCCACCAGCAGGGTCGACGCGGCGAACACGGTCCAGGCCGTGGCACCGCCCTCGGCCCAGGCCCAGACCAGCACGCCGGCGACGACCAGCACCGATCCGGGCAGGATCGGGACCAGGATGCCGACCAGGCCGACCGCCACCAGCACGGCGGCGAGCAGGGTGGTGGCGGTCACGAGTGGCAATCTGCCACAGCCGGAGATGCACCGCGGCCCCGGACACGAGGTCCGGGGCCGCGGTGGAAGTCGGGCGTCTGGCTGATCAGCGCTCGCCGTCGGGGGCGCTGCCGGGCGTGGTGGACAGCTTGTGGGTCTCGTCGATCACGTTGACGGCGATCTCCTTGAGCTTGTCCCCGTGCTCGCGGGCGTGGTGCGCGCAGAAGAGCAGCTCACCGCCCGACTGGAGCTCCACGCGAAGGTAGGCCTGGGCTCCGCAACGGTCGCAACGGTCCGCGGCGCTCAGCGCGGCGGCGTTGGGGGCAAGTGCAGTGGTCACATCGGCCTCATTTCTCGTACTGCCTCGGTGTCTGCCACAACGTAGCGACCGGCTCCAAGATTCCCGTCCTGGTCCGACCGCCACGTGGCGGGTAACACGGTCAATCCAATCATGTTCTGTCTTCCCTCATCGGCAGCTTTTCATGCCTTGAGAGGCTGTCGGTGGGGGAATGTCACTCACGGGTCCAACCCTGCTGTCGAGTGTGACGCGCGGGGCCGACGTTCCGTTGCGGAACCGGCCGTCCGAGAGCCGATCGTGTCCACATCGTGACGTGATCCCACATGCCGCGGTCGGGTGCTGCTGGTGTGCGGTCGCTGCCTGGTGCTGCTCGGGGAAGTGCTGCCCACGCTAGACCCGGGGTCGGCAGGCGTGCCTGCACCGGGGCCCGGCGTGTCGCGGGTAGATTCGGGGTGTCCAGTCCGTGCCACCCGTACCCACCCAGTGCCACCCCGTAGGAGCCCCACGATCGCCGACAACACCTACAACGCAGCACACCTCCTCGTCCTCGAGGGGCTGGAGGCGGTTCGCAAGCGTCCGGGCATGTACATCGGGTCCACCGACACCCGTGGGCTGATGCACTGCCTGTGGGAGATCATCGACAACGGGGTCGACGAGGCGCTGGCCGGCGCCGCGCACCGGGTCGAGGTCACCCTGCACCCCGACGGCTCGGCCGAGGTCCACGACGACGGCCGCGGCATCCCGACCGACAAGGAGCCCAAGACCGGGCTTCCGGGCGTCGAGGTGGTGGCGACCAAGCTGCACGCGGGCGGCAAGTTCGGGGGCGGCTCGTACGTCGCGACCGGCGGCCTGCACGGCGTCGGACTCTCCGTCGTCAACGCGCTGTCGGCGCGCATGGACATCGATGTGCAGCGGTCCCCGGCCGAGCAGGGGCTCTCCTTCCGCCACGGTGCACCCGGGGTCTTCTCGGGTGAGGGGCCTGAGGCGTCGTTCGAGCCGAAGTCGGGTCTGACCCGCAAGGGCGCGCGGGTCGCCAAGGGCAGGAGCGGCACCCGGATCCGGTTCTGGCCGGACCGGCGGATCTTCACCAAGGACGCCTCGTTCGTCTACGACGAGCTGATCGGCCGGGCCCGGCAGACGTCGTTCATCGTCCCGGGCCTCGAGCTGGTGATCCGCGACCTGCGTGGCACCGGACCGGACGGGGGCCCGCGGGAGGAGAAGTTCCGCCACGACGGGGGCATCGCGGAGTTCGCCGACTTCCTCGCGCCCGACGAGCCGGTGACCGACATCGTCCGGCTCCAGGGGTCCGACACCTTCACCGAGACCGTGCCGCTGCTCGACGACAAGGGGCACATGACCCCGCAGGACGTCGAGCGCGAGCTGCACGTCGACGTCGCGGTGCGGTGGGGGACCGGCTACGAGACCGTGCTGCGGTCGTTCGTGAACGTCATCGCCACGCCCAAGGGCGGCACCCACGTGAGCGGCTTCGAGAGCGCGGTCACCAAGACCTTCAACGACGCGATGAAGGCCGCCAAGGTGCTCAAGGTCAACGACGACGACGTCATCAAGGACGACGTGCTCGAGGGCATCACGGCCGTGGTCACCGTGCGGCTGGCCGAGCCCCAGTTCGAGGGCCAGACCAAGGAGATCCTCGGCACGCCGGCGGCGCGCACCGTCGTACGCCGGGTCGTGTCGGCGGAGCTGAAGAAGTTCCTGACGTCGACCAAGCGGGCCGAGAAGGCCCAGGCCAAGCTGGTGATGGAGAAGGTCGCGGGGGCGGCCAAGACCCGGCTCGCGGCGCGACAGCACAAGGAGACCCAGCGCCGCAAGAACGCGCTGGAGTCCTCGGCGCTGCCCTCCAAGCTCGCCGACTGCCGCGCGGCCGACAACGACCGCACCGAGCTGTTCATCGTCGAGGGCGACTCGGCGCTCGGCACCGCCAAGCTCGCGCGCAACTCGGAGTTCCAGGCGCTGCTGCCGATCCGGGGCAAGATCCTGAACGTCCAGAAGGCCTCGGTCGGCGACATGCTCAAGAACGCCGAGTGCGCCTCGATCATCCAGGTCGTCGGCGCCGGCTCGGGACGCACGTTCGAGCTCGAGGCGCGCCGCTACGGCCGGATCATCTTCATGGCCGACGCCGACTCCGACGGCGCGCACATCCGCTGCCTGCTGGCGACGCTGTTCTTCAAGTACATGCCCGACCTGATCGCCGCCGGACGCATCTACTCCGCCGTACCCCCGCTGCACCGGATCGAGCTCGCCAACCCCAAGAAGGGGATGGACAAGTACGTCTACACCTACTCCGACGACGAGCTGCAGCGCACCCTCGCCGACCTGAAGAAGAAGAACGTGCGCTGGAAGGACCCGGTGCAGCGCTACAAGGGTCTCGGCGAGATGGACGCCGACCAGCTGGCCGAGACGACGATGGACCCGCGGCACCGCACGCTGCGACGGCTGACCGTCGACGACGCGGAGAGCGCGGCCGGGATCTTCGAGCTGCTGATGGGCTCCGAGGTCGCGCCCCGCAAGGAGTTCATCGTGCAGGGAGCCTACGAAGTCGACATGGAGACACTGGACGCGTAGTCGGCGCCTCCACGTCGACGCGGGTGCGCGGTCAGGCCGCCTCGACCAGCTCGGCGTAGCGCGCCAGGTAGACCGGCCAGCCCTGCTCGTCCGCGACCCCGTCGCGCACGGACTCCCAGCCGGGGCCGTGCCGGTCGAGGTGCCGGTGCTCGAGCTCGACGCGGGTCCGGTCCGGGCCGTCGGCCACGAACCGGATCTCGACCTCGCTGGCGTGGTCGGGGTCCTGCTCCAGCTGCCAGGTCGGGCCGATGTCCCAGGTGAACACGATCCGGCTCGGCGGGTCGTAGTCGAGGATCCGCGCCCACGCGCACTCGCTGCCGTCCTCGGCGCGGTCGACGATCCGTCCGCCCGCATGCGGCTCGAGGACGGTCTCCACGATCGGCGCGCCGAGCAGGTTGTGCTCTCGTGGCTTGATCGCGTCGAACCGCTCGGTGAACACCGCGAACGCCCGCTCCGGGGTGCCGCTCACGACCGCCTCACGGCGTACCACGTTCTCGTTCGTCATCCTTCTTCCTCCTGGTCCGAGTCCATGTGCTGCTCGAAGTTCGCCAGCGTCCTGCGCCAGAACGTGTCGAGCTGGTCGCGG
Source organism: Nocardioides sp. LMS-CY (assembly GCF_018732145.1). Classification (NCBI taxonomy): domain Bacteria; kingdom Bacillati; phylum Actinomycetota; class Actinomycetes; order Propionibacteriales; family Nocardioidaceae; genus Nocardioides; species Nocardioides sp. LMS-CY. The sequence continues at coordinate 2,425,856 of NZ_CP076104.1, forward strand.
AGCGCGGCCACGCCGTGCTCGTTGAGCCGGTATCTGCGCCGGGTGCCCTCGGCGCGGGCGCTGACCAGGCCGATCTCCCGGAGCACCTTGAGGTGCTGCGAGACCGCCGGCTGGCTCACCGGCAGCGCCTCGGTCAGCTCGCCCACCGTGCGCTCGCCCTCGGAGAGCTCCAGGACGATCGCCCGGCGGGTCCGGTCGGCCAGAGCGGCCCAGGCCGCGTCACCTTCATAAGTCATAACAAATAGAAGGTACGACTTATGAAAGTGCCACGTCAACCGTCGACACGGGGCCGCTTCTCGACGCGGCCACGGGTCGGTACGCCGAGCCCTCCGCGCGGTCGCCCCCCGGGTCAGGCGCCGGCTCGGCGCTTCTCCTCCTGGTCGCGCAGCACGAGGGTCGAGGCGAAGATGTAGAGCGGCTCACGGTCGCCCCAGGCGGGGACGACACCGACGAAGTCATAGCTCTGGTTGGTGGTGAGCTCGATCATCGTGGCCTCGATGTAGTGGTGCTCCGGCGGGCGGGAGGGCTGGCCCCGGTAGTGGGTGCGCCCGGCCGAGACCATGTCGGAGTGCGTCACCAGGTTGTAGTCCGCCATCGATGCCGAGCTCCTGCCGTTGGTCGTCCGCGTCGGTTGCGGGAGTCCCATCGGCCGGGTCCGTCAGCGTCTGACCCGTTTCCGGCAGTCGGGCCGGGTCAGTACTTCTGGTCCAGCAGCCCGGTGTCGACGTCGTAGAGGAAGCCGCCGACCTCGATGGAGTCGGGGACGAGGGGGTGGGAGTGCACCTTCTGGACGTCCTCGCCGAGGGCGGCGACCTGGTCGGTGATGACGGAGAAGGGCTGCCAGGAGGCGTCGATGCCGGCGGAGGCGGCGACCTGGGCGCGCAGCTCGGCCTCGGTGTTGCTGGCGACGGCGCAGCGGGTGTGGGGGACGATCAGCACCCGCTCGACCTTCAGCAGGTGTACCGCGAGGACCAGCGCCTCCAGCGCCTGGGGGGTGATCCGGCCGCCGGGGTTGCGGAAGATCTTGGCGTCGCCGGGCTTGAGACCGAGCATCCCGAGCGGGTCGATGCGCGAGTCCATGCAGGTCACGATCGCGACACCGGCATGGGCGACGCCGTCGAAGCCGGCGAGGTCGAAGTGGGCGGCGAACTCCCGGTTCGCCTCGAGCAGATCGTTGAAGCTCACAACCTCGGACAGTAGCGAAGGTTCAGCCGGCCGACCGAAGCAGGTCACCGGTCGAGATCGCCCGGGTCGGGGCGTTGCGGAAGAGCACCAGCGCGAGCACGCCCGCGATCACCGCACAGATCGCCGCCCCGGTGAACACGGTCTGCTCCTGCGCGATCCCGGCGAGCTTGAGCAGCCGGGTGAAGTCCGAGCAGCGGCTGGCGCCGTCGCAGACCTCGCGGACGGGCGGTACGTCGGCCTGCTCGGCGTAGTAGCGGCGCAGCCCGATCGTGGTGAGCGCCGAGATGCCGACCAGCATGCCGACCATCCGCGCGACCACCACGAACGCGCTCGCGAGGCCGTGCACGTCGTCGTCGGTGCTGGCCAGCACGGCCGCGTTGACCGGCGCGAGCGCGAGGCCGAAGCCGAGGCCGCCGATCACCAGCGGCAGCGTCGCAACCGGACTCTCCAGCGACTCCAGGTCCCACGTCGCCATCCACAGGAAGCCGACCACGGCCAGGGCCATCCCGGCGGCCGTCACGACGCCCGCGGGCAGGCGGTGGGTCAGGTAGCCGCCGACCACCGCACCCACCGGCAGCGCGACCAGGAAGCGCACCAGCACCAGCGCCGCCATCAGCTGCGAGCCCGGGTAGACGGTGGTGCGCGCGAAGAGCGGGATGTCGATGAGTGCCGCGATCAGGGCCGCGCCGATGAAGAGGCTCACCAGCATCGCGCCCCACGCCGGGGTACGCCGCAGCGCGCCGGCCGGCACCAGCGGCCGCTCGACCCGGCGCACGTGCACGACGAAGCCGACCGTGGCGAATGCCGAGGCGAGCAGGTACCAGACGCCCTGGTCGGAGAAGACCTGCACCTTCGGGTCGGCGGTCGCGAACGCCAGGACGATGCCGGCCAGTGCCAGCGCGAGCAGCAGCGCGCCGAGCACGTCGGCCTCGCGGACGGTGCGGACCCAGCCGGGCAGGTCGAGCAGTGGGCGCCGCGCGGTGCAGCAGCGCACGACGAGCAGCACCAGCGCCGCGATGGTGGCCAGGCCGAGCGGGGTCAGCCACCGGCTGTCGCCGGCGTAGGGGATGAACAGCCGGCCCCAGGTGAGGTCGCGCATCAGCTGGCTGGGCTGGACGAAGACGAGTGCGCCGGCGACCAGGGTGATCAGCGCGAGGGCGAGCCCGATCCAGTCGAAGCGCCCGGTGGTTGAGGAAGGCGCGCTGGCGCCTGTCTCGAAACCACCCAACCGCTTGATGACGACCGCGAGGACGAGCCCGACGGCGAGGTTGATCAGGAAGATCGCGCGCCAGTCCGCCACGGCGAGCACCAGCGCGCCGAAGAGCGGGCCGAGGACGCTGCCGATCTCCTGCACGGCCGAGACCAGCCCGAGAGGCACGCCGCGCCGCTCCACGGGGTAGAGGTCGGCGACCAGGGCGAGGGTGGCGGGCACCAGCCCGCCGCCGCCGACGCCCTGCAGGAAGCGGCCGGCCACCATCGTGGGCAGGTCGTAGGCGAGCGCGGTGAGCAGCGACCCGAGCGCGAAGACGAGCAGCGCCGCGACCAGCACCGGCACCCGGCCGCGCAGGTCGGCGATGTGGCCGATCAGCGGCAGCATCGCGACGTACCCGAGCAGGAAGCCGGAGACGATCGGGGCCGCCCGCTGGAGCTGCTCGACGGGGATGCCCGTGCCGGCCATCATGTCGGGCAGCGCCAGCACGACGACATAGGTGTCCGCGGCCGCGAAGGCCACGGCGACGGCGGCCAGGCCGAGCAGCCAGCGGGACGCCCCGGTGATGGCTGTCATGGCAGGGTCACGGCGCCGTCACGGCGCGGTGATGTCCTTCTCGGTGCCGTAGCCGTCGAAGGTCACCGTGTAGGTCATCGGGTCGGAGTCCTCGTAGAAGACACCGGTCAGGTCGGCGCTGCGCAGCTCGCCGTCGTCGGTGATCGTGTACGTCGCGTCGAAGTCACCCGTGGCGGTCGGGATGATGTTCTCGACGACGTCGCCGGACACGGTGCCCGTGTACTCGGTGAGGATCTCCTTGTTGTCCTCGCCGCCGCGGACGCTCTCGCCGGCCTCGAGGTCGGTGGTGGCGTCGAGCAGCGACGAGAAGCCGGCGTCGGGGCTCATCAGCCGGGCGGGGTCGGGCGCGCCGTACTCCGCCGGGTCGATGTCCTGCCATCCGGTCGTGAGCGGCAGCTGGACGTAGACCTTCTCGTCGACCGCGACGACCGGCACCTCGAAGGCCTGGCCGGACAGCACGACGGTGATCTTGCCCTCGAACGCCGGCGCATGGGTGCCGACGCCGGCGGCCTTCTCGACTCCGGTGACGCCCTCGGGGAGGTCGTTGGTGCTGAGCGTCAGCTCGACGCCGCTGGTGTCGTCGAGCGTCTGCTTGGCCGCGGCGAGCGCCTCCTCGGGAGTCTGGTCACCGCCGCCCCCGTTGTCGTCGCTCCCGCCGCACGCGGCGACCGAGAGCGCGAGGACGCCGGCCACCAGGGCCGCGGACAGTCGTCGATGAATCAGCACGCGGTCAGCCTTCCACACCGCTCTCGACCCGGACGCGGGTCGCGACCGGCCCGGCGCACGCGGCGATCGGCTGGCTGCCGGGCGTGCCCGACCCGTCGCGCTTGCCGGTGGCCGCGGGCAGGTCGACGGGGGCGCCGCTGGCCGCGGCCGCGCGCGCCGGCGCGGTGCCGGCCCAGGCGAAGACCAGGGCGTCCTCGCCCTTGAGGAACCGGTGGCAGCGGACGCCGCCGGTGGCCCGGCCCTTGGGCGGGTACTCCGCGAACGGCGCCACCTTGAGCGCGCCGGGCTCGGTGCCGGGCAGGGCGGTGGAGGAGCCGGAGGCGGTGACGACGACCGAGCCCTCGGGGGCGTCCGGGTCGACGACGCCGAACCACACCACCCGCTGGTCGGCCGCCAGCCGGATGCCGGCGATGCCGCCACCGGAGCGGCCCTGCGGCCGGACCCCGTCGGCGCCGAAGTGCAGCAGCTGGGCGTCGGAACTGATGAAGCAGAGGGTCTCGGCGCCCGTGGCCAGCTCGACCGCGCCGACGACCTCGTCGCCCTCGGCGAGCCGGATCACCTCCCAGTCGTCGCGGCCCAGCACCTCGGGGTTGACCCGCTTGACCGTGCCGTCGCGGGTGCCGAGCGCGAGGCCCGGGCCGTCGGTGCGGAGCGTGCAGAGGCCGAGCAGCCGCTCCCCGGGCTCGAGGGGCAGGATCTCGGTGACCGGCAGACCGCCCGCGAGGTGCGGGTCGTTGGCGGTGTCGGGCAGCTGCGGCAGCTCGAGGACGCCGACCTTCACCAACCGGCCGGCGCTGGTCAGGCCGCCGATCTCGCCGCGGGCGGTCGCGCGGACCACCGAGACGACGACGTCGTGGTTGGCGCGACCGCCGCCCTGGCCGGGCGGCTCGGCGTTCGCCGTGCGGGCGAGCAGCCCGGTGGAGGAGAGGTAGACGAAGCACGGGTCATCGGCCACCTCGAGGGGTACGGCGGCCGCGCTGACCGCCGTACCAGCGGACTCGAGCAGCACCGTGCGTCGCGGCGTGCCGAAGGTCTTCGCGACCTCGGCGAGCTCGTCGGAGACGACCTTCCAGCGCAGCTTCTCGTCCTCGATGATCGCATCGAGCTCCTCGATCGTGCGGCGCAGCTCGTCCTGCTCCTTCTCCAGCTCGATGCGGGAGAACTTCGTGAGCCGGCGCAGCGGCATGTCGAGGATGTAGTCGGCCTGGATCTCGCTCAGCTCGAAGACCGAGATCAGCCGCTCCTTCGCCGCGGCCGCGTTGTCGCTGGAGCGGATCAGCTGGATCACCTCGTCGATGTCGAGGATCGCGATCAGCAGGCCCTCGACCAAGTGCAGGCGGTCGGCGGCCTTGCCGCGGCGGAAGACCGAGCGGCGCCGGACGACCTCGAAGCGGTGGTCGAGGAAGACCCGCAGCAGCTCCTTGAGCGAGAGCGTGCGCGGCTGGCCGTCGACGAGGGCGACCGCGTTGATGCCGAAGGAGTCCTCCATCGGGGTCTGCTTGTAGAGCTGCTCGAGCAGCGCCTCGGGCACGAAGCCGTTCTTGACCTCGATCACCAGCCGCAGCCCGTGGTCGCGGTCGGTGAGGTCCTTGATGTCGGAGATGCCCTGGAGCTTCTTGGACTGGACCAGCGTCTTGATGCGCTCCATGACCTTCTCGGTGCCGACGCCGTAGGGCAGCTCGGTCACCACGATGCCCTTGCGGCGGTTGGTGACCGACTCGACCCGGGCGGTCGCGCGCATCCGGAACGTGCCGCGGCCGGTCTCGTAGGCGTCGCGAATGCCGTCGAGCCCGATGATCTTGCCGCCGGTCGGCAGGTCGGGGCCGGGGATGAACCGCATCAGGTCGTCGACGTCGGCCCGGGGGTGGGTGATCAGGTGCCGCAGCGCTTGCACGACCTCGACGAGGTTGTGGGGGGCGCAGTTGGTCGCCATGCCGACCGCGATGCCGGTCGTGCCGTTGACCACCAGGTGGGGGATGGCCGCGGGCAGCACCGCCGGCTCGAGCTCGCGGCTGTCGTAGTTGGGCTTGAAGTCGACGGTGTCCTCGTCGATCGAGGCGGTCATCGCCACGGCCGGGGGCGCCATCCGGCACTCGGTGTTGTGGTTGACGAATCCGCCGGCGAGGAACGAGTGGTCCTCGCTGTCGACCCTGAGTGAGTAGACCGTCTCCGCCGGCTGGTCCTCGACCGAGGCGACCTCGACGAAGCGATAGCCCGAGTCCATGATCGAGGCGACGACGGCGAAGGTCTCCGGGTCCTTGAACTTCGTGGCGATGAGGCTGCGGTCGGCCTGCCAGCGCTCGATGCGGTCGAAGTTGTTCTTCGTGAACCAGTCCTTGCCCGTCCCTCTGCCGGGGGGGAAGGTGGACATGACGTAGTCCGCGACGTACGGCGCGTAGTCACGCGACAGCCGGTGCCGGTTCGGCGGGGCGTCAGCGAGCAGGTTCTCGAGCTTGCGTCGCTTGTCGGTCAGGAAGCCGACCCGCTCGGCGAAGGCGTGCATGTTGTGCAGGCCGGAGATGACGATCCGATACTCGCCGCGCGTGTAGACGCTGAGATTGCTGTGGATCCCGAACTCCAGCAACAGCTCCTGGACCCCGGAGGCGAGCTCTTCGCTGTAGGTCGAGTACTGGACGGTGATCGAGTTGTTGGCGACGGCGTGCACTCCGCCGTCGCCCTCGAAGAGCGACATCAGGAAGGCACGCTTCACGCCCGGTCCACCGGTCCAGATGACGTCGGGGATCGTCTTGTCGGCCGCCTTCTGACCGATGAAGTGCGCCAGCGGGCTGCTCTCGAAGGCCGCGAGGTTCTGGACGTCCAGCTCGTAGATCTGCTTGCCCGAGCGGCGCAGCTGCCGGTCGTACACGTAGCGCGGCCCACCGACGAGCGCGTCGTACGCCTCTCGCACGTAGTGGAAGTACTCGAGGTCGGTGTTGTTGAACCCGGCCCGCCCGTCGCTGGCGAACCCCTCGGAGGCCCACCCCCCGAGGAGCGTGCCCAGTTGCATCTCGTAGGCCATGGGGAGGGCGGTGCTCCAGGCGTTGCGGGCCAGGCACACGACGGTGCCCGGCGTGATCTCGTCGAGGCGGAGCCACTGGAACATAGGGACGCCCGCCACGGGGATCAGGCAGAGCACCGGGTGGTTGTGGCTGCCTCGGATCGAGTGGCCGCTCTTGGCGGTGAGCTTCTTGACCGGGTGCCTGCCCGAGTTGAAAACCTTGCTGACCCGGACCGCCTTCCCGTCCTTGTCGAGGACCTCGTAGTCGGCGTCCAGCTCGGAGTTCTCGGGAATGTCGGCGAGGTGGTCGATGCGCACGGAGCGGCCGTCAGCCATGCGCACCCGAGTCTCTCCGGTCAGGCAGTACCGCATCGCAGCCGGAGAGTCGTCGGGAGAGCCGAAGTTCCCGTGGCCGTCGACGGTCGGCAGCCGCATCGCCCAGGGCTGGGCCATCCGCACCAGCGCGTCGTAGATCGCGCCGTCGCCGTGCGGGTGCAGCCGGCCCATGACCTCGCCGACGACGCGCGCGCTCTTGACGTGGCCGCGGTCGGGACGCAGGCCCATGTCGTTCATCGTGTAGAGGATCCGGCGCTGCACCGGCTTCAGCCCGTCACGGGCATCGGGCAGCGCGCGGGAGTAGATGACGGAGTAGGCGTACTCGAGGAACGACGACTCCATCTCCTGCTTGATGTCGGTGTCGAGGATGTGCTCCTCGAAGTCGTCGGGAGGGAGGTCCTGCTTCGTCGTACGCCGCGCCATGGCCACGATTCTTCCAAGGCCCACCGACGGAAGCGGCAGGGGCACGCCGTTGTGTGGCCGACCGGTAGATTTCACCGCGTGACCAGCACCGACGCACCGACGCACTGGGAGGCCGACGTCCTGCTGCGCGACGGTCGGACGGCCCACATCCGCCCGATCCGGCCCGAGGACCGCGAGGTCTTCGTCGAGTTCTACGCGCGGGTGTCGGACCAGTCGAAGTACTACCGGTTCTTCTCGCCGATGCCGCGGCTCTCCGACCGCGACATCGACCGGTTCACCCACGTCGACAACGTCGACCGGGTGGCGTTCGTGCTGACCCTCCAGGGGCTGATCATCGCGGTCGGCCGCTACGACGTGATCAAGCCGGGGGAGGCCGAGGTCGCCTTCCTGGTGGAGGACCGGCACCAGGGTCGCGGCATCGGCCAGCTGCTGCTCGAGCACCTCGCCCAGGCCGGCCGCGAGCGCGGCGTGGAGCGGTTCGTCGCCGAGGTGCTGCCCGACAACACCCGGATGATCCAGACCTTCCGCGACGCGGGCTACCAGGTGGCGAGCGAGTACGACGAGGGCGTGCTCCAGCTCGAGTTCTCGATCGACCCGACCGACACCGCGATCGGGCTGATGTCCGAGCGCGAGCACCGCGCCGAGTCGGCGTCCATCGAGAAGTTCTTCAACCCGCGCTCGGTCGCGGTGATCGGCGCCAGCCGCCGCCAGGAGACCATCGGCCAGGCGCTGGTGCGCAACCTGGTGACCGGCGACTTCACCGGCCGGGTGTACGCCGTGAACCCCACCTCCCACGCCGTCTCGGGCCTCCCGACGTACAAGTCCGTCGCCGACATCCCCGACGACGTCGACGTCGCGGTCGTGGCGGTGCCGGCCGAGTCGGTGCAGGACGTCGTGCTCGACTGCGCGGCGAAGGGGGTTCACGGCCTGGTCGTCGTGTCGGCGGGCTTCGCCGAGACCGGCGAGGAGGGCCGGGTGCGGCAGCGCAAGCTCGTCGGGCTGTCCCGCTCCTACGGCCTGCGCCTGATCGGGCCCAACTGCCTGGGCATCATCAACACCGACGGCAAGGTCTCGCTGAACGCGTCGCTCTCGCCGCTGATGCCGCCCCGCGGCCGCGCCGGCTTCTTCTGCCAGTCCGGCGCGCTCGGCACGGCCATCCTCGAGAAGGTCTACAACCGGGGCCTCGGACTCTCCACCTTCGTCAGCGCCGGCAACCGTGCCGACGTCTCGGGCAACGACCTGCTCCAGTACTGGGAGGAGGACGACTCCACCGAGGTCGTGCTGCTCTACCTGGAGTCGATCGGAAACCCGCGCAAGTTCTCCCGCATCGCCCGTCGGGTCTCGCTGCGCAAGCCGATCATCGCGGTCCGCTCCGGGCGGACCACCCAGGGCGTGCCGATGGGCCACGCCGTACGCCGGATCGCCGCCCCGCCCGCGGCCGTCGACGCGATGTTCCGCCAGGCGGGCGTGATCCAGGTGGACACGCTCGACGAGATGTTCGACGTCGCCCAGCTGCTCGCCCACCAGCCGCTGCCCCGCGGCCGCCGAGTGGCGATCGTCGGCAACTCCGACGCGCTCGGCCTGCTCGCCGCCGACGCCGCCGCGGCGGTCGGGCTCGTGGTCAACAAGTCGACGGCGCTGGGCACCGACGCGGGCGCGGAGGACTTCGAGGACGCCCTCGACCTGGCCATCGACGACCCCGAGATCGACTCGGTGATCGCGGTCTACGTGCCCCCGATCAACGTCTCCGGCGAAGAGGTCGCCAACGTGCTGGCCGCGGTCGGCGAGCAGTCCGACAAGCCGCTGGTCTCCTCGTTCCTCGGCGCCGAGGGCGTGCCCGAGCTGCTGCGGGTGCCCGACGTGGCCGGCTCGACGGCCGGCCGCGGCTCGGTGCCGTCGTACCCCGGCGTGGAGGCCGCCGTGCGCGCGCTCGCCCACGTCGTCGAGTACGCCGTGTGGCTGCGCGCGCCCGACGGCACCCCGGCGGACCCCGAGAAGGTCGACGAGGCCGCCGCGAAGCGCCTGGTCACCCGGATCCTGGCGGAGCACCCCGACGGCACCGAGCTCGACCTCGAGACGCTCACCGAGCTGCTCGCCGCCTACGACATCGAGCTGTGGCAGACCCGGTCCGTCGGCTCTCGGGACGACGCGATCCGGGCCGGCAAGGCGCTCGGCTGGGACGTCGTGCTCAAGGCGACCGCCGAGCACCTGCGCGAGCGACCCGACCAGGCCCACGTGTGGCGCAACATCGACGACGCCGACGAGATGGTCGACGCCTGGGACACGCTGGGCAGCGTGATCTCGGAGCCGGAGCGCGCGGGCTTCGTGGTGCAGAAGAACTCGCGGCCCGGCGTGCCGGTGGCGATCCGCAGCATCGAGGACCCACTCTTCGGGCCGGTCGTGTCGTTCGGGATCGCCGGTCCGCTGACCGAGCTGCTCGCCGATCGCTCCTACCGGATCCCGCCGCTCGGGGCCCGCGACGCGGCCTCGATGGTCCGCGAGATCAAGTCGTCGCCGATGCTGTTCGGCTACCGGGGGAGCGAGGTCGTCGACGTCGCCGAGGTGGAGCGGCTGATCCAGCGGGTGGCCCAGCTCCAGAACGACCTGCCGCAGGTCCGCTCGCTCGAGCTCTCCTTGGTGCTGGCCGGAGCCGAGGGGGCGACGGTGCTGACCGCGGCGGCGCGCGTGGAGCCCGTGGTCGACCCGCGCTCCGACTGGTTCGTCCGGCGTCTCTCCCAGCCGGCCGGTGACACCCTGCCGTCCTGATCCACCCACCGGCGGTCCGATCCCACATTAGGATCCCGGCCGTGGTCATCTCCGACGCTCACCGGTTCCTCTTCGTGCACGTGCAGAAGACGGGCGGCTCGACGATCGATCACCGGCTGGGGGAGGTGCTCCCGGACGCGCGCGCCGTCGACGGGCTCAAGCGGCACGCCACGCTGGGCGGCATCCTGCGGGCCGAGCCCGGGCTGCGGTCCTACTGGACCGTCGGGTTCGTGCGCAACCCCTTCGCCCGCCTGGTCTCCTGGTACCGCATGGTCGACCGGTTCCGGGAGCGTGCCGAGCGGGAGCCCGACTGGGCGGACCGGTTCGGCCGGAAGAGCCCGTTCATCCGCTCCGTCGCGCGCGACTACGCCGACCTCGAGACCTTCGTGCTGACGGGCTCCGAGGAGCGGGTCCAGCTGCGCACGCCGCAGCTGCGCTACCTCAGCACGCGGACCAGACGGGCCGACCTGATCGGCCGGCAGGAGACCCTGGAGGCCGACGTCCGCGCGATGTTCGCCCGGCTGGACCTGCCGTGGCAGGGCCTCGAGAGCAAGAACGTCGACCAGGACCGTCCCGACTACCGCGAGCTGTTCACCGACCAGATGCGGCGGCGCGTCGAGGAGGTCTTCGCACCCGACCTCGCCGCCTTCGACTACTCGTTCTGAGGCCTCGCGGTGGCCCGATTCCCCGCGTGACACACTGCAGGCATGCGCAGCACCAGGACCGAGGGTCGCGACCGTGACGTCGAGCTCAGGGACGCGATCCACCGCACCGGCTACTACCCGGACGTCGTCGTCGACGCCGTGGACGCGGCGGTCGCCGGCGAGGACATCGTCTCCTACTTCGTCCACCACGAGCCGACCTTCGACCGCGACGAGGTGCGCCGGCACCTCTCCGTCGTGGTGCTGACGCCCAGCCGGCTGATCCTGGTGCACACCGACGAGCACGAGGGCGACGACCTGCTGCCCGAGCCCTACACCTCGACGTCCACCGAGGCCATCCGGCTGACGTCGGTCCGCTCGGTCGTGGTGACCCGGATGGTCGCCAACCCGACCGCCGGCCCGCGTCCGCCGGCCGAGGCCGTCGTGACGATCGGCTGGGGCGGGGTCAGCCGCGTCGACCTCGAGCCGGCCGGGTGCAGCGACCCGCAGTGCGACGCCGACCACGGCTACACCGGCGTGCTGGCCTCCGACGACTTCTCGCTGCGGGTCTCCGCGGCCGCCGACGGCTCGGACGCCGTGGTCGGCCTCCTCGCCTTCGCGGAGTCGCTCTCCGCGCGCACCCACACCCGCTAGCCACCGTCGTGGGGGAGTTCCTCGAACCGGCTTACGGCGAGCGCTCGCTCGGCGACGTGGTGCCCGCCGTCGCCGAGGCCCTCGGCCTGCCCGCCCCCGACGCACCGACCGGGCTGGTGCTGCCCGGGGCCGCGGCGTACGTCGTCTTCCTCGTCGACGGCCTCGGGGCGCGCCTGCTGGAGCGCTATGCGCACGCGGCGCCGTTCCTCGCCGGGCTGCTGGCCGGCAGCACCCCGGCCACCGCGGGCGTGCCCTCGACCACCGCGACCAGCCTGACCTCGCTCGGCACCGGCCTGACCCCCGGCGCGCACGGCCTGGTCGGCTTCACCTCCCGCGTGCCGGGCACCGACCGGCTGCTCAACGCGCTCTTCTGGGACAAGGACGTCGACCCGGTCGAGTGGCAGCCGCACGACACGGCGTTCGCCCGGCTGCGCGCCCGGGGCGCCACGGTGACCGTCGTCAACAAGCGCGAGTTCCGCGGCACCGGGCTCACCGTCGCGGCCCACCGGGGCGCCGAGTACGTCGGCGCCGACCGGGTCGGCGAGCGGATCGCGGCCGCGGTCGCCGCCTCGGCCGAGCCCATCTCGCTGACCTACCTCTATGACGGCGACCTGGACTGGACCGGGCACCGGTACGGCGTCGCCTCCAGCCCCTGGCTCCAGCAGCTCTCGATGGTCGACGCGGAGGCCGAGCAGCTGCGCGAGGCGCTCCCGTCCGACGTACGGCTCCTGGTCGTCGCCGACCACGGGATGATCGACTCCCCGGGCGGGAGCCGGATCGACGTCGACGACCGCACCGAGCTGCGCGACGGCGTCGCCCTGCTCGGCGGGGAGGCGCGCTTCCGGCACCTCTACTGCCACCGCGGCGCCGTCGACGACGTCGTCGCGACCTGGCGGGAGGTCCTGGCTGGCCGGGCGACCGTGCTCACCCGCGCCGACGCCGTCGGACGCGGCTGGTTCGGCCCGGTGCTGCCGGGCGTGCTGCCGCGGCTGGGCGACGTCGTGGTCGCCTGCCACGGCGACACCGCGATCCTGTCGACCGCCGACTTCCCGTACGAGGCCACGCTCGTCGGGCTGCACGGGTCGCTGACCCCCGACGAGATGCTGATCCCGGTGCTGCTCAGCTGACGTCGCGGTCGCCGACGTGCTCACGCACGTCGGCGGAGCCGCTGGTCAGCCGCTCCATCTCGGTCCCGCCGTCGCAGGTCAGCAGCGCCACGGCGATCTCGTCGTCGGTGCGGTGCAGCACGCGCCAGGCGCCGCCGGCGTTCTCCCACCGCAGCAGCCGGGCCAGATCGTCGGAGCCGACATCCGACACGTCGTACCTCCTCGGGGTTCCGGGTCTCCTTCCCAGTGTGGCGCAGACGCCGGCACGACGCAGATGCCCACGCGGAGCGAGCGCGGTGATAGCGTGACGCCGTTGGAAGGGAGCACGGGCTCCCGGCCGCCCGCACACGGCGGCGCATCTTTCGTCGTTCTTGGTCTTCGGTACAGCTGGACATCAGGCACCCGCTGGATGTCTCCGGCTGGCAGCGGGCACGGCGTCCGCGCCGTTGATTTATCGAAGGACAGCACATGGCTCAGGGAACCGTGAAGTGGTTCAACGCGGAGAAGGGCTTCGGCTTCATCTCCCAGGACGATGGCGGTGCGGACGTGTTCGTGCACTTCTCCGCCATCCAGACGCAGGGCTACAAGAGCCTGGACGAGAACCAGAAGGTCGAGTTCGACGTCACCCAGGGCCCGAAGGGCCCGCAGGCGGAGAACGTCCGCGCGCTCTGAGGCCCACCGCCTCGACAGTTCGGTGCCCCGGCCGCATGCGGCCGGGGCACCGCTGCGTTTCGGGACGGTTCGACGTGGCGCGGCGTCGCGGCCAGGTGTGGCTGAGCGCCGGGGCGTAGGGTCGGCGGTGTCCCTGGCGTTTCCCGCACCCCGCGCCCGCCGATGGGCACGGTCGGAGGCCGCATGTCGCAGGTACGTCGCCCGGACCAGTCGGACGGGTCGGACCGACAGGGCGTCGATCGATGGATGCGCGAGGTCAACCACGCGCGGGAGCGGCTCCAGCGCAGCCGCCAGGCCCGCGGCACGCGCGCCGAGGAGCAGCAGCTCCGCGCCGAGCTGATCGCCGCCCTCGAGGAGTACGCCGGCGCGCTCGCCGCCAGCGGGCTGCCGCTGCCCTACCGGCTCCGTGACGAGCTCGCCCTCTACCGGCGCCTCGGCGACCGCAGCTGAGGTCGTTCCGCGCCGAGCTGTGGCCGGGTGGTGGTTTCGAGGCTCCTCGCTGGCGCTCGTCGCACCTCAACCACCGTTGTCGGGGCCTCGGTGGTTGAGGAAGGCGTGCTAGCGCCTGTCTCGAAACCGCCGTGTGGGGAAGTGGTGGTCTCAGGGCGGTTCATGCTGGCGCTCGTCGCACCTCAACCACCGTTGTCGGGGCCTCGGTGGTTGAGGAAGGCGTGCTAGCGCCTGTCTCGAAACCGCCGTGTGGGGAAGTGGTGGTTTCGAGGCTCCTCGCTGGCGCTCGTCGCACCTCAACCACCGTTGTCGAAACCACCCTCCCGAGGGTCGCGCGCCCTCGTCAGCCGAAGGGGAGCGGCTCGGGGGCGAGCGAGACCGCCTTCGCGCGGGCGGCGGTGAGCCGGCGCCGGTGGTGCTGGCGGCAGAGCACCTCGTAGGCGACGTCGGCGGGTGGCTCGTCGGCCTTGTCGACGTCGCCGACGACGATCACCTCGCCCTCGACGACCATGACGCCGTTCTCGGTGCGGGCGTTGTGCGTGGCGCGCTTGCCGCACCAGCACAGCGCCTCGACCTGGAGCACGTTCATCCGGTCGGCGAGCTCGACCAGCCGGGCGCTGCCCTCGAAGAGGTGGGTGCGGAAGTCGGTGAGGATGCCGAACGCGAACACGTCGATCTGCAGCTCGTCGACGATCTTGGCGAGCTGGTCGACCTGGTCGCGGGTGTAGAACTGCGCCTCGTCGCAGATCAGGTAGTCGACCCGGCCGCCCTGGGTGAGGGTGGTGACGACGTAGCGCCAGAAGTCGAAGTCCTCCGGGACCTCCATCGCGTCGTGGGCCAGGCCGAGTCGGCTCGAGACTGTGGCCTCGCCCGCACGATCGTGGGTGGTGAACAGCTTCCCGACCCGGCCGCGGGCGGCGTGGTTGTGGTTGGTCTGGAGCGCGAGCGTGCTCTTGCCGGAGTCCATGGTGCCGGTGAAGAAGTGCAGTTCAGCCACGGGGCGCAATCCTTTCACGACCCGACGCCGGCGAGCACTCAGGCCGGCGGCGCGGCGGCCTCCCAGAGGTGTCCGTCCGGGTCCGCCACCACGCAGCTGTAGATGCCCCAGGGTCGCTCCGTCGGTCCGGTGACCACCTCGCCCCCGGCGGCCGCGGCCCGGGCGGCGAACGCGTCGACCTCGGCGCGGCCGGCCAGGGCCACGCCGACCAGGCACTCCGTCGTACCTCGCTCGGCGGTCGGCCGCCCCGCGGTGACCCAGCCGAAGCCGCCGGTCGGGATGTACATGACCTCCGTGCCGGCGTTGAGCGCCACCCGCAGCGGTTCCGGTACGCCGTCCTCGGCGAGGTCGCCGGGGGTGTCGTGCCCGAGGGCACGGTGGAAGTCGTACGCCGCCCGGCGGTCGGCGGTGGGCAGCGCGAGGGTGACGATGGTGTCCATGTCCGTCCTGACCGGGAGCGCGGGCCGGACTCATCGGTCCGGGGCGGGCGTTGGCAGGATGGTGGCATGACCTCGCCGCTGATCTCCGTCACCGAGCTCCACGAGAGGCTGCCCGACGTGACCGTGCTCGACGTCCGCTACCGGCTGGGCGGGCCCGGTGGCCGGGCCGAGTACGAGAAGGGGCACCTGCCCGGCGCGGCGTACGTCGACCTCGACGCCGACCTGGCCGCGCCTCCTGGCGACGGCGGTCGGCACCCGCTGCCGGCGACCGAGGACTTCGAGGCCGCGATGCGCCGGGCCGGCGTGCGCGACGACCGGCCCGTGGTCGTGTACGACGACTGGTCCGGCCTGGCCGCGGGGCGCGCGTGGTGGCTGCTGCGCTACCACGGCCACCGCGACGTCCGGGTGCTCGACGGCGCCTGGCCGGCCTGGGTCGCGGCCGGCGGTGCGGTGCACACCGGTGGACTGCTGCCGGGCCGCGGCGACTTCACCGCCCGCCCCGGGCAGCTGCCGGTCGTCGAGGCGGACGACGTGCTCGGCGTACCGGTGCTGGTCGACGCGCGGGCGCCGGAGCGCTACTGCGGCGAGACCGAGCCCGTCGACCCGGTCGCCGGGCACATCCCGGGCGCCGTCAACGTGCCGACCACGACCAACCTGCGGGCCGACGGCCGCTTCCGCGACGCGGCGGAGCTCCGGGCGCTGTACGCCGCGGCCGGGGTCTCGGGCGCGACGCCGGTGGCCGTCTACTGTGGCTCGGGCGTGACCGCCGTGCACGACATCATCGCGCTGGAGGTGGCCGGCATTCCGGCGGCGCTCTACCCGGGCAGTTGGTCGGACTGGATCACCGACCCGGACCGACCGGTGGCGTGAGCGGCGTCAGCCGCGGTCCGAGCCGCCGAACATGATCTCGTCCCAGCTGGGGACCGACGCGCGACCCCGGTTCTTCTTGACCGGACGACGGGTCGGCGCCTCGGGCTCGGGCTCCGGCTGGGTGTCGGGCTCGGCGGCGGCCGCCTCGGCCGCCTCCTCCCGCAGCTCGGCGTCCTCGCGGGCGACGTCGGGGTCGGTGGGCGCCGCGTCGTCGAGGAACGCCTCGACCGGCTGCTCGGCGACCAGGTCGAGGGCGTCGTCGCCCAACTCGTCGCCCAGCTCGTCGCCCAGCTCGTCGCCCAGCTCGTCGCCCAGCGGCAGCTGGTCCTCGGCGGCCGCGCTCAGCCGGCGCTCGCGCGCGACCTGAAGATCGTCGGGCCGGGCCGGCGCGGCCGGGGTGATGGCCTCCCCGACCAGCCAGCGGGCGTCCTCGTCGTCGAGGGTGACGTAGTTGCCGGGCGGGTCGAAGGTGAACGACGCGCTGCCGGACCGCTCGCCGGTGGCGTAGCCACCGGTCATCGTCCAGCGGCCGTCCTCGCGCCGCCAGGCGTCCCACGCCACGGACTCCGGGTCGACGTTGAGCGCCCGCAGGCGGGTCGCGACGGCCTCGCCGAGGGTGCGGGCTCCGGCCGGGGCGGCGCCGTCGCTGCGGCGTACGGACGACCGCTGCGCGCGCTGCGCGACGTGCTCGCGCTCGGCGAGCACCGGGGCCGCGAACGCCATGATCTTCTCCACCGACGTCTGAGCCGCCTGGGCGACCTCCTCCGGCGTCTCGCCGGCCCGGATCCGGGCCTGGATGTCTCGAGGCCGGAGCATGCTCTCCATCGTCTTCTCCATTCCTCGGGCCGGGGGTGCGGGCGGGGTGGCCGGCCGCACCACCGCGCGGAGCCGGTCGTCGACCGTCAGCAGGTGCTCGGTGCCCTCCTCGTCGACCAGGCACAGCAGGGTGCCGTCCTCGCTCGTGCCGGTGAACCGGAGGTAGGACATGGCAGGTCGTGCTCCGGTCCCTGGGTCCGGCCCGGGGTCGGGCTCACGCGTCTGGTGCTGAAGGGGTGCAGTCATCGGTGCGCCGAGCCTACGCCAGGGGGACACGCGAGTCGGGGACCCGACCGGCGTGCCTCCTCGTCACTCCCGTCACACGGGTACCGCGTCGGGCGGTCGGCCGGTCCGGACCGGAACCGATGAGTCCGGCGACCCGGGCCGGTCGGACCTCCCATGGACAACAACTCGAATGCGCACTGTCGGTGGCGGCTGCCAGCATGATGCGCATGGACCTCGCGATCGAGACCCACGACCTGGTGAAGGTCTTCGGAGAGCAACGTGCCGTCGACGGCGTCGACCTGGCGATCCCGACGGGCGGCGTCTACGGCGTGCTCGGGCCCAACGGCGCCGGCAAGACGACCACGATCAAGATGCTCGCGACGCTGCTGAAGCCCGACGGGGGCACGGCCACCGTGCTCGGCCACGACGTCGCCCGCGAGCCGGCCGCCGTGCGGTCACGGGTCGCGATGACCGGCCAGTTCGCCTCACTCGACGAGGACCTCACCGGCCTCGAGAACCTCGTGCTCCTCGGTCGGCTCTACGGCTACTCCCGCGTCGCCGCCCGGGGCCGGGCGACCGAGCTGCTCGCCGCGTTCGGGCTCGCCGACGCGGCGAAGAAGCAGGTCAAGGCCTACTCGGGCGGCATGCGCCGGCGCATCGACATCGCCGGCTCGATCGTGGTCCGCCCCGACCTGATGTTCCTCGACGAGCCGACCACCGGCCTCGACCCGCGCAGCCGCAACCAGGTCTGGGAGATCGTCCGCGGCCTGGTCGGCTCCGGCACCACCGTGCTGCTGACCACGCAGTACCTCGAGGAGGCCGACCAACTGGCCGACCGGATCGCCGTCATCGACCACGGTCGGGTGATCGCCGAGGGCACCAGCGGCGAGCTCAAGGCGTCCGTGGGCTCCGGCGCCGTGCACGTGCGGGTCGCCGACCCGGCCGAGCGCGAGCAGGTCGCGGGGCTGCTGGCCGAGACGCTCGCGGCCGAGCCGGTGCTCGAGTCCGACCGGGCGGCGATCAGCCTGCGGGTCGACCAGCCCGAGCGGGTCGCCGGCGCGCTGCAGCGGGTCGCCGAGCACGGGTTCCGGATCACCGAGTACAGCCTGGGCCAGCCGAGCCTCGACGAGGTGTTCCTCGCCCTGACCGGCCGCCCCACCGACGACACCGACGAGGAGGAGGCGGCATGAACACCCCACGAAACTGCGGGCTTCCCCCGCTCCGCTCCTCCAGCCGACACTTCCGCGGGGGCCCCGCATGAGCATCCAGACGACCCGTTCGGAGGACGCGCCCGCCCTCGACGCCAGCGTGATCGCCGCGCTCGGCAGCGGCGAGCGGCCCCGGCCCGCCCATGCCCTCAGCTCCTCGCTCACGTTCGGCTGGCGGGCCCTGCTGAAGATCAAGCACGTCCCCGAGCAGCTCTTCGACGTGACGATGTTCCCGATCCTGTTCACGCTGATGTTCACCTACGTGTTCGGCGGCGCGATCTCCGGCTCGACGGGGGAGTACCTCCAGTACGCCCTGCCCGGCATCCTCACCCAGACCGTCGTGTTCATCACGATGTACACCGGCCTGACCATCAACACCGACATCGAGAAGGGCGTCTTCGACCGGTTCCGGTCGCTGCCGGTCTGGCGGGCCTCGCTGCTCGTCGGTGCCCTTCTGGGCGACACGCTGCGCTACCTGCTCGCCTCGGTCATGGTGCTGACCGTCGGCATCATCATCGGCTACCGGCCCCCGGGCGGGGTGCTCGGCGTCGTGCTCGCCGTACTGGTGCTGCTGGTGTTCTGCTTCTCGCTGAGCTGGCTCTGGCTGATCGTCGGCCTCAAGGCCCGCACGCCGAACGCCGTCATGGGCGTCTCGATGATGGTGCTGTTCCCGCTGACCTTCGTCAGCTCCGTGTTCGCGCCGCCGGAGACGATGCCCGACTGGCTCGAGGCGTTCGTCGACGTCAACCCCGTCACGCTGCTCTGCGAGGCGGCCCGCGGCCTCATGGACGACGTGCCCGACGGCGGCGACATCACCCTCGTGCTGATCCTGTCGGCCGCGGTGACGGCGGTGTTCGCGCCGATCGCGCTGCGGCTCTACAACACGAAGAGCTGAGCCGGCCCCGCGGACGTCATACGGGCAGTGTGTCCCCTTGCTCGCAACGTATGACGTCCGCCGGGCTCAGTCGCCCAGCACCCGGCGCAGGTAGGCGTTCGCGAAGACCCGGTCGGGGTCGAGGCGGTCGCGGAGCGCGAGGAACTCCTCGAACCGCGGGTACGCCGGGGCGAGGTCGGCCGCCGTGCGGGTGTGCACCTTGCCCCAGTGCGGCCGACCGTCGTGGGCGCGCAGGATCGGCTCGAGCAGCGCGAAGTACTTCAGGTGGTCGGCGTCGCGATGGGTGTGGAACGCGAGGTACATCGAGTCGCGCCCGGTCGCGGTCGACAGCGGGACGTCGTCGGCCGGCGCGACCCGGATCTCCACGGGGAAGGTGATGCTCAGGTCGGAGGCCTCGATCGCGGCCCGGACCTCGCGGAGCGCCGCGAGACCGGCCTCCCGCGGCACGGCGTACTCCATCTCGCGGAAGACGACCGTGCGCGGGGTCACGAAGACCCGGTGCGCGACGTCGCTGTAGGTGCGGGCCGACAGCAGCCGGCTCGAGACCTGGTTGAACGGCCGGATCGTGCGGGGGAAACGGTTGGTCAGGCGGTTGGCCGCGCCGAAGACGGTGTTGGACAGGAACTCGTCGTCCCACCAGCCGCGCAGCCGCGACAGCGGGGCGGCCTCCGCGAGCGACAGGTCGACCCGGTCGTTGGTCTTGGTCATCAGGCGGTCGGTGTGCGGGAACCAGTAGGTGTCGACGTGGTGGTGGTCGGCCACCCGCTGGTCGAACCCGTCGAGCGCCTCGTCCCAGCCCATCGGCGTCTCGTGGGCCTCCAGCACGAACGCCGGCTCCACGCGGAAGGTGATGGTGGTCAGCACGCCGAGCGCGCCCAGTCCGAGCCGGGCGAACTCGAGCACGTCGGGGTTCTCCTCGGCGGTCGCACGGACCACCTCGCCGGTGCCGGTGACCAGCTCGAGGCCCGCGATCTGCGCCGAGAGCGAGGCCCAGACGCCGCCGGTGCCGTGGGTGCCGGTCGAGGTCGCGCCGGCCAGCGTCTGCTCGGCGATGTCGCCCATGTTGTGCAGGCTGAGCCCGAGCACCTCCAGGCCGGCGTTGAGCTCCTTGAGCGGGGTGCCGGCGAGCGCGGTCGCGGTCATCGCCTCGCGGTCGACCGAGACGATGCCCGACATCGCGCCGGGTCGCAGCATGGTGTGCTCGGGCGCGGAGATGGCGGTGAAGCTGTGGCCGGTGCCGACCATCTTCAGGGTCGAGCCCTCCGCTCGGGCCCGCTCGACCGCGGCCACCACGGCCGCGGTGTCGGTGGGCTCCTCGACGCGGGTCGGGCGCGCCGACTCCAGGCCGGACCAGTTCCGCCAGTCGCTGCGCTCAGTCACGGCGCGATCGTAGACCGCGGAGCGAGCCCTCGGGTCGCGGCAGCGTCTGGGCCGCGATGGCGGCGACCAGGCCGGCCACGACCGAGACGAGGTACGCCGCGGAGGCGCCCTGGTGGTCGACGACCAGGCCGCTGAGGGTGGCGCCCGGCGCGACCCCGGCGACCAGTCCGGTCTGCATGATCGCCATCCCCTCGGTGAGCCGGCCGGCCGGCACCACGGACTCGGTCAGCGACATGGTCGCGATCATCGTCGGCGCGATCGCGAAGCCGGCGACGAAGAGCACGGCGCCCATCACCGGGAGCGAGCCCACGAAGTAGAGGGGCGTCATCGCGCAGGCCATCGCGAACGAGCCCCACCGGACCCGGGCCGACGGACCGCGGCGCCAGTGGATCGCACCGGTGATCACGCCCGCGGAGAGGCTGCCGGCGGCCCAGAGCGCGAGGAGCGCGCCGGAGACCGCCTTGTGGCCCTTCTCCTCGGCGAAGGCCACCGTCGTCACCTCGGCGGCGCCGAAGAGCACGCCGAGCGCCGCGCAGACGACCGCCAGGGGGATGACCGCGCGCCACGGCATCGACGGGCGCGGCCCGGCGCCGTCGTCGCGCGGCTGGGCCGGCGGCGCGGTCGAGGTCTGGGCGCTGAAGGTCAGCGTGCCCGCGACGCAGGCCACCACGGCGATCACCAGGCCGGCCACCGGGTGCCAGCTCGTGGCCAGCACGGCCACCAGGATCGGCCCGAGGATGAACACGGCCTCGTCGAGCACCGCCTCGAGCGCGAACGCCGTCTGCACGTCGGACGGCTGGTCGAGCACGTGCGACCACCGGGCGCGGACCGCGGAGCCGACCTGCGGCAGGAAGGCGCCGCCGATCGCCGCGAAGACGTACGTCGTGACGATCGGCCACCCGGCCTGCACCGAGGTGACGAGCAGGGAGATCGACACCCCGAAGCTGATGCTGGCGACGGCCAGCACCCGCCCCTGGCCGAGCCGGTCCAGCAGCCGGCCCTGGAGGATCGCGAAGCCCGCGTTGGAGACCATGTACGCCGCCGAGACCGCGCCGGCCACGCCGTACCTGCCGGTCGCCGCCGAGACGAGCAGCACGATGCCGAGGCCGACCATCGAGATCGGGAGCCTCGCGATCAGCGCCGTCGACGACATCTTCAGGGCGCCGGGCGCGCTGAGGATCCGGCGATAGGAGGTGAACATCAGCCGTGACGCTATCGGTGGCCGACGACCCCGGACGAATCGATATCCGTCCATTCCTAGGATTGACGGCATGAGCCCCGATCCGAGCCCGTACGACGCCGTGCTGCTGGTCTCGTTCGGAGGCCCCGAGAAGCCCGAGGACGTGGTGCCCTTCCTGGAGAACGTGACCCGCGGCCGGGGCATCCCGCGCGAGCGGCTCGAGGAGGTCGGGCAGCACTACTACGCCTTCGGCGGGCGGTCGCCGATCAACGACCAGAACCGCGCCTTCCTCGCCGCGCTGCGCGAGGACCTCGCCGGGGCCGGGATCGACCTGCCCGTCTACTGGGGCAACCGAAACTGGGACCCCTACCTGACCGACACGGTGCGGCAGATGGCGGCCGACGGGGTGACCCGCGCGGCCTGCTTCGTGACCAGTGCGTACTCGTCGTACTCCTCGTGCCGGCAGTACCGCGAGAACCTCTACGACGCGGTCGCCGAGGTGCCGGGCGCGCCGGTGCTCGACAAGCTGCGCCTCTACTTCAACCACCCCGGCTTCGTGGAGCCGGCCGTCGACGCGACGCTGGCGGCGCTCGCCGACCTCCCCGACGACGTACGGGAGGGGGCGCACCTCGCGTTCGTGACCCACTCGATCCCGGACGCGATGAACGACGGCAGCGGACCGGAGTCCGGGGCGTACGTCGAGCAGCACCGCAGCGTGATGACCGAGGTCGTCGAGCGGGTCCGGCAGGAGACCGGGCGGCGGCATCCGCACGCGCTCGTCTACTGCTCGCGGTCGGGGGCGCCCCACGTCCCGTGGCTGGAGCCGGACGTCAACGACCACCTCGCGCAGCTGCACGCCGACGGGGCGCCCGCGGTGGTGATGGTGCCGATCGGGTTCGTCTCCGACCACATGGAGGTCGTCTACGACCTCGACACCGAGGCGCTGGCGACCGCGGAGAAGCTCGGCCTTCCGGCCACGCGCGCGGCGACCGCGGGCCTCGACCCCCGGCTGGTCGCGGCGGTCCGCGACCTGCTGCTCGAGCGGGCGGCCGTCGAGCGCGGCGAGGATGTCGCCCGGGCCAGCGTCGGCGGCTACCCGGCGTGCTGGGACCGCTGTCCGGTCGGCTGCTGCCCCAACCCGCGCGCCCCCGAGCGGCCCGCGCTGGCGGGCGCCGACACGTGAGCGCCGCCTCCAGTCGCGATCTCGCCGCCCTCGCGCTGGCCCTGGCCCGCGAGGCCGCCGAGCTGGTTCGCGAGCGGGCGCGCGGCCAGGTCACGGTCGCCGCGGTGAAGTCGAGCGACATCGACGTGGTCACCGAGGCCGACCGGGCCAGCGAGGCGCTGATCCGCGCCCGGCTGCGGGAGGCCCGGCCCGACGACGCCTTCCTCGGCGAGGAGGGCGCCGACCTCGCGGGCAGCAGCGGGGTGCGGTGGATCGTGGACCCGATCGACGGCACGGTGAACTTCCTCTACGGCATCCCGCAGTACGCCGTCTCGATCGCGGCCGAGCGCGACGGCGAGGTCGTGGCCGGCGCGGTGATCGACGTGCAGGGGCGCACCGAGTACGTCGGGCACGCCGCCGACGACGGCCACCCCGCCACGGCGACCCGCGACGGGGCGCCGATCGCGGTGCGCGGCCCGGCACCGATGGCCGAGCGGCTGGTGGCCACCGGCTTCTCCTACGACCGCCGGGTGCGGGTGCTCCAGGCCGAGGCGGTGACCCGGCTGCTCCCGCACGTGCGCGACGTACGGCGCCTCGGGTCGTGCGCGCTCGACCTCTGCCTGGTCGCCGACGGGCGGATGGACGGCTACGTCGAGGAGGGCGTGAACCCCTGGGACCACGCCGCCGCAGGCCTGATCGCCCGCATCGCCGGCGCCCGGACCCACCTCGAGATCGGCGCCGGCGGACTCGACCTGCTGGTGTGCGCGCCCGGCCACGGCTTCGACGAGTTCCTGGCCGCCGTCCGGGCCGCAGGATTCTCACCCATTTCGGGGGAATAGCGGTTGGTCACCTGATGTTCATCTGCCGCAGCGGCATAGCGGTGTGCGCTTTGGATCGTTCATGGTGCACAATCTGGCGCCGACCCCGGTGGGCCGACGGACGAGACGAAGAACGTGCGAGGTTGTGGGCCCAGCACACCTCGGAGATGGAGTGACAGATGGCGACCGACTACGACGCACCGCGCAAGACCGAGGAAGACCAGTCCGAGGAGAGCATCGAAGAGCTCAAGGCGCGTCGTCACGACAAGAACTCCGGGAAGGTCGACGAGGACGAGGCGGAAGCCGCCGAGTCCTTCGAGCTCCCCGGCGCCGACCTCTCCCACGAGGAGCTGGCGGTCGAGGTGAAGCCCAAGCAGGAGGACGAGTTCACCTGCATGAGCTGCTTCCTGGTCCACCACCGCAGTCAGTTGGCGGACCCGAAGAAGATGATCTGCAAGGACTGCGCGTGAGCGTGTGAGCGCCGACCCGGCGCAGAGTGACCGTGGTTCAGGGTCACGCTGCGCCGGCTCGCGGGTCAATCTGCGCCGACTCGGCGTGGACGTGAGCAGGGCCGCAACCCGCGAGGGTTGCGGCCCTGCTCTGTCTGCGCTCTGTCTGCGCTGCGTCTGCGGGCGGCCTTGAGGTGGGCGCTCAGGCCCGCTGCGCGTCGCGCTGCAGGTCGGGCGGCAGGTGGCCGGTCGACCGGGCGTAGTAGGAGGCGGCGCGGCGCTGCGCGAGCATCCGGGCCAGCCCGACGGCGACGCCGCTGGCCACCGCCCAGGTGACGGCCTCCCAGATGTCGACGTCGGGATCGGCGGGGTTCTCCGGGGGCTTCTTGCCGGTCGCGAGCGTCCACGACTTGTCGAGCGTCTTCTTCGCCACGGCCGCCGCGGTCAACGCCGAGGCCAGCGAGAAGGCCGTCCAGATCTTCGATCCACCTTCAGCCATGCGCGAACAGTACCCAGCGCGGCTCAGCCGCGAACCGACTGTCCCAGCGCCGTCAGCGCCCGCGCGAGCTCCTCGGGGCGTCGGGAGGAGACCAGCCAGTACGGCGTCGGGTCGGCCGGGTCGAGGATCTCGACCCGGACCGCGCGCTTGAGGTAGGGCCGCAGCATCAGGTAGGCCCGGGCGTCGGCCTCCCGCCCGGCGGTGCGCCGCGTCTGGTCGGCGTCGAGGGCGGTCGCCGCGCCGACGTACCCCGCGGCGATGTGCGCCCGGCCGGCGCGGAAGGTCGCGCCGTCGACGCTGATCCGGGGGTTGCCGTAGGACCACAGCCCGCCGAAGAGCCCGGCGAGCGCGATCGCGGTGACCACCCAGGCCGCCGGCCCCGGGACCGCCACGACCACCGCCAGCCACAGGGTCGCGACCAGCATCGTGCCCTGGACCCACCAGCGCAGCGGGACGCCGAGGCGCTCGGTGTAGGTGGGGCTCGCGGTCACGGCAGAATCCTGTCATTGGTCCTCGCGGCACGGCCCGGTAGGGTCCCGCGACGTGATCGATAGCCCGCTCGAGGTGCTCATCCAGCGCCTCGACCCCGACCTGCCGCCGCCCGCCTACGCCCATCCCGGCGACGCCGGGGCCGACCTGGTCACCACGGTCGACGTGACGCTGGCGCCGGGGGAGCGGGCGATGGTCCCGACCGGGATCGCGCTCGCGCTGCCCGAGGGATACGTCGCGCTGGTGCACCCCCGCTCGGGCCTGGCCGCGCGGCACGGGCTCTCGATCGTCAACACGCCCGGCACCATCGACGCGGGCTACCGCGGCGAGGTCAAGGTGATGTTGATCAACCACGACCCGGTCGAGTCGATCGAGCTGCGCCGGGGCGACCGGATCGCGCAGCTGGTGGTCCAGCGGTTCGAGCGCGCGGCGTTCGTGGAAGTGGCCGCACTTCCGGAGTCGGTGCGTGGGTCCGGGGGCTACGGTTCTACCGGAGGGTTCCAGTCGAACGTGAGCGAGAGTGAGTAGGTCCGCGTGAAGTTCCGCCGCAAGTCCGCCGAGACCGAGGCGACCGTCGACCCGACAGCCGACCGGCCCTTCGACGAGGCCGCCGCTGCCGTCGTCGACGAGGCCGACGCGTCGGTGGCCGGTCCCCGGGACATCGACGACCTCGAGGACGACGACCTCGAGGACGGCGAGCGCGTCGACCTGGGGTCGCTGGTCCTGACCGCGGTCGACGGGCTGGAGATCCGCCTCCAGGTCGACGAGTCGACCGAGCAGGTGCAGTCCGTGCTGCACGCCGGGGCCGAGGGCGCCGTCGAGCTGCGCGCCTTCGCGGCCCCCCGCAACGGGGACCTCTGGGCGGAGGTCCGGCCCCGGATCGCCGCCGAGTTCGCCCAGCGCGGTGGCACGGCCAGCGAGCGCGAGGGCCGCTACGGCACCGAGCTGGACTGCCAGATCACCGTGCGCACCGAGGACGGGCGCACCGCCACCCAGCCGTCGCGGGTGGTCGGCATCAACGGCCCGCGGTGGATGCTGCGGGCCACGTTCCTGGGCCGCCCGGCCGTCGAGCCGGACGCCGAGGGCCCCTGGGACGCCGCGATCGAGGCCACCGTCGTACGCCGCGGCGCCCAGGCGATGCCCGCCGGTGCGGAGCTGCCGCTCACGCTGCCCCCGCGGGACCGCCTGATCCGCCGACAGGCCTAGTCCGATGAGCGAGAAGGGCAGGCTGCGCCGCACGATCAGCCGGTGGGCCAACACCACCGACCAGGAGGTGCGCGACCTGCGGAAGACCCACGCCGAGGGCGGCTACGAGCGCGTCGGCGAGGCCCCCGACCGGGAGCGGGTCCGGCTCCGCGGCACCCTGCAGACGGTGACGCTGCGCCCGCGCGGCGGCGTGCCCGCGCTGGAGGCCGAGCTCTCCGACGGCACCGGCACGATCACGGTCGTGTGGCTGGGCCGGCGCCGGATCTCCGGGATCGCGCCGGGTCGGTCGCTGTCGGTGCAGGGCCGGATCGGCCAGCACGACGGGCAGCGGATCCTCTTCAACCCGCGCTACGAGCTGATCCCGTGACCCCAGCCGAGCCCGTGCGGCCCGAGCCCGCGACGCCCGTCGCCGGCGTCGAGACCGTCGAGGCCCTGGTGCGGACCCAGATGTCCAAGGCGCTGGGCGGCCGTCGGGGCATGATCGAGGCGGCCGTCCCGACGATCGTGTTCACGGCACTGTGGCTGACGACGCGGGAGATGCGGCTCGCGCTCGGCGTGAGCGTCGCGGCGGCGGTGGCGCTGCTCGCGGTCCGGCTCGTGCAGCGCACGACCGTGCAGTTCGTGCTCAACGCGCTCTTCGGCATCGGCATCGGCTGGCTCTTCGTCACGATCTCGGCGCGGCAGGGCGGCAGCGAGGACGACCAGGCGCTGGCGTACTTCCTGCCCGGCATCCTCTACAACGCCGGCTACTCCGTGATCCTCGCGGCGACCTGCCTGGTCGGCTGGCCGCTGGTCGGGTTCATGGTCGGCAGCGTCACCGGCGACCCGACGGCGTGGCACCGGGACCGGCAGGTGGTGCGCCTGTGCGCCCTGTTGACCTGGCTGCTCGCCGTACCCTGCGCGCTCCGGGTGCTCGTCCAGGGGCCGATCTGGCTGGCCGGCAAGTCGGCCGCGATCGACCCCGACTCCGCGATCGCCGCCCTCGGCGTCCTGAAGATCGCGATGGGCTGGCCGCTCCAGCTGGCCGCGCTCGCCGCCATGGTCTGGGTCCTCTCCCGCAACCACACGCCTGTGCAACGCAGCGCCGCGTGAGGAACGAACGCGGCGTGTGGGCGTTGCCAGGTTGAGCAAGCCTCGCGACCGAGGGACGAGGTCGCGAACAGGCGCGTCGAAGCCCGGTGACTGTCCCGCGCCGACCTGGTCTGTCTCAGCCCCCGTGGGCGGAGGGGGCGAGGAGCCGCTCGAGGTTCTCCTCGACGTCGGCGGGTACGACGAACAGCAGCTCGTCGCCGGCCTCGACGGGCTGGTCGTCGTCGGGCACGTAGACCTGGCCGTCGCGCAGGATGGTGACCAGCGCGCAGTTCTCGGGGAAGGGGATCAGGCCGGCCGGCTTGCCGACGTACGGCGAGTCCGCGGGCAGCGTCATCTCGACCAGGTTGGCGTTGCCCTGGCGAAAGGTGAACAGCCGCACCAGGTCGCCGACCGTGACGGCCTCCTCGACCAGTGCCGACATGATGCGCGGGGTCGAGACGTTGACGTCGACGCCCCACGCCTCGGTGAACAGCCACTCGTTGTTCGGGTGGTTGACCCGGCCGACCGTCCGTGGCACCCCGAACTCGGTCTTGGCGAGCAGCGAGGTCACGAGGTTGACCTTATCGTCGCCGGTCGCGGCGATCACGACGTCGCAGCGGTCCAGCCGGGCCTCCTCGAGCGAGGACAGCTCGCAGGAGTCGGCCAGCAGCCACTCGGCATCGGGGACTCGCTCGGGCTTGATCGCCTCGGGGTTCTTGTCGATGAGCAGCACCTGGTGGCCGTTGTGCATCAGCTCGCGGGCGATCGAGCGTCCGACGGCGCCGGCACCGGCGATGGCGACTCGCATGGGGTCCTCAGCTCTCGTCGGGTCCGGACTCGATGACCTGGTAGGCGTGGGCGGCGTTGTCCTCGCGCATCGCGACGTGCAGGATGTCGCCCTCCTGGATGACGCTCTCGCGGGAGGCGAGCACGCCCTCGCCGAGCCGGTCGATCCAGGCGATCCGGCTCTTCGACTGCATCTGGAAGTCGACGGTGCGGTGGCCGATCCACGACTCGGGGGCCGGGATCTGGTCGAGCCGGATCGTGCCGGAGGGGTCGCGGAAGTCGGGCTCGGCGCCGGCCGGCAGCAGCCGCCGCAGCATCTGGTCGGCGGTCCACTTGACCGTGGCGACCGTGGTGATGCCGAGCCGCTGGTAGACCTCGGCCCGGCCGGGGTCGTAGATGCGGGCGACCACCTGCTGGATGCCGAAGGTCTCGCGGGCCACCCGCGCCGCGATGATGTTGGAGTTGTCGCCGCTGGAGACCGCGGCGAACGCGTCGGCGCGCCGGATGCCGGCCTTCTCGAGGACCTCCTGGTCGAAGCCCTGACCGGTGACCTTGTCGCCGTTGAAGCCCGGGCCGAGACGGCGGAAGGCGTCCGGATCGGCGTCGATGACCGACACGGTGTGGTTGCGGTCCTCGAGGCTGCGGGCCAGCGTCGAACCGACGCGTCCGCAGCCCATGATCACGACGTGCACCAGGCAGACGCTACTAGATGACCAGCTCCAAGGCCTCGCGCGCTGCGCGACGCTCATCATCCGCTCCGGCGGCGTTGCCGACGCTTGAAAGACGTCCAGTCTGCCGACGCATCGGCGCCTTGCCGGCGCGGCGCTGAGCGCCGCTCGCCTGCACGATCCCTTGGAGCTACTCATCTAGGTTTTCGCGGGCACCGGACGGCCGACGCCCCGGCGCGGATACCCGACCCGTCGCCGAGTGGGTCTAGCCTAACCGGTCGTGGGTATCGGCGACGTGTCGAAGCGCGTCCTCCTCGGGCGCAAGCTGCGCAGCTCGCAGCTGGGCGAGACGCTGCTCCCCAAGCGGATCGCGCTCCCGGTCTTCGCCAGCGACGCGCTCTCGTCGGTCGCGTACGCACCGGACGAGATCTTCATCATGCTGTCGCTGGCCGGCGCCTCGGCGTACGTCTGGTCCTGGAAGATCGGCCTCGCCGTCGCGATCGTGATGATCGCCGTCGTCGCGTCCTACCGCCAGACGGTGCACGCCTACCCCAGCGGCGGCGGCGACTACGAGGTGGCGTCGGTCAACCTGGGGCCGACGGCCGGCACGACGGTCGCCAGCGCCCTGCTCGTCGACTACGTGCTGACCGTGGCGGTGTCGATCTCGTCGGGGGCGCAGTACGCCGCGTCGGCGTTCCACGGCCTGATCGGGCACGAGGCGACGTTCGCCACGGTCATGGTGGTCCTGCTCGCCGCGATGAACCTGCGCGGCGTCCGCGAGTCCGGCACGCTCTTCGCGATCCCGACGTACGCCTTCATGGCCGCGATCCTCGGCATGTGCGGGTTCGGCCTCTTCCGGCTCGTCGAAGGGGATCTCCCGGAGGTCGCGAGCGCGGACCTGGACATGGCCGCGGCGCCCGGCTACGGCGAGTCGATGACGACCATCGCGCTGATCTTCCTGCTGGCCCGCGCCTTCTCGTCGGGATCGGCGGCGCTGACCGGTGTCGAGGCGATCTCGAACGGCGTGCCGGCGTTCCGTCGGCCCAAGAGCCGCAACGCCGCGACCACGCTGCTGCTGCTCGGCATGATCGCGGTCACGATGATGCTCAGCGTCATCCTGCTGGCCAAGGAGATGGGGCTCCAGCTCGTCGACCCCGAGGACCTGCACCGGCTGACCCTCGACGGCCAGCCGCTGCCGGCCGACTACGACCAGCACACGGCGATCTCCCAGATCGCCGACGCGCTCTTCTCGGACTTCCGTCCGGGCTTCTACCTGGTCGTCACCGTGACCGGCATCATCCTGGTGCTCGCCGCCAACACCGCCTTCAACGGCTTCCCCGTGCTCGGCTCGATCCTGGCCAAGGACGGCTTCGCGCCCCGAGCGCTGGGCTCGCGCGGCGACCGGCTCGCCTACAGCAACGGCATCGTGTTCCTGGCGTTCATGGCGATCGTCCTGATCCAGGTCTTCGACGCCGAGACGACCCGGCTGATCCAGCTCTACATCGTCGGCGTCTTCGTGTCGTTCAACCTCAGCCAGCTCGGCATGATCCGGCACTGGACCCGGCACCTGAAGACCGAGCGGGACCCCGCCGTACGCCGCCGGATGTACCGCTCCCGGGTCATCAACGGCATCGGGCTCACGCTCACCGCCGTGGTGCTGATCGTCGTGCTGGTCACCAAGTTCTTCGCCGGCGCCTGGATCACGATCCTCGCGATGATCGTGTTCTTCGTGCTGATGCGCGGCATCCACCGCCACTACGCCAGCGTGAACGACGAGCTCGCCGCCGACGAGGAGGACAAGGTGATGCCCACCCGGGTGCACGCCATCGTCCTGGTCTCCAAGCTGCACAAGCCGACGCTGCGCGCGCTGGCGTTCGCGAAGGCGACCCGGCCGAACGTGCTCGAGGGCGTCTACGTCTCGGTCGACCCCGAGTCGACCAGCCGGCTCCTCGAGGAGTGGGACGAGCGCAACATCGACATCCCGCTCAAGGTGCTGCACTCGCCGTACCGCGAGCTGGTCCGGCCGATCGTCGACTACGCCCTCGAGATCCGCAAGGCCAACCCGCGCGGAGTGGTCTCGGTCTTCATTCCCGAGTACGTCGTGGGCCGCTGGTGGGAGCAGCTGCTGCACAACCAGACCGCGCTCCGGCTCAAGGGCCGCCTGCTCTTCGCGCCGGGCGTGATGGTGACCTCGGTGCCCTACCAGCTGCGCTCCTCGGAGCTGGTGCGTGAGCGCGAGGAGCGCGAGGGCGTGTGGGTGCGCCCCACCGAGCTGCGGATGGGCAACGTGCGCTCCCGGGTCAACCGCGATCGGCAGATCCAGCGATGAGCGGTGCCGGCCGGCGCCGGACGCGGTCCCGCAAGCCGCGCGGCGCCTCCCGGGTGGGCGAGCGGTTCGAGGCGGTCGTCGGTCCGGTCGCCCACGGCGGCCACTGCGTGGTCCGCCTGGGTCCGCCCGACTCGCGGGTCGTGTTCGTGCGGCATGCGATCCCGGGGGAGCGGGTGGTCCTGGAGATCACCGAGGGCACCGACGGCGACCGGTTCTGGCGCGGTGACGCCGTCGAGGTGCTCGAGCCGTCGCCCGACCGGGTGCCGCCGCCCTGTCCGTACGCCGGGCCCGGGCGCTGCGGTGGCTGCGACTTCCAGCACGTCGACCTGGCCCGGCAGCGTGCCCTCAAGGCCGACGTCGTGAGCGAGCAGCTGCGCCGGCTGGCCGGCCTCGACGTCGAGGTGGTGGTGGAGGCCGTCCCGGGCGACGACCACGGCCTGCGCTGGCGCACCCGGCAGCGGTACGTGCCGCTGCCCGGGGGTGGGCGGGGGATGCGCAAGCACCGCTCCCATGACGTCGTCCCGGTCGAGACCTGCCTGATCGAGGCGCCCGAGCCCTCCGACCACGTCGCGTTGGGCCGCACCTTCGAGGTCGCCGACGGCGGCTTCTGGCAGGTGCACCCGGGCGCGCCCGACATGCTCGTCGGCACCGTGCTCGAGATGCTGCGGCCGCGGCCGGGCGAGCGCTGCCTCGACCTGTACGCCGGCGTGGGGCTCTTCGCGGCCTTCCTCCTCGAGGCGGTGGGGGAGTCGGGACGCGTGATCGCCATCGAGGGCGACCCGCCCGCCTCCGCGCTGTCGGCGACGAACTGCCCCGGTGTCGAGGTCCGGGCCGGCGGCGTGGCCGACGTCCTCGCCGCGCCCCTTCCTGACGGCTCCGTCGACGAACCGTTCGACCTCGTCGTGCTCGACCCGCCCCGCGAGGGCGCCCGGCGGCCGGTGGTGGAGGCGGTCGTCGCCCGCGCGCCGCGAGCGGTCGCGTACGTCGCCTGCGACCCGGCCGCGCTGGCCCGAGACCTCGCGACGTTCGCCGAGCTCGGCTACGAGCTGCGCGAGCTCCGCGCCTTCGACCTGTTCCCGATGACTTCACATGTTGAGGTCGTTGCGAAGCTTGTCAAAAGCCGCTGACCTGCGGTTTTGCGGCTTAGGACTTTGCCGTCACGACGATTGGGGCCCACTGAGAGCTCGCTTTGGGCTCGGTTCGAAGTGGTGCGTCGGCAGTTTCACAATCCTTGAAACTCTTCTAGGATTGTGTGCATGGGATCGGTGAGCGTCGCGCAGGCCGCAGAGCGGCTGGGCGTCAGCGTGCCCCGGATCCATCAGCGCATCGCGGACGGTTCGCTCGTTGCCGAACGGGTCGGGTCGCAGTGGGTGGTCGACGAGCGGTCGCTGGGGCGTGTCCAGGAACGGCACAAGGCGGGTCGCCCTCTTTCTGCCCGCTCTGCGTGGGCCATCATCGCGGCCTCGGCGAGCTCGCGGGGGCCGGCCGGCCCGGCGCGCACCCGGCAACAGTTGGATCGTCTCCTGGAGTCCGCTGTGGAGTTGGCTGCCGATGAGGAGGCGGTCAGTGACCTGGCTGTGTCGCTTCGGTCAGTGTTCCGCAACCGGGCGCGACGACGGTTGTTTCGTGCCGCGTCGGCCGACCTTGCGGATCTCAAGGGTGACGAACGCTGGGCCATGCTGGTTGACCTCGGCGCCAGCGGCATCGCTTCGGCAGACGTCGAGGGTTACCTGGGTGAATCCGACGTTGATGGACTTCTGAAGGACTACCTCTTGGTCGACGCCGACCGCGACGCGAACGTCATCCTCCATGTCATCCCAGACGGGCAGGACCCGTACCCGGATTCCGAGCTCAGGCTCGCTGCCGATCTCGCGGAGCATCGTGGGCCGCGCGAGGAGACTAGGGCAGCTGAGCTGCTGCACGAGCTCGCGTTGGAGTGGAAGGCGGCCCAACGATGATCGACCTGCCTGCGATGCCACCCGAGCAGACTGCTTCCTGGCTGGGTCTCCTGGACCTGCACGAGCGGCTCGCTGGAGGCTGGACCCTGATCGGCGGCCAGCTCGTCCACTTGCACTGCGCTGAGCGGGGGCAGTTCCCGGTGCGCCCCACGAACGACGCAGACACGGTGATCGACGTACGCGCCGACCCCACGATGTTGGCCACGTTCACCAGGGTCTTGGCCGACCTCGGGTTCACCTCAGCTGGCATTTCGGCCGAGGGGTTCCAGCATCGCTGGGTCCGGGGCGACGCCTCGATCGATGTCCTCCTGCCCGACGGTATCGGCGAGCGTGCCAGCCTCCGCCAGGGAGTCACCGGAAGTCCGACCCTCCCCACCGCCGGGGGGACGCAAGCACTCCAGCGCAGCGAGACCGTGGCGGTGGCTGTCGCCGGCCGCCAAGGATCGGTACGCCGCCCCAACCTCGTCGGCGCACTGGTCGGTAAGGCGGCCGCTCTCAGCAACACGGGCGACCCCGGCCTCGGCCGCCACCGGCGCGACTTCGTCATCCTCGCCGGCCTGCTGACGGCCCGCGACTTCCGCGGGGAGGAACTCACGAAGAAAGACCGCCAGCGACTACGCGCGATGGTCGCGGCAGTCCGAAGGGACCGCGCGCTTCTGCTCGAACTTCCGGGTGCCGAGTCTTCGGTCGCCCGGCTCGTTACGGCGGGGGAGTTGTAACTAGCAGCCGGGTCGCGTCAGCGAGTTGAGTGCGCACCGTCGTCTCGGGACCCGGCCCAGACCGAGAGGACGTCCCTCGGCTCTTGTGCTTTGCGACTTACTGGATCTCAGTCCAAGTGTCGGCGGTCTCACATAGCGTGCGTAGCGTCGAGGGTGCGCAGCCAATGACGTGCTCGTTGTCGGTGACCCCGCGGGACTCTCGCCAACCAGGGACGGAGGCTGTGCCTGTGGCACCGAACATCGATGCTGACGACGCGCAGGGTCGTGTCATTGAAGCGGGCGAGCTGTCGCCCGGTGCGAGTCCTCCCACCATGACGGAGAGGCTGGCGCTCTACCGGCACGTCACAGCCGAGAACGCTGCCGAGTACCTGCAACTGATGCGGCTGTTCACCGAGACTCTCCTCACTGACCTGTCCGCCGCTGAAGCGCACGATGCTCTGCTTCGCACCGCGCCGGAGATGGCGACGTCGGTCGACGACATCGAGCATCGCTGCCGGCAGTTGGTGACGTGGGGGAACCTCGTCCCGTCCGTCCGGGACGCTCGCGTCGCCACGGTCAGCGAGTGGCTTCGTTCTAGGTCGCGATACCAGGCGTCAAAGCTTGGCGGTCGGGTGCACCGCCAGGTCGGCGATGTCCTTCGCGCTTCCGACGGTGCCCGCGAGATCGCGCGCGAGCTCCTCGGCGGCACGGTTCAGACTCTCGAGCGCATTCTTGTCCACTTGGACTCCAAGCCGGTCGATGGTGACGCCCTCGCCGGCGATGTGACGACCGTGTTCAACAACCAGCGCCTTTTCGCCGAGTCCGCAACGGAGTTCTACGCGTTCGTCCAGGGCCGCATCTCGCGCTACGACCTCGGTGGACCCGAGTACGCCGCGTTCAAGACGATGCTGCTGACCTACGTCGACCTCATCTCGGCCGACGTGGCCCGCCACGCGCCCGCGGTCGCGGCGCTCCTTGAGAAGATCGAGAACCGGCTCGACCTGGTACTCGCCACGCTTGACGCGCTCCCAGGTCTCACCGGCACCGACGAGCAGACCGAACGGTCACCGGGCCGCAGCCGAGCAGACTGGGAGGAGCTGACCACCTGGTACACCGGGCGACGTGGCCGATCCGGACCGACGCAGTTGCGTGCAGCCGCCGACCAGGCCCTGGGCCAGCTCATCGCGAACGCCAAGCGGATGCTCGCCGCCGCCGGGACCGGCGTCTCCCGGCGCGCGGACTTGCTGCGGCTCGCCGTCTGGTTCGACGAAGCTGACACGGCGACAGCTCACCGAATCTTCGATGCCGCGTTCGGGGCGTACCCGGCACGTCACCTTCTCGGCGGCCCCGACGAGGACTCCGGGCGAGCCGGCGCCACAACGTCGTGGTGGGACAGTGACCCAGTCGACGTGCCTCTGTCGCTACGAGAGCGCGGCGACCGCACCGCCCGAGGCCGAACCTCCCGGGTTCCCGACCCAGGGTTGGACCGCGAGCGGCTCCTCGCCGAGGCGCAGGCCGAAGCTGACCGCAAGCGCGCAGCAGCAGCGGAGCTCGCTGCCGCAGGCAACCTGGATGGCGCACACCTATCACCGGCGGCTCGAGAGCTGCTTCTCGACCGGCTTGCCGACCTCATCGCAATCGACCAACTCCTCGAGGGAGCGGCAATCTCGACGGACACCGACGCAAACCTCATCGTCACGGCAACCCCGGTCGCTGGAGCCAACACCATCGTCCACTGCCCCGACGGCGACCTCACCGTGCACGATCTCGAACTGCGTGCCGACCTTGCCGCTACCGGCGCGAACACCGTCATTGATGGACCCGAGGGTGTCGGGAACCATGTATGGACGGAGACCACGGCATGAGCACCCTTGACGGCCGCTCGACTCTGACGTCGACCACGAGCGAGCATGCCGCTGCTGAACGTCGGGCCGCCGCGCGAGCACTGCTGGCCACACCCATCCTCGCTGCGGCACAGCACGCTGAGGACCTCACGCTGGTCCGTCGGCACAAGGTCGCGCTCCGGCAGACGTTCCAGACGCTCCTCGGCTACCCACTCGTCGTCGAGCCAACGTTCGCTCGACTAGTCAAGGCAGTCCCACCCGTCGACGTGCCCGCCCGCGGTGCGCGGCGCGCAAACGGCGGCGAGCTCACCCCTCGTGCCTACACGTACCTGGCACTCGTGTGCGCCGGTCTGATGGCTCCAGGCGCGGGCGAGCAGGTCCTCCTATCTGCCCTCGTCGAGCAGCTCCGTGCCGACGCAGCGACCGTCGGCATCACGACGGACGAAACCCTCGGAGAACGGCGAGCGCTGGTCGTTGCCATCGACCAGCTCATCGAATGGGGTGTTCTAGTCGAGACCGACGGCAGCGTCGCAGGCTGGGGTGAGCGCCGGGAAGAGGCGCTCCTGACCGTCAATCAGTCTCTTCTGCCGCACGTTGTCGCACGCCCGCTCGCTGGGATGGACAGCCCGAAGGACATGTGGTCGGTCGACCCGGTCGAACGTGAGCAGCCTCGGCCCGCATTGCGTCGCCGGCTGACGGAGCACC
Organism: Nocardioides sp. LMS-CY; assembly: GCF_018732145.1. Lineage (NCBI taxonomy): Bacteria > Bacillati > Actinomycetota > Actinomycetes > Propionibacteriales > Nocardioidaceae > Nocardioides > Nocardioides sp. LMS-CY. The sequence continues at coordinate 2,462,292 of NZ_CP076104.1, forward strand.
CCCTCGCCCGACGCGAGGCGCTCACCGAGGCCGAGGCCGACGCGCTGTCGCGTGAGCGGCGCGACGTCACCAGGGCCCTCGATGATGCGTTCGGCCTTACCCTAGAAGTTCGGCTCGAGGGTGCATTGGCCTACGACCCGGACGACGAGCTCACCGACGTCGAGTTCCCCGGTCAGGGCACTGTCCGCCAGGCTGCTCTCCTGCTTCTGGACGCGCTCGTTGACACGTTGAACGTCGCTGCCGGCACGACCGCGCTAGTCGACGGCGTCCCGGTCCCCGGTGTCCTCGCGTCGTGGGAGGTGGTCGCCGAGAACATCGAGCTTCTCTGCGACCAGAACGCGAGGGCCTGGCGTGCTGAGGTTGCCGGCGACCTGGGCAGGCTGACCGACGAAGTGGTCCAGGTCCTGTCGGGGGTGTCGCTCGCTACCCCCACCGACGCTGGGCTCGTCCTCCACCCCGCCTGCAGCCGATACCGGCCCGAACCTGTCCGCACAGCCACACGCACGCGAGCCCAACGCCGCCTCACCGACGATGGCTCAGCTATCGACTCCGCAGACGAACCTCTCGTCGCCGACGCCGACGCCGACGCCGACGCCGAAGTAGACCCGCACAACCAGGAGCAGTCGTGACCCTCACGCAGATCCCCACCGAGGGCATCGAGACCGCGGACCAGACGCCGCCGAAGCACCACCCGTACCGGTGGCGCATGAACCGCGCCGGGCTGGTCGACGTCTGGTACTACTACGACACCGAGTTCGACCTCTCCGGCGGCCGGCTCGTCCTGCGCGGAACAAACGGATCCGGCAAGAGCCGGGCCCTCGAGCTCCTCCTGCCCTTCGTGCTCGACGCGGACCGCCGCAAGATGGACGCAACCGGGTCCGGCAAGGTCAGCCTCGTCGAGCTCATGAAGGCCGGGGCAGCGGACCGCACCACGAGGGCTGGCTACGTGTGGCTCGAGCTGGCCCGCAGCGTCGACCCCACCGACCCCGCAGATGCCGAGCTTCACGAGTCCGGAACGACCGAGCAGCACACCACCATCGGCGCACACATCCGGTTCTCCCGTTCGACCGGAGAAGCGAAGGTCCACTACTTCACCACCGACCTGCGTGTCGGCTACGACCTCGAGCTCCTGTCACCGACACGAGAGACGCTTCCACGGGACAAGCTCGCCGACCTCATCGGCGCCGACCGCATCACTACGTCACCGGGAACCCACCGCGACCGCGTCCGGGCGACCGTCTTCACGCTGACCGGCGACGCGGGTGCTGAACGGTACGCCGGACTGCTTCAGCTACTGCACACGCTGCGTTCACCCGACGTCGGCAACCGCATCGAGGAAGGCAGGCTTCCCCAGATCCTGTCCGACGCGCTCCCACCGCTGGACGAACGTGCCCTCAACGCGGCCGGCGAGCAGCTCGACGGGCTGTCCGAAACCCGCCTCGCACAGGGCCGGCTCGAAGCCGCCTTGGGTCACGTAAACACGTTCTTCGACACCTACCGACGCTACGCAGCAACCGCGGTCTCAGACAGCGCCGAGAACACCACGAAGGCTGCATCGGCCGCCGAGGCAGCGGTCAAGGACGCCAAGAACCGCGCGACCGTTCACGCCGAGCTCGACAAGGCACGCGGTGAGAACCAGGCACGCATGGGCGAACTCGACGAGAGCATCGCCGACCTCAGCGGAACCATCGCCGGCATCAAGCAGTCCTCCGCGTACGCCGACGCCCGCGACCTCGACGAGCGTGAGAAAAGGGTCGAGGCTCTCGGCGCCGCCGCCGTCGCCGCTCTCGTCACCGCAGAACGCGCCCGCGGCGCCGAAGGTCGAGAGGTCCGCACCGCCAACGAGGCAGCCGCGAAGGGGGTCAGCGCCAGTGAGCGTGCCGCTGCAGCCGTCGAGAAGGCCCGCACGAAGGTTGACGCCGCTGGCGTCTCTGGTGGGCTCCCGGCGAGCATCGCCGCTACGACTGCTCCGGCCAGCGTCCTCACCGAGCCGGTGCGCCTCACCCGGGACGGTGACCCCACCCCGCTCGACCGTCCTGTCCCGGTCCAACTGTCCGTCACCCCAGACGACCTCGGCAGTGCGGTCGAGCAGGCGCGCCTCGTGCAGGTCAGCGCCACCGAACGCGGCCGCCAGGCTGCGGGCCGTCTGGACAAGGCGCAGGCGCTTGACGTGCAGCGCGGGAAGGTCGAGGCGGCCGAGCGGCGCGCCGAGGAAGCCGACCAACGGGCCAACGAAGCCGAAGAGGTCGACCTTGAGCGTCAGGTCGAGCTCACGACGGCCGCCGACACGTATGCCTCCCAGTGGCGCGACTGGGTCTCCGCCGCCGCGACGGTCGCAGCATTCGGCGCCGAGCCGGACCTGACCGGCACGGGCATCGACGCCGTACTTGCCGATGCACCTATTGTCATCGGCGACCTCAGCGAAGACGACCTGACCGAGCTGGATCACGTCGCCGGGATGCTTGCCGAGACCGTGCGCGAACAACACACGCACACCATCGCCGAGCTCGACGCCGCCGACCAGGTCGACGACGCGGTCCGCAACAACCTGAAGGTCGAACGCACCCAGCTGGAGTCCGCGGTTGACCCGAGCCCGACCACGCCGACCTGGATCCGACCCCGCGGCGTCGACGCCATCCCGTTGTGGCGAGCCATCGACTTCGGCGACGACCTCGATGCGACTGACCGCGCCGGCCTCGAAGGAGCGCTCCTGGCTTCCGGACTCCTACTCGCCGATCTGCACCGTGACGGGACCCTGCACGCTGAGAACGGGCAGCTGCTCCTCACCCCGACCGGTCCGGTCGACGAGACCCCGGTGACCGGCAAGCTGATCGCCGACCCGGGGAGCCCGATGCCAGTGGAGGTCGTGGAGGCGGTCCTCGCACGCATCGGTTTCGGCGACCGCCGCAGCGGTGGTGCCACGACACCCGCCGGGGTGTGGGTGGCCCCAGACGGGTCATGGGGCTCAGGTCCGCTGACCGGCCGATACCTGCAGCCCGTCGCCCGCCACATCGGCACCACCGCCCGCGCCGAGGCGCGACGGGTCCGACTAGCAGCCATCGAGGTCGAACTCGCCCAACTCGCGGACGCCGCCGAAGTCCGTGCCGCCGCCCGCGCCGAAGCTCGCGCTGCCCGAGACCGGCTCGGCGCCGTGACTCGCAACGCTCCACGGACCCAGGCAGTCTCATCCGCCCGGGTCCGCGCCGCCGACGCGACCAACCGAGCCGCGAAGGAACGGTCCCGGGCCCACGAAGCGGCGATGCAAGCATCCGAACTGCGCACAGCCTGGTCCCGTGACGTCAGCGAACACCGCGCGATCTGCTCCGAGTTCAACCTTCCGCACACCGCCGACGACCTCCAGGTCGTCCGCCACGCAACCGGCGAAGCGGAATCGGCATGCCGAGACCTCAGCAACCTCCTCGACCAGCTCATCACCGTGGTCGCCGACCACGCCGACGCTGTCGGAAGAGCCGGCGACCGCACCGACGAACGGGTCGAGGACGAGTTGCGCGCCGCGACAGAGTGGACGACTTGGCACCGTGAGGCATCCGAGCTCGAGTCGGTCCGTTCCAGCATCGGGCAGGAGGCGGAGGCGGCGAAGGCCGAGCTGCGCGAATGCGAGACCACCCGCAAGACCCTGGAGGGCGAGCTGGACAAGGCGCGGACCCTCGACTCACGCCTTGGTGTGGAGGTCGGTACCGCCGAGGCTGAGGCTCGCGCTGCCGCCGAACGAGTCACAACAACCCACGAGGACCTTGCCGCGACGTTCGACCAGTTCCGGCGACGCCTGGAGATGCCGGGCATCACAGCAGCAGCATTCGCCGAGCCGCCGGAGACCATCGAACTGTCTGAGGTCACGCCGGCCGCTGTACGCAAGGCAGTGACCCGCACGGCCGCCGGCCTGCGCCGCCACAGCCAGGGCGCCGACGAGAACACGCTCTTCGGTCCGCAACGCACGCTCGAGCGGGACCTGTCGGGCTCCTACGACGTCATCACTGAGGTCCGCGACGGTGTCCGCCTCATCGAGCTGTCCGACGCGACCGGCCGACGCAGCATCGCCGACGCCGCCGCCGAGCTCACCCGGACCGTGGAAGAAGGCCGAAACGCTCTCAGCGAGCGTGAACGGAGCGTCTTCACCGAGTTCGTCCTCGGCGGAGTCGCCGAGGAGCTTCGTCGTCGACTGGACCAGGCCGACGAGCTCATCGCCGCGATGAACGCGTCACTGGCCACCATCCGGACCTCGCACGGCATCGGGGTCAAGCTCCGGTGGAAAATCTCGGAGAGCTCCGACCCGGCCGTCGTACGCATCAAGGAACTCGTGTCCACCGCCGGTGCGGTGAGGTCCGCCGACCAGACCGCCGAACTGACCGAGCTCCTCAAGGACCGCGTCAACGAGGCGTTCGAGCTCGACGAGTCCGCGGGCTACGCCACCCACCTACACGACGCACTGGACTACCGGTCCTGGCACACAGTCGAGGTCATCATTCTCGGTCCGAAGTCGGGCCAGGAGCGTCGCATTAGCCGCAAGGCGCGACTCTCGCAGGGCGAGACGCGGTTCGTATCCTATGTGGCCCTGTTCGCTGCCATCGACGCCTACCTGTCCGGTCTGCCCGACACCGGGCGCGCGCTGCGGCTGCTGCTACTGGACGACGCGTTCGCCAAGGTCGACAACCGCACCATCGGTGAGCTCATGGGGCTGCTAGTACGGCTCGACGTCGACTTCGCGATGACCGGGCACGCCTTGTGGGGTGACTATCCGCAGGTGCCGGCGCTGGACTGTTACGAAGTCCGCCGGGTCGAAGGCTCGGCCGCTGTGACGACCCACGTCCGTTGGGACGGACACACCCGACACCTTCGGGCAGCGCCGCGATGACCGACTCTGCCCTCCCGTCGGCGACACGCGACTACCTGCTCCACCCCGACCTGGCGCCCCTGTGGGATGCCGTTCGCGGAAGGCTCGAACGAAACGGCATCCAGGTCACCGGCACTGTGACTGTCACCTTGGACGAGCAGGGCGTCGACCATCTCAGCGGCCTCCTCGGCCGGCGCGTGACAAGCCCCGTCCGCGTGCGTCTCGCAGACGTGGACGCGGCGCTGCGGCGGTCCGCTGCAGCAGCTGGGCTGGTGACGGTCATGGAGGCGCTCAGTGGGCCGATCGTGGACCGCAAGGCCGCCCGTGTGGCTCGGACCGAGGCGCGAGCCAGCACAGCCGCCCTGCTTGACGCGGCGCTCGCCGCCGCAGGGGTCGGTGACCAGGAGTGGGTCCCCGGGTTCGTTGAGGGAACCCGTCTCGCCGGAATCCTCACCAAGGCCGGAGATGGCGCCGGTGCCGCTGTCGGACACGCGGGCGCCGTCCTGGCCGAGCTCGCCGCATCCGGTGCCCTTGCCCCAGCAAGGTCCGCGTCCGAGCGACCAACCGAGTGGGGCTTGGCTGAACTGGCGACCAAGTGCACCGGCGACGCGCACGGCCTCGACTCGGGCCGCGTCGCCGCCGCCCTCGTGCTGCGTGCCGCGGCCGCCGCTCACGGTCTCCATCCACCGGAGTCGGCGGCCGAGGTCCGGAACATGTGGACCCTCCTGGGGGTGGTGCCCGACGCGATTTCCGGCACGGTGCTGGTTTGGTCGCTACGGCCACCGGGGGAGGACGCCTGGTCGGTCATGATGCGGGCTCGAGCCGATCTCGGCCTGGTCACCCACCTGACCTTGCATGAGTTGAACGGCGCCGCCGCCACACGGGCCTGGGCGAGGCCCGGGACGACCGTGTCGGTGTGCGAAAACCCGCAAGTCCTCCAGGCGGCTGCTCGCGCAAGAACGACGGGACCCCTGGTGTGCACGTCCGGGAACCCCGCGAGCGTGGGGTGGATTCTTCTCCGCGGCGTTCTTAAGCAAGGCGCACAGGTGCGGTACCACGGTGACTTTGACTGGCCCGGGGTCGCGATCGCCGGACGAATCGTGGCTGCCGGCGCGCAGCCTTGGCGCATGTGCGCCGGCGACTACGAGGACGCTGTCGAGTCGCTCACAGCGGCTGGCAGGCTGCCGATCGCAGGGGTTCCGGGCCCAACGCCGTGGGACCCGCAACTCGCGGTCAGCATGTCCCGCATCGGAGTTGCTGTTCATGAGGAGGCCCTCGTAAATGTGCTGCTCGCCGACCTGTAGAACGTTTCGCTACGGCGGTCGCAGACGAGTTGTCAGGGTCTTGTGTGGGTGCCTGCGACCGTCGGTGCCTGCTGACAGGAGGGCTCGGAATGGGCTCGCTTTGATTCGCAAACGCCGTCAGCGGCGTGCTGACGACCTCAGATCTCTTCGGCGGCATCGCTGCAGGTCAGAAGGCAGTTTCCCCCGTGGGATGCAGCCAGTCGCAGGGGATCGCATTCGCGCTCAGTCCCATCTACGTGTTCCCGATGACCCACCACGTCGAGTGCGTGGCGCTGCTGGAGCCCGCCGGCCGCCGACCCGGGTCGGCGGTGGGGATCGCCGCGGGACGTCATACGGACGGTGTGTCCCCTTGCTCGGAACGTATGACGTCCGCGCGCGCACCGCACCTGCCACCGCCGACCCGCGGCCCCAGAGGCGGCCGGCTCAGCGCCGCGAGGCGTAGATCCGGCGGACGATCTCCTCGATCTCGGGCTCCTCGACGGCCAGGTCGACCAGCTCGGCCCGGTCGCTGAGCGAGGCGAGCACGCGGGCCGCGGTCGTCGACTCGGGATCGAAGGCGAGCCGCTGGCGCATCCCGCCGGCCTCGCTGCCGAGGTGGCGGGTGTCGGGCACGTCGGCGAGGTCCGGCGTCGGCTCGGCTAGGTCGACGACCAGGACCCGCTCGGCGCCGACCGTGCGGGACAGGCCGGCGAGGGTGCCGTCGTAGACCAGCGATCCGCGGTCGACGAGCAGGATGCGGTCGCAGAGCCGCTCCACGTCGCCCATGTCGTGGGTGGTGAGCAGCAGCGTGGTGCCGTGCCGGCTGCGCTCGGCGATCAGGAACTCGCGCAGCCGCTGCTTGGAGAGCACGTCGAGGCCGATCGTCGGCTCGTCGAGGATCACCAGCCGCGGCGAGTGCAGGAGGGCGGCCGCCACCTCGGCGCGCATCCGCTGGCCGAGCGAGAGCTGACGCACCGGCGTACCGAGGAACTCGGCGAGCTCGAGGCGCTCGACGAGCTCGTCGGTGCGCTCGCGCTCGGCGACCCGGCCGAGCGCATGGATCGAGGCGAGCAGGCGCAGCGAGTCGCGGACCGGCAGGTCCCACCACAGCTGGGTGCGCTGGCCGAAGACCACGCCGACCTCGCGGGCCAGCCGGCGGCGGTCGGCCATCGGGCGCAGCCCGCACGTCGCGACCGTGCCGCGGGTAGGCATCAGGATGCCGGTGAGCAGCTTGATCGTCGTCGACTTCCCGGCGCCGTTGGCCCCGATGTAGCCGACCGCCTCGCCGGGCTCGACCCGGATGGACAGCCGGTCGACCGCGACGACGGTACGCCGCCGGAGTCCGTCGCGGACCCGGAAGTCCCGGCCGAGGTCGTGGGTCTCGATGATCGGGCCGATCGTGGGGGTGATCATCCTCCGCCTCCTTGGTAGTGACGTACGCCGGCGCGCCAGGTCAGCAGCGCGAGCACCCAGGCCCACAGGGCGGCCACGGGTGCGCACCACCCGAGCCACGTCGGCATCCACTCGGGTCCGGGCAGGCCGAGCAGCGTCACGACGGGCAGGTAGGCCGTGAACGCCATCGGGAAGAAGAAGCCGAACACCACCACGAGCGGCCGGCTCCAGACCGAGGCCGGCTGGGTGGCGGCGTACCGGCCGCCGTAGACGAACGCGTTGGTCGCCTCGGCGCCGTCGATGAGGTAGAACTGCGCGCCCGCGGCCCAGACGAACATGGCCGCGAAGGTCGCGATCCCGCTGACCAGCGCCAGCACGATCAGGGCGACCGAGGCGAGGCTCCACGCGACGTCGTTCACCGCCAGCCCGACGCCGAGGGCCGCGGCGCCGACGACGGCCCGGGCCAGGCGGCGCAGCGAGATGTCGCTGGTGATCAGCTGCAGCAGCAGCGGCTGGGGGCGCAGGTAGAAGACGTCGAGCGTGCCGGCCCGCAGGTAGGTCGGCAGCGTGTCGCAGTGGCCGAAGGACAGGTCCGCGAGCGAGAACGCCAGGTCGGCGAGGCCGAAGACCAGCACCACGGCGGCGAGGTCGAGGCCGCCCAGCTCGGTGACGGCGTGGAAGACCACCCACACCTCGGCGAGCTCGACGAACCCGACCAGCAGCGAGCTGGCCAGGTCGAGGACGAAGCTGGTGCGGTAGCTGCGCTGCGCGCGGATCCGCGAGGCGAGGACGGCGCGGTACGCCGCGAGGTCAGCCACCCTGCACCTCCAGCCGCCGGCGGCCGACCCGGGTCGCGAGCTGCCCGGCCGCGACGGTGAGCACCAGCCAGAGCACCTGGAGCGCGACCAGGCCGACCGCGGCCGCGCCGCCCACCCGCCCGGAGAGCACGTCGACCGGGTACATCATCATCGCGGGGAACGGCGTCGCGGTCGCGACCAGGCGCAGCCAGTCGGGGAACAGCGCGATCGGCACGAAGAGCCCGGCCAGGAAGCCCGAGACGACCATGTAGAGGAGCGCGACGCCGCGCGTCTCCAGCAGCCAGAAGCCCGAGACCCCGACGAGGTAGACCGTGGTGGCCGACACGACGATGCCGAGCAGCAGGCTGACCGCGCCCAGCGGGTAGGCCCACGGGTCCTCGGGTACTGCCATGCCGACCAGCAGGGCGCCGATGACCACCGACGGGATGCCGCGCGGGATCAGCGCGAACACCGCCCGGCCGACCTCGGTGGTGACGCTCGCCAGGTGCACGTCGAGCGGACGCAGGAAGTCGACCGCGACGTCGCCGGTGCGGATCCGGTCGGCGATCTCGGTGCGACCGGTCAGGTTGACCGAGCCGAGCATCCCCTGGGAGATCCAGATGTAGCTGCTCATCATCGCCACGTCGTACCCCGCGAGCTCACCGCCCGACGTGCGCACCGCGGCGAAGAGCAGCGCGACCTTGAGCAGTCCGAACGCGGTGTTGGCGACCAGCCCGCCGAACGCCGCGAGACGGTAGGTCGACTGCCGCCGGAACCCCGCGACGAAGAGCCGGAGGTAGGTGCGCACGAGTACGGGAACCTACCCGCCCGCGCGTCCGGACGCATCGTGGTTACCGGGCCGCGGGTGCGTCTCCTCTCGGCATCATGTATCTTGATATCAAGAGATATGGCGACGACCTCCGCTCTCGGAAGTTAGGGGAGCCTTCCTTTTGCCGCGTTCCGGCGCGGCGGCAGGATGGAGGAGCGATCACACCGGACGACGAGACATTCAGGAGATGACGGCTGTGGCCAGTCAGAACAGCTTCGGTGCGAAGAGCACCCTGGACGTGGACGGGAAGTCCTACGAGATCTTCCGCCTCGACGCGGTCGAGGGCGAGGGACTGGACGTCGCGAGCCTGCCGTTCAGCCTCAAGGTGCTGTTGGAGAACCTGCTGCGCACCGAGGACGGTGCGGACATCACCGCCGACGACATCAAGGCGCTGGCCGGCTGGGACGAGAGCGCCGAGCCCGACAAGGAGATCCAGTTCACGCCGGCGCGCGTGATCATGCAGGACTTCACCGGCGTCCCCTGCGTCGTCGACCTCGCCACGATGCGCGAGGCGATGGCCGACCTCGGCGGCGACCCGTCGAAGATCAACCCGCTCGCGCCCGCCGAGATGGTCATCGACCACTCCGTGATCGCCGACGTCTTCGGTACGCCGGAGGCCTTCGAGCGCAACGTCGAGATCGAGTACGAGCGCAACCGCGAGCGCTACCAGTTCCTGCGCTGGGGCCAGGGCGCCTTCGACGACTTCAAGGTCGTCCCGCCGGGCACCGGCATCGTGCACCAGGTCAACATCGAGCACCTCGCCCGCACCGTCTTCACCCGTGAGGTGGATGGCGAGCTGCTCGCCTACCCCGACACCTGCGTCGGCACCGACTCCCACACCACGATGGTCAACGGCATCGGCGTGGTCGGCTGGGGCGTCGGCGGCATCGAGGCCGAGGCCGCGATGCTCGGCCAGCCGGTGTCGATGCTGATTCCGCGCGTGGTCGGCTTCAAGCTCTCCGGCGACCTGCCCGAGGGCTCGACCGCCACCGACCTGGTGCTCACCATCACCGAGATGCTGCGCCAGCACGGCGTGGTCGGCAAGTTCGTCGAGTTCTACGGTCCGGGCGTCTCCGCGCTGCCGCTGGCCAACCGCGCCACGATCGGCAACATGAGCCCCGAGTTCGGCTCCACGATCGCGGTCTTCCCGATCGACGAGGAGACCGTCAAGTACCTCGAGCTCACCGGCCGCTCCGCCGAGCAGCTCGCGCTGGTCGAGGCCTACGCCAAGGCCCAGGGCCTGTGGCACGACCCGAGCGCCGAGCCGCGCTACAGCGAGAAGCTCGAGCTCGACCTGGGGACCGTCGTCCCGTCCATCGCCGGCCCGAAGCGCCCGCAGGACCGGATCGAGGTCACCGACGCCAAGCAGTCCTTCCGCGGGGCCCTCACGGCGTACGTCGAGCACGAGGCGCCCGCCGTCTCGGGTGCGTACGACGAGGCGCTCGAGGAGTCCTTCCCGGCCTCCGACTCGCCGGCCGCGCACGAGGACATCCACGGGCAGACGCCCGCCCGCGACTACCTCACCTGCGCGCCGACGGACGGCGGCCGGGCGAGCAACCCCGCGACCGTCACGCTCGAGGACGGCACCACGTTCGAGCTCGACCACGGTGCGGTCGCGATTGCGGCCATCACCTCGTGCACCAACACCTCCAACCCGTCGGTGATGATCGGCGCGGCGCTGCTCGCCAAGCGGGCCGTCGAGAAGGGCCTGCAGCGCAAGCCGTGGGTCAAGACCACGCTCGCCCCCGGCTCGAAGGTGGTCTCGGACTACTACGAGAAGTCCGGCCTCACGCCGTACCTCGACAAGCTCGGCTTCAACCTGGTCGGCTACGGCTGCACCACCTGCATCGGCAACTCCGGCCCGCTGATCCCCGAGGTCTCGGCCGCGGTCAACGAGAACGACCTCGCCGTCGTCTCGGTGCTCTCGGGCAATCGCAACTTCGAGGGCCGGATCAACCCCGACGTGAAGATGAACTACCTCGCGTCCCCGCCGTTGGTCGTCGCCTACGCGCTGGCCGGCTCGATGGACGTCGACCTGTTCAACGACCCGCTGGGCCAGGACACGGACGGCAACGACGTCTTCCTCAAGGACATCTGGCCCTCGCCGTCCGAGGTCGAGGAGGTCATCGCGTCGGCGATGTCGGCCGAGACCTTCGCCCAGGAGTACGCCGACGTGTTCGCCGGCGACGATCGCTGGCGGTCGCTGCCCACTCCCGAGGGCGACATCTTCGAGTGGGACGCGGACTCGACGTACGTCCGCAAGCCTCCCTACTTCGAAGGCATGCCCGACGAGCCGACCCCGGTGTCCGACATCGAGGGCGCGCGGGTGCTGCTCAAGCTGGGCGACTCGGTCACCACCGACCACATCAGCCCGGCGGGCGCGATCAAGAAGGACTCGCCCGCGGGCAAGTACCTCGCCGAGCACGGCGTCGAGCAGCGGGACTTCAACTCCTACGGCTCGCGGCGCGGCAACCACGAGGTCATGATCCGGGGCACGTTCGCCAACATCCGGCTGCGCAACCAGCTCGCGCCGGGCACCGAGGGCGGCTTCACCCGCGACTTCACCCAGGGCGCCAGTGGTGAGCAGAGCGTCACCACGGTGTTCGAGGCGTCGGAGAACTACCTCGCCGCCGGCACGCCCCTGGTCGTCCTGGCCGGCAAGGAGTACGGTTCCGGCTCGTCGCGCGACTGGGCCGCCAAGGGCACCTCGCTGCTGGGCGTGCGGGCCGTGATCGCCGAGTCCTACGAGCGGATCCACCGCTCGAACCTGATCGGCATGGGTGTGATCCCGCTCCAGTTCCCCGAGGGCGAGGGCGCTGAGTCGCTGGGTCTCACCGGCGAGGAGGAGTTCTCGTTCGCGGGCATCACCGCGCTCAACGAGGGCCGCACCCCCAAGACCGTCAAGGTCACGGCCACCGCTGCCGACGGGCGCAGCGTGGAGTTCGACGCGGTCGTCCGCATCGACACCCCCGGCGAGGCGAACTACTACCGCAACGGCGGCATCATGCAGTACGTCCTGCGCAACTTGCGTCGGGGCTGAACAACGCCGAGTCGGCGCGAAAACACCCTCGAGTCGGCGCTGCTTCACCCGAGACCTGGTGAAGTAGCGCCGACTCGGCATTTCGGCCAACCTCTCCCGGGGCTGGGTGCGTGGGTGGGGGTGTGACTGCTCCCCGGGAGTCCGGGCGTCGTTCGAGGAGTACGTCGCCGCGCGGCGGGCGGCGCTGACGCGGGCACCGGTATGGTCCGCTCGTCGGAGTGCTGGCTACCGTTGCCGCATGATCGTCGCGTTCAGCATCTCTCCGACCACCGGTGACGAGACCGGCAGCGTGTCCGCGGCCGTGGCCGCGGCGGTACGGGTCGTCAAGGAGTCCGGGCTGCCCTACGAGCTGAACTCGATGTTCACCAACGTCGAGGGCGAGTGGGACGAGGTGATGGCGGTCGTGAAGCAGGCGGTCGACGTCGTCGCCGAGGTGTCCCCGCGGGTGGGGCTGGTACTCAAGGCCGACATCCGGCCGGGCTGGGAGGGGCAGCTGACCGCGAAGGTCGAGCGGGTCGAGCGGCTGCTCGGGGACTGACCGCCGCCCGATGAGCGACCTGCCGCCACCGCCGGCGTACCCGCCCCCGCTCGGCCCGCCGCCGGCGGGCCCGCCCGCGACGTTCCTGGTGTCGTCGGCACCCACGCCGCCGCGCCCCGCGCGCGGTCCGGTGATCGCGCTCGCGGTGATCGGGGTGGCGATCGTGGCCTGCCTGGCGGTGGCGGTGCCGATGCTCCTCGTCGAGGACCCCACGCCCGCCGACCTGAGTGCGGTGCGGGCCTACGACGACCTGCCGGTGGAGCACACCGCCGACGACGTCGACTACCCGCAGAGCCCGCCGGTCGGCGGGCGGCACGACCCGACCTGGCTCGACTGCGGCGTCTACGACGAGCCGGTGCGCGAGGAGAACGCCGTGCACGACTTGGAGCATGGCTCGGTGTGGATCTCCTACGACCCCGACCTCGATGCCGGCGACGTCGCGACGCTCGCCGAGCGGCTGCCGCAGAACGGCCTCCTCGCGCCGTACCCCGGCCTCTCCGCCCCGGTCGTGGTGACCGTCTGGGGTCGGCAGCTGGAGCTCGAGGGTGCGGACGACCCGCGGCTGGAGCTGTTCGTGCGCCGGTACGGCGGCGGGGAGACCGCCCCGGAGCCCTTCGCGTCGTGCGCGGGCGGCGTGCGCGCTCCCGACGGCGGCGGCTCCGGGTCGGGCGCCGACGTCTGAGGCGACCCGGCGCTCCGACGAGCCTGCCCGAAACTCCTGCGGAGGTGGCGTTCGAGCCCCTAGCGTCCGAGGGTTCCCTGTTCCCGGACGAAAGAAGCACATGAACCGATCAACCAAGGTCAGCCTGTCCGTCCTCACCGCCGCTGCGATCTTCGTCGGCGGCACCACGACCGGCGCCGTCGCCGGACGGCTGATCACCGGCGACGACATCGCCAAGCACGCGGTCGCCAGCCGCCACCTCGCACCGGAGAGCGTCGGACCGAACAAGCTCAAGGCCGGCCTGCTCGACGAGATCCGGTCGGGCCAGGACGGCACCCCGGGCACGGACGGAACGGCCGGCCCGGCGGGTCCCGCCGGCAAGGACGGCGCGCCCGGCGCGAAGGGCGACAAGGGCGACAAGGGCGACAAGGGCGACCCCGGCGACTCCCTGGTGACCGCCTGGTCGAGGATCACCGACGACTCCACCCCGGGCGCCGACAACGGCCTCGGCGCCTGGCTGGTGCCGATCGTCGCCAACAGCGGTGGCGGCGACACCGAGACCACGATCCTCAGGTTCGGCCTCCCCGAGGGCACGTACGTCGTCGACGTCACCGCGCAGTTCTTCCTGGGCGACCCGTTCAGCGAGGACTACGGCGTGGTCACGCTCTACCAGGACGCCGACAACATCCCCGGCACCATCTGGACCGGGAACCTCCCCGGTACGGCGGAGGCCGCGCAGACGAGCGGCGGGCACGTCGTCACGGTGCCGCCGGGCGGCAGCACCATCGACGTCGTCGCCTCCATCCGCGGCGACCAGGACGGCGCTGCCGGCGCGCAGGCCATCATCACGAAGGTCAACCCTCCACAGCTGGGGTGAGCTGAGCGGTCAGCTGCACCTCGGCGTCGGTGAAGCCGACGGAGCGGTAGACCCGGATCGCGAGGTACTCGGGGTCGGCGACCATCACCAGGGTCGCCGCCCCGAGTTCCTCGAAGCCGTACCGGCTGACCCGGTGTACCAGGGTCCCGGCCAGGCCACGCCCGCGGGCCTCGGGGTGGGTCTTGACCTGCTGGAAGCGCGCCAGGCCGGGGCTGGCCGAGAACAGCCCCATCGAGGCCAGCAGCCGGTCGCCGACGAAGGCGCCCCACCACGCGCCGATGCCGCGCTCGCTCAGGGTCCGCTCGGCCGCGGTCTTCGCGACGACGAACTCCTGACCGCTCTCCTCGTGCTCGCCGGCGATCCCGAGCTCGAGCTGCTGTCGCCAGTCGTCGTGGCCGGAGAGCGGCCGATAGGTCGCCTCGCGGTTGGGCCGCGGCGGCTCGTGCACCGACGTCGCCGTCATCACCGAGGATGCGTCGACCTCCAGCCCTGCCAGCCGGAACGGCTCGAGGTCGTCGAGGCCGCCGGCGCCGCCGTCGACGCCGAACGCCAGGTGCCGGGACCGCGGGTACGTCGAGCGGAACCGGTCGACCCACGCGGGCAGCTCCTCGGTCGTCGGCGGGCGGGGGAGCAGCAGGAAGTTGCCCCAGTAGTACGTCGGGTTGTCAGGCGTACGCACCGCGAGGAACGAGCCGTGGTCATCGACCTCGCTTCCCGCCAGTCGCAGCAGCGCGAGATCGGTCCGGAAGGCCAGGGAGCGCACGTCCATGGCGCGACGCTATCCGCCCGTGACCCGGGCCGTGACACCATCGGCACCGTGGACAGCGAGACCCGCAGCTACCGGACCGGATCCGACGAGGTCGTGCTCGACCTGACCGAGGACTGTCGGGAGTTCCTGTCCGGCCGCGGCGACGGGCTGCTCAACGTCTTCGTCCCGCACGCCACGGCGGGCATCGCGGTCATCGAGACCGGTGCCGGCAGCGACGACGACCTGCTCACCGCGCTGGGCGACCTGCTGCCCGCGGACGACCGGTGGCGGCACCGGCACGGCAGTCGCGGGCACGGGCGCTCGCACGTGATGCCCGCGATCGTCCCGCCGCACGCGACGATCCCCGTCGTCGGCGGCCGGATGGCGCTCGGCACCTGGCAGAGCGTGTGCCTGGTCGACCTGAACGTCGACAACTCCGAGCGCGAGGTGCGGTACTCGTTCCTCGGTGGCGCGTGAGTCCTCGTCCGGGACCCGACGCCGAGGTCGCCCTGGCGGCGGCGTCGGCCGGTGCGGCCGTCGTCCGGGCCAGGTACGGATCCCCGCAGGAGCGCTTCGCCAAGACCGCCACCGACTTCGCCACGGCGACCGACATCGAGGCGGAGCAGGCGATCCTCGCGGTGCTCCGCGACGCGCGACCCCACGACGCGCTCCTGGGCGAGGAGAGCGGGCGCACCGGAGCGGTGCGGGCCGACCGCACCTGGCTGGTCGACCCGCTGTGCGGCACCCTCAACTTCGCGGCCACCACACCGTTGGTCGCCGTGAACGTCGCGCTGCGTGACGGCGCGTCTGTCGTGGCCGCCGCCGCGGCGGATCCCCTGGCCGGCGAGGCGTTCTGGACCGACGGCGGCGGTGCCTGGCTGCGCCGCGGCTTCGACGACACCCGGCTCGAGCCATCGCCGGTCAGCGCCCTCGTCGACGTCAACCTCGACGCGGTCCACCCCGACCCCGATCGCTTCCGTCCCGCCGAGCTGCTCGGCCATCCGGACTTCCGCGCCCGGTTCGGCGGTCGGGTGCTGTCGACGACGCTCGCCCTGGCCTGGGTCGCGGCGGGCCGGCGCGCGGCGTACGTCACCGACGGCCACTTCGTCGACAACGTGCACTTCGCCGCCGGCATCGCGCTGTGCCGGGCCGTGGGGTGCGTGGTGACGGACCTGCGCGGCGCGGAGGTCGACTCCGCCGGCGGTAGCGGGCTGCTCGCCGCCGCGGACCGGGAGACGCACGCGGCGCTGCAGACGCTCATCGGGTCGTAGGGATCGCGCCGTCCCGCGACCGGCCGCTGGAACTCGCGGGCTGCCCGCGGCGTCCTATCGGTCCGGCGAGAGGCACGAACAGGTCGGGAGGGCGGCGTCGTGGGGGATCGGACCACGTCGCTCGTCGGGACGGCGCTGCTGGCACTCCTCGCGGCGGGTGGCGCCGATGCGCCAGAAGGGGCCGAGGCGGGCCCGGTCATCACCGTCGTCGAGGACTGGAACGCCTACCCGGCCGCCCAGGTCGTGGGGCAGCTGCGTGAGCGGGAGGGCTGCCTGTTGATCGGCGGGAGCGTCGTGTTCTGGCCGCAGGGCACCACGTGGGATGGCGCCGCGCGGGCCGTGGTGCAGGTCGACGGGTCGAGAGTCGTCGTCGGCGAGCGGTTCGACGGCGGCGGGGGCTGGTACGACCCGGCGACCGACTTCGCGGACCTGCTCGGCTCGTCCGAGGGGGCGCGGCGCGTGGCCACCTGTGTCGACGAGACGGCCGCCGAGAGCGTCGTGGCCGCCACGCCGTAGCGAAGCCCCGGCGCGGGTGGTCCGGGATCCTCAGCCGGTCGGCGGCGCCCAGTGCACGAGGTCGACGGTGAACGAGTCGACGTCGTACCCGCCCGCGGCGGAGCCGACGGTCCATCCGAACCGGCCCGTCTGCCCGATCCGGTCCGTCCGGAACCACTCCGACACGGTCGTCCCGTCGCCGGACGGTACGGCGCTCGAGACGGCGCCCGCCGGGTAGTAGTACGCGTTCGCCGTCGTGTCACCGGCCGATGCGGGACCGCCGGAGACGCTCAGCCGGATCCGGTCGACGACCGGGTCGAGCGGGGCGAACGGCAGCGTCGTCTCGAACCTGGCCAGGGCGGTCGGGCCGAAGCTGAGCCCGGTGCCGAAGCGGGTGCTCTGTCGCGCGACCGCGTGCGGTTCGCACTCGTAGTACCCGGGCGGGCACGAGTAACCGTTCTGGACGAGCAGATCGCTCGGGTCGTCGAACGTCTTGGACCAGTCCTGCCGGACCAGCGAACCGGCGGCCACCGTGATGTCCATGCTCTTCGAGACGCGGTGGCCGTAGTTGTCGGACCAGTCCGCGTGGACCGTGTACAGGCCGTTGGGGACCCGGGCGCCGGACGAGCTCGTGCCGTCCCACAGCAGGTGACCCGGGTACGTCTGCTGGCGGACCACGGCTCCGGCCGCATCGGTGATCGACAGGCGCGCTGTCGATCCCTCGGGGTCCCACCGGCCGCCGGGCAGCTCGTTCGTCGAGATCGAGATCTGGTCCTTGATCGCGGTCGTGTCGGGGTAGAGCGACCTGCGGCTGACCGTGATCGCCGGCGACTGGTCGTCTCGAAGATGGAACGTCGTATGCGAGTCCACGACCAACGAGATCGAGCCCGCCGGGCGCTTCTTCCCCAGCGGCCTCGCCTTCACCGCGATCTCGTAGGAGCCGTCCTCGACGACTCTGCCGTCGTCGTCGCGACCGCGCCACCACCAGGTTCGATCGCCGGCCTTCCGGGTCCCGACGTCGGCGCGGCGCACGACCTCCTTCGTCGCCACGCCGTCGTACGGACTGGCGTGCGAGTCCGAGGACATCGGGCGGATCACCACCGACACCCGGGCCTTGGCCCGCAGCCGGAACGGGACGCCGACCGCGTCCGCCGACCCGTCGCCGTCCGGCGAGAAGTAGCGGTACGGCGAGACCTTCTGCTCGGCGATGACCGGCTTGGGCCTCGGCTTCGCCGTGGGCCTGGCGGCTGTCGCCGGCGCCAGGCCCACGGATCCCGCCAGGACCGCGAGCGCGGCACCGACGACGACCAGGCGCGCACCTCGGCGCTCACGCAGCACGTTCATAGCCAGAGAAGCGTAGGGGCCGACCTGGGTGTTACGCCGCCGAATCGCCGGTCTGGACCGGAGCGGTGGTCGGCGGGTGGTTTCGAGGCTCAGGCCTGGCGGCCTTCGCACCTCAACCAGCGTGTCTACCGACGGTGGTTGAGGTGCGAGGCGCGCCAGCGCCGAGCCTCGAAACCACCGATCGCGCGGCTCAGGGGAGCAGCAGCATGCTGTCGCCGAACTCGTGCCACAGGTACGGCGGGGCGTCGAGGGTGGCGAGGTCGGCGTACCCGCGGTCGACCAGGCGGCGGCCGGCGACGGCCGCGAGGAGCTGGAGGTGCGAGGCCTCGGCCTCGTGGAGGCCGGTGAGCAGACCGTCGACGACGCGGGCCGGCCGAGACTCGTCGAGGACCAGGGAGGTCCAGCCGGCCGTGGGGATCACCCGGGCGTCGACGGTGGCGGCGGACTCGAGCGCGCGGACGACGGTGGTGCCGACGGCGACGACCCGGCGACCCGCGGCCCGGGTCGAGCCGACCAGGCGGGCGGTGGCGGGAGGCACGGCGTACTTCTCGGGCTGCGGCGGCTCGTGCTTCTCCTGGCTGGCCACGCCGGTGTGCAGCACCACCGGGGCGATCACGACCCCGGCGGCCATCAGCCGGACCAGCAGTCGCTCGGTCAGCGGCCGCCCGGCGCTGGGCATCTCGGCGCTGCCGGGGTGGGTGGCGTAGACGTTCTGGAGCGCGTCGAGCGGCCACGACCCGTGCACGTAGCGGTAGCGGATCGGGCGACCCCAGCGGTGCAGGTACGTCGCGCGGTCGACCGTCGGCGACGGGAGCGCCCGCCACAGCCGGGTCTGGCCGGCCGGGTGCGGCTCCTGCACCCGCAGCGTGAGCCCGCCGGGCAGCGTCAGGGCCTCGCCCGGCACCGGCATGGCCGGGCCGCTGTTGTCGGGCTGGCGCACCTCGACCACCCAGCTGCCGTCGTCGAGGCCGGCCGACACGTGCACCCCGAAGCCGTCGGCGTCCACCGCGGCCGGCAGGGTCGCGCTGGTGTTGACGACGAGCAGGTCGCCGGGGCGCAGGTGGTCGGTCAGCCGCGACGTGGTGGTGTGGCTGGTCCCGGCCGGGGTGACCACCGCGAGCCGGACGCCGTCGCGGGCGACACCGCGCGCCTCGGGCGGCACGGCAGCCTCGCGGATCGTCACGGTCATCCACGCACCCCCGTCACCGGCGCCAGGTCGGCGGCCCGGTAGCGCCCGCTCGGCAGCTCGCCCTCGACCAGCGCCATCAGGTGGGGTACGGCGGAGACGGGCTCGGGCCGGTCGGAGATGTCCTCGCCCGGGAACGCCGCCTGGTGCATCGCGGTGCGCAGGTCGCCGGGATCGGCGGCGTACACCCGGACCAGCGGCTCCTCGGCGGCGAGCACCCGCATCGCGTGGTCGAGCGCGGCCTTCGCCGACCCGTAGCCGCCCCAGGTCTCGTACGCCTCGACCGAGGCGTCGGAGGTGATGGACAGGATCCGGCCGCGGCGCCCGCGCAGCTGGGGGAGCAGGAGTCCCGCGAGGGCGACGGGGGCGACGACGTTCACCTCGAGGATGCGGGCGTACGTCGAGGGGTCGAGGTCGGCGAGGCGGGGGAGCGGGCTCGCGCCGAGGGTGCTCGCGTTGTTGACCAGCAGGTCGGCGCCGCCGAGGTCGGCGGCCGACGCGGCGAGCGCGCCACGGTGCCAGGAGTCGGTGACGTCGCCGGCGACCGTGAGGTGCGGGCCGCCGGGCAGGCCGGCGACCGCGGACTGGAGGCGGTCGGCGTCGCGCGCGTCGGCGACGACCGACCAGCCCGCGCCGGCCAGTCCGTGGGCGAGGGCGAGGCCGAGGCCCTGGGACGCGCCGGTGATGACGGCGACAGGCATGGTGGATCTCTCCTAGGAGTCGATGTCAGGAACTCGTCCCCACCAGGCTGCAAGTTGAAGTGAACTTAAAGTCAAGAGGATCGACGAGATTCCGGACGCATCGGCGGAGGAGGTGCCGCCGAACATGGCCAACCTGGGCGAGGCGGTCTGGCGGCTGCCCGTCCTAGCGTCGGACGATGAACACTCGGCACGGTTCAGAGACCTTCTTCATCGAGGGCGAGGGCGTGGTCAACACCCAGCTCGGCGGACGCCGGGGCGACCAGCCCGACCCGATCACGGAGCCGGACGCTCCACCGGCCCCAGCGGTGCGGCGCGCCGCCGCACCGCCGTTCCGCTTCTCGCGGGTGGGACCGCGCGGCCGAGTCGTCCCGGAGCAGCTCGCACTGACGCTGGCCAAGGCGATGACCAAGGGCGGCGGCGGCCACGGCGACGTGCCGGCCGGCTACACCTATCTCGGCCAGTTCATCGACCACGACCTGACGATGGACGCGACCGACGTCCGCCTGGGCGAGGACGTGACACCGGCCGAGCTGCTGCAGGGCCGCTCGCCGACGCTGGACCTCGACTCGCTGTACGGCGCCGGTCCGGCCGACGCGGGCTCGGCCGGGTTCTACGCGGAGGACGGCGTGCGGCTGAAGACCGGCGACACGATCCGGACCGGTCCGGACCGGGCGAAGGACGGTCACGACCTGCCCCGGGTCGGCACCGGGTCGCGCAAGGAGCGGCGTCGGGCGCTGATCCCCGATCCCCGCAACGACGAGAACCTGATCGTCGCCCAGACCCACCTGGCGATGATCCGCTTCCACAACCGCGTCGTCGACAAGCTGCCGGCCAGCGTCCCGCCGGCGCAGCGGTTCCGGCGGGCACGCAGGTCGGTGACGCTCCACTACCACTGGCTGATCAGGCACGACTACCTGCCGCGCATCGTCGACCCCGCCGTCGTGGAGGACGTCTTCGCCCACGGCCGCAGGCTCGTCGACCCGGCGGCGGCGCCCACCGAGATGCCGCGGATGCCGGTGGAGTTCTCGGTCGCCGCCTTCCGGCTGGGGCACAGCATGGTGCGACCGGTCTACGACTGGAACCGGCGGTTCCCTCAGGGCATCGGGTCCCTCGACTACATGTTCCAGTTCTCCGCGCTCGGCGGCGACCTCGGGGGCGAGGACCGCCTGCTCAGCAACTGGATCGCGGACTGGCGGCGGATGTACGACTTCCCGGCCGGCGGACACCCGCAGCTCGCCCCGCCCGACCAGGTCAACCGGGCCCAGCGCATCGACACACTGCTGACCGACCCGCTCGAGAACCTGCCGCCGAGCACCTTCGGCGGGAGCGCCGGGATCCCGTTCGACGACCGCCGGCGCAACCTGGCGTTCCGCAACCTGGTGCGCGGTTCGATGCTCAAGCTCGCCAGCGGCCAGCAGATGGTGGCCGCGCTGCGCGCGGCGGGGGTCTCGGTGCAGCCGCTGAGCCGGCGCCAGATCGTCCAGGGCAGCGGAGGAGCGAAGCTCGACGGCCTGACCGGCCGTCAGCAGGACGCGCTCGTCGAGCGCACGCCGCTGTGGTTCTACGTGCTGCGCGAGGCCGAGACCGGCGACGGGCGGATGCGCCGCGTCGGCGGTCGTCTCGTGGCCGAGACGTTCCACCGGGCGATGGAGGGCAGCCGCTTCTCGCTGCTGCGCAACCCGGACTTCCGCCCGGCTCACGGACGGGGCGACACCTTCGAGATGACCGACCTGCTCTTCTTCGCCTTCGCGGGCAGGGCGACCGGCATCAACCCCCTCGGCGGCGCCTGAGCGCCCCTGCGTGCCGCAACCGTCGATCGCCGTCCGTATGAGATGGTGGCTCGGTTTGGTGCACCACGGGGGTTGAGACGTGAGGCGTTGGCGCTACCGGCCGCTGCAGGCCGCTGCCGTCGTGGCGCTGGCTGCCCTGATGACCGCGTGCGCGGCGTTCGCGCCCCTGTACTACCGTGCGATGCAGCAGGCGCTCACCGAGATCACGATCGACAACGCACCGGTCCTCGACTCCAGCGTGCTGATCTCCGTGACGCCGTCGGACGAGTTCTCCTCCGCGCCGGTGCTGCCGCCCGAGGTGGTCGCGAACAAGCTCCCGGCCGAGGTCAGGTCGGACTTCCACGAGCCGATCCTGAGCTACAGCGGTCGCGCAGAAGTGCTGCCCGGCGAGCGCACCGATCCGGTGGGTGAGCTGGTCTGGCGCAGCGACCAGTGCGACCATCTCGAGTTCACCGCGGGCGCCTGTCCGACCGCGACCGGCGAGATCGCCGTCAGCCCGGCCGACGTCGACATCTTCGGGTTCGACGTCGGCGAGACGGTGCACGTGCCCGGGGCCGCGCAGCCTGACGGCCGCGCACCGGTGCTGGACCTGAAGGTCGTCGGCGTCTACCGCCAGGTGCCGTCGGACTACTGGTTCGGCCAGTCGATCACCGGTCGCTCCGGCGTGGTCTCGCTCGATCCGCCGCAGGTGATCCAGCACGACGTGTGGCTGACTCCGCGCGAGACGTTCGAGAGCGATGGCACCAGGCCCGACGCCCGTTCGTCGAGCGCCGGCTTCCTGATCGACCAGGTTGCCGTGGGGGTCGACCAGCTGCTCGAGCTCGGCCCGGTCATCGACGACCTGGCGCACGCCGAGCCGGAGCTCGGGGTCACGCCCGCGAACGTGGTCTCCGGTCTGCCCGGCCTCGCCGACGACGTGCAGGGCCAGATCGATCAGTCCCGGGTGACGGTCCCGCTGCTGATGGCCCAGCTGTGCCTGCTCGCGGTCGTCGTGCTCTGGCTCGTGCTGCTGGCGATCACCGAGCAGCGCCGGCCCGAGGTGGCGCTCGCCCGGCTCCGTGGTCGTGGGCGGCGGGGCGCACGCTGGCTGCTGCTGGCCGAGCTGTTGCCGATCACGTTGCTCGCGCTGGTGCCGGGTGCCGTGCTCGCCGTGCTCGCCAACTGGTTCGCCCGCCGCGTGCTGCTGCCGGGGAGTGTGCCGTTTGAGCTCGGCTGGCCGTTTCTCGCCGCGCTCGTGCTCGCCGGGATCGTGCTCGCGGGCGTGACCGCGATGGCCGTCAGCCGGGTCGCTCGCGAGCCCGTGGAGCGGCTGCTGCGCCGGGTGCCGCCGCGCACTGCAGGCTGGGCACTCGGGGCGACGGAGGCCGTGATCATCGCCGGCGCCGGCGGCATCGTCGTCGTGTTCGCGACCGGGGGGCTCGACGGACCGATCGCGCTGGCCGCGCCCGGCCTGCTCGCCATCGTGGTCGGCCTCGTGCTCGCCCACCTCACGACGCCGACCGCCGCCCTCCTCGGCCGACGCCGGCTGCGTCGGGGAACGGTGCGCGCAGGGGTCAGCCTGCTCGACGCGGCGCGGAGCCCGGCGACCCGGCGCATCATCGCGATCGTCACCCTCGCCTCGGCGCTTGCGGTCTTCTCCGCCGACGCCCTGGTCGTCGGTGGGCGGAACCGGGTGACTGCTGCCCAGCAGGAGGCGGGCGCCGCCCGCGTCGTCGAGGTCCGCGGGAACGAGCTGGCCCAGTTGCGTGCGGCCATCGACGAGGTGGACCCCGACGGGCAGCAGCTGACGCCGGTGGTGCGCGTGCTGCCGCCCGGTGAACAGGCGATCGGGACGCTGGCGGTGGTGGCGTCGTCCTTCCGCGACATCGCGCTCTTCCCCGGCGGCACGGCGTCCGAGGCCGTGTGGGGCAAGCTCACCCCGCCGGACGTGGAGCCGATCGACCTGGTCGCCGACGAGCTGAGCCTCGATGTCGATGACTCGACGCTCGTCTCCCATCGGACCGACGGCGAGTCGCATCCGGTGACCATCGGCCTGGACCTGGTCAACCGGCGGGGCGAGACCCTGCACACCACCTTCGGGGTGCTGCCGGAAGGGCCGGCCGATCACCGCAGGTTCACCCAGCGGGTCAGCTGCACGGAGGGCTGTCACGTCACGGGAGTCTGGGCCAGCACGTTGCCGAGCGCATCGCTCGAAGGCGCTGTGACCCTGCGCAACCTCACCCAGCGACCGTCGGGGGAGGTCGTGCCACTCGGGCCTGCCGACGAGTGGACGCCGTACGACGTGCGCGAGGACGGCACGGTCACGCCGTCCTCGAACACTCCCGACGACCTCACCGTCACCTTCGACGGCCGGGGCGCGACCCCGATGACCATGCAGCAGCGCTGGCTCCCGACCATCGTCCCAGCGCTGGTGGCGGGTCCGCTGCCGCCGAGCGCGGTGGGCAACCGCTTTCAGCTGGCCGGGCTCGACGGCGAGCTCCAGCAGGCCGCGCAGGTCGGCACGTTGCCCCGGGTGCCGGCGTCGCCCGCGAACACGTTCGTCGCCGACCTGGACTCCCTGCAGCGCGGCCACTCGGTGCTCGCGACCGATCAGCTCGAGATCTGGTTCGCCGACGACGACCCGGCGCTGCTCGACCGCGTGCGTACCGCGCTTGATGAGCAGGGGCTGGCGATCTCCTCGACCACCACGCTCGCCGACGTACGCCGTGGCTACGACGCCTCGGCCGCGGCCTGGAGCCTCCAGCTCGCGGCCGTGGTCGGTGGGGTGGCCCTGCTGATCGCACTGCTCGTGCTGGTGGTCAGCGCCGTCAGCGGGTGGCGCTTCCGCACCCGTGACTTCGCGGCCCTGCGGATGAGCGGCGTCCCGCGAGCCTCGATCCGGGCGATGGCGGTCGCGGCCCAGCTCCCCGCCGTGCTGGTCGGCGTCGTCGCCGGTGGCATCTCGGGTGTGGTGGGTGCTCAGCTGGCGATGCCGATCGTGCCGCTCTTCGCCACCGCGCCCGAGGTCTCGACGCTCGACCTCGACACCGCCTGGTGGGCGGTACTGGTCGCGGTGCTCGCCGCGCTCGCGGTGCTGGGGACCGGCAGCGTGCTCATCGGCCGGGCCCTGGCGGCGCGGTCGGAGCTGCGACGACTGCGGGAGACGCTGTGACCGATCTGGGGACCGCTCGTGCCACCGCCACCGGGCTGCGGGTCAGCACCCAGCGCCTGGTGCACATCTACCGCTCCGAGGGCCACGAGGTGGCCGCGCTGTCCGGCGTCGACCTCGAGGTGGGCGCGGGGGAGATGGTCGGCCTTCTCGGGCCGTCCGGCGCGGGGAAGTCGACGCTGCTCAGCCTGCTGGCGGGCGTGTTCCGGCCCAGTGCCGGCAAGGTGTTCGTGGGGCCGGTCGAGCTGTCCGCGGCCCGCGACCGCCAGCTCGACGAGCTGCGCGCACTCGAGGTCTCCCTGATGCTCCAGGGCGCGGGCCGCAACCTGCTGCCGTACTTCACGCCGCTCGAGAACGTCCGCTTCGCCCAAGGGGTGGCGCGTCAGTCCGGAAAAGACCTGCCCGAACCCGAGGAGGTGCTCGCCGGCGTCGGCCTGGTCGCCGAGGCGGAGCGGCCGCTGTCCGAGCTCAGCCCCGGCCACCTCCAGCTGGCCGCGCTCGCGGTCGCGATGGCGCCGCGGCCGGGGCTGCTGCTCGCCGACGAGCCGACCAGCCAGCTCGAGCATCGCGCCCGCGACCTCGTCCTCGAGCGGATGGCCGCCCTCAACCGGGAGCTCGGCACCACGGTGGTGCTGGTCACCCACGACCCGGACGTCGCGGCGTTCCTGCCGCGCACGATCACGATCCGCGACGGCCGCGTGGGCGGGGAGGGCCGCAGCGGCGAGGAGTACGCCGTGGTCACGCCCGACGGCTTCCTGCCGCTCCCGCTGCACGTCCGCGACGAGCTGCTGCCGGGCACGCTCGTGCGGTTCCACCTGCTCGAGGACGGGAGCTACACGCTGCTCCGGGAGGAGGGTGGGACCGATGCATGAGCTGGTGGCCCGAGGTCTCGAGGTCCGCTACGGCGCCGGCGAGGCCCAGATCGTCGCGCTGCGCGACGTCGACCTGATGGTGCAGCCCGGCCAGCTGCTGGCCGTCACCGGCCCGTCCGGCGCCGGCAAGTCCACGCTGCTGTGGGCGCTGGCCGGCGCGGTGCCGCCGAGCGAGGGCACGGTCGGCCTCGCGGGCACCGGGCTGACCGACCGGACCCAGGCCGCCGTCCTGGGCGTGGCGATCGTGCCGCAGGGCAACGGGCTGGCGTCCTCGCTGACGGCGGCCGAGAACGTCGTCGTCCCGCTGCTCACCGCTGGGGTGGCGGCCGACGAGGCCTTCCGTCGTACCGCCAGCGCGCTCGCCCTGGTCGGCCTCGAGGAGAGCGGCAACCACCTGATCGAGGAGCTCTCCGGCGGTCAGCAGCAGCGGGTCGCGCTGGCGCGGGCCTTCGCCGCGCAGGCGACCGTGCTGCTCGCCGACGAGCCCACGAGCGACCTCGACGCCGCCAACCGTGAGCGGGTCATGTCGGCGCTGCGCGCCGAGGCGCAGCGCGGCGCCGTCGTCGTGATGGCCACCCACGACCCGGAGGCCGCGGAGCAGACCGACGGTGAGCTGCATCTCGACGAGGGCGTCGCGACCTGGCGACGTCCGCTCGGGCAGCCGGTGCGCCGCTGACGGGCACGTCCGTCACTACGAGGCGGGAGCCTCCGCCACGGGGTCCGTACACTCCAGCACCGGGTCGTCCCGGTCGGACAGGTCGACCTCGCAGGACTGCGGCCGGCCGTCGATGACCCAGATGGGGGAGTCACCGAGCGGCGCGCTCCACTCCGTGATCTCGAAGTCGTACTTCGCCTCGATCGCCTGCCGGGTCGACTCCTGCTGGTCGCGAGAGACCTGCCCGATCAGCGGGTAGGACAGCAGCGTCGCCACGGCGGCCAGCACCAGCAGCAGTACCCCGATGCGACTCCGGTGCAGCGCGAAGGCGCCCACGCTGAGCGCGAGGAGCAGGAAGCCGGCCACGATCGTGGACAGCAGCTGGATCTCGGTCTGGGTCATCGGGAGAAACCGTACCCAGCCGCGTGCCGCGAGCCGCCGCCGACCCGCCAGCCGCCGCCAGCCACCGCCAGCCACCGCGCCTCAAGCCAGCTCCCAGCCGGTCCCAAGTGGTCGGGGTCAGAGTCCTGCCACCAGATCAGCTCGACCTCGGTCCATCTCTGACGGGAGCACCACCGTGTCTCGCATCCTCTACCGCCTCGGCCACCACACCGCGGCGCACCCCTGGCGGACGATCTTCGCCTGGCTCGCCGTGGTCATGGTGGCCTTCGGGCTCGCGAACGCCGTCGGCGGCACCACCCGGGACGACTACGACATCCCCGACGCCCGTGCCCAGGCCGGCATCGAGCAGCTGCGTGCCCACCTCCCCGACGGCGGCGGCGCGTCGGCGCAGGTCGTCGTCCATGACCGCGAGGGCGATCCGCTGTCGGCCGCGGACCTGGATGGGCTCGTCCAGCGGCTCGGCGCCCTCGACCACGTCAGCTCGGTGAGCCCGCCCCGGCTCTCCGCGGACACCGCGACCGCCCTGGTGACCGTGTCCTACGACGTACCGGTGACCGACCCCGACGTCGTGGGCACGAACGGCTACCAGCCGCTCGAGGACGCCGTGGCGCCGCTGCGCGACGCCGGGCTCCAGGCGGAGCTGGGTGGCGAGCTCCCCGGCGGCGCCGAGTCCCAGATGAAGGGCACCGGCGAGCTCGCCGGCGTGCTCGCGGCACTCGCCCTCCTGGTGATCGCCTTCGGCTCGGTCGTGGCCGCCGGCCTTCCGCTGCTGGTGGCACTGATGGGCCTCGCCGTCGGCTCGGCGGGCGTGACCCTCCTCGCCGCGACGATGGACGTCTCGACCGCCGCGCCCACGGTGGCCACGATGGTCGGCCTCGGCGTGGGCATCGACTACGCGCTGCTGATCGTCACCCGTCACGTGGAGTTCCTCGGCCAGGGCCATGACAGGCGGGAGGCGGCCGGACGCGCGCTGGAGACCGCCGGGCGCGCGGTCGTGTTCGCCTCGTTGACCGTCCTCATCTCGCTCCTGGGGCTCCGGCTCGGCGGGCTCCCGGTCTACTCGACGTTCGGTTACGCCACCGCGATCGCCGTCGTCTCGGTGCTCGCCGCCGCGCTCACCCTCGTGCCGGCGCTGTGCGGGCTGGCCGGCCGTCGCCTGATGCCCCGGCGCGCCCGGACGGCCGAGGGGGCCGGCGCGCTCCGCGTGCAGCGGACGCCGCTCACCGCCCGCTGGGCGGCGCGCGTCGTCCGGCGCCCGGTCGCCTTCGGGCTGGCCGCGCTGGTGTTCCTGCTGTTCCTGGCCGCGCCCGTGCTCGGCATGCGCACCTGGCCGCAGGACGGCAGCAGCGCGAGCCCGGAGACCTCCCAGCGCAAGGCGTACGACCTGATCGACACCGAGTTCGGCCCCGGCGCGAACGGGCCGTTCACCGTCGTCGTCGACGCCACCCGGGCCGACCCGCAGGCGATCGCCGACCGGGTCGCCGGGCATCCCGGCATCGCGGGCGTCACGACGCCGATGCTGACCCCCGACGGCGCGCTCGGCGTCTTCGACGCCGAGCCGTCGACCGGGCCCGCCGACGAGCGCACCTCCGAGCTGGTCACGGCGCTGCGCGCCGACCTGCCCGAGGGCGTCGAGGTCACCGGCACCACCCCGCTCTTCGCGGACATCTCCGGGATGCTGTCGGAGCGGCTGTGGCTGGTCGTCGGGTTCGTGGTCTCCGTGTCGGTGCTGCTGCTGGCGATGATGTTCCGCTCGGTCGTGGTCCCGGTGAAGGCGGCCGTGATGAACCTGCTGTCGATCACCGCGTCGTACGGCGTCCTCACCGCGGTCTTCCAGTGGGGCTGGGGCGGCAGCCTGCTCGGCATCGACCACGCGGTCGCGGTGTCGAGCTGGATCCCGATCCTGAACTTCGCGATCCTCTTCGGGCTCTCGATGGACTACGAGGTCTTCCTGCTCTCCCGGATCCGGGAGTTCTGGCTGCGCACCGGTGACGCCACGGCCAGCGTCGAGCGCGGCCTGGCCGCCACCGGCCGGGTGATCTCGTCGGCCGCGGCGATCATGGTCGTGGTGTTCCTCGGCTTCTCGACCGAGGCCGACACGGTCGTCAAGCAGCTCGGCTTCGGCATGGCGGTGGCGATCGTGCTGGACGCCACCGTCGTCCGGATGGTGCTGGTGCCGGCCACGATGACGCTGCTCGGCCGCTGGAACTGGTGGCTGCCGGCCTGGCTCGACCGCCTGCTGCCCACCATCGAGGCAGAGCGGCATGGCGCCGACGAGCCGCGGACCGAGCGTGAGCCCGACAGGGTCGGTGCCTGAGATGGCGACGACCAGCCCGACCTGGCCGCGGCAGCTGCGGCTGCCCGGCCAGGTCGCGGCCCCGGACGGACCGATCGACATGCAGATGATGTACGTCATGCACCACGCCTTCCGGCGCGACCTGGACCTGTTCGTCGCCGCGGTCCGCACCACCCCGGTCGGCGAGCGCGCGACCTGGGGGCTGCTCGCGCACCGGTGGGAGCTCTTCGCCGAGGTCCTGCACGAGCACCACACCGTCGAGGACGTCGGAGTCTGGCCGGCGCTCGAGCGTCTCGGTACGCCGGAGGACGCCGCCGTGCTCGCGGCGATGGAGGCCGAGCACGACGAGATCGACCCGCTGCTCGAGGGCTGCGGCACCGGCTTCCGGCGCCTCGCCCACGGAACCGCTCGGCGGTCCGCGGAGGACACCCGCGCCGCCCTCGCGGTCCGGGTGAGCGCCGCCCGCGAGTCCCTGCGCCGGCACCTGGCGCACGAGGAGACCGAGGCGATCGCGATCATCCAGCGGCTGCTGACGGTCGCGGACTTCGCCCGCATCGAGCAGGAGGCCGGCCCCGACCTCGGCCTCGCCAAGGTGGCCCGGATCGTCCCCTGGGCGGCGTACGGCGTCCCGCGCGAGGCCCTCGACCGGATCTTCGCGCAGCCGGGCGGACGTGGCACCCGGATGATCTGGCGGTGCACCCGGCGCCGCTTCGCCCGGGTGCATGCCCGCACCTTCCGCTACGTGTGAGCGGTGTGGTCGAGGAGAGGCGCACCTGCCCGTGGTGGGGATCCCGGTGGTTGAGGAAGGCGCGCGCACGGTGGTTGAGGAAGGCGTGCTGGCGCCTGGGACGTGGCGGTGGTTGAGGAAGGCGCGCTAGCGCCTGTCTCGAAACCACCTGGTCCGGGTCGGGGGAGTGTCGGCACTGGGTCGCGTTCGTGGTGGTTTCGAGACGGTTGCTAGCGCAACCTCCTCAACCATCGTCCTCGTCGGGCACGGCGGCTGAGGAGGTTGCGCCTACGGTGGTTGAGGAAGGCGCGCTGGCGCCTGTCTCGAAACCACCAGTCCGACCGCCGGACTCTTCGGCGGCCAGCAGGTGAAACCCGCAGCCCCGCACGACCCGGCCGCGGCGGACTCAGATGCCCAGCCGCTCCCGCTCCCGTAGGCACCAGTCACGGGCGAGTGGCACCCGCCACTGCTCGCACAGCTCGACGGCCCGCTCGGCGTGCCGGGTGGCGAGGTCGTCCTGGCCGGTCGTGTGCGCGGCCATCGCCAGGAACATGTCGATCGGCCCGATCGTGCTGCCGGACCCCGCGCTCGCGGTCTGGCCGGCGAGGCCCGCCAACAGCTCGTACGCCGTGGCAGCGAGCTCGAGGTCGCCCAGGTAGCAGGCGGTCTCGGCGGCCATGCTCCAGGCCATGGGGGAGTACCAGGTGTCGGCGTCGACGGCGCGATCGAGGTGCTCGCGGTGGGTGATCAGGCAGGCGCGGGCGTCGTCGAGCCGACCGGTGCGGCACAGCATGGTCAGCAGCGGTGGCGTCGTGGGGACGAAGCCGTCGACCGGCAGCGTCTCGAGCACGGCGAGCACGTCGGCCTCGCCGCCCTGCCACAGCGACTGCATCATCAGGGCGCCGGCGATCGACTCGGCGGTGCCGGGGATGCTGACGACCTGGGCGAGGTCGTCCAGCTCGCCCAACAGCGTCGCGACCTCGTCGAACCGGCCGCGCATCGCCGCCCACGAGACCGCGAGGGAGCCGAGGAACAGCTGGGCGTAGACGTGCCGGATCCGGTCCGCCTGCGCCCGGCCCTCGACCAGGCACTCCTCGAGCGCGGCCACGTCGCCCAGCTCGCCCGCGGCCTCGGCCCGCAGGGCGAGCGCGGAGACGAGCCCCACGGCGTCGCCGAGCTGGCGGGCCAGCTGGGTGGCCTCGGTGGTCATGTCGAGGCGCTGCCCGGCGTTGGCACCCCGCCAGGTCGCGATCGTGGACCTGATCAGGGAGTTGAGCACGAGGGCCGGGTCGTCGAGGCGCCGCGCCATCGCGACCGCCTCCTCCGCGAGCGCCTCGCGCTCCTGCGGCGTCGAGCCGTAGTAGGTCTCCCCGGCCAGCGAGAGCATCACCCGGCAGCGGCGCGGGTCGTCGCCCTCGGGCAGCCGGTCGAGCGCGCGCCGCAGCGAGTCGACGACGATGTCGTCGACCTCGCCACCGCCGGGCGTCCACAGCGCGCCGGTGCTGGTCATCGCGCCGGCCCGGATCAGCAGGTCCAGGTCCCCGGCCTCGTCGGCCACCTCGATCGCCTCGTGGGCGACCTCGCGCAGCTCCAGCCAGCGGCCCGCGCGCCGGAGCACGTCGGCGAGGTCGGCGAGCACCTCGAACCGGTCCGCGGGGGTCGAGGCCGGGTCCTCGTCCTGGGAGCTCAGGGCGTACTCGAGCATCTCCAGCGCCTCGACGTAGGCGTAGACCGCCGTCGCGGAGCGGGCCGCGGCCTGAGCGGCCGGCCAGGCCCTCGCCAGATGCCGCGGTCCGGCGGCCAGCCAGTGCCGGGCGACCTCGGTCTCGCGCCCGGGGCGGTCGCCGAGCGCCTCGGCGGCGCGGACGTGCACGCGGGCCCGGCGCGACTGCGGCAGCCCGCTGAGCACCGTGTCGCGGACCAGGGCGTGGTTGAACCGGAACCGGTCCACCCCGTCCTCGGCGACCAGTCCGGCCGCGATCGCCGGGTCGAGCCGGTCCAGGGTGTCGTCCTCGTCGACGCGCGCGACCTCCGCGAGCGTGGACAGGTCGAAGATCCGGCCCAGCACGCTCGCGGTCCGGAGCAGGTCCTGCGTGGCGTCCTCGAGCGTCGCCAGGCGGCGCGACAGCACCTCGTGCACGGCGGCCGGCGGCCGGCCGTCGGCCACCAGCGCGGCGAGGTCGCCGTCCTTGGCGAGCCGGGCGTACTCCACGAGGAAGAACGGGTTGCCCTCCGTACGCCGCCGCAGCGTGTCGGCGTCGGCGTCGGTGGGCTCGGCCTCGGCGACCTGCGCGAAGACCTGCGCGGTCGCCTCGGCGGAGATCCCGCGCAGCTGCAGCCGCAGCGCGTGCTTGCGGGCCAGCGCCTCCGCCACCTCGGCCAGGGCGCCGGTCGGTACCGGGTGCTCGCGCCAGGTCGACACCACGAGCAGTCGGGCCGGGCTCTCCTGCGCGACCGCCTCGGTGAGCAGCCGGAGCACCCGCAGGCTGGAGGTGTCGGCCCAGTGCAGGTCGTCGAGCACGAGCAGCAGCGGTGCTCGCTCGGCGGTGTCGAGCACGGTCTGCACGATGCTCTCCCAGGCTCGGAACGCCGCGGCCTGGTCGTCGTCGTCCGCGGCCGACGGAAGCTGCGAGCCGAGCCGCTCGAGCACGGTCGCCCACGGCCACAGCGCGGGCGCGCCGTCGTCCTGCGAGCAGCGGCCCCAGGCGATCGTGACGCCCTGCTCCGCGGCGTACGTCGCGAGCTCGATCGCCAGCCGGCTCTTGCCGATGCCGGGCTCGCCGGTGAGCGCGACGAACGCCGGGGAGGATCCGGCGGCGGCGACCACCTGGTCGACCAGCCCGGTCAGGGCGGCGAGCTCCTCGTCGCGCCCGGCCAGCGACCACGGCCACAGCGCCGGGAACGGCAGTGGAGCGTGCGTCTCGACGCCGGCCGGGGGAGGGGGCGGGACCACGGCGACGTCCCCGGCGGGAGCCGGCGCGGCGGTCGCGATCTGCTCCTGGCGCAGCACCGCGGTCTGCACGGCGCGCAGCTCGGGCCCCGGCTCGAGCCCCAGCTCCTCGTCGAGCAGGTCGCGCACCTCCCGCAGCACGGCCAGGGCGTCGGCCTGCCGCCCCGACCCGGCGAGCGCGAGCGCGCGCAGCGCCCAGGCCCGCTCGCGCAGCTGGTGGACGCGGGTCAGCGCGTCCAGCTCGGCGGCGACGGTCGCGTGCAGGCCGAGCAGGACGCCGACGGCCGCCCGGTCCTCGCTGGCCAGCACCCGCAGCTCCTCGAGCCGGGCCCGCTCGGCGGCGGCCGCGGGCACATCACCGAGCTCGGCGAACGGGACGCCGCGCCACAACCCCAGCGCCCGGTCGAGCGAGTCGTGGAGGGCGGCCAGGCCGCCGGCGTCGGGCGATCCCGGTGGCAGGGCGCGGCCCCGGCACAGCGCGTCGGCGAGAGGGGCGACGAGCGTGTGGGCCGACGACACGGCCGCCTCGAAGTCGGCGGTGTCGAGGTCGTCATCGGGCAACCGGAGCGCGTACCCGGGCTGTTCGGTGACCAGGAGGGTCGCGGCGGCACGCGTGGTCCGGTCCGGCTCGAGCGCACGGCGGAGCCCGGCGACGTACCCCTGCAGCGTCCCGGACACGCCCGGCGGAGGAGACCCGTCCCACACCAGGTCGGCGAGCGTGTCGGCGGACACCGCGCGGCCCCGGTGCAGCGCGAGCGCGGCGAGCAGCGCACGCTGCTTGGGGCCGCCCAGGCTGACCGGGCCCGACGGGCCGGTGGCCACGGTCGTGCCGAGGACGCCGATCCGCATGGCGGCAGGATAGGGCCGCCGGGGCCGGGGCGTACGTCGATCCCGCGCGGCATACCGCAACTCCGGGAGAGCCGGCCGCCCGGGCGGAGCCGCTGCGGTGCCACGCCCACCGCGGCGATCGTGGCCGCCGAGCGGCGGCCACGTAGACTCGCCCGCTATGGGAGTACTCGACTCGATCACGTCGCCACGCGACCTGCGCGGCCTCGACGACGCCCAGCTCGACACGCTCGCCACCGAGATCCGAGACTTCCTGATCGCCACCTGCGCCCGCACCGGCGGCCACATCGGCCCCAACCTCGGTGTGGTGGAGCTGACGATGGCGCTGCACCGGGTCTTCGACTCCCCGAGCGACCGGATCGTCTTCGACACCGGCCACCAGGCCTACGTGCACAAGCTGCTCACGGGGCGCAAGGCCGGCTTCGAGGGGCTGCGCCAGGAGGGTGGCGTCAGCGGCTATCCCAGCCAGGCCGAGTCCGACCACGACATCGTCGAGAACTCCCACGCCTCGACCGCGCTCAGCTACGCCGACGGGCTCGCCAAGGCCTACACGGTCCGGGGCGAGGACCGGCACGTGGTCGCGGTGATCGGTGACGGAGCCCTCACCGGCGGCATGGCCTGGGAGGCGCTGAACAACATCGCCGTGGCCCGCACCAGCCGGCTGGTGATCGTCGTCAACGACAACGGCCGCTCCTACACGCCGACGATCGGCGGCCTGGCCAACGCGCTCACCGCGCTGCGCACCAACCCGCGCTACGAGAACGTCCTCGACCTGGTCAAGCGGCGCCTGAACGCCGTGCCGGGCGTCGGACCCGCGGCGTACGACGCCCTGCATGCGATGAAGAAGGGGCTCAAGGACGCGCTGGCGCCGCAGGGCCTCTTCGAGGACCTGGGACTCAAGTACGTCGGCCCCGTCGACGGCCACGACCGGGTGGCGATGGAGCAGGTGCTGGCGCAGGCCAAGCGGTTCAACGCGCCGGTGATCGTGCACGCGATCACCCGGAAGGGCTACGGCTACGATCCGGCCGAGCGGCACGAGGCCGACCAGTTCCACGGGCCCGGCCCCTTCGACGTGCAGACCGGGGCGGAGAAGCCCAAGGGCCTGATCTGGACCGACCACTTCTCCGACGCGATCGTCGAGATCGGCCAGCGTCGTCCCGACGTGGTCGCCATCACCGCCGCGATGATGCACCCCGTGGGGCTCGACAAGTTCCAGGCGCGGTTCCCCGACCGCACCTTCGACGTGGGCATCGCCGAGCAGCACGCCGCCACCTCGGCGGCGGGCCTGGCGCTCGGTGGCCTGCACCCGGTGTTCGCCGTGTACGGCACCTTCCTCAACCGCGCCTTCGACCAGGTGCTCATGGACGTCGCGCTGCACAGGTGCGGCGTCACCTTCGTCCTGGACCGGTCCGGCGTGACCGGCGACGACGGGGCGAGCCACAACGGCATGTGGGACATGTCGATCCTCCAGGTGGTGCCCGGGCTGCGGCTCGCGGCGCCGCGCGACGCGACCCGGCTGCGCGAACTGGTCAACGAGGCCGTCGAGGTCGACGACGCCCCGACCGTGGTGCGCTACCCGAAGGGCCCGCCGCCCGAGGACATCGAGGCCGTCGGCCGGGCCGGCGGCTGCGACGTGCTGGTGCGCAACGGCACCAAGGACGTCCTCGTCGTCGCGGTCGGCTCGATGGCGACCGTGGCCGTGGGCGTGGCCGACCGGCTGATCGCCCAGGGCATCGGCGTCACCGTCGTCGACCCGCGCTGGGTGAAGCCCGTCGATCCCGCGATCATCGAGCTCGCCCGCGAGCACCGGCTCGTGGTCAGCATCGAGGACAACGGCGAGACCGGCGGCTGCGGTGCGGTGCTGCTGCAGACCCTCAACGCCGCCGGCGTGCACACGCCGTTCCGTCTGCACGGCATCCCGCAGGAGTTCCTGAGCCACGCCAAGCGTGCCGCGATCCTCGAGCGGATCGGACTCACCCCGCAGGCGATCGCCCTGTCCATCGTCGAGGAGATGGGCATCGTGGAAGACATGACCTCGCTCTCCGACGGTCGTTCTCCCCTCGATGTCGGGCACACGACGTAGCCATCGCCCGATCGCGATGCCGCTGGTCCGGGGGCTGCTGGCCCTGGGGCTGGCGGGCATCGCCCTCGTCGGCTGCGCCGACGACCACCCGCCGCAGCCCGCGCCCGCACCGGCCGCCGACGTCGCCGCGGCGGTCGAGCACGCGCTGCAGGCCCGGGCCGCGGCCGTGCGCCGGGCCCGTCCGGAGGCCTTCGAGCGGACCCTGGGCGGCGGCGCCCGGTTCCTGGAGCAGCAGCGCGTCTGGTACGCCAACCTGACCCAGCTCCCGCTCGAGCGGTTCGGCTACCGATTCGACCCGGCGAGCCTGGTGCGCGACGGCGACGGCTACTGGGCGATCGTCGACGAGGTGCTCCAGCTCGACGGGTACGACGCGGAGCCCGTCATCACGTCCGACCGGTTCCGCTTCGCCCCGGCCGCCGGTGGGCGCGGCCGGCTGCGGCTGGTGTCGGTGACCGACCGGGCCTGGGAGGCGGCGCACCGGGTACAGCCGCAGCCGTGGGACCTCGGCCCGGTCGAGGTGCGGGCCGGCTTCGGCGTGCTCGGCATCTTCGACGCCGGATCGGTCGCGACCGCCGGCTCGCTGCTCACCTCCGTCGAGGCCGGCATCGCCGACGTGTCCGTGCTGGTGCCCCACGAGTGGTCCAGGTCCGTGGTCGTCTACGCGCTGTCGGACCCGACGTTCATGGCCGGCCTGGAGGACGTCCCCGGCGACGACCCGGAGCAGCTCGACGCGGTGTCGTTCCCGGTGGGTGCGGGCACCAGGTTCGTGCTCAACCCGCGCATCGTCGACCGGGCCGGCCCCGGCAGGGACCGGCTGGTGCGCCACGAGCTCACCCACGTCGCGATCGGCACCGCCGACGACCTTGCGCCGATCTGGGTCTCGGAGGGGCTCGCGGAGTGGGTCTCGGTGCAGTCGCTGCCGCCCGAGGACCGACGCATCCCCGACGCCGCCGTGGCCGCGGCCGAGGAGGGCGTCCCCGACCTGCCGGACGACGGGTCCTTCAACGACGAGGACTCCCAGGCCCACTACGGCTTGGCGTGGTGGGCGATCGAGTACGTCGCCGACTCCTACGGCGAGCAGGCGCCCTGGCTGCTGCTCGACGCGCTCGGGGCGGAGGGGGCCGATACCGAGCAGGTGTTGCGCGATCAGTGGGGCACCACGACGGGGGAGCTCGCCGAGCAGGCGGAGAGGCTGATCCTCGCGACCTACCGCTGACCCGGCGGGCCTGGTTTCGGCCGGCGCACCGGAGGACAGTGTCAGGACATGAACCTGTTCCGCACCAAGTCGATCGAGCGGTCCATCGCCGACACCGACGATCCGGACCACAGGCTCCGGAAGGACCTCGGCGCCGCCGACCTCGTCGTGTTCGGCGTCGGCGTCATCATCGGCGCCGGCATCTTCGTGCTCACCGGCACCGTGGCCGCCTCCAACTCCGGCCCCGCCCTGGCGCTGAGCTTCCTGATCGCCGCCGTGGCGTGTGGTCTTGCGGGCCTGTGCTACGCCGAGTTCGCCTCGACGGTGCCGGTCGCCGGCTCGGCGTACACCTTCAGCTACGCCACGCTCGGCGAGCTGATCGCGTGGGTGATCGGCTGGGACCTGGTGCTGGAGTTCACGATCGGCTCCGCGGCGCTGTCGGTCAGCTTCTCCGGGTACCTCCAGGAGCTGCTCGACGGGACGGCCTTCGAGCTGCCGACGGCGCTGTCGTCGGCCTCCGAGGGCGTCATCGACCTGCCCGCCGTGGTCGTCGCGCTCGTCGTGATGGGCCTGCTCATCCGCGGCACGAAGTTCTCGAGCCGGGTCAACCAGGTCGTGGTGGCCATCAAGATCGCCGTGGTGGTGACCGTCATCGTCGTCGGGATCGCCTACGTCGACCCGTCGAACTGGGTGCCGTTCATCCCCGAGTCCCAACCGGTCCCCGAGGGCGAGGGCGGTTTCAGACAGCTGCCGCTGATCACCTCGCTCTTCGGCATCGAGCCGGCCGTCTACGGCTTCGCGGGCGTGGTCGCCGGCGCGGCCATCGTGTTCTTCGCCTTCATCGGCTTCGACATCGTGGCCACCACGGCCGAGGAGGCGCGCAACCCGCAGCGCGACGTGCCGATCGGCATCCTCGGGTCGCTCGCGATCGTGACGCTGCTGTACGCCGCGGTCAGCCTGGTCGTCACCGGCATCCAGCCCTACACCGAGATCGATCCGGACGACGCCGCCCCGCTCGCCACGGCGTTCGACGCCGCCGGCGTGGAGTGGATGGGCAACCTGATCTCGATCGGCGCGTGCATCGGACTGGTGGTGGTCGCGATGATCCTGATGCTCGGGCAGTGCCGGGTCGCGTTCGCAATGGGCCGCGACGGGCTGCTGCCGCGCTGGATCTCGAAGGTGCACCCGACCTACGGCACGCCGTACCGGATCACCCTGATCACCGGTTGCGTGGTCGCCGCGATCGCCGGCTTCGTCGACCTGACGACGCTCGCGAACCTGGTGAACATCGGCACCCTCTTCGCCTTCATCCTGGTCAGCATCGCGGTCGTCGTGCTCCGCCGCACCCGGCCCGACCTCCCGCGCGCCTTCCGGACGCCGATCGTGCCGGTGGTCGCGGGCCTGTCGGTGCTGATGTGCCTCTACCTGATGCTCAACCTGACCGGCGAGACCTGGGAGCGGTTCGTGATCTGGATGCTGATCGGGTTCGTCG
The DNA here is from genome assembly GCF_018732145.1 of Nocardioides sp. LMS-CY. NCBI lineage: Bacteria > Bacillati > Actinomycetota > Actinomycetes > Propionibacteriales > Nocardioidaceae > Nocardioides > Nocardioides sp. LMS-CY. The sequence continues at coordinate 2,500,762 of NZ_CP076104.1, forward strand.
TCTACTTCGCCTACGGGCGCCGGCATTCGCGGCTGAACGAGGAGAGCGAGACCGCCGAGGCCGTCGAACCGGAGTCCCGCTGACGCAGCCTGTCCGAGGCGGTGGTTTCGAGGCTCAGGCGCAGAGCGCCTTCGCACCTCAACCACCGTCACGGTGGTTGAGGTGCGAGGGCCGCCAGGCCCGAGCCTCGAAACCATCCCAGCCCGAGACCTCAGCCCTCCTTGCGCGCCACGATCTGGCCGAGCACGCCGTACCCCAGGCAGAGGTGGACGAACGACACGACGCCGGCGACGGTGCTGCCGAAGATGCCGAACGTCGGGACCACGATCGGGCCCCAGCTCTCCGCGATGAGCGGCCAGAAGCGCTCCTTGCCGTGCCAGCGGCCGGCGACGGCGACGCGGATGCCGATGAAGAACATGCCGAGCATCGACAGCGGCCAGAACGCGTCGAGCATCGCCCAGCCGGCCTGATCGAGATCGCTGACGCCGATGCCGTCCGCGATCGTCGACCCGATCGCCAGGAGCAGCAGCGCTACCTCGAAGCGGAGGAAGAACCGGGCGAGCCGGCCCGCACCGAGTGCCCTGGTCGCGTAGAGGACGGAGAGCAGGCCGAGCAGGCCGAGCAGGAACGTGCCGGAGGTGATCGACGACAGCGCCTCCTCGAACGATCCGGAGGGGTCGGTGCCGAAGATCAGCGAGTCGGTGCCCCACGCGACGGCGCCGATGCTCAGCAGCATGCCGCGCTTGAAGAAGGGGCGGGTGGGTCCGGTCGACGCGGCCGCCGGACGGCGTACGTCGGAGCGGGCGGGAGCGGGAGTCTGCTCGAGGGTCATGGGATTCTCCTGGGTGTGGGGCGGCACCGGAAGCCGTCCGATGACCGGAACACTCCCGGGTCCGGAGGCCCGGGCAGCAGGGAGCGGCGTCCCTCTTCCGGTCCTCCGCCGGTGTCCCGCGGGCGCGGGACACCGATCCCGGGACGGCGGGACGCCGCGCGCTCGATACTTCTCGGGTGACCCCCGCTCGCCTGCCCGCCGCCGTCGTCGCGGTGCTCGCACTCGCGATGCTCGGGCTGTGCGTCGCCCTGGACCTCGCCAACGAGCCCGCGGACCGCACCCGGGCGATGATGGGCTGGGGCACGATCTCGGCGTGTGTCGGTGCGATCGCCGTGGCCACCCAGGTGCCGGTGCTCTGGCGTCACCCCCGTCACCCGATCGCGTGGGTGATCACGCTGACCGGCCTGCTGTGGTCGCTCGACGGGCTCGGCGAGTCCTGGGCGGCGTACGGCATGGCGCACCCGCCGTACCCGCCGCTGACCGGCGTCGCGGTGTGGCTGGTCGCCCAGGTCGGTGCGTTCCTGCTGGTCGGGCTGCCGCTGGTGCTGGTGCTCTACCCGACCGGCCGGCTGATGCCCGGCCGGTGGCGGGTCGTCAGCATCCTGGTCGTCGCGATGGCGGCCGCGCTGCCGCTGCTGCTGCTCTTCGCGCCGGTCTCGGCGCTCACCGCGGACGGCTTCGAGATGCCGATGGAGACCGGTATGCCCGAGCTCCCCGTGCCGGGGGACGTCTTCGTCCGCCTGCTGTCGGTCGGTCGGATGCTGACGCTCCTGTCGCTCCCGCTGGCCGTCGCGGTGATCTTCGTCCGGCAGCGCCGCGCCAGCGGGCGCGAGCGCACCCAGCTGCGCTGGCTGCTCTGGGCCGCGGTGATGTGCCTGGTGATGAGCGGGATCGCGGTCTGGCTGCACAACGGCTGGATCGTGACGGCCGCGCTGATGCTGGCGCTGGCCGTCACGGGGGCGTCGATCGCGATCGGCATCCTCGACCCGGAGGTGCGCGACGTCGACGCGCTGATGGGCGGCACGGTCGTCTGGGCGACGGTGGCGGGCACCGTCATCGTGCTCGACCTGCTGCTGGTCGCCGTGCTCGACGGGGTGCTCGGCGAGCGTCTCGACCAGCGCGACGCGACGCTCCTGCTGCTGCTCGTCGCGGTGACCATCTACGCGCCGGTCCGCTCCCGGATCACCGCGCTGGTCCGCCGGGCGCTCGTCGGTCGGCGGGGCGACCGGTACTCCGTCGTCACCGAGCTGGCCGCGCGCCTGGAGGAGTCCGGCGACGTGCGCACCCAGCTGCCCGAGCTGGCGCGCGCCGTCGCGGCCGCGTTCAAGCTCGACTACGTGCGCGTCGAGGTGTTCGGGCACGCGGGCGGCACGATCACGGCGACGTACGGCGAGCGTCCGCGCGAGACCCGCGAGGTGCCGATCCGGTACGTCGAGGAGGAGGTCGGCCGGCTGGAGCTGCCGGCGCGCGGGGTGCGGTCGATGCTGTCGACGCGCGACCAGGCGCTGCTCTTCGACATCGTGCGCCAGGCGGCGATGGCGGTGCGCAGCGCGCGGCTCGCCGACGACCTGCAGCGCTCCCGCGAGCAGCTGGTGCTGGCCCGGGAGGAGGACCGGCGCCGGATCCGCCGCGACCTGCACGACGGGCTCGGGCCCGTGCTGGGCGGGGTGGCGATGCGCCTCGACGCGGCCGGCAACGCGCTGGACCGCGACCCGGAGACCACCCGGCAGCTGGTCGCGCGGTCGCGGCAGGACATCACCGACGCCCTGGCCGACGTCCGCCGCCTCGTGCACGGGCTGCGCCCACCCGCGCTGGACGATCTGGGGCTGCTCGCCGCGCTCGACCAGCAGGCGGAGCGGATGAGCACCGCGTCGCTCGCGGTGACCGTCGGCGCCGAGGACGTGCCGGCGCTGTCGGCCGCGGTCGAGGTCGCGGCGTACCGGATCGCGTCGGAGGCGCTCGCCAACGCCGCCCGCCACGCCGGTGCCCGGCACGCCGCGGTGCGCCTCGTGGGCGACCACGACGCGCTGCTCGTCGAGGTCGGCGACGACGGGGCCGGCATCGGCGCCGACGTGGTCGCGGGCGTGGGACTGCGGTCGATCCGCGAGCGCGCCGAGGAGCTCGGCGGCCGCACCGAGATCACCTGCCCGAGCGAGGGTGGCACGCTGGTGCGTGCCTGGCTGCCGATGACACCGACCCTCGCCGAGGAGGCCCGATGAGCACGCTGCGACCAGCGAGTGTCGCCCCGGTCGGCGGTGGATGCTCCACCTTGTCGGCGCGGTGTTCGGTGGACAGCTCACCGCCGGCTGGGCGGGGGGCGGGGGAGCGGTGGGTGCTCCACGTTTCTGGGCCGGCAGGTGGGTTGCCCACCGCTGCCCGGCCTCGGCGGCACGAGGAGGTGGGCCGATGAGCACCGCAGCAGACGGCGGACCCGAGCCGGTCCGGGTGCTGGTCGCCGACGACCACCCGATCTTCCGCGACGGGCTCGCGACGCTGCTGGGCACCCAGCCCGGCGTTGCCGTGGTCGCGACCGCCGGCGACGGCGCCGAGGCGGTCGCGCTCGCCGCCGAACACCACCCGGACGTCGTCGTGATGGACGTGCAGATGCCGGGCATGAACGGCATCGACGCGACCCGCCTGCTGACCGAGACCCAGCCCGACGTCCGGGTGCTGGTGTTCACGATGGGCGAGGAGGACGGCACCGTGCTGGCCGCGATGCGGGCCGGGGCCCGGGGCTACCTCGTCAAGGGCGCCAGCCAGGACGAGGTCGCGCGGGCGATCTCGACCGTGCACGCCGGCGGGCTGGTGTTCGGTGCCTCGTTGGCGCTGCGGATCGCCGACCTGCTCTCCGGTACGTCGACCCCGGATCGGTCGGCGTTCCCGCAGCTGACCGAGCGTGAGCTCGAGATCCTCGACCTGATCGCCGCCGGCAAGAACAACCCGCAGATCGCCTCGACCCTCTACCTGGCGCCCAAGACGGTGCGCAACAACGTCTCGAACATCCTGGCCAAGCTGCAGGCGACCGATCGTGCCGAGGCGATCATCCGGGCCCGCGACGCGGGCCTCGGCCACTAGCCGGGATAGCTCCGGCACGGCTGGCTGCGCAGCGCCGCGCACTCCGGCGCCTTCGCCGGCACCCGTACGCCGGGGACCAGCGGCAGCACCAGCCGCGAGCGGTGCTTGCGGTCGGTCGCGATCTCCACCTTCTCGCCGCGCGAGATCGTGTCGAAGGCCCACAGCGGGCGGGCGTTGCCGGGGGCGTCGACGGTGATCCGGATCCGCGAGCCGGCGCGGAAGGCCTGGGCGAACGGGAACAGCTCGACCCGGACCTTCGCGAACTCTCCCTTGGGCAGCCGCAACCGGTCGGACCTCAGGTGGGTGTGCTGGGGGGAGATCGCGGTCGACCCCGGCGCGAGCTTGCGATGGCTGGCTCGCAGCCAGCCGGACTGCACGTAGACCTCGGTGCCGTCGGGTCGCACCTCGCTCAGCGTGACCTCGAGGTCGGTGTCCCGCTTGGGCGTGCGCACCCACAGGTCGACCGAGCCGGTGCCGATGGCGACCGCGGTCCGCTTCAGGGGAGCGGTGACCCAGCCGAGGCCCTTGCCGTGGGGGATCTGTCGCCAGCGGTACTTCGGCTGCGCGGCCCAGATGCCGCCACCCGGGCCGGCGTACGTCGTGGCCGGCAGCGCCTTCGGGTCGGCCCGGTAGCTGCGCGGCGTGGTCTCGCGCGCCCTGACCGACGGGGCCGACGAGCGCAGCCGCCCGTTCGGGGCCAGGTACCAGCGCTTCACCGAGGCGCCCGGGATCGGCCAGGACCGGAACGAGTGCTCGAAGCGCGGCAGCGGCGCCCCGGCCGGCTTCCCGGCGGCCGCCCCTTCCTCGAAGAGGATCCGGATCGGCTTGGCCGACTCGTACTTGCGCAGCGCCTGGCCGTAGCTCATCCCGCTGTAGTCGGTCTGCCGCGGCAGGCTGAGCCCCGGCACGCCGGTCAGCGACTGCGCCAGGATCGGCGCGACCAGGGCCTTCGCCGAGGTCGGCACCCGTCGCGCGACGTACAGGTCGAGGAAGTCGGCGTACCGCCCGAAGATGCCGAGGCTGAGCGACTCGGTGTGCGAGCCGTTCGTCATGGTCGCGTAGACGCGGGGCGACGACGTGAGGTCATCGATCAGCTGCGGGAAGTGGCCGCCGGTCTGCTCGTCCTGCCACGCACCCGCCAGGAAGACCGGCACGTCGATCCGGTGGGCGAAGAGGCTCGGGTTCATCGGGTCGCCGATCCGCGGGGCGTAGTAGGGGTTGTCCTCGATCATGTCGAGCACGTCGGGGTTCTGCAGCCGCAGCGCCTGGTTGGCCTGGCAGGTGGTGTCGCCGCCGTCGACCCGGCCCCGCTCCCAGCCCTGGCCGTACGGCGCCGCCTGGGTCGACCGCTCTTTCGCCCAGGGCACCGCGAAGCCCGTGTTGAGGATGCCGCCGGGGTAGAGCGTGCTGCGGTAGGTGTCGTCGATGACCGACAGCGGCGTGATCGCGGCCAGGCTCGGCGGCTGGGTCTGCGCGACGTACAGCTGCTCGATGCCGGGGTAGGAGACGCCGACCATCCCGACCCGGTGGTACTTCACCCACGGCTGCGCGGCGATCGCCTCGATGGCGTCGTACCCGTCGATGCTCTGCACCGGCTCGAAGGGGCGGAAGGAGCCGCCGGAGCAGCCGGTGCCGCGGATGTTCACCCCGACGTAGGCGTACCCGAGGGCGGTGAACAACTGCGCCATCACCGAGCTGCCCGGCCGGCTCGGGTCGTACCCGGAGTACTCGACGACGGTCGGGAACGGCCCGGCGCCGCCGGGGAGGACCACGTTCGCCGACAGGGTCGTGCCGTCGCGGGTGGTCAGGTAGCCGAAGCCCTCCGACAGCGTCTGGCCCGCGTAGAACGACGCGGCCGGGGCCGGGTCGTCGGCGTCGGTGACGGTCGCGGGCGCGGAGGTCATGGCCGGGTCGCCGATCACCCGCACCGTGTAGCTGCCGGGGTCCAGCTCGCGCCAGGCCAGGCTGCCGGCCGGGTCGACGGTGCCCGAGGCGATGACGCCGGCACCCCTGACCAGCTCCAGGCCCTGGCCCGGCGTCGCGCCCAGCACGTAGAGCTGGTTGACGCTCGGACGCACGAGGAACCCGGGGTCGACGGCCGCGGCGACGCCGGCGACGCTCGGCGCGCCGGCGGCCAGGACACCAGCGGTCAGGGCAAGGGCGGCGACGGCGGCCGCGGCCCGCCTGGGACTCGTCATGCGGAGGATGCTCCCATCCTCAGTCGTCGTCGGGAAGCGTCTTCACCTCGCGGTCGCCGACGGCCGGACGGCCCTGGTTGCAGTAGACCTCGATCTCGATCGAGCGGTCGCCGCTCGCGAAGACCGCGTCGACGTCGTCGTCGGGCCCCTCCTCGTAGCTCACCACCCGCCAGCCCGCGGCGGGCTCCGGCGCCAGGCCGTAGGCCACGGCCCCGCGACACTCCACCTCGAACCTGCCGAACTCGTCCTCGATCATGCGGGCCACCACCGCCGCCTTCGGGTCGGGACTGCGGACCCCCTCGGACCGCTCGGGAGGCGGTACGTCGTTGCCGAGTGGCCCCCGATCGCGGACGCTCGCGCCGACCGATGTCACCGCGACCACGCCGACGGTCACGGCCACCGCGGCCGCGATCAGCCAGGCCAGCAGGTAGCCGAGGATCCGTCGCGAGGTCACGGGGTCAGCATGCCCGCCGCGCCTCCCGGTTTCGTTAGCGGACCGCTAAGGCGACGCTAAGCCGTGGTGTGGACCGACGGCTCGGGGGCGAGGAGCGGTTAGGGTCCGAGGGTGCCCCAGGTCCTGATCGTCGAGGACGACGCGCGCATCAGGCCGCTGCTGATGCGCTCGCTCGACGAGCGTGGCTACGCGGTGTCGTCGGCGGCGACGGGCATGCAGGGCCTCGCGATGGCGGTCGACGACCGGCCCGACCTGGTGATCCTCGACCTCGGGCTGCCCGACGTCGACGGCACCCAGGTGCTGCGGATGCTGCGGGCGGTCAGCGACGTGCCGGTCATCGTCGCGAGCGCGCGCGACGACGACCCCTCGCTGGTCGGCTGCCTCGACGCCGGTGCCGACGACTACGTCGTCAAGCCGTTCACGACCGACCAGCTCGAGGCGCGGATCCGGGCGGTGATGCGCCGGGTCACCGGTACGTCGAGCGTGCGCCGGTCGATCGTGGTCGGTGGCCTCGAGATCGATCCCGCCGCGCGCCGCGCGAGCGTCGAGGGGGAGGCGCTCGACCTCAGCCCGCGCGAGTTCGACCTGCTGCGCCACCTCGCCGAGCGTCCGGGTGAGGTGGTCACCAAGCGCGAGCTGCTCACCGAGGTCTGGAACCAGCCGTGGGGCGGCTCGGACAAGACCGTCGACGTCCATCTGTCCTGGCTGCGGCGCAAGCTGGGGGAGTCGGCCGCGGAGCCGCGCTACCTCCACACCGTCCGCGGCGTCGGCGTCCGGCTGTCGGCCCCGGAGTGACCGCGTGCGCCGGAGCCTGATCCTCACGGTGGCGGCGGCCGTGACCATGGTGCTGCTCGCGATGCTGGTGCCGATGGCGGTGCTGCTGCGCAGCTACGCCCTCGAGGATCGGATCTCGCGCGCGGCGCTCGAGGTGCAGGCGACCGAGACCGTCGTGTCGGGACACGACGAGGGCGCGGTCGCGACGTACCTCGCGACCATCAACCGCAACCCCGACGTGCAGACGACCGTGCTCTACCCGCCCGACGACCTGCACCCCGACGGCGAGGCGATCGGACCGGCGCCCGGCGAGGACCACGACGTGGTGGAGGCGCGGCTGACCGGCCAGGCCAGCGTGCGCGACGTCGACGGCGGCGCCGAGATCCTGGTGCCGGTCTCGCTGGGCCCGAGCAGTGCGGGGCCCGAGGCCACGCCGGTGATCCTGGTGCAGGTGCGCGCACCCGGCCTGGAGTCCGACATCGTGCGCGCCTGGCTGATGCTGCTGCTCCTCGGCGTGGTGCTGCTGGTGGGTGCGCTCGTACTCGCCGACCGGCTGGGCCGCTCGTTCGTGCAGCCGATCCGCCGGCTCGCGGCGTACGCCGGAGCGCTCGGGGAGCGTCGTCGTCCCGAGCCCGTGGCGCCGTCGGGCCCGGCCGAGGTCCGGGAGCTGGCCAGCGCCATGAACCGGCTCGTCGAGCGGATCGAGGACCTGCTCGAGCGCGAGCGGGCGGGGGTCGCCGACCTGTCCCACCGGCTGCGGACGCCGATGACCGCGCTGCGGCTGCGCGTCGACGGGCTGGCCGACGCCGAGGGCCGGACCCGGCTCGGCGGCGACCTCGACGAGCTCCAGGCGACCGTCGACCAGGTGGTGCGCGAGGCCCGGCGCTCGGAGCGCGAGGGCGTCGTGCCGCTGGTCGACGCGGTGGCCGTCGTGGCCGAGCGGGCGCGCTTCTGGGCGCCCCTCGCCGACGACCAGGGGCGCGCCTTCGACGTCCGGGTGGAGGTCACCGGCCCCGTGCCGGTGCCGATCTCGGAGCAGGACCTCCAGGCGCTCGTCGACGTGCTGCTCGACAACGTCTTCACGCACACGCCCGAGGACGCCGCGGTGACCGTGACCCTCGCGCCGCGCCCCGGCGGCGGGCTGTCGCTCACGGTCGACGACGCCGGTCCGGGCTTCCCGGACGACGTGGACGTCTCCGGCCGGGGCGAGTCCGGGGCCGGGTCGACCGGACTGGGCCTGGCCATCGTCGACCGGACCGCCACCGACTCCGGTGGCGGCCTGTCCTGGGGACCCGCGCCCGCCGGCGGGGCCCGGGTCGTGGTCGAGCTGGGCCCCGCCGTCCGCTAGGAGACTGCTGAAGAAGGCGTCATCTTGGCGTGGTTGATGGTTGGCGGCGGGCGGAGCGCCACCAATACGGCCGTCGAGCGGCATTTCTGGTCAGCACTCTGGGTGCGACAACGGGGATCGGTCCGCCCGCCTGTGGCCATCCTGCGGGATCGTCAGTGCTGGAGCAAGGGCCTTGCTGGGTCCCGGGCGGGGGTCAGGCCAGGGTCCAGGCTCCGTTGTCGATGGTGAGTCCCAGGGCCAGGAGCCGGCGCAGGTTGAGGGCCGCGACGCGGTGGTGGAGCCAATTGTTGTTCTTCTCGACCCCTCGGTACGGGACGCGGCGAGCACCACGGACCAGCCAGGCGATGGAGCGTTCGACCATCGGTCGGTGTTGGCGGTAGACGGCTTGGAATCCTTCGTCGGCGGCTCGCTGGCGGTGCTCGCGCTGGAGCAGGTCGTGTTCGCCGACGACGAGTTTGCGACCGCGTGCGGAGTTGGTGCAGCGCGTAGCGAGTGGACAGTCGCGGCAGGCGATTCCGTAGGTCACGTTGCCCTTGCTGGTGATCTGGCGGGTGACCCCGGCCGGACAGGTCGCGGTGCTGGCTTCGTGGTCGACGACGAAGTCGTCGATGGTGAACCCGCCCGCGACGGCCGGCTGGATCGGCCACGGCTTGACCAGCGCAGCCCACTGTCTTCTGGCCAGGGCGGCCAGCATCGTGCCACTGGCGTAAGCGGAGTCACCGAGCACCTCGACCGGCTCGCCGTCGGTGACGGTGGGATCGGCGGCCACGAGCTCGGCGCCCACGTTCGCGTCGGAGTTCTCACTGCCGCTGGTCTTGGTCAGCCTCACCACAGGCATCAGGCCGGTGTCGGGCTCGACCACGACATGAGCCTTGTAGCCGTCCTGGCGGCGTTCGCGGGTCTTGTGGGCGTGCCGGGTGTCGGGATCGACCGTCGAGATCACCCGGTCCGGCGCCGTCTTCTGAGCGATGCGCCACCGGCCATCGGTGCCATCGGAATCCTCGGCCGGCTCCACGTCCTGGCCGGCGACCAGGGCCAGCAGCGCGACCGCCTCAGCCGGCCTCCCACCGCTCTTGGTGATCGCCTCAACATCCAACGCGGCGAGCAGAGCCAGTGCGTCACCGACCAGCGCGGACACCAGCTCATCACGGGCGGCTGGGTCGTCCCACGCGATCGGCGGCTTCCCGGTGCTCCCTGGCCCGGTGTAGTCCTGCCCGGTCAGTGCCGCCAGCCGGGTGCACTCGGTGGCGATCAGAATCTTGGCTCCGGCCACTTCGCGGCCGACCCGGCGGATCTGGGCGATCAACTGGGTCACGGTGTCCTGGCGGGCGACCGCGTCGTCGAGGACCGTGGAGTCCAACGCACGACGCGTCTTCCCCTTCACCGCGCCGGTCTGCTCGATGACCTCGCGGACCACCTCGAAGATCCGCTGCGGCCGGTCGCTGGCCGCCAGCCGCTTGCGCCAATACGTCAACGTCGAGGAGTCGAAGCCCCTCGCGTCGATCGCGTACCCACACGCCGCCTTCCACCGCAGGTCGAACGTCAACGCGTCGACCGCCTCACGGTCGGAGTGCCCATACAGCGCCTGCAGCACGATCACCGAGGCGATCACCTCGCCCGGAATCGAGGGCCGACCACGCCCCGAAGGGAACAGGTCGGCGAACAACTCGGCCGGGAACAACCGGCCACGATGCTCGGCCAGCAACGCGAACACGCTGCCCGACTCGAGCAGATGCCCAGCAACCGACTCCACATCCAGCAGCTCACGCTGCCGATCCGCCTCGCCCTGCATACCAACAGGATTTCAGACCGCCCCGACCAACACGAGAGGCGCACCCTTGTTCAGCAGTCTCCTAGGCCGTGTTGATCAAGTGGGCGCCGTCGCGAGCGGCGCGATGGGCGTGCGATGACAAGGCGCCCGGAGCGACGGCATACCCGTTCGTATTCCGAGCTCCGGCAACGCAGTCAGCGTGCGTCCAGCGCGTCGCGTAGCAGGCGCGGAGTTGATCAACGCGGCCTAGATGACTAATTCCAAGGCCTCGCACGCTGCGCGACGCTCATCATCCGCTCCGGCGGCGTTGCCGACGCTTGAAAGACGTCCAGTCTGCCGACGCATCGGCGCCTTGCCGGAGCGGCGCTGAGCGCCGCTCGCTTGCACGATCCCTTGGAATTAGTCATCTAGGCGGCGCGCGGATCCCCCCGGGGTCAGCGTGCGAAGTGCAGGGTGCGGGTCACCTTGCCCGGGCCGCCGACCCGCTTCAGCGTGACCTTGAAGGTGTCCGAACCGCTGGTGTCCTTGCTCCGGACCTCGCGGAAGTCGACCTCCCAACGGCCGTCGTCGCGCACCGCCCGCGCCGTGCGGACGCCGACCCGCTTGCCCTCGTGGCGGACGACCATCCGCCAGGTCGATCCGGCCGGCACGCCGTCGATGTCGGCGTCGACCTCGAAGCGGCGGTCCTTCTCGACCGAGATGTCGTACGCCGCGCCGGCCACCTGGCCGCGGGCGTGCCGCTCGGGGCCGTCGGCCTGCGCGGGCCCGGCGGCCAGCGCGGTGAGGGCGCCGGCGACCAGGGCGCCGGCGGCGGTGAGTGTGATCGTGCGCTTCGTCATGACGCTCGTCTCCATGGTTGTCTCCTCGGTTGGTACGGTCGGGTTGTCGGTCAGCGGTCGAGCGACGCGGTGCAGGCCTCGCCGCTCTCGGGGGTCGCGGTGGCGGAGAACGACGAGCCGTCCTTGTCGCTCACGGTCACGTCGACGTCGAGCTCGGCGTCCTCGTCGGTCTGCCGGGAACCGGAGTAGATCTCGGTGCCGTCCTGCTCGATGACGACCTGCCACGTCTCACCCGGCGCGGCCGACTGCAGCTCGAAGGTCACCTCGACGCCGCCGTCCTCGTCCTCGGCGCCCAGCTCCCAGGTCACGTTGCCGCAGGTGCCGCGCTCGGTCTTCTCGTCGTCGCCGCCGAGCGCCCGCCAGGCGCCACCGGCGATCACGACCAGCGCGACGACGGCGACGGCCGCCAGGACCATCTTCTTCATGGGACTCCCTCTCTCGGGGTCGCTTCTCAGGATCGCTCGGGCCCGGTCGGGTCCGAGCGGATGACCTGAACGTTCCCCTCTGGAGCGCTAAGCACGCTCCAGCGCGACGCTAAGGCGAGGCAAAGTCGGAGTGGGCCGGGTCCTGCGGCGGCGAGGGGCGCTGGTTTCATCAAGGGATGAGGGTCGCGATTCCGGGATAGTCCGTCACGTTCCTGCTGTCGTTCCGGCGATCGGGCAGCCATTTCGTGACGGACTATCCGCTCGCGGCGTCCGGCGACGGGTGTCCCACAGGACGACCTAACGCACGCCTGGACGGTGAAGCTTCGTCGTCCCAGCGGGAGATTCGTCGGCCGGCCGACGAAGCTCCAGGCCCGGTCCGGAAATCCCAGCCACAGGAGCCTGAACGCCCAGGGAAGCGCGGGTCGACCCTCATCCCTTGATGAAGCCGCGCTGCCCACGGCCGATGAACCGTCCGCCCGCCGGCGTCACCCACCCCCGAGGGTCAGTGCAGGACCTTGAGCCCGATCACGCAGGCGACGATGCCGCCGAGCAGCAGCACCTTGGCGAGGGAGGCGGGCTCGGCACCGGTCACCATGCCGTAGGCCACGGTGATGGTCGCGCCGATGCCGACCCACACGGCGTACGCCGTGCCGACCGGCAGCTGCCGCATCGCCACGGCGAGGCCGGCCATGCTGAGGCACAGCGTGACGACGAACGTGATGGTGGGGCCGAGCTTGCTGAAGCCCTCGGACTTCGACAGGGCGACCGCCCAGACGGCTTCGAGCATGCCGGAGAGGACCAGAACGAGCCAGGACATGATGTCTCCTTGGCGCCGTCTTGTCGCTGACCGGGTACGGCACCACTCGTCCGGGAGCCGGAGTCCGGCTCTGCATCCAGGCTCTCAAACGGGCGCGGCCCGGGCAAGTCGGGAGGATCAGCCGGCGACCGACAGCCAGTGCTCGGCGGGCGCGGACCAGCCGGCCTGGTGGGCGAGGGCGACGGCGGCCAGCTGGCTGTTCACGCCGAGCTTGGCGAAGATCGACTTGATCTGGGTGCGCACGGTCGCCTCCGACACGACCCCCTCGCGCGCGATCGCGGCGGTGCTGCGGCCACCCATGAGCTGGGTGACGATCTCCCGCTCGCGCGGGGTCAGCGAGTCGAGCCGCGAGCGGGCCGACCCGGCGTGGTCGTCGGCGCGCCGGGCCGCGGCGAGCAGCGGCTCCCGCTGCGCCGCGTCGAGCAGGGGGCGACCGGCGGCCGCTCGGTCGAGCGCATCGCGGAGTGTGGCGAGGTCGCAGCTGTGCGAGAGGACGCCGACGGCGCCGGCCCGCAGCCAGCGTCCCCAGCGGGCCGGGTCCCGGTCGACGGGGGTCGAGCAGAGCGCGACCACGGCGGCGCCGTGGCCGGAGAGCCCGTCGATCACGGCCTCGCCGTCGACGTACGGCCCGAGCCGGCTGGACACGAGCGCGAGGTCGGGCCGGGTGGCTCGCGCCGCGGCGACGATGCCGGCGGCGGTCGCTCTGCCGGGGACGACGACCTGGCGGACCCGGAACCGGCCCCAGAGGCTGCCCTCGAGGGCGTCGCTGAACGCCGCGTGCTGCTCGACGATCGTCAGGCGGGGCGGCCGGCGGCGTGGGAGCGGAGTGACGTCGGCGGTGTCGGTGTCGGTGTCGGTGCTGGTGTCGGTGTCGGTCATGGACCCGATTCCCCTGTGACCCGGGACCCGCGTGCAGCGGGATCACCAGTCAGGAGCACCGAGTCGGGCGCCAAGTACCTGCGCAGGTCGAGGTCCGGATCGAGACGACCCAACTCATGGCTGGGACGACGAAGCTTCGTCATCCCAGCGGGAGTTTCGTCGGCCGGCCGACGAAACTCCCGCCCGGATCAGTGGAACGTGCCGAGGCCCTCGCGCTCGAGGAGCATCGTCAGCCCGCCGTTCCAGAAGGAGAAGCCGGCACCGGTGATCATCGCCAGGTCGAGGTCCTCGGCCGCGGCGACGACGCCCTCGTCGAGCATCCGGCGGGCCTCGTCGGCCAGGCCGGTGAGCACCCGGGTGCGCACCTCGTCGGCGGTGAGCACCACCGGCGAGGAGGGCTGTTCCAGCAGCGCCTCGACCTCGGGGTCGAGGCTGCCGTCGGGGCCGTAGTACGACGCCTTCCGCGCCGCGACCACGCGCTCGAGCGCGGGGGAGACGTAGAAGCGGTCGGGGAACGCGCCGTGCAGCGTCTCGTTGTTGTGCAGCGCGATGGCCGGGCCGACGAGCGAGAGCAGCACGAACGGCGGCATCGGCGCGACGCCCGCGAAGGCCCCGTCGACGACCGGCACCGGGGTGCCCTCGTCGACGATCCGGCCGACCTCGCCCATGAACCGGCCGAGCAGTCGGTTGACGATGAACGACGGGCTGTCGTTGACCAGGATCGTGGTCTTCTTCAGCGCCTTGCCGGTGGCGAACGCCGTGGCCAGCGTCGCGTCCGACGTCTCCTCCCCGCGCACGATCTCCAGCAGCGGCATCACCGCGACCGGGTTGAAGAAGTGGAAGCCGACGACCCGCTCGGGGTGCTCGAGGTCGGCCGCCATCTCGGTGATCGAGAGCGACGAGGTGTTGGTCGCGAGGACGCACTCCGGCGACACGGCCTTCTCGACGTCCGCGAACACCGACTTCTTGAGCGACATCTCCTCGAAGACGGCCTCGATCACGAAGTCAGCGTCGTGGAAGGTCTCCTTGTCAACGGCACCGGTGACGAGCGCGCCGAGGCGGTTCGCCCTGTCGTTGCTGATGCGGCCCCTGGCGAGCAGCTTGTCGATCTCGGCGTGCACGTAGGCCACGCCCTTGTCGACCCGCTCCTGGTCGAGGTCGGTCAGCACGACCGGCACCTCGAGCCGACGCACGAACAGCAGCGCCATCTGCGAAGCCATCAGGCCGGCGCCGACGATGCCGACCTTGGTGACCGGGCGGGCGAGCGAGCGGTCCGGCGCACCGGCCGGGCGCTTGGCCCGCTTCTGCACCAGGTCGAACGCGTAGAGCGACGCGATCAGCTCCGGCGTGTGCGACATCGCCTCCAGGGCGTCGTCCTCGCGAGCGAATCCCGCGTCGCGGTCGCCGTCGCGGGCCGCGTCGATGAGCTCGACCGCCGTCAGCGCAGCGGGGCTCGCGCCACCGGTCCGCGCCTGCACAATGCCGCGGGCCCGCTCGACGGCGGCGTCCCACGCCTCGCCTCGGTCGACGGCCGGCCGCTCGACGGCGATCTCGCCGCGCAGCACGGCGCCGGCCCAGAGCAGCGACTGCTCCAGGTAGTCCGCGCCGGAGAAGACCGCGTCCGCGAGACCGAGCTCGTACGCCGCGGTGCCGCGGAGCGTCTTGCCGTTGTTGAGCGGGTTCTCGAGGATCACCGTCACGGCCCGGTCGGCGCCGATCAGGTTCGGTACGAGGAACGCGCCGCCCCAGCCGGGCACCAGGCCGAGCATGACCTCGGGCAGGCCGAGCGCCGGGGCGCTGTCCATGACCGTGCGGTAGGTGCAGTGCAGCGCGACCTCGAGTCCGCCGCCCAGGGCGAGGCCGTTGACGAAGCCGAACGACGGCTTGTCGCCGTCCTGCAGCTTGCGGAAGACCGCGTGTCCGAGCTCGGCGACCACGCGCACCGCGTCGGGTCCGCCGCCGGCGATCGAGGTCAGGTCGGCGCCGGCCGCGAGGATGAACGGCTTGCCGGTGACGCCGATCGCGACGACCTCGTCGTCGGCGAGTGCGGCGTCGATGGCGGTGTTCAGCTCGATCAGCGAGCGCGGGCCGAACGTGTTCGGCTTGGTGTGGTCCTCGCCGTTGTCGAGGGTGATCAGGCCCATCACGCCGGGCCCACCGGGGAGCGTCACCTTCCGCAGGTGGGCGCGGGTGACGCGCTCGGCGTCGGAGGAGATCTCCTGGGCGCGGGCCAGCAGGTTCGTCAGGTCGCTCATCAGGCGTCCGCCTTCCAGTTCGGGTTCTCCCAGATCACCGTGCCGCCCATGCCGATGCCGATGCACATGGTGGTCAGGCCGTAGCGCACCTCGGGGTGCTCCTCGAACGCCTTCGCCAGCTGGGTCATCAGGCGCACGCCCGACGAGGCGAGCGGGTGGCCCATCGCGATCGCACCGCCGTACGGGTTCACCCGAGGGTCGTCGTCGGCGATGCCGAAGTGCTCCAGGAAGGCCAGCACCTGCACGGCGAACGCCTCGTTGACCTCGAACGCGCCGATCTCGTCGATCGTCAGGCCCGCTTGCTTGAGTGCCTTCTCGGTCGCCGGGATCGGGCCGGCGCCCATCACCTCCGGCTCGACGCCGACGAAGGCGTAGGAGACCAGGCGCATCTTCACGGGCAGGCCGAGCTCGCGCGCGGTCTCCTCGTCGGCGAGCAGCGCCGCGGTCGCGCCGTCGTTGATGCCGGCCGCGTTGCCCGCGGTCACCTTGCCGTGCGGGCGGAACGGCGTCTTCAGCGCGGCCAGCGACTCGACGGTGGTGTCCGGTCGCATCGGCTCGTCGGTGGTGGCCAGGCCCCAGCCCTGCTCGACCGACCGGGTCGCGACCGGCACCAGGTCGGGCTGGAGCTTCCCGGCGTCGTACGCCGCGGCGGTCCGCTGCTGCGAGCGCACGGCGTAGGCGTCGACGCGCTCCTTGGTGATCGTGGGGTAGCGGTCGTGCAGGTTCTCGGCGGTCTTGCCCATCACCAGCGCGTCGGGGTCGACGAGCCGCTCGGAGAGGATCCGCGGGTTGGGATCGACGCCCTCGCCCATCGGGTGCCGGCCCATGTGCTCGACGCCGCCGGCGATCGCGACGTCGTAGGCGCCGAACGCGATGCCGGACGCCGTGGTCGTGACCGCGGTCATGGCGCCAGCGCACATCCGGTCGATCGCGTAGCCGGGCACGCTCTGCGGCAGCCCCGCGAGGAGGGCGGCGGTGCGGCCGATGGTCAGGCCCTGGTCGCCGATCTGGGTGGTCGCGGCGACGGCCACCTCGTCGACGCGCTCGGGCGGCAGTTCGGGGTTGCGGCGCAGGAGCTCGCGGATGCACTTGATCACGAGGTCGTCGGCGCGGGTCTCGGCGTACTGGCCCTTGGCCTTGCCGAACGGGGTGCGCACGCCGTCGACGAAGACGACCTCTCGCAGCTGTCGGGCACTACCCATCTCGGGGTCTCCTCGGGGGTCGGCGGGAACGGTCGACCCAAGGTTACCCCTCGGTAACAAGCTTGCCGAGTCGCCCCCGGACCCGCGCGTGACACCAAAATTGGGTACGGCGGCGCCCACGGTCACCGTCGGGCGTCCGCCGGCGAACACTGGGCCCATGGTCGGAGGCGCACGGCGCGATGGGGTCCGGCGCTGGCTCGGGGCGATGCTGGTCGTGTCGGTCGGTGCGACGACGACGGTCGGGACGGCGGGTCCGGCCTCCGCCGGCATCTCGCCCTACCACCGGTTCGCCGGGACGGTCGCCGGCGACGGGAGCATCACCGACGGCGGGGCGAGCTGCTCCTCCACGGGTGCACCCCGGGAGGTCTCGTTCGTGGTCTCCGGGGTGCCGACGGGCACGGCGCTCACCGGCGTCCGGATCAGCGGCCTGCTGGTCTCCCACCCGCAGGTCAGCGACCTCACCGCCACCCTGGTCGCGCCCGACGGCACCGACCACGTCCTCTTCGCCCGCACTGGGGTCGGTGCCGATGATCCGGACGGCTACGACGCGGCGCTCGTGGGTCCGTACACGTTCAGCGACGACCACAGCACCGAGTGGTGGACGTGGGCGTCCGGCGCCGAGGTGCCCGCCGGTCGGTACTTCTCGACCGCGCCGGGCACGCCGGGCGGGAGCGGTCCGGTCCGCACCGGGATCACCGCCGCCTTCGCCGGCCTCACCGACGCGAACGGCATCTGGAGGCTGCGCTTCGTCGACCACTGCCAAGGCCCGCCGGGGCCGCAGGGAGCGGTCCACGCCGCGACGCTCGAACTCAAGACCGCGGTCGACGAGATGAGCAGCTGCATCGCCGAGGGGATGCGGACGGCCTCAGCGCAGGCCTCCCTGGTCGCCGCGGAGACGGCGCTCGACTCCGCCCGGGCCACGTTGACGGCCGCCGCCGCCCAGCTCGGCGCCGCCGACGCCGCCCGGACGTCGACGGCCGCCGATGCGGCGACCGCCATGGCCGCTGCGGCGAAGACGGCGGCCGCCGCGCAGGCCGCCGGGCACGCCGTGACGAAGGCGACCAAGGCGCTGAAGCAGGCGCGGAAGAAGGCGAAGAAGTCGGGCAAGCCCCAGGCGATCGCGAAGGTGCGGAAGGCGAAGAAGGCGCTGTCGGCCGCTCGGGCGAGCAGGCGGACGGCGACCACTGCCGCCGGGTCCGCGGCGA
This sequence comes from Nocardioides sp. LMS-CY, assembly GCF_018732145.1. Classification (NCBI taxonomy): domain Bacteria; kingdom Bacillati; phylum Actinomycetota; class Actinomycetes; order Propionibacteriales; family Nocardioidaceae; genus Nocardioides; species Nocardioides sp. LMS-CY. The sequence goes on from NZ_CP076104.1 coordinate 2,518,836, forward strand.
CCGCGAGCGCGAGTGCCGGTGCGGTCGCCGCCACTGCCGCCGGTGCGGCGACGCAGGCCGCTGCCGCTCGATCCACCGCGGACGCGGCGTACGACCTGGCCAGGGCCGGTTGGCAGAGCGCGCGCGACCGGCTCGAGCAGACGCGCGAGGCGGAGGCCTTCTGTCTGGACTCGTGAGCCGGGTCTCCCCACCCGGGCGGAATGCGCCGCGCGACCACTACGGTTGTGCCCAGGGCGGCCGGGGTGGTCGCCCGCGACCGGAGGAGGGTGCGTGGCGGAGCGGGAGCGGCTGGTGCACATCGTCGACGACGTGCCCGAGCTCGAGGACACGTCCACGCTCACGATGGTGCTGGCGCTCGACGGGTTCCTCGACGCGGGCAACGCGGCGGAGCGCGCGGTCCAGCACCTCGTCGACATGTCCGAGGGGCCCGTGGTGGCGACGTTCGACGTCGACCAGCTCCACGACTACCGCGCCCGGCGGCCGCCGATGTCCTTCGTGCGCGACCACTACGAGGCGTACGACGCGCCGCGACTCGTGGTCCGGCTGCTGCGCGACGCGGGCGGTACGCCGTACCTGCTGCTGCACGGCCCGGAGCCCGACAACCGCTGGGAGGCGTTCTGCCGCGCGGTGCGCGAGGTGGTCGAGCGGCTCGGCGTCACCCGCGTCGTCGGCATCGGGTCGGTGCCGATGGCGGTGCCGCACACCCGGCCGATCGCGCTGACCCCGCACGCGAACGACCCGTCCCTGCTCACCGCCGAGAGTCCGTGGCGCGGCGAGCTGCGGATCCCGAGCAGCGTCCAGGCGCTGCTGGAGATCCGCCTGGGGGAGTGGGGCCACGCCGCGATGGGCTTCGTCGCCCACGTGCCGCACTACCTCGCGCAGCTGGACTACCCGCTGGCCTCCGCGGCGCTGCTCGAACAGGTCGAGATCGCCGGCCGGCTCACGATCGACCTGTCCGGTCTGCACGCCGAGGCGGCGGACAAGGAGGCCGAGATCGCGGCCTACCTCGAGGCCAACCAGGAGGTCGCCGAGGTGGTCGCGGCGCTGGAGCGGCAGTACGACGCGTTCGAGCGCGCCGAGGAGAGCGGCACCAGCCTGCTCGCGGCCGATCAGCCGCTGCCGACGGGTGAGGAGATCGGCGCGCAGTTCGAGCAGTTCCTGGCCGGCCTCGACGGCCCCGACGGCCTCGAGGGCCGCGACGGCCCTGACGACGCCGACGACGCCGCCGGGCAGGAGCGCGACTGATGCCCCGCGACGCCGCCGAGCTCGTGGAGCTGCTCGATCTGGAGACGATCGACGACGACCTGTTCCGGGGCGCGCAGATGCCGACCTCCAGGTCGATGGTCTTCGGCGGGCAGGTGGCCGCGCAGTCCCTGGTCGCCGCCTCGCGCACGGTGGCCGACCCCTACACCGCACACTCGCTGCACTCCTACTTCCTGCAGCCCGGCGACCCGACGGTGCCGACGATCTACGACGTCGAGAACCTGCGCGACGGGCGCTCCTTCGCGACCCGCCGGGTGATCGCCCAGCAGCACGGCCGGCCGATCTACGCCCAGACCGTGAACTTCCACCTCGCCGAGCCCGGCCTCGAGCACGCGGAGCCGATGCCCGACGTACCCGGCCCCGACGACGCGTCGGTGCGCCCGATCAGCCGTCGGCTCCAGGAGGAGTTGCACGCCGACCAGTGGAACGTCGCCGAGATCCGGATCGTCGACACCTCGGCCGGCGCACCCGGCGACGCCCGCCATCCGGCGCGGCAGCGGGTCTGGATGCGGGTCGCGACGCCGCTGCCCGACGACCAGTTCTGGCACCGCGCCGCGTTCACCTACCTCTCGGACATGACGCTGGTCGGAGCGGCGATGGTCCCGCACGGCATCAGCCTCGGCCGGGGCGACGCGTTCGCCGCGTCGCTCGACCACGCGGTGTGGTTCCACCGGCCGTTCCGGGCCGACGAGTGGTGGCTCTACGACCAGGTCTCGCCCTCGGCGTCGTCGGGCCGCGGGCTGGTCCTGGCGCGGGTCTTCACCCAGGCCGGCGCGCTGGTCGCCTCGGTCGCGCAGGAGACCGTGCTCCGGCCACGTCAGGACAGGTCATGAACCCCACCGAGGAGCTGGTCGACCTGCTCGACCTCGAGCAGCTCGACGTCGACCTCTTCCGCGGCAAGCAGCCCGAGTCGGAGCGCGCCCGCGTCTACGGCGGCCAGGTCGCCGCCCAGGCCCTGATCGCGGCGATCCGTACCGTGCCGGAGGAGTACGTCGTGCACTCGCTGCACTCCTACTTCCTCCTCGGCGGCGACTACTCCGTGCCGATCGTCTACGACGTCGAGCGCCCCCGCGACGGCCGCTCGTTCGTGACCCGCCGGGTGGTGGCCCGCCAGCACGGCCGGCCGATCTACTACCAGTCGCTGAACTTCCAGCGTCCGGAGGACGGCTACGAGCACCAGGACGCGATGCCAGAGGTCGGCGCCCCGGAGACCGGCTTCGACCTGGTCGAGGTGATGCGCCGCGGCGGCAACGACGAGGCCGAGGCGCTCAGCAAGGAGTGGGGCGCCCTCGATGTGCGCTGGCTCGGCAACACCCGGTTCGGGCTCGAGCCCGAGGACGGCCACGTGTCGCAGGCCCGGATGTGGGTGCGGCTGCGGGAGAGTCTGCCGGACGATCCGGCGATCCACGCCGCCGCCTTCACCTACGCCAGCGACGTGAGCCTGCTCGGCTCCACGCTGTCGGCACACGACCTGAACCCGTCGCGCACCCAGATGGCCTCCCTCGACCACACGCTGTGGTTCCACCGGCCGTTCCGGGCCGACCAGTGGTGGCTCTACGACCAGTGGTCGCCGTCCGCGCAGGGCGGCCGGGGCCTGGCCTTCGGGCGGATCTTCACCGCCGACGGCGTGCTGGTCGCCACCGCCGCCCAGGAAGGGCTGATCCGGCCGCGGCGCCCCGGCTCCGAGGGTCCGGGCGCCCAGGAGCCCGTCGGCCGGCCCTGAGCTCCATCCGGTGGACCCGAGTGGGTGTCCCCGGTGCGGTCTACCGTCGGGGCATGGCCGATCCGCTCCAGCTCACCCGCGCCGATGCTCGGCGGATCGCGGTCCGCGCCCAGCTGCTGACGGCCGATCGGCCGCGCGACCTGCTCGAGGTCATCCGTCACCTCACCGTCGTGCAGGCGGAGCCGACCGCCGCGATCGCGCCGAGCGCCGACCTGGTGCTGTGGAGCAGGCTCGGGCCGACGTACGACGTGGCGGCGCTGCGCGACGCGCTCGACGAGCAGGCGCTGATCGAGCACCAGGGCTTCATCCGCCCGACCGGCGACATGACGCTGCTCCGCGCCGAGATGGCGGCGTGGCCGGGCACCGGGCCGCTCAAGGAGTGGCAGGTCGCCCGCGCAGAGTGGGTCGACGCCAACGCCGGCTGCCACCGCGACCTGCTCGACCGGCTGCGCCGCGACGGGCCGCTGCCGACCAGCGAGCTGCCCGACAGCTGCGAGGTGCCGTGGCGCTCGTCGGGGTGGAACAACGCCCGCAACGTGCAGATGCTGCTGATGCTGATGGTGGCTCGCGGTGAGGTCGCGTGCGTGGGGCGTGATGGCCGTGAGCAGCTCTGGGACCTCGCCGAGCGGATCTATCCCGACGAGCCCTTCCCCGACGTCGAGGAGGCACGCCGGCGGCGCGACGAGCGGCGGCTGGCCGCGCTCGGGATCGCCCGCAGCCGGGCCGCTGCGGCTCCGGGGGAGCAGCACGACGTGGGCGAGGCCGGGGTGCCGGCCGTCGTCGAGGGGGTGCGCGGCACCTGGCGGGTCGACCCGGCGCTCGCGGACGGCCAGGTCGCCCGCTCCGACGGCCGGGCCGCGCTGCTCTCGCCGTTCGACCGCCTCGTCCAGGACCGCAAGCGGCTCGCCGAGGTCTTCGAGTTCGACTACCTGCTCGAGATGTACAAGCCGGCCGCCCGGCGGAGATGGGGTTACTACGCATTGCCGGTCCTGTACGACGACCGGCTGGTCGGGAAGCTCGACGCGAGTGCCGACCGGGCGGAGGGCGCGCTGGTGGTGCGGGCCGTCCACGAGGACGAGCCGTTCTCGGCGGCGATGACCGCCGACGTCGACGCCGAGATCGACTCGCTCGCGCAGTGGCTCGGTCTCGACGTGGTGCGGTTGACGGAGCCCTGACCGGCGACCGAGGGCGGGTGCCGCGTGGCTGGTCTGGTCCAGGCTTGGGCCCCGCCCGGTCCTGCCGATGGGAGCCCCGGAGTCCGTGAACACCCGGCCGCCTCCACCGGGTAGGGCAGGCGGGTGGGAGACATGACGAACGCACACGAGCAGGTGCCGGCCGCGAGTCCGAGTGCCGAGGAGCGGACCCTGACCGCGGTGCCGCTCGTGCACCGGATCGTGCGCGAGATCTCCGCCCGGGTGCCGTCATGCGTCGACCGCGACGAGCTGCTCTCGGCGGGCCTGGTGGCCGCCCTGGAGGCCGCCCGGGCCTACCGGCCCGACGCGGACGGCGACTTCCTGCGCTACGCCGACGCCGTGGTCCGCAGCGAGATCCTGGTGGTGCTGCGCGCTATCGACCTCTCCGGACCGCGTCCCGGGCCGACGGTGGACGCCGAGAGCGCCGACGCGCGGCTGCTCGACCTGCGCGTGGCGCTGGACTCACTCGAGGAGCGGCACCGCCTCGTGCTCGACGGCTACTTCGTCGGCGAGTGCGACGCCGACGGGATCGCGCTCGAGCTGGGCCTCGCGGAGGCACAGGTGGTGCGGCTGCGGACCGAGGCGCTGATGCTGCTGCGAGACACGCTGCGTGCCGACGCCGCGGATGCCGTCGACGCGGCGGCGCGCGGGCCCCAGGAGGCGCGGCGCGCGCCGTACGCCGCGGTGGCCGCCCGTCGGCTGGTGCAGGCCAGCTCGATGCCCGACGACAACGGGCTGCCGCGCGGCGCCGCCTGAGCCCCGCGCGGGGATCGTCGAGACCCGTCAGATGGTCGCTTTGCGCGCCTTCCGACGACCACTTCACGGGTCTCGACGACCCTGGGCATCAGCGCGAGGCGAGGGCCAGCGCGGCGGCGACCAGATAGTCGCGCACCTGCTCGGGCGAGATCGTGCCGACGGTGGGGATCCCGGGGGCGGCCTCCTTGACCAGGATGCCGACCCGGGCCAGCTGCAGGGCGCCGAGTCCGCTGGCGTAGAGGGTGTTGGCGAGCAGCACCGGGTCCTCGACCCGGAACGTGCCCTTCGCGACGCCCTCCTCGAGCACCTGGGTGAGCAGCGAGAGGCAGCCGGAGATGCCGCGGCCGAGCCGGAAGAGGGCGCTCTCGGACATCTCGTCGAGCAGGTCCGGGCCGGTACGCCGCATGATCGTCTGCGCGCAGTCGACGAACGCCGGATGCGCCACGCCGTACTCCACGAACGCCGCGACCAGGGCGCTGAGCTGCCGCTCCGGGTCGTCCGAGCCGGCGACGGCGCCGGCGAGCGCGACCCGGAGTTCCTCGAGGTACTCGACCAGCGTGAGCGCGAAGAGCTCCTCCTTGCCGGTGAAGTGCCGGTAGACGATCGCCCGGTTGATGCCGACCGCCCGCGCGATGTCCTCGATCTGGGCGTCGCGGACCCCGCGCTGGTCGAAGAGCCCGCGGGTCGCGGCGATGATCTCCTGCTCACGCGCCCGGCGCCGAGCCGCGGCCGCCGTCCGCCGCCCGTCGGTCTCGGGAGCTGTCGCCATGGCGTCATCGTACGAGCCGTGGAGCCCGGTGCTGCCCGGCCGTACCGCGGGCGACGGGTCATACTGGTCGGCATGATCCAGTCGCGTGCCGCTTGGCAGCCCGGGGAGGGCTCGCGCCTGTGGGGCTACCTGCTGCCGATGCTCCTGGTGCTGCCGATCGTGCTGCTCTGGGCCGTGGTGCTGCTGACGCTCGCCTGGGAGCAGACCCTCCTGCTGAGCGCACTGCTCACGGTCGCCGCGGTCGCCGCGTCCTGGTGGCTCTACCTGCGCACGCTGGGACCGCTGGAGCACTGACCGGGCCGGGCGCCCGCCTTGTCGGCCACGCCGTGAACGTCTCGCCGGGGAGCGTCACGAGGTGTCTCGTTGTGCTCGCCACCAGGTGAGGAGCGCGTCGGCCAGCGCCCGGTCGGCGGACCCGTCTGGTTCAAGACCGAAGTGGTCTGCGCGCTCGCGTGCGATCCAGGTGCCGAGGAGGACCGCGTCTGCACCGCCACGGAGGTGGCTGAGGAGCGGCCCGATCATGCAGTCGTACTCGTCCTGGCACTCGGCCGTCTCCGCGATGCCGATCGCGTCCCACTCCATGAGCAGGGCTCGCACGTCGTCTGTCTGCCGTAGGGCTCCCGGCTTCTCCACGTGGCCATTCTCGATGGTCCGGCCGCGACCGGGTGACGAATCAGCCGGACACCCCGGTGATGTACGCACGAACCGCGTCGATCGTGTCCGCCTCGTCGACCGGCTTGTCGTCGCGGTACCGCACGACCCGCGCGAACCGCAGCGCCACGCCGCCGGGGTAGCGCGTCGAGCGCTGTACGCCGTCGAAGGCGATCTCGACCACCTGCTCGGGGCGGACCTCGACGACGTAGTGGTCGTGCACGGTCGCCGGTGACAGGGCGAGCTCGGTGAAGCGCTCGGTCTGCCAGGCGAGCATCTCGTCGGTCATGCCCTTGAAGGTCTTGCCGAGCATCACCAGCTCGCCGGTGGCCGGGTCGCGGGCGCCGAGGTGGATGTTGGAGAGCCAGCCCCGGCGGCGGCCCGAGCCCCACTCGACCGCGAGCACGACGAGGTCGAGGGTGTGCACGGGCTTGACCTTGACCCACGCGGCGCCGCGCCGGCCGGCGTCGTACGGCGCTGACAGCGACTTCACGACGACGCCCTCGTGGCCGGAGCCGATGGTGTCGCCGAGGAAGGCCTCCGCCTCGTCGGGGGAGGCGGTCACCAGCCGCGGCACCCGGTGCGCCTGCGGCACCAGCCGCTCCAGGGCGGCCGCGCGCTCGGTGGCGGGGGAGTCGAGGAGGTCCTGGCCGTCGAGGTGCAGCACGTCGAAGAAGTACGGCGTGACGACGACCCCGTCGGCCATCGCGGTGCGCGATGCGGTCTCCTGGAACGGCCGAGGTCGGCCGGTGTCGTCGAGCGCGAGCGCCTCGCCGTCGAGCACGAACGTCGTGGCCGGCAGTGAGCGGGCGACCGCGACCACCTCGGGCAGCCGGGCGGTGATGTCGTCGAGCGAGCGGGTCGCGACCACGACGTCGTCGCCGTGCCGGTGCACCTGGATCCGGATGCCGTCGAGCTTCACGTCCACCGCCACCGGGTCGCCCGCGCCTGCCTTGACCAGGGCCTCGGCCACCGAGGGCGCCGACGAGGCGAGCATCGGCAGCACCGGGCGACCGACCTCCAGCCGGACGGCCGCCAGGGCGTCGGGGCCCGCGAACGCGGCCCGTGCGACGGCCACGGTCGAGCCGCCGAGCATGGCGGCCCGGCGCACCGTGGCGAGGGGTACGCCGGCAGCGGCCGCCAGGCCCTCCTGCACCAGCGAGTCGAGTGCCCCCTGCCGCACCTCACCGGTGACGACGCCGCGCAGCCAGGCCTGCTCCGCCTCGGTCGCGCGCCCGAACAGCCGGGTCACCGCGGCCGACCGGGCGGCCTGCGACCCCGCGCCCGCCAGCGCCGCGATCTCGTCGAACGCCGCGTGCACGTCGGCCACCGTCAGCGTGGCCGCCGAGGCCGGGTCGGGCAGCGCGGAGAGGCCGCGCCAGCCCAGGCCGGTGCGCCGCTGGCGCAGCGCCCCGCCGACGTACGCCGTCACCGTCTCGAGCGACCCCTGCGACTCGGCCGCGGCGCGCGCGAGCAGCTCCGCGATCGCGGCGACCTTGGCCTTGCGCGACCGGGTCGCGGCGACGGCCGCGGAGGTGGCGACGACGTCGGCGAGCAGCATGCGTCCATTGAAGCCGACGGCGCCGACAGCGCTGGGCCGTCGACTCCTAGGGTGGGGGCCGTGGGTCGCAAGCAGTGGCTGCTGGTCGAGGCCGAGCGCCGGTGGGACGCGGTGCGGCTGCGCCGCAAGGCGGGGCGGACCCCGGAGAGCTTCCGGATCGACGCCTACCTCGGCCACGGCGGGCCGGAGGGGGTCGTGGTCCGCGGCCGGGTGCTCGACAACCCGCCGCCCACACCGGCGATGGCGGGCGAGGGCCTGGGTGCGGCGCTGCGCCGGAGCCTGGTCCAGTTCGTGACCGACGAGCTGCCCGGCGTACCGCTGCGGGTCACGGTGGGCGACGCCACCGCCGAGGTCGCCACCGACCACGAGGGCTACTTCCGCGTCGAGTTGCGGCCGAGCCGGCTGGACAGCCCCTGGCACGACGGCACGATCGAGCTCGCGGGCGACTACCGCGGCCTGACCGAGCACCGGGTGCCGGTGCGCGTCCGGGTGCCCGGCCCGGACGCCCGCTTCGGCGTCGTCAGCGACGTCGACGACACGATCCTCGAGACCGGCGTGCAGCGGGTGGGCCTGATGCTGCGCCAGACCTTCACCGGCTCGGCGCTCACCCGGACGCCGTTCCCGGGTGCCGCCGAGCTCTACCAGGACCTCGCGGCCACCGAGGACGGCCAGGGCAACCCGGTCTTCTACGTCTCGTCGAGTCCGTGGAACCTGCACGAGTTCCTGGTCGGCTTCCTCCGGCACCGCGACTTCCCGCTCGGGCCGGTGCTGCTGCGCGACCTGATCGGGAGCCACCAGGGCCGGGCCCGCAAGCACGAGCGGATCGAGGAGGTGCTGCGGCTGCACCCGCAGCTGCGGTTCGTGCTGATCGGCGACTCCGGCGAGCGGGACCCGCAGGTGTACGCCGACATCGTGCGCGCCCACCCGGGCCGGGTGCTCGCGGTCTACATCCGCGAGGTGCGGCTCGATCCCGGCGACGGCCGGGTCGAGCAGGTCACCGACGGGTGGGACGCCGACGTGCCGTTCGTGCTGGCCGCCGACAGCGACGCCGTGCGCGAGCATGCCCGCGGGATCGGCCTGCTGTGACCCTCGAGCCCCGTCTGCTGCTCGCCGTGGATGCCCCGTCGCTGCTCCATCGCAACCACCACGCCCGCGCGGAGTCCGGGCTGCGGGATCTCGGCGACCGCCCGGCGTGGGCCCTGCACGGCATGGTGCGTCAGATCCTCGAGGCGATCGACCAGTTCGCGCCGGATGCCGTGCTCTTCGGGCTCGACGACCGGGAGTCCTCGGTCCGCGCGGCCGCCTACCCGGCGTACAAGGCGGGTCGCGCCGAGAAGGACCCCGAGCTCGTCGACCAGCTCGGACGCGCGCAATCCCTGCTCGACGCCCTCGGCCTGCGCGCCGTGCAGCCACCGGGACTGGAGGCGGACGACGTCAGCGCGTCGGCCGCGGCGTGGGCCGAGCGGGAGGGCTGGCGCTGCGTCATCGTCACCTCCGACCGCGACGCCTTCGCCCACATCAGCGAGCGCACCCAGGTACTGCGCCTGATCAACGGCGGCATCTCCGGGTCGCCGCTGCTGAACCCGGCCCGGCTGCGAACCCTCTACGGCGTCGCGGCGGAGCACTACCTCGAGTACGCCGCGCTCCGCGGCGACGCCAGCGACAACCTGCCGGGCGTGCCGGGATCGGCGAGAAGACCGCACCGATCCTGCTGTCCCAGATGGGCTCGATGCGGGCGGTGTGGGCCGACATCGACCACTGCGACGGCGCCAACCTGGTGGCCACGATCGACTCCTACTGCGAGGAGACGGGCCGGCGTCGCATCGGCTCGGCGCTGCTGAAGCGTCTCGCCCCTCGGCAGGCGCGGGAACGGTTCGAGTTCAACCTCGCGATGATGACCGGCCGCACCGACGTCGATCTCGGCCTCACCCCCGAGACCGCGGGCACCCCCGGTCTGCTCCCGCTCGACCCCGGCCGGGTCTCGCGCGTGATCGGATACCTCGGCGTGCCCGCGACGACGCAGCTCGCGCTGCGCGTGCTCACGTGATCGACACGGTACGGCGGGCCGGTGGCCCTACCGCTCCTTCGACACGATCTCCCGCACCGCCGGCGCCACCTCGGCGGCCAGCCGCTCGGTGGTCGCGAGGTCGTCGCCGCCGACGATGAAGCCGCTGATGCCGTGGGTGAGCGCGAGGTCGGCGAGCTGCTCCGCCCAGTCCGCGGACGACGACGGGCCGGCGTCCATGAAGTTCAGCAGCCGGCGTACGTCGCCGGGTGCGCGGCCGGCCGCGACCGCGGCGTCGTCGATGCGGGCGTTGAGCCCCGGTAGGGAGTCGGCGCCGTCGGGGAGGTAGCTCATGCTCGGCAGCCAGCCGTCGGCGACGGCGCCGGTGAGCTCGAGCATCTTCGGCTTGTAGGCGCCGACCCAGATGCCGATCTCGTGCGCCGGCCGTGGTCCGCGCTTCGCGCCGTCGACGGTGTAGAACTCGCCGCGGTGGTGCACGCCGCCCTTGGTGTCGGTGTCCCAGACCTCGCGGATCACCCCGATGCCCTCGCGCAGCGCCCGCACGCCCTCGGCGGGGGTGAGCCGGCGGCCGCCCATCGCCTCGATGCCGTCCCAGAAGGCGCCGGCGCCCAGGCCGAGCTCGAGCCGGCCGCCGCTGAGCACGTCGAGCGACGCGGCCGCCCGCGCGAGCAGCGCCGGTGGGCGGAGCGGGAGGTTGAGCACGTTGCCGGCCAGGTGAATGCGCTCGGTGCGCGCCGCGGCGTACGCCAGCAGGGTCCAGGTGTCGAGGAAGGCCGACTGGTAGGGGTGGTCCTGGAAGGTCACCAAGTCGAGCCCGGCCCGGTCGGCCGCCACGGCCAGGTCGAGCACGTGGCCGGCGCCCTGGACCGACGGCGTCACGAAGGTGCCGAACAGCAGGTCGTGTCCGTAGTCAGTCATGGGGTCCCTCCTGAGGGTCGATGTTGAAGTTGTCCCGGAAGAGGTTCTCCGGGTCGTAGCGCCGCTTGATCTCGCGCAGTCGCGCGAGGGTCGGCGGCGGGAAGGCGTCGTGCAGCCGCTCCGGCCGCGGGTCGGTCTCGAAGCTCAGGTAGAGGCCGTCGAAGTGCGGCGCGAGCGCGTCCCAGGCCGCGTCCAGCCCGGTCCGGTCGGCGCCCATCGCGGTGACCTGGAAGTCCGGCGTGCGGTGGGCGAACGCGGTGGCATCGGCGGGTACGTCGGCGATCGCGCCGCCCATCGTGCGCAGCTGGAAGAAGTGGACGAGCCCGGTGTCCAGCAGCGCGGCCGTGTCGGCGGCGAGCTCCGGCGTCAGGCGGGGTGCGTACGCCGACCGGGTGACCGGCTCGCCGTACCCCCGGTGGCCCTCGGGCCCGACGTCGGCGGCCATCGCCATCACGTCGGCGTAGCGGGCCAGCACCACCTGCTGCCGGGCGAGCGCGCCGATCTCCGCGAACGGCGTGAGCCGCTCGATCACGACCTCGGGGTCCGCCGACTCGACCATGCCGTAGAGCTGGAGCACGGCCTGGTCGCGCTGCGGGCGGCCGGTGACCAGGAAGACCGTGGTGTCCCGGGGCGCACCGCTGGCCACCTCGCCGAAGCGACGGAGCCCGTCCGCGAGGTCGGGCACGACCACGACCAGCTGGGCCCAGCCGACCAGGTCGATCTCGCTCGCCTCGAACTCGAACGCGGTGACGATGCCGAGGTTCGCCCCGGCGCCGCGGACCGCCCAGAAGAGGTCCGGGCGCTCCTCCCGCGACGCGCGAACCCGGCTGCCGTCGGCCAGCACCAGCTCCACCGCGCGCAGCTGGTCGATGGTCAGGCCGTGCTTGCGGGAGAGGAAGCCGATCCCGCCGGCCGTCGCGAGCCCGCCGACCCCGACACCGCCGTAGTCGCCCGAGCCGATCGCCCAGCCGTGGCCGTCCAGGACCGCCGCGACGTCCTTCCAGCGGGCGCCGGGCCCGATCCGCACCAGGTGGTGCTCCTCGTCGATCACCTCGACCTCGTCGAGCGCGCCGACGTCGACGACCAGCCCGCCGTCGTTGGTCGACCGACCGCTCACGCCGTGGCCGCCGCTGCGCACGCCGAGCGGCAGGTCGCGATGGCCGCGCGCGAACGCCACGGCGTGCGCGACCTCCGTCGCCGAGCGCGGCCGGAGCACGAGGCCGGGGGAGCCGCCGCGCAGGTACGTCGAGCTCGCGCCGCGGTACGCCGGATCGCCGGGCTCGACCGCGGTCGCCGCGAGCGAGGCGGGCAGGTCGTCGTACGCGATGCCCGGACGCCGGTGCGTCAGGCGGCGCTCGCGCCGGGCGGCGTGGACCGCGGGCGCGTGGCCGTCGACGTCGTCGGTCGAGCGGGCCGGCAGGCGCACGAGTGCGGGATCGGCCACGAGCACCCGGCCGCCGCTGAGCGCCTCGGCGCTGGCGAGCGCCTTCGCCGCGACCGCGGGCAGTGGGGAGCCGGGCCGGTCGGTCGCGATCCGGATCCGCTCGGTGCGCCCGGCGAGCCAGACGGCGGTGGTCCACGGGTCGAGCAAGGCGTCCTCTCCGGTGAGCACCACCAGATCGAGGTCCGTGGCCTCGGCATGCCGGGTCAGGGCGGTCAGCTCGTCGAGCGAGAGCTCGCCGAGGGTCAGCTCGATGGCGACCTCGTTCGTCATCCCGGGTTCTCCCTCTACCGTTGTCGCGACAGATCGTATGTGCCACAGACGATCTGCTGAACAACAGAAGCGGGTACGATGTTCCCGTGACCGAGCCGCACGACTCCCACCGCGGGACCGAGCCCGCCGAGGACCTCGGCTGGGCCCTCGGCTCGCTGCTGCGCGGCTACCGCGAGCGGATCGGCCCCCTGCTCGAGGACGTGCCCCACGGCCCGCGGGGCTATCAGACCCTCTGCGAGGTGATCCGCGGCGAGCAGCCCAGCCAGCTCGCCCTCGCCACCCATCTCGGCATCGACCGCACCGTGATGACCTACCTGATCGACGGCCTGGTGGAGGCCGGCCTCGTCGAGCGCCGGCAGAACCCCGCCGACCGTCGACAGCGGCAGGTGGTCGCCACCGCGCGCGGCCGTCGGCTGGTCGCGCGCACGTGCGGCCGGGTGGCCGCAGCCGAGGAGGAGGTGCTCGGTGGGCTCGAGCCGGGGGAGCGCGACGTACTCCGCCGGCTGCTCGCCAAGGCCGCCCTCGTCGACGGCCGGACCAGCCACGACCCCGACGCGTGCGCGGTCGTGACCGAGGACGGGTGAGCCGGGCTCACCACCCCGGCGGCAGGCTCGTGAAGTCCGGCTCGCGGCCCTCGGCGAACGCGGTGAGCGCCTCGAGGTTGGCCGGGCCGCCCATCAGCTCGGCGAACGCCGCGTTCTCGCGCTGCCGCGCGGCGTCGATGCCCGCGCGCAGCGGCTCGGTCATGGTCCGCTTCACCGCGACCAGCGACGAGATCGGGCGGGCGGCCAGCACCTCGGCGTGGCGGCGCGCCTCCGGCAGCAGGTCGTCGGGCTCGCAGACCCGCCAGACCAGCCCCATCTCGAGCGCCTCCGCGGCGGTGATCCACTCCGCCGAGAGCAGCGCCCACGCGGCGTCCTGGCGCCCGACCAGCCGGGGGAGCAGGTACGACGAGGCCGCCTCGGGCGCGACGCCCAGGCTGGTGAACGGACACTTCAGCCGGGCGGTCGTCGACATGAACGCGAGGTCGGCGAAGCCGAGGACGGTCGCGCCGATGCCCAGCCCGACGCCGTTGACGGCGCACACCAACGGCTTGGGGAAGTCGACGAGCGCGTCGAGCAGCCCGACGAACCCGTGCCGGCCCGGCACGAACCCGGGATCGGTCGCCCGCGCGTGCATCTCGAGCAGATCGGTGCCGGCGCTGAACGCCCGGCCGTTGCCGGTCAACAGCACCACCGCGACGCCCGGATCGTCGGCCGCGGCGCGCAGCGCGTCGGTCGTCGCGTCGTACAGCGCCTCGTTGAAGGCGTTGAGCGCGTCGGGGCGGTCGAGGGTGAGCGTGCGGACCCGGTTGCGGTCCTCGATCAGCAGCGACATGGGACGAGAATAGAACGTGTTCCAGTGTCGGGGTGCCGGGCTATCCTCACCGGCGTGGACGGACGGGTGCGGGAATGGCGACCCGACTGGCCGTGCCCGGTCGCGTCGGTGCTCGCCGTCCACAAACGGGGCGGCGGCGACCCGACGTACCGCATCGAGGGGGAGCGCCACTGGCGCGGCATCCGTACGCCGGAGGGGCCGGCCACCCTGATGGTCGAGCCGCGTTCGGCCGAGGGCGTCGTGCGCGCCGAGGCCTGGGGACCGGGCGCCGACTGGGCGCTGGCCTCGCTGCCGGCGCTGCTCGGGGCCGACGACGACGTCTCGGGGTTCGAGCCGCGCCATCCCTTGGTCGTCGAGGGGTGGCGCCGCTACGCCGCCTGGCGGATCGGTCGCACCGGCCTGGTCATGGAGGCGCTGACCCCGGCGATCATCGAGCAGCGGGTCACCGGGCAGGAGGCGTTCGCGGGCTTCCGGATGCTCGTGCACCGGTACGGCGAGCGTGCGCCGGGCCCGGGCGCCGACCGCCGGCTGTGGGTGCAGCCCGCGGCGGCGACGATCCGGCAGGTGCCGTCCTGGGAGTGGCTGCGGATGCACGTCGACCCCGCCCGCTCGCGGGCACTGGCCTCCGCCGCCAGGGTCGCCGACGCGCTCGAGCGCACCGTCGGGCTGCCGGGCGAGGAGGTCGAGCGCCGACTCACCACGCTGCCCGGCGTCGGCGTCTGGACCGCCGCCGAGGTGCGCCAGCGCGCCCACGGCGACCCCGACGCGGTGTCCTTCGGCGACTACCACGTGGCCAAGGACGTCGGCTGGGCGGTCGCCGGCCGCGCCTTCGACGACGCCGAGCTCGCGGAGTTCCTCGAACCGTGGCGCCCGCATCGCGGCCGGGTGCCGGTGCTGCTCGGCCTGGCCGCCGGACGGCGTCCGCGCCGCGGCCCGCGGATGGAGCCGCGCACGCACCTGCCCGCCCGGGTCACCCGCCGCTGAGCGCCACGGTGGTTGAGGTGCGAGGGCCGCCAGGCCCGAGCCTCGAAACCACCACGAAGGACGGTGGTCGAGGTGCGAGCGGAGCGAGCCTCGAAACCACCGGGCCGGGCTCAGAGCAGCGGCCGCAGCGGTGCGAGGATCGTCTCGGTGAACTTGCGGTGCAGGTCGCGCGCCTCCCACTCGCTGCGGGTGAGCTCGAGGCAGTTGGACTCGTCGGCGGCGTAGATCCGCTCCATCTCGGCGGCGAAGGCGGGGTCGATGACCTCGATGTTGATCTCGTAGTTGCCCTGGAGGCTGAGCCGGTCGACGTTCGCGGTGCCGACGGTCGACCAGGTGCCGTCGATGGTGGCGGTCTTCGCGTGCACCATCGCGTCCTTGAACCGGAAGATCCGCACCCCGGCGTCGAGCAGCTGGGAGAAGTACCCGCGCGAGATCCAGTCCGCCACGATGTGGTTGGACTTCAGCGGCACCAGCAGTCGGACGTCGACGCCGCGCCGGGCCGCGTCCTTGATCGCGTCGACGAAGTCCTGGTCGGGGCAGAAGTAGGCCTGGGTCATCCAGACCCGGGTGGAGGCGCGGTTGATCGCCTCGATGTACATCGACCGGATCGGGAACATCCACAGCCGCGGCACGTTGCGGTGGAAGCGGATCCGCGGCTCCCAGGTCGAGGCGGTCTCCAGCAGCAGTGGCCGCTCCGACGTACCGATCCGGCGTCGGCGGTTGAGGTTCCAGAAGTCGGCGAACGCGCGCTTGAGGTCCCACACGCCCGGTCCGGTGATCTGCACGTGGGTGTCGCGCCACTCGGTGGCGTACGCCGTTCCGATGTTGTAGCCGCCGACGAAGCCGACCGCGTCGTCGACCACGAGGATCTTGCGGTGGTCGCGGCCGTAGCGGGCGAGGTCGTAGAACTTCCAGCCGGCCGGGTAGATCGGGTAGCGCAGCACCTTCATGGTCGGCGGGAAGCGCTTGAACCGGGGGGAGACGACGAGGTTCGCGAAGCCGTCGTAGATGCAGTAGACCTCGACGCCGCGGTCGGCCGCGGCGGCGAGCGCGGCCTTGAACCGCTCGCCGATCTCGTCGCCCTTCCAGATGTAGGTCTCGAAGAGGATCTGCCGCTCGGCCCTCTCGATCGCGTCGATCATCGCGTCGTACAGGTCCTGGCCGAAGGTGTACGGCGTGAGCGCCCCGTCGCCCACGGCCACGTCGCGCGGCGGGGTGACCGGGAACGGCTTGGGCCGCTTGCCGCGGCGCCGGTAGGAGTCGACCAGCGTCATCCCGAGGGCGAGCGCGAGCTGTGCCCCGACGATGGTCAGGAGGGTCCGACGGAGCAGCCGCAGCAGTCGCTCGAGCGGCAGGCGGTCGTCGGTCACGGGGCCAATCTATCGACCCTCGTCGAGCCGCCGGGATCGGCCGTCGGGCGATGTCGGTGGGCCGGTCTAGGCTCGGAGCTATGCGACCAGTGACCGACCTCGAGCGCCGGGTGGCGCCGTTCAAGGTCGTCTCCGACTACCAGCCCTCCGGCGACCAGCCGGCCGCGATCGCCGAGATCAGCAAGCGGATCCGGGGCGGGGTCGAGGACGTCGTGCTGCTCGGTGCCACCGGCACCGGCAAGACCGCGACCGTGGCGTGGGTGGCCGAGCAGCTGCAGCGCCCGATGCTGGTGATGCAGCCCAACAAGACCCTCGCGGCGCAGTTCGCCAACGAGCTGCGCCAGCTCTTCCCCGACAACGCGATCGAGTACTTCGTCTCCTACTACGACTACTACCAGCCCGAGGCCTACGTCCCGCAGACCGACACCTACATCGAGAAGGACTCCTCGATCAACGAGGAGGTCGAGCGGCTGCGGCACTCCGCGACCAACAGCCTGCTGACCCGGCGCGACGTGATCGTGGTCAGCACCGTCTCGTGCATCTACGGCCTGGGCACGCCGCAGGAGTACGTCGACCGGATGGTCCGGCTCAAGGTGGGGGAGGAGCACGACCGCGACTCGATCCTGCGCCGCCTCGTGGAGATCCAGTACACCCGCAACGACATGACGTTCACCCGCGGCACCTTCCGGGTCCGCGGCGACACCCTCGAGATCTTCCCGGTCTACGAGGAGCTGGCGGTGCGGGTCGAGTTCTTCGGCGACGAGATCGAGCGGCTGATGACGCTGCACCCGATCACCGGCGAGGTGGTCACGGACGACACCGAGCTCTACGTCTTCCCGGCCACCCACTACGTCGCCGGTCCGGAGCGCATGGAGCGCGCGATCCAGGGCATCGAGCTCGAGCTGGAGGACCAGCTCGCGACCTTCGAGCGGCAGGGCAAGCTGCTTGAGGCGCAGCGGCTGCGGATGCGCACGACGTACGACGTCGAGATGATGCGGCAGGTCGGCTCGTGCGCGGGCATCGAGAACTACTCGATGCACATCGACGGCCGCACCCGCGGCTCGGCGCCCAACTGCCTGCTCGACTACTTCCCCGAGGACTTCCTGCTCGTCGTCGACGAGTCGCACGTGGCCGTGCCCCAGATCGGCGGCATGTACGAAGGCGACATGTCGCGCAAGCGCAACCTCGTCGACCACGGCTTCCGGCTGCCCAGCGCCATGGACAACCGGCCGCTGCGCTGGGAGGAGTTCCTCGACCGGATCGGGCAGACCATCTACCTCTCCGCGACCCCGGGCGACTACGAGCTCGACAAGGTCCAGGGCGACACCGTCGAGCAGATCATCCGGCCGACCGGGCTGGTCGACCCCGAGGTGATCGTCAAGCCGACCAAGGGCCAGATCGACGACCTCATCCACGAGATCAACACCCGCGTCGAGAGGAACGAGCGGGTCCTGGTCACCACGCTGACCAAGAAGATGTCGGAGGACCTCACCGACTACCTCCTCGACGCCGGCGTCCGCACCCGCTACCTGCACTCCGAGGTCGACACGCTCAAGCGCATCGAGCTGCTGCGCGACCTGCGGCTGGGGCAGTACGACGTGCTCGTCGGCATCAACCTGCTCCGCGAGGGCCTCGACCTGCCGGAGGTGTCGCTGGTCGCGATCCTCGACGCCGACAAGGAGGGCTTCCTGCGCTCCGACAAGTCGCTGATCCAGACGATCGGCCGTGCCGCCCGCAACGTCTCCGGCCAGGTGCACATGTACGCCGACAAGATCACGCCGTCGATGGAGGCGGCGATCGACGAGACCAACCGGCGCCGGGCGCGGCAGGTGGCCTTCAACGAGGCCAACGGCATCGACCCGCAGCCGCTGCGCAAGAAGATCGCCGACATCACCGACATGCTGGCGCGCGAGGACGAGTCGACCCAGGCGCTGCTGGAGACCTGGCAGCACATGGACCCGAAGAACCGGAAGGCCCCGGTCCCCGCGCTGTCCCGGATGGCCGGTGGAGAGTCGGGCCAGCACAGCAAGGACCTGGCGGGGCTGCCGAGCGCCGAGCTCGCCCAGCTGATCCAGGAGCTCACCGACCAGATGAAGGGCGCCGCGGCCGAGCTGCACTTCGAGGTGGCCGCCCGCCTGCGCGACGAGATCGGCGACCTGAAGAAGGAGCTGCGGCAGATGATGGAAGCAGGTGCCAAGTGAGCGATGTCCGAGAAGTCCAGGTGACCTTCGACTGCGCCGACCCACGGGCGTTGTCGCTGTTCTGGAACGACGCACTGGGCTACGAGTTCCCACCGCCCCCGCCGGGCTTCGACTCCTGGGACGCCTTCTCGGAGTCGCTGCCGCCCGACCAGCGCAACAGCGCGTCCGCGTGCGTCGACCCCGGCGGGGTCGGCCCGCGGCTGTTCTTCCAGCAGGTGCCGGAGGGCAAGGCAGCCAAGAACCGCGTGCACCTCGACGTCCGCGCCGCCCCCGGGCTGGCGGGCGAGGAGCGGATGGCCGCGCTCGAGGCCGAGTGCGCCCGCCTGGTCGGCCTCGGCGCGACCCGCGTGGAGCGCCACGAGCCCGCCCCGCCCATGTCCGGAGGACACATCGTCATGCAGGACCCCGAGGGCAACGAGTTCTGCCTCGACTAGCGGGCCCGCGGTGGTTGAGGTGCGGAGGCGCTCTGGCGCCTGAACCTCGAGACCACCTGGTTGGTCGGCGCGTGCGGGTTTCGAGGCTCAGGCCTGGCGGCCCTCGCACCTCAACCAGCGCGCGGGCACTTGGTCGGTGGTTGAGGTGTGAGGCGCGCTAGCGCCGAGCCTCGAAACCACCGGCTCCGCGGGCGGCCGCCTGCGGAGCCTGGGCCGTGAAACCGTGTGGTTGGTCGGCGAGCGCGGGTTTCGAGGCTCGGGCCTGGCGGCCCTCGCACCTCAACCAGCGCGCGGGCCCCGCGGGGGACCGCCCTGGCGCCGGTCTCGCAAGCCGCCGGGCCTAGAATCGGGGGAGTGATGCAGCCGACCACCACCACGGCGCGTGCCTGGGTGGTGTGGATCGTCGGGCTGCTGGTCTACCTCGTCGCGGTCTTCCACCGCTCGTCCCTCGCCGTCGCCGGTCTGGCCGCGACCGACCGCTTCGACATCTCGGCGTCCCAGCTGGCGACGTTCACGATGCTCCAGCTGGTGGTCTACGCTGGCATGCAGATCCCGGTGGGGCTGCTCGTCGACCGGTTCGGGTCACGCAGCGTGCTGCTCTGCGGCACGGCGCTGCTGACGCTCGCCCAGGCGGGATTCGCGCTCGCGGAGACCTACCCGGCCGCGCTGGTGGCCCGGTTCTTCGTCGGCCTGGGCGACGCGATGACCTTCATCTGCGTGCTCCGGCTGGTGGCGACCTGGTTCCCGGCTCGCCGGATTCCGCTGGTCACCCAGCTCACCGGCACCCTCGGGCAGCTGGGCGCGGTGCTGGCCGCGGCGCCGATGACCTGGGCGCTCGGCCACCTGGGCTGGCGCACGGCGTACCTGATCGCGGCCTCCCTCGGGCTGGTGCTGGCCGTCGCGGTGCTGGCCGTGCTGCGGGACTCACCGGCCCACCGCAACCTGCGGGGCCCGGCGATGTCCCTGCGGTCGATCCGGGCCAGCCTGGCCGCGTCGTGGGCCCACCCCGGCACCCGGCTGGGCTTCTGGATGCACTTCTCGACGCAGTTCAGCGCGACCGCGCTGACCCTGCTGTGGGGCTACCCGTTCTTCGTCCGGGGCGAGCACCAGTCCGCCGCGTCGGCGGGCCTGCTGCTGACCCTGATGGTGCTGGCGGTGATGGCCGCCGGTCCGACCCTGGGCTGGCTGGTCGGCGCGTATCCCTGGCAACGGTCCACCATGGTGCTCACGATCGTGACGGCCATCGTCGTCGTCTGGACCGTGGTGCTCGCCTGGCCGGGCACCGCACCGCTCTGGCTGCTGATCGTCCTCGTGATCGTGGTGGGCATCGGCGGCCCGGCCTCGATGATCGGCTTCGACGTCGGCCGCACCTCCAACCCGCACGAGCGGCTGGCCAGCGCCAGCGGCATCATCAACCAGGGCGGGTTCGTCGCCAGCCTGGTGCTGGTGATCGCGATCGGGGTCGTGCTCGACTGGCGTACGCCGGGCGGCAGCGACTACACGCCGTCGGCCTTCCGCTGGGCGATGTGCACCCAGTACCTGCTCTGGTCGCTCGGCCTGGTCCAGATCTACCGGTACCGGGTGCGCACCCGCCGGTTCGTCGACCGCGACGAGCTGGAGGGCATCGTCCGCGCGGTGCCCTGATCCGCAGGTGCCGCTGGGCTAGGGTCGCCGTGCCCACCGGGGCAGCATCGACCAGAGGGAGCACGCCCATGATCACCAGGTTCGCACTCGCCGGGCTGGGCGTCGTCCTCGCCGCCGGGCTCACGGCACCGGCCGCGACGGCCGCACAGGCCCCGACCGAGCGGCGCGCGGCGTACCAGCCGACGCTGAAGGCGAGCAAGACCACGGTGATCACGGGCCAGAAGCTGGTGCTGTCCGGCAGGGTCAAGCCCGCCGCCAAGGGCGGCACGGTCGTGCTCCAGAAGCGGATCGAGGGCCGCAAGTGGGCCGTCGAGAAGAGACTGACGATGACCAAGGCGGGCAAGTTCCGCTACGTCGACAAGCCGTCGACGCCGGGTCTCCGGTCCTACCGCGTGATGGTGCCGAAGGCCGGCAAGGTCAAGGCGGGCACGAGCAAGCCGGTCAAGGTCACCGTGCTGCGCTGGGTCCCGCTGACCCAGTTGGCGGTCCGCGCCATCGACGGCACCCGGGCGGGCACCACGGTGAGCATCGGCGGCAAGCAGTACGCCAACTCGGTCGTGTCCAACGCCGGGGCCGCCAAGGGCACCATCGACTGGAACCTCGACCCGTCCTGCACGACGCTGCGCACGCGCTTCGGGGCCGGCGACGACGGCGACGCCGACGCCACCGCCCACGTGACCCTGACCGGCGACAGCGAGCAGCTCTTCTCGGGGCAGTTCATGCTCACCCAGTCGGAGAGCCGCACGTTCGACGTCAGCGACGTCTTCCGGCTGGCGTTCGCGTGGTCCTCGACCAAGGCCGGCGTCCTCGAGCCGCGGGCCGGGGCGATCGCGACGATGGCCGGTCCCGAGCTGCTCTGCGCGATCTGAGCCGGATCCGGCGTCGACCGGCACAGGTTTGACCCCGGCGCGGGCGGGCTACGTAGCCGTCATGACCAACATCGACCTGGGCCGGCCCGTGCAGGGCGACGTCGTCGACGTGATCCTCGACGACCACCGTCGCTTCGAGGAGCTGCTGCGCGACCTGCGCGACAGCAGCCAGGACCGCGACGCCGTACGCCGCGCCTTCGCCACGCTGCATGTCGCCCACGCCGAGGCCGAGGAGAGGCACGTCTACCCGCAGCTGCGGCGCAAGCGTGCGGTCGGCGAGCACGAGGCCGAGCACGGTGAGGAGGAGCACGCCGAGGGCAACGCCGCCCTGCTCGCCGTGCTCGAGCTGAAGGGCACCGACACCGACGCGTTCGAGGACGCCGTCGAGGAGCTCGCCCGGGTGGTCAACCACCACCTCACCGAGGAGGAGCTGACGATCCTCAACCCCGCGCGTGACGAGGTCGGACCGCGGGTGCGCGCGGACCTGGGCGAGCAGTTCTGCGCCGAGCGCAACCGGCAGATCGACAACGACTGCGGCGCGCTGGCCAACGTGCGCCGGATCGTCTCCGCGGCCCGCAAGGACGGCCTGCTGGACGAGTACGAGGGCCGCGACGACGACTGAGTCCGGCTACCCGGACGACCTGACCGCGAAGCCCGAGTCGCGCCGACCCGGCGGGCGGGGCGGCCGGCCCGGGAGCCCGGATCGGTCGCGGCGGCGTCGCACCGCGTGGACCAGCGCCCAGGCCAGGCCGAGCAGGACCGCCGCACCGAGCGCGGCCAGCTCCAGGCGCCACCCGGGCGGCCGGAACCGCACGGTCACGGTGCTGCCGACGTCGTCGGGCGACAGCGCGACCCGGACCAGGTGCCCGCCCAGCGGGTCGTCGAGGGTCGCGCCGTCCACCTCGTAGCCCGGCCAGGCGATCCGGCTCAGCACCACGCTCGCGTCGGGGCCGACCTCGTCGACGACGAAGGTCGTGGCGGTCTCGGTGCGGGCGACCTCGTGGACCCGGGTGCCCGGGGACGACCAGACGATGCCACCGGCGGTCGGCAGCGGGCGGTCACGCACCCAGGTCACCACGGTGTCCTCGCCCTCGTCGCCGACGACGTGCCACCCGGCCGGCGGGCTCGCCGTGCGTGCGACCGGAAGGTCGACCAGGACCAGCGTGCTGATCGAGTGCAGGTCGACCCAGGGCCGCCCCGTGGTCGGCTCGACCTCGAAGATCCGGTCGAGCGCCTCGGGACAGGCGTCTCCGTTGAACCGCACGCAGAAGCGGTTGTTGTACGCCCGGAAGCCCATCGGGGTGTAGCCGTTGTGCACCGGCTTGCCGGTGAGGTCCCAGAGGCTGCCGGGCAGCACCGACCGGCCGATCTCGGGATGCTCCTCGAGCACCTCGGGGCTCAGCCCGATGACGAACACGTCGCCCGCGGCGCCCGGCAGCAGGTCGGCGTACGCCGAGAGCTCGCCCGGCGACCCGCGCTGCCCCCCGAGCCCGGCGGGCTGGGCGGTCAGCTGCAGCACGGCGAGCCCCACCGACGCGGCGATCATCACCGCGGGCACCAGCCGTCGACGCGGCGTCGCGACGAAGGTCGCCACCACGGCGACCACCACCGCCGCGCCGGCGCCCGCCTGCAGCCACGCCGAGCTCGGCCACAGCAGCGCCGCGCCGACCGTTGCGGCCGCGACCCACAGCAGGCTGAGCCCGAGCCGCAGCCGGCTCGGCCGACAGGCCACCGCCCGGTCCAGCGCCCGGTCGAGGAGCACGACGAGCAGCAGCACCCCGGTCAGGGTGACCATCGCCATCACCCGGCCCGGCATCCGGATCGGCCCCATGTAATAGGGCAGCAGCGTCCAGACGACCGCCAGGGCGAGCGGCACGACCAGGGAGACCAGCGACCGCCAGTCGTGCCGCAGCCTGGCGTAGACCACCCAGCACGCGAGCGGGAGGAACCACGCGACGTAGGTGAAGGTGACCTGGTCGGCTCCGAGCCCGGGGTCGTCGAGGAGGCTGACGGTGGGGGAGACGGTCGTCGGATGCCCGGCCAGGAGCGTGGTCACCGGCTCCATCTCCAGGAATCCGGGGCCCTCGACCTCCCACCCCCGGCGCCAGGTGACCGACGCGGTCAGGATGCCCGGCAGGTAGACGGTGATGCAGAGCAGCCCGACGTAGCCGCCGGTCACCAGCAGCCGGCGCACGCCCGGCCAGTCGCGGAGCAGCAGCGCCTCGAGCAGCAGGCCCACCAGCACGAGGCCGAGGTACATGGTGCCGAAGACGTAGCCGGTCGTGACGAGCACGAACGTCGACACCAGCAGCGGCCACGGGTTGGCGCCTGCGACGGTACGCCGTGCTGCCCACCACGCCCACGGCACCAGGGCGGCCACCAGCTGCCCCGCGATCCAGCGCGGGGCGTCGGCCGACAGGGTGAAGCCACCGAGCTGCACGGCCACGGCCGCGACGGCGGCGAGCCCGGGGCGTACGCCGTACCCGCGGGCGAGCAGGTAGCAGCCGGTCACCGCGAGCGCGGCGATGGCGAGCTTGACGAGGGTCACGTAGACGACCAGCTGCGGCGCCACAGCGGCGCCGACGCCGATCAGCCAGGAGAGCGGGCTGTAGAGGCCCTCCTGACCCTCGGCGAGGGGGTTGCCGGCGCTCGCCGTCTGCACGTCGAGCATCGGCCACCGGCCGTGCAGGAGCGCCTCGCCGAGGTGGTGGAACCACCCGTAGTAGGCGTTCTGGGTGTCGCCCTGGAAGTAGTGGCGCGGGTCGAGCAGCAGCGGGTACAGCCAGACCAGGCAGACGGCGCCGAGCGCGACCGCCAGCCAGCCCAGGTCGGTGCGGTGGCGGCGGATCATCCGCCGGCCCGGGTCGACCGGCCCGCGGCCGAGCGGGTGCGCGCCGCGACGTCGTCGGCGGTCGCGCGCAGACCGGCGGCGAAGGGGGTCCGTGCCATGGCGTCGACCTCCGGCCACACCACCGACCGGAGTCGCAGGTCGCGCACCTGACCTCCGGCGGCCTGCCGGGTCGAGAGCCGGGGGTGGCGGCGCAGCACCCGGGTCGCCTCGGCCACCACCGCGGCGATCGAGGCAGCTCGCCCCGACGCGAGCACCTTCGTCACGGTGGTCCCCGGCGGCTCGGCGTCGAGCAGGTCGAGCCCGGCGACGATCATCGCCGCCGCGTCGTCGACGAACAGGTAGTCGCGGAGCGTGTCGAGCGAGACGTGCACGTTGAGCGTGCGGCGGGTCTCGTGGGCCAGGCAGAGCTGGGCGATCAGGCCCTGGGGCTTGGACAGGTCCTGCCCCGGTCCGTAGAGGTTCGAGATCCGGCCCACCAGCAGCCGGGTGCCGCGGGCCGTCAGCAGGCCCGCGAGCTCCTCCATGTCGAGCTTCGCGACGCCGTACGGCGCGAGCGCGGCCACCGTCGATCCCTCGTCGAACGGCGGCGGGTCGGGCGAGCCGGCGTACAGGCCACCGGCCGAGGAGGCCAGGAACATGCTCGCGGGCGGGTGCGTCAGCGTGCCTACGAAGGCGCCGAAGAGCCGCACCTCCGCGGCCAGCTCCGCCGCAGGGGTCGCGACGACGCCGGCCCCGGCGCACCAGGCGAGCCGCCAGCCGCTGCGCGCGCCGACGATCTCGGCCGCGTGGCGGAGCGCGTCCAGCGCGGCGGCGTGGTCGGCCCACGGGACGGCGACGGTGTGCACGTCGTCCCCGGTCGCTCGCAGTCGCTCCTCGACGTGGCCGCCGAGGAGTCCGCGTCCCACCAGCAGCGTCGTCACGAGGGCTCCGGCTCCTCGACCGGCAGCGGCTCCTCCTCGTCGGCGCCCAGCGGTCCCTCCTGGCTGTCGCCGACGATCAGGTACAGCGGCCGGCCCATCGCCATGTGCACCGCGACCCCGACGTACTCCGCGATCACGCCCAGCGCGAGCAGGATCGTGCCGGAGCTGATCAGGCCGACGACCGCGAGCGAGGTCCAGCCCGCCGGGTGGATGGAGTGCCGCAGCCGCATCCACACCAGCACCACGGCCAGCGCGAAGCCGATGGTCGCGAACAGCAGCCCGAGCACGCTCACCGCCCGCAGCAGCCGGGTGCCGCCGGTGAGCACCGAGTGCCAGTAGTGCGAGAGCAGGGTGCGGAGCCGGTATCCGGAGGCGCGCTCGCCCTCGGAGCGCAGCCGCACGGGGCAAGTGGTGATCCGCTGGGCCACCCAGCCGAGCGCGACGTCGAGGTAGGCGCCGGGTCCGGCGTACGCCGCGACGCTGCGGGCGACCTCGCCGAGCACCAGGCGGTAGCTGTGGAAGCTGCCCGCGTCCCGGTTGCCGGTCAGCCAGCGCAGCGTCCGCTTGGCCCACCGGGACGACACGTTGCGGAACGCCCCGTGCGGGGCGGGGTTCACCGGCGCCGCGTAGACCACGTCGGCCCGGTCCGCCATCGCGCGGTCGAGCATCGGGCCGAGGTACGCCGGATCGTGCTGGCCGTCCTCGTCCAGGGTCGCCACCCAGTCGCCGCCGGAGGACGCCATGCCGGCGAGGGTCGCGGCGTGCTGACCGAAGTTGCGGCTCAGCCAGACCGGGCGGACCCAGTCGTGGGCGGCGGCCAGCCGGCGGATCACGACGTCGGAGTCGTCGGGCCCGCAGTCGTGGACGAGCAGCACCTCCGCGACCCGTGCCGTACGACCCGCGGGCGTGCGGAAGGCCGTCGTCAACGGCGCGAGCTCGGCGACCAGGGCGTCGAGGGTGTCGGCGCCGCGGTACACGGGGACGACGACCGACAGCGCGTGCTCCCGCGACCCGATCACGACGCCGCCTCCTTGCGCGCGGCCACGACCACCGACGAGCCGAACGGCAGGTCCCAGCGGGGGAGCAGCCGGCGGTCCAGGCCGGCGGCCGCGAGCAGGACCTTCTCGACCGTCGGCCCGGTCTGCGGTAGTCGCGGGACGCCGTCGGCCGAGGCCTCCCGAGACCCGCCGCCCAGCACGCGGGAGCGCAGCCGATCGGCGGCGAAGAACGGGAAGGTGCCCGCGAACAGGTACGTCGCGCGCAGGACGTCCAGGCCCTGCGCCTCGACCGCGGCGACGAGGCGCCGCCGGGTGTAGCGCCGATGGTGCCGGTTCTGCACGTCGAAGTCCGACCAGGCCCACTGGTAGGCCGGCACGCTCACCAGCAGGCGGCCCCCGGGAGCCAGGACTCGGGTCAGCTCGGCCAGGGCGGCCGCCTCCGGCTCGCAGTGCTCGACGACGTCGAAGGCGGCGACCACGTCGAACGTCGCGTCGGCGAACGGCAGCCGCATCGCGGAGGCACACACGTCACCCGGCGCGAGGCCGCGCCGGTCGAGGTCGACCGCCACCCGACGGGCTCCCGGTGCGAGCCACCCGACGCTCGGCCCGTCGGCGCTGCCGACGTCCAGGACGGCGGCGGGTCTGCCGACGTAGCGGCCCACAGCGGCGCGCAGCAGGCCCGCGCGGGCCCGGTACCACCAGTAGTCAGGCTGCGCGATCGAGGGCGAACCGACGGTGCCCATGGGTACATGGTGCCCCCACGACCCGGATCCGACGCCAGGTCGCGTGCTCAGAGCTCAGGGCCGCTGGCGGAGCACGGCGAGGCTGACCAACCGGGCGACCACGAGCGCGACGTAGAAGACGCCGGCGACCATCTCGACCATCACGAAGGACCGGGCGTGCGCCTGCACCGGCACCACGTCGGAGAGGCCGACGCTGGTGAGCGAGCTGAAGGAGAGGAAGAGCAGCTCGAACCAGCTGCGCGTGTCACCGCTGCCGGCACCGATGAACGAGCCCGGCCAGATCGCCTGGCACGCGGCGTACAGGTAGGCGAATCCCCAGGCCACGACGGTGAACGCCGCGCCCGTCGCGAACAGCTCGTCGCGGGTGACCCGGTCGTCGTGGAAGAGGTACCGGAGCATCGCGTAGGAGATGTAGAAGTAGAACGGCACGTGGAAGATCGCCGAGACCAGCACGACCACGTCGTGGTCGGGCTGCACGGCCTCCGCGATCGTCATCAGCATCGCCGGGGCGCCGAAGAGCACCGCGATCCAGGTGAGCGCGGGGGTCGGACGGACGGCGGCGAGCGCGGCCAGCACGATGCCGAGCTGCACCACGCCGACCACGGCGCGGCCCCCGGCGGTGGAGTCCAGGAACGGGTAGGCGAGCACCGCGACGAGCTGGGCCGCGAGCAGGACGGCCGAGGGATGGGTGCGCACCGTCTCCCAGCGCAGGATCACCGGCCCCAGCTCTTCCGGCGCAGGTCCTTGTCGCGCTTGCGCTCCAGTCGGCGGATCTCGCCGTCGACGATCTCCTGGCGGGTGGTCGCGGTGCGGATCAGGTGCAGCAGGCTGAAGACGATCACGAAGACCGGCCAGAAGAAGTACGGGTTGAAGCCGCCGTCGCGGAAGCTGGTCGCGAGCCAGATGCCGGTGGTGAGGGTGCTCGCCCCGACGAACGAGAACACCGCCTCGCGCCGCTTCGAGCGCCAGTGCTGGTGGGCCAGCTGCTCCAGGTCGCTCCGCGACGTGCCGACCAGGCTGCCGCCGGGCACCGGCTTCGCCGGCACCAGGTCGCGGAGCAGCGGGTCGATGTCGCCCAGGGTCCGCACCGTCCGCGCGGCGTCGCTGCGCTCGTCGAACTCGTCACGGTCGAGCCGGCCGTCGGCGTAGGCCTCGGAGAGGACCTGCAGCAGGATCGACCGGTCCTGATCGGAGGCGCGCAGTGCCTGGTACTGCCGATCGCGCGGGTCGCGGGTGAACGACGACCACACCTCCCTGTCCACGCGGCCATCGTAGGAGAGTGGTGGTTTCGAGGCTCAGGCCTGGCGGCCTTCGCACCTCAACCACCGTGGAACCGGGCTCGTAGGAGGGTGGTGGTTTCGAGGCTCAGGCCTGGCGGCCTTCGCACCTCAACCACCGGGCAACGGTGGTTGAGGTGCGAGGCGCGCCAGCGCCGAGCCTCGAAACCACCCGACTGGCCACCGTCGTCCACAGGCGAGCGACCGCCTGTTGCCCGGGGCACGGCTCCGGCCGAGGCTGGCGGGGTGCCGTACACCTACATCGTCCGCTGCGCCGACGACACCTACTACGTCGGCAGCACCTGGGACGTCGAGGCTCGGGTGTGGCAGCACAACAGCCCCGACCTGGGGGCGACGTACACCCGGAGCCGGCGGCCCGTGACCCTCGTCTGGTCGTGCTGGTTCGACTCGATCGAGCAGGCCTTCGCGTACGAGAAGCGGGTCCAGGGGTGGAGCCGGAGGAAGCGAGAGGCGCTGATCCGGGGCGAGTACGACGCCCTGCCGGATCTGTCGCGGCGGGCGGCCGTGCAGCGGCGGGCCGCCGAGCGTGACGGTGGTTTCCAGGCTCAGGCGTAGAACGCCTTCGCACCTCAACCACCGTATGGGCGCGGCGGGTTTCGAGGCTCAGGCGTAGAACGCCTTCGCACCTCAACCGCCGTAGTCCCGGTGGTTGAGGTGCGAGGCGCGCCAGCGCCGAGCCTCGAAACCACCGACCGCCACCGGGGTGCGTCACCTCCGGGGAGGAGCGTCGTTGACGGGGAGAACGGGTTCTAGCTGGGAGCGCTCGACCCGTTGCGCGAAATGAGAACACGTTCTAATCTGCATGCGGTCTAGACCAGTTGGGGAGGTGAAGCGTGGCGTTCTCCGCTGCGTCGGTGGTCCATGGTCCCGGTGAGATCGCGGTGATGGTCATCGAGGTGACCAGGCGGATCTTCACCAGGCCGTTCCAGCTTCGTGAGTTCGTGGAGCAGGCGTGGTTCATCACGAGCGTCACGCTGGTGCCGACGATCCTGGTCTCGATCCCGTTCGGCGCGGTGATCTCGCTGCAGGTCGGCAACCTGACGGGGCAGCTGGGCGCGCAGTCGTTCGCCGGCGCCACGGCCGTGCTGGCCGTGGTCCGCGAGGCGGCGCCGATCGCGGCCGCGCTGATCATCGCCGGCGCGGCCGGCTCGGCGATCTGCTCCGACATGGGCGCCCGCAAGATCCGCGAGGAGATCGACGCCATGGAGGTGCTCGGCGTCGATCCGCTGGAGCGGCTGATCGCGCCCCGTGTCGTCGCCACCATGTTCGTCGCGGTGATGATCAACGGCATCGTGATCGGCGCCGGCATCGGCGGCGGCTACTTCTTCACGGTGATCGTGCAGGGCGGCTCCGCGGGCGCCTTCCTGTCGTCGTTCACGGCACTGGCCAGCATCAACGACCTCTACATCTCGATGGTCAAGGCGCTGGTCTTCGGCTGGCTGGCCGCGATCGTCGGCGCCTACAAGGGGCTCAACGCCGGCGGCGGCCCCAGCGGCGTCGGCCGCGCGGTCAACGAGTCGGTGATCGTCGCGTTCATGCTGCTGTTCTTCCTCAACGCCGTGATCACCGCGATCTACTTCCAAGTCGTCCCACCCCCGGGGTTGTAGGCCATGGCGAGCATCGGTGCGCTGGGCGGCTCCTTCGTCAAGGGAGGCCGCGACTCCCTCGAGCAGTACGGCGACCAGCTGCTGTTCTACGTCAAGGCGCTCGCCTGGGTGCCGCGGGCGGTGCGGCGCTACCCCCGCGAGATCGTGAACACGCTCGCCGAGGTGACCTTCGGTGCCGGCGGGCTCACGCTGATCGCCGGCACCGTCGGCGTGATCGCGTTCCTGGCGTTCTTCGCCGGCACCGAGGTCGGCATCCAGGGGTACGCGTCACTGAGCCAGATCGGCGTCGCGAAGTTCAGCGCCTTCATCTCGGCGTACTTCAACACCCGCGAGGTCGCGCCGCTGGTCTCGGCGATCGCGCTGGCCGCGACCGTCGGCTGCGGCTACACCGCCCGGCTCGGCGCGATGCGGATCTCGGAGGAGATCGACGCGCTCGAGGTGATGGGCATCCCGTCGCTGCCGTTCCTGGTCACCACCCGCATGGTGGCGGCGTTCGTTGCGGTGATCCCGCTCTACATCGTGGCGCTCTGCGCGTCGTACCTCTCGCCACGACTGATCACCACGATCATCTACGGCCAGTCGCCGGGCACCTACGACCACTACTTCCTGCAGTTCCTGCCGCCGATCGACATGGTCTGGTCGTTCGTGAAGCTGCTCTTCCTGGCGACCGCGGTCATCCTGATCCACTGCTACTACGGCTACACCGCCTCGGGTGGCCCGGCGGGCGTCGGCACCGCCGTGGGCCGGGCGATCCGCACCAGCATCGTGACGATCGTCGTCGCCGACTTCTTCCTCAGCTTCGCGATCTGGGGCTCGACCACCACCGTGCGGATCACGGGATAGGCGGCCACCGATGCTCGTGAACATCCACCACGACAGCCGGCGCGAGCACGCCCGGCTGCTGGTCGCCGGGGTCGCCTTCCTGACCGCGATCGCGCTGCTGATCGGGCTCTCGATCGCCATCTACAACAAGGCCTTCGACAAGGTCACCACGGTCACGATCCAGGCCGACCGGGCCGGACTCCAGCTCGCCAGGTTCGGCGACGTCCGGCTCCACGGCGCACTGGTCGGCCAGGTCCGCGCCATCGACCAGGACGGCAGCCAGGCGGTGATCACGGTCGCCCTGGAGCCCGACGAGGCCAGACAGATCCCCGAGAACGTCGGCGTCGAGATCCTGCCGACGACGCTCTTCGGCCAGAAGTTCGTCTCGCTGGTGCTGCCCGACCGGCCCTCGGAGGTGCCGCTCGCCGACGGCGCCGTGATCCCCGCCGACCGGGTCGAGACGAACGTCGAGCTGAGCCGGATCCTCGCCGACCTCTTCCCGCTGCTGCGGTCGGTGCGCCCCGCCGACCTCAACGCCACCCTGAACGCGCTGGCGACGGCGCTCGGCGGCCGCGGCGAGCAGCTCGGCGAGACCATGGATGGGCTCGACGGCTACCTCGGCGAGATCGGCGACCACCTACCGACGCTGCGCCGCGACCTGGTCAAGCTCGCCGCCGTCGCCGACACCTACGACCTCGCCGCGCCCGACCTGCTCGCCGCGCTCGGCAACGTCACGACCACGAGCCGGACGATCGTCGAGAGCCGGAAGCAGCTCGGCACCTTCTTCGCGGACCTGGGCGGCGTCGCCGACACCACCACCGGGATCCTCCGCGACAACGGGGCCAACCTGATCCGGCTCGGCCAGGTCACCGAGCCGATGCTGCGGCTGCTCGCGGCCTACTCCCCGGAGTTCCCGTGCCTGATCAAGGGCGCCGCGAAGTACGCACCCCGGCTGGCCCGGACCTTCGAGGGCAACCAGGTCAAGCAGTACCTCGAGATCGGCACCCCGCAGTACCGCGCCTACGACGAGCGCGACCGCCCGACGTACGGCGAGGTCGGCCACGGGCCCTGGTGCCTCGGCCTGCCGAACCCGGAGGTGCCGGCGCCCCCGATCGCCCTCGACCAGGGCAGCGACATGGACGAGCACCCGCCCACGGCCCTGCTGCCCGACCTGCTGAACCTGAACGGGGCCGCGCTCAACCGGGTCGGCGCCGACTACTCCGGCAGTGCGGGGGAGCAGCAGATCGTCAACGGGCTGCTCGCCCAGCGCACCGGGCGCCCGGCTGACGAGTTCGGCTCGTTGGGGTCGCTGCTGTACGGACCGGTGGTCCGCCAGGCTGACGGTGGTGAGCGCTGATGTCGCGCAACTCGACCACCATCGCCGCCGGCATCAAGCTCGGCATCTTCACCGTCGTCTCGCTCCTGGTGACCGGCCTGCTGGCCGCGATCATGGGCAACGTCGGCTTCGGTGCCGGTACGACGTACCACGCGGTCTTCAGCACGGCGTCGATGCTCGAGAAGGGCGACGACGTGCGCGTCGCCGGCGTGAGCGTCGGGGAGGTCAAGAAGGTCGAGCATCACGACCGCAGCCAGGCGCTGGTGACCTTCCGGGTCAAGGCCGACGTGCCGCTGACCACGTCGTCACGGGCGGAGATCCGGTTCCTGAACCTGGTCGGCGACCGCTACCTCGCGCTCGAGGAGGGCAGCGACCGGAGCGCGCGTCCGCTCGAGCCCGGCGGCACGCTCCCGATCGCGCAGACCCGGCCGGCGCTCGACCTGACCACGCTCTTCAACGGCTTCCAGCCGCTCTTCCAGGCGCTGAACCCGCAGCAGGTCAACGACCTGAGCCTCAACCTCGTGCAGGTGCTGCAGGGCGAGGGCGGCACCGTGCAGGGCCTGCTTCGGAAGACCGCCTCGCTCACCAACACGCTCGCCGACCGCGACCGGCTGATCGGCCGGGTCGTCGACAATCTCGGCCAGACCCTGACGACCATCGACGGCCGGCACCGCCAGCTCAACGACCTCGTCATCGGCCTCAAGGGCTGGATGACCGACCTGGCCCGCGACCGCTCGACGATCGGGTCGTCGCTGGAGAGCATCTCCGACCTGACGGTGGTCGTGGCCGACCTGCTCCGGCAGGGCCGCCCGCTGATCAAGTCGGACGTCGCCAAGCTGCGCCGGCTGGCCCATCTGCTGAACCGGAAGGAGTCCCGGGCCCAGGTCGTCGAGATGCTCGACCGGCTCCCCGAGTCGATGAGCGACCAGACCCGCACCGGCACCTACGGCAGTTGGTACAACTACTACGTCTGCGGCTTCAGCGGGCGCATCACGCTGCCGGCCGGCCTCGGCGACCTCCCGGGCCTCAAGCTGCTGATCAAGGAGCTCAACCACCTCGACTTCCGGTCCACCGCACCCCGCTGCAACGGGGCGGAGGCGACGGAGTGAGCACCTCGCGCAAGTACAGCGAGGCCCGGGTACTGCGGCTGGGCGCCGTGACGCTGCTCGCGATGGCGCTGATCCTGGTCGCGGCGTTCAACCTGGGCCGATTCCCGGGCTTCAGCGGCGGCACCTACCGCGCGGAGTTCACCGACGCCAGCGGCCTGCACCGAGGCAACATGGTGCAGGTCGGCGGCATCCGGGTCGGCCGGGTCCAGGACGTCGCGCTCGAGGACAGCAACACGGTCGTGGTCACCTTCGACGTCGACGACGGCGTGGCGTTCGGCACCGAGAGCCGCGCGTCGGTCGAGGTGCTCAACCTGCTCGGCGAGAAGTACCTCGACCTGCAGCCGGCCGGACCGGGACAGCTCGGCGAGGACGACGTGATCCCGGCCGACCGCACGGAGTCGGCGTACGACATCGTCGGCGTGTTCGGCGACCTGACCACGACGACGGAGCGGATCGACACCGAGCGGCTCGCGAAGGCGCTCGACGTCGTGGCCGACACGACCAACCAGGCGGCGCCCGAGATCGAGTCGAGCCTGCGCGGCATCGCCCGCCTGTCGCGCTCGGTCGCCGGGCGCGACCAGCAGATCCAGGCGCTGCTCGAGGGCGCGCAGGGCGTCAGCAGAGTGCTCGCGAAGCGCAGCGACGACCTGGTGTCGCTGATGCGCAACAGCGACCTGGTCTTCCAGGAGGTGCAGCAGCGCAAGGAGGCCGTGCACCTGCTGCTCGTCAACGCCCGCGACCTGGCCCGCCAGCTGAAGGGCGTCGCCGCCGACAACCGCGCCCAGATCGGGCCCGCGCTCCAGGAGGTCGACGACCTGCTCTCGCTGCTCAACGCCAAGGAGAAGGAGCTCAAGGCGACGCTCAACGCCCTCGGCCCGTACGTCGACATCCTCAGCAACATCATCGGCACCGGCCCGTGGTTCGACGCCTACGCGTCCAACCTGCTCGCGATCCCGACCGGCGAGTTCGTCCCGACCAGGCTGGAGGACTGACATGGCCGTGCTGCCCGACCGGCTCAACACCTTCGCCGGCCGCGTGCTCGCCGGGGTGCTGACCCTCGTGCTCGTCTCCGGCATCTACTTCTTCGCGGTCGACGACGACACCGAGACCAAGACCGTCACCGCCCACTTCCCGCGCGCGGTCAGCATCTACCGCGGCAGCGACGTGCGGATCCTGGGCGTCAACGTCGGCCGGGTGACCGCGGTCGTGCCGGAGGGCAACTCGGTGCGGGTCGACCTGGAGTACGACGCGGCGTACGACGTGCCCGCCGACGCCAAGGCCGCCATCGTCACCCCCACGCTGGTCGCCGACCGTTTCGTGCAGCTCACCCCGGCGTACCAGCAGGGCGACGAGCCGATGGCCGACGGGGCCGACATCCCGCTGGCCGAGACCGCCGTGCCCGTCGAGCTCGATCGGATCTACGCGAGCCTGCGCGACCTCTCCGAGGCGCTCGGCCCCAACGGCGTCAACCGCGACGGCACGCTCGACCACGTCCTGCGGGCCGGGGCGAAGGCACTCGACGGCAAGGGCGAGCTCGGCAACGAGATGCTCCGGGAGCTCTCGGCGGCCGCCGAGACGTTCGGCGACGGGAGCGGCCCGCTCTTCGAGACCGTCTCGCAGCTCGCCGCGGTGACCACGACGCTCGCCGAGAACGACCGGTTCGTGCGGGCCTTCGTCAAGGACCTGGCGGGCGTCTCCGCGCAGCTCGCGGGGGAGCGCACCGAGATCGGCCAGGCGCTGGCGGCGGTCGCCGACGCGGTCGGCACCGTGAAGGGCTTCGTGAAGGACAACCGCGAGGCGCTGGTGACCGACATCGAGAAGCTCACCCGCGTGATGCAGACGATCAACTCCGAGAAGTCCAGCCTCGACACCGCGCTGCGGATCGCGCCGACCGCGATCGGCAACCTGGGCCTGGCGTTCAACGACCAGACCGGCACGATCGGCTCGCGCATCGGCATCAGCGGCAACGTCTGGGACGCCGACGGGTTCCTCTGCGCGCTCGTCCAGAACGCCAGCATCCAGCGCAACCTCGCCGACCTCGCCTGCGGCCTGTTCAAGAGCCTGCTGGAGCCGGTCGAGGACCAGGTGCCGACGATCCCGCCGGCCAGGCCGCAGGGAGCCCAGCGCTCGCCGTCGGTACCCGGCGGCCTCGGGGCCCTGATGGGAGGCCGCTCGTGACCCGGGCCCCGCGCACCATCACGCTCCTCATGGCCCTGGTGGCCCTCGCCGTGGTCGCGGGCGGCTGCAGGTTCGACGGTGCCTACGACCTGCCGCTGCCGGGCTCGCCGGTCGACGAGGACCACTCCTTCGAGGTCACGGCCGAGTTCGCCGACATCCTCAACGTCGTGCCGCGCTCGCCGGTGATGGTCGACGACGTCACGGTCGGCGAGGTGACCGACGTCGAGCGGGTCGGCTGGCACGCCCGGATCACGATGCGCGTCAAGGACGACGTCGAGCTGCCCGACAACGCGATCGCGGACATCCGCCAGGTCAGCCTGCTCGGGGAGAAGTACGTCGCGCTCGAGGCCCCGGCCGGGCAGCGGCCGACCGGGCGGCTCTCCGACGGCGACGCCATCCCGCTGGCCACCACCGGCCGCAACCCGGAGGTCGAGGAGGTGCTCGGCGCGCTGTCGTTCCTGCTCAGCGGCGGTGGCGTCGCCCAGCTGGGCACCATCACCCACGAGCTCAACGAGGTGATGGACGGCCGCACCGGCCGGCTGCGGCACCTGCTCGGATCGCTCGAGAGCGTGGTCGGCGCGATCGACGACCAGAAGGAGGACATCATCCGGGCGATGGAGTCGATCGCGCACCTGACGGCCACCTTGAACCGGGAGAAGAAGACGATCACCGACGCACTCGACGCCACCGGACCGGCGGTCGAGGTGCTCGCCGCCCAGCACGACGAGCTGATCTCGATGCTCTCCTCGCTCGACGAGCTGGGCCGGGTCGGCACCCGCGTGATCGGCGCCAGCAAGGACGACCTGCTCGCCTCGCTCGACCACCTGCAGCCGGTGCTCGCGCGGCTGCACGAGGCGGGCGACTCGCTCGCCCCCGGCCTGAACCTGCTGGTGAGCTTCCCCTTCCCCAAGGAGGCCGGCGACATCGTCAGGGGCGACTACGCGAACACCTCGATCCGCGCCGACATCAACCTCGAGAACGTCATCCCCAACGGCAGACCGGGCGGAGGTCTTCCGCCGGTCCTGCCCGACGTCGGCGAGGTGCTGCCGAAGGTGCAGCAGTGTCTCGAGAGCGGCGACCTGCGCGGCGACGCCTGCCTCGCCGTGCTCGACCAGCTGCGGCTCTTCAAGAACCTCCTCGCGGAGTGCGCGAAGAAGCAGTACGACGCCAACCCGGTCTGCGCCGTCGTCAACGCGCTGCCCAGTGGGAGCGGCGCCGGACCCGAGGTACCGGGGCTGCTGGAGGATCTCCTCGACCTGCTGAGCCCGCCCGGAGGCACCGGCTCCGGCGACACACCGGCACCCACCGACCCGGGCGACGGGCTCGGTGGCCTCCTCGACGGCCTCGTCGGCGGCCTGGTCGGCGGTGCCACCCCGCGCCAGGCACCGCCGAGCCCGTCTGCCCTCTACGGCGGTCCGTCATGACCGGTCTGCGGATCCGGATCGGCGCGTTCCTGGTGCTCAGCGCCGTCGGCATCGTCTACATCGCCGGCTCCTACCTCGGGCTGGTCGACCGGCTCCTGGGCCGCGGCCTGACCGTGCACGCCACGCTGCCCGCCTCGGGCGGCCTCTTCGAGGGCAGCGAGGTCACCTACCGCGGTGTGAAGATCGGCAAGGTCACCCGGATGGACGCCACCGCCGAGGGTGTCACGCTCGACCTCGCGCTCCAGGACGACACGAAGCTGCCGAAGGACGCCCCGATGTACGTCCACAACCTCTCGGCGGTCGGCGAGCAGTACCTCGACTTCGAACCGGCCGACGACCGCGCACCGTACGCCGCGTCCGGTGACACCCTCACCGGCACCGCCGAGTCGCTGCCGGTCGACGAGGCCGACCTGCTCGTCGAGCTCGACCAGTTCGTGGGCTCGGTCGACAAGGAGGGCCTGCGCACGGTGGTCCGCGAGCTCGGCACCATGTTCGACGACACCGGCCGGCCGCTGCAGCGGCTGCTCGACAGCGGCAGCGAGTTCGTGCGCGAGGCGGCCGCGCACACCGACGAGACGATCCGGCTGCTCGACCGGGGCGAGCGCGTGCTCGACACCCAGCAGGGCCAGCGGGAGAACATCCGCTCGCTCGCGCGCGACCTGCGCTCCCTGACCGACACCCTGGCCGCGAGCGACGGCGACCTGCGCACCGTGCTCGACGGCACGCCGGGCACGGCACGCGAGCTCGACGCCATGCTCGACGACCTCGGGCCGACCCTCCCGGTGCTGCTCGGCAGCGCGGTCAGCGTCAACCAGGTCGTCGTCTCCCACCTCGACGGGCTCGAACAACTGCTGGTGACCTACCCGCGGACGATCGCCACCGGCTTCACCGGCACCCCCGGCGACGGCTACGGCCACGTCAACCTGCAGCTCGACTACAGCCAGCCGCCGTGCACCAACGGCTATCGGCCGCGTGGCGACTGGCGGCCACCCACGGACCTGTCCGACGGCCCGATCTTCCCGGCCCGGTGCGCCGACGGCCCGCCGTTCGCCATGCGCGGCTCCAACTACGCGCCCGGGTCGCCCGGCAACCCGTCGCCAGGGCGGCTCTACCGCACGGCGTACGACCCGGGCACGGGCATCGTCGAGGGTGCCGTCGACAAGCGAGGTCGGCCCGTACGATTCCTCGATCAGGGCAACCTGTCGATCCTGGGAGAGGACGCATGGAAGTGGCTCCTGGTGGGACCGGTGGTGAGCAGATGAGGCGGCCGGGGCGGCGCGGCCTCAACGTCGCGCTCGGCGCGCTCGCGGTGGTGCTCGCGGCCGCGTGCGTCTTCGGTGCGGTGCTGGTGACCCAGGAGCGC
Organism: Nocardioides sp. LMS-CY; assembly: GCF_018732145.1. NCBI lineage: Bacteria > Bacillati > Actinomycetota > Actinomycetes > Propionibacteriales > Nocardioidaceae > Nocardioides > Nocardioides sp. LMS-CY. Next base: position 2,556,938 of record NZ_CP076104.1, read on the forward strand.
TCGGACAGGCGGCACGCCGAGGCGGAGCAGGAGCGGTACGGCGATGTGCTCGCCGCCGCGCGCCAGGAGGTCGAGGCGTTCGTCAACATCGACTACCGCAAGGCCCAGGAGAGCGTCGACGCCGTGGCCGCGGGTGCGACCGGCGAGTTCGCCGAGCAGTACGACTCCAGCGCCCAGGAGGTGCTCAAGATCCTGACCCGTGCGAAGTCGGTGATGGACGGGAAGGTGCTCTGGGCCGGCGTCGTCGACACCGACCACGACAGCGCCTCGGTCATCGTGGCCACCACCGGCACGGTCGCCAACGCCTCGACCGACAACAAGCCGGTGGCCCGGCAGTTCCGGCTCAAGGTCGACCTGGTGCTCGAGGACGGCGACTGGCTCACCAACAACGTCGAGTTCGTCCAATGAGCACGCCCCGCCGAGGAGGCTCCCGCCCGTCCGTGGGCCGTCCCCGCAAGCTCGCCGGCCGCCGCTCCGGCGCGGAGGAGCCGGTGGTTGAGGTGCGAGGCGCGCCGGCGCCGAGCGTCGAAACCTCCGGCGGTGACGGCGGTGACGGCGGTGACGGCGGCGCGGGGGGTGGTTTCGAGACAGGCGCCAGCGCGCCTTCCTCAACCACCGAGGGCCCGGTGGTTGAGGTGCGAGGCGCGCCGGCGGAGGAGCCGGTGGTTGAGGTGCGAGGCGCGCCAGCGCCGAGCCTCGAAACCTCCCCTGACGCGGAGGGCGGTGGCCGCCGGCGTACGACGTGGATCCTGGTGGCCGTCGTGGTGGTGCTGGCGGCGATCGGCGTCGGGGAGATCGTCTATCTCAACCGCGATCCCGAGCCGACCGTGTCGGCCGCGCGGCCGGTCGTGACCGGCGAGCTCACCCACCGCTCCGCGGTCGAGGCCGCGGCGCGCGCGACCGAGCAGATCCTCTCGACCTCCTACCAGGACTACGACGCGCAGGTCGAGAAGGCCACCGAGCAGATGACCGACACCTTCGCGGAGGAGTACCGCACGACCGCCGACGGCATCAAGGAGCAGTTCGTCGAGCAGCGGACCGAGCTGCAGGTCAAGGCGGTCGCCCAGGGCGTCGTGCAGGCCTCGCCGCGGCAGGTGCAGGCGCTGCTCTTCCTCAACCAGTACGTCGAGAAGGTCCAGGACGGCGCGCCGGCCACGGCGTACGCGCAGTACCGCGCGCTGGTCACCGTGGTGCGCACCGGCCACGGCTGGCTGGTGTCGGACATCGAAACCAAGTAGAGTCGGGAAAAATTAGAACGTGTTATAGTTGAGTCGTTCACCCGAGTGGAGAAGGATCGCGGCGTGCCTTCGTCATCAGTCAATCCTTCGTCAGCGGTGAACACGGTCGAGTCCGACCTCGTCGTGATCGGTGCCGGTCCGACCGGCCTGTTCGCCACCTACTACGCAGGCTTCCGCGGCATGAGTGTCGCCGTGGTCGACTCCCTGCCCGAGCTCGGCGGTCAGATCACCGCCATGTACCCCGAGAAGCAGATCCTCGACGTCGCGGGCTTCCCGTCCGTGAAGGGCCGCGAGCTGGTCGAGGGCCTGGTCGAGCAGGCCGGCACCGCGGAGCCGCGCTACCTGCTCGAGCGCACCGCCTCGACGCTCGTCGAGGACGAGGACGGCGTCACCGTCGGCCTCGACGACGGCACCCAGGTGCGGGCCAAGGCGGTGCTGATCACCGCCGGCATCGGCAAGTTCAGCCCCCGGCCGCTGCCGGCCGGTGAGGGCTGGCTGGGCCGGGGCCTGGAGTTCTTCGTGCCGAGCTTCCAGCCGTACGCCGGGAAGGACGTGGTCATCGTCGGCGGCGGCGACAGCGCGTTCGACTGGGCGCTGCACCTGGAGCCGGTCGCGCAGTCCGTGACGCTCGTGCACCGGCGCGACGCGTTCCGGGCCCACGCGCGCACGGTCGAGGCGGTGCGGGCGTCCCGGGTCGAGATCGTCACCAAGGCCGAGGTGTCCGCGATCCGCGGCAACGGCACCGTCGAGTCCGTCGACATCCTCGTCGAGGGCGAGACCACCACCCGCCCGGCGCAGGCGATCGTCGCCGCGCTCGGCTTCGTCGCCGACCTCGGGCCGATCCAGCAGTGGGGCATCGAGGTCAAGAAGCGGCACGTGGTCGTCGACTCCTCGATGCGCACCAACCTGTCGCGGGTCTTCGCCGCCGGAGACATCACCGAGTACCCCGGCAAGGTGCGCCTGATCGCCGTCGGCTTCGGCGAGGCGGCGACGGCGATCAACAACGCGGCCGTCGTGCTCGACCCGAGCGCGCACGTGTTCCCGGGCCATTCGAGTGAAGGGGGCTGAACCCATGAAGATCAAGGTCGACTTCGACCTCTGCGAGTCCAACGGGCTGTGCGAGGCGATGGCGCCCGATGTCTTCGAGCTGGACGACGACGACTATCTCCAGCTCAAGACCGAGGAGACCACACCCGAGAACATCGAAGCGGTCAAGCGCGCCGCGGCAGCCTGCCCGCGCGCGGCGATCTCGCTGGAGGAGTGAGCACGTGTCCGAAGCATCTCTCGACGGTCGGGTCGCGATCGTCACCGGCGCCGGGGCCGGCCTCGGTCGCGCGGAGGCGCTCGCCCTCGCCGACGCCGGGGCCCGGGTCGTGCTCAACGACCTGCCCGGCGGCGCGGACGGTACGGCGGAGGAGATCCGCTCCCGCGGTGGCGCGGCCAGCATCGTGGCCGGCGACGTGGGGGAGCGGGCCACCGCCGACGCGCTGCTCGCGGCGGCCGTCGAGGGCTTCGGACGGCTCGACGTGGTGGTCAACAACGCCGGCGTCACCCGCGACCGGATGCTCTTCAACATGAGCGACGAGGAGTGGGACCAGGTGATCCACATCCACCTGCGCGGCCACTTCCTGCTCTCGCGCAACGCGGCCGCCCACTGGCGGGCGCTGGCGAAGCAGACCGGTGGTCCGGTCGGCGCCAGCATCGTGAACACCGCGTCCGAGGCGTTCCTCTCGGGGCCTCCCGGTCAGGCCAACTACGGCGCGGCGAAGGCCGGCATCGCCGCGCTGACGGTCTCCACGGCGCGGGCGATGGCGAGCTCCGGCGTACGCGCGAACGCGATCTGCCCCCGGGCCCGCACCGCGATGACCGCCGACGTCTTCGGTGCGGACACCTCGGGCGAGGAGGTCGACCCCTACTCGCCCGAGCACGTCGCCCCGCTGGTCGCCTACCTCGCCTCCGACGCGGCCGCCCGGATCACCGGGCAGGTCTTCGTCGTGTACGGCGGCATGGTCGCGCTGGTCGGTGCGCCGGTGGTCGAGGAGCGCTTCGACAAGTCCGGCTCGCTCTGGACCGCCGACGACCTCGACAAGCAGCTGGGCGGCTACTTCAGTGACCGGGACCCCTCCGTCGGCTTCGCGGCCGACTCGATCATGAAGCTGACCGTCTGATGGCGCGCTTGGAGGGCAAGGTTGCGATCGTCACCGGCGGCGCGCAGGGCCAGGGTGCCGCGATCGCGCGGGCGTTCGTGGCCGAGGGCGCCAAGGTCGTCATCGCCGACGTCGCCAAGGAGGCCGGACAGGCGCTGGCCGACGAGCTGGGCGAGCTGGCCCACTTCGCCGAGCACGACGTCAGCGACCAGGCCTCCTGGGAGCGGGTCGTCGACGACATCGGCGTGCGCTTCGGCCCGGTCAGCGTGCTCGCCAACAACGCCGGCATCCTGCGCTTCGGCGACATCGAGCGGATGCCCGCCGAGGAGGTCGAGCTGCTCTGGCGGGTCAACCAGCTCGGCTGCTTCCTCGGCATGCAGACGGTCAGCCGGGTGATGTGCCGCGAGGGCCGCGGCTCGATCATCAACGCCTCCTCGGTCGAGGGCCTGGCCGGCATGGCCGGCTGCACGGCGTACGCCGCGACCAAGTGGGCGATCCGGGGCATGACCAAGTGCGCCGCGATGGAGCTCGGCCCGAAGGGGGTCCGGGTCAACTCCGTGCACCCCGGCATGATCGACACGCCGATGACCCGCGTGCACGGGGGCGACGTCGCGATGGAGTTCGGTGCCTCGAAGGTGCCGCTGCGCCGGGTCGGGTACCCCGAGGACATCGCACCGCTCTACGTCTACCTCGCGAGCGACGAGTCGGCGTACGTCAACGGTGCCGAGATCTCCATCGACGGCGGCGTCACGGCGACCCACGCCTTCGGTGGCTGACCACATGGCCAACCAGCGCGCCCAGGTCGTGATGAGCCACGACGAGCAGGTCGAGTTCCTGCACCAGCAGCGGTCCTCGACCCTGGGCACCTTCGGCCCGCAGGGGCAGATCCACCTGGTCGGCATGTGGTACGCCGTGATGGACGACCACATCTGGTTCGAGACCAAGCGGAAGGCGCAGAAGACGCTCAACCTGCGCCGCGACCCGCGCTGCTCGTTCCTCGTCGAGGCCGGGCACACCTACGACCAGCTCCGCGGCGTCGCGATCGAGGGGCGCGGCGTGGTGATCGAGGACGAGGCCGTCGTCTGGGACGTCTGCGTCAACATCTTCGAGCGCTACCACGGCCCCTACTCCGAGGAGATGCGGCCGTTCGTGCAGTTCATGGCCCACAACCGCGCCGCGATCCGCCTCGACCCCGACCGGGTGCGGACGTGGGACCACCGCAAGCTCGGCCTCCCCGCCATGGACCTGGGTGGCACCACGGGGGCGTACGTCGGGTAGCCGGCCGGGGTCCGGAGCCGTCGGGACCGTGGGGCGGTGAGCCAGCAACCCTTTCGCCGCGACAGTCGGTTGCCTGCTCACCGCCGGGTGCGGGTGAGTTCCGCTGGCGGTGAGCCAGCAACCTCTCCCACGTCGCAGTTGGTTGCCTGCTCATCGCCGACCCGTCGACCCGCCGACCCGCCGACCCGCCGTCAGTCGCTGGTCAGCACCACCAGCTGCTGGGTCGCCCGGGTCATCGCGACGTAGCGGTCGACGGCGCCCTCGATGCCCGTGCCGAAGGAGTCGGGGTCGACGAGCACGACGAGGTCGAACTCCAGGCCCTTCGCCAGTTCGGGGGTCAACGAGCGCACCCGGTCGGTGCCGGCGTACGCCGCCTGGAACGACGGGGTGCCGATCACGCAGCCGGTGCCGTCGGGGTGCTCCGCCGCCCAGGACGCGACGATCGAGTCCAGGCCGGCGGCCGACCCGTGGACGACGGGTCGGCCGTTGCTGCGGATCGACGTCGGCACGTTCGCGTCGGGGATGGCGACCCGGATGACCGGCTCCGCCTCGGCCATCACCTCCTCGGGCGTGCGGTAGTTGATCGTCAGCGATGCGTGCCGGACCTGACCGACGCCGATGCGCTCGAGCCGCTGCTGCCACGACTCCGCGAACCCGTGCCGCGCCTGGGCGCGGTCGCCGACGATGGTGAGGCTGCGCGACGGGCAGCGAAGCAGCAGCATCTGCCACTCGGCGTCGGTCAACTCCTGCGCCTCGTCCACCACGACGTGCGCGAACGGACCCGCCAGCAGGTCCGGGTCGGCGACCGGCGCGACGCTCTCGTCGACGAGAGCGCCCTGGAGGTCCTCGACGCGCAGCATCGACATCACCTTCATCTCGGAGTCGTCGTCGGCGATCAGGTGGTCGACGACGTGCGACATCTCCTCGGCCTGGGCGGCGAGCGCGGCCTCGCGCCGGCGGCGGCGCCGTGACGCCTCGGGGTCGCCGAGGCGCAGCCGGGCGGCGTCGAGCAGCGGCAGGTCCGACCGGGTCCAGGCATGGGGGTCGGTGCGCTGCAGGAGCCGGACCTCCTCGGCGCTCAGCCACGGTGCGCAGCGACGCAGGTACGCCGGCACCGACCACAGGTCGCCGACCAGGTCGTGGGGGTCGACCAGGGTCCAGGCCCGATCGAAGGCGTCGACCAGCGCCCCGTTGCGCAGCAGCGCGCGCCGGAGCTGGTCCTCGGGGACGTCGGCATCGGAGTCGACCTTGTCGAGCAGGATGGCGACGAGCGCCTCCCAGATGTCGTCGCGGGCCTCGTTGTGCGGGGTGCCGGGGTCGACCGCGGCGAACGCCTCGGCCCAGTCGTCGGCGCTGAGCCACAGGTCCACCCAGGGCGTCTCGACCTCTATGCCCTCGGTCGGCGCCTCCTCGTAGAGCCGGACCGCGGGTTCGATCGCGTGCACGATGTCGGCCGTCGACTTCAGCCGGGCGACCTCCGGATCGACCTCGTCGGGTGCGGACCCGCCCTCGGGCACAAGGTCGCGCACCGTGCAGGTCTGCACACCCTCCTCGCCGAGGCTCGGCAGCACGTCGGCGACGTACGCCAGGTAGGGCCGGTGCGGACCGACGAAGAGCACACCGCCGCGGCGCCCGCCCAGGCGCGGGTCGGCGTACAGCAGGTACGCCGCGCGGTGCAGCGCGACGACCGTCTTGCCGGTGCCCGGTCCACCGTCGACGACCAGCGCGCCGCGCGAGCCGGCGCGGATGATCGCGTCCTGGTCGGCCTGGATCGTGCTCAGCACGTCGCGCATCCGCGGCGACCGGCTGCTGCCGAGGCTCGCGATGAACGCGGAGTCGTCGTCGAGCGCGACCTTGCCGCGCCGCGCGTCCTCCAGCGCCTCGGCGGTGAAGACCTCGTCCCAGTAGTCGGTGACCCGTCCGCCGGTCCAGCGGTAGCGGCGCCGGCTGGCCAGGCCCATCGGCTCGGCGTGGGTGGCCGCGAAGAACGGCTCCGCCGCGGGGGAGCGCCAGTCGACGAGGAGCCGCCGACCGGAGCGGTCGGTGAGGCCCAGGCGTCCGATGTAGACCGCCTCGCCGCCGGTGCCGTCGGGCTTGCCGGAGGTGACGAGGCGGCCCAGGCAGAGGTCCAGGCTGAAGCGACGCAGGGTACGCAGCCGGGCGGTCAGCCGGTGCACCTCCTGGTCGCGGTCGAGCGCCTCCTGGTAGGCGCGTCCGGGTGCCTTCCGGGTGGTGTCGAGCCGTTCGTCGAGGTCCGCGATGGAGTGCTCGAGGCTCTCCGCGATGGCGGCGAAGTGCCGCTCGTCGTCGGCGATCAGGGCCGGGTCGGCCTTGACTGCGAGATGTTCGGGCAGCGCGAACGCGCTGCTCGTCAGAGGGGTCACGTGGTGTCAGCTCCCGTGGGGTGCGAGCGGCCGGAGCGGAGATTCTGCGGCACACCGGGGGCCTTGCCGCAAGACCCCCGGTCGGCTATACCTTGGTAGTGGCGGGAGAGCTTCGGCTCCCCGCCGGTTCTCATTTCGGGCGCAGCGCGGCTGCCGGCTCGCGGTCGGGCTCGTGGTTTGATAGTCCGTCACGTTTCGGCTGTCGTTCCCCGTGATCGGCCAGCCATTCGTGACGGACTATCCACGGACGCTCACCGGGCGGTGGGTGTTCCACCGGGACGACGTACCTCCCCCTCCCGGCCCCAGCGAACACCAGCCCACCCCAGATGACCCGGGTCGGTGGTTTCGAAGCGTCTCAGGCGCCAGCGCGCCTTCGCACCTCAACCACCGCGGCGGTGCTGCGGGTGTAACGGAATCGGGGTCGCCGACGCTTTGGGTGGTGAGACGCGCTGGACGAGACCACCCGAGGAGGCAGCACCATGGCACCCATGGCCCGCACCCGTGCCTCGTCGTCCTCGTCCGCCGCCACCGTCTCCCGCGGGCTGAGGCATGCGCTCGTCGCCATGACGCTGGTCGCGACCTCGCTCGTCGGGCTCGGGGCTGTCGGTGTCGCGTCCGGTGCGTCGGCGGGGGCGTCGACAACCGCATCGGTCGCGGCGCCGGCCGCCACCTCGATCTCGATCCGCACGGTGCTGCCCTCGATCACGGTGGGCAGGACCGGCACCGTCGTGGGCAACCTCCGGGTCGCGGGCCTGCCCGCCGAGGGGCGCGAGGTCGCCCTCGAGGCGCGGGCGAAGGGGGAGCAGGTCTTCACCCCGATCGGTGCCGCGGTCGCGGGCGTCCGGGGCAACCTGCGCCTGGACGTGCGTCCCGAGGTGACCACCCGCTACCGGTGGAGCTACGCCGGGGCGGACGACGCCCAGCCGCGGGTCAGCGGCGTCGCGACCCTGCGGGTGCACACCGCGCAGCAGCCGGCGCGGCGGCTGCCGACCACGCTCTCGGCGCGTGCGGTCCGCGGGGTGGTGCCGGCCGGCGGTCGCGGCGTGCTCCGCGGCACGCTCCGCGCGGGCGAGACCGTGGTCGCCGGGAAGTCCGTGGTGCTGCTGTCGCGCACCGCGACGCAGCGGAGCTGGCAGTTCCGCACCGGCCACCGCACCGGACGCCAGGGCCGGGTCGCCTTCCGGGTGTGGCCGAAGGTGCGTACGACGTACCGGCTCGCGTACGCCGGCTCCGCGACCTTCCGCCCCACGACCAGCGCGATCGTCGAGGTCGACGTCCGGCCGACGGTGACGATCGTCGTCGAGCCTCCGGAGATCGAGCGGGGGGAGAGCACGCTGGTCGCGGGGACCGTCGTCCACGGCGAGAGCCCAGTCGCGGGTGCCACCGTCGCGCTGGCCGCGCGGACCCTCCAGCCCAAGACGCCGTGGACGGTCGTGAGCACCGGCACCAGCACCGCCGACGGCACGGTCACCTTCACGGTCACCCCGGAGAGCACGACCCGCTACCGGTTGCGGGTCGCCCCGGTGGCCGGGCTCCCCGGCGGGCGCAGCCGCGCCGTCGAGGTCCACGTCCGGGCACCGGGCACCGACTACCGTCGGTCGTACGCCGGGACGGGCCCTGCCTCGCGCAGCGGAGTCAGCGCGGCTCCCATGAGAGCGGGGCCGATCCGATGAGGCCTCCCGGTGACACCCTTAGGAGCTGAGCTGGACGCGACCAACGATCGGCGCCTGCCACGTCGACCCGGGACGTCACCGTCCCGGGCCGACGTGCGCGCGCCGGTGGTCGAGCTCGACGACTTCCGTGACCACGACGAGCCGATGACCGAGCTGGAGCTCGCGCTGGTCGCGGCCCGAGCGGGGGACGAGGCCGGGTTCGCGACCCTGTGGCGCGACCTGCATCCGCGGCTGCTCCGCTACCTGCGGGTGCGCGGCGACGAGGGCGCCGAGGACCTCGCCGCGGAGACCTGGATGCACGTGGTCAAGGGGCTGGCGGCGTTCGAGGGCGGACTGGCCGACTTCCGCGCCTGGCTGTTCACGATCGCCCGGCACCGGGCCATCGACCAGGGCCGGGCCCGTTCCCGGGGCCTGAGCGTGGTGCCGGTGGCCGACCCGGCCGAGGCCGCAGCCCGGGAGGCGACGGCCCCCAGCGCCGAGGCCGACGCCGCGGAGAACCAGGCCACGGCCGCCGCGCTCCGCCTGGTCGCCACGCTGCCACCCGCGCAGGCCGAGATGGTGATGCTCCGGGTGGTGGCCGGACTCGACGTCGCCCATGTCGCGAGCCTGCTGGACAAGAGACCGGGCGCCGTACGCGTGGGCGTCCACCGAGCGCTGAAGACACTGTCCCGGACCGCCGGGCCCCGACCGGAAGGAGGCGAGGAGTCATGAACGGCGACGAGCACGACGAGGCGTCGCTGGAGCGTGCGCTCCGCGCCCCCGGTACACCGTCCGAGCTGTCCGAGGAGGAGCGGTACGTCGCGATGTTCCGCGCCGCCCGGGCCACCGACGCGGCGCCGACGCCGGCGCCGGGTGGGGCGCGTCGGGCCGCGATCCGCCGCCTCGGCGCCGGCTCGACGTTGGCCATCGTCTTCGCGGTGGCCAGTGCGGGGGTCGCCGCGGCGTACTCCAGCAGCCTGCCGGACCCCGTGCAGCGGGCCTTCCACTCGGTGCTGGCGCCGATCGGCGTCCCGCCGTCCGACTCGCAGCGTCAGGCGACCGCCCAGGAGGCCCGCACCACGCCGGAGCCGACCCCGCCGGACGCCTCGGCGGCACCGTCGCCGGCGTCGCCCACGACGTCGGCCTCCGCCGATCCGTCGACCGGGCCGTCGCCGTCGTCGTCCGAGTCGGCGTCGCCCACGACCGCGACCGACAGCGCGTCGCCGTCGACCGACCCCAGCGGGTCCGCGACCCCGACCGACTCGGCGTCGCCCACGGCGACGGATCCGGCGTCGCCCACGACCGACCCGACCGACCCGGTCCCCACCAGCCCGACCGGGGCGCCGACGACGTCGCCGAGCCCGACGACGACCCCGACCGCCCAGCCCAGTCAGCCCACGCCGACGGTCCCGCCCGTCGCACCGCCCGCCTCGGTCAGCATCGTCTCCGCGGGCGCTGGCCAGCGGGTCGCCCCCGGCGGCACGGCGGTGGTCGCCGGTCAGGTGCGGGCCGCCGACGGCACCCCCGTGGCCGGCATCTCGGTGGTGCTCCAGGCGCGTGGGAGCAGCGGCTGGCACCGGATCTCGGTCGCGCGCACCGCGGCCGACGGGTCGGTCTCGATGGCCACCGGCCCGCTGCAGCAGTCGACGTCGGTGCGACTACGCGCGGGCGGCGTGGCCAGCCCGGCCTGGCGCCTCGTCCTGCAGCCGACGCTGGTCGCCTCCGCCCAGACCCAGGGCGCCGTCACCAGCCTGAGCGTCAGCGCGACCGGTGGCCGCGCCGGCGACTCCGTCGTGCTCCTGGTCCGCCGCGACGGACTGCTCGTGCAGCAGGCGCGCGGCGTGCTCGACGCGGCCGGCACCGCCCGATTCGACGTGCCGACGCCGGCGCGACTGACCAGGTACGTCGTACGCCTGCCGGCCACGCCGACCCACGCGTTCGCGCAGACCAGGCTCGCGGTGACCCCGGGCACGACGCCGTCGCCGTCACCCTCCGCGTCGCCGTCGCCCTCCGGATCGGCCTCGGCGTCACCTTCGCCCTGAGCCCACGAGGCCCTGGGGTCGGGGAGGTCAGTCGCGCAGCAGCAGCCTGACCGCGACCTCGATCTGCTGACCGGTCTCGGCGGCCGACGTGCGGCCGGTGACCCAGCCGACGAGCGCGGAGAGCCACACGTCGCCGATCACCCTCGCGATCGCGACGTCCTCCTCGGTGAGCTCGTCGTGGCCCTCGGGGTACATCGCCCGGGTCAGCATCGAGGTCAGCAGCATGCCGACCTGGTGGATCTCGGCGGCCACCGAGGCGTCGGCGAACATGAACGCGCGGGTCAGCGCCTCGGTGAGCTGCGGGTCGCTCTGCATGCCGCGGGTGGTGCGCTTGAGCGCGGTGATCACCCGCTCGGCGGCGGTGTCGCCCTCGACCGGCCGCTCGCGCATCGCGGTCTCGGTGCGCTCGAACTCGCGCTGCAGGGCCGAGACCAGCAGGTGGATCTTGGAGGGGAAGTAGCGGTAGAGCGTGCCCAGGGCCACGTCGGCCCGTTCGGCGACCGCGCGCATCTGGACGGCGTCGAAGCCGCCCTGGGACGCGAGCTGGATCGTGGCGTCGAGGATGCGCTTGCGCCGGTCACGCTGCGCGGCCGAGCCGAGATCTTCCACAGCCAGCGAGTTGGCGGTGCTCACACGGGACCCCCGTAGGTGTTGTCTTGGTCGCCACCACTCGTCGGTGACGGAACTACGTGATCCACCGAGTCTAGTGACGCTCCCGGTCGTTCTCCGGCAGCGTCCCGCCGGGACCGACTCCGTGATGTCGCGACTAGGCTAACAATCCATGGTCTAAAATAGGAACACGTTCCACTTTGGTTGGCCCGGTGTCATCGCATCCGGCCCACGCGGAGCCCACGGAATACCCACGGAAGACCCACGGAGTCCCAGGGAGAGAGGGTGCGGATGCGAGTCGCATTGCTGTCCTATCGGAGCAAGCCGCACTGCGGTGGCCAGGGCATCTACATCCGGCACCTCAGCCGCGAGCTGACCAACCTCGGCCACACCGTCGAGGTCTTCTCCGGCCAGCCCTACCCCGAGCTCGACCCCGGTGTGACGCTGACGAAGCTGCCGAGCCTCGACCTCTACCGCGAGCCCGACCCGTTCCGGGTGCCGAAGCGCCAGGAGTTCCGCGACCGGATCGACGTCGAGGAGTTCCTCACCATGTGTGCGGCCGGCTTCCCCGAGCCGAAGACGTTCAGCCTCCGCGCCGTACGCGCCCTGAAGGACCGGGTCGACGACTTCGACATCGTCCACGACAACCAGGTGCTCGGCTACGGCATGCTCGAGATCGAGAAGCTCGGACTGCCGCTGATCACCACGCTGCACCACCCGATCAGCTACGACCGGCGCATCGACATCCGGGCGACCCGCAACCCCTGGCGCAAGCTCACGCTCACCCGCTGGTACGGCTTCGTGAAGATGCAGTCCCGGGTGGCCCGGCGGGCCCGCAGGATCCTGACCCCGTCGGAGACGTCGCGGCGCGACATCGCCCGCGACTTCGGCGTCGACCCGGCCCGGATGCAGGTGATCCTGCTCGGCGTCGACGACGTCTTCGTGCCGCCGACCAAGCCCCGCGTGCCCGGCCGGCTGATGGCGATGGCCAGCGCCGACGCGCCGATGAAGGGGATCGCCACGCTGCTGGAGGCGTTCGCGAAGCTGCGCACCGAGCGCGACGTCGAGCTGTTCCTGGTCACCAAGCCCAAGGCGGGCGGCCGCACCGAGCGCCTGATCGAGAAGCTCTCGATCGGCGACTCGGTGCGCTTCGTCCACGGCGTCAGCGACGCCGAGCTCGTCGAGCTGATGGGCTCGGCCGAGGTGGCCTGCGTGCCGTCGCTCTACGAGGGCTTCTCGCTGCCGACCGCGGAGCTGATGGCGTGCGGCACCCCGCTGGTGGTCTCCGACGCGGGCGCGATCCCCGAGGTGGTCGGCCCCGACGGGGTCTGTGCCGACCTGGTCACCCCGGGCGACGTGGGCGAGCTCGAGAAGGCCATCGGCGCGCTGCTCGACGACCCCGAGCGCCGGGAGCGGTACGGCGCCGCCGGCCGCCGCCGCGTCGAGGAGATGTTCAGCTGGCGCGCGGTCGCCCAGCAGGTCGCCGCGGCGTACGAGGACGTGATCGAGGACTACCGGAAGGACACCAGTGCTCACCGTTGACTTCGACCGGCTCGGGCTGCGCCCGGGCGAGCGGGTGCTCGACATGGGCGCCGGCGGTGGGCGCCATGCCTTCGAGATGTACCGGCGCGGGGCCGACGTGGTCGCCTTCGACATGGACGCCGACGAGCTGGCCGGCGTGCTGGACATCTTCGGGGCGATGAAGGAGCAGGGCGAGGTCCCGGAGGGAGCGAGCGCCGACATCAAGCAGGGCGACGCCCTCGAGCTGCCCTTCGCCGACGGCGAGTTCGACCGGATCATCGCCGCCGAGGTGCTCGAGCACATCCACGCCGACGTCGACGCGATCAAGGAGCTGGTGCGGGTCCTGCGCCCCGGCGGCACCTTGGCCATCTCGGTGCCGCGCTGGCTGCCCGAGGTCATCAACTGGAAGCTCTCGGACGACTACCACAACGCCCAGGGCGGCCACATCCGGATCTACACCGACCACGAGCTGATCGACAAGGTCACCAAGGCCGGGCGCTTCAACGACGGCACACCCGGCGACGCGATGATCTTCGAGGGCAAGGACTACGCCCACGGCCTGCACGCGCCGTACTGGTGGATCAAGTGCGCAGTCGGCGTCGAGAACGACGACCACCCGCTCGCGAAGGCGTACCACAAGCTGCTGGTCTGGGAGATCATGAAGCAGCCCAGGACCCTCCGGGTGGCCGGCAAGGTGCTCGACCCGCTCATCGGCAAGAGCATGGTGCTGTACTTCCGCAAGCCGGAGCCCGCATGAGCGGGCCCCTCGCCAGGCTCCCGTACGTCGAGGGTGTCGTCTCGGCCGAGCAGGTCGCGGCAACCGCGGCGTCGATCGTGGCGATGCAGGAGCCCTGGGGCGCGGTGCCGTGGACCGTCGGCGAGCACGTCGACATGTGGAACCACGTCGAGGCCGCGATGGCGATGCTCGTCGGGGGCGAGGTCGAGGCCGCGGAGCGCGCTTACGCCTGGATGCCGGCGCTCCAGCGCCCGGACGGGTCGTTCCCGATGAAGATCGTGAACGGCGTGCCCGAGGACGAGCGCGGCGACGTGAACATGACGGCGTACCTCGCGGTCGGCGTCTGGCACCACTGGCTGGTACGCCGCGACAGCGGGTTCGTGCGCCGCTACTGGCCGATCGTGCGGGCCGCGCTCGACTGGGTGGTCTCGCAGCAGGTCGCGTGGGGCGGCATCAACTGGACGCCGACCGAGGACTTCTGCCTGCTCACCGGCAACTCGAGCATCTACCACTCGCTGCGCGCCGGGGTCGCCCTCGCCGACCTGCTCGACGACCCCCAGCCCGAGTGGGAGCTGGCCGGCGGCCGGCTCGGCCACGCCGTGCGCGCGCACCGCGACCTGTTCGAGGACAAGTCGACCTACTCCATGGACTGGTACTACCCGGTGCTCGGCGGCGCGGTCCGCGGCCGGGCCGCCTTCGAGCTGCTCGACAGCCGCTGGGACGACTTCGTCGTGCCCGGCCTCGGGATCCGCTGCGTCGACACCAACCCGTGGGTGACCGGCGCGGAGACCTGCGAGCTCGCGATGGCGCTGGACCTCCTCGGCGACCACCGCCGCGCCCTGACCCTGCTGTGCGACATGCAGCACCTGCGCGAGGACGACGGCCGCTACTGGACCGGCTGGGTCTACGGCGACGCCGCCGCCGAGGCCGCGGCGGGGGAGCCGCGCAACGTGCACTGGCCGGTCGAGCACACGACGTACACCGCGGCGGCGATGATCCTCGCGGTCGACGCGCTCGGCGAGTCCAGCGGGCACAGCACGCCCGGCTCGGGGATCATGCGGGGCACCTCGCTGGCGCACTTCGCCGAGCTGGCGCTCGAGTGCGGCTGCCCCTCAGCCGACGCGGTCTCCAGCGTCCCCCGACACACGTCGTAGCACCCGCATCGAGCCGAGCGTCTCCACGTCGGCGAAGGCGCCGCTCTCGAGCGCGCGCAGGTAGACGTGGTACGGTGGCTGCCCGCCGTCCGCGGGGTCGGGGAACACGTCGTGGATGACCAGCAGTCCGTCCCGCATGATCCAGGGCGCCCAGCCGGAGTAGTCGTTCTGCGCGTGCACCTCGGCATGCCCGCCGTCGATGAACAGCAGCGACAGGGGCGTGCGCCAGTGCGCGCTGACGGTCGTGCTCCGGCCGATCACCGCCACGACCTGGTCCTCCAGGCCGGCGCGGGCGATCGTCCTGCGGAAGACCGGCAGCGTGTCCATCAGCCCGAACTCGTCGTCGACCAGCGTCGCGTCGTGGTGCTCCCAGCCGGCCTGGTTCTCCTCCGACCCGCGGTGATGGTCGACCGTGAAGACCGTCCCACCGATCTCGCGTGCCGCCGCCCCGAGATAGATCGCCGACTTGCCGCAGTACGTGCCCACCTCGAGCGCCGGCCCGTGGGGGAGCCGCTCCCGGGCGTACCGGTGCAGCAGCAGCCCCTCGTCCTCGGGCATGAAGCCCTTCGCGCCGAGGGCGTGGTCGATCCAGTCGGTGCTCACGGCGCCGACTCTAGTAGGATTGGAACACGTTCTAGATTTCGAGACGGTTGCTAGCGCAACCTCCTCAATCACCGGAACCGGGGCGGTTGCCAGTGCAATCTCCTTGGTCACCGGATGTCGGTGGTTGAGGAAGGCGCGCTAGCGCCTGTCTCGAAACCACGGAGCTGCGGGGCGGTTGCCAGCGCAACCTCCTCGATCACCGGACCTCGGTGGTTGAGGAAGGCGCGCTAGCGCCTGTCTCGAAACCACGGAGCTGCGGGGCGGTTGCCAGCGCAACCTCCTCGATCACCGGACCTCGGTGGTTGAGGAAGGCGCGCTAGCGCCTGTCTCGAAACCCACTGCGCGGAGGAGCACAGGAGCACATGTCGATCGGGATCTCCGACGAGCACGTCGAGCTCGCGTCCAGCCTGCGCAAGTGGGCGGCCGACCTGCGGGGCCGCGACCTCGCGCGCGCAGCCGAGGGCGATGCCGAGGCGACCTTCGCGCCGGCGTGGGCGGCGCTCCAGGAGATGGGC
This sequence comes from Nocardioides sp. LMS-CY, assembly GCF_018732145.1. NCBI lineage: Bacteria > Bacillati > Actinomycetota > Actinomycetes > Propionibacteriales > Nocardioidaceae > Nocardioides > Nocardioides sp. LMS-CY. The sequence continues at coordinate 2,572,817 of NZ_CP076104.1, forward strand.
GTGGCGACCATCGGGCTGCCCGAGGACGTCGGCGGGGGCGGGGGCTCGCCGCTCGACGTCGCGGTGGCGCTGGAGGCGTGCGCCCACGAGCTGGTGCCCGGGCCGCTGCTCGGCCCGAGCGTCGCCGCCGCCGTGCTGGGCGAGCTGCCCGAGAACTCCGTGGTCGGTCTTGCGCTCGGCGACCTGGTCTGGGACGCACCCTCGGCGACCCACGTGCTCGCCGACGTCGGCGGCTGGCGGCTGCTGCCGCGCTCGGCCGTGGAGATCGCGCCGGAGACCGGCCTCGACCTGACCCGGCGCTTCGGGCGGCTGCGCGTCCTCGACGCCGCCGCGGGCGCCGCGGTCGATGTCACGACCGAGCGGGTACGCCGGACGGCCGTCACGCTCGCCGCGGCCGAGGCCGCGGGCATCGCGCGCTGGTGCCTGGCGACGGCGGTGGAGTACGCGCAGGTGCGCGAGCAGTTCGGCCAGAAGATCGGGTCCTTCCAGGCGATCAAGCACCTCTGCGCCGAGATGCTCGAGACCGCGGAGGCGGTGACCGCGGCGGCATGGGACGTCGCGGCGGTCGCGTCCGGAGACGACGAGCAGTGGGCGTTCGCCGCTGAGGTGGCCGCCGTGATCGCGTTCGACGGGGCGGTCGAGGTCGCCAAGTCGTGCATCCAGGTGCTCGGCGGGATCGGCTTCACCTTCGAGCACGACGCGCACCTCTACCTGCGCCGCGCGCTGACCCTGCGCGCCCTAGTGGGGGATGGCGACGCGGCCGCCGAGCGGCTGACCGCGGCGGCCGTCGACGGCGTACGCCGCCGGGTGCGGCTCGACCTCGACGGTCGCGACGAGCCGGTCCGCGCGGACATCCGCGCGACGGTCGCGCAGATCGCGGAGCGGCCCGAGAGCGAACGGCGCGCGGCGCTGGTCGAGACCGGCTTCCTGACACCCCACTGGCCCGCGCCGTACGGCCTGGGCGCCGACGCGGTCACCCAGATCGTCATCGACCAGGAGCTCGCCGCCGCCGGGCTGACCCGGCCGGACATCGTGATCGCCGGGTGGGCGGTGCCGACGATCCTGGAGCACGGCACCGAGGAGCAGCGCGAACGGTTCGTGCGCCCATCGCTGCTCGGCGAGCTGACCTGGTGCCAGCTCTTCTCCGAGCCGGGGGCCGGGTCGGACCTGGCGTCGCTGCGCACCCGGGCGACGAGGGTCGAGGGCGGCTGGCGGCTGTCGGGGCAGAAGGTCTGGAACTCCGTGGCCGAGCGCGCCGACTGGGGCATCTGCCTGGCGCGCACGAACCCCGACGCCCCCAAGCACAAGGGCATCACCTACTTCCTCGTCGACATGCGCAACAGCGAGGGCGTCGACGTCCGGCCGCTGCGGGAGATCACGGGGGAGGCCCTGTTCAACGAGGTGTTCCTCGACGACGTGTTCGTGCCCGACTCGATGGTGGTCGGTGCCGTGGACGACGGCTGGCGACTGGCCCGCACCACGCTCGCCAACGAGCGGGTGGCGATGGCGAGCGCCCGGCTCTCGAAGAGCACCGAGCGCGCGATCGAGCTGGCGGCGACCGGCGTCACCGCCGCCCAGCGGGTCGCGGTCGGGCACTCGGTCGCGCTCGCAACCGTCTGCTCGCTGCTGGGGGTGCGAGCCACGCTGCGCTCGCTCGCCGGACAGGGCCCCGGCGCGGAGTCGAGCGTCGCCAAGCTGCTCGGCGTCCGCAACCGGCAGGACGGCGCCGAGCTCGTCGTCTCCCTGCACGGCGACGCCGTGCTGGTCGACGACTCCGACGAGGTGCGGGCCGACGTCTGGGAGCTGCTCAACACCCGCTGCCTGTCGATCGCCGGCGGCACGACGCAGATCCTGCGCAACGTCGCGGGCGAACGGATCCTGGGGCTGCCGCGCTAGACCAGCGCCGGCTTCCGGACCGCGCCAGTCGGCTGGCGGGTGCCGACGTCGAGACCGAGGGCTACACGGTCACCGGCGCGGGCGCACCGACGGAGGTGGGCGCCGACCTGGGTGCCGTCGTCGTGGGCCGCGACCGGACCGAACGCGTGGTGTGGCGTACCCCGATGATCCGCAAGCGGGTCACACGTCGATGACCAGCCCGATGGCGACGCGGTCGCCGATGGCGACGCCCTCCTGGCGGCGTACGGCGGCCTTGAGCGGCACGATGTAGCCGCCGTCCTTGGGCCAGAGCGACGTCGTCCAGGTTGAGCCGCCGAGCCGGACGGTCACCGGGATCATGCCCCAGCCGTAGGTGACCGCCGCCGCGACGTCGTCGAGCTGGGCGGCGTCGTCCTCGGGCACCCAGACGAAGTGATGGGGCGCGGGTCCGCGCCAGAACCACACGTCGCCGGAGAACTCCAGGTCCATGTCAGGACCCTACGACGTGCGAACCGGGCGGTGGCGCGACGCGCCACCGCCCGGTCGTCCCCCACATCGGGGCGCACGCGGTCCGGGGGTGCACTCAGCAGGAGTGCCGGACCTCCACCGCGATGCAGGTGTCGTTGCCGGCGCCGCCGTAGGCGACGTCGCGGCCCTTGCCACCGTGCAGCGTGTCGGCGCCGCCACGGCCGTACAGCACGTCGCGGCCGCCGTTGCCGCGCAGGTGGTCGGCGCGGCTGCTGCCGTAGAGCCGGTCGTTGAACGGCGAGCCCTGGACCGCCTCGAAGTCACGTGCGGGCACGCGCGTCCAGCGCGGGCTCTGCGACGTCGGCCGGAGCACGACCCGGCCGGCCTCGAGGTCGACGACGGTGCCGCCGTCGAGGGTGCGCAGGTCGATCGTGTCTCGGCCCGGGCCACCGTTGATCCGGTCGCCGTTCTTCTTCTTGGCAGTGGTCCACACGACGATGCGGTCCCGGCCCGCGTCACCGAAGAGCCGGATGCCCTGGCCCGCCTTCTCGGGCGCGGGGTCCTGGCTGGTGCGGAGCACGTCCTTGCCCGGTCCGCCGCGCGCGGTGCCGTAGTTGACGACCTCGATCGTGTCGGCGCCCCAGCCGCCCTTGACCGTCCCGCCGTTCTGCACGATGTCGTCGTTGCCCGAGCCGGCGTTGACGGTCGACTTGATGGCGGTGATCTTGTCGTTGCCCGTGCCGCCCTTGGCCTTGGACGACGTCAGGTGGAGCACGTCGTCCCCGGCCCCGGCGTCGACCGTCGAGGAGGTGGCGGTGATGGTGTCGTTGCCGTTGCCACCCTTGACCGTCGATGAGGTCGCCGTCACGGTGTCGTCGCCGTCACCGGCGTCGACCGTCGAGGAGGTGGCGGTGATGGTGTCGTTGCCGGCGCCGCCGAGCACGCTCTTCGCGCCGTCGGCCTTGATCACGTCGTCGCCGCCCTTGGCGTCGACCGTGTCGCCGGTGCCCGCCTCGATGTAGTTGGCCGTGTCGGTGCCGACGATCGTGTCCGCGGCCGGCGAGCCCACGACGTTGACCACGTTGGTCAGGGTGTCGGTGCCGTTGCCGGTCGCCGTGCCCGCGGTGAGGTCGACCGTCACCGGCCCGGTGGCGTCCGCGTAGCTCAGCAGCGCGGTGCCACCGCCGTCCACGGTGTCGTCGCCCGCGCCGGGCAGGACGGTCGGGTACGCGCCGTTCTCGGCCGCCGGATCGGTGGCCACGTCCGCGGCGACGGTGATCTTGTCGTTGCCGGCGCCGCCCCGCGCGACCGTCGTGCGGGAGGTGACGCTGATCGTGTCGTTGCCGTCGCCGCCGGTGAGCTCGCCGCCGAGCAGCGGGTCGCTGCCGGCGGTCCGGTCCTCGATGACGTCGTCGCCCGCGCCGCCGTCGATCTTCGGCGTGGCGCTGGTCTCGGCGTGGATCTTGTCGTTGCCGTCGCCGGCGTTGACGACGGGGCTCTGGCTGTCGCCCAGGCAGATGACGTCGTCGCCGCCGAGGCCGTTGATCGTCACCCGGTCGAACCCGGCGGTCGAGATCACGTCGGCACCGGCGGTGCCCTCGACGACCTGGTCATTGGCCGTGGCCGCGATCGTGACCTCCTGCCCCTGGCACATCAACGGGTCGGCGGCGGTGGCCGCGCTGATCGGTACGACGGACAGTGAGAGTGCCGTGATGGCAGCCGCGCTGAGCGCGATATGGCGCATGGGTTCCTCCCGAACTCGTTTCATCGGTCACTCATGCAGAGCGCGGTCGGTGCCCGTTGCGTTACATCGCCGGTGGTGTGGAGGCTCGGTCTGCCGATTGTGGGCTGCGGCGTTGGTCGCTCTCCGGTGGTCCCGCCGGGCGCTGTTTCACCAAGGGATGAAGGCGAGGTCGCGCCTCCCTGGCTGAGCTCGCCCGGGTCAGCGCGGGTCGGCCTGCATCCCTTGATGAACCCACACCCGCGGCTAGGTGCGGCTCCTTGCCCGGCGCCCTCGCGAGCGGAGTAGGCGCCGCGCGCACCCGGGCGGTGACGGGGCCGTCACGTGCGTCGGTGGAACCTGATCTTCCCGGTGGGCAGGTACGTGGTCTGGTAGGTGGGGTCGTGGATGAGGGTGTGGTGCCAGGGGCAGAGGGAGGCGCTGTCGGTGAGGTTGGTGTGGCCGCCGTCGGTCCAGTGCTGTTGGTGGTGGGCGTGGAGTCCGGTGGTGCGGTCGCAGCCTTCGGCGCGGCAGCCGCGGTCGCGGAGGAACAGGGCGATCCGTTGGTGCTCGGTGTGGTGGCGGCTTCGCCGGCCCAGATCGAGCGGGACCGAGGCGCTGCCGAGGACGGCGGGGATGATTCCTGCTTCGCAGGCGAGCCGGCGGGCCATGCCGGGGCTGATGCGGTCGCCGGTGTCGAGGACGCCGGCTTTCTCCAGCCGGCCGGTGAGGGTGTCTTCGTCGATGACCACCAGCACGGTGGCGTTGACGCCGCCGGTGGTGGGGAGTCGGTCGGTGGGGTAGCGCTCGATCAGTTCGCACAGCGCCCGGCCGAGTGCCTCGGGTCCGGGTCGGCGTTCGATGCCGGGGCCTTGGGTGGCGGCGAGGTGCTTGGGTGCGGCCAGGGCCATGAGGATCTTCTTGAGGGCGGCGGCGTGGTAGGTCGGCAGGGTGAACCGGCCGTGGGTGGTGCCGTCGCCGTCGTCGGCCATCGTGAGCGAGCAGGCCCGCAGCGCGGCGGCCTCCTGTTGTTGCAGGATCTGGGCTTCGTGGGCGTCGGCCTCCTCGGGGCCGATGACCTCCCACAGCCGCCGGCCCAGCCGACCGAGCGCCTTCGCGTCGTGGTGCCGCGCCTCCGCGAGCAGGTGCGCCTCGGCCTTCTCCCGGGTCTCCGCCCCGAGGTCGGTGGGGAGTCGGTCGACCCACCGGATGACGACCCACGCCCGCTCGACGTCGATCTCCCCGGCCGCCAGCGCCTCCCGCGTCATGGGGTGCTGTTCGAGGTCGTGGCCGAGCCGCACCGCGCCGTACGCCGCCGCCCGCGTGGTCTTCGTCTGGTGGGCCAGCCAGTTCGCCGCCGACGACGCACCCACGTCCTGACCCACATGCATGGTGTCGGCGTGCGCGGCCACCCGGGCCTGCAGCTCGCTGACCTGGGCCGCCAGCCGGGTCAGCTCGACCAGCGTCGCGCCGGCCTCCGCGGGGTCCATGGACCACACCGACGCATCGGACACGGCGTCGGCGAGGTCGCGCATCTGCGCGGTCGTCGTCGACACCCGGTGTCGCGGCGTGGCCTGTGCTGTCATGACTCCTACTGAAGCACCCGCCACCGACACTAGAAGCCCTGGATCCCCTTATTCCACAGGGTTCTGGGTCACGAACAGGTCACGATCCGGGGCGCTTTTTCACACCCGGATCCGATGTCTTGTGGAGGGGTGGTTTCGAGGCTCGTCGCTGGCGCTCCTCGCACCTCAACCACCGTGTGTCACCGCGTCCCGACCGCAGATCGGCGTCCTCCCGATAGGCGCCCAGAACGTCCGGAGACAGTGGGGTCAAGGGCGGCGAAGCCGCCGCAGGGAACCCTTGACCCCACTGGTGGAGGACGAACACTGGCGCCGCCGGGAGGACGCCCACCGCCCTCAACCCAGGGCGGTGGTCTTCGAGGTGCAGCGGGCTGCGCCCGGACGCGGTGTAGGGGAAGTCCAAGGCGGACTTCTCCTACAGACGGGCGCCAGCGCGCCTTCCTCCACCGTGACCCCGGCCGCCGGAAGTGGGGTTTCGAGGCTCAGGCGGCGCCGCGATCAGCCGCCGACCAGGACCGGTCGAGCGGTGACGACGCGCAGCGACTGCGGGCTGCCGGGGATCGTCACGGTGCCGGCGACCTCCCGCCACGGGCCGCCGTCGACGCGGAACTCCGCGGCGTATGTCGTGTCCACGCTCGGCGCGACCCGGCCCCTCCGACGGTAGGAGTGCGTGATCTCCAGGTCCGGGTACGCCGATCCCGGGGACGAGGTCTCGCGCACGTCGCCGTCGCCGAAGCGCCACCGGAAGCTCGCCGGCCAGATCCGCAGCTCGACCTGACGCCCCAGCAACGGCACGGTGCGGGTGAACTCGCCCTGTTCGGTGTAGAAGTTCGTCTCGAAGTTCACCAAGGTCCGGCCCCTGGGTGGCTGGATCATCAGTTGCGCCTCGGGCAACGGGATGCGTTGAAATGCGCGTAGCACGAGCCCAGGCGTCACCTCGGGCTGAGCTGCGTCGGTGGGGATGTCACAGAACTCGCGCGGGTCGAGATCGAGATCAAGCGCGGTTCGGACGCAGACTGCGTCCCAGTCGGAATCCCGAGGTGGCACGGCCGCTGGATCCGCGACTGGCTCCTCGGAGCCTGAGCAGTGCATCACGGTCCTGATCTGCACCGCGCCGTCGATCATCGTCTCCTCCTGGACGTAGCGACACTCAGCGTGCGCCGGCGCAGCTGCGACGGGGACTGTCAGGACGACGCAGGCGGTGGCGAGGAGAGATCGGCAGATCATGAGACGAACCCAATGAACCTGACTTGCCAGCCATCGTTGGTCAGCCGGAGCTTGAAGACGACGATGTGCTTCTCGGCTTCGTAAGTCACCGGTTTCGCACCTGCTTCTGGCACCGTGCGTCCTTCAGCGAACTCGAGTCCGGTCGACACCGTCGCGCTCTTGTCCGTCTGTGACTTGAGATTTGCTGCCTGGACTGTCCAACCCGCCGTTTCGAAGTGGCCGCCGTTCTTGTAGACCGTCTCGATTGGGTCGAGGATCCCGGCACAGGACCGACAGGTCGGCGACGTTAGCGAGCGCACTGCCGCCATGTCTCCGTCCTGGAGAGCGGCGTTCCGTGCCTCCACCCACGCCCGAACGGTCTCCTCCGGATCATCAGGGGCAGCCGCCGTCGCACTCGGCGACGTCGGCGCCTCGGTGGTCGGCAGTGGTGGGGCGGGCTCGGGGTCGTCGTCGGTACACCCGGCCAGCCCGACCGTCGACAGGAGGAGGGCGACGAGGACCGCCCGAGTACGGCTCACGTCGCCGATCATTCCCCGACCGGCGACGATGCGAAACGGCCGCGACCGCGGCTGTGGATGGCGCAGGGGTCGGCGCAAGGGAACGCGGGGCATGGTCAGGAGGCGAGGGCGCGCTCGCGACGCCAGCGGTTCCAGTGCCAGTGCAGGTACCGGTCGATCGCGCGTACGACGTGGGCGGACCGAATCGAGGGGAACACGTCGAAGGCGTGCTGGGTGCCGGGGAGCTCGGCGTACACGACCGTGGCGCCGGAGGTCTCGCGCAGCCGCTGCACGAACAGCCGCGCCTGGTCGACCGAGACCAGCGAGTCGTGGGCACCGTGGATCACGAAGAAGTCGGGGGCGTCCGTGCCGACGCGGAGCAGAGGAGTGCCGGCCTCGAAGACGTCGGGGGCCTCGGCCCAGGTACGACGGACCACCCGCGGCGCCAGGAACTCGTCGCGCATCCGCTCCGCGCTGCGCAGGCCGGTGGAGCCGGCGAAGTCGTAGACGCCGTAGTGCGGGACCGCGACGGCGACGCTGGTGTCGGCGCCCTCGAATCCGGGCTGGTAGCCGGGGTCGTCGGCGGTGACCGCGGCGAGCGCCGCGAGGTGACCACCGGCCGAACCGCCGGTGATCGCGAGGTAGGCGGGGTCGCCGCCGTACTCCGCGATGTGCTCGCGGATCCACGCGATCGCACGCTTCACGTCGACGATCTGGGCGGGGAAGGGGTCGCGCGGCGCGAGCCGGTAGTTGATCGCGACGCAGACCCAGCCCTTGGCGGCCAGGTGCTGCATCAGCGGGATGCCCTGCTGGTCCTTCGTGCCGATGGTCCAGGCGCCGCCGTGCACTTGGAGCAGCACCGGCGCGCGCCCGTCGGTGCCCGCTGCGGGACGGTAGACGTCGAGCAGTCCGCGCCTGCCGTGCTCGGGAGCGTAGGCGACGTCCCTGTCGACGACGACACCGGCGTTGCGCATCCGGAACGGGTTCACCAGTGCGCGCCACGGCGTCGCGAGCTCGGCCGGGGTCGGCTTCGCGTCGAGCTGCTCGACGTAGTCGACGCCAAGGCCCTCGACGAGCGCGTCCTCGACGTTCGTGCGCGCCCGCCGCGCCTGGTCGACGAGCACCGCCTGGCCGGCGAGGTTGAGGCCGGCGAGCAGCAGCCCGAGACGCCGTCCCCGGCGTACGACGTGCGCGGCGGTGTCGACCGCGGTCACCGCCATCAGGTGCGGTGCGAGCTCGCTGGTCAGCCAGCCGGCGGCGAAGGCCGGGATCGCGGCGCGCGGCCCGGGCAGGGGACGCAGCGCGTTGGCGGTGAGGGCTGCGGTGACGACCTGGCGACGAAGGAACCCCATGGCGGCCAAATGTAGAACCTCCCGCTCACCGCGCCGGGGCATCCTCGCCCTCGACGACCGCGTCCGGCTAGGGTAGAACAAGTTACAGTTTCCGCGTCGGTAGGTAGCCGAGACGGTGGCAGGAGATGCACGTGACGCAAGAGCTGGAGGCGATCGAGGCGGTCCGATCGGTCGCGCGGGACGCCCTCGACCGGGCCGGCGAGGACGCCCACGAGACCTGGGCCGCGCTGGCCGGGGCCGGACTGCTGGCACTGCCCGTGCCCGAGGCGCAGGGCGGTGAGGGCCTCGGACTCGCCGAGGTGGCGGTGCTGCTCCGCGAGACCGGACACCGCGCCGTCCAGCTGCCGGTCTGGGAGACGCTGTGCTGCGGCGTCCTGACGATCGCGGCGGCGGGCGCCCCGGAGCAGCAGGGGCTGCTGCAGGGCGTGACCACCGGCGACACCGTCCTCACGCCGGCGCTCCGCGAGGTCGGCGCCGGCATCCCCGACCGGCCGGCCACGACGTACGCCGACGGCGCGGTGAGCGGTCGCAAGATCGGAGTCACGTACGCCGACCGCGCGACCCGCCTGCTGGTCTCGGCGTCCGACGGCGATCGAGCGGTGGTCGCGCTCGTCGACCCGCACGGCCCCGGCGTCCGGCTGCTCGAGTCGCACTCGTCGTTCGGCAGCACCCAGCACACCGTGGTGCTCGACGGCGCCCCCGCGCAGCTGCTGCCCGGCGAGCACGCGGCCCGTCTGCTGCGCGAGCTCGCGATCGCCGGCCTCTGTCTCACCGCGTCCGGCGTGGTCGCGGGCGCCCGCGACCTGACCGCGGAGTACATCAAGGGCCGGACCCAGTTCGGGCGGGCGCTGGCGGAGTTCCAGGCCGTGGCGATGCAGATCGCCGACGTCTACATCGCCTCGCGCACCCTCGACCTCGCCGCCGACAACGCCGCCTGGCGGATCGGCGCCGGCCTCGACGCCGCCGACGACCTCGCGGTCGCGGCGCACTGGACCTGCAGCGAGGCGCCGCAGGCGATGCGCACCTGCCACCACCTGCACGGCGGCATGGGCGTGGACATCACCTACCCGATGCATCGCTACTTCTCGTGGGTCACCGACATCGCCCACGCGCTCGGGGCGCAGGCCGGCGACGTGCGCATCGAGGACCCGACGGCCAAGAACCTCGAGCTCACCGCCGAGCAGCGGGCGCTCAAGGCCGAGCTGCGCGACTACTTCAGGGGCCTCGCCGACGACAACGAGCACCGCGACATGGCGCTCGACCGGCACGGCGAGACCTACCAGCGCGTGGTGCGCCGGATGGGTGCCGACGGCTGGATGGGCGTCGGGTGGCCGCGCGAGTACGGCGGGCGCGGGCTGGGCGAGATCGAGCAGACGATCTTCGCCAACGAGGCCCAGCGCGCCGACGTGCACCTGCCGGCCGTCACGCTGCAGACGGTGGGCCCGACGCTGATCCGCTACGGCACCGAGCACCAGAAGGACCTGTTCCTGAAGCGGATCCTCGCCGGCGACGTGCACTTCGCCATCGGCTACAGCGAGCCGGACGCCGGCACCGACCTGGCCTCGCTGCGCACCACCGCGCGCCGCGACGGCGACCACTACGTCGTGAACGGCCAGAAGCTCTGGACCACCGGCGGCCACCAGGCCGACTACGTCTGGCTGGCCTGCCGCACCGATCCGGACGCGCCCAAGCACAAGGGCATCTCGATCCTGATCGTCGACACCACCGACCCCGGCTACTCCTTCACGCCGATCATCACCGCCGACCGGGCGCACCACGTCAACGCGACGTACTACAACGACGTCCGGGTGCCCGTGGACATGCTGGTCGGCGAGGAGAACCAGGGCTGGAAGCTGATCACCACCCAGCTCAACCACGAGCGCGTGATGCTCGGCCCCGCAGGCCGGCTGGAGGGCCTGCGCGACCGGGTCGCCGCATGGGCCACGAAGGCGGGGGTGGTCGACCGCCCCGACGTACGCCGCGTGCTGGGCCAGGTCACCACGGTCTTCCGGGTCAACGAGCTGCTCAACTGGGAGGTCGCGTGGGCCGCGGCCGAGGGGGAGATCTCGGTCGGCGACGCCTCGTCGTCGAAGGTCTTCGCCGCCGACCAGGTGCAGCACCTCGCGGCCGACCTGGTCGACATCGTGCATCGTTACGGCGACCCCGCGGACCAGGAGACCGACCAGCTGATGACGTACCTCGACGGACAGGCCAAGCGGAACCTCGTGCTCACCTTCGGCGGCGGGGTGCAGGAGGTGCAGCGCGAGCTGATCGCGATGTTCGGGCTCGGACTGCCCCGGGTGCCGCGATGACCCACGAGAGGATCATGGCCGAGGCCGAGCGCATCAAGGCGCTCGGCGAGGCGTCCGAGTCGCGCGCGCCGTACCCCGTCAACCAGCCCACCATCGGCGCCTGGCTCGACGCGATGGGCTACGACAACCAGCGCTTCCGGCAGGGCGAGGCGCCGCCGTCGATGGCACAGGTGTGGACGATGCCCGGGCTCGGCCGTCGGCGGCCCGACGACGACCCGCTGAGCCGGATGATGGAGCTGCTCACGGCCGAGGGCTACACCGCCGTGCTCGGCACCAACTGCGAGCAGACCTACGAGCGCTACCTGCGGGTCGGCGAGCAGCTGCGGGTGACGACCGCGCTCGACTCGGTCGTCGGTCCCAAGAGCACCGCGATGGGTGAGGGCTACTTCGTGACCTCGCGCAACACGTGGTACGTCGTCCATCCCGACGGGCGCAGCGAGAAGGTGGCCACGATGCTCTTCCGGGTCCTGAAGTTCATCCCGAAGGAGCGCCCGTGACCACCGCCGTGATCCGCCCGATGATCGGGCAGGACTCGCAGTTCTTCTGGGCCGGTACGGCGGCCGGCGAGCTGCGCATCCAGCGGTGCAACGCCTGCGCGGCGCTGCGCTTCCCGCCCGGCCCCGCCTGCCCCGACTGCGGCGCGCTCGACCGGGGGTACGTCGTGGCCGCCGGCACCGGCACCGTCTTCTCCTACGTCGTGCACCGGCACCCGCCCGTGCCCGGCAAGGACCTGCCGATCGTGATCGCGCTGATCGACCTCGACGAGGGCGTCCGGATGGTCGGCGAGGTCGTCGACGTGGCCGATGACGAGATCGAGATCGGGATGCGACTGCGGGTGGACTTCAACCGCATCGACGACGAGCTCACCCTGCCGATCTGGAGGAAGCAGTGACGACCCTGACCGCCGGGCAGCAGCTCCCGGAGTGGAGCCTGCCCCTGACGCCGACCACGATCGTGAGCACCGCGATCGCGACCCGCGACTGGCAGGACGTCCACCACGACCGCGACGTCGCCCAGGCCGCGGGCTCGCAGGACATCTTCATGAACATCCTGACCAGCAACGGCCTCGTGGAGCGGTACGTCGTCGACTGGGCCGGCCCCGACACCGAGCTCAAGGGCATCGCCATCCGGCTCGGCGCGCCGGCCCACCCCTACGACACGCTGACCTTCAGCGGCACCGTCGAGTCGGTCGACGACGGCATCGCCACGATCTCCGTGGTGGGCCGCGTCTCGCTCGGCGACCACGTGACCGGCACCGTCAAGGTGGCGGTGTGAGCAGCCTCTACCGCAAGGCCGCGATCGCCGGCATCGGCGCGACCGAGTTCTCGAAGGCCTCCGGCCGCTCCGAGCTCCAGCTCTCCGTCGAGGCGGTGCAGCACGCCCTGGCCGACTGCGGCCTGACCCCCGCCGACGTCGACGGCTTCACGACGTTCACGATGGACACCTCGTCCGAGATCGCGGTCGCCCGCGAGCTCGGCTGCCAGGAGCTGCGCTTCTTCAGCCGGATCAACTTCGGCGGCGGCGGTGCCTGCGCGACCGTGCAGCAGGCCGCGATGGCGGTCGCCACCGGCGTGGCCGACTGCGTGGTCGCCTACCGCGGCTTCAACGAGCGCTCGGGCTCGCGCTTCGGGCAGTTCTCCGTCGCGGCCGCGACCCAGGTGAACACCAACGGCCTCGACAACGCCTGGACCTACCCGATGGGGCTCGGTACGCCGGCCGCCACCGTCGCGATGCAGGCCCGGCGCTATATGCACGAGTACGGCGCGACCTCCGAGGACTTCGGCCGGGTGGCGGTCGCCGATCGGCGGCACGCCGCCACCAACCCGGCGGCGTTCTTCTACGGCAAGCCGATCACCCTCGAGGACCACCAGGCCTCCCGGATGATCGTCGACCCGCTGCACCTGCTCGACTGCTGCCAGGAGAGCGACGGCGCGGTCGCGCTCGTCATCGTCTCGGCAGAGCGGGCCCGCGACCTGGCGCAGCGCCCGGCGTACATCTCGGCGGCCGCGCAGGGGAGCGGCGTCGACCAGTTCGTGATGACGTCCTACTACCGCGACGACATCGGCATCCCCGAGATGGGCGTGGTCGGTCGCGAGCTCTGGCGGCAGTCGGGCCTCGGCCCCGACGACATGCAGATGGCGATCCTCTACGACCACTTCACGCCGTACGTGCTGATGCAGCTCGAGGAGCTCGGCTTCTGCGGGCGCGGCGAGGCGCCGGGGTTCATCGCCGACGGCGCGATCGAGATCGACGGCAAGCTGCCCGTCAACACCCACGGCGGCCAGTTGGGTGAGGCCTACATCCACGGCATGAACGGCATCGCCGAGGGTGTCCGCCAGGTGCGCGGCACCTCGGTGAACCCCGTCGACGACGTCCAGCACGTGCTCGTCACCGCCGGCACCGGCGTGCCGACCAGCGGCCTCGTGCTGTCGGCGTAGGGCGGGCGCAGGGCGGTCCATGCCGGTGTAGTGCGGCTCACCCACGTGTCGCGTTCCGACGCGGAAGGCCGCACATCTAGGGTGCTGGGTGATGTCTGTGACCGCCGCGCCCGCGCCTGCCCCTGCCCCCGCGGCGCCGGCGGACAGCGCCACCGGCTGGGGTCACTACGCCTCCCTCGACGGGCTGCGGACCGTCGCGGTCTACCTGGTGCTGGTCTTCCACTGCGGGGTCGGCGCCTTCGCGGGCGGCTTCGTGGGCGTCGACCTCTTCTTCGTGCTCTCGGGCTTCCTGGTCTCGAGCATCCTGCTCCGGGAGCTCCGCACGACGGGCACGATCCGGCTGGGCCGGTTCTACTCCCGCCGGGTGCGGCGGCTGCTGCCGGCCGCGGTCGTCGTCGTGGTGGCAACCTGCGCGACGTCGGTGCTCGTGCTGTCGAGCGTGCGGCGGCTGCCGCTGGTCGGCGACGCCCAGAGCGCGCTCCTGTACGTCGCGAACTGGCGGTTCATCTCGCAGAGCAACGACTACTTCGCCGGTGACGTGGTCGGGCAGAGCCCGTTCCTGCACTTCTGGTCGCTCGCGATCGAGGAGCAGTTCTACGTCGTCTTCCCGCTGGTGCTGCTCCTGCTGGCGCGCCTCGACCGGTCGTGGCGCCGCGCCACGCTCGTCGGCGTGGCGGTGCTCTTCGTCGCGTCGCTCACCGCGCAGCTGGTGTGGGCGGCGATCGACGCCAACCAGGCCTACTACGGCACCGGCGCCCGGCTCTACCAGCTGCTCGCGGGCGTGCTCGCCGCGCTGCTCTTCCGGTCCCGGTTCCGGCCCCGCGGGCGCGGCATCGGCCTGGTGGCGGCGGTCTCGCTCGCCTGCCTGCTGCTGGTCGCGTCCGGCCTGGTCGACGTCACGCCGTCGTGGCGGGGCATCCTGGCGACCGCCGCCTCGGTCTCGCTGATCCTGGGCCTGATGGGGGCCGACCAGGGCCTGGTCGCGCGGGTGCTGGCCCGGCCGACGCCGGCGTACCTCGGCCGGATCTCGTACGGCACCTACCTGTGGCACTGGCCGGTGATCATCCTCTTCGGCGAGCTGATGGACCTCGACCCGCTGGCCATGGTCGCGGTGGCCGGCGTGCTCGCGACCGCGCTGGCGGCGCTGTCGTACGCCGTGCTCGAGATGCCGATCCGCCGGTCGCGCGTGCTCCAACCGCTCGCATGGCCGACCGCGGTGGCCGGCGTGGCGCTGAGCGTGCTGGTCGCGCTCACGGTGGTGCCCGGCCTGTTGCACTCCGACCGCCGTCCGGCCCTGGCCGCGGCCGGGTCGGCGGTCACCGGCTCGGAGGCCAACCGGGACGGCCCGGTGCCGAGCGTCGACTGGGAGCGGTACGTCGAGGACCGCGGCACCGACGACACGACCTGCACGCTCAGGAACGCCGACAACTGCGTCATCGTCGACGGCGACGGGCCGCACGTGATGCTGGTCGGCGACTCCCACGCCCGGATGATCGCGCCGGCGCTCGCGAAGCTCGCGCGGGAGCACGGGTTCAAGCTCTCGGTCAGCCTCCAGGAGAGCTGCCCGTGGCAGCTCGGTGTCTACAACGCCTTCGAGGACCGGGCGACCCAGCAGCGGTGCACCGACATCCGCGACGAGACGTTCAACGACGTCATCCCCAACACCGACGTCGACCTGGTGATCCTGTCGCAGATCCCGCGGGACACCGAAGCCTGGCGCACCAAGCTGCTCAGCACCGACCCGAAGCCGGGCGAGACGCTCGAGCAGCGGCTGGTGCGCACCATCGACGACACCCTCACCCGGGTGCACGACGCCGGTGCGCGCGCCCTGGTCATCGACAGCATGCTGACCGTGCCGCGCGACAGCGCCGCGCCGTTGGACTGCCTGGCCGGCGCGACCGAGCTCGCGCAGTGCCGGGTGCCCGTGCCGATCGAGTCGCCGCCGAGCGACGCGTTCTACCGCGCCGCGGCCGCCACGATGCCCGGCGTCCACACGGTCAACATCAACCCGATCATGTGCCCCGCGGCGCCGGTCTGCGACCCGATGGACGGCGATATCCCCGTGTGGAAGGACCGCAAGCACTACACCCCCCGGGCGCTGGACCTGCACCGCGACGAGATCTGGCAGGCGCTGCTCGACAGCGGCGCCTTCGAGGGGTTCGATCTCGGCTAGAGCTCGTCGGTGCTGCGGGGCGGTGGCTTCATCAAGGGATGAAGGTCGACCCGCGCCTCCCCGGGCGAGCTCGGCAGGGGAGGCGCGACCTCGCCCTCATCCCTTGATGAAACCGAGGCAGATGAGACCAGTCGTCAGTCGAGGAGCGTCGCGACGTGGTCGGGCACGTAGTGGGTGAGCTCGCGGGGCGGCCGTTCGTAGCCGGTGGACGGCGGCCGGTCGGGCACCGTGATCGGCGGCTGGTCGATCTCGAGGTAGGGGATCGTGGAGAGGAGGTGCGCCATCATGTTCAGCCGCGCCTCCTTCTTGACGTCCCCCTCCACGACGTACCAGGGCGCCTCGGGGATGTCGGTGTGCATCATCATCTCGTCCTTCGCGCGGGAGTAGTCCTCCCAGTGCGTGATCGACTGCAGGTCGGTCGTGGACAGCTTCCAGCGGCGCATCGGGTCGTCGATCCGGTCCTTGAAGCGACGCTGCTGCTCGTCGTCGCTCACCGAGAACCAGTACTTCCGCAGCAGGATCCCGTCCTCCACGAGCAGCCGCTCGAAGATCGGGCACTGGTGCAGGAAGCGGACGTGCTCATCCGGGGTGCAGAAGCCCAGCACCCGCTCGACGCCGGCGCGGTTGTACCAGGACCGGTCGAAGAGCACCATCTCGCCGCGGCTGGGCAGGTGCTCGACGTACCGCTGGAAGTACCACTGTCCCTTCTGCCGCTCACTGGGCATCGGCAGCGCGACGATGCGGGCGACGCGCGGGTTGAGGTAGTGCGTTATCCGCTTGATCGCGCCGCCCTTGCCGGCGGCGTCGCGGCCCTCGAAGATCACCGCCACGCGTGCGCCGGTGGCCCGCACCCACTCCTGCACCTTGACCAGCTCGGCCTGCAGCCGGAACAGCTCGGCCTCGTAGGTGTCCGCGTCGAGACGCTTCCTCGGCTTGCTCATGAGCCACCATAGCGACGACCACTAGGGTCGGGGTCGTGACCGACCTCCCCGAGCTCGACCCCGAGGAGCAGCGCGTCCTCGGCAGCCTGCTGGAGAAGCAGGTGACCGTGCCCGCGTCCTACCCGCTGACGCTGAACTCGCTGCGCACCGCCTGCAACCAGTCCAACAGCCGCGAGCCCGTGACCGAGTACGACGAGCAGACCGTCGAGCAGACCGGCCGTCGGCTCAAGGAGAAGGGGCTGCTGCGGATCGTCTGGTCCGACACCGGGCGGCGGACGCTGAAGTACCACCAGACGCTCGACGAGGCCCTCGGGCTCGCCGACGACGAGCGCGCCCTGGTCACCGTGCTGCTGCTCCGCGGGCCCCAGGCACCCGGCGAGCTGCGGACCCGCGCCGAGCGGTTGCACGCCTTCGCCGACCGCGACGAGGTGGAGCGGACGCTGCAGGGGATGGCCGAGCGCGGCCTGGTCCGCCAGCTGCCGCGCCGCGGCGGCGACCGCGACAGCCGCTGGCTGCACCTGCTGGGCGGCCCACCGGCCGAGGAGGCCCCGGCCGCCGCGCCCGCCGTCGATCGCGACAGTGTGCTCGCGGCCGGAGCCGAGACCCGGGACGAGCGGGTTCGCGCGTCGTACGACGCGGTCGCGGAGGCGTACGCCGACAGCCTGCTCACCGAGCTGGCCGGGCTGCCCTTCGAGACCTGGCTGCTCGACCGGGTCGCCGCGCACGCCGCCGGCGGACCGGTCGTCGAGGTCGGTTGCGGCCCCGGCCACGTGACGGCCTACCTCGCCGAGGCGGGCGCCGACGCGACCGGCATCGACCTCTCGCCGGGCATGGTCGAGCAGGCGCGCCGCCGGTTCCCCGACGGCACCTACGAGGTCGGCGACCTGCGCCGGTTGATGCGTCCCACGACCGCACCGGGGTGGGCAGCGGTGCTCGCGTGGTACTCGCTGATCCATCTCGCCGCCTCCGAGCTGCCCGGCGCGATCGAGACGCTGACGCGGCCGCTGGCCCCGGGCGGCTGGCTGGTGCTCGGCCTGTACGCCGGCGCCGAGGTGCGGCACCACGACAGCTGGTTCGACGTGCCCGTCGACCTCGACTTCGTCCTGTACGAGCCCGAGGACGTCGTGGCGCTGGTGCAGGCGGCCGGGCTCGTCGAGGTCGAGTGGTACCGCCGCGGCGCGCTCGAGCACCGCGGCGAGACGACCGACCGCCTGTACGTCGTGGCGCGCCGCCCGGTCTGACCGGTCGAGTCGACGGTGCCGGTCAGGCGGTCGTCAGCACGACGTCGCCCAGCACCGGCGCGCCGTCGCGCTCGCCGCCCGCGACGGTCGCGGAGCCGACGATCCGGCCGTCCTCGTGCCAGCCGCGGACTCGGATCGTCTCGCCCGGGAAGACCACCCCGGCGAACTTCACCCCGAAGCCGCCGACCCGCGCCGCGTCGCCGTCGAGCAGCTCGTCGGTGAGGGTGCGGAGGACGATGCCGTAGGAGCACAGCCCGTGCAGGATCGGGGCGGGGAAGCCCGCGGCCTTGGCGAACCCCGGGTCCGCGTGCAGCGGGTTGCGGTCACCGCAGAGCCGATAGAGCAGCGCCTGCTGGGGGGTTACGGCGTACGTCGTGTCCGTGTCGGGGACGCGGTCGGGCAGCTCGACGGGCTCGGCCGAGCCGCGGTCGCCGCCCCAGCCGCCCTCGCCCCGCACGAAGATCGACGAGCGGGTGGTCCACAGCCGCTCGCCCGAGGGGGCGGTGGCGACGCCCTCCTGCCAGATCACGGCGGCCTTGCCCTTGTCCCAGATCTCGCTGATCCGAGTGGTAACCGTGGCCGAGCCGGACGCGCGGACCCGCCCGGCCACGGAGATCGATTGCGACCCGTGCACGACCTGGGCCAGGTTGATGTCGCAACCGGGCAGCTCGAGCGGAGGCGGGTCGGTGGCGTGGAAGGTCGGAGCGACCACGCCGAAGGACGGCAGCACCTGGAGGTCCGGGCCGTCGAGGGTGTAGCGGAGTGCAGTGGGGGAGAGCTGGTCGCCCGGCTTCGAGCCGGCGCCGATCGCGAGGTGGTAGAGCAGGACGTCGCTCTCGCTCCACGAGAAGTCGACCGAGCCGAGCTCGGCACCGATCGCCTTGTCGGGGTCGATGGGCATCAGGACTCCTCCGTGGTGGCGGCGGGCGTGCCGGGCTCGGAGCCGGCGATGTCCTCGACGGCCAGGTAGCCGAACACCAGCGCCGGTCCGATCGTGGCGCCGGGGCCGGCGTACGTGTAGCCCATGACGGCGGCCGAGACGTTGCCCGCGGCGTACAGGCCCGGGATCACCGATCCGTCGGGCCGGACCACGCGGGCCCGCTCGTCGGTGAGCAGGCCGCCCTTGGTGCCGAGGTCGCCGGGCACGATCTTGACGGCGTAGAACGGCGCCTGGTCGATCACGTGGAGCGACGGGTTCGGCTTGACGGTGGGGTCGGAGTAGTACTTGTCGTAGGCCGACTCGCCGCGGTGGAAGTCCTCGTCGACGCCGCCGCGCGCGAAGCCGTTGAACCGCTCGACGGTCGCGACCAGGGCGTCGAGCGGCACGGCGATCTCCTTCGCGAGCTCCTCGAGCGACGCGCCCTTCTTGATCGTGCCGTTCTTGTACCAGCGCCCCGGGAACGGCTGGCGCGGGCTCAGCCCGGCGAAGAGGTACCGGTTGCGGTAGCGCTGATCGATGATCATCCAGCTCGGCACGTGCGCGACACCGGTCCGCTCGCCCTCGTACATCGCCTGCACGGCCTCGACGTAGGGCAGCGCCTCGTTCATGTAGCGCCGACCGGCCTGGTTGACCATGATCGAGCCGGGCAGGTTGCGCTCGGCCAGGCAGAACCACGGTCCGCCCGGCAGCGGGATCGTCGGACCCCACCATGCGTCGTCCATGATGTCGATCGCCGCACCGGCGGCGATGCCGGCCTCCAGGCCCGCGCCGGTGTTGTACGCCGAGCCGGTGGTCCAGTCTTCGGAGGTCGGCTGCGGGAGGAACTTGGCGCGCAGCTCCGGGTTGTGCTCGAAGCCGCCGCTGCCGAGCACCACGCCGCGCCGGGCCCGGATCTCGTGGCGCTGTCCGTCGTGCTCGACCACGACGCCGACCACGCGGCCGCCGTCGAGGATGAGGTCGGTCAGCGCGTGGTCGTAGAAGAGCGGGACGTCGGCGTCGACGAGCCCCTGGCGCAGTCCGATGGCGATGGCGTTGCCCATCGCGTACATCTTGCGGCCGAGCAGCATGCTGAGCAGCCGCCGGAGCACCACCAGGACCATCGTGACCGGGCCCTTGATCGTGCGCAGGCCGAGGCTGATCTTGCGGTACATCGCCTGGGTGACGATGAGGTTCGCGGGCGCCTTCGTGTACGGCGGGTGCAGGTGGTCGAGCTCGTCGCCGAGGAAGCGCGCGTCCAGCGGGATCGGCTCCACCGTGCGCCCGCGCGGCCGGCCTCCGGGCGCCTCCGGGTGGTAGTCGGCGTACTGCGGCACCCAGGTGAAGCGCACCGGCGTGTTGGCCTTGATGAAGTCCATGACCTCGGCGCCGCGGTCGACGTAGGTGTCGCGGCGGACCTTGCTCACCGCGTCGCCCACGATCGAGTCGAGGTAGCGCTTGGAGTTGGCGAGGTCGTCGTCCTCCCCGGCCGCCTTGAGCGCGTAGTTGCCCGGGATCCAGACCCCGCCGCCGCTCCGGGCGGTGGAGCCGCCGAAGTAGGAGCTCTTCTCGATCAGCACCGTGTCGAGGCCGCGCCGCTTTGCCGCCAGCGCTGCGGTCATGCCGGCGCCACCCGCGCCGACGACCACGACGTCGACGCTCTCCGCAAGTTCTCGGGGAGGCAGGGGGGTCGTCATGGCCAGAAACTGTAACAGGTTCTACTATCGTCCCGTGACCAACCAGGACGCCATCGCCGCAGCGGTCGATCGACTGGCCGAGGCCCAACGCACCCGGGTGCCGTGCGCGCCGGTGCGCGACCTCATCGGGACCGACGACCTCGACGCGGCGTACGCCGTGCAGCAGGGGCTGGTCCGGGCTCGCATCGACGGCGGCGTGACCGTCGTCGGCCGCAAGATCGGTGCGACCTCCGAGGCCGTGCAGAACCAGCTCGGCGTGGACCAGCCCGACTTCGGCTACCTGCTCAGCGACATGGACGTCAGCGCCGACGACCCCATCTCCATGCGGACGCTGGTGCAGCCCCGGGTCGAGGCCGAGGTCGCGTTCGTGCTCGCCCACGACATCGACCCGCCTGGTGGGGCCGAGATCACCCTCGACGTCGTACGCGCCGCCGTCGACGTCGCCCTGCCGGCGCTTGAGATCGTCGACTCGCGCATCGCCGACTGGGCGATCACGTTCACCGACACCGTCGCCGACAACGCCTCCAGCGGGCTCTTCGTGGTCGGCACCGAGGGCATCCCGCTCGATCGGATCGAGCCGCGCGACGTCACCATGTCGCTGACCGTCAACGGCGAGGAGCGCTCGGCCGGCACCGGCGCCGCCTGCCTCGGCGACCCGCTGGAGGCGCTGCGCTGGCTCGCCGTCCAGGCGCAGCGGTACGGCGACCCGTTGCGTGCCGGCCACCTGATCCTGTCCGGGGCCCTGGGCCCGTTCGTGCCGTTCGCCCCGGGGGACCGGGTCGACGCGTCCATCAGCGGCTTCGCGCCGCTGAGCGTCACCTTCGAGGAGTAATCTGATGTCCAAGCTGAGTGCGGCGATCGTCGGGCCGGGCAACATCGGCACCGACCTGATGTACAAGCTGCTCCGGTCGGAGGTGATCGAGCCGCGGTGGATGATCGGGGTGGATCCGGCGAGTGAGGGGCTGCGGCTGGCCCGCGACCAGGGGTTGGAGTCGACGCACGAGGGCGTGGACTGGCTGCTGAAGCAGGACGAGGTGCCGGACCTGATCTTCGAGGCGACCTCCGCGTACGTGCATCGCGAGTACGCGCCGCGGTACGAGGAGGCCGGCATCCGCGCGGTCGACCTCACTCCGGCCGCGATCGGGCCGGCGGTGATCCCGCCGGTCAACGGCGAGGAGCACGTGGGTGCGATGAACGTCAACATGATCACCTGTGGCGGCCAGGCGACGATCCCGATGGTGGCGGCCGTCTCGCGGGCCGCGGCCGTGTCGTACGCGGAGATCGTGGCGTCGGTCTCCTCGGTCTCCGCCGGCCCGGGCACCCGCGCGAACATCGACGAGTTCACGCGGACGACGTCGCGTGGGGTGACCGAGATCGGGGGTGCGGTGGAGGGCAAGGCGATCATCATCCTGAACCCGGCCGAGCCGCCGATGATCATGCGCGACACGATCTTCTGCGCGGTGCCGCCGGAGGCGGACCGGGACGCGATCGTGACGTCGATCCTGGCGATGGAGAAGGCCGTGCAGGAGTACGTGCCGGGCTACCGACTGCTCCAGGAGCCGCAGCTCGACGAGCCGTCGGAGGCGACCCGGGGGCAGCTGAAGGTGTCGATCTTCGTCGAGGTCGAGGGCGCGGGGGACTACCTGCCGCCGTACTCCGGCAACCTCGACATCATGACCGCCGCCGCCACGCAGGTCGGGGAGAACATCGCCCGCGCCCTGATCTCCAACGGTGGTTGAGGTGCGAAGGCGCTCTGCGCCTGAGCCTCGAAACCCCTCTGAACCGCAGGCTGACGGTGGTTGAGGTGCGAAGGCGCTCTGCGCCTGAGCCTCGAAACCTCCGGACCCGAAAGGCAACCTCATGACCGACATCAACGCCCTCACGCGCACCTGGTCCGGCACTCACGGTGACGACCCGTGGGGTGCGCTGGATCTGCGGTTGACCGACACCTGCTTACGCGACGGGTCGCATCACAAGCGGCACCAGTTCACCGCGACCGAGTGCCGTGACATCGTCGCGGCGCTGGACGCCTCCGGCGTACCGGTCATCGAGGTGACCCACGGCGACGGGCTGGGTGGGTCGTCGTTCAACTACGGGTTCTCCAAGACCTGGGAGCAGGAGCTCATCAAGGTCGCGGCCGAGACCGCGCAGCGCGCCAAGATCGCGTTCCTGATGCTGCCCGGGGTGGGCACCAAGGACGACATCCGCGCGGCGCAGGACAACGGCGGCCAGATCTGCCGGATCGCGACCCACTGCACCGAGGCCGACACCTCGATCCAGCACTTCGGGCTCGCCCGCGAGCTCGGTCTGGAGACCGTCGGCTTCCTGATGATGAGCCACACCCAGCCGCCCGAGGTGCTCGCGAAGCAGGCCCGGATCATGGTCGACGCCGGTTGCCAGTGCGTGTACGTCGTGGACTCCGCCGGTGCCCTGATCATGGAGCAGACCGCCGACCGGGTCGCCGCGGTGGTCGCCGAGATCGGCTCGCAGGCAGATGTCGGGTTCCACGGCCACGAGAACCTCGGCCTCGGCGTCGCCAACACCGTGATCGCCGCCCGCGCCGGTGCCACCCAGATCGACGGCTCCGTACGTCGTTTCGGCGCCGGGGCCGGAAACACGCCCCTGGAGGCGTTCGTCGGCGTCTGCGACAAGCTCGGCTGGACCACCGGGATCGACTTCCTCAAGATCGTCGACGCCTCCGAGGATGTCATCAAGCCCGCGATGCCCGAGGAGTGCCAGCTGGACCGGATGACCCTGATGATGGGCTACGCCGGGGTCTACTCCTCCTTCCTCAAGCACGCCGGCAACGCCGCCGACCGCTACGGCGTCTCCGGCGCCCAGATCCTCCTCGAAGCCGGCCGGCGGAAGCTCATCGGCGGCCAGGAGGATCAGCTCATCGACATCGCGCTGATGCTCAAAGCCCAGCAGGAGAAGGTGGCGGCGAACTCGTGAGCAGGTGCTGGTTGGTGGTGGTTCGGTGAGGCAATCGCGGCGTTATGACTCAGGTTCGGTTCGCTTAGTCTGCGCCGGGGACTTGTGTCTGGTCGATCGGGGTGAATGCGCCACTCGTTAGGGCCGTAGCCGTATGACCAGTTGTGTCGGTCCTGTGGGTCAGGATCGACATTGCTTCGGTTCGCGAGGAGAGGTGAGCCTGTAGGTGAATGAAGAGGACGAGGAAGTTCGAAGGGTTCGGTTCTTCGGCCCCAATGACCTGGCAACAGGCTGGTTCGCTCAGCGGGCGGTCGAACTCGCTGAACAGTTCGACCCCGCGAACGTGCCCACGAGCACCGTCGACATCCTCGAGCTGCACAACGTTCAGCAGTACCTGGAGCACGGCTTCCTGCCGCTGGCCTACAACGAGGAGCAACACGCCCTGGCGAAGGCACGCATCCCGCAGATTCGTGGTGCGGTCGCCCGATTCTTCTCGAGCGTCGACGATACGAATGTGGCGACCGTGATCGACGGTGTGGCAGGGGGCAGGCATGACTACCACGGCGACCTTCTCGAGCTCCTCGGTCGGAACAAGGCGTACGAGCGTTGCGCCGCCGCAACTGTTCTGCCTGCGCTCTCGGCGGCCGGGGTGCATCTTGGCGAGATCCTGGGGTGCAAGAGGCTGGTTCAGGCCTACGACGCCGAGGTCCGCGCGGAGTTACTGACCTCACCTCAAGGTGCCGAGCATGTGATGCGCAAGTACCTCCAGGAGGACGTGCGTGACGACATCCACCTTCCGCAGAGCTTCACCACAGAGGACTCTCGAGCACTTCTGGAGCAGTACATCGATGGGGAGGACGCCAATCCGAACTACGTCGGACTGATTGCGTCTGCCAAGGAGACGCCAGCGGCAGGAATTGACGCCCGGCTCAAGTTGCGCGCGAAGCGGCGTGGCGAGGAACAGAACGCGAAGTTCTTCGAGGACAACGACGGCATGAGGACCGGCTGCGAAGTGAGCATCACCGATCAGGAAGAACCGGCTGCCGCCGAGCTTGATGAGTCAGACGGTTTGGTGTGCCGCTACACGTACAGCCGGCGTTGGCTCGAGGAGACGTGCGACAACCCGAGCATCTTGAACAACTTCATCCCCACCTGTTCGAGTTCGTCGACCGGAATGCGCTTCTCGTCCTGCCGTCGTACCCGGCCAACCTGGGCGTGATGGAGCGGTTCATGGGGACGCCAGGAAGGACCGAGTACAGGACCGGCGCCGCTTTCCAGGCGACCGACATGAGCTCGCTCCTCCAGACCCGGCTGTACCACCACTTCTTGGAGTCCAAGGACATCGACATGGAGCAGGTGATCTCCTGGTTCTTCGAGGTGTACCTCGTCGAAGAGTTCCGGGCCGAGAACTTCTCCTTCACCCCGTCTGGCGCGGGAGCTTCTCATCTTCACAAGGTGCGGCATCTCTTCGCGGAGATGGAGAGCGTCGCGAGCCAGTTCAGCCTGTTCGCCAGGGACGGTGAACTCGACCGCGACCTGCTCGCCATGGGGTCAGAACAAGTTCGGTACAAGGACATGCCAAGCCTTCTTGATGGCAAGTACCTCTACTCGACTGAGACCGACGAGATCACGAGCATCCTGAACCTGCTGTTTTCCGACCAGGCATCCGTGAACTACATCAGCGAAGAGTTGCGAGGCGACAACGGGGCAATGCTCTTGTTGAAGAATGAGGTCGCGTATGACGACTTCCACGACTACCAGAAGCCGGCGATCGACCACCTGATCAAACTCGGGATAGTTGATAACGACGGAATCAGGGTGCAGCTGATCAACCCCGAGCAGTTCCTCATCCTGTCGGCTCTCTTCAACACGCAGTGTGCGAACTACTTCCGTCTCTCCGGCAGCGGCCGCGCTGTGGCCGACGGGATGGTTGCTAAGGGGTGGGTGGAACGACGGTCGTCGCTGCTATCGGAGGCCGAAGGAAGGTACTTCAACTACTTCCTCAACGCGGTTGACTTCAGCAACGGACCCGAATTGCGGAACAAATACCTGCACGGGTCACAAGTCAACACTGAGGGAGAGGGTGCGCACTTCCACACCTACATGATCGCGTTGCGGTTGACCGTGGCGTTGGTCATCAAGATGAACGACGACTTCTGCCTCGCCGCCGCTGAGAAGGCCGTCGTCGAAGCGGCTGTCACCTGACCGTGCGGCGGTCCCGACCGCGACGGTACGAACTACTCGCCGACGGCCTGAACCCCGGGGAGGGTGGTCGGAGGGAGCGGCCAGCCGTGCTTCGCGTGGATTCTCTGCACCTCGCCTAGGGCATGACTGCGGAGCGAGTCCATCTCATCCACTTTGTAGCCCTCCTTCCGGAACCGTCTGAGGTTGTGACCAAGGACGTCGGCCCAGGTCCAGTACGGCTGAGTGACTTCGAGGCGGCGATCGGGGGTGTCGTTGGGCAAAGAGTCACTCATCGCCTGTTGGGCGTAGGCGGAGCCCAGCGCCCTCTCGGCCTTCAGCCACGGGTCGAGTCCATCCCACCCCGGGTCGTCGGCGAGGGCGATGCCTGCGATACGGAGGTTGGCCAGGCGCTCACCGACAGGCTCCCGCGACGGATCGAAGCCGATTAGGCGCTGTACGGCGTCCTGCACCGGAGACCAGATCGCCGCCGCTTCCGCGCGCTTCGACAGTTCCAACGCCTCGGTCGAGCGCCGGTTGGACAGGATGGTGCTGGCGACAGCGACGACGACCGCTAGCCCGGAGAACACGAGCGCGATGACTTCCATGGGTGGATCGTGTCAGAGCGGCGCGGACGGACGGCGGCGTCCACGAAGGGCGGCGACAGGTCGATTTGGCGACCACTCGACTTCAGCATCCGGTCGACTAGCTCGTTGACCTGCTCCCGACTCAGCATCAGGTTGGTCCGCTCGGGCCGAACGTTGCGGGCCACGAACACTCGCGAGGGGTCGTTCATCCGGACTTCCTCGACCTCACGGACATCGACACAGACGGGCAACTGCGGAGGCGTGTCATTCTGGGCGAAGGGGGTCTGGAGCGCCGTCGTTCGCCTCATCGAGGGAACGGTGGCGCGAGCCTTGACGGTGACCCAAACATGTGATTGAATAGAGGCAGGTGCAGTAGTCCTTCGGTCGCACGACCGTCGCTCGTCTCGTGACGCGCTGGCATCGACGTTGAGTGAAGTCCCGTGTGGTTCCAGTCCCCGGGCACCCGTCGATCACAGGTGTGCGCATGTCCGAGGACCAGCTTCAGCTCCACCCGGTGCTTGCCGCCATGGGTGTGGTGGACGAGGCGCTGACGGATGTGGGCGACGTCGACCCGATGTACCTGTCGACCGCGGAGAAGAAGCAGGCGCTGCTCGGGTTGAGCTCGTCGATCGATCGGCTGGAGGAGCTGCGGATGCGGCTGCTGGCCACCGCGGACGACGTGGCCGAAGAGGACGGCGCGCGCGACGCGGCGGCGTGGCTGGCCCATCACGGACGACGCGACCGAGCCGAGTGTCGGCAGCGGCTTCGGTTGGGACGGGCACTGGCGGAGCGGGAGCGGACGGCACAGGCATTGCGCGACGGCGAGATCAACGTCGCCCAGGCGGGCGCGGTGGTGCGCGCGCTCGACGAACTGCCGGCCGAGATCGGCGGAGACGTCTGCGCCGCGGCGGAGGACCGGCTGGTGGTCGAGGCGGCGCGCTTCGGACCGCGGCAGCTGCGGATACTCGGCCGTCGAGTGGTCGACGTCGTCGCGCCCGAGGTGGCGGAGGGCCTGGAGGCTCGGCTGCTGGAGCGCGAGGAGGCGTCGGCAGCCCGACGTACGTTCCTGACGACGCGGCGCAACGGCGACGGCACCACGGACCTCCGCATCCGCGTCGCGGACCTCGTGTGCGACCGGCTGCTGACCTACCTGGAGGCGTTCACGACGCCACGACGTGGGGGAGCGACGTCGAGTGACCGGCGGCCCTACGAGCAGCGCCTGGGGGCTGCGTTCGGGGCGTTCCTCGAGTCCGTCGACCCCGGGCGACTGCCGCTCCACGGTGGCGACGCGACCACCCTGGTCGTGACCGTCGACCTGGAGGTGCTGCGGTCGGGCACGGGCGTGGCCTACGTCGGCGACGAGCCGATCTCGGCGGGCGAGGCCCGCCGGCTGGCGTGTACGGCGGGGATCCTGCCCGCGGTGCTCGGCGGTGCCAGCCAGGTGCTCGATCTCGGCCGGCTTCGCAGGCTGTACAGGGGCGGCCAGCGGAAGGCGCTGGGGCTCCGGTACCCGACCTGTGCGGCCGAGGGCTGTGACATCCCGGCCGCCTGGTGCGAGGCGCATCATGCCGGCGAGCCGTGGGCGAGCGGCGGCCGCACCGACCTGGCCGACGGGGTCCTCCACTGCTCCTTCCACCACCATCTCGCCCACGATCACCGCTACCGCACCGAGCGGATGCCGGACGGCAGCGTCCGGTTCCACCGGCGGACGTGAGGGCCGGTCAACGCTGCGTGACCCAGTGCCAGCCGAGCCACCACCATGCAAGGAGGAGCCCGAGCTGGGTGGAGCGACGGCGCAGCGCCCAAGTGACGACCTGTCCGAAGCTCGCCCACAGGCGGGGCGTCGCGAACGCGACGACCTCGACGGCGAGGGCGAGCCCGAGGACGCCGAGGTATGCCGCGACCGTGGCCACGTAGCTCGTCATCGCGCCCACGCCTGGATCCGCCGCAGCAGCCACCAACCGGCCAGCAGCCACAGCCAGAGGAAGCCGGTCCGCACGAGCTCGCTCTCGAGGAGCGGCTCGACGAGCGTGCTCAGCTCCGGGTGGTCGGGATCGTCGACGAGCGGCTGTGCGCGGTGCACGAACGACCAGAGCTCGACCAGCGCGAGGGCCACCGCGAGCGTCGGCCATACCCACCAGCGTCGCGGCACGGGCGCGGCGCGGGTGGGCTCGAGCGCCGGTCCGGGCCGCCAGGCCGCACGCAGCGCCAGCATGCCGACCAGCGCGCAGGCGATGTCGAGGGCGACCGAGGTCGGCGGCAGTGCGGCCATCGCGGCCGCGACGGCGAGGAGGGCGACGGCGGTCGCCCAGCGATGCCGGGGCGGAGCCGCCGGCGCGGCGGAGGTGGTCCGGAAGCCCCAACGGCCGGCGTCCGCATAGACGAGGGCGGCGGTGCCGCCGAAGAGCAGGATGTCCGGCAGGTAGCGGCGATGCACCATCGCGATCGTCGCCAGGACCAGGACCGGCAGCGTCGGCTCGGTGAGCAGGGTGCGGAGTCGGCTGGGTCGTCGTCCCACGACCTCCTCGCCGACCGTCACGTTGTCGAGGCTACGTCGGCCCGAACCCCTACGGTGAGCACGTGACGACCTGGACTCGGCCGCCAGCACCGACTCGACAGCCAGCACCGACTCGACAGCTAGCACCGACTCGACAGCTAGCACCGACTCGACAGCTAGCACCGACTCGACAGCTAGCACCGACTCGACAGCTAGCACCGACTCGACGGCTAGCGCTGACGCGACGAGCGGTGTTGGGGGCCGGGGCGCTGGGTGCGCTCGCGGCCTGCTCCTCCGACGGCGACTCGCCGACGCAGACGCCGAGTGGGCCGCCGAGCGGTTCAACGTCCGCGTCGCCGACGTCGAGCGGCAAGGTTCCGTGGGCACAGCTGCGCCGCAACGTCGCCGGCCAGCTCGCGCGGCCCAGCGACCCGACGTACGACCAGGTGCGGCTGCTCCAGAACCCCCGGTACGACGGCGAGCGTCCGCTCGCGGTGCTGTCGGTGGCGTCGGAGCAGGACGTCGCGACGGCGATCGCGTTCGCCCGCGACCACGACGTGCCGGTCGCGCTCCGGTCGGGTGGGCACAGCTATCCGGGCTGGTCCGGCGGTGGCTCGCCCCGAGCGCTGGTCATCGACTGCCGCCCGCTCGACCGGGTGACGCTCAACGGCGCCACGGCCACGATCGGCGCCGGGGCGGCGCTCGCCCACGTCTACCAGGAGATCGGCAGCCGTGGGCGGGCCATCGGGGGCGGTTCCTGCCCGACGGTCGGGATCGCCGGCCTCACCCTCGGCGGCGGGGTCGGCGTGCTCACCCGCGCGCTGGGGCTGACCTGCGACGCCGTCACGTCGATACAGGTCGTGACCGCCGACGGCCGGCTTCGCACCGCCAGCGCCGACGAGGAGCCCGACCTCTACTGGGCGCTGCGCGGCGGGGGTGGGGGACACCTGGGCATGGTGACGTCGTTCGAATTCGCGACGTCGACAGCGCCGACGATCAACACCGTCTACCTCGCGTGGCCGTTCAGCGCCGCCGAGCAGGTGATCGCGGCCTGGCAGCAGTGGGCGCCGAGCGCCGACGATCGGCTCTGGTCGACCCTCAAGGCCCTCGGCGGCGCGCAGCACCCGGGCCAGCCGACCCTGCTCCTCTCCGGCACCTGGGTCGGTCCTACCGCGGCCCTCGACGGCCAGCTCGCGGGGCTGCTCAAGGACGTGCCCGCGCCCACGACGCGCTCGGTGCACACCCGCGGCTACCTCGAGGCGATGCAGGCGTTCGCGGGGTCACCCGCGCGCGAGGCGTTCGCCGCCACCTCCCACGTGGCGTACGCCGAGCTCGACGCGCCGGGCATCGCGGACCTCGTCGACCGGGTGCAGGCGGCCCAGGACTCGGGCCTGAAGGAGGCCGGCATCTCGATCGACGCGCTCGGCGGCAAGGCCGGGGAGGTCGCACCCGGCGACACGGCGTTCGTGCATCGCACGGCGCTCGCGACCGTGCAGTACACCGCCACGTTCCCGCCGGGGAAGCCCGGCGACGCGGACGCGTTCGTGCGCGGCTTCCGCGACGCGATGCTCCCGCACTGGGGCAACCACGCCTACGTCAACTACGCCGACGCGACGCTGAAGGACTACCGGACGGCGTACTTCGGCGACAACGCCGACCGGCTCGCGCAGACGCGCGCGACGTACGACCCCGACGGCTTCTTCACCCAACCGCAGGACTACTGAGCCGAACTACTGAGCCGGACTACCGAGCAGGACGACTGGGCAGGAACCGAGTGGACGGCGGCCGGCCGGAATGGGCACCGTGTCGCCATGGCATCTCGACTCTCGAACTTCTGCTTCGACGCCCACGACACGTTCGCGCAGGCCCGGTGGTGGGGCCAGGTGCTCGACGACTTCGTCTTCGACCCGAGCGACACCGAGCCCGGCTGGAACCATGAGGGCGCCAGGGAGTCCGGGCTGGAGGGCCCCGACGACCGGTACCTGCTCTTCCTCAAGGTGCCCGAGGACAAGGCGATCAAGAACCGGGTGCATCCCTGCCTGCGCCCGACGGACCGCTCCCGCGACGAGGAGGTCGAGCGGATCCTGGGCCTGGGCGCGACGCTCGTCAACGACCTGCGCGACGGTGACAAGGGGTGGGCGGTGCTCGCCGATCCGGAGGGCAACGAGTTCTGCGTGCTCACCCGTTACCAGCCATCCGCCTGAAGGGCTGGGCCTGAAGGGCTGGGGCTGAAGTGTTGGGCCTGAAGGCCTCACCCTTCAGGATCCGTTCTCAGGCAAGTTCTGAAGGCAGGTTCTGAAGGCAGGTTCTGAAGGCAAGGCATCCCTGTCTCGACCGAAACAAGAACGTGTTCTAGTATTGCCTGGCAGTGCTTTTCACCTGACAGGAGATGCGATGTCCCAGGCTGTTCTCGACGGCGTCCGCGACCTGCTGCCCGGCATCCGGGAGCGGGCCGACGAGGCCGAGCGACTTCGCGTGGTGCCCGAAGCCTCGATCAAGGAGCTGGAGGAGGTCGGGTTCTTCCGGCTGCTCCAGCCGAAGCGCTTCGACGGCCTCGAGGCCGACCCCGTCGACTTCTACTCCGCGGTGCGCGACATCGCGGGTGCGTGCGCCTCCACCGGCTGGGTCTCCAGCGTGGTCGGCGTGCACCCGTGGCAGGTCGCGCTCTTCCCCGACGAGGCCCAGCAGGCGGTCTGGGGCGCCGACTCCACGACCCGGCTGAGCTCGTCGTACGCCCCGACCGGCAAGGCGACCGTCACCGACGGCGGCTACACGCTCTCCGGCAAGTGGAGCTTCTCCTCCGGCTGCGACCACTGCAGCTGGGTGCTGCTGGGCGGCCTGGTCTTCAACGCGGACGGCAACGTCATCGACTTCAAGACCTTCATGGTGCCGCGGGAGAACTACACGATCGTCGACGTCTGGCACATGGTCGGCCTCTCCGGCACCGGCTCCAACGACATCGTGGTCGACGAGGTCTTCGTGCCCGAGGCGTTCACGCTGAGCATGAGCGACACCGGCCGCTGCCTCGGCCCCGGTCAGGAGCAGAACACCTCCGACCTCTACAAGCTGCCCTTCCACTCGATCTTCACCGGCACCATCACCACGCCGATCATCGGCATGGCGCGGGGGGCGTACGCCGAGCACGTGGAGATGCAGCAGAAGCGGGTGCGTGCGGCGTACCTCGGCGAGAAGGCGTCCCTCGACCCGTTCGCCGCGGTCCGGATCGCGCGGGCGAGCTCGGAGATCGACGCGGCCTGGGCGCTGCTGGTCAACAATATCCGCGAGGAGCAGGCCCACGTCGCCAAGGGCGAGCAGATCCCGCTCGAGCTGCGGCTGCGGGTGCGCCGCGACCAGGTGCTCGGCACCCAGCGCGCCATCGACGCCATCGACTCGCTCTTCGAGGCCTCGGGCGGCCGCGCGCTCGCCACGGGCACCTACCTGCAGCGGGCCTGGCGCGACGCCCACGCGGGCCGCGTGCACGCCGCCAACGACCCGGAGCGGGCGCTGCAGATGTACGGCGCGCATCAGTTCGGCCACAAGGTCGACCCGGGGATGTACTGACCGATGGCGGACTTCTCCCAGGAGAGCACCCGCCGCTCTGCCCAGGTGAAGGCGGGGTCAGTGAAGGCAGGGTTGAGCGAGACCACCCTCAACTACTACGAGGCGGGGGCCGCGACCGCGATCGGCGGCGGCCTGCCGCTGGTCATGCTGCACGGCGGGGGGCCGGGGGCGTCGGCGTGGTCGAACTTCGGTACGGCGCTGCCGAGGTTCGCCACGTCGTTCCGGACCCTGCTGGTCGACCAGCCGGGCTTCGGTGGTTCGGACAAGCCACCCGTCGTCGGCAACTACTACCGGTTCGCGGCCGAGCACGTCGTCGCGCTGCTCGACGAGCTGGGCATCGAGCGGGTGCACCTGCTCGGCAACAGCCTCGGCGGCGGTACGGCGATGCGGCTGGCGCTCACCCACCCCGACCGGGTCGGGCGGCTGGTGCTGATGGGTCCGGGCGGGCTCTCGCTCAACCTCTTCCACGCCGACCCCACCGAGGGCGTGCAGCGGCTGATGGACTTCGGGGCCGACCCGACCCGCGAGCGTCTGCGCGCGTTCATCGCGACCATGGTCGTCAACCAGCAGCTGGTCACCGACGAGCTCGTGGAGGAGCGCTTCGCCGACGCCACCGCGCCGGCAGCCCTGGACGCGATGCGCTCGATGGGGATGTCGTTCTGGAACCCCGAGACCGCCGAGGACGGCATGCTCTGGCGCGAGGCCCATCGGCTGCGCAAGCACACGCTGCTGACCTGGGGCCGCGAGGACCGGGTGAACCCGCTCGACGGCGCGTTCGCCGCGCTCAAGCTGATCCCGAAGGCGCAGCTGCACGTCTTCCCCAACTGCGGCCACTGGGCGCAGATCGAGGCCGCGGACGAGTTCGCGGAGGTCTCGACCGCCTTCCTGGCTCGCCACGTCGAAAGGACGAAGCAGTGACCATCGACATCAAGTCCATGGGCTACGTCCGCGTGGCCAGCACCGATCTCGAGCAGTGGAGGCTGTTCGCGGGCAAGGTGCTCGGTCTCGCCGAGGGGCGGGGTCCGAACCCGGACCACCAGTACTGGCGCATCGACGAGGTCTCGGCCCGGCTCGTGGTCTTCCCGGCCGACGTCGACCAGCTCTCGTGCGTCGGCTGGGAGGTCGCCGACCACCGCGCCCTGCAGGAGGCCCGCGAGCACCTGCAGAAGGCCGGCGTCGAGTTCGAGGAGGGCGCCCAGGCCGAGCTCGACGAGCGCCGGGTGCAGGAGCTGGTGCGGTTCACCGACCCGTTCGACAACGTCTTCGAGCTCTTCCACGGCATCACCTACGAGTCGCGCCCGGTGGTCACGCCGTACGCCGCGAAGTTCGTCACCGGCGACCAGGGCATGGGTCACATCGTGCTGCCGGTGACCGACGACGTGGAGGCGCTGCGGTTCTACGCCGACGTGCTCGGCTTCCGGCTGCGCGACTCGATGAGCATGCCGGGGGAGTTCGTCGGCAAGGCGCCCGGCTCGAAGGTGTGGCTGCGCTTCCTCGGGGTCAATCCGCGGCACCACTCGCTGGCCTTCCTGCCGATGCCTAACCCGTCGAAGTGCGTGCACATCATGCTCGAGGTCGACGAGCTCGATCACGTCGGCCGTGCGCTGGAGCGGGTGCGCAAGCACCAGGCGCCGCTGTCGGCGACCCTGGGCCGGCACATGAACGACGAGATGATCTCGTTCTACGTCAGGTCGCCGGGCGGCTTCGACGTCGAGTTCGGCACCGACGGGCTCACCGTCGAGGACGCGAAGTGGGTCGCGCGGGAGTCGACGGCCGTGTCGTACTGGGGACACGACTTCAGCGCCGGAGCACAGTGAGACCGGGTGCGGCCGATGTCGCCGGGAGTGGGAACATCGATCTCATGAGCTCGGAGCCCAGTGACGAGATCCAGGGGGGTCACGAGATCCCGGAGGGGCACGGCATCCCGGAGGGGATGAGCCCGGACGCCAGGGAGACCTGGCCCAGCCCGGAGCTGATCATCTCCTGGCTCGGCGACCAGGAGGTCGACTTCGAGTTCCGGCCGGGCGAGGACGTCGCCGTCCACGACGACCCGGAGGCGGTGTACGCCGCGCGGCGGTTCCGGGACGTGCTGGGCCGCTTCGCCTCGGGCGTGACCGTGGTCACCGCCATCAGCAACGACGCCCCCGTCGGCCTGACCTGCCAGTCCTTCTCGAGCGTGTCCCTCGACCCGCCGCTGGTGCTCTTCATCCCGGCGAAGACGTCGCGGGCCTGGCCGCTGATCCAGCGGTCGGGGAAGTTCTGCGTGAACCTGCTCGGCGCCGACCAGGCCGAGCTGTCCAACACGATGGCCAGCCGCGGCACCGACAAGTTCGCCGAGGTGAAGTGGTCGCCCGCGCCTCAGACCGGGTCGCCCCTGCTCGACGGCGCGATCGCGCACATCGACTGCTCGATCCACTCCGTGCACGAGGCCGGCGACCACTACGTCGTGATCGGCCGGGTGCTCGACCTGATCACCGACGACGGGGTCGAGGGCTCCGACGCAGACCTCGACCCGCTGCTGTTCTACCGCGGGCAGTACCGGACGACCGACCCTCGCTGAGAGTCTTCCGCTGAGGGAGTTACGTCGGCCGGCCGACGAAACTCCCACGTCCGTCGGAGCGGCCCCGTCACACCAGGTCGCGCACCCGTGCGACCAGGGAGTCGACGACCGCCTGGCTGACCGCCGCCTGCACCTGAGCCTCCAGGGCCGCCTGGTCGTCGAGGTTCGCCAGCAGGGCGTGCAGGTCGAGGTCCTCGATGGCGCGGGTGAGGACGTCGTCCATCGGGAGCGCCGCGTCGACGACCGAGTCCGGGACGGCGCGGATCACGGCCTCGAGGACGCCGTTGAGGTCGGCCGTGTCGAGGGCCTCGTCGACCAGGTCGGAGGTCGCCGGCAATGTGCCGTCCCCCTGCATCCGGGCGACCGCGGCCAGCAGCCCGTCGCGCAGGGCGTCGGCCTGGTCGTCGGCCCGGTCGTCGGCCTGGGCGTCGGCCTGGGCACCCGCGCCGCTCCGGGCGAGCTCGAGCGTGAGCGCCTCGCGACTGGTGCCCAGGGTGCAGGCGGCCTCGTCGAGGCCGATCAGCACGAGCTGCTCGGTGAGCGCCTCGATCCCCTCGGACTGCGACGTGACGTCGCGCACCACGCAGGGGTCGGCCGGGCGGAGCGGCTCGAACTGGCCGCCGCCGTACGCGAGGTGGACGGCGAGTACGCCGCCGACCAGGGCGACGGCGACGGCCGGCAGCCCGAGGGCGGAGAGCCGGGGGCTCACGCCGGCCGCCGGCGGTGGGGCGCGATCACGGTGAGCAGGGCGAGGAGGGCGAGGGCCGCACCGACGAGGAAGGAGGTCCGGAAGGCGTGGGTCGCGGCGCGCTCGAGCTGCGCGTCGAGGTCGCGCTCCAGCTGGGCCGCGGCGGGCCGGACCTCGGGCCCGAAGTCCGCGGTCGCGAAGGCGTGGTGGAGGTCGGGCACCTGGCCCTGCTGGTCGGTGAGCTCGGCGCCGAGCGCCTCGGCGAGGGACACCTTGTCCTGGGCCGGCATCGGGGCGTCGAGCACCAGCGCCGTGATCGCCTCCTGAGCGGGGACCTGGGCGTCCTGGAGATCCGCGGTGAACACCGGCGTCAGGATCACGAGCCCGACGACGACACCGAGGTGCCGCGCGCCGATCGTCCAGCTCGCGTGCTCGATCCGCGGCAGGCGCAGGTGCATCGCCTGCGCGGTCAGCTGGTCGATCGTCAGGCCGAGACCGAG
Organism: Nocardioides sp. LMS-CY; assembly: GCF_018732145.1. Classification (NCBI taxonomy): domain Bacteria; kingdom Bacillati; phylum Actinomycetota; class Actinomycetes; order Propionibacteriales; family Nocardioidaceae; genus Nocardioides; species Nocardioides sp. LMS-CY. The sequence continues at coordinate 2,608,762 of NZ_CP076104.1, forward strand.
ACCGATCAGCGCCTGCGGGGCCACGGTCCAGGCGAGGTCGGCCGAGGGCAGGAGCGCGAGACCGGCCAGCCCGCCGGCGACGAGGAAGCAGCCCACCGCGACCTCGACCTCGGCCGACGGGTGCAGGAGCCGGGCGAGCGGCCGGGCGGCGAGGGCCGCGACCGGCACCACCGACACGGCCAGCGCCGCGGTCGCCGGCGAGTGGCTCCAGCCGTTGACGAGGAGCAGCACCAGCAGGAAGAGCGCGGCGGTCAGCGCGGCCGAGAGCAGCGCCAGGGTGAGGTTGGGGCGTACGGCGGGCCGGTGCCGGACGGTGGCGGGTGCCGGCGTCGGGAGCGGCCCGGTGCGCACGGCGAGCGCCGCCGGCACCGCCAGGACGGCGAAGGGCACCTGCACCACGAAGATCGCCTGCCACGAGAACGCCTGCGTGAGCAGTCCGCCCGCGACCGGTCCGGTGGCGGTGCCGATCACGCCGGCGGTGATCCACGTGGCGATGCCGCGTCGCTCGCCGTAGAGCGCCACCAGGAGCTCCAGGCAGCCGACCAGCGCGAGCGCCCCGCCGAGCGCCTGCACGCACCGGGCCGCGATGAGCACCTCGATCGACTGCGCCACCGCGCACCAGGCCGAGGCGGCCGCGAAGATCGCGATGCCCACCGCGCCCACGACCCGCGGCTGCACCCGGGCGAAACCGACGGCCGTCGGCACCGCGGCGAGCCCGAGCACCAGGTTGAACGAGATCAGCACCCAGGCGACCTGCGCGACGGTCGTGTCGAGGTGCACGAGGATGTCGGGCAGCGCGAGCGTGACGATCGCGGAGTCCGCGAGCACGAGCGCCACGGTGACCGCGAGAAGGGGAGCCACGGCGCGACGCACCCGACACATCCTGTCAGGCCGGTCGGAGGGGCGGGCGCGACGCGCGCAAGAGCCGCTGAGGCTCGGGGCTACGGCGCCCAGTCCGCGCCGAACCAGCGCCGGGCCCGGTCGGCGCCGAACGCCGCCTTGTCGCGGACCAGGTCGACCGACGGGCCCTCCAGGGTGCCGACCGGCGGCCGGCCACTGACGAAGGTCACGTCGACCTTCGCGACCCGGTGCTCGCCGAACTCCAGGTAGCAGACGCCGCGGCCGTCGTACGTCGCGCCGCTCGACGCGCCGCGAGCCCGGGCGACCAGCTGCGCGGCGACGATGGCCGCCTGTCCCTCGGCGAAGACGCCGGCCTTCGGGGTGCCGACGCTGGTGACATCGCCGACGGCGTACACGTCGTCGAACCGGGTGCGCAGGGTCAGCGGATCGACGGGGATCCAGCCGTCCTCGGCGAGCCCGGACTCGACGACGACTCGCGGCGCCCGGTGCACGGGCACGGCCAGCAGCAGGTCGAAGGGCAGCTCGCCACCGTCGGCGAGCACCGCTCGACCGGGCTCGACCGAGCGCACCAGGGCGCCGGGGTGCCACGCGATGCCGCGGCGCTCGAACTCGGCGAGCAGCGCCCGGGAGGCGTCGGGCGCGGGCGGGATCGGTGCCGGGAGCGGCATCGCCAGCGCCACCGACGAGCGGTCGAGCAGTCCGCGCTCGCGCAGGTGGTCGTGCACCAGGAGCGCGGTCTCGCTGGGTGCCGGCGGACACTTGAACGGCGTGGACGTCACCGCGACGACGACGTCGCCACCCGGGAAGTCCGCGAGCACGTCGCGCAGCGCGAACGCGCTCTCCTCGGTGTAGAACTCGTGGCCGTGCTCGACCAGGCCCGGCGTCGCGGCCGGGTCGAGGTCGGCACCGAGCGCGACGACGAGCACGTCGCACTCGAGGGTGCCGGCGTCGGTCTCGACACGGCGCGCCGCCGGGTCGATGGACAGCACGGTCGCCGGGAGGAAGTGCACCTCGGGGTGCGCGAGGTCGGCGTACCGGTGCACGACCTGGTCGCGGGTGGTGCGACCGAACATGACGTCGAGCTTGGAGAAGCCGAAGACGAACCCCTCGCTCCGGTCGACCAGGGTGACCTCGACGGAGTCGCCGGCCTCGGCCACCAGGGTGGTGGCCAGCTCGAGCCCGCCGAAGCCGGCTCCCAGGATCAGGACTCGCACGACCGCAACCTAGCTGCGGCCGCCCCGGGCTAGGGGCGTTGTGCGGGCGGTCTGGTCAGATCTGGGTACGTCGCGGGTTGGCGACCGAGCCCGGGAACGAGCTGGCGGCGGCGGTGGGCTGCGCGTTCTGCTTCGTCATGGCCTCAGGCTAGGACCGCGCGTGCCACGCTCCGGCAACGGCCCTGCCACAGGGTGGCAACAGTGTGACGGGGGACATGTGGCGTGGGTCACGAGCGGTGCGCTGGGGGATCTCGCCCCGACCGGTCCCGGCTCAGAGCGCGACGGCCCGGCGGTGCTCCTCGGCCGACCCGAAGAGCTGTCCGAGCGCGTGCGCGCGCTTGAAGACGAGGTGGGCGTCGTGCTCCCAGGTGATCGCGATGCCGCCGTGCAGCTGCACGGTCTCGCCGGCGATCCGCGACAGTGCGTCGGTGCAGTAGGACTTCGCGACATGGGCGAGCTGGTCGGCGTCGTCGGCGTGCGTGGCGACGGCGTACGCCGCGGCCCAGGCGGCCGAGCGCGACATCTCCGCGAGCACGAGCATGTCGGCCATCCGGTGCTTGAGTGCCTGGAAGGAGCCGATCGGGCGGCCGAACTGCACCCGTTCCCTGCTGTACGAGACGGTCATCTCGAGCGCCCGGGCGGCGAGCCCGGCGGCCAGCGCGGCGCAGCCCACGGCGCCGACCTGTCGCGCCCGCTCGCGCGCAGCACGACCGTCGCCGATGCGGGTCGCCGCGGCGAGGTCGGCGCGCACCGTCGCGAGCCGGATGGTCTGGTCCATCGACGGTGTCCAGGTGCGCTCCGCGCGCGCCGGATCGAGCTCGAAGAGCCCGTCGTCGGTGGCGACCACCAGGACGGCGGCCAGATCGCCGTCGAGGACGTCGACGGCCTCCGGCCCCTCGGCGTACGCCGCCACCTCGCCGGCCGCGATCCGCGGCAGCAGTCGCGCCTGCGCGTCGTCGTCAGCGCCGGCCAGCAGCGCCTCGGAGGTCACCAGCGACGACAGCAGGGGAGTGGGCGCCAGCGAGCGCCCGAGCTCCTCCAGCACCACCGCGCTCTCGAAGAGCGAGGCACCGAAGCCGTCGTGCTCCTCGGGGACGTTCAGCGCCGCCACGCCGATCTGCTCGCAGAGCGTGGACCACAGCGCCTCGTCGTACCGCTCGACGCGGGCGTCGGCGCGCTTGTCGAGCAGTGAGCGCACGGTCGCGGCGAGCTCCTGCTGCTCCTCGCTGAGGGCGAAGTCCATCAGCTCGCCCCCATCAGTCGGCACCGAGCTGCTGGAGGATCCGGGCCCGGTGGAAGTCGGGCGTGCCCCACGCGGTCACGAGGGCGCGGATCTTCGTCAGCCACAGGCTCAGATCGAACTCCTGGGTGTAGCCGATCGCGCCGTGCACCTGCAGGCCGGTGCGAGAGGCGAGGTACGCCGCGTCGCCGGCCGCGACCTTGGCGGCCGAGACGTCGACGGCGCCGAGCGCGGCGCCGAAGACGAGCGGCCGGGCGAAGTCGAGCGCGATCCGCACATCGGCCAGCGCGTGCTTGATCGCCTGGTAGGAGCCGATCTCGCGGCCGAACTGCTTGCGCTGCTTCACGTAGGTCACCGAGTCGGTCAGCACCCGCTCGCCCGCGCCGAGCAGCTGCGCGGCCGTCGCGAGCACGGCCAGGTCGAACGCCGGCCGGCTCGGCTCCCCGACGCCCGCGACGCGGAAGAGGTGCCGGGTCCGGTCGACGGAGCCGATCCGCTCACCGACCTCCTCGATGAGGGTCGATCCGACGTACACCTCGTCGGCGACGTCGGCGTCGAGCGCGTAGGGCACGTGCGGCGGCACGGCCACCGTGGCGACACCCTCGATCTCACGTCCGAGCGCGATCGGGAGGTACGCGGCGGACTCGACCCACGGGCCGGGGACCGCGTGCCGGCCGAGTGCCTCGAAGGCGATCGCCACCTCGACCGGGGTCGCGTCGGTGGCCAGCGACAGCACGCCGAGCTCGGCCAGCCGCGACCAGAGCTTGAGGCCGGGGTCGTGGTCGCCCTCGGCCCAGGCGCGGGCGGCGGCGACGGCACCGGCGCCGGACAGCAGGGACTCGAGCGCGGCCGCGAAGTCGCGCTGATCGTCGTCGAGCTCGAACCTCATCGTGCCCCCTCCGATCGGCTGAGCCCCTTCGGCTCGCGCGGCAGGCCGAGGATCCGCTCGGCGACGATGTTGCGCTGGATCTCGTTGGTGCCGGCGTAGATCGGACCGGACAGCGAGAACGTGTAGCCGTCGAGCCAGCGCGACTCCACCTCGGCCTCGGCGCCGAGCAGGTCGAGCGCGGTCTCGTGCAGGGCCACGTCGAGCTCGGACCAGAAGACCTTGTTGACCGACCCCGCGGCGCCGATGTCGCCACCGTCGCGCAGCTTCGTCACCGTGCCCCAGGTGTAGAGCCGGTAGGCCTGGGCCTTGATCCAGGCGTCGACGACGCCCCGGGCGGTGGTTTCGAGGCTCGTCGCTGGCGCTCCTCGCACCTCAACCACCGCATCGGTGGTTGAGGAAGGCGCGCTAGCGCCTGCCCTTCGAGACGGTTGCTGCGCAACCTCCTCAGGAACCATCTCGAAACCTCCGTGCGCCCGGTAGAGGTCGACCAGCCGGTCGGCGGCGGCGCAGAACCGGCCGGGGGAGCGCAGCGACAGGCCGCGCTCATTGCCGGCGGTCGACATCGCGACCCGCCAGCCGTCGCCGGGCGCGCCGAGCACGTCGGAGTCCGGCACGAAGACGTCCTCGAAGAACACCTCGGCGAAGCCGGCCTCCCCGTCGAGCTGCGCGATCGGACGCACGGTGATGCCGTCGGCGTCGAGCGGGAAGAGGAAGTACGTCAGACCGTGGTGCCGGGCCGCCTCGGGGTCCGAGCGGAAGAGCCCGAATCCCCAGTGGGCGAAGGCCGCCCGCGACGACCAGGTCTTCTGGCCGTTGAGCACCCAGCCACCGCGCTCGTCGTCCCGCGTCGCGGTCGAGCGCAGCGAGGCGAGGTCGGAGCCGGCCTCGGGCTCCGACCAGCACTGCGCCCAGATCTTCTCGCCGGTGGCCATCGAGGGCAGGAAGCGGTCCTGCTGCTCGGGCGTGCCGTGGTCGAAGATGATCGGGGAGAGCAGGAAGATCCCGTTCTGGGAGACCCGTCCGGGCGCGCCGGCCCGGTAGTACTCCTCCTCGAAGATCACCCACTCCACGAGCGAGGCGCCCCGGCCGTGGTACTCCTCCGGCCACGACACGACCGACCAGCGCGCGTCGGTGAGCCGGCGCTCCCACTCCTGATGGGCGACGAAGCCCGCCGCGGTGTCCATCGACGGCAGCGGCTCGCTCGGCACGTTGGCCGCCAGCCAGGCCCGCGCCTCGGCCTGGAAGGCCAGCTCGGACTCGGACAGGGTCAGGTCCACGGTCAATCCTTCCTCTGCGGTGGTTTCGAGGCTCGCTTCGCTCGCACCTCAACCACCGTATGGGCTCGCTTCGCTCGCACCTCAACCACCGTGTGGGTTCGCTTCGCTCGCACCTCAACCACCGCGCAGCTCTGTCTTCAGGACCTTGCCGGACAGGTTCCGCGGCAGGGAGTCGACGACCGCGACCTGCCGCGGCACCTTGAAGTTCGCCAGCCGCTCCTTCGCGAAGGCGACGACCTGGTCGGGCTCGACGGTGTGGCCTGGGGCGGCGACGACGTACGCCTTGCCGACCTCGCCCATCCGCTCGTCGGGCACGCCGATGACGGCGACGTCGGCCACGCCCTCCATGCGGGCGAGCACCTGCTCGATCTCGGCGGGGTAGACGTTGAACCCGCCGGAGATGTACATGTCCTTGAGGCGGTCGGTGATCGTGAGGTTGCCGTCTTCGTCGAGGACGCCGATGTCGCCGGTGTGCAGCCAGCCGTCCGAGTCGATCGCCTCGGCGGTCGCGGCCGCGTCGTCGAGGTAGCCGAGCATCACGTAGTCGCCGCGGATCAGCAGCTCCCCGGCCCCGGAGTCCGATCGGGGCTCGGCGATGGCGATCTCCATGCCGGGGATCGCGCGGCCGCAGGTGGTCGCCACGGTCTCGGCGGAGTCGCCCTCGCGGCACATGGTCGCGACGACGGCCTCGGTCATGCCGAACGCCGTGACGACCTGGTCGATCGCGAGCCCGTCGGGTCCGGGGGCACGCATCCGCTCGATCAGCACGACCGGTACGACGGCGGCGCCGGTGACGGCGAGCCGCAGCGACGACAGGTCGCGCTCGGCGCGCCCGGGTGCGGTCAGCAGCGACTGGTAGATCGTCGGCGCCCCGGGTAGCACGGTGATCCGGGCGTCCTCGATCAGCCGCATCGTCTCGTCGAGGTCGAAGGTCGCCACCGGGTAGAGCGTCGCGCCGGTCACCAGACCGACGACGATGCCGACCTTGTAGCCGAAGGAGTGGAAGAACGGGTTGATGACCAGGTAGCGGTCGTCCTGCCGGACACCGCCGAGCTCGGCCCAGGCCCGCGCGGCGCCGATCGTCTGCCGGTGTGCGCTCATCGCGCCCTTCGACCGCCCGGTGGTGCCGGAGGTGAAGAGGATGTCCGCCACGTCGTCCGGCGTGACCTCCTCGTGACGCAGGCCCTCGCACGTTCGGGCCGCGCTCATCAGGCCGGCCATCGGGGTGATGACCTGGTCGTCGACCCCGGCGTCGCGCAGCTCGCGCACCTGATCGCGTCCGAGGAAGCCGTCGTGGACCACGACCAGCGCCGCGTCGGTGCGCTCGACGACGTCGGCCACCTCGGCCCCGACGTAGCGGGAGTTGACCGGCACCAGCACCCCGCCGGCGTACGACACGGCGAGCGCCGCCACGGCCCAGTCGATGCTGTTGGGCCCCCAGAGCACGATGCGATCTCCGCAGCACGCGCCGGAGTTGACGTAGACCTCGCTGGTGGCCTCGACGAGCCGCAGCAGCTCGGCGTAGGACACGATGCGGTCACCCTCGACGTACGCCGGATGGTCGCCGAAACGCTCCGCGGCGTCGCGGAGCAGCGCGGGCAGTGTGTTCGTACCAAGCATTTGCTTGGTACCCTATCACTCGTGGACCTGACCTACTCCGACGAGGACCAGGCGTTCCGTGCCGAGGTGCGGGACTGGCTCGAGGAGCACCTGACCGGCGAGTGGGCGGCGCTGCGCGGCCTCGGCGGCGCGGGCCGCGACCACGAGGCGCACGACGAGCGCGTGGCGTGGAACCGGCTCCTCGCCGAGCACGGCTGGACCTGCGTCGGTTGGCCGCAGGAGTACGGCGGGCGCGGGCTGAGCCTGACCCAGCAGGTGATCTTCCACGAGGAGTACGCCAAGGCCGACGCGCCCGTGCGCGTCAACCACCTCGGTGAGGAGCTGCTCGGACCCACGCTGATGGCCTTCGGCACGCCGGCGCAGCAGGAGCGGTTCCTGCCGCGGATCGTGGCCGTCGACGAGCTGTGGGCGCAGGGCTACTCCGAGCCGGACGCCGGATCCGACCTGGCCAACGTGCAGACCAAGGCCCGTCGCGACGGCGAAGACTGGGTCATCGACGGGCAGAAGGTGTGGACGTCCAACGCGCACTTCAGCCAGTGGGCGTTCGTCGTCTGCCGCACCGAGCCGGGTTCGCGGCGCCACCACGGGCTGTCGTTCCTGCTGGTACCGCTCGACCAGAGCGGCGTCGAGGTCCGGCCGATCGAGCAGCTCACCGGCGGCTCGGAGTTCAATGAGGTCTTCTTCACCGGTGCCCGCACCGACGCCGATCTGGTCGTCGGCGCACCGGGGGAGGGCTGGCGGGTCGCGATGGCGCTGCTCGGCTTCGAGCGCGGCGTCTCCGTGCTCGCCCAGGTGGTCGGCTTCGCCCGCGAGCTCGATGGCGTCGTCGACCTCGCGAGGGGCAACGGCGCGATCGACGACCCGGTCCTGCGTGACCGGCTCGCCGGCCTCAAGGTCGAGCTCGAGGTGCTGCGCCGCCAGGCGATGCGCGGCCTCTCCTCCGCGGCCGGGTCGGACTCCGCGGGTCCGTCGGTCTTCAAGCTGGTGTGGGCCGACTGGCACAAGCGGCTCGGCGAGGTCGCCATGGACGTGCTCGGCCCGGCCGGGCTGACGACCGCGACGGCCGACGGCGACGATGCCGGGTACGACCTGGACCGCTGGCAGCGGCTCTTCCTCTTCGCGCGGGCCGACACGATCTACGGCGGCAGCGACGAAGTGCAGCGCAACATCCTGGCCGAGCGCGTGCTCGGACTTCCACGAGAGCCCAAGGGAGCATGATGACCACCCACCGACCCGAGCAGCCCGCCCCCGCGTACGTCCCGGGCCACGACCTGCTCGCCGGCAAGGTCGTCGTCGTGACGGCCGCGGCCGGCGCGGGCATCGGCGCGGCCGTCGTACGCCGGGTGCTGGAGGAGGGCGCGAAGGCCGTCGTCTTCAGCGACACCCACGAGCGTCGGCTCGCGGAGGCCGAGGCGGCGCTGGCCGACGAGTTCGGCGCCGATCGGGTCCGCCAGCTGGTCTGCGACGTCACCGACGAGACTCAGGTGCAGGCCCTGCTCGACGCGGCCGAGGACTTCGGCGGCGTCGACGTGATGGTCAACAACGCCGGCCTCGGCGGCACCGCCTCCATCCTGGAGATGACCGACGAGCAGTGGAGCCGGGTCCTCGACATCACGCTGACCGGCACGATGCGCTGCATCCGTGCGGCGGGCGCCCGGATGGCGGCCGCGGGCCGGAAGGGCGTGATCGTCAACAACGCGTCGGTGATCGGCTGGCGCGCCCAGGAGGGCCAGGCGCACTACGCCGCCGCGAAGGCGGGCGTGATGGCGCTGACCCGCTGCGCCGCCCTCGACCTGGCGCCGCACGGCATCCGCGTGAACGCGGTGTCGCCGAGCCTGGCGATGCACCCGTTCCTCGCGAAGGTCACCTCCGACGACCTGCTCGCCGAGCTGAAGCAGCGCGAGGCCTTCGGTCGCGCGGCAGAGCCGTGGGAGGTTGCCAACGTGATGGTCTTCCTGGCGAGCGACTACGCGTCCTACCTGACCGGCGAGGTGGTCTCGGTGAGCAGTCAGCATGCCTGAGCAGTCGAGCGCCTCCCGCCGCGACGAGCTGCTGTCGATCGCAGCCGGACTCTTCGCGGAGAAGGGCTTCAAGAACACCACGGTCCGCGACATCGCCGACGCCGCGGGGATCCTGTCGGGCAGCCTCTACCACCACTTCGACTCCAAGGAGTCGATGGTCGACGAGATCCTGCGGACGTTCCAGGACGAGCTGTTCGCCGCGTACGACGAGGTGCTGGCCAGCGACGACGATCCCCGTACCAAGATCGAGCGCGCGGTGCGGCTGTCGTTCGAGTCGATCGACCAGCACCCGAACGCGGTCGCGATCTTCCAGAACGAGGCCGACTACCTCGGTGGCTTCGAGCGCTTCGGCTACCTCGCCGAGCGCAACGCCCAGTCGCGCAACGTCTGGATGACGCTGCTGACCGACGGCGTCGAGACCGGTGCCCTGCGGGCCGACCTCGACGTCACGCTGACCTACCGCTTCATCCGCGACACCGTCTGGGTCGCGGTGCGGTGGTACCGCCCCGGCGGCGGCCTCTCCCACGAGGCCATCGCCAACCAGTACCTGACCATCCTCTTGGACGGGATCGCACGAGACGGTGGTTGAGGAAGGCGCTCCGCGCCTGTCTCGAAACCACCGCAGGAAGGAACACCATGCCCGAGGCCTACATCGTCGATGCGGTCCGCACCCCGGTCGGCAAGCGCGGCGGCGCGCTCGCCGACGTGCACTCGGCCGATCTCGGCGCTCACACGATCGCCGCGCTGGTACGCCGTACCGGTGTCGACCCGGTCGCCGTCGACGACGTGATCCTCGGCTGCTGCGACACCATCGGCTCGCAGGCCGGTGACGTGGCGCGGACCGCCTGGCTGGTCGCCGGACTGCCCGACCACGTGCCCGGCGTGACCATCGACCGGCAGTGCGGGTCGTCGCAGCAGGCGGTGCACTTCGCGGCCCAGGGCGTGATGTCCGGGACGCAGGACCTCGTGGTCGCGGGCGGTCTGCAGAACATGAGCGCGATCCCGATCTCGGCGGCGATGCTGGTCGGCCAGCAGTACGGCTTCTCCACGCCGTTCGCGGAGTCGCCCGGCTGGCAGGCGCGGTACGGCGACCAGGAGGTCAGCCAGTTCCGCTCCGCCGAGATGATCGCGGAGAAGTGGGACATCTCGCGGGTCGCGATGGAGGAGTTCGCGCTGGCCTCGCACCAGCGCGCGCACGCCGCGATCGCCGAGGGCCGGTTCAAGGGCGAGATCGAGCCGGTGACGCTGGCCGACGGCTCGGTCTTCGACACCGACCAGTGCCCCCGGGACACGTCGATGGAGAAGATGGCCGGGCTCGACCCGCTGGCCCCGAACGGGCGGATCACCGCCGCCGTCGCCTCCCAGATCTGTGACGCCTCGGCCGCGATGCTGATCGCCTCCGAGGCGGCCGTCCGCACGCACGGACTCACGCCGCGGGCCCGCATCCACCACCTGTCGGTGCGCGGCGACGACCCGGTCTGGATGCTGACCGGCCCGATCCGCGCGACCAAGCACGCGCTGGAGAAGACCGGGCTGTCGATCGACGACATCGACCTCTTCGAGTGCAACGAGGCCTTCGCCTCGGTCGTGCTCGCCTGGATGAAGGAGACCGGCGCCTCGCACGACCGTGTGAACGTCAACGGCGGCGGCATCGCGCTCGGCCACCCGATCGGTGCCACGGGCGCCCGCCTGATGACCACGCTGCTGGCCGAGCTCGAGCGCACCGGCGGACGCTACGGCCTGCAGACCATGTGCGAGGGCGGCGGCCAGGCGAACGTGACGATCATCGAGCGGCTGTGAGCCTTCGGCTCTGATGCTCCCTTGAGGAAGCTGTGGTCGTTGGTGCGACGGGCGTGGCTGCTGGGGTTTCATCAAGGGATGAGGGTGAGGTCGCGCTTCCCTGGCTGGGTTGGCCCGGGTGGGCGCGGGTTGGCCTGCATCCCTTGATGAAACCGCGGCCACCGGCAGGACCAACACCGCCGCCGGCGAGTGAGAGCCGTCGCGGTCAGTTCAACCGGCGCATCGTGGCGGGCACGCCGCCGCCGCGGTGCACCTCCTCGACCAGCTCCTGGAGCGCGGTGAGGGCGACGTTCTGCGACATCGGGCCGTAGGAGACGCGGGCGACGCCGAGCTCCCCGAGCCGGGCCAGCGGCGGCACTCCGGGGAGGGCGATCAGCGTGAGGCGCTGCGGGCCGAACGCGTCGACCAGGGCGCCGACCTGCTCCTCGTCGAGTCGGCCCGGGACGAACACGACCGGGGCCCCGGCGTCGAGGTAGGCCCGCCCGCGCTCGATCGCGTCGGCCAGCACGGCGGCGGGGTCGCGGTCCCCGGCGCGGAGGAAGGTGTCGGTGCGGGCGTTCAGCACGAACTCGACGCCCTCGTCGTCGGCGACCCTCATGATCTGCTCGACGTTACGGGCGGCCTCGGCGACCGGGCGCATCTGGTCCTCGATGTTCGCGCCGACGACCCCCAGGCCGATGGCGCGGCGGATGGTCCCGGCGGGGTCGCCGTACCCGCCCTCGAGGTCGGCGGAGACGGGCAGATCGCTCGCGGCGACGATCCGGCCGACGGCCTCGAGCATCAGGTCGACGGGGATGTTCTCGCCGTCCTCGTACCCGTACGACGCCGCGATCGAGTGACTCGCGGTCGCGAGCGCCCGGGTGCCGTCGACCTGGGCCACGGTCCGGGCGCTGACCACGTCCCAGACATTGACGACGGTGAGCAGCTCGGGCTCCTGGTGGAGGCGGAGCAGGGTCGCCGCCTTCAGGCGGGTGGTCTCGTCGGCCATGGACCCGACCCTAGCGGTGGCGAGCGTCAGAGGGTGAGGTAGAGCCCGAGGATGCCCGGGAGCAGGCCGAGCAGCAGCCACGCCGAGACCAGCGGCATCTGGTGGATCGCGCGGAAGACCGCCACGGTGAGCAGGCCGAAGGCCGCGGCGAGCACGTTCAGGCCGATCTGGGCGTCGGTGCGGGTGTCGTCGACGTACATCGCGGCGATCACCAGGCCGCCCGCCATGTGCGCGATCGTGGTCGCGGCGAGCACCGAGAGCACCCACTTCTGCACCGGCTCGAGGCTCATCGCCCCGGCCCCGGTCGACCGCACGACCTCGCGATGCGGGTTGGCGGGGTCCATCAGGTGGCGGGGGCGCTTCTTGGGCTTCGCCTGCGGCTCGCTCACTAACTCTCCTGAATCATTGGTGCACCAATAGTTGGTACTCTAACAACTATGGCCCGGCCGTCCGCATTCCCCCCCGACGTGAACCCGCTCGCGCTCGACGAGCAGGTGTGCTTCGCGCTGTCCGTGGCGGCGCGAGGCGTCGTGGGGGTGTACCGGCCGGTGCTGGAGCCGCTCGGGCTCACGCACCCCCAGTATCTCGTGATGCTCGCGCTCTGGCAGCACGCCCCGGTCCGGGCCGCCGAGCTGAGCCGGATGCTGCAGCTCGACCCGGGCACGCTCTCGCCGCTGCTGAAGAGGCTGGAGCGGGCCGGCCACCTGACCCGTGGGCGGGATCCCCAGGACGACCGCGCGCTCGCGGTCGAGCTCACCGAGCAGGGCCGGGCGCTGCGCGAGCAGGCGCTGGCGGTGCCGCCGGCGGTCGTCGAGCGGCTCGGCCTCGAGATGGAGGAGCTGCGCGAGCTGCACGAGGTGCTGGTCCGCGTCATCGACGCGGTGCACGGCGCCGACGGCTGAGCCGGCGCCGTGCCCCGGGTCCAGCGTCGGGCTAGAGCACGTACGACGACGCGCGGCGCAGCTCGTCGGCGGCGCGGCGCACGATCCGGTCGATCAGCTCCTCGCAGGTCGGCAGGTCGTCGATGACGCCGACCACCTGTCCGCTCGCGAGCACGCCGGCGTCGGTGTCGCCGTCGACCAGGCCGGCCTTGAGCATCATCGGCGTGTTGGCGGCCAGGGCCATCTGGGCGAGGGTGCGGCCCTGTGCCTTCCGCATCGCCCGGCCGTCCTTGGCGAGGCCGAGCCAGGACATCCCGCTGGTGCGCTTGAACTCCAGTGTGCGTCGCATCGTCGGGCCCAGCCGCTTGACCGCACTGGACTCCTCGAGCTCCTCGACCAGGTCGGTGCGCAGCATCCGGTGCGGCATGCCGTCGACCTTGGCGGTGACGACGGTGTCGGTGAGCCCGCGCTCCAGGTAGAGCCGCTTGACCGCGTCGGGGACGGCGGAGTCCTGGGTCAGCAGGAAGCGGGTGCCCATGCCGACCCCGGCCGCGCCGTACGACAGCGCGGCGGCCAGGCCCCGGCCGTCGAAGAAGCCGCCGGCCGCGACGACGGGGATGTCGACGGCGTCGAGCACGGTGGGAAGCAGCAGCGTCGTCGGCACCGGGCCGGTGTGCCCGCCGCCCTCGCCGCCCTGGACCATCACGGCGTCCGCGCCCCACGACGCGACCTTGACCGCGTGCTTGGCGGCGCCGATCGACGGCATCACCACGATGCCGTGCTCCTTGAGTTGGGCGATGAGCTCAGGCTTCGGTGCGAGCGCGAACGACGCGACCTTCACGCCGTGGTCGATGAGCAGCTGGCAGCGGTCGCCCGCGTCGGCCGCGTCGGCACGCAGGTTGACGCCGAACGGCTGGTCGGTGCGGCCCTTGACCTCGATGATCGCCTGCTCGAGCTCGGCGAAGGTCATCGTCGCGCTGGCCAGGATGCCGAGGCCGCCGGCGTTCGCCGTACCGCTGACGAGGCGGGGACCCGAGACCCAGCCCATGCCGGTCTGCACGACCGGGTGGCGGACGCCGACGAGATCGGTGAACGGCGTGCGGAGGAGCTGGTCGATCATGGGTTGGGAACCTCCTTGAAGCGCAGGCCCTTCGGGTCGAGCACCTCCTTGATCAGCACCTGCTCCTCGGCGGTCGGCTCACGCGTCGTCGGGACGTCGGCGGACACGTCGAGCGCGAAGCCCGTCGCCTCGACGACCTCCTCGACGCTCACCCCCGGGTGGACGCTGAGCAGCCGCATCGTGTCGCCGGCGCCGGTGACGTCGAAGACCGCGAGGTTGCTGACGACCCGGTGGATGTCGTTGAAGCGCGCCGCGGCAGGTCCGGCCTCCTTGGCCAGCTTCGGCCCGACACCGGAGACGATGTCGACCCGCTCGACGAAGACGCGTGGGGAGTGCTTCGGCACCCAGTACGACGTCCGGTTGTTGACGGTGTTGCCCGGGGCGCCCCGGCTGCCGAGGAGCTGGCGCTTGGGCTTGGCCCAGTCGCCGATGGCGGAGATGTTCTGGTTGCCGTGCCGATCGACCTGGGTGGCGCCCATCATCACGTGCCGCTTGCCGTAGGCGACGATGTCGAAGACCCGGGGGAACGGGATCCAGCCCTCGACGACCTCGGTCTTGGCGTGGATCGGCGGCACCCCGGCGAGCCAGACCGACTCGCCGTCGGAGATCACCAGGTCGGGGTTGCTGGTCAGCTTGGCCAGGCGTACGCCGAGCGTCGGCAACAGCCCCATCGGGCTGGCGAAGATCTCGCCGTCGTCGCGGAACGCGTCCGCGATCGCGGCGGCGCAGACGTCCGCCCGGGTGGAACTCGTGGGGGCACTCACTTGGTGGTCTCCTCGGTGAAGGCCTGGACGGCAGCCTGGTACGACGCCTCGTCGCCGGAGAGGAAGCGGTCGTGGAACGCCTGCCACTCCTCGTCGGAGCCGGACGCGGCAGCGGCGTACGCCCGCTGGAACCTCTCGTCGCGCTCGTAGTCGGGCGTGCAGGTGGTGAAGTGCGCGCCGTTCGGGGTCTCGACGACGCCGGTGACCATCATCCGGTTGAGCAGCAGCCGCTGCACCGGCGTGTCGACGGTGAGGCCGGCGGTGTCGACGATCTCCTCGACGCTCAGGTACGTCTGGTCCGCCGCCATCGCGAACAGGTCGTCGAAGTACGGGTCCGGTCCGAGGTACGACGCGTTGCCGTGCTGGTCGGCGCGGTTGAGATGGACCAGCGCGACGTCGAGCTTGAGGGCGGGCACGGCGGCGAGCTCCTCATGACCGTGGCCGTCGTCGTAGGGGCTGGTGACCGTCTTCAGCCACGGGTTGTTGACCATCACGTCCGAGCCGAGCCCGGCGCGCATGGGCAGGAACGGCAGCCGCTGCGCGGCGGCGCGCAGGCCGGTCTGGAACATGCCCTCGTCGAGCTCGACGACGTCCGGGATCGACGCCGCCTGACGGGCGCGCTGGAAGTTGGGCTCGAGCGGGACCGAGTCGAGCGAGACGAACGCATAGACCAGCTTGCGGATCTTGCCCGCGCGGGCGAGCAGGCCCACGTCGGCGCCGCCCCAGCTGACGATCGTCAGGTCGGCGAGGTCGGAGTTGTAGATCGCGCGGACCAGCGCCATCGGCTTGCGCCGTGGGCCCCAGCCGCCGATGCCGATGGTCATCCCGCTCTTCAGGCTGCCGACGACCTCGTCGATCGACATCCGCTTGTCGCGTGGTCCCTTGGTCACTTCTTCCCCTTGTCTGTGCCGGCGAAGGCGTCGCGCAGCTCGTCGCTCACACCGGCGAGGTTGAGCTCGAAGGTGAAGCCCTGCTCGAACCGGTAGCTCTTGTTGACGTCGATCGGGTCGATCCCGTTCAGCGCCTCCTTGGCGGCGCGGATCACCCGGGTGTCCTTGGCCGCGATCTCGGTGGCGACCTGCAGCGCGGCGTCGTCGAGCTGGTCGCGGGGCACCACCTCGAGCACGCTGCCGAACTGCACCAGCTCGGTCGCCTTGATGGTGCGCGCGGTGAAGTAGAGGGTCCGCATCATGTGCTGCGGCACCAGGCGCGCCATGTGGGTGGCCGCGCCGAGCGCGCCCTGGTTGACCTCGGGTACGCCGAAGTAGGCGTCGTCGCTGGCCACCACGCAGTCGGCGTTGCCGACCAGGCCGACCCCGCCGCCGACGCAGAAGCCGTTGACGGCCGCGATCACTGGCACCGCGCACTCGTAGACGGCCTTGAACGCCGCGTAGCAGCCCTTGTTGGCGCCGATCAGGGCGTCGAAGCCGGTGGAGTGCTGCATCTCCTTGATGTCGACGCCGGCGTTGAAGCCGCGGGCCTCGGCGCGGAGCACGACGACCTTGGTGTCGAGGTCGCCGGCCGCCTCGTCGAGCGCGGCGGCCACGTCGTACCAGCCCTGGACCGGGAGCGCGTTGACGGGTGGGTGGGCCATCGTCACCACCCGGATCCCGTCGGCGCGAAGCTCGGAGGTGATGCTCATCTGCTGCCTTCCGGTCTCGGGTCACCGGCGGACCGGTGATGCACACAACCTAATGCTTGCTTGGTAGGCTACCAGCATGGTGCTGCCACTCGACCTCTCCGGCCGCGTCGCGCTCGTCACCGGCGGTGCGCGCGGGATCGGTCTCGGGATCACGCGTGCCCTGCTCGGTGCCGGGGCGTCCGTGGTGACCTGCTCGCGCTCCGAGGTCGAGCCGGTGCCCGGCACGGTCCACCGGGTCTGCGACGTGCGCGACCCGGAGGCGGTCCGAGCGCTCGTCGACCGGGTGACGACCGACCTGGGCCGGCTCGACGTCCTGGTCAACAACGCCGGGGGAGCGCCCGCGACCGACGCGGCGACGGCGTCCCCGCGCTTCCACGACAAGATCGTCGGCCTCAACCTGCAGGCACCGCTGCTGTGCGCCCAGGCGGCCAACGCCGTGATGCAGCAGCAGGACTCCGGCGGCGCGATCGTGAACATCTCGTCGATCTCGGCCAGCCGGCCGGCGCCGACCATCGCGGCGTACGCCGCGGCGAAGGCCGGGCTCAACTCGCTGACGGCGTCGCTGGCGATGGAGTGGGCGCCCAAGGTGCGGGTGAACGCGATCGAGGTCGGCCTGTGCCGCACCGAGCAGACCGACGACCACTACGGCGACGACGCGTCGGTGGCGGCGATCGAGCAGACCATCCCGCTCGGCCGGATGGCGCGGCCCGAGGAGGTCGGCAACCTCGCCGCCTTCCTGGCGAGCGACCTCGCGTCGTACGTCTCCGGCGCGACCGTGGCCTGTCACGGCGGGGGAGAGACCCCCGCCTTCCTGGTGGTGCAGAAGGGACTCACATGAGCAACCTCCTCGAGGGTCGCGTCGCGATCGTCACCGGCGCGGGCCGGGGCATCGGCCGCGCGCACGCGCTGGAGCTCGCCCGGCACGGTGCGGCCGTGGTCGTCAACGACTACGGCGTCTCGCTGGCCGGCGAAGGGACCGGCGAGACCCCGGCGGAGTCGGTGGTGGCCGAGATCGAGGCCGCCGGTGGCCGCGCGGTCGTGAACACCGCCGACGTCGCGGACTTCGACCAGGCCGAGGCGATGGTGCGCCAGGCGATCGACACCTTCGGCGGACTCGACATCCTGGTCAACAACGCCGGCTTCGTGCGCGACCGGATGCTCGTCAACACCGCCGAGGAGGAGTGGGACGCGGTGATCCGGGTGCACCTCAAGGGCCACTTCGCGCCGCTGCGCCACGCCGGTGCCTACTGGCGCGCCGAGGCGAAGGCCGGCCGCGAGCGGGCCGCCCGCGTCATCAACACCTCGTCCGGCGCCGGGCTCCAGGGATCGGTCGGCCAGACGACGTACTCCGCCGCCAAGGCCGGCATCGCCGCCATGACGCTGGTCGCCGCCCAGGAGATGGGCCGATACGGCGTCACCGTCAACGCGATCGCGCCCGTCGCCCGCACCCGGATGACCGAGGGCGCCTTCGACACCTCCGCCATGGCGCTGCCCGAGGACAACTCCCCGATCGTGGCCTGGCTCGCCTCCGCGGAGGCCGGCGACGTCACCGGCCGGGTGATCGAGATCGACGGCAGCACGATGACCGTCGAGCTCGGCTGGCGGCACGGTCCGGCCCGCGACGCCGGCCGTAGGTGGGAGGCCGTCGAGGTCGGCCCCGCCCTGCGAGAGCTGCTCGCCCAGGGGCCGGACCCGGAGCCGGTGTACGGCGCGTAGGCGTGTGGTGGGTGGGCCGGCTTCTGTTGGTGTGCTGTGGCGGCGCGGTTTCATCAAGGGATGAGGACCGAGTGTCGGTTCCCTCGACGAACTGGTGCTGGGAAGCGTGGCTTCATCAAGGGATGAAGGTGAGCCTGCGCCCCGGCACAGACCGTCGCGCGGGCCACATGTCACTCACAGTCGTGCGGCGGACCGCGTACTGCACAGGGAGCGACCGCGCTCCTGCGACGCCTTCCGCCGCCGCGGCACGCTGCCGGCATGGAACCTCTCCGCATCCTCGTCGCGACCCGTGGCTTCTTCACCCGAGCCGAGGCGCGTGAGCTCGGGTACGGCGACCGCGCCGTGGCCGCGGCGATGCGGTCGCGATCGTGGCACCGGATCCGGCGTGGCTACTACACGTTCACCGACGAGTGGACCGGGCTCGACCCCGTGGGCCGGCACCGCGTGCTGTCTCGTGCGGTCGCGCACTCGCTCGGCGACGCTGTTGCCCTGAGTCACGTCTCGGGACTCGTCACTCACGGGGTCGACCTGTGGGGCGTCGACCTGCGCAGGGTGCATGTCACGCGGCTGGACGGCGGCCCGGGCCGCATCGAGGGCGATGTCGTTCACCACGAGGGCAGGTGCATTGCCGATGACGTCGTCGAGCGCGACGGAGTGGCGGTTCTGCGCGCAACCCGATGTGCGATCGAGACCGCCTCGAGGACGTCCAACGAGGTCGCGTTGGTCCTGTTCGACGGGTTGCTCCGGATTGGCCTTGCCGACGCGGACGCACTGTTCGGGCAGTTCACCCTCATGGAGCACTGGCCGTACACGCAACATCTCCACGTGCCCGTGCGGATGGCGGACGCACGATCGCGGTCGGTCGGCGAGTCGCGCGGCCGGTGGCTGTTCAGGTCGGCTGGGCTACCCACGCCGACTCTGCAGTACGAGGTTCGCAACGTGTCCGGAGAGCTGATCGGCACGACGGACTGGGCCTGGCTCGGGGAGGGTGTCCTCGGTGAGTTCGACGGGTGGATGAAGTACGGACGTCTGCTGAAGCCTGGTCAGGACCCCGGGGATGTGGTCTTCCAGGAGAAGGTGCGAGAAGACCGCCTGCGTGAGGCCACGGGCATGGGAATGGTCCGGTTGGTCTGGTCCGACTATCAGACGCCCGAGACCACGGCTCGGCGGCTACGTGCGCAGCTCAAACGAGTCGGCTGACGGCGGTTCGGGCCTTGGGGTGTTCGGCCGTTGCTGTCGGTCACCGCGAGCGGCTGGCGGTGGGTCCTGGGCGCGACATCCGCGGCTGGGGTCGGTCTGGCTGCGGGTTCGCCTTCATCCCTTGATGAAGCCGCGGTTCCCGGGCTCAACTCGGCTAGGGATCCGCAGCTTCGACCTCATCCCTTGATGAAGCCGCGGTTGCCACGCCCAACTCGGCCAGGGATCCGCGGCTTCGACCTCATCCCTTGATGAAGCCGCGGATCCCGCGCTCAACTCGGCCAGGGATCCGCAGCTTCGACGTCATCCCTTGATGAACCGCCCCCCGAGTCTCCCCGCGGCCGCCGGCCACGCGACGGATCAGATCCGCTCGATCACCGTGCCGGTCGCCATCGCGCCGCCGGCGCACATGGTGATCAGCGCGCTGCTGGCGTCGCGACGCTCGAGCTCGTGCAGGGCCGTGGTGATCAGGCGGGTGCCGGTGGAGCCGACGGGGTGGCCGAGGGCGATGGCCCCGCCGTTCACGTTCACCCGGTCCAGGTCGACGTGGTGCTCGCCGGCCCAGGAGAGCACGACCGAGGCGAACGCCTCGTTGACCTCGAAGAGGTCGAAGTCGGAGATGGTCATGCCGGTGCGGTCGAGGATCTTCGAGGTCGCGTCGATCGGCCCGTCGAGGTGGTAGTACGGGTCGGAGCCGACCAGGCAGTGCGCGGCGATCCGGGCCCGGGGCGTCAGACCGAGCGCGCGGGCCTTGTCGGAGTCCATCAGGAGTACGGCGGAGGCGCCGTCGCTGATCTGCGAGGAGGTGCCGGCGGTGTGCAGACCGTCGGGGAGCACCGACTTGAGCCCGGCCAGGCCCTCGAGCGTGGTCTCGCGCAGGCCCTGGTCGCTGTCGACGACCTGCGTCGAGCCGGTCGGGGCGCCGGTCTCGTCGAGCACGGGCGCCTCGATCGGGGCGATCTCGCGCTTGAACCGGCCCTCGTCGACGGCGACGCGCGCCTTCTGCTGCGAGGCGAGGCCGAAGGCCTCGAGGTCCGCGCGGCCGAGTCCCCGGTTGCGGGCGATCCGGTCGGCGCCCTCGAACTGGTTGGGCATGTCGATCGACCAGTCGTCCGGACGCGGGTCGCCCATGCCCGGGGGCACGTTGGCGCCGAGCGGGATCCGGGACATCGCCTCGACACCGCACGCGATGCCGACCTCGATGGTGCCGGCCGCGATCATGTCGTGGACTAGGTGGGCGGCCTGCTGGCCCGACCCGCACTGGGCGTCGATCGCCGTCGCGCCGGTGTGCTGGGCCAGACCGGCGTGCAGCCAGGCGCGGCGCACCATGTCGTTGGACTGCTCGCCCGCCTGGGTCACGCAGCCGCCCACGACCTGGTCGACCAGGTCGGAGTCGATGCCGGCGCGGGCCAGCACCTGGGACTGGACGAAGCCGAGCAGCACGGCGGGGTGCACGCCGGCGAGCCAGCCCTTCCTCTTGCCGAGGGGAGTACGGACGGCGTCGATGATCACGGGGGTGCCCATGGGAGAAAAGTAGAACACGTTCTCGTCTTGGGCAATTCTCAGTTGCGTTCTCCTTCCCTTCCGTACCTTCGGTATGTAGTCTCCATCACTAGAACGTGTTCCAGCCAGCCTCGAGGGAGCTCCTGTGACCGCAACCGATGTCTTGCCGGTGGGCTTCGACTTCACCGACCCCGACCTGATCCAGAGGGCGATTCCGCACGACGAGTTCCGCACCGCCCGGCAGCACCACCCCGTCGTCTGGGTCGAGCAGGACCCGGTGTGGTGCAGCGGCTTCGCGCCCGAGGCGGGGACCGGCTACTACGCCGTCACCCGCCACGAGGACGTCTCGGCGATCTCCAAGGACAGCAAGAACTGGTCGACGTACGAGAACGGCGCGATCATCCGCTTCCCCGGTGAGATGGCCCGTGAGCAGATCGAGCTCCAGCGCGTCATCCTGATCAACCAGGACCCGCCCGAGCACACCGCCACCCGGCAGATCGTCTCCCGTGGCTTCACGCCGCGCTCCATCGCGGAGCTGGAGAAGACGATGGAGATGCGGGCGGCGCAGATCGTCGGGGACGCCAAGGCGCGCGGCACCGGCAACTTCGTCGACGACGTGGCCGCCGAGCTGCCGCTGCAGGCGATCGCCGACCTGATCGGCGTCCCGCAGGAGGACCGGCACAAGCTCTTCGACTGGTCCAACCAGATGCTCGCGGGCGAGGACCCCGACTTCGCCGGGGCCAACGACGTCGCCGCGGCGGAGATCCTGGGCTACTCGATGATGCTCGCCGCCGAGCGGCAGGCGAACCCGCGCGACGACCTCATCACCAAGCTGATCAACGCCCACAAGGGCGAGCGGGGCCTGACCGACGACGAGTTCGGCTACTTCGTGATCCTGCTGACGGTCGCCGGCAACGAGACCACCCGCAACGCCATCACCCACGGCATGAACGCGTTCTTCGACAACCCCGAGCAGTGGGAGATCTGGAAGCGGGACCGGCCGGCCACCATGGTCGACGAGGTGGTCCGCTGGGCCACGCCGGTGAGCGTCTTCCAGCGCACCGCCCTCGACGACGTCGAGGTCGGCGGCGTCACGATCCGCAAGGGCGAGCGGGCGGCGCTGTTCTACGCCAGCGCGAACTTCGACGAGGACGTCTTCGAGGACCCGTTCACGTTCAACATCCTGCGGGAGACCAACCCGCAGCTCGGGTTCGGCGGTCACGGGGCCCACTACTGCCTCGGTGCCAACCTGGCCCGTCAGGAGATCCGGGTGATCTTCGACGCCCTGGCCGACGTGGTGCCGGACATCTCCCGGCTGGCCGAGCCCGTGCGGCTGCGCCACTCGTGGGTCAACGGCATCAAGAACCTGCAGGTCAAGTACGCCTGAGGAACGACGTACGACGGTTCAGGCGGCCCGCTCGGTCAACACGAGCGGGCCGTCTGCCGTGATGGCGACGGTGTGCTCCATGTGGGCGCCGCGGGAGCCGTCCTGGCTGCGTAGGGTCCAGCCGTCCTCGTCGGTGTAGATCTCGTCGGTGGTGTGCAGGAACCACGGCTCCAGGGCGAGCACCAGGCCCGGCCGCAGCTTGAGCCCGCGGCCGGCGCGGCCGTCGTTGGGCACGTGCGGCTCGCCGTGCATGGTGCGGCCCACGCCGTGGCCGCCGAACTGCAGGTTGATGCCGAGGCCCGCCGCCCGAGCGACGTCGCCGATGGCGGCCGAGATGTCGCCGAGCCGGTTGCCCGGCTGGGCCTGGGCGATCGCCGCGTCGAGCGCGCGGCCGGTGACCTCGATCAGGTCGAGGTCCTCCTGCCGAGGAGTCCCGACGACGACGCTGAGGGCCGAGTCGGCGACCCAGCCGTCGACGCTCGCGGCGAAGTCGACCGAGAGCAGATCGCCGTCCTCGAGGGCGTAGTCGTGGGGGAGGCCGTGCAGCACGGCGTCGTTGACCGACGTGCAGAGCACCTTGCCGAAGGGCGAGGCGCCGAACGACGGGTGATAGTCGATGTAGCAGGACTCCGCACCGCGGTCGCGGATCATCTGGTGGGCGAGCTCGTCGAGCTCGAGCAGGTTGACGCCGACGGCGGCCTTCGCGGCGAGCGCGGTCAGCACCTCGCCGACGAACCGGCCGGCCGGTCGCATCTGCTCGATCTGGGCGGGCGTGCGGAGCTCGATCATGAGACGACCCTATCGGCGCGGCTCCGTAGGCTGGGTGGGTGGATCTGGACACGGGCCTGGTGCTGGGCACCATGTACTTCGGCACCCGCACCGACGAGGCGACGTCGTTCGCGCTCCTGGACCGGTACGTCGAAGCCGGTGGGCGGGTGCTCGACACCGCCAACTGCTATGCCTTCTGGTCGTCCCCGACCGGTCACGGCGGCCAGAGCGAGGCGCTGCTCGGCCGCTGGCTCGCGGCCAACCCCGGGCTGCGCGACGAGCTGGTCATCGCGACCAAGGTGGGCGTGGAGCCCCTCGACGGCGGCGGGGTGGAGGGGCTGTCCGCGCCCGTGATCGAGCGCGAGGCGGCCCGCAGCCTGGAGCGGCTCGGCGTCGAGGCGATCGACCTCTACTGGGCGCACGGCGAGGACCGCTCGACCGACCTCGAGGAGACCGTGGCGGCGTTCGGCTCGCTCGTCGAGAGGGGCGTCGTCCGCCGGCTGGGCGTGTCGAACCATCCGACCTGGCGGGTCGAGCGCGGCCGGGCCATCGCGCACCGGCTCGGGGTCGAGCCGTGGACCGCGCTGCAGCTCACCACGTCGTACGTCGAGCCGCGCCCGGGCGCGCCGGTGCCGGGCAAGGACCACCGCTTCGGCTTCGTCACCGACGAGACCGTCGACTACCTCGACGGACACCCCGAGATCGAGCTGTGGGTCTACAGCCCGCTGGTGCAGGGCAGCTACGACCGTGCGGACCGCCCGTTCCCGGAGGCCTACGACCACCCGGGCACCACCGAGCGGCTGGCCGCGCTCACGGCCAGGGCCGAGGAGCTCGGTGTCCCGCGGTCGCGGCTGGTGCTCGCCTGGATGCTCGAGCGCGGGTGGCGGCCGATCGTCGGGGTGAGCACGGTCGAGCAGCTCGACTCCGCGCTCGCCGCCGCCTCCATCCGCTGACGGCGGATCCGCCAGGAGCGGATTCGCTGGAACGCGGACGTCGTACGCCGAACGCTGGGGGCATGACCCAGACACCCTCGCTCGCCGGCCTCTCCGCGGCCGACCGCCTGCTGCACCAGCGGATCATCGTCCTCGGCCAGGAGGTCGACGACGTGATCGCCAACAAGATCTGCGCGGAGCTGCTGCTCCTCTCCGCGGAGGACCCGCACCGCGACATCGCCCTCTACATCAACTCGCCCGGCGGCAGCGTCACGGCGGGCCTGGCCATCTACGACACGATGCGGCTGATCCCCAACGACGTGAGCACGCTCGCGATGGGGCTCGCGGCGAGCATGGGCCAGTTCCTGCTCTCGGCGGGCACGCCGGGCAAGCGGTACGCCCTGCCGCACTCACGGATCCTGATGCACCAGGGCTCGGCCGGCATCGGCGGCACCGCCATGGACATCGAGATCCAGGCCGAGAACCTCGAGCACGTCAAGAACTTGCTGCTGGGGCTGATCGCCGAGCACACCGGCCAGCCGCGCGAGGTGGTCGAGCGGGACTCGCTGCGCGACCGGTGGTTCACCGCAGAACAGGCGCGGGACTACGGCTTCGTCGACCAGGTGCTCACCGACGTCGGTGCGGTGACGCCGGCCCGGACCGCCGCGGCGTTCGGAGTGGCCCGATGAGCGGTCAGTACACGATCCCCAGCGTCGTCGAGAAGACGCATCGCGGTGAGCGCGCGGTCGACATCTACAGCCGGCTGCTGACCGACCGCATCGTCTACCTCGGCACCGAGATCGACGACGGCGTCGCGAACGTCGTCATCGCCCAGCTGATCCACCTGGAGTCCGAGAGCCCGGACTCGCCGATCGACCTCTACCTCAACTCCCCGGGCGGGTCGGTCACGGCGATGCTGGCGATCTACGACGCCATGCAGTTCATCCGCTCCGAGGTCGGTACGACGTGCGTCGGCCAGGCGGCCTCGTCGGCAGCTGTGCTGCTCGCGGCCGGCGCGCCCGGTCGGCGCACCGTGCTGCCGCACGCCCGGGTGGTGCTGCACCAGCCGTCGGGTGGGGGACAGGGCACGCTGCCCGACCTCGCCGTCCAGGCCAAGGAGATCGCGCGGGTGCGCGCCGAGATGGAGGTGATCCTGGCGCGGCACACCGGCCGCAGCGTCGAGCAGGTGCGCGAGGACACCGACCGCGACCTCGTGCTGTCGGCACCGGAGGCGGTGGCCTACGGCATCGTCGACGGGGTCCTCGACAGCCGGAAGCGGCTGTCGGCCTGAGGGCGAGGGTCTGCGTCAGGCAGCCAGGCAGACCGGCCCGGAGATCGGCCCGGTCACCAGGCGGCGGCTGACCCGCGTCGTGAGGTCGACGAGGCGGAGTCCGAGGGCTCCGGCGACCGCGCCGAGCACCTCGGAGCTGGGCTCCTTGAGCCCGCGCTCGACCTCGGAGAGGTACTGCGTGGACACGCCCGCCTCGGTGGCGACGTCGGCCAGCGTGCGCTGTGCCGTACGCCGCTCCGCGCGCAGCTCGTGGCCCACGGCCTCGCGCCACAGCGGCTCGGCCTCGGGGGCGTGGTCGGGCTCCGGACGGGACGGGAATGCGAGGACGTCACCCATGTCGCGACCCTACGGCCGGCCGACCCTCCCGGTCAGGAGCGTTCGCCGCGGGCGAACGTCGAGGATCACCCCCAGCGGTCGGCGGGATCGACGTCGAGCTGGTCGGTCACGGTGTCGAGGAGGCAGGCCGCGGAGTGGGTGTACCCGGCAGTGGTGGCCGCGAGCAGGGCCTCCTCGCCCTGGCCGGTCGTGAACTCGACCGGGACGACGAGCACGCGGAATGTCGTGCGCTGCGAGGTGCGCAGCAGGATGACGTGGGTGTCGTCCTGCGGCACGGCGTTGAGCTCGACGTATCCGTCACGCACCGGGACCCGGCGCGTCGGGAGGTGGTTCCAGTCCGGTGGCGAGTAGACGGCATGGTGCAGCCGTCCCAGGGACTGCGGGAAGTGGTCGGCGAGGTCGGCCACCTCGACGGGGAGGTCCCGGCTCTGCGGCCACCAACCGCCGTCGAGCGTGTCGAGACGCGGGCTCGCGCTCAGCCGCAGCCGAAGGGGTTCGCGATCAGCGGGCGGAGCGGGTCGGGGTGGGTCGTGCGACGTCGCGATGGCGTTCCGCCTTTCGACCGGTCGGAGGTTCCCCGATGGAGTACTCCTCGCGATCCGTTGGACACCACCGTACGCTCCCGTCCTCAGTTGGTGGGCTTCTCCGCGCCCACGACCCACATCGCGAAGAACTGCGAGCCGCCGCCGTAGGCGTGGCCGAGCGCGCGGCGGGCGCCGTCGACCTGGTGCTCGCCGGCGGCGCCGCGCACCTGCAGGGCGGCCTCGCCGAAGCGGAGCATGCCGGAGGCGCCGATCGGGTTCGACGACAGCACGCCACCGGAGCAGTTGACCGGGAGCCGGCCGTCCATCGCGGTGGCGCCGGACTCGGTGAGCCGCCAGCCGCCGCCGTTCGCCTCGGCGAAGCCGAGCGACTCCAGCCACATCGGCTCGAACCACGAGAACGGCACGTAGATCTCGGCGGCGTCGATCTCCTCGACCGGGTTGGTGATCCCCGCCTGCTTCCAGAGCGCGGCCGCCGCGTCGCGGGACGCCTGCGGGTTGACCTGGTCGCGCTCGGCCGCGGTGGTCGCCTCCGACCGCATCACGGTGCCGTGGATCCACGCCGGGTTGGGCGAGGCCGCCGCGGTGTCCTCGTCGACGATCACCAGTGCACAGGCACCGTCGGAGGAGGGGCAGGTCTCGTCGTACCGGATCGGGTCCCACAGCATCTGCGAGGCCAGTACCGACTCGACGGTGGTGTCGGGGTTCTTCAGGTGTGCGTAGGGGTTCTTGAGCGCGTTCTGCCGGTCCTTGGCCGCGACGATCGCGCCGACGTGGTTCGGCGCGCCGGAGCGGCGGATGTAGGAGCGCACGTGCGGGGCGAAGTAGCCGCCCGCGCCGGCGTGCACCGGCATGTTGAACGGCAACGGCACCGAGAGCGCCCACATCGCGTTGGACTCCGACTGCTTCTCGAAGGCGACCGTGAGCACCCGCCGGTGCACGCCCGCCTGCACCAGCGAGGCCGCGACGATCGCGGTCGACCCGCCGACCGAGCCGGCGGTGTGCACGCGCAGCAGCGGCTTCCCCGCGGCGCCGAGCGCGTCGGCGAGGAACAGCTCGGGCATCATCACGCCCTCGAACAGGTCGGGCGCCTTGCCGACGACGATCGCGTCGATGTCGTCGAGCGTCAGGTTCGCGTCGAGCAGTGCCCGGTCGATGGCCTCGCGGCACAGGCCAGCCATCGAGACGTCCTCGCGCTTCGCGCGGTGGTGGGTCTGACCGACGCCGACCACGGCGGCAGGCTGCTTCGCCATCAGTTCCTCGCCCCTTCGGTAGTAGCGCCCAGGACGCAGAGCAGGTTCTGCTGCAGCGCCGGGCCGGACGTCGCGTGCCCGACGGCCTTGGACACCTCGCCGGACCAGATCCGCGAGGCCGCCTCGCCGATGCGGATGCCGCCGCCCGAGAACATCGGGTTGCCGGTCAGCGCCCCCCCGGAGGGGTTGATGCGTACGTCGCCGGCCAGGCCGAGCTCGCGGCGCAGGATCAGCTCCTGGTGGCTGAACGGCGCGTGCAGCTCGGCGACCTCGACCCCGACGAGGTCGACGGCGGCGGCCGCCCGGGCGGCGGACGGGGCCCGGGTCAGGTCGCGGGTGCCCATGCTCATCGGGTCGATGCTGTGGGTGAGGCCCTCGATCCAGGCGGGCCGGTCGCGCACCTCGCGCGCCCGGTCGCCCGCGGCGAGCACGATGGCCGCCGCTCCGTCGGTGACGGGGGAGCAGTCGTGCTTGCGCAGCGGATCGGCGTACATCGGCCGGGCGAGCAGCTCCTCGACCGACGAGCCGCCCTTGCGGATCGCGTACTCGTTCTTCTCCGCGTCGGTGAGCGAGCGGTTGGCCACCTCGGCCATCGCCCGCTCGTCCCAGGCGCCGGCGTCGATGCCGGCCCGCGCCTGCAGCCCGGCCAGCGACACGGTGTCGGGCCAGAGCGGGGTCATCGTGTACGGGTCGAGCTGGAGCGCGAGCGTACGCCGCAGCACGCCGGCCGACGCCTTGCCGAAGGCGTAGACGAGCGCGGTGTCGACCTCGCCCGTCTGGATCTTCAGCCACGCCTCGTACATCGCCCAGGCGAGGTCCATCTCGACGTGCGACTCGTTCACCGGCGGGATCACGCCGATCGCGTCGACCGCCGACACGAACGAGAACGATCGTCCGGCCAGGTAGTCCGACGACCCCGAGCACCAGAAGCCGATGTCGCCGCGGCTCCAGCCGGTCTGCTCGTAGCACTCGGCGAACAGCGGGACCAGGAGCTCCACGCAGGTCGGCGACCCGTCGAACTCGGGCATCTGTCGCTGGGCGAACCCGACGACTGCAACGTCTCTCATCTCAGGCCTCTCGGTTCCGGGTCAGAGGTGGTGCCGGTAGGTGTCGAAGTCGGCGTCCGGGTCGCCCGTCGGCTCGAAGTGGTCGATGTTCTCGAGCGAGTAGGTCCACTCCTCGCGGGCCTTCCAGACCGCGCGGACCCGCATCCCCATCCGCACCTCGGCGGCGTCGACGCCCAGGATCAGGTGCAGCACGGCGATGTCGGCGCCGTCGAGGAGCACGTAGGCCGAGACGTACGGCGGCACGATCTTCTGGCCCAGGAACGGGACGTTGACGATGCAGAAGGTCGTGATGGTGCCGGTCTGGGACACCTCCACCTCCTCCGCCGTCGGCGTCCCGTCGGCCGGGCAGGCGCTGCGGGGCGGGACGTAGACCTTCTGGCAGGTGGGGCAGCGCTGGCCGACGATCCGGCCCTCGTTGAGGCCGCGGTAGAACGCCGACTCCTCGGGCGACGCGGCGTACAGGTAGTCGAGCGAGACGGGGGTGACGACGCCGGTGACCGGCACGGTGGTGTCGGGGCTCGTCGCTGGCGCTCCTCGCACCTCAACCTCCGTGTCGGTGGTTGAGGAGGTTGCGCTAGCAACCGTCTCGAAACCCCCGTCGCCACCGTCCTCGGGCTCGAAGCACGCGATGTCGGTGATCGCGCCGATCCGCTCCTCGGCCCACCGCACCTGCACCCGCATGCCGGTGCTGACCTGGTCGGGCGAGGAGACGTCGAGCGCGTGCAGGAACGGTGCGTCGGCGCCGTCGAGCCTGACCAGGGCCCAGGCGAAGGGGCGGTCGAAGGGCTGGCCGGCGACCGGCTCGGGGACCCACGTCCACGACGTGACCGTGCCGGTCGGCGCCACGTCGACGAACTCCGTCACGGGGTCATGGGTGACCGGGTCGAACTCGGGCGGCGGCACGACGACCGTGCCGTCCGAGGTGCGGCCGCCGACCACCTGGCCGTCGCGGAGGCCGGTGAGGAACCGACCGAGCACGGGCCCGGTCGAGCGGGTGTAGTCGAACGCTACGGTGACCGGTGCCGACAGGGTTCGTGTCATGGTCCGAAAGTAGAACACGTTCTACACTTCGACAAGGTCAATGACCGACATATGACTTCTGAGGAGAGTGCGCGACGTGAGGCTGGGACTGCAGCTGGGCTACTGGGGCGCGCAGCCCCCGCAGGGGGTCGGGGAGCTGGTGGCGGCGGCGGAGGAGTCCGGCTTCGACGCCGTCTTCTCGGCCGAGGCGTGGGGGAGCGACGCCTTCACCCCGCTGGCCTGGTGGGGGCGCGAGACCTCGCGGGTCAGGCTGGGTACGTCGATCGTGCAGATGTCGGGGCGGACGCCGACGTCGATCGCCATGCATGTCATGACGCTCGACCACCTCTCGGGCGGCCGCGTCGTCCTCGGCATGGGCGTGAGCGGGCCCCAGGTCGTGGAGGGGTGGTACGGCCAGCCCTTCGGCAAGCCGCTGGCCCGCACCCGCGAGGTCGTCGACATCATCCGCAAGGTGCTGGCCCGTGAGGCGCCGGTGACCAACGACGGCCCTCACCATCCGCTGCCCTACCGCGGCGACAACGCCGTCGGCCTCGGCAAGCCGCTCAAGTCGATCGTGCACCCGCTGCGCGCCGACGTGCCGATCTGGCTCGGCGCCGAGGGCCCGAAGAACGTCGCGCAGACCGCCGAGATCGCCGACGGCTGGATCCCGATCTTCTACACGCCGAAGTCGGCCGGCATGTACCAGCCGTGGCTCGACGAGGGCTTCGCGCGGCCGGGCGCGCGGCGTACCAGGGCCGACTTCGAGATCGCCGCGACCTGCCACCTCCAGGTGGTCAGTGGCCCGGAGGAGAAGGCCGCGGTGCTCGACGCGATGCGGCCCTTCGTGTCCCTCTACATGGGCGGCATGGGCGCCAAGGAGGCGAACTTCCACAACCAGGTGTTCGTGCGGATGGGCTACGAGGCGCTCGCGGCCGAGGTGCAGACGCTCTACCTGGCGGGCGAGAAGGACAAGGCGACGGCGCTGATCCCCGACGAGCTCGTCGACGACATGCACATCATCGGCACCGCGGGCGAGGTCCGCGAGCGGGTCGCGCAGTGGGAGGAGACCGGCGTGACGACGCTGCTCCTGAGCTGCCGCTCGGCCGCGGAGGTCCGGTCGGTGGCAGAGTTGCTCACCTGAAGTTGCTCACCTGAAGTTGCTCGCCTGAACGTCTGTGCCGGGTCCCCGGCGGGTAGGAGCCGCACATGCACGCCACGCGCATCTGCGCCGCCGTCGGGCTGGTCGGCTCGGTCGTCCTCGCCCTCTCGGCCGGTCCCGTAGCGCCCGCCCGGGCCGAGCCGCCGGCGGCCACGCAGGTCGAGCACAGCAGCGGCGAGGCCCGCAACGCCCGGCTCTCCATCCCCACCCTCGGCATCCACCGACTGAGGGTCGTCGCCTACCGCGGCAAGACCGACGACGCGCCGGGCACGAGGATCCAGGACCGCGGCATCGCCGCGAGCTCCCACGGTCCGCACGGCGGCACCGGCCCGGGCGGGATCGGCAACTACCAGGTCACCGCCCACCGCACCTCGCACGGCGGGGTCTTCCGGCAGACGCCGACGCTGCGCCGGCACGACAAGGTCTTCGTCGACAGCGGCCGCTGGCGCTACGTCTACCGGATCGTGAAGACCCGCTGGGTGTCCTTCCGCTCGGCGGAGTCGCTGCGCCGGCAGCGCGCCGCGGTCCCCGGCAAGCCGGGGAAGGAGCCGACCCGCGGGTTCATCACGATCTCGACATGCGCGACGCCGGAGGACCGCGCCCGCGGCAACCACTGGACCGATCGGTTCGGCAACCCCGAGCACCGCATCGACAAGATCGGGATCCTGGTCAAGCGGACCGACCGCCCGCCGCGGCGCGGTCGCTGAGCCGGCCCACCCGAGACCGTGGTCCGGGTGGGAGGCTGGTCCGGTGACCACCTACGGCGTCCTGGGAGTCGGCTCGATCGCGACGGCCATCGTCACCGGCCTGTGCGACGGCGTGCCCGAGCCGCCGGTCGTCGTCCTGTCGCCGCGCAACGCGGCGCGTGCGGCCGACCTGGCGGCCCGGTTCCCGTCGGTGCGGGTCGCCGCGGACAACCAGGCCGTCGTCGACGCCGGCGACGTGGTGCTGGTCTGCCTGCGTCCCGCCGACGCCGCGGGCGTGCTCGACGGGCTCCGGTTCCGCACCCGTCACGCGGTGGTCAGTGCGGTGGCCGGGCTCTCGGTCGGCCGACTGGCCGAGCTGGTCGCGCCGGCGACCGACATCGCGCGCAGCATCCCGCTGCCGGCGGTCGCGACCCGCGACAGCGTCACCCCGGTGCAGCCCGCGACGCCCGCGGTCACCGAGATCTTCGACCGGCTCGGTGGGAGCCTCGAGGTGCGCGACGAGACGGCCTACGAGGCGGTGGGGGCCGCGTCGGCGACGGTCGCGGCGTACTTCCGCTACCTCGGCACGATCTCCGGGTGGATGACCGAGCGGGGCGTCCCGGGGGCCGAGGCGCGCCGGTATGTCGCGGACACGTTCGCGGCGTTGTCGGCCGAGCTGGGCACGCCCGGCGCGGACTTCGACGCGCTCGCGCGTGCGCACGCCACTCCGGGCGGGCTCAACGAGCAGCTCGCGCGCGACCTCGACGAGGCCGGCGTGTACGCCGCGGTGCGCGCGGGGCTGGACGCCGTCCTGGCTCGGACCGGGCCGCGATGATTGCCCCGAACTGGAACACGTTCTAGTCTCGGGTCCATGACGGCAGACATGCGAGTCGGGACCCACAACGGCCATCTCATGGTCTCCGCTCTCAAGCGGCACCGCGACAAGCCGGTCATGTACCTGGGCGAGACCACGATCACCGGTGGCCAGGCCGCGGAGCGGATGAGCCAGTACGTCCAGGCCTTCGAGGCGCTGGGCGCGGGCCGCGGCACCGCCGGCGCGCTGCTCGCGCTGAACCGGCCCGAGGTGCTGTTCATCCTCGGCGCCGGCCAGACCCAGGGCTACCGGCGCAGCTCGCTGCACCCGCTGGGCTCGCTCGACGACCACGCCTACGTCATCAACGACGCCGAGATCACGTCGCTGACCATCGACCCGGTGCCGATGTTCGTCGAGCGGGCGCTGGGGCTGCTCGAGCGCTGCCCGAAGCTGGAGAAGATCCTCACGATCGGGCCGGTCCCCGCGGAGCTCGCCCACGTCGGGCACGACCTGGTCGCGGCGGCGGCGTCGTTCGACCCACTTCCGCTGGAGGCGGAGACGCTCGACCCGGAGCACGTCGTGTCGATCACCTACACCGGCGGCACGACCGGCAAGCCGAAGGGCGTCATCGGCCTGTCGCGACAGATGAACACGATGACCCAGATCCAGATGTCGGAGTGGGAGTGGCCGGAGTCGCCACGCTTCCTGATGTGCACCCCGCTGTCGCACGCCGGCGCGGCGTTCTTCGTGCCGACCGTGCTCAAGGGCGGCTGCCTCTACGTGCTGGCGAAGTTCGATCCGGCCGAGGTGCTGCGCACCATCGAGGAGCAGCGGATCACCGCCACGATGCTGGTGCCGTCGATGCTCTACGCGCTGATGGACCACCCCGACTCGCAGACCCGCGACCTGTCGTCGCTGGAGACCGTCTACTACGGCGCGTCCGCGATCAACCCGGTGCGGCTCCAGGAGGCGATCGACCGCTTCGGCCCGATCTTCGCCCAGTACTACGGGCAGTCCGAGGCGCCGATGGCGATCACCTACTTCGCGAAGGACGACCACGTCTCAGGAGGCGCCGGTCGGCTCGCCTCCTGCGGGCGCCCGTCGGCGTTCGTGCGTACGGCGCTGCTCGGCGACGACGGCAAGCCGGTCCCGGTGGGGGAGCCGGGAGAGATCTGCGTGGCCGGGCCGCTGCTCGCCGGCGGCTACTGGAACCTGCCCGACGAGACCGCCGAGACCTTCCGCGACGGCTGGATGCACACCGGCGACGTGGCCCGCGAGGACGAGGACGGCTTCTGGTACATCGTCGACCGCACCAAGGACATGATCGTCACCGGCGGGTTCAACGTGTTCCCGCGCGAGGTCGAGGACGTCGTCGCCGAGCACCCCGCGATCGCCCAGGTCGGTGTCATCGGCACCCCGCACGAGAAGTTCGGCGAGGCGGTCACCGCGATCGTCGTCCTGCGCTCCGACGCCCCGCGCGACGAGGAGTCGATCGCGACGATGACCGCCGAGATCCAGCAGCTGGTCAAGGACCGCAAGGGCTCGGTGCAGGCGCCCAAGCAGGTGATCGTGGCCGACTCGCTGCCGCTGACCGGGCTCGGCAAGCCGGACAAGAAGGCGCTACGGGCGCAGTTCTGGACCGGAGACCGGGCGGTCGGCTGATCGCAGGCGGGTGCGGACGGCGGTGTCGAGCGCCAGCGCGACCCAGAGCAGGGCGAGGGCGACGACGCCGTCGAGCCACCAGTGGTTGCCGGTCGCGGCGACGACGAGCATGGTCAGCACGACGTGCAGCAGGAAGACCCAGCGCCAGTGACTCGTGCTCGCCGCGACGATGCCCAGGGACACCACCGCCGCCCACGCGACATGGATCGACGGCATCGCCGCGAACTGGTCGGACACGCCGGTCGTGGGGTCGGCGCTGTAGACCGACGGTCCCGAGAAGTGAGTCAGGTCGACGTACCCGAGCTCGCCGAGGAACCGGGGCGGGGCGACCCGGACGAAGCGGATCACCAGGCAGCCGGCGGTGACCAGCGCGAGCGCGTTGCGCCAGTGTGGGTAGTGGTCGCGGTGGCGATAGAAGAGCCAGACGAGGAAGGCGATCAGCGCCGGCACGTGCAGGCTCGCGTAGTACCACGCCGACAGGTCGACGAGCCGATCGTGACGCAGCACGAACAGCTGCAGCGACAGCTCCGCAGGCAGGTGCAGGGCCTGTTCGAGGCTGGCGATCTCGTGGGCGCGCCGGAGCGCGCCGTCGGTCGACGCGATCGGCAGCATCCGGGCCAGCCGCCACACCGCGTAGAGGCCCGCGACCAGGGCGAACTCGGCCGCGGCGGGCTCGACGTACGCCGTCAGCCGGGAGGGCCGGCGGCGCAGCGCGAGTCCGAGCAGCAGGCTGAGGGCCGCGGCCACGACGGCTTGCTCCCAGGTCGGCCACGGCACCGGAGGATTCTGGCAGGTGCCCTCGGGTACGACGTCGGCGCGTCCGAGACCGTCGAGACACCTGGATTGGCTGCCCTACCGCTGCCCCAGCAGCCATCTCAGGTGTCTCGACGCGACCTCAGCGCCCGCGGAACTGCGGCGCCCGCTTCTCCGCGAACGCCCGCGGCCCCTCCTTGGCGTCGTCGGAGGCGAAGACCGTCATGCCGACCTTCGCGTCGGCGGCCCAGCAGTCCTCCTCGTGCCGGCCCTCGGAGTCGCGGACGGTCTTGAGGATCGCCTGGACGGCGAGCGGGCCGTTGGCGCAGATCAGGTCGGCGATCTCGTGGGCCTTCGCGAGCGCCCCGCCGTCGGGGACGACGTACCCGATCAGGCCGATCTCCCGCGCCTCCGGCGCCTTGATGTGGCGGCCGGTCAGCAGCAGGTCCATCGCGACGGTGTAGGGGATCTGGCGGGGGAGGCGGACGGCGGACCCGCCCATCGGGTAGAGGCTCCACTTGGCCTCGGAGATGCCGAAGCGCGCCGACTCGCCGGCGATCCGGATGTCGGTGCCCTGGAGGATCTCGGTGCCGCCCGCGATGGCGGGCCCCTCGACCGCGGCGATCAGCGGCTTGGTCAGCCGGAACCCCTTGAGCAGCCCCTTGAGCACCGACGGGTCGAAGCCCGACTTGAAGCTCTCGTCCGGCGACCGCTTGGTGGCGGCCTTGAGATCCATGCCCGCGCAGAAGTAGCCGCCCGCGCCGGTGAGAATGCAGGCGCGGATGGAGTCGTCGTCGTTGACGCGGTCCCAGGCCTCCTCCATGATCGCCAGCATCTCGCCGGAGAGGGCGTTGCGCGCCTCGGGGCGGTTCATCGTGACGACGAGCTTGTGGCCGTCCTGCTCGACGAGGCAGTGCGGCTCCGGGGTCGCCCCGGACTGGACATCGGCGCTGGTCATGGCGGGAGCCTAGCCAAGAACGAGAACGTGTTCTAGTCTCGCGTCGTGGCTCACAACATCGCTGACCTCTTCGAACACGCCGTCGACGCTGCCCCCGACAACCTGGCGCTCAAGGTGGGGGACCGGACAGTGACCTACGCCCAGCTGGAGGCCGACGCCAACCGGCTCGCGCACTACCTGGCCGCGCAGGGCGTCGGGCCGGGCGAGCACGTGGCGATCTACGCCAAGAACAGCATCGAGCACGTCGTGGCCATGCTCGCGATCGTGAAGATCCGCGCGGTGATGATCAACGTGAACTACCGCTACGTCGAGGGCGAGCTCAACTACCTCTTCGACAACGCCGACGTGGTCGCGGTGATCCACGAGCGCTCCTACGCCCCGCTGGTCGCGGCGATCTGGGACAAGCACGACCGGCTGACGACCGCCGTCGTCGTCGACGACGCGCTCGACCCCGACGACCGCTCCGACTTCTCGTCGTACGGCGCGGTGCACTACGACGACGCCATCGCCGGCCAGAGCGCCGAGCGCGACTTCGGTGAGCGCAGCCCCGACGACATCCACATCATCTACACCGGCGGCACGACCGGCTTCCCCAAGGGCGTCATGTGGCGCCAGGAGGACTGGTGGCGGGTGCTCGGCGGTGGCATCGACTTCTACACCGGGGAGCCGCAGGACGAGTTCGCCCAGTCCCGCCAGGCGACCGACCCCCGGATGGTCACCTTCCCGCTCAGCCCGCTGATGCACGGCGGCGCGCAGTCGGGGCTGCTCATGCACCTCTTCGCCGGCCACCTCACGATCCTCGAGCCGAAGTTCGACCCGGTCCGCACCTGGGAGCTGATCGAGAAGGAGAAGGTGCAGCTGATCTTCATGACCGGCGACGCGATGGCGCGCCCGCTCATCGAGGCCTTCGAGGAGAAGGCCGCGACCGGCACGGCGTACGACTGCGCCAACCTGGTCGCGATCTCGAGCAGCGCCGCGATCTTCAGCCCGCCGGTGAAGGCGCGCTGGATGGCGGCCTTCCCCAACTCGATCTTCACCGACTCCGTCGGCGCGACCGAGACCGGCTTCTCGGGGATGGGCCTGCAGGACCCCAACAACATCTCGACCGACGGCCCGGTGATCGGCATCGGACCGAACGCCGTGGTGCTCGACGAGAACAACCGGCTGCTCGACCCGGCCACCGACATCGGCAAGACCGGACGCCTCGGCCGCGGCGGCTCGGTGCCGGTCGGCTACTACAAGGACCCCGCGAAGTCGGCGGCGACGTTCCTCGTGATCGACGGCGAGCGCTACTCGGTGCCCGGCGACTTCGCGCGCATCGAGGAGGGCAACCGGCTCACGCTGCTGGGCCGCGGCTCCAACTGCGTCAACACCGGCGGCGAGAAGGTCTACCCCGAAGAGGTCGAGATGGCCATCAAGGGGCACCCGTCGGTGTACGACGTGCTCGTGGTCGGCATCCCGGACGAGAAGTTCGGCCAGGCCGTGGCCGCGGTCGTCGAGCTGCGCGAGGGCCAGTCGCTCGAGCTGGAGGACCTGCGCACCTACCTGCGCGAGTTCCTCTCCGGCTACAAGCTGCCGCGCTCGCTGACGATCGTCGACCGGGTGCCGCGCAACGCGGCCGGCAAGGCGCAGTACCCCGCCGCCAAGGACATCGCGATCGCCGGCTTCGCCGCGAAGGCCGCGACCGTCGACCCGACCAGCGTCTGACCCGGGAGCACCATGCGCACCCCTCTCTGTGACCGGTTCGGGATCGACTACCCGATCTTCGCCTTCACGCCGTCCGAGCACGTCGCGGCCGCCGTGTCGCGGGCCGGTGGCCTGGGCGTGCTCGGCTGCGTCCGGTTCAACGACACCGACGAGCTCGAGCGCACCCTGAGCTGGCTCGACGACAACACCGACGGCAAGCCGTACGGCGTCGACATCGTGATGCCGATGAAGATCCCGACCGAGGGCAAGTCGGTCGATCTGCAGGCGATGATCCCGCAGGAGCACATCACCTTCGTCGAGCGGACCCTGCAGCGCCTCGGCGTACCGCCGCTGCCCGAGGGCGAGGGCCGGGAGGGCGTGCTCGGCTGGCTGCACTCGGTCGCGCGCTCGCACCTCGACGTGGCGCTGCAGCACCGGCCGGTGCTGATCGCCAACGCACTCGGCTCGCCGCCGGTCGACGTGATCGAGAAGTGCCACGAGCACGACATCCT
The DNA here is from genome assembly GCF_018732145.1 of Nocardioides sp. LMS-CY. NCBI lineage: Bacteria > Bacillati > Actinomycetota > Actinomycetes > Propionibacteriales > Nocardioidaceae > Nocardioides > Nocardioides sp. LMS-CY. The sequence goes on from NZ_CP076104.1 coordinate 2,646,321, forward strand.
GGTCGCCGCTCTCGCCGGCGCGGCCAAGCACGCGGTCTCCCACGTGCGCAACGGCGTCGACATCATCGTCGCCCAGGGCTACGAGGCCGGCGGCCACACCGGCGAGATCGCCAGCATGGTGCTGCAGCCCGACATCGTCGACGCCGTCGGGCCCGACGTGCCGGTGCTCGGCGCCGGCGGCATCGGCTCCGGTCGCCAGATCGCGGCGTCCCTCGCCCTCGGCTCGCAGGGCGTGTGGACCGGCTCGATCTGGCTGGGCACCAGCGAGTACCAGAACCTCCAGTCGAACGCCGGGTGGACCGAGGCGTTCACGCGCGCCACGTCGTCGGACACGGTGCGCACCCGGATCTACACCGGCAAGCCGGCCCGGCTGCTCAAGACGAAGTGGACCGAGGCGTGGGCCGAGGAGGACGCGCCGGAGCCGCTGCCGATGCCGCTGCAGAACCTCCTGGTCGCCGACGCCCACAACCGGATCAACGCCTCCGGCGACCCCGACGTCATCTCGATGCCGATCGGGCAGATCGTCGGTCGCATGAACGAGGTCCGGCCGGTCGCCGAGGTGATGGCCGGCCTGATCGCGGAGTTCGAGGACGCCGTGTCGCGGCTGGAGTCGATCCGGAAGTAGAACTGTCGGTGGTGGGGTGCGAGGCGCGCCAGCGCTTGTACTGAGGTGCGAGCGGAGCGAGCCTCGACGAGCCGAGCCTCGAAACCCGGTGAGCAGCGCTACGAGCTCGCCCTCAAGGCTGCTTCTCGGCTTGCGGGGTTTCGAGGCTCCTCCGCTCGTCCCTCGCTCCGGAGCACCTCAACCACCGCTCCGGAGCACCTCAACCACCGCTCCGGAGCACCTCAACCACCGCTCCGGAGCACCTCAACCACCGCTCCGGAGCACCTCAACCACCGCGCAGGTTCGGGTGCGCCCGGCCGGCAATCAGCGGCAGGTCGAGGTAGGTGCGGATGCCGGGCTCGGCGGCGACGACGTACGGGATCGAGTTCACGCAGTGCATGGCCGTGGCGACCACGCCGGGGTTGCGCACCAGGCCCTCCGCGACGGTGGTGGGCTGCCAGCCCTTGATCGTGACGAACGTGTCGGGGTCGCCCAGCACCTCGACCTCGAAGCGCTCTCCCTCGGGGCCGAAGCTCCAGGCGGGGGAGAGGTGCGCCTCGCCCATCAGCCAGTTCACCGCGACCCGGATCACGCACGCGTCGCCGACGTACGCCTCCCAGACGAACCGCTGCGCGGCGACCAATCCGGGCTCGATGACGCCGATCGGCGTGTCGATCGGGGCGGTCGCGACCGCGACCTCCTGGGAGGTCCGGATGTCGGCGTCGGTGGAGAAGCCGAGGACGTCGAGGCACATCCGCACGGACTGCACGAAGCCGCCCGAGAGCAGCCCGAGCATCGGCCCGCCCATGGCCTCCTCCGGCTTGCCGCCGAACATCATGATGTGGCGCACGACGTCGGGGGCGTTGTAGGTGCGGATGTCGCTGAACTCCTCACCGCGTACGAACGTCACCCCCGACGACAGCGCCGAGAACATCAGCGGGTGCAGCTCGGTGGTGCCGCCGGGGTTGATGCCGGTGCCGTGCAGGGTGGTGCCGCCCTCGGCGCAGGCCGCGGCGAGCGGGGCGCCGTCGCGTTCGGTCGGGTAGAACCAGCCGACCGGGGTGACCACGTTCTTGCCCGAGCGCAGGATCGCGGCGACCTCGTCGCGGTTGGGGATCAGCGGCGCGTAGAGGACGGCATCCGCGTCAAGGGCGAGTACGTCGTCGATGCGCGACGTCGCCAGCACGCCCAGCGGCTCGCCGCCGATCAGCTCGCCGACGTCGCGGCCGTGCTTCTCCTCGGAGTGCACCCAGCAGCCGACCAGCTCGAGCTCCGGGTGGAGCAGGATGCCTTCGATGGCGGCCTTGCCGACGCTGCCGGTGGCCCACTGGATGACGCGCACGGGCTCACCCTCGCAGGTAGAACGTGTTCTCGTCTATGGGTCGGGCGGCGTGGGGAGTTTCGTCGGCCGGCCGACGTTTCACGCCTGGACGATGAAGGTCGCCGCGACGAGGAAGGTCGCGACACCGCTTCACAGCGACGACATCACACCGACCGCCTCCGGTGCGAAGCGCGGGAAGACCGCCGCCGTCGAGGCGCCGAAGCGGGTGGCGACGATCTCGGCGAGCACGCTGCGGTAATCGGTGGTCACCAGCAGGTCGGCGTCCGGGCCGGTGCCGAGCCCGGGCCAGGAGCCGTAGTAGCGGCCGCCCCTGACGCCCGCGCCGGCGACGAACATGACGTTGCCGTACCCGTGGTCGGTGCCGCGGCTGGCGTTCTCGACCACCCGCCTGCCGAACTCGCTGATCGTCACGAGGGTGACCTTCGCGGCCTGGTCGCCCAGGTCGCCGAAGAACGCCGCGATCGCGCCCGCCAGCTCGCGGGTGTTGTCGACCAGCCACCCGCCGTCGGCGGAGCCCATGCCGGAGTGCATGTCCCAGTCGCCGTGGTCGACGGTGACGACCTCGATGCCGACGTCGCCGCGGATCGCCCGGGCGACCTCGGCCAGCGCGCGGCCGAGGTCGGTCGCGGGATAGCTCGCGCTGTTGTCGGCGGCCGCCTTCGCGGGACCGAACCCGTCGACCGCGGCGTACGTCGAGCGCATCGCGCGCGCCAGCGGGGAGCGGTCGTGCTCCCAGAGCGTGCGCAGCGAGGCTCGACGCCGGCCGCGGTCGTCGTCGCCCTCGCCGGGCAGCGACACGTCGTCGACCGCGCCGGCCGACATGGTCGGCTCGGGCCCGAACAGCGAGGTCGGGGCGACCCCGCCGCCCAGGCTGAGCCCGTCGAGCGGCGAGCGGCCGGGCGTCGCGCCGATCAGGCGGTTCAGCCAGCCGCTGCGCACCGACGACCCCGGATCGGCGTCCTCGACCTCCTCCATGGCGGCGAAGTGCGAGCGGTTCGGCGCGGGCAGGCCGGTCGCGTGCACGGCGGCGAGCCGGCCCTCGGTCCAGAGCGGGAGCAGCGGCGCGAGCTCGGGGTGCAGGCCGAACATGCCGTCGCGGGCCAGCAGCCGGTCGGCCGGCACCGCGATGCCGGGGCGGGCGGCGTAGTACGCCGGGTCGGCGTGCGGCACCACCAGCGACAGCCCGTCGGCGGCGCCGCGCAGCGACAGCACGACGAGCACCGACGTGGCCGGGCCGGCAGCGGCGGCGGACGTCGTGACCGCCGCCGAGCCGACCAGGGTGGTGGCACCGGCGAGCGCGACCGCGCCCGAGAGGAGGCCGCGCCGGGAGACGGCCGCGAACTCGGCGCAGCAGGGGGACTGGTCAGGAGTCGTCATCGTCATCACCGGGTCAGGTGGGCGGGGGAGTCGAGGAGGGTCGCGAGGAGCCGGTACATCCCCCAACGCACCAGGGGGTGGTCGGCGGTGATCCGCTCGCGGGGCCGGCAGCCGGCGGCCTGGCAGCACGCCTGGAGCAGGCGGGGCGTGGCGCGGCGGTGCAGGATCCGGCGCGACAGGTCGTCGACCAGCTCCTCGAACCGCACCGTGTCGTTCGGCAGCCACGCCCGGGGCCGCCGGTAGCGGACACCGACGCTGGGCCACCAGCCGGCGGCGAGGCTCTGGTGCACCTCCATCGACGCGATCAGCCGGGCCGGTGACGACCACGACACGCTGTCGATCGGCTGGCCGTCGGGCCGCGGCCACGAGAACGGCGCCACGCCCATGCCCGACACCTGCCAGAGCAGCTGGTTGGCGGCGTGCTTGTCGCCGGCCGCGCCCGCAGGCGGCCGGCGGACGTCGATGCCCAGCACGCGGTACGTCGCGACCAGGTCCTCGCCGGGGTCGCGGACCTTGGACCCGGCCGACCTGCGGAACGCCCGGGAGTCGACCAGGGCGCGCAGCACCGGGCGGATCTCGGTGTCGTGGCGCAGGTAGACCCGGGCCAGCTCGGCGACCAGCTCGGCCGGCGGCTCGTCGCGGACGAACTTGGTCGCGAGCCGGCGGGCCACCGTGCGGGCCGTGGCCGGGTGGTGGGCCAGGTAGTGCAGGTACCTCCGGGTGACCTCCCGGCCGTTCGCCGACGCGTTGCGGTGCCGGAAGCCCATCACCCGCACCCGGCCGCGCGCGTGGGCCTCCTCGTCGTACTGCCGCCGGAAGGTCTCCCACATGTCGACGGTCCAGCCGGTGAGGATGCGGGCCGAGTCCTTCACGTCGCGCTCGTCGTAGGCGCCGCGGCCGACGGTGTGCAGCTCGAGCAGCTCGCGGCCGAGGTTCTCGTTGGGGAACCTCTTGGTGGAGCTGACGTTGTCGAGGCTGATCAGCATCGCGGGATGGGTCACGGCGTCCCGCAGCAGCTCGTCGAAGCGCCCGAGGGCGTGCCGGCGGATCACGGTGCCGAAGTCGGAGCGCCAGGTGAACTGGGCGTCGCCGTTCACCGGCACGTGGAAGTGGTGCTCCCAGAGCTCGGTCATCACCTCGTGCAGCTGGCGGCGCGACCGCATCCGGCGCAGCAGCACCCAGCGCTGGTAGTCGGCCATCACCTCCCAGCCGCCCTCGATCCCGCGGTCCTGCCGCTTCCAGAGATCGGTCGGACCACGGTCGAGGCTGGGCCACCAGCCGCGGAGGCGGTCGGCGGCGCCGTCGTGGATCCGCCCGGGCGCGAGCTGCTGCTCGAACCAGGCACCGGCGCCCCCGGCCCGGCGTACGTCGCGGGCCAGGGCCGGTGTGACGCCGTACGAGAACCGGCCGACGAGGTGGCGTGCCGCGGGGGACAGCAGCTCGGGCATGGGGCGGACTCCGGTCTGGCAGGGGGACACGAGACCTGATCCCGAGAGGGCCGCGGACCGTGGTCCAGACCACGGTAGGGGGTCGGGGCCGCGATGCGCCGCATCTGTGCCGAGTGTTCTCGGCGACCGGTGCGCCGGTAACATTCGTCGGGACCTGTTCGCCTCCCGTGAGGAACTCTCGAACCCAGCCATGGACGGCTCTCAAAGTCCCCGGCTCTCCCCGGCCCCTGACCAGGGAGAGCCCCTCCGATGACCACGTGGATCCTGATCGCCACGGCCCTGCTGATGATTGCGGCGTGCGGCGTCTTCGTCGCGGCCGAGTTCTCCTTCGTCACCGTCGACCGCGGCCAAGTCGACCGCGCCGCCGCGGCCGGTGACGGCGGGGCGCGTCGCCTGCAGGGCGCGTTGCGCTCGCTGTCGACCCAGCTCTCCGGTGCCCAGGTGGGCATCACGATCACCAACCTGGCGATCGGCTACCTGGCCGAGCCGGCGATCGCCGACCTGATCGACCAGCCGCTCGCGGACCTCGGCGTCCCCGAGGGCGCGGTGCGGCCGGTGGCCATCGCGATCGCGCTCTCGCTCAGCACCGTGCTCACGATGATCTTCGGTGAGCTGGTGCCCAAGAACCTCGCGATCGCGAAGCCGATGGCGGTCGCGCTCGCGACCGAGCGCTTCCAGAGCGCCTTCACCGCCGTGGCCCGCGGGCCGATCCGGGTGCTCAACGGGTCCGCCAACGCGATCGTGCGCCGACTCGGGATCGAGCCGCAGGAGGAGCTCCGCTCCGCCCGCAGCTCCTCCGAGCTCGCCTCGCTGATCCAGCGCTCGGCCACCCTCGGCACGCTCGACGTCGAGACCGCCGAGCTGATGGAGCGGTCGGTGGAGTTCGGGGCGCGGACCGCCGGCGAGATCATGACGCCCCGGGTGCGGACGACGACCCTGGGCGTCAACGACCGGGCCACCACGCTGATCGAGCGCGCCCGCGAGTCCGGCCACTCGCGCTTCCCGGTGCTCGACACCGACGAGACCGTGGTCGGCACCGTGCACGTCAAGAACGCCGTCGGGCTGCCCGTCGGCGAGCGCGCCACCACCAAGGTCAAGCACCTGATGGCCAAGCCGATCCTGGTGCCGGACTCGCTGCGGCTCGACCCGCTGCTGGCGCTGCTGCGCAAGGACGGCTTCCAGCTCGCGGTCGTGCTGGACGAGTACGGCGGGTTCGCCGGCACCGTCACGCTCGAGGACGTCGTCGAGGAGATCGTCGGCGACATCTCCGACGAGCACGACCGGCTCAACGCCAGCGCGCGCCGGCTCCGCGACGGCGGCTGGTCGCTGTCGGGCCTGCTGCGGCCCGACGAGGTGGAGGGAGCGACGGGCATCGAGCTCCCCGACCACGAGGACTACGACACGATCGCCGGCCTGGTGCTCCGCTCGCTGGGCCGGGTGCCGAAGATCGGCGACGTCGCCGAGATCGTCGTACCCGACCACAGCGCGGCCGACGACCCCGACCAGTACGAGCCCCGGGAGCGGCTCGCCGTGCTCACCGTCGAGCGGATGGACGGGCTGCGCATCGACCGGCTCTCGCTGAAGCTGGTCGGCGGCGAGGGGAGCGACTCGTGAACGACGTGACCGCGGTCCTGCTGGCCGTCGTGCTGCTCGTGCTCAACGCGTTCTTCGTGGGTGCCGAGTTCGCGCTGGTCTCCGCTCGACGCAGCCAGATCGAGCCGCGCGCCCAGGACGGCTCCCGCCTGGCGCGGACGACGCTGCGGGCGATGGAGCACGTGTCGCTGATGATGGCCGGCGCCCAGCTCGGCATCACCATCTGCTCCCTCGGCCTCGGTGCCGTCGGCGAGCCCGCGGTCGCGCACCTGATCGCGCCGCTGCTGGAGGCGCTGCACGTGCCGCACGGGCTGCTGCACCCGATCGCGTTCGTCATCGCGCTCGGCATCGTCGTGTTCCTGCACGTCGTGCTCGGCGAGATGGTGCCCAAGAACATCGCGCTCGCCGGCCCGGACCGGGCAGCTCTGGTGCTCGGCCCGCCGATGTACGCGATCGTCACCGTGCTGCGCCCGTTGATCGTCGGGCTGAACGCGATCGCCAACGGCATGCTGCGGCTGATCCGGATCGAGCCCAAGGACGAGGTGAACTCGACGTACACCCGCGAGGAGGTGGCGGCGCTGGTGGAGGAGTCGCACGGCGAGGGCATGATCGAGAGCGACGAGTACGACCGGCTGGCCGGGGCGCTCGGCTTCACCGAGAAGACCGTGTCCGCCGTGCTGATGCCGTCGGAGTCCCTCACGACCGTGCGCCGCGGCTCGTCGGTCGCGGAGGTCGAGTCGGTGTGCGCCGCCACCGGCTACAGCCGGTTCCCGGTCACCGGGGCCGACGGCGACCTGGTCGGGTACCTGCACATCAAGGACGTCATCGAGACCGACCCGAACGGGCGCGACCGGGTCGTCCAGGACAAGTGGATCCGGCCCTTCGCTCCGGTCGCCCCGACCGACGCGCTGCACGACGCGCTGGAGAAGCTGCAGCGCCGCGGCGCCCACATGGCGCGCGTCGTCGGCCCCGACGGCACGACGCTCGGGCTCGCGACGCTCGAGGACGTGATCGAGGAGCTGGTCGGGGAGATCCGCGACGCCGCGCATCAGGACGAGCCGGTCTGACCCGGGAGTCGGGCGGGCCGCCGTTCGGCGGTTGGTGCCGTGCGTCAGAAGTTCTGGTGCGCTCCGCGCACTCATGGCACGCGCTCTGCGGCGTTGCCGTCGCCTGCGAGACGAGCGGGTATGGCGGTGCTCCGGCGCCTGGCAGCGCACCCACCCTGAGCACGCCAACCGTTTACCAACTTCCAACGCACGCCACTAGGGTGTGCCTCGTTAGGCACCCCGGAGAAGCGCAGGCGGGAGCACGGTGGGAGACGACGCGACGCGACACCGCGTCTGGACGCTGCCCAACCTGCTCAGTGCGCTGCGACTGGCGGGCGTCCCGCTGTTCCTCTGGCTGGTCCTGGGACCCGAGGCCGACCTGCTCGCACTCGGCGTGCTGGCGCTCTCGGGCATCACCGACTTCCTCGACGGCTACCTCGCGCGCCGGCTCGGCCAGACCTCCGTGCTCGGTCAGGTGCTGGACCCGGTGGCCGACCGGCTCTACATCCTCGCGGTCGTGGTCGGCCTCGCACTGCGCGACATCGTGCCCTGGTGGGTGGCGCTCTCGCTGCCGCTGCGCGACCTGCTGCTGTGGGGCCTGGTGCCGCTGCTGCGCACCCGCGGCTACAGCGCGCTGCCGGTGCACTTCCTCGGCAAGGCGGCGACGTTCAACCTGCTCTACGCCTTCCCGCTGCTGCTGCTCGGCGACGGCGACGGCACGGTCGCGACGCTGGCCCAGGTCTTCGGCTGGGCGTTCGCGATCTGGGGGATCGGGCTCTACTGGTGGGCCGGGCTGCTCTACGCCTGGCAGGTGCGCACCCTGCTGCGCACCACCGAGCGACGCCGAGCGGTGAGCGATGCCTGACGCCCCGACATCCGACCGCGCCCGGACCCCGCTGCTGACCCTGATCACCCAGGAGTCGATGGACGAGGACTACCAGCACGTCGCCGACCGGCGGGCCGCGTCCCGGCAGCCGGCGCCCACCGGGCGCCGTTCGCACTGGACCGCGGCGGTGGTCGTGGCGGCGTTCGGTGTGCTGGTGACCATCGCGGCGGTGCAGACCTCGGCGTCCTCCGGCATCAACGACGCCAACCGTGACTCGCTGCTGCGGCGGATGGAGGACCAGCGCGCGGAGGCCGCCGACCTGCAGACCAGGATCGTGCGACTGCGCGAGCTGATCGTCGGGCTGCAGACGAAGTACGAGTCGGCCGCCGAGAACGCGCAGAGCGCCGAGAACCGCACCGAGCGGCTCGCCGCGACGACCGGCTTCGGCGCCGTCAGCGGTCCGGGCGTCGTGATCACCGTCGACGACGCTCCCGACGGGGAGACGGTCCGCGGCGAGGACCTGGCGCTGCTGGTCAACGGGCTGTGGGAGGCGGGCGCGGAGGAGGTCGCCATCAACGGCAAGCGGCTGACCGCGCGGTCGGCGCTGCACAACTCCGGGGCGGCGATCAACCTCAACGGACCACCGCCGATGTCGCCGCCGTACGTCGTCTCGGCGATCGGCGACAACAAGACGCTGCCGGCGGACCTGCTCGACACCTCGAGCGGCCTGGCCTTCACCAACGTGGCCGATGTCCTCGGGTTCTCGGTCAAGCGACAGAATGTGGACGACCTCACGCTGCCCGCCGCCACCCAGCGGCAGCTCCGTCTGCGTTACGCGGTGAAGGGCACCGCGGAGCAGAACCGCATCAAGCACGGGAAGGAGACCGCGCCGTGATCGCCGCTCTCGGGCTCCTCGCCGGCATCCTGCTCGGCATCGTCTTCCAGCCGGACGTGCCGAACTGGCTGGAGCCCTATCTGCCGATCGCCGTGGTCGCCGCGCTCGACGCGGTCTTCGGCGCGCTGCGCGCCTACCTCGACGGCATCTTCGACGACAAGGTGTTCGTGGTCTCGTTCGTCAGCAACGTCGTGATCGCCGCGGGCATCGTCTTCCTCGGCGACAAGCTGGGCGTCGGGGGACAGCTGTCCACCGGCGTCATCGTCGTCCTCGGCATCCGGATCTTCTCCAACGTCGCCGCCATCCGGCGGCACCTCTTCCACGCCTGATCCGATGGCCGACGACCACCCCACCCCGCAGTCGGACCGCGAGGCCGCCGAGCCGGAGCAGCGCTCCGGTCGCGACCGGCTACGCCACGCGCTGCTGCGCCCGTCGCGGGGCCAGGTGGTCGTGGCCGTGCTGCTCGCGCTGCTGGGGTACGCCGCGGTGACCCAGGTGCGGTTCACCACCGTCGACGACACCTACGCCAGCCTGCGCGAGCAGGACCTCATCGACGTGCTCAACGGCCTGGCCGCCCAGACCCAGCGCGCGGAGGCCGAGATCGCGCGGCTCGAGCGCACCCGCGACGACCTGCAGTCCGACACCGGCCAGCGCGAGGCCGCGCTCGCGCAGGCGGAGGAGCAGGCCAACACGCTCGCGATCATGGCCGGCCTGGTGCCCGTGACCGGCCCGGGCATCCGGATCACGATCACCGAGAACGAGGGCACCGTCGACGTCGACACGATGGTCGACCTGGTGCAGGAGCTGCGCACGGCCGGCGCGGAGGCGATCCAGATCAACGAGGAGGTGCGCCTGGTGGCGCAGAGCTCCTTCGACGACGCCGTCGGCGGCATCGAGGTCGACGGCACGACGATCAGCTCGCCGTACGTCGTCGACGTGATCGGCGACCCGCGCACCCTCCACGGCGCGGTCGACTTCCCCAAGGGCCCGCGCGACCAGTTCGAGGACGAGGGGGCGACCGTCGAGGTCGAGGAGCTGGCCTCGCTAGACATCGAGACCGTCGTCGAGCCGCGCCGGCCTGAGTACGCCGAACCCGACTCGTCGCAGTAACCTCAGCGAGCGCACCCGCGCCCTCCCGATCACCCGACCCGCCGCACGACTCAGGCGCACGACTCAGAGGAGACGACGTGTACCCCGACGACCTGTTGTACACCAGCGAGCACGAGTGGGTCCGCGAGCCCGGCGAGCACGAGGGTGCGGTGCGGATCGGCATCACCCACTACGCCCAGGACGCGCTCGGCGACATCGTCTACGTCTCGCTCCCCGAGCTGGGCGACGCGGTCGAGGCGGGCTCGACGTGCGGCGAGCTCGAGTCGACCAAGTCGGTCAGCGACATCTACGCGCCGGTCTCCGGTGAGGTCGTCGCTCGCAACGAGGCCCTCGACGCGACCCCCGAGCTGGTCAACAGCGACCCGTACGCCGGCGGGTGGCTCTTCGAGGTGGTGCCGTCCGACCGCGGCCAGCTCACCGGCCTGATGGACGCCGCGACGTACCAGGGGACGCTCGAGGGCTGACCCCGCCGGCCCGCTGCCGACCGTCCCCAGGAACGACGGGGAGTTCGCTTGATCGCCCCCGGCGGACTGATAGGTTCGGGGCAACCGTCAACCTCAACCGACCCTTGAGGGTTTGCCGCGAGATCGAAGGACTGACCGATGCCGTTCTGCACAGTCTGTGGCACGCAGAACCCCGACGACGCGCGCTTCTGCGCCCAGTGCGGCAACCGGCTGGTCTCGCCGCCTGCTCCGACCCATCCGGGGGAGGGCGCGGGGGAGTCCACGGCGACCATCCAGATCGGGTCGGCCGACAAGGTCGAGACCTCCGACCGGCAGCTCAACCCGGTCGACGCCGCCGCGGTCGACGCGCTCCCGGCGGGCCACGCCCTGCTGGTCGTGCAGCGGGGGCCGGGCGCCGGCAGTAGGTTCCTGCTCGACCAGGACGTGATCAGCGCCGGACGGCACCCCGACAGTGAGATCTTCCTCGACGACGTGACCGTCTCGCGCCGGCACGCGGAGTTCCACCGGCAGGGCGACTCGTTCACGGTGAGTGACGTCGGCAGCCTCAACGGCACCTACGTCAACCGCGACCGGATCGACCGGGTGCAGCTCACCGACGGCGACGAGGTGCAGATCGGCAAGTTCCGGCTCGTCTTCTTCGCAGGCCACCCGGGCGCGTGAACACCCGATGAGCAGTCCGGCCGGCTCCGCCGCCGGGGCCTCGTCCGCGCCCCGGGCGCGGATGAACATCGGGCAGGTCCTCGACCAGCTGCGGCCGGACTTCCCCGGGATCACGATCCCCAAGATCCGGTTCCTCGAGGACAAAGGGCTGATCAAGCCCGAGCGCACCCCGGCCGGCTACCGGAAGTTCTCGGTCGACGACGTCGACCGGCTCCGCTATGTGCTGCGCATGCAGCGTGACCACTACCTGCCCCTGCGGGTGATCGGCGAGCACCTCGACGCCATCGACCGCGGCCTCGAGCCGCCGCCGATCGAGCCCGTCGTACCCACCGTCCCGCAGGTGACCCTGGCCGCCGACGGGCTGCCGAGCCCCGAGTCGTTCCGGCGCCGGGACAACCTGCGGCTGTCGCGGCGCGAGCTGCTGAAGATCGCGGAGATCTCCGAGGAGCTGCTCGGCGAGCTGGAGCAGTTCGGCCTGCTGACGGCCTCGCGCACCGGTCACTACGACACGGACGCACTGGTGATCGCCCAGACGGCGCGCGAGCTCGCGGACTTCGGCTTCGAGCCGCGGCACCTGCGCGCCTTCAAGACGGCGGCCGACCGCGAGGTCGGGCTGGTCGAGCAGGTCGTCGCCCCGCACAAGCGCGGCCGCGACACCGCCGCGCGGGCCCGCGCCGAGGAGACCGTCAGCGAGATCGCCGCCCTCTCCGTACGCCTGCACGCCACCCTCGTCAAGGCCGGCCTGCGGGGAGTGTGACTGGTCGCCCCGCCCGCACTTGCCGGGTGCTGCAACGCCCGAGAAGTGCAGGAATCGGCTGAGGATTGAGCCGCGGGGTGGCGGGAGTAGGGTGGTCTCGTGCGCGAAGTCGATGTCTTGGGAGTCAGGGTCGAGATGCCCTCGAACCAGCCGATCGTGCTGCTCCGCGAGGTGGCCGGCGACCGCTACCTGCCCATCTGGATCGGGGCGGTCGAGGCGACCGCCATCGCGTTCGCCCAGCAGGGCGTGGTGCCGCCCCGGCCGCTGACCCACGACCTGATGAAGGACGTGCTGGCGGCAACCGGCAACGAGCTCACCGAGGTGCAGATCACCGAGGTCCGCGACGGCGTGTTCTTCGCCAACCTGGTCTTCGGCTCCGGCGCGGAGGTGAGCGCCCGGCCCTCGGACTCGATCGCGCTCGCGCTGCGCACCGGCACCCGCATCGTGTGCGCGGAGGACGTGCTCGACGAGGCCGGCCTCGCCGTACCCGCCGAGCAGGAGGACGAGGTCGAGAAGTTCCGGGAGTTCCTCGACCATGTCACCCCCGAGGACTTCGACGCGCACTGAGGTGTGGTGTTGCGGTGTGCGGGTTTCGGCTGCTGACCGCCGAACCCACGAGACATGCCGATGCGACACGGCGTGGCGTGCGGGTTTCGGCTGCTGACCGCCGAAACCGGCACAGCGCCAACCCCAACCCTCAACCTCAGGTTGAGGGTCACGACACGCCGCCCACGTCTTTGACGGGCTCGCGCGGGGGGCCTACCTTGAACTGTCTCTGTTGTAACTCCATCGCTGTGACGCCCCGGCCTCCGGGACCGACCGGCACCTTCCCCGAACGAGTTACGCTCAACGGAGTAGCCCCACGGAGGACCGTGTGAACGAGAACGAGCAGCAGCACGACGCCGAGGCGTCGGTCGCTGCCCAGGCGGCGGAGGAGCAAGGACTGCTCTTCACCGACGATGTCTCCCCGCTGCCCAGTGACACCGGCTACCGCGGGCCGACCGCGTGCAACGCGGCCGGCATCACCTACCGGCAGCTCGACTACTGGGCCCGTACCGGCCTGATCGAGCCGACCGTGCGGGGTGCGAAGGGGTCCGGGTCGCAGCGGCTCTACTCGTTCCAGGACATCCTGTTGCTCAAGGTCGTCAAGCGTCTCCTCGACGCGGGCATCTCGCTGCAGCAGATCCGCACCGCCGTGCAGCACCTGCGCGAGCGCGGCACCGACGACCTGACCCGCGTCACGCTGATGAGCGACGGGGTATCGGTCTACGAGTGCACCAGCAACGACGAGATCATCGACCTGCTCCAGGGCGGGCAGGGCGTCTTCGGCATCGCCATCGGCGGCGTCTGGCAGGAGATCGAGGGCACCCTCGCCGAGCTGCCCTCCGAGCGCACCGCCGAGGTCGAGGAGACCCCGGCCGTCGGCGATGAGCTCGCCGCCCGTCGCGCGGCACGCAAGACCGGCTGATCCTCACGCTTCCGACTCCGGCCCGTTGCCTCACGGCAGCGGGCCGGAGTCGTCTGTACGCCGCGGCACGGGTAGATTGGGCACGCCGACAATCCCGCACGGGAGAGTCTTCGTCCGGCGCTGCCGGGCGGAGCGCCGAAGGGGCAATCCCTCCCCGGAACCTCTCAGGCGCCCAGGACCGCGCGGGTCAGGCAACTCTGGAGCCGTCCGGCCTGCTCGGAGCCGGTGACAGAGGGGGAGGCACCCGAACGACCGCATCGAGTCGATATGTCGAGGAGCCCCCTGTGCCGGACCGTCCCACCCTGACCGATCTCGACGGCGCGCTGCCGTTCGTCGAGCGCCACATCGGCCTCCGCGAGGCCGACATCGCCTCGATGCTCGACCGCCTCGGCTTCGACTCGCTCGACGCGCTGATGGACGCCGCCGTGCCCGGCGCGATCCGGGTCGCCGCGTCGCTCGACCTGCCCTCGCCGCTCAGCGAGGAGGCGGCCGCGCGCGAGCTGCGCGCGATCGCGCACGCGAACCGGCCGGGGGAGGCGATGATCGGGCTCGGCTACCACGCGACGATCACCCCGCCGGTCGTGCGCCGCAACGTGCTCGAGGACCCCAGCTGGTACACCGCCTACACGCCGTACCAGCCCGAGATCTCCCAGGGCCGGCTGGAGGCGCTGCTCAACTTCCAGACCATGGTCGGCGACCTCGCCGGGCTGCCCACCGCCAACGCGTCGCTGCTCGACGAGGGCACGGCCGCGGCCGAGGCGATGACGCTGGTACGTCGGGCCAAGAAGTCGGCCGCTGGCCCGTTCGTGGTCGACGCCGACGCGCTGCCGCAGACCATCGACGTGGTGCGCACCCGCGCCGAGGCGATGGGCATCGAGGTGGTCGTGGCCGACCTGACCGGCGGGCTGCCGGAGGGTGAGCTGTGCGGCGTGCTGGTGCAGTACCCGGGCTCGTCCGGCCGGGTGCTCGACCCGCGCCCGCTGATCGAGCAGGCCCACGAGCGCAACGCCCTGGCCGTCGTCGGCGCCGACCTGCTCGCGCTCACCCTGCTCGAGTCGCCCGGCGAGCTCGGTGCCGACGTCGTGGTCGGCTCCAGCCAGCGCTTCGGCGTGCCGCTCTTCTACGGCGGACCGCACGCGGGCTACATGGCCGTCGCCGCGGGCCTGGAGCGACACCTCCCGGGCCGCCTCGTCGGCGTCTCCGTCGACGCGGAGGGCCGCCCGGCGTACCGCCTCGCGCTGCAGACCCGCGAGCAGCACATCCGCCGCGACAAGGCGACCTCCAACATCTGCACCGCGCAGGTGCTGCTCGCCGTCGTGGCGTCGATGTACGCCGTCTACCACGGCCCCGAGGGGCTCCGAGCGATCGCGACCCGCACCCACCGGTACGCCGCGGTGCTCGCCGCCGCCCTCGCCGAGGCGGGCTTCCCGGCCCGGCACCGGCAGTTCTTCGACACCCTGACCGTGGCCGTTCCCGGGCGGGCGCACGACGTCGTGACCGCCGCCCGGGGCCTGGGCCTCCAGCTGCGCCTCGTGGACGCCGACCACGTCGGCATCAGCACCTCCGAGCTCACCACCCGATCGACGATCGCCAGCGTGCTCAAGGCATTCGGGGTCGCGGTCACCGACCTCGACGCCGTCGACGCGATGACGCCCGACGCGCTCCCGGAACAGCTGCGGCGCGGCACGCCGTACCTCACCCACGAGGTGTTCTCCACCCACCACAGCGAGACCGCGATGCTGCGCTACCTGCGCCGCCTCTCGGCCCGCGACTACGCGCTCGACCGCGGCATGATCCCGCTGGGCTCGTGCACGATGAAGCTCAACGCGACCACCGAGATGGAGCCGATCTCGCTGCCGGGCTTCGCCGACCTGCACCCGTTCGTGCCGGCCGAGGACGCCACCGGCTACCGGCAGCTGGTCGACGAGCTCGAGGGCCTGCTGGCCGAGGTGACCGGTTACGACCGGGTCTCGATCCAGCCGAACGCCGGCTCGCAGGGCGAGCTGGCCGGGTTGCTCGCGATCCGTGGCTACCACCGCGCGAACGGCGAGGCGCACCGCGACGTCTGCCTGATCCCGAGCTCGGCCCACGGCACCAACGCCGCCTCCGCGGTCATGGCCGGCATGAAGGTCGTCGTGGTCAAGTCCGGCGACGGGGGAGAGGTCGACCTTGCCGACCTCCGGGCGCAGTGCGAGAAGCACGCCGACGACCTCGCCGCGATCATGGTGACCTACCCGTCGACGCACGGCGCCTACGAGGACACCATCACCGAGCTCTGCCGGGTCGTCCACGACCACGGCGGCCAGGTGTACGTCGACGGTGCCAACCTCAACGCGCTGCTCGGCTACGCCAAGCCGGGCGAGTTCGGCGGCGACGTCTCCCACCTCAACCTGCACAAGACCTTCTGCATCCCGCACGGCGGCGGTGGCCCGGGGGTCGGCCCGGTCGCGGTGCGCGCCCATCTCGCGCCGTACCTGCCCTCCCACGCCATGCACCCCGAGCAGGCCAAGCGCGAGGGTATCGGCCCGATCAGCGCCGCGCCGTACGGCTCGGCGGGCATCCTGCCGATCTCGTGGGCCTACGTCCGCCTGATGGGTGCCGCCGGCCTGACCCGGGCCACCGCGGTCGCGGTGCTGTCCGCCAACTACGTCGCCACCCGCCTCGGCGAGCACTATCCGGTGCTCTACCGCGGCCACGGCGGCCTGGTGGCTCACGAGTGCATCCTCGACCTGCGCGGCCTCACCAAGGACACCGGCGTCAGCGTCGACGACGTCGCGAAGCGGCTGATCGACTACGGCTTCCACGCCCCGACGATGTCGTTCCCGGTCGCGGGCACCCTGATGGTCGAGCCGACCGAGTCGGAGGACCTCGCCGAGATCGACCGCTTCATCGACGCGATGATCGCCATCCGCGGCGAGATCGACCGGGTGGCCTCGGGGGAGTGGACGCCGGAGACCTCGCCGCTGCGCGGCGCCCCGCACACCTCGCGCGCGCTGGTCGGCGACTGGGACCGCGCCTACACCCGCGAGGAGGCGGTCTTCCCGACCGGCGTCACCGGACCCAACGGAGCGGGCGACAAGTACTGGCCCCCGGTCGCTCGCATCGACCAGGCCTACGGCGACCGCAACCTGGTCTGCGCGTGCCCGCCGCCGGAAGCGTTCGCGGAGTGAGCACCACCCCACGCTTCCGAGGGGACCCCGAATGAGCGTCTCCGACCTGACCGCACACCGGCTCCGGGCACGGCTCGCCCATGCCCAGTCGGCCGGCCGGCTGCCGTCGGTGGTGGCCGGGCTGGTGCGCGATGGCGAGCCGGTGTGGTTCGACGCGTACGGCACCCCGCCGGTGCCCGGCCACGACCCGTACGACGTGCAGTACCGCATCGGGTCGATCACCAAGACGATGACCGCGGTGCTGGTGCTCCAGCTCGTCCGTGACGGCCGGATCGGGCTCGACGACCCGGCGTCGGTGGTGCTCGGCGAGGTCGGGTACGCCGACCGCTCGGTGCGCACGCTGCTCGCGCACAGCTCCGGCATGCAGTCCGAGCCGGGCGGCCCGTGGTGGGAGCGCACGGCCGGCGGGTCCTGGGCGGAGCTGACCGCCGCCAACGACGGATCGGGTGCGGTGTTCCCCGCACTCCAGGAGTTCCACTACTCCAACCTCGGCTACGCGCTGCTCGGCGAGCTGGCCGCCCGGCTGCTCGGCAGCACCTGGTGGGAGGCCGTGCACCGGCGGATCCTGATGCCGCTGGGCATGCGGCGGACGTCGTACCTGCCCGAGGGTACGGCCGCCCAGGGGTGGTCGGTGCACCCCTACGAGTCGACGCTCGTCGCCGAGCCGGCCACCGACACCGGTGCGATGGCGCCGGCCGGGCAGGTGTGGGCGACGGCGACCGACCTCGCGCGCTACACGTCGTTCCTGCTCGGGGGTCATCCCGACGTGCTGTCGGCCGAGGAGCTGGCCCGCGCGTTCGGCCCTCAGTCGGGCACCCCGAAGGACGGCCTGGGTTACGGCCACGGGCTGGGTTTCCAGCTCTTCCCCGGCGGTGCCGGCACGCTGGCCGGTCACACCGGGTCGATGCCGGGCTTCCTGGCGGCCTGCCTGGTCGACCGGGACCGGCGGGTGGGCGGGCTGGTGCTGGCCAACGGCACCGCGGGCTACTCGCCGGCAGCGATCGTCACCGAACTGCTCGACGAGCTCGAGCGCTGCGAGCCGACGGTCGTGCCGGCGTGGACGCCGTCACCCACGCTGCCCACCGAGCTCGCGGGCGTGCCCGGCGTGTGGCACTGGGGCAACACGCCGATCGTGTTCGCGATGGAGGGCGTCGAGCTCGTGGGTCGCCGCGGCGGGGTGGAGCTCTACCGGTTCGCGGTCGTCGACGGCCGCGTCGTGGGGCGCTCCGGCTACCACGCCGGCGAGGAGCTGCGCGTCGTCCGCCGTGCCGATGGCCGCGTCCGCCACCTCGACATCGCGACGTTCGTCTACACCCGGGAGCCCTACGACCCGGAGGCGCCGATCCCGGGCGGCCACCCGGGATCGGCCTGAGCCGACGGTCAGGCGCCCCAGCGGCCGAGCAGGTCCACGAGGTCGTCGAGCTCGGACTTCTTCGGCTTCGGCAGCGGCTCGCCCTTGAGCTTGATGTGCTTCACGACGCCGTGGTCGGCGATCCCCGGCGAGGACAGCAGCGACGCCTTCCCGGAGCTGCCGCCGATCATCGCTGCCCACATGATCTTGTGGCGCTGCACGCGGATCGTGCGGGTGGCACCGGCGGGGACGCGCAGCTTGCCGTCGGGGCGGATCGCCCGCGGGTGGCCGTACCAGACGCGGACCGGGCGGTCGTTGTGGTTGGTGACCTTCAGCCGGCCCCGCTTGCCGCGCACCTTGGCCACGTCGACCGGCTGCACCTCGCGGACTACGACCGTGAGGGTGGCCGGAACGAGGTGGGTGTGGTCGCAGACGTAGTAGTCGATGACGTGGGTCCCGCGGGCCCGCGGAGCGAGACCGACGAGGAGCTCTCCCGGGCCGCCGGTGGAGTCGGGAAGGATCGCGGGGCTCTGCATCACCATGACGCTGGGAAGCTTCTCCGTGAAGATGTCCGGCTCGGGGAACCGGCAGAGCGCGAGATCGTCGCCGCTCGGGGACGTGTCGTTCGCGAGGACGTCGATGATCGTGCCCTGGCCGGGCCACATCGTCAGGGTGTCCGGGACCACGACCGGCGGTGCCGGCTCGTCGGCGTGCGCAGGCGCGACGACGAGCAGAGAGGCGCCGAGTGCGGCGCCCGCCACGAGGGCGGACATACGGACGAGGACGCTGGTGCGCAAGGGGTCTCCGATCCCGGGCTGATGCTGGTCCCGGCGACCCTAGGCCACCCACGCCCTCGCTGTACCTGAGTTGGCCGAACCGAGATCGCCGCCCTGGTCACCAGGCCGGCTCGGTCGCATCGGCTCTCGATCCGGTAGCCGAGCCGGTGTTCACCTCGGTCCGCTACACATGAGCCATGGGCAGTCAGCCGGTCGCACATCTCGTCGGGGACCGCCTGACGCAGCAGGTCGCGGCGTTCGCCCGGTGGGAGGACGCCGCCCGCGCCGGCGACGACGTCGCGATCCACCGGATGCGCGTGGTGTGCCGTCGGCTGCGGGCCCTGCTGGCGACCTTCCGCCCGGTGTTCGACCGCGCGCAGACCGATCCGATCCGTGCCGAGCTGGCCTGGCTGGCGGGGGTGCTCGGCGCCGCCCGGGACGCCGCCGTCGTCCATGACCGGCTCCGTGGCCTCGTGGACCAGGAACCGCCGGCGCTCGTGCACGGCCCGGTGCGGCACCGGCTCGGCACGACCTTCGAGGGACGCGGCAAGCCGGAGCTCCGCGCCACGCTCGGCTCGCCGCGGTACGCCGACCTCCGGGCCCGGCTGGGGGCGCTGGCCGCCGACCCGCCCTGGACCGAGCTCGCGGACCGGCCCGTCGGCGAGGTCGCGCCGCGCCTGCTGCGCAAGGACGGCAAGCGGGTGCGGCGCCGGGCCCGGCTGGCCGCCGGGGCCGGGACCGACGAGGCGTGGCACGACGCGCGCAAGGCGGTGAAGCGTCTGCGGTACGCCGCTGAGACGGTCGAGCCCGTCGCCGGCGGGCCCGCGCGCCGCCTGGCCCGCGACGCCAAGCGGCTCACCGCGACCCTCGGCGAGCTCCAGGACACGGCCATGAGCCGGCGGGAGCTCCCCGCCCTGGCCCGCGCGGCGGCGCGCGCCGGCGAACCGACCTTCACCTACGGACTGCTGCACGGCCGGGAACGGGCGCGGGCGGAGCAGCTGCGCGCCCGCTACTGCGCCTGGGACACGCTCGACATGTTGAAGTCCGGCACCCGCAGGGCCGGCGTCGCCGTCCGGGAGAAGTAGTCGTCGCCCCACTCGCGGCTGAAGGACGGCACGGTCTGCGAGGCGTGGGTGAAGCGGCGCAGCAGGTCGACCGGACTGTCGTTGAACCGGAAGTTGTTGACCACGCCGGTGATCTCGCCTCCCTCGATCAGGTAGACGCCGTCGCGGGTCAGGCCGGTCAGCAGCAGCGACTGCGGGTCGACCTCCCGGATGTACCACAGGCAGGTGAGCAGCAGCCCGCGCTCGGTGCCGGCGACCAGGTCCTCCTCGGTGCCCGACGCGCCGTCGATGGTGAGCACGAGGTTGTCGATGCCCGGCGTCACCGGCAGGCCGGTCATCGCGGCCGAGTGGCGGGTCTGGACCAGTGACGTGAGCACCCCGTCGCGGATCCAGTCGGTGCGCGCGAGCGGCAGCCCGTTGTCGAAGACCGACGTCTCGTTGCTCGACTGCGAGGCGACGTTGAACGGCGCGCACTGGATCGGTGCGTAGGCGGGGTCCGAGAAGAGGTGGACGCCGGTGGCGGCGAGCTGCTCGCCCACCCGGGTGCCGCCGCCCTTGGCGCTGTAGACCGACTGTCCCTCGTGGGCGACCCGGGCCCCGGCGTACCAGTAGGCGTCGATCATCAGGTCGGCCACCGCGCTCGGCGGCAGGATGGTGTCGTAGCGACCGGCCGGGAGGTCGACCTTGCGCTCCGCCCAGCGCAGCCGGCGGGCGAGCTCGGCGTCGAAGGCCAGCGGGTCGACGTCGCTGAAGTCGCGGGTCGCGCCGCCGACCCAGGCGCTGGTGGAGAGGTCGCTCGGCTTGCCGGTGCAACCGTAGTGGCCGGTCGGCTGCGCGTGACGGAGCCGCAGGCCGGTCGTCGAGCCGAGGTACGTCGTGGTCAGCTCGTGGTTGACGAACCCGTAGAGGACGCGGCCCTCGGCGCCCGCGCGGCCGAACGCCTCGCCGAGGGCGGGTGCGAACGCGTCGTAGACGTGGATGTCGGTCGGCACCGGCGCCTCGTCCCAGTCGGTCGAGGTGGCGTCGGCGACCAGCTCCGCCGCGTCCTCGGCCGGGGTGGACGAGCGGGCCGCGCCGTCGGCGGCCTCGACGAGGGCCGCGACCCCGGCCAGGTCGGTGGCCGTGCCGGTGACGGATCCGGTCGCCACGCCGTCGGCGGTGCGCACGAACGAGATCACCGTGACGTCGACGCCGTGCATCACGCCGTTCGTGGTGAGCGTGTTGTTCGCCCAGCGCAGGTTGGCGCTGGTCCGGTCGCGCACGATCGCGATGCAGTCGTCGGCCGCCGAGGTGGCCAGCGCATGCTCGACGAAGGTCTGGGGAGAGAGGGTCATCAGTTGCCCGCCTCGGTGAGGGTGTTGAGGATCCGGACTCCGCGGAAGAGCGACGTCGGGCAGCCATGGCTGACGGCCGCCACCTGTCCGGGCTGGGCCTTCCCGCAGTTGAACGCGCCGCCGAACACCCAGGTGTCCGGGCCGCCGACGGCCTCGAGCGAGTTCCAGAAGTCGGTCGTGGTGGCCTGGTACGCCGCGTCGCGGACCTGGCCCACCAGCTCGCCGTCGGCGATCCGGTAGAAGCGCTGCCCGGTGAACTGGAAGTTGAAGCGCTGCATGTCGATCGACCACGACTTGTCGCCGACGACGTAGAGGCCGCGCTCGACCCGGCCGATCAGCTCCTCGGTGCTCGGGCCGTCCGGCGCCGCCTGGAGCGACACGTTGGCCATCCGCTGGATGGGGATGTGGCCGGGGGAGTCGGCATAGGCGCAGCCGTTGGAGCGATTGTCGTTGAGCTCGGGGTGCATGGCGGCCATCGACCGGTCGAGCTGGTAGCCGACGAAGGTGCCGTCCTTGACGATGTCCCAGCTCTGGGTGGCCACGCCCTCGTCGTCGTACCCGATGGTGGCGAGCCCGTGCAGATGCGTGCGGTCGCCGGTCACGTTCATCACGCCGCTGCCGTACTGCAGAGTGCCGAGCTGATCGGGTGTGGCGAACGACGTACCGGCGTAGTTCGCCTCGTAGCCCAGCGCCCGGTCGAGCTCGGTGGCGTGGCCGATCGACTCGTGGATGGTCAGCCACAGGTTGGAGGGGTGGATGACCAGGTCGTAGCTGCCGGCCTCGACGCTCGGCGCCTTGAGCTTCTCGGCGAGCAGTTCGGGCACCTCCTCGATCTCGGCGTCCCAGTCCCAGCCGCCCCCACCACCGGTGAGGTACTCCCAGCCGCGACCGACCGGCGGGGCGATGCTCGCCATCGAGTCGAAGGTGTCGGCTCCGGCGCCCATCGCCTCGAAGCCGGGGTGCAGGCGGATGCGCTGCTGGGTGGTGCGGGTGCCGGCGAGATCGGCGTAGTACTTGTTCTCGTGCACCTGGAGGAGGTGCGCGGAGGCATGGTCGACGGCCGCGCCGGTGCGCAGCCGGTTGGTCCAGTCGACCAGCAGTGCGGCCTTCTCGGCGACCGGTACGTCGAACGGGTCGACCTCGTAGGCCGACACCCAGGTGGCGTCGGCGTGCACCGGCTCGGGAGCCAGCACGACCGGGCTGCCGGTCATCTCGGCGGCCACCCGCGCGACCGCGACGGCGGTCTCGGCGACCCGCGCCGCCTCGTCGGTGGTGAGCACGACCCCCGACGCGAAGCCCCACGCGCCGCCGTGGACCACGCGCACCGCGAAGCCGAGGTCCTCGGTGTCGCTCGCCCCCTGGAGCGCGCCGTCGCGGACCGCGAGCTCCTGGTAGCGCACCCGCTCGAAGCGGAAGTCGGCGTGGCTCGCCCCGAGCTCGGCCGCCCGGGCGAGAGCCGCGTCGCCGAGGCCGCGGTAGGGGAGTGCGGTGAACGTTGGATCCAGCTCGTGGGCACCCATGCGGCGAACCTATCCGATGCTGTCCAGCGGATCTCGCGCGTCGGTCTGGGTGGGGTGGCCGGGTCTCTCGGATGGTGGCCGACACCACCCGCCCACGAGCCGATGCCGCAGGTCGGGGCCGGGTCAGGCCCGACCGACCGCGCACCAGGCGTTGCCGACGATCGTGATCGGCCCGTCGCCGAGCAGCTCCCGAGCGCGGTCGTGGAGCCGCTCCCGGCCGGCGTCGTCGAGTCCGGCGACGTGGTCGCCGGCGGGACCGACGCCCCAGGTGTAGGGCTCCCACCACTCCTCGAACCTGTCGTGGGTGACCTCGATCGTCAGCGTCAGCTGGCGCACATCGGCCAGCCCGGCGTCCCGGAACAGCGTGACGAGGTCGCCCTCCCGCTGACCGAGCAGGTCCGACTCGTCGTACGCCCCGGGGTCGGCCGCGCTCACCGCACGCCAGAACGGCGAGAGCGGGCCCGTCCCGTCGGCCGCGTGGTTCCAGGCGGTGGCGGCGACCGCGCCGCCGGGTCGCGTGACCCGGCGCATCTGGGCGATCCCGGCGGCCGGGTCGGCCATGAACGGCACCACGAGCTGGGCGAGCGCGGCGTCGAAGCTGTCGTCGGCGAAGGGCAGCTCCTCGGCGGGGGACTGCCGGATGTCGACGCCGGGCAGTCGCTCGCGGGCCGCCGCCACGAACGGCGTCGACGGGTCGACGGCGGCGACCTGGGCCGGACCGAGCAGCTCGACCAGCCGGCGGGTGAGTACGCCGGGGCCGCAGCCGACGTCGAGCACCCGATCGCTCGGCTCCACGCCGAGGGCCTCGAGCAGCTCGCTCGCGAGCGGCACCGAGTAGCGACCCATGAATCGGTCGTAGGCGTCGGCGGCCACGTCGAAGGCCATGCTCGACGGTACGCCCGATCAGCGGCTGATCGCCACCGTCGAGCCGCCCCGCGACTTGCTGACGAGCAGCTGGGTGGGGATCCGGTCGCGCATCTCGGCGACGTGGCTGACCACGCCGACCACCCGGCCGCCGTCGCGCAGGGAGTCGAGGGTGTCCATCACGTCGTCGAGGGTGTCGGCGTCGAGCGCGCCGAACCCCTCGTCGACGAAGAGCGTGTCGAGGTCGGCGCCGCCGGCCTCCTGGGTGACGACGTCGGCGAGCCCGAGGGCCAGGGCCAGGGAGACCACGAACGTCTCGCCGCCCGACAGCGTCGCCGGGTCGCGGGCCTCGCCGGACCAGTCGTCGCGCACCAGCAGGCTCAGCCCGCCCCGGGTCTCGCCGGCGCCGCGACGACCGGTGTGCTCGAGGGTGTAGCGCCGGTCGCTCATCCGGTCGAGCCGCTCGTTGGCGGCCGCGACGACCTGGGAGAGCCGGTAGGCGAGGACGTAGGCCGACAGCCGCATCTGGAGCCGGTTGTCGGCCGCCTTGCCCTCGACGAAGGCCGAGAGCCGGGTGAGCACGTCGAGCTCCTCGCTCACGGGTCGCCAGGCCGCGACGGCCCGGGCGAGGTCGGCGGTGAGCCGCTCCAGGCGCTCGGCGCGAGCGTGCGTGGCGGCCTGCCGCGCATGAGCGTCGCGCAGTCCGCGCAGCGCCTCCTCGTGGGTCTGCGTGAGCGCCGGCAGGTCGGGCGGGTCCGCCGCGGCGACCTCGTCGGCACCCGGCTCGGCTAGCACGGCCGCGACCGCGGCCAGGCGCCGGTCGTGGTCGGCGGTGTGCCGGGCCAGGTCGTCGTAGGCCCGCTGGTCGAGTGCCGCCGCCAGCGCCTCCTCGGACCCGGCGAACCCGGCGTCGACGACGGCGGACGCCAGCGCCTGCTCAGCCTCGGCGAGGGACCTCTCGGCGGCCGCCAACCGGTCGAGCGCGGCGAGACCGGCACGGGCGTCGTGCTCGGCCTGCTGGCAGGCGACGAGCTGGTGTTCGTCGTAGTCGACGAGCTCCCCACGGAGCGCGTCGGCCTCGGCGTGCAGGGCGTCGAGAGCGGCGGCGACCGCGCCGGCCTCGGTCGCGATCTCGGGCGGGACGGTGTCGACCCGTTCGGTCGCCGCCGCGAGCGAGGTCTGCAGGTCGCGGACCTGGCCCGCGCGGACGAACTCGGTGGCCGCCGCGTCGTCGGCCGCCTTCTGGGCTGCCTTCTCGGCCGCCTCGTCGGGAGCGTCGTGGGGAGCGGCCGCCTTGTGCGGGTGGTCGCAGGAGCCGCAGACAGGGCAGGAGCCACCGACGACGAGGCCGGCGGCGATCTCGGCGGCCATGCCGTTGACCCGCTGCTCCCGGAGCCCGATGGCCCGCTCCCGACGGTCGAGGGTCTCCTGCCGGGCGGCGGCGTGCGCCGCCTCGGCCTCGCCGAGCCGCGCGGTCAGGCTCGCCACCAACGCGTGCGCCTCGGTGCGGGCCCGCTCGCCGGCCGTGGCCAGCTCGGTGGCGCGTCGCTCCAGCCGGGCGGTCTCGGTGGTGACCGCCCGGAGCCGCCGGACCCGGGGCTCGAGCGCTCGGATGCGCGCGGCCCCGTCGACCGCCGCGGCGAGCGCCCGCTCGAGCTCGGGTCGGTCGTCGGTGGTCACGGAGCTGCGGGCGGCGCTGTGGGCCCGGCCGGCGGTGAC
Source organism: Nocardioides sp. LMS-CY (assembly GCF_018732145.1). Lineage (NCBI taxonomy): Bacteria > Bacillati > Actinomycetota > Actinomycetes > Propionibacteriales > Nocardioidaceae > Nocardioides > Nocardioides sp. LMS-CY. Next base: position 2,671,709 of record NZ_CP076104.1, read on the forward strand.
CGCCACCCGGTGGAGGGGGACGACGCCCGCGGCCCGGCGGGCGGCCTCCAGCCGGCGCAGCGCGGCCGCGTGCTCCTCGGCGCTCGCCTCGAGCCGTGCCCGGTCGGCGGCGGCCGCGTCGATGCGGGCCCGCCGCCGGTGCAGGTCGCGCGCCCGGTCGAGAGCGGCGCGGGCGGCCGCCTCGGCCTCGGTGGCCACGGTCGCGGTCTCGGTCGCCTCGGCCGCGGCTGCCGCCGCGTCGGCGTGCAGGTCGCGGGCCCAGGCCTCGGGCGAGACGTCGGCGGACACCTCGCTGCCGGTGGTCTCGCTGACCCGGCTCACCAGGTCGTCGACGGTGCGACCCGCCGCGTCGGTGCGCCGCCGCAGGTCGAGGCGGCGGTCGCGCAGCCACTTCTCGACGTCCTCGAAGCGGCCGGTGCGGAACAGCTGCTGGAGCAGCCGGTGGCGCTCCTCCGACCTCGCGCGCAGGAACGCCTGGAACCGGCCCTGGGGGAGCATGGCGACCTGGGTGAACTGCGCGACGTTCATGCCCAGCAGCCGCGAGACCAGGTGGCCGGTCTCGTCGAGCCGGGTGGACTGGGTGACCCACGACCCGTGCACCCGCTCCGCGATCGTGACCGACGCCTGCTCGGTGGTCATGCCGTCACCACGCTTCTTGGGACGCTCCCAGGACGGGGACCGGGTGATCCGGAAGCGCCGGCCCGACAGTGTCGCCTCGAGCTCGACCTCCGGGCGGGTGCCGGGCGCCGCGAGGTCGGAGCGCAGCCGCTTCGCGGCGTTGCGGTCGCCGGGCACGTCGCCGTAGAGCGCGAAGCAGACCGCGTCGAGCACGCTGGTCTTGCCGGCGCCGGTCGGGCCGGAGAGCAGGAAGAGACCGGCGGTCGACAGCTGGTCGAAGTCGACGTCGATGGTGCCGGCGAACGGTCCGAACGCCGTCGCGCGCAGCCGGTGCATCCTCACCAGAGACCCTCCGCGATCTCGCTGGACACCAGGACGTCGACCTCGGGGTCGTCGCAGCAGGCCTCGGTGGCGGCCTGGAGGAGGGCGGACTCCGCGGCCGTGGCCGGTGCGCCACGCAGCTCGGTCACGAAGTCGAGCGCGATCAGGTGGTCGGAGCGACCCTGGGGGCGGGCCGCGGGTACGCCGTGGGGAGCCGCGCCGGCCGGCTCGAACCCGATCACCAGCGTGTGCGGGAAGCGGGCACGCAGCCGCTCCATCGCCTGCAGCGGCCGGACGGCGTCGGTGAGCGTCGCCTGGACCCAGGCGTCCTCGTGCCGCCGGTGGGCGGGGTCGGCGAGCAGCTCGTCGACGGTGCCGCGGATCCGGGCCAGCCGGCGGGGGACGGGCGCCTCGACGAACTCGGCGGCGGCGAACCCGTCGGCGCCGAGCTCGACCAGCCAGGAGCCCTTGAGCTGGTCGGTCTCCGAGAACGAGTAGGCGAGCGGCGAGCCGGAGTAGCGGACGGTCTCGGTGAGCGTGTGCCGGCCGTGCAGGTGGCCGAGGGCGGTGTAGTCGGCACCCTGGAACGTGGTCGTGGGCACGAGCGAGACGCCGCCCACGCTGATGTCGCGCTCGGAGTCGCTCGGCTGCGCGCCGGCCACGAACGCGTGCGCGAGCACGACGCTCCGGGTGCCCTTCGGGCGGCTGCTCCGGTCGGCGCGAACCCGGCGCATGGCCTCGTCGAGGGCCGCCTCGTGGGACCGGGCCGGCAGCTGCCACGGCTCACGGACGGCGTCGGGGTCGAGGTAGGGGATGCCGTAGACCGCCACGTCGCCGTGCTCGTCGTCGAGCAGCACCGGCGTGCCGACCCCCGCCGCGTCGGTGCGGATGAACACGCCCGCCGCGTCGATCAGCCGGGAGCTGAAGCCGAGGCGCTGCGCCGAGTCGTGGTTGCCGCTGGTCAGCACCACCTTCGCGCGGCTGGCGGCCAGGCGGGCGAGCGTCTCGTCGGCGAGCCGGACCGCGTCGACCTGGGGCAGCGCCCGGTCGTAGACGTCGCCGGCGACGACGACCAGGTCGACCCGCTCCTGCTCGACCACCGCGAGGAGGTGGTCGACGTACGCAGCCTGGTGCCCCAGCATGCCCTCGCGGTGGAAGGACCGCCCGAGGTGCCAGTCGGAGGTGTGGAGGAGGCGCACACCGCAACGCTAGGAGGCGGCACCGACACTGCCCGGGAGCCCACGCCGAGCAGGGGGCGGAGAGGTGGGTTCGAGGCTCGCTGTGCTCGCACCTCAACCACCGGGTGGAGGGGTGGTTTCGAGGCTCGCTGCGCTCGCACCTCAACCACCGTCCTCGGGCTCGCTGCGCTCGCACCTCAACCACCGAGGTCGGTGGTTGAGGTGCGAAGGCGCGCTAGCGCCTGAGCCTCGAAACCACCACGCCGAGCGGCGCCTCAGGCGTATCGCACGACCCGGTCGGCGCGGGTGAACCCGTAGAGCGCGAGGCCGGAGGACTCGGCCAGCCGCACCGACAGCGACGTGGGCGCGCCGACGGCGACCAGGGAGCCGACACCGACGGCGACCGCCTTCTGCACGAGCTCGAAGCCGGCCCGGCCGCTCACCACCAGGCAGGCCTCGGCGGGGTCCGCGCCGGCGAGCACCCGGGCGCCCGTCACCTTGTCGACCGCGTTGTGCCGCCCGACGTCCTCGCGTACGACGAGCACCTCGCCGGCGGCGGTGGTCAGCGCGGCGGCGTGTACGCCGCCCGTGCGGTCGAAGATCTGCTGGTGCGTCTCGATCAGCGCGGGCAGCGACCGCACGACCGACGGGGCGGGCAGCGCGCCGGTCCACCGCGGCGACGACGGTACGTCGAGGGCCGCACTCACGCTGTCCTTGCCGCACACCCCGCACGCTGATGAGCCCGACGACTGCCCGACGTGCCGGTGTCCGGGCTCGCGCAGGGGTGGGGTGGAGAGGGTCACCGTGACGACGTTGAACTCCTCCTCGGGAGCCAGCGACACGTCGGTGCAGTACGCCACGCCGTGGATCGCCGCGGGCGGGCACAGGCCCTCGTGCACGAGCCAGCCGGCGGCGAGCTCGAAGTCGTGGCCGGGCGTCCGCATCGTGACCCAGACCCGCCGGGCCGGCGCACCCGGCCACGCGAGGCGGATCTCCAGCGGCTCCTCGGTCGCCAACCGGTCCTCGTGCTGACGCTCTCCCGACTCCAGCAGCACGCGCACCCGGGTCCGGACCGTCGGCCCGGGACGCCGGGGACGGTCGAGGCTCATGCGGGCGGGTAGGCGCGTGCGGTCGCCAGGCGGCGGGCGAGGTCGTCGGCGCAGTCGGCGAGGCGGCGCCGGACCGACAGGTCCAGCGACTCGTCCGCGGCCAGCGCCCGCGCGCGGCCCAGCGTCGAGTCCGACAGGGGCGTCACCGGGAAGAAGAACTCGGTCGCGTCGGCCAGGACCCACCCGCTGCGCACGGCCACGGTGTCCGGCAACTCGTCGAAGTACCGGTCGACGTACGGCGCCAGCAGCTCCTCCTGGCCGCCTCGCCACATGCCGAGGCCGGCGGCCTCCAGCTCGTAGTTGGGTACGTCGAGCGCGCCGGTGAAGACCGACCATGCGTGTGCCTTCGCCTCGGCGGTGGGCAGCGAGACCAGCGCCTTCATGTGCTCGACCCGCGAGTGGCCGGTCGGCTCGGCGTCCAGCGCGGCGAGCAGCTCCTCGGGGTCGGTCTCGCCGAGCACCGCCAGGCGCACCAGCAGCCGCCAGCGGAGGTCGACGTCGAGGTCGATGCCGTCGGGGGTCACGGCGAGCCAGGAGCGCAGCAGGCTCGGGTCGGTGGCGGTCGAGATCGCCATCCGGAGCCCGGCGAGCTGGTGCTCCGACCCGGCGATCGTGGTGGCCATCTTCTGCAGCGCCGCCGCGTGCACGCGCTCCAGCGAGCCAGCCGGGGCCAGCGGCAGCACGTCGCTCAGCAGCCACGAGCCGAGTCGGCGCTTGCCGTCCTCGGTGGACTCGACCGGCGGGCTCGCCACCACGAGGTCGACCACGTCGGCGGGGGACAGCGCGGCGTCGTGGAACCCGCTGCGCACGTTGTTCCAGATGCCGGCGCGCAGCGCGTCGTCCTCGACGTCGGGCAGCAGGGTCTTGAGATGCTCGACGGTCGTGGCGTCGGGGCGGACCACCGCCCAGCTGTCCTCGTAGGGATCGAGGACGACCGCGTCGCCGCCGACCTCGAACGGCGTCTGCGGCGCGTCGATCTCCAGCGTCCGGGTGCTCCACTTGCCGTCGGTCGCGACCGCGACCCGGAAGGTGTGCGAGCGGTCGGCGGGATGCTCGGCCGGGGGAGTACGACGCAGGACGCCCGCCGCCCGGTCGAGCACGATCGTGTCGGGGCCGGCCGTGCGCAGCCAGTTGGAGGTGAACGACGACAGGTCGTCGGCGCCCGCGCGCTCCCACGACTCGAAGAGGTCGTGCATGGTCGCGTTGCCGAACCGGGCCTGCGTGAAGTGGTCGATCGCGCCCGCGAAGAACACCTCGTCGCCCAGCGACGCGGCGAGCTGCTTGAGGATGCTCGAGCCCTTGGCGTAGGAGATGCCGTCGAAGTCCTGCAGCGCCGCGCTCGCGTCGGACGCGCCGTTGCCGGCCACCGGGTGGGTGGTGGGCCGCAGGTCGGCGTACAGGCCCCACTGCCGCCGGGCGTAGGCGTTGTCGACCCACGCGTCGTCGTACTCGGTCACGTCGGCGGTGACGCGGTTGCCCATGTACTCGGCGAAGGACTCGTTGAGCCACAGGTCGTCCCACCATGCCGGCGTGACGATGTTGCCGAACCACTGGTGCGCCATCTCGTGGGCGAGCGTGGTCGCGCGCTGGATGCGCATGCCGCGGGTGACCCGGCTGGTGAAGACCAGGGGGTCGCGGAAGGTGACGCAGCCGGGGTTCTCCATCGCCCCCGCGTTGAACTCCGGCACGAAGGCCTGGTGGTAGTCGCCGAACGGGTAGCGGATCCCGAAGAGCCGGTGGAACTCGTCGAAGCACTGCTTGGTCATCGTGAAGAGCTCGTCGGCGTCCGCGTCGAGCGCGCTCGCGATGCTGGCCCGGGCCGACAGGCCGAGCGGGATGCCGTCGTGCTCGTCGCGGATCACGTGGTACGGCCCGGCCACCACGGTCACGAAGTAGGTCGAGAGCGGCTGGCTGCGCTGGAACTCCCACAAGGCCGAGCCCCGCGACCCGGACTCGGTCCGCTCGCCCGGCGCGTTGGCGATCACGGTCCAGGTCTCGGGTGCCTCGACGTGGAGCGCGTACGGCGCCTTGAGGTCGGGCTGGTCGAAGCAGGCGAACACCGAGGGCGCGGCGTCCATGAACATCATTCCGTAGACGTAGGACTTGCCGTCGGCCGGATCGCTGCTGCGGTGCAGGCCCTCGCCGTCGTTGCGGAACGGCATCACCGCGTCGACCACCAGCTCGTTGACGCCCGCGACGGTCTCCAGCGGCAGCCGGCCGCGATCGAGCAGGTCCGCGTCGAGCGGCGACCCGTTGAAGGTGAGCCGGTTGACCCGCACCGGCTTGAGGTCGACGAACGTCGGACCGCCCCGGCTGGTGAAGCGGATGGTCGTCACCGACCCGAAGGTCTGGTCGTCGCTGGCGAGGTTGAGACGGACGTCGTACTCCTCCACGTCGAGGAGCTCGCGCCGCGCGATCGCCTCCGTGTGGTGGAGGCTTTGGTACGGACTGCTCACGCGGCCACCCTACGTCGGCTTATCGTGACCCTGTGGTGACGGTTGGGACAGCGGTTGGGGCGGCGGTCGGAGGAGCAGACCGGCAGGCTCTCCTCGCCCTGATCCGGGACTCCGTGATCGGCGAGGACCATGTCATGGAGACGCCGTACGGTGCCCGGCGGGTGACCTACGCGGACTACACGGCCTCGGGCCGGGCGCTGACGTTCATCGAGGACTTCATCCGCGACCAGGTGCTGCCGAGCTACGCCAACACGCACACCGAGTCGAGCGGCACCGGCCTCCAGACGACCCGCCTGCGTGAGGAGGCACGCGCGATCATCCGCGACGCCGTGGGCGGCGACGACGACACGGTCGTGCTGTTCGCCGGAGCGGGGTGCACCGGCGCGATCGCGAAGCTGATCGGCGTGCTGGGCCTGCGGATCCCGTCGGTGCTCGACGACGCCCATGCGCTGGTCGAGCACATCCCGACGGCGCGGCGACCGGTCGTGTTCACCGGACCTTACGAGCACCACTCCAACGAGATCCCGTGGCGCGAGTCCATCGCCGACGTCGTCACGATCCACCAGGACGCCGACGGCGGCGTCGACCAGCACGACCTGCGCGCGCAGCTGGAGAGGTACGCCGAGCGGCCGCTCAAGATCGGCTCCTTCTCGGCCGCGTCCAATGTCACCGGCATCGTGTCCGACACCGCCGGGATCGCGACGCTCCTGCACGAGCACGGCGCGCTGAGCTTCTGGGACTTCGCCGCGGCCGCGCCGTACGTCGACATCCGGATGCGCGCCGTCGAGGGCGCGCCGCTGTCGTACAAGGACGCGGTCTTCATCTCGCCGCACAAGTTCATCGGCGGCCCCTCGACGCCGGGGGTGCTGGTCGCGCGCCGGGGGCTCTTCGTCAATCGGGTGCCGGACGTGCCCGGCGGCGGCACCGTCGCCTACGTCAACGACGACGACCACTGCTACCTCGACGACGTCACCCACCGCGAGGAGGGCGGCACACCGGCGATCATCGAGTCGATCCGCGCCGGCCTGGTCTTCCAGCTGAAGGAGGCCGTCGGCACCGACACGATCCGCGAGCAGGAGGAGCGGCACCTGCGCCGGGCGGTGTCCGCCTGGCTCGAGGAGCCGACGATCGAGCTGCTCGGCAACCTGGACGCCGAGCGGCTCTCGATCGTCTCGTTCGTGCTGCGCTCCCCGTCGGGACGCTACCTGCACCACAACTACGTCGTCGCGCTGCTCAACGACCTCTTCGGCATCCAGTCGCGCGGTGGCTGCTCCTGCGCCGGGCCGTACGGCCACCGGCTGCTGGGCATCGACATCGATCGGTCGCACGAGTTCGAGCGCGAGATCACCGGCGGCTGCGAGGGCATCAAGCCCGGCTGGGTGCGGCTGAACTTCAACTACTTCGTCTCCGACGCCGTGGTCGACTACCTGATCGAGGCGGTCCGCCTGGTCGCCCGCGACGGCTGGCGGCTCCTCGGCGACTACCGCTTCGACCCGACCTCGGGCCGGTGGCAGCACCGCGCGGGCGTCGTCACCCCGCCGCTGTCGCTGCGCGACGTCTCGTACGCCGGCGGCCGCGCGTCGATGCCGAGCAACACGGCCACCGGGGGAGAGGAGCTGCTCGCCGAGCACCTCCGCGACGGTGCCGCGATCCTCGCCGCCGCGACCGGCCCCGACCTCGACGGCCACCCCGGCAACGTCAGCGCGGACTTCGAGCACCTGCGCTGGTTCGACCTGCCCACGACCGCGCTGGACTGAGTCACCGGGCGCCTCCGATCGGCCTGTGCCCATCCGTTCAAGACGATCTCGCCCCGTCCTGCCACGGTGGTGGCATGACCGACAACCGGATCCGACCCAAGCTCGTCCTCGCCGACGCCGACGCCGCGCTGCGCTTCTACACGCGGGTGCTCGATGCCACGCAGCTCGCCAGGTACGAGGTCGGCGGGTCGGTGGTCTTCGCGGAGATCGAGCTCTACGGCACGCACATCACCCTCAAGGACGCCGACGAGGCCGACCCGGCGCCGACCGGGCCGGGCCCGATCCTCGACGTCGTCCACGAGGATCCCGACCGGATCGCCCGGACGATCCTCGACGCCGGCGGCGAGACCGTCTTCGAGATGTCGGAGCAGCCGTTCGGTGGCCGGTGGGGCCGGGTGCGGGACCCGTTCGGCGTCCAGTGGCTGTTGCACTCCGAGACGACGAAGAACCCGGAGGAGATCCAGGCGGTGCTGGAGCAACGGTGAGACCCACCGGCCGGCGGCCTCACAGGGCGCTCAGCAGCCACCAGCCGAGCGCGCACGCCGCCAGGCCGACGGTGAGGCTGCCGGCGACGTAGCGGATCGCCTCGGGCCAGGCCCCTTCCTCGACCAGCCGCACCGTCTCGTACCCGAACGTCGAGAACGTCGTCAGCGCGCCGCAGAAGCCGGTGCCGACGAGGGTGAGCACCCAGGCCGGCGCGTCCTGGACCAGCACTGCGGCGCCCACACAGCCGAGGACGAACGACCCCACGACGTTCACGGTGAACGTGCCCCACGGGAAGACCGAGTCGTGACGGGACTGCACGACCAGGTCGGTGAGGTAGCGCAGCGGCGCGCCGACCGCGGCGCCGAGCACGACGAGGGCGACGGTCACGACGGCCCGTCGATGGCGCGGCTGACGTAGCGGATCACCTCGACCTCGTCGACGATCACCAGGCCCTCGGTGACCAGCTCGTCGAGCTGGGGCAGGAACTCACGGATGCGCTCCTCGGCGTCGACGATGACGATCGAGCAGGGCAGGTCGTCGCTCAGCGACAGGATCCGGGTCGTGTGGACGGTGTCGGACTTGCCGAACCCCTCGATGCCGTGGAAGACGCTGGCGCCGGCGAGGCCGGCCTGGTGAGCGCGGTGCACGATCTCGGTGTAGAGCGGGCGGTGGTGCCACTGGTCGTTGCCCTTGACGAAGATCGTCAGCCGCAGCGCCGGGCCGCTGTGCAGATGCATGTCGTCCTCCTGGGGTGCGTGCTCGGGTCCGCTCACGGGGCGACCGCCTGGTGCGGCGGGTGCGGGCGGCGGTGGGCGGTCCAGCGAACCTCGAGCGGAGAAGGTGGAGCAGCCACCGCCGGTCGGGGTGATGCGTGGCGGTCGACCCAGCCCGGTCATCGGCCCGCCTCCGGGCGCCGCCGGGCCCGCTCCGGCAGCTGCCCACCATGCTCCTCGGAGACCTCGTGACCGTGGCGCCGCCGCTGCGTGCGGGTCGCCGCGAGGATCGTGACGCGTCCGGCGACCAGCCCGACCCAGACGCAGACCAGCCCGACGACCAGCGTGCCGCCGAGGTAGAGCAGCAGCCCGGCGGGCACGTCGCCGGCGGCGAGCATGGCGCGGGTGTCGAACATGTAGGTGGAGAACGTCGTCCAGCCGCCCAGCACGCCGACGCCGACGAACGGACGCACGTACCGGGTGCTGGCGAGGACGTCGACCATGAAGGCCATCAGCAGGCCGAGCAGGAGCGCCCCGGTCACGTTGACGGTGAACGTGCTCCAGGCGAACCCGCCGAACTCGTGCGGAAGCAGCTCGCCCAGGCCCCAGCGGCCCAGGCTTCCGACGACGCCGCCGGCGGCGACCGCAACCAGGATGTCGCGGTGCTCGCGCACGACGTCGCCCAGCCGCGGCCGGCCCGCGGGGCGCTCTGCTGATGGGGGCATGGGTCTCCTACCTGGTGCTCTCGTCAGGTAGGGACTGTTGGCGACCTGGTCGGTCGCGGTTTCGGCGAGCCCCACCGCCATCGCTGTTCGGTGCCATCGTAGCGGCACCGGCGAGCGGGTCGCACGACGAGCGCGGGCCCCGGCCGCCGGCCGGGACCCGCTTGGGGGAGGGGTCTGGTCAGCCCTGGAGGGCCAGCGCGAACTCCACCTTCCCGCTCGGGTCGACCGCGGCGTCGAGCACCTTGTCGTCGAGCATCGTGGCGGCGTTCTCATCGAGGTAGACGGTGGCGCCGCCCTGCTCGACGACCTGGTCGCCCGGCTCGCCTTGAGCGGCCGCGGTGACCTCGAAGGCGGGGTCGGGGGTCTCGGTGGAGGTGATCCGGAGTCCGGCGGTGTCGCCCAGGCCCGGCTGACTGGTGATCTCGTTGACGATGGCGGTTGCGTTGTCGGTGAGGGTGAGCATGCTCGCCTTTCCGATGGCGGTTGCTGGTCCAGACCACCTTTCCCGACGGATCGCCGCCAGACAAGGGCGCAGGTCGTCTCGGGCGTGTCGCGGCTTCTGGCACCCTGTCGCCATGACCCCTGACCTGCCCTTCCCGCCCGTCGCCGAGAACGCCCGTCGCCGCATCGACCTGACCAAGATCGGGGAGGGCCGGTACAAGGCGACCAACGCTCGCGGGGGAGTGGTCGCGATCGGGTCGGGTGGCGACCCGGACTTCACCCCGGTCGAGCTGCTGCTCGCGGCGATCGCCGGCTGCAGCGGGATCGACGTCGACCTGATCACCGGCAAGCGCGCACAGGCTACGTCGTTCGAGGTGACCGCCGAGGGCGACAAGATCCGTGACGACCAGGGCAACCGTCTCGTGGGCCTGCGGCTCACCTTCGACGTCCAGTTCCCCGAGGGCGAGGACGGCGACCGCGCTCGCGAGGCGCTGCCGCGCGCGATCGCGCAGTCCCGTGACCGGCTGTGCACGGTGGGCCGCACCGTCCAGGTCGGCGGTCCGATCGAGTACGTCGAGGGCTGAGCGTGCCCCGCAGGCGGCCCGGTCGCTGGGACGCCGTACCCGAGCAGCACGGCCGGCGCTTCGTCGTCACCGGAGCGAGCGGCGGCCTCGGCCTCGAGACGGCGCGGGTCCTCGCCGCGCGTGGGGCCGAGGTGGTGCTCGCCGTGCGCGACGTCCGGAAGGGCGACCGGGTCGCCTCCGAGCTGCCGGGTGCCGTCGAGGTGCGCCGCCTCGACGTCGCGGACCTGTCGTCGGTCCGTGCGTTCGCCGCCGACATCGGCCCGGTGGACGTCCTGGTCAACAACGCGGGCGTGCTCGCCGTGCCGTACCGGCTCACCGCCGACGGCTTCGAGACCCACCTGGCCACCAACCACCTCGGCCACTTCGCGCTCGCGAACCTGATGCTGCCCGGGATCCGCGACCGGGTGGTCGTGGTGTCGTCCCACTCCCACCGGGCCGGCGTCGTCGACCTCGACGACCTGAACTGGGAGCGGCGTCGCTACCAGCCCTACGCCGCGTACGTCTCGTCGAAGCTCGCGAACCTGCTCTTCCTGGCCGAGCTCCAGCGTCGGCTCACGGCCGCCAGATCGGAGCTGCGGGCGGTGGGCGCCCACCCGGGCTCGACCGCGACCGCGATCACCGGCAACACGGGCAGCGCGGTCAAGACCTGGGTCGGCGGCTGGGGCCACCGGCTCGCCGGGATGCCGGTGTGGAAGGGCGCGCTGACGACGCTCTACGCGGCGACCGTCGACGTGCCGGGCAACACCTTCGTCGGACCGGACGGGCTCCTGGAGATGCGGGGCTGGCCGACCGCGGTCGGCCGCAGCCGGGACGCGATCGACCCCGACCTGGCGCGCGGGCTGTGGCGGCGCTCGGAGGAGCTCACCGGCACCGGCTTCCCGCTCGACGCCTGAGCCCATCCGCTGAACCGGCCGTCGGCCCGTGCCGTATCCGCAGGCATGACCACGGTGCAGCTCGGCCCGGCCGACCGGGTCACCCTGGCCCGGGCCGTGCTGGTGGCCGTCGTGGCCGGGCTGCTCGCGGTGGGGGAGGCCGGTGCCGCGGTCCCGGTCGCGGCGGTCGCGCTGGTGCTGGACCTCGTCGACGGCCGGGTGGCGCGGCGTACCGGCACGGTCTCGGCGTTCGGGGCGCGCTTCGACATGGAGACCGACGCGCTGCTGATCCTCGTGCTCAGTGTCCACGTCGCCGCGTCGTACGGCGCGTGGGTGCTGTTGATCGGCGCCGCGCGCTACCTGCTCGGTGCCGCGGAGCTGGTCTGGCCGTGGCTGCGCCGGCCGGTGCCGCCGCGCTACTGGCGCAAGGTCGTGGCGGCCGTCCAGGGAGTCGTGCTCACCGTCGTCACCGCGGGCGTGCTGCCGGCATCGATCGCGACGGTCGCGCTGCTGGCCGCGCTGGCGCTGCTCACCGAGTCGTTCGGTCGCGACGTGGTGTGGCTGGTCCGTACGCGGCCAGGAACCGGTCGCGGAAGGCGTCCATCCGCCACACCGGCGCGTCGGTCGCGGGCAGCAGGCCGGGCCGCCAGCCCCACGACGAGATCCGGTCGAGCACCCTCGGGTCGCGGGCGATGACCGACACCGGTACGTCGAAGCCGGCGTGGCTGCCCGACACGATCGTCGCGGGCTGGTGGTCGCCGAGCAGGACCACGACCGTGTCGTCGTCGCCGTAGGCCCTCAGGAACCTCGTGAACGCCCGCAGCGAGTACTCGATCGCCCCGCCGTACGCCGCGCGGACCCGATCGGGGTCGGGCCAGATGTCGCCCTCCGACGGCAGCGTCTCGGGCATGCCGAGGAAGGCCGATCCGTCCCCGACGGTCGCCTGCGGGATCAGCCGCGGGGTGCGGGACCACGGCGCGTGGCTGCTGATCAGGTCGATCTCGGCCAGCACCGGGCGCCGGTGGCGGGCCGCGAGCTCGAGGCGGTGGAAGGCGTCGAGGGTGTACTGGTCCGGCATCGTCGGGTAGCCGAAGCGGGGGCCGCGGTAGCCGACGTTGCGCGAGTCGTAGACCCGGTCGTAGCCGTAGTAGTCGCCCTGGGGCCAGTCGCGGGTGTTGGCCGGGACGTCGGCCACCGTGCGCCAACCGGCGCGGGCGAAGAGGCGGCTGAGGGTGAGCCGGGGGCTGGTCACCAGGTGGTCGTAGCGCTGCTCGCTGTCGACCCAGAGCCCGGACTGCAGCGTGGAGTGCGCGAGCCAGCTCACCGCGCCGAAGGTCGGCGACGTCAGCCACGCCGTGCGGGCGCCGAAGCCGTCGGCCGCGATCCGGGCGGAGCCGCGCGTGAGCACGTCGCGCACCCCGGGCGAGATGGCGGGGTCCTCCACCGCGACCCGGCCGTAGCTCTCGACGAAGACGATCAGCACGTCCTTGCCGCGCAGGGCGGTCAGCAGTCGCGACCCGGGCACGTCGCGGTAGGGGTCCTCCTGAGCCGCCCGGGCGAACTCGCGGCCGTCGGCGAGCTCCGACGGGATCCGGGAGATCTCGCCGTAGAAGTACGTCGCGGTGCCGTGTCCCGCGACCGCGCGGCCGCCGGAGTCCACACCGGCCAGCGCGAGGACCAGCCAGAGCGCGGCCAGCACCGCGAGCACCCGGCCGGCGGCGCCGCGGTCGCGGCCGGCGACCCGGGTCAGCCGCAGCGCTGCCAGCGGCAGCACGACGAGGAGCGCCACTGCGAGCAGGGCGGCGACGACCAGCAGCGCCGTGCCGCGGCCGGCACCGACCGACCCGCGCAGCGTCTCGGCGAGCCGGCCGGCGTACTGCCAGTCGATGAGCACGTCGAAGGGCCGGTTGAGCGCCTCGCGGAACCCGAGGTCGAGCACCCGGAGGATCGCGGTCACGGCGACCAGCAGACCGGCGGCGACGGCGTACGTCGTGCGCAGCCGCGGCCGGTTCGGCGGCAGCAGCAGCGCTGCGGCGAGAAGCACCAGCAGCTCCAGGGGCAGCCGCACGAACGCCGCCGGCCCGACCTGCTCGAGCCGGTCGGGAACGTTCAGCGCCGCCAGCACCAGGAGCGCCGCGCACCCGGTGACGAGCGCGGCCGGGACCGCGCGCCACCGGCGGGTGGGTCGCTCGTCGAGCACACGGGTTCACACGGTCCCGCGGGCCGTGGGGTTCAGCCGACGGTGACCGACTCGATGTCGACCGGCGTCGTGGGGTGGCCGTCGCTGGGACCGTTGGCGTTGTCGCTGCCCTTGCGCGCGGCCTTCGCGACCAGCTGCACCGACTCCTCGTCGAGCTGCCCGAAGACCGTGTAGCTCGGCGGCAGGCTCGAGTCGGCGTACACGACGAAGAACTGGGAGCCGTTGGTGTCGGGCCCGGCGTTCGCCATCGCGAGCGTGCCCGTGCCGTAGGTCTCCGAGCCGCTCAGCTCGTCGGCGAAGGAGTAGCCGGGACCGCCCGTGCCGGTGCCGGTCGGGTCGCCGCACTGGAGCACGGCGATCGACGCGGGCGGGGTCACCAGCCGGTGGCACGAGGTGCCGTCGAAGTAGCCCTGCTCCGCGAGCGAGACGAAGGAGCTCACGGTGCACGGCGTAACGTCGGCGTCGAGGTCGGCCGTGATGTCGCCGATGCTGGTGGTGATCGTGACCGGCACGGTGCCGGTGGTCGTGGTGGACGCCGGGGGCGGGTCGACGTCCTTCGCGGCGCCGGTCGACGAGCTGGGGTAGTCGCAGGACGTCGCCTCGGTCGGCGCGGTGTCGGCGGCGGTGTCGGCGTCGTCGGAGCCGGAGCAGCCCGCCAGGGCGGCGAGGGCGAGCAGGGTGGCCGGGACGACGGTCAGACGCGAACGCATGGGGGAGAGGGTAGAGGGCCGTGCCGATGGTCCGGGATCGAACCCGCTCACATCTCCTCGTGGGTGTCGGGATCGCCACCGAAGAGGCGGCCGTCGGGCCGGGCCAGGCCGGTGATCGCCGCCATCTCGGCGTCGCTGAGCTCGAAGCCGAAGACGTCGAGGTTCTCCCGCTGCCGCTCCGGCGTCGCGGACTTCGGGATCGGGATCGACCCGAGCTGCACCTGCCAGCGCAGGATCACCTGACCGGCGGTCACCCCGTGGGCGGCCGCGGCGTCGGCGACGGGCGGCTCGCCGAACGGGGCCTGACGCTTGCCGAGCGGGCTCCACGACTCCGTGCGGATGCCCAGGCGCTCGTGTACGGCGCGCATCTCGACCTGGGGGAAGTAGGGGTGCAGCTCGATCTGGTTCACCGCCGGGCTCACCCCGGTCTCGTCGATCAGCCGCCGGAGGTGCACCTCGGTGAAGTTCGAGACACCGATGGTGCGCACCAGGCCCTGCTCGCGCAGCTCGATCAGCGCGCGCCAGGCCTCGACGAACCTGTCGACGCTGGGGTTCGGCCAGTGGATGAGGTGCAGGTCGAGGTAGTCGAGGCCGAGCCGCTCCAAGGAGGCGTGGGTGCTGGCGATCGCGTCGTCGTACCCGTGGTCGCGGCCCGGGATCTTGCTGGCGATCAGCAGCTCCTCGCGGGGGAGCCCCGAGACGCGCACGGCCTCGCCGACGGACTCCTCGTTGCGGTAGTTCACCGCGGTGTCGAGCAGCCGGTAGCCCGCCTCGATCGCGGAGACGACGGCGGAGACCGCCTCGCCGTCCTTCAGCGGGTAGGTGCCGAAGCCGATGGCGGGGAAGGTGCTGCCGTCGTTGAGCGAGTACGTCGGGAGGGCCATGCCGGTCAACCTACTCACCGTGCTCCGGTCACCCCGGGCAGCTCCTCGGGCGTCGCCTCGTGCCCCGGCCGGCCCGCGCTGCGGCGCCGCTCCTTCATCTCCGCCTCGTAGAGGTGCCGCCGACCCTGCACGAGCTGGTCCCGTGCCGCCTGCTCGAGCTGCCTGAACAGGGCGTAGTACTCGTCGTCGTAGGCCTCGACGAGCTGGAAGCTCCAGTGCCCGGGGACCACGTTGCGGCCGACCAGCTCGCGGTCGATCCGGTCGGCGATCTCGGCGTGGCCGGCGTCGCGCAGCTGCTGCACCGCGTCGCCGAGCGTCAGGTCGGCGGTGCCGCACCGCCGATGGAACATGTAGAGATGGCCGCGGGCGACCTCGGCGACCTCCAGTGCCTCCGACAGCTTGCCGAGCGCCTCGACGGTGGCGTCGTCGACGCCGTCGGGCCGACGGTGCGCGGCGTCGGGGCCGCTCTCCCTCTCGTCGGTCCGCTCTTCAGTCCGCTCCTCGGTCATGCCGACGGCGTACCCGTTCCACGGCTCCGGCACTCTTGCCGCGTGGACCTCGAGGAGCTGTGGCGCGACGTGACCGGCACCCAGCCGCCGCCGTCGGACGCGGCGGTGGTCGCGCTGGCTGCGGTCGCCCTGCTCCTGGTCGCCGTGCCGGCGCTGTGGCGGGTGACCCGGCACGCCGTCACGATCGCGCACGAAGGCGCGCACGGTCTCGCCGCGCTCCTCACCGGCCGCTCGCTCACCGGCATCCGGCTGCACTCCGACACCTCGGGCCTGACGGTCTCGCGCGGTCGGCCCGGTGGGCCCGGGATGGTGCTGACGGCGTTCGCGGGATACGTGGGGCCCGCGCTGCTCGGCCTCGGCGCGGCGTACCTCCTGCACCACGACCACGCGCTGGCCGTGCTCTGGCTGGGCGTCGCGCTGCTGGCACTGCTGCTCCTGCAGATCCGCAACTTCTTCGGGCTGTGGTCGGTCTGCATCGCCGGCGTCGCGCTGTTCGCGGTGACGTGGTGGGGGAGCGGGACGCTGCAGTCGGTGGCGGCGTACCTCGGCACCTGGTTCCTGCTACTCGCGGCACCCCGGCCGGTGCTCGAACTCCAGGCGCTGCGACACCGCGGCCGCGCCCGGACCTCGGACGCCGACCAGCTCGCGCGGCTGACCCGGGTGCCGGGCCTGGTCTGGGTCGGGGTCTTCCTGGCGGTCACCACGGGCTGCCTGCTGATGGGGGCGTGGTGGCTGCTGGGGGTTGGCTACTAGGTTCGAGATGTGCAGATCGGCATCCACTACGCCAACTTCACCCATCCCGGCTGGGAGTCGCGGCTCGCCGAGCGACTCACCGAGACGGCCCGCGCCGCCGATCGGGGTGGGGCGTCGCTCTTCACGGTCATGGACCACTACTTCCAGATGGAGAGCCTCGGCGGGCCGGCGGAGCCGATGCTGGAGGGCTACACGACACTGGGCTACCTCGCCGGCGTCACCTCCGACGTGCGGCTCGGCCTGCTGGTGACCGGCACGACGTACCGCCGCCCCGGGCTGCTCGCGAAGATCGTCACCACGCTCGACGTGCTGTCGCGGGGGCGTGCGGTGCTGGGCCTCGGCGCCGCGTGGTACGAGCGCGAGCACCTCGCCCTCGGCGTGCCGTTCCCGCCGACCTCGGAGCGGTTCGAGCGCCTCGAGGAGACGCTGCAGATCGTGCAGCAGATGTGGAGCGACGACGACGGCCCCTATGCCGGCAGGCACTACCAGCTGGCCGAGACCGTGTGCGTGCCGCCGCCGGTGCAACGGCCGCACCCGCCGATCCTGATCGGCGGCAGTGGCGAGCGGAAGACGCTGCGGCTGGTCGCTCGGTACGCCGACGCCTGCAACGTCTTCCGCGACAGCGTCGAGGGCACCCGGCACAAGCTCGACGTACTGCGCCGTCACTGCGACGACGTCGGCCGCGACTACGACAGCATCGAGAAGACGATGGTCAGCGGCGGCGGCGCCGATCCGGTCGCCGATCCCGATCGCTTCGTCGAGGAGATGGCGGCGTACGCCGAGCTGGGCATCTCGCTCGTCACGCTGATGCCGTCGAGCGACGACCCGGTCGGCTGGACCGAGCAGGTCTGCGCCGACGTGGTGCCGCGGCTGGCCCGGCTCTGACCGCTACCCGAACGCGCCGCCCGCGAAGACCAGCTCCGCGAACCGCCCGCCCATCCGCCGGTGGGTCGCCGGGTCGGGGTGCAGCGAGTCGGGCAGCGGCAGTTCGGCCTCGTCCTCGGCGCCGTAGAGCCGGCGGCCGTCCAGGTAGTGGAGGTGCGGGTCGGCCGTCCGGCGCTCGGCGACGATCTGGCTGAGCTCCGCGCGAACGACCTCGAGCGTGAGCTTCCCGGCGGCGACCTCGGCCGGATCGCCCATCGCCACGAACGACAGCCGGCCCTCGGCCAGCCCGCTCAGGTCGGGCCCGCTCGGCCCCGGCGTGTGCTCGTGGATCGGACAGAGCACGGGGGAGACGAGCAGCAGAGGAGCGTCGGGGTGACCCTCGCGGATCGTGTCGAGGAAGCCGTGCACGGCCGGCCGGAAGGCGCGGGTGCGCATCAGGTCCTGGTTGACCAGGTTGATGCCGACCTTGACGCTGACCAGGTCGGCGGGGGTGTCTCGCATCGTCCGCGCCGTGAACGGGTCGAGCAGGGCGCTGCCACCGAACCCGAGGTTGACCAGGTCGACGCCCGCGAGCCCAGCGGCGACGGCCGGCCAGGTGCCGGTCGGGTGCGCCGCGTTGGAACCCTGGCTGATCGAGCTGCCGTGGTGGAGCCAGACCCGACGCGTGTCCGCGACCGGCCGGACCGGAGCGTCCGTGCGCAGCGCGACCAACACGGTGGTCTCGTCGTGGGGCAGCCAGATCTCGACGCGCTTGTCGTCCGACGGGAGGTCGACGACGCGCAGGGTGCCCGACTCGCCGAGCCGGTGCTCGAACCCGCCCGTCGCCATGTCGACGACCAGCGTGTCGCCGCCCGGCATCGAGCCCTGGGCCGCCAGCCGCCCGTCGACCACCACGTCGTACACGCCGTCGGGGCGCGTGGGCGCGCCGACGTACTCCCGCTTGGTGGGGATCGTGTCGAGCTCGATCACGGTCGCCGCGGTCCGCAGGAGCAGGCGGACGCCGGCGGGCTGCGACTCGGCCATCGCGAGCTGGCCGTCGGCCGCCTGGGCGCGCGCCCACGCGGGCAGCCGGTGCGGCAGCACGCCGCGCTCGGTGTGCTCGAGTTCGACGAAGCCTCGTAGCAGCTCCGCGGTGATCGGGGTCGTCGTCCAGCTCATCTGCAGTCCTCCGTCGTGGCACCCTACGCACCCAGGCTCGAGGGCCGACGGGGCGGTCAGCCGATTCTCCGGACCGGCGATCGCGACGTGGCGTACGGTCGGCCGGCATGCGCCAGATGCCCTCGAGCGAGATGGTCTCGCTGATCTCGTTCCTCGCCGTCCTGCTGATCTTCTTCAGCATCGACATCCGGTCGCGGCAGCCGTCGGCGTCCGACCCGTGGCATGTGCAGATGTTCGAGTGGACCTCGCGAGTGGGCGGGGTCGCGACCGCCGCCGCCCTGACGCTGGGCTGGGTCGATCTCTTCCTGTACGACGAGGGGAACCCGATCCACGTGGCGCTGGTCGCGGTGCCGGGGTCGCTGGGCGTCGGCTGCGCCATCGTGCTCGGGCTGGAGATGCTGTGGCAGCGCGGGGAGTCGACGGAGAGCGACTCCCCGTGAGCATCTGGGGCCGCCGTAGCCCGCACGGGTGGCTCGGCATGGTCCGATAGGACCATTCTCCGCGGTGTTGGCCGCACGCGCGTAAGCGAGTGGCGCGCTCGTGGTCTGAAGGGTGATGCGACCGCCCAGGGCGGGTGGTCGCCACTCGCAGCACAGAAGTGGGGATCCAACGCATGATGGACAGCCGTCGGCGCACCGGCGCCCGGATGTTTCGGCTCTTCGGGACGCCGCGCAGCACGTCCCAGAACGATCCTCACGAGGCGAAGGAAGTCGACGAGGGCGGAGCCAAGCTCCGCGTGCGGGCGGCCACCGCGCTGCTGCTCGGCGGACGGGCCCTGTCGCACGCCTAATCCGAAAATCAGCCGGAGCCGGACACACGACAACCTTGCGCCGTTCCGATGGCTCGGTGCTGCGTGTCGGCTTCAGTTGTGGACGGGTGACCTCCGCGCTGTTGGAGCAGGGGTGTGACAGGTGACCGCCCGGGGGGACTGATGAGGTGGATCGAATCTAATCCTCGTGCTCTGACCCTGAAGGGTCGTGGCGACATCGAAGGGCACATGGCCGGTCCCCGCGCGCAGGCTAGTCCACGGCCTCGTAACGGACCATAGGGTGAGCGTCGTCGACCGGGCGGCCACCCACCGATTTTCAGCCCGGAACGGGCGCCCCCGCAAGGGGGCAGGATGGCTAGTCCGAGAATGGCGGTGACCAGGCAGGCGGCAGCTCCCGGCGGAGCCGGGAAGGGTTGTTGCGGTGGTTAGGCGGCGGGTTCGAGGGTGACGTGGTAGCCGAGGGCTTCGAGGCCTCGGATGTGGCTGCGCTTCTTGGCGGTGGTTGAGACGCGCTGGTCGTAGTGGTCGGGGCCGAGGTCTTGGTAGCGGGCGTTGGGGTCGGCGAGGAGGTGCCAGATGATGGTCAGGATCGATCGTCCGACCGCGACCATGGCCTTCTTCTTGCCGCGTCGGCGCGCGAGCCGGCGGTAGCGGGCGCCGAGGAAGGTCTCGGTGCGGCCGGCGCCGACGGCGGCTTCGCCGAGGACCCGGGCCAGGTAGCGGTTGCCGTGTCCGGTGGAGCCGTTGCCCTTGTTCTTCCCGGCCGATGACTTGATCCCGGGTGAGAACTTCGCCCACGACGCGAGGTGGCCGGGGGTGGGGAATCGGGTCATGTCGAGGCCGATCTCGGCGATGATGACCGCGGCCGCTCGCGGGCCGATCCCGGGGATCTCATCGAGCCGGGCGACCGCGTCAGCGAAAGGGGCGAGATGCTCCTCGAGCTCGTCCTCGAGGGCGGCGATGTCGTTGTTGGTCTGATCGATGCGTGCCAGCATCCGTGACAGGAGGAACCGATGGTGCTCACCGAAAGTGCCGACCTTGAGTCCGGCGAAGGCCTCCTCCAGCAGGCTGATCTTGGGACGCATCCGTGAGCGGGCCAGGTCCGCGAGTCGCTTGGGGTCGCGTTCCCCGGCGATCATCGCGGCCAGCATGTCGCGTCCGGAGACCCCGAAGATGTCCGAGGCCACTACCGAGAGCTTGATGCAGGCGTCCTCCACCAGCTTCTCGACCCGGTTCTTCTCCGCGGTGCGGACCCCGACCAGGTCGGCTCGGTAGCGGGTCAGGTCCCGCAGCCGGCGGATCTCGTGTGGGGGCACGAAGCTGGGTCGGAGCATCTGACGTTCGGCGACCTTGCACAGCCACACCGCGTCCAGCACGTCGGTCTTCGGCCGTCCGGGCAGGTGCCGGACGTCCTTGGCATTGACCAGCCACGGCTGAAGTCCGTGAGCCTCAAACAGGTAGAACGGTGGCCGCCAGTAGTCGCTGGTGGCCTCCATCACGACCCGCTCGATGCGTAGATCGACCAGATGGTTGGCCAGGTCGCTCAACGACCCCACCATGGTCGAGTGCGTGGTCACCTCCTGGACCCGGCGCTTCTTGCCCGCCGCCGCGGGCAGCCGGACACAGCACACGACCTCGGCCTTGCCGATGTCCAACGCTGCGACGCGTTCGATGATCTGCTCATCGTCTTCAGAGTCTGCGAACACCCCACTCCTCCTTGGGATCGGTCGGTTCTGATGGCAACGACCGCCCGGGGGAACCACCAGGGCAAAGAAGCGAAACTAGTCCTCGCGCTCACACCGACTCACCTCCTGGTGACCCGGATCGGCAGCATTGAAGGGCCCACCACGCGGTTCCCGCGCCCGGCTAGACGACGGCCTCGCAGGACCATAGGAACAACGGCGTCACCGGGCGGCCGCAGCACCATTCTCAGCCCGGAACGGGCGCCCCGACAGGGGCACTTTGGCTAGATGACTAATTCCAAGGCCTCGCACGCTGCGCGACGCTCAGCATCCACGCTGACTGCGTTGCTAGCGCTCGAGAGACGCCCGGTCTGCCTTCGCGCCGGCGCCTGGCCAGCGCGGCGCTGAGCGCCGCTCGCTTGCACGACACCCTGGAATCACTCATCCGAGCGTGCTCCCCGGGGAGGTCGCCCCGGACCCGGCCCGCAGCTATCTCGTCGGCGGCGACGAGGGCGCTGCGGAGCGCATCGGCGCGCTGGCGTGGCCGGCCATCCGCAACGTACTGAGGCTGGACTGAACCGAACCTCTTCGGCACGCAACGGCCGTGCCACGTTACCGCATCGCAGCCTTGCGGCTTTTCCGTACGCGTGCCACCATCGACACATGGACACCAAGCCCCGGTACCACGGCTACGTGAGTCTCCAGCGCCGCGGGCTCGTTGCCCTGCCGGCCGAAGTTCGGCAGCGTATGCACTTGGATGAGCCGGGCGCGCAGCTTGAGGTCACCGAGCGAGAGGACGGGGTTCTGGAGCTTCGGGCGGCGCTGCCGGTGCCGGCCGAGCAGGCCTGGTTCTGGACCCAGAGCTGGCAGGAGCGTGAGCGCGAGGTCGAGGTCCATGTCGCGGCCGGCGAGCTCACGATCCACGATGACGTGACGGACTTCCTCGCCCACGTCGACGACGTGGCCGACGGTTCCGCCGACAGTGACAGCGATAGCGAGTGAAGTTCGAGACCACCCCGGCGTTCGACCGCGACATTCGGAGACTCGAACGCGAGTGGCTGGCGGAGTTCAGGGCGGTCGTGAAGGAGAGGTTCGCGCCGGCGTGCGATGCCTACGTCGCTGACCCTGCGACGCCGTGGCCGGCCTCACTGCGCGTGAAGTCGCTCCGCGGAGCCGACGGCGTGCTCGAGATGACCTGGTCGTTCGCCAGCCCTGACGGTCGCGCAACGTTCGAGCTCGTGACCATCGGCGGCGAGCTGCGGTGCCGGTGGCGCCGGGTCGGCGATCACGACGTCTTCAAGGAGCCGTAGACGCCAGGTACGGGGGAGTCCTGGCTGGCGCATGGACGTCAGACAGCTCGTCGAGGCTCAGGCCAGCCACGAGGCGTAGAAGATCCCGAGCCCGGTCGCGACGAAGATCCCCGCGACGATCCAGAAGCGGATCACCACGGTGACCTCGTCCCATCCCAGGTGCTCGAAGTGATGGTGGATGGGGGTGATCCGGAAGATCCGCCGCCCCGTGCCGGTGAGTCGCCTCGTGAGCTTGAAGTAGCTCATCTGGAGGAGCACGGACAGCGTCTCGAGCACGAACAGTCCCGCGATGACGGCCATCAGGAGCTCGGTGCGCGACATGATCGCCAGCCCGGCCAGCGCGCCCCCGATCGCGAGCGAGCCGACGTCGCCCATGATGATCTGCGCGGGCTTGGCGTTCCACCAGAGGAAGCCGATGCACGCCGCCATGACGGCGGCGGAGAACACCGCGAGATCGAGGGGATCGCGCACCTGGTAGCACTGGGACTCCACCACCGTGGGTCGGGAGGAGCCGCACATCTGGTTGTTCTGCCAGACGTTCACGATCGTGTAGGCACCGAAGATCAACGTCGAGGCGCCGGCGAGGAGCCCGTCGGCGCCGTCGGTCAGGTTGGCCGCGTTGGAGGTCGCGGTGACGATGAACCAGATCAGCAGCAGGACCACGACCAGCGGCAGCTTGACTCCCCAGTCGTGCGTGGTGGAGAGGTACTGCGACGCCGGCGCGACTCCCCGTTCGTCGGCGAAGAACTGGGTGGCCAGGACCCCGAAGACGAGCGCGATCAGGGTCTGACCGGCCATCTTCGCCCGGCTGCTCAGGCCCGCGTTGTTCTGCGTGTAGACCTTGATGAAGTCATCGAGGAAGCCCACGACGCCACAGCCGAGGAACAGCAGCAGCACGAGCCAGGCACTCGCGCTGGGCCACCTGCCGGTCAGGGCCGTGGCGGCCAGGTAGGCCGCCGTGGCCGCCAGCAGGATCACGAGTCCGCCCATGGTCGGCGTACCCCGCTTGACGTGATGGGTCGTCGGTCCGTCGTCCCTGATCGGCTGGCCGAAGCCGTGCCGGGTGAACCATCCGATCGCGATCCGGGTGCCCAGCAGCGAGCAGATCACGGCGAGCCCGCCGCTCAGGAGTATCGCCCGCATGCAGTCCAGCCCCCTCGGCCATCAGGATCGGTCGATCCCTTCCAGGCACGAGGGAGTCGTCTCACCGCCATTGTGGGGTAGCGGGAGCGGGGAGGCGGCCACGGCACACCGGCCGGTGGCGATCGGGGGAGAGGCGGCGAGCGCGCTCGTCTCAAGCCTCGGCCAGGACCGTCGTCGCCATCGCCCGGCGGTCTGCGCACCGGGACGGCATCGTCTGCCAGTAGTACGGAAAGGTGATCAGGGCGATCAGGAGCGCCCAGCCCATCGACTTCGCCCAGGTCGCATCGTCGAGGTCGAGCAGCCCGCGGAACTCGGCACGGCCGGCGCCGTCGAGCACCTCCCAGGCGACGATCAGGTCGACGGTGGGGTCGCCGACCGCCAGGCCACCGAAGTCGAGAGCCGCGGCCAGCCGACCGTCCCGGAGCAGCAGGTTCTCGGCCAGGAGATCGCCGTGGTATCAGCTGCGGCTCTCCACGAGGGATCGTTCGGCCGCGACGGCGTCGGTCCAGACCGCCCGTGCGCGGTCGAGGTCCAGGCCGAGGTCGGGGATGGCGCGGCACGCCTCGGCCAACTCGTGGAAGTCATCCGCGAACTCCGCCAGCTGACCGCCACGATAGGAGTGCAGCGCCGGGTCGTCGTGTGCCTCGACCGGGACGGGCACCTGCCGCAGCTCCGCGACCAGCTCGGCAAGGTCGGCGGCAAGGGGCTCCGACGACCGGTGCCGGGACGAGTCCCATGGCACCGACGGCGCAGCACCCTCGATCCACCTCACGACCGACCACTTCTCGGGGTAGCCGAACCCGGGGTCGCCGACCGCGACGAGCTCCGGCACCGCGGTCGACAGTCCGCTGGCGACGTGGGGGAGCCACCGCGCCTCCTTCTCGACGGTTGCCGACCCGCCGGGTTGGCGTGGCAGCCGAGCAAGCAGGTCGTCGCCGAGACGGAACAGCGCATTCGTCGAACCGGAGGCGTCCACCGGCTCGACAGCCAGATCGCCGAGCTCCGGCAGTGACACCTGGACGAGGCTCCGCACCAGGGAGGCGTCGATGGTCAACTCATCGTCATGCATCGCGGCCACGGGTGGATCGTTGCCGACTCCGTGGGGGCTCGCCACCCGTTTCGAGCGAGCAGGGGCATGCGGCTGCGGCGCAGAACCGTCGGAGTCGGACTTGACGGCGGACGAGCGGGACGGGGTCAGGAGGGAGCTGAGCTCTTCTGTCTGCAGCGCACTTCCGTCTCGCGAAGCCTCACGCAGGGCTAGAACTTGACATAATGTCAGTTATCGGCGATCAATCGACGGGGAGCCTTCGGTTCCGGCAAGTCGATGTCGGGAGGCGTCAGTGCAGCGCGGCAGCTTGGGCCCGAAGCTAGGCAGGAGACAGGGCCGCAGGAGCATCCTCGGCATGGTTCGGGGCGCGCGCGAAGCAACCGTCACGTTCTCCGGTGGAATCGGATCTTGCCGGTGGGGAGGTATGTCGTGTCGTAGGTGGGGTCGTGGATGAGGGTGTGGTGCCAGGGGCAGAGGGATGCGCCGTCGGTGAGGTTGGTGTGGCCGCCGTCGGTCCAGTGCTGTTGGTGGTGGGCGTGGAGTCCGATCGTGCGGTCGCAGCCTTCGGCGCGGCAGCCGCGGTCGCGCAGGAACAGGGCGATCCGTTGGTGCTCGGTGTGGTAGCGGCTTCTCCGGCCGAGGTCCAGGGGGACGCTGTTGCTGCCGAGGACGGCGGGGATGATGCCGGCCTCGCAGGCGAGGCGGCGGGCCATCGCGGGTGAGATCTGGTCGCCGGTGTCGAGGACGCCGGCCTTCTCGAGGCGTCCGGTGAGGGTGTCTTCGCCGATGACCACCACGACGGTGGCGTTGACGCCGCCGGTGGCCGGGAGCCGGTCGACCGGGTAGCGCTCGATCAGCTCGCACAGCGCCCGCCCGAGTGCCTCCGGGCCGGGCCGGCGCTCGACGCCGGGGCCCTGGGTGGCCGCGAGGTGCTTGGGGGCGGCCAGCGCCATCAGGATCTTCTTGAGGGCGGCGGCGTGGTAGGTCGGCAGGGTGAACCGGCCGCGGGTGGTGCCGTCGCCGTCGTCGACCATCGTGAGCGAGCAGGCCCGCAGCGCGGCGGCCTCCTGTCGTTGCAGGATCTCGGCTTCGTGGGCGTCGGCCTCCTCGGGCGCGATGACCTCCCACAGCCGCCGCCCCAGCCGGCCCAGTGCCTTCGCGTCGTGGTGCCGCGCCTCCTCGAGCAGATGCGCCTCCGCCCTCGCGAGGGTCTCGGTGTCGAGGTCGGCGGGGAGTCGGTCGACCCACCGGATGACGACCCGCGCCTGCTCGACGCAGATCTCTCCGGCCGCCAGCGCATCCCGCGTCAAGGCGTGGGCCTCGAGGTCGTGCCCGAGCCGCACCGCGCCGTACGCCGCCGCACGCGTGGTCTTGGTCTGGTGGGCCAGCCAGTTCGCCGCCGACGACGCACCCACGTCCTGGCCCACATGCATGGTGTCGGCGTGCGCGGCGACTCGGGCCTTGAGTTCGACGATCCGGGCCTCGGCCCGCTCCAACTCGATCAGCGTCTGACCTGCCTCGGTGGCATCCATCGACCACACCGAGGCGTCAGCGACCGCGTCGAGCTCGGCGTGGACATGCGCGGTCGCCACACTGACCCGGTGCCGGGGTGTCGCGATCGCCGTCATGGCATCTACTCAAGCACCCGCCACCGACAGTGGAGGGTCGAGAATCCCCTTGTTCCACAGGGTTCTGAGTCACGAATAGATCACGATCCTGGCCCCTCATCCACACCCGGAACGGGTGTCGATGAACGTTCGGTCGGGCCGGAGCTCACCGTCGCTCCCCCGGGCACCCTGATACGGCGAGTTGCGTCAGACTCGGTGAGACACCAGGAGCGTCGCCGTCTCAATCATCCTGACGCACCGCAGATCAGCACTCCGCCGATACGTCCTGTTCGAGGAGACGA
Source organism: Nocardioides sp. LMS-CY (assembly GCF_018732145.1). Taxonomy (NCBI): domain Bacteria; kingdom Bacillati; phylum Actinomycetota; class Actinomycetes; order Propionibacteriales; family Nocardioidaceae; genus Nocardioides; species Nocardioides sp. LMS-CY. The sequence goes on from NZ_CP076104.1 coordinate 2,697,929, forward strand.
GACGGCTACCGTGGGTGCGGATGACGTCGACATTCCTGCCGCTGCACACCGAGCGCCTGATCCTCCGGCCGCACGACACCGACGATGCCGACGCGCTGCTGGGTATCTACTCCCACCCCGAGGTCGCCAGATTTCTCCTGGATGAGCCGTGGACGGCGCAGGCCGCGCGGGACAAGACCGCCGAACGCGTTCGGAAGGCCGACCTGGACGGCGACACCGGCGCGCTCGCCCTCGTGATCGAGCATGCCGGAGCGGTGATCGGTGACGTGTCGCTGAGGCTCACCGACCGGGAACGCCGCGTGGCCGAGGTCGGGTGGGTGCTCGATCCGGACCATGGCGGCCGAGGCTTCGCGACCGAGGCGGTGCGGGCCGTGCTCGACCTGGCGTTCGACCACTACGGGGTGCATCGCGTCGCCGCGCAGATGGACGGCCGCAACGCCGCCTCGGCCAGGCTCGCACGCAACGCCGGCATGCGCCACGAGGCGCACCTGCGGCAGGACTGGTGGAGCAAGGGCGAGTGGACGGACACCATCGTCTACGGTCGGCTCGCCGCCGACCGTGACCAGTAGGCACTGGTTCGGGGCGGGCGCTCAGCGCCTGGTCTGGTACCTGGTCAGAAGCAGGCCGTCGGGAAACGTCCGGGTCTCCACCAGGTCCAGGTTCACCCAGTTGTCGAGCGCGGTGAAGAACGGCGTGCCGCCGCCCACCAGGACGGGCGCGGTGACCAGCACGTACTCGTCGATCAGCCCGGCGCGCATCGCCGCCGCGGCGAGGGTGGCGCCGGCGATGTCCATCGGTCCGCCGTCCTCGGCCTTGAGTCGGGTGATCTCGGGGACCGCGTCGCCGGTGCACAGGCGGGTGTTCCAGTCGACCGTGCCGACCGTCGAGGAGAACAGCACCTTGGGCATGTCCCGCCAGCGCCGTGCGTACTCGACCTCCGCCGGTGTGACTCCGGGCTGCTGGTCGGCCGTCGGCCAGTGGGAGCTCATGGCCTCCCACAGTCTGCGTCCGTACAGCGACAGTTCCGTCGCAGCCACCCGGTCGGACCACCACTGGAACAGCTCGTCACTCGGCACGCTCCAGCCGAGGTCGCCGCCGGGCCCGGCGATGTAGCCGTCCAGGCTCACGTTCATTCCGAAGGTCAGTTTTCGCACGGCGTCAGCCTCCCGTGAGTCGGTGTTCGGCGTACAGACCGACACGGCACGGAAGAGTCATCGGTCAGACCGCGGCGAGGAACGTCTGCACCCGCTGCATCAGCAGCGCGGCCGCCACCGCGTCGTACCCGTCGAGCGAGGAGTCGGCGAAGAGATGCTGGTCGCCGGGGTACAGGAACAGCTCGGCCTCCGCCGCGGAGTCGGCGAGCGCGCGTGCGGCCGGCAGGTCCTCGTCGAAGAACTCGTCGCCCTCCTTGCCGTGGATCTGCACCGGCACTCCCCCCGGCCAGGCCTCGCCGAACTCCGTGACGGGGAGGCACGAGTAGATGAGCAGCGCCCCGCGTGCACCGGGCCGGGTCTGCGCGAGTCGCTGGGCGATCGTCACGCCGAAGGAGAATCCGGCGTAGACGAGCGCGGGACCGAGGTCGTCGGCCGCGGCCGCCCCACGCTCGCGGATCGCGTCGAACCCCGCCTCACGCGCGAATCCGAAGCCCTCCTCGATGCTGTCGAACGTCCGACCGCCGAACAGGTCGGGCGTGTGCACGGTGTGCCCCGCCTGTCGCAGCTCATCGGCGAACGCCCGCACGCCGTCGGTCAGGCCCTGGATGTGGTGGTAGAGCAGCACCTCGGCCATGTCACTCCTATCCCCCGCTCATTGATCGAGAATATTGGAACATTCGGTGACGCTAGTCTGTTCTGTCGTGCCACACAACCTCCCGGACTACGAGCTCGCCGATCGGATGGCGCTCACCACCGCTGCCCAGGTGCGAGCTATCGGCCATCCGCTCCGTACGACGATCCTGCAGCTCCTGCACGAGCGGGCGGCGACCGTGAGCGAGCTGGCGGCCGCGGTCGAGCGGCCGAAGAGCACGGTGGCGCACCACGTGAACGTGCTCACCCGCAACGGTCTGCTCCAGGTCGTGCACACGCGGAAGGTGCGGGCCATCGAGGAGCGCTTCTACGGACGCACCGCGCGCATGTTCTACGTGGCCGCGGAGCCGTCAGGGGACGGCGGCGACGACCTGCCGCGCGACTTCAACGACTTCGAGGTGGCCGCGCGCGAGTCCGCGACGGCGTTCGAGCACGGCAAGCTCTGGGGCTTCATCCGGCATGCGCGCATCTCGGAGGGTCAGGCCTCCGAGTTCTGGGACCGGATGGCCGAGCTCGTCGCCGAGTTCGACCGGCTGCCGAGGTCCGGCGACTCCATGTACGGGTTCGCGATCGGCATCTACCCCACCGAGCACCCGACGCTGCCGACGAGGGCCTTGACCTCCGGGTCGGAGGCGAACGCCTGACGGGCCCGGTGCAGGCGCACGCGTGCGGTGCCCGGTCGGACGTCCAGCGCGACCGCGAGCTCCGCGGGCGTCAGGCACTCCCAGACGACCAGCCGGAGCACCTCGCGCTCCCCCGGCGACAGCCGGTCCATGGCCCTGGTGATCACGGCGGCCCGACCGGTGCCGGGCGGCCCGTCGGCCGCTGCTCCCGAGCCGTTCGGCCGGGCCGCGAGCTCGTCGACGACCGCGCCCTCCCGGCGCCTCCTGCGCGCGTCGGCCTTCAGCAGGTTGTGTGCGACCCGGAACAGCCAGGCCCGGCGCAGCATCGGGGCGGGCAGGTCGGCACGGCGGCGCCAGGCCACGGCGTACACCTCGGCCACCAGGTCCTCCGCGTCGCCGGTCGTTCGGCGCCGTAGGAACCCGAACACGTCGCGGGCGGTGTCGCGGTAGAGCTCCTCGAACTCCGCGGCGGTGATGTCTCGCCCCACGTCAGCGCTCCGCGAACCGGGCCATGGCGTCGGCTCGGGGGATGTCCGGCACCAGCTCGGGGCGGCAGTAGCCGTTGTTCTCGGCCAGGATCTCCGCGACCGCGTCGATGCTCCGCCCGTCGACGGCCTCGCCGAGCGCGGCCAGGTAGTAGAACTGGCTCTCGTCGCGGTAGCGGAACGTCCGGACCTCGCCGTCCTCGCCCTCCTCCTCGCCGGACTCCATCCGGCTGTACGGCGCGGGGTCGAGGTCGACCACGGCCGGCCAGGTCGGTGCCGCCTGGATGGTCTCGATGGCCTCGGTCCGCGCGGCCTCGTCGCCGGACCGCGTGGCGGCGGCCCACTCGCTCGACCAGGCACACAGGGCCTGATCGGCCAGCCAGGCACGCAGCGCCCCGGTGGAGACGTACTGCTCCCCCGGCCCGGCGAAGCGCACGTCGTGGAGCTGGTGCCGGATCGCGATCGCACGGAACCCCTCGGTGGGGAACGGGATGTCCGCCGACTCCTCCGCGACGACCTCGCCGTAGTCGGGAGCGCCGACGTCGAGGCTCTCCCCCGGCCCGCCCAGGCGGAGGTCCTCCGCGTCCACCGGCCCCTTGCCCGTCCGGGCGGAGAAGTGATCGGCGGTCGCGACGGCCGTGCCGCCGAGTACCCCGGCCGCGAGCACGCCGGCCGCGAGCAGGCGCACCACTCGGCGCCGCCTCGGCTCCTCGGCCATGGTCACGTGGACCCGGCCCCACACCCGCGCCACGTCGATGTCGACAGCCTCGGGCGCGGTGGGTGCGGCCTCCGCGACCAGCCGGTCGTGGTCGTCGGTCCAGGGTGTCGTGCGCATGGGTGCTCCGCTCGGTCGAGGTGGGTGCTCTCACCTCTTCCATGCCGAGGCGTTACCAGGTCGGCCGGTTCCTCGGCGGACCCACGTCACTTGTAGTGGAAGCGTGCCTGAAGGACGACGAGGTCCTCGCCATCGACCAGGTACACCAGGCGGTGCTCGTCGGTGATGCGGCGAGACCACGCACCAGCGAACATGTGCCTCAACGGCTCCGGCTTGCCGATGCCGTCGGTCGGGTCTCTCAGCGCGTCATCGATCAGCCGGTTGATCCGCTTGAGAATCTGCCGGTCGGCCTGCAGCCAGTGTTGGTAGTCGTCCCAGCCGTTCGGTGTGAAGACGAGCCTCACTCGGCGAGCTCGTGCTCGTGGCGATCGCCCGACCTCGCCTGCTGAAGGCTCTCGAGAAGCCGCTTGGCGTTGGCAGGCACCCGCAACAGGTAGGCCGTCTCCTCCAGAGCCGCGAACTCCTCGGCCGAGATCAAGACGGCATTGCCACGGCGCGAGGTGATCTCGACCGCGATGCGGTCGTTGTTGACCTTCTCGATCAGCGGAAACAGCTGCTTGCGGGCCTCACTCGCCGTGACGGGCATCGGAACCTCCTTCAAGTGGTACAGGTTTACGGTACCACTTGGGAAAGCTCTCATCGGCCGCCTTGACCGCCGGCCCCGCGCAGGGCCAGATCCCGGCGGCGACGAACGGAACGGGCACCAAGGCGGCGGTCAGGCCGGCGCGGGTGCCCACCGCAGGCGTCGCGAACGCGGCGGCGGTGAGCACGAGGACCGGCCGAGTCTGGTCCAGTGCCTCGATGGGTACCTGATCGACTCTCGAAGCTGGATTCGAAGCGCGGCGAGGACAATTTCCGACCTCGTGATACCAAATTCGTTGGGTCACACATAGGATGTCCCCGTGGACCAAGGACAGAGGCTGCTGTCGATCCGGCGGGAATGGCCAGGGGAGCTCGCCGTGATCACCGATCTCGGGCCGCGCTCGGCGATCCCGGACGAGTCGGACCAGGCCGCGCTCGCCACCGCGAGCGGCGACATCATCGCGGCGGCGCTCCGGCACGAGCGCGACGGCACCGCGGTCGCCGAAGTGTGGCAGGGCCCGGCGCCCGACGACCTGACGTGCGCCTATGCCTGCCAGTTCCACACGGCCAGCGGCGCGGTCATCCTCGGCGACGCACACTACGAGGAGCAGGCCGTCGCCCGGATCGGCGCCGGCACCCACCGGCTGCGGATCCTCACGAACGAGACCGAGCGGCCCGGTCTGGTCGCCTTCGAGTTCACCCCGCAGCCGCGAGGCGTGCTGCCGCTCGTCCCGTGCCGGTCGCGGGGCGTGCGCGACCGGGCCACCCTCCGCAGCCGGGTCTGCGGTCCCTGAGCCGGCGCCCTTCCTCCGGGGAGCCGACTCCCCTAGCGTGGCCGCCGTGGCCCACCCGCTGATGTTCGACGACGACGATCCCGTGCTCGGACGCCTCCGGGCGATCACACTGGCGCTGCCCGACGCCGCGGAGAAGGTCTCCCACGGCACTCCGGCGTTCTACACGACCAAGGTGTTCGCCTACTACGGCGGCAGCGAGAAGATCGGCGACGGCCACGAGCGGCACGGCGCCTCGGTGCTGGTGCTGGCCGACCCGGTCGAGCGGCCGGCTCTGCTCGACGACCCGCGCTGCTTCCACCCGATGTACCTCGGGGTCTCCGGCTGGGTCGGACTCGACCTCGACGACCGGACCGACTGGCGGGAGGTGGCCGAACTGGTCGAGACGTCGTACCGCCGGACCGCCGGGGTACGCCGGGTCAGGCTGCTCGACCAGGCCCGCTGAGCGCGGTCGCGCTCAGCCGCCGACGTACGCCGCCAGGTGCTCGCCCGTCAGCGTCTTCCGCTTCGCGCCGACGAGGTCCGCCGGTGTGCCCTCGAAGACGACCGTGCCGCCGTCGTGACCGGCGCCCGGGCCGAGGTCGATGATCCAGTCGGCGTGCGCCATCACCGCCTGGTGATGCTCGATGACGATCACCGACTTGCCGCTGTCGACCAACCGGTCGACCATGCCGAGCAGGTTCTCGACGTCGGCGAGATGCAGGCCGGTCGTCGGCTCGTCGAGCACGTAGATCCCACCCTTCTCCCCCAGGTGCGTCGCGAGCTTGAGCCGCTGCCGCTCGCCGCCCGAGAGCGTCGTCAGCGGCTGGCCGATCTTGAGGTAGCCCAGGCCGACGTCGGCGAGCCGCATCAGGACCTTGTGCGCGGCCGCCAGCTTGCCGGCGCCGTCGGCGAAGAACGCCTCGGCCTCGGCCACCGACATCGTGAGCACCTCGTCGATGTCCTTGCCGCCGAAGCGGTACTCCAGCACCGAGGCGTCGAAGCGCTTGCCCTCGCACACCTCGCAGGTCGTGGCGGTGCCGGCCATCATCCCGAGGTCGCTATAGATCACCCCGGCGCCGTTGCAGTTGGGGCAGGCGCCGTCGGAGTTGGCGCTGAACAGGCCCGGCTTCACGCCGTTCTCCTTGGCGAAGGCCTTGCGGATCGGATCGAGCAGGCCGGTGTACGTCGCGGGGTTGCTGCGCCGCGAGCCCCGGATCGCGCTCTGGTCGACGGTCACGACGCCCTCGCGCGGCGACACCGAGCCGTTGATCAGCGAGCTCTTGCCCGAGCCGGCCACGCCGGTCACCACCACCAGCACCCCGAGCGGGATGTCGACGTCGACGTTCCGCAGGTTGTGGGTGGACGCTCCGCGGATCTCGATGGCCCCAGTCGCGGTGCGCACCGACTCCTTGAGCGTGGCCCGGTCGTCGAGGTGTCGGCCGGTGACCGTGTCGCTCCCCCGCAGCCCGTCGACCGTGCCCTCGAAGCAGATCGTGCCGCCGTCGGAGCCCGCGCCCGGGCCGAGGTCGACGACGTGGTCGGCGATCGTGATCGTCTCCGGCTTGTGCTCGACGACGAGCACGGTGTTCCCCTTGTCACGCAGCTGGAGCAGCAGCTGGTTCATCCGCTGGATGTCGTGCGGGTGCAGGCCGATCGTCGGTTCGTCGAAGACGTAGGTGACGTCGGTGAGCGAGGAGCCGAGGTGGCGGATCATCTTGGTGCGCTGGGCCTCGCCGCCCGACAGGGTCCCCGCGGGCCGCTCGAGCGAGAGGTAGCCGAGGCCGATCTCGACGAACGAGTCGAGGGTCTCCCCCAGCGCGTCCACGAGCGGCTTCACCGACGGCTCGTCGAGCTCGTGCACCCAGGTGGCGAGGTCGCTGATCTGCATGGCGCACAGGTCGGCGATGCTCTTGCCCCGGATCTTGGAGGCCCGCGCATGCTCGGCGAGCCGGGTGCCGTCGCACTCCGGGCAGGTGGTGAACGTGATCGCCCGCTCCACGAACGCCCGGATGTGCGGCTGCATCGAGTCGACGTCCTTGGACAGCATCGACTTCTGGATGGTCGGGATCAGGCCGCTGTAGGTCAGGTTGATGCCCTCGACCTTGATCTTGGTGGGCTCCTTGTACAGCAGGTCGGCCAGCTCCCGCTTGGTGTACTTCTTGATCGGCTTGTCGGGGTCGAAGAAGCCGGAGCCGCGGAAGATCCGGCCGTACCAGCCCTCCATGCTGTAGCCGGGGATCGTGATCGCGCCCTCGTTGAGCGACTTCTCCTCGTCGTACAGCGCCGTCAGGTCGAAGTCGTTGACCGAGCCGCGGCCCTCGCAGCGCGGGCACATGCCGCCGGTGATGCTGAAGCTGCGGCGCTCCTTCACCTCGCGCCCGGCCTTCGTGACGGTGACCGCCCCGGCGCCGCTGATCGACGCCACGTTGAAGGAGTAGGCCTGCGGCGAGCCGATGTGCGGGTCGCCGAGCCGGCTGAAGAGGATCCGGAGCATCGCGTTCGCATCGGTCGCGGTGCCGACGGTCGAGCGCGGGTCGGTGCCCATCCGCTCCTGGTCGACGATGATCGCCGTGGTGAGCCCGTCGAGGACGTCGACGTCGGGCCGCGCGAGCGTCGGCATGAACCCCTGCACGAAGGCGCTGTAGGTCTCGTTGATCAGCCGCTGCGACTCGGCCGCGACCGTGCCGAAGACGAGCGAGCTCTTGCCCGAGCCGGAGACCCCGGTGAACGCCGTGAGCCGGCGCTTCGGGATCTCGACGCTCACGTCCTTGAGGTTGTTGACCCGGGCTCCGGTGACGCGGATCAGGTCGTGGCTGTCGGCTGCGTGAGACGGCATGCGGGGATTCTCTCCTGTCGTACGACGGCGGTCGATCGATCGGACCCGGGCTCGCTCCGGAATCCATCGGTCCGGTGGGCCGGGCCCAGTACTTCGGGCTCAGTCCTCCGGCAGGGCGGCGAAATCCTTCTTGGTCTGCCGGTACCAGCCGAGGCCCTTGACGGGGCGCTTCCAGCGTCCGCGCATGTCGTCGTTGGCGGGCACGTGGGCCTGGTCGCCGGCGGCGACCATCGCCTTGAGGTGCTCGTCCTGCTGGTGGATGACGTCGTCGGCGGTCTCGCCCTGGAACGCCTGGTCGCAGGGTCCGCCCAGCTGCTGGCAGCTCATGGTCTTCACGGTCAGGACCCCATCTGCTGGATGCGGACCATGTTGCCGGCGGGATCGCGGACCGCACAGTCGCGCATCCCCCAGGGCTGGTCGGTCGGCTCCTGGACGACCTCGACGTCGCTGGCCTGCAGCTGGTCGAAGGTCGAGTCGAGGTCGGGCGTCGCGAGCATGATGCTGGCGTAGGTGCCCTTGGCCATCATCTCGGCGATGACCTTGCGCTCCTCGTCGGTGGTGCCTGGGTCGGCCCCCGGCGGGTGGAGCACGATGTTGACGCCCGGCTGCTGTGGCGGGCCCACGGTGAGCCAGCGCATGCCCTCGTAGCCGACGTCGTTGCGGAGCTCGAAGCCGAGCGTGTCGCGGTAGAACCCCAGGGCGGCGTCCGGGTCGTCCTGCGGAAGGAAGGTGGTGTGAATGCTGATGTCCATGACCACGACCTTAGGAGCGGCCGGCGAGGGGCGCTTCTCGATTCCTGACCGGATTGCGCACCGGCCGGGTGACCTTCTTGGACTCGCACGACGGCACGCCGGCCATCTCCTGCCGGGACCGCACCTTGTAGTCGCTGGGCGACATGCCGACCAGCTCGGAGAAGCGGGTGCTGAAGGTGCCGAGCGACTGGCAGCCGACCGCGAAGCAGACGTCGGTGACGCTCAGGTCCCCGCGGCGCAGCAGCGCCATCGCCCGCTCGATGCGGCGCGTCATCAGGTAGGAGTACGGCGACTCGCCGTACGCCGCCTTGAACCGGCGGCTGAGGTGGCCCGCCGACATGTTGACCCCGTGGGCGAGCGCCTCGACGTCGAGCGGTTGGGCATACTCCCGGTCCATCCGGTCGCGCACCCGGCGCAGCAGCGCCAGGTCGCGCAGCCGCTGGGACTCGGCGGCGTCGCGACTGCTCACGCCCGCGATCCTACGGGTCCGCGCCGACAGCGGGCCGACAGTGGGAGCGGGCCGAGGCCGCGAAAGGCTCCCCTGGCGGGACGTCTCGGCGTCGGGGGCAATAGGCTGCGCACCATGGCGACTCCCGAGCGACGTACCGCACCCGGCACCCCGGCTGTTCCCGCCGCGGCGCCTGCCGCCTCCGGCCCGGTGCCGGTGATGGCGCCCTTCGGCTGGCTGCTGATCCTCTCCGCCGGCATCGGCCTGATCATGGCGACCTGGCTCCTCTACGGCACCGAGTACGACGGCATGTGGGCCGGCTACCGCGACGGCATCATCGGCACCGTCGTGGTGCTCTGCGCGATGGCGCTGAACACCACGCTGCCCAAGAAGCCCTTCCTGGGGCTGCTCGGCCTCTGCGGCATCCTGCTGATCCTGTTCGCGGTGTTCCTCGAGAACGAGACCGCGGTCTTCGTCGCCGAGCTGGCCTCCGGCATCGTGCTGCTGGTCGGCACCGGCCTGTACGCCTCCGGTCGCCGCGACTGACGTCTCGGTAGCCGCCACCCATCGCTCGTCCGGTCGTCAGGGCCGGACGAGCACCTTGATCGCGCGGCGCTCGTCCATCGCGCGGTAGCCCTCGGCGACGTCGTCGAGCGGCACCGTCAGGTCGAAGACGAGCCCGGGGTCGATGCCGCCGGCGAGCACCCGCTCGAGCAGCTCGGGGAGGTACCGACGGGTCGGCGCGACGCCGCCCGCCAGGCCGACGTTGCGGCCGAACATCCGGCGCACCGGCAGCTCCACCCCGTGCGGCACGCCCACGAAGCCGACCGTCGCGCCGGGCCGGGCGACCCGGAACGCCGTCTGCATCGCCTGGTCGGTGCCGACGCACTCGAGCACCGCGTCGGCACCGACGCCGCCGGTGATCTCCATGACCGCGGCCGTCGCGGCCCGGTCGCGCTCGGCGACGATGTGCGTAGCGCCGAAGGCCGTGGCGATCCGCTGCCGCGGCTCGTGACGAGACATCGCGATGATCGTCTCGGCCCCGAGGAGGGCGGCGGAGAGCACGCCGAACAGCCCGACCGCGCCGTCGCCGACGACGACCGCCGTACCTCCGTCGCGGACGCCGGCGGACGTCGCCGCGTGGTAGCCGGTCGGGAACACGTCGGCCAGCGTCAGCAGCGCCGGGATCAGCGCCTCGTCGGGCATGCCGTCGGTCGCGACCAGGCTGCCGTCGGCCTGGCTCACGCGGGCGTACTCGGCCTGACCGGTCTCCGTGGCGCCCGGGTTGACGCAGGCGCTCTGGACGCCGTTGCGGCAGTGCACGCAGGTGTTGTCGCAGTGGTTGAACGGCACGATCACGAAGTCGCCGGGCCGGATCGACGACACGTCGGCGCCGACCTCCTCGACCACCCCCACGCACTCGTGGCCGATGGTCTCGCCGGGCGTGATGTCGTTCTCGCCGCGGTAGGGCCACAGGTCCGAGCCGCAGATGCAGCCGGCGACCACGCGCACGATCGCGTCGGTCGGCTCCTGGATCGTCGGGTCCGGTACGTCGGTGACGCGGATGTCTCGGGTACCGTGGATCGTCGTCGCGCGCATGCCGCCCATCCTGTCAGGCCCGTGCGACACCCCGGGCCGCCTCCGATTTGCGTCGTTATCTCATATGTGAGTTACCGTGATCGGCATGACCGAGAGCTACAAGAACCGCATCGGCAACCTCATCCGCGACGCCCGCAAGCACCGCGGGCTCACCCAGCACCAGCTCGCCGACCTGCTCGGGACCAGCCAGTCGGCGGTGAACCGGATCGAGAAGGGGCACCAGAACCTCTCATTGGAGATGCTGGCCCGGATCGGCGCCGCTCTCGACTCCGAGATCGTCGCCGTCGGCGCCGGCCCGACCCACCTGCGCGTGACCGGCCCGACCACGCTCTCCGGGGAGATCGACGTCAAGACCTCGAAGAACGCCGGCGTCGCGCTGCTCTGCGCGGCCCTGCTCAACCGGGGCCGGACCACGCTGCGCAAGGTCGCCCGGATCGAGGAGGTCAACCGCCTCCTCGAGGTGCTGAGCAGCCTCGGCGTGCAGTGCCGCTGGCTCAACGCGGACAACGACCTCGAGATCGTCCCGCCGCGTGAGCTGGACCTCGAGCACATCGACGCGGCGGCCGCACGGCGTACCCGCTCGATCATCATGTTCCTCGGCCCGCTGCTGCACCGCGTCGAGACGTTCGAGCTGCCGTACGCCGGTGGCTGCGACCTCGGCACCCGTACTGTCGAGCCGCACATGTCGGCGCTGCGCCCCTTCGGCCTCGAGGTGAAGGCCACCGAGGGCCACTACCACGCCTCGGTCAACCGGGCGATCGAGCCGGACCGCCCGATCGTGCTCACCGAGCGCGGCGACACGGTCACCGAGAACGCCCTGATGGCGGCCGCCCTGCACCCCGGCACCACCGTGATCCGCAACGCGTCGTCGAACTACATGGTCCAGGACCTGTGCTTCTACCTGCAGCGGCTCGGCGTGGCCGTGGAGGGCATCGGCACGACGACGCTCACCGTCACCGGACGCAGCGAGATCGACGTCGACGTCGACTACGCGCCGAGCGAGGACCCGATCGAGGCGATGTCGCTGCTCGCGGCGGCGATCGTGACGAAGTCGGAGATCACCATCCGGCGGGTGCCGATCGAGTTCATGGAGATCGAGCTCGCGGTGCTCGAGGAGATGGGCCTGAAGTACGACTCCTCCGCCGAGTACGTCGCGCTCAACGGGCACACCCGCCTCGTCGACATCACCACGAAGCCCTCCGAGCTGCACGCCCCGCTCGACAAGATCCACCCGATGCCGTTCCCCGGCCTCAACATCGACAACCTGCCCTTCTTCGCGGTGATCGCCGCCGTCGCCCAGGGGCAGACGCTGCTGCACGACTGGGTCTACGAGAACCGCGCGATCTACCTGACCGACCTGAACAAGCTCGGTGCGCGGGTCAAGCTGCTCGACCCGCACCGGGTGATGATCGAGGGGCCCACCGGTTTCAGCGGCACCGAGCTGGTCTGCCCGCCGGCCCTGCGCCCGGCCGTGGTGATCCTGCTGGCCATGCTCGCGTCGAAGGGCACCTCGGTGCTGCGGTCGACGTACGTCATCCACCGCGGCTACGAGGACCTCGCCGAGCGGCTCAACCAGCTCGGCGCCAACATCGAGCCCTTCCGGGACATTTGAGCGCGCCGACGCCGAGCTTGCGAGGCGTCGGAAACCCGCGCCAGGTCGAGGAGCCCCGCGGCTGAGGAACGAAGCCGCGACGGGCGTCTCGAGACCTCAGTCGTGGTCTCGAAACCTAGCCGGTCGGCCCGGGTCGAGTCGGCGGTCGGTGGTTTCGAGACGGTTGCTAGCGCAACCTCCTCAACCACCGTGCTGCGGGCGTTTCGGGACCGCGACCTATCGGCCGGATCGAGACGGTTGCTAGCGCAACCTCCTCAACCACCGTGCTGCGGGCGTTTCGGGACCGCGACCTGTCGACTGGGTCGAGTCGGCGGTCGGTGGTTTCGAGACGGTTGCTAGCGCAACCTCCTCAACCACCGTGCTGTGGGCGTTTCGGGACCGCGACCTGTCGGCCGGGTCGAGTCGGTTGCTAGCGCAACCTCCTCAACCACCGTGCCGCGGCTCAGTCGAAGAGCGTCTCCACCCAGGCGCGGGCGTGCGGCCGGCCGGCGGGCGGGGCGGTCATGTCCTCGGTGATCCGTGGCATGGGCGCGGTGTGCTGCCCGGCGTGCCGGTGCCAGTCGCCCTCGGCCTCGATCAGGGCGCCGAGGTCGGCGCGGGCGAGGAAGACCCCGTGCCCGTCGGGGCACGAAGCGATCTCGCCCTCCCCGTGGGCCGCGCCGAGCGAGCGCGTGACCATCTCGGAGCCACAGCGAGGACAGGTCAAGGTCTCCATGGTCCGACGCTACCGCTCGGCCGGGCACCCGGCTCGGATGCACGCCGCTGCATGGATACTTCATCCGTGACCGCCCCGCGCACCGGCTACGCCTACCTCGACGCCGTGCTCGACCACCCGGGCGGCGTCCTGGCCTTCGCGCACCGCGGCGGTGCCTACCATCCCGAGGTCGAGGGCCTGGAGAACACGCTGGCCGCCTTCCGGCACGCCGCCGGCCTCGGCTACCACTACCTCGAGACCGACGTGCACGTGACGCGGGACGGCGTGCTGCTCGCGTTCCACGACAGCGTCCTCGACCGGGTCACCGACCACCGCGGCGAGATCGGTGCGCTGAGCCACGCCGAGGTGCGTGGCGCGCTGGTCGGCGGCCGCGAGTCGGTGCCGTCCCTCGCCGAGCTCTTCGACGCCTTCCCCGACGCCCGGTTCAACATCGACCTCAAGTCCGACGGCGCGGTCCCGGCGCTGGCGGAGTTCATCGCGGCCCGCGACGCGTGGGACCGGGTGCTGGTCGGCTCCTTCTCGCGCCGTCGTACGGCGCGGTTCCGGCGGCTCACCCACGGTCGGGTGCCGACCTGCGCGACGCCCGCCGAGATCGCGGCGTTCCGGCTGCTGCCCGCCCGGCTGGCGGGCCTGCTCGCCCGCAACGCCGCGGCCCTGCAGATCCCGCATCGACGCGGGCGGGTCGTGGTCGCGACCGCGGGGCTGGTGCGCCGGGCGCACGCAGCCGGTCGGCACGTGCACGTCTGGACCATCGACACCGCCGACGAGATGCGGGTGCTGCTGGACCGGGGCGTCGACGGTCTCTTCACCGACCGCACCGACATACTCAAGGCGGTCCTCGTCGAGCGGGGTCAGTGGAGGGAGTAGTGATGACCGCAGCCGGCCTCGATCCACGGAGCAGGGCTCGGGAGCAGCGGGCGTGGTACTGGTACGACTGGGCCAACAGTGCCTACGTCACGACCACGGCGGCGGTGCTGTTCGCGCCGTACCTCACCTCGGTCGCCGAGAAGGCCGCCTGCGGGTTCGTGACCGACGAGGACGCCGGCGAGAAGTGCACGACCGACCTCCACGTCCTGGGGCTCAGCCTCTCGGCCGGGTCGCTGGTCTTCTACATCGTCACGGTCGCCACGATCATCTCCGCGGTGGTGCTGCCGATCGTCGGCGCGGTCGCCGACCGCAGCTCGAGCAAGCCTCGGCTGCTCGGCGGCTTCGCGTGGGCGGGCAGCCTGATGGCGGCGCTGATGTTCCTGGTGGCGGGCAGCAACTGGCAGCTGGGCGCGCTGCTGCTCCTGCTGGCCACGCTGTGCCTCGGCGCGAGCCTGGTCGTCTACGACGCGATCCTGGTCGAGATCGCCGAGCCCGACGAGCGCGACAAGGTCTCCTCCAAGGGCTGGGCGCTCGGGTACCTCGGCGGCGGGCTGCTGCTCGCGCTCAACTTCGTGCTGCTCAGCGTGATGAGCGACAACACCGAGCTGGCGGTGCGGATCAGCCTGCTCTCCGCCGGCGTCTGGTGGGCCGTCTTCACGATCATCCCGGTGCGCGGCATCCGGTCGCGGCCACCCGTCGACCCGGTGCGCGTGCCGGCCGACGGTCGGGCCGGCCTGCTGCAGGCGAGCTTCGGGCAGCTCTGGCACACCCTGAAGGACCTGCGCGGCTACCCCGTCACGCTCACGTTCCTGCTCGCCTACCTCTTCTACAACGATGGGATCCAGACGGTCATCTACGCCGCGTCGGTGTACGGCGAGAAGCAGCTGGGCTTCGAGAAGAGCACCGTGCTGATGGCCTTCCTCGTCGTGCAGTTCGTCGGCATCGCGGGCGCGCTCGGCTTCGGCCGGGTCGCGGCCCGGGTCGGGGCCTACCGGGTGATCCTGGGCGGCCTGTTCATCTGGCTGCTCGTGGTGGTCGCCGGCTGGCTGACCCCCGCGGACAACCTCGTGCTGTTCCTGCTGCTCGCGATGGCCATCGGCGTGGTCCTGGGCGGCACGCAGGCGCTCTCCCGGTCCTTCTACAGCCAGCTGATCCCCCGCGGCCGCGAGGCGGAGTACTTCTCGCTCTACCAGGCCTGCGAGCGCGGCACGAGCTGGATCGGCACGCTGATCTTCGGTCTGGTCCACCAGTGGACCGACTCGTACCGGCCGGCACTGCTCGCCCTGATGGTGCTGTTCGTGCTCGGCATCGCGCTGCTGGTCCGGGTCGACCCGCGTCGCGGCATCCGGGAGGCCGGCAACGAGCTCCCCCAGGTGGTCTGACAGCCACCCGGACCGGCGCACTCCGGACTTTGCTGAGAAGTCCCTGTGATGACGCGCACGCGCGTCGATTCCCGGAATCTTGCCCCGCCCTCTACCGTTGAACGGGTTGAGGTGCCGACGAGCGGGGTACACGATTCCCCGAGACCCCGCGTCATACGTGGGACACTCGTCCGTCTCGGACAGGCAAATTTCGGGGGACAAGATTCGGGAGGTGGCTCATGGCGGAGCGCACTCTGCGTGGAGCGCGGCTCGGGGGCCAGAGTTTCGAGGATGAGCGCGGCATCGAGTTCGCGGCTCGTCAGCAGGTCGGCTACCGGTGCCCGCAGGGGCACGAGTTCGAGATCACGATGTCGGTCGAGGCCGACGTGCCGGCCGTGTGGGAGTGCCCGCGCTGCGGCGCCGAGGCGCTCAGCGTCGCCGGCATCCAGCCCGAGGCGAAGGTCGAGAAGCCGGCCCGCACCCACTGGGACATGCTGCTGGAGCGGCGCTCGGAGAAGGAGCTCGAGGACATCCTCAAGGAGCGACTCGAGCTCCTGCGCGGTGGTGAGATCGGCCCCGCGCACCTGCACCGCGCGAACAAGAAGCGTCGGGTCTCCTGACGCCGACGACGAGTGACCGGGTCGCTGGTCACTCGTCGTCGATGACCTCGCCCCGGACGACGGGCCCCGAGCCGGGCCCGGGTCCGGGGCCTTGTCGTCCCGGTCCCCCTGCGCCGCCCTGGGGTCCCCTCGGCGGCCGTACGTCGATGCTCCCGATCGTCAGCCGGCGGGCGACCGCCGCCGCGAGCAGGCGCCGGAACAGCGGCCGGGTGAAGGGCAGGATTAGCAGGATCCCGAACGCGTCGGTGACGAATCCGGGCGCCAGCAGCAGGGTGCCGCCGAGCAGGATCAGCGCCCCATCCGCGATCTCCGTGGCCGGCATCCGCCCGCCGTCGATCGCCTCGCGCAGCGCCCGCCAGGCCCGGCCGCCCTCGTGCTTGATCAGCCAGGTGCCCAGGAGTGCGTCGAGCACCAGGAGCAGGATCGTCCAGCCGGCGCCGATCACCTGGCCGACCTGGACCAGTACGTAGATCTCGATCAGCGGGACCAGCACGAAGAGGACGAAGAGCACGCCCTGGACCAGCCGGCGGCGCCGGTTCATCGGGTGACCCTCCGGCGTACCTGGGCGAGCCGCTCGCGCGCGCCCCAGGCGGTGATCCGCCGCAGCGACTCGGCGGCGACCGCGCCGCTCATCTTGGAGTCGCCGCGGATGCGCTCGACGAACTCGATCGGGACCTCGCGGACGGTCAGCCCGGCGTTGAGGGTCCGGGCGACCATGTCGGTCTGGAAGACGTAGCCGGTCGACTGCACCGAGCCCAGGTCGATCTTCTCGAGCGTCGTGCGACGGAACAGTCGATAGCCGGCGGTCGCGTCCCGCACCGGCACGCCGAGCAGCAGCCGCACATAGAGGTTGCCGCCACGCGAGAGCAGCTCGCGCCGCAGCGGCCAGTTGACCACCGCTCCCCCAGGCACCCAGCGGGACCCGATGACCAGGTCGGCGTCCCGCAGCGCCTCGAGCAGTCGGTCCAGCTGCTCGGGCTGGTGGGACCCGTCGGCGTCCATCTCGCCGATCACGTCGTAGCCGGCCTCGAGCGCGACCCGGAAGCCGTGCAGGTACGCCGCGCCGAGGCCCTCCTTGGCGGTGCGGTGGACGACCCGGACCGCCTCGTCGGCGGCGGCCAGCTCGTCGGCGATCGCGCCGGTGCCGTCGGGCGAGCCGTCGTCGACGACCAGCACGTCGATCGCCGGGTGCGCGGCGCGCAGCCGCCCGACGATCCACGGCAGGTTCTCGGCCTCGTTGTAGGTCGGGATCACCATGACCACACGGCCCAGGCCGTCGATCTCGTCTCTCGGGGTGGGGGTCACCGGTGTCGCCTGCTCACTCGCTCCTGCTCTCCTCGGCGCCGGCGACGCCGGTCGGCTGGGGTGCCGGCTCGACGTCTCGCCGAGCACGTGACCGACGATACGGGACCCAGGCGAACGCGAGGCCGACGACGGTGAGCGCGGCGAACAGGCGTCCGGACCACGGGCCGATCCGCACCGCGGGCGTCACCGAGGAGACCAGTCCGACCTGCTCGACGAGCGCGGCCTGGGTGCGCGGCTCGGCGCTCGTGACCACCGTGCCGTCGGGGGCGATCACCCCGGTGACGCCGTTCGTCGAGGCCACGACGAGCCAGCGTCCGGTCTCGATCGCCCGGAGCCGGGTGATCGCGAACTGCTGGTCGATCTGGTCGGTGTGGATGAAGGTCGCGTTGCTGGTCTGCACGGTCAGCATCTCGGCGCCCCGCGAGACCTGGGCGTAGATGCCGTCGTCGTACGCGACGTCGAAGCAGATCGAGTCCGCGACCTCGACGCCCGCGATCCGCAACGGCTCCTCCCGGGTGCCGCTGAGCATGTCGCGGGGGATCTCGGCGAGCCGGCCGAACTGGCGGGTGAAGAACTTGCGGGCGGGTATGTACTCGCCGAAGGGCACCGGGTGCCGCTTCGTGTACCGGTCGCCCGCACCGGTGACGGGGTCCCACACGATCCCCTGGTTGAGCACGTGCTCGGGCCCGGCGTCGACGATGGCGCCGACGAGGATCGGTACGCCGATCGCGTCGCTCGCGGCCAGGATGCCCGCATTGGTCTGCTGGTCGCGGAACGGGTCGATCGCGGTGGAGTTCTCGGGCCAGACCACGAAGTCGGGTCGTGGCTCACGGCCGGCGGCGACGTCCTGCGCCAGCCGGGTCGTGACGTCGATCTGGTTCTGGGTGACCTGGCGGTAGTCGTAGAGGATGTCGTCGCCGTCGCCCGGCACGTCGCCCTGGATCGCGGCGACCGTCGCGGTGCCCGCACTGTCGCCCTGCCACGAGACCGCCACCGGCACCAGCGACGCGGCGACCAGCCCGGCCAGCGCGCCCGCCGCGATCCGGCGTTCCCGGCCGCGCGCGACCAGGAGCCAGGCGAGCAGCGTGCCGCTCAGGGCCAGCACGAAGCTGACGCCGACCGAGCCGATCCACGGCAGCGCGTCGGCGACGAAGGTGTCGGCGGTGGCGAAGGCCAGCCGGCCCCACGGCATCCCGCTGAACGGCCAGCCGCTGCGCCAGACCTCGATCGCGGTCCAGGCGGCCGCCGTCCACAGCGGCCACCAGCGGTGCCGGGTGAGCACGGTGACCAGCGAGCCCAGCAGGGCGATGAAGAGGGCCTCCGCGGTGGCGAGGGCGAGCCAGGCGTCCGGGCCGACCGCGCGCATCCAGAACAGGTGCACCCACTGGAAGCCGATCCCGAAGGCGAGCGCGGGGATCCATCCGGTGCGCAGCCGCAGGCCGCGACAGCACAGCACGAAGGCGGCGATGCAGAACGGGATCACCATCGGGAGCGCCACGGGCTCGAAGGCGAGCGACAGCGCCACGCCACCGAGGGCGGCGACCAGGATCCGGGGCAGCACGACCCGACGATATCCAGCGACCTGCAATACCGCCGGGCCGGTTCACCGGAAGGATCCCGCGCCCTTCGGACCAACCCGAACCCGACCGGCTGCCGGGGTCGTGCTGTTGTCTAGGGGACGCGGGCCCCCTCCGCATCCGCTCTCGGGGCCGGCGGACCGACCTCCGCGAACAGGGTCGGAAGCGTGGGTGGCACGCCCACCCCCGACCCGGCCACTCGGACGCCGGTTCGCCGACCGCGATCTGCATGAACGGACCGCCGTCACAGTGGTGCGCGAACGGCTCCGTGTCAACCGCCCGATGACCTGCGCCGATGCGTGAATCCGCAGGTCAGACGCGCGCGTCACGAGACCAATTCCGGGCAAAATTTCCAGGCTCCATCGGCGTGTCGCGCGCGACGCGCCGATGGCGTGACTCGGACGGCTCAGCCTCGATCCACCGATTTGCGGCGTCGCGAGCGTCACCAGGCGGGTGTGCTGGCCAGGCACCGGCGCGAGCGTCGTACTGGTTGTCCGTTGAGCGTCGGTAACGCAGCCAGCGCCCCGAATGGTGGCGCGCAGCAGGCGGAAATCGGTGGATCGAGGCTCAGGTCGGGTCCGCCAGGCGCAGCGCCATCTGGGCGTACTCCGCCGCCAGCGCGTCGAGGTCGAGCTCGCCGCCGGGGGTCCACCAGCGGGCCACACCGCTGCACATCTCGAGCAGCGCGCGGCGTACGACGGCCGGGCGGCCGATCCGGAACTCGCCGGTCGCCACCCCGTCGTCGAGTGCCCGCTGCCAGATCCGCTCGTAGCGGTCGCGCAGCGCCACGATCTCGGCACGCGCCGCGGAGGCCAGCGCCCGCACCTCGTCGTCGACGACGCGGGTCCGCTCGGGGGCAGCAGCATGGGTGCGGACGTGCAGCTCCACCAGGGCGACCAGCCGCTCGCGCGGCGACGGGTGCGCGGCGACCGCTCGCTCCCCCGCCGCCAGCAGGTCCTCGAGGCTCGCCCGCATGATCGCCACGAGGAGGTCCTCCTTGGTGCCCATGTAGTGGTAGAGCGACGCCGACGAGAGTCCGGCGGCGTCCGCGAGCTGCCGGATGCCGGTGCCGTGGTAGCCGCACTCGGCGAAGAGGGTGAGCGCGACCGACCGCAGCCGCTCCTCGGTGGAACCGGTGCCTGCTGCGGGCTCGGCTGGGGACTCGGTCGTGGGCCGTGCGGGCACTTGACCCCCTCTCGTACGAAGTCCTACCGTGCCGATGATGCCCTATCGATCGATCGATCGGTAGGGACGGGTGACCGACCTGACGATCGAAGGAGGCGGCCGTGGAGGTCGAGTACGTGCGCGACGGGGGCCTCGCGCTGATCCATCTCAACCGCCCCGACCGGCTCAACGCCGTCGTGCCCGCCCTCACCGAGGACCTCGCGGCGGCGCTCGCCCGCGCCGCGCGCGAGGACGCCCGGGCCGTGGTGCTGGCCGGGCGCGGTCGGGCGTTCTGCGCCGGCCACGACCTCAAGGAGCCGGAGCCGGTCGAGACGCCGGTGCAGACCCGCGCCCGGCTGGAGGAGATCCAGGACGTCACCCGGCTGGTCCGCCGCTTCCCCGGGCCGGTCGTCGCCGCCGTGCACGGCTACGCCCTCGGCGCCGGTTGCGAGTTCGCGCTCGCCTGCGACGTGGTGGTGGCGACCGAGGACGCGCAGTTCGGCTTCCCCGAGGTGGGCGTCGGGCTGAGCGTCACCGGGGGGATCTCCAAGCTGCTGCCCGTCCTCGTCGGCTGGGCGAAGGCCAAGGAGCTGCTGCTGCTCGGCGACCGGATCACCGGCGCCGAGGCGGGGCGGATCGGCATGGTGGCGCGGGTGGTGCCGCCAGGGGAGCACGAGACCGCCGCGGTCGAGCTCGCCCGTCGGCTGGCCGAGCGGCCGCCGCTCGCGCTGAGCCTCGCGAAGCAGGTGCTCGACCACGGCCTCGACGCCACCCTGGAGGACGCCATGCTGCGCGAGGTGGACCACGCCATCCTGACGTCGCTGTCGGGCGAGGGCGCCGCGCCCAAGGAGGCCTTCACCCGTGGCTGAGCCGACGCTCGTCTCCGCGCTCCTGGAGGCCGCCGAGCGGTGGCCGGAGCGCCCGGCCTGGACGTTCGCGGGCCCGGACCGGACCGAGACGCTGAGCTTCCTCGCGATCGAGGATCAGACCGCGGTCCGCGCCCATGCGCTGCGCGGGCGCGGCGTCGGACCTGGCGACCGGGTCGCGGTCATGCTCGACAACGTCATCGACTTCCCGATCGTCTGGCTGGCGCTCGCGCGACTGGGCGCCGCGATCGTGCCGCTCAACGTGAAGTACCGCAGCGCCGACGCGCAGCACGTCCTCGACGACGCCGGCGCGCGGCTGGCGGTCACGTCGCCGGCGTACGCCGACCTGCTCAGCGGCCTCTCCCCCGCGCCCGAGGTCGTGCTGGTCGACGAACTGGTGCCGACCACCAGCGAGCTCCCAGGGCTCGGGCCGGTCGACCCGGGCGCGACCGTCAACCTCCAGTACACCTCCGGCACCACCGGGCGGCCCAAGGGCTGCCTGCTCTCCCACCGCTACTGGACCACGCTGGGCGGGAGCATGATCGAGGAGTTCCCGCGCATCGGGTCCGACGACGTGCTGCTCACCGCGCAGCCGTTCTTCTACCTCGACCCGATGTGGAACCTCGTCACCGCGCTGATGGCCGGCGCCCACCTGATCGTGCTCGACGGCTTCCACCCGTCGACGTTCTGGCAGCAGGTCCGCCGCTACGAGGTGACGTACTTCTACTGCCTCGCCGCGATGCCGACGCTGCTGCTGAAGATGCCGGTCGACGAGCGCGACCGCGACCATCGGGTGCGCGCCGTGCAGTGCTCGGCGATCCCGCCCGCGCTGCACGCCGAGCTGGAGGAGCGCTGGGGCGTGCCGTGGTTCGAGGCCTTCGGCATGACCGAGACCGGCGCCGACATCCGGGTCACCCCCGAGCACCACGACGAGCTGGTCGGGTCGGGCTGCCTCGGCCGGCCCGCGGCGCACCGCGAGGTGCGCCTCGACGACGACGGCCAGCTGTGGCTGCGCGGCCCGGGGATGATGGACGGCTACCTCGGGCACCCCTCGCCGTTCGTCGACGGCTGGTTCCCGACCGGCGACCTCGCGCGCCTCGACGACGAGGGCCGCGTCTACCTGGTGGGTCGGCTCAAGGACATGATCCGCCGCAGCGGGGAGAACATCGCCGCCCGTGAGGTCGAGGAGGTGCTGCTCGCCCACCCCGCCGTCCGGCTGGTCGCGGTCGTCGGCGTGCCCGACGAGATCCGCGGCGAAGAGGTCAAGGCGTACGTCGTGGCGCCGGGTGTCTCCTCCGACGAGCTCGAGGCGTGGTGCGCGGACCGGCTGGCGGCGTTCAAGGTGCCCCGGCTGTGGGAGTTCCGCGACGATCTGCCGCTGACCGCCTCCCACCGCGTCGAGAAGAGCAGGCTGTGAAGGCGGACCTGCTCCTGACCAACGCCCGGGTGCGCACGCTCGAGGGTCCCGGGAACGGCGAGGTCGCCTCGGCCGTGGCGATCTGGCGCGACCGGATCGTCGCCCTCGAGGACATGCCCGCGCACCGCACGATCGACCTCGGCGGCGCCGTCGTGACGCCCGGCTTCCACGACGCGCACAACCACATGGCGTGGTACGGCCTGTCGCTGGACGAGGTGGACCTACGGGTGCCGACCCTGGACGCGCTGTACGACGCGATCGCGAGGCGGGCCGCCGCGGCGCCGGCGGGCGCCTGGATCGTCGGCGCGGGGTACGACGAGAACAAGCTCGGTGCCCATCCCGACCGTGACGCGCTCGACCGGGCGGCGCCGGGACGCAGGGTCTGGCTCAAGCACACGTCGGGCCACATGTGCCTGGTCAACGGCCCGCTGCTCGCCGATCTCGGGATCGCCGACGTTCCGGTGCACGTTGCGGGCGGGCTGGTCGTCGTGGACGCCGACGGTCGGCCGACCGGGCTGCTGCAGGAGCAGGCGCAGCAGCTGCTGAACCGGCTGGTCCTCCCCTACCCCGTCGCCACGCTCGTCGACGCGATCGAGCGCGCCGGCCGGGTCTACCTGTCGCAGGGCATCACCAGCGTCACCGAGGCGGGCGTCGGGGGCGGCTGGATCGGCAAGAGCCCGGTCGAGGTCGCGGCGTACCAGCGGGCCCGCGACGGCGGCCGGCTGCCGGTGCGGGTCGAGCTGATGGTCGCGGCCGACGTGCTGCACGACCTGCCCGCGCACGAGTCCGACGACATCACGCTCGGCCTCGACCTGGGGATCCGGACCGGGCTGGGCGACGACCGGCTGCGCATCGGGCCGGTGAAGATCTTCAGCGACGGGTCGCTGATCGGGCACACGTGCGCGCTGACCGAGGACTTCGCGGACAGCCCCGGCAACCACGGCTTCCTCCAGGACGACGCCGCGGCACTGCGCACCCGCATCGTCGAGGCGCACCGCTCGGGCTGGCGGGTCGCCGCGCACGCGATCGGCGACGCGGCCATCGACCTGGTGCTCGACGCCGTCGAGGAGGCGCAGCGGCGCTGGCCGCGGCCCGACGTACGACACCGGATCGAGCACTTCGGGGTCTCCCGGCCCGACCAGGTCGCCCGCGCGGCGGCGCTCGGCGTGGTGCCGGTGCCGCAGGGGCGGTTCGTCGGCGAGATCGGCGACGGGATGCTGCGCGCCCTCGGCCCCGCGCGCGCCGGCTGGGCCTACCGATACCGCTCCCTGCTCGACGCCGGGATCACGGTCCCCGGCAGCTCCGACCGG
Organism: Nocardioides sp. LMS-CY; assembly: GCF_018732145.1. Lineage (NCBI taxonomy): Bacteria > Bacillati > Actinomycetota > Actinomycetes > Propionibacteriales > Nocardioidaceae > Nocardioides > Nocardioides sp. LMS-CY. The sequence goes on from NZ_CP076104.1 coordinate 2,721,481, forward strand.
CCGGTGGTCGACGGGGCCCCGCTGCTCGGGATGCACGACCTGGTCAACCGGCGCACCGACGGCGGGCTGCCGTGCGGGCCCGAGGAGGCGGTCAGCGGGCTCGAGGCACTGACGGCGTACACGCTCGGCTCGGCGTACGCCTCGCACGCCGAGCGCGACCGCGGCACGATCGCCGCCGGGAAGTACGCCGACCTCGCCGTGCTGTCCGACGACCCCGCTACCGTCGACCCCACGACGATCCGCGACATCGAGGTGCTCTCGACCGTCCTGGCCGGAGAGGTGGTGTGGGAGCGGTGAGGCTGGTCGAAGCGGACGAGCTGTCCCCCGCCGAGCTCGCGGCGGTCGAGCGGATCTATCGAGACGCCTTCCCAGAGGAGCTGCTGGCGCCGTTCCCCGATCTCTTCGCCGACCGGATGCTGGTGCTGCTGGACGACGACGGCCCGGCCGGCCTGGCCCTGGTGCGCGATCTCGCCGGCACCACCTGGACGTTCCTTCGCTACTACGCCGTCGGCCGCCGCGGCCGCGGCACCGGCTCGGCCATGTGGGGTGAGCTCACCCGGCTGCTCACCGACGAGGGCCGCACCCGGCTGGTCTGGGACGTCGAGGACCCCGACGAGCGCGGGTTGTCCGAGGACGCCGTCACCGAGCACCGGCGCCGGATCGCCTTCTACGAGCGCCTCGGCGCGCGGCTCCTGCCGGTGCGCGAGTACCACCCGCCCCACGGCGACGGGCACGAGCCCCAGATGCGCCTCATGGACACCGTGCTGGGAGCCGGCGACCGGGCCGAACTGCGCGAGCTGGTCGAGGGGGTGTACTGGCTCCGCTACGGCAGCGACCCGGACCATCCCCAGGTGCGCCGGACGTTGCTGGCCAGTGACCTGATCTGACCGAAGAACATGCGGCTATGTGTTTGCATGACCGCAAGATCTCCACCTACTCTCGGCAGTATGAGCATCGAGACCTCCATCGCTGCCCTCGTCGAGGACCAGACCGGCCAGCCGTACCCCTACCGGCGCGTCGAGCTGGTGGAGCCCGACTGGACCCGCTTCCCCGGCTGGCGCGACGTCACGGCCGCGGACTGGGAGTCGGTGCAGTGGCAGCGCGCGCACTGCATCAAGAACGTCAAGCAGCTGCGTGAGCTGATGGGCGACCTGCTCGAGGAGCGCTTCTACGCCGACCTCGAGCGCGATCAGGCCGAGCGCGCGACGATGTCGATGCTGGTGCCGCCGCAGATGATGAACACGATGGTGCCGTCGGCGGTGCCGCACGGCCCGGGCTCCCTGACCGAGGAGTTCTACGCCGACCCGGTGCGGCACTACATGATCCCGGTCCTCTCCGACCGTCGCACCGACTGGCCGTCCCACCCGCACGCCACCCGCGACTCGCTGCACGAGCACGACATGTGGGTGGCCGAGGGTCTCACCCACCGCTATCCGACCAAGGTGCTGGCCGAGCTGCTGCCCACCTGTCCGCAGTACTGCGGCCACTGCACCCGCATGGACCTGGTCGGCAACTCGACGCCGACCGTCGACAAGCTGAAGTTCGTCGGCAAGCCCCAGGACCGGCTCGGCTCGATGCTCGACTACCTGCGGCGAACGCCGCAGGTACGCGACGTCGTGGTGTCGGGCGGCGACGTGGCCAACATGCCGTGGCCGCGACTCGAGTCGTTCCTGACCTCGCTGCTGGAGGTCGAGAACATCCGCGACATCCGGCTCGCGACCAAGGCGCTGATCGGGCTCCCCCAGCACTGGCTGCAGGACGACGTCCGCTCCGGGGTCGAGCGGGTCGCGACGCTGGCCCGCTCCCGCGGGGTGTCACTGGCGATCCACACCCACGCCAACCACGCCAACTCCATCACGCCGCTGGTGGCGCGGGCCTCGGCGGCGATGCTGGAGGCCGGTGTGCGCGACGTGCGCAACCAGGGCGTGCTGCTCAACGGCGTCAACGCCGACCCGCACGCGCTGCTCGACCTGTGCTTCCGGCTGCTCGACGGTGCGCAGATCATGCCCTACTACTTCTACATGTGCGACATGATCCCGTTCTCGGAGCACTGGCGGGTCTCGGTCGGCGCCGCGCAGCGGCTGCAGCACCACATCATGGGCTACCTGCCCGGCTTCGCGACGCCGCGGATCGTGTGCGACGTGCCGTTCGTCGGGAAGCGCTGGGTGCACCAGCTCGCGTCGTACGACACCGAGCGGGGCATCTCGTACTGGACCAAGAACTACCGCACCTCGATCGAGGACGCCTCCTCGGACGCGCTGACCCGGACCTACGAGTACTACGACCCGATCCACACCCTGCCCGCCGACGGCCAGGCGTGGTGGGCCGAGCACGCCGACCTGTCCGAGACCGCGCTGAAGGCGGCCGAGGCCGCCGAGGCGTCGCGACGGACGGCGGCGCTCCAGGCCTGGTGAGCGCCAGCCCGGTGGTTGAGGTGTGAGGCGTGCCGGCGCCGAGCCTCGAGACCACCACCGCCCGAAGACCACGTGGGGCGGGGGCTGCTTCTCGGGTCGCGGGGTTTCGAGGCTCCTGCGCTCGTTCCTCGCTCCGGAGCACCTCAACCACCGGTGGTTGAGGTGTGAGGCGCGCCGGCGCCGAGCCTCGAGACCACCACCGACGGCGGGCCGCGGCGGACGCGAGGCTGCTTCTCGGGTCGCGGGGTTTCGAGGCTCCTGCGCTCGTTCCTCGCTCCGGAGCACCTCAACCACCGGTGGTTGAGGTGTGAGGCGCGCCGGCGCCGAGCCTCGAGACCACCACCGCCCGAAGACCACGTGGGGCGGGGGCTGCTTCTCGGGTCGCGGGGTTTCGAGGCTCCTGCGCTCGTTCCTCGCTCCGGAGCACCTCAACCACCGGTGGTTGAGGTGTGAGGCGCGCCGGCGCCGAGCCTCGAAACCACCACCGCCCGAAGACCACGTGGGGCGGGGGCTGCTTCTCGGGTCGCGGGGTTTCGAGGCTCCTGCGCTCGTTCCTCGCTCCGGAGCACCTCAACCACCGGTGGTTGAGGTGTGAGGCGCGCCGGCGCCGAGCCTCGAAACCACCACCGCCCGAAGACCACGTGGGGCGTGGGGCTGCTTCTCGGGTCGCGGGGTTTCGAGGCTCCTGCGCTCGTCCCTCGCTCCGGAGCACCTCAACCACCGGTGGTTGAGGTGTGAGGCGCGCCAGCGCCGAGCCTCGAAACCACCACCGCCCGAAGACCAGGCGGGGCGTGGGGCTGCTTCTCGGCTCACGGGGTTTCGAGGCTCCTGCGCTCGTCCCTCGCTCCGGAGCACCTCAACCACCGGTGGTTGAGGTGTGAGGCGCGCCAGCGCCGAGCCTCGAAACCACCACCGCCCGAAGACCAGGCGGGGCGTGGGGCTGCTTCTCGGCTCACGGGGTTTCGAGGCTCCTGCGCTCGTCCCTCGCTCCGGAGCACCTCAACCCGCGACGCTCAGACGACGGAGCGGTTCTCGTAGGGCGTCGACAGCACGATCGTCGTGCGCGTCGACACGTTGGCCGCAGCCCGCACCCGGGCGAGCAGATCCTCGAGGTCGGTCGGGGCGGCGACGCGCACCTTGAGGATGTAGGACTCGTCGCCCGCGACCGACCAGCACGACTCGATCTCGCCGATCCCGCGCAACCGCTCCGGGGAGTCGTCGGGCTGGGAGGGATCGATCGGGCGGATCGAGATGAACGCAGTCAGCGGCAGCCCGAGCTGCTCGTGGTCGATGGTCGCGCCGTAGCCGAGGATCAGCCCGCGCTGCTCGAGCCGCTTGACGCGCTGGTGGACCGCCGAGGTGGAGAGTCCCGTCGACTTGCCCAGATCCGTGAAGGACATCCGGCCGTCACCGGCCAGGAGCTCGAGGATCTTGCGGTCCGTGGCTTCGAGTTCGGGCTGGCTCACGGCGGACAGACTAGACCCAATCGCGTGGGAGGATGCGGCTGTGACCGATTCCCAGGCCGGCCGACTGATGCTCCTCGACTCCGCTTCGATGTACTTCCGGGCCTTCTTCGGGGTCCCGGAGATCGCGGCGCCGGACGGCACCCCGGTCAACGCCGTGCGGGGCTTCCTGGACTTCATCTCCCGGCTGGTGACCGACTACCGGCCGAGCGACCTGGTCTGCTGCTGGGACAACGACTGGCGTCCGCAGTGGCGGGTCGACCTGCTGCCGTCGTACAAGGCGCACCGGGTGGTCGCCGAGCGCAGCGACGCCCCCGACGTCGAGGAGGTGCCCGACCCGCTGGAGGTGCAGGTGCCGATCATCCGCGATGTCCTGGAGGCCTTCGGGCTCTGCGTGCGGGGCGTCGACGGCTACGAGGCCGACGACGTGATCGGGTCGTTCGCCACGCAGGCGACGCAGCCGGTCGACGTCGTCACCGGGGACCGGGACCTGTTCCAGCTGGTCGACGACGTGCGCGACGTGCGGGTGCTCTACATCGCTCGCGGCGTCGGCAGGCACGAGCGGGTCACCAACGACTGGGTGCGCGAGAAGTACGGCATCGACGCCGCACAGTACGCCGACTTCGCCACGCTGCGCGGCGATGCCTCCGACGGGCTCCCGGGCGTCGCCGGCGTGGGCGAGAAGACCGCGGCGACCCTGCTCGGCCGGTTCGGCGACATGGACGGGATCGTCGCGGCCGCGCTGGACCCCGACTCCGACCTGGGGCCGGGCCCGCGCGGCAAGATCAAGGCCGCAGCCGGCTACCTCGAGGTGGCACCCCGGGTCGTGGCCGTCGCTCGCGAGCTCGACCTCGACTCCCCCGACACCCGGCTGCCGCGCGAGCCGCGCGACCTGGCGCGGGTCGCCGAGCTCGGCACGACGTGGGGCATCGAGTCGCCCGTGCAGCGGCTGACCGAGGCGCTCTGCGGCTGACCCGTCGACGCCGTACGGTGGTGGGCATGAGCCGGATCGCGATCGTCGGGGGCCACGGCCAGGTGGCCCGCCATCTCATCCACGACCTCCGGCGCTCCGACCACGACGTGGTGGCGCTGGTCCGGCGGGAGTCTTACCGGGCCGAGCTCGAGCAGCGGGGCGCGCAGGTGCGGCTGCTCGACATCGAGGAGCAGGGTGCCGCCGACTTCGCCGCGGCATTCGCGGGGTGTGCGGCGGTGGTGTTCGCCGCGGGCGGTGGGCCGGACGGTAACAAGGAGCGGAAGCGGACCGTCGACCTGGAGGGCTCGCTGAAGTCGATCGAGGGCGCCCGCTCGGCCGGGATCCGGCGCTTCGTCCAGGTCTCCGCCATCGGCGTCGACGACCCGCTGCCCGACGACACCGGCGAGGTGTGGCGGGCATACGTCGAGGCCAAGCGCGACGCCGACGCGGCCCTGCGATCCAGCGATCTCGACTGGACGATCATCCGTCCCGGCCGCCTCACCGACGACCCGGCGACCGGGTTGGTCACCCTCGGCTCCTCCGTGCTGCGGGGCGATGTGACCCGTGCCGACGTCGCCGCGGTGCTCGCCGCCGTCGTGGATGCTCCGCGCACCGTCGGCCGGCAGTGGGACCTGGTGGGCGGGGACACCCCGGTGGCCGAGGCGGTCGCGACCGCGGGCTGAGCCTCGATGCTGAGCCTGGAACCACGCTGAGGCCGCGGCGGCGGTCCACGTCAAAAACTGGGGACGTGTCTTGTCGCCGTACCCGTGGGGGCCCTACGGTCCGAGAAGTGCGGTGCCGGGGTCGCGACGTCACGGGCCCCGGGCTCCGTGCGGCGCAATCTCGGTCTCATGGAAGGCGGACCAGCATGTCCCCACGCGCGCCCCACTCTCGTCAGCTCCGACTCGCCGTGGCCGGCTCGGCTGCGGCCCTCGCGATCACCGGCCTGGTCGCGACCGCGGCTCCGGCCAGCGGAGGTCCGCCCGGCGACGGCTTCACGATCGCCGATACCCAGCCGACCCTGACCGGCCGGTCCAGCGGCGACAAGGCGCCGTCGAGCTCCATGGCCGAGACCTCGCCGTCCCTGCTCAAGCTCGATTCGGCCAAGCGCGTCCCCGTCGTCATCAAGTACGACTACGACGCGATCGCGAGCTACACCGGCACCGTGCCCGGGCTTGCGGCGACCAGCCCGAGCGTGACCGGCCGTCCGGTGACCGCCGGGACCAGCGCGCTCCGCGACTACCGCGCGTACGTGAACCGCCAGGAGCGGGCGATCAGTCGCCGGGTCGAGGCGGCCGTCCCGGCCACCAGCATCGACCAGAGCTACCAGGTCGCGTACGGCGGTGTCTCGGCCGTCGTGCCCGGCAACCAGATCCGCACGCTGCTCGCCGTGCCCGGCGTCGTGGCGGTCCAGCGGGACGCGCTGCGGCAGCCGCTGACGGACTCGAGCACCCGGTTCATCAACGCCACGGCGGCCTACGAGGAGCTGCGCACGACGAGGAGCGCCGGCAAGGGGATCATCCTCGCCAACATCGACACCGGTCTGTGGCCCGAGCACCCCTCCTTCGCCGACCACGGAAACCTGTCCGCTCCCCCGGGCCCGGCCCGGGCCTGCGCGTTCGGCGACAACCCGCTGACGCCGGCCGACGACCCGTTCGTCTGCAACAACAAGCTGATCGGCGGCCAGCCCTTCCTCGACACCTACGCCGCCCTGAACGACGACCTGGTCTACCCCGGTACCGCGCGCGACTCCGAGGGCCACGGCTCGCACACGTCGTCGACCTCCGCGGGCGACATCGTCACGAACGTCAAGACGCTCGGACCGACGCTCTCCCGGGTCAACGGCGTCGCCCCCGGCGCCTGGGTCGTGGAGTACAAGGCCCTCGGCCCCCAGGGCGGCTACGCCTCCGACCTGACCGCCGCGGTCCAGCAGGCGATCGTCGACGGCGCCGACGTCATCAACTACTCCATCAGCGGTGGGAGCAGCCCGCTCACCGACTCGACCGAGCTCGCCTTCCTCGACGCCTACAACGCCGGCGTCTTCGTCGCGGCCTCGGCGGGCAACAGCGGTCCGGGAGCATCCACCTCGGACCACCTGAGCCCGTGGGTCACCACCGTGGCCGCCTCCACCCAGACGCGGTCGTTCACCTCCACGCTGACCCTGACCGCCGGTGACGGCGCGACGTACTCGGTCAAGGGTGCGTCGATCACCGCGGGCGCCGGTCCGGCCCCGGTGACGCCCGCATCGGCAGCGCCGTACGGCGACCCGCTGTGCCAGACCCCGGCGCCCGCCGGGACCTTCACCGGGCAGATCGTGGTCTGCCAGCGCGGCGTCAACGGCCGGGTCGAGAAGGGCTACAACGTGCTGCAGGGCGGCGCGGCCGGGATGATCCTCTACAACCCGACCCTGGCCGACGTGGAGACCGACAACCACTGGCTGCCGTCGGTGCACGTGGCCGACGGCACCGACCTGACGGCGTTCCTCGCCGCCCACTCCGGCGTCACCGCCAGCTTCACGGCGGGCCGGGCCGACACCGGCAAGGGCGACGTGATGGCGGCGTTCTCTTCACGCGGCCCGGGCGGCTCCTTCATCAAGCCCGACATCACCGCGCCCGGGGTCCAGATCCTTGCGGCGATGACGCCCACCCCGACCGAGGTCGTCAACGGACCGCCCGGCGAGTACTACCAGGTGATCGCGGGGACATCGATGTCGGCTCCGCACATCGCGGGAGCGGCGATCCTGCTCAAGGCGCTCCACCCGGGCTGGACGCCGGGCCAGATCAAGTCGGCCATGATGACGCAGTCGCTCACGAAGGTCGTCAAGGAGGACGAGACGACTCCGGCCGACGCGTTCGACATGGGCGCCGGCCGGATCGACGTCGGGCGCGCGGCCGACGCGCCGATGACGATCTCGGACACGACCGACGACATGTTGGCCTACACCGCGGACCCGGTGCATGCGATCGACCTGAACATCCCGTCGATCAACGCACCCACGATGCCCGGCTACATCGACACGGTCCGGACCGTGCAGAACGTGACCGGCAAGACGCTGCACGTGAAGGCGTACGCGTCGCTGCCCGACGCCACGGAGATCAGCTTCTCGCCGCGGTCGTTCACGCTCAAGCCCGGCCGGTCGACGTCGGTCGAGATGCGGCTCACCTCGGACGCCCCGATCGGCGCCCAGCAGTTCGGCACGGTGTACTTCGACACCAACCGCGGCGACCTGCACCTGCCGGTGGCGTTCATCCGCCAGCAGGGCACCGTGACGGCGACCCAGTCCTGCGACCCGGCCAGCGTGCGGGTCAAGGCGATGACGACCTGCACGATCTCGGCGACCAACACCGACTTCGACGCACAGGCGGTCTCGTTCACCACCACGACCAACGACCGGCTCCAGCTCACCGGCACTACGGCGGGCCGCCTGCGGGGCGGCAAGGTCAGCGGTCTCACCACCCTGGCCGGCGCCAGCCTGGGGGTGCCGTCGGTGGCTCCGGCCAGCGACTCCCCCGGCGGCGGGTTCCTGGACCTGGCCGGGTTCGGGATCGCCCCGATCTCGGTCGGGGACGAGGACGTCCTCAACTTCACGACGCCGTCGTTCATGTTCAACGGCAAGGCGGCAAGCAGCATCGGCATCGACACCAACGGCTATCTCGTCGTCGGCGGCGCCACCTCGGAGGACAACGAGTGCTGCACGCTGCCGTCCGGCGCGTCCTCGGCGCGGCCGAACAACGTGCTCGCGCCCTTCTGGTCCGACCTGAACGGCACCGGCGCGCCCGGGGTCAGGGTGGGCACCCTCACCGACGGCGTGAGCCAATGGATCGTCGTCCAGTGGGATGTCAACGTGTTCGGGACGACCGACACCCGGCACTTCCAGGTCTGGATCGGCACCCAGCCGACCCAGGACATCACCTACGAGTACAGCGCCCCGCAGACCGACCCGGGCGGACAGCCCTTCCTGGTCGGCGCGGAGAACGAGGCCGGGGAGGGTGACATGTCCGCGACGCTGCCGACCGGGACGCTGCGCGTGACCTCGACCGACCCGACGCCCGGTGACACGTTCACCTACACGGTGACCGCGAAGGGGGTGAAGAAGGGCAGCGGGGTCGTGCACACCGAGCTGACGGCGCCGAAGGTGCCCGGTGTGACCACGCTGGACAGCGATGTGAGCGTCACGCGCTGAGCTCCGTCCGACACCGCCCCGGTCCGCGCCGGGGCGGTGTCGGCCGCTCGGAACCGCCCGGTCACTCCTCGTCGTCGGCCAGGCTGGAGTAGGCCACCACGCCGCGGCGCAGGCGGCGCACGACCTCGCGTGCGGTCTCCCGCAGCGGCCCCGGGCCGGAGGCGTCCGCGACCTGTCCAGCCAGGTCGATCAGCTGCTTCATCCACCGCACGAAGTCACCGGCGGCGAGGTCGCTGGCCACCAGCACGTCGTCGAGCTCGTCGCCCTCCGCCCACCGGTAGGCGACCCAGGCGAAGCCCAGGTCGGGCGCGCGCAGGAAGTCGAGCCGGTGGTCGCGCTCGAGCGCGTCGAGGCTGCCCCAGAGCCTGACCATCTCGCCGATCGCCTCTCGGATCGCACCGCCGGGCAGGCGAGGGGCGCTCGCGTCGTCGGGGCGGCGCGCCTCGAAGACCAGCACGGACAGCGCCGCGGCGAGGCCCGACGGCGCGAGGTCGTCCCACAGCCCGAGGCGGATCGACTCGGCGGCGACCAGATCCATCTCGGAGTACAGCCGCATCAGGTGCCGGCCCCGATCGGTGATGGCGTCGCCCTCGAGGTAGTCCAGAGCCGTCAGCACGTCGCAGACGCGGTCGAACTGCCGTGCGACCGTGTTGGTGCGCTGCTCCACCCGCCGGCGCAGGGTCTGGGCGTCCTTGTCGAGCTTGAAGTAGCGCTCGGCCCAGCGGGCGTGGTCCTCCCGGTCCGGGCAGTCGTGGCACGGATGCCCACGGAGCTCCGCGCGGAGCCGGGCGATCTCCTCGTCGGCGTGGGTCCGCGTCGGGTCGGTACGCCGGGCACCCTGCTTGGCCAGCCGGGGCGGCGCCAGGTCGTGGGTCTTCGACCGCAGCGCGGAGGCCAGGTCGCGCCGCATCTGCGGGTTGCGGCCGTTGAAGTTCTTCGGGATCCGGACCTTCGCCTGCGCCGCCACCGGGGCCGGGAAGTCGATCATGGCCAGCCGCCGGGCCTGCCGATCCGACGTCACGACGTAGGGCCGCGGCCCCTCGGGCGACCAGCCAGGGTCGACCACGACCGCCCAGCCGGCGAACTTGCCGGTCGGCACCATGATCACGTCGCCGGGCTTCAGCTCGCGCAGCGAGGCCATCGCCTCGTCGCGCAGGTCCGCCTTGCGCGCCCGGCTGGCGCCCTTCTCGACCTCGCCGATCCGGCGGCGCAGCGCGGCGTACTCCATGAAGTCGCCGCGGTCGCAGGTCGCGGCCTCCCGGTAGCCGTCGAGCGCCTCTTCGGCCTTGTGCAGCTGCCGGGCCAGCCCGACGACCGCCTTGTCGGCCTGGAACTGGGCGAACGACTGCTCGAGCAGCTCCCGCGAGCGGGCCCGTCCGAACTGGTGCACGAGGTTGACCGCCATGTTGTACGACGGGCGGAAGGACGACCGGAGCGGATAGGTGCGCGTCGAGGCCAGGCCGGCGAGCTCGCGCGGGTTCATGCCGGGCTGCCAGAGCACGACTCCGTGGCCCTCCACGTCGAGCCCGCGCCGGCCCGCCCGACCGGTGAGCTGGGTGTACTCCCCCGGCGTGATGGCGGCGTGGGTCTCGCCGTTCCACTTGTCGAGCTTCTCGATCACGACCGTGCGGGCGGGCATGTTGATGCCGAGCGCCAGGGTCTCGGTCGCGAAGACGACCTTGCAGAGCCCGCGCAGGTAGAGCTCCTCGACGCACTCCTTGAAGGTGGGCAGCATGCCGGCGTGGTGGGCGGCCACGCCGCGGGTCAGGCCGTCGAGGAAGTCGTGGTAGCCCAGCACGTGCAGGTCGTCGGGCGGCAGGTGTCGGCAGGCGGCCTCGACGTAGGCGTAGATCTCGTCGCGCTCCTCCGGGGTGGTGAGCCGCACCCCGGCGTTCAGGCACTGCGTGACCGCGGCGTCGCAGCCGACCCGGCTGAAGATGAACACGATCGCCGGCAGCAGGCCCTCGCGGTCGAGCCGGTCGATGACGTCGACCCGGCTGGGGATCCACACCCGGCGGCCGTTGCCGACGGTCCTGGCGGCCGCGTGCTTGCTGGTCGCCTTCCGGTTGCGGTCGCGCGGCGAGCGCCGGTCGCGCATGCGGGTGCTCGCCCAGTCGTCGCGAGCCACCTTGAGCAGCTCGTCGTTGACCGGGGCGCCCTCCTTCACGAAGCCCGCGGCCGCGTCGACGTCGGACGACGCGAACAGGTCCAGCAGCCGCTTCCCCACCATGACGTGCTGGTAGAGCGGCACGGGACGCCGCTCCTCGACGATCACGCTGGTGTCGCCGCGGACGGTCTCCAGCCACTCGCCGAACTCCTCGGCGTTCGACACCGTCGCCGAGAGCGACACGAGCGCGACCGACTCCGGCAGGTGGATGATCACCTCCTCCCAGACGGCACCGCGGGCCCGGTCGGCGAGGTAGTGCACCTCGTCCATCACCACGAACCCGAGACCCAGCAGCGTGCGGCTGCCGGCGTACAGCATGTTGCGCAGCACCTCGGTGGTCATCACGACGATCGGTGCCTCGCCGTTGACGACGTTGTCACCGGTGAGCAGGCCGACCTGGTCGGCGCCGTACCGCGCCACGAGGTCGTTGTACTTCTGGTTCGACAGCGCCTTGATCGGCGTCGTGTAGAAGCACTTGCGGCCGGTCTGGAGGGCGAGGTGGACGGCGAACTCCCCCACGATCGTCTTGCCGGAGCCGGTCGGGGCCGCGACGAGCACGCCGCGACCCTCCTCGATCGCCTCGCACCCCCGGCGCTGGAAGTCGTCGAGCGGGAAGTCGTAGAGCGCGACGAAGTCCTTGAGCACCGGGTGCTGCCGGTGCTTGCGATAGTCGGCGTACCGCTCGGCCGGCGAGAGCTGCTGGTCGTCCGCGGTGCTCATAGGCCCCACACTAGTGGGGCCGCAACGCTCCACCTCTCCGTCAACCGTGGTGCTGAGCCTCCCGACCGTCGGCCAGCGCGTCGGCCAGCTGCTCGATCATCCATTCGATCTCGGACCGGGTGATCACCAGGGGCGGCGCGAGCCGTACCGTCTGCCCGTGGGTGTCCTTCGTGAGCAGCCCACGGCCGAGGAGACGTTCGCAGAGCTGGCGGCCGCTCATCAGGTCCGGCTCCACGTCGATACCCGCCCACAGACCCCGGCTCCGGACGGCCGTCAATCCCTGTCCGACGAGCTCGTGCAGGCCGGCCGCGAGCGCCTCTCCGAGCGCCCGGGCACGTTCCTGGTACTCGCCCGTGTCGAGCAGTGCGACAACCGCCTGGCCGACCGCGGCCGCCAGGGGGTTGCCGCCGAATGTCGAGCCGTGGCTGCCCGGCCGGATCACCCGCATGACGTCGCGAGTGGCCAGCACGGCGGAGACGGGAAGGAGACCGCCGCCCAGGGCCTTGCCGAGGATCAGGACGTCGGGGCGCACCGACTCGTGATCGACGGCGAACGTCGTTCCGGTCCGGCCCAGACCGCTCTGGATCTCGTCGGCCACGAACAGCACGTCCTGCTGCCGGGTGAGTGCCCGGACCGCGCTCAGGTAGCCGTCGGGCGGGACGATGACGCCGGCCTCGCCCTGGATCGGCTCGAGCAGCACGGCCGCGGTCTCGTCGTCGACCGCCGCCGACAACGCGTCCGCGTCGCCGAACGGGACGGTCACGAAGCCCGGCGTGAAGGGGCCGAATCCGCTCCGTGCCTCGTGGTCGCTCGAGAAGCCGACGATCGTCGTCGTGCGGCCGTGGAAGCTGTCGGCGGCAACCACGATCTTCGCCCGGCCCGGCTCGATGCCCTTGGCCTCGTATCCCCATCGGCGGACCAGCTTGATCGCGGTCTCGACGGCCTCGGCGCCGGTGTTCATCGGGAGCACCGTCTCCAGGCCGGCCAGCTCCGCCAGGTCGCGGCAGAAGGGCCCGAGCCGGTCGTGGTGGAAGGCCCGGCTGGTCAGCGTGACCCGGTGGAGCTGCTGCTCGGCGGCGGCGATGAGGCGCGGATGCCGGTGCCCGAAGTTGAGCGCGGAGTATCCGGCCAGGCAGTCGAGGTAGCGCCTGCCCTCGATGTCGCGCACCCAGGCACCGTCTGCGTCGGTGACCACCACCGGCAGCGGCGCGTAGTTGCGTGCCACCACGGCCTCCGCGAGCCGGATCTGGGCCTGTGTCTCGACCGGTGTGGGCAGGTCTGCGTCTCGGGCCGCCACCGACCCCACCTCCTCAGTACACATCGGCGATCCGCTGCACCATGTCGGCGGCCTCGAGCCCGTCGACCTGAGCGATCTCGTGCCGCTTCACCGCGAGGAACGTGTCCAGCAACGGAGCCGGGAGCCACGAACACAGCTCCTCGTCCGCGACGAGGGCACCGAGCGCCTCGGGAAGACTCGTCGGAAGCGGCGCCACCTCGGCCGGGCCGGTTGTGGTGACGTCCTCGGGCCAGACGGTCGGACTGGGACAGCTCGGATCGGTCATCCCCGCCAGCCCGGCTCGGAGCAGCAGGCCGAGTGCGAGCCAGGGGTTGGCCGTGGCGTCGCACGCGCGGTACTCGAGGTTGAGCTGCCGGGCTGCTTCGTCCTCGTCCGCCGAGGTGGTCGGGCAGATCCGCAGCAGCGCCTCCCGGTTGCGCTCCGCGAGGAAGGCGCCGGCGCTGCTCCAGCGACGGGGCGTGAGCCTCAGGAAGGACGCGGGGCTGGGTGCCGTCCACGCGCTCAGTGCAGGTGCGTGCCGCAGCACTCCGGCGGCGAATCTCGTGCCCGACTCGGACAAGCGCCCGGGCCGCGCCGGGTCGAAGAGGGTCGGCTGCCCGTCGGCGGAGCGGAAGCTGAGATGGACGTGCACGCCCGTGCCGGTGCCGTCGGGGCGCTGCAACGGGGCGAAGGACGCCCGCAGCCCGCGCCGGGCCGCCAGGTCGCGCACCAGCTCGCGCAGGAGGACGGCTCGGTCGGCTGCCACCAGGGCTCCCGTCGGCGCGAGGGTGATCTCGAACTGCGACTCGCCGTACTCGGGCAGCCAGGTCTCCGGCTCGAAGCCGCAGTTCGCCAACAGGTCGAGGAGCTCGCCGCCGAAGCGGGCCGCATCGCGATGGCGACGCAGGGAGAAGGGCGGCGAGCCGTCCAGCCCGAGGAGCACGAACTCGTGCTCGAAGCTGGCGACCACCCGGAGGCCGAGCGTCTGCTCGAAGTCGGCGAGCACCTGTCTCAGGAATCCGCGAGGACAACCTGTCCACGGCGCCCCGTCGGTCAGCGTCTGGTCGGCGAGGAAGAGTCGCAGGGCCGGCGCGTCGGTCTCCGGGTCGGTGGGCACCACGACGGACGTCGCCTCGTCGGGGATCAGCCGGAGATCGCCGGCGGAGCCGAAGGCGTTGTCCGGGGCGATGTCACCGAACGCGGTCAGCGCCAGGTTGGCCGGGACCCAGCCGACGCCGGAGCGCAGCACCGAGTCGAGGCGGGATCCGGGTGCGCCTCGCCCACGCACCTGCGCGCCGAGGTCGCAGGTGGCGACGAAGAGGTCGGGAGATGTCATCGGTGTCCTTCTCGATCGGGACCGTGCTCAGGGGTGTCGTGCTCAGGGGTGTCGTGCTCAGGGGTTCGGGGCGTACCGGCTCCGGATCCGCACCTCGACCGCCCGCAGGAGCATCACGGGCACCACCGCGATCACCATCACGAGGAGGACGATCCCGGTGATCCGCTCGACCTCGGCCAGCCGCATCAGCCGGAGGATCTCGCCTCCGATGCCGCCGGTGCCGGTCAGCAGCTCGGCCAGGATCAGACCGATGAAGGTGAAGGCGAGACACAGCCGCAGGGCCGTGACCACGTAGGGCAGCAGCGCGGGAAGCACGATCAGCCGCGTCGCCTGGACGGGGCGCAGTCGGTAGGCAGAGATGACCTTGCGATAGCGGGGGTCCAGGCCCTCGGTGGCCTCCATCATGACGATCGCGGCGATGAACACGCCGTGGAAGACGGCGAAGCTCAGCTTCGCCGAGTCCCCCAGCCCGAGCGCGAGGATGAACACCGGGAAGAACACGATCTTGGGGGTCGCGTTCACCAGGTGCAGGACCGGGCCGAGCACTCTGCGGGCCAGCGACGAGCCACCCGCGAGCGCGCCGGCGAGGATCCCGATGACGGCAGCAAGCAGGAACGACAGCCCCAACAGCCGCAGCGTCGAGAGGAGACTCGATCGGAACCGGGGGTTGCCGAGGGCATCGACCATCCCTTCGACGGCGTCGGTCGAGGTCGGCACCGACGGGCTCGCCACCATCATGCTGATCGCCTGCCACAGGACCAGCACCACGATGGGCGCGGCCAGGTAGGTCGCGGCGCCACGCACCAGGGAGCTCATGCGCGAACCTCCACGTGCCCGGGGGCGAGTACCCGCCGTTGGACCATCGCGATGCCGACGTACATCGAGCCGATCAGCGCCAGCACGAGCAGGATCGCGCCGTACATCCGGGTCAGGTCGAAGCTCTCGTACGCCGAGTGGATCGCGTGGCCGAGGCCCCGCGGGGACAGGATGAGCTCAGCGGCGATCACGCCGATGGCGCTGTAGGCGGAGCTCAGTCGCAGCCCGGTCAGCAGCGCGGGGGCCATGCCCGGCAGGGTCAGACGCGTCAGGCGCGAGAGGCCGCGCACCTCGTAGACCCGCGCCAGCTTGTCCAGGTACGCAGGCAGTGAGTCGAGCCCCGCCAGCACCTGGGTCAGCATGGGGACGACCCCGAGGAGCACCCCCGTCAGGACCAGGGAGACGACGCCCTGCCCGAGCACGGCGATGAACACGGGGTAGAGCGCGAAGACCGGGATGGCGGGCAGGACCACGATGTAGGGCTCGCACGCCGACCTGATCATCCGGCTCCGCGAGAGCGCAAGGGCGCAGCAGGTCCCGATGAGCACGGAGAAGCAGGTCGCGACCAGGATCGCCGTCGCCGACGGCAGGATGACCGTTCGCCATCCCTCGCCCCGACCGACGATCTCCCACGCTCCCCGGACCATCTGGGTCGGCGGCACGACGATCTGCGGGTCGATCAGGCCGACCCGGCAGCCGACCTCCAAGGCGGCGACGGCGGCGACGAGCAACACCGGCAGCGACAGTCGGTCGCGTCTAGTACGCAAGGGACGCCCACACCTTCGCGACGACCTGAGCGACCCGGGGGTCGCCCAGCTGGTCCGCGGACCGATGGTCGGGCAGCGGTACCTCGAGATCCTGGACCACGGTCGCGGGTCGGCCGGAGAGCACCAGGACCCGATCGGCCAGCAGCACCGCCTCCTGGATGCTGTGGGTGATGAGCACGGCGGTACGTCCCTGCTCCCGACAGATGCGCTGCACCTCGAGCCCCAGCCGGAGGCGCAGCTGCTCGTCGAGGGCTCCGAACGGCTCGTCGAGCAGCAGCACCGACGGGTCGGTGGCCAGCACCCGGGCGAGCGACACCCGCTGACGCATCCCGCCCGAGAGGGCGGCCGGGTGCATGGTGCGGTGCTCCCACAGGTCGACCATCCGCAGCGCCGCCTCGACCTTGGCGGCGATCTCGTGACGATCCCGGCGCGAGGCCTCGAGCGGAAAGGCGACGTTGCGGTAGACCGTGCGCCACGGGAGCGTGGTGTCCTCCTGGAACATCACGCCGACCGAACGGATCGGCCGGTCGACCCGCCGACCTCCGACGACGACCTCGCCCCGGTCGGCACCGCGGATGCCGGCCATGATCTCGAGCAGCGAGCTCTTCCCGCATCCGCTGGGGCCCACGAGCGCGACGAACGACCCGGGGGCGAGCTCGAAACTGATGCCATCGACTGCCGGCACCCCGCCGTAGGCCTTGGACACCGCGCGCACGGAGACGGCGGCGCGGTCGATCGCCCCGCTCACCTGGGTCACCGCAGCCGCGCGGGCAGTTCGAAGCCCACGTCCTGCATGAAGTCGGCGGCGAACAGCGTGGCGGTGGTCGTCTGCTTCACCCCGGCGCGGTCGAGGCTGTCCTCGACCGCGAGCCATCCGTTGTCGTCCAGGCCACCGGTGCCGAACGCCCCCGCCGCCACGGCGACCTCGAGGACCTCGACGGCGACGTCGGGATCGATCTCGGCCGCCTCGGCCCAGAGCTTGCCGGCCTCGGCCGGGTCCTGCTCGATGTACTCCACGGCGGCGGCATATCCCTGGAGCAGATCCTTGATGACGTCCCGGTTCTCGTCGAGGATCGCCGGCGTCGTCACGAGCAGCTCCCAGCTGTAGTCCGGCACGATCTCGCTGGCGGTGCCGAGCATCGCTCCGAAGCGCTGCTCGCTGCCCACGTAGAGCGTCGCCGGGATGAAGGCGAGGTCGAGGTCGCCACTGGACAGCAGCGTCACCGCCTCGCCCGACCCGCCGGAGGACACCATCTCCACCTGGTCGCCCTCGGCGAGTCCGAACTCGTCCATCGCGAGGTAGGCCAACGATTCGGTCACCGACTTCGGGTTCGTGTAGCCCCACCGGAGCCCGTCGCTTCCTCGCACGTCGTCGAGGGTCTTCAGGCCGGACTTCTGCGAGGCGACCAGATACGTGCCGGCCAGGTTGCGTGAGGGCGCTGCGACCGCGGTGACCTCGATTCCGCTCTGCGCCGCCTCCGCCGCGGCCAGGGTGCCGACGCTGGCCAGCGGCACCTCGGCCGCCAGGGCGTTGCGGATGTCGCTGCTGCCGCCGGCGCTGCCGATGATCTCGTCGACCTCGACTCCGTGCTCGGCGAACGTTCCCTTCGCGGTGCCCACGATCCAGGGAACGCTCGACTCGAGCACGGGGTAGGCGCCGACGACGACCGACACGTGCCGTACGCCGTCGTCGTCGGTCTCGACCGTGGAGCCCCCGGAGCCGCAGGCGGTCAGCCCCATCGCCACGGCGACGGCGAGCGACGGGACGGCGATGCGTCGGGTGCGGCAACGGCGGGACCTGCTGGACTGCATCATGCTTGCTCCTCAGGGATGGGTGCCGCCGCGATCGGCAGCGGGAGGGGATAACGGACGACGAGGAACTCGGCGGACCCGACCGGGGCCACGGACGGGAGGTGCGTCTCACCGGTGCGCACCATCGCGCCGGCTCCGACTCCGAAGGTCGTCGAGTCGCAGGTGAACGAGCCCCCGGTCAGGAACCAGAACTCCGGCTGGTGCTCGGAGATCGGCTGCAGCGTCTGGGGGCTGGTGATCCGCACCATCTCGACGCTGGTGCGACGCTCGCCGAAGATGCCGAGGTAGCGGCGCTCGAGGCCGGAACCCGCAGGCACCCAGTCGAACGCCTGCGGACGCATCATCACGATGTCGCGGTAGCGGGGCGACGCGTACTCGACCTTGCGGCCCTGATGAGCCGCCCAGACCAGGTGGCTGGTCTCCATCGGGCGGCCGTGCACGTCGAGTCCGAAGTTCTCCGTCTCAGCGTCGAGCCGGGCGACGACCCGCGCCTGCTCGTCCCACGACAGGTAGTACTGGCCGCTGGCCCCCGGGAACTGGACGGCGAGGACGTCGGCGTCCTCGTCCTGGTGCTGCGGCCCGTAGGCGACGCTCTCCGGGAAGTAGGCGCAGTCGCCGGCTCGCAGCACGTGATCACCGAGTCGCACCGAGCCCGACACGATGTACCGGAACTGGTCGAAGTTGTGCTTGTGTCGTGGCTTGTCCCAGCCCTTCTCCAGGGTCGCGACGGAGATCCAGGTGTTCTCGCCCGGACGCACGGAGTCGAACGGGTACGAGAACACCTTCATCCCGGAGCCGAGGTACTCGTCGAGCTCGGCCTTCACCAAGAGGTCTGGTGCGACGAAGCCCTCCACGTGCTGCTGGTTCATTCCGTCTTCGCTCCTTCCTGTGCGCCGTCGTCGAGCACGGCTTCGATGAGTACGGGAGCCTCCGCAGCACGGAGGCCGGGGATGAGGTCGTCCATGCTCGCGGCGAGCTCGGCAGTGGTGGACACGCGCTCGGCACGACATCCGAGTCCGCGCGCCATGCTGGAGATGTCCAGACCGAGATGCCGGGGCCACGGCGCCCGGCCGTGGGGCGCGGCGAGCTGGTCCATGATCGCGTAGCCCCCGTTCGCGAGGACGACGTACAGCACGCCGATGCCGTAGTGCTGCGCGCTCCACAGCGACTGGATCGCGTACATCGAGGAACCGTCGCCAACGACGGCGACCACGGGCCGGTCCGGTTGGGCGAGCCGCAGGCCGGCCGCGGCGGGCATCGCGAAACCGAGGCCGCCCATCGCCGCGCTGAAGAAGCCTCCGGGACGCCGGGCAGGCAGCGCCTCGAGCAACCGGTGTCGGTCCGAGGGACACTCCTCCACGACCACCGCGTCCTCCGGGAGGCGGCGGGCCAGTTCTCTGAGGACGCCGTCGGCGTCGAACCGGGTCGGGCCCGGCGGCCGCGGACGTCGCTGCGGTGGGCGACCGGGAGGCGTCGGTGCGGCTCGCACGGCCCGGACCCGATCGGCCAACGCCGTACACGCGGGGGCCAACGAGCCGAGCACGAGCTGCTCCGCCGTACTGACCGTCGCCTCCGTCGGATCGACGACCAAGGACAGCACCCGAGTGCCGGGCGAGAACAGTGGACCCTCGTCGAACAGGTACTGGCGCAGCGAGGGCGCGCCGACCACCACGACGACGTCGTGTGGATCCAGCGTCGCGCGCAGCTGTCGCCGGTGGGCCGGCAGGTGGCCCGCGAAGCGGGGGTCGTCCTGCCGGAAGCCGGCCCGCGCGCCGAAGGGCTCCTGCCACACCGCACACCCCAGGGCCTCGGCGAGGCGGCCGACCGCGTCCCAGGTCGCTGCCGAGTCGGCGTCCGCACCGACGACGATGACCGGTGACGCCGCGGCACCGAGCACGTCGACGTAGTCCTCCAGCTCCGCCGCGCGGACGCCGGTGGCCACGGTGAGGCGTCGTGGACTCGCCAGCTCCCGGCCGTCCGGCCACGGCGCGCTCCAGTAGTCGGTCGGCACCACCAGGACTGCCGGCCCACGGTGCAGCATCGCCTCATTGGTGGCTCGGAGCAGAAGTGAGGGCACGTCCGCGGCAGACCCGGGTTGACCACACCAGACCGGATACTCCCCCGCCAGCCCATTGAGTCGCCCGACGAGGAAGGGCTCGTTGACCAGGTGGCGCGAGTCCTGCTGACCGACGATCACGACGACCGGCGCCCGGTTCACCCGGGCCGTCGCGATCGCCCCGACCGCGTTGCCGAGGCCGGCGGTCGTGTGGAGCACGGCCAGGGCGGGCCGGCCGGTCCCCAGCGCATGGCCGGTCGCCATGCCCACCACCGAGCCCTCGTGCAGCCCGAGCATGAAGCGGACGTCGTCCGGGAGACCCGCGAGCAGGTCGATCTCGGTCGAGCCCGGGTTGGAGAACACCGTGGTCATCCCCAGCTCGCGGAGCAGGTCCAGGGCTGCGTCACGCACAGTCGTCTCGGGCATCCGGTGCAGCCTCCTCTCGTCGTTGACCGGGAGCCTGTCGACGCGTGGAACACTCGACAACGGCTTGTCGCATGTGGCGGAATATCTTCCCGTCGACAGCAACGACCACGAGGAGTGGACATGCCCCCGAGCGCGAGCAGCGCCCCGGACACCGCCATCATGCGGTGCCTGCGAGTCCTCGACTGCCTCGGTGCCACGCCGGGTCCGCACACGCCGACGACCATCGGCGCGACCACCGGGCTGCCGCCAGCCACGGTCCACCGGATCCTGGCGACCCTCGTGGAGTGGGGCGGCGTCGAGCGGATCGGTCGTGGCCGCTACCGCCTGGGCCTGCACATGTGGCGGCTGGGGGCGGCGGTGCCCTCGGCCCGGGTGCTGCGCGATCTGGCCCTGCCCTATCTCGAGGATCTCTACGAGGCGACGCACCTGGTCGTGCACATGGCCGTGCCCGACGGCGACGAGGTGCTCTACCTGGAGAAGATCACCGCGCGCAGGTCGGTCCGGGTGACCTCCGGAGTCGGTCGCCGCCTGCCGATGCACGCCACCGGGCCCGGCAAGGTGCTCCTCGCGTTCGGGGACCCGTCGCTCCTGGAACGGGTGGTCGAGAACGGCCTGCCCCGCCTCACGCCGGCCACGATCACCTCCGAGCGCGCGCTTCGAGCGGCCCTGGCCGACATCCGCCGGACCGGAGTGGCGATCTCGCGCGAGGAGGCCTCCGCCGGTACGGCGTCCGTGGCGGCTCCGGTCTTCGCCGAGGGCCGCGACGCCGTCGCCGCCCTCGCGGTGGTCGGCGCCGCCGACAGCATCGACACGGCCCGTCTGGCACAGCCGCTCAGAACCGTCGCTCACGCACTCTCGAGGGCGCTGCAGGCGCGCGCCCAGGTCGGCGGGCTTCCGCCCGCATCGTTCAACTGACCGGTATTCCGCAGGGTGCGAGGAGTGGTTCCACGCGCCGCGGTCGTGCTGCGATGGTCGGCTCCCTTCGGCCGCGGGGCCGTCCAGTCGATCCGGGAGGTTCGCGATGCCCATCCTCGAGACCAATGTCTGGCACGACACGATCTTCAGCGAGGGATGGCAGCGTTCCTCCGCCGTTCTCGACGTGGTCGAGCCGGCGACCGGGGAGGTGCTGGCCGGTGTGGGTGGGGCCAGTCCGGAGGACGTGGCCGCGGCCGCGCGACACGCCGCCTCGGCGCAGCCCCGGTGGGCGGCACTCCCCCCGTCCGAGCGCGCCGCTGTGCTCCGTCGAGCCGCCGCGCTCTGGGAGGAGAACCTCGACGAGATCGCCACCTGGATCGTGCGAGAGAGCGGCTCGGTCCGCACCAAGGCGGAGCTGGAGCTCCGCGTCGCTGCGGCCGAGTGCCATGAGGCGGCCGGGCTGCCGACGGCTCCCCACGGCGAGGTGCTGACCTCCAACGAGCCGCGGTGGAGCTTCGCGCGCAGGCGCCCGGCCGGGGTCGTCGCCGTCATCGCCCCGTTCAACTTCCCGCTCGTGCTGTCGATCCGGTCCGTGGCCCCCGCGCTGGCCCTGGGCAACGCGGTGCTGCTCAAGCCCGACCCGCGCACGGCGGTCGGGGGTGGGGTCGCCCTGGCGCGCGTCTTCGAGCTGGCCGGCCTGCCCGCGGGACTGCTCCACGTCCTGCCCGGCGGGGTCGATGTCGGCGCGGCCGTCGTCGCGGCGCCCGAGGTCTCCGTCGTCTCGTTCACGGGTTCGACCGGAGCCGGGCGGGCGGTCGGCGAACTGGGCGGCCGCCTGCTCAAGCGCACCCACCTCGAGCTCGGCGGCAACAACGCACTCGTCGTGCTGGGGTCGGCCGATGTCGAGCCCGCGGCGGCCGCCGGTGCCTTCGGATCGTTCCTGCACCAGGGGCAGATCTGCATGACGACCGGCCGTCACCTCGTGCACGAGAGCCTCTACGACGACTATGTCGCCGCCCTCGCGGCGAAGGCAGACGCCCTCCCCGTGGGCGACCCCTACCGGTCGGACGTCGCCCTGGGCCCGTTGATCGACGAGGGTCAGCGGGCCCGGGTCGACCGGATCGTGACGGAGTCCGTGTCGGGTGGCGCGCACCTGGCGGCCGGCGGCACGTCGGAGCGTCTATTCTATCGGCCGACCGTCATCGCGGACCGTCGGGGAGAGACCAGCGCGTTCGGCTCGGAGATCTTCGGCCCGGTAGCCCCGGTGACACCGTTCCGGACGCTCGACGACGTCGTGTCCTCCTGCCGGGCCGACGAGCACGGCCTCGCACTCGGGCTGCTGGGTGACGTCGGGGAGGCGATGGAGCTCGCCGACCGGATCCCCAGCGGGATCGTCCACATCAACGAGCAGACCGTCTCCGACGAGCCCCAGGCTCCCTTCGGCGGGGTCGGCGCGTCCGGAACGGGCAGCCGGTTCGGCGGCGCCGCCGCCAACATCGAGGCGTTCACGGAGACCCAGTGGCTCACCGTCCGTGGCCAGATCGCGCCCTACCCGTTCTGACCGGCTGCGGCCCGCGGGCTCGACCAGCCCGCGTCAGCAGATGACCGTGAGGGCGCCGGGCACGCACTCGACGGTGAGCGGGAGCGCGCCGAAGCGCTCGCCGTCGGCGTACGACACGATGCCGGGTGCTGCCACCGTGACCGAGTGGACGCGGTGGTGCTCGTAGGCGGGGTGGGTGACGTGGGTGCCCTTGAAGAGCTTCGGGTACGTGCGGACCAGGCCGGTCTTGCTCATCGGCTTGATGACGACCACGTCGAGCAGCCCGTCGTCGAGGAGGGCGCCCTCGGTGATCCGGAGCCCGCCGCCGAACGACGGGCCGTTGCCGACGGCGACCAGCATCGCCTCCAGGTGGTGGCTCTCGCCGTCGAGGTCGAGCGTGTACGGGATCGGCTCGAAGACGCGGAGCTCGGCCAGCGTCGCGATGTTGTAGCGCATCTGGCCCCGCGGCCAGGTCATCCGGTTGGCGCGCTCGTTGACGATCGCGTCGAAGCCCGCGGCGAGCACGGTCAGGAAGTATCGATCGCCGCTGCGGGCCAGGTCGATCCGGCGGGGTGCCCCGGCCAGCAGCCGCTCGGTGGCGGCCCGTGGGTCCTTGCGCGGCAGGTCGAAGTAGCGGGCCACGTCGTTGCCGGTGCCCGCCGGGATCAGGCCGAGCGCCGTGGAGGTGCCGGCGGTGGCCTGGACGCCGAGGTGCACCATGCCGTCGCCGCCGACCACGACCAGCGTCTCCACGCCGTCCGCGACGCACTGGTGGGCCAGGTCGAGCGCCTCGGCCGGGTCGCGACCCTGCAGCGTGCGTGGGGTGATGCCGGCCTCCCGGAGCCGCTGCAGCGCGGCGTCGCGGGCCTTCGCGCCGCGCCCCCTGCCCGCCGTGGGGTTGGTGAGGAGCGCGATGTCGCGGGTGCCGGTCACGGCCGAACAGTAGACGACGGAGGGCCGCTCAGCGAGGCGTTCGGCCCACGTCGCCGATGCGCAGACGCACGGAGTAGCGCTCCGCGGAGGCACCGACCGCGCGGGCGAGCCGGCCCACCGCATCGAGCACCAGGTCGGCGGAGAACGACGTGCCCGGCACCGCGAGCGTCATCCGGTCGCCGCGCTCGATGAGGTGCACCTCGCCGTGCCGCCAGGCCTGGTGCGCCAGGCGACGCAGCCGGTCGGACGCGACCGGGGCCGGGTACGCCTCGTCGACCGCGAGCAGGTCGCACGGGAGCGGGTCCTGGCCGTCGGCCGCGAGCTCGCCGGGTACGGCGTACCCGGTGCGCAGCCCGGCGCGCGCCGACCACGTCACGTCCGCGATGCCGAGCCAGTCGGGCAGGTCGAACGGGTCGACCGCGGTCTCGTCGTCCGTCACAGGGGCGATGCCTCGTCGGGCGAGAGGTCCTTGAACGGCCGCCGCTCGGCCTTGCGGCGGTCGTGGACGCGGGCCATCACCTCGGAGACGAAGTAGAGGAGCACCATCGGCACCGCCATGAACGTCATCGTGAACGGGTCCGTCGACGGGGTGGCGACCGCGGCGAAGACGAAGATGCCGACGATGATCCAGGGGCGGTAGCGGGCCAGGGTCTTGCCCTTGACCACACCGGCCCGGTTGAGCATCACCACGAAGACCGGGATCTCGAAGGCGAGGCCGAAGACCAGCAGGGTGCGGGTGAAGAACTGGAGGTACTCGTTGAAGTCCACCAGGTTGGTGATCGGGTCGGGGTTCAGCCCGATCAGCACCTCGAGCCCCTTGGGCAGGGTGAGGAAGCCCAGGACCACCCCGATGAAGAACAGGGGCACGGCCACGGCCATGAAGATCCGCGTCCAGCGCCGCTCGCTGGGGTGCAGGCCGGGGAGGATGAACGCCCAGATCTGGTAGAGCCAGACCGGTGAGGTGACCAGCAGCGCCGTGAACCCGCAGAGCTTGAGGTAGAGCATCAGGCCGCCGCCGGCGCCGCTGGTGGTCGCCAGGCTGGTGCCCTCCGGCAGCTTCGCCACGGCGTCCTCGTAGGGGCCGTAGACGAAGTCGAACAGCGGGTCGAAGAAGAACAGCGCGACCACGAAGACGACGACGAGGGTCAGGAAGACCCTCAGGATCCGGGCACGCAACTCCCGGAAATGGTCGGAGAGTGCCATCCGACCGTCTTCTCCGACCGGATGGACCGGCTTGGTGGAGAGGAACAGGAGCAGACCTCGGAACGCCACGGGGGTGCTGTGGGTTCGAGGTCAGCCGTTGTTCTTGTCGGCCTGCCGGTCCTCGGCCTGGGGCTGCTCGGGTGTGGTCGGCGGCAGCTCGCTCGCCGGCTTGGTCGGCGGCGTCGGCTCGTCATCGTCGTCGTCGCGCAGACCCTTGGTCTCGGCCTTGAAGATCCGCAGGGCCTGGCCGGTGCCGCGCGCGAGATCGGGGAGCTTGGCGGCACCGAAGACGAGCACCACGATTGCCAGGATGACGAGCCACTCGGCTCCCTGGGGCATTCCGATCATGGGGTTGAGCATCGTGACCTCATCTGTTGGTGGGTAGCGGCTCCATCGTACGCCCCGTCGCTCGGCCGGACGGGGTGGCCGACGGTCATCCGTACAGGTCGAGCGCCTCGCGCGCGGCGGCGGCGTACGACTCGGCGTACGCCGCCGGCGCGATGACGCGGGCATGGGGCGCGAGCCGCAGCAGCAGGCGCTGCAGCCAGCGCTCGTTGGCGATGACGAGGTCGACCTCGAGCCGGCCCCCGCGGCGCGGCCGGACGTCCTCGACCGGGTAGTACTCGACCACCCACCGCGCGGCCGGGTCGAGCTCGAGGGTCGCGAGCGTCGTCTCGGGCGACCGGGGGAAGAGGCCCGTGTCGGTCAGGTCGCGGGGCGGCTCGGGGTCGGAGACGATCTCGCTCTCCAGCACGTGGGCCGCCTCGATCCGGTCCAGCCGGAAGAGGCGAGGTGCGTCGGCACTGTGGCACCACGCGTCGAGGTAGGTCGAGCCGTGGGCCGTCACGATGCCGCGAGGGTCGACCACGCGTTCGGAGAGCTCGTCGCGGGAGGGCACGTAGTAGCGCAGCCGGACCTGCCGCCGGGCGTCGCCCGCGCGGCGCAGGTCGGCCTCGAGCCGGACCAGGTCGGCGCCGCCGGGGATCTCCCCGGGATCGATCTGGTGGGCGCCGGAGCCGTGGGCGGCGGCGGCCTCGAGCTTCGCGAGCGCGCGGTCCACCACCTCACGGGTGTCGTCGCCCGCGCTGCCGCGCAGGGCACGCAGCGCGACGATGATCGCGGTGGCCTCCGTCGGGGACAGCCGGAGCGGGCGCGCCAGGTAGTCGGCGTTGGTCACCCGGATCACGCCGTCGCCCTCCGGCTCCTCGAGCGCGTCGAGGTCGACGTCGATGAGATCGTCCGGATAGCCCCCCGGCAGCCCGCACATGAGCAGCACCTTGAGGTCGGCGAGCACCTGCTCGGCGGGGACGCCGAGGGCCGCCGCGGCGTCCTCGAGCCGGACCTTGCCCCGGGCGTGCAGGAACGGGACCAGGGTCAGCAGCCGGGCCACCTGGTCCTTCGCGCCCGCCGGCTGGGTGCTCACGAGTCCCTCCCCACGACGGCACGCAGCCGCTCGATCACGATGGTGCGCACCTCGTCGGGTGACTCGACGTAGACGTCGGCGCCGTACCCGAGCAGTTGCTCGGCCACCTCGGAGCCGCTGCGCGCCAGCCGGACCCGGTCCCAGGCGGTCCGGCGATCCGGACCGGCGACGTCGGACTCGACGGCGACGGCGTCGCGGCGCAGCGGTCCGCCCGCGTCGCGACGCACCAGGACCACGGTCTCCCCCGCGGGCGGCGGTGGGGCCAGCCGCATCGCGGTGGCCCGTACGTCCGTCCCGGGCGGTACGTCGTACGAGCCCGGCGCGCCGGCGCGGCGCGCCTCCCCCTGGACCCGCGACAGGCGGAAGACCCGCTCCTGGCCGCGGTCGGTGTCGAGGCCGACGACGTACCAGCGGCCGGAGTAGCGGACGACACCCCACGGCTGGAGGTGCCGGGTGGTGGTCCGGGTCGCACCGGAGCGGCGGTACTCGAACTCGACCGGCGTGCGCTCCTGGGTGGCCTCCCAGAACACGTCGAACGACGGCTCCTCCGCCGAGAGCCGCGGCTCCGCGATGTCGAGGGCCGACTCGTCCACCTCCACCCCGAACGCCGCGAGCTTGCGCACCGCCTCCGTCGTGGCGTCGGCCAGCCGGGCGTGCTGCCAGACTCGGGTGGCGAGGCCGATCACCGCCGCCTCGTCGGGCGTCAGCGCGATGTCGGGCAGCGAGAGCTCGTCGGGCCGGACCCGGTAGCCGGGCTCGTCGTCGAAGTAGGCGTCGATGCTGCCGACCTCGATCGGGACCCCGAGGCTGCGCAGCTCCTCCTTGTCCCGCTCGAACATCTTCTCGAAGGCGTCGTCCGACATGCCCGGGTAGAGGATCTCCCGGATCCGGTCCTTCGAGACGAAGTGGCGCTGGACCAGCAGCATGATCAGGAGGTTGAGCAGACGCTCGCTCTTCCTGCCCGTCGTCCCGCTCATGCTGCCGATCCTTCCCGACGGGTCAGGACGCCGCCAGGATGTCGACCACGAAGTACAGCGTGTCGGTGCCCTTGATGCCGGCGTCCGGGTTGCCGTCCTTGCCGTAGCCCCAGGCCGGCGGCAGCGCGATGATCATCCGGCTGCCGACCTTGGCGCCGACCAGGGTCTTGTCCCAGCCGGAGACGACCTGACCGACGCCGATGGCGAAGGACGCCGGGGCGCTGCTGTAGCTCTCGTCGAAGGGCTTCTTGCCGCCGTAGACCTGGCCGAGGTAGTTGACCGTGATCGTCTGGCCCTTCTTGACCACGTCGCCCTCGCCCTGGATCAGGGTCGCCGACTGGAGCTTGCGGTCGGGCTCGGGCGCCTTGGAGAAGTCGAGACCCGTGACCTTGTCGCCCTCGGTGATCAGGCCGGGCGCCCACGACGGCGCCGGCTGCTCCTTGCCCTCCGGGCCGTCGAGGACGACCTGCTTGTCCATGAGGTCGACGATCAGCAGCACGGTGTCCTTGTTGCCGATGCCCATCTGCGCGTTGCCGGCCTCGCCGAAGGCGTCGGCGGCGGTGGCGGTGACAGCGATGCGCGAGCCGATGGTCCGGTCGATGATGGCGTCCTTGAACACCGGGCTCAGGTCGTTGCTGGCCTGGACCGACTCCGGCTGCTTCTGGTCGTACGTCGAGTACGCCTTCTCCTGCGTGGTGCCGTTGCCGATCCAGATGTGGGCCGAGACCTGGTCGCCCTCGGCCACCTTCTCGCCGTCGCCCTCGGTGACGACCTCGGTGGCGGTCTTGTCGACCTTGAGCTCGCCGTCCCACTCGACCTCGGGCTCCTTGCCGACGTCGCCGGTGATCGTGATGCCGTGCAGGGCATCGGTCGAGCCGGAGCCGCTGTCGGAGCCGTCGTCGTCGCCGCAGGCGACCAGCGTGGTGGCCAGGAGGAGCGGCAGGACGATGGCCGGGAGCCGTCGCAGACGTCGTGACACGGGATCAACCTTCGGTTCGGATGCAGAGGACATGCTGAGACTCCAGCCCGGACACCCTAGCGGCCGACCCTGAAGGCAACCTGACCGCGCTCACATCCCGTCGATCAGGCGCTGCACCCGCTCGTCGTGCGCGCGGAACGGGTCCTTGCACAGGACGGTGCGCTGGGCCTGGTCGTTGAGCTTCAGGTGCACCCAGTCGACGGTGAAGTCGCGGCGGCGCTCCTGGGCCCGGCGGATGAACTCGCCACGCAGCCGGGCGCGGGTGTTCTGCGGCGGCACCGACTTGGCCTCGAAGATCTTCAGGTCGCTGGTCACTCGCGCCACCATGCCCCGCTTCTCCAGCAGGTAGTAGAGGCCGCGGCCGCGGTGGATGTCGTGGTAGGCGAGGTCGAGCTGGGCGATGCGGGGGTGGCCGAGCGGCAGGCCGTGCTTCGCGCGGTAGCGCTCGATCAGCTTCCACTTGATGACCCAGTCGATCTCGCGGTCGACCAGACCGAGGTCGTCGGACTCCACCGCCTTGAGGCCGCGCTCCCACAGGTCGAGGGCCTGCTCGATCACCGGGGTGCTGATCCCCCGGCGGTCGACGAAGTCGCGTGCCTTCGAGAGGTACTCCTGCTGGATGTCGAGCGCACTGGCCTCGCGGCCGTTCGCGAGCCGCACCTTGCGGGTGCCGGTGACGTCGTGGGAGATCTCGCGGATCGCGCGGATCGGGTTCTCCATCGTGAGGTCGCGCATCACCACGCCCTCCTCGATCATCCGCAGCACCAGGTCGCAGCTGGCCACCTTGAGCATCGTGGTGGTCTCGCTCATGTTGCTGTCGCCGACGATCACGTGCAGGCGCCGGTACTTCTCCGCGTCGGCGTGCGGCTCGTCGCGGGTGTTGATGATCGGCCGGCTGCGCGTGGTGGCGCTGCTGACGCCCTCCCAGATGTGCTCGGCACGCTGGGAGACCGAGTACGACGCGCCGCGCGGCGTCTGGGTGATCTTGCCGGCCCCGACGACGATCTGCCGGGTCACCAGGAACGGGATGAGGACGTCGGCCAGCCGGGAGAACTCCCCGGCCCGGCTGACGAGGTAGTTCTCGTGGCAGCCGTAGGAGTTGCCGGCCGAGTCGGTGTTGTTCTTGAACAGGTAGATCTCGCCCGCGATGCCCTCGTCGTGCAGCCGCTGCTCGGCGTCCAGGAGGAGGCCCTCCAGGACCCGCTCCCCCGCCTTGTCGTGGGTGACCAGGTCGACGACGTCGTCGCACTCGGGCGTGGCGTACTCCGGGTGGCTGCCCACGTCGAGGTAGAGCCGGGCGCCGTTGCGGAGGAAGACGTTGCTGCTGCGCCCCCAGCTGACGACCTTGCGGAAGAGGTAGCGCGCGACCTCGTCGGGGCTCAGCCGCCGCTGCCCCTTGAACGTGCACGTGACGCCGTACTCGTTCTCGATCCCGAAGATCCGCCTGTCCACGGTTGCAGCCTAGGCGCACCGAGGTTGGAACCGGGTCACTTCGAGCCCGACGAGTCGTCGGAGCGGGCCCGGAGGCCGGGGCGCCCGCCGGTCAGGAGACCGGCGGTGCCACCGGCGGGCCATCGTCACCGGTGTCGGCGGCTGGCGCCCCCGTCTGGTCCCCCGTCTGGTCCGTCGGCTGCTCGGCGGGCTCGGTCGTCGGCACCGGCGTCCGGTCGCCGAGCAGCTCCGCGAGCCGGGCCGGGCGGAGCCGGGAGAACTTCCGGGGCTGCGAGCGGGTGCGGTCGAGGACGGCGATCTCGAGGTCGCCCGCCTCGATCACCCGGTGCTCGGCCTCGTTGTGGCCCAGCGCCTCGACGGCGAGCCGGAGGGCGTCGGCGAGGGAGGCGCCCTCGGCGTACCGCTCCTCGAGGTAGCCGCCCACCACGTCGGCGGCGCCGCCCATGACGGCGAAGCCGTGCTCGTCGGCCACCTGGCCGTCGTAGGTGAGCCGGTAGAGCTGGTCGTCGGCCGCGCTGTCGCCGATCTCGGCGACGAAGAGCTCGACCTCGTAGGGCTTCTCGCCACCGCTGGAGAAGATCGTGCCGAGCGTCTGGGCGTAGGCGTTGGCCAGGCCGCGCCCGGTCACGTCGCGGCGGTCGTAGGCGTACCCGCGCATGTCGGCGAGGCGGACGCCGGCGATCCGCAGGTTCTCGAACTCGTTGTAGCGGCCGACCGCGGCGAACGCGATCCGGTCGTAGATCTCGGAGACCTTGTGCAGCGCCTGGGAGGGGTTCTCGGTCGCGAACAGCACGCCGTCGGCGTACTGCACCGCCACCACCGAGCGGCCCCGGGCGATGCCCTTGCGGGCGAAGTCGGCCCGGTCCTTCATCAGCTGCTCGGGCGAGACGTAGAACGGCATGCTCATGCCTGGCCACCCTCCATCAGCGGGGCCGCGGGGCCGTCGGGCCGGGTCATCCGGCCGGCGATCACCTGGTCGGCGACCGCGGCCACGGCCGAGTCGGCCAGCCGGCGCCCGCCGTCGGCGGTGATCACCTGGACGACGGGGAAGATCCGGCGGGTCAGGTCGGGCCCACCGGTGGCCGAGTCGTCGTCGGCCGCGTCGTACAGCGCCTGGACGACCGCCGTGACGCACCCGGTCTCGTCGAAGTCGTCGCGGTAGAGCTTCTTCAGCGACCCGCGCGCGAACAGCGAGCCCGAGCCCACCGAGTGGAAGGCGGTCTCCTCGTAGCGTCCCCCGGTGACGTCGTAGCTGAAGATCCGGCCCTGGTCGGTGGTGAGGTCGTAGCCGGCGAAGAGGGGTACGACGGCGAGACCCTGCATCGCCATGCCCAGGTTGCCGCGGATCAGCGCCGCGAGGCGGTTGGCCTTGCCGTCCATCGAGAGCGTGGTGCCCTCGATCTTCTCGTAGTGCTCCAGCTCGACCTGGAAGAGCCGCACCATCTCGACGGCGATCCCGGCGGTGCCCGCGATGCCGACGGCGGAGAACTCGTCGGCCGGAAAGACCTTCTCGATGTCACGCTGGGCGATGATGTTGCCCATCGTCGCGCGCCGGTCACCGGCCATCACGACGCCGCCGGCGAAGGTCGCCGCGACGATCGTGGTGCCGTGCGGGGCGAGGTCGCCGGCGTGGCCCGGTGCCTGCCCCTGGGGCACCGCCCGGCGCCCCGGCAGCAGGTCGGGCGCCTGCTCGGCGAGGAAGTCGGCGAACGACGTGGTGCCCGGCTGCAGGAAGGCGGCCGGGAGACGAGGACTGCTCATGCACGTACTCGCTTCGCTCCGTGCGCGCATGAGGCACGGAGGGCGCGGCATTGGATGGTGAGCTCGCTTCGCTCGCCCACTCCTACTCCCCGCCCTTCTGGATGAAGGACTTCACGAAGTCCTCGGCATTCGTCTCGAGCACGTCGTCGATCTCGTCGAGGATGTCGTCAACCTCGTCGTCGAGAGCCTCCTTGCGCTCGGCGACGTCGGTCTCGGGCGCGGTCTCGACGGCCGCCTCGGACTCCGACGAGCGGCGCGGCTGCTTCTGCTCCTGTGCCATACCACCACCCTATCCAGTCAGCGGTACCCGGTCAGCGACGCGGCGGCGCGTCGAGACACCGGGATCCGGGAAGCCGGCCCGTGAGCCTCGGGAGGTGCCTCAGGAGGTGAGCGCGGTGAACAGCGCCTCGGCGGTCTCGCTGCGGTCGAGCAGCTCTCCGACGTGGGCCTTGCTGCCACGCAGCGGGTCGATGGTCGGCACCCGCTGCAGCGACTCGCGGCCCGGAAGGTCGAAGATCACCGAGTCCCACGAGGCGGCGGCGACGTGCTCGGCGTACTTCTCCAGGCAGCGACCCCGGAAGTAGGCCCGGGTGTCCTCCGGCGGGTCGTGCATGGCGCGCTCGATGACGGTGTCCTCGAGCAGCCGCGTCATCCGGCCTCCGGCGACCAGCCGGTGGTAGAGCCCCTTCTCGGGACGGATGTCG
Source organism: Nocardioides sp. LMS-CY (assembly GCF_018732145.1). Classification (NCBI taxonomy): domain Bacteria; kingdom Bacillati; phylum Actinomycetota; class Actinomycetes; order Propionibacteriales; family Nocardioidaceae; genus Nocardioides; species Nocardioides sp. LMS-CY. The sequence continues at coordinate 2,753,777 of NZ_CP076104.1, forward strand.
GAGTACTGGAGGTCGATCAGCTGCAGCTTGGCGTCGTCCCACTCCAGCCCGTCACGCTGGCGGTACTGCTCGAGCAGCCGCAGCTTGGCCACCCAGTCGAGCTCGCCGGCCAGCGACATGGGGTCGCGCTCGAGGCGGTCGAGCACCGACTCCCAGCGCGCGAGGACGTCGACGGTCTGCGCGTCGGCGTCCGTGCCGTAGCGGTCCTCGACGTACTTGCGAGCCAGGTCGAGGTACTCCAGCTGGAGCTGGACGCCGGTGAGCTCGCGCCCGTCGACCAGGCGCACCCGGTGCTGCAGCGAGGCGTCGTGGGAGATCGCCCGCAGGCCGGCGACCGGGGCGTCGACGGTCAGGTCGGTGGTGATGAACCGGTCCTCGATCATCGCCAGCACCAGCGCGGTGGTGCCGACCTTGAGGTACGTCGAGATCTCGGCCAGGTTCGCGTCGCCGATGATCACGTGGAGACGGCGGTACTTCTCCGGGTCGGCGTGCGGCTCGTCGCGGGTGTTGATGATCGGCCGCTTCAGGGTGGTCTCGAGGCCGACCTCGACCTCGAAGAAGTCCGCGCGCTGGCTGATCTGGAACCCGTCGCCCCGGCCGTCCTGGCCGATCCCGACCCGGCCGGCACCGCACACCACCTGGCGGCTGACGAAGAACGGCGTCAGGTGCCGCACGATGTCGCCGAACGGCGTCGAGCGGCGCATCAGGTAGTTCTCATGGGCGCCGTAGGAGGCGCCCTTGTTGTCGGTGTTGTTCTTGTAGAGCACGATCGGCGGTCCGCCCGGCAGCTGCCCGGCCCGCCGGGAGGCGTCGAGCATCACCAGCTCGCCCGCCTTGTCCCAGGTGACCGCGTCGAGCGGCGTGGTCACCTCGGGCGTGGAGTACTCCGGGTGGGCGTGGTCGACGTACAGGCGGGCGCCGTTGGTGAGGATGACGTTGGCCAGCCCCATGTCCTCGTCGGTGAGCTGGCTGGGGTCGGCGACCTGCCGCGACATGTCGAAGCCGCGGGCGTCGCGCAGCGGCGACTCCTCCTCGAAGTCCCACCGGGCGCGGCGCGCCCGCAGGGTCGCGGACGCGTAGGCGTTGACGATCTGCGAGGAGGCGACCATCGGGTTGGCCAGCGGCTGGCCCTGCACGGCGATGCCGTACTCCACCTCGGTCCCCATCACCCGTCGCACGCTCATGACTCGAGCGTACGCGAGCCGCAGAGGCCGTAGGCTCCGGAGCATGGGCTGGTGGACCGAGCATGTCGTCCCGCACCTGGCGGACCGTTCGCTCTCGACCGGGCCGGTGATGCGGCTGCGTGGGGAGGCGGTCACGGGGCTCGGTGGCCGGGTGCTGGAGATCGGCTTCGGGAGCGGGCGCAACGCGGCGCTCTACCCCGAGGCGGTCGAGAGCGTGGACGCGGTCGAGCCGTCGGACGTCGGCTGGCGGATGTCCGAGCGGGCCCGCGCCGCCTGCCCGGTACCGGTCGCCCGGGTCGGTCTCGACGGACAGCGTCTCGAGGCCGAGGACGCGTCGTACGACGCCGTGCTGTCGACGTTCACGCTGTGCACCATCCCCGACGTCGCCCGGGCGCTCGCGGAGGTGCGCCGGGTGCTGCGCCCCGGCGGCAGCCTGCACTTCCTGGAGCACGGGCGCTCCCCCGACCCCCAGGTCGCCTCCTGGCAGCGGCGGCTGGACCCGGTCCAACGGCGGGTCGCGGGCGGCTGTCATCTCAGCCGCGACGTCCCGGCGCTGGTCGAGGCGGCGGGTCTGACACCGGCCACCCTGGCGGCCGCCTACCTGCCCGGGCCGGCGGCCGGCCGACCCTGGACCTACGTCTACCGCGGGCGGGCCGTAGGTTCGACGCGATGAGCAGGACGGAGACGGACGGGACCGGAAGGTCGCCGAGAGTGCTGCGCGGCCGCGGCGAGCTCGCGCGGCTCCGCGACGAGAACGCCGCGCTGCGCCGCCGGCTGGCCGCACTCGAAGGTCGCACCGACCTCGGGTACCTCTTCGTGCTCACCTACGGGCGCTCCGGCTCCACCCTGCTGCAGGGCGTCCTGAACTCGATCCCCGGCTACCTGATCCGTGGCGAGAACCGGCAGATGATGCGCCTCCTCTACGACTACCACCGCACCGGCATGGAGGCGCGGCGGGTGCAGCGCAAGGTGATGCGCCGGCTGACCGGCACGAAGACGCCGACGGACCCGACCCGGCCCTTCTTCGGCATGGACGGCTACCCGAGCAAGCGGTCGATCGCCGGCTTCCGCCGCCTGGCGCTGGACACCATCCTGCGGCCGGAGGAGGACACCCGAGTCATCGGGTTCAAGGAGATCCGGTGGACCAAGGAGGACCTCGGCGACTTCGTCGCCTGGCTGCGTCAGGTCTTCCCCGACGCCCGGTTCGTCGTGAACACGCGCAACCACGACGACGTCTCGAAGAGCATGTGGTGGGCCGACGACCCGACCGCCCCGGAGCGGCTCGAGCGCGCCGAGGCGAGGCTGCTCGCCACGGCCGCCGACCTGGGCGACGCGGCGTACCACGTCAGGTACGACGACTACGTCGCCGACCCGGCCGCGCTGGCGCCGTTCTTCGCCTGGCTCGGGGAGCCCTTCGACGAGGAGCAGGTGCGCGCCGTCCTCGCGGTGCGGCACTCACGCTGAGCCCGCGACGGTTGAGGTGCGCCGGAGCGAGGAACGAGCGCAGGAGCCTCGAAACCTGCGGTGGTTGAGGTGCGCCGGAGCGAGGAACGAGCGCAGGAGCCTCGAAACCCCGTGAGCCGAGAAGCAGCCTCGGTCCGCGGTGGTCTCGAGGCTCGGCACTGGCGCGCCTCGCCCCTCGACCATCGTGGTCGCGTGCGGTCTACAGGTACTGTCCGGTGTTCGCGACCGTGTCGATGGACCGGCCCGGCTCGGTGCCCTGCTTGCCGGTGATGAGCGTGCGGATGAAGACGATCCGCTCGCCCTTCTTGCCGGAGATCCGGGCCCAGTCGTCGGGGTTCGTGGTGTTCGGCAGGTCCTCGTTCTCCTTGAACTCGTCCACGCACGCCTGGAGCAGATGCGAGACCCGCAGACCGTGCTGCTCGTGGTCGAGGAAGTCCTTGATCGCCATCTTCTTGGCCCGGTCGACGATGTTCTGGATCATCGCGCCGGAGTTGAAGTCCTTGAAGTACAGGACCTCCTTGTCGCCGTTGGCGTAGGTGACCTCGAGGAAGCGGTTCTCCTCGGTCTCGGTGTACATCCGCTCCACGGTTGCGCGGATCATGCCCGCGACGGTCGCGTCCCGGTCGCCGCCGAACTCCGCGATGTCGTCGGCGTGCAGCGGCAGGCTGGTGGTGAGGTACTTGCTGAAGATGTCGCGCGCCGACTCGGCGTCGGGCCGTTCGATCTTGATCTTCACGTCGAGCCGGCCGGGTCGCAGGATCGCGGGGTCGATCATGTCCTCGCGGTTGGAGGCGCCGATGACCAGCACGTTCTCGAGCAGCTCGACGCCGTCGATCTCGCTGAGCAGCTGCGGGACGATGGTGTTCTCGACGTCGGAGGACACGCCGGAGCCGCGGGTGCGGAACAGGGAGTCCATCTCGTCGAAGAACACGATGACCGGCGTGCCGGTGCTCGCCTTCTCGCGCGCCCGCTGGAAGACCAGGCGGATGTGCCGCTCGGTCTCGCCGACGTACTTGTTGAGCAGCTCGGGGCCCTTGATGTTGAGGAAGTAGGACTTGCCCTCCTGGCCGGTCTTGGCGGCGACCTTCTTCGCGAGCGAGTTGGCGACCGCCTTCGCGATCAGCGTCTTGCCGCAGCCGGGCGGGCCGTAGAGGAGCACGCCCTTGGGCGGCTTGAGCTGGTGCTCCTTGAACAGCTCGGGGTAGAGGTAGGGCAGCTCCACGGCGTCCTGGATCTGCTCGATCTGGCCCGCCAGTCCGCCGATCGACTCGTAGGCGATGTCGGGGACCTCCTCGAGGATGAGCTCCTCGACCTCCGACTTGGGGACCTTCTCGTAGACGTAGCCGGAGCGCGAGTCGAGCAGCAGCGAGTCGCCGGCGCGGATCGTCTCCCCGCACAGCGGCTCGGCCAGGCGCACGACGCGCTCCTCGTCGGCGTTCGCGATGACCAGGGCCCGGTCGCCGCCGGCGAGCAGTTCCTTGAACATGACGACCTCGCCGACCTGCTCGAACTCGAGCGCGCCCACGACGTTCAGGGCCTCGTTGAGCATGACCTCCTGGCCGCGCTGGAGACCGTCGAGGTCGACACTGGGGCTCACGTTGACGCGGAGCTTGCGTCCGCCGGTGAACACGTCGATCGAGTCGTCCTCGTTGCGCGAGAGGAAGGTGCCGAACCCGGCCGGCGGCTGCGCCAGCCGGTCGACCTCCTCCTTGAGCTTCATGATCTGCTCCCGCGCCTCGCGCAGGGTCTGGGCCAGGCGCTCGTTCTGGGCGGTCAGGCCGGCCAGCGAGCGCTGCGCGTCGGCGAGCCGGAGCTCGAGACCGCGCGAGCCGGAGGGACTCTCCCGGAGCCGGAACCTGAGGTCCGTGACCTCCGCCTCCAGGAGCCGCACCTGCTCGGTCAGCTCTTCGGGGCTACGGCCCCCCGGGCTGGGCACGCCTTCCGATGATGTCGACATCAGCGCCACCTCCTGTGTCCTCGACACTACCCAAGGGAACAGGGGACAAGCCGGTTCATTTCGCGGAGTTGATCACGATTTGGACGCGACCCGGTCACCGGGCCGTCACCCGGCGCTACTCCGGCCTCACTCGGCAGGCTCGACGGGGATCCCGGCGGGGCGCGGGCCCGTGTAGTCCGGCCCGTAGGCGCCCGGTGCCGGACGGCGCTTCTTCATCGGGGCCCGCTGCCCGGGGGCCATCCGGCGCGCGGTGACCAGGAACGCCGTGTGCCCGATCATCTTGTGGCCGGGCCGGACCGCGAGACCCTCGACGTGCCAGTCGCGGACCAGTGACTCCCACGCCTGCGGCTCGGTGAAGCCGCCGTGCACCCGGACGGTCTCGACGAACCGCGAGAGCTGGGTGGTGGTGGCGACGTACGCGCAGACGATGCCACCGGGCCACAGCGCGTCGGCGGCGGCGTCGAGGCACTCCCAGGGCGCGAGCATGTCGAGGATGATCCGGTCCGCGCGCTCTTCCGACGCCGGCAGCGCCTCGGCGAGGTCGCCGAGCGTGAGCCGCCAGGCGGGGTGGGTCTCGCCCTCGGGCGCGCCGAAGAACTGGCCGACGTTGCGGCGGGCCACGTCGGCGAACTCCTCGCGACGCTCGTACGACGACACCCGGCCGTACGGTCCGACCGCCCGGAGCAGCGAGCAGGTGAGCGCACCCGACCCGACCCCCGCCTCGACGACGTGCGCGCCGGGGAAGATGTCCGCGAGCGCGACGATCTGGGCGGCGTCCTTGGGGTAGACGACCGCAGCGCCGCGGGGCATCGAGACCACGAACTCGGAGAGCAGCGGCCGGAACACGAGGTACTCCCCACCGGCCGAGGAGGTGACGCTGAAGCCCTCCTCACGCCCGATCAGCTCGTCGTGGTCGAAGTGCCCGCGGTTGGAGAAGAAGCGCTTGCCCGGCTCGAGGCAGATGTTGTGCCGGCGCCCCTTGCTGTCGGTGAGGCGCACCCACTCGCCCGCGCGGAGCGGCCCGCGGTGCACGCCGGACCAGGCCTCGGGCGCGACGTCGGGCGCGGTCTGTCGAGCGGGCTGCGGATCGGGTCTGTCGGACATCCCCGGAACCCTAGTGGCCATCAGCGGCCGGCCTCGCGGAAGGCCCGGTCGACGTCGACGGTCACCAGCACTCCGCAGATCGAGCCGTCCTCCTCCACCAGCAGGTACTCGGCGGCCGGGTGCCGGCTGATCGCGGTGACCAGGTCCTCGCCGGCGATCGTGGCCGGCAGCCGCAGTCCGTCGTCGAGGGTCCGCGCCACGGTCGAGGTCGCGACCCAGGGCCGGCGATCCTCGGGGGTGGCGTTGAGCGCGGCCTCGCTCACGATGCCGACCGGGTGGCCGTCCGAGGTGACCGTGACCAGGCTCCCCGCCTGGGCCTCCTGCGCGCGGCGTACGGCCTCGGCGAGCGGCAGGTCACCGGGGACGGCGAGCGTGCGCCGGGCGAGCTGCCTGCCCACCAGTCGCGGGAGCCGGCTGCGGAGGCGGGCGGCCGACATCGCGGCAGTGGCGCCCGACCACAGGAACGCCGCGACGATCAGCGCCAGCGCGAAGTCGAGGATGGTGGGAGGGGTTCCGGTGAGCTGCTCCTGGAAGACCGGCCAGAGCAGGGCCGCGGCCGCGGTCGCGCGCCCGGTCCAGCCCGCGACGATCGTGCCGCGGTGGGCGTTGCCGGAGACCTGCCAGACCAGCGACTTCAGCACGCGCCCCCCGTCGAGAGGCAGTCCGGGCACGAGGTTGAGCAGTCCGACCAGCAGGTTGGCGCCCGCCAGGCCCTCGACGGCGACCAGCAGCAGCCCCTCGGGGGTGACGAACCACAGCCCGACCGCGACGATGCCGACCGCCAGTGAGGTCAGCGGGCCGACCACGGCGATCAGGAACTCCTGCCGGGGCTTGCGGGCCTCCCCCTCGATCGACGTCATGCCGCCGAGGAAGTGCAGGGTGATCGGCCCGACCGGGAACCCGAGGCGCTTGGCGACGATGGCGTGCGAGGCCTCGTGGAGCAGTACCGACAGGTACAGGATCACCGCGAACGCGAGCCCCGCGACGTACTTCCAGGCGCCGAGGCCGGGCTCGGAGGCCTCGATGCGCGGCGCGACGATGATCGCGATCAGGCCCGCGACCAGGAACCACGAGGACGAGACGAGGACGTCGCTTCCGGCGACGGTGCCGATCCTGATGGTGCCCGGTGGCCGGGGACGGGGAGGCGAGTCGGGCACGTCTCCGAGGCTATCCGACCGGTCCTCCGCTCCCCCGCGTCGCCCGGGGCCTGGCACTGTCCGTGCGCCCGTCTAGGGTGAGCGCGTGGGTGTGGAGCAGGAGTCGCCGGCGACCCGGATCTCGACCCCGGTCGACGGCGTCGACGTCCTCGGGGCACTGTCCCCGAGCCGCGCGGGCGACTTCATGACCTGCCCGCTCCTCTACCGCTTCCGCACCATCGACAGGCTCCCCGAGCCCTTCTCCCCCGATGCGGTCCGCGGGACCGTCATCCACAAGGTGCTCGAGGACCTCTTCGACCTGCCCGCCACCGACCGGACGCCCGAGCGGGCCGACGACATGCTCGAGCCCGCCTGGGAGGCGCTCGTCGAGCAGGAGCCGACGCTCCACGAGATGTTCGAGGGCGCCGAGGGGCGTGAGATCACGTCCTGGCTCGCGGCGTGCCGGAAGGTGCTGGCCCGCTACTTCACGCTCGAGGACCCGCGCCGACTCGAGCCGGCCGAGCGCGAGCTGTACGTCGAGACGCTGCTCGAGTCGAAGCTGCTGCTGCGCGGCTTCGTCGACCGCCTCGACGTGGCGCCCGACGGCTCGATCAGAGTGGTGGACTACAAGAGCGGGTCGAGTCCGAGCGAGATGTTCGAGGGCAGGGCGCTCTTCCAGATGAAGTTCTACGCGCTGGTCATCTGGCGCACTCGCGGCATCGTGCCCGCCATGCTCCAGCTCGTCTACCTCGGCAACGGCGAGATCCTCCGCTACGTCCCCGACGAGGCCGACCTGCGCGCCACCGAGCGCAAGGTCGAGGCGGTCTGGCACGCGATCCGGCGTGCCGAGGAGTCCGGCGACTGGCGGCCCAGTCCCAGCCGCCTGTGCTCGTGGTGCGCCCACCAGGCCATCTGCCCGGCCTACGGCGGCACCCCACCCCCGCTGCCCGAGCGTGACCCGCTCGTGGACGACGAGGTCGGGTCGCCCGGCTGACGCCGGCCCGGTGGTTGACGTGTGTGAGAGCGCTCGCGCCTGAGCTTCACGGTGGTTGAGGAAGGCCCGTCAGCCCTGCGCCGTATCGGTGGTTGAGGAAGGCGCGCAGGCGCCTGGGCGGTATCGGTGGTCGAGGAAGGCGCGCAGGCGCCTGGGCGGTATCGGTGGTTGAGGAAGGCGCGCTAGCGCCTGTCTCGAAACCACCATCCGGGGCGGTGGTTGTCGGGGTGGGTCGGGGTGGGTGCGTGGGTTTCGAGACGGTTGCTAGCGCAACCTCCTCAACCATCGTCGTCGGGGCCGCGGTGGTTGAGGAAGGCGCGCTGGCGCCTGTCTCGAAACCACCATCCGGGGCGGTGGTTGTCGGGCGGGGTCGGGGTGGGTGCGTGGGTTTCGAGACGGTTGCTAGCGCAACCTCCTCAACCACCGTTCTCGGGGGCGCGGTGGTTGAGGAAGGCGCGCTGGCGCCTGTCTCGAAACCACCATCCGGGGCGGTGGTTGTCGGGCTGGGCCGGGGTGGGCGTGGGTTTCGAGACGGTTGCTAGCGCAACCTCCTCAACCACCGTTCTTGGGGGCGCGGTGGTTGAGGAAGGCGCGCTGGCGCCTGTCTCGAAACCACCATCCGGGGCGGTGGCGGTGGCTGTCGGGACTGGGTCGGGGTGGGTGCGTGGGTTTCGAGACGGTTGCTAGCGCAACCTCCTCAACCACCGTCGTCGGGGCCGCGGTGGTTGAGGAAGGCGCGCTGGCGCCTGTCTCGAAACCACCGAGACGGTTGCTAGCGCAACCTCCTCAACCACCGTCGTCGGTTCAGCGGTGGAACTCGGCCCAGACGCCGTCGAGGTCGATGCCCTCCAGAGTCTCGGCGAAGACCCGACGTTCGCTGGGCAGCACGGGGACATGGTTCTCGACCACCAGGACCAGGCAGCCCGCGCTCTCGGCCGACTTGGCGCCGGTGTTGGAGTCCTCGATCGCCAGGCAGTGGCCGGCGGCGACGCCGAGGGCGGCCGCAGCGGTCAGGTAGGGCTCGGGATGCGGCTTGCCGAACTCGACCTGGTCGCCGGTGACGATCACCCGAAAAGTCTCGGCCGGGAGCCCGCTCAGGATCGGCGCGACGAGACGCTCATAGGACATCGTCACCAATGCGCACGGCGTGCCCGCGTCCGCGAGGCTGGCCAGCAGGTCCACGGCACCGGGTCGCCACGGCACCGAGTCCTGGACCCGGGCCACGACGCCATCGAGGAGCTCCTCCACGATCTGCTCGGGTGGTACGTCGATGCCGAAGACGTCGACGATGTAGCGGCCCGAGTCCAGCAGGCCGTTGCCGACCAGGTTCAGCGCGTGCGCCTTGCTCCACGTGCCGCCGTACTTGGCGGCGAGCTCGAACTCGGTCTCGATCCAGTAGGGCTCGGTGTCGACCAGGGTGCCGTCCATGTCCCACAGGACGGCGTACGGACTCCTCCGGCGCTCAGTCATCGGGGTCGTAGCCGAGGTTGGCCGAGAGCCAGCGCTCCGCCTCGGGCATCGTCCAGCCCTTGCGCTCGGCGTAGTCGGCGACCTGGTCGCGACCGAGTCGGCCGACCACGAAGTACTGCGACTGCGGGTGGGAGAAGTACCAGCCCGACACCGCGGCGCCCGGCCACATCGCCATCGACTCGGTCAGCTCGATGCCGGTGTTCGCGTGGACGTCGAGCAGCCGCCACAGCGTCTGCTTCTCGGTGTGCTCAGGACAGGCGGGATAGCCGGGGGCCGGTCGGACGCCGCGGTACTTCTCGGCGATCAGGTCCTCGTTCGCGAGGGTCTCGCCGGAGTCGTAGCCCCAGAACTCGGTGCGCACCCGCTGGTGCAGCCGCTCCGCGAACGCCTCGGCGAGCCGGTCTGCCAGCGCCTCGAGCAGGATCGCGGAGTAGTCGTCGAGCTCCTCCTTGAACTTCATGATCCGCTCCACCGAGCCCAGGCCGGCGGTGACCGCGAACGCGCCGACGTGGTCGGCCAGGCCGGTCTCCTTCGGGGCGACGAAGTCGCTGAGCGCCCGGTTGGGCACGCCCGCGCGGTGCTCGCCCTGCTGGCGCAGGTGGTGGAGGGTCTCGCGGACCTCGGCGCGCGCGTCGTCGGCGTACAGCTCGATGTCGTCGCCCACGGCGTTCGCCGGGAACAGGCCGAACACCGCATTCGCGGTGAGCCACTTCTCCTCGACGACGCGGTCGAGCATCGCCTGCGCGTCCTCGTAGAGCTTGCGCGCCGTCTCCCCCGTCTGCGGGTTGTTGAGGATGTCGGGGAACTTCCCCTTCATCTCCCAGGCGTTGAAAAACGGCTGCCAGTCGATGAACTCGCGCAGCTCGCCCAGGTCGTACGCCGACAGCACGTGGACGCCCGGCTGGGCCGGAGCCGGCGGGACGTAGCCGTCCCAGTCGACCGGGGTGCGGTTCTCGCGGGCCCCCTCGACGCTGAGCAGGGGCCGGTCGTGCTTGGCGGCGTGCCGGGCGCGCAGCGCGTCGTAGTCCTCCTGGATCGTGGCCAGCAGGGCGGGGCGCTGCTTGTCGTCCAGGAGCGCCGCAGCGGTGGGCACCGAGCGCGACGCGTCCTTGACCCAGACCACCGGCCCGTCGTACTTCTTGTCGACCTTCACCGCCGTGTGTGCGCGTGAGGTGGTCGCGCCCCCGATGAGCAGCGGGATGTCGAGCCCCTGGCGCTGCATCTCGGCCGCGAAGTTGACCATCTCGTCGAGCGACGGGGTGATCAGCCCGGACAGGCCGATCATGTCCGCCTCGTGCTCGGCCGCGGCGTCGAGGATCTTCTGCGCCGGCACCATGACCCCGAGGTCGATGACCTCGTAGTTGTTGCACTGCAGGACGACCCCGACGATGTTCTTGCCGATGTCGTGGACGTCGCCCTTGACCGTGGCCATCACGATCGTGCCGTTGGTGTCCTTCGCGGTCGCGAACTCGGGGTTGTCGAGTTTCTCCTGCTCGATGAACGGGATCAGGTAGGCGACCGCCTTCTTCATCACCCGGGCGGACTTCACGACCTGCGGCAGGAACATCTTGCCGGCGCCGAACAGGTCGCCGACGACGTTCATGCCGTCCATCAGCGGGCCCTCGATCACCTCGATCGGGCGCCCCCCGCGTGCGGCGATCTCGAGCCGCAGCTCCTCGGTGTCGACCTCGGCGTAGGCGTCGATGCCCTTGACCAGGGCGTGGGTGATCCGCTCGGCGACGGGGAGCGAGCGCCACTCGTCGGCGGCGGCCTCGGCCTCGTCACCGGCCTTGTTGTAGCTCTCCGCGATCTCGAGCAGTCGCTCCGCGGCGTCGGGGCGCCGGTTGAGTACGACGTCCTCGATCCGCTCGCGCAGCTCGGGCTCCACCTCGTCGTAGACGGCCAGCGCGCCGGCGTTGACGATGCCCATGTCGAGGCCCGCCGCGATCGCGTGGTACAGGAAGACCGCGTGGATCGCCTCGCGGACCGGGTTGTTGCCGCGGAAGGAGAAGCTCACGTTGGAGATGCCACCGGAGACCTTGGCACCCGGCAGGTTCTGCTTGATCCACCGGGTGGCCTCGATGAAGTCCACGCCGTACGACGCGTGCTCCTCGATGCCGGTGGCGACCGCGAACACGTTGGGGTCGAAGATGATGTCGTCGGGCGCGAACCCGACCTCGTCGACGAGGATCCGGTAGGCGCGCTCGCAGATCGTGGTCCGGCGCTGGAGGTTGTCGGCCTGCCCGTCCTCGTCGAAAGCCATCACGACCGCCGCGGCGCCGTACTTGCGGCAGAGGCGGGCCTGCTCGCGGAACTTCTCCTCGCCCTCCTTCATGGAGATCGAGTTCACGATCGGCTTGCCCTGGATGTTCTTCAGGCCGGCCTCGATGACCTCCCACTTGGAGGAGTCGACCATCACCGGAACCCGGCTGATGTCGGGCTCGCTGGCGATCAGCTTGGTGAAGCGGTCCATCGCCGCGACGCCGTCGATCATGCCCTCGTCCATGTTGACGTCGATGACCTGGGCGCCGTTCTCGACCTGCTGCGCCGCGACGGAGAGCGCGGTGTCGTAGTCGCCGGCCTTGATCAGGTTGCGGAACCGCGCGGACCCGGTGATGTTGGTGCGCTCGCCGACGTTGACGAAGAGGCTGTCGTCGGTGATCGTCAGCGGCTCGAGGCCGGACAGGCGCATGCCGGGCGACAGCTCGACGGGGGTACGACGCTGCTTGCCCCGGACCGCGTCGGCGATCGCCGCGATGTGGTCCGGGGTGGTGCCGCAGCAGCCGCCGACGATGTTGACGAAGCCGCTCTCGGCGAACTCCGCGATGACGGCCGAGGTCTCCTCGGGCGCCTCGTCGTACTCGCCGAACGCGTTGGGCAGACCCGCGTTGGGGTAGCAGGACACGAACGAGTCGGCAATCCGGGCCAGCTCCGCGATGTAGGGGCGCATCTCCTTCGCGCCGAGGGCGCAGTTGAGGCCGACCGCGAGCGGGCGGACGTGGCGCACGGAGTCCCAGAACGCCTCGGTGACCTGACCGGAGAGGGTGCGGCCGGAGGCGTCGGTGATGGTGCCGGAGACGATCACCGGCCAGCGGCGGCCGTGCTCCTCGAAGAGCGACTCGACCGCGAAGATGGCGGCCTTGGCGTTGAGCGTGTCGAAGATCGTCTCGATCACCAGCAGGTCGACGCCGCCGTCGACGAGGCCGCGCGCCGCGTCGAGGTACGCCGCGACGAGGCCGTCGAAGGAGACGTTGCGGGCGCCGGGGTCGTTGACGTCGGGCGAGATCGACGCCGTGCGGGTGGTCGGGCCGAGCGCCCCGGCGACGTACCGCGGCCACTGCGGGGTCGCCACCGCGTCGGCCTCGCCGCGCGCGAGCCGAGCCGCCTCGAGGTTGAGCTCGTAGGCGAGCTCCGCCATGCCGTAGTCGCCCAGCGAGATCGCGTTGGCGTTGAAGGTGTTGGTCTCGATGATGTCCGCACCGGCGTCGAGGTACTCGCGGTGGATGCCCGCGATGATCTCGGGCTGGGTCAGCGTGAGCAGGTCGTTGTTGCCGATCAGGTCGGAGGGCCAGTCGGCGAAGCGCTCGCCGCGGTAGCCCGCCTCGTCCGGGCGGTCGCGCTGGATCGCGGTGCCCATCGCTCCGTCCAGCACGAGCATCCGCGACTCGAGGGCGCGGGTGAGCTCCTCGGTGGCGTCGGGCCGGAGGTGGGGCGACGGGGTCTGCCCTGATGGCACGAGTTCTCCTCTCGGGCCGCCAGCGGGGACGGCCAGGATCCAGCCTAGGAACCTCGTCCACCTCGTGGACAGGCTTCCCAGATCGTGACACCGGGCCCGGAGGCAGCAGAAATCCTCGGCGTTCTCGCCTCGGAGACTACGCTGGAGGAGTGATCGAGCTCGAGGGCGTTCCCGACCTGGTGGACCCGATCGTGATCGCGGCCTTCGAGGGCTGGAACGACGCGGCGGACGCCGCCTCCTCGACCGTCGACCATCTGATGAAGGTCTGGGGCGCGCGCGTGGCCGGCGCCATCGACCCGGAGGACTTCTACGACTTCCAGGTCAACCGGCCCCTCGTCGGCGTGGACGAGAACGGCCACCGCCGGATCACCTGGCCGACCACCCAGATCGCGATCGCCTCTCCCCCGACCCTCGACCGCGACGTCATCCTGGTCCGCGGCATCGAGCCCAACATGCGCTGGCGGCAGTTCAGCGCGGAGCTGCTCGCCGCCTGTGACGAGCTCGGCGCCCAGCTGGTCGTCTCCCTGGGGGCGCTGCTAGCCGATACGCCGCACACCCGGCCGATCCCGGTGACCGGGACCGCCAGCGAGCCCGAGCTGATGGATCGGCTGAAGCTCGAGGAGTCGAGCTACGAGGGGCCGACCGGGATCGTCGGCGTGTTCCAGGACGCCTGCGGGCGGCTCGACATGCCGTCGGTGTCGTACTGGGCGGCGGTGCCCCACTACGTCGCGCAGCCGCCCTGCCCCAAGGCCACGCTCGCGCTGCTCGGCCAGCTCGAGGACCTGCTGGAGGCGAGCATCCCCCTCGGCGAGCTCCCCGAGGACGCCCGGGCCTGGGAGCGCGGCGTCGACGAGCTCGCGCAGGAGGACGAGGACGTCGCCGACTACGTCCGCTCGCTGGAGGAGACGCGGGACACCACCGACCTCCCCGAGGCGTCCGGCGAGGCGATCGCCCGCGAGTTCGAGCGATATCTCAAGCGCCGCCAGGACGACACCTAGCCGTCGACGCCCTCAGTGCGCGAAGGCCAGCTTCAGCACCACGATCAGCACGCTGACCCCGGCCACCACGGCGCCGGCCAGCCAGGATCGCCGCCGATGCGTCCGGTCGCTGAACCGGTCGACGACCGCACCGATGCCGACGAGGCGCACGATCACCACGGCGGCCGCCGCGCCCTCGACCAGTGACGGGTCCAGCGACATCAGCGCGCCCAGCGCGAGGATCAGCGTGGGCAGCGAGCCGGAGGACATGATCGGGACCGCGTCGCGGAGCTCGTCGCGGGACAGCCCCTCGGGCTTCTCCTCGCCGACGGCGGCGCCTACCGCGTGCGCTACGACGTGGGCGAGGTACGTCGTGACCGTCGTCGCCAGCACGACCACGACGGCGTGGCCGCTCCGGATCGTGTGCGGCGTCGCGGTCAGGACCGCCGCCAGCACCAGGATGTTGCCGTAGACGTACGCCGAGACGCGGGCCCGGCCTCGTTCGACGCCGACCGGGCCTGTCACGACGGTGGTGGGTCAGACGGCGAGGCCGAGTGCCGCATCGAGCACGGCGAGCAGCTGGACGGCGGCCTCCGGGTCGGAGGTGTCGGCCAGCCCGTCGGTGCCCAGCGTGGCGGCCGCCCAGCGGTCCACGGCCGCGGTCGCGCGGGGGGCGTCGAGGTCGTCGGCGAGCGCGGCGAGGACCTCGGTCACCACCGGTGCCGCCGGAGCGCCCGCGCCGAGCGAGAGCGCTCGCCTCCAGCGGTCGAGGTCGTCGACGGCGGTCCACAGCTCGTCGTCGACCCACTCCCAGTCGGCGCGGTAGTGGTGGCGCAGCAGCGCCAGCCGGATCGCCATCGGGTCGACGTCGCTGTTGCGCAGCGCGGAGACGAAGACGAGATTGCCGCGGGACTTCGACATCTTCTCGCCGTCGTACCCGACCATCCCGCCGTGGCTGTAGATCTTCGCGAACGGCGTCCCGGGGTCGGCTACCTGGGCGTGGCCGGCGCACATCTCGTGGTGCGGGAAGACCAGGTCGCTGCCCCCGCCCTGCACGTCGAAGGCGCCGCCGAGATGCCGCTGGGCGATCGCGGTGCACTCGACGTGCCAGCCCGGACGCCCACGACCCCAGGGGCTCTCCCACGACGGCTCGCCCTCGCGCTCGCCGCGCCAGACGACGCAGTCGAGCGGGTCCTTCTTGCCGGGCCGGTCCGGGTCCCCACCGCGCTCGGGATAGATCTCGAGCATCCGCTCGCGGGACCAGCCGGACTCCGCACCGAACGCCGGGTCCGCGGTCACCGAGAAGTAGAGGTCGTCCTCGACACGGTAGACGCTCCCGGCGTCCTCGAGCCGGCGGATCAGGTCGATCACCAGCGGGATCGACTCGACCGCGCCGACGTAGTGGTCGGGGGCCAGCACCCGCAGCGCCACCATGTCCTGGCGGAAGAGCTCGGTCTCGCGCTCGGCGAGCTCCACCCAGTCGACGTGCACCTTCGCGGCCCGCTCGAGCAGCGGGTCGTCGACGTCGGTGACGTTCTGGACGTAGACCACGTCGTGGCCGGCGTTGCGCCAGGCGCGGTTCAGCAGGTCGAACGCGACGTAGGTGTTGGCGTGCCCCAGGTGCGTGGCGTCGTACGGCGTGATGCCGCAGACGTAGAGCCGCGCCGCGGCGTCCGGCGAGGTGGTGACCAGGGCGCCGGACGGCGTGTCGTGGAGGGCCACCGGGGGGCCCGCGACGAGCAGGGTCGGGATCTCCGGGGAAGGCCAGGCGCGCATGCCGGAAGCCTAGACGAGGGACCTGCGGCGGTCAGAACGGCGGCCACGGTATCGCCGGCCAGTCCCCCCGCGGCGAGGGCAGCACCGCCCGCTCCGCGAGCCGGACGCAGCGGCGCGCCAGGGCCTCGATCTCGAGGTCGTCGAGGTGCTCGGCGAGCCGGTCGCCGAGCGGTCCGCGGACCGCGGTGAGGACCCGCTGCACGCCGGCCAGCTCGTCCTCGGTCAGCGGCTCGCCGAGCCAGCCCCACAGCACGGTGCGGAGCTTGTGGTCGGCATGGAAGCTGACGCCGTGGTCCACGCCGTACCGATGCCCGTCGGCGACCTCGAGGACGTGCCCGCCCTTGCGGTCGGCGTTGTTGGCGAGAATGTCGAAGACCGCCATCCGGCGCAGCGCCGCGGTGTCCTCGTGGATCAGCGACACCGGCCGGTCCTGGCCGTCGATGCCGTCGAAGACGTGCCGCCAGCCCTCGGGCACCTCTCCCTCGGGCACCAGCGTCACCGCCACCTGCTCCGGGTCGGGCTCCTGCCAGCGCTGCACCATGCCGCGGCCATGCGGGCCGTCGCGGAGCCAGGTCTCGGGCACGATATTCCAGCCGGTCGCCGCCGAGAGCAGGTACGCCGCGCGCTCGCGCTCGGCGAGCGACCCGTCGGGGAAGTCCCAGAGCGGTCGCTCCCCCGCGACCGGCTTGTAGACGACCTTGATGCCGCCGATCTCGCCCAGGAAGGTGGCGTTCGAGGCCGGCATGATCCGGCCGTGCAGGGTGAGCTCGCCCTCGAGGAGCTCGGCGACGGGCTCGGCCGTCACGGGTCCCGCCGCCGGAACCCGTTCGCCCGCACGCACAGGTGACCGTCGGGGTCGATCGGGTTGCCGCAGAAGGGGCAGTCGGGGCGGCCCGCGCCGAGCACCTGTTCGGCGCGTTTCACGAAGGCCCGCGCCGATCCGGCCGCGATCCGGACCAGGAACACCTCGTCCGGCTCGGGCTCCTCGAAGTCCTCGTCGAGCTGGTCCGGGGTGACGACCGCGGCCTCGGTGAACGGGAACACCTCGATCACCACGCGCTCGTCGTCGGGGTCCCACGACAGCGTCATCGTGCCCGCGCGGAACTCCTCCTCGATCGGCTGCTCCAGGGGGGCGGTGTCGTCGAGGCCGAGCGGGGCGACCGCCGGGATGACGGCGTCGCTCCGCGAGCTGGCCAGCACCTCGTCGAGCAGCTCGTCGATGCGCTCGGCGAGCGCCTGCACCTGTTGCTTCTCCAGCGCGACGCTCACGAGGCGCGCGCCCGTCCGGGCCTGCAGGAAGAACGTGCGCTGTCCGGGCGGGCCGACCGTGCCGGCCACGAAGCGCTCGGGCGGGTCGAAGCCGTGGACCAGGGGTGCCATGACAGCAACCCTAGGCGGTTTCGGAAGGCCCGGCGCCACCGCCGACCACCGCGTCGTCCGAGGCCCGCCTCCGGCCTCCCTTGCGCGCGCTCTTGGCCGGCGGCGCCAGCCAGGAGAGGTCACCGGAGTGGGTGTTGGTGGCGACCACGTAGGGCCGGCTGGGCGTGTACCTGACGATGGAGACCGACGCCGGGTCGACGTGCAGGCGCTGGAACAGGTCGAGGTGCAGGCCGAGGGCGTCGGCGAGGATCGACTTCACGAGATCGCCGTGGCTGACCGCCACCCAGACGGCCCCGGGGCCGTGCTCGGCCTCGACGAGTGCGTCGCGACGGCGTACCGCCGCCACCGCACGGGCCTGCATCGCCGCCATCGCCTCGCCGCCGGGGAAGGTCACCGCCGACGGCTGGCTCTGCACGGTCGACCAGAGCTTCTCCTTGGCCAGCTCCTTGAGCGGACGGCCCTGCCACTCGCCGTAGTCGCACTCGGTGAGCGCCCGGTCGGTCGCCGCCCGCAGCCCGCGGGGCTGGGCCGCGACGATCGCCTTCGCGGTCTGCCGGCAGCGCTCCAGGGGGCTGGTCGCCACGGCCGCGAGCGGGACGGCGGCGAGCCGCTCGGCCGTCCGTGCGGCCTGCGCCGTCCCGGTCTCGTCGAGCAGCACGCCCGGGAGCCGGCCCGAGAGCACGCCCGACGCGTTCGAGGTCGTACGCCCGTGGCGGACCAGGATCACAGTTGCCATGGCCGGGACTCTAATGGGGCTACCGTTGCTCTGTGATCGTCGACTGCGCCCTCTACCGGGACGGGTCCCGCGTGCAGGGCGACACCGACTACCGCGCGTTGCGCGCGCGGGCGAGGGGTGCCGACGACTTCGTCTGGATCGGCCTGCACGAGCCGACCGAGGACGAGATCGCCGACGTCGCCGAGGTGTTCGGGCTCCACCCGCTGGCCGTCGAGGACGCCGTGCGCGCCCACCAGCGGCCGAAGCTGGAGCGGTACGGCGACATGGTGTTCGTGGTGCTCAAGACGCTCTGGTACGTCGACGAGCGGGACGCCGTCGAGACCGGCGAGATCGCGATGTTCGCCGGGCACGACTTCGTCGTCTCGGTGCGCCACGGCCAGGGCAACGAGCTGCACTCCGCCCGCCGGGCGCTCGAGTCCAGTCACCAGGTGCTGGGTCACGGGCCGGGCGGCGTGCTGTACGCCGTGATCGACCGGGTCGTCGACGAGTACCTCGACGTGGTCGACGAGCTGGTCGTCGACGTCGACGAGATCGAGACGTCCGTGTTCTCGACCGACCGCACCAACGACTCCGCCCGGATCTACGTGCTCAAGCGCGAGCTCGCGGAGGTACGACGGGCCGTGCTGCCGCTGCGCGAGCCGGTGGCACGGCTGGCGCGCGGCGACGTGGCGACGGTGCCGGAGAAGGCACGGCCCTTCTTCCGCGACGTGGCCGACCACCTCGCCCGGGCGGCGGAGACGGTCGACTCCCTCGACGCGCTGCTGTCGACGGCGTTCGACGCCCATCTCGCGCAGATCTCGGTGCAGCAGAACGACGACATGCGCAAGATCTCGGCCGGCGCCGCGCTGGTCGTGGTGCCGACGCTCATCGCGGGCATCTACGGCATGAACTTCACGCACATGCCCGAGCTCGGCTGGACCTACGGCTACCCGTTCGCGCTGGTGCTGATGGGTCTCGTCGCCGCCGGGCTGTGGACGCTCTTCAAGAAGTCCGGCTGGCTCTGAGTCCAGGCTCAGGCGGCGATCACCCCGGTCGCCACGAGCAGGAGGGTGCCGGCGCCGAGCGCGATCCGGTAGATGACGAACGGCGTGTACGAGTGCGTCGTGATGTACCGGAGCAGCCAGGCGATCGCGGCGTACCCCACGATGAAGGAGGCGATCGTCGCGACGATGGTCGGCCCCCAGCCGTAGAGGTTGTCGCCGTGCGGGATCTCCTTGAGCTCGAAGAGGCCGGCGCCGATCACCGCCGGGATCGCGAGCAGGAACGCGTACCGGGTCGCGGTCTCCCGCTCGTACCCGAGGAAGCGGCCCATCGAGAGCGTGGCGCCCGAGCGGGAGACGCCGGGGATCAGGGCCAGCGCCTGGGCACAGCCCATCAGGATCGCGTCGCGCAGCGACAGCTGCTTGAGCCCCTTGCTGGTGCCGCCGATGCGGTCGGCGATGCCGAGCACGATGCCCATGACGATCAGCATCGTGCCGATCACCCAGAGGCTGCGGAAGTCCTTCTCGATGACGTCCTTGAGCGCGATGCCGAGCACGACGATCGGCACCGACCCCAGGATGATGAACCAGCCCATCCGGGCGTCGAGCTGGCCGCGGTACTCCGGGCGGAAGAGGGACTTCACCCAGGTCGAGCCGATCCGCCAGATGTCGCGCCAGAAGTAGATCAGGACGGCCAGCTCGGTGCCGATCTGCACGACCGCGGTGAACGCGGCTCCGGGGTCGCCCCAGCCGAAGACCTCCGGGAGGATCCGGAGGTGTGCGCTGCTGGAGATCGGGAGGAACTCGGTCAGTCCCTGGATGATCCCGAGGACGACGGCCTGGAGGAAGTCCACCACGACGCGGAATCCTACGGGCGCCCACCTGGCGTGCCGGGGACGCCCCGCGGACGCGCGCCGACTACCTTGTCGCCATGCAGCAGCGGCGTGTCGGCTCGACCGGCCTGACGGTGTCCCGGCTCGGCCTCGGCACGATGACCTGGGGTCGCGACACCGATGAGCACGAGGCCAGGGACCAGCTGATCGCGTTCGCCGAGGCGGGCGGGACGCTGATCGACACCGCCGCGGGCTACGGCAGCGGTGCATCGGAGGAGCTGATCGGCTCGCTGATCGGCGACGTGGTCGCCCGCGACGAGGTCGTGCTCGCGACCAAGGCGGGCATCAGCTCGCGGCAGGGCGGCCGGTCCTACGACACCTCGCGAGGCCACCTGCTCGGCACGCTGGACGCCTCGCTGCGCCGGCTGGGCGTCGACCACGTCGACCTGTGGCAGGTGCACATCTGGTCCGACGACACCCCGCTCGAGGAGACCCTCGCGGCCCTCGACCACGCCGTGTCGACCGGACGCGCCTCGTACGTCGGGGTCTCGAACTACGCCGGCTGGCAGACCGCCCGGGCCGCGACGTGGCAGCGCGCGGTGCCGGGGCGGACTCCCCTGGCGAGCACGCAGGTCGAGTACTCGCTGCTCAACCGCGCGGTCGAGCAGGAGGTGCTGCCGGCGGCCGCCGCGCTCGGGCTGGGGGTGCTGCCCTGGTCGCCGCTGGGACGTGGCGTGCTGACCGGCAAGTACCGCACCGGTACGCCGTCGGACTCGCGGGCGGCGACCAGTCACTTCGCGAACTTCGTGAACCCCTACCTCGACGAGCGAGGCGCCGGGATCGTCGAGGCGGTCGCCCGCGCCGCCGAGGGCCTGGGCTGGTCGGCGCTCGAGGTGGCCCTGACCTGGGTGCGCGACCGGCCCGGGGTGACCGCACCGATCGTCGGCGCCCGCACCGCCGCCCAGCTGCGGGGTGCCCTCGGGGTCGACGAGCTGAGCCTGCCACCCGAGATCACCGCCGCCCTGGATGATGTGTCTACCGACTGAGTCCCGACCGGGTCGAACCATGACTGGTGGAATCATGATTGGGGGAACCCCATGAGCCGTGCACTGCGCCGCCCACCCGCAGCCGGGGTGGAGTGGGAGTTCGACAAGGTGTCGTTCTCGCGGGAGTTCTCCCGCAACGTCGTCACGAAGCTGCTGGTCGACCGGGCCGAGCACGGCGGCTGGGAGCTCGACCGGGTCCGGATCGGTGCCGACGGCACCCGCCGGGTCGTGCTCCGGCGCAAGATCATCCGCGCCGTACGGACCGCCTGAGCCGGCCCGCGCCGGGCCGACTCACACGTCGTCGAGGAACCGGTCGAACACCCGGGCTCCGAACGTCAGCGCGTCGAGCGACACCCGCTCGTCGACCCCGTGGAAGAGCGCGGTGAAGTCGAGGTCCGCCGGCAGCCGCAGCGGCGCGAACCCGTAGGAGCGCATCCCGAGCTTGCGGAAGTGCTTGGCGTCGGTGCCGCCGCTCATCAGGTACGGCGCGACGATCGCCTCGTCGTCCTCGGCCAGGATCGACCGGGTCATCGCGTCCACCAGGTCGCCCTCGTACGGCGTCGCCCAGGTCGGCTGGTTGCTGACGAAGTCGATGTCGATGTCGTCGCCCGCGAGCGCGGCGAGCGTCGCGAAGAACTCGTCCTCGAAGCCCGGCAGGAAGCGGCCGTCGACGTGGGCGGTGGCCTCGGTCGGGATGACGTTCACCTTGTAGCCGGCGTCCAGCATCGTCGGGTTGCAGGTGTTGCGGATCGCCGCGCCCATCATCCGGGCGGCACCGCCGAACTCCTCCACCAGCGCCTCGGCGTTCTCCGGGGTCGCCTCCGTGCCGGCGAGCTCGGCGACGGCCGCGAGCAGCGTCCGCATCGCCGGCGTCAGCCGCACCGGCCACTCGTACGCGCCGATCCGGGCCACGGCCGCCGACAGCGCCGTCACGGCGTTCTCGTGGTTGAGCATCGACCCGTGTCCCGCGCGGCCGCGGGCCGTCAGCCGCATCCACGCCATGCCCTTCTCGGCAGCCTCGATCAGGTAGATCCGGCGCCCACGCACCGTCGCGCTGAAGCCACCGACCTCGCCGACTGCCTCGGTGCAGCCCTCGAACTCGTCGGCGTGCTCCTCGACGAGCACCTCGGCCCCGAGGTGCCCACCCGCCTCCTCGTCGGCCGTGAAGCACAGCGTGATCGGCCGCTCGGGCACCCGCCCGGTGCGCTGCCGGTCGCGCACGACGGCGAGCAGGATCGCGTCGAAGTCCTTCATGTCGACCGTGCCCCGACCCCAGAGGTAGCCGTCCCGGATCTCGCCGGAGAACGGGTCGACCTGCCAGTCCTCGGCAGCCGCCGGTACGACGTCGAGGTGGCCGTGCAGCAGCAGCCCACCGCGGTCGCTGGCCGAGCCGCCCCACTGGGCCACGACCGACGTCCGACCGGGCTCGGACTCGTACAGCCGGCTCTCGATGCCGACCTCGTCGAGCAGCGCGGCGACGTGCTCGGCGGCCTTGCGCTCCCCCGGACCGTCGTCGGTGCTGCCGTAGTTGCTGGTGTCGATCCGGATCAGGTCACGGCACAGCTCGACCACCTCGGCGGTGGGGTCGGAAGCCGGCTGCACGGGTCGGTCGGTCATGGCTCCAGCATGGCATCGCGCGGCAGTGGCGCCACGTCCGATGCCGATGCGGAACTTCGTCCCAGCCTTTGCTACTGTTCCACCGCACTCGTCCGGGTGGCGGAATTGGCAGACGCGCTAGCTTGAGGTGCTAGTGCCCGTATTAGGGCGTGGGGGTTCAAGTCCCCCCTCGGACACACAGACGACAGGTAGGGCCTTCGCCGGCTATGAGGCTCGGGCCTCTGAGGCAGAGTGCCTGCGACGGTTCCGCTCTACACTGACCGCATGACCGAAGACCGGATCGTCGCCGACCACCGCATCATGGGCGGTGTGCCGTGTATTCGTGGCACCCGGGTTCCGGTCGCCACGGTTGTAGGCCTCTTTGCCGAGGGACAGGGCATCGACGAGATCCTGTCGGACTATCCCCAACTCTCGCCGGAGGATGTCCGGGCCGCCCTTGAGTTCGCCGCGGCCGCGGTCTCGGAGCGTCAGCTCCCACTGCGGATGCCTGCGTGAGGTTTCTGGTTGATGAGTGCTTGAGCACTCGAACCACCGAACTGCTCGGAGCAGCCGGTCACGACGTCGCCCACGTACAGGATCGCGGTCTGCAGGGACACGTCGATGACGAGGTACTCGAGCTCGCCCTCACCGAGCGGCGCATCCTGATCTCAGCGGACACCGACTTCGGGGAGATCCTGGCGCGTTCCGGCGCCGACCTGCCCAGCCTGATCTTGTTCCGTCAAGGGAATCGAAGCGTCGAGCATCGGGTTGACACTCTCCTCGCCAATCTCGCAGAGGTGGCCGACGACCTCGTGACCGGGGCGGTCGTCGTCTTCGCTGACGACAGAATTCGGGTCCGACGGCTACCGCTGCGCTGAGCCCATCCGTCTTCAGGCGCCTGAAGACGGACCCGAGGCCACAGCCTTGAGGGCGGTATCGAGAAGTCGCTCGCGCACGGCGCACGCCCCGGACCCGCCGACCGCGACCAACTCTTAACGGGAGATCAGGCGATGTCATCGATCGAGACGTCGTCCGTGCTCGCGCGGGGGCCTCGCCATCATCGACTCCAGGCAAACCCGAAATCACACGGTTGTAATTTAACCATTGTAGTTCGGCGTGTCGCTTGACAAATTCGTTCACAAGTTTCCCACGAGCGCACTTTTGTCCCTAGACTCCCACGCGTGTCGCTCCGTTCACGCCTCCGTGCGCCGCTGATCGCAGCGGCGACCACCGCGCTCGTCGGCAGCCTCGTGGCGTTCGCCCCGACCACCTCGGCCACGCCCGACGACCCCACGTCCGAGCCCCGGCAGGAGCAGCGCGAGGCGCAGCCGGATGCGGCGACGGTCGACCAGCAGGAGGCCGACCCGGAGAGCGAGAGCGACGCCACGGACCCGGCTGAGCCGGACGCCCAGGCGGATGCCGAGCAGTTGGGCCAGGAGGCTGACAAGAAGACGCAGGAGAAGACCCAGGACAGGGCTCAGGAGAAGGCCCAGCCGAAGCAGCAGTCTGCCGACGACGACAGCAAGGCGGCGCTGCTCGAGCGCGAGCGCGCCGCGGCCGCCGACGGGCTGACCCGCTCGCAGCTCAACTTCAAGAAGAGCGCGTACCTCTGCTACGGCTACCAGGCCTGCGCCAACGCGGGCATGGGGCACGCGGGGTACGCCCAGGCCGGCAACAAGATGTACTGGCGGATGTACGCCGGCCACAACTGCACGAACTACGTCGCCTACCGCATGGTCCAGAACGGCATGCCCAACGTCCGGCCGTGGTCCGGCGGCGGCAACGCGACGTACTGGGGGACCTCCGTCCCGCAGCTGACGAACGGCACACCGGCCGTCGGCGCCGTCGCCTGGTGGAAGGCCAACAAGGGCCCGGCCGGCTCCGCGGGTCACGTGGCCTACATCGAGCAGGTGGTCTCCGCAGACGAGATCATCGTCTCCCAGGACAGCTGGCGCGGCGACTTCTCGTGGGCGCGCGTGACCCGGTCGAGCGGCAACTGGCCGAGCGGCTTCATCCACTTCACCGACATGACCGTGCAGAACACCGCCGCCCCGATGATCTCCGGCGACGCGCGGGTCGGCACCCGGCTGACCGCGTCGGCCGGCACGTGGACGCCGGCGGCGAGCTCGGTGAAGTACCAGTGGTTCGCCAACGGCCAGCCGATCAAGGGCGCGACCAAGTCGAGCGTCGCCCTCGGCAAGGGTCGGGTCGGTCAGGTGCTGTCGGTGCAGACGACTGCTGCCCGAAGCGGGTACAACGACCAGACCGCGAGCTCCGCGCCCACCGGGCCGGTCCAGCCCGGCCTCCTCGCGAACACGATCGCCCCGGTCATCAGCGGCAACGCCAAGGTCGAGAAGAAGCTCAGGCTCGACACGGGAGCCTGGAGCCCGGTGCCGTCCGGGTACGCCTACAGCTGGTACGTCGACGGGCAGCCGATCGCCGGCGCCACCGGCACCACGCTGACCCTCACGCCCGACCTGGCCGGCCGCACCGTGTCCGCGGCTGTGACCGCGGTCCGCAAGGGGTACGCCGACGCGGCCGTCCCCACCGCGGCCAGCGCTCCGGTCGCGCCCGGCACGATCCGGGTCCGCAAGAAGCCGGCGATCGCCGGTGACGCGCGCCCGCGCCGCACCCTGACGGTCAGCCCCGGGACCTACCGGCCCGCCGACGCGACCGCCGCCGTGCAGTGGCTGCGCGACGGCCAGCCGATCCCCGATGCCGTCGCGACGACGTACCGGGTGACGCCGGCCGATCTCGGCACCCGCCTCACGGCGAGCGTGACCACGAGCCGGGCGGGCTACGACGTCGCCGCGCTCAGCACGCCGTCGACGGCCCGGGTGAAGGTGCTCCCCCGGATCCAGGTCCAGCGCGTCCAGCTGCGCCACGGGGTGCGGCTCGTGATCCGGGTCGTGGCCCGCTACGTCCCGAGCGTCCAGGGCAACGTGGCGGTCCGCGTCAAGGGCGGCTTCCGGCAGAAGGTCGCGCTCAACAAGCACGGCGTGGCCCGGGTCGTGGTGGTCGGGCTCACGAAGGGCAAGCACCCCGCGCGGGTCGGCTACACCGGGAGCCCGACGGTCTCGAAGTCGATCCGCAAGGCCGCGATCCGGATGCCGGCGCCCAAGCGCTGACCCGCCGGGCGGGGATACCCCGATCAGTCCACGGGGTGGTAGCCGCAGGCGTTCTCGGTCTTGACGGCCTTGCCCGGGTCGTCCTTCTCGCCGCCCTTGGTCTTGGGGCCGAGCGCCTTGGCGACGACGGACTGCATCCACTCGAAGTCGGGATCGCCGGAGAAGAACCGGTCCGAGGAGACGAAGGCGATCGAGCGCATCTTCTTCTCCTTCACCTTCAGCGCCAGGTCGACGAAGGCGGGCATCAGGTCGCGGGGCACGTCGGTGCGGAGGATCTCCTTGCCGGCGGCGGCGAGGTCCTGGTAACGGCGCAGCACGTTCAGCGGGTCGGCGGCGTCGACGATCGCGCTCACCATGCAGCGCTGGCGCAGCATCCGCTGGTAGTCGTCGGAGCCCCACCGGCCGCGGGAATACCACAGCGCGTGGAAGCCGTCGAGGTGCTGGTCGGGGCCGGGCTGGAGGTAGCCGGTCGGCGGGATGCCGGCGTCGGTGTTGCCGTTGATCGCGATCGGCTCGTTGATGTTGACGGTGACTCCACCGATCGCGTCGACCAGCTGCTGGAAGCCGAGCAGGTTGATCAGCACGTAGTAGTCCACGTGCGTGCCCAGGCTGCCGGCCACGGCCTGCTTGACCGCGTCGGCGCCCTCGTTCTCCGACTTGCCCAGGATGTTCGGGTAGAGCGCCGGCACCTGGCCGTAGACCGCGTTGAGCATCCAGCTGCCGGGGTCGCCCTCGCCGCGGAAGCCGTCCGGGAAGACGTCGTGCAGCGGGCTGTCCTCGGGGAACTGCGCGTTCATCATGTTCCGCGGGAGGCTGAACATCACGGACTTGCCGCTGTGGGTGTCCATGCTCAGCAGGATCACCGAGTCGGTGCGGATGCCGGTGCGGCCGACTCCTCCGTCGCCGCCGAGGAGCACGACGTTGACCCGGTCGCGGCCGGCCCACGGGTCGGCCTTCGTGACGTTCTTGGGTGCGGTGGCCGTCTGCTCGTTGTCGAACACGGTGGCCACGAGGTCGGCCTGGCTGTGCGCGATCCGCACCGCCTGAACGGCGGGGATCGTGCCGAGCACGCACAGCAGCGCGACGACGATCACTCCGAGCGTCTTCTCGAGGATCGCCATGCCGAGCGGACGCACCATCAGGTACGTCGTCGCCACCACGAAGACCCATGCCACGAGCACCACGCCGAGCACCACCGACGCGACCTGGAGCCGGCCGGGGTCGAAGGCGAAGTCGACCGCCCGGTGCAGGTCGCCGACGTAGTAGGCCGCACCGGCCAGGCCGATCAGGAACGGCACCAGGACGACGTACCCGAGCCGTCGTCGCGACCACAGGTAACCGGCGCCCGGCAGCGCGGCACCCAGCAGCGTGACGCCGAGGGCACCGGCGAGGGTCTTGGCGCGCCGGAACTCGCGGACCTTGACCGCCCGATGCCGGCCGGCAGCACCGCTCGGGCGGCGCGGCGACGGCTGTGCTGCGGGCGCAGGCGGACCCGCGGTCACCGTCATGCGCACCCTCCCCCGCCGAAATCCCGGGGAGCACGGTACCAACGAGGTCCCGGGACGACCCGCATTCCGGAGCTTCAGGCCGGCACCGAGCCGTCGACGGCGTACGTCGTCCCCCGCGCGTCGCGGATCCAGAGCACCCCGTCGCCCGCCGTCGGACCCTGCGCCGCGAGCTCACGCTTGAGCACCTTGTTGGTGGCCGTGCTGGGCAGGTCGGGAGCGATCCGGACATAGCGCGGCCACGCCTTCGCGGACAGGTCCCCCTGCGCGCCGAGGAAGGCCTCCAGCTCGGCCGGCGCGAGCGTCGCGTCGTCCTGGAGCACGACCGCGGCCATCACCTGGTCGCCGACCAGCTCGTCGGGCACGGCGTACACCGCGACCCGGTTGACCGCATCGAGCCGCTGGAGCACCCGCTCGATCGGCGCGGCGGCGAGGTTCTCGCCGTCGACCCGCATCCAGTCGGCCGTGCGGCCGGCGAGGTAGATCCAGCCGTCGGCGTCGCGGTAGGCGAGGTCGCCGGACCAGTACATGCCGTGCCGCATCCGGTCGTCGTTGGCGGCCTTGTCGTTGTAGTAGCCACCGAAGTACCCGCCGCCGGTCGTGTTGACCAGCTCCCCCACCGCGGCGTCGGCGTTGACGAGCCGGCCGTCGGCGTCGAACTCCGCGACGGCGCACTCGGTCACGGACTCCGGGTCGTAGATCGCGACGCCCTCGAAGCCCTTGCCGATCGATCCGTTGGGGGTGCCGGGCTCGCGGGTGATGATCACCGCGAGCTCGGTGGAGCCGAAGCCGTCGGAGACCTCGCAGTCGAAGCGGCGGCCGAACTCCCGGATGTCGCGGTCGCTGGCCTCGTTGCCGAAGGCCACCCGCAGCGGGTTGTCGGCGTCGTCCGGTCGCTCCGGGGTCGCGAGCACGTAGGCGAGCGGCTTGCCGACGTAGTTCAGGTACGTCACGCCGTACCGCCGCACGTCGGCCAGGAAGCCCGAGGCGCTGAACCTGGCCGGCACGATCGTGGCGCCCGCGCACACCGCCGGGCTCCAGCCGGCGACCACGGCGTTGGAGTGGAAGAGCGGCATCGCCGCGTAGCAGACGTCGTCGGGGCCGAGCTCGAACCGGCCCTGGAGGTTGAGACCCGAGAACAGCACCATCAGGTGGCTCACCTGCACGGCCTTCGGGTCGCCACTGGTGCCGGAGGTGAAGATCATCATGAACGTGTCCGTGGCCTCGACCTCGCGGTACGGCGTCAACGTGCCCGCGGCGGCGAGGAGGTCGGTCCACTCCTGCGACGACGTGTCCAGGACGCGTACGTCGTCGAGGTCGAGCCCCTCGAGCAGCGATCGGTGCTCGGCGTCGGTCACCAGCAGCTGGCAGTCGGCGCGGCGGATGTCGGCGCACAGCCCCTCCCCGCGCCGGGTGGTGTTGATCCCGCACAGGGTGTAGCCGCCGAGGCCGGCCGCCGCCATCGCGTGCAGCATGTCCGGCGTGTTGCCGAGCAGCGTGCCGACGTGCAGGGGCCGGGACCGGTCGGCGATGCCGAGCAGTGCGGCGGCGATCGCGGACGACTCGGCGACGTACTCCCACCAGGTCCAGCTCACCTCGCCCCAGCGGATCGCCGTGCCGGCGTCGTCCGCGCGCTCGCGCAGGAGCTGCTGGATGGTCTCGGCCATGCCCCCTCCTCGCGGGTTGACGCGTGTCAAACTAGGCGACCGTAGGGCAAACTGCAACGCGTTCTAGCCGAGACGGACCGAGGGAGCGCCCCCGATGACCAGCCGATACGCCGGCCTCACCCGCGCCGAGCTGGCCACGCTCGTGCCCGAGCTGCTGCTCGTCGGGCAGCTGATCGACCGCTCCGGGATGGCGTGGTGCATCTCGGCGTGGGGCCGCGAGGAGATGGCCCGGGTAGCCGTCGAGGAGTGGGCCGGGTCGAGCCCCGTCTACACGCGCCGGATGCAGCGCGCGCTGCGCTACGAGGGCATCGACGTCGTGACGATCTTCAAGGGGCTCCAGCTCGACATCGGCGCCCCGCCGCAGTTCATGGACTTCCGCTACGACGTACAGGATCGGTGGCACGGCGGGTTCCACCTCGACCACTGCGGCGCGCTGATGGACGTCGAGCCCATGGGCGAGAGCTACGTCCGCTCGATGTGCCACGACATCGAGGACCCGACCTTCGACGCGACCGCGGTGGCGACCAACCCCAGGGCCCGGGTACGGCCCGTGCACCGGCCGCCCCGCAGCCCCGACGACCTGGCCGCCGACCGACGCCCGCACTGCGAGTGGACCGTGGTCATCGACGACGCGCATCCGGAGGTGGCACCGCTCGAGCCCTACTACGTCATCGTGCGGACCCGTGCGGCGCAGCTCGAGCTGGACCCGATCGATCCCACCGACGAGGGCGCGTCGGACTACTCCGGACCGCTGCTCTCCGACCTCGACTTCGGCGCGTTCTCCCACTCCGCGCTGGTGCGGATCGCCGACGAGGTCTGCCTGCAGATGCACCTGCTCAACCTGTCCTTCCGGCTCGCGGTCGACAAGCGGGCCGGCGACGGCGAGCAGGCCCACGAGATCGCCACCAAGCAGCTGGTCGGCGTCGCCGGCATCGCGGCCGAGCGGATCTCGCGGGCGCTCGGCACCGACGACCCGCTGCGGATCCTGGAGCTGCACCCGGTGCTCAACCCCGCGGCGTACGTCGACGCCGACGTCGACGCGAGCCGGCTGACCGTACGGCCCTCGGCCGCACACGACGACGGCGGCTGGCTCGCGCTCTGCGGCCCGGGACGCCTCGCGGCGCTCCAGGCGATCGTGCGTGCGGTCGACCCGCACCTCGACGTCGAGGTCGACGGCGTCGACGACGCGTGGACCGCGACCGTCGTACGTCGAGCAGAGCCCGCGCCCGAGGCCGCCGAGGTGGCGGTCACCCGGTTCAGCACCGGGGCGGCGTTCGAGTTCGCGCCGCGGCGGTCGCTGCCGATCACCCCGGTCTGAGGCACACCGGCCGACACGATCCGCGTTGCGCGGTGCGGAGGGGCCTGGCAGCACTAGGCTTCGGGCCATGCTCATCCTGGGTCTCATCCTGTTCGGCATGCTGATCGGCGCCGGCGCACAGCTCATCCTCGGTCGCGACGGTGGCGGCATCGACTGGACGATGGCGATCGTGGCCGGCCTCGTCGGGTCGTTCGTCGGTGGGCTGCTGATCAGCCTGCTCGCCGGCGACGGCATCGAGCTGCGCGCGAGCGGCATCATCGGCTCGCTCGCCGGTGCGCTCATCGTCACGGCCCTGTGGCGCTGGCTCGCGGGGCGCTCGAAGGCCGCGTGACCCCGGCTTGAGCCAGGCGTTCGGGCACTTCCGGGTCGGCTTCGTCACCGGTGCGACGCCCGACAAGTGGGCGCGCATCTGGCGCACCCGCCACGCCCGCGACCCGCTCGATCTGGTGCCGGTCGTCGAGGAAGAGCAGGAGACCCGGCTCCGGGCCGGCACCCTCGACATGTCGATCGTGCGGCTGCCGATCGACCGCGACGGGCTGCACTGCATCCCGCTGTACGACGAGCTGCCGGTCGCGGTGATGGGCATCGAGCACCTGCTCACGCTCGCCGAGGACGTCACCCTCGCCGACCTCGCCGACGAGCAGCTGGTGCTCCCCCACCGCTCGGGCTGGACCCCGGACGCCGAGCAGCTCGCCTGGCCGCCGATGTCGGTCGCGGACGCCGTCGAGGTCGTCGCCAGCGGCACCGGCGTCGTCATCGTGCCCATGTCGGTGGCTCGGCTGCACCACCGCAAGGACGTCACCTATCGCGTGGTCACCGATCTGGAGCCGACCCAGGTCGGGTTGGCCTGGCTGATGGACAACGAGGACCCCTGGGTGCAGCGCTTCATCGGGATCGTGCGCGGTCGGACGGAGCGCAGCTCGCGCGGGTGAGCCCATGGCCGGTGTCCGCGGCCGGCCCGTGGTCCGGGTGGCGATCGAAGCGCCGGCGACGGGCGCAGGCGGGTGGGTGGTGACGGCTCGTCGGTCCGCCTGTGAGGCCCGCGGCCGGGATAGTCCGTCACGTTCTGGCTGCCGTTCCGGTGGTGGGGCAACCGGTTCGTGACGGACTATCCGGCTGGCGGCACCGGGCGGTGGGTGTTCCACCGCCCTGGGAGCCCGGACGCGTGCGATCGCCGGGGCGCGTCGGCGTGTCGCGCTCGTTTCCCCGGGCGGCCGGGGAAACGAGGTGATCCGGGCCGGAGCGGGCTCGGGCACCACGGGCCGCAGGTTCATCAGGCGCCCGATACCCAGGCCGCCACTCACTCCGCCAGCAGGTAGCCCGACCGGTTTCTCATCAGGAGGTTTCGCCCGTCACCGGGCCCGGGTAGGGGCCTCTAGTGACTACTCAGCAGCACCGCCCGTCCCGCCGGGTGGCCGACGCCGTGCGGGCGCCCGCGGCCGACGTCGTCCCCCACCCGGCGCTGGACCGCCCCATCGAGGAGGCCCGGCCGAGCCGTCCGGGCGTCGACTGGATCGTCTTCGGCGTGACCGCGGCGATCGCGATCGCGTTCCTGGTGTGGGGGTTCGTCAGCACGAGCAGCCTCGGCGACGCCTCCAGCAGCGCCCTCACCTGGGTGATGGAGGACATGGGCTGGCTGTTCGTCACCGCCTCGAGCACGTTCGTGGTCTTCGTGATCTGGCTGGCGGCCAGCAGATACGGCAACATCCCGCTCGGCCGCGACGACGAGGAGCCGGAGTTCCGGACCGTGTCGTGGATCGCGATGATGTTCAGCGCCGGGATGGGCATCGGGCTGATGTTCTGGGGCGTCAGCGAGCCGATCGCGCACTTCGTGACACCGCCGCCCGGCACGGGCGAACCCGGGAACCCCGAGGCCGTGCAGCACGCGATGGCCACCACGCTCTTCCACTGGACCCTGCACCCCTGGGCGATCTACGCCGTGGTCGGGCTCGCGATCGCCTACGGCGTCTACCGCAAGGGCCGGCTCCAGCTGATCTCCGCGGCCTTCGAGCCGTTGATCGGCGAGCGGGCCCACGGCGCCTGGGGCAAGGTGATCGACATGCTGGCGATCTTCGCCACGCTGTTCGGGTCGGCCGCCTCCCTGGGCCTCGGCGCCCTCCAGATCAGCAGCGGCCTCGAGATCGTCGGCGGCATCGGCGAGGTCGGCAACGCCGTGCTGGTCGGGATCATCGCCGTCCTCACCGCCGCCTTCATCCTGTCCGCGGTCTCGGGGGTCGCGAAGGGCATCCAGTGGCTCTCCAACATCAACATGGTGCTGGCGCTCGCGCTGGCCCTCTTCCTGTTCGTGGTCGGCCCGACCGTGTTCATGCTCAACCTGGTGCCGACCTCGCTCGGCAGCTACCTCGCCGACCTGCCCACGATGGCAGCCCGCACCGGCGCAGAGGGCGGCGACACCAACGCGTGGCTGGAGAGCTGGACGGTCTTCTACTGGGCCTGGTGGATCTCCTGGACGCCGTTCGTGGGCATGTTCATCGCCCGGATCTCCCGGGGCCGCACCGTGCGCCAGTTCGTGGCCGGGGTGCTGCTGGTGCCCAGCCTGGTCAGCCTGGTCTGGTTCTGCATCTTCGGTGGCGCCGCCATCGACCTGCAGCAGACCGGCACCGACATCGCCGGCGCCGGCGGCGGGGTGACGGAGTCACAGCTCTTCACCACCCTCGAGGCCTTCCCGTGGGCGACGCTGACGAGCGTGCTGGTGATGGTGCTGGTCGGCATCTTCTTCGTCTCCGGCGCCGACGCCGCCTCCATCGTGATGGGCACCCTCTCCGAACGGGGCACCCAGCACCCGACGCGTCCGACGGTCATCTTCTGGGGTGTCGCCACCGGCGCCGTCGCCGCGGTGATGCTGCTCATCGGCGGGGACGACGCCCTCACCGGTCTGCAGAACATCACGATCGTCGCCGCGCTGCCGTTCGTCCTGGTGATGGTCGGCCTGGCGGTGGCACTGGTGAAGGACCTGCGGTCCGACCCGCTCGTCGTGCGCCGCAAGTACGCCGAGGAGGCGGTCGCTCAGGCCGTCGTCACCGGCGTCACGGCCCATGGCGACGACTTCGTGATCGCCGTCGACCACGATCCGGAGAACTCCGCCGACTGGTCGATCACCTCGTCGTCCAACGGGTCCGACTCGGCCGACCCGGCGCCCGACTGAGCGGCCTCGCTACCAGCTCGTCGCCAGCGGGCGACCCTCGGTGAATCCGGCGGTGCTCTGCACGCCGACGACCGCCCGCTCGTGCAGCTCCGTGAGCGAGGCGGCGCCGGCGTACGTGCATGCCGACCGGACGCCCGAGCAGATCTGGTCGACGAGGTCCTCGACGCCGGGCCGGAGCGGGTCGAGGTACATCCGCGACGACGAGATGCCCTCCTCGTAGAGGCCCTTGCGGGCGCGGTCGTAGGCCGACTCGGCGCTCGTGCGGTTGGCGACCGCCCGCGCGGAGGCCATGCCGAAGGAGGTCTTGAACGCCCGGCCGTCGGCGTCGTGCATGAGGTCGCCCGGCGACTCGTGGGTGCCGGCGAACCAGGACCCGATCATCACCGAGGACGCGCCGGCGGCCAGCGCCAGCGCGACGTCACGAGGGTGCCGTACGCCGCCGTCGGCCCACACGTGCCGGCCGAGCTCGCGGGCGGCCGCGGCGCACTCGAGGACGGCCGAGAACTGCGGCCTGCCGACGCCGGTCATCATCCGCGTCGTGCACATGGCGCCGGGCCCGACGCCGACTTTGACGATGTCGGCGCCCGCCTCGATCAGGGCGCGGGTGCCGTCGGCGGCCACCACGTTGCCCGCCACGACCGGCACCTGCGGGTCGAGCGCGCGCACCGCGCGCAGCGCCTCGAGCATCCGGTCCTGGTGCCCGTGTGCCGTGTCGACGACGAGGCAGTCGACGCCCGCGTCCAGCAGCTCCCCAGCCTTGAGCGCGACGTCACCGTTCACCCCGACCGCCGCGGCGATCCGCAACCCGCCCCGGGCGTCGACGGCCGGCTTGTACAGCGTCGCTCGCAACGCGCCGTTGCGGGTCAGCACGCCGACCAGCCCGCCCTGGCCGTCGACCGCGACGGCGACGGGCACGTGGGCGCTGTCGAGCGCGTCGAACGCGGCGCGCGGGTCGGCGTCCGCCTGGAGCCGCACCTCGACGGGCCGCATCACCTGACCGACCTGGGCGAACCGGTCGACCTCGCTGCAGTCGTCCTCCGACACGATGCCGACCGGCCGGCCGCCGTCGACCACCACCGCGGCCCGGTGCGCCCGCTTGGGGATCAGAGCCAGCGCCTCGGCGACCGTCTGGTGCGGTGCGAGCTCGATCGGCGTGTCGAAGACGAGGTGTCGCGCCTTCACGAAGGCGACGACGTCGGCGACCACCGTCGTGGGGATGTCCTGCGGGATGACCGCGAGGCCACCGCGCCGGGCGATGGTCTCGGCCATCCGCTTGCCCGAGATCGCGGTCATGTTCGCCACGACCAGCGGGAGGGTCGCACCGGTGCCGTCGTCGGTGGCGAGATCGACGTCGTACCTGCTGGCGACCGCGGAGTGCCGCGGGACCATGAACACGTCGTCGTAGGTCAGGTCGTGCTGCGGAGTCGTCACATCGAGGAACTGCACGTTGCGGCAGTCTACGGGCGGCGCGGGCATCCACGGCGCGCTCCTAGGGTGTGGTCATGCCGTTCGTCCCACCGGGTGACCCGTCGGAGCTGGCCGCCGAGGCCCGCGCGCAGTTCGAGTCGGCCTACGACCGCCCGCCGGCGGTCGTCGGACGGGCGCCGGGGCGCGTCAACCTGATCGGCGAGCACACCGACTACAACCGCGGCCTCGTGCTGCCGATCGCGTTGCCACACGCGACCTACGCCGCCGTGGCGCCCCGACGCGACGATGTGGTGCGGATCTCGAGCGGCGACTCCGGGTCGCCGTTCGCCGGCACGGTCGACACGCTCGGGCCCGGCCGGGTCTCGGGCTGGGCGGCGTACGCCGCCGGCGTGCTGTGGGCGCTGCGCGAGGACGGGATCGAGGTGCCCGGCGTCGACGTGCTGGTGCACGGGACCGTGCCGCTCGGCGCGGGCCTGTCCAGCTCGGCGGCGCTGGAGTGCTCGGTGGCGCTCGCGGCCTGTGCGGTGGCCGGCGTCGACGACTCGCCCGCCCTGCGGCGGCGGCTGGTGGCCGCGTGCATCCGCGCGGAGACCGAGGTGGCGGGGGCGCCGACCGGCGGCATGGACCAGACGGTCTCGTTGCTCGCGTCGGTCGGCCGCGCGCTGCTGATCGACTTCGACGCCGCCTCCGACCCGACTCGCGACGTGCCACTCCCCCTCGGCGATGCCGGGCTGACGCTGCTGGTGACCGACACCCGAGTCCGGCACGCCCTGGTGGACGGCGGGTACGCCGCCCGACGGGCAGACTGCGAGACGGCTGCCGCGCAGCTCGGCCTGACCAGCCTGCGCCCGGCGACCCTGGCCGACGTACGCACGATCGGCGATCACCGGGTCCGGCGGCGCGCGACGCACGTCGTCACCGAGATCACCCGCGTCACCGACACGGTGGCCGCCGTGGCGGCGACCGACTGGGCCGAGGTGGGTCGGCTCTTCGCGGCCTCGCACGCCTCGATGCGCGACGACTTCGAGATCTCCTGTGCTGAGCTCGACCTGGCCGTGTCGACCGCCATCGAGGCCGGGGCGGTCGGCGCCCGGATGACCGGAGGCGGGTTCGGTGGCTCGTCGATCGCGCTGGTGCCCGGCGATCGGCTCGGCGCCGTCGTCCGGGCCGTCGACACCGCGTTCGCCGCAGCGGGGTTCCGGCCGCCGCAGCACCTCCTCGCCGAGCCGGCCGGTGCCGCCGGCGTGGTGGGCTGAGACGCTCGGCCAACCGGGGCGTGCTTGAATCCGAGACAGGACCCCGACCGCACCGCGCCGACCGAGGAGGACCGCGTGCCCGAGAAGTCGCCGTTCGAGAAGCTGCAGGAGACCGTCGCCGCGGCGGTCCGCAACGTCGCCGCCGACCCGGGCGCCGCGGCCGGCAAGGCCGCCGAGCAGGCCCGCGGCCTGGTGTCGCTCGGCCTGACCGTGGCGGGCCAGGTCGCCCAGACCGTCGCCGAGCGGCTCAACCGGGTGTCTGCTCCGCCGCCGCCTCCGTCGGCGCCCGGTCGACCGGTGGTGCCGCCGCTCCCCGCGGAGCCGCCCACGCCGGCCGACGTCGCCGAGGTCGCCGAGGTCGTCGAGATGAGGCCGAAGCCGCGGCCTCCCGCGAAGAAGGCACCCGCGAAGAAGGCGGCCCCGGCGAAGAAGGCCCCGGCCCGCACGTCGACCCCGAGCGCCAAGCTGCCGGCCAAGAAGACGGCGCCGGCGAAGAAGGCCGCCCCGGCTGCGAAGGCACCCACCCAGAAGACCGCACCGGCGAAGAAGGCCCCCGCCAAGAAGACACCTGCCAAGAAGCCCGCCAAGAAGGCCCCACCGGCCGATCCCGATCAGGCCTGACGGTTCCGCTACCGCAGCTCTGCACTCGTCAGGCCCAGCACCCGACGGGCCACGATCAGCAGCTGGATCTGCTGGGTGCCCTCGAAGATGTCCAGGATCTTCGAGTCGCGGGCCCACTTCTCCAGCAGCTCCGACTCGCTGTAGCCGACCGAGCCGGCGAGCTCCACGCACGACAGCGTGATGTCCGAGCCGACGCGCCCCGCCTTGGCCTTGGCCATCGACGCCTCGAGCGAGTTGGGCCGGCCGTTGTCGGCCAGCCACGCCGCCTGCAGCACCAGCAGGTACGCCGCCTCCCAGTCGGCCTCCATCTGGAGGAGCTTGGCGGCGGCCGCCGGCTGGGTGATCGCCGGGCGGTCGTAGTCGATCTCGACGTCCGCCTGCGCCAGCAGCTCGCGGGTCAGGTCGAGCGAGGCCCGCGCACAGCCCACCGCCATCGACGCGACGAGCGGCCGGGTGTTGTCGAAGGTCGCCATGGCGCCGGCGAAGCCCTGCTTGACGTCGATCTCGGGTGAGCCGAGCAGGTTCGCCGCCGGCACCCGGCAGTCCTCGAACCGGATCGTCGCGGTGTCGGAGGCCTTGATGCCGAGCTTGTGCTCGAGGCGCTCGACCGTCATGCCCGGGGTGCCCTTCGGCACCACGAACGACTTGATCGCGGCCCGGCCGATGTCCCGGTCGAGCGTCGCCCACACGACCACGGCGTCGGAGCGCGCGCCGGAGGTCACGAAGATCTTCTCGCCGTTGATGACGTACTCGTCGCCGTCCAGCACGGGCCGTCGTCCGGATGCCGGCGGAGTCGGACCCGGTGCCGGGCTCGGTGATCGCCATCGACGCCCACAGCCCGTCGAAGCGCTCGTGCTGCTCCCGGCTCGCGACCGAGGCGATCGCGGAGTTGCCGAGTCCCTGCCGCGGCATCGAGAGCAGCAGCCCGACGTCGCCCCAACACATCTCGGCGATCGACAGGACCGAGGCGAGGTTCGCGCCGTTCCGCACCGAGCCATCGTCGGCGTCGGCGGACCGCTTCACACCCGCGGCCCCGGCGCCCTCGCTGGCACCGGACGCCGACAGCCCGTCGATCATGGCGGCGAGCAGGTCGAGCTCCTTGGGGTAGTCGTGCTCCGCCTTGTCGTACCTGCGCGAGATCGGCCGCAGCATGTTCATCGCGACCTGATGGGCCTGCGCGACGAGCGGTCGGAACCGCTGCGGATCGTCGAGAGAGATGCTCATACCAGGACACCGCCTTCCAGGATCCCGATCGCCCGCAGGTCGCGGTACCACCGCTCCACGGGTGCTCCTTCACGAACCCGTGTCCGCCGAGCAGCTGCACGCCGTCGAGCCCGATCTGCATCGACTTCTCGGCGCACAGCCGGCGCGCGAGCGCGACCTCGCGGGCGATGTCATGGCCCGCGGCGGCCCGCGAGGCGGCCTTCCAGGTGAGCAGCCGCATCGCCTGCAGCTCGATCGCGATGTTCGCCACCATGAACGCGACCGACTGCCGGTGGGCGATCGGCTCGCCGAACGCCTCGCGCTCCTTGACGTACGGCGTGACGTAGTCGAGCACCGCCTGCCCGACACCCACGGAGAGCGCACACCAGGCCAGGCGCGAGAGGCGCACGCACTCGACGTACGCCCGCTCGGCCGGCGGGCCGCCGGTCGCGCCGAGCACGGCGTCCGCGGGGACCTCGATGCCGCGTAGGTGGAGCTTGCAGAGGCCGGCGGCCCGCACGCCCATCGCCGGGTCGGCCTCGACGTCGAGGCCCTCGGTGCCGCCCTCGACGAGGAAGAGCGTCGGCCGGCCGTCGAGCGTCGCGCCGACCACGAAGAGCTCCGCCTCGGCGCCCCGGGGCACCGCCGACTTCACGCCGTCGAGCACGAAGCCGTCGGGCGTGCGGGTCGCGGTCGTCGCCGGCGACATCGCATCGAAGAGCACGGTCGGCTCGGTCAGCGCGAGCGCGGCGGCCGGGGCGTCGTCGCCGGTGAAGGCCGGTAGGTAGGTCCGTTGCTGGGCGTCGGTGCCCCACAGCCCGATGGCCGTGGCGACCGCTCCCGGGGCCAGCGACGCGACGGCAAGCCCGAGGTCTCCACGAGCGAGCGCCTCCGCGACGAGCACGCCGGCGACCGCCGAGCGCTCCTCCGCCACGCCGCCGAGCGACTCCGGCAGGCCGAGGATCGGCAGCCCGACCTCGAGCCCGGCCCGCAGGACGCCGTCGGGTGCCGCGCACGCCTCGTCGGCGGCCGCGGCCGCCGGGCGCAGCACGTCGGTCGCGAGCCCGGTGACGACGTCGACCAGCAGCTGCTCGTCCTCGCTCGGGGTGAGATCGAAGACTCCGGTGCTCGGGGCGGCTGCCGGGCGGGCCCCAGCAGTGCCCCGACTCCCGCTCCGGTTGAAGGCGCGGCTGGCCCTGGTGAGGGTGCGGAAGCCGCCGCGGGTGGCGGTGAAGACCGCCTGCTCCGCCTGCCGGCGGATGCCGAGTAGGTCGAGGACGTCGCTCCGGGCGAGCCTGGAGAGGGCGGCCACGGCGTACCCGATCGGATCGCGTGACTCGGTCGTCGCCAGGCCGTGCCTGCCGCCCGGTCGCAGGCTCGGGAGAAGGGACATGGCGTCAATGTAACTACGAGTTACACACGGCGCTACGGTCCGGTCGGTGGGTCCGGTCACACGCTGACTACGCTCCTGCCCATGCCCGACCAGCCGCTCGCACCCCACGGCCCGCTCCCGACCGGTGGCCGCGTCCGTCCCATCACCCGCTGGGGCACGCCGGTCATGCACCGGCCCCAGCAGCGGGTCACGACGTACGACGACGCGCTGCGCAGCCTGGCGGCCGACATGGTCGCGACGATGTACGCCGCCGACGGGGTCGGCCTGGCCGCCTGCCAGATCGGCGAGGACGTCGCGATGTTCGTCTTCGACTGCCCCGACGAGTCCGGGCGGCACACCGTCGGCGTGGTCTGCAACCCCGTGCTCGTCCTCCCCGAGGGCCGCGACCGGCAGCTCGACGAGGGCGACGAGGGCTGCCTGTCCTTCCCCGGCGCGTTCGTCGAGTGCGCCCGGCCGGACGCCGCCACGGTCACCGGCACCGGCCTCGACGGCGAGCCGGTGTCGTTCTCGGGCGACGGCCTGCTCGCGCGCTGCCTGCAGCACGAGACCGACCACACGGTCGGCACCGTGTTCGGGGACCGGCTCCCGACCAAGCTGCGCAAGCGGCTCCAGAAGTCCCACGACAAGGCGGCCGCCGAGTACCCCCTGGAGTGGCCCGCGGGGTGAGCCTCGGCGTACCCTGTCGACGGCCTGAGGACCGCTGACGACGAGGAGGTGATTGCGGTGCATAGCGACAGTTGCCGCCGTTCCGTTCGAACTCACCGCACTCACCGCGAGGTCTCGTCATGTCCGACCGCAGCTTCAAGCCGATCCGCTCGCTGACCGGCCGGGTCCGCCGGCCCGTCGCGCAGCATCCCGTCGTCACCGGCTCCGCCCACGCCGTCGAGCACGCCGGCGACCGGGTCAGCGTCGTCGACAGCGCGATCTACGTCGACGGCGACCGCATCGACTCGCCCACCTCCCTGGCCGACACCTACCGGTCCCTGCGCCGACACGACGACGCCGTCGCCTGGATCGGCCTCTACCGGCCCGACGACCACGAGCTCGGGTCGCTGGCCGCCGAGTTCGACCTGCACGAGCTGGCCGTCGAGGACGCGATCAAGGCCCACCAGCGGCCGAAGCTGGAGCGGTACGGCGACACGCTCTTCCTGGTGCTGCGCGCGGCGCACTACGACGACGCGCACGAGGAGGTGCACTTCGGCGAGGTGCACGTCTTCGTCGGCGCGGACTTCGTGATCACCGTCCGGCACAGCGAGTCGCCGGACCTCTCCGCCGTACGCCGCCGCCTGGAGAGCAACCCGGACCTGCTCGCGCTCGGTCCGGAGGCGATCGTCTACGCGATCCTCGACCGCGTGGTCGACGGCTACCGGCCGGTGGTGGCGGGCCTGGCCAACGACATCGACGAGATCGAGACCGAGGTCTTCGGCAGCGACCCGCGGGTGTCCCGGCGCATCTACGAGCTCTCCCGCGAGGTCATCGAGTTCCAGCGCGCGACCCAGCCGCTGGCGAGCGTCCTCGAGCACCTCACCGCGGGCTTCGAGAAGTACGGCACCGGCGAGGAGCTGCAGCGTTACCTACGCGACGTCGACGACCACCTCACGGCGGTCATCGAGCAGGTCGACGGCTTCCGCGAGCTGCTCCGCGACATCCTCACCGTCAACGCCACCCTGGTCGCGCAGCGCCAGAACGAGGAGATGCGCGCGCTGTCCAAGGTCAGCATCGACCAGAACGAGGACGTCAAGCGGATCTCCGCCTGGGCCGCGATCCTCTTCGCACCGACCCTCATCGGCACGGTCTACGGGATGAACTTCGACGACATGCCCGAGCTGCACTGGTCCATCGGCTACCCGTTCGCCCTGGTGCTGATGGTGCTGGTCAGCGTCACCCTGTGGGGCGTGTTCAAGGTACGACGCTGGATCTGAGCTGCCCCGGGCCGAGCCTGCGAGGACCGGGGTCCAGCAGCAAGGTCGAGGAGCCGCACGACCGACGGAGGAGGTCGTGGCCGGCGTCTCGAGACCTCAGCACCAGGGTGGTTTCGAGGCTCGCTTCGCTCGCACCTCGACCACCGTCGAGCCACGAACCCCTCAGCGGCGCGCGGTGACGTAGCAGGCGACCGCGGTGGCGGCCGCGACGTTGAGCGAGTCGATGCCGGCGCGCATAGGGATGATCGCGCGCCGGTCGGCGGACTGCTCCCAGCGCGGCGAGAGCCCGTGCCCCTCCGAGCCGAGCACCAGGGCGACCCGGTCGATCCCGGCGACGGCGTCCTCGACGGGTACGGCGTCCTCGGCCAGCGTCAGCGCGACGGTGGTGAAGCCGGCCCGCGACAGCGACGGGAGCGCGTCATGCCAGTCGGGCAGCCGAGTCCACGGAGTCGTGAACACCGCACCCATCGAGACCTTGATCGAACGCCGGTAGAGGGGGTCGGCGCAGCGCGGCGCCAGGAGCACGGCGTCGAACCCCAGGGCGGCGCCCGAGCGGAAGATCGCGCCGACGTTGGTGTGGTCGACGATGTCCTCGAGCACCAGGATCGAGCGGGCCGAGGCGAGCACCGACTCGACCGGCGGCAGCGGCGTGCGCTCCAGCGACGCGAGCGCGCCGCGGTGCACGTGGAAGCCGGTCACCTCCTCGGCCAGCGCCTCGGAGACCACGTAGCAGGGCACGTCGGAGGCCGCGAGCTCGTCGGCCAGCCCGTCGAGCCAGCGCGGTGCCATCAGGAAGGACCGGGGTGGGAAGCCCGCGGCGACGGCCCGGCGCACCACCTTCTCGCCCTCGGCCAGGAAGAGCCCGTGCTCCGCCTCGAGGTGCTTGCGCAGCTCGACGTCGCGCAGGTCGCGGTAGTCGGCCAGCCTCGGGTCGGCGGGATCGGTGATCTCGACGAGGGTGGCCACTAGTGGTCACCGCCGTTCATTCGTCGGGGGTGGCCCGTGCTCCGGGTGCGTGCCTCGCCAGGCGCCGGAGCGACGCCGTACCTGCCCGTCCAGCAAGCGACGGCAACGCCGCGAGGTGCGTGCCCGGGGTGCGGGACACACGACGAATCAACGGTGGTGGCCACTAGGCGAACGCCTCGGGGTGGGCGACCCGCACGACCTCTCCGACGACGATGATCGCCGGCGGCCGGACCTGCTCGGCCTCCAGCACGGAGGCCAGGGTGCCCAGCGTCGCGAGCACGGTGCGCTCCCCCGGCATCGTGCCGTCGGCGACGACCGCGACCGGCGTCGCCTCGGCGCGCCCGCCCGTGACCAGCGCAGCCGCGATCGCCGGGGCGTTCTGCACGGCCATCATCAGCACCACGGTCCCGGTCAGGCCCGCCACCGCGCCCCAGTTGACCAGTGACTCCGGGTCGCCGGGCGGCAGGTGCCCGGAGATGACCGTGAACTCGTGGGTGACGCCGCGATGGGTGACCGGGATGCCCGCCACGGCGGGCACCGCGACCGGGCTCGAGAGGCCCGGGATCACCGTCACCGGCACGCCGGCCTCGCGGCAGGCGATGATCTCCTCGTAGCCGCGACCGAAGACGAAGCTGTCGCCGCCCTTGAAGCGCACCACCCGCTTTCCGGCGAGTGCGCGCTCGACGATGATCCGGTTGATCTCCTCCTGCTGAGCACTGCGCCCCCGCGGCAGCTTCGCGACGTCGAACAGTTCGACGTCCGAGGGGAGGTCGCCCAGAAGCTCGCGCGGCGCCAGCCGGTCGGCGACCACGACGTCGGCGTCCATCAGCGCCTTGCGGCCGGCGATGCTGATCAGCTCCGGGTCGCCCGGACCGCCGCCGACCAGCACCACGCCGGCCGCGTGGGAACGCTGCTGTCGGGTGGCGATGGCGCCCTCGCGCAGCTCCTCGACGATCTCGTCGCGGATCCGCGCCGAGCGCTGCGGCTCACGGTTGCACAGCACGGCGACGGTCACCCCGTCGTGGCGGCCGGTGGCCGGCGTCCACGCCGTCGCCCGGGTGCCGTCGTCGGAGCGCACGCAGAAGACCCGCCGCTCCTCGGCCGCCGCCGAGACCGCCTCGTTGACCTCGCGGTCGGCGGTCGCGGCGATGCAGTACCAGGTGTCGTCGAGGTCGGGCGCCGCGAAGCCGCGCTCGTGCCACGTGACCTCGCCGGCGCCGACCAGGCCCTCGATCGCCGGGGTGACCTCCGGGGACACGACGTACACGTCGGCTCCGGCGGCGATCAGGGCGGGGAGTCGTCGCTGGGCGACATGGCCGCCGCCCACCACGACGACGCGCCGGTCGGCGAGGCGCAGGCCGGAGGGGTACGTCGCGAAGTCGTCCATCGGGCCATCATCGCCCGGACCGGCCGGGGTCCTGGGCACGGCTCGACGACCGGACTAGGTTCGGACCGACACCGCCCATGCGATAGGAGCGCCATGACCCTCGACCGGCCCGTCAGCCCCAACCCGTACGACCTGCTTCCCGCCGCCCCGTCGTTCACGGTCACCAGCACCGACGTCACCGACGGCCAGCCGCTCGGGGACGACCAGGTCGCCGCGGCCGGCAACACCTCGCCGCAGCTGTCCTGGTCGGGCGCACCCGAGGGGACCAAGAGCTTCACCGTCACCTGCTTCGACCCCGACGCACCCACCCCGAGCGGCTTCTGGCACTGGGTGCTGGTCGACCTGCCCGCCGACGTCACCTCGCTCGACGCGGGCGCCGGCGCCGAGGGCGCCGCCCTGCCGGGCAACGCCTTCATGTGCCGCAACGACGGTGGGCCCCAGGCGTTCATGGGCGCCGCGCCTCCGGAGGGCGACCAGGTGCACCGCTACTACTTCGTGGTGCACGCCGTGCGCGAGGAGTCGCTCGGCGTCGACTCCGACGCCTCGGCAGCCGTGGTCTCCTTCAACCTGGCGTTCAAGACCGCCGGCCGGGCGATCATCCACGGCACCTACCAGCACTG
This sequence comes from Nocardioides sp. LMS-CY, assembly GCF_018732145.1. Lineage (NCBI taxonomy): Bacteria > Bacillati > Actinomycetota > Actinomycetes > Propionibacteriales > Nocardioidaceae > Nocardioides > Nocardioides sp. LMS-CY. The sequence continues at coordinate 2,797,726 of NZ_CP076104.1, forward strand.
ACCCGCGGGCCATTCAGCGGCCCCGAACCCTATTCAGACAATTTCATTCACGACCATTGTGCTCTGTATTGATTCATGCCATGCTCCCGGCATGGGCTTGGACCAGACGGCGGCGCCGGAGGTGCTCGGACTCGAGGCGCGGGTGCGCACGGCGAAGCTGACGCCGGCCCAGCGCCAGATCGCCCGGCTGCTCCTGGAGAAGTCCGAGCACTTCATGTTCCTCTCCGCGGCCGACGTGGCGGCGGAGGCGGGCGTCAGCCAGCCGTCGGTCAGCCGCCTCGCCAGGGCCCTGGACTACGGCAGCTACGGCGAGATGATGGTCGCCGTCCGAGAGCGCGTCCAGGTCGGGCACGGCGCCCGTCCGCCCGCCGACGAGGCCGGCAACCGGTACCAGAAGGCGATCGACGACGAGGTCGCCCTGCTGCACAACCTCCGGCGGTCCCTGGCCGAGGGACAGGCCATCGAGCGGGCCGGTCAGCTCCTCAACTCCGCCGACATCGTGATGGTGGTGGGGCTGCGCATCTCGGCGTCCCTCGCCCAGAACTTCGCCTACCGACTCGGTCGGATCAGGCCCAACGTCCGACTCTCGATCACCGACGGCTCGCAGGTCTACGACGACCTCGCCCTCGCCGCGGACGCGCCCACCAAGGCGCTGCTGGTGTTCGCGATGCCGCGCTACCCGCGTGAGCTGGTCCGGCTGATGCGCTACGCGAAGAAGCGCGGCTACTCCGTGGTGGTGGTGACCGACAACCACGCCAGCGAGTTCGCCGGCCTCGCCGACGAGGCCCTGATCGCCGAGATCAACTGGGGTCTGACCTTCGGCACCCATACCGCGGCCACCGTCATCTCGGCCCTGCTGGCCGAGGAGGTCGGCGGGCTGCGTCCCGAGCTGATGCGCCGACGACTCGGAGACCTCGACGAGGTCGCCTCCGAGATGGACCACTACCTGACCGACTAGCGCGCCGACGGGCGCCCCTCTCTCCCAACGAGACACGAACTTCGTGCCTCGGGGCTCGAACCTACCCACGATGCGAAACGACCCAGGAAGGATCTCGATGAGCAGTGACGGCAAGACACCAGAGAAGGTCACCTTCGACGGAGGCACGGAGGCCGAGCAGCAGGAGCTGCTGCGGGCGTTCCAGGACTTCTGGACCGCGAACGACGTCCTGGACATCCCACGCCTGAAGGAGCTGTGGCGGGACAGCGACGACTACGTCTACTTCAACTCCAACGGGTTCACGTACAACGGCTTCCAGGACTGGCTGGGTGTCTGGCGCTACTACGGCCCGCGCTTCGACCTGATCGAGCCGGCTCGCCTCGGCAACGTCAAGGTGATGATCCGCGGCGACATGGCCGTGCTCACCGACGACCGTGTGCAGATCCACCGTGAACCCAAGAACCAGGGCCCGATCCTCGGACGCCACATCACGGGACGCCCGGTGATGCGCGGAACCATGGTCTACACGCGCGAGAGCGACGGCTGGAAGTGCGTGCACGCCCACTACTCCCCCAGCGAGCTCGAGGGTGAGCGGCCATGGGCTCCCCCGCAGGACTGACTCGTCGAGCGCACCGGCGCTCGGTCCATCCCATCGAAGTAGGTGACTGTTGTGCGTAGCTTCAAACTGGTCGGGGCGGCAACCGCGTGCGCGCTGGCGCTGTCCGCGTGCGGCGGCGGGGACTCGTCGTCGTCCTCCTCCCCCGACGAGGTGCTGATCGGCGGCACCTATCCGCTGACCGGGCCGCTCGCGGACGACGGTCAGGAGATGGTCAACGCCATCAAGATGGCGGTCGCCGACGTCAACGACGCCGGCGGCATCAAGTCGCTGGACGGCACCGAGGTCGTGTTCAAGGCCAAGGACAGCACCGGCGCTCCCGAGCAGGCGGCGAAGAACACCCAGGCGCTGATCGACGAGGGCTCCTCGGCGATCATCGGTGCCTGGCTGAGCTCCAACACGCTGGCCACCACCCAGGTGGCCGAGCGCGCCAAGGTCCCTCACATCGTGGACCAGTCGCAGGCACCCGAGCTCATCGAACGCGGCTACCAGTACACGTTCCGCGTCATGTTCGACCCGCCGCGCGTCGCCAAGGCCGCCAACGACTTCGTCGAGCACGTCAACGAGGAGTGGGGCCTGAACGGGAAGGCCGTCTTCCTCCACGAGGACTCCGCGTTCGGGACCTCGCAGTCGGAGTACTTCCGCAAGGAGGCCGAGCAGCGCTCGGTCGAGGTCGTCAAGGACATCCCCTACGCGTCGTCGACCACGGACATGAGCTCCGAGGTCGCACAGGCGATCGCGAGCGGTGCGGACATCCTGCTCTCCACCGGCTACGCCCCGGACAGCCTCCTGCTGCTGAAGACCCTCCAGGAGCAGAACGCGGAGTTCAAGGCGGTCATCGGCGTCGACAGCGCCGGCTGGTACAGCAACCGGTTCGCCGAGGACGCGGGCGACCTCATCGAGGGCGTCATGGACGCCGGCAGCTACCCGATCGACTTCGCCTCGCCCGACTACACGTCGTTCGCCGAGAGGTTCGAGAGCGAGTTCGGGAGCGAGCCGTCCGGTGGCGCGGTGATGAGCTACGTGTCCGCCCGGGTGCTGCTCGAGGCGATCGAGGACGCGGGCTCCAGCGACCCGGCCGACATCCGCGAGACCCTCGCGTCCGGCACCTTCGACGGCTACCTGCTCACCCAGGAGCAGATCTCCTTCGACGACGTCGGGCAGAACGAGGAGATCGAGCCGATCGACTACCAGTTCCAGAACGGACGCCGCGAGGTGGTCTGGCCCGAGCAGTTCGCCACCGGCAAGCTGCAGCGGCCGTAGCCGTCACGGGCCATCACGGGCCGTCTCGACCTCTCCGCCTGCGGGCGGACCGAAGCGAAGCGAGGAGCGAATGGATTGGCGCCTGGTCTTGCAGTCCGTCATCGGAGGGCTGTTCAACGGCAGTCTGTACGGCGTGGCTGCGGTCGGCCTTGCCTTGGTGTTCGGGGTGGCGAAGATCGTCAACCTGGCCCACGGGGCCTTCATCCTGCTCGGGATGTACCTGGTGTACGTCCTGCACGACTGGACATCGCTCGATCCGTTCCTCCTCGCCTTCGCCGCGATCCTCGGCGGGCTCGCCGTCGGCTGGCTGGTGCAGCGGGGCCTGCTGGCCCGACTGATGGCGACCGGCCAGGACGGGCCGTTGCTGGTGACCCTGGGCCTGTGGATCGCCATCGAGGCGGTGTGCGCGATGGTCTTCGGCTCCAACCCGAAGACGGTGGAGTCCAGCCTGTCCGACGCGACGTTCTCGATCGGGCCCGCCAACTTCTACTGGAGCCGACTGGTCGTCCTGGCACTGGCGGTGGCGTTCACCGTCGGGCTGCACTGGCTGCTGCAGCACACCGACCTGGGGCGCGGCATCCGGGCCGTCTCCCAGGACACGACCGCGGCCCAGCTCATGGGGCTCTCGGTCGGCGGGCTGCTGGCCGCCACCATGGCCCTCGGCGCGGCGGCGGCCTTCTTCGCCGGCGCGCTCTCGGCGACGCTCGTGCCGATCACCCCCGGAGCCGCGACCAACCTGCTGCTGATGAGCTTCGTCGCCGCGGTGCTCGGCGGGCTCGGCAACATCAAGGGCGCCTTCGTCGGCGGCGTGCTGATCGGCGTCGTCGAAGGAGTGGGCTCGCTCTTCCTGCCCGGCACGATGAAGGTCTTCATCGTCTTCCTCGTGTTCATCGGATTCCTGCTGTTCCGGCCCGAGGGCCTGAGGAGGCGCGCATGACCACGCAGGCCACGACCAGCCCGGCGCCGCGCCGGGTCCGTCCCCGGCGCCGGCCGTCCCTCGGCATCATCGTGGGGATCGCCGTGCTCGCCGCGCTGGCCCTCGCCCCACTCACGGGCAGCCGGCACTCCCTCGGCATCTGGACGGTGGCGCTGATCTTCGCGGGCGTCTCCAGCGGGTGGGCGATCGCGGGCGGCCTCAGCGGCCTGATCCCGCTCGGCCACGCCGCCTTCTTCGGGATCGGCGGCTACGCCTCCGCCGTGGTCTTCGCCAAGTACGACCTGAGCCCGTGGCTCGGCATCGTCGTCGGCATGGTGATCGCCGCGGCGCTGGCCTGGCTGATGACGGTCCTGGCCGTGCGGTTCAAGGTGCGCGGGCCGTACTTCGCGCTCTACACGCTCGCCTGGGCCGAGATGCTCCGCATCCTGGCGTCGAACCTGGACTACCTCGGCAAGACCAACGGCGTCCTGGTGCCCTACAAGGTCGACGCCGGACCGGCGGACCTCCAGTTCTCGGACCCGCGCGGCTTCTATCTCGTCGCCGTCGGGTACGCCGCGCTGGCGATGATCGTCTTCCTCCTCGTCAAGCGCAGCCCGCTCGGCTGGCGCCTCTCCGCGATCCGCGGCGACGAGCCGACGGCGGCCGCCAGCGGTGTCGACGTGGCCCGGTCGCTCACCCGCACGATGGCACTGAGCGCGGCGATGACCGCGATCGGCGGCGGCCTCTACGCGCAGTACATCCAGTACATCGACCCGGAGCTGGCCTTCAACGTGTCGGTCTCGATCGACATCGCGGTCCGGGCCATTCTCGGCGGCGCCGTCCTGGTCCTGGGTCCGCTGCTCGGATCCGTGGCGATGACCAGCGTCACCGAGCTCACCCAGAAGTACATGGACGCGCTGCCGTCGGCCAGCCTCCTGGTCCTGGGCCTGGCGATCATCGCCCTGGCGCACTGGTTCCCGACGGGCATCGGCGGCCTCGGCGTACGACTCAAGCGCATCTGGTCGAGGAGGTCGGATCGTGTCTGACATCGTGATGAGCGCGGTGGACGTCAACGTCCGCTTCGGCGGGCTCCGCGCACTGGCCGACCTGGACCTGGAGATCCGCTCCGGCGAGGTGCTCGGGATCGTCGGCCCCAACGGCGCCGGCAAGAGCACCCTCTTCAACGTGCTGGCCGGAGCGATCCGGCCGACCAGCGGCCGGGTACTCCTCCAGGGCCGGGACATCACCTCCTCGCGCGCCGACCAGCGCGCCCGGATGGGGATCTCCCGCACCTTCCAGACGGTGCGTCCCTTCCTCGACGAGACGCTGGTCCGCAACGTCGCCGTCGCGGCGCTCGCTGTCGGCGACGGTCGCGCGCACGCGATGGACGTCGCCGTCGACCTGCTGGAGCAGGTCGGTCTCGCCGACAAGGCGGCCGCTCGCGCCTCCGAGCTCGGCCACGGCGAGCGCAAGCGGCTGGAGCTGGCCCGGGCGCTCGCGGTCCGGCCGCGGGTGCTGATGCTCGACGAGGTGATGGCGGGGCTCAACCCCTCCGAGGTCCGCGAGATCGTCGAGCTGATCCGCAGCCTGTGCGCCGCGAGCGGCAGCGAGCTGGTGCTGATCGAGCACCTGCTCTCGGCGGTGCGCTCGCTGGCCGACCGGGTCGTGGTGCTCGACGCGGGCCGGGTGCTCGCCGACGGCACGCCGGACGACGTCTTCGGTGACCCCAAGGTCATCGAGGCCTACCTAGGGACCAAATATGCCACTTCTTGAGGTGTCCGCCCTGCGGGTCAGCTACGGCGGCGTGGTCGCCGTCCACGACGTCTCCCTGAGCGTCGAGCGCGGCGAGATCGTGTGCCTGCTCGGCGCGAACGGAGCCGGGAAGTCGAGCACGCTGATGGCGATCTCCGGGGTGCTGCCCGACCGCGACGGGACCGTCACCTTCGACGGACGCGAACTAGCCCGGGTGGCCAGCCACGAGATCGCCCGCCTCGGCCTGGTGCAGGTGCCCGAGGGACGCCGGGTGTTCCCGGAGATGACCGTGGCCGAGAACCTGCAGATCGGCGGGATCCGCGCCCCCTCGGCGCAGGTCCGCACGCAGCGCATGGAGCGCTCCTACGAGATGTTCCCGCGCCTCCTCGAGCGCCGCGACCAGTTGGCCGGCTCCCTCTCCGGAGGCGAGCAGCAGATGCTGGCGGTCGCCCGGGCGCTGATGTCCGACCCCGCCCTGGTGATGCTCGACGAGCCCTCGCTGGGCCTGTCCCCCGCGCTCGTCGAGGCGACGTTCGACACCGTCCGCCAGGTGCGCGAGGCGGGACTGGGCGTGCTGCTGGTGGAGCAGAACGCGGGCGAGGCGCTCGAGGTCAGCGACCGGGCCTACGTGATGGAGAACGGCAGGGTCGTGCTCTCCGGTCCGGCGAGCCAGATCCGCAACGACCCGCAGGTCAAGAGCGCCTACCTGGGCCTGTGAGAGAGGAGCAGAGCATGCAGTGGGGAATCGGTCTGGGCAAGGCCCTCGACTCTCGTCAGGTTCCGCGGGCGGCGGTCCGCGCCGAGGAGCTCGGCTACGACGAGGCCTGGATCTCCAACGAGAGGTTCCATCGCGACATGTTCGTCGTCATGGGCGCGGCGGCGGCACTGACCCGCTCCTTGCGCCTGGGCACCTTCGTCGCCGACCCGTTCACCGTGCACCCGGCGGTGACGGCGGCCGCGATCGCGACCGTCGACAGCCTCTCCGAGGGGCGGGCGATCCTGGGCCTCGGCGCCGGAGGGACCGGCTTCTCGCAGATCGGGCTGCGGCCCCGGCGGCCGGTCGCCTCGATGTCCACAGCGCTGGACGCGGTCAAGGGCCTGCTCCGGGGTGAGCGGGTCACGGCCGACGACGCCCACTTCGAGATGCACGACGCCGTGCTCGAGCTGAGCCCCGCCGGCGACGTGCCCGTGGTGCTCGCCTCCCAGAGCCCGAAGATGCTGGCGCTGGGCGGCCGGGCCGCGGACCAGGTGATGATCTCGACGTTCGCCGACCCCCGGCTCTTCGGGCTCGCCGTGGGCTGGGCCGGCGACGGGGCGGCCGATGCGGGCCGCGAGCTCGACGTCGCCGAGCAGGTGATCGCCCGCATCGACGTGGCGATCGACGACGACCTGGACCGGGCCCGCGATGCGTTGCGCCCGCTGATCGGCTACCTGCTGGTGCTGCTGCACCCGAACTGGTTCTTCCTGGACACGCTGGAGCTGCGGCTCCCCGACGAGCTCCACGAGATCGCGCGCAACCGCGACTTCGTGGGCATGCGGGCCAGGCTGGGGCTGATCCCCGAGGAGCTCATCGAGGCCTTCGGCTGGGTCGGCGGCCCCACGCGGGTGGCCGAGCAGATCGGGCGCCTGCTGGAGCTCGGCGTACGCCGCGTGGTCGTGCTGCCGCACTCCCCCGACGGCGATCCGATCCCCACCATGGAGGCGTTCGCCTCCCGGGTGATGCCGCTGGTCGAGCGCTCGCTGTGACGTACACGGTCGTCGCCACGGACCGCGCCACGCGGTCCATCGCCCTGGGCACCGTCTCGCATTCCAGCTCGGTGCTGGCCAAGGTGCTGACGGGTGCGGGCGCCCAGGGGCACCGGGTGCTGGTCGCGTCGCAGGCGTTCTCCAGCCCAGCGCTCGGCGCCGCGGTGGCGGCTCATGCGCTGGACGACGGCGACCTTCGTGAGGTCCCGGCGATCTGCCGGGCGAGCGAGGGCGGCGGCTTCCGCCAGGTCGCGATGGTGACCGACCGGGGCGGGCTGGCGACCTACACGGGCGACCGCTGCCTGACGTACGCCGGCGACGTGGTCGACGTCGAGGCCGGCGTGGCGCTGGCCGGCAACATGCTGCTGGACTCCGGTGTGCTCGAAGCGGCCCACGCCGCCTACCTCGCGAGCACCGGAGCACTCGACGAGCGGGTGCTGGCGGCCCTGACCGCCGCCGGTGCGGCCGGTGGCGACTGCCGCGGCGACCGGGCGGCCGGCCTGGTCACCGTCGGCCGGTACGGGGACCTGCACCTCAGCGTCGACGACCACGACCGCCCGCACGAGGAGCTGGAGCGACTGCGGGTCCAGGCCAGGGCCCGCGCGGTGCTCGGCTCGTGCTTCCGGTGGGTCGAGCGCGGCTGTCCCGCCGACGAGGTCGCGCCGCTGACCGCCCGGCTCGCGACCGCGGCCGAGCACGACGCCGACGTCGCGGTCTGGTGGGTGGTCGTCAGCGAGCTGGCCGGCCTCCCGCGTCCGCCGGCGTCCGCCGAGACGACCCGGTCGGCCGCCGAGTTGGTCGCCCGGATGGCCGCACCACGGACCGATTCCTCGACGAAGGGACCCGACGATGTCGACTGAGACGCCGCAGAAGGACCTGCGTGACCTGCTGGCCGCGGAGGTCAGGCTGGCCGGCTACCGCCCGGCCCACGAGGTCGTGGACGGTCTCGACGAGCTGACCTATCTGCACAGCGGACCCCCGATCGACCTCTACCGGCCCCTGCCCGCTCCGCTGGTGGGCGCGGTGGCCGCCGGGTTGCTCTTCGAGGGTGCGGCGACGACGGCCGAGGAGGCCGTCGCGATGACGCGCGACGGCCGGGTGCGGCTGATGCCCTGCCAGGACACCAACGTCGCCGGGCCGCTGACCGGCCTGGTCACGCCCAGAACGCCGATGGTGGTGGTCGAGCGGGGGGACGGCCGGCTGTTCTGCTCGCCGATGCACGAGGGCGACGACGGCGGCATGCGGACCGGCACGTACGACGTACCGACGCTGGAGCGGCTGCGGCAGGTGGCCGAGGTCGTCGCCCCCGCCCTGAACCGCGCCGTGCTCGAGACGCCGGTGCCGCTCCGACCCGTCGAGATGCAGGTCTCGGCGCTGCGCCGGGGCGACGAGTGCCACAACCGCAACGTCGCGTCCACGCTGGGCCTGGTCTTCGCTCTGGCTCCCGCCCTGGCCCGACTGCCCGAGGCGGCGGCGGTCTTCGACTACTTCACCCGGACGACGCAGCACTTCATCGCGATCTCGGCGGCGGTGGCCAAGGCCGTCGCCGACTCGATCGAGTGCAGCGGACCGGCGGGCCTGGTGACCGCCGTGGGGATGAACGGCCAGGACTTCGGCATCCGGGTCAGCGGGCTCGACGGCTGGTTCCGCGGGCCTTCGCCGGTCGGTCCGATGGTCGCCCTGGGTGGCGCCGACATCACGACCGCCTCGCCGGGCCAGGGCGACTCCCCGATCATCGAGACGCTGGGCCTCGGCGCGTTCGCGCTCAGCTCCGCGCCCGCGCTCGCGCGCACGCTCGGGTTCTCCACCGACGGGAGCCGCGAGCTGGTGGAGGAGATGCGGCAGGTCTGCGGCTGCGACTCGCCGGTCTACGGCCTGCCCAACCAGGACTTCGCGCCGACCCCCGCCGGCATCGACGTGGTCAGGGTCGCCGACTCCGGCGTCGCACCGGCGACGACGCTGGGCTTCCTGAGCCGCAACCTCGGTGCGGGCCGGGTCGGCGCCGGGGTGATCCGGATGCCGATGCAGCCGTTCCTGGAGGCCCGGAAGGCTCTCGCCCCACGGGTGATCGGGGTCGACGGGTGAGCGGGCCGGCGCCGCGCTTCGGCGTCGCGCTCGACTTCGCGGCGCCCCCGGGCCAGACGTACGCCGAGCGGCTGGCCGAGCTCGACCCGGTGCTCGACCTGGTGGGCGCGGCCGGGTACGACGCGCTGTCGGCCGGTGAGAGCTACGTGTTCTCCCGCTCCGACGCGATGGGGTTCCACGGCCCCAACGCCCTGATGATGCTGGCCGCGCTCGCACACCGACTGACCGGCGTACGGCTGGTCGCGGGCGTCAGCCTGCTCGCCGGGTGGGACGCACGCCGGCTGGCCTACGACAGCGCGCTGGTCGACCAGCTCAGCGGCGGGCGACTGACCCTCGGCCTCGGCCTCGGCTCGCCGGCCGCGTGGCGGGTCTTCGGCATCGCCCCCGAGGCACTGGGTCGGCGGCTGGAGAGCACGGTGCGGCTGCTCCGGGAGGCCTGGTCCGGCTCCTTCTCCCTGCCGGAGGGGCGCGTCGACCTGGTGCCCGGACCGGTGCAGGAGGGCGGTCCGCGGATCCTCCTCGGGGGCGCCCGCAAGGTGTCCGCCGAGCGGGCGGCGGCCCTGGCGGACGGCTTCGTCGCCTCGTCCGGCTACTCGCGTGACCTCATCGCGCGCCAGGTACGCCGCTACCGCGAGGCGGCCGCGCCCGGGACGGTCGGCTCGGTCTCGGTCAACCGCTTCGCCGTGGTCGCGGCCACGGAGCGGGAAGCGCTGGCCCGCTACCGGGAGCACGTCGCGCCGCTGCTGGCGGCGTACCGCGCGACCGGGCTGGTCGACCGGAGAGATCCGGAGCTCGACCGCGACCAGCTCTGCCTGGTGGGCACGCCCGCGCAGGTCGCCGAGCGGACCGCGGAGTACGCCGAGCTCGGCGTCACCGACCTCCAGCTGCGGGTGCGGCCGGGACGGCTCCCGGTCGCCGCCGCGCTGGAGAGCCTGGAGCTGATCGCCGACGAGGTGCGGCCGCGGTTCGTGAGCGGCGGTGAGGTGGCATGAAGGCGGCGAGCTTCGACTACGTCCGGCCCACGGGGCTGGAGCAGGCGCTCGCGACCGTGGCGCTCGACGGCACCATGGCGCTGGCCGGCGGCCAGTCCCTGGTGCCCTCGATGGTCCGCCGCCAGCTGCGCCCGGCGCGGGTCTGCGACCTGAACGCGCTGCCGGAGATCGCCGGCGTCGAGGTCACCGATGCGGAGATCGTGGTCGGCTCGATGACCCGTCAACGGGACCTCGAGCTGCATCCGGTCGTCGCCCGGGTGCAGCCCGTCGTGGCCCGGGCGATCGCCCTGATCGGCTTCGTCGGCACTCGCCACCGGGGCACGGTCGGCGGCAGCCTCTGCTTCGCCGACCCGTGTGGCGAACTGCCGGCACTGGCGGCGCTGCTGGACGCGCGGCTGGTCGTCCGCGGCGCGGAGGACGAGCGGCAGCTGACCGCCGCCGACTTCTTCGCGACGGACTTCGCGACGGTGCTGCGGCCGGGCGAGCTGCTCACGGAGGTCAGGTTCCCGAGGCAGCCGGCTTCGCGGTACGCCGCCGTCAAGCTGCGCGTCGGCCAGGACCGTCCCCTGGGCTGCCTGGTCTCCTACGCCAGCGACGAGCGGGGCGTGATCCGGGATCCGCGGGTGTCGATCTTCGGCACCAGTGATCCCGGCCGTCGGGTGGCCGCGGCCGAGCGGGCGCTGGCCGGTCAGCTGCCCGGCGCGGAGCTGTTCGCGGACGCGGCCGCGGCGGCGACCGACCTCGAGCCGCTGGGCGGAGCCGCGATGTCGGCGGCCTATCGGCGTCGGCTCGGCCGCACCGCGATCAGGAGGGCCCTGGTCGCATCGATGGGGGTGGACGATGACTGACACGGTCCGGCTGGCGGTGAACGGCAGTGACGTCGAGCTGCGGGTCGAGCCCCGCGAGACCCTGGCGGACGCGCTGCGGCGTACCCAGGGCACGCGGAGCGTCCGGCTCGGCTGCGAGCACGGTGCCTGCGGTGCCTGTACGGTCCGGCTGGACGGGCGCACGGTGCGGTCCTGCCTGGTCTTCGCGATCCAGGCCGAGGGCGCCCAGGTGGAGACCGCCGAGGGTCTCGCCGCCCACGACGCCTGCTTCCAGCGGCTGCAGGAGAGCTTCGCCTGCGGCAACGCCTTCCAGTGCGGATTCTGCGCGACCGGGATGCTGATGACCGCCTCCGAGCTGCTGGCCGAGGAGCCCCGGCCCGATGCCGACTCGGTCCGTGAGCGGCTCGCCGGGAACCTGTGTCGCTGCACCGGCTACGAGAGCATCGTCGCCGGCGTCCTGCGCGCGGTCGACGGGGCGACCGACCCGGCGACCGGCCCGGCGACCGGGGAGGTGGCCGAGCGATGAGCGTGCGCCGCGACCACGCGTCCATCGCGCCCCAGCGCGACAGCGTCGGCGAGACCGCCGCGATGGTCAACCTGCCGGCCGCGCTCAGCGGTGCCGCCCACTACGTCAACGACATCGAGCCGCCCGGCACGCTCTTCGTGGCGATGCTGCGCAGCCCGCACGCCCACGCCCTCGTACGCGGCATCGACGTGGCGGCGGCCCGGGCGCTGCCCGGCGTCCACGCGGTGCTGACCGGCGCCGAAGTTCTCGACCGGGCCGGACCGCATCCGGTCTACTGGCAGCTGACCGGCCAACGGACCCCGCAGACCCGGGCGATGGCCGTCGACCGGGTTCGCTACCACGGCCAGGTCGTCGCCGCCGTGGCCGCGGAGTCCCGGGCCCTCGCGGAGGACGCGTTGGAGCTGATCGCGGTCGACTACGAGCCGCTCCCGGTCGTGGCCACCGTGGCGGAGGCGCTCGCGCCGGGCGCTCCGCTGCTGGTGCCGGAGTGGCCCGACAACGTGTTCGGCGAGCAGGTCTACGGCACCGGGGACACGGACCGGGCGTTCGCGGATGCGGCGTACGTCGTCGAGGAGGAGTTCGACTTCGGTCGCTCCTTCGGCGCCCCGCTCGAGACCCGCGGCTGCGTCGTGGAGTACGAGCCGGTCGCCGGGCGCTTCGAGGTCTGGATCAACAGCCAGTCCCCGAACCGGGTCCGCGAGGTGGTCAGCGAGGTCCTCGGGGTGCCCCAGGCGCGGGTGCGGGTCCGGATCCCGGCGGTCGGCGGTGGCTTCGGTACCAAGGCCAACTACTACGGGGAGGAGATCCTCGCCTGCCTGCTGGCCCGAAGCACCGGCCGGCCGGTCAAGTACGTCGAGGACCGCGACGAGAGCTTCGTCGCCAGCTCGCACGCGCGGCAGCAGCACCTGAAGGTCGCGCTCGCCGCGGACGCGGACGGCCGGATCGTCGGGCTGCGCGGCGACGTCGTCGGCACCCTGGGCGGCGAGCTCAGCAGCGTCGGCATGGGGCCGGTGTGGCTCGCCGCGGTGAGCCTGCCGGGTGCCTACCGGATCGAGAACATCCGGGTCCGGGCCCGCGGCGTGATGACCAACCGGTCGCCGTACGGCTCCTATCGAGGGTGGGGCGCGCCGAAGGCCGTCTTCGCGATCGAGCGGACGGTCGACAGGCTCGCCCGGACCATGGGCCTCGACCCGCAGGAGCTGCGCCGGCGGAACCTGGTCACCCCGGAGGAGATGCCCTACGCCAACGGCATCCTGGCGCGACTCGACAGCGGTGACTACCGCGAGTGCCTGAGCCGGGTCGAGGCGCTCACGGTCGACGCCGGCTGGCCGGACACCATCCGGGAGGCACGGAGCGCCGGACGCCGGGTTGGCATGGGCTACGCCTGCTTCGTGGAGTCCACCGGCATCGGCCCCAGTCGGGTGATGTCGGCCATCGGCGTGGAGCAGGCCGGGTTCGACGAGGCCGTGGCCCGGATGGACGCCGACGGTCAGGTCACCGTCTACACCGGGCAGGCCGAGCTGGGCCAGGGCATCCTCACGACGATCGCGCAGACCGTCGCCCACGAGCTCGGCCTGCCACCCGAGCGCGTCGAGGTGGTCTCGGGCGACACGGACCGCTGTCCCTACACCGGTTACGGCACGGCCGGGAGCCGGGGCGCCGCCGTCGGCTGCGAGGCCGCGCGGCTGGCGGGCGTCGAGCTGCGCGACCAGGTGCTCGGGCTCGCCGCCGACCGGCTCGAGGCCGACCCGGCCGAGCTGGTGATGGACGAGCACGGGGTCGGCGTCCGAGGCGTCCCCGGACGTCGCCTCACCCATGCCGAGATCGGCCGTGCGGCGTACCGCGACCTGACCCTCGCCGGCGACGGCTTCTCCGGGACCCTGCAGGGGCGCGCCGTCTACGACCCCACCGCCATGACTTATTCCTACGGCGCCGCCGCCGCGCTGGTCGAGGTGGACGCCGAGACCGGCGAGGTCAGGCTGCTCGACGGCGCCATGGTCGACGACTGCGGCGTGGTGATCAACCCCGACGTGGTCGAGGGGCAGCTGGTCGGAGGGTCGGTGCAGGCGCTGGCCGGCGCGCTCTTCGAGGAGCTCGTCTACGACGCGGACGCACGGCTGACGAACCCCGACTTCCACGGCTATCGACTGCCGCGGACCACCGACTTCCCACCCCTGCGGCTGGGCCACATGGAGACGCCCTCACCGGCGAGCGGGAGCGGCGTCAAGGGGGTCGGCGAGGCCGGCACGCTGCCGTGGGCACCCGCGCTGTGCGCCGCGGTCGACGACGCCCTGGCCGACACGGGTGTCTTCGTCACGGAGGTGCCGTTGCGGCCGGAGCGACTGCTGGAGGCGATCGACGGAAGCGGTGTTGCGACGAGTTAGCCCTCACCCGCACCCCTCGCCACGTTTCGTCAGCCCCTCACGACAGGAGCCGCCCATCATGCCCACCCTCAAGGACCGCGTCGCCGGTGCTGTAGCCGCCGAGGCCGACAGCCTCGTCGAGCTGTCCCGGGAGATCCACCGCCACCCCGAGCTCGCCTTCGAGGAGGTGCGTGCCCACGGTCTGCTGACCGACCTGCTCGAGAGTGCCGGGTTCGCCGTCACCCGCTCGGCCTACGGCCTGGACACGGCCTTCCGCGCCGAGATCGACGCCGGCGCGGGGCCGACCGTCGCGATCATCTGCGAGTACGACGCGCTGCCGGAGATCGGCCATGCCTGCGGGCACAACGTCATCGCCGCCGCGGGAGCGGGTGCCGCGATCGTGGCGGCCCGCTCACTCGCGGAGCGGCACGGCGGGCGGATCGTGGTGCTGGGGACGCCGGCCGAGGAGGGCGGCGGGGGCAAGGTCTACATGCTCGAGCGCGGCGCGTTCGAGGGCGTGGACGCGGCGATGATGGTCCATCCCGCGGGTCGCGACCTGACCGAGATGAACACCATCGCGATCGAGCGCACCCGCGTGGAGTACCGCGGCCTCGCCGCGCACGCCGCGGCCGCGCCGCAGCTGGGCCGCAACGCCCTCGACGCCGCGGTGCTGGGCTACCTGAACGTGGCCGCGCTGCGCCAGCACCTCGCCCGCCACGAGCGGGTCCACGGGGTCATCACCCGCGGCGGCACCCGGCCCAACATCGTGCCGGAGTGGACCGAGGCCGAGTGGTACATGCGCTCCCCCACGATGGACGGCCTCCAGAGCCTGGTCGCTCGCGTGCAGTCCTGCCTGGAGGCCGGTGCGGCCGCCGCCGGCTGCAGCATGAGCAGGGAGCCGATCGGTCGCGTGTACTACGACATGGTCACCAGCGAGGCCCTGCTCGACCTCTACGTCCGGAGCGCCGCCGAGATCGGGCGCACGGTCGACGTGCCCGAGGACGGCACCACCGTCGTCGGCAGCACGGACATGGGCAACGTCAGTCACGCAGTGCCGTCGATCCATCCCCTGATCAAGGCCGCTCCCGCCGAGGTCTCGCTACACACCCGCAGCTTCGCCGACTACGCCGGCGGGCCCGACGGCGACCGCGCCGTCCTCGACGGTGCCGCGACGCTCGCACTCACCGCGATCCGCGTGCTCGAGAACGGACCGCTGCTGTTGACGTCGGGCCGGGCGGAGGAGCGGGCCTAGGAGCGCGCGTCGCCCACGGCCGTCCGGGAGTCACCGCGGTCCCGCCTGGGTGGTGGTTTCGAGACAGGCGCTAGCGCGCCTTCCTCAACCACCGTTCCTGACGACGATGGCTTCGAGACAGGCGCCAGCGCGCCTCCCTCAACCACCGCCTGCCACCACGGTGGTTGAGGTGCGAGGAGCGCCAGCGACGAGCCTCGAAACCACCGGACCCGACGACGATGGCTTCGAGGCACGCGCCAGCGCGCCTCCCTCAACCACCGCCTGCCACCACGGTGGTTGAGGTGCGAGGAGCGCCAGCGACGAGCCTCGAAACCACCGGACCCGACGACGATGGCTTCGAGACAGGCGCCAGTGCGCCTTCCTCAACCACCGTGGGAGGCCTGGCGGAGCAGTTCCTCGAACGGCGTGACCGCGGCGAACTCGTCCTCGACGGTGCGCCGCTTCGTGACGACCGTGTCGACGCGGCTGACCTTGCCCATCAGGGCGGCCAGCTCGCCGGCGGCCCGGCCGATCCGGCTGTCGAGGTCGGTGCCGGCGAAGTCGTCGGTGGCGGCGAAGACGCCGGTCGGCACGACCACCGCGTGCAGGTAGGCGAACAGCGGGCGCAGCGCGTGCTCGATCACCAGCGAGTGGCGGGCGGTGCCCGCGGTGGCGGCGACCAGCACCGGCTTGCCGTCCAGCGCACCGGTCTCGAGGACGTCGAAGAACGTCTTGAAGAGGCCGGAGTACGACGCGGAGAAGATCGGCGTCACGACGATCAGGCCGTCGGCCTCGGCGACCGCCGCCTGCGCCGCCGCCAGCTCCGGACCGGGGAACCCGGTCAGCAGCTGGTCGGTCAGCTGGTGGGCCAGGTCGCGCAGCTCGACGTGCGTGACCTCGACCTCCTCCAGCGCCTCGACGGTCGCGGCGGTGAGCCGCTGGGCCAGCAGCGTGGTCGACGACGGGTTGGACAACCCGGCGGAGACCACCACGAGCCTGGTCATGCCGTTCCCTCGATTCCCTCGTCGACGCCGTCGGCGTCCTCGGCCCGATGGCCGGTGGCGCTGTCGGCCTCGGCGTACACCGTCGAGTCCTTCGGGCCACCCGCGGCGGCGACCAGCGACGCGTGGGTCGGGGCGTCCGGCACGTTGGCCGGGCGGCCCTCGGCCATCCCCTTCCGCAGGTCGGGCAGGATCTCGCCGAGCAGGTCGAGCTGCTCCAGGACGGTCTTGAGCGGCAGCCCGGCGTGGTCGACCAGGAACATCTGGCGCTGGTAGTGGCCCACGTAGTCGCGGAAGCCGAGGGTGCGCTCCAGCACCTGCTGCGGCGACCCGACGGTCAGCGGCGTGGCCTCGGTGAAGTCCTCCATCGAGGGGCCGTGCCCGTAGACCGGCGCGTTGTCGAAGTACGGACGGAACTCGTTGACGGCGTCCTGGCTGCTCTTCCGCATGAAGAACTGGCCGCCCAGGCCGACGATCGCCTCGTCGTACGCGCCGTGGCCGTAGTGCTCGTAGCGGCGGCGGTAGAGGTCGACCATCTGCTGGGTGTGTCCGGCGGGCCAGAAGATGTGGTTGTGGAAGAAGCCGTCGCCGTAGTACGCCGCCTGCTCGGCGATCTCGGGGCTGCGGATCGACCCGTGCCAGACGAACGGCGGGACGCCGTCGAGCGGCCTCGGGGTCGAGGTGAAGCCCTGGAGTGCGGTGCGGAACCGGCCCTCCCAGTTCACGACGTCCTCGCGCCAGAGGCGGTGCAGCAGCGCGTAGTTCTCGACCGCCAGGTTGATGCCCTGGCGGATGTCCTTGCCGAACCACGGGTAGACCGGGCCGGTGTTGCCGCGACCCATCATCAAGTCGACGCGGCCGTCGGTCAGGTGCTGGAGCTTCGCGTAGTTCTCGGCGATCAGCACCGGGTCGGTCGTGGTGATCAGCGTGGTCGCGGTCGACAGGATGATCCGCTTCGTCTGCGCGCCGATGTAGGCCAGCGTGGTGGTCGGTGCGGAGGCGATGAACGGCGGGTTGTGGTGCTCGCCGGTGGCGAACACGTCGAGGCCGATGTCCTCGGCCAACTTCCCGATCTCAACCGTGGCCTTGATCCGCTCGTGCTCGGTCGGCGTGCGACCCGTGGTGGGGTCGGTGGTCACGTCGCCGACGGTGAAGATCCCGAACTGCATGGCCGATCACTCCTGAGATTGGTTGAATTCCGAACTATATGCCCAACGAGGGGCACGGCCCGGGTATTCCTGCCACCATCCTCGCGTGAAGCGCCTCCTCCCGGTCCGCCGCTGCCCCGCCTGGGTGCCCGTCCTCGTGCTCCTGCTGACCGTCGGCCAACTGGCCGTCGCGGAGTGGGCTCCGGGGATCGACCGGTTCGCCGACAAGGCCTTCGGCGCACGGCTGATCGCCTATCCCCTGCTCATGGTGCTCGCTCCGGCGATCTGGTGGCTGGCACACCGACGCCGGGAGCCGCGGGCGGCGCTCACGTCCCACCACGCGCCGTACGGCGCCTTCACGCTCGTGATGCTGCCCTTCCTGATCGACGTGACCGGGAACAGCCTCGATCTCTACGACTCACTCGTCTGGTGGGACGACCTCAACCACTTCGCGAACTGGCTGCTGCTGCTCACCGGCCTGGGGCTGCTGCTCTGCGAGCAGGTGCAGCCCCGGTGGGCGGTGGTCGTGCTGGTCTGCGGCCTCGGTGCGATCCTGGCCATCGGGTGGGAGGTCGGCGAGTGGTGGACCTTCATCCGCCACGGCACCGAGCTCGACACGGCGTACGAGGACACCCTGGGGGACGAGGTGCTGGGCACCCTGGGTGCACTCGGTGCCGGGTTCCTCGTGGCCTTCCGGAGACCCGCGCCGCCGGTGGTGACCGGGCCGGTCGGCACGGTGCGCTCGGCTAGCCGAGCGGGGCGCGAAGCGCGCAGCGTACGGCGTACCGCTCCCCCGCGACGTCGACCTCGAACCGGCCGCCGGCGAGCCACGCGGAGGTGACCGGGGCGGCGTGGCGCAGGTAGCCGAGGCCGACGCACGCGCCGACGGTCTCGCCCCAGGCGGCGCTGGTCACCTGTCCGGCCGGTGCGCCGTCGCGAAGCAGCAGCTCGCCGCCCCAGAGCATCGGCTCGGGTGACGACACGACCAGCGACACGAGCCGCCGCCGTGGGCCGCCCCCCGCCAGCGCGTCCCGGTGTGCGGCCAGGGCGGCCCGGCCGAGGAAGTCCTTGGCGCCCGTGAGGTCGGTCGCGAAGACCAGGCCGGCCTCGACCGGACCGTAGTCGGGGGTCAGCTCCCTGCCGAACGCGCGGTAGCCCTTCTCCAGCCGCAGCGACTCGATCGCGTAGTAGCCCGCGTCGGCGGCGCCACCCGCGTGCACCGCGTCGTAGACGGCGCCAGCGTCCGCCACGGGCACCAGCAGCTCCCAGCCGAGCTCGCCGACGTAGGTCATCCGGGTGGCCCGCACCCGCACGCCGGCGACGCCCACCTCGCGGCTGGTCGCGAACGGGAAGCCCTCCTCCGACCAGTCGTCCGGCGACAGCGACGAGAGCAGAGCCCGGGAGCGCGGGCCCATCACGCCGAGCACGGCGTACTCCTCGGTGACGTCGCGCGCCGGTACGCCGTGGCGGGCCAGCCAGTCGAGGTCGCGGACCGTGGTCGCGGAGCTCGACACCAGCAGGAAGGAGTCCGCACCGGTGCGGGTCACGGTCAGATCGGCCTCGTAGGTGCCCCGCTCGTTGAGGAACGGCGTGTAGACGCAGCGGCCGACCGGCACGTCGACGTCGGCGGCGCACACCCACTGGAGAGCGGTCAGCGCCGCGGCGCCCGAGACGGCGTACTTGGAGAACGAGGTCTGGTCGAAGACCGCCACGTCCGTCCGGGTCGCGCGCTGCTCCGCCGCCGACGCCGGGAGCCAGGACGGCTTGCCCCAGGTGTACTCCAGCGTCGGCGCGAAGACGTTCGGCCGCTCCCACCCCATCCGGGTGCCGAACAGCGCCCCGGCCGCCGCCAGCCGGTCGTGCAGCGGCGAGGTGCGCTGCGGACGACCGGACTCGAGCTCCCGGTTGGGCCAGGGCAGCGCGTAGTGGAGCCCCAGCACCTCCGAGACCCGCGACCGCAGCCACGTGTGGTCGCCGTGGAACGGGGCGAAGCGGCGTACGTCGACCGCCACCAGGTCCTCCTGCGGCGCACCGGCCACGATCCACTCGGCGAGCGCCCGACCCGCCCCGCCGGCCGAGGCGATGCCGACCGAGTTGAAGCCCGCGCCGACGAAGAAGCCGCGCAGTCCCGGTGCCTCCCCCAGCAAGAACTGGTTGTCGGGGGTGAACGACTCCGGCCCGTTGTAGAGCTTCCGGATGCCGGTCTCCTCCAGCCCCGGGACCCGCAGCAGCGCCTGCTCCATCAGCACCGAGAAGTGCTCCCAGTCCTCGTCGAGCAGCTGGAACTCGAAGGGATACGGGAGGTCATCGGGCGAGCGCCACGGCTTCGCCTGCGGCTCGAACCCGCCGACGACCAGGCCGCCGGTCTCCTCCTTGAAGTAGGTCCAGCCGTCCGGATCGCGCATGATCGGCAGGTCGGGATGCGTGCCGGGCACGGCGTCCGTGACGACGTAGAAGTGCTCGGCGGAGTGCAGCGGGATCGTCGCGCCGACCAGGTCGCCCAGCGCCTTCGCCCACTGCCCCGCGCAGTTCACGACCACCTCGGCCTCGACGTCGCCCCGGTCGGTGCGGACGCCGGTGACCCGCCCGTCCGCGACGCCGAAGCCGGTGACCCGGACCCGCTCGACCACCCGGGCGCCGCGCATCCGGGCGCCCCTCGCGAGCGACTGGGTCAGGTCCGCCGGGTCGACCTTCCCGTCGCCGGGCAGCCACAGCGCGCCGAGCAGGTCGTCGACCCGCATCGGCGGCCACAGCTCGCGCGCCCGCTCCGGCGACACCAGCTCGCAGGGCAGGTCGTAGGCCACCGCGTTGGCCGCCGTACGCCGCAGCTGCACCATCCGGTCCTCGGTGCGCGCCACGATCAGGCCGCCCACGTTGCGGTAGCCGGTCGCCAGGCCGGTCTCGGCCTCCAGCGACGCGTAGAGCTCGGCGGAGTACTGCACCAGCCGGGTGCCGCTCTCGGAGGCCCGCAGCGGCCCGACCAGGCCGGCCGCGTGCCAGGTGGTGCCGCACGACAGCGTCCCCTGCTCCAGCAGCAGCACGTCGCTCCAGCCGAGTCCGGTCAGGTGGTAGGCGACCGAGGCGCCGATGACGCCGCCACCGACGATGACGACCTGGGCGCGCACGGGGAGGTGGTTTCGAGACGGTTGCTGCGCAACCTCCTCAACCACCGTGCTCCGGGTCTCGGTGGTTGAGGAAGGCGCGCTAGCGCCTGTCGCGGCCTCGGTGGTTGAGGAAGGCGCGCTAGCGCCTGTCTCGAAACCACCCTCCGGACCAGGCACCGTGCCCGCGGCGTCGGTGGTTGAGGAAGGCGCGCTAGCGCCTGTCTCGAAACCACCCTCCGGACCAAGCACCGTGCCCGCGGCCTCGGTGGTTGAGGAAGGCGCGCTAGCGCCTGTCTCGAAACCACCCTCCATCTCAACCACCGTTGACGGCCTCGTCCAGCAGACGGGGCAGGTCGGGGCCGCGGAAGGTCGCGGCGGCCTTCTCGTACCGCTCCCGGCCCCACTCCCGGAAGTCGTAGTCGATCGGGCTCGCCGCCGCCTGGATGAAGCCCCACAGCGACCAGCCGTACTCGCTGCACAGCATCTGCAGCCGCACCCGGGCCAGGTCGGCGCGGGACGGCGAGCCGAAGTACGCCGCGACGTACGCCTCGACCTGATCGGGCGAGAAGCCGCACTCGGTCGCGGTGTTGCCCAGCTCGAAGCAGGGGTCGTTGTTGCCGGAGTACTCGTAGTCGATCAGCCAGACCCGGCCGCCCCCGTCCGACTCAGCGTCGTCGATGAAGTTGGCGGCCAGCAGGTCGTTGTTGCACGGCACCGTGGCCCGATGGGTGCTCGTCAGCGCACGGCGTACGCCGGCCCACGCGTCCTCGTGCTCGGCGTACCCCGGGGGCAGCCAGTAGCCCCGCTCGCGGACGGTGCGCAGGTACGTCGCCTGGCGGGCGAACATGTCGAACCCGTTGGCGAACCGCGGCCCGGCGTGCAGCCGGCGGTTGGCCTCGGCCGCTCGCCGCAACACCTCCGGGTCGCCGAAGTCCCGATCCTCCAGCGACCTCCCCTCGAGGAACTCGATGACGAGCAGCGAGAGGTCGGGGCGGTACTCCAGCACGGCGGGCCCGGCGCCGGATTCGGCGGCGGTCGCCGTGTTCGCCGCCTCCGCGTCGCGGTCGATGCCGAGCAGGGTGGCGTCGCCGAGCGCCCATCGGACCACCACGTCGCGCGGCCCAGCGGGGTGCTCGTCCTCGGTGCGGACGTGGAAGTTGCGGTTGGTCAGGCCGCCGGGCAGGTCGGAGACGCGCCAGGACCGCCCCGCCAGGCAGGCGAGGCGGTCCAGCGGTGGGCGTCCCACCCCGATGGCCTGGGACGTCCTAGTCGCCGAACGCGTCGACGACGGCCTGGTCGATGGTGTGCTTGGGACCGGTGAACCACTTCTTCGCCGAGGTGTTCCACCAGATCGTGAGCAGCAGCAGTGCGCCGAGCGTGACGATCGGGGCGTAGTTGACGAACTTCCACTCGAACTCGTCGCGGAACGGGTTCGCCGCCGGCGTCGTCGGCATCATCAGGAACACCGAGACCACCACGATCTCGATCACCGCGATCGGGTTCATCCACTTGTACTTCGCCCCGTTGTTCCACGAGCCGGTCTCGAATCGGCTGCCGTAGCGCCAGCGCAGGAAGATCGGGATCGCGAAGGCCAGGTAGAGACCGATCACCGCGATCGAGGTGACCGCGTAGAAGGCCAACGGCACCGGCGTGCCGTTGACGTCGACCTTGATCAGCGCCGGGAGGGTCAGCACCGCCGCACAGACCCCGACGAAGACCACCGCGTTGGCCGGGACCCGCGACCGCGTGAGGCGCTGCAGCGTCGGCGAGCCCGGGATCGCGCCGTCCCGGCTGAAGGCGAAGGTCATGCGCGACGCCGACGTCATGCACGAGGTCGCGCAGAAGAACTGTGCGGACGCCGAGATGAAGAGCACCAGGGTGGCCCAGTTCTGCCCGAGCGCCGAGAGGAAGATGGGTTGGACGCCGAGCCCGGCGAGCGCGTTGTCGGGCTGACCGGCGTCGTTGTTCGGGATCGCGAAGACGACGCAGAGCAGCAGGATGTAGCCGCCGATCACCGAGTAGAGGATCGAGCGCCAGATGCCCTTCGCGGCGGCGCGCGAGGCCGACCCGGTCTCCTCCGACAGGTGGGCGGAGGCGTCGAAGCCGGTGATGGTGTACTGCGTGAGCAGGAAGCCGAACGGCACGATGGCGAACCAGAAGGCCACACCCGACGTGCTGCCGTCGGCGTACCCCGAATTGTTGAAGCGCTCGGTGAAGACGTAGCTGAACGACTGGTGCTGGTCGGGCACGAACAGCAGAACCACCACGATCACCGCCGCGCCGACCACGTGCCACCACACCGAGACGTTGTTCATGATCGCCATCAGGTGGCCGCTGAAGATGTTCAGCACCGACACCAGCGCCAGGATGATCACGAAGATGATGAAGACGCGGGTCAGGGAGTAGTCCGCGGCGAACGAGTCGGAGTAGGTGCTGATCGTCAGGTCGATGAACGTCGCGCAGCCGTAGGACACACCGGCGGTGACCGCGACCAGCCCGATCAGGTTCAGCCAGCCGGTGAAGAAGCCCGCGGCCGGGCCGCCGAGCTTCGACGCCCACCAGTAGATGCCACCGGAGGTCGGGTACGCCGAGACCAACTCGGACATCGTGAACCCGATGATCAGGATGAAGATGCCGAGGATCGGCCAGGACCACGAGATCGAGATCGGGCCGCCGTTGTTGAAGCCGGCACCGAAGTTGGTGAAGCAGCCGGCCAGGATCGAGATGATCGAGAACGAGATCGCGAAGTTGGAGAACCCCGACCAGGAGCGGTTGAGGTCCTGGCGATATCCCAGCTTGGCCAGGTGCTTCTCGTCGTCGGTGAGCTCGGGAACCGGGTGCGTCGGCAGTGGCTCATGTGCTTCGGGCATTGGCAACACCCTCCGATGAGAGATCGTGCGAACGTGAAAGGACGCTAGACCCGGGCGGTTTGGCGTGTCCAGAGTCGTCGCCGATTTTGGTATGAACTCCGACCATTGGTGATTGACACTGCGCCCCCTGGATCGAAGGATGACCCTGTGACCGCGTCGCCTGACCACCACCTTCCGGGAGCGGTGCTGCGGCCCGTGCGCGGGCACCACGCCTTCGAGGCGTGTGTGGAGCAGCTGGCGACCGCGATCCGGCTCGGCGTCTACCCCCGTGGCTCGACGTTCCCGCCCGAACGCGAGCTGGCCGCGATGCTGCACGTCTCGCGGGCGACGCTGCGCGAGGCGATGGCCGCGCTGCGACAGGCGGGTCTGATCGAGACGACCCGCGGCCGGGGCGGAGGCACGGTCGTGACGCTCAAGCAGCGGACGCCGTCGGCGCGCCGGGCGGCGCGCGTCTCGGCCGAGCAGCGCAGGGAGTGGCTCGACGCCCTCGAGTTCCGTCGGATCGTGGAGCCCGGCGCGGCGTACCTCGCCGCGAACGCGGAGCTCGACGATGCGATGCGCAGCCAGCTCGAGCGGGCCCACGACGAGGTCGCCGGGGCCCGTCGGCGGGCCGAGCACCGGCAGGCCGACTCGCGCTTCCACCTGACGGTCGCCTCGCTGTCCGGGTCGCCGCGCACCGTGGAGGCGGTGACCTCGGTACAGGCGATGCTGCACGAGATGCTGCTCGCGATCCCGGTCCTGGAGACCAACATCGCCCACTCCGACCGGCAGCACGCCGCGCTGGTGAAGGCGATCCTCGCGGGTCGCGCCGAGAAGGCCAGGTCTGTGATGGAGGAGCACTGCGACGACACGGCCGCGCTGCTGCGCGGTCTGCTCGGCTAGGACGTGGACGACTGAGGAGACAGATGCGCAACGATCGGCACCTCTCGATGGACCAGCTGCTTGAGCTGATCGACGACGGCGAGATCGACACCGTCGTCGTGGCCTTCACCGACATGCAGGGGCGGCTCCAGGGCAAGCGCCTGCACGGCCGCTACTTCGCCGACGTCGCGGTGCAGCACGGCACCGAGGGCTGCAACTACCTGCTGGCCGTCGACGTCGACATGAACACCGTCGGCGGCTACGCCATCTCGTCGTGGGAGAACGGCTACGGCGACATGGAGTTCGTCCTGGACGCCGACACGATCCGGCTGCTCACCCACCACCCCGCCACCGCCATGGTGCAGTGCGACCTCGTCTGGCCGGCCACCGACGACGGTCCGCACTCCCCCATCGCTCAGTCGCCGCGCGCGATCCTGAGACGCCAGCTCGACCGGGTCGCCGAGCACGGCTGGCAGGCGCTCGCCGGCACCGAGCTCGAGTTCATCGTGTTCGACACGTCGTACGAAGCTGCCCACGAGGCGCGCTACCGCGATCTGACGCCGGCCAACCAGTACAACGTCGACTACTCGATCCTCGGGACGTCCCGCATCGAGCCGCTGCTGCGCGCGATCCGCAACACCATGTACGACGCGGGCCTCGACGTCGAGGGCGCGAAGGGCGAGTGCAACCTCGGTCAGCACGAGGTCGGTTTCCTCTACGCCGACGCGCTGACCACGGCCGACAACCACGTGGTCTACAAGACCGTCGCGAAGGAGATCGCGGCCCAGCGCGGCAAGGCGATCACGTTCATGGCGAAGTACGACGAGCGCGAAGGCAGCTCCTGCCACATCCATCTGTCGCTGCGCGGCCGGGACGGCGACCTGGTGTTCTGGAAGGACGGCGCTCGGACCCCGCTCTACGACCAGTTCGTCGCGGGTGTGCTTGCCTCCGCCGCCGACTTCACGCTCCTCTACGCCCCGAACATCAACTCCTACAAGCGGTTCGCCGACGGCTCGTTCGCACCCACGACGATCGCGTGGGGCCTGGACAACCGCACCTGCGCGGTTCGCCTGGTCGGCCACGGCGCCGGGGCCCGGATGGAGAACCGGATCCCGGGTGCCGACGTGAACCCCTACCTCGCGCTCGCCGCGATGCTCGCCGGCGGCCTGCACGGCATCGAGCAGGGCCTCGAGCTCGAGCCGCCGCTGGCCGGCAACGCCTACACGTCCGGTCGTGATCGGGTGCCACACACGCTCGCCGCCGCCCGCAACGCGTTCGCGTCGTCGGAGATCGCGCGCTGCAGTCTGGGCGACGACGTCGTCGACCACTACGTCAACATGGCCGACGTCGAGCTGGCCGCCTACGAGGCGACCGTTACCGACTGGGAGCTGTTCCGAGGATTCGAGAGGCTGTAGTGACCGACGTCCACACCGTCATCAACCCGGCCACCGCCGCTCCGGTGACCGACGTCCGGCTCGCCTCCGTCGCGGACGCGGACGCGGCGATCGAGGCGGCCCACGCGGCGTTCCCGGCGTGGCGGGCGCTGCCACCGGGTGAGCGCGCCGCGCTGCTGCGGCGCTTCGCCGCCGTGGTCGACGCGCACATCGACGAGCTCGCCGAGCTCGAGGTCCGCAACGCCGGCCACACCTGGGGCAACGCCCGCTGGGAGGCGGGCAACGTCCGCGACTGCCTCAACTACTACTCCGGGGCGCCGGAGCGGCTCTTCGGCCGGCAGATCCCGGTGCCCGGCGGCGTCGACGTGACGTTCCACGAGCCGCTGGGCGTGGTCGGGATCATCGTGCCGTGGAACTTCCCGATGCCCATCGCGGGCTGGGGGTTCGCCCCCGCGCTGGCCGCGGGCAACACCGTCGTGCTGAAGCCGGCCGAGCTCACGCCGCTGACCGCGATCCGTCTCGGCGAGCTGGCCCTCGACGCGGGACTGCCCGAGCACGTGCTGACCGTGGTCCCCGGCAAGGGCTCGGTCGTCGGAGAGCGGTTCGTGACCCACCCACTGGTGCGCAAGATCTGCTTCACCGGCTCCACCGAGGTGGGCAAACGGATCATGGCCGGCTGCGCCGAGCAGGTGAAGCGGGTGACGCTCGAGCTCGGCGGCAAGAGCTCCAACATCGTCTTCGCGGACGCCGACATCGCCGCGGCGGCCGCGAGCGCGCCGTACGCGGTCTTCGACAACGCGGGCCAGGACTGCTGCGCGCGCTCGCGGATCCTCGTCGAGCGCGCGGCGTACGACGAGTTCCTCGCGCACCTCGAGCCGGCCGTGGCCCGGCTGCGGGTGCTCGACCCGGGCGACGAGGCGTCGGAGATGGGCCCGCTGATCTCCGCCCGTCAGCGAGCGTCCGTCCTCGGCTACCTCGACGAGGTCGAGGTGGCGTTCGCGGGCTCGACGCCCGGCGGCCCGGTGTCGGACGGCTTCTGGGTGCCCCCCTCAGTGGTGACCGTCGACGACCCGGCCACGCGGATCTGGCGCGAGGAGGTCTTCGGCCCGGTCGTGGCGGTGATGCCCTTCGATGACGAGGCCGACGCGGTCGCGAAGGCCAACGACACGGAGTACGGCCTGTCCGGCTCGATCTACACCACCGATCTGGGCCGCGGGCTGCGCGTCGCCCGGGCCGTCGAGGCGGGCAACCTGAGCGTCAACTCGCACTCGTCGGTGCGCTACTGGACGCCGTTCGGCGGCTACAAGCAGTCCGGGCTCGGCCGCGAGCTCGGCCCGGACGCCCCGATGGCCTTCACCGAGGAGAAGAACGTCTTCATCGCCCACTAGGAGAAGGGGTGGTTTCGAGGCTCGCTTCGCTCGCACCTCAACCACCGTGGCGGTGGTTGAGGTGCGAAGGCCGCCAGGCCTGAGCCTCGAAACCACCTCGACGAAGGAGTCACCATGGCCGGACGCATCCAGGACCGGGTCGCGGTCGTCACCGGCGGCTGCTCGGGCATCGGCCTGGCGACCATCCGGCGCTTCGTCGCGGAGGGCGCCAAGGTCGTCATCGGCGACATCGACGACGCCCGCGGCGGGACGCTGGTCGAGGAGCTCGGCGGGGCCGACGTCGCGACGTACGTGCACGTCGACGTCACCTCCCAGGAGCAGGTCGACGCGCTGTTCCGGACCGCCGCGGACACCTACGGGTCGGTCGACATCGCGTTCAACAACGCCGGCATCAGCCCGCCGGAGGACGACTCGATCCTCGACACCGACCTCGACGCCTGGCGGCGCGTGCAGGAGGTCAACCTGACCTCGGTCTACCTGTGCTGCAAGGCGGCGCTCCCCTACATGCTCGAGCAGGGCCGGGGCTCGATCATCAACACCGCGTCGTTCGTGGCGGTGATGGGTGCGGCGACGTCGCAGATCTCCTACTCGGCGTCCAAGGGCGGGGTGCTGTCGATGACCCGCGAGCTCGGCGTGCAGTTCGCGCGCCAGGGGGTGCGGGTCAACGCGCTCTGCCCGGGCCCCGTCAACACGCCGCTGCTCCAGGAGCTCTTCGCGGCCGACGCCGAGCGCGCGGCCCGCCGGCTCGTGCACGTGCCGATGGGCCGCTTCGGCGAGCCGGAGGAGATGGCCGCGGCGGTGCTCTTCCTGGCCTCCGACGACTCGTCCTTCATGACCGCAACCACGTTCCTGGTCGACGGCGGCATCTCCGGGGCCTACGTCACCCCCCTCTGATGACGACTCCGGTCATCGGCCTGAGCACCTACCGCGAGAGGGCGGCCTGGGGCGTCTGGAACCAGACCGCCGACGTGCTGCCGAGCCAGTACGCCGTCGCGGTCGAGGCGACCGGCGGCGTACCGGTGCTGCTGCCGCCGACGGCCGGCGTCGGGGCCGCCGACGCCGTCGTCGCCCGCATCGACGGCCTGGTGATCAGCGGCGGCGCCGACGTCGACCCGGCACGGTACGACGCCGAGGCGCACGCCCGCACGGCCGGCTGGCGCCCCGACCGCGACGCGTGGGAGCTGGCGCTGCTGGCCGCCGCGGACGCGGTCGGGCTGCCGGTGCTCGGCGTCTGTCGCGGCATGCAGGTGATGGCGGTGCACGCGGGCGGCGCGCTCGACCAGCACCTGCCGGACCTCGTCGACCACGAGCGGCACTCCCCCGGCGGCGACGAGTTCGGCGCGATCGAGGTGGCGACCACGGCCGGCAGCCGGATCGCGGCGCT
Organism: Nocardioides sp. LMS-CY; assembly: GCF_018732145.1. Taxonomy (NCBI): domain Bacteria; kingdom Bacillati; phylum Actinomycetota; class Actinomycetes; order Propionibacteriales; family Nocardioidaceae; genus Nocardioides; species Nocardioides sp. LMS-CY. The sequence continues at coordinate 2,826,130 of NZ_CP076104.1, forward strand.
GGTCGGCGACCGGCTCGCGGTCAACTGCCACCACCACCAGGCGGTGCGCACCCATCCCGGGTTCGGGGCCACCGCGCACGCGGCCGACGGCACGATGGAGGCGATGGAGGCGCCGGGCGACCGCTTCTGCGTCGGGGTGCAGTGGCACCCCGAGACCGCGGCCGACGTCGGGCTGCTGGCCGGCCTGGTGCGCGCGGCCGCCGCCTACGCTGAGTGCCGATGATCCCCTCCCGACGCCGTCAGCGGCGCGACCCGGTGCTGGTCAGCGCCCACCGCTGCCTCACGATCGAGCAGGTCGAGCACGCGCTGCGGCTCGGCGTCGACTACGTCGAGTTCGACGTGCAGCGCTGCGCCGACGGCTCGCTGGTGCTGGCCCACGATCCGGTCGCGGTCGCGCCGCCGGACGCCACGACGTACGACGAGGTGCTCGAGGTGCTCGCCGGGCGCGGGCGGGCCCACCTCGACCTGAAGTTCCACGACGGCTGCGTCGACGCGGTCGCCCACGCCGTCGACCGACTCGGCACCGACCGGCTGGTCGTCACCACGCTCGAGGACCGGTCGGTGACGGCGATCCGCGCCTGGTCGGACGTGCACGCCCCGGCGCTGCTCGTCGGGCTGTCGCTGGGGCGGGGGGTGTCCGGCTTCCCGGTGCTGCGGCAGGTGCGGGTGCGGCTCTCGGAGTTCTTCCCGCGGGTGCGCTACCGCCACTCGCGGGCCAACGTCGTGGTCGCGCACCACTGGCTGGCCCGGCTGACCGTGGCCCGGTTCGCCCGCAACCACGGGCTGCCGCTGCTGGTGTGGACCGTCGACACCGCGCCGTCGCTGCGGCACTGGACCCGCACCGGCCGAGCCTGGCTGGTCACCACGAACAACCCCGACCTGGCCCTGCGGCTGCGTCGTCCTGAGAGACTTTCGCCATGAGCCCCACCCCACGGAATCGCGTTGCTCCCCCGCTGCGCTCCTCCGCCCCACGATTCCGCGGGGACCTCGGATGAGTCGCAGCGTGTTCGACGAGCTGGTCCCCGACGTGCTCGGCGAGCCCTACCTCGCCGAGACCATCACCCTGCCGCCCGACGACGAGGGCCCGGTCGTCGCGACGCTCGTCGTACGCCGCGCGGCCCGGCCGACGGGCCGGGCGGTGCTGCACGTGCACGGCTTCTGCGACTACTTCTTCCAGACGGCGTACGCCGAGTGGTGGAACGAGCGCGGCTACGACTTCTACGCGCTCGACCTGCGCAAGTACGGCCGCTCGCTGCTCCCGCACCAGACGCCCAACTACGTCACAAACCTGCGCGAGCACTTCCCCGAGCTCGACGCGGCGTACCTGCGGGTCACCGAGCGCGACGACCACGACCACGTCGTGATCAGCGCCCACTCCACGGGCGGCCTGATCGTCGCGCTGTGGGCCAACGAGCGCCGCGACCGCGGGCCGGGCCTGGCCGGCATGGTCCTGAACTCGCCCTGGCTCGACATGCAGGGCGGCACGCTGATCCGCGGGCTCGGCACCTCGGTGATCAAGCAGGTGGGCGCGCGCCAGCCCAAGCGCCTGATCCCCCGCACCGTCGAGGGCCACTACGGCCGCAGCCTGCACGCCGACCACGCCGGCGAGTGGATGTTCAACACCGACTGGAAGCCGCTCGACTCCTTTCCGGTGACCTTCGGGTGGCTGCGCGCGATCCGACTCGGGCACGACGAGCTGCACACCGGCCTCGAGGTCGGCTGCCCGGCGCTCGTGCTGTCGTCGTCGGGCACCCGCTGGCCCCACGAGATGGGCCCCGACGCGCACAACTTCGACATCGTGCTCGAGGTGCCGCAGATCCGACAGTGGGCCACCGCGCTCGGCGGCCACGTCACCTACGTGGCGGTCGAGGGCGCCCGGCACGACGTGATCCTCTCGCTCCCCGAGCCCCGCGCGAAGGCCTACGCCGAGATCGGCCGCTGGCTGTCGACGTACGTCGGGTGACGGCCCACGCGGGCCGGCGTCAGAACGCCTCGCCGTCGAAGCGGTCGCGGGTGACGAAGTCCTCGACCGGTCGGCGCCGCAGCCGCGTCACCTGCTGGACCGGACGGCCGAGCGGGAGCACGGCGGCCACGGCGTACTGCGGCGGGATGCCGAGCAGCTCGCGGACCGCTGGCTCCTCGGCGACCGCCATGGTGGTGATCGTGCCGCCGAAGCCCTCCGCGCGGGCCGCGAGCAGGATGTTCCAGACCAGCGGGTAGACGGACGCGCCGCCGACCAGGCCGATCCGGTCGAGGTGCTGGTCCATCGCGGCCACGACCCCGAGGTCGACGCAGACGACGAGCACGGCGGCGGCGGTGAGCACCGGCCTGGTGAACTGCTCCGGGACCGCGGTCGCCTCGATCTCCTCGGCGCTCGGGAGCGGCGCCTCCAGCGGGTTCCAGGGGCTCTGGCCGGCCTTGATCTGGGCGACGTAGCGGCGTACGGCGGGCTCGTTGAGCTCGGCGAGCCGGCCGCGCGTCGCTCCGTCACGCACCACGATCACGCGGGTCCCCTGGCGGTTGCCCCCGCTCGGGGCGAAGCGGGCCGCGTCGAGCATCCGGTGCAGGGTCTCGTCGGGCAGCGGCTCGTCGGTGAACTCCCGCACCGCGGCGGTCGAGCGCATCACGTCGTACAGGTCCATGGGGCGAGCGTGCCACGTCGGCGGGCTGACGACCGCTAGCGTGCACGGCATGAACCCTGTGATCGGCCTCTCCCTGGGACGCATCGCCGTCGGCGTGGCGGCGCTCGCGAAGCCCGAGCTCGCCGCGCGGACCTTCCAGCTCGACCCGGTGGGCAACCCGCAGGTCCCCTACGTGCTCCGGCTGTTCGGCTCCCGCGAGGTGGCGCTCGGAGCGGTGACGTTGCTCGCCCGTGGTCGCCGGGCGCAGCGCGGGCTGATCGGCCTGGGCGTGCTCGTCGACGCCGCCGACGCGGCCACCGGCTACCTCGCGATGCGCGACGGTTCGATCTCCCGCAAGACCGCGATGACGCTGATCGGCCCGGCCGTCGGCGCCATCGGGTCGGGGGCCGTGGGACTCCTGCGACGCTGAGGCGCCTGCTCAGCCGAGCATGAAGACGGCCAGCGCGACGGTGCCGACCAGCACGATCACGATCCGCAGCCCGAGCGGTGGGAGGCGCCGGCCCACGGTGGCGCCCAGCTGGCCGCCGATGGCCGATCCGACGCCGATCAGCAGCACGATCCACCAGTCGACGTCGGCGACGAACGCGAAGGTCAGGCCCGCGACGGCGTTCACGATCGCGGAGAGCACGTTCTTGATGGCGTTCAGGCTCTGCAGGTCCTCGTCGATGCCGATGCCGAGCACGGCCATCAGCAACACACCCTGGGCGGCGCCGAAGTAACCGCCGTACATGCCCGCGCCCAGCACGCCCGGCCGCACCCACCAGGCGCCGTGGTGGGGCAACCCGCCGACCGACTCGTGGCGGCGCGCGACCCAGGCCGCGATCCGCGGCTGGAAGATCACCAGCACCAGACCGAGCAGGATCAGCGCGGGCACGATCGCCTCGAAGGCGCTCGACGGCAGCACCAGCAGCAGGACCGCGCCCAGCAGGCCACCGATCAGCGATGCCACGCTCAGCCGCAGCACCCGCGAGCGCTGCCCGCTCAGCTCGCGGCGGTAGCCGATCGCCCCGGACAGCGACCCTGGGGCCAGGCCGATCGTGTTGGAGACGTTCGCCGTGACCGGCGGCACCCCGAAGGCGAGCAGGGTGGGGAAGGTGATCAGGGTCCCGGAGCCCACCAGGGTGTTGATGCCGCCGGCCGCGATCCCGGCGAGCAGGATCGCGACCACCTCGAAGAGCGTCACGGGCTGGGCGGTACCTCACCGGGGTCGACGGCCGGGTCCGTCTCGACCGGCTGGCCGCTACCCCGGCCCGGGTTGGCGGCGCTCGCGGCCTCCGCGATCGCCGCCTGCACCGCGGCGTCGGTCTGGCTCAGCTCGTCGTCCTTCCTCGGGTCGATCGGCTCCGAGGGGCCCATGTCGATCCGCTTCGCGGGACCCTCGACGTGCTGCGGGATCCCCTGCAGGCTGTTCATCGTCGAGCCCAGCCCCTCGAGCGCCTTGCCGATCTCGCTCGGCACGATCCAGACCTTGTTGGCGTCGCCCTCGGCGATCTTCGGCATCATCTGGAGGTACTGGTAGGCCAGCAGGGACTGGTCCGGCCGGCCGTCGTGGATGGCCTGGAACACCGTCTGGATCGCCTGTCCTTCGCCCTGTGCGCGCAGGATGGCGGCCTCACGGTCCGCCTGCGCACGCAGGATCTGGGACTCGCGCTGACCTTCGGCGTTCAGGATCTGGGACTGCTTGTTGCCCTCGGCGGTGAGGATGGCCGACTGCCGCTCGCCCTCCGCGGTCAGGATCAGCGCGCGCTTGTCGCGGTCGGCGCGCATCTGCTTCTCCATCGCGTCCTTGATCGACGGCGGCGGGTCGATGCCCTTGATCTCGACCCGGCTGACCCGGATCCCCCACTTGCCGGTGGCCTCGTCGAGCACACCGCGCAGGCCGGCGTTGATCGACTCGCGGCTGGTCAGCGTCTCCTCGAGGTCCATGCCGCCGACGATGTTGCGCAGCGTGGTCATCGTGAGCTGCTCGACGGCCTGGATGTAGTTGGCGATCTCGTACGTCGCCGCGACCGGGTCGGTGACCTGGAAGTAGATGACGGTGTCGATCGAGACCGTCAGGTTGTCCTCGGTGATCACCGGTTGGGGCGGGAAGCTCACCACCTGCTCGCGCAGGTCGATGGTGAAGCGCACCCGGTCGATGAAGGGCACGACGAAGTTCAGCCCCGCGGGCAGCGTCTCCTTGTACTTGCCGAACCGCTCGACGATCGCCGCCCGCGCCTGGGGCACGATGCGGATCGTCTTGGCGAGCACCACCACCACGAACAGCAACAGCAGGGCGACCACGATCAGGATCGCTACGGGCACAGCAGCCTCCTCACGGATTCAGGCATCTCAGGGCTCGAGCTCGGGCACGGGGTGGACGTACGCCGTGGCGCCGCGGATCTCGAGCACCTCCACGGTCTCTCCGGACTCGATCACGATGTGCTCGTCGTACGGCGCGGCCGTCCACGTCTCGCCGGCGAGACGGATCTGACCGGTCGCGAGGCCGGTGATCCGCTGGGTCACGGTCGCGCGCTGACCGATGAGCTTGCCGGTGCCGAGCTTGAGGTCCGGCCCCTGGTGCAGCCGGGCCACGAGCGAGGGCCGCACCAGCCACAGCATGCCGATCGCGACCAGCGCGGCGACGATCAGCTGGAGCACGACCGCTCCGCCGGCCGCGGCCGTCACCGCGCCACCCAGTGCACCGACGGCCAGCATCACCAGCACGAGGTCCAGGCTGAGGAGCTCGGCGATTCCGAGGAACGCGGCGATCCCGACCCAGACCGCCCATGCGTGATCGCTCAGCCAGTCCATTCCACGAGCCTAGTGCCCCGGTGCCGCCCATTTCCCGGACGGGGGTGCCAGCGGGTCGCTATCTTGCCCCGGTGACTGACGCAGAGGCGGCGCCGGAGTCGCCCGCGGGCAACGGCCTGCCGCCCGGTTATCAGGTCCGCACGGCGTCACTCGCCGGCCAGCGCATCGACAAGGCGCTGGTCACCCGCAGCCTCGCGCAGGCCGCCGAGGTCACCGCCGTGGTCGTGGCCGTCGCGTACGCCCTCGGCATGATGGTGCTCGCGGGGCAGCTGCGGGCGCTCGGCCTGCACAGCACGGCCACGCTGACCGGCTTCAAGCACGACGACGTGCTCATGAAGGGCTTCGGCGCGATCCTCTCCCACGTGCCGGCGCTCGTGACGCTGGTCGTCGTGGTGGGCATGGCCGTCAACGGACGGGTCCGCACGTTCGTCCGCGACACCTTCAGTCCCCGCAGCGGGCAGTCCACCGTGGGCCGCCGCTGGTCTCGAGGAGAGACGATCGGGGCCCGGGTCGCCGCGGGCGCCCTGCTCGTCATCGTGCTGCTCACCTCGGTGTGGTGGGAGGGCACGTTGGTCATGCTCGCGCTCGTCGGCTACCTCCTGCTCGCCTGCCGGTTCACGGCCCTGATGAGCCCGAACGCGCTCCTCGGCGCCGGACTCGTGGGCCTGCTGGTGATCGGCATCATGAGCACGTACGTCCATCCCAAGGCGCCGCCGGACATCCGGATCCTCACCAACGACGACCGCGTGGTGGTCGGCGGGCTGCTCGGGACCGGCGACAAGGGCGAGTGGTACGTCGTGCAGTACGACCACGACCCCTCCGACGGCCTGGACGACGGTCAGCTCAAGCTCGTGCCGGACAAGCAGGTCGTCGACATCCAGCTCGACGAGCCGCCCGACACCGAGTCGCCGCTGCTCTACGAGCTGCTGCTCGGCCGCTGAGGACCGGCGCGTGCTCGCCCTGCCCGATCGCATCCCCGATCGCCTGCGGCCCGACGTCCGGGCGGTCTCCGTCGCGCTCTGCCACGGGTGCTTCGACGTCATCCACTTCGGCCACGTCAACCACCTCGAGGTCGCCTCGACGCTCGCCGACCGGCTCGTCGTGTCGATCACCGACGACGCGTACGTCACGAAGCCGGGCCGGCCGGTCTTCTCGGCAGCGGAGCGCGCCCGGGTGCTCGCGGCGCTCTCGTTCGTCGACCATGTCGTCGTCGTGTCGGCGCCCGACGCGATGCCCATCCTCGAGGCGCTCCGACCGGACGTCTTCGTCAAGGGCAGCGACTACCTCGGCCCGGTCCGCGACGAGCGCCGGGCGGCGCAGTTCCGCGCCGAGCGCGACCTCGTCGTCGCGTACGGCGGTCGGGTGGTGCACACCGAGGAGGACACGTTCTCCAGCTCCCAGGTGGTCGACCGTCTGCTGGGCGGGGCGCGTCAGACGACCTGAGCTGCGAGCCCACCGAGCTCGCGCCACCGGTACGCCGTGCCGTCGCGCAGCGAGCGGACCCGGAGTCGCAGCTCGCCGACCAGCTCCGGCCGGTCGGCGCCGATGACGGCGAGCCACGAGGCGTTGAGGAGCTCCTTGGTGCGCACGCACAGGGCGAGCAGCTCGGGGTCGGGCGCCGGGTCAAGCGATTCGAGGAAGGGCGCGAGCTCCCGGGTCGGCACGGTGCCGTACCGGCGGGTCGCCGCGACCAGGCACCCGACGTCCCAGTCGGCGGGCGCGGCCCGGACGGTCTCGAAGTCGATGACGTGGAGCCGTCGACCGTCGTGCACGAGGTTGGCCGGCGACAGGTCGCCGTGCTGGAAGGCGAGCGGTGCGTCCAGGGCGAGGTCGCACTCCGCGACGGACCGCAGCTCGTGCGCGAGCCAGGCGACGTCGGCGCCGACCTGGGCCGGCAGCGCGACCGGGCCCGTGTACGCCGTCGGTGTCCCGGCCGCCAGCTGCTCCAGCACCGAGGCGCGCTCGGTGACGTTGACGAGCCAGTGCACGGGCGCGACGGCCACCGGCACAGCCGCCAGTCGCCGCGCGTCGATGCCCAGCCGGGCCCACGCCGCCGGTCCGATCGGTCCCGGCACCCCCGGCACCCGTTGCCAGACCGCCACCCTCGGATGCGGCGTCGCGACCAGGGCCGGCACACAGACGCCCGCCTCCCGGGCCCGACGCGCACCGGTGACGTCGACGGAGCAGCGGGACGCCTCGCCGTACACCTTGGCGATCTGCGCGTCGTCGGGCGAGCGGTAGACGGCGTTGTGGCCGCTCCGGACCCGGGCCCAGCCGACCAGGCCGGCCTCGGCGAGCAGGGCCCGGGCGACCCGGTCGTCCAGCCGTCCGACCGGTCCGCGGTGTGGTAGCTTCCCGCGGTGGATCTGGCCCTGTCGCCGAACGCGGCGAAGGCCGTCGACGACGTCCTCGGACCCGGTGGTGGCGTCCGATGGCTCTCCGAGGTGCCGGCTCGGCTCGCGGCTCTCGCCCGTGACTGGGGCGTGCATCCTACGGAGAACCTCCATGCGGGCACCTCGGGTCTGGTCTTCCGCGCTCGGTGCGACGACGCCTCGTCAGGTGACCTGGCGCTGAAGCTGTCCTTCGACGAACCCGAGCTCGAGGCTGAGCACCAAGCCCTGGGGGTCGCCCAGGAGCTCGACATCCGACCGCTCGCGCGAGCGTACCGATATCGGCGGGGCGCGATGGCCACCTTCTGGATCTCCGGCCGGACGGCCGACCCCGAGATCTCCCCCGGCGACCTCGTCGCGACCCTGGACCGGATCCACATCGACGTCCCCGAGACCGCGGGGCTGCGGCTGCTCGGGCCGCACGTGCGCCGGCACCTGGACGCGGCCCGCGGTCAGCTGTCACGGGCCGGGGCGTGCGGTGTCGACGAGCCACTGCTCGAACGGGCCGAGCACCTGGCCGTCGCGCTCGCGAGCACCGGTCACCGCTCCTACCTGCACGGCGACGTCCACCCCACGAACGTGGTCACGACCGGCACCGGCCTGGTCCTGCTGGATCCGAAGGGACTGGTCGGCGACCCCGCGTACGACGCCGCCGTCTGGTCGCTGAAGGCCGACAAGCTGATGCCCCGGCGCGCCTGGATCGACCTGCTCGGCGCGGACTACGGCCGGGACCGGGTCGCCGGGTGGGCCGCGATCGTGGGCGCCTGCCACGCAGTGTCGTACGCCGCGCACGGCAAGCGGCTCGACCGGGTCCGGGCCTACGCCGAGATCGCCCGCGAGGGCCTCGCGGCCGTCGGTGCGTGACGCCGCCCCGGTGCGCTACCGGTGTCGCGTGCGCCGGCGCGCCGCCCAGCGGCCGTCCTCGTGCGAGAGCACCAGCGGCATGCCGAACGTCGACGACAGGTTCGCCGCCGTGACGACCTCCTCGATCGGCCCCGCGGACACGATCTCGCCCCGGCGCAGCAGCATGGCGTGGCTGAAGCCGGGCGGGATCTCCTCGACGTGGTGGGAGACCAGCACGGTCGCCGGCGACGCCGGGTCGGCGGCCAGCACCGACAGGGTCGAGACCAGGTCCTCGCGACCGCCCAGGTCGAGGCCGGCCGCGGGCTCGTCGAGGAGCAGCAGTTCGGGGTCGGCCATCAGGGCACGAGCGATCTGCACCCGCTTGCGCTCTCCCTCGCTCAGGGTCCCGAACGTCCGGTCGACCAGGTGGGACACCCCGACCTCGGTCAGCAGGTCGGTCGCCCGGTCGTGGTCGAGCTCGTCGTACGCCTCGCGCCAGCGGCCGACCACGGCGTACGACGCCGACACCACCACGTCGTGCACCCGCTCCGCGCGCGGGATGCGCTCGGCGAGGGCCGCGCTGGTGATGCCGATCCGAGGCCGGAGCTCGAAGACGTCCACCGTGCCGAGCACCTCGTCGAGGATGCCCGCGACGCCGGAGGTCGGGTGCATCTGCGCGCTCGCGACCTGCAGTAGGGTCGTCTTGCCGGCGCCGTTCGGCCCCAGGATCACCCAGCGCTCGTCCTCCTCGACGCGCCAGCTGACGCGGTCGAGCAGGGTCGCCTGTCCTCGCCGGATCGTCACCTCGGCGAAGTCCAGGACGGCGGTCATGTCGCACACCCTATCTAGTGGACAAGGACCGTCCGCAGCGTATCGTCACGCGCCGTGACCACATCGCTCCCGCCCGCCGCCAGGCTCGCCTGGTGGGGCACGGCGTGGCTGCGCGGCCACGCCGTCGCCGACCTGGTGGTCGACGCGGTGATCGACGGCGACGCCACCCACACCGTGGTCGGCCTGCCCGGCGCCGAGGGCACGGAGACCCTGGTCGCCGGCCTCGCGCGGCTGCGCGCGGCGGGTGCCTCGGCCCTCGGCGCAGCCTTCCCGGTGGAGGGCGACCCGGCCGGGCTCGGCGGTCCGCGCGACCTCAACGCCGACGCCCTCGAGATGGGCGAGGCGGTCATGGCCGTGGAGGTCGGACTCGGGCTGGTGCCCCACCGCACCGGTGCCGCCGTCGCCTGGCACGCCCGGCCCGCCGATCGCCGGCAGCTGACCGATGTCGGCGAGGCCGACCGTCAGCTCCGCGCCGCCCTGCTGGCCGCGGCGCAGGCACTGGCCGACCTCGACGTGGCACGCTGGCGGCCCGAGGTCGCCGACCGGCTGATGAACCTCCGACACCTCGACCTACCCCCCGCCCCGCACGGCGTTCCCGGGCGCTGTGTGGAGCTCGCGGCGCGCGGCCTCCAGGCCACCCGGATCGTCGCGCTCGCGTTGGAGGACGACGGTGGGTCGGTCACGGCGTACGACGTGCGCAGCCGTCGGGAGGCGCTGCTGCCGCTGGAGCGCGCCGGCCGACACGCGCTGGTCGCGGCGTGCTCGCCCGAGGTGTGGCCGCCCGAGTGAGGCGGCCCGTCGCTCTTCAGTTGTCGGGCGTGGCCCAGACGCCCAGCTCGTTCCCGCCTGGGTCGGTGAAGTGGAACCGGCGCCCGCCGGGGAACTCGTAGGGACCCTCGATCACCTCCCCTCCGGCGGCTCGGACCGCATCGGCCGTGGCATCGAGGTCGTCGGAGAACAGCAGCACCAGGGCGCCACCACGCCCCGCCGGCCGGGCCCGATTGAGGCCCCCGACCTCACCGTCGCCGTCGGGCGCCACGATGCCGGCGTAGTCGGGGCCGTAGTCGTGGAACCGCCAGCCGAACGCGGCCTCGTAGAAGGCCCTGGACGCCGCAAGGTCAGGGGCACCGAGCTCGAGATAGTCGATCGCGTGATGGATGTTGGCCATGGATCCAGCATGGACCCGACCACCGACACCGCCCGGTCAGCGATAGCCTCGCGCCTGAGATGACCGCAGCGAAGCCAGAGACCCTCCTCATCACGCTCACCGGCAAGGACCGCCCGGGCGTGACCTCGGCGGTGTTCGGCGCCCTGGCCGGCGCCGGCCTCGAGGTCGTCGACATCGAGCAGATCGTGCTGCGCGGCCGACTGGTGCTCGGCGTGCTGGTCACCGCGCCCCGCAACCTCGCCCGCGTCCGGGCGGCCGTCGTCGACACCGCGCGGGCGCTCGGCATGGACGTCGACGTCGAGACCGGCGTCGGCGACAACAAGGCCCGCGGCGCCGGACGCTCGCACGTGACCGTCATCGGGCTGCCGCTGCGGGCGGCCGCGATGGCCACGGTCGCCGGCCGGATCGCCGACGCCGGCGCGAACATCGACCGCATCGAGCGGATGGCGCGCTACCCCGTCACCGCGATCGACCTGCACGTCTCCGGCGTGGCGACCGACGCGCTGCGCACGGTGCTGGCGCCGGAGGCCGCCGCCCACGGGATCGACATCGCGGTGCAGCCCGCCAACCTGCTGCGCCGCGGCACCCGCCTGATCGTCATGGACGTCGACTCCACCCTGGTGCAGGGCGAGGTGATCGAGATGCTCGCGGCCCACGCCGGCTGCGAGGCGGAGGTCGCCCGGGTCACCGAGGCCGCGATGCGCGGCGAGATCGACTTCGCGGAGTCGCTGCGCTCGCGGGTCGCACTGCTGGAGGGAGTGCCGGCGAGCGCCCTCGACGACGTGTACGACGCCATCGAGCTCGCTCCCGGCGCTCGGACCATGGTCCGCACCCTGCGCCGGCTCGGCTACCGGTTCGCGATCGTCTCGGGCGGCTTCAGCCAGATCACGGACCGGCTCGCGGTCGACCTCGGCATCCACTTCTCGCGCGCCAACGAGCTCGAGATCGCCGACGGCCGGCTCACCGGCCGCATCGTCGGCCCGATCGTCGACCGGGCCGGCAAGGCCGCGGCGCTGCGGGAGTTCGCCGCCGAGATCGGGGTGGCCGAGGCCGCGACGATCGCGATCGGCGACGGCGCCAACGACCTCGACATGCTCAACGCCGCCGGCCTCGGGATCGCCTACAACGCCAAGCCGATGGTCCGCGACGCCGCGGACACGGCCGTGAACGTCCCCTACCTCGACGCGATCATGTACCTGCTCGGCATCTCCCGCGAGGAGATCGTCGCCGCCGACGCCGAGGCGGGGATCGTCACCCCGGCGCCGCCGGTCTAGTGACCCGAACTTGAGATCCGCACCCTATGTCGCACCCCGAGCACGCCCCTCGCGGCGTTGGCAGAGCTTGAGATACGCCCGGTAGCCCTGCGCTCCGCCGCCTTGCGAGGCACGCACTCGGAGCACGACCTATGGCACGGATTTCGCGCCCGGGTCACTAGACGGCCGGTCGATCCACGCGCCGGATCCGCGTCAGCCGCGGCCGACGTACGCCGCGACCAGGTCGGCCGAGCCCGGGCCGAGGTCGACCCACGCCCCGTCGTACGAGAAGACCGCGACCGCGCTGGTCGGGAAGCCTCCGGCGAGTGCGTCGGGCACCGGCGGGTCGCCCTCGCCCGAGTCGAGCAGCTGGGCCAGGTAGGCCATCGTCGGGTTGTGCCCGATCACGATCAGCGTGCCGACGGCGTCCGGGGTGAGGCGGATCAGGTCGAGCGCGGTCTCGGGTCCGGCGGCGTAGAGCCCCCGGTCGACGTCCGGCTCCAGCGCCCACGACGCACCGGCTGCGACCGCCCCCCAGGTCTCCCGGGTGCGTAGCGCGGCCGAGACCAGCGCGTGGCCGGGCGCGATGCCCTCGCCCGCCAGCCAGCGGCCCGCGTCGGCGGCGTCCCGGCGGCCGCGGTCGGCCAGCGGGCGCTCGAAGTCGGTCGGGCCCTCCTGCTCGGCCTTCGCGTGTCGCATCACGACCAGCCGGCGGGGCATGGGATCAGGCGCCCATCGCGTGGAAGCCGCCGTCGACGTGCACGATCTCGCCGGTCGTCGCCGGGAAGAAGTCCGACAGCAGGGCGCAGATCGCCTTCGCGGTCGGGGCGTGGTCGGTGTTGTCCCACCCGAGCGGCGAGCGCGAGCCCCACATCGACTCGAGGTCCTCGAAGCCGGGGATCGCCTTCGCCGCAAGCGTCTTCAGCGGGCCGGCCGAGACCAGGTTCACCCGGATGCCCTCCGGACCCAGGTCGCGGGCCAGGTAGCGCGAGCACGACTCCAGCCCGGCCTTCGCCACGCCCATCCAGTCGTACGCCGGCCAGGCGACCGTCGCGTCGAAGGTCAGCCCGACCACGGAGCCGCCGTGGGACAGCAGCGGCCGGCAGGCCATGGTCAGCGACTTCAGCGAGTACGCCGAGACGTGCATCGCCTGCGCGACGTCCTCCCACGGTCCGGTGAGGAAGTTGCCGCCGAGCAGCGTCTCGGGGTTGCCGTACGCGATCGAGTGGACGACGCCGTCGAGCCCGTCCACGTGCTCGCGCACCTGCGCCTCGAGCCCGGCGAGATGGTCGGGGTCGGTGACGTCGAGCTCGAGCACCGGCGGCTCGACCGGCAGCCGCTTCGCGATCCGCCTGGTGATGCCGAGCGCCCGACCGAAGTTCGAGATCAGCACGGTCGCGCCCTGCTCCTGGGCCACCTTCGCGGCCGCGAAGCCGATCGAGCTGTCCATCGTCACGCCGGCGACGAGGATGCGCTTGCCTTCGAGGATGCCTGCCATCGGTGTCAGTGCCCCATTCCCAGTCCACCGTCGACGGGGATGACCGCCCCGGTGACGTACGTCGCGCCGGGGCCGGTCAGCCACAGCACCGTCTCTGCGATGTCCTCGACCGAGCCGTAGCGGCCCAGCGGGACCTGTGCCTTGATCGCCGCCTTCTGCTCGTCGGTGAGCACGCCGGTCATGTCGGTCTCGATGAAGCCGGGGGCGACGACGTTCGCGGTGATCGACCGCGAACCGAGCTCCCGGGCGATCGAGCGCGCCATGCCGACCAGGCCGGACTTCGAGGCGGCGTAGTTGACCTGGCCGGCCGAGCCGAGCAGCCCGACGACCGAGGAGATGAAGACGATCCGGCCGCGCCGCAGCCGGAGCATGCCCTTCGAGGCCCGCTTCGCGAGCCGGAAGGAGCCGGTGAGGTTGGTGTCGATGACCGACGACCAGTCGTCGTCGGACATCCGCAGCAGCAGGGTGTCGGCGGTGATGCCGGCGTTGGCGACCAGCACCTCGACCGGGCCGTGCGCCTCCTCGATCTGCGCGAACGCCGCCTCGACCTGCTCGGCGTCGGTGATGTCGCACCGGACATCCAGGGTGCCCGTCGGCGCACCCCCGCTGCGGGTGGTGACCGCGACCCGGTCACCGTTCGCGACGTACGCCTCCGCGATCGCGCGACCGATGCCGCGATTGCCTCCGGTCACGAGGACCGACCTGGGTTCGTGGGATGCACTCACGGCACGTGACGCTAGCGACTACCGCCGAGTAATCGGGAACCGGTCAGTCGTCCTCGAGCCGGAAGCCGACCTTCATGCCGACCTGGAAGTGCTCGACGGTGCCGTCCTTGACCTGGCCACGCACCTGGGTCACCTCGAACCAGTCGAGGTGCCGCAGCGTGCGGCCGGCCCGCTCGATGCCGTTGCGGATGGCGGCGTCGATGCCGTCCGGGGAGGTGCCGACGATCTCGGTCACGCGGTAGGTGCGGTTGCTCATGCCCCCGAGCGTAGCGATGTGCGCGCCGACGTACGATGGAGCAATGGCCCGGGACCTGCGCCGGCACGGCGCGCGTCATGACGACGAGGCCGTCCGGATCACCACGGCCGCACCCAGTCGCGACGTCGACATCGCTGCTCGTCAGCGCCGCTACGTCGTGTCCATGGCGATCCGGACCGTCTGCTTCGTGGCCGCGATCGCGGTCGGCCCCGGCGTGCTCCGGTGGGTGCTGGTCGCCGCGGCCCTGCTGCTGCCGTACGTCGCGGTCGTGATGGCCAACGCGGGCGAGACGAAGGACGAGAGCCTCGGCCTGCCGGACCAGCAGTACGTGCGCGAGCTCGACGCGGGGCCGGAGGACGACACTCCGGGCGCGGAACACCCTCATCCTTGACTTCACCCGAGCGGGTGAACAGAATCCGAGGCGCGAGTCGGGTCTCCCCCGTCCTGGCTCGTCGTGGTGCCGGACGGCTTCCCCCGTGGCTGTCTGGCACCACTTCTCTTTCCAGGAGGCGACCCGATCGTGACCGACGCTGCCGCGCCCGACCTCTGCTCGGCCAAGGGCTGTCAGGCGACCGCCGTGTGGCAGTTGCAGTGGAACAACCCCAAGATCCACACGCCCGACCGGCGCAAGGTCTGGCTCGCCTGCGACGAGCATCGACAGTCGCTCTCGGACTTCCTCACCGCGCGGCAGTTCCTCAAGGACGTCGTACCGCACGACTCGGCCGGGTCGGCCGGGTCGGCCGGCTGAGGCCGGTGCCGACACCCGCGAGAGGCGGACGACCCACTCAGCCGCCGATCGCGGACATCGGGCGGTCGGGCTGCAGGAACGACGGGTCGTCGATCCCGTGCCCGGCGCGCTTGCCGCGCATCGCCACGATCCAGCGATCGGCGATCTCGTCGTCGGTGGCACCATCGCGCAGCGCCGACCGCAGGTCGGACTCCTCCCGCGCGAACAGGCAGTTGCGCACCTGACCGTCGGCGGTCAGCCGCACCCGGTCGCAGTCGCCGCAGAAGGGGCGGGTGACCGAGGCGATCACGCCGACGGTGCCCGGGCCGCCGTCGACATGGAAGAGCTCGGCCGGCGCACTCCCCCGCGGCTCCTCGACGGGCGTCAGCGTGAACTCCGACTCCAGGGTCGCGAAGATCTCCTCGGCGGTGATCATCCCCTCGCGGGACCAGCCGTGCTGGGCGTCCAGCGGCATCTGCTCGATGAACCGGAGCTGATAGCCCTCGGCCAGCGCCCACCGCAACAGCTCCGGAGCCTCCCGGTCGTTGATGCCGCGCATCAGCACGGCGTTCACCTTGACCGGTCCGAGGCCGGCGGCGCGGGCCGCCTCGAGGCCGGCGAGCACGTCGTGGAGCCGGTCGCGACGGGTGATCGCCAGGAAGCTCTCGGGGCGGATGCTGTCGAGGCTGACGTTGACCCGGTCGAGCCCGGCCTCGGCGAGTGCGGCCGCGGTGCGGGCGAGGCCGAGCGCGTTGGTCGTCAACGACGTCTCGACGCCGAGCTCGTGGGTACGCCGCACGATGTCGACGAGACCGCGGCGTACCAGCGGCTCGCCTCCGGTGAAGCGCACCTCGCGGATGCCGAGCAGGTCGACCCCGACCCGGACCAGCCGGACGACCTCGTCGTCGGTGAGCACGGAGTCGTCGGGCAACCAGTCGAGCCCCTCCGCGGGCATGCAGTAACTGCAGCGCAGGTTGCACCGGTCGGTGAGCGAGACCCGCAGGTCGGTCGCCACCCGACCGTAGCGATCCTCGAGGCGGCGTGTCATCACCATCACAGTCTAGGTGGACCGCCCTCGACGTGAACCCGGGGCGCTGGCGGTCGGCGTGGCCCGGCCGGTTAGCCTCGGGTGGTGCGATCGTGGCGGTTCCTGCTCAGCCGACGGTGGCTGCTCTTCGGCGCCGTCGTGGTGCTGCTGTGCTACGGCGCCTGGTGGCTCGGCCAGTGGCAGTTCCACCGCCTCGACGAGCGCAAGGCCAGCAACGCCGTGGTGCGTGCCAACGAGGACCGCGCGCCGTCCCCCGTCGGCGAGGTGCTGGCGCCGGGGCGGGGCGTCGCCGAGGACGACGAGTGGCGCCAGGTCATCGCGACCGGCACCTACGACGCCGACAACACGGTGATCGTGCGCTACCGCACCCGCGACGGTCAGTCGGGCATCGACGTCGTCGTCCCGCTCCGGACCAGCGACGGCAGCACGCTCCTGGTCGACCGCGGCTGGATGGCCTCCGACAACGAGGGTGCCGGCCCTGACGACGTGCCCGCGGCGCCGACCGGCGAGGTCACCGTCGAGGGCTGGGTCCGAGCCGACGCCACCGGCGACAGCACCGCGGTCAACGGCCACTCGACGCGCGCCATCTCCAGCGCGCAGATCGGCCCGGCCATCGGCACGGAGGTGTACGGCGGCTTCGTGGTGCTCGAGTCCGAGGACGGCGAGCCGGCCGCGGGCCTCGAGCCGGTCGAGCTGCCCGAGCTGAACAACGGGCCGCACTTCTTCTACGGCCTCCAGTGGTGGTTCTTCGGCGTGTTCGCCGTCTTCGGGTTCGGCTACCTCGCCTGGGACGAGCGCCGCGGCCACCGCACCGAGCCGGCCGACGGCGAGGCGGCCGCGGACGAGCCGGACCCGACGGAGGGCGAACGCAAGCGCAAGCGCGCCGCGAAGAGCGCCCAGAAGCAGAAGGTGAAGGCGGCCTACCAGCGGGCCTACGCCGCCGAGCGGGCCGCCCGCGAGGCCCGTCGCGACGCCCAGCAGGCGACCACGCCGGCCGGGCCGTCCGCCGGCGACCGGCCCGGGAGCCAAGCCGCCGACCAGGGCACGAGCACCGCGACCGGGTCGAGTTCCTCGGGTACGCCGTAGCGCGCTCCGTCTTGCCGCCTGTGGATGGGCGCGCGTCGCTTCATCAAGGGATGAAGGTCGACCCGCGCCCACCCCGGTGAGCTCGGCCAGGGATGCGCGCCTTCGCCCTCATCCCTTGATGAAACCCCGGCCGACGGGCGACCGACCCCGAGTCGGCTACACCGGCACCGACGGGTCGGCGATGAACTGGGTCCGGTAGAGGTCGGCGTAGAGCCCGCCCTCGGCGAGCAGCCGGGCGTGGGTGCCGCGCTGAACGATGCGGCCGCCGTCGACGACGAGGATCTGGTCGGCGTCGCGGACGGTGGAGAGCCGGTGGGCGATGACGAGCGACGTTCGCCCCTCCAGGGCCGCGTCGAGCGCCCGCTGCACGGCGGCCTCGGACTCGCTGTCGAGGTGGGCGGTCGCCTCGTCGAGCACGACGATCGCCGGCGCCTTGAGCAGCAGGCGGGCGATCGCCAGGCGCTGCCGCTCGCCGCCGGAGAGCCGGTAGCCGCGGTCGCCCACGACCGTGTCGAGTCCGTCGGGGAGCGCGCGCACCAAGGTGGCGACCTGGGCGGCGTCGAGCGCGTCCCAGATCTCGGGGTCGGTGGCGGCCGGCCGGGCGTAGAGCAGGTTCGCCCGGATCGTGTCGTGGAACATGTGGGCGTCCTGGGTGACGTACCCGACGGCGTCCTCGAGCGAGTCGAGGGTGACGTCGCGGACGTCGTGGCCGCCGACCCGCACCGCGCCCCGGTCGACGTCGTAGAGCCGCGCCACGAGGTGGGTGATGGTGCTCTTGCCGGCGCCGGACGGGCCGACCAGGGCGACCATCTCGCCGGGGGCGGCGGTGAAGGAGATGTCGGAGAGCACCTGGCCGCTGTCCCGGCTGTCGGTGCGCGCGACCACCTCGAGCGAGGCCAGCGAGACGGCGTCGGCACTGGGGTAGCCGAACGCCACGCGGTCGAACTCGAGGCGCCCCGCGGAGGGCGGCAGCACGACGGCGTCCGGCCGCTCCTGGACCAGCGACGGCAGGTCGAGCACCTCGAAGACCCGCTCGAAGCTGACCAGTGCGGTCATCACGTCGATCCGCACGTTGGAGAGCCCCTGCAGCGGGCCGAGCAGCCGGACCAGCAGCGTCGCCAGCGCGAGCAGCGTGCCGACGGTGAGAGCACCGTCGAGGGCGAGGTGGCCGCCCACGCCGTACACCAGTGCGGTCGCTAGCGCGGGCACGGCGAGCATCGCGGCCATGAAGACCCGCTGGATCAGCGCGATGCGCACGCCGAGGTCGCGCACCACGGCGGCCTTGGTGGCGAAGACGCGGTCCTCCTCCTCACGACGGCCGAACAGCTTGAGCAGCATCGCGCCGCCGACGTTGAAGCGCTCGGTCATCGCGTTGCCGAGATCGGCGTTGCCGTCCATCTGGGTGCGGGTCAGCCCGGCCAGCCGGTTGCCGACCCAGCGCGAGGAGAGGTAGAGCAGCGGGAAGAGCACCAGGCACAGCAGGGTGATCTGCCAGCTCAGCGCAACCATCGCGATGCCGACGACGACCACCGAGATCGCGTTCGAGACGGTGCCCGAGAGCGTCGAGGTGAA
Organism: Nocardioides sp. LMS-CY; assembly: GCF_018732145.1. Lineage (NCBI taxonomy): Bacteria > Bacillati > Actinomycetota > Actinomycetes > Propionibacteriales > Nocardioidaceae > Nocardioides > Nocardioides sp. LMS-CY. The sequence goes on from NZ_CP076104.1 coordinate 2,844,962, forward strand.
CGCGCGCTGGGCACCGATCACGTCGTTGTTGAGACGGGAGACCAGGGCACCGGTCTGGGTACGCGTGAAGAACGCCAGTGACTGGCGCTGGACGTGCCCGAACACCTCGGTGCGCAGGTCGTAGATCAGACCCTCCCCGATGCGCGAGGAGAGCCAGCCGACCAGCACCGTCAGCAGGGCGTCGAGGATCGCGACGGCCGCCATCGCCAGGGCGAGCTCGGTGACCAGCGCGCCGTCGCCGGCGAGGATGCCGTCGTCGACGATCCTCTGCACCAGCAGGGGCGAGACCACGACGAGTCCCGCGTCGACCACGGTCAGGAGCAGGAAGAGCGCGATCGGCCGGCGGTGCGGGAGGGCGTAGCCGAGCACGCGACGCACCGTGCCGCGAGCGAGCCGCTGCTGCGTCGCGCTGCGGTCGGCGCGCATGGCCCGGAACGCGGGCCCCATGCTCATCCCCGACATGTCCCCTCCTTCGTCAGCCGGCCAGCTCCCGGAACCTCCGCGTCTGCGCCTCCCGCTCCAGCCGGCGCTGGTCGTCGAGGCTGCGGTCGGCGGCGCCCTGGAGCAGTGCCTTGGTCTCGCTCACCGCGCCGGCCATCGGCGCGGACAGGGCCCCGGCGAGGTCCGCCACGGTCGCCTCCAGCTCGGTGGCGGGGACGGCGGTCAGCGCGAGCCCGATCTGCACGGCCTCCTGCGCCCCCACCGTCCGCGCCGTGGCGCAGATCTCCAGAGCCCTGGCATAGCCAACGCACTCGACCAGCGGCTTTGTTCCCGTCAGGTCGGGCACCAGGCCGAGGGCGACCTCCTTCATGCACAGCTGGGCGTCGTCGGCGAGCACCCGCAGGTCGCAGGAGAGCGCGAGCTGCAGGCCCGCGCCGATGGCGTGGCCCTGCACCGCGGCGATCGACACGAACCGCGGGTCACGCAGGAACGTGAAGCCCTGCTGGTAGGCGTCGATGGTGGCCGACACCTCCTCGTCGGAGAGCGCGAGCAGCCCGGCGACCGACTCCGCGCCCGAGGTGTTGCCCGGGTCGAGCATGGTCCGGTCCAGGCCGGCCGAGAACGACCGCCCCTCCCCCTTCACCACCACGACGCGTACGTCGGCGGGCAGCGCACGGCCGAGGTCGGCGAGCGCGCGCCACATCGCAGGCGTCTGGGCGTTGCGCACGTCGGGCCGGTGCAGCGTGATCGTCGCGACCGGCCCGGCCACGTCGTACCTCAGCCCGGCCGCCAGGAGGGTGTCTGCGTCCATGGCCGCACCTTAGACCTGGCCACAGACCTGGCCACCCTCAGGCGAGCGAGACCAGGTCGGCGTACTCGGCGTTCCAGAGATCCTCGACACCGTCGGGCAGGATCAGCACCCGGTCGGGCTCGAGCGCGAACACCGCGCCCTCGTCGTGGGTGACCAGCACGATCGCGCCCTCGTAGCTGCGGATCGCCGCCAGCACCTCCTCGCGGGAGGCGGGGTCCAGGTTGTTGGTGGGCTCGTCGAGCAGCAGCACGTTGGCGCTGGAGACGACGAGGCTGGCCAGTGCCAGCCGGGTCTTCTCGCCGCCGGAGAGCACCTGCGCGGGCTTGTGCGCGTCCTCGCCGGAGAAGAGGAACGAGCCGAGCACCGAGCGGGCCTCGGTGTCGGTGAGCTGGGGCGCCGCGCTCTGCATGTTCTCGAGCACGGTGCGGTCGACGTCGAGCGTCTCGTGCTCCTGCGCGTAGTAGCCGATCTTGAGCCCGTGCCCCGGGACCACCTGGCCGGTGTCCGCCTGGTCGATGCCCGCGAGGATGCGCAGCAGCGTGGTCTTGCCCGCGCCGTTGAGGCCGAGGATGACCACGCGCGAGCCCTTGTCGATCGCGAGGTCGACGTCGGTGAAGACCTCGAGCGAGCCGTAGGACTTCGACAGCTCGGCCGCGGTGAGCGGGGTCTTGCCGCACGGCGCGGGCTTGGGGAAGGCGATCCGCGCGACCTTGTCGGCCTGCCGCTCGCCCTCGACGCCCGCCATCAGCCGCTCGGCGCGCTTCAGCATGTTCTGGGCCGCGGTCGCCTTGGTGGCCTTGGCGCGCATCTTGTTGGCCTGGTCGGTGAGCGTCTTGGCCTTGTTCTCGGCGTTCATCCGCTCGCGCTTGCGGCGCTTCTCGTCGGTCTCGCGCTGCTGGAGGTAGGCCTTCCAGCCCATGTTGTAGACGTCGATCTCGGCGCGGTTGGCGTCGAGGTGGAGCACCTTGTTGACGGTCTCCTCGAGCAGGCCGGTGTCGTGGCTGATCACGATCAGGCCGCCCTTGTGGGCCTTGAGGAAGTCGCGCAGCCACAGGATCGAGTCGGCGTCGAGGTGGTTGGTCGGCTCGTCGAGGAGCAGCGTCTCGGCGCCGGAGAAGAGGATGCGGGCGAGCTCGACGCGGCGGCGCTGACCGCCGGAGAGCGTCCTGAGCGGCTGGCCGAGGAGCCGGTCCTCGATGCCGAGACTGTGTGCGATCTGAGCGGCCTCCGACTCCGCGGCGTAGCCGCCACCGGCGTGCAGCTCGGCGTCCGCCCGCTCGTAGCGGCGCATCGCCTTCTCGCGGACCTTGGGATCGTCACTGGCCATCTGGGCCTCCGCCAGCCGGAGCCGGCGTACGGCGTCGTCGAGGCCGCGCGCGGAGAGGATCCGGTCGCGGGCGAGCACCTCGGGGTCGCCGATCCGCGGGTCCTGGGGCAGGTACCCGACCTCGCCGTTGGTCTGCACGCTGCCCGCTGCGGGCAGCGCCTCGCCCGCGAGGATCTTGGTGAGCGTCGTCTTGCCGGCGCCGTTGCGGCCGACCAGGCCGACCTTGTCGCCGGCGGCGACCCGGAAGCTGACGTTCTCCATGAGCAGGCGCGCCCCCGCTCGGACCTCGAGCTGGTGGGTGGTGATCATCCGGGGTCCCCGCGGAAGAGTGAGGTGGCGGAGCGAAGCTTCGGGGTCCCTGCGCGCTTGTGACGGAGGAGCGAAGCGGAGGAGCCGCAAGCTCGTGGGATGAAGCGTTGCGGGGGAACCTCGCGACTCTGTGGGGTGAGGATCATGTCTGGGCAATCCTAGGCGGGAGTAGCGTCCTGTCTGACATCGGCGGCTCGGCTGTGGAGCGTGGTCATGCGGTTCAACCCGAAGGCACGGCTGGACACGCGGCGTACGTCGGACGCCGGCCGGGGTGCCGGAGGTCGCGCGGCCGGTCGCTCGGGCGGGATCCCGATCCCGGGTGGGCTGGCTGGCGGCGGCGTGGGCGGGCTGCTCGTGGTCCTGGTGATCGTCGGGCTAAGCATGGTCCTCGGCGGCGGCGACTCCCCCACGGCGTACGACACCGGCCGGATGGCCGACACCGACCGCTATGCCTCCTGCGAGACCGGCGACGACGCGAACCGGTCGGCCGACTGCGCCCGGGTCGCCGTCGAGAACTCCCTCTACGACTACTGGTCCTCGACGCTGCCGGAGCAGTCGGCGACGGCGTTCACGCCCGAGAGGTCGCTGCGGACCTTCTCCGGTGCGGTGTCGACGGGCTGCGGCTCGGCGTCCGCCGACGTCGGGCCGTTCTACTGCCCCGTCGACCAGACGATCTACCTGGACACGACGTTCTTCGCCGACGTGCTCCAGGACCGGCTGGCCGGGCCGTCGGGCGCGTTCGTGGAGCCGTACGTGCTCGCCCACGAGTACGGCCACCACGTCCAGAACCTGCTCGGCACGATGGGGCGGGTCAGGACGCAGCAGGGTGCCCGCAGCGACGCCGTGCGCCTCGAGCTCCAGGCCGACTGCTACGCCGGCATGTGGGCCGGGTCTGCCACCGGCACCCAGGACGCCCAGGGCGCCGTGCTCATCTCCGATCTGACCCGCCAGGACGTCGAGCAGGCGATCGCGGCCGCCACCGCCGTCGGCGACGACCGGATCCAGTCCGCCTCCGGCGGCCAGGTCGACCCGGACTCCTGGACCCACGGCTCAGCGCAGCAGCGGGTCGAGTGGTTCACCCGCGGCTACCGGGAGGGCACCCTCGACGCGTGCGACACGTTCGCGCCTGGGGCTTTGTGAGGGGCTGCCGCGATAGTCCGTCACGTTCTGGTCGTCGACCCCGCCCTCGAGCAACCGATTCGTGACGGACTATCCCGATGCTTGCGCTAACCCGACGCCTGCGGTCCGAGCGATAGTCCGTCACGTTCTGGTCGACCATCCCGCCCTCGAACAACCGATTCGTGACGGACTATCCCGATCTCAGCCCTGCACCAACGCCTCGATGTGCGGGAACTGCCGCTGCAGCGCGCGCAGGTACGGCGCGACCGCGGGGTGGCGGAACTTCCCGGCGAGCGCACCCTCGCCGCGGGCGGCCCGGGCCAGCGCCCACTCCGCCCGGTTCAGCACCGTGTAGACGGTGGTCACCCGCGCGCCGAGCATGACCTCCTCCCGGGTGGCCAGGCCGCCGGGCAGCCCCAACAGGTAGGCGTCGACGAGCGGCTCCAGCTCCTCGCGGGCGGCCAGGGCGAAGTAGCCGAGGTCGGCGCCGACCGGGCCGGTGCCGAGGGTCGCCCAGTCGATCGCGACGACGTCGTCCGCCGACCGGCCGAGCAGGTTGGCGGGTACGGCGTCGCCGTGCTGCGGCACCTGCACCAGCGCGTCGACGGCGCCCAGCAGCTCGACGCGACGCGACCACAGGTGGTCGGCGACGTCGGCGACCGTCGTCCGGGCGAGGGTCTGCCAGCCGCCGGACCGCTCGACCCGGGTCAGCCGGTCGCGCAGCTGGTTGCGAGCCAGCCAGGGCGCGGGAGCGAGCTGCGCTCCGGCGAAGCGGCCGAGGGCGTGCGCGCAGAACAGCCCGCTGCTCGAGGCGTCCTCGACCCACTCCTGGGTGATCGTGATGCCGGAGGCGTCCTCCTCAACCGCCCCCAGCCGCGGCCCCCGCAGCCCGGGTGTGTCGTCGACCGTGCCGACCGCGACCACGTCGGCCGCGCGCCGCCAGTAGGCGAAGTGCCGCGGGTCGGACAGCTCGTCGGGGTCCCCGGGGGTCGGCGCGGCGAGTCGTTTGACCGCCACGGGCTGGTCGCCGACGACCGTCCTCCAGACACCAACCGTGGACGCGCCGCTGCCGCCGGGCAGCGGGTGCCACCCGGGTTCGGGCTGCCACATGCTGGGCACGCTAGTGCACGTCGCGCCACCGGAAGGCCAGTTGGCCCGCGACACTCAGGGCGACGGCGACCAGGGCGACGCCGACGAGCGCCGCCCAGTCGACGTCCTGGGCCGGGACCAGCGCGAGATGCTCGAACGGCGAGACGTCCTGGACCCACTGTGGGATCGACAGCAGGTCGCCGAACAGCATCACGACCGCGGCCAGGACCAGGGGCAGCCACGCGACCACCATCAGGCGGGGCGAGACGCCGTACAGGAGCCGGGCGACGCCGCTGAGCACGAGCACCGCCGGGGCGTACTGGAGCAGCGGCACGGACAGGTGCCAGAGCTCGTCGGAGGTGCCGGTGACCAGCGAGTAGCCGACCGCCAGCCCGACCCCGGCGGCGGCGAGCGCCGCAGCCGTGCCGGCGACCGTCATCGCCACATGCGCGAGCAGCCATCGCGAGCGCGGGAGCGCGGTCGCCAGCACCACCTCGAGGTGCCCGTCGTCCTCCTCGCCGCGCGGACGCAGCGTCGAGGAGATCGCGAAGCCGCAGACGATCAGTGCGAGCATGATCATCGAGGTCGCGTAGAAGCCCTCGACGATGTCGCTGCTGCCCTGCAGGAACATCTCCTGGGACGTCTCGGAGTCGCCGACGAGGTCCGAGACGTCGTTGCCCATCGACCCGTACACCAGGCCGAGCGCGAACATGCCCGCCGTCCAGCTGAGCATCGGTGCGCGCTGCAACCGCCACGCGAGTCCGAAGCCGCCCGAGAGCGTCGTCGGCGCGCGCGGCGGGCCCGGACGCGCGGCCAGCACGCCCGAGCCGTAGTCGCGGCCCACGAACAGCCGGTAGGCGACCGTGGCCGCGGCCGCCGTGCCCGCGACCAGGAGCAGCGCCGGCCACCAGCGCAGGCCGGAGAAGGGGTGCATGGCCTGGTACCAGCCGATCGGCGACAGCCAGCTCGCCACGCCGTTCCCGACGTCGCCGACCGCGCGCAGCACGTAGGAGACCGCGATGACGATGCCGGCGACGCCGTACGTCGCGCGCGTGCTCGTGGTCAGCTGGGCGGCCACCAGGGCGGTCGCGGAGAAGAACCAGCCGCACAGGGTCAGGCCGACGCCGGTGCCGATCGAGTCCGCGACCGCGAGCCCGTAGAGCACCAGGCTGCCCGCCACCAGCACGCCGAGGAGCACGTTGGCGATCGCCGCGGCGACCAGAGCCGCCGTGGTCGGTGCGAGGCGACCGACCGCCGTGGCTCGGAGCAGCTCGTCGCGCCCGGTCTCCTCCTCGGCGCGGGTGTGTCGCCCGACGATGAACATGCTCATCAGCCCCGCGACGATCGCGCCGAACGCGGACGCCTGCCAGAACACCTGGCCGCCGGTGGTGTTGAGCGCCCGGGCGGGCCCGGCCATCGCGATGAAGGCCGCGTTGCCCTCCATGCTCGCCGCCGCGCGGTCGAACTCCGCCTGGGTGGCGTAGAGGTCGTCGACGCTCACCGCCTGGCTGACGTAGAGGAGCATGGTGCCCAGGCCCCACCACAGCAGCATCCAGCGGTCGCGGCGCAGGAAGAGCCGCAGGAACGACGCCCAGCCGGTCACGACTCCTCTCCCGGGGCGTCGTCGACCCGGTCGCCGTAGTGCCGCAGGAACAGCTCCTCGAGCGTGGGCGGCTGGCTGGTCAGCGTGCGCACCCCACTCCTGACCAGGACGCCGAGCGCGGGGTCGAGCTGGGCGGTGTCGACCTGGAACCGGACCCGGGTGCCCTCGACGACCAGGTCGTGTACGCCGGGGACGCCGTCGAGCCCGTCGACGTGGCGCTCGAGCTCGGCGCTCACCGACGTGCGGGTCAGGTGCCGGAGGTCCGCGAGCGTGCCGCTCTCGACCACGCGGCCGGACCGGATGATGCTGACGCGGTCGCCGAGCTCCTCGACCTCGGCCAGGATGTGGCTGCTGAGCAGCACGGCGTGGCCCCGGTCGCGGAAGGCGTCGACGTAGCGCCGGAAGACCGCCTCCATCAGCGGGTCGAGCCCCGACGTCGGCTCGTCGAGCACCAGCAGGTCGACGTCGGAGGCGAGCGCGGCGACGAGTGCGACCTTCTGCCGGTTGCCCTTCGAGTAGGCCCGGCCCTTCTTGGTCGGATCGAGCTCGAACGCCGCGATCAGCTCGGCGCGGCGCCGCTCGTCGACGCCGCCGCGGAGCCGGCCGAGCAGGTCGATCACCTCGCCGCCGGTGAGGTTCGGCCAGAGGTTGACGTCACCGGGCACGTAGGCGAGCCGTCGGTGCAGCTCGGCCGCCTGTCGCCACGGGTCGCCGCCGAAGAGGCGGACCTCGCCGCCGTCCTTGCGCAGCAGGCCGAGCACCACGCGGATCGTCGTGGACTTGCCGGCCCCGTTGGGCCCGAGGAAGCCGTGCACCTCCCCCGCCCGCACCTCGAGGTCCAGCCCGTCGAGGGCGCGCACGCTCCCGAACGTCTTCACCAGACCGCTGATCTCGATGACGCGCTCGTCGGTCACGCACCGACGGTACCGCCGCCCGGATCAGGCGTTGTGGACCTCGACCCGGGCCGCGCACGCGTCGGACACGGCCTGCTCCAGGACACCTCGCTTCGGATCGGGTACGGCGAGCCACGGGCCGACCACGCCCAGGCCGCGCAGCCGGGGGTCGGCGAGCACCTCGTCGACCGCGACATGGTCTCCCCCGGCCACCACCGGCCCGGCGAGGCCGGCCAGCACGCGCGCGGCGTGGTCCGCCGCCGCCTCGAACGCCTGCCGCGCCTGGTTGTCGCGGCGCCGGGCGAACCGCTGCTGGCTCTGTCCGCCCGCCTTCGTGCGGCCCTGGACGTGGCGCTGACCGACCTTGCTGTCGGTGGTGGTCAGGCCGCGCAACCGGGCGATCGCGAACCCGCCCTTGCGCACCAGCAGCACGCCCCAGTCGTCGGGGGCGCCGACCGCGGCGGCGAAGGACGACGCTTCAGGCGGCCCGACGTACGGCGCGTCGAAGGGCAGCCGGGCCGTGAAGGTGGACCGGTCGGCCGCGGAGCCCGTCAGGGCGCCGTCGACGACCCCCAGCGAGGTGTCTCCGTGACGCTGGGTGAAGTTCTCGACCCAACGGACCAGTCGCGACGCGGGTACGAGCACCTCCACGGGCCCGACGCTATCCGGTCGGCGGAACCGATCGCGGGTCGGGCGCGTACAACCCTCATGGCCAGCGAACCCGACCCGTCCGGCACCGACGACCGCTCCCGGCGTTCCCGCCGTCGGGCGGCCGGCATCGCGGCCGCCGCGGTCGCGGTCTGCGCGGTCGGCGCCGCAGCCCTGGCGAACGGGGCGTCGGCGCCGTCCGGCCCGGCCGAGGCGCCACCGACAGCGACCGCGGCAGCCACCCCACCGCCTCTCGCCGTACCGCCGTCCGGGTCCGGCGGCACGCCGCCGCCCGTCGTGGTGCGCGGCGACGGTCCCCAGGCCGAAGCCTGGCAGGGGTCCTACTGCTGGGGCACCCGCTGCGTCGACATGATCTCCCCGCCATGGGACGAGCTGCCGGTCCTCGGCGCCGTGGCCCGGGCCGAGGCGGGCTTCGCGGACGTCGGCGCCACCTGGTCGGTGAGCCTCCTGGGCGAGCGCCGGTGCGCCGTCTACCCGGTGCTGCTCACCCCGACGGGCGACGGCCGGTACGACCTGACCCCCAGCGGGCCGGGCGGCGAGTACCAGGTCTCGCTCTTCGTCCAGCCGTCTGCCGGCGGCGACACCTCAGGCGCCGTTGCCCCGATGTCGTGGGCGCACCTGCACCAGAACGGTCCGTACGAGGGCGGCAGTGGCACCGTGCAGGTGGTGCTCGACGGTGCCGCGGTCGACGGCGCGGTCGGCGGAACGGTGAGCGTGACCGGCTCCGAGCGCTCCGAGACCTTCGACCTGCGCGTCGGCGACCAGGGCTGCGCCGGCGACCGCTACGTCCTGCTCACCGCGCGCGGGGTCGTGGACGCCGAGGTCGACGGGCTCGGTGACGGCCCCTTCAGGTACGACGTGGACGTCGTCGTCGACGGGGCCCACCACCGGGCCCGGGCGACGTCGACGGCCGGCGCCGAGGACACCCCGCTCAGGTTCGAGCCGGCCCCGCCCCGCTGAGGGTCGGCGGGGCCGCGGGTTTCGGCTGCCAGCAGCCGAAACCCGCACGACATGCCGGGCCGGCACGGCGTGTCGTGCGGGGCCTGGCTGTCAGCAGCCGAAACCCGCACGAGCCCGAAGCGGGCGAGCCGCCCGTCGCGGCTCAGACGTTGAAGCCGAGGGCGCGCAGTTGCTCGCGGCCGTCCTCGGTGATCTTGTCCGGGCCCCACGGGGGCATCCAGACCCAGTTGATCAGGACATCGTTGACCAGGCCCTCCAGGGCGCCGTTGGTCTGGTCCTGGATCACGTCGGTGAGCGGGCAGGCGGCCGAGGTGAGCGTCATGTCGATGACGACGTTGGTGTCCTCGTCGACGTGCACGCCGTAGACGAGGCCGAGGTCGACGACGTTGATGCCCAGCTCGGGGTCGACGACGTCCTTCATCGCCTCGGTGACGTCGTCGACGGTGACGGTGGAGGTGGCCACGCCACCGGTGGCCTCGGGGACCTCGGGGAGGTCGCCGTGGTCGATCGAACCAGTGTCAGACATCGGATTCCTCCTGGGCTCGGACGAGAGCGTCTTGGTAAGCCATCCACGACAGTAGTGCGCACTTGATGCGAGCCGTCAGCTTGGCGGCCCCGGCGAAGGCGATCGCGTCCTCGAGGACATCCTCGTCGGGCTCGACCTGGCCCTTGCCGCGCATCATCTCGAGGAACGCGTCGTGGATCGGCTTCGCCTCCGCGACCGTCTTGCCGATCAGCAGCTCGGTCATCACCGAGGCCGACGCCGACGAGATCGAGCAGCCCTGGTTGTCGTAGGAGATGTCGCGGATGACATCGCCCTCCAGGTGCAGCCGCAGCGTGACTTCGTCGCCGCAGGTCGGGTTGACGTGGTGGACCTCGGCCTCGAACGGCTCGCGCAGCCCGGCGTTCAGCCGGCGCTTCGCGTGGTCGAGGATGATGTCCTGGTAGAGCGAGTCGAGTTCGTGGCTCATCATCAGCCCAACTTGAAGTACGAGCGGGTGTATTCCAGGCCGTCGACGAGCGCGTCGATCTCGGCGGGCGTCGTGTAGAGGTACGACGACATCCGGGTCGAGCTCTGCACGCCGAAGCGGGCGTGCGCGGGCTTCGCGCAGTGGTGGCCCGCGCGCACGGCGACGCCGCGCGAGTCGAGCACCTGCGCCACGTCGTGCGGGTGCACGCCGTCGAGCTCGAACGAGATCGCGCCCCCGCGCTCGGCCGCGTCGAGCGGGCCGAGCACGGTCAGGCCGCGGACGGTCTGCAGGCCCTCGAGGGCGTACGCCGTGATCGCCTGCTCGTGGCGGTGGATCGCGTCCATGCCGATGTGCGAAAGGTAGTCGACCGCCGCGCCCAGGCCCACGGCCTCGACGATCGGCGGGGTGCCGGCCTCGAACTTGTGCGGGATCCCGGCGTACGTCGAGCCCTCCATCCGCACGGTCTCGATCATCTCGCCGCCGCCGAGGAAGGGCGGCAGCTGCTCGAGCAGCTCGCGCCGGCCCCACAGCACGCCGATGCCGGTCGGGCCGACCACCTTGTGGCCGGTGAAGACCACGACGTCGGCGCCGCACGCGACCACGTCGACCGGCAGCTGCGGCGCGGCCTGCGAGGCGTCGAGCACGACGATCGCGCCGACCTCGTGGGCCCGGCGGGCGATCTCGGCGACCGGGTTGATGGTGCCGAGCATGTTCGAGACCCAGGTCAGCGTGACGACCTTGGTGCGCTCGGAGATCAGCTCGTCGATGTTCGCCAGGTCGAGGTGGCCGTCGTCGGTGATGCCGAACCACTTCAGCGTCGCGCCGGTGCGCTCGGTGAGCAGCTGCCACGGCACGATGTTGGAGTGGTGCTCCATCTCGGTGGTGACGACCACGTCGCCCTCGCCGACCCGCAGCGGCCCCTGCGCCCACGCGAGGGTGTTCGCGACCAGGTTCAGCGCCTCGGAGGCGTTCTTGGTGAAGATCACCTCATCGCGGCTGGGCGCGTTGAGGAACGCCGCCACCCGGTCGCGGCCGCCCTCGAACGCCTCGGTCGACTCCGCGCCCAGGGCGTGCATCGCCCGGGCGACGTTCGCGTTGTGACGCTCGAGGTGATCGACCATCGTGTCGATGACCACCTGCGGCTTCTGGGAGGTGTTCGCGCTGTCGAGATAGACCAGCGGCAGGCCGCCCGCGACCGTGCGCTCCAGGATCGGGAAGTCGGCGCGGATCACCTCCAGTTCGGGGAGGAGGCCGGCCAGCTGGGTCGTGGTCATGTCAGACCGCCGCCCCGGCGAGGTACTTCTCGTAGCCCTCGGCCTCGAGCTGCTCCGCGAGCTCGGCACCGCCGGACTCGGCCACGCGGCCGGCCACGAACACGTGCACGTAGTCGGGCTGGATGTAGCGCAGGATGCGGGTGTAGTGGGTGATCAGCAGGACCCCCTTGCCCTCCTGGCCGCGGAACCGGTTGACGCCCTCGGAGACGATCTTGAGCGCGTCGATGTCGAGGCCGGAGTCGGTCTCGTCGAGGATCGCGACCTTCGGGTTCAGCAGCTCGAGCTGGGCGATCTCGTGGCGCTTCTTCTCCCCGCCGGAGAAGCCCTCGTTGACCGAGCGCTGCGAGAACGTCGGGTCGAGGTCGAGGTGGCCGAGGGCGGCGTTGACGTCCTTGACCCAGGTGCGCAGCTTCGGGGCCTCACCGTCGATGGCGGTCTTGGCGGTGCGCAGGAAGTTGGCGACGGAGACGCCGGGCACCTCGACGGGGTACTGCATCGCCAGGAACAGGCCGGCGCGGGCCCGCTCGTCGACGGACATCTGGAGGACGTCCTCGCCGTCGAGCGTCACCGAACCGCCGGTCACGGTGTACTTCGGGTGCCCGGCGACCGAGTAGGCGAGCGTCGACTTGCCCGAGCCGTTGGGGCCCATGATCGCGTGCGTCTCGCCGTCCGCGATCGTCAGGGTGACGCCCTTGAGGATCTCCTTCGGACCGTCCTCGGTCTCGACCGAGACGTGCAGGTCCTTGATCTCCAACACACTCATGCGTGTCCTCGCTTCGCTCCGGGCACGCACGAGGCACCGTGCGCACTGACTTGAATGATGAGTTCGCTTCGCTCACTCATGAAGGGGTGACTCCGTTCAGGGTGGTCGTGGTGTCGACGAAGACCTCGTCCCCGCGGATCTCGACGGGGAAGGTCGCGACTGGTTCGGTGGCCGGCAGGCCGGTGGGCTTGCCGGTGCGCAGGTCGAAGCGGGAGCCGTGCAGCCAGCACTCGACCGTGCAGTCGGCGACCTCGCCCTCGCTCAGCGGGACCGCGGCGTGGGTGCAGAGGTCCTGGACGGCGAAGAACTCGTCGACGCCGGAGTCGCTGCAGCGGGCGATCGCGATCTCGTACTCCCCGATCGTGACGCCGAGCGCCTCGTCGGTGGGCACCTCGCTGGTCGCACAGGCGCGCTCGTAGCTCACGATGCGTCCTCCTGCAGCAGGTTCTTCGCCAGCTCGGCCTCGACGGTCTCGAGCAGCTTCTCCTCGATCGACGGGATGCCGACCTTGCGGATCAGGTCGTTGAAGAAGCCGTGCACGACCAGCCGGTGCGCCTCCTTCTCCGAGACGCCCCGGGAGCGGAGGTAGAAGAGCTGCTGGTCGTCGAAGCGGGCGGTCGCCGACGCGTGGCCCGCGCCCTCGATCTCACCGGTCTCGATCTCGAGGTTCGGCACCGAGTCGGCCTGGCAGCCGTCGGAGAGCACCAGGTTGCGGTTCTCCTCGTAGGTCTCGATGCCCTCGGCGACCTTGCGGATCAGCACGTTGCCGATCCAGACCGTGTGGGCGCCCTCGCCCTGCAGCGCGCCCTTGTAGAGGACGTGGCTCTTGGTCCTCGGGGCGGTGTGGTCGGCGAAGAGCCGGTGCTCCAGGTGCTGGCCCTCGTCGGCGAAGTAGAGGCCGAGCAGCTCGGCGTCGCCGCCGGGACCGGCGTACTCGACGTTGGCGTTCATCCGCACCAGGTCGCCGCCGAAGGAGATCGAGGTGTGCTTGATCGTGGCGTCGCGGCCGACCCGGATCGCGTCGCGGCCGAGGTGCACGGCGTCGTCGTCCCAGTCCTGCAGGGACAGGATGTTCGCGACCGCGCCGTCGCCGATCAGCGCCGTGGTCAGCGCGGAGTAGCGCGCCGAGCCGGTGTGCACGATCACGATCGTCGCCTGCGCGTGGCGGCCCACCCGGATCAGCAGGCGGCCCCAGACCAGGTCGTCGACCGACTCGCCGTGCAGGCGCAGCACGATCGGCTCGGCCACCTCGGCCTCCGCGGGCACGTCGAGCAGCAGCGCACCGCCGGCATGCGCGGCGGCCAGCGCCGACGGCCGGTCGTTGGGCGCCAGCTCGCCGAGCTCGCGGGCCTCGGCGTCGCCGACCTCGGTGAGCGTCACACCCGCCGGGAGCGTCGTCTCCCAGGTCAGCGCCGCCGCCGACGCCTCGCCGTCGAGGATGCCGCGCAGCCGCTTGAGCGGCGTGAAGCGCCAGATCTCCTCGCGGCCGGTCGGGACCGGGTGGTCCGCCAGGTCGTACGACGCGGGCGGGTTGAGGTGGCTCTCCACCCGGTCCTGCTCCAGGGAGGCAGCCACGCTCTCGCGGGCAGTGTCGGTCACAGTCACTAGGTCTGCTTTCTTCGTTTCCGATCGTGGTGGTGGTTTCGAGGCTCAGGCCTGGCGGCCTTCACGCCTCAACCACCGTGACGGTGGTTGAGGCGTGAGGCGCGCCAGCGCCGAACCTCGAAACCACCCGGCTGCGGCTGCCGTCAGCCGACCGCGCCTTCCATCTGCAGCTCGATCAGGCGGTTGAGCTCGAGGGCGTACTCCATCGGCAGCTCCTTCGCGATCGGCTCCACGAAGCCGCGGACGATCATCGCCATGGCCTCGTCCTCCTCCATGCCGCGCGACATGAGGTAGAAGAGCTGGTCGTCGGAGACCTTCGAGACGCTCGCCTCGTGGCCCATCGACACGTCGTCCTCGCGGATGTCGACGTAGGGGTAGGTGTCGGAGCGGCTGATCTGGTCGACGAGCAGCGCGTCGCACAGCACGTTGGACTTCGAGCCGTGGGCGCCCTCGTTGACCTGGATCAGGCCGCGGTACGACGTACGCCCGCCGCCGCGCGCCACCGACTTCGACAGGATCGAGCTCGAGGTGTGCGGCGCGGCGTGCACCATCTTGGCGCCGGCGTCCTGGTGCTGCCCCTCGCCCGCGAACGCGATCGAGAGCGTCTCGCCCTTGGCGTGCTCGCCCATCAGGTAGACGGCGGGGTACTTCATCGTCACCTTGGAGCCGATGTTGCCGTCGACCCACTCCATGGTGGCGCCGGCCTCGCAGGTCGCCCGCTTGGTGACGAGGTTGTAGACGTTGTTCGACCAGTTCTGGATGGTCGTGTAGCGGCAGCGGCCGCCCTTCTTCACGATGATCTCGACGACCGCGGAGTGCAGCGAGTCGGAGCTGTAGATCGGCGCCGTGCAGCCCTCGACGTAGTGCACGTAGGCGTCCTCGTCGACGATGATCAGGGTCCGCTCGAACTGGCCCATGTTCTCGGTGTTGATCCGGAAGTAGGCCTGCAGCGGGATGTCGACGTGCACGCCCGGCGGCACGTAGATGAAGGAGCCACCCGACCACACCGAGGTGTTGAGCGCGGCGAACTTGTTGTCGCCGACCGGGATGACGGTGCCGAAGTACTCCTTGAAGAGGTCCTCGTGCTCCTTCAGCGCGGTGTCGGTGTCGAGGAAGAGGACGCCCTTCTCCTCGAGGTCCTCGCGGATCGAGTGGTAGACGACCTCCGACTCGTACTGCGCGGCGACGCCCGCGACCAGGCGCTGCTTCTCCGCCTCGGGGATGCCGAGCCTGTCGTAGGTGTTCTTGATGTCCTCGGGGAGCTCCTCCCACGAGGTCGCCTGCTTCTCGCTGGAGCGGACGAAGTACTTGATGTTGTCGAAGTCGATCGTCGACAGGTCCGAGCCCCAGGTCGGCATCGGCTTGCGGTCGAAGAGCTTGAGGCCCTTCAGGCGCAGGTCGAGCATCCACTGCGGCTCGTTCTTCTTGCCGGAGATGTCGCGGACGACGGCCTCGTTGAGCCCGCGCTGGGCGGACGCGCCGGCCACGTCGGGGTCGGCCCAGCCGAACTCGTAGCGGCCGATGCCCTGGAGCTCCGGGTTGAGTTCTTCGATCGAGGTCATCAGCTGACCCGCTCCTTCTTCTTGTCGGTGTCCGTGGGCACGTCGGTGATCGGTACGTCGGGGATGCAGGTGGTGCAGACCCCGTCGCCGTGGGCGATGGTGGCCAGACGCTGCACGTGCCGCCCGAGGACCTTGCTGATCGCCTCGGTCTCGGCCTCGCACAGCTGGGGGAACTCGTGGGCGACGTGCGAGACCGGACAGTGCTGCTGGCACAGCTGCTCCCCGATCGGCAGGTCGCGGACCGCCGCGGCGTACCCCTCGTCGCTGAAGATCTTCGCCAGCACCTCGGCCGAGCCGAGGTCGGGGTGCTCGGCGCGGATCCCGTCGAACCGCTCCTCGATGAACGCCACGCGGCGAGCGGCGAACTCCCGGACCGCCTGCTCGCCGCCGGTCTCGGCGACGAACCGGAGCGCCTGCACGGCGAGGTCGTCGTACTGCTGGTCGAAGCCCTCGCGGCCGACCTCGGTCAGCGCGAAGACCTTGGCCGGACGGCCCCGGCCCCGGGTGGTCTGGGAGCGCGGCTCGCGCGCCTCGACGTCACCCTCCTCGAGCAGCTGGTCGAGGTGGCGGCGGACCGCCGCCGGGGTGAGGTCGAGCCGCTCGGCGAGTGCCGCCGCGGTCGAGGGTCCGTTGACGAGGATCGACCACACGACGCGCTGCCGCGTCGGCTGGTCGGGTCCGACTCCCCCATCCCTGGGGAGCGCCTCGTCGAATTCCACAACGTCAGTGTGCCGTTAATGCTTCGGTCCGTTCAAGGAAGGCAACCCTTACCTGGATCGAGGGGTGAGCCGGGCCACACGGGGGCCGTCCCTAGACTGACCGCCGTGCCCGCTGCCTCCCCCGCCGTCTCGCCCGCGGCCGCCGTCGAGATCGACGGCCTGGTGATGAGGTACGGCGAGAAGGCCGCCGTCGACGGGCTGTCGATGACGGTCGATCGACACACGATCACCGCCGTGCTCGGCCCGAACGGCGCCGGGAAGACGACGACGCTCGAGACCTGCGAGGGCTACCGCCGCCCCCAGGCCGGCAGCGTGCGGGTGCTCGGCCTCGACCCCGTGCGCGACCGCTCCGACCTGCTGCCCCGGATCGGCGTGATGCTCCAGGGCGGTGGCGCGTGGAGCGGGGTGCAGGCGATGGAGATGCTCGACCACGTCGCCCGCCTGCACGCGCACCCGCTCGACACCGCCCTGCTGGCCGAGCGCCTCGGCCTGGGCGACTGCGGGCGTACGCCGTACCGCCGGCTCTCGGGGGGACAGCAGCAGCGCCTCGGGCTGGCGATGGCGCTGGTCGGTCGTCCCGAGATCGTGTTCGTCGACGAGCCGACGGCCGGGATGGACCCGCAGGCGCGGCGGACAACGTGGGACCTGCTGCGCGAACTGCGGCACGACGGCGTGACCGTGGTGCTCACGACCCACTACCTGGAGGAGGCCGAGCACCTCGCCGACCAGGTCCACATCATCGATCGCGGCCGCCTGATCGCCTCGGGCACGCCGGAGGAGCTCACCCGCGGGTCGTCGGCGACCGTCCGTCTCGTCGTCGACCAGGAGCTCCCGGTCGACGCCGAGGCCGCGCTGCGGACCTCGGTCGACCGCTGGAGCGCCGAGCAGGGCGTCGGGGTGCGCTCGATCAGCTTCGGCTCACGCACCCTCGAGGACGTCTTCCTGGAGCTCACCGGGCGAGAGATGGACGATGACGATGAGTGAGCTCGACTTCACCCCGCGACCCGGGGCCGCGCCCCTGCACCGCCAGGTCGTCGCGCAGGCCCGTATGGAAGCCAAGCTGATGCTCCGCAACGGCGAGCAGCTGCTGCTCGCCGTGGTGATCCCGGTGATGGTCCTGGTGGGCGGCGTCACCGCGGGCGAGCACCTCTCCCTGAACCTCAAGTCCGGCACTCCCCTGGTCGACATCTTCACCCCCGGCGTGATCGCGCTGGCCGTGATGTCCACGTCGTTCACCTCGCTCGCCATCGCGACCGGCTTCGAGCGCCGGTACGGCGTGATCAAGCGGCTCGGCAGCTCGCCGCTCCCCCGGTCCGGGCTGCTCGCCGGCAAGGTGCTCGCCCTGCTGCTGGTCGAGCTGCTGCAGATCATCGTGATCGGCGGCGTCGGCCAGCTGCTCGGCTGGACGCCGAAGCCGGGCGTGCTCGGCGTGGCCCTGGCCATCCTGCTCGGCACCGCGGCGTTCGCCAGCCTCGGCCTCTTCGTGGCCGGCGTGCTCCGAGCCGAGGCCACCCTCGCGGCGGCCAACCTGATCTACCTGCTGCTGATGACCGGCGGCGGCGTGGTGCTGCCGCTCAGCGCCTACGGCGCGTTCGGCGACATCGTCCGGTGGCTGCCGTCCGGCGCCCTCGGCGAGGCGATGCGCATCGGCTTCATCGACGGCGGCGTGGCGTGGCGCGATCTCGGCGTACTGATCATCTGGGCCGGCCTCGGCACGGTCCTCACGGCTAGGACGTTCAAGTGGGAGTGACCGACCGGCCCCAGGGCCGACTGACCTACCGGCTGCGCCACCTCGACGAGTGGCTCGTCGGGTGGGCCTGGGCCTCGATCGTGGCCAACGTCGGCCTCGTCGTCACCGGCGGCGTCGTCCGGCTCACCGGATCGGGGCTCGGCTGCCCCACCTGGCCGCGCTGCACCGAGGAGTCCTTCACCCCGCACGGCGCCTACTCGATCAACTCGGCCATCGAGTTCGGCAACCGGCTGCTCACCTGGGTCCTGGTCGCCATCGCCATCGCCACCTTCATCGCCGCCTGGCAGTCCCGCCGGCGCGACCTGCGCGCGATCGCCCTGCTGATCGCACTCGGCATCCCGGCCCAGGCGGCGATCGGCGGCATCACCGTCCTCACCGACCTCAATCCGTGGGTGGTGTCGCTGCACCTGCTGGTCTCGATGGCGATCGTCGGCCTGGCCATGCTGTTCCGGCATCGGATCGACCGGCCCGCGCCCGCCGTACCGCCCCGGGGCGCGCTGGTCTGGCTCGCGTGGTCGGCGTTCGCCGCAGCCTGGGCGGTGCTCTACGTCGGCACCGTCGTGACCGGCGCCGGTCCGCACGCCGGCGACGCGGACGCCCCGCGCAACGGCCTCGACCCGCTCCAGTGGAGCCAGGTGCACGCCGACCTGGTGTTCCTGCTCATCGGGCTGACGATCGGCCTGCTCCTCGCGGTGATCGCCACCGGCCAGCCGCGCAGGACCCGGTCCGCGGTGGTCGTGCTGCTCGTGGTCGAGCTGTCCCAGGGCCTGATCGGCTTCGTGCAGTACTTCACCGACCTGCCGATCGTGCTCGTCGGCTTCCACATGCTCGGCGCCGGCCTCACCTCCGCGGCGGTCACCTGGGCGCTGTTGCAGGTGCGCGAGCCCGACCGGTCCTGACCGTCCTGCCGGGGTGGTTTCGAGGCTCGGCACTTCGAGGCTCGCTTCGCTTCGCACCTCAGTACAAGCGCGCGCGCCTCACACCTCAACCACCGGCACCCCACCACGGTGGTTGAGGTGCGAAGGCCGCCAGGCCTGAGCCTCGAAACCACCGACCCGCGAGCGGTCAGCGGGTGACGAGCGGGTCGATCGCGACGGCGACGAACAGCAGCGACAGGTAGAGGTTCGAGGTGTGGAAGAGCCGCATCGGCTGGATCACGGTGAGGCTCTCGGTGCCGCGGGCGCGACGCCACATCCGGTGCGCCTCGACCAGGAACACCGCGCCCAGCAGGGTCGCCGCGATCGGGTAGACGACGCTGGTGTCGGCGACCGGCCAGAGCGCCAGGGACGTGGCGACCATCACCCAGCTGTAGATCACGATCTGCCGCCCGACCTCGTGGGCGGGCTTGACGACCGGAAGCATCGGGACGTCGACGTTCGCGTAGTCCTCGCGGTAGCGGAGCGCGAGCGCCCAGGTGTGCGGCGGCGTCCAGAAGAAGACCACCAGGAACAGCACCACCGGGGTCCACGACAGCGAGCCGGTGACCGCGGTCCAGCCGATCAGCGCCGGGAAGCAGCCGGCCAGGCCGCCCCAGACGATGTTCTGGGTGGTCCGCCGCTTGAGCAGCATCGTGTACACGAAGACGTAGAAGGCGTTCGCCGCCACCGACAGCGCCGCGGACAGCGGGTTGACCCACAGCAGCAGGATCGCCGTCGACAGGATCGCCAGCACGAACCCGAAGACGAGCGCCGCGCGGGGCGAGACGATGTGCCGGGGCAGCGCCCGCCGGCGGGTGCGCCGCATCTGCTCGTCGATGTCGCGGTCGTAGACGCAGTTGAACACCGACGCCGACCCGGCGGAGAACGCTCCGCCGAGCACCGTCGCGACCACCAGGCCCAGGTCCGGTACGCCGCGGGCGGCGTAGAACATCACCGGGACGGTCGTCAGCAGCAACAGCTCGATGACGCGGGGCTTGGTCAGCCCGACGTACGCCGCCACGATGTCCTTCACGCTCGCCCGTCCGACCGTCGACTGCCTCGCGGCAGAGGCCGAATGGCCGACGTAGGTCACGGGAGTCCTCGGGAGGAATGGTGGGCACCGGAGCGATGCTGGACGGATGGGAGTCTATCGCCAGACCTGAGTAGGCTCGGCACTGGCCGAACCTCCGGAAAGGAACCCTGTGAGCAAGACCTCTGCACTCGACTGGACCGACCTCGACCAGAAGGCGGTGGACACGGTCCGAGTCCTCGCCATGGACGCGGTGCAGAAGGTCGGCAACGGCCATCCCGGCACCGCGATGAGCCTGGCTCCCGCGGCCTACCTGCTCTTCCAGAAGGTGATGCGGCACAACCCCGCCGACCCGCACTGGCCGGGCCGGGATCGGTTCGTGCTCTCGGCGGGGCACTCCTCGCTCACCCTGTACCTCCAGCTCTACCTGGGTGGGTGGGGCCTCGAGCTCGACGACATCAAGGCACTGCGCACCTGGGGCAGCAAGACCCCGGGGCACCCCGAGTACGGCCACACGGCCGGTGTCGAGACCACGACCGGCCCGCTCGGGCAGGGCGTCGCGAACGCCGTCGGCATGGCGATGGCCGCCCGCAAGGAGCGCGGCCTGCTCGACCCGAACGCCGCGCCCGGCGAGTCGCCGTTCGACCACCACATCTACGCGATCTGCTCCGACGGCGACATCGAGGAGGGCGTGAGCGGCGAGGCCTCCTCGCTCGCCGGCACCCAGCAGCTCGGCAACCTCACGCTGATCTACGACGACAACAAGATCTCGATCGAGGACGACACCAACATCGCCCTCTCCGAGGACACCGCGGCCCGCTACGAGGCCTACGGCTGGCACGTCCAGACCGTCGACTGGACCCACGACGGCCGCGGCTACCGGGAGGACGTGCAGGCCCTCTGGGACGCGATCCAGGCGGCCGAGGCCGTCACCGACCGGCCCAGCTTCATCGTGCTGCGCACGATCATCGCCTGGCCCGCGCCCAACGCCCAGGGCACCGGCAAGGCGCATGGCTCCGCCCTCGGTGAGACCGAGGTGCAGGCCACCAAGGAGGTGCTCGGCTTCGACCCGGCGCAGACCTTCGAGGTGTCGGCCGACGTGATCGAGCACACCCGCCGGGCGGTTGTCCGCGGCCAGCAGGCCCAGGAGGAGTGGAACAAGCAGTTCCAGCACTGGACCACGAAGCCGTCGGCCGACGTCGCGCTCTTCGAGCGGCTGCAGACGCGCGCCCTGCCCGAGGGCTGGGCCGACTCGCTGCCGACGTTCGACGCCGACCCGAAGGGCATGGCGACCCGCAAGGCGTCCGGCGCGGTCATCAACGCGATGGCCGCCGTGATCCCCGAGCTGTGGGGCGGCTCGGCCGATCTCGCGGAGTCGAACAACACCACGATCGAGGGCGCGCTGTCCTTCATCCCGAAGGACCGCTCCAGCAAGATGTTCGAGGGCGACCCGTACACCGGCCGGGTGCTGCACTTCGGCATCCGCGAGCACGCGATGGGCGCGATCATGAACGGCATCGCGCTGCACGGCGGCACCCGGGTCTTCGGCGGCACGTTCCTGCAGTTCTCCGACTACATGCGCCCGGCGGTCCGGCTCGCCGCGCTGATGGGGCTGCCGGTCACCTACGTCTGGACCCACGACTCGATCGGCCTGGGCGAGGACGGCCCCACCCACCAGCCGATCGAGCACCTCGCCGCGCTGCGCGCGATCCCGGGCCTCGACGTCGCCCGCCCGGCCGACGCCAACGAGACGGCCGCCGTCTGGAAGGCCGCGATCGAGAACACCTCCCGGCCCACGGGCATCGCGCTGACCCGGCAGAACGTCCCGGTCTTCCCGCGGGGCACCGACGGCTTCTCCGACACCAGCAACGTCCACCGCGGCGCGTACGTGCTCCAGGACACCCCGCTGGGCGGCCTGCCCGACGTCGTGCTGATCGGCACCGGCTCCGAGGTGCAGCTCGCCGTCGAGGCGCGGGCCCTGCTCGCCGAGCAGGGCATCGGCGCCCGCGTCGTGTCGATGCCGTGCCGGGAGTGGTTCGACGCGCAGGAGGAGTCCTACCGCGAGACCGTGATCCCCCCGACCGTGAAGGCCCGGGTCTCCGTCGAGGCCGGCATCGCCCAGGGCTGGCGCGAGGTGGTCGGCGACCACGGGCGGATCATCTCCATCGAGACCTACGGCGCGTCCGCGGACTTCGCGCGGATCTTCCAGGAGTACGGCGTCACGACCGACGCGGTCGTCGCCGCCGCCCACGACTCGATCGCGGCGGTCACCGCCTAGCCGCGTTCGACCCCCATCGTCTGCGATCCAGAGAGGAAAACGATGAATGACCGCCTGAAGGCTCTGTCGGACGCGGGGGTGTCGATCTGGCTCGACGACCTGTCCCGCGAGCGCATCGAGACCGGCAATCTCGCCGGTCTCGTCAAGGACAAGTCCGTCGTCGGCGTCACCACGAACCCGACGATCTTCGCCGCCGCGATCGCCAACGGTGAGCGCTACGACGAGCAGGTCGCCCAGCTCGTCGACAAGGGCGAGCCGGTCGACCGGGTGATCTTCGAGCTCACCACCGAGGACGTGCGCAACGCCTGCGACATCCTCGCGCCGGTCGCCGACAGCACCGCCGCCGACGGCCGGGTCTCGATCGAGGTCGAGCCGGCGCTCGCCAACGACACCGAGGGCACGATCGCCTCGGCGCGCGCGCTCTGGACCGCGGTCGACCGGCGCAACGCGCTCATCAAGATCCCGGCGACCCGGGAGGGGCTGCCCGCCATCACCGCCGCGATCGCCCAGGGCATCAGCGTCAACGTCACGCTGATCTTCGGCATCGGGCGCTACCGCGAGGTGATGGACGCCTACCTCACCGGGCTCGAGCAGGCACGCGACGCGGGTCTCGACCTGAGCCGGATCCAGTCGGTGGCGTCGTTCTTCGTCTCCCGGGTCGACACCGAGGTCGACGCCCGGCTCGAGAAGATCGGGACCGACGAGGCGCTCGCGCTGCGCGGCAGGGCCGCGGTCGCCAACGCCCGGCTGGCGTACGCCGCCTTCGAGGAGGTGATCGCCTCCGACCGGTGGCGGCTGCTGGCGGAGGCGGGCGCGAACCCGCAGCGCCCGCTGTGGGCCTCGACCGGGGTCAAGAACCCCGACTACCCCGACACCCTCTACGTCACCGACCTCGTGGTCGCCGACACGGTCAACACGATGCCGGAGAAGACCCTCGACGCCTTCGCCGACCACGGTGCGCTCGAGGGCGACCAGGTCACCGGGCGGGCTGGGGCGGCGCAGACGATCTTCGACCAGCTGGCCGCCGCCGGCATCGACTTCGACGACGTGCTGGTGGTGCTCGAGACCGAAGGCGTCGACAAGTTCAAGAAGTCCTGGGACGAGCTGGTCGAGACCGTGAAGGGCCAGATGGACAAGGCCGCCTCGGTATGAACGCGGCCGCCGACCCGGTCGATCCGACGACGACGGAGGCTTGGTCGCGGCTGACGAAGATCGCGTCCGGCTTCGAGCCCGACCTGCGCCGCTGGTTCGCCGACGATCCCGACCGGGTCGGGCGGCTCACCTTCGACGCGGCCGACCTCCACGTCGACCTCTCCAAGGCGCTCGTCGACGACGTCGTCCTCGCCGCGCTCCTGGCGCTGGCGGGCGAGGTCGGGCTCGAGGCACGGCGCGACGCGATGTTCCGGGGCGAGCACATCAACGTCACCGAGGACCGTGCCGTCCTGCACACCGCGCTCCGGCTGCCGGCCGACGCCGCGCCCGGCGACCGGCCCGGCGTCGGCGGTCAGGACGTGGTGCGCGACGTGCACGACGTGCTGCGTCGGGTCTACGAGTTCGCCGACCGGGTCCGGTCGGGCGAGTGGACGGGCGTCACCGGCGAACGGATCCGCACGGTCGTCAACATCGGCATCGGTGGCTCCGACCTCGGTCCGGTGATGGCCTACGAGGCGCTCGCGGCGTACCGCCAGGAGGGCCTCGAGTGCCGGTTCATCAGCAACATCGACCCGACCGACGCAGCCACCACCCTCGCCGGACTCGATCCGGCGACCACGCTGTTCATCGTCGCCAGCAAGACGTTCGGGACCCTCGAGACGCTGACCAACGCCCGCCTGTGCCGATCCTGGCTGCTCGACGGCCTGCCCGACACCGACCCGACCGACGCCGTCGCGCGGCACTTCGTGGCCGTCTCGACCGCGCTCGACAAGGTCGCCGACTTCGGGATCGACCCCGAGAACGCGTTCGGCTTCTGGGACTGGGTCGGCGGCCGCTACTCCGTCGACTCCGCCATCGGCACGTCGTTGGTGATCGCGATCGGGCCGGTGCGGTTCGCGGAGTTCCTCGCCGGCTTCCATGCGATGGACGAGCACTTCCGCACCGCCGACCTGGCGCGGAACGTGCCGGTCCTGATGGGCCTGCTCAACGTCTGGTACACCAACTTCCTCGGCGCGCAGACCCACGCCGTGCTCCCCTACTCCCAGCTGCTGCACCGGTTTCCGGCCTACCTGCAGCAGCTCACGATGGAGTCCAACGGCAAGAGCGTGCGCTGGGACGGCATCGCCGTCACGACCGACACCGGCGAGGTGTTCTGGGGCGAGCCGGGCACCAACGGCCAGCACGCGTTCTACCAGCTGATCCACCAGGGCACCCGGCTGATCCCCGCAGACTTCATCGCGTTCGCCAACCCGGCGTACCCGCTGGTCGACGCCCACGACGGGCAGCGCACCGACGTGCACGAGGTCTTCCTGGCCAACTTCTTCGCCCAGACCCGGGCGCTGGCCTTCGGCAAGACCGCCGACGAGGTGCGCGCCGAAGGCACGGCGGAGGCGATCGTCCCGGCCCGGGTCTTCCCCGGCAACCGCCCGACCGCCTCGATCATGGCGCCGGCGCTGACGCCATCGGTGCTGGGCCAGCTGGTCGCGCTCTACGAGCACATCACCTTCACCGAGGGCACGGTCTGGGGCATCGACTCCTTCGACCAGTGGGGCGTCGAGCTCGGCAAGCAGCTCGCTCAGCAGATCGCCCCGGCCGTGGCCGGTGACGTCGAGGTGGCCGCCGCCCAGGACGCCTCGACGCGGGCGCTGATCGACTACTACCGGAGGCACCGCTCGTGAGCGACAACCCGCTGCGCGACCCCCGTGACCGACGACTCCCTCGCATCGCCGGCCCGAGCGGGATGGTGCTCTTCGGGGTCACCGGCGACCTGTCGCGCAAGAAGATCATGCCGGCGATCTACGACCTCGCCAACCGGGGCCTGCTGCCGCCCGGCTTCAGCCTCACCGGGTTCGCCCGGCGCGACTGGGCCGACCAGGACTTCGCCCAGATCGTGCACGACTCGGTGAAGGCCCACGCGCGCACGGACTTCCGCGAGGAGGTCTGGCAGCAGCTCGCCGAGGGCTTCCGGTTCGTGCCGGGCAACTTCGACGACGACCAGGCCTTCGACCGGCTGCGCCGCACGATCGAGGAGCTCGACGAGCTGCGCGGCACCGGCGGCAACCACGCGTTCTACCTGGCGATCCCGCCGGGGTTCTTCGGTGACGTCGTCGGGCAGCTCAAGGAGCACGGCCTCGCGCGGGCCAGCGAGGGCTCCTGGCGCCGGGTGGTGATCGAGAAGCCCTTCGGCCACGACCTGGAGTCGGCCCGCCAGCTCCAGGGCATCCTGGGCGAGGTCTTCCCGAGCGACTCGATCTTCCGGATCGACCACTACCTCGGCAAGGAGACCGTGCAGAACATCCTCGCGATGCGCTTCGCGAACGAGATGTTCGAGCCGATCTGGAACTCCAACTACGTCGACCACGTGCAGATCACGATGGCCGAGGACATCGGCATCGGCGGCCGGGCCGGCTACTACGACGGCATCGGCGCCGCCCGCGACGTGATCCAGAACCACCTGCTCCAGCTGCTCAGCCTGGTCGCGATGGAGGAGCCGACCTCGTTCGACGCCCGGTCGCTGCGGATCGAGAAGCAGAAGGTGCTCTCCAGCGTGACGCTCCCCCGCCGGCTCGACCTGACGACCGCGCGAGGTCAGTACGCCGCGGGCTGGGCCGGTGGCGTCAAGGTGCCCGGCTTCCTCGAGGAGGAGGGCATCAAGCGCACCTCGACCACCGAGACGTACGCCGCGGTGACCCTCAACGTCGAGACCCGGCGCTGGGCCGGCGTGCCGTTCTACCTGCGCACCGGCAAGCGGCTCGGCCGCCGCGTCACCGAGGTCGCGATCGTCTTCAAGCGGGCACCGCACCTGCCCTTCGCGGACTCCTCGATCGAGGAGCTCGGGCAGAACGCCCTGGTGATCCGGATCCAGCCCGACGAGGGCGTCACGCTGCGGTTCGGCTCGAAGGTGCCGGGCACGCAGATGGAGATCCGCGACGTGAACATGGACTTCGTCTACGGCGGCGCCTTCACCGAGTCCTCCCCGGAGGCCTACGAGCGGCTGATCCTCGACGTACTCCTCGGCGATCCGCCGCTCTTCCCCCGGCACGAGGAGGTCGAGCTCTCGTGGCAGATCCTCGACCCGATCCTCGACCACTGGGCCGCGCAGGACGAGAAGGGCAAGGGCCGGCCCGAGCCGTACGAGTCGGGCGGCTGGGGCCCCGCCTCCGCCGACGCGATGCTGGCCCGCGACGGACGCGTCTGGAGGAGGCCCTGAGCATGACCTCACCCCACGAAACTGCGGAGCTCCCCCGCAACGCTTCACCCCACGAGATCGCGGCCTCCTCCGCTACGCTCCCCCGGCGCACGATCCCGCGGGGACCCCGACGCCCTCCGCTCCACACTTTCGAGGGGACCCCGAGATGATCGAGCTGACGAACACGAACTCGGCCGAGATCGCGGCCGAGCTCCGGCGGGCCCGCGTGCGCGCCGGCAGCCCCGCGATGGGCATGGTGATGACGCTGGTCATCGTCGTCGCGGAGGACGACGCGGAGGGTGCCATGCGCGCCGCCCGGGCGGCCTCGCACGAGCACCCGGCCCGGGTGCTCGGCGTCATCCTCGGTGACGCCCGCGGCGCCGCCGAGATCGGCGCCCAGGTCGGCACCGGGTCGGGCTGGACCGGCGAGACGGCGCTGATCCGGCTCAAGGGTGAGGTCGTCAAGCACCCCGAGTCCGTGGTGCTGCCGCTGCTGCTGCCCGACTCCCCCGTCGCCGTGTGGTGGCCCAGCCACCCACCCGCCGACCCCGCCGGCGACCCGCTGGGCCGGCTGGCCCAGCGCCGCATCACCGACGCCGCGGCCGCCGTGCGCGGCAAGACCAAGGCGATCTACCGCCAGTGCGAGGCCTACACGGTCGGCAACACCGACCTGGCCTGGACCCGGATCACCCCCTGGCGGGCGCTGCTGGCCGCAGCGCTCGACCAGCAGCCGCTCAAGGTGACCCGGGCATCGGTCACCGCGGAGCGGATCAGCCCCAGTGCCGACCTCCTGGCGGCCTGGCTGGCCGACCGCCTCAAGGTCGACGTCACCCGCACGAGCTCCTCCGGGCCCGGCATCACCGAGGTCGTGCTCGAGACCCGCGAGGGCCCGATCCGGATCTCGCGCCCCGACGGCAGGCTGGCGACGTTCTCGTCGCCGGACCGCCCCGACCGCCCCGTCGCCCTCAAGCGGCGCGAGCTGCCGGAGCTGCTGGCCGAGGAGCTGCGCCGGCTCGACGAGGATGACGTCTACGCGGAGACCACGAAGCGGCTGCTGAGGATGGAGGCCTCGAGGTGACCCCTGAACCCCTGGTCGAGGTGCACGAGGACGGCCCGGCCCTGGCCACCGCCGTGGCCGGCGAGCTGCTCAGTCGCCTCGCCGACGCCCAGGACGCCGGGGGCGTCCCCCGGATCGCGCTCACCGGCGGCACGATCGCCGACCAGATCCATCGCGAGATCGCGCGGCTCACGCCCGGCTCGGAGGTCGACTGGGGCCGGGTCGTGGTCTGGTGGGGTGACGAGCGCTTCGTCGCCCCCGACTCCCCTGACCGCAACAGCGGCCAGGCCCGCGCCGCCTTCCTCGACGCCGTGGGCGCGACGCAGGTCCACGAGATGCCGTCGACGGCCGACGCCAGCGACGTCGACGCCGGCGCCGCGGCGTACGCCGACGCGCTGCGCCGGCACGGCAGCGGCGAGTTCGACATCGTGATGCTCGGCATCGGCCCCGACGGTCACATCGCCTCGCTCTTCCCCGGCTTCCCGCAGCTCGACGCCGACGCGATCGCGGTCGGCGTCACCGGCTCGCCCAAGCCGCCCCCGGAGCGGATCAGCCTCACCCTGCCGGCGCTGAACCGCGCTCGATCGGTGTGGTTCCTGGTGAGCGGCTCCGGCAAGGCGCGCGCGGTCGCCGCCGCCCTCGGGGGCGCCGACGTGCACGAGATCCCGGCCGCCGGTGTAGCGGGTCGCGAGGAGACGGTCTGGTTCCTCGACCGCGAGGCCGCCTCGGCGCTGTGAGCAATCCGACCCGTCGGCGGTTTGGGTAACGTCCACCGGCCGGTGGCCGATCACAGGGGTGTGATTTCAGGAATCCACCCGTCTGGAATCGAGCGCGAGCTCCGATCAGACGACGTCATCGTGACCAAGACCGACCTGAAGGGCAGGATCACCTACGCCAACGACGTCTTCTGCCGCATCTCGGCCCTCGACGAGACCGACGTGATCGGACAGCCGCACAGCGTGATCCGGCACCCGGAGATGCCCCGGGCGGTGTTCAAGCTGCTGTGGGACAGCGTCCAGCAGGACCGGGAGCTCTTCGCATACGTCGTGAACCTCGCCGCCGACGGCGCCCACTACTGGGTGCTCGCCCACGTCACGCCGTCCCGAGACGCCCACGGCCGGATCGTCGGCTACCACTCCAACCGCCGTCGCCCCGCCGCCGGCGCGATCGCCCGGGTGCGACCGCTGTACCAACGGCTGCTCGCCGAGGAGGCGCACCATCGGCGGGCGGTCGACGCCGCGAACGCCGGCAGCGCCCGGCTCGACCGGGTCCTCGCCGAGCAGGGCACGACCTACGAGCGCTACGTGTGGGAGCTCACCAACGCGGCGGAGGCGGCATGATCCGCCGCCCCGACCGCACGCCCGCTGCCGTCCCGGCGGCGTACGCCGACGCGATCCACGAGCTGCTGCGGGTCTGCACCGCTGCGGCCGACGGCGACCTCGAGGCCCGGGTCTGCCCCCTGCCGGGCACCGACGAACTGCCCGAGGTCGCCGCCCTCCGGCTGGCGGTCAACGGCCTGCTCGACCGCACCGACGCCTACGTGCGCGAGTCCGCCGCGTCACTGCAGGCGGCGGCCGAGGGCCGCTTCTACCGGCGCTTCCTGGTCACCGGGACCACCGGCGTCTTCCGTTCCGGTGCCGAGACCATCAACCGGGCCACCGCCGCGATGGCCCGCACCCAGGCCGACCTCGACGCCACGGCCGCCCGGCGCACCGAGCTGGCCGAGCGGCTCGAGCTCACGGTCGGCGCCGTCGCCGAGCAGGTGGCCGCGGTCGCCGCGGAGCTCAGCACCACCTCGGCGAGCCTCGCGGACTCCGCCCGGCGGGCCGGGGCCGAGGCCGAGCAGGCGGGCGCCGCCGTACGCGAGGCGACCGGGGCGGCCCAGCAGATCCACGAGGTCGTGCGGGTGATCTCCGAGATCGCGAAGCAGACCCGCCTGCTGGCGCTCAACGCCACCATCGAGGCCGCCCGCGCCGGCGAGGCCGGACGGGGCTTCGCGGTCGTGGCGACCGAGGTGAAGACGCTTGCCGACTCGACCGCCCAGTCCACCGGCCGGATCACCAGCCAGGTGGAGGCCATGCAGGACGTCGCGGGCGCGAGCAGCACCGCCATGGCGAGCGTCGAGTCGACCGTGGCCGACATGAGCCCGATGGTCGACGCCGTCACCGTCGCGGTCGACGGGCGGGACCGGGTCGACGGGGGCTCCCAGGGCCTGGCCGCGATGGCCGAGCTGCTCCGCGCGGAGGTGGCCGGGCTGCTCGCCGAGCTGCGCGCCTGAACGTCTCGCGCCCGGACCGACGTGGAGGGTGGTGGCGCCCACCCACCTGCGGCACGATGACGGCAGGAGGACGTCATGAGCAGGCTGTGCCCGGGTCGATGGCCGGCGCCGAACGGCGCGGTCGCCGGCCGTCGGAGCGCAGTGGCTGACCGGGCCGCGGGGTGAGCGCCGGGCTCCTCCTGGCCGGCCTGGTGCTGCTCGTGGTCGGCGCCGAGGGCGTCGTGCGCGGCGGGTCCGACCTCGCGTCACGGCTGGGCGTGCCGCCGCTCGTCGTCGGCCTCACCGTGGTCTCGCTCGGGACCAGTCTCCCGGAGCTGGCGATCGGCCTCAGCGCCGTGCGCGACGGTGCCGGAGAGCTCGCGGTCGGCAACATCGTGGGCACGAACCTCGTCAACACGCTCCTGGTGCTCGGCCTGGCCGCCCTGCTCGCGCCCATCCGCTTCGAGGCACGCACGCTGCGCCACGACCTGCCCGCCGGAGCGCTCGCCGCGGTGCTGCTCTTCGTGCTGGCCCGTGACGGTGCGCTGTCGGCGGCGGACGGGCTCTGGCTGACGGCCTTCGGCGCGGTCTACCTCGCGTCGATCCTGCTCTCGACCCGTGGTGCGCGCGCCGCGGCACCGAAGAGCCATCGTGACGTGCGCGCGCCGGTGACGGTCGTCGTCCTCCTCGCGGGCCTGGCGGCCATCGTGCTCGGCGCCGAGCTCCTCGTCGACGGCGCGGTGGACATCGCGCAGCGCCTCGGCGTCAGCGACGCGGTGATCGGACTGACGGTCGTGGCCGTCGGGACCTCCGCGCCGGAGCTGGTCACCGCGGTCGTCTCGGCGGTCCGCGGCGAGCGGGCGCTCGCCATCGGCAACCTGATGGGCTCGAACGTCTTCAACGTCGCGCTCGTCCTCGGCCCCACCGTGCTCGCGGCGCCCACGGCGGTCCCGGTGCCCGACGACGTCCTGGCCGGCGACCTCCTGCTCATGGTCGGCGCA
This sequence comes from Nocardioides sp. LMS-CY, assembly GCF_018732145.1. Lineage (NCBI taxonomy): Bacteria > Bacillati > Actinomycetota > Actinomycetes > Propionibacteriales > Nocardioidaceae > Nocardioides > Nocardioides sp. LMS-CY. Next base: position 2,875,709 of record NZ_CP076104.1, read on the forward strand.
ACGCTCGCGTGCGTACCGGTGTTCTGGACCAGACGCGGCCTCAGCCGGATCGAGGGTGCGCTCTTCGTCGGCGCCTACCTGGTCTACCTGGCGACGCTGCTCGCCACCCGGGCATGAGTCGCCCTGGCGCTTGCTGCTCAGCGCCGCCGGGTGCTCTGGTCTCGAGACGCCGGTCGCGTGGCTCCTCGACCCTGCGGCTGGAACCTGTGAACTCAAGGCGCCGCTCGTGCGGCTCGAGCCTGCCGCTGGATCCTCTGGTCTCGAGACGCCGGTCGCGAGCTCGTTCCTCGCTCGCGCGGCTCCTCGACCTTGCGCCTGGGTCCTGGTCCTCGCAAGCTCGGACCAGGGGCGCTAAAAGATGATCTCGCCGGCCTTGCGACGGGTGCGCAGCAGCTCGAGGGCCTCGTCGAGGATGTCCTCGGCCTCCTTGTCGGAGCGACGCTCCTTCACGTAGGCGAGGTGGGTCTTGTACGGCTCGATCTTCGGCGCCGGGGGCGGGTTGTCGGAGTCGAGGCTGGCTGGCAGCCCGCACTTGGGGCAGTCCCAGGACTCGGGCACCTGCGCCTCGGTCGAGAACGGCACCACCGAGCGGTGCTCGCGGGCGCAGAAGTACGTCACCGTCTGCCGCGGAGCCGCCTCACCGCGCTCCGCCTCGCCCATCGGACCAGCGCCGACCCGGCTCCCGCGAATCGCGTTTCCTCCACCAGCCACCGACGTTTCCCCTTCGAGTCCTTCGAGACCGCTCTGAACCTGTGTGTCAGTACGCCAGCAAGAGCCCGAGGGCGATCACGCAGGCGAACCAGATGATGCCGATGCCGACCGTCAGGCGGTCGAGGTTGCGCTCCGCAACCGACGAGCCGCCCAGCGAGCTCGAGACGCCACCGCCGAACATGTCAGAGAGTCCGCCACCGCGGCCCTTGTGAAGCAGCACCAGCAGGATGAGCAGCCCGCTGGCGATCATGAGCACGATGGTGAAGATCAGTTCCACGGTCGCACAGCCTACGTCAGGTTCGGCGCGATCACAGGACCGGCATGTCGTAGAAGCGGCAGATGCCCCCGAACTCGTCCGCCTGAAGGCTCGCACCGCCCACCAGGCAGCCGTCGACATCGCGCTGCGCCATGATGCCGGCCACGTTCGCCGCCTTCACCGAGCCGCCGTAGAGGATGCGTACGCCGTCGGCCGCACCGTCGCCGTGGACCTCGCGGATCCGCCCGCGGATCGCCGCGCAGACCTCCTGCGCGTCCTCGGGCGTCGCCACCTCGCCGGTGCCGATCGCCCAGACCGGCTCGTAGGCGACGACCAGACCACCGACCTGCTCGGCCGAGAAGCCGGCGAGCGAGCCGTCCACCTGCGCGAGGCAGTGCGCGACGTGCGCCCCTGCCTGCCGGACGTCGAGGCCCTCGCCGACGCACACGATCGGCGTCATGCCGGTCGCCAGGGCGCGGTGTGCCTTGGCGTTGACGACCTCGTCGCCCTCCGCGTGGTACTCACGGCGCTCGCTGTGACCGACCACGACGTACGAGCAGCCGAGCTTGGCGAGCATCGCCGCCGAGATCTCGCCGGTGTAGGCGCCTGCCTCGTGGGTCGACACGTCCTGCGCGCCGTACCGGATCTGCAGGCGGTCGCCGTCGACGAGCGTCTGCACCGACCGCAGGTCGGTGAACGGCGGCACCACGACGACCTCGACCCGGCTGAAGTCGTGCTTCTTGTCGGAGAGCGTGACCGCGAGCTTCTGCACCAGGACGATCGCCTCCTGGTGGTTCAGGTTCATCTTCCAGTTCCCCGCCATCAGCGGGGTGCGTCCCTTGGACTTCGCAGAGTTCACCATCGGTTCAGTCCTCCAGGACCTGGATGCCGGGCAGCTCCTTGCCCTCGAGGTACTCGAGGCTGGCGCCACCGCCGGTCGAGATGTGGCCGAACGCGGCCTCGTCGAAGCCGAGCGTGCGGACGGCGGCCGCGGAGTCGCCGCCACCCACGACGGACAGGCCGTCGATCTTCGTGAGCGCCTCCGCGACGGCCCGGGTGCCGGCCGCGAAGGCGGCGACCTCGAAGACGCCCATGGGGCCGTTCCAGAAGACCGTGCGCGCGTCGGCGAGGGCCGCGGCGAACGCCGCCGCGGAGTCGGGCCCGATGTCGAGGCCGAGGGTGTCGGCGGGGATCTCCGCGGCCGGAACGACGCGCGGCTCCGGGGTCCGCTCACCCGCCGGGAACTCGGTGTCGACCACGATGTCGGTGGGCAGCAGGATCTCGACGCCGGACTCCTGGGCCCGCTGCAGGTAGGCCCGGCAGGTGTCGAGCTGGTCCTCCTCGAGGAGGCTCTTGCCGACCTCGTGGCCCTGGGCCCGCAGGAAGGTGAACACCATGCCGCCGCCGATCAGCAGCCGGTCGGCTTTGCCGAGCAGGTTGTCGATCACGCCGAGCTTGTCGGAGACCTTCGAGCCACCGAGCACCACGACGTACGGACGCTCGGGCTCCTCGGTGAGCCGGCGCAGCACGCCGATCTCGGTCGACACCAGCTGGCCCATCGCGTGCGGCAACCGCTGCGCCACGTCGTACACCGAGGCCTGCTTGCGGTGCACGACGCCGAAGCCGTCGGAGACGAAGGCGTCGGCCAGCTCCGCGAGCCGATCGGCGAACGCGCCCCGCTCGGCGTCGTCCTTGCTGGTCTCCCCCGGGTTGAACCGGACGTTCTCCAGCAGGGCGACCTGACCGTCGGCCAGGCCGGCGACGGTCTCGCGGGCGCTGTCGCCGACGGTGTCGGTCGCGAAGGCCACCGGCCGCCCGAGCAACTCGCCGAGCCGGGCGGCCACCGGGCGCAGCGAGTACCGCTCCTCGGGGGCGCCCTTCGGGCGGCCGAGGTGGGCGGTCACGACTACCCGGGCGCCGGCCTCGGCCAGCTCCCGGATGGTCGGCACGCTCGCCCGGATCCGGCCGTCGTCGGTGATCGTTGTTCCGTCGAGCGGAACGTTCAGGTCGGAGCGGACGAGGACGCGCTTCCCAGCCACGTCTCCGAGGCCGGCGTACTCCCCCATCGTCAGAGGGTCTCTCCGACGTAGGCGATGAGGTCGGCGAGGCGGTTGGAGTAGCCCCACTCGTTGTCGTACCAGCCGAGCACCTTGACCTGGTTGCCGATCACCTTGGTCAGCGGCGCGTCGAAGATGCAGGACGCCGGGTCGGTGACGATGTCGGTCGAGACCAGCGGGTCGGTGGAGTACTTGAGGATCTTGCCGTCGGCCGCCGCCTTGACGATCTCGTTGACCTCCTCGACGGAGGTCTCGCGCGCGGCCTCGAAGGACAGGTCGGTCGCGGAGCCGGTCGGGACCGGCACGCGCATGGCGTAGCCGTCGAGCTTGCCCTTGAGCTCGGGCAGCACCAGACCGATCGCCTTCGCGGCACCGGTCGAGGTAGGCACCATGTTGAGCGCGGCGGCACGGGCCCGGCGGGGGTCCTTGTGGATGTTGTCCTGGAGGTTCTGGTCCGCGGTGTAGGCGTGGATCGTCGTCATCAGGCCCTTGTTGATGCCCAGACCCTCGTGCAGCGCCTTCGCCATCGGCGCGAGGCAGTTGGTCGTGCACGACGCGTTGGAGATGACGGTGTGGGCGGCGGGGTCGTACGACGTGTGGTTGACGCCCATGACCACGGTGACGTCCTCGTTGGAGGCCGGCGCGGAGATGATGACCTTCTTGGCGCCGCCGTTGTCGACGTGGGCGCGGGCCTTCGTGGCGTCGGTGAAGAAGCCGGTCGACTCGACGACGACGTCGACGCCGAGGTCGGCCCACTTGAGGTTGGCGGGGTCGCGCTCCGCGAAGGTCTTCACGACCTGGTCGCCGACCCTGATCTCGTCCTCGGTGGCCGACACGTCGGCGTCGAGGCGGCCCAGGATCGAGTCGAACTTGAGCAGGGGCGCCAGGGACTTGTTGTCCGTCAGGTCGTTGACGGCGACGATCTCGATGTCCAGGCCGGAGGCACGGACGGCGCGGAAGAAGTTGCGGCCGATCCGGCCGAACCCGTTGATACCTACTCGAACAGTCACTGCGTGCTCCTGCTTGTCGGTCGTCTGGTGCGATGGGACGCTCCGACCCTATCGGCTGAGGCGCGCGCGACCCAGGTCGCGTCCGGCGTACGCCGTGGTAACGAACCGCCCGGCGGTGGTTGAGGTGCGAGCGGAGCGAGCCTCGAGTCCTCCGGCGAGCCTCACCCCGCGACGAGGGCTCGATTTCGACGCGCCCGTCGCGACCTCGTTCCCCGGCCGCGGGGCTCGCTCAATCTGCCTTCGCCCACGCCGCGTGCTAGCACGCGGCTGCTCAGCCATCCTCGACGAGCATCTCCGGCGTCAGCGAGGCCTCCGTGTCGGGGACGCCGAGCTCCTCGGCCCGCTTGTCGGCCATCGCGAGAAGACGGCGGATCCGGCCCGCGATCGCGTCCTTGGTCAGCACCGGGTCGTGGAGCTGGCCGAGCTCCTCCAGCGAGGCCTGCTTGTGCTCGAGGCGCAGCTCGCCGGCCATCCGCAGGTGGTCGGGCACGTCGTCGCCGAGGATCTCCATGGCCCGGCCCACGCGGGCGCCGGCGGCCACCGCCGCGCGCGCCGAGCGGCGCAGGTTGGCGTCGTCGAAGTTCGCGAGCCGGTTGGCCGTCGCGCGCACCTCGCGGCGCATCCGGCGCTCCTCCCAGGCCATCAGCGACTCGTGGGCGCCCAGCCGGGTGAGCAGCTGCCCGATCGCGTCGCCGTCGCGGATCACCACGCGGTCGACGCCGCGCACCTCGCGAGCCTTCGCGTGGATCCCGAGTCGACGCGAGACCCCCACCAGCGCGAGCGCCGCCTCGGGCCCGGGGCAGGTCACCTCCAGTGACGACGACCGGCCCGGCTCGGTGAGCGAGCCGTGCGCGAGGAAGGCGCCGCGCCAGGCCGCGACGGCGTCGCAGCCGCCACCCGACACCACCGCGGGCGGCAGCCCGCGCACGGGCCGGCCGCGCTGGTCGAGCAGACCGGTCTGGCGGGCCAGCGCCTCGCCGTCCTTGACGACCCGCACGATGTAGCGGCTGCCCTTCCGGATGCCGTTGCCCTGCACCATCACGACGTCGGACTGGTGGCCGTAGACCTCGGCGATGTTCGTGCGCAGCCGACGCGCGGCGGCGCCCGTGTCGAACTCCGCCTCGACGACGATCTTGCCGCTGACGATGTGCAGCCCGCCGGCGAAGCGGAGCATCGAGGCCACCTCGGCCTTGCGGCAGCAGGTCTTCGTCACCTGGGTGCTCGACAGCTCCGCCTTGACCTGTGCCGTCATCGCCATAACGCCGATCCTGCCACGCGCGTCAACGTGCCTCGGAGTCAGGCTCCGCCCAGGATCCGGGTGTACGCCGCCGCCAGCTTCACCGGGTCGTGCCGGGGCGAGCCGTCGTCGAGCGCGACGTCGTCGAGCACCAGTCGCGCACCGGTCGCGCGGACCACGTGCTCGAGGTCGGCCAGCCCCGACCCGACCTGTCGGGCGTCCGCCAGGACCGTGTGCACCCGGAGCTGCGGAGCGTGCTCGACGAGCACGGCCAGGTGGTCGGCCGCCTCGAAGCCGTGGGTCTCCCCCGCCTGCTCGGCGAGGTTGAGCGTGACGATCACCCGGGCGTCGCTGCCGACGATCGCGTCGCGCAGCCGGGGCACCATCAGGTGCGGGATCACCGAGGTGAACCACGACCCCGGGCCGAGCACCAGCCAGTCGGCGGCATGCACGGCGGCGATCGCCTCCGGGCACGGCCGCGGGTTCGGCGGGTCGAGGGAGATCGCGGAGATCACGCCGTCGGTGGTGGCGACCTGCACCTGGCCGCGGACGGTGGTCAGCCGACCGGGCTCGTCCGGGTCGAGCCCGCGCACGTCGGCTGCGATGTCGAGCGGCGTGAGCGCCATCGGCAGCACCCGGCCGGTGGTGCCGAGCAGCCTGCCCACCCAGTCGAGCGCGGCGACCGGATCGCCGAGCTGCTCCCAGAGTCCGACGATCAGCAGGTTGCCGATGACGTGCCCGTTCATCTCGCCGTGACCGGCGAACCGGTGCTGGAGCACCCGCGCCCAGGTGTCGCCCCACTGGTGCTCGCCGCAGAGCGCGGCCAGCGCCATCCGCAGGTCGCCCGGCGGCAGGACGCCGAACTCACCGCGCAGCCGCCCGGAGGAGCCGCCATTGTCGGCGACCGTGACGACCGCCGTCAGGTCGTCGACCACCAGATCGGCGACCAGCAGCCGCAGCGCCTGGAGCGAGGCCGACAGGCCGTGCCCGCCTCCGAAGGCCACCACCGCCTGGGCCCGGTCGGCCGATGCCGGCACCCCGGACCTCACTCCCGTCCCAGGTCGCGGTGGGTGGCACGGGTCTTGTAGCCGGCCTCGGACATCCGCCGGGCGATCTCCTCGGCCACGGCGACGCTGCGGTGCTTGCCGCCGGTGCACCCGATGGCGATCGTCATGAACCGCTTGCCCTCGCGCAGGTAGCCCTCGGCGACCCGCTCGAGCACGGCGAGGTAGCCGTCGAGGAACTCCGCGGCCCCCGGCTGCGACATCACGAACTCGGCGACCTCGGCATCCTTGCCGGTGCCGGGCCGCAGCTCGGGGATCCAGTGCGGGTTGGGCAGGAAGCGCATGTCGGCCACGAAGTCGGCGTCCACCGGGATGCCGTACTTGAAGCCGAAGCTGGTGACCGTGACCTTCAATCGCATCGTGTCGGGGGTGCCGAACGCCTCGGCGATCCGGTCGGTCAGCTGGTGCACGTTGAGCGCCGTGGTGTCGATGACCAGGTCGGCGTCGCTGCGCAGCTCGGCGAGCACCTCGCGCTCGCGCCGCAGGCCGTCGAGGAGCCGGCCCGTGCCCTGCAGCGGGTGCGGGCGCCGGGCGGCCTCCTGGCGGCGTACCAGCACGTCGTCGGAGGCCTCCAGGAACACCAGCGTCGCGTGCCGGCTGGTCGCCCCCTGGGCGAGGTTGGTCTGCAGGGACTGGAAGAACGAGCCGGAGCGGACGTCGACGACGACCGCGACCGGCTGGGCGACGCCACGGCTCTCGTCGACGAGGCGTACGACGTCGCGCAGCAGGCTCGGCGGCATGTTGTCGACCACGTAGTAGCCGAGGTCCTCGAGCTCCTTGGCCGCCGTGCTCCGGCCGGCGCCGGTCATGCCGGTCACCACCACGAGCTCGCCGTGCCGGTCGGCGAGCTCCGCAGTCACGCCGTCCGACCTGCCCTCGGACCCGCCCTCGGACCCGCCCTCGGACCTGACCTCCGTCATGCCTCAGCCCTCCTCGATCTCGCCGGTCGCCGTGTTGACGCTGACGATGGTGGGGCCAGTCTGGCGGGTCTCCTGCGCCACCGCCTCCTTGATCGCGGTTGCGGTGCGCGGGCCGACGCCGGGCACCATCGCGATCTCCTCGACGGTGGCGGCGCGCAGCTTCTTCAGCGACCCGAAGTGCTTGAGCAGCGTCTTGCGACGCACCTCCCCCAGCCCCGGCACGCCGTCGAGCAGGCTCTCCACCATCGACTTCGAGCGGCGGGACCGGTGGTGGGTGATCGCGAACCGGTGCGCCTCGTCGCGGATCCGCTGCAGCAGGTAGAGCCCCTCGCTGGAGCGGGCCAGGATCACCGGGTCCTCCTGGCCGGGCAGCCAGACCTCCTCCAGCCGCTTGGCCAGCCCGCAGACGGGGATGTCGACGATCCCCAGCTCGGAGAGCGCCCGCTGGGCGGCCGCGACCTGCGGCGCGCCGCCGTCGACCACCACCAGACCCGGGGCGTAGGCGAACTTGCGGGGCCGGCCCGTCTCGGGGTCGACCAGCATCGGTGTGGCCGGGTCGTCCATGGCCCCAGAGGCGGTGGTTGAGGAGCCTTCGTGAGGGACGAGCGAAGGCGTCTCGAAACCCTCGTCGAGCAGCCGCCGGAAACGACGCGTGACGACCTCGTGCATGGCCCGGACGTCGTCGGAGCCGTCCTGGCCCTTGATCAGGAAGCGGCGGTACTCGCTCTTGCGCGGCAGTCCGTCCTCGAAGACGACCATGGAGGCGACGATCTCGGAGCCCTGGAGGTGGGAGACGTCGTAGCACTCGATGCGCAGCGGCACCTCGTCGAGCGCGAGTGCCTCCTGGATCTCCTCCAGCGCCCGGTTGCGGGTGGTCAGGTCGCTGGCGCGCTTGGTCTTGTGGAGCACGAGCGCCTGGGCGGCGTTCTGCGCCACGGTCTCCTGGAGGGCTCGCTTGTCGCCGCGCTGCGGCACCCGGATCGCGACCTTCGAGCCGCGCAGGTCGCCCAGCAGCGCTTCGTACGTCGCGACGTCGAGCGGCAGCGCCGGTACCAGGATCTCGCGTGGGATCTCGTCGGGCCCGGCGCCGGCGTACAGCTGCAGCACGAAGTCGTCGACGAGCTTCGCGGTGTCGCCCTCGTCGACCCGATCGGCGACCCAGCCGCGCTGGCCGCGGATCCGCCCGCCGCGCACGTAGAAGATCTGCACGGCCACCTCGAGGGGGTCCTCGGCGAGGGCGATCACGTCGGCGTCGGTGCCGTCGCCGAGGACGACCGCCTGCTTCTCGAGCGCCTTGTTCAGCGCGCCCAGGTCGTCACGCAGGCGCGCGGCCTTCTCGAAGTCGAGCGCGTCGCTCGCGGCGTACATCTCCTTCTCGATGCGGCGGACGAACGCCGTGGTCTGCCCGGCCATGAAGTCGCAGAAGTCGTCGACGATCTCGCGGTGCTGCTCGGCCGTCACGTTGCCGACGCAGGGCGCCGAGCACTTGTCGATGTAGCCGAGCAGGCAGGGCCGGCCGATCTGGCTGGAGCGCTTGAAGACGCCGTTGCTGCACGAGCGCATCGGGAACACCCGCAGCAGCAGGTCGACGGTCTCGCGGATCGCCCAGGCGTGGCTGTAGGGCCCGAAGTAGCGGGTGCCTTTGCGCTTGGCCCCACGGCCGACCATCACCCGGGGGAACTCCTCCCCGATGGTGACGGCGAGCCAGGGGTAGGACTTGTCGTCGCGGTACTTCACGTTGAACCGCGGGTCGAACTCCTTGATCCAGGAGTACTCCAACTGGAGCGCCTCGACCTCGGTCTTCACCACCGTCCACTCGACGCTCGCGGCGGTCGTCACCATCGTGGCGGTGCGCGGATGCAGGTTGCCGACGTCCTGGAAGTACGACGAGAGCCGCGCGCGGAGGTTCTTCGCCTTGCCGACGTAGACGACCCGGCCGCGGGGGTCGCGGAACCGGTAGACGCCCGGTTGGGTCGGGATCGAGCCGGGCTCCGGGCGATACGACAGCGGGCCTCGGACCGAACGCGGAGACGGAGCTGGAGGCACGTCCCAACCCTACGGTCCGGCACCGACAGCCCGGCCCCGACAGCCCGGCACCGTCTCCGGACTCACCGGGTCTCGAGGCTGTGAGCCTCGAAACCACCGAACCATCACCCAGGCGCCGCGACGCACGGCCCGACAGCCGCGGAGTTTAATTAGAGTGCTTTACTCTACTTTCATGCGATGTCGGGACCGGAACGACCAGCTGCTCACCTGCTCCCCCGAGGCGGCCGCCGTCTATCGCCGCGGGACCGAGGACCTGCTCCGGCTCCGCGGGGGCGCCGAGCGGTCGGTCGCCGCCGCCATCGCGCTCGACCCGACGTTCGCGCTCGGGCACGCGACCCTCGCCCTGCTCGGCCACGAGATGTGCGCCGCCGTCGACGTCGGGGCGCGGATCGCCGACGCGCTCACCCTCGCGCCCCGCGCGACCGAGCGCGAGCGCAGCCACGTGCACGCCGTCGCCGCCCATCTGCGCGGCGACGGCCGGCCGATCGTCCGGCACCTGGCGTCGTATCCCGGCGACGCCGTCCTGCTCGCGACCGCCGTGCCGACGATCGCGTTCGCCGGGGTGACCGAGGTGCCCGCCGAGGCTTGGGCGATCGTGGAGCAGGCGGCCCCGGCGTACGGCGACGACTGGTGGTATGCCGGGCTGCTCGCCTTCGTGCGCCAGGAGCAGGGTCGCTTCGACGAGGCGATGGAGCTCGCGTGCCGGTCGCTGCTCGTCGAGCCGAGCGCCGGGCACTCGGCCCACGCGCGGGCGCACGCGCACTACGAGACCGGCGACCACCACGCCGGGCTGGCCTGGATGGACGGCTGGGTCACCGGCGCCGGGGCCGGCACCGACAGCCTCAGTCACTTCTCCTGGCACGCCGCACTGCACGAGCTCTCACTCGGGGACCTCGACGCCGTACGGCGCCGCTACGACGCCCAACTGCGGCCCGAGGACGCGACCGGGTGTCGCGCACTGGTCGACTCGGGCTCCCTGCTCTTCCGCTGGGCGCTCACCCCGGGCGCCCACGACGTACCGGACCTGCGGCGGGTCGTCGCGGTGACGTCCGAGGCCACGCTGCACCGACCGACGACGCCGTTCCTCGCCCTGCACGCCGCCGTCGTGCACCTCGCCCTCGACGACCGGCCGGCACTGCTCGGCCTGGAACGGTGGGCGGCGGCCCATGAGCACCCCACCCAGCGCGAGGTGGTCGCTCCCCTGGCCCGAGCCTTCCGGTCGATGGCCGACGGGCACTGCTCGGCCGCGGCCGACCGTCTCGGGGCGCTCCAGGCGCAGGTGTGGCGACTCGGTGGCTCCGACGCGCAGCGGGAGATCGTCCAGGAGGCCCGGATCGCCGCGCTGGTGCGCGCCGGCCGACTGGACGAGGCCCGCGACGTGCTCGACGCTCGCCTGGACCGGCGTGCGTCGGTGCGCGACCGGCGCTGGCGCGACTCGTGCTCGGTCGGGCCGGTCGGCTCGTCCGCCTGAGGGTGGTGGTTTCGAGGCTCGGGCCTGGCGGCCCTCACACCTCAACCACCGTTCCCCGACCCCCGCGGTGGTTGAGGTGCGAAGGCGCTCTGCGCCTGAGCCTCGAAACCCGGTGAGTGTGAAGGCGGCCGGGACCACGGTCGGGTGTGCTGGATGGGGTGGTTTCGAGGCTCGGGCCTGGCGGCCCTCACACCTCAACCACCGTTCCCCGACCCCCGCGGTGGTTGAGGTGCGAAGGCGCTCTGCGCCTGAGCCTCGAAACCCGGTGAGTGTGAAGGCGGCCGGGACCACGGTCGGGTGTGCTGGGTGGGGTGGTTTCGAGGCTCGGGCCTGGCGGCCCTCACACCTCAACCACCGTGACGGCTCGGGCCTGGCGGCCCTCACACCTCCACCACCGTGACGGCTCGGGCCTGGCGGCCCTCACACCTCGACCACCGTGACGGCTCGGGCCTGGCGGCCCTCAACCTCCACCACCGCGACCGACCACCCGGGTCAGGCGGTGGTGATGGTGTCGTCCTTGACGCTGATCCGCACCGGGCTCAGCGGCGTCCGGGCCGGGCCGTTGACGACCGAGCCGTCCTCGGCCGAGAACTTGCTGCCGTGACACATGCAGTCGATCGTGTCGGCGCTGATCCGGGAGACCAGGCACGACTGGTGGGTGCAGACGGCCGAGAACGCCTTGAAGTCGCCCGCGGTCGGCTGGGTCACCACGACCCGCTGCTCGGCGAAGACCTTCCCGCCGCCGACCGGGACGTCGCTCGTCGGACCGAGCTCCTCGCCGGCGGGCGGAGGCTCGGTCGCCGACCCGCTGTCACCGCCTCCGCACGCGGCGAGCAGTGGCGCCGCGACCCCGAGCGCGGCGGCTCCGGTCAGCGTCTGGCGGCGGGTGATGCCGTCGGTCACGGGCGTCCTCTCGGCAGATGATCGTTGAATCTTCACCCTAGCCGCCGGTCGATGGGCACCGGCTGGCCGGCCGATGAGAGTCCGATGAGAATCCCCGCGTCGGCGTCGGCCCGTCGCGCACCTACACTGCCGCCATGCTCGCGGCGCCCCAGCACGGCTTCGTCTACCTCGCGGCGTCGAAGACCGGCTCCACCTCGGTGCAGCGCGCGCTGCGCCCGTACGCGCACCTCGAGTACCGGACCCCGCCGTACCAGAAGCACCTGGGCCCGCTCCGCTTCGAGGACGAGGTCGCGCCCCTGCTGACCGCGGACGGCTTCGCGCGCGACTCCTACGTCACGGTCGCGATGATCCGACACCCGGTCGACCTGGTCGTCTCGTGGTGGCGCTACCGCTCACGTCCCGAGCTCGAGGGCCAGCCCCGGTCGACCGCCGGCACGACCATCGACGAGTACGCCGAGCGCGTGCTGGCCGGCGAGGGCGGCTTCACCCGGCCGTCGACCTGGCTCGCCGGCACCGACGGCGCCGTGCTGGTCGAGCGGCTGTGGCGCTACGACCACATCGACGCCCTGCTCGCCTGGGCGGGCGAGCGGGTCGGGACCAGGCTCGAGCTGCCGCGCCTCAACCAGTCGCCGGAGCGACCGGCCGCGCTCGACCCGGCGCTGCGCCGCCGGCTGGAGGAGCTCTTCGCCCCGGAGCTGGCGATCTACGCGGCGGCCGACTGACCTGTGGTTTCGAGGCTCGCTCCGCTCGCACCTCAACCACCATGGCCGATCATCCCGCCTTGCGCGTGGTCGCCTTCCTGGCCGCGGCCTTCTTCGCCGGGGCCTTCTTGGCGGCCACCTTCTTGGCGGCCACCTTCTTGGCCGGCGCGCTCGTGACCGAGGAGTTCTTGGCGGCCTTCTTCGTGGTCGTCTTCTTCGCCGTCCGCGCCGCGGGCTGCGCGGCCGCCCGACCGTCGAGCAGCGGCCGGAGGAACTCGCCCGTGTAGCTGCCCGGGTTGGCCGCGACCGCCTCCGGCGTGCCCTCCGCGACCACGGTGCCGCCGCGCGAACCACCCTCGGGCCCCATGTCGACCAGCCAGTCGGCGGTCTTGATGACGTCGAGGTTGTGCTCGATCACCAGCACCGTGTTGCCCTGGTCGACCAGCCGGCCCAGCACCAGCAGCAGCTTGCGGATGTCCTCGAAGTGCAGGCCGGTGGTGGGCTCGTCCAGCACGTAGACGGTGCGACCGGTGGACCGCTTCTGCAGCTCGGAGGACAGCTTGACCCGCTGCGCCTCGCCGCCGGAGAGCGTGGTCGCCGGCTGCCCGAGCCGGACGTAGCCGAGGCCCACCTCGACCAGCGTCTTCATGTGCCGGGCGATCGCGGGCACGGCCGCGAAGAACTCGGCCGCCTCCTCGATCGGCATGTCGAGGACCTCGGCGATGGTCTTGCCCTTGTAGTGCACCTCGAGCGTCTCGCGGTTGTAGCGCGCGCCGTGGCAGACCTCGCACGGGACGTAGACGTCGGGCAGGAAGTTCATCTCGATCTTGATCGTGCCGTCGCCGGAGCACGCCTCGCAGCGCCCGCCCTTGACGTTGAACGAGAACCGGCCCTGGAGGTAGCCGCGCATCTTCGCCTCCGGGGTGGAGGCGAAGAGCTTGCGGATGTGGTCGAAGACGCCGGTGTACGTCGCCGGGTTGGACCGCGGCGTACGCCCGATCGGCGACTGGTCGACGTGGATCACCTTGTCGACGTGCTCGAGCCCGGTGATCTTCTGGTGCCGGCCGGGGACGGCGCGGGCGTTGTAGATCTGCTTGGCCAGCGAGGTGTAGAGGATGTCGTTGACCAGCGTCGACTTCCCCGACCCCGAGACGCCGGTGACGGCCACGAACAGCCCCAGCGGGAACGCCACATCGACGTTCTTGAGGTTGTGCTCCCGGGCGCCGTGGACCTTGAGCTCGCGACCTGTGGTGCGCGGCCGCCGGACGGCGGGCACCGGGATCTCGCGGCGACCGGAGAGGTACTGCCCGGTCATCGAGTCGGGGTGGGCGAGCAGGCCGGCGACGTCGCCGCTGTGCACGACCTGACCGCCGTGCTCCCCCGCGCCCGGGCCGATGTCGACGACCCAGTCGGCGACCCGGATGGTGTCCTCGTCGTGCTCGACGACGATCAGCGTGTTGCCGAGGTCCTTGAGCCGGACCAGGGTCTCGATCAGCCGGTGGTTGTCGCGCTGGTGGAGGCCGATCGACGGCTCGTCGAGGACGTAGAGGACGCCGACCAGGCCGGCACCGATCTGCGTCGCCAGCCGGATCCGCTGCGCCTCGCCACCGGACAGCGAGCCCGACGGCCGGTCGAGCGAGAGGTAGTCGAGGCCGACGTCGAGCAGGAAGTTGAGGCGCTCCTGGATCTCCTTGAGCACCCTCTCGCCGATCTGGCGCTCGCGGGCGGTCAGGTCGAGGTCGCGCAGGTAGTCGGCGGTCTCGTTGATCGGCATCGCGCAGACCTCGGCGATGTTCTTGCCGCCGTCCTGCAGCGAGGCCCCGAGGGTCACCGACACCGACACCGGCTTGAGCCGGCTGCCGCCGCAGGCCGGGCACGGCACCTCGCGCATGAAGCCTTCGTAGCGCTCCCGGCTCACGTCGGACTCGGCCTCGTGGTGGCGGCGCGCGATGTAGGAGCTCACGCCCTCGAACTCGGCGTAGTAGGCCCGCTGCCGCCCGTAGCGGTTGCGGGTGACCACGTGCACCTTCGTGGGATGGCCCTTGATGATCGCCTTCTGCGCGGTGGCCGGCAGGTCGGCCCACGGGGTGTTGAGGTCGAAGCCCAGCTCCTCGCCGAGCGCACCCATCAGCCGCAGGAAGTAGTCGGCGACATGCGCCTGGCTCCACGGCTGGATCGCGCCCTCACCGAGGGTCGCCTGCGGGTCGGGCACGACCAGCTCCGGGTCGACCTCGAGCCGGGTGCCGAGGCCGTGGCAGGCCGGGCAGGCGCCGAAGGGCGAGTTGAACGAGAACGAGCGGGGCTCGAGCTCGTCGGTGTCGATCGGGTGCTCGTTGGGGCATGCCATCTTCTCGCTGAACCGCAGCTCGCGACCGGGGTCCCCAGCGTCGAGATCGACGAAGTCGAAGAGCACCAGGCCGCCGGCCAGCTGGAGCGCGGTCTCCACCGAGTCGGTGAGCCGCCGCTTCGACGACTCCTTGACCGCGAGCCGATCGACGACCACCTCGATCGTGTGCTTCTTCTGCTTGTCGAGCTTCGGTGGCTCGTCGAGCGGGTAGGTCTCGCCGTTCACCCGGGCGCGGGAGAAGCCCTGGGTCTGGAGCTGCTTGAACAGCTCGACGTACTCCCCCTTGCGGCCGCGGATCACCGGCGCGAGCACCTGGAACCGGCGGCCCTCCTCGAGCGCGAGCACCCGGTCGACGATCTGCTGCGGGGTCTGCCGCTCGATCGGCGCGCCGCAGGTCGGGCAGTGGGGCCGGCCCGCGCGCGCGAAGAGCAGGCGCAGGTAGTCGTAGACCTCGGTGATGGTGCCGACGGTCGAGCGGGGGTTCTTGGACGTGGACTTCTGGTCGATCGAGACCGCCGGCGAGAGGCCCTCGATGAAGTCGACGTCGGGCTTGTCCATCTGACCGAGGAACTGGCGGGCGTACGCCGACAGCGACTCGACGTACCGTCGCTGCCCCTCGGCGAAGATCGTGTCGAACGCGAGCGAGGACTTGCCCGACCCGGACAGCCCCGTGAACACGATCAGCGAGTCGCGGGGCAGGTCGATCGAGACGTCCTTCAGGTTGTGCTCGCGCGCACCCCGGACGATGAGCTGGTCCGCCACTGACTGATTCCCCTCGCTTCGAACAGGTGTTCGCCATCCTAACCGGCATCAGCAAGGCAGAACGACTCCCGGCACGCCGGTGTTCCCCACGATCTCACGCACCACCGACAGCGCTCCGGCCGGCAGCGCGCGCCGTCCGGCAGGATGGGCCCATGAGCACCCGCATGCCCGAACTCACGACGGAGACGGTCGTCGACAGACTCCTGCCCGAGGCGACGCGCCGGATGGTGCGCACCGCCGACGCGCTCCCCGACCCGGCGTACGCCGAGCCCAGCGGACTCCCGGGCTGGACCCGCGCCCACGTGCTCGCCCACCTCGCCCTCAACGCGGAGGGCCTGGCCACCGCGCTCACCGGCGTCGTCGAGGGCAGGCCGGTGTCGATGTACGTCTCCACCGAGGCCCGGGACGGCGACATCGAGAACCTGGCGGCCACGGGGCCGTCGGTGCTGCGCTCGCGGCTGCTCGGGGCGTGCACCGACCTGCACGACGCGATCGCCGCCGTGCCGGCGGACGCCTCGGACACCACGATCGAGCGGGTGCCCGGCGGCCGGGTGTTCACCGCCGGGGACGTGCCCTGGATGCGGCTGCGCGAGGTCGAGATCCACCACGCCGACCTCGGCGCGGGCTACGACCGGGCCGCGTGGACGCCCGAGTTCGCCGCGCACGTGCTGGAGACGACGCTGACCCGCGGCGGTCCGGCCGAGCCGCTGGTGGCCCGGGCGACCGACCTGGACCGGGAGTGGGCCTGGGGCGCGAGCGGGAGGGTGGTGACCGGTCGCGCGGTGGACCTCGCGTGGTGGCTGCTCGGACGCGGGTCGGGCGACGGAGTCACGAGCGAGGGCGGCGCGCTGCCGCGGATCGGAGCATGGTGAGCATGTACACCGGAACCGTGCGGGTCGGGGGCGGCCCCGACGTCCGCGAGCTCGAGCACCTGACCATCACCAAGGTGGCGGTGGACGAGCGGATGTCGAACAACTGCTACCTGCTGACCTGCCGCGACACCGGCGAGCAGGTGCTGATCGACGCGGCCGACTCGGCCGAGACGCTGCTGCCGCTGATCGGTGCCGACGGGCTGGCGGCCGTCGTCACCACCCACCAGCACTGGGATCATCACCGGGCGCTCGCGGACGTCGTGTCCGCGACCGGCGCGGCCGTCGTCGCCGGCGCCCCGGACGCCGACGAGATCACCGCGCAGACGGGCGTCCCGGTGACCTGGCCCGTGGAGGACGGCGACACCGTCGCGGTCGGGTCGTGCACGCTCGAGGTCATCCGCATCACCGGGCACACGCCGGGCTCCATCGCGCTGCTCTACGACGACCCCGCGGGTCACCCACACCTCTTCACGGGCGACTCGCTCTTCCCGGGCGGGGTGGGCAACACCTTCGGCGACGACGCGGCCTTCGCGACCCTCGTCGACGACGTCGAGTCCAAGATCTTCGGCCGGCTCCCCGACGAGACCTGGTTCTACCCCGGCCACGGCGACGACTCGACGCTCGGCGCCGAGCGCCCCGCGCTGCCGGAGTGGCGCAAGCGCGGCTGGTAGCCGAGTCGGCGCGTCACTCAGCGCCGGGTCGCGGGTCAGGCCACCATCGGCCAGGGGTCGTCGCCGCCGGCCCGGGGCGGAGTGGACGGCCGTCCGTCGGGCGGCGGCATCGACCGGGCGACCGGCAGGCCGGGCTCGAAGATCGGGGGCAGGTTGTCGAACTGGCTCAGGTCGGCGTCGGTCGCCACGGGTACGGCGGCGTCCGGGGGCTGGGTCTCCCAGCCGGCGACGTCGAACCTCAGCTCGTCCACGGGCGGGACCGCGTCGAGGTCGACGATCTCCTGGAGCGGCAGGCCGCCGGGCAGCGCCTCCCGGTTGAGCCGCGCGAAGACCTCCAGGGCGTTCCAGTCGGGCGCGGTCCCGGCGTCGAGATGGCGCCGCAGCCGCCGTTCGGCGACGTCGGCGTCGATCGCGAGCACCAGCCGGTCGGCACCGAAGCGGTCCGCCCAGCACCACAGGGTCCGCGAGCCGATCCGCCGCTCCGCGGCGGTGCCGAGCACCCGCGCGACCGTCGGGTCCGGCAGCGGATGGGCACGGAGAATCTCCTCGACGTCGAGGATGGTGGCGCGGTCGGGGCAGGTGCGCAGCTGGGCAGCGCGCCGGTCGCGGTCACGCGCGCCGCGGCTGGCGGCGTCCGGTCGCGTCGTGACGTAGGCGATCGCCCATACGGCGGCGACCACGCCGAACAAGCACAGTCCGAGATACATGGCTGGGTCCTCATGTCAGTGAGTTCGTCTGAAGCAGGAACTTCCCTGAAGAGGCCAGCCTGATACCTGGACGGACCGAACAGCGGTGAGGACTAGACCAGAATTTCTTGCACCAATCTTGAGGATGCCGGCCCCCGGGATCGGTGCTACGAGCGCACCGGCCGGGGCCGGTCCTCAGTGGTAGGTCACCTTGACCACGTCGGTGACCGGCACCGACTGACAGCCCAACCGGATCCCGTCGGCGATGTCCTCGTCGTCGAGCACGTCGTTGTGCAGCATCGTGACCTCGCCCTCGAGCAGCCGCACCGCGCACGCCGAGCACTCCCCCTCGCGGCAGGAGTACGGCGCCTTGACGCCCTTCGCCTCGAGGTGGTCGAGCATCTTGGTGCCGGGCGCCCAGTCGTCGAAGGCGTACTGCTCGCCGTCGAGCTCGACCTCCAGCCGCACCGGCCCCTCCGGGCCGGGCTCCCCGGCGTCGGCCGCCGCGTCGTCCTCGTCGCGCTCGGCGTCCTCGATCTCGTGCTCGGCGACCTCGCGGTCGTGCAGGTCCCCGAACGGATTGCCGCCGAGCGAGATGAACTTCTCCTGGTGCCGTCGCTCGCGCGGGAACTCCAGCTCCTTGAGCGCGGCCACCACCATCTTCATGAACGGCGCCGGGCCGCAGACGAACGCGTCGTACGTCGCGTAGTCGCGCGCGAACGCCTTCAGCTGCTCCTGGACGGGCAGGCCCTGCACGGTCTCCAGCCAGTGCACGACCTGCAGCCGGTCCGGGTGCTCCGCGGCGAGCCGGCTGAGCTCGTCGGCGAAGATCACCGACCGCTCGTCGCGGTTGGCGTAGAAGAGCACGATCCGGCCGGTCCCCTGCTGCAGGGCCGTGCGGGTGATCGAGATAACCGGGGTGATGCCGCTGCCCGCGGCGAAGAGCAGCAGGTCGGCCGACAGCGACGCCGGCGTGAAGATGCCGCTCGGCGGCAGCACCCGGATGCTGTCGCCCTCGTGCAGGTGGTCGCAGACCCAGTTGGAGGCGTAGCCGCCGGCGGTCCGCTTCACCGTGATCGTGAGCGGGCCGCCGCCGATCGGGCTGCTGGACAGCGAGTAGCAGCGCGCCGCGACCCCCGTCTGCTCCGAAGGTACGGCGAGGGTGAGGAACTGGCCCGGCTTGTAGGCGAACCGCTCCTCGGCGCCGGCCGGGACCGCGAACGAGATGGAGTGGGCGTCCGCGGTCTCCTCGACCACGCTCACGACCTTCACCTCGAAGGACTCGTCAGACATGTGTCCTCATCTGGTCAGTAGCCGTCCTCAGTAGCCGTCCTCGGCCCCAATGGGGATCCGATCCTCGCGCACCGCCGCCTCGATGCTGGCGATCATCCGGGGGCACGCGTAGTGCGAGTCGCGGCCGTTCGCCCTGCGAGACAGCTCGGGGCAGTGCGCGCGGGCCTCGGCGGTCCACTGGATCGACGTGTGGTGCTCGCTGTTCTTCTTCACGCCGACCGTGGCCAGGCAGTCGAGGCAGGCGACCTCGGTCAGCCGGGCCCGGGTGTAGAGCCGCTGGTCCTCCAGCGTGTCGGCGCTGGTGGGGACGAAGGACGCCATGGCCTCAGCCGTTCGTCATCGCGCTGGAGGACGCGGCGGCCGCCTCGTCGGCGGGTCGGCTCTCCTCCTCGGCCTTCTTGCGGAGGTTCTCCGCGACCTCCTCCTGCCAGAACTCGTTCGCCTTGGTGGTGTCGACCTCGAACTCGAACCGGTCGGTCATCTCGGCCGTCACGTCGGCCCGGTCGACGTAGAACTGCTCGTACCAGCGGCGCAGCTGGTAGACGGGGCCGTCCTCCTCGCACAGGAGGGGGTTCTGGACCGGGGCCTTGTTCAACCAGATGGCGACGTCCTGCTCGAAGCCCTCCTTGAAGGTCTCGGAGTAGCGCTTGCCGATGTACTCCGCGGTCGCGTCGTCCACGCCCTCGGGCTTCTTGACGCAGACGCCGTACTGCAGCTTGAAGGAGTTGTCCGAGGTGGGCACGTGGCAGTTGATCAGCACGACCTCGGTCTCGAATCCCTTGTAGTCGACGTGGATCCAGTTGACCATGTACGACGGCCCGAAGTAGGACGCCTCGGACTTCAGCATCAGCCCCTCGTCGCCGTACCCGGCGCCGTCCACGTCGGGGCGGCCGGTCGACTCCATGAACTGGGTCGCCATGTGCCCCTCGAAGACGTTGCGGAAGTTCGTGGGGAACGCGAAGTGGATGTAGAAGAAGTGCGCCATGTCCACGACGTTGTCGATGATCTCGCGGCAGTGCGCGGTCGGGACGTCGAGGACCTCCCAGGTCCAGTCGGTGTACTCGTCGGTGCCGATGCCGGGCAGCACCGGCGGCAGGATGTCGAGGTCGGGCGCGGAGCCCTCGACGTCGTGCCAGATCAGCACCTGGCCGTTGCGGACGACGACCGGGTACTTCTGGGTGCGGGCCCGCAGCGGCACCCGCCGCGCGTAAGGGATCGCCTTGCACTTCCCGTCGCCGCCCCAGCGCCAGTCGTGGAACGGGCAGGCGATCTCGTCGCCCTTCACCGTGCCCTGGGTGAGGTCGCCGCCCATGTGCCGGCAGTAGCCGTCGAGCACGTTGATCTCGCCCTTGCTGTCCTGCCAGACGACGAGCTTGCCGCCGAACGCCTCGACGGCGTGCGGCCGGCCGTCGCCGAACGCCGTGGCCAGACCCAGGCAGTGCCAGCCTCGCGCGAAGCGCTCGGGCGGCGTACCGCGATCGAGGTAACGGGTGTCGCTCATGGCGTGCCTCCAGACCTGTGGACCAAAACGAGAACAGGTTATAGTTTTCGGGTCGTCGTTTCCAGGGGACCCCCCAGATCCTGCCGTCGCACCCGCGCCCGCAGGGCACCTCGAGGAGAGTTGGAGCAGCATGCACATCGCCCTCACATCCGAGCAGGAGCGGCTCCGCGAGGAGCTGCGGGAGTACTTCGCGGGCCTCGTCACCCCGGAGGTGCGCGCGGGGCTCGCGTCCGCCACCGGCGAGTTCGGCGACGCGGGCGTCTACAAGGACGTGATCCGCCGGATCGGGTCCGACGGGTGGCTCGGGATCGGCTGGCCGCAGGAGTACGGCGGCCAGGCCCGCTCGATGGTCGACCAGCTGATCTTCACCGACGCGGCCGCCGTCGCCGGCGTGCCGATCCCCTACCTGACCCTCAACACGGTCGGCCCGACGATCATGCGCTACGGCACCGACGAGCAGAAGGAGCACTTCCTCCCGAAGATCCTCGCGGGCGACCTGCACTTCTCGATCGGCTACTCCGAGCCCGGCTCCGGCACCGATCTGGCGTCGCTGAAGACCCGGGCGGTCCGCGAGGGCGACGAGTGGGTGATCAACGGCCAGAAGATGTGGACCTCGCTGATCCAGTACGCCGACTGGATCTGGCTCGCCTGCCGCACCGATCCCGACCTGCCCCGCCACAAGGGCCTGTCGATGATCCTGGTGCCGGCCGACTCCCCCGGCTTCTCCTACACGCCGGTGCACACGGTCGCGGGCGTGAGCACGAGTGCGACGTACTACGAGGATGTGCGGGTGCCGGCGAGCAACCTGGTCGGCGACCTCAACGGCGGCTGGTCGCTGATGACCAACCAGCTCAACCACGAGCGGGTCGCACTGACCTCGGCGGCGCCGCTGACCCACTCGATCGAGATGGTGCGCACCTGGGCGCAGGACACCACCCTTCGAGACGCCTCGTCCCTCGGCTCCTCAGGGACCGGGAAGAGGCGTGTCATCGACGTCGAGTGGGTGCAGATCGCGCTCGGCCGGGCGCACGCCCGCGCGGAGGCGCTGCGGCTGATCAACTGGAAGCTCGCCGCCGACGCGGACGCCGGCGTCGACCTGTCCCCCGCCGAGGCATCGGCGACCAAGATCTACGGCTCGGAGCTCGCGACCGAGGTCTACCGCACGCTGATGGAGATCGTCGGCCCCAACGCCGGCGTCACCGGAGACTCCGAGGGCGCCGTGCTGCAGGGGCGGCTCGAGCGGTTCTACCGCTCCGCGCTGGTGATGACCTTCGGCGGCGGGACCAACGAGATCCAGCGCGACATCATCGGCTACGTCGGCCTGGGCCTGCCCGCGGCGAAGCGTTCGTAGCGGATTCGACGAGGAGAGACTGACATGGACTTCCAGTTCACCCCGGAGCAGGACGACGCCGCGGAGCTCGCCGCGAACATCCTCTCCGACCGCGCCACGAACGAGCGGCTCAAGGCCGTCGAGGCCGCCGGCGACCGCTTCGACCGCGAGCTCTGGGCCGCGCTCGGGGAGGCCGGGCTGCTCGGGCTCGCGCTGCCCGACGAGTACGACGGCGCCGGGCTCGGCCTCGTCGAGCTGTGCCGGGTCCTGGTCGAGGTGGGCCGCACGGTCGCGCCGGTGCCGCTGGCCGCGCACGGCCCCGCCTCGCGGCTGATCGCCGAGCACGGCTCCGACGCGCAGCGGGCCGCCTGGCTGTCCCGCGCCGCCTCCGGCGCGATCGTCGTCACGGCGGCGCTCGCCGAGGAGCGGTCCTGGGCGCCCGAGCGACCGACCACGGTCGCGACGCCCCAGGACACCGCGGACGGCGGCTTCCTGCTGACCGGCAGCAAGGCGGTCGTGCCCGCCGGGCCGTACGCCGACCTCGTGCTGGTGCCGGCCGAGACGCCGGCGGGCGTCGGTGTGTTCCTCGTCGAGCCGGGCGACGCCGGCGTGACGGTGGTGGCCCAGACGTCCTCCGACCGCGACGCGGTGGCTCGTCTCGACCTCGACGGCGTCGTGCTCGGTGCGGACCGGCTGCTCGGCGCCGCCGACGGCTCCGTGGCACACCGGCTGCGCCGGCTGATGGTGCTCGGTGCCGCCGCGGAGCAGCTCGGCATCACCGAGGGCGCGCTGCGGCTGACCGCGGCGTACGCGAAGACCCGGGAGCAGTTCGGGCGGCCGATCGGCACCTTCCAGGCGGTCTCCCAGCGGCTGGCCGACGGCTACATCGACGTGCTCGGCCAGCGGCTCACGCTGTGGCAGGCCGCGTGGCGGCTCGACGAGGGCATGCCGGCCGACACCGAGGTCGCCATCGCGAAGCTCTGGGCCGCCGACGCCGGCCATCGGCTCGCGCACACCGCGGTGCACGTGCACGGCGGCGTCGGCATCGACCTCGACGGCGAGACGCACCGCTACTTCACGGGCGCGAAGCGCTTCGAGTTCCTGCACGGCGGCGCCACCGAGCAGGCCCTGGCCATCGGACGCACGCTGGCCGCCGAGCCGGTGTGAGCGACGGGGTGGTGGTTTCGAGGCTCAGGCGCCAGAGCGCCTTCGCACCTCAACCACCGTGGCGAGCCGGTGGTTGAGGTGCGAGGGCCGCTAGGCCCGAGCGGGCACGGTGGTTGAGGTGCGAGGCGCGCCAGCGCCGAGCCTCGAAACCACCCCATCCGTGATGCCCACGGTGCGCGAGCAGCTGCTCGCGCGGGCGGGTGACGACTCCCCGGGGCTGCTGTTCGAGGACGAGTCGTGGACCTGGGCCGAGGTGGTCCGCGAGTCCTGCGTGCGGGCGGCCGCCCTCGACGTCCTGCTCCCTCCGGGTCGGCCCCCGCACGTCGGGGTGCTGCTCGAGAACTTGCCGGAGTTCGCGTTCCTGCTCGGCGGCGCGGGCCTCGGCGGCGCCGTGGTGGTCGGGCTCAACCCCACCCGGCGCGGCGCGGCGCTCGCCGCCGACGTCCGCCGGGCCGACGTGCAGGTCGTGGTCACCGACGCCGCGCACGCCGAGCTGCTGGCCGACGCCGAGGTGCCGGTGCTGCCCGTGGACGCGCCCGACTGGGCGGCGCTGCTCGCCGAGCACACCGGCGCGCCGGTGCCCGACGTCGCGGTCGGCCCCGATGACCTGATGATGCTGATCTTCACCTCGGGCACCTCCGGCGACCCGAAGGCGGTCAACGTCACCCAGGCGAAGGTGGCGCACCCCGGGCAGCTCCTCTCCGAGCGGTTCGGGCTGTCGCCCGCGGACGTCGCCTACGTGTCGATGCCGATGTTCCACTCCAACGCGATCATGGCCGGCTGGGGCCCGGCGCTGGCCTCCGGGGCGACGGTCGCGCTGGCCCGGAGGTTCTCGGCGTCCGGCTTCCTGCCCGACGTGCGGCGGTACGCCGCGACGTACGCCAACTACGTCGGCAAGCCGCTCGCCTACGTGATGGCGACCCCGGAGCGCACCGACGACGCGGACAATCCGCTCCGGCTGGTCTTCGGCAACGAGGCCAACGAGCGGGACATCGAGGGCTTCGGACGGCGCTTCGGCTGCGTGGTCGTCGACTCCTACTCCTCCACCGAGAACGCCGTGATCGTGCAGCGGGTGGCCGGCATGCCGCCGGGTTCGCTGGGCCGGCCGGTGCCGGGCGTGCGGGTGCTCGACCCGGTGACGCACGCCGAGACACCGGATGCCGCCTTCGACGCGTCGGGGGCGCTGCTCAACGCCGAGGCGGCGACCGGAGAGCTGGTGAACACGCTCGGGTCGGGGGCGTTCGCGGGCTACTACCGCGACGCGGACGCCGCGGCCGAGCGGATGCGCGGGGGCATGTACTGGTCCGGCGATCTCGCCTACCGCGACGCCGACGGCTTCGTCTACTTCGCAGGTCGCACGGCCGACTGGCTCCGCGTCGACGGCGAGAACCTCGCCACCGCGCCCGTCGAACGCATCCTGCTGCGGCACCCGGCGGTCTCCGAGGCGGCCGTGTACGCCGTACCCGACGAGTCCGTCGGTGACCAGGTGATGGCGGCGCTCGTGCTGACCGGCCCGCTGACGCCGGCTTCCTTCGAGGAGTTCCTGGCCGCCCAGCCCGACCTCTCCCCTCGGGCCTGGCCGCGCTACGTGCGGATCGCCGCCACGCTGCCCCGGACCGCCACCAACAAGGTGTTCAAGCGCGCCCTGGCGGCCGACGGCGCGGCCGCCGGTGACGGGGCGCTGTGGACGCGGGACGCCCGCGGTACGGCGTACTCGTGAAGGGTGTTCGCCTCACGGCGCCGGCGACGCCTCGGCGTCCGCGTCGGTGAACGGCGTGCCCCCGCCGAAGGAGTCCGACACGGCGGCGGCGTCGAGCACCCGGTACGGCGCGGCGGCGGTGGTCGCCCGCTGCCGGAGCGCGTCGAGCGGGACCTCCCCGCGGGAGGCCACCACGACCAGGTTGCCGAGCCGCTTGGCCCGCAGGGTGGCCGGCTCGGCGGTGAGCAGCACGTGCGGGAGGGCGCCGCGGAGCGCGGCGACGGCTCGGCGGGTCCAGCCGAAGGGCGCGCGGTCGGTGAGGTTGAGCGCCACCACGCCGGTCGATCCGACCACCCGCGCCAGGTCGGCGAAGAACGCGTCGGTGACCAGCGACGCGGGCACCCGGGCGTCGGCGAACGCGTCGACGACCACCAGGTCGGCGCCGCCGTCGCGCAGCGTCGCGACCCCGGCCCGCCCGTCGACCGGACGCACCTTGATGCCGCTCCGGCGCGGTAGCGGCAGCTCCCGACGCACCAGCTCGGTCACCGCGGCCGCGGGCTCGAGCACCACCTGGGACGAGTGCGGGCGGGTCGTGGCGACGTACCTCGGCAGCGTGAGCCCGGCACCACCGACGTGCGCCACGCGCAGCGGCGATCGGGGCGGGGCGACCACGTCGACGACGTCGCCGAGCCGGCGCACGTACTCGAAGACCAGCCGGGTCGGGTCGGTGAGGTCGACGTACGACTGGTCCATGCCCGACATCCGGAGCACGAAGCAGCCGGGCCGGTCCGCCGGCAGGATCTCCACGTCGTGCTGCACGGCTGCAGCCTGCCATGCGACCCGGGCACGCCCACGACCACACGAATCGGGGGACCCCACAGGGGTGCGATGCTCCGCTAGCGTCGCGTCATGACCGTGCTGCGCTGGGGTGACCTGGGCCGGGCCGTGGTCGCGCTGGTCGGCGCCGCGCTCGGCCTCTGGATCGCGTCGTGGCTGGTGCCCGGCTTCGACGTCGGCTCCTGGGAGGGCGCGCTCTGGACCGCGCTGCTGATCGCGATCTGCGGCATGGTGCTGCGCTTCCTGCTGGTGCGGGGCGCGGTGCTGCTGGGGTGGGTCGGCGCGGTGCTCGTCGGGCTCTTCGGCCAGGCCCTGGTGATCTGGCTCGTCGTCTACGCCCCGCGCGGTGGCGACGCAGCCGACCTCGGCTGGGCGCTCGTGGCCTCGTGGATCGTCGCCGCCGTCTCCACCCTCTTCGGCTGGGTCGCGACCGCCGGCACCGACGACGCGGTGACGGCCTCCCTGCTGCGCCGCGCCCGGCGCCGACGGCACCCGATCGAGGACCCCGACCTGCCCGGCGTGGTCTTCGTCCAGGCCGACGGCGTCCCCTACCCGGTGCTCGAGTGGTGCGTCCGGGCCGGCACGCTGCCGACGCTCTCCCGCTGGCTCCGCAGTGGCTCGCACCGGGCCGTCGAGTGGCGCCCGAAGCTGCCCGCGACCACGCCCGCCAGCCAGATGGGCATCCTGCACGGCACGATCGACGGCATCCCGGCCTTCCGCTGGGTCGACCGACCCAGCGGCAAGGTGTACGTCGCCAACCGGCCGGCCGACGCCGCCGCCATCGAGGCCGTGCACTCCGACGGGCGCGGCCTGCTGGCCGACGACGGTGTCTCGGTGAGCAACCTCTTCACCGGCGACGCGACCACGGCGTACGCCACCATGAGCGCGATCGGGCGCGGTCAGCAGACCCGGGAGTCGCGCCGAATCGTCTCGGAGTACCTGAGCCGGCCTGCCGGCTTCGCGCGCAGCATGTCGCGGGCGATCAGCGAGATCGCACGCGAGCGGTTCCAGGCGGCGCGCGCGAAGCGCCGCGACATCCGGCCCCGGGTGCACCGCGGCTGGTCCTTCGCGATGGAGCGGGCGGCGCTGACCGGCGTGATCCGCGACCTCAACACGACCCTGGTCGCCGAGTCGATGCTCCGCGGGCGCCGCAGCATCTACGTCGACTACGTCGACTACGACGCGGTCGCCCACCATGCCGGCATCCTGCAGCCCGAGTCGCTCGACGCGCTCGCCGGCATCGACGCCGTGCTCGCCCAGATCGAGGCGATCGCGGCCGTCGCGCCGCGCAAGTACCACATCGTGGTGCTCTCCGACCACGGCCAGTCGCAGGGCGCGATCTTCGCCGACCGGTACGGCGAGGACCTGGCCGGCCTGGTCACCCGCCTCACCGACTCGGCCGCGGTCGCCTCACTGGAGAACGCCGAGGCGGCCGGGTCGCTGAACTCGATGATGGCCGGTGGCGCCGGCGACGACACCGTGCTCGCCCGGACCCTGCAGCGGGCCTCCGCCCGCGCCTCCGACCGGATCACGGCCGACACGTTCGAGACCCGCCAGCCCGAGAAGGAGCAGGAGTTCCTCGTGTTCGGCTCCGGGAACCTCGGGCTCGTGTACGTCTCCGGGGAGGACCACCGGCTCACCGCCGACGAGCTCGCCGAGCGGTACCCGTCGCTGGTGCCCGGGCTGGTCGCCCATCCCGGCGTCGGGTTCGTGGTCGTCGACACCGTCGAGCACGGGCCGGTCGCGATCGGGGCGTCCGGCGAGCACCGCGTACGCGACGGCGTGGTCGTGGGCGACGACCCGCTCGCGGCGTACGGGTCGCATGCTCCGGAGTTCGTGCTCCGGGCCGCCACGATGGCCGAGGCCCCGGACATCTACGTCAACAGCCTGATCGACGACCTCGACGAGGTGGCGGCGTTCGAGGGGCTGGTGGCCTGCCACGGCGGGCTCGGCGGCTGGCAGGACCGCGGCATGATGGTGCACCCGGTCGACTTCGCGATGCCCGACGAGATGGTCGTCGGCGCCGATGCGCTGCACCGGGTGCTGCGCGGCTGGCTCGAGCAGGTCGGCCACCGGACGGCGCTGCGTGAGGAGTCGGCCTCGTGACCGCGGCCCCGGCCGGCGCGGCACCGGCCACGCCACCGACCCCGCCACCGACCCCGCCACCGGCCCGCCACCGGATCTCCGCCGGGTTCTTCGTCGCGGGCACCGGCTCGCGGTCGCGCCGGCCCATCGACGTCGCGCTCGCCGTCGTCGGCCTGCTGATCGCCCTCGGCTCCGCCCGGGCGGCGGCGCATCGCGGGGTGCTCGACAGCGCCGTGCGGGGCGTCGCCGAGGACCTGCCGCGCTGGGCGACCGCGCTGTTCGACGCCGCCTACGCGCTCGGCTCGGTGTACGCGCTGGTCGTCGTGGTGATCGTCGTGCTCACCGTCCCCCGGCGCGGCCTGCTCCCGTTCGCGATGCTGCTCGCCGCCGCCGCCGCGATCGGCGGCGCGGTGGTCGCGTCGTACCTCGCCGGCGCCGGCCTGCCCGAGTTCGACCCCGGACCGGTCCGCAGCGGCTCGCCGCACGGCTTCCCGACGCTGCGGGTCGCGATGGTGACGTCGGTGCTGCTGGTGCTGCGCCCGTTCGTGGTGATCCCGCTGCGCCGCTTCCACGTCGGCGTCGTGGCCGTGCAGTGCCTGGCCGCGTGGGCGATCGGGATCGCCGGGCCTACCGACGTGCTGGGGGCGCTGGCGATCGGGATCGCGGCCGCCGGTCTCACGCTGGTGCTGGTCGGCTCCCCCGCCGGACACCCCGACCTGCGACAGGTCTCCTCGAGCCTCGCGCACCTCGGCATCGAGGTGACCGGGCTGCGCTTCGCCGAGCGCCAGCCCTGGGGAGCGCGCATCCTGTACGCCGAGGCCACCGACGGCCGGCCGCTGCTGATCAAGGTCTACGGGCGCGACGCCACCGATGCCCGGCTCGCGGCTCGCTGGTGGCGCACGCTGCTCTACCGCGACCAGGCGGCGCCGGGCGCGACCCGGCTCCAGATGGTCGAGCACGAGGCGCTGCTGACCGTGCTGGCCGACCGGGCCGGCGTCGACGTCGACGAGCTGGTCGCCGCGGCCGAGACGTCCGGCGACGCCCTGCTCGTGCTCGGCCGCCCCGCACCGTCGCTCGCGAGCACCCGCGGTCCGGACGCCGACGGCTCCGGCGAGGGCTCCGGCGACGGTCTCGAGGTCGAGGTCGCCGACGAGACGCTGCGCGCGGTCTGGGCCGCGGTCGCCCGCCTGCACGACGCGGGCCTCACACACGGCGAGCTCACGCTCGGCCACGTCGCGATGACCGACGGCCGGCCGGTGCTGTCCGACTTCGCCTCCGGCGTCGTCGCCGCCGACGACGCCGAGCGGGCCCGGGACGTCGCCGTGCTGCTCACCAGCCAGGCGCTCGCCGTGGGCGCGACCCGTGCGGTCGACGCCGCCGTCGCGGGGATCGGCGGCGAGGCGGTCGCGGCCGCGCAGCCCTACCTGCAGCGCGCCGCGATGCCGCGCTCGCTCGGCGGCCAGCGCCTGAAGGCGACGCTCCCGGCCATCGGCTCGGCGATCGCCGAGCGCACCGGCACCGAGCCACCGGAGCCGGCCGAGATCGTCCGGATCCGGTGGCGTGACCTGCTGCAGACCGGGCTGATCCTGTTCGCGGCGTACGCCCTGCTCTCCACGCTCGCCGAGCTCGACTGGGCCACCGTCTGGGACACCTGGCGCAACGCGACCTGGAGCTGGGTCGCCATCGGGTTCGTCGTCGCGCAGGGCACGGCCTTCGCCGACGCCGCGACCGCGATGACGACCGTGCGCACCCGACTGCCGCTGGTGCCGCTCGTGCAGCTGCAGTACGCCGTGAAGACCGTCGGCCTCGCGATCTCCGCCACCCTCGGCCGGGTCGCGCTCTACACCTCGTTCCTCCGCCGCTTCGGCGAGGGCCCGGCGACCGCCGTGACCGCCAGCGCGCTCGACTCCTTCGCCGGGGCCGTCGTGAACGTCGTGGTCGTGCTGGTCGCCCTGCTGCTGGCCAAGCACATCCCCGACGTCGACCTCGCCGGCCCCGACAACCTCGACCGGATCATCGTCTTCATCGTCGTGGCGGTCGTGCTCTCGGCGATCGCGGTGTCGGTCATCCCGAAGCTGCGCCGGCACCTGGTGACCGCCGTGCGCAGCGCGTGGACGTCGCTCCGGGTCGTCACCGACAGCCCGGCCCGGGCGCTCGGCCTCTTCGGCACCAACCTGGCCTCGCTGATGATCACCGCGGTCGCGATGTCCTGCATGGTCGAGGGGCTGCAGCCGTCCCTGCCCTACGGCACCGTCCTCTTCGTCACCGCCGCGGCCGCGCTCTTCGCCAGCATCGTCCCGGTGCCCGGCAACGTCGGCGTCGGCGAGGCCGCGATCGCCGCGGGCCTGGTCGCGGTCGGCGTCGACAGCGGCCCGGCGTTCGCGATCGCCGTCACCCAGCGGCTCGCCACGTCGTACCTGCCGCCCGTCTACGGCGGCTGGGCGCTGCGCTGGCTGCGCCGCGAGGACTACATCGACTAGCCCCGGGCGGGTCCCAGGAGGTGGTTTCGAGGCTCAGGCGCTAGCGCGCCTTCACACCTCAACCACCGGCATCCCCACGGTGGTTGAGGTGCGACGAGCGCCAGCGAGGAGCCTCGAAACCACCACCCCCACGCGGCCCTCGCACCTCAGTCACCTCTGGGGGGCGACCCCGGTCGGCCGGTCCCCGATTCCTCTCGCTAAGGTCGTGTTGTTGCGCATTACTCGCAATAACGTCGAAGCGGAGGAGGTCGTGGTGGGTGTCGACACCGCCGTCGCGCCGGAGACGCGGGCGCGGGAGGCCGCGGCCGACGTCCTGGGGCTACGGGCGATGCGGCGGCGTACGACGGCCTGGCTGGTCGGGCTGAGCCTCGGGCTGCTGGCGACGATCGTGGCCGGGGTGGGCGTCGGCGCCTACTCCGTGCCGGCGGGCACCGTCGCCCAGGTGATCACCCACCATCTCGTCGGCTGGCCGGCCGAGCAGACCTGGAGCGCGCCGGCCGACGCGATCGTCTGGCAGGTCCGGCTCCCCCGGGTGCTGCTCGGCGCGCTGGTCGGCGCCGGCCTGGCGATCTGCGGCGTCGCGCTGCAGGCGATGGTGCGCAACGTGCTCGCCGACCCCTACCTGCTCGGGGTCAACTCGGGCGCCTCCAGCGGCGCGGCGGCCGCGATCCTCTTCGGCTTCGGCGCCGGCTTCGCGGAGTACGCCCTGCAGGCCACGGCGTTCCTCGGCGCCCTCGCCGCCTCGATCCTGGTGTTCCTCGTGGCGCGGAGCGCCGGCCGGGTCACCTCGATCCGGCTGCTGCTCGCCGGCGTGGCCGTGGGCTACGCCCTGTACGCCCTGACCAGCTTCCTGATCTTCGCCTCCGGCTCCGCCGAGGGAGCACGCTCGGTGATGTTCTGGCTGCTCGGCTCGCTGGCGCTGGCCCAGTGGAACGTCCCGTTCGCCATCGTGACCGTGGTCGTGCTCCTCTCCGTCGCC
The DNA here is from genome assembly GCF_018732145.1 of Nocardioides sp. LMS-CY. Lineage (NCBI taxonomy): Bacteria > Bacillati > Actinomycetota > Actinomycetes > Propionibacteriales > Nocardioidaceae > Nocardioides > Nocardioides sp. LMS-CY. The sequence goes on from NZ_CP076104.1 coordinate 2,906,794, forward strand.
CTGCTGACGCTCTGGGGGCGCCGCCTCGACGCCCTGGCGATCGGCGACGAGACCGCCCACACCCTCGGCGTCCGGCCCGATCGCCTCCGGCTCCAGCTGCTGGTCGTCGTGGCGCTGTGCGTGGGCGTGGTCGTGTCGGCCTCGGGCAGCATCGGCTTCGTCGGCCTCGTGGTCCCGCACCTCGCCCGCCGGGCCGTCGGCGGGACGCACGTGCGCGCCGTCGCCGTCGCGGCCCTGATGGGAGCGATCCTGTTGATCTGGGCCGACGTCCTCGCGCGCACGCTCTTCGCCCCGCAGGAGATCCCGATCGGGATCATCACCTCGCTCGTCGGCGCCCCCTTCCTGCTCGTGCTCATCCGCCGTCTCCACGCCGCCAACGCGTAGCGACCAGCCCCGTCCACCACCCCGAAGGAGCCCCGTGCCCACCACGTCGCCGTCCCGTCCCTCTCGCCCGACCCGTCGCCTGGTCGCCGCGAGCCTGGTGCTCGCCGGCGGGCTGACCGCCTGCGGCTCCGAGGACGACGACCGGGAGCCCACCTCCGCGGCCACCGGCTCCTACCCGGTGACGATCGAGAACTGCGGCGCCGAGGTGACCTTCGACAAGGCGCCCGAGCGCGTCGTGCTGCTGAAGAGCTCGTCGGTGCCGTTCCTCCACGAGCTCGGCGTGCTCGACCGCGTGACCGCCCGGGCGGGCCAGTACCCCTCGGCGTACTACGACGAGGAGACCCTCGCCGAGCTCGACCGGATCCCCCTGCTGACCGACGAGCTGGACAGCAGCGGCCACCTGCAGATCTCCAAGGAGATCGTGATCAGCGAGGAGCCCGACCTGGTGCTGGGCGAGGTCGACAACCTCTCCCGGGCGACGCTCGACGCGGTCGGCATCCCCCTGATCGAGGAGCCGGCGCTCTGCGAGCAGGGCGTCGACGAGCCCGGCTTCGACGACGTCTACGCCCAGCTCGAGATCTACGGGAAGGTGTTCGGCCGCGAGACCGAGGCGCGCGCGGCCATCGCCGACCTGGAGGAGGACCTCGCCGAGGTCGGGGCCGAGGTCGGCGCCGCCGACGGGCGGACGGCGGCGGTGCTCTACCCGACCGTCGGCGGCGGCACGACCTACGCCTACGGCACGAAGAGCATGGCGCACCCGCAGCTCGAGGCCGCGGGCTTCGAGAACGCCTTCGGCGACGTCGACCAGCGCGTCTTCGAGGTCACGCTCGAGGAGCTGCTCGGCCGCGACCCCGACGTGCTGATCCTGCTGCACAGCGAGGGTGACCCGGCCAAGGTGGAGGACTCGATCGCGGGCCTGCCCGGTGCCGGGCAGCTGACCGCGGTCCGCAACGGCGACGTGATGGCCCAGCTCTTCAACTTCACCGAGCCGCCCACCCCGCTCTCGGTCGAGGGGCTCGAGCGGATCGTGGAGCGGTTCGGGTCGGGCACGTGATCGGCGCCGAGCGGCTGTCGTGGTCCTACGGCCGGTCCGAGGTGCTGCGCGCGGTGTCGCTGGCCGCGCCGCACGGCCGGGTGCTGGGGTTGATCGGGCCCAACGGCAGCGGCAAGACCACGCTGCTCCGCATCCTGTACGGCGCGCTGCGCAGCCCCACCGGCTCGGTGAGCGTCGACGGTGACGAGCTGCACGCACTGCCGCCGCGCGAGGCCGCGCGGCGGCTCGCCGTGGTGGTCCAGGAGGCCGGCGGCGAGAGCTCCATGACCGTCGCCGAGACCGTGCTGCTCGGCCGGGGCCCGCACCTCTCGGCGTTCCAGCGCAGCGGGCCCGACGACCACGCCGCCGCCACGCAGGCCCTGGCCCGGGTCGGTGCCTCCCACCTCGCCGCGCGGCCCTTCAGCGGGCTCTCCGGCGGGGAGCGCCAGCGGGTGCTGATCGCGCGGGCGCTCACCCAGCAGGCCACCCACCTCCTGCTCGACGAGCCGACCAACCATCTCGACATCCGCTACCAGCACGAGGTGCTGGGCCTGGTCGCCGGCCTCGCCCACGACCTGCACCGCACGGTCGTCGTCGTGCTGCACGACCTCAACCTCGCCGCCCGCTACTGCGACGACCTCGTGCTGCTCGGCCGGGGCGGGATCGCCGCCGCCGGCCCGGCGAACGACGTGCTCGTGCCCGAGATGCTCGAGCCCGTCTACGGCATCGGCATCGAGCGCGTCGAGGCCGACGACCAGCTCCACCTGCTCTTCCACCCGTTCACCCGCGTCGAGGAGGACGCCACCGCATGAGCCAGCCCACCGACCAGCGACTCCAGGACACCATCAACGACTACTGGACCGACCGGGCGCCGTCGTACGACGCCTACCAGCAGCGCCCCGAGCGGCGCGACCTCGACCGCGAGGCCTGGGGCCGGGTCTGGGCCTCGGCCCTCCCGGCGGCGCCGGCGGAGGTCCTCGACGTCGGCACCGGCAGCGGCCACGTCGCGTGCCTGCTCGCCGGGCTCGGACACCGGGTCACCGGCATCGACCTGGCCGGCGGCATGCTCGACCTGGCGCGCACCCACGCGGCCGGGCTCGACAACCCACCGCGGATCCTCGCCGGCGACGCCGTCGCACCGGACTTCCCGGCCGGCAGCTTCGACGCCGTGGTCGGCCGCTACGTGATGTGGACGCTGCGCGACCCGGACGCGGCGGTCGCGAACTGGGTCCGCCTGCTCCGCCCCGGCGGCGTCGTGGCGATGGTCGACAGCACCTGGTTCACCGACGGTCTGGGCAGCCTGTACGGCGACCGGCCGGACGCCGCGCTGCCGCTGGCCGACGCCACGAGCATCGAGGAGACGGCCGAGGCGCTGCGCCGCGGCGGCCTCCTCGACGTCACCGTCTCCCCGCTGCAGGAGGTGCTGGAGCTCGACCGCGCTCACGGCGTCGCACCCGGCCACGACGTGCAGCTCCAGTACGTCGTCACCGGCCGGCGCCCCTAGGAGTCTGCTGAACAAGACGGGCGAGCGCGAGCGGCGGCCGGTGCGTGCGGTGGCAAGGCGGCCGAGGGAAGGCGTGGCGGGTCACTTCGACCGAGGCGAACGCAGCCAACGCTCCACCGGCCGTCGCGTAGCCGCGCGGATTGTTCAGGAGGCTCCTAGAGCCAGTCCCGGAGCAGGGCCTGCCAGGCCGGGTCGAAGTCGGGGTGCCCGCCGTAGCCGTGGAGCAGGATCCGCAGCTCGCGACGCGCCGGGAGCCCGCCGGACCGGACGACCCGGAGGAGGTCGTCGACCACCTCGACCTGCGCGGCCATCCCCGGCCGGCGCTCCGGGTCGACGGCGACCGCGTCGCGGGCCCAGATGCGAGTCAGGTCCTCCATCAGGCGGGCCTCGAGGAACCCACGCAGGGCCCCGACGTCCTGGCGCAGCCGCCCGGTCATCGCCCCGCTCCCCCCGGGTCGCGGACGAGCCGATGGCCGGCGACCGGCGAGCCGCCGACGACGTGCTCGTGCACGATGGCCCGGGCGGCGGCCGCGTCGACCCCGCCGTACCAGACGTCGTCGGGCTGCACGGTGACCACCGGCGCGTGGTTGCACGGGAACTGGCAGCCGGTCTGGGTGACCAGCACGTCGTCGTCACCCAGACCCGCCGCGGCGAGCGCCCGCCCGAGCACCGCGGCGCTCTCGTCGGCGCCGCGCGCCGTGCAGCGCGGGCCGCGACACACGAAGACCTGCTGGCGATGCCTCGGCACGTCCTCCCAGGCGGACGACGCCAGACCCGCCTCGGTGCCGACGATCGGGCGGGCCCGCGCCAGCAACGGCGCGACCTCGTCGTGCTCGTGGTCGAGGAGGCCGGTCGCGACCACCACCTCGGGTGGGTCGGTCCGCTCTCGCCACCAGTGCGCGGCGACCCGGCGCAGCCAGGAGTTCCCGGGCGCGGCCCCGAAGGAGACACCCACCAGCACGACTCGCCGCTCCCCCGCATCCGCGAGCCGATCCAGCTCCCGACGCAACGACGGCTCGCCGAGCTGGAGGTGCGCGACGGACGCGCCGCACCGCGTCGCGAGCACGGAGAGTCCCGGTCCCGGATCGGCGACGCCCATCCAGACCACGACCAGCGGGTCGGCGCCGGTCATGAGGCCACGCCGTTCCACCGCACGTGCAGCCGATCGTGCACCGGGTGCCGCTCGACGGCCACGTCGACGCCGTACACCCGCTCGACGAGTCCGGGGGTCAGCACGTCCCCGACCGGGCCCTGCGCGACCAGTCGGCCGCCGTCGAGCACGGCGAGGTCGTCGCAGTACGCCGCAGCCAGCTCGAGGTCGTGCAGGGCTGCCACGACGGTCAGCCCGAGTCCCCGGACCCGCGCCAGGAAGTCCAGCTGATGACGCAGGTCGAGGTGGTTGGTCGGCTCGTCGAGGAGCAGGACCTCGGGCTGTTGGGCGAGCGCCCGGGCCAGGTGCGTGCGCTGCCGCTCTCCACCGGAGAGCGTGCGCCAGGCCCGCCCGGCCAGCTCCTCGACCTGCGCCGTCCGCAACGCGACGGTCACGGCCTCGGCGCCCTCAGGGTCCCCGACCACCAGACGCGAGCGGTACGGCGTCCGCCCCAGCTCGACCACCTGGCGCACGCTCAGGTCGAGCGCGGTGGTCGCCTCCTGCTCGACCAGCGCGAGCACCCGGCCACGCTCGCGCACGCGCATCCGGTGCACGTCGCGGTCACCCAGCCGGACGATTCCGGACTCGGGGCGCACGAGCCCGGCGACCAGCCGGAGCAGGGACGTCTTGCCGGAGCCGTTCGGACCGAGCAGCCCGGTGACCCGGCCCGACCGGCACGTGAGCGACACGTCCTCCAGGACCGGTCGCCCGCCGGCCGACCAGCCCAGCCCGTCCACCGACAGCCTCATCGGGCCTCCCTCCGGCGTCGCAGGAGCCAGGCGAAGAACGGCGTCCCGACCATCGCCGTCACCACGCCGACGGGGATCTCCTGCCCGTCGACGACCGTGCGCGCGAGGGTGTCGGCCCACACGAGCAGCACCGCGCCGACCAGCGCCGAGAGCGGCAGCAACGCCCGATGCAGCGCGCCGGTGACGGCACGCACCAGGTGGGGTACGACGAGGCCGACGAAGCCGATCGTCCCGGCGTAGGCGACCAGGCTGGCCGTGACCAGGGCCGTGCCCACCATCAGCAGCCACCGCAGCCGATCGACGTGGACGCCGAGCGACCGTGCGGACACGTCGCCGAAGGCGAACGCGTCGAGCTGGCCGGCCAGCGCCGTGAAGGCGACCGTGCCGAGGACCGCGACGACGACGAGCAGGAGCGCGGAGTCCCAGCGCAGTCCGGCGACCGAGCCGAGCGTCCAGGTCAGCACACGGCGGGCGGCGTCGCTGTCGCCGCTCATCAGGATGAGCGCGGCCACGTAGGCTCCGCACGCCTGGGCGACCAGCACACCGGCGAGCACCGTGCGCGCGGGTGAGAGCTCTCCCCGCGGGCCCGCCGCCAGCAGCAGTACGACGGCGAGCGCACCGAGCGCGCCGAGCAGACCCGCGCCGGTGACAGAGGCGACGCCCAGGACGCCGACCGCCGAGGTGCCCAGGACGATCACCGTCACCGCGCCGACCGCCGCGCCGCTGGAGATGCCGAGCAGGTAGGGGTCGGCCAGGTCGTTGCGCGTCAGCGACTGGAGCACCGCGCCGCAGACCGACAGACCCGCACCGACCGCGGCCGCGCCGAGCACGCGCGGCAGCCGCAGCTGCCACACGATCTGATCGTCGAGCGGCGACACGTCGTAGGTCCCGAGGTTGAGCCGCCGGGCGACGACCGCGACGACGTCGCTCACCGGGATCGAGACGGCACCCAGGCCGAGTGCCACGGCCACGCTCACGAGGAGCACGAGGGCCGTGACGGCGGCAGCGCCGGGCGCCACCAGGGCGCGAGAGCTCACCCCTGCGCGGACAGCTCGACCAGCTGCTCGCCGAGCGAGGTCGCCCCGTCGATGAGCGTCACGCCGGGCGTGGACTGCGAGTAGGGCACCACGGCGTAGGACTCCTCCTGAACCGCCCGCAGCCGGGAGAGGACCGGGTCGCCCTCGAGGTAGGCGATCTTGTCCTCGGCCGTGGACCAGCTGGCGTCGGCGAGCGCGATCACGTCCGGATCGGCGGCGATCACCCTCTCCCAGCTGACCTCCTTCCAGCCGCCGTCGACGTCCGCGAAGATGTTCGTGGCACCGACCGCGTCGATCAGCACGTGCGGACCACCTCCGCCGACCCCGGCGAGCGCGGTCTTCTCCCCGGAGTCGTACCAGAACACGGTGGTGCCGTCGCCGGCCGCGCGCTCGCCGAGCTGGGCGAGCCTCTCCTGCTGCTCCTCGACGACGGCCTCGGCCGCGTCGGCGACGCCGAAGGCCGTGCCGATCGCCCCGAGCTCCGTCCAGACCGCCTCGAACGACGGCTCCGGACGCTCGGCGCCGTCGCCGCACCCGAAGGGCGAGAGGTAGGAGCCGATGCCGAGCTCGTCGAGCTCCTCGGGGCTGCCCGCGACCTTCGGGTCGAAGGCGCTCACGTAGGAGGCGTACACGAAGTCGGGCTCGGCCGCCAGCAGCTCCTCGCGGGTCGGGTACTCCGTCGCGATCACCGGCACCGACGCGTAGGCCCGCGCCCAGCGGGCCGACGGCTCGGGGTCGTCGAGGTACGCCGTACCCGCCATCCGCTCCTCGAGGCCGAGCGCCAGCATCACTTCCGTGGCGCCCTGGTTCAGGGTGACGGCGCGCTCGGGCGCGGCTTCGAGCGTGGCGGTGTGGCCACAGGAGGCCACCTCGACCGGGAAGTCCGGGTCGTCGGCCGGCTCCGCGGCCGCCTCCCGATCCGGCGCACCGGCGCAGCCGGCCAGGACGAGCGCCGCCGCTGCGGCCGCGATGGTGGACAGGACGGTAGGCAGGGGTCGACTGCGCATCTGTTTTCTCCAAACCCTCGTGGAATCAATGCGCCGTGGCCGGTCTCCTGGCTTCCGTGTCAACGCTCGACGGCCGACCTTCCCGGGCTCGCGCCCAGTGGTCCGAAGCAGCCCGAACTGCTCCGCAAGGGCCGTCTCGCTCGACGGCTACAGTGGCGAGGGCCGCGCCGGCATCAGACCGGCTTCCCGTGCACCACGGCACCCGCAACGTAGCAGTTCTGGCCACCCACCCGGCGCCTCGACGCGGTGCGAGATATCCCACCTCGGCCAGGAGCCTGGGCCCCGAACACGGCCGCGAGCGCCCACCCCGGATCGGCAGTTGCTAACGTCGCCCCTGCCAGTCGTGCCACCTCGGTGGTCAGGGAACCCGGTGCAACTCCGGGACTGACGCGCAGCGGTGAGGGTGACGGGCGGGACATGCAAGCCACTGGGACCTCCCTGTCGAGACAGGCGTCCTGGGAAGGCGTCCCGTGCCGGTCGATCCCGAGTCCGAAGACCTGCTGGCCCTCCCGGCACCAGCCGCGAGGAACCCCGCGGGCTCCGCGCACGAGCCCCTGACCGCGGAGGAACCGTGACCGCTACCCGTACCCGACCCGACCGCTGCCCCGGCGTGCTCCGCCCCTGGCCCGCCGCCGACGGAGACCTGGTGCGGCTCCGCCTGGCCGGCGGGCGGCTACCGGTGGCCGGCCTCCGGTCCCTGACCGAGGTGGCCGCGGCGTACGGCGACGGCGACGTGCACGTCACTCGCCGCGCGAACCTGCAGGTGCGTGGGATCCCCCGGGTCACCGCGGAGGTGGTCGCGGCGTTCGAGGCGACCGGGCTGCTGCCCTCGCGCAGCCACGAGCTCGCCCGCAACATCATGAGCTCGCCGCAGACCGGACTCGCCGGCGGCCGCGCCGATCTGCGCCCGGTGGTGGCCGACCTCGACCGGCTGCTGTGCGCCGAGCCGGCGCTCGCCCACCTGTCCGGCCGGTTCCTCTTCGTGCTCGACGACGGCCGCGGCGACCTGCTCGACCGCCCCACCGACCTCGGGCTGGTCGCCCTCGACGCCCGGGTGGCGCAGCTGCGGGTGGCCGGGGCCTGGGGTGAGGTCGTCCCGCTCGAGGAGGCCCCGGCGCAGCTCGTCGCGCTGGCTGCGGCGTTCGTGAGCGTCCGCACGAGCGAGTGGCACATCTCCGAGCTCGGCTCGCCCCTGGCGGGCCCGAGGCCGCCCGATCCCCGGCTGCCCGCACCCGCGCCACCACTGGCGTACGGCGCGGTGCCCGGCGGTCGGCACGTGCCGGCGGTGGGCGGTCTCCTCGACCCGGCACTCGGCGCCGGCGATCGAGACCTGGTGGTGACGCCGTGGCGCGGCGTACTCGTGCCGGAGGCGGTGGCATGAGCACCGACACGAGCGCGCTGCGCCGGCCGCCCCAGCGGTACGAGTACGTCGACGACGGGCCGGCGATCTACGTCGACTCCTTCGCGACGATCCGGCGCGAGGCGGACCTGGGCGGCCTACCGGCGGACGCCGAGAAGCTGGCCGTCCGGATGATCCACGGCAGCGGCCAGACCGACCTCGTCGCCGACCTCGTGGTCCACCCGCGGCTGGTCGCCGCCGCGCGCACCGCGCTGATGCTGGGCGCGCCGATCCTCACCGACGCCCGAATGGTCGCGATGGGGATCACGGCCGGGCGGTTGCCCGCGGGCAACGAGGTGCACTGTTTCCTGACCGACGAGCGGGTGCCGACCCTGGCCGGCGCCTGGGGCACGACCCGCACCGCCGCCGCGGTGTCGCTGTGGGAGCCGCTGCTCGACGGCGCCGTCGTCGCGATCGGCAACGCCCCGACGGCGCTCTTCCACCTGCTCGAGATGCTGCTCGACGGCGCGCCCCGCCCGGCCGCGATCGTCGGCTGCCCGGTCGGCTTCATCGGGGCCGCGGAGTCGAAGGAGGCGCTGGCGTCCTTCGCGACGGAGCACGGCGTCGACGTCCCGTTCGTGACCGTGCGCGGCCGGCGCGGCGGCTCGGCGATGGCGTCGTCCGCGGTCAACGCGCTGGCGCAGGAGGAGGAGTGACGACCCCGGGTCGCTTCCGGGGCGTGGGCGTCGGCCCCGGCGACCCCGAGCTGATCACGCTCCGGGCCGCCCGCCTGATCGGCACCGCCGACGTCGTCGCCTACCACGCCGGCGTCGGCAAGAGCTCGAACGCGCGCCGGATCGCCGCGGCGCTGATCCCCGACGGCGTGATCGAGGAGGAGCTCCGCTACCCGGTGACGACCGGCGCCACCACGCATCCGGGCGGGTACGCCGGCGCGATGGCGGCGTTCTACGAGCAGTCGTCGGCCCGGCTGGCGGCGCACCTCGACGCCGGCCGCGACGTCGTGCTGCTGGCCGAGGGGGACCCGCTCTTCTACGGGTCGTTCATGTACATGCACGACCGGCTCGCCCCGACGTACGAGACCGAGATCGTGCCGGGCGTGCCCGCGTTCGCCGCCGCGGCGGCCACCGCCGCCGCGCCGCTGGTGCGGCAGACCGACGTGCTCGCCGTGCTGCCCGGCACCCTCCCCGAGCCCGAGCTCGCCCGACGCCTGGCCGACACCGACGGCGCGATCATCATGAAGCTCGGCCGCACGTTTCCCGCCGTGCGCCGCGCCCTGGAGGCGGCGGGCCGGCTCGACCAGGCGGTGTACGTCGAACGGGCCTCGATGCCCGCCGAACGCTCGCTGCCGGTCGCCGAGGTCGACCCCGACTCGGTGCCGTACTTCTCGCTGATCATCGTCGCGGGCGACTCGCGCCACGGCATCGGTCGCCGCACGGCCGGCACCGAGCACGTCGAGGCGTCCCGAGCCGCCGAGCTGCTCGTCGTGGGGCTGGGGCCGGGCCCCGACCGGTGGCTCACCCCCGAGGCGACGACCGCGCTGGCGCAGGTCGACCACGTCGTCGGCTACGCGCCGTACGTCGACCGGGTGCCGCAGCGCGCGGGCCTGACCCGGCACGCCTCGGGCAACACGGTCGAGATCGACCGGGCCCGCTTGGCGCTCGATCTCGCGCGGGCCGGCGAGCGGGTAGCGGTGGTGTCGGGCGGGGACGCGGGCGTGTTCGGGATGGCCGCGGCCGTCTACGAGGCCGCGACCGACCCGGCGTACGCCGACGTGCCCGTGCGGGTGCTGCCGGGAGTGAGCGCGGTGCAGGCCGTGGCCGCCCGGGCCGGCGCGCCGATCGGCGGCGACTTCGCGGTGCTCAGCCTGTCGGACCGGCTCAAGCCGTGGCCGGTGATCGAGCGTCGGCTGGTCGCCGTCGCGGCGGCCGACCTGGTGCTGGCGATCTACAACCCGGCGTCGCGATCGCGCACGCATCAGGTCGCGGAGGCCCGGAAGGTGCTGCTCGAGCACCGCTCCCCCGACACCGTGGTCGTCGTCGGCCGCGATGTCGGCCGGGCCGGGGAGTCGCTGACCGTGACCACGCTCGCCGAACTGGACGCCGCGACGATCGACATGAAGTGCCTGTTGATCGTCGGGGCGTCACGGACGATCGTCAGCCCGACCGGCGCGGTGTGGACACCGCGCTCGGTCGGCTGACGTCAGGCCGGGCTCACTGGCCGGCGAGCTCCGCCGCGCACGTGGCCACCGATTCGCTGGTGAGCGAGCCCAGGGCGTCCTTGTCCTCGTCGCTCGGGTCGTAGTCCTCGTCGCCGTCCGCGATCGCCTGCAGCGCCTCGTCGGAGAGGTCGGAGTCGTGGAACGCCTCGGCCATGCAGTCGGCGACGTCGTCGGTCATCGCGTCGCCGAGCTGGTCACCCAGGTTGTCCTGGATGCCCTGCGAGAGCTCGTCCACCGACGGGCGGCCGCCGCCGTCACCGTCACCGCCGCAGCCGGTGGCGAGGGCGAGGACGAGGGCGGCAGCAGCAGCCGCCGGGAGAAGGCGCTTGGTCATGGGGTCCCTTTCCGGGATTCGGGTGCCGTCCGCTCCGTCTCGCGGCGGCTGCCCCCAGTCCTTTCCAGCCCTGCCCGTCCGTAATCCCTGTCTAGACAGGGCGAATCTCACGCCGGCGCGAGCCGGCGTACAGCCAGGACTCCCCACCGTCGCGGGCGAGCGCTCGGCCGACGAGGATCACGGCGGCCTGCCGCAGCCCGGCCGCCTCGACCTGGTCGGCGATGTCGGCGACCGTGCCGACGAGCACCTGCTCGCCGGGCTGCGAGGCCCGGTGCACGACCACGACGGGACAGTCCGCGCCGTACTCGCCCTCGAGCTCGGCCATCAGCTCCCGGGTCCGGGTGATCGCGAGATGCAGCACCAGGGTGGCCCGCGTGGCCGCGAACGCCGCCAGCGACTCGGTCTCGGGCATCGCCGTCGACCGGGCCTGGGTGCGGGTCAACACGACCGACTGCGAGACCAGCGGCACCGTCAGCTCGCGGCCGACCAGTGCGGCGGCCGCGGCGTACGCCGGCACCCCGGGGGTGACGTCCCAGGGCACGCCGGCGTCATCGAGGCGGCGGGTCTGCTCCGCGACGGCGGAGTAGACCGACGGGTCACCGGAGGTCAGACGCACGACATCGAGTCCGGCCCCGTGGGCGCCGACCAGCTCGGCGACGATCCCGTCGAGGTCGAGGTCCTGGGTGTCGACGAGCCGCGCACCCTCACGGCAGTGCGCGAGCACCGCGTCGTCGAGGTAGGTGCCCGGGTAGAGCACCACGTCGGCGGCGGCCAGCCGCGCGGCAGCACGCAGGGTGATCAGGTCCGCCGCACCGGGTCCGGCGCCGACGAAGTGCACGGTCATGGCTTGCTCCAGCTCCATTGGGTAACGGTCCGGGCCGGGGTCCAGCCGGTGAACGACCCGATCGGTGCCGCGTGCTCGACCGCCAGCCGGGTCAGCTCGCCGCCGTGCTCGGCGTACGCCGCGGCGAGCAGCGCCTCGGTCTCGAGGGTGACCCCGTGCACGACCAGCCGGCCTCCGGGGCGCAGCCGGGCGCGGCACAGGTCGAGCAGGCCGGGGGCGGTGGCGCCGCCGCCGACGAACACCGCGTGCGGGGCCGGCAGGTCGGCCAGCGCCCGGGGCGCCCGCCCGCCCGCCGTCTGCAGCCGAGGAACGCCGAGCCGCGCGGCGTTGCGGGCGGTCCGCGCCAGCCGGTCGGGGTCGGCCTCGACCGCGACCGCCGCACACGTCGGGTGCGCGCGCAGCCACTCGATGCCGACGGACCCGGCGCCGGCGCCGACGTCCCACAGGAGCTGGCCGGGCTGGGGCGCGAGCCGGGCCAGGGCGCTCGCCCGCAGGTCCCGCTTGGTGAGCTGGCCGTCGTGCTCGAACGCGTCGTCGGGCAGGCCGGCGACCCACGAGCCGACGAGCGGTCCGCGCAGCTCCAGCGCCACGACGTTCAGGGCCGGCACGGTGCCGCTCCAGCTCTCGGCGGTCGCCGCCACCCTCGACTCGTCGTCGGCGCCGAGGTCGCCGAGCACGGTCATCCCGGTCGCGCCGTACCCCCGGTCGACGAGCAGCGCCGCCAACGCCGCCGGGGTGTCCGCGTCGGAGGACAGCACCAGCACCCGCCGGTCCGGCGCGAGCTCACGCAGCACCGCGTGCGGATCGCGACCGACGGTGGTGACGACCGCGCACGACTCGGCCGACCAGCCCATCCGGGCGCGCGCCAGCGCGACCGACGAGACCGTCGGCAGCACGTCGAGCCGGTCGGCGCCGAGCAGTCGGACCAGCGTCGTACCGATGCCCGAGACGAAGGGATCGCCCGACGCCAGCGCCACGACCCGCCGCCCCTCGTGCTCGGCCAGCAGCGGGCCCAGTCCGTCGGCGAGCGGACGCGGCCAGGGCCGCCGTACCTGACCCGGCAGGTCCGGGACCAGCCGCAGGTGGCGGTCGCCGCCCAGCAGCACCTCGGCGTCCCGCACCCGGGAGCGCGCCTCGTCGGTCAGTCCGCTCCAGCCGTCGGCGCCGATGCCGACGACGGCGACACGGGACTGGTCCGGCTCGGGCACGCGCCCGACCCTAAGGCACGGCAGCCGCCGCTCCGCGCCCGCCTGAGCGGCACCGAGACGGGCCGCCGGCTGCACGCCGAGGCCGAGGCGCTAACCTGACCTCGGCACGAGGTGCCCCTCTGTGGGGAGAATCTGGGAAGCCGGTGAGAGTCCGGCACAGGCCCGCTGCGGTGATCCAGGCACAGACCTGGAAAGTCCGAAGACCGGCCTCGCGCCACGCATCACTCCGATGTCCGTTGGCTAGCGAGCGGGAGCCTCTCATGCCACAGCACTACCCCTTCAGTGCCGTCGTCGACTCCGACGAGCCCGGCAGCCGCACCGACATGGCGCTCGCGCTGATCCTCACCACGGTGTCACCCGAGATCGGCGGCGTCCTCGTGCGCGGCGAGAAGGGCACCGCGAAGTCGACCATCGTCCGCGCGCTCGCGGCGGTGCTGCCCCGGATCGACGTCGTCGCGGGCGACCGCTTCTCCAGCGACCCGCGCGATCCGGCGCCGCTCTCCCCCGACGGCCCCTTCGCCCACGACGCACCCGTCGAGACCCGCCCGGTGCGCCTGGTCGAGCTGCCGGTCGGCGCGACCGAGGACCGGGTGCTCGGCTCGCTGCACCTCGAACGCGCGCTCTCCGAGGGCCGCACCGAGTACGAGCCCGGCCTGCTCGCCCGGGCGCACCGCGGCATCCTCTACGTCGACGAGGTCAACCTCCTCCACGACCACCTCGTCGACCTGCTGCTCGACGCCGCCGCGATGGGTCGCTCGACCGTGGAGCGCGACGGCGTCTCCGTCTCGCACGCGGCCCGCTTCGTGCTGGTGGGCACCATGAACCCCGAGGAGGGCGAGCTCCGACCGCAGCTCCTCGACCGGTTCGGCCTGACCGTCGAGGTGCGCGCGCCACGCGACCCCGGGGCGCGGATGGAGGTCGTGCGGCGCCGGATGGCCTACGACGCCGACCCGGACGGGTTCGCCGCCGCGTACGCCGACGCCGAGCGCGACCTCACCGAGCGCATCGGCGCCGCCCAGGCCCGGGTGGCCGACGTCGCGCTGTCCGACGCGGCGCTGCTGCAGATCGCCGAGCTGTGCGCGGCGTTCGAGGTCGACGGGATGCGCGCCGACATCGTGACCGCCCGCACCGCAGTGGCGCACGCCGCCTGGCACGGCCGCGCCGAGGTCACCACCGAGGACGTCCGGGCCGCCGCTCGCCTCGCCCTCCCGCACCGACGCCGACGCAACCCCTTCGACGCCCCCGGTCTCGACGAGGACCTGCTCGACGAGGTGCTCGGGCCGGACCCCGACCCCGACCCCGATCCCGACCCCGATCCCACGCCGGACGGCCCGACTGACCCCCGGCCGGACGGCGGGACGTCATACGAAGAGAGCAACCCCTCCCACGAGGCGCATGACGTCCCGGGGAACGGCGCTGACGAGCCTCGCCCCGATCGCACCCCGGCCGCCGCTGGCGCAGCCTCCTCGGCGACCACCGTGAGCGGCGGCACGCCGTACCGCGCCCGGCTGCTCACCGCCCGTGGCACCGGCGCCGGCGAGGCCGGCCGCCGCAGCCGGGCCCGGACCGACAACGGCCGCCGGATCGGTACGTCGACCGACGGCCGCGGCCCGCTGCACCTGCCCGAGACGATCCGCGCCGCCGCACCCCACCAGGTCGCGCGGGGACGCGCCGGCGGTGCCCTGCGCCTGCTGCCGGGCGACCTGCGCCGTGCCGCCCGCGAGGGACGGGAGTCGAACCTCGTGCTGTTCTGCGTCGACGCCTCCGGCTCGATGGCCGCGCGCCGGCGGATGGAGCAGGTGAAGACCGCGATCCTCTCGCTGCTGCTCGACGCCTACCAGCGCCGCGACAAGGTCGGGCTGGTGACGTTCCGCGACGCCGCGGCCGAGCTGGCGCTGCCGCCCACCCACTCGGTCGACATCGCCGCCACCCGCCTCGACGCGCTGCCGGCCGGCGGCCGCACCCCGCTCGCCGAGGGCCTCCTGGAAGCGGCCCGGGTGATCGAGGTCGAGCGGATCCGCGACCCGCGGCGCCGTCCGCTGCTGGTCGTGGTGACCGACGGCCGCGCGACCTCCGGACGAGACGCCGTGCCGCGCTCCCGCCGGGCCGCCGAGACCGTCGCCGCCACCGGGGCCAGCGCCGTCGTGGTCGACTGCGAGAGTGGCCCGCTCCGCCTGGGGCTCGCCGCCGTGCTGGCCGAACACCTGCGGGCCGAGCACCTGCCGGTCACCGAGGTGAGCGCCGACGCCCTCACCGGCGCGGTGCGCGACGGGCGGGCCGCCTGATGGCCCCGCAGGGCCGGCCGTCGGTCGTCCCCGACGACGGGCTGACCACCCGCCAGCGCCGCAACCGCCCGCTGCTCGCGGTGCACACCGGCGACGGCAAGGGCAAGTCGACCGCCGCCTTCGGACTCGCACTCCGCGGCTGGAACCAGGGCTGGCGGATCGGGGTGTTCCAGTTCGTGAAGTCCGCCAAGTGGCGCATCGGCGAGCAGACCGTGCTCGAACGTCTCGGCGAGCTGCACCAGCAGACCGGCGAGGGCGGCCCGGTCGAGTGGCACAAGATGGGCTCGGGCTGGTCGTGGTCGCGCCGCGGCGGGACCGAGGAGGACCACGCCGCCGACGCCGCCGAGGGCTGGGCCGAGGTCAAGCGCCGACTCGCCGCGGAGGCGCACGACCTGTACGTCCTCGACGAGTTCACCTACCCCATGCAGTGGGGCTGGGTCGACGTCGACGACGTCGTCGAGACGCTCGCCACCCGCCCCGGCCGCCAGCACGTCGTCGTCACCGGGCGCCGCGCCGACCCTCGGCTGATCGAGGCCGCAGACCTGGTCACCGAGATGACCAAGCTCAAGCACCCGATGGACGCCGGCCAGAAGGGCCAGCGAGGCATCGAGTGGTGAGCCTCCCGCGGGTCGTCGTCGCCGCGCCGGCCACCGGGCAGGGCAAGACGACCGTCTCGATCGGGCTGATGGCCGCGCTGTCCCGCGCCGGCCACGTCGTGTCCGGCCACAAGGTCGGTCCCGACTACATCGACCCGGGCTACCACGCCCTGGCCTGCGGGCGACCCGGCCGCAACCTCGACCCACACCTCGTCGGCGAGGAGCGGATCGTGCCGCTGCTGCTGCACGGTGCCCGCGGTGCCGACGTCGCGGTCATCGAGGGCGTGATGGGCCTCTTCGACGGCCGCATCGGCGGGACCGGATTCGCCTCGACCGCACACGTCGCGACGCTGACCCGCTCGCCCGTCGTCCTGGTCGTCGACATCTCGCGCTCGTCGCGATCGATCGGCGCGGTCGTGCACGGCATGGCGACCTGGGACCCCCGGGTGCGGGTGGCCGGCGTCATCCTCAACCGGGCCGGCTCGCCCCGGCACGCACGCGAGGTCGCGGACGCCGTCGACCTGCCCGTGCTCGGCACCATCGGGCGTGACCCCGAGCTCGGCGTACCGTCGCGGCATCTCGGGCTGGTCCCCGCGGCCGAGCGGGACGAGGCCGGCCACGCGATCGACCGGATCGCCGACCGGATCGCGGAGCTGGTCGACCTCGACGCCGTCCTCGACCTCGCGCGATCCGCTCCCGAGCTCGATGCGGAGCCGTGGGATCCGGCGGTGGCGCTGCGGGACTCCGGGTTTTCGAGGCTCGCGAGCTCGCACCTCAGTACCAGCGCTGGCGCGTCTCGCGCCTCAACCGCGGGACGAGCCCCGACGTGGGGTGGTTTCGAGACAGGCGCCAGCGCGCCTTCCTCAATCACCGTTGGCGGCGCTAGCGCGTCTCGCGCCTCAACCGCGGGAGGACCCCCGACGCGGGGTGGTTTCGAGACAGGCGCCAGCGCGCCTTCCTCAACCACCGTTGGTACCTCAACCGGCGGCGGGCCCGTGGTGGCGGTGGCGGGTGGGCGGGCGTTCACGTTCCGGTACGCCGAGACGGAGGAGCTGCTCCGGGCGGCCGGGTGCGCGGTGGTGAGCTTCGACCCGCTGGTCGATCCGCGCTTGCCCGACGGCACCGCGGGCATCTACCTCGGGGGCGGGTTCCCCGAGGTGCACGCCCGCGAGCTCACCGACAACGTGGTGCTCCGGCGCGAACTCGCGGCGGCGCTCGCGGACGGCGTCCCGACCGTGGCCGAGTGCGCCGGGCTGCTCTATCTCTGCCGGTCACTGGACTCCTCTCCGATGGTCGGCGCGATCCCGGCCGAGGCGGTGATGACCGAACGCCTGACGTTGCGGTATCCCACGATGACGGCGACCACCGACAACCTGCTGAACCGGGCCGGCGAGACCCTGACCGGGCACGAGTTCCACCGCACCCAGGTGCTGCCCATGACCGCCGGCCGGGCCGCGTGGACGGTCGACGGGGTCGACGTCGGCTTCGCGTCCGACAGCCTGCACGCGTCGTACCTGCACACCCACTGGGCCGGCCACCCCCAGCTGGCCGGGCGGTTCGCGGCGGCGGTCCATGCCCGGGCGGCCACGCGTGCCTGACCCACTGCGCCATCACGGCGACGTCGAGGCCCGCGGCGGACTGCTCGACTTCGCCGTCAACGTCTACGACGGGCCGCGCCCGGCCTGGCTCGACCTGGCCCTGCAGGCCAGCCTCGACGACGCCGCGCGCTACCCGTCCGCGACCGAGGCCGAGCGCGCCGTCGCTGCCCGCCACGGCCGGGACCCGGCCGAGGCACTGGCGACCGCCGGCGCCGCCGAGGCGTTCTCACTGGTGGCGCGGCTGCGGCCGTGGCGGCGCCCGGCAGTGGTGCACCCGCAGTTCACCGAGCCCCACGCCGCGCTCCGCCAGGCCGGTCACGCCGTCACCGAGGTCGTGCTGGCCGAGCCGTTCCGACTCGACCCGGCCGCGATTCCCGACGACGCGGACCTGGTCGTGATCGGCAACCCGACGAACCCGACCGGCGTGCTGCACCCGCGCGCGACGATCCGCGAGCTGCTGCGCGAGGACCGGCTCGTCGTGATCGACGAGGCCTTCATGGACACCGTGCCCGGCGAGCCCGAGACGCTCGCGGGCGAGCGGCACCCCGGACTGCTGGTGATCCGCAGCCTGACCAAGCACTGGGGCATCCCGGGCGTCCGCGCCGGCTACGTCCTCGCCGAGCCCGACGTGGTGCGCGACCTGCGCGACGGGCAGGTGCCGTGGTCGGTGTCCAGCGCCGCCGCGGCCGCGATGGTCGCGTGCTCGACCGCCGAGGCGCTGACCGAGGCCGAGCGGCGGGCCCTGGAGATCGACGCATGGCGTCGCGACCTGGAGGAATCCCTGTCAACCATGGGTGTTCGGCACGTCCCATCGCGCGCGAGCTTCGTGCTCGCCGAGGTGGGAGCGGGCGTCCACGCAGCGCTGCGCGACGCCGGCATCGCCGTACGGCGCGCCGACACGTTCCCCGGACTCGGGCCGGCCTGGGTACGCATCGCGGTCCGCCCGCCGGCGCGAAGCAGATCACTCCTCGATGCCCTGTCCGCACTGCGCTCCGATGCCCTAGGCTGACGCTCGCGGGCACGAGGAAGCCGGTGGGAATCCGGCACAGTCGCGCTACTGTGACAGCCCTCCGCGACGCCGAGAGGCGAGGTGGGAGCTGGAGTCAGACCCGAGTGTCCGTCCAATCCCCAACGACCAGGGACGCACGTATCCCTGAGGAGGACACATGTCGCAGACGTCTGCTGCCCCCGTTGCACCCACCGCCGAGGTTCCCTCGATCCCGCTCCGCGAGATCGCCCCCTGGGCGCTCTTCTTCGGCCTGCTCGGGCTGCTCATCCTGTTCTTCATCAGCGCCGACCAGGGCGCGATCTCGATCCCGTCGGGGAACGCGATCCACGAATGGGTCCACGACGGCCGGCACCTGCTCGGCTACCCCTGCCACTGAGAGGGCCGGGACGATGACCGCACGAGCATTCCTGGTTCGGGGGCTGCTGATCGGCCTCCTCTCCGGCTTCGCGACGTTCCTCGTCGCCCACCAGGTCGGCGAGCCGCACGTCGAGACCGCGATCGCGCTGGAGGAGGCGGCCTCCGCCGACGATCCCGCCGCGACGGAGACCGCACACTCCCACGATGACGAGGGCACCACCGTGTCCCGCCAGCACCAGCGGACCTGGGGCCTGCTGACCGGCAGCCTCGCGGTGGGCGTGGCCGTCGGCGGCCTCGTCGCCCTGGTCGCCGCCTCGGTCGTCGGCCGCATCGGCCGGCTCTCCCCGGGCCAGTCGACCGCGTTGGTGAGCCTGATCGGCTTCGTCTCGGTGGCGCTGGTGCCGTTCCTGAAGTACCCCGCCACCCCGCCCGCCGTCGGGTCCGGTGACACGATCGGCGACCGCACGAGCTACTACTTCGGCTTCGTGTTGATCTCGGTCGCGTTCGCGGCGTTCTCGTCGCTGCTCGCCATCCGGCTGCTCGACGAGATCGGCACGTACGGCGCCGTCCTCGCCGGCGCCGGTGTATACGTCGTGGCCGTCGTCGTCGCGGGCCGGATGATGCCGACCGTCAACGAGATCGGCGACTTCCCCGCCGACGTGCTCTGGTACTTCCGGCGCGCCTCGCTGCTGACCCTGGCCACGCTGTGGGCGGTGATCGGCATCGGACTCACCGGCCTGATCGGTCGGCTCCATCGCCACGAGCGTGGCCTCGCCGACCGACGCGAGCTGGCAGCCAGCCTGTGATCGCGCCGCCGCCGTCCTCGGTCGCCGCCGCGGCGGCCGAGCGCCTGGCCGCCCTGGCTACCCCTCCCGGGGCGCTGGGGCGGCTCGGCGACCTCGCGGTCTGGCTCGCCGCGACCCAGGGCACGGTGCCGCCACCCGCCCTCGACAACGTCCGGCTGGTGATCTTCGCCGGCGACCACGGCGTCGCGCGTCACGGCGTGTCGGCGTATCCGCCCGAGATCACGGCCGCCATGGTGCGCACCTTCGTCTCCGGCCGCGCGGGCGTCTCGGTGCTCGCGGCGGCGCACGACGTCTCCGTGCGGGTCCTCGACCTGGGCGTCGACGACGACCTCGACGGCGTGCCCGACGACGTCCGCCGGCACAAGGTGCGCCGCGGATCGGGCGCCATCCACCTCGAGGACGCCCTGACGCCCGACGAGACCGACCGGGCCCTCGCGGTCGGAGCCGCCGTGGCCCGCGAGGAGATCGCCGGCGGCGCCCAGCTGCTGCTCAGCGGCGACATGGGCATCGGCAACACCACGCCCGCCGCGGCCCTGGTCGCCGCCGGGCTCGGCCTGCCGGCACCGGAGGTGACCGGCCGGGGCACCGGCGTGGCCGACGACGCGCTCGCGCACAAGCAGGCCGTGGTCCAGCGGGCGCTCGACCGGGCCGGCGGACGCCTCGGCGACCCGGTCGACTGCCTCACCGCGCTGGGCAGCGCCGACCTCGCCGCCAGCACGGGCTATCTGCTCGAGGCGGCCCGGCAGGGCGTCCCGGTGCTGCTGGACGGCCTGATGGCCGTGGCCTGCGGCCTCACCGCGGACCGGATCGAGCCGGGGGCGGCCGCGTGGTTCGCGGCCGGCCACCGCTCGACCGAGCCCGCCCAGTCGCTGGCGCTGGCCAAGCTCGGGCTCGAACCGGTGCTGGACCTCGGCATGCGGCTCGGCGAGGGCAGCGGCGCGGTGGCCGCCGTGCCGGTGCTGCGCAGTGCGGTCGCCCTCCTGCGCGACGTCGCGCTGCTCTCCGAGCTGCTGCCGTCCGACGACCGTGCGTAACGACCGAGCGTGACGACCATGCGTGACGCCTGGCGCCTGGCGACCGGCACCCTGACGGCGCTGCCGGTCCGTCCACCGACGCGCGTCGATCGCCGCACCGCGCGCACCGCGATGCTGCTGGCGCCACTGGCCGTGCTCCCCCTCGGCGTGCTCGTGGCGATGCTGTTGTGGCTCGGCGACCTCACCTCCCTTCCTCCGCTGGCGGTCACCTTCGTCGCCGTCGGCGCGCTGGCCGCCGGATCGCGGGCCCTGCACTGGGACGGCCTGTCCGACGTGGCCGACGGGCTGACGGCGTCGTACGACCGCGAGCGCTCGCTCGCCGTCATGAAGACCGGGACCAGCGGCCCGGCCGGCGTCACCGCGACCGTCGTGGTGGCCGGCACGCAGGCGGCCGCGCTGACGGCCTACAGCCACTCGATCGCGCTCGCCGCGCTCGCGGGCGCGCTCGTCTGCCTGTCGCGCTGTGCGCTCTGGGTCGTCTGCTGCACGCGGGTACCGGCGGCGCGCGCCGACGGCCTGGGCGTCACCTACACCCGCACCGTGCCACTGCCCGTCGCGGTGCTCGGCGGCGTGCTGCTGTCGGTCACCGGCGGCCTGGCCGTGCTCGTGCTCGTACGCCGGGCGACCACTCGCTTCGGGGGCGTCACCGGCGACGTCTTCGGTGCCGCGATCGAACTCGCCCTCGCCACCATGCTGCTCACCTGGGCATGGCTGTGAGGTCAGAGGCGCAGCACCTTCCCCGCCACCACCAGGTGCACCTCGTCGCAGACCGCCCCGAACCGCTGGTTGACCGACCCGAGCAGGTCACGGAAGGCCCGGCCCGACCGGTGCTCCGGCACCACCCCCCATCCGACCTCGTTGCTGACCAGGACCACGGTGCCACCGGCCGCCGACAGTGCTTCCAGGGCCCGATCGACCTGCTCGTCGACGTAATCCGACAGATCGGGCATCGAGGCGTCCCACAGGCCGGCGTCGTCGACGAGCCGGGTCAGCCAGGTGCCGAGGCAGTCGACGAGGACGGCGTCCGAGGTGGTCAGCGCGGTCGCCAGATCGCCGGTCTCGACGGTCGACCAGTGCGCCGGGCGGCGCGCGCGATGGGCCGCGATCCGCTCCTGCCAGTCGGCGTCGTCGCGCACCGGCCCGGGCGCGACGTACCGCACCGCCGTGGCCGAGGCGAGCAGGCCCTCTGCGTGCCGCGACTTGCCGGATCGGACGCCGCCGGTGACCAGGACCCTCATCGATGACTCCACTCTCGGGACGGCTGCTCGGACTCACGGCGGGCTTCGCCGCCGACCGCGTGCTCGGCGACCCGGCACGCTGGCACCCGGTGGCCGGGTTCGGGCGCGCGGCGGCGGCCCTGGAGCGACTGACGTACGCCGACCGCCGCGGCGCCGGCGCGGTGCACGTGGCCATCCTCGTCGGCGCGACGACCTCGGTGGGGGTGCGCCGCGCCGGTCCGGTCGCGACGGCCATCGCGACCTGGGTCGTCCTCGGCGGCCGCTCCCTCGACCGCGAGGCCGCGGCCGTGCAGGCCCATCTCGCCGCGGGAGACCTGCCCGCAGCGCAGCAGCGACTCACCCACCTGGTCGGCCGCGACACGAGCGAGCTCGACGAGGCCGGTGTGGCGCGCGCCGTCATCGAGTCGCTCGCCGAGAACACCTCCGACGCCGTGGTCGCGCCCCTGGTCTGGGGCGCCGTCGCGGGCGTGCCCGGGCTGCTGGCCCACCGGGCCACCAACACCCTCGACGCGATGATCGGCCACCGCAACGAGCGCTACGAGCGCTACGGCTGGGCGGCGGCCCGACTCGACGACCTGCTCAACCTGCCGGGCGCGCGGCTCACCGCCGCGCTGACGGTCATGCTCGGCCACGACCGGCGCGCCGCCTGGCGGACGTGGCGGCGCGACGCCGGCGGCCACCCCAGCCCGAACGCCGGGCCGGTCGAGGCGGCGTTCGCCGGAGCGCTCGGCGTGCGGCTCGGGGGCGTCAACGCGTACGGCGGCCGGACCGAGGACCGGCAGGTGCTCGGCGACGGACGCGCTCCCGACCGTCACGACATCACCCGGGCCCGCCGGCTGGCGCGGCGGGTCGGGGTCGGGGCGCTGGCCGCGATCGCACCCATCGCACTGCGTCGTCGA
Organism: Nocardioides sp. LMS-CY; assembly: GCF_018732145.1. Lineage (NCBI taxonomy): Bacteria > Bacillati > Actinomycetota > Actinomycetes > Propionibacteriales > Nocardioidaceae > Nocardioides > Nocardioides sp. LMS-CY. The sequence goes on from NZ_CP076104.1 coordinate 2,929,444, forward strand.
CGCCGCTGACGGTCGTCACTCCGGCCGGCGTCGACGGCCGCCGCACCACCACGACCGGGATCCGGAGGCCGGCCGCGGCCTGCATCTTCGGCCAGGTGTGGTCGCCGCCGGAGTCCTTGGTCACCAGCACGTCGGCGTCGTGCCCCTGCATCAGCGCCGTCTCGTCCTCGAGCGCGTACGGGCCCCGATCGCGCAGCACCTCCCAGGTGTCCGGCAGGGCGACCTCCGGATCGTCGACCACCCGCACCAGCACCGACGCGCCCGCCAGCGGTCCCGTGAAGCGACCGAGCGCCTGTCGCCCGACGGTCAGGAACGGCCGCTCCCCCAGCTCAGCGGCCGCGGCCGCCGCCGCGTCGTGGTCGTCGACCCACACCCACGCCGGCGCCGACCGGTCGGCCCAGCCGGGCCGCTGCAGCCGCAGCAGAGGTACGTCGTCGCAGGCCGCCGCGGCGTGGGCCGAGATCTGCGCGGCGAAGGGGTGGGTGGCGTCGACGATCGCGTCGAAGTCCCGCGCGTACGCGGCGAGCCCGGCCACGCCGCCGAACCCGCCGACGCGCACGGCTCCGACCGGCAGTCGCGGCTCGGCGACCCGGCCGGCCAGCGAGGTGGTCACGTCGACGCCGTCGTCGACCAGTGCCGCGGCGAGCGACCGCGCCTCCGCCGTACCGCCGAGCACCAGCACCTTCATCGCCGGTCCCCCGGCGGCAGCACCGGCAGGCCGGCGGGCGGGCCGGACCTGGCCAGGTCGAGCAGCGCGTCGACGTCGAGGTGGTGCTCGACGAGGTCGCCGAGCAGGTCGAGGCGGCGCTCCCGCGCGGCCAGGAAGCTGACCCCCGACGGCGTCCACACGTGCCCGGTGAGCCGGGCGACCTCGCCGAGGAAGGCCGCACGGAAGTCGTCGTGCTCCAGGCAGCCGTGCCACATCGTGCCGAAGACGTGGCCGTCGCGGACGCCGCCCAGGAACTCCTCGCCCGATCCCGCCGTCACCCGCCCGTGGTGGATCTCGTAGCCCCCGACCTGGGTGCCGAGCGCACTGCCCCGCAGGAGCCGCAGCGCCTTCTCCGCGGCGAACGTCGTCGAGACGTCGAGCAGCCCGAGGCCGTCGGTCGCCGCGCCGGGAGGGCCCTCGACGCCGTCGGGGTCGGAGATCGTCCGGCCGAGCATCTGGAAGCCGCCGCAGATACCGAGGACCGGCCGGCCCGCGGCGGCGTGCGCGGCCACGGCCCGATCGATGCCACGACCACGCAGCCAGGCGAGGTCGGCCAGCGTCGCCCGCGAGCCGGGCAGTACGACGAGGTCGGCGTCCGCGACCGAGCGGCCGTCGGAGGCGTAGACGACGTCGACGCCGGGCTCGAGCCCGAGGGCGTCGATGTCGGTGAAGTTGCTGATCCGCGGCGACCGCACCACGACGACGCGCAACGGCGCGGGACCGTCGAGGACGCGCCGGTCGCCGACGTCGAGGGTGTCCTCGCTGTCGAGCCACACGTCGCTGTTGAACGGGAGTACGCCGTACACCCGCCGCCCGGTCAGCGACTCCAGCTCGCGCAGGCCGGGTGCGAGCAGGGTCTCGTCGCCCCGGAACCGGTTGACGACGAAGCCCGCCACCAGCCGCTGATCCTCCGGTGCAAGCAGCGCGACGCTGCCGAAGAGCGACGCGAAGACCCCGCCGCGGTCGATGTCGCCGACCAGCACCGTGGCGAGCCCGCCGTGCTGGGCTAGGCCGAGGTTCACGTAGTCGCTCGACCGCAGGTTGATCTCCGTCGGGCTCCCCGCACCTTCCGCGACGACGATCTCGAAGCGCGACGAGAGGTCGTCGAAGGCGTCGTACGCCGCACGCGCCAGATGCGCCCGCCCGGCGACGAAGTCGTGCGCGGACACCTCGCCCGCCGGCCGCCCGAGCACCACCACGTGGCTGCGACGGTCGCTGCCGGGCTTGAGCAGCACCGGGTTCATCGCTATCTCGGGCTCGACGCCGGCCGCGAGCGCCTGCACCCACTGGGCACGGCCGATCTCGCCGGTGCTGCCGCCGGGGCCGACGACGACCATCGAGTTGTTGGACATGTTCTGCGCCTTGAACGGCGCGACCTTGACGCCGCGCCTGACCAACGCCCGGCACAGCCCCGAGGTGACGATGCTCTTCCCGGCGTCGGAGGTGGTGCCGGCGACGAGGAGGCCGGTCATGGGAGCTCGACCGGTCGGAGGCGGGCGGGGTCAGAACGCGCGGGAATACCCGGTGAACCGAGGGCTGTCCCCGAGCACTGTGACACGTGAGGCGAACGGTGCGCCCTGTCGACGACGGCCTTCATGCGAGCTTCCAGTCAGCCAGGACCCGGCAGTCGTGGTTGGCGTAGCGGTGCAGCGCGATCCGGTCGGCCCGGCAGCTCGCGGGGAGCTCGGCGCCGAGTGCGGCGCGCACGGACTCCGGGTCGATGCCCGCGGCGCGCTGGTCGAGCGTCAGGTGCGGGATCGGCTCCGGGAAGGCGCCGCCGTACGGCGGGCACTGCGGGAACGCCGCGACGAGCCGCCGGGTCAGCTCGCGGAAGGACGTGTCGGGGTCGGGCAGCAGGTGGATGATCCCGTCGGGGAACTCGCCCAGCCGCTCCAGGCGGAAGTCGAACGCCGGCACACCGGCCGCGATCGCCGCGACCAGGTCGAGGTCGGCGGCGGCCGGCGCGGGCAGGAACGGGCCGAGCACCGTGATGTGCGCGTGCACGAACGCCGGGTCGGCCGAGAGGAACGACGCGTCGTAGTGCTCGGTGCGCTCGCGCACGAAGCGCTCCAGCTCCGGCACCGGTACGACGAGCACGGTGTGCGCGGGCGGGCGGACCATCAGGCGTCCCGCCTCAGCAGGAAGATGTCCATCACCCAGCCGGCCGCCGTCCGCAGCCGCTCACGAGCGGCATCGATCTCGGGCAGCACGTCGCCGACGCGGCCGGCGACCAGCTCCTCGACCGGGGTGCCGAGGTTGCCGCCCCACCAGATCGACCAGTCGTCGAGCCCGGGCAGCTCGATGACCCGGTTGAGCATGACGACGACGTTGTCCTGCCCCTGCTCGACCGCCTCCTGAAGCCGTCGGCCGCTGGTCACGTGCAGTGCGTGGCCGACCTCGTGCAGCACGATGCGGTGCCGCGCGGCCAGCAGCTGGATGCTGGAGATGCCCGGGATCACGTCGAGGACCAGGTCGAGGCGGCCCCGCTCCTGCAGCGACTGGAGGATCCGGATCGTCGAGTCGTAGAACGCCGGGTCGCCCCACACCAGGAAGCCGGCCTCCCCCGCTCGCGACTCCAGCGCCTGCGCGAACGCCTCCTGCCGCGCCTCGTGCCACTGCGCGACGGCCGCGTCGTACTGCTCCTGGGTGGCGGTCCGGTCGGGCCGTCGCTCCCGCTCGGGGTCGTCGACGCGCACGACGACCGGCTCGCGGCCCAGGTGCCGGTCGAGCAGCCGCTCGCGGGCGTGGACCAGCGGGTCGGGCATGCCGCCCCGACCGGACTTGTCGGTCACCACGAAGTAGTCGACCTCGCGCAGCGCGCGCACCGCCTCCAGCGTGACCAGGTCGGGGTCGCCCGGGCCGACGCCGATCACGCGGACCCGCTTCACGGCGTCCGTCCGGCCGTGCGCCCGGCGGTGAGCAGGCAACCGTTCTGGACGACGAAGAGGTTGCTCACGCACCGCTGCCCGGTCGTCGCACCGCGCGGCGGTGAGCAGGCAACCGATCTGGACGACGAGAAGGTTGCTGGCTCACCGCCGCTCCGCACCGACGCGCTCACCCGCGGTCCTCCAGATCGCCCTCGAGCTCGAGGTACACCTGCTGCATGGCAGCAAGGGTGTCCGGGTCGGGCGACTCCCACAAGCCACGGTCGGCCGCCTCGTGCAACCGCTCCACGATCCCGCGCAGCGCCCACGGGTTGGAGCGGCCCATGAACTCGCGATTGGTCTCGTCGAGCACGTACTCCCGGGCCAGCGACTCGTACATCCAGTCGTGGACCACCCCGGCCGTCGCGTCGAAGCCGAAGAGGTAGTCGACGGTCGCCGCGAGCTCGAACGCGCCCTTGTAGCCGTGCCGCTGCATCGCCGAGATCCAGCGCGGGTTGACCACCCGCGCCCGGAAGACCCGGTTGGTCTCCTCCTGGAGCGTGCGAGTCCGGACCGCATCGGGCGAGGTCGAGTCGCCGACGTACGCCTTCGGATCCGTGCCCGTGAGCGCGCGCACCGTCGCGACCATGCCGCCGTGGTACTGGAAGTAGTCGTCGCTGTCGGCGATGTCGTGCTCGCGGGTGTCGACGTTCTTGGCGGCCACCTTGATCCGGCGGTACGCCGTGCGCATGTCGTCGGCGGCCGGTGCGCCGTCGAGGTCGCGCCCGTAGGCGAAGCCGCCCCACGCCGTGTAGACCTCGGCGAGGTCCTCGTCGGAGCGCCACGACCCGGACTCGATGACCTGCAGGATGCCCGCGCCGTACGACCCCGGCTTGCTGCCGAAGATGCGGGTCGTGGCCCGCCGCTCGTCGCCGTGGGCGGCGAGGTCGGCGCGGGCGTGGGCGCGCACGAAGTTGCGGTCGTCGGGCTCGTCGAGCCCGGCCACCAGCCGCACCGCGTCGTCGAGCATCGCGACCACGTGCGGGAAGGCGTCGCGGAAGAAGCCCGAGATCCGCACGGTCACGTCGATGCGCGGCCGGCCCAGCTCGTCGAAGGGCACGACGCGCAGGTCGCTGACCCGCCGCGACATCTCATCCCACTCCGGGCGTACGCCGAGCAGCGCGAGCACCTCCGCCACGTCGTCGCCCGAGGTGCGCATCGCGGATGTGCCCCACACCGAGAGGCCCACCGACGACGGGTAGTCGCCGGTCTCGTCCACGTAGCGCTGGAGCAGCGAGTCGGCCATCGCCTGCCCGGTCTGCCAGGCCAGTCGCGACGGCACCGCCCGCGGGTCGACCGTGTAGAAGTTGCGGCCGGTCGGCAGCACGTTGACCAGGCCGCGCAGCGGCGAGCCCGACGGTCCGGCGGGCACGAAGCCGCCGTCGAGGGCGTGCAGCACGGCGTCCAGCTCGTCGGTCGTACGCCGCAGCCGGGGCACGACCTGGTCGGCCGCGAAGCGCAGCACCCGCTGCACTTCGGGGTTGTCGTGCAGCCCGGTCGCGGCGGCCGGCGACCAGTCGGCCTCCTCCATCCGCTGCACCAGCTCGCGCGCCTGCTGCTCGATGGCGTCGACCGCGGTCACCGACTCGCCGTCCTTGAGGCCGAGCGCCATCCGCAGCCCGGGTACGGCGTTGGCCTCACCGCCCCAGACCTGCGCGGCCCGCAGGATCGCGAGCACGAGGTTGACGCGAGCCTCGCCGGACGGCGCCTGCCCGAGGATGTGCAGCCCGTCGCGGATCTGGGCGTCCTTGATCTCGCACAGCCAGCCGTCGACGTGGAGCAGGAAGTCGTCGAAGTCGTCGTCCTCGGGACGTTCGTCGAGCCCGAGGTCGCGGTGCATCTCGGCGGCGTGCATGAGCTGCCAGATCTCGCCGCGCACCGCCGGCAGCTTGGCCGGATCCATCGCGGCGATGTTGGCGTGCTCGTCGAGCAGCTGCTCCAGGCGCGCGATGTCGCCGTACGTCTCCGCCCGAGCCATCGGCGGCACCAGGTGGTCGACGATCGTCGCGTGGGCTCGGCGCTTGGCCTGTGCGCCCTCGCCCGGATCGTTGACGAGGAACGGGTAGACGAGCGGCAGGTTTCCGATCGCCGCGTCGGTCGCGCAGGAGGCCGACAGGGCGGCGTTCTTGCCCGGCAGCCACTCCATGGAGCCGTGCTTGCCGAGGTGCACGACGGCGTGCGCGCGGAAGCCGTGCTCGACCCACTTGTACGCCGCGAGGTAGTGGTGCGAGGGTGCCAGATCCGGGTCGTGGTAGATCGCGACCGGGTTCTCGCCGAACCCGCGCGGCGGCTGGATCAGCAGCACCACGTTGCCCGCCTGGATGGTGGCGAGCACGATCTCCCCGGCATCGTTGACGAAGAGCCGCCCGGGCGACTCTCCCCACGCCTCGACCATCGCGTCCATCAACGGCGCCGGCACGTCGGCGGTCCACGCGTCGTACTCCGCCCGGGTGATGCGCACGTGCGCGTCGGTGAGCTGGGCGCTGGTCAGCCACTCCTCGTCCTGGCCGCCCGCGGCGATCAGCGAGTGGATGAGCGCGTCGCCGGCCTCGGTGTCATCGGCGAGGTCGAGCCCCGGCACGTCACCGACGTCGTACCCGGCGGCACGCATCCGGCGCAGCAGTCGCACCGCGCTCACCGGCGTGTCGAGGCCGACGGCGTTGCCGACCCGCGAGTGCTTCGTCGGGTACGCCGAGAGCATCAGCGCGATCCGCTTCTCGGCGTTCGGGATATGCCGCAGCCGCGCGTGGTTGACCGCGATCCCCGCCACGCGGGCGCACCTCTCGGGGTCGGCCACGTAGCGGGGCAGTCCGTCCGCGTCGACCTCCTTGAAGGAGAACGGCGCAGTGATGATCCGCCCGTCGAACTCGGGGATCGCGATCTGGGTCGCCGAGTCGAGCGGGGTGACGCCGTCGTCGGAGGCCTCCCACTCCTCCCGACTGGTCGTCAGGCAGAGCCCTTGCAGTACCGGGATGTCGAGGCGCCGCAGTCGCTCGACGTCCCACGCCTCGTCGTCTCCCCCGGCGCTCGCCCCGGCCGGCCTGCTGCCGCCGGCCGCGAGCACGGTCACGACGAGCGCGTCGAGCGTGCCGAGCGCGTCGTACAGCTCGTCGGGCGCCGACCGCAGGCTGCCCGCGAAGACGGGTACGCCGACGGCCTCGCCGGTCGCGTCGATCGCGTCGGCCAAGGCGTGCGCGAAGGCGTCGTTGCCGCTGATCTCGTGGGCGCGGTAGTAGAGCACGCCGACGCGCGGCAGGGCCGCGGTGGTTTCGAGGCTCGGGCCTAGCGGCCCTCGCACCTCAACCACCGTCTCGATGGTTGAGGAAGGCGCGCTAGCGCCTGTCTCGAAACCACCCTCCCGACGAGCAAAGCCCCAGCCCGGCACCACCGCCGGCGGCTCGAAGCCCTCACCGGTGAGCAGCACCGTGTCGGAGAGGAAGGCGTGCAGCTGGGCGAGGTTCGCCGGCCCGCCCTCGGCGAGGTAGCGGTGGGCCTCGGCCGCGACTCCGATCGGCACCGTCGAGAGCTCCATCAGCTCCGCGCTCGGCTGCGCCTCGCCCCCGAGCACGACCACCGGCCGGTCTCCGGCGAAGAGCTCCGCTCGCCACGGCTCGAGGTCGTGCGGCGACCCCAGCAGGCGGACGACGACCAGGGCGACGCCGCCCAGGTCGGGGAGCTCCCGTGCCGGGTTCGCCCAGAGCCAGTCGGCACCCGAGGCCCGGGCCGAGAGCAGGTCGGTGTCGGAGGTGGACAACAGCGCCAGTCGCATCTGGTTTCTCCTGGGGTTCTCGCCCCTGTTCGACGGAGGTCCCGTGGCCAGTGTCTGGCTTCGGCCGCACCCTCACCCGGGAGCGGCCTCACAGTGGCGGAACCGCCCCGGACTCGCACCGGGTTCCTGTTCCACGAGACGTGAGTGTCCTCAGCCTAGTGGCCATCACCGGAAGTTCTTCGGGTGGCCCGCACCCTGGAGGAACCTCCAGCGACGACCACGAGAGGACGACGTCAGCAGTTCTGCGACAGCTCGGCGAAGCACCGGTCGATCCCGCGCCCGCCCAGCGCGCCGTCGAGGCCGCCCTGTCCGACGAGGAGGTCGCGGCCGGCACCGCCCTTGAGCAGGTCGCCGCCGGGGCCGCCGTAGATCCGGTCGCGGCCGCCCTTGCCGCTGAGGGTGTTGCGGCCGGCGTCGCCGACGATGACGTCGGGACCGGCCGTGCCGATGACGTTCTCGACGTTGCGCACCCGGGCCTTGGTGCCCGCGAACCGCGCGGTGCCCGCCTGGAGGTGGATCCGGGCACCCACACCGCGGACCACGACCGTGTCCTTCCCGTCGCCGCCGTCGACCCTCAGCTTGCACGCCGGGCAGCGCTTGCTGGTCGTGCCGTCGGTGGGGGCGCTGACGGTGAGCCGGTCCGGGCCCGCGTCCCCGGCCAGGTCGAACACCGGGGCGCCGGCCGGGATCGCCGTCTCCCACGGGGCGAGTGCGGGGTCGACGGCGCCGACGTGGATCCGCGCGGTCACGGCGTCGTTGCCCTCGCCGCCGCGCGCGGAGCCGAACTGGCGCTGCACGATGCGGTCGTTGCCCGGGCCACCGTCGGTCGTGCCGCCGGCGTGGGAGACCACGTCGTTGCCCGCGCCGGCGTTCACCGTGCCGCCGACGGTGAAGATCGTGTCGTTGCCGTCGCCGCCGTCAACGGCGACGGGATCGCCGCAGATCCGGTCGTTGCCGGCACCCGCGTTCACGGTGACGTCGGCGAAGCCCCACGCGATGATCACGTCGTCGCCGTCGGTGCCGGTGATCGTCTGCCCGTCGGCGGTCGCGACCATCGTCGGGAGCTGGCCGCGGCAGGTCGTGATGTCCGCCGCCGACGACGGAGCGACCGAGGCGGCGCCGGCGGCCGCGAGCAGCGTCGCGACCGCGGCGATCGGTCCGACCGTCCGGAGCTGGAGCCGAGAGAGCGTCATGTCTGGAGAGCGTGCCATCCCGGCCTGCCGTTACACGAGTGCCACGCGGAGCCCGCTCAGCGCCCGGCCCAGGCCGCCCACAGCTCGGCGTAGGCACCCCCGGCGGCGACGAGCTCGTCGTGCCGGCCCCGCTCGACGACCCGGCCGGCGTCCATCACCACGATCTCGTCGGCGTCGACGGCCTGGGTGAGGCGGTGGGCGATGGTGAGCGAGGTGCGCCCGGATGCCACCGCGGTCGCCGCCCGCTCGAGCGAACGGGCGCCGGCCGAGCCCGCCTCCGCCGTCGCCTCGTCGAGGACGACCACCAGCGGGTCGGCGAGCAGCACTCGCGCCAGCGCCAGCTGCTGCGCGAGCGCCGGCGTGAGGGTCGACGCCCCGTCGCCGACCGCGGTCGCCAAGCCGTCGGGCAGCGCCGCGACCGCCGCCCGAGCGCCCACCGCGTCCAAGACGGCGAGCAAGTCCTCGTCGGTCGCCGACGGCGCCGCGAGCGTCAGGTTGTCGCGCACCGTGCCCGCGAACACGTGCACCTCTTGGCTCACGATCGCCACGGGTGGCCGGCCCGCGCCGTCCAGCCCCGCGAGTGGCACGCCGCCGAGCGACACCGTGCCTCGCGTCGGCCGCAGCCGGCCCGCGACGGCCGCGCCCAGGGTCGTCTTGCCCGCGCCCGAGGCGCCGACCACGGCGACCCGGTGCCCGGGCGCCACGTCCAGTGACACGGTGTCGACGGCGGGCCGACCCGCGACGTACTCGTGGTGCAGGTCGCGTACGACGAGGTGTCCGTCGTCCGGGCGGCGGGCGTCGGGCACGGGCACCGGCGCGGGCAGGAGCGCGATGCCCGCCAGCCGGACCAGCGACGCCCCGGCCGACTGCGCCTCGTCGAAGAGCGCGATCAGCGCGCCGATCGGGTTGAAGAGCCGGTGGAAGAGCAGGGCGGCCGACGTCACCGCGCCGACGGTCACCGCGTCGGCGTCGACCAGCGCGAAGCCGGTCGCGAGGATCGCCAGCAACCCGATCACCTCGGCCCGGTTGTTGCGTGCCCAGAAGCGGGTCAGCAGCCGGTAGACGTCGATCGACAGCTGGGTCGAGCGCCACGACGCCTCCTCGGTCACGGCCTGGTGCCGGTCGGCCATGCGGTAGGCCCGCAGCGTGCGGCTGGCGTGCACGCCGGTCAGCAGCGCCTCGGCGCGCGCGGCGTTCGCCTCGCGCTCGCGGCGGTAGTACGGCCCCGACCGCGGCAGGTACCACCGCAGGCCGAGCACGTAGAACGGCGCCGCCACCAGGCCGGCGAGGCCGAGCCGCCAGTCGAGCGCGAAGAGCCCGATGGCCGTGAACACCACCGCGATCGCGGAGTTCACCAGGATCGGGATCACCTCGGTGAACGACTCGGTGATCAGGCGTACGTCGTCGCCGACCCGCGACAGCAGGTCGCCCTGCCCGGCCGCCTCGAGCTCGCCGGCCTCGAGCCCCAGCGACCGCTCGACGACGATCTCGCGCAGATCGGCCAGGGCCGGCTCGGCGGTGCGGGCCAGCAGCGCGATCGACAGCGCCGTCGCCGTCCCGCCCACCACTGCGGCACCGAGGATCCACAGCACCGGCCCGGTGAGCTGCGCCGCCGAGCCGTTCGACACGACGACGTCGACGATGCGCCCGAGCATCCACGGCCCGACCAGTCCGGTCAGGCCCTCGACCGCGAACATCAGCGCGCACAGCGTCAGCGCCGCCGGGCGCCGGCGCAGCAGTCGGCGGGCGAGCGCCCCGGCCTCGCGCGGCGTGGCCACCGGGAGCTGGTGGGCACTCATCGCAGCACCGCCGCGCGGTACTCGTCCAGCTCGGCGAGCTCGACGTGCGTCCCGACCGCGACCACCCGGCCGCCGACCAGGTGCAGCACCCGGTCGGCCCGCGCCAGCAGCGCGGGGCTGCTGGTCAGCACGAGCGTGGCACCGTCGGCCCGGCGTACGGCGTCGATGCCCTCCGCGATCCGCTGCTCGGTCACGGCATCGACAGCGGTCGTGGGGTCGTGCAGCACCAGGACGGGTGCCGCGGCGGCGAGCGCGCGGGCCAGGCCGAGCCGCTGGCGCTGGCCGCCGGAGAGGGTGGTTCCGTTGACGGTCACCGGCTCGTCGGGGAGGTCGTGTGCCGAGGACGCGCGCAGCACCTCGTCGAACCGCTCCTCGCCGATCCGACCCGCGGGGTCGACGTTGCTGCGCAGGGTGCCCTCGAAGAGGTCGACGTGGTGCTCGGCCACGACCAGCAGCCGCCTCGACTCCGCGATGGTGAGCTCGGTCAGGGGCACACCGCCGAGCAGCACCGCACCGCGGTCGGGCACCTCCTCGCCGTGCAGCAGCCGGATCAGGGTGCCCGCGTCGGAGGGATCCTCGGCCACGACGGCGACGACCTCGCCGCGCGCGACGCGCGCGGAGACGTCGACGAGGGTGCCGGCGACGACGCCGTCGAGCTCGAGGTCGGACGCGACCGCGGTGCGATCGCCGGCCCGCACGAGCGGCGGAGCGGCGAGCACGCCGAGGATGCGCCGTGCCGACGCCCGCGACCGAGCGAGCTGGGCGACCAGGTAGGCGATCATCCCCATCGGCTCGGCGACGAACTGGGCCAGGCCCACCACGGCGACCAGCTCGCCGATGCTCATCCCGCCGTCGAGCGCCCGGTGGCCGGCGACCAGCGCGACGACCGCGAGGAAGGCGAGGCTGAGCCCGCTGGTCAGCCCGTAGAGCAGCCCCTCCCAGCGAGCGGCGGCGATGCTGGCGCCCATGGCGTCCTGGCTCTGCCGGCGGTAGCGCGCGTGGGCCACCCGCTCGGCGCCGATGCCCTTGAGCGGGCGCAGGCCGCGCACCAGGTCGGTCGCCAGCCCGGTCGCTCGGCCGATCGCCTCCTGGCGCTCGTGGGCACGGTGGGCGAGCCGGGGCGCGAGCACCTGGGTGCACACCAGCACGACAGGTACGCCGACGAGCACGACCACCGCGACCAGTGGGTCGATCGTGGCGAGCACGATCGCGCTGATCACCAGGCCGGCGGTGCCGGCGACCGTGAAGGTCAGCTGGCGCACGACTCCCGCGACCAGCTCGGCGTCCCCGGTCGCAAGGGCGAGCACGTCGCCCGGCAGTCGGTCGGTCCGCGCGCCACGGGCCGACAGCACGTGGGCCGAGACCTCGGTGCGCAGCAGGTGGCCCTCCTCCTGGACCGCCCGGAAGCCGATCCGCGACCCGAACCGGTAGGAGAAGCTCAGCACCGCGAAGTGCACGCACAGCACGGCGCACCACAGCACCAGTCGCTCCAGGTCGCCGGAGGCGACGGCCCGGTCGATCACCACGCCGATCAGGACCGGGACCGCGGCCTCGCACACCTGCCACAGCGTGATCAGCGCGATCGCGCCCAGCAGGCGGCGCCGCTGGCGGCGTACCGTGCGCCGGATCAGCGCGCCCGGCGTCGCCGGGACCTGCTCCGCGCTCACGCCGGCTGCACGGTCACGTCGGCGCGCGCGGACCGGCGGCGGGAGAGAATCGGATCGAGATACCGCGAGCGCGCGTCCATTGAACTAAGGGTAGCCTAAGTAGGCGGCCGGACGACGAGCCGTACGACGAGAGGAGCCCGGATGCCGGCATGGCACGGACAGGTGGAGACCACGGAGTGGGTGACGCCCGCGCTGGTGCGGGTGGTGCTGGGCGGCGACGGCCTCACCGGCTTCGAGCTGCCCGACACCACCGACACCTACGTCAACGTCGCGATCCCGCCCCCGGGTGCGCCGTACGCCGGGGTCTTCGCCCCCGCCGACGTCAAGGAGCAGCACGTCAAGGAGCACTGGCCGGTGCGCCGTCGCTACACCGTGCGCGACTGGGACGGCGCGGCCGGCCGGCTGACCCTCGACGTCGTGGTGCACGGCGACCACGGTGTCGCCGGTCCGTGGGCGGCCGGGGCGCGGGTCGGCGACATCCTGGTCTTCGAGGGTCCCGGCGGCGGCTATCGCCCGGACCCCGCCGCAGACTGGCACCTGCTGGCCGGCGACGAGTCGGCGCTGCCGGCGATCGCGGTCTCGCTCGCGGCGGTCCCCGCCGGCAGCCGGGCCGTGGTGCGGCTGGTCTGCGACGGCCCGGAGCACGAGATCGCGCTGACCTGCCCCGGTGAGCTCGACCTCGTCTGGCTGCACCGCACCGGCGCCGACGACGACGTCGACCTGCTCGCCGACGCGGTGGCCGACCTGGAGTTCCCGTCCGGCCGGGTGCACGCGTTCGTCCACGGCGAGGCCGACGAGATCCGGGCGATCCGCCGCCACCTGCTCACCGACCGCGGCCTCGACCGGTCCAGCATGTCGTGCTCGCCGTACTGGCGGCGCACGATGACCGACGAGGCCTGGCGGGCAATCAAGAGCGACTACGTCGCGGCGATGGACGCCGAGGTCGCGTAGGGGTCGCCGTCGTGCGGGTTTCGGCTGCTGGCAGCCGAAACCCGCACGACCACCGGGCGTGTGTGTAGCACCCAATCCCAGCCGCGCCGAGATGAGGATCAGTCGTAGACGATGACGCCCCGGATGTTCTTGCCGTCGCGCATGTCCTGGTAGCCCTGGTTGATGTCGTCGAGCGTGTACGTCGTGGTGACCATCTCGTCGAGCTTGAGCCGGCCCTCCATGTAGAGGTTGAGCAGGCGCGGGATGTCGTAGCGCGGGTTGGCGTTGCCGAAGATGCAGCCGACCAGCTCCTTGCGCATCATCGACATCTCGAAGAGGTTCAGCTTCACCTCGTCGGCCATCATGTTGGCGACCGCGGTGACGACGCCCCGGCCGGCCTTCTTGACCAGGCTCATCATCGGCGCGATCAGATCTCCGGTCGCGAGGCCGACCGCGAGGATCGCCTTGTCGGCCATCGCGCCCTGGGTGATCTCGCTGATCAGCGGCTGCGCCTCCTCCATGGACGCCGCGGTGTGGGTGGCGCCGAGGGTGAGCGCCTTCTCGCGCTTCCAGGCGACCGGGTCGATCGCGACGACGTGCCGAGCGCCGGCCATCGCCGCGCCCTGGACGGCGCTCATGCCGATGCCGCCGATGCCCACCACGGCCACGGTCTCGCCCGACTGCACGTCCGCGGCGTACGTCGCGGAGCCCCAGCCGGTCGTCACGCCGCAGCCGACGAGCGCGGCCTTCTCGAGCGGGATGCTCTTGTCGATCTTCACCGCACTGTCGACGTTGACCACGGTGTAGGGCGAGAACGTGCCGAGGCCGACCATGATGCCGAGGTCGCGGCCGTCCTTGGCGTGGTGGCGGTAGGAGAAGTCCGAGAGCTGCATGCCGCTGAGCAGGAACGCGCCGAGGTCGCACAGGTGCTGCTGGCCGGTCGAGCACGACGGACACCTCCCGCAGGAGGGGATGAAGCTGAACACGACGTGGTCGCCGACCTCGAAGCCGACCGTGTCCGGGCCGATCTCCTGGACGACGCCGGCGCCCTCGTGTCCGCCGATGACCGGGAACTGCTTGAGCCCGAAGGCCTCGGCGAGCTCCGGGTCGAGCACCATGTCGCCGGTGACCATGTGCTCGTCGGAGTGGCACAGGCCCGAGGCGGCCAGTTTGACGAGGAGCTCGCCACGCTTCGGCGGGTCGAGCTCGATGTCCTCCACACTCCACTCGGTGTGCGGCTCCCACAGGATGGCTGCGCGGGTCTTCATGCTGACTCCCTCGGAAAAGTAGAACGCGTTCTTGTTCACCTGCAAGGTAGTCCCTGGTGTGGCGCCTGTCACGTGTTCGCTCGGTGCCGCGAGCGGTCGCTCCGCGAACCGACCGGCGCGCCGTCCCACGGGTGCGGCACGATGACGCCATGACGGCGTACTGGATCAGCACCTACGTGGAGGTCACCGACGAGGCCAAGCTGGCGGCGTACGCCGCGCTGGCCGGTCCGGCGCTGACCGGAGGTGGCGGCAGGTTCGTGGCCCGGGGACTGCCCGAGGTCGTCTACGAGTCCGGGCAGCGGACCCGCACGGTGGTCATCGAGTTCGAGTCCGTGGCGCAGGCGGAGGCGGCGCACGACAGCGCGGCGTACCAGGAGGCGCTGGCCGCCCTCGACGGCGGCGCCGTGCGCGACCTGCGCATCGTGCCGGGCAGCGACTGACGCGAGCGGGGCCGGGTGAGCGGACGGGCCAGATCACCCGACTCGGGTGATCCGACGGCCCCGGCTCGCCCCGACGATGGCGGGGGCTAGCGGTCGTCGCTGGAAGTTCCTCGGGCCACCCGAAGAACTTCCGGTGGCGGCCACTAGCGGGAAGGCGGAGTGGGACGTGGTGATCACGAGCGAGCCGAGCCGTCCGGTGCTGCCGCGCGGGGTGCTGGTCCTCGGCGGCCTGGCGGCGACCGTCATCGTCATCGCGGGCATGAGGTCGGCGGCCGACATCCTCGCGCCGACCTTCCTGGCGCTGGTGCTGACGATCCTGGCGCATCCGATGCGCCGGTGGCTCGACGCCTGGATGCCCTCGTGGGCGTCCTCGCTGGTCTGCACGGTGGCGATCTACGCGCTGCTCCTCGGCCTGGCGCTGGCCGTCGTGGTCTCGGTGGCCCGGTTCGCGACGCTGCTCCCCGAGTACACCGACGAGGCCTCGCAGCGAATCGACGATCTGACCGCGTGGCTCACCAACGCCGGCGTGAGCCAGGAGCAGGTCGAGAAGGTCGGCTCCTCCTTCAGCCTCGGCCAGCTCGGCTCGTTCGTCGGGGCGCTGCTCACGGAGCTGATGGGTCTCGTCTCGAACCTGTTCTTCATCCTCGCGCTCGTGCTCTTCATGACGATGGACGGCGGCTCGTTCCCGCGGCAGCTGGAGCGGGCGCGGCGGGCCCGCCCCGCCCTGGTCGACGCCGTCAGCGACTTCGCGCGGGGCACCCGGCGCTACCTCGCGGTCTCGACGGTCTTCGGCCTGATCGTCGCGGTCTTCGACACGATCGCCCTGGCACTGCTCGGCGTGCCGGCACCGTTCCTGTGGGGCCTGCTGGCCTTCATCACCAACTACATCCCCAACATCGGCTTCGTGATCGGCCTGATCCCGCCGGCGATCCTCGCGCTGCTCGAGGGGGGCCCGGGCCTGATGCTGGCGGTGATCGCGATCTACTGCGTCCTCAACGTGGTCATCCAGTCGGTGATCCAGCCGAAGGTCGTCGGTGACGCGGTGGGCCTGTCGACCACGCTGTCCTTCATCTCGCTCGTCTTCTGGGCATGGGTGATCGGCCCGCTCGGTGCGCTGCTCGCGATCCCGCTGACGCTCTTCGCCAAGGCGCTGCTGGTCGACGTCGATCCGACCACCCGCTGGATGCGCTCGCTGATCTCCAACAAGGACGATCCGGCGGAGACCGCGGCGGATCCGCCCGCAGCCTGACGGCCCGACCGCGCCCCGGATGGAGGCCCCCGGGCAGGCGCTCAGCCGAGCAGCACGCCGAGCCCCTTGCCCAGGCTGGA
The DNA here is from genome assembly GCF_018732145.1 of Nocardioides sp. LMS-CY. NCBI lineage: Bacteria > Bacillati > Actinomycetota > Actinomycetes > Propionibacteriales > Nocardioidaceae > Nocardioides > Nocardioides sp. LMS-CY. The sequence goes on from NZ_CP076104.1 coordinate 2,945,472, forward strand.
CAGGCCGAGGATCCCGAGCAGCACCACCATGATCGCGCTGTTGTGGACCTCCATGAAGTCCTTGAGCGCATTGAGCGGATGCGTCATCCGGTCGCCCGCGACCAGGAACGCGACGACCGGGCCGACCACCAGCGTGCTCGCGATCAGCACGAACACGACGACCGCGATCACCGACTCGGTGGTGTCGAGGCCGTTCGAGGCGATGGCGACACCGCCGGTCACGGCCAGGGCCAGGTTCTTCGGGTTGAGGCCCGACAGCGCCGCGCCCAGGCCGAGTGCGACCAGGGGCGGTGTCCGGTCCAGGCCCGACATCCACTTCGGCGGTACGACGTCCTGGCCCGGCCGGGGACGACCGCGCCAGGTGTGCGCCGCCAGCAGCAGGAACAGCAGGCCCAGGACGAGCTTGATCCACCCGGTCAGGTCCGACGACCCGCCGGTGTCGATCCCGTCGGGGCCGGCGAGCAGCAGCACGACGACGAGCACCAGGGTGGTGCCGAGCATCCACCCGACGGCGAACGCCGGCGCGGTGACGCGGGCCCGCTTCGAGAGCAGCATGAGCACGGTCGCGATGATCGGCACCGGGCTGATCGCGACACCCAGTGCCGCGGGCAGCAGGTCACCGAGTGCGGTGGACAGGTCTGCGCTGGTCGTCATCCTCGATCCTTCCTCTCCCCCGGTGCGGGAGGGTCTTCGTGCTGCTGAGCGGTCTCAGCGGTCCGCGCCGCGGCCACGGCCGCGTCGACGCTGGGGTAGCGCCCGGCGATGACGTCGACGGACTCCGCCGTCGACACGACGTCGCGGACCTGGCCGATGCTCTTGGCGATCAGTAGTGGGACGCCTCGGCGCTCCAGATCGGTCCGGAGCGTCGCGAGCATGGACGCACCGGACACGTCGATGGTCGGCACGGTCTCGGCGTCCAGGACGACGGTCCGGGTCCGCGGACCCACCATGCCGGTGATGGCGTCGCGGACGACGTCGGCGTTGGCGAAGTAGAGCCCCGCCTCGACCCGCACCACCACGAGCTCCTCGTCGGCGGCCAGCTCGGGCCGCCGCGCCAGGTCGACCCAGGTCGGCGGGGGGCCGGGGTCCCGGGCCAGCCGGGCGACGTGCGGTCGCGACGACCGGTAGAGCAGGGTCAGCAGCGACACCGCGATGCCGATGAAGAGGCCGGGCAGGGTGTCGAAGACGAGGACTCCGACCATGGTCGTGACGGCCGCGATGAAGTCGACGCGCGCCGTGACGTGGTAGATCCTGCCGAGCGGCCCGGTCCACACGCCGTAGAGCCGGCGCAGCGAGGCGATGTCGACGAGCTCGATGACCGCGGCGATCACCACGGCCGCGAGGACCGCTTCGGGCAACTGCTCGAACAGTCCGGTCAGGAACAGCAGCGTGACCAGGGTCAGGAGCGCCACCGTGATGCCGGACACCTGGGACTTGGCGCCCGCGGCGCCGTTGACCGCCGTCTTCGAGAGGCTGCCGTTGACGATCATGCCGCTCGCGAGACCGGAGCCGACGTTCGCGGTGCCCATGCCGATGAGCTCGGCGTTCGCGTCGATCTCGTACCCCTCGCGGACGGCGTACGTCTTCGCGGCGCCCAGGCCCTCGGCGAACCCGATCAGCAGGACGCCGGCGGCGGGCCCGACGAGGTCCAGGTAGTCCCGCAGGCCCAGGTCGGGCAGCCCGACCGCGGGCAGGCCGGCCTCGATGGAGCCGACCACAGCGACGCCGTGGTCGTCGAGACCGAAGATCGCGACCGCCGCGATGCCGGCCAGCACGGCCACGAGCGACGCCGGCACCAGGGGTAGCAGCCGCTTGAGGAGCAGGATCGCCACCAGGGCCGAGCCGCCGACGAGGACGGTGAGCCCGTCGACGCTCGAGAGCTCGGCGAGGATGCCCCACAGCTTCTCGAAGAAGTCTCCGGCAGGCTTGTCGATGCCCAGCAGCGCGGGCACCTGGCCGATGATGATCGTCAGCGCCAGGCCGACGATGAAGCCCTTGAGCACCGGCTCGGAGATGAACGACGCGAGGAAGCCCATCCGGCACAGGCCCGCCACGATGCCCAGCAGGCCGACCACCACGGCGAGTGCCGCGGTGGTGACGACGAAGGCCTCGGTGCCCGGCGTCGCGGCGTCCGCCACCACCGAGGCCGACAGTGCCGCGGTGCCGGACATGGTCGCCACCACCAGCTGCCGCGAGCTCCCGAACACGGCGTACAGCAGCAGGGCCGGCACCGCCGCATAGAGGCCGACCACCGGCGAGACGCCCGCGATCGTCGCGTAGGCGAGCGACTCCGGCACCAGCACCGCCCAGACGGTCAGCCCGGCGACGACGTCGCCGCGCAGCCACGACCGCCGGTAGCCGCCCAGCGACGTGAAGAGGCGAGCCGGGTGAGCGCTGGTAGCAGCCATCGTCTCCTGGTACTCCTGGATCACTGGTCCGGCCGCCGCGAGGCTGTCCCGCCGGGAGCGTCCAGCCTGTGGGTCCGGCGGCGCGGGCGCCTCACCCGATGCGGGTGAGGCGCCGCAGGGCCCGTCACGTTTGGGTGAGGCGTGCCCGCCTGGCTCCTCCCGACGCTCCACGGCTACGGCCGCGGGCGGGTCCGGTACGACGTACTGGCGGGCGTCGCGGCGGGCACCGTCGTGATCCCCCAGGCGATGGCGTACGCGACGATCGCGGGGCTGCCGGTCGAGGTCGGCCTCTACACGTGCATGCTGCCGATGCTGGTCTACGCGCTGCTGGGCGGCTCCCGGTCGCTGAGCATCTCGACCACGTCGACCATCGCCATCCTCACGGCCTCGACGCTGAGCGTGCTGCCCGACCAGCGGTCCGCCGACGAGACGCTCCGCGACGCCTTCACGCTGACGGTGCTGGTCGGGGTCGCGCTGCTCGCGATGCGGCTCTTCCGGCTCGGCTCCCTGGTCGAGCAGATCAGTCCGGCGACGATGGTCGGGGTCAAGACCGGGGTCGGGCTGACCGTGGCCGTGACCCAGCTGCCGACCCTGCTGGGGGTGAGCGACGACGACGGCGGGGGCGGCTTCTTCGACAAGCTCGTCGACACCCTGTCGAAGCTCGACGAGGCCGACCTCACGACGGTCGTCGTCTCGGCGATCGCGGTGGCCACGCTGTACCTGCTGCGGCGCTTCGCGCCTCAGGTGCCGGGTCCCCTGGTCGTGGTGGTCGGGGCGATCCTGCTCGTGGCGCTGACCGACGTCGAGGAGCATGGTCTCGCGCTGATCGCCGAAGTGCCCTCGGGCCTGCCGACCCCCACCATGCCGATGTGGGGAGACGTCGGCGCGCTGGTGCCGGGCGCGCTCGCGATCGCGGTGATGGCCTTCATGGAGACCGTGCTGGTCGCCCGGGCGCAGCGGGAGCGCAACGAGCCTCCCATCGACAGCGACCAGGAGCTGTTGGCCAACGGCGTCGCCGCGCTGGCCGGGGGCCTGAGCCAGTGCCTGCCGCCCGCCGGAGGCTTCTCCCAGAGCGCGGTCAACCAGCGGGCCGGCGCCCGCTCGCAGCTCGCCGGCCTCACCACCGCCGTGCTCGCGGTGCTGGTGGCGCTCTTCCTGGGGCCGGTTCTCGACGACCTGCCCCAGGCGATCCTCGCCGCGATGGTGCTGGTCGCCGTGCTCGGACTGGTCTCGCCGCCCGACTTCGTGCGGCTGCGCCGGGTCGACCGCGGCGAGTTCTGGGTGGCGGCCGGCACCGCCGTGGTCGGGCTCACCGCGGGACTGCTGGTCGCGGTCGGGCTCGGCGTCGCGCTGACGCTGGTGCTGGTGCTCCGGGCCGTCAGCCGCGACCAGTCCCGGCCGCTCTATCCGCGCCCGGGCGGCGGCTGGACGCTCGTCCCGCCCGAGGCCGGGGTCGCCGTGCCGGCGTACGACGACCTGCTGCTGCTCCACGTCGGCGGACCGCTCTACACGGGCAACGCCCGCCCCACCCAGGACGCGGTGTTCGCGGCCGCCCTCGCCGCACGACCGCGTGCGGTGGTGCTGGAGGCGCTCGAGGTGAGCTGGGTGACGATGCCGTTCCTCGACGTGATCGAGGGGCTCGCGACCGACCTCGACCGCGAGGGCATCGACCTGCTCATCGCCGGGCTGCCGGAGCGCTCCGTCCGGGCGGCCCGGCACTCTGCGTGGTTCGCCGACTTCGCCGAGCGGGGTGGCCTCTGCCACGACGTCGACGAGGCCGTCAGCCGCGCGCGATCCGGCTGACGGCGCCCGCGCCCGCCGCCAGGTCTGGGCCGCACGCCTCCACCGAGGGTCCGCGACGGTTTGCAGCGGCTCCCGGCCCTGCGGGTTTCGGCGGCTGGCCGGTGAAACCCGCACGACACGCCGCGGATCACCGGCGTGTCGTGCGGGTTTCGGCTGCCAGGTGGGCGGCGGTTTCGAGCCGCTGCTAGCGCAACCACTGTCAGCGGGTCAGCCGTGCTCGCGGCGGCGGAGTCCCAGCCCGACGGCGACCGCGCCCGCCAGCAGCAGACCGAGGCCGAGGCCGAACAGCCAGGGCGGCACGTCGGCGCCGGTGCCGGGCAGCGGGATCCCGCCGCCGTCGTCCCCGTCGTCGGTGCCACCGTCGGCACAGCTCGTCGAGACCTCGATCGGGATACGCACCGTGACGGTGCCGCCCCGGCCGTCGGCGACCCGGTAGCGGACCGTGAAGTCGTCGTCGCCGGTGGTGCCGATCCGCAGCCTGCCGTGGTCGGTGCGCTCGACGGTGACGTCGGCGGGGACCTCGATCGAACCCGTGACGATGTGCAGCTCGTCGCCGTTGGGGTCGCCGACGAACGCGAACGGGTCGATCACGACGCGGCCGTCGCACGCGACCGAGATGCCGGCGCCCGCGGCACCGTCGCCGTCGAAGGTCGGCTCGTCGTTGCGGAACACCGCGAAGTCGGCGTCGAGCTGCGGCGTCGAGGTGAGCGTCAGCCGGGTCACCGTCGGGTCGCCGCCGTCGAGGTCCGAGACCGGCGCGTCGGGCACCTGCACCGTGGCGCCGTCGAGCGTCACGACGTACCTGCCGGGGGCGAGGCCGTCGACGCGGTAGTACGGGTCGTCGCCGGTCGGCGCGCCACCACGGGCGACACGCGGCGCCGTCGTCGGCGGGCGGCCGGTCGTCTGCCGGATCGAGACGTCGTCGCCGCCGCCCTCGACACCGTCGGGACCAAGGTAGGTGACCGTGATCCCGATGCCGCCGAGGGCCACCTCGTCGGCCTGCCGGGTGCCGTCGAGGTCGACGTCGCGCCAGACCAGGTCGCCGATCGCGGAGTCGCCGACGTAGCCGAAGTCCTGGGCGAGGTTGCTCTCCCCGCCCGCGAGCGTCAGCGCGGACGCCGAGTCGCCGCCGCCGTCGGGGTCGGCCGTCGCGCGTACGCCGCTCGGCAGGTCCGCCTTCGCGATCGTCACCCGGTAGCCGCCCGCGGGCAGCCCGGTGAAGAGGTAGCCGCCCTTGCCCTCGGTCGGCTGCCTGAGCCGCGCGTCGTCGGCGGTGCCGAACGCGCCGTCGAAGCCGGCCCAGTCGAGCGTGACACCGACGTCGGCGAGGCCGGGCTCGGTCGGGTCCTGGACGCCGTCGCCGTCGAGGTCCCACCACACGAAGTCGCCGATCGAGCCGGTGCCGGCGTACCCGAAGTCGACGTCGCGGGCGGCCTCGGCCCGGTCGAGGACGCGCACGGCGCTGCCGTCGCCGCCGCCGTCGAGGTCGTAGACCGCGCGCACGCCGGCCGGCAGGGTCGCGGCGACCACGGTGACCCGGTAGCGGCCGGGCGGGAGGTTCGCCACGACGTACTCGCCCTGCGCGTCGGTGGTCCGCGTGCCGTAGTCGACGTCATCCGCGGTGCCGAAGCTGCCGTCGAAGCCGGCCCAGGTCGGGTGGATGTCGACGTCCGGGAGCCGCGGCTCTCCCGCGTCGACCGTCCCGTCCTCGTCGAAGTCCAGCCACACCGTGTCGCCGATCGAGCCGGTGCCGGCGAGCCCGAAGTCGAAGTCGAGGTCGTCGCCGGTGACGGTCGCGATCCCGACCCCGTCCAGGGCGCCCTCCCGGTCGTAGCTGACACGCATCCGGTCGGCGGGGGCGCCGACGAGCGTGGCGCGCACGACGCCCGACGGCACTCGCGGCTGGCTCCACCCGCCGTCGGCACCGGTCTGCTGCGTGCCCAGCACGACGTCGTCGGCGGTCTCGAGGGCACCATCGACCCCCGCCCAGACGACGCGGACCCGCTGCCCGGGAACACCGGGCTCGGTGCCGGCACCCGGGGTGCGCGGGCCGTCGCCGTCACCGTTGACGTCGAGCCAGACCAGGTCGCCGATCTCGTGGGTGCCGGTGTAGCCGAAGTCGGCGTCGAGGTCCTCGTCGCCGGGCCCGGCGAGCTGTCGCACGGTCGAGTCGTCGAGCGTGCCGTCGGGGTCGAAGGTCTGCGTCAGCCCGCCGGGCAGCGATCCCGTGACGACGTCGACGCGGACGTCGCCGTTCGGGATGCCCTCGACGAGGTACGTCCCGTCCGCGGCGGTGGTCCGGGTGACCGTGACGTCGTCGCCTCCCCCGAAGGCGCCGTCGAGGCCCCACCACGTGACGTCGAGCTCGACGCCGGCGAGACCGGGGTCGCCTGAGTCCTGGTCGCCGTCGCCGTCGGTGTCGAGGAAGACCGTGTCGCCGACGCTGTTGGTGCCGCCGTACCCGAAGTCGACGTCGGTGGCGTCGTCGACCACGCCCAGGTCGCGTACGGCGACGCCGTCGGGGTCGGTCGTGCCGTCGTCGAGGTCGTAGGTCTCGGTCAGGCCACCCACCGGGAACGGCCCGTCGACGGTGACCTCGAACCGCCCGGTCGGCAGGCCGTCGACGGTGTAGTCGCCGTCGCCGCTGGTGGTCGCGGTGCCGTAGTCGGCGATGTCGTCGGCGGTCCCGAGGTCGCCGTCGAACCCGGCCCAGGTGACACTCACGCCGACCCCGTTGAGCCCCGGCTCAGCGGGGTCCTGTGCGCCGTCACGGGTGAGGTCGAGCCAGACCCGGTCGCCGAGGCTCTGGGTGCCGGCGTACCCGAAGTCCTGGTCGAGGTCCTCGGCTCCCTCGGCCAAGGCCACCTCCGACGTGCTGTCGGCACCGCCGTCGGGGTCGAAGCTGTTCGTCAGGCCCGGTGGCAGCGTCGTGGTGTCGATGTCGACGCGGAACGTGCCGGCCGGCAGCAGGGTCGGCGGGTTGATCGTGTTGTTGGTCAGCCACCGGCCGTCCGCGTCCGTGGTGCGGTCGTAGACCTCGTCGTCCCCGCCACCGACCACGCCGTCGGGGCCGAACCACGTGACGGTCACGTCGACGCCGGGGATGCCGGGCTCGCCCGGGTCGGCGCCGGCACCCGGGGTGTCCGGCCCGTTGCCGTCGCCGTCGACGTCGAGCCAGACCAGGTTGCCCAGCTCGCCGCCGTCGAGGTTGACCGCCGCCGTGTCGGCGGGCCCGTCGTAGCTGCGGGCCTCGTCGTTGCCGGCACGGTCGGCCTCGGTGAGACCGAAGAACCCCGTCACGTCGGCCCGGTTGACGAGCTCCGGTCCGGGCCCGATGTCGCCGACCGGGAAGGTCGCGGGGACGTCGAGGGTGTAGGTGATCTCGACGGTCGCACCCGGCAGGATCACCGGAACCGTGAAGCCGAGACAGGCGTCGCCCGCGCCCAGCGCGTCGTCGGTGACCGCCCAACTCGTCCCGTCGGCGATGCCGCCGGCCGGTACGGCGACCCGCGGCGTGCCGGTCGTGCAGCCGTCGGTCTCGCCGGTGTCCGGCTCGTCGACGACGGCCACGTCGTACGCCGTCCAGTCGCTGTCGTTGGTCACCGACACGTGGTAGGTGACGGTGCCGCCGACCTTGCCGCGCGCCGTGTCGGCCGGGCCGGGGTCGATATCGGTCTCGACCTGCTTGGTGATCGTCACGGAAGGCTCGGCGACCGGCACGTCGGCTGCGTCGGAGAGGGTGCCCGTCGCGTAGTCCAGGTCGGCCGTGTTGTGCACGGTGGCGCCGTCGACGTTCGCAGGCAGGTCGAGGGTCCGGGCCTCGAACGTGATCGTCCAGGTGCGCGTGAACCGGTAGGCCCCGACCACGCCCAGGTCCCAGACCGGCGGGTCGGTCGCCGGCGGGTCGGCGTCCTCGGGCCGCAGGAAGGCGGTCAGGTTCGCCAGGCTGCAGTTCGTGCAGTCGGCCGACACGGTGCGGACGTACTCCGTGCGGTCGCCCGCGAGGTCGTCGGTGATGGTCGTCTGGCCGAAGTTCAGGCCGCGGGGGAACTCCGCCCGCAGCGTGTACGTCGCGATGCCGCCGGGCGTGGTCCGCGGCGTCGTCGTGGTCTTGGTGAAGATCGGGCCGGCAACCGTGACGCTGGCGCCGTCGGTGGCCTGGTAGCCCGGGCAGGTCGACGGCGAACAGGCCGACGCGCCGGGGTCCCGGCCCGACCGCTCCGCGCCGCTCGCACCGGCCAGCGACGTCGTCGTCGCCTCGGCGGTGTTCGCGATCGTCGCGCTGGCGTCCAGCGGGCTCGCGAGCCGCACCGTGTAGGTGAGCGTGACCGACTCGCCGGGGGCGAGGTCGGCGAGGCTCCAGGTGATCGTGCCCGCGGCCATGTCGACCACGCCGCCGTTGCCGACGCCGCTGACGGAGGCGACCCTCCCCTGGTCGAAGTCGTCGACCACGACCGGGTCGTGCGCGGTCGAGACCGCGCTGCCGGCCCGGTTGGTGACCACGATCGTGTAGGGCACATCCGCGCCGGGCAGCACCGTCGTGCTCGCACCGGCCACCTTGTCGATGGCGATGTCGGGCTCGACGAGCTGGGTGCTCACCTCGGCGTGCGCCGAGCCGGCAACGGGACCGGAGCCGTTGTCGAAGCTGTAGGTCAGGTCGGTGGCGTTGATGACCGAGTCGGGCCGGCGGTTGAGCGGCTCGCCCGGGTCGTCGGCGGCGTCCTCGACCACGGCGTCGAAGGTCAGCCGGAAGCAGCCCTCCTGCCCTGCGTCCGGCGACATGGGGCCGGGCAGCTCGGCGTGGATGGCGTTGCCCGAGGTCGTCACGGTGGCCGACGTGCCGCCCGAGGTGGGGCATTCCGCACCCTCCGCGACGAAACCGCTGTTCGCGTCCACCGAGCCCGGGACCAGCGTCTGGCCGCGGCCGACCAGCGTGTCGTCGAGCACGTAGTCCTGGGCCGTCGTGCCCCCGGGCTGCCGGGTCTCGATCGTGTAGTGGATGGTCTCGCCGATCGTGGCCTGGTTCGACCCGGCGTTGCCGGTCTCCGCGACGCCGGTGCTCCGCGTCTTGGTCAGGACGATGCCGGGGCTGTAGACGTTCGCCGTGTCGTCGGCCCGGTCGGTGTTCGCGTCGTCCTCACGACCCGGGTCGATGTTGTTCCGAGGGACGTAGGTGAAGCTCGTGCCGATGTTCGTGGCCGACTGGTACTCCACCACGCCCGCGTGGTTGGTCCACTGCGCCGCGAGCGGCACGGCGCCGGAGGGCAAGGTCCAGGTGTAGTGCAGCACCATGGTCTGGCCCGCGGCGAGGTCGAGGCCGGACCAGGTGATCCGGCCGCCGCTGCACGCGCCGCCGTGGTCGATGCTCGAGATCTGCGCACAGGTGGCGTCCGGGACGCCACCGGTGCCCTGCGGCAGCAGGTCCCACACGACGGCGTCCGTGGCGTCGCGCTCACCGTCGTTGGCGACGCTGACGGCATAGGTGACCGCGTCGCCCTCGACCACGTCGCGGAGCGGGTCGACCGGCGGGTCGTACGTCGTGCTGTTGAGCCCGCTGATGCCCTTGGTCAGGCTCAGGTGTGCCTCGACGAACCCGACCGACGCGTCGTCCGGATTGACGAAGACCTCGCCGTTGGTGTTCTGGAAGGAGTAACGGGCGCTGTTGGTGATCGTGGTCCCGTTCGTGCCGAGGTCGGGCGGGTCCGCCGCGACGAACACGGCCTGGATGATCGCCTGGGCGGTCTGCGCCGGCTGGACCACCTCTCCCGGGATCAGGGTGAAGTCGACCCGCTGCTGGGCCTGGGTCGGCGACGGCGGCGTGACCTGGGGGTTCGCGATGTTCGCCTCGGGCACCTCGTTGTCGGGGCCGGGCATCGAGGTCTCGTAGTTGAAGCCGAGGGGCAGGAAGTCGACCATCGACACGTCGCGGGTGTCGAGGAAGTCGGGCGCGGTGGCCGTGAGTCGGAAGCAGACGCGGTCGCCCGGCCCGACCCCTGCCGCGAAGCTCGGATGCCACCTGACCAACCGACCGTCGCCGCACTGCTGGCCGGGGGTCGGGATCCCGACGTCCTTGGTGAACGTCACGGCGGTGCCGGACTGGGTGGCGCTCGAGTCGTCGGTGACGGCGTTCGTGTCGTGACCGAGCGGGTTGCTCGGCCCGCGCTGGTCGAAGGTCGTCACGTCGGCGTCGAGGTCCGTGGTGTTGGTCCAGGTGTCGTTGGCGGAGACCGGGTTGCCGTTGTGGTAAGCCGTCAGGGCCTCGGTGGAGAAGGTGATCTGTCCGCTCTCGTTGGGGCCGAACCACCCGGCGGGCAGGTCCCAGCGCAGGCTGGTGCGGCCGGTGCTCCCGTCGTACTCGTAGAGGTCGTAGGCGAGGCTCGGCGGCGGCGCGGTCTCGCCGGTGCAGGCCGTCGCGGCCGTGTCGATCGGGCAGGTGCCGTCGGGCGTCGTGTCGCGCACGACCGGGCTCCCGACGCCGCCGGCCACGACCTACTCGGAGGTCTGCAGCTGGATCGTCCACGTCGAGATGCCGCCCTGGGCGATCGTCGGCGTGTCGACGTACTTCTGCTCGGAGACGTCGACGGCCTGCACGGACTCGGTGTCGGTGACGACGCTCGCCTGGCCCCCGAACGTCGTGTCGATCTGCGCCTGGTTGACGTAGACCTCGCCGTCCCCGACCTGGGTGGTGAGGGCGCCGGTGTTGTTGTCGAGGTTCGCCGCCTGGGCTCCGCCCGTCCCCGGCGTGGCGCCCGGCCAGGTCATGGTGTTCTTGCGCTGCGGGATGCCGGCGACGTAGGAGATCTGCGCGGTCGCGGAGGCCCCCAGGGTGTCACCCACGTCCCACACGACATGGGTGTAGACGCCGGGGGCCAGGCCGGCGGGCAGCCCGCTGTCGACGGTCTCCACGGTCACGGGTGCGGGACACTCGGCCGACGGCAGCACGTTGCCCTGGGTCAGCGGTCCCGAGCCCGGGTACTCCTCCCCCGCCGAGTTGTCGACGTCGCAGCCGAGGAACTCCAGGCCGGCCGGGATCCAGTCCTCGACCAGGCCGATCTCGACGCCTCCCTGGGTGCCGGTCTCCAACGTGAGCGTGTAGACGGTCTGGTGGTCGTGGACGCCGCGCAGCAGCTCGCCCTCCGGCGACGGCTCCGCCTTGGTGAGCAGCACCGGGACCAGGGTCGTGGCGCCGGCGGCGCTCGGCGCGGCCACGATCCCGGCCCCCGTGGGCGGGTCGACCTCGACCGGGTCGGCGGTGCCGGGGTCCGGGAAGGTCGGGACCGTGGCCTCGGCGGTGCTGAAGTAGGCGTCGACGGGTGCCTCGATGGTGTCGTTGACCTGCCACTGGCCGGAACCCGTGCCGACCTCGTGCTGCAGCGCGTAGCGGAAGTGGAAGACGCTCCCCGCCGCGATGTCGACGACGTTCTCCCAGAGGTAGACGGTCCCGGTCGGCGTACCCGCGCCGTCGGTCTCGACCACCGTCCGGCTCGGCGGCTGGTCCGCCGACGAGAGCGTCACCCCGACCGGCACCCGGACCGAGAAGGCCAGGTTGTACGCCGGCTGGTCGCCGGTGTTCTCGAAGGTCACCACGACGGGCGTCTCGCCGCCGATCAGGGTCTCGCCCGGGATGTCCTGGCTCACGCTCAGCACCGCCGCCGCATCGGCCCGGGGCGTGAGGCCCTGCGGGAGCGGCACCACCGCGAGGATCGTCGCCAGCAGCAACAGGCCGGTCCACGCGGGCAGACTGGACCACGGGTGCGCGCGGACGACACGCACCCCTTCCCGAGGATCCGTCATGCAGCGACCGTAAGCAGGCATCGCCCGCGCCTCACTCACCCAAGAAGGGTGAAGCGAGCCACGGGCCTCCGGCACCAACGACGTGCTCGAGCGCCTGACGTCGGTGCTCGATCCCGGCGACCCGGACTTCGCGATCGTCACGCCGTCGCCACCCCGCTCGCCCGGCTGCGCACCGGCGTGACGGAGACTGGTGCCGTGGCCGGCCAGCGCAAGCGCAGACGACTCCTCGTGGGATCGGGCGTCCTCCTCATCGTCGCGGGCGTGGCCCTGCTCGGCTACGTCGGGTGGCAGCTCTACGGCACCACCTGGGTGTCCAAACGCGAGCAGCACAAGATCGTCGAGGCCACCCGCGACGTGTGGGAGGGCGGCGGCCGATCCGCGGACCAGCGCGCCCTCGCCGACGGGGTCGTCGCGCTGGTCCGGATCCCGAGGCTCGGCGAGGAGTACGTCGTCCCCGCGCACCGCGGCACCGACGACGCCACGCTCGCGCGCGGCTTCGGCATCTTCGACGACGCCGCCCCGCCGGGCGGCAAGGGCAACTTCACGCTCGCCGGGCATCGGATCACCCACGGCGAGCCGCTGCGGCGCCTCCCCGAGCTCGACGCGGGCGACGAGATCGTCGTCGAGACCGCGGACACGACGTACACCTACGTGCTGGACACCGACGGCGACGCCCTCACCGTCGACTTCAACGCGGGCTGGGTGACGACGTCCGACCCGGTCGAGCCCGGGACCGATCGGCCGATGTCCGAGCGGATCGGCTCGACCAGGCTGATCACGCTGGTGACCTGCGCCGAGCTGTTCCACACCGACGACCGGCTGGTCGCCTTCGGCCACCTGGTGTCGAAGAAGCCGAAGTAGCCCGGGCTCCTTGGTGGTCCCGGGGGGCCGGGTGCTGTCGTTGGCTGTGGGCGGGCCGGTGCGGCGGTGAGCCAGCAACCGTTCCGAGCACCCGAAAGGTTGCCTGCCCACCGCCACCCGGGAACCCACCGGCCCAGCGGTGCCGTAGCAACCATTCCGCGCACCCGAAACGTTGCCTACCCACCGCCACCCGGAAACTCCCCGGCCCGGCGGTGAGGTGGCAACCGTTTCATCAAGGGAAGAAGGCCGATCCACGCCTCCCCGGGTGAGCTCAGCCAGGGAGCCGCGGCCCCACCTTCATCCCTTGATGAAACGCCGACCCGCCCCGACCGCCCGCGAGCACGCCGAGCGACCCCGGTTCACCCGCTCCGGGTGATCGCCGTGGGTCCGGTTCCACCCACGATGGGGCCATCCTGCCGACACCGCGGCGCACCGAGGGAGAGGTGAGCACCCGTGGACCTCGCCGCGCTGCGCGTCCGGGCGACCACGACGTTCCGCACCCGGCGCGACCAGGCGAAGGCCCTGGTGGACCGGATCCCGATCCTGGGCCGGTTGGTGAACGAGTTCATCCGGATCGAGTTCATCGACCGGTGCATGCTGATCGCCGCCCAGGGGCTGCTGGCGCTGATCCCCATGCTCGTCGTGCTCTCGGCGTTCCTGCCGCACATCACCGGCGACGCCGTCCGGTCCTTCTCGGACGCCGCCGGTGTGGGGCACGACGGGACGCAGCTGATCGAGGGCCAGGTCAGCGCCGACGAGGTCCGCACCCAGACCGGCCTCCTCGGCCTGGTCATCACGATCTTCTCGGCGACCAGCTTCGCCCGGGCGATCCAGCGGATGTACGAGCGGATCTGGGAGCAGCCGCACGTCGGCGGGATGTCCGGCGCCCGGCGCTGCCTGCTGTGGCTGCTCGGCTGGATGATGACCCTGCAGATCGCCGGGGCGTTGCGCCGGGCCTTCGACGGCATCGGTGGCCTGGTCGGCGACGGACTGGCGCTGGCGCTCCAGGGGCTGGCCCTGTCGCTGATCTGGTGGGCCACCAGCTGGGTGCTGCTGTTCGGGCGGGTCCCCTGGCGCTCCCTGGCCATCGGAGCGCTGCTGACCGGCTACCTCGGCGTGCTCTACAACCGCGGCTCGTCGCTGGTGATGCCGCCGTACGTCCAGGCCAACGCCGACCAGTTCGGCACGCTCGGCGTGATCCTGGCCGTGTCGACGTGGCTGATCGGGTTCGCCGCGGTCATGGTGGGCGCGGCGCTCGTGGGCCGGATCGTCTCCGAGGACCCGACCGTGACCCGGCTGGCGACGTCGGTGTGGCAGGCCACCCGACGCCGCCAGCAGTCGGAGGTCACGACTCCAGCAGAGTGAGGGCCGCGTCCACGATGGCGTTGACGCCGATCCCGTGCAGGTCGTAGGCGTCGGCCAGCGACGACGACTGACCGAAGTCGACCACGCCCAGGGACCGGATCCGGTCCCCGCGCAGGCCCGCCAGGAACGACAGCGTGTGTGGGTGCCCGTCGAGCACCGTCACCAGGGGCGCCGGATGCGCCGGCGGGAACAGCTCCCCCGCGATGCCGGTCGCCGGACCCTGCTGGAAGGCCCGGAAGACCAGGTCCGGGCTGGTCAGGCAGATCGCGCCCACGTCGTGGCCGAGGTCGGTCAGGATCCCGGCGGCCTCGATCACCTCCGGCATGATCGCGCCGACTCCGACGAGCGTCACCTGGTCGGCACTGGGGTCGCCCGCGATCCGGTAGCCGCCCGCCACCACCTGCCGCCGCCGGCGCTCGCGCAACGCCGGCTCCTCCGGCAGCCGGGCCTGCTCCTGGTCGATCGAGCGGGTCGAGAGGCGGAGGTACGCCGAGGTGCCGTCGGGTCGGCCGACCTGGGACATCGCGTGCAGCAGGCACCACTCCAGGTCCTGCGCGAAGGCCGGCTCCCAGGCGACGCAGCCCGGCTGCTCCAGCCCGATCGACGGGGTGGTGATCGACTGGTGGGCGCCGCCCTCGGGCGCGAGCGTCACCCCGGACGGCGTACCGACCAGGATCGACTGCCCGCCGGCGTAGATGCCGTACGACCAGGGCTCCAGCGCGCGCGCCACGAACGGGTCGTAGAGCGTCGCGATCGGGATCAGCCGCTTGCCCCACCGACTCCAGGTGGTGCCGAGCTCCGCGGCCAGGCCGACCAGGTTCACCTCGGCGATGCCCAGCTCGATGTGCTGGCCCGAGTCGACCTCCGACCAGCGGAGCAGGCGCTCGGCATCGTCGGAGAACCAGTCCCATCGATCGTACGGCGCCCACACGCTGCGCTTGTTGATCCAGCCGCCCAGGTTGGTCGACGACGCGACGTCCGGGCTACAGGTCACCACGAGGTCCGCGACATCGGGAGCGTCCCGGCTCAGGTCGGCCAGGATCCGTCCCAGCGCCGCCTGCGTCGAGACGGGCTTGCGGAAGGGATGCCCCAGCGAGGTGGGCACGGTGAGGGCGGCGGGCTCGCCCGGGTTCGGGCGCCGCAGCCGCTCACTGCGCTCGCGACAGAGCAGGTCGGCCGCCGAGTCCGCCGGGAACGCCGCCCACGGGTCGTCCCGGTCGGCGCCGCAGGTCTCGGCGAGCGCGACCATCTGCTCCCCCGTCAGCAGCGCCGAGTGGTTGGCCGGGTGGCCCTCCGTCGGCAGCCGGCGACCCTTCACGGTGTAGGCGAAGATGACCGTCGGGCGGTCCGTGGCGACCTGGCCGAACGCGTCGAGCAGCAGCCCGAGGTCGTGGCCGCCGAGGTCGCGGATCGTCTCCGCCAGCTCGGCCGGCGCGATCGAGTCGACCAGCGCGCGCAGCTGCGGTGACGGCTGCGCACCGGCGAGCCGGTCCGGCAGCTCGCCGTCCGGGAGCCGCAGCAACCGCTGGTACTCCTCGTTCGACATCGACTCCAGGCGCTGCTTCAGCTCGGTGCCACCGGGGCGCTCGAAGACCGCCGAGATGGCCCGGCCCCACTTGAGCGTCATCGTCTGCCAGCCGGCGGCCTCGAACATGCCCTTGAGCCGGCCCGCCTGGATGTCCGGGACGACCCGGTCGAGCGACTGGCGGTTGAGGTCGACGATCCAGAGGAGCTCGCCGAGCTGGCCGACCTGCGGGTCGGCGATCGCCTCCCACACGGCGCCCTCGTCGAGCTCGGCGTCACCGAGCAGGCTGATGAACCGGCCCGCCCGCGGGGTGTCCGGGAAGTGCGCGCGCACGTAGCGGTGGGCGATCGCCGCCCAGATCGGGGCGGTCGCCCCGATCCCCACCGACCCGGTGGAGAAGTCCACCGGGTCGGGGTCCTTCAGCCGGCTGGGGTAGCTCTGCAGCCCACCCTTGGCTCGCAGCGTGGTCAGGTACGACGCGGGCAGCTGCCCGATCAGGTAGTTGATCGCGTGCAGCACCGGGGAGGCGTGCGGCTTGACCGAGATCCGGTCGGTCTCGTCGAGCTCGTGGAACCACAGCGCGACCATGATGTCGACCATCGAGGCCGAGGACGCCTGGTGTCCCCCGACCTTCAGCCCCGAGGGGTCCCGGCGGCCGTTGTTCGCGGAGTCCACGATCGACGTGGACAGCCAGAGGACCCGCTGGGCGATCTCGCGCAGCACCCCGACGTCAGCCCCGGACATGGGAATCGGCACCTGGTAGGCAGTCATCGGTCAGCAGGCGTCCAGTGCCTGCGCGTAGTCGGCCACCAGGTCGTCGGTGTCCTCGCAGCCGATCGAGAGCCGGATCAGGTTGTCGCGCTTGGGCATCGGGTAGACCAGCGTGTGCACGTCGCCGAGGCTCACCGCGATCGCCGAGAGCTTCAGCGCGGCTGCGAACTTGCCCATGGTCTCCGCGTCGCCGTGCAGCCGGATCGCCATCATGCCGCCGAAGCCGTCGGGCAGCAGCTTGGCGGCCAGCTCGTGGTGCGGGTGCGTCGGGAGCCCCGGGTAGCTGACCATCGCGACCTCCGGCCGCGACTGGAGGAACTCCGCCACGGCGAGCGCGTTGGCGCTGCTGGCCTTCATCCGCAGCCCGAGCGTGCGCATCCCGCGCAGGATCAGCCAGGAGTTGAACGGGCTGACGGCCGCACCGAAGGCGTCCATGTTGAACCGGACCCGGTCGATCAGCTCCTTGCGCCCCGCGACCACGCCCGCCACCGCGTCGCCGTGGCCGCCGAGCCACTTGGTCGCCGAGTGCACGACCAGGTCGGCGCCGTGCTCCAGCGGCCGCAGCAGGCTCGGCGAGAGGAACGTGTTGTCGACGATGTAGGTGAGGTTGTGCTCCCGGGCCAGGGCGGCCAGCGCCGGCAGGTCCGCGACGTCCATGTGCGGGTTCGACAGGGACTCGATGAAGAGCGCCTTCGTGTTCGGGCGCACCGCCGCCGCGACCGCGTCGAGGTCGGTCACGTCCACGTGCGTCACCTCGATGCCCTTGGAGGACAGGGCCTCGTCGAGCAGCACCCGGGTGATCACGAAGAGGTCCTCGGAGGCGATGCAGTGGTCCCCGGCGTCCAGCACCGCCATCAGGGCGGTGGCGCAGGCGGCCATGCCCGACGCCCCGACCGCCGCGTCCTCGGCCCCTTCGAGGGCCGCGAGCTTCTGCTCCAGGGCGTACGTCGTCGGGTTGCCGGTGCGGCTGTAGAAGAACACGCCGGGCTCCCACTCCAGGGCCCGGTCGACGGCGTCCTCCTTCGCCACCGCGCTCTCGAAGGCGAAGGTGGCGGTCTGGTACAGCGGCGTGTTGAGCGCGTTCGTGCTCGGGTCGGTCGCCTCCCCCGCGTGGATGGAGAGGGTGTTCAGGCCGAGGTTCGAGTCCAGGTCGGCGCGCGGGTTGGCCGTGCTCATGGTGTTGCTCCTTGTCATACGAAGGTCATGCGAAGTCGTGCGAGTGATCGTGCGAGGCCGCAGGTCGTGCGACGTCGGCGGGAAGGGGTCGGGCGAGCGGGGGTCAGTTGACCCGGGCGAGGAACTTGGCGGCGCGCTCGGTGGACGGGTTGGCCAGGACCTCGCGCGGCGGGCCCTGCTCGACCACGCGTCCGTCGGCCATCACCACCAGCGCGTCCCCCACGTCGCGGGCGAAGCCCATCTCGTGGGTGACGACGACCATGGTCATGCCGCCCTCGGCGAGCGAGCGCATCACGGCGAGCACGTCGCCGACCAGCTCGGGGTCGAGCGCACTCGTCGGCTCGTCGAAGAGCATCAGCTTCGGCTCCATGGCCAGGGCCCGGGCGATCGCGACCCGCTGCTGCTGGCCGCCGGAGAGCTCGGCCGGGTAGGCGTCGGCCTTGTCGGCCAGGCCCACCTGGGCGAGCAGGTCGTGGGCCAGCGTGACGGCGTCCGACTTCGAGAGCCCGCGCACGTGCCGGGGCGCCTCGATGATGTTCTGCGTCACCGTCATGTGGCTGAACAGGTTGAAGTGCTGGAAGACCATGCCGGTGCGGACCCGCTGCCGGGCCACCTCCTGCGGCCGGAGCTCGTGCAGCTTGCCGTGCACCTCCCGGTAGCCGACCAGCTCGCCGTCGACGTACAGGCGGCCGGCGTCGATCCGCTCGAGGTGGTTGATGCAGCGCAGGAACGTCGACTTGCCGCTGCCCGACGGGCCGACGATCACCTGCACCTGGCCGGGTGCGACCTCCAGGTCGATCCCGCGCAGCACGTGGTTCGGGCCGAAGTTCTTGTGCACCTGACGGGCGAGGACGGCGGGGGTGCTCATGCGCTCCACCTCCAGAGCCTCGACAAGGAGAACCGACTCGACCGCACGGTGACGATGCCGGTGCGGCCCCGGCTGAGCCGCCGCTCGAGGAGCGACTGCAGGCCGGAGAAGAGCGTCGTCAGCGCGAGGTACCAGATGCTGGCCACGACGAGGAGCTCCAGCGTCCGCAGGTTCACCGAGTAGATGGTCTCCACCGACCCGAGCAGCTCCTGGACGGCGATCACGCTCGCCAGCGCGGAGTACTTCAGCATGCTCACGAACTCGTTGCCCAGCGGCGGCACGGCCACCGGGATCGCCTGCGGCAGCACGATCCGGCGCATCGTCCGGCGCGGGTCCAGGCCGAGCGCCGCAGCCGCCTCGACCTGGCCCCGCCCGACCGAGGTGATGCCGCCTCGGACGATCTCGGCGATGTAGGCGCCCGAGTTGAGACCGAGGCCGAGGATCGCGGCGTTGACCGGGGTGACCACGCTGTTGGACTCCACCGACACCAGGGAGATGTCGGTGAAGGGCACCGAGATGCCCACCGTCGGGAAGACGATCCCGATGTTGAACCAGAAGACCAGCTGGACCAGCACCGGCGTACCGCGGAACAGCCAGATGTAGGCGCCGGCGACCCACCGCAGCACGGGGTTCTCCGACAGCCGGCCGATCGCGGCGATCACGCCGACCACGAGTCCGAGCACCATGGAGACGACGGTCAGCACGATCGTCAGCCGGACGCCGCTGAGCACGACCGGGTCGAAGAGGTACTCCGGGATCGCGCCGAAGTCGAACTGCTCGTTGCCGGCGACGGTGATCGCCACCCAGACGATCAGCAGCAGCAGGACGACGCCGGCGACGGTCCGGCCCGGGTGCCGTACCGGCACGGCCCGGATCGCCTCGACCTCCTCCGCCGGCTGGGTCGCGGGCGCGGTCACGACCGCCGCCTCACCCGTTGCCGACCGCATTGACCATGCTCTTGTCGATCATGTTGTTCTCCAGGCCGTAGTCCTTCATCACCTCGGCGTACGTCCCGTCGTCGATCAGTGCCTGCATGGCACTCAGGATCGCGTCGCGCAGCTCCGTCGACTTCTTCGGGAACACCAGGCCGGCGAACACCTCGTCGTAGACGCCCTCGAGGATCTCGAAGCCCTGCTGCCCGGCGGTGTTCACGGCGTACGAGCCGGCCAGCGTGTTCACCAGGTAGGCGTCGGCTCGGCCGTTGCGCATCGCCAGCATCGCGTCGGGGTCGTCGGGCAGCTGCATCGGCTTGATCGGCGTCGAGCAGGTCTTGTTCTGCTCCGCGACCAGGGCCACCTGGGTGCTGCCCTTGGTGACGACCACCGTCTTGCCGCACAGGCTGTCGAGGTCGGTGATCCCGTCCGGGTTGCCCTCGGGCACGAGGATCGACGTACCGTCGCGGAACTCCGTGACGAAGTCGACGACC
Source organism: Nocardioides sp. LMS-CY (assembly GCF_018732145.1). Classification (NCBI taxonomy): domain Bacteria; kingdom Bacillati; phylum Actinomycetota; class Actinomycetes; order Propionibacteriales; family Nocardioidaceae; genus Nocardioides; species Nocardioides sp. LMS-CY. Next base: position 2,965,469 of record NZ_CP076104.1, read on the forward strand.
TCCTCGCGCTCGGCGGTGTCGTTGAGGTCGGTGGCGAAGTCGTACTGCCCGGACTGGATGCCGGGGATGATGTTCGCGAAGTCGATCACGTTCCACTCGATGGTGACGCCGAGGCGGCTCGCGATCTCCTCCATCAGCTCGTAGTCGAAGCCGGTCAGGGTCTTGCCGTCGCTCTCGTAGAAGTCGACCGGCGGGTAGATGGAGGTGGCGACCTTGAGGGTGTCGGACTTCGTCACCGCCTCGGGCAGCTGGTCACGCAGCTCCTTGACGATGGCGCTCTGGTCGGGCTCGGACTCCGTGGAGTCGGAGGACCCGCAGCCGACGGCGGTGGCGAGCAGGCCGGCGGCGAGGAGGGCGCCGGTCAGGCGGCGGTGGTTCGTGATCATGTCGGATCTCCGGGGTTGGTCGGCCGGGCGAGGCCGGGGACGGCGAGATGGTTGTGCTCCGAGACCTGGGATGCGGCAGTGCGCAGACCGCGGGAGAGCTCGTCGACGCGGGCGTCGAAGTTGACGGAGAATCCCGCGAGGCCGAGCGAGGCGATCGTGTTTCCGTGGATGTCGAGGACGGGGACGGCGAGCGAGGAGACCCCTTCGTCGAGGTCGTCGCTCGCGTGGGCGATCCCGGCCTGCCGGACGTCGAGCACGCGCTGTCGCAACGTGTCGGCGTCCGGCGTCCGGGACGCGTAGCGGGGCATCGGCCCCTCCAGCACCTGCTCCAGCCGCTCGGACGGACCGAAGGCCAGCAACACGTAGCCGGAGGGGCAGGCGTGGTAGGGCAGGGTCGAGCCCGCGCGGCCGTACAGCTCGACCGTGCTCAGGCTGGCCACGTGCTCGATGCAGATGACCTCCGAGGCACCTGGCACGTTGAGGAAGACCGGCAGGTTCACCGCGGCGGCGAGGCGCTCCATGGCGGGACGCGCCTCGCGCCGCAGGTCGAAGTCGTCGCTGGCCGCGCGTCCGAGGGCGGCGAGGTCCGGGCCGAGGCGGTACTTCTTGGTGCTCTCGTCCTGGCGGACCATGCCCTCCAGCTGCAGGGTGTAGAGCAGCCGGAAGACCGTCGACCGGCCGAGGCCGACCTGCCGGCCGAGGTCGGAGGCGCCGAGCGGTTGATCCGACTTGGCGAGCGCGCGCAGCAGCCCGACCGCCTTCTGGACGCCCTCGACCTCGTAGCGCGGCATGGTCTCAGTCCGCCAGCCGGATGATGATGTCCTCGCGGCCGTGCGCCAGCACGTGGTCGCCGGCGGCGTAGAAGTCGTCGAGCTGCTCGGGGACGATCTCGGCGAACAGGTTGCCCCGGATCCCGGTCTCGCTGACCACGCGCAGGTCGCCGTGTCCGTACCAGAGCGCGATCTCCGCGCCGTCCCCCTGGATGCGGTCCTTGTGGACGTGCATGCCGGCGTACATGTTCTCGGGGAAGTAGTAGTAGACGATCTGGCCGGGCTTGGGCCACACCACGTGGTTCTCCAGCGGCAGGTCGACCGGCGGGCAGTACACGTAGAACTCCTGGCCGGAGTAGATCGAGTGGTAGCTCGCGCCGACCACCGGCTCCGCGAGCATCGATCGCAGCGCCTCGCAGGTCTTCGGGGCGGTCTGATCGAGCAGTTCGGCCCGGAAGGTCTTCTGCTGGCCGGTGAACTCGATCTCGATGAAACTCATGGGACTCCTTGTTTTACTGTGCGAAACGCCTGTACGCTGAACGAACATGTGTGCTGGATCATAGGCACTCGCGCGCCGCAAATGGAAGGGCTCCACGCGAGTTCTCATGCGCCTTTTCGCGCCCGCCTCCCGGGACGCTGTCGACCTGAGGTCGGCCCCGGTCTTCGAGGTGGTTTCGAGGCTCGTCGCCGGCGCTCCTCACACCTCAACCACCGGCCACGGTGGTTGAGGCGCGAAGGTGCTCTGGCGCGTCTCGTCGAGGTGGTTTCGAGGCTCGTCGCCGGCGCTCCTCACACCTCAACCACCGGCCACGGTGGTTGAGGTGCGAAGGCGCCCTGGCGCCTGAGCCTCGAAACCACCGACATCCGACGCGCCGGACCTCAGTCGAAGACGACGCGGACGCCGCGCTCGCGGACGAGCATCCGGGCCTGGGCGATGAAGCTCTCGGCCATCCCGCGCGACACCCCGGGCAGGTCCGCGAGCGCGGCGGCGTCGGCCCGGCTCAGCGCGACGAGATCGCGGACGCCGTGCGCGCGCAGCAGGGTCGCGCGGGACTCGGCGATCCCGTCGACGGCCTCGAGCGGCTCGTCGACGCGCACCCGGCTCTCGACGGCCGGACGGCGCTCCTCGCCGACTCGGAGCGCGACCTGGCGGTCGTGGACCTCGAACTGGCGCAACAGGGGGCGCTGAGCCCCACGGACGACCTTGCCGCCGAGCCGGACCCGGTCGGTGCCGCACGTCGGACACGGCGTCACGACGACCGGGCGCCCGGCGGGCGTGACTGCGGCCGCGGCCTGCCGGACCGGGCCGGTGGTACCGCAGGCCTGGCAGTGGCAGGCCTCGCCGTCGGGGCCCTCCCCCGTCGGCGTCGCGGGGCAGAGCCCACCCGGCGGCACGGGCAGCGGCTGCGGCTCGTCCGCCTCGAACCTGACGCCCACGTCGGACACGCGCAGCTCGCCCGGAGCCTGCGAGGCGAAGTAGAGCTCCACCTCCGCGGCGGCGCCCACCGACAAGGACAGCGTGCGCAGCTCGACGACGGCGCCCGGTGGCAGCACGAGCCGCAGGGTCGCCTCGACGGCGCCGTCCGGGACGGTGCCGCTCGCGGCGCGGTCGTCGAAGTCGAGTGGGTCGAGCGGCACGCTCGGTACGTCGCCGACGACCGCGCCGGCGTCATCCGCGAAGCCGAGCTCGACCGCCGCCCCCGGCTCGCCGCTGGTGGTCGCCTCCACCGTCAGCTCGAACAGGTCGCCCGCCCGCACCGCCGCGACCTGCGAGACCGTCGAGGTGGCCGCGCCGCCGTTGGAGACGACGGTGCCGGCGCCCGCAGCCGTCACCGTCGTGGCCGGGTCGTCCGGCGTCCACGCGCCGGAGGCGACGTCCAGCGACGGGAGCAGGGAGACCTTGTCGATCGCCATCGCCGCCTCGGGCACGTGGAACCGCACCTCGGCCTGCGTGGCGTCGGCCGGCGAGGTCAGCACCGCCTCGTGGTGCGGGATCCGCTCGACCGACCCTCCGGACTCGACGTCGAACGACGTCACCGGCACCCGGTCGACCCGGCCGGGCCGGCAGCGGTCACCGAGCCAGCGCACCTGCGCGACGCCGCCCTCGACCAGCGACAGCCCGTCGAAGGAGATCCGGTAGCGCACGGCGCCGGTCACCGGGACCACCTGGGAGATCGCCGCGGCCTGGGTCGCCACCCGGCCGGAGATCCCGCGCGGGTCGCCGAGCAGCGCCAGCACCTCGCCGGTCGCCGGCAGGCTCACCGGCCGGACCGCCCCGGCGGTGACCTCCCAGTCGGCGGGCAGGGCGGCCCCGATGGCCACCAGGGTGCCGTCCGACATGCCCATGCCGACGACCGCGGCGTGCGTCCCCGCGGCGTTGACGACGACCTGCCCGCCGGCCCTGCCGACCGGCACCGAGAACCCGGGGTCGGTCAGCCAGCGCCGGTTCGGCACGTCGAGGACGTTCACGGCCTCCCGGCGCACGACGGCGGCGACGTCGCCCGTGGGCGCGATGCCGAGCGCCTGCCCCGCGCCGCCTGCCTCGTCGAGGAACGCGACGTCGTCGAGCGTCGCCAGATCCGCCGATCGCAGGTACGTCACGCCCGCGCGCGCCAGCACGAGCAGCTTCGCGCCGTCCGGGGTCGCCGCGACCTGCACGGCATCGGCGGGCGCCGGTACCCGTACGGCGTCGCCGGCCGCGACCGCGGCCCGGTCCGCGTAGGCGAGCACCTCTCCGGCGGAGCCGCCGGCCGCGACGTCCCCGTCCGGACCCGCGACCAGCAGCACGAGCCGACCGTCCGGCGCGACGGTGACGTGACGCAGCTGCCCGCTCACGACCGTGCGCGGCAGGGTCGACCACGCCAGCTCGGCGCCCGCCGCGGCGGCTCGCAGGTCGGACCAGCCGACGTGCCGGACCACGGACCTGGTCTCGTCGGCGACGACGTCCCAGCCGACGACGTAGACGCCCTGCCCGTCGGGGGCGGCCGCCAGGCCGATCACCGGCTCCGGGGTCGCGACCCGGCCCCCGGAGGGCCGCCCGGTCGCCGTGTCGACCAGCAGCAGCCCGCCGCGGATCGTCGGGCCGTCGGCCCCGGCGGCCGCGAGGACCACACTGTCCGAGCCGAGGCGACCGATGACGGCATCGGAGAAGTCGACCATCGAGACCAGCGCCGTCCGGCCGGGGGCGTCCATGGCCAGCGCGACGGGCGTCCCGTCGCCGATCCTCTGCTGCAGCGTCGGCGCCCCGGAGAAGACGTCGAACCCCACGTAGCTCGCGTCGCCGTCCCCCTGCACCACGGTGTGGACCAGTCCGCTGTCGCGGCCGAAGGCCGCGAGCCCGAACCGGAGGCCCGTCGCCTCCGGAAGGCGGAGCTCGTTGCTCCGAGCAACGGCGCTGCCGACGCGGTACCACGTCACGAAGTCGCCGTTGGCGACCCGCTCGCCGCCACCGTCCGGACGGGCGCCCGCCGCGGCCAGCGCGGCGTTGAACGCCTCGGCCACCTCGGGGAAGTCGAGCCCGAAGTCGACGGTCCCGGATGCGGCGAACCGCTGCAGGTCGACCGCGACCTCGGCCCCGCCGGCCCCGACCCGCAGCTCGAGCGGCATCTCGAAGCCCGGCGTGGTGTGCCGCAGCCGCAACGGCGCACGCAACGGCGCGGTGACCGACCTGCCCTCCGCGCGTCGCCAGGACAGCCCACCGTCACGGGTCGTCTGGAGCCCCGGCGCCACCGCGTCGCCGTCGTCGGGCCCCGCACTCCAGGCCGCCGAGCCGGTCCGCGCCTGCACCACGACCCAGCGCGTCGTCCCGGCCGCCAGCTCGGTCTCCGCGGGCAGCGGGACACTCAGCCACGTAGGCGATCCGGCGTCGTCGCGGGTGAGGCGGAGGTCGGCCGGCCGGCTCAGCAGCGACGTCCGCCCCGGCTTGCCGTCGAGGTCGTCGACGATGTCGATCGCGAGCGCGGCCTCGGCGGTCACCGCGGTGAGCAGCAGGTCGACCGACGACGCGACCCGGGCGCCGGGCAGCACGATCTGCTGCGCCAGGGACTGCCCCGGGCCCACCGACACCAGCTCGGGCGGCAGCGCCCCGGTCACCGCGCCGAACACCACGCGGGTCTCGGCGAAGGCACCCTGCACCCGACCCGTCGTCCCGCCCGCGACCGCGACCAGCCCCGGCGGCGCCGTCACCGACAGTGCGCCCTGCCCGGCCACGGGCGCTCCGCCGAACGCGTACTGCGCCTGCGCGGAGGCGACCCCGTCGGGCAGGCCGCCGGCCTCGATCGCGTAGTCGATCTCGAGCACCAGGTCGAGGCGGGCGATGGTGTCGGAGTGCAACACGAAGGGCACGACGACGCAGCCGTTCTCGACGTCCAGGTCCGCGAGCAGCCCCTGGAGGAGGTCGGCGAAGTCCGGCGTCGTCACCGGGTCCATCAGGTCGCCGAGGTGGGTGAAGAACACCGGCCCGCCCTCGACCGCGACCGTCACGTTGCTCGGGGGTGAGGACACCCGCAGCTGCGAGATGTCGGGGGCCGACGCAGTGGGAGTCGGCGCGCGCAGGCCCGTCACGCAGATGCCGGGCAGGGTGACCGCGTTGCCCAGGGCGAACGTGCCGTTGTCGCCGAACCCGCCCTCGGAGTCGACCGCGAGGAATCCGCCGCCGAGGTCGGCGAGCAGGTGCGCCGTGCCGAGGTTGGTGCCGGTCAGCGACGCCAGCCGGCGGCGGGCGTGGAGATCGATCTCGACGGCGGTGCTCGTCGCGACCTTGGTCGCGCCCCAGTCGCCCCGGCCGTCACCGAACGAGAGCGTCTCCAGGAACCGCCCGCCGGCGTCGGTGCTGACCGGGGTGAGCGTCAGGACCGCGCGCTGCACGACGGCGTCGACCGGCAGGCGCCGCAGCACCAGCCGCCGGTCGCGTTCGAACGGCAACCCTCGCCCCACGTGCTCGGCCCGAACCCGCATCGCGACGCCCCTCTCGCTCCTCCGCCAACCGCCCTCTCCTCAGACCTTGAGCAGGATCATCAGCTTGAGCTCGTCCTCGAACTCCTCCTGACCGATGTACTCGACGGCGCCCGCGTCGGCCGCGTTGTGCACGGACTTCCCCAGGAACCGCACCGCGGTGCGGTTGTTGTCGAGATGCTCGACGAACGTGTTGGCCGGCCGCGGGAGGAGGGTGGGGTCGTCGCCCGAGCCGAGCGTCGCGCCCGTCGGGTAGTTCACCGACTTGAGCGGGCGGAACTGGAAGATCATGTCGTCCCAGTCGCCGTTCTGCTTGAGCTTGCGAACCGACTGCTGCTCCTTGCAGCAGCGCTCGAACCAGGGCGAGTAGCAGTACTGGTCGTCGTCGAAGCGGTCGTTGGGGTCGCCGAAGAACGCCTGCCAGAACTCGGTGACCAGGTCGTCGAGCGAGGTCGTGTCCGTGTACTGCACGTCGTAGCGGGTGAGCATGTCGGCGAACGGGATGCCCCGCTCGGGCCCGTCCGGCTCCTGGACGTCGACGGCCACGCGGGTGCCGGCGTCGTTGGTCACGCGGAGGCGGCGCTCCTCGGCGTTGTGCAGGTAGAAGGTCGCATACGCCAGGCGCGACTCGTCGTCCTCGCGGCAGACCACCTGGAAGTACTCCAGCCTGTAGAGGTCAACGAGCGGCATCGTGCCGAGGTCGTGCTCGATCACGGTGACCTCGCCGGCGTGCAGCACCTTGAACAGCTGCTGGTAGCCGGTCTGCCCGCGCAGGTCGTCGCGGACCCGCTTGACGATCTCGTCGGTGAGGGCGTCGAGGTCCTTGCCCTCGATCCTGGTGGCGTCGTCGGCGGCGGCGACGTGGGTGACGGAGTCCGCCGCCGCCTGAGCCGCTGCGCGGATGTCCTCCTGGATCTTCACCTGGACCGTGTTCCAGTCCTCGGCGGTGAGCAGGTCGCCAGGCGACCGCTCGACGTACGGCGCGGTGCTCTCGCTCATGGTGTTCCTTCCTCGTGCGGGCTGGGCCCGCCCTGACTGGTCGTGGGTCCGGCCACCCGGTCCCTGGTGACTGCTGCGCGGACTCCGGCGGCCTTGCCGGTCCCGACGCCGAGCGGGCGCGGGGCGAGGAGGTCGTCGGCGAGTGTGGGCAGCGGCGGTCCGAGCGCCACGCTGCGGGCGGACTCGAACCTGCTGCCGGTGAAGTGGATCTCCAGGTCGTAGATCGCGGGTCCGGCGAGTCGCGCCGACATGCTGATCCGGTTGCCCCATGCGCCGGGCGCCTTGGCCTCCAGGAGCAGGAAGCGCGACCCGAACCCGGGGTCGGAGAGGTAGAGCCGCGCGGGTCTCTCGGCGTTGCCGAGGGTGAACGGGACGAGCCGACGGAAGGGCAGCGTGACGGGCTCCCACCCGATCGGAACCTGCGGGACGGTCAGCGGCGCGACGACGACGAGGCGCGACTCGTGGTTGATGCGGTCGCGCAGGAAGTCGTCGTCGCTCGACGGCTCCGTGACGACGCCGGGGATGTGCTCGGGGTCGCCCGCGCCGAGCCGGGTCTCCCCCAGCCCCTCGCCGAAGCGGACGTCGAGCTCGCGCGGCAGGTTCACGACGAAGGAGCCGGCGGCGTGGGAGTCCCAGACGACCTCGAGCTGCGCCGTCGCGGGTCGCGCGCCCCCGGCCGAGAACACGGCGGACACGTCGGTGGGGGCGAACCGGCTGAGGTCGAGGACCGCCTCCTCCGTGCAGGGTCCCCCCGCGAAGTGATCGGTGTCGAACACGGCCTCGTCGAAGCGGGCGGCCCGGCACTCCGTGTAGCTCCACCGGGTGCGACCGCGACGGACGGTGAGCGGTGCGACCTCGCCGGAGGCGACGTGCACGTGCTCCGGAGCGACCGTGCGCGGCGTACCGAGCTCGGTGATGGTGGCGACGACGTCGCCCGCCGCGGTCGCCGCGACGACGAGCCGCTCCCCCGCGCTGACCGCGTCGCCGATCCGCACCGACCAGCCGACGTCGGGGTCCGCGAACCGCGGCCCGGCGACCCCGTGGGTGGTCGTGAGCGTGACGCGGCCGGTCACCGCCGCGGCGCCCACGTTGTGCAGCGCGACGAGGGCGCCGTTGCGGACCGCGGCCGAGGCTCGATCAGTGGTGGGCGGGTACTCCTGCAGCTCGAGGTGGCGGATGGTGACGACCTCGACGCGGCTGTCGACGCCGGCCGTGGGCGAGGTAAGCCGGAGCCGGTCCGCCGGGGTTCGGCTTGCGACGCCCGGCAGCACCGCGTCGATCGCGGCCACGACGTCGCCGAGCATGGTCTGCGCGGGTGCCGGACCGGCGACGTCGACGTCGACGGCCTCCCCGCCGTCGACCGCGAGCCGCAGCACCGAGCGGTCCGAGAGGTCCACCGCGCCGAGCAGGTCCACGTCGCCGTCGACCACGGCGGGGCCCGGCGCGAGGCCGTGAGCCGTGCGGGGCGCGCCGCCGAGGACCAGGTCCGCGGCGTCGCCCTCGTGGGCGATGCCGAGGACCAGATGGCTGTCGGGTCCGGCGGTCGGCGACGTGACCTGCACCGCGACCCCGCCCGGGATCGGCACGGTCACGGCCTCGGCGGCCGAGCCGGCGTTGACGGCGGCCGCGATCACGTTCGCGGGTACGGCGTCGCGGCCCTCCCCCGCGACCGCGGCGGTGAGGTCGACCACGACGGCCGGCGCCCCGTCGACGGCGAGGGACAGCAGGTGCGCGGTGCGGAGGTCGACCCCGGCCGCGAGGTCGACGACCCCGGTGATCCGCGCGGCCGTGGCCTCGCGCCCGGCGTAGGTGCGCGGCACGGAGACACCGAGCACCTCGGCGGACACGTCGGTGCCCGCGCTCGGTGGCTCCAGCACGAGCCGACTGCCGGAGCCGGTGGTCGGCGACGTGAGCAGCAGATGGGTGCCGTCGTGGCCGGCCACGGGTCCGCCGAGTGCGAGGTTGACCCGAGCGGCGACCTGGGTGAGCGAGTGTGACGCCGGGCCGCCGCCCTCACCGATCGGTACGTCGACCGGACCTGCCCCGTCCACGCCGATGCGCAGTGCCGCGTCGCCCGGCAGCGTGACACCCGCGGAGAGATCGACGGTGCCGGTGAGGAGCACGCCGGCGGGGCCGCGGCCGCGCACATCCTCGGGCACCAGGTCCGGCACCGTCCCGAGGACGGTCTCGCGCGCGTCCAGGGACCGCGACGGCTCGACGGCGACCGACGACGCCGCACCGGCCTCCAGGTCCTGGAAGGTCACGGCGTGCCCGTCGGAGAGCGCGACGGGCCGCCGGACCCCCGGCCGCTCGGCGGCGAACGCGTCGTCGACCCGGCCGGCGATCTCCTCCGGCGTCGTCGCGCGCGGCCGCGGCCCGGCAACGTCCACCTCGAGCGGCTCGGCAGCCCCGATGCGCACCCGCAGCCACCGGTGGGCGCTCAGGTCGGCGCCGCTCGCCAGGTCCGACGCCCCGGTCAGCCGGGCGCTCGTGGCCGCAGTGCCGTGGGCGGTGCGGGCCGTGAAGCCGAGCAGCGTGGTCGCGGCGTCGTCGGTCACGCGGGCGCGGGTGACGAACCGACGGTGCGACGTCTCGACGTACGGCAGCACGGCGAGGCCGCCGCCCTCGCCCTCGGTGGGCGAGACGAGTACCAGGTGCGCGCCGTCGTCGGAGGCGACCGGGTCGTCGTCGGGGCGTCCGAGCGCGGTGTTGATCGCGCGGGCAACCTCCTCGAGCGTGGCGTGGGTCGGGTCGGCGGCGTGCGAGCGCAGGTCGATGGCGACCGGTTCGGCGCCGTCTAGTGCCAGGACGAGGACGTGCCGGGCCGACAGGTCCACGCTGCCGGCCAGGTCGGGGCTCCCGGTGAGCGCGGCGGTGACGGGAGGTGCGCCCCGGCCGGCCCGCGGGCGCAGGCCCATGACCGCCTCGGCGGCGTCACCGGTGACCTCCTCGACGAGCAGCTGACCGGTCTCGCCCTCGGTCGAGGAGCGCAGCGTCACGCGGTCGCCGTCGTGCGAGGCGACGGTGGCGCCGAGCCCCTCGTTGACCGACGTGACGATCTCCTGGGGCAGGGTCGCGCCGGGGTCCAGGCCCGCGACGTCGACCGACACCGCCGGCTCCGCGTCGATGGCCAGCCGCAGCACCGAGTCGCTGCCCAGGTCGACGCCCAGTCCGATGCTCCGGTCGGACACCACCCGCGCGCTGAGCGCGGGCAGCCCGACCGCGGTGCGCGGCGCCTGCCCGAGCAGCAGGGTCGTCGCGGGCTGCGCGGCGGGGTCGAGCACGACGATCGACCCGGCGGGACCGAGCGTGGGCGAGGTCAGCGTGAGGAACCGTCCGTCGTCGGATGCGACCGCGACGCCGAAGGCGTCGTTGACGGCGTCGGTGACCTCGCCGAGGTCGACCGCGGCGGGGTCGCCCGCGAGCGCGGCACAGTCCACCTCGACCAGGCGGCTGCCGTCGACGGCGAGGCGCAGGTAGCGCGCGTCGGTGAGGTCGAGGGCGGTGGACAGGTCGGGCGTGCCGGTCAGCCGGGCCCGGGTGGCGGCGGTGCCCTGGTAGGTCCGCGGCCGGAGCCCGAGCACGAGGTCCGCCGCGTCGTTCTCGCCGTCGACGACCGCGACCTCGGAGCCGGGCCCCGCGGTCGGCGAGGTCAGCACCAGCCGGCCGTCGACGAGTGAGCCGACGCCGTCGGGGCCGAGGTCGCGGTCCAACGCGCCGAGGATCTGCTGCCCGGTCACCGACGAGGGGTCCGGGGCGCCGTCGGCGAGCTCGACCCGCTGCGGCGCGCCGCCGTCGAGCGCGACCCACAGCCAGGAGCGCCCGCTCAGGTCCACGCCGTCGCTCAGGTCGACCGTGCCGCGGACCCGCCCAGGGGCCGCCGCCGCTCCGGTGCGGACGGCCTTCGGCAGGCCGAGCACCAGGGTCGCGGCGTCGGCGCCGATCGACTGGGTCGTCGTCAGCAGCGGCTCGCCCCGCAGCTCGCGCTCCCACCAGGTGTCGAGCGCCGCCTCCTCCAGGTGCAGGCCGAGCGCCTCCGCGGTGGTCCGGAGCACGCCGAGCACGGTGGCGGTGCTGTCGAGCTGGCTGCGCACGTAGCGCAGGAGGTGCTCGCGGAACTCCTCGACGCTCTCGTCCGCACGCGGTTGCAGTCCGTAGAGCGCGGCGAACAGCGCGAGGTCGTGGATCTCGCGCTCGCCCGCGTCGGCGAACTGCACCCAGTGGGCGCGCATGACCGAGACCAGCGAGTTCTCGGCGGCCTGCAGCTCGCCGCCGTACGCGTCCACGAGCGCGCGCAGCGCGGACGGGTCGCCCCGCAGCCGGAAGGTGGGCGGCAGGTTCGCGAGGATTCGGTCAGCCTTCGGCACCACCGACCTCCGTCCCCACGTCGCCGGGCGTCATCGCCAGGGCGATCCACCAGGACTCGCCCGCGACCGTGGCGGACACCCGGAACTCGCCCGCCTCGATGTCGGCGTCGGAGGCCGGCTGCCCGGCCCGGCCCTCCGCGGTCGAGACCAGCAGCGACCGGTCCGGCACCCGGGCGCCGCTGGGCGCCGGGCTGCCCGCGGCGTCGACCGCGGCCGCGAGCGCCGCCCGCAGGACCGAGGTGTCCCCCGGGGTCGCGGGTGGCGGCGTCAGCACGGCTGCCTGCACGAGCGCGTCGAGCAGCGCGTCGTCGCCGTCGGCCCCGGTCAGGTCCGCGCGCGCGACGACCACGTCGACGATGGCCGTCGCGTCCAGCACGTCCGGCACCGCCTTGATCGCCGTGAGCATCGTGGCGCCGTCCGCCGGGTCGCCGCGCGTGAGACCGTCGACGTACGCCTGGAGCGCCGCCACGACGTCTCGCCGGACCTGCTCCTGGCCCGGGTCGGAGAGGTCCGCGGTGATGGTGGCGTGCACGCGCGGCGTGATGAACACGTAGCGCGCCACGAGCGTCGCGAGCACCCCGGCGGCACGCGTCTGGTGCACCTGGTCGACCAGGCTCGGCAGCCGCTCCGGCTCGGCGTCGACCACCACGGTCACCGTGCCGGGCTCGGCCCGGTTGGCCGGCGGACTGTTGGGGTCGAAGAACTCCACCGGCGTGCCCCTGCCCTCCCGGATCACGCGATCGAGCGCGGCGAGGGTCGCCTTGCCGAGGCCGCGGAGCACCGCCTGGGCGCGGGCGCGCAGCTCGTCGTCGGTCTCGTCGGCCGCCGCCCGCAGCGTCGGGTCCAGGTTGCTCACCCGCGCGATGCCCGCGACCGGCTGCGTCATCTCCGTGATGGTCCCGGCAGCCACCAGGCCGGGGTCGCCCGCGAACCCGACGTCGGCCCGCACCGGCACGTCGATGCGCACCTGGCCGCGCTGGAGCGTCCGCGGCTGCGTGGTGACGAACAGGACCGAGCCGGTCGTGGTCGCCAGCCCCGTGCCGGCCGCGATGGTGATGTTGCCGTCGAGACCCTCGGCCCGGAAGAAGGTCACGAGCCCCTCGGCGAACTCGGCGGTCTTGCGGGTGATGCCGAAGATCGCGACGACGTAGTCCAGGGACTGGCCGGTCGCGGTGTCCACGAACGCCGACAGGTAGGCGAGGTTGATCTGCTCGTAGACGGTCGCGACCTCGCGGCCGACCGCCTCGGTGAGGGTGCGCGTCACGCTGCCGACGTTGATGTCGCTCAGCGGCGAGCGACTGTCGACCCGGAAGTAGTCGACGTAGAACGCCGTGTCGTCGTCGGGCAGCGTGCCGTCGTCGAGCCAGATCACCACGTTGGTGGCCGCCCCGAACTCGAAGTCGATGTGCAGCAGGAACGTGCGCGGCTGCCCCCCGGCGGTGCCGGTGATGCCGCGGATGCCCGACGACGGCTCGGCGAGCGGGTACGTGAGGATCTTGAGGTCGAAGAGGATCTTCTCGTTGACCACGCCGCCGACGACCGACGTCAGGATGTCGTCGACCAGGTCGCCGTACGGGCGATGGACGAGTGTCACGGTGTCGACGTTCACGGCGTACCTCCCTCGAGCGGGACCGGGAAGACGAGGTTGAGCTCGGTGACCTCGTCGATCGCGACGATCGCCGCCCTGACCTCCACCCAGGTGGGACGGCGGCGGTCGGTCTCGACGGAGATCGACCGGACCTTCGCGACCCGCGGCTCGTCGAGGAGCGCCTGGAGCGCGAAGAGCTTGGCCCGGTTCCGGGTCGTCTCCGTGTTCGGCTCCCCGACGAGCTCGTGCAGCCGGCTGCCGTAGGTCGGGTGGCCCAGGTGTGCGAGCTCGCCCACCTGGGTGAGGAATCGCAGGATGAGGGCCTGCATGAGGTCCGCGACGCCCTCCACGCGCTGGAGGTCCTGCGGCGACGCGTCCGGAGCACCGGGCAGCACGGCCTGCGGGCGCGGCGCCGTGAACAGGTCGCTGCCGCGCTCGCGCTGCTCCGCGGTGAAGAGGTCGCCGAGCAGACGCAGGTCGTTCCCGAAGAGGGCGTCGCGGAGGGCGCCGGCCGATCCGATCGCCGGGGTGCTCATCGCTCTCTCCTTCCGGATCCGGAGGTGGTGGACCGACGGCGCGGCGTCACGGCGGCCACTGGTCCGTCACGCAGGTCGCGGCCGGCGGGCCGAGGATCATCAGCACGCCCGGTGGCGACGGGATCAGGTCGCCCATCCGGACCAGGGACCTGCCGGTCACCCGTACCCCGGCCGACCCGAGCGGCCCGATGACCAGGGGGTAGGTCACGCCCGAGAGCGAGTTGACCATGAGGCAGATCGAGCCCGAGGTGGCCAGGGGCATGACGTCGGCGAACACGAACGGCGGCAGGACGGCGATGATCGTGCCGGTGTCCGGTGGCCCGGCTGCGCCGGGCATCACCATCACGTTGCAGCCGATGCTGACGGGCATCCCTGGCACGGTCGCTCCCTCCGGTCGTGTGGGTGGTGTCGGCCCGGATCTCGGCCCGGGCGCGGATCGAGGTGGTCATGGCGAGAAGAAGGTCATGCCCTTGACGGACACCTGGGCTCCCTGCACGGTCGCGCCGGCGCTCCCCTGCAGCGTTGCGGTCAGCGACCCCTTGACGGTGGCGGTCGTCCCGGCCGACGCGGTGAGGCTCGTCCCGGCCTTGATCGACACCGACGTGCCGGCCTCGATGGCCAGCGCCTGCGCGGCCTTGAACGTGACGGACCGCGCGGACTCGACGGTCACGTCCCCGTCCTGGTCCAGGACCATCGACGACGAGCCGGACCGCACGGTGACCTTGCCGCCGCTGCTGCCGGCCTGGTCGAGCACCATCTCGGTGCTGCCCGCCGTCACGGTGACGACGCCGTCGACGATCCGCACCGTGATCTTGGGTGGCATCTGGATGACGAGCTCGCGGGGCGGGTCGTCGTCCTGGTGGTTGCGGATCGCCGCGAGCACGCTCTTGTCGTCGGGCTCCGCGAGCGGCAGCCGGAAGACCGTCTCGTCGGTCGTGGACAGCGGTGGGCGGTCCCGGTCGTCGTACAGGCGGCCGAGCACGACCGGCGCGTTGACGTCGCCGTGGTCGAAGCCGACGAGCACGAGGTCGCCGACGTTCGGGATCGCCACCGTCCCGACGTGCCCGGTGGCGACGGGGACCCGCTTGAGGGCCAGTCCGCTGTTCTTGAGCGTGACGTCGACGCCGTAGTTGTCGTCGTCGCTCGCGTCCGAGTGCGGGTGGACGTCCGCGACGACGCCGAGCTCGGTGACGCGCACCGCGGCGAGCTCGTGCCGGACGATGGCGGCGATGGTGTCGACGAGGGTCATGGGGTGCCTCCCGTGGGCAGGCCGGCCCCGATCCCGGCGGCGGGTCCGGCGAGCCCGCGGAGGGTCACGTCGGTGAGCAGGCCGTCGGTCTTGGTGATGCGGTGCTGGACGCCGCGGACCTGGTAGTTGCCGTCGAGACGGTCGACGGCGGCCTTCGCGGGGAACCGCTCGAGCCGCAGCAGGTCGCCGAGCTTGACCTGCGGGCGCCCCTGGAGCCGCACCCGCACCCGCAGCGACGAGGCCACGAGCGCGTCGGCGATCCCCCGCGCCGCGGCCTGCGCCACCTGTGCGGACCGGGCGACCGGGCGCTCGACCAGGAGCGTGGGCGCGCCGCTCCCGGCGCTCCCCCGCCGCGGCGTGAAGTCCTGGGTGAGCCAGGCCCACGACTCGTCCCCGCGCGACGATCCGGGGCTCTCTCCGAAGACCACCACGGTCCCCGCTCGCGGGCGCGCCCGCCACTGCTCGGCGCCCAGCACGTGCTCGCCGTACTTCACGGTGTGCACGTCCCGGCTGCCGGTGAACGGCTCGAAGACGAGCGCCCCCGCGGGCGTGACGTAGGTGTCGAAACCGGACAGGCAGGCCAGGTCTCGGACGTGCCGCAGCCCGTTGCGCCGGCCGTCGACGACGTACGCCGGGAGCGACGGTCCGTCCTCGGCGCGGTCCACGTCGACGCCGGCCTCCTGCGCGAGCGTCCGCACGATCTCGCCCGCAGTCGTGTCCTCGAACGTGCGGTCGACGAAGGTGCGCAGCAGCGCGTCCGCGGTCGAGTGCCCGACGATGCGCTCGGTGCGGATCCCGGGGCCGGCGGTCACCACCGTGCCCGTGAGCACGCGGACCAGCCCGTCGTCCTCGTCGGCGTACCCGAGGTCGACCGACACGTCGTCGCCGGGCTGCGCACGCAGGCCGCCGACCTGGCCCTGCACGAGCGTCACCGAGTCCACGGGCGTGTCCATGTCGAGGCGGACCGTGAGCTCGACCGCGGTGCTCGCCCTCGGCTCGGCGGTCGTGTCGACGACGTGGTCGCCGATCGTGATCCGGTACCCGGGGCGCAGCATCAGGACCCCTCCCGCAGCCAGGCCGAGAGCGCGGGGCTCGACGTCGCGGGATCGGCCGGGTCGGCGACCTCGGCGGCGAGCACGTCGCGCAGGTGCTCGTCGTCGGCGAAGACCGCCGCCGGGGTGAGCGGCTCCGGGGCCGGCGCGCCCACGAGGTTCGGCAGGTACGTCGACAGCAGGTGCTCACGCAGCTCGCCGAGTCGCGGGTCGAGCGCGGCGGCCGCCATCGCGCGGGCCAGCGCCGCGCGTCGCTCGGCGGGGAACGCCGAGGAGAAGGTCGCGTCCTCGTAGGCGCACACCAGGTACTGCTCCTGCGCGTCGGCGCGCGTCCCACCGTCGGTCGCGACGTCCATCAGCCGGCCGAAGCGCGCCGCGTCGGCCACCACGGCCTCGCGCACGGCGACCCAGACGTAGCGGGCGAACACCGGGCCGGCCTCCCCGCGGCGCCGCCAGGCCTCGTCGAGCAGCCGGTCGACGGTCGGGCTGCGCCGCTGCACCGCCTGGGCGAGATGCACGTCGTCGAGCCTCGGCCCGTCCGGCACCAACTGCGTGCAGTGCTCGTCGGTCAGGGCCACGGCGAGGTCCGCCGACCCGGCGTCGCAGAACGCGACCAGGACGACGCCCGGCTCGAGCGGCACGGCCGACCAGATGCCGAACCAGCCGCCCGGCACCCGCGTGCCGGACGACGTACGCACCTCGATGTCGACGTCCGCGGTCTCGCCGACCGGCGTCAGCGAGCGGCCCTTGACCACCTCGACGACCCGCACGGTCACCGTGCCGCGACGCACCACCCGAGACCCGTCGTCCTCCGTGTCGCCCAGTCGGACGTCGACGACCTCCACCGCGACGACGAGGCCGGCGTCGAGGAGCTCCGAGGTCACGGTCCAGTCCGTCATGCGCGTGCGTCCCTCGCGATCTGGTCGGTCGAGGCCGGGAACCGGACCTCCACGGGTGTGGTGGACGCGGCGACGGCGGGCGACGTCGTGACCCGCCCCGAGATCGTCGTGGTGGGCGCGGTGACGACGGCGATGGCACCGGTGGCGGGCGTGACGGTCCACTGCCCGCCCTGCGTCCAGGCGAGCTGCAGCACGACGCCGTAGACCCGGTCCGCCGGGTCGCCGGTCGCGCCGCTCACCGCGGTGCGGTTCGTCCAGATGCCCAGCGTCGAGGAGAACGTGAGCCCGAACCGGAAGCTGCGCAGGGTCGCCGCCGCGAACCCGGGATGGGTGGGGCCCTCGCCGTCGCCGGGGCTGTCGACCGACTCGACGATCCAGCGCTCCCCGAGGGCCTGGTTGGTCCGGGTGCGGATCCGGCTCCGGGTGAGGGTCGCGCTGTCGCCGCCGATCCCGACCGTGCCGGCGCCGCGCCCGGAGTCGAGCAGCGGCGGCGCGATGAGCGCCGGTGCGGGGTCGCCGGGCAGGAAGACCGGGCTCGCCGGCGTACCTCCGGTGGCGGCGCCGGTGTTGGACGCGAACACCGCCGGGTCGGAGTGCACGGTGCCGGCGGCGTCCTGGAAGGTGCCGACGACGTTCTCGACCGCGGTCTCGTTGTTGATCCAGCCACCGAAGAACTGGTTGATGACGCGCCGCCCGTCCGCGCCGCCGGTGACGATGTCGACCTGCGCGTTCATGTGGATCGCGGCGGTCGCCGGGGCGGCGATGTTGAACGAGCCCGAGGTGACGGTGATGCCGCCGACGCCGTTCGGGGTCACGGTGAAGTTCGTCGACCGCGCGACCGACGAGTCGAGGAAGAGCGTCGCGCGGCCACACACCACCGGCAGCACGATGGCGGGCTCGCGATCGGCGCCCGCGTCGAAGGCGCCGTTGCCGTTGCCGTCCACGAAGGCGCGCACGTGGAACGTGCCGACGGCGTCCGCGACCATCGTCGCGGCGAGCGGGTTGCCGGCGTCCGGGGTCACGGTCGGCACGGGGTTCGCGGACAGCGCGACCACGCCCGGCGCGTCGTCGCCGCCGCTCGCCACCGCGATGCCGGTCGCGCGCAGCGCCTGCCATCGCACCGGTACGCCGGCGGGCCGGACCTGCACGGTGAGGGCGACGGGCGAGCCGGCGGCGACCGAGCCCTCGACCAGCGGCAGCGGCGGGTTCACGGTCGGGTCGGTGTCGAAGGCGGACGCCGGTGGCACCGGTCCGGCGGCGACGGTCAGCGCGTGCGCCGCGACCGGCGAGTTGCCGAGTCGTGCGGTCCGAGCCGGCGTCGCCGGGACCGTGGCGACGAGGTCGCTGAGCAGCACGACGGTGAGGTTCACGTGGTCGCCATCGGGCTCGACGCCGTCGATCCCGAGCTGCACGGTCGCGTCGCGCAGCGCGCCGCTCGCCGTCACCCCCTCGACCCAGAACGAGGTCCCGGTGGCCGGGATGCCCGTGGTGGGCAGGTTCACCGGCGTGCCGAGCGGAGCCTGTCCCGCGGCGGCGACCTCGTCGGCGGCGCCGAAGAGCCGGGTGCGCGCGCCGACGGGCGCGAGCACCAGGATGCCGGTGAAGGCGGCGGGGGCCGCCTGCCGCACGGTCAGCATCGCGCGGCCGGCGTGGTTGCCGGCGTCCTGCACCTGGACGAACCGGCCGGGGTCGATCTTCTGCGCATCGCTGAGCGGGGTGGGGGCCGCGCCCGCGGCTGTCCGGCTCGCGTGCAGGTCGAGGAAGAGCTCGACCGACGTGAGCCGGTGGGTCGTGGACAGCCCCGGCGTCCCGTTGACGGTGAGCGCGAGCGTCAGCGTGACGTCGTTCGGCGCCGCGCTCGCCGTACGCCCCTCGGCGAACAGGGTGACCCCCGCGGCGAGCCGGGCGGCGTCGAAGACGTTGTCGACGCCGTCGAAGGTGAGCTCGGTGCCGCCCGCCGCGGCGTCGAAGAACCGGACCGCGTCGCTCGACCGGGTGAAGGTGCCGGTCCCGGTGAAGGCCGTGGTGGAGCGCAGCACTACCTGCCGGCGCGCCGGGTTCGTGTGCGGCTTCCGCACGACGACGACGTCGGGTCCCGTGACGGCGGGCCGCACCGACGCGACCGCCCGGTCGACGATCACGACGTCCGCCGGCGCCGACCCGTCCAGCCGGAAGCAGGTGGCGTTGCCCGTGACCTCGGCCAGCGTCTGCGTGCGCGTGCGCACCAGGAACGGCCCGTCCACCGAAACGACGTACGTGCCGGGCCCCTTCTGCGGGACCGGCCCCGGGAACGTGAAGGACCCGTCGGATGCGGACCGGCTCGCGATCGGGGTGCCGGCGCGCTCCGCTCCGGTCACGGCGACCTCGCCGCCGAGGTACTCGCCGTCCGGAGCCATGAGCACGTAGGAGCCGGAGGCGAACGGGCTGCCGTCCTCGAAGGTGATCCTCCCCGCGACCGGGAAGGTGCCGGACTCCGCCGGCTTGCGGCACCAGGGCCGGTTCGCCGGGGCGGGGCCGCCGGCACCGGGTGGGTTGGTGGGGCACGGGTCCGGCCACGGCACCACGAAGCAGTCGACGGCGGTGGCCGTCCCGTCGTCGAGGCACCAGCCGCCGCCACCGGCTCCGTCGGGGGTCTGGTCCAGGGTCACCGGCCGCGGCACCTGGCAGGGCATCGTGTGCTCCTTGACGAACATGAGCTCGCAGCGGCGGTTCGGCCGCCACGCGGTCTCGCGCCCGTCGACCGGGTCCTGCTCGCCGCAGCCGAGCCAGCGCAGCGCGCCCGAGTCGCAGCCGGAGGCGTTCTTGTTCTCGAAGAGACGGGCCGGCGGGAGGTCCACGGCGTCGTGCGCCAGGTACTCGTCGATGAGCACCGGCCAGGTCGCGTCGCCGACCACGCCGTCGTCGGCCAGGCCGTGGTCGCGCTGGAACTGGCGGATCGCGGCGTCGGTGAGCTCCGGGTCCTTGCCCACGTTGCCCTGGAACCGGCCCAGGTCCTGCAGCATGAGCTGGATCTCGCGGGTGCCCCACGTGTCCTTGACGGTGGCGATCGTGCCGGTCGGCCTGGCCTGGCGCAGGCCGTTCCACTCGGCCACGGACCGGGCGCGGTCGCTGCCGGCGGTGAGCATCGCGAACGTCGCGCGGCCGCGGCGCTCCGAGAGCGCCTGGTTGTACTCGTCGGACCCGACCTTGTCGGTGTGTCCGACCACCAGCAGCTGCTCGTCCGGGTGCTCCTGGGCGTACTGCTGCACCTGCTGCAGCACGTGCCGCTCGCACGGCTCGACGAACGCCTTGTCGAAGTGGAAGGTGACGACGAAGACGGTGCCGATCTTCGAGCCGCGCCGCAACACGATCGTGACGTGGGCCTCCTCGCCCTCGCGGACCGTCACCGGCTCGGAGCCCGTGAGCGTCTCGTGCTGGCCGGTCGGTGTCTTGTCGTCGTCGACGAGGGCGGTCGCGGTGAACTGACCCGCGGGGAACGGATCCTCGAACCAGGTGTCGGGGCGGATCCGGTTGGTCAGCTGCTTGCGGAAGCCCGGGTCGCCCTCGTCGGTCCTCCCCGCCACGGTCACCTGCACGCGGTCCATGTCGAACGCCGGGTCGCCCTCGACCACGACCGTCACGGTCAAGCGGCCCTGGTCGACCTTCGGCGGTGGGGGCGGCGGGATGATCACGGGCGTGACCTCGATCGGCTCGGCCTCGGTCAGCTCGCGCAGCGTGAGGAAGTACTCGTACGCGCTCGGTCGGCCGGCGAGCTCGCGCACGTCCATGCGCTCGATCAGCACCCGGTCGATCAGGGTCGCCTGCGTGATGTCGGAGACGAACGCCACCGGGTCGCCCGCGTAGAACGCGTCGCGCAGGTCGGCGAGGCCGTCCGCCACGTCGGGCCGCGTGAGCACGCCGGTGAGCGACACCCGTGCGCCGCGGCGGCCGAGGTCCTGCAGGAAGTCGCCCTCGAGCACGGGCACGGGGTGGCGCACGAGGAGCTGGTCCTCGTCGGTCTCCACGACCTGCACCTGCTCCAGCTCGAGGTCGCCCAGCATCGGACGCACCATGCGCGCTCACCCCCTTCCTGCGGTCCGTGCCCTGCCCGTCGGGTGCCTCGCGCCGGTCAGGGCTTCAGCGAGACGAGGTGCGCCTTCACCGCGTCGATCAGGTCGAGGAGCTCCTGCTTGACGGCGTCCACCGACGGCAGGCCGCTGACCACGTCGGAGATGTCGCCGATCGCGCCGATGCTCGAGGACTCGTTCGGCAGCAGCTTCTTGGCCGCCTCCAGGAGCGCCGGGATCTTGCCGGTGAACTCCGCCACCTCGCCCAGGCCGGGGATCGCCCCGACGTCGAGGTTCTGGATCTCGGTCTTCAGCTTGTCGAGCAGACCGGCGAGCTCGTCGAGGAGCTCGGTGACCTGCGGCACGAGCGACGCGATCGCCTGGATCGCGGGCTTGATCGTCGGCACGTTGTCGTCCAGGAAGCTCTTGAAGTCGCTGAGGACCTCCTTGAGCTCTTCGAACAGGCTCTGGTCCGCCATCGGTCTCTCCCCTCTCGGTCCTGTCCTGTCGTGGTGCGGGGGTCCGCGGTTCGTGCGCCGCGCGGTCACGGACCTCCCGACCCGTTGGCCTCCTGCAGGCGGCCGAGCAGGCCGCTGAGCGGCTCGACGAACCGCTCCAGCCCGGTCGCGAACAGGTCGGCGATGTCGAGGCCGTCGAGCAGCCCGCCCAGCAGGTCCGTCGCGTCGCCGAGGATGTCGGCGTCGAGCGCCGCCGTGGAGGCGGGCTCGACCGGCTCGATGAACTCGCGCAGCGCGATCGCGTACGCGTAGCGGTCCGGCCGCCCCGCGAGCTGCCGGACCTGGACGTCGTCGATGAGCACCTGCTCGATGACCGTGTCCGCCGTGATGTCGGCGACGAAAGCGACCGGCTGGCCGGTGCGCAGGTCGTCCTTGAGCCTCTCCACGAGGTCGAGCGCGCTCGGGTCCGAGGCGATGCCGGCGACGGTGACGCCCGTCGGGGCCCGGCCCAGGTTCTGCAGCATCGACCCGTCCTTGCCGGGCGCCTTGTGCTCCGCGACCGCGCGCAGGTCCGCCGTCGTCAGGTCCTGCACCTGCGGCAGCTCGGTCCCCGCGAGCATCGGGCGCACCTCACACCTCGATCCCGTGTCGGCGGGCGGCATCGTCGAGGATGCGGGTCATCACGAGCTCGAGGTCGGGCTCGTTCAGCCCGACGGCGGTCGTGGCGGCGCGGACATCGGGGGTGACCGGCGCGGTGCCGGTCCACGGCAGCCCGCGGGCGGCCTCGGTGTCGTCCGACAACGGTCCACCGCCCAGCCTGGGCGGCGGCGCCGGCGGCTCGGCGTACCGGGCGAGCGCGCGCAGTCCCTGCACGTCCGTGGGTGGGTCGGCGGCCGGGGTCGACGGCGTCCGGTCGGGAGCTGCCGGTGCGTCGGTGCGTGCACGCGGGGCGCGGACCGAGTCGGCGCGGTCGGCGGTCGACGGTGCTCGGTGGCCACCACCCGGCGGCTCGGCGGGCCGGCGTCGCCGGCCGCGCGGCGCCTCGACGGGCGTGTCCGCGGCACGCTCGCGCGCCGTGCCGAGGGCGTGGTCCGCGGCGCCCGGAGTGGCGAGCGTCCGCAGGTCGGCCGCCAGGAGGTGGGTGGCCGGGCCGGTCGCGCGCACCCGCGCCCGCCCGAGCCTCAGCAGGTCGTCGGGACCACTCGCCCCGACCCGGCTCGCGAGCCGCGACGCGAGGCTCGCGGCGAGGTCCGCAGACGGGTGCACCGGCGCGACGGCCTGCGCCGGCCGGCTCGGCCCGGTGCGTGGGGCGGGCCACGGCGTACGACGTCCGGCGTCGGCCGCACCGGGGCTGCGTCCCGGTGCGCACGCGTCGAGGTCGGGTCCCGCGAGCGCTCGCAGCCGGGCCACCGGCACGGACGGGCTCCGGGGCACCGACGGCGCCGGCCCCGGGTCGAGCCGCTCGGCTGGGCGCGGCGCGCATCCCGGGGGCGAGACCGGGTCGGGCGCCTCGACCGGTCGTGGGCGGGGCCGGGTGCCCGCCGGGCAGTCGTCCGCGTGGGGTCCGGTGAGGTCACGCGCGACCGCCTCCACACGGCGGTGGCTCCGGTGTTCGGCGGCGGCGTCGGGCACGGGTCGCTCCGTCCGCTCGACGACCTCCGCCAGCGCACCACCCAGCAGCGGCGTCGCGGTGATCCGGGGCGCGGGCGACACCGTCGCGCACGCCGCCTCCAGGGCGGTGTCGATCCGGTGCACGTCGCGCGTGACCCGCACGACGTCCCTGCACCACTGCGCGGCGCTGCCGCCGCCGAGCGTCACCATGCCCGAGCGGTGCTCGCGTGCCGGTCTCGTGGTCATGCGACCTCCGCGGCCCGCCCGGCCATCTCGAGGTACATCAGGATCTGTCCGATCGTCATGCCGGTGACGTCCTCCGCCGTCCAGCCGAACTCGTCGGCGAGCACGAAGCACGCCTTCGCGAGCGGCGCCTGGACGAGCTCGGCCAGCCGGTCGCGGGGCGTGTCGATGCCGCTCAGCTCGTTGATCGTGTCGACGAGGAACCGGGCGAGGCCCGCGGGCAGCCGCCCGGCCTGGTCCGCGGTGAGCGGGGGCTCGACCAGCGCGCGCGAGATCATCAGGACCGCCGCGAGCTCGCGGTCGTCCTTCGCCGCGTGGGCGACGAGCTGCACGTCGCGGACCGTGAGCGGGCGGAGCGTGACGGTGCCGGGGTCGCCGGCTCCCACCAGACCGGCCGGCACGTCGACGACGTGGGTCAGCGAGCTGCCGGCGAGCAGGTCCTCGGCGGTGAGGGGCATGGCACCGGCCTCACTGCTGGTCGGCGAACACGACGTTGCCGGCGTTGTCCGCGCCGACGTCGAGGACACCGATGGTCAGTGCCCGGAAGCACAGGTTCTCGATGACGAACTCGTCCTCGGGGACCGTGACCCGCCAGTTCTCGAACTTGACGCCCCCGATCGTCAGCGACAGCGCCTCCTCCGGGCGCGCGGGGTCGGCGAAGCCCATCGAGATCTCGAACGTCGGCTGGACGTACGGCTCGGCGACGGCCGTGAACGACGCGCCGCGGCCCATCAGCAGGAACAGCAGGGCGCCGTTGATGTAGGCCCGCTGGGCGCTGCCGTGGATCGCGATGTCGCCCGGGCTGAGCGACACCGGGTGCCGGCGACCGACCTCGTAGAACTCCTTGAGGGCGGTGTCGACGGTGACCCGGACCTCCGTCAGGCGGCCGACGGTCTGCAGTGCGTAGCCGTCGAGCGCGGCCTTCGCGTCCGCACCCTCGGGGGAGTCCGCGGTCGCCAGGGAGAGCTGGGCGTTCTTGCCCGTGTACACCTCTGTGAGAGCCATGGTGGATCCTTTACTCGAGGAACATCGTGACCTTGATGAAGTCGATGCTGAACGTCGGCCGGAGCACGAGGTCGACCCGGGCGATGCCGCGGATCTCGTCGTCACGGCTCGCGTAGACCGTCAGGTCGTAGCTGACGAGCATCTCGTCGAGGACCATCCCGTTGAGGAAGCTGTTGATGGTCGCCCGCAGGGCACCGCGCACCCGCTCGTTGTTGAGCAGGCCGATGTACGGCGTCGCGGCGCTCCGCACGCCGTACTTCGCGTAGTCGACGATCCGGCGCGTGGTGATCTGCGTCCACGCCGTGTTGGTCGACGTCGTGATGCCCCTGACGAGCCGGAAGCCCTGCCGGTTCTCGACGGCGAGGATCCGGGACAGCACGAGCTGCTTGAGCTGCGCGTTCGTCAGGTCGTGCTCGAGGCCGTCCACCGCGAGCACCTTGTTGGTGAGGCTCACGTGCGCCGGGAGCGACGCCAGCAGGCCCGCCACCGCCGCGGCCGTGTAGGCGCCCGGCAGGGTGACGGTCGCCGGCGGCTGCTGCGAGCGGTCGGCCGCCCGGATGCCGGGACCGACCAGGATCAGCCGGTCGCTGTTGAGCGAGTGCCCCGACGCGCTCTGCACGAACTGGTCGCGGTCGCTCTGGAGGGCCGTGCCGACCACCGCGATGCGCTCGCGCTTGTTCTCGTCGCCGGAGGCGAGGGCCGCGTGCGCCGCCAGGTCGTCGCCGAAGGACGCGTCCTGACCGCCCGCGACGACGATGTGCGCGTCGACCTCGAGCAGCGCGTCCAGGCCGCTCTGGTAGTCGGCGCCCGCCGCGCCGTTGGCCCCGCCCCCGAGCGGGGTCGCGGCGACCTCGTCGGGCAGCTCGGTGGGATTCGCGAGCGCGACGCCCTCTACCAGGGCCGATCCGGCGGCGAGGTCCGCGATCAGGTCGTCACCGGAGACGATGCTGTACGACTCCTCGACGGCCACACCGAGCTTGACGGTGACCTTGCGCGCGGCCGTCTTCTCGACGGTGTACGTCGCGAGGACGGTGTCGCCCGCAGCCGGCGCGGTGCCGAAGGTCAGCACCCCACCGGCGGTGTCGATGCTCACCTGCGTGGGCCCGACGTCGGCGGCCGCGGCGTCGTAGAGGACGCCGGGCACCCGGTCGGCGCCACCGCCGCCGGGCCGGACCACGATCCGGTTCACGGCGCTCTGGACGACGGCCGTGTGCGCGAGGGTGAGCGTCGCGGCAGCGACCTCCTCCTCGCGGACCACGGCGTTCGTGTCCGCGGTCGACACCGACACGGTGAGGTCGTTGCCCCACGTGCCCGGCGACTTGGCCCGGATGGTCACACAGGGGCCGCCGGCCGAGTCGAGGTCAACCGACGCGGCGCCGGCGTTGGCGTCGGCGACCCGGACGGCCCAGACCGTCGTGGCCCCGAACTTGAACGCCTGCTCCAGCGCCCGGGTGAGCGTGAGCTCGCCGGAGGCGCCGTCGACCCAGCGGTCATACGCGCCGAACCGCTGGAGGGCGTCCGAGTAGCTGCCGAGCAGCTGAGGAGAGCCGACGGGACCCTTGCCCGCCGTGCCCACGACCCCCACGTTCCCCACGGTGATGGCACCGGGGACGATGAGCGCCTCCGGACGTACCTCGATGAGCACGCCGGGCAGGACTTGTTCGGTCATGACTTCCTCTCCTCCGACTGGTCGGTCAGGTCTGGGCGCGCCGCGCCGGCTCCGTTGCGACTCACGGCGGGTTCGCCCGCAGGTAGACGACGGCGGTCTGGTCGAGCCCCGTCGCCGGTCCCGCCGGCGGGGCGTAGGTCACGGTGAACCGGTCCGCGGCGCCGGTCAGGGTGATGGGGACGTCGAGCCGCCGGTCGAAGCCCGCGTAGACGTCGGTGACGGCGTCGGCGTCCCAGTCGCCGATGGTCAGCCCGGGGCCGGCCGCCCCGAGCCCGGCGAAGGCGGCGGCCGGGTCGAGCTGCACGTCGGCGTCGGTCTCCGCCGGCTCCTCGCCCGAGGTCGCGTCGAGGAACGCCGCTAGGGTGGGCAGATGCGCCACCGGGCCGCCGCCGCCCGAGCTGCGCGCGAACGTCACGGTGCCGCCGAGCGCCGGGCCGGGCACGAACACCAGGGCCGACAGCCGGGTGACGACGCCGGGACCGCGCACCTCCAGGGGTGGCGCACCGTCCTGGTCCCACCGCACCATCTCGTCGGTGATCGACTCGACCTCCCGCACGGGGCTGGGCGACTCCTCCGGGTCCGTGCTGACCGGGATCCGCACGATCAGGCTCTGCGCGTCGTCGCTGTCGACGTAGCGGTACTCGTACAGCACGTCGTAGCTCGTGGCCTTGCGCCAACCGGGGACCGACGCCTCCTCCCCCGCGAGGGTCGTGTCCGCGGCGGCCAGCTGCAGGAACCCGGCCTGCTTGAGCTCGTCGCGGTCGTCGAGGAGCGCGGTGTGCAGCGTCTGCACCGCGGCGTCGACGTCGGACGCCGTCGTCGCCCAGACCTGGAACCGGACCCGCGCGTCGAGCCGGCCGCCACGCACCGTCCGCACGCCGAGGGTGCCGGTGGGCTCGGCGCCGGTGTGGTTGCCAAGGCCGACGAGCCGCTCGCGGACTCGCTCGAGGGTGACGTTGGGGGCCGGCACCGCTCCGGCGGCGGGCGGGAGCCGCTGCCCCAGCACGGTCAGCATGTCGGTGACGACGTCCGTCAGTGCCGGTGCGGCCATCGCCAGTCCTCGGAGGCGGACTCCCGGTGCGCCGGGTTCACCGGGCACTCCGGGTACGCCGGGTGCGCCGGGTGCGCCGGGTTCGAGGCGCTCGACCGCGGCCGGACCCGGGCCGCTCTGCTCGAGCCGCCGCTCGATGAATCGCGCCACGTCCTGGGGTCGCGTCCACGCCAGCCGGTCACCGGTCTCGGCGTCGGTGACGTAGCCGTGCCACTGCGGCGCGCCGCGTCTGGGTCGCCCGAACCGGCGACCGTTGGCCACGAGGTTGGGCTGCTCGAGCAGGGCACGGACGACGAAGGACCGCGCGAGGACTGGTCCGTCCTCGTCGTCGTACGTCGACTCGTCCATGCCACGACTGCCCCTGGTGACGTGCTGGTTCGTGCCCTCACGGTGGGGCCGGGCTGTCTCGCGAGCGTCTCGCCCGTGTCTCGTCCGTGTCTCGTGCGTGTCTCGGGCGCGCGTCTCGCCTACGGGGTGGGCCGCCCCGTCGGCGACCCGTCGGTGCTCGCTGGGGCCTCTCCCCCGCCCGATGCGGCCAGCGGCGTCGCGACACCCGAGCCGACCGCCGGGCGGGTCACCTCGCGTACCGCCCGGGTCATCGACACCATCATGTGCGCCGCGGCCCGCGGCACCGCGAGCACGACGACCTCCGGCCCGGCGTCGAGCACGGCCATCCCGTGCCAGTCACGGCCCACCGGGTCGGGGCTCAGCGCATCGCCGATCCGGTCGGCCATGATCGCCTCGCCCAGGGCCATCGTGTGCGCGGACGGCAGGACGCCCAGCTCCTGCCGGAGCACCGCCCGGCACTGGTCGAACTGGCGCAGCGCGCGGGTGCGGTCGCCGTTGCGATAGTGCAGGCGCATCAGCCTGCGGTGACTCAGCTCGTGTGCCGGCTCGATGTCGAGCAGTCGTTGGGCCCAGCCGATCGATGCGTCGAGGCTGCCGCGCCGCTCGTACGCGCGGGTCAGGGTGTCGAGCAGGGTGATGCAGCCGTCCTCGATGCGAGCGCGCGGCGCGAGACACCACTCGCCGTAGCAGCCGGCGAGCAGCGGCCCGCGGTACAGGTCGGCGGCGCGACCCAGATGGGCGAGCTCGCCGTCGGCCAGGTCCGGTCCGGCGGTCTGGGCGACCCGCACCGCCGCGGTGAGCACCGACACGTCGACCCACAGGCGTCGTTCGGGGTTGACCCGCAGCGCCTCGCCCTCGGTCACGATCAGCCGTCCGGACTCGGGGACGGCGGAGTCGGTCGCGTGGTGGATCCGCCAGAGCGCCTGACGCATCGCCTTCTTCGAGGCGTTCGCCCCGGCGTCCGGCCAGAGGGACTCGGCGGCGTGCTCGCGACGTACGCTGCGCTGCGGGGCGAGCAGGATGAGGGCGAGCAGGTCCTGGGCCTTGCCCAGCATCGCCGACGGTGGGCCCCTGGTCGCGTCCCTGATCGCGAAGGTGCCCATCATCGATACCTGCAGCTCACGCAACGCCCCGCCTCTGCCGTCGCTCGACCGCGCCGCCATCCGTACGCGCGGCTGCGCCCTGCGGTCGGCCCGGGGCACGACGGCCGCGGCGCAGCGCCGAACGAGTCCTGGTGTCGACGGTGGCGGCGCTCATCCGAGCCTCCCGAGGCGAGCCGGTTCACCGGGATGCTGCCGCAGCCGCAGCAGCACCCTGCGGCGACTTCATCCTGTGCCGCGTTCGAGCCAGGTGCCAAGGCCCGATGGTGCCATTGCTCGCACGGGAAAATAGCCCGGTCGACCCATTGCCCGCGTCGTCCGAGCACCGGGCGCCGTGCGGGCGTCGCGGGTTTCACCGGCTGACCGCCGAAGCCCGCGCGACACGCCGGACCGATACGGCGTGTCGCGCGGGTTTCGGCTGCGAAGCAGGAGCCTGGACGCTGCCGTGACCCCCGCCCCAACCGCCTGGGCGGGTGCACCCGGGTCAGGGACCAAGCGCGGCGCCGCCCCGGGAGCGGAGCGGCACCCCTCACCTCAGCGGCGGTGGTGGCGCCGCGGGACCGCCTTGGCGACGACGACCTGGTAGCGGGTGTAGTGGAAGTGCCCGTTCGGGTAGACGACGCGATCGGTGCAGGTGACCAGGAGGAGCCGGTGAGGTCCGGTGGTGGAGAAGTAGCGGGCCGGGATGCCCGTGGTCCTCGCGAAGCTGGCCTTGCTGACGACCTTGAAGCGGTGCACCTTGCCCATCGACGCGACATCGACGAGCTGCCCGAGCCGCGCCTGGCTGAGGCGGCGTAGCGCGCCCGGTCGGTCGTGCCGGTCGGAGACGTGACCGCCGATGACGGTGGTGCCGATCTTGTCGCCGTAGCCCGCCGACTTGCGCAGCCAGGAGACCATGCCGACGTCCCCGGGCAGCTCCATCTGGCCACGGGTGACTCCCGCGGTGAGCACGGCCGCGTTCAGGCGGATCGCTCTGGCGTGGACCCGAGGGAGTGTCGTCCTGGCCCTCGTCGATGGGAGGAGGGTGCCGGAGAAGCCGCCGTTGACGGTCGGTGCCTGGTAGGCGGGCTTCGCCACGGTCAGGGTCTCGGCCTTCTGCCCGCACGGGTGTCGGCCGGCACCGTTGTTCGCGCTGGCCTTGGTCTTGACGCGCCAGGTGTAAACGCCCGGAGCGGACACGCTGACGGCCGGCGACTTCGACCAGCCCCTACCGGCGCGCCAGGTCACGGTCCTGGCGACGTGCTGGCTCTTGCACGTGGCGGCACCGCGGCTCACGAAGGGGCCGTAGAGCCGGGCCGTGGCCTTGACCTTCGTGCCCTTGACGATGCCGCGCAGGCGCAGCCGGTCGTGGAACCTCTGTCCTGGCGTGACCCGCTTGTCGGAGACACGCGTGGTCAGCCGGGGCGCGGAGCGGGCTGCCTGGGGGAACCCGACGATCGCCGCGTCCGGCGGCGAGGGTACGGCGGTGCCCTGGGGGTCGCGGGCGGTGGCGACTGCCGTGTTGTCCACGTGGCCGGCACGGATGTCTGCTCGGGTCAGCGTGTACGTGGCGGTGCAGGTCGTCGTCGCTCCCGGCGCGAGGGTCGTGACGGGACAGGTGACGGGGCCGAGCGTGCCGGTACCGGAGAAGTCGGTCTCACCGACGGTGAGACCCGTGACGGTGGTGTTGCCGGTGTTGGTGACCTTGAACCGATAGGTGACCACGTCGCCTGCCTCGTGGCCTGACGATCGAGCGTCCTTGGCCAGGTCGAGCTGCGGGCTCTGCAGGACGGGGACGTCGGCGTCGTCCGGTGGGCTGAGCACCGGTCCACCCCCGGGGTCGGTGCCGGTGGCGCGGGCGGTGTTCGTCAGTGGCGTCTCGCGGTCGATGTCGGCCTGGGTCACGGTGTAGCGGGCCGAGCAGAGCGCGCGCTGACCCGGAACGAGCGTGGTGCGGTCGCAGACCGGTGGGGTGATCGGTGCGCCGGTGCCGTTGAAGGCGCCTTCGGCGATGGCGATGTTCGAGACGGTGGTGTTGCCGGTGTTGGTGACGACGAACTCGTAGTGGACGACCTCGCCCGCCTTGAGCGCGATCGGCGGCAGCGCCGTCTTCACGATGCTGAGCCCGGGGATCCCGCCGGTGGGGACCTCGGCGCTGTCGTCGTTGGAGACCACCGGCCCGCCGCTGGGGCCGGTCCCGGTGGAGCGGGCGGTGTTGGTGATCGTTCCCGCGGTGACGTCGGCGGCCTGGACGGTGTACGTGGCGGTGCACGTCACCGAGAACCGCGGCAGCAGGGTCGTGACCGGGCAGGTCGGGGTGCTCATGGTGCCCGCGCCGGAGAACGCGACCTCGTTGACGGCGATGTTGGAGACGACGGTGTTGCCGATGTTGGTGACCACGAAGGAGTAGGTGAGGACCTGACCGGCGGTGAACGAGCCTGCGTCCTGCGGCGAGACGGACTTCACGAGCTCGAGTGCGGGCGCCGGGCTCCTGGGGGCGTTGGTGACGACGCAGGTCCAGGCGGCGCGGGAGTTCGGCGTGAAGGTCCACGTGGCGATGGCGACCGCCGGGGTCGCCGCCGCCGGCAGCCCGCTGGTCGTGCAGCTGAGGCTGCCCTGGTAGTCGCCGGGTTGCGACGGGGCGCCGTCGGTGAGGCGGTCCGCGATGACATAGGTGCGTCCGTACTCGACCGGCTGGTTGATCGACGTCGCGGTCGTCTGGGTGCCGGAGGTGGTGACGGAGTTGACGATCGTCCCGGACGCGTTGACCAGCTCGACACGGAACTGGTCGTCGGGCACGAGGCGTCCGCCGACCTGCTTGACGAGGGTGACGGTGGGGATCTTGTTGGAGCGGCAGCGCGCGCCGTCGTTGGACGAGGCCGCCGGCCCGGCGGAGAGGAAGATGTTGGTGACGTCGGTGGGGTTGACCCGGTAGATGTTGCCGCCCTGATTGCGCGAGGCGTAGAGGTAGGTGTCGTCGCTGTAGACGGCCCCGAAGGTCGAACCGGACGCCATCCCCGTGAGGATGCCGCGGTTGGTGAAGGTCCGACTGGTGAGGTCGAACGAGACCAACCGAGCGTCGCCGGTGCCGTCGGCGCGTGGTGCGACGCCGTAGAAGACCCCGTTCAGGTAGACCCAGTCCCCCGGGATGAGCAGGTTCGCCGGAGCGGCGGCCGTTCCGGAGGCCGTGGTCCGGGGCGCGTCCGGGTCGCTCATGTCGATGCGGAGCCACCTGCCGGTCTGGTTGTCCATGATCCAGAGATTGCCGTCCGCGTCGAAGTCACCGACGTTGTAGTCGATGCCCCGGAAGCTGTCGCCCGTGTTCGCGGGTACGCCCAGGTTCGTCAGGGTCAGGTCGGCGGAGATGCGCACGAGGGTGTCCGTGCGCAGGTTCCAGGCGTACATGTAGTCGTCCGCGGTGTTGTAGGCGACCGCGTTGACGGCGTCGGCGGTCGCTCCGGCGGTGGTGTAGGCACCGCTGACGAGGTCGATCGACTGGACCTGGTGCGGCGGGTTGAGATTGTTCGGCGACTGGAACAGATAGGCGGCGTCCCCGCAGTCCCAGGGCACCTCGGCCGCCTGCGCCGGTGGGGAGAAGGCGGTCTGGACGACGACCAGACCGACGACCGCCATGATCATCGAGACGAAGCCCGCCGCGGCCCGCCGTGCTCCCCGGCCCTGGACTCGACACGCCATGAGGCTCACCCACCAGCCCGAACTGGTTGCCGGGTCAGCCCCTCCCGGTTGGCCCGTGGTAGCTCCGACGGTAGACCCGAGACCGGGCCCTGACCACACCCACGTGGGTCAAATGCACCGGATCGTTCGGGCGGCGACCGCCGTGCCCCGCGACCCGCACGACGACGGTCCCAGGTCACGCCGAGAGCGCCCGAGGGCCGCCCGTGTCGGACGGCCCTCGGGTGACGAACGGATCAGCCCCGGAGGCTGTCCAGCACGTCCTGGTGATCCTTCTTCCACGCGGCCACGGCCTCCGCCTCCTTGCCCTGGCCGAACTCGTTGACGACGAGATCCTCCAGAGCGCCGTACTGCGCGTCGTCGAGCTTGAGGTTGCTCATCATCGCCGCGATCTCGGGGTGGTCCTCGCCGAAGCCCTCGCGAGCGAGCTCGTGCAGGCCCTCGGCCTCGCCCAGCGCGCCCTCGGGGTCCTCGAGGTCCTTGACCGGGAACGCGCTGTTGGCCCAGAACGGCCGCCACAGCGTCACCACGATGTCCTTCTCGGCGTCGGTCGCCTTCTTCAGCTGCGCCAGCATGGCCGTGGTGGAGGACTCCACGAGCTGGAAGTCGTCCTCGAGGCCGTAGGCGGGCATCACGGAGCTCTTGGTCGTCTCCGTCAGCCCGGCGCCGGGCTCGATCCCGATGATCTTGCCGCCGAGGTCGTCCGCGTGGTCCGGGAGGTCGGCGATCGAGTCGATGTCGGTGTACTCCGGCACCGCGAAGGTCAGCTTCGCCCCGTCGTAGTAGGCGCCGAGGTCCTCGATGTCGTCGGCGTACTTCTTCATGTAGGACTGGTGCGTCACCTCGGGCCAGGCCGACGGGTAGACGTCGATGTCGCCCTTGGCGAGCCCGGCGTAGAGCGGCGCGGCGTCCGCGAGCTCCTGGATGGTGACCTCGTAGCCCTCCTCCTCAAGGAGGTCCTTCCACAGGTACGCCGTGCTCAGCCCGTCCGTCCACGACGGGATGATCCCGAGCGTGATCGACTTGTCGGCGCTGGAGCCACCGTCCTTGGCCGCTCCGCTGTCACCGTCGTCGCTGCCGCACCCGGCGGCCAGCAGGCTCAGACTGAGCACCGCGGCCACTGCACTTCCGACTCGCTTCGTCATCTTCTTCGGCATGGTTCGTCGTCCTCTCGCTCTTTCTTCACTCACTCTGGGTTCAGTTGTGTGCTGCGCGCGCCGGCTTGCCCGGGCACGCGCCGTCCCGAGAAACGTCTGGTGCTGCGGCGGGTGACTCGGCTCAGCCGGCTCGCGCGACCGCCCGCGCGTCGGCCCGTGCCGCGGCCGCGGCGCGGAGGCGGCGTACGACGCCCGCGCGGCTGCGATCGGCGCTCAGAGAGGCGGTGACCCGGTCGAGGTAGATGGCCAGGATCACCACGGACAGCCCGGCCTCGAAGCCCAGGCCGATGTCGAGTCGCGAGATCGAGGTCGTGACCTGGCTGCCCAGTCCCCCGCCGCCGACCAGGCCGGCGATGACCGCCATGGACAGGGCGAGCATGATCACCTGGTTCACCCCCGCCATCACGGTGGGCATGGCCAGCGGCAACTGGGTCTCGCGCAGGATCTGGCGCGGTGTCGCCCCGAACGCGTGGCCGGCCTCCACGACCTCGGCGTCCACCTGCCGGATGCCGAGCTCGGTGAGCCGCACCCCCGGCGGCAGCGCGAAGATCACCGTGGCCACCAACCCGGCCGGCGCGCCGATGCCGAAGAGCATCACCACCGGCACCAGCCACACGAAGGCGGGCATCGTCTGCATCAGGTCGAGCACCGGCCGCACCAGACGGCTGAACCGACTCCAGCGGGCGGCCGCGATCCCGACCGGGACGCCGATCACCAGGGCGACCACGGTCGCGAAGAACACCAGGGCGAGCGTCTCCATGGTCGGCTCCCACTGGCCCATGCCGATCACGACCGTCAGCCCGACCAGCGATCCCAGCCCGACCTTCCAGTCGCGGACCAGCCAGGCCAGCAGCGACAGGATCACGACCATCGCCAACGGCGCCGGTGTGTTGAGCAGGTCGGCGAGGCCGTCGACCGTCGACTCGATCAGGTCCGAGAGCCGGTCGAAGAACTCGCCGAACCGGTCCAGGACCCACTCGAAGACGGACTCGCTCCAGTCGCCGACCGGGATGCGCGGCACGCCGTCGACCGTCTCCCACGCGTTCACGCGCCCACCCCCACGTGCTCGCGGCGGGCCGGATCGTCGTCGGGTGGCACGGTCGTGACCTCGGGCGTCGTGCCCGCCCCCAGCGCGCTCAGCAGGGTCACCCGCGGAATGACCCCCAGCAGCCGGTCCCCCTCGCCGATCACTGCGAGCGGGATCGCCGTGTCGGCGGCCGCGGCGAAGAGATCGGCGAGCGCCGTGTCGGGACCCGTGGAGACCGCCGGACGGAGGACGTCGCCCAGCGCGTCCGCGCCTCGGCGTACGGCGTCGGCCGCGTCGTCCTCGGTGACGACGCCGCGCAGGCGCCGGTCGCGGTCGACGACCATCAGCGAGCTCACCTGGTGCTCGCGCATCAGCCGATGCGCGGCCCGCGGCCCCTGCTCCGACCTCAGCACCGCGACCGGTGGCTCCATGACCGACGAGGCGGTCAGCACGCGCGTGCGGTCGACGTCCTGGACGAACTGCGCGACGTAGTCGTTGGCCGGGTCGTTGAGGATCTGCTCGGCGGTGCCGATCTGCACGATCCGCCCGTCGCGCATCATCGCGACCCGGTCCCCGAGCCGCATCGCCTCGTTGAGGTCGTGGGTGATGAACAGGATCGTCTTGTCGAGCCGGTGCTGGAGCTCGACCAGCTGGTCCTGCATCTCCCGCCGGATCAGCGGGTCCAGCGCGCTGAACGCCTCGTCCATCAGCAGCACCTCGGTGCCCGCCGCCAGTGCCCGTGCGAGGCCGACCCGCTGCCGCATCCCGCCGGACAGCTCGCCGGGCATCGACCCGCCCCAGCCGCCGAGGCCGACCAGGTCGAGCGCCTGCTCGGCCCGCCGCTCCCGCTCCGACCGGCTGAGGCCCTGGATCTTCAGGCCGTAGGCGGCGTTCTCCCCCACCGTGCGGTGCGGCAGCAGCGCGAAGTGCTGGAAGACCATGCTGACCTGCTCGCGGCGCAGCTGGCGCAGCCCCGCCGTACCGAGTCCGGAGACCGTCCGGCCGGCCACCTCGATCCGGCCCGCCGTCGGGGTGAGCAGGCCGTTGACCATGCGGATCAACGTGGACTTGCCGGAGCCCGACAGCCCCATGACCACGAAGATCTGACCTTGCTCGACCTCGAACGACGCGTCGATGACCGCGGCCGTGTAGCCGTCGCTCCTGAGCCCCTCCCGGTCCTCACCGCGCCTCAGACGCTCGACCCCTCTCTCCGGTCGTCGTCCGAACACCTTGTAGATCTCATGGGCCTCGATCAACGGCACGCGCAAGGGCTCCTCAGGATGCAGTGGACATCGACCTCCCGCCGACGTCGCTCCAACCGGCCAGGCATGTCCATCGCACCGAGGTCCCGAGTCACCCCGTCCTACGACCGGGGAGCACCCGCTACGCCGGCGCTCCTGCCGGACCAGCCCAGCACGCTAGTCCGGACCTCACGCGTCCGCAAATAACAGAGCCCTCCCCCGCTGGAATCGGACGGCGGTCGAGGTGCGAAAACGGCCAGGCCGTCACGGTGGTTGAGGTGCGAGGGCCGCCAGGCCCGAGCCTCGAAACCACGCCGCCACCACAGTGGTTTCGAGGCTCGGCGCTCACGCGCCTCACACCTCAACCACCGACCTCCCACCACGGTGGTTGAGGTGCGAGGGCCGCCAGGCCCGAGCCTCGAAACCACGGGTGACCACGCCACCGCCTGTGGCCTGACCCGGGCGCTCCGACAGGCGCAGATCGGCCGGCCTCGGCCTAGCCCGGCCAGGTCAGGGGGTCGAGCAGCAGGTAGAAGCGCTGCCGCCCGGCGTCGAGGTCGATCCCATACCGTGCGGCGAAGTCGTGATCGGCCCTGCGTGCAGCGCCTTCGTCGGGCCACGTCTCCCGCGCGTTCGCCAGCAGCAGCGCGATGTCGGCGTACGGGTCGGCGCGGCCGAGTCGTCCCAGGTCGATCGACCCCGAGACACCCAGCGTCTCGGGGTCGACGAGGATGTTCGGCAGGCAGAAGTCGCCGTGACAGACGACGTGCTCGCGGTCCTCCTCCTGGCGGCGTCGCGGCAGCTCGTCCTCGACCCGCCGGAGGATCTCCGCCGGCGCGGCTCGTTGCAGGTCGTCGGGCAGGAACTCCGGCTGCACGCGGCCCTCCGCCACCGTCCGGCGGGCGACCGCCATCATCACCGCGAGGCTCCTGTCGAAGGGGCAGCCTGCCACCGGGACCTCGTGCAGCTCGCGCAGCATCGTGGCGATCGACGGCCACGCCCGTCGCAGCATGTCCGCATCGAGCCGATCGGCCGGCACGCCGGGGACGGCACGAGTCATCAGGCAGGCGCCGTCGTCGGTCGCGTGCCAATCGAGGACGGAGGCGACGGGCAGTCCGGCCTCGCCGAGCCACGAGATCCGGTCCCGCTCAGCGGCGAGAGTCTCCGACTCCTCGACGGGGACGAGCTTCGCAAAACGCGCCCCTTCGCGATCGTGAAGCACCGTCGCGCCCGACTCCCCGGTCTCGACCGGGACCCACGCCGATCCGTCCACGGGCAGCAGCGCCGCGACCGCGATCGACGCGTTCACCGACATCCGCCCAGTATGCCGTGCCGAGGGGCGTGCGGGTTCTCAGCACCACACGGCAGCCCGAGTGATGAGTTGTGGCGCTCGCGTCCGTCATACCTGCGACGAGGCACGCGGAGACGGAAGGATCGACGTGATGGGTGCAGACCTGCGGTTGGAGGAGCTCGACATGAACGCGAACGATCTCGGCGAGATCGACGAGCCGGCGTTCTCGAGGCTGGCGGAGCGGCACCGGCGCGAGCTGCACGTGCACTGCTACCGGATGCTCGGGTCGTTCCAGGACGCCGAGGACGCCGTGCAGGAGACGTTCCTGCGCGCCTGGCGGCGGCGGGAGACCTTCGAGGGGCGGTCGACGTTCCGGGCCTGGCTGTACCGGATCGCCACCAACGCCTGCCTGGACCTGCTCGCCCGGCGACGCCCGGAACCGGCGACCGGTGGCGAGGTGCGGTGGCTGCAGCCCTACCCGGACCGGCTGCTCGACGAGCTCACCGCCGACGACGCGGACGAGCCGGAAACCGTCGCCGTCGCCCGGGAGACGATCGAGCTGGCGTACCTGGTCGCGGTCCAGCATCTCGCGCCGCGCCCGCGGGCGGTGCTGATCCTGCGCGATGTGCTCGGCTGGCCGGCCAAGGACGTCGCGGAGCTGCTCGGGGACTCCCGTCAACTCCGTGAACAGCGCGCTGCAGCGCGCCCGCGCCGGCATGCGGGAGCACCTGCCCGCCGAGCGGCAGGACTGGACCGGCGCCGAGGACGACACCGGCACGCGCGACCTGGTACGCCGCTTCGCGGACGCGAGCGTGGCCACGGACATCGACGCGATCGCGGCCATGCTTCGCGACGACGTCCGCTGCTCGATGCCGCCCACGCCCGGCCTGTACGTCGGCCGCGACGCCGTCGTGAACGACTGGCGCGAGGACGGCTTCGAGGAGATGACGGGACTGCGCGCCGTACCCACCGCCGTCAACCGGCAGCCCGCCCTCGCCTTCTACCACTGGCGGGATCCGGAGCGCGCGTACCTGCCCCTGACGCTCGACGTCCTGCGCGTCAGCGGCGGGGCGATCACCGAGATCGTCACGTTCCACGCCGACCAGTTCCCGCGGCTCGGACTGCCGGAGCGCCTGCCTGCGGACGACACGAGCAGTCCGGCGTAGTCCGGCGTCGTCCGATAGGTCGGGCGTCGGATCCGACCACGGCCGGCAACCCCTGCGGGGCGCCCGGCCGTTCGTCGTAGGCGCTGGGTGGTGCGGATCAGCGGAACGCGGACTGCCCGGTGAGCACCTGCCCGAGGACGAGCGTGTGCATCTCGGTCGTGCCCTCGTAGGTGAGGACGGACTCGAGGTTGTTCATGTGCCGGATGACGGGGTACTCGAGCGAGATGCCGTTAGCGCCGAGGATCGTCCGGGCGGTCCGGCAGATCTCCAGCGCCTCCCGGACGTTGTTGAGCTTGCCGATGCTCACCTGCTCGGGCTCCAGCACGCCGGCGTCCTTGCGGCGGCCGAGGTGCACGGCCAGGAGGTAGCCCTTGACGTACTCGAGCGACATGTCGACGAGCTTCTGCTGGGTGAGCTGGAACGCACCGATCGGCTTGCCGAACTGCACCCGGTCGATCGCGTACGACCGCGCCGCCTCGATGCTGGACCGGGCCGCGCCGAGGGCGCCCCAGACGATCCCGAAACGAGCCTCGTTGAGGCACGACAGCGGCCCCTTGAGGCCGATGACCTCGGGCAGCACGGCCGATGCCGGCAGCCGCACGCCGTCGAGCACGAGCTCGCCCGTGGCCGACGCGCGCAGCGACATCTTGTGCTTGATCTCCGGAGCGGAGAAGCCCGGCGTGTCCGTGGGTACGACGAAGCCGCGGACCCCCTCGGGCGTTCCGGCCCACACGACGGCGACGTCGGCGTACGGCGCGTTCGAGATCCACATCTTGCGGCCGTCGAGGACCCAGTCGTCGCCGTCCCGGCGGGCGCGCGTGGTCATCGCGCCGGGGTCGGAGCCCACGTCAGGCTCGGTGAGCCCGAAGCACCCGATCGCGTCGCCCGCCGCCATCCGGGGCAGCCACTCCTGCTTGTGCTCCTCGCTCCCCCACCGCCAGATCGCGTACATCGCGAGCGAGCCCTGCACCGAGACGAGTGAGCGCAGCCCGGAGTCGGTCGCCTCCAGCTCCAGGCACGCGAGGCCGTACTCGGTGGCGCTCATCCCGGCGCAGCCGTAGCCCTCCAGGTGCATGCCGAGTACGCCGAGCGCGCCGAGCTCCTTCGCCAGGCCGCGGACGTCGGGGATGCCGCCCTGCTCGAACCACTCGGCGATGTTCGGTTCGACCGACCGGTCGAGCATCTCGCGGATGGAGGCCCGGACCGATCGCTCGTCGTCGGTGAGCAGGGCGTCGAGGCCTGCCGGGTCCAGGGCGTCGACGCGGCCGGGCTTCATCGCAGCGGTCATGATTCTTCCTCCTCGAGCCAACGACGGATCTCGTCGCTGTGTTGTCCCAGGTCCGGGGGCGGGGTGTAGGTGGTGACGGGGTCGGCGGAGTAGCTGACGGGGTGCCGCACCTGTGCAGGTCGCCCGGCACCGACCTCGACGACGGGCCGCAGCCCGAGGTCGTCGGCGAGGGCGAACGCCCCGGCGAGGTCGCCCACCTGCCCGGCCGGCACGCCCACCGCGGCGAG
The DNA here is from genome assembly GCF_018732145.1 of Nocardioides sp. LMS-CY. Classification (NCBI taxonomy): domain Bacteria; kingdom Bacillati; phylum Actinomycetota; class Actinomycetes; order Propionibacteriales; family Nocardioidaceae; genus Nocardioides; species Nocardioides sp. LMS-CY. The sequence goes on from NZ_CP076104.1 coordinate 3,004,868, forward strand.
CCGTTCGGTCCAGCCTGCGGCGGTGTCGGCGGCCAGCAGTCGCTCGAGATCGGCGGCCAGGTCGGCCCGGTGCGCCACCCGGGCGGCGTTCGTCGCGTACCGCGGGTCGTTGGCGAGCGACGGCTCCCCGATCGCGGTGACGAGGGCGCGGAACTGGCGGTCGTTCCCGCAGGCCAGTGCCAGGTGGTCGCTGCCGGTGCGGAGCAGCTCGTACGGCGCGATCGAGGGATGCGCGTTGCCGAGCCGCGGCGGCACCCCCGCTCCTGGTGTCAGGTACGACGATGCCTGGTTGACCAGCGACGTGAGCAGGCTCGACAGCAGGTTCACCTCGACGTGCTGGCCGACGCCGTCGCGGTGGCGCGAGTGCAGCGCGGCGAGGATGCCGGTGACCGCGTCCTTCGAGGTGAGCACGTCGACCAGGGCGACTCCCACCTTCATCGGCTCGCCGTCCGGCTCGCCGGTGACGCTCATCAGGCCGCCGACGGCCTGGACGAGGAAGTCGTAGCCGGGCAGCGCGGCCCCGGCGCCGCTGCCGAAGCCCGTGATGGAGCAGTACACGATGCCGGGCTGGTCGGCGGCGACCTGGTCGTAGCCGAGCCCGTACTTGTCGAGCGTGCCGGTGCGGAAGTTCTCGACCAGCACGTCGGCACGCCGCGCCAGCCGCTGCGCGAGCCGGCGGTCGTGCGGGTCCGCGAGATCGAGGACGACCGACTCCTTGTTGCGGTTGCAGCTCTCGAAGTAGGCACTCGAGCTCGGCGTCCACGGTGGTCCCCACGACCGAGTGTCGTCGCCGGTCCCGGGCCGCTCGACCTTCACGACCCGGGCACCGAGGTCGGCTAGGGTGGCCGTCGCCAGCGGACCGGCGAGGACCCGGCTGAAGTCGGCGACGAGCAGGCCCTCGAGCGGCATCGTCATGCGGTCTCCAGCCGGCCGTCGATCCGGCGCGGGACGCCCCAGGGGTTGTCCGGGGAGACGGCCTCGCGGACCGCGGGCGGGAGCAGCGGGTCCGGCACGGACTGGTAGGCGACGGGCCGGAGGAACCGGCCGAGCGCTCCCGCGCCGACCGAGGTCGCCGCCGGGTTCGACGTCGAGGGCCACGGGCCGCCGTGCTGCTGCGCCCAGGTGAAGGCCACGCCCGTCGGCCAGTCGTCGACCATGACCCGGCCGACCTTCCGCGCCAGCTGGGCGACCAGGGACGCCTCCGCCGGGTCCACCGATCCATCGCCGGCGGTGAACACGGCACCGGCAAGACTCCCCTGCAGCCCGGCCAGCGCCGGCCCGAGGTCGTCCAGGGCGTCGTACTCGACGACGACGGCCACCGGGCCGAAGCACTCCTCGAGGACCCGGCTCCCGGGCGCCAGGGCCTCGAGCGGCGCGGACAGGACGGCGGCGTCCGCCGCCCATCCTGTCGGCGGACCGGGGACCCGGCCCACCACGGAGCACCCCGCCGCGACCAGGTCGCGGATCCCGCTGGCCACCCCGTCCGCGATCGCCTCGGTGAGCATCACGGCTGCGGGCGACACGTCGGCGAGGGCGCGGGCGACCCTGGCCGGCACCTGCTCCCCCGCCGGGGCGAACATCAGACCGGGCTTGGTACAGAACTGCCCCGCCCCCAGCGTGAACGAGCCGACGAACCCCTGCGCGATCTCGTCGAGCCGGGCCAGCCCCGAGGGGGCGAGGACGACCGGGTTCACGGTGCCCATCTCGGCGTAGACCGGGATCACCACCTCGCGCTCGTTGGCCGCTCTCCAGAGAGCGAGGCCGCCGGCCTGGGAGCCGGTGAAACCGACGGCGGCCACGGCCGGGGACCGCACGAGGTCGATCCCGGCCTGGAGTCCGCTCACCATCGCGAAGGTGCCGTCGGGCGCTCCGGCCGCGGCCAGCGCCGTCCGCGCGATCTCCTCGAGCCGCACACAGGTCTGCACGTGGGCCGGGTGTGCCTTCCCAACCACGGTGCAGCCGGCGGCCAGCGCCGAGCCGGTGTCGTTGCCCAGCACCCCGAACCCGAAGGGGAAGTTGCTCGCGCCGAACACGGCGACCGGGCCGAGCGGCCGGTTCACCTTCACCAGCCGCGGCGTCGTGGGGGTCGCGTGATCGACGGTGACGTCGAGCCAGCTCCCCTCCTCCGCGACCTGGCCGTAGAAGCGGAGCTGGTCGGCCATCCGGCCGACCTCGCCGGTCAGTCGGTCCAGCCCGAGAGCGGTCTCGGTGTCCGCCAGCCGGGCGAGCTCGACGGTGTGCTCCTCGAGCGCCGCCGCGAGCGCGTCCAGCCATCGCCGCCGGGTGCGGGGGGACGTAGCCGCCACCGCGTCAGAGGCCGCCGCGGCCCGGGCGACGACGGCCTCCAGAGCAGCTGCAGACGTATCCGCGAGCACCCCCGCGACCCGACCGTCGCGGGGCCGATAGCTCGTCGTCGTCACTGGTGCACCCCGGCAGTCACAGGCTCGCCCTCAGCCGGAGGCGGACGTGGCGCTGCTGCGAGAAGCCGCGCAGCCCCTCCGGTCCGAGCTCTCGCCCGAAGCCCGAGAGCTTCCACCCGCCGAACGGGGCCTGGAGCTCGGACACGTCGTTGATGTTGACGCCCACTCCACCGGCCTCGATCCGGTCGGCGACGGACCACGCGCGCTCGAGGTCGCGGCCGTAGACGTAGGCGGCCAGGCCGTAGCGCGTCGCGTTCGCCAGCCGCACCGGGTCCTCGTCCTCGGCGTACCGGTGGATCCCGAGCACGGGGCCGAAGGTCTCCTCGGACATCACCCGGGCACCCAGCGGCACCCCGTCGATGACCGTGGGTCGGTAGAAGTGCCCGCCGGCCAGGCCCTCCGAGCGATCGACGGACCCGCCGGCGACGACCTTCGCGCCGAGCCGGACGGCATCCTCCACGTGATCGGCGGCGCGGGCGAGCACGCCGGCGTTGGTCGCCGGCCCGTAGAGGACTCCGTCGTCCAGGCCGTGGCCGAGCCGGACCGAGTCGGCCAGCTCCGCGACCGCGGCGACGAAGTCGTCAGCGACGCTCTCGGCGACCAGGACCCGGTTCACCGCGATGCAGATCTGGCCGGCGTTGGAGAACGAGCGGCGGAACGCCGCCTGTGCCGCCAGCTCGAGCTCGGCGTCGTCGAGTACGACGAACGGGCACTGCCCGCCGAGCTCCAGGGACACCCGCTTCATGGTGTCGGCGGCCGTGCGCATCAACGCCTGACCGGTCGCCGTCGACGCCGTCGCCGTGATCATGTCGACGTCGGGGTGGGCCGCGAGGCGCTGCCCGGCCTCGATGCCGCCGGGCAGGTCGTTGAGGACGCCCGCCGGGAGCCCCGCGTCGAGCAGGCAGCGGACGAGCAGGCCGACGGCGAAGGGGGTCTCGTGGGGCGGCTTCACGATCATCGCGTTGCCGGCCGCGAGAGCGGGACCGATCTTCCAGCAGTAGAGGTCGACCGGGTAGTTCCACGGCACGATCGCACCGACGATCCCGACGGGCGCCCAGCTCACGACCGACCGGACGTCGGGGGCCGCGCTGGTCCGGACCTCGCCGTGCAGGCGCTTGCCCTCCTCGGCGTAGTAGTCGAGGACCTCCGCGCCGAAGAGGATCTCCTTGCGACTGTCGGGGACCGGCTTCCCCTGCTCGAGGGTCAGCGCCCACGCGATCTCGTCCACGCGCTCGCGGACCAGATCGGCGGCGCGGTGCAGGACCCGGGCGCGGGCGTCGGGTCCGGCCGAAGCCCAGTCGGGCTGGGCCCGGCGGGCGGCCTCGACTGCCTTGTCGACGTCGCCGGCACCGGCGTACGCGGTGGTGCCGGCGAGCTCGCCGGTCGCCGGGTCGACGACCCGGGTGACCAGCTTGTCGACGCCGTCGGTCTCGGCGCCGTCGATCACCAGGCGCCGCTGCTCGGAGAAGACGCGCTGCGCGGTCACGACTGCGGCACCGGCGCCGAGAAGTCGCGGTCGCGCAGGCGGTTCCAGAGCTCGGCGTAGTTGGCGTCGTTCTGGCGGTGCGCCTCGGCCGTGCGGTTCGAGTTGGTGTTGACCATGATCATCGGCTTGACCCCGCGCGAGACGAGCTCGGCGGTCGTCGAGGCGTTGATGGCGTGGGAGATCGCCACCGCCAGCGAGGTCGACGTGGGACCGACGGGGTACTCCAGACCCTCGATGAACTGGGAGGCGTCCTCGACGGGCACGTTGGTGTCGATGACCACATCGGCGACCTCGTACAGCCGCTTGCCGCACGAGTGTCGGCTCGGGACCTGCGACGAGTGGGCCACCGAGGTCACCGCGATGACCTTGAGTCCGCGCGCCTTGAACTCCTCCGCCATGTCCAGGATCACCGCGTTGATGCCCGAGTGCGAGAAGAGGATCAGCGAGTCGCCGTCCTTGATCTGGTGGGAGCGCAGGATGGCCTTCCCATAGCCCTCGCGGGTGTGGAGGAAGCGGTACTGCGCGGTGCCCATGTCGCCGAGCACGTGGTGCATGAGGGCGATCGAGGTCTCCACGATCGGACGGAAGCCCGTCACGCCGCCGGTGCGGGGGAACATCTCCAGTGCCGCGAAGCCCCCGTGGCCGGTGCCGAAGGCGAACACGAGGCCGCCGCCGGCGATCGAGTCCGCGCAGATGCGAGCAGCCGCGGCGATGTTCTCGTCCTGGTTGTCGGAGATCCACTGGAGCTTGCGGGTGACGTCGGCGAAGTAGTCGGATGCGATGGACGATGCAATGGACATGGTGCTTCCCTTCATTGGTGAGCGAGGTCGAGCGAGAGGTGGCGCACGAGACCGTCGAACCCGACCGCGAGCAGCTCACGCTCAGCGTCGGCGCGCTCGTCGTCGCCCATGATCGAGTGGGTCTCGTGCTCCACCGTGGCGAGGCACAGGGACGCCGCGGAGACACCGAGCCTGCGGGCCGCGACGAGGACCGCGCTGGTCTCCATGTCGAGCGCGACGACGCCGAACTCGGCGAGCTTCTCGACCGGGCTCGACTCCTCGAGGCGCTTGCTCTGTGCGTCGAACATCTCGGTGTAGAAGCCGTCGAAGGACGCGTACAGCCCCGATCGGTGCGGCCGGCCCTGAGCGCACAGGATCTCGTGCAGGACGCGGTTGAGGCCGAAGTCGGGGACCGCCGGGTAGGCCAGCGGCAGGTAGGTCGACGAGGTGGACTCGCCGCGGTAGGCGCCTTCGGACAGCACGAGGTCGCCGAGGCGGGTCGCTCCGAAGGTGAGCGCGGTGCCCAGCCGAAGGAACGCCCGAACACCGACGAGGCTCAGCTCGTGCATCACCACCGCGGCGATCGGCGCGCCCATGCCGAAGGCGCTCACCGTCAGCGTCTGGCCCTTCCAGGTTCCGGTGACGGTGGTCAGGCCTCGGCTCTCGTTCACGACGCGGGCGTCGTCGAGCAGCTCGGCCGCCAGGTGGGCACGGGCGCGGTCACCGACGAGGACGGCAGCAGGTCCGACGTCCTCTCGCGTGCACCCGAGGTACCACGCGCGCTCGGTCATATCTGTTCCTTTCCGGCCGGCGCAGCGTCACGGCTGCGACCGGCGATGAAGTTCGCTGCGGCGTCGGCGGCAGCGCGCAAGGCGTCTTGCAGGGTGCTCTCATCCGCACGGCCGCGGATCTCGCGCCCGGCCAGCTCGGCGACCAGCCGGCCCGCGAAGGTGTCTCCGGCGCCGGTCGTGTCGTCGACCGACTCGAGACGCCGGGCCGGCACGTGCAGGACCGACTCCCCCGGATACCAGGCTTCGACGCCGTCGGCGCCGGCGGTGCGGACCAGGAGGGTGGTGGGACGGCAGTGTTCGTCCCAGCCGGCTCCGGCGGCGCCGGCGATCAGGGTCTCCTCGGCCCGGTTGAACGTGATCACGTCGGCGGTGCCGAGGAGGCGCCGCACCAGGTCGGCCGGGAGGGCGTCGGCATCGTGCTTCACCGACCAGGCGACCCGGGTGCCGGCCTCCAGCTCGAGGAGCTCGCGGGTCGCCGCGGCCGGTCCGACGGCGACCAGCGCCCAGTCGGCCGACCGGAGCACCTCCCGCTGCCGCTCCGTCAGCTCGTCGTGATGGGAGTCGCCCGGGTGGAAGAGGCAGTAGGTCGCCCCCTCCGGCTCGTAGAGCAGGTACGAGTGGGGGCTCAGCGTCCCGCTGACGCGCACTCCCTCGTCACGGACGCCGTCGGCCGCGAGCGCGCCGCTCCAGGCACGGCCCAGCTCGTCGTCGGCCAACCAGCTCACCGCGACGACGTCGCGGCCGCCGGCGGCCGCGGCGCGGGCCAGGTTCGCGATCCCGCCCGGCGACGGCCAGTCCGCGCTCACCCGCTCCCGGATGTGCGTGGTCGCATCCGCACCCCGGAACGGGTCGATGCGCATGGCGTGGTCGAGGCTGGCGTAGCCGAGCACGGCGATCGTGGTCACAGCATCGCCTCCGCCGCACCGAGGTCGACCACGTCGCCGAAGTAGCGGGAGACGTCCTCGATCGAAGCCTCCTCGAGGTGGGGACGGTTGGAGTTCGTCGCCTCGCGCGGGAGCACCATCTGGAAACCCCCGGCGAAGCCGTCCTGGATCGTCGCTCGGATGCACACGTTCGTCTTGACCCCGACCACCACCACGCGCTGGACGCCCTGCTCCCGCAGGAGCAGGCCGAGGTCGGTCGCGTAGAACGAGGAGTAACGACGCTTGGGCACCTCGATCTCGCGGGCGCGGTCGACCGGGGCGAACCCGTCGACGTACTCGCTGTCCAGGCCACCGATCTGGCAGTGCTCGGGCAGCTTCGGCTGTTCGAAGTCCGCGAGGCCGGGCCGGTGCCGTTCGACGGCGTGCACGACGAGGGTGTCGCGCCGCCGGGCCGTCTCCAGGAGCTTGGCGATCGGCTCCAGGACCCGTGCCGCCTCCGGGTAGTAGTTGCCGCAGTCGGGGTGGAAGAACGAGTTCAGCACGTCGACCACCACGAGGGCGGTCGTCCCGGCCCCGGCGGCCGTCGGCCCGGCCGTGCTCAGCACTGGTTCGCCGACGCGTTCACGATCGCCTGGACGTCCTTGTCCTCGAGGTTGTCCTTGGTGACGACCGTGAAGGGAACACTCACCTCGGCGTCGGCCTCCTCGCCGTCGATGGCCTTCAACGCCTGCTCGACGGCGAGCTCTCCCATCTGCGCGGGCTGCTGGGCGACGGTGGCGGTGACGACGCCCTCCTCCAGCATCTCGATGATGGTGGGCGCGGTGTCGAACCCCACCATCTTGACCTTCCCGGTCAGGCCGCCGGCCTTGATCGCCGAGCCGATGCCGATCGCGCCGGTCTCGTAGATCACGTAGACGCCCGCGAGGTCGGGGTGCTTCGCGAGGGTGCCGTTGATGATCGACCGAGCCTTGGACGCGTCGGACTGCGAGTACTCGACACCCAGGACGTCGACATCGGGGTAGTTCTCGGCCATCTGGTCCTTGAACCCGTTGACCCGCTCGTCGACCGCCGAGGAGCCGGGAGCCGCGCCGTCGATGATCACCTTGCCCTTGCCGCCGATGGCGTCGGCCATCGCGTCGGCCGCGGCCGCGCCCGCGGCCTCGTTGTCGGTCAGCACCTGGGAGACCGCAACCGACGGGTCGTCGGTCGTCTGGTCGGCGAACACCAGCTTGGTCCCCGAGGAAGCGACGCTGGACAGCGCCGACGTGAGCGCCGTCGCATCCGTCGGGACGACGACCATCGCGTCCGGCTGCTTGACCGAGGCCGAGCGGATCAGGGACTCGCTCTTGGTCGGGTCGTAGGCGTCGGGGTACTGCACGTCGATCTTCGCTCCCGCGGCCTTGGCGGCCTTCTCGGCGCCGCAGGCCATCGCCTCGTAGTACGCGCCCGCACTGCCGGTGACGACGGAGATCGACACGCTGTCCCCGCTGTCCGAACCCTCGGAGGAGCCGCAGGCCGTGGCCGCCAGGGCGAGACAGGCGACGCCGGCGATCACGTGGACGGAACGAGTGGTCTTCATCGTGGTTTCCTGACTGTTGGATGGGGTGGTGGGGAGAAGTGGGCCAACGGCCCGAGCGCGCAGGCTCTAGCGCTGGTTCTTGCGGTAGGTCTGGACGAAGACCGCCACGAGGAGGACGCCGCCGACGGCGACCTGCTGCCAGAACGGGTCGATACCGAGCACCACGAACCCGTTCTGCAGCGTGGTCGGGATGAACACGCCGACCACGGTCCCGACGACCGTCACGACGCCGCCGAACGGGCTGGAGCCGCCGAGGATCGCCGCGGTGTAGGCCTGGAGCATGTCGTTGCTGTGGCCGGCGATCGTGGTCGTCGAGTACTTGGCGAGCGAGAGGAACCCGGCCAGGCCGTAGCACATGCCGGCCAGCGCGAACACCTTCATCCGGTGGAAGCGGACGTCGACGCCGACGCGTCGCAGGGCCTCCGCGTTCGAGCCGAGCGCCAGGGTGTTCCTGCCGAACACGGTCGAGCGGATGATGACCGCGACGATGATCGCCACGACGAAGGCGACGATCGTCGGCAACGAGACGACGTCCCCGAACGACCGGTTGCCGATGTTCCGGGTCAGCTCGGGGGGCAGGCCCCGGAGATCGACGCCGCCGGTGATCAGGTTGCTCGCACCGGTGAGGAGCCCCATCACACCGAGGGTGGTGATGATGGACGGGATCCGTGCGTAGGCGACCAGGGCGCCGCTGAGCGCACCGCACGCGGCCCCGCTCACCAGGCACACCACGAGGCCGAGTGCGATGCCGGTGCCCACCCCGCCGTCCCAGGCGATCATCACCTTCGCGCCGAGGATTCCGGAGAAGACGAGGACGGCGCCGATCGACAGGTCGAAGTCACCGACGGCGAGGATCAGCGTCGCTGCGACCGCCAGGACGATCAGGATGGACGCGTCCGACAGGATGTTGCTGATGTTCACCTTGCTCGTGAAGAGCCCGGGCGCCATCGCACTGAAGACGACGAGCAGCACGACCAGCGTGAACCAGACCAGCGCCGGCGACCCGCGGTAGAGGATCCGCTTCCTCAGGTCGGCGACGGACAACGACGACATCACAGCTCTTCCTCATCCGCGGCCTCTGCGCCGCTCATCAGATCGACGAGATCTCGCACCCCGATGTCCTCGGAGGCGACGCTCGCCACCGCCAGTCCGTGCCGGAAGACGACGACGCGGTCACAGATGTCGAGCACCTGCGGGAGGTCGTGGCTGACCACGAGCACCGAGAGCCCGTGCTCGCGGACGCGCCGGATCATCTTGCCCACCTGCTCGGTCTGCACGGGCCCCAGCGCCGCGGTCGGCTCGTCCATGATGATCAGGCGCTCGGCCCAGTGCGCCGCCCGGGCGACCGCGACCGCCTGCCGCTGACCACCGGACAGGTCCCCGACCGGGGTCGAGAGGTCCTTCACGGTCATCTTCAGGGTCACGAACGTCTCGGTCGCGACGCGGCGCATCTCGGCGCGGTCGACGAAGCCGAGAGCGCGGAGGACGCCGCCCCTGCGCAGCTGGCGTCCGAGGAACAGGTTCTCCACGGAGTCGAGGTGGGAGGCCAACGCGAGGTCCTGGTACACCACCTCGATGCCGAGGTCGCGCGAGGCGGCGGGCGAGCCGAGCGTGGCCGGCGCGCCCTCGACGTAGATCTGCCCCGAGTCGGCGGGCCGGACACCGGAGATCGCCTTGACCAGGGTGCTCTTGCCGGCGCCGTTGTCACCGACCAGCCCGACGATCTCGTGCTTCCCCACGGTGAGCGAGGCACCACGCAACGCCTGGATGTGTCCGAAGGTGACCTCGAGATCGCGGACCTCGAGCAGCGGCTCGGTGAGGATCATGCGCTCGAGCCCTCGGGAAGCACGAACCGGCCCTCGGCGTCGAGGTCCAGGAACGGCGCGTACGCAACCTCCCAGGGGTAGCCGTCGAGGTCCAGGAAGTACGCGGAGTAACCGGGATAGCCACCCCAGTCCCGCTCCCCCGGCTCCTGGTGGATCGTCGCGCCCGCGGCCCGCGCGATCTCGATGATCTCGTCGACGTCGGCGGGGCTGTGCCCGTTGACGGCCAGCGTGAAACCGCCGAAGCTCGGCGCCTTCTCGAGCTCGGTCCCGAGCTGTGCATCCGCCGTGAGCAGCGCGAAGGGCACGAGCCCCAGCACCGTCGAGGGCGTGATGACGAAGGTGCACATCGCGGGATCGGAGACCTCCGACCGTCGCCACCCGAACTTCTCGTAGAAGGCGACGGCGCGATCGACGTCGGCAACGCCAAGCGTGACGATCGACAGTGCGTGGCGCATGGACGACCCTTCCAGTCAGGTTGACCACTTGACCGGTCAACTTGGCATATTCTTGGGGTCGAACTGGAAGATCCGCAAGACCCTGGCGCGAACTTCTCGCGTCGAATGCAGAACCCGGGCGCCGAGCGCCTGAGCGCCCCGAGCCCGGACCGTTCGCACGATACGTTGTCGCCTACGCGCGACAGGAACCGAAGGAGGTCGCGATGACCCGACTCTCGCGTCGCGCTGGCGACCCACCGCTCTACGCACAGCTCGCCGAGGTCCTGACGTCGCAGATCAGCGCGGGCGAGTTCAAGGTCGGCAGCCTGCTGCCCCCCGAGCACTCCCTCGCGAACGCCTACGGACTGAGCCGGGCGACCGTCGTCAAGGCCCTCGACACGTTGGCCGACCGTGGTCTCGTGGTGAAGCAGCAGGGCAAGGGCACGTTCGTGACCTCCACCCCGCTGGACCGGCCGCTGAACGGACTCGGTGGCTTCACCGACCACGTCACCAGTCTCGGAATGAAGCCTGGACAGCAGCTCCTGTCACGCGGCGAGGTCGCCGCCACCGAGGACCCCCTGCACGAGCCGTACCGGCCCGACTCCCGACTCTACGAGCTGGTCCGCCGGCGCCTGGTCGGCAACACCCCCGTCGGCACGCAGCACAGCGTCCTGCCCTACGAGGTCGCCGACGCGATCGGCCTGGACGACGACGGCGTGCTCGAGCCGTCGTTCTCGTTGTACGCCCGCCTGGAGCGCTCGCCGTATGCGCCCCGGCGCGCCCGCGAGACGCTCCGCGCGATCAACTGCTCGGAGGAGGACGCGCTCACCCTCGAGGTCGACCCCGGCACCGCTCTCATCGAGGCGATGCGCGAGTCGACCGACGGCTCGGGTCGCGTCGTCGAGGTCGTCCGTGCCCGCTACCTGGGCTCGTGGTACGTGTACCGCGTCGAGCTGTCCTGACCGGCAGGAGGCGCTACGGCTTCGGCTCATAGTCCCCGCCGAGTGGGCGCAAAGTAACCCTCCAGCCGGCGCAAAGTGACCCTCCAGCCGGCGGGCGGTGCTGATCCCCACCCTGGCCAGGAGCCTCCGCTCCCGAGCCGATTGAAGATCCCTTCAGGTCCGCAACGCGGTGACCGGCAAGGACGACCTGGCGGCCGCGAGGATCACCTGGGTGACGTGTGAGGCCGGGGCGTACCGTTGGGGATACGAAGCCAGTCAGGCTTCCTCTCAGAAGAGAACGCCATGAGCGACAAGTCGCCGCGCCAGAGCATGTCCAAGAAGTCCGGAAAGTCCATCAAGGAGAAGCGCGCCGAGAAGCGCAGCAAGGCGACCGAGGAAGCCATCGCCGACAAGGTCCACCCGACGAAGAGGAAGTGACGCTGCCGGCGACCCACCGGTCGTGCGCGCACAACCTCGTGCGGCGGTCGGTCAGGGCCCAGCCGGTACCGTGGAGGCAACAAACCTGTTAGGCCAGGCTCGTTGAGCCTCCAAGGCAGGAACGAAGGGTGGACGTCATGACGACGTCACCGAACGTGCCTTCCCTCGAACCGCGGACACGGGGACCCTTGCGACTGTGTCTCGCCGACAGCCCGTCACTCGGAGCCCCGGAAGGCGCCTGGTGGCCCTGGTCGCGGAACCTTCAAGAAGAAGCCGCTGATCTCGTGGATCACTTCCCAGAGTCAGCCGGACGGATCTATCGGCTTCTCTTCTCGCGCCCAGACTGGGACGATGTCACGCCCGCCGGCGACCACGGCGTCCGCCCGATCGCGGCAGAGCGTGGCCCCGTGAAGGTCGGGTCGTTCCCCAGCGACGACACGCGTCTGATGATCTTGACCCTGTCGTCCGGACGCCGGCTACGACTCGTGGTCATTCCGAGCAATACCAATCGCGTTGACGGCGAACGCCTCTTGTCGGCTGCCGGGGCGATCGACACGCAGCCCGGCGACGCCGCGGACTGGGACCGCTGGTGTAGTGAGGGCGCACACGGCTGACCGCACTCGGAGGGAGTCCGTCGACGGCTTACGTCATGGGTGTACGGCATCGGATGGAGTCGCCCCCCGGCAGCGCTCACCCCGTGCCCGTCGCCAGCCCTGGTTGCCGGCGGGTGCGAGCCATCCAGCTGTGGTGGCGTGCGAGCGCCACCGCCTCCGCCTGCGACGCGACCTCGAGCTTGCCCAGGATGCTCTTGATCTGGGTGCGGACGGTGTGCGGGGAGACCACGCGCCTCGCGACGATCTCCCGGACCAGCCGCCCCTCGACCAGGAGGTTGAGGACATCCCGCTCCTGCTGGCTCAAGCTGGCCAGCCGCTGGCTGTCCCCACGGTCCGCCCCGTGGTGCCGACGGTACTGCTCGATCTGGTGATCGCGCTCCTGCTGCTCGGCGGGCGAGGCGGCGCGCTCGGTGCTGCTGAGCACCGCGAGGAACTGGTCGAGCGGCATCGTCTTCGCTGCGACCGAATGAGCCCCTAGGAACAGCGCCTCACCCACCCGGACCGGGTCGCCCGAATCGGTGAGCGACATGACACAGTAGCCGGCACCGGTCAAAGACTGCAGCATCGCACCCCCGTCGCCGTAGCCGGACTTGAGGTCCAGCGTCGCGACGACCACGTCCGGTCGCGAGCGCATCACACCGCGCACCAACGACCCCACAGCCGGGCCTGCCTGCGCCGAGACCGCGCGGCAGACATATCCATGCCGCTCCAGCACACGAGCGACCAGCTCCAAGAACAGGTCGTCGTCATCCACGAAGGTGACCCGCCGCCGCCATCCCACGTGGCTCTCCGACATGTGCACGCGACGATCTGCTCCCTGTTCGCCCGCGACGAAGGCGCCCGTCGCACACGCGCGAGGCGCAGCAACGCCGTCGAGGCGGAAGGACTCTGAGCTGCTCATGCGCCCAAGCCGTGCTCCGGACCCCAGAGCACAGCTTGAGATGTGCTGCTGACCCCGATCTTCCGGTAAGCCGCCCGGATACAGGTCTTCACTGCTGATATCCAGACAGCCTGCTGCGCGATCTCCTGATTGCTCCCGCCACAGCAGATGAGCGTGTTCATCCGGACCTCACACTGCGAGAGCACGGCGCGGCCGGGAGCAGATGAGCGCCTCGCCGGCTCCTCCCCCAGACCGATGTAGACGGGCGCGGCCCGATCGCCGGAGAAGGACGACGGGCTGGGCGAGCCCGCTGCCGACGAACTCGTGGGCCTCCTGGAGGCCGGCACGCGTCCCGGGCCACCGCGGGCGAGGCTCCGGGCTGGCTTCGAGCAAGCGCCATCCGCACGCCCCGGCGGCACTTCCCGTTGGTTCGTCATACGCCCTCCATGATCGTCGTGGGTAGTCGCTCGAAACGAGGCGATCGGCCCTGGTTGACGACCTTCGAGAGAAGGACCCTCGGCGAGGCTGCGATCACTGCCTGCTGCCGGGTCCAGGGCAACACCCACGCATGGTGGTCGCGCCAGGCTACCACTCGACCAGCCCGAGGACCGAGCGCGTGGAGGACGGCGTCCAACGGTCGCCGCACGGTGCACGGCTGCCGTTGGTGATCCAGAAGAACAGGCGCGGGCTAGGCTGGAGGAAGCAGTCGTCCTGGACCCGACGCCTCGTCGCACATCCGATGACGTGAGGGATCTCCATGGTCGAACCCCCTGCTAGCGGCCTCCTCCAGGTACCGGCGCTCCCGGACCGAAGCCCGGCTGCCGAGAGCAGGCGGCGCCGGACGACGAGCAGCTACACAGACCTTGCCGCGAGCGTTCGCGCCAGTGGATTGATGGATCGCCGCTACGGCTACTACTGGAGCCGAATCGCGGCCTGCATGGCCGGCTTCGCTCTCCTGTTCATGGCCGTTGCCAGGGTCGGTGACTCCTGGTGGCAACTGGTGCTCGCCGCACTCCTGGGGATGCTGCTGACCCAGTTCGGCTTCCTCGGCCATGACGCCGCGCATCGCCAGATCTTTGCCAGCGCAGCCTGGAACGACTGGACGGCTCGGGTGCTCTCGGGCGCCTTCGCCGGCCTGAGCTACGGCTGGTGGCGCGGCAAGCACAACCGACATCACGCCACGCCGAACCAGGAAGGACGCGACCCCGACATCGTGTCTGGGTTATTGGCGTTCACTCGCGACGTCGCGGCGGGTCGGACCACCCCGGCACGGGGATGGTTCCTCCGTCACCAGGGCTGGTTGTTCTTCCCCCTGCTGACCCTCGAGGGACTCAACCTGACCTTGGCAGGGGTGCGGCACTTGACGTCCCGGAGGGATGTGCCACACCGATGGACCGAGCTGTCCTTGATCGTGGCGCGGCTGTCCCTCTACGTCGCGGCACTGTTGGTCCTGCTAACCCCGGTGAAGGCGCTCGCGTTCTTCCTGGTCCAGATGGCTGTGTTCGGACTCTGCCTGGGCGCGTCGTTCGCGCCCAACCACAAGGGTATGCCGATCGTGCCGCACTCGATGAAACTCGACTTCCTGCAGCGTCAGGTCCTGATGTCGCGCAACGTCCGCGGCGGCGTCGTCGTCCGCGCGATGATGGGTGGGCTGAACTACCAGATCGAACACCACCTCTTCCCGAGTATGCCGCGGCCCAATCTCCGGCACGTCCAGCCCGTCGTCAGGCAGCACTGCGCCACGCACGGAGTGCCCTACACGGAGGTGGGCGTGTGGACGTCGTACGGCATCGTCGTCGACTACCTCAACCACGTCGGTCTCCGCGCCCGCGGTCCGTTCGACTGCCCGCTAGCCGGGCAGCTCGGCCGATGACCGATCGCCCGCGTCCGGTGTCCGTCGATCCCCGACGGCTAGAATGGCCGTCCTGACGAATGATCCGCGCCGGCGGAGGACACGTCGCGAGAGCGGCGGCGGAAGGAAGCACATGACTTCCTCACTCAGCGCCATGAGGACCGAGTTGAATGCCGCGATGGCGGCGGCAGCGCCGGGCATCTCCGCCGCCAACGAGCTGTGCGTGACCTGTGTGGGCTTGTTCGGCATCGACGGCGCCGCGGTCTCGATGGTCTACGAGGGAGCGTCACGGGGAACGTTCGGCGCAAGCAGTGAGACCGGCCGCCGGCTCGACGAATACCAGTTCACCTTCGGAGAGGGTCCGTGCCTCGACGCGGTCGAGGCGCGCGAGATGGTCCTCGCTCCCGACCTCGACTCCCCACGGGAACAGCGGTGGCCGCTCTTCGCCGACGCTGTCTTGGACGACGGCATCCGTGGCGTGTTCGCCTTCCCCGTCATGATCACCTCGGCGTGCGTCGGGGCTCTCGACCTGTTCCGCGCCGAGCCGGGTCCTTTGAGCCCCGATCAGATCTCCGGCGCCATGCTCGCTGCCGAGCTGGCGTCCAAGCCGCTGCTCGACCTAGTCGCCGGAGCCGGCCATCCCGATCTCGATGAGCTGGGCGGCGCCGGCGCCGGCGCCGGCGCCGGGTCAGGGGATCTCGCGGAGGTGAACCGGATCGAGGTCTACCAGGCCACCGGGATGCTGATCGCCCAACTCGACGTCGACGCCGCCGAGGCGCTCGTGCGGTTGCGAGCCCATGCGATGGCCACCGGCCAGACCGCGATCGAGGTGGCGCTGGCGATCGTGCAGCGCAGACTAGTGCTGGACCGAGACGACCACGACGACCACGACGACGAGGGTGACGACGGCGGTCCGGCAAGGAGGCTCTCATGACCGACGGCAGGGAGCGCGACATCATCCACGCCTTCGTAGGCCTGTCCAACGAGCTGGTCGAGGAGTACGACGTCGTCGAGATGCTCTCGCTGCTCACGATGAACTGCGCCGGGTTGCTCAACGTCGCGTCGGCAGGCCTGCTCCTGGCGGACGGGCAGGGGACGCTCCACCTGGTGGCATCGTCCTCCGAGCGCACCCATCACCTGGAGGTCTTCCAGCTCCAGCGTGAGGAGGGCCCTTGCCTGGACTGCTACGCCGTGGGCGAACCGGTCATCGTCCCCGACCTGGCCACCGAGGAGCGGCGCTGGCCGCAGTTCTGCGGGGCCGCCGTCGCCGCGGGGTTCAGGTCGGTCCACGCGTTGCCAATGCGACTGCGGGAGACCCCTCTCGGGACCTTGGGCCTCTTCGGGGTGGAGGTCGGCCAACTGGACGATGACGACCTGGCGCTCGCCCAGGCCCTGGTGCATGTGGCCAGCGTGGCCATCGTCAACGAGAGGTCCGCGGCCGACCTGGCAACCGTCAACGCACAGTTGCAGCACGCCCTGACGAGCCGCATCGTCCTGGAGCAGGCCAAGGGAGTGATCGCCCACACCGCCGGAGTCGAGATGGAGGACGCCTTCGCCATCCTGCGTCGCTACGCCCGCGACCACGGCCGCCGACTCAGCGAGGTCGCAGCCGAGGTCGTGAACCGTGAGCTTCCGGGCCAGGCGCTGCTCGACCACGCGAGGTCCGCCGCCCTTCTTCCCTGAGCCCGGACGTCGATCCGTCAGGAGGACGACCTGGCTCACCTGCAGAACCGGCTCCAACCCAGCGGTTCCGCTGGGTCGGAGCCGGTTCACATCGGTCGGGCTGACAGGATTTGAACCTGCGACCCCTTGACCCCCAGTCAAGTGCGCTACCAAGCTGCGCCACAGCCCGAACGGTCGCCACCTTGTGAGCAGCGAGCCGCGTGAACACTACCGCAGCCCGGCCGGTTCCCCGGAATCGGGTCGCGCTACGGAGAGGCGCCCGGCACGCTCCGGGCAGCACGACCCCGGCGGGGCCGGTCAGCCCATCGACTTCTGCCCGTCGATGGTCTCGCGGAGGATGTCGGCGTGGCCGGCGTGCTGGGCGGTCTCGACCGCGATGTGGGCGAACGCGCGCCGGGCCGACCAGCTCGCGCCCGGCTCGAACCACGGCGCCTCGGGCAGCGGGTAGCGCCGGTCGAGGTCCACGGTCTCGACCAGCCGGTCGGTCTCGCCGGCCACCACGTCGTAGGCCGCCAGCAGGCCCTCCAGGGTCTCGCCGTCGAGCATCCGGAAGCCGTTCTGGTGCTCGATGATGAACGCCGGCGGGTTCGACCAGTCGATGTTCGCCCAGTCCACGTCGGGCTGCGCGGCGGGGCCGTGCGCCACGAAGTCGGCCCAGGTCTTCTCGGTCGCGGTGACGTGCTTGATCAGGCCGCCGAGGCAGAGCTCGCTGACGGTCGGCCGGCTGGCGGCCTGCTCGTCGGTGAGGCCCTGGACGGTGAACCGGAAGAGCTCGCGGTGCTTGCGGAGCAGGTCGAGGAGGTCGGCGCGTTCAGTGGTCATGCCTCGACTCTAGGAACCGATCAGGCCGGTTGCTGTCCTCAATCCGGGTGGATCTGGGCTACCGCTTGCGCTTCTCGCGCGGCCGCTGCTGGAGCACGATCGGCGTGCCGACGAAGCCGAACTCCTCGCGCAGCCGACGCTCGATGAACCGCTCGTACGCCGCGTCGAGCTTGCCGCTCGTGAAGAGGATGAACGTCGGCGGCGCGGTCGTCGCCTGGGTGCCGAAGAGGATCTTCGGCTGCTTGCCGCCGCGCACCGGGTGCGGATGCTCGGCGACCAGCCGGCCCAGGAAGCCGTTCAGCGCGCCGGTGGAGATCCGGGTCTCCCAGCCCTCCAGCGCCTTGTCGAGCGCCGGGACCAGCCGGTCGACGTGCCAGCCGGTGCGCGCGGTGACGTTGATCCGCGGCGCCCACTGCACCTGCACCAGCTCGCGCTCGATCTCCCGCTCCAGGTAGTAGCGGCGCTCCTCGTCGACGAGGTCCCACTTGTTGAAGGCGATCACCAGCGCCCGGCCGGCCTCGCGGACGGTCTGCAGGATGCGCACGTCCTGCTCGGAGATCGACTGGTCGGCGTCCAGCACCAGCACGGCCACCTCCGCGCGGTCGATCGCGGTCGAGGTGCGCAGCGACGCGTAGTACTCGTGACCGGAGGCCTCCTTGACCCGCTTGCGCAGGCCGGCGGTGTCGATGAAGCGCCAGGTGCGGCCACCGAGCTCGATCAGCTCGTCGACGGGGTCGACGGTGGTGCCGGCGACGTTGTCGACGACGACGCGCTCCTCCCCCGCGAGCCTGTTGAGCAGCGACGACTTGCCGACGTTCGGCTTGCCCACGATCGCCACCCGCCGCGGGCCGCCGACCTCGGGTTCGCGCTCCGGCGGCGGCTCCGGCAGGGCCGCGAGTACGGCGTCGAGCAGGTCGCCCGAGCCGCGGCCGTGCAGCGCGGAGACGGGGTAGGGCTCACCGAGCCCGAGGTTCCACAGGCCGTACGCCTCGGCCTCGGTCCGCTGGTCGTCGACCTTGTTGGCGGCCAGCACGACCGGCTTGCCGGACTTGCGGAGGATCCGCACGACCGCCTCGTCGGAGTCGGTGATCCCGACGGTCGCGTCGACGACGAAGAGCACGGCGTCGGCCAGGCTGACGGCGACCTCGGCCTGGGCGGCGATCCGCTCGGCGAGGCCGCGGGCGTCGGGGTCCCAGCCGCCGGTGTCGACGACCGTGAACGCGCGGCCGGCCCAGTCGGCGTCGTACGAGACGCGGTCGCGGGTCACGCCCGGGACGTCCTCGACGACGGCCTCGCGGCGGCCGATGATCCGGTTCACCAGCGTCGACTTGCCGACGTTGGGGCGCCCCACGACGGCGAGGACGGGGACGGGGCCGCTGTTCTCGGGCTGCCCCTCGGCGGCGGCAGGCTCGAGCTCGGTCATGGTGCTCCTTCGTCGGTGACCCCGGTCGGTGGGTCTGGATCTACGTCGGTCGGCGGCAGCGGACCCGGGAGCTCCCTCCCGGTCGACGCGCGCGCCCGGTCCAGCTGGACCAGCATGTGCTCACGGAGCAACAACGACGCCTTCTCCACTTGTTCCCGGGTGCGCGGCCACGGGGCGGCGTCGGTGTGCCACACCTCGCCGAAGACCATGTCGACGGTCGCTCCCCGTGCCGGGAGCGAGCCGCTGGTGCCGCCCGGCTCGCGGCTCCCGAGCATGATGACTGGTACGACGGGCGCGCCCGACACCAGCGCCAGGTAGGCCGCGCCGCGGTGGAACCGCTCGAGGTCGCCCGCGCCGCGGCTGCCCTCCGGGTAGATGCCGATCGCGCGGCCGCTGCGCAGCGCGCGGACGCAGGTCTTCACCGCGCGCGGGTCGGTGTGGAAGCGGTCCAGCGGGATCTGCCCCGAGGCCCACAGGAAGCGGCCGAGCAGGCCGCGGAACATCTCGATCTTGGTGAGCGCGTGCACCGGCCGGGGCGCGAAGATCGCGAGCAGCGGCCCGTCGATGACGCCGACGTGGTTGGAGGCGAAGATCACCGGACCGGTCGCGGGGACGTGCGACCGGTGGTTGACACGCACGGTGTAGCGGCGCCGGATCACCCAGCGCGCGAGCGGCCGCAGGGAGTGCAGCAGGTAGCGCGGCGCGCCCTTGACCCGGTCGCTGCGCGGCGGGGCCAGGTGGGCGCGCTGGGTACTCATTGCGGGGTCCCCGCAGACTCGACCAGCGACACGACCAGGCCGATGACCTCCTCGAGCGTGGCCGACGTGGTGTCGATGTGGACGGCGCCGTCGGCCTGCACGAGCGGGGCCGCGGCCCGGCCGGAGTCGATGCGGTCGCGGGCGAGCAGCGACGCGCGGGTAGCCGCGACGTCGGCGCCACCCTGCTCGGCGGCCCGGCGCGCGGCCCGGGCGGCCGGGTCGGCACTCAGGTAGACCTTGACCGGCGCGTCGGGTGCGACGACCGACCCGATGTCGCGGCCCTCGACCACGATGCCGCCGCGGTCGGTCTCGGCCGCGATGACGGCGCGCTGGAGCGCCAGGAGTCGGGCCCGCACCTCGGGAACCGCACTGACCGGCGACACGGCCGCGTTGACCTCGTCGCTGCGGATGGCGACCGCGACGTCCGTGCCGTCGACGGTGATCGTGGGGCCGAGCGGATCGGTGCCCGACACGATCTCGGGCTCGCCGCAGCGCGCGGCCACCGCGGCCGGGTCGTGCACGTCGACGCCGCGCTCGAGCATCCACCACGTCATCGCGCGGAACATCGCGCCGGTGTCGAGGTAGCGCAGGCCCAGCCGGTCGGCGACCCCGCGCGAGGTGCTCGACTTGCCGGACCCCGAGGTGCCGTCGACGGCGACGACCAGGCCGGCAGGAGCGGTGCGTGCGGAGCTGTTCACGGGGCCGCAGCCTACCGGTGCGTCAGCCAGCCGCGGGATTCGAGCGACGCAAGCAGGTGGTCGGCGCGGGACTCGTCGACGATCAGCTCCACGAGGCCGACCTGACGGCCGAGGTCGTGGTCGATGCGCACGTCCTCGATGTTGACCTCCGCCTCGCCGGCCGCCAGGAACAGCCGCGCGAGCACGCCGGGCTCGTCCGGCACGGAGACGAAGACCGAGGCCGTGGGCCGCACCGGGCCGCCGTGCTTGCCGGGGATCGCGAGGGTGCCGGCCACCCCCTGCTGCAGTACGGCGGCGAGGGCGTCGCCGTCGGCGGCCGCGATCGCCCCGATCAGGGCGTCGAGCTCGCCGCGGACCTCGCCGAGCAGCCCGAGGACGGCGGCGGCGTTCGCGGCGACGATCTGGCCGTAGAGCTGCGGGCTGCCCGCGGCCACCCGGGTGACGTCGCGGACCCCCTGCCCGGAGAGCCGGAGGTGGTCGGCGGGAGCGTCGGCGAGCCGGCCGGCCGCCAGCGACGCGAGCAGGTGCGGCACGTGGGAGGTGCGGGCCACCGCCCGGTCGTGGTCCTCGGGGCTGAGCCGGACGACGACGCCGGCACACAGCCCGACCAGGTCCTCGACCAGCGCGACCGCGTCGGGGTCGGCGTCGGGATGTGCCGCGATCGCCCACGGGCGGCCCTCGAACAGGTCGGCGGTGGCGGCGAGCGGGCCGGACCGCTCGCTGCCGGCCATCGGGTGGCCGCCGACGTAGCGACGGACCCGCGGATGGTCGTGCACCGCCGCGAGTGGACCGGTCTTGACGCTGCCGACGTCGGTGACGACCGCGTCCCCGGCGTCGAGCGCGGCCGCGATCGACGCGCCCAGGTGGTCCGGGGGGACGGCGACGACGACCAGCTGGGGCCGATCTCCGTCCGCGCGCGGACGGCCGGCGCCGAGGGCGGAGGCCGTGCGGACGTGGTCGGCCGAGACGTCGGTGAGCAGTACCTCGATGCCGGCGCGGCGGCAGGCGAGCGCCACCGAGGTGCCGAGCAGGCCGGTGCCGATCACCTCGACCGGGCCGGTCAGCTCCCGCCGGCCCTCACTCATCGTCGGGGACCGCCCGGACCCGGGTCAGGTCGCGCCGCAGCGCGGCGGCGCCGTGCAGGTAGACGTGCGTGATGTCGGAGCGGGGCAGGTCGGTCTCGACGTGCGCCATCATCCGCACCACCCGCGGCATCGAGCCCTCGATCTCCAGCTCGCGCGCGCAGATCAGCGGGATCTCGCCGAACCCGAGCCGTCGCGCGGCGTACGCCGGGAACTCCGAGTGCAGGTCCGACGTCGCCGTGAAGATCACCGAGATGAAGTCGTCGACCTCGAGTCCGTTGGACTCCATCACGTCGGTGACCATCTCGGCCACCCGCTCGAGCATGTGGTCCCGCACGTCGTCTTCGAGCTGGGTCGCCCCTCGCACTGCCCTCACTGCCACGCCTAGACCCTAACGAGAGTCGCGGTGGCCGCGTGCGGCAGTCTCAGGACGGCTGGTAGCTGCCGAACGACCAGTGGTTGCCCTCGGGGTCCTCGACGCTGCCGCCGCGGCCCCCGTAGTCCTGGTCGACCATCTCGCGGAGCACCGTCGCGCCGGCGTCGATCGCGCGCTGGAAGACGGCGTCGGGGTCGTCGGTGACGAGGTACGCCGCCGAGCCGCCGACGTTCGTGACGGCGCCGTCAGGGCGCTGGCTGCCGAACATGATCCCGCCGCCGCCCGGCCACAGCCACTCGGCGTGCACGACGACGGTCGGGTCGGCCTCGTCGCGGTACGTCGCGTGCTCGGTGAACCCGACGGCGCGCAGCCACGCGATCATCGCGTCGGCGTCGCGGAAGGACATCGTGTGCCAGAGCCGGACCTCTGCTGCATCGCTCATGACGCTCACTCTCCCCCGTCACCGGGGTGGAGGTCTTGAAGGAACGGGAACTCCTCGCGCAGCCACGTGGTCGGCGGGCAGCCCGCGAGCGCCACCCACTCGCGGGTGAGGTGGGCCTGGTCGGCGTACCCGCACCGCTGCGCGGCCTCGGCCAGCGGCACCCGCCCGAGGATCGCGCGGGAGCGCTCGAACCGGCCCAGCCGGCGTACCTGCTGCGGCGTCAGGCCGCACTCGCCGCGCACCAGCGTGCTCAGGTGCCGGCGGCTGTAGCCGACGTCGTCGGCGACCTCCTGCACCGTGGCGCCGCGGGTCAGCCGGGCGAGCGCGCGGCCGACCTCGGGTCGCGGTGCGGCGTCGGTCAGCTCGCGCAACAGCGCCTGCTCGACGATCGCGGTGCGCTCGGCGGGGCGAACCGCGGCCAGCCGCTCCGGCAGGTGCCGCAGGGCGGCGACCTCGTCGACCTCGTCGAGCTCGACCAGCGCCCCGACCAGCTCGGCGGCCGGCATCCCGAACAGCGCCCGCGCGCCGGCCGTCGTCAGCGCCAGCTGGACCCCGGCCTGGTAGCCGTCGTGGTGGATCTCGGCCGGGTGTGCGTGCAGTCCCGACAGCGTCGACCAGCGCCGGCCGCGGCTCTCGGCGTCGCCCGCCCACCCCACGTCGAGCGGCTCGCCGACCGGCAGCACGAACGTGAGCGTCGTGCCGGGCAGCCCCCGGTGCACCCCGGGCCCGCCAAGGTCGACGTCGTACGCCGTCAGCGAGGCGACGTACGGCGCGAGGGTCGGATGGATCGCGGCGTCCACGTGACCACGGTAGCGGTGGTTTCGAGGCTCGTCGCTAGCGCTCCTCGCACCTCAACCACCGACGACGGTGGTTGAGGAGGTTGCGCTAGCAACCGTCTCGAAACCACGCACCAACACGACCCAGCCCCCGGCCCAGACAGGTGGTTTCGAGACAGGCGCCAGCGCGCCTTCCTCAACCACCGTGGCCGATCGCGGTCCGACGACGGTGGTTGAGGAGGTTGCGCCAGCAACCGTCTCGAAACCACGCACCAACACGACCCAGCCCCGACCCGGGCAGGTGGTTTCGAGACAGGCGCCAGCGCGCCTTCCTCAACCACCATGACCGATCACGGTCCGACGACGGTGGTTGAGGAGGTTGCGCTAGCAACCGCCTCGAAACCACGCACCAACACGACCCAGCCCCCGGCCCAGACAGGTGGTTTCGAGACAGGCGCCAGCGCGCCTTCCTCAACCACCGTGGCCGATCGCGGTCCGACGACGGTGGTTGAGGAGGTTGCGCTAGCAACCGTCTCGAAACCACCCCGCCCACCATCAGAGCTGGGCGCGGTCGAGCAGGTCGCCGAGCTCCGTCCGACTCAGCGCCCGCATCTCCCCCACCGGCAGCCGGCCGAGCGTGACCGGGCCGATGGCGGTGCGGGTGAGTCGACGCACCGGGTGTCCCACGTGGTCGAGCAGGCGGCGCACGATCCGGTTGCGCCCCTCGTGGATGACCAGCTCGACGATCGAACGCGCCGGCGACGCCTCGACGATCCGGGCCTTCCGCACGGTCACCGGCCCGTCGTCGAGCGTCACTCCCTCGAGCAGCTGCTTGACGATCCGGCGGTAGACCTCGCCCTCGACCTCGGCGACGTAGGTCTTGTCGACCTCGTAGGACGGGTGTGCCATCCGGTGCGCGAAGTCGCCGTCGTTGGTGAGCAGGATCAGGCCGGAGGTGTCGGTGTCGAGGCGGCCGACGTGGAAGAGTCGCTCCGGGCGGTCGGCGACCAGGTCGCCGAGCGTCCTGCGGCCCTCGGGGTCGGACATCGTCGAGACCACGCCCCGGGGCTTGTTCAGCACCAGGTAGACCTTCTCGGAGATCGGCGGCAGCCGCTTGCCGGCCACCCGGATCACCGCGGTGCGCGGGTCGACCTTGGTGCCGAGCCGGGTGACGATCTCGCCGTCGACCTCCACCTGCCCGTCGAGCATCAGCTCCTCGCACTTGCGCCGGGAGGCGACGCCCGACTGGGCGAGCAGCTTCTGCAGCCGGATCAGGCCCTCGTCGTCGGTCTCGATCGTGGGATGGTCGGCGATCACGTCGGCTCGGTCCCGCCGTCGGGCTCGGTGCCGTCGCCGCTGTGCGGCGAGTGCGGGTGCGCGGGCGCGACCGGCCCGGGTTCCGTCGCCGGCTCGGGCTCCGACGCCACCGGCGTCGGCGCGACCATCTCGGCCAGCTCGTCCTCGAGGTCCTCCATGTCCGGGAGGTACGGCGCGAGCTCGGGCAGGTCGTCGAGCGAGGTGATGCCGATCCGCTCGAGGAAGTAGCTGGTCGTCCGGTAGAGGTTCGCGCCGGTCTCGTGGTCCTGCCCCGCCTCCTCGACCAGGCCGCGGGTCAGCAGCGTGCGCATCACGCCGTCGACGTTCACCCCGCGGATCGCCGAGACCCGCGCCCGCGACACCGGCTGCTTGTACGCCACCACGGCGAGCGTCTCCAGGGCGGCCTGCGTCAGCCGGGCCTGCTGCCCCTCGAGCACGTAGCCCTCGACGACCGCGGCGTACTCGTCGCGGGTGTAGTAGCGCCAGCCGCCGCCGACGTTGCGCAGCTCGAAGCCGCGGCCCTGCTCGGTGTACTCCGCCGCCAGCTCGTCGAGAGCCGCGGTGACGGCGTCGACCGGGTAGCCCACCGCGGTGGCCAGGGTCATCGTCTCCATCGGCTGGTCGGCGACCATCAGCAGCGCCTCGAGCGAGGGACGCAGCGCGGCCACCGGCACCGCGATCTGCTCCTCGACATGCTCCGCCGGGGCCTCCACCTCGGTCTCGGTCTCGACCTCGGTGTCACTCATCGCCGTCATCTCCCTCGTCTGCCGCACCCTCTGTCGCATCCGCTGCCGACTCGTCCACCTCGTCGGGCGGCGCCCCGTCGAACTCGTCGGTGACCAGCTCGTCGACGGAGGTGTCGTCGTCTCCCGTCCACCGTACGGTGAGCTCGCCCAGGGGCGTGAGCTGCTCGAAGCCCACCGCCCCCTCGCGGAACAGCTCGAGCAGCGAGAGGAACCGCGCCACCGTCGTCAGCTTGTCGGGCGAGTCGCCGCAGAGCGCCCGGAAGGTCATCGCACCGCTGCGCCGCAGCCGCTCGACCACGAGCGCGGCCTGCTCCCGCACGCTCACCTTCGCGGCGTGGATGTGGTGCAGCGTGAGCTCCAGCACGGGCTTCGGCTCCAGCGCCTTCGCCGCGAGCTGGGCGAACTGGTCGAGACCGATGCCGATCAGCACCTCGGGCAGCAGGCCCGCGTAGCGCTCCTCGAGCCCCACCGACCGCGGGTGCCGCCGCGACTCGACGGCCAGCCGCTCCTCGAGCACGGTGGCGACCTGCTTGAACGCCTTGTACTGCAGCAGCCGCGCGAAGAGCAGGTCGCGGGCCTCCAGCAGCGCGAGGTCCTCCTCGTCCTCGACGTCGCCCTGCGGCAGCAGCCGCGCCGCCTTGAGGTCGAGCAGGGTCGAGGCGACCAGCAGGAACGACGTCGTCTGCTCGAGGTCCCAGCTCGACCCCATCGCCTTGACGTGCGCGATGAACTCGTCGGTGACCTTGGACAGCGAGACCTCGGTGATGTCGAGCTTGTGCTTCGCGATCAGGCTGAGCAGCAGGTCGAAGGGGCCCTCGAAGTTGTCGAGGCGCACCTCGAAGGCCGGCGCGCCCTCCCCCGTGGCCGAGGACACGGCGGCGACGGCTCCGTCGGAGTGCTGGAGGTCGGCGGTCATTCCTCGGTCAATCGTCGCACCAGGGCACTGTCGTCGCCGTTGGCCTCGAAGTCGGCGAGCGCCATCGCGATCGCCTCCCGCACGAGCCGCCCGCGATCGACGGCCAGGCCGTGGGACCGACGCAGCACGAGCCGGGCGTGCTCGAGGTCGAGCAGCTCGTCGGAGGTGACGTACACCGTCATCTTCTCGTCGTGACGCACCCGGCCGCTCGGCTTGCGCGGGCGCTTCGCCGCGGCCTCGGGAGCCGCCGGCCCGGTCGCGACCTCCGGCTCGGCGGCCGCGGGCGGCTCCGCGGCGGGAGCGGTACGCCGGAAGAGATCGTCGGCGGCGGGCAGGCTCACGCGTCTGGCCACCGAGCCAGCACCTCCTTGGCCAGCTGGCGGTAGGCGTCGGCACCCGAGGACGACGAGGCGTACGTCGTGATCGGCTCGCCGGCGACCGTGGAGTCGGAGAACTTCACGGTCCGGCGGATCACGGTGTGGAAGACGGTGTCTCCCCAGGCCTGCACCAGGCGCTCCATCACCTCGCGGCTGTGCAGGGTGCGGCCGTCGTACATGGTGCCGAGCACGCCGTCGATCTCGAGCTTGGGGTTGAGCCGCTCGCGCACCTTGTCGATCGTGGTCTTCAGCAGCGCGACGCCGCGCAGCGCGAAGTACTCGCACTCCAGCGGCACGATCACGCCGTCGGAGGCGGTGAGCGCGTTCACGGTGAGCAGGCCGAGGGACGGCTGGCAGTCGATGAGGATGACGTCGTAGTGCTCCAGGGCCGGCGCGAGCACCCGCTGCAGGGTCTGCTCGCGGGCGACCTCGTGGACCAGTTGCACCTCAGCGGCCGAGAGGTCGATGTTCGACGGCAGCAGGTCCATGCCCTCGACGCCGGTCTTGACGACCACTTCGGAGACCTCCACGTCCCGCTCCATGAGCAGGTTATAGATGGTCAGCTCCATCTCGTGGGGGTTGAGGCCCAGCCCGACCGAGAGCGAGCCCTGCGGGTCGAAGTCGACGAGCAGCACCTTGCGGCCGTACTCCGCCAGCGACGCACCGAGGTTGATGGTGGTCGTCGTCTTGCCGACCCCGCCCTTCTGGTTGCACATCGAGATCACCCGGGCGTGCCCGTGGCTGGTCAGCGGGCGCGGCTCCGGCAGGTCGGGCAGCGGCCGGCCGGTCGGGCCGAGGACGGGCTCCGGGGTGGCCGGGCGCTCGAACGGCAGGGGGTCGGACACGGGCAGCTCATCTCGCGGGTCGGGGGAAGGGACGGGCGTGCGGACCAGGGGTGGCATCTCGCCGGCTGCGCCGGAGGGGGGAACCGATCCGCCAGCGGTGCCACCTGCGTTCATCCGACGCTCCTCCCCGACTTGTCGACACGGCGACTTGTGGTCGACACCGGGCGAGCCTAGAACCGCCCTCGGACAGCGACAACAGCGGGGCGGAAACCCCCAAGCCCACGGGGAAATCTGTTGATGGACTGTGTACGGGCCCCTCGGGCGATGCACAGGTGCCGGGGTTCCTGTGCACAGCCCTGTGGAGGAAGCTCAGTCCTGCGTGCTGCCACTCCGGGCGCCGTAGACCAGGTCGACGTACTCCCGGTGCCTGCCGATCCAGCCCTTGATGAACGGGCACAGCGGCAGCACCTGGCGCGAGCCCTCGGCGCGCACGTCGTCGAGGGCGAAGCGCGCGAGCGCCGAGCCGACGCCCCGGCCCTCGAACCGCCGGTCCACCTCGGTGTGGGTGAAGGTCACCAGCTGGTCGGTGAGCAGGTACTCGGCGAACCCGGCCAGCTCACCGTCGATGTGTGCCTCGTAGCGGCTCCGGTCGGGGTTGTGGGTGGTCTGCACGTCGGACATGCACCCAGCCTACGGACCCGGGCTCGACACGGTTCCGGGCCGACCGGCTCGGAACGGTCCGATCGCGGCCGCGTGCGGTGGTTTCGAGGCTCAGGCGCCACCGCGCCTTCACACCTCAACCACCGACTGCTCGACCACGATATGTCCCGAACGCAGGTCGGCGTCCGCTTGGACGACGAAGCTCCCACCCGGACGATGAAGGTCCGTCGTCCCAGGAGGAGTCTCGTCGGCCGGCCGACGAAACTCCTCCGTCGCCGCTGCCCCAGGGTCAACACCAGCCACAGGTTCACCAAGGGATGACGGTCAGACCACGCCTCCCCCGGCGAGTTGAGCCAGGGAAGCGCAACGTCGGCCTCATCCCGTGATGAACCCCCGCCCCCGCGCACCGGGACGGTGGTTTCGAGGCTCGGGCCTGGCGGCCCTCACACCTCAACCACCGTGGGGGCGAGGCCAAGCGGACCGACCACAGGTCGACGTCCTCCCGATAGGCGCCGAAATCGTCCGGAGACAGCGGGGTCAAGGGCGGCGAAGCCGCCGCAGGGAACCCTTGACCCCGCTGACGGAGGACGAACACTGGCGCCGCCGGGAGGACGCCGACACTCCCCCAGCGCGGGACAGGTTTCGAGGCCTGGCGGCCCTCACACCTCAACCACCGTGCGAGGCGGTGCTTGAGGCTCAGGCGCCAGCGCGCCTTCACACCTCAACCACCGTGCCCGACCGCTCAGGACAGACACCCCGAGCCGCTACCGATCCGGGTCATGCCGGTCAGGTCGCCGGCACCGAACCTGGCGTTCCTCGAGGTGGCGGCGCCGTACATCAGCTGGGTCGGGGTCACGGCGTGGCCGAGTCCGAGCGCGTGCAGGATCTCGTGCTGCATGATCTGGCCCCAGCCGCTGCCGTCGAAGCCAGGGGCGATCGGCATCCCGGGCTCGGCGTCGAGCACCAGGTAGCCGAGGACCATCCGCCACCGGACGTCCGCGTCGAGGGTCCTCCGGCCGGTGCCGCCGCCGACGCCGACGACGGTGCCCGACAGCTTCGGGAACTGGGCGGCGGTCGCCCAGGAGACGACCAGGTCGACGCTCGCCCCGGTGATGTCGGCGTCGGCGCCGCGGTAGCCGGCGGCGGTCCGCCCCGCGTACTGGAACTGCAGGCCGGAGGCGGCGGAGATCCGTGCGTACGCGCGGACGACGTCGGCGAACGCGCCGTCGTAGGTCTGCTGGTCCGGATTGTAGGCCCAGCGGACCGGCGCGCACGGGTTCCACCGCGAGCCCTCGTCGAAGAGGTAGCTCCAGTCGCTCGCCGGCGGCGCCGGCTGGTAGTCGGCCGGCAGCGGCTCCGGAGCGACCATGGTGCCGGGCGCGAGCGTCTCCCAGGCCCCGGCGTCGACGGCCGTGGCCGTCATCGTCACCCGCACCGTGCGGCTGCGGACCTTCGCCCGACCCCGGGAGGCCGGTGCCTCGGCACGGAACGTGCGGGTCGTCGCGGCGTTCCCGGCCGCGACCCGGAAGGCGAACGCCCCGGACCGGGACGAGCTGGTGCGCGCGACCTGCTTCCACCGGCCGCCGACGCGCTCGAGCAGGTGCACCGGCCGCGGGCGGGCGCGCTTGCCGGCCGCGCTCCGGACCAGCGTGGTGACCACGTCGCCGCGCAGCCGGACCCGGCTGCCGGTGCTCGCCGAGCCGGGCCCGGTCAGCACGATCGGGGCGCTCGCGCGCATCCGGACGACGTCGGACGTTCGGACGCTGGTCGTCGGCCGGTCCGCCTCGCTCGCCGGCCCACCCGCAGCGACCAGCAGGCCGCCGAGCACCGCAAGTGCCGCGACCACGGCCGACGGGCGGCGTCGGCGGGCGTCGGAGGTCAGGGGCATGCGGCGGCTCCGGTTCGAGGCGGTCGGGATGTTTGTACCAGTCGGATCGGCCACCCGACCGCCGAATCTGAGTGCTCGGCCGCGCCGGAGTCGTCGAGCCGAGCCATGGGCCGTCAGCGCAGCTGCCAGATCAGCAGCACGACGAGCACGACCACGACCACCGCCAGCAGCCCCGTGAGGACGTAGAGCCGGCGCGTGACCCGCCTCGTTCTCAGGTACTCGGCCGAGAACTCCAGCTGGTAGAGCCTCAGGTATTCGGCGGCGAGGTCCCACTGCTGGTTCGCGTCCTGCGGCTGGACCTTCTCCTGTGCGGCCGTCTCCGACGCGGCGATGAACTCCCGCTCGTGCGGGTAGGCGTCGTGCTCGTGCGCCGTCAGCCAGGCCGCGCCGGCGACGATCCGCTCGGGCGGCAGCAGCAGCTCGGGCCGCTTGTCGTCGGCCCACGACCTCGCCTCCGTCGGGATGATCTCCAGGTCCTGCCTCCGGCGCCACCGCCGGTTGTCGTCCCGGACCGGGTTGAGGAACCGGTCGTGCACCAGCTCCCACCACTGCCGGTGGAGCCGGGTCTCGGACCTGATGATGTGCCGTGCCTCGAGAGTGGCCAGGCACCGCTCCGTGCGCTTGCCGCCGTCGCCCGGGCCACGGTCGGCCTGGTTGCGCCAGCCCTGCTCGGTGATCAGGTGCGCCTCGAACCAGTCACGGATGATCCGCTCGGGTATCCGACTGCGCCGCACCGCCTCCTCGACGCAGTCGTGGTAATGGCTGGCGAGGGCGCGGTCGACATGCTGGAGCAGGTCACCGAGGTCCTCGAGCTCGATGACCTTGCGCCCCTCCCGCACCGGATCCAGCTTCCGCCAGAGCTTCAGCAGCACGGTCTGGAGGATGACGCCCTCGACGTACGGGCTCGGTTGAGGCTGCGGAGGACTGCCGGGGCTCTGCACGAGGATCGTGCACAGGTTGTCGAGGATGCGGTCGGCCGCCTCGGCGGTGAATGTGACGCCGTACAGGCGCTCGGTGGGCTTCATGATCGCCTCGCGAGCCGCCGGTCGCTCGAGGAGGCCGAGGCGGTAGCGGACCGCGAGCTCACCGGGCACCAGGTAGGAGACGGTCTCGAGCTCGCCGAGCAGATCCTCGCGCATCACGAACAGGGTCCAGATCGGCTGGGCGTCCAGGAGGTCGCCGAGGTCGGAGAAGAACTGGATCCGGCCGTCCACGTCGGTCGGGTCGAGGGTGAACACCTCCTCGAACTGGTCGAGGATCAGCACCAGCGGTTCGGAGGTCCCGCCGTCTCCGGACGTCTGGTAGGCGTCCTTCAGGTACTGCGCGAGACTCATGCCCGCCAGCTGCTCGCTGGTCATCTGCCGCTTCGTCCCGCGCGCGCTCTCGAGCGACTCCATGATGCTGTAGGCGTAACGGCCGGCGACGGCCGGCTTCCCCAACGGCTGCAGGTTCACCCGCACCGGCGGGAGGGGGCTGAACCGCTGCCGCCTCAGCACCCGCAACAGGCCGTCCTCCGCCTGGATGAGCGAGGTCTTGCCCGCTCCGGACGGCGAGTGCAGGACGACGATGCGCTCGGCGACGAGGAGATCGCTCAGCTCGAGCAGCTCTCGATCGCGCCCGTAGAGCTTGTCACCGTGCCCGAAGGCCCTCGGCCCGACGTACGGGTTCGTGCTGGGCTTGGACGACGCGAAGGTCGGTCTCAGCTGGACCATTGGCTCCTCAGCTCCGTGAGCAGCTCGGACGGCGTGCCCCAGCGCACCGCGAAGTGCGTCGCCGTGCTGCTGTAGTACTGCTCCAGGTAGTCCTGCACGGCGTCGGCCTCGATGACGTCGCTCTCGGGGGTGACCTGCACGGCGATGTGGGCGAGCGTCCGCAGCCGGGGCGTGGCCCCGCCCATCGTGAAGATGCTCCGGAACAGCACCCGGAAGTCCCAGTCGTCGAGGCCGAAGCCCATCATCAGCAGGTTGTTGTTGGTCAGCTTGCTCTGCAGGCCCTTGAGGACCTGGCTCTTCGCCGTGGTCCAGGTGGTGAGGTACTTGAAGTAGTCGTCCTCGGTGAGCACCATCGAGTCCGGGTCGTCGAAGCCCCCGAAGAGGCGGACGACGGTGGGGGCGCCCGGGTCCGGCCGGCTGTTGCTCCGGTTGGTGACCCGGCCCCCGTCCCACGGGAAGTCGACGATGTTGGGGGGCCGGTGCGCGTCGGCGAGAGCGTCCTCCAGCAGGGTCGTGAAGCTGGTGGTGAAGTAGATGGGGAACGGCAGGTCGGCCAGGATCGCGTACGGGTCCTCGGGATCCTGGCTGCGTTGACGTCTCCCGATCTGGCTGATCAGGCGGTTCAACCTGGGCCCCTTGGCCACCTGACCGGGCGCCTGTTCGTCGGCCTCGCGGATGTCCGCCTCGGTGAGGCCACCGTCCTCGAGGACCCGTTCGGTGAGGTACCTGACCAGCACCGAACGCGGATAGCGGGCGTCGTGGGCCACGGCGAGGTACTGGCTGACCCTGGCGAGGTCGTTGCTGGACCCCGGCGTGATCGGCACCTGCAGGCGGGCCGCGATGCCCCGCGCGATCTGCTGCCGGTCGGGGAAGAACCCGGTGCTGAGCCGCGGACCGATGATCGGCGTGCACATGCTGTCGTGCATGGCGTCGACGAACACCTGCATGCTCGGCGCGCTCCCGGGGGTGAGGTACCCGGGCGAGTACCAGATCATCCCGGCCCGCAGCCTCGTGAGCAGGACCGGGGCCCACCAGTCCCAGCGCTCCCTGACGGCCGTCCTCGCGTCGAGCATCGCCTGGTAGATCGACCCGGTCTGCTGCAGCGTCGTGAAGAACATCGGCATGAATGCCTCGACGGTCGGCACCGTCGCCCGGCCGTGCATCCCGATCACGGTGGAGATGCCCGCGCCGCTCAGCATCGGGCCGAGCGCGACGGCCGACTCGCCCATGCTCGTCGCCTCCGGGTCGGCCTCCGAGGCGGCGGTCTCGCACGACGACAGCACGACGAGCGTCGGCGGGCGGTCGAGTGCCGTCATCGCCTCGGCGAACAGCCCGCCCGCCACCGGCGCGACTCCCCCCGACTCCGAGTCGAGGTAGAGCACCGGGCCCTGCTCGTGCAGCGCGCCGTGGGCGATCAGGTAGACGATGTCGTAGCCGTGGCCCTGACGGTCGGCGTCCCTGAGCAGCGCCGTGATGCCGTCGAGGGTCGCCTTGCCGCGCTGACACAGCACCGTGGTCGCGATGGGCTGCAGGCACCGCTCCGCCCGGCTCGCCTCCTCCTGGGAGTTGATCGGCTGCAGGGGACGGCCCCCGCCGCCGAACTCGCCGTACCGTGCCAGCTCGGACGGCTCCGGGTCGGCGGCCACGACGAGGGCCCGCAGGTCGCCCTTGGTCCGCAGCGAGACGGTGCGGTGCGCGCTCGGGTTGACGAACCGCGTGAACGTCATCCGGGGCTGCAGCGCGATCGGCTTGCCGTCCCGCGGGTCGAGCAGCAGCTCCCAGCGCACGGTGTGGTACTCGGCCGGGGCGAGCCGGTCGAGCATCAGCCGCACGTGCAGCAGGATCCCCGCGTCCGCTGCGAAGGTCGCCATCTCGATGAAGATGTCGCGCAGCTTGGGGATCGCGAACAGCTGCTGGCTGAGCGATACGGCGTAGGCGTCGAGCTCGGGGACCAACGCCTGCAGGGTGACGAGGTCGAGTCGGAACGGCTTGTGCGGCAGCTCGAAGAAGCGGACCTCGTCGGAGGTCGAGGCATGGAGCGTCACGTCGAACGCGGCCTGTTCGGCACTCCACGACAGTCCGATCTGGAACTCCGCTGCGTGCTTCATGCCGGCTCACCGTCTCCGGGCGCGGACGGCGGGATCGCCGACGATCGTGTAGTTGCGGGCGTCGTTGTTGGCGGTCCACAGGCTCGCCAGCTCGAAGTCGTCGGGGATCCTGCCGAAGTTGCGGATGTCGTCGATCTCGGAGGTCAGGTCCGCCGACAGCTCGGCGTACCTCTGGTTGAAGTACTCCATGGCCGCGCCGACGGGGTAGCCGTCGAGCAGGTCCATCAGCGCGCTCCGGAACACCTCCAGCTGCCGCTGGCCCCGCCACTGGAACGAGCACCCCCACGCCAGGTCGACGTGCCCGACGAAGGCGAGCACCCCGCCGCTCTCATGGGCCAGCAGCCGCTGGGGCAGCCGGGCGACGAACGGCCGCTCGGCGATCGCGACCGGGTCCGTGAACGCCCGGCGCGTGAAGTCGTCCATGAGCGGCGTGCCGGCCCCGAAGCAGGCGAAGCTCAGGACGACGGAGCCATGGACGGCGGTGCCGTCGACGATGTCGGCGCCGCTGAGGTAGACGTCGTCGGTGAGCGCGCCGTCGGCGGCGCGCGGACCTGGCCACTCCTGGCAGACGAGCGCGCCGTTGTCGGACTCCTGGCGGTCGTCGCCGAGCGGGAACGCGACGCCGTGGCTGGCCGTGAACACGACGTCGGGCGCCGATCCCGCCGTGAGCACGTCGATCAGGCCCGCCTTCGAGGCGGCCGCTCCGACGTGGGCCTCCACCGTCAGCTCGGAGGACTGGGCCGCGAGCGCGGCAGCGAGCGGTACGACGAGCTCCTCGGTGCTCAGTCGCGTGGCCGCGTCATCGGGGTTGGTCGGGCTCCACAGCGTGATCCGTGGCGGCGCGGCCGGCTCGCCAGCGGCCTCGGCGGCCACGACGGCGCCCGCGTAGGCGGCGTACTCCCCCGGTGTGTCGAAGCAGATCCTCCCGACCGCGTAGGCGACGTCGAGCTGGTACTGGAAGGAGAAGGGGACGGTGTCGGGTTGCCCGACGATCAGCAGGTAGTAGGGCACGCCGTTCGCCGGATTGGCCGGTCCCGGCCCCACGCCGAACCTGCCCAGGAACTGCTGCTTGGACTCACCGCGGCGGTAGGCGTGCTCGCCCACGAACTCCCGGTAGAAGTCCGGGTGTCCTCCGGAGGTGACCTGCTCGCAACGCAGCCGCCGCAACGGCTCGAGGGCGTCGAGCACCGCCGGCGCCAGGTCGGCCGCGGCGATCAGGCCCCACCCGGCCTCCTCAAGGCGAGTGGGATCGATGCCCTGGGCCACCCCGTAGGTCTGCTCGGTGCGCAGCCGATGCCACCATCGCAGCTCGCGGACCTCGGGCGTGTCGATCGGTTCGCCGATCGCCACCCCCGCCAGCTGGTCCGCGCTCAGGGCCGGGTGCAGGTAGCCACCGGTGGCGCCGTCGAGCCCGTTGGCCTGGAACATCGGCCCGACTCGGTCTCGATCACCCGGCACCAT
Organism: Nocardioides sp. LMS-CY; assembly: GCF_018732145.1. NCBI lineage: Bacteria > Bacillati > Actinomycetota > Actinomycetes > Propionibacteriales > Nocardioidaceae > Nocardioides > Nocardioides sp. LMS-CY. Next base: position 3,039,822 of record NZ_CP076104.1, read on the forward strand.
GACGCATCGCTAGAGGTCGAAGGCCGCGATGTTGTCCTTGGCGAAGGCCGTCACGCGCTGCTCGATCGCGGGGGCGAGCTCCTGCAACGCCTCGGCCGAGATGAAGAGGACGACGCCTCGCTTGAACATCAGGGCCTCCTCACTGGTGAAGCGGAAGAAGAGGAACTGGGTCAGGGTCTTCCTGGCCTCCACCCGGAAGTCGATCGAACGCAGCTGTGCCGAGCCGTCGGCGTGCGAGTCGACGTTGGCGACCGAGAAGCCGGTGCTCACGGCGCTCTTCGCCCGGCGGTCGAACAACGTGATCCACTTGCTCCGCTCGTTCATCCCCTGGAGGGACGTCAGCGCCGCGGTCACCAGCGCCAGGGCGCCCGGCACGGGCCCGAGCGCGACGGCCACGAGATCGAGGATCTTCTGGTAGACCACCGACCCGACGACGTGCTCCTCGGACCAGGAGGAGGCCTCCTCACGCAGCGCCCATCCGGTGTGCAGCAGGACGTCGAGGTAGACGTCGACCCACTCCTTGGCCTGCTGCGGATCGACCTTCTTGGTCGCCGCGCGCTGGGCGAAGAGGGTCCAGTTGCAGACCGCGTTGCGCACGCTGGCCGGCGTGTCCTCGGGAAAGACCACCAGGTTGGAGTCGACCACGGCGCCCTGCTTCTTCAGGTCCTGCAGGTCCGGGCTCTCCTCCCCCGCCGCGAACGACACGTCGCCCTCCGGGACGTCGATCTCCTGCCCGGCGATGAAGCTGATCTGGCTGTCGAACGAGACTGGCATCTGATGCCTCCCTGGATACACGGTCGAGCGTCCCGAGGCGGTCCGCGTGGATCAGGCTGCGGCGGGGCGCCGTACGCAGAGGGGGAGGTCGTCGGGCAGCGCCGGCCTCCTGGGCTGCGGCATCCCCGGGCAGGGTTCACGACCAGCCAAGACCGGTCGGCGATCGATGTCATCACCGACATGCGGGAACCGCGCGGGCGATCCGCGCAGCGCGGTCAGCCGCCGAGTCGCCGCATCGCCACCGCGGAGAGCACCAGCTCACCGGCCGCGTCGGACGCATCGAGGTCGGCGACCGCCTCGATCACCCAGTCGTGGTGGCCCTCCGGGTCGTGGACGGTCTGCCGCACCGGCCAGCGCCGGCCGTCGCGCTCGACCACCAGCAGCGCGGGACCGCGGGCGTCGGCGTCGAGCAGCACCCGGTCGTGCTCGGCGTAGTACGCCTCGATCGCCTCGTCCCACGCCGACCGGGTCATCACGACCTCCCCGGGCGGCTCCGTGCGCTCGACCGCGGCCCGCTCGATCTCGACCAGGCCGGCGAGGTCGTCGCGGGCGACCAGCTCGACCCGGCGCCACATCGCGTTGCGGATCATCACCGCGAACGGGCGCGACTGCTGCGAGATCGGCCGCGGCGGCGGGGGCGGCTCGTGGTCGGCCACATCGCGTCGTACGTGCGAGGGGTCGGCCAGCGCCTCCCACTCGTCGAGCAGCGAGGAGTCGGTCTGGCGCACGGTCTCCCCCAGCCACTCGACCAGGTCGTCGAGCTCGGGCGTGCGGTGCTGCTCGGGCACGGTCTGCCGCAGCGTGCGGTAGGCGTCGGTCAGGTAGCGCAGCACCAGCCCCTCCGACCGCGCCAGCTGGTAGCGCGACACGAAGTCGGTGAAGCTCATCCCCTGCTCGAACATCTCGCGCACGATCGCCTTCGGCTGCAGCGCGTCCTCGGGGAGCCACGGATGGCTCTGCCGGTAGATCTCGTACGTCGCCCCCAGCAGCTCGGCCAGCGGCTGCGGCCAGGTGACCTCCTCGAGCAGCGTCATCCGCTCCTCGTACTCGATGCCGTCGGCCTTCATCTCCGCGACCGCCTCGCCCCGGGCGACGTACTGCTGCTGCATCAGCACCTGCCGCGGCCCCTCCAGCACCGCCTCGACCACCGAGACGATGTCGAGGGTGTGCTCGACCGCTTCGGGATCCAGTACGTCGAGGGCGGCGAGCGCGAAGTGCGCCAGCGGCTGGTTGAGCGCGAAGTCCGCCGGCAGGTCGACGGTCAGCACGTACCGGCGCCCGCAGTCGTCGAGCGACTCCAGCCGGGTGACCACGCCCGAGCGCACCAGCGACCGCGCCAGGCGCAGCGCCCGGCGTGCGAGCCGCAGCTGCCGCCGCCGGTCCTCGTGGTTGTCGGTGAGCAGCCGGCGCAGCACCGGCACGGCGTCCTCCTCGCGGGCGAGGACGTTGATCAGCATCGCGTTGTCGACCTTCATCCGCGAGACCAGCTGCTCGGGCACCCCCGCGACCAGCTTCTCGTAGGTCTGCTCGGTCCACACCACCGTGCCCTCGGGCGGCTTCTTCAGCTGCGCCTTGGCGTTCTTCCGGCCGGCGGCCCGCCGCTCCTCGGCCTTCGCCTTGAGCCGCTCGTTCTCGATGACGTGCTCGGGCGCCTGCACGACGACGTACCCGGCGGTGTCGAAGCCGGCCCGCCCGGCCCGGCCCGCGATCTGCAGGAACTCCCGCGTGCGCAGGATCCGCTGCCGGCTGCCGTCGAACTTCGCCAGGCCGGTGAAGAGCACCGTGCGGATCGGCACGTTGATGCCGACGCCGAGGGTGTCGGTGCCGCAGATCACCGAGAGCAGCCCGGCCTGCGCCAGCTGCTCCACCAGGCGCCGGTAGCGCGGCAGCATCCCGGCGTGATGGACCCCGATCCCCCTGCGCAGCAGCTTCGAGAGGGTCTTGCCGAAACCCGCTCCGAACCGCACGTGGTCGAGGCGAGCGCCGAGATCGGGCTTCGGCACCCACTTCGCGTTCAGCAGCGACGTCGCGTGCTCGACGGCGGCAGCCTGGGTGAAGTGCACGACGTACGCCGGGCCCTGCCCCGTCGTGACCAGCTCCTCCAGGGTGTCGGCGAGCGGGGTCACCGACCACGAGAACGACAGCGGCACCGGCCGCTCGGCGTCGGCCACGACGGTCGTCTCGCGGCCGTTGCGCCGGCTCAGGTCGGCGGCCAGGTCGGTGACGTCGCCGAGCGTCGCCGACATCAGCAGGAACTGCGCCTGCGGCAGCTCCAGCAGCGGCACCTGCCACGCCCAGCCGCGGTCGGGCTCGGCGTAGAAGTGGAACTCGTCCATGACGACCAGCCCGACGTCGGCCCGGGCGCCCTCGCGCAGCGCGATGTTGGCCAGCACCTCGGCCGTGCAGCAGATGATCGGGGCGTCCGGGTTGACCGAGGCGTCGCCGGTCAGCATCCCGACGTCCTCGGCCCCGAAGGTCTCGACGAGCGCGAAGAACTTCTCGCTCACCAGCGCCTTGATCGGCGCGGTGTAGAAGGACACCCGGTCCTCGGCGAGCGCCGCCCGGTGCGCGGCCTCGGCGACCAGCGACTTGCCGGACCCGGTGGGGGTGGCCAGCACCACGTTGTCGCCGGCCAGCAGGGCGAGGATCGCCTCCTCCTGGTGCGGGTAGAGCGTCAGGCCGCGGCCGGCGACGGCCGCGGTGATGTCGTCGAGGAGGTCGGTCACGCGATCAGTCCCGCGCCCGGGGGTGTGCGGTCGCGAAGACCTCGCGCAGGTTGTCCACGGTCACCAGTGTGTACACCTGGGTGGTCGTGACCGACGCGTGCCCGAGCAGCTCCTGCACGACGCGGACGTCGGCGCCGCCGTCGAGCAGGTGCGTGGCGAACGAGTGCCGCAGCGTGTGCGGTGAGACGTCCTTGGTGACGCCGGCCCGGTCGGCGGCCTTCACCAGCACCGCCCACGCGGACTGCCGGGACAGCCGACCGCCGCGGGCGTTGAGGAAGAGCGCCGCCGTCCCCCTCCCGGCCGCGACCAGCTCGGGTCGGCCGCGGACCAGGTAGGCGTCGACCGCCTCGCGGGCGTAGGACCCGACCGGCACGATCCGCTCCTTGCCGCCCTTGCCGCGCAGCAGCACGGTCCCGTCGACGCCCGACGCGCCGGGGTCGAGGTCGTCGACGTCCAGGCCGACCGCCTCCGAGATGCGGGCGCCGGTGCCGTAGAGCAGCTCGAGCAGGGCCCGGTCGCGCAGCGCGAGCGTCGTGCCCGGCGCGCCGGCGGCGTCGAGGATCGCCTCGACGTCGGCGAGCGGCAGCGCCTTGGGCAGCCGCTTCGCGGGCGCCGGCGGCTTCACCCCGCTCGCCGGGTCGGTCGTCGCGAGGCCGTCGGCGACCGCGAACTTGTGGAAGCCACGCACCGCCACCACGGTCCGGGCCGCCGAGGTCGAGCTCAGCGCCGGGTGCTCGGCGTCGCCCTCGCGCAGCCGCACCAGGAAGCCGGTCACCGTCGCCTCGCTCACCCGGTCGAGATCGTCGATGCCGGCCTGGTCCAGGTAGCCGAGATAGCGGCGCAGGTCGCGGCGGTACGACGCGAGCGTGTTCGCCGCCAGCCCGCGCTCGACCGAGAGGTGGTCGAGGTAGGTGCGGACGGCCCGCTGTGGATCACCCATGGCGGGTCGATCCTAGGCGAGCACCTCGTCCAGTCCGACGGCCGCGATACCGACCGACTCGGCGACGGGGGCGTTGGTCAGCCGCCCGGCGTGGGTGTTCAGCCCCAGCGCGAGGCTGCGGTCGTCGCGGCAGGCCCGCAGCCAGCCCTTGTCGGCCAGCGCCACGACGTACGGCATGGTCGCGTTGGTCAGCGCGTACGTCGAGGTGTTCGGCACCGCGCCCGGCATGTTCGCCACGCAGTAGAACGTCGACTCGTGCACCTGGTAGGTCGGGTCCGCATGCGTGGTCGGCCGGGTATCCTCGAAGCACCCGCCCTGGTCAACGGCGATGTCGACGAGCACCGAGCCCGGCTTCATCCGCGAGACCAGATCGTTGGAGACCAGCTTCGGGGCGGCCGCACCCGGGATCAGCACCGCCCCGATCACCAGGTCGGCCTCGATGACCTGCTGCTCGATCGCGAGGCGCGACGACGCCAAGCCGTGGACCCGGTTGTTGTACCGCCAGAACGACATCCGCAGCTTGTCCAGGTCGGTGTCCAGCAGCGTCACGTCGGCGCCCATGCCGAGCGCGATGTTGGCGGCGTTCTGGCCGGAGACGCCGGCGCCGATGATGACGACCTTCGCGTTGGCCACACCGCCCACGCCACCCATCAGCACGCCGCGGCCGCCGCGGGCCTTCATCAGGGAGTAGGCGCCGACCTGGGGCGCCAGGCAGCCGGCCACCTCCGACATCGGGTAGAGCAGCGGCAGTGCGCCCGAGGGCAGTTGCACGGTCTCGTAGGCGATGCCGGTCACCCGGGAGCTCAACAGCCGCTCGGCCAGCGGCTTGTCGGCCGCGAGGTGGAGGTAGGTGAACAGCGTCAGGTCGTCACGCAGCCGGTGGAACTCCTCCTCGACCGGCTCCTTGACCTTCAGCACCATCTCCGCGACGCCCCACGCCTCGTCGGCGTCCGCGACGATCCTCGCACCGGCGCCGGCGTACTCCTCGTCGTCGATCTGGGACCCCACCCCGGCGCCCTGCTCGACGAACACCTCGTGCCCGCGCGCGACCAGCTCGTGCACCCCGATCGGGGTGATCGCCACGCGGTACTCGTGGTTCTTGACTTCCCTGGGCACGCCGATCTTCATCGGGGTCTCCTGTCGTCGTCTACCGACGTCAGACTCGCAGAAGCCCCCGGGCCTGCGCCATCAGCAGCGCGATCATGCTGTGGCCGTCGGTGATCCTGCCATCCACCACGGCGGCGATCAGGTCGGCGGCCGGCACCCAGCCGGTCTCCATGTCGGCCTCCTCGTGCTCGGCCACGAAGCCGCCGCGGTCGACCTCGGAGATGCCGCGGGCCAGGAAGTAGTGGTGCCGCTCCGCGGAGATGCCCGGCGAGGAGTACGACGTGCCGATCGGCGTCCACTCCGTCGCCTCGAGCCCGGCCTCCTCGACCAGCTCGCGCCGGGCGGTCGTGAGCGGATCCTCGCCGTCGACGTCGAGGATCCCGGCCGGCAGCTCGACGAACCGGCGCCGCGCCGGGTGCCGGTACTGCCACAGGCAGAAGACCCGCTCGCGGTCGTCGACGGCCACGACCACCACGGCGCCGGGGTGCTCCAGCACCAGCCGACCGAACGGCTCGTCGCCGGGGTGGCCGGGGCGCTGCAGCCAGTCCTCGCGCAGCGCCACCACCCAGCCGTCGCGGTGCCGGTCCTCCGAACGGACGACCGGCCAGCTCTCCTCCCGGTCGGCCAGCTCCGGATGCACCCCTCCAGCTCCCATCGGTCGCTCAGTCCTCGTCGACCGGCTCGCGACGCAGCCCGCTCTCGTCGATCGGGAAGCGCAGCTCCTTCTGCCGCTCGATCGCCGCACCGACCAGCCCCTTGAACAGCGGGTGCGGGCGGGTCGGCCGGGAGCGCAGCTCGGGGTGCGCCTGGGTGGCCACGTAGTAGGGGTGCACCTCGCGCGGCAGCTCGACGAACTCGACCAGGCTGTCGTCGGGCGACGTGCCGGAGAAGACCATCCCCGCGGCCTCGAGCTGCTCGCGGTAGGAGTTGTTGACCTCGTAGCGGTGCCGGTGCCGCTCGTCGATCTGGGCGGCACCGTACGCCGCGCGCACGATCGAGCCCTCCTTGAGCGCCGCCGGGTAGAGCCCCAGCCGCATCGTGCCGCCCAGGTCGCCGGCGCCCTCGACGTACTCGAGCTGCTCCTCCATGGTCGCGATCACCGGCTCCGGGGTGTCCGGGTCGAACTCGGTCGAGCCGGCCTTCTCCAGGCCGAGCATGCTCCGGGAGTACTCGATCACCATGCACTGCAGGCCCAGGCACAGGCCGAGCGTCGGGATGCCGTGGGTGCGGGCGTAGGTCAGGGCGCCGAGCTTGCCCTCGATGCCGCGCACGCCGAAGCCGCCCGGCACGCAGATCGCGTCGACGTCCTGGAGATGCTTGGCCGCGCCCGCCTGGGTGGCGCACTCGTCGGAGGCGATCCAGCGGATGTTGACCTTGGCCTCGTGGGCGAAGCCGCCGGCGCGCAGCGCCTCGCCGACCGACAGGTAGGCGTCCGGGAGGTCGATGTACTTGCCGACCAGCGCGACGGTGACCTCCTCCTGGGGGTGGTGCACCCGGCGCAGCAGGTCGTCCCACACGGTCCAGTCGACGTCGCGGAACGGCAGGTCCAGGCGGCGTACGACGTAGGCGTCGAGGCCCTCGCGGTGCAGCACCTTGGGGATGTCGTAGATCGACGGCGCATCGGCGGCGGTGACGACCGCCTCCTGGTCGACGTCGCACATCAGCGAGATCTTGCGCTTGATCGACTCCGGGAGCTCCCGGTCGGCCCGGCACACCACGGCGTCGGGCTGGATGCCGACCTGGCGCAGTGCGGCCACGGAGTGCTGGGTGGGCTTGGTCTTGAGCTCACCGGACGGGCCGATGTAGGGCACCAGCGAGACATGCAGGAAGAAGCAGTTGCCGCGGCCGATGTCGTGCCGCACCTGGCGCGCGGCCTCGAGGAACGGCAGCGACTCGATGTCGCCCACGGTGCCGCCGACCTCGGTGATCACCACGTCGACGTCGTCGCCCCCCATCGCGAGGACCCGCTCCTTGATCTCGTTGGTGATGTGCGGGATCACCTGCACGGTGTCGCCGAGGTAGTCGCCGCGCCGCTCCTTGGCGATCACGCTCGAGTAGACCTGCCCCGTGGTGACGTTGGCGATCTGGCTCAGGTCGGTGTCGAGGAAGCGCTCGTAGTGCCCGATGTCGAGGTCGGTCTCGGCGCCGTCGTTGGTGACGAACACCTCACCGTGCTGGAAGGGGTTCATCGTGCCCGGGTCGACGTTGAGGTAGGGGTCGAGCTTCTGCATCGTCACACGCAGGCCGCGAGCCTTGAGAAGGCTGCCGAGGCTGGACGCCGTCAGGCCCTTCCCGAGCGAGGAGGCGACGCCTCCGGTCACGAACACGTGCTTGGTGGGCGTCCCGTTGATCACGGAACTCCATGCTACGTCAGGGGGACGGCTCCGTCCGAACCCGACGCTCCGAAGGATCCGCCCTGCGTGGTCAGCGACCGGCGCTCTGATGGCAAGCGTCGTCTCCGACGGGTGTCGACGATCGCACTTGCCGACGCGTCGCGGGTCGCAGCGTGGCCTAGATGAGTCCGAACTTGTCACCTGCCTGACAAGAGCCAGGCTTCTGCCGTTGCTCATCGTCGTGCCTGCTGCCCGCATGACTCCAGTGCGGCCTACGGTGAATTTTCGAGGTGGAGGACGGGACCTGCCGACGACCTTGACGATGTCCACCTGCCGAAGACGGAGGTGCGGGCTGATGGAAGTCTCGAACGTCTCACGAACCACTGGGCGCGGATTTCGCCGCCGGGTGTTCAATCCGGTGGGCGGACTTACCCAACTGGGACGCATGATCCTCGTCGGCGGCCTCGTGGCGCTCGCCCTCCCGCTACTCGTGATGAGTCCCGCCCACGCGAACTTCGGTTCCGCTGTGGGCGGTCCCTGGCTAGCGAACAACAAGAGCCACCGAGTTGACTACTACGACACGTTGACCAAGACGGGCAACATGACCCAATGGGCGCTCAACAACCAATTCCCACGATTCGACTTCACGTGGACGTATGTCGATGGATCGGACTACGACGTCCGCATCATGGACGGCGAGTACGGGGATACGCCGGCATACGGCTGGACCGATTGTCCGTCGTCCGCGACCTTGGGCGGGACGCATCCAAACCGCTGGTGCTACGGACGGGTTCTGCGGATCAACTACGCGTTGGCTGGGGCTTGGGACACGACCTGGGGACGCCGCGCACTCGCCTGCCATGAACTGGGCCACACCGTCGGGCTTCGGCACGAGGACGCCTCCGATCCATCTAGCTCATGCATGAAGACCAATACGACCCCGAACAACTCCCTGGCCAATACGTACTCCGCGGAGGACGTCAACCAAGTCCTCGCCAACTACTAGGAGCCCACACCATGCGTATCCCAACTCGCCTGGCTACGGCGGCAACGATGCTCCTGTTGGTCTCGGCATGCGGCGGCCTCACGGACGAGACGAATCGTTCAACAGATCCGTCGGCGCGATCCTCCAGCAGGGCCGACCACACGGTCGATCCCGGACAGGAGAGGAACCCGTGGGCAATCCATCAGATCACCGGCTGGGAGGTCGAGTGGTACGACTCGCTGCCGAGCCTGACGGACTCGGCGGACCTTGTTGCCGTCGGGACGGTCACCGACGCGAAGCCGGGGCGCACCTGGGTCGAGTCCGAGGGGGACGAGACCATGACCTCCGAGATGACCGTCTATACGGTCGAACTTGGGGAGATTCTCGGCGGCAAGCCAGTCGGTCCCACCTCAGGTGAGATCACACTCGAGTTCGGGCCGAATACACCGAGTGCTGTCGAGGAGCGTACGGCCGTCGTCGGCGAGACCTCGCTGTTCATCCTGCGTCGCAAGGGCGCGCCGATCCCCTCGATCGAGAGGCTCGAGCCCATGAAGGACGAGTTCGCGCGCGAGGTCTATCGAGTCGTCAACTCGGCGGGCCTGATCGACGAGGTCAACGGCTCCACTGAGCTTCCTCTCGGGGAAGCCGACCAAGCGTGGAGCGCCGAGCTCGAGCGCGGATCGTTCGCCGACGTGGTCAAGCGCGTTCGAGCGGCTGTCGCGCAGGGCTCCTAGCCAGCCGGCCGCGAACGCGCTCGGGCCGCCACCTCACGTCAGGGGGACAGCTCCGTCCGAACCCGACGCTCCGAAGGATCCGCCCTGCGTGGTCAGCGACCCGATCAGCGCCAGGGTCGTCGTGACCTGACCCAGCGCGGTCTCCGCCCCGTCGACGGTGGCGACCGTCGCGGCGGCCTCCTCGCCGCGCAGGGTGACCAGGTCGCCTCCGGCCGCGGCCGTCGCGGTCTCCCCCGCCACCACGACACCCGGCGCCTGCGCGGCGAGGCCCGAGACGACGCCGGAGAGCACGGCCGGGTCGGTGCGGTCGCCGAGCAGCACGAGCACCACCTCGGCCGGCCCGACCTCGGCGGGCGGGTCCAGCAGCTCGGCCCCGGCCAGGCTCTCCCGCACGGCACGGACGTCCGCGGCGGCGAGGCCGTCCGGGGCCACCGCCAGGCCGAGCAGCTGTCCGATCCGGTCGTACGTCGAGGCCTCCGGCGCGACCGCCGCGTCGCCGAGCTGGGCGGCCAGCTGCGCGCCGAGGGTGTCGACGAGCGACTTCTGGGACGGGTCCACCAGCGCCCGGCGTACGGCGTAGGTCCCGGCGACCGTGCCGCCCGCGGCGGCGACCTGGTCGGTGAGGGCGCCCACCACGTCGGGGGCGGCACCCGGCATCGTGACGACGGCGACGGGGTGCTCCTGGAGCCGCCCGGCGTACAGCGTCGGCGCCGCGGACGTCGCGAACGCGTCGCCGTACTCGGCGATGCGCGCGCCGGTCTGCTGCGCGCTCATCGCCGCCGCGGGCGGCCGGTCGTCGCGGCCGAGCTCGGACAGCGGTCCGCCGCCGAGCACCACACCGACGGCGAGGGCGAGGAAGACGGCGACCAGCGACACGATGTGGTGTCGGTAGGAGATCACGAGAAGAGTCCCTGGAAGGTGTCGGAGATCGAGTCGGCCCACTCCTGGCCGACCGGGGTCACGGAGAGTGCCGCGGCGAGCGCGGCCAGGCCGGCGAGCATCACCAGCAGCAGGTGCCACGGGCGCACCCGGCCCGAGTAGAGGTGGGGTACGGCGGTCGCCTCGACGAGCCGGGGCCCGACCTTGAGCCGGGTCAGCACGGCGCCGGCGGCGCCGGGGCGGCCGCCGTCGAGCAGGTCCTCGAGCGTGGCCCGCAGCCCCACGCCGACGATCACGCTCGGCTCCGCCGCGTCGGCGACCACGAGGGCGACGTCCTCGGGCGCCGTCGAGGTCCGGACCACCGAGGACCGGACGCCGAGTCGCTCGAGCTGCTCGACCACGCCCCGCGCGTCGCCGGCGGTGCGGACCACGACGTCGCCCGCGGCCCGCAGGGTCTGGGCGGTCGGCAGCTCGTCCGCCTCGTCGACCACGACCACGTCGCAGCGCACCCCGTCGGCGCGCAGCGCGTCGGCGGCACCGCCCACGCCGACCACGACGGGGTGCTGCTCGCGCAGGAAGGTCCGCACGCCGGCGCGCTCGTCGGCGCGCTCGTGGTCGCGGGCCACCACGAGCACCGGCCGACCGGCGACGCGGGTGGCCAGGCGGGGCACGCCCACGCCGTGCAGCAGCAGGTCCTCCTCGTGCCGGAGCAGCTCGGTGCTCCCGTGCGCCAGCGCCGCGAGCTGACTCGCGAGCCCGCTGCGCGCCCGCACCATCTCCGCCTCGACGGCGTCGCGGTCGAGCGGTCGCCCGTCGGCCACCACGACGGCGTCCACCAGCACGCGGCCGCCGTGGAGGGCGATCTCGGCGCCGTCCCGGATCGCCGCCAGCCCGGCCGCGCCGATCCCGTCGACGACGACCAGGCCCGCCTCGGCGAGGGTGCGGGGCCCGAGGTTCGGGTAGCGACCCGAGATGATCGCGGCCGCATCGACGACCGCGATCGCTCCGGAGGCCACGAGGGCCTGCGCGCTGGCCCGGTCCATGTCGAGGTGGTCGAGGACGGCGATGTCGCCGGGTCGCAGCCGGGGCACCAGATCACGGGCCCGACGACCGACCCGAGCGGTGCCGACCGTCCTGGTGGTGGCGTCGGCGAGAGGTGGGGTGGTCATGACCGGGCCATCGTGCCAAACCGGTCTAGACGATCTCGGTACCGTGCGGTCGGGCGCGTCGCCCTCAGCTTGGACTAGCCGCCGCGCGCCTGCTGGGCGACCTCGAGCAGCTCGCGGGCGTGCGCCAGCGCGGTGTCGGAGTCCGTCAGTCCGGCGAGCATTCGCGACAGCTCCCGCTCCCGTTGCTCCTCGTCGAGGACCAGGAGTCCGGAGCTGGTCACCGAGCCGTCGGAGGACTTCTCCACGACGACGTGCCGGTCGGCGTACGCCGCGACCTGCGGCAGGTGGGTCACGACCAGCACCTGGGCGCTGCGGGCGAGCTGGGCGAGCCGGCGACCGACCTCGACCGCGGCCGCGCCGCCGACGCCCGCGTCGACCTCGTCGAAGACGAACGTCGGCACCGGGCTGGTCCCCGCCAGGGCGACCTCGAGCGCGAGCATCACGCGGGAGAGCTCACCTCCCGAGGCACCCTTCGACAGCGGTCGCGGCTCGGAGCCGGTGTTGGCGGCCAGCATCAGCTCGACCTCGTCGACGCCGGACGCCGTGTGGCGCAGCCAGCGCTCGCCGACCAGCAGGGGTCCGTGCAGCAGTCGCTCGGGCGGGTCGACCTCGGCCTGGCGGACCTCGATCGTCAACCGGGCGTGCGGCATCGCGAGCAGTGCCAGCTCGGCGGTGACCTCCTTGGCGAGGCGTGCCGCGGCCTTCGACCGGGCCGCCGACAGCTCGGCCGCCGCCGTGCCGAGCCGCGCGCGCAGCGACTCCTGCTCGCCGCGCAGCTGCTCGATCCGCTCGTCGGTGTGGTCGAGGTCGAGCAGCCGGGTCGCCGACTGCTCCGCCCAGGCGAGCACCTCGTCGATGGTCTCGCCGTACTTGCGGGTCAGCGCCGTCAGCGCCGCCCGTCGCTCCGAGACCGCCGCCAGCCGGGCCGGGTCGGTCTCGATGCGGGTGGCGTACGACGCGACGTCGGCCGCCAGGTCGGAGAGCAGGTAGGTCAGCTCGGCCAGCCGGTCCGCGAGCTCACCCGCCTCGGGGTCGTGCTCACGGACGCCGTCGAGCAGCGTGCGGGCCGCCGACGCAGCGGTCAACGAGTCCGGGTCGCCGTGCTCGCTCGACAGCGCCTCGCGTGCCTGCTCGGCGGCGGTGCGCAACGTGTCGGAGAAGCCCAGCCGCGCCTCCTCGGCCGCCAGCTCGGCGTCCTCGCCCGCCCGGGGGGCCACCGCCTCGACCTCACCGAGGCCGAAGCGCAGCAGGTCGGCCTCCTGGGCCCGCTCGCGCGCCGTCGCGACGACCTCCTCGAGCTCCCGCTCGGTGGCCTCGAGGCGGCGATGCAGGTCGGCGTACGTCGAGGCCAGCTTCGCCAGTCGCGCCCCGCCGAACCGGTCCAGCGCCTCCCGCTGGGCGCGTGCCTGGAGCAGTCGGTGCTGGTCGGACTGGCCGTGCACCGCAACCAGGGGCTCGGCGACCTGCGACAGGGTCGTCACCGGCACCGACGCGCCGCCGACGAACGCGCGCGAGCGCCCCTCCGCCGAGACGTTGCGGGCCAGCACCACCCGGTCGTCCTCGACCTCGCCACCGGCCTCCTCGACCGCCGCGCCGAACTCCGCCATCCCGTCGACCCGGACGACGCCCTCGACACGCGCGGTCCGGGCGCCGGTGCGTACCGCGCCGGTATCGGCCCGACCACCGAGCAGCAGCCCGAGGGCGGTCACGATCATCGTCTTGCCGGCTCCGGTCTCACCGGTGATCACGGTCAGGCCGGGGCCCAGCTCCAGTGTCGAGGAGTCGATGACGCCGAGCGAGGCGATCCGGATCTCCTCAAGCATCGCGCTCCTCGCCCTGCCCGGGGGCCGACGTGCGAGCAGCCTCCTGGGCGAGCCGCCGGCGACGCTCGGTCGAACCCCGCCAGCCCTCGACCGGCAGGTCGAACTTCGCGACCAGCCGGTCGGTGAACGGCGCCTCGTGGAGTCGCACCAGCCGCACCGGCATCTCCCCCCGGCGCACCTCGATCCGGGCGCCCGGCGGCAGGTCCACCGTGCGCCGGCCGTCGCACCACAGCACGCCGGCACCCTCGGTGCGCGCCAGCACCTCGACCGCCAGCACCGAGGTCGGCGCCACGACCAGCGGCCGCGCGAACAGCGCGTGTGCGCTGATCGGCACCAGCAGCAGCGCCTCCACACCCGGCCAGACGACCGGACCGCCGGCACTGAAGTTGTACGCCGTCGACCCGGTCGGCGTGGCGCAGACGACGCCGTCGCATCCCCAGCGCGACAGCGGGCGCCCGTCGATCTCGACGACCACCTCGAGCATCCGCTCGCGGGCGGCCTTCTCGACGCTGGCCTCGTTGAGCGCGAACGTGCGCTCGATGACCTCGCCATCGCGGTGCACGGTGACGTCGAGCGTCAGCCGCTCCTCGGCGGTGTAGCGCTTGTGGACGACCGCGTCGATCGTCGACTCGAGGTCGTCGTACTCCGCCTCGGCCAGGAAGCCGACGTGGCCGAGATTCACCCCGAGCACGGGCGTACCGGACTCGTGGGTCAGCTCGGCCGCCCGCAGGATGGTGCCGTCGCCGCCGATCACCACCACCAGCTCGCAGCCGCCGCTCGGGTCGCCGTGGCGGACCACCTCGACGTCGCCCCCCGGGGCCAGCCCGAGCTCGGTCGCCTCCTCGGCGAGCATCCGCACCACCAGGCCGTGGGTGTTGAGCGCCTTCGCGAACGAGCGCGCGACCTCACGCGCGTCGTCGCGCCCCGTGTGCGCGACGAGCAGCACCCGGCGCTCCGACGTGGGCGTCAGCTCGGTGGAGGTCGTCACGGGTCCACCCTCTCACCCGGCACCCCCAGCTGGTCGGCGGCCCGCACGGTGCTGTGGACCTCCTCGTCGGTGAGCTCGGGCGGGCCCTTCCTGAGCCAGAGGAAGAACTCGACGTTGCCCGACGGGCCCGGCAGCGGGCTGGTGGCCACCCGCCGGGCGCCCCAACCGCGACCGGCGGCCGCGGCGGCGACGCCGAGCACCGCCTCCGCGCGCAGTGCGGGGTCACGCACGACGCCGCCCTTGCCCACGCGGTCCTTGCCGACCTCGAACTGCGGCTTGACCATCAGCGCCAGGTCGGCGTCCGGCACCACGACGCCCAGCAGGGCGTCGAGGACCAGCTGGAGCGAGATGAAGGACAGGTCGCCCACGACGACCTCGACCGGACCGCCGATCAGCTCCGGCGTCAGCTCCCGGATGTTGGTGCGGTCGTGCACCACGACCCGCTCGTCCTGGCGGAGCCGCCAGGCCAGCTGGCCGTAACCGACGTCGACCGCCACCACCTGGCCGGCGCCGTGGCGCAGCAGCACGTCGGTGAAGCCACCGGTGGACGCGCCCGCATCGAGGCAGCGCCGGCCCGCCACCACGAACCCGTGCGGCTCGAACGCCGCCAGCGCCCCGGCCAGCTTGTGTCCCCCGCGCGAGACGTAGTCGGGCCGATCCGGATCGTCGGCGACCACGATCGCCACGTCGGTGGTCACTCCGGTCGCCGGCTTGGTGGCCGGCGCGCCAGCCACCTTCACCCGACCCTGCGCGATCAGCTCGCTCGCATGCTCGCGCGAGCGTGCCAGTCGGCGGCGGACCAGCTCGGCGTCCAGGCGGAGACGTCGCGGCGGCACGGTCAGGCGGGGTCGGTCGGCCGGTCGGTGTCGTCGAGGGCCCGGCGCAGCTGGGCGTGCGCGGTCTCGAACACTCCGACGTGCTCCTCCAGCGGCCGCTCCTCGAGCTGCTCCACCGCGGCGATGACCTCGTCGACATGCGGCACCCCGGTGCGCACCCGCTCCGGCTCGGGCGGGGTCGCCTCGGGCTCCTCCGGGACGGGCAGATCGGGGTCCTCGCTCATGGGTCGAGGCTACCCGTCGGAGGGCGGCGTCGTCGCAGTCAGGTCGACCGGTTCCCCGGTCGCGTCCAGGTGCTGCCAGGCCGCCGCTGCGACGACCCGCCACCAGTCGCCGGGCGATCCCCCGCCGGTCACCCGGAGCCGACCGTGATCGCCGACCACCGACCACCCGCCGAGCCGCTGCTCCCCCGGGTCGGGTCCGGGCACCGGTGCCGGCTGCGGCTCGAGCAGCCCGCCCAGGTCCGGTGCGACGTAGGTCGGTCGCAGCTCTCGCCGCGCCCCCGCCAGCTCGGCGAGCCCGGTCACGCCCGTGAGCACCAGCAGCGAGTCGAGACCGGCCGCGTTCGCGCCCTCGATATCGGTGTCCAGCCGGTCCCCCACCATCAGCGGTCGCATCCCGCCGACCCGGCGGATGGTCTCGTCGAGCAGCGGGCGGGCCGGCTTGCCGGCCACGACCGGCTCCACCCCGGTGAAGTCCCGCAGCATCGCCACCTGCACGCCGTGGCCCGGCGCGACTCCGAACGCCGCCGGAAACGTGTGGTCGGTGTTGCTGGCGACCCACGGCAGTCCGTCCCGGATCCGCACCGCGGCCCGCATGATCGCGGCCCACGGCACGTCCGGCCCGTAGCCGGTGGCGATCGCGACGGCCTCGTCGGTCACCCCCACGGGCGCGAGCCCCGTGGCGCGCAGCGCCTGCTCCAGACCCTCGGCGCCCAGGCAGACCACCCGGGCACCCGGGCCGAACCGGTCCGCGAGCAGCCGGGCCGCCGCCTGCGCCGAGGTCACCACGTCCGACGCCTCGGCGGCCACGCCGAGCCCGCGGAGCTGGCCGGCCACCTGGTCCGGCGTCCGGGAGGCGTTGTTGGTGATGAAGGCCAGCCGCATCCCCGCCTCGCGTGCCCGCGACAGCTCGGCGGCCGCGCCCGGGACGGCGTCGCCACCGATGTACACCACCCCGTCCAGGTCGAGCATGGCGAGGTCGTAGCCCTCGCTCAGGGGCACCTCCGACGTGCCGAGCACGCGCACCTCCTCCGTTCGCGGACTTGGGCCGCACCCTACGATGCACCGATGGACTCCGACGTCGTGGCCACCCCCGCCCTGGTGGCGCGGCCGTTGCGACTCGAGCCCTTCCGGGCGCTCATGCTCGCCCCGAACCGCGTCGGCGGGCAGGCGTCCGCCCGCGCCTTCGCCCGACCGCACCGTGACGTCGCCGAACGCTTCGCCGAATGGCAGCGCACCGGCCAGGTGGTCCAGGATCGCGAGCCCGCGCTCTACCTGCACGAGTACACGACCTCCGGCATCACGGTCCGCGGCCTCGTCGGCGCGCTCGCGCTCACCCACCAGGCGACCACGCGCGACGAGATCGCGGTCTACCCGCATGAGGGGGTGCATCCCACGCAGGCCGCGGACCTGGCCGAGCGGATGGCCGAGATGGCGATGAACCCCGCCCCCATCCTGCTCACCCACCGCGCCCCCACCTCGCTGCGCGAGCTGCTGCGCGCCGTCCAAACGGCACCCACCGACCGCCAGTTCACCGACCGGTCCGGGCAGTACCACCGGATCTGGGCGATCCGCGATCCGGAGGTTCTGACCGCTGTCGACGCCGGCCTCCGGGACACCCGAGCGCTGATCGCCGACGGCCACCACCGGTACGCCGCCTACGGCCTGCTCCGCACCGAGCATCCCGAGCTGGCGCCGGCCACCAGGGCCGGGCTCGCCATGCTGGTCGACCAGGACGACACCCCGCTGTTCCTCGGCGCGATCCACCGGGTGCTCTTCGGACTCCGGATCACCGACCTCGACCGGCTCGGACCGCGGGTGCGGGGCGGCCTCGGCCCCCAGGAGGCCGTCGCCACCCTCTCGCAGGAGACCGTCATCGCCACCGACGGACGCGAGTGGGCCGCCATCGAGCTGCCCCGCGACGAGGAGCGGCTGACCGCCGAGATCCTGCAGGACGACCTGCTTCCTGCCCTGGAGCGAGCCCCGAGCGCCGTGGCGCACGCTCACTCGCTCGACGACGCACTCCGCGCCGTCGCGCGCCGCCGCGGACTGGCGCTGCTCATGCCCGCGCCCGACTTCGTCGACGTGCTCCGGGTCGCCGGCCTCGGTCGACTGCTGCCCGAGAAGGTCACCTCCTTCCAGCCCAAGCCGAGCGCCGGGGTGCTCATCCGCTCCCTGCGCGACGAATGACCCTGCCTCGACTCACCTCCACCTCCACTCGCGACACGGCGCCCTGCGCGGTCCGGAAGAAGCGCCGCCGCATCGCCCCCGTGACCTCCACGACGTCGTCCGGCCCCCAGGACGCGACCGCGCGCTGCGCCCGCTTCGTCCACGCGGCGCAGTCGAGTGCGTCCACCGTCCCGCGGGCCGCTCCCTTCGGCCTCGGCACCACCACCCGGACGGTCCACAGCACGTCACCGCTGGGCAGCACGCGCTCCGCCGGGGCCTGCGAGACCCGCCCGACCAGCCGCACCTCGTTGGCCACCGGATGCTCCCCCGGCTTCGCGAGCTTCGTCGCCTTCTGTCGTGCTGACATCTGCCACCACCTCCGACCCCGACGATGCCCGCCCGGACCGACACCCGGGCCGCAGCCCGGGCCTTCCTGTGGACAAGCGGGTTCGAACGCCTACTGTGCGCGGAAAGTGGGCGCCCACCCAGCGACGAGCGGTAGTTCACGACCACCCCGAAATGCGAAACAGGGCCACCCCCGAAGGGGTGACCCTGTTTCAAAAGTATGTCCGGCGGCGTCCTACTCTCCCACAGCCTCTCGGTTGCAGTACCATCGGCGCTGAAAGGCTTAACTTCCGGGTTCGGGATGGGACCGGGTGTTTCCCTTTCGCTATGGCCGCCGTAACTCTGGTGGCGTCACGCACCGGTGTTGTCACGGTGTGTGGCCAAGCATCTGTTCAGTTAGAGATCACGGCCTGTCGAGGGCATGGTCTTGTTGTGTCTGGTGTTTTGGATTGTGGACGCGAGTGTCGATGCAGGAATGTGTTGTGGGTTTTGTTGAGGGTTTGTGTGACAAGCCCTCGGCCTATTAGTACCAGTCAGCTCTACCTCACGGTTGTACACTTCTGGCCTATCAACCCAGTGTTCTGCTGGGGGCCTTACCCGGTTAACCCGGTGGGAAACCTCATCTTGAAACGTGCTTCCCGCTTAGATGCGTTCAGCGGTTATCACTTCCGAACGTAGCCAACCAGCCGTGCCCCTGGCGGGACAACTGGCACACCAGAGGTTCGTCCATCCCGGTCCTCTCGTACTAGGGACAGCCTTTCTCAAGTTTCCTACGCGCGCGGCGGATAGGGACCGAACTGTCTCACGACGTTCTAAACCCAGCTCGCGTGCCGCTTTAATGGGCGAACAGCCCAACCCTTGGGACCTACTCCAGCCCCAGGATGCGACGAGCCGACATCGAGGTGCCAAACCATCCCGTCGATATGGACTCTTGGGGAAGATCAGCCTGTTATCCCCGGGGTACCTTTTATCCGTTGAGCGACCACGCTTCCACATGCCGTGGCCGGATCACTAGTTCCGACTTTCGTCCCTGCTCGACATGTCTGTCTCACAGTCAAGCTCCCTTGTGCACTTACACTCAACACCTGATTGCCAACCAGGCTGAGGGAACCTTTGAGCGCCTCCGTTACATTTTAGGAGGCAACCGCCCCAGTTAAACTACCCATCAGGCACTGTCCCTGAACCAGATCATGGTCCTAGGTTAGACATCTAGTACGACCAGAGTGGTATTTCAACGATGACTCCACACCAACTGGCGTCGATGCTTCACAGTCTCCCACCTATCCTACACAAGCCGAACCAAACACCAATACCAAACTATAGTAAAGGTCCCGGGGTCTTTCCGTCCTGCCGCGCGTAACGAGCATCTTTACTCGTAGTGCAATTTCGCCGAGTCCACGGTTGAGACAGCGCCCAAGTCGTTACTCCATTCGTGCAGGTCGGAACTTACCCGACAAGGAATTTCGCTACCTTAGGATGGTTATAGTTACCACCGCCGTTTACTGGGGCTTAAGTTCTGAGCTTCACCACTCACGTGGCTGACCCGTCCCCTTAACCTTCCAGCACCGGGCAGGAGTCAGTCCGTATACATCGTCTTACAACTTCGCACGGACCTGTGTTTTTAGTAAACAGTCGCTTGGGCCTGGTCTCTGCGGCCATCACCGCTACTACCCGCAAGGGGTATCACGGATCCGGCCCCCCTTCTCCCGAAGTTACGGGGGCATTTTGCCGAGTTCCTTAACCATGGTTCGCTCGATCGCCTTGGTATTCTCTACCTGATCACCTGAGTCGGTTTGGGGTACGGGCGGCGCGTAGCTCGCTAGAGGTTTTTCTCGACAGCATAGGATCACCCACTTCACCCATACGGGCTCGGCATCACATCTCAGGGTCGTGCCTTACGACACCACGGCCCGGATTTACCTAGACCGTCCCCTACCTGCTTACCCACGCAACAACCATCGGCGTGGTTGGGCTACCTTCCTGCGTCACCCCATCGCTTGACTACTACCGGATCGGATCCCACGCTCCACCCAGACGCCTCACCCCGAAGGGATCGGTCACCCGGGCTTCGGGTGGTTAGCATCACCGGCCTCGTCATGGGCGCTACTTTGCCGGTACGGGAATATCAACCCGTTGTCCATCGACTACGC
>NZ_CP076104.1:3065000-5399158 GCF_018732145.1 Nocardioides sp. LMS-CY
GAGGAGTCCCGACAGGTTGCCGATCAGGCGCCCCGCCTTGCCGCGGGCCAGCTCGGCGATGTCGGGGTTCTTCTTCTGCGGCATGATGCTCGACCCCGTCGACCAGGAGTCGTGCAGCGTGACGAAGCCGAACTCCTTGGTCGACCAGAGGATGACCTCCTCCGCGATCCGGCTCACGTCGACGCCGATCTGGGCGGCCACGAAGGCGAACTCGGCGACGAAATCGCGGGAGGCGGTGCCGTCGATGGAGTTGGCGGTGGAGCCGGTGAAGCCGAGCTCGGCGGCGACGCCCTCCGGGTCGAGGCCGAGGCTGGAGCCGGCGAGCGCGCCGGAGCCGTACGGCGAGTCGGCGGCCACGCGGGCGTCCCAGTCGCGGAGGCGGTCGACGTCGCGCAGCAGCGCCCAGGCATGTGCCATCAAGTGGTGTGCGAGCAGCACCGGCTGGGCGTGCTGGAGGTGGGTGCGACCGGGCATCACGCTCTCCCGGCCCGGCTCCAGGTGAGCGCGGGCCTGGGTCGTCAGCGCGTCGACCAGATCGAGCACGTGACCCGCCACGACGGCCGCGTGGTCGCGCAGGAAGACCTTGAACAGCGTGGCGATCTGGTCGTTGCGGCTGCGGCCGGCGCGCAGCCGGCCGCCGACGTCGGCGCCGACCTCCTCGACGAGCAGCCGCTCGAGGGCGCCGTGCACGTCCTCGTCGACGGGGTCGGGCACCAGGCTGCCCGCGGCATACCGCTCCCCCAGCGCCGCGAGCCCGCGCAGCAGCTCCGCGTGGTCGGCGTCGGTGAGCAGCGCGGCGCGGTGCAGCGCGTTGGCGTGGGCCCGCGAACCGCCCAGGTCGTACGGCGTGAGCCGCCAGTCGAAGTGGGTCGAGCGCGACAGCGCATCGAGCTCGGGCGAGGGCCCGCCCGCGAAGCGGCCGCCCCAGAGCTTGCCGGTGTTGGTGCCGGTGGAGGTGTCGTCGGTGCCCATCAGTCGCTGCCGAACTCCATCGCGGCGGCGTCGAGCGCCACCTCGTCGGGCTCCTCCTCGGCCGCCGGGTTCGCCTCGATGCGCTCCGCGCCGCCCGCCGGCAGCTCGCCGAAGAGGGTGCCGTGCTCGACGAGCACCTGGCCCTGGTCGAGGGGCTGCGCGGCGTACTGCTCGAGCTTGGCGCGGGAGTCGGCGATGTCGAGGTTGCGCATGGTGAGCTGGCCGATCCGGTCGAGCGGGCCGAAGGCGGCGTTCTCGGTGCGCTCCATCGAGAGCTTGTCCGGGTGGTAGGAGAACGTCAGGCCGTCGCTGCGCAGGATCGTGTAGTCCTCGCCGCGACGCAGCCGCAGCGTGACCTCGCCGGTCACCAGCGACGCGATCCAGCGCTGGATCGACTCGCGCAGCATCAGCGCCTGGGGGTCGAGCCAACGGCCCTCGTAGAGCAGCCGTCCGAGGCGGCGGCCCTCGAGGTGGTAGTTGGCGATCGTGTCCTCGTTGTGGATGGCGTTGAGCAGCCGCTCGTAGGCGATCCAGAGCAGCGCCATGCCGGGCGCCTCGTAGATGCCGCGCGACTTGGCCTCGATGATGCGGTTCTCGATCTGGTCGGACATGCCCAGGCCGTGCCGGCCGCCGATCGCGTTGGCCTCGTGGACGAGCGCGACCGGGTCGTCGTACCGCTTGCCGTTGACCGAGACCGGCCGGCCCTCCGCGAAGCCGATGGTGACGTCCTCGGGCGCGATCTCGACGGACGGGTCCCAGAACTTCACGCCCATGATCGGCTCGACGACCTCGAGCGAGACGTCGAGGTGCTCGAGCGTCTTGGCCTCGTGGGTGGCGCCCCAGATGTTGGCGTCGGTGGAGTACGCCTTCTCCTTGGAGTCGCGGTAGGGCAGGTCGTGCTCGGTGAGCCACTGGCTCATCTCGGCGCGGCCGCCGAGCTCGGCGACGAAGTCGGCGTCCAGCCAGGGCTTGTAGATGCGCAGGTCGGGGTTGGCGAGCAGGCCGTAGCGGTAGAACCGCTCGATGTCGTTGCCCTTGAACGTCGAGCCGTCGCCCCAGATGTCGACGCCGTCCTCGTGCATGGCGCGGACCAGCATCGTGCCGGTGACCGCGCGGCCGAGCGGCGTGGTGTTGAAGTACGCGCGGCCCGCCGAGCGGATGTGGAAGGCGCCGCAGGCGATCGCGGCCAGACCCTCCTCGACCAGCTGGGGGCGGCAGTCGACGGCGCGGGCGATCTCGGCGCCGTACTGGAGCGCGCGCCCGGGCACGCCGCTGATGTCGGGCTCGTCGTACTGACCGATGTCGGCGGTGTAGGTGCAGGGGATCGCGCCCTTGGAGCGCATCCAGGCCACGGCCACCGAGGTGTCCAGCCCTCCGGAGAACGCGATGCCGACACGCTGGCCGGCGGGGAGGGACGTCAGGACCTTGCTCACGGGTTGTCTACTTTCTGTTCTGCGTGGGAGTGGGCGTCGGCGAGGGCGAGGAACCGGCGGGCCAGGTCGTCGCCGCCCGTCGGCTCGCGCCCGATCACCAGGACGGTGTCGTCGCCGGCGATCGTGCCGAGCACCTCGGGAAACTCTGCCTTGTCGAAGGCCGAAGCGAGGAACTGGGCGGCGCCGGGAGGGGTGCGCAGCACGACCAGGTTGGCGCTGGCCTCGGCGCTGACGAGCAGCTCGCCGCAGAGCCGGGCCAGCCGGGACGCCGACGCGACGGTCTCCCCCGGCGCCGCGGGTCGTCGGTCGCCGCCCTCGGCGGGCACGGCGTAGACCAGTGCGCCGTCGGCGGTGCGTACCTTGACGGCGTCGAGCTCCACGAGGTCGCGCGAGAGGGTGGCCTGGGTGACCCGGAGGCCGTTCTCGGCCAGCAGGTCGGCGAGCTCGCCCTGCGAGCGCACCTCGTGCTGGGTGACGATCTCGACGATGCGCTGGTGGCGGGCGCTCTTGGTCGTCGGACGGAGCGCAGTGCTCATCCCGGGTCCCCGGTCAGGAAGGCGAGGATCGCCTTCTGCGCGTGCCGGCGGTTCTCCGCCTCGTCCCAGACCACGCTCTGCGGGCCGTCGAGCACCTCGGCGTCGATCTCCTTGCCGCGGTAGGCGGGGAGGCAGTGCATGGCGATCGCGTCGGGCTTGGCCTGCTCGAAGAGCCCGGTGGTGAGCGAGTACGGCGCGAACACCTCGGCCCGGGCCGCGGCCTCGTCCTCCTTGCCCATCGAGATCCAGGTGTCGGTCACGACGACATCAGCCCCGGTGACGGCAGCGACCGGGTCGGGTTGGAGAACCGCGGAGCCGCCGGTGGTGGCGCCGATCGCCGCGGCCCGCTCGAACATCGCGGCCTCCGGCGCGTAGCCCTCGGGCGAGCTGATGCGGACGTGCATCCCCGCGGTGGCACCGGCCAGCAGCCAGGAGTTGCCCATGTTGCAGGCGCCGTCACCGACGAAGGCGACGGTCAGGCCGGCGAGCTGCTGCTTGTGCTCCTGGATGGTGAGCAGGTCGGCGAGCAGCTGGCACGGGTGGTACTCGTCGGTGAGCGCGTTGACGACGGGCACTCCCGCATGCTCCGCCATCTCCTCGAGGCGCCGCTGCTCGTAGGTGCGCCACACGATGACCGACGCCTGCCGGCCGAGCACGCGGGCGACGTCGTGGACCGACTCGCGCACGCCGATCCCGGCCAGGGCTCCGTCGACGAGCATCGGGAACCCGCCGAGCTCGGCGATGCCGGCCGCGAAGGACGCCTGGGTGCGCAGCGTCTGCTTGTCGAAGATCATCGCGACGGTCTTCGGACCGGCCAGGGGCTTGGCGTCGTACGGCGCGTGCTTGAGCTCCGCCGCGAGGGCGAGCACCCGGGCCTGCTCCGCGGGCGTCAGGTCGTCGTCGGCCAGGAAGTGACGCACGGCGTGGCTCACGGCTGCTCCCCCTCGCCCGCGAACGCGGTGTCGAGAATGCCCGGCCACGCGGTCAGGAGCGCGTTCACGTCGTCCGCGGTGATCACCAGGGGCGGCACGATCCGGATCCGCCCCGGCGTCGGGTTGTTGAGGATGAAGCCGGCCTCCTGGGCGGCCGCGACCACGGCCGCGGACACGTCCGCGGCGAGGTCGAGGCCGATGAACAGGCCCGCGCCCCGGACCTCGGTGACCCGCGGGTCGGCGGCGAGGCCGTCGCGGAGCTTGTGGCCCAGCACGGTGACGTGCTCGAGGAGGTCCTCGTCCTCGATCGTGGCGATCACGGCGAGGGCGGCCGCGCAGGCGACGGGGTTGCCGCCGAACGTCGTGCCGTGGTTGCCCGGCTGGAGCAGCTCGCCCGCGGCGCCGATGCCGATGCAGGCGCCGATCGGGAAGCCGCCGCCGAGCCCCTTGGCGAGCGTGATGACGTCCGGAGTGATCCCGGCGTGGGCGAACCACGCGCCGGTGCGCCCCATGCCGGACTGGACCTCGTCGAGCCACAGCAGCGCGCCGTGGTCGTCGGCGATGCTGCGCGCGGCCGCGAGGTAGCCCTCGGGCGCGATGTTGACGCCGGCCTCGCCCTGGATCGGCTCCAGCAGGATCGCCGCGGTCCGGTCGGTGACCGCGGCGGCGAGCGCGTCGGTGTCGCCGAACGGGACGAAGGTGACATCACCGGGCAGCGGCTCGAACGGCGCTCGATAGGCCTCCTTCGACGTCAGCGCCAGCGCGCCCATCGTGCGGCCGTGGAACGCTCCCTCCGCGACCACGACGTGGGTGCGGCCGGTGCGCCGGGTCAGCTTGAACGCCGCTTCGTTGGCTTCGGTGCCGGAGTTGGTGAAGAACACCCGGCCGCCGCCGACACCGACGCCGAGGAGGTCGAGCAGCTTCTCGGCGAGCTCGACCTGGGGCGCGGTGGTGAAGAAGTTCGAGACGTGCCCGAGGGCCTGCAGCTGGGTGGTCACCGCCTCGATCAGCGCCGGGTGGGCGTGGCCGAGGGCGTTGACGGCGATGCCGCCGAGGAAGTCGACGTACTCCTTGCCGTCGGCGTCCCAGACGTGTGCGCCCGCGCCCCTGGTCAGCAGCAGCTTGGGTGCGCCGAAGGTGTTCATCAGGCTCGCGGCGTACCGCTCCTGGTAGCCGCCCGTGGTGGTGGTGGTGGTGGTGTTCACTCGGCGTCCCTCGCCTTCCGGGTCTTGGTCTCGACGCCGGGCAGCACCTGGGTGCCGACGCCCTCGTTGGTGAACAGCTCGAGCAGCACGGCGTGCGGCTCGCGGCCGTCGACGACGGTGGCGCGCGGAACGCCGTCCTGCACCGCCTGGAGGCAGGCGCCCATCTTGGGGATCATGCCGGCGGCGAGCGTCGGCAGGATCTCCGCGAGCGCCTCCGGGCTGATCTCGCCGATGACGTCGTCGGAGTCGGGCCAGTCGAGGTAGAGCCCCTCGACGTCGGTGAGGACGAGCAGCTTCTCCGCCCCGAGCGCGACGGCGAGCGAGGCGGCCGCGGAGTCGGCGTTCACGTTGTGGACCACGCCGTTCACGTCGGGCGCGACGCTCGAGACGACCGGGATCCGGCCGGCCTCGATCAGGTCGAGGACCGACTCGGGCCGAACGTGCGCCACCTCGCCGACGAGGCCGAGGTCGACCTCCTCGCCGTCGACGACCGTGTTGGTCGGCTCGGCGGTGAACAGGCCGGCGTCCTCGCCGGAGCAGCCCACGGCGAGCGGGCCGTGCTCGTTGATAAGGCCGACCAGCTCGCGCTGGACCTGGCCGACGAGGACCATCCGGACGACGTCCATGGCCTCGGGGGTGGTGACCCGCAGTCCGCCGCGGAACTCCGACTCGATGCCCAGCTTGTCGAGCATCGTGGAGATCTGCGGGCCGCCGCCGTGGACGACGACCGGCTTGAAGCCGGCGAACCGGAGGAAGGCGATGTCCTCGGCGAAGGCGCGCTTGAGGGTCTCGTCGGTCATGGCGTTGCCGCCGTACTTCACCACGACGATCTTGCCGTGATAGCGCTTCAGCCAGGGCAGCGCGGCCGCCAGGGTGCGGGCCTTCGCCGGGTCGGGCTTGCTGGGGTCGTGGTGGACGTGCTCGATCACGGGGCTGTCGCTCTGGTCGCTCATGAGGAGTAGGCGCTGTTCTCGTGGACGTAGGCGTGGGTCAGGTCGTTGGTCCAGACGGTCGCGCGCTCGGGCCCGGCCTTCAGGTCGATCGTGACGCTGACCTCGCGCGGGTCGAGGTCGACGGTCGCCGGGTCGGCGTGCGGGGTCGACTGCTTGCAGACCCAGACGCCGTTCATGGCGACGTCGAGGTCGGCGGGGTCGAACTGAGCGCTGGTGGTGCCGATGCTGGCCAGGACCCGGCCCCAGTTGGGGTCCTTGCCGAAGACCGCGGCCTTGAAGAGGTTGGACCGGGCGACGCTGCGGCCGACCTCGACCGCGTCGTCCTCGGTGGCCGCGTTGAGCACGGTGATCGCGATCTCGTGGTCGGCGCCTTCGGCGTCGGCGAGCAGCTGCATCGCGAGGTCGGTGCAGGCCTGGGTCAGCGCGGCGGTGAAGTCGGCGGGGCTCGGGGTGATGCCGCTGGCACCGCTCGCCAGCAGCGTCACCGTGTCGTTGGTCGACATGCAGCCGTCGGAGTCGAGCCGGTCGAAGCTGACCCGGGTCGCAGCGCGCAGCGCGGTGTCGAGGTCGGCGGCGGGTACGACGGCGTCGGTGGTCAGCACGACGAGCATCGTGGCCAGCTGGGGGGCGAGCATGCCGGCACCCTTGGCCATGCCGCCGATCGACCAGCCGGCGCCCTCGACGACGACCTGCTTGCTGACCGAGTCGGTGGTCATGATCGCCTGGGCGGCCTCGGCTCCCCCGTCGGCGGCCAGCGCGTCGTACGCCGCCTGCGCACCGGCGAGCAGCTGAGCGCGGTCGTTGGTGAGGCCGATCAGCCCGGTCGAGCACACGACGACGTCGATCGCGCCGATGCCGAGTGCGGCACCGACGGTCTCGGCGACCGCGTGGGTGGTCTGGAAGCCGTCGGCGCCGGTGTAGCAGTTGGCGCCGCCGGAGTTGAGGAAGACCGCCTTGACGATGCCGTCCTTGACGGCCTCCTGGCTCCACAGGACCGGGTTGGCCTTGCAGCGGTTGGCGGTGAAGACGCTGGCCGAGTCGAACTGCGGGCCGTCGTTGACGACGAGCGCGATGTCCTTCGCGCCGGTGGACTTCAGCCCGGCGGCGACGCCGGCGGCCCGGAAGCCCTGAGGGTTGGTGATGCTCACGGAGCTACTCCTACGGTCGAGAGGCCCAGTCCTTCGTCGAGACCGAGCGCGAGGTTCATGCACTGGACGGCAGCGCCGGCGGTGCCCTTGGACAGGTTGTCCACGGCACCGACGGCGACCATTCGTCGTGCGTCCTCGTCGACCGTCACCTGGAGGTGGACGGAGTTGGAGCCGGTGACCGACTTGGTCTGCGGCCACTGCCCCTGCGGGAGCAGGTGGACGAAGGGCTCGTCGGCGTACGCCTTGGCGTAGATGTCGTAGGCCTCGTCGGCGCTCAGGTCGGCGGTGAGCCGCGCGGAGCAGGTGGCGAGGATGCCGCGCGGCATCGGCACCAGGAGCGGGGTGAAGCTCACCCGGACGGCATCCTCGGTGAGCCGCGACAGGCTCTGGGTGATCTCGGGGGTGTGCCGGTGCACGCCGCCCACGCCGTACGCGCTGGCGTTGCCCATCACCTCGCTGCCGAGCAGGTGCGGCTTGGCGGCCTTGCCGGCACCGGAGGTGCCGGAGGCGGCGACGACGGTGACGTCGGGCTCGACGACGCCGGCGGCGACGGCCGGCGCGAGCGTGAGCGTGGCGATCGTCGGGTAGCAGCCCGGTACGGCGACCCGGTTCGCGCCCCGGAGGGCGTCGCGCTGGCCGGGCAGCTCGGGCAGGCCGTAGGGCCAGGTGCCGGCGTGGCTGCCGCCGTAGAACCTCTCCCATGCGGCGGGATCGGCGAGCCGGAAGTCGGCGCCGCAGTCGATGACCACCGTGGCGTCGCCCAGCTGGGCGGCGAGCTCGCCGGACTGGCCGTGCGGGAGGGCCAGGAAGACCACGTCGTGGCCGCGCAGGGTCTCGAGGCTGGTCTCGACGAGCACCCGCTCGGCGAGGGGCACCAGGTGCGGCTGCAGGACGCCGAGCGGCTGCCCCGCGTTGGAGGCGCCGGTGAGCGCGCCGATCTCGATCTCGGGGTGCCCCAGGAGCAGCCTCAGCAACTCACCCCCGGCGTACCCGCTGGCTCCGGCGACGGCGATTCTGATCGGCATATGCATGACTATACACAGTTCTGCATGGTCATGTAACTCGGGTGCGGTGTGTCGGTGGTCGGTCCTAGGTTCCGAGTATGGCGCGACTCTCCTTCGACGACTACCTGCGACACATCGACGCCGAGGCGGCACGGCTCAGGTCGGTGCTGGCGACGTGCGATCCCGAGGCACGGGTGCCGGGCTGCCCGGACTGGACGGCGACGGACCTGCTCGGGCACCACGCCCGCGTGTTGCACTTCTGGGCCACGATCATCACCCAGCGCCCCGTGGGGCCGGACGAGCTCGACGAGCCCACGGAGCCCGCGGCGTACGACGAGCTCCTGGCCTTCCACGAGGCCCAGGCCGCGCGGCTGGTCGCCGCGCTCGGCGCCGCCGACCCCGCGGAGCCGGCCTGGTCGTGGTCGGACGAGCAGACGGTCGGGTTCACGTTCCGCCGGCAGGCACACGAGGCGCTGATCCACCGGCTCGACGCCGAGCAGACCGCGGGCGCGGTCACGCCGCTCGACCCCGCTCTCGCCGCCGACGGCGTCGACGAGGCGCTGGACGTGATGTTCGGGGGCACTCCCCCGTGGGGCAGCTTCACGCCGTACGGCCGGTTCGTGCGGGTCGACGTCACCGACACCGGCGACGTGGTGTGGGTCGAGACCGGGCGGTTCACGGGGACGGACCCGGAGTCGGGCGAGGAGCACGATCTCGACGACATCTCGGCGGTCGCCGACCCGGGTGTCGACCCCGACGTCGTGGTGAGCGGGCCCGCCAGTGCCCTCGACGCCTGGCTGTGGCGCCGCGGTGACGACACCGAGATCACGCTCAGCGGGGACGAGGCCGTGCAGGAGCAGTTCCGGGCGTGCGTGAACCAGGCGATCGACTGAGCGGTGCGGCGGCGGGGCGGTCGTGCCTCCGGGCGGGGAGTTTCGTCGTCCAGGCGTGAGGTCCGTCGTCCCGGTGCGCTCGACGAGCGTGGGTTCGGGTCGGCAGGGTGGTTCCGAGGCGGGCGCAGAACGCCCTCCTCAACCACCGTCGGACGAGGCCCTCCCTCCTCCACCACGGTGTTCGGGCGCGCTCCCCACGTCTGCCCTGAAACCGGTGAAACCGGAGTGAAGGCGGGCTGAAACCGGCCGGGGCGAGAGTTCTCGGCATGACACGAGTTCCTGACACCGACCTGGCCGTCGCGGCCTCCGGGCTGGTCAAGACCTTCGGCGACTTCCGCGCGGTCGACGGGATCGACCTCGAGGTACGCCGCGGCGAGGTCTTCGGCGTGCTCGGGCCCAACGGCGCGGGCAAGACCACCACCCTCAAGATGCTCGCCACCCTGCTGCCGATGGACGGCGGCCGAGCCAGCATCTTCGGCGTCGACGTGGGTCGACACCCGCACATGATCCGCCAGCTCGTCGGCGTGACCGGGCAGTACGCCTCGGTCGACGAGAACCTCACCGGCTACGAGAACCTCTGGCTCTTCGGTCGGCTGCAGGGCCTGTCCTCGGCCCGCGCGAAGTCGACGGCCGCCGACCTGCTCGAGCGCTTCGGGCTGACCGAGGCGCGGGACAAGCAGATCAGCGCCTTCTCCGGCGGTATGCGTCGGCGGCTCGATCTCGCCGCGAGCCTGATCTCCCAGCCCCCGCTGATCTTCCTCGACGAGCCGACCACCGGCCTCGACCCGCGGACCCGCGGTCAGATGTGGGACACGATCCGGGACCTGATCCGCGAGGGCAGCACCGTGCTGCTGACGACGCAGTACCTCGACGAGGCCGACCAGCTCGCGGACCGGATCGCGGTCATCGACCGCGGCATCAAGGTCGCCGAGGGCACCCCGGACGAGCTGAAGACCTCGGTCGGCAGCTCGACCCTCCAGCTGCGGATGTCCGAGGTGGCGGACGCCCCCGACGCCGCCGCCGTGGTACGCCGGGTGCTCGACGAGGAGCCGGTGCTCACGCCGGAGTCGGGAGGCATGAACGTGGCGCTCGCCGACGCCAACCAGGCCGCCGACGTGCTGATCGCGCTGCGTCAGTCGGGCCTGTCGATCGCGAGCGCGACCGTCCAGAAGCCCACCCTCGACGAGGTGTTCATGGCGATCACCGGCCACGGCGCCGAGGACGAGACCCCCGACCGCACCGAGCCCGAGATGGAGGCCGCACGATGAGCACCACCCTGCTCGCCGAGCACGAGACGACCGAGGTGCTCGACCGCACCATCGTGACCCGCCCGTCGCTGCGCGACACGATCGACCAGAGCCTGGCGATGGCCTGGCGCGCCGTGAAGAAGATGCGGCGCAACCCCGAGCAGTGGTTCGACGTCACCCTGCAGCCGCTGCTGTTCACCGCGATGTTCGCCTACATCTTCGGTGGCGCGATCTCCGGGAGCGTCCAGGACTACCTGCCGATCGTGATCACCGGCATCCTCGCCCAGACCGCGCTGACCGCCTGCATGGCGACCGGCATCCAGCTCCGCGAGGACATGGACAAGGGCGTCTTCGACCGGTTCAAGTCGCTGCCGATCGCCCGGATCGCTCCCCTGGTCGGCCCGGCGATGGCCGACCTGCTCCGCTACGCCACCGCGGCGACCCTGACCATCCTGACCGGTCTGCTGATGGGCTACCGGCCGGCCGGCGGCGTCCCCGGCGTAATCGCCGGCTGGCTGCTGACCATCGTCGCGGGCTGGTCACTGGCCTGGATCTTCACCTACTTCGGCACCCGCGCGCGCAGCGCCCAGGCCGTGCAGGGCATCTCGATGATGGTGATGTTCCCGTTGACCTTCCTGTCGAACGCGTTCGTGCCCGCCGACACCCTGCCGGGCTGGCTCGAGGCCTTCGTGAAGGTCAACCCGGTCTCGCTGGTGATCAGTGCGGTCCGCGACCTGATGAACGACGGCGCGCTCACCGCCAACGTCGGCTGGGCCCTGCTCGGCTGCGCGATCGTCGTCGCCATCTTCCTCCCGCTCTCGGTCCGCTCCTACTCCCGGAAGATGTGATTGAGCAGCCGGGCGCGAGCTCGCTCGCGCCCGGCGTCGCTCAATCAGGTTGAGCAAGCGGCGCGGCTGAGGAACGAAGTCGCACGAGCGCGTCGAAACCCGGTGAGCCGAGAGGCGGCGGTGGTTTCGATGAGACGGCCAGCCGGGCGCGAGGAACGAGCGCCCGGCGTGGGGCCGGCCAGGTTGAGCAAGCCCCGCGGGCGCGAGGAACGAGCGCCCGCGACGGGCGCGTCGAAACCCGGCGAGCCGAGAGACGGCGGTGGTTTCGAGACAGGCGCCAGAGCGCCTTCCTCAACCACCGAGACGGGCGTGGTTTCAAGGCTCGTCGCTGGCGCTCCTCACACCTCAACCACCGTGTCCGGCAGGGCGTGGTTTCGAGACAGGCGCCAGGGCGCCTTCCTCAACCACCGAGACGGGCGTGGTTTCAAGGCTCGTCGCTGGCGCTCCTCACACCTCAACCACCGTGTCCGGCAGGGCGTGGTTTCGAGACAGGCGCTAGCGCGCCTTCCTCAACCACCGTGACCACCGACGTGGTTTCGAGACAGGCGCCAGAGCACCTTCCTCAACCACCGTGACCACCGACGTGGTTTCGAGGCTCGTCGCTGGCGCTCCTCACACCTCAACCGCCGAGACCACCAGCACGCTATTCGAGCTCCGTCACGAGGCCGTGAGCCTCCTGGCGGAGCTCGGGGCCATTGCGGCCGTCGAGCTCGGCGCGGGCGGCGGTGAGCGCGCCGGGCAGGTGGGTGTCGGCGAGCTCCTGGGCCCAGTCCCAGGAGAGGCTCGGCAGCTGGCGGTTGTAGCCGAAGCGGTCGGCGATCGCGATCATCCGGATCGCGCGGCGGGCGGTCTCGTCGTCCGGGTCGTGGACCAGCTCCCACTCGGCGAGGGCGAACAGCACCGAGCCGGCCACCGGGTAGTCCAGGAACCCATGCCGGTTCTCCAGGATGTGGGGAGTCCGCGCGCGCAGCTCACGACGAAGGCCGGCAACCTCGCCGGCGGCACCGTGGCGGAGATGGGCAGAGACGGCTGCGGCGGTCGGGAAGAGCACCCAGGGCGCGACGGTGATCCCGTCGCCGAAGGCGGGGAAGGAGCGTTGCTCCAGCGTCGAGACCGCGTGCCGGTAGCCGCGCAGCCCGTCCTCGATCCGACCGGCTACCAGGTCGAGCTCGGGGCGTCCGCAGAGGACGATGATCGAGGCGCCGAAGACGCCGACCCCGGAGTCGGCGGCCGCGATCTCGTCGAAGATCCGGCCGGCGTCCTCGACCCGCCCGTCCTCCATCGCGGCCACGGCCAGCACCGCCTTGAGCTGGGCCACGTCCTCGAGGGCGCCCAGCGCCTCCATGGTCGGGAGGGCACCCTCGGCGTACTCGAGCGCGCCGTCGATGTCACCTCCCTGCTGGAGGAGCCCGGAGAGCTGGGACCTCACCAGCGCGCGAGTCCACGGACCGTCGCGGTCGTCGAGGATGTCGAGCGACTGCAGCGCGGCCAACTGGGCCCGGGCGAGGTCGCCCTGGTTCTCGTAGAACTGGCTGGCCCACTGGAGGGCGAGCTGGCGCACCCGCGGGTCGGGGTCCTCGACGAGCTCCTCGAAGCGATCGGCGTCGCCGTCGTTCTCCATCAGCCGCGCCCGCTGGAGGACCTTGATCTGGGCGGAGGCGCGGGTACCGGGCGCACCCGGGCCGAGCTCGTCGAGACGAGCCTGAGCGCGTTCGGTCGGCGACTCGGAGAAGATCATCGAGTTGAAGGTGATGGCGGCCAGGGTCGTGCGCAGCAGCGGCATCAGCTCTTCCTCGACCTCGGCCGAGGAGACGACGTCGTCGACGTCGCCGGCGAGGTTGACCACCTTGAGGTGACTGCCCTCGATCGTCCAGAAGTCGGAGAGGCACGCCATCACAGCGACCACGGCGGGAGCGTCCTGGTCGCGCAGCGCCGCACGGAGTACGTCGACGAGGTTGCCCTCCTCGGCGCGGGCTGCCGTCATCATGTCGACCTGCTCCGGCCCGAAGAGCCGGCGCTCGACGTCGCGGGCGAACCCGACCGCCCACGCGCGGAGGCGGTCCCGCGTCGCGGGCTCGTCCCCCGACTCCGCCAGTCGCATCTGGCCGAACTCACGGACCGTCTCGAGCAGCCGATAGCGCAGTCCGCTCGCGCCCTCGACGACGGTGACCAGCGACTGGTCGACGAGATTGGCCAACGCGGTGAGCGCGTCACCGTCGACGACCGCGTCGGCCCCGTCGAGCGCGAAGCCGTCGCGGAAGATCGAGAGCCGGCGCAGCGCGACCCGCTCCTCGTCGTGGAGGAGGTTCCAGCTCCAGTCGATCACCGCCAGCAGGGTCTGATGGCGGGCCGGCGCGTCGCGCGACCCGCCGCGGAGCAGTGCGAACCGGTCGTCGATGCGCCGCTCGATCTCGGCGACGGACATGACCCGCACCTTGGCGGCCGCCAGCTCGACGGCCAACGGGAGGCCGTCGAGGCGGGCGACCAGCGAGCGCACCTCCTCGTCGTCAAGGCGTACGCCGGGCCGGGCGGCCGTGGCCCGTTCGGCGAAGAGCTCCACGGCGTCGTCGAGCCCGAGCTGGGGCAGCTGGTAGACGCGCTCGGCGGCGATGCCGAGCGGCGCCCGGCTGGTGGTCAGCACGCGCAGCGACGGGGTGCGCTGCACCAGCACGGAGACGAGGTCGGCGACCGCCTCGACGAGGTGCTCGCAGTTGTCGAGGATCAGCAGCGCCGGGGCGGTGCCGATCTGGTCGACGATGCGGCTCACCAGATCGGTACGCCGCGCCGCCGCCGACGTGAGCCGGCCCGCGACCGACTCACGGACGCCGAGCACGTCGCCGACCTCGACCGCCACGCCCTCGGGCGAGGTGACGCCGGCGAGCTCGACGAAGTGCACCACGGGCTGCTCGGCCAGCCGGCCCATCAGGTGTGCCAGCCGGGTCTTCCCGAGGCCGCCCGGGCCGACGATCGAGGTGACCCGCGAGGAGCGGATCATCGCCTCGAGTGCGGCGGCGTCGTCCTCGCGACCGATCAGCCGGGACGCCTCGTAGAGCAGGCCCGCGCGGACCGGACGGTCGCGTGCGAGCAGCTCGACGTGCAGGGCCCGGAGCTCGGGGGCGGGGTCGACGCCGAGCCGGTCCGCGAGCTCCGTGCGGTAGGCCTCGTAGCGGTCCAGCGCCGCCGGGACGCCGTGCACGCTCGCGACCGAGCGCAGCAGCGCCGCGACCACCTCGTCGTCGGGCTGGGCACGCTCGAGGAGCGGCAGCGCGGCGGCGTACTCCCCCGCGGCGGCGAGCCTCAGACCCTCCGGTCGCGCCGCCCAGGCGTCGACCTCCTCGACGGCGAGGGTGAGCCGGTAACCCCGCGCGGTCCGCTCGATCGCGTCGACGGCCGTGGCGGCGCGAGCACGCGAGACCACGACCTGCAGCGCCTTGGCGGGGTTGGCCGGCGGCTCGTCCATCCACACCTCATCGACGAGCGCGGCGTCGCTGAGACCGCGGCTCCCGGCGTCGACGAGGCCGCGCAGGAGGGCGTGGGTCCGTTCGCCCGGGACCGGCGCACCGTCCCAGGTGACGTCGTCGAGCACGCGGAGCCGGATCACGTCCGCGATTATGCCAGCGCCACCATGACCGAGGCGCGACCGCCGGGCTCGGCTACCGCACGACGTCGAAGACGTTCTTCTGGACCCCGTTGGCGTAGACCTCGTGCTCGACCAGCCGCAGCCGCTGCCTCTCGCGGTCGCTGTCGCTGAACAGCCGCTTGCCGGCGCCGAGCAGCACCGGGAAGACGAGCAGGTGGTAGCGATCGATCAGGCCGGCGTCCGAAAGCGACCGGTTCAGCTCGGCGCTGCCGGCCATCAGGATCGGGCCCCCGTCGGAGTCCTTGAGTGCGCGGACGTCGTCGGTCGACCGGAGGATGGTCGTCGGGCCCCAGCCGTCGACGAGATCGTCGTCGGCCATCGTCGACGAGACGACGTACTTCGGGATGTCCTTGACCACGGCGAACTCGGTCATGCCCGGCCAGACGGGCGCGAACGCCTCGTAGCTGACCCGCCCGAACAACATCGCCGCGGCCTCCTCCATCTCGCGGCCCTTGAGCTCGTAGACCTCGGGGAGGAAGTCGATGTCCTTGAAGGTCCAGCCGCCGCTGCGGTGGCTCTCGGAGGGGGTGCCGCCGCCGGGCGAGTCGACGACCCCGTCGAGCGAGACGAAGGCGGAGGAGATGAGGGTGCGCATGTCGGTGCTCACTTTCGTGGTCGGGAGGGGTACTCACCCTGTCCACGAACGGGATCACCGGAAAACGACAGTCGCGCCGGAATCACCTCCGCGGATCAGGCTCGCTGCACCGCACCGGTCCGCTGGGCGGCGAGGGCGACCGCCGCGTCGCGTGCGGCTGCCGTCTCCTCCTCGGTCAGCGTGCGGTCGGCGGCCCGGAACCGCAGCGCGAACGCGAGCGACTTCTTGCCTGCGCCGAGCTGCTCACCGGTGTAGACGTCGAAGAGCCGCACCGCCTCCAGCAGGTCGCCGGCGCCCTCACGGAGCGCGGACTCGACGTCCGCCGAGGTGACCTCGGTGTCGACGACCAGCGCGACGTCCTCCTTCGCGACCGGGTACGCCGAGAAGTCGGGGCCCGGCGTGACGTCGCGTGCGTGTCGCATCAGGGCGTCGAGGTCGATCTCGAGTGCGGCGCTGCGCGGCGGGAGGCCGAACGCCTGGCACACCTTGGGGTGCAGCTCGCCGGCGTACCCGATGGCCAGACCGTCCCCGGGGCCGGCCAGGCGCACCTGGGCGCAGCGACCCGGGTGCCACGGCATCCGCTGCGCGGCGGCCACGTCGGTCTCCACGCCGAGCTCGGCGGCCAGCCGGCGCACCAGGCCGACCGCGTCGGCCCAGCCGGCGTCGCGGCCCTCGCCCCACCAGCCGCCGCGCTCGCGCTCGCCCGCGAGGACGACGGCGAGGTGGAGCGGCTGGTCGGGGATCGCCTCGAAGAGCTTGGCGAGCTCGTCGTCGCTCGGCCGCCAGTCGACGCCGTAGATCGGCGCCGGGCCGCGGTCGGCCGGGAACGCCACGGTGCCGGTCTCGAAGAGCGCCACGCCCGGGGCGCCGCGGCCGACGTTGCGGGCGGCGGCCTTGAGCAGTCCGGGCAGCAGGGTGGTCGTGTACGCCGGCTCCTCGCTCGAGAGCGGGTTGGCCAGGCGCACGGTGTGCCGCAGCTCGTCGTCGGCCGGCAACCCGAGCGCGTCGAAGGTGGCGTCGCCGACGAACGGGAAGCTGATCACCTCGACGCAGCCGGCGCCCGCCAGCGTGCGACCGACCCGGCGCCGCAGCCGCTGCTCACGGGTCAGGCCGCGGCCGGTGGCCTCACGCGGGAGTACCGAGGGCACCTGGTCGTAACCGACGATCCGCGCGACCTCCTCGACCAGGTCGAACGGGTCGGTCAGGTCGGGACGCCACGGCGGCGTCGTCGCCGCCAGCGTGGTGTCGCCCTTCTCCAGCACGCAGCCGACCGCCTCGAGGTTGGCCACCGTCGTGGCCGCGTCGATCGGCATGCCGGTCACCCGCGCGGGCAGGTCGTAGGAGATCGTGATCGTCGGCTGCTCGGGCGGGAGGCCGACGACGGTGACGCCCGGGTCGGCCGTGCCCCCGCCGTACGTCGTGAGCAGCTCGACCACCCGGTCGGCGGCGGCCTGGGTGACGACCGGGTCGACACCCCGCTCGTTGCGCTTGCCGGCCTCGGAGGTGATCTTGTGCCGCCTGCCGGTGCGGAACATCGACGTGGCGTCCCAGTGGGCGGCCTCGACGAGGATGTTCGTGGTCGTGTCGGACATCTCGGTGGTCTCGCCGCCCATGACGCCGCCGAGCCCGATGATCCCCGAGTCGTCGGTGACGACGAGGTCCTCGACCGAGAGGGTGCGCTCGGCGCCGTCGAGCGTGGTCATCCGCTCGCCCTCGCGGGCCCGCCGGACCCGGATCGGGCCCTGGAGCCGGTCGGCGTCGTAGCCGTGGATCGGCCGGCCGATCTCAAGCATCACGTAGTTGGTGACGTCGACGGCTAGCGAGATCGGGCGCATCCCGGCCTGGGTGATCCGGCGGACCATCCAGTCCGGCGAGGGCGCGGCCGGGTCGAAGCCGGTGACCAGCCGCGCGACGAAGACCGGGCAGCCGGCCGGGTCGTCGATCTCGACCGGGTAGCCGCCGGCGTTCGGCTCCGGCAAGCGACGCTCGGCCGGGTCGCGGTACGGCGCGCCGTAGGCCAGCGCCGCCTCGCGGGCGACGCCGCGCAGCGAGAGCGCGTAGGCGCGGTCGGGGTTGATCTCGAACTCGATGACCTCGTCGTCGAGCCCGAGCAGCGGGAAGGCGCTGTCGCCGGGCGCACCGGCGCCCTCGGACAGCACGATGATGCCGTCGTGGTCCTCGCCCAGTCCGAGCTCGCGGGCCGAGCAGATCATGCCCGCCGACACGTGGCCGTAGGTCTTGCGCGCGGAGATCTCGAAGTTGCCGGGCAGCACGCCGCCGGGCAGCACCGTGACGACGAGGTCGCCGGGCTTGAAGTTGTGCGCACCGCAGACGATGCCCTGGGGCTCGCCGGTGCCGTTGGCGGCGCCCACGTCGACGGTGCACCAGTTGATGGTCTTGCCGTTCTTCTGCGGCTCGGGCTCCATCGTGAGCACCTTGCCGACGACGAGCGGGCCGGTGATCTGGTCGCCGGGCCGCTCGATGGCCTCGAGCTTGAGCCCGAGCGCGGTCAGCCGCGCGGCGAGCTCGTCGGTGGTGACGCCGTCCGGCAGGTCGACGTACTCGCGGATCCAGGAGACAGGGGCCTTCATCAGAGTTCCGTTCCGAAAGCGGTCGTGAAGCGGACGTCACCCTCGAAGAGCTCCCGCAGGTCCTCGATGCCGTGCCGGAACATCAGCGTCCGGTCGATGCCCATGCCGAACGCGAAGCCGGTGTAGCGCTCCGCGTCGACACCGCAGGCGGCCAGCACCCGCGGGTTGACGACGCCGCAGCCGCCCCACTCGATCCAGCCCTCGCCGCGGCACGTGCGGCACGGCGCGCCGTCGTGCTCGCCGACACCGCGGCACACGAAGCAGACCAGGTCGACCTCGGCGCTGGGCTCGGTGAAGGGGAAGTACGACGGGCGGAACCGCGTGGTGATGCCGTCGCCGAACATCTGGGTGGCGAAGTGGTCGAGCGTGCCCTTCAGGTGGGCCATCGTGATGCCCTCGTCGATGGCCAGGCCCTCGACCTGGTGGAAGACCGGGCTGTGCGTCGCGTCGTACTCGTCGGTGCGGAAGACGCGGCCCGGGCAGACGACGTAGATCGGCGGCGTGCGGGACAGCATGGTGCGCGCCTGCACCGGGGAGGTGTGGGTGCGCAGCACCAGGTGGTCCGTACCGGGGTCGGTCCAGAAGGTGTCCTGCATGGTGCGGGCCGGGTGGTCGGGCCCGAGGTTGAGCGCGTCGAAGTTCAGCCACTCCGCCTCGATCACCGGGCCCTCGGCGACCTCCCAGCCCATCGCGACGAAGATGTCGGCGATCAGCTCGGCACCGGTGGTCAGCGGGTGCCGGGCACCGGCCGGGACCCGGTCGGTCGGGAGCGTGACGTCGACGGTCTCCTCGACCAGCATCCGCTCCTCGTGCTCGGCCTCGAGCACGGTCTGCCGCTCCCCCAGCGCCTGGGCGACCGCGCCGCGGGCCTGGCCGATGCGCTGCCCGGACTCCTTGCGGGCCTGCGGCGGCAGGGCACCGATCTCGCGGTTGGCCAGGGCGAGCGGCGAGCGGTCGCCCGTGTGGTCGATCCGGACCTGCTTCAGCTCGGCGAGGTCGGCGGCGGCTGTGATCGCGGCGAGCGCAGCGTCGCGCGCGGCCTCGACCTCCTCGGCCTTCAACGGAGTGACCTCCACGGGGTCGTAGTCGGTGTTGGGTCCGGACACAGGGACGAGTCTAGGAAGACGGGCCGGACCCGCGCGAACCGGTTCACGATCGTGACGTGACGGCGCCATCCCGGGAGCGCCGGGTCACGCCATCGATCAGCGCGGCCCGACGAGCGCGGGCGGGAGCTCCAGGTCGGGGACCAGCTCGGTGACGAGGTCGCGCACGCGGGCGTCGATGTCGCCGACGATGCGTCGCACGGTGGCGTCGTCCTGGCCCCGGGGGTCGTCCAGCGGCCAGTCCCGGTAGGTGGCTCCCGGAACGAACGGGCAGCTCTCTCCGCAGCCCATCGTGATCGTCAGGTCGCTGGCGGCGATCGTCTCCGCGGTCAGCAGCGTCGGCTGCTCCTGCGAGGTGTCCAGCCCCAGGGTCTCGAGCACCTGGGCGACCTCGGGGTGGATGTGCTCGCCGGGCTCGGTACCTGCCGAGAGGGCCGTGACGCGACCTCGCGCGTAGTGCTCGGTCAACAGGCGCGCCGCGACGGATCGTCCGCCGTTGGCGCGGCAGGCGAAGACCACCGTCGGGACCCGCCCGAGACCACCCCTGGCACTGTCGTCGCTCGCGGCGGGCTGGGTCATCGAGGGCTCCTGTGGCTGTCGTGGGCAGAGGCGGTGCGGTGGGCCGTGGCGTGCGGCACGACGACGTCGTCGGCCGCGGTTGCGACGTCCGGGTAGAGGCAGCGGACGGCGACCACCCCGACGGCCGCCCCCACCAGCTGCGCCCCGATGAACGCCGGCACCGAGGCCGGGTCGATGCCCGCGAAGGTGTTCGAGAACATCCGACCGACCGTGACGGCCGGGTTGGCGAACGACGTCGACGAGGTGAACCAGTACGCCGCGCCGATGTAGGCGCCGACCGCCGGCGCGGCGAGCACGCCGCGGCCGCTGCGCGCGAGCGCGAAGATGAGCGCGACCAGGCCGGCGGTGGCGACGACCTCGGCAGCGAAGAGGCCGTCACCGGTGCGGTCCTTCGTGGACAGCTCGATCAGGTCGACGTCGTACATGAGGTTGGCCAGGAGAGCGCCGACGACAGCGCCGGCGACCTGGGCGACCGTGTAGGCACCGACCTCGACGCCCGTCAGGCCCGTGCCCATCCGCCGGCCGAGGAGCCAGTCGGCGGCGGAGACCACCGGGTTGAAGTGCGCACCGGAGACCGGCCCGAACAGCAGGATCAGCACGGACAGACCCAGGAACGTCGCGGTCGAGTTCTGCAGCAGCTGCAGGCCGACGTCGTCGGGCGAGAGTCGCTCGGCGGCGATGCCGGAGCCGACGACGACGGTGACCAGGAGGGCGCTGCCGAGGAGCTCGGCGAGGAGCCGCCTCGGCAGTGGTGCCGACGGTGCGCTCACGCGCCGCCTCCCGCACGGACGCCGAGGCCGTCGGCCGGCGGGTGGTCGTCGGCGAGCCGGAGTGCGAGCCGCGACACGCGCTCGGCGATGTCGACGTACGCGTCGTCGAACGCGGCGGCGGTGCCGGCCTGCGCGGGGTCGGGGACGGACCAGTGGACGACCCCGGCCAGGCCGTCGGTGCTCGCCGAGGCGAGCTGCTCGTGGGCACCGTCGCACACCGTGACGACGAGGTCACCGGCGCGCAGCAGGTCGTCCAGGGCCTGCGGTCGGTCCTGGACCAGCCTCAGGCCCCGTCGTCGGGCGACCGCGATCGCACCGGACGCGATGGCGTCTCCCGGGTGGGTGCCGGCGGAGGTGGATGGGATGGCACTGGCCCGCCGCCACAGAGCGCTCGCGAGCTGGGAGCGGGCGGAGTTCGCGGTGCACACGAACACCACCCGCGTGACGGTCCGGACGGCGGGCCCGCCGATGCCCGGCAGGAGACCGGCGAGCGCCTCCGGGTGCAGGCGCAGGTAGGTGCGGCGCCGGTCGGCGTGCGAGCGATGTCGGCTGACGACGCCGCGAGCCTCGAGGACGCCGAGGTGGTGCGCCATCAGGTTCGACGGCATCCCGAGCCGGTCGCGCAGCTCGCCCGGCGAGGCGTCGCCGGCGTCGAGCAGGTCGACGATGCGCAGTCGCGCGGGATCGGCCAGTGCGGCGAGCACGCCCGCCCGGGCCTCCAGGTCCATGATTGCACCTATCTGTCAACTGATATTGACTCAATACTTGCTGAGTAGAGTCCGGACGGCAAGTCCGAGCCGCGCCGACTCAGCCGCGACTCGCCTCCACGGGGTCGGCTGCGCGGCCGCGGAGCGCGATAGCGACCGTCGCGGCGACGATGCCCGCGGCTCCGACCCACTGCGTAAGCGCGAGCCGCTCACCGGCCAGGTACCCGGCCGCGAGTCCGAAGACGGGGATGAGCGGCAGGAACGCTCCCGCATACGAGGCGGGCACCAGGCGCAGGGCCGTGATGAAGAACCAGAAGCCGAGGCCGTAGTACACGACCCCGGACGCCGCAGCGACCAGCCAGGTCACGACGTCCGGGCCGGCCAGGCTCCAGCCCGTACCACCGGCGAGGGTGACCACGGTGGCCAGGACGGCGGCGAACCCGAGGGCGGCAGCCTGTTGGACCAGCACCACGGCGAGCGCCGAGTCGTCGAGGAGAAGACGTCGGGTGAGCACCGCGTACGCGGCGCAGAAGCCGACCGAGGCGACGGTCAGCGCGATTCCGACCGGGTCGCCCGCGGCGCCGGGACGGTAGACGACCACCAGCACGCCGAGCACGGCGACCGCAACCAGCACAGCGAGGCCAGGTGGAATACGTTCGCGCAGCACGAGCGCGGCCAGCAGCAGGATGAGTACCGGTTCGAGCGCCCACAGGAGCACGTACATGCTCGCCGTGATGCTCGTCAGGCCGATCAGGCCGAGCGCGTACGCGGCACCGGGATTGAGGACGCCGAGCAGAGCCAGGCGTCGCATCGGTGCCGTCCACGCGAAGGGTGCCCGCCGGAGGACGGCGGCGCCGGCGAGCAGGGCGCAGCTGGCCGCCAGCTGGACGGGCAGCAGGGTCAGCGGCGTGACGTCGTCGACGACCTGCTTCGACACGACCGTGCCGAGACCCCAGCAAGCGGCGGCCGCGACCAGCGCGACGATCGCGGCGCGCGCATGGCGACGAGGCCCGGCTTCCCGGCCGGAGACGGAGCCTGCCGGCGGGACGGGAGCAGGGCGGGACGAGGAGGGTTCGGGCATGGCGGCGACTCCGATGTGAGAGTGAGACGGGCGCGACTGAGTGCCGGCGCCTCCGAGGGCGCCAGGGCGGTCAGTTCGCGACGTCCTCGCCGTCGCAGCAGTCGTAGGCAGGCACCCGGCACGGCTGCACCGGTCGGCGTGAACGCACCTGCCCCGTCATGTCGTGCTCCTACTGGTCCCCCGCCTGGTCCTCCGCGCGGCGGCGCTCGAGGAGGACGGTGTCACGCCAGACCCCGTCGAGCTGCCCGATCCGGGAGCGGACCGCCAACGTCTGGTAGCCAGCGGAGTGGTGGAGCGCGATGGAGGACCGGTTCTCGGGGAAGACCGAGGTCTGCAGGGTCCACAGCCCGCCG
This sequence comes from Nocardioides sp. LMS-CY, assembly GCF_018732145.1. NCBI lineage: Bacteria > Bacillati > Actinomycetota > Actinomycetes > Propionibacteriales > Nocardioidaceae > Nocardioides > Nocardioides sp. LMS-CY. Next base: position 3,087,591 of record NZ_CP076104.1, read on the forward strand.
ACGTCGGCCTCGGTGACCTGGCGGAACAGCAGCGCCTTCCCGACTCCGGTGCCGCGTTCACGCTCGGTGACGTAGACGCTGGTCTCACCCACGCCGGCGTAGCACTCGCGCGCCGAGACCGGGCTCACGGCCGTCCACCCGACCACCGCACCACCGCGTTCGGCGACCCACCGGTGTCCCGGCAGCCACGGGGCGGCGAGGTCGTTCGGGCTGGGGACCTCGGTCTCGAAGGTGGCGTTGCGGGTAGCGATGCCCTCGGCGTAGATCTCGCGCACGATCGCGAGATCGGCGTCGGTCATGGCGCGGGTCGACACGTCGGCCGGCAGGTCCGCCGGGCAGCACGGTGCGGCGGCGAGCGTGCCCATGACCACGTCGGCGGCGTGCGGCAACCCGGTGCAGCAGGCCGGGTTCACGGACACCACGGAGGAGGTGCCGACCTTGTCGACCGCGACGAACCCGACCTCGGCGAGCTTGCGCACGTGATGGGAGGCGGTGGACTGGCTGATGCCGAGCTCGGCTGCCAGGTCGCCGACGCGCAACTTGCCGGTCGGGGAGGTCGAGACCGCGTGGAGCAGCCGCACGCGGGTGGCATCCGCGAGCGTCGCGAACCACTCGGCGTACGTCTCGGCGGCTCCCGGGTCGAGGACCATCGGCCCGGCGGACACGCCCGGACCGCAAGCGGGATCCGGGCAGGACGCCTCGACCGCATGGGTGGCGGCGCTCGGAAGCTCGGTCGTCCTCGCGGTCATGCCAGCAGCCTAGCGACTTCATCGAAGAAGATCGATGGTTGCGTACATCGATGCCGGTCGATACAGTCTCGCCAGCCCTTTCATCGATCGCTGTCGATGGATTGGCCGCTGCTGCAGCATCCGACGAGGAGACACCGATGAGCACGACCGGTCCGACCACCGCTACTCCCCCGTCCGTGCCGACGCCGACCGCGGAGCTTCCGCTGGTGATCGTCGGCGCCGGCCCGATCGGGCTCGCGGCCGCCGCGCACGCCCAGTCGCGAGGCCTGCCGACCGTGGTCCTCGAGGCCGGCGACTCCGCCGGCGCCTCGATCCTCGAGTGGGCCCACGTCCGGCTCTTCTCCGCCTGGAGCGAGCTCGTCGATCCGGCCGCGGCGAAGCTCCTCGCGCCGACGGGATGGGTGGCCCCTGACCCGCAGGGCTATCCGACCGGCGGAGACTGGGTCGAGCGCTACCTCGCCCCGCTCGCGGCCGCTGTGAACGCGACCGACGAGGTCGACCTCCGGTTCGGGAGCCGCGTGATCGGGGTGGCCCGGTTCGGCCGCGACCGCCTGGTCGCTGCCGACCGGGAACGGCTGCCGTTCACCGTCCACGTCGAGCACGCCGACGGCAGCCGGACCCGCCTCGCCGCGGCGGCGGTCATCGACGCCTCGGGCACCTGGACCGGCCCGAACCCGCTCGGTGGCGACGGCTACCCCGCCGCGGGCGAGGTCGCGCACGCCGACCGCATCGACTACGGCATCCCCGACTTCGCCGACCTCGAGGTCGCGGCCCGCTACGCCGGCAAGCACGTCGCGGTCGCCGGCGCCGGCGCATCCGCACAGAACGTCCTGGTCGGCCTCGGCGGGCTCGCGAAGCAGCACCCCGGCACCCGGGTGACCTGGCTGGTGCGGCGCCCTGGCACCGACGACGCCTTCGGCGGCGGCGACAACGACCAGCTCGCCGAGCGCGGCGCACTCGGCGTACGCGCCAAGGATGCCGTCGCCACCGGCCCGGTCTCCGTGGTCACCTCCTTCCGCACCAGCGACGTCAGCCCCGACCCCGACGGCACGTCCGGCCAGCTGCGCCTGGCCTCCTTCCCGGACACGGTGAGCGGCGGCGGGAAGGTCGTCGGCGGCGTCGACGAGATCATCGTGGTCACCGGCTTCGCCCCGGACCACACCTGGCTGCGACAGGTCCAGCTCGACCTCGACGCGGAGCTCGACGCTCCCGCGCAGCTGGCCGGCGAGATCCACCCGGCCTGGCACTCCTGCGGCTCGGTCAGCCCGCACGGTGCCGACCGGCTCCGCCAGCCCGAGACCGGCCTCTACCTGGCCGGCATGAAGTCCTACGGCCGCGCACCGTCGTTCCTGGCCATGACCGGGTTCGAGCAGGTCCGCAGCATCGTCGCCGAGATCGCGGGCGACCACGAGGCCGCGGCCCGGGTCGAGCTCGTCCTGCCCGAGACCGGCGTCTGCGGCGGCTCCGGACTCTTCGACGGCGAGTCCACCGCCGAGAGCGGCGGCTGCTGCGGCCAGACCGCCGCGGAGCCGGACCTGATCACCATCGGTGGCCCGGCACCGGCCCGGTCGGCCGAACCCGCCGGAGGCTGCGGCTAGCCTGCCGACTCGGTGGAGCCGACGACCGACAGCGCGGAGCCCGCGGTCACCCTGGACCGCGGGCTCCCGCGTACCGCCCTCAGGCGCGTCACCGTCGTGCTGTGCGCGACCGAGATCGTCTCCTGGGGCATCCTGTACTACGCCTTCCCGGTGCTCGCGCCGTCCATCAGCGACGACACCGGCTGGTCCTCGCCCGCCGTGGTCGCTGCGTTCACCGTGGCCCAGCTGGTCGCGGCCGGCATCGGGCTCCTCGTGAGCAGGCGCATCCACCACCGAGGCCCCCACGGCGTGATGACCCTCGGCTCGGTCGTCGCCGTCGCCGCGGTGCTGCTGGTCGCCCAGGCCGGATCGTGGTGGTGGTTCGTCGCCGCCTGGTGCGTCGCCGGAGCGGCCATGGCCGCCACCCTCTACCAGCCCGCGTTCGCGGCGCTGACCATCTGGGCCGGTCCGCGCCGGCTCCAGGCCCTCACCGCGCTCACCCTGGTCGCCGGCCTCGCCAGCACCGTGTTCGCACCACTTACCGCGGTCCTCGACGAGCATCTCGGGTGGCGCGACGCCTACACCGTCCTCGCCGGTCTGCTCGTCATCACCGTCGTCCTGCACGCCTGGGGACTCCGCGCGCCGTGGCCCACGACCACCGATGTCGCCGCCGACCCGTCTGTCGATGGCTCTGCCGCCGCCGACCATCCGGGCAGCTCGCCCTGGCGGATGCCGGGATTCGCCCGAACCGCGACGGCGTTCACGCTCGCCGCGACGTGCATGTGGTCGGTGATCATCGTCTTCGTGCCCCTGCTGACCGCCCGCGGGTTCAGCACCGAGGCAGCCGCGACCGCACTCGGCATCGGTGGCATCGGCCAGGTCTGTGGCCGGCTCGGCTACCGCCGCCTCGACGCGGCCACCAGCACCGCGACCCGCACCCGGCTCGTGTTCGCCGGCGTCGCCGTCACGACCCTCGCACTCGCCGTCACCCCCGGGCCGTACGCCGCATTGGTCATGCTGTCGTTCCTGGCCGGCATGGCCCGCGGCATCTACACACTCCTGCAGGCCACCGCCGTCACCGACCGATGGGGCACGACCGACTACGCGCGGCTCAATGCCACCCTGGCGCTGCCCCTCACGGCATCCGCGGCGTTCGCCCCATGGCTCGCCACCGCGCTCGCCGCCGGTCTCGGCAGCCACGCCGCCACCCTGGTCGTCCTCGCGCTCCTCGCCGCCGCCTCCCTCGCGGTGGTCCCGACCCGGATCGACGCAGTGGGGCCGGTCATCTAGACCGCGTCGGCGACCGACGCAGGCAGCAGCACGACGATGCGGGCGCCGCCGCCCGTGGCGTCCCCGATCGTCACCGTGCCGCCGTGGGCCCGCACCAGGCCGTTGACCAGGTAGAGGCCGAGGCCGGAGCCGCCCCGCTGCCCGCTGGTCCAGAACTTCGTGAAGACCCGGCGGCGCAGCTCGGGCGAGATCCCGTCCCCCTCGTCGGTGACCGCGAGGGAGATGCCGGGACCGTCCGGGGCGTGGTCGGCGTGCTCCAGCGCCACCCGGACGTCGCCCTCGCCGTGACGCACGGCGTTCTCGACCAGGTTGGTCACGACCTGGGTGAACTTGTCCGGGTCGACGTCGACCTCCGGCAGCCCCTCGGCGACCTCGATCCCCACGGAGCGACTGGTGCCGGCGGCGACCGAGTCCACGACCCGGCGGGCGAGCAGGCCCGCGTCGGAGGGTCGCGGGTAGAGCTGCAGCCGGCCGGTGTCGATGCGGGCCACGTCGAGCAGCTCGGCGATCAGGCGGCTGAGCCGGTCGGAGTCGGCGGCAACCGTGGTGAGCATCAGCTTCTTCTGCTCGTCGTTGAGCTTGTCCCAGCGGTTCAGCAGCGCCTGGACGAAGCCCTTCACGCCCGTCAGCGGCGAGCGCAGCTCGTGGGCGACGGTCGCCACCAGGTCGGACCGCTCCCGGTCCAGCCGGGCCCGGCCGCGGCCAGACCGAAGACTGACCGCCACCGCGCTGACCGGTGCCGTCAGCGCCGGGCGGTGGATCCGGGCGACCACGAGCGCCTCGGTGCCGTCGGGCAGCAGCCACGGCTGCTCCGGCACCGCGGTGCGGGTCGACAGCCCGTCGTAGGGGCTGTTGACCGAGCACCAGTCCCGGCCCTCGTGGTCCTGGAGCGCGAGCACCTCGGCGAGCGGCCGGCCCACGGCCGCCCCCGGGTCGACGCCCAGCCGCCGTCCGGCCGCGACGTTCACCGCGGTGACCAGCCCCTCTGCGTCGGCGAGCACCACGCCGTCCGCGAGCAGGTCGAGCGCGACATCCACGCCGCTCACCCTACGGCCCCGCCGCCGGTGCGCTTCCGCGTCGCGCGCCTCGGCCCGCGTCTCGCTCGGGTCAGTCCGCCGTGCTGCCGCAGCTTACGCTGTGGCGCGGGCGTGGCATCGACCAGGCCGGGCAGCCGTTGTCGCCCGGCGGCGGCACCGGCATCACGAGCAACGGGTCCGTGCCGATGGCCGCCAGGTCGGCGTACGGCGTGGTGAAGGGGACCGAGCCCGGGTCGGGATCGGTCGCCTTGACGCGCTCGGTGACGTAGGTGAGCAGCGTCTCGGACTTGATCACCTTGACCGTGCGGGAGAACCACAATCGGTCGACATCGACCGTGTCGAGGTCCTTCCTCTGCACGACCATGTGAGACCGCCCGCCCCACATGGGCCGGGTGGCCTCGAGCATGCTGATCACGACGTCGCCGTCATCGGTGCGGGAGACGGTGCACTCGAGGTAGTAGCCGCCGTCGAGCCCGTCGCGGCAGTACGCCTCGGGGTCGCCCTCGGCCTCGCTTCGCGCGTGGCTGATCGAGACCGAGTACCGATGCTCGTCGGGACCGTAGCTGACCTCCAGCGCGCTCGCCTTGCTCCAGTACCGCTCCGGGAGGTCCCTCCGCTGGTCGTCGTATGCCGCGAACCGCGACTCGCCGAGCTCGGGCGCGGTCCGCTCGAGCACGCCCCGCACCTGCTCGTCCATGAGCGCGGGCATACGGAGGGCGTCGTAGTCCTCGAGCGCCTGGGCCGACGCGGGGTCCATGGCGGTGGCCGCCCGACCGCCGTCGTCGAGCTGGGTCCACGTCACCAGCGAGGCGCCTGCGACGGCGAGCACCGCGAGCGCGGCCGCCCATTCGGTCACGCGTCGGGTTCGCAGCCTGCGACGCCCGGCCTGCAGGGTCGGTCCGGGCAGCGGAGCGGGGGGCTCGTCGCGCGCGACGTGCTCGCGGAGCAGCGTGCTCAACTCGTGCTGGGTCATCGGTGCTCCTCCGCGTTCGGGGTCTCGGGCTCGGCCAACGCCGAGATGAGCTGAGGCAGATGCTGTCGAAAGGTGTCCAACGCACGCGAGGTCTGGCTCTTCACGGTTCCTTCGGCGACATCGAGCAGGCGCGCCACCTCGGCCACCGGCAGGTCGTCAAGGAACCGGAGCGCCACGATCGCGCGCTGCCGAGGCGGCAGTAGCGCGAGCGCGGCCTCCAGGTCGAGCACGGAATCTCCGGGCCCGGTCGCACGGTCGACGCGATCGGGGGTGACGTCGTACAGCAGCTCCGGCCGCTTCCGGCGCAGGTGGGTGAGGCACTCGTTCACGACGATCCGCCGCGCGTAGGCGAGCCGCGTCTCCGGCCGCACCCGCCGCCACGCGACGTACAGCTTGGCCAGCCCCTGCTGCGTCAGATCCTCCGCGTGCTGCCAGTCCCCGACGACGACGTACGCCGTCCGTCTCAGGCCTGGGGCACACGCGACGAAGAACTCGCTGAACTCCCGCTCCCGCCCACCGCTCACACCACTAGTACGCCGTCGGTCGGCCCTGAGGTTCGCACGCCACGCCGACGATCTCGGCGGGCCGCTGAGGGGTTTCGCCCGACGGCATGCTCGCCGCGCTCGCGATCGGCAGCGCCGCACCGGCGAGCAGCACGGCGACCACGGCGAGCGCCCAGCCGAGCCCCAGCTGGGTCGCGAGGGCACCGAGCAACGGCGTCGCGACCAGCACCGGCCCGGTCTGGGCCAGTCCCAGCAGCGACTGGAAGCGCGCGAGCATGTCCGGAGGCGTCCGGGCCACGAACACGGGCAGCACGTGTGCGGTGAAGAGCACCGAGCCCACACCGACGACCAGCAGCGAGCCCGCCGCGAGGCGCCAGTCGCCGGCGACCGCGAGGACGCCCACCGCGAGCGCGGCCAGCAGCGGACCGACGGTCGCCGCGCGCCGGCTCGGCGCGCCACGACGGGCGACGACCACGGTCACCAGGAGCCCGCCCGCGACCCACGCGGCGGCCACGACGCCGACCTCGCCGACCGACCAGCCACGCGCCCGGCCGGCGACAGGCACGCAGAGCATCACGAGCGGCAGCACCGCCCCGGCGAGCGCCATCACGCCGACCACGGTGCGCGGCACACCGGGCGTCGCGGACGCGGCGCGAACGCCGTCGGCGATCGCCCGCCAGCCGCGGCCCGGCGCGGTGACGAGGTGCTCGGCCTCCCGGGGCGGCCGCACCACGATCAGGACCACCAGCACGACCGCGAAGGTCGCCGCGTCGATGCCGGCGGCCGCCGGGAGCCCACCGGTCGCCATCAGGATCCCGCCGAGCAGCGGTCCGGTCACCCGCGCGACCTGGAGGCAGCCGCCCACCAGCGCCATCCGCTTCGCGAGCAGGTCGCCGTCGAAGAACAGCCGCGGGAAGACGCCCTCCGCGGGCCGGCGCAACGCCGCGGCCGTCCCGGAGAGCGCGGCGACGGCCACCAGCGCCCACAGCGGCACGCTCCGGGTGGCGCCGACCGCGAGCGCAGCCATCACGAGCAGCATCGCGGCGTCGCAGCCGACCATCACCCGGCGTACGCCGAACCGGTCGGCGAGCGCACCGCCGAACAGGATCAGCAGGCACAGCGGCACGCTCTCCACGGTCAGCACCAGCGACGCCGCACCGGGGCCGTGGGCGGCGGCCACCCAGCCGAGCACGAAGAACGAGATCGAGTCCCCTGTCGACGACATGGTCGCCGCGGTCAGCCAGGCGCCGAAGGGGCGCCGCGCGCTCATCCGGGGCGGTTCATCGTGGCGCGGGCATGACCAGCGCGAGGAAGCCCGGCTGGTAGGGCGAGCTCAGCCGCACCGCCCGGTCGCCCGCGACCACCTCGAGCAGCACCTCGGGGCCGAGGCACGCGCCGAGTGCCCGACGCAGCAGCGCACTTCCCATCCACAGCGTCACGGCCGGTCCGCGGACGGCCGCGGGCACAGCGTACGACGGCGCCTCGTCGGCACCGACCAGGATGCCCGCCGGGCCGATCTCCAGGCCGACCTCGGCGCGGCCGGTGCGTCCGACCCCGTCGCCCAGCTCCGCGGCCGCCACCAGCACCTCGGTGGTGGCCGGCTCGAGTCCGTCGACGAGCAGCCGATGGGCCGGATAGGGCGTGGTGCGGCCGTCGACGCCGGGCAGGCCGCCGCCCCACGTCAGTCCGTCGCCGACGATCTCGAGGTCGACCTCGGTGCGATCGTCGAGGCGGTCGGCGAGCCGTGCGGCCTCCGCCAGCCCGAGCACCACCCGACCCTCGCCGACGAGGTCGGTCGAGGCGATCGAGCGGATCGCCATCCAGTAGCGGTTCGTGGCGACGACGTCGACGCCGGCGGCCGACACGTCGATCAGGACGGCACTCAGCGGCGAGGCCGGGTCGCGCTCGGTGGCGATCCGGACCTGGCGCAGCGCCGACGCGAGCACCCGGGCGTCGACCCGGGCCCGAGCGTCGTGCGGCGCGTCCGCGCCGAGCACCTCACGCAGCAGCGCTCGCGTGCGAGCCGCGTCGGCGACGCGCTCCTCCACGAGCGTGGCGAGGGCGGCGCCGGCCTCGTGCTCGGGGCCGTCGAGCACCCGTCGCATCACCTCGATCGGCACGCCGGCCTCGCGCATGGCGACGATGAGCCGGGCCCGGTCGGCGAGATCGGGCGTGTAGTACCGGTAGCCGGTCGCGTCGTCCACCTCGGCCGGCGGCAGCAGGCCGCACTCGTCGTAGTGGCGCAGGGCGCTGGCGGTGAGGCCGACGGCGCGGGCGAACGCGCCGATGGTCAGGAGCGGCGAGGAGGTCACGACGCCAACGCTCGGGTCTCGGGCGACCTGAAGGTCAAGCCCGCCGGTGCACGCGCGCCGACGCGTAGAGGCACAGCGCGGCGGCGGTGGAGAGGTTGAGGCTCTCGGCACGGCCGTGGATGGGGATCCGGACCCGGTGGTCGGCGAGCTCCGCCAGCTCGGCGGGCAGACCCCACGCCTCGTTGCCGAACAGCCATGCGGTCGGCGCCGCGAGCAGCTCGTCGGCGTGCTCGAGGTCGACCTCACCGGCGCCGTCGGCGGCGAGCACCTGGAGGCCCGCGGCCTGCGCGGCGCGTACGGCGGCGGCCGGATCGGGCTCGATCGCGAGGGGCAGGTGGAACAGGCTGCCGACGCTCGCGCGCACGGTCTTGGGGTTGTAGGCGTCGACCGAGTGACCCGCCAGCACGACGGCGTCGGCGCCGGCGGCGTCGGCGCAGCGGATGACCGTGCCCGCGTTGCCCGGGTCGCGGACGTCGGCGCAGATGGCGACGAGGTGGGGGGTGGTTTCGAGGCTCGGCGCTGGCGCGCCTCGCACCTCAACCACCGGCGGCTCGGCTGGCGCGCCTCGCACCTCAACCACCGGCGGCTCGGCCGGCGCGCCTCGCACCTCAACCACCGGCGGCTCGGCCGGCGCGCCTCGCACCTCAACCACCGAGGAGAGCGACTTGTCCAGGAATGTGCAGACCGCGACCAGGCCGGCCGGGTTGACGCTGTCGCTGAGCGAGGCCAGCGCACGGTCGTCGACGAGCGTCCACCGGGGCGCGGCACCGGCGAGGTCGGCGTACTGCTCGGTCGCGGCGGGCGTGGCGAAGACCTCGACCACGCACCCCTCGACGCCGAGGGCGCCCTCGACGGCCTTCGGGCCGTCGGCGAGAAACAGCCGCCGCTCGGATCGCTCCGAGCGGCGGCTGAGCTTCCGCGCCTCCTTGACCCGCCCGTTCCCCTTCGTCAAGGGAGCGCCGTGGGTCAGGGGCGGAAGATGGTCGTTCAGGCCCACCTGATCAGGCAGAGACCTTGGGCGCGTTGACGTCCTCGGGCAGCGCGGCCTTGGCGGTCTCGACGAGCGCGTTGAACGCGGCGATGTCGTTGACGGCCAGGTCGGCGAGGATCTTGCGGTCGACCTCGACGCCGGCCAGGTTGAGACCCTGGATGAAGCGGTTGTAGGTCAGGCCCTGCGCACGCGCGGCGGCGTTGATGCGCTGGATCCACAGGCGGCGGAAGTTGCCCTTGTTCTTGCGCCGGTCGTTGTAGCTGTAGACCAGCGAGTGGGTGACCTGCTCCTTCGCCTTGCGGTAGAGGCGGGAGCGCTGGCCGCGGTAGCCGCTGGCGCGCTCGAGGGTCGTCCGGCGCTTCTTCTGGGCGTTCACTGCCCGCTTGACGCGTGCCATGGGTCTTTACTCCTTGTTGCTCAAAGTTCTCTGGTGCGGGGGTCTCGACGAGCTCGACCACCGGTGGGGTGGTGCGAGGGTCAGCGACCCAGCAGCTTCTTGGCGCGCGGCACGTCGGCCTTGGCGACCTCGACGGTCCCGGTCATCCGACGGGTGACCTTGGAGGGCTTCTTCTCGAGGTTGTGGCGCTTGCCCGCCTTCTCGCGAAGGATCTTCCCGGAGCCGGTCACGCGGAAGCGCTTGCCAGCGCCGGAGTGGCTCTTGTTCTTCGGCATCGTGTGTCTCTCTCTCATTGCTGCAGATCGCGCCGGCCGAGCGGTCTCGGGCTGGCTCGACCGGCGTTTGTCGCGGTCTGCGGAAGCTTCAGGCGTCGATCTCGGGATCGAGGTTCTCGGAGCGGCCGCGCTCCTTCTTCTGCGCCACCGGTCCGGCGGCGTGGGCGGCGTCGCGCTCGGCGCGCTCCTCCGCCTCGAGGGCGGCGCGCTCGGCAGCGCGCGACTCCTTCTCGGCCTTCATGTCGACCTTGGCGTCGGCCTTCTTCTTGTGCGGGCCGAGCACCATGATCATGTTGCGGCCGTCCTGCTTGGGGGCGGACTCGACGAAGCCCAGCTCGCTCACGTCCTCCGCGAGCTTCTGGAGCAGCCGGAAGCCCAGCTCCGGCCGGTGCTGCTCACGACCACGGAACATGATCGTGATCTTGACCTTGTCGCCGGCGCGCAGGAACCGCACGACGTGACCCTTCTTGGTCTCGTAGTCGTGCTGGTCGATCTTCGGACGAAGCTTCATCTCCTTGATGATCACGTTCGTCTGGTTCCGACGGGCCTCACGGGCCTTCTGGGCGTTCTCGTACTTGAACTTCCCGTAGTCCATGAGCTTGCAGACGGGCGGCTTGCCCTGCGGCGCGATCTCGACGAGGTCGAGGTCCGCCTCCTGGGCAAGCTTCAGGGCCTGGTCGGTCGGCACGATGCCGACCGTCTCCCCGTTGGGTCCAACGAGTCGGACCTCGGGAACCCGGATCCGCTCGTTGATTCGCAGCTCGGTGCTGATGTGTCCTCCTGGTGGCCAGATGACCGGAAACCGGAGTCGGGCCCGGGCCAGGAGGTCCGAAATCAACAGTGGCTTCCGCTTGGTGCAAGCGGAAGCCAGTCGGAGCGCCCCCCACGCGAGGTGGGAGCGCCACCGGGGCGGTCACGGCTCCGACGTACGCCGGAGGCCGAGCGCCTCGGGACCGGACCCGACGACCTGTGCTGTCGCACTGCTGTGACACGGTGCGGCGACTGCGGCCGGTGCGGGTGGGAGGCGATCGTGCTGACCTCCGCTTGTGGGATCTGCTCCGGCTCGGCGGCGGCCCTGGTGGACGCAGTCGGGTCGGAACAGATCGGTCAACGCAAGATGCTAGCCGAAGATTCCCCGTCGGGCCGAATCCAGGCGGTGCCGGCACCGACCCGGGCCAGCGTCCAGCCCTCCGCCAGGCCGCGCAGGTCGTCGCCGTCGACGACGAACCGCACCGGGCCGGCCAGATCGATCACCAGAGCCGCGGCACCGTCCTGGAGCGCCGACCGGGCGGCCAGGTCCGCCGCGACGGGCACCGGTCGTGCGGCGGGGTCCCACGCGGTGAGCGGCCCGGTGCCGGTGAAGGCGAGCAGGGCCAGCCGGCCGTCGGCGCCCTGGAGCAGCACGGTCGCCATGTCGCTGGTCTTGTCGTGCGCGAGTCCGGCCTCGTCGTACTCGACCTCGCCGAGCACCGCCACCACCGGCACCAGCAGCCGGGAGCGCTGGAGCGCCGCCAGCACCCCGGCGTACGTCGTCGGGTCGTCGGCCCACGCGGCCAGCGCCTGCGCCAGCTCGGGCTGGGCGGCGCCGTCGTCGCCCGCGAAGCCCGGGTCCGGGATCACGCGGGAGTGGGTGGGGTCGGGCTCGAGCACCCGGCCATTCTCCCCGGAGCCGAGCGACGACCGCGAATCCACCCGAGCCCGCGTCACCTCCGGTGTGGGACATTGGAAGGGTGGACGACGCTGCATGGGCCGCACTCACGCTCAGCCTGACCGTGCTGGGCGGCATCTGGACCTGGGCCGCCTTCCGGCGCCGCGGGCTGACCTCGGGGATGCGTGCGCTCGGCTTCACGCTGCTGCCCCTGGCGGCCTACCTCACCAAGACGCTCCAGATGTTCACTCGCATCGTCGACGCCGTCGCCGACTGGGCGACGCGTCTGGTCTTCAGCCCGACGGTGTGGCTCGGCGTGATCATCGGCGGGGTCGGCGTGGTGCTGATCGTGGTGTCCGGCATGATGCGGACGCGCCAGCTCGGGCAGGCCCGGCCCGAGAAGCCGCAGGGCGGCTCGACCGAGCTGCCCGCCGGCGGCGCCTCGCGGAAGGCGCCGGCGATCGACACCGACCCCGAGATGGCCGAGATCGAGGCCCTCCTGCGCAAGCGAGGCATCAACTGATGGCACCACCCCGGCGACAGCCGAGCGCCGTGGATCGCAACCGGCTGTGGTCGCGCCTCAACGACGCGGTCGCGAAGCAGGGCGTGCCGCTGCCGACGCCGGTCTTCGTGGTGGACCTCGATGCGTTCGACGCCAACGCCGACGACCTGGTCCGCCGGGCCGGCGGCCTCCCGGTCCGGATCGCGTCGAAGTCGGTGCGGGTCCCGGCGCTGATCGAGCGCGCACTCGCCCACGACGGGTTCCGGGGCGTGCTCGCCTTCACCCTGCGCGAGGCGCTCTGGCTGCACCACCAGGGCATCTGCGACGACATCCTGGTCGCCTACCCCACGGTCGACCGTGGTGCCCTGGCCGAGCTGACCTCGTCGCCCGAGGCCGCGGCCGACATCGTGATCATGGTCGACAGCCCGGCGCACCTCGACGTCATCGACGGCGCCCGGCCACCGGGTGGCGCGGAGGTCCGGGTCGCCGTCGACGTCGACGCCGGCCTCAGGCTCGCCGGCCAGCACATCGGCCCCAAGCGCTCCCCGCTCCAGGACACCGCCTCGATCGTGGCGCTGGCCCGCGAGATCGACCGGCGCGCCGGGTTCCGACTGGTCGGCGCGATGACCTACGAGGGCCAGGTCGCGGGCCTCCAGGACGTCGTGCCGACCGCGCGGGCCAGGTCGATGGTGCTGCGCCGACTCAAGTCGCTGTCGATGTCCCAGCTCGCCGTACGACGGCGTGAGCTCGACCGGGCGCTGCGCCAGGTCGCCGACCTGGAGTTCTGGAACGGTGGCGGATCCGGGTCCGTCGAGGCCACCGCCGCCGATCCGGTCGTCACCGAGATCGCGGCCGGCTCGGGCCTGCTCGTGCCGACGCTGTTCGACCACTACGCCTCGTTCGAGCCGCGGCCCGCGTCGTACCTCGGCCTGCCGGTGGTCCGCCGCCCCGCCCCCGGCATGGTCACCGTGCACGGCGGCGGGATCGTCGCCTCCGGCCCCGCCGGCGCCGACCGGCTGCCGACGCCGTGGGCCCCGGCCGGGCTCTCGCTCACCAGCCTCGAGGGCGCCGGCGAGGTGCAGACCCCGATCACCGGTCAGCCGGCCGACCTGCTCGAGGTGGGCGACCTGGTGTGGTTCCGCCCGGCCAAGTCGGGCGAGCCCTTCGAGCACGCCCTGAGCGTGCACCTGCTGTCGGGCGACGAGTTCGTCGACACCGTGCCGACGTACCGGGGCTGTGGCCAGGCCTTCTGAGGCCGTGGCCTCCTCCGCCCCGCTGGGTCGGCGCGCGGAGGAGCCCCCGGTCGTACGCGTGCTGGAGCTGGCCCGGAGCCGCCCGCCGACCCTCGGCGCGGGGCGCCTGGTCTGCCTCGACGGCCAGGCCGGGTCCGGGAAGACCACGCTCGCGGACGCCCTGGCCGAGCTCGCCGGCGACGCCGTGGTGGTGCGCATGGACGACCTCTTCGACGGCTGGTCGGGGCTGGCGAGCGTCGGCGCCCAGCTCGAGAGCCTGCTCGGCCCGCTCGCGGACGGCCGGCCGGGCAGCTACCGCCGCTACGACTGGCTGCGCGGGGAGTACGCCGAGACCGTGACCGTCTCCCCCGTCCCCCTGCTCATCCTGGACGGCGTCGGCTCGGGCTCGCGCCAGGTCGCCGACCTGGCCACCGTGCTGGTCTGGCTCGAGGCGCCCCGCGACGTCCGGATGCGGCGCGGCATCGAGCGCGACGGCGACGCGTTCGCGCCGTACTGGGAGCAGTGGGCCGCGGCCGAGGCCGAGCACTTCGCCCAGCACCGCACCCGCGAGCGGGCCGACCTGCGCTTCGCGACCTAGGGACGCGAGGCCCTCGAGGCTCCGGTAGCCGCGGGTTTCGGCTGCTGGCAGCCGAAACCCGCGCGGCGCGCCGGGGCTCGTCGGCGTGTCGTGCGGACGGCGGCTGCCAGGTGGCAGTTGGGGTGCTGGTGACTCCTGATGCGAGCCGGCGCGACCTGGTGTGATCGATGCGCGCGGCCGCGCCCCACGGTCCCTCGAACGCCGGGTCACCCAGCGCCGACTCGCGGTCAGTCCGGTGTCTGCTGCTCCACCGTCCGGCGCAGCTCGCGGACGGCCTGTCGCGCGCGACTGCCGTCGGAGCCCTGGATGCCCATCGCGGTGGCGGTGCTGCCGTCGGCGAGGTCGAGGGTCACCCACGGGGCGCCGGGCGGCAGGTGCACGCCGACGATCTGCGCCCAGGCGTACTCGCGGCGGCGGTAACCGTTGACGACGACCAGCCGGTCGGGCTCGGCGACGACGCGCGAGCGCACCAGCGGGAACCACACCGCGAACGCCAGCAGGCCCATCCCGATCACGGTGAGCCGCTGGAAGGTCGTGAACCGGGCCCGGGTCTCGTCGTCGAAGCCGATCCAGGCGAGCGCGCACACCGCGATCAGGCCGATGCCCAGCACGATGCTGGCGATCCGGACGCCGAACGGCCGCCACGTGTGCGGCAGCGTCATCGACGGCGGCGCCGGCGAGGAGGGGTCAGAGGCGGCAGGCATGGATGTCCGTGAGCAGGATGCCGCGGGCGCCGATCCCGTAGAGCTCGTCCATCAGCTTCTGGGCGCCGTCGCGCGGGACCATCGCCCGCACGGCCGACCACCCGTCGCGATGAAGCGGCGCGACCGTGGGGCTCTCGATGCCCGGCGTCAGCCGCACCGCGTCCTCGACCCGGTCGGTGGGGATGTCGTAGTCCATCATCACGTAGCTGCGCGCGACGAGCACGCCCTCGACGCGCCGCCGGAAGACCTCGAAGCCGTCCGGGACCGCGCCCGTGCGCGTGACCAGCACCGCCTCGGACTCGAGGATCGTCTCGCCGAAGACCTCCAGGCCGGCCTGGCGCAGCGTGCCGCCGGTCTCGACCACGTCGGCGATCACGTCGGCGACGCCGAGCTGGATGCTGGTCTCGACGGCCCCGTCGAGCCGGACCACGGTCGCGTCGATCGACCGCTCCTCGAGGAACGCCCGCATCACGCCGACGTACGACGTGGCGATGCGGGCCCCGGCGAGCTGGGAGATGTCGGAGTAGACGCCCCTCGGCCCGGCGAAGCGGAACCGGCTGCGGCCGAAGCCGAGGCCCGTCACCTCCTCCACCTTCGCTCCGGAGTCGGCGAGCAGGTCGCGACCGGTGATGCCGACGTCGAGGGTGCCCTCGCCGACGTACAGCGCGATGTCTCGGGGGCGCAGGTAGAAGAACTCGACGCCGTTCTCGCTGTCGGTCAGCGTGAGCTGCTTGGCGTCGTCGCGCTGGCGGTAGCCCGACTCGCGGAGGATCTCCGCGGCCGACTGGGCCAGCGATCCCTTGTTGGGGACGGCGATTCTCAACAGAGACATGGGGGTGGACCTCACAGGTGTGCGTAGACGTCGTCGAGCTCGATGCCGGTCGCCAGCATCAGGACCTGGGCGTGGTAGAGGAGCTGGCTGATCTCCTCCGCCGCCCGGTCGCGGCCCTCGTGCTCGGCCGCCATCCAGGACTCGGCGGCCTCCTCGACCAGCTTCTTCCCGATCGCATGGACGCCGGCGTCGAGCTGTCGCACGGTGCCGGATCCCTCGGGTCGGGACCGCGCCTTCTCGCTCAGCTCGGTCCAGAGCTCGTCGAACGTCTTCACGGGCTCAACCCTACGGCGTGGCCCGGCCGACCTCCGCCAGGGTCCGTGCGGTGAGCAGGGCGGCGGACGTCGCCTCGTAGCCCTTGTCCTCCCGCGAGTGCGCCAGACCCGCGCGGTCCAGCGCCTGGGCGTCGTTGTCGCACGTGAGTACGCCGAAGCCGACCGCGACCGTGTGGTCGAGCGCGACCCGGGTCAGGCCGTCGGTGGCGGCGTTGCAGACGTACTCGAAGTGCGGCGTGCCGCCGCGGATCACGACGCCGAGGGCGACGACCGCGTCGTACCCCTGTCGGGCGAGGGCCGAGGCGACGACCGGGAGCTCGAAGGTGCCGGGCACCCGGACCGTGGTGGCGGTCGTGCCGAAGTCGGCGAGGGCTCGCCCGGCGCCGGCGATCAGCCCGTCCATGACCTGGGTGTGCCAGCTCGCGGCGACGATCGCGACCCGCAGGCCGCTCGCGTCGAAGGTCTCGCTCTCGGGGGCTCCGTCTCCGGCCATGTCAGGCTCCGTCCTTCAGGTCTGGGGTCAGGTCTGGGGTCACGTCTGGGCTCACGTCGGCGTCGAGGTCCGGCAGGTCGTGGCCCATCCGGTCGCGCTTGGTCAGCAGGTAGGCGATGTTGTGGTCGTTCGGGTGCGGCGTCAGCGGCACCCGGGCGGCGACGTGGATCCCGAAGTCCTCGAGGTTCTCGACCTTGTCGGGGTTGTTGGTGAGCAGCCGCACGCTGGTGACGCCGAGGTCGCGGAGCACCTGGGTCGCGGTGCCGTAGTGCCGGGCGTCGGCGGGCAACCCCAGGTCGAGGTTGGCGTCGACGGTGTCGCGGCCGCCGTCCTGCAGCTGGTAGGCCTGCAGCTTGGCGACCAGGCCGATCCCCCGGCCCTCGTGGCCGCGCAGGTAGACCACGACGCCGCGACCCTCCGCCACGATCCGCTCCAGGGCCTCCTCCAGCTGCGGCCCACAGTCGCAGCGGCGGCTGCCGAAGACGTCGCCGGTCAGGCACTCGGAGTGGACCCGCGTCAGAACGGGCTGGTCGCCTCCCCCGGATCCGGGAGAGACGTCGCCGTACACGAGCGCGATGTGCTCGGAGTCGTCGACGGTGATCCGGTAGCCGTAGGCGGCGAAGTCGCCGTGCCGGGTGGGCAGTCGGGTCTCGGCGACCCGCTCGACCAGGTTCTCGTGGCGACGCCGGTAGCGGACCAGGTCGTCGATCGAGATCATCGCGAGGTCGTGCTCGTCGGCGAACTCACGCAGCTCGGGCGCGCGCTTCATGGTGCCGTCGTCGTTGACGACCTCGACCAGCACGCCGGCGGGGGTGAGGCCCGCCAGCCGCGCGAGGTCGACCGCGGCCTCGGTGTGGCCGCGGCGCACCAGCACGCCGCCCTCGCGGTAGCGCAGCGGGAACACGTGGCCCGGCCGGGTGATCTCCCACGGCTCCGTGGCGGAGTCGGCCAGCACCCGAGCGGTGTGGGCCCGGTCGGCCGCCGAGATGCCGGTGCTCACGCCGTCGCGGGCATCGACGGAGATCGTGTACGCCGTGCGCATCCGGTCCTTGTTGTGCGGCGTCATCAGCGGGATCTCGAGACGGTCGAGCATGTCGGCCGGCATCGGCACGCAGATCACGCCGCTGCTGTGCCGGATCGTGAACGCCATCAGCTCCGGCGTGGCCTTGCTGGCCGCGAAGATGATGTCGCCCTCGTTCTCCCGGGTCTCGTCGTCGACGACGATGACGGCCTTGCCGGCGGCGATGTCGGCGATCGCGCGCTCGATGGTGTCGAGCCGGATCCCCTCGTGCTGGACCTCGTGCTTCATGCTGCTGCTCCTTCGTGAGCGGTCGGTGCCGCCGTCGCGACCGTGCGGCGCTGCACGCGCCACCAGGTCAGGAATCCGGCGACGCAGAAGCCGCCGTAGAACAGGTACATCGCGGCCGTCGGGTAGTAGCCCGCCTGGATCAGCGTGGTGACGCCGACGACGTCCACCGCGATCCAGACCAGCCAGAACTCCACCCAGCCGCGGGCCATGCCGTAGGTCGCGAGCAGCGACCCGGTCAGGATCCACGCCTCGGTGCCGGGACCCCAGGAGCCGATGTGCTGGAGCACCTCGTAGGCCAGGGCGTACCCGACCACCGCCAGGCCGGCGAGCAGCAGCCGCTCCCCGCCGCTCGCCCAGCGCGGGGTGATCGCGCCACCGTCGGCGGCGCCGCGCGAGTGCTGCCAGCGCCACCAGCCGTAGGCGCTGACGGCGGCGAACATGACCTGCCGCCCGGCCTGGCCCCACAGCGGCTCGGTCACCGCGCCGCTGAGCTCGCCGCTGACGAACACGGTGAAGAGCAGCACGTTGCCCACCAGGCCGACCGGCCAGGCCCAGACCAGCCGCCGCATGCCGAGCAGGGCGCTCGCGAGCCCGAACCCGTTGCCGACCACCTCGCGCACCGACAGGTACCCGCCGCCGACGGCGATCGTGCCGTGCAGCAGCCAGTCGAGGCCCTGGTCAAGCATCGGAGGCGCCCGTGCCGGAGTAGGGCAGCAGCCGCTCGACGTACTTCGCGATCACGTCGACCTCGAGGTTGACCCGGTCGCCGGGCCGGCGGGTGCCGAGCGTGGTGCGGGCCAGTGTCTCGGGGATCAGGCTGATCGTGAACCGGTCGTCGCCGGCCTCGACGACCGTGAGGCTGACGCCGTCGACGGTGATCGATCCCTTGTCGACCAGGTAGCGGCTCAGCGCCGTCGGCATCGAGATCTCGACGACCTCCCAGTGCTCGCTGGGGGTGCGGCTCACGACCTCGCCGACGCCGTCGACGTGGCCCTGCACGATGTGGCCGCCGAGACGCTTGTCGGCGGTGACCGCGCGCTCGAGGTTGACCCGGTCGCCGGGGCGTACGCCGTACAGGCTGGTCTTGTCGAGCGTCTCCTGCATCACGTCGGCGGTCCAGACCTCGCCGTCGACGGTCGTGACCGTCAGGCAGCAGCCGTTGACGGCGATCGAGTCGCCGAGGCCGACGTCCTCGAGCACGGTGGTCGCGCGGATGCCGAGTCGGATCGCGTCGCCCTGGTCCTCGACCGCGGCGACGGTGCCGAGCTCCTCGACGATTCCGGTGAACATGTCAGGTCTCCTCTCGGGGCACGGGGTTTCGAGACGGTTGCTGCGCAACCTCCTCAACCACCGTGCGGGTGGGGGCCAGGGTGACCCGCACGTTGGGCTGCTCGCCGTCGACGCCGTCGAGCACGGTGATGTCGACGACGCGGGGACGGAACGCGTCCGCGATCGTGGTGATTCCGAGGTCGGCGACGGCGCTGCGTCCGGCGCCGAGCAGCATCGGCGCGACGTAGACGACGATCTCGTCGACGAGGCCGGCGCGCAGGAACGCCGCCGCCAGCGTCGGGCCGCCCTCGAGGAAGACGTGCTGGCGGTCGCGGGCGTAGAGCTGCTCGAGGGCGACCCTCGGGTCGCGGGTGCGCAGGTGGAGGCTCGCCGCACCCTGCGAATACCGGGCGTTGAAGATCCGGCGGGCGGGGTCGAGCTCGCGCTCCCCCATGACGACCCGCAGCGGCTGGTGGTCGAGCGGCCGGTCGTGCTCGTCGCGCACGGTGAGCAGCGGGTCGTCGACCGCGACGGTGTTGCTGCCGACCAGCATCACGTCGCACAGCGCGCGAAGGCGGTGGGTGTCGAGGCGCGCGGCCCGCGAGCTCACCCAGCGGCTGGTGCCGTCGGCGGCGGCGCTGCGGCCGTCGAGCGTGGTCGCGAACTTCCAGGTGACGAAGGGCCGGCCGTGCTCGACGCCGAAGGCCCAGGCGCGGTTCAGAAGTCCCGACTCGACCGCCAGAAGTCCCGACTCGACCTCGACCCCGGCGGCGCGCAGCGTCTCGGCGCCGCCGGCCGCGACGGGGTTCGGGTCGGGCTGGGCGAAGACCACCCGACGTACGCCGGCCTCGGCGAGCGCCTCTGCGCACGGGCCGGTGCGGCCGTGGTGGTTGCACGGCTCGAGCGTCACCACCGCGGTCGCGCCCCGGGCCCGGCCACCCGCGCGGGCCAGCGCGTCGGCCTCGGCGTGCGGGGTGCCGGCGCCGCGGTGGTGACCCTCGGCGACGGTCTCGCCGTGCTCGTCGACGAGCACGCAGCCGACCCGGGGATTGGGCCCCAGCGGGACGCCCGGGGTGGCCGCGAGCTCGAGAGCGCGCCGCATGGCGGCCCGCTCGGCTGCGGTGAAGCGCCCGCTCATCGTCGTCCTGCCCCTCGTGTCCGGTCGCGGACTCCGGGGCTGACGGGTGGAGGTCGAGCGCGCGGCTCGACGGGCCCCACCCAGCGTGCGCTTCCCATCCGGACTTTGACCGTCGGTCCAGGAGTTCCACCTGGTCAACCGGTCACTGGCTGTGACCGGGTCGCGGACTTCCGGCCTCTCGGCCAGTCACCGCCGGCTCGGAATTTCACCGACCCCAGAGCACGCGAGTTCGAGAACTCGTCGGGTCGAGTGTGCCACAGCACGCCCGACGCGGCCGCGTGGGTCCCGTCACAGTCGCGGGTCGACCGGCTCCGACTCCAGGGCGAGGACGCCGAACACCGCCTCGTGGACGCGCCACAGCGGCTCGCCCCCGACGAACCGGCGCAGCGCCTCGATCCCGAGGGCGTGCTCGCGCTCGGCGAGGCCCCGCTTGCGGGCGAGGTTGCGGTTGCGCAGCTCGTCGACCGCGTCGCGGTAGTCGGGGCCGTAGACGATCCGGAGGTACTCCGGCCCGCGCACCTTCAGCCCGGGCTGCACGCCCCGGCCGACCGGGTGGGCCGGCTTCACGACCATGCCCTCGCCGCCGGCGCCGGTGAGCTCGGTCCACCACCGGGTCGCGGCGTCGCGGTCGGCCGCCGACGAGAGGTCGACGTGGCGGTGCCGGGTGGGCGTGAGCAGCGGCGAGGTGAGCCTGCCGAGGCGCTCGAGGTGCCACGGGTGCGGCTCCTCGACGGCGAGCAGCCGGCCCTCGGCGGCCAGCACCTGGAACGGCGCCAGCGTCACGCCGTCGAGCCCGTCGGTCGGGCGCACGTAGGCCACGTAGGCGTCGCGGAAGGCCCGCGCGTTGGCGAGCCGGCGGTCGGTACGCCGAGCCAGGGCCCCGACGTCCAGTCCCCGGGTGCCCGCCGTCGCGAGCACGTCGGCGAGCGCGGGCAGCGCGTGCAGCGCGGCCGTGCCGACCGCGGCGTACTGCTCCTCGATCAGCCCCCGCGCCTTGGCCGACCAGGGCAGCAGCTCGCAGTCGAGCACCAGCCAGTCGCTGTCGAGCTCGTCGAAGAGCGGTGCCATCGCGTCGCGCACGCGGTCGACGAGCGCGGCCTGCACCGCGCGGTCGGCGAAGAAGGCCCGGCCGGTGCGGGTGTGGACGGCGCCCGTGGTGCCGTCGGCCACCCCGAACCGGCGCTCGGCGCCGTCGGCGTCGCGGGCGAGGACCGCGATCGCCCGCGAGCCCATGTGCTTCTCCTCGCACACGACGGCGCGCACGCCGGCCTTCGCGTAGTCGGCGAACGCCTGCGCGGGGTGCTCGAGCAGGTCGTCGACGGTCGCGGTCGGCGCCGGCGCCATCGTCGGCGGCAGGTAGACCAGCCAGCGCGGGTCGACCGCGAAGCGGCTCATCACCTCCAGCGCCGCTGCGGCGTTCTCCGCCGGCACCTTCACCCGGCCGCCGAGCTCGGTGTCGTGCCACCGGTCGCCGGCGACGTCCTCGATGTCGAGCGCGGTGGCCTCGCGGTCGGCCGTCGGGGCGGCAAGCGGACGCACCGGCTCGAACCACTGCCGCTCCGCCGGCACCTGCACGAGCTCACGGGACGGGTAGCGCAGCGCGGTCAGGTGGCCACCGAACACGACGCCGGTGTCGAGGCAGATCGTGTTGTTGACCCACTCGGCCTCGGGGACCGGCGTGTGGCCGTAGACGACCGTCGCGGAGCCGCGGTACTCCTGCGCCCAGGGGTAGCGCACCGGCAGCCCGAACTCGTCGGTCTCGCCCGTGGTGTCGCCGTACAGCGCGAACGCCCGGACCCGCCCGGACGCGCGGCCGTGATAGGCCTCCTTGAGGCCCGCGTGCGCGACGACGAGACGCCCGCCGTCGAGGACGTAGTGGCTGATCAGGCCGTCCATGAAGCCCAGCGCGGCCTGCCGGAACTCCTCGCTCTCCCCCGCCAGCTGCTCCAGTGACTCGGCGAGGCCGTGGGTGCGCCGCACGTCGGCGCCGCGCAGGGCACGCACCAGCTTCGCCTCGTGGTTGCCCGACACGCAGAGGGCGGTGCCCGCGGCGACCATGCCCATCACCAGTCGGAGCACGCCCGGGGTGTCCGGGCCGCGGTCGACCAGGTCGCCGACGAACACCGCCGTCCGGCCCTCCGGGTGCCGACCGCCGACGGCGCGTCCGTGCTCGTCGTACTCGAGCTCCCAGCCCAGGTCGGCAAGCAGCGTGCGCAGCTCCGACGCGCAGCCGTGCACGTCGCCGATCACGTCGAACGGCCCGGTGAGGTCACGCCGGTCGTTCCAGGAGCGCTCGCGGCCGATCGTCACGTCGTCGATCTCGTCGGGCCCGAGCACGTGGACCTTGCGGAATCCCTCGCGGCGCAGTCCCTTCATCGACCGGCGGAGGTCGCGCTGCTGACGGGTGACGACGTGGCCGCCGAAGGCCCGGTCCGGGCGCGCCTCGTTGCGGGCGATCGCGACCGCCTCGGGTACGTCGAGGACGATCGCGTCCACGAGCACGTCGTGTGCCTTGGCTAGCCGGACGAGCTCGGCGCGGGCGTTGCGCTGGACGTTCGTGGCGTCGACGACGGTCAGCAGGCCGCGCCGGAGCCGGGTGGCGACGATGTAGTTGAGGACGTCGAACGCGTCCGGCGTCGCGTCCTGGTCGTTCTCGTCGTCGGCGACCAGACCGCGGCAGAAGTCGCTCGAGACGACCTGGGTCGGCAGGAAGTGCCGGGCCGCGAACGTCGACTTGCCGCTGCCGGACACGCCGACGAGCAGCACCAGCCCGAGGGCGGGGACGTTGATCTCACGCACGGCGGAACACCCCCAGCTGTGTCGGCGCGCCGCGGTCGGGGTCGACGTCGCCGATCCCCCGGATCTCGACGGTGTAGCCGTGCTCGGCGCACACCCGGTCGCACCAGGCGGCGAACTCGGCGCGGGCCCACTCGAACCGGTGGTCGGGGTGGCGGGGGCCGACGAGGCCCTCGTAGAGGTCGTTGTACTCGCTGTTGGGCGTGGTGAGGACCACCGCGCCGGGCCGGGCCCGCCCGAAGACCACCCGCTCGAACGCCGGCAGCCGCTCGGGATCGACGTGCTCGACGACCTCCATCAGCACGGCGGCGTCGTACCCGGCGAAGCGCGCGTCGGTGTAGGTGAGCGCCCCCTGGAAGAGCGTGATGCGCGCCGCCTGCCGCTCCCCCATCCGGTCCATCCCCAGCCGGCGACCGGCCATCCGCAGCGACCAGGACGAGACGTCGACGCCGGCGATCCGGTCGAGCGCGGGACGCTCGACGAGCCGCTGGAGCAGCCGACCGCCGCCACAGCCGAGGTCGATGACCGAGCGGGCACCGAGCTCGTCGAGCACCGCGAGGACGGCGTCGTGGCGCTGCACATTGAGCGCCACCGGCCGCACGACCGGCTGGGGCTCGAAGGCCGCCTCCGGGTCGTCGCCGATCTCGGCCAGCCGGCCCAGGGCGTCGGCCGCGAGGCGGCGGCTGTGGCCGAGGTAGCGGCGGGTGATCAGCTCGCGCTCGGGGTGGTCGACGAGCCAGGAGCCGCCGGAGCGGAGCAGCTTGTCCACCTCGTCGGCGGCCTGCCAGTAGTGCTTGGACTCGTCGAGCACCGGCAGCAGCACGTGCAGCTGGTTGAGCGCGTCGGCGAGTCGCACCGTGCCGGCCAGCTGCAGCCGCACGTAGCGGGAGTCGCCCCAGCCGAGGTCGTCGTCGAGCGGGATCGGCTCGGCCTCGACGCTCCACCCGAGCGGCTCGAAGAGCCGGTGGGCGACCTCGGCACCGCCCCGGCAGGGCAGCACCGGGATCCGCAGCTCCAGCGGGATCGGGGTGTCCGCGAGCTCCTGGCGGCTCGTGCAGATGCCGGCGCGGGCGGTGCTGAACACGTCGGCGAGCGCGACGCCGAGCAGCGAGGAGGCGGCGTACGACCGGTCGTTGACGTACTGCGCCAGGCTGAAGTCGGGCGACCTGGTGCGCGAGCGGGCCAGGCGCACGGGATCGACGTCGAGGACCAGCGCTGCCGTGCAGCGCTCGGCGGTGGCCTCGGGGTAGAGGACGGTGGCGGTGCCGAAGGACTGACGGAACTCCTGCACGCGGTCCGGGTGCTTGTGCAGGAGGTAGCCCAGGTCCGTCGCCGGGACGTGGGTGGTGGAGATCGTCAGGAGCACCGGGTCAGTGTGCCCAACGGCAGCGGGCGCGTCGCCTCGATTTCGGCGTCGCCGCCTCAGCCCGCGGCCGACGCCGCCTTCGCGCGCAGCTCGCCGATCATCCGGTCGGGGTCGTCGGCGGAGTAGACCGCCGAGCCCGCGACGAACACGTCGGCGCCCGCCTCGGCGCAGCGCTCGATGGTCTCGAGGCTGACGCCGCCGTCGACCTGGAGCCAGGTCTCGACCCCGTGCTTGGCCATCAGCTCGCGGGCGCGGCGGATCTTGGGCAGGCACAGGTCGAGGAGCTTCTGGCCGCCGAAGCCCGGCTCGACGGTCATGATCAGCAGCATGTCGAGCTCGGGCAGCAGGTCCTCGTAGGGGTCGACCGGCGTGGCCGGCTTGAGCGCCATGGACGCGCGCGCACCCGCGGCGCGGATCTCGCGGGCCAGCCGCACCGGCGCCTTGGCGGCCTCGACGTGGAAGGTGACCGAGCCGCAGCCGGCGTCGACGTACGCCAGCGCCTCGCGGTCGGCGTCCTCGATCATCAGGTGCGCGTCGAGCGGGAGGTCGGTGGAGCGGGCCAGCGCCTCGACCATGGTGGGGCCGAAGGTCAGGTTCGGCACGAAGTGGTTGTCCATCACGTCGACATGCACCCAGTCGGCGCTGCCGATCCGGGCGACCTCCTCCCCGAGCCGGGCGAAGTCGGCGTTGAGGATGCTCGGCGTGATCTGGATGTGGGTCACGCGCCGGAGTCTAGTGAGCGGCTAGCGTCGGTCCGTGGCCACCTACGAGGAGCTCCACGACCACGTCCGCGACCTCGTGCTGGGCGTCGCGCCCGACGCCGAGGAGGGTACGTCGTACGGCATGCCCGCCTGGCGCCTGCGCGGCAAGCCGCTGCTCGGCCTCCATCGGGCCACGGCGCACGTCGGGGTCTATCCGTTCAGCCCCGAGGTGGTCGACGCGGTCCGCGATCGGCTGGCCGGCTTCACGCTCACCAAGGGCGGGGTGCAGTGCACGCCGGACCAGCCGGTACCGGACGACGTGCTCACCGAGATGGTGCGGCTGCGGATGGCCGAGATCAGCGGCTGATCACGCGGCGGTGGTTTCGAGACGGTTGCCAGCGCAACCACCTCAACCACCGGCACGGTGGTTGAGGTGCGAAGGCGCCCTAGCGCCTGAGCCTCGACCCCCCGTGAGCGGCCGGACCGTGGTTTCGAGACGATCGCCAGCGCAACCACCTCAACCACCGGCACGGTGGTTGAGGTGCGAAGGCGCCCTGGCGCCTGAGCCTCAACCCCCGTGAGCGGCCGGACCGTGGTTTCGAGACGGTTGCCAGCGCAACCTCCTCAACCACCGGCACGGTGGTTGAGGTGCGAAGGCGCCCTGGCGCCTGAGCCTCGAAACCACCGCTCCACTCACTCCTCCGGCTCGGCCGGCGGCTCCGCGCCCTGCGCCTCGTCGCGGTCCGCCCACTCCAGCAGCGGCGCGATGTCGAAGACGTGGTCGTCGATGTCCTCGTGCAGGTCGCCGAGCTCGGCGAAGCGGTCGGGCACGGTGAAGATGGTGAAGTCGCGGGGGTCGGCGTCGTCGACCTCGTCCCAGCGGATCGGCGTGGAGACCCGGGCGTCGGGCAGGCCGCGCACCGAGTACGCCGCGGCGATCGTGTGGTCGCGCGCGTTCTGGTTGTAGTCCACGAAGAGGTGGTGCGGGTCGCGGTCCTTCTTCCACCACAGCGTGGTGACGTCGTCGGGGGCCCGGCGCTCCACCTCGCGGGCGAAGGCGAGCGCGACCCGGCGTACCTCCTTGAAGCCGTGGTCGGGCCGGATCCGCACGTAGACGTGCATGCCCTTGCTGCCGCTGGTCTTAGGGTAGCCGACCGCGCCGAGCTCGTCGAGGATCTCGTGCGCGACGTGGGCGACCCGCCGGACCTGGTCGTAGTCGCTGAGCGGACCGGGGTCGAGGTCGATGCGCCACTCGTCGGGCTTCTCGGTGTCCTCGCGGCGGCTGTTCCAGGGGTGGAACTCGACGGTCGACATCTGCACCGCCCAGATCACCGACCCGAGCTCGGTGACGCAGAGCTCGTCGGCGGTGCGCGACCAGCGCGGGAAGAACAGCCGGACGGTCTCGACCCACGGCGGCGCGCCGGCGGGCAGCCGCTTCTGGTGCACCTTGTCGCCGGCCAGCCCCTTGGGGAACCGGTGCAGCATGCAGGGCCGCTCCCACAGGGCGTTGACGATCCCCGGGCCCACGGCGAGGTAGTACTCGACCAGGTCCAGCTTGGTGGCGCCACTCTCCTGGAAGTAGACGCGATCGGGATTGGTCACCCGCACCACCCGGTTGTCGACCTCGATCTCGACCGCGGGCGGCTTGGAGGGCATGGTGCCACCCTAGGCCGTGGCACCGCCTACGGTTCGGACATGGACTTCGACCAGCCCCCGGTCGTCCGGGTTGACGTGGAGTCGTCCCTGTCGCGCGACACGTGGCCGATGACGATCCCCGCGGTCGCGCAGCTCGCCCGAGAGGGCCTGGAACTGTCGCCAGTCGTGACCTTCCTGGTCGGCGAGAACGGGTCGGGCAAGTCGACGATCGTCGAGGCCGTGGCCGCGGCGTACGGCCTGTCGCCCGAGGGCGGCTCCGCCCAGGGACACCATTCGACCCGGGTGAGCGAGTCCCCGCTGGGCGACGCGCTTCGCCTGCAGCGGGGCCTGGGCGCACCGCGGTGGGGGTTCTTCCTCCGCGCGGAGACGATGCACGGCTGGTACACCTTCTACGAGGACGCTGGCCAGAGCCTGCCGCCGGGCGCCCCGCGCGGGCCGAGATACCACGAGATGAGCCACGGCGAGTCGTTCTTGGAGGTGCTGCGCACCCGCTTCGACTCCCCCGGCTTCTACTGCCTCGACGAGCCCGAGGCCGCCCTGTCGTTCTCCTCGACGCTGGCGTTGATCGGCGCGCTGGGCAGGGTCGTCGAGTCCGGTGGGCAGGTGCTGTGCGCCACGCACTCCCCGGTGTTGGCGGCGATGCCGGGGGCGACGATCCTCGAGGTGGGCGACTGGGGCGTGCGGCGTACGACGTGGCAGGAGCTCGAACTGGTCGAGCACTGGCGCGCCTACCTGGAGGCGCCGCAGCGCTACCTCCGGCACGTCCTGGACTGACCCGAGGACCGGTGTCACGCAATCGGGTGGTCGAGGAGTCTGATCGGGTGTGACGAGGAACGATGCCGAGGAGTTCGCCGAGTTCGTGCGGGCGACCGGGCCGCGGCTGCACCGCGCGGCCCTGCTGCTCACCGGTGACCATCACCTGACCGAGGACCTGACCCAGTCGACGTACGCCCGGGTCTACGCCTCCTGGCGGCGGGTCTCGCGGGCCGACGACCCGTTCGCCTACGCGCGCCGGACGCTGCTCAACACGTACTTCTCACACCGCCGGCTGCGCCGCAACAGCGAGCTGCCGGCCGACCCCCACCTCGGGTCGGAGCCGGCCACCCGGCGCTCCGTGCCCGCGGTCGACCCCACGACCCGCCTCGACCTCCTCGACGCGCTCGCCGCCCTGTCGCCGCACGACCGGGCGGTGCTGGTGCTGCGCTACTGGGAGGACCGCAGCGTGGCCGACACGGCCCACGACCTCGGCATCTCCGAGACGGCCGTCCGCACCCGTTCCCGGCGCGCGCTGCAGCGGCTGCGACCGCTGCTCGACGCCGACCTGACCGAGAGGACCTCCTCATGACCGATCACGCTCCCTTCGACCTCTCCGGCGGCCTCGGCACCGCCCTGCGGGACCGTGTCGCCGACGAGCATCCCGACCTCGACCGGCTGCTCAGCGTCTCCACCCGCGCCGGCACGAGGCTACGACGTCGTCGTACCGCCGCCGCGTCCGTCGGCGTAGCGGCCGTCAGCGTCGCGATGGCCGGCATCGTCGGCTCTGCGCTCGGCGGCGGTGGGACGGCGGGCTCGGCGCCCGGGTTCGCCACCCAGCCGGACGCCTCGGCACCGGCGGGCGAGACCGTGACCCTCGACAAGCTGGGGCGCCTCGACCCGCCCTCGCGGAGCGTCGAGCTGGAGCTGCTGGCCCAGGCCCTCCCCGTGCACGTGGACCCGTCGTCGAGCGGCTGGGGACTCGGCACGCCCGCCGACGACAAGTTCTCGGCGCACAAGGAGGGCTACGTCCTCAGCGTGAACGTCCGGCCGCGGTCGGACCTCGCCTCCTGGTCGGGGGGCGACCCGGACCGGCCCGCGAGCCAGGTCGTGCACACCGGCGAGAACTACTTCGTGACCGTGCAGGCCGGCCCGGAGGTGCCGCCGCGGATCGTCGACGAGCTGACCGCCGCGCTGCGCTACGACCCGGTCTGGAGGCGGTAGCCGATCACCGACGGCGCAGCAGCGCCAGGAACATCGCGTCGGTCGCGTGCCGGTGCGGCCACAGTTGCACGGTGCCCGGCAACGGGCCGGCGGCGTCGGCGACCGGGGGCAGCAGATCGCCGGCGTCCTCGAGGGCGACGTCGTCGCGCGCGGCCAGCACCGCCTGGACGACGTCGCGGGTCTCGGCGAGCACCGGCGAGCAGGTCGCGTAGAGCACGACCCCGCCGGGGCGCGCCAGCTCGACGGCGGCGGTCAGCAGCCGCCGCTGGAGCTCGACCAGCCCGGGGAGGTCGGCGGGTCGGCGGCGCCAGCGCGCCTCCGGCCGGCGCCGCAGCGCCCCGAGCCCGGTGCAGGGGGCGTCCACGAGCACCCGGTCGAACGTCGCCGGCCGGTACGGCGCGGCGGTGCCGTCGGCTGCGACCACACCCGTCACGCCGGCGGCGCCGGCGAGCGCGTTGCGGACCAGCCCGGCGCGGTGCGGCTGCCGCTCCGAGGCGACCACCGAGGCCCCCCGCTCCGCGGCCAGTGCGGCGAGCATCGCCGCCTTGCCGCCCGGGCCCGCACACAGGTCGAGCCAGCGCGCGTCCGGTCCCGCGACCGGCGCGGCCGCCGCGGCGATCGCCACCAGCTGGGAGCCCTCGTCCTGCACGCCGGCGCGCCCGTCGGCGACCGCCGGCACCTGGCCGGGGTCGCCGCCGGCCAGCACCACGCCGTACGGCGAGAGCGCGGTCGGCTCCCCCGGCAGCTCGCCGCGGTCGGCTCGTCCGGGCCGGGCCACGAGCGTGACCCGGGGCGGCTCGTTGTCGGCGGCCAGCAGCGCCGCGAGCTCCTCGTCGCCGCCGAGGGCGGCCCGCAGCTCGTCGACCACCCAGCCGGGGTGGCTCCACGCGGTCGCGGGATCGGGCGCGACCCGGGCGACCCAGGCCGTGCGGTCGTGCTGCGACACCTGGCGCAGCACGGCGTTCGCGAAGCCCGCCGCCCCGGCGCCGACGCGGTCGCGCACCAGGTCGACCGTGGTGCTGATCGCGGCGTGCGAGGGTACCCGCATCGCGAGCAGCTGATGGGTGCCGAGACGCAGGGCGTCGAGCACCTTCGACTCGACCTTGGCCAGCGACCGGTCGACGCAGGCGGCGAGCACCGCGTCGTACAGGCCGCGCCACCGGATCGTGCCCGAGGCGAGCTCGGTGGCGAACGCCGCGTCCCGGCCGGTCAGACCGTGTCGCCTGAGCAGCGAGGGCAGCACGAGGTTGGTGTAGGCGTCGTCGACGCGTACGGCCTTGAGCACCTCGAACGCGACCAGCCGTGCGGGGTCGACCCGCGCCCGACGACTCATGTTCCGAGGCTCGCGCCGCTCTCCAGGCGGAGCCCCCGGGCCCAGTCGGCGGCCGGCATCTGCCGCTTGCCGAAGGCCTTGACGTCACCGAGCCGGACGGCGTGGGTGCCGGTGCCGACGAGCACCTCGCTCTTGCGGACCTCGAGCGCCCCGGGCTGAAGTCGCTCCTCGGTGAGCGCCACGGGGCCGAGCTTGAGCCGCTCGCCGCCGAAGGTCGTCCAGGCGCCGGGAGTGGGGGTGCAGGCACGGATCTGCCGGTCCACGGCGACGCTCGGCCGGTCCCAGTCGACCTCGGCGTCCTCGACGGTGATCTTGGGCGCGAGCGAGACGCCCTCAACCTGCTGCGGCCGGGCCTCGATCGAGCCGTCGTCGAGACCGTCGAGGGTCGCCACCAGCAGGCCGGCGCCGCCCTCGGCGAGCCGCCCGAGCAGGTCGCCGGCGGTGTCTCCGGGCCGGATCCGCTCGGTCATTACGCCGAAGGTGGGTCCGGCGTCGAGCTCCTTGACGATCCGGAACGCCGTCGCGCCCGTCACCTCGTCGCCCGCCCAGATCGCGTGCTGCACGGGGGCGGCGCCGCGCCAGGCCGGGAGCACCGAGAAGTGCAGGTTGACCCACCCGTGCGGCGGGATGTCGAGCGCCGACTGCGGCAGCAGCGCGCCGTAGGCGACCACGGGGCAGCAGTCGGGCTCCAGGGCGCGCAGTGCGTCCTGGAAGTCGGGGTCGCGCGGGTGCTCCGGCTTCAGCACGGGTACGCCGAGCTCCTCGGCCCGCTGGGCGACCGGGCTCGGCGTGAGCCGGCGGCCGCGCCCGGAGGGCGCGTCGGGCCGGGTGACGACGCCGACCAGGTCGTGCGCCGAGTCCGCGATGGCGTCGAGTGCGGGCAGGGCGACCTCGGGGGTGCCGGCGAAGACGACACGCATGCGGCTCAGAACCCCAGTCCGTTGGTGGCGTGCGGCGAGACCTTGACGGTCGGCTGGTCGAGCCCGAACCACTCCGCCTCGCGGATCGCCCGCATCGCCGCCTTGCGCGCGTCGGTGTCGAGCCGGTCGACGAACAGCACGCCGTCGAGGTGGTCGGTCTCGTGCTGGATCGCCCGGGCGAGCAGCTCGGAGCCCTCGATCACGACCGGCTCGCCGTGCATGTCGAAGCCGTGGGCGACCACGGACAGCGCCCGGGTGCAGTCGAAGCTGAGATCGGGGATCGACAGGCAGCCCTCGGGTCCGTGCTGCGTCTCCGCCGACAGGGTCAGCCGGGGGTTGACCAGGTGGCCGAGCTCGCCGTCGACGTACCAGGTGAAGACGCGCAGCCCGACGCCGATCTGCGGCGCGGCGAGGCCGGCCCCGGGCGCACCCATCATGGTGTCGGTGAGGTCCTCGACGAGGCGGCGGAGCTCCTTGTCGAAGTCGACGACCTCGATCGCGGGCTTGCGCAGGACCGGGTCGCCGAACAGGCGGATCGGCTGGATGGCCACGGATCTCCTCGGTGGTGCGGGCGGAAGCGCCAAGTCTAGTGAGGCATTCACAGCGTGGGCGGATCCACCTGCACGCGCACGGCGTCGAGCTTGCGCGCCGAGCGCACCCGCTGGAGCTCGCCGAGCGCGCGGGACAGCGCGAGGCCCTCGGCGCGGGGCACGCGGACGACGACCCGGCTCTCCCCCTCGGCCAGGTCGACCGGGCCGAGCACCTCGGCCGCGGGCGGGGCGGCCAGCAGCGTGAGCGCGTCGTCGACCGCGCCGGGCTCGCCGGTGATCGTGGCCAGCCGGCTGGCCGGCGGCAGATGCGCGGTGAGCCGCTCCTCGGTCTCGCGGTCGGCGTGGCCGGCGGGGTCCCAGCGCACCAGCGCCTGCAGCGTCGGGTGTGCGGGATCCCCCACCGCGACGACCCGCCCGCCGGGCCGGACCAGCGCGGCGGCGTTCGCCCACCGGCGCAGCGCCTCCTCGCCCGCGCGCAGGTCGATGCGCGAGAGCAGGAGCCAGGTGTCGAGCAGCACGACGGCGGCGTACCCGCCCTCGGCGACCGGCTCCGCGCCGGGGGTCGCGACCACCACCTGCTCGACCGCCGAGACCGTGGCCAGCACCGTGTCCCCCGAGCTGGTGCGGACGCGGGTGTTGGGCAGCGCGCGGCCCAGCTCCTCGGCCGTGCGCGCGTCACCGAGGATCGGCGCCCGCAGGCCGCGGTAACCGCACTCGCCGCAGGCCCACGCCTCGTCGGCCGTGCCGCACCAGCGGCAGGCCGGCGGTCTCGCCGGACCCGTGAGCGCCAACGGACCCTGACAGGCCTGGCAGCGCGCGGGCGTGCGGCAGCGCTCGCAGGCCAGGACGTTGACATAGCCGAGTCGTGGGGTCTGCACGAGCACCGGCCCCGACTCCAGGGCGTCGCGGACCGCGAGGTGCACCTCGCGCGGGATGCGGCCGCCATGGGACCGGGCGGTCTCGTTGCCGGCGACCTGGACGGTCAGCCGGCGGCGTACCTCCGCCCGGTCGGCCGCGATCTCCTGCGCCCACCCGGTGCGGAGCAGGTAGGCCGACTCCACCGTGCGCACGAATCCGCCGATCAGCGCCGCCGCCCCCGCCCGCTCCGCGCGCAGCAGCAGCGTCTCGCGGGTGTGGGGGTACGGCGCGCGGGGCTCGGCGTGCAGGTCGTCGCCGTCGTCCCAGATGGCGACGAGGCCGAGGTCGGGCACGGGGGCGAACGCCGCCGCGCGGGTGCCGACCACCACCCGGCGCGCACCGCGGCTGATCGCGAGGAAGTCGCGGTAGCGCTGCGCGGGCCCGGAGTCGGCGGTCAGCGTGACGTGCTGCCCCTCGCCGAGGACCGCGGTGAGCGCCCGGTCGAGGCGCGCGACGTCCTTGCCGTCGGGGACGCAGATGACGACGCCCCGGCCACCGGCGTACGTCGCGGCGGCGGCGTGCGCGAGGAGCAGCGGCCAGTCGGTCGCCGGCGCGGCCGTCCAGACCGCCCGAGGACTGCCGCCCGTGCTCAGGTGGCGCAGGAACGCTGGGCCCGGCTCGTGGCCCTCCCAGGCGCGCGCGCCGGCGGCCGCGTCGTGGTGCCAGGGTCCGGCGGGCGGGGACGGCTCCTTCTCGGTGGTCGCGTGTCGGTTGGGGATCGCGAGCCGCAGCACGTCGGAGCGGGTGCCGGCGTACCGCTCGGCCAGCTCGCCGGCCAGCGCCGCGATCTGCGGGTGCAGCACCGGCTCGGGGCTGACCACCCGGCGCAGCGGCGACAGCCGACCGGCATGGTCGCTCTCGCGACCGCGCGCGATCACGAAGCCGTCGGCGTCCTGCCCGGCGAACCGCACCTTCACCCGGGCGCCCGGCACCGCGTCGTCGGCCAGCGCCGCCGGCACGGCGTAGTCGAAGGTGCGGTCGAGATGGGCGAGCGGCACGTCGACCAGCACCCGGGCCACCGGGTCGACCGCGGCGGGCTCCGCCTCCGCGGCCCGGCGCTCCCGGGTGGCGCGGGCCTTGGACCGCGAGGCCTGGACCGAGGCCCGGACCAGGCCGGGGAGCAGCTCGGGGTGCTCCTCGGGCGCGGGCGTCATGGCCGCAGTTCTACCAGGGCCGGCCGACGTGGTCGCCCGGCCCTGGAGGCAGCGGCTCCCGCTATCGCTTCGACTTCTTGTTCGACTTCTTGCTCGGCTTCTTGGCCTTGACCTTGCCGGTCGCCTTGGAGATCGCCGAGCCCGTGGTGTACCCGGACTTCGTGGCGGTCACCCGCACCGAGATCCGCTTGCCCTTGTCCTTCGCCGTGAGCCGGTACTTCGCCTTGGTCGCCTTGGCGATCGCCTTGCCCGAGCGCAGCCACTGGTACGACAGGCTGACGGCCGCGGGCGTCCAGGATCCGCCCTTCACCTTCAGCGTCTGCGCGACCCGCGCCTTGCCCGAGACGATCGGCAGCTTCGTGTTGCTGATCGCAGGTGTCGCGGGTGGCGGCGTCGGCGAGGTCGGGGTCGTCGGGGTGGTCGGAGTGGTCGGAGTGGTCGGCGGCAGCGGGTCGCACGTGTAGATCACGATGTCGTCCAGGAACCACCCGATCCTCGTGCCGCCGTCGTCGGCGCGCATCGTGAAGCTCGGCTTCACCACCGCGCCGGCGTAGGCGCTCAGGTCGAGCCGGCTGGCCAGGTATCCCCGGCTGTCCCCGACGAAGGCGCTCGCACCGCCCGACGGGTTCCCATAGTTGGAGTCGATGACGCCGTTGGGCCCGTTGACCCACGGCTGGCCAGCGGTGTCGACCGGGCCGCTCCCACTGTCGATCTCGACGGTCGCCCCGTCGTAGTACTCCGAGAGAGCTGGGTCGTGCTCGAGCAGGTGCCACTGCTGGAAGTGGAGGTACGACGGCTGGCCGCCGGGCAGCGTCACGCCCTGCGCCAGCGTCAGCGAGCTCGGCACGATCGACGCGGGACTGGTGGATCCCCAGGCAGCGGGTGCGGAGTGGGCGATGTCGCCCCACCCCGGGATGCCGCCGCGGTACCACGTGTAGCCGCTCACGAACTTCGAGGTCGCGTCGCCCGTCTCGCTGTCGAACAGCACCCGCGTCGTGGTGCCGGTGGGGCAGGCGGCGTCCGCGTCGGCGGGCTGCGGGTTCTGGGTCGGCGTCTGGCGGAGCTCGGTCGCCAGCGTCGCCGCGTGCACCGCGGTGCAGTCGTCGGCGGTGAAGCCGGATCCCGGCCTTGCGAGCAGGGCCTGGCAGCTCTGGTCGAGGACGAGCGCGAGGTCGGCGTAGTCGCTGCCCGAGGCAAGCGTCTGGTTCACCAGGAGCCAGAGCCGCGCCGACTTGATCAGGCCGGCGTCTCCGGCGTCGATGCCGGCGACCGTCTGGCCGTTGAACGTGTCGCCCTGCGAGATCAGGTACGCGGTCTTGTTCCCTACCCCGGAGTTGTAGTGCACTCCGTCGCTGTCGCCGTAGTAGGCGTAGGACGACTCGCGGACGTACAGGGGGCTCCCGGTCCGGTCAGGATCGCCCTTGGCCGTCGGGTTCTTCAGGTTGCGCAGTCCGGTCGGGTACCCCGGCACGTCCTCACCGAGCGCCCAGTCGGCATCGGACTCGACGCCGTGCCGCTGGTCGACGATCTCGCCCATGATGTCGGAGATGGACTCGTTGATCGCTCCCGACTGACCCCAGTAGAAGAGGTTGGAGGTGCGCTCGGTGACGCCGTGGGTCATCTCGTGGCCGACGACGTCGTCGGCGCCGGCGTATCCCTCGCCGTAGTACATCTGGGACCCGTTCCAGAAGGCGTTCTGGTAGCCGGGGCAGTCCGACGGCACCGGCGTCCCGGTCGGGCAGAGCCTGACCGTCTGCGCCAGCGCCTTGGTCATCCCGGGCACGCCGGTCACGGTGCGCCCGATCAGGTCCGTGAGGTCGACGCCGAGCTCGGCGTACAGGTCGGAGACGGGCTTCGCGAGATCGTAGGCCGCGTCGACCTCGACATCACCCGTCGCCGCGCCGCCCTCGACGCGGGCGTACGTCGGAGCGTTGCACGGCGGCGGTGCCCACCGGGCGTCGCGCGGGGTGTTGGCGTCGTTGCAGACCACTCGATCGAGGTGGTGGATCAGGTCGGCGTCCACCAGGATCGCGCCGGTGCGGTCGTCGACCAGGATCATCCGGCGCTCATCGGGACCGCGAGTCACCTCGAAGCGCCAGGCCGTCCGCGCCGGGAGCGTGTCGTCACCGCCGGTGAGGGCGGGGTCGACGAGCCAGCGGCCCCCCGACGCCACCCGCACGCCGGCTCCGCGACCGGCCGCCTTGACGAAGGACGAGCGGGCGAGATCGGCGGCTCGTTCCTCGCCGAGGAGCGCAGCGGCCACACCGGTCTCGTCGGATGTCCGGGACAGGACCGACGACAGCTCGCCGCCCTCCCGCAGACTGACCACGACCTGGCCGCCCAGCACCGGGACGCCGTCGACCTCCTGCTGATAGCGCGCCACGTCGCCCGCCGGCGTGGGGCGCGCGGAGACCCGTTCGAGCGTGGTGCCCGGTCGGGCGGCGCCGATCGCGGCGCCATACCGGCGGATCGCCGCGTCGGCGGCCGCGCCCGGCGAGGTCGTGGACGTCACCGCCGGGTTGTCGACCTCGGCCTTGGCGGGCACCCCGATGAAGTCGACCGTCCCGTCCTTCCCGAGACCACGGACGGTGAGGGGACGGTCGGCGTCGGCGTCCAGGCGCGCGAGGGCCTGGTCGACCGGGTCGGCCGCCTGGGCGGCCGGTGCGCCGACCGCGGCCAGGGCCCCGGCCGCGACGGCAAGGGCGAGAACGGGACGGACGATGGCATGCCGAAGTGGCACCTTGCCTCCTGGTCGGAGCTGGTCGAGTCGCCCTCAACCAGGGCGGGAACGCGACAGCGTACCGGCCCGAGCCGGGTGCCTAGGGGGGATTGCCGCTATGGGGAGTCGTGCACCCGATCAGCGGCCGACGGCGCGCTTGAGGGCGTCGGCGCGGTCGGTCCGCTCCCAGGTGAACTCGGGGAGCTCGCGCCCGAAGTGGCCGTACGCCGCGGTCTTGGCGTAGATGGGCCGCAGCAGGTCGAGGTCGCGGATGATCGCCGCGGGCCGGAGGTCGAACACCTCGAGCACGGCCTGCTGGATCTCCTCGTCGGAGACCGTACCGGTGCCGAAGGTCTCGACGAAGACGCCGACCGGCTGGGCCTTGCCGATCGCGTAGGCGACCTGCACCTCGCAGCGCCGGGCGAGGCCGGCGGCGACGACGTTCTTGGCGACCCAGCGCATGGCGTACGCCGCGGAGCGGTCGACCTTCGACGGGTCCTTGCCCGAGAAGGCGCCGCCGCCGTGACGGGCCATGCCGCCGTAGGTGTCGACGATGATCTTGCGGCCGGTCAGTCCGGCGTCGCCCATCGGGCCGCCGACGACGAAGCGGCCGGTCGGGTTGACCAGCAGGCGGTACCCCTCGGAGGGCAGGTCGAAGGAGGCGAGCACGGTGTCGATCACGTGCTTCTTCACGTCGGCCTCGAGCGTGTCGAGCTGGGTGTCCTCGTCATGCTGCGAGGAGAGCACCACGGTGTCGACGCGGACCGGGCGGTTGTCCTCGTCGTACTCGATGGTGACCTGGGTCTTGCCGTCGGGACGCAGGTAGGGCAGCGTGCCGTCCTTGCGGACCGCGGTGAGCCGCTCGGCGAGGCGCTGGGCCATCACGATCGGCAGCGGCATCAGGACGTCGGTGTCGTCGCAGGCGTAGCCGAACATCAGCCCCTGGTCGCCGGCGCCCTGCTTGTCCATCGCGTCGGTGGAGCCGGTGCGGCTCTCGTGGCCGGTGTCGACGCCCTGGGCGATGTCGCCGGACTGGCCGCCGATCGCGACCATGACGCCGCACGAGGCGCCGTCGAAGCCTTTGTGGGAGGAGTCGTAGCCGATCGCGAGGATCTTGTCCCGCACCTTCTGCTTGA
The DNA here is from genome assembly GCF_018732145.1 of Nocardioides sp. LMS-CY. Taxonomy (NCBI): domain Bacteria; kingdom Bacillati; phylum Actinomycetota; class Actinomycetes; order Propionibacteriales; family Nocardioidaceae; genus Nocardioides; species Nocardioides sp. LMS-CY. The sequence continues at coordinate 3,124,922 of NZ_CP076104.1, forward strand.
TGTCGACGTACCCGGTCGTGGTGACCTCGCCCGCGACCACGACGAGCCCGGTCGTCAGCAGGGTCTCGACGGCCACCCGGCTGTGCGGGTCCTGCTCGAGCATCGCGTCGAGGACCGAGTCGCTGATCTGGTCGGCGATCTTGTCGGGGTGGCCCTCGGTCACCGACTCAGAGGTGAAGAGACGTCCGGTCACTACTGCTCCTAGCTGTGTGTTGCGCTTCCGGCACACCTTAACCGGCGTACCGCATGTCGGACGGGGAGTCTCAGCGGCTCAGGAGAGCCGAGCGGCGACCTGATCCCAGATCACGTGGGCGAGCGCGGACTTCGAGCCGCGCGGCACCTCGACCGCCGAGCCGTCGGCGCCGAGCACGACCGCCTCGTTGTCGGGGCTGCCGAACACCGCTCCCCCAGTGACGTCGTTGACCACGAGCAGGTCGCAGCCCTTGCGGGCGAGCTTGGCCCGCGCGAGGTCGAGCACCGATCCGGTGTCGTCGCCGGTCTCGGCCGCGAAGCCCACGATCACCTGGCCGGTGCGGGCCCGCTCGGTGCTGATCTCGTGGAGGATGTCGGGGTTCTGGGTCAGCTCGATCGGGGGCGCGGACCCGTCGGCGGCCCGCTTGATCTTCGCGTCGCTGACCGAGACCGGCCGGAAGTCCGCCGGCGCCGCCGCCATCACCACCGAGTCGGCCGACGCGGCCGCCGCCACGACCTCCTCGCGCAGCTGGGCGGTCGTCTCGACGCGGACCACCTTGACCCCGGCGGGGTCGGGCAGCGTCACGTTGGCGGCGATCAGGGTCACCTCGGCGCCGCGCGCGGCCGCGGCCCTGGCGAGCGCGTGGCCCTGCAGTCCGGAGGACCGGTTGCCGAGGAAGCGCACCGGGTCGAGGTACTCACGGGTGCCGCCGGCGGAGACCACGACGCGGCGGCCGGCCAGGTCGGGGGTCGTCGTACCGCGGGTCAGCACCTCGCGACAGACCTCGAAGATCTCGTCGGGCTCCGGCAGCCGGCCCTTGCCGGTGTCCTTGCCGGTGAGCCGGCCCTCGGCCGGCTCGATCACCAGGACGCCGCGCTCGCGCAGCGTGGCGACGTTGGCGCGGGTGGCGGGGTGCTCCCACATCTCGGTGTGCATCGCCGGGGCGAAGACGACCGGACAGCGCGCCGTGAGCAGCGTGCTCGTCAGCAGGTCATCGGCCTGCCCGTGCGTGGCCTTGGCCAGCAGGTCGGCGGTGGCCGGAGCGATCACCACGAGATCGGCCTCCTGGCCGATCCGCACGTGCGGGACCTCGTGGACACCGGTCCACACGTCGGTGGCGACCGGCTTGCCGGACAGCGCCGCCCACGTCGGGGCACCCACGAACTCCAGGGCCGCGGCGGTCGGCACCACGGTCACGTCGTGGCCCGACTCGGTGAACCGGCGCAGCAGCTCGGCGGCCTTGTACGCCGCGATGCCGCCGGACACCCCGAGAACGACACGAGGCCGCCCCCCGGAGGAGACGGCCGTGTCGTGGGCGTGGGCCTCGGTCATCGGACCGGGCGGATCACTCGCTCGCCTGGTCCGCATCAGCGGCGGCGGCCTTGGCGGCCTCCTCCGCGGCGAGCTCGGCGGGGTCGATGTCCTCGCAGATCAGCAGGTCGTCGTTGATCTCGCGCAGCGCGATCGAGAGCGGCTTCTCCTGCACGTGGGTGTCCACGAGCGGGCCGACGTACTCGAGCAGGCCCTCGCCGAGCTGCGAGTAGTAGGCGTTGATCTGCCGGGCGCGCTTGGCGCTGAAGAGGACCAGCTTGTACTTGCTGTCGGTCTTGGAGAGCAGGTCGTCGATCGAGGGGTTGGTGACACCCTCGGCGGCGATGGTGGGGGCAGACACGCTAAAGCCTCACAGATCTGTTGGGGATTGCGTCATCAAGGCTACCAACTCCTCCGCGGCAGCGTGAACTTCGTGGTTGACGATGCTCACGTCGAACTCGGCCTCGGCGGCCAGCTCCTCCCGGGCGGTCTCGAGCCGACGCTCGCGCTCCTCCTCGGTCTCCGTGCCGCGCCCGACGAGCCGGCGTACGAGCTCCTCCCACGACGGCGGCTTGAGGAAGACGAACAGCGCGTCCGGCATCGTCTCCCGGACCTGTCGGGCCCCCTGGAGATCGATCTCGAGCATGGCGGGCCGCCCGGCGGCGAGCGCCTCCTCGACCGGCTGCCGGGGGGTGCCGTAGCGCGCGGCCTTGTGGACCACGGCCCACTCCAGCAGCTCGCCGCGCTCGATCATCTCGTCGAACCGGACATCGTCGACGAACCAGTAGTGCACGCCGTCCTGCTCCCCCGGCCGCGGCGCGCGCGTCGTCGCCGAGACCGAGAGCCAGACCTCCGGGTGGCGGCGGCGTACGTCGGCGGCGACGGTGCCCTTGCCGACGGCGGTGGGTCCGGCGAGCACCACGAGCCGCGAACGGCCCGCGTCGCCGGGCGCCTCGTCAGTCACGCGAGGCGAACTCCTTCTCGAGCGCCGCGACCTGCTTGGTGCCCAGCCCGCGGACCCGGCGACTCTCGGCGATGCCGAGCCGCTCCATGAGCTGGCGGGCGCGGACCTTGCCGAGCCCCGGCATCGACTGGAGGAGGTCGACGACCTTCATCTTGCCGATGACCTCGTTGCGCTGGCCCTCCTCGATGACCTCGGAGATCGAGGCACCCGAGTTCTTCAGCCGGTTCTTGACCTCGGCCCGCTCCCTCCGGGATGCGGCGGCCTTGTCGAGAGCCGCCTGGCGCTGTTCGGGAGTGAGGGGAGGCAGAGCCACGAGCGTGGTCCTTCTGAGTCGGTGGTCGGTGCGCTGCCGCTGGGCGGCAGGTGGCTCAATCTAGTCAGAACCGTCCGCGGGCAGCAATCGGGGTCTAGTGCCGTGCGTCAGAAGTTCTGGTGCGCTTCGCGCACCCATGGCACGCACTCTGCGGCGTTGCCGTCGCTCGCTAGACGAACGGGTATGGCATCGCTCCGGCGCCTGGCAGCGCACGCACCCTGAGCACGCCAACCGTGCCACAACTTCCGACGCACGACACTAGTGGGTTGCGGTTCCTCGTTTCCCCGGCTGCCCGGGGAAACGAGGACGACACGCCGAGCCCGCGCGGGGCGGTCAGGGAAGGCGAGCGCGACACGCCGTGGCGGACCGGCGTGTCGCGCTCGGGTCGCCTGACCGTGGTCCGGACTCGGCGCGGATCCTCAGAGCGTCAGCGGGGTGTGGCAGACGTCGCGCGCCTGCTGGTCGAGCTCCTGCAGCGCCTGCACGGTCTCCGCACTGCCCACGCGGCCGGCCGCATCCGCGATCGCCCGCTGCTGCGCCTTCGTGAGGCCGGGTGGCGGCTTCGCGGGGTCGTACGTCGCGGCGTCGACCCCGGCGTCGTCGAGCGCCCGCCGGAGGCCCTCGATGCTGCCGACGACCTGCTGCCACTCGTCGGCGATGTCCGACGGTGCCTCGTCCGCGAGGTCGCGGAGGACGTCGAGCGCGCGGAGCAGGGCGTCGGGGTGTCCGGCGCCGAGGGTCTCGCTGAGCTCCTCCTGGTGGTCGGCGACCGCGTCGCAGTAGGCGTCCTGGTCCGACCCGCAGCCGATGAGCAGGGCGGCCGCGAGGGCGAGTGCGAGGAGTCCCCTCACCCCCGCAGCTCGTCGTTGGTGCTGCGGACGAGGTCCCGCATCGCGGCGGGGTCGGGGCCGGCCCGCAGCACCTCGCGGGAGGAGCTCGGCAGCACGGCGGCGGCCTTGCCGAACAGCCGGCGTACGTCGGCGGCCGTGCCGCCCTGGGCGCCGTAGCCCGGCGCCAGGATCGGGCCGTTGAAGGCGAGGTCCTCGTCGGTCGACCCGATCGTGGCCCCGACCACCGCGCCGAACGAGCCGAGCGGCGCGGCGCCCTCGTTGAGCTCGCGCAGCTGGTCGAGGACCCGACCGGCCACCGTGCGACCGTCGTCGGTGCGGGCGTGCTGCACCTCGGGGCCCTCCACGTTCGAGGTCAGCGCGAGCACGAACACACCGGCGTCGTGGGTGCGCGCCGTGTCGAGGACCGGGGTGAGCGAGCCGAAGCCGAGGAACGGGCTCACCGTGATCGCGTCCACCGCCAGCGGGGAGCTCGGGTCGAGGTACGCGTCGGCGTACGCCTGGCTGGTCGAGCCGATGTCGCCGCGCTTGACGTCGAGCAGCACGAGCGCCCCCGCCGCGCGGGACTCCGCGATCACCCGCTCGAGCACGGCGATGCCCCGGCTGCCGAACCGCTCGTAGAAGGCCGACTGCGGCTTGACGACCGAGGCGTAGGGCGCGACCGCCTCGACGGCGCCCAGCGCGAACCGCTCCAGCCCCGCGACGTCGTCGTCGAGCCCCCACTCGCGCAGCAGCGCGGCGTGCGGGTCGATGCCGACGCAGAACGGCCCGCGGTCGGCCTGGGCGGCGTGGAGGCGAGATCCGAAGGTCATGTCAGTTCCTCTCTTCGGCACCGGAGACGGCACTGCCGAACCTACGATGCGGCGCGTGGATGGCAACTCGTTCCGCGATCGCGTCGACGCACGCATCGGGTCCGAGCTCGACCGGCGCCTGGTCGATCGGCTGGTCGGGACCGGCGGACGTGCCCGCCGGGTGGCGCGGGTCGCGTCGTACCTGATGGCGACGGCGGTGTACGCCGCCCTGCTCTGCCTGCTCGTCGCGGGCGGCGCGCTCCTGCTGCTGGGCGACAACTGGGTGCAGCGGGCGCTCGGCGTCCTGCCGCTGCTGCCGATGGTGGCCCTGCTCCTCCCGAGGCGCTCGGACGAGGTGCTGCACGAGGTCGGTGGGGAGGCCGCACCGACGTTCACGGCGCTGCTCGCCGAGGTGGGGCAGGCGCTGGGCACCCAGCCGCCGACGTACGTCGCCGTCTCCGAGGACATCAACGCGTTCGCGGGCCGACGCGGGCTCCGCGAGCGCCGCCTGGTCGTGGGCGCCCCGCTGTGGGCGGCGTTGGACTGGCCGGGCCGGCTCGCGCTGCTCGGGCATGAGCTGGGGCACTTCTCGAACCGGGACGTCGTGCACGGACGCTACGTCTGGTGGGCCGGGGTGACGGTCAGCACGTGGATCGACCTGCTCACCCCCCACGGGCTCATCAGCACCGAGGGCCGGACACCGGTCTTCGCGACGATCACCACGGCGCCGCTTCGGCTCCCACTCGTCGGCTACATCAGCGTGATGTGGAAGGTGCACGCGGCCGCCTCCCGTCACGACGAGCTGCGCGCCGACACGGCCGCGGCTGCCCTGGCCGGGACGCCCGGGGTCGTGGAGATGCTCGAGAGCATCCTGCTGTCCGACCTCATCGACGTCGCCGCCAACCGGGCAGCGATCGACCCGCGGCGTCCTGATCTCGAACTCGAGATCAGGACGCGGATCGAGGGCGTCAGCGAGGCGGCGCGCCGTGCTCTCCCCGCCTCCGGCGAGGAGAGCAGCGTCGATCGCACGCACCCGAGCACCATCGATCGGCTGCGGCTGCAGGAGTCGCTGCCACCGGCCCCGCCCACGATCACGATGGACGACGATCGGGTCGCGAGGATCGAGGCCGAGCTGCGCCCGATGACGGCCGCCGCCCTGAAGCGGACGGCCGACGGCTACCGTCACGTCTGGTGAGCCGCTCGGGGTGCTCACCCCGCCACACCTCGGACGATCCGGCGCGGCCATAGCGGGCCTTCGTAGATGAACGCCGTGTAGCCCTGCAGCAGGGTCGCCCCGGCGTCGAGCCGGGCCCGCGCGTCGGCGACCGTGGTGATGCCGCCGACGCCGATCAGCGTCAGGTCCGGGCCGACCCGGTCGCGCAGCAGGCGCAGCACGTCGAGCGAGCGCTCGGTGAGCGGCCGGCCTGACAGCCCGCCAGCACCGACCCGCTCGACCTCGGCGGCGGGCGTGCGCAGGTCCGCGCGGGAGATCGTGGTGTTGGTGGCGATGATGCCGTCGAGGCCGATCGCGAGCGCCATGTCGGCGACCGCGAGCACGTCGTCGTCGGCCAGGTCGGGCGCGATCTTGACCAGCATCGGCACCCGCTTCGCGGTGACCTGGTCGGCGGTGCGGCGCACGTGCTCGAGCAGGGGCTGGAGCTTCTCGACCGCCTGGAGGTTGCGCAGGCCGGGCGTGTTGGGCGAGCTGACGTTGACCACCAGGTAGTCGGCGTGCGGGGCCAGCAGCCTCGTGCTCTTGCCGTAGTCGGCCTCGACCGCGACCTGGTCGTCGTCGGGCACCACCTTGGTCTTGCCGATGTTCACGCCCAGGACGGGGCCTCCCCCCGAGCCGGCGCGGCGGCGGCCGCGGGCCGCCAGCCGGGCGGCGACCACCTCGGCACCGTCGTTGTTGAAGCCCATCCGGTTCACGACCGCGCGGTCGCCGGGCAGCCGGAACAGCCGCGGCTTCGGGTTGCCGGGCTGCCCCTCCCCGGTCACCGTGCCGATCTCGACGTGCCCGAAGCCGAGCGCGGCCAGGCCGTCGATGCCGACGGCGTTCTTGTCGAAGCCGGCGGCCAGGCCCAGGAGGTTGGGGAAGGTCAGGCCGAGCGCACGCACCGGCTCCCCCGGCGTAGGTCGAAGTGCGGTGACCGGTCGCGCGGCCCGGATCGCCCGGAACGCCGTGTGGTGGGCGCGCTCGGGGTCGGTGCGGGTCAGCGCGTGGTCGAAGAGGAGTCGGTACGTCATCGGCGTGCCCAGTCCTGGAGCGAGCGCACGCCGATCTCGCCCCGCCGCACCGCCTCGATGCCCTGCACCGCGGCACCGAGACCCTGGACCGTGGTGATGCACGGGATGTTGGCGACGACCGACGCCGTACGGATCTCGTAGCCGTCGGCCCGGGAGGACGAGCCGCTGGCCGAGCCGTTGGGAGTGTTGATCACCAGGTCGATGTCGCCGTCCAGGATCATCTGCACGGTCGTCGGCTCGCCGGCCGGCCCCTCGCCCTCGTAGTGCTTGCGGACGATCGCTGCCTGGACGCCGTTGCGCCGGAGCACCTCGGCGGTGCCCTGGGTCGCGAGGATCTCGAAGCCGTGGTCGGCGAGCACCTTGATCGGGAAGATCATGTGCCGCTTGTCGCGGTTCGCCATGCTCACGAAGACCTTGCCGCTGGTCGGGAGCGGTCCGAACGCGCCGGCCTGGGCCTTCGCGAACGCCGTACCGAAGTCGGCGTCGAAGCCCATCACCTCACCCGTCGACTTCATCTCGGGCCCGAGGACGGTGTCGACCTGCCTGCCGTCGGGGGTCCGGAACCGGTTGAACGGCATCACGGCCTCCTTGACCGCGATCGGCTGGTCGGGCGGCAGCGTGCCACCGTCGCCGGCCGCAGGCAGCACCCCGGCGGCGCGCAGCGACGCGATCGACTCCCCCATCATCACCCGGGCCGCGGCCTTCGCCAGCGGCGTCGCGGTCGCCTTCGACACGAACGGCACTGTGCGCGACGCACGCGGGTTGGCCTCCAGGACGTACAGCACGTCCGACCCGAGCGCGAACTGGATGTTGAGCAGCCCGCGTACCCCGACCCCGCGCGCGATCCCCTCGGTCGCCTCACGGATCCGGCGGATCTCGCTGTCGCCCAGGGTGATCGGCGGCAGCGCGCACGAGGAGTCGCCGGAGTGGATGCCGGCCTCCTCGATGTGCTCCATCACGCCGCCGAGGAAGAGCTCCTCGCCGTCGTAGAGCGCGTCGACGTCGATCTCGACCGCGTCGTCGATGAACCGGTCGACCAGCACCGGGTGCTCCGGGCCGATCTCGGTGGCGCGCTCGATGTAGCCCTCGAGCGCGGCGTCGTCGTACACGATCTCCATGCCGCGGCCGCCGAGGACGTACGACGGGCGCACCAGCACCGGGTAGCCGATCCCGGCGGCGATCCGCTGCGCGTCGGCGTACGACGTCGCCATGCCGTGCTTGGGCGCCGGCAGGCCGGCGTCCGCCAGCACGCGGCCGAAGGCGCCGCGCTCCTCGGCGAGGTGGATCGCCTCGGGCTGGGTGCCGACGACCGTGACGCCGTTGTCCTTGAGCGCCTGCGCGAGCCCGAGCGGGGTCTGGCCGCCGAGCTGGCAGATCACGCCCGCGACCGGCCCGGCCTGCTCCTCGGCGTGGACGATCTCGAGCACGTCCTCCAGGGTCAACGGCTCGAAGTAGAGCCGGTCGGAGGTGTCGTAGTCGGTCGAGACGGTCTCGGGGTTGCAGTTGACCATCACGGTCTCGTAGCCCGACCCGCCCTTGCTGTGCGAGAGCGCCAGGCTCGCGTGCACGCACGAGTAGTCGAACTCGATGCCCTGGCCGATCCGGTTGGGCCCGGAGCCGAGGATGATCACGGCCGGCCGCTCCCGCGGCGCGACCTCGGTCTCCTCGTCGTAGGAGGAGTAGTGGTACGGCGTGGCCGCGGCGAACTCGGCCGCGCAGGTGTCGACGGTCTTGTAGACCGGCCGGATGCCCAGCGCGTGCCGAACCCCGCGCACGACGTCGGCCGCCATGCCGCGGATCTTGCCGATCTGGACGTCGGAGAAGCCGTGCCGCTTGGCCTTGCGCAGCAGCGCGGGCGTGAGCTCGGGCGCGGCGGTGACCTCGGCGGCGACCTCGTTGATCAGCATCAGCTGATCGACGAACCACGGGTCGATCCCGGTCGCATCGAAGATCTCCTCGGGCGTCGCCCCGGCCCGGATCGCGTCCATCACCCGCTTGAGCCGACCGTCGTGGGGCGTGCGGATCTGCTCCAGCAGCGCGATCTTGTCGAGCTCGACCCACTCCTGGTGCCAGTCGAACAGCGCGGCCCCCTTCCCCGATGAAGGAGCCTCCAGGGAGCGCAGGGCCTTCTGCAGCGCCTCGGTGAAGTTGCGGCCGATCGCCATCGCCTCGCCGACCGACTTCATGTGCGTGGTCAGCGTCGGGTCCGCGCCCGGGAACTTCTCGAACGCGAACCGCGGCACCTTGACCACGACGTAGTCGAGCGTGGGCTCGAACGCCGCCGGCGTGCTCTGCCCGTCGTCGCGGGTCGTGATGTCGTTGGGGATCTCGTCGAGCGTGTAGCCGATCGCCACCTTGGCCGCGATCTTGGCGATCGGGAAGCCGGTCGCCTTGGAGGCGAGCGCGGAGGACCGTGACACCCGGGGGTTCATCTCGATGACGATCACCCGGCCGTCGCGCGGGTTGACGGCGTACTGGATGTTGCAGCCGCCGGTGTCGACGCCGACCTCGCGGATGATGCCGATCGCCAGGTCGCGCAGGTGCTGGTACTCGCGGTCGGTGAGGGTCATCGCCGGTGCGACGGTGATCGAGTCGCCGGTGTGCACGCCCATCGGGTCGAGGTTCTCGATCGAGCAGATGATGACGACGTTGTCGGCCTGGTCGCGCATCACCTCCAGCTCGTACTCCTTCCACCCGATGATCGACTCCTCGATCAGCACCTCGGTGGTCGGGCTGGCGGCGAGGCCGGCGCCGGCGATGCGGGCCAGGTCGCCCTCGTCGTAGGCGATGCCGGAGCCGGTGCCGCCCATGGTGAACGACGGGCGCACCACGACCGGGTAGCCGAGCTCGGCGACGGCCTTCTCGCAGTCGTCGAGCGAGTGGCACACGAAGCTGCGGGCGACCTCGCCGCCGACCTTCTCGACGATCGCGTTGAAGAGCTCGCGGTTCTCGCCGCGATGGATCGCCTCGAAGCTCGCGCCGATCATCTCGACGCCGTACTTCTCGAGCACGCCGCGTTCGTGCAGCGCGATCGCGGCGTTGAGCGCGGTCTGGCCGCCGAGCGTCGGCAGCAGCGCGTCGGGGCGCTCCTGGGCGATCACCTTCTCGACGAACTCCGGCGTGATCGGCTCGACGTACGTCGCGTCGGCGAACTCGGGGTCGGTCATGATCGTGGCCGGGTTGGAGTTCACCAGGACGACCCGGATGCCCTCCTCCTTGAGCACCCGGCAGGCCTGGGTGCCCGAGTAGTCGAACTCGCACGCCTGGCCGATGATGATCGGCCCGGAGCCGATCACCATGACCGACTTGATGTCCTCGCGCTTCGGCATCAGGCGTCCTTCCCGTCTGTGGTGGTTTCGAGGCTCGTCGCTTGCGCTCCTCGCACCTCAACCACCGGTTCGGTGGTTGAGGAAGGCGCGCTAGCGCCTGTCTCGAAACCACCCATCAGCTCCACGAACCGGTCGAAGAGGTACGCCGCGTCGTGCGGTCCGGCGGCGGCCTCGGGGTGGTACTGGACCGAGAAGCCCTTGAGCCGCCCGGACCCGTCGCGGAGCTCGAGGCCCTCGACCACGTCGTCGTTGAGGCACACGTGGCTGACGCTCGCCTCGCCGTACGGCGTGGTCGTGGACCCGTCGAGCGGGGCGTCGACCGCGAAGCCGTGGTTGTGCGCGGTCACCTCGGTCTTGCCGGTCGTGCGGTCCAGCACGGGCTGGTTGATGCCGCGGTGGCCGTACTTGAGCTTGTAGGTGCCGAAGCCCAGGGCCCGACCGAAGAGCTGGTTGCCGAAGCAGATCCCGAAGTACGGGATCCCCTCGGCCAGCGCGCTCTGCAGCACCTCGACCTGGTGGGTGGTCGCGGCGGGGTCGCCGGGGCCGTTGGAGTAGAACAGCCCGTCGGGGTTCACCGCCGTGATCTCCTCGAGCGTCGCCGTCGCGGGCAGCACGTGCACCTCGACGCCGCGCTCGGCCAGCCGGCGCGGCGTCATCGACTTGATGCCGAGGTCCAGCGCGGCGACCGTCAGCCGCTTCGGTCCGATCGCGGGCACGACGTACGCCTCCCCCGTCGAGACCTCGGAGGCGAGCTCGGAGCCGGCCATCTCGCCCGACGCACGCACCCGGTCGAGCAGCGCCGCCGGGTCGGTCTCGGTCGAGGAGATGCCGACCCGCATCGCGCCCCGCTCGCGCAGGTGCCGGGTCAGCGCCCGGGTGTCGATGCCGGAGATGCCGACCACGCCCTGGCCGCGCAGCTCGTCGTCGAGCGACCGGGTCGCGCGCCAGTTGGAGACCCGCCGGGCGGGGTCGCGCACGACGTACCCGGCCACCCAGATGCGTCGGCTCTCCGGGTCCTCGTCGTTGACGCCGGTGTTGCCGATGTGCGGCGCGGTCATCACGACGACCTGGCGGTGGTAGGACGGGTCGGTGAGCGTCTCCTGGTAGCCGGTCATGCCGGTGTTGAAGACCGCCTCGCCGAAGGTCTCGCCCGCGGCGCCGTAGGACTCGCCCCGGAAGGTGCGGCCGTCCTCGAGGACGAGGATCGCGCCGCTCATGCCAGCTCCCTCTCGACGCCCTGGGCGGGGCGGGGCGGCGGTGAGCCAGCAACCGAACCCCGACCCTGAACGGTTGCCTGCTCACCGCTGCCCGGCACCGACGCGGTGCGGCGGTGAGCCAGCAACCGAACGCCGACCGTGAACGGTTGCCTGCTCACCGCTGCCCGGACGATCACCGCGCTCATGCGAGCTTCCCGTCGAGCACGGTCGCCTTGCCGCGCAGGAACGTCGCGACCACCCGGCCCGGCAGCTCCATGCCGCGGTACGGCGTGTTGCGGCTCAGGCTGGCCGACGCCGACGGCTCGATGGTGCGGCGGGCACCGGGGTCGTAGAGCACCACGTTGGCGGGCTCGCCCACCTGGACCGGCCGGCCGTGCCGGTCGGAGACCCGGCCGATACGGGCCGGGGCGTAGGACATCCGCTCGGCGACGCCGGCCCAGTCGAGGCGACCGGGGTCGACCATGGTCTGCTGCACGATCGACAGCGCCGTCTCGAGCCCGAGCATCCCGAACGCCGCGGCCGCCCACTCGCAGTCCTTGTCCTCGTGCGGGTGCGGGGCGTGGTCGGTCGCGACGATGTCGATGGTGCCGTCGGCCAGGCCCTCCTGCAGCGCGGCGACGTCGGCGGCCGAGCGCAGCGGCGGGTTGACCTTGTAGATCGGGTCGTACGTCGCGGCGAGCTCGTCGGTGAGCAGCAGGTGGTGGGGGCAGGCCTCGGCCGTCACGTCGACGCCCTTGCCCTTGGCCCAGCGGATCAGCTCGACCGAGCCGCTGGTCGAGACGTGGCAGATGTGCAGCCGGGAGCCGACGTGCTGGGCCAGCAGCACGTCGCGGGCGATGATCGCCTCCTCGGCGACCGCGGGCCAGCCGGCGAGCCCGAGCCGGCCGGAGAGCTCGCCCTCGTTCATCTGGGCGTCCACGGTCAGCCGCGGCTCCTGCGCGTGCTGGGCGACGACGCCGTCGAAGGCCTTGACGTACTCCAGCGCGCGGCGCATCAGCACCGCGTCACTCACGCACCTGCCGTCGTCGGAGAAGACCCGCACGCGGGCGGCCGAGTCGGCCATCGCGCCCAGCTCGGCGAGCCGCTCGCCGTCGAGGCCGACCGTGACCGCGCCGACCGGGTAGACATCGCAGTAGCCCGCCTCGCGGCCCAGCCGCCAGACCTGCTCGACGACACCGGCCGTGTCGGCGACCGGCTCGGTGTTCGCCATCGCGTGCACGGCCGTGAAGCCGCCCAGGGCCGCGGCCCGGGTGCCGGTCTCGACGGTCTCGGCGTCCTCACGACCCGGCTCGCGCAGGTGGGTGTGCAGGTCGACCAGGCCGGGCAGCGCGATCAGGCCGGTCGCGTCGATCACCTCGGCGTCCGCCGGGGCGTCAGCCGGGTCGGCGATGACGCCGTCGCGGAGCAGCAGGTCGGACGGCGTACCGCCGACGACCGAGACGTTCTTGATCAGGTACGTGGTGCTCACTCTTCTCCTCCGACGGCGGGGGTGCTGCCGCCCAGCAGCAGGTACAGGACGGCCATCCGCACGGCGACGCCGTTGGTGACCTGCTCGACGATGACGGACCGGTCGCTGTCGGCGACGTCCGCGGTGATCTCCATGCCCCGGACCATCGGACCCGGGTGCATCACGATCGTGTGGTCCTGGAGCGTCGCCATCCGCTTGCCGTCGAGGCCGTAGCGGCGGGAGTACTCGCGCGCGGTCGGGAAGAACCCGCCGTGCATCCGCTCCCGCTGGACCCGCAGCATCATCACGGCGTCGGCCTTCGGGAGCGCCGCGTCGAGGTCGTAGGAGACCTCGACCGGCCAGGTCCCGACGCCGACCGGCAGCAGGGTGGGCGGCGCGACCAGGGTGACCTCGGCGCCGAGCGTGTGCAGCAGCAGCGCGTTCGAGCGCGCCACCCGGCTGTGCAGCACGTCGCCGACGATCACGATCCGCCGTCCGTCGATGCTCCGGGCCTGGCCCTGCCCCAGGTGTCGGCTCATCGTGAACGCGTCGAGCAGCGCCTGCGTCGGGTGCTCGTGGGTGCCGTCACCGCCGTTGACGACGCTGGAGCGGACCCAGCCCGAGTGCGCGAGCCGGTGCGGGGCACCGCTGGCGCCGTGGCGGACGACGACCGCGTCGGCACCCATCGCCTCGAGCGTCAGCGCGGTGTCCTTGAGGCTCTCGCCCTTGGACAGGCTCGAGCCCTTGGCGGCGAAGTTGATCACGTCGGCGGAGAGCCGCTTGGCCGCGGCCTCGAACGAGATGCGGGTGCGGGTGGAGTCCTCGAAGAAGAGGTTGACCACCGTGCGGCCGCGCAGCGCGGGCAGCTTCTTGATCGGCCGGTCCGCGAGCTCGCGGAGCTCGGCGGCGGTGCTCAGGATCAGTTCGGCGTCGGCCCGGCTCAGGTCGGCGGCGCTGAGCAGGTGCCGCTTCACGCCGGCACCTCCTGACCCGTGGTCTGGATCGTCACGGCGTCGGCGTCGTCGACGTCCGCGAGGGTGACCTTCACCCGCTCCACCAGCGAGGTCGGCAGGTTCTTGCCCACGAAGTCGGCACGGATCGGCAGCTCACGGTGGCCGCGGTCGACCAGCACCGCGAGCCGGACCGCCTTCGGCCGGCCGATGTCGTTGAGCGCGTCCAACGCCGCCCGGATGGTGCGGCCGGAGAACAGCACGTCGTCCACCAGCACCACGGTGCGGTCGTCGATGCCCTCCGGCGGGATCTCCGTCGGCAGCAGCGCGCGGGCGGGCTTCATCCGCAGGTCGTCGCGGTACATGGTCACGTCGAGCGACCCGACCGGCACGTCGTACCCCTCGACGGCGGCGATCCGCTCGGCGATCCGCCTCGCGAGAGGTACGCCGCGGCTCGGGATGCCGAGGAGGACGAGATCGTCGGCGCCCTTGTTGCGCTCGAGGATCTCGTGGGAGATGCGGGTCAACGCCCGCTGGATGTCACCGGCGTCGAGGACGACGCGTTGGGTCTCTGGGGGCGCAGGCAAGAGCCTCGGACCTCCTTCTCCGCCTCACGGGACGGCTCGTTAAAGGATGTCGAATCGGGTGTCACCCTACCGCGCGCACCGCGCGATCTCGCACCCGGCGCGGGTGTTTCCCGCGGGATGGGACGGGTCGCTCAGTCGGAGTCGCTCAGTCGGAGACGTCGATCAGCACCTTGCCGACCACGCCGCCCTCGACCGCGTCGTGCGCCGCGGCGGTCTCGGCCAGCGGGTAGTGGTGCAGCGGCAGGCCGGCGTCGGCACCGACGCGCAGGGCACCGGCCGCCACGGCCGCCCGGACGTCGTCGACCGCGGCCCGGAGCAGGCCTGCGTCGAGCGTGTAGAGGATGAGGAACTGGAAGCGCAGGTTCTTCCCGAACGCCGCGCGCAGCGGCACGGTCATCTCGTCACCGCCGTTGTTGGCGTAGATCGACACCAGCCCGTGCACCTTGACGACGTCGAGATCGAGCGTGACGTTCTGCGCCGGGGCGACCTCGACCGCGATGTCCACGCCGTCGGGCGCCACGGCCGAGATCGCCGCGGCCGGGTCGCCGACGGTGTAGTTCACCGTGTGGTGCGCCCCCGCGGCCACCGCCAGCGCGCCCTTCTCGTCGCTGCTGACGGTCGAGATCACGGTCGCGCCCGACCACCGGGCCAGCTGGATCGCGGCGTTGCCGACCGCTCCCGCTCCCCCGGCCACCAGGACGACGCGACCCTCGAGCGCACCCGGGCCGAGCCGCGCGGGCCCGAACTCCGACCCGGTCAGCGCCCGGTGCGCGGTGACGGCGGGCACGCCGATGCTCGCGCCCAGGTCGAAGTCGGCGCCGTCGGGCAGCGGTACGACGTGCTCGGCCGGCTGCACGGTGTACTCGGCGGCCGTGCCGTGCGCCCGGCCGTGCTGGGCGAGCACCAGCCACACCCGGTCGCCCACCGCCAGCCCGGTGACTCCGGCACCGACCGCGTCGACGACGCCCGCACCGTCCTGGCCGGGCGTCACCTCGTCGTACCCGCTCATCATGCCGGCCCGGAACTTCCAGTCGGTCGGGTTCACCCCGGCCCGGACCACGCGGACCCGCACCTCTCCCGCGCCTGGCTCCGGGCGATCACGCTCGACCAGCTGGAGGACGGACGACGGACCGGTCTCGCGGTAGACGATTGCTCGCATGGCTTCCTCTCCTGGCGCCCCGGGTCGGGCCACCAAGGCAGGTAACCAGACCTCGGGCTGATCCATGCCCAGACGGTCGCCCCAGAAGCCCCAGCAACACCATCGGCCGCCGAAACCCGCGCGACACGCCGTGCCGCCCCGGCGTGTCGTGCGGGTTTCGGCGGCTGACCGGTGAAACCGACAGGGCGCCTAGAGCGCCGCGGCCATCCCCGCGCACGCCCTGAGCCACTCCCGGCGGGTGCCCCGCGACAGCTGCGGATACGGCACCACCGAGCCGGCGACCAGGGCCGGGTCGTAGGGAACCCGGTAGACGCCCCGGGTGCGCTGCTCGTAGACGTCGACCAGGTCGGCGGCGAGCTTGGCGTCCACGGTCGCGGACGGGTCGGAGAGCACCGTCACCGTCTTGTGCTTGAGGTCCTGGTAGCCGGCGTCCTGCAGGGCGTCGAGCATCCACAGCCCGCTGTAGCCGGTGTCCTCGCGCACCGTCGAGGTGACCACGAGCAGGTCGGCGGCGCCGGCGGCGGCGAGCCAGTTCTCGGCGCGCATGTTGTTGCCGGTGTCGACCAGGATCACCCGGTAGAAGCGCTCGAGCAGCTGGTGGACCGCGTCGAAGTCCCGGGCCCGGATTGTGCCGGTCACGTCGGGCCGCTCGTCGGAGGCGAGCACGTCGAAGTGCGCGTCGCCCTGGGAGCGCACGAACGCGCCGAGGTCGCCGATGCGCGACTGGTAGACGTCGGTGAAGCGCTCGAGGTCCTCCAGCAGCTCGCGCGTCGTGTTGCGGTGCGTGCTGCGGGTGCCGCGCATGCCCAGGGTGCCGCGGGTCTCGTTGTTGTCCCAGGCGACGACCCCACCGCCGCGCACGGTGCCGAACGTGAAGCCGGCGACCAGCACCCCGGTCGTCTTGGCCGCGCCGCCCTTGGGGTTGATGAACGCGATCGTGCGCGGGCCGTCGAAGTCGCGCTGGATCGTCCGCCGGTCGTCGACGTACGAGCGCTCCTCCGCTCCCATCCGCGGGTTCACCAGGCCGCCGGTCCAGCGGCGGGTCGTACCCCGCCAGCCCCAGGTCGCCGGGCCGAGGTCCTGCACGGAGTCGCGCCGGTCGAGGAAGTCGGTGGCCGACATGAAGCGCCGCAGCCCCGGCTCCTCGGCCTCCTGGGCCTCCGGCGGGTCCATCGGCGCCCGGTGCGCCGGCGGCGGGCCGGTGGGCGGCGGCGTCGTCGGCCGGGTCACCGGCCGGATCGTCGGACGGGAGGCCGGCAGCGGGTCGGTGAGCGGGTCACCGGCCACGTCCTGCAGGGCGTCGCGGCGCGCGCCCCCGGAGCCCCATGCTTCCTGCGACATCGTTCCTCCTCGATCGGCGGGACGCTCCTGCACAGGCACGTCTTCCCCCAATCCCCCGGGGTCACACGCTCGGGCAGCGAGCTAGCGGGCGAGCTAGCGGGACAGATGCCGGGCCTGGGCCAGCGTGAACAGCCCGAAGCAGGCCAGCCCCACCCCGATCACGCAGAGCAGCGCCGGGCCGAACGGTTGGTCCAGCACCTCGAAGAGCGCCTGGTCGAGACCGCCGGACTTCTTCGCGTCGTGGGTGATCGCGGCGTACCCGAAGAGCCCGCCGACGATCGCGAACGCGACGCCGCGGGCGGTGTACCCGATCTTGCCGAAGGTGAGGTACGCCGTGCCGGTCTTGCCGCTGCGGCCCTCGGCGTCGAGCTTGTCGGCGAACTTCTCCGTCCAGGCGCGGTAGACCTGCACGACGCCGAAGCCGATGATCGCCAACGCCACCAGGCCGACAAGGACCTGGCCGGCGGGCACGCTCATCAACCTCGCGGTCCACGTCTCCTCCCCCTGACCGGACGAGCCGGATCCGATCGCGACCTTGACACCGCTGGCCCCGATGATCACGTAGACGACGGCCTTGCCGGCCGAGACCAGGCGCTTGACGGTGCGCTTGCCGTCCTCCTCGTCGCGGTGGCCGACGGCGGCCTCGAGCAGCTGCCAGGCGGCGAGCAGGAACATGCCCACCGCGACGACCCAGATCAGGACGCCGCCCAGGGGCTGCTGGGCCAGCTCACGGAACGCGCCGCTGCTGGAGGGCTTCCCCTCGCGGTCGCCGAAGGCGAGCTGGACGGAGAGCCACGCGATCAGCAGGTAGACGACGGCGTACGCGACCAGGCCGATGCGGGCGGCGCGGTCGACCCAGTCGCTCTCGTGGGCCGCGCGGGCCCGCTGGCCCACGCTCACGGCGCGCTCCGGGGTGGGCAGGTCGAGGTCGGCCTAGTCGAGGTCGGCCAGTGCGGTCTCGATCGCGCGATGGAAGGTCGGGTAGGCATAGATCATGGTCCTGAGCGTGTCGACGGGGACCTCCGCGTGCACCGCGACGGCCAGGAAGCCGAGGATCTCGCCGCCCGCGGGACCCATCGCCGTCGCTCCGACCAGGACCCCGCGGTCGGCGTCCTCGACGACCTTGATCAGGCCGTGCCCACCCGGGCCGTGCATGAAACCGCGCGAGGACTCCTCCAACTTGGTGATTCCCGTCCGCACCGACAGGCCCGCGTCCCGGGCCCGCTGCTCGGTCATCCCGACACCGCCGACCTCCGGGTCGGTGAACGTCGTGTGCGGGACCGCGTGGTAGCGCGCCGGCGCCCCCTGCTCCCCCACGACGTCGCGCAGCGCGACCACGGACTGGTACATCGAGACGTGGGTGAAGGCCCCCTTGCCGGTCACGTCACCGATCGCCCAGAGGCCGTCCTGGACCCGACACCACTCGTCGACGTCGAGCGTGCGGCTGCCCGGGTCGAGGCCGACGGTGTCGAGTCCGAGATCGTCGAGGTTGGGCGTGCGGCCCGCGGCGACCAGCACCTTGTCGGCGGTCAGGTGCTCGCCGTTGCTGAGGTCGAGGGTGAACGCGCCGTCGGCGTACGCCGCGCGGGTGAGGTCCACGGAGGTCAGCACCCGGATGCCCTCCTCGGCGAAGACCTTCTCGAGCAGCTCGCTCGCCTCGGGCTCGTTGACCTCGAGCAGGCGGGAGCCGTGCTGGACGACGGTGACCCGCACCCCGAAGCGGGCGAACACCTGGGCCAGCTCGCAGCCGATCGGGCCGCCGCCGACCACGACCAGGCTGCCCGGCAGCTCGGCGAGCCGGACGGCGTCGCGGTTGGTCCAGTACGGCGTGTCCGCGAGCCCCTCCACCGGCGGCACCGCCGGCCGGGTGCCGGGGTTCAGCACGACCCCACGGCGCGCGGCGTACGCAACGGTCCCGCCGTCCGCGAGCGCGACCGTGACCTGCTTCGGACCGGTCAGGCGGCCGACACCGTGGTGCACGGTCGCGCCGGCGTCACGGAGGCGGTCGACCGCGATGGTGTCGTCCCAGTGCGTGGTGGCGTCCTCGTCGATGCGCCGGTGCACGACCGACCACGCCGGCGCGATGCTCGCCTCGCCGGCGACCTGCGGCGCCCGCCGCACCTCGGCGACGGTGTCGCTGCCGCGCACCATCATCTTGGTGGGGACGCAGCCGTAGTAGGGACACTCCCCGCCGACGAGGTGCCGATCGACCGCCACCACCTCGAGCCCCGCCTTCGCGGCACCCGCGGCGAGAGCCTCACCGCCCGGGCCGGTACCGATGACGACCAGGTCCACCTCGTGCTGAGTCATGCTCCCAGCATCGCGGGGGCGTCAAGGTGCCTCGGGGTTTCGGCTGTCAGCAGCCGATTCCCGCACGACACGCCGGCGCGACGCGGCGTGTCGTGCGGGTTCCGGCGGTCAGCAGCCGAAACCCGCGCGGGGCTCAGACCAACGACGCCTTGTCGCGCAGCACGCTCCCGAGCACGCCGTTGACGAAGACCGGCGACTCGTCGGTCGACAGCTCGGTGACCAGCGTCATCGCCTCGCTGATCGCCACCGGGTCGGGGACGTCGTCGGCGTACAGCAGCTCCCAGACGCCCAGGCGCAGCACGTTGCGGTCGACCGCCGGCATCCGCTGCAGCGTCCAGCCCTCGGCGTACTGTCCGAGGACCTCGTCGATGCGGGTCCGGTGCTCCTCCACGCCGCGCACCAGGACGGCGGTGTACTCGTTGGTCGGGCCCTCGCCCTCCGCGATGGCGCGGTCGAGCGCCTCGGTCGCCGACTCGCCTCGCAGGTCGGCGGCGAAGAGGACGTCGAGGGCGCGCTTGCGCGCCTTGGTGCGTGCGGCCATCAGGACTTGACGCGGCCCAGGTAGGACGAGTCGCGGGTGTCGACCTTGACCTTCTCGCCCTGGTTGATGAACAGCGGCACCTGGATCTCGTGGCCGGTCTCCAGCGTGGCCGGCTTGGTGCGGCCGGTGGCGGAGTCGCCAGCGAGGCCGGGCTCGGTGAAGGTGATCACCAGCTCGACGGAGGCGGGCATCTCGATGAAGAGGACCCGGCCCTCGTTGGTGGCGACGATCGCCTCCTGGTTCTCGAGCAGGAAGTTCTTCGCGTCACCGACGATCTCGGGCGCGACCTCCAGCTGGTCGTAGGACTGGACGTCCATGAAGACGTACGACGCGCCGTCGTTGTAGAGGTACTGCATCGTGCGCCGGTCGACGGTGGCGGTCTCGACCTTGGTGCCGGCGTTGAAGGTCTTGTCGACGGTCTTGTTGGACTCGACGTTCTTCAGCTTGGTACGCACGAAGGCGGGGCCCTTGCCCGGCTTCACGTGCTGGAACTCCACGACGGACCAGAGCTGGCCGTCGATGTTGAGAACCATGCCGTTCTTGAGGTCGTTCGTCGTTGCCATGCGCAGGTGTCAGCCTTCGTACGTCGGGTGGGTTCGTGGGTGACCACTGGGGCACCAGCGCATGAGTCTATCGGCTGGCCGGGCGCCGGGAGCAATCCGCTACGAGAGCTCCCAGACGATCCGGACGGTCACCGCCGCCTCGTCGCGCCCGGCGCGGATCGGCACCTGCGAGACCCGGTACGCCGAGAGGTCGGCGAGTGCGGCGACCGGAGTCGGCAGCGGCCGCGCCCGTACCTCCCGCACCGTCACGACGTCGCCGAGCGTCTGGCCCAACGCCTCGGCGTACTGCTCCGCCTTGGTCCGCGCCTCCTCGACAGCCGCCGCCCGTGCCTGCGCCATCACCTCGTCGGTGTCGCCGACCAGCAGGCGCAGGTCGGAGACGCGTACGTCGTTGCCCCCAGCCGCGACCGCCGCGCTCACCGCGGCACCGCCCCTCTTGAGCTCGTCCACCAGCACCCGCGCCCGCTGGGCGACCCGGTAGCCGCGCAGTGTCGGCGGATCGGAGGCGTGGTAGTCGTACACCGGGTCCATCGACAGGCCGGTGGTCTGCACGTCGCCCTTCGCGACACCCTGCTCGGCGAGTGCGCCGAGGACCCGCGCCATCGAGGCGTTCGCGGCGTCGAGCGCGTCGGCGAGGTCGGGCCGGGTGACGTTGACCGCCAGGGCGAAGGACAGCTGGTCCGGCACTGCGCTCGCCTCGCCCTTCCCGGTCATGGTCAGCAGGCGGGCCTGCTCCCCCGCCGTCGATCCCGTCGCCCCGTCGTCGGCCGCGTGCGCCGGCGGATCGTCCGAGCCGCCGAGCAGGTACGCCGCGACCAGGGCCACGGCCACCAGCAGGGCGATCAGGAGGGTGCGGATGCTGACGGTGACGGAGGAGCGGTCCATGAAGAGTCGGACGCGCCCACCCCACCCCCGGTTCCCCCGGTTCAGTCGGGAGTGCTGACGGTTGAGTCGGGAGTTCTGGACACCGCGCCGGCCGGAACTCCCGACTCATGTGGTCGGAAGGTACGACTCAACATCGGGCGAGGCGCTCCAGGGCCAGGCGGTAGCCGTCGATGCCGTGGCCGGCGATCACCTCGATGGCGTACGGCGTGACCACGGACGTGTGCCGGAACTCCTCGGGGCGCTGGTGCGGGTTCGAGATGTGCACCTCCACCAGCGGGGCGACGAGCTGGGCGCAGGCGTCGTAGATGGCGTACGAGTAGTGGGTCCAGGCGGCGGCGTTGAGCACGACCGGGGTGGCGTCGTCGGCGGCGGCGTTGAGCCAGTCGAGCATCTCGCCCTCGTGGTTCGTCTGGCGCACCTCGACGTCGAGGCCGAGCTCACGCCCCCACCCGACGCACAGCTCCGCGAGCTCCGCGTGGGTGGTGCTGCCATAGATCTCCGGCTGCCGGCGGCCGAGCCGGCCGAGGTTGGGTCCGTTGAGGACCAGCGCCTTCGTCACGAGCCACCCCCGATCGCGGCGTACGCCGCCCGCAGCAGCTCGCGGTCGGGGCCGGCGAGTACGGCGGGGCGCGCGAGGTCGTGGAGCACCACCAGCCGGAGCTGGTTGCCGCGGGCCTTCTTGTCGACCGCCATGTGCGCGTGCAGCGTGTCGAACGACGCGCCGTCGTACGTCGTGGGCAGCCCGACCCGCCCGAACGCCGCGCGGTGCCGCTCGACGAGGTCGGGGTCCAGCAGCCCGGCCCGGGCGGCGACCTCGGCGACGAACACGCAGCCGATCGCGACGGCCTCGCCGTGCCGGATCGCGTAGTCCTCGCTGCGCTCGATGGCGTGGGCGAGCGTGTGCCCGTAGTTGAGCACCTCGCGGCCGGGGTGCCCGTCGACGCCGCCGGTCTCCTTCAGGTCGGCCGCGACCACCTCGGCCTTGACCCGGATCGCCCGCTCGACCAGCTCGCGCAGCTGCGGGGAGTCGGCGGTCAGGTCGGCCGGGTCGGTCGCCTCGACGACCTCGAGGATCGCGGGGTCGGCGATGAAGCCGCACTTGACGACCTCCCCGAGACCCGCGACCAGCTCGGGGCGCGGCAGCGTGGCGAGCGTCGCGAGGTCACACAGCACGCCGGCGGGCTCGTGGAAGGAGCCGACGAGGTTCTTGCCGGCTCCGGTGTTGATGCCGGTCTTGCCGCCCACCGCCGCGTCGACCATCGCCAGCAGCGTGGTGGGCACGTGCACGACCCGCACCCCGCGCAGCCAGGTGGCGGCCACGAACCCGCCCAGGTCGGTGGTCGCTCCGCCGCCGTAGGTGACGACGACGTCGGAGCGGGTGAAGCCGGCGGCACCCAGCGCCTCCCAGCACTGCGCCGCCACCGTCGCGGTCTTGGCCGCCTCGCCGTCCGGCAGCGGCAGGTCGAGCACGTCGTACGACGTGCCGAGCGCGGCCATCAGCGGGTCGGCGGGCAGGCTCGCCGGGTGGATCACCGCCACCCGGGCCACCCCGTCGCCGAGCAGCCCCGGCAGCCGGTCGAGCACGGCGTGGCCGACGACGACGTCGTATGGCGCGGGCCCGGCGACCCGGATGACCGTGGCGCTCATGCGTCACCGCCGATCCGAGCGGCGGTGAGCAGGCAACCGAATGCCGCCCCCGAACGGTTGCTGACGCACCGCCGGGCCGCGGCCGCGCCGGGCCGCGGTGAGCAGGCAACCGAATGCCCCTCCCGAACGGTTGCTGACGCACCGCCGCCCGGCAGCCGCACCGCGCTCATGCCGTGGCCGCCAGCGCGGTGACGATCTCGTCGGCGATCTCGTCGGGTGCCCGGCCGTCGGTCTCGACCGCGAGCGTCGCGACCGACTCGTAGATCGGGGTGCGCTCGTCGAGGAGCGCCTTGATCCGGCCGCGGACGTTGCCGAGCAGCAGCGGCCGCGACGTGCCGAGCCCGACCCGCTTCACGGACTCCGAGAGCCCGACCCGCAGGAAGACCACGTCGTGGCCGGCGAGCAGGTCGCGGGTCGCGGGGTCGAGGACCGCCCCGCCGCCGACGGCGAGCACGCCCTCGTGGGTGGAGAGCGCGGCCGCGACCGCGGTGCGCTCGAGCTCGCGGAAGGCGGCCTCGCCGGAGTCGACGAAGATCTCGGAGATCGGTCGGCCCTCGGCGGCCTCGACGTCGTGGTCGGTGTCGCGCACCGTCATGCCGAGTCGCTCGGCGACCAGGCGGGCGATGGTGGTCTTGCCCGCGCCCATCGGGCCGATCAGCACGATCATCCGCGGCTCATCGGTAGCGCAGGGAGTCGAGGTACGACTCGGCGTTGCGTCGGGTCTCGGCCACCGAGTCGCCGCCGAACTTCTCCAGCACCGCTTCGGCGAGCACCAGCGCGACCATCGCCTCGGCGACGATGCCGGCGGCCGGGACCGCGCAGACGTCGGAGCGCTGGTGGTGCGCCACGGCCTCCTCGCCGGTGGCGACGTCGACGGTGCGCAGCGCCCGCGGCACGGTGGCGATCGGCTTCATCGCGGCCCGGACCCGGAGGATCTCGCCGGTGGTCATGCCGCCCTCGGTGCCACCGGAGCGGCCGCTGACCCGGCGGATGCCCTCGGGGGTCGGCACGATCTCGTCGTGGGCGAGGGAGCCCGGCGTCGCCGCCAGCTCGAAGCCGTCGCCGACCTCGACGCCCTTGATCGCCTGGATGCCCATCAGCGCCCCGGCCAGCCGCGCGTCGAGGCGGCGGTCCCAGTGCACGTGCGAGCCGAGGCCGGGCGGCAGGCCGTGCACGACGACCTCGACGACGCCGCCGAGGGTGTCGCCGTCCTTGTGCGCCTGGTCGATGCGCTCGACCATCAGCTTGCTGGTGTCGGCGTCGAGGCAACGCACCGGGTCGTCGTCGAGGCGGGCGACGTCGTCCGGCGCCGGCCAGGCGCCCGCCGGCGCCCGGACGCCGCCGAGCTCGATCACGTGCGAGACGACCCGTGCGCCCACGGCCTGCTCCAGGAAGTTGCTGGCCACCCGGCCGAGCGCGACCCGGGCCGCGGTCTCGCGCGCGGAGGCGCGCTCGAGGATCGGTCGGGCATCGTCGAAGTCGTACTTCTGCATGCCGACCAGGTCGGCGTGGCCCGGCCGCGGCCGGGTGAGCGGCGCGTTGCGGGCCAGCGCGTCGAGCTCCGCGGGGTCGACCGGGTCGGCCGACATCACCTTCTCCCACTTGGGCCACTCGGTGTTGCCGACCTCGAGGGCGACCGGGCCGCCCTGGGTCTCGCCGTGGCGCACGCCGCCGACGAAGGTGACCTCGTCGCGCTCGAACTTCATCCGCGCGCCGCGGCCGTAGCCCAGCCGGCGCCGCGCGAGGGCGTCGGCGATGTCGTCGGAGGTCACCCGGACGTGGGCGGGCAGCCCCTCCAGGATCGCGACCAGGGAGGGGCCGTGGGACTCACCCGCGGTCAGCCAGCGCAGCATGGGACCAGTGTTTCACGGTCGGTACGCCGAGCGACGCCGGTCACCCACCGACGAGATGGGACCACACCGGATCGCCGAGCGTCACGCCCCCGAGCGCCCCGACCAGCAGGAACGGGCCGAACGGCAGCGGCGTGCGCAACGCACCCCGGTCGCGGCGTACCAGCGCCCGCACCACACCGAGCAGGGCGAACACGAGGAAGGCGCCGTAGACACCCACCACCAGCTCCGCCCAGCCCAGGTAGCCCAGCGCGAAGCCGACCAGCGCGGACAGCCGGACGTCGCCGTACCCCATCCCCGCCGGGTAGACCCACCAGAGCGCGTGGAAGCACACGAACACGATGAGGCCTCCGACGGCGGCACGCACGAGGGCGTCGCCGTCGCCGTCGAGCAGCGCCGCGACGACCGCCAGCAGAGCGGTCGCACCCAGCGTCGGCCAGATGACCCGGGTCGGCAGCAGATGGGTGTGCAGGTCCACGACTCCGAGCGCGACCGCGACCGGCACCAGCGGCAGCAGGTAGAGCAGCGGCCAGACCAGGCCGAGCGACGCGCCGACCAGCCCGCCGGCGGCCGCAGACACCAGCGCCGCCCGCCAGGCCAACCCCGGCCGAGCCGCCACCGGGGTGTAGCGCGGGGGGTCGTCGGGCGCCGCCGAGGCGGGCTCGGGGATGCGCGAGATCAGGGCGGGTACGCCGAGGCCGGCCACGCCGCAGACGACCGCGCCGAGCGCGGCGGCCACGACGTCGGTGTTCATGCCGACTGCCTCGCCGCGAGCTCCGCCTCGCCGGCCGCGCGCATCGCCGCCAGGGGCGCCGGCACCCCGGTGAACATCTCGAACTGGAGCACCGCCTGGTGCACCAGCAGGTCGAGCCCCGAGACCAGCACCCGTCCGTGCGCGGCGATCGCGAGCGGCGTCGGCCACGGGTCGTAGAGCACCTCGAAGACCACGGGTACGTCGCCGGCGCGGTCGAGCAGGGCCGGATCCTGCGCCTCCGCCGGGATGGTGGAGACCACCACCTCGCCCTCGACCTTCCCGTCGGCGAGGGGGCCGACCTCGACCGCAGGGGCCGACGGGTGTGCGGCGATCGCCGTGGCGGTGGCCGCCGCACGATCCGCGCTGCGGGCCAGCAGCCGCACCCGGCGCGCTCCGAGGTCGCACATCGCGAGCCCGGTCGAGGCGGCGGTGGCTCCCCCACCGAGCACGGTCACCGTGGCGACCGGTCCGTCGTACCGCTCCCGCACGGCCGCCGCCGCACCCGGCAGGTCGGTGTTGTCGGCGAGCACCGGCACGCCTCGTTCGAGCAGCAGGGTGTTGGCGCCGCTCGCGAGCCGGGCCCGGTCGGTCACCCGCGGCGCCTGCTCGAGGGCGACCCGCTTGAGCGGCATCGTCAGCGACAGCCCCCGCCAGTCCGCGTCGAGGCCGGCCAGGAACCCACTCAGTCCCTCCTCGTCGACCCGGACCGCGTCGTAGCTGGCGTCCTCGAGGCCCGCGGCGGCGTACCCGGCCCGGTGCAGGACGGGTGAGAGCGAGTGGGCGATCGGGTCCCCCAGGACGGCGCAGCGCATCGGTCGCTCCCGCTCAGCACCGGTCGGACTGCGTCTCGCAGTAGTCGCGGAGCTCCTGCTTGTAGCTTAGGAACTGGTCGTAGGACTCCGCGAACTTGGTCTCGCCGGTCTTCAGGTTGACCGTCACGTAGAAGAACCACGGCCCGTCCGCCGGGTGCGATGCGGCCTCGATGGCGTCGTCGCCCGGCGCCTCGATCGGGGTCGGCGGCAGGCCCTTCTGGGTGTAGGTGTTGTACGGCGAGTCCGCGACCGAGTCGATCTCGGCCTGGGTCAGCACGGCGATCGTCGGCTTGCCCAGGGCGTAGTTGACCGACGCGTCGATCTGCAGGAAGCCCGCACTCGGGTTCGGCTCGATCTCGAGCCGGTTGTAGATGACCCGCGCGATCTTCGGCATGTCGTCGCCGCGTCCCTCGGCCTGGACCAGGCTGGCGATCGTCATCAGCTCCTGCGGCGTGTACCCCAGGTCGGCGGCCGCGGTCTCGAGGTCGGCGTCCTCGGCGGCCTGCTTCCAGCGGTCGACCATGTCGGTGAGCATCGACTCGGGCGACGCGTCCAGGCCGAAGTCGTAGGTGGCCGGGAAGAGGTAGCCCTCGGGGTTGCCCCCCGCGTAGTCGGGCAGCCCGAGGCGGTCGGGGTCGTCGAGGACCTTCTGGAAGTCCTTCTTCGAGTAGTCCGTCTGCTTGGCGAGGATCGCGACGATGTCCACCACGCGCAGGCCCTCGGGAATGGTGACGGTGGCCTTCACCATGTTCGAGGGGTCCACGAGGATCTCGACGACGTCCGCGGCGGCCATCTCCTTCTTCAGCGGGAAGTAGCCCGCCTGGATGCCGCTCGACTCCGGGTTGGCGTTGGCGGCGTCGATGAACGCCTCGACGGAGGCGACGACGCCCTCGGCCTTGAGGTTGCGACCCATCGCCGTGGCGGTGTCGCCGGAGTGCACCTGGAAGGTCACCTCGCCCGAGCCCGGACCGGGGTAGTCGTCGGCCGAGGAGAACTGGTCGCCGACCTTGTCGAGGCCCCAGGTGACGACGTAGTAGAACCCGCCGACGACCACGGCCAGGGCCACGAGCACGGCGAGGCAGCCCGGCACGCTGCGGCGCCGGCGCGGGCCGCGGCGGCGGCCGGGCTCGTACGTCGTGCCGTGGTCCGTGCCCTCGGCGTCCTGGCCACCCAGCAGCGGCGCGGAGTCGTGGTCCGCGTCGTACTCGTCGCTCATCGGTGTTCCAGCGGCTTCGTGGGGTGGTTCATCGGGTCTCCTCGAGGATCTCGCCCGGCGCGACCCCCGTCGAGCGCTCGGTGTCCAGTGCGTGCTGCAGGATGAGGACGGCGGCTGCCTGGTCGACGACCGCGCGCCGCTTGCCCCCCTTGCGGCCCTGGTCGCGCAGCATAGCCTCCGCGGAAACCGTGGTCATGCGCTCGTCGACGAGCCGCACCGGCACCGGCGCTACCCGCCGCGCCAGCGAGGCGGCGAACTCGCGCACCTTCGCCGCGGCCGGCCCCTCACCGCCCGAGAGCGACCGGGGCAGCCCCACGACGACCTCCAGGACCGTCGCCTCTTCCTGCTCGCCGGCCAGGATCCGCGCGATCCGAGCCAGGTCGCCCTTGCCGCGGCGCACGGTCTCGACCGGGCTCGCGAGGAACCCGGAGGGATCGCTGCGCGCGACGCCGATCCGGGCGTCTCCGGGATCGATGCCGAGGCGTACGCCGTGACGCATCAGACGGTCTCAGCCCGCCGCGACCCGGCCGACCTCGGCGGTCACGACCGCCAGGGCCTCGTCGATGCGCGAGGCGTCGGTGCCGCCGCCCTGCGCCACGTCGGCCTTGCCGCCGCCCTTGCCGCCGACCAGCGGGCCGACCGCGCGGACCAGGTCGTTGGCGCTGAGGCCGCGGGCCTGTGCCGCGTCGTTGAGCGCCGCGACCACGGAGACCTTCCCGTCGGCGGCGCCGATCACGACCACCACGCCCGGCTCGCCCTGCGGCAACCGGCCGCGGATGTCGAGCGCCAGCGTGCGCACGTCGCCGCCGCTCGCGCCGTCGGCACGGTGGGCGACCAGGTTGACCGGGCCGACCTTCGCGGCGCCTGCGGCGAGCTCGCCCCCGGCCGCGAGCAGCTGGCCCAGACGGACCTTCTCGATCTCCTTCTCGGCCGCGCGCAGCCGCTCGACCAGGTCGCTGACCCGCGGCACGAGGTCGTCGGGCTGGGTCTTCAGCAGGCCGGTGAGCTGGCTGACGAGGTCGCGCTCGCGCGCCAGGTAGGCGAAGCCCTCGACCCCGGTGAACGCCTCGATGCGGCGGTTGCCCGAGCCGACCGACGACTCGCCGGTGACCACGATCGTGCCGATCTGCGACGAGTGCTCGACGTGCGTGCCGCCGCACAGCTCCCGCGACCACGGGCCGCCGATCTCGACCACGCGCACCTTCTGGTCGTCGTAGGTCTCGCCGAAGAGCGCGATCGCGCCCCAGTCCTTGGCCTCGGGCAGGGTCATGTACTGCCAGCCGACCGGCAGGTCGGCCCGCAGCGCCTGGTTGGAGACCTGCTCGATGTCGCGCACCTGCTCGGCCGAGAGGCCGGTGGTCCAGCCGAAGTCGAGGCGCAGGTAGCCGGGCCGGTTATAGGAGCCGGACTGCAGCGCGGAAGGGCCGAGCACCTCGCGCAGCGCGGCGTGCACGACGTGCGTGCCCGAGTGGGCCTGGCGCGCGCCGGTGCGCCACTCGGGGTCGACGCGGGCGTGCAGCACGTGCCGCGGGTTCAGCTCGCCGTCGACGACGCGCACCTGGTGGACGACGAGGCCACGCACCGGGCGCTGGACGTCGAGCAC
The DNA here is from genome assembly GCF_018732145.1 of Nocardioides sp. LMS-CY. NCBI lineage: Bacteria > Bacillati > Actinomycetota > Actinomycetes > Propionibacteriales > Nocardioidaceae > Nocardioides > Nocardioides sp. LMS-CY. Next base: position 3,153,800 of record NZ_CP076104.1, read on the forward strand.
CTCGAGGCGGCCGCCGTCGAACTCGATCGTCCCGGCGTCGGCGGCCTGACCGCCCGACTCGGCGTAGAACGGCGTGCGGTCGAGCACGAGCTCCCCGACCTGTCCCGCGGCCAGCGAGGGCACCGCGATGCCCTCCGCGAAGAGCCCGAGCGTCTTCGACTCGGTCTCGAGCGTCTCGTAGGCCAGCCACTCGGTCGGGCCGTACTCGTCGAGCACCGCCCGGTAGACGCCGGTGTCGGCGTGCTGGCCGCGCTTGGCGCGCGCGTCGGCCTTGGCCCGCTCGCGCTGCTCGGCCATCAGCGACCGGAAGCCCTGCTCGTCGACGGTGAGACCGGCCTCGGAGGCCATCTCGAGCGTGAGGTCGATCGGGAACCCGTAGGTGTCGTGGAGCGAGAACGCCTTGTCCCCGGACAGCACGGTGGCCCCGGACGACCGCACCTCGGTGGCCGCCAGATCGAAGATCTGGGTGCCGGCCTGGAGCGTCTTGCGGAAGGCGTCCTCCTCGGCGAAGGCGACCCGCGCGATCCGGTCCCAGTCCTTGTGGAGGTCCGTGTAGGTCTCCCCCATCTTGTCGCGGCTGATCGGCAGCAGCTCGGGCAGCGCGGGGTCCTCGTACCCGAGCAGCCGCATCGAGCGCACCGCGCGGCGCAGCAGCCGGCGCAGCACGTAGCCGCGCGCCTCGTTGCCGGGCGTCACGCCGTCGGCGATCAGCATCATCGAGCTGCGCACGTGGTCGGCGACCACCCGGAAACGCACGTCGTCACCATGGTCGGCGCCGTAACGACGGCCGGTCAGCTGCTCGGCCTTCTCGATCACCGGGAACATGACGTCGATCTCGTACATGTTCTCCCGACCCTGGAGCAGGAACGCCACGCGCTCGAGCCCCATGCCGGTGTCGATGTTCTTCTTCGGCAGCGATCCGGCGATGTCGAAGTCCTCCTTGGACCGCACCGCGCTCAGCTCGTCCTGCATGAAGACGAGGTTCCAGATCTCCAGGAGCCGGTCCTCGAGCGCGACCGGCATGTCGGGGCCGAGCGCCGTCGGGTCGAAGTCCGGTCCGTACCCCGGGCCGCGGTCGTAGAGGATCTCGGAGCACGGGCCGCCCGGGCCGGGCACGCCCATCGACCAGTAGTTCTCCTTCTTGCCCAGGCGCAGGATCCGCTCCTCGGGCAGGCCGGTGACCTTCTTCCAGAGGTCCAGCGCCTCCCGGTCGTCGGCGTACACGCTGGGGTAGAGACGGCTCTCCTCCAGACCCCAGCCGCCGTCGGCGAGCGGCTTGGTGACCAGCTCCCAGGCGAGCTCGATCGCGCCCTCCTTGAAGTAGTCACCGAAGGAGAAGTTGCCGCACATCTCGAAGAAGGTGCCGTGCCGGGTGGTCTTGCCGACGTCCTCGATGTCGGGTGTGCGCACGCACTTCTGCACGCTGGTGGCCCGCGGGTACGGCGGGGTCTCCTGACCCAGGAAGTAGGGCTTGAACGGCACCATGCCGGCGTTGACGAAGAGCAGGTTCGGGTCGTCCAACAGCAGCGAGGCGGACGGGACCGGGGTGTGTGCCCCCACGGTGTCGTTGTACTCGAAGTGAGCCACGAACCGGCGGCGGATCTCCGCGGTGTCCATCAGTTGTTGCCTTCCTGCTTCTCAGTGGTGCTGTCGGTGGCGATCGCCTTGTGGCGGCCTCCGGTGAGCTCGGGGGTTCCATGAGGAACGAGACCGAGCCGCTCCCGCAACTCCGATTCCTTGTCGGCCCGGCCCTGGGCGACCTCGTCGCGGAACAGCCGCGCGCCGACCTCCAGCGCGCCGATCCGGTCCTTGAGCCCGTCGACGGTGAGGGCCTCCGCCGCACGCCGACCCCGGACCATCACGTAGACGGCGGTGCCGGCTCCGGCGACGAACCAGAGCCCGCGCTTCATGCGGCGGAGCCCTCTTCGCCGAGGTCGGCCCGCTGGCGGGCCGCCCACTCGCGACGGGCCTCCCGGGTGTCCGCCTTGCGCTGCTTGCGCGCCCGCTTGACCTCGCGCTTCATCTCGAACCGGATCCGGTGCCGGGTCTCGGGGTCCAGCGCCCGGCGTACGCCGTGGGCCAGCGAAGCGGCCTTGACCACGGTCTCGCGCAGCACCAGGTCGGCGAACAGGGCGGACTCGACCTTCGGGGCCGGCTCCTCCGCTCGGGCCTGCTCGTGGCCGAGGTCGGTGATCACGAACGACGCCTCGGACGCCACGGTCGGCTGCCCCACCCGGCGCTCCAGGGCGGCGAGCTGGTCGCGCAGGGCGGCCGTCTCGGCACGCGACCGCTCGAGCGCCCGGTCGGTACGTGCCCGGGTCCGCACCAGCGCGACCGACAGCACCAGCGCGACCAGCGCCAACACCCCGGCCACCGCGGGCACGATCCAGTCCTGCATGGTCCCCGACCCTATCGCGCAGGGGCCGACACGGTGGTTGAGGTGCGAGGCGCGCCAGCGCCGAGCCTCGAAACCACCGCCCCCGCGCACCTGCCGCACTCGAGGCTGCCTCCCGGCTCACCGGGTTTCGAGGCTCCTCCGCTCGTCCCTCGCTCCGGAGCACCTCAACCACCGTCACTCCCCGCGGATCAGGCGGCGGACCCGCTCCCAGCGCTCCTTGATGCCGGCCTCGGCGCCGAGCGAGGTCGGCTGGTAGTACTCGCGGTCGAGGACGACGTCGGGGGCGTACTGCTGCTCCGCGATCCCGAAGGGCTCGTCGTGGCTGTACTTGTACTCCACCCGTTCCCTCACGGTCCCTGAGGAGCCGAGGGACGAGGCGTCTCGAAGGGTTTTGGCCCCGGCGTAGTGCGCGTCGCGCAGGTGCGGCGGCACCTGGCCGATCTTCCCGGCGCGCACGTCGGCGAGCGCGGCACCGATCGCGGTGGTCACGGCGTTCGACTTCGGCGCCACCGCCAGCGCGATCGTCGCGTGGGCCAGCGTGAGCTGGGCCTCCGGCATGCCGATCAGCTGCACGGTCTGGGCGGCCGCGACCGCGGTCTGCAGGGCCGTCGCGTCGGCCAGCCCGACGTCCTCCGAGGCGAGGATCATCAGCCGCCGGGCGATGAAGCGCGGGTCCTCCCCCGCCTCGATCATCCGGGCCAGGTAGTGCAAGGCGGCGTCGGCGTCGGAGCCGCGCACCGACTTGATGAACGCGCTGACCACGTCGTAGTGCTGGTCGCCCTGGCGGTCGTAGCGCACCGCCGCCCGGTCGACCGCGGTCTCCGCGGTGGCGAGGTCGACGGTGTCGCGACCCTGGGCGACCGCCGACCCCGACGCCGCCTCGAGGTAGGTCAGCGAACGTCGTGCGTCGCCTCCCGCGAGCCGCACCAGGTGCTCGAGTGCCTCCTCCTCGACCGTCACCGTGCCCGCGAGCCCGCGCTCGTCGACGATCGCCTGCTGCAGCACGGCGCGTACGTCGTCGTCGGTCAGGGACTCGAGCCGCAGCAGCAGGCTGCGCGAGAGCAGGGGCGAGATCACGCTGAAGAACGGGTTCTCGGTGGTGGCGGCGATCAGGGTCACCCAGCGGTTCTCGACGCCGGGCAGCAGGGCGTCCTGCTGCGCCTTGGAGAAGCGGTGCACCTCGTCGACGAAGAGGACCGTCTCGCGACCACCGGCGACGAGCTCGGCACGAGCGGCGTCGATCGCCGCGCGGACCTCCTTCACGCCCGCCGAGACGGCGGACACCTCCACGAAGCGCCGGTCGGTCTGCTGGCTGACGATCGCCGCGATCGTGGTCTTGCCGGTGCCGGGCGGCCCCCACAGCAGCAGCGACATCGACTGGTCGCCCTCGACCAGGCGGCGCAGGGGCGCGCCCGGGGCGCGCAGCTGCTCCTGACCGACCAGCTCCTCCAGCGTGCGCGGCCGCATCCGCACCGCCAGCGGTGCCGACGCGTGCGTGTTCGCGTTCAGCGAGCCGCCCCCGGTGCGCCCACTGACGGTTGCCGCGGAACCGGGGGCGTCGAAGAGTCCTTCGTCCACGCCGTCAGCGTACGAGTCGCGCCGAGGCGTCAGGCAGAGGCCATCGTCTTGCGCTCGAGGTCGTACCACGTGTCGGAGTAGCCGGGCTCGTTGCCGGCCACCGTCGTCGGGGTCGCCCCGGGGTCCGGCGCGCCGGTGTCGTCGACACCGAGCAGCGGAGCGGTCACCGGCCGGTCCGGGTGGTGGCCCAGCTCGCCGGCGAAGTGGCAGGCGACCTTGTGGCGCTTGCCGATCTGCAGCAGCGGCGGCTCGACCCGGGCGCAGATCTCCTGCGCGATCGGGCACCGGGTGCGGAACCGGCAGCCGGACGGCGGGTTGATCGGGCTCGGGACGTCGCCCTCGAGCCGGATGCGCTCGCGGCGACCGCCGATCGCGGCCTGCTTCACGTCGGGCACGGCGGAGAGCAGCGCCTGCGTGTAGGGGTGGTTGGGCCGGTTGTAGAGCGTGTCCCGGTCCGCGATCTCGACGATCTTGCCGAGGTACATCACCGCGATCTCCGGGCAGAAGTGCCGGACCACGGCCAGGTCGTGCGCCACGAAGACGAACGCGATGTTGAACTCGCGCTGGACGTCCTGGAGCAGGTTGATGACCTGCGCCTGGATCGACACGTCGAGCGCCGAGACCGGCTCGTCGGCGACGAGCAGCTTCGGCTGCAGGGTGAGTGCCCGGGCGATGCCGATGCGCTGGCGCTGGCCGCCGGAGAACTCGTGCGGGTAGCGGTTGTAGTGCTCGGGGTTGAGGCCGACGATCTCCAGCAGCTCCTGGACCCGCGGGAGGATCTTGTTCCTCGGCAGCACCTTGTGGATGGCCAGGGGCGCGCCGATGATCGCGCCGACCGAGTGCCGGGGGTTCAGCGAGGTGTACGGGTCCTGGAAGATCATCTGGACCTCGCGGCGCAGCGGCTTGAGCTGACGCGTGCTGATCCTCGAGATGTCTCGCCCGTCGAAGGTGATCGTGCCACTGGTCGGCTCGTAGAGCCGAGTGACCATCCGACCGGTCGTGGACTTGCCGCAGCCCGACTCGCCCACCAGGCCGAGGGCACCGCCCTCGGGCACCTGGAAGGAGACCCCGTCGACCGCCTGCACGTGGCCGATCGTGCGCCGGATGATGCCCGACGACTTCACGGGGAAGTACATCTTCAGGTCGCGGACCTCGAGGATCGGCTTGGCGTTCGGGTCCGCCACCGACGCCGCGTGACCCTCGATCGGCGCGACGAAGTCGATCTCGTCCTGGTCGACAGGGTCCTCGGTGCGCGAGATCGGGTCGTCCTGCGGCAGGAAGTTGGCGGTGGCGGGCAGGGGGGTCAGCTTGTCGTCGCCGCGCTTGTTGTTCATGCCTGCTTCTCCTCCACCAGCTCCGGCGCGATCTCCGGCAGGATCTCTTGTTCGTACACGACGTCCGGGTTGGCGAGGTGGCAGCGCTTGAGGTGCGTCTCGGTCCGGGTCCCGGGCGCCAGCTCGGGCAGGGTCGTGACGCACAGGTCGCCGGGGACCTTGTCCCGATGCGCGCAGCGGGGGTGGAACGCACACCCGCTCGGCGGGTTGAGCAGCGACGGCGGGTTGCCCGGGATCGGGATCAGCCGCGCCTCAGTGTCGCCGGTGACGTCCGGGACGCTCGAGAGCAGGCCCCAGGTGTACGGCATCTCCGGGTGGGTGAGGATCTCGTTGCCCGAGCCGTACTCGACGGCGCGGCCGGCGTACATCACCAGCACGTCGTCGGCCATCTCGGCGATCACGCCGAGGTCGTGGGTGATGATGATGACCGCGGACTCGAACTCCTTCTGGAGGTCCTGGAGCAGGTCGAGGATCTGCGCCTGCACGGTCACGTCCAGCGCGGTGGTCGGCTCGTCGGCGATGAGCAGACTGGGGTTGTTGATCAGCCCCATCGCGATCATCGCGCGCTGGCGCATGCCGCCGGAGAACTGGTGGGGGTAGTCGTCCACCCGCCGGTCGGGCTGCGGGATGCCGACCCGGTCGAGCATCTCGACCGCGCGCGCCTTCGCGACCTTCTTGCTCACGTTGTGGTGGACCCGGTAGGCCTCGGCGACCTGGTTGCCCACGGTGTAGTAGGGGTGCATCGCCGAGAGCGGGTCCTGGAAGATCATCGCGACGTCCTTGCCGCGCCGGCGTCGCATCTGCTCGTCGGAGAGCTTGAGCAGGTCGGTGCCGTCGAGCAGGATCTCGCCACTCACCATCGCGCTGGTCTTGCGGTGCAGGCCGAGGATCGCCGAGCTCGACACCGACTTGCCCGAGCCGGACTCGCCGACGATGCCGAGCGTCTTGCCCTTCTCGAGGTCGAAGGACAGCCCGTCGGTCGCCTTCACGATGCCGTCGACCGTCGGGAAGTGCACCTTCAGGTCACGAACGCTTAGGAATGCCACTGCGGGTCCCCCCTCAGCCCACGCGCACGCGGGGGTCGATGACGGCGTACAGCACGTCCACGATGATGTTGGCCGCGATCACGAAGGTACCGAGCAGCAGCACGAGGCCGATGATCGTCGGCAGGTCGTTGGTCAGCGTGGCGTCGTAGGCCAGCTTGCCGAGGCCGTTGTAGTTGAAGACCGTCTCGGTGATGATCGCGCCGCCCATCAGGCCGGCGAAGTCCAGGCCGATCAGGGTCACGAGCGGGGTCAGCGCCGCGCGCATCGTGTGCTTCACCATCACCCGCGGCGAGCGCAGGCCCTTGGCCCGGGCGGTGCGGACGTAGTCCTCGGTCATCGACTCCAGCACGAAGGCGCGGGTCATCCGCACGTAGCCGGCCATGTAGAGCACGGCCAGGGTGATCGCCGGGAGCAACAGCGAGGACAACCAGCCGCCGACTCCCCCCTCGGCGATCGGCGTATAGACCGGCACGTCCACCAGCTGCCACTTGATCGCGATGAACTTGAGCAGGAAGAGACCGATGAAGAACGCCGGGAACGCGTAGAGGACGAGGGCCACCGCCACGATTCCGCGGTCGATGACCGTGCCTCTTCGGATCGCGGCTATGACGCCGAACAGCACGCCGAAGAAGAGCCAGAGCACCAGCGCCGCGATCGAGATCGACAGCGAGACCGGGAAGGCCTCCTTGATCTCCTCGTTGACGGTCTTGGTGTTGACGACCGAGTAGCCGAAGCAGGGAGCGGGGCAGTGCGTCACGAGCTCGGGCGCGGCGGCGCGCAGCTCGGGGTCGTCGGGGTAGTCGCGGCCCTGGACGACGCCCTTGAGGAAGTCGGTCCACTGCACGACGACGGGCTTGTCGTATCCGAGTGCCTTGCGGGTCTGCTCGCGCAGCTCCGGGGAGCAGTTCTTCCCGCATGCGTACCGTGCCGGGTCGATCGGCGAGGCGAAGAACAGGACGAACGTCACCAGGCTCATCGCGATCAGCATGATCACACCGACGAACAGGCGTCGGATGACATAGGCGTACATCGGGGGACCACCTCGGACTGGTCAAGAACTGGGCTGGCGAAATCGGGGTCGGCACGGCGGTGCTGAACCCAGCATGCACCCTGGACGGGGTGGAGGGTGAGGACCTCTTTTGATGAGGCCCTCACCCCCGAGCCGGGCGGCCACAGCAGGTGCGGCCGCCCGGCGAGGTGTTGCGGTTCTACTCCTGGATCAGGACGACACGCCGATGGCACCCAGGTCGGGGTACATCGCGCTGGCCGGGGTGTTGGTGTACCCGGTCACCTTCGAGCCGTAGAGGAAGTAGAACTTCGTGATCTCGAGCGGGATGTAGGCGACGTCCTGGCCGAGGACGATGTCCGCCTGCTGCAGCGCAGCGGTCTGGTCCTCCAGCGAGGCGGCGTTCTGCGCCTCGTCGACCAGGCCGTTGAACTCGTCGCTCTGGTAGGCGCCGTAGTCCTGACCGTCGGAGTTCTGGGTCAGGTTGATCCGGCTGTCGAACAGCGGCGGGGTCACGGTGATGGCGGACGGCCAGTCGGCACCCCAGCCACCCCAGATCACGTCGCTCTCCTTGTTGGGCTTCTGGATGACGTCGTAGTAGGTGTCACCCAGGCCGTCGAGGGTCGTGTCGAAGCCGGCCTCGTCCCAGGTCTCCTTCAGCGCGGCGGCCTGCTTGTCGGCGGTCTCCGTGCTCGGGTAGGTGAAGGTGAGCGGGTACGGCATCTGGACGCCCGCCTCCTCGAGGAGCTTCTTCGCAGCGGCCGGGTCGCCCTCCTGCGGGCCCGAGAACGCCGGGTTGTCCTGGTAGCCGACCACAGCCGGGTTCACGATGGACTCGGCGGGACCGTAGGCCTTCTCGCCACCGCCGGCGTTGATCCACGCCGTCGCGTTCGTCGCGACCTTGAGGGCCTCGCGGACCTTCGGGTCGGACAGCTTGCGGAAGTTCGGGACCAGGTAGTCGACGAACGGCGAGTCGACCAGCACGGAGCGGTCGGCGACCGCGCCCTCGATCTGGTTGTAGTACGCCGGCGGGACGCGCTGCGCGGTGACGGCGGTCTGCGCGTCACCGGTGTCGGCGATCAGCTGGTCGTAGATCGTCTCGGTGGTCTGGCCGATGTTGAAGACGATCTTGTCCGGCAGCGCCCGGCGGATGTTCTCCGGGTCGTCGGTCGCCGCGTCGTAGTTCTCGTTCTTGACGAACGTCGCGCCCTTGTTCTTGCTCCAGGTGCCCTCGAGCTTGTAGGGGCCGTTGGAGAAGATCTGGAAGTTGGACTTGTCGCCCTGGTCCTTGTCCTGGCGGTACGGGTCCATCATGTGCAGCGCCGCCACGGCGAGCGGGAAGTCCGGCCACGGCTGCTTGAAGTTGTACGTGATGGTGTTGCCGTCGCAGGTGATGGCCTTGTCGAACAGCTCCTGGCCGTCACCCTTGTAGGGACCGTTGTAGGCCGGCAGACCGGTCTTCTTGTCAGTCGGGATGTCCAGGTAGCTCAGCAGGTAGTTCGGACCACCCGTGATCACGTCGGTCGCGAAGACCCGCGAGGCGCCGTACTTGAAGTCCTCACACGTGATCGGCTGGCCGTCCTCCCACTTCACGCCGTCCTTGATCGTGAAGGACCAGACCTTGCCACCGTCCTCGGAGGTTCCGGTGTCGGTCGCCAGGTCGGCGACCGGGGTGTTGGAGACCTCGGGGTCGGTGGAGATCGGGAACGTCACCAGCTGGCGGTAGACCGTCCGGCTGAAGTTGGTGATGTCGCGACCCACGTAGATCCGCTGCGGGTCGACGTGCTCGATCGGGGCGTAGATGAGGTAGTTGAGAGTGCCACCGGCCTCTGCGGCACCGGCGTCGCCGCTGGGGTTGTCGGAGCTTCCTCCATCACTGTCACCACCGCACGCCGCCAGGCCGGCAGCGAGAGCGATCGCAGCGGAGGCAGCAAACACCCGCTTTCGATACTTGAACATTACTTCTCCTTGAGTGTGTGTCGCGCCTGGAGCGGCGGCACCTTCGACGACGCCATGCCGTCGAAAACTGGGGAGACGGACCTCAACGGTTCGTCTTCGGGTCGAGAGCGTCGCGGAGACCATCGCCGAGCAGGTTGAAGCTCACGACGATGATCATGATCAGGAAGGCCGGTGTGAAGAAGAAGACGAAGTCGGCCGACGAGTAGTTGATCGAGCTGCGCAGCACGTTGCCGAGCGTCGGCGTCGGTGGCTTGATGCCGACGTTGAGGTAGCTCAGCGCGGCCTCGGCCGAGATGTAGGCGGGCATCGTCAGCGTGAACACGACGAGCAGCGGCGCCCACAGGTTCGGCAGGATCTCCTTGAAGTAGAGCCGGCGCCGCGAGGCGCCCAGCAGCACGGCGGCGTCGACGAACTCGCGCTCGCGCACCGACAGCACCTGTCCGCGGATGATCCGGGCGACGCCCGGCCAGCCGAACAGCGCCAGCACGAAGACGACGTAGGCGCCGTTGGGCAGCGGGTCGGAGAACGTGCCGGGGAGGATGTCAGCCATCAGCTGGATGCCGATGCTGGAGAGCGCCAGCAGCATCAGCGTCGCGGGGAAGGACAGGGTCAGGTCGATCGCCCGGCCGATGAACGAGTCGACCCAGCCGCCGGTGAAGCCGGCGATGATGCCGAGCACCGCTCCGACGCAGATGGAGATCAGGGTCGCGGAGAGGGCGATGGCCAGCGAGAAGGTCAGGCCGTACCAGACCCGGGAGAGCACGTCGCGGCCGGTCTGGGGCTCCACGCCGAGCGGGTGGTCCCAGCTGATGCCGCCGAGCTTGCCGGTCGGCAGGCCACCCGAGGCCGGGTCGGTGAGCTCCTGGTGGAAGGTGGTCGGGTCCAGCACGCCCATCTTCACGAGGAACGGCGCCGAGATCGCGGCGAGGATGTAGAGGGCCACCACGACGAAGGCGATCATGGACAGCTTGTCGCGACGGAAGCGACCGATCGCGAGCCGGGTCGGCGACTTGCCGGCGAGCTTCGAGACATCACCTTCGGGGGCGCCGGAGGGGTCCGGCAGCTGCTCGCTCTCCAGGTTGGAGGCCTGAACGGTCATGGCACCTCTGTCTTCTCGGTTGTGCTCGGCGTCGTGCTTCCGCCCGGGGTCGCGGACGGTTCGCGGCTCGACGACCGCAGCGACTCTATGTGACGCACCAGCAACATCGGGTCTTCAGCGTGTAACGATCTGGTCTCGACCCGTTCACGCACACGTCCGCCGGATCGGGCCTCTTGCGCCATACCCTCCGCCGGATGTAGGCGTGCACGGCGCACCTTCCGCCACCATCGGAGGTCCGCGACAGAACCTTCGGCGCGGCGTCGGAGTGTCAGCCGGGCCGCGCGACCCACGTCACCGCCGGACGGGCCCGGCCGGATGACGGCGAGGTCACGCGGAGGTCACGCGGAGGTCTCCTCCACCTCCGGTACGGCGTCCACGCCCGCCTCCTTGCGCTGCTCCGGCGTGATCGGCGCCGGCGCGGCGGTGAGCGGGTCGAAGCCGCCGCCGGACTTGGGGAAGGCGATGACGTCGCGGATCGAGTCGCTGCGCGACAGCAGCGCGACGATCCGGTCCCAGCCGAACGCGATGCCGCCGTGCGGCGGCGCGCCGTACTTGAACGCCTCGAGCAGGAACCCGAACTTCTCCTGCGCCTCGTCCTCGTCGATGCCCATGATCGCGAAGACCCGCTTCTGGACGTCCTCGCGGTGGATACGGATCGAGCCGCCGCCGATCTCGTTGCCGTTGCAGACGATGTCGTAGGCCCAGGCCAGCGCGCCGCCGGGGTCGCTGTCGAAGGTGTCGAGGTCCTGCGGCGAGGTGAAGGCGTGGTGGACCGCGGTCCAGGCCCCGCTCCCGACCGCGACGTCACCGGCCGCGGTGGCCTCGTCGGCGGGCTCGAAGAGCGGTGCGTCGACCACCCAGAGGAAGCTCCAGGCGTCCTCGTCGATCAGGTCGCAGCGCCGCCCGATCTCCAGCCGGGCCGCGCCGAGCAGCGCCCGGCTCGACTTCACGGCGCCGGCCGCGAAGAAGATGCAGTCTCCTGGCCGCGCGCCGACGTGGGCGGCCAGGCCGGCCAACTCCTCGTCGGTGATGTTCTTCGACACGGGGCCGGTCAGCTCGCCGTCCTCCTGCACGAGCACGTAGGCCAGGCCCTTGGCGCCACGCTGCTTGGCCCACTCCTGCCAGGCGTCGAGCTGCTTGCGGGGCTGGCTCGCTCCCCCCGGCATCACCACGGCGCCGACGTACGGCGCCTGGAAGACCCGGAACGGGGTGTCCTTGAAGTACTCGGTGCACTCGACGAGCTCCTGGCCCATCCGCAGGTCGGGCTTGTCGGAGCCGTAGCGGGCCATGGCGTCGGCGTAGGTCATCCGCGGCAGCGGCACGGGGACGTCGTGGCCGATCAGCTTCCACAGCGCGACCAGGATCTGCTCGGCGACGGCGATGACGTCGTCCTGCTCCACGAAGCTCATCTCGATGTCGAGCTGGGTGAACTCCGGCTGCCGGTCGGCGCGGAAGTCCTCGTCGCGGTAGCAGCGGGCGATCTGGTAGTAGCGCTCCATGCCGGCGACCATGAGGAGCTGCTTGAACAGCTGCGGGCTCTGCGGCAGCGCGTACCAGCTGCCGGGCTGCAGCCGCGCCGGCACCAGGAAGTCGCGGGCGCCCTCGGGCGTCGAGCGGGTCAGGGTCGGGGTCTCGATCTCGACGAAGCCGTGCTCGTCGAGCACGTCGCGCGCGGCCTTGTTGACCCTGCTGCGCAGCCGGATGGCCGCGGCGGGGCCGGAGCGGCGCAGGTCGAGGTAGCGGTGCTTGAGGCGCGCCTCCTCGCCGACGTCGACGTGATCGCTGATCGGGAACGGCAGCGGCGCCGCGGCGCTGAGCACCTCGACGTCGGTCGCGACGACCTCGATCTCGCCGGTGGCGAGGTTGGGGTTCTCGTTCCCCTCCTTGCGCCGGGCCACCTCGCCGGTGACCTGCAGGCAGTACTCCGCGCGCAGGTGGTGGGCGACCTCCTCGTCGCGGATCACGACCTGGACGACACCGCTCGCCTCGCGCAGGTCGATGAACGCGACTCCCCCGTGGTCGCGCCGGTTGGCCACCCACCCGGCGAGGGTGACGGTCTGGCCGGCGTGCTCGGCGCGGAGCGCGCCAGCACCGTGCGTTCTCATGGGGAGGGTGCGGGTCACTGCTTCTTCTCCTCGATGCTGCTGGTGACCACCTGCGGTCGCAGGTCGTCGCTGGGCGGGTACCACGTCGCCGGATCGGCGGGGTCCTGCTTCCCGGACCGGATGTCCCTGACCTCGTGACCGGCTGGCCCGAAGTCATCTGCGGGATCGGCATCATCGGCACCCGGGAACCAGACGTACGGGATGCCCCGGCGCTCGGCGTACCGGATCTGCTTGCCGAACTTCTGCGCGCTGGCCGCGACCTCGCACGGGATCCCGCGGCGGCGCAGGGCGTCGGCGACGGCGGTGCTCTCGCCGCGGGACTCCTCGTTGACGACCGCGACGAGCACCGCGCTGGGGACCGGCCGGCTGCCGGTGAGCACGCCGTCGGCGAGCAGCGGGATCAGGCTGCGGGAGACGCCGAACGAGACGCCGACGCCGGGGTACGTCGTCCGCCCGTCGGACGCGAGCGCGTCGTACCGGCCGCCGCCACCGACCGACTTCAGCCGCTCGTAGCCCGCCATGAAGATCTCGACCACGGTGCCGGTGTAGTAGTCGAGGCCGCGCGCGATGCGCAGGTTGGCCTCGACGGTGACGTGCTCGTGCCCGCCGGCCGAGCAGCCCTCGACGACCGCGGCGAGCTCGGCGAGGCCCTCGTCGAGCAGCTCGTCCTCGACGCCCAGCGCACGCACCTGCTCGACGAACGAGGTGTCGGAGACCCGGATCGTGGCGAGCTCGAGGCAGCGCTGGGCCTGCTCCGGCGTCGCGCCGGCGTCGCCGACCAGGAGCGCGGCCACCTGGTCGGCCGGGAGCTTGTCGAGCTTGTCGATGGTCCGGATCGCGGCGGTGACGTCGGACAGGCCGAGTCCGCGGTAGAAGCCCTGGATCAGCTTGCGGTTGTTGAACTGGAAGCTGACCGGCGGGATCGGCAGCGCGTCGAGCGCGTCGACCATCACCCGCATCACCTCGACGTCGTGGTGGAACGGCAGGACGTCCTTGCCGACGATGTCGACGTCGGCCTGGGTGAACTGGCGGTAGCGCCCCTCCTGGGGTCGCTCGCCCCGCCACGCGGGCTGGATCTGGAACCGCCGGAAGGGGAACTCCAGGTGACCCGCGTGCTCGAGCACATAGCGCGCGAACGGCACCGTGAGGTCGAAGTGCAGGCCGAGGCCGGCGTCGCCCTCGCCGTCGCCGGCCTGCAGCCGGCGCAGGACGTAGATCTCCTTGTCGATCTCGCCGCCCTTGGCGAGTCGGTCCAGGGGCTCGACGACACGGGTCTCGATGTTGGCGAAGCCGTGCAGCTCGAAGGTGCGCGCCAGCGACGCGATCACCTCCCGCTCGACGACGCGGGCGGCAGGCAGCAGCTCGGGGAACCCGCTCAGCGGGGTGGGCTTGGCCATCTCAGAGGTCCTGAAGGTAGGGATTGGTCACGCGCTCCCGGCCGATCGAGGTCTGCTCACCGTGACCCGGGAGCACGACGATGTCGTCGGCGAGCGGAAGCACCTTGCTCTTGAGACTCTGCAGCATGGCCGGATGGTCGCCGCCGGGCAGATCGGTGCGCCCGATGGAGCCCGCGAAGAGCAGGTCGCCGGAGAACATCACCTCGGAGATGTCGCCGGCGGGGTACGGCGACCGGAAGGTCACCGAGCCCGCGGTGTGCCCGGGTGTGTGGTCGACGGTGAACCGCAGGCCGGCGAGCTCCAGGTCCTGGAGGTCGGTGAGCTCGCGGACCTCGTCGGGCTCGGCGAACTCATAGTTGCCGCCGAGCAGCATCTGGGTGGTCTCGCGGGACATGCCCGCCATCGGGTCCGTGAGCAGGTGCCGGTCGGCGGGGTGGATCCACGCGGTCGCGTCGTAGGTGCCGGCGACCGGCGCGACGCACCACATGTGGTCGACGTGGCCGTGCGTGACGAGCACGGCGACCGGCTTCAGCCGGTGCTCGCGCACCACCTCGGCGACCCCGTCGGCGGCGTCCTTGCCGGGGTCGATCACCACGCACTCGGAGCCCGGGCCGGTGGCGGCGACGTAGCAGTTGGTGCCCCACGGACCCGCGGGGAAGCCGGCGATCAACACCACGGCAGACTATCGAGCCGACGCACGGCGCACCGCATCGGTGGTGGGCGGCCGGACGAGCCGGCCCTCCGTCTTGACTAGCATGGAGTCGTGACCAGTCACCAGTGGGGCCGAGTCGACGACGACGGGACCGTCTACGTGAAGACCGCCGACGGCGAGCGCTCCGTGGGCCAGTACCCCGAAGGCACTCCCGAGGAGGCGCTGCGGTTCTTCACCGAGCGCTACGACGCGCTGGCCTTCGAGGTCGGGCTCCTCGAGAAGCGCGTGACCAGCGGCGTGATGTCGCCCGAGGAGGCGGCCGCTTCGGTGCGCACCGTCCGCGAGCAAGTCACGACCGCGAACGCCGTGGGCGACCTGGTCGCGCTGACGGCTCGCCTCGACGCGCTCGAGCCGGTGCTCGAGCAGCAGCGCGAGGAGCGCAAGGCCGAGCGCGCCCAGCGCTCCGCCGAGGCCCGGGCCGGCAAGGAGCGGATCGTGGCGGAGGCCGAGGGCCTCGCGGAGAGCTCGGACTGGCGCCGCGGCGCCAACCGGATGCGCGAGCTGCTCGACGAGTGGAAGGCGCTCCCCCGCATCGACCGCTCGTCCGACGACGCGCTGTGGCGGCGCTTCTCCTCCGCCCGCACGGCGTACACCCGGCGCCGCAAGGCGCACTTCGCCGAGCAGCACGAGAAGCGCGACGCCGCCCGCGCGATCAAGGAGCGGCTGGCCGACGAGGCCGAGGCGCTCGCGACCTCGACCGACTGGGGTCCGACCGCCGGTCGCTACCGCGACCTGATGCGGCAGTGGAAGGCCGCCGGGCCGGCGCCGCGCGAGGTCGACGAGGCGCTCTGGAAGCGCTTCCGCGGCGCCCAGGACACGTTCTTCGGCGCCCGCGACGCCACGGCCGCCGAGCAGGACAAGGAGTTCGCCGCGAACGCCGAGGTCAAGGAGGCACTGCTGGTCGAGGCCGAGGCGGTGCTCCAGGCCCTGCGCTCCGACGGCGACCTCGACGCCGCCAAGCGCGCCTTCCGCGACCTCGCGGACCGATGGGACGCCGCGGGCAAGGTGCCGCGCGACCGGATGAAGGACCTGGAGGGCCGGATCCGCCGGGTCGAGCAGGAGATCCGCGGCGCCGAGGACGAGCAGTGGCGCCGCTCCGACCCGGAGAAGTCCGCGCGCGCCGACGACATGGTGTCCAAGCTCGAGGCCGCGATCGCCCAGGTCGAGGCCGACCTCGAGAAGGCCCGCGCGGCCGGCAACGAGAAGCGGGTCAAGGAGCTCGAGGAGAACCTCGCCTCCCGCCAGTCCTTCCTCGAGATGGCCAAGCGCGCCAGCGCCGACTACTCCGGCTGAGTTGCCCCGCGGCGGGGTGGTTTCGAGGCTCGCGCGCTGCCGGCGGGCGAGCCGGGCATTGAGCCGCTTCGCTGGGCCGACGTGGACCGGGAAAGCCATCCGGTGGTTGAGGTGCGAAGGCGCCCCCGCGCCTGAGCCTCGAAACCACCCCTGGCGTCAGAGGTCGCTTCGAGGCCGTCGCACCTCAACCACCGGGAGGGCTTGGGGGACTTCCTTCCAGACCCCGGTGACGTGCACGCAGACGATGAGCCGCACGACCTTCTCGTGTACCTCACTGGGTTTCGAGACGCCCGGTTCCGGCTTCGTCCCTCAGCCGGACGGGCTCCTCAACCTTCGAACGCGACGCGACCGCTCGTCCCTCGCGGTCGCTGCGTTCTCACTGGGTGACCCGGTAGGCGTCGAAGACGCCGGGGACCGACCGCACCGCCTTGAGCACGGTGTCGAGGTGCTTGGCCTCCGCCATCTCGAAGGTGAAGCGGCTCTTCGCGACCCGGTCGCGGGTGGTCGACAGGTTGGCGCTGAGGATGTCGACGTGGGCGTCGCTGAGCGCCATCGTGATGTCGGAGAGCAGTCGGGCCCGGTCGAGGGCCTCGACCTGGATGTTGACCAGGAAGCTGGACTGCCCGGTCGGCGCCCACTCGACGTCGACCAGCCGCTCCGGCTGGGACTGCAGGCTCGCGGCGTTGGTGCACGACTGCCGGTGCACCGACACCCCGCCGCCCTTGGTGACGAAGCCCAGGATCGGGTCCGGCGGCACGGGGGTGCAGCACTTGGCGAGCTTCACCCAGACGTCCGGGGCGCCCTTGACGATCACGCCCGCGTCGCCGCCCGGCTGCACCTTCGAGCGCGACCGGCGCCCGGTGATCGTGACGCCCTCGGCGAGGTCCTCCGCCGCGCCGTCGTCGCCGCCGTGCAGGTCGATGACCCGGCGTACCACCGCCTGGGCGGAGAGGTTGCCCTCGCCGACGGCGGCGTACAGCGCGGAGACGTCCGCGAGCTTGAAGTGGACCGCGGCCAGCGTGAGCACCTCGTGGGACATCAGCCGCTTGAGCGGGAGCCCCTCCTTGCGCATCAGCTTGGCGATCTGCTCCTTGCCGCGGTCGATCGCCTCCTCGCGCCGCTCCTTGGTGAACCACTGACGGATCTTGGAGCGCGCCCGGGGCGACTTCACGAACCCGAGCCAGTCGCGGGACGGTCCGGCCGTCGGCGACTTCGAGGTGAAGACCTCGACCACGTCGCCGTTCTCGAGCGCGGACTCGAGCGGGACCAGGCGGCCGTTGACCCGGGCCCCGATCGTGTGGTGGCCGACCTCGGTGTGTACGGCGTATGCGAAGTCGACCGGGGTCGCGTCGGTGGGCAGCGCGATCACGTCGCCGCGCGGCGTGAAGACGTAGACCTCGGCCCGGTTGATCTCGAAGCGCAGCGACTCGAGGAACTCCCCCGGGTCCTCGACCTCGTTCTGCCACTCGAGCAGCTGGCGCACCCAGGTCATGTCGTCGGGGTCGGCCGACCGGTCGGTGTCGACCCCCGCGCGGCTGTCCTCCTTGTACTTCCAGTGCGCCGCGACGCCGTACTCGGCGCGGCGGTGCATGGCGTAGGTGCGGATCTGCAGCTCGACGGGCTTGCCCTGCGGTCCGATGACCGTCGTGTGCAGCGACTGGTACATGTTGAACTTCGGCATCGCGACGTAGTCCTTGAACCGGCCGAGCACCGGGTTCCATCGCGAGTGCAGGACGCCGAGGACCGTGTAGCAGTCGCGGTCGTTCTCGACCAGCACCCGGATGCCGACCAGGTCGTAGATGTCGGAGAACTCGCGGCCGCCGACGATCATCTTCTGGTAGATCGAGTAGTAGTGCTTCGGCCGACCGGTGACCGTGGCCTTGACCTTCGCCTCCCGCAGGTCGGTGCCGACCTGGGCGATCACCTCGGCGAGGAACTGGTCGCGCGAGGGCGCCCGCTCGGCCACCATCCGGACGATCTCGTCGTAGATCTTGGGGTGCAGGGTCGCGAACGCGAGGTCCTCGAGCTCCCACTTGATCGTGTTCATGCCCAGCCGGTGGGCCAGCGGGGCGTAGATGTCGAGGGTCTCCCGGGCGACCCGCTCCTGGGTCTCCTGGCGCACGTAGCGCAGCGTGCGCATGTTGTGCAGCCGGTCGGCGAGCTTGATCACCAGCACCCGGATGTCGCGCGACATCGCGACGATCATCTTGCGGATCGTCTCGGCCTGCGCGGAGTCGCCGTACTTGACCTTGTCGAGCTTGGTCACGCCGTCGACGAGTCGCGCGATCTCGTCACCGAAGTCCTGCCGCACCTGCTCGAGCGTGTACGGCGTGTCCTCGACCGTGTCGTGCAGCAGCGCGGCGGCGAGCGTCGGCTCGGTCATGCCGATGTCGGCCAGGATCGTGGTCACCGCGAGCGGGTGGGTGATGTAGGGGTCGCCGGACTTGCGGGTCTGGGTGCCGTGCAGCTTCTCGGCGGTCACGTAGGCGCGCTCCAGCAGCGCCAGGTCGGCCTTCGGGTGGTTGGCCCGGACGGCCCGGAACAGCGGCTCGAGCACCGGGTTGGCCGACTGGTTGCGGGTGCCCATCCGGGCCAGCCGGGCGCGCATGCTGCGCGTCGACGGGCCCGGCTCGGACGCACGGCGCGGGCCGGCGGCGGCCGGCGGGGCGGTGCGTTCCTCGGTCACGCGGGGTCCCCTCGGAATCGTGCGGTGGCGGAGCGCAGCGGGGGAAGCGCGCGATTCCGTGGGGTGCTCACACGGCCAGTCTAGGCATCAGACCGTCAGCAGCGTCGTCAGCGGTACGTCGTCGCCGAGGGTCTGTCGGCCCGGGAGGAACCCGAGCTCCATGAGCATCGCCACCGCATGCACCTGCGCCCCGCACCGCTCGACGAGCTGGGTGGTCGCTCGGGCCGTGCCGCCGGTGGCCAGCACGTCGTCGACGAGCAGCACGCGCTCGCCGGGGCGCAGCGCGTCCTGGTGCACCTCGAGCGTGGCCTCGCCGTACTCCAGGACGTAGGAGGCGGTGTACGTCGCGCGCGGGAGCTTGCCGGCCTTGCGCACCGGCACGAAGCCCACGTCGAGGGCGAGCGCCACCGGCGCCCCGAGGATGAACCCCCGCGACTCCATGCCGAGCACCTTGTCGACCACGACCCGGCCCGCGTCGTCCCGACCGGGGGCCGCGAGCGCCTCGACGACGGCCCGGAGGGCGCCGTGGTCGGCGAGGAGCGGGGTGATGTCCTTGAACAGGACGCCGGGCTCGGGGAAATCGGGGACGTCCGCGATCAGGGCGAGTGCCGACGCCAGCCCGGGCCGGGGCCCGGGCTGGGTCACTTCTTGCCCCGCTTCGACTTCGGCTGGCGGCTCGGCTGCTGCCGGCCCGACGAGGCGCTCTGCTGGACCGGGCCGCGCGACTGGGGCGCGATCCGGCCGCGGCCGGCGGTCTCGGGGCTGCGCGGCTCCTGCGCGCCCGGGGCCGGCCGGGAGACCGGGGCACCGTCCTCGAGGTCGCCCTCCGCCTCGTCGACGGGTCCTGGCTCGTCGCGCACCGGCATGTCCTCGGTGAACACGGGGACGGCAGCGTAGCGGTCGGCGTCGCGCCTGGCGGCCGCCCGGGCCCGCCGCTCCGCCAGCTTGACCTCGGTCTCGGTGGACTTCATGTGCACGAGCACGCGCGGCGCGATGAAGACCGACGAGTAGACACCGGCGGCCATGCCGACGAACTGGGCGAGCGCCAGGTCCTTCAGTGAGCTGGCGCCGAGCTGGACGGCGCTGACGTAGAGGATCGCGCCGATCGGGATCAGCGCCACGATCGAGGTGTTGATCGAGCGCACCAGGGTCTGGTTGACCGCCAGGTTGGCCGCGTCGGCGTAGCTCTGCCTACTGGTGCGCAGCTCGTGGGTGTTCTCGCGGATCTTGTCGAAGACCACGACCGTGTCGTACATCGAGAAGCCCAGGATCGCGAGCAGACCGGTGACCGCCGCCGGGGTCACCGGGAAGCCCGAGAGCGCGTAGATGCCGATCGTCAGCACGATGTCGTGGAACAGCGCCACGAGGGCGGCCACGGACATCTTCCATTCTCGGAAGTAGGCCCAGATGAAGATCACCACGAGGCCCAGGAAGATGCCGACGCCGACCAGGGCTCGCTTGGCCACGTCGCGGCCCCAGCTCGCGCCGATGTCGTCCTTCGAGATGTCGTCGTTCGACGCCCCCGTGACGTCCTGGATGATGCCCCGGACCTCCTGGTCCGCCACGGCGTTCAGGTCCTCGGTCTGGATCAGCATCGCGCTGTCGCCCGACGTCGTGACGGTCGGCGCCGCCGCCGCTCCGACGCTGGAGTTGCCGATGGCGTCGCGCAGCTCGTCTGCGGTCTCCTGGTTGGCCTTGGCGGCCGCCAGGTTGTCGACGCGGTACTGGGTGCCGCCGGTGAACTCGATGCCGAAGTTCAGGCCCTTGACGACGATCACCACGATCGCCAGGCCGACCAGGGTCAGCGAGATGGCGTACCAGAGGGCACGCTTGTGGACGAAGTCGATCGACTTGTCGCCCTGGTAGAGCTCGTTGCCGAGCCGCGAGAACTTGCCCATCAGGCCCTACCTCCCGTGGCGACCCGATCGATGCCGAGCGTGCTCGCGCTCAGGCCGGAGAGCTCGCCGCCGCCGTTGAAGAACTTGTACCGGGCCAGGAACGTCACCAGCGGCTTGGTGAACCAGAACAGGATCGCCAGGTCGATGAACGTCGAGAGGCCGAGCGCGAAGCCGAAGCCCTTCACGACACCCGACGCGAACAGGTACAGCACGCCGGCCGACAGCAGCGACACCACGTTGGCGGCGAGACGCGTCTTGCGGGCCCGGCGCCAACCGGTCTCGACCGACACCCGCATCGACCGTCCCTCACGCATCTCGTCACGGATGCGCTCGAAGAAGATGATGAAGGAGTCGGCGGTGACACCGACGCCGATGATCAGGCCCGCGATGCCGGGAAGGGTGAGCGTGAAGCCGGCGGTGTTGCCCAGCAGCAGCACCATCGCATAGGTGATCGCTGCCGCCGTGGCCAGCGAGGCGAGCACCACCAGGCCGAGGCCGCGGTAGTAGAGCAGGCAGTAGAGCATCACCAGCGCCAGGCCCAGGGCGCCGGCCGTCAGGCCCGCCGAGAGCTGGTTGCCCGCCAGCGACGGGCCGATCTGCTCGGTCTGGATGCCGTCCTCCTTGAAGGAGATCGGCAGCGCGCCGTACTTGAGGCTGGTCGCCAGGCTCTCCGCCGACGCCCGGGTGAAGTTGCCGGAGATCCGCGCCTGGCCGTCGGGGATCCGGCCCTCGAACGTCGGGGCCGAGATGACCTGGCCGTCGAGCACGACCGCGAACTGCTGCTCGCTGCCGGCCATGGCCGACGACAGGTCGGCGAAGGCCTGCTTGCCGTCGCCGCCGAGGGTGAGGTTGACCTCGTAGGCCACGCTGCCCTGCGGGATGCCCGCCGAGGCCTCCTTGAGGTCGGTGCCCTCGATCACGGCCGGCGAGAGGAGGTACTTGGTGGCGGCGTCCTCCTCGGTGCCGCAGGTGACCAGCCAGGTGGTCGGGTCGTCGGCCGGCGGCTCGGTGGTCGGGCAGGTGTACGCCGCGTAGGCGTCGATCGCCTCCTGCGGCGGGTTCGAGATGAAGGTGAGCGCCTGCTCCGGGGTCGCGCCCTTCGCGTCGGCCGGCGCGGTCGGGCTCTCGCTGGGGGACTCGCTGGGGGACTCGCTGGGCGACCCACTGGGGCTCGGCGAGTCGGTCGCCTTGTCGTCGGCCGCACCGAACGCCGGGCGGTTCTTCGCGGTGCCCTGGTCGCCGGACTTGCCGGCCTTGTCCTTCTTCGGCTTGGGGGGCAGCGTCACCCCGGCACCGGGCTCGGCGCTCGGGCTGGCACCCGGGTCGGCCGGGGTCGGCGTGGCGCTCGCGCACGGGCCGGGCGCGGTGCTGGTGCAGGCCACCGTGCGGAAGCGCAGCTGGGCCTGGCGCTTGACGGTGTCGATCAGCGAGTTGGAGGTGTCGCCCGGGATCTCGACGATGATCACGTCGTTGCCCTGCGTGGTGACCTCGGCCTCGCTCACGCCGGAGCCGTTGACGCGGTCGTCGATGATCCGCGCGGCGGTCTCGACGTTCTCCTTCGTCGGGTTGCCCTCGGCGGTCATCGTGATCCGGGTGCCACCCTGGAGGTCCAGGCCGAGGGCCGGCTTCCAGTTGCCGCCCAGCGCGACCAGGCCGTACAGCACCGCCACGCCTGCCAGGAACAGCGCCAGCGTGCGGCCGGCGTGCGCGGCTGTGTTGCGTGCCATCTCAGTTCTCCTCCGGACCGCTGCCCGGCTTCCCGTTGTCGACCTCGATGTCGGACCGCTCCTCGGCCGACTCGGTGTCGTTCATGTCGTCCACGTCGTCGCGCGCGTCGTCCGGGGTGTCGTCGCGGTGCTCGACCTTGCTGCCGATCGCACCGGGGGCGACCCGGATGACCACGCCGTCGGCGATGGCCACCCGCAGGTGGTCGTCGTCGACCTGGTCGACGGTGCCGTAGATCCCGGAGGTCAGCACGACATCGTCACCTACGGACAACGACGACTGCATGCGCCTGAGTTCCTTCTGGCGCCGAGAGGCCGGTCGGATGATGAACAACCAGAAGAGCAGCACGATGCCGACGAGCGGCAAGAACTCCACGACGAATGACCTCTCGAGCGTTGTCTAGGGCGCGCGACCCAGAGCGGGCGGGCCGACGCGCCAGTGTAACCAGCGGAATGGCCCCGCTCACGAATTCGCCCGATGTCCGGCCCGGCTGTCCGGCCCGGTGGCCGATGCTCCGGACGCAGGTGTGGGTCCTGGGTGCCCCGGGCCGGCGTGGGCGCTCCCACCAGGCTCGGTGTCAGGGAGAGCCCGCATCACGTGTCACACCAGCACCCCGGCTCCCAGCTGGCAGCCGAGACCCGCACGACACGCCGCGGCGGCCCGGCGTGTCGTGCGGGCTTCGGCGGTCAGCCGCTGAACCCCGCGACAACCGGGGTCCGACGGGAGAGCCGGCCGGGGATCACTCCTCGAACAGCGTGGCGTCGCGCTCCGCCGGAGGCGGCGTCAGCCCGAGGTGCTGCCAGGCCGCCGGCGTGGCGACCCGGCCCCGCGGCGTACGCGCCAGGAAGCCGTTGCGGACCAGGAACGGCTCCGCGACCTCCTCGACGGTCTCGCGCTCCTCCCCCACGGCGACGGCGAGCGTGGAGACACCGACCGGTCCCCCGCCGAACCGACGGCAGAGCACGTCGATCACGGCTCGG
Organism: Nocardioides sp. LMS-CY; assembly: GCF_018732145.1. Lineage (NCBI taxonomy): Bacteria > Bacillati > Actinomycetota > Actinomycetes > Propionibacteriales > Nocardioidaceae > Nocardioides > Nocardioides sp. LMS-CY. The sequence goes on from NZ_CP076104.1 coordinate 3,177,016, forward strand.
TCCAGCCGGTCCAGACCGAGCTGGTCGACCTCGTAGAGGTCGAGCGCGGACCGCGCCACCGCCACGGTGACCACGCCGTCCGCCCGAACCTGGGCGTAGTCGCGCACCCGCCGGAGCAGCCGGTTGGCGATGCGCGGGGTGCCGCGCGAGCGCGAGGCGATCTCGGCGGTGCCGTCGGCGGCGGCGTCGACCTCGAGCAGCCGCGCCGAGCGCTGGACGATCAGGTCGAGCTCGTCGGGCTCGTAGAACTCCAGGTGGGCGGTGAAGCCGAAGCGGTCGCGCAGCGGGCCCGGCAGCAGCCCGGCACGGGTGGTGGCGCCGACCAGGGTGAACGGCGGGATGTCGAGCGGGATCGCGGTCGCGCCCGGCCCCTTGCCGATGACGACGTCGACCCGGAAGTCCTCCATCGCCATGTAGAGCATCTCCTCCGCGGGCCTCGACATCCGGTGGATCTCGTCGACGAAGAGGACGTCGCCCTCGTTCAGCCCGGAGAGGATCGCCGCGAGGTCGCCCGCGTGGGTGATCGCGGGGCCGCTGGTGAGCCGCAACGGCGCGCCCATCTCACTGGCGATGATCATCGCCAGCGTGGTCTTGCCGAGGCCCGGCGGACCCGACAGCAGCACGTGGTCGGGGGCGCGGCCGCGGCGCCGGGCGGCCTCGAGCACGAGCCCGAGCTGGTCGCGCACGCGCACCTGGCCGACCACCTCGTCGAGGGTCCGCGGCCGGAGCGCGGCCTCGACCGCACGCTCGTCACCTTCGGCCTCAGCGGCCGTGAGCGAGCGCAGGTGGGTGGACTCGACCTCGTCGAGATCCTCCTCCTGGAAGGCCATCGCGTCAGGCCTTGCTCAGCGTGCGGAGCGCAGCCCGCAGCAGTCCCGCGACGTCGGGCACGGCGCCGGCCTCGGGGGCGACGGCGTCGACGGCCTTCTCGGCGTCCTTGGCCGACCAGCCCAGGCCGACCAGCCCCTGGTGCACCTGGTCGCGCCACGGGGCGCCGGCGACCGGAGCGGACGGCGTACGCCCGCCGGTCGGGGCGCCGATCCGGTCCTTGAGCTCGAGGATGATCCGCTGCGCGCCCTTCTGGCCGATGCCGGGGACCTTCGTCAGCGTCTTGGTGTCGTCGCTCGCGATGGCCAGGCGCAGGTCGTCGGGCGCGAGCACGGCGAGCATCGCCTGGGCGAGCTTCGGCCCCACGCCGGAGGCCGTCTGGAGCAGCTCGAAGGTCTGCTTCTCGTCCTCGTCGGCGAATCCGAAGAGGGTCAGGGAGTCCTCGCGCACCACCATGCTGGTCGGCAGGGTCGCCGACTGGCCCACCCGCAGCGTGGCGAGCGTGCCGGGCGTGCACATCACCTCGAGGCCGATCCCGCCGACCTCCACCACGGCACCAGCCAGGCTGACCGCGGCCACCGGGCCACGCACGAACGCGATCACGCGTACCTCCTCCTCGTTGCCTGGGTCTGCCGCGCTCCCGCTACCGCCGCGTCGATCCGGGCCTGGGCGCCGCCGCGCCAGATGTGGGTGATGGCCAGCGCCAGCGCGTCGGCGGCGTCGGCCGGCTTCGGCATGGCGTCGAGCCGCAGGATACGGGTCACCATCGTGCCGACCTGGGCCTTGGTCGCCCGGCCGTTGCCCGACACCGCCGCCTTGACCTCGCTCGGCGTGTGCAGCGCGACCGGCAGGCCGCGGCGGGCCGCGCAGACCATCGCGATCCCGCTGGCCTGGGCGGTGCCCATCACCGTGCTGACGTCGGAGCGGGCGAACACCCGCTCCACCGCGACCGCGTCCGGGCGGTGCTCGTCGAGCCAGGCGTCGACGCCCTTCTCGATGGTCACCAGCCGCTGCGGCACCGGCAGGTCGGACGACGTGCGCAGCACGTTGACGTCGACCAGGCGCAGGGGCCGGCCCACCGATCCCTCGACCACGCCCATGCCGCAGCGGGTCAGCCCGGGGTCGATCCCCAGCACGCGCATCGATCCGCCTCTCCGTCCGAACAGGTGTTCGGAGGCAACGCTAACCGCCCACTCCCCCGGTTCGCCGGAGGACACGCGGGGGTGTCGGCGGCGGCCATCAGCTGTAACGCCGGGTTACCGGCTGTTCCCACCATGCTGCGGCATCGTGGGAACAGCGGATAACCCGGCGTTACATGCGCCTCACGTGACAGCCCACCTTTCCTCCACAGGGCGGCCGGTGATCCTGTCATCCACAGCCGAGCGTGCTGGGCGCCCCGAGCCGTGGTCGGTGCGGGCAGCGTCGCGGTCATGTTGCGGAGCTACCCACTCCTCCGGCCCGACCCACACGGGCTGATCACCAGACAGCAGGCGATGCGCGCCGGCCTCGACGACCGGGACCTGCGACGCCTGGTCCGCGACGGCCGACTACTGCCGCTGCGCCGGGGCGTGTACGTCGTCGCCGAACGCTGGGACGAGCTCGACCCGTTCGGCGGCCGGGCGCTGCTCCGGGTCCGGGCAGCGCAGCTCACCCTCCGGTGCGACCACGTGCTCAGCCACGACTCAGCGGCGCTCGCCCTCGGGCTGGGCGTGCCGGACGCACGCCGGGCGCTGGTGCACGTCACGCGCCGCAAGGTCCACGGCGATGCCGTCCGCGCCGGCGTCAAGCACCACCTGGCGCCGTACTCCGACGAGCAGGTCATCGAGGTCCACGGTCTGCGGGTCCTCGACGCGCCGCGCACGGCTCTCGACATGGCGCGCGAGCACGGGCTGGCGGCAGGTGTCGCGTGCTGCGACGCCGCGCTGCGCTCCGGCGCGACCCGAAGCGACGTCGATCGAGCTCGAGCGGCGATGTGGTGCTGGCCCGGGAGTCGCGTCATGGACGCCGCGATCGACCTCGCCGACCCGGGCGCGGAGTCGTGGCTCGAGTCCGAGGCGCGGGTGCTCCTGCTCTCGCTCCGGATCGGCCGCGCCCAGACCCAGTTCGGACTGACCGACGGCGCTCGCACAGTCTGGTGCGACCTGAGGATCGGCCGACACATCTTCGAGGTCGACGGCTGGCTGAAGTACACCGCCGAGCTCGCCCCACGCCGCGACCCACACGAGACCCTCCGGCAGGAGAAGATGCGTCAGGACTTCATCTCCGGCTTCAAGCTCGGCGTCTCCCGGATCACCGCTGACGATTGTCACGGCGACCGGGAGGCCGCGCGTCGCCGGCTCCTGCGTGAGTACGCCGACACGTGCGCCCGATTCGGGACCGACATCAGCGACCTCGCGCCCCACGTCGTACGGCGGCGCCGGTGATCAGCGGGCCGAGCCGGCCGCCGCCCCAATGTTGTAACGCCGGGTTACCGACTGTTCCCACCGTGTTGCAGCATGGTGGGAACAGCGGATAACCCGGCGTTACATGCGTTGAGAGCGAGCGCCGCCCATCACGCGTCGATGGCCTCGAGTACGTCGTCGGGGATGTCGGCGTTGCTGTAGACGTTCTGCACGTCGTCGAGGTCGTCGACGGCGTCGACGAGGCGGAAGACCTTGCCCGCGACGTCGACCTCGGCGACCGGGATGTCCATCGTGGCGACGAACTGGACCTCGGCGGACTCGTAGTCGATGCCGGCGGCCTGCAGCGCGGAGCGCACGGCGACCACGTCGGAAGAGTCGGACTGGATCTCGAAGTTCTCCCCGAGGTCGTTGACGTCCTCGGCACCGGCGTCGAGCGTCGCCTCGAGCACGTCGTCCTCCGAGACCTCCCACGGCTGGCCACCGCGCTCCTGGGCCTTGCCGACCACGACGACGCCCTTGCGGGTGAAGAGCCGCGAGACCGATCCGGGGTCGGCCATGGTGCCGCCGTTGCGGGTCACCGCGGTGCGGACCTCCATCGCGGCCCGGTTGCGGTTGTCGGTGAGGCACTCGACCAGGAGCGCGACGCCCTGGGGCCCGTAGACCTCGTACATGATCGTCTCGTAGTCGACGCCGCCGCCGTCGAGCCCACCGCCGCGCTTGACCGCGGAGTCGATGTTCTTGTTGGGCACCGACTGCTTCTTGGCCTTCTGGATCGCGTCGTAGAGCGTGGGGTTGCCCGCGGGGTCGGGGCCGCCCATCTTCGCCGCGATCTCGATGTTCTTGATCAGCTTGGCGAACAGCTTGCCGCGCTTGGCGTCGATGACCGCCTTCTTGTGCTTGGTGGTCGCCCACTTGGAGTGGCCGGACATGCGTCTCCTTCTAACCTCGCGGGTCGAGCTCGTCGCGACCCTCGACCAGGTCCACGAACAGCCGGTGGACCCGGGCGTCGCCACCCACCTCGGGATGGAACGACGTCGCCATCAGCGAACCCTGACGGACCGCCACGATCCTACCCGCGGCCGGCCCGTCCTCGACACGAGCGAGCACGTCGACGTCCGGACCGACCGACTCCACCCACGGCGCCCGGATGAAGACCGCGTGCACCGGGGCGTCGAGACCGGCGACGACGAGGTCGCCCTCGAAGGAGTCGACCTGCCGCCCGAACGCGTTGCGCCGTACCGTGATGTCCAGCCCGCCGAGCGTCTCCTGGCCGGCCGCGCCGTCCTCGATCCGGTCGGCGAGCATGATCATCCCGGCGCAGGTCCCGAAGACCGGCAGCCCCGCCTTGATCCGCTGCCGGATCGGCTCGAACAGGTCGAAGGTGCGGACCAGCTTGGCCATCGTCGTCGACTCGCCGCCCGGGACGACGAGGCCGTCGCAGGCGTCGAGCTCCGAGGTACGCCGCACCGTGGTCGCCCGGACTCCGAGGCTCTCCAGCGTGCGCAGGTGCTCACGGACGTCGCCCTGGACGGCGAGGACGCCGACGGTCGGCGCGCTCATGCGGGGCGGGGTCACCAGCCCCGCTCGGAGAGCCGGTGGGGCTGCGGGATCTCGTCGACGTTGATCCCGACCATGGCCTCACCCAGGCCGCGCGAGACCTTGGCGACCATGTCGGGGTCGTCGTGGAAGGTGGTGGCCTTGACGATCGCCTCGGCCCGCTGGGCCGGGTTGCCCGACTTGAAGATGCCCGAGCCCACGAAGACGCCCTCGGCGCCGAGCTGCATCATCATCGCCGCGTCGGCCGGGGTGGCGATGCCGCCCGCGGTGAACAGCACCACCGGCAGCTTGCCCGCCTCGGCGACCTCCTTGACCAGGTCGTACGGCGCCTGCAGCTCCTTGGCCGCGACGTACAGCTCGTCGGCCTCCAGCGCACCGAGGCGGCGGATCTCCCGGCGGATCGTGCGCATGTGGGTGACGGCGTTCGACACGTCGCCGGTGCCGGCCTCGCCCTTGGAGCGGATCATCGCCGCGCCCTCGGTGATGCGGCGCAGCGCCTCACCGAGGTTCGTCGCGCCGCACACGAACGGGACCGTGAAGGCCCACTTGTCGATGTGGTTGGCGTAGTCGGCCGGGGTCAGCACCTCGGACTCGTCGATGTAGTCGACACCCAGCGACTGCAGCACCTGCGCCTCGGCGAAGTGGCCGATCCGGGCCTTGGCCATCACCGGGATCGAGACCGCCTCGATGATGCCGTCGATCATGTCGGGGTCGCTCATCCGCGACACGCCGCCCTGAGCCCGGATGTCGGCCGGCACCCGCTCGAGCGCCATCACGGCGACCGCGCCGGCGTCCTCGGCGATCTTGGCCTGCTCGGGTGTGACGACGTCCATGATGACGCCGCCCTTCAGCATCTCGGCCATGCCGCGCTTGACGCGGGTGGTGCCGGTGGCTGGCGTGTTCTCGGGGGTGCTCTCGACCATGATTCAGATGGTAGTGCCGGCGTCGGACAACGCCTGCTTCCGTACCACCCACACGCGCTGCGCGACCGTGACCGTGGAGGCGATCGCGAGCGCCCACAGCGCGATGTAGAGGAGCACGGGCAGGTCGAAGATGGCGCTGAAGCCGGTCATCACGAGGATCGCGACCAGCCGGTCGGCGCGCTCGGCGATGCCGACCTTGACCTCGAAGCCGAGGCTCTCGCCGCGGGAGCGGGCGTACGACGTGACCGCGCCCATCAGCAGGCAGACCAGGCTCAGCACGAGGTAGAGGCGGCTCGGCTCCTCCCAGGCGAAGTAGAGCGCGAGGCCGATGAAGATCGCGCCGTCGCCGAGCCGGTCGAGCGTGGAGTCCCAGAACGCGCCGAACTTGCTGACCCGCCCGGTGGTCCGGGCCATGTAGCCGTCGAGCAGGTCGCTGAACACGAACGCCGTGATCACCAGGACGCCCGTGAGCAGCCGGCCCTGCGGGAAGAAGACCAGGGCCCCGGCGCAGACGCCGAGCGTGCCGACCAGGGTGACGACGTCGGGGCTCACCCCCAGCCGGATCAGCAGGTGGGCGATCGGCGAGATGACCTTCGTCCAGAAGGCGCGGAAACGTTCCATCATGGCGGGCAGCAGGCTACCCGGAGCCGAGGACGGCGCGACCTCAGCCGGCCCTCAACACCGCCTGGGGCCGGTCGAGCACGGGCGCGAACGCCAGCTCGGCGGCTCCGAGCAGCGGGGAGTCGTCGCCGAGCCCGGCCGGTCTGATCAGGGTGTCGGCCCGCGGCGAGAGCAGGCTGCTGCGCTCGAACGAGTCCAGCACCGCCGGCTCGGCCGCCCGCCACACCTGGGCCAGGCAGCCGCCGAGCACGACGACCTCGGGGTTGAAGAGGTTGACGATCGCCCGGATCCCGATCCCGGTCCACTCGGCGACCTCCTCGACCGCGGTCCGGGCACGGCTGTCGCTCGCCCGCGCGGCCTCGATGACCTCGGCCACGGCCGGCGGGCCACCCCCGGGGAGGCGCCCGGCGTGCCGGAGCAGCACGTTCTCGCCGACCTTGGTCTCCCAGCAGCCGACCGCGCCGCAACGGCAGGTGGGGCCGAGGCTGTCGACCTGCATGTGGCCGACCTCGCCGGCGTACCCGCTCACCCCGGTCAGCGGCCGGCCGCCGACCAGGAAGCCGCCACCGATGCCGACGCTGGCGCTGAGGTAGACGGCCTCCGAGAAGCCCACGGCCGCGCCACGCACGTGCTCGGCGAGCACCCCGAGGTTGGCGTCGTTGCCGGTCGAGACCGGACGTTGGAGGCGCTCGGCGAGCAGCTCGGTGAAGGGCTCGTCGTACCACCCCAGGTTGGGGGCGAAGCGGACCAGCCCGTCGCTGGCCCGCACCGCGCCGGGGACCGCGCAGCCGATGCCCAGGCACCGGCTGTGGCTGGAGGCCGCGAGCGTCTCCTCGACCATCTGCGCGACGGACTCCACGACGTGGTCGACGTCGTGCTCGCCCCGCTGGTGGCCCCGGTTGCGACCGGCCAGGACCTGTCCCCCGAGCCCGACCAGGGCGACGGCGATCCGGTCGACGCCGACGTCGACCGCGACGACCACGTTGTCCTCACAAGGCACCACCAGGTGCGACGGGCGGCCCCGACCGCCCACCACCGCCGTCTGCTCGGTGACCAGGCCCAGCGACTGCAGCTCCCCGGTCAGCCCGCCGATCGTGCTCCGGTTCAGGCCGAGCTGCTTGGTGAGTACGGCGCGGGTCGTCGGGCCGTGGGTGTGCACGGTCTGCAGGATGGCGCGGAGATTCACGCGTCGGAGCTCATCGCTCCCGACGCCGGTCGGGGTGGGCACGTGCCGCTCCTGTCGTCTAGGCTCGTCCGCTCGCTGCTGCGCGACGGCGGCTGATCGCGTCGACGCTGGCGGCGACGAGCAGGACCAGTCCGGTGACGATATAGACGACCCCCGCCGACTTGTTGAGCAGCCCCATGCCGTTCGAGATCACCGCGATGACCGTGCCACCGATGACGGCATCGACGACCCGGCCCTTGCCGCCGAAGAGGCTGGTGCCGCCGATGACGGCCGCGCCCACGGCGTACAGCAGGGTCTCGTTGCCGCCGGTCGAGGGCGATACCGAGTGGCTCCGGGCGGCGAGCATCAGGCCGCCGATCGCCGCGACCGACGACGACAGGACGAAGCAGCTGAGCTTGATCCCCTTGACGTTGATGCCGGCCCGCCGGGCCGCCTCGCCGTTGCCGCCCACGGCGTACACGTGGCGGCCCCAGGCGGTGCGCGAGAGCAGGAAGCTCAGCACCAGCAGCAGCCCGAGGATCACCACGAGCGAGACGGGCACCCCCTTCAGCGACTTCAGGGTGGGGTTGATGCTGCGCTCTTTCGACAGGTAGTAGGTGACCAGCACCGTGATCACCAGCAGCGCACCGCTCTTGATCGCCCAGAGCAGCATCGGCTCGTACTGCAGCCCCGCACGGCGCCGGCGGCTGTTGCGCAAGAAGGTCAGCCCGGCGAAGCCGACGACGAGGGCCAGCGCGATCGTCCACCCGAGCCACACCGGCAGGTTGTCGTCGGTGAGCGCGAGGATCTTCTCGTTCTTGAACGGGATCGTGCCGCCCTCGCCGATGATCTCGAGCATCACGCCCTGCAGGCCGAGGAAGGCGGCCAGGGTGACGACGAACGACGGGATGCCGAGTCGGGCCACCAGGAGGCCGATTGCCGCGCCGATCACGGCACCGGTGGCGATGCACGCCAGGATCGAGATCAGCCAGTTCTGCTCGTGGTTGGTCATCACCACGCCCATGACGGCGGCCGCCGTGCCGCCGGTGACACCGGCCGACAGGTCGATCTCGCCGAGCAGGAGCACGAACACCAGACCCATGGCGATGACGGTGATCGCCGCGGACTGGTTGATCAGGTTGGCGAAGTTCAGCTCTGAGGTGAAGGTCTCGGGCCGCAGCACCGAGAACACGACCACCAGCACGACGAGTCCGAGCACCGCCGGCAGCGCGCCGACGTCGCCACCGCGCACCTTGGCGACGTACGCCCGGGCGATGCCGCCGATCCCGGAGGCCTGCCACGGCTCAGGGGCGACCTCGGGGGTCTCGGTCTGCTGGGCGGTCATGCGAACGCTCCTTCGTCCCCGACGCGTCCGGCCGTGATGAGCTGCACGACCTGGCTCTGCGTCGTGTCCGCCTTGCGGATCTGGGCGACCATCTGCCCGAGGTAGAGGACGGCGATCTCGTCGGCGACCCGGAAGACGTCGTTGAGGTTGTGGCTGATCAGGATCACGCCGAGGCCGCTGTCGGCCAGCCTGCGGACCAGCAGCAGGACCTGCTCGGTCTGGGCGACGCCGAGGGCCGCGGTCGGCTCGTCGAGGATGACGACGCGCGAGTTCCACAGCACCGACCGGGCGATCGCCACGGTCTGGCGCTGGCCTCCGGAGAGCGCGGCCACCTTGGTGCGCACCGACTGCAGCGTGCGCACCGAGAGCCCGTCCAGGGTCTCGCGGGCGCGCTGCTCCATGGCGTCCTCGTCGAGGAGCCCGCTCCTGCGGAGCTCACGGCCGAGGAACATGTTGTGGACGACGTCGAGGTTGTCGCACAGCGCGAGGTCCTGGTAGACGACCTCGATGCCGAGCGCGCCCGCGTCCTTGGGGCCGTGCACGGTCACGTGCCGGCCGTCGAAGCGGTACTCGCCCTCGTCGAACCCGTGGATGCCGGCGATGCCCTTGATCAGGGTGCTCTTGCCGGCGCCGTTGTCACCGACGAGCGCGGTGACCTCCCCGGCCTTCACGTCGAGGTCGACGCCGCGCAGCACGTGCACGGCACCGAAGCTCTTCTGGATCCCGCGCAGTTGCAGGAGCGGCTCGCTCGAGCCCGGAACGGCTGACCGTTCGAGAGCGGTCGCGGTCACTGGTCCTCCTGGGGTGGAAGAAGCGCGGACGGGCGGGCCGGCCGCAGTGGTGTCACCGTGCGGAGGCGGGAGCGGACGACGCCGCCCCCGCCTCCGCACGGTGTCGGGTCAGGGCGTCAGCTGACGCCGGCCTTCTTGCAGGCCGCCGCGACGTTGCCGGTGCAGACGTCCGCAGCCTTCGCGAAGCCGTCGTCGAAGACCTGCTTGATGTTCTCGGTGGTGATCCACACCGGCTTGGCCAGCACGGACGGGACGTCCTCCTTGGTCTTGGTGTCGGTCACCGTGCCGGTCACCAGGCTGCTGGGGTCCTCCCCCTTGATCAGCGCGATCGCGAGCTTCGAGGCGGCGTCGGCCTCGAGGTCGGTGTTCTTGTAGACCGTGCCGCACTGGTAGCCCAGCAGGATGTTCTGCAGCCCCTCGGTGGAGGCGTCCTGACCGGTCACCGGGATCTCGCCGGCCACGCCCTGGGCCTGCATCCGGGCGATGATGCCGCCGGCCATCGTGTCGTTGGCGGAGACGACGCCGTCGATCTTTCCGCCGTTCTGCGTGTAGAGCTGCTCGAACGCCTTGCCGGCCTTGTCGGCGTCCCAGTAGCCGCTCTGGTCGCCGACCAGCTTGTAGTCACCGGAGTCGATCTTGCCCTTGAGCGCCTCGGCGTAGCCCTCCTTGAACAGCGCGGCGTTGTTGTCGCTCGGGTCGCCGTTGATGTAGATGATGTTGGCCTTGGTCTTGTTGTTGGCGTCGAGGCAGTCGATCAGGCCGGTGCCCATCAGCCGGCCGACCTCGACGTTGTCGAACGAGACGTAGTACGACGCGCCGCCGCCGAGGGTCAGCCGGTCGTAGTCGATGCTCTGGATGCCGGCGTCGGCCGCCTTGGACAGACAGGCCGAGCCCGAGTCGGAGTCCAGGTTGACGATCATCAGCACCGTGACGCCCTCGGTGATCATGCTGTCGCAGATCGTGCCGAACTTGTCGACGTCGCCGTTGGCGTTCTGGATGTCGTAGTCGACGCCGGCGCTCTTGAACGCCGCCTCCAGGCTCGGCCGGTCGTTGGCCTCCCAGCGCGGCGACGTCGTGGTGTCGGGCAGGATCACTCCGACCTTGCCGGACGCGGCGGCGCTGCTGCCGTTGTCGCTGCTGCTGCTGCTACCGCCGTCGGAGTCGTCTCCGCATGCGGCGAGAGCACCGAACGCCAGCGCTCCTACTGCCACCAGGGACGCCATCCGCGCCCGCCTGTTCCTGACCATTCCTCGACCTCCATGGCTCGGACCCGGGTAACCACTGTCGTGTGACGGGGGTCACGGTATATGTTGTGCGCGACAACATACTCACGGCTCCGGGGCCCGACAAGACGTTCTTGGTGCATCTTTTGTTGCACGTTCCAACCAAGCGTCGCCGCGGCCGCGCGTGACCGAATCGTGATGGAAGCGGCGACCGAAGCCGCGCCGGACGTCGTGACGACACCCGCGGAGGAAGAGGATCCGATGAGCTCGAACAGCACCGACCCGGCCGCCTTCTCCCCGACCCGCGAGGACCGGTTCTCCTTCGGTCTGTGGACGGTGGGCTGGCAGGGCGTGGACGTCTTCGGCGGCGCGGTGCGCCCGGTGCTCGATCCCGCCGAGGCGATCCACCGGCTCAGCGACCTGGGCGCCTACGGCATCACCTTCCACGACAACGACGTCTTCCCGTTCGATGCCTCCCCCGCCGAGAAGGAGCAGCACCTGGCGCCGTTCCGCAAGGCGCTGGCCGAGACCGGACTCGCCGTACCGATGGTGACGACGAACCTCTTCTCGCACCCGGTCTTCCGCGACGGCGGCTTCACCAACAACGACCGCGACGTACGCCGCTTCGCGATTCGCAAGGCCGCCGACCAGATCGACCTGGCCGCCGAGCTCGGCGCGCAGGTCTTCGTGGCCTGGGGCGGGCGCGAGGGCGCCGAGTCCGGCGCCGCGAAGGACGTCGGGACCGCGCTCTCGCGCTACAAGGAGGCCTTCGACGTCCTCGGCTCCTACTCCGAGGAGCAGGGGTACGGCCTGCGGTTCGCGATCGAGCCGAAGCCCAACGAGCCCCGCGGCGACATCCTGCTCCCGACCGTCGGCCACGCACTGGCGTTCATCGACGAGCTCGAGCGCCCGGACCTGGTCGGCGTGAACCCCGAGGTCGGCCACGAGGAGATGGCCTCGCTCAACTACGCACACGGCCTGGCGCAGGCGCTGTGGCACGGCAAGCTCTTCCACATCGACCTCAACGGCCAGACCGGCCCGCGCTACGACCAGGACCTGCGCTTCGGCGCCGGCAACGCCCGCGGCGCGTTCTGGACCGTCGACATCGTCGAGCACGGCGGGTACGACGGGCCGCGACACTTCGACTACAAGCCCCCGCGCACCGAGGACCTGGACGGTGTATGGGATTCGGCCGCGGCGTGCATGCGCAACTACCTGATCCTGCGCGCCAAGGTGCGGGCGTTCCGCGCCGACCCGGAGGTCCGGCAGGCGCTCCTCGACGCACGCCTCGACCAGCTCGCGCTGCCCTCACTCGCCGACGGCGAGACGATCGCCGACCTGCGCGCCGAACCCTTCGACCCCGACGAGGCGGGTCGCCGCGGGATGGCCTTCGAGCGCCTCGACCAGCTCGCGCTGGAGCACCTGTACGGCGTGCGGTGACGGCGCGCGCGGACGTCATACGTTCCGAGCAAGGGGACACACTGTCCGTATGACGTCCCCGGCCGCGGCTAGCCCGCCAGCGCGGCGACGACGTCGGCGACGGCCGTGGGTGCGCCGGCCACCGACCAGGTGACGCCGCCCCCGTCGACCCGGGCGGTGCTGCCGCCGGCGCCGAGGATGAGGGCCGCGGCGGGCAGCTCGTCCCACGGCGGCATGGAGTGCTGGCAGCGCACGTGCAGCTGGCCGGCCGCGATCGACGCCCCGTCCATGGACGCGGAGCCGAGCATCCGCAGCGTCGCCGCGCCCCCGGCCATCCGGCGGAAGGCCACGCCCGGCGCGCCGTCGTACGCCGGCGGGTGGAGGTACGTCGTGAGGCAGGACGTCGCGAGCGGGCGGTCGGCCAGCGCGGGCACCGGCACGCCGTCGACGGTGGTCGGCAGGCCCGGGCCGCCGACGTAGGTGCGCCCGGTGGCGGGGTGGTGCACCGCGCCGAGGACCAGCTCGTCACCGTCGGTGAGCGCGAGGGCGGAGCACCACCAGTCCAGCCCGGCCACGAAGTTGTAGGTGCCGTCGACGGGGTCGATCACCCAGGTCCGCCCCGAGGTGCCGTCGTGCGAGGCACCCTCCTCCCCCAGCACGCCGTCGTCCGGCCGCTCGGTGGCGAGCGTCTCGACGATCTGCCGTTCCGCCGCGTGGTCGGCGGCGGTCACCACGTCGGAGATCGAGGTCTTCGTGTCGGGCTCGAGTCCCCCGGCCCGCATCCGGCGGGCGAGCGCGCCCGCCTCGCGGACCAGCCGGGCCGCGAGCGCCGCGTCGTCGGCCAGGGCATTCCCGGGGGTCACGACCATGCCTCGGCCAGCATCGCGCGGGTGTCGGCGAGCAGCTGCGGCAGGGTCTTCGTGCCGCCGAGCACGGTGATGAAGTTGGCGTCGCCCGCCCAGCGGGGTACGACGTGCTGGTGCAGATGCTGCGACAGCGAGCCGCCGGCGACCCCGCCCAGGTTCAGCCCGATGTTGAAGGCGTGCGGTCCACTGACCCGCCGCAGCACCCGCACCGCCTGCTGGGTGGTGGTCATCAGCTCGGTGACCTCGTCGTCGGTGAGGTCCTCGAGCTCGGCGACGTGCCGGTGCGGGAGCACCATCAGGTGGCCGGGGTTGTACGGGTGCAGGTTCAGGACGGTGAAACAGGTCTTGCCGCGGTGGACGACGAGGCTCTCCTCGAGCGCGTGGTCGCTCATCGCGCAGAACGGGCAGCCGTCGTCGACGGAGGGCAGGCCCGGCGCGACGTAGGCCATGCGGTGCGGGGTCCAGAGCCGGTCGAAGCCCTCGAACCCGTCGCGCACGTGCCCGGCAGGATCGGTCATGGCCCTAACCCTAGGGTGCCGTCCCGGGGCCCCTCCGGCCGGTCAGTACTGCTGGAACCAGGCACCCAGGTCGGTCACACCCGGACAGGTGACGTCGTGGTCGCGCCCGTCGGCGACCCACTGCGCCAGCACGGCGTCGCCACCCTGGATCCGCCAGTCGTCGCCGCATCTCGACAGCGCCTCGGCCCGCGAGGTCTGACCGGCGGCGCGCCACTCCGGCAGGCCGAGCGCGAGGTCGCCGACGACCTCGCGCCACAGGATCGGCGTCGAGTAGACCCCGACGTCGTAGCCGGCGTCGGCGTACCCGGCCGCGGCACCCTGGACGACGGCGGCGTTGGCGTCGAGATCGTCGCTCCACTCGAAGTCGGGGACGTGCTCGACGTCGACCCACACGACCGGCGACACCAGGCCGGCCGCCCGCATGGTGGCCACGTTGGCCAGCGCCTGCTGGTAGCCGGTGTTCGCGAGGGCACCGAGCCTCGTGTCGGCGTCGTAGGGCCCGCGGTCGCGGTACTCGGCGACCGTGTCGGCGTCCGGCTGGCTGACGACGGCGTACGCCGCGGCGAGCAGGTGTCGCTCCCGGATCCAGGCGACCTGGTCGGCCAGGCACGGGTTGGCGGTGAACCCGGGGCCGTTGGTGAGCCCGACGACCACGTACTCCGCCGCCGGGAGCGGCATCGGCAGGCCGAGTGTCGGCCGCTCGGGGATGCCCATGCCCCTCGGGCACTGCGGCCAGCCGATGTCGGCGCCGCGCACCGGCTTGCCGGTCGTCGGCGACACCGACGACGGGGCGGCACTCGGCAGCTCGGCGGCCTTCTGCTCGGCGAGCTGCGCGAGGGCCTGGAGCCGGGCCGCCTCGGCGTCGGCCGTCGGGGTGACGACCGCGGTCGGCCGCGGCGTGGTCGGCGACGGCACCGGCGCGCTCGATACCGGCTCCGACGTCGGCTCCCCCGCCGGCCCGCCGGAGGAGCAGGCGGTGAGCAGCGCGGCGCCGGCCAGGAGGGCCGCGCCGCGCCGCCTCACGATTCGGCTCAGACCTGCACGCGCGACGCCACGGCGTCCGCGACCCGCTGGATCGCCTCTTCGAGCGGTACGCCGTTGTCCTGGCGACCGTCGCGGTAGCGGAAGGACACCGCGCCCGCCGCCACGTCGTCGCCGCCGGCGATCATCATGAACGGCACCTTCTGCAGCTGCGCGTTGCGGATCTTCTTCTGCATCCGGTCGTCGGAGTCGTCGACCTCGACCCGCAGGCCCCGGGCGCGCATCTGCCGGGCCACGTCGTGCAGGTAGTCGCTGAAGGCGTCGGCGACCGGGATCGCCTGCACCTGCACGGGCGCGAGCCACGGAGGGAACGCGCCGGCGTAGTGCTCGACGAGCACCCCGAAGAACCGCTCGATCGAGCCGAACTTGGCGGAGTGGATCATCACCGGCTGGTGCTTCTGCCCGTCGGCGCCGTTGTACTCGAGGTCGAAGCCCTTGGGCTGGTTGAAGTCGTACTGGATGGTCGACATCTGCCAGGTCCGGCCGATCGCGTCCTTGGCCTGCACCGAGATCTTCGGGCCGTAGAACGCCGCGCCGCCGGGGTCGGCCACCAGCTCGAGGCCGGACTCGATCGCGACGTCCTCGAGCACCTTGGTCGCGACCGCCCACTCCTCCTCGGAGCCGACGAACTTGTCGGGCTTGGAGTCGTCACGGGTCGAGAGCTCCAGGTAGAAGTCGTCGATCCCGAAGTCCCGCAGGAGGCCGAGCACGAAGTCGAGAAGGTGCCTGATCTCGCCGGGCGCCTGCTCGGGGGTGACGTAGGAGTGCGAGTCGTCCTGGGTCAGACCACGCACCCGGGTCAGACCGTGCACGACGCCGGACTTCTCGTAGCGGTAGACCGAGCCGAACTCGAAGAGCCGCAGCGGCAGCTCGCGGTAGGACCGCCCGCGTGACCGGTAGATCAGGTTGTGCATCGGGCAGTTCATCGGCTTGATCATGTAGTTCGAGCCCTCGAACTCCATGGGCGGGAACATCGTGTCCGCGTAGTACGGCAGGTGCCCCGAGGTGTAGAAGAGCTGGTCCTTGGTGATGTGCGGCGTACCGACGTAGGAGAAGCCCTCCTCGATGTGCCGCTGTCGGACGTAGTCCTCCATCTCGCGCTTGATCACACCGCCCTTGGGGTGGAAGACCACGAGGCCGGAGCCGATCTCGTCGGGGAAGCTGAAGAGGTCGAGCTCGCGGCCGAGCTTGCGGTGGTCGCGGCGCTCGGCCTCCTCGATCCGGTGCAGGTGCTCGTCGAGCGCCTCCTTGGACTCCCACGCCGTGCCGTAGATGCGCTGGAGCTGCTTGTTCTTCTCGTCGCCGCGCCAGTACGCCGCCGCCGAGCGCATCAGCTTGAACGCCGGGATCCGCTTGGTGGTCGGCAGGTGCGGGCCGCGGCAGAGGTCGCTCCACGCGACGTCGCCGTTGCGGCGGATGTTGTCGTAGATGGTCAGCTCCCCGGCACCGACCTCAACGCTCGCGCCCTCCGCTATCTCCTGGGCCGCGTCGTCGGCCCTGCCGGAGCCCTTCAGGCCGATCAGCTCGATCTTGTAGGGCTCGTCCTGGAGCTCGTGGATCGCGTCGTGGTCGGTGATGACGCGGCGGGAGAAGCGCTGCCCCTCCTTGATGATCTTGCGCATCGCGGTCTCGATCTTCGCGAGGTCCTCGGGCACGAACGGGGTCTCGACGTCGAAGTCGTAGTAGAAGCCGTCCTGCACCGGCGGGCCGATGCCGAGCCTGGCCTCCGGGTAGAGCTGCTGCACGGCCTGCGCCATCACGTGCGCGGTCGAGTGCCGCAGGATGTCGTGGCCGTCCTTGCTGTCGATCGCGACGCCCTCGACCTCGTCGCCGTCGACGAGCTCGTAGGAGAGGTCCTTGAGCTGGCCGTTGACGCGGGCGGCGATCACCGACGAATCCTCGGCGAACGGCTCCCAGGCCTTGGTGCCCGTCGTGACCGTCCGGTCCTCACGCGCGCCGGCGTGGACGAGGACGATCTTCAGATCGGACACAGTGACTCCTGGTGGTCGGGGACGGACCGCTCGATCGTATCGACCGGGGCGCCGGGCCCGCGCGGCGGTTTCGCGGGTTCCGCCGACCGCCCGGGAGCGAGCGTCGGCGTCCGCAGGGTCAGCGGAGCTTCTCGGGGATCTCGGTCGAGTAGCCGAACATCTGGAAGTCCAGCTCGTAGAGCCGCACGATCCGCGCCGCCAGGGCCGGCTCGACCCGCACCGGCTCCGCGGGAGTTGCTGAGACGTTCTCCCGCGGCAGCGGGATCTCACCGAGGTCCAGCCACTCGCAGACCCGCTCCCAGTCCGGCACGAGCCGCTCGAAGCGGCCGACGAACGAGAGCCGGTCGAGCGGCAGCGCAGCGACCTGGGGCCGGACGTGCCGGTCACCGACCAGGATGTCCATGCCCTCGAGCGCGGTCACGAACTCCTCGAACGACCGGTCCTGCACCGAGGTCAGTCGCCAGGTGCCCCGGCCGGTGCCGACGACCTTGTCCTGCCAGCAGGACACCAGCTTGGTGAACGGGTTGCGCACGAAGCCGAACGCCGGGTAGTCGCGCTGCTCCCCCTGCGGCCACCGCCGCAGCCGGCCGCGGTGCATGACGACCTCGAGGTCGGGGCGGTTGTTGAAGGCCGCCGAGATCGATCGTGTCGCCACCTTGGCGGTGCGCACGTAGATAAACCGCTTGGGATCGCTGACCGACAGGCCGTACCGCTTGGCTCCCGGGCGGGTGATCCGGGTGCGCGCGTCGGTGGTCATGCGCTCACCCTCGCTCGCGGTTGCCGACATCGATCGCATCGGTGGGCGATACTGGGTTCGAACCAGTGACCTCTTCGGTGTGAACGAAGCGCGCTACCACTGCGCCAATCGCCCGTGCGGACGCAGACTCTAGCCTACGTCCGCCGGTCGATCACATTCGGGCGACAACCACCGCCGTTCTCCGCGTCACGGCCGGTCCGGCCGCCCGTCTCCTAGGCGTGAACCAGCCGCCGACGTCGCCCCGCCTCTCCCAGGCGGTCGCGCTCCAGTGCCTCGACGCGTATGGCCGCAGCGTCGACCTGCCCGCCCTGCTCGCCTACGAGCCCACCGACCCGTGGGCCGTCGAGGTCACCTTCGGGTGGCCCTCCGGCACGGTCCGCTGGCTGATCGGCCGCGACCTGCTGCTCCAGGGCTTGACCGACCCAGCCGGCGAGGGCGACGTCCTGGTCTCGCCGAGCATCGACGACTGCGGGCGCGCGGCCGTCGTGCTCGAGCTCAGCTCGCCGCACGGGCGGCTGGTCACCCAGCTCCCGACCCGCGAGCTCGGGACGTTCCTGATCCGCACCCTCGCGGTCGTCCCTCAGGGCCGGGAGGAGATCGACCTCGACCTGCTGGTCGAGACGCTCACCGGCTCACAGACCCAGTAGGTCCCGCTCCCGGCTCCGCCAGGCCGCCAGGGCCTCCGCGGTGATCGGGCCCGGAGCCTCCAGCTCGCGGTCGTTCCACCGGGCCACCGCCTGGACGTCGCGAGTGGTCGAGACCAGGAACACCTCGCTCGCCCCGTCGACGACCTCGATCGGCTCGTCGACCTCGCGACCGCCGTACCACTCCAGCACCAACGCCCGGGTGACCCCGGCCAGGCAGCCGCTGGCCAGCGTCGGCGTCCGGAGCTCACCGTCGACGACGTAGAAGACGTTGGAGCCGGTGCCCTCGCACAGGTGGCCGGCGAGGTTCGCGAAGATCGCCTCGCTGGCACCCCGCCGCTGAGCGGCAGCCAGGGCGACGACGTTCTCGGCGTACGACGTGGTCTTGAGGCCGGTCAGCGCCCCGCGCTCGTTGCGCGGCCATGGCACGGTCACCACCGCGGTCGCCTCCGGCGCCGGATCCATGGCGGCCGCGACCACGATGACGCTCGGCCCTGCGTCCCCGCGCCCCGAGCCCAGCGGCGCCGGACCGCCGGTCACGGTGATCCGGAGCCGGCCCAACGGCGACCGCTCCCCCTCGAGCACCGCCACCACCCCGCGGCGTACGTCGTCAGGGTCGACGCCCTCGATCCCGAGCCCCTCCGCGGACCGCTGGAGCCGCGCCAGGTGGAGGTCGAGCGCGAACGGCAGCCCGTCGACCACCTTCAGCGTCTCGAACACCCCGTCGCCCACGGTCACCCCGTGGTCGGTGACGGGGAGGGCCGCGGCGGTCGCGTCCGGGAGCAGGTCGCCGTTCATCCACGCGCGCATGCCGCCACCCTAGTGACCGACGCACGTCCACCACGGCGGCGCAGTGGGGCCCGGCAACGGGCCGCTGCGACCCCGCAACGCGCCGGACGGAGCCGGATTTTGCATGGTCTGGGGCATCGGCTACTGTTCTCACGCACCCGACCGGGAGACCGGCCGGAGCGCAAGCGGACGTAGCTCAGTTGGTAGAGCGCAACCTTGCCAAGGTTGAGGTCGCGAGTTCGAGCCTCGTCGTCCGCTCGGAGAGGTCTCTCCCTGGTTTGGCCTCCACGGTGGGTTGGCCGAGAGGCGAGGCAACGGACTGCAAATCCGTGTACACGGGTTCAAATCCCGTACCCACCTCCAGCAGTCCCTCCGTTCTAACTCAAGACCCGGGCGATTGGCGCAGTGGTAGCGCGCTTCCTTGACACGGAAGAGGTCACTGGTTCAAACCCAGTATCGCCCACCAGAGAAACCGCCCCGACCTGCGCAAGCGCTCGTCAAGGGCGGTTTGCTTTTTCGCCCGTCCAATACATGTGCAATTTCGGGACGAACGGCCCCATGGATTGGGTCGAAGCCGTTCCGTCCAACTTGCTGCGTGTCTTCAATGGCACGGCGCCAGTGGACCGTGATAATCGAACGGTGGACGACACAGCACGCGGCGCGGGAGAGTTCGATCCTCAAGCGCTTCTGGACGAACTTGAGCGTTTGAGTCGCGAGAAAGAGGCAGTGGCCGCTCTGCGGCCGTCACCGAAGGCCATGTCGAAGTCGCTCCTCAAAATGACCCGTACTTTGTACGACTCGATCGAGCTCCAGAGGCAGATCTCCTGCCTTGAAGCAGAAAAACAGCCAACACAGACCTATGCGTGGCTGGCGCGGCCAGGATCGATGGCGCAAGCCGACTTCGCGTCCTTCGAACCCGGCGTCCTGGCCTTTGTGGAAGAAGCAGTCCCCGAGCAGCACCACTGGCTAGCGACCAACCCAACTCGGAACCCGGCCGAGTGGTCGGTCGACTTCTTGAAACGCTGTGTTCATACCGTCATCGATGATCTATCTGGCCTGGCTGTATTGATGCGCCGGGGCGAGTACATTCGAGCACCTTTAACGCTGTCCAGATCGGTTCTTGAAGCCGCGTCAGTCGGGTGCTTCGTGACCGATTCGACTGTTTCCTCGGAAGAGCGGCTACGCAGGGGCCTCAACTTCCATTTGGCCGAACTTCGCGAGTCCGCCAACGAGGTCGCGGACCGGCGAGATGAGTTCCAGTACGAAGAGGCGCTCGGCGAACTGATCGGGTTTGCAGAGCACGCGGGGTTCACCGTCAAGCGTCCTCGCCGAACTGGCTCGCATGAGCCGCCAGTCATCCTTGGGCCAGGGCGGACTAGGGCAGACAGTGCTCGGGTGATGGTGGAGCAGGTACTCCCATGTGGCGTTGGCATTTCGATGTGGCGCTCGCTTTCCGCCGTTGCGCACTCCCGTGATTCCGGAACGTTACTCCCGGATGAATACTCGTTGCCCCACGACATAACCCCGTGGCGGCGCGCAGAGAGCGTTGCCTGGCACTCCATAACGGCACTGTTAGTTGCACAGGAGCTTGTTAAACGCCTCGACCCATTTCTCGGCTGGGACCTCAGCGGTTGGGCCTCGGCTTTTGACGCCGTTGTTCAACAGTGGGCAGCGGGTGCGGGGATGGCTGACGACCGAATACGAGCTCATCTCGGGCTGGAATGAGAACAAGCTAAACCCAAACTGCCGGCGGCGACAACGAGGCGACTAGCCTCTTTTCCGCGATCAGCGGCGGCACGCTGTGGGTTGGCCCGATACGCGGGCCAATGCTAGCGCGATCACGAGGTCGGCCGAGTGGGCTGACGCCCACTCGGTGCAGAACGCGTGCTCTCGAAGATGCGGTCATCGCGGCGGAACCGAGCGATGAAGTAGGGCATCACGCCAGCCCAGGCTGTGGCGCGGCCGTACGTCTGGCGGGGCTTCCGCCAGGCTCGCCACCAACGGCGCCCACACCGCGAACAGCGGAGGGCCATCACGTCGGCCACTGAGCCTCATTCGAATCGTGGCGGATCTCGTTGCCCGTCGAGCTGCCGCACCGCGACCGCCCCCATCCGGACCTGATTCCGCGGCCGATGCCATGACCGCTCCCGCTTCATCGCCTTGCCCTTCTGCAGACGAGACGACCCATCGGCGCCCCTCAGATACGAGGCCAGTCGAATCACCGGACGTCGTCCGTCGCGGCCGTGCGCTTCGGCAGCCGAAGCGTCCACAGTTGGCTGTGTCGCCGCTCACATGAGACACGCGAAGCAGGTGTAGCAACCTGCTACATTTGAGAGAAGGTCACCCGGAGAGAGGAGCCCGTCGTGGCCACCACTACCCCGACCAGGTTCGACGCAGATCTCTTCGCGTCCGCCCAGGTCGCCGGCGCGCGCTCGCACCGCAGTGCCGCGCAGCAACTCGCCCACTGGGCACGCCTCGGCCGCGAGCTCGAGGCCGCCGGCGGCGTAACTCAACGCGACATCGATCGCGTCCTCGCCGGCCAGCTCTCCTATGACGAGCTCGGGGACCGCGACCAGGCGGTGGTGCGCACCTCCTGGGGCGAAGGGATCGAGGACGACCTGTCCACCCTCGACCTGCGCTCCCGGTTCGAGGCGCAGGGACGCCGTCGCTGGTCCGAGGCCGACGCCGACGGCACGGTCACCGTGCACGAGACCACCGGTGACGACGTGCCGACCGGGCCCCGGCACCGAGGCAAGCGCGGTTGAGCACACCGGTCCTGCACCTCCTCGCAGGATCCAACGGCGCGGGCAAGTCCACGCTGGCCGAGCTGGTCCTCATCCCACGCACGCACCTGCCGTTCGTGAACGCCGACCTCATCGCCGAAGAGCTGTGGCCCGGAGATCGCGAGGAGCAGGCGCGCCGCGCGCCGGAGGTCTCCCAGCTCGCCTCCGACGAGCGAGATCGCCTACTCGCCGACCGCGTCTCCTTCATCACCGAGACCGTGTTCAGCCACCCCAGCAAGCTCGATCTCCTCCGCAGCGCCCGGGAGTGCGGCTACACCGTGCACCTGCACATCGTCATGATTCCCGAAGACCTCGCGGTCGAACGCGTCGCCGACCGCGTCGCCCACGGCGGTCACACCGTCCCCGTCGACAAGATTCGCGGCCGCTACCGCCGACTCTGGGAGCTCGTGGCCCGAGCGCGCGGCCTGGCCGACCGTGCCGACTTCTACGACAACGCCAGCCTCGACGGGCCCTTCAGGCCGGTCGCGGCCTACGAGTACGGGCAGCCGGTCGGGCGGGCCGACTGGCCCGCCTGGACCCCAGCGCCGCTGACGTGAGCGATGGGTTTGGCGGCGCGCACGGGTCACCATGACCGTGAGTGTCCGCAGGCGCAGCGCGTGTAGCAGGAAGTGTGCACCGTGAATCCCATGGCTCGTCGGATGTTCGAGCTGGTCGAGCCCATCGGCGTGATCCCCTACTCGGCCGACGAGCCCAACCAGGCGATGTTCGCCCTGGGGTTCACCAACTACTGGGACACCTACTTCGCGGGCCGGGCGGCGCCCCTCGGCATCGTCCCGGCGGAGGTGGTGGACGCGCTCTTCTACAGCTTCGCTCCCGGCGAGGTGGCTCGGCACATTCCGAAGGTGTGGCGCACCACCACGCCCGAGGCGGCGATCGCCGCTCGCCAGTCGGGTTGTGTGAAGGCGCTGCGGCGGATCCTCGGCGACCACGTCGACTCGCCCGCCTTCGCCCGCGCCGCCGAGCTGTTGACCATGGCGGCGATCAGCGCGCCGGTCGAGGGCCGGCCGATGTACGCCGCGCTGCGCGCGCTTCCGATTCCCGATGAGGTGGTGGCCCGCCTCTTTCACGCAGCCTCCCTGCTGCGCGAGCATCGTGGCGACGGGCACGTCGCGGCCCTGATGGTCGAGAGCATCGGTGGCCTCGAGGCGCACGTCCTCCTCGCCCTCGACCTGGGCATGCCGGCGGAGAGGTTCGGTCGCATCCACCACCTCCCCCAGGCGCAGCTCGCCGCGGTGATCGACGCGATGCGCGACCGCGGCCTGATCGGGGACGACGGCGGGCTGAGCGATCTGGGCGGCGCCGTCAAGCAACGGGTCGAGGCCCGCACCGACGACCTCGCGGCGAGACCCTACGAGAGCCTCTCACCGGACGAGCTCCACGAGCTCATGGCCGCTCTCGAACCGCTCGCCTCGCTGCTGCTCGCCGCACCGGACTAGGACGGCGGACAGCCGGCGAACGCAGACGGCACTGCCCGGCCGTGAAGGGTTGGGGGTCGCTCGTCACGGCCGGGCAGTGCGTCCCGGGGAGGGTCAGGCGGGGACGGCCGCGACCGCCTGGATCTCGAGGCGGAGGCGGTGGTCGGTGGCCAGACGGACCACCTCGACCGAGGAACTGGTCGGGATGTGGCCGCCGAACCACTGGCCCTGGTGCCGGTTGACGGTGTCCTGGTCCTCGCCGACGTTGGTGAAGAAGCGGATCAGGTTCACCACGTCGCTGCGCCGCGCGCCGGCGGCCTGCAGCGCGAGGTCGAGGTGGTCGAAGGCGTTGGCGACCTGGCCGGCGATGTCGGCGGGGACGGCGTCGAAGACCTCGGGCACGTGCGGGTGGTCGTGGTAGACCGGCGCGCCGGTCACGCCGCTGATGAACACCAGCCGCGCGTTCGAGACCACCCGGATCGCCGGGACGAACGGGCTGACGATCGCCTCGTCGTACCCCTCGTGGTGAAGGATCTCGGCGCTGCCGCTCTCGACGAGCCTGGGGGCGGGGACGGTAGTCAATTCTTCTCCTTAGGCAGAGGTGAGGTCGGGGTCGGCGACGAAGAGGTCGCGCCCCTCGGGTGGTGCACCGCGTACGACGTGGACCAAGCCACGCGAGGTGATCTTCAGCGACGGGATCGAGACGGCCAACAGCGTGAACCCGGCGGCGCTGACCAGCCCCTGGAAGTCCGAGCCCATCTCGGTCTCGATCGCGTGCTCGAACTGCTGGCAGGCCGCGACGACCTCGTCGGTCGGGTCGTCGGTGAGGATGCCGTAGATCGGCAGCGGCACGTGCGCGACGACCGTTCCGTCCACCACGACGGCGAGGCCGCCGGACGAGTCGGCGACCGTGCGCGCGGCGATCGCCATGTCCTCCTCGTCCACGCCGAGGACCATCAGGTTCATCATCCCGGGGTTCACCGTCGCCGCCAGCGCTCCGCGCCGGATCCGCAGGCCGCTGATCAGCCCGGTGAACCGCTCGGCGCCGCCCTCGTGCCGGTCGATCACCGCGATCGTCGCCAGGTCGCGCTCGGCACGGTCGGGACGGCCGGACTTCAGCTCGACGTCCTCGATCCGCTCCTCGGTGATCAGGCTCCCCTCGGTGACCCCGACGACACGCATCGCGTACGTGCCGGAGCGGTCCCCGAAGCAGAAGTCGTCCGCCGCGATCGAGGTGGTGACCACGGTGAGGGCGCGAGCCTCCGCGCCGTACCCCTCCGGCTCGACCGGGGCCAGCATCTGCCCGTGCTCGGCGACCAGCCGTCCGCGGGCGTAGACCGACGAGATGGTCAGCGCGCGCAGGTCGTCGACGAGCAGGAACGACGCGAGCTTGCCCGGCTGCACCGAGCCGTAGTCGTCGTCGACGCCCATCGAGCGGGCCGAGGTCAGGCTGGCCATGGTGATCGCCTCGACCGGCCCGATGCCCGCGGCGACCGCCTGCCGGACCAGCCGGTCGAGGTGGCCGTGGGAGGCCATGTCGGCGAGCTCCTGCTCGTCGGTGCAGAACGCGAACGCCGAGGTCGGGCAGCCGTGCTCGGTGATCGCCGGCACCAGTGCGTCGAAGTCGCGGGCCGCCGAGCCGCTGCGGATCTGCACCGTCAGCCCGAGGCCGACCCGCTCCAGAGCCTCCGCCGTCGTCGCGGTCTCGTGATCGGACACGGCGCCGAGCGCCACGGATGCCTGCAGGGTCGGCCCGGACAGACCCTCGAGATGGCCGCCGACGGTCAGGCCGCGCTCGATGATCCGGTCGTGCAGCTCGCGCATCTGCGGCATCGGCAGCCACGACGACCAGCAGTTCCACTCCCGGAACTCCACGCAGGCCGGGTGGTCGAGGAGCGAGAAGAGGTCCTCCCAGCTGAACCGCCCCGGGTTGCCGAACTCACCGATCCCGAGCACCCCGAAGATCGCCGGAGAGAACAGCACGTCGAGCGCGGACCGCTCGGCCTGCTCCAGCTCGTGCAGCACGGCCTCCCGGCCGGCGATCGTGGCGATCTCGTAGAAGTCGGTGCCCAGCGCGATCGTGCCGCGCGGCACCAGCACGTCCGCCAGCCGGCGGATCACCAGCTGGGACCCGCCCAGATGGATGTGGCTGTCGATGAACCCCGGCGCCAGGAACCGCCGGCCGGCGTCCACCACGGTGGTGTCGGGCCCGATGCAGTGGTCGACCGAGCCGACCGCCGCGATCCGCGGGCCGACCACCGCGACCCCGCCGGCCTGGATCCGGCCGGTGTGCACGTTGACGATCCGCGCGTTGGTGAGTACGAGATCCGCCGGAGCACGTCCCGCGGCCACCGCCGCGGCCGCCTCGCGCTCGAGTCTCGTGGTCGTTGCCGCCTTCACGATCTCCTCCTGCCTCCCTGGTCGACGCTCACGGCGTCGCCGCCTCGAGTACGTCGTGGTACGTCGCGTCTCCGCGCCTGAAGTGTGCCGACTGTCGCCCGAGCCGCAACACGTGGATCTCGTCGCAGTACTCCAGCAGCTCCTCGAACTCCGATGACGCGATCACCACGGCGAGCCTCCGCTCCCGGGCCATCGTGCGGATCAAGGTGAGGATCTCGGTCTTGGCCCGCACGTCGATGCCCTGGGTCGGCTCCGCGAGCATCAGCACCCGCGGGTTGCTGGCCACCACCCGGCCGAGCACGACCTTCTGCTGGTTGCCGCCGCTCAGGTTGCCCACCCGCGCCATCATCCGGCGCGGATGGACACCGAAGACGTCGATCACCTCCTGGGCGATCGCCCGTTCGGCCGCCGGGGCGCGCAGGAAGCCGCGCCCGGTGCGGACGCCGTCCGCGAGGGCCACGTTCTCCACGATCGTCCGGCCGCCGACGACACCCTCCCCCCGGCGATCCTCGGGCACCAGTCGCAGCCCGGCGACGTAGGAGCGGCGCGGCGACCCGGTGGCCACGGTGGCGCCGGCGACGCTCACCTGTCCGGCGTCCACCGGTGTCAGCCCGGCCATCGCCCGCAGCACCGATCCGTGCCCCGAGCCCTGGACGCCGGCCAGGCCGACGACGGACCCGGCGCGCACCTCGAAGCAGACTCCGGCGAAGTCGTCGCCGCTGAGGTCGGAGACCGAGAGCGTGATCGCACCGTCGTCGACGACGTCGTCGTGCCGCACCGGCTCGGTCGGCTGGGCGCTGCCGCCCACCCGCGCCATCTCCGCGAGCAGCGTCTCGCGGTCGACCTCGCCGCGGCGGTGCCGGGCGACCACCTCACCGTCGCGCAGCACGGTGATCACGTCGGCGATCCGCACCACCTCGTGGAGATGGTGACTGATGTAGACCACCGACCGACCGGCTCGCCGGAGCTCGTCGAGCACCTCCAGCAGGTGCTGGGAGTCCTCGTCGGAGAGCACCGCGGTGGGCTCGTCCAGGATGACCACCCGGGCCGGTCGCGCGAGAGCGCCGGCGATCTGCGCCAGGCGCGCCTGGGCTACCGAGAGCGCGCCGTACGGCGTCGCCGGGTGCACGTGGCGCAACCCGACGGCCGTCATCGCCTCGGTGACCTCACGGCGTTCGGACGCCGACAGCCGGGAGTTGCGCACCACCGCGGGGCCGTGCCCGAGCAGGATGTTGCGCCCCACCGACAGCAGCGGCACCCCCTGGGTGTCCTGCGGGACCATCCGGACGCCGGCGGCCAGCGCCGCGCGCGGGCTGCGCAGGTGCACCGGCCGACCGTCGACGACGATCTCGCCGTCCGTGGGCGTCTCCATGCCGGCGAGGATCTTCACCAGCGTCGACTTGCCGGCGCCGTTCTCCCCGACGATGGCGTGGACCTCGCCCGGATAGAGGTCGAGGTCCACGCCCCGGAGGGCCTGCACGCCCGGGTACGTCTTGAGGATCGACGACAGTCTCACCTCAGGCTCGCCCCGACGCTCTGCGCTCACGCCCGCCACCGTCTGCACTCCTACCGTCTCCGATCGTCCCGTGCGCGCGTCGCTACGGGATCAGCTCCGCGTTCGCGACGGGAGAGTCGATGTCGTCCTTGGTGAACAGCGGGATCGGCAGGCAGGTGACCTTCGGCGGCTCCTCGCCGTTGAGCACCTCCACCATCCGGCCGACGCCGATGATGCCCATCCAGCGCGGCGCGAGCCCGAACACCGAGTCCATCGAGCCGCCCTCCAGCGCCTTGACCGAGTCCGGCTCGTAGCCGGCCGACACGTAGGGCACCTTCCCGCGGTAGTCCGACGGCAGCGAGTCCGGCGGCAGGATGAAGTAGTGCACCGAGAAGATCCAGTCGATGTCGGGGGTCGCCTGGACCGCGTCCTCGAACGACCGCAGCCCCTCGGCCGGGTCGACCAGCTGGGTGGGCGCGGCGGCGATCTCGAGCTTGGGGTACTTCTCCGCGATCCGGTCCTCGAAGCCCTGGGTACGACGCTGTGACCAGGTCGCGTTCGACGGTCCCGCGATCAGGATGCCGGTGCCGCCGGCCTCGCCGACCACCTCTGCGACCCGGTCGGCCGCCCGCTGCCCGAAGGCGTAGTCGTCCTGCATGACCATGTACACGTCGTCACTGTCGACCTCCGAGGAGATGTTCACGACCGGGACGTCGTCGTCGGTGGCCTGGGTGACGACCGGCACCGAGCCCTTGATGTCCGAGGGCGCCATCACGATGCCGTCGGTGCCCTGGACGAGCGCGTCGCCGACCTGCTGAAGCTGCTGGTCCGGCGAGGCGTAGCCGTCCGCCGAGAACTCGGTCAGGTCGGCACCGGCGGCCTTGGCCGCCTCGGCGGCGCCCTGGCTGATCGCCTGGTAGTAGTAGCCGGCCGAGCTCACCTGCATCAGCGTGAGCTTGGTGCCACTGGGCGCCTCGGGCACCTCGTAGTCCAACAGCTCCTGCTCGGTGGGCGAGGCATCGCACTCGAGCGAGGAGCCCAGGTCGGCGATCGCCGTCGGCTCGTCCTTCTCGTCGCTGGCACTGCAGCCGGACGCGAGCAGCGCACCCGCTGCGAGCCCAGCGCCCACGGCACGGATCTTCATGACTTCTCCTGACTCTCGGTGTTGGGGGACGGCATCGCCGGGGCTCCGTCGTAGGCGACCACGCTCGGGGGGCCCGCCGCCGGCCTGCGCCCCGAGCGGGTCCGGCGAAAGCGATCGACCAGCACCGCACCGACCAGCACCGCGCCGGTCAGCATCTGCTGGACGAATTCCGAGATACCGGCGATGTTCATGCCGGTGGTGAGGATGCTCAGCAGCAGTACGCCGAGCACGATGCCGCTGATCCGGCCGGCGCCGCCCCCGATGACGAAGCCGCCGATGACCGCGGTCGCGATCGAGCGCAGCTCGTAGCCGCTGCCCAGCGAGGCCTGGCCGACGCCGACCCGCGACATCAGCATCAGGCCGGCGAGGCCCGCGCAGAGCCCGCACATCGTGTAGGCCAGCAGCTCGTAGCGCCGCACCGGCACGCCGGCGACGACCGACGCCGCCCGACTGCCGCCGATCGCATACAGGTTCAGCCCGGTGCGGGTCCAGTTCAGGAGCGCCCAGCTGACCAGGCCGGCGATGCCGGCGATCGCCAGCGCCGAGGGCACCGGGCCCCAGTCGGCGCGACCGATCCAGGCGACCGAGTCGGGCAGGCCGGAGACCGAGCGACCGTCGGAGATCACGTTGGCGTACCCCGTCACGATGCTCATCACGCCGAGGGTGGCGACGAAGGGGCTGACCCCGCAGACCGCGATCAGCACGCCGTTGATCAGGCCGACGGCGGCCGCAGCCAGCAGCCCGGCCACCAGCCCGGCCGCCATGCCGTAGTCCAGCATGACCAGCGCCGCGACGGTGCTGCTCAGACCCATGGTCGCCGCCACCGAGATGTCGAAGCCGCCGACCAGGAGCGCGAAGGACTGCCCGAGCGTGACGACGAACAGCACCGCGATGTAGCGCGAGAGGTTCTCGGCGTTGCGCAGGGTGCCGAACTGGTCGGGGAACAGCACGGTGAAGACCACGATCAACGCGGCCACCACCACGGCAAGTCGGATCTCGGTGCGATACGCCTCCAACACGTGCCGCCAACTCGCGCGATCCGGTGCGTCGTGCAACAACTCGCTACTCCTTCGTGACCACATCATCACAAACGTTTGCGGTCGGGCCAGTCTCACGACACCGCCGCTTGATTGTCAAGCATTTGCGCGCAAATCGCGGCACGATCGTGCTCGCCAGATGCGGTCGCCAACGGCCGCTTGCGCGGCCTGTTCTGCAATCGGTTGCGGATCAGCCGAGGATCCGGATCGGATGCTCGACCAGGCCGCGGAAGGCCGTCAGCCAGCGGGCCGCCACGGCCCCGTCGACCGGCCGATGGTCGACCGACAGCGTCACCCGCATGACCCGTCCGACCACGATCGAGCCGGCCTCGACGACCGGCTCCTCCCGGACCGCACCGACCGCCAGGATCGCCGCGTGGGGCGGGTTGATGATCGCGGCGAACTCGTCGACGTCGTACATCCCGAGATTGGTGACGCAGATGCTGCCGCCCTCCAGCTCGTCCGGCCGCAGCCGGCCCGCTCGAGCCCGGGCGGCGGCCTCGCGCAGCGTGCTCGCCAGCGCGCCGATCGGCTGCCCCGCCGGGTCGCGCACCACGGGCGTCAGCAGACCTTGGTCGGTGCTCACCGCCACCGCGACGTCCACGGTGCGATAGCGGCGCACCGCCGCGTCGGTCCAGGTCACGTTGAGGTCGGGCACCTCGCGGCCGGCCAGCGCGACGGCCCGCACGACGAGGTCGTTCACCGACACCCGACCGGCCTTGTCGACCCCCGCATTCAACTCCTCGCGCAGGGCCATCAGCCGATCGGCCCGCAGTGCCGCGCGCAGGTAGAAGTGCGGCGCCTCCTGCTTGCTGCGCACCAGTCGCGACGCAGTAGCCCGGCGGATCCGCGTGTGCGGAACCTCCTCGTACGGCGCCTCTCCCGCACGATCCGGGGCGTCGGGACGTGCCGGCAGCTCGGCGCGGCCCCGCCCGTCGAGCTCCTGGACGGCGGGTGGGGCGGCGGGAGCCGGGCGGTCCGCGACGGCCTGCTCGACGTCGCGGCGCAGCACCCGTCCGCGTGGACCGCTGCCCCGCAGCCGCTCGATCTCCAGGCCCGCCTCGGCCGCGAGCCGGCGCGCGAGCGGGCTCGCGAAGACCCGGACCGGGCCCTGGGGCTCGGCGGCGGCCGCGGCGGGCGGTGGGTCCTCGACGTCCCTGCGCTCGGGCAGCACCGGGTCGGTGACCACACCGACGCCGAGGCTGACGAGAAGGGCGTCGACGTCGGCCACGGACTCCCCCGGCTCGCCGAGCACGGCGATCGGGGAGCCGACCTCGACCTGGGCGCCGGCGGGCACGAGGAGCTTGAGCAGCACCCCGGCGGCGTCGGCCTCGATCTCCACCGCGGCCTTCTCGGTCTCGACCGTGGCGATCGGATCCGCCGCCGCGAACTCGTCCGCCTCGCCGACCAGCCAGTCGGCGAGCATGGCCTCGGCCGTGTCGGCCGCGACCTCGGGCATGCGCAGGATGCGGGCCATCTCCTCAGTACCTCGCGATCTCGTCGAGCATCGCCACGACCTCGGCCTGCTGGGCGATCGCGGCCCGTTCGAGCACCTTGCTGATGCTCGGCGACGCCTCGCCGCCGGTGACCCGCCACACCGGCGCGTCGAGCAGGTCGAAGAATCGCCGGTGGATCTCGTCGGCCAGCCAGCCGCCGTACGACGTGCCGATCGCGCCCTGCTCGGCGATCAGCAGCCGGTTCGTCTTGGCCAGGCTGGCCTCGATCGTCTCCCAGTCCACCGACGCGCGGTCCAGCCAGCGCAGGTCGATGACCTCGGCGTCGACGCCACCGTGCTCCTCGACCGCGCCGAGCACGAACGGCGTCATGCCCAGATAGGTCAGGACGGTCAGGTCCGCGCCCTCGCGGCGTACCTGCGCCCGGCCGACCGGGAGCACGTAGTCGTAGTCGTCGACCGGACCCGGGCCACTCGACTGGTAGAGGTCGACGTGCTCGAGGACGACGACCGGGTCGTCACACTGCAGCGCGGCGTTCACCAGGCCGACGTAGTCGTACGGCGTGCTGGGCGCGACGATCCGCCAGCCCGGCGCGGTGGCCATCACGCCGGCGGGGTCCATCGAGTGCTGCGACCCGTAGCCGGTGCCCATCGCGACCTTGCTGCGCAGCACCAGCGGCACGCCGTCGGTGCCGCCGAACATGTGACGCGCCTTGCCGATCTGGTTGAACAGCTGGTCGGCCGCGACCCACATGAAGTCGGCGTACATGAACTCCACGACCGGTCGGTACCGGCCGTCGATCGCGATGCCGCCGGCCAGGCCCGCGAACGCGTTCTCGCTGATCGGCGTGCCCAGCACGCGGTCGGGGAAGCGCTCGGTCAGGCCCCGGGTCGCGCCGTTGGTGCCGCCGTTGAGCCGGTGGACGTCCTCCCCCATCACCACGACCCGCGCGTCGGTCTCCATCCGGCGCGCCATCACCCCGGCGACCGCGTCGATGAACCGCATCTCCTCGACCGGCACCGCGAACCCGTCGGCGGGCACGACCCGCTGACCGTCCAGCTCGCCGAGGTCGCCGCGCACCCCCACGTCGGCGAACGCCGCGTCGGGCCACTCGCCGGCCTTGATCTGTCGTTGCCCGGGCCGACCGCCCGGAACGGGCTCGACCAGGACGGCGCCGATCTCGGCCATCGTGGCCTTCGCCTGGGCGAGGGCCGTGGCGGTCTCCTCGGCGGTCATGATGCCCCGTCGCTCGAGATGCGCGGCGGTCTGGACGAGCGGGTCGCGGTTCCGCCAGGCCTGCTCCTCGGTCTTGTCGCGATAGCCGAAGGCGCTCCCCGCGAAGCCGCCGTTCTGGTGGAAGAAGCGATAGGTGTCCGCCTCGACCACGGTCGGGCCGCCACCCTGTCGCATGTGCGCGACCGCCTCGCTCATCGCCAGGTTGGTCGCGAGCGGGTCCATCCCGTCGACCCGCCAGCTCGGGATGTTGAAGGCGAGCCCGCGAGCGGAGAGCCGCGGCTCGGCGGTCGCCTCCCGGACCGAGGTGGACACGGCGTACTGGTTGTTCTCGATGAAGAAGCAGACCGGCAGCCGCCAGGCCGCCGCCAGGTTCATGGTCTCCAGCGTGGATCCGATGTTGACCGCACCGTCACCGAAGTAGGTGACCGAGACGGCATCGGTGCCGGCGTGCCGGTGCGACCAGGCGAAGCCGGCCGCCTGGGGTACGCCGCCGCCGACGATGGCGTTGGTGCCCATCGCACCGGCGTCCTTCCACTGCAGGTGCATCGATCCGCCGCGGCCGTGGCTCCAGCCCCGCTCCAGCCCGCAGATCTCGGCCAGGGTGCGCAGCAGCACGTCGCGCAGCTGCGCCGAGGGCACCGCGAGAGGATCGATCCCGTCCGGCTGCAGGTGGTGCAGCGCCTTGGCCAGGAACTGGTGGTGCCCGCGGTGGGAGCCGTTGACCAGGTCCGCACTGGTCAGCGCCAGCACCGAGCCGACCGCGCCGCCCTCCTGGCCGATGCTCGAGTGCGCCGGACCGTGGATCAACCCGCTCGCCGCGAGGTCGAGCACGTACTGCTCGAAGGTCCGGATCCAGACCAGGTGCGCGTACATCGTGCGCATCAGCCCCGGGTCCGCCCGGTCCCAGTCCGCCTGGGTGACCACGGTCTCGACCCAGGGTGAAGCCGGCTCCAGCCGACGGTGCTCCGCCATCAGATGCCCTCTCATGCTGTGACTGCGAGCACTCACTGTGGTACAGATTGGATCCGAAATCAAGGGATTGATCCGCGCTTCTCGCGGACGTGTCTCAACAGAACTTCCGGATTGGATCCAAGGAGCGTACAATGGGACTTCCCGGCCTCCGCCGACTCGACCACGTCGGCTTCACCGTCCCCGACCTCGACCAGGCCCACGACTTCCTGGTGGACGTCCTCGGCTGCGAGTACCTGTACACACTCGGCCCGTTCCGCGACGACGGCGACTGGATGACCACGCACCTCGCCGTGCATCCACGCGCGGAGATGGTGAACCGGTGGTACCGCTGCGGCGAGCAGGCGGTCTTCGAGGTGTTCGCCTATGCCACGCCCGACCAGCGTGACGCGATCCCTCGCAACAGCGACGTCGGCGGTCACCACGTCGCCCTGTACGTCGAGGACCTCGACGCCGCGATCGACCACCTGGTGCGCGCCGGTGTCGAGGTGTTCGCCGGGCCGACGGCGAGTCGCGGCCCGGCCGAGGGCAACCGGTGGATCTACTTCCTGGCACCCTGGGGCATGCAGTTCGAGCTGGTCTCCTATCCCGCCGGGAAGAAGTGGGACCGAGAACAGGAGGAGTCGCGTCGTGACTGAGGCGAGCAGCACGCGGGTCGCCGACTATCTGCGCACCGCGATCCTGAGCGGAGAGCTCAAGCCCGGCGACCGGATCCGGCAGGAGGAGATCGCCTCACGGTTCGGCGCCAGCCGGCTGCCCGTGCGCGAGGCCCTGCGCATGCTCGAGGCCGAGGGGCTCACCGAGCACGAGCCCCACAAGGGCGCCCGGGTGCCCCGGCTCACCGCCCACGAGGTCGACGGCGTCTACCGCATGCGCGAGCGGCTCGAGCCGCTCGCGCTGGCCGAGAGCATCCCCCGACTCGACGACACCGACACCTCCCGGCTCGAGGAGATCCAGCAGGAGATCGAGGAGAACGACGACCTCGAGCGGTTCCTCGAGCTCGACCGGGAGTTCCACCTGCACTCCTACCGCGGCTGCCGGCTCGATCCGCTGACGTCGATGGTGCAGCGCCTGTGGAACTCCACCCAGCCCTATCGCCGGGCGTACGTCGCCCGCGGCGGCCGGAGCCGGATGTGGGTGGTGAACGCCGAGCACCGACTGCTCCTCGACGCGATCGCGCGCGGCGACTCGGTCGACGCCGAGCGCACCCTGGAGGGGCACATCCGGCGCACCCGGATCGAGCTGGCCCGGTACCCGGACCTGTTCGACGCCTAGGTCGGGTGCCGGCTACCAGCTGACCGCGATGTACTTGGACTCCAGGTAGTCCAGCATCCCCTCGTGCCCGCCCTCGCGCCCGATGCCGGACTGCTTGGTGCCGCCGAAGGGAGCCGCCGGGTCGGAGACCAGGCCCCGGTTGAGCCCGACCATGCCCGAGTCCAGCGCCTCGCTGACCCGCAGGCCGCGCGCCAGGTCGTCGGTGTAGACGTAGGACACCAGGCCGTACTCGGTGTCGTTCGCCAACCGGATCGCCTCCGCCTCCTCGGTGAAGGTCACGATCGGCGCGACCGGCCCGAAGATCTCCTCGCGCAGGATCGCCGCGGACGGCGGGACGTCGTTCAGCACGGTCGGGTTGAAGTAGCTGCCGACCCGATCGGGTCGGTCGCCGCCGACGACCACCCGAGCTCCTTCGGCGACCGCCGACCGCACCAGCTCGTCGACCTTGTCGACGGCGTCGGCGTTGACCAGGGGCCCGACGTCGGTCTCCGCGGCGGTACCGGGCCCGACCCTGAGCTCCGACATCCGCTCCGCGAGCCGGCGCGAGAACTCCCCGGCCACGTCGGCATGGACGTAGAGCCGGTTGGCGGCCGTGCAGGCCTCACCGGCGTTCCGCATCTTCGCCACCATCGCGCCCGCGACCGCGGCATCGAGGTCGGCGTCCTCGAAGACCAGGAACGGCGCGTTGCCACCCAGCTCCATCGAGCAGTTCACGACCTGGTCGGCGGCCTCCCGCAGCAGGATCCGGCCGACCTCGGTACTGCCGGTGAACGACAGCTTGCGCACCGACGGGTGGTGCAGCATCGCCGACACGACCGCGCCGGACCGGCGGGCCGGGACCACGTTCACGACCCCGGGCGGGACCCCCGCATCGGCGAGGATCCTGGCGACCAGCAGAGCGGTGAGCGGGGTGTCGCTGGCCGGCTTGAGGACGACCGTGCAGCCCGCCGCGAGCGCCGGGCCGATCTTCCGGGTCGCCATCGCCGCCGGGAAGTTCCACGGCGTGACCAGCACCGCGACGCCGACCGGCTGATGGACGACCAGGATCCGGTTCTGGCCCGACGGCGCCGTGGCCACCGTGCCGAGGATCCGCACGGCCTCCTCGCCGTACCACCGGAAGAACTCCGCGGCGTACGCCACCTCGCCCCGGGCGTCGACGAGCGCCTTGCCGTTCTCGAGCGAGATCAGCCTGGCCAGCTCCTCGCTCCGCTCCTGCATCAGCAGGAAGGCACGGCGCAACACCTCCGCCCGCTCCCGCGGTGCGGTCGCCGCCCAGGCCGCCGCGGCGGCCTCCGCGGCGGCGACGGCGGCGAGACCGTCCTCGACCGAGCCGTCGGAGACGGCGGCGAGCACCGCTCCGGTGGCGGGGTCGGCGACGTCGAAGCGCCGGTCGTCGGAAGCCGGGGTGGGCTTGCCGTCGATCCACAGGTCGAGGGGGAGGTCGGGGATGTCTAGTGGCATGGCGGCTCTCGAGTCCGTTCGCGTGGTTCTGGCTGCGGTGGTGGGGGGTCAGTAGCGGTTGGCGACGACGAGCTCGTCGGCCGGGAACAGGGTGAGCACCTGGGGACCGTCCTCGGTCACCACGATCTCCTCCTCGATCCGCGCCGCCGAGAAGCCGTCGGAGGCCGGGCAGTAGGTCTCCAGGGCGAAGACCATGCCGACCTGCAGCTCGAGCGGCTCCTTCATCGAGTTCAGCCGCGAGATGATCGGCCGCTCGTGGAGGCCGAGGCCGAGCCCGTGCGCGAACTGCAGCCCGAACGCGGACAGCTCGTCGGGGAAGCCGAAGTCCTCCGCCTTGGGCAGCAGTGCGGCCACCTGGTCGGTGCCCACCCCGGCCTTGATCCCGTCGATGCCCCGGTCCATCCACTCCCGCGCCTGCTGGTAGGCGTCGCGCTGGGCAGGCGTGGACCGGCCCACGGCGAAGGTCCGGTAGTAGCAGGTCCGGTAGCCGTTGAAGGAGTGGATGATGTCGAAGAACGCCTGGTCACCGGGGCGGATCACCCGGTCGGTGAAGTTGTGCGGGTGCGGGTTGCACCGCTCCCCCGAGATCGCGTTGACCGCCTCCACCTGGTCCGAGCCCATCTCGTAGAGCCGCTTGTTGGCCAGCGCGACGATCTCGTTCTCCCGCACGCCGGGCTTCAGCGCCTCGTAGATGTCCTGGTAGACGCCGTCGACCATGGCGGCCGCCTGGCTGAGCAGCATGATCTCGTCGGCGCTCTTGATCACCCGGGCGTCGAGCATCAGCTGCTGGCAGTCGACGACCGTCAGGCCCTGTCGCTGCATCTCGAACAGGAACGGCGGCTCGACGATGTCCACGCCGACCGGGAGGCCCGCGACGCCCGCCTCCATCAGGAGCGACTTGATCTCCGCGACCGCCTGGGTCATCAGACCCACGGTGGGTGCCACCGCGCCGCGGAAGCCCAGGAACCCGGGCCGGTTGTGCTCGGTCGGCAGCCACGGCGAGTGCAGCTGGTGGTGCTTCACGGCGGAGCCGAAGTCCCACAGCATCGGCTCCTGACCACGGGTCAGCAGCGCGTACCGGATCATCTTGTCGCCGAGGGCGCCGCCGATCCACGTCTGTGTGGTGTAGCGGATGTTGTAGAAGTCGAACAGCAGGAACGCGCCGCACTCGCTACTCTCCAGCGCCGCCCGTGCCCGCGAGAGCCGGTAGGCCCGCAGGCGCTGGAAGTCGACGCGCTCCTCGTAGTCGACACCACCGTGACCGGGGGCCGGCAGTGGGCGGCCCCCGAGCTGGACTGCCATATCAGCCCACCCGGTCGGCGGCCGACAGTCCGTCGTCCACCTCGACGTTCTCGGAGACCAGCGTGATCCCGGAGTTGGCGGCCTGGACGTCCAGCAGGATCGCGAAGTCCTCGGTGTTGCGGTCCTGGCTGACGCTGGTCTGCACCGCGGCGGCAGTGGCGGCGCAGATCGGCATCGGCACGTCGAGCTCGTGGGCCGCGGCGGCCCCC
This sequence comes from Nocardioides sp. LMS-CY, assembly GCF_018732145.1. NCBI lineage: Bacteria > Bacillati > Actinomycetota > Actinomycetes > Propionibacteriales > Nocardioidaceae > Nocardioides > Nocardioides sp. LMS-CY. Next base: position 3,214,097 of record NZ_CP076104.1, read on the forward strand.
AGGTCGAAGTCCTTGCGCAGCAGCACCGGGGTGAACGTCGGGGTGTAGTCGAGGTTCACGAACGCCGGGGTCTTGTAGCGGGTGAAGGTCGATCCCATCACCGAGTTGTTGAGGAACTCCAGGAACGCGTGCCGGGGAACGCCGCCCTTCTCGCACAGCACGGTGATCTCGGCCATGCACTGGGTGACCACACCCAGCATCAGGTTGTGCGCGATCTTCACCAGCCGGGAGACGTCGCCGTCGCCGACGTACGTCGACCCCAGGCCCAGGCAGTCCAGCAGGGGCTGGACCCGCTGATAGGTCTCCTCGGGACCGGAGACGACGATGCTGAGCATCCCCGCCCGGACGACCTTGCCGTTGCCGCTGACCGGCGCCGCCAGGAACGCGACGCCACGCTCGGCGCAGGCCGCCCGCATCGCCGCCGAGGACTCGGTCGACACCGTGGAGCAGTCGACCACCACCCCGGGCACCTCGCCGTCGCCGACGAGCAGCCCGCCCTCCCCGACCAGGACCTGCTCGAGGTCGGCGGGCGCGGAGACCATCGTGAAGACGACGTCGCGGCCGCGCAGGTCGGCGATGGTGTCGGCGACCTGCGCGCCGAGCTCCATCAACGGCTCGGCCTTCGCTCGGGTCCGGTTCCAGGCCGTCACGTCGTAGCCCGCCCGGGCCAGCCGTCCGGCCATCGCCGCGCCCATCCGTCCCGTACCGATCCAGCCGACCGTGAGCTCGCTGGGAAGATCGGGGGTGCTCATGTGTACCTGCCTCCGTGATGGTCGAGTCGGACTGCAAACGCTTGCAGCGTGGTGCTTCTCAAGCCGGTTGTCAAGCCCTGTACTCCCGAGCCCCTGACGGCTGCAATCGAATGCAGAGTAGGCTACTATTGCTGACATGGAGCGCGACCCGGCGGATACCCGCGACGCACCCGGCGCCGGCCGGCGGCCGCGACGCACCCACACCGGTGGGCCCTAGGATCCGTGCTGTGCCGAATCCGACCCTGCGAGACGTGGCCGACGCCGCCGGCGTGCACCCGGCCACCGCCTCCCGTGCACTGAACGCCAACACCAGGGCGCTGGTCAACGCGGAGACGGCCCGCCGCGTGCTGCGGGTGGCCGAGCAGCTCGGCTACCGCCCCAACCCGATCGCGCGCGGGCTGAAGACCGCGAAGTCGGCCACCATCGGGCTGGTCATCCCCGACCTCACCAACCCACTCTTCCCGCCGATCGTCCGCGGTGTCGAGGACGCCCTCGAGGAGGCCGGCTACACCGCGCTGATCGTCAACACCGACGGCGACCCGGAACGGGAGCGGACGCTCGTCGAGTCGCTCCGATCGCGCCAGGTCGAAGGCCTGGTCATCGCCACCGCACTGGTCCACCATCCCCTGCTCGAGGAGCTGCAGCGCAGCGACATTCCGATGGTGATGGTGAACCGGCGCGCCGAAGGGATCGAGGCGCCGTACGTCGGGCCCGACGACGCGGCGGGCATCGAGCTCGCCGTCCGGCATCTCGCGCAGCTCGGCCATCGGCGGATCGCCCACGTGGCCGGCCCGGCCACCACCTCCACCGGCGTCGCCCGGGCACGCGCGTTCGGCGGAGCGGTGCGCGAGCTCGGGCTGGACCACGGACCCGAGCTGATGGTCACCTGCACGCAGTGGACCGAGGGCGCCGGCGCCGCCGGCCTGCGCCAACTGCTCGACGGCACCGAGGGCGTCACCGCGGTGGTCGCCGGCAACGACCTGATCGCCCTCGGCTGCTACGACGTGTGCGCCGAGCGCCGGATCGACTGTCCCGACGAGCTGAGCATCGTGGGATTCAACGACATGCCGTTCCTGGACAAGCTGCGCCCGCCTCTCACCACGGTCTCGGTGCCGAACACCCAGATCGGGACCGACGCGGCCCGCCTGCTCCTCGAGGCGCTCCACGGCACCGACCGCTCGGCCCGGTCGGTGCTGCTGCCCACGTCCCTGGTCGAGCGGGGCTCCACGGCGCCGCCCGGCGGGCGCTGACCGACCGGACCGATACCGGGCGGGAGGTGTCGCGGGTGGTCCGGACGGGTATCCCCCCGTCATGGACGCCCAGTTCCTCAGCTGCGAGGTCACCCGGTGCCCCGCGTGCGGGCGGCGGTCGATGGTGGTGACCTACGAGGGCCTTGCCGACCCGGCGCGGCCCGACGAGGCCGCGGTCTGGATGCCCACGCACGGCGCCTGCGAGCACGGCTGCGACACCCGCGGGCACCTGCTGCCGGGCCTCTCGACCGAAGCCGCCTGACGACCCGCCCGCGCCCGCCGCGACCGCACCGGCCGAGGTGGGGCACCCGGTCTGGAGAAACCGCCCGGAGGCGCCCCTGCCGTCGCTAGCATGCGGCGGGTCCACAGCCGTGGACGACGCACAACGGGGGAATTCACGTGTCTCGTCTCACTCGTTCCTTGGTGGTCGCCGCCACGACGCTGGCGCTCGCCGCCGGTCCGCTCGGCGGGACAGGGGAAGCCAGCGCCGCTCCAGCATCCTCGGGCTCGGCGGCCTCGGGCTCGGCGAGCGCGGAGCAGGCGGCCAAGCCGCGCCGCGCGAAGGTCACCGTCGTCCTCACGACTCCGCGGGGAGTCCCGGCCAGCGTGCGGCTGGTCGGCAAGACCAGGACCGTCGTACGCAAGACCGCGGCGGGCACCTCCGCGAAGGTCCGGACCAGGCTGGCGCCGGGCCGATACCGGGTCAAGGTCGACGACGTCGTGCTCAAGGGCGTCACGTACGCCGCGGCGCCGCACCGCTCGAGGATCAGGGTCTCGGCCCACGGCCGGACCGGACCGCTGCGGATCAAGCTCCGCAAGGTCCGCTCGCTCGGGCTCACGACGACCTCCCTCTCCGCCGAGTCGGTCGGGCTGACCTGGCGCGCGTCCGGCAAGGCGAAGGTGGTGCTGCGTCGCGCCGCGGGCAGCGTGGCCCCACGGAGCAGGCACGCCGGCAAGCGGGTCGGCGTTCGCAAGAACCGGGCGACCGATCACCTGACCCCGGGCGCGACCTACAGCTACGCGCTGTTCGCCAAGCGGAAGCACGGGGGCTGGGTCCGTGACGCCGTCACCGTCGGCGTGCCCACGGCCGACGGGTCGACGCCGTCGTACTCCCTGGCACCCGCGGCGGTGCTCGGCAGCGACCGAGACACCGTCACGGTGTCGGGTGGCGTGGCGAGTGTCCGGCTGGCACCCGGCCGGCCGACGCCGCCGGTCGGCGCCGGCTTCGTGCTGCCCCCGTCGGCGGCCCTGCCCGGCGGATTCCTCGGCACCGTCGCCTCCGTCTCGGCCGACGGGCGCAGCGTCGCCCTGTCCCCCGGCGGGCTCGCGGACGTCTTCGCCAGCCTCGACCTCCAGCGCGCGATCACCGAGGAGCCGATCGAGCTCTCCGCCGTCACGGATCCCGCCGTCGCGCGAGCGCGGGTCGCGTCGTACAACGCCGCCCTCGCCCAGCAGCCCAGCGGCAAGGACGGTCAGCGCCAGCGGCTGCAACGCCGGGAGTCGTGCCTCCAGACCTCACTCTCCCACCAACTGTCGGCGCTCCGGCCGATCCTGCGGCCGAAGGGGCACTGGAACTCGGGGATCAAGGACAAGTGGGGCATCCCCTACGCGGCCACGTTCGACTTCAGCGTCGCGCTGGAGACCGGGGTCCAGATGGATCTCGAGACCGAGTTCTCGGTCGCCTGCGCGCTGCCGCTGACGAAGGTGGTCAAGCAGCTGTCGGCCTACCCGGTGCCGATCACCATGGTGCTGGAGCCCACCGTCGAGGTCAGCGTCTCCGGCGCGGTCAAGCTGCACGACGTCCAGGCGACGATCACCAACGGCTTCTGGGCCAAGGGACAGATCGGTCTCGGCCCCGCCTTCGCCAGCGGCCCGATCAACGACGGGCGAGTCACGGCGCCCACGATGATCGGCCCCAGCGGTGCCGTGACGGTCAAGCTCGGCGGCTCCCTGACCATCGGCCCGGGCGTCGGGACCGACCTTGCGGGGGCCGTCGCCGGCGTGAACGGCTACTTCAACCCGCTCGTCAGCGAGCTGAAGGTCATCGGCGCGGCCTCCCCCACCAACCCCGCGGGATGCGTGAGCTTCCAGTCCCGCCTGGAGGTCGGGGCGGGCCTGGAGGCCAAGGCGTGGGCGGGCAAGTTCACCTGGTCCGCCAGCTGGCACCCCGACGCCCTCAACTACACGCACAACTGGCACGACCCGTGGTACTTCCCCACCGACTGCGAGAAGGAGCCCATCGCCGGCACCGGTGACGTTCAGGCCACGCTGACCTGGAACAGCGCCGCGGACCTCGACCTGCACGTCACCGACCCGTCGGGCGAGGAGATCTACTACGGGCACGAGACGTCGGAGTCCGGCGGCGCGCTCGACCTCGACGCCAACGCGGGCTGCGAGACGGTGCTGGTGCGCCCGACCGAGAACGTCTACTGGCCGGCGGGCCAGGCGCCCAGCGGCGACTACACGATCCAGGTCGTCAACTGGAGCTCCTGCGACGACCCGGACCTCAGCTGGCACCTGATCGTCAGGGTCAACGGCATCGTGGTGCTCGACCAGAGGGGCAGCGACACCTCGGACGCCTACGTCGTCACCCGCTGATGGCGCGGACCGCGCCCGGTCCTGCGCAGGTTCCGGGGTACGCCGAGGCGCGGTCGCGTGGCCTGCTGCCGCGCGTCGCCACCCGGCCGCCGGAGCCGCTGCCGGGGACTCCGGCGGGCACCCTGATGGCGCGCTGGACCAGCGTCACCATCGGTGGTTTCGCCGCCTTCGTCACCCTGGGCGTCGTCGCCGGCAAGGCGGGCGTGACCGCCACCGCGGCGTGGCTGGCCATCGCCGCCGGCGGGAGCGGGTTCCTCGTCACGCTGTGGTGGCTGCTCGGCAGGGTCGGCGACCGGTTCGTGGCCGAGATCGGCGCGGGCTACACGACGCTGGTCCTCGACGAGGGCACCTTCTGGATGGCCTCCCTGCGGCCGTGGCGCAACGGGGCGATCCGGGTGCGATGGGACTGCTCGGGGACCTGGGTCTGCGACCGCCGGTCCGGGCTCCCGGTCGCGACACCGGACCTCACCGTGCTGCCTCCGGGCAGCTACCCCTCACCGCACCGCGCCGACCGGTGGGAGCTGTGGAGCGGCCGGATGTGGACCGGCAACTTCCGCTCGCCACCGACCGCCGCCTGACGAGCTGCTGGCCTGGACACCGGCGGCCGCACCCGGTCCCCTCCCCCGAGACGGGAGGACCGGTGCGGCCACCGGAGCGCGATCAGCATGCTGCCCGGCGACGCGCACCGGCTCACCCGTAGGGATGAAACTCCGCGCGGGTGAGGCGCCCGGAGCGTCAGGCCTCGTACGCCGGGAGGGTGAACCGGAACACCGAGCCCTGGCCGGCCGGGTTGGGCACCGCCTGGATGGTTCCGCCGTGGCGGATCACGATCCGCCGCACGATCGAGAGCCCGAGCCCGCTGCCTTCGTACTCGCGGTAGTGCGCCCGGTGGAACTCGTCGAAGACCTTCTCCCGGTCCTGCTCCGGAATGCCGATGCCGTGGTCGACCACCTCGACGGTGACCAGGCGGGCATCGCTGCGACAGCCCTGGACGACGATCTTGGGCTCCTCGCCCGGCGCGACGTACTTGATCGCGTTGCCGATCAGGTTGTCGAGCACCTGTCGGACCAGGACCGGGTCCGCGAGCACCGGCGGCACCGGCTCGGCGCTCACCTGGCCGCTCGCGTGCCGGGCGGCGGCGACCTCGGTCGCCAGCGCGGTCACCTCGACCCGGCTGACGTCCAGGTCGCGAGAGCTGCTGGTCGCATGGGCCAGGAGGTCACGGATCAGCTCTCGCATCCGCCGCGACGAGGACCGCACGCGGGAGACGAACTCGCGAGCGAGCTGGGTGTCCAGCTCACCGGCGTCCAGCTCGTCGGCGATCATCTCGGTCCATCCGTCGATGGCGGCCAGCGGGTTGCGCAGGTCGTGCGCGACCACGCCCGCGAACGCCGCGAGCTCCTCGCGGTGGGCGTGCTCGGTCGTCGTGTCGCGCAGCAGCAGCAGTGCACGCGCCCGGTGCTGCACCTCGTCGCGGGGCAGCGGGATCGCCGAGATCGTCAGCACCCGCTCGCCGACGTCCGCGACCCGGACCAGGACCAGCTCGGACTCGACGGTCTCGCCGCGCAGCGCACGGGAGGTCGGGCGCTCGTCCTCGGCCAGCTCCTGGCCGTCGAGGGTCCAGCTGCTCAGCGCGAACTGGGACTCGGTGTCGAGCTCGTCGCCCAGGCCCAGGATCCGGGCGGCGGCCGGGTTGTGCACCAGCAGGTCGCCGGCCTCGTCGACGACCAGGACCCCCTCGATCATCGAGCCGATCACGGCCGCGCGCATGCTCACCTCGTATCCCGCCTCCTCCTGCGCCTGACGCAGGTCGGTGGCGAGCGCCTGGCGCTCGTCGCGACCGGTGGCGATCGCCAGACCGGTGAGGGCGATCGTGGCGACGTAGAACTGGGCGATCATGAAACCGAGGTCGGTGTCGGCGACGTTCGCGAACGGGCCGATGTCGTTGAGCGTCAGCAGGCCCGTCACCAGGCCCACGACGCAGGAGTGCGCGGCGCTCAGCAGCGTCGAGAAGCGGGCGCCGAACCACACGCTCGCCGCCAGCAGCGGGAAGGCCAGCGGCAGCTCGACCAGGCTGAAGGCCAGCCCGTACGTCGTGATCGTGAAGAGCACGGCGACCAGGAGCTCGAGCTGCCCCCCGTCCGCTCCGCGCAGCGACGGCCGCGGCGGCGGGCTGGTGACCCGGTAGCCGATCAGGATGGCGAGGGCGACCACGACCAGCGCGCTCGCGAAGTTGCGGCCGGTCCAGAGCCCGCTCGCGACGGGGTCGAAGCTGCCGTCCACGCCGGGCAGGAGGACGATCGCGGCGGTGGCCAGCGTCGTACCGATGAGCGTCGCGACGCCCAGCGCGGCGCCCAGCCGGGCGACGTCGCGCGGTCGGGCGATCGGGCGGTCCCCGCCGCACCCCCACAGGTCGCCGCACCAGCGCCGCAGGAGCATGACCGCGGCCCAGGACTGCGCGAAGTTCGCCACCGCGAAGGCCGCCGCCAGCTCGGTCTCGCCGCCGGCGACCAGGTTGGCGGCGAAGGCGGCCGCGAGCAGCAGGACGCTGTCGATCGACACCACGGTGGCGCCGCGGACCATCAGCCAGACGATCGGGAGTCCGCCCGCCGGCCACAGCCCGTTGAACCCCGACCCGAAGAGCTCGATCCGGTGCGTGATCAGCGCCGAGCACGTGAAGAGCAGGGCGAAGCCGACAGCTGCAGCGAGGCCCACGTATGCACGCGGCCTCGTTCGGACGTTCGGCGTTGCGCCGACCCCAGGGCCCCCACCCACGCTCAGAAGGCTAGCCGGAGCGAGCCGTCGTCGCGGGAATCTCGGGAATTGGACGGGGGCAGCCTCAGGCGTCGTCGGTCGCGAAGTCCTCGTTGTGGGTGCCCGGGCGCGGCGCCCACGGCAGCTCCCGCGCCGGGCGTACGACGACGAGACGGTCGCCCCGGGCCAGCTGGGTGACGACCGGGTCGAAGTACCGGTAGACCTTCTCGTCGCGGACCACGGCGATCACCTGGTCGGGCAGCGTCTGCGGCTGCTTGCCCACCTCGGAGACGATCAGCTCGCGCTCAGCGACCTCGAGGCCCTCGCCGTAGGTGAGCAGGTCCTCCATGACCGTGCCCAGCGTCGGCGACAGCGAGGACAGGCCGAGCAGCCGGCCGACCGCGTCCGACGAGGTGATCACGGAGTTGGCGCCGGACTGGCGCATCAGCGGGACGTTCGCCTGCTCGCGCACCGCGGCGACGATCCACACCTCGGGGTTGAGCTGGCGCACGGTGAGCGTGGCGAGGACGTTGGAGTCGTCGCGGTTGGTCGTGATGATCACCTGCTCGGCCTCGCTGACACCGGCACGGCGCAGCACCTCGCGGCGGGTGGCGTCCCCGGTGACGACCGCCAGCCCGTCGGCGTGCGCATCCTGCAGCGCCTCGGCCCCGGGGTCGACCACGACGATCGACTCCCGGTCCAGGCCGTTGTTGACCAGGGTGTCGACCGCGGCACGGCCCTTGGTGCCGTAGCCGATGACGACCACGTGGGATGTCATGCGCTTCCTCCAGCGGGCGGCTCGGAACATCTCGCGGCCCTGCGAGGCGAGCACCTCGAGGGTGGTGCCGATCAGCAGGACCAGGAAGGCGATGCGGAGCGGGGTGACGACGAACGCGTTGATCATGCGGGCGTGTGCCTCCGCCGGGGTGATGTCGCCGTACCCGGTCGTGCTCAGCGTGACGGTCGTGTAGTAGATCGAGTCGACCAGGTCGACCTCGCCGGTCGGGTCGTTGCCGTCGACGTAGGCGTGCCGGTCGAGGTAGACGATCAACACCGTGCCGACGAGGATCGCCACCGCCATCAGCAGCCGTCGACCGAGCTCCCACCACGGCGAGCGGGTGCTCGCCGGCAGGGACAGCTTCCCCAGGCTGTGGCCCTGGGTGATGTCGCTGGAGTCGTCGGCCACGGCGCTGAATCTAGTCCGTGTCGGGTCGCGAGCCGATGCGACGCAGCCGTTGCACGAGCTCCGATCTCGCGAGCATGGTCGAGGACTGCGGGAAGACGCTGTCGAACGCCGCGTTGACGGCCGCGCCGATCAGCACCGCGATCGAGACCAGGTAGAGCCACAGCAGCACCGCGATCGGCGCCGCCAGCGGCCCGTAGATCGAGCGCGAGTCGGCCGCGGTGACCGTGAGGAACCAGCGCAGCAGGTAGGAGCCGACGATCCAGCAGAACAGCGTGAACGTCGCGCCCGGCAGGTTGAAGCTCCAGTTGGTCCGCACGGGGACGGACACGTGGTAGAGCGTCGCGAGGAAGCAGATGCTGATCAGCACGACGACCGGCCAGTAGAAGGCCATCAGGAAGTCGAGGCGCTGGGGCAGCCAGTGCTCGACCAGATCGGGGCCGGCGACCACGAGCGGCACCATGAAGACGGCCAGCACCATCGCCAGCACGTAGAGCACGAAGGACAGCGCGCGGGCCCGGACGATCCCGCGGTGCCCACCGAGCCCGTGCATGATCGTGATGGTGTCGACGAAGACGTGCAGGGCCCGTGAGCCCGACCACAGCGCGAGCACGAAACCGAGCGAGATGACGTCGAAGCGGCCGCCCTCGAGCACGTCGTCGATCGTCGGCTCGATGATCTTGTGCACCGCGCCCTGGGTCAGGGCCTGCTCGGACAGGTCGATGACCGCGGCCCGCACGTCGGCGACCTGGGCCGGGCTGAACTGGTCGGTGACGAAGCCGATCGCGCCCGCCATCGCGAAGATGAGCGGCGGCACCGAGAGCACGGCGAAGAAGGCCGCCTCCGCGGCCAGGCCGGTCACCCGGTAGCGCAGACACGACCCCACCGTGGCGACGACGAGGCGCCAGACCACGGCGCGGGCCCGCCGCAGCCGATCGGCGACCGCGGCGCCGACGGACGGCTCCGGGGTGCCCGAGGACGCGCGCTGCTGCGTCTGGGCACGCTCCGCGGGGGGCATGGACCTACCGTAGACACATGGGTTCCGACATCCGGGTAGCCACGAACCAGGCGCCGCCGCTGGTTGGTCACAACATCGTCACGGGCGATGCCTCGCTGGTCGAGGCCGTCACCCGCCACGCGGACGCCGGGGTGGTCGATGACCTGGCCCCGATCGGCGCGCTGGCCGGCACGGCCGAGGCGCGGGAGCACGGGATGCTCGCGAACGAGTTCCACCCGCGGCTCACGCCGTACGACCGCTACGGCCACCGGATCGACGAGGTGGAGTTCCACCCGTCGTGGCACTGGCTGATGGACCGGGCGGTCTCCCAGGGCCTCGCGGCGGCGGCGTGGGAGTCGGATGAGCCGCACGCGCACGTGCGCCGGGCGGCCGGCTTCATGGCGTGGTCGCACACCGAGCCCGGCCACGGCTGCCCCGTCTCGATGACGTACGCCGCCGTGCCGGCCCTGCGCGCCGACGACGCGATCGCGAAGGAGTGGACGCCGCTGCTGGCGTCGCTGCGCTACGACCCCGGCGTCCGGCTCGCCTCCGAGAAGCTCGGCGCCCTGGCCGGGATGGGCATGACCGAGAAGCAGGGCGGCTCCGACGTCCGCGCCAACGTCACCGAGGCGCGGCGTACCTCCGTGGAGGGCGAGTACACCCTGCACGGCCACAAGTGGTTCACCTCGGCCCCGATGAACGACGTGTTCCTCGTGCTCGCCCAGGCGCCGGGCGGCGTGACCTGCTTCGTCGTGCCCCGGGTGCTCCCCGACGGCACCCGCAACCGGCTCGACGTCGTCCGCCTCAAGGACAAGCTCGGCAACCGGTCGAACGCGTCGTCGGAGCTCGAGCTCGACGGCACCGTCGCGCGTCGGCTCGGCGACGAGGGCCGCGGGGTCCGCACGATCATCGAGATGGTCGCGGCGACCCGGCTCGACTGCGTGCTCGGCTCGACCTCGCTGATGCGGCGCGCGGTCAACGAGGCGACCTGGCACGCGGCGCATCGGTCGGCGTTCGGCGGCCCGCTGATCGAGAAGCCGCTGATGCAGAACGTGCTGGCCGACCTCGCGGTCGAGGCCGAGGCCGCGACCGCGCTGGCGATCCGGCTCGCGGCCGCCGTCGACGGCCTCCAGGACCCGCACGAGGCGGCGCTGCGGCGCATCGCCCTGCCGCTGTCGAAGTTCTGGGTCTGCAAGCGCACGCCCGCCCTGGTGGCCGAGGCGCTGGAGTGCCTCGGCGGCAACGGGTACGTCGAGGAGTCCGGCCTGCCGCTGCTCTACCGCGAGGCGCCGCTGAACTCGGTCTGGGAGGGCTCCGGCAACGTCAACGCGCTCGACGTGCTGCGCGCCCTGGGCCGCGAGCCCGAGGTGCTCGACGCCTGGATCACCGAGGTCGGCCGGGCCCGCGGCGGCGACGCCCGGCTCGACCGCACCATCGAGGACACGCTGGGCCTGATCGGCTCGCTGCTGGGCGAGCCCGCCTCGCTCGAGGTCAACGCCCGTCGGCTGGCGATGCGGATGGCGCTGTGCCTCCAGGGGTCGCTGCTGGTCCGCTACGCCCCCGCCGCGGTCGCCGACGTCTTCTGCGCGTCGCGCCTGGGCACGGCGTACGACGGCGTCTTCGGCACCCTCGACGGCGGCGACCTGCGGGCGATCGTGGAGCGCGCGACGCCGGTGGTGTGAGGCCCCGCTGGAATAGTCCGTCACGTTTCGGTTGCCCCGATGGCTCCATCGGGAGAACCTCACCCTTGGACGACCTCGGCGACCGGTGAGCGATCGGCGCCGACCGTCGTGGAGGCGACCGGACCGCGGGTTTTCGCCTCACCAACGCCGCGAGCTGGGGCTGAGTCGTCAGCCCCGCAACGTCGCGATCTCGAAAGCGATCTCGAGCGGGGTGTCGACCGCCACTCGTTCGCCCTCGCCCCAGGACCCGAGTTCGGCGTACACGTCTCCGCCGGCAGGCAGCGTCATCGCCGTCAGCCGCAGCTCAGGGTCGGTCTCGACGATCCAGTAGCCGGGGATACCGGCCCGTGCGTACTGCGCCCGCTTCGTGATGTGGTCGGTGGTCACCGAGGACGGCGACACCACCTCGACGACCAGCAGCGCGTCGCCCGGCCCGATCGACGGTGCAGTCATCGCGTCGAACCCCTCGCGCAACACCAGGGTGTCGGGGATCCGGTAGTTCACGGCCGAGAACGTGACCCCGCCCCCGGCGAGCACGCGTGCATGCCCGAAGCGGCCAGCCAGCAGGACGAGCAGCCCGGAGCCGATCACCTCGTGCCGGGGGGACGGTGCCGGGCTCACGACGAGTGCACCGTCGACGATCTCGTACCAGCCCTCCTCCGGGAGGTCGTCCACCGTCCAGGGCCCCGCGTGGGGGAACAACTGGGACATGACTCACCTCCAACATCGAGTGTCACACGCGTCCAGAGCACCGGTCCATGCTGGCGGCATCGTCGCCAGCACGCACCCGACGCGAGCGAGGCCTGTGGAGAATCCCGTCAGGCAAGGTCGAACGCCACGCGGGGTAGCTCGCTTCGCTCGCTACGCGAGGTTCAGACCTGGGTAGAGCGGGTGCTTGTCGAGCAGGTCGGCCGCGGCGCCCTTGACCTTGTCGGCCACGCCGTCGCCGAGTGCGTACGACGCCTTCGACCGCTTGCCGTCCTTGGTGGTGCCGGGCTCGGTGTTCTGGAGCACCTGGACGATCAGGTCGGCGACGGCGTCGAACTCGTCGTGACCGAAGCCACGCGTGGTCAGCGCCGGGGTGCCGAGGCGGATGCCGGAGGTGTACCAGGCCCCGTTGGGGTCCTGGGGCACCGAGTTGCGGTTGGTGACGACGCCCGCGTCGAGCAGCGCCGACTCGGCCTGGCGACCGGTGAGGCCGAACGACGACACGTCGAGCAGCACGATGTGGTTGTCGGTGCCGCCGGTGACCAGCGTGGCGTCACGGGTCAGGAAGCCCTCGGCGAGCGACTTGGCGTTGTCGGCCACCTGCTGGGCGTAGGTCCGGAACGACGGCTGACGCGCCTCGGCCAGCGCGACCGCCTTCGCGGCCATCACGTGCGAGAGCGGCCCGCCGAGCACCATCGGGCAGCCGCGGTCGACGTCGGCGGCGTACTCCTCCTGCGCCAGCACCATGCCACCGCGCGGGCCACGCAGGGACTTGTGGGTGGTCGTGGTGGTGATGTGGGCGTGCGGCACCGGGTCCTCGTCGCCGGTGAACACCTTGCCGGCGACCAGGCCGGCGAAGTGCGCCATGTCGACCATCAGCGTCGCGCCGACCTCGTCGGCGATCTCGCGCATCTTGGCGAAGTTCACCCGGCGCGGGTACGCCGAGTAGCCGGCCACCAGCACGAGCGGCTTGAACTCGCGCGCCTTCGCGGCGACGGCGTCGTAGTCGAGCAGCCCGGTCTCGGGGTCGGTGCCGTACTGCTGCTGGTGGAACATCTTGCCGCTGATGTTCGGGCGGAAGCCGTGGGTGAGGTGCCCACCGGCGTCGAGCGACATGCCGAGCAGGCGCTGGTTGCCGAGCTCGTGGCGCAGCCGCTCCCAGTCCTCCTCGGTGAGCTCGTTGACGTTCTTGGCGCCGAGCTTGGCCAGCGCGGGCGTCTCGACGCGGTGGGCCAGGATCGACCAGAAGGCCACCAGGTTCGCGTCGATGCCGGAGTGCGGCTGGGCATAGGCGTACGGCGCGCCGAAGAGCTCGCGCGCGTGCTCGGCCGCGAGGGCCTCGACGGTGTCGACGTTCTGGCAGCCGGCGTAGAACCGGTGGCCGACCGTGCCCTCGGCGTACTTGTCGCTGAGCCAGGTGCCCATGGTGAGCAGCACGGCGGGCGAGGCGTAGTTCTCGCTCGCGATCAGCTTGAGCGAACCTCGCTGGTCGGTGAGCTCCTGCCGGGTCGCGTCGGCGATCCGCGGCTCGACCGAGGCGATCACCTCGAGGGCCTGCTGGTACGCGCTGCTGGTCAGGGCGGAGGTCCGGTCGTCACTCATGGCCGAAGCCTAGATGCGTCGGGCCCTCCGGATCGAGAAGGATTGCGAGCGTGGCCGGCGCGATGTGACGTGGGACGCACCTGCGGTCCCGCTGCCACGGGAAGCAACCCCGGTGCGTATCAGATTCTGGACTCCCGTCTCGAAACATGAGATTTCGACTTGTGGGATGAGCGTCCGGACCGTGAGACTCCGGGACATGATCTCTGCTGCCACGCACGCCTACCTCGTGGTTCGACGCCACGTGGACTTCGGGCGCACGCGCAGCATGATGTGTTGGCATTCCTGACCAGCCGCCCACCAGCAGCCCCGCGCAGCTGACCTCACCGGACGTCCGGAGCCCCGACGACGTGGCCCGCCCGGTTCGAGTGTCGCTCGCCATCCTCGTCAAGGAACGCCCCCGATGACCGATCTCCGCTACACCGCCAGCCGCCCCGAGCACACCGAGATCCCCCGCCCCAAGCGCGGCGAGGGCCAGTGGGCGCTCGGCTACAGCGAGCCGCTGAACAAGAACGAGCAGTCCAAGAAGGACGACAACCCGCTCAACGTCCGCGACCGGATCCTCTACACGTACTCCAAGCGCGGCTTCGACTCGATCGATCCGGCCGACCTGCGCGGGCGGTTCCGGTGGATGGGCCTCTACACCCAGCGCCGGCCTGGGATCGACGGCGGCAAGACCGCGGTGCTCGGCGAGGAGCAGCTCGACGACCGCTACTTCATGATGCGGGTCCGCTCGGACGGCAAGCTGCTGAGCGCCGACGCGCTGCGCACGCTGGGCGGCATCTCGACCGACTTCGCCCGCGACACCGCCGACATCACCGACCGGCAGAACATCCAGTACCACTGGATCGACATCGTCGACGTGCCCGAGATCTGGGACCGGCTCGCGGCCGTCGGCCTGGACACGCTCGAGGCGTGCGGTGACTGCCCTCGTGGCTTCCTCGGCTCCCCCGTGGCCGGCGTCGCGAAGGACGAGCTGATCGACGGCACGCCCGCGCTCGAGGAGATCCGCCGCCGCTACATCGGCAACCCCGACTACGCGAACCTGCCGCGCAAGTTCAAGACCTCGATCTCCGGCCACCCCAGCCTCGACGGCGCACCGGAGATCAACGACGTCTCCTTCGTCGGCACCGTGCACCCCGAGCTCGGCCCGGGCTTCGACCTGTGGGTCGGCGGTGGCCTCTCCACCAACCCGATGCTGGCCCAGCGGATGGGCGTGTGGATCCCGGTCGACGAGGTCGCCGACGCCTGGGAGGGCGTCATCGGCATCTTCCGCGACTACGGGTACCGGCGCCTGCGGTCGCGGGCGCGCCTGAAGTTCCTGGTCGCCGACTGGGGCGTCGAGAAGGTCCGCGAGGTCCTCGAGAACGAGTACCTCGGCAAGCGGCTGGTCAGCAGCCCGTCGCCCGAGTACGCCACCCGCAACGGCGACCACATCGGCGTGCACGAGCAGAAGGACGGCAACTTCTACATCGGCGCCACCCCGACGGTCGGCCGCATCAACGGCGCCGCCCTCACCGAGCTGGGCAACCTCGTGGAGCGGTACGGCGCCGCCGGCGCGCGGTTCACGGCGTACCAGAAGGTCGTCGTGCTCGGCGTGGCCCCGGACCGCGTCGACGCGCTGGTGGCCGACCTCGACGCGATCGGCTTCTCGGCGCGGCCGTCGACCTGGCGCCGGTCGACGATGGCGTGCACCGGCATCGAGTTCTGCAAGCTCGCGATCGTCGACACCAAGCAGCGCGCCATCGACCTGGTCGACGAGCTGGAGCGGCGCTTCCCGGACCTGGACACGCCGATCAGCGTCAACGTGAACGGCTGCCCCAACGCCTGCGCCCGCACCCAGATCGCCGACATCGGCCTCAAGGGGCAGCTCGTCCTGCACGAGGGCGAGCAGGTCGAGGGCTTCCAGGTGCACCTCGGCGGCGGCATCGGACTGCACAACACGATCGGGAAGAAGCTCCGCGCCCACAAGGTCACCAGCGCGGGCCTGGACGACTACGTCACCGCGATCGTGACGAACTACCTGGCCGACCGGTCGGACGCCACGGAGAGCTTCGCGCAGTGGGTGGTCCGGGCCGACGAGGAGCTGCTGCGCGGCGAGAAGGCACTGGCGGCGGTCGCACCATGAGAACACCCCACCAGAACACTCGCTTCGCTCGGTTCCGGCGGGGACCCCGACATGACTGAGCGCGCCGTCCCCTTCCACTGCCCGTACTGCGGGGAGGAGGACCTGCGCCCGCACGAGGTCGTCTCCGAGACCGGCGAGGTCTCCTCACCGCACGGCACCTGGGAGTGCCGCGGCTGCCTGCGCGCCTTCCGGCTGACCATGCTCGGGCTCGTCGACCCCTCCGGCTCTCGCGGGGGCGCGTCATGACGGCCGCGACCACGATCACCGCGCGCAACAACCGCGGGACCACGACCGACGGGCGCACCCCGGAGGAGCTGCGCGAGCTGGTGTCCCACTGGGGCGCCGAGCTCGAACTGGCCCCGGCGGAGCACATCATCGAGTGGGCGGTCGCGACGTTCGGCGGGCGCTTCTGCGTGACCTCCTCGATGGCCGACGCCGTGCTCGCCGACATCACCTCGAAGGTCGCTCCGGGCGTCGATGTGGTCTTCCTCGACACGGGCTACCACTTCGTCGAGACCATCGGCACCCGCGACGCGGTCCAGGCGACGCTGCCGGTCAACCTGCTCACGATCACCCCCGTGCAGTCGGTCGCCGAGCAGGACGCGGCGTACGGCAAGGACCTGTACAAGACCGACCCCGACCTGTGCTGCAAGCTCCGCAAGGTACAGCCGCTGGCCGACGCCCTCGCCGGGTACGACGCCTGGGCGACGGGGCTGCGCCGCGCCGAGACGCACAACCGGGTGATCGCGCCGGTGATCGGCTGGGACGCCAAGAAGCAGAAGGTCAAGGTCTCCCCCCTGGCCCGGTGGAGCGACGAGCAGGTGGACCGCTACATCGCCGAGAACGGCGTCCTGGTAAACCCGCTCGCGTACGACGGCTACCCCTCGATCGGATGCTGGCCCTGCACGCGCCGCGTCGCGCCGGGCGAGGACCCGCGCAGCGGCCGCTGGGCCGGCACCAACAAGACCGAGTGCGGGATCCACTCATGATTTCGAGACGGTCGCAGAACGACCTCCTCAATCCGAGGATCCCCACTCCGCAGGCCGGCAGCGTGGCCGTCCCTGCACTCGACAGGCAGATCCCTGCATCATCACGCACAGACAAGGAGGCAGTGCGATGACTGCTCCTGCTCTGGTGGCCCTGGCTCACGGAAGCCGTGACCCGCGGTCCGCCGCCACGATCAAGGCACTCGTCGACGAGGTCAAGGCGATGCGCCCGGACCTCAAGGTGGAGCCGGCGTTCCTCGAGCTCTCCCGACCGTCCTTCCAG
Organism: Nocardioides sp. LMS-CY; assembly: GCF_018732145.1. Lineage (NCBI taxonomy): Bacteria > Bacillati > Actinomycetota > Actinomycetes > Propionibacteriales > Nocardioidaceae > Nocardioides > Nocardioides sp. LMS-CY. The sequence goes on from NZ_CP076104.1 coordinate 3,231,017, forward strand.
ATGGTCGTGGACCGCCTGGTGAAGGCCGGTCACGAGGAGATCGTGGTGGTGCCGCTGCTGCTCACCCAGGCCTACCACGCCAAGGTCGACGTGCCCGGTGCGATCGCCGAGGCCAGCGCCCGGCACGAGGGCGTGAAGTTCCACGCCACCTCGATCCTCGGCCTCGAGGCGCAGTTCCTCGAGGTGCTCGACGTCCGGATGCGCGAGGCGCTCAAGGCGTCGCGGGTGCGCGAGCTCGACGCGCTGGTGCTCGCCGCGGCCGGCTCCAGCGACCCGCTCGCCAACCAGGCGGTCGCCCGCCTGGCGCGGGTCTGGGGCACGCGGCACAAGCTGCCGGTGACCGCGGCGTTCGCCTCGGCCGCCCCGCCGGCCGCCGGCGAGGCCGTGCGCGCCTTCCGCGCCGAGGGACGCCGCCACGTCGCCGTGGCCTCGCTGTTCCTCGCGCCCGGCTTCCTGCCGGACCGGGCCGCCGAGCTCGCCCTCGAGGCCGGCGCGGTCGCCGTGTCCGAGCCGCTGGGCGCCCACCCGGAGCTGGCCCGCACCATCCTGGCCCGGTACGCCGTCGGCGCGGTCGAGCTCGTCCCGGTCTGACCCCACCTCCGCGAGTCGGCGCCAGATTTCAGCCGAGTTGGCGCCAGATTCCGCCTGCCGGGCGAATCTGGCGCCAACTCGGCACTTGGAGACAGTCGACCGGCACCTGAGGTGGAGGCGGCGGCACTCCCGGATTCCTAGCGTTGCCGGCATGACGATCCTGCTGTCGGACCCGCGGGTCCGGGCCGTGCCCGGGGTCGAGTGCGGCGAGCCGCTGGTCCTGCTGCCGCGCGACCTCTCCCCGGCCGGGGCGCTGGTGCGCGCCGGGCTGGCGCAGCGGCTGGTGGCCGCCGACCGGCTGCTGCCGGCCGGGCTGCGGCTGCGGGTCGTGGAGGGCTTCCGCCCGGTCGAGCAGCAGCGCGAGATCATCGCGTCGTACGCCGCGGAGCTCTGCGAGCTGCACCCGGGGATCGGTGCCGGGGAGCTCGAGCGGCTGACCAGCCGGTTCGTCTCCCCCGTCGACGTGGCGCCGCACGTGGCCGGCGCCGCGGTCGACCTGACCCTCGTCGACGTGTGCGGCGAGGAGCTCGACCTCGGGACGCCGATCGACGCGACGCCCGAGGCGAGTGACGGTCGGTGCTGGTTCGCCGCGGACGGGATCGGCGCGGACGCCCGCGCCCACCGGGATCTGCTGGCGCAGGTGCTCGGCGATCAGGGGCTGGTGAACTACCCGACCGAGTGGTGGCACTGGAGCTTCGGCGACCGCTACTGGGCGCTGGCGACGGGGGCCCAGCACTCCTGCTACGGCCCGCTCGCCGCGGCGGTGGCGGCATGACCGCCGCGGAGAGCCGCGTCGCCGTGCTGCCCCGGATCGCCCCACGGTCGCGCCCCCGACTGACGATCGACCTCGCCGCCGTCGCCCGCAACACCCGACTGCTGGCCGACCGCGCCACCGGCGAGCTGATGGCGGTCGTCAAGGCCGACGGCTTCGGCCACGGAGCCCTCGACGTGGCGCGCACCGCGCTCGCCCACGGCGCCACCCGCCTCGGCGTGACCAGCCTCGAGGAGGCCTGGCCGCTGCGCGACGCGGGCCTCGCCGCCCCGATCCTCAGCTGGCTCAACCCCGTGGACGCCGACTGGGCGGCGGCAGCCGCGTGGGACGTCGACGTGGCCGTGCCCGGCCTGCAGCACCTGGCCGCCGTGGCGGAGGCACCCGGCCGGCACCGGGTCCACCTGCACGTCGACGCCGGCATGGCCCGCGACGGCGCGGACCCGGCGATCTGGACCCAGCTCTGCCGCGCGGCCCGCCGGGCCGAGCAGCGCGGCGAGGTCGAGGTCGTCGGCGTCATGGGGCACCTCGGCTGCGCCGACGACCCGGGCGACGACTGCAACGCCCGGGGCCGGACCCGGTTCGCGTGGGCGATCGAGATCGCGCGCGCCGCCGGCCTGCGCCCGCGGGAGCGCCACCTCGCCGCGACGGCCGCCACCCTGACCGACCCGCGGGCCCACCACACGATGTGCCGCGTCGGCGCCGGCCTGGTCGGCATCGACCCGTCGCACACCGCCGACCTGTGCCCGCCGATGACGCTCACGGCGCCGGTGACGCAGGTGCGGCGGGTGCGCGGCGGCACCCCGGTCGGGTACGGCCACGCCCACCGCACGGCGACCGCGACGTACCTCGGGCTGGTGCCGCTCGGGTACGCCGACGGCCTGCCCCGGACCGCCTCCGGGCGCGCGGAGGTCCTGGTCCGCGGGGTGCGCCGACCCGTCGTCGGCCGGATCTCGATGGACCAGCTCGTCGTCGACCTCCGCGGCCGGGCCGTCGACCTCGGCGAGACCGTGACGGTCTTCGGCCCCGGCGACCACGGCGAGCCGACCGTGGCCGAGTGGGCCCGCTGGTCCGGCACCATCGAGCACGAGATCGTGACCGGCATCGGCGCCCGGGTCGAGCGGCGCACCCTCGCGGTGCCGCACCTGCGGAGCCTCGCATGAGGACGCGGGTCGCCGTCATCGGCGGCGGGCAGAACTGCGAGCACGACGTCTCCCTCGCCTCCGCGGCCTCGGTCGCGGCGGCGCTCGACCCCGCGACGTACGACGTGGTGCCGCTCACCATCGGCCGCGACGGCACCTGGCGCGACCGCGGCCTGCGGCCGATCGGGCTCAGCGGCGCGGCCCACGTGCTGCGCGGCTGCGACGTGGTGTTCCCGGTCGTGCACGGCCCGCGCGGCGAGGACGGCGCGCTCGCGGCGCTGTGCGAGCTCGCCGGCCTCCCGTACGTCGGCTCGGGCGTCCGCGCCGGCGCGCTTGCCATGGACAAGTGGGCGACCAAGCTCGTCGCCGCGGCGGTCGGCATCGCGACCGCGCCCGGCACGCTGGTCACGGCCGCGACGGCCGCGCACCTGCGCTGGACCCATCCGGTCGTCGTGAAGCCGGTCGCCGCGGGGTCGAGCCAAGGCGTCGGCCTCGCCGCCGCGCCCGAACAGCTGCGACCGGCGCTCGAGGCCGCTCTCGCCCTCGACGACCGGGTGCTGGTCGAGGACGTCGTCACCGGCCGCGAGATCGATGTCGCGGTGCTGCGCTGTGCCGACGGCACCCTCGTCGCCGCGCCGGCGCTCGAGATCGTCACCGACGGGCTCTTCGACTACGACGCGAAGTACGGCGGCCACGCCGACTTCCGGGTCCCCGCCCGGCTCGACGAGGTCGACGCCAAGGCGCTCGAGGACGCCGCACTCACGGCGTACGACGCCCTGGCGTGCTCCGGCGTGGCCCGCGTCGACTTCTTCCTGACCGAGGACGGGCCGGTGCTCAACGAGGTGAACACCGTGCCGGGGATGACCGAGCACTCCCAGGTGCCACGGATGTTCGCGGCCGCCGGTCTCTCCTACCCCGAGCTGCTCGACGAGCTGGTCCGCGGCGCCCACCGGTGAGCGGCGTCCCGACCGACGCAGCGCCCTGGCCAGCGACCTGGCAGGGTGGACCATCGTGACCGGTCCCTCGTGCGCCGTGGCCGCGCCATGACCGCCTGGCGCCCGTGGCTGCCCGACCTCGGCGCGGGCCTGCTCGTGCTCCTCCTCGGGGTGCTCGAGGTCTTCAACATCGACCCGTACTACTACGTCGGCGACCCGCGCCCCGCCCTCCTGCTGGTCGTGGTCGGCATCGCGATCGCGGTGTCGCTCTCCCGGCACCTGCCGGCGGCCGCCCTCGCCGTGGTGTGGGTGGTCTGCGCGATGCAGGTCGTCACCGGCACCCAGCTGCTGATGATCGAGCTGGCGATCGCCGCGGTCGCCTTCGGCACCGCCCGCTGGGGCAGCGCCGGCACCGTCTGGCTCAGCGCCATGTCGATCCCGCTGGCCGCCGTGATCACGGTCTACTGGATCGATTCGGGGGTCTTCTACGCCGCACTCGACACGGCGGGCTTCCAGGCCCTCGTCGACCAGACCTCGCGCTTCGGCGACCGCTGGCAGGTCACCGCCGCGGTCGCCGGGATGGCGGTGCTCGGCGTGCCGTGGCTGGCCGGACTGGCGCTGCGGTTCTCGGCGCGGGCGCAGCAGTCGCGGGCCTCCCAGGTGGTCGCCGAGGCCGAGCGCGACCAGGCCGAGGAGATCGCGCAGCTGCGAGAGGAGCAGGCCCGGCTGGCCCGCGACGTGCACGACGTCGTCGGACACTCGCTGGCGGTGATCCTCGCCCAGGCCGAGTCGGCGCAGTACCTCGAGGACGCCGACACCCAGCGGCTGAAGCAGACCATGGAGAACATCGCGACCTCCGCGCGCAGCTCGCTGGAGAACGTCCGGCAGGTGCTCGCCTCGACCGCGGCGAACACCTCCGGCGTCCCCGCACCGCGCGCCCGGCACGCCGACCTGGACAGCCTCGTCGACGGCGTGCGCGCGAGCGGCCACGAGGTGGTCACCACCGAGGTCGGTACCCCGCACCCGATGCCGCCGGAGCTCGAGGTGGTGGCCTTCCGGGTGCTCCAGGAGATGCTGACCAATGCCATCAAGCACGGCCGGCGCGACCGGCCGGTGCTGGTCGAGCGACACTGGGAGGGCGACCTGCGCATCGAGGTGCAGAACACGATCGACACCACCACCGACGAGACCCGGCCGCTCGCCGTCCCCGCCGAGCCTCCCGACGCCGGCGACCCGACGGTCTCCGGGGGCCAGGGCATCGACGGCATGCGCCGCCGGCTCGAGGCGGTGGGCGGCCGGCTCGACGTACGCCGGCGCACCGATCCGCCGACCTTCACCGCGACGGCGTGGGTGCCGGTGAGGTCGCGATGAGCACGCCGGTCGAGTCCATCCGGGTGCTGCTCGTCGACGACCAGGAGCTCTTCCGCGAGGGCGTCCGGGTCATCGTCGACGCGCAGGAGGGCATGGAGGTGGTCGGCGCCGCCGCCGACGGCATCGAGGCCGTCCAGCTGGTCGACGAGCTCTCGCCCGACGTCGTGCTGATGGACATCCGGATGCCCGAGATGGACGGCGTCGAGGCAACCCGCCAGATCTTCCTGCCCGACCGCGCCGCGCGCCGGGAGCGGCCGGTCCGGGTCGTGGTGCTCACGACGTTCAACCTCGACGACCGGGCCGCCGCCGCGATCCGGTACGGCGCCAGCGGCTTCCTGCTCAAGGGCACCACGCCGGTCATGCTGCGCGACGCGATCCGCACCGTGCACGCGGGCAACGCGGTGCTCGCGCCCACCGACCTGTCGACGCTGCTCGACAGCCAGTTCCGGGCGCCAACGGCGCCGCCCGCGGCGTACCTCTCGCTGACCGAGAAGGAGCGCGAGGTGTTCGCGGCGGTCGCCGCGGGCCTGTCGAACGGCGAGATCGCCGGCCGGGTCTTCCTCAGCGAGTCGACCGTCAAGACCCACGTCGGCGCGATCCTGCGCAAGCTCGGGCTGCGCGACCGGGTGCAGATCGTGGTCTTCGCCCACGAGCACGGCCTGGCCGCGCGCTGACCTCCGTGACCGACATCGACGCCGAATCAGTACCCGCCCGCCCGGCGCGGTACCTTGAAACATGACCGCGTTGCTCGAGCGTCCCGCGACCACCCCCGGCGGGCTCACCTCGAAGGAGGTCGACCTCCTCGGCGCGGAGCTCGATCGGATCCGCCAGGACGTCCTCGACTCCCGTGGCGCCTCGGACGCCGCCTACATCCGCCGGCTGGTCCGGGTGCAGCGGATCCTCGAGCTCGGCAGCCGGGCGCTGCTGCTCGGCAGCCGCAACCGGCTCGCCTGGGTCGCCGGCACGGCCGGGCTGAGCGTCGCGAAGGTGCTCGACAACATGGAGATCGGGCACAACGTGCTGCACGGTCAGTGGGACTGGATGCGCGATCCGAAGATCCACTCGAGCACCTGGGAGTGGGACCACACCTCCCCGGCCGCCCAGTGGAAGCGCGCCCACAACGAGACCCACCACACGTACACGAACATCCTCGGCAAGGACAACGACCTCGGCTACGGCATCATGCGCGTCGACGAGGCCCAGGAGTGGAAGCCCCGCTACCTGGTGCAGCCGGCGTGGAACTTCGTGACCGCGTGCATCTTCGAGTACGGCATCACGATGTTCGATCTCGACCTCGGCGACCATCTGCGCGACAAGCGGCAGATGAGCACGGAGAAGAAGGCCGAGGTCAAGGTCGCCCTGGCGAAGGTGCGCCGGCAACTGGCCAAGGACTTCGTCGTCTACCCCGCCCTCTCCGGGCGGGCCTGGCGCTCGACGCTGGCCGCGAACGCGACCGCCAACCTGGCGCGCAACCTCTGGAGCCACTCGGTGATCATGTGCGGCCACTTCCCCGAGGGGGTCGCGACCTTCGAGCAGGCCGAGCTCGACGAGCGGGAGAGCCGCGGGCACTGGTACCTGCGCCAGATGCTCGGCTCGGCGAACATCTCCGGGTCCCGGCTGCTGCACCTGATGACCGGCAACCTCTCCCACCAGATCGAGCACCACATCTTCCCCGACCTGCCGAGCAACCGGTACATCGAGGTGGCGCCGCGCGTGCGCGAGGTGTTCGCCCGGTTCGACCTGCCCTACAACTCCCGACCGCTGGTGCGTCAGGTCGCGAGCGCCTGGCACAAGGTCGTGCGCCTGTCGCTGCCCAACGGCTGGCTGGCCGAGACCAACCGACGCAACCTGCTGCCCCAGCTGCGGCGGCTGGCCGTCGCCGCCCGGCCCGCGCGGCCGGCGCTCGCTCCGGTCGTCAGCTGACCAGCTGCTCCAGCAGGTGCTCGAGCTGGCGCTCGGGATCGGTGGTGACCCCACCGTGCACCGGCCCGGGCTGGATCACGGTGCTGCGGGGCGCCTTCACGAACCCGAACCGCTGGCTCAACGGCCGCTCCGCCGCGGCTCCCCCGCGCTGGTCGCCCGCGCACACGCCCTCGATGAACTCCAGCGCCTCGCAGACCTGGTCGAGGTCCAACCGCGGGTCGAGCGCCCGCAGCCGGTCGCGGTCGACGTGCCACGCCGCCCGCAGGAAGTCGGTCGCGTGGCAGTAGAGCACGACACCGACGTTCACGAACTCCTCGCGGTCGACGCGGGGCACGCAGCGCAGCACGACGTACTGGTAGGCGAGCTTGCTCATCGGCGCGCCACCACCGGCAGCCACTGGCGGGTGCCGAGCCGTGCGGTCAGGAACGCCGCGTAGGCCGCGCGCAGCGCGTCGGGTGAGTCCGCGCCGGGCACCGGCTCGAGCCACTCGTCGGGGACCTCGGCCAGCACCTCGGCGAAGACCTCCGCGGTGAGCAGGTCGCCGAGCTCGGCGTCGACGGCCGGCAGGTCGGGCGCGTGCGCGAGCAGCACGTGGTCGTCGGGGCTCCAGCGCTGCTCGGCGAACCGGCCCGGGTCGGTCACCCCGCCCGCCCAGGCGTGGTGGAAGTACAGGCAGGCGCCATGGTCGATCACCCACAGGTCGCCGTGCCAGACGAGCAGGTTGGGGTTGCGCCACGAGCGGTCGACGTTCGCGGTGAAGGCGTCGAGCCAGAGGATCTTCGTGCCGACGCCGTCCCCGGCGGGCACCTCGGCGTCGTAGCCGAACGCCCCGGGCAGGAAGTCGATCCCGAGGTTGAGCCCGGCACTGGCGTTGAGCAGGTCCTGCACCTCCTCGTCCGCCTCGTAGCGGGCGATCTCCGGGTCCAGCTCGAGCGCGACCAGCCGCGGCGTGCGCAGCCCGATGCGCCGCGCCAGCTCGCCCACGATCACCTCGGCGACCAGCACGCGCAGGCCCTGGCCGGCGCCGCGGAACTTGCAGACGTAGGTGCCGAGGTCGTCGCCCTCGACGATGCCGGGCAGGCTGCCGCCCTCGCGCAGCGGAGTGACGTAGCGGGTCACGGCGACGGTCGGGATCACGACCCAAACCCTAGATGAGACGGCGTGCTCCGGGGTCGCGCCACCGGCGGGTCAGCCGAGCACCCGGCGTACGTCGAGCGTGCAGCCGACGACCGTGTCGACGCTGCCGTCCTCCTGGGGCTCGTCGAACCACAGGCCCGCCTCGAAGCCCGCCTTCGCGAGCATCCGCAGCGAGGCGCCGTTGCGGTGGTCGGGCGCGGCGAAGTACGTCGTCGCCTCGGGGAACCGGCTCCGGGCGCGCCGCATCCACGCCCACAGCACCCGCACGCCGAGGCCGCGCCCGCTCCACTCCTCGGCCAGTGCGTAGTCGACGCCGATCGCGTCCGGATCCGGCCCGAGCACGGCGTAGTCGGGGTAGTCGCCGACCCGGTAGTCCTGCACGAAGCCCACCGACCGGCCGTTGACCTCCGCCACCCACATCCGGGTGGCGCTCCGGCCGTCGATCCGGGGCCCGTAGCGCGCCTCGATCAGGGCCGCCGTCGGCTCACCCTCCGAGGCCCACCAGCGGGCCACGTGGTCGGACTGCCGCCAGCGCAGCAGGTCGCCCAGGTCACCGCGGGTCATCGCGCGCACCGCGACCCGCTCGTCGTGGTCGACCACGAACTCCTTGACCTGCCCGGACAGGTCGCCCGGCACCGGCTCGGCGTGCATGCTGGCGCAGGTACGCCGCGCGGCCGCGGCCCAGGACTCGTCCGGCCGCACCACCCCGCTCAGGTCGCGGCCCCGGTCGTGGACGACCACGCGGACCGGTGCGTCGGCGATGGGGTGGCTCATCGCGGCATTGTGCCGGGTGGCATGGGGATCGGGGAACAGCCTCGCGCCGATCGGCCGGCACTAGCGTCGTGCGTCAGAAGTTCTGGTGCGCTTCGCGCACCCATGGCACGCACTCTGCGGCGTTGCCGTCGCTTGCGAGACGAGCGGGTATGGCTGCGCTCCGGCGCCTTGCAGCGCACGCACCGTGAGCACGCCAACCGTGCCACAACTTCCAACGCACGACACTAGGCGTGCTGGTCCGCCGACTCGCGGCCGGCGGCCGCCAGCTCGTCGCGCACCACGGCGAACGACATCCCGGAGCCGTAGCCCTTGCGGGCGAGCATGCCGACCAGGCGCCGGGTGGCGGTGGCGTCGTCGACGCGCTGCAGCGACCGCAGCTTCTTGCGCACCAGGGCCCGGGCGGTCTCCTCCTCGTCGGTCGGGTCGATCTCGTCGAGCGCCTCTCGGGCGGTCTCGTCGTCGACGCCCTTGCGGCGCAGCTCCTGGGCGAGCGCCCGCCGGGCCAGGCCCTTGCCACCCGCCCCCGCGGGGCCACGGCTGGCGATCCAGGACCGGGCGAACGCGTCGTCGTCGACCAGGCCGACCTCCTCGAACCGGTCGAGCAGGCGGCCGGCGATCTCGTCCGGCACGTGCTTCTTGGCCAGCTTGTCGGCGAGCTCCTGGCGGCTGCGCGCCTGGCCGGTGAGCTGGTCGAGCAGGATCTTGCGGGCCACCGCCTCCGGGTCGGCGTCCGGTGGTTCCTGAGGAGGTTGCGCAGCAACCGTCTCGAAGGGGCCCTGCGCCGTGGTGTCCTCGGGGGGCGGGGCGGCTGCGCGCTTGGTCCAGGCGTCCACCCCGGTCGAGACGTCCCCGAGCCACTCCGGCGGCGGCCGGTCCTCGTCGAGAGTCATGGGCTTGCTCTCCTGGGTCGCTGGGTTTCGAGGCTCGGGCCTGGCGGCCCTCCCACCTCAACCACCGACATGACGGTGGTTGAGGTGTGAGCTTGCGAGCCTCGAAACCCTTGGGTTGAGGTGCGAGCTTGCGAGCCTCGAAACCCTTGGGTTGAGGTGCGAGCTTGCGAGCCTCGAAACCATCACTAGAAGGAGTCGACGCCGATCGGCTCGTCGGAGAGCGGTGCCTCCTGGTCGACCTGCGGGCCCACGCCGAGCTTCTCCAGGATCTTCTTCTCCAGCTCGTTGGCGAGGTCGGGGTTGTCGCGCAGGAAGTTGCGCGCGTTCTCCTTGCCCTGGCCGAGCTGATCGCCCTCGTAGGTGTACCAAGCGCCGGCCTTGCGGACCAGGCCGGCCTCGACACCGACGTCGATCAGGCCACCCTCGCGGCTGATGCCCTTGCCGTACATGATGTCGAACTCGGCCTGCTTGAACGGCGGGGCCACCTTGTTCTTCACGACCTTGACGCGGGTGCGGTTGCCGACCATGTCGGTGCCGTCCTTGAGTGTCTCGATGCGGCGCACGTCGAGCCGGACCGAGGAGTAGAACTTCAGCGCCCGGCCACCGGTCGTGGTCTCGGGCGAGCCGAACATCACGCCGATCTTCTCGCGCAGCTGGTTGATGAAGATCGCGGTGGTGCCGGAGTTGTTGAGCGCACCGGTCATCTTCCGCAGCGCCTGGCTCATCAGGCGCGCCTGGAGGCCGACGTGGCTGTCACCCATCTCGCCCTCGATCTCGGCCCGGGGCACCAGCGCGGCCACCGAGTCGATGACGATCAGCGAGAGCGCGCCGGAGCGGACCAGCATGTCGGCGATCTCCAGCGCCTGCTCACCGGAGTCGGGCTGGGAGACCAGCAGCGCGTCGGTGTCGACGCCGAGGGCCTTCGCGTACTCCGGGTCGAGCGCGTGCTCGGCGTCGATGAAGGCCACGATGCCGCCGGCGGCCTGGGCGCTGGCCACCGCGTGCAGGGCGACCGTCGTCTTACCCGACGACTCCGGGCCGTAGATCTCGACCACGCGGCCGCGGGGCAGGCCACCCAGGCCCAGCGCCACGTCGAGCGCGATCGATCCGGTCGGGATGATCTCGAGCGGTGCCCGGCTCTCGTCGCCGAGCCGCATGACCGACCCCTTGCCGAACTGCCGCTCGATGTTGGCGAGCGCGGCGTCGAGGGCCTTCTCGCGGTCTCCACCAGCCATGGTCTTCTTCCTCGTCTCTCGTCGGGTTCCAGGCACATCGGCGACGCTAGAGCGAGCCACCGACAGTGCCTGATCAGCGCCGTCGAACCTGTGGAGAACCTCGTCCGCGTCGTGCCTGTGGACACAACCTAGCCCGAACATCTGTTCGATGTCGGCAGCGCGGTCCGGCGTGTTGCGGATTCGGGGCCGCGGCGCGGCGTCGCCCTGGTCGTCGTGCGGGTTTCGGCTGCTGGCAGCCGAAACCCGCGCGGCGCGCCGAGCTGATGCGGCGTGTCGTGCGGCTCTCGGCCGCCAGGTGGGAGCGGAGGTGCTGGTGTGACCCTTGAGGCCCCCGATCCGATGGGTGCACCGGCGGGGCCGCCCACCCGTGTGTCACCCGGGTCCGATGCCGCCCGGCACCTCGTAGGTCAGCTCGACGCCGTCGGCCCACGTCGAGCAGCCGCACCCGCGCGGGTCGGGCAGCCCCTCGATCGCGCGGGCGAGCAGGCCGCTGAGCCGCTCGAGGTTGGCCCGGAACAACGCGACGACCTCCTCCTGGTCCACGCCGTCCCCCACCTCCGCGCCGGCGTCCATGTCGGTCACCAGCGCGACCGGGGCGTAGCACATCCGCAGCTCACGGGCGAGGGCCGCCTCGGGCGCCCCGGTCATGTTGATCAGCGTCCACCCCTGGTCGGCGTAGTGGCGCGACTCCGCCCGGGTCGAGAAGCGCGGCCCCTCGATGACGACCATCGCTCCCCCGACCTTCAGCTCCGGATCGGCGGCGGCGAGCGCGCCGGAGACGCCCGGGCAGTAGGGGTCGGCGAACGGGAGGTGGACCGCCCCGCGCTCGACGTACGACGGGACCCGGCGGAACGTCCGGTCGACCAACTGGTCGGGGACGACCAGGTCGCCGGGCGCCACCGCGTCGCTCAGCCCGCCCACCGCGCACGGCGCGAGCACCTGGCGGACGCCGAGGGCGCGCAGCGCCCAGAGGTTGGCGCGGTACGGGATCGCGTGCGGCGGATGCTCGTGGTGCGGACCGTGCCGCGGCAGGAACGCCACCCGCCGGCCGGCCAGCGTGCCGACCGCGACCGGCGCCGAGGGCGCGCCGTACGGCGTCTCGACGGGGTGCTCCTCGTAGTCGTCGAGGAACGAGTAGAAGCCGGTGCCGCCGATCACCGCCACCTCCGCGAAGCTCATGGCCTCAGCCTGCCAGCCGCGTCGTGGCGCGCGCCCCGAACCCGCCGATCGCGACCAGCACGACCAGTCCGATCGAGCAGATCGCGAGCTCCGGGTAGCCCCACACGCCGACGATGACCCCGGCCAGCCCGCCGGCGCCCGCCGCGGTCAGCCCCATCACCAGGTCGGCGGCCCCCTGCACGTCGGTGCGGGCGTCGATCGGCGCGTGCTGGGCGATCAGGGTCGAGGCCGCGACGGTCGCGAACGACCAGCCCAGGCCGAGCAGGAACAGCCCCGTGAACATCTGCCACGACGAACCCTCCGGGGCGCTCGCACACAGCACCATCGCGGCCAGCAGCAGCACCGCGCCCTCGACCAGCACGGTCGGGCGCCCGGTGCGGTCGGCGAGCATGCCGACCAGGGGCGAGAAGGCGAACATGCCGAGCACGTGCAGGCTGATCACCAGACCGATCACGCGCAGCTCCGCGTGGCCGTGCTCCATGTGCAGCGGCGACATCACCATGACGCCGACCATCGCGGCGTGCGCGCACGCCATGCCGAGCACGGCGAACGCGAGCACCGGGCGCTCACGGGTGGCGGCCACCGCCCGCGACCACGCCGTACCAGCGGGGGCCTCGGGTGCCACGCCCGCCGCCTCGCGCGCGACCAGCAACGGGTCGGGACGCAGCAGCCCCCACACGACCAGCGCGGCCGCCAGCATGCCGATGCTGCCGAGCGCGAACGGCCCGGTCAGCTCGGGGATCCCCATCGTGTCGGCGAGCGCACCGGACGGGCCGGTCAGGTTGGGGCCGGCGACCGCCCCGATCGTGGTCGCCCAGACCACCGTCGAGAGCGCACGCCCCTTGTGGGCGTCCTCCGCGAGGTCGGTGGCGGCGTACCGGGCCCCGCTGTTGGCGGCGGTCGTCGCGCCGAGCAGGACCGCCCCGAGGAGCAGCACGACCATCGAGTCCAGGACGCCGGCCACCACCGCCAGGACGGCGCCGGCGGCACCGATCAGGTACCCCGCGGCCAGGCCGATCCGGCGGCCGCGGATCGCCATCACCCGGGCGAGGAGGTACGACGCCACCGCGGCGCCGAGCACCTGGAAGGTCTGGGCCAGGCCGGCCTGGCTCTCCGAGCCGGAGATGTCGCGCGCGAGCAGCGACGCCGTGGCAATGCCGATGGTGATGCCGATCGCGCCCACCGCCTGGGCGACGACGAGCGTGCGGATCGTGCGCCGCTGGATCGCCGCCAGGTCTGGCTCGACCCGGGCCGGGGCGCTCACTTCTGGGAGGCCGGCAGCTCGAGGGTCCGCCAGACCGCGGCCCAGACCTCCTTGGGCGGCACTCCCGCATCGAGCGCCTCGGCGGCGGTGCGGCCGCCGAGCTCGCCGATCACGAAGCTGCCCGCCCAGGACCGGGCGTACGCCGCACCCAGCGCGTCGTCCATCCGGGCCCAGAACTCGGTGTGCCTCATGCACGCACCGCCCGCACGTCGAGCCACGGCTCGCCGGTGCGCGCGCTGCGGCTCTGCCGCACCACCTCGACCCGCCAGCCGGCGGCCTCGAGCACCGCGCGCAGCTCCGCCTCGCGCCAGAAGACGAAGCGCCGCGGCGCCCCGACGTGGCCGTGGGTGGACCAGGCCTCGCCGTCGCCCTCCTTCAGGGTCAGTGCCAGCGGCCCGGCCGGGCGGGTGGCCGCGGCCAGCCGCTCCAGGAGCCGGGGCAGGTCGGCCCGGTCGACGTGGAGCAGACAGGCGTTCGCCCACACCCCGTCGTACGGCGCACCCGGGCGCTCGGGGTCGGCGAGGTCGTCGGTGAGCGGGTCGAGGCGGTCGGCGCTCTGCCCGGCGGCGCGCATCAGCTCGACGAAGCCCGCCGTGATGTCGGTGCGGCGCACGTCGAGGCCGGCGGCCTCGAGCGCGGCGGCGTCGCGGCCGGTGGCACTGCCGATCTCGAGCACCCGGCCGCGCGGCCCGACGGCGATCGCGAAGGCGACGATGTCGTCGGCGACCTCGGCGGGCAGGCTGATGGTGCCCTCGCCGTACGCCGCCGCGTGGGCGTCGTAGGCCGCGACCGTCGCGCGGACCACCGTGGCGCGCACGTCCCATGCGTGGTGGACGATGTCGTGCAGGTGGTAGAGCCCGATGCTCTCGACGCTGAACTCGCTGCCGTCGCCGCGCAGACCGCGGCGGCTCCACGCCCCCGGCGGGACCGACTCGTAGCGCTCGGCGACCCGCTCGGCGGCGTCCAGCAGCTCGGCCGACACGGTCGCCGGCCGCTGCTCGGCGTACCGCTGGGCGACCGCCGTCTCGTCCTGGTCCCAGTTGCGGAACCGGGGTGCGTCCTGCTCGAGCATCAGCGCGACGCGCTCGTCGAAGAGCAGGTGGACGTCGCGGACGTGGCAGGCGTACTCCAGCGGCGACCAGGTGGCCGGCTCGGGCCGTACCGCCACGTCGTCGCAGGTCAGCACGGCCTCCCAGCTGGTGGCGTTGTCGCGGATCACGGCCGGGATCCGGTCCACCGTGACGGTCGAGGCGTCGAAGGCGCACTCCGGGCAGGGCCGGTCGAGGACCCAGGTCCAGTCCTTGGTGTCGGGCACGATCCCGTCGACGTTCATGGCCTCATCCTCCCAGGCCGGCGGCGCCCCGCGCGCGGGAGATCCGGCCACCCTCCGCGAAGATGGCGCCATGACGACGGTCCGCTCCGCCACCGCAGGCGACCTGCCGGCGATCGCCGCGATCTACGACGAGGAGGTGCGCCACGGCATCTCGACCTTCGCGACCGAGCCGCCCGGCGTCGGCTACTGGCGCGAGCGCCTGGAGTCGGCCCGTCCCGGTGACCACGTGCTGGTGGCCGAGCGCGCCGGCGCGGTGGTCGGCTATGCGTACTCGGGCGACTACCGCCCGCGGGCGGCGTACCGACACACCCGCGAGACCTCCGTCTACCTCGCGGCGCCGGCTCGGGGCGAGGGCGTCGGCCGGGCGCTGTACGACGAGCTCCTCGGGCGGCTGCGTGCCGACGGCGTGCGGCTGGCGGTCGCGGTCATCGCGCTGCCCAACCCGGGCAGCCGGGGCCTGCACCGGGCCTGCGGCTTCGAGCGGGTCGGCGTGCTGCACGACGTCGGCCGGAAGTTCGACCGGTGGATCGACACCGAGCTGTGGGAGCTGCGGCTCGCGGTCAGCCCGGATTCGAGCCGAGGTCGGTGAGGAACGCGTCGACGTCGTCGATGCTGAGCAGGAGCTCGCGGACCCGGATCGGGACGCCGAGGATCCGGCCCGGGGTGGCCGGGTCGATCCGCACCCGGACGAGCGGGCCGCCGGTGGTGTTGACCAGCCAGCGGCCGCGCCAGCCGTGGGCGCCGATGCTGAGGCGCCGCCACGGCACGGAGGCGACCTCCTGGATCGCCGCGCGCGGGACCGCGACGCGGAAGGACCAGCCCAGCGAGACCAGGAGCGCCGAGTCGGTCACCTCGACGCGGGGCCGGCTGAAGGTGACCGCGAGCAGCACCCCGACGAGGGGGTGGGGCCGCGGCATCGCGTGGCGGGTCATGTGAGCAGCAGCTTGTCGAGGCGGCGGCGTACGACGAGCAGGCCGAGCACGCCCATCGCGACCAGGTAGAGGACCGAGACCAGGGAGCCCCACGAGAAGGCGCCGGTCGTGAGCTCACGGCACAGCACGACGCCACGATAGAGGGGCGTGACCTCGACGACCCACCGGACCGCCGTGGGGTAGGCCTCGACGGGGAAGAACGTGGCCGAGAAGAGGAACATCGGCATCGTCGCGAGCGTCACCCACTCGAAGTCCTGCCACGAGCGCATCCAGGTGGTCAGCGCCATGCACACGCCACCGAACGCGAGCCCGATCAGCAGCGACGCGGGCACGACGAGCACCGCCCACCACGAGGAGACCAGGTCCATCGCGACCATCACCACGAGGAAGCCGGCGGAGTAGAGCCCGCCCCGCAGCAGCGACCAGCTCAGCTCGCCGCGGGCGATGTCCATCGTGGTCAGCGGGGTGGCCAGCATCTGGTCGAAGAGCTTGTTGTACTTCAGCTTGAAGAAGAAGTTGAAGGTGCTGTCGAGCAGGGCGCCGTTCATGGCGGAGGCGGCCAGCATGCCGGGCGCGACGAACTCGGCGTACGGGATGTCCTGGCCGTTGAACTCGAAGCCGCTGATCAGCTGCCCGACGCCGACGCCGATCGAGAACAGGTAGAAGACCGGCTCGAGGAAGCCGGTGAGGAAGATGTACCAGGCCCGGCGGTAGGCCAGGTAGTTGCGGTAGACGAGCAGGCCGGTGGCCTCCGCGGGCCCGACCGGGTGGGCCGCGGCGCGGGCGACGGCGGTCGTGGTGATGGCCATCAGGACATCAGCCTCCGGTCCAGGCGGCGCACGGCCCAGAGCCAGCCGAGCAGCGCGAGCACGACGAGGTAGACGACGTGCACCAGCGCGGCGGACCCGTCGACGGTGTCGAGGGTGAGCATCCGGGTCAGGTCGACGCCGTGCCACAGCGGCGTGGCGCGGGCGAGCACCTGCATCCAGCCGTCGAGGTTCTCGATCGGGAAGAACGCACCGGAGAACAGGAAGAGCGGGATCATCCCGAGCCGGAAGACCAGGGCGAACGCGCTCTCGTCCTTCAGCCCGGCGGAGAAGGCGAAGATCGGGGTGGCGAAGGCGAGCCCGACCAGGAACTGCACCAGGAACGCCAGCACCGCGCCCCAGACCGTCTCGAAGACCCCGAACGGCGCCATCACCAGCACGAAGACCCCGCACGCGAGCCCGACCCGGAACATCACGAAGCCCAGGTGGCCGAGGATCACCGACCGCACGCTCAGCGGCGAGGCGGTCATGCCGAAGTAGACCCGCTGCCACTTGATCATGCCCATCACCGGATAGGTGGTCTCGCCGAACGTCGTCTGCATCGCCTGGCCGGCCAGCAGACCCGGGGCGATGAAGGCGAGGTACGACGTCGCGCCCTCGAGCTGGCCGGGGTCGCCGGCGATGTAGTCGCCGAGCAGCACGCCCATCGCCAGGACGTAGAAGAGCGGGTTGACGAACGACGAGATCGCCGAGCCCTTCCAGGTGCGGCGGTAGACGATCAGCCAGTAGTCGAGCAGCCGGCCGGCGCCGGCGAGGTCGTTGGCGGGCGCGGTGCTGGGGCTGGGAGCGGCCATCAGTCGACCAGCGTCCGGCCGGTGAGGCGGAGGAAGACGTCCTCCAGCGTGGAGCGGCGTACCAGCGTCGCGACCGGCTCGAGGCCGCGCTCGTGCACCTTGGCCACGGTCTCCTCGCCGTCCGCGGTGTAGAGCAGCAGCCGGTCGGGCAGCACCTCGACCCGGTCGGCGAGGTCCTCGACCTTGCCCGCGGCCGACTCGTTCTCCCCCACCGCGAACCGGAGCTCGGCGACCTCGCGGGTGGAGTGCTCGGCGATCAGGCCGAGCGGCGATCCCTCGGCGACGATCACGCCCTTGTCCATCACGACCAGGCGCGAGCAGAGCTGCTCGACCTCGTCCATGTAGTGGCTCGTCAGGACCAGCGTCACGCCCTGCTGGCGGAGCCGGAACAGCCGGTCCCAGACGACGTGGCGGGCCTGCGGGTCGAGCCCGGTCGTCGGCTCGTCGAGCAGCAGCACCTCGGGCCGGTTGATCAGGCTGCGCGCGATCGTCAGCCGGCGCTTCATGCCGCCCGAGAGATCCTCGACCATCGCTCCGGCCTTCTCGGTCAGCTGCACGAACTCCAGCAGCTCGTCGACGCGCTCGCGCACCTCCTTGCGCGGGAGCCCGAAGTAGCGGCCGTAGATGTAGAGGTTCTCGCGGACCGTGATCTCGGTGTCGAGGGTGTCCTCCTGCGGGCACACCCCGATGCGCGCCCGGATCTGCGGGCCGTCAGTGGCAGGGTCCATCCCGAGGATGCGCAGCGTGCCGCCGCTCACCGGGGACACCGCCGCCACCATGCGCATCGTGCTCGACTTGCCGGCGCCGTTGGGGCCGAGGAAGCCGAACGCCTCGCCGCGGCGTACGTCGACGTCGATGCCACGCACCGCCTCGAAGCTCCCGAAGGACTTGCGCAGGCCGGCGGCGTGGATCATGGAGTCGGCGTCGACGGTGCTCACGTATCAAGACCCTAGAACCCGGCGCCGACATCCGCCTCTGGTGCCGGATCGGTGGGGTCGTGGCCACCGCGGCGCCGGGGGCTTCATCAAGGGATGAGGATCGGCCTGCGCTCGCCCCGGCAAGCTCAACCGGGGAGGCGCAGCTTCACCCTCATCCCCTGGGGAAGACGACACCCCTGGGCGTCCTAGAGTCGCCACGTGGAACGACAGCACGCGAGGTCAGGGTCGCCCTTCGAGGCCAGCATCGGCTTCAGCCGGGCCGTGCGCGTCGGCGACACGGTCGCCGTCAGCGGCACCGCGCCGGTCTGGCCCGACGGAAGCGTCGACCCGGACCCCGCGACCCAGGCCCGTCGCTGCTGGGAGATCATGCTCGCCGCGCTGACCGAGCTCGGCGGCGACGTGACCGACGTCGTCCGCACCCGGCAGTACGTCGTGGACGCGGCGTACGCCGACGCGATCGGCGCCGTCCACGGCGAGGTCTTCGGCGACGTCCGGCCCGCGAGCACGATGGTCGTCGTCGCCGGCCTGCTCGACCCGCGCTGGAAGGTCGAGATGGAGCTCGACGCGGTCGTCGGCTGACCCACCGACCGGCAGGTGTCGCCGCGCCGGCCCCACTCGGTCGCATCGGGAGTTCCGACCAGAAGTCCCGACTCGACTGTCGGTGGGGTGCGCGAGGATGGGGAGGTGACCGACCCGCTCCAGAGGTTCAGCGAGCCCACCCGCGCCTGGTTCGGTGCGGCGTTCGCCGAGCCGACGCCCGCGCAGGCGGGTGCGTGGGAGGCGATCGGCGCGGGTCGACATGCGCTGGTGGTGGCGCCGACCGGGTCGGGCAAGACGCTCAGCGCCTTCCTGTGGGGCCTCGACCGGCTGCTCACCGCCGAGCCGCCCGAGGACAAGCAGCACCGCTGCCGGGTCCTCTACATCTCGCCGCTCAAGGCGCTCGGCGTCGACGTCGAGCGCAACCTCCGGGCGCCGCTGGCCGGCATCCGCCACACCGCCGACCGGCTCGGCATCCCGATGCCGGAGGTGACCGTCGGCGTCCGCTCCGGCGATACGCCCGCCGCCGACCGTCGCAAGCTGGCCACCAGCCCGCCCGACATCCTGATCACCACCCCCGAGTCGCTGTTCCTGATGCTGACCAGCCAGGCGCGCGAGTCGCTGCGGGGCGTCGAGACCGTCATCCTCGACGAGGTCCACGCCGTCGCCGGCACCAAGCGCGGTGCCCACCTCGCGGTCAGCCTCGAGCGGCTCGACGCGCTCCTCGACCGGCCCGCCCAGCGCATCGGCCTTTCGGCGACCGTGCGACCGCTCGACGAGGTCGCCCGCTTCCTCGGCGGCTCCACCCCCGTGGAGATCGTCGCGCCGCCGAGCGAGAAGCGGTGGGACCTGCGCGTCGTCGTCCCCGTCGAGGACATGACGGCCCCCGACGACTACGCCGAGGACAGCGACGACCCGCAGCGCTCCCCGAGCCTGTGGCCGCACGTCGAGGAGCGCGTCGTCGACCTCGTCGAGCAACACCGCTCCACCATCGTGTTCGCCAACTCCCGCCGGCTGGCCGAGCGGCTGACCGCGCGGCTCAACGAGATCGCGACCGATCGGGCCGGCGGGGACCTCGAGCAGGACGGTGGTTTCGAGACAGGCGCTAGCGCGCCTTCCTCAACCACCGTGCCGGCGCAGGTGATGGCGCAGTCCGGGCAGAGCCACGGTGCCGACCAGATCATCGCGAAGGCGCACCACGGGTCGGTCTCGAAGGAGCAGCGGGCCCTGATCGAGGACGACCTCAAGCGCGGCCGGCTCCCCTGCGTGGTGGCCACGAGCAGCCTCGAGCTCGGCATCGACATGGGCGCGGTCGACCTGGTCGTCCAGATCGAGAGCCCGCCGAGCGTCGCGAGCGCACTGCAGCGCGTCGGCCGGGCCGGCCACCAGGTCGGCGAGGTCTCCCGCGGCGTGCTCTTCCCCAAGCACCGCGGCGACCTCGCCCAGACCGCGGTCGCGGTCGACCGGATGCGCACCGGCGCGATCGAGTCGCTGCGGGTGCCCGCCAATCCGCTCGACGTGCTGGCCCAACAGATTGTGGCCATGACCGCGCTCGACGCCTGGACCGCCGATGACCTCTACGAGCTGGTCCGCCGCACCGCGCCGTTCGCCCAGCTCCCCCGCAGCGCCTACGACGCCACTCTCGACCTGCTCAGCGGCCGCTACCCCTCCGACGAGTTCGCCGAGCTGCGCCCGCGCATCGTCTGGGACCGAGTCACGGGCGTGCTCACCGGACGCCCCGGCTCCCAGCGGCTCGCCGTCACCAGCGGCGGCACCATCCCCGACCGCGGCCTGTTCGGCGTCTACCTCGTGGGCGAGGGCACCGGCAGGCGGGTCGGCGAGCTCGACGAGGAGATGGTCTACGAGTCCCGCGTCGGCGACATCTTCGCCCTCGGCGCGACCAGCTGGCGCATCGAGGACATCACCCACGACCGGGTGCTGGTCACCCCCGCGCCCGGCATCCCCGGCCGGCTGCCGTTCTGGAAGGGCGACACCCTCGGCCGGCCCGCCGAGCTCGGCCGGGCCATCGGCGCCTTCACCCGCGAGCTCGCCGCCCTGCCCCGCGAGCGTGCCGAGGAGCGCGCCCGGGCCGACGGACTCGACGAGTACGCCGCCGGCAACCTGGTCGGCTACCTCCACGAGCAGCTGGAGGCCACCAACCTGCTGCCGAGCGACCAGTCCCTCGTCGTCGAGCGGTTCCGCGACGAGCTCGGCGACTGGCGGCTGGTCGTGCACTCGCCGTACGGCGTGCCCGTGCACGCGCCATGGGCGCTGGCGATCAACGCCCGCCTGCGGGAGCGGTACGGCGTCGACGGCCAGGCGGTCGCCTCCGACGACGGCATCGTGATCCGGGTGCCCGACACCGACGCCGAGCCCCCGGCCGGCGACGTCGTCGTGTTCGAGCCCGACGAGATCGAGGCCCTGGTCACCCAGGAGGTCGGCGGCTCGGCGCTCTTCGCGTCGCGCTTCCGCGAGTGCGCGGCCCGCGCGCTGCTGCTCCCCCGCCGCGATCCCGGCCGCCGCTCACCGCTGTGGCAGCAGCGGCAGCGCTCGGCCGCGCTGCTCGAGGTGGCCGCGCAGTACCCGTCCTTCCCGATCGTGCTCGAGGCCGTCCGTGAGTGCCTCCAGGACGTCTACGACCTGCCCTCGCTCACGGCACTGATGCGCGGCATCGACCGGCGCGAGATCCGGGTGGCCGACGTGGCGACCCACCAGCCGTCGCCCTTCGCCCGCACCCTACTCTTCGGGTACGTCGCCCAGTTCATGTACGAGGGTGACTCCCCCATCGCCGAGCGGCGCGCCGCCGCGCTCGCGCTCGACCAGGGGCTGCTCGCCGAGCTCCTCGGCCGGGCCGAGCTGCGCGAGCTGCTCGACCCGGAGGTGCTCGCCGAGGTCGAGGCCGAGCTCCAGCGCACCGCCACCGACCGGCACGCCCGCGGCGCCGAAGGGGTCGCCGACCTGCTCCGGCTGCTCGGACCGCTGTCGACCGACGAGGTCGCCGAGCGCTCCACGCCCGGAGCCGACGTCGCGGCCTGGCTGACCGCGCTCGCCGACAGTCGCCGCGTCGTCGAGGTCCGGATGGCCGGCGTCGAGCGCTGGGCCGCGGTCGAGGACGTCGGCCGGCTCCGCGACGGACTCGGCGTCCCCGTCCCGCCCGGCACCCCCGACGCCTTCGCCGAACCGGTCGACGACCCTCTCGCGGACCTGGTCGCCCGCTTCGCCCGCACGCACGGCCCCTTCACCGTCGACGACGTGGCGACCCGGCTCGGGCTCGGCGCCGCCGTCGTCCGCCACACCCTGCAGCGACTGGCGGCCCAGGGCCGCGTGCTCGACGGCGAGTTCCGGCCCGCCGGCTCGGGCACCGAGTGGTGCGACGCCGAGGTGCTGCGCCGGCTCCGGCGCCGCTCCCTGGCCCGGTTGCGCCAGGAGATCGAGCCGGTCGAGCCCGACACGCTGGGCCGGTTCCTGCCGGCCTGGCAGCACGTGGTCACGTCCCGTGGCGGCCTGCGCGGCGTCGACGGGGTGCTGTCCGCGGTCGACCAGCTCGCCGGCTGCGCGATCCCGGCCTCCGCGCTCGAGCCGCTGGTGCTGGCGGGCCGCGTGCGCGACTACGAGCCGGCGTACCTCGACGAGCTCACCGCCTCCGGCGAGGTCGTCTGGGCCGGGCACGCGCCGCTGCCCGGCGCCGACGGCTGGGTCTCGCTGCACACCGCCGACCAGGCTCCCCTGACGCTGCCCGAGCCCGCCCCCTTCGACCACAGTGAGCTCCACCAGGCCGTGCTCGACGCGCTCGCACCGGGTGGCGCGTGGTTCTTCCGCCAGCTCGCCGAGTCGGTCGGGTCCAGCGACGACGCAGCGCTCTCGGCCGCGCTGTGGGACCTGGTCTGGGCGGGCCGGATCAGCAACGACACGCTGACCCCGCTGCGGGCGCTGACCCGCGGCGGCACGCCGGCCCACCGGACCCGCCGCCCACCGCCCCGGATCCGGATGTCCAGCACCACCGGCGGCCGGGCCCGGATGCCCGCGCGCACCGGGCCGCCCGAGACCGCCGGCCGGTGGGCGCTGCTGCCGCCGATCGACACCGATCCGACCCGACGCGCGCACGCGGTCGCGGAGCGGCTCCTCGACCGCCACGGCGTGGTCACCCGCGGCGCCGTGGCCAGCGAACGGCTCCCGGGAGGGTTCGCCGCGGTCTACAAGGTGCTCTCGGCCTTCGAGGAGTCCGGGCGCTGTCGACGCGGCTACTTCGTGGCCGGCCTCGGGGCCGCCCAGTTCGGCACGGCCGGATCGGTCGACCGGCTGCGCACGTTCTCCGAGGTCGACGTCGACACCAAACCCACGGCGGTCGCCCTGGCCGCCACCGATCCGGCCAACCCGTACGGCGCCGCGCTCCCCTGGCCCGAGGCGGCCGGCAGCGGCCATCGGCCCGGCCGCAAGGCCGGCGCGATCGTGGTGCTCGTCGACGGGCGGCTCACGCTGTACGTCGAGCGCGGTGGTCGCACCCTCCTCACCTGGTCCGACGACCCCGACCGGCTCGGCCCGGCCGCTGCAGCACTCGCCGAGGCCGCCCGGCAGGGGTCGCTGGGCCGGATGACCGTCGAGAAGGCCGACGGGGAGCAGCTCCTCGGCGCCGGGGCGACGCCGCTGCGCGACGCGCTCCAGGCGGCCGGGTTCGTCGCCACCCCGCGCGGGCTCCGGCTCAGGGGCGCCGGTGCCTGAGGGCGACGCCGTGCGCCGTACCGCCCGCCGGCTCGCGCAGGCGCTCGACGGCCGGGTGCTGACCCGCAGCGACCTCCGCGTCCCGCGGCACGCCACCGCCGACCTCGCGGGCGGCACGGTCGTCGAGACCGTGTCGCGGGGCAAGCACCTGCTGACCCGGATCGACGGCGACGACGGACCCGTGACCCTCCACACCCACCTCAAGATGGAGGGGTCGTGGCGGGTCTTCGAGCCCGGCAAGCGCTGGAACCCCCGGTCCCACGAGATCCGCGTGGTGCTCGAGACCGACGGACCGGTGGCGGTCGGCTACCTGCTCGGGATCGTCGAGCTCGTGCCCCGCGAGTGGGAGCCGGAGGTCGTCGGACATCTCGGGCCCGATCTGCTGGGACCGGACTGGGACGAGGACGAGGCGCTGCGGCGGCTCCGGACGCACCCGGAGCGACCGGTGTTCGAGGCCCTGCGCGACCAGACCCTGCTCGCGGGCATCGGCACGATCTACGCCGCCGAGGTCCTCTTCGTCATGGGCGTCCCGCCGGTCGCCCCGGTCGGCGAGGTGCCCGACCTGCCGCGAATGGTGCGCCGGGCCCGGCAGATGCTCGACCAGGAGTGGTCCCGGTCCAACCGGATGTGGGTCTACCGGCAGCGGCTGTGCCGCCGCTGCGGCGGCCGCGTGGCGACGACGGCCTTCGGGCGGGCCGGTGCGGAGCGGACGGCGTACTGGTGCCCCAGCTGCCAGCCCACGCGCTCGTGAGGGCGGGTCAGGCGGCCGAGGTGACCACCGGGGCCGCCGGCGTGGCCACCGGGATCCGGATCAGCGCGGCAGCCGCCTCCTCGACGGCCACGAGGTCGGAGACCTCCCGCAGCACATCGGACAGCGGCACCTCGAGCGCGGCACACAGCGACGCGAGCAGCTCGGAGGAGGCCTCCTTCTGCCCGCGCTCGATCTCGGAGATGTAGCCCAGGCTCACCCGGGCCGCGGCGGAGACCTCACGCAAGGTCAGACCGCGCTGCATCCGCAGGCTGCGGAGCACGTCGCCGAGCACTCGACGAACCAGCACCATGCGCGTCGCTCCCTCCGATGCCGAGACCTGTCGGGCCCAACGCTACCCGAGGGCCGTTTCTTCCCGCCGCAGGACCTGCTCCAACGCCGTGAGCGCCTCGGTGCAGGTCCGATCCTGGATCTGCTGGCGCTTGCCACTGAGCTCGAGCGCCACGACCTCCAGCACGCCGGGCCCGGCGATCCCCACGAACACCGTCCCGGGTGCCTTGCCCTCCTGCTCGGACGGCCCGGCGACGCCGGTGGTCGCCAGGCCGAACGCCGCCCCGGTCAACGCCCGCACGCCGGAGGCCATCGCCCTCGCACACTCGGCCGAGACCACGCCGTGGTCGTCGATGATCCGCTGGTCGATGCCCAGCACCGACTTCTTGAGCTCGGTCGCATAGGTCACGACGCCACCGAGGTAGGTCTCGGACGCCCCCGGCGTGTCGGTCAGCGCCACCGCGAGCCGGCCGCCGGTCAGCGACTCGGCGGTCGCCACCGTGCCACCCGAGCCGCGCAGGAGGAGGTGCACGCGTGTCGCCAGGTCCGTCACGGGAGCAACGCTACTGTCCAGAGCCATGACGCTGCCGATCGAGGACTACGCCCTGGTGGGCGACCGCCGCAGCGGCGCGCTGGTCGGCAGGAACGGCTCCGTCGACTGGCTCTGCCTGCCGCGCTTCGACTCCCCCGCCTGCTTCGCCGGCCTGCTCGGCGGCGACGACCACGGGCACTGGCAGCTCTGTCCGGTCGACGAGTACGACGTCCGCCGGCGCTACGTCGGCGAGTCGACCGTACTGGAGACGACGTTCACCACCGCCACCGGCGAGATCACCCTCACCGACGCGATGCCCCGCGGTGACGGCCGCGCCGACCTGGTGCGCACGGTGGTGGGCGTTCGCGGCACCGTCCGGGTCCGCCACGAGTGGACCGTCCGGTTCGACTACGGCGCCGTGGTGCCGTGGGTACGCCGGGCGGAGGTCGCCGGCGAGCGGGTGATCACCGCGACCGGTGGGCCCGACCGGCTGGTGCTGCGCGGACCGCGGCTGCCCGGCGCGGTCGACCGGCACCATGCCGACGAGTTCGACGTGCTGGCCGGCGACCACCTGGTCTTCACCACGACCTGGCTGCCCTCGTGGGCCCCGTTGACCGTCACGGACCCGCCCGAGGACCACGTCACGGAGTCGATCCGGGAGGGCCAGCGGTGGGCACACCGCTGCCGCGCCGACCTGCCCCGCCTCGACGCGGTGCTCCGCTCGCTGCTCACCCTCCGCCTGCTCACCGACGAGCAGACCGGCGGCATCGTCGCCGCAGCCACCACGTCGCTGCCCGAGGATCCGGGCGGCGAGCGCAACTGGGACTACCGCTACTGCTGGCTGCGCGACGCCGCGCTGACGATCGGCGCCCTGGTCCGGGCCGGCCACACCGACGAGGCACGGCTCTGGCGGGCGTGGCTGCTGCGGGCGGTCGCCGGCGACCCCGACGACCTCCAGATCATGTACGCCGTCGACGGCGCTCGCCGGCTCCCCGAGTTCACCCTCCCGCACCTGCCGGGGTACGCCGGCTCGACCCCGGTGCGGATCGGCAACGGCGCCGCCGTGCAGCGCCAGCTCGACGTGCTCGGCGAGGTGATGATCGGCCTCGAGCAGATCCGTCGGGCGACCGGCCGGGCCGACGCCGACGCATGGGCCCTCCAGCGCACGCTCGTCGAGCACCTGGCGACGACCTGGCAACGCAAGGACCACGGGCTGTGGGAGATCCGCGGCCCGCAGCAGTACTTCACGCACTCCCAGGCGATGGTCTGGGCGGCGTTCGACCGGGCCGTCCGCGCGGTCGAGGAGTTCGACCTCGACGGCCCGGTCGACCAGTGGCGGCGGCTGCGCGACACCGTGCACGCCCGGGTGCTCGAGCACGGGTACGACGCCGAGCGCGGCACGTTCGTGCAGTACTACGGCGGCGCCGAGGTGGACGCCGCGCTGCTCGTGCTGCCGACGATCGGCTTCATCGACGGCGACGACCCGCGGATGCTCGGCACCATCGAGGCCGTCGAGCGCGACCTGCTCCGCGACGGCCTGGTGCTCCGCTACCGCACCAGCACCGGCGTCGACGGCCTCGCCGGCGACGAGCACCCGTTCCTCGCGTGCTCGTTCTGGCTGGTCTCGGCGTACGCCCGGGCCGGCCGGATCGACGACGCCGCCGCCCTCTTCGACCGGCTCTGCGACCTCACGAACGACGTCGGCCTGCTGTCGGAGGAGTACGACCCGGCGGGCCGGCGGATGATCGGCAACTTCCCGCAGGCGTTCAGCCACCTCGCGCTCGTGCACGCGGCCGCCGACCTGGCCGAGGCGCGGGCCGGCCGACCGGGGTGAGCTCCCCGGCCGACCGGCCCCCATCGATCAGCGGCGGACCACCCGCACGGTCAGCACCTCGTGGTCGGCCTTGAGGGCGTTGGTGCGCAGGAAGGCGACCTTCACCTTCTTGACCCCGGTCTGCTTGAACGGCAGCAGCCGGAAGGTGGCGACGCCCTTCTTGTTCAGCCGGGCGACGTAGGGACGGTGCCCGGCGCGGACCCGCACCTTGCCGGCCGCCGGGGCGCCCGCGGCACGTACCTTGACCCGGACCTGGACCCGGCCCTGGCGCACCTTGACCTTCTTCGGGTGCAGCTTCGCGGTCAGCTTCGAGTCGAGCCGGTTGCCCTTGAACCGCACCGGCACCAGGACCTGGGTCTTGGTCTGGACGCCGGTCACCTTGACCTGCTGGACCCCGCGCTTCACGCCGCCGGGGACCCGGACCGTCACGGTCGCGGTGCCGGCCTCGTCGTCGGTGGCGCCGGCCGCGACGGTGTTGTCGACCTTGGCGCGGCCGAGCTTGGTCTTGCCGAGGGTGACGTCGACGCGCTTGTCCTGCACGTCGCCGGGGCCGGTGAAGGCCAGCGAGGAGACCTTGAACGACAGGCTGTCGCCGGCCCGGTATGCCTTCGGGGCGCCCGTGGGCAGGGTGACGCCCACCGCACGCTGCTTGTAGCTGACCGGCAGCCCGTTGCCGCCGCCCTTGGCGGCCATGAAGCCCACCATGCCCTCGAGGTCGGTCTGGCCAGTGTCCCGGCGGCCGGTGCCGTCCTTGAACGCCGCGAAGTTGTCGCCGCCCGAGGCGAGGAAGGAGTTCACCGTGACGGAGTACGACGTGGCGTCCTCGACCTGCTTCTTCTTCAGCCACATGCCGGTGACCTTCTTGGTCGTCGGGTCGTAGGTGTAGGTGAAGCCCTGCGAGACGCCGAGCCGCAGGAACGGCCGCGACGCGCCGGCGGGCTGCCACTGCTGCTCGAGGACCGCTCGGAGCTGGGCGCCGGTCAGCCTCATGTTGACCAGCGTGTTCGCGAACGGCTGCACGTTGGCGGCCTGCTTGTAGGTCAGCACGGCCGGATAGCCGCCGGCGTTGTTGCCGAGCATGTCCGCCCGCAGCCCGCCCGGGTTCATGAAGGCGATCTGGGCGGAGCCGGTCGTGGCCGAGCGGGTCGCCCAGCGCTGGGCCTCGGCGACCAGGTTGCCGAGGGTGGACTCGCCACCGCGGTTCTCCTCGGCACCGGTGCCGGACACGACCGGCCGCGACGCGCGGTAGAAGGCCCCGCCGAGCTTGCCCAGCGGCGCCGCGCCCTTGACCTCCGCGGCCGCGACGGCCGCGTCGACAATCGCCTTGGTCGCCGGGTCGGCCGGCACGGTCTCCGGGATCGGCGTGTAGGTGTCGCCGCTCTTGGTCGTCAGCGGCACCAGGCTGTGGGCCGTGGTCACCGCGCCGTCCGTGCCGATCGTCAGCTTCAGCTTGTTGAGGTTGTAGCCGTACTGGCCGGCCGACACGACGGGCCGGGTGCCACCGCCCGGCTTGGCCAGGTCGCAGTCGTAGGCGAGGTGGGTGTGGCCCGAGACGATCGCGTTGACGTCGGCGCTGACACCGGTGACGATCTTGCCGAAGTCGGACGCCGGGTCGCCGGCCATCGTGGCGCAGTCGGTGCTGGGCGCGCCCTCGTGCACCAGCAGCACGATCGCGTCGGCGCCGGCCGACTTCAGGGCCGCCGCCTCGGCGTTGACGGCCTGCACGATCGGCGTCACCTGGAGGCCCTGGATGCCGGCCGGCGAGACCAGCTCGGGAAGGTGCTCGGTCACGGCGCCGATGAAACCGACCTTGACGTCATCGGTCGTCTCGGGTGTGCCGTTGCTGAGCTCGGCGGTCCACGACGCCTTGATCGCGTCGGCCCCGTTGGGTTCGACGAGGTTGGCGCCGACGTACTTCCATTGGGCGCCGCCCTCGGGGTTCGCGGTCGCGTCGTACGGCTTCATCACGCGGTCGACGAGGTCGGCGTACCCCTTGTCGAACTCGTGGTTGCCGACCGCGGACACGTCGAGCCTCGCCTCGTTGAGGGCGTCGATCGTGGGCTTGTCGTGGGCGATGAACGACTCGAAGGTCGAGGCGCCGATGAGGTCACCGGCGGCCGCGAACACGGTGTTGGGCCCGGTCGTCGCATCGGCCTTGGCGTTCTTGACGTAGGTGGCGATCGCGGCCGCGCCGGCCTCGGCTCCGTTGGCCTTGATCCGGCCGTGGAAGTCGTTGGTCGCGAGGATCGTCACGTCGACCGGGCTGGCGGGTGCGGCACCCGCCGGCGCCGCGACGAGGGCGAGCCCGGCGGAGACCAGGCCCATGGACGACACGGCGACGAGGGCGCGAACGCCCCTGCCGGTCCGAGGGGAAGGGAGCAACTGACTGACCTTTCCGAGAGAGCCGAGATCCGAGACGGACCAGCACCCTAACCCGGTCGACCGACGGTTCCCGGTAACGTACGTCGGCCCGTCCCTGCCGGAGCACGGACGGGCCGACGTACGTCGCAGCCTGCTTTCGGGCCTACTTCTTCTTGACGACCTTCACGACCACCGAGCCGGAGCTCGGCTTCAGCAGGTCGCTGCCCTGGTAGCTGACCTTGACCTTCTTCTTGCCGGTATCGGTGAACTTCGCCAGCTTCAGCGTGGCCTTGCCCTTGCGCAGGGTCACCGTCTTCGTGCCCTGGCCCGGGACCTTCACCTTCACCTTGCCGGTCGCCACCACACCCGACTGTCCGGTCACGGTGATGGTCAGCTTGGCCTTGGTCTTCTTGACCTTGACCTTCGCCGGCTTCGCCTTCACCTTCGTCGACGACTTCGCCTTCGCGACCGTCACCGCGAACGTGTCGGAGCCCGAGGCGACGCGGGCGTCACCGGAGTACGCCGCGGTGAGCGTGTGCGCGCCGGGCAGGAGCGCCCCGGCCGACAGCCCGATGGTGGCGACCCCGCCGGCGACCGGTGCGCTGCCCAGGCTCTTGGGCCCGTCCAGGATGGTCACCGTTCCGCCGCCGCCACCGCTGACGTTGACGGTGACCGTCGCCGCCTTGCCGTACGTCATCGACACGTCGCCCGCGGTGACCGTGGACGTGGCCGGCGCGACGGTGAGCACGACCTCGTCCTCGGCACCGGCCGGGTAGGTGCCGTCACCGTCATAGACCGCGCGCAGCACGTGCCTGCCGGGCGTCACCGACCCCGCCGCCAGGGTGACGGTGCCGGAGCCGTCCGCGAGCGTGGCCTGGCCCAGCGGCGAGCCGCCCTCCAGGAGACGGACCGTGCCGGTCGGCTGACCGGCGTTGCCGCCGACGGTCACCGAGACCGAGGCCGGCTGTCCCCACGCGATGGACACGTCAGGTCCGGCGGAGAGGGTCGCCGCCGGCTCGATCCCGTCGTCCACGGTGATCTCGACGGGGATCGACGTCCCGGTGGTCCCCCCGACGAGCATCAGCGTCGCCGGGCCGTCCCCAAGGTCCGCGGGCAGCGGGACGTCGACCGTGGCGGTGCCGTAGTCGTCGTACGGCTGGGCGCCGATGGCGTTGTCGACCGTGGCGGAGCCGATCTCCTCACCGTCGAGCAGCACCTTGAGCTGCGCGTCGGTCTTGTCGCCGGCGGCCGACATCGCCCACGAGGCGACATCGAAGGTCACCGAGTCCCCCGGGGCGTAGGTCGCCGGGGCGGAGTTCGGGAAGGTCACCTCGACGGCCCGCTGGCTGTAGTCGACCGGCAGCGCGTGCGCGGCGTCGGGGTACTGCTTCATGTACTCGACCATCGCCTCGAGGTCGACCTTGCCGGTGTCGACCTTCTGGGTCCCGTTCGCGAGCTCCCAGAAGTTGTCGCCGCCACCACCGAGGAAGGAGTTGACGGTCACCGAGTACGTCGCCGCGGGGTCGATCGGCTCACCATCGAGCCACATGCCGGTGACCTCACCCTGGAACGTGTTCACGGGTGCGGAGTTCGGCACGCTGACCGTCTCCGGGGTCTCCACGTAGGTGTAGGTGAAGCCCTTCGAGACACCCAGGCGCAGGAACGGCCGGGACGGGACGCCGCCCTGGGCGTTGCGCTGCCACTGCTGCTCGAGCACCGTCTTGAGCTGCGCACCGGTCAGCTTCATGTTGACCAGCGTGTTCGCGAAGGGCTGGACGTTGGCCGCCCCTCGGTAGGTCAGCTTCCGCAGGCCGGCGTCCGCGTCACCCGGCATGTCGGTCCGCAGACCACCGGGGTTCATGAACGCGATGTCGGTCTCGATGCCGGCCTCGTCGGTGGCCCAGCGCTGGACCTCCGCGACCTGGTTGTTCAGCGTCGACTCGCCGCCCCGGTTCTCAGTGGCGGTGCCGCTCGGGTTGTACGACGCCCGGCGGTACTCGCCGTCCATCCAGCCCAGCGGCTCGGCGCCCTTGGTCGCGGCGTAGTCGACCGCGTCGTCGACGATCCCCTGCACCGTGGCGTTCGACGGGTAGCCGACGCCGGCCGTGGCGATCACGTCCTGGCCGATCGAGACCAGGTCGCCGGTCGCGTCGTCGTACTTGAACACGAGCCGGTTGAGGTTGGTGCCGTACTGGCCGGCCGAGACGACCGGACGGCGCTTGACGGTCCGCGAGGAGTCGTCGACCCACTCCTGCACCGGGAACCGGCAGTTGTAGGCCAGGTGCGTGTGGCCCGACATGATCGCGTCCACGTCGGCCGAGGTGTTCTGGACGATGTTGCCCCAGGTGGTCGCCTCGTCGGTGAAGCTGTCCGAGTTGCACACCGTCGACGGCGAGCCCTCGTGGACGAGCAGCACGACCAGGTCCACGGGGTCCGGACCGGACTTGAGGGCGGCCGCCGCGTCGTTGGTCGCGTCGACCACGTCGGTGACGGTGATTCCCTCGATGCCGGCCGGGTTCACCAGCGCCGGCAGGTCCTCGGTGACCGCGCCGACGAAGCCGATCCTCTTGCCGTTCGGCATCGTCTTGGTCCAGGTCTCGGCGAGCTCGTCGGCCGCCTCGATGAACTCGGGGTCGTACTCGAGGTTCGCCGCGATGTACTCCCAGTCGGCCTTGCTCCGGATCCGATCGGCGAGATCGGTGTAGCCGCGGTCGAACTCGTGGTTGCCCGCCGCGGAGACCTCGAGGCCCATGGCGTTGAGGGCCTCGATGGTCGGCTCGTCGTC
This sequence comes from Nocardioides sp. LMS-CY, assembly GCF_018732145.1. NCBI lineage: Bacteria > Bacillati > Actinomycetota > Actinomycetes > Propionibacteriales > Nocardioidaceae > Nocardioides > Nocardioides sp. LMS-CY. Next base: position 3,262,858 of record NZ_CP076104.1, read on the forward strand.
CTGGATGAAGGACTCGAACGTCGAGGCACCGACGAGGTCGCCGGCCGCGACGAAGACCGAGTTCGGGTTGTCGTCCTTCAGCTCCTTGACCGCCGTGGCGAACGGCGCCGCGCCGGCCGCGTTGCCGGCGTCGGGGAGCAGCCGACCGTGGAAGTCGTTGGTGCCGATCACCTGGACCTCCTCGTAGGAGGTCGGCGTGAAGTCCGGGACGTCGACCCCCACGATCTCGGGGTTGTGGTCCGAGGTGCCGAAGGGGAGGTTCGGCTGCCAGAAGTCGGTGACGTTGTAGTTGTAGCGGCTGTACATGAAGGAGGCCGCCTCGTTGGCGTTGATCTCCCAGATGTCCGCGCCGGTCACCATGTCGATCGCGGCCGCATTGCCGAGGACGTGGTCGAGAGAGCCCGACAGGCCGTTGTAGGAGTAGGACTCCTCGCCCGCCTGGTCGGACTCGATCAGCTCGTACCCGGCGGACGGAGCGGTGAGGATCGCGATCGGCTCCTCCATGCTGTAGGAGTTGAAGTCACCGGCCAGGAAGACCGCCTCGATCTCCCGCTCCTCGGCGAAGTCCTCGGCGAACTGCAGCAGGCGGGTCGCCTGGCGCTTGCGGTCGCCGTTGAAGGCGCCGACGCCCGTGATGGTGTCGTTGGCGTTGTCGCCGGTCGCCGGCGGGGTCGGGGACTGGTTGTCACCCTTGGACTTGAAGTGGTTGACGATCACCGCGAAGGCGTCGCCGTCGGGAGCGCCCGCGGCCTTGAAGGCCTGGGCGAGCGGCTCGCGCGCGTTCGCGAACTCGTCGGTGCCGAAGAGGATCCGCGACTGGCCGACGGTCTCGACGGTGTCGCGCTTGTAGATGAACGCGCCGCGGATCACGTCCTGCTCGGCGACCGCGGCTGCGGTCATCGCCTCACCCGGGCTCTTCACGTACGCCCAGGTGTTCTGGTCGTCCGCGGCGTTCAGCAGGTCGACCAGGTGGGCGAGCGCCTGGTCGCGGTTCGACTCTCCGGGGAGCTTGATGGAGTTCTCCATCTCCTCCAGCCCGATGATGTCGGCGTCCATGGTGATCAGCGTGTTGACCAGCTTGGCCTCCTGGCGCGCGAGGCTCGCGTCGGTCGCCGCGCCGCGGGGGCCACGGCCGTCGTTGGGGTTGGAGGCGGTGTAGGTCTCACCGGGGTGCTTGACACCGCACTGGTCGTTGCCGATCCGGTTGCTCGCCCGGTCGGTGTAGTAGGTGCAGTGGGTGACGATCGGCGGGTTCTCGTGCTGGCCGGCGGCGACGTAGGCCTCACCGGTGGTGTCGAAGTAGTTGAGCACGTTGAAGGTGGCGATCTTGAGGTCGCCGTCGGTCCCCAGGACGTCCTGGGGCGCGGCGTTGGGGGTGCGGGTGTCCTCGAAGGTCACGAAGTCCGCGCCGTTGGTGGTGACCTGCGAGGTCGGCTGGAACTTCCACAGGTCGTTGCGCCACTCGAAGATCACCGGCACCTCGAACGTGACCTTGGCGCCGACCCGGACCGGGTTCGGCTGGCCGTCGGCACCGGTCAGGTAGGGCACGGGAAGCCCCTTGTTGGCCTGGCTCTGCAGGTAGTTGAACGAGGCTCCGTCGTCCAGGGTGACCGCACGAGCGGCGTTCTCGGCCCTGATCGCGGCGACGCCCGCGGTGTCGCTGGGCCTGACGTGCTCGGTCGGCTGCTTCAGCGGTCCGGCGATGTCGGGGTCGCCGCCCGCGCCCTCGATCGTCGCGGCGAGACCGACCTCGGCGTACTGGTTGGTGCTGTAGGCGTTACTGACGACGAAGTCACCGGTGGGGGCGAGCAGCATGCCCTCGAGTGCCTCGCGCTCCGCGTCGGTGGCCGGGTAGCCGGTCTCGAAGCCGGTGACCGGGTCCAGCGCGGTGCCGAGCTCGGTGACGCCGCCGACCGCCGGGGTGATCTGGGTGGAGTTGTAGAACTCCGAGACGGCGCCGATGACCTCGACCGAGTCGCCGATCTCGATGCCGGCGGGAATGCGGCTCATGTCGGGGTTGCCGTAGACGAAGATCGCGTCCGACGCACCGGGGGTGGCGTCGGTGGTGCCGCCCGTGCCCTCGGTCTGGACGTACATGCCGTTGTAGCCGCCGGTGCGGTACATCGCGGTGACGACACCGCGCACGGCCACCGTCTGGCCGGCGCCGTTGCCGGTGGCGGGGGCGAACTCCGAGCGCTCGCCGGTGCCCTGCACCTCGGCGATCGTCCGGAGCTCGGGCGTCTCGCTGACGGTGATCGTGAAGGTCTGGGAGTCAGAGGCCGGGGTGGGGCTCGCCGAGTCCGTCACCGTGACCGTGACCTCCGAGGTGCCGGTCTCGGTCGGGGTGCCCGAGATCGTGGCTCCGCCCAGCGACAGTCCCGCGGGCAGGCCACTGGCCTCCCAGGCGTAGGGAGGGGTACCGCCCGTAGCGGCGAGTGCGATCGGCGCGATCGCGGTGCCCACGAAGGCCGCCTTGTTACCCGGCGTCGTCACGGCGAGTGCGGCAGCGACCGTCGACGTGGTCGGGGACGGCGTGGTCGCGGCCGCGAAGTCGGCGGAGTTCGAGTCGGTGTCGGCACCCGGGGAGGTGCGCGAGATCGAGGTCGCGTTCGCCGTGGCCGGGGCGCTGTTGCGGGTTGCGGGCGCGACCGGGACGCCTTCGTAGCTGGTCGTGGACGTGCCCCAGCCGACGAAGTCGATGACGGAGGGGTTGGAGATCGTTCCCGTGCCGGGGTCGAGCGGGGCGGTGCCGTCCGCGAGGAAGATCTGGCCGCCGGTGCCCGACAGGTTCAGCGCGGTACCGGTGGTCTGCGCGTCCGGCGTCACCGGAAGAGGCTTGTCGGTCACGGTCGTGCCGGGCGCCGCCTGCACCAGGAAGTATCCACCCGCCTGGATCGTCTTCGTCGGCAGAGCGAACACGTTCGACGACCCGGGCGCACCGGAGCCGGCGGCGGCGCGGTACTGCAGACTCAGCCCGCCGACGGAGATCGCGTTCGCGGTCGGGTTGTAGAGCTCGATGAAGTCGTTCGTGTAGACCGCGCCGGTGTTGCCACCGCCGCCGTAGACCTCGTTGATGACCAAGCCGGTCCCGGCCGCGTTGGCGGAGGCAGGTGCGGCGGGGAGGACGAGCAGACCACTGGCGACGACGGCCAGGGCTGCGCCCCAGGCGAATCGCTTTCCGGAAGCAAACATGTAAGGCGTTCTCCGAACGGTTGACGGTGGACAGCAACAGCGAGCGGCGCCATCGAACCGCGAACGTCGGGAAGCTTCGCTGGCCGCACCGGGAAGCTCAGGAGAACTCTCGGCGACGACGCAGCGGTGGGGGAAGCCCTCCGGCGCGGACCATGGTGGTGAAGGGACCCTAGCCTCGAAACGGACGTCTCGCACCTGTATCTGCTGAACAATTCGTTACAGGCCGGCCGCGACGGCGCGCCGCCGAGGACGTCTACCGGGATCCGGGTAGACGTCCGGACAGGTCCGATCCGGACCCGTCAGCGCTCGTCGGTGGGGCTCAGGAGCGCAGCGAGGCCCGCTGCCGCCACACGCCGCGGTAGAACTCCCAGCCCGACCAGAGTGTGAGGGCGACCGCGATCGCCAGGCACGCCTGCGCAAGGTAGAAGACGACCTCGCCGGGCACCTCGAGCCCGCTCGGGAGGTCCGGGTCGCGCAGCGGCAGGCAGAGCGTCGCGAGTGCGACCGCCTGGAAGGTGGTCTTGATCTTGCCGAGGTCGGCCGCGGCGATCACGACCTTCTTCAGGATCGAGAGCCGCAGCAGGGTGACGCTCCACTCGCGCAGCAGCACGACGATCGTCACCCACCACCAGATGTCGCCGACGATCGACAGGCCGATGAAGGCCATGCCGGTGATCGCCTTGTCCGCGATGGGGTCGGCGATCTTGCCGAAGTTGGTGACCAGGTCGTGCTTGCGGGCCAGGTCGCCGTCGATCTTGTCGGTGATCATCGCGACCGCGAAGATCACGAACGCCACGAAGCGCCAGGTGATCGACTCACCGCCGTCGACGAGCAGCGCCCAGGCGAAGAACGGGACCATGACGATCCGCAGGGTCGTCAGCACGTTGGGGACGTTCCAGTTGCTGGGCTGGGTGCGCACGGCCTCGTCCATCACACCACCCGAGCGTAGAGGTCGGCGCCTTCGGATTCGACCACGACCGCGCGGACCAGGTCGCCCACCTGCGCGTCGCCGTCGAGGAGGTACGTCGAGCCGTCGACCTCCGGCCCCTGGTGGGCGGCGCGGCCCTCGGTGGTCTCGTCGTCGATGCGCTCGACGAGCACCTCCACGGTCTCGCCGACCCGCTCGGCGGCCCGCTGGCTGGTGAGCTCCTCGACCAGGGCCGTCACGTGCTCGGCGCGGCCGCGGATCTCCTCGTCGTCCAGCTTCGCGTCGTACGTCGCCGCCTCGGTGCCGTCCTCGTCGGAGTAGCCGAACACGCCGGTGACGTCGAGGCGGGCCGCGACGAGGAAGTCGCACAGCGTCTGCAGGTCGTCCTCGGTCTCGCCCGGGAAGCCGACGATCACGTTGCTCCGCACGCCGGCGTCGGGCGCGAGCCCGCGGATCTGCTCCAGTAACGACAGGAAGCTCTCGGGGTCGCCGAAGCGGCGCATCCGGCGCAACACGCCGGCGCTGGCGTGCTGGAAGGAGAGGTCGAAGTACGGCGCGACGCCGGGCGTGGTCGCGATCGCCTCGACCAGCCCCGGCCGGGTCTCGGCGGGCTGCAGGTAGGAGACCCGGACCCGGTCGACGCCCTCGACCGCGGCCAGCTCGGGCAGCAACGTCTCGAGCAGCCGCAGGTCGCCGAGGTCCTTGCCGTACGACGTCGAGTTCTCACTCACCAGGAACAGCTCACGGACGCCGTTGCCGCCCAGCCAGCGGGCCTCCTGGAGCACGTCGGAGGGGCGGCGGCTCACGAAGGAGCCGCGGAAGGACGGGATCGCGCAGAACGAGCAGCGCCGGTCGCAGCCGCTCGCGAGCTTGAGCGAGGCGGTCGGGCCGGAGTCGAGGCGGCGGCGCAGGCTGGCGGGCCCCGAGGCGTGGCCGGGCACCGGAGCGGTCGACAGCGCGCGCTCGACCGGCGTGATCGGGAGCAGCGTGCGGCGATCCTGCGGGGTGTGCGCCTCGTGGGACTCCCCCGCCATGATCGACCGGAGCCGGGCCGCGATGTCGGGGTAGTCGTCGAAGCCGAGCACGGCGTCGGCCTCGGGCAGCGAGTCGGCGAGCTCCTTGCCGTAGCGCTCGGCCATGCAGCCGACCGCCACCACGGCCTGGGGACGGCCGCTGGCCTTCAGGTCGGCGGCCTCGAGCAGCGTGTCGACCGAGTCCTTCTTGGCCGACTCGACGAAGCCGCAGGTGTTGACGACCACGGTGTCGGCGGCGGCGGGGTCGTCGACCAGGCGGAAGCCGCCCGCCTCGAGGCGCCCCGCCAGTTCCTCGGAGTCGACCTCGTTGCGGGCACACCCGAGGGTGACCATCGCGACGGAGAGGAGATCGGACGGGCTGCTGGTTTCGGTCGTCATGTCCCTCCGAGTATCCCAACCGACGGGTGGCGCGTCGAAATGCCGAGTCGGCGCCAGATTGCACGGTGTTGTGAAAATCTGGCGCCGCCTCGGCGTCCGGTTCAGTCGTCGGCGGCGAAGGTGTTCTGGGCGGGCTGGCCCTCGGAGCCGACCGCGCCGCGCTCCTTGCCGGCGACCGTCACCTGGAGACCGCCGTCGGAGGCCTGCACCCGCACCGGCGGCGCCGCCTTCACGGTCTTCTTCTCGCCGAAGGCGAGATCGCCGCTGAAGACCTGCTCGCCCGCGCCGTCGAGCACGACGACGTGCGTGCCGCCGGTGGCCGCGTCGAGGACGACCGGCACCGGTGCGCCGAGCTTGGCGCGCGGGGCCGGCGAGCCGTTGAGCACCGGCTTGTCGCCGATCTCGACCGGGCTGTCCATGACCAGCCGCGCGATCGACCAGGCCAGCACGAGCGCCATCACGGCGGCGATCAGCACCGACCAGTTGGGGCCGCCGCGCATGCTGCGGATCGGGCCGTCCGCGCCCGTCGCGAGCTCGGCTTCGAAGACGCGCCGGGCGTCGATCGGCGCGTCGGCGTACCGCTCGTCGTACGCCGTGAGCAGCGGTGTCGCGTCGACGCCCAGGACCCGCGCGAGCGTGCGCAGGTGGCCGCGGGCGTAGAAGTCGCCGCCGCAGGGCGCGAAGTCGTCGACCTCGATGGACTCGATGACGTGCGGGCGGATCCGGGTGCGCTCGGCGAGCTGGTCGACGGTGAGGTGGAGCCGGGTGCGAGCCGCCGCCAGCACCGGGCCGACCACCGGGTCGGCGACCGGGTCGACCACCGGCGCGACGTCGCCGGCGTCGATGACGAGCGCGTCCGGATCGCGGCGCAGCTCGCTCATCTCGGGCAGCGCGGCCGCGATCGTGTCGTCGGTCTCGGCCGGCTCGGCCGCCAGGGCGGCGGCGCCGTCGAAGCGCACCTCGGCCCGGCTGCCGCCGACCGGGTCACGCAGCGGCAGCGGCGTCGCGCTCGCGGCCACCAGCGGGACGGTCGGCTCGGGACCGGCCGGAAGGTCCTCGTGCTCGGCCGCGTCGTGCTCGGCCGCGTCCTGTTCGGCCTCGTCGTGGCCGGTCGGCCGCTCGCGGCGCAGTCGCAGCCGGTCGGCGAGGAAGTCGATGCCCCGGGCCACGGTCGGCCGGGGATCGTGCAGCACGGGGTGGAGCGGCTCCTCCGGCCGGTCGGCCTCATCGACCCACTCCCCCTCGTCGTACGGGTCGTACTCGGGCTCGTCGAGGTCGTCCTCGGTCCACTCGTCCTCGACCGGAGCGTGGGCGACGTCGGTGACCTCGACGACCCGGTCGGGGTCGTCGGCGAGCCGCTCCAGCGCCAGCGTCAGGTCGTCGCCGCCTCCGGCCACCCAGGTCGAGAGCGACAGGGGTACGGCGTACTCGCGGTCGTCGTCGAACGCGACCACGACCAGGCGCCCGTCGCGCAGCGCCCCGCGGCGGGGCCGGTGCTCCAGGCACTCGACCGAGTCCCACCGGAAGCCGAGCCAGCGGCGGCCCCTGCGGAGTCGGACACCTTGCTCGTCGACGACCATGAGCGGGGTGCGGGCGTCGACGAGCGCGGACAGGTACACCGCCGCGACGGCACCCATCGCGAGGGCGAGCACCCAGTCGAGCAGCGCGCCGTCGCCGAGGGCTCGGGTCAGGTAGGCGAGGGCGACGACCGCCGCCACCACGCCGATGCCGCCCGAGAGCGCGCCGTTGCGGCGCACCTCGACCGGGGCCGGCGCGGTGGCGGCCGGCTCGTCGTAGGTCTGGTCGAAGTCGGCCGTGCTGAGGTTGCTCACATCTCCCCCTGGAGGGTCGCGATCACACCATCGATCTCGTCGGGCTTGACGAGCACGTCACGCGCCTTCGAGCCCTCGCTGGGCCCCACCACGCCACGGCTCTCAAGGATGTCCATCAGCCGACCCGCCTTGGCGAAGCCGACCCGGAGCTTGCGCTGCAGCATCGACGTGGAGCCGAACTGCGTGGAGACCACCAGCTCGACCGCCTGGATCACCAGGTCGAGGTCGTCGCCGATGTCGTCGTCGAGCTCGCGCTTGGAGGCCGCGGGCGCGGTGACGTCCTCGCGGTACGCCGGCTCCAGCTGCCCCTTGCAGTACTTCACCACCTGGGCGATCTCGGCCTCGGTCACCCAGGACCCCTGGATGCGCGCGGGCTTCGAGGCGCCCATCGGCAGGAAGAGCCCGTCACCCTGGCCGACCAGCTTCTCCGCGCCGGGCTGGTCGAGGATGACCCTGCTGTCGGCAAGGCTGGAGGTGGCGAAGGCGAGCCGCGAGGGCACGTTCGCCTTGATCAGGCCGGTGACGACGTCGACGCTCGGTCGCTGCGTCGCCAGCACCAGGTGGATGCCGGCGGCGCGGGCCAGCTGGGTGATCCGGACGACGGCGTCCTCGACGTCGCGCGGCGCGACCATCATCAGGTCGGCGAGCTCGTCGACGATCACCAGCAGGTAGGGGTACGGCTCGAGCTTGCGCTCGCTGCCCGCGGGCAGGTCGACCTTGCCGGCGCGCACCGCCTTGTTGAAGTCGTCGATGTGGCGGAACCCGAAGTTGGCCAGGTCGTCGTAGCGCAGGTCCATCTCGCGCACCACCCAGGCCAGCGCCTCGGCGGCCTTCTTGGGGTTGGTGATGATCGGCGTGATCAGGTGCGGGACGCCCTCGTAGGCATTCAGCTCGACCCGCTTGGGGTCGACCATGATCATCCGGACCTCGTCGGGCGTCGCGCGCATCAGCACCGAGGTGATCATCGAGTTGATGAACGACGACTTGCCCGAGCCGGTGGCGCCGGCGACCAGCAGGTGCGGCATCTTGGCCAGGTTGGCGACCACGAAGCCGCCCTCCACGTCCTTGCCGAGGCCGGCCACCATCGGGTGATGGTCGGAGCGCGCGGTGGTGGAGCGCAGCACGTCGCCGAGGGAGACGACCTCCTTGTCGACGTTCGGGATCTCGATGCCGACCGCCGACTTGCCGGGGATCGGGCTGAGGATCCGGACGTCGGCCGAGGCGACGGCGTACGCGATGTTCTTCTGGATGTTGGTGATCTTCTCGACCTTGACGCCGGGGCCGAGCTCGACCTCGTAGCGCGTGACCGTCGGGCCCCGGGTGTAGCCGGTGACCTGGGCGTCGATGGAGAACTCCTCCAGCACCTGGGTGAGCCGCTCGACCACGGCGTCGCTGGCCTTCGAGCGCGGCTTGTGCGGCGAGCCCGCCTTGAGGACGTCGCTGCCCGGCAGCGTGTAGACGATGTCGCCGGACAGCGCGAGCTGCTCGGCCCGCACCGGCAGCGGGACGTGCGGCGGCGGCTCGAGCTCGACCTTCTCGGAGCCGACGTCGGGGAAGGCCGGGCCGTTGGCGACGGTGGCGACGTCGGCCGGGTCCGGCTCCGGGTCGGCCGCCGGGTCGGCGAACGGGTCGGACGCGAAGATGTCGAGGCCGTCCTCGGTGGTCTCGAGGCGCTTCTTGCGCTTGCGAAGCTCTCGGTCCTGCAGCACCGGGCTGTCGTACGCCGGGTCGCCGAGGTCGGGATCGATCTCGTCGTCGTCGACCTTCGACCGGCGGCTGCGGCGGGTCGAGGCGGACTCGCCCGCGTCCTCGTCCTCGTGGGTGCGGCCGAGCAGGCGGTCGCGCGTCTCGGCGAGCCGGTGCGGCACCTGGTAGAGCGGCGTCGCGGTGACGATCAGGACGCCGAAGAAGGCGAGCAGCGCGAGCAGCGGCACCACGACGTACACCGAGCGCAGCAGGTCGAGCAGCAGGCTCGCGACGACGTACCCCACGGCACCGCCGGCGGTCCGCAGGTCGCTGGTGTCACCGAGATCGGGCTGCGGGTTGCCCTCGGCGATCTGGACGATGCCGAGGACGCCGAAGGCGAGCGCGGTCCAGCCGACGACCTGGCGGCCGGCGGGTCCGGTGTGCTCGGGGTCGCGCATGGTGCGCCAGCCGACGAAGACCAGCGCGAGCGGGACCAGGAACCCGACCTTGCCGACGGACCCCTGCACCACGGTGCGGACCCCGTCGAGGACCGAGCCCGGCAGCTGCCACCAGACCGCGGCGGCCACGACGACCGCGCCGCCGAGCAGGAACAGCCCGACGCCGTCGCGGCGGTGCTCGGGCTCGAGGTCCCGGGCGGTGTGGCCGATGCTGCGGGCGACCGCGCCGACGCCGTGGGCGATCGCCAGCCACAGCGCCGCGACGCCGCGGAAGATCATCGTGAAGAACCGGGAGATCGGCCCCGGACCGGTGCGGACCGCGCGAGGCGCGGGGCGCCGCGACGCCGGACGCTTCTTGCTCGAGCTCTTCGACCGGGACTTCGAGGCAGGCTTGCGCCCCGAACCGGTCGAACGGCTGCTGGTGGTCCGGCTGGTGCCGGTACTCCGGGATCGGGAGGTCGAGGACGTGCTCTTGCTCCGCGACCCCGGCGGGGAAGACGTACGGGTCGCCATGGTTACCACCCTACGCAGCAGCCACTCCCGTCACACGCACCACAGGAGTGCGTGTCTTGGCTCGGTCGTCTCGTCAAGAAGCGGATCGGGTGTCGGTTCCGTGGGGGTGATCGGCGTGGGAGCCCGGGGGTTTCATCAAGGGATGAGGGTGAACCGGCGCTTCCCTCGCCGAGCTCATCCAGGGAACCGCGGCGCCACCAAGGGATGAAGGCGAACCGACGCCGTCGCGCAGCACCCCATCGGGGGAGGCGCAACTTCGCCCACATCCCTTGATGAAACGACAGGCAGCTGCCCGGCTCACCGATACCTCGACACGCACCGTCACGCCCTCGCAGGCTCCGGCGTCGGACTGCCCGAGCCGCTCGGCCGACGCGGCCGACCCGCTCAGGCCTCGATCACGACCGGCACGATCATCGGCCGGCGGCGGTGGGTGTTGCTCACCCAGCGGCCGATCACCCGCCGCACGGTCTGCTGCAGCTGGTAGGTGTCGGTGTTGCCCTCGGAGATCGCCCGGTCGAGCGCGTCGATGATCGGCTGCTTGATCTCGTCGAAGGACGCGCCGTCGAGGGCATTGCCGCGCGCGTGGATCTCTGGGCCGGCGGCGACCTTGCCGCTGACCGAGTCGACGACCACGATCACCGAGATGAAGCCCTCCTCCCCCAGGATCCGGCGGTCCTTGAGGTCGGACTCGGTGACGTCGCCGACCGAGGAGCCGTCGACGAAGACGTAGCCGCACTCGACCTTGCCGGCCACCTCCGCGACACCGTCGACCAGGTCGACCACGACGCCGTCCTCGGCGATCACGACGTTCTCGACACCGGTGGCCCGGGCCAGCTCGCCGTTCGCGAGCATGTGCCGGATCTCGCCGTGCACGGGCAGCACGTTGCGCGGCTGCACGATGTTGTAGCAGTAGAGCAGCTCGCCGGCGCTGGCGTGGCCGGAGACGTGCACCATCGCGTTGCCCTTGTGCACGACCCGAGCGCCCCAGCGGGCCAGGCCGTTGATCACCCGGAAGACGGCGTTCTCGTTGCCGGGGATCAGGCTGGAGGCGAGCAGGACGGTGTCGCCCTCCTCGATGTGCACGAAGTTGTGGTTGCGCTGCGCGATCCGGCTCAGCGCGCTCATCGGCTCGCCCTGCGACCCGGTCGAGATCAGCACCTGCCGCTCGGGCGGCAGGTCGGCGAGGTCCTTGGTGTCGACCAGCGTGCCCGGCGGGACCTTGAGGTAGCCGAGGTCGCGGGCGATGCCCATGTTGCGGACCATGGAGCGCCCGACGTACGCGACCTGGCGCTCGTGGGCGTACGCCGCGTCGAGCACCTGCTGCACGCGGTGCACGTGGGAGGCGAAGCAGGCCACGATGATGCGCTGGTTCGACTCGCGGAAGACCTGGTCGATGACCGGGGTGATCTTCTTCTCGGTCGGGGTGAAGCCCGGCGTCTCGGCGTTGGTGGAGTCGGTGAGGAAGAGGTCGACGCCCTCCTCCCCCAGCCGCGCGAACGCCCGCAGGTCGGTGATCCGGCCGTCGAGCGGCAGCTGGTCCATCTTGAAGTCGCCGGTGTGCAGCACCAGGCCGGCGCCGGTGCGGATCGCGACCGCGAGCGCGTCGGGGATGGAGTGGTTGACCGCCACGAACTCGAGCTGGAACGGCCCGAACGAGATCCGGTCCCCCTCCTTGACGACGTGGTGCACCGTCTCCTTCAGCCGGTGCTCGCGGAGCTTGGAGCCGAGCAGCGCGAGCGTGAGCTGGGAGCCGACCAGGGGGATGTCCTGCCGCTCGCGCAGGAGGTACGGCGTGGCGCCGATGTGGTCCTCGTGACCGTGGGTCAGCACCAGCGCCTCGACGTCGTCGAGCCGGTCGCGGATCGAGGACCAGTCGGGGAGGATCAGGTCGATGCCGGGCTGGTGGTCCTCGGGGAACAGCACGCCGCAGTCGACCAGCAGCAGCCGGCCGTCGTACTCGAAGGCGGTCATGTTGCGGCCCACCTCGCCGAGCCCGCCGAGCGGGGTGACCCGCAGGCCCCCCTGCGCGAGCGGGCCGGGGGCCGACAGCTCGGGATGGGGGTGGCTCACAACAGACCCGCCGCTTCCAGGCCGGCGCGCAGCGCCGCGACCTCGTCGTCGTCGAGCGCGACGAGCGGGGACCGGACGTGGCGGTTGTCGAGGACCCCGAGCAGTTCGAGCGACGCCTTGGCGGTGGTCGCGCCGTAGTTGGGCACCCCCATCACCGCCTCGAACGCCGGCATCAGCCGCAGGTAGGTCTCCAGGGCCCCGGCGTGGTCGCCGGCCAGGAAGGTGGCGATCATCGACGACAGCTCCTTGCCGGCGGCGTGGCCGACGACCGAGACCAGGCCGCAGGCGCCGTGGGCCAGGAAGCCGAGCGTGTTGACGTCGTCGCCGGAGTAGACGGCGTATCCGAGCTGCGCGAGCTTCGCCGCGCGCGGCATGTCACCGACGGCGTCCTTGACGGCGATCACCGGCTCCCAGGCGATCATCTCGGCGTACGACTCGAGCGCGATCTGGCTGCCGGTGCGGCCGGGGACGTCGTAGAGCATCACCGGGAGCTCGGCGGCGTCGACCACCTGGCGGAAGTGCTGGACGATGCCGCGCTGGCCGGGCTTGTTGTAGTAGGGCGACACGAGGAGCACGCAGTCGGCGCCGCGCTCGCGGGCCTGGCGGGCGAGGTACGTCGAGGTCGCGGTGTCGTTGGTGCCGACGCCGGCGACCAGCTTGATGTCGGGACCGACCGCGGCGCGCACGGCGGCGAGGATCTCGCCGTCCTCCTCCTTGGTGGTGGTCGGCGACTCACCCGTCGTACCGGAGACCACGAGCCCGTCGTGGCCGGTGGCGACCAGGTGTTTGGCCACGCGCTGCACCCCGTCGAGGTCGAGGCTCCCGTCGGCGGCGAAGGGGGTCGCCATGGCGGTCAGCATGCGTCCGAACGGCGCTGCGGGTGCGGCAGAGGTCATGTCCCCCAGGCTATCGCTCCGCCCCGACCCGACCGGTGTCGGCTCACACGTGCGGCATCACGTCGCGGGCGATCAGCCGGAGGTGGTCGAGGTCGGCGAGGTCGAGCACCTGGAGGTAGACCCGCTCGGCGCCGAGCGCGGCGTACCGGCCGATCTTGTCGACGACCTCCTGCGGCGTGCCGGCGAGGCCGTTCTCGCGCAGCTCGTCCTTCTCGCGCCCGATCGCGGCGGCCCGGCGCTCGACCTCGGCCTCGTCGGCGCCGACACAGACCACGAGCGCGTTGGACCAGCGCATGGTCCGCGGGTCGCGGCCCTGCGCCTCACAGGCCTCACGCACGCGGGCGAACTGCTCCTTGGTCGTCGTCTCGTCGACGAACGGCAGGTTGAACTCGTCGGCGTACCGCGCCGCGAGCTGCGGCGTCCGCTTCCTGCCCACGCCGCCGATGAGCACGGGCGGCTTGGGCTGGGTGGGCTTCGGCAGCCCCGGGCTGTCGGTCACCTGGTAGTGCTCGCCGTCGAAGCCGAAGCCCCCCTCGGTCGCCCAGAGGCCGGTGACGATCGCCAGCTGCTCCTCGAACCGGTCGAACCGCTCCTTCGTGCCCGGGAACGGGATGCCGTACTTGGTGTGCTCCGGCTCGAACCAGCCGGCGCCGATGCCCAGCTCGACCCGCCCGCCGCTCATCTGGTCGACGTTCGCCACGCTGATCGCCAGCGGACCCGGCAGCCGGAACGTCGCGCTGGTCATCATCGTGCCGAGCCGGATCGTGCTGGTCTCGCGCGCGATGCCGGCCAGCGTGATCCACGCGTCGCTCGGCCCGGGCAGCCCCTCGGTGCCCATGCCCAGGTAGTGGTCGGACCGGAAGAACGCCCCGAACCCAAGCCTCTCGGCCTCCTGGGCGACGGCCACCAGGTCGTCGTACGTGGCTCCCTGCTGGGGTTCGGTGAAGACGCGCAGCTCCATGCCGTCCAGCCTGTCAGGCCGGCCAAGCGCATGGTCGGCGAGGGTGGCCCGGCTCAGTCGTCGTCGATGCCGACCAGCCACGCCTTGGCGTCGCGGACGTCGTCGTCGTCGAAGACGCGCACCTCCCCGGGCATCATCCAGCCGAACGCCTTGATGGCGTGCTCCAGCCAGTCGGCGTCGGAGACGATCGCCACCCGCTTCCAGCCCTTGAGGTGGCCGGCCCAGAGCTTGGTGTCGGCCCACATCGCGCCGGGCGAGTACTGCACGCCGTCCGGGAGGACGTAGAGCAGCCGCACCTCACCCGCCTCCAGCGCCGCCTGCACCGCCGGCACGAGGACCGTCTCGTAGTCCTCGTCGGTGACCTTGCCGCCGGCCTCGAACCCGATCGTCCCCGGCGGCATGTCCTCGATGACCCTGATCATGCGCCTCACGCTAGTTCCGCGGGGCGGGCGCGGGATCACCCGTTACAGGCGGTCGGCCGCCCGAACCAGGAACACCCGCTCGTACCCGGCGTGCGGCTCGCGGGCGCCGCCACCAGGGCGCCTTCGCAGTTCGGGCAGCGTCGGCCCGTGCCGCGCGTTCCGGCCAGCGCCGTCGGACGAAGCGCGGCGACCCCGACCAGCCGAGCACCACGGTGCAGACGACCGGGACGACGACGACCGCCACCGCGAGGGCGGTCCAGGGCTCGGTGTGCTCGCCGATGGCGAGCAGGACAACCAGCCAGCTCACCGCGACTAGGTACAGGCGCGCCACGATGGACGCTCGCAGCGCGTCGAGCACGTACGCGTGGTGCTCGTCACGGGGCGTGAAGCGAAGTCGGAACAGCCAGCGGTCGAGACCGATCATCGCGACCGCGCCCAGGAGGCCGGCGCCGGCGACCGCCAACCCGACAACGGCATGGTCGGCCACGACCGCGAGGACGGACGCCACCACCAGGGCGTACGGCGTGGCTCGCTCCGCAGGGTCTTGGAAGTCCGTGGACGACACCAGTTCGCCGTCAGGTGAGCGATCCTCCAGCCGCGAGAACGCCCGCACCGTTGCTCCGAGCGCGAGCACCGCACCGAGGAGCACCGTGGCACCGATCATGCCGACCGTGGTCGCCGGCTCCGGGCCCCACGCCAGCGCGATCACGGCCAGCCCGGCATAGGCGAGACTCAGGAAGTGGTCGCCCCCGCGAATCACGCCGTCGACGCCCGACGCCTCCTCGATCCGGACCGGCGACTCGAATCGCTCCGCGAACTGCTCGAGACGCAGCTCGACCGCCTCGGGCGACCTCTTCGGCCAGTGGCGCACCGTGCCGTACACGAAGAAGGCCGCGATGCCGAAGCGCGCCCAGAGGTCGACCACAGGCGCACCGTAGCCGCGTTACAGCCGCTCCGAGGCCCGAACCAGGAACACCCGCTCGTATCCGTCGTACGGCTCGCGGGCGGTCTCGATCCACTCGGCGGGGTCGTACGCCGGGTAGAACGCGTCGCCGTCGGGAGTCAGGTCCACCAGCGACAGCACCTGCTCGTCGGCGTGCGGAAGGGAGGCGGCGTAGACCTCTCCCCCGCCGGCGACCATCACCTGGGCGGCGGGGTCGAGGGTGTCGGCCAGGTCGAGGGCGGACTCGATGGAGTGCGCGACCAGCACCCCGTCGGCCGACCATGTCGTCGACCGGGTCAGCACGATCGTGGTGCGGCCCGGGAGCGGCCGGCCGATCGACGCGTACGTCGTGCGGCCCATCACCAGCGTGTGGCCGAGCGTGAGCGACTTGAACAGCGCCTGCTCGCCGGGCAGCCGCCACGGGATGTCCGGGCCGTTGCCGATCACGCCGTTGCGGGCGACGGCGGCGACCAGGACGACCCGACGTCCGACCCTAGACGGCAATGGGAGCCTTGATGCCGGGGTGCGGGTCGTAGCCCTCGACGGCGATGTGCTCGAGGTCGAACGCGTCGAGCTCGGTCACCGACGGGTCGAGGACCAGCCGCGGGAGGTCCCTCGGCGAGCGCGTGAGCTGCAGCCGCGCCTGGTCGAGGTGGTTGAGGTAGAGGTGCGCGTCGCCGAGCGTGTGCACGAAGTCGCCGACCTCGAGACCGGTCACCTGGGCGACCATGTGGGTGAGCAGGGCGTACGACGCGATGTTGAACGGCACGCCGAGGAAGACGTCGGCCGAGCGCTGGTAGAGCTGGCACGAAAGCCGGCCGTCCGCCACGTAGAACTGGAACATCGTGTGGCACGGCGCGAGCGCCATGTCGGGAATGTCGGCGACGTTCCAGGCCGACACGATGTGCCGCCGCGAGTCGGGATCGTCGCGGAGCTGCGAGACCACCTGCGCGATCTGGTCGACATGCCGGCCGTCGGGCGTCGGCCAGGAGCGCCACTGGTAGCCGTAGACCGGGCCGAGGTCGCCGTTGGCGTCGGCCCACTCGTCCCAGATGCTGATGCCGCGGTCCTGCAGCCACTTCACGTTGGTGTCGCCGCGCAGGAACCACAGCAGCTCGCCGAAGACCGAGCGCGTGTGCACCTTCTTCGTGGTGACCAGCGGAAAGCCCGCAGTCAGGTCGAAGCGCATCTGGTGGCCGAAGACCGAGCGGGTGCCGGTGCCGGTGCGGTCGCCCTTCTCGACGCCCTCGTCGAGGATCCGCTGGAGGAGGTCGAGGTACTGCTGCACGGCCCGAGCCTAGTCCTCAGAGATCGACGGACCCGGCAACCGTGGTGCGCGTCGCCCCGCCGACCCAGACCTCGCCGCCGACCAGCGACACCTGCACCCGGCCGGCCCGCTGCAGCACCGTGCCCTGCGACGCGACGTACGCCGCGGGCAGGGTGCTGCCCGCGAGCCACTGGCCGAGGCCGGCGTTGAGCGAGCCGGTCACCGGGTCCTCCGGCACACCGTACTGCGGGCAGAACGCCCGGACCTCCACGTCGGCCGGGCCACCGGCGGCGTACCGACCGACGACGCCGATCTTGAGGTCGCCGAACGCCGCCCAGTCGGGGCGCAGCCCCAGCACCGTGTCGGCGTCGCGCAGCAGCACACCGACCCAGCCCGGCCCGTTGTCGATCCATGCCGTGTCGACCAGGTCGGCGCGGTCGAGCCGCAGGGCGACCGCGATCGCGTCGAGATCCTCGTCGGAGACGGCGCCCGAGCGCATCAGCGGCGGCGCCTGGAAGGCGAGCCCGTCCTCGCGCCGGATCGTCACGAGCCCCGCGCCGCACTCCTGCACCACGCGGTCGCGGGCCGCCGGCACTCCCCCGGCCTCGAGCCACGCGTGGGCGCTGCCGAGCGTGGGGTGCCCGGCGAACGGCAGCTCGTCGCCGGGGGTGAAGATCCGCAGCCGGTAGTCGGCGGCCGGGTCGGTCGGCGTGAGCAGGAACGTCGTCTCCGACAGGTTCGTCCAGCGCGCGAACGCCGCCATCTGCTCGTCGGTCACGCCGTCGGCATCGTGCACGACCGCGACCGGGTTGCCGCGCAGCGGCTCGCTCGAGAACACGTCGACCTGGCTGAAGCGCATGAGCCGACGGTAGGGCCAGGCCGGTCAGTGCGCGAGCAGCGGCCGGTCCGTGCCGGTCTGCACGGGGGCGACGTCGTGGCACTGGCCGCCGATCGAGCAGGAGCGCAGCACCAGCAGCGGGTCGATGTTGCCGTCGAGGTCGGACCCACCCGCCAGGTCGGCCACCTGGGCGACCAGGTAGACCGTCTCGAGGTTGTCCCCGAACGTCGCGTCGACCGCCCGCTCGCCGCGCCCGACGCCGGTGTCGAGCGCATCCCCGGAGCGCGCGTCGTACAGCAGCGGCCGGTACGGCGCGCCGACCCGCGTCGCTGCGCCGTCCGGCCGCCGGGTCAGCACGTGGGTGCCGCCCGGCGAGAGCAGCGCGCCGATCCCGGGGCGCTCGAAGTCCACACTGAAGAACGCCTGGACCATGTCGATCCGCCGACCCTCCTGGTAGACGCGCGTGGCGGACTCGACGTCGACGAGTCCGCCGCGCACCAGGCGCTCCGCGCTGTCGACGCCGGGCGTCCAGGCGTAGGCGCCCGCCGAGTCGCGGTAGAAGATCCGGTGGTGGTCGAGCGCGATCAGCTGGGCGTCGCCGGCGGGCAGGTCGCGGGTGTCGACCACCTCGCCGGTGCTGACGTCGTACGCGACGAGTCGCCGGTCCTCGCCCGGCTCGATCCAGGCGACCCAGGCCTGCGCGGTGGAGCCGACCAGCAGCGTGTCGGGGTCCTTGTGGCCCAGCAGCCGCCGCTCGCCGTCGGCAGCGACGAAGGCGACGGTGCCCTGGTGGTCGCCGTACACCGCCCCGCCGTTGAGCTCCACGAGATCGGTGAGGGCCGGCAGCGCGACGGTGACGTCGTCGAGGTGCAGGCGCCCGCCGGCGTACCAGGCGACGTCCACCGGGTTCGGCGCCCGCCTGACCTCCAGCGGGCCGAGGCTGTCGGGCTCCGAGGACGAGCGGGTCGACAGCCAGGTCGCGACGCCGACGACCAGCGCCGCCACGGCCACGCCGACGAGCGCGCGCCGGCGGCGCCGGACGCGCTCGGCCCGGGCCGCGCCGACGATCTCCTCCAGCGGCACCGACGAGACCTCGATCGACTCGGACGCACGACGGAAGAGGTCCGCCGCCAGCACCTCGCGCGGTCTCACGGGTCCAGCTCCCGCAGCGCGTCGAGGTCGACCTCGGCGAGGGCCTGGGAGAGCCGCTGCCGCGCCGCGTCCAGCGGCACGTCGAGCGCACCGGCCACCTGGACGTCGTCGAGCCCGGCGACGAACCGCAGCACCACCGCCTCGCGTGGCTCCTCGGCCAGCCGGTCGAGCTCGGCCTCCAGCGCCCGGCGCAGCCGCACCGGACCGGTTTCCTCGCCCTCCGCCTCCGTCGCCGGCACTGTCGCCGCCTCCGTCGTTGGCACCGTCGGCGGCACCGACGCCCGGTGCCGCCGGCCGTGCCGCCAGCGCTCCAGGACCGTGCGGTAGACGTAGGCGTCGACGTCGTCCTCGCGGCGGACGTGCTCCCACGAGCCGTAGCAGCGGGCGAGCGCGTCGCGGGCGACGTCCTCGGCCTGCGCCGGCGGGCCGCCGAGCAGGATCAGAGTGCGGACGACCGACGGCCACCGGGCCGCCAGGTAGGCGGCGAAGTCGGCGTCGTCCCCGGCCATGCCGCCATCATGACCCCAACGCGACGGGCCGCGTCAGGCCCGCAGCGACATCGGTCCGTAGACCTGCCGGTCGTGCTCGAAGAGCGTGACGGCGTCGACGCCCTGGTCGGCGAGGTCCGACCAGATCTCGCCCACCCAGGACTCGGCGTCGGCCTGGCTGGCGAAGCGCTGGCCGGCGAGGTCTCCCGCGACGGCGACCTCGGCTCCGGCGGCGTTCTCGAGGCGCCACCACCACGGACGCTCGGCCGGGCTCGGGGGCCGGAAGGTGGGCGGCTGGTCGGGCAGGTTCACGGATCAGTCCTCCCGCACGGACGGGTCGAGGAACGGCGGCTTCACCAGCTGGAACACCTCGCGCCGGCCGCGGATGTCGACGCCGACCTCGGCGTCGGGGGCCACGGCGGACGAGACGAGCGCGAGCCCGATGCCCTTGCGCAGCGTCGGCGAGAACGTGCCGGAGGTGACCTCGCCGACGGGGACGTCGGCGGTCAGGCTGACCGACATGTGCGGGCGCGGGATGCCGCGGCCGGTGGCGACGATGCCGCGCAGCACCCGCGCCGGGCCGGCCTCGCGCTCGGAGGTCAGCACGTCGCGGCCCCAGAAGGCGTCCTTCTTCCAGCCGACCGCCCAGCCGATGCGGGCCTGGTTGGGTGTGACGTCGAGGGAGATGTCCTGGCCGTGCAGCGGGTAGCCCATCTCGGTGCGCAGGGTGTCGCGGGCGCCCAGGCCGCACGGCGTGATGCCATGCTCCGCGCCCGCGGCGAGGATGGCGTCCCAGAGCGCGCCGGCGACGGCGTTCGGCGCGATCAGCTCGTAGCCGCGCTCGCCGGTGTAGCCGGTGCGGCACACCACGACGTCCGCACCCTCGAAGGGAGCGACCCCGAAGGACATGTAGTCGTGCCCAACCGGCAGCCCGAGCGCGCCGAGCACCTCGTCGGACCGCGGGCCCTGCACGGCGAGCACCACGTGGTCGCGGTGCTCGTCGGTGACGGTCACGCCCTCCGGCGCGGCCGCGGTGAGCCGGCGCACGACCTCGGCGGTGTTCGCGGCGTTCGGCACCAGCAGCACCCGCTCGTCGTCGTACAGGTAGGCGATCAGGTCGTCGACCACGCCGCCGGTCTCGTCGTCGCAGCACAGCGTGTACTGCGCCTGGCCGGGAGCGATGCGCCCGAGGTCGTTGGTGAGCGTGCTGTTCACGAAGGCGGCCGCACCCGGGCCGGCCACCACGGCCTTGCCCAGGTGGCTGACGTCGAAGACGCCGACGCCCTCGCGGACCGCGGTGTGCTCCTTGACCACGCCGGTGGGGTACTCCAGCGGCATCGACCAGCCACCGAACTCCCCGAACTTGGCACCCGACGCCTCGTGCCGGTCGTGGAGTGGCGAGTGGAGGAGGTCGGCCATGTGGCGACCCTAGCCGAGCGCCCGGGAGGAGCGCGCACCTCGGCAGGTCCGCACTATCCTGCCCCGGTGACGACGTACACCCTGCGCAGCGCCAGCCCCGCGAAGACCAAGTGCGATGCGGTGGTGATCGGCGTCGTGCAAGGCGCCAAGGGCCCCGAGCTGGCCGACGGCGGCGGCGACGTCGCGAAGGCCTACGGACGCAAGCTGCGGCCGCTGCTCGCGACGCTCGGCGTGACCGGCAAGGCCGGCGAGGCGGTCAAGGTGCCGACCGCCGGCACCCTCGGCTCGCCGCTGCTGGTGCTGGTCGGCCTGGGCAAGAAGGTCGACCCCACGACGGTACGCCGGGCCGCCGGCGTGGCCGGCCGCTCGGTCGGCAACGCGGCGTCGGTCGCCCTCGCGCTGCCCGCGGGCTCCCCGGAGCTGGTCCGCGCGGTGACCGAGGGGCACCTCCTGGGTGGCTACACCTTCACCGCCTACAAGTCCGGCCCGGCGAAGAAGGACGGGAAGGACTCGGCCCCCGGCGAGGTGGTCGTGCTCAGCGAGGTCGCCCGCCGCAAGGAGGCGGTCGCGGCGTTCGAGGAGGCGCAGGTCGTCGCCCGCGCCGTCGCCGTCACCCGCGACTGGGTGAACACCCCTCCGGGCGACCTGACGCCGCCGGCGTTCGCCGACACCGTCGCCGCCGCGACCAAGGAGCTGACGCGCGGTCGCGGCGCCCCGAAGATCGCGATCAAGGTGTACGACGAGCAGGCGCTCGCCGAGCTGGGCTGCGGGGGCATCCTCGGCGTCGGTGCCGGCTCGTCCGCGGCGCCGCGGCTGGTCGAGCTCAGCTACTCCCCCCGCGGCGCCAAGCACCACCTGGCGCTGGTGGGCAAGGGCATCACCTTCGACTCCGGCGGCCTGACGATCAAACCCGCGCAGAGCATGGGCGAGATGAAGTCCGACATGGCGGGGGCGGCCGCCGTCGTGCAGGCGACGTACGCGATCGCGACGCTCGGCCTGCCGCTCAAGGTCAGCACGTTCGTACCGATGGCCGAGAACATGCTCTCCGGCAGCGCGATCCGGCCCGGCGACGTGCTCACGCAGTACGGCGGCACCACCGTGGAGATCCAGAACACCGACGCCGAGGGCCGACTGATCCTCGCCGACGCGCTGGTGCGCGCGACCGAGCAGCGGCCCGACGTGCTGGTCGACGTCGCCACCCTGACCGGGCACATGGTCGTCGCGCTCGGCGACCGGGTCGCCGGGGTGATGGGCTCCCCCGACGTCGTCGACGACGTGCTCGCGGCCGCGGCGACCGCCGGCGAGGAGATGTGGCCGATGCCGATCCCCGAGGCGATGAACGAGCGGATCCGCAGCAGCAAGGTCGCCGACCTCTCCCAGCACGACTGGATCCGGTGGGGCGGCGGGCTGTACGCCGCGGCGTTCCTGCGCGAGTTCACCGGCGGGCTGCCGTGGGCGCACCTCGACATCGCCGGCCCGTCGTTCAACTCCGGTGGCCCCTGGGGTCACGTGACCAGCGGCGGCACCGGCGTCGCCGTCGGCACGCTGGTCGACTACGCGCGGGCGTTGGTAGCGGCGCGGTAGTCGGTCGGCCGGGTAGTCAGTCGGAGGGAGCAGCTACGCCCCGCCCTGCAGCTTCTTGCGCCGGTTGTAGTCGCGCATCCGCTGCGGGATCCCGACCACGGCGGCGTCGTACGACGGGATCTGCTGCTTGTTGCAGAACTCGTGGGCCCACTTCGCCGACGGCACCCGGCGCCGGGTCCACTCGCCGTCATGGGCTACGAGGAGCAGGGTCACGTCGCTGACCGCCGTCCGCGGCTCGACGAAGCCCTCGACCCCGCGGCGCTCGGCGACCCAGGTGTAGAGGTGCCCGACGTCCATCGAGTCCGAGGCGCGCACCCGGGTCGAGCCGGTGCGGGCGGCGTCCTGCGCCGGGGCGCTCATCCGCACCTTCGACCCACGGCGAAAGCGGTCCATCCATGACATGTGGTCAAGTGTGCCAACACCCGCCACGCAGCGTCGCGGTTCCACGCCGGTGGTGACCGCTCGGTAGTCGGGAGGCCGGTGTGGACTGGCGGGTCAGAAGTGCAAAGATGGGCCCGTGGCCGATCCCGACTTCGACGTACTCATCCTCGGTGCCGGTTCGGGCGGCTATGCCTGTGCTCTCCGGGCGGCCCAGCTGGGTCTGAAGGTCGGACTCGTCGAGAAGGGCAACCTCGGCGGCACCTGCCTGCACGTGGGCTGCATCCCGACCAAGGCGCTGCTGCACGCAGCCGAGGTGGCCGACCAGACGCGCGAGTCGGGGCAGTTCGGCGTGCGGGCCACGCTGGAGGGCGTCGACATGGCCGGCGTCAACGCCTACAAGGACGGGGTCGTCTCGCGGCTCTTCAAGGGCCTGACGGGCCTGATCAAGGGCCGCGGCATCACCGTGATCGAGGGCGCCGGCCGACTCACCGGCCCGCGTGAGGTGACCGTCGACGGCACGGCGTACACCGGCACGCACGTGGTGCTCGCCTCCGGCTCCTACTCCAAGAGCCTCCCCGATCTCGAGATCGACGGCGAGCGCGTGATCACCTCCGAGCAGGCGCTCCGGCTCGACCGGGTGCCGGCCTCGGTGGTCGTGCTCGGAGGCGGCGTGATCGGCTGCGAGTTCGCGAGCGTCTGGCGCAGCTTCGGGGCCGAGGTCACCATCGTCGAGGCCCTGCCCCGGCTGCTCGCGGCCGAGGACGAGGCGTCGTCGAAGGCGCTCGAGCGGGCGTTCCGCAAGCGCAAGATCGCGTTCCGCACGGGCACCTCCTTCCGGAGCGTGAAGACCACCGACGCCAGCGTCGCCGTGACCGTCGAGGGAGCCGACGGTGAGCAGAGCGTGATCGAGGCCGAGCTGCTGCTCGTCGCCGTCGGTCGCGGACCGGTCACCGAGGGGCTCGGGTACGACGAGCAGGGCGTCGCGATGGACCGCGGCTTCGTGCTCGCTGACCAGCGCTGCCGCACCAACCTCGACGGCGTGTACGCCGTCGGCGACATCGTGCCCGGCCTCCAGCTCGCGCACCGCGGCTTCCAGCAGGGCATCCTCGTGGCCGAGGACATCGCCGGGCTCGACCCGACTCCGATCGACGAGGCCGGCATCCCGCGGGTCACCTACTCCCACCCCGAGGTCGCCTCCGTCGGCCTCGACGAGGCGCAGGCGCGCACGACGTACGGTGACGACGGCGTCGAGACCGTGACCTACGACCTCGGCGGCAACGGCAAGAGCCAGATCCTCAAGACGCAGGGCTTCGTCAAGCTGGTCCGCCGCAAGGACGGGCCGGTGGTCGGCGTGCACCTGGTCGGCGACCGGGTCGGCGAGCTGATCGGCGAGGCCCAGCTGATCTACAACTGGGAGGCGTACGCCGACGACGTGGCGCCGCTCGTGCACGCCCATCCCACGCAGAACGAAGCCCTGGGCGAGGCGCACCTCGCGCTCGCGGGCAAGCCCCTGCACGCACATTCCTGACCGTCCAGAACCAGACGTCCAGAACAAGACTCAGCACTCGAAGCGAAGGAACTCCATGGCCACCGAAGTCAACCTCCCGGCACTCGGCGAGTCAGTCACCGAAGGCACCGTCACCCGCTGGCTCAAGCAGGTCGGCGACACGGTCGCGGTCGACGAGCCGCTGCTGGAGGTCTCCACCGACAAGGTCGACACCGAGATCCCCTCCCCCGTGGCCGGCACCCTGCTCGAGATCAAGGCCAACGAGGACGACACCGTCGAGGTCGGCGCCGTGCTGGCGGTCATCGGCGACGCGGGCGAGTCCTCGGGCTCGCAGGAGCAGGCCGCCGAGCCGCAGCAGGAGCAGCAGCAGGAATCCCAGCCCGAGCCCGAGCCGGCACCGGAGCCCGCGCCGGCCGAGCAGCCCGCAGCGACCGCGCCGGCCCCCGAGCAGCCCGCAGCCGAGGCCGAGCCGGCCGGCGGTTCCGGCGGCGGCACGTCGGTCACTCTGCCCGCGCTCGGCGAGTCGGTGACCGAGGGCACCGTCACCCGCTGGCTGAAGTCGGTCGGCGACGACGTCGCCGTCGACGAGCCGCTGCTCGAGGTCTCCACCGACAAGGTCGACACCGAGATCCCCTCCCCGGTCGCCGGCACCCTGCTCGAGGTCAAGGTGCAGGAGGACGAGACTGTCGAGGTCGGCGCCGAGCTGGCCGTGATCGGGGACGCCTCCGCCGCGCCCGCCCAGCAGGCCCCGCAGCAGACCCAGCAGCAGGCCCAGCCCGAGCCCGAGAAGGCACCGGAGCCCGAGCCGCAGCAGGCGCCCGAGCCGGCGCCCGCGCCGGCCGCCCCCGCCGCTCCGGCACCGGCCGCGGCGACCCCCGCCCCGGCTCCCGCCGCGCCCGCGGCGGCCGACTCCGACGGCCCCGGCTACGTGACCCCGCTGGTCCGCAAGCTCGCGGCACAGCACGGCGTCGACCTGGCGACGGTGCGCGGCACCGGCGTCGGCGGTCGGATCCGCAAGCAGGACGTGCTCGACGCCCGCCAGCCGGCGGCCCCCGCGGCGCCGGCGGCCCCTGCCGCGGCGGCTCCCGCCGCTCCGGCGGCCGCCCCGGCCGCGGCCCCGGTGCCCGTGCAGCCGTCGCCGCTACGCGGCAAGACCGAGAAGATCTCGCGGCTGCGCAAGATCATCGCGGAGCGGATGCGCGACTCGCTGCAGTCCTCGGCCCAGCTGACCCAGGTCGTCGAGGTCGACGTCACCAACATCGCCCGCCTGCGCGAGGCGGTGAAGGACGACTTCCTGGCGCGGGAGGGCGCCAAGCTGACGTACCTGCCGTTCTTCGCCAAGGCGGCGATCGACTCGCTCAAGCAGCACCCGGCGCTGAACGCCACCCTCGACACCGAGGCCGGTGAGGTCACCTACTTCGACCGCGAGCACGTCGCGTTCGCGGTCGACACCGAGAAGGGCCTGCTCACCCCGGTGATCAAGGACGCCGGCGACCTGTCGGTGGCCGGCCTGGCGAAGAAGATCGCCGACGTCGCCGAGCGGACCCGCACCAACAAGATCGGGCCCGACGAGCTCTCCGGCGGCACCTTCACGATCACCAACCTGGGCAGCTTCGGGGCGCTCTTCGACACCCCGATCATCAACAAGCCGCAGGTCGCGATCCTCGGCCCCGGCGCGGTCGTCAAGCGCCCGGTGGTCATCGACGACCCGAACCTCGGCGAGACGATCGCCGTGCGCTACATGGTCTACCTGTCCCTGACCTACGACCACCAGCTGGTCGACGGCGCCGACGCCGGCCGCTTCCTCCGCGAGGTCAAGCAGCGCCTGGAGGCCGGCCACTTCGAGGTCTGACCGCCGACCCGGCGCCAGATTTCACCCGAGTAGGCGCCAGATTTCAGCTTCGGCTGAAATCTGGTGCCTACTCGGCATTTCGGGGCATGGCAGGGTGGGGGCGTGGACACCAGGACCGTCGTGATCGCGGGCGCCTCGGGCTTCCTCGGGCGCCATCTCTCCGAGGAGCTGGTCGGGCGCGGGCACGCGGTGGTGGCGCTCACCCGGCGGCCGACGTCGGCGCCGGACGAGTCGAGCTGGGACCCGTACGCCGGGGTCTACGACCGCGCCGTGATCGAGTCCGCCGACGTCGTCGTCAACCTCGCCGGCACGCCCACGATCGGCAACCCCCACTCGCGCCGCTGGGCGCGGGAGCTGCGGGCCAGCCGGGTGACCACCACCCGGGTGCTGGCCGAGGCGGTCGCGACCAGCGAGCGGCGTCCCGCGTACCTCGCCGGCAACGCGATCGCGTGGTACGGCGACCACGGGCAGGATGTCGTGACCGAGGAGTCCGACAGCCGCGGCGAGAGCCTGATGACCGCCGTGACCCGGGAGTGGCAGGACGCCACGGCCCCGGCCGTCGCCGCGGGTGCCCGCGTCTGCGTGCTGCGCACCTCGCCGGTCATGGACCGCCGCGCGGCGCCGCTCAAGCAGCTGCGACTGCTCTTCCGAGCCGGCCTGGGGGGCCGGCTCGGCAGCGGCCGGCAGCGGATGGCGATGATCTCGCTGCGCGACTGGGTGGGCGCAGCGGCACACCTGGCCGAGCTCGACGACGTCTCCGGGCCGGTGAACCTGTGCTGTCCGGAGACCCCGACGAACGCCGAGTTCACCGAGGCCCTCGCCCGGGCGCTCGGCCGCCGCGCGCTGCTGCCCGCGCCGGCGTTCGCGATCAGGGTCGGCGCCGGCCCGGTGTCCGGCGAGGTGCTCGGCTCGATCAACCTGCGGCCGACGGTCCTCGAGGCGACGGGCTACTCCTTCCGCGACCGCACCGTCCACGAGGTGGTCCGCGCCGGGCTCGCCTGAGCCACGCGCCACTCCCCCGCCCGGCGCACCAGCACGATCCGCCGGGTCGAGGCCTCGTCCCGCGGCAGCGGGCGGCGTACGCCGGGACCGACGGCGACCGCCCCGACGAGCCGGTCGGTGACGACCAGCGTCAGGTGCGACCCGTCCGCCCGACGTACCTCGACGCGCAGCAGCTGCATCGACGACCCCTCGACCCGCAGGCCGCGGGCCACCCACGCGCGCAGCATCGCGACGTCGGCCCGGCCGGTCGCCGACCCCGGCACGTAGAGGGACCGCAGCGCGGTCACGTCGCCGTCGGCCCACGCCGTCGCGCGTCGCTCGTCCCAGGCATGCAGCACGGCGGCGGCCTCGATCGCAGGTGGTGCGGCCGGGGCGGCCACGAGCACCGGCAGCACCAGGGACAGCAGCAACGTCATGCCTCTCTCCTACCCAGCAGGCGAGACCGTCCCGTCGGCCGTCCACAGGCGCCGCAGTACGCTCGACGCGTGACTGACCGGCTGAAGTTCGAGGACGTCGGACTCGTCGACTACCTGGCCGCGTGGGATCTCCAGCGCGACCTGCACGAGCGGGTCGCGGACGGCGACCGGCCCGACACCGTGCTGCTCCTGGAGCATCCGGCGGTGTTCACGGCCGGCAAGCGCACCGAGCTGCACGAGCGCCCGCTCGACCCCGGCGGCGCGCCGGTCGTCGACGTCGACCGCGGCGGCAAGATCACCTTCCACGGACCCGGTCAGCTGGTGGGCTACCCGATCGTCATGCTGCCCGACCACGTCAAGGTCGTCGACTACGTGCGCCGGGTCGAGGAGGCGCTGATCCGGGCGTGCGCGGACCTCGGCGTCACCACGGCGCGGGTGCCGGGGCGCAGCGGCGTCTGGCTGCGGGCCGACGACCGGGGGCCGGAGCGCAAGATCGCCGCGTTGGGCATCCGCGTGAGTCGCGGGGTGACCATGCACGGCTTCGCGATCAACTGCGACGTCGACCTCGGCTGGTACGACCGGTTCGTCCCCTGCGGCATCTCCGACGCGGGCGTCACCTCGCTGAGCCTCGAACTCGGGCGCGACGTCACGGTCGCGGAGGTCACGCCGTACGTCGAGCGCCACCTGCGCACCTACCTGGCCTGGGAGCCATACGACGCGACACCCGACTACGACCCGCGCCCGGACCCGGCGAAGGGCCCCCGGATCGAGCTGCTCACCCCCTGAGTCCCGGCCCACACCGGGCCCGTCCGGATTCGGCCACGCGTGCCGCGTCCGCCGACTACGGTGGGCGGCGACGAGAGGGGACAGGGTGCCGGAGCCGATCCAGGTGGCGATCGTCGACGATCACGAGCTGGTTTCGCTGGCCGTCGGTGGCCTCATCCACGACCACGAGGCGCTCGAGTTCGCCGGCCACGCGGCGTCCGTGCCGCAGCTCATCGCCGCCGGGATCCACGCCCGCCTGGTGGTCCTCGACCTGAACCTGCGGGACGGCTCCCAGCCCTCGGAGAACGTCGAGCGACTTCGTGACCGCGGCACCGACGTGCTGGTGCTGACCTCGGGCGAGAACCCGTTCCTGATCCGGGAGGTGTCCCGCTCGGGGGTGCTGGGGATCGTGCGGAAGTCGGCCGCACCGGAGGACATCATCGGGGCGATCGCCGCGGCCGCGGCCGGACAGCCGATCGTGACCACGGAGTGGGCCGCCGCCCTGGACTCCGACCCCGAGCTCGGCTCGGCGCCGCTGACCGACCGGGAGCGCGAGGTGCTCGCGCTCTACGCCTCCGGGCTCCCCGCGAAGAGCGTCGCGCGCCGCCTGAGCGTCACGGAGAACACCATCGACGACCACATCCGCAGGATCCGCACCGTCTACGCCCAGCTGAGCCGTCCCGCGAACACCAAGGTGGACCTGTACCGGCGCGGGATGGAGGACGGCATCCTGCCGTACCCCACCCTGTCGTGACCGCGACGGCGGCGCGCGAGCCGCGCGCGGAGCTGCGCACCCTGCGCCTGTGCACCGGGGTCGTCGGCGCGAGCACGCTGGCGGCCACGGTCGCGACCTCCTTCGTCGTCACCCAGCCCGACCGGCTCGGCACTCCGACGTCCCCGTGGGTGCTCACGGCGATCGCGATCCTGCTGCCGCTGCTGGCCGCGGGCAGCGCGCCCTGGTCGGACCTGCCCACCTTGCGCTGGCTGAACGCGCTGGTCGTCGTCGAGTACGGCGTGCTGCTGCTGGTCCTGGCCCTGGCTGCCGCGTCCGGGCGGGTGAGCGACGGCGAGGTGCCGTGGGTGCTCACGTTCACCGCGGCGCCGGTCGCGGCGGCGCTGGTCGCCTGGGGACGGCGTGCGGCGTGGTTGGTGCTGCTCGCGGCCACCGCGGCGATCCAGCTGCTCCGCGTCCTGGTCGGGCACGACACCCTGAGCGCGCTGGCGAGCGACGTGCAGGCCTTCTTCGCCTCGTTGGCGCTCGTGCTGCTGTTCGGGACCCTGGTCGCGGCGAGCCGCGACTTCGACCGCTCCACCAGGGTCGCCTACGCCCGGGCGTCCCACCGGTCGGCCGAGGACGCCCGCGCCGGCGTACGACGCCGCCTCCAGACGCTCGTGCACGACGAGCTGCTGGCAACGCTGGTGCTCGCCGCACGAGACGTCCCGGCCCTGCGCACCGCGGTCGCGGCCCAGGCCGCCCGCACCCGTCGGCTGCTTCGCGACCTGCACGAGCCGGAGGCCGCCGCGCGCGTGCCCGTCGACGACCTGGTGCGCCAGGTGCGCGACACCGCCGCCCAGGAGTGCCCCGCAGCCCGGGTCGGTCTCATCGACAGCCGGCGGACGGGCAGCGCCGCGGCCTCCGTCGGCCTCGACGTCGCCGAGGCGCTCACGGGCGCTCTGCGCCAGGCACTCGTGAACAGCCGCACCCATGCCGGGCCGCAGGCGACGATCTCGGTGGAGATGGCGATCTCGGACGACGACGTGCGGATCCGGGTCGCGGACGACGGTGTGGGGTTCGACCCGGCCCGGGTCTCGCCCCGCCGGATGGGGATCTCCACCAGCATCGTCGGGCGGGTGCGGGGCGTGCCCGGAGGCGAGGCCCGGGTCGAGTCGCGACCGGGCTCGGGCACCCGGGTCACCCTCGCCTGGACCCGTGGCCGCCCGGCGGAGGAGCCGGCCGCCCCGGCCGTGGACACGGGCATCCTGCCGGCGGAGGACCGCCGGGTGCGAACGGGGATCCTGGTCACGATCGCGGTCTTCTGGGCCGCCCAGGCGGTTCTCGCCGGCATCGCCGGCGCTGCGGCCGGCGACCCCGCGGTCGCCGGCCTGGCGATCGTCGGCGTCGGTGCGGCCTTCCTCGCCATCGGCTGGCGTTCGCTGGCCCGGCCCACTCCCGCACGTGCCTGGGTGGTCGTCGCGATCGTCGTCGCCACCACCGCGCTGAGCCTCGTCCCGATCCCGCGCGACGAGCACCGCTACGGGGACACCTGGTACGTCGCGGCCTGCGGCTTCGTCCTCCTCGCGCTCGCGGTCCGAGGCCGGCCGGGTGTGGCGGTCCTCGGCGGCCTGGTCGCCGTCGTGCTCTCGCTGAGCGGTGCCTACCTCTGGCCGAACGACGTCGCGGACGTGCTCGCCTCGACGACCCGGCACCTGGTGATCCTGGCGATCGGGGTGCTGCTGGTGCTGGGCACCGCCCGCACCCAGGCTCGGACCACGGCGCTGCGGGCCGAGGAGCTGGCGGCGGTGCGTGCCCAGGTGTTCCGCGAGGCGGCGGCTCGCGAGCTGCGGGAGCGGTCCCGGGCCCTGGAGGAGGTCATCGGCCGCATGCTGGAGCGGCTCGAGAGCGGTGCGGAGCTCACCGAGCACGAGCGCCGGGAGTGCGCCGCCCTCGACGGCCGGCTCCGCGACCAGTACCGGGGCGGCCGGATCAGCCGGCCTCCGATGATCGAGGCCGCGATGGCCGCCCGCCGGCGCGGCGTCGACGTCGTGCTGCTCGACGACGCGTCCGACCGGGTGCTGTCCGAGACCGAGCTGGACGCGATCGCGCACTGGCTCGCCAGCCGGCTCGACGCCGTACCGGAGGGGCGGTTCACCGGCCGCATCCTGCCGCACGGCCGGGACGGCCTGGCCAGCGCGGTGACGGGCGACGAGGTCGCCGAGCTGCCGCGGACCCCGTGACCGGGAGTCGGGAGAACCACGGAAAGGGGTGGCTGGAGTCCGCACGGCGGGGGCGTCGTACTCCCTAGCGTGACGAGCGTCCTGCCCGTCCGTCCGAGGAGCACCCTTGTCAGTCACCGATCAGCCCGCCCCGCCGGCGCCCGCCGGCGCCCGCCACTCCCGCGGACTCACCCGCCGGCGCAAGATCGTGGTGGCCGGTGTCGGGGTCGCCGCGGCCGCGGCGCTCGTCGCCGGGGGCATCGCGGTCACCGGTGCCTACTTCACCTCCCAGGCCACGGTCGGCGGCCAGTCGGTCGGCACGGCCACCGTGGCGATCACGGCCGGCACCGCGGCCTCCTCGGCGCCGATCAGCGCGGCGAGCCTGCTGCCCGGCGACAGCGAGAGCACGACCATCGACCTCGCCAACACCGGCAGCGAGGACGTCTACTACACGATCCGGCTGCCCAAGACCGCCGGCGGCGACACCGCCCTCGAGTCCGCGATCCAGGTCGAGGTGGCCGTCGGTGCCGCCTCCGAGACCCGCAGCCTCACCGCATGGCAGGCCGGCGCCCTCCAGATCGGCCCCGCACTCGCCGCGGCCGGCGGCCAGACGATGACCGTGACGATCTCACTGCCCACCACGGCCGACAACACCCTCCAGGGCCTCGACGCCGGCTTCACCGCCCAGATCGACGCCATCCAGGCCCGCAACACCACGGCGCCCACCGCCGGCTGGGTCGCGGACTGACCGTGCCCCACATCGGCCTCGGGCTGCTGGGCGTCACCGGCGCGGCCACGCTGCTGCTCGCCCTCTCCGGCGGTCTGCCGACCACCGGCGCCTCCTTCACCGCGCAGGCCGTCGTCGGCGCGGCGCAGGAGGCCCACGCCGCGGAGGTCGGGGCCCTCGGCGACCCCTCCGCGTCCCGGACGGCCGCGGGCGTCGCCACGGTCGGCTGGGACACGCCGACCCAGCGGAACGACGTCGCGCCGGCGTACACGGTGCGCCGCACGGTCGAGGCGGCCACGGCCGAGATCGACCCCACCCTCACCACCTCCGACGGCCGCACCGGCTTCACCGACGACCTCACCCGTGCCGCCGACTTCAGGTACCGGGACGTCACCCGCGTCAGCGCCGGTGCCTTCAACGTCTGCGCGATCGCGGACGGCGCCGCCTACTGCTGGGGCCGGAACGTGTACGGGCAGATCGGCGACGGCACCACCACCAGCCGCAATGTCCCGACCCCGGTGTCCACCAGCGGCGTCCTCGCCGGCAAGACCGTCACCGACATCAGCGTCGGCCTCGCCCAGACCTGCGCGGTCGCCGACGGACGGGCCTACTGCTGGGGCTGGGGAGGCGGACTCGGCGACGGCGGCACGACCACCAGCTCCGTCCCGGTCGCGGTGAGCACCGACGGGGTCCTGGCGGGCAAGACCGTCACCGACATCAGCACCGGCTACAACTTCACGTGCGCCGTGGCCGACGGGCGGGCCTACTGCTGGGGAGACAACGGCAACGGCAAGCTCGGGAACGGCGGCAGCACCGCCAGCTATGTCCCGGTGGCGGTCAGCACGAGCGGCGCCCTGGCGGGCAAGACCGTTACCGCCGTCGCGGCCGGCGGCGGCATCGCCTGCGCCCTGGCCGCGGGCCGCGCCTACTGCTGGGGCTACGACGGCGACGGTGCCGTCGGCGACGGCGAGGGCGTCAGCACCAGCAGCGTCCCGGTCGCGGTGCGCACCGACGGAGCCCTGGCGGGCACGACCGTCACCCGGGTCACGGCGGGCAACGGCCACGCCTGTGCCGTCGCCTCGGGTCAGGCGTACTGCTGGGGGCGCGGCGCCCGCGGACAGCTCGGCGACGGCACGAGCACCGATCAGTACGTGCCGGTCGCCGTGAGCACCGACGACGCGCTCGCCGGCCGAACCGTCACCGACATCGACGGCGGAGACCTGGGCACCTGCGCGGTCGCCTCCGGTGCGGCGTACTGCTGGGGTTCGGTCGAGCTCAGCGCACGATCCTCCGTGCCCGTGGCCCTGGACACCACCGGCGTCCTTCACGGCACCACGGCCACGGCCATCTCCCTCGGGCCCGGCAGCGGCTGCGTGAGCGCCGGGGTGGTCGCCTGTTGGGGTGACAACGGCGAAGGCCAACTGGGCGACGGCAGCTCGGTCCGCCGCAGCTACGAACCGGTGCTCGCAGGGGACGAGGGGCACGGGCTGACCGAGCCCTTCTGCGAGCCCGACTGGCTGCTCGACGCGACCCGATGTGCCCCCGGACCGGACGTGTCCGTGTCGTATCGGATCGACTACGCCAAGCGTGGCTGGTCGCCTCTTGCCGCAATGGACCTGACAGCGGAGTGGAGCGCATCGTGATCACCCGGGCAGCCCTCACCGAGATCGGCCGGACCTGCACCGCGACCGTCGGATCCCTGCCCGACACGGGCGCCGGAACGCCCTTCTGGGTGCTCGCCCTCGCGCTCGCCCTGGTCTCCGTCGGCGTCGTCGTGCTGCTCCGAGCCCGGCGCAGACGCACCGCCGGGGCGGTGCTGTCGGTCGCGGTCGTCGCCGGGGCGCTGCTCGCCCCAACGGGCGCTCCCCCGGCCCACGCCGACACCACCCGGGTGGAGTACGGCGCCGGCTGCTCGCTGATCGCCATCGACGAGTCGGCGATCAGCTGGGCCACGCCCACCGTCACCAGCGGCCTGCTGCCCGGCGACAGCGTCGTGGCGCTGACGGTGCCGGTCACCAACAGCGACGCCGTGCCGATCCGGCTCTCCGGACGGCTGCGGACCGATGCGTCGGCATCCGGGCTGCACGGACGGGTCCGCTTCGACGACATCGGCGGACCGGTGCTGCTGGCCCCCGGCCAGCGGACCGTCGCGACCCTGGTCGTCGACGTCCTGCCCTCCGCCGGCGACGACCTTCAGGGCACCACCACGCCACTCGAGCTGGTCCTTACCGCGACGGCCCGATGACTCCAGAACCGGAGGAGGTGAACGCGATGCGCACCCACCGTCGATGGCGCAACGGCGCCCTCGCCGGGGCTACCGGACTCGTGCTGGCGCTCGCCCCCGGTACGGCCGCGGCCGTCTTCACCGCGGAGTCCGCCACCACGGCACCGCAGGCGATGGCGACGGCCGTGCTCGCGCCGGTGACCGACGGCGCCGCGGAGTACGCCGCGGGAGGCGCCGCCACGGTGACCTGGTCGGCGCCGACGGTGCGCGCCGACGTGGCGCCGGCGTACTCGGTCGAGCGGACCGTCGGGGCGACCACCACCGCCGTCGACGCCCCGGTCAGCGCGGAGGACGGCAGCGCCTCCCTCACCGACGACCTCACCGTCGAGGCCGACGGGGGCATCGCCGCCGCCACCGCGGTCGCCAGCGGGCGGTTCCACGCCTGTGAGCTGGCCGACGGCCGGGCCTACTGCTGGGGCTCGAACAGCGAGGGCACCGTGGGCGACGGCACGAAGACCAACCGGTCGGAGCCGACCGCCGTCAGAGACACCGGTGCGCTGGCCGGAAGGACCGTGACCGCGATCAGCGTCGGCGACTTCTTCTCGTGCGCGATCGCCGACGATGCCGCCTACTGCTGGGGCGGCAACGGCTCCGGCCAGCTCGGCGACGGGGGGAGCGCGAGCAGCACCGTGCCGGTCGCGGTGTCGCTCCCGGGCGGCACGGTCAGCACGATCACCTCCGGCGCCAATCACAACTGCGCGCTCGTCGGTGGAGCCGTCTACTGCTGGGGCTCGAACGGCTACGGTCAGCTCAGTGGCACGGATCTCTTCCGCAGGATCCCCGGCCCGGTCAGCAGTCCCGGGGGGCCATGGACCGCGGTCTCGGCGGGGTCGCGCCACACCTGCGGAATCGCCGGCGGGGTCGCCTACTGCTGGGGGGACAACGGCTCCAAGCAGCTCGGCAACGCGTCGGTCGGGGGCAGCAGCTCGACGCCCGTGCCCGTCAACGCCGGCGGCGTGCTGACCGGCAGGACCGTCACCGCCATCAGTGCCGGTGGCTCGCACACCTGCGCCATCGCCGACGACGCGGCGTACTGCTGGGGGTTCAACACCTACGGGCAGCTCGGCAGCGGCACGGCCGGCGCGGACTCCGCGATTCCGCTCGCCGTCGACGCGTCCGGCGCACTGGCCGGGAAGACCATCACCGAGTTCGCCGCGGGTGTCTCGCACACCTGCGCCATCGCCGACGGCGGGGTGTACTGCTGGGGCGCCCACCACAACGGTCGGCTGGGCAGCGGCGTCACGAGCAACCAGCCGAGACCGGTCGCCGTCGACCCCGGCAGCGCCCTGGCCGGCGTCACCGCCACCTCGGTCGGCAGCGGGTTCGACAGCAGCTGCGCGGTCGGCTCCGGCACGACGTACTGCTGGGGGGCGAACGCCACCAGCCAGCTCGGTGACGGCACCACGAGCGACCGGTCGACGCCCACCCCCACCGGCACCGACGCCTTGTCGACGCTGACCTGTGCGGCCGGCTGGCTCCTCGACTCGGACGCCGCGCGCTGCTCGCCGGGGGCGACCGTGCCGGTCTCCTACCGGGTCGTCTACACCAAGGCCGGCTGGTCGTCGCTCGCGAGCACGATCGCCGCCGACTGGAACAGCCCGTGACGGTCGGCAGGGTGCTGCGCTGGACCGCGGTCGCGGCGATCGGTCTCGCCCTGGTCGCGCCGTTCGCCCTGCCGTTGCTCACCGATCGCCAGCTCACGGTCGTGGACGGCGGATCGATGGAGCCGACCCTGCATCGCGGCGACGTGCTGCTCACCCGGCCGCCGACCGACGACGACCTCCGGGCCGGACGGATCCTCGTCGTCGGCGCTCCCCCGGACCGCTACACCCACCGCGTGGTCGAGGTCGACGCCGACGGCTCGCGACTCCGGCTGCAGGGCGACGCCAACGACGTTCCCGACCCCACCTGGGTGCCCCGGACCGAGGTCGAGGCGGTGCTCGTCACCGCCATCACCGGACCGGCGGCGACGCTGACCCGCACCATGACCGGTCCGCCGGGCACGGTGCTGCTCCTCGCCGTGCTCGCCGTCCTCCTCGTGCCACCGCCGCGCACCGCCTTCCGCCGGCGTCCGGCCGATCCCGGGCCGGACTGACGGCGCGTCGGACTGCACTCCCCCGGCCGCCATGCTGGGATCGGGGCCGTGAGCGACCTCGTCATCGAGACCAGCGGGCTGCGCAAGGAGTTCCGCTCCCGCCGCGGCGTCCGGATCGCCGTGCACGACCTCGACCTGGCCGTGCCGGCCGGCGGGGTGCACGGGTTCCTCGGCCCCAACGGCTCGGGCAAGACCACCACGATCCGGATGCTGCTCGGGCTCGCCCACGCGACCGCCGGCACGATGCGGCTCTTCGGCGAGCCCGTGCCCCGGCGGCTCCCGGCCGTCATCGACCGGATCGGCGCGGTCGTGGAGAACCCGAAGTTCGCGCCCCACTTCACCGGCCGCCAGAACCTCACCCTGCTCGCGCGCACCATCGGCGCCTCCGCCGACCGGGTCGAGGAGGCCGTCGCGACGGTGGGCCTCACCGGCCGGGACGGCGACCGCTACAAGTCCTACTCCCTCGGCATGAAGCAGCGGCTCGCGATCGCGGCGACGCTGCTCAAGCGGCCCGCCCTCCTGATCCTCGACGAGCCGACGAACGGGCTCGACCCGGCCGGCATCCGGGAGATCCGCGACACGATCCGACAGCTCGGCGAGTCCGGCGTGACCGTGCTGCTCAGCTCGCACATCCTCGCCGAGGTGCAGCAGGTGTGCACCTCGGCGACGATCATCGGCAACGGCCGGCTGCTGGCCTCCGGGCGGGTCGAGGACCTGTTGGGCACGAGTACGGCGTACCGGGTCGGCGTGCCGGATCCGGCGGCCGCCCGCGCAGTGCTGGACGGCGCCGGCTTCACGCTTCGCGACGGACCCGACCTGCTCGTCGAGACCGACCGCCCGGCGGCCGTCACCGAGGCGCTGGGCAACGCCGGGGTCTGGCTCTGCGAGCTCACCCCGGTGCGGCCCGACCTCGAGACCGTGTTCCTCGAGCTCACCGCCGGCGACCAGCTGGGCGGGGCCGCCTGATGCGGCGGCTGCTGGGCGTCGAGCTCACCCGGTTCCGCTGGCGACGCGCCATCCTGGTGCTGCTCCTGCTCGCGATCGTGGTGCCGGCGGTGATCGCCGCCAGCCGGATCTGGGCCACCCGGCCGGTCTCCCAGGCCGACCTCGACCGCGCGACCGAGATGGCGTCCTCGGAGATCCAGCAGTGCCTCGACCACCCCCGCCGGTACGGCGTACCTCGAGCCGCGGCGCAGACGCAGTGTGAGACCACCATCGTCGGCTGGTACACCGGGCGCGAGCCGCTCAGCATGGCCGGCGAGCGCGGCGGCTCCGGCATCGGCGTCGTCGCGGTGCTCACCACCCTCCTGCTGCTGGCCGGGACGACGTTCGTCGGCCACGACTGGAACAGCGGGTCGATGAGCAACCAGCTGCTCTTCGAGTCGCGCCGCGGCCGGGTCTGGGCGGCCAAGGCGCTCGCGGTCACGCTCGTCTCGCTCGTGCTCGCAGCGCTGGTGAGCGCGGTGTACTGGCTGACGATCTGGGCGGCCATGCAGGTCCGCGACCTGCCGACCCTCGACGGCGCGCTCACCGACTCGCTGGCCTACGGGCTCCGCGGCGCGCTCTTCGCGGCCGCGGCGGCGCTGGGCGGCTACGCCCTCACGATGCTGCTCCGCAGCACGGTCGCGACCGTCGGCGTGCTGTTCGGAGTCTCGGTGGCCGGTGGGATCGTCATCGCGGTCGTCGGCCTGAGCGGTCGGTGGCAGCCGGACCTCAACATCGCCGCGATCGTCGACAACGGCACGACGTACTGGGTCGAGGTGCCCGAGTCGTGCTTCATCGGCGACCGGGCGGAGCGGGAGCCCGCGCCCGGCTCGGAGTGCGACCAGCGGCGCGACCTCTCGGCCTGGGAGGGCATCGGCTACTACGGCGTCCCGCTCGTGGCCACGGCGGGCGCGTCGGTGGCGTCCTTCCGGCGCCGCGACGTTCCCTAGGCCTCGGTGCGATAGTGGTCGGCCATCGCCGGGTAGTAGTCCCGGCCGAAGTCGAGGTCCCCGGGGTCGTCGCCGGCCTCGGCCGCGACGAGCCGGTCGAGGTAGTACTCCCAGCCCGGACCCACGCTGTCGACCGACGCCGGGGCGATCCCGGGCTGGGTGAAGGTCAGGACCGTGAGGCCGCCCCGCTCGACGAGGTCGAGCTCGAGGCGCCAGGCCTCGTCGCCCGACCGCGCGGTGACCGCGAGCCGGTGGGGCGGGTCGCACTCGCGGATCTCCATGTCGTCCTCCGGCGCGCCCTCCTCGACCGTCATCCGGAAGCGCACCAGGCCGCTCGCCGGGTCGCCCGTGAACGTCCCGATCCAGCGGGCGAGGCGCTCGGACTCGGTCACCGCCGCCCAGACGTCCTCGATCGGCGCGCGCAGCTCGCGCACGATGACGAGCCGATGCTCACCGTCGACGACCTCGATGCGGCCCGTGGGTGTCGTGGTCATGCCGTCTCCTCGGTGTCGGTGGTCGGGTCGGTGGCGGCGGCTTCGCGTCGCCGCTCCCGGGAGGTACGCCGTACCTCGGTCTCCAGCGCGTCGAGGGCGTTGTCGGTCAGCGGACCGGTGCGGATCAGGCCCTCGACGTACGTCGTGAGGGGCGCGAGCCCGTCGCGACGCAGCCGGTAGTGCCGCTCGCGTCCGCGCGACTCGACGGAGACCAGGCCCGCCTCCGCGAGCAGCCGCAGGTGCTTGCTCACCGCCGGCCGCGAGATCGACCGTGTCTCCGCGAGGTCGACCACCCGGGCCGGTGCGGCCGCGAGGTCCGCGAGCAGGCCGCGACGAACCGGGTCCC
The DNA here is from genome assembly GCF_018732145.1 of Nocardioides sp. LMS-CY. Classification (NCBI taxonomy): domain Bacteria; kingdom Bacillati; phylum Actinomycetota; class Actinomycetes; order Propionibacteriales; family Nocardioidaceae; genus Nocardioides; species Nocardioides sp. LMS-CY. The sequence goes on from NZ_CP076104.1 coordinate 3,301,656, forward strand.
CCAACGCGGCGAACGCATCCATGCCAAACAGGTAACCATTTGGTTACGCATCATGCAAGTGCACCCCGCCCGGACCGGCGCCCGGGACGCTGGCCCGCGCGCGTACAGTTGGTCCACGTGACGCAAGCTCCAGCACCAGAGGGACGCAAGCTGCTGCGCCTCGAGGTCCGCAACGCGGAGACCCCGATCGAGCGCAAGCCGGAGTGGATCAAGACCCGGGCGAAGATGGGTCCCGAATACCAGCACCTGCAGAGTCTGGTGAAGTCCGAGGGACTGCACACGGTCTGCCAGGAGGCGGGCTGCCCGAACATCTTCGAGTGCTGGGAAGACCGCGAGGCGACGTTCCTCATCGGCGGCGACCAGTGCACCCGGCGGTGCGACTTCTGCCAGATCGACACCGGCAGGCCGCAGCCGCTGGACCGCGACGAGCCGCGTCGCGTCGCCGAGTCTGTGCAGACCATGGGGCTGCGCTACGCCACGATCACCGGCGTCGCCCGCGACGACCTCCCCGACGGCGGTGCGTGGCTGTACGCCGAGACCGTGCGGGCGATCCACGACCTGAACCCCGACACGGGCGTGGAGAACCTGATCCCCGACTTCAACGGCAAGCCCGACCTGCTGGCCGAGGTGTTCGAGTCGCGGCCCGAGGTGCTGGCCCACAACGTCGAGACCGTGCCGCGGATCTTCAAGCGGATCCGGCCCGCGTTCCGCTACGACCGGTCGCTCGACGTGCTGACCCGGGCCCGCGAGTTCGGGCTGGTCACCAAGTCGAACCTGATCCTCGGCATGGGCGAGACCCGCGAGGAGGTCTCCCAGGCGCTGCGCGATCTGCACGACGCCGGCTGCGACCTGGTCACGATCACCCAGTACCTCCGCCCCTCGGTGCGCCACCACCCGGTCGAGCGCTGGGTCCGGCCCGAGGAGTTCGTCGAGCTCCAGGCCGAGGCGATGGAGATCGGCTTCGCCGGCGCCCTCTCCGGACCGCTCGTGCGTTCGTCCTACCGCGCCGGTCGGCTGTACCGTCAGGCGATGGACGCCCGCGCGGGCGCCCCGACCGCCTGATCCACATCCCAAGAGCGAGGCACCGCAGAAGATGGCGAAGGAACCGAAGCCCGTCGACCCGGACAAGATGAGCCGGCGCGCCCAGTTCGTCGAGACCTACCGGATGGCCAAGAAGTCCGACCCGCGTCTCGGGCTGTGGGTCCTCGGCTCGTTCCTGCTCGGCGCCGCCGTCGGCTTCACCGTGTTCTGGCTGCTGCTGCCGACCGACGGCGTCCTCGGCATCATCATCACGGCCGTCGGGGCGGTGCTACTCGGCACCCTGCTCGCGATGATCGTCTTCGGCCGCCGCGCCCAGCGGGCGGCGTACGCCCAGATGGAGGGCCAGCCCGGAGCGGCCGCGGCCGCGCTGCGGATGCTGCGCGGGCGCAGCTGGAAGACCGACCCGGTGATCGGCTTCACCAAGCAGCAGGACGTCGTGCACCGGGTGGTCGGCCCTCCGGGCATCGTGCTCGTCGGCGAGGGCAACCCCAACCGGCTGCGCCAGCTGATGCTCAGCGAGCGCCGCAAGCACGAGCGCGTCGCCGCCGACGTGCCGATCCACGAGGTCATCTGCGGCAACGGCGAGGGCGAGGTGCCACTGCCGAAGCTCGCGCGGCACGTGCAGAAGCTCGGCCGCAAGGTGAAGCCCGCCGAGATGACCGACGTGCTCTACCGGATCCGGGCGCTCGACGCCAACCGGTCGAACATCCCGCTGCCCAAGGGGCCGGTCCCGACCAACATGAAGGGCATGCGCTCGCAGATGCGCGGGCGGTGACCCGCCCGCGCATCGCGCAGCAGACCAACTCCGGTCAGCTCTGGCCGGAGGCGCTCCCGCTCGACGTACCGCCCATCATGCTGCCCAGGTCTGGCATGTCGGTGACCTGGTCGGCCGGCGGCGCCTCGATCGAGACGTCCTGACCCCAGTCGTCCAGGGACATCTCCATCTCCATGCTCTTGTCCATCACCGGCACCTCCATCTGCATCTGGGCGAACCGGTCCTGGTCGTCGAGCCACAGGTCGTAGGTGATCGAGTCGGGCATGCCGTCCGCCGCGTCGCTCGGCAGGTCGGCGCCGTAGGAGTCCATGACGCTCAACATGTCGATGGTGAGCACGTAGTGGTCGAGCTCGCGGCCGTCGACGTCCTCGGTGCCCTCGAAGGTGACCGTGTCGATGCCGTCCTTCATGGACTCGAGCGCCCCGATCGGGTCGGACTGCTCGAGCATCTTGTCCAGCCCCATCTCCCCGAACGGGCTGTCGGGGTCGGCCAGGTCGAGCTTCCAGAACTTGTCGCCGCTCATCGCACCGGCCTTGAGGTACATGACGTTGTCGACCAGCACCATCTCCATGTCGCCGGCCTGCGGCACCTCCATCGACATCGACAGCGACGGCGGCTTGGTCGTGTAGTCGAGGTCCCCCTCGGCCGTGGTGGACACCTGGTCGCCCATGGACATCTTCATCTCCATGTGCGCGGTCGTGGAGTCCTCGAGCCCGTCGGAGACCGTGCCCACGAACTCCTCGGGCGAGACCTCCTCGCCCTTCTGCAGGCCCGCGAGGACGGCCGACCCGGCCGCGGGCGCGCCGGCGGCGGAGTTGGAGCCGGAGCCACCGGAGTCGCCTGAGTCGTCGCCGCACGCGGCGAAGCCGGTGAGCAGCAGCGGCGTCAGTGCGGCGGCGGCGAGAGTACGACGGGCAGTGATCGAGACGGTCACAACGGGCCTTTCCGACAGGTGATGGATGCGTCCAGCATCCCTCCCGGCACCAAGCGCCGAAACCTCCACCCGGACTATTGCCCCCGGCGGCTGAGCGCGACCTGCAGGGTGACGGTCGCCGTGCCGGCCGCGAGGTCGTGCAGACCGCGGCGGTCGGGCCGGAAGACCAGCGGCGGGATCACCAGCGCCACCAGGATCGCCCGGGCCAGCGAGCGCAGCGGGTCGAGGTGCCCGCCGCCGTCGACGCGGACCGTCCGCAGCCGGGTGAGCAACTTGCCGAAGGACCCGCCGACGGTGCAGGTGAGCACCGCCGACTCCACCACGAAGAGCAGCAGCGTGTAGAAGCCGCCCGGCCCGCCCGGCGTACCGAGGACCGGCGAGAACAGGCTGACGACCGCCATGCAGGCGAACCAGTCGACCAGCAGGGCGAGGGCGCGGCGTCCCCAGGAGGCGGTCTCGTAGGGCAGCACGACCGGGGCGGACACGGGCGCCAGCGTAGGCGGCCCGGCTCCGTGACCGCCCACCGGGCATCTGTTACACGCCGGAAACAAACCAGATACGGTCGAGAAACTGCGTGTGCATACGTTGCGGACATTCCGCCCGCGGCAGCGACGCTGCGGAGGTCTTGCTCGCACACTTGCCGGCTGCCGACCCGCGCGCAGCCAAGGAGGACGAATGTTCCAGAACAGCGACGAGCTGCTCAAGTTCATCAAGGACGACGGCGTCGAGATGGTCGACGTGCGCTTCGTCGACCTGCCCGGTATCGAGCAGCACTTCACCGTCCCGGTGTCGTCGTTCGACGAGTCCGTCTTCGAGAGCGGCCTGGCCTTCGACGGCTCGTCGATCCGGGGCTTCCAGGCGATCAACGAGTCGGACATGGCGCTGTTCCCGGACCCGTCCACGGCGTACGTCGACCCCTTCCGCGCGGCCAAGACGCTCAACCTGAGCTTCTTCATCCACGACCCGATCACCGGCGAGGCCTACTCGCGCGACCCGCGCAACATCGCGCGCAAGGCGCTGGCCTACCTGTCGACCACGGGCATCGCGGACACGGCGTTCTTCGCCCCCGAGGCGGAGTTCTACATCTTCGACAACGTCCGCTACTCCACCACCGCCAACGAGGGCTACTACCACATCGACTCCGTCGAGGGCTGGTGGAACTCCGGCAAGGAGGGCGACAACCGCGGTTACAAGACCCGCTTCAAGGGCGGCTACTTCCCGGTCGCGCCGTACGACCACTACGGCGACCTGCGCGACGACATGGTGAAGAACCTCGAGGCCTGCGGCCTCCTCGTCGAGCGCGCCCACCACGAGGTCGGCACCGCGGGGCAGGCGGAGATCAACTACCGCTTCGACACGCTGCTGCGCTCCGCCGACGACGTGATGAAGTTCAAGTACCTCATCAAGAACACCGCCTGGGAGGCCGGCAAGTCGGTCACCTTCATGCCGAAGCCGATCTTCGGCGACAACGGCTCGGGCATGCACGTGCACCAGTCGCTGTGGAAGGACGGCGAGCCGCTGTTCTACGACGAGACCGGGTACGGCGGCCTCTCCGACCTGGCCCGCTGGTACATCGGCGGCATCCTCGAGCACGCCGCGGCGCTGCTCGCGTTCACCAACCCGACCGTGAACTCCTACCACCGCCTGGTGCCGGGCTACGAGGCCCCGATCTCGCTGGTGTACTCCTCGCGCAACCGCTCCGCCTCGATCCGGATCCCGATCACCGGTGCGAACCCGAAGGCCAAGCGCGTCGAGGCCCGCTTCCCCGACCCGTCGGCCAACCCGTACCTGGCGTTCTCCGCCCTGATGCTCGCCGGCGTCGACGGCATCAAGAACAAGATCGAGCCGCCCGCCCCGATCGACAAGGACATCTACGAGCTCCCGCCGGACGAGATGGCCGAGATCAACCAGGTCCCGACCTCGCTGGACGCCGTCCTCGACGCCCTCGAGGCCGACCACGACTTCCTCACCGTCGGCAACGTCTTCACCCCCGACCTGATCGAGACCTGGATCGACTACAAGCGCACCCACGAGATCGCCCCGGTCCAGCTGCGCCCGCACCCGCACGAGTTCGAGCTCTACTACGACCTGTAGTACGAGAACAGCTCGAACTCGCTCTCGCCCGTTGTCGGGTTGGACGCCTGGCCGGAACAGGCCCTCCGCGGTGTGGGGCGTCCATGTCGTCGGGGTATGTCACGGTCGGGCACGAGCTCGACCGCCCGTTGCTAAATCAACGAAGACTCCGTGAGGCGTATTGCCACAACCAAGCCGCGGTGGCCTCGTCAAGTGCGTGCGGAGCAACGCCATGGTCCCCCTCCGCGACGACGGCCGCCTCCTGGTTGTCCTCGAAGTAGCGACCAGTGACCCCGGCGACCAATGGCGAACCCGCGAGCAGTGCGGAGGTGGACGCGCCTTGAGCCGGCGTCTTGTAGTAGTCGGCCTCGACGAGGTTGCCGTCCTCGTCCATCGCGCCGAGGGCGCGCATGGTGTCGTCGTCCACGTGTCGCTGCAGCCCGGTGTTGATGAAGCCGGGATTGAGAGCGTTAGCGCTAATCCCTTCGGCCGCCCACTTCCGGGCGGCCTCAACGACGAAGAGGACATCGGCGGTCTTGGACTGGCCATAGGCGGCCCAACGGCCGTATGGGCGGTGTTCGAACTGGGGGTCATCGACGTCCAGTGGGGCCGTGCGGTGAGCCCCGGAGCTGACCACCACCAATCGCGCCTCCCCTCGATCAGCAGCCGCGTCGGCAAGGGCGCGTCGCAAACCGAGAGCCAGGGCGAAGTGGCCGAGATAGTTCGTGGCGAGTTGCAACTCCCAGCCTTGCGGAGTGACCTGGCGGGTTGGGATGGCCATGATGCCGGCGTTGGCGACCAGCACGTCTAGCCGGCGGTCCCACTCGTCGGCGAGTCGTTGGACCGACGCGAGATCGGCGAGATCCAACGGCAGCTGTCGGACACCATCGACGGCCTCGGTGGACCTTCCGGGTCGGCGTACTGCGGCGGTGACGTCTGCACCGGCGCGGGCAAGGGCGCGTGCCGTCTCCAGGCCGAGACCCGATCCGCCACCGGTGACAAGCACGGATCGGCCTGTGAGGTCGACGCCGGCGAGGACTTCGTCCGCGGTCGCGCGGCCAGCGAACGGAGTCGCCAGGGTGGAGTGATGATCACCCATGGAGCCACCTCCCCATTCCTTGCAGGCCGGCACCGATGAACTCACCTATGCCAACGGCCCTGGCTTCGAGCACGACCCAGACGGCGAGACCGACGGCAGCGGATTCGAGCACGAGTGGCAGTTGGCCCCTGCCCAGCGCCATGAGCATGTACACGACCGCGCAGAGCAGGAATCCGAGCGGGTAGAACCGGCGCTCGAGTCTGCACCAGCGCCGTTCGCGGCGAGTCGGCCCCGCCAGTCTGCGGACGAGCGCGGAGTCCGAGCTGAGCCCCCGCTCGATTCCCGCGAGCTCCTGCCTCTCCCAATCGCTGAGCATCGGTACGCCACCCCGGGTCCTCATGCTGCCTCTACCATCTGCTCGCGCAGCTCAGCCAGGTGCCGAGAGAGCAGCCGGGACACGTGGACCTGGGAGACTCCCAGCTCGTCGGCGATCTCCTGCTGCGTGCGGTCCTCGAAGAACCGCAGTTGAATGATCCGCTGTGCTCGCGGCGGGAGGCTGCGAAGGTGCTGCCAGCACCACGTCCGGTCGTCGGCGTGCTCCCAGGGTCGATCCCGTTCGTCTGCGAGCATCGCCCCCAGTGGAGTGTCGTCACCGGGCATCGGGGCGTCCAGGCTCCACGGGCGGAAGCAGCTCTCGACCTGGACCCCGTCGTCGACGTGTTCGGCGGTGCCGTCGTCGACCAGGTGCCGCTGCTGCACGTCGCGTGGGGGCCGCACCACCCAGGCCGAATCGCGGAAGTAGTGCTTGACCGCTCCCGTGACGCACGGAATCGCGTAGGTGAGGAACTCGTGGCCGCGCTCGGGGTCGAAGTCGTGGACGGCGCGCACGAGGGCGAGCGCGGCGACCTGCTCAAGGTCGGCGCCGAACCCAGATCTTCCCGTGTAGCGCCGCGCGACGGAGCGTGCGATATCGAGGTTGGCCAGCACGAGCGCGTCGATGATGTCGTCGCGGTCTTCGTTTGCTGCTTGCTGGAGCTGGGCAGTCAGGGCCGCGTTGCCGGCGCGGCGCTCGGGGGTGCTCATCGAAGCCTCCTGTGCCTCGGGGTGTCGATCGATTCGACCGGACGGCGACGGGTGCCGTGACAGGTCGGCGGCTCATCGGTCGCGGCGCGATCCCTCAAGCGAGGACGTAGCGTCGCGAAGGCTGCGGAGCCGGGTCGCGAGAAGCTCTCGGCCGGGCTCGTCGTCGTTCGGGAGGTCTGCGCTCGCCTCGAGGTGGGCGAGTTCCGTCTCGACGTCGGCTCGGATCGCGGCGAGGACCCCGCGGTCGCTCGTGGCACGTGAGCTGGGGTCGGGCCGGTTGTTCGTGGTCTCGTGCATCGGCACTCCTTCGGCTTGGAGCGCGGGCTTCTGTCACGCGCGCGGTCGACGTTCGGTCGTCAGTTGATGACCGCACCCACGTCGGCCCCGTGACAGGACGGCACGCGATGACACCCCTGAAGCACGCCCGCACCCCGGTCCTCGACGTCGCGTACGCCGAGATCGGACCTGCGTCCGGGCGACCGGTCGTGCTGCTGCACGGCTACCCCTACGACGTGCACAGCTACGTCGAGGTCGCGCCACGGCTGGCCGGGCTGGGATTCCGCACGATCGTGCCCCACCTTCGCGGCCACGGCCCCACGCGCTTCCTCGACGGCGAGACGCCTCGGTCCGGGCAGCAGGCGGCCCTCGGTGCCGACGTGCTCGATCTGCTCGACTCGCTCGACATCCCCGAGGCCGTCCTCGCCGGCTACGACTGGGGCGGGCGGGCCGCGTGCGTGGTCGCGGCCCTGCGGCCCGAGAGGGTCACCGGGCTGGTCAGTGTCAACGGTTACCTGATCCAGGACATCGCCGCGTCGGGCCGACCGATCCGGCCCGACCTCGAGGCCGGGTTCTGGTACTTCTACTACTTTCTCACCGAGCGTGGCCGAGCAGGGCTGGCCGCACACCGGCGGGAGATCGCCGAGGTCATCTGGCGCCGGAACTCCCCGGAGTGGGACTTCGAACGGGAGACGCTGGACCGTGCCGCCGAGGCGTTCACGAACCCGGACTACGTCGACGTCGTGCTGCACTCCTACCGGCACCGGCTTGGGCACGCTCCGGGCGATCCGCGGTATGACGAGCTCGAGGGCGCGCTCGCGCTCCAGCCCTCGATCGTCGTCCCGACCGTGACTCTCGAGGGGGAGGCGGACGGGAACTTCCCGGTGTCGGTCGGTGTCCCAGACACGGACGTCTTCATCGGGCCGCGGCGCCACGAGCGGGTGCCTCGTGCCGGCCACAACCTGCCCCAGGAGGCGCCGGAGGCGTTCGCACGCGCGGTGCTCATGGCAGCGGGGCTCGCCGAGCCCTACTGAGGCTCGGGCAGCGCCACGTGCAGCTCGTTCCTTGACTTGATGGCGAGCTTGGTGAACACCTTCCGCAGGTGCCAGTCGACGGTGTGCGCGCTGATGAAGAGTCGAGCGCCGATCTCGCGGTTGGTCAGACCCTCGCGGGCCAGGCGGGCGACGTTGAGCTCCTGCTCGGTGAGCGCGTCGGACGTGGTCGCGCTCCGCGCGCGCACCTTCTCCCCCGTCGCCTTCAGCTCCCGCTGCGCCCGGTCGGCGAACCCCGCCATTCCGCAGGCCGTCAGCACGTCGACCGCCGCGCGGAGCTGCTCACGCGCGGCGACCCGACGCCCTTGCCGGCGCAGCATCTCGCCGTACAACAGTTGGCTGCGGCCCCGGAGCATCGGGACACGGATGCGGTCGAAGAACTCGATCGCCTGGCGGTAGAGCCTCTCCGCCTCGGCGCCTTCGCGCAGTTGCGCCTGCGCCAGCGACATGAAGGCGTCGGCCCAGTCGCTCTCGCCCGCGGGAGGCGTCACTCGCGAAAGCTGCTCGAGCGCCTCCTCCGCCAGCGTCCCCTCCCCGGTTCGGGACGCCGCCTCGATGAGTTCGAGCAGTGTGCGCATCGCGTGGCCGAGCTCGTGGGCATAGGGGAGCTCGCCCCGGGCAGATGCGAGCGCCTCTTCGTAGCGGCCGGCGCCGTTGTAGACGAGTGCCTCGGCCATGTTCGCCACGGTGAGGGCATAGCCCTCTCCTCGTGCATGCGCGTCGGTGCGGAGCTCGGCAGCTCGGCGCTCGACCTCCTCCACTCGACCGCGGTAGGCGGCGATGAAGATCCGCCCGTACGGCGGCAGTGGGTGTCCTGTGATGAGAAGCATGGCGTCGATCTCGTCGCAGATCCTCTCGGCCTCGTCCAGGTCGCCGTCGAAGGTCCGGACCACCATCAGGAGGTTGAGCGCCATCGGAAGCACCGTCAGGACCCCGGTCGACCGAGCCACCTGCACCTGCCGTTCAGCGAGGGTGCGGAGTCCGTCGGCGTCCCACACATCCTGCGCGGCGCGGCCGCCGATCCACATCCGTTGCAGGTCGCTCGGGCCGACCGGCTCGGTCTGGAAGGCACTGATTGCCCGCCGCACCGTCGAACGCGCGGCTGCCGGACCCTCGCTGCACAGCAGTGCCTGGCCACGCAGGATGAGGTCGCCCGCGCTCGGGGACCGGTCGCCGGCCGTCGCCGCCAGGACCGCTGCCGCGATCTCCTCGATCGCACCGGCCTCGCCGAGCCGGCTCGCGTAGATCGCGACCGTCAGGGCGAGCATGTAGGTGTCCCGGGCCAGCTGTGCGTCGTGCGGTTCGAGGGCCTGCGCCGCACGGAGCAGTTGGCGCGGTGCGCTCCGATCCCTCCGCAGTGCGTACTCGGCACGCGCCCGCAGACGTCCCGCCAGGGCTTCCTGGAGCGGTGTCGCCAGGTCGCGGGTGGTGCCGACGAGACGGAGGGCGTCCGCAGCTGCACCGGCATCGAGCTTCGCCTCGGCCGCGGCGAGCACCCGGTCGGCGCGCACGTCCTGATCGGGGGTGAGCCCGGCCGCCCGTTCCAGGAACGCCGCGCTGGCGGCGACCCCGCCCCGGGCCCGGGCGCGGTCGGCCGACCGCACGAGAGCGCCGGCGACCTCCTCGTCCGGCGCGACCGTCGCACTCGCGCGGTGCCAGGCGCGTCGGTCGGGGTCTCGGTCCTCGTAGGTTGCGTCGGCCAGCGCGGCGTGCACGGCCCGTCGTTGGGCCGGTGTTGCGGATCGGTACACCGCGGAACGGATCAGCGGGTGTCGAAAGCTGACCCGCCCGGCGACCACGAGCGCGTCGGCCTGCTGAGCGAGGTCCAGGTTCTCGGGCGCGAGACCGAGGATGGCGCCGGCGCGCCACAACAGCCCGGTGTCCCCGGTCGGGTCGGCAGCAGCGAGCAGCAGGAGCGTGCGGGTCGGTGTGGGGAGCGGCTCCAGTTGGGCAAGCAGGCTCTGCTCGATGCGGCTCTCGAGCGGGATCGAGCTCGCGAGAGCGAACCCGCCGGCGAGCTCCGATGGACTCAGCGACCGCGGAAGCTCTCGCAGGGCGAGCGGATTCCCGCGCGACTCGACGATCAGCTGGTCGGCGACGCGCTCGTCGATCGAGCTCGCCAGGGCACTGTGGAGCAGCGCCCGCGCATCGTGGTCCGCCAGGCCCTCGACGACCAGGTGGGGAAGGTCGTCGAAGCGAGGGTCCTCCCGGCGACTGGCCATCACCAACGCGACCTTCTCGACGGACAGTCTGCGGGCGACCGACGCGATCGTCCGCGCCGACACGTCGTCGAGCCACTGGGCGTCATCGATGACGCAGAGCAACGCGCCGGCACCGGCCGCGCGCGTCAACAGGTCGCGCACTGCGAGGCTTAGCACGAGCGGGCTGGGCGGGTCGGAGCCGCGCAGCCCGAACGCCGCCTCCAGCGCCTCACGCTCCGGCGCCGGGAGATCGCCAGCAGAGGGCATGAGCGATCCGCACAGCAGCTGAAGGCCGGCGTAGGTCAGCTCCATCTCGCTCTCAGCAGCGACCATGCGCACGACCCGCACGCCCTGGCCGACCAGACCAACCAGCCGGTCGAGCAGCGCCGTCTTGCCGATCCCCGCGGCACCGGTGACGACCACCGTGCCGCTCCGACCCTCGCGAGCCGATCGGACGAGCGCAAGCAGCTCGGACAGCTCGCGGTCACGGCCCAACAGGGCTGCGGGCGAGAAGGGCTCGATCATGGGCGGCTCGATCACGGCAATTGGTGCGTCGGACTCCACACGATAGTGCCGATCGCGCCGCCTCATGGGCGCCCTGATGGGCTGTGGCCTCGTCGCGGGTACGGACGCTCAGGCGACCCGAAGCCCGGGCGACCGCTGCGGGCAGCGGGCGGCACCCTGCAGCAGTCGCTCCAGATCCGTGAGGTCTCCGTGGCGCGCGGCCGCCAGGAAGGCGGCGACCAGCTCGCCGTGCGCGCCCGGGGAGACCTCCTGCTCACGATCGCCGTCGAGGTGTTGCTGGGCCCGACGGACCAGTTGGCGTGCGTTCGCGCCGCTGGTGCGCAACAGGGCGGCGATCTCGCCGTAGGGGTAGTCGAAGCCCTTGCGCAGCACGTACGCCGCGAGCTCGGCCGGGCGCAGCCTGGTCATCAGCAGATGCAGCGTCTCCTCGACCTCGCTGGTCCGCTCCGCCAATCGGGTCGGGTCCTGTGCATCCACCAGGGTGGCAAGCGGTGAGTCCGTGGGGGCCTCGTGGCGGTGGCGCGCGGACTGGATGACGTTGATCGCGAGATGGGTGGTGGCCGTGGTCAGGAACGCCGCGGGGTTGCTGATGGCGCTGCGGTCGGTCCGCTGCCACCGCATCCACGCCTCCTGGACCACGTCCTCGGCGCTCCCGATGTCACCGGTGACGCGTCGTGCCACCCGGAAGAGGCGCGTGCGCTCGGCGAGGAAAACCTCAAGCGCCCCGTCGAGGTCCGCGTCGGTGTGGGGTGTGGCCTGCGGGCCTGGGGCGAACATCAGAATGGCTCCTCTTCGTGGACGACACCCGAACGGTGCGATGTCTCCAGCGTGGATCCACCGGACGGTGCCTCGCGCCACGAGAGTCCGTAGTCAGCGCGTGGCGACCACGTGGGGTCTCTACCACGCACCGTGGTCGGAAGACCGCGTACTACGTGGTGGTCGCCGGAGACGCCCCGGCAAGGGCCCCGGCGAGCTCGCGTCGCGACCCGATGTCGAACTTGGTGTACACCTTGCGGAGGTGCCACTCGACGGTGTGCGGGCTGAGGAACAGCTCGGCCGCGATCTGCGGGTTCGTCATCCCGGCGGCCGCCAGGGCGGCGATCTGCGCCTCCTGGGTGGTCAGTGGCGCGGCCGGCTCGGCGTGACGTGCACGCACCTGCTCGCCGGTGGCGGCCAGCTCGGTCCGGGCCCGCTCGGCGAACGCCTGTGACCCCATGCCTGCGAACATACGGTGGGCGGTGCGCAGCTGCTCGCGCGCGTCGGCACGACGGCGATCACGCCGCAGCCACTCGCCGTAGATGAGGTGGGTGCGGGCCACCTCCACCACCAGCCGGTCGAGGTTCAGCTCGTCGATCGCGATCCCGAAGAGGCGCTCGGCCTCCGCGACATTGTCGGACAGCAGCGCCAGGCACCGCGCCTGGACGCCACGCGCCCAGCCCGTGTCGGCGGTCCGCGTGAGCCGGACCAGCCGGTCATACGACTCGCGCGCCTCGGCGAGCTCGCCGCATCGCACCGCGGCCTCGATGTGCTCGACGTGCGAGAGCCCGGTGAAGTTGTAGCCGTCGTGCTCGATGCCAGCCCGCGCGGCCACGAGCGCGTCCTCGTGGCGGGTGAGACCGTTGTAGAGGACCCCCTGCACGTAGCTCGTCACCCCGAGCAGTGAAACCTCGCCGTGCTCGGTGGCGCTGATCCGCGCCTCCTCGAAGAGCCCCGCCGCCGCATCCTCGTCGCCCTGCCATGCGGCGAGGACCAGGGCAGCGTAGCGGTGCGGTGCCTGGCCGGCCGCCCTGGAGATCGCGTCGGCCTCCTCGATCATCCGGGCGGCGGCAGCGAAGTCACCGTAGTGAACCTGGACCCCGCCGGCGTAGATCAGCGCCGAGGGCAGCACGCTGAGCGCACCGATGTCACGCGCCTTGCGGACCGCGCGGGCGGACACCACCTCCCAGGCGGGCAGATCCCAGCGGTGATGGATGAACGACTCGAGCGCCACCGGCACCGAGTACAGCCAGCGCATCACCGCGTCCCGGCCGGCGAGTTCCTCGTGGACGAACGGCTCGAACGCTCGCGACAAGGCCGGGACGCCCAGCTCGTTGCCGTCGGCGAGCAGCGTGGAGACACCGTCGAGGAGCAGGTCCAACGCCTCGGACCGCGAGGACGGCGCTCCCGAGGACCGCGCGGCCACGGCCACGGCTCGCGCACCGTGCGGTCCGTGCACCAGACCAGCGAAGACGGTGGCGCTGATCGCCTCGAGATATGTCTCGCGCGCCAGCGGCGAATCCTCGGCGGCGAAGCGCGCCGCCGCGTCGAGTAGGAGGGGCGCCGCCTCGTCGCTGCGACTGCGTCCGAACAGCATCCGCCCACGCAGCCGGGCGAGGCGTGCGCGGTCGAGGGGGTCGAGAGGGCACAGGTCGGCGAGCGTGGCCAGCTCCGTGGCCTGGTGGGGGGCGGCGGCCGAGAAGTGGGCTTCGGCCGCGGAGAGCGCCCGGCGGCCACGCAGCCACGGATCGGGCGTGAGAGCGGCAGCCCGCTCGAGCAGCACCGCCTCGGCGGCCAGGCCGCCGCGTTGGCGCGCACGGTCTGCTGCCTGTTCGAGACCAGCTGCAGCCTCCTCGTCCGGACCGTCCGAGGCCTGCGCGGCGTGCCACGCTCGTCGGTCAGGATCGAGGACCGGGTCCGTGACCTCGCTCAGCGCCCGGTGCGCGGATCGGCGCTGCTCGGCGCTGGCCTCGCGGTAGACAGCAGAGCGCGCCAGCGGATGCCGGAAGCGGAGCGTCTCGCCGAGCTCGACCAGCCCCGCCTCCATAGCCGGTGCGACCTCGGGGCTGATGCCGAGGAGGTCGGCCGCGCTCATCAGCAGCTGAGCATCGCCCACCGGCTCCGCGGCGGCGAGGAGCAACAGGGTGCGCGTGTGGTCCGGAAGTGCGGCGAGCCGGCGCCGGTAGTCCTGCTCGACCCGGGTCATGACCGAGACCGGTTCGGTGGCGTCGAGACCGTAGGCAAGCTCGGCCGCGGTGCGGCCCCGGGACAGTTCGAGCAGGGCCAGCGGATTGCCGTGCGTCTCGGCGACGAGGCGGTCGCGGACACGGGGGTCCATGCGCCCCTCCGCGGCCGCCTCGAGCAGCTCACCGGCCGCCCTCACGTCGAGGCCCCCGATGCGCATCTCGGGGAGACCGGTCAGCGCTCCCTCGCCCTCTGGGTCGCGGACCGTGAACACGATCGCGACGGCTTCGGCGAGCAGTCGTCGGGCCACGAACTCCAGCGTCTGGCGCGAGATCTGGTCGAGCCACTGGGCATCGTCGACGAGCACGAGCACCGGTCGGGCTTCGGAGGCTCGAGTGAGGAGGGTCAGCGCCGCCAGCCCGACCAGGAACCGGTCCGGAGGGTCACCGGCGGCCATCCCGAACGCCACCTGGAGCGCATCGCGCTGGGGACCTGGCAGGACGTCGACCGCACCCAGGAACGGGGCGCACAGCTGGTGCAGGCCGGCCCAGGCCAGCTCCATGTCGGCCTCCACGCCCCGCGACCGGGTCACCTCGGCGTCAGTCGCCCGGGAGGCGACGTACTCGAGCAGCACCGACTTGCCGATGCCGGCCTCCCCGCGGATCACCCGCACCGCGGACTGTCCGGCGCGCAGGCCGTCGAGCAGGTCGTCGAGCACCGTGCACTCGGCGCGTCGACCGACCAGGTCGGGCATCGGGCTGGCGCTCATCGGCCTCCTGTCGGGTGCGGCACCCGTCGGGAGCGCTCCGGCACCACGGTATCCGCCTCGTCTCGACCGGACCATGCCGCACGTGGGCCGTCAGGCCTCGTCCTCGTAGTCCAGGTCGCCGTGCCGGATCCGGTACACCTGGTAGCGTCCGCCCCCGTCGAGATGTCCCAGCTCGGTCACCCACTCCATCCCGATCCGCTCGGCCGTCGACCGGGCGCGAACATTGCCGGGCTGGACAAGCGCGAACACCTCGACCGCACCCCTTTCGTGGATGGCCCAGCGGACCAGGGCGTCTCCGGCTTCGGTGGCATAGCCGCGCCCGCGAGCCTCGGCCGCGAGTGCCCACCCGATGGCCAGGCTCTCGGTCCCGGGCGCGTGGTCCAGGACCATCGCCCCGACCACCACCGACGTGCTGCTATCGGCGACGGCCCAGTGGCCGATGCACCCGGTGCTGGTCAGATCGTCGGTGCGCCACTGCTGCAGGCGAAGGCGCATCTCACCGGCGGTCATCGGCAGGTCCGCAGGTGCCAACCAGCGCCGCACGGCCGGGTCCGCGTAGATCGCCAGCGCCGCATCGGCATCGGACACCTGCCAGGGTCGCAGCACCAGACGAGCGGTCTCGATGACCCGGGACATGCTGACCACCTTCGGCTCGGGCTTCACTGCCTGACTCTCCGACCGGGTGACCGAGCCATCTGTGACGGGCAGCTGTGACGGGCATCTGCGACGGGCAGGGTGCCATGTCACGAGCGCCTCGACGACTCGGTCGGCGTTGTGACCTGACCGACGGAGGTGATGGGCGTGACCGAGGTCCTGCTGGCCTGCACGAACTGCGACGAGGAGATCGCCGTGGACATGGATGCCGCGATCCTCCGAATGGACGCCGAGCCACGCGCCGACGCGGAGTTGCTCTTCTGCTGCCCGGCCTGCGGACGTCCAGGGCTGCGCCGAGTCGTCGGCGAACTGCTCACCCTGCTCCTCCTCGTCGGCGTCCAGCCCCTGCGGCTGAGCGAGCCAACGCTCGCCGACGCCGACCGAGCCCCCACGGGCCCGCCGCTGACCTACGACGACCTCCTTACCTGGCACGAACAGCTGACCAGCGTCAGAACCGTTCGGCCATGGGAGCGCCCACGGAGCGCGTGACTGTCACGCGCCGGGTCGGTGCTCGGTCGTCCTACCCGTCCACATCAGTCCCTTCCCGAGAAAAGGACGTCACCATGACCCCCACCGCCCGTGCCGCCCGGCGCAACGCGCGCCGCCGCCGTCTCCGCGCCGCGCTCCTCGTCGGCGCCCTCACACTCGGCACCGCCACGGTCCCCACCGCCGCGGAGGCCCGCGGGACCGAGCGCGGCGGCGACAAGCCGACGATCGTGTTGGTGCACGGCGCCTGGGCCGACGCCTCCAGTTGGAGTCGTGTCGTACGGCGACTGCAGAGCGACGGCTACCCGGTCCTCGCGCCCGCGAACCCGCTGCGCTCCCTCGCCTCGGACTCGGCCTACCTCGACGCGATCCTCGAGACCATCGACGGACCGATCGTGCTCGTCGGCCACTCCTACGGCGCGAGCGTCATCACCAACGCCGCGACCGGCGACCCCGACGTGCGAGCACTCGTCTTCGTCAACGGCTCGGTGCCAGCGGAGGGCGAGACCGTCGCGGAGCTCGCCGGCCCCAAGTCGGCGCTGTCGGTGCCCGACCCGACCACGATCTTCGACTTCGTGCCGGCGCAGCTGCCGCCGACCCCGGAGAGCGACGTCTACCTGAAGAGGTCGACGTTCCTGAAGTCGTTCGCCACCGGACTCGGTCGCGCAAAGGCCCAGACGCTCTGGGCGACCCAGCGCCCGGTCACCCTCGGCTCTCTCAACGAAGCGTCGGGCACGCCGGCCTGGGACACGATCCCGAGCTGGTACCTGATCGGCACCAAGGACCTGGTCATCCCCGCCACGGCGCAGCACGAGATGGCTGTCAAGGCGGGATCGACCATCGCCCGCTTCAAGGCTGGCCACCTCGGCCTGATCAGCGACCCCGTGGCCGTCACGCGGGTCATCACCGCCGCCGTCCGCGCCACCCGCTGACGACCACACACCAGCCATCCAGCATCTGAAGGAGTCCCCATGAGCAAGAACCACCTGGAGCCCGAAGCGCAGGCGATCGCCGACGCCACCGCGAACCCGCCGTACTTCTACGAGATGACGCCCGAGCAGGCCCGCAAGGTCCTCGACGACGTGCAGTTGCAGCCGATCGACAAGCCGGACGTGGACGAGAAGTGGGTCACCGTCCCGGCCGAGGTCGGGGACGTTCGTGTCCGAATCGTCACGCCCGTGGTGAGCACGGAGCCGCTGCCCGTGATCCTCTACATCCACGGCGGCGGCTGGGTCCTGGGCAACGCCCAGACCCACGACCGTCTGGTTCGCGACCTGGCGACCGGTGTCGACGCCGCCGTCGTGTTCGTCGAGTACGACCGCTCCCCCGAGGCCCGCTACCCGGTCGCGATCGAGCAGGCCTACGCCACCGCCCGGTGGGTCACCGCGCACGGCGCCGACGAGGGTCTCGACCCGTCCCGGCTCGCGGTGGCCGGGGACTCGGTCGGCGGCAACATGGCCGCGGCCGTCGCGATCATGGCCAAGCAGCGCGGCGACGTGACGTTCTGCCACCAGTCGCTGTACTACCCGGTCACCGACGCCGCGCAGGACACCGACAGCTACGTCGAGTTCGCCGACGGGCCGTTCCTGCTCGCCAAGTCCATGGCCTGGTTCTGGGACGCCTACTTGCCCGACCAGGACCGGCGCGGCGAGATCACCGCTTCCCCGCTGCGCGCGACGCTCGAGGAGCTCGCCGGGCTGCCCGAGGCATTCGTCGTCGTCGACGAGAACGACGTCCTGCGCGACGAGGGCGAGGCCTACGCGCGTCGCCTCCTCGAGGCCGGCGTGCGCACCACGTCGGTTCGCTACAACGCGACGATCCACGACTTCATGATGCTCAACCCGCTCCGGCCGTCGGCCGCCAGCACGGGCGCCATCGAGCAGGCCGTCCACGTCCTCCGCAAGGCCTTCGCGGCCTGATCGATCCCACGAAAGAGAGAGCACACCATGTCCGAGCAGTCCCCCGTCGTCGTCCTCGTGCACGGCGCCTTCGCCGAGTCCTCGAGCTGGAACGGCGTGATCGAGCGACTCCACGCCAACGGAGTCGATGCCGTGGCCGTCGCCAACCCGCTCCACGGCGTGCGCAACGACGCGACGTACGTGCGCGACGTGATCGCCGGTCTCGGCCGGCCCGTCCTGCTGGTCGGCCACTCCTACGGCGGCATCGTCATCACCGGCGCTGCCGGGGCGGCGAACCCCGCCGTCGTCGGCCTCGTCTACGTCGCGGCCTTCGCCCCCGACGAGAACGAGAGCGCCTTCGACCTCTCGACCCGCAAGCCGGGCAGCACGCTGGGCGACGCGCTCACCGCCTACCCGGTCAGCACCGGCGGCAACGAGCTCGCCATCCGACTCGACGCCTTCCACCAGCAGTTCTGCGCCGACCTGCCCGCGAAGACCGCCGGGCTGATGGCAAGGACCCAGCGACCGGTCACCGAGCACGCCCTCCAAGAGGGCCTGCCGACCGACCAGCCCGGCTGGCAGACCTCGCCGAGTTGGTTCGTGATCGCCACCGAGGACCGCAACATCCCGGCCGCGGAGCTGCGCGACGAGGCCGCGCGGGCCGGCGCTCGCGGCGTTCGGGAGATCGCGGGTGCCTCACACGCCGTCGGTGTCTCCCACCCCGACGAGGTCACCGAGGTGATCTTCGAGGCGCTCGCCGCCTGCACCGCCGCCGACGCAGCCTGACCGATCCGCGGGTGGGCCGACCAGCCCACCCGCGGAAGGTCGTCGTCACGACCAGAGGAACCGACCATGCGACTGCGATCCGCCGACCGACTCGCCAACCGTGCCATTCCCCTGCACTGGACCCTGCTGCTCGGCGTCATCTCGCTGAGCTGCCTGGTCATCCTGGCCGTGACCGGCGTCATCCTGCTCTACTTCTTCAACCCGTCGAACGACCCGATCCGCTACGACGGGAGCTACCCGTTGCTCCAGGGTGTCCCCGTCTCGGAGGCCTATGCGAGCACGCTCCACATCTCGCTGGAGGTTCCCGGTGGGATGCTCGTGCGTCAGACGCACCACTGGGCCGCACTCGTGCTCCCTGCCTCACTCGTGCTGCAGATGCTGAGCACCTTCTTCACGGGTGGCTTCCGGCGGCCTCGACAGTGGAGCTGGGTGCTCCTGTCGTTCACGTTCCTGCTCGCCCTGGCCGGAGGCTGGAGCGGCTACGGCCTCCCCGACGACATGCTCGCCGGCACCGGTCTGCGGATCGCCCAGAGCATCCTCCTCGGCATCCCGGTGGTCGGCACGCACGCGTCGTTCCTGCTGCTCGGCGGGGAGTTCCCCGGGAAGGTCATCGAGCGCATGTACTGGCTGCACGTCGCGGTCGTCCCGGGCCTCCTCCTCGCGGTGCTCGCGCTCCGCTTCCGGCTCGCTGTCCGCCGGCTACCGGCCCAGTTCCCAGGCCCCGGCCGGTCCGATCAGAACGTCGTCGGACTGCCGCTCGCCGCGGTGGTGGTGCGCGGACTCGGCCTGTTCCTCGTCACCAGCGGCGTCCTCGTCCTGCTCGGCGGCACGGTCGCCATCAACCCGCTGTGGAAGTACGGGCCATCCTCGGCCGGTCACGCCTCCGCCGGCAGCCAGCCCGACTGGTACACCGGGTTCCTCGACGGCGCGCTCCGGCTGGTCCCCTCCGGGTGGGAGGTGAGCGCCCTCGGCGGCACCGTGCCACTCGGGGTGCTGGTCCCCCAGGCCGTGGTGGGAGCCTTTCTCGCCACGGTAGTGCTGTGGCCCTTTCTCGAGGCTCGCGCCACACGCGACCGCCGCGAGCACCACCTGCTCGACCGCCCACGGGAGCACCCGGTCCGTACGCCCCTGGGCGTCGCGGGGATCGTCTTCTTCCTCATCCTGTGGGGCGCGGGTGCCACCGATCTAGTCACGACGCAGCTGAGCATCGCCTTCGAGCACCAGGTGCTCGCACTGCGCTCCCTGTTGGTGCTCGGACCGCTCGTCGCGTTCCAGGTCGCCAGGTGGATCTGCGTCGGCCTGGTCGCCCACGAGCGTGAGGTTGCGGCACATGGGTTCGAGACCGGACGGATCGTGCGCGCACCGGACGGTGCCTACTCCGAGATCCACGCTCCCCTCGACGCCGATCACCGCGTCGTGGTCGAGCACGAGCTCATCGAGCACGATCGGGTGGCGTGACCGTGATGGACCTGACGACCTGCCCCGAGTGCGGCCGCCCCGCGGAGCTGGAGTGGCGCGACGTCCTCGAGAGCACCGACGGCCCAATCGAGCACGCCCGCATCCGGTGCGTCCAGCGTCACTGGTTCCTGCTGCCGATCGCCGACCTCAGTCGAGCGACGGCACCAGGACCAGCCGCACACCGCGGACCTCACCACGTTCGACCCGAAGGTGCGCGGTCGCGGCGTCGCTCAGCGGAAGGACCTCGATGGGGCCTGCGTCGAGGACACCCTCGGCGACCAGCTGGTTGACCCGGCGCGCCGCAGAGGCCAGATCGGAGACCGAGGCGTTGCTGATCGCGAACCCGACGATGCGGATGTCGCGCGTGTAGAGCGGACCGACCGGCAGGACCGGACGGGCGTTGATGCCGGCCATCGCCACGATCCGCCCACGGCACGCCATCAGCGCCAGGGCCCTTGCGAGGTCGTGACGACCCGACGTGTCCAGGTGCACGTCGACACCGTCGGGGACGGCCTCGGCAAGCGTGCGAGCAACGTCAGGGTCGCGATAGTCCGCGACGATGTCGGCGCCGAGCTCCCGGCACGCATCGACGTCCCCACCGCCCGCGGTGGCGACCACCCGGGCTCCGGCACAATCGGCCAGGACGGTCGCCGCCCGGCCGACGTGCCCCGCCGCCCCGGCCACGAGCACCGTGTCACCGCTACGCATATCACCGTGCACGTGCAGCGCGAGGTACGCCGTTGCCGCCGGGTGCACCACCGCCACCAGGGCCACGGGGTCCACCCCGGCGGGCGCACGGTAGAGACGGTCGGCGCCTACGACGGCATACTCGGCCGCGGCACCCTGCCGACCATCGTGGCCCAGGCTGTTCGACCACACCCGATCGCCGATCCGGAAGCTGGACACTCCCGGCCCGCTGGCCACCACCGTGCCCACCAGGTCGCGGCCGACCACGAAAGGGAACGGCAACGGCGTCGGGTATGCCCCGCTGCGCACGAACGTGTCGACCGGGTTGACCGCGACGGCCTCCACGCGCACGAGGAGGTCACCCGGTCCCGGCTCAGGGACCGGCAGGTCCCCGTATCGGATCTCGTCGGCAGGACCACGACGTTCGATGAATGCGGCTCGCACACGCCCTCCCTCACGCCAGACGGCGCTGCCCAGCATCCTCCCGAAACGCCGCGCGCGGTTGCTGGACGGTCTGAAGCGACGCGATGTCGCGGCCCAGAACGAGCCCGCCGAGCCATCCGATGGACACCCGGAGCTTGCGCTCCCAGGTCGGGACGGCGAGCACGTGGTAGCCCCGGTGCACGACCCAGGCCGGGAAGCCGGTGATCGTGACCGGGCCGGACTGGAAGATGCCGTGCCCGAGGCCCAGGGTGGCGATGACGCCGAGACTGCGGTGGCGATAGTCCCGCGGCCGTCGTCCGCGGAGAGTGGCGACGAGGTTCGTGGCCAGCCGCTTCCCCTGGCGGACGGCGTGCTGCGCGTTGGGCACCGTGTAGGCACCGCGCTCGCGAGCCAGGTCAGGGACCGCTGCGTCGTCACCGGCTGCCCAGGCATGGTCGACGGGGTCCTCGACAGTGCCCACCCGGAGATCCGGCCGGACCACGACCAGACCGCGGTCGTCGATCGGCAGATCGGTGTGCCGGGCGATCACCGGGTTGGCTGTGATGCCGGCGGTCCACACCACCAGTCCCGACTCGAACGTCTCACCCGTCGACAGCGTCACGTTCCCCCCGACCAGCGACGTCACCGTGGTACGCAGGTGGACGAGCGCACCGCGCCGCTCCAGGTGCCGACGCACCCACTCCCGGGCGCGCGGCCCGACCTCGGGCAGGAGGTGGTCGCCCGCATCGACGAGGTGGAAGGTCACCTCGTCCCGGGAGAGCTCCGGATGTGACCGGATCAGCGCGTGCGCGAGGCTCAGCACCTCGGCGAAGCCCTCGACACCCGCGAACCCACCGCCGATGAAGGTGACTGTGAGTCGCCGACTCCGCGCCGCCCCCGGAGGCAGGCTGGCCGCCTCGTCGAACGCCGTCAAGACGGCATCGCGGATCGCGACTGCCTCCTCGATGCGCTTCAGGCCAATGGCGGCGTCCGCGACTCCCGGCACCGGGTGCACGCGCGTGACCGCGCCCGCGGTGACGACCACCTCGTCGTACCCGATCGTGGTGGTCGATCCGTCGACCAGCCGGACCGTCACGGTGCGCGAGCCGTGGTCGATGGAGGTGGCGCGGCCGCTGACGACCTCGGTACGGCGCAGGTGCCTGCGCAGCGGGACGACCGCGTGTCGCGCTTCGATCGAGCCGGCAGCGACCTCGGGGAGGAAGGGCTGATAGGTCATGTACGGCGCAGGATCGATGACCGTCACCGATGCCTCGCCGCGACGCAGCCGCCTCTCGAGACCCCACGCCGTGTAGAAGCCGGCGTACCCGCCGCCGACGACGACGATGCGCTTCGTGCTGACGTGTTTGGCGCTGATGGTCTTCATGCCCAACTCCTCGATCGTGCGGGAACGGTGAGGTCGACCGTCACGGCGGCGGCCACGGTCACGGCCACCAGGAACACCCCGATGGCCAGGCCGAGCTGAGCGGCGCCGGCCGTGATCGACCCGAGCAGGAGCAGTGCGAGCACCGTCACCGGACGGAGTCGGGCCGATCCGTCCTCCACGCGCAGCAGCTCCACCATCACGATCACGATCGCGACAGGGAGCGCTACCGCCGCGACCGCGCCGCGTGCAGCAAGGTGAGCGTGAGCTCCGGAGCTCACCACCACCGCGACCTCGAGACCAGCGCCGAGGGCAGCGAGCGCGGCAAAGGTGAGGTAATGGCCATAGCCCCAGACGAAGGACCACTGTCGGTGAGCCTCCAGACCGGCACCGGCCGGCACGGCGAAGTAGAGCCACCAGAGCGCGGCGACGATCGCCAGGCTCGAGACGGACACCGCGACGAGCTCGAGGTCCGCGGCATGCTCTACGACGGCCACGACGGCGGTCGTGGAGGCGAAGACGCTCTCACCGAGCAGAATGATCGTGAACAGCGCGTAGCGCTCCGCGATGTGGTGCGGATGCCAACTGGTCGGACTGTGCCGCTCGGCCCAGACCGGCACCATCAGCTCGAGGACGACCAGGACGAGGAAGGTCGCGACCGCCGCGTGCTCGCCGAAGGCGAGCCGAGCCAGCCAGAGCACCTCGAGCGTCGCCACGCCGCCGGCGTACCGCACCGACGCCACGCGGCCCTCCGGGTGCTGCACCGCTGCCCGGATCCAGAGGCCGAGCAAACCGGCGCGCATGATGAGGTAGCCGAGCGTCACCGCGGTGTAATCGCCATGGTCGAAGGCTCGCCCGGTGCCGGCCGCGAGCACCAGCACGCCACCCATCTGGACGAAGGCCGTCAGGCGGTAGGGCACATCGTCGCAGTCGTAGGCCGAGGCGAACCAGGTGAAGTTCATCCAGGCCCACCAGATCGCGAAGAACGTCATCAGGAACGGCGCGACGGCCGACGGCGCGTGGCCGTCGACCGTCGCATGTGCGAGCCGGGCGGCGAGTTGGGCGATCGCGGTGACGAACGTGAGGTCGAAGAGCAGCTCCAGCGGGGTCGCGGTCCTGTTGGCCTCGTCGATCGTCCGGGCGCCCATCACGCGGCGCCGCCCAGCTCCGGTACGCATGGTCAGCGGGCGTTCGCCGCAACCCAGGCGTCGTACGTCGTCTCGCCGAGCAGGGCGTCCGGGCCTGGCACCAGGCTCTGGTCGTCGATCTCGGTGCCGAAGTACTTCGCGTGCGGGTCGGACACCACGACACGCGGGTCTCCGGTCCGTTCCAGAGCGCCGGCGACGAACTCGCTCATGCGGAACTTCTCGGGTCCGCCGACCTCGACGACGCCGTCGACCGGTGCGCCGACGGCCTGGCGACCCACGGCCGCGGCGACGTCGTCGGAGGACATGGGCTGGAAGTACGCGGGCGGGAGGTGGACCTGCCCGTTGACGGTGGCGGCGTCGGCGATCGACTTCCCGAACTCGAAGAACTGTGTGGCGCGCACAATGCAGTGCGGGATGCCGGACCCGGCGATGAGCTTCTCCTGGGCGACCTTGGCACGCAGGTACCCGCTGTCGGGCAGCCGGTCACACCCGACCACCGAGAGCGCGACGTAGTGACCGACGCCGGCCTTCTTCGCGGCCTCGATCAGGTTGCCGGTGGAGGTGGTGAAGAAGTCCAGCACGTCGTCGTCGGCGAACGATGGGGAGTTGGAGACGTCGACCACGACGTCCGCGCCGGCGATCGCCTCGTCGACACCCTCGTTGGTGATAGTGTTGCAGCCGGTCTGCGGCGCGGCCGGGACGGCCTCGTGGCCGTGAGCGCTGAGCTTCTCGATGACCTTGGAGCCGATCAGCCCCGTGCCACCGATGACGACGACCTTCATGGGAACACCTCTCTGGTTGGAAGTCCGTGATGCAGCACGTTCGACCGCGCAGCCGTGGCGCATGTGACAGCAGGCGGGCGGAGGAGGGTGACGAGCGGGTCCAGTCGCTCTCTGCTTCCGGCCTGACGGACACATCTCGGTCCGCCCCGGTGAAACCCGGTGAGTCCCGTCCTTACCTGCGACTCGACCTTCGCTCCGCCGTCCCCACCGACCGGGCAGCGTCCTCGGGTGTGACGTCACGCCGGAGCTTCCGGTCCGGTCGAAGGCTGCATCAACGTTCTAGCGAGAGGAAGACGCCATGCACGTCGTCGTGGTCGGCGGGACCGGACTGATCGGTTCCCGGGTGGTCAACCGACTGAGGGACCACGGGGCGGACGTTACCGTCGGCTCGCTGCGGACAGGCATCGACGCCTACAGCGGCCGCGGCCTTGTCGACCTCTTCGGGGGAGCGGACGTCGTCGTCGACGCCACCAACATGAACCGGCCGGCGTACGACTACGAGCAGGCCCACGACTTCTTCGAGACCTGCACCCGCAACGTGCTGTTCGCCGAGCACGAGACTGGCGTGCAGCACCACGTCGGCGTCTCGATCATCGGCGCGCCGAGCATCGACAGCGAGTTCTTCCGCGGAAAGGCCGCGCAGGAACGCCTGGTGACCGAGGCGCCCACGCCCCACACCCTGCTCCGCACCACGATGCTGCATGAGTTCGTCCCCCGGCTCGTCGACCACGTCGCCACCACGCACCTCGTCCGCCTTCCGCCGGTCCGGGTGCAGCCCGTCGCAGCAGACGACGTCGCCGCCGAGATCGTCCGGCTGGCCCTCGGAGCGCCGCTGAACGGCGCGTTCGAGTTCGCAGGCCCAGAGGTCCATTTCCTCGATGAGCTGGCGCGCCAGATGCTCGCGGGAGCCGGCGACCTGCGACCGGTCGAGGCCGACCACGCTGCGTTCTACCTGGGCGCTCGACTTGAGCCTGGCACCGATGCACTGCTGCCCGCCTGGCGGACCACCACCAGGACGTTCGAGGAGTGGCGTGCGACCACGCTCGAGCGAAGCCACCGGACACACGTCTGAAGACATCGAGGAAATCACCATGCATCCCGCACTGACGCCCGGGGGAACCTTCCCGGACTACGAACTGCCTGACCACGTCGGCACCCGACGCAGACTCAGCGACATCCAGGGCCTCGACCCGATGATCCTCACCCTCGCGCGCGGCGGCTACTGCCCGAAGGAGCACCAACAACACCTCGACCTCGCAGCCTTCTATCCGAAGATCGCGGTCGCCTACACGAAGGTCGCAACCATCACGCCGGACAAGCTGCGGGGCACTCAGGAGTTCCACGACGCGGTCGGTGCGCAGTGGCCGTTCCTTTCCGACCCGCACCGAGTCGTGCAGCGCGATCTCGGCATCGCGGAGTACACCGATCCCATCGACGACCCGATGCTCCCTTACACCCTCGTGCTCAAGCCCGGGCTGATCGTCCACTCGGTCTACAACGGCTACTGGTTCTGGGGTCGGCCATCTACCACCGACCTGTGGCACGACCTACGCGAGGTGACTCGGGAGATCCGACCCGACTGGGACCTCACTGCGCCGGGCTTGCGAGAACAGTGGGACGCCGGGGAACGCGAGCCGTTCTACGGCTGGGCAGGCCGCGCCGACAGCACCGCCCAATGAGCAACGGCCAGCGGCCAACGTGACAGATCCCGTCACCGCCATCAACTCGGCAGTCATCACCGAATCGATCCGGTCGGACTAGGAGGAGTGAATCATGTGGGACATCCCGGAAGCCACCACCCATCTGCACCTGTCACACGATCCGCCGTGCCCCCGATGCGGGCACCCGAGCCACACCTACCTGCCGTGCAGCGAGACCTGCGGTTGCATCCCACCCGCCGCACGCGGCTCGCTGGCCGCCGCCGCATGAGGGCATTCGGCATCCATCGTTCCGGTTCGGGACAAGACGTCTCCTGCCGACAGCGGCAGTCCGAGGCGTCGCGTCCGCGTCGCGGCCTTGTTCGGCTCAGATCGGAGCCATCGCCGCGCCTAATGACAGCGGACTTGAACTCGACGAACATGGTTCCGCCGAACGGGGCCGAGCTGCGTACCGAATGCACCCCAACGGCTCATCGGACGACCATTCCGCAGGTCAGCAGCCATAAGTGAACCGTCACGGCTTTGATGCCGCTCCTGTATGATTCGCAGGAGGATGAGCGCATGCCGAAGAAGATCGATGCTGCGTCGAAGGAACGCGCGTTGAGGATGTTTGCCGACCACCGGTCGGACTACCCCTCTGACACGGCGCTGGCCCAGGCGGTGGCCACCAAGCTAGGCATCGGGCGCGAGACCGCCGACGGTGGCTGGTCCAGGCGGACGTCAATGCTGGTGCCCGACCCGGTGCGACAAGTGATGAGCAGGCCGAGATCAAACGGCTCAAAGGCCGAGTTGAAGAAGCTGCGTGAGGACGACGAAATCCTCAAGGCGGGAGGCTGTCGCACGAATGTTCGGCGGGGTTCGGGTCCCGGGGAGATAGCCCCTGGACGGGCCTGGGGCCTGGCCCCTCAGGCGAGCCGGTAGACCTTGAGCAGGTTGTGGGTGGCGCAGATCAGCTTCCACTCGCTGTCCGCGGCGCTCAGGCCGCGGCGGGAGATGGTTCGGATCCCTCGGTTGTGTTTGATCTGGGCGAAGACGGGCTCGATGCTCGGTGCTCTCCTCTTGTAGGTCCTGCGGCCACGTGGGGTGTCGAGCTTCGCAATCATCGTGGTGGTCAGCGGGTCCGGATCACCGGTGCGGCGGCGGCGTAGGAGCTGGTTGACCCTGGCCCGGGTGACCCCGAGCCGCTCGGAGGCTTCCAGGGTGTCGATCTCCTTGGCCTCGACACGGTCGAGGATCTCGGCACGGGCCTGCTCAGCCTCGGCGATCTTCTTCAGCTGTCGGGCACGTCCAGGCGCGATGAACGACTCCACGCCCCTCATGCCGACATTCTCGACACTCCAGTAGCCGGCGTCAGCGACGACCCTGCGGACCCGGCGCCTCTCCCCGGCAGCCTTCAGGTTCGTCTTCGCTGCGGTGATCATCGGCGCGTACGCGGGTGCGTCCATCGCGATGTTGGTGACCTCAGCAGCGACCACGAACTGATCGGTGGTCGCGACCGCCTGGGCGTTGTAGCCCTGCAGGTACCCCTCCTTGGTCTTGAGCAGGCGACTGTCCGGATCGGTGAGGTTGGCCTGCCGTCGCGACTTGTGGGTCGCCGATCCCGGGGTGGGTCGGCGACCACGGATCGGCTTGCCCGTGGCCGCCTCCTGCTCGGCACGGCGGGCCAGGTGTGCCTCGTAGGACTTCTCCGCAGCCTCGGCCTCGAGTTCGTCGAGCAGCGCCCGCAACCGGGCACGTCGACCACCGCGGCCACGAAGACCAGCACCACCACTGTCGGGACCGTCGTTCATGTCATGCCCCGCAGCGACTGCCTCGGCATCCTCGACAGCATCGGTCGTCTCGGCCTCGGCCAAGATCTCCTCGGCGAGCTCCCGGCCGATCTGCTCCGCGGTCCGGCTCGCGTCACGCGAGGCGTTGGCGCTCAGCTTGGTGCCATCGATCGCGACCAGCCCGGGCCGCAGCAGCCTCGTGCGAGCGCACACAGCGAGGATCTGCCCGAACAGCCCGGCGATCACGGTTTCGTGGTTGGCGCGGAACCGCGCGATCGTGGCGTGGTCGGGCTGCTGGTTGGCCGCGACCACCCGGAAGGCCACGTCCTCGGCCAGCCGCTTCTCGATCTTGCGGCTGGACCGCTCACCCACGCAGTAGGCGTAGACAAGCAGCGCGAGCATCATCTGAGGGTCGTAGGCCGCGCCCCCTCGACCGTCGGTCCGGTAGGACGTCAAGAACGCCGAGATATCCAACTCGGCGACAACATCGATCACGAACCACGCCAGATGGTCATCAGGAAGCCACTCCGCCACCGAGGGCGGCATCAGCAGCAGTTGCTCACGATCGACCGGGCTGAAGTTGTAGGCCACGAGTCAAGTATTTCGACTCCCGGCTCGGAGAGGGCTCGCGCAACGCGGCAACACCACGCCGATTCGTGCGACAGCCTCGCGGCCACGGTTTTTCTGGCTCTTGTGACTGATCCGTGGGTCATCGGCCGGGCAGGACGGGGCGGTGCCCGCCGAGGTTGAGCATGGCCAGGGCGATGAGTGCTTCGGGCGATTTGAACCCGAACGCGAGGCGGGCAATGAGTCGGATCTTGGTGTTGACCGATTCGATGAGCCCGTTGGACAGGCCGTGTTCGATCGCGGCGAGGATCTCGGCGCGGTAGTGGACGATGCGTGCTTGGAGTCTGACGAACGACTCGATGCGGCATCGTCGGGCCCAGGCGATCCATCGGTCCAGCGCCTCGGCGGCGTCCGCGGCAGGCAGTTTGAAGATCGTCCGTAGGCCCTCCTTGAGGAGGTAGGCCCGGTAGAGCCGGGGATCGGTCTTCGCGATCCATTCCAGCTTCACTCGCTGGTGGTCGGTGAGGTTCTCCGGGTTCTTCCATAGCGCGAAACGCGCGTGCTTGAGCATCCGGGCGGGTCCGGTAGCGACGGTGAGGCTCCTGCCTCCTCCCCAGCCGTGCGTCCTGGTGTGGCCGGCACGCCGAACTTGGTTCCAGGCGTCGCGGCGCACCGCGTCGAGGGCGTCGGTTGCCCAGCCGACTACGCGGAACGGGTCGGCGCACCGAATCGCTTGGGGACATCGCTTACCGACCACGTCGGCGATCCAGTCAGCGCCATCTGCAGTGACGTGGGTGATCTGGGCACATCGACCTTCGCCGGATTCCTCGAGCGCGTCGAAGAATCGGTGGAGTGTCGCGCGGTCCCTGCCCGGGCTGGCCCACACCAGGCGGCCACTGTCGTGATCGACGACCACGGTCAGATACTTGTGGTTGCGCTTGTAGGAGATCCCATCGATCCCGATGCGTCGCAACCCGGCGAAGGCGTCAATCCCGGCAGCGGTCTCGCCCCGCACTCGCGTGATGATCGCTCCGACGGTCCTCCAGGCGATACGCATCAGCTGGGTGATCGCAGACTTCGAACATTGCGTGGCCAGCCAGGCAACCTGCTGATCGAACCGATGAGTGTGTCCGGCGCCATGTCTGGCCCACGGGACCTGCCGCACAGTCGGCCCGTGGGTCGCGCAGTTCACCCGTGGAGCGTCTGCCTCCAAGAAGACCTGCATCGTGCCCAGGTCCAGACCGCGCCAACGGCGCCGGCCTTCACCGCGGTCATACCACCCAGCTCGTGATCCACAACTCCCGCAGCGGCCGCTCCGCGCTCGCCGCGGTCGGACATGGACCACGACGACCTCGGAGACCTCGGAGACCTCGTCGAAGTCGACGTCCTCGATGACGGTGTTCTCGACGCCCAACAGGTCGCGCCATAGGCTGGCGTTTCGCACGCCATTCTCCGCTCAGCAGTTTCTGAACCTAGACAAGCCAGAAACGTAGACCAGGAACGGCGTGTGGCCGTTCAGGCACGATCAACCACCCACGGAAGCGTCACAAGAGCCACAACTTGGCGCGGGGATGGCCGGACTCTCCGCAGGCTCGGTGTACTCGCCCTTCAACGACAAGGACGAGCTCGTCGAGCTGGTCACCGCACGTGATCGGCGACCGGCCGAGCAGCTGAACGCCGATCTCGACGGGGCGCGCACGCCACGCGAGATCACCGAGTGGTGACTGGCGGGACTGACGCCCGACGAGGTCCCCTCTTGGCGTCGTGGTGGCAGATCTGGGGCGAGGCAGCGTCGGACCCAGGGATCAGAGCCGCCGTCGAGAACCAGACCTGGGGGTCGAGGATGCCTTCGCCACCGCGGTCGCACGCTGGCTGAGCGCATCGAGCGGCGACACCATCACGGCACTGGCCGCGGCACTGGCCACGTCACGGTCGCTGCTCCCGGTGCGCAAGGGCGACATCCTCCGATCAGCCACCCTCAGGCGGCAGGACGTTTCATCCACCCTCGACGGGATCGGCCTCCTGCACCCGCGTCTGACTGAGTCCCGGCCTGCTGCTCCCGGCCTCACTCGCCACGAGCCAGGGCCAGGCCAACCGCCTGGACCACGGTGGATCGCTTCGTCCCGGACTGGGTCGCGACGAGCTCGGTGAGGACGGCTACGACCTGAAGCAGGCCGGCGGCCAAGTCCTCGAAGCCGCCAGCGAGCTCCTGACCCGCCTCCACGACCGTCGCCGCGAAGAGGTCGGCTCCGCCCGCGACCTCCTCGTTGCCGACGAGCGCGGCATAGACACGCATGGCCGCCTCGACCGACTGCCGGCTAGGCATGGTCCTCCCCCACACCGCCGGATCCGCGCGCATGGTGTCGTTGACCCAGGGCGACTCCGAACGTCGCGTTCCCCCAGGGCACCAGGAACGTCAGAAGCAGCTTGACCACGACAGCGACGCTGAGACCGGTCGTTGCGAGCTGTCCGCCGAAGTTCACCACGGCCAGCGTCGTACCGACGACCAGTGCCGCAGCACAGGTCCGCTTGAGCGACTGCCTGCCGACGGCACCTCGCAAGGCGGCCGGCCACGACACGGTCGACACCTCGCTCACACCGTCAATCGCGACGGCACGTCGATCACGGCCAGGAACTCGCGCATCCACGATGCCGCCACTGCGCCGTCGACCGGGCGATGGTCGACCGAGAGGGTGAACGACATCTGCTTGCCCACTACGATCTTCCCGTCGCGGACCACCGGGCTGTCGAGCGCCGCCCCCACGGCCAGGATCGACGCGTGCGGCGGGTTGATGATCGCAGCGAACTCCTCGGTGCCGAACATGCCCAGGTTCGAGACGGTGATCGTGCCGCCCTGGAGATCCTGCGGTCGCAGCGTCCCTTCCCGGGCGCGGGTGACGGCTGCACGGGTCCGATCCGCAAGCGCGGAAAGGCTGAGGGAGTCGACGCCGCGGACCACCGGAGTCACCACGCCGTTGTCCGTGGCCACCGCGACCGCGACGTCCACCGTCTCGAAGCGCCGGACCGCGTCGTCGGTCCAGATGCAGTTCATCCCCGGTTCCCGGAGATGCGCCAGTGCCACCGCCTTCACGATCAGGTCGTTGAGTGAGATCTGCGCGCCGGTCTGCCGGAGCAGCCTCCGGCGCAGCTTGAGCAGGCCGGTCACGTCCGCGGTGCCCCGGACGTAGAAGTGGGGTGCCTCACGCTTGCTCTCTGTCAGCCGCGAGGCGATCGCACGTCGAAGGCGCGTATGCGGGACGTCCACGAATCCGGCCGACGGTGGGGTCGAGCTGGCGACCTGCTCGGCACGCTGCGGCTCGGCGGCCAGCGGCTCCGGCGACGGCGTACGCGCGGCCAGGGCAGAGGCGACGTCACGACGGACGATCCGTCCGTGCGGGCCCGATCCAGAGAGCTCCTCGAGGGACAGTCCCCCATCACGGGCCAGCTTGCGGGCCAACGGGCTCGCGAAGATCCGATCCGGCCGGACGGGCACCGGCGCTGGTGCGGGCGCGACCGGTTCGACCACCGGCTCGACCACCGGCTCGACCACCGGCTCCGTCTCCGGCTCGGTCTCCGGCTCGGTCTCCGGCTCGTCGCCGAGGTCTAATCCGGAGAGGTCCTCGCCCTGCTCGCCGAGAACCAGGATCGGTGCTCCGACAAGGACATCGGCGCCGTCCTCGACCACCAACCGCAGGACGAAGCCTGCGATCTCGGCCTCGATGTCGACCGTCGCCTTCGCCGTCTCCACGGTGGCGATCGGGTCGCCGGCCGAGACCTGGTCACCCTCCTTGACCAGCCACTCGGTCAGCACAGCGTCCGGGGTGTTCGCAGCCAGCTCCGGCATCCGGGTGATCGTGGCCATCAGTCCAGCACCACCTTCGTGAGCGCCGCCGCGACCTCTTCCGACCGGGCGATCGCCGCGCGCTCGAGGACCTTCGAGATGCTCGGGGACGCGATCCCCCCGGTCACGCGCTGCACGGGCTGGTCGAGCCAGTCGAACAGCTCGCGCTGGATCTCGTCGGCGAGCCAGGCGCCGTAGCCCGTGCCCAGCGAGCCCTGCTCGGCGATCAGCACGTTGTTCGTCTTCTGCACGCTGGCCCGCAGCGTCTCCCAGTCGAGGCTCGCCCGATCGAGCCACCGCAGGTCGATCACCTCAGCGTCGATCCCGGTGGCCTCGACCGCCTCGAGCACGTAGTCGGTCATCGCCAGGTAGGTGACGATCGTGATCGCCTCGCCCGGGCGTCGGACAGCCGCTCGGCCGACCGGCAGGCAGTAGTCCAGGTCGACAGCCGGCGCCTCGCCCTTCGACGCGTACAGGTCGACGTGCTCCAAGACGAGCACGGGATCCTTGCACCGCAGCGCGGCGTTCATCAGACCCACGTAGTCGAACGGCGTCGACGGCGCCACCACACGCCAACCAGCCGCGGTCGCAAACACACCGGCCGGATCCATCGAGTGCTGGGATCCGTAGCCCGTGCCCATCGCCACCTTGCTGCGCAACACCAGCGGCACGTCGTCGTCCCCGCCGAACATGTGCCGCGCCTTGCCGATCTGGTTGAACAGCTGGTCGGCCGCCACCCACATGAAGTCGGCGTACATGAACTCGACCACCGGCTTGTATCGGCCATCGAGGGCCAGCCCGCCCGCCAGGCCGGTGAACGCGTTCTCGCTGATCGGCGTCCCCAGGATCCGGTCGGGGAACTTGTCGACCAGGCCCTTGGTGGCGCCGTTCGTACCTCCAGCAAGGCGGTGCACGTCCTCCCCCATGACGACGATCGAGTCGTCCTCGCCCATCCGGCGAGCCATCACGTCCGCGACCACGTCGATGAAGCTCGCCTCGACGATGTCGCCGTCGAAGGTGTCCCGGTCGAGCACCCGGGCGTCGTCGAACTCGGACAGGTCGCCGCGGACACCCGTGTCGACGAAGGTCGGGTCGGGCCACTCGGCCGGCTTGATGCGGCGTACGCCGTCCTTGGCGTTCGGGTCCTGCTCGAGCAGCACCGCGCCGATCTCCGCCATCAGCGTCCGCGCGGCGGTCCGCACCGTCTCGATGGCCTCGACCGGGACGAGTTTGCGCCGGTCGAGCCAGGACGCGACCAGGTCGACCGGGTCGCGCTGCCTCCAGTGCGCCTCCTCGTCCTTGGTCCGGTAGCGGAACGCGCTCCCCGGGAACGGGCCGTTCTGGTGGAAGTAGCGGTAGACGTCTGCCTCGATCAGGGTGGGCCCCCCACCCGCGCGCATCAGGTCGACGGCGGCAGTCGTCGCGAGATGGACGGCCAGGGGGTCCATCCCGTCGACCTTCCAGCTCGGGATGCCGAAGCCGGGTCCGCGGGCCGAGAGCCGCGGTTCGCCGGTCACCTCGAACACGTTCGTCGAGACGGCGTACAGGTTGTTCTCGACAAAGAAGCAAAGCGGGAGCTTCCAGGCCGCAGCCAGGTTGAACGTCTCCAGGGTCGAGCCGATGTTGGCGGCACCGTCGCCGAAGTAGGTCACCGCTACGTCTCCCGTCCCCGCGCGGTGGTGCGCGAAGGCCGAGCCGGCCGCGAGCGGGACGCCACCCCCGACGATGGCATTGGTGCCGATCGCGCCCGCGTCCTTCCACTGCAGATGCATCGACCCACCACGCCCGTGGGAGAACCCACGGTCGAGCCCGCAGATCTCGGCCAGGGTGCGCAGCAGGAGGGTGCGCACCTCGTCCGCGAACGGCTGTTCGGGGTCTAGGCCACCGGGGCTCACATGACCTAACGCCTTGGCGAGGAACTGGTGATGGCCGCGGTGCGTCCCGTTCACCGTGTCGCCGACTCGGAGGGCGAGCCCCGAGCCCACCGCGCCGCCCTCCTGACCGATGCTCGAGTGCGCCGGGCCGTGGATCAGGCCCTGACCGGCGAGCTCGAGAACGTACTCCTCGAACACCCGGATGACGACCAGCTGCACGTACATCGTCCGCAACAGGTCGGGGTCGGCGGACAGCCAGTCGCGGTCACTCGTCCGCAGCTCCATCCACGGTGCCGCCGGGGCCAGCTTGTGGTTCTTCGACATTGATCTTCTCCTCGCACTCGTCAGCCAATGTGGCACAGATTGGATCCATTTGCAACGCTCGTCGTAGATGACAAGCCTTCACGTGTTGCCCTATCATGAAAAAATGGATCCACTTTATATCGACGCTACTGGTACTGCGATCCCCCGGCCCGGACTCGTCATCAACGGCGAGCGGGTGCTCACCGCGGCTCCCGTGCCGGTGTTCGACCCCGCCGACGGCCAGCCGTTCGCCGAGGTCCACATGGCCGGCGAGGCCGAGTGCTCCGCCGCTGTCGACGCCGCCGCCGGCGCCGCCGAGGAGTGGGCGGCGACCAGCCCCCGCGAGCGCTCCGAGATCCTGCGCCGCACCTTCGAGGCGATGATCGACCAGCACGAGGCGCTGGCCCGGCTCATCACCCGGGAGAACGGCAAGTCCCTCGCCGACGCCCGGGCGGAGGTCAGTTACGCAGCCGAGTTCTTCCGCTGGTTTGCCGAGGAGGCGGTGCGGATCGCGGGCGAGTTCCGGGTCGCGCCCGCTGGCGACAAGCGCATCATCGTGACCCAGCACCCGATCGGGCCGTCGCTGCTGGTCACACCCTGGAACTTCCCGGCGGCGATGGCGACCCGGAAGTGGGCGCCCGCACTCGCGGCCGGCTGCACGACCGTCCTCAAGCCCGCGTCGGAGACCCCACTCACTGCGCTCGCGCTGGCCGAGATCCTGCACAGCGCCGGCGTCCCGGCGGGCGTGGTCAACGTCATCCCTGCCTCGCCGGCCGGAAGTCGCGTGCGCGAGATGCTCCACGACACGCGGATCAAGAACCTGTCCTTCACGGGCTCCACCGAGGTCGGCGTCTCCCTCTTGCGCGAGGCCGCGGACCACGTGCTCCGGACCTCGATGGAGCTGGGCGGCAATGCGCCCTTCCTCGTTCTCGGCGACGCCGACCTGGACGCGGCGGTCGAGGGCGCGCTGGTGGCGAAGCTGCGCAACGGCGGAGCCGCGTGCACGGCCGCCAACCGCTTCTACGTGCACGCCTCGGTCGCACCGGAGTTCACCGCGCGTCTGTCGGCGGCGATGGAGCGCCTCCACGTCGGACCGGGCCTCGACCAGGGCAACGACATCGGCGCCCTGGTGTCCCGGACCGAGCGCGACAAGGTCGCGGCTCTCGTCGACATGGCGTCGGCGGCCGGGGCCCGCATCATCACCGGTGGGCAGGTGCCGGAGGGCCCCGGTGCCTTCTACCCTCCGACCGTGCTCGCCGGCCTGGCCCCGGACAGCGAGCTGCTGCGCAACGAGATCTTCGGGCCGGTGGCCCCGATCGTGTCGTTCGACACGGTCG
This sequence comes from Nocardioides sp. LMS-CY, assembly GCF_018732145.1. Taxonomy (NCBI): domain Bacteria; kingdom Bacillati; phylum Actinomycetota; class Actinomycetes; order Propionibacteriales; family Nocardioidaceae; genus Nocardioides; species Nocardioides sp. LMS-CY. Next base: position 3,337,416 of record NZ_CP076104.1, read on the forward strand.
ACGACGCGGTCCGGATGGCGAACGACACGCCGTACGGCCTGATCAGCTACGTGTACGGCGGTGCCTTCGACGCCACCTTCGCCATCGCTGAGCGGCTCGAGTCCGGCATGGTCGCGATCAACCGGGGTGCACTGAGCGATCCCGCGGCCCCCTTCGGCGGGGTGAAGGAGAGCGGCATCGGTCGCGAGGGCGGCTTCGCCGGTATCCACGAGTTCCTCGAGTCCACGTACATCGCGGCGTCACTGTGACGCCCGTGACCACCGGAGGCCAGCACATGCTCGAGAAGACATTCGACGTCGTCGTCCTCGGCGGCGGGAGCGGCGGCTACGCCGCCGCCCTCCGCTCGGCGCAGCTCGGTCGCACCGTCGCCCTGATCGAGAAGGACAAGCTCGGCGGCACGTGCCTGCACCGCGGCTGCATCCCCACCAAGGCGCTGCTCCACGCCGGCGAGGTTGCAGACACGACCCGCGCGGCCAGCAGGTACGGCGTCGGCGCGGCCTTCACGGGCATCGACATGACGGGCGTACTCGGCTACCTGCAGGGCGTGGTCGAGAAGAACTGGAAGGGGCTCGACGGCCTGATCCGCAGCCGGGGCATCGAGGTCGTCGATGGGGTCGGACGGCTGGTCGGCCCCACGTCGGTTCGGGTGGGCGACACGGTCTACACGGGGACGGACGCGGTGCTGGCCACAGGCTCCCGCCCACGATCGCTCTCCGGCATCGGCGTCGACGGGGACCGGATCCTCACGAGCGAGCACGCACTGGCACTCACCGACCTGCCGGACTCAGCTGTCGTACTCGGTGGCGGAGTCATCGGCTGCGAGTTCGCCTCGGCCTGGCACTCGCTGGGAGTCGAGGTCACGGTCGTCGAGGCGCTGCCGCGGCTGGTCCCCCTGGAGGACGAGGCGAGCTCCCGGCTGCTGGAGCGCGCGTTCCGACGACGGGGGATCCAGACCCGCCTGGGCCTCCGGGTCGGCGGGGTCGACGCCGCGGCCGACGGTGTCCGCGTCACCCTGACGGACGGCACGGCCCTCGAGGCCGACGTCGTGCTGGTCGCCATCGGCCGGGAGGCCGTCGTCGACGACCTCGGCTACGAGCAGCAAGGGGTGCTGTTGGACCGTGGCACCGTCGTCGCCGACGAGTTCTGCCGCACCGCGGTTCCGCACCTCTACGCGGTCGGCGACCTGCTGCCCACGCTCCAACTGGCTCATGTGGGCTTCGCCGAGGGCATCCTGGCAGCCGAGCACGCCGCCGGGCTCGACGTGACGCCGATCGACTACCCGGGCGTGCCGCGGGTGACCTACTCCTCCCCCGAGGTCGCCTCGGTCGGACTCACCGAGACGCAGGCGCGGGAGCGGTACGGCGACGGGGTGGGGACCGTCAGCTACGACCTCTCCGGCAACGGGAAGAGTGCCATCCTCGGCACCCAGGGCGCGGTCAAGCTGGTCGCCGCACCCGACGGCACCGTCGTGGGCGCCCACATCGTCGGCGATCGGGTCGGCGAGCTCATCGCGGAGGCGCAGCTGATCGTCAACTGGCAGGCGGTCGCCGAGGACGTCGCGTCACTCGTCCATCCGCACCCGACCCAGGGTGAGGCGATCGGAGAGGCACACCTGCTGCTCGCCGGGCGGCCACTCCACGTGCACGAGTGACGACTGGAGAGCGACCGCATCGAGGCCCGACCACCAGGGTGCGGGTGCACGAGGTCACCGGCTCGGGGCGCTCGACGCGTCCCGACCGCATCGTCACCGAGGAGCCGCTCGAGGTCCGTCTCGAGTCGCCGGGCCGTCCCGCTGAACGGCTGTGGGTGACGATGCGGACCCCCCGGGCACGACTTCGAGCTGGCGGTCGGCTGGCTCCGTCACGAGGGAATCGTCGACCGGCCGTACGCCGTCGGCTTCTGCAGCGAAGCCGACCTCACCGCCGTGCAGCGGTACAACGTGGTCACCGTCGTGCTCGACCGGCCACCGCTGCGCCCACCGGCCCACCGACACGACGCCATCAGCGCGGGATCCTCGGCCTGCGGTGTCTGCGGTCATCACTCGATCAGGTCCGCGCTCGAGGTGCGACCCGCATCGAAGCGGGTCGACACGATCCCCGACGACGATCTGGTCCGCGAGCTCCCTGCCCTGCTGCGCGAGCAGCAGGGCGTCTTCGAGCGCACCGGCGGGGCGCACGCTGCCGGACTCTTCGACGCGACCGGGACGGCGCTGACGATCCGCGAGGACGTCGGCCGCCACAACGCCGTCGACAAGGTCACGGGGGCACGTGTGCTGGCCGGCCTGGACCCCGCGGCGACCTACTTGGTGGTGAGCGGGCGGGCGGGCTTCGAGCTGGTCCAGAAGGCGCTGGCGGTGGGTACGACGGCGCTGGTCTCCGTCGGCGCGCCGACCTCGCTGTCCGTCGCACTGGCCCGCGAGGGTGGGCTCGCGCTCTACGGGTTCACCTCGGCGCGACGCAGCGTCAGGTACAGCTGACGCGGGTCCGCCCGCAGGCGTCAGCTCCGCGCACGCAGCCGGACCACGACCCCCTTCGACACCGGGGTGTTGCTCTCCAGAGCGGTGTCATCGAGTGGCACCAGTGCGTTGGTCTCGGGGTAGTACGCCGCAGCACTGCCCCTCGGGGTGTCGTAGTCGACGACCCGGAAGTCCTCGGCGATCCTCTCGACGCCGTCGGACCACAGCCCCACCAGGTCCACCCGCTGCCCGTCGTCCAGCCCGAGGGCAGCGATGTCGTCTCGATGGACGAGGACGACTCGGCGTCCGTTCTCGATCCCGCGATACCGATCACTCAGGCCATAGACGGTGGTGTTGAACTGGTCATGGCTGCGCATCGTCTGGAGCAGCAGATGCCCGTCAGGGATCTGCAGGGCCTGCGCCGGTGAGACGGTGAACTCCGCCTTCCCGCTGACCGTGTCGAACGTACGCGAGTCGCGAGGGCCGTGGGGCAGCACGAAGCCACCGGGCCGTGAGGCGCGCTCGGCATACCGTTCGCAGCCTGGGACGACCCGGGAGATGTGATCCCGGATCCGGTCGTAGTCCGCAGCGAGCGCCGGCCAGTCGATGCCGTGCCGGTCACCGAGGGTCGCGTGTGCGATACCGGCGACGATCTCGGTCTCGGACTTCAGGTGCGGCCCCGCGGGCCGGAGCCGGCCCCGGGAGGCGTGCACGACCGACATCGAGTCCTCGACCGTGACGTACTGCTCTCCGCTCGCCTGCACGTCGCGCTCGGTCCGCCCCCGCGTCGGCAGGATCAGGGCCGTCTCCCCGGTCACCAGGTGGGAACGGTTGAGCTTCGTCGAGATGTGCACCGTCAGCGCGGCCCGGGACATCGCGGCGGACGTGACCGACGTGTCAGGCGATGCCTGTACGAAGTTGCCGCCGAGGCCGATGAAGACCGACGCGCGTCCGTCCCGCAGGGCCCGGATCGCATCGACCGTGTCCACACCGTGCCGGCGCGGCGGCTCGAAGCCGAACTCGGCGCCGAGGGCGTCCAGGAAGCTGTCCGGCATCCGCTCCCACACGCCCATCGTCCGGTCGCCCTGGACGTTCGAGTGTCCGCGGACCGGGCACAACCCCGCGCCCGGCTTGCCGATGTCACCCCGGACCAGAGCCAGGTTCACGACCTCCTTGATCGTCGCCACGGCGTTGCGGTGCTGGGTCAGCCCCATCGCCCAGCACCAGATCGTGGCGCTCGAACCGATGAGCAGGTCTCCGACGGTCCGGATCTCGACCTCGGTGAGGCCGGTGATCTTCTCCACCTGCGGCCAGTCGACCTCTCGGACGTGCTCGGCCCATTCGGCGAAGCCGTGGGTGTGCGCGTCCACGAAGTCGCGGTCGACCGCTCCCGCGGCGAGCACCAGCGCCGCCAGCGTCTGCAGCAGCACCAGGTCGCCGTTCGGACGGATCTGGAGGTACAGGTCGGCCATCGGTACGCCGCCGCCGATGACGCCGCGCGGACGCTGGGGGTTGCGGAAGTTGATCAGGCCCGCCTCGCGCAGCGGGTTGACCGCCACGATCTTCGCCCCGCGCCTCTTCGCCGCCTCGAGCGCGGAGAGCATGCGCGGATGATTGGTGCCGGGGTTCTGGCCCATCACGAAGATGAGGTCGGCCGCGTGCAGGTCGAGCAGCGACACACTCCCCTTGCCGATACCGATGCTCTCGGTGAGCGCGACCCCGGTGGACTCGTGACACATGTTGGAGCAGTCCGGCAGGTTGTTGGTGCCGAAGGCCCGCGCGAACAGCTGGTAGGCGAACGCGGCTTCGTTGGAGGCGCGACCAGAGGTGTAGAAGACGGCCTCATCCGGTGACGCGAGCGCGTTCAGGTGGTCGGCGACGACACGGAACGCCTCGTCCCAGGCGACTGCCTCGTAGGTCTCGGAGCCCGGACGCTTCAGCATCGGCTCGGTGATCCGGCCCTGCTGCCCCATCCAGTGCTCGTCGTGCCGGTCGAGCTCGGAGATCGGGTGCGCGGCGAAGAACTCGGGAGTCGCCCGGGCCCGGGTCGCCTCCTCGGCCACCGCCTTGGCGCCGTTCTCGCAGAACTCCGCCAGATGACGGTGCTCGGGATCCGGCCAGGCGCAGCTCATGCAGTCGAAGCCATCCACCTGGTTGAGCCGTGTGAGGGTCTTGACCGAGCGCGCCACGCCCATGTGTTGCTGCGCCCTGCTCAGGGACACGCGCACCCCGGTGATGCCGGCGGCGGCGCGCTTCGGCGCGTGCACCTCCAGCTCGGATTCGTCTGCCGTGCCGGTCATGGCTGTCCTCGTCATCGGTCTGGGATCGGCGGTGCGTCACCCGCTGGCGACGTACCTCTGTTCACTGAAGCTGAACCTGTGGTCCTACAGCTGCGCGGCGCGCTGCCGCGGCTCGTGTCGGGCAGCGGAAGATCGAGGGCTCGATCAAGCGGCCCGTAGGCCCGGGCTCTTGTGTAGCGCGGGCACGTCCGCGGCGTCCGCCTGGCCGACGGCGAGAAGACCGGTGAGGGGCATCACGAACTCCTTTAGACTTGAGTCGGCAGCATTGTTCAGTATAGGTGAACATACTAGGCAGCGGAGGTGCGGCGCTGTCAGGAGCGGGAGCGTTGTGGTCGACATCAAGGAGACGGGAGCCGCCAGCGAGCGGATCGCGGAGTACCTGCGCTCCGCCATCCTCGACGGCGACATCCCACCCGGCACCCGGCTCCGCCAGGAGGAGATCGCGGAGCGTCTGGGGTCGAGCCGGCTTCCGGTCCGCGAGGCACTGCGGATGCTCGAGATCGAGGGCCTGACCCAGATCGAGGTCAACAAGGGTGCCCGCGTCCCGGCGCTCGACCTCGGCCAACTGGAGACGCTCTACCGGATGCGCGAGCGACTCGAGCCCCTCGCTCTGATCGCCAGCGCCCCGTTGCTCGATGACGACGCCCTTGCCCGACTGCATCGCCTCCAGGACGAGATCGAGGCGAACGAGGACGTCGCCGCCTTCCTCCGCCTCGATCGGACCTTCCACCTGTTGAGCTACTCGGCCTGTCCCACCCCGGATCTGCTCTCGTCCGTGACCCGGCTCTGGAACTCGACCCAGCACTACCGGCGCGCGTTCATGACCCGCTCCGCGGAGGACCGCCGCTGGATCGTGAACGCCGAGCACCGCCTGCTGCTCGACGCGATCGAGCGCCGTGACTCCGTCGACTGCGAACGTTTCCTCAGCGGCCACATCCGCCGGACCCGCATCCAGCTCTCCCTGGAGCCGGAGATCTTCATCCGGTGAGCGGCGACCGCTGACGGAGCGCGTCGATGATCGCCCGCCGGGCCGGCTCCAGGACGTAGAACGATCCGGTGACCACGATCTGACCACCGGCGCCGGCCGCCTGCACCGCGATCCGGCCGGCCCGGCCCGGCTCGGGCTCGGTGACCACCGTGGTGCCGTCCGAGACCATCGCTGCCGCCAGCTCGGCCGACGGCAGCGATCGGGGAGTGTCCGCCTGGGTGCAGATGACGACGTCGTAGGTGTCTGCCCCGAGAGCGCGGAGGAACTCCTGAGGGTCCCGGCCGGCCAGCACGCCGACCATCAGGACTCGGCGGGCGAAGGGAGTCCCGTCGACCACGGACCGGAGCGCTCGAGCCGCTGCTGGGTTGTGGGCCCCGTCGAGCACCACCTGGGGTCGGGTGGCGATCACCTCACCACGGCCCCGCAGGCGCACCTGGCTCAGCGTCTTGCGCACCACCCGGGCCGGCAGCGGAGCATCGAGGAACGCCTCCACGGCAGCCAGCGCCAGCAGCACATTCGCGACCTGGTGGCGGCCTCGCAGTCCGATCCGTAGGCCGCGGTGCCGGGAGTGCGCAGTCTCCAGGTCGACGACGAACCCGCCGGTTGTCTCGCGCAGGTTCGTAGCACGCAGCTCCCGGCCGCGGCAGAGGATCCGTCGAGCAGGGCCCGAGAGGAACACGGAGGCGAGCACCTCGTCGGTCTCTCCGAGGACCAGGGTCGCACCAGGCTTGACGATCCCCGCCTTCTCCCGAGCGATCGCGACCAGACTGCCACCCGCCTCCTGAACGTGGTCGAGGCCGACGTTGGTGACGACAGCGACGCGGCTGTGGACGATGTTGGTGGCGTCCCAGGAGCCGAGCATGCCGACCTCGACGACAGCGGCGTCGACTCCCGCATCGCGGAAGACGAGCAGGGCCGCCAGGGTGATCGCCTCGAACCAGGTCGGCTGCACCCGCACTCGCGACGCCGCCTCCTCGACCGCACCGAGCGCCCGTTCGAGAACGTCGTCACCGACCAGCTGTCCGTCGACGACGATCCGTTCGTTGAGCACCCGGAGATGGGGGCTGGTGAAGAGGCCGACCCGACGTCCCGCCGCGGTGAGCAGTTCCGCCGCCAGGGTGGCGGTCGAGCCCTTGCCGTTGGTCCCCGTCACATGGATGACCGCGAGCTCATCCTGCGGGCTGCCCAGCGCATCGGCCAGCGCGCGGACCCGCCACAGCGTCGGGCCGGTGAGCACCCCCGACGACTCGTAGTTGGTCAGGCCGGCCAGGAACTGCGTCCCCGGGACGGCGGCGGCGATGACCGGTCCGCTCACGAGAAGACGACGGTACGGCGCCCGTGCAACAGGACCCGGTTGTCGCAGTGCCAGCGAACGGCGCGCGCCAGCGCCGCACACTCGGTGTCCCGCCCGAGCGCGGTCACCTCCTCGGCGGTCATCGAGTGATCGACCCGGGCCACCTCCTGCTCGATGATCGGGCCCTCGTCGAGGTCCTGCGTCACGTAGTGCGCGGTCGCCCCGGTGAACTTCACGCCGCGCGCATAGGCCTGGTGATAGGGCCTGGCCCCCTTGAAGCTCGGCAGCATCGAGTGGTGGATGTTGATCGCTCGACCCTCCAGTTCCTTGCACAGGTCCGCCGAGAGGATCTGCATGTACCGGGCCAGCACGACCAGGTCGACGTCGAGCTCGTCCACGAGCTCGAGGAGCTGGCGCTCCGCAGCCGCCTTGGTGTCCGGGGTGACCGGGATGTGGTGGAACGGGATGCCGTAGCTGTCCGCCAGCTGGGCGAGGTCGGGGTGGTTGGAGACCACGGCGGCGACCTCCGCCCCGAGCCTGCCGTCGCTCTGCCGGAACAGCAGGTCGTTGAGGCAGTGGCCGTACTTGCTCACCATGATCAGGATCTTGGGCTTGACCGACGCATCGACCAGACGCCAGCTCGCGATCGACAGCGACTCCGCGATCCGGCCGAACGAGGTGCACAGCTCCTCGATCGTCTTCGCCTCGGTCTCGGTCCGGAACTGCACTCGCATGAAGAACAGCTCACCCTGTCGGTCGACGAACTGCTGGCTCTCCTGGATCGAGCAGCCCTCCGACATGAGGAACTCGGAGACGGCGAGCACTATGCCCCGCCGCTCCTGGCAGATGAGGGTGAGGACGAAACCCTGGGTGGTGTCGAGCTGGGACATCCGACTTCTCCTTTCCATTCCCGCTCAGCGGGTCGACGAACCGACACGGGCGCACCAGCCGACGCTGGCGTCCAGCTGGTTGAAGGTGAACAGGTGCAGGCCTTCGATGTTGTGGCGCGGATCGGTCAGCGCGGGACCGAGCTCGTGGAGCAGTCCTTCCGGGGCGTAGGTCCGACCGAGCACGAGGTTGCCGACCATGCCGTGCTGCTTGCGCAGGTACCGCACCGACGAGCCGACACCGATCCGCAGGGACAGCTCGAGGAGCTTGGCGATGCTGATCGGCGCCGCGAGGCCGATCCGCAGCGGCAGGATGACACCGGCGTCGCGCGTCCTCTCCAACCAGGTACGCAACGTCTGTGCGTCGAAGCAGAGCTGGCTGACCATGTAGTCGGCGTACTCCTGCTTGCGGTGGAGCGCGTCGAGGAGAGTCTCGGCCGCGATCTTCGGGTGCCCTTCGGGATAGCACCCGACGCCCAGGCGGATGAGGTCGTGGTCGAAGTCGCGAAGCGCCTCGAGGATCTCGCTCGCCTCGGCGTACGGGCCGTCCGGTACGGCGCCGTCGCCGCCGACGACGTAGAGGTCGGTGACGCCGAGGTCGCAGATCCTGGAGACGAAGTCCCGCAGCGCGGCCTCGCTGGAGACCATCCGGGCGGCCAGGTGCGGGATGACGTCATAGCCGGCCAGCCGGGCCGAGGCGATGTGCTCGAGGCTCCGCTCCAGGCCGAACTTGGGCGAGCAGGTGACCGTGATGGTCGTTCCCGGGGCGGCCGCCCGGATCTTGTCCTGCGCGCCATTGAGCGGGATGACCTCGAGGTTGGCGGTCGCGGCCAGGGAAGTGACCGCCACCTCGAGGCCGTCGACGTGGTGCTGGGTCATGTGCGTCCTACTCTGTGTCCGATGGTGGGAGCACCGGCGCGGAGGCGGGCGGCAGCGTGCCGGATCCCGGTCACGCGCGGGTCTCGCGAGACCTCGGCGTCTCGTGAATCCGGTGCGGACTTCACTGTGTGACAGCGCTCACCGCGCGTCCAATACCGCTTCGGGAGGGACGCCATACCCGGATCGAACGAGGCGCGTTCGGACCCGGAGCCGTGGCTACCGTGAACCTGCGTCGCGCAGCTGCAGGAAACGCAAGAACGTCTCGGTGGCAGGCGTGCGGCCGGTGCTCAGGTAGGCGCACGACAGCGTCGTCGTATGGTCACCGCGGATGGGGAGGAAGGCGACGTCCTCGGCACGGGTCTTGGTCGCCGACCGCGGCACGACCGCCACACCCTTGCCGATCGCGACGTAGGCGAGAGCGGAGACGACGTCGAAGGCATCGACCGCGACCGCCGGCGAGAAGCCCGCATCCAGGCAGAGGTGCACGACCTCGTCGGCGAACTCCGGCCGGTCCTGCGGAAACAGGACCAGTGGCGTGCCCACCAGCATCCCCACCTCGATCTCGGCGGGCCAGGTGGCTGCGTCCTCCACCCGCACGGCGAGGTAGAGCGGCTCGTGATGGACGGCCTGCGTCTCGATCCCCGGTTCGTCGCGATAGTGCCGGCCGAAGGCCACGTGCAGGATCTGGTCGCGTAGATAGTCGACCTGGGTCCGCTTGAGGACGCGCTCCAGCCGGACCTCCACCTCCGGGTTGAGCGCGGAGAACTCCCGCAGGATGGTCGGGATGGCGTCGAGGATGGCCGAGTCGTAGTAGCCGATGTCGAGCCGTCCCAGCTCTCCGGCTCGCCCCTGGCGCGTCCGTTCGACCGCGTTGCTCGACAGAGCTATCAGCCGGTAGGCACGCTCGAGCAGGATCTTCCCCGGCTCGGTCAGTTCCATCCCGCCCGCTGTCCGTCGGAAGAGGTCGACCTCCAGCTCGGACTCGAGTCGGTGGATCCGCCGGGTAAGCGGCGGCTGCGACAGGTGCAGTCGCTCGGCCGCGCGGCTGAGGTTGAGCTCCTCGGCCACCGCCACGAAGCACTCGAGCTGGCGTGCGTCCAGAACCATCGGACGCCCTCCCCGTTCATCTCCGCTGTACATAGCACCCACACGAGCCCCGTACTTGACCGGTACCTTCGATCAGATGTTAAGTGATAGTGAACATCTGCGACGAGACAAAGGACGAAACATGGCCATCCCGACGTTCGGGCCCAACGCCGTCGACTGGGAGACGCGGCTCGACATGAACCGGCTGCGAGAGGAGCGCCTGGCTCGCCTGCGCGCCGAGTTGGAGCGCTCCGAGCTGGGCGCGATCTTGGCGTTCGACTTCTCGAACATCCGCTACATGACCTCCACCCACATCGGAACCTGGGCGGTCGACAAGATGATCCGGTTCTCGCTCCTGGTCCGCGGCGGCGAACCCATCATCTGGGACTTCGGTTCGGCGGCCAAGCACCACCAGCTCTACAACCCGTGGCTGGACTACTCGAACGCCCACCCCGACGCGGACCCGCACGGCGCTCATCACGGAGCGGACCTCCGCAACCCCAGCGGCGCGCGAGCCGGGATCTCGACCTTGCGGGGCGCGATCAATCCACTGGTCGGCATGGGCGACTCGGTGGCACAGAAGATCCGCCGTGAGCTCGAGCTCTACGGTCTGCTCGGCGAACCACTCGGCGTCGACGTGATCGAGCTGCCGGTCCTCGCAGCACTTCAGAAGGTCGGCATCACCGTCGTCGACGGTCAGCAGGTCTTCCTCGAGGCACGACGGATCAAGACGGTCGACGAGATCGGGCTGCTGACCCACGCCGCGTCGATGGTCGACGCCGCGTACGAGAACCTCTACGAGTTCCTGCGTCCGGGGGTGCGCGAGAACGAGTGCGTCGGCGTCGTCGCGAAGACGCTCTACGACCTCGGCTCGGAGTTCGTCGAAGGGGTCAACGCCATCTCGGGCGAACGGTGCGCGCCGCACCCGCACGTGTTCTCCGACCGCATCGTGCGACCGGGCGACCCGGCGTTCTTCGACATCCTGCACAGCTACGACGGCTACCGCACGTGCTACTACCGGACCTTCGCGGTGGGGAGCGCCTCCACCGCTCAGCGCGACGCCTACACCCGCTGCCGGGAGTACATGGACGAGGCGATCAGCCTGGTGCGGCCCGGCGCCACCACCGCGGACATCGTCTCGGTGTGGCCGACCGCCCAGGAGTTCGGGTTCCCCGACGAGGAGGCGGCCTTCGCCCTCCAGTACGGCCACGGCGTCGGCCTGTCCATCTGGGAGAAGCCGGTCTTCTCCCGCCTGGTCTCCCTAGAGCACCCGGAGGTGCTCGAGGAGGGCATGGTCTTCGCCCTCGAGACCTACTGGCCCGCCAAGGACGGCTGGGGCGCCGCCCGGATCGAGGAGGAGCTGGTGGTCACCGCTGATGGATGTGAGGTGATCACCAAGTTCCCGGCCGAGGAGCTGCTGGTGTGTGGCCAGCGCTACTACGCCGTCGGTGGTCCACTTCCGGCCGAGCGCGACTCCCAGTCGCACCTGAACACGGCGACCGGACGACGCGCTCTCAGCACGACCGATGCGGTCGGCTGACCTGCCTCACCGGCCAACACGGACCTCGGCCCCGCCATCGATCGATGGCGGGGCCGAGGTCATCGCGGAGCAGGGAGCTCCCAGTTGCGATCAGGCGGTGGCCTGCGAGGCCACGGTCCCGCGTTGCCGCACCCGCCGTACGGCGAGCGCCGCAAGCGTCGCGACGCCCGCCCCGGCGACGACAGCCGGAATCGCTCCCGCACCGATGATCGCGTTCGGCTGCAGGCCGGAGGCGACCAGGAAGCCGCTGATCGTCGGTCCGGCGATCGAGCCGACCCGACCGACGGCGTAGGCCCAGCCGACTCCCGCGCCCCGGATGTTGGCCGGGTAGAGCGCGACGGCGAGCGCACTGATCCCGGTCTGACCGCCGATCACGCCGATGCCGGCCAACACGATGCCGGTCATCAGCACCCCGGTGCTGTCGGCGAGAGCCACCATCGCGATGCCGACCAGGCCGATCGAGTAGCCGGCCACGAGGATCGCGTGCGTGCGTGCGATCCGGTCCATGATCACGCCGATCACGACGCCGCCCGCGAAGCCGCCGAGCGCGAACAACGAGCCGCCGATCGTGGCCGTCGCGCTCGAGTAGCCGGCCTTCACGAAGAGCGTCGGCAGCCAGTTGAGCAGGGCGTACATCAACAGCAGGTTCGCGAAGAAGACGATCCAGATCACGATCGTGCTCGCGGCGCGACCGGAGCGGAAGAGCTCGACCGGCGACGACGACTGCTCCGGCTCGGGCTCCTCCAGCGATGCGCGCTCGTCGAGGCGTCGCAGACCGACGATCATGACGACGGCGAGGACCAGCGGGATCGCCCCGCCGAGCACGAAGACCGAGCGCCAGCCCTCGGCCGGGATCAGCCAGCGTGCGATCAGGCCGCCGACGAACGCACCCAGGGACAGGCAGCCCACGGCGATGGTGACCGACATCGAGCGCACCCGGCTCGGCGTGTTCTCCGCGATCATCGCGATCAGGCTCGGCGTCACCCCGCCGAGCCCGATCCCCGCGACGAATCGGATCGCAACGAAGGACGCGATGCTGTCGGCGTACACCGGGATCAGCAGGGTCGTGACCGCGAAGATGAGCGTCGCGATGATCATGATCCGCTTGCGCCCGACGTAGTCCGCGAGCATGCCGAAGATGACGCTTCCGATCGCCATGCCGAGCAGGCTGGAGGAGAAGACGACGCCGAACGAGGCCGGCCCGAAGCCGAACTCCTTGACGATCGACGGCGCCGCGTAGGCGATCAGCTGCGCATCGAGCCCGTCGAGGATCGCGATGAGAAGACAGATCGACACCGCCGTGATCTGGGCGCCTGACATACGATCCGCGCGGGTGCGCGCGGGTGGAGTGGGATGCACCATCGGGTGGTCCTTCTGCTAGTCGGTCGCCTCCGTCGGAGGCCAACCGGGGACTCGGGTCCGCGGACGCTAGCAACGCAGGCGGCGACGAACAGGCCAGGAAGCGAACGTCGTCAGGCCATATCCCGAAAAGCGTCCGCGAAACTCCGGGAGCGCGGTCAGCGACGCGGGCTGAGGGTCTGCGAGGGCAGCACGCCGAACTCCTGCTGGTACAGGCGCGCGAAGCGGCCGACGTGCGCGAAGCCCCAGCGGACCGCAACGGAGGTCACCGTCGCACTGCCTTCCTCGGCACCGACGAGCAACTCCTGACGCGCCTTCTCCAGCCGTGACTTCTGGACGAACGCATGGGGTGTGGTGCCGAGATCTCGCCGGAAGGCGAGCTCGAGGGCACGGATCCCGACCCCGGCCGCGCGAGCGAGGTCGCCGACGGTGAAGCTCGCCTCCGTCTCCGTGGCGAGCAGGTCGGTGGCGATCCGCACGGACGCACGATGGCCGGACGGGTGCTCGACGAACTGAGAGGTGCTCGAGTTGGGGATCGCCAGCAGGATCGACATCAGCGCCTGCTCCGCCAAGTGACGCCTGACCGAGCCTGGCAGCGCATCGACCGGCCCATAGCTTTGGAGCACATGGACGAGCAGGTCGGTCACACCGGCCAGTGCCGCTGCCTCCGATCCCGCCACCCGCCCGGCCGTCACGGTCAGGTCGTCGTGCCGCCCGTGCGGCGCCAGGCCGACCGCGAGCTCGCGCAGCGCGCGCATCTCGGCGCGAAGCAGCAGCACGCTGCAGTCCGGGGTCCAGCGCATGTGCAGCTGGGAGCGCGGGGTGACCGCGGCGAGGGAGCTCGCCGCCCGAGCCACGACCTCCCCGCTGTCCTGGCGGACCAGCGCCGAGCCACTGAGCGGGACCAGGATGCCGACGTGATCCTGCTCCCCCGGTCGATCGATCGTGACCTCGGCGCCGTACGAGAGGTACGACAGCGTGACCGCACCGAGATCGACATGGTCTCCGATGGCGCGGAACCGCTCACGCTCGGCGCCGACCGTGAGGTGGTGCGGCGCCAGGAAGAGGCGCGCGGCATCCCGGGCCGCGCGAGGATCGGTGGTCTCGTAGCGCCGCCCCTCGGAGCGCATCGGCATGGGGAAACCTCGGAACGCCGTACCCCGCACCATCGTCATCACCACCATCCCCAGGGGCGCCGTCTCGTCGGTACGTGTGTGAAGTCACACTGTACATCCGAGTGGCGACGGAGGGTCGAGATTCAGGCAGTGCCGACGCGCAGGAAGGTGCCGACGAGGCGACGACCGCCGGGGGTGAGGACCGACTCGGGGTGGATCTGCAGCCCCTCCACAGGCCGGTCGAGGTGCCGGATCCCCATGACCACTCCGGACGGCGTCCGCGCGGTCACCCGGAGCCGGGTCCCGGCGACGGACCGCTCGTCCACGACCAGTGAGTGGTAACGCGCACCGACGATGGGGCCGTCCAGACCGGCGAAGACACCGACGCCGTCGTGGTGAACGATTGCCGGCCGGCCATGGACCGGAGCCGGTGCTCGTACGACCTCGGCACCGAAGGCCTCCCCGATCGCCTGGAGCCCCAGACACACCCCCAGCACCGGCACGGCAGGGGGCAGCGCCTTGAGCAGCCCGATCGACGAGCCGGCGTCGCGAGGAGCTCCGGGGCCGGGCGAGATCACCACCCGATCCCAACGGCCCGCAGCGGCAGCGCACGCTACCCGGTCGATGTCGAACCGGTCGTTGCGGACGACCTCGACCTCAGCGCCGGCTTCGGAGCAGTACTGCGCGAGGTTGAACACGAACGAGTCGTAGTTGTCGATCAGCAGCACCCGGATCCGGCCACGGGTCAGTGTCGGTCCGTCCCGCGCCTCGTCGCGTACCCCTGCCCGCGACGTCCCTCGTCCGGTCACCCAGCGCTCCAGCGGGCCGGCGGCGACCGCCTGCGGAGCCGGGGCTCCGACGCCGAACCGCTCGTGGACCTGCCCGTGCTCGTCCTGCCGGAGAACGCGTACGGCGATCGGGAGCCCGGCGTCGGCGAGGCACCCGACCAGCCTGGATCCGCCCGGCTCGGCCAGCACCGCCGGGTCGACGACGACCTGGTCGTCCAGCACATGCACGAGTCCGGCGTCGGGCGACGAGGGCCGGTCGTCGGTGCCCATGGCCGCCGGCTCGGATCCGCCGATGCCGACCAGAGCGGCCTCGACATCGGTCGACAGCCGTGCCCCGATCGCGCCGAGGAGTGGTCGAGCCTTGACGAAGCACTCCTCGACCTCGTGCTCCCCGACCGAGTCCGCCACGATGCCACCGCCGACCCCCAGCCACACCTGCCCGGCGGCGAACTCGAACGTGCGGATCGCGACGTTGAGCTCCAGGCTCGACGGGCCGCACCAGCCGATCGCCCCGGTGTAGGACTCCCGGGCCGTCGCCTCGAGGCCGTTGATCAGATCCATGGCCCGGATCTTCGGCGCACCGGTCACGGACCCGGGCGGGAAGGTCGCGCGAATCAGGTCCAGGTCGTCGGCATCCTCGCGGAGACGCCCGGACACCTCGGAGACCAGGTGCCAGACCCCCGCCCGGCGGCTCACGATCGGCGCGGCACTCGCACGGATCGATCCGGGTGCGCACACCCGTCCGAGGTCGTTGCGCATGAGGTCGACGATCATGATGTTCTCGGCCCGGTCCTTGCCGGACTCCCTCAACGCACGGGGATCGGCGTCCAGCGGTGCCGTGCCCTTGATCGGAGCGGTGCGCACCGCTCGCCCGCGGCGCTCGAGGTACAGCTCCGGGGAGAGGCTGACGACAGCGCCGCCGTCGGTCCTGACGAAGGCGGCGTACGCCGGTGCGAGCGCCTCGACGCCGGCCACGAACACGTCCAGGGGATCGCCGGTGAACGTCGCTTCCAGTCGCAGACAGGCGTTGACCTGGAAGACGTCGCCGGCCCGGATGTGCTCCAGGACCCGTTCCACGACCATCCGGTGCGACTCGACGGAGGGAGTCGCGCCGAACGGCCCGCATCGGTACGGCGCCGCCGCCTGGGACACCACGCCGTCCAGCTCCTCCTGGATCAGCCGGTGGCTGACATCGAGATCTCGCCCACCGTGCCGCAGACCCTCGAGGAACCACTCGCCGCTGTCCGCGACGTACCGGAGCACCTCGTCGTAGAACGCCAGGTCGCAGTCCGGGCGAGGATGCACGCGCGACGGGGCGGGCACCAACTCCTCGGTGAGCGCCCCCAACTGGTAGCCGAGCACGCCGAACCAACCCCCACCGATGAGTCCGTCCGGCCCGGACGCCGTCACGGTCGCCGGCCTCAGGTCGTCCAGCCGATTCGCTCGGCAGACCGGATCGAAGGCGATCACCGCCCCGCCGCCGGCCCAGTCGCCCACCAGGCCGACCAGTCGGTCGCGGTCCCGGAACAGCCGGAGCACCTCCAGCGGACCGAGCGAGGTGCGAAGCGGCCGACGAACGACCTCGGACTCGACCATCATCGGTCGGCGCGAAGCTTCTCGGCCACCCGCAGCGCGAGCACGGTGGCGTGCACGTCGTGGACCCGGACGTACGACGTGCACCTGAGCAGGAGCCCGGACAGCACCGCCGTCGCGACGTCGCGATCAGGACCGCTCAGCCGTTGATCCTCGTCGGACAGCTCGTCGAGCAGCGACTTGCGCGAGACACCCACCATGAGAGGCGCGCCGAGCTCTGCGAACCGGGGCAGGGCCGCCAACAGCGCCCAGCTGTGCTCGCTCCTCTTGGCGAAACCGATGCCGGGGTCGAGGACGATCCGCTCGGGCGCGATGCCACACTCCAGCAGCGCCTCTCGGCGCCCGCGGAGCTCCTCCACGACCTCGGCCACCACGTCGCCGTACCGGGCCGCCTGCTGCATCCGATCGCTGTGTCCCCGCCAGTGCATGGCCACGAAGGGCACCTGCGCTGCGCGGGCGACCGCCGCCATCTCGCGGTCGGCCAGGCCGCCGCTGATGTCGTTGATCATGCAGGCGCCGACGCTGACGGCGGCCGCGGCGACGTGGGCTCGCGTCGTGTCGATGCTGACCCTGACCCCGGCCGACACCAGATCCTCGATCACCGGCACCACCCGGGCCAGCTCGACCTCCTCCGGGACGCGTGCAGCTCCCGGCCGTGTGGACTCTCCCCCGACGTCGATGATGTCGGCACCCGCGCACGTCAGGCGGAGCCCGTGCGCCACCGCTGCATCGCGGTCGTCGTACAGGCCGCCGTCGGAGAACGAGTCGGGCGTCGTGTTGAGGATGCCCAGCACCGCCGGCCGCTGCCCGGCCAGCGGCGGTGTGCGTGCATCAGGCGCCAGCACCATGACAGCGCTCCGCGGCGACCACCGTCTGCTCCAGCAGGGTGGCGATGGTCATCGGGCCGACGCCGCCGGGGACCGGGGTGAACCAGTCGGCGACATCCGCGGCGGCCGGGTCGACGTCTCCGCGGTTCCCTGCGTTGTAGCCCGCATCGACGACCACGGCGCCGGGCTTGATCCAGGCAGGCTGGATGAAGTCGGGACGCCCGACCGCGGCGACCACGAGGTCGGACCGGCGTACGACGTCCGCCAGGTCGACGGTCCGGGAGTGGCAGTAGGTCACCGTCGCGTCGCGCCGCAGCAGGAGCATCCCCATCGGCAGGCCCAGGATCGGGCTGCGCCCCACCACGACGGAGTTCCGGCCGCGGAGCTCGACCCCGTGGGCGTCGAGCAGGCGCACGATGCCACCGGGCGTGCACGACTGGAAGCCCGGGACACCGAGCGACATGGCTGCGAACGAGGTCAGCGTCACCCCGTCGACGTCCTTCTCCGGCGCGATCGCCTCGAATGCGGCACGCTCGTTGATGTGCCCGGGGACCGGATGCTGCAGCAGGATCCCGTGGACTGTGGGATCGGCCGAGAGCTCACTGATCGCGCCGACCAGCTCCGAGGTGGTGATACCGCCGCCCAGGTCGACCCGAAGAGAGTCGATCCCGACGTCCGCACACCGGTTCACCTTCATCTGGACATAGGTCCTGGAGGCTCCGTCGTCGCCGACGAGCACCGTGGCGAGCCTGGGCGTGGTGCCGGCCGCCCGGAGGGCGGATACCCGGTCGGCGACCTCGGCCAGGAGCGCGGTCGCGGTGCCGGCGCCATCGAGGATTCGGGCGGTCATCGGGTCTCCTTCTGCCGGACGTCTGAGCCGAGGGCCGCGGCGATCTCGCCGACCCGCTCCTTGGCATCGCCGAAGAGCATCCGCGAGTTCTCGCGGAAGAACAGCGGGTTCTGAACCCCCGCGTAACCGGCCGCCATGGACCGCTTGAACACGACGACCTCGCCGGCGTTCCACACCTGGAGGACCGGCATGCCGGCGATGGGTGACGACGGGTCCTCCGCGGCAGCCGGATTCACCGTGTCGTTCGCTCCGATCACCAGGACGACGTCGGTGACGGAGAAGTCGTCGTTGATCTCGTCCAGCTCCAGGACGATGTCGTAGGGCACCTTGGCCTCGGCCAGCAGGACGTTCATGTGACCGGGCAGCCGACCAGCGACCGGGTGGATCCCGAACCGGACGTCGACACCCCGATCCCGGAGCCTGGCGGTCAGCTCGGCCACGGCGTACTGCGCCTGGGCGACCGCCATCCCGTAGCCGGGCGTGATGACGACGCGGGACGCCGAGGAGAGTCGATCCGCCACCTGATCGGCGGTGGTCTCGGTGTGCTGGCCGTGGTCTCCGTCGGATCCTGCGCGAACCTCGGCGCCGAACCCTCCGGCGATCACCGACAGGAAGGAGCGGTTCATCGCCGTGCACATGATGTACGACAGATAGGCGCCCGACGATCCCACGAGGGCACCGGTGACGACGAGCAGGTCGTTCTCGAGCAGGAAGCCCGAAGCGGCCGCGGCCCAGCCGGAATAGCTGTTCAGCATCGACACGACCACGGGCATGTCGCCGCCGCCGATGGACGCGACCAGGTGCCAGCCGAGGGCCAGGGCGACCGCCGTCACCAGCACCAGCAGCCGGGTGCTCGGGTCGACACAGAACCAGATCGTCACCATGACGAAGGCGAGCAGGGCGCCGACGTTCAGCACGTTCTTGCCGGGCAAGTCCAGTGGGGCGGTCTTGATCCGGGCGGCGAGCTTCAGGTAGGCGACCACGGATCCGGTGAAGGTGACCGCGCCGATGAAGACGCCGATGACGACCTCGGCGTGGTGGACGCCGAGCGTTCCCTCCGCGTCCAGGCGCAGCGCCTCGACCGCGCCTGCGTCGTGCTCGACGAGGAGGAAGGAGGTCCACCCGACCAGGACCGCGGCGAGGCCGACGAACGAGTGGAGCAGGGCGATCAGCTCCGGCATGCCCGTCATCTGGACGACGCGGGACCGCTGCAGGCCGATGGCTGCTCCCACGAGGACCGCGGCGATCATCACCGCGACGTTGGTCGACGAGATGCCGGCGTCCACGGTCAGGGCAACGGTCGCCGCGAGCGCCGCCGTCATCCCGACCATGCCGAAGAAGGCTCCGTCCCTCGCGGTCTCATGCCGCGAGAGTCCCGCTAGGGCGAGGACGAAGAGGAGTGCTGCCACCAGGTAGGCGGCGGTGGTGACGGTGAGGATCGAGAACATGGAGGACACCTCACTCACGAACGGACGAACAGGCCGAGCATCCGGCGGGTCACCGCGAACCCGCCGAACACGTTGATGGAGGCCAGCAAGGTGGCCGATGCGGCCAGCGCGACGATCAGCTCGTCGTCGTTGGCCAGGCTGAGCAGCGCTCCGACGACGACGATCCCCGAGATCGCATTGGTGACGCTCATCAAGGGCGTGTGCAACGCATGGTGCACGTGCCCGATGACGTAGTAGCCGATGACGACGGCCAGGGCGAAGACCATCAGTCGCGCCTGCAGCGACGGCGGGCAGATCGCGACCAGGGCGAACACCGACGCCGCCCCGACGGCGACACCACTCCGTGAGGCGACCGACGACCGACCGCTGGTGCTCCGGTGCTTGGTGGGGGCGGCCGGTGCCGGTACCGGCGCGGGGACAGCCGAGACCGCCACGGGAGGCGGTGGCCACGTCACCTCACCGGCGTGCACGACCGTCATCGAGCGGAGCACCACGTCGTCGAGGTCGAGCACCATCTGTCCGTCCCCGTCCGGAACCAGCGTCTTCACCAGGCTGACCAGGTTCGTGCCGTAGAGCTCCGAGGCCTGCGTCGCCAGGCGTCCGGGGAGATCGGTGTAGCCGAGGATGGTCACGCCGTACTCCGTGATCACCCTCTGGTCGGCCTCGGTGCCGGCCACGTTCCCGCCGTACGCGGCCGCCAGGTCGACCACGACCGAGCCGCTCCGCATGTGGGCGACGGTGTCGGCGCCGATCAGCAACGGCGCCGGGCGACCGGGGATGAGCGCGGTGGTGATCACGATGTCGGCCGCCCGTGCTTCTGCGTCGTACATCTCGGCCGTGGCCGCTTCCTGCCCCGCGGTCATCTGCTTCGCGTAGCCGTCGGTCGAGACCTCGGACTCGAAGTCGACGGTCACGAACTGACCACCCAGTGACTCGACCTGCTCGGCCACCTCGGGACGTACGTCGAACGCGCGCACGACCGCGCCCATCGCAGAGGCCGCGCCGATCGCCGCCAGACCGGCCACGCCCGCTCCCACGACAAACACCCTCGCGGGTGGCATCTTGCCGGCCGCGGTCGCCTGGCCTGTGAACATCCGGCCGAACTCGTGCGCCGCCTCCACGACAGCGCGGTAGCCCGCGACGTTGGCCATCGAGGACAGCACGTCCATCGACTGCGCCCGCGATATCCGCGGGACCGCGTCCATCGCGATCGCCGTCACTCCCCGGCGTGCGAGCTCGGCCAGGAGCTCGGGGCTCTGCGTGGGGCCGAGGAGCCCGACGACGGTGGCGCCCGGCGTGAGCAGGTCGAGCTGGTCGAGCGTCGGAGCGTTCACGCCGAGGACCAGGTCGGCACCGCGAAGCACCTCGTCTCGGGTGCCCACCGTCGCCCCGCTCTCGGCGTACTGCCGATCCGCGAAGCCGGCCGCCACTCCTGCGCCGGTCTCGACGGCGACGTCGCAGCCGAGCTTCATCAGCCGAGCAGCTGTGGACGGCGTGGCAGCCACCCGAGTCTCGCGGGGCCGGACCTCGCGCACGACACCGATCTTCATCGTTCATCTCCAGAGTTCGAGGGGCGGTCGGGGGATCTCCATCCGGACCGCGGCCGAGTGTTCAGTACTGCTTGACGATTGGCCGGAGGCGTGGGCTATGTTGACCGGCCCAGGAGCGTCCTGGTCATTCCGGAAGAGGCGATCACTGTGGATCCCGAGGCCCGAGCCCGACTGCGTTCCGCACGGACCGATGCCAATCTGAGCGTGCGCGAGCTGAGCCGTCGGATCGGGATCTCGCCGAGCATGCTGTCCCAGATCGAGAACGGGCACTCCGAGCCGTCGGTAGCGACGCTGTACGCCCTGGGGACCGCGCTCTCCCTCTCCTTCGACCACCTGCTCTCCGGAGCGCCGGGGACGGGTGCCGCCACCACCGGTGCCTCCATCGTGCCGCCAGACGGTCGTGCGACCCTCGTGCTGGAGAGCGGGGTGACCTGGGAGCGGCTCACCGCCGAGCCGGACCCGATCGTCGACGCCCTTCTGGTCACCTATCCGCCGGGCAGTTGCTCGTCCACCAACGGTGGCCTGATGAACCACCCCGGCCACGAGTACGGATATCTGGTCTCCGGGCAGCTCACCGCCCGTGTCGGGTTCGAGTCTTTCGTCCTCGAGCCGGGCTCGTCGATCGACTTCGACTCCTCGGTGCCGCATCTCTACCTCAACGAGGACGATGGGCCGGCCGTCGGGCTCTGGCACGTGGTCAAGAGCCCGCCGGCGCCTCCGGCACCCGAACCGGCATAGCCACGGCCCTACTCGAACGCCTCGGGGGTCCGGAAGAACGCCTTGCCGTTCGGGTAGGAGACCAGCTCGCAGTTCAGTCCCCACGGAGACACGAAGTACAGCCACCGCTGGCCCTCGTGCGGCCCCTTGCTCGGCGTCGGGTCACCCAGCACACGGACGCCCTGCCGCCGGAGCTCGGCCGCGGCCGCGTCGATGTCGTCGACGTAGAACGCGAGGTGGTGACCTCCGACGTCGCTGTTGAGCGGCACCTCCCGCCGCTGACCGGGAGCCTCGTACTCGAACACCTCCAACATGGCCTGGTCGCCGACCCGGAAGAAGTAGATCCGTGGGGCGACCGCCGAGTCGGGCACGTTCAGGTGCTCGCTCATCCAGGTGCCGTCTCCCCGCAGGGGGCCCAGCCGGTACAGGTACTCGAACCCGAGTACGTCTTCGAAGAACTCCCGGGCCTGGTCCAGATCGGGAACGGTGATGCCGATGTGGTCGACACGGGTGAGTCCGGGGATGGGCATGAGACCTCCTCAGTGGTCGGGGCAGGTGTCGGTGGGCGGGAAGAAGACCACCGAGGGCTTGGCGTTGTCGTCGAGGCGGAGGCTGTGGTACATCGTGAGCACGTGGTTCACCCCCAGCGTGTCCACTCCGCCGAGCCGGCCGAGCCACTTCTCGAGCAGCGGCTTCGCAGCCTCGGCGGCCGCCGCCTCGTACATCGTCTTGAAGTACAGGTAGATCTGCTCGGTTCCGACCTTCTCGCGGGCGATCTCTCGCTTCTCGGCGGTGATCTCGAGCGCATGCCGGGCGGCGTCCCGTACGTCGTGCATGTACTCCCGCTGGACCAACACGTCCTCCCGGGTGCCGAGTCGGGTCAGGTGACCGGTGATCATGGTCTCGAAGTCGAAGTCGAGCGTGTGGTCGTGATGGGCCATGAAGCCGGGGATGTTCTTCGACTGGGCGATGTTCGTGAACGGCACCCAACCGGGATAGATGACGTCGACCAGCATCAGCACCCGCTGCTGGGGCAGGTGGACGAAGCTGTTGCCGGGCGCGTGGTTGTCGCCCCGGTAGTGCAGCTCGAGCACCTGACCGCCGACCTCGAGGCGATAGGAGTTCTCGAAGGTGATGTCCGGGAGGCGCCGGCTCGGATCGGCGATCTCGCTGAGCTTCGAGTGCGTCTCGCGCTGGGCGATCCGGATCGCGTCGTCGGGAAACTGGTCGACCGAGCCGATGTGGTCTCCGTGGAAGTGGGAGTAGACGACGTGGGTGATCGGCTTGTCGGTCACGTCACGGATCGCCCGCGTCACCAGGCCTCCCAGACACGGCGGTGCGTCGATGGCGACCACCTGGTCGTCGCCGACGACGAAGGCGCACTGGTAGCCACCGTCGGTGATCCAGTAGACGCCGCCCGCTACCTCGTCGACGAGGTAACCGGACGACGGTACGTCGGGGCCGATCGCTCCGGCCGGGATCAGCGGGACTTCGAACCCCCCGGGGTTGTTGCTCATCGTTGCTTCCTCTCACGAGTTGCCGTGGACGTCTGCACCGCCTCGACGCGACTGGTCGCAGGTCGGCGTACGGGTGGTACCGGCCCTGGGCACTAAGGGGTAGTGCCCAGGGCCGGGCTCGAGGCGAGGAGCGCTCAGCTCTCCTCGGGGAGGGCGCGCCAGTCGTCGGGGAAGTAGAACGCGTGCGCCGGCGGCGGCACCGGCGACTGGACCTCGATCCACTTGGCCGGCTCGTCGCTCTCGTTGATGAAGCCATGGGTGCCGCCGGAGCTCACCCAGACGAGGTCGCCGGTCTCGGTGACCTCCTCGTTGCCGTCCAGCCAGCCCCGCATCCCGCCACCGACGAAGTAGTAGATCTCCTCGAACGGGTGGTAGTGGATCTTGGCCGCCTTACCCGGACCGGACTTGGCGTCGATGCTCGCCATGAACATCGTGTGGTGCTGGGCGCCGAGCAGCTCGTCGGCCATCATCCGGATGCTGATGTTCTTGATGCAGGGCCCGTGGTAGCCGGGCATGTTCAGGTCGTGGTACGGCGCCATGTCGGCCTCGTCGAAGTGGCCGACATACCGATGCCGCGGGTCCGTCTCCGACGGACGCCCCAGGAACTCACCGGTCACCGGCTGCGCCGAGATGTGGCTGCGCGCGCCCTCGAACGTGGGTGGCTTGGGCGACCGCGCGGAGAACCAGCTGAGGCCGGCCTCGCCAGCGGTGAGCGAGTTGGCCACGGCCACCGGGGTGACCCCGTAGTCGCCGATGCCGAGCTCGTACTCGAGTCCGGCCAGCGCCACCCGGCCGCTCCCCTCCGTCACGAACCATGACTCCTCGAACGGCGACCGGTTCCAGCCGAGGCTGGCGCCCGGCTCGAGCTCGTAGAGCGCGATCTCCATGTGGTGCGAGCCGTGGACCTCGCCAGCCATGAGCGCCTGGCGGAGACCGGGGAAGCCCGGTACGTCGACCCACTTGCGCTCGGCAGCACGTGAAACGTGATACGCCATCTGCTTCTCTCCAAGGTTGCGATGAAAGGAACAGGCACCAGTCTCAGAACGGGCCGTTAATCGGCTCGAAATCGCTGCGTCGTGGCGCATGCGACCGCGGGGAGACGGCGATCGAGGCTCAGCGACGCAGCTGTGTCACGAGCCGGCGCACCTCGGCCGAGGGCGCCACTCCGAGGTCACGCATGGCCGCGGCATACCGCTGGTACAGGGCGATCACGCCGTCGTCACTTCCGCTGGCGTGGGCCAACGAGATGGCCAACTGCCACGCCTGCTCGCGATGCGGGCTCAATCGCAGGACCTGTTCGACGAGCTGGCGGGCCTCGCGGTAGCGGCTGAGCCGGAACGCCAACCGCGCCGCGTCGATCCGTCCGCTTGTGACGCGCTCGTCGATCTCGGCTCGACGCCTCTCGACCCAGTCGCTGGACAGCGTCGCCAGATACGGCCCGCGGCCGGCGTGCGCAAGCACCTCGATCATCCGGCGGAGCCGGATCTCCCCGTCCTGATGGTCGGCCTGGACCAGGGAGTCGAGAACCACCTGGGAGGTGCCGCAGACGAGGTCCGGCTTCGGGATCAGGAAGTGCTCACCGTCCTGGTGCGGCATCAGCTCCTCTGGCAGCACCTCGCGTAGCCGGTAGAGAGCCTGACGAAGGTAGCTACGCCCCGCGGCATCGTTGCGACTGTCGAACAGCTCTCCGAGCAGCTCTGAACGGGGCACCCCCCGGCGCGCGCCGAGAAGATAGCTGAGCAGCTCGAGGCTCTTGCTCAACCGCAGCGTGACGGGTTGTCCGTCGACGGTGAGGATCGGGTCACCGAACTCCTCCAGGATCAGCCGTGGAGCTCGGGCCGTGACCCGCAGGGGCCCCTGATCCGACAGCATCGCGGTCAGCTCGTGCCACCTCGACAGCCTGCTCGGGGAGGCGTCGGCGGCGCGCACCGCCACGGCCGGGACGTCGCTCAACGCCGTCAGCAGCAGGTGCTGCGAACCCCGCGTCGTCGCCTCGGTGAGCGCCAGGTCGGCGGCGGCGTCCGCAGCCTCCTCGTCGCCGAGCCGCCAGTACACCTCCGCAAGGTACGCCGCCGTGGTCGCCAACTCCAGCCGTCGGTCACCCTGCCGCATGCTCGCCTGGGCCGACTCCAGCTCAGACCGTGCGTCCTCGTCGCGACCCTGGAGCAGGTAGGAGAGACCGCGCCAGAGCTGGCACAGCTCGCGGCTGAACGCGTGCTCCCCCGCTCCGCCCGCCTCGGCTTCGGCGAGCGCGCGGTGCGCGGCTTCCGTGTCCTTGTGCAGCCGCAGGCTCAGCTTGGCCTCGTTCAGGTGGCCGAAGACGCTGTAGACACGGGACCCGGTGTCGGCGATCAGTCGCCGCCCTCGGGTCATCGCCGCCCATGCCTCGTCGCGACGGCCCAGGTCGATCATCAGGTCCACCGCGTCGAACGCGTGCAGCCAGGGTGGCTCCCAGGAACCGCGGAGCACCTCGTACATCTCCATGGCCTCGTCCAGTCGGCCGGTGGCGCGCAGCCCCGCGATCACCCACGGCATCCCGAGCGGCGCGTTGCCCGCGTCGGCCGCCGGTGGGTGGTCGAGCTCCCGGAGCCGGCCCCGGAAGTAGCCGATCCGCATCAGCAGGCCGTCGACCGTCTCGGACCTGGACGACGAGATGTCGGGGAACGGTGGCGACGTCCCGTCCGAGAGCGCCAGGAGGTTGTCTGCGGTGTCCCGTGCCCGACCCGCCGGTAGGCGCTCGGCGAGCGACCGGGCCTCGGCGAGCCGGCCGGAGTGCCAGCGGCACCACGCGGCGAGCAGCAGGGCCTCTTCGAAGTACGGCGACTCCGGCCCAGGTAGCCAGTCGAGCCCGTGCCGCTCGAGGAGCGCGTTGCCCCGTCCGCACTGCTCGAGGGCGAAGGAAACCCGGAGCACCAGGGTGCCGACCTCCGGGGTCGGCATCCTGGTGACGACGCCCAGCTCGTCCAACCAGCGGGCGGCCGACGCGAAGTCCATCCGGGCGACCAGGCCCGGCAGGGCGAGCGCCGCCTGTCGCCATGCGGCCTCGGTGTCGCCGAGGCTCAGCAGGGTGTTGACCGCATCCTCCAGCCGGCCCTCGCCGGCGAGGATGTCGGCGTGGGCACGGCGCAATCGATGTACGGTCTCGGAGTCCTCGGACCGGACCAGCTCCGCTTGGAGGATCTCGCGGAACTGCGGGTAGAGGACGAGGCGACTCCTGTCGTCGTGCCACTCGCCGGGGACCCGTTCCTCGGCCAAGGCGGCCATCATTCGGGCTGCGTCCGACTCCCCGAGGACGACGGCCTGTTCGCCGGTGACTTCGGTGAGCAGGCTGGTGCGCACCAGGAAGGACCGCACCGCGGCCGGGAGCCGGGGCAGGAGATGCGCCGCGACGTACTCGCCGCAGGTTCCCTCGTCGGCGTCCGACGCCAGGAGCGTCCGCCGGCCCTCGAACAAGAACCCGGTCACCCAGCCGCCGGTGAGTGCGAGCATGCGGTCGAGGTCCGCGCTCGGCTCGCCGTACCGGACCAGTGAGCCCTCCGCCTCGTCCCGGTCGAGATTCAGGTCGTCCTGATCGAGCTCGGCGAGGTCCGCGTGCTCCATCTCAAAGAGGATCTCCAGCGGAAGCTGGCGCCGGGAGACCAGGACGATGCCGACGTCGGGCGGAAGGTAGCGGACGAGACCAGCGAGGATGGCGACCGACCGGCCGTCGGCGGCGACCCGATCCACGTTGTCACAGACCAGGACGACGCCGGTGCCGGCCCAGCTCTCCGCCAGGAGGCCGGCCGCCTCCTCATCGGTGATCCCGGCGCGCACGGCCTCCGAGCCGACCCGCGGCGACTGCGGCAGCGGCCGCTCGACGGCCGCCTCGAGGTAGGCGATCAGCCGTCCTGGGGTCGACTCGGTGCCGTCGAGCGACAACCAGGCGACGGGGCGCGACAGATCGCGTACGGCGTGCGCCATGGCGGTCGACTTGCCGCTTCCGGCCGCCGCGCAGACCGACAGCGACTGATGACGCTCGAGGAGGCTTTGGATCCGATGCGTGAGCCGTGGTCGGGACGTGAGGTCGTCGCGGACCTCCGGGACCACGACCTTTCGCTGGATCAGAAAGCGTCGGGGGTCGGGGATGGCCACTCGTTCGTCTGTCATGCCTGCCCGCCTGTCTTGCGAGGTGAGCATAGCCCGCAGCCGGTCATGTGGATCCATTCTGCACGTTGGCCACCGACCTCCCCGGCCGCGCTCGCCCAGCTCGGCGAGCGCGGCCGGAGGCGCTGCTCACACCAAGGGGCTGGTGCGCAGCGTCGCCCGGATGGCGCGCTGGACGTGTCGCTCGACGGTGGGCTTCGCGGATCCACCGCCCTGCTCACCGATGAGCACCGTCACCTCGCGGCCGTCGATCGCCTCGTCCTCGGCGACCATCGCGTGCGACGACCAACCGCCCACGTTGACCGTGTAGCCCGAGCTGGCGGAGAAGCCGATCAGCTGACCGTCGACGAGGACCTGGTCGTAGGAGTTGGTGCCATAGTTCGAGACCGGCATCTCGAGGTACTTCGTGCGCGGCCCGGCTCCGAAGAGGCTGTCGGCGATCAGGTCGGCGACGTCTCGGTCGTTCCAGCGCAGGAAGACCCGCCGGCGGTGCGGCTGGTCGACCATCTTCTCCAGGGCGTCACGACCGATGAAGTCGTGGTCGAACCGGATGACGTGCCCGTAGCCGAGATCCCACGGGGTGACGTAGTAGTCCTCGATGTCGTCGGAGTAGAAGCTGCCACCGATCGATGCGTTGGCCTCGAACCCGTGGCCCGGGAGCCACTCGCGGAACGGCTTCATGGACTCGCCGGTGTAGATCGCCGGCACCGGTGCAGCGATCCACCCCGACTCGATCGCGGTGGACGGGTAGGCGCGTGCACCACCGAGGCGGAGGCCGAACTCCTCACCCGCCTTGATCAGGGCCTCGCGGACCTTCTCGCTGCCCTCGGACGGACCCACGAGCTCCAAGCCGGTGAACTCCAGCCCGGGAACACCGGCCATCGTGTGGTTCAGGGCGCGGATCGGTACGCCGGCGATCTCGATCTCGCCCATGGCGAAGAACTTGATGGCCGGCAACGGCGACCCCACCGCCTTCTCGACGATCTTGTGCGTTGCCGGACCGTTGAGCTGGAACCGGAACGACAGCCGGCGGCTGTTGTTCGCGACCGAGCGCTCGTCGCGAGTCACCGTCACGCGGTAGTCGCCGGTCTCGGCGTGGAACGCGGCCCAGTTCGGGGCGACCGGCCGGCCGACCAGGCTGAACGCGTCGTCCTCGAAGCCGAACAGGATGGCGTCGCCCAGGAAGTAGCCATCGTAGTTGCAGGCGATGAGCTGCTTGGCCTTGTTGCGACCGAAGGTCTTGAACCCGTTCACCCCGATGTCGGACATCAGGCGAAGGGCATCGGGACCCTTGAAGTGGATGTCGGTCATGTGCAGGGACTGGTCGAACATGACCGCGGTCTCCTTCCAGGCCCGCTGCTCGTCCCGCCAGTTCGTGTACTCGGACTGCATCGGGAAGATGTAGGGGCCCTGTGGCGCGTTGCGCAGCATCTGCGCCACATTTCCGACCTTCTGGATCTTCTCTTCGAGATTCACGTCAGTTCACACTCGTCTTTCTTTTCCTGCGGGTGGGTTGGTGATGGATGGCTCAGATCGGAGACAGACCCGACGGTGACCTTCCGCTCGCCCGAGCTAGCCAGTCGAGGGTGGCCTCGACCTGGTTGAACGAGAAGAGGTGCAGGCCTTCGACGGCCTGCTCCTCGAACGAGATCTGGCTCGCGAGCTCGTGGACGAGGCCGAGGGGCTCGTAGGTGCGCCCGAGCAGCAGGTTTCCGACGATGCCGTGCTGCTTGGAGAGGAACCGCACCGACTGCCCGACGCCGATCCGGAGCGAGAGCTCGATCAGCTTGCGAGTCTGCAAGGGGGCGGCCACTCCGACTCGTAGCGGCAGGGTGATGCCTGCGTCCCGGACCATCCGCAACCAGTCCGCCAGCGCCCCGGCATCGAAGCAGAGCTGACTGACCATGTAGTCGGCGTACGCCTGCTTGCGGACCAGCGCGTCGAGGAGAAGGCCATCGGGGATCTTGGGATGCCCTTCGGGATAGCACCCGACCCCGAGCCGGCGCAGTCCATGGTCGAACTCGCGCAGCTCCTCGAGCAGATCCGAGGCCTCGGAGAAGGCCCCGACCGGTGTGGCGCCGTCGCCGCCGACGACGTACAGATCGTCGACACCCAGGTCGACGATGCGCGAGACGAAGTCCCGCAGCTGCCGCCGGTCGACCACCATGCGCGCGGCGAGATGAGGGACGACGCGGTGCCCGGCACGGCGCGCGCAGGTCACGTGCTCGAGCGTCCGGTCGAGGCCGAACTTCGGCGAGCAGGTGATCGTCACCGGTCTCTCGACCGGCATCCGGGCCACGGTCTCGTCGGCACCCTTCAGCGGGATCACCTCGATGCTGGAGCGCGCCAGCACTCGGTGGAAGGCGGGGCCGGGATCGGCGGTTCGAGCCATGGACATCCCCCAGGTTCTCGATTCGGCGCGCGCCGCTTCTCCGACGTCACAGGCAGCGCTGCGCAGGTTCGCTCCACCACGGGAGCCGGTGACGGAGTGTTCTACGTCACGACTCGTTAACCGGTCGTTAATCGGTTCTCGACCCGGTTAGAGCAGGCGTTAACCGCCTTTGCCACCGCGCCGGGGGGCTCCTCACACTGAGCCGGACCGGCGGCAGGCGACCGGTTTTGAGACTCGTGGAAGAGGGATCGAGAAGATGACGCTTGGTATTCGACTGGACGGACGGACCGCTCTCGTCACCGGAGGTGGCAGCGGTCTCGGCTTCGCGATCGCGGAGGCGCTGCACGCTCAGGGCTCCGCTGTCGCGATCCTGGGACGCACCGAGGAGAAGCTCAAGGTCGCGGCCGACCAGATCTCCGGTGGCAGCGACCGGGTGCTGGCCCTCGCCGCCGACGTGACCGACGACGCCGCTGTGGCCGGGGCGGTCCAGGCGGTGCAGGACTGGCGCGGCGGCCTCGACATCGTGGTCAACAGCGCCGCGCCGCTGCTGGCCAACAGCCCGCTCAGCGACGTGGACGAGGCCGTCCTGACCGAGGCCATGGAGGGCAAGACTGCCGGATACCTGCGGGTGTCACGCGCAGCGCTTCCCCACCTGCGGCTGAGCGAGCATGGGCGCATCATCAACATCGCGGGCATGGCCGCGCACGTGCTCGTCCCCAACATCGGCGTCGCCGCGGCCGTGAACGCCGCTGTCGTCGCGATGACCAGCTACCTCGCCGCCGAGGCCGCCGAGGCCGGCGTTCTCGTCAACGGCATCTCCCCCGGGATGACCCTGACGCAGGTCTGGAAGGACCGCCACGCGGCGACCGCCGAGCAGAGCGGCACCACACCCGAGGCCGTCCGCGACGGCATGGTGGAACGACTCGGCATCCGGCTCGGTCGCTGGGCGCAGCCGGAGGAGATCGCCGCGGTCGCGCTCTTTCTCGCCTCCGACCTCTCGTCCTACGTCACCGGCCAGGTCTTCCAGGTCGACGGCGGCCTCGGCAAGTCGGTCATCTGATGTCGACGGCGGCTCGTCGCGAGCAGGAGGACTGATCGATGGCACGGGTGTCGTTCGCGGGTCTGGGCAACATGGGCCACGCGATGGTGGGCCGGCTCCTCGACGAGGGGCACGTGGTCACCGTCTGGAACCGGTCACCGGAAGCGGCCGACGACCTCGTCGCACGCGGCGCGGTTCGTGCGGCCTCGGTCGCCGAGCTGTTCGACGCCGGCCCCGTCCTCTCGATGCTCGCGGACGACGCCGCCGTCGCCTCCGTCTTCGACGACTCGGTGCTCGCGGCGGCGGGTCCTGGCTCGATCCACGTCAGCATGTCGACGATCTCGGCACAGGCTGGACGAGCCCTGGCCCGCCGGCACGCGAACGCCGGGATCGCCCTGGCCTCGGTGCCCGTGCTCGGCCGGCCAGAGGTCGCAGCCGCCGGGCGACTCAACCTTCTCGCCGCGGGTGACAGCAGCCTCATCGACGACCTCGCGCCGGTGCTCGACTCCCTGGGTCAGCGGACCTGGCGGGTCGGCGAGCACCCGGAGCAGGCCAACGTCGTGAAGGTGACGATGAACTTCCTCATCCTCCACGCGCTCCAGGCCATGGCCGAGGCGTTCGCCCTCGCCGAGCAGCACGGAGTCGACAGTCACGAGCTGCAGGCACTGATCACCGGCACGCTGTTCCCAGGTCCGGTCTACGAGGGGTACGGGAAGGAGATGGCCTCGCACACGTACCTCCCCGCAGGGTTCCGCACCACCCTCGGCATGAAGGACCTCACGCTTGCCAGGCAGGCCGCCGACGAGGTCGAGCTCACGCTGCCGACCGCGGCTGCCCTGCAGCAGACCTTCCAACTCGCCATCGACCGCGGGCTGGGCGACCTTGACTGGGCGTCGATCGCCGAGGTCGTCCGGTCGACTTGAACCTCCGACCGGCACCCGCCGGACGACCTCGAAAGGACCAGACCATGGCGCTCATACCGCTGAAAACCAAGGAGCAGGTCGATCCGGTCGACCTGCCGCTCCTCGAATCGGGTGAGGCGGCGTTCGGAACTTTGCTCAACACCTGGCTCGCCATCGCGGCCAGCCCGGGGATGCTCTCGACGTACCTTCCGTTCGTCAGGAGCGTCAGCGGGCCCGGACACCTCGACCAGCGGATCAAGGAGCTCACCGCGGTCTACGTGGCCGTGCTGAACCACTGCCGGTACACGACCAGCCATCGGTGCTACTCCGCTCAGGCCAAGGGCATCACGGCGGACGACCTCGCCCGCGTGGCGAGCGGGAAGCACGACGACTTCACGGACCGCGAGCGGCTGGGCCTAGAGCTCACCCGGTCACTGACCGTCGACGTGCCGGTCGTCGGGATCGCAACCAGCACGACCGGGGTGGACCCGCAGCTCCTGGCCCGAGTCAAGAGCGCCTTCGAACCGGCCGAGCTGGTCGAACTCACGATGTCGGTGTCGCTCTGGAACGCGTTGAGCCGATTCCATCGTGTGATGGGCCTCGAACTCGACCTCGGCGAGCCACCGGCCGCGGTCGACGCCGCGGTCTAAGGGCAGAGCGACTGGGCGGTTCGACGACGAGTCACCTCGCCGTCGAACCGCCCAGTCCGGTCAGGCCCTCCCGCAGGAACGACCTGACGCCGGCGATCCGGACCTCGACCAGGACCCATCCGGCTGTCAACGCCCCGATCGCGCCGAGCGCGATCCGCCGCTGCGCGCCTGCCATTGAGGCAGTCTCGAACGCCAGCGCGCACAGCAGTAACCCCCCGGGATAAATCGCCGCCTGAGGAACGCCCAGCCGCGCTCACGGCGGGTCGGTCCGGCCAGAACGTGCGCGAGCCGTGTATCGGCGCCGAGCTCCTGCTCGATGCCGGCGAGCTGCCGGGCCTCCCACTCGTTCACCACACGCTTCCCTTTGTCCACCGGGTGTCATGAGATGACCGGCCGGGCGGCGCAGCCGTGACGAGCCGCCGGTCAGCGAGGTCAGCGAGGTCAGCGAGAGCGTCCCCGGTGACACCCGGGTCCCGAGCGGCGGAGTTCATTCTCTTCGTGGGTGCGACCGAGCCCGGATAGGACACGAAGCACGATGGCCTTAGACAATGCTGCACTACTCGAGGTACTTGAAGCCATGCAGGCTGCTGGTGTCGAGGACCGGGTCCGCACCGCAGCCCAGACGATCTACCAAGCCCTGATCGACGCCGAGCTCACCGCGGTGATCGGCGCCGGTCCGTGGGAACGCAGCCCGGAGCGGACGGCGCAGCGCAACGGGTCCCGGTCCCGGACGTTGACCACGACCGCTGGTGACCTCGAGCTGCGGATCCCCAAGCTGCGCACGGGGTCGTTCTTCCCGAGCCTGTCGGAACGTCGACGCCGCGTTGATCAGGCGCTGTTCGCGGTGATCATGGAGGCCTACCTGCACGGGGTGTCGACCCGGAAGGTCGACGACCTGGTCCAGGCGCTGGGTGGCGCCAGCGGGATCAGCAAGTCCGAGGTCTCCCGGATCTGCGCCGACCTCGATGAGGAGGTCGGCGCGTTCCGGGACCGGTCCCTGGCCGAGGTCGCCTACCCGTACGTGTTCCTCGATGCGACCTACTGCAAAGCACGCGTGAACCGCCGGGTGGTGTCCCAGGCCGTGGTGATCGCCACCGGCGTCACCGCGGACGGGCGCCGCGAGGTCCTCGGGTTCGACGTCGGCGACAGCGAGGACGGCGCGTTCTGGACCGCGTTCCTGCGCGGGCTGAAGGCTCGCGGCCTGGCTGGTGTGCAGCTGGTCATCAGTGACGCGCACAGCGGCCTGAAGCAGGCCATCAGTGCGGTGTTGCTGGGCGCTGCATGGCAGCGGTGCCGGGTCCACTTCATGCGCAACGTGCTCGCCGTGGTGCCCAAGGGGAACTCGGAGATGGTCGCGGCAGCGATCCGCACGATCTTCGCGCAGCCCGATGCCGAGCACGTGGTCGAGCAGTTCGAGGTCATCGCGGCGATGCTCGGCAAGCAGCTGCCCAAGGTCGAGGACATGCTGCGTGAGGCCCGCGAGGACCTACTGGCCTTCACCGGCTTCCCGGTCAGCCACTGGAAGAAGGTCTGGTCGACCAACCCGCTCGAACGACTCAACAAGGAAGTCAAACGCCGCACCGACGTCGTCGGGGTCTTCCCCAACCCCGCTGCGCTGCTGCGCCTGGCCGGCGCCGTGCTGGTCGAGGCCCATGACGAGTGGCAGGTCACCGCCGAGCGGCGCTACCTGTCTGAGCACTCCATGGCGCAGTTGACTGGCAGCCCTGACGAGGAGGTGGCCAAGCCCGAGCTCATGACGGCATCATGAGAACCACTGACCCGCACGGTGTCGAGTAACTCCACCACGACGCGGGACGTCACCTGGTCGGTGCGGCGCGTAACGCACGGAAGTGTCTGTCTGACGCGGGATTCTTGGCTTGTCGAAGGTCAAGATCCACCGCGTAGAGAGGCACTCCGTAGGTGAAGCGTAGCCGCGTTGGGAATCTGGTTCTCGATCCCGTCCGCGAGTCGTTGATCTCCTCCTCTGGCACGCTGCTGGTCAAGGAGATGGTTCGGGTCGTCGCTCTGGACCGCGGCTTGTCCAGGGCGCTCTCGCCGTGCTTCGACCGCAATCCACCGCTTTCGGTTCGGGGTCAGGCGAGCGTGACTCCGCTCGCCGTGCCGCGAGCACGGCGCCTTCGTCGATGACGGACTCGGACCCGGCTGCTGGAGGTCGCGCCAGAGGCGAGGAGCATGATCCTCTCGGCTACCTCCTCGACTGTGCGAGCGGCCCTCGGTGTCGTCGGCCCGCAACCTGGCGGTGAGCCGCTAACTCCTACCCCTTCTCGCGCATCGCGAGCGAACGACCGCACA
Organism: Nocardioides sp. LMS-CY; assembly: GCF_018732145.1. NCBI lineage: Bacteria > Bacillati > Actinomycetota > Actinomycetes > Propionibacteriales > Nocardioidaceae > Nocardioides > Nocardioides sp. LMS-CY. Next base: position 3,372,048 of record NZ_CP076104.1, read on the forward strand.
CCAGGTTGCCCCCTCCCCTGATCATCGGCATCTGACCCGTTCCGCGTGTTCCGCGAGTTGAACCAGTGTGACGACTGGAACCACAGGAAGCCATGTACGGCTGTCCCCAGGGAGGCCTGTCCGACGTTAGGTGCGATGGGATGCCCCTCGCTGGGCGACAACTCGAGCGCACCTGTGCAGCAGACTTCAAATTTTCGCCCATGCAGAGAACCGGAAAGCCTCTGCGTCGTGGAGCAATGATCAGAACCTGTGGATGGCTCTCGGTGAGGTGACGTAGAAGAGGCGTACCTCCCGAGCAAGATCGAAGCCCATGCTCAAGTTCGGATCGAGGTCGGCGTTGGAGCGCCGGCTCGGGAAGGTACGCCCATGCTCAAGGTAGTCCACGAGGAGAACCAGCCCCAGCAGCACGTCCCGGCGGCCGTCGGTGGGTCGTTGCTTGACGAGCCCGCGACGGTGCTCGGCAGATGCTGGCTGCGGCGTTATTGGCCGAGGTCGCTGCCTACGTCGAGGCCCACCGTCACGAGGTCGACGCCGAGGGTCGCCGGCTGGTCGTCCGCAACGGGTTCCACGACCCGCGGGAGGTCGCCACGTCGGCCGGCTCGGTGCCGGTGCGCCAGCCGCGGGTCAACGACAAGCGCATCGACGAGGAGACCGGGAAGCGGAAGCGCTTCTCCTCGGCGATCCTGCCCGCGTGGGCGAGGAAGTCTCCGGGCGTGGCCGAGGTGCTTCCGCTGCTCTATCTGCACGGCCTGTCCTCGGGCGACTTCGTGCCCGCGTTGGAGCAGTTCCTCGGGTCAACGGCGGGCCTGTCCGCGGCGACGGTCACCCGGCTCACCGCCCAGTGGCAAGACGACGCGAAGGCGTTCGGGAAGCGGTCCCTGGCCGAGACCGACTACGTGTACCTGTGGGTCGACGGCATCCACCTCAAGGTCCGCCTCGAGCAGGACAAGGTGTGCCTACTGGTGATGATCGGCGTCCGAGTCGACGGCACCAAGGAACTGGTCGCCCTGGCCGACGGGTTCCGCGAGAGCTCGGAGTCGTGGGCCGACCTGCTGCGTGACTGCAAGCGCCGCGGCATGCGCGCCCCGGTGCTGGCCATGGGCGATGGTGCGCTGGGGTTCTGGAAGGCGCTGCGCGAGGTGTTCCCCGACACCAAGGAGCAGCGCTGCTGGTGGCACAAGCTGGGCAACGTCCTCGCCGCTCTGCCGAAATCCGCGCACCCCGGCGCGAAGGCCGCGCTCGCCGAGATCCACAACGCCGAGGACAAGGACCACGCCGTCAAGGCCGCGAAGGCGTTCGCCGCCGACTACAGCGCCAAGTGGCCCAAGGCCGTCGCAAAGATCATCGACGACCTCGACGTACTGCTCGCCTTCTACGACTTCCCCGCTGAGCACTGGATCCACTTGCGCACGACGAACCCGATCGAGTCGACCTTCGCGACCGTCCGGCTTCGGCAGCGGGGCACCAATGGACCCGGATCCCGCGCCGCCGGCATCGCGATGGCATTCAAGCTCATCGAGTCCGCACAAGCCCGCTGGCGCGCGGTCAACGCACCCCACCTCGTCGCCCTGATCCATGCCGGCGCCGAGTTCAAGAACGGCAAACTCGTCGAACGACCCGACGAATCAGGAGGTGACGCTCACGCCGCATGACACGCCGATCCACAGGTCTTGACTATTACCCTGCGTCGTGTGAGTACCGTGTGCACCCCACAGACGCTCCTGATCGCAGCTTATGCAGGTCAGCCGCGTGAAGCCATCAGTACTACGACATTTAGGTCGTAAACTGATCGAATTACTCGTATTCGATCAACGGTGGCCCCGGGTCTCCCCGGGGCCACCAATCATTTCGATTGCGGGATCGCTACCGATTCCCGCCCCCATGCCACGCATCCAATGGAACACGCCGCGGCAGGGTCTTGCGGGCCTAAACCGCGGTCAAGACCCGCAAGGCAGCAGCTGATCTGCACGATCACCGCTCCCGCCCAGGTCCGCAGCTCATCGTCGTGGTTGCCCCTCACGCGTCTTCTGTCACCGGATCGTGCAGCGAATCCTCAGTCTGCGGGTGATCCCGCAGCGTCGATGAGTGCCGCCAACGCCTCAGGCGTGGCGGTCTTGACGTCGAACTCCTTGGCCTTGTCACGCACGGCTCTGTCGTTGGTGACGATGACCCACTCCTCTTCGAAGAGCGTGGGCTTCTCCGGCTTGTTCAGCACAACGGCCGTTGCAACGAGGACGGGGTCAGCGGCGCCCCTGTTGCCGTAGAGGTCGAGAAGTCCCTTGTCTCCGACCGGCACCGTCTTCATCACGGCGCTGAGCTCATTGAGTATCCGAACGCTCATTGGCACGGTCAGCGGTGTCAAGAGTTCGGCTCGCCGTGTGCCCGCCTCGTGTGCGACCTCCTCGGGCACACGGCAGTACTCCCTGAAGAAGTGGGATGCATTGCGCTTGGTTCCCAGGAAGATGAGCGCGTTGTTATCAACGAGGTACTTGGTCTCGGTCATGCCACCAACGCCCTGTAGTCGTTGATGGACTGCGCTCCACGGAACTTGTTGGAAAACATCACTCGGCAGAAGTCGCCACGTGAGACGCCCTGAGCGTCGTAGAGGGCGAGCATTCGACGCGAGCACTCCACGCCGTTGTACTTCCGCAGAGCCTTAAGTCCCTTTGCCGCGCGGCGAGGCGGGTTGCCTCCCCTTTCGTACGCGATGCGGAGCTCCTCGAGGTATCGGTCTGCCTCCTGCTTGCCAAGAATGTTGAGGCGGCGCGCTCGAGTGACCACGGCGCTCGGGGTCACCTTGAACACGTCCGAGGTATCGCGCACGGCATCGAGCGTGCTCAGGTCGGCGTGCTTGAAGTCGGCGGCCGGCATGAGCAGCTCCGCGGTGATCTCCCACTCGCGGAAAGTCGTCTCGTCGCTCGTATGGTCCTTGTAGGTGACAGTCGCGAACGTACCCCGCGCCACGAGCACGGCAAGGAGGGCAAGGGTAAAGACCCGCCGCCCAGCAGGCTCGTACTTCTCGCCTTCATCGCCGCTGGCGATGAAAATGTAGGGCACCTTGTTGTCCTTCACAGTCATCCCGCTGAATCGTGCGCCCTTCGGCATCTGCTGTGGCATGTAGTTCTTAGCGCTCTGGGCGACCAGTACGTGCTGTGCCTCAAGTTTCTCGACGAGGAGCGCGAGCGCATCGCCCTTGTTCTTCGTGTTGCGCAAGTCGGTGGGAGACAGGTTGATGAGGCCCATCAGCTTCGCAGCGTCCGCCCGCGCCGATACGCCAGGAAGCTTGAGGCAGTTCACGACAGGGTTCTTCGGAAGCGCTTTGTCGGTCTTGAGGTACTCCTGCTTGCGCAGAAGGTCCTTGACGATGAGCTCTACCTCGTGAATACGCACCGTGTTCCGCGAGTTCATGGCGAACGCGGTCTTCTTGCCGAAGCCGACCATGAGCGCCTCGGTCTTCATGCGAAGCTGTTCGACCACCACGTCACGGGGCGCGAAGAAGAGCGGGTAGGGGATCTCCGCCTGCCGTGCCATCCGTACCAGTTCACGGAAGGGCATCGTGCCCGAGTTGAGCGCCTTCCTGATGGGCTCGTAGTCGTGGACCACCGACTGCTCAAAGAGCGCCGCGAACACCTCGCGGTCGATGGACACGGTTGCGCGGTCGAGCGTGACGTTGATGGTCATGAGACACCATTGGAAACCCTCCTCCCGAGACAGCACTCAAATGTGGGCCGGACCACTCTCAGATCCAAGCACGACACGCCCAGCCGTATCCAAGTTCTGCCCGGACGGGCGGCCTCGCGTCCGGGAAGTGTGCGGCCCGAGTTGCAGCGAGGGCAAGACAATCCGGCAGTGCCCCGTGTTCGATTGACTCATGGGCTTGGTGAAGCGGTACATGGCGGAGGTCGAAGCGCGGGGGTGGAGCGACGACGAGAGCACCATCTGTTCCCAGTGCGTGACGGACCCTGCACTTGTCGAAGCCGTCAGGGCTGAGGGCGGGACCGATCCCTGCGACTTCTGCGAGGACGTATCCGCGGCTCCGGAGGCGAGCGCGTCCATTGAGGTGGTGCTCGAACTGGTGGTGGATGGGCTCCGTTTCGAGTACGAAGACCCGGTCGAAGGCATGGCATGGGACGACGGCGAGTACGTGGGCACCACCCACGACACGTGGGACCTGATCCTCGATCTGGGCGCCACGGAAAGCACCGACGTAGTCCGCGCGCTCACGTATGCCATTGAGCAGGACGTGTGGTGCCAGAAGGACCCCTACGCGGCGAAGCCAGCCGACGCACTCCGGTGGGGGTGGGAGGCCTTCCGGATGCACGTAAAGCACAAGCGCCGGTACACCTTCCTGGTTGAGGACCACAGCACGGCTGAGGGAGCCGGGGAGATTCCACTCCACGCGATGCCCAACGCCGTCTCCGATTCGGTTCACGCTGGAGGCCTCGTCGTGACGCTTCCAAAGGGCAGCGAGTGGTGGCGGCTGCGTCCTCACCCCGCCACAGAGAGCTACTCGATTGCCGCCGAGATTGGGACACCTCCTGACAAAGCGGCCCGAGATAACCGCATGACCCCGAAGGGCATCGGTGCCTTCTACGGAGCATCTACAGAGAAGGGGGCACGTGACGAGGTCGCCGGCTATGCCGACCCTGCTCACGCAGCCAGCATCGGTCGCTTCACCACCGCAGTACCCCTCACAGTTGTCGACCTGAGAGATGTGCCGACCGTGCCCTCGCTCTTCGATCCTGCCCTTCGGCACCTGCGTCCCTACATCGAGTTCCTCCACGGCTTCGTGCGAGACGTGCGGGAGGTTGCTGACCCGGGCGACTTCCAGAATCTCGACTACATCCCCACGCAGGTGATGGCCGAGACCATGAGGTACGACCTCTCTGCAGACGGTGTGCTTTGGCGCTCCTCGAAGGACCCGTCCGTGACCTCATGTGTGCTGTTCATCCCGCCCGAAGAGGTAGCCGACGGCGGCCACGAGGTGGATAAGACACGCCTCGTGCTGGACCCGACCTCCATTGCCTACCTGCCGCCACCCCTCTGATCAACGTACGCTCCCGCAGTTGTTTGTTCATGCGCAGCAGTCGCTGAGGTCTAGCGCGGAGTCAGGCGTTCGCGTCCCGTGTCCTCGTCTGCGGCAATCAGCTCGAGCCGAGGTGCGACACTCCGCAGCGAACGACGCGCCGTCACTCCTCAGGCGTTCAGGATTCGAATCGCAGTCTGTCCGTTGGCGCGGGCGCCGGCCGGCAGCGTCCGCCATTGAGCGGCAGAGTCCGGAAGGGCGCGCGCCAACATCTGGAGTCGGGAGCGATCCGACCCAGCGAACTGCTCCCGCTCGGCGTAGGGATCGTCGATGACCGCAAGTAGGAGCGCAGCATCCTGGAGGTGACGTTCCCGGTCGCGGGAGTCGGTCTGATACGCAGCGGCCTTGAGGATGACGGCGCCGAACGGGGACGGCACACTCACCGTTGTGGTGCGCCCAGCCGTGATCTGGATCCGTGCGTTGATCGTTCGACGTAGGGCCTGGGTGCCGCCCTCGATGGCGACCATCGTGCGACCACGGAGCTTCTCGACCACTCGCGGTGAGGCGTGGTCGGCGACGAGAACGTCAACCACGTCGGGACCGTCGGTGACGACGTCGACGGTCGAGTCCCCTCGCCTGAACCGGTGGGCGGTGTTGTTGCGTTCGTCGATCGACGGCGCCAGCTCGTATCCGAGTGATTCGAGGGCCCTCGCGGTCTCAGACGCGATGCCGCGGGTGGTCTCGACGTGCAGGACGATGTCGACGTCATTGGTGGGGCGTACTGTGGCGATGCCTGCGTGGATGCCGTGCAGTTGAGCCATCAGTCCGCCGACGAGCGTCCACTTGTCGTGGGGCAGCACTGCCTCGATCTCGGCGACGTTCGGCCATGGCGCACCCCAACCGCCGGCGGGCGTGGCGACGTCGATGGTCGGCCGGTCAGCCACGGAACTCTCCCAGCGCGCGCTCGAGCACACCGATTCCGGCTCGGCGTTCGCGGACATCGAGGGACTCGGCCAAGTCGAGTGCGGCGAGGACATCGCTGGCGTCGATCAGGTCGCGGACCACAACGAGGTCCATGGAGGTCGCGCGGAGGGTCACGCTCCCGGTGTCATCGCGAATCAGGCCGTGTCGAGCCGCGACCGCTTTCAAGGCGGTCGTGGCCAGGTAGCCGTCGATCGCGTTCGTCGTCGCCAATCCCAGTCGTGCGGCCGCCGATGATGTGTCGACCAACTCCGAACGCAGCCGCCCCCCTGCGCTGCGGTGTGCGACGTACCGGCTCACGCTGGCCCGCCCGCGGGCGCGCTCGACAAGTTCTTCTGCTCCGAGCCCACGGAGTCGTCCTCTGAGGCGGGACCGCTGGCTCTCCCCCAGCCACCCCGCCTCACGTCCGGAGAGCAAAGCCACGGCCGCCCATGCCGTTGACTCGGCCCACGCCCTGGTGTGCGAACCACGGCGAACGGCCAGCAGGCGTTCAACCGAGGTCTCGTCGACCACTCCCCTCGCCAGCGACCGCAGCTCACCCCGCGCGACCAGGTGCTGCACCTGCCGCGTCGAGACACCGAGCCGCTCAGCGGCATCAGAAACGGCGAGCAACGACATGACATACATATTCGCTTAGGCGAAGTTGTCCGTCAAACACGGCAGGCCCGGCCTGTCGCTGTGGGGGCATGCCGCAGACATCCCCGCAGAACACCTCGCGGCACCGGCGGTCGAGGGCTGGACCGCGTTGCCGGCGCGGACCTGACCTGTGGAGATCCCCGAGGACCGCGGGCTGGCCGTCCCTGAGTTGCGGCTGCCAATCCAGCGGATTTCGGAGGCGCGACGCCTCGCTATGTCGGTGGTTGTTGCGACACTGATTCGGCCGTCGGCTGCTTCCCAGAAAAAGATTCCGGAAGGTTGGGGGGTGGCACGCTGGGCGGCACTTATGAGGGGACATCGACGAGCTTGCTCGCCGACGTCGCCGAACTGAGGAGACGCTATGGCCTTCGAGCCGAAGCGACCGCCGGGTGGCCCCGGCGCCTCAGGCGAGCCCGTACAACTGCAGCCGGGTGAAGCGGCGATCCCGGAGGACTGGCTCAGCGAGCCTGAGCACGCTGGGCTCGCGGACAAGGTCGACCGCCTGGCCGGCGACGTCGAGGTCGTCATGCTTCTGGCACTCAGCAACTACGAGGGCGACCGCTGGGATGTCTTCGCGACCGAACTGGCTAAGTACGGCATGGCTGTGATCGGCGGGTGGATGCATAAGGGCCTCATCCACCACAAGTGTCGTGCCAAGGGCTTCGGCCTGCCTGAACTCGGGCGTCCGTTTGAACCGGATGAGATCACGGAACTGACGAGCGAGACGGTGGCAAAGGCGTTGTACCACTTTCGGCGCGACGTGCTCTTGAAGCGCAAGTGGGACAGCACCCGCGGGGCAACACTCCGTACCTACTTCGTTGGCCAGTGCATCATCCGGTTCGCCAACATCTACAGACATTGGTGGGGCAACGAGTCGAGGTTCCGACAGGCGAGTCGCAGCGACGACCACGAACTCTTGAACGAGCTCGGTGGCGTACGAACCGACGACTTTCAGCGGGCTGCTGCCCACCGCGACGAGATCGAGCGGTGCTTGGCCGAGGTCAAGGACGACCGCGTCAAACACGCGATGTTGCTGACCGCGGCTGGCCGCAGCCAGGCAGAGATCGCCGATCTCCTGGACTGCACTGAGAAGACCGTCGAGCGGATGCTCTACAACGAGCGTCAGCGCCAAAGGAAGAGGAGAGCCGGTTGAACAAAGACATCAAGCGCGCCATCGAGCGCAGCTCGTTCGGAACGAAGCAGGCCGCGGCCGCTCGGCGATCAGTACCAGCCAAGGCGGCCTCGAAGGTCGTAGCCAGGGCCTCGCAACAGGCGCCGCGATCTGGGCGCAAGCAATCTGGGGGGTAGGCCGAACCCTGGCACTTATACCTAGATGTCAGGCGCTCGAACGGCACTGACGGAGCCCCACAACGGGTGAGGCTTCTCAACCCACAGCAGCAGATCGAAGAGCCCTCACGCCTAGATATCGCGAAGACTACTCGATCCGCCGCTGTACGAGGACCCAAGGAGGTCCCCATGGCACGGTCCGGCAGTTCCAAGGGAAGCGCCCGTAGCGCGATCACGGGAAGGTACGTCTCGAAGGCGACGGCGGCGCGGCACCCCCGCACCACCGTCGTCGAGCGGGGCGGCAACAAGGGTTCGGGGACGTCGTACCGCTCCGCGATCAGCGGCAAGTACGTCACCAAGGGCACTGCCCAGCGACACCCGAACACGACCGTCACCGAGAACGGTTGACGATCGACAAAGGCCCCGCGGGCCGCATGCCTTGCGTGTGCGGCCCGCGATGGCATCCGCGCCGTGGCTGCAATGCGGGTGTTGTTCGCTCTGGGCGGCGAACCGGGCAACCCGATTGTGTCGGTGTTCGCACCCGGCCTAGCGATCAAGACCGCGAACGAAGTAGGAGCGAAAGGAAGCAGGACATGCCAGATCGGGTCGACGAAGCGCTCAAGCATCGCTGTATCTACCTTCCGCGCGGCACGGAGCAGGACACGCTCGGGCCGGGCAAGCAACTCGGGCTGGTCCTCGCGCGGCGGCACGGCGCACAGCTGACCGTTCTTTCGGTGCAGAAGAACGGCGCCACGCATCACCCGGAGTTGGCGAAGCAGACCATCGTGACCGAGCGCAGTGGCCGCGTCGAAGATGGTGGAGTCGTTCTCGCGTGGTGTCCGCGGCACAAGACACTGGAGAAGCTGCACCACCTGGAGGAGAGCGTCGTCGTGCTCGTGGAGTGGATCCCGGGTGAGATGGAGGCGTGGGCCAAGATCAATCGCGCCTACAACATCATCACCGGCGAGGTGATGGACGCTGACCTGAGCGCTCAGTCCACCGAGATCCTCGAAAATATCGTGCACGAGGCATACAAGGGGTGGACCGACAGCATCTCCGAGCGCCTGGTGCGCAGTTGGCTCAACGACCTCGCAACACTCGGCGAATACGACCGCGAACTGGTGATCGCCTTCGCCAGACAGACGAAGTACGAGTCGAGCATCGAGCGCTTGGAACGCATCATCGACAGGTTCGAGGCGGCAAGAGGTCACGCGCAAACGAGTTCTCGTCGTTGGGAGTTGTCATCAGCCACAACGCAGTCACAACACCAGTCGGAGTTCAGCGTTCATGATCGGTCAATCGTCTCGTTGTTGAGGTGCTTCGACGTGCCGTCGACAACGCGGGTATGCAGCAAGTCGCGCTCGCTCTCTCAAGTGGCTCGCCCGGCCCGCTCCCTGAACGACTCGATCCGTGAGAAGAGCCCAATCGACTCCCACGTCGAAGAGAGCAGTTCGTTGTGGCGCTCTCCGGAAAGAGTGGCCCTCAGCCGAAGCTCGTTGGCTGCAGAAACCTGTTCGTTGTCTAAGACGGCGCGGCTGAATTTCACTGCGTCGAGCGTTGCAAGCGACTCGAGTTCCTCGGCGGAGACGACGGCGATCGGAAAATCCCTCGCAGGGAGGCTCTCGGCCAGGATCCAGTTCTGGTCTGCATAGAACGGCTCCATCGTGACGACGATGCCGACCCTCGGCTTCCTGGGGTCGATTGCCGGCTCGCGGCCGGCGATGGCCTCGATATCGCGGTTCGATCGGTTCAGTTGCGCGAAGCCCTTCCCGATGCTGCGCCCGACCCCTTCAAGCCAGTCGGCACTGCCGACCCTCAGCGACTCCACCGGCTGACTCGCCTTGCATTCAACGAGCACCAGTGCGCCCGGCAGGTCCACAAACCAATCGCAGGAATCCGTCTTCGACCGCCGTGGGCCGTAACGAAGCTCGGGGACGACCTTGCTATCACCGCTGACGAGGCCGAGGTGCCGTCCGACGTAGTGCTGGAAGACGTGGCCGAGGTCGCGGGTGAAGGCATCCCCAAGTTCTCGCCTCGACAGGTGGTAGATCGATGGTGGGACTGCCTTCCTCATGATGGCCTGCACCAACGGTGCGATCGGGATCGGCGCGACGTCCTCGATGAACGGTGTGTCGAGCAGAGGATTGAACGCAAACTTCTTCTGCGCGGTGGGCAGCGGGTCCTGGAAGCCACGGTTAGCCTCCTTGAAGGCTGATGCCGTCGTCACCAGATGCTCAGTGAACGTTCGACGGACGGCGTCGAGCGGAATCACCCCGTCGAGCTCTTCCCAACCGGGTCCGTCAAGCCAATTCAACGAAAAGCCGCCATTGTGCTGCTGCGCCATTGTCGAGATCAAGAAGATGCTCTCGACGTAATCATCGAGACTGAGTCCGTCCGTGATGGACTCAAACCAGCCCGGCGTCATTGCCTCCGGAGTGAAGTTGGGCGGAAACTCGACCCCCGATCCGAACAGAAGGATCGTGCGTGCGATTTCGCTGAAGATCGAGCGTTGACTCGGGAACTGCTCAAAGAAGTGACGGGCGAGTACCTGCCCGAGTCCTTCCGCGGAGTTCGGATCAACAACGAGGCCCTCGTCGGCGAGTTGCGCACACCGGTTGCACAGTTCGAGAAGGGTCCGAAGATCGGCCTCCGGCCGCTCGAATCTGCTCCAAGCCAGAGCGGTCCGAGCGACGTCTCCGATGCACCACGGAGTCAGCCCCATGCGTGCGAGCTCGTCCGACACCTCATCCTGTGCGATCCGTGCTGCGGTTGCGGCTGCCTGAACCAGCAGACTGTCGCGATCAACCCTGCGCACCTTGCGCTTGTATCGGTCCCATGTCCATGGCGAGGTGGTGCTGTGGCTGCGCGGGGTCACGCTGTGATTCTTCCGCCCGAGCGCACAAGGGGAACCGTCCCTGTCATGCCTGGTGCAGAAAACAGTGCCCGCACGCCTTCTCGATGCCCGCACGCCTTCTCGATGCCCGCTCCCCTGCGACGGGCCCATCCCTGACGACGACGCTTGGCAACTTGCCGCCAAACGCGCGAGTCGCAAACCCGCACTTCAGTGACGGGGTGGGCACCCGTTACAAGCGTGGTACAAACGGAGTTCACGAATCTACGTTTGAGCAGGTCAGCATGGGTCAGTCAGTCAGAACTACGACCTGTAGAGGTAGTACAGCTCAAATTGGATTGCGCGTGCTTGGCGAGAGCGCCGATCACCGCGTCGGCGACGTACTTTGGGCTTGACCCTGAGGACTCTGCTGCGAACGCTTGGCTGCGGCGTGACCGCCCAGAACCGGAACATGGCAACCAGGCGAGGGCCGTGCGCGGGCCAGACTCGGACGTCGGTTGACGCCTATTGACGTGGAGCGCTATCCGGAGGACAGTTCCGTACACGTGGTGGCATTGCCCGATACGGGGGAAGGGTCGTTTCATCGCCTCGGCCCGTAGGCCGGATCGCGATTCGTGTACGCCACGCTTCGTGCGTCTCGTCGCTACGACGGGTTGACGGGCACTTCGGAGAGATCCGGAGTGCCCGGTCCCGTTGAAGGCAAAGCGGTTTACTCGGAACGAGGCACAGCCTGGCGATAGGGAGTCTCTGCGCTCGGCGCGACGTTGTTGTCCCAGGCAAGGGCGACGCCTTGATCTGGCTCGCGACATCCAGCTTGTACAGCACCGCCTTGACCTGGGTACGAACCGTCAGTTCGGAGACGACGCGCAAGACGGCGATCTCGCTGACCACGTGCCCAGCCATGAGGTGGCCCAGGACGGCCCGTTCCTGCCGACTCAGGCTCGCAAGTCGGGCGCTGACCGCAGCGCGGTCACCATGTCCTCGACGGTACAAACCGACCAGTTTGAGCCGTTCGGCCCGGTCAACCGACGGTAGGCCGTGCATCGTCTTGCGGACGACCGCGAGGAACTCTTGTAGCGATGCCGCCTTGCACGCGACTGCAACTGCACAGGCCAAGACCACGCCTCGCCGCGACGGTACGCGGTGTCGACATCGATGACCGCGACGACGCGTTGACCGACACGCGACAAGGACCGGTACACCCCGGCCGGTCACGGCGGATATCGCGAGGGGCGAGTTGGCACGTCCGAGTAGTGTCGAGAGCAACCGACCTGTCGAGCCAGTTCGTCGAACTGCGGGGCAGGACTGAAGGGCGGACGTCATGACGACGTCTCCGAACACACCTGGCGAATCCCCGGTGGCAGCAGCGCCGCTGCGTCTGGCGCTCCACGAGACCCCAGACCATCTCGACGGCGCATGGTGGCCACGGTCCCGCGTCCTGGCGACCGAAGCCGCTCAGCTGGTCGACCAGTTCCCGGCCTCGGTCGGTCGGATCAACCGACTGCTCTTCTCCCGCCCCGACTGGGACGACGGGGCCACGAACGGTCAGGGACTTCGTCGAATTCAGGCAGGTCGGGGGCCAGTGAAGGTGGGCTCGTTCCCCAGGGACGACACGCATCTGATGGTTCTGTCCATGGCGAACGGTCGCCGCCTTCGCCTCGTGGTGGTGCCTAGCGACACCGATCAGGCCGAGGGTGAGCGACGAATGCGCGCCGTCGCGACGCACAGCGCCCATGGCGGTACGGACCCTGACTGGGCGCGCGCGCATCATGAGAGTCCGGGTCACTAGCCTCTCGTTCGGCCGCCGCCGCACGCCGGAGGCCGCCGGCCCGGGCGTCGGAGCCCCGGCGCTCATACGGTCAGGCTTCGACTGCGGTCAACGTCAGGAGTCCCAGATGCCCCTACCGAGGCGTCGCCCCGGGCCGCTGGAGCACGACCGGCTTGTGACATGCCTTCAAACGGTCGGGGTCGCGCGAGCGAGACTACGCGGTCGACGAGGAGCGGCACGAGAGATCGACAAGGCGGCCGCACGTGAAGACCTGCTCGACGCGTTGGAGCAGTACGCCTCCGCCATCACTGACCTGGGCGCGCCCATACCTCGTCGGATCAGAACCGAGATCGTGGTCTACCGCCGGCTAAGGGGCGCGCCCTGAGGCATTGACTCGGCCGGCGCCGTGTCGCGCGATGTTCAGCACGAGATGCCAACGATGAGCGGAGGAACAACATGTCCCTCAGTGCCAGTGCTGGCGTGGCGCTCCTCGACGCCGCGCAGATCGCGGGCGCCATGACGACGAACGATCCCAGGCTCGCCCTGCTCTCGGAGGTGGTCTCTTCGAGTCGATGCCCGAGGGTCGTGCTCTCATCCTGGAGACCACCCAGATTCGCGCCGCCATCCAGCGGCCGCTCGTTCGCGACCCGCAAGCCGGCGAGCAGATCATCGCAAACCTGGTGGCGACCGTCTCGGGGACTCCGCTGACCTAGAATCCGGGCCCACGAGATGAGCCAGGCTCATCAGATGTGACCTCGAAGTGCCGACCACGGCTCCATCCGTCAGAGGACAGCGCCCCGAGGTGCGACTTCCACAGCTGCGACGCCCCTGGCATACAACACCACGAGCCGGTCGCCGTGTCTGCAGCGCAGTACGCCGGAGTCGTTCGAGAGCCTGGCTACGACGTGGTCGATCAACTCGGCGTCGCTTCCCGCGTCGGGGTCTTCGTAGGTGACGTCGGTACTGTCACCGCTGACCAGCCGGACGCGAAGCACCAGGCCCGACACGGTCACGGCCCGATAGCGGTGCACGCTTGCTGCTGAACTCGCCGGGCCGCGTCGCGAGCGGCGGCCTTGTCGGGGAACCAGTCACCAGAGACAGCCACCCGGTCGCCCTCCGACCGCCAGGCAGTCCACCGCCAACTGCCACCGGACTTGGTGTGGATCCGGTAGTCGGGATCATCGGCATTCACTCGGAAGTCATGGGCTGCCTGGTCGGCGTGGGCGAGGCTGACGAAGGTCCGCCCAGCCCAGGCGACGACTCGATCGTCGTCATCGAGCAGCCACCATGCTGGCTTGCTCGCCAGATTCGCCTCGATGACGAACTTCATCGTCGGTGCCTCCTTGTTCGCCTCGATCGGAGTCGGTGTCAGGCGTACTGCCCCGTGGAGTCGCCGGCTGCGGCCCGGCCGGAGCCGTCGAGCACCACGGCGGCCGCCACAAGTGCCCACGCGACCACAAGGGTGGCTTCGGCCTCGGACCCAGGATCGACCACGGTGAGCTCCCCCGTGGCGTCCGTTCCGACTTGGACGATCTGGGAACGGACCTGCTCCTCCATACCCGGAACGATCCCCCAGCGCTGCGTCCACCCGTTGCCGTAGAGCATCAAGTACGCCACTGTCAGCTGCCTGTCCGGAACGACGGTGGCATCGGGCTCCGTCTCCACCAGGACCCACCGTCGTCGGTCCAGTGACCCGTGGGGTCGACATCAGGCGAGTCCACGACCTCTGCGAGGAGGTCGTTTGCCGAGTGCGCGTTTCCGGAGGTCGCAGCAGCCAACAGTGCCTCCTCGCCCTGGCCCGCGGTGAAGCCGGGTGGCACGACCAGGACGTGGAGCACGGTCCGGTCCGACATCGTGAGGTCGATCAGGTGGCTGTCGTCGCGAGGAAACGAGCCGACCTTCACGTAGCCGCCGGCGACCGGAACACGGCGCGGCCCGGGATCCCAGTCGGGCGGGGAGAACAGCACGCGCGCGACCCGGCCGAACCGCGGGGGGATGTGGTCGACCAGGTCGGCCAGCTCCACCGCCAAGTCGCGGCTCTGGGGCCACCACGCGCCATCGAGACGATTCTTGCCGGGATGCTCGGCCATGTTGAGCCGCAGCGGGCCGCGACCCACGGGGGCGATTTCGGAGGGATGCATGAGCCCCTTCGACGTCGTCATGACGTCCGCCTCTCGACCGACACCGACCTCCGGGCGGAGGCCTTATCGCCGGTCACTCACCTCAACCCTACGCCCGGCACCAACCTCGGCGATCAGTCCAGTCGGCGCACCATCCCATGGCGTTCAGACACGCGTACACCGACGCCGGGCGGAGGTCACACGCCATACCGGCGTGCCAGCTCGCGGGCCACCGCCGCCTCCACTCTTGCCTGAGGGTTTGCTGCACGGATGGGTGACACCTTGACCTGTCACCCGATCGCGCAGCAGACCCGATCGTTGACTTGGTCCACGCTGCGCACCGCCCGATAGAGCACCCGAGCCTCACCGCGATCAGTGCGATGCCTCATTCCGGGTCCACCGAGGTCGGCCAGTGGCGTCCGCGCGCGGCGACTGGCCGCGTGCGGTCCCATCGCGGCCCGCCCCCCTGCCTATTCGACGTTTGCGCAGGTCAGGGTACAGGTGCGGTCAGAACTACGACATCTGATTCCGGGTCTCGCTGACCTGCGGCTGGGTGCCTGAAACGGCGCCTGTCCTGCGAAAACGTCTTTCGACGTCTTCCAGCGTCAGGCGCCGTTCTTCGTTGTTGTGCGTACCCAGTGCAGCCCACGCGCGAGGTGTGCCCGACACACCTACATCGAGAGGACTTCCTCGGGTCGACGATGCGTGGCCACCGTGCCGTGTCCGTCGATCGTGGACTCCAGGAGGGCTTCCAGATCGCCGCCGTAGTTGGCCTGCGCCATCTGCCGCACCGCAGCTGCCAGCGTGCCGCCGGAGATCAAGACGACCGGGTACTGGTCGTCGATGATCTCGACCTGGGCCTGCCGCGAGAAGGATCCTGTGGTGACATAGACGCCGATCCAGTCCCGGCGCAGCCGCGCGACCACGCGCGCGACTTGCTCCGGTGATACCGACGAACTCGGCAGAATGCACTTCGCCTGTCCGAGGACCACCACGGGAGTGCTCGCTGTGAGCGAGCCCATCTCGATACGCGCACGCCAGATTGGCCGACAACTATTTCAGACACATGTCTGTTATTTTTAGCACGTGGATGTGTCCGCTCCCTACGAGACTGTCGTGCCGTCGCTTGACGGCGCTGTGCTCGAGGTCCTGGCCCGAGCCGGCAAGCCGATCACCGGCCGACAGGTGCAGCGCCTTGCGCGCCGAGGCAGCATCCCCGGCGTCGCGACTGTGCTCGATCGACTCACCGAGACCGGCATCATCACGGCTGAGCGCGCCGGCTCGTCGATCCTCTACGAGGCCAATCGCGAGCACCTCGCTTGGCCGGCCGTCGAGGTCCTCGTCGGCATCCGCAGCTCCCTGCTCCAGCGCCTCGGCGACCTCCTGGGCACCTGGGAGCAGCCGCCGAAGCAGACCACGCTCTTCGGTTCCGCAGCCCGAGGCGACGGCGACGCCGCGTCCGACATCGACATCCTGATCGTCCACCGAGATGACTCCGCGCCAACGGACCCAGACATCGAGGCGCTCCGGTCTTCCGTGGCCCGGTGGACCGGCAACCACGCGCAGCTCGTCGTCGTCAGCGAGTCGGCGTGGACAAGGATGACCAAGGATGGCGACCCGCTGGTTGACAGCATCCGCCGCGACGGACTCGACCTCATGAACGAAACGGAGCGCGTCGGATGAGCCGCTCGAGCCGAGACAGGACCGAGGCGTTCAATCGCGCACAGGGCAGGCAGCGACTCGACTACGCGCGCAAATGCCATGAGGCCGGCGAACTGGTCGGCTCCGACGTCGATGACACCTACGCCGCCAAGGTCGCCGTCTCGCTCTATGTCCTCGCGGGGATCTCAGCCGCCGATGCGATCGGGGCCGGCGCCGTCGGCGAGCGATGGCGCGGCGAGGACCACGCGGGAGCCATCGGCTTCCTCCGCAGCGCGATCCCGGACGACAAGCCGAGCAAGCACCTCACCACCCTCCTCGATCTGAAGGACACGGCCCACTACTCAACGGCCTTGATCAACGCCGATGCGCGGAAGACGGGCCGAGTTGGGAGAGCCCCCGAGGATCGCCTCGGTTTCGCTAGGAGTCCGCGGGCCTCGTGCATGCGACACAACGGCGGCGGTGACATGGCTGAGCTGTCCTTGGGCACCGGTCGCTTGCGCCCGGCACGACGCGGCACGACGCTCATCACGCTCGCGAAGGCCGAGCCGTTGGTAGGCCGGGCGAGCTGACGGTTGGTCGGAACCGGGCTCGATCGTCGCGACGAGGGCCGAGGGTCCCAAACCCTGCGGCGCTCTCCCTATCCGCGCGCCTTCCGGTCGGCCACCCAGTCTCGGAAGCGATCGATCCTGGTCTGATACGCCAGCCGCGGGTAGTCGCTCCACTGCGGATTGCCTGGCCACATGAGCTCGACCTCGACGTCGTTGTCTCGGGCGGTGATCGAGTAGAGCTCTCGGGTGTCGCGACGAGAGCCGACAACCATGCCGGTCAGGATGTGGTCACAGGTCATCCCCTCGATGCCCTCGGCTGCGGCGCCCGGCACCAGGAAGGTGTCCATCAGGAACGTGAGCCACGGCACCATGTGGTTCGCCTTGTCACCGCCGTCGTAGCTGAGACAGCAGCCTTGGGGACACACGGCCCAGTTGGACCACCCGCGCGGGGCATGCTTGGTGAGATCGCGGAGCACCTCGTCGTCCTCGTCGGCCACCCGCAGTCCGCCTTCGGACTCGTGGAGGAACAGCGATCCGGAGATGCGGTTGATGAAGGAAATCTCGCGCGGCCCGAGGGGTGGCTCGATCTGCAGATAGCCGATGAAGTCGGTCTGGTAGCCCATGACGACAAGGCTGCGATCAGCCGCTCTGCTGCGCAATGCGCAGGAGGCGGCCTGTGGATAGCCGACGCGCCACCACCTCCGGGCGCGGTACAACCGACTCCGACACGAGGAGGTGCGATGTCACGAGCCGGGAACGACACGCCGTGGATGGGCCCGCTTCCCGCGGCGCGCGGGTGCGACTGCCACATATGTCGGCCGGACGACGCCTACGACGAGCTGGACCGTCACACGATCGACACGGTCCTCAAGCACGGATGGCAGGTGATCCTGGTGGGCGGGGACGCCGGCTGCAGCCACCCCGATCACGACGACCCCTGGTTCGACGACCACGACGAACCGGGACCAGCGTTCGCGTACACGGTCGGCCTGGGGCATCGCTGCGGTCACCCGGAGCTGCTGATGTCCGGACTCGACCACCGCGTGCTGCACAGCGCCCTCAACGACGTGGCCCAACGGGTCATCGACGGCCGCCGCCTCGCCCCCGGCGACGCTCTCGAGGACGTGCTGGCCGGCGTGCCGGTCGCGATCGAGCAGGTCGATGACGACGCGCTCGAGGAGACGGTCACCTGGTCGGCGTGGTTCCATCGCCGCCCGCAGGACGCACTGGCGCTCGTGTGGCCGGACCGGAGCGGCATCTTCGCCTGGCAGCCGGGGGCGGAGGAGATGCTCGACGACCTGCAGCCGCGCGAGTGGCGGGTGCCCATCGACCACACCGGCGGACTCGCGTCGGACCCGGAGTGGACCTTCCCCGTGCCACCGGACCACCGGGCGTTCTCCTGCAGCCACGTCGTCGACGACGGCGAGGCCGTCCTGTGGGCAGCGCGCCAGTCGGACGAGGAGCGCGGCGAGGACTGGACCATCCACTGCGGCGAGGTCGACCACGAGACGCGCGACATGCGGGTGGTGCACCTGGCGCACCTGGTCCGCTCGGCGCCGAGCCTCCGTGCGATCAGCGATCTGGGGTTCGACGAGGAGGCGTTGCGCGCCGATACCGACTCCCCCTGGGCGACAGCGCGCCTGTGTCCTTGAGTTCTCACGTGCACACACGGAACGCGACACCGACCCTCTCCATGCGACGAGTGGCACGGCGCCCGCCGCTGGCCGCGGCCATGGTTCGGAGTCAGCGCAGGTGGATCACGCGGGAGCTCGACGGCTTGGATGCGCGGCCGCTCCACGTCACGACCGCCGCCAGATCCGTTGGCGGACTGACCGCCCTCATCTCGCCCACGACCCCGAACGGCACATCTCACGTTCCGGGCGACGTGGACGTCTACCGGCTGAGGAGAAGGAGACAGATCATGAAGACTCGACACGCGGTCGTGGAGACCGACTTCGGCCCGATCACCGTGGTCGCCACCAGCACCCCGTCGGGCGAGGCGATCAGCGGCCTGTACTTCCGCAGCCACATCCGCCGTCCCCGCCAGGAGACCTTCGGCCCGGAGATCCCCGCCAGAGAGGACCCGCTGCTGGCCGAGGCCGCGACCCAGCTGGTCGACTACCTCGACGGTCGTCGCCTCGACTTCGACCTGCCGCTCGCGGCCGAGGGCGACGAGTTCCAGAGGAAGGTCTGGAAGATCCTGGACCGGATCCCGCGCGGGACGACCACGACGTACGGCGCGATCGCCGATGAGCTCGGCGACAAGGCGTTGGCGTGGCAGGTCGGTCAGGCGGTCGGCGCGAACCCGCTGTGCCTCCTCGTGCCGTGCCACCGGGTGGTCGGTGCCGGAGTGTCGCTGACCGGGTACGCCGGGGGCCTGGCCCGCAAGAAGGCCCTGCTCGCCCTCGAAGAGGTCGACGCGCGAGCTGCGGGCCGGCTGTTCTGATCGCCGACCGCCGATGTCAGAGCATGATGAGAGCGCTCCCGCGGACGGGGCGGGCGAGGACGACCGACCCGTCCGCCCCGTCCGCGGAGGGGCAGGAGTGCCCGGGCCGGACGAAGGGAGCGGGGTGAAACAGCCCTTCGAGAGGGTCGTGGAGGTATACGGCGCCACCGTGCTCCGGGTCTGTCGCGCCGTCCTCGGCCGGCACGATGCGGAGGACGCCTGGTCGGAGACCTTCCTCGCCGCGATGCGCGCGTATCCCGACCTCCCACCGGACGCGAACATCGAGGCCTGGCTGGTCACCATCGCCCACCGGAAGGCCATCGACATCGTCCGAGCCATCAACCGGCGTCCGCTGCCGGTCGAGGAGCCGCCCGAGCGCCCGGCCGCACCCGACTCCGACCTCGACGCATCCGAGCTGTGGCAGAGCGTTCGGGCACTGCCCGACAAGCAGCGCCAGGCGGTCGCGTACCACTACGTCGCCGGCCTGCCCTACGCCGAGATCGCGCGGATCCTCGGCGGCACCACCGACGCGGCCCGCCGCGCGGCCGCGGACGGCATCAAGAAGCTGAGACAGAACTATCCGGGCCCGAGCACGGAAGGAGCACCATCATGAACGACAACGATCGCCACACCGGTGACCTCGACACGGCACTCGCTGCTGCGTTGTCGACGCCCGCGGACGACGCCGTCCTGGCCCGCCTCCACGACCGACTCGTCACGCAGGCCGCCGCCGAGGGCATCCTCGACGTCGCCTACACCGTCGTCGACAGTCCCGTCGGGCCCCTGCTACTCGCCGCGACCACGAGGGGCCTGGTCCGCGTGGCCTATGCCCGCGAGGACCACGACCTGGTCCTCGATGAGCTCGGCCGCAAGCTGTCCGCCCGCATCCTGCGGGCACCGGCCCGGCTCGATCGCGTGGCACGGGAGCTCGCGGAGTACTTCGCCGGCGACCGTCGCGCCTTCGACCTCGACCTCGACCTGTCGCTGTCCCACGGCTTCCGGCAGCTGGTCCAGCGGCATCTCCCCGCGATCGGCTATGGACAGACTCGCAGCTACGGCGAGGTCGCCATGCTCGTCGGCAACCCCAAGGCCGTCCGCGCGGTCGGTACGGCGTGCGCCACCAACCCCCTCCCGGTCGTGGTCCCCTGCCACCGGGTCCTGGGCGCCGACGGCAGCCTCGGCGGCTACATCGGCGGCGCCGAGGCCAAGTCCACCCTCCTGCACCTGGAGGCCGCATGAGCACGACCGCATCGTGGGAGCAGCGCGTCGCCGGAGCCGACTGGGCCCAGGTCACCAGCGACCTCGACCAGTACGGCGGCGCGCTGCTGCCCCCGCTCCTCAGCGTCGACGAGACGGCGGAGATCCGCGACCTGTACCAGCGCGACAAGCTCTTCCGCAGCCGGATCGACATGGCTCGGCACCGCTTCGGCTCCGGGGAGTACAAGTACTTCCGCGCGCCGTACCCGGAGCCGATCGAGCGGCTCAAGCAGGCCCTCTACCCGCGCCTGCTGCCCGTCGCCCGCGACTGGTGGACCCGCCTGGGTCGGCAGGCGCCCTGGCCGGACAGCCTCGACGAGTGGCTCGACCGGTGCCACGCGGTCGGGCAGACCAAGTCGACCTCGATCCTGCTGCGCTACCGCGAAGGCGACTGGAACGCCCTGCACCGCGACCTCTATGGCGACCTCGTCTTCCCGCTCCAGGTCGTCATCAACCTCAACGAGCCAGGCGTCGACCACACCGGCGGCGAGTTCCTGCTCGTCGAGCAACGGCCCCGTGCCCAGTCCCGCGGCACCTCGACGCTCCTTCCCCAGGGGCACGGCTACGTGTTCACCACCCGCGACCGTCCGGTCCCGTCGGCACGCGGCTGGTCCGCGGCTCCGGTGCGTCACGGCGTGTCGGCGATCCGCAGCGGCGAGCGGCACACGCTCGCCCTCGTCTTCCACGACGCCGCCTGATCCAGGCTCCGCCTCACGGCCGCACCAGGAGAACCACCATGCCCGAGAAGCGCTTCACCCTGCTCGGAGCCGATCGGCTGCCCCACGACTCCCCCAAGCCAGGAACCTGGGGCGGCAAGGACGCACCTGGCCGGTCACACCGGGCTCAGGCCACCACCCCGCAGCAGGGACCGCGTAGGAGTGATGCGATCCGGTGCCGTCACGATCTCGATGAGCGAGCGCCGCTCCGGGTGGGCCACGCAGTCGGCGAAGGCCTCCAGCACCTCCTCCGCTCGGTGCGCACGATATGTCCAGCAGTCGTAGGCCCGCCCCAGCTCCATGAAGTCGGGATTGGTCAGCATCGTGCCCGCCACGCGACCGGGGTAGGCGGCCTCCTGGTGCATGCGGATCGTGCCGTACATGCCGTTGTTGACGACAACGGCCACCACGCCTGCGCCGTAACGCGCTGCGGTGGCCAGCTCCTGGGCCGTCATCAGGAAGCAGCCATCCCCGCCGAAGGACACGACCGGCCCCTGGGCGCCACCCAGAGCGGCGGCGACGGCCGATGGCAGGCCGTATCCCATCGAGCCACTGCGTGGCGCGAGCTGGGTGCCGTACTGGCGGAACGTCCAGTGTCGCTGCACCCATCCCGTGTAGTTGCCCGCGCCGACGCTCACCACTGTGTGCTCGCTCGCCAGCTCCGACATACCACGCACGGCCACCGCGAGCTCGTCTCCGCTCTCGTGCGCGGAGGTCCATTCCACCCACTCCTCGCGCGCCGTGCCGGTCCGGCCCTGCCAGGCCGACGCTCCGGGCGGGGCCGGCAGCTGCGCCAGCGCGCGGACCGTCTCGGGGCCGCCGCCCTCGCGCACCCGTCCCGGGTGGCGACCGCGCACCCGGCTCGGGTCGTCGACGACCTGGAGCAAGCTCTCCGGCTGCCGGCGGGCGAACAGGGAGAAGCCCTGGGTCGCGATGTCGCCGAGCTCGCCGCCGATCACGACGCAGACGTCGGCATCGGCGATCCGTCCGGCGAGCGCCGGGCTCGGCGCCAGGCCGAGATCGCCGACGTACGACGTCGAGCGGTTGTCGAGGTAGTCCTGGCAGCGGAACTCCACCGCGATCGGGAGGCTCCAGGCCTCGGCCCAGCGGCGGAGATCGGCCTCGGCCTCGGCCGACCATCGCCCGCCTCCGACGATCACCATCGGACGATGCGCACCCGCCACCAGCTCGGCCACGGCCTCGGCCCGGCCGGCACGTGGTGAATCGCCGGACGCGACCGTGGCGGGCCGGGCGCCGGTGGAGGCGCGCAGCAGGTCGGTGGGTACGGCGAGCACCGCCGGGCCCGGGCGACCGGAGACGGCGGCGCGCCACGCATCCCGCGCGGCACCGGCCACCTCTCCCGCCGCCACGGGCTGGTACGCAGCCTTCGCCATCGGCGCGAACACGCGCACCAGGTCGACCTCCTGGAAGGCGTGGCGTCCCAGCAGCCCAGTGCTCGCCTGGCCAACGATCATCAGCATCGGCGTGCCGGCCTGCTCCGCCTCATGAACGCCGATCGCGGCGTTGGCCGCGCCGGGCGCCCGGGAGACCAGGCAGACACCGGGACGTCCGGTCAGCCGACCGGCGGCCTGGGCCATGAACGCAGCACCGTTCTCGTGCCGGCAGGTGACGACCTGGACTCCCCGCTCGTGCAGAGCGTCGAGCAGCGGCAGGAAGCTCTCACCCGGCACCGTGAACACCCGGTCGATCCCCTCGGTCACGAGGAGATCGGCGAGGTCGGCGGCCACCGTGCCTTCCGTGCCGGCCGCCGGAGGATGCGCTGTCACGACATCAGTCCCTTTCGCTGGAGACGAAGCCCTGCTCGAGGTCGACCAGGTCCGGCGGCCGCTCCCCCGCCAGGTAGCGGTCGAGGTTGAACAGGAAGTGGGTGAGCAGTCGGTCCCAGTCGCCGTGCGCCGATGCCGACATGTGCGGCGAGACCACGACGCCGGGGAGCGTCCACAGGGGGTGGTCTGCGGGCAACGGCTCGGTGTCGAACACGTCGAGGGCGGCGCCGGCGAGCCGGCCGGAGGCGAGCGCCGCGATCAGGTCGGCCTCCACGACAACGGGTCCGCGCGCGAGGTTGATGAGGTGGGCGCCGGGCTTCAGGCGGTCGAACACCGCACGGTCGATCATGCCGCGGGTGTCCTTGGTGAGCGGGACGGCGAGGACGAGAAGGTCCGCCTCCGGCACGACCTCCCCGAGCTCGCCGACGGCCACCACGGTGCCGAGCTCCGGATCGGTGCGCCCGGCGCGGCCGACCAGCCTCACCTCGGCCCCCAGTCCCGAGAACGCCCGGCCGACCGCGTGGCCGATCGACCCGGCCCCGACCACGACCACCTGGGCATCGGCGAGCCGGCGGGTCGGCCGGGGGGCCCACCGGCGCAGGCGCTGGTGCTCCCACGTCGGCCACAGGTCACGCAGCGCGGCGAGACCCAGCATGACGGCGTACTCGGCCATCGCCTGGTCGAACACCCCGCGCGAGGTGCTCACCAGGACCTCCGGGCGTGATGACAGCGGACCCCGGAGCCGGTCCACGCCGACGCCGGCCCAGTGCACCCAGCGAAGTCGAGGCGCCTCGGCCAGCGCCTGCTCCCAGGGCGTGGTCGGCCACTCGGTCAGGTAGACGATCTCCGGGTTCCACCCCGGCGGCGGCGGCTCACGAAGCGACGAGACCAGCACGGGAGCACGCTCCCGCAGGCC
Source organism: Nocardioides sp. LMS-CY (assembly GCF_018732145.1). Lineage (NCBI taxonomy): Bacteria > Bacillati > Actinomycetota > Actinomycetes > Propionibacteriales > Nocardioidaceae > Nocardioides > Nocardioides sp. LMS-CY. The sequence continues at coordinate 3,396,049 of NZ_CP076104.1, forward strand.
ATCGAGGGATCCCCCGGGCTCACCGTCGCACAGGACCGCCACCGGGTCGATGGCGGAGCCCGTCCGGCTGGAGCTCACTCGCCCGGCACCCGGGTGAGCAGCCGACGCGGCGTGCCGCGGAGCAGCCGGTCCTCCAGGTCGTCGTCGAGCAGACCCAGCTGCCGCATCCGGGGAAGGACCCGGACGAGGACGTGGTCGTAGCCGAGCCCCCCGAACGCGCTCAGGTGCTGCTTCTTGCAGACGTCCTGGGCGACCACCAGCTGGTCCCGGTAGCCCTCCGCGAGGCCGCTGAGCATGAGCGCCTTCGCCCCGTCGGTCCGGGCCGGCCAGTCCGGGGCGAAGTACCCCTCCTGCCCGAAGCTGTCGAAGCCGATCACGCAGCCGCGGTCGAGGACCGAGCGCAGGTAGTCCACGTCGCCGATCTCGTCGAGGTGGGAGAGGTAGCAGCGCGTCAAGTCGGCGCCACCGGACTCGAGCACGTCGATGATCCGGTGGGTGACCTCCGGGCCGCTCGGGTGGCAGTGCACGTTGATGGCCACCCCGGTCGCCCGGCTCACCTGGGCCGCTGCCCGGAGGACGCGCTCCTCGCAGTCCTGCAGCGCCTCGGAGGTGCCGATCTCTCCGATGATCCCCGCACGGACGTCGGTGCCGTCGCGGCCGTGCTCCACCTCACCGAGGATGTGGTCGGCGAGCTCGTCGACCGTGGCCGTCTCGACCCATGCCGGATGGGTGGAGCAGACGTAGAACCCCGCCCCCGTGACGATCGTGACGCCGACCTCTGCCGCAAGCTCCCGCAGACGGGTCACATCGGTCCCGATGCCGCCGGAGGTGAGGTCCACGAGGCAGGCACCCGGTCCGCCCGCCGCGACGAAGGTCGCGACCTCCTGGCGGAGCACGTCGTAGTCGGCGACCGGATCGAGCGCGAGGTTGTCCCGTACGACGTGGCTCGACCAGCGGGCCCGGGCGTTCAGCGAGGCGTCGAACCGGCGCACGCCCGCATCCGGCAGGGGGGAGTCCTGCGCACTCCACCGATCGCGGACATCGAGGAACACGTGTTCGTGCATCATCGTGGGGCCGAGGGCGTCCGGCTCGATCGGCCCGAGGACCGTCATCACGCTCATGCTCCGACTCCCGGCCCGACGCGGTCGACCACGCGCAGCGCGTCGGCCCGCCAGCCCACCTCGACGGCGCTGCCCTCGGCCGGCAGGCCGGACCTGTCGACACCTGCCTCGGAGACGATCACCGGACCGAGCTCGGTTTCGACCACCAGGCGGGACGACGCGCCAGCGTAGATCACGCGGGTCAAGGTCCCGCGCACGGACGACTCCAGACACTGCTCGCCTACCGCGGCGATGCGGGCACGTTCGGGGCGCAGGATCGCCTGCACCGGCTCCCCGGCCGGTGTGCCCGGGGGCAGCACGATCCGGGCGCCGGCACTCTGGTACACGACGGCGCCTCCCTGGGTCGCGGAGCCGACCAGGCTGAACGTGTTGGTGGCCCCGACGAAGTCGGCGACGAAGGGCGTGGCCGGGCGCTCGTAGACCTCGTCCGGCGTGCCGACCTGCTCGAGTCGGCCCGCGTTCATGATCCCGATGCGGTCCGACATCATCAAGGCCTCCTCCTGGTCGTGGGTCACGTACAAGAAGGTGGTGCCCAACCGTGCCTGGATGTCCTTCAGCTCGACCTGCATGCGGTGGCGGAGCTTCGCATCCAGGGCGCTCAGGGGCTCGTCGAGGAGGAGCACCTGGGGCTTGTTGACCAGGGCCCGGGCGAGCGCGACCCGCTGTTGCTGACCACCGGACAGCTGCTCGGCACGTCGTTCGGCCAGGTCTCCGACCCCGGTGACGTCGAGCATCTCGGCGACCCGGGTCGCGGTCTCGTGCTTGGGCACCTTCTTCACGCGCAGCCCGAACGCCACGTTGTCGAAGACGGTCATGTGGGGAAAGAGCTCGTACTTCTGGAACACGAGATTGGTCGGACGAGCACTGGCACCGAGCGCCGTCACGTCGCGCCCGTGCATGCGGATCGACCCGGACGTCGGCTGCTCGAACCCCGCCATCATCCGCAGCGTGGTCGTCTTGCCGCATCCGGAGGGCCCGAGCAGGGAGAAGAACTCCCCCTGCCGGACGGCCAGATCGATGCCACGGACCGCCTCCGCGGTACCGAAGCTCTTGTGGATCCCGACCAGCTCGATCGCGGCGGCATCGGCCTGAGACTCGGTCATCAGCTCTCCTTGGCGGTTCGGACGGCGCTCAGCCACGCCAACCCCGTCGTTGCCACGAGCAGGATGGTGCCGATCGCGTTCAGGCTGGGATCCAACCCTTGGTTGATACGGGCGTAGAGCAACAGGGGCAGGGTCTTCTCCTGCCCGGCGGTGAAGAACGCGACCACGAACTCGTCGGTGGACAGCGCCATGGCCAGCACGGTCGCGCCGATCACCGCGGGGAGGATCAGTGGCAGGGTGATCTTGCGAAACGCCAGCCACGGGCTCGCCCCGAGGTCGAACGCGGCCTCGAGCAGCGAGAACCGGAACCGGTCCAGGCTGGCGCTCAGCACGATGAAGACGAACGGCAGGGCGATGATCACGTGACCACCGATCGTCGCCTTCAGCGAGTAGCCCACGTCGAAGTAGTGGTAGCAGATCGCCAGACCGATCGCGTAGAGCAGGCTGGGGAAGGTGAGCGGGATCAGCGCCGCCACCATCGTCGCGGCACGGACACGCTGGCGCGCCCCGACCAGCGCCAGGGCGATGCTCAGTCCGAGGATTCCGCTGAGCAGACCCGTGAGCACCGCCGCGGTCGCCGACCGCATCATCGCGTCGATCACGACCGGATCGTGCAGGACCTCGTCGTACCACCGCAGCGAGAACCCCTCGAAGGGCAGGCTCATCCGCGGCACGGAGTGGAACGAGAACAGCACCACGACGACCAGGGGCGCGAACAGGAAGGCGATCACCGCGATCAGGTACGCCCTGGCGAGCGCCCGGGTGCTTCGCGTCGCCATCGGGTTCCTCATCGCAGCCACCTCCTGATCACCGCGTAGGCGAGGCCGAGGAGCGCCACCACCAACACGACCATGGTCAGTGCGAGTGCGGCTCCGAGCGGCCAGTTGAGACCGCCGCCGAACTGGTGCTGGATCTGGTTGCCGATGAGCTGGTCACCGGTGCCACCCAACAGCTGCGGCGTCACCCACTCGGCCGACGTCGCGATGAAGCTGATCGCGAACGCCGCCACGCACCCTTGCGACGTGAGGGGCAGGACCACCCGGCGGGCGGCGAGCCAGCGCGAGCCGCCCAGGTCCTGGGCGGCTTCGACCTGCCCCACCGGAACGTTCTGCATCGCCGCGTAGATCGGGAGGATCCCGAACGGGATGAGGTAGTTCACCAGGGCGACGATGACCGCCAGCTCGCTGTTCAGGAACAGCGTGACCGGACGGTCCACGACGCCGAGGCCGAGGAGCGTCTGGTTGACGACGCCTTCGCGGCCCATGATGTTCCGCCACGCGTACACCCGAACGATGTAGCCGCCGAACAGCGACACCAGCACCATGAAGTAGACGACGTGCTTGCGTGCCGGCAGCACGTAGTTCAGCACGAACGCGAAGGGGAAGCTGATCAGGGTGACGATGAGCGCGACGGTCAGCGCGACCCGCAGCGTGCGCAGGTAGAACCCGCGGAAGACGTCGCTCGTCGCCGCCTCGACGTAGTTGTCCAGGGTCAGCTTCGGCACCGGCTCGAACGACTCCACCGAGTAGAAGGAGTAGACCGCGAGCATCAGCAACGGAATCAGGAACAGCGCGACGTAGTACAGCGTCGCCGGCGCCATCTGCAGCGTGCGCACACTGGGCCTCACGGCCTACTCCCTCCCATGTCTCGATCGTCGGCGGATCCGGCGAGGTACAGCCGGCTACGACTTGATCTTCTGCCAGGCGTCGAGCCAGTCCTGGTAGTTCATGTAGCCGTCCGCCACCTCCTCGGGCGGAGTGCTGGAGGCGAAGTCGTCGGAGTTCGCTCCGCCGGTCACGACGGAGTAGTCGTAGGACTGGGCGTCCCCCTCGACCAGGTCGAACGCGTCGGTGTTCACCGCTCCGGAGACGAGGTTCGTCGCCAGCTCCGCCTGCACCTCGGTCGAGATCATCTGGTCGATGTACTCGTAGGCGCAGTCGACGTTCTCCGACGTGCTGGGAATCGCCAGCCCGTCCCACCAGCCGTGGCGACCCTCGTCGAAGAACCCGAAGTCGAGGGTCACGCCCTTCTCCTCGGCCCACGCGACCTGCGCCTCCCAGCCACCGACGGCCAAGTCGACGTCCTTGTTGATCAGCCGGTCGTTGGCGTCCTGATAGTTGCTCTGGAACGCCGCAGCGTTGTCCACCAGCTTCGCCGCATCGGCCACCACCACGTCCAGCTGCTCCTGGGTGAGGAGCGGCGACTCGTCGAAGCCGTGTGCCTTGGCCAACAGGTAGAACGGCGAGTCCGGTGCGTCGAACAGCACGAACCGGCCCTTCCAGCTCGGGTCGAGCAGGTCGGTGATCGACTTCGGTGGGTTGCTCACCCGGTCCGGGGCGTAGATGTACGGAGCGTCGCCCCACGCGATGGGGACGCCGTAGATCTCTCCGTCCTCGCCGCGCAGGGACGGGCTCTCGGCCAGGCCCGAGGCGACCTTGTCCCAGTTGGTCAGCCGGCTCGTGTCGATCGGCTGGACCACCTCGGCCGCGATCATCCGCTGGGCCCAGTGATAGGGGATGGTGGAGAGCTCGAACGGCTGGCCGACCTTGATCGCCGCGATCAGCTGGGCCCAGTCACCGGGCCACGAACTGACCAGCTTGGTGCCTCGCTCCTCGCGCCAGTCCTCGAGCTCGACCTTGCCCTCTTCGCCCTCGAGACCGATGAAGTTGATGGTCGCGTTCTCGCACGCGTTCTCCTTGACCGGGCCTTGCGACTCGGACGTATCGTCGCTGGAGCCACACGCGGTGAGGACCAGCGACGCTGATGAAACGGCTGCTGCGAGGAGCCATCGTTTCTTCATGGGTTCAACCTCTCATCAAGGGAATCCTGCAGAGGGGTCTGCAGGACCGGGTTGGCCGCCCGAGTCGGAGGCCGGCGGTGGTCACAGGGCCGCCGCTACTGCGAGATAGATGCGTGAGGAGTCGACGAGCTCGGCGATGTCGATCGACTGGTCGGGTCCGAAGTGCCAGTCGCCCGGGCCGTACACGACCGTCTCCAGGCCCTGGTGGGCCAGGTCCGCGGCGTCCGTGACGAACGCCTGGATCGGCAGTCGGCTCGTGACCCGCGGCTCCACGCCGCGGACATCGGTGTGCGCACGTCGGATGGTGTCGATCAGGTGTCCGCTCTCCGGCCCGAGGAACGGCCGCTGCACCGCCGTGATGCGCACGTCGATGTCGACATCGGCGGGGCAGGCATCGTGCACGACCTCCTGGATGGCCCGCTTGATGTCCTCGCGCCGCATGCCGGGGACCGTGCGGATGTCTCCGTGGAACTCTGCCACCTCGGCCACCTTGCCGGGGTCGAAGCCACCCGAGAGCCGTCCGATGACCTTGCGCGGCAGGTGCGGGAGCCGATCACACGGCTCGAACGGCAGCTCCATCTGCTGCACGGCGCCGTACGCGGATACGGCGGCGCCGAGCGCGTCGCGGGCACCCTCGAGGCGGGACACGTGCGCGGTCTCCCCCCGGAAGAGCACCGAGAACTTGAGCGCGCCGCCGTTCGCGGTGTTGATGTCCAGCGAGCTCGGCTCGCCGCAGATGGCGTAGCCCTCGTGGGGGCCTTCGCTGGCGAGGACGTACTTCTCCCCCAGCCCGATGGTGTCGTGGTGCATGACGGCGTGGAGGATGAGATCGCCCCGCATCGGGACCCGGTGGTCCGCCGCCGCGCGGACCGCCAAGACCATCGCGGCCACGCCGGCCTTCATGTCGTCGACGCCGGCGCCGTAGAGCCGACCGTCCTGGACCCAGGGCTGGTACGGGTCCCTGCTCCACCGCTCGGAGACCGAGGCGTCCAGGTGACCACTGAGCACCAGAGGCGGCCGCTCGCCGCCGCCGCGCACGCGGGCCACGACGTTCGCCCGTCCCTTGACGACCTCCTCGATGTGCAGCTCGACCCGCGGATGGTTCAGCTCGCGGTAGACGACCTCGGCGACGGCCAGCTCGTTGGACGCCTGCGACGGGATGGCGGTCAGCTCGGACGCGAGGGCGACCACCTGGTCGGCGTCGATCTTGGGCAGCACGAGTTCAGTCACGGGTACGGGTCTCCTCGGTCGGAAGCGAATTCTGGTCGGCCAGGGCGCAGAAGCGCCGGATCTCCGTGGCCACGGCGTCGACGGCGATGCGCAGGATCGCGGCACCGTCGGCAGCAGGAAGGGAGCCTGGGGAGTCCGTGTAGCCGTCGGCTCGGATCCAGGCCTGGTGCATCTCGAGGCGGCTGAGCTGCCTCTTGCTCTCGGGCTCCGGCTGCTCGGCCGGGAAGTCGCCCACGAGGTCGGGCCGGAGCGTCTGCATCACCGCGGACTCGAAGGCGCCGGCATGCCCGGGGATCCGGCTCGCGGCCGCCGCCAGCCCGGAGCCGCGCACCTGCTTCTCGACGAGCTTCCACCACGAGCTGCAGCCGGCGTGCACGGGCAGCTGCAAGGCCAGGTCCCGGGCGACCAGCTGCACGATCTCGTCGTTGCCCCCGTGGCCGTTGAGGAGGTACAGACGCCGGAACCCGGAGTCCACCGCGGACCGACCCAGGTCGGTGAGCGCGTCCATCAGGGTGCGGGTGCGCATCGACAGGGTGCCGCCGAAGGGCAGGTGGTGGTCGGAGGAGCCGAAGCTGAAGGTCGGCGCGACCAGGACGTCGGGGGTGCCGTCGAGCGCCGCCGCCGCCCGCTCCGCCACGTGCGTGGCGATCAGCGCGTCGGTCCACACCGGGAGGTGCGGGCCGTGCTGCTCGATGGCGCCGACCGGGAGCACCAGGACGGCACCGGCGGCCGCCCGCTCCACGAGCGTCTCGCGGCGATGCTCGGCCAGCGCCCACCCCCTCGGGCCAGTCGTGGATGTCATCCCCCACCACCGCCTCTTCGTTGCGTTAAGCGCATCGCCGATGTGACTAGCGCGACAGCAGTCAATACTGGTGTAATGCCCGGTGTCAAGGGATTCGCAATGCCGATGTTCTGAACGCATCGACGTCAGGAGTGCAGATGAGCGCGACCACCCCGGCCTGGTCCGTCCAGGTCCTCGATCTCGGTCGGTCCCTGATCCGGGGACCCCAGGCCTTCTGGAACGACGCATGGGACGAGATGGTCCCGCTGGCGTTCAACGCCGTGCTGGCCCGGAGCGCGGCCCGCACCGTGCTGATCAACACCTCGCCGCCGGAGACGACCGAGGTGGTCGAGCGGCTCTTCCCGCGGATGCGGTACCTGCACGACGCGCCGGCCGGCGACCTCGATCGTGAGCCGCGCCACCACATGGTCGCGGCACTGGCCGCTCACGGCCTGGAGCCCGACGACGTGGACACCGTGATCCTGACGCCCTTCGAGCTCTACACGACGGGCACGCTCCACCTGTTCCAGAAGGCGGAGATCTACCTGTCCCGGACCGGCTGGGTGCACCTCCACACGGTTCACGACCACCCGCACGACAAGCGCTGGCGCAAGTTCCCGCAGTCCACCCTGGTCGACCTCGTCACGGACTCGTGGGACCGCGTCCGGCTGCTCGACGACGAGCACGAGGTGGCGGATGGGCTCCGGACATGGTGGGCCGGCACCCATCACCGCGAGTCGGTCGTCGTCGAGATCGACACCCCGGACGGCACCGTGGCGGTCTCGGACGCCTTCTTCTACTACGCGAACGTCGAGGACGGCCGGATGCTCGGGCTCAACGAGAGCATCGACGAAGGCCTGACCGCCTACGCGCGCACCCTGCGCTCGGCGCAGCACATCGTCCCGATCCACGAACCGCGGGTGTTCGACCGCTACCCCGACGGCCGGATCGGCTGACGGGCCGCCGGGCTCAGGAGTCGGAGTCGAACCGGACCCGGTACTGGTCGACGTACTTGAGGACGCTGGGCATCGCGGACTCGATCGCCTCGGCCGTCCACCGGCTGGCCGGACCGGTGATCGACAACGCCACGACCGAGCCGTACTCGGAGAAGCGGAGCAGGACCGCCGCGGCGGCGATGCCGAGCCGGGACTCACCCAGGTTGAGCGCGTAGCCCCGGGAGCGCACCAGCTCGAGGTCGCGGAGCAGGCGCTTCTTGCTGGTGATCGTCTGGGATGCGTACCTGTCCAGGGTCCCCATCTCCTCGAACTCCCGCTCGAGCTCCTCGGACGTGAGCGAGGCCAGGTAGACCTTGCCGACCGCCGTGGAGTGCAACGGGTCGAAGGAGCCCACGGGCTGGGTCACCCGCAACGGGTCCTTGCTGTCCACCCGGGCGACGACGACCATCTGATGACTGCTCGGATCGGGGACGGAGACGTGCACCGTCTCGTCGGTCAGCTCACGCAGGTCCGTGGCCAGCTGGATCGCCCGCTCGATCTGCACCTCGGGCAACGCCGCCTGACCGATCCGGACGAGCCGCGGCCCGAGGGTGAAACGCGTGCGGCTCGGGTTCGAGACCACCCAGCCACAGGTCCGCAGCGTCGCCAGCAGCCGTGACGCGCTCGACTTGTGGACCCCGAGCAGGTCGGCGATGTCCTCGATCCGTCCGCTCCCGTGCTCCGCCAGGTACTCGATCGTCTGGACGACCCGCGTCGCATTCTGCATGCCGGAGCTCGCGGTCATGGATTCTCCGATCTGAGCGCAGCAATGGGTGCCGCGGCGATTGTAAGGGATGGGTTCGGACCGTCGTCCGGGCAGGAATCGCTATCCCCGCAGGCGCACGAGCGCGGCTCGCACGTGGCCGGGCAGGGCCTCGTCCGGGACGCCCTGATAGGCGACCGGCCGGAGGAACCGGTCGATGGCCGGAGCTCCGACCGAGGTGAACTGTGCGGAGGACGTCGCCGGGTAGGGACCGCCGTGGTGGGTCGCCTGGCCGACCCGCAGCCCGGTCGGCCAGCCGTTCCACACCAGTCGGCCGACCCGGTCGGCCAGCAGCCGCACGAGGTCGCCGCCGGACTCCTCGCCGTCGGCCGCGTGGACGGACGCCGTGAGGGAGCCTGGGATCCGGGTGGCCGCCGCGGATAGCTCTGCCACGTCGTCGTACCGCACCACGACGACAAGGGGGCCGAAGCACTCCTCGAGATAGGGAGACCCCGGTGCGTCGAGGGCGTGCAGGTCGACGGCGAGGGCGGTCGCCTCCACCTCCCCCGCACCGCCGCGCCGACCGGTCGCGAGCACCTCGGTCGAGTCGAGGGAGATCAGTGCCGTCCTGGTGGCGCGGTGCATCGTGCTGATGCGCTCGGTCAGGAGCCGGGCCGCAGGCACGTCGCGGACGGCGTCGGCGATGGCGGCCTCCAGGGCACTGTCGCGGGGCACGAACACCAACCCGGGCTTGGTGCAGAGCTGGCCCCCGCTCGGCCCGAACGAGCCCGCCAGTCCCTCGGCGATCTCCCGGCCCCGGGTCCGCGCCGCTTCCGGGAGGACGAAGACCGGATTCACGCTGCCCATCTCGGCGTAGAACGGCAGCGGGTCGGCCCGCCGGGCCGCGATGTCGAACAGGGCCCGCCCCGCTGCCAGTGACCCCGTGAAGGTCGCCACGCGGACCCGGGTGTCGGCCATCGCCGCGACCGCTCCGTCCTCGGTGTGCAGCGCCCCGAGGGCGCCGTCGGGCCACTCCAGCCGGCCGAGGACCTCCGAAGCGATCTCCAGCGTCCTGGCCGACGTCGCCAGGTGACCCGGATGGGTCTTCACCACCACCGGACAGCCCGCCGCCAGCGCAGCCGCCGTGTCGGTCCCCAGCACACCGAACGCGAACGGGAAGTTGCTGGCCTCGTACACCAGAGCCGGACCCATCGGCATCCGGAAGCGCACGGTCGACGGCAGCCGCGGCGGCCCCGGCTGCGCCTCGTCAACCCGGAGGCCGAGCCAGTCGTCGCCGGCGAGCACGTCGGCGAACAGGTGCAACTGCGCGCAGGTACGGGTGATCTCCCCGCGGAGCCGCTCGGCGTCCAGCCCCGTGTCGGCGACCGCGGCCTCCGTGAGCTCGCCGGCGGCGTCCTCGAGCGCCGACGCGAGCTCCAGGAGGCCGCGGCCACGCCGGTCCGGAGGGAGCGCCGCCAGGACAGGAGCCGCAGCGGTCGCCGCGTCGAGCACCGCCGCCACGTCGTCGTCGCCGGTCACGCCAGCGCGCCGTTCATCCGCAGGGGATCCACGGCGAAGCGCTCGACCTGCTCCAGGTCAAGGGTGACGCCGAGGCCCGGTCCGGGCGGCGGAGCGATCGTGCCGTCGGCGATGTCGAAGCGCTCATGGACGACATCGTGCTGCTGATACATCGCACCGGAGGCGTCGCACGGATCGGTGAGCTCGGCGACGGACACGCCGAGATGGACCGCGGCGGCCGTGCCGATCCCGAGCTCGGGCATCGCTCCGATGACGCAGCGCACGTCGGCCAAGGCAGCCATCTGGAAGATCAGCGCCGACGCCGCCAGGCCGCCGGACTCGGCGACGTAGACGTTCAGGAGGTCGACGGCGCCGTGCCGCAGCAGGCTCCACGCCTCCTCCGGACCCCATACCGACTCGTCGGCCATGATCGGCACGCGGGACAGCGTCCTCAGCAGGCGCATCTCGTCGATGTTGCCCGGCGGGAGGGGCTGCTCCACCGAGTGCAGGTCGAACTCGCTCAGCAGGTCGATGTTGCGGGTCGCCTCCTTCGCCGACCGCCAGGCCATGTTGGCGTCCACCCGGATGAGCGTGCCCGGACCCGCCGCCTCCCTGACGGCACGGACCGCGGCCACGTCGTCGTCGATGCCACGACCGACCTTGACCTTCACGCACCCGAAGCCGTCGGCGACGTACTGCCGCGCCCGATCGCCCAGTTCCTCCGGGGACGACATGTGGATCGACCTCGACAGGGTGATCCGGTCGCGCGTCCGACCGCCGAGCAGGTCGTGGACCGGCGCCCCGAGGTCCTTGCCCACCAGGTCGAACAGGGCCATCTCGATCCCCGCCCGGGCGGGGAGACCGCTCTCCTTCAGCATCGTCATCCGCCGACGTGCCTCGGTGACCTGCCGGGGGTCCAGCCCGATCAGCGCCGGCGCGAAGACCCTCTCGACCATCGCGCACTGCACGGCGGAGGCTCCGTCCCAGAGCGTCGAGATCTCCCCGATGCCCTGCAGGCCGGTATCGGTCTCCACGAGCACGATCGCGTAGTCGTAGCCGGTGAAGGTCCCGAGGGCGGAGACCCGCGGAGGCGACACCGGGACGTGCACCGGAATGGTGCGAACAGCGACGATCCTCATCGTTCTCCTTCGATCTCGCGCATCTCGACCGGCCGACGCTCCACGATCGAGCGATCCATGGCGAGCGCGATGGCCAGTGCGGCACGCGCGTCGGCGAGCGTCAGCGGCCACGGGGCCCCGTGCTTCACCGTGCGCACGAAGTGCCGGTCCGCGGTCGCCAGGGCACCGCCGGGAATGAGCGGGTTCGCCTGCCGATAGGCCGTGTTGGGGAAGGCCGGCCCGTCCGGGCCGAAGATCTGCGCGGGCGTCGGCCGCGTCTCGACGTACACGGTGCCGCGATCGCCGAACACCGCCAACCGGTGGTCGCTGAACATGCCGGTGGTCGAGGGCATGATCCAGCTGTGGTCCAGCGACGCGACCGCGCCGGACTCGAACTCGAGCGTGCCCGCCACGGCGTCCGGGCCGGGGCCGCAGGGGCTGATCGTCGATGCCACCGCGAAGACGGACCGCACCTCGCCCGCGATCTGCCGGAGGATGTCCACGTCGTGGATGGCCATCTCGAGAGGGACCGTCGTGCGGCCGGAGATCACCGTGCCCTCGTGGTCACCGGTGTTCCAGCGCGCGGACAGCTGGATCGGAACGCCGACCTGCCCGGCGGCGACCGCCTCCATCGCCACCACGAAGTCGGGATGGAAGCGCAGGGTGTGCCCGACCACGAGCACGGCCTCCGAGCAGCGCTCCGCGGCGTGGATCATCGCGTCCGCATCCGCCAGCGAGTGGGCGATCGGCTTCTCCGAGAACACATGGAGGCCGCGCTCGAGGGCGGCCACGGTCAGATCGCGGTGGAGGTGCTGCGGGGTGCAGACCCAGACCGCGTCCACGTCGTCGCGATCGAGTACGGCGTCGGCCTCGGTCACGAACGGCACCTCGGCGGGCAGGACCGCCCGGCGGGTCGGGTCGAGGTCGCAGCCGACGACGAGCTCGGTCTCCGGCAGCGCATCGAGGATCGCGGCGTGGTCGCGACCGATGCTGCCGAGGCCCACGACGGCGCACCGCAAGGGCTCGAACGGCGCGTTCGGGCTCATCCCCGGGCTCCGCGCTGCGCGTCGTACTCCGCCCGCAACTCGGCGGTGGGCGGATAGGTTCCGCGGACCGGCGCCCCGCCACGGACCCTCTCCAGGAGGAACTCCTCGAGGCCCTCCTGCTCGACGGCGTCCCGTGAGACCTCCTCGGCGAGGTGACGAGGGATCACCACGACGCCCTCCGGATCGCCGACCAGCACGTCGCCGGGGAACACCGCGACCCCGCCGCAGGCGATCGGCACCTGGAAGTCCACGGCGTGGTGAAGGACCAGGTTGGTGGTAGGGGTCACCGACCCGACGAAGACGGGCATGTCCATCTCGCTGATGTGGTGGGAGTCGCGCACCGAGCCGTCCGTCACGAACGCGGCGCAGCCACGCACCGCCAGCCGGGTCATCAGGATCTCGCCGGCCGAGGCGGCGGCGCCGTCGCCGCGGCTATCGACGACCAGCGCCTGGCCGGCGGGGATCGTGTCGATCGCCGCACGCTGCGCGTGCTCCGGGTCCCGGAAGGACTCGACCGTGTCGAGGTCCTCCCGCGCCGGTATGTACCGCAGCGTGAATGCCTCAGCCACGAAGTTCCGGCGACCGTGACCGAGGGGCAGCACCCCCTGGATCACGGTCCGGCGGAGCCCGCGGATGAAGAGCTGGTTCTGCAGTGTCGCCGTGCTGGCCGCGCCCAGGCGCTCGAAGGTCTCGGGACCCACGGGGCCTCCTTCTCAGTGGTCACCGGCTGGTGAGCGATGCTGTGAATGCAACGCCAATGCGCTGCATGCGATCAACCTAGCGGCGTTTCGCCTCGCTGGGAAGCACGACCGGCGCCGGGTTGGCGATGCCCCCTCGCACGCCAGACGCATCTGGCGCGCCGAGCGCGCGCTGTCGTATGGTCTGAGCGCAACACTAATGCGTTCAACGCATCGCTACGAACCCTCCCGAGGAGCAGACCGATGATCCGCAGAGTGAGCGCGACCGACCAGGCGCCCAAGCCGTCCGGCCACTACTCGCAGGCCGTTCGGATCGGACCCGTCGTCTGGACGGCGGGACAGGGTGGGTTCGATCCCGTGACCCGGCAGCTCGTGTCGGACGACGTGGCGGCCCAGACCCGTCAGTCGCTGGTCAACTGCCGGGCCGCGCTGGAAGCCTGCGGGGCGACCCTCGACGACGTCGTCCGCGCCCAGGTCTTCCTCAGCGACCTCGCCGACCGAGCAGCCATGAACGCGGCGTACACGGAGTTCTGGGCCGCGGAGCCCCCCGCACGGACCACCGTGGGTGCCGTCCTCCCGGCCGGCATGCTGGTCGAGATCGACCTGACGGCCTGCGTCCGGGAGGACGGCGCCTGAGCCCCTCGGGCTCCGGCCGCGGCGCCGCCCGACGTCCTGTGGTCGTCACCGGCTACCCGGCGTCGGGCGAGCTCAGCGCGGCAGCCAGCGCATCGAGACTCGTGACGCGCCAGTCGAAGGTGTCACCATCGGTCGGCGGGTCGCCGACCGGCCGCTCGACGTACGCCGTGCGCATGCCGACCGCCTGGGCTCCGCGCAGGTCCCAGGCGTGGGCGGCGACCATCAGGATCCGATCCGGTGCACATCCCGCGGCGTCGATCGCGAGCCGGTAGACCTCCGGTGCGGGCTTGTACGCCGCGGCGTCCTCCGCCGACAGGGCCTGGTGCCAGCGCAGTCCGGCGTGCGCGTTGAGCCGGAGCAGCGCCGCGCGGCTGGCGTTCGAGAGCCCGAGGACGGGGAACCGAGCCGCGATCCGGGCGAGACCGTCGACGGAGTCCGCCCAGGGCTCCAGGCGCTGTCCCGCGGTCGCGAGTCGCTCGACGGCGGCCGGGTCCAGTCCCCCGGCGTCGTCGGCCACGCGTCCGGCCGCTTCGCGGTCGATGACCTCGGTCGTGGCGAACGGCCGGTCGCCGTCGGCGATGCGACGCTGCTCGTGCTCGACGTGCTCCTGCCAGACGCCGAGCAGCCGGTCGACCGCGGCGTCGTCGGCCGCCGGCACGGCGCCGCAAATGGCCGCTCGGAGCCCGCCCGGCTCGTCGACCATGGTGCCGAGCACGTCGAACACGACGACCTCGATGTCGGGGGTCCCAGCCATCGCACTCTCCTGTTCCCGAGACGGTCCCGTCCCGTGCTGGTTCAACGCCACCGGCATGCGGGCATTCCGGTCATCGAGAGGGGTTCATCCGTGCCACACCAGGTACGGAGCCATCGCGAGCAGCGCCGTGACCAGGGCCAGCTGCAGGGTCCTGGTCGGCACGGCCCTGGCGATGCGCCAACCCAGCAGCACGCCGGCCAGCTCGGGAACGCCGACCAGCACCGCCAGCGGCCAGTCGATGGATCCCTGGAGCAGGTAGCCGATGGTGCCGACACCGGCGATGACCACCGACTGGGCCTGCGCGGCCGCCAGCGAGCCCAGCATCTCGAACCCGACGGCGACCAGCAGCGGCACCGTCAGCATCGGCCCGCCGATGCCCACGATCCCGGCGACCACCGACACGAACAGGCCGATGCCGACCAGCAGCGGGAGTCCCGGACGGCGGGTCGCCGGCGGGTCGGTCCGGCGCGCACGCGGCAGCACCAACAGCGCCACCACGGTGAGCAGGGCCCCGAGCACCAGACCGAACCAACGCGGCGACAGCAACGAGTTGAGCGCGATCCCCAGCGGCGTACCGATCAGGGCCACGCCACCCAGGGTCCATGCCACCCGAGCGGTGCCCGGAGCCCGGAGGTGCCCGGATCGCGCGCAGGTCGCCGTCCCCAGGGCGCCGGTCGCCACGTGCGTCGCGATCGCGGTGCCGGCGACCTCCGCCGGCGCCAGCCCGGTCAGCGTCACCAGCCCGATGGTCGGCAGGATCCCTCCCGGACCGATCGCGGTGATCCCGACGCCGCCCGCGAATCCGACCAGGGCGAGCGCGACCACGATCAGCGGCGACAGGTCGTGCATCACTCGCTCCCCAGCCGGCGGTCGCGATGGACCACCGCCCGGAGCGCGAACCGATCGGCACGGATCCGCAGGACCTCGGCATCGACCGGGCGCCCGTCCGCCCCCCGGGTCAGCCGGTCGATGGCGAAGATCGCGTCCCCGACGTCGAGCCCGAGCAGGCCGGCGACATCCGAGCCGGCCGTCGCGGCATGGACGACGATCTCGGCGCGCCCCAGCGCGACGCCGCTGGCCTCCTCGATCAGCGCGAACACGTCGGTGCCCGCCAGGTCCGCCGAGAGCAGCGGCTCACCGATGTCGACCGGCAGGTAGCTGACGTCCAGCGACAGCGGCTCGTCGTCGACGAACCGCAGCCGCTCCAGCCGGATGCCACCCTCAGCAGGATCGATCTCGAGTCGGGCGGCGACATCGGCCGGCAGCTCGACGAGCCGCTCCGCCTCGAGGACCCGGTTGCGCACCGTCCCGTGGCCCGCCAGCGACTCCGCGAGACCCTCCAGCCGGTCCAGGCCGTGGCCGTACTTCGGGGCCGTCACGGTGGTCCCGGCTCCCCGCCTCCGCTCGATCAGCCCCTCCCGCCGCAGCAGGTCCAACGCCTCGCGGACGCTGTTGCGCGACGCCGTGAACCGCGCCGACAGCGCGGCCTCGTCGAGCCGGTCACCGGCTCCGAACTCACCGCCGAGGATCAGCTCGCGCAGGCGCTCCGCGACCTCTCGGGCTCGGACCTGTCGCGGATGGGCCGAGGTCCAGCCCGGCGGGATCGTGCGGGGAGTCGTGCGCCTGTCCACGACCCCACCCTAGGAGTTACGCCAGAGTTCCGCCACTGTCGGCGCCACGGAGGCACGCCAGGACGACGAGCGCCGCCGCGCCGAGCAGGGCACCCAGAAGAATCGCGGTGGTCATCCCCGCCACGTGGTAGCCCGACAGCGACCAGGCGACGGTGGCCGCCGCCGGCCCGACGGCGAACCCCGCCTGTCGGGCGAGGCTGGTGGTGGCGCCGGTGGTCGCCAGCAACGCCGCGGGAGCACTCGACATCGCGATGGCCATGTTCGGTGCGTTGAAGAGCCCGCTCCCGCAGCCGGCCAGGAACAGCCGCCACGCCACGTCTCCGGGGCTCCAGGCGGCGCTCATCGGCACCAGGCAGGCGAGGCCGACGCTGAACCAGGTGACGCCGAGCAACGCCGTACGACGCCAGCCCCACCGGTCCCCCGCGAAGCCGCCGACAGGCCCGGCCAACGCCATCCCGGCCGGGAACGCCAGCATGACCACGCCGGTCGCCGACGCGGACTGGCCGAGCGAGCGTTGCAGGAAGAACGGCGTGATGAAGAAGATCACGCCGATGGCCGTGGCGGTCAGCGCGAGGGCCAGATGCGGCCCCGCCTCTGCCGGTGCGCGCAGCAGCCGCCGCACGGGCGCGCTGTCCGGCCGGTGCAGCCAGGTGGCGAGCAGCGGAACGGCGACGACGGCCAGCAGGAGCCAGGGCGCCCCCGCGTCGGCCGTCAGGGTCAGCGAGAGCAGGAGTGCCGCCACCGCGCAGCTGAGCAGCAGTGCCTCGGCGTACCACGCCCGGGTCGGCGCTCGGAGCGGCGTCGTCGTCGGCAGCCGCCTCATGCCCACGACCAGGACGACGAGGCTGACCGGCACGTTGACGAAGAAGATCCACGACCAGTCCAGGCGATCGACGAGCACGCCGCCGAGCACCGGCCCGCTGATCAGGCCGAGCGGTCCCAGCGTGGTGATCAGCCCCATCGCGCGCCCGCGGGCCCGCGGTTGCACGGCCGCGGTCGCCAGCGCCGGCACGAGCGCGAAGAGCACCGCACCGAACGACCCCTGGACGACGCGCGCCCCGAGGAGCCAGCCGAGGTCGGGAGCGAGGCCGGCGGCGAGGCTCGCGAGGGCGAAGCCACCGAGCGAGAACGCCAGAGCGGGACGACGACCCACGGTGTCGAGCCAGCGGGCGCTGGGCAGTGCGAGACCGGCGAGCGGCAGCAGGTAGGCCAGCGCCACCCACTCGGTCATGCTGGTGGGGATCTCCAGGTCGGACTCGATCGCCGGCAGCGCCACGTTGACGATGCTCATGTCCACCGACGCCATGAACACCGCGAGGGCGGCGACCACCACCAGCGACCACTGGTTCCGCTGGCGCGTTGCCGGTCTCGACTGCTCCTGCTGCACGGCCACGGGGAGCCTCCCTCTGCTCGTCGGTCACATCAGGCCCGCGTGCGGGCTCATGGGGATGAGCCCGGCGGAGAGGAGGATGTGACGGATGGACGACGAGGAATGGCTCTCGCGGCAGTTCGAGGCGAACCGACCTCGGCTGCGTGCGGTCGCCTACCGGATGCTGGGGTCGCTGCCCGATGCGGAGGACGCCGTCCAGAACGCGTGGCTGCGGCTCCACCGGGCCGACCCCGACGCCATCGAGAACCTCGGCGGGTGGCTGACCACCGTCGTCGGTCGCGAGTGCCTCCACGTGCTGCGCTCGCGACGACGACCCGAACGGCTCGTCGACCCGGTGGCGCGCCCGCTGCCCGACCCGGTCGTGTCCGCGGCCGAGGAGCCGGCCGACCCGGAGCAGGAGGCGTTGCTCGCCGACTCGGTCAGCCTCGCCCTGCTGGTGGTGCTGGACTCGCTGAGCCCCGCCGAGCGGTTGGCCTTCGTCTTCCACGACATGTTCGGCTTCGCCTTCGACGAGATCGCCTCGCTGATGGGCTGCAGCCCCGCGGCCGCCCGACAGCACGCCAGCCGCGCCCGGCGCCGGGTACGGGGTGCCGACCCTCCGGCGCCGGGTCCGGACCGGTCCGGTCGGCAGCGCCGGGTCGTTGACGCGTTCTTCGCAGCGGTGAACGCCGGAGACTTCGCCTCGCTGGCCCGGATCCTCGACCCGGACGTCGTCCACCGCGCCGACTACGGCCCGGGACGCTCGCCCGCCGTGTACCGCGGCGTCGACACCATCGCCCGGCAGTCCCGCGCCGGCCGGGGCGCCGACCTGTACCCGGTGATCGTCAACGGCCTCCCCGGCGTGGTCACCGCTCGGCACGGCCGCCCCGTCTCCCTCCTGGCCTTCACCGTCGTGGGCGACCGGATCGTGGAGATCGACGGCATCCGCGATCGCGACCGGGTGCGCACCCTGACGGCCGGCATCGTCGAGTTCGACGGCTGACGCCGCCGGGCGGCGACCGGCCGATCGTTCCCCGTTCGTACACTCGATGCGTGCCCGATCACTCCCCGCGGCCGAGCTCCGGCCGGCTGCGTTGGGGACTGCACACGCTCGTCCTCACCCTCGCGTCGGTCGTGCTGCTCCGTGCCGTCCTCCTCTCCCAGCCGCGCACCGGGCCGATCGCGGGCCTCGTGACGGCCTTCGCCCTCGCGTACGTCGTTCGCGAGCAGGTCGCCTCGCCGCGGACCCGCGGCGTCCTGCTCGCGGCGATGGTCACGATCTGGGCGTCCCTGACCGTGCTGGGGGCCGACGCCGCGTACATCTCGGTCGGGCTGTTCCTGGTCTTCCTGATCGACCTGAGGGTCACTCAGGCGCTCGCCTGCGTCCTCGCCATGACGGTCTTCGACGTCGTCGTGTCCGCCGCCCACGGAGACCCGGTCGCGCTGCTGGCGGCGCCCGTGCTCGGGGCCGTCATCTCCGTGCTGCTGGGCCTGGGGTATCGCCTGCTGTTCGACATGCTCAGCAGGCAGCAGGACCTCATCGACGAGCTCCATCTCACCCGCTCCGAACTGGCCCGGTCCGAGCGCACCGCCGGGCAGGCGGCCGAGCGCCAGCGCCTGGCCCGGGAGATACACGACGCGGTCGCCCAGAGCCTGAGCAGCATCCAGATGCTGCTCCACGCCGCCGACGGGAGCGACGTCCCCCCTCGGTCCAGGGAGCGGATCTCCATGGCACGGGAGACGGCCGCCGCCGCGCTCTCGGAGACCCGGCACATCATGGACGAGCTCGGACCCGCCGATCTCGTCGACTCGACGCTGGCCTCGGCCCTGGCGCAGGTCTGCTCGCGAGCCATCGCCCCGGTCAGGCTCGACGTGGACGGTGCGCCCGTCGCGCTGGCCCCGTCGGTGGAGGCGGCACTGGTCCGCATCGCGCAGGGCGCCGTGGGCAACGTCGACCGACATGCGGGATCTCAGGCTCGAGCCGTCGTCAGCCTGAGCTGGGGTGTCGACGCGGTCCGGCTCGATGTCGTCGACGACGGAGTCGGCTTCGATCCGACGACGCTGACCGCGGGGCGCAACCGCGCCTTCGGCCTGACGACGATGCGCGCCCGCGTCCGCGACCTGGGCGGCGAGTTCTCGGTGGAGTCCGAGGCCGGCCACACCGCCCTCTCGGCCACCTTCCCCATCCCCGCGATGAGCGGTCCGGCGACGGCGCCGGCGGGGGTGCCGGCATGATCCGCATCCTGATCGCCGACGACCACGCCATCGTGCGCGCCGGCCTGCGCGCCCTGCTCGACCGGCACTCCGCCGAGGTCGAGATCGTCGGTGAGGCGGCCACGGTCGCGCACGCCGTACGGCTGACGGTGGAGGTCCGACCCGACGTGGTGCTCATGGACCTGCGATTCAGCGGGGAGGCCGAGACTGGCGTGGACGCCACTCGCCGCATCCGCGCACTCCCCCGGCCACCCCAGGTGCTGGTGGTGACGAACTACGACACCGACCACGAGATCCTGCGGGCCCTGGAGGCGGGTGCGAACGGCTACCTGCTCAAGGACGCACCGCCCGCTGAGCTCTGGGCGGCCGTGCGGACCGCGGCCGCGGGCGGCTCCACGCTTCCCCCCGCCATCGCAGCGCGGATCCTCGACACCCTGCGCGCGCCGACCGCACGACTGACGCCCCGCGAGCTCGAGGTCCTGAGATCGGTGGCGACCGGCAAGTCCAACCGCGACGTCGCACGGGCGCTCTTCCTGAGCGAGGGCACCGTGAAGTCCCACCTGGTGCAGGTCTTCGCCAAGCTCGACGTCAGGTCCCGCACCGCCGCCGTCGCCCGCGCTCGTCAACTCGGCCTGGTTCCGCTCGAATCCTGACCACCGAGCCGCGCCCCCATCGAAAGTTAGAGGCAGGTCCGGACCAACGCCGGATGTGGCGGGGCGAGAAGCCCGCTTCACTCGGCACCGTGAGCTCATTCGGATCTCCTCGGTCACGCTTCTCCCGACGCGCTGCCTGGCTCGTGGTGCTCGGGTGGGTGATCCTGGTCGGCGCCCTCGCCGCGCTCGCCCCGTCGCTGGACTCGGTCGAGAGCAACGACGACGACAATCCCCCGGCCGACTCCATGTCCATGAGGGCCGCGGCCCTCGCCCGGACCGAGCTCGGCGTCGACTCGACGCCGCCCGCCATCGTGGTGATCCGCTCCGACTCACCCGACTCGACCCGCGACGCCGCGGGCGCGATCACCGCCGCGATCGAGTCTGCGGACCTCGACCCGGTCGCGGGCATCCTCGACTCCCGCTCCGGACCCGCCGGCGCCGGCCTGGCGACCGCGGACGGGACCGCCGAGGCGGTCGTCGTGGCGCTCACCGGTGACCCCGCCGACGATCAGTTCCGCGATGCGGTCGTCCAGCTGCGCGAGATCGCCTCGGCGCACGCACCGGCGGACGTCGACGTGTCCGTGGCCGGCCCGGCGGCCATCGTCGTCGACGCGGTCAAGGTCTTCGGCGGCAGCAACAAGGTGCTGCTGCTCGGCACCGTGGCGCTCGTGATCGTGCTGCTGTTCGCGATCTACCGCTCGCCGGTCCTCGTGGTCGTGTCGCTGGTGGGGGTCGGGTTCGCCATGCGGCTCGCCGAGGGCCTCGGTGCGCTGCTCGCCGAAGCGGGGCTCATCCAGATCAGTGGCCAGACCGCATCGATCATGACGGTGCTGCTGTTCGGCGTGGGCACGGACTACGCGCTGATCATCTTCTCGCGCTTCCGCGAGGCACTGTCGACCACCGACGATCCGAGCGTCGCCGTCGCCGCCGCGACCCGGTCCGTGTCCGCCGCCCTGCTCGCGAGCATGTCGACGATCGTCGCCGCGGTGCTCGCCCTTCTGACAGCGGTGACGCCGACGCTCCATGCCTTCGGCCCCTACCTGGCCATCGGCGTCGTCTCGATGGCGGCGGTCGCGTTCACGCTGACCCCGGCGCTGCTCGTGCTCACCGGCCGCTTCGCCTTCTGGCCGCGCCGAGCCCCGGTCCTGGGGCAGCCACTCCGCGACCCACGGACCTGGAGCCGAGTCGCCGACCTCGCCATCGGCGCACCGCGGCGCGTCCTGGCCGGCGGCCTTGCCGCCCTGGCACTGCTGTCGACCGGGCTGATCGGCGTGCACCAGACCTTCGACCTCGTCAGCGGCTTCCGCATCGAGACCGAGTCGGCCGCCGGCAGCGAGCTGCTCGGCGACGCGTTCGGACCCGGTGCCATCGCCCCCAGCCGGGTCATCGTCCGCTCGGAAGCCCCGATCGACGAGCGACAGGTCGAGACCATCCGGACGGCTCTCACCAGCGCTCCCGGGGTGGCCGGTCTCGGCGCCACCACGACGTCACCCGACGACCGCTCGGTCGGCATCGACGTCACCCTCGACGCGAACCCGTACGGCGCCGAGGCGATGGACCGCGTCCCTCAGCTCCGCGCGAGCGTCCACGAGGCCGCCGGCCAGGCCGGAGTCCACGACGTCGAGGTCCTGATCGGCGGCGAGACCGCCGTCGCGGCCGACACGCGAGAGGCACTCGACCGCGACCTCCTCGTCGTGGGCGCCGTCATGCTCCTGGCCGTCGCGGTCATCCTCGGCATCGTGCTGCGCTCGGTGCTGGCGCCGGTCTACCTGACCGCGACGCTCGTCGCGTCGTACGCCGCGACGATGGGCCTGACCGCCTTCATCACCATCACGGTCGGGGGCGACCTCGGCATCGGGAACCGGGTCGCGGTCTACGTGCTGGTCTTCCTCGTCGCCCTCGGCGTGGACTACACGATCTTCATGATGACCAGATATCGCCAGGAGCTGGCCACCCAGGACCCAGCCGCCGCGCTGCGCACCGCGATCGTCCGGACCGGCGGCGTCATCTCCTCCGCCGGTGTCATCCTGGCCGGCACCTTCGCCGTGCTGATGACCCAGCCCATTCGCGAGCTGTATCAGTTCGGCCTGGCCATGGCGATCGGCATCCTGCTCGACACCTTCGTCATCCGGCCGCTGCTGGTGCCGGCCTGCATCCGGCTGCTCGGACGCAACGCCCTCTGGCCGAGCCGGCCGACGCACCTCTGACTCCACGACGCGGGCGTCGACGAGCCCGCCGGGGTGAGCACGGCCCGACGGCGTACCGAGCCGATGAGTTCGGCGAGGGCACCCGGTCTGCGTGATCGACGCGACGAGGGAGGCATCATGAGCAAGGTCATCGCAGCCATCAGCACCTCGGTGGACGGCTACGTCGTGGGCCCGGAGGACGGCCCGCAGTACGGCCTCGGCATCGGCGGTGAGCGGCTTCACTACTGGGTGATGGGCGGGCCCTGGTCCTACGCCGACGACGGGCGCGACACCGACGGCATGCACGGGCCGGACCGGGAGTACTACGAGGCGCTCACCGCGAGTCTGGGCTGCGGCATCGTCGGTCGCAACATGTACGACGCGGCGGGCGCCTGGGGCGGCACCAACCCGTTCCCCGGCACGCTGATCGTGCTCACCCACCGGACCGGCGACCAGCCGGACCCGAGCGCCGGCTTCCTGTTCGTCGACGGCTTCGACGCGGCTCTGTCCCAGGCGCGGGACCTCGCCGGGGACGACGACGTGTCCCTCGGCGGCGGCGCCGACCTGATCCGCCAGGGCCTGGCAGCCGGGGTGGTCGACGAGCTCGCGCTCTCCATCGCGCCGGTGGTCCTCGGCGGCGGCAAGCGGCTGTTCGAGGGCTTCGAGCAGGACCTCGACCTCGAGGTGCTCGGCACCTGGAGCTCGCCGTACGCCACCCACGTGCGGTACGCCGTCAAGCGCCCCGAGGCGACGCGCTGACCCGACGGCCCGTCGTCAGGAGACGGTGACCGGAACCCGGGCCCCGGGCGCGCTGACCAGCTCGCGACGGGCGGCGATCGGCTCGACCCAGTAGGTGCCGGGGTCCAGACGGACCGCGGCGTAGTCGTCCTTGCTCCACGTGCTCTCGGCCACCAGCGTGCCGCCCTTCGGCGCGGTCCAGACCCGCACCCGCGCCCTCGTCGCGTAGGTCATCTGGCGCACGGTGAGCAGGTTGGCGACCGCGAGTCCGGTGCCGCCGGACACCGGCAGCGTGATCCGCGGCGTCCAGTCCTCCTGGTGGAAGACGTGCACCGGCCTGCGGAACACCCGGAGCTCGGCGAACGCCAGCGAGAAGTTCTCGGCGAAGAGCGTCTCCCCCGTCGGGTTCGGGTGCACGTTGTCGAAGGTGTAGAGCCGGGGGTCCCACGGGTGTGCCGGGTTGGTGCGGAGGTGGGCGATCGCGACTCGCGGGTCCGAGCCGATCCTCCGCGAGATCAGCTCGTTGGCGTACGCCGTGCGCGAGTTCTTCCGGCTCGCCTTGATGTTGACCCCCTCCTCCCGACCGGAGCTGGGGATCTCGCCGACCACGACCCGGGTCTGCGGCTCCACGGACCAGATCCGCCGCAGCAGGGTCGCGGTGTCGCGGGCGATGCTCCACGCCGAGCGCGTGGTGGCGTCGTTGAAGCCGAGCTCGAGCACGACCACGTCGGGTCGGTAGGTGCGGATCTCGCCGGCGATCCGCGGCAGGTGGTAGGCGAACCGCGACCCGCCCTGCGCCGCGTGCGCCAGCTGGCGGCCGAACCCGTGATCGGTGTGCTCGTAGTTGTACTCCCCCGGGGCGAGGTCCTTCCTCGGGTACGTCGAGCGCAGGTCGGTGCGCGGCCCGACGAAGCGGGCCGGCACCCGCTGCGCCTGGAACTCACGCCACATCCAGTAGCGGTAGGTCGCCGAGCCCGGGTGCCCGTGGGTCATCGAGTCGCCCACGAACATCACCCGCATCGGGTGTGCCTTCGTGTAGGCACGCGGGAAGACCACGGGCTTCGGGGCGCGTTCGCGCGCGGCCTGGGCAGGCCCGTAGACCGGCACGAGGGCGAGCAGGACCGCGAGGACGATCGGGCCCAGGAGGAGCTTGCGCATGCTCACCGCGCTCAGATCGACCGGGCGGGGTCGATCGTGAGCCGTCCGCGGGCAGGGAGAGCCTCCGGGCTGGGAGCGACGATCGCGAGCACCCAGGCAACCTACCTGCACGACCCGCCCGTTTCCGGCACCCCGACCGCCGATCCGCATGAGGGCCGCCCCGACGGGCACCGTCTCCGACACACCCGCACGAGAGGAGCAGGCGATGGCGGGCAAGCACGCCGAGGCGGACACCACCGACGAGCCCGACTCTGTCGAGGCGCCGCACCCCGACGACCCACGCAAGCCGAGCTCCCCCACCGACCTGACCAAGCCGTCGTGGCGGTACGTCGTACGCAAGTCGATCCGGGAGTTCTCCGACGACGAGTGCACGGATCTCGCCGCGGCGCTGACCTACTACTCCGTGCTCGCGCTCTTCCCCGCAGCGATCGCGATGCTGTCGCTGGTCGGCCTCGTCGGGCAGGGTGCACAGACCGTCGACACGCTGCTGCAGATCCTGCGCGACGTCGGCGCGACCGGCGCCGCCGACACGCTCGAGCCCACGCTCACCGAGCTCAGCCGCACCAGCAACGCCGGCCTCGGCCTGCTCCTCGGCCTCGCGCTCGCGCTGTGGTCGGCGTCCGGGTACGTCGGCGCGTTCGGGCGCGGCATGAACCGGATCTACGAGGTCCCCGAGGGCCGGCCGATCTGGAAGCTGCGCCCGGCGATGCTGCTGGTCACGCTGATCACCGTCGTCCTCACCGCGCTGGTCGCCCTCGGGCTCGTCCTCACCGGTCCCGCGGCCCGGGCCGTCGGCGACGCGGTGGGTCTCGGCGACACGGCGGTGCTGGTCTGGAACATCGCCAAGTGGCCGGTACTGCTGGCCGTCGTGGTGCTCATCGTGGCGCTGCTCTACTACGCCACTCCCAACGTGCGGCAGCCCCGCTTCCGCTGGGTCAGCGTGGGCGCCGTGGTGGCGATCCTGACCTGCGTCGTGGCGTCGGCGGCGTTCGGCTTCTACGTCGCGAACTTCTCCAGCTACAACCGCACCTACGGCTCGCTCGCCGGGGTCGTGGTCTTCCTGCTCTGGCTCTGGATCACCAACCTCGCGCTGCTCTTCGGCGCCGAGCTGGACGCCGAGCTGGAGCGCGGCCGCGAGCTGCAGGCGGGCATGCCCGCCGAGGAGGTCATCCAGCTGCCGGCCCGCGATACCCGCAAGAGCGACAAGGCCGCGCGGAAGGCGCGGACCGACGTCGAGCGTGGTCGCCAGCTACGGCTGACCCGGGGCAACCCCGAGGGCCGGGACGGCTCATGAGGTCCAGGGCATCCGGGAGACCGTCCGCCTGATCCGGCGGGCCGCCAGCGCCGCGCGGGCCGCGTTGCTGCCGGCCGCGCCGTGCACCCCGCCGCCGGGGTGGGCGGCGGCCGAGGCGAGGTAGAGACCGCGCACGGGCGTCTCGGCCCGGCCGGTGCCGGGGATGGGGCGAAAGACGAGCTGCTGGTGGAGCTGGGCCGTGCCGCCGTTGATGGCCCCGCCGACGAGGTTGGCGTTGCGCGCCTCCAGCTCTCGCGGTCCGAGCACGCGCCGGGCACGCACCAGGTCGCCGAAGCCCGGGGCGAGCCGCTCCATCCGCGCCTGCATCCGGTCGGCCAGCCGCTCGCAGTCGTCGTGGTCCCAGCGTCCGGTGACGCCGTCGTCCCCGGCGTCCCGCCGGACCTGCTGCGGCATGTGCGTGTAGGCCCACGCCGACTCCGTGCCGACGGGCGAGCGGCCCTCGTCGGTCGTCGTCATCTGCCCCACGAGCAGGAACGGCCGGGCCGGCACCGCCCCGGCCTCGATCTGGGCGTAGGTCTCGGTCAGCTCGGCGACCGAGTCGGCCACGTGCACGGTGCCGGGCCGGTACGGCGGCGGGACCGCCCAGGGCACGGGGCCCGTGAGCGCCCAGTCGACCTTGAGGGTCGCCGGGTCCAGCTGGAAGCCGCGCATCCGGCGCAGCGTGCGCGACGGCAGGTCCTCCGGGCGGACCAGCCCTCCGTAGAGACGTGGGGCGGCGACGTCGGCCAGGACGACCCCGGCGGAGATGCGCTCGCCGTCCGCCAGTCGGACCCCGGTCGCGCGCCGGTCCTCGACCTCGATCCGGACCACCTCCGCCGAGCAGCGCAGGGTCCCCCCGGCGTCCTCGAGGCGGCGTACCAGTGCCTCCGAGAGCCGACCCGCGCCACCCTCGGGCGCCGGCCAGCCGACCGTCTGCCCCAGCATCGCCAGCAACACCGCCATCAGGCCCGATCCCGGCGCGTCGAGCGGGATGTCGGCGTGACTGGCGTTGCCGGCCATGAGCAGCCGGCCGCGCTCGCCGGCGAAGCGTTGCCGAGCGAGGGTGGACGCCGGCATCAGCAGCGAGCGGACCAGGTCCAGGCCGCCGGCCCGCGGCAGCCTGCGCGCGGTGGCGAGCCCACTGCGCAGGGGCGGGAACGGCGAGAGCAGCGCGCCGATCAGCGACTCCCCGATCGCGTCCCACGACTCGCAGAGGGCCAGCCAGGCCGCACCGTCACCGGGGTCGTGCTGATCCAGGAGATCGGCGGTCACCTGCCGATCGCGGTGCAGGACCGCCCAGCCCCCGGACTCCGGGTGGAAGTGGCCGAGCACCGCCGGCGCGTGGCGCCAGCGCAGCCCGTGCGCCTCCAGGCCGAGACGCGCGACCACCGGCGACGCGGCCGCCAACGGATAGAACGAGCTCATCGTGTCGTGGACGAAGTCCGGGTCCACGTCGCGGTCGCTGCGCACCGCGCCGCCGGGGCTGCGCTGGGCCTCCAACACCAGCACCGACCAGCCGGCGTCCGCGAGCAGGTTGGCCGCGACCAGGCCGTTGGGCCCGGAGCCGACGACGACGGCGTCCCACTCGGTCACGATGCCTCGTGGCTTCGGCGGGCACGACGCTCGGCGAGGTAAGCCAACCGGCGCAGGCTCTCCACGTTGCGCCAGGTGAGGCCGAGCTCGCGCAGGGGCCTGGGCACCAGCAGTCCGGGACCCGCGACGGCGTCCTCCTCGATGACCACCCGGGTCTCGGCGCCGCGTGGCTCGAGGCGGAGCGCCACCTCCGCCGTGCCGGTCGGGCGCGCCCTGGCGTGCAACGTCAGCGCCTCCCCTGGGATCACGTCGAGCACCTCGGTCTCGTCGTCGACGAGGAGGGGCCAGACTCCCACGGAATGGTGGAGCCGGGAGCCGACGTCCGGCCAGTGCCGGTCGACGTCCCGCATCCGGGACGCGCCCACCACCCAGAGGGGGTAGAGCCATCCGTCCGCCAGGACGTCCCAGATCGCCTCTGCGCTCGCGTCCATCGTGCGCTCGTTCACGGCCGCCATGGTCGTCGGGTACCCGGCGACGGGCCGGAGCAACGCGGCGTGTCGGGCCGGCACGCCGTACCCACGGTGTTAGACCGGATCCGTGGACGCCACGACCTCCACGCTCTCGGGCGTCGAGACCGGCCGTCCGGGACGCCCGGCGGCCTGGCTGCGGCGCCTCTTCCTGCTGGCGCTGCTGCTGTTCGTGCTCGCCGGACTGTTCGGCCTCCTCGGCGTTCGCACGACGACCGCGAGCAGCGACGAGGCGGGGTGGACGCTCACGGTGGAGCACGCGTCGGTCGCCCGCCCCGGCCTCGACGTCCCGTGGCAGGTGACGGTCACCCACCCGGGCGGCTTCGACAAGGAGCTGACCCTCGCCGTCACGGGCGACTACTTCGACATCTTCGAGTCGCAGGGGTTCGACCCCGAGCCGTCCGACGAGACCCGCGACGGACACACGCTCTACCTGACCTTCACGGCACCGCCCGGCGACACGTTCGTGGTGGCGTACGACGCGTACGTCCAGCCCTCCGCCCAGACCGGCCGCGACGGGACCGTCGCCGTCGTGGTCGACGGCGACCGGGTGGCCGCCACCGACTTCCGCACCCGGCTGCTGCCGTAGGAGGACCTGTGGAGATCGTGATCCGCGCCCTGGTGGTGTTCCTGTTCCTCTGGCTGGTTACCCGCGCGGCGGGCCGCGCGACGCTCGGCGAGCTCAGCACCTTCGAGCTGCTGCTCTACGTGACGATGGGCGACCTGGTGCAGCAGGCGGTCACCCAGCAGGACTACTCGGTGACGGCCGCGTTCCTCGCCGTGGGCACGTTCGCGCTGCTGACCGTCGGGCTGTCGTGGTTGCAGTGGCGGGTCCCGAGAACGCGTCCGGTCGTCACCGGGCGGCCGGTCCTCGTCTTCGCCGACGGTTCGCCGGTCGAGGAGAGCATGGACGAGCAGCGCCTGTCGCTCGCCGACCTGCTGGTCGCCGCCCGCGAGCAGGGCATCAGGCGCACCTCCGAGATCGAGTACGCCGTGCTCGAGGCGGACGGCAGGATCTCGTTCTTCACCCGCGAGGGCGAAGGAGCCGGCGCTCCGGACAAGCCGCCCCAAGGCTGAGGGCGACGGGCGTTCAGGCCTCGTACGGCACCTGCACGAGCTCGAGCACATGCTGGGCCGGCGACCCGGCGGGCGCCAGCAGCCGCACCTCCCCCTCGGCACGCGCGTCCAGCAGCACCTGCACGCCGGCGCTGGTGAGCACCCGAACGCCCGACAGGTCGACCTCCAACGCCCGAGTGCCCCCCTGCGAGCTCAGGATCAGGGTCCGGCGGAGCTCGTCGGCGCCCTCCTGATCGAGATCGCCGACCACCGCGAGCCGGTGCCCGTCGACCTCCAGCCGGAAGCCCCGAGCCGCCACGGGCCCGAGGCGTCCGGACGGCGCACCACGCAGGATCACGGCCGGGCGCGTCAGCAGGTGCCGGATCGTGGCCCGGGTGCCGAACTCCCCCCGCTCCAGGGTGAGGTCGTCCATGAACCCGCGCACCAGGGCCAGGCCCCGGCCCCGGTTGCCCGGGATGTCGGGCCGGTCCCGCCAGCGACCGTCGTCGACGACCTGCACCGCCAGCACGCCGGTGGGTTCCAGCACGGCGGTGAGGCGCACCTGGTCCTGCACCCCCGGCTGCTCGTAGGCGTGCTCTGCCGCGTTCGCCACCAGCTCGCCGACCGCATGCCGCACCGCGAGGTCGTCCAGCACACTCACGTGCAACGGCGCCATCCAGGCGCCGAGATCGGCCCGCGCGGCGCGCGCCGCATCGGGGATCGCCGGCAGCTCCAGCAGCAGCGGCGCGATCGGCTCGACCCGCCGCAGCGCCACCAGGGTGATGTCGTCGTCATAGCCCGTGGCGCTCGTCACCAGCTCCAGGATCCCGCGGGACACCCGGTCGGCGAGCTGGTCGTCCGTCCCGTCGGTGCCGTCGAGCCGGCCGACGACGCTCCCGCTCACGGCCTCCAGCAGCTCGGCGGCTCCCTCCGCCGGCGTACGACCCGGCCGCTTCACGAGACCGTCGCTGTAGAGCAGCACGAGCTCGCCCCTGCGGAGGTGATGGGTGAGCGTCGGGAACGTGCCATCACCGCTCCCCAGCGGGACGGCGCCGGAGGTCGGCAGGTACGACGCGCGCCCAAAGGGATCGACCACGATCGGCGGGGGGTGCCCCGCGGTGCAGTAGCAGAGGTCGCCGGACGCGGGGTCGACCGCCG
Organism: Nocardioides sp. LMS-CY; assembly: GCF_018732145.1. Classification (NCBI taxonomy): domain Bacteria; kingdom Bacillati; phylum Actinomycetota; class Actinomycetes; order Propionibacteriales; family Nocardioidaceae; genus Nocardioides; species Nocardioides sp. LMS-CY. The sequence continues at coordinate 3,426,069 of NZ_CP076104.1, forward strand.
CGGCGCAGATCGTCGTCGCCCGCGTCTCCGGGGCGCGCCGCGCTCGCCGGTCCAGCGCCCGGAGCGCGGCGGCGAGGTCACCCTCGTCACGGACCCGGTCGTCGAACACCGTGCGCAGCCCGCCCGTCGCGGCCGAGGCCTCGACACCGGCCCCGACGACGTCGCCGACGCAGACCACGAGCCGGCCGTCCTCGAGCGGGATCACGTCGAACCAATCGCCGCCGACATGGGTCTCCGCGAGCAGGTAGCGAGCAGAGACCTCCACGCCCGGTACGACGGGGATTCCCTTCGGCAACAGCGCGTCGTGGACCCGGAGCACCAGGTCCGTCTCCCGACGCTGCCGGTCCTCCATGCCACCGTCCTTCCCCGTTGTCCGTTCGTCGCAGGGACAGGTCGTCAGAGCTGGAAGACGACCTTCACCATGCCGTCCTCCTTGGCCCGGAACCTGGCGTACGCGTCCGGGGCCTCGTCGAGGGGCAGCCGGTGGGTGGCGAACGTCTCGACCCCCAGCCGGTCGTCGTCCTCGGTGAGCCTGCCGAGGATCCGGTCGGTCCAGGCGCGCACGTTCGCCTGCCCCATCCGCAGCTGCACCTGCTTGTCGAAGAGCTGCATCATCGGGAGCGGGTCCATCGCGCCGCCGTACACCCCCGAGATCGAGATCGTGCCGCCGCGGCGCACCGCCTCGATCGCCGTCTGCAACGCGGCGAGCCGATCAATCCCGGCCCGCGTCATCACCGCGCCGGCGACCCTGCTCGGCAGCAGGCCGAGCGCCTTCTGTGCCGTCTCAGCGACCCGCGACCCGTGCGCCTCCATGCCCACCGCGTCGATCACGCTGTCGGCACCGCGACCGTCGGTCAGCTCGCGCACCACCGCCGGCACGTCGTCGCACTCGGCCAGGTCGATCGTCTCGGCGCCCCGGGCCGCCACCCGGGCCAGTCGCTCGGGCACATAGTCGACCGCGATCACCCGTATTCCTCGGTCGAGCGCGATCCGGGCCGCCATGTCGCCGATCGGCCCGGCCCCGAGGACCAGTAGCGTGCCGCCGTCGGGCACGGCGGCGTACTCCACGCCCTGCCACGCTGTCGGCAGCACGTCGGAGAGGTAGAGGAACCGCTCGTCCGGCGGTCCCTCGGGCACCCGGACCGGCAGGAAGTCGGCGAACGGCACCCGCAGGTACTCCGCCTGGCCGCCGGGCACCTGGCCGTAGAGCTTGCTGTAGCCGAAGAGGCTCGCGCCGGTGCCCTGGTCGCGGTTCTGGGTGGTCTCGCACTGGCTGTAGAGGTCGCGCTCGCACATCCAGCAGTCACCACAGCTCACGTTGAACGGGACGACGACCCGGTCTCCCGCCTTCAGGTCGCGAACACCCGATCCGACCTCCTCCACGATGCCCATCGGCTCGTGGCCGACGACGTCGCCCGGAGTCATGAACGGCGCCAGCGGGTCGTAGAGGTGCAGGTCGGACCCGCACAGACCGGTGCTGGTGATCCGCACGATCGCGTCGGTCGGCTGCTCGATCGAGGGGTCCGGGACCTCCTCGACCCTCATGTCCTGCCGGCCCTGCCAGGTCACTGCCTTCACGACTCACCCTCCTGCTGACGTCGTTCGGATGACCGTCCGTACCCAGGATCGGCGGGAGGATTCGACCCGTTGGGGTGAGACGACGCCTCCCCCGGAGGGCGCATGGTGGGAGCCGGGCACCGACGGATCCGGCGATGCCCGGCCGACGAAGGTCGGCGGCTTGTATCCGTCGGCAGCGCGGGTAGCGTCGCCAGTGAGTCCGGACGCAGCCTCACCTTGCCGAGAGTCGGCAGGGCGCACCATCACAGACGAGATGGAGTGACCTGATGGCACGATCCTCATCCCTGCTCCCCCCACTGACCGACGCGGAGGCACACTCCAGCGACTGCGGCCTCAGCCGCACGGAGCGCGCCGAGCAGACCGACACCCTGCTCCGGACGGCGCACGAGACGCCAGATCGCGGCGAGGCCGACGCCCTGCGTGCCCGCGCCGTGCTCATCAACCGCGGGGTCGCCGAGGCCGTGGCCCGGCGCTACCGCCAACGCGGACTGCCGCAGGACGACCTGAACCAGGTGGCCTACGAGGGCCTCACCAAGGCGGTGACCCGCTTCGACCCGTCCCTGCGCAACGACCTGCTCACCTTCGCCGTCCCCACCATCCGCGGCGAGCTCCAGCGCTACTTCCGCGACCAGGGCTGGACGGTGCGGCCACCGCGCCGGATCCAGGAGCTGCAGAGCCACGCGAACGCCGTCGTGCGCGAGCTCGAGCAGGACCTCGGCCGCGAGCCCACCGGCGAGGAGGTCGCCGACGAGCTCGACATCCCCGTCGAGGAGTACGACGAGGCGATGGCCGCGCTCGGCTGCTTCCAGCCGACCTCGCTCGACCTGCCCGTCGGCGCGGAGTCGGCGACGCTCGGCGACCTGCTGCCCGACACCGACGAGGACCACGACGCCAGCGACGCACGACTGATGCTCGAGCCCGTCGTCCGCCGGCTCTCGGAGCGGGACCGCCGGATCCTCTACCTGCGCTTCTTCGAGGACCTCACCCAGGCCGAGATCGGCGACGACCTCGGGGTCACCCAGATGCAGGTCTCCCGGCTGCTGGCCCGGATCCTCGGCGACATGAGGCACGAGCTGGACCAGCACCACGCGCGATGACCAGCTTCGGCTACACGCTGATGACCGAGCAGAGCGGGCCGCGCGAGCTGCTGCGCTACGCCGGCGCCGCCGAGCGGGCCGGCTTCGACTTCGAGGTGATGAGCGACCACTACTCGCCATGGTCGGTCGAGCAGGGGCACGCGCCGTACGCGTGGACCACCCTCGGCGCGGTCGCCCAGGCGACCTCGCGCGTCGGGCTGATGACGTACGTGACCTGTCCGACGCTGCGCTACCACCCGGCCGTCGTCGCCCAGAAGGCCGCGACCCTGCAGATCCTGGCGGATGGCCGCTTCACGCTCGGTCTCGGCAGCGGAGAGAACCTCAACGAGCACGTGGTCGGTGCGGGCTGGCCCGCGATCCAGGACCGTCAGGAGATGCTCCGCGAGGCCGTCGAGATCATCCGGGCGCTGCACACCGGCGAGCTGGTCGACCACCGCGGCGAATACTTCCAGGTGGACTCCGCACGGATCTGGGACCTCCCCGAGGAGGGTGTCGAGATCGGTCTGGCCGTCGCCGGTGATCGCGCGGTCGAGGCCTTCGCGCCCCTCGGGGACCATCTGATCGGCGTCGAGCCCGATCCGTCGCTGATCACCGCCTGGAACGCCGTCGACGGCGCTCGCGTGATCGGCGAGCGCGCGCGGGCGATCGGCCAGATCCCGATCTGCTGGGACCCCGACGAGGAGGCCGCCGTACGGCGCGCACACGAGCAGTTCCGGTGGTTCGGCGGCGGTTGGGAGGTCAACGCCGACCTGCCCACCCCGGCGGGGTTCGCCGGCGCCACCCAGTTCGTCCGCCCCGATGACGTGGCCGACGCGATCCCCTGCGGTCCCGACCTCGATCGCGCCGCCGAGGCGATCACGGCGTACGTCGACGCCGGGTTCACGGACGTCGCGATCGTGCAGATCGGCGACGAGGGCCAGGACCGGTTCCTCGACGAAGCAGCCGGTCCGCTGCTGGAGCGACTCCGGTCCTGAGCCGTTTGCGGATCGGAGGGACGGGCACCGAGGGCCCATGGGCGCACTGCTGGTCCCCTTGATCCTGCTCGTCGTCATCCTGATCGCCGTGGGCGTCGGCGTGCGGGCGTGGGCGGCTCGGCGAGAGGCCGTGGCCGAGGACCTGGCGCGGCCGACGACCTCGACCCTCGACTATCACGTGCCGCCCGGGCAGGACCCGGTCGTGGTGCTCACGGCGCTGTCGACCGAGGGCTTCTCGGCCACCGCCGACCCACACCGAACCGACCTCGTGCACATCTCGTGCCCGGCGGGCGTCGACCGCGACCGGGGGTCCGCGCCACCATCGCGTCGGCGCACAGCACCGCGATCGACACCGGAGCGTCGATGGACCCCACCCCGGTGCGGTTCGCCGACGAGGAGTGATCAGCGGTCCTCGGGGCGGTCCGACTCGGCGATCGGCCGGTCCACCGGCGGCTCGTCGTACTGCCGGCGCTCGGCCTCGTCGAAGTCGGCCTGCTCGGGCCGGTTGGGCTGCTCGTCCGGATCGAGGTCGACCCGCTCCGCGACGTCGGCGCGGGACAGGTCCTCCTCGTCGGACACGCCGGGCGCGTCGACGGGGCGATGCTCCTCAACCGGCTGCTTCGTGTGCTCACGCTCTCCCATGCCGGGCAAGTACCCGGCCGCCCGCGGCGCATGCCGCCAACCGCCTGGGTACCGCACGGTCATGACCGCCACCACCGCCGTGCTGTTCGACATCGACGGCACACTCGTCGACTCGACCTACCACCACGCCGTCGCCTGGCACCGCGCCTTCGCCCGCCACGACGTGGCGCAGTCGCTGTGGCGGATCCACCGGGCGATCGGGATGGGCGGGGACCGGCTCGTCGCCCAGGTCGCCGACGACGAGACCGAGGACCGGCTCGGTGACCTGCTGCGCGACGCATGGCGGGAGGAGTACCTCGAGCTCCGGAAGGAGGTCCGTCCGCTCCCGGGCGCCCGCCCCCTGATCGCCGGGCTCCGCGACGAGGGCTACCGGGTGGCACTCGCGTCGTCCGGAGACCCGCAGTTCTCCCGGGAGGCCATCGAGATGCTGGGCATCGGCGGCGACATCGAGCTGCTCACGACCTCCGAGGACGTGGACGCCTCGAAGCCCGAGCCCGACCTCGTGGGTGAGACGCTGAGCCGCATGGACGGCGTCGAGCGGGCCCTCCTGGTCGGCGACACCGTGTACGACGTGGAGGCCGCCTCGCGTGCCGGTCTCGCCTGCGTAGCGCTGCTCTCCGGTGGCGTCGGCCGGGCCGAGCTGATGGAAGCCGGCGCGGTCACGGTGGCGGCCGCTCCGGAGGACCTGCTCGGCCTGCAGTGGCAGGTCTACCTCTCGGCCGTCACGCCCCCCGCTCGCTGAGCATCCGGTCGACCTCGCTCCCGGAGCGGCGCAGCACGCTGACCCGGCAGCCCTCGGCGCGCTCGCAGGCGGCGAGGATCTCGACCACGGACGGGTCCAGCGAGTCGACCGCGGTCAGGTCGACGATGAACACCGGACCCGGGTCGCCGATGGCCGCGAGCGCGTCCTCGACGGCCCCCCGGTCGCCCTCCTCAAACCTGCCCGCCAGCCGCAGCCGGTGCTGGCCGGCCTCCCACGTGATCGTCCCCAACGGTCGTCCTCCCCCTGTCACGGTCCCGGTACCCGATCGACCGCGCGCAACTCGGCCCGGACCAGCCGGGATCAGCCGGGATCAGGTGTGCGCCGCGCGCGGGTGGGCACTGGACGTCGTGACCGACGACGAACGGCGACGCCACGCGGGCGCGAAGCAGCCGCTGAGCACTAGGCCGCGCCCCCAGGTGACGCCCGTGCTGGTCGCGGCCGGGCTCGTCATGCTGATCGTGGTGGTCTTCCTGCTGAGCACCGTGCTGGGCTACCACGGTTGATCGACATGAACCTGACACCCGCGCAGACCGCCAAGCTGGTGGGCGGGGTGACCGTCGGCGCGATCATCCTCGTGCTCATCGTCTTCCTCGTCATCACCTGGATCAACGGCGACCCGACCAACGACCTGAAGGAGCACCAGCCGTCGCCCTCGCCGTCTAGCGCACGGACGCTGCCGTGATGAGACAACCCTCACGTGTGCGGCCCCGAGGACCGGGGTAGGTGCGGGCGATGGAAGAGACCCCGATCTACGCGTCGGTCGAGAAGGACCTGCAGATCACCGTGGACGAGCTCCCGACGAGACCGGCCACGTCAGCGCAGTCGACGTCGATCGTCGGACAGTCGGACCGTCCGCCCGGTGCGGTCGAGATGGGCGAGCAGCGGTAGCGCCACCCGGCGGCTGGTGCCGAGCGCCTGCCGGGCCTCACTGGTCGTGAACGGCTGGGCCAGTTCGGCGAGCACCGTCAGCGCCCGCTCGTCGGCTCCGGGCAGCAGGACGACGCGCTCGTCCACGCGGAGCAGCCGCCCGGCCTTGTGCAGCACCGCCAGGGCGGCGGGATCCAGGCCGAGCTCGTCGAGCCGGCCGGCCTCCGGAGCGGCGAACCCCGACAGCCCCGCGCACAGCGTCTCGGCCGCCGCGACCAGGGCCGGCGGCAGGCCGTCGGGTCCGACGATCCGGCCCTCCTCGAGCCGCAGCGGCGCGAGCACGAGCGCATCGACGACCGCCGGGTCGGGCAGGCCGAGTGCGTGCGCGGCGGCGCCGGACGCCACCGGACCGTCGACCACGAGTGACGAGAGCCGTGACCGCAGTTCGCGGGCCAGCCCCGGCGCGACCAGCCAGTCGCCCGCGACGACGGTGCCGGGCGGCAGCGGCTCGATCGGCAGTCCGGCGCGCGTCAGCAGCGACCGGCGGACGACGCCGCGCAGCCGCAGCTCGGCCTCCGGCGTGCCGTCGTGGGAGGCGATGTCACGCCGCCGGCGCGGCGGGACGGGGTCGAGCACCCGCACGCCCCAGGCCCGGCGGCTGCCCGGGTCGCGCAGCACTGCGCGGTCGGCGTACCGCAGCGGCAGTGGGCGCTCCAGCCGGAGCCGCGCGACGCCCGGCGCGAGCAGGTGCGCGCGGGTGCCGAGGTGGGCCGAGCCGATGTGCAGGACGGGGTGCGCGGGCAGCCGGTCCGGACCGGTGAGGCGTACGTCGACGACGGCGGTCGCCTCGAATGCGCGCGGCGTCACCAGCACACTCCCCCGCCCGATCGACTCCGGAGCGCGCCCGCCCAGGTCGAGGGCGACCCGCGCCACCCCGGACACCGCGGGCCGGGGCGTCCCGAGCGACTCGACGCCACGCACCCGCACCTCGGCGTCGCCGCACGCGAGCACGTCGCCGACGCGGATGGTGCCGGCGGGCAACGTGCCGGTGACCACGGTCCCGGCGCCGCGCACGTGGAAGCGCCGGTCCACCCAGAGCCGCACGTCGGCGGTGGGGTCCGGGGCCGGCACGGCGGCGAGCACCGAGGCCAGCGTCGACCGCAGCCCGTCGAGGCCGGCGCCGGTCCGCCCGCTGACGACGACGTCGGGAATCCCGCGCAGCGACGTCGCGTCGACCTCGGCGCGGGCCCGGCCCAGTGCCCGCGCCGGGTCGGCCAGGTCCGCCCGGGTCACGACCAGCACGCCGTGCGCGACCTCGAGCGCGTCGAGCGCGGCGAGGTGCTCGGCCGCCTGGGGCATCCACGGATCGTCGGCGGCCACCACGAGCATCGCCACCGGCACCGGTCCCACACCGGCGAGCATCGTCGTCACGAAGCGCTCGTGGCCGGGCACGTCGACGAACGCCACCTCGCCCACCTCGGGCAGCGACGTCCAGCAGTAGCCGAGCTCGATGGTCAGCCCGCGCCGCTTCTCCTCCGCGAGCCGGTCGGGATCCTGACCGGTGAGCGCCGCCACCAGCGTCGACTTGCCGTGGTCGACGTGGCCGGCGGTCGCGACGACGTGCATCAGGGAGCCACGCGGCGGACCGCCTCGACCAGCACCTCGTCGAGCTCCTCCGGCACGGTCAGCAGGTCGAGGTGCAGCCGCCCGTCGTGCACGTGCCCGACCACGGCCGGATCGCCGAGTCGCAGCGGGGCCGCGAGCGCGGCGGGCAGCGCGAGCGCGGCACTGGGCAGCGGTACGCCGGGCGCCCCGCCGCCCCCGACCCGGCCCTGCGACGGCACGGCCGAGGCGACGCCGCCGAGCTGCCGCGCCAGTCGCGTCGCGCGGGCCAGCAGCTCCTCCGGCCGCGCCGCCAGTGCGGCGGGCACCGGGGGCACCGGGCCGGTCAGCGTCGCCTCCAACGCCGCCAGCGTCAGCTTGTCGACGCGCAGCGCCCGCGCGAACGGGTGCCGGCGCAGCCGCTGGACGAGTCCGGCCTCCCCGAGCAGGAGGCCGCACTGCGGTCCGCCGAGCAGCTTGTCGCCCGAGGCCGTGACCAGGTCCGCGCCGGCCCGCAGCACGGTCGCGGCGTCCGGCTCGTCGGGCAGCCGCGGATGCGGCGCGAGCAGCCCGGAGCCGATGTCGACGACGAGCGGCACGCCGAGGCTCGCCAGCTCCGCCACGGAGACCGCCGAGGTGAAGCCCTCGACGCGGAAGTTCGAGGGATGCACCTTGAGCACGAACGCCGTGTCGGCGCCGAGCGCGGCCTCGTAGTCGGCGAGCCGCACCCGGTTGGTGGTGCCGACCTCCCGCAGCCGGACGCCCAGTGACTCCAGCAGCTCGGGGATCCGGAACCCGTCGCCGATCTCCACCAGCTCGCCCCGGGCGATCACCGCCTCCCGAGCGCGGCCCATCTCGGTCCGGCCCAGCGCGCACGCCACGAGTGCCAGCGCCGCTGCCCCGTTGTTGACGACGTGCACGCCGCCCGCGTCGGGCACGGCGGCGGCCAGGGCGGCGAGCGCACCGGTGCCCCGCGGCCCGCGCCGGCCCGAGGCCAGGTCCATCTCGACGTCGGTGGCACCGGCGGCCCGGGCGACCGCCTCGACGGCCGCCGCCGAGAGCGGCGCCCGCCCGAGGTTGGTGTGCACCACGACACCGGTCGCGTTGACGACCCGACGCAGCGTGGTGGCCGCCGCCGGTAGCCGGTCGAGGACCACCGCGACCGCGTCCTGCGGCGGGACGGCACCGGTGCGGCACTCGTCGAGCACCTCGACCACGACGCCCTTGACCCGCGCCCGCCCGAGCCGCACGGCCGCCGCCGCGACCGCCGGGTCGGCGAGCACGGCATCGGTGCGCGGCGTACGACGGCGCGGATCGTCGGTCACGGGCCTCCTCTGCGGGAACGCATTGGCGGAGGCGGACGGGAATCGAACCCGCCTGGCCGGCGTGACCGACCACTACGGTGTTGAGGACCGCGCCCGTCACCAGACGAGTTACGCCTCCACGGGCAATCTAGTGGCCATCACCGCTGATTCACCAAGGGTCTACGCACCCAGTGCACGCACCTCGCCGCGTCGGCGACGCTCGGTAGACAACCAGGTATGCCGTCGCGCCGCCGCCTTGCGAGGCACCCACCCTGAACACGGATACCCCCGACGCATCAACGGTGATGACCACAAGTGCCCGCGGTCAGGCCACGGGGCGAACGGCGCGGGCGAGCACCGGGGTGGCGAACGAGTAGGTGACCGTGGCCCCGTCGGGCTCGGCGACCGCGTCGGGAGCCTGGCGGCGGACCATCCGGATCACCGGCTCGTTGGTGACGCTCGCGAACACCTCCACGCGCTCGACGCCGTGGGCGCCCAGGTCGGCCATCAGCCCGCGCGCGAGCGCCGTACCGATGCCGCGGCCCTGGTGGTCGTCCGCCACGATGAGACCGATCTCGGCCACCGGCGTCGCGCCGGCGCGCACCCAGAGACCGTGACCGACCAGCGCGCTCCCGACGTACGCCAGCACGGCGGCGCCGCGCAGGCCCTCCGGCAGCAGCGCGTCGAGCACCGCCGGCGGCGGCTCGGGTCCGAGGCCGGTCTGGAAGCGGCGGTACGACGACTCGAGGCTCAGGCCGCGCAGCAGCCCGGCGAGCTCGGTGCGGTCGGCCCGCGTGGCGCCCCGGATCCGCAGGCCCCTCGGGGTCGGGCCGGAGGTGCGGCGATCCGGGAGGTCGGTGCTGGTCATGGTGGCCTCATCACGATGGATTGAACTAACAAACCGAACGATCGTACTATTTGATCGTCAGGTCAATCCCCCACCCGCACTAGGCTGGACGGCGATGAGCGAGCAACGGGTCGACGAGCCCACCGACGGGCGTGTGCGCCGCGGCGACCGCACCCGTCGGGTGGTGCTGGCCAAGGCGGTCGACGTCGCGTCGGTCGACGGCCTCGACGGCCTCTCGATCGGGCGGCTCGCCGCGGAGCTCTCGATCAGCAAGAGCGGCCTGATCGCCCACTTCGGCACCAAGGAGCAGCTCCAGCTCTCGACGATCCGGGCGGCCCGGGCGATCTTCGTGCGCACGGTCATCGAGCCGGCGCTGGAGTCGCCCGCGGGCATGACCCGGCTGCGGCGACTGCTCGACGCCTGGCTGGAGTACTCCAGCGACCGACGCTTCCCCGGCGGCTGCTTCTTCGGCCGCGCCGCACACGAGCACGCGGGGCGGCCCGGCGCGATCCGTGACGCCCTCGCCGCGGTCGACGAGGAGTGGATCGGCCTGATCACCCGGACCATCGTCGAGGCGCAGGCGACGGGCGAGCTGCGGGCCGACATCGACGCCGGGCTGATGGCCTTCGACGTGGTCGCCTGCCTCGACTCGGCGAACCTGCGCTCGCTGCTGATGGACAGCTTCGACGTCTACGACCAGGCGCGGCGCGCCATCGACCAGCGACTGGCCGACGCGGCCTGCCGGCCGGGACCCGTCGGCTGACCGGTGTTTTCGGCGGGTCAGGTGTGGTTACCTGGCCACTGTGGCGGATCCGCGGACGTTCCTGGGCTGGCCGTTGCTGCGTCAGGTCACGGGCGCGGACCGGCTCGGCCGCGGCCACGCCGCCCGGTCCGAGCGCAGCGACCGCCTGACGCCCCGCACCGCGTCGGCAGACCGGGTCGTCGACTCGGTCTGCCCGTTCTGCGCGGTCGGCTGCGCGCAGAAGGTCTTCGTCAAGGACGGCGAGGTCATCCAGATCGAGGGCAACCCCGCCAGCCCGATCTCGCGGGGCCGACTGTGCCCCAAGGGCAGCGCCAGCAAGCAGCTGGTCACCTCCCCCACCCGGGTCACCAAGGTCCGCTACCGCAGGCCGTACGCCACCGACTGGGAGGACCTCGACCGCGACACCGCGATCGACATGATCGCGGACCGGGTCGTCGAGACCCGCAGGAAGTACTGGGAGTGGGAGGCCGACGGACCCGACGGCCGGCGCCGCACCCGCCGCACCCTCGGCATCGCGAGCCTCGGAGGAGCGACCCTCGACAACGAGGAGAACTACCTCATGAAGAAGCTCTACACGGCGATGGGCGCGATCCAGATCGAGAACCAGGCTCGGATATGACACTCCTCCACGGTGCCCGGTCTGGGTACCTCGTTCGGCCGGGGTGGGGCGACCACCAACCTGCAGGACCTCAGCAACGCTGACTGCATCCTCATCGAGGGCTCGAACATGGCCGAGGCCCATCCCGTGGGCTTCCAGTGGGTCATGGAGGCGAAGCGGCGCGGCGCCACGGTCATCCACGTCGACCCGCGCTTCACCCGCACCTCGGCGGTCGCCGACCAGCACGTGCCGATCCGTGCCGGCTCCGACATCGCCTTCCTCGGCGCCCTGGTCAACCACGTGCTGAGCAACGACCTCGACTTCCGCGAGTACGTCGTGGCCTACACCAACGCCGCCAACGTGATCGACGAGGACTTCCAGGACACCGAGGAGCTGGACGGCCTCTTCTCCGGCTACGACCCCGAGGCGGGCCACTACGACCCGATCACCTGGCGCTACCAGCCGCCGGCCGAGATGACCGACGACGAGCGGCAGCGCGCCGAGGAGCTCGAGGACCAGGAGCGCCGCGACCAGGAGGGCAGCCGCCACCAGGAGTCCCACCAGGCGGCCCGCTCGGAGAGCCACGGCTCGGGCGGCGCACCGGTCAGCTGGAAGGGCCTGCGCGACGAGACCCTGCAGCACCCGAGCTGCGTCTTCCAGATCCTCAAGCGGCACTACGCCCGCTACACCCCCGAGATGGTGTGGGATGTCTGCGGCATCGAGCCCGAGCAGTTCCTCCGGGTAGCCGACGCGCTGACCCGCAACAGCGGCCGCGAGCGCACCACGGCGTTCTGCTACGCCGTCGGCTGGACCCAGCACAGCGTCGGCGCGCAGATGATCCGCACCGCCTCGATCCTCCAGCTGCTGCTCGGCAACATCGGCCGCCCCGGCGGCGGCATCATGGCGCTGCGCGGCCACGCCAGCATCCAGGGGTCGACCGACATCCCGACGCTGTTCAACATCCTCCCGGGCTACCTCCCGATGCCGAACGCCGCCCACCACCAGTCGCTCGACGCGTGGGTGGCCGACGACGAGGGCAAGGCCGGCTTCTGGGGCAACATCCGCTCGTACGCCGTGAGCCTGCTGAAGTCCTACTGGGGCGACGCCGCGACCGTGGACAACGACTTCTGCTTCGACTACCTGCCGCGGGTCACCGGCGACCACTCGACGTACACCACCGTCAAGGCGATGATCGAGGGCCGCTGCAAGGGCTACTTCGTCGTGGGCGAGAACCCCGCCGTGGGCTCCAGCAACGGCAAGATGCAGCGGCTCGGCATGGCCAACCTCGACTGGCTGGTGGTGCGCGACCTGCAGCTGATCGAGTCCGCGACGTTCTGGAAAGACGGCCCGGAGATCGAGACCGGCGAGCTGGTCACCGAGCGGATCGGCACCGAGGTCTTCTTCCTGCCCGCCGCCTCGCACGTCGAGAAGGCCGGCTCCTTCACCCAGACCCAGCGGATGCTGCAGTGGCGCGACCAGGCCGTCGCCCCGCCCGGCGACTGTCAGAGCGAGCTGCAGTTCTACTTCGACCTCGGTCGGCGGATCCGCGCCAGGCTCGCCGGCTCCACCGACGAGAGGGACCGGCCGCTGCTCGACCTGGCCTGGGACTACCCGCTCGACGCCGAGGGCGGGCCCGAGCCCGAGTCGGTGCTCCGCGAGATCAACGGCACCGGACCCGACGGCGCCGCGCTCTCGGCGTACACCGAGCTGCGGGCCGACGGCTCGACGGCCTGCGGCTGCTGGATCTACTGCGGTGTGTATGCCGACGAGGCCAACCAGGCCCGGCGCCGCAAGCCGCACTGGGAGCAGGACCAGGTCGCCGCCGAGTGGGGCTGGGTCTGGCCGGCCAACCGTCGGATCCTCTACAACCGGGCCTCCGCGGCCCCGGACGGCACACCGTGGAGCGAGCGCAAGCGCTACGTCTGGTGGGACGCCGAGGCGCGGCGGTGGACCGGGGCCGACGTGCCCGACTTCGTGCCCGACCGGGCACCGGACTTCGTGCCCGAGGAGGGTGCGACGGGCCCGGACGCGATCGGCGGCCAGGACCCGTTCGTGATGCAGACCGACGGCAAGGCCTGGCTGTTCGCGCCGCTGGGGCTGGCCGACGGCCCGATGCCCACCCACTACGAGCCGGCCGAGTCCCCGGTGCGCAACCCGCTCTACGGGCAGCAGAGCAACCCCACCCGCAAGCAGGTGCGGTCCCCCGCCAACCCGCTGAACCCGAGCTGGAGCGAGGTCTACCCCTACGTGTTCACGACCTACCGGCTCACCGAGCACCACACGGCGGGCGGGATGAGCCGGACGCTGCCCTACCTCACCGAGCTCCAGCCCGAGCCGTTCTGCGAGGTCTCGCCGCGGCTGGCCGCCGAGCGCGGGCTGGAGCACCTCGGCTGGGCCACGATCGTGACCTCCCGGACCGCGATCGAGGCGCGGGTGATCGTCACCGACCGGCTCCGCTCGCTGCGGCTGGGCGACCGGTTCGTCGAGCAGATCGGGCTCCCCTACCACTGGGGCGGCAACGGCATCACCACCGGCGACTCCCCCAACGACCTGGTCAACCTCACCCTCGATCCCAACGTCTACATCCAGGACAAGGTCGGCACCTGCGACATCCGGCCCGGTCGCCGCCCGCGCGGCCCGGCGCTCCCGGCGTACGTCGCGGACTACCGTCGCCGGGCCGGCATCCCCGAGGCCGGAGAGGAGACCTGATGGGCAGCCTGTGGGGTGGCCTCGACGACGTCCAGGCGGACGCGGGGTACGACGCCGACCATCCGCCCCGGATGGGCTTCTTCACCGACACCTCGGTGTGCATCGGCTGCAAGGCCTGCGAGGTGGCCTGCAAGGAGTGGAACGACGTCCCCGACGACGGTTACCTGCTGACCGGGATGTCCTACGACAACACCCAGGAGCTGGGGGCCTCGACCTGGCGGCACGTGGCCTTCGTCGAGAAGCCCGCCGTCGACCTCGGCATGCCGACCGTGGGCCCGCCCCGGGACGCCGACCAGTCGGCCGCGTCGGGGGACGCCGGGATCCGCTGGCTGATGTCATCCGACGTGTGCAAGCACTGCACGCACGCCGGCTGCCTCGACGTCTGCCCGACCGGTGCGCTGTTCCGCACCGAGTTCGGCACGGTCGTCGTCCAGCCCGACGTCTGCAACGGCTGCGGCTACTGCGTCTCGGCCTGTCCCTACGGCGTCATCGACCTCCGCAAGGACGACGGCCGCGCGTTCAAGTGCACGCTGTGCTACGACCGGCTCAAGGACGGGCAGACGCCTGCCTGCGCCCAGGCCTGCCCGACCGAGTCGATCCAGTTCGGCGAGCTCGACGAGCTGCGCGAGCGCGCCGACCGCCGCCTGGCCGAGCTGCACGAGCGGGGCGTCGACGTCGCCCGCCTCTACGGCCGCGACCCCGAGGACGGCGTCGGCGGCGACGGGGCGTTCTTCCTGCTGCTCGACGAGCCGGAGGTCTACGGCCTGCCGCCCGACCCGGTGGTGCCCACGCGGACGCTCGGCTCGGTGTGGAAGCACGTCGGGTACGCCGCGGCGGCCGTCGCCGGACTCGGCGTCGCCGCCTTCTCCGGGAGGAGGCGCTGATGGCCCGCGGCGAGGCGCCGATGGTCCCGCCCTTCGAGACGCCTCGTTCCTCGGCTCCTCAGGGACCGAGCTCTTTCGAGTCCTACTACGGCCGGCAGATCATCAAGACGCCCACGTGGAAGACCCCCGACGTCCCGCTCTACCTCTTCCTGGGCGGCCTGGCCGGCTGCTCGGCGGTGCTCGCGGAGGGCGCCGCCCTGTCCGGGCGCCCGGAGCTGGAGCGGGTCACCCGCCTGGCCGCCGCCGGCGGGGCGGCGGCCGGCACCGTCGCGCTGGTCCACGACCTGGGCCGGCCCGAGCGGTTCCTCAACATGCTCCGCGTGCTCAAGCCGACGTCGCCGCTCTCGGTCGGGTCGTTCATCCTCGCGCCGTTCAGCGCGCTCTCCGGTGCCGCGGCGGCCTCCCACGTCACCGGCCTGCTGCCCCGGCTGGGCCGGCTGGCCGGCGTCGGCGCGGGCGTGCTCGGGCCGCCGCTCGCGACGTACACCGCGGCGCTGCTCGGCAACACCGTGGTGCCCGCGTGGCACGAGGCGCACCGCGAGCTGCCATTCGTCTTCGGCGGCTCCGGCGCGCAGGCCGCCGGCGGTCTGGCGATGATGCTGGTGCCGCTCGACCAGGCCGGGCCGGCCCGGCGGATGGCGCTGGCCGGCGCCGCCGTCGAGATCGCCGCGGCCGAGTCGATCGTGCTGCGGCGCGGCCTGGTGGCCGAGCCCTACCAGGTCGGCACGCCCGGCCGGCTGATGCGGATCGCCCGCAACGGCACGGCCGCCGCCTCCGCCGCCACGCTGCTCCTCGGCCGCCGCTCGCGGCTGGCGTCCGCGGTCGCGGGCGCGACGTACGTCGCCGCCTCGGTGACCACCCGGTTCGGGATCTTCGAGGCGGGGCTCGCGTCGGCGCGCGACCCGAAGTACACCGTGGTGCCCCAGCGCGAGCGGGTTGCGCGTCAGGGCGGGTCGGCCAAGATGAGCAGGTGACCGCGAGCGCCGACGTCCGACTCACCCAGTACGCCGCCGGCGGGGGCTGCGCCTGCAAGGTCCCACCCGGTGAGCTCGAGCGCGTGCTGGCCGGCGTCGTGCCGGCGGGCGGCGACGACCTGCTCGTCGGCGTCGAGAACGGCGACGACGCCGCGGTGGTGCGGATCGAGGCCGGACCCGACGGGCGGAGCCGGGCGGTCGTGCTGACCACCGACTTCTTCACGCCGGTGGTCGACGACCCCTACGACTGGGGGCGGATCGCGGCCGCCAACGCGCTGTCGGACGTCTACGCGATGGGCGGCGAGCCACTGGTCGCGGTCAACCTGCTCGCCTGGCCGCGCGACCGGGTGCCCTTCGAGCTCGCGGCCGAGGTGCTGCGCGGGGGCGCCGACGTCGCCCGCCGCGCCGGCTGTCACCTCGCGGGCGGGCACAGCATCGACGACCCCGAGCCGAAGTACGGCCTGGCCGTCACCGGCATCGCCGACCCGGCACGCCTGCTGCGCAACGCCGCCGGCGCCCCCGGCGTACCGCTCACGCTCACCAAGCCGCTCGGTCTCGGCGTGCTCAACAACCGGCACAAGGCGACCGGCGAGGTGTTCCCCGAGGCGATCGCCGCGATGACCACGCTCAACCGCGACGCCTCCCGAGACGCCCTCGCCGCCGGGGCGGTGTGCGCGACCGACGTCACCGGGTTCGGCCTGCTCGGCCACCTGCACAAGCTCTGCCGCGCCAGCGGGGTCTCCGCCGTCGTCGAGGCCGCCGCGGTGCCCTACCTCGAACCGGCGCGCGCGTCGTACGCCGCGGGCTACGTGCCGGGCGGCAGTCGCCGCAACCTCGACTGGGTGCGCCCGCACCTCGACGCGCAGGTGTCCGAGGACGAGCTCGTGCTGCTCGCCGACGCCCAGACCTCGGGCGGACTGCTCGTCGCCGGCGAGGTCCCGGGCTACCCCGTGATCGGCGAACTGGTGCCCGCCGGCGCTGCCACGATCACCGTCCGCTGACGGCGCCCGAGCCCGGGCACACGGTGGCTGAGGTGTGAAGACGCGCGCGCACGGTGGTTGAGGAAGGCGCGCTAGCGCCTGTCTCGAAACCACCACCTGGTCCGGGTCGGGGGGTTCTCGTCGTCGCGAGGGGGGTTTCGAGACGGTTGCTAGCGCAACCTCCTCAACCACCGTCCTCGGGGGTCACGGTGGTTGAGGAAGGCGCGCTAGCGCCTGTCTCGAAACCACCACCTGGTCCGGGTCGGGGGGTTCTCGTCGTCGCGAGGGGGGTTTCGAGACGGTTGCTAGCGCAACCTCCTCAACCACCGCCCTCGGGATCACGGTGGTTGAGGAAGGCGCGCCAGCGCCTGTCTCGAAACCACCACCCAGCACCCGACCCACCACATCCGCCGACGCAGCAGGGTTTCGAGACGGTTGCTAGCGCAACCTCTTCAACAACCGTCCTCGGGACCACGGTGGTTGAGGAAGGCGCGCTAGCGCCTGTCTCGAAACCACCGCCTGGTCCGGGTCGGGGGTTCTCGTCGTCGCGAGGGGGGTTTCGAGACGGTTGCTAGCGCAACCTCCTCAACCACCGTCCTCGGGACCACCGTGGTTGAGGAAGGCGCGCCAGCGCCTGTCTCGAAACCACCACCCAGCACCCGACCCCCACATCCGCCGACGCAGCAGGGTTTCGAGACGGTTGCTAGCGCAACCTCCTCAACCACCGTCCTCGTCGGGGTCACGGTGGTTGAGGAAGACGACGTACCTCCCCACCGGGAAGATCCGGTTCCACCGACGCACGTGAGGTTCGGGGTCACAGATCGAACTCCCGCCCGATCACGATCGTCCGCTCCCGCGGCAGGTCCAGGTGCTCGGCCCGGTCGGTCGCCAGGCGGTGCAGCAACAGGAACACCCGCTGCCGCCAGGCGGCCATGGCGCCGGACCGGGACAGCCGAGGGATCGAGTCCGAGAGCAGGTACGTCGCCTCGTCCGGGTCGATGTCGAGCCGCTCGCGGTCCCGCTCCCGCGCCACGGCCAGCACGCGCTGCACCGAGAGCCGCTCGCGGTAGCCGAGCGTCACGGAGACCCCGAACACGCCCCGGCAGCGGCCGTCGAAGTCGTCGACCTCGACCACGGCCCCGTGTGCGCGGGCCGACGGGGTGTCGCGGACGTCCCAGCTGAGCAGCACCACCCGCTCCGGGAGCACCCGGGCGCGCTCGACGACGGTCCGCAGCGCGAAGGGCGCGACCTCCCGATCGTCGGTGAGGAAGACCGACGTGCCCGGCGTTCGGTACAGGCGGGCGTCGAGCCCCTCGAGCAGCTCACGCGGTGTGCCCTCGGCGCGAGCGCGCGCCGCGGCCAGCCGGCGCTGCCCGTCGCGCCAGGTCCACATCACCACGAACGCCGTGAGGCCGATCCCGACCGGCGCCCACCCGCCCGAGACCACCTTCGGCAGCGTGGCGACGAAGAACGCCAGCATCGCGAGCAGGCCGAGGCCGGCGACACCCTGGCGCAGCGTCGGCCGACCCGCCCTGCTGCGGTCGAGCAGCAGGAAGATCGTGACGGTGGTCAGGATCGTGCCCGCCACGGCGACGCCGTACGCCGAGGCCAGCCGGTCGGAGCTGCGGAAGAGCACGACGACGAGGAGCACCGCCGCGGCCAGCGCCCAGTTGACGGCCGGCAGGTAGATCCGCCCACCCTCCTCCTCGGAGGTGTGGCGGGTGAGCAGGTGCGGGAAGATCCCGAGCCCGCCGGCCTGATGGAGCACCGTGAACGCACCGGCGATCACCGCCTCGGACGCGATGATCGTCGCCAGCGTGGCGAGCACCAGCACCGGGATCGTCGCCCAGCCCGGCACGACCGCGTAGAAGGGGTCCGCGGCGGCGCCCGGGTCGCGCACGACGGCGGCGGCCTCCCCGAGGTAGGCGAGCACCAGCGCCGGCAGCACCACGAGCAGCCAGGCGCGGGCGATGGCCCGGCGGCCGAAGTGGCCGAGGTCGGCGTACAGCGCCTCCGCTCCGGTGATCGCGAGGATCACCGCGCCCAGCGACAGGAACGCCGTGAGCGGCTCGTCGAGGAAGAACCGGACCGCCCAGAGGGGCGACAGCGCCCGGAGCGCGTCCGGCTCCCGCGCGAGCGACGCGACCCCGCCCGCGGCGAGCGTCGCGAACCAGAGCACCATGACGGGTCCGTAGAGCGCCCCGATCCGCCCGCTGCCGACCCGCTGGAGCACGAAGACGCCGCTCAGGATCACGAGTGCGATCGGCACGACGACCACCTTCATCGACGAGCTGGCGACCTTGAGTCCCTCGGCCGCCGACAGCACCGAGATGGCGGGCGTGATCACCGAGTCGCCGAGGAACAGCCCGGCCCCGACCATCGCGACCATCGTGGCCACGGCGACCACCCGGGCCGGGGCGCCGGTACGCCGCAGCAGCCCCAGCAGCGCCAGCAGTCCGCCCTCGCCGTCGTTGTCGGTGCCGAGCAGCACGCCGACGTACAGCATGGTGACGACGACGAGCAGCGACCAGATGACGGTGGAGGTCAGTCCGTAAACGGTGGCCCGGTCGAGCGAGCCGCCCTCGTCGAGGATCGTGCGCAGCGCGTAGAGCGGGCTGGTGCCGATGTCGCCGAAGACCACCCCCAGCGCCCCCACCACCACGAGGAGACCCCCGCGGCGCCCGCCGCCCGCCATCGGACCTCAGCCGAACTCCGGCAGCACGTGCTCGCCGTAGAACTCGATCATCGCCTGGTGGTGCGGCCCCATGTTCGCGACGTAGAGCTCGTCGTAGCCGGCCTCGGCGTACTCGCGGACCTGCTCCAGATGCGGCGCAGGGTCGCTACCGGCGACCACGGACTCGCGGGTGGAGTCCAACGTGACCAGCTCCGTCACCTGCTCGAAGTGCTCGACCGTGGGCAGGATCTGCGCCAGTTCGCCCGGCAGCCCGGCGTTCGGCCAGAGCCGGTGGGCGTGCTCCCAGCCCTCCTCGGGGGTCGGCGCGAACGCGACCTTGGCACCGGCCTGCGCCGGCTTCCCCGCGGAGCCCCGCTTGAACCGGCTCACCAGATCGGCGTCGGGTGACGTACCGATGTAGCCGTCGCCGATCCGGACGGCCAGCTCGGCGGCCTTGGGGCCGAACGCGGAGACGAAGACCTCCGGCGGTGTGTCGGGCACGTTGTAGATCCGGGCGTGCTCGACCGTGTAGTGCCGGCCGCGGTGGGTGACCACCTCGCCGGTCCAGAGTCGACGGATCAGCGCGACGGCCTCCTCCAGCATCTCCAGGCGTACGTCGAGGGTCGGCCACGGCTCGCCCAGGATGCTCTCGTTGAGCGCCTCCCCCGTGCCGACCCCGAGCGTGAACCGGCCACCGAGCAGCTCGGCGGAGGTGGCCGCGGCCTGCGCGACGATCGCGGGATGGATCCGCGTGGTCGGGCAGGTGACCGCAGTCGTCACCGGCAGGCCGCACACCTGGCTGATCGCGCCGATCATGCTCCACACGTGCGGGCTGTTGCCCTGCTCGTCGTTCCACGGGTGGAAGTGGTCGCTGATCCACAGGCCCTGGAAGCCCGCCCCCTCGGCGGCCCGCGCCTGGGCGAGCAGCTCGGCGGGGGCGTACTCCTCGGTCGACAGGAAGTATCCGATGCGCATGACCCGGAAGTACCCCCGCGTCCCGCGCCGATGCGGGCCGGCTCACCCGTGCGGGCGGCGCGTGTCCCGGTCACGGTGCGGGTACGGGTCGGCCATGCACCGACCCCGGCTCCCCCTACCCCGCGGCCCCCTGTCCGAAGAGCTCCTCGACGCACTACCGGTCGGCACCGACTTCCGCGCGACCCTCGCGGCGGCTCCCAGCGCCACCGGCGACGACGCCGCGCTCGCCCTCTGGGTGCTCCACGAGCTCCACTACCGCGGCTTCGCCGGGGTCGACGACGCACTCGAGTGGGAGCCCACGCTGGTCCGGGTGCGCACGCTGCTCGAACGCGACCTCGAGACCCGGCTGCGCGCCAGGTGCACGCCGCCCGAGGGCCGCCCGTTCGTCGCGGACGTCCTCGGATGGATCGACGACCAGGAGGGCGTCTCGCTCGCCCGCCACGTCCACCACGACGCCGACCGCGACCAAGTGCTCGACCTGCTGCGCGCCCGCTCGCTCTACCACCTCAAGGAGTCCGACCCGGTCTCCTGGCTGGTTCCCCGGCTCGGCGTACCCGCGAAGGCCGCGCTCATGGAGCTTCAGTACGACGAGTACGGCGACGGCGACCCCAACCGGCTGCACCACCACCTGTTCGCCCTCGGGATGGCGGCCTGCGGGCTCGAGCCGGCGTACGACGCCCACGTCGACGTCGCACCGGCCGAGGCGCTGGAGCAGAACAACGCCCTGACGCTCTTCGGCCTGCACCGCCGACTGCGCGGGGCCGCGCTCGGCCATCTCGCGGCCTTCGAGGCGACCAGCTCGCTCCCGTCCCGCCGAATGGTGCACGGTCTCGAGCGGCTCGGCTTCCCCGACGAGCTGGTCGCCTACTACGCCGAGCACGTCGAGGCGGACGCGATCCACGAGCAGCTCGCGGTGCGCACCATCTGCGGCGCCCTGCTGGCGGAGGAGCCGGAGCTCGAGGGAGACCTGTGGTTCGGCGCCTTCACCTGTCTCGACCTCGAGGACCGCTTCGCCCGGGCGATGCTGCAGCGCTGGGGCGTCGAGGAGCGTGCGGCATGAGCTACGACCACCCCGACGTCATCCTCTGCCCGGGCGGGCCGATGCTGCTGCGCGGACGGCACACCGTCGAGGACGCCGACGGGGTCCCCCACGAGACCACCCGGCCGGTGACCGCCGTCTGCCGGTGCAGCAGGTCGGCGTCGTACCCGTGGTGCGACGACACCCACAAGGTGCTCCCGCCGAAGCTGCGTCCGGCCTGAGGCCGACCTGAGGCAGAGCGGCGCTACGCCAGGTCGAGTCGTACGACGACCCCGCGGTCGTAGCGCCGCACCTCGACGACCTCGGCGGCGTCGACGCTCTCCAGCAGGCCGACCTGCTCGACGGTGCCGAGCTGCAGCAGCGCGCTGCCGCCCGGCAGCAGGTGCCGGCGGGCCACGGCCACGCAGGTCCGAGCCAGGTCCAGCCCGTCGTCGCCCCCGTCGATCGCCCGGAGCGGGTCCTCGGGATAGCGGCCGACCTCGGCCCGGCGTACCCACGGCGGATCGGCGACCACGACGGCGAAGCGCTCCTCGTCGCGCACCACCTCCTCCATGCGGCCCACCCGTACCTCCACCCGGTCGGCGAGCCCGGCCGCCTCGGCGTTGCGCCGGGCGAACCCGCAGGCCACCGGATCCACATCCACACAGACCAGCGAACGCGCCGTGTCGAGCACCGCCAACAGCCCGATCTGCCCGGCGCCGGCGCACAGCTCGAGCATCGGCCCGGCCGGACCGGTCGCCGCCAGCTCCGCCGCCCACGCCGACTGCGCGGCCGTCCACGGCCGTGGACGCAACACGCGGTGGTCGAAGCTGATCCGCAGCATCCCGAAGTCCGTCGTCTCGACGGTGCCGGTCTCGGTCACGTCAGTCTCCCGCCGGTGCGGGGTACGGCGCCGCCGCGAGCAGCCGGGCCAGGTGGACGGTGTGCCGGGCGAGGGACTCGTTGGTGGAGCCGGTCTTCTCGGGCGTTTCGTCGAGATCGAGGTAGTCGGTGGTCTGCATCGCCTCGCCGACCCAGTAGGTGCTGGCGTTGGCCGCGACGCTGAATCCCGTGTCGTTGAGCGCCTGCAGCACCTCGGCGACCACGTGGTGCGCGCCGTCCTCGTTGCCGACGACGGCCACGGCGGCCACCTTGCCCTCAGTGAGCATCCGGCCTTCGTCGTCGGTCTCGCCCAGCTCGGCGTCGAGTCGTTCGAGGGTCATCTTGCACACCGACGACGGCTGACCCATCCAGATCGGCGTCGCGAGCACCAGGATGTCGCTGGCGAGCATCTTCTCCCGGATGCCCGGCCAGGCGTCGCCGTCGCCCTCGTCGATGCCGACCCCGAACCGCACGTCGTGGTCGACCACCCGGACGATCTCGCCACCGACGCCGAGCCGCTCGAGCTGTCCGAGGACCTGCTCCCCGATCAAATGGGAGCTCGACTCCGCGGGAGACGGCTTCAGGGTGCACACGAGGATCAGCGCGCGGAGGGCATCGGTCATGGCCCGCCGGTGCCCGCTGGTGCCGCTCGGCATGCGAGTGGCTCGGAGCATCTACAGTGGCCCTCCACTCACGCCGGACCGACGAGGAGGTGGCCGCCCGTGACCCTGGAGTCGCCTCCGTTCTGTCCGCACTGCGAGGAGCCGCTCTCGCCGAACGTCGGCTACTGCCCCCGGTGTGGCAAGGACGTCCTCACCCGGCCGGAGCCGCCGGCCCCGGCTCCGGTGCCCGAGCCGATCCTGTTCCAGGAAGCGGTCGACGAGGCGCCGGACGCCGTCGGCACGGACCCCGCGGAGACCTCACGATGGCGCCGGACGGCCGTGATCGCGGTGAGCGCCGTGGCCGCCCTGGCGGTGGCCGGCACGGCCTGGGGGGTGCTGCGCGGCGACACCGACGAGGACTACTGGACCACGCGCCTCGCTCAGCCGGCGGGCGTGACGGCCCGGCCGGAGCTGGCCTGGACCTGGACGGGCGAGAGCGCCGTCCAGATGGTCGTCTCGGCCGGGTCCACGACGTACGTCGCGACGACCGAGGCGGTCCACGCGCTGGACCCCGAGGGCCGCGAGGACTGGTCGACGGACCTGTCCGGAGCCGCCTACCTGATGGCGCCGGCCGGGGCCGACTACCTCCTGGTGCTGGGGTTCCAGAGCGGAGAGGTGACCGCACTCGACCCGCACGACGGCGCGGAGCTCTGGACCCGACCGGGCGACGACGTCGACGACGCCGGCGACCGCGTGGTCCTGCTCGCCGACGGGACGGCCCACGTGATCGACGCCCGGTCCGGGCGCGAGCGGTGGAGCACCGCGGCCGCCACGGGGGTGGCGACAGGGCCGGACGCGGTGTACGTCGTCGACGACGACCGCCTGCGCCGTCTCGACCTCGACGACGGCGACGAGGTCTGGTCGGCGCCGGTCGACGACGCCAGCTCGTCGTCCGGGTTCAACGCGATCACGGTCGCCGACGGCTTCGTCGTCACCGCGGGGACGCACGAGGCGCGCGCCTTCGACAGCGACAGCGGCGCGCCCCGCTGGACCGCCGACATCGACGTCGCGGCCGAGGCCTACGGCCCGCCGGTCGGCCAGGCCTCCCGGTCGACGGTCTTCGTCTGGGGTGAGGAGCCCCGGCGGGCGGTGATCTACGACGCACGCGGCCGCACCGGATCGGTGCCGGGCGACGACCCGAGCGGCTTCTACGTGCTGGCGGTGCACGGAGCCGGCGGCGACTTCCTGGTGACGATGGACGGCACCGTGTACGACGACGACCTCGACGAGGTCGGCACCTCGCACCCCCACCTCTCCGCGGTCAGCGGCGACGGCGTCTACGACCTGACCTCGGACACGGTCTCGTTCTTCGCCTTCGACGCCACCGAGCCGGCCTGGCGGCTCGACCTGGCGCACGCCGACCCCCGCTACCTCGAGGCCGGCGACGGCACCGTCGTCGTGGTCTCCGACGACACGGTCAGCCTCTACCGCTGAGCCGCGCGCGCAGCTCGCCGATCAGTCCCGGCCCGACCCGGCAGCAGCCGCCGACGTACGCCGCGCCCGCCGCGACCCAGCCCGGCGCCAGCGCGACGTCGTACTCCGGAGCGCCCGTCCAGGCGTGCCGCTCTGCGTCCCACGCCTCCCCCAGGTTCGGGTAGGCGACGCCGGGCAGCCCGGTGGCGGTGCGGGCCGCCGCGAGCGCCCCGCCCACGTCGTACGGCGAGGAGCAGTTCACCCCGACCGCGACCAGCGGCTCGCAGCCCGCCACCACGTCGTACGCCGCGGTCAGCGGCTGCCCGGCGCGGGTGGCGTCGCCGGCCACGGCGTAGGAGAACCAGGCGGGCAGGCCGAGGTCGGCCAGCAGCGACACCAGCACCTCCGCCTCGTCGACGTCCGGCACCGTCTCGACCGCGAGCAGGTCGGGCCCGGCGGCGGCGAGCAGCTCGAGGCGGGGCGCATGGAAGTCGCGGAGCACCCGCGCCGAGACGCCGTAGCGCCCGCGGTACTCGGATCCGTCGGCCAGGTAGGCGCCGTACGGGCCGACGGACGCGGCGACCAGCAGCGGTCGCCCGAGCTCGTCGGCGAGCCGGTCCCGGGTGTCGCGGGCCACCGTGACGCTGGCGCGGATCACCGCCTCGGCGCGGGTCCGTTCGAGACCGGCGGCCACCAGTCCCGGCACGCTCGCCTGGTAGCTCGCCGTGGTGGCGACGTCCGCTCCGGCGCGGTAATAGGCCTCGTGCACCGCGGCGATCTCGCCCGGGTCGTCGAGCAGCAGGCGGGCGGTCCACAGGTCGGAGGACAGGTCGTGTCCGCGGTCCTCCAGGGCGTTGGAGAGACCGCCGTCGAGGGTCACCACAGAGTCGGGCACCCGCCCATTCAACCGGTTGCCGACCGCCTCCGCGGCACGACCCGACCCGAGGTCGGCACCGGTTACCGGACGGTCGCCTCCGGAGCATGGCATCATCCGTCGACATGGAGGGAGTTCCCGACCGGCCGCGGCGCGTCGTCGTCGTCGAGGACGACCGCGACATCCGCGAGTTGATCGCACACACGCTCGCCGACCTCGGCATGGAGGTCACGGCCGTCGACACCGGCACGGACGGCGTCGAGGCGGTGCGCGAGCTGCGACCCGACCTGGTCACGCTCGACCTGAGCCTCCCCGGCATCGACGGCATCGAGGTGTGCCGGCAGGTCCGCGAGATCAGCGACGCGTACATCATCATGGTCACCGCCCGCTCCGACGAGATCGACCGTCTGCTCGGGCTCGAGACCGGAGCCGACGACTTCATGGCGAAGCCGTTCAGCCCGCGCGAACTGCAGGCCCGGGCGAACGCGATGTTCCGGCGCCCCCGCCCCGGCCTCGGTGACCTCGCCGACGTGCTGGTGCACGGTGGGCTGCGGGTGGACGTCTCCGCCCGCCGGGTCTTCCGCGACGGCGAGGAGCTGTCGCTCACCCGCACCGAGTTCGACCTGCTCACCGAGCTGATGCGCAACCCGACCCGGGTCGCGACCCGCGAGGACCTGCTCAAGGCGGTGTGGGACACGCCCTGGGTCGGCGACACCCACGTGGTCGAGGTGCACGTTGGCAACCTGCGCCGCAAGCTGGGTGGGGCGCGCTACATCCGCACGGTGCGGGGCGTCGGCTACCGGATGGAGGAGCCGGCGGAGGGCTGAGGCCGGTCCGGAACGGTCAGGCCCAGAACACCCGGTCGACCACGTTGCGCGCGAGCCGGGTGTAGCGCAGCTGGTCGTTGACCATCGCAT
Organism: Nocardioides sp. LMS-CY; assembly: GCF_018732145.1. Lineage (NCBI taxonomy): Bacteria > Bacillati > Actinomycetota > Actinomycetes > Propionibacteriales > Nocardioidaceae > Nocardioides > Nocardioides sp. LMS-CY. Next base: position 3,452,066 of record NZ_CP076104.1, read on the forward strand.
CGGACGACCCCGGCGGATAGCCCAGGACCGCCGCGACCGCGGCCCGCTCCCGGAAGTCGTGCGGCAGCTCGTCGCCGGGCTTACCGCGCACCAGCGTGACGGCGTTGCGGACGCGGCTGACCCGGCGCCAGCTCTGCTGGAGCACGGCGGCGTCGTCGTCCCCGATCAGCCCGGCCTCGCGGGCCGCGGCGAGGGCGTCCAGGGTGCGCAGGGTGCGCAACCCGGGGACGCTGCCGGCGTACCGCATCTGGAGCAGCTGCACGGTCCACTCGATGTCGGCGAGCCCGCCGCGGCCGAGCTTGAGGTGGGTGTGCGGGTCGGCACCGCGCGGCAGCCGCTCGGAGTCGACCCGGGCCTTGATCCGGCGCACCTCGACCACGTCGTCCTCGGTGATGCCCGCGGGCGGGTAGCGCAGCGGGGCGATCAGCTCCTCGAAGCGCTGCCGCAGGCCGGGGTCGCCGACCACCGCGTCGGCGCGGAGCAGCGCCTGTGCCTCCCAGACCTTCGACCACCGGGCGTAGTAGCCGGCGTAGCCCTCGAGGGTGCGCACCAGCGGCCCCTGCCGGCCCTCCGGCCGCAGGTCGGCGTCGACCTCGAGCGCCGGGTCGGGTCCGGGCAGCGCGAGCAGCCGGCGCAGCTCGTTGGCGACCGCCTGGGCGTACGTCGCGGCCGCCTGCGGGTCGACTCCCGGCAGCGGGTCGTGCACGAACATCACGTCTGCGTCGCTGCCGTAGGACAGCTCGAATCCGCCGTAGCGCCCCATCGCGACGATCGCCATCCGGGTCGGCGCCTCGTCGAGGCCGCGCTGGGTGCGGGCGGCCCGGCCGGCGACCGCGAGCGTCGCCTCCAGGGTCGCGTCGGTGAGGCGGGAGAGCCCGGCGCCGACGTCGGCGACGTCGGTCAGGCCGAGCAGGTCGCCGGCCGCGATCCGCAGCAGCTCCCGGCGCCGGATGCCGCGGACGGCGCGCACGGCGGCCTCGGGCTGGTCGTGCCGGCTCGCCGAGGCGAGCATCTCCTCGGTGAGCGCCTCGGCGGTCAGGGGCTGCAGGTCGCCGCCCAGCATCCGCACGCCCTGCGGCTCGCGCTCGAGCAGGTCGGTGGCGTAGCGCGAGGTCGCGAGGATCCGGGCCAGCCGCTCGGCGACCTCTCCCTCGTCGCGCAGCGTGGAGAGGTACCACGGGGTGGCGCCCAGCGACTCGCTGATCCGCCGGAAACCCCACAGCCCGGCGTCGGGGTCGGGCGCGTCGGCGAACCAGGACAGCAGCACCGGCAGCAGGGTCCGCTGGATCTGCGCCGTGCGGCTGACCCCCGCGGTCAGCGCCTCGAGGTGCCGCAGCGCGGCGCTCGGGTCGGCGAACCCGAGCGCGGCCAGCCGCAGCTGCGCCGCCTCCGGGGTCAGCCGGGCCTCGTCGCCCGGGATCCTCGCAACGGCGGTCAGCAGCGGCCGGTAGAAGAGCTTCTCGTGCAGCCGCCGCACCTCGCGGCGGTGGTGCTGCCAGGTCTTGTCGAGGGTGCCGACCGGGTCGGAGAAGAGGCCCATGCTGCGGCCGAGGCGGCGCAACGAGGCCTCGTCGGCGGGCACGACGTGCGTCCGCCGCAGCCCGTGCAGCTGGATGCGGTGCTCGAGCGTGCGCAGGAAGGCGTACGCCGCGTGCAGCGCCTCCCCGTCGGCGCGCCCGACGTACCCGCCCCGGGTCAGCTCGGCGAGCGCGCTGAGCGTGGTGGGCGGCCGGATCCGCTCGTCGGCCCGGCCGTGCACGAGCTGGAGCAGCTGCACGGCGAACTCGACGTCACGCAGTCCCCCGGCGCCGAGCTTGAGCTGGCGCTCGGCCTCCTTGGCGGGGATGTGGTCGAGCACCCGGCGGCGCATCGCCTGGGTGTCCTCCACGAAGCCGTCGCGGCCCGCCGCCGACCAGACCATCGGCGCGGTCAGCTCGACGAACTCACGACCCAGCGCGAGGTCGCCGGCCACCGGCCGGGCCTTGAGCAGCGCCTGGAACTCCCACGTGCTCGCCCAGCGCTCGTAGTAGCCGCGGTGGCTGGCGATGGTGCGCACCAGCGGACCGGCCTTGCCCTCGGGCCGGAGGTTGGCGTCGACCGGCCAGATCGTGCCCTCGCCGGTGTGGTCGGAGCAGACCCGCATCAGGTGACTGGCGAGCTGGGTGGCGACCTTGAGTGCGGCCGCGTCGTCCGTGGTTCCTGAGGAGGCGAGGGACGAGCCGTCTCGAAGGGCGCCCTCGGCCGGCGCGTAGGCGTAGATCACGTCGACGTCGGAGACGTAGTTGAGCTCCCGGCCGCCGCACTTGCCCATCGCGACGACGGCGAGCCGGGCGAGCCCGGCGTCGGGCACCCGCTGCCGGGCGACGGCGAGCGCCGCCTCGAGGGTGCCGGCGGCGAGGTCGGACAGCTCGGCGGCGGCGTCGTCGACCTCGAGCCGGTGCGCGAGGTCGCGCGCCGCGAGCCGGAGCAGCAGGCGGCGGTACTCCACCCGCAGCGCGTCGACCGCCTCGGCGTCGGGCCGGGTCGCGACCGGTACGTCGGCGTCGGGGTCCGCACCGACCGCGGCCAGCAGCGCCGCCCGCAGCGCCCAGGCGGCCGACCGGGTCGAGGCGAGTGCCGGGTCGCGCAGCTCGTGCCAGTGCTCGGGATGCCGGGCCAGGTGGTCGCTCAGCGCCTCGCTCGCGCCGAGCACGCCGAGCAGCCGCATGGCGGTGTCGTCGTCCTCGACGAGGGTCGCGAGCAGGGCGTCGGCGTCGCCGGCGCTCGCCCGCAGCCGGACCAGCCCGGCCAGCGCGGCGTCCGGGTCGGCGGTGCGACCCAGCGCGCCCAGCAGCGGCTCGGCGGCACCGAGCCCCGCCAGGGCCGCCTGCGCGGCCTCCGGGTCCTGGAACCCGAGCCGCACCAGGCCGCCCTTGCTCGTCGCCGTCCGGGTCATCGCCCAGCGGCGTCCGTGGTCCGGTCGCCGAGCAGGGCCGCGAAGCTCTCGGCGAGCGGCCGCCACGCGGCGTCGAGCTCGGCCCGCGCCGCGCGCACGTCGGCGAGCAGGGCGTCGGTGTCGATCCCCCGGGTCGCGTGGCTGCCCCGGTCCACCTCGGCCCAGGGCCGCAGCATGACGTCGTCGACCTCCGGGTGCAGCTGCACGCCCCACATGGCCGGCCCGAAGCGGGCGGCCTGCACCTCGCCCTCCGGGGTCGCGGCCAGCAGCACCGCGCCGTCCGGGAGCGCGGTCACGATGTCGTCGTTCCACTGCACGCCGCGGCGCGGCGTCGCCAGCGGCCCGAGCAGCGGGTCGGCGGCCGCCTCGGCGGTCCACCCGAGCGCGAGCAGGCCGACCTGCTGGCCGCGCGGGTTGCGCTCGACCGTGCCGCCGAGGGCGACCGCGGCCAGCTGGTGCCCCAGGCAGATGCCGAGCGTGGGCAGCGCGACGTCCCGCGCCTCGCGCAGCAGCTGCTTCACCGGGCCCAGCCAGGCGTGCGACTCGTCGTCGTTGGCACCCATCGGGCCGCCGAGCACCACCAGTCCGTCGTACTCGCCGAGCTCGGGCAGCGGCTCCCCGGCGTAGGGCCGGCACACCTCGACCGCGCACCCGGCCTCGTCGAGCCAGACGCCCAGCCAGCCGACCGGGCACTCGGCGTCGTGCTCGACGACCAGCACCCGCCGCGCGCTCACCGAGGTCCCCGCTCCGGGGCGAAGGTGATCACGAGCAGGCCGATGCCGGCGACCACCGTCAGCAGGCCGATCCAGACCGGCACCAGCAGCACCGACAGCGCCGCCGTCAGCACCCCGGTGGCGATGCACAGCCGGCGGGCCGCCGGGGAGCGGCCACGGACCGCGCGCAGCGTCGCGAGGGCGGCCGCACCGACCACCACCGCGATCGCGAGCACGATCGCGCCGTACACCTCGTAGTCGCCGGCGACGAGCGGCACGCCGACCAACACCAGCACGACCGCGAACCCGACGATGACGAAGAGCAGCCGACGCAGCACCTTCGTGCGGTCGTCGGTGAGGAACTCCGGGCCCTCCGTCATCAGATCACCGGGAGCATGCGGTCGCGCTCGTACGCCGAGACCTGGCCGCGGTAGTCGTCCCACTCGGCGCGCTTGTTGCGCAGGAAGAAGTCGAAGACGTGCTCGCCGAGCGTCTCGGCCAGCAGCTCGGAGTCCTCGGCGATCTCGATCGCGTCGTGCAGGCTCTTCGGCAGCGGGTCGATGCCCAGGCTCTTGCGCTCGCGCTCCGAGAGCGACCAGACATCGTCCTCGGCCTCCCGCGGCAGCTCGTAACCCTCCTCGATGCCCTTCATGCCGGCCGCGAGCACCACGGCGTACGCGAGGTAGGGGTTGCACGCGGCATCGAGCGTGCGCAGCTCGACCCGGGTGGACTGGCCCTTGAGCGGCTTGTACATCGGCACCCGGATCATCGCCGACCGGTTGTTGTGCCCCCAGCAGACGTACGACGGCGCCTCGGCGCCCCACAGCATCCGCTTGTAGCTGTTCACCCACTGGTTGGTGACGCAGCTGATCTCGCTCGCGTGCTTGAGGATGCCGGCGATGAAGCCGCGGCCGGTCTTGGAGAGCTGGTACTCCGCGCCCGCCTCGAAGAACGCGTTGTTGTCGCCCTCGAAGAGCGAGACGTGGGTGTGCATGCCCGAGCCCGGCTGGTCGGTGAACGGCTTGGGCATGAACGACGCCCAGATGCCCTGCGTCAGCGCGACCTCGCGCACGACGGTGCGGAAGGTCATGATGTTGTCGGCGGTGGTGAGCGCGTCGGCGTAGCGCAGGTCGATCTCCTGCTGGCCGGGGCCGCCCTCGTGGTGGCTGAACTCCACCGAGATGCCCATCGCCTCGAGCATCGTGATCGCCTCGCGCCGGAAGTCGGCGCCGCGCGACTGCGCGGTGTGGTCGAAGTAGCCGCTGCGGTCGACCGGGATCGGCTCGGCGCCCGACGCCGGCACGTCCTTGAACAGGTAGAACTCGATCTCGGGGTGGGTGTAGAACGTGAACCCCTTGTCGGCCGCGGTGCTCAGGGTGCGCTTGAGCACGTAGCGCGGGTCGGCGTACGACGGTGAGCCGTCGGGCATCGAGATGTCGCAGAACATCCGGGCCGTGGACGGCCCGTCGCCGCTGCGCCACGGCAGGATCTGGAACGTGGACGGATCGGGCTTGGCCAGCATGTCGGACTCGTAGACGCGGGCGAATCCCTCGATCGAGGAGCCGTCGAAGCCGATGCCCTCCGAGAACGCCTGCTCGAGCTCGGCCGGGGCGACCGCGACCGACTTGAGGAAGCCGAGCACGTCGGTGAACCAGAGCCGGACGAACCGGACGTCACGCTCCTCGAGAGCGCGGAGAACGAAGTCTTCCTGCTTGCCCATGGGGCCAGCCTATTGGCTGGTCCCCCGGGCTTCCCCTAGCGTCGCCTCGTGGACGCGACACCTCGGATCCTGGCGCATCCCTACCTGATCGTGGCGCTGGCCCTCGTCGCCGGTCTCGTGGGTGGCGGTGTCGTGGTCGGCGTTCGTGAGCTGGCCGGGTCGGACGACTCCCCCAGCGGGTCGGCCGGCCCCGGCTGCGACGTGGAGCGGGTGGCGGCCGCGACCCTGCCCTCCGTGGTGACGCTGCAGGTCACGACCGCCGAGGGCGAGGGCAACGGGTCGGGCGTCGTGGTCGAGACGACTCCGGGCCGCCGCTACATCCTGACCAACGAGCACGTCGTCGGCTCGGGCGATCCGGGCACCGACATCCGGGTGATCTACAGCGACGGCCGCAGCGCCGTCGGCCAGGTCGTGGGCGCCGATGCGGTGACCGACCTGGCCGTGGTCGAGAGCGAGCCGGACGCCGCACCCGTCGAGGTCGGGAGCTCGGGCGACCTCCGCATCGGGCAGCCGGTCATCGCGCTGGGCGCCCCGCTCGGGCTCAGCTCGACCGTCACCACCGGGATCGTGAGCGCGACGGACAGGTACGTGCGGGTCCCCTCGGCGGCCGGGTCGTCCCACCACCTCGTCGGGGCGATCCAGACGGACGCGTCGATCAACCCGGGCAACAGCGGTGGCGCGCTCGTTGACTGCGACGGGGAACTCGTCGGCGTCAACTCCGCGGGCGCCTCGCCGCCGGGCGACCAGGGCAGCGTGGGGTTGAACTTCGCGATCCCCTCCTCGCTCTTCACCACGATCGCCACCGAGCTGGTCGACCACGGCCGGGTCCGCCACCCCACGCTCGGCCTGCAGGTCGCCGCGGTGTCCGTCGACACCGCGAAGAGCACCGGCCTGCCCACCGGTCTCTTCGTCCAGGAGGTGGTGCCCGGTGGCCCCGCCGAGCAGGCCGGCCTCCGGCCGGGCGACGTCATCATGGAGCTCGACGGACGCCGGGTCTCGGTGCCCGACGACCTCGTGCAGATCGAGCTCGAGGCGACGATCGGGCAGCCCGTCGACGTCACCTTCGAGCGCGCCGGCGAGCAGCAGACGGTGCCCGTGACCCCTGAGTCCGCGGGCTGAGGCCGGTCAGAAGTCCACTGGGTCGCGGGTGATCGGGCAGGTCATGCAGTGCCCGCCACCCCGGCCCCGGCCGAGCTCGGCGCCGACGATCGTGATCACCTCGATGCCCGCCTTGCGCAGCAGCGTGTTGGTGAGCGTGTTGCGGTCGTAGGTGAAGACGACGCCGGGCTCCAGCGCGACGGCGTTGTTGCCGCTGTCCCACTGCTGCCGCTCCGACTGGTAGACGTCCCCGCCGGTGTCGATGACCCGGAGCGACGGCAGCCCGAGCTCGCGCGCCACCACGTCGACGAACGCCGCCGCGCCCTCGTCGCGCACCTCGACCCCCGGCGCCCGGTCGGACGGCGTCAGCGTGAACGTGTGCACCGCGTCCATGATCGTCGGGTAGAGCGTGACGATGTCGCGGTCCACGAACGTGAACACCGTGTCGAGGTGCATCGCCGAGCGCAGCTTCGGCATGCCCGCCACGATCACCCGCGTCGCGGCGCCCTGCTCGAAGAGCGCCTTCGCGACCTGGGTGATCGCCTGCCGCGACGTACGCTCACTCATGCCGATCAGCACGACGCCGTTGCCGACCGGCATCACGTCGCCGCCCTCGAAGCTGGCCTGACCCCACTCCCGCTCCGGGTCGCCCCACCAGATCGTGGAGCCGACGTAGTCGGGGTGGTGCTGGTAGATCGCCTTGTAGAGGAGGGTCTCCTCCTTGCGCGCCGCCCAGTACAGCGGGTTCATCGTCAGTCCGCCGTAGAGCCAGCAGGTGGTGTCGCGGGTGTAGAGGGTGTTGGGCAGCGGCGGCATCAGGTACTCCCGCGCCCCCGTCGACTCCCGGGCCAGGTTGATGTAGTCGGAGCGGAAGTCGTCGGGGAGGTCGTTGGTCGCCAGGCCGCCGATCAGGAACTCCGCGAGCTGCCGGTCCGGTAGCGCCTCGAGATAGCCGCGGGCGTCGTCGACCAGCCCGAGGCCCACTTGATTGGGCACAATCTTGCGATCCAGGATCCAGTCCTTCGCGCCCGGCACGGCGAGCGTCTGCGCCAGCAGGTCGTGGAGCTCGACGACCTCGACGCCGCGCTGGGTCAGCTTGTTGACGAAGTCCGCGTGGTCGCGCTGGGCGTTCTCGACCCACATGACGTCGTCGAAGAGCAGCTCGTCGTTGTTGCTCGGGGTGAGCCTGCGGTGCGCGAGGCCGGGCGCGCACACCAACACCTTGCGCAGCCGTCCCACCTCGGAGTGCACGCCGTACGTCTCGGAGACGCTCATCGGGGTTCCTTTCTGTGCCATGGATCTGCGTCGTGGAGGTCAGGGTCGGGGGTCAGAGGACGATGCGGCCGGTCCACAGCCCGATCGCACCGATGACGCCACCGGCGACGATCAGCGCGAAGAGCGCGATCTCCGCCGGCGTGAACAGGCGCCGACCGTGCTCGCTGCGCGCCTTGATGTAGAGCAGCGACGCCGGGGCGAGGATGACCGTCATCAGCAGCACGAACTTCATGCCGGCGGCGTCGAAGAGGAAGATCGTGTACGCCGTCGCGACGCCGGCGACGATCGTCTCCTTGCGTCTGACGGCCGCCGCCACCCCGTCGTACGTCTCACCGGTGAGGCCCAGCTTGAGCGCGTACGCCGCGGCCAGCAGGTAGGGCAGCAGGGCGAGACACGTGGAGAGGTCGAGCATGAAGTTCAGCGCGTCGGTCACGAACAGCGTCAGCGCGAGCAGCCCCTGCACCGCCAGCGAGGTGACGACGAGCGCCGTGATCGGGGTGCCGTTAGCGTTCTCCTGACCGAGGAACTCCGGGAAGTCGTCCTGGCGCGCCGGGATGTACATCACCTCGGCCGCCATCAGCGTCCACGCGAGGTAGGCGCCCAGCACCGACACGATCACGGCGACGCTGATGAAGACCTCGCCCCAGTCCCCCACGACCGTCTCGAAGACGCCGACCATCGACGGCTGCCGGGTGTCCGCTAGCTCGGGCTGCGGGACGACGGAGTAGCTGGAGAGCGTGACCAGCGCGAAGATCGACAGCACACTGAGGAAGCCGAGCACCGTCGCCCGGCCGACGTCCTCGCGGCGCCGCGCGTAGCGCGAGTAGACGCTCGCCCCCTCGATGCCGATGAAGACGAACGTCGTGATCAGCATCGTGTTGCGGATCTGCTCGTTGAGGTTGCCGAGGTCCCCGTATCCGTAGGCCGTCCAGTTGTCGGAGAACACGCCGGCGTCGAAGTTCACGAACAGCACGACGATGAAGACCAGGATCGGGATGATCTTGAAGACCGTCACGATGCGGTTGATCACCGCCGCGTCGCGGACCCCGCGCGCGACCAGGTAGTGGAACATCCAGACCCCGACGGTGCCGACGGCGACCGCGAGGAACGTGTCCCCGTCGCCGAAGCTGTCGAAGAACGCGCCGACGGTCGCGGTCATGAACACCCAGTAGAAGGTGTTGCCGGCCACCGCGCTCGCCCAGAAGCCGATGGCGGAGTTGAAGCCGGCATAGTCGCCGAACCCGGCCTTCGCGTAGATGAAGACACCCGAGTCGAGGTCGGGCCGGCGGATCGCGAGATTCTGGAAGACGAACGCGAGCATCAGCATGCCGGTGCCGGCGATCGCCCAGGCGATCAGCGAGCCCAGGATCCCGGTGGCGACGCCGAAGCGGGCCGGCAGCGAGAAGACGCCCGCACCCACCATGCTGCCGACCACCATCGCCGTCAGCGTCGGCACGCTCATCTTCGCGACGGCGCCGCCCGAAGCCGCCTCGGTCTGGGTGCTCATGGTGCCTCCTCGATCGTGAAGCGGGCGCAGTCGTACGGCACGCTCAGCGCGCGCCCGGCGCACCGGCGCTCGGCACAGCGGCCGGTTGGAGCAGCAAGCACGCCGATGCTCCCCCAGCCCCCACCCCCTCCGCCTCACCCACTCCGGGCGAAGCGGCCCGCCCGAAGCACCCCGTGGCCGAGGTGCGAAAGCGCGCCCACGGTGGTTGAGGAAGGCGCGCTAGCGCCTGTCTCGAAACCACCACCCAGCACCCGACCCCACATCCGCCGACGCAGCGGGGTTTCGAGACGGTTGCTAGCGCAACCTCCTCAACCAACGTCCTCGGGGCCACGGTGGTTGAGGAAGGCGCGCTAGCGCCTGTCTCGAAACCACCACGAACCTGGGCGAAACTCGCCGCCCAACCCCTTATGTGATCGAACAATCGTTCGATACAATGAGGTATGGCGCTGCTCTCGGACACCCACCTCGACCCCCCGGTCGACGGCGGTGCCATGCCCGAGATGCCCGACGTGTCCGCGATGTCGGGGATGAGCGAGGCGGAGCTGGTGGACGCGATCCGCGCCCTCGAGGACACCAAAGCGAAGGCCTGCGCGGCCCAGGCGCGGTTGACCCGGGCACTCGATGCCCGCGTGAAGGCCCGGCACGCCGACCAGGGGGTGCCGGCGGCGCGGCGGGGGCGGGACGTGCCCGGGCTGGTGGCCTACGCCCGTCGGGAGTCTCCCGCGCGTGGGTCGCGGTTGTTGGGGTTCGCGCACGCCCTGACCGAGCTCCCCTCGACGGAGGCCGCGCTGGCGGCCGGGGTGGTGTCGGAGTGGCGGGCGATCCTGATCGCCCGGGAGACCGCCTGCCTCCAGCCCGGGCACCGGGCCCGGGTGGACGCCGAGCTGTGCGCCCCCGACTCCGATGGCGCGTATCGGTTCGAGGGGTGGGGCGACCGACGACTCGTCGCGCAGACCCGGGCGCTGGTCGCCGGCCTGGACCCGGCCGCGGTGGTCGACCGCCGCGCCCGCGCGGAGGCCGACCGGTACGTGAGCCTGCGGCCCGCGCCGGACACGATGGCCCGGCTCTCGGTACTGCTCCCGGTCGCCCAGGGTGTCGCGGCCTACGCCACCCTGACCCGGGCCGCCGACCAGGTCCGCGCCCAAGGCGACTCCCGGTCACGGGGTCAGGTGATGACCGACACCCTCGTCACCCTGATCACCGGACAAGCCACCGCGGAGGCGGTCCCGGTCACGATCAACCTGACCGTCTCCGACCACACCCTCCTCGCCGGCGGACACCAGCCCGCCTGGCTGACCGGCTACGGCCCGATCACCGCCGACCACGCCCGCGACCTCGCCGCCACCGCGCTCGCCCAGGCACAGACGGCGCGGACGGCGCTGCGGCGGCTCTACGTGGCCCCCGAGACCGGCACCCTCGTCGCCATGGAATCGAAGACCCGGGCGTTCCCCAAGGCCCTCGGCCTGTTCCTCGACCTCCGCGACCAGACCTGTCGCACCCCCTGGTGCAACGCCCCGGTCCGCCACCACGACCACATCACCGACCACGCCGATGGCGGCCCCACCTCCGCGATCAACGGCCAAGGCCTCTGCGAACAGTGCAACCACACCAAACAAGCCCCCGGCTGGCGAGCCACCCCCATCACCGGCCCACCCGCGAGCACCGACACCCAGCACACCGTCGAGACCACCCTGCCCACCGGCCACGTCATCCGATCAACAGCACCACGCGCACCCACCCCCAGCCGCGTCGTGCCCCTCATGGGAGGCGAGCTCTACTACACCGACCTCCACATCGCCATCGACTACGCCGCTTGACCCGAGCGACCCAGGCGACCCGAGCAGACCGCAAGCCGCCCAGCAGCCGACACCCCCTACGGCGACCACACAAACCCGGTAAGCGCGTCACCGGCCGCAACCACCGGCTGACCGCACCGCTCCGGGCATCACACTCGAAGGCAGGTCAGCAACGACCGGTGAGGTAGAGCAGGGGCCCCTCGTCCTCGGACAGCCAGGTGCCCGCGGTCCACATGACATGCTTGGCCAGCTGCCGGGACGTGGGCTCGGCCGTGGTGACGAAGGGCCGCACCTCGGTCCAGGCGGTGCGGGCATCCTCGGCGTCGAACCACTCGAGCTGCCCGTGGCCGTAGAGGTCCAGCACGATCGGCACGCCCGCGGCGACCAGCTCGTCCGCGGCTCGCCGGCCGGTTCGCGTGCCGTGGCGGGCGTAGCCGCGACCGTCGGGTCCGGTGATCATGCCTCGATCGCGGTGCTCCGGCCGCTGACACCCCAGGAGATCGACGCGCACGTGCTGACCGTATCGGGGCCGAGGCGGCTCAGAGCCCGTTGAGCTCGTCGACGACCTCCATCAGGTCGCCGCGGTCGTAGTAGTCCACCGCGACGTAGTTGGGCAGCATCCCGCGCTCGGCCCGGCACTGCTCGACCCTCGGCAGCAGCACCTCACGCGCATTGACCCGCTCCGCGTTGGTGATCTCGGCGGTCTTGTCGGTGATCCAGTGGTTGACGAGGAAGAGCGGGGCGTCGACGGAGCCTCGGTTGGGCGCGCAGCTGAACTCGCCGGGGCGACGGAAGAGGAACGGCGTGTCCTGCACCTCGTCGAAGCCCTGCAGGAGCCACGGATGCGCCGTACCCCCACCCCGGTTCTCCATCAGCACGACCAGACGCCGGCCCGAGGCGATCATCTCGCCGAGCGTCGGCCAGGTGTCTCCGCCCTGCTCGTGCACGTACGGCAGCAGCCCGGCCCGTTCGATGAGCGCGACCGTGTCGTCGGGGCTCACCTCGTCCTGGACGAAGAGCGTGACCACCTCGTCGGGGTGCGCGACGAGCCAGTCGTGCACCTCGCGCAGGCTCCGCAGCCATGGCGTCGCGCCGAGCTCGCACAGGCCGTGGCAGAGGTACGACTCGACGGCGCCCTGCGGGGTGAGTCCGAGCGCGTCGCGGATCCGCAGCGCGCTGCGCACGGTGGCGGCGCCGAGCTCAGACTCCGCCTGGGCGATGGCCTTGGCCCGGTGCTCATCGGCGGTGGCGATGACTCCCGGACGGTCGGTGCGCTGGCCGTACCAGCTGTCGATCAGCAGCACCCGGATGCCGTGGTCGAGCTGGTCGACGATGCCGTCGGGCTGCTCGGGGAAGAACCACCCCTCGCTCGCCGCCGCCATCGAGTTGTGGGTCGCGGGGTAGGCGATCTCGTCGTAGCGCCGGTCGCACAGCTCGACGTGGCCGTTGCAGCCCTCGCGCGGAGCGGCCGAGGTGACCGCGAGCCGGTGCTCGACGGGGAGGGCGGAGAGGACCGTGGCTCCGACGAGGCCGGCGGCGGCGAGGGCGATCCAGGTACGCCGCCGGGGACTGCGGCCGAGCGCCACCAGGGCCGAGACCACGGCGAGGGTCAGCAGGCCGACGCCGAGGAGCGCGAGACCCACGGTGGCCACCCGGGCGGGCTGGAGGACGAGCGCCGCCCCGAGCACGGCGAGCACCACCGCGCGGGCCGCAAGCCGGCGCGGTGGCACATCGAGGTCGACGAGCCGGCGCACGTCCTCGAGCCGCGGCCACCTCGTGGCCGTCGCCACGGCGGTCGCCAGCGCCCCGAGCGCCACCACGACGCCCGCGGTCACCCAGAACGGCCCGTCCAGCTCGCTCCACGCAGCGCGGCGTACGGCGCCCGCCAGCGTGCCCGGGTCGAGCCGGTCGACGACGAAGCCCACCACGACGAGCAGGCCGGCGAGCCCCAGGCCGGCCGCCAGGACGCCGCGGCCGACCTCGCGCGTCACCCGGCGGACCGTCCCCGGACCACGCTCCCGGAGGACGCCTGCCAGCACGAGCAACGCCAGTCCCAGCACCGGACAGAGCCAGGCGAGCAGCTCCACGAGGTGCACCGAGCCGACCACGCTCCCGGAGTACTCCTGGCCGCCGAACCGCGACAGCCGCACGTCCAGATCGGCCGGCACCGCGGCCCTGGCCTCCGGCGCCGCGACCGCCAGCGACCCGACCACGACCGCGCCGACGTCGGCCAGCCGGAGCACGACGGCGTCGTCACGGCCGAGCACCAGCGCGTCGTACAGCGGTCGGACGCCGGCCCGCACCACCGGGCCGAGCGCCGGGCTCGCCACGACGGACGTGGCCGTGCTCTCGACCAGTGGCCGGATCGCCACGAGATCGGGCTGCTCGTCCAGGAGTCGGTCGGTCAGCAGCGCACCTACCTGCCGAGAGACACCGGGGTCGGACCGGACCGCGTCGACGTGTGCGGCGAAGCGGCCGGCGTCGAGCACCTCGCGATTGACGACGCCGCAGGCCGCACCGATCAGCACCAGCAGGGCGCCGAGGCAAGCGACCGCAGCGAGTACGCCGCGGCCCGGGTCTCGGGTGGCCACCTCAGTCCGGGACCGACGCGAGGTCGGCCAGCCAGGCCGCCGCGCTGGCGTCGGAGGGCATTCGCCAGTCGCCGCGCGGCGACATGGTGCCGCCGTGGCTGACCTTCGGCCCGTTCGGGAGCGCGGAGCGCTTGAACTGGCTGGCGAAGAAGCGTCGGACGAACACGTCGAGCCACGTCCGGATCGTCGCCAGGTCGAAGGCGACCCGGCGGTCGTCGGGGAAGTTCGGCGGCCACTCCCCCGCGTTGGCGTCGTGCCAGGCGTGCCAGGCGAGGAAGGCGATCTTGCGCGGCGGGTAGCCGAGGCGCAGCACGTGGAAGAGCGTGAAGTCCTGGAGCGAGTAGGGCCCGACCGACGCCTCGGTCGACTGCGGCAGCTGGTCCTCGCGATGCGGCACCAGCTCGGGGGTGATCTCCTGCGCGACGACCTCGGCGAGTACGTCGTTGGTGTCGTCGCCGAACTGCCCGGAGCCGATCACCCAGCGGATCAGGTGCTGGATCAGCGTCTTCGGTACGCCGGCGTTGACGTTGTAGTGGGACATCTGGTCGCCCACGCCGTACGTGCACCAGCCCAGCGCCAGCTCGGAGAGGTCGCCGGTGCCGACCACGATCCCGCCGCGGTGGTTGGCGAGCCGGAAGAGGTAGTCGGTGCGCAGCCCGGCCTGGACGTTCTCGAACGTGACGTCGTAGACCTCCTCGCCCTGCGCGTAGGGGTGGCCGAGGTCGGCCAGCAGCTCCCGTGCCGCCGCGGTGATGTCGATCTCCTGCATGGTGATGCCGAGCGACTCCGCGAGCCGCCACGCGTAGCCCTTGGTGCGCTCGCCGGTCGCGAAGCCGGGCAGCGTGAAGCCGTGGATCTCGCTGCGCGGCCGGCCGAGCCGGTCCATCGCCTTGGCCGCGACGATCAGCGCGTGCGTCGAGTCGAGGCCGCCGCTGATGCCGATCACCACCTTCGGCTGGCCAATCGCAGCCAGGCGCTGCTCGAGCCCGGAGACCTGGATGTTGTAGGCCTCGTAGCAGTCCTGCGCGAGGCGCTCGGGGTCGTCCGGCACGAAAGGGAACCGGTCCACCTTGCGGCGCAGCCCGATGTCACCCGCAGGCGGCGCGAGCTCGAAGTCGACGGTCCGGAAGTCTCGGCCGACCGCGCGACGGTTGTCGTCGAAGGTGCCCGTCCGGAGCCGCTCCAGCCGCAGCCGGTCGAGGTCGACGTCGGCGACCGACCTCCGCGGCCCGTCGGGGAACCGCTCGGACTCGACGAGCAGCTCGCCGTTCTCGTAGACCATCGTCTGGCCGTCCCAGGACAGGTCCGTGGTCGACTCGCCCTGGCCGGCAGCGGCATAGAGGTACGCCGCGAGGCAGCGGCTCGACGCGCTCCGGGCGTGCAGGTGCCGGTCGCTCGCGCGGCCGACGGTGATCGGGCTGCCGGAGATGTTCGCGAGCACGGTCGCGCCGGCGAGCGACGCCTCGGCGCTCGGCGACACCGGCACCCACAGGTCCTCGCACACCTCGACGTGCAGCACCAGCCCGCGCACGTCGTCGGCCCGGAAGAGCAGGTCCGGCCCGATCGGCACCTCCTGGCCCGCGAGCACCGTGGTGCCGCGCACGTCGTCCCCGGGCGCGAACCAGCGGCGCTCGTAGAACTCGCGGTAGGTCGGCAGGTACGACTTCGGGGCCACGCCCAGGATCCGGCCGCGGTGGATCACCACGGCGGCGTTCAGCACGCGGTTGCCGTGCTCGACGGGCGCGCCGACCACCAGGACCGGCAGCAGGTCGAGCGACGCCGCGACGATCTCGGCGATCGCGTCGGCCACGGCGTCGAGCAGCGGGTCCTGCAGGAAGAGGTCGTCGACGGCGTACCCGCTCAGGCAGAGCTCGGGAAAGATCGCGACCGCGACGCCGTCGTCGGAGCAGGCCCGGGCCTGCTCCAGCACGGCGCGAGCGTTGGTCGCGGGGTCGGCCACCCGGATCGGGACGGTGCACGCGGCCACCCGGGCGAACCCCTGGGCGTAGGCGGAGTAGAAGTCCACGGCCCAGAGTCTAGGTGTGGGCCTAGGTATGACCCGCCGCCCTCCAGATGCGCCGGGCCAGGCCGTCGCCGGTCCCGGAGAGCACGAGGTCGTCGTCGGCGACCTGCGTCAGATAGACGTACGCCGTGCCGCGCGTGCGCAGCCGCCGCACCAGCAGGTCCCGCGTCTCGTCGAGGCTGGGGCCGACGGCGAACGCGCCGGCCCGGACCTGCCGCTCCAGCTCGGTCGCGAAGCGGCCGCGGGCCCGGCGCGGCAGCGCCACGACGAGCACCGCGAGCAGCACGGTCATCACCAGCGCGCCGATCACCGAGGCCCAGAGCGCGACCCCGGTGGCGGTCAGCTCGCCCTGGTGCTCGCCGGTGTCGAAGCGCAGGTCGTCGCCGAGCGCGCGCACCAGGAGCCAGAGCAGCACCCCGACCGCGGCGGACAGGATCGCGTAGACGCAGGCCCAGGCACCCGCCACCGCCTGTGGCTGCACCAGCCGATCCTCGGCCCAGCCGTCGGCGGCCAGGAAGCGCACCCGGAAGGCCGACGACTCGCGCTCGGCCAGCCAGCAGGCCACGTCGACGACGACCGACACGGCCAGCAGCACCAGCGCGGGCCTCCAGGAGACGGTGATCCATACGGCGGCCACGACCGCCGCCTCCAGCACCAGCGTGCCGCCGATCAGGGCGATCAGCCACCCGCGCCCACCGCTGTCGGTGACCACCGCGAACGGCGTACGCACCAGCGCCGGCAGGGATCCCAGGATGACCAGGCCCGCGATCAGCGCGGCCACGAACGGCAGCACGGCGAGCGTGGGCAGGGTCGTCTCCGTCGGCCGGACCTGCTGGGTCACGGCGTACGCGATCAACGGGATCACCGGGCTGAGCAGTGCGATGCCGTGCAGCAGGCTGCCGGTGCGCAGCGCGGCGTAGGCGAAGCCGAAGAGCAGCGCCGACACCCCGATCAGCGCCACCCAGCGCGGGGTCGCCGACAGCACCAGCGAGAGCGCCAGCATCGCGCCGCCGAGCGCCAGCACGGCGATGGCGACGGTGTTGCCGATGCGGGCGCCACCGGTGAGGCCGCGGGCCACCCAGTACGGCAGCAGCGCCAGGCCCCGGATCGTGCGGGTCAGCGGCTTGGCGGCCGGTACGCCGAGCTTCGGGCTGTCCAGCACGGTGGCACCGACGGCCACCGCGGTGACGCCGGTGCGGATCAGCAGGTCGCCGGACGCCTCGGCGTCGAGCGGCTCGCGGCCGACGCCCGCGCGGTCGAAGGCGCGCAGTCCGGCCAGCCCGAGACCCCGGCGCTGGGCGGACCTCGGGTCGTCGGGTGGTGCGGCGCCCGGCTCGTTGGACGTCAGCAGCACCGGCCCCAGCCCCTTGAGCTGGTCGAGCAGGGCCGCGTTGTCCTCGACGAAGCGTTCCCCGTGCGAGGCCTGGGTCGCGCCCTCCCGGCGGTCCGCGGCGACCGCGTCCCGCAGCGCGGGCAGGTCCTCGGCCGCGACATCCGCCTGGATCGCCCAGGCGAACAGCCCGGCCAGCGCCTCCAGCGTGGGCGGCCGGTCGGCGGTGTCGTGGTAGACGTACCGGTCCAGCTCCACGACCGCCCGCTGCCGGAGCGAGAGGAAGCCCGGCCCCGGCTCCCGGCCCTCGAACAGCGTCGCCACCCAGGCGTCGACCCACCCCTGCGCCGTCGCCGGCCAGGGCTCGCCGCGCCGCTCGGCGTCCTCGCGGGCGCGGCGCAGCCGGTCGGGGTCCAGGAGCACCTGACAGAGCATCGTGGCGGCGTCGAGCCGGCCCCAGATCCAGTCGTTGATCCGCCAGGACTCCTTGAGGAAGCCGGCGAAGCGGCCGAGCCGGGCGCCGCCCAGCTTGTCGCTGCCCTGGGTGGTCACCTGCGCGAAGGCGTTGCTGGTCTGCAGGCTCACCTGCACCAGCTCGACCAGCTGCTCCGAGCCTCGTTCGGGGGCGTTGCTCAGACACGCGGTCACCACGTCGAGCCGCACCAGCTCCGCGATCAGCTCACGCTCGTCGGCGACGTTCCCGAGGAGCTTCTGCCAGGCCTGGAGCGCCAGCTGATCGTCGCCGGTCACGACGTCGGCGAGCCGGTCGACGGCCGGCGTCAGCGCGAGCAGCGAGGACGCGAGCTCGATCAGGCCGTCGGCGACCTCGGTGCCGACCCTGCGCTCGGGATAGGTCGCGTTGACCAGGTCGGCGAGGTCCTGGCGGCGCTGCGGGTCCGGGGTGAGTCGCTCGAAGTCGGCCGCCTCCAGCTCGCGCCCGCCGCGGTAGGCGCGCTGCTGGGCGGCCATCCGGACCTGCCAGTACGACGTGTTCGGCGGCAGCCCGCTCAGGCAGCCGCGGAACCACACGTCGTCGAACCCGCGCCGGGCCCGCTCGACCCGGCGGCGTACGTCGAAGAGCGCCATCCGCTGGCGCTCGACCAGCACCCGCTCGTCCGCGGTCAGTTCGAGGCGCACCAGCCGGCGCGCCAGGTCGAGCGCGTCGTCGGCCAAGTGCTCGGCGGTGGTGACGCCCCACGGCCAGCCGCGCGCGGGGTCGAACCGCCAGTCGCGCGCCTCCGCCGTGGTGACGACGTACGGCAGGCCGTGCGTCGCGTCGACGCGCTGCTGCGCCTTCTCGACGGATCCGAGCACCCGGTCGTAGGACCAGCCCGGCACCGTCGGCACCCGTTCGGCGAGGTCGCGGGCGGCCCGGCGCAGGCGCAGCTCGCGGTAGTGCGGGTAGAGCGTCCCGAACAGCCCGGACAGCACGTCGGTCAGGCCGTTGTCGGTGCTGCGCTGGAGGCTGATCAGCACGTCGGAGCGCCCGAACCTGCGCGCCGCCGCCTGCCGGTTGTGCTCCTCCACCTTCTCGACATGCGTGCGGCTCGCCTCACTGCGGGTCGCGTGGGCGACCCCGGTCAGCGCCTCCACCACCGTCGGCGGGTCCTGCTCCTCGGCGGGCGGGCGCTCCTGCACGGTCGGCGCGTGCGGGAAGACGAGCAGCATCACCCGGCGTACCGCCGTGGTCGCCGGCAGGCTGTCGATCACCTCGAGTGCGGGGAGCGTCGGGGTGTTGACCATCGCACCGCCGTCGACGCCGAAGTGCGACTGGTCCGGCGGTCCGGTCGGGTCGACCCAGTCGGCGACCATCGTCATGTCCGGCCGGCCGTTGCCCGAGACCCCGGTGCCCACCGGCAGGAACGACGGCTCGAAGGCCACCGGGAAGCTCGCCGAGGAGCGGGCGGCCAGGGCGAGCCGGCGCGTGGTCTCGCCGATCTGGTCGGCCGCGAAGTCGTCCTGGCCGTCGTTCTCCAGATGCTTGAAGGTCATCAGGCCGGCGTGCACCTCCTGGGGCAGCGCCTGGCCGAGCGCGTCGGAGGTGACCGTGCGGGCGCCGTCGAGGAGCGTCGTGGTCACGCCGAGGTACACCGGCCGGCGGTCCGACCCGATCGGTGCGTAGTCGACGGTCAGGCCGCGCAGCGCCCGCTCCAGCGACGGCAAGAAGTACTCGTCGCCGCGCAGCAGCGACGCCGGCTGGCCGTGGAACGGCGTACGCAGCAGGGTCTCCATCCGCCCCTGGTCGGCCCACAGGTCGCGCAGTCCGCGCAGGTCGGCGTGGTCGTTGACCTGCGCCAGGGCGAGCGCGGCCCCGTTGATCCCGCCGGCCGACGTACCCGTGATGACGTCGGCACGAGCGCTCATGCCGAGCAGGTCCAACAGCTGGCCGTAGACGCGGTCGCCCCGCGTCATCCGGTCGATCTCGAGGGTGACTCCCCCGATCCAGACGGCGAGGCTCACGCCGCCGTTGAGCACGACGGCGAGGCGGAGCTCTTCCCGAGCGTCCTGCGGTGCTGCCATCCCCTCAGCGTGCGCCGCCGACCGCCCGACCGACATGGCCCGAACGAGGCAGATCCGTGCCGGTTGCGATGAGTTCTCGGACCGGCCGCGGTCTGCACGGCATGCCTGAGATCAGCACCTGCCTGTGGTTCGACGACAACCTGATGGAGGCCGTGGAGTTCTACACCGCGGTCTTCCCGAACTCCGAGATCCGCGGGGTGTCCCATCACGACGACGGCAGCGTGCTCGCCGCCCGGTGGACCCTCGACGGCCGGCCGTTCCGCGGCATCAACGGCGGACCGGTGCACGCCGGCTTCACCGAGACCGTGTCGCTGAGCGTCGACTGCGCCGACCAGTCGGAGGTCGACTACTACTGGGACACCCTGGTCGCCGGCGGCCGGCCCGACCAGTGTGCCTGGCTGCAGGACAGGTTCGGGCTGTCCTGGCAGATCGTGCCGGTGCGCCTCTACGAGCTGATCTCCGATCCCGACCCGGCCCGCGCCCAGGCGGCCGCCGCGGCGATGATGACGATGCAGAAGATCGTGATCGCCGACATGGAGGCGGCGGCCGACGCCGCCCGCCCCGCCGGCATCGCGTGACGAGGCACACAGGCCTCAACGGGGCGGTCCGGGGCTAGCCTGACGAACGGTCCGTGGACTCCATCAGGGAGCCGCGAGATGACATGTCAGGGAGATTCCATGAGCGAGGAGACCGCGCCGTACGGCACCGGTCCGGCCAAGGCCCAGCAGACGGAGGGAGCCGCCGCGATCAAGCGGATCCGCACCCACCACCTACGCGAGATGAAGCAGCGCGGCGAGCGGTTCGCGATGCTCACCGCCTACGAGCAGTACGCCGCCCAGACCTTCGACGAGGCCGGTATCGAGGTCCTGCTGGTCGGCGACAGCGCCTCCAACAACGTCTTCGGCAACGAGACCTCGCTGCCGGTGACCGTCGACGAGCTGATCCCGCTGGCGCGCGCCGTGACGAGGTCGGTACGCCGCGCGCTGGTCGTCGCCGACCTGCCGTTCGGCTCCTACCAGGCCTCGCCCGAGCAGGCCTACCTGACCGCCGTCCGGTTCATGAAGGAGGCCAACGCGCACGCCGTGAAGCTCGAGGGTGGCGTCGAGATGGCCCCGCAGGTGCGCAAGCTGACCGAGGGCGGCATCCCCGTGATGGCGCACATCGGCTTCACCCCACAGTCGGAGCACAACCTGGGCGGCTACCGCGTGCAGGGCCGCGGCGACGCGGCCAAGCGGGTCATCGAGGAGGCCCGGGCGATGGAGGAGGCGGGCGCCTTCTCCGTCGTGATGGAGATGGTGCCCGGCGACGTCGCCGCCGACGTCACGGCGTCCGTGTCGATCCCCACCATCGGCATCGGCGCCGGGGCGGGCTGCGACGGCCAGGTGCTGGTGTGGCAGGACGCCTTCGGGCTGCGCACCGGCCGGATGCCGCGCTTCGTGCGGCAGTACGCCGACCTCCACGGCGTCCTGCTCGACGCGGCGCGGGCCTACGCCGCCGACGTCCGCGCCGGCACCTTCCCGGCCGAGGAGCACACCTTCTGACCCCACCCGCGGTCTCATCAACCGTCGCTACCGTGCCGCCATGCGCTCCGTCGTTCTCGGGTTGACCACGGCCCTCGCACTCGCCCTGCCCGCCGCACCCGCGGTCGCCTGCACGCCCGACCACTCCGACCGGGATGCGGTCGGGCGGGCCGCGGCGTACCCACCGCTCGCGGTCAAGCGGCTCGTGCGCGACCTCGACCATCCGTGGGACGTCCGCGTGCTCGGTCGCGGCGTGCTGCTCTACACCCAGCGCGACCGGGCCACGCTCGGGGTGTGGGACCACGGGCGCCGGCACCGGGTGCGGTTCCCCAGCGGCTCGGTGTGGGTCAGCGGCGAGACCGGGCTGATGGGCCTCGAGGTCGACCCGCGCTTCGCGACGAACCGGCGGATCTACACCTGTCAGGGTGGCACCACCGCGGGCGGCCACGACGTCCGCGTGATCGCGTGGCGGCTGAACACCGACCTGACCAGGGCCACGAAGGTGCGGCGACTCGTCGGCGGACTCCCGGCGACCAGCGGTCGCCACGGCGGCTGTCGCCTGCTGGTCGACGACGCGGGCTCGCTCCTGGTCGGCACCGGCGACGCCGCCACCGCCACCAACCCGCAGAACAAGCGGTCGCTCGGCGGCAAGACGCTGCGGCTCGACCGCTTCACCGGCAGGCCGTGGCCCGACAACCCGTTCGCCGGGGCGCGGAGCCGCGCGCAGCGCTACGTCCACACCTACGGGCACCGCAACGTGCAGGGCCTCAGCCAGCGCGCCGACGGCACGCTGTGGTCGATCGAGCAGGGCACCGATCGGGACGACGAGGTCAACCGACTCGTCAACGGCGGCAACTACGGCTACGACCCGGGCCCGGGCTACGACGAGAGCGTGCCGATGACCGACCAGTCGCTGCCCGGTCGACAGGTCGAGGCCGTGTGGAGCTCGGGCTACCCGACGCTGGCCACCTCCGGCGGCGGCTTCGTCGGCGGCCCAGGGCTCGGGGCGTACGACGGCACCCTGGCCGTCGCGGCGCTCAAGGCCGAGCGGGTGCTGTTCCTGACGCTGTCGGCCGACGGCACGCTCCAGCGGGTGCACGTGCCCGCCGAGCTGCGACGCTACGGCCGGATCCGCACCGTGGTCGACGGCCCCGGTCCGACGTTCTATGTGACCACCGACAACGGCGGCGGCACCGACGTGATCCTGCGGGTACGACCGCGCCGCTAGATTTCACGGGTGGACGCCCAGACGCTGACCAACCTGCTGCTCGTCCTGGCCTTCATCCTCGTCGGCGGCGTGTTCGCCGGCACCGAGATCGCGCTGGTCTCGCTACGCGAGGGCCAGATCAACGCCCTCGCCGAGCGCGGCCCGCGCGGGGCCAGGGTCGCGCGGGTCGCCCGCGACCCCAACCGGTTCCTCGCCGCCGTCCAGATCGGCGTCACCGTGGCCGGCTTCTTCTCCGCGGCGTACGGCGCGTCGACGCTGGCGCCCGACTTCGCCCCGGTGCTCGTCGATCTCGGCCTCAGCGGAGCCGCCGCCGACACGCTGGCGCTGATCCTGCTGACGCTGTTCATCGCCTACCTGTCGCTGGTGCTCGGCGAGCTGGTGCCCAAGCGGCTCGCCCTCCAGCGCGCCGCGGGCGTCTCGTACGTCGTCGGCGGGCCGCTCGACCGGTTCGCCGTCCTGATGCGGCCGGTGGTGTGGCTGCTCTCGCTCTCGACCAACGCCGTGGTTCGGGTCTTCGGCGGCGACCCCGGCGCGACGGCGGAGCAGCTCAGCGACGACGAGCTGCGGTTCCTCGTCGACCAGCACGAGGGGCTGGCCGACGACGAGCGCAAGATCCTCACCGACGTCTTCGACGCCGGCGACCGGTCGCTGAGCGAGGTGATGCGGCCCCGGCGCGACGTCACGTTCCTCGCCGCCGACTGCACCGTCGCCGAGGCGACCGAGGCGGCGCTGTCCCACCCCTACTCGCGCTTCCCGGTGACCGGCACCGGCCCCGACGACATCCGCGGCTTCCTGCACGTGCGCGACCTGCTCGGTGCCGACCCGAAGCGCCGGATCCGCGGCCTGACCCGCGACATCGTGCACCTGCCGGCCACCAACCGGTTGCTGCCGTCGCTGGCCCGGATGCGCGACGAGGGTCGCCACATCGCGGTCGTGGTCGACGAGTACGGCGGCACCGACGGCATCGTCACCCTCGAGGATCTCGTGGAGGAGCTGGTCGGCGACATCCGCGACGAGTACGACGAGGCCGCGCCCGAGACCGCGCCCGACGTCGTCGACGCGGGCCTGACGATCGAGGAGTTCGCCCGCGAAACCGGCGTGCCGTTGGAGGACGGCCCCTACGAGACCGTCGCCGGCTACGTCATGCACCGGCTCGGCCGGCTGGCGGAGATCGGCGACGCCGTGGTCGTGGACGGCCACCGGCTCGTCGTCACCGACGTCGACCGGCACCGGATCACCCGGGTCTCGGTGCGGCCGGGCGCCTGAGGGCGCTCAGGCCGTCCAGCCCAGCCACGCCCCACCCGCGGTCACGACCGCGAACCACAGCACCACGGCGAACACCGCGACTCCCGGGACCCATCGCGGCCGCGGGGTCCACCACGCGCACGCGACGACCAGCAGGAGCACCCACACGACGAGCAGCAACGCGACCGCCCACCACGGGGCGACCAGCCCACTCGCGGCGTACAGGAAGAAGGCGCAGGCCATCCCCGCCATGCCCACGAACGGCCAGGGCGAGGTCCGGCGCGTCGAGTCAGTCGTCATTCCAGTCCGGGTCGTTGTCCCAGTCCTCGTTGCGCTGCTCGGCCGTCTCGAGCGCCCGCTCGGCCTCCTCGCGCGTGTCGTAGGGCCCGAGCCGGTCGATCGGCGGGCAGATGTTGTCCTCGTCCTCGACCCGGCGGTGCCGCACGCAGAACCAGTAGCTCATGCTGCCGAAACTACACGCGGCACGGCCCGTCAGGTCAGGTCGTCGAGGTTCCGCTCACCGGTCTCGGCGAGCCGTCGCTCGACCCGCAGGACCGCCAACTCGTGCTCGGGGTCGCCCGACATGGCGGCGGCCAGGCGCAGGTGAGGCAACGCCTCGGCGTACCGCGACTGCCGCTCGAGGGCGCGGCCGAGCGCGTGCCGGACCCAGTCGTCGTCGGGTCGCCGCTCGGCCAGCGCGGCGAGCTCGGTCTCGGCGGGCCCGAGCTGGGCACGGATCAGGTAGGCCCACGCCCGCAGCGTCAGCAGGCCGGTGTTGTCGGGCTCCTGCTCGAGCGCGGGGGTCAGCACCTCGAGCGCCTCCCGGGGCGCGCGCCGGGCGAGCAGGTCGAAGGCGGTGCGGTAGGCCGATTCGGGTGCCGCCTGGTCCGGGAAGACGACCGGCGGCGTGGGCAGCGTGTCGTCGTACATGCCCGCTCAACACCGGGTCAGGGCAGGGGATTCCCGGGCGGGTCGTCGTGCAGGATGCGCTGGAAGAGCACGTGGTCGCGCCACGCGCCGCGCAGGTAGAGGAACCTCTCCGCCGTGCCGTACTCCGTGAAGCCGCTGCGCCGCAGCACCGCCTGCGACGCCGCGTTGTGCGGCATCGTGCCGGCCTCGAGCCGGTGCAGCCCGAGCCTGGTCGCCTCCCGGGCGACGTGCTCGACGGCCGCGGTCGCCAGGCCCCGACCCAGGTGCTCGTGGTCGATCCAGTAGCCCACCGTGCCGGTCTGCAGGATGCCGCGCACGATGTTGTTGAGCATGATCCGGCCGACCACCACGTCGCCGTACGTGAGCAGCCAGAGGTAGGACCGGCCCTGCTCGGCCTGCATCAGGTTGCGGCCGACCTCCGCTTCCTGCCCCGCGTCGGTGTAGAACTCGTCCGGCCGCTCCGGGTCCCACGGCGCGAGGTGCTCCCGGTTGCGCCGGAACGCCGCCGCCAGCGCGGCCCCGTCACCCCGCCGCAGCGCCCTGATCTCGTACCCGTCCGCCAGCACCGCGCCAGCCTAGGCCCTCCCCCGGACGTCATACGGACAGTGCGTCCCCTTCCACCATCCGTATGACGTCCCCCGCCCCACCTGCCCTATCCTGTCCCTGCGGATGGGCTGGCCGGGCGACCGCGTCGCCGTGCTCGCGAGAGTGCGGTGCCGAGGAAGGTCCGGGCTCCACAGGGCGAGGTGGTGGGTAACGCCCACCCGGGGAAACCCGCGGGACAGTGCCACAGAGAACAGACCGCCTCCCGCCTGACGGCTCTGCCTGACGACGGGAGGTAAGGGTGAAACGGTGGTGTAAGAGACCACCAGCGACCGGGGCGACCCGGCCGGCTCGGTAAACCCCACCTGGAGCAAGGTCAAGAAGTCCGGAGCCTTCGGGCCCCGGACGCGCGCACGACCGAGGGCGGCCCGCCCGAGTGCGCGGGTAGACCGCTGGAGGCGGCCGGCAACGGCCGTCGTAGATGGATGGTCGCCACGCTTCGGCGTACAGAACCCGGCCTACAGGCCAGCCCATCCGCACAACAGCGTCACCGACGTCCTCTCGATGCTCGTTGCAAGGGCCGACGAGGCCACGATCCTCGAGGGACACCCCGACCGACCTGACCTCCGAGGACATCACGGCCTGCTTGACGTACGCCGCCGCAAGGGTCGATCCGAACTTCGTCGCGACGCCATGAGCGCCTGACACAGATACAGGACGGCGGTGATATCGTGTGATCGATATCGGAGGTGATCGCCGTGGAGCAGATCCTGATTCGCAACCTGCCGCCCGGCACCAAGGCCAAGTTGAAGGCTCGCGCTGGGCAGCATCATCGAAACACAGAGGCTGAGGTGCGGGCCATCCTCGTTGAAGCTCTGGAGCGCGAGCCGGTCACGCTGGTTGATCTTCTCAGCACCGATGAGGGCGCCGACATCGACTTCGAGCCCGGCCGCCTCGGTCTGACGGCCCGAGTGCCCGAACTGTGAGGTACCTGCTCGACACGAATGTGGTCTCGGCGCTGCGGGTGCGCGGACGCAATCCCGCGGTCGAAGTCTGGGCTGCGTCGGTCGCCGTGAACGACCAGTTCATCGCCGCGACCACGGTTGCCGAGATCGAACGTGGCGTGGCCGCCTTGGAGCGGTCCGACGCCGAGCAAGGAGCGGTGCTCCGCCGTTGGTTCAGCGAGCGAGTACTGCCCGCGTTCGCCGATCGCGTTCTGCCGTTCGATCTAGCCGCAGCACGCGTCTTAGCGACCTACCGGGTTCCCGAGCACGCCCCGCTTGACGATGCCCTCATCGCGGCCGTCGCGCGAGCCAACGAGCTCGTGGTCGCGACCCGCAACACCAAGCACTTCGAGCCTCTCGGGGTACAACTCCTCAACCCGTGGGACGCCTGAGCTCGCACAGCACGTCCGGCCGTCCTGGTCCGAACGAAGCCATTCTCGATGTCTGCTCGCCACAGCCGCTCAGCGTCGGCCGCGCGGCCTCACAGCGGCGCCGCACGAGGAACCGATGACCACATTGGTGCAGGCGCCGATCCCCTTGATGGCGGCCGTGACGGTGCTGCCCGGGGTGAGGAACACCTGCGGGTCGCGGGCCTGACCGACGCCGGCCGGGGTGCCGGTCGCGATCAGGTCGCCGGGGCGCAGGGTGATCACCGTGGAGACGTACTCCACCAGCGCGACCGGGTCGAAGAGCAGGGTCGCGGTGTCGTCGTCCTGCATCACGATGCCATCGACGACGGTGCGGACGTTCACCTGTGGCCGGACGCCGCCCGGGAGCTCGTCGGGGGTGACGAGGTACGGCCCGACCGGGGTGGAGGAGTCCCAGATCTTGCCCTGGGTCCACTCGATGGTGCGGAACTGCCAGTCGCGCACGGAGATGTCGTTCATGACGGTGAAGCCCGCGATCGCGGCCGCCGCCTCCGCGGGCGAGGCCCGGCGGACCTGCCGGCCGACGACCAGCGCGAGTTCGACCTCCCAGTCCAGCCGCTCGGTCTCGGGCGGCTTGACGAGTGGGTCGTTCGCGCCGATCAGGGTGTCGGCGAACTTGGGGAACAGCGTGGGGAACGCCGGGAGCTCGCGGCCCATCTCCTGGATGTGGTTCGTGTAGTTGTGGCCGACGCACAGCACCTTCGACGGGTTCGGCACCAGCGGCGCGAAGTCCGCGTCCGCGACGGGGTAGGTCCGCATCCCGGTCGTCGCCGCCGTCCTCTCCCAGTCGGCCTCCGCCAGCAGTACGCCGAGGTCGGGCCGGCCGAGGTCGACCAGGCGGTCGCCCTCGAGTCTGACCGCCCGGGTCCCGCTCTCCGTGCGGACGGTGGCGAGCCTCATCGCCCGAACCACTCGGGCACGGGCCGGACCGCCGTCTCCAACAGCAGGTCGAGGTAGTCGGCGTAGGGGAACCCGTCGAGGGCGTTCATGCGTGGCCGCCCGCCGCCAGCTGGCGCCAAGCGCCTTCGAAGAAGACGAGCGGTCCGGCTCCGTCACGCTCACCGAAGGCGGTCACCCGGCCGACGACGAGCACGTGGTCGCCCCCGTCGTACGTCGCCCACGGCGCGCACTCGAAGTACGCGAGCGCCCCCCTCACCCGGGGCGCTCGCCCCTCGGTGACCCACTCGACGTCGGACCCGTCGCCGGGCCGGCCCGCGAAGTGGAGGCCGGTGGCGAGCTGCTCCTCCGCCAGCACGTTGATCGCGTAGTGGCCGGTCTCGAGGAACTCGCGTGCCCGCGAGCTCTTCCGGATCGCCACCAGCGCCAGCGCCGGGTCGAGCGAGACCGAGGTGAACGAGTTGACGGTCATGCCGTAGCGGGCACCGGCGGACTCGTAGGTCACGGCGACCACGCCGGTGGCGAACCGCCCGAAGGCGCTGCGGAGGGCGGGCGACTCCACCACGGAGGGCGCGTCGACGACATGCTGGGACATCCGGGTTCTCCTCTTCACGTGGGCGGTCAGAGCGCTTCGTCGAGCGCCTCGGCCTCGGCGACGAAGCCGGTGCCGGTGCCCTCGGGAAGCACCGAGCGCAGCAGCGGGTAGCCGACGACCGCGACCACGAGCGACACCAGGAAGCCGAGGGTGACGATCTCCGCCTCCATCAGCCAGATGCCGACCGCCGCGGCCACGACGAGGGTGGTCACGCCCGCCCAGTTCCACTTCTCGATCCGGTGGCTGCCGTCGACGCTGCCACGACGGACGACGTAGTAGTCGGCGATCATCACGCCGGCCATGGCCAGCGTCATCGCACCGAGGTAGGACAGGTACGTGTTGAACTCGTCGAGGATCCCGGCGGCGATCATGAGCAGCGCGATCACGTTGCCGACGACCACCATCACGGCGCGGCCGGGCTTCTTCCCGAAGAGGGAGTCGACGAGGTTCACCAGGGCCAGCGACCCCGAGTAGGCGTTGATCGCCTGCGCCTTGGCCTGGGCGGCGTAGATCGTCACGAACCCGGCCCAGCCGGCGAAGATCACGAAGAACGCGCCGGTGTTGCCCATCACCAGGCCGCTGCCGGCCGCGGCCGCCGCCTCCGGGGTGAGCCCGGCGTCGCGCGCCATCAGGTACTCGACCACCTCGGACATGCCGCCGATGACGACGAGCGAGCCGAGCACGATCATCACCACGTTCTGCACCAGCGGCCCGGCCGCGGCGAGCACGGTGACGTCCTTGTCGGTGCGGGCGTAGCGGGCGAAGTCGGCGGTGACCAGCGCGATCGTGCCGGCGGTCGCGCCGATCACCGACACGGCGGTCTCGAACTTGGTCCAACCGCCGCCCGGGACGACGCCGTCGAACCCGAACACCGCGGAGACACTGGCGCCGTCGACGACGTAGATCTGCACGATCATGTACGCCGTCACCAGGAGCGTCACGACGATCATCGCCGCGCCGGCGCGCAACGCGAGCTTGATGCCGAAGATCGCGAGGGCGATCCACAGCAGGGTCAGGACGCCGTACACCCCGATCTTCGTGGCCCAGGTGTCCTCCCACTCGAACATCAGCAGCGTGCCCTCGTAGAGCAGCGCCGACTCGACGGCGAGGAAGCCGAGGATCATGACCGCGAACACCACGGAGCCGACGGCGGAGCCACGTTGGCCGAAGCCGAAGAACCGAGACGTCACGGTGCCGGACAGGCCGGTGCGGTAGGCCATGTTCCCGAGCAGCTTGCCGAGCGCGAACCCGAGTACGCCGACGGCGACGCCGGCGACCAGGCCCCAGACGAAGCCGGCCAGGGTCACGGTGAAGCCGGCGATCGCGAAGATGACCAGGGCGGTCGCGACGCTGACGGGCGACAGGGCCAGCTGGAAGCCGCTGCGGCGGTCCACGGCCGGCACGCTGACCAGCGCGTGGTCCTCCGCCGCCGCGGCCAGCGAGGTCTCCACCGACCGAGACGAGTCGGGGTTGTTCAGAGTTGTCATGGGCGTTCCTTGGGGTCCGGACGGAGGGTGGGGGCGACGCGGGTCAGTCGGCGCTGCAGCCGGCGACCGCGATGGCTTCGATCTCGAGGAGGATCTCGGGCTTCGCGAGGGCCGAGACCTCGACGAGGGTGCACGCCGGGAAGTCACCGGTGAAGAACTCCTCGCGGGCCTGCCAGACGGCGCGGTTGCGGCTGATGTCGGTGACGTAGATCGTCATCTTGACCACGTCGTCCATCACCGCGCCGGCCGCCTCGACCAGGTTCTTGATCTTGGTGAAGATCACCCGCGCCTGCTCGTACTCGCCGCCGACGACGGTCTCGCCGTCGTCGGCACGGGCGGTCATGCCGGAGACGAGGACCAGGTCCCCAATGCGGTAGCAGTTCGACCACAGCCGGTCGGCGGGCTCGCGCACCGCCTCCGACCGGATCCGCTGCTTCTTCTGGCTCACCAGGTTCAACGTGTTCACGACAGTGCTCCTCACAGCTCGATCAGGTGGTCCCAGGCGGAGGTTCCGCCCCAGTTCACGCACACCGACTGGCGGCGCATGAAGCCCTTCCAGGCGTCCGAGCCCGCGGTCCGCCCTCCCCCGGTCTCCTTCTCGCCGCCGAAGGCGGCCCCCACGTCGGCACCGGTCGTCCCCATGTTGATCCGGACGATCCCGCAGTCGCTGCCGCGGGCGGAGAGGAAGGTCTCGATGTTCGTGAGGTTGGTCGAGTGCATGCCGGAGGCGAGCCCCTGGGCGACGTCGTTGTGGATCCGGATCGCCTCGTCGAGGGTCTGGTAGGTCAGCACCGACACGATCGGCGCAAACGTCTCCTCCTGGGCGATCTCGAAGTCCGGCTTGACGTCGGTGACGATCGCCGGCTCCACGAAGAGGCCGGGGCGGTCGAGTACCCGCCCGCCGTACGCCACGGTCGCGCCCTGCGCCATCGCACGCTCCAGTACGTCGCGGTACTGGTCGACCGCAGCAGCGTCGATGAGCGGGCCGACCACGGTGCCGGGGTCGCGCGGGTCGCCGATCGCGATCTGGTCGAAGGCCTGCTTCATCCTCTCGACGAGCGCGTCGACGACGTCGACGTGCGCGATCACCCGCCGGGTGCTGGTGCAGCGCTGGCCGGTGGTGCCGACGATACCGAAGGTGAGTGCCTTCGCGGCCAGGTCCAGGTCGGCGGTCTCGTCGACGATGCAGCCGTTGTTGCCCGAGCACTCCAGCTGGTAGCGGCGCCCCAGGGTGGACCCCACGATGGCGGCGACCTTCTTCCCGACCCCGGTCGAGCCGGTGAAGGAGATCATCGCGACCCTCGGGTCGGCGACCATCAGCTCCGCATCGGCGTCGTCCGCGGGCAGGTAGAGGGAGAAGACGCCGTGGTGGCCGAGCTCCTCGGCCGCGCGGTTCACCAGCTGCTGCAGGGCGATCGCGGTCAACGGCACCTTCGGGCTCGGCTTCCACACCACGGTGTTGCCGGCGATCGCCGACAGGAACCCGTTCTGCGCCCACACGGCCGCGGGGAAGTTGTAGGCGCTGATGATGCCCACGACGCCGAGCGGCAGCCACTGGTCGTACATCCGGTGGTCGGGCCGCTGCGACTGCTGCGTGAACCCATAGAGCATCCGTGCCTGGCCGGCGGCCAGGACGGACATGTCGATCGACTCCTTGAGCTCGCCCTTCGCCTCCATCACCGACTTGCCGGTGTCCAGGCAGACGATCGCCGCGAGCGCGTCGATGTTCTCCTCGATCAGCTGACCGATCCGGCGCACGAACTCGCCGCGCCGGGGCGCCGGCACGTTGCGCCACCGCTCCTGGGCGCTGGTCGCGCCGGCGAGGATCTCCTGGTAGTCGGCACCGGTGGAGCCGGCGACCCGGGCGACGGTCGTGCCGTCGGCCGGGTTCTGGGCGTCGATCAGGTCGCGGCCCTCGACCGGGCCCCAGCCCGTCGCGGCGGAGTAGGTCCCGGAGAGCACCCGGTCCAGGCCAAAGGAGGCGAGCGCCTCGGCCGGGTCGAACCTCTGGTCGGTCATCTGCGTGCTCCCGTTCGTGGCGGTCATGCCGGGTCCTTGGCGAGGAAGTCGCCGATCGTCTCGTCGGTGTGGTACTCGGGCTTCTCGTAGTAGTGCGGCCCGTCGTAGATCTCGATCAGCACGCTGCGCTCGTGGGCGAGCGTCGGACCGTGCGGGTGGTCCTTGGGGTTCATGTAGAAGGAGCCGGGCCCCAGCCGCTTGCCGGAGTCGGTGTACTCGTAGTCGCCCTCGAGGCAGTACATGAACTGGTTCGAGGCGTGTGTGTGCTTGGTGGGGATCCGGCCACCCGGCTCGTACTCGAGAAGCGCGATGCTTGCACCGGTCTCCTCGTTCTTGAACAGGAAGTACTGGCGGAAGCCGTACTCCGGGTAGTCGATCCACTGGTCCTCGTCGAGGTCGGTGGCGTGCACCAGCAGCTCGAGGGACTTCAGGCTCGCTTCGGTGACGTCGGTCATGCGCTCTCCTCCGGGTGCGGGCGGCCGGCGGCCACCCACGCGTCGTACTCGGTCCGGCTCTCGGGGGTGGCCGGGAACAGGCCGAAGATGGGTCGGCCGGCCCCGATCTGCAGCTCGGCGAACTGCTCGTACTGGTGGGCGTCGTACGCCGCCTGGGCGACCTCGACCACGAGGTGGCGCGGGACCACGACGACCCCGTCGCGGTCGCCCACGACGATGTCGCCCGGATAGACCGCGACGCCCGCGCAGCCCACCGGCTCGTCGAGCGCGATCGGGTGCAGGGCGATCGGCGTCGCCGGCGGCGCGCCACCCGTCTGGTAGCAGGGCAGGCCGGTGGCCGCGATCCCCGTGGCGTCGCGGTACCCACCGTCGGTGACGACGCCCACCACGCCACGCTGGCGCAGGCGGGTCGCCATCATGTCCCCCATCGACGACGCCCGGGTCGAGCCGAAGGCGTCGATCACCAGCACCGAGCCGGGCGGCGCCTCCTCGATGGCGCGCCGGTGGAGGTTGGAGTCCTCGGCGTACTCGTCCAGCGAGTCCAGGTCCTCCCGGGCGGGGATGAACCGGAGCGTGTACGCCGGCCCGACGAGCTGCTCCTGGTCCGTGCCCAGGGGGACGACGCCGTGCAGCACGACGTTGCGGAATCCGCGCGTGTAGAGGGCGTTGGCGACGTTCGCGGTGCCGACCTGGCGGAGCTGCTCGAGGGCCGCCTCCTCCGCCGGGCTCACTGGAAGAACTCCAGCGGCGGCCGGTTGCCCCACTGCGTGGTCTCGCTGGCGGTGCCGTTGAACGACGTCGGCCGGTGGCTGGCATCGACCACGTCGCCGTCGGTGTAGTGCTCGATCCGGAACCCGTGCGGGTCCTTCCAGTAGTCGAAGACCTGGCTGCCGAGCCGGTGCCGGCCGACGCCGACGTCGAGCGTGAACCCCGCCTCAAGCAGGTAGTCGTGCGCCGACATCACCGCGTCGAGGTCGAGCACCTCGAACGCGCTGTGGTGGACGCCGACCCAGTCGGACTGCAGCACCAGCAGGAAGTGGTGGTCAACCAGCTGGTCGCCGAGGTCGAGCCGCAGGAACGTGCCGTACGGCGGGTCCTCGGTGCCCGCCGGGACCATGTAGTCGGACGGCAGGAAGTTGAAGCGCTCCATCAGCCAGGCGACGGTCGCGTCGTGGTCGCTGACATGGAGCACGAAGTGCCCCAGCCGGGCGATGGTGCACGGCGCGGTCTCGATCCGCACCGACTCGTGGACCCGCGGCTTGTCCGTGAGGTTGTTGAACCGGAACGGATCGCGGTCCGCGAGCGGCTCGGCCTTCGTCCTCCCCCAGATCGCCTTGATCTCGATCCCGTCGGGGGTGTGCATCACGACCTCGAGGCCGCCGCCGGGCTCGGTCGACTCCCCGACGGCCGAGGAGCCGGGCAGGGCGGCCAGCTCGTCGAGGTCCTCGCGGGTGGCCATCTCGATCGACGCCCCGACGAAGCGCTGCCGGGGTGCCTTGCGGCTGACGTGGATGTGGTGCTGGGTGCCCGTCCCTCGCATGTAGAGGGTCTGCTCGTCGCCACCCTCCGCCGGCGTCATCCCGAACGCCGTGAGGAACCTCTTCTGGAGCTCCAGATCCGGGATCTCGTAGGTGACCTGGGCGCAGTCGACTGCGGTCGCCATGGCTGTCTCTCCTCGGCGCCTCGTCAGCGACCGAGGACGCTGACGTCGTCCGGTCCGACCAGGTCGTCGACGGTCCACCCGTCGAGGTCGTACTCGTCCATCGCGGTCTGCGCGAACTGCCGGCACTCCTCCAGCAGCCCGGTGCCGAGGGCGGCGAACAGGTTGGTCTGGCGGGTGACGTCGTTGCTGCCGATGTAGTTGATCTCGTACAGCTCGTGTCGGGCGCCGAACTCGGTGCCGATCGAGTCCCAGAGCAGCTTCATCACCTTGACCCGCTCCTCCGCGGTGATGCCGTTGGTGCCGCGCAGGTAGGTGTCGAGGTAGCCGCTGATCTCCGGCGCCTTGAAGTCGCTGGAGTGGGAGTTGAGGTAGATCAGCCCGCTGGCCACCACCTGCTCGATGATGTTCTTGATCTTCGGCATGGCGAGCTGGTTCATCACCCGGTAGGCGCCGGCGAAGTGCGGGTCGGGGCGGACCATCCCGTTCTTCCACGGGACCCCGCTCTTGGCCATCGCGTCGGACAGCGCCCAGAAGGTGTTGCGCCAGGCGATCACCTCGCCGAGCTGCGACTTCACGCCGTGGAACTCACCGGCGCCGGTCACGTCGAGGGCCTTCGAAAGCAGGCCGACGAGGAAGTCGAGCTTGACGGCGAACCGCGTGCAGCCGTGGAGGGAGGCCCGCTCGAGGTAGCCCGAGTGCACGTTGTAGCGGTTGGCCTGCTCGAGGTCGTTGTGGATGAAGACGTTCTCCCACGGGACGAACACCTCGTCGAAGACCAGGATCGCGTCATTCTCGTCGACCCGGCTGGAGAGTGGGTAGTCGAAGGGGCTGCCGAGCACGGCGGCGCGGTACTCGTTCGAGGTGCGGCAGATCAGCTTCACTCCGGGGGCGTTGGTCGGCGTGATGAAGACCGGGGAGTACGCCGGGTCCTGGATCGCGACCTGACCCACGTGGCCGACGAAGGTGAAGTGGGTGAGCGCGGAGCCGGTGGCGACCACCTTCGCGCCGGAGACGTAGATGCCGTCGGCGGTCTCGCGCGTCACCCGCATGAAGACGTCCTTGCCCGCGTCCGCGCCCATGGCCCGATCGACCGGCGGGTTCATGATGGCGTGGTTGATGTAGTAGGTGCGCTCCTGCGCCTTGCGGTACCAGGCGAGCGCGTTGTCCTCGTAGCCACGGTAGAAGTCGAAGTTGGCGCCGAGGGTGCCGAGGAAGCACCCCTTGTAGTCGGGCGACCGGCCCATCCAGCCCCAGGTGATCCGCTGCCACTCCGCGATCGCGTCGCGGGCCGCGACCTGCTCGTCGACGCTGTTCGCCGCGCGGAAGAACCGATGGGTGAAGCCGCCCCACTCGGTCGGCGTGGTCAGGATGTCCTGGCGCGCCGGGTCGTGCAGGGCGTCGTACATCCGGGCGATCATCCGCGCCGAGTTGCGGAAGGCGGGGTGCTCCGCGACGTTCGTGACGCGCTCGCCGTAGATCCACACCTCGCGACCGTCGTCGAGGCTCGCGAGGTACTCCTCGCCGGTGAAGGGGACGAGGGCGGCCCCGGGCTCGATGGTGTCGTCCTTGGTCAGCAGCTCGCTCATGGCCGGGGATCCTGACAACGGCCGCGCTCGACAAGAAAGAGGAGCGGAGGGGTTGACAACGCCGCGATCCGCCGCCGCCCGGCCCGTCAGGCCGGCGCGTGACCCAGGCCACTCTGCCGCCGCCTAGCGCGCTGACCTGCGCAAACGCCGATCTTGCGGGGCCGGCGCGTTCGATCGTCCCGGGCGCCTCCTCATCTCCGAAAAGCCCAAGAAAACTCGTCCATATCGTGAGATGAGGGTTGCCAGGTCAGATCGAGTTCTATACGGGATCGTCGCCAGGGGTATTCACGGAGGTATATGGCTCGACCCTCACCAGGCGATCGCGGGCGACGGCGCGGCTGGCGTCGAGCCACCGAGCCATCAACGGCGTCACCTCGCCCCCTCGCCGCCACAGCACCGAGACGCCCATGTCGGGCACCCAGTCCGGAGCCCAGAGCGCGGCCACCTCGGGGTTGCCCTTCACCATCCGCTCGGTGACCAGCGCGACGCCAAGCCCGGCGGCGACGAAGCCGACCGAGGTCTGCGGGGTCGACACCTCGATCGTCTCGAAGGTCGGGTCGTCACGGAGCGCCCCTTCGATGGCCTCCGGGAAGCCGTTGAAGGCCGACAGGCGGTAGGGCACCACCCACCGTCCCCAGCCCCGGGCACCCTCGTGCTGCTCGCGCCGGCGGCCGGCAGGGACGGCCAGCTGCACCGGGATCCGGCCCAGCAGCTCGTAGTCGCAGAACTCGGTGACGAAGTCGGCGAACTGGTTCGGGCCGAACGGCACGCACGCCAGGTCCAGCTCGCCCGTCCGGACGCCGTGGAGCAGGGCGTCGGGAGCGGCATCGGTGAGGCTGACGTGCGCACCGGGAGCCGAGTCCACGAAGGCTCCGACGACCTCCGCGATCAGCTCGTTGACCACCATCGGCTCCACGCCGACCCGCAGCTCCCCGACCGCACCGTCGCCCATGAGCGCGAGCTGGCGCACCAGCCGGTCGCGGTCGGCGAGGAGCTGGCCGCCCTCCGCGAGCAGGTAGAGACCCGCGGCGGTCGGCACCACGCCCTTCGCCGTGCGCTCCAGGAGCCGGACGCCGAGCTCCTTCTCCAGCTTCGAGATCGCGATGCTGACCGGCGGTTGCGTGAGGTGGAGCCGCTTGGCGGCCCGGGAGACCGACCCGGCATCGACGACGACCCGGAAGTACTCGAGCTGTCTGAAGTCCACGGCGCGCTACCCCCCGACGAACAGCCTATCGGTGCGGGGCTCCGACCCAGTCGAGCTACACCGACCCGGTCACCAGGTGCTCTCGGTGCACTCCTTGGTCGGGCGGGCCTCGACCTGGAGGGTCGCGTGCTCGAGGTGGTGGTTGTCGCGCATCACGTCGCGGGCGCGGTCGAGCACGGCCTGCGGGTTCGCGTCGGCGGCGACGACGAGGTGGGCGGTGGCGACGTTCATGCCGGAGGTGAGGGTCCAGACGTGGAGGTCGTGGACGTCGACGACGCCCGGGACGGCGGCGAGGTCGCCGACGATGTGGTCGACGTCCATGCCGGCGGGGACGTGCTGGCCCAGGACGTGCAGGACCTCACGGCCGAGGATGACCGCGCGGACGGCGACGAAGGCACCGATGGCCAGGGCGACGGCGGTGTCCCACCAGGTCTGCCCCGTGGTCGTGACGAGGAGGCCGGCGGCGATGACGCCGACGCTGCCGGCGGCGTCGGCGATCACCTCGTAGTAGGCGCCCTTGACGTTGAGCGACTCCTTCGCGCCGCCGCGCAGCAGCATGATCGAGGCGATGTTGATGAGCAGGCCCAGCGCACCGACGACGAGCATCGGGCCGGCCTCGACGTCGACCTGCTCCCCCACGCGGCGCAGCGCCTCGACGACGACGTAGACGGAGACGCCCAGCATGATCAGGACGGTGAGGCCGGAGGCGAAGATCTCGGCCCGGTAGGAGCCGTAGGTGCGCAGCCCGGTGCGGTCCGGGCGGGTGGCGATGCGGGTCGCGGCCAGCGCGGCGCCGAGCGCGACGACGTCGGCGGCCATGTGGCCCGCGTCCGAGATCAGCGCGAGCGAACCGGACAGCAGTCCGAAGACGAGCTCGACGACGAAGAACGCGCCGACCATCCCGAACGCCGTGGCCAGGCGCCAGCGGTGCCGGCCGCCGGCGTGCCCGGAGCCGCCGTGGCTGTGTCCCGCACCCATCAGCCGACCTCCGTCCCGGACACGGAGCCGGAGCCGGAAGGACTCACGGACGCACAGCTGTCCGCCGCGGCGCCGGTCGCGACCAGCACCGACTCGGCGGCCGACAGCAGCCGGTCGACGGGGACCCCGGGCACCAGCGCGAACATCGAGGCCCGCCCCTGCGGGGTCGACGAGACCAGGCCACAGTCCCGCAGACAGGCCAGGTGCTTCGAGACGGTGGACTGCGCCAGGCCGAGGTGCTCGACGAGGTCGGCGACCCGGTGCGGCCCGAGCTCCAGGTGCCGCAGGATCGACAGGCGGGACGGGTCGCCGAGAGCGCGGAAGAGCGCGGAGGCTCCGGCAGACTCGACTGCAGCATGGGCCTGGACCGCATCGGCGGGCGCCACCTGAATCATCGACATAGAGCGATGATATCGCCCCGCGGCGTTGCCGGACACCGGGGGTCGCGCTCTGGCCCCGATGAGGCTCGGCCGGGGACGATGGGCCCAGCCCGGAAGGGGGTGGCGCGTGCGGGTGCTGGTGGCCGAGGACGACGTACGGCTGGCCGAGGTGTTGGAGCAGTCGCTCGCCGAGGCCGGCTGGGCGGTCGAGGTCGTCCACGACGGCCGGTCAGCGTACGCCCGTGCCCTCCCCGACGGCGTGCCGTACGACGTGCTGCTGCTCGACTGGATGCTGCCCGGCATGGACGGCGTCACCGTGTGCCGGCGACTCCGCGATCTCGGGCTGACGACGCCGGTGCTGATGCTCACCGCCCGCGGCGAGGTCCGCGACCGCATCCACGGCCTGGACGCCGGGGCCGACGACTACCTGCCCAAACCGTTCGACCTCGACGAGCTGCTGGCCCGGCTCCGGGCGCTGCACCGGCGCTCGTCGTACGCCGAGCACGAGGTCGTCGAGGTCGGCGACCTCGTCGTCGACGCCGGTTCGCGACGGGTCCGGCGCGGCGAGACCGAGATCGAGCTGTCGGCCCGGGAGTTCGACATCCTGCACCTGCTCGCCGCCAGCGCGGGCCGCGTGGTGTCGCGCTACACGATCCTCGACGACGTCTGGGACGGCGAGACCGACCTGCGCAGCAACGTCATCGACGTCCACCTCGCCTCGATCCGCGGCAAGATCGACAAGCCCTTCGGCACCAGCACGATCACCACCGTGCGCGGCGCCGGCTACCGCCTCGAGCTCCCCGTCGAGCCGGGGCCTCGATGAGCGGCGTACGCCGACTCGGGAGCCGGCTGCCCCTGCGGGTCCGTCTCGTCGCCGGCTTCTCGGTCGTCATGCTCGTGCTGCTGACCGCGGCCGGCGCCTTCGTCTACTGGCGCGTCGAGTACGCGCTCGACCGCGGCCTGGACACCGAGCTCGCGTCGGCCGCCAGCGTGATCGCGCCGCTCGTCGGCGCCGACGGCACCGTCGCCCCACGCGACGCGGCCGACGCCACCGGGGTCGGGTGGCAGGTGCTCGCACACGACGGCACGGTGCTCGACTGGGGCGGCCCGGCCTCGGCGACGCCCCTCGTCTCGGAGTCCCGGCTCGACCAGGTCGGCGAGAGCGGCGTCCGCACCTTCGACGTGGGCAGTCTGCTGCCGGCCGCCGACACGCCGTACCGGGTCCGCGTCGAGGCGCTCCCCGAGACCGGCGCCGGCACGGTCGACTACCTGCTGGTCGGCGTCCGCCGCGACCACCGCGACGAGGCGCTGCGCGAGCTCCTCCTCCAGCTGACCATCGCCGGCCTCGGCGCCCTCGTGATCGCCTCGGTCGTGGGCGACCAGCTCGCCCGCCTGGCGCTGCGCCCGGTGGAGCGCTACCGCAGCCGGGCCGCCGAGATCGCGACCGGTGCCGCGCACCTGCGCCTCGACGTGCCCGAGGCCCGCGACGACGAGGTCACCCGGCTCGGCCACACCCTCAACGAGATGCTCGCGAGCCTGGAG
Organism: Nocardioides sp. LMS-CY; assembly: GCF_018732145.1. Classification (NCBI taxonomy): domain Bacteria; kingdom Bacillati; phylum Actinomycetota; class Actinomycetes; order Propionibacteriales; family Nocardioidaceae; genus Nocardioides; species Nocardioides sp. LMS-CY. Next base: position 3,491,278 of record NZ_CP076104.1, read on the forward strand.
GAGGCCCTGGACCGGGAGCGCCAGTTCGTCAACGACGCGAGCCACGAGCTGCGCACGCCGCTGACGCTGCTGAAGTCCCGGATCCAGCTGACCCGGCGCCGGGTCCGCTCGGTCGAGGAGCACGAGGCCGCGCTCGACGAGCTCGCCGTGGACGTCGCGCGGCTCGCCGAGCTGGCCGAGCAGCTGCTCGACCTGAGCCGGGAGACCGAGCCCCGCGACGCCGTGGGCGACCTCGCCGGGGCCGCCGAGGGCGTCGTCCGGCGCTGGGGCGAGGCCCACCCCGACCGACCCGGGGACGTGACCGTCGAGGTGCCCGGAGGCGCCACGCTCGTGCCCGTCGATCCGCACGCGCTCGAGCGGATCGTGACCAACCTGCTCGCCAATGCGCTCACCCACGGCCGTCCACCCGTCCGGATCCGGGTACGCCGCGAGGGCGATCGCGCGATCGTCGAGGTGGTCGACGACGGACCCGGCATGCCGCCGGACCTGCTCGCCCAGGCCACCCGCCGCTTCAGCCGGGCCCCCGAGGCACGCTCCCGGCCCGGCGCCGGGCTCGGGCTGTCGATCGTCGAGCACCTCGTCACCGCGGCCGGCGGCGAGCTGCGGCTGTGCTACCGAGCGCACCATGTCGCCACCGGAGCACGCACGGACCTCCCCTGCCGCCACGACGACCGGATGACCGTCACCGTCCTGCTCCCCGCCACCGAGCAACCCGTCAGCTGACCGGTCGTCCGACGCGCAGCGTCGCCCAGAGCAGCCCGAACGCGACGACCTGCAGCACCCCGATACAGGCCGCGAGCAGCGCGGCGTGCCCGATGACGAGCGCGCCCGCGAGCGCGCCACCGCCGAGCGCGCCGAGGCCCTGAACCGCCGCGAAGACCCCGTACGCGGTCGCGCGGCGGCTCGGGCCGACCAGGCTCGCAACGTACGCCTTGACCGTCGAGTCCTGCACGCCCGTGGCGAGGCCCCAGACCGCGACGCCGACCAGCACCAGCCACAACTGGTCCGCGAAGACCGCGACCGGCACCACCGAGACGAGCGCCGGTACGGCCAGGAGGATGCCCGCTCCCCAGCGGTCGAAGAGGTCCCCCGTGACCAGCGCCGCGAGCGCCTCGACGGCCATCGCGAGGGCGTAGACCAGCGGCACCGCGGCGATCGCGACCAGTCCGGCGTCGACGAAGCGGTAGGAGATCACGCCGAAGGTCATCAGCCCGGCCGTGGTCAACGCCGCGGACAGCGCGAACAGATGGAAGGTGCCCGGAAGGTCGGAGCCGAGCACGGCGGCGCGCACCCGGCGCAGCGCGCCCCCGCCGGCGGCGGGGACCGGCGTGTCCTCGGGGTCCGGCTCGGCGATCGACGGCACCCGCCGCCGCAGCTGGGCGAGCAGCAGCAGGCACAGGGCGCCCGGGATCGCCAGCACGGCGAACCCCGGCCAGTACGCGCCGGTGACCGCGAGTGCACCGGCCATCAGGAGCGGCCCCGCGAACGCGCCCACCTGGTCGAGGGCCTTGTGTACGCCGAACCCTCGCCCGCGCCCGGTCGCCGTCGCCATCCGCGCGAGGAGCGCGGACTTCGCCGGGCTCCGGATCGCCTTGCCGGTGCGCTCCAGCAGGATCAGGACCGACGCGAGGGCGACGCCGGCCGCACCCACGAACGGCGCGACCGCGAGGAGCGGGACGCAGATCGCGGTCATCGCATAGCCGACGACCGTGAGGCGCCAGTGCCGCCGGCTGTGGTCGGCCCAGGCCCCGGCGGCCAGGCGCAGCACGAGCGCGACCGCCTCCCCCGCTCCCGTCACCAGCCCGACGGTGAGCGCCGAGGCGCCGAGCGATCCCAGGAACGGCCCGGACACGGCCCGCATGCCCTCGTAGACCATGTCGGCCGTCAGGCTGACCAGCCCGAACGCGAACACCGCTCGCCACGGCGTCCAGCCGGCGGTCCCAGCTCGCTGGATGTGCGCCACGTCCGCCCATCCTGCCCCGTCGCGGGCCGGCCGTCATCGCCGCGTGTTGAGCCGCGCCGCCTGCCGGGTCAGGTGGTCGCGCTCGGCGAGGTTGGTCGCCTGGCGGGCCGCCTCGGCGTACAGCCTGGCCGCGGTCGCCAGGTCGCCGTCCCGCTCGTGGAGGTACGCCGCCGCGGCGGTGTGCCGGGGCAGCGAGTCGTCGACCGTCGCGAGCGCGGCGAGGCCGGCGCGCGGTCCGTCGGCCTCGCCGACCGCCACCGCGCGGTTGAGCCGGACGACCGGGCTGTCGGTCAGGCGCACGAGCTCGTCGTACCACTCGACGATCTGCACCCAGTCGGTCTCCGCGGCGGTGGGTGCGTCCGCGTGGAGCGCCGCGATCGCGGCCTGCGCCTGGAACTCCCCCAGCCGGTCGCGGGCGAGGGCGGCCTGCAGGATCTCGACGCCCTCGGCGATCGCCGCGGTGTCCCACCGACTGCGGTCCTGCTCGGCCAGTGGCACCAGGCTGCCGTCGGCAGCGGTCCGGGCCGCCCGCCGGGCGTGGTGGAGCAGCATCAGCGCGAGCAGCCCGGCGGTCTCGCTGCCGAGCTCGTGGTCGGTGCCGATCGCGGCGGCGAGCTGGCGGGTGAGCCGGATCGCCTCGTCGGCGAGGTCGACCTCACCGGAGTAGCCCTCGTTGAAGACCAGGTAGAGGACCCGCAGCACGGTGGCGACGTCGCCGGGCTGGTCGAGGCGCACGGCGGCGACGGTGCGCTTGGCGCGGCTGATGCGCTGGGCCATGGTCGGCTCGGGCACGAGATAGGCCTGCGCGATCTGGCGGGTGGTCAGCCCGCCCACGGCGCGCAGCGTGAGCGCGACCGCGGACGACGGCGTCAGCGACGGGTGCGCACACAGGAAGTAGAGCTGGAGCGTGTCGTCGGCCCCGCTCGCCGTCCCGGGCTCCGGCTCCTCGTCGACGCGGTCCTCCCGCCGGCGGCGGGCGACGTCGGCGCGGGTCGCGTCGAGGAACCGGCGCCAGGCCGTGGTCACCAGCCAGCCCTGCGGGTCGCGTGGCGGTTCGACCGGCCAGACCCGCAGGGCGTCGATGAGAGCGTCCTGGACGGCGTCCTCGGCCGCCGCGAAGTCGGCTCCGCGGCGGACGAGGATGCCGAGCACCCTCGGCGTGAGGCTGCGCAGCAGGACCTCGTCCACCGAGGTCACTCCGTGATGGTGGGCGGCTCGGTCAGGAACGGCCGCAGCTCGAGCCACTCGTGGATCGGCTGGCCGCCCGCGCCGGGCGCCGCCGACAGCTCGCCGGCCAGCTCGACGGCGCGCTCGTAGCTGTCGACGTCGATCACCATCCAGCCGGCGATCAGGTCCTTGGTCTCGGCGAACGGCCCGTCGGTGACCGGCGGGCGACCCGCACCGTCGTAGCGGACGAAGGTGCCCTCGGGCGCGAGTGCCTGACCGTCGACGTACTCGCCGGTCTGCTCGAGCCGGTCCGCGAAGTCGCGCATGTACTGCACGTGGGCCGAGATCTCCTCCGGCGTCCACCGGTCCATCGGCACGTCGTTCACCGGGGCCGGGGCGCCGCGGTAGTGCTTGAGCAGCAGGTACTTGGTCATCGTGGTTCTCCTCGGTGCCGGCGACCCATGTTGGTCGCGTTCACAGCGGGGACGGAGCCGCTGCCCGGTTCTCGACATCGGTGCCCGACCATTTCTCGTCCCCCGTCACGCGGTCGCGGTCAGCCGCTCCTCGACGAGCTGGAACTCCACCCGCCGGGTCGCGACGTCGGCGGTCGTGAGCCGCACCCGGACGTCGGTGCCGAGCGGCAGGGGCGTCTCCTCCGAGCCGACCACCGCCTCGACGTCGGGGTCGTGGAGCACGACGACCCCACGGCGTTCGTCCTTGTCGTCGACGTCGACCACGACGCCGCCGAAGACCTCGCCCACCCGGCTCGCGAGCACGCCGGCCTCGACCAGGTCGAGCACCGCCCGCTCGTACGTCCGTGACCTCGACCCCGACGCCTGGAGGGTCTTCGGCAGCGACGGCAGCGCCGCCCGCACCCAGTCGGGGACGTCGGTGCCGGCGCAGAGCGCGAGGCACACCTCGCTCGCGTAGCGGTCCCCGAGCCGGCGCAGCGGTGCGGTGACGTGGGCGTACTGCTCGGCCAGCGCCGAGTGGAGCGGCTGCGCGGGTGTCTCGCCGTCGAACGCGACGTACCCGCTCCCACGCAGCAGCCGGGTGGCGGCGTTGACCATCGCGGCGTGGGCGGGGATCGCCGGGTCGAGGGTGCGGATGAAGTCGGGGTAGAGCTGCTCGGCCGGCCACTCGATGCCCAGCGCGCGCGCCGTCCGGTGCAGGCGCTGCACGTCGCGCGGGTCGGGCGGCGGCAGGGTGCGGAGCAGGCCGATGCGGGCATAGAGCATCAGGTCGGCTGCGGCGAAGCCGGTGAGCAGCGAGAGCTGGGCGTTCCAGAGCTCGACCGGCAACTGCTGGCGGAACTCCAGGTGCCACCGCTCCCCCGCGACCTCGATGTCCTGCTCGGGCAACGGCAGGGACACACCGCCGCGCGCGGCCTCCCGCGCGATCCGGAGCTCGCCGATCTCGCGCAGCAGCGCCAGCGACTCGTCGGCCGTGCCGCCGTCGATCGCGGCCTGCGCCTGCGCGTAGGTGAGCTGTGCGGTCGAGCGCACCCGCGCCCGCTCCACGTGCACGTCGGTGCGGGTGCCCTCGTCGTCGAGCCGGATCGTCCAGAGCAGCGCCGGGCGCACCTCGCCGGGCAGCAGCGACGCCGCGCCCTCGCTCAGCACGGCCGGGTGCAGCGGCACCTTGGAGTCCGCGCCGTAGAGGGTCTCGCCGCGCCGGTGCGCCTCGAGGTCGACCGGGTCGCCGGGCGTGACGAAGGCGGCCACGTCGGCGATCGCGTACTCCACGACGTACCCCGAGCCGTTGCGCGAGAGGTGCAGCGCCTGGTCGAGGTCGCGCGACCCGGGCGGGTCGATGGTCACGAACGGCACGTCGGTGCGGTCGAGGTCCGGCAGCCGCGGCGAGCCGGCCGCCGTGGCGGCGGTCGCCTCGACCTCGGGCGGGAAGTCGGGCGAGACGTCGAGCTCGCCGTGGATCCGCTCGACACCCGCGCGCAGCGTGCCGGCGGCCACGCCGTCATCGACGGAGCGGACCCGGACGACGCGGCTGCTGGGCATACGGGCACCATAGCCGCGTGCTCGTACTGCTACCGCCCAGCGAGGGCAAGGCCGCCCCACGTCGCGGCAAGCCCCTCGACCTGACCGCGCTGGACTTCCCGACGCTGACCGCGGCGCGGGAGCGGGTGCTGGACGCCCTCGTCGAGCTCTGCGAGGGCGACCCCGACGTGGCCGCGAAGACCCTGGGCATCGGCGGCACCCAGCTCGACCTGGTCGCGCTCAACCGCGGGCTGCGTGAGAACCCGACGGCGCGCGCCGACCAGGTCTACACCGGAGTCCTGTACGACGCCCTCGACGTCGCCACGCTCACCCCCGCGGCCCGGCGACGGGCGACCCGGCGGCTGGCGGTGACCTCCAGCCTGTTCGGGCTGGTGCGCCCGAGCGACCGGATCCCGGCGTACCGCCTCTCCGGCGACGTGACCCTGCCCGGGCTCGGCCCGGTCGCGGGCGTGTGGCGCGAGTGCCTCGGCGAGGCCGCCACGGAGGCGCTCGGCCGCGGACTGCTGGTCGACCTGCGCAGCAGCACCTACGCCGCGTTCTGGCGCCCCACGCCCGACCTCCAGGTCGCCACCGTGCGGGTGCTCCACGAGCACCGGGGCCAACGCAAGGTGGTCAGCCACTTCAACAAGGCCACCAAGGGCCGCATCGTGCGCGCCCTGCTCGAGAGCGGCGCGGACCCGCGCACGCCGTCCCGGCTCGCCGGCGCGCTGCGCGACCTGGGCTGGACGGTCGAGGAGGGCGCGCCGGGCCGGCAGGGCGTGCAGCTCGACGTGGTGGTCAGCGAGCTGTAGGAGTCACCACTTCACGGCCCCGGCGGCGAAGACGTCGTTGCCCGGAGGCAGGGCGTTGTACATCCGCATCGACGGCCGGTCGTCGAACCACGCCAGCACCGTCACCGAGGCGGGACTCAGCTCCATCCGGAAGACCGACTCGAGCGGCGCGTCGACGGCGGTGGCCACCAGCGTCTTGATCGGCGTCACGTGGCTGACGACCACGACGGTGCGGCCGGCGTGGGTCTCGAGCAGCCGCGCGAGCCCGGCCAGCACCCGCTCCTGCACCGCGCGGAAGGACTCCCCGCCGCCGGGGGCGTGATCGACCGAGCCGAGCCACGTCGTCAGCTCGTCGGGGTAGCGCTCCCCCACCTCGGCGAAGGTCAGCCCGTCCCAGGCCCCGAACTCCATCTCGGCGAAGCCCGGCTCCAGCTCGACCTCCCGCCCGAGGGCGGCCGCGACGATCTCGGCCGACTCCAGCGTGCGGCGTACCGGCGAGGCGACCACGGCGTCGATGCGCTCGGCGATCGGGCTGAGCCAGTCGGCGACGGCGCGGATCTGTGCGCGGCCCTCGTCGCTCAGGCCGGGGTTGGCGCTGGCGAGCCCGCCGGAGAACCGCTTCTCGACCGTGTGCGGGGTGACCCCGTGGCGCACCAGCACCACCGTCGTCGGCGCCTCCCCGCCGGACCAGCCGCGCGCCTGGGTCTGGATGGAGACCGGCTGCGTGTCGGGGTCCTGCACCGACTCGGCCAGCGACTCGGGCTCCTCCTCCCACGGGCCGGGCTCCCGGGCGACGGTGACGCCGTCGCGCGTGCCGTCGAGGGCCTCGTTGGCGAGCCGGTCGGCGTGGCCGTTCCGGTTCCGCGGCACCCAGGTGTACGTCGTACCCGTCGGCGCCAGCCGCATCGCCTGCTCGGCCAGCGGCCGCAGGTCGGCGTGCTTGATCCGCCAGCGCCCCGACATCTGCTCGACGACGAGCTTGGAGTCCATCCGCACCTCGACGTCCGCACCGGGGGCGAGCTCGGCGGCGAGCTCGAGGCCGGCGACCAGGCCGGAGTACTCCGCGACGTTGTTGGTCGCCACCCCGAGCGTGCGGCCGTCCTCGGCGAGCACCGCGCCGGTCTCGGCGTCGCGGAGCACGGCGCCGTACGCCGCGGGCCCGGGGTTGCCCCGGGAGGCGCCGTCGGCCTCGACGACGACGCCGCGGGTCACAGCCCCGACTCGGGCGTGCGCACCAGGATCCGCTGGCACTCCTCACAGCGGACCACCTCGTCGTCGGGCAGGCCCTTGATCCGGGTCAGCTCGGCCGAGTCGAGGGTGAGGCGGCAGCCGCCGCACTCCCGGGCGCGCAGCGCGGCGGCGCCGATGCCGCCCTTCTGCTCCCGCAGGCGGTCGTAGAGCGCGATCAGGTCGGCCGGGATGCCCTCGGTCGCCGGGGCGCGATCGGCCCGCACCCGCTCGGCCTGCGCGTCGATGTCGGCGAACTTCTCGTCGCGGGCCGCGCCGAGCACACCGAGCCGCTCGTCGGTCTCGGCGACCAGGAGCTGGAGCTCGTCGAGCTCGCGCTGCGCCTCCTCGACCCGCTCCATGATCTCGAGCTCGTCGTCCTCGAGCGAGGAGATCCGGCGCTCCAGCGACTCGAGCTCGTGCTGCATCCGCTCGAGGTCCTTGGGATTGGTGACCAGGCCCTGGTCCATCCGGTCGCGGTCACGGGCGCGGCGCGCCTTGACGGCCTCGACGTCGGTGTCGATCTTGCGCTGCTCGGCGGTCAGGTCGTCGACGGAGATCCGCGCGTCGCGCGCGAGGTTGTCGACGTCGGTGCGCTTGGCGCTCAGCTCGGCGATCTCGGCCAGCTCGGGCAGCTTGGCGCGCTGGTGGCGCAGCTGGTCGCCGCGGGCGTCGAGCTCCTGGAGCTCGAGGAGCTTCAGTTGGGCGGCGGGGTCGGCTTTCAGCGGGGTCTCCTCAGATGCGGAACTGCCAGGGATCGGTGCACGTGGTGCTCACGCGGGTGTCCACCGTATCGCCCAGCGTGGCACGGACCCGCGCCTCCACCGCGGGCAGCCACGTCCACTCCGCGGCCCAGTGGGCGATGTCGATCAGCGCCGGCCCGTCCGGCTCCAGGAACTCGCTCGCCGGGTGGTGCCGCAGGTCGCTGGTCACGTAGACGTCGGCGTCGGTGCGTGCGACGGTGTCGAGCAGGAAGTCCCCGGCGCCGCCGCACACCGCGACCCGGCGTACCTCCCGCTCCGGTTCTCCCGCCACGCGGACGCCGTGGGCGGTCTGCGGCAGCGCGCCCGAGACGGCCGCGGCGAAGCCGCGCAGCGTGGTCGGTGCGATCGACCCGATCCGGCCGGTGCCGGTCTCGGCGAGGCCGGGGTCGGCGAGCTCGACGACGTCGAAGGCCGGCTCCTCGTAGGGGTGGGTGGCCAGCAGCGCCCGGACCACCGCCGCGCGCCGCGACCGCGGCAGCACGACCTCGACCCGCTCCTCCTCGACGGTCTCGAGGTCGCCGACCGAGCCGATCGCGGGGGTGGCTCCCTCGAGCGGGCGGAACCGGCCGCTGCCCGGCGTGGAGAACGACGCGTGCTCGTAGTCGCCGATCCGGCCGGCGCCCGCCTCGGCGAGCGCCGCACGCAGCCCGTCGGCGTCGGCCAGCGGCACGAAGGTCGTGAGCTTGTCCATCGGCCCGGCCGGCGCGGGCACGATCGGGGCCAGGCCGGTCAGGCCGAGCGCGCGGGCGAGCGACTCGGAGACGCCGCCGCGGGCCTGGTCGGCGTTCGTGTGCGCGGTGAGCAGCGCGCACCCGGCGCCGGTGAGCGTCGCGAGCGTGCGTCCCTTCGGCGTGGTGGCCGCGACGCCGTGCACCGCCTTGAGAAAGAGCGGATGGTGCACGACGAGCAGGTCGGCGCCCCACTCGGCCGCCTCGCGGGCCACCGGCAGCACCGGGTCGACCGCGAACAGCACCTTGCGCACGGGCTGGTCCGGGTCGCCGGCGACCAGGCCGACGGCGTCCCAGGAGTCGGCCGTGTCGGGCGGGTACCAGCCGTGCAACAGGGCGACGACCTCCTTCAGCGCGGGCATGGGGGGAGGCTATCCGAGCCCGGCCGTCGTGCCGGGGCGGCTCCACCGGGGTCGTTAGGCTCGCCTCATGTCGGTCGTGAAGATCAACGCCATCTCCGTCCCGCCCGAGGCCCACGAGGAGCTCGAGCGCCGCTTCGCCCACCGCGCGCACACCGTCGACAGCAGCCCGGGCTTCCTCGGCTTCCAGCTGCTGCGGCCCGTCAAGGGCGAGGACCGGTACTTCGTGGTGACCCAGTGGGAGGACGAGGCCTCGTTCGAGGCCTGGCGCGACGGGTCGGCCCGCGCCGCCCACGCGGGCGAGCACGGGAAGCCGGTGGCCTCCGGTGCCGAGTTGCTCGAGTTCGAGGTCGTCCTGGACGTCGGACGCCGCTGACCCGCAGGGTCCCCGACGTCAGTTGACCTGCCGGCCGCGTCCCTCCCAGTACGGCGCGCGCAGCTTGAACTTCTGCAGCTTGCCGGTGGCGGTGCGGGCCAGCTCGGCGCGGAACTCCACGACGGTGGGCGCCTTGTAGCCCGCCGCGCGCTCCTTGCACCACGCGATGATCTCGGCCTCGGTCGCCTGCTGGCCCTCGGCCAGCACCACCATCGCCATGATCGTCTCGCCCCACTTCTCGCTGGGGACGCCGATCACCGCGACCTCGGCGACGGCCGGGTGCGAGAAGATCACGTCCTCGACCTCGATCGAGGAGACGTTCTCGCCGCCGGTGATGATCACGTCCTTCTTCCGGTCGGAGATCGTCAGGTAGCCGTCGTCGCCGATCGTCCCGCCGTCGCCGGTGTGGAACCAGCCGTCGCCCAGCGCCCGCTCGGTCTCCTCCGGCTGCTCCCAGTAGCCCTCGAGCACGACGTTCGACTGCGCCAGCACCTCGCCCTCGTTGTCGTCGTCGTCCGCGATCGCCAGTCGTACGCCGAGCGCGGGCGCGCCCGCGCGGGTCAGCAGCGACGCCCGCTGCTCGGCGGGCAGGTCGTCCCACTCCGCGCGGGTGCGGTTGAAGGTCAGCAGCGGCGAGGTCTCGGTGAGGCCGTAGATCTGGATGAACTCCCAGCCCAGCTCCTCCTGCACCCGCACGATCGTCTTCGTCGGCGGCGGGGCCCCGGCCATGATGATCCGCACCCGGTCGCGGCCGGGGATCTCGCCCTCCCAGGTCTGCGCGGCCTCGAGCACCGCCGCGGCGACCGCAGGGGCCGCGCACATCACGGTCACACCGTGGTCGCGCACCCGACGCAGGATCTCGGTGCCGTCGACCTTGCGGAGCACGATCTGCTTCAGCCCCAGGCCGGTCGCCAGGAACGGCCAGCCCCACCCGTTGGCATGGAACATCGGCAGCGTGTGCAGGTAGACGTCGCGGTCGGTGACCGCCGCGTGCATGGCGAAGGTGACGGCGTTGACCCAGATGTTGCGGTGGGTGATCTGCACGCCCTTGGGCCGCGCGGTCGTGCCCGACGTGTAGTTGATGCACGCGGTGGCGTTCTCGTCGGGCGCCCAGGCCTGCGGCTGCATCCCCTCGGGGGCGTACAGCTCGTCGTCGTTGCCGAGGACGAACTTGAACTCCGCGTCCACGTCCTTGAGCGACTCCTCGAGCTCGGGGTCGACCAGCAGCACGCGGGCACCGGAGTGCTCGACGATGTAGCGCACCTCGTCGGGACGCAGCCGGAAGTTGACCGGCACCAGCACCCGGCCCCAGCCGCTGACCCCGAAGAACGACGTGAGCAGCCGCGCGCTGTTGTGGCTCACGATCGCGACCCGGTCGCCCACCTCCAGCCCGAGCTCGTCGAGTCTGGCGGCCTGCCTGCCGGCCAGGGCACCGAGCTCGGCGTACGTGAGCCGCCCGCCGCCCAACGGACCCGCCAGCGGTGGCGCGGGCTGATCGGGCTCGTCGACGACGCCCACCCGCTCGCCGTACACCTGCACGGCCCGATCGATGAAGTCCGAGACGCTGAACGGCACGATCATGCCTGCCACTCTATCCACGCAACGTTGTCCGGAGGTTGCCTCGTTCCTGGACCGCGGATCGGTGAGAGTCCTCTCATCGGGCTCTCACCGTCTGCCCACGATCGGGGAGAATGATGACGCCATGAAGCCGGTCTGGAAGATCCTCATCGCGCTCGCGGTCGTCGTCCCGATGGGTGCCTACGTCGCGGGCTCCCTCGCCGCGTCCGCCTCGAACGACCCGCGGCCGCGGGAGACGATCCAGATCCAGGAGCCCGACCCGAGCACCACGCCCAGCGCGAAGCCTACCCGCAAGCCCAGCGAGCCGCCGTCGCCCACCGGCACACCGGGCCGCGGGGATGACGGCGAGGATGATGACGACGACAGCGACGATGACGACGTCGAGGTGATCGTGCCGGACTACGACGACTTCGACGACCACGACGACGACGGCGACGACGACCGCCGGGGCCGGGATCACGACGACCGGGACGACGATCACAGCGGGCGCGGTGGTGGCGACGACTAGTGGCCATCACCGTTGATTCACCCAGGGTCTACGCACCCAGTGCACGCGCCTCGCCGCGTCGGCGACGCTCGGTAGACAACCAGGTATGCCGTCGCGCCGCCGCCTTGCGAGGCACGCACCCTGAGCACGGATACCCCCGACGTATCAACAGCGATGACCACTAGCGTCTCGGTCCGGGTCCGCATCACCGCGACCGTGGCGCTGCTGGTGCTCGCCGGACTCGTCCTCGCCGGCGCCGTCGTGTACACGATCGAGTCCCGCCGCCTGGAACAGCAGATCGCGAGCTCGGTGGACCAGGAGTTCGCCGAGTTCGGCAAGCTGCAGAGCGACGGGGTGAACCCCGACACGGGCCGTCCGTTCGAGACACCCGAGGACATGGTGCGGCTCTTCTTCCAGCGCAATGTCCCGGGCGACAACGAGCTGCTGATCGGCTGGTGGAACGACCGCATCGGTGCCCAGTCGCCGAGGCAGGACGCCATCAGCGAGAGCGACTGGATCGGCCCGACCGTGCGCTCCCTGCTCGACGACAACGGCACCACGACTGTCGATTCGGAGTTCGGCGAACTCCAGGTCGCGACGCAGGCAGTCCGGCAGGGAGACGAGACCGGGGCGCTGGTCGTGGTGACATTCCTCGACCGGGTCCGGTCCGGCCTGCGCGACACGATGCGCACCTACGCCATCGTCGCGGCACTCGTCCTGCTGGTCGTGACGGCCGTGGCGTTCTGGGTCTCCGGACGCCTGCTCTCGCCGCTGCGCACCCTGCGCGAGACCGCCGAGGACATCACCGAGACCGATCTCTCGCAGCGGCTGCCGGTCACCGGCAACGACGACATCACCGCGCTCACCCGCACCTTCAACGGCATGCTCGACCGGCTGGAGGCGGCGTTCGTCGGGCAGCGGCAGTTCCTCGACGACGCGGGCCATGAGCTCAAGACCCCGCTCACGGTGCTGCGCGGACATCTCGAGCTGCTCGACTCCGACAACCCCGCCGACGTCGCCGAGACCCGGCTGCTGCTGCTCGACGAGATCGACCGGATGTCGCGGCTGGTCGGCGACCTGATCCTGCTCGCCAAGAGCGACCGCCCCGACTTCCTGCGGCTGCGGCAGGTCGACCTCGACGGGCTGACCAACGACCTGGTGGCCAAGGCCCGCGGCCTCGGCGACCGCGACTGGGTCGTCGACGAGGTGGCCGAGGCCAAGGTCGTCGCCGACGAGCAGCGGCTCACCCAGGCGGTGCTCCAGCTCGCCGACAACGCGGTCAAGCACACCCACGCCGGCGACACCATCGCGATCGGGTCGTCGGCCACCCCGACGCAGGTGCGGATCTGGGTCCGCGACACCGGGCCCGGCGTCCCGCCCGAGGATCGCGAGCTCGTCTTTGAACGTTTCGGCCGCTCCGCCGTACCTCCGGGTGACGAGGGCTTCGGACTCGGTCTCTCCATCGTCGGTGCCATCGTGCGAGCGCACGGCGGCACGGTCGCCGTCGAGGACGCGGATCCACCGGGGGCGCGGTTCGTCGTGACACTCTCGAGAGTGCGGAAGATGGAGGACGAGTGGCCCGCATCCTGATCGTGGAGGACGAGCAGCGCATCGCGTCGTTCGTGGCGAAGGGCCTGCGCGCCGACGGCCACCTGACGACGATCGTCGCCGACGGTCACGCCGGCCTCGACCGCGCGCTGAGCGGCGACTTCGACCTCGTCGTCCTCGACATCGGCCTGCCCGGCATCGACGGGTTCGAGGTACTCGACCAGCTGCGCGCCCACGGCTCCCAGGTCCCCGTCATCGTGCTCACCGCACGCGACTCCGTCGGCGACACGGTCTCGGCGCTCGAAGGCGGTGCCGACGACTACATGCCCAAGCCGTTCCGGTTCGCCGAGCTGCTCGCGCGGGTCCGCCTGCGGCTGCGCCAGGACCAGTCGAACGGCGGCCCGCGGCGCGAGGACGTCCTCGACTGCGGCGGGGTCCGACTCGACGTGCGCACCCGCCGCGCCGAGGTGGGTGGACGGCAGGTCGAGCTCTCCGCGCGCGAGTTCGCGCTGGCCGAGATGTTCATGGTCAACGCAGGGCAGGTGCTCTCCCGCGAGCAGCTCCTCGACCACGTCTGGGGCCTCGACTTCGACCCCGGCTCCAACGTCGTCGACGTCTATGTCGGCTACCTGCGCAAGAAGCTCGGCTCCGGGTCGATCGCCACCGTGCGCGGAATGGGCTACCGCTTCAACCGGTGACCCGCGTCATCTTGTCCGTTTCACCTGGTCCGCAGCGCACCGCCGAGCCGCACCGGCGGCTGCCGGTCGAGGACCGGCTCGAGGGCCTCCGCGATCTCCCGCGGGAGCGGCCGGTTGGCCGGATCGCGGTCGAGGCCGGCGTACAGGACCTTCGACACCTCCGGCGGTACGCCGTCGGGGAGCTGGTACGGGTCGTCGTAGGTCTGCGGGAGCTCGTCGTCGTGGGCGCGGTCGAAGGCGCGGTAGCCGGCGACCCCCTCGAAGAGGGTCGCGCACAGGCCCCACACGTCGGACGGGGTCGAGGGTGCGCCGAAGCGATCCGGGTCCGCCTGCTCGGGGGACATGTAGGCGTCGGTGCCGATCCGCACCGTGCGGGCCGCGTCGGCCACCGGCCGCGCGACCGAGAGGTCGATGAGGCGCGCTGGGGCGCCCATGATCACGTTGCTCGGCTTCACGTCGAGGTGCACCCAGCCGAGGTGCGCGAGGTAGTGGAGCGCGCTGGCGACCTCGATCGCCAGGGGCAGGTACTGCTGCTCCTGGAGCGGTCCGTAGCGCCGGACCAGCGTCGAGAGCCGGGGCCCGTCGATCTGCTCCAGCACGACGTGCGGGCGCTCGCCCGACAGCACGTGCCGCAGCCCGCGCACCACGACCGGGTGGTTGATCGTCGCGAGCGCGTCGACCTCGCGCGCCAGCCCGCGCAGGCTGTGCTCGTCCTCGACCTGGTCGGGCCGCACGGTCTTCACCACGACGGGCGCGTAGGTGATCTCGTCGAACGCCAGGTAGGCCTCGTAGGCGGACCCGCCGCCGAGCCGACGGACGGCCGTCAGCTCGGCGGTGATCGGGTCACCCTCCACGAAGTCCCAGGAGGTCAGGGAGGACATCAGCCGCGGGTGTTGTGACGGGTGCCGTCGTTGGTGTGGTGCCGCGACCGGTCGACGTTGCCGCTGCCCGGACCGTCGTTGGTCAGGTCGCGGACCCGGCTGTGCCGGCTGTCGTCGCGATCGCGACCCCGGGTGCGGGTGTTGGTGTTGGTGTCGTCGCCGCCACGAGTGCGGGTCTGGGTGCCGGTCTGCTGGTCGAGCCCGGTGTCGTCGTCATCGTCGTCGTCGACGGTGGTGACGAGCACGTGGCTGTCGTCGTCCCGCTTGAACGCCTTGCCCTGGTCGGAGGCGTGGCTCGAGCCGTGGTCGGCCGACGCCGTCGGCGCCTGCCAGGCGACCAGCCCGGTGGTCACCAGTGCGGCCAGGCCGAGCGTGCCGGTCGTGATCAGCTTGTTCATCATCGTCTCCTCGTGTGGTTGCTGGACGAGGACGACGATTCCGCCTGCCGGTGAGGCGACCATGAGTCGCCGATGAGATCGCTCTCATGGTGGCCCGCCCGGACCTCAGCCCGGGTGCCGCATTCGAGGGTCGGGGTCGGGCTCGTTCCGGTTGCGGTCAGCGCCGCCAGGCGGTCAGCCGGCGCGCCGGTGCGTCGGCGACCGGCGACTCGGTCTGCTCCCACACCCGGCGCCACTGTGAGACGCGCGGCCCCGACGGGTCGGGTACGGCACCGGCGGCCGCCCGGCGACGGGCCTCCCACCAGGTGCTGCGGTCCTCGTCGAGCAGCGCGCCCACGGCGTCCTTGATCCGTGGCGCGAAGTCGCGCACGGACTCGTCGGGTCCTGCCACCAGGGGCTCGCCGAAGCGGATCGTGAGCTGCCGCCGCCCCGGCGACGGCCAACCCTGGCCGCGCGGCATCGCCGCGAACGTCCCGCGGTGGGCGACCGGCACGACCGGCACGCCGTGCTCCTTGGCGAGGTACGCCGCGCCGAGGCGGAACCGCCCCATCCAGCCGTCGACCGACCGGGTGCCCTCGGGGTAGATGACCAGGCTCCAGCCGTCGGCCAGCACCTCCCCCGGCGTCGCGGCCATCGTGCCGCCGCGCCGGTCGATCGGGAAGGTGTTGAAGAGCAGCACCGATCCGACCGCGCGCCACCAGGTGTCGAAGAAGTAGTCCGCCGCGGCCGCCACCGCCGTACGCCGCCGCCACTCGTCGGGCAGCGACAGCAGGATCAGCGGGGTGTCGAGGTGGGAGGCGTGGTTGGCGACGAAGATCACCGGGCCGTCGATGCGGTCGAGCACGTCGAGCCCCTCGACCTGCGTGCGCACCTGGGAGCGGAAGAGCGGTTCGAGGCCGGCCTTCTGCGCGACCTCGCGCGCGGCCATCGCCGGCTTGCGGCGCGACCAGTCGGTGCGGAACACCGTCGACCGCGACGGCGGCACCCACGCCTCGGCCGACCGCGGGACCTGGGGTCGCCGGCCCCAGCGCCACCCGCGGGCGACCTGGCGGACGTCGTCAACCGACTCGCGGAGGAAGGTCATCGGGCCACCGCCCCAGCCGGCCCCGCGGTGAGCCAGCAACCGACCGGGCGCCCGAAACGGTTGCTCACGCACCGCCGCCCGGCCACGCCGCCGGCCGGCGGTGAGCCAGCAACCGACCGGGCGCCCGAAACGGTTGCCCACGCACCGCCGCCCGGACCACCGCCCGGACCGCCGCGCCGGGCACTCATCGCACGTCCGCGAGCAGGTGCGGCGGGTTGTGCAGGTAGGTGATCGAGGGCGACGAGCCGACCGTGCCGGACGCCATCTCCAGCGCGTCCTGCAGCGTGGTCGCGGCCCGGAAGCCCAGCCGCGCCGCGGCCCGCCGGTCGGCCCCCACCCAGATCACCTCGTCGACGTGGTCCATCGCGTGCGCCGCCCAGTACCACATGTAGAACGGGTGGACGCCGTGGTAGGCGTGCGAGGTGCGGTAGAGGTGGATGTACCAGGGGTCCTGCGCGAACTGCTGCTCGTACTTCTCCCCCACGACCGCCGGGTCGGTCGACTCGGCGAGCACCTCCTCGTAGAAGTCGACGTACGACGGGTGGTGCAGCTGGTTGAAGCCCTCGTTGAGCGGGTGGTAGAGGATCACCGCGCCGCCCTTCCGGACGACCGGCTGACCCCGGTAGGAGTTGAAGTAGTAGCCGAGCCCCATGCAGGTGGCCAGGATCGGGTTCATCGACGAGTTGACGTTGTAGGGGCCGAGGTAGGGCACCCCCATCACCAACACGTCCGACTGCCCCTGCACCTCGACCAGGTGCTGCTGATGCACCTTCGCCAGCGTGCGCTCATGCACCGCCTCGACCTCGCCGGCGTTGACGCCGGTGAGCCCGTAGACCGAGCGCATGTCGTGGAACATCTTGTGCCGCATCTTCTGCGGCGCGACCGCGAGACCCCGGCGTACGCCGAGCATGGTGGCCTGGTCCTTGACCGACCACTCCCACTCCCGCTTCTGCAGGAAGTCGAAGGGCTTCGGGAAGACGTCGTTGTTGAGCGTGGTCTCGATCTGGAAGACCTTGACGGTGTCCTTGATGACCCGGCCCATCCGCCACGCGGAGTGGTGCATCGCGGAGTGCTTGTGGTCCATGAACGACCGCGAGTGCACCATCGTCTTGGCGTTGTGGTGGTGGCGCAGCGACTTGTACGACGCGAGCCCGATGCCGACCGACTTGTGGCCGCCGTCCATCGCGACGAGGTTGACGTTGACGTAGACGAGCAGGTCGGACTCGGCGGCCCGCTTGCTGATCTCGATGTCCTCACCCTTGTCGGTGGTGCCGAGGTGGGTGAGGTTGGCGCGGTCCTCCGCGTCGAAGTTGTAGAGGTCGCCCTGGGGGTAGAACGAGCGGAACACCCGCTCGCCCACGATGTGCTTGAGCTCGGCCGCGGTCATCCGGCGGTGCAGCGCGTTGGCGGCGATCAGCTTGACGTCGTCGACGCCGGCCTCGGCCGCCATCGTCAGCACGTGCTCGATGATCCGGCCGCGGATGTCGGGCGCCTTCATCGTCGGCAGCGGCAGCGACAGGTCGTCGAAGGCGATCGTCAGCCGCATGCCCGGGAAGAGCAGCGTCGGCAGCGGGTCGGAGTCGACCGGGTGCAGCAGCGCCTCGCGGATCGCCTCGTCGACGTCGGGCACCGCGGGGAGCGACTCCGGCGGGTAGACCACCCGGGTGCCGAGCGGGAAGCTCTCCAGGCGGAAGCCCAGCCCCTCGTGCACGACCAGCGGCGGGGTGCGATCGTCCACCTCGAGGACGAATCCGGGGCGACTCATGTGGAACTCCTGGGATCGAAAGCGACTTTCACGGTGCCGAGACGGCCGGCCGCGTGGGCGTGGTCGAGTGCCTCCCGCCAGCGGTGCAACGGGTAGCTGGCGACGCTCTTCGCGAGCTGCTGGACGGCGTCGGTGGCGACCAGCTCGACGGCCTGCTCGAAGGCCGCGTCGCCCTGGGCGGAGGCGTAGGTGCCGACCACCTCGAGCTCGCGGAACCAGGCCGCGGAGAGGTCCGCGGCGGCCGGCATGCCGGAGAGCACGACGCGCCCACCCGCGCGGGTGGCCTGCAGCGCGGTCTCGAGCGACTGCTTGCTGCCCACCGCGTCGACGGCGACGTCGACGCCGCCGAGCAGGTACGGCGAGGAGAACTCCGGCTCGAGCTGGAAGGCACCCGTCGCCCGGCGTACCCGCCGCAGCACCTCGCCCGGTGCGACGACCTCGGTCGCACCGAACTCGCGGGCCAGCTCGCGCTGGTGGGCGTGCTTGGCCACGACGATGATCTCGCCGGCGTCGGTGAGCTCGCGCAGCGCGAGGGTCGCGAACAGCCCGACGGACCCGGCGCCGCTGACCAGCACCCGGTCGCCGCTGCGCACCCCGGCCCGGCGGGCGGTGTGGACGGCGCAGGCGACCGGCTCGATCAGGATCGCCTGCTCGTCGGAGAAGCCCTCGGGCACCGGGTGCAGCTGGCTGCGGTGCGCCGCGAGCTGCTGGCCCCAGCCGCCGCCGGTGTCCTTGCAGAAGCCGGTCTGCAGGCCCGGCGAGAGATGGCCGACGGTGATCCGCTCGCAGCGGTTGGTCTGCCCGTCCGCGCAGGCCGAGCAGGGCTCGACGCCGCGGGCGGCGCAGGTGAGCACCGGGTCGACCACGACGCGGGTGCCCTTCGGCAGGTCCTCGCAGTCCTCGAGCAGCTCGGCGACGACCTCGTGGCCGGGCACGAACGGCAGCGAGACGACCGCGGAGAAGTACAGGCTGGTCCGGCCCGACAGCGCGCCGAGGTCGGAGCCGCAGATGCCCGAGAGCCGGGTGCGCAGCCGCGCCCAGCCGGGTCGGTCGACCCTCGGCTCCTGGATCGTCACCAGCCGCAGCGGCGCGGCGTACCCCGAGAGGATGCCGGGCATCCGGCCGCCGATCGCCTTCCCGGCCACCGTGCGCGGCAGCGACCGGAACATCTCGAGCGCGAGCATCACCGCAGATCACCTGCCGGGTTGAGGGTGCGGGTGTTGGACGTCGAGCTCGCCCAGTCGACGATCGTCCATCGGTGCCGACGGGCGTGCCGGAAGAGCGACACGTCGGGCTTGACCGCCACCGGCCGGCCGACGGCATCGAGCAGCGGCAGGTCGGAGTGGGAGTCGGCATAGCCGTACGACGCGGCCAGGTCGATGCCGTGCTCCGCGGCGTACTGCCGCATCCAGGCCGCCCGCGACTCCCCCACCAGCGGCGAGCTGGCCAGGAAGCCGGTGCACACGCCCCTGTCGTCGACGGCGAGCTCGGCGGCCTCGATGTGGTCGAAGAGCGGCTCCAGGGGCCGGGTCAGCGGCCGGATGGCGCCGGTGATGAGCACGGTCCGGTGGCCGGCGTTGCGGTGCTCTCGGATCCGGCGGACGGCGTCCGGCGAGAGCCGCGAGAGCACGTAGTCGGTCAGGTGCTCGTCGGCGATCGCGTCCAGATCGGCGAGCCGGGCTCCATCGTACTGCCGGTAGACGGCACGCAGGAACGCGCTGCGCTCGCGCCGCTCGGCGCGCACCATCGCCGGCACCTTCGCGGCGATCCGGCCCAGCTCGCCCCAGCGCTCGCTGCCGGTCTGCTCGCGCAGCCGGAGCCACAGGTAGGTCTCGATGACGTTGGAGGACATCAGCGTGCCGTCCATGTCGAAGAACGCGCCGATCTGGCCGGTCGAGCTCGCCGACACCGGCTTGAGCGTCGGGTCGGTCGCGGCCTTGCGCTTGCGGCGGGCCTCGTCCATCCGCCGCACCGGCGCGGTCACTGCCGGGCAGTGCACCTCGCGCAGGTAGTGGGACCAGTCGACGACGGCGGTGTCGAACGCGAACGCCGCCTGGTCCTCCGGGGACAGCGAGCGGTAGAGCCCGAGCGTGTTCGCGTCGGAGAAGCGCAGCTCGGCCTGGGCGTACTCGCGGTAGAGGTCCAGGTAGCGGCGCAGGAACTCCAGCCGCCGGCCCTGCTGGTCGAGCTTGCGGGCGAGGTCGCGGGTCCGGTCACCGCGGGGAGCGTGGCCGACCACGTAGTTCGCGACCTGGTGCGCCCGCTCGCTGGTCGACAGCAGCCGCTCGACCGACGAGGCGCCCGGGAAGCGCCAGTCCGGCAGCCGCACGGCGCCGCGGTCGCCGGCGGCGAACGGGTGCTCGTCGAAGTAGGCCCGGACGTTGTCGTAGAGCATCCGGAAGGTGAGGGGGTTGCGGTCCCCGGACGAGACGTGGAAGTACGCCGGGTCGCCGGCCTCCGGCGGGTGCGCCAGCACCGCGACGATCGCGGCCACCACGTGGTCGACCGGCACGATGTCGACGATCGTGTCGGCGGCCGCCGGGAACTCCGGCAGCTCGCCGCGACCGTAGGCCAGGATCAGCGGCTCGGCCATCTTGAAGCCCTCGATCCAGCCCGGGTGCGGACGCTCCAGGGCGGACTCGATGATGCTCGGCCGGACGATCGAGACCCGGCGCGGCTGGGCGGCGTCGCGGGCGTGCTGCTCCACCACCCGCTCGCCGAGCGCCTTGGTGAACGTGTAGCAGTCGGTCCAGCCCAGGCTGCGCGCCCGCTCCGACCCGATCCGCACCAGCTCGCGCTTGACCCACTCCTTGCGGGCCTCCTCGGTCGCGGCGGCCGCGGTGAGCAGGCCGGCCCGGCTGTGCGTGCGCTCGGCCTTCTTGCGCTCGCGCTCGAGCACGAACGCGCTGCGGCTCTGGTGCTCGACGATCTGTCGCTGGACGAGGCCCCACGACAGCTCGGCCCCGAGGTCGACGTCGTGGTCGACCGGCGCCTCCGGGATGCTGCCGCGCCGACGGCCCGCGACGTACGCCGTGGAGATGTGCACGTAGTGGATGTCCGGTCCGGCGTCGCGGACCCGGGCGAGCAGCTCGCGGGTGCCCTGCACGTTGGTGCGGAAGCCCTCGTCGACCGGCGGGTCGAAGGAGACGTCGCCGGCGCAGTGCACGACAGCGTCCAGCCCGGGTGGCAGCTCGGGCGCGTCGGCCAGATCGCCCTCCAGCACCTCGATCCGGGCCGCCATCAGCGCCTCGACGCCACCGGCGGCCTCGACGATGTCGGCGAAGACCGGCTTGCGCAGCAGCGCCGCCGTGCGGGCCTCGGCGCTCGTCGAGCCCTTGCGCCGCACCAACACCGTGACGCGCACGCCCGGCGCCTCGGCCAGCATCAGGTGGAGCAGCGCCTCGCCCACGAAGCCGGTCACACCGGTGAGCAGCACGTGCTGCCCGTCGAGTCGCGCAGCAATCGTCGACACCGGGAGCATGCGCAGAAACCTACTACCGATGGCTCGGGACCTCATGGCACCGGGTCCCTCAGGGCCGTCAGCGGGCCGTCCGCGGGCCCTGCCGCACGCCGATCATGTGCACCAGCGCACCGGCGACCGGTCCTGCCGCGAGGGCCCAGGCCGTCCGCGTGCCCACCGGCATGTCGGTGGCGAGCAGCACGGTCGCCACCGCTGCCGCCACGACCCAGCCGACGGCGAACAGTGCATGGCGCTCGAGCGCGAGGGCCGCGACCCCGGTCACGCTCAACATCGCGAGCGTCCCGGCCCCGATCACCAGCGCTCCGACCAGCCAGCCCTCGATCGTGTAGTCGGCGCCGTACAGGATCGTCAGGGCCCAGGGTCCCAGCAGCGCGCCCACGACGAAGCCGACCACGGTGACGCTCGCGACCAGCGCCAGGATCGCCCCCAGCGGGCGCAGAACGTGTCGGCCGGCGGCCACGAAGCGCGTGAGGATCACCGTCTGGAACGCGTTGAGCGGCAGCAGCAGGGGGGCTCGGGTCGCGACCACCGTGGCGATCACGGCACCCGCCTCCGGCGGGAGCGGACCGTGCGCCGTCACGCTCAGCAGCACGGGATAGCCCGAGAGCAGGATGGCTGCCGCTGCGGTCGCCACCATGGCCTGACAGCTCGACCGGGCCAGGGCGCGCAGTCGGCGGTCCAGCGGCAGGCGGAGCGTGTCGCGCGGCCCGGACCACACCATCAGGAGGAGCCAGGTGAGTCCCGCAGCGGCCAGTCCGAAGGACAGCCCGGCCAGCCCGGCTCCGGCGACCAGGAGCACCAGGAGGACGACGAACCTCAGGGTGCCCTCGACCGTCATGGAGACGCCCAGCCAACCCCAGTGACGCGCCCCGGCCAGGGCCCCGTTGACGGCGTTGAACAACGCGTAGAGCAGCCACGCGACCGCGACCGCCATCACGATCGGCACCCAGTCGTCGCCGAACACCCGCGCGCCGTAGAGCCCGGAGAACGCGATCAGGACCGCAGCACCGCCGGCGCCCAGCAACAGCCCGAGGAGGAGCACGGGCGAGCGCCAGACCGGCACCGTGGAGCGGGAGCCACCCGGCGCGCCACCTGCCGAGGCCACGCTCCGGGTCACCTCCTGCTGCAGGCCGAAGAGCACGCCGACCTGGAAGAAGACCGCTCCCCACACGACCATGAAGCCGGCGTAGGACGCCGGGCCGAGCGACCGGAACGCGAGCGCCTGGATGGCCCAGGTCAGCACCGCGGAGACCAGGGCGCCCGCCGCGATCGGCCAGGTGCGCGGGCGCCGCTCCGGCGCCCGCGTCGGGGGCTCGGTCTCGGACCTGCCCGTCACCGGCGTGCTGCTTCACCGAGGCGGAGGTAGACCTCGCGGTGCACCTCGGCGCACGCGGCCCAGGTGAACCTCCGGCAGCGCTCCAGGCCGAGCACGGCGAGCTCCCGCCCGCGCGCCCCGGCCGCCAGCACGGCACGCGCGATGTCGCGCACGTCGTCGGGGTCGAACAGCACCGCCGCGTCGCCGCAGATCTCGGGCAGGGAGCCGGCCGAGGCCGCGGCGACCGGACATCCGGACGCCATCGCCTCGAGCGGCGGCAGCCCGAAGCCTTCGTACCGGCTCGGAAACACCAGGCAGGACGCACGCTGGTAGAGGGAGAGCAGCTCCTCCCGTGACACGAGGCCGCGGCGGTCCACCCATTCCGGCAGGTCGCCGAGGTCGTCGAGCCCGCCACCGGTCAGCACCAACCGCAGGTCGGGTCGCTTCTCGCGGACCAGGGCCATCGCCTCGATCAGGGCGCGGTGGTTCTTGTGCGGCCAGCCGCGCGCCGGGTACAGGACGAAGTCCTCGCGGTCGCCGACGACCGGCTCGAAGTGCTCGGTGTCGACACCGAGGTGGGCGACGTGGACCCGGTCGGGATCGATGCCGAGGTGACGCACGATCTGCTGCTTGGAGAACTCGCTGATCGTGAGGACCGCGGCGGCGCGGCGGGCCGGTCGATCGTAGGTGATCGTCCGGTAGGCGAGCTCGGCGCGCGAGAACAGCTCGGCCAGGTCGTGGTGCTGGACGTCGAGCAGCGTGACGGCCCACGGCACTCCGCGTGGCGCGGGCGGTGCCGGAACGCTGAGCGGGTAGTGGACGACCTCCGCAGCCTGGAGCCCGGTGCGCAGCTCGCGGCTGCACCGGGCGGCGAGCTGGCTGAGCAGTCGGTCCCGCACGCTCTCCCCGCCCCGCACCCGGGTGATCACCCGCTCCGGAACCCCCTCGGAGAACCCGGCCGCCAGTCGGGCGACGTAGGCGGTGACGTCGATCCCGTCGGCGACGGCCAGCTCCCGCGTCAGCTCGCGGGCGTAGGTCTCGCTGCCGCCCATCCCTCCCCGGACCAGATTCAGCATCGGGAGCCCCACGCTGACGGGCCTCTGCGAAGCAGCTGCAGACATCATGCGCGTGGGTTCGTCTCTGTCTCGATTCGCGGGAATCACACATGGTAGTGGCGGGCCGCCGTCCGAGGAGCCGTGCCCTAGCCTTGTGCACCGTGCCCCGGGTGGGCGCGCGCCCACAGACGACGAGGAGCCATGTGACTGATCACGACAGCCGGTACCGGGCACTGCTGACGGGAGTGACCGGCCAGGACGGGTGGTACCTCGCACGGCGGCTCCTCGCCGAAGGACAAGAGGTGCACGGCATCGTCCGCGACGCGGCCGTGATCGACGCCATCGCGGCCGAGCTTCCGGGTCTCCAGGTGCACCTCGCCGACCTTCGCGACCACGACAGCCTGCTGCGCGCGCTCGAGGCGGCGGCGCCTGATCGGATCTTCAACCTGGCCGGCTCCACGTCCGTCGCACGCTCCTGGGAGGAGCCGGTCGAGACCGCGGACACGATCGGGATCGGCGCGGTCCGTCTGCTGGCCGCCGCGTGGGAGCGTCAGGAGCGCACGGGGAGCGAGATCCGCTTCCTCCAGGCCTCCAGCGCCGAGGTCTTCGGCGATCCGGCGACGGCTCCCCAGAGCGAGGCCACCCTGCGCAACCCGGTCACGCCGTACGGCGCGGCGAAGGACTTCGCCCATACGATGGTGCAGGTCTATCGGCACCGGGGCCTGTACGCGACCGCGGCGATCCTCTACAACCACGAGTCGCCACGCCGGCCGCCGACGTTCGTCGCGCGCAAGATCACCGCCGCCGTCGCGGCCATCGCGCGGGGGCGAGCCGACCACCTCTCGCTCGGCAACATGGACGTGCTCCGCGACTGGGGCTACGCCCCCGACTACGTCGCCGCCATGATCCGCATCCTCGACGCTCCGTCGCCCCGGGACTACGTCGTGGCCACCGGCAACGCGCACAGCGTGCGCGACTTCGTGCGCGAGGCGTTCGCCGTCGTCGGCATCGACGACTGGGAGTCGTACGTGTCGGTCGACCCCGGCCTCTACCGGCCCGCCGACCCGCGGGCGCTCGTCGGCGACTCCACCCGGCTCCGCGAACTGGGCTGGGAGCCGACCGTGAGCTTCTCCGAGCTCGTGCGAACCATGGTGCAGGCCGACCTGGACGAACTGGACCGGGCCGCGACCGAGGGCGAGGTGCGCGCATGAGCGCCGGGCGGCCCTCGGTCCTGGTGGTGATGCCGACGCTCGGAGAGCGCCCGGACACGCTGACCGACGCCATGCGGAGCGCGCTCGACCAGGAAGGGGTCGATGTCCGGCTCGTCCTCGTCGTCCCCACCGGGGCGTCCGACGCCCGAGAGTCCGCGCGCGAGCTCGGTGTCGATGTCATCGACGACCCGCGGCGCGGGCTCACAGCCGCCGTCAACGCCGGCATCGCGGCGCGTCTCGATGAGGACTACTACGCCTGGCTCAACGACGACGACCTGCTGATGCCCGGGGCCCTGACCCACCTGGCCGGCCTGCTCGGCGCCGACCCCGCGGCGGTCGTCGCCTTCGGCGCATGTGACTACATCGACCCGCAGGGGCGATCGATCGCCGTCAGCCGCGCCGGCGACTGGGCCACCCGAGTCCTCGGGTGGGGTCCGAACCTGGTCCCGGCGCCGTCGTCACTCGTCCGGTTGAACGCGCTCGACGCCGTCGGCAGCTACGACGAGTCCCTCAAGTACGCCATGGACCTCGACATCTTCCTGCGCCTGCGCCGGCGCGGACGGTTCGTCTCGACGCCACGGATCACCTCCTGCTTCCGCTGGCACCCGGACTCCATCACCGTGTCCAACCGTCGTGCCTCCGGAGCCGAGTCCGAGGCCATCAAGCACCGCTACCTGCGCCCCTGGGTCCGGCCCCTGGCCCCCCTGTGGGACGTGCCGGTGCGGATCGCCAGCAGGTCGGCCGCCAAGCGGCTGAATGCGCGCGCACAGGCGCTGACCGTGCAGTCCCCGACCCCCAAGGAGCCGACGTGACCGCAGCGTGCCGAGTCTGCCCGCCGACGACCACCACCGCGCCGTTCGCGCAGGGCACGGTCCTCGGAGACGTGCCCGTCGAGTATGTCCGGTGCCCGCGTTGCGGCATGGTGATGGCCGCCGACCCGAGCTGGCTCGACCGCGCCTACAGCGCGCCGATCGCGCGGCTGGACGTCGGGCTGCTCGACCGCTGCTTCATCCTGGCCAACGCCACGGCCGCGATCCTGCGGGCCGAGAAGGGCCGTGGAGGACGGTTCCTCGACTGGGCCGGCGGGTACGGCACGCTCACCCGCCTGATGCGCGACCGCGGGTTCCACTTCAGTCACTTCGACCCGATGGCGGAGAACGTGTTCGCGCCGGAGCACGAGGCCGCCGGTCTCGACGCGACCCGCTACGACCTGATCACCGGCTACGAGGTCCTGGAGCACCTCGTCGACCCGGTGGAGTCGCTCGCCCCGCTCGCGGCGGCCACGGACCGGCTCCTGATGTCGACCCAGCTCCTCCCGGCGCCGGCGCCGCAGCCCGACGAATGGGCCTACTACTCGCCGGAGACCGGCCAGCACGTCACGTTCTTCACGACCGAGGCGCTCCACCGACTCGCCGACCGGCTGGGCTTCGACGGCGTCGTCGTCGGCGACTTCCTCCACCTCTTCTACCGCGGTGACGTCCGCTGGGCCGTCCGGCGGCTCGTGCGGAGCTCCAAGCTGGCCTACCTGGCCGGGCTCACGCTCAGCGTCCCCGACCGTCGGCACTCGCTCCTCCAGAGCGACGTCGACGCCATCAAGACCGCGTGATCGGGACGGCGTAGACGGGGCGCTCCTGTCGGAGACCCCGGCGTCAGGCGCGCTTCTCCTCGGCCTTCTTCTTGATGATCACGAACGGCAGGATCAGCACGCCGATCAGGGAGACGATCCAGACGATCACCGTCGCCTCGATCCAGGTCAGCGCCCCGCCGGAGATGGACAGCCCGTCGGAGACGGCGGCGGTGATGATCAGGCCGACCAGCGTGGCGACCAGGGCGACGCCGCCGCGCAGGGCGGGCGCCTTGCTGAGGGCCATCTGGGTGAGGAACGGCTGGGCGACCGCGTAGACGACCGTGAAGATCACGACGGCGATGACGAACGCCGTGCCGCTCACCTCGACGTCGTCGAGCACCCAGTTCGCGACGAGCAGACCCAGCGCGTTGGACAGCAGCTGGATCAGGAAGCCGAGCAGCAACCGGATCATGGGTGCAACCTACTACCGACCAGCCCCGGCGGCCGGTCTTTGAGACGGGTGGGCTTCCTCGCGCCTCGGCCGACCGCGCCCGTGCACGGCCGGTGGGTGAGCATCGGGCGCTGGTCGCACCCGGCGCCGCAGGTTCATCAAGGGATGAAGGTCACCACCCGCACCAAGGCGAGCGCGGCACGGGATGCGCGACTCCGGCTTCAGCCCGTGATGAAACGACGCACCCGAGGCACACCTGTGAGTGAGCCTCGGGAGTGGGCGCAGAGGGGATCGAACCCCCGACCACCTCCTTGTAAGGGAGGTGCTCTACCGCTGAGCTATACGCCCGTCGCGCCGGTCGCGCATCGGCGCCGGAGCGGGCACAGACTACGCATGAACCGGCTCCGAAATGAAGTTGAACCGCAGGCGTCTCGGGTCACCTGCGGTTCAACGGCTCAGAGACTAGGACGCCCGGGCAGGAGTTGTCTCCCCTTCGACCGGAATTCGAGACACCGGACGCCGACCGGTCTAGACCGCCGCGACGAGCTGGCGCAGATGCTCGTCGAGATCGCGGCCCTCGGGCATCGCGTTGTGCACCGCCCAGCGCAGCAGACCCTGCTTGTCGACGACGTACGACGAGCGTCTCGGGCAGCCCTTGGCCTCGTCGAAGACCTCGTAGGCCCGGGCGACCTCGCCGTGCGGCCAGAAGTCGGAGAGCAGCGGGAAGTTGAGCCCGTCCTGGTCGGCGAACGCGCGCAGCGAGTAGATCGGGTCGCACGAGATCGCCAGCACCTCGGTCTCGAACGTCAGGAACTCCGCGAGCCGGTCGCGCACCCCCGCCATCTCGCCGGTGCAGACACCGGAGAAGGCGTAGGGGTAGAAGAGGATCGCGACCGCCTTCTTGTCGCGGTACGACGACAGCGAGACGTCCTGACCGAACTGGTCGCGCAGCATGAAGTCGGGGGCCGGAGCCCCGAGCTCGAGACCGAACATGCCGCCATCCTGTCACCCGCCGGCGACAGACCCTCAATCGCCGTCCGTCAGTCGCGGCCGAGGTCGCGCTTGAGCACCTTGCCGGTGACGTTGCGGGGCAGCTCGTCGATGAAGACGATCTCGCGGGGCACCTTGAAGCGGGCCAGGTTCGCCCGCACGTGGTCCAGCAGTTCGGCCTCACCGACCGGACCCGAGACCACGACGTACGCCCGCAGCCGGGTGCCGAAGTCGGGGTCGTCGACCCCGACCGCGGCGACCTCGACGACGGCCTCGTGCCGCGCCAGGCAGTCCTCGACCTCCTGGGGGAAGACGTTCTCCCCGCCGGAGACGATCATCTCGTCGTCGCGGCCCTCGACCCAGAGCCGGCCGTCGGCGTCGAGGCGGCCGACGTCGCCGGTCGACATCAGCCCGTCGACGACCTCCTTGCCGCCACCGCCGGTGTAGCCCTCGAAGAGCAGCCCGTTGCCGACGAAGATCCGGCCGGTCTCCCCCGGCGGCAGCTCGCGGCCCTCGGGGTCCAGGATGCGCACGACCGTGGCGTACGGCGGCCGGCCGGCCGCGGCCGGGGCCGCCCGCAGGTCGGCCGGCATCGCGATCGAGGCGTAGGCGACCTCGGTCGAGCCGTAGATGTTGTAGAGGTGGTCGCCGAAGCGGTCCATCCACCGCAGCGCCAGGTCGCCCGGGAGCGCCGAGCCCGACGAGGCGACGACCTGCACGCGCGCCAGGTCGTGGCCGGCCAGCTCCTCCTCGGGCAGCGCCAGGATCCGCTGCAGCATCACCGGGATCACCACCAGCGAGTCGCAGCGCTCGGCCTCCGCGACCGCGAGGCAGTCCGCCGGGTCGAACCCGCGGCGCAGCACCATCGTGGAGCCGAGCAGCATCGCCAGCGCGAAGTGCGCGAAGCCCCAGGTGTGGAAGAGCGGCGCCGCGATGTGGGTCCGCCAGCCGTAGCGCAGCGGCATCCGCGACAGCAGCGCGACCGCCGCGTCGACGCCGGCCTCGCTGCGCGGGGCGCCCTTCGGCGTACCGGTGGTGCCGGAGGTGAGGATCACGACGCGGCCATGACGACCGGCCGGCTCGAGATCGCCGTCGGGGTGGCTGCCGATGAGTCCCTCGAGCGTC
The DNA here is from genome assembly GCF_018732145.1 of Nocardioides sp. LMS-CY. NCBI lineage: Bacteria > Bacillati > Actinomycetota > Actinomycetes > Propionibacteriales > Nocardioidaceae > Nocardioides > Nocardioides sp. LMS-CY. The sequence continues at coordinate 3,520,281 of NZ_CP076104.1, forward strand.
GGGCCGTGGCCGGGGACCTCGGTCGGGCCGTCGGTCCAGGCGACCACCCGCTCGGCCACGTCGGCGGCGGCCAGGAGGCCGGCGAACTCCTCGTCGTGGACGACGACCCGCGGCCGCTCCCGCTCGATGACGTCGACCAGCTGCGGGCCGGCGAAGGCGGTGTTGAGGTACAGCAGGTCGGCACCGAGCTTCGCGGCAGCGATGCTGACGTCGACGAAGCCGCGGTGGTTGCGGCACATGACGGCGACGCCGTCGCCGCTGGAGACCCCCAGACCGGCGAGTGCCCGGGCCAGCGAGTTGGAGCGCCGACGCAGGTCGTCGTAGGTCAGCGAGCCGAGCTCGTCGACGACCGCGGTGCGGTGGGGGTCGAGCAGGGCGGCGGCGGTGAAGCCGCCGGCGGGGCCCACGCCCCACTCCTGGAGCGCCCGGGCCGCCCTCGCCAGCGCGACGGGGTGGTGCGGGCGGATGACGCCGGCCCGCCCGAGGACCCTCAGCGTGGTGCCGGCACCGGCCGCACCCGCGAGAGCCCTGCCGAGCACGGCCGGAGCCTGGTCAGGCCGGCGTCTTGGGTGCGACGAGCCGGGTTGCGGACCAGTCCTTGCTCACCGCGGCGGTCGTGGTCTGCGAGAGACCGGCGATCGGGGCCGCCTCGGCGATGTCGGCCGGGTCGACGGCGTTGGGCCGCCCCACCTTGGGGGTGAGCAGCCAGATCGCGCCGCCGCCGACGAGATCGGTCAGCGCGTCGACGAGGCCGTCGACCAGGTCGCCGTCCTCGTCACGCCACCACAGCAGCACCGCGTCGACGACGTTGCCGTAGTCGGCGTCCACGAGGTCGGCGTCGATCCGATCCTCGACGGCGATCCGGAGCTCGTCGTCGCTGTCGGTGTCCCACCCCAGCTCCTGGACCACCATGCCTGCCTTCAAACCGAGGCGTTCGGCAGGGCCCGGTGCAGGATCTGTCTGGGTGGACCCACCATCCGGGGTCGAGCTCAACGTCGCCTCCTTCGGCTGTGCCCCCGCGGCGGTCCCGCGGGGATTCGAGGTGGGGAGTAGTCCACCGGAGTTCACCCGAGGGCGCAACCCGTGTCCACAAGGAGCCGGCCACTGGTCCGGTACCCATGGGTAGATTTGGCGCGGTTCGAGCGCGTGCAACGATGAGCAGGTGACCGAAGACGTAGTACCCACTTCTGACCCCGGCACGGACACCAAGCGGAGCGGCACCACCCCGACCGTCATCCACGAAGGCCTGCCCACCCAGCTGCCCGACATCGACCCGGACGAGACCCACGACTGGCTCGACTCCTTCGACGCGCTCGTCGACGAGCGCGGCCGCGAGCGAGCGCGCTACGTCATGCTGCGCCTGCTCGAGCGGGCCCGAGAGGCGAACGTCGGCGTCCCGGCGTTGCGCAGCACCGACTACATCAACACGATCCCGCCGGAGCGGGAGCCGTGGTTCCCCGGTGACGAGGAGACCGAGCGCCGGATCCGGGCGTTCATCCGCTGGAACGCCGCCGTCATGGTGTCGTCGGCGAACCGCAAGGGCCTCGAGGTCGGCGGCCACATCGCGACGTACCAGTCGTCGGCGAGCCTCTACGAGGTCGGCTTCAACCACTTCTTCCGTGGCAAGGACCACCCCGGCGGCGGCGACCAGGTCTACATCCAGGGTCACGCCTCCCCCGGCATCTACTCCCGCGCCTTCCTCGAGGGCCGGCTGACCGAGGAGCAGCTCTACCGGTTCCGCCAGGAGGTCCAGCACGGGCCGCACGCGGGCCTCTCGTCGTACCCCCACCCCCGGCTGATGCCCGAGTTCTGGGAGTTCCCGACGGTCTCGATGGGTCTCACCGGGCTCAACTCCATCTACCAGGCGCGGTTCAACCGCTACCTGCACAACCGCGGCATCAAGGACACCGGCGACCAGCGCGTGTGGGCCTTCCTCGGCGACGGCGAGATGGCCGAGCCGGAGTCGCTGGGCGCGATCCGCCTCGCCGCCCGCGAGGAGCTCGACAACCTGGTCTGGGTCGTCAACTGCAACCTGCAGCAGCTCGACGGACCGGTCACCGGCAACGGCAAGATCATCCAGGAGCTCGAGGCCAACTTCCGCGGCGCCGGGTGGAACGTCATCAAGGTCGTGTGGGGCCGCGAGTGGGACGACCTGCTCGCGCGCGACGTCGACGGCGTGCTCGTCAACCGGATGAACACGACCCCCGACGGCGCGTTCCAGACCTACAGCGTCGAGGACGGCGCCTACGTCCGCGACCACTTCTTCGGTGCCGACCCGCGCCTGAAGAAGATGGTCGAGCACATGACCGACCAACAGATCGTGAAGCTGCCGCGCGGCGGCCACGACTACCGCAAGGTGTACGCCGCGTTCGACGCCGCCACCAAGCACGTCGGTCAGCCGACGGTGATCCTGGCCAAGACCATCAAGGGCTGGACGATCGACGCCCTCGAGGGCAAGAACGCCACGCACCAGATGAAGAAGCTGACCCAGGACGACCTGAAGAAGTTCCGGGACCGCCTCTACCTCCCGATCTCCGACCGCGACCTCGAGCGGGCCTACGACGAGACCGGCGCCGCGCCGTTCTTCCACCCGGGCATGGAGTCGCCGGAGATCCAGTACATGCTCGACCGGCGCAAGCAGCTCGGCGGCTCGCTGCCCAAGCGGGTGCTCCGGGCCAAGAACCTCACGCTGCCCGGCGACGAGGTCTACGCCGAGCTCAAGCAGGGCGGCGGCAAGCACTCGATCGCCACGACGATGGCCCTGGTCCGGCTGCTCAAGGAGTGGATGAAGGACCCGGAGATCGGCAAGCGCATCGTGCCGATCGCCCCCGACGAGTACCGCACCTTCGGCATGGACTCGATGTTCCCGAGCGCCAAGGTCTACAACCCGGGCGGGCAGCAGTACGAATCGGTCGACCGGAAGTTGTTGCTCTCCTACAAGGAGTCCGCCCAGGGCCAGATGCTCCACGAGGGCATCTCCGAGGCCGGCGGCATGGCGTCGGCGACCGCGGCCGGGTCGGCGTACTCCACGCACGGCGAGCACATGATCCCGTTCTTCATCTTCTACTCGATGTTCGGGTTCCAGCGCACCGGCGACTCCATCTGGGCGATGGCCGACCAGCTCGCCCGGGGCTTCCTGATCGGCGCGACGGCCGGCCGCACCACGCTGACCGGTGAGGGCCTGCAGCACGCCGACGGCCACTCGCCGCTGCTCGCGGCCAGCAACCCGGCGGTCGTGCACTACGACCCGGCGTTCGCCTACGAGATCAGCCACATCATGAAGTCCGGCCTCGAGCGCATGTACGGCGAGGACGCGGAGAACGTGATCTTCTACCTCACCGTCTACAACGAGCCGGTGGCGCAGCCGGCCGAGCCCGAGGGCGTCGACGTCGAGGGCATCCTCAAGGGCATCCACCACGTCGACGACGCGCCCCAGGGTTCGGCGGAGGGCCCCCGGGTCCAGCTGCTCGCCTCGGGCGTCGGCTTCCCGTGGGTCAAGGAGGCCCAGCGCCTGCTCCGCGAGGAGTGGGGCGTCCGCGCCGACACCTGGTCGGTGACCTCCTGGAACGAGCTGGCCCGCGACGGCGTCGCCGCCGAGGAGTGGAACCTGCTGCACCCGGGCGAGCAGCCCCGCACGGCGTACGTCGCCGACAAGCTGCGCGGTGCCGAGGGTCCCGTCATCGCGGTGTCCGACTACATGCGCGCGGTCCCGCTGCAGATCGCCCGCTGGGTGCCCGGCGACTACCGGGTGCTCGGTGCCGACGGCTTCGGCTTCGCCGACACCCGCCCGGCCGCCCGGCGGTTCTTCCACATCGACGCCCAGTCGGTCGTGGTCCAGGCGCTCCAGGCGCTCGCCGACGCCGGCCAGATCGACCGGGCGAAGGTCGAGGAGGCCTTCGCGAAGTACCGCATCGACGACCCCACCGCCGTCGCGGGGGTCAAGCAGGAGGGCGGCGACGCCTGACTTCTCGGGCCGTCCCTGCACTTCTCGGGCGTTGCATCGCCCGAGAAGTGCAGGGATACCCGGTGCACCGGGTATCCCTGCAACCGGGCGCCTCGCGGCGACCTCTCAGGCCGTGTCCTCGACCGGCTCGAGCGGTGCGGACGCGGCGCCGGACCTGAGCAGCGTCCGGAAGCGGGCACGGGAGTACGTCGCGGGCGCGGTCGACCGGACGAAGTCCTCGACGATCCGGCAGAACCGCTCCGGGTGGTCCTGGTGCGGGAAGTGTCCCGCGTCGGGGATCACCTCGACCCGGGCGTGGGGCGCCAGCGCGGCGACGGTCTCCGCGTGCCGCGCCGGGATCACCCGGTCGTCGCGGCCCCACACGACCCACATCGGCATCGCCTCGGTGAGGTAGGCGCGGTCGGCCATCGTGACGATCTGGCCCTTCCAGTCGACCACCGCGCGGGCGACGTGACGCGTGGCCCGCCGGGCGGCCGGGTCCTTGAAGGCGTCGAAGATCCGGGCGACCTCGTCGAAGTCGCGGGTCTGCCTGCCGCCGACGGCGGCGAGGGTGCGCAGCCCCGCGACGCCCAGGTGCCGCAGGCCGGGCAGGGTGAGGACGCCCATCAGCTCGTGGAAGCCGGGCGTGGTGATCGCGCGGATGCCGGGATGCACCTCGGCCCCGAGGCCGCCGGACGCCACGACCATCAGGCGCTCGGTGCGCTCGGGGAACTGGTAGGCGAACTGCATCGCCACGCCACCGCCGAAGCTGTGCCCGACGACGGTCACCTTGTCGACGCCGAGCACGGTAAGCAGGTCGCGCATGCCGTTGGCGTAGCCGCCCACGCTGTAGTCGGCGCGGGGCTTGTCGGACCGGCCGTGGCCGAGCAGGTCGGGCGCGATCACGGTGAACCGCCGGCTCAACCGCTCGATCACCGGCTCCCAGGTGGTGTGGTCGCAGGCCAGGCCGTGCAGGAGCAGCAGCGCCGGGCCTCGGCCCACCTTCACGAAGGCGCGCCGGTGACCGTGGATGGTCACGAACTGCACGTCGTACCCTCCGGTCACGAACGCCTCCCCATGTGTACGCCCGCCTGCTGCAAATGGTAGTGGTCGATTCAACCACGCACGCTCGCCGGCCCGACGGCCGATCCCCTGGAATCACCGGCGTTTTCCCGACCATCGGCGGGTGCAATAGCCTCGCCACGTGGCCACCCCTCCCGCCGCATCCCCCCATGAGCGAGCCGCCGAGGCGCTGCAGCGGGCCACCGGCGCCCTCGCCACGGCGGCGACGGCCCGGATGGACCAGGACATGGCCTGGTTCCGGTCGCTCAGCGCGGAGGACCGCTCGTGGGTGTCGATGATCGTGCAGGCCGGCATCCGGGGCTTCGTCGACTGGTACCGCCTGGCCGACGACCAACCCGCGCCGGCGGGCGGGGAGATGGTCGCCTCGGTCTTCGGCGCCGCGCCCCGCGCCCTCGCCGGGGTGATCAACCTGCAGCAGACCGTCGCGCTGGTGCGGCTCTCGATCGAGGTGGTCGAGGCGAACGTCGAGCAGCTGCTCGACCCCGAGGATGCCGCCGACGTCCGGGCCGCGGTGCTCCGCTACGCCCGCGAGATCGCCTTCGCGACCGCGGAGGTCTACGCCCGCGCGGCCGAGGTCCGCGGCGCGTGGGACGCCCGGCTCGAGGCACTGGTGGTCGACGCCGTGCTCCGCTCCGACCCGGACGAGACCCTGCTCTCCCGGGCTAGCGCGCTGGGCTGGGCCGGGCGCGGCGACGTCGCGGTGGTGCTCGGCAGCGTCAGCACGGAGCGGCGCGAGAGCGACACCTTCGACGACGTACGCCGGCTCGCCCGCGCGGCCGGGATGGACGCCCTCTGCGCCGTCCAGGGCGACCGCCTGGTCGTGGTGCTCGGCGGGGTGGCCGAGGCGCGGGCCGCGGCCGCGGTGGTCGCGGACCACTTCGGGCCCGGACCCGTCGTGGTCGGCCCGGTGGCCGACGGCCTCGGCAGCGCGCACGTCTCCGCCCGGGCGGCCCTGGCGGCCCACCGCGCCGCGCCCGGCTGGCCGGACGCCCCCCGGCCGGTGCGCAGCGCGGACCTGCTGCCCGAGCGCGCGCTGGCCGGCGACGGGCACGCGCGACGGCACCTGGTCGAGGAGATCTACCTCCCGATCACGCACGCCCGGGGCACCCTCATCGAGACGCTCTCGACGTACTTCCAGGAGGGCTCCTCGATCGAGGGCACCGGTCGGGCGCTCTTCGTGCACCCCAACACGGTGCGCTACCGGCTGCGTCAGGTGACGGAGCTCACCGGCTTCTCCCCCAGCGATCCACGCGAGGCGCTGACCCTGCAGATGGCACTGGTCCTGGGCCGGCTCTCGGGCCGCACGCCGTAGACCAGGCGCCTGGGTACCGGGATCCCGGAGTCTTTGTAGGAACCATACAAAGACTCGCGGATCGTTTTCGTGCGGGCCGTAGGCGAGGTCCGGGCCGTCCACGCGGCAGAGTGGACGCGTGCTCGTGATCGTCGCCCCCGGCCAAGGTGCTCAGACTCCCGGATTCCTCAAGCCGTGGCTGGAGGACCCGGTCTTCGCCTCCCGCTTCGACTGGCTGGCCACCGTGGCCGGCCTCGACCTCGCGCACTACGGCACCGAGGCGGACGCCGAGACCATCCGCGAGACCCAGATCGCCCAGCCCCTGCTGGTCGCGACCGGGCTGGTCGCCGCGCTGGAGCTGTTCCCCCACCCGGCCGACGCGTTCGACCAGATCGGCGCGGTCGCCGGCCACAGCGTCGGCGAGATCGCCGCGGCCGCCGGTGCCCGGGTGATCACCGCCGAGCAGGCGATGGTACTGGTCCGCGAGCGTGGCAAGGCGATGGCGCAGGCCGCCGCCACCACCCCGACCGGCATGACCGCGGTGCTCGGCGGCGACCGCGAGGAGGTCCTCGCGGTCATCGAGAAGCACGGCCTCACCGCCGCCAACGACAACGGCCCCGGCCAGATCGTCGCGGCCGGCACCATGGAACAGCTCGCGGCGTTCGCCGAGGAGCCTCCGGCCAAGGCCCGGCTGATGCCGCTGAGCGTCGCCGGCGCGTTCCACACCCACCACATGGAGCCCGCGGTCGGCCATCTCGCCGGGCTGGCCCGCTCGGTGTCCGTGCACGACCCGCGCACCCGCGTGATCTCCAACAGGGACGGCAAGGTCGTCCACGACGGCCGGGAGGTGCTGGCCCGGATCGTCGGCCAGATCGCCAGCCCGGTCCGCTGGGACCTGTGCCTGGAGGCCATGGACGACCTGGGGGTCACCGGCATCCTCGAGATGCCGCCGGCCGGCACGCTCACCGGCATCGCGAAGCGCGCGCTCAAGGGGGTCGAGACCTTCGCCCTCAAGACGCCCGACCAGCTCGACGACGCCCGCGCGTTCTGCGCCAAGCACGGCGAATCCTCCGGCCTCGGCATCAGCCCGACCTGGCGGATGGTCGTCTCCCCCGCCAAGGGCACCTTCCACATCGCCGCCGACTCCGCGGACGCCGAGGTGCTGTCGTCCGGTACGACGATCGGCGAGGTCGCCAGCCTCCGCGACCGCACCGTCGTGGCCGCGCCCCACGGGGGCCGCGTCGTCGAGTGGCTGGTCGAGGACGGCGACCTCGTCTCCCCCGGTCAGCCCCTGCTCCGCCTGCACCCCGAAGGAGGCCAGTGATGGCCGAGTCCATCGCTCTCGCCCAGGCCGAGGGCGCCCGCCACGCCGGGATCCTCGGCCTCGGGTCCTACCGGCCCAGCCGGGTGATCCCCAACGCCGAGGTCGTCGAGGCGATCGACTCCAGTGACGAGTGGATCCAGCAGCGCTCCGGCATCAAGCAGCGCCGGTGGGCCACCCCCGAGGAGACCGTGCAGTTCATGGCGGTGGCCGCGGCCCGCAAGGCCCTCGACGACGCCGGCGTCGACGCCCGGCAGATCGAGTGCGTGGTCGTCGCCACGGTGAGCCACATGTTCCAGACCCCGGCCATCGCCACGGCGATCGCCTACGAGCTCGGCACCGACAACGCCGCCGCCTTCGACATCTCGGCGGCATGCGCCGGCTTCTGCCACGGCGTGGGGATGGCCGCCGACTTCGTGCGCGCCGGCAGCGCCGGGCACGTGCTGGTGATCGGCGTCGAGCGGCTCTCCGACCTGACCGACGTCGGCGACCGCGGCACCGCCTTCATCTTCGCCGACGGCGCGGGCGCCGTCGTCGTCGGACCGAGCGAGACCCCGGGCATCGGCCCCGTGGTCTGGGGCTCGCAGGGCGAGCACTTCGACCACATCCGTCAGCGCGAGGACTGGCGCGACGTCGTCGCCAGCGACAACCCCGTCATGCCGCACCTGGTCATGCAGGGCAACCCGGTGTTCCGCTGGGCGTCGTACTCGATGGCCAAGATCGGCCAGGAGGCGCTCGACCGGGCCGGCATCACCGCCGACCAGCTCGACGTCTTCGTGCCCCACCAGGCGAACATGCGCATCACCGACGCCATGGCGCGCGCGATGAAGCTGCCCGACCGGGTCAAGATCGCCCGCGACATCGCCGAGCAGGGCAACACCTCGGCCGCGTCCGTGCCGCTCGCGCTCGACCGGATGATCCAGGAGGGCGAGGCGCGCAGCGGCGACCTCGCGCTGCTGATCGCGTTCGGCGCCGGCCTCGCGTACGCCGCGCAGGTGGTCCGGGTCCCCTGACCCGCCCCGGGCTCGGCACCGCACCCGACCCAGCGCCCTTCCGAAGTTTCCGCACCACCCAACCAACCCCGAAGAGAGGGAACAGCCTGATGGCCACCACCGAAGAGATCCGCGCCGACCTCGCCGAGATCGTCAACGAGGTCGCCGGCATCGACGCCGACGACGTCCAGCTCGACAAGTCCTTCGTGGACGACCTCGACGTCGACTCGCTCTCCATGGTCGAGGTCGTCGTCGCAGCGGAGGAGAAGTTCGGCGTCTCCATCCCCGACGACGAGGTCAAGAACCTCAAGACCGTGGGCGACGCCGTCGCCTTCATCGAGCGGGCCCAGGCCTGACCTTCTCTCGACCGTCCAGCACGTCGAGGAACACCGAGGAGCAGCATGTCTTCCAAGCGAGTCGTCGTCACCGGCCTCGGGACCACCAGTCCCGTCGGAGGTGACGTTCCCAGCACCTGGGACGCCCTGGTCAGCGGACGCTCCGGCGTCCGGTACCTGACCGACGACTGGGCCGAGGAGATGCCGGTCAAGATCGCCGGTCGCATCGCCGTGGAGCCCACCGAGGTGATCGAGCGGGTCAAGGCCCGTCGCCTCGACCGCAGCGCGCAGTTCGCGATGGTCGCCGCCATGGAGGCCTGGGCCGACTCCGGCCTGGCCGCCGCGCAGGAGGACGGCTCGCTGGACCGCGACCGGCTCGGCGTCGCCATGGCCTCCGGCATCGGCGGCGTGACCACGCTCCTCGACAACTACGACGCGCTGAAGGAGAAGGGGCCGCGCCGGGTCTCGCCGCTCGCGGTGCCGATGCTGATGCCCAACGCGCCCGCGGCGCAGATCAGCCTGTACGTCGGAGCGCGCGCGGCGGTCATCACGCCGGTCTCGGCGTGCGCGTCCGGCAACGAGGCGATCGCCCACGCCGTCGACCAGATCCGGCTCGGCCGGGCCGATGTCGTGGTCGCCGGCGGCACCGAGGCGGCGATCCACCCGCTGCCGATGGCGGCGTTCGCCAACATGATGGCGCTGTCGAAGACCGCGAGCGGGGAGGCGGGCGGCGATCCGACCGCGGTCTCCCGCCCGTGGGACCTCGCCCGCGACGGGTTCGTCCTCGGCGAGGGTGCCGGTGTGCTGGTCCTCGAGTCCGAGGAGCACGCCCGGGCGCGCGGCGCACGCATCTACGCGACCGTGCTCGGGGCCGGCATCACCGCCGACTCCCACGACATCGCCCAGCCCGACCCGGAGGGCCGCGGCGGCTCCCGGGCGATCCTGCGGGCGCTGGCCGAGGCCGACATCAGCCCGGCCGACATCGTCCACGTCAACGCCCACGCGACGTCGACCCCCCAGGGCGACATCGCCGAGGGCCTGATGCTGCACGCGACCCTCGGCGCCCACGCGACCGAGGTGGTCGTGACCAGCACCAAGTCGATGACCGGCCACCTGCTCGGCGGGGCCGGCGCGCTGGAGGCGGTGGCGACCGTGCTCGCCCTGCACCACCGCGTCTCGCCGCCGACGATCAACCTGGACAACCAGGACCCGGCGGTCGAGCTCGACATCGCCACCAAGGCCCGCGACCTGCCGGCCGGCGACATTGCGGCGCTCAACAACTCGTTCGGATTCGGCGGCGCCAACGTCGCCGTGGCGTTCGGTTCGGTGTGAGCCGCCACCCCACGGAAGGACGACAGTGACTGCCACGGCGACCAAGCCCGCGAAGCTCCCCCGCGCGGAGGACCCGCGCAACCCCGTGCACCGGCTCACCGCGCTGTTCGACGAGGACACGCTCGAGCTGATCACGCCCGACGACGACTCCGGCATGCTCGCCGCGGTCGGGAGCATCGACGGCACCCGCGTGGTGGCCTTCTGCTCCGACGCCACCGTGATGGGCGGCGCGATGGGCGACCTCGGCTGCCGGGTGGTCGTCGACGCCTACCACCGCGCCATGACCGACAGCGTGCCGATCATCGGCCTGTGGCACTCCGGCGGGGCGCGCCTCGCCGAGGGCGTGCTCTCGCTGCACGCGGTCGGCCGGATCTTCCAGGCCATGACCCAGGCGTCCGGCAAGATCCCGCAGATCTCCGTGGTGCTCGGCCCGGCGGCCGGCGGCGCGGCGTACGGTCCGGCGCTGACCGACGTCGTGATCCTCGGCCCCGAGGGCCGGATCTTCGTCACCGGCCCCGACGTGGTCCGCTCGGTCACCGGCGAGGACGTCGACATGCTCCGCCTCGGTGGCCCCGAGCCGCACGGTCGCCGCTCGGGCGTCGTGCACATCCTCGCCGAGTCCGAGCGCGAGGCGCTCGATCGGGCACGTGGCGTCGCCTCGCTGCTCGGCTCGCAGGGCAGCATGAAGGTCGACGAGATCGAGGACCGCGACCTGGCCGCCCTGCTGCCGGAGTCCAAGAAGCGCGCCTACGACGTGCACCCGCTCGTCGAGTCGATCCTCGACGAGGACACCACGCAGGAGCTGCACGCCCGCTGGGCACCCAACATCGTCACCGCCCTGGGCCGCTTCGGCGGCCGCACGGTCGGCGTGATCGCCAACAACCCGCTGCGCCTCGGCGGCTGCCTCGACTCGCTCTCGGCCGAGAAGGCCTCCCGCTTCGTCCGGATGTGCGACGCCTTCGGCGTGCCCCTGGTCGTCGTGGTCGACGTCCCCGGCTACCTGCCCGGCGTCGGTCAGGAGTGGGACGGCGTGGTGCGCCGCGGCGCCAAGCTTCTGCACGCGTTCGGCGAGTGCGTGGTCCCCCGGGTCACCCTGGTCACGCGCAAGACGTACGGCGGCGCCTACATCGCGATGAACGCCCGCTCCCTCGGCGCCACCAAGGTGTTCGCCTGGCCGGGCGCGGAGGTCGCGGTCATGGGCGCGGTCGCCGCGATCCGGATCCTGCACCGCCGCCGGCTCGCCGAGGTCGCCCCCGACATCCGGCCGCAGGTCGAGGCCGAGCTGGCCGCGGAGCACGAGCGCATCGCCGGCGGCGTCGAGAAGGCCGTCGAGATCGGCGTCGTCGACGAGGTCGTCGAGCCGGCGCAGACCCGCTCGGCGATCGCGCGGGCGATCGAGGACGCGGTCCAGACCGTCGGCGTACGCCGCGGCGTGCACGGCAACATCCCCCTCTGAGCGGGCCCGAACCCGTAACGGGTGCGCCGGGACCGCGTTGATCCCGGTATGACCCAGGTCACTCGCGCCACCGCGTGCCTCGCGGTCGCCGGTGTCACCGTGGGCCTGCTCGGCGCACCCGCTCGGGCCGAGCCGGCGCCGGCGGAGCCCGGCGCACCGCGTGACCGCTCGTCGTACGGCGGCACGCACGCCCCCGACGGGGTGCTCCGCAAGGGCTGCCGCGGCTACGCCTACCGCTACGCCGTCACACCACCCACGGGCGACTGGACGCTCGAGACCTTCCTCCGCGATCCCACCGGCGACTCGGTCGCCTCCGGAGCCTTCATGTCCGACTCCGACCCGGCCACCCGGCGCAGCACCTTCGACCTCTGCCGCTACAACACCCGCCCGGGCAGGTTCACGATCCGCGCGCTGCTGCACTGGTACGACGACGAGGGCGGCCACCGGGTCTGGCTCGAGCCCTCCCGCTTCCGCCTGAGACGGGCCCGGTAGTCAGTCGGCAGCGCCGGGGAACAGCCGTTGGACGGCCGTCTCGATGGCGCGCCGACGGGCCGCCAGGAACGCGTCGCGCTCCGGGCCCGCAGCCACCTGGTCGCCCTGGTCGGCCCACGAGGTGGCCAGCTGGCTCACGAAGACGAGGACGTCCACGGGGTCCCAGTCCGGGTCGACGACGCCGGACCGCTGAGCCCGGCGCAGCTGGGCGACCTTGCCCTCGACGACGGTCCGGAAGGGGTCGTCGGGCGGCGTGTCGTCCGGGGACAGCTCGAGCTGTCCCCACCGCATCAGGCGCAGTCGCTCGGGGTGCGCGACCACATGGTCGTGCAGGCGCACGGCGTAGCCGGGCAGGTCCGCCGGGTCCAGGGGCACCGCCGCGGCCATCGCCGTGAGCTCTCGCGCCGCCACGAACCGGTAGAGCTCGTCCTTGCTGCCGAAGTGGGCGTAGACCCGCTCCTTGCTGGTGCGCGCGGCCTTGGCGATGCGCTCCACCCGGGCGCCGGCGATGCCGTGCCGGGCGAACTCGGCGGTGGCCGCGGTGAGGATCCGGTCGCGGGTGGACTCGGTGGCGGCCATGGCTCGAGCATACGAACCGAACCGTACGGTTTGGAAACCGGGCGACCACGCGTAGAGTCAAACCGAACCGTTCGGTATGACTCTAGGAGAGACGATGCAGCAGCGCGCCCTCGGGCAGCAGGGACTCACGGTCGCGGCGATCGGCTACGGCGCCATGGGCACCGCGATCGGCTACGGCCCGGCCGACGAGACGGAGTCGATCGCGGCGATCCGGAAGGCACACGAGCTCGGCGTGACCCACTTCGACACCGCGGAGATGTACGGCTGGGGTGCGGGCGAGAGGCTCCTCGGCGCCGCGCTGGCGCCGATCCGCGACGAGGTGACCATCGCGACCAAGTTCGGATTCACGCCGAGGTTCGAGCCGGACTCCCGGCTCGACCACATCCGTGAGGTCGTCGACGCCAGCCTGCGCAACCTCGACGTCGACTGCATCGACGTGCTCTACCAGCACGTCCACGACCCCCGGGTCCCGGTCGAGGAGGTCGTCGGCGTGATGAAGGAGTACGTCGACGCGGGCAAGGTCCGGTACCTCGGCCTGTCCAACACCGACGCCGAGAGCATCCGCAGGGCTCATGCCGTCCACCCGATCTCGGTCCTGCAGGCCGAGTACTCCCTCTTCGCCCGCGACACCGAGGCGCTCCTCCCGACCATCGAGGAGCTCGGCATCGGGCTCGTCGCCTACTCGCCGCTGGCCCGCGGGTTCCTCAGCGGCGCGGTCCGGCCGCGAAGCGGCTACGGCGCCGACGACTTCCGCCAGTACGTCGGCTGGTGGGCACCGGAGAACTACGACGCCAACGTGCGCATCGTCGACGACCTGGCCCGGCTCGCCGCCGAGAAGGGCGCCGCCCTCTCCCAGCTGGCCATCGCCTGGCTGCTCGCGCGGCGCGACCACATCGTCCCGATCCCCGGCTCCCGCAACCCCGGCCGGGTCGCCGAGAACGTCGCGTCCGCCGACCTGGTCCTCACCGAGGCCGACCTGGCCCGCATCGACGAGCTCGCGCCGACCGGTGGCTTCGGAGGCCGCGCCTGAGCGAGGGCCGAGGCCCGCCGTTCGGGCCGCCTGTCAGACCACCTGGTGCAGCCAGCGCACCGGAGCGCCCTCGCCGGCGTGCCGGAAGGTCTCCAGCTCGTCGTCCCACGGCTTGCCGAGCAGCTTGTCGATCTCGACGAGTAGCGTCGTGTCGCCGAGGGCGGCCTTGACCACGGCGGCCTTGAGCCGGTCCTCGGGGATCATGATGTCGCCGTGCAGGCCGGTGACGGCGTGGAAGACGCCCAACTCGGGCGTGTAGGAGTAGCGCGCGCCCTCCGAAGCGGCGGTCGGCTCCTCGGTGATCTCGAACCGGAGCTGGTTCCAGCCGCGCAGCGCGGAGGCCACCGCGGCGGCGGAGCCGGTACCGCCGGTCCACGAGAGCTCGGCGCGGTAGGTGCCCGCCTGCGCCGCCTGCGGCGTCCAGTCCAGGCTCACGGGCACGCCAAGGACACCGCCGACGGCCCACTCGATGTGAGGGCACAGCGCGGACGGCGCTGAGTGGACGTACAGGACGCCCCTCGTCGCGGTGCGGATGGCAGTGCTTGCGGTCACCGTGACCTCCTTCATCTCCGGCGCGAGATGCGCCTTCCCCAGCGGTCTCACCGAAGATGTCTTGAGGCGTGAGTGACACGCGTGTAGTTGTGGCTCCATTGTGGCAAACGGGACGCGAGAACGCCAGCGTTCGGCGTGTGAACGGCCGCGCGGTCACGGGACCCGGGCGGCCGGCGTACGCCGTGGCCCGGGCTCCAGCAGCGAGGCCAACACGCCCTCGGCGATCCCGAGCCCGCAGAGATGGCTCTCGCCGTCGATGACCGTGAGCGTCGCGTCCGGCAGCCGGTCGACCACGTGGCGGCCGTGCCGGAGCGGGACGATGTGGTCGTCGTCGCCGTGCCACCACCGCACCGGGACCTGTACCTCGGCGAGGTCGAAGCCCCAGTACCGCGTGAACAGGATGACGTCGTGGATCGGTGCCGTGGTCTGGAACCGGCTGCCGTTGAGCAGGTCGTCGAGGAACATCGCCTTGAACTCCGGCCGCGCGAGCAGGTTCCTGTCCCCCGGCGGCTGGGCCGCGGCGTACAGGTCCAGCGCCGGCCCCGCCAGCGGGCGCGCCAGCCGGATCGCCTGGGTGAGCGTCACGCCCAACGGCACCCGGGCCAGGGTGAGCAGCGGCGCCAGGTGCGCGGCGAGCGCGACCATGCCGCCGGCGGCCGCGTCGACGCCCTGGGTCGGCGCCACTCCCCCGAGGACGGCGACGCCCGGCACCCGCTCGGGCAGCGCTGCGGCGGCGGCCAGGGCGTACGGCCCGCCGCCGGACAGGCCGATCACGTGGGCCGTGTCGATGGCCAGCGTCTCCAGCACCAGCTCGAGATCGCGGGTCCAGTCGAGGACGTCCGGATACAGGTGCGGCGTCGACGAGCCGATTCCGGGCCGGTCCAGCCCGATCAGCCGGATCCCGTGCTGCTCAGCGTACCGCCGCGCCTCGAACGGGACCTGCCGACGCGCTCCGGGGGTGCCGTGCATCCACACCACGGTTTGGCCGCCTCGCGAGCCGTACTCCGCGAAGCTCAGCCGCCGGTCCCCGCGCACCGCGACCGTGCCCTCCAGTGCCGGTCGCCGCACTCCGGCCTTCGCCCCAGCCATGCGTCCAGTCTCCCACTCGACACCGCGGGAGGACGCCGGATCAGACACGCACGGAGGTGGGGTCGACCAGGTTCGCGGGGTCGACCAGGGCGCCGAGCACGGTGCCGTCGCCGACGACGACCGGGCCGTCGACCACGTCGAGCACCAGGCAGGTCACGTTGTCCCTGCCGCCGGCCGCCAGTGCGGCGTACACCAGCACGCCGGCCGCGACGTCCGGGTCCGCGACCGTCACCAGCGCCTCGCTGATCTCCTGGTCGGGCACCAGGTCGGTGAGCCCGTCGCTGCACAGCAGCACGCGGTCGCCCACCTCCAGGTGCAGCTCCGTCACGTCGAGGCTCGGGTCGGGGCCGCCGTCGAGCGAGCGGAGCACCACGTTGCTCCACGGATGACCGGCCCGCGCGTCCTCGTCGAGCTGGCCGGAGTCGACCAGGTGCTGCACGTAGGTGTGGTCGTGCGACAGCTGACGCAGCTCGCCGTCGTGCAGCAGGTAGGCACGGCTGTCGCCGACGTGGCCGAGCACGACCCGCCGGCCGTCGGTGACGAGCGCCGTCAACGTGGTGGCCATCCCGGTCCGCTCCGGGTCCACCGCCACGCCCACGCGGACGCTCAGGTGGGCGTCCTCGACACCGCGGAGCAGCACCTGCACCGGATCCTCGCCGAAGCGAGCCAGCGCCGTCGCCGCCACCACGTAGGCCGCGGTCGCGGCGGCCACCTCACCGGCGGCGGCACCGCCCACGCCGTCGGCGAGCACGGCGACGTAGGGGCCCAGGAAGGCCGCGTCCTCGTTGTGGGGACGCACCCGACCGACGTCACTCACGCCCGCTCCCGCGAACCGCAGCACGATGACCTCCCTCGCCCGGGACTGGTGCGATCCTGCCCTACGCCGCCGACACGAAACCAGGGGCGGCAGCGCGCTAGCCGAACCGGCGCTCCAGGGTCTCGGCCCGCTCGGCCGCGTCGGTCAGGTCGTCCCCGTCGATGGCGTGGGTCCGGTGGAACCACGCCAAGGCGTCCTGCTCGCGGCCCGCGGCCTCGAGCGTGTCCGCGTAGGCGTAGCGCAGCCGCACCACCCACGACCCGCGGCTCTTCGACTGCAGCGGCGCCAGCTCGAGCGTCCGCAGCGCTGCGTCGAGCTGTCCGAGGTCACGGCGGGCGCCGGCCTCGACGATCGTCATCTCCGCCTTCGCCTCCACGGAGAAGTTCGCGACGCCCGGGCTCTTCGCCAGCTTCAGCGCCTCCTGGGGCTTGCCCAGCGCGCGGTGGCAGTCCGCCATGATCGGCAGGTACGCCGTCGCCCCGTTCATCCGCTTCGCCGCGCGCAGCTCGGCCAGCGCCTCGGCGTAGTGGCCGGCGGCGTACGCCGCCTCTCCGGTCGCCTCCCGCACCACGGCGATCCGCGACGCCCGGGCCCGGGCGGCCAGCGCGTGCTGGTAGGCCAGCTCCGGATCCTGGTCGATGAACAGCCCGGCCGCCGCGAGGTGCCGCGCCACCCGCGACGCGAGCTTCTCCGGCAGACCCTTCAGCTGAGCGGTCACGGACCGATCCAGCTCGGCGCCGGTGATCTCCGCGGGCAGCTCCGGACCGTCGTACGCCGCCTGCTCGGCCGTGCGTGCCGGCTGCTCCGCGGCGCGACCGCCGCCACGCGGCGCACCCTGCCGGCCGCCCGACCGCCCACCCGTGGGCTTGCCCGCCGGCTTGCCGCCGCGCCGGGGCGCGTCCTTGCCCGCACCGCGCCGGTCGTCCGGGCTCCAGCGAGTCGACCGCTCCGCCGACTTCGCCGACTGACCTCGCGGCTGGCTCGACTTCGGACCGCCCGACTTCTGGCCGGACCCCTGTCCGGAACCCTGGCCTGACCTCTGGGTCGACTTCTGACCGGACTTCTGACCGGACTTCGGCCCCGACTTGGGGCCGCCGGACCGCTGGCCCTGGCTGCCGGAGCGCCCGCCCGCGGGCTTGCCGCCCGTGCGGCCGCCCCCGCCCGACGGACGCTGGCTACGACGCTGCTCGGCCACGACTGGGTACTCCTGGTTCTCGCTGGTCGCACCACATGGTGCTGAAATGAGTAGAGGCCACCTTACGGTGGCCTCTACTGAGTGTATGTCCGGCGGCGTCCTACTCTCCCACAGCCTCTCGGTTGCAGTACCATCGGCGCTGAAAGGCTTAACTTCCGGGTTCGGGATGGGACCGGGTGTTTCCCTTTCGCTATGGCCGCCGTAACTCTGGTGGCGTCACGCACCGGTGTTGTCACGGTGTGTGGCCAAGCATCTGTTCAGTTAGATCTGTTCGGTTTAGATCTGTTTGGTGTAGATCTGTCCAGTGAGGTGTCACTGGTTCTGTGTTTGGATTGTGGACGCGAGTGTCGATGCAGGAATGTGTTGTGGGTTTTGTTGAGGGTTTGTGTGACAAGCCCTCGGCCTATTAGTACCAGTCAGCTCTACCTCACGGTTGTACACTTCTGGCCTATCAACCCAGTGTTCTGCTGGGGGCCTTACCCGGTTAACCCGGTGGGAAACCTCATCTTGAAACGTGCTTCCCGCTTAGATGCGTTCAGCGGTTATCACTTCCGAACGTAGCCAACCAGCCGTGCCCCTGGCGGGACAACTGGCACACCAGAGGTTCGTCCATCCCGGTCCTCTCGTACTAGGGACAGCCTTTCTCAAGTTTCCTACGCGCGCGGCGGATAGGGACCGAACTGTCTCACGACGTTCTAAACCCAGCTCGCGTGCCGCTTTAATGGGCGAACAGCCCAACCCTTGGGACCTACTCCAGCCCCAGGATGCGACGAGCCGACATCGAGGTGCCAAACCATCCCGTCGATATGGACTCTTGGGGAAGATCAGCCTGTTATCCCCGGGGTACCTTTTATCCGTTGAGCGACCACGCTTCCACATGCCGTGGCCGGATCACTAGTTCCGACTTTCGTCCCTGCTCGACATGTCTGTCTCACAGTCAAGCTCCCTTGTGCACTTACACTCAACACCTGATTGCCAACCAGGCTGAGGGAACCTTTGAGCGCCTCCGTTACATTTTAGGAGGCAACCGCCCCAGTTAAACTACCCATCAGGCACTGTCCCTGAACCAGATCATGGTCCTAGGTTAGACATCTAGTACGACCAGAGTGGTATTTCAACGATGACTCCACACCAACTGGCGTCGATGCTTCACAGTCTCCCACCTATCCTACACAAGCCGAACCAAACACCAATACCAAACTATAGTAAAGGTCCCGGGGTCTTTCCGTCCTGCCGCGCGTAACGAGCATCTTTACTCGTAGTGCAATTTCGCCGAGTCCACGGTTGAGACAGCGCCCAAGTCGTTACTCCATTCGTGCAGGTCGGAACTTACCCGACAAGGAATTTCGCTACCTTAGGATGGTTATAGTTACCACCGCCGTTTACTGGGGCTTAAGTTCTGAGCTTCACCACTCACGTGGCTGACCCGTCCCCTTAACCTTCCAGCACCGGGCAGGAGTCAGTCCGTATACATCGTCTTACAACTTCGCACGGACCTGTGTTTTTAGTAAACAGTCGCTTGGGCCTGGTCTCTGCGGCCATCACCGCTACTACCCGCAAGGGGTATCACGGATCCGGCCCCCCTTCTCCCGAAGTTACGGGGGCATTTTGCCGAGTTCCTTAACCATGGTTCGCTCGATCGCCTTGGTATTCTCTACCTGATCACCTGAGTCGGTTTGGGGTACGGGCGGCGCGTAGCTCGCTAGAGGTTTTTCTCGACAGCATAGGATCACCCACTTCACCCATACGGGCTCGGCATCACATCTCAGGGTCGTGCCTTACGACACCACGGCCCGGATTTACCTAGACCGTCCCCTACCTGCTTACCCACGCAACAACCATCGGCGTGGTTGGGCTACCTTCCTGCGTCACCCCATCGCTTGACTACTACCGGATCGGATCCCACGCTCCACCCAGACGCCTCACCCCGAAGGGATCGGTCACCCGGGCTTCGGGTGGTTAGCATCACCGGCCTCGTCATGGGCGCTACTTTGCCGGTACGGGAATATCAACCCGTTGTCCATCGACTACGCCTGTCGGCCTCGCCTTAGGTCCCGACTTACCCAGGGCAGATTAGCTTGACCCTGGAACCCTTGATCATTCGGCGCACGGGTTTCTCACCCGTGATTCGCTACTCATGCCTGCATTCTCACTCGTGTCGCATCCACCCCTGGGTCACCCCGGAGCTTCACTCGCGACACGACGCTCCCCTACCCACCCACACACCTGAACCCCACAAGGAGGCTGAGTACACGTGTGAGTGCCATAGCTTCGGCGGATGACTTGAGCCCCGCTACATTGTCGGCGCGGAATCACTTGACCAGTGAGCTATTACGCACTCTTTCAAGGGTGGCTGCTTCCAAGCCAACCTCCTGGTTGTCACTGCGACTCCACATCCTTTTCCACTTAGTCACCGCTTAGGGGCCTTAGCTGATGGTCTGGGCTGTTTCCCTCTCGACTACGGAGCTTATCCCCCGCAGTCTCACTGCTGCGCTCTCACTTACTCCCATTCGGAGTTTGGCTAACGTCAGTAACCTGGTCGGGCCCATCGGCTATCCAGTGCTCTACCTGGAGCAAGAAACACACAACGCTGCACCTAAATGCATTTCGGGGAGAACCAGCTATCACGAAGTTTGATTGGCCTTTCACCCCTATCCACAGGTCATCCCCTCAGTTTTCAACCTAAGTGGGTTCGGTCCTCCACGCGGTCTTACCCGCGCTTCAACCTGCCCATGGATAGATCACTTCGCTTCGGGTCTTGATCGCGCTACTACACCACATACATGGATACGCCCTATTCGGACTCGCTTTCGCTACGGCTACCCCACACGGGTTAACCTCGCAACACAACGCAAACTCGCAGGCTCATTCTTCAAAAGGCACGCCATCACCCCAACACCCCCCAAAGGAGGCAGCCGGGCTCTGACGGATTGTAGGCACACGGTTTCAGGTACTATTTCACTCCCCGCCAGGGGTACTTTTCACCTTTCCCTCACGGTACTAGTCCGCTATCGGTCATCAAGGAGTATTTAGGCTTAACGGGTGGTCCCGCCAGATTCACACGGAATTTCAGGGGTTCCGTGTTACTTGGGATACCACTCGACAGACATCGCCTTACACTTACGGGGCTATCACCCTCTACGGCGCCACTTTCCAATGGACTTCAACTTCAACGATGCTTTCTCACTGTCTGGAAGACCGGCAGATCCCCCCAAGTGGTCCCACAACCCCGCCCACGCAACCCCTGCCGGGTATCACACGCAGACGGTTTAGCCTGATCCGATTTCGCTCGCCACTACTCTCGGAATCACTATTGTTTTCTCTTCCTACCGGTACTGAGATGTTTCACTTCCCGGCGTTCCCTCCACACACCCTATATATTCAGGCGCGGGTAACACGACATGACTCGTGCTGGGTTCCCCCATTCGGACACCCCCGGATCACAGCTCGGTTGCCAACTCCCCAGGGCTTATCGCAGGCTCCTACGTCCTTCATCGGCTCTTGATGCCAAGGCATCCACCATGTGCCCTTCATAGCTTGTCGCACAAACACTCAACAAAAACTACAAAGCAAAACTACAAAGACTAGACAACGATCGCCCGCACACACACGCGCACGAACGACCAATCGCTATATCGCGACACCACCTGGTGAAGTGATGTCGCAAGATGCTCGCGTCCACTATCCAATTCACAAACTTCCAACCCACCAAGGAGACCACGACCCGAAGACCCCAGACCCCAAGGAGGCACCCCCCAAGGAGGCACCGGGGGACACACGCCCCCCGCAGAGAAACCCGCCTGACGGCTGATGCCTCAGGACTCAACAGTGTGCCAACCAACCACCCCACACCCACGCCAGCCACGTTCCACACCCACCCCAGAACCACTCCGAAGAGCAGACCTGCGACAGGTAGTACTGAGGCCGACCCGAACCCGGGACGGTCGTTCATCGACGATTCCACTAGTGAACACCACCATGCGCCACCACACACTCCGCACAAGTACGGAGAGACCAGACGGTCAGGCAATGGTCGGGGCGTGTGCTCCTTAGAAAGGAGGTGATCCAGCCGCACCTTCCGGTACGGCTACCTTGTTACGACTTCGTCCCAATCGCCAGCCCCACCTTCGACAGCTCCCCCCACAAGGGTTAGGCCACTGGCTTCGGGTGTTGCCGACTTTCGTGACGTGACGGGCGGTGTGTACAAGGCCCGGGAACGTATTCACCGCAGCGTTGCTGATCTGCGATTACTAGCGACTCCGACTTCATGGGGTCGAGTTGCAGACCCCAATCCGAACTGAGACCGGCTTTTTGGGATTCGCTCCGCCTTACAGCATCGCAGCCCTTTGTACCGGCCATTGTAGCATGCGTGAAGCCCTGGACATAAGGGGCATGATGACTTGACGTCATCCCCACCTTCCTCCGAGTTGACCCCGGCAGTCTCCTATGAGTCCCCGGCATAACCCGCTGGCAACATAGGACGAGGGTTGCGCTCGTTGCGGGACTTAACCCAACATCTCACGACACGAGCTGACGACAGCCATGCACCACCTGTACACCAGCAAAAAGGGGCCACATCTCTGCAGCTTTCCGGTGTATGTCAAACCCAGGTAAGGTTCTTCGCGTTGCATCGAATTAATCCGCATGCTCCGCCGCTTGTGCGGGCCCCCGTCAATTCCTTTGAGTTTTAGCCTTGCGGCCGTACTCCCCAGGCGGGGCGCTTAATGCGTTAGCTGCGGCACGGAACCCGTGGAATGGATCCCACACCTAGCGCCCAACGTTTACGGTGTGGACTACCAGGGTATCTAATCCTGTTCGCTCCCCACACTTTCGCTCCTCAGCGTCAGGACATGCCCAGAGAACCGCCTTCGCCACCGGTGTTCCTCCTGATATCTGCGCATTTCACCGCTACACCAGGAATTCCGTTCTCCCCTGCATGCCTCTAGTCTGCCCGTATCGAAAGCAAGCCCAGAGTTAAGCCCTGGGTTTTCACTCCCGACGCGACAAACCGCCTACGAGCCCTTTACGCCCAATAATTCCGGACAACGCTCGCACCCTACGTATTACCGCGGCTGCTGGCACGTAGTTGGCCGGTGCTTCTTCTGTACCTACCGTCACCACCATCATCGGCGCTTCGTCGGTACTGAAAGAGGTTTACAACCCGAAGGCCGTCATCCCTCACGCGGCGTTGCTGGATCAGGCTTCCGCCCATTGTCCAATATTCCCCACTGCTGCCTCCCGTAGGAGTCTGGGCCGTGTCTCAGTCCCAGTGTGGCCGGTCACCCTCTCAGGCCGGCTACCCGTCGAAGCCTTGGTAGGCCATTACCCCACCAACAAGCTGATAGGCCGCGAGCACATCCCCAGCCGAAAAAACTTTCCACCAACACACCATGCAGTGATTGGTCGTATCCGGTATTAGCCACCGTTTCCGATAGTTATCCCAAAGCCAAGGGCAGATTACTCACGTGTTACTCACCCGTTCGCCGCTCGAGTACCCCCGAAAGGGCCTTTCTGCTCGACTTGCATGTGTTAAGCACGCCGCCAGCGTTCGTCCTGAGCCAGGATCAAACTCTCCGTAGAAAACAAAAAGTAAACCCCGACAGGAGACACTGACATCAATTGCCAGAATCATTGTCAAAGAAATCCGCGACCAAACCCAGCCAAAAAAGCCAGACCCAGTCAACGGGGCATAAACAAACTAATTCGTCGACATATGACACACTGTTGAGTTCTCAAACATCAGACACACACCAGCGGCTCGGCCTTTCGGGCCTCCCCGTCCGGGGCAGTGGTTTAAACTTAGCGGATTGTTTTCGCTCGGTGCAAATCCGGGCTTTTCCGCGTTCATCCCGCAACGCACAGCACCTTGCTCACCAGTTTTGGAGGGCCTCGCTGAGAGGCGCGCTTCGCCACCGGTGAGGTGGAGTGAGAGTGAAGGATGGGCGCCGGTGCCGGAGGCCCGACCTGACTGGTCTTGCCTCCCGCCGCTCCTGGCGCCTCGGAGAACATTAGGGGACGGCCGCGCGGAGTTCAAATCGAGTAAACGTGACGGCGAGCACATCCGCGTTTGCGCAGGTCAGCGGCCGTGTCGGCCCTCGAGGAGGGCCGACACGCGGTGCGTCAGCGGACCTCGACGCCGGCGAAGTTCTTCTTCCCCCGGCGCAGCACCAGCCAGGTGCCGCCGATGAGGTCGCCGTCGCCGGGGACCAGCTCGGGGTCCTCGACGCGCTCGTTGTTGAGGTAGGCCCCACCCTCCGAGATGGTGCGCCGGGCCTCCCCCTTGCTCTTCGCCAGGCCGGTCGCGACCAGCAGGTCGGTGACCGTCGGGATGCCCGCGTCGCCGTCGACCACGGTGCTGCCGGCCTCCCGGAGCGCGGCCCCGAGGGTGTCGGTGCTCAGCGTGGCGAGCTCGCCCCCGCCGAAGAGCGCTGCCGAGGCGGCCCTGATCCGCTCGGTCTCCTCGGCTCCGTGCACGAGTGACGTCACGTGCTCCGCGAGCGCGCGCTGGCCGGACCGGAGGAAGGGCTTCTCCGCATGCTGCGCCTCGAGCTCCTCGATCTCCGCGCGAGAGAGGAACGTGAAGACCCGCAGCAGCTCGCCGACCTTCTCGTCCTCGACGTTGAGCCAGAACTGGTAGAAGGCGTACGGCGACATCATCTGCGGGTCGAGCCAGAGCGCACCGCCCTCGGTCTTGCCATACTTCGTGCCGTCGGCCTTCGTGAGCAGCGGGGTCGCGAACGCGTGTGCCCGGCCCCCGTCGGAGCGGCGGATCAGCTCGACACCGGCGGTCAGGTTGCCCCACTGGTCGGAGCCCCCGAACTGGAGGCTCACCCCGTGGTCGCGGTACAGATTGAGGAAGTCCAGCGACTGCAGCAGCACGTAACTGAACTCGGTGTAGCTGATGCCGGACTCGAGGCGCCGGCTCACGACGTCGCGGGCCAGCATCCGGTTGACCGGGAAGTGCTTCCCGATGTCGCGCAGGAAGTCGATCGTGGACAGGCTCGCGGTCCAGTCGTAGTTGTTGACCATCGTCGCGGCGTTCTCGCCCTCGAAGGACAGGAACGGCTCGATCTGGCCGCGCACCCGCTCCACCCACTCCTTGACCGTGTCGAGCGAGTTCAGCGTGCGCTCCCCCGAGTCGCGCGGGTCGCCGATCATGCCGGTGGCACCGCCGACCAGGGCGTACGGCGTGTGGCCCGCGAGCTGGAGCCGCCGGGCGGTGAGCACCTGGACGAGGTGACCCATGTGGAGACTCGGCGCCGTCGGGTCGAAGCCCACATAGAACCGCACGCTCCCCGCGGACAGGGCCTCGCGCAGGGCGCCGAGGTCCGTCGAGTGCGCGAGCAGGCCGCGCCACTCGAGGTCGTCGAGAAGGGTGAGATCGACGGTCACGGGGAACCTTTCCGGTCGGAATGTGCGGGTCAAGCGTGCCACGTGGTCCTCTGACTACGCTCGTCGGATCGGGAAGGGGACATCGTTGATCGCAGCGTTGATCGCAGGCAGGTACACGCTCGGGCGCGAGGTCGGCCGGGGCGGCATGGGCGCCGTCTGGCTGGCCCGCGACGAGGTGCTGGGCCGCGACGTGGCGCTCAAGCGGGTCGGCTGGGCACCGGGCGGCAGCACGCCGGATCTCGAGCGCGCGGAGCGCGAGGCCCGGCTCGCGGCACGCCTGAACCATCCCCACGTGGTCGCGGTCTACGACCTGGTCACCGAGGGCGCCGACCAGTGGCTGGTGATGGAGTACGTCGAGGGCGCCACGCTCGCCGGACTCGTGCAGCGCCACGGTGCCCTCACCCCGGAGGCGGCCGCGCCGATCCTGCGCCAGGCGGCGGACGCGCTGGCCGCGGCACACTCGGCCGGGATCGTGCACCGCGACGTGAAGCCGTCGAACATCCTCGTCGCTCCGGACGGCCACGTGAAGCTGTCCGACTTCGGCATCGCCCGGGCGGAGGCCGACGCGTCGCTGACCCAGACCGGCCTGGTTACTGGCTCGCCGGCGTACCTCTCCCCCGAGGTCGCCTCCGGGCAGACCGCCCAGCCGGCCAGCGACGTGTGGTCGCTGGGGGCCACGCTCTTCCACGCGCTGGCCGGCCGCCCGCCATACGAGGTCGGCGAGAACGTGCTCGGTGCGCTCTACCGGATCGTCAACGAGCCTCCGCCACTGCTGGCCGACGCCGGCTGGCTCGCCCCGGTGCTGGCCGCGACGATGTCGACGGACCCCGGCTCGCGCTGGTCGATGGAGCAGGTGCGCGACGTCCTGGCCGCCGGGCCCTCCGGGGGCCGGACCGAACCGCTGCCGCCCGCCGGCACCGCGGTCGCCGGCCCGGTCGCGGTCACCGAGCCCGAGCCCACCCGACAGATCCCGCCGGCCGCTCCGGCCCCCGCGCGCCGCGGCTCGCGCGGCCGGCCGGTGGCGATCGTCATGGCGGCCGTCACGATCGTCGTACTCGCCGTCGTGGGCTGGACGCTCGGCCGGGGCGACGACAACGGCCCCGACGCCGACGGGGCCTCCGGCGGGCACAGCGACTCGCCGCCGCCCTCGTCGCCTACGACGCCCGCCGTGACCGCCGACGGCATGGAGAGCTTCGTGGCGGACTACCTGGCGACGGTCACCACCGACCCGAAGGCGACCTGGGAGCAGCTGACCCCGGCGTTCCAGGCGGAGAGCGGGAACTTCGGCCAGTACCAGAAGTTCTGGAGCGGCTTCCGCTCCGCCGCCCTGGTCACCGCACAGCCGGACCCGGAGAACATGCAGATCAGCTACACGGTCGAGTACGTCCACGCCGACGGGCACACGTCGACCGACGACGTCACGCTCACCCTCGAGGGCTCCGACGGAGACTTCGACATCGCGGCCGAGAGCTGACCTTCCCCCTAGGGTTGCCCCATGGAGCTGGCGGCGCTCTACCGGGACATCGTCGAGAGGTCCCCAGACGCGATCTGGGTGTGCGACCTCGACGGTCGCACGATCTATGCCAACCCCGCGATGTGCGCGCTGTACGGCGTCGACGCCGACGCGATGGCCGACGTCACCGTCTGGGACTCCCTCGACGAGACCGGCCGGACCCAGTTCGCCGCCCACCTCGAGGACCTCAAGCGCCATGGCGGCATCGGCGAGGACGTCGACGTGCTCTTCTGGCGCGCCGACGGTACGTCGCTCTGGGTGATCGTCCGCGAGGTCGAGCTGCGCGACGACGACGGCACGATCATCGGCTTCACCCACCGCGTCAGCGACTACAGCGGCCGTCGGCAGGCGCTCGACGCGCTGCGGGAGAGCCGCGAGCAGCTCGCCGAGGCGCACCGGATCGCCCGGCTCGGCAGCTGGCACTGGGACCTCGCCACCGATGAGATCTACGCCTCCGACGAGCTCTGCGCGCTCTACGGGCTGGACCCCGCCTCGTTCCCCGCCGGGTACGACGACTTCCTGCAGATCGTCCATCCCGACGATCTCGCCGAGGTCGACGCCGAGGTCCGGGCGGCCCGGGAGCGACCCGGCGACTTCGAGTTCGTCGCCCGGCTCCAGGGGCCGACCGACTGGATCTGGACGCGGGGCCGCGGGGTCTCGATGGCGGACGCGACCGGTCGGGTCGTGTCGATGTCGGGCACCCAGCAGGACATCACCGAGACCAAGCTCGCCGACCTCGCGCTCGAGGACCAGGTCCGGCAGAACACCCTGATGCAGACCGTGGCCGTCGCCGCCAACGAGGCACGCACGCTCACGGAGGTGCTCACCCACGCGCGCGGTCTGGTGCTGCTCCACGACGACTGGGAGCGCGGCCGGGCCTTCGTACCCGACGAGACCGGCACCCACGTCGTGCCTCTGGTGATCACCGAGGAGGACAGCCGGGCCGACGCCGAGACGCCGGAGGAGACGGCGATGGAGCTCGACCTGGCCAACCGCTCCTTCCGGGAGCGCCGGTCGGTGTGGGCCGACTCGAGGCTCACGATCGCGTTCCCGGTGGCGTACGCCGACGAGGTGGTCGCGGTACTCACGATCACCTCCGCACCTCCGCTCTACCGCTTCCAGATGATCCAGTCGATGGTCGAGCAGGTCGCCGTCCAGCTCGGACGGGTCGCCGAACGCGAGCGCACCGAACGGGTGCTTGCGGACGCCCGGGACGCCGCGATGGAGGCGTCCCGGCAGAAGTCGGAGTTCCTGGCCACCATGAGCCACGAGATCCGCACCCCGCTCAACGGCGTGATCGGCCTCAACGACCTGCTGCTGCGCACCCGACTCGACCCCGAGCAGCTGCGGCTCGCCTCCGGCGTCCAGGTCGCCAGCCGGGCGCTGCTCGCGATCATCAACGACATCCTGGACTTCTCGAAGATCGAGGCCGGCATGCTCGAGCTGGAGCGGCTCGACTTCGAGGTGCGCGCGGTCTTCGACCAGATCGCCAGCATGCTCGGCGAGGCGGCCCGGGCGAAGGGTCTGGAGCTGATCGTCTCGTGCCACCCGGACGTGCCCGAGGTGCTCTGCGGAGACCCCACCCGGCTCGCCCAGGTGCTCACCAACCTGGGCTCGAACGCGGTCAAGTTCACCGAGCGGGGCGAGGTGTTCGTGCGGGCGACCGCGACGCCCCGCCCCGACGGCGGCAGCGTGCTGCGGGTGACGGTCACCGACAGCGGGGTCGGCGTCCGGGAGGACGACGTCGAGACGCTCTTCGAGGCCTTCACCCAGGCCGACGCGTCGACCACCCGGCGGTACGGCGGCACCGGCCTCGGCCTGGCCATCTCGCGCGAGATCGTGACGGCGCTGGGCGGCGAGATCGGGCTGCACGCCAACCCGGAGGGCGGCAGCGTCTTCTGGTTCACCGCCGAGCTGGACGCGCCCACCGGCCCGGGCGTCGATCCCGACGACGAGTACGGCCGGGAGTGGCTCGCCGGCAAGCGGGTGCTGGTCGTCGACGACAACGACAACAACCGGCTGATCCTCGGCGAGCAGCTCGCCCGTTGGCGGGTCCGGGTCGCGAGCGCCGCCGGCGCGGATGCGGCCGAGGCCGCGATGGTCGCGGCCCGGGAGGCCGGGGAGCCGTTCGACGCCGTGCTGCTCGACCTCGCCATGCCCGACCGCGACGGCCTCGACCTGGCGCGGGCGCTGCGCGCCGAGGCCGCCAACGCCGGCGTACGACTGGTGCTGCTCACCTCGTCGGACTCGCCGAGACCCGAGGAGCTCCAGGCCGCCGGCATCGATGCGTGCCTGACGAAGCCGACGCTCGCGGCGGAGCTGCGCACGACGATGCTGCGCCACCTCGCCGGCCGCGAGCCGCGCCGCGACGGCCGCGCCGAGCCGGCGTCCGGAGCCGACGGCGCCCGCCGGGTGCTCGTCGTCGAGGACAACCCGGTCAACCAACTGGTGGCGGTGGGCCTGCTGCGCGCGCTCGGGTACGCGAGCACCACCGCGGACGACGGCGAGGCGGCCGTCGCGGCGATGCGCGCCGGCGACTACGACGCCGTGCTCATGGACGTGCAGATGCCGAGGATGGACGGGTACGCCGCGACCCGGGCGATCCGGGCGGGCGGCTCGACCGTGCCGGTGATCGCGATGACTGCCGCCGCGGTCGAGGGCGAGCGTGAGCGCTGTCTCGACGCCGGGATGGACGACTTCCTGACCAAGCCGGTCGACGCCACGGCGCTCGGCACCGTGCTCGCGCGCTGGGCGGGTGGCGCGGAGCGCCCACCCCGGTCCGCCGGGGCCAGTACCCTGCCGCTCGTGCCTGCCAACGACGACTCCGGCTCGCCCCTCGACGGCCTCGCGATCGAGCGGCTCGACGAGCTGCGCGACCTCGACCCGGGCGACACGACGTACCTCGACCGCGCGATCGGCAACTTCGTCCGCAACACGCCCGGCACCCTGGAGACGATCCGGCGGGCGATCGACGCCGACGACGCGCCCACCCTCAAGCAGGTCTCGCACAAGCTCGCCGGCGGCGCCCTGAACCTCGGCGTCGCCCCCGCCGGCCGGACCGCCCAGCAGATCGAGCTGCTCGCCGACACGGGCACGACCACCGGCGCCGCCGAGCTCGCCGACCGGCTGGAGCGGGAGCTCGAGGCCGGTCGCACCGCGCTGCTGGCCTACCAGGCGACGTACTCGAGCACCGGCTGAGGTTCCACCGGGCCGCGGCCTGGGTACGACCCCTCCATGAGGACCATCATCGGACTCGTCGTCGTGGTGTGGCTCGTGATCGGCGTGCTCGCGGCGTGGCAGCGTGGGTACTTCGGCGACGACCGCGACGTCAGCTGCAAGTCGACGGGCGACACGGCCCTGACCATCGTCGCCGGGCCGCTCAACTACGTCGGGGCGAACCCGAAGGTCGACTGCAACATCGACCTCCCGCAGCCGTCGCAGTGACGCTCGATCAGCGGTCCTCGTCGCCCGCGGGCGGTGCCGACTCGTCGAGCGCACCCTGGTTGCCGACGAACGCCGCCACCGGCGGGATCAGGGCGGCCACCACGCTCATCACGATCGCCGCCGTGGTCGACCACAGGCGCACGACGTTCCAGGCCAGCAGGATGAGCACGATGCAGGTGCCCATCAGCCAGAAGTAGGTGCGGTGTCGGCGGCGGCGGTCCACGATCCGACGGTAGCCCCGTCGCGTCCACGGTCGGTGCGACGCTGGAGCCATGCGCTACGCGAAGCTCGGCAACACCGGACTCGACGTCTCCCGCGTCATCCTCGGCTGCATGAGCTGGGGCGACGCCAGCCTCGGCTGGCACCCGTGGATCCTCGACGAGGAGGCCGCCCGCACGATCATCCGGGACGCCTTGGAGGCGGGGATCACGACGTTCGACACCGCCAACGTGTACGCCGGCGGGTCGAGTGAGGAGTTCACCGGCCGCGCGCTGCGCGACTTCGCGCGGCGCGAGGACGTCGTCGTCGCGACCAAGGTGCACGGGCGGATGCGGCCGGGGCCGTACGGCGCGGGCCTGTCGCGGAAGGCGATCCTGCACGAGATCGACGAGTCGCTGCGGCGGCTCGGCACCGACTACGTCGACCTCTACCAGATCCACCGCTGGGACCCGGCCGTGCCGATCGAGGAGACGATGGAGGCGCTGCACGACGTCGTCCGGGCCGGCAAGGCCCGCTACCTCGGCGCCTCGTCGATGTGGGCCTGGCAGTTCGCGAAGGCCCAGCACGTGGCCGAGCGCAACGGCTGGACGCCGTTCGTCTCGATGCAGAACCACTACAACCTGATCTACCGCGAGGAGGAGCGCGAGATGCTGCCGCTCTGCGCCGACCAGGGCGTGGGCGTCATCCCGTGGAGCCCGCTCGCGCGCGGCCGGATCACCCGCGACTGGGACGCGGCGACCGCGCGGTCGGACACCGACGAGTTCGGCGCGAACCTCTACCTCGACGAGGACCGCGCGATCGTCGAGACCGTCGGCCGGGTCGCCGGACGGCTCGGCGTACCCCGGGCGCAGGTCGGCCTCGCGTGGCTGCTCCACCAGCCGGCCGTGACCGCGCCGATCGTGGGCGTCACCAAGGCGCAGCACCTCGCGGACGCCGTCGCGGCGGTCGACCTGGAGCTGTCGGAAGCCGATCTCGAGGAGCTCAGCGCCGGCTACCGGCCGCACCCGGTGTCGGGGCACGTCTGAGGACGCGAGGGGAATTTCCGCAAAACGCCCCACGGCAGCCACCGTGGCGCTAGATTTCACTCGTCAGCCCGCTGGTGACCCGAGACGCCAGCGGGCTGACGTATGTCTCGGGCTCGGTGCTCGGGCTCGAGAGCAGATCTGGTCCGGACCGTCCTGCGGACAGCAGCACGCCGACCGCAGTGACCGCGTCTCCGCAATCTGCCGTCCCTGAGGTCGCCGCTCGACGTGTCAGGCGTCGAGCTTGCTCGATCGAGTAGCCACGCGAATCCGCACTCGACTCGTCGGGTGGCAACCGGATGATGATGGCGAGGGGACGGGGTCGGCATGCCTTGCTCGAGGCGGCCCGGCGAGGACGGCGGGCCAGTGCCACCCGCCGGGCGGCGGTGCGTCAGCAACCGAATGTCGCCGCCAGAAGGTTGCTCACTCACCGCGGCACCTTCGATGGGCGGACGTGGCGGCACGTGAGGTTATCCCGGCGCCGATTCGGCCAGAGCCTGCGCGGACCTAATCAGCCAGGCGGCATTCACCACGTAGGCCGAGGCTTCGCCTTCCGTGGGGGATACGCGTCCGTGCGCGACAGAATCTCGGAGATCGCGAAGCCGCTCATACTGCCTGACCCAGAACGGCAGGACGATCTCCCTGCCCAACTCTCTGACGACGTCGTCATTCGTTCTGATGGGGCCGGATGCCCTGTCACTGCCGGGCCCGAATCGCGGGAAGTACGCCCTACCGAGTTCCCAGATCGGCGCTTGCACCTCCTCCCAAGCCGTCACAACGAGCAACGACGGATGATCTGCCAGGTCTCGAGCGAGGTTGTAGAGGCGGGTCTCAGAGACCACGGACGCGGATTGCATCCCGCCAACGTCCGCTTCTGCTCGCGCGGACTCGACTTCATTGATGCCGTCACCAAAGGTGAGCTTGGCGCCGAACGCCTCACCGTACTTGACCCGGCCGATCAAGGCTTTGACCTCTGTGCGGAAGATGAGTGCGGCGGCGACGAACGCTGTCGGCCATGCCACAGCGCCCAGAACCTCGGAAATGAACTCCTTCCAGTTCACGACAGTCACTGTGCCCCACGGAAGGCTGGCGGTCACGCCGCGCCGGTGAGCGTTGGTCCTCGACCAGCTTCGGGGACGCCTAGGGCGTACCGACGCCGTCACCGTGCCCGGTCTCGTGTCGGGCGTGGCCGCCATCGGGGTAGCCGGAGCACAGTCCTCGTTGCCGTCGGAGTCCGAGAGGCCCTGGTGAGGGTGCTACCTGCAAGGCACTGGTCGCGGGCCGTCCGGCGGCGACCTGGATGTCTAGCCTCGTGGGGCGGGTGGGGCTCGAACCCACGACCCAAGGATTATGAGTCCTCTGCTCTGACCGACTGAGCTACCGCCCCCTGAGGGCGCGGCCCTCGGGGTCGAGAGCCTAGTGGCCATCACCGGAAGTTCTTCGGGTGGCCCGAGGAACTTCCAGCGACGACCACTAGTGGAGGCCCAGGCGACCCATGAGCCGGAGGGCGTCGTGGGGTGCGAAGCCCTGGGCGTCGTTGTCGAAGTAGACGACCACGTCGGCGTCGCGGGACCAGCGTCGGATCCGCTCGGCCCATCGGTCGAGCGCGCGGTCTGAGTAGCCGCTCGCGTAGAGCTCCTCGTCGCCGTGCAGACGGACGTAGGCGAGGTCGCTGGTGACGACCTCGGCGCGTGGCCAGCGTCCGGCGGAGTCGGCGACGACGCAGGCGATGTCGTGCTCGCGGAGCAGCGCGAACGCCTCGTCGGTGCAGTAGGACGCGTGGCGGAACTCCAGGGCGTGGCGGACCGGGCGGTCGGCGTACCCGCGCGGCGCTCGGGTGAGCGCCCGGTCCTCCCGCACCTTGTCGTCGTGACGCCGGGCCAGGGCGGCGGCCTCCCCCACGGTGCGCGGGAGCAGGTCGAAGAACGACGCGAGCAGGTCGGCGTCGTACCGCAGCCGCTCGGGCAGCTGCCACAGCACCGGACCGAGCCGACCCTCGAGCGCGAGCACGCCCGAGGCGAAGAAGTTGGCGAGCGGCGCCTCGACGTCGCGCAGCCGCTTCAGGTGCGTGACGAACCGGCCGCCCTTGACGGCGAAGAGGAAGTCCTCCGGGGTCGCGTCGCGCCAGGCGGCGTACGACGTGGGCCGCTGCAGCGAGTAGAACGAGCCGTTGATCTCGACGGTGCCGAGCCGCTCGGCCGCGTAGTGCAGCTCCTCGCGCTGCGGGAGCCCGCGCGGGTAGAAGTCGCCGCGCCAGCCGGCGTAGGTCCAGCCGGAGATGCCGACGCGGATCTCACCCACGCGGCCTCCGTACCCGCCGCGGGCAGCCCTCACGCGGGCAGCGGCTCGCCCGTCTCCAGCAGCGTCTTGAGGCTCGCGAGGATGGCGGGCCAGCCCTCGCTGATGCCGGGCAGGATCTCGCTCCCCTCGGCGAAGCCGCCGTGGGTCACCCGGAGCTTGACCATCTCCCCCACCGGCTCGATCTCGAAAGTCACCGCCGAGCGCGGCTCGGCGGCGAGGCGGGCGACCTCCTCCGCGTCGGACCCGATCGCCCGGCCGAACTCCGGCGTGATCGGGTGCCAGCGGTAGGACAGCCGTCGCGGCGGGTCGGACTCGAGTACGACGCCCTCGTCGTCGGCCATCGTGACGCCGGCGAACCGCCAGGAGACGACCGACCCGACCCGCCAGTCCGACGTCAGCTCGACACCCCAGTAGCGGCTGGTGAACGACGGGTCGGTGAGCGCCTGCCACAGCGCGTCGGGCGTGGTGCGGATGTAGGTGGTGTAGACGAACTCATGCATGGGAGGTGCCTCCAGGGCGGTCTTGAGATCGGCGAGCGCCTCGGCGCGCCGGCGGTCGTAGCGGCTCAGCCACCGCTCGGCGATGGCGTTGATGGGCGCGGCGTCGAGGAAGTGCAGCTTCTGCCGGCCGCACCACCGCGTGGTGACGACGCCGGACTCCTCGAGCACCGCGAGGTGCTTGCTCACCGACTGCCGGGCCATGTCCAGGCCGTCGCAGAGCTCCCCGAGCGTCTGCCCGCTGCGCTCCTCCAGCCGGTCGAGCAGGGCCCGCCGGGTCGGGTCGGCGAGCGCCTTGAACACCGCGTCCACGCCTCCATTTCATGCAGCCATTTGGCTGCATGTCAAGCGGGCGACGGGTCACGACCCGCCCGCCTGCCATGCTGTCGACATGGAGCCCGAGAAGCTGGAAGCCGTTCCGGAGGACTGGCAGCGCGCACTGTGCGTGGTGGCGCACCCCGACGATCTGGAGTTCGGCGCGGCCGCCGCCGTCGCTCGCTGGACCGGTCAGGGCAAGGACGTCGTCTACTGCATGGTGACCTCCGGCGAGGCCGGCATCGACGCGCTGCCGCCCGACGAGTGCCGGCGGGTGCGCGAGGCCGAGCAGGTGGAGTCGGCCCGCATCGTCGGGGTGTCCCAGGTCGACTTCCTCGGCCAGCCCGACGGCATCCTCGAGTACGGCGTACCGCTGCGTCGCGCGATCGCCGGGGTCGTCCGCCGGCACCGGCCGGAGATCGTGATCACCGGCAACTTCCGCGACACCTGGGGCGGGCTCAACCTCAACCAGGCCGACCACATCGCCACCGGCCGGGCGGTGCTCGACGCGGTCCGCGACGCCGGCAACCGCTGGGTCTTCCCCGAGCAGCTCACCGACGGCCTCGAGCCGTGGGGCGGCGTCCGCGCCGTCTGGGCCGCCGGCTCCCCGCAGGCGACGCACGCCGTCGACACCACCGAGACCTTCGACGCCGGCGTCGCCTCGCTCGAGGCCCACCGCGCCTACATCGACGGCCTCGGCTGGGAGAACTGGGACCCGCGCGAGTTCCTCGAGGGCTTCGCCCGGCAGACCGGGCAGCGGCTCGGTACGCCGTTCGCCGCCGCCTTCGAGGTGTTCCCGATGGGCTGGGGCGAGTAGCCGCGCCTCAGCCTCGATCCACCGATTTCCGCCTGCTGCGCGACGCCGCAAATCGGTGGATCGAGGCTCAGCCGCAGCAGGAGTGCGGCGCCCGGCGGCCGGCGGCCGCCGCCAGGGCCGCGCCCGTGCGCGCCCGCCGGCGCCCCTCGGAGCTGTCGGCGTCGTAGACGACCCGGCCCCCGACGAGCGTCGTGCGCACCGACGCGGCCCGGATCGCCCGGGCCCCGGACCTCTCCAGGTTGCGGTCGACCACGATCAGGTCGGCGACCTTGCCGGGGGCGACCGTGCCGCGACTGCCCTCGTGCAGCTGGTAGGCGCTGCCCGCGGTGTGCATCGTGAGCGCGGCGGATCGACTCAGGCCCTCCTCCGCGAGCAGCGGTCGCGGCACGGCGGCGTACCAGGTGCGGTCCATCGCGGTCGCGATCTGGTTGAACGGACGCAGCGGGTCGACCGGCCAGTCGGAGCCGCCGACCAGGCGGGCGCCGGCGCGCTGCAGGCTGCGGGCCGGGTACAGCCGACGGAACCGCTCCTCGCCGATGAACGGCCGCAGCGCGTCGAGCGTCCACTCGTCGCGCACCGCCCACTGGAGCTGCATGCACGCGAGAGTCCCGGTGTCGGCGAAGCGGGGGTAGTCCGCCGGGTGCACGAGCTGGAGGTGCGCGATCGTGTGCCGGTGCCGCCGCGCCGACCGCCCGTTGGCGTTGACCGCCGCCTCGTAGGCATCGAGCGCCACCCGCACCGCCCGGTCGCCGATGGCGTGGCTGTGCAGCTGCCAGCCCGCCTTGTCGAGCACCACCGCGAGGCGTTGGTACTCCTTGCTGGAGAGGTAGAGGTCGCCGCGGTTCTTGGTCGGCTTGCCGTCCTCGTCGAGGTACGGCGTGAGCAGGGCGGCCGTCTGCGCGGGGTACTCGATCACGCCGTCCACGAAGACCTTGGTCGTCGTGACGTGCAGGCCCGGCACGTCGCCGTACTTCTTGCGCAGCCCGGCCAGCCACTCGGCCGCCTGCTGGGGGTGCTTGGTCAGCTTGTTCGACAGGCGCAGGGCCGGGGTGACCTGCTGGAGGAGGTGGCCGGCGCTGCGCAGCTCGGCGTACCACTTCAGCGAGTCCTCGCCGGAAGCGGCGTCGAGGAACGAGGTGATGCCCAGGCTGAGCAGGTAGGCGAGCGTGTCGGCGTACGCCGCCTCGAGCTCGGCCCGCGACGGCGGCGGGATCACCCGGCCGACCAGGTCCTGCGCGGTGTCCTTGAGCAGCCCCGTCGGCTCGCCGCTGCCGTCGCGCACGATCTCGCCGCCGGGCGGGTTCGGGGTGCTTCGGTCGATGCCCGCGAGGGCGAGCGCCCGGCTGTTGACCCAGGCGTTGTGGAAGTCGGAGCCCTGGAGGTAGATCGGCCGCGACGTCTTCAGCGCGTCGAGCATCGAGCGGTGGGCGACGGTGCCCGCGGGCAGCAGCCCGACCGGGCTCCAGTCGGTGACCTGGAGCCAGCCGTCCGGCTCCTTGGCGGCGCTCTCGTCGAGGAAGCCCTGGAGCGTCGCCTGGAGGTCGGCGACGGTCATCGAGACGTTGCCGAGCGAGGGGTTCATCGCCTGCTCAGCGGCGCCGAGCGGGTGCATGTGGCCGTCGTGGATGCCGGCCATGATCGTGCCGCCGTCGGCGTGCACGACCTCGGTACGCCGGTCGGCCATCCGCTTGATCTCGCGGGTGCTGCCGACCGCCTGGATGCGGCCGTCGGGACCGATCGCAACGGCCTCTCCCCCACCTCGACCGGTGCCGGTGAAGACGTGGCCGCCGACGATGACCCGGGCGGTACGCCGGGGGCGGACCGCCGCCGCGGCCAGCGCCGCCGACGGTCCGGCGACGGCGAGGCCGGCCGCGGCGACGCCGGCTCCGGCGACCAGGGACCGGCGGGAGATCTGGGTGACGGCTTCGGGCTCGCTCATGGCGAGGAACGTGGATGATTAACGAGATAACCACAAGGGTTGTGGAACGGGAGGCTCGATGGCGGGGCGACGGGTGCGGCCCACGGTGGGCCAGGTCGCCGAGCGGGCCGGCGTCTCGACGGCGACCGTCTCGAACGCGCTCAACGGCACCGGCCGGCTCTCGGAGGAGACCCGGCAGCGGGTGCTCGAGGCCGCGCACGACCTCAGCTACGTGCCCTACACCTCGGCCCGCGCGCAGGCCCGCGGCGGCACGGGCGTCCTCGGCCTCACCATGGCCACGCACGGCGACGTGGCCGTGCCGTACACCGAGATCCCCTACTACGCCGAGCTGATCCTGGCCGCGATCCGGGCGGCACACGAGCGGGGCTACCTGCTCGTCGTGCTGCCGGCGTCGATGTCGTCGTGGACCTGGCTCACCACGCCGCTCGACGGGGTGGTGCACGTCGAGCCGCGGGTGCACGATCCGGTGCTGTCGATCCTCGCCAAGCGCGGCATCCCGCTGGTCTGCGCCGGTCGACCGCTGGAGTCACGGCGCTCCGACGCCTGGGTCGACACCGACGACGGCGCCGCGCTCGTCGACCTCCTCGACCACTTCCGCACGGGCGGCGCCCGACGGATCGCGGCCGTGCTACCCGACCACGACGACGCGTTCCCGGCGATCCTGCGCTCGGCGTACGACGGATGGTGCACGGCGGCGGGCCAGGAGCCGGTCGTGGAGACCTTCACGCCCGACCTCGCCGGCGCCGGCGAGCGGGCGGCGATCGAGGCGGCGCTGCGGCGCTCCCCCGACGCGGTCTTCGGCGTCTACGACGACTCGGGCCGGCTGCTGCTCGAGGCGGCGGCCGAGCACGACCTCACGGTGCCGCGCGATCTCGCCGTGGCGTGCTTCAGCGACGACCCCGGTTACGCACACCTCGACCCGCCGGTCACGACGGTCAGCATGCGGCCGGCCGAGGTCGGCGTCGCCTCCGTCGACCTGCTGGTCGGGCTGGTCAACGGTCGGCGTGGGCTGCGACGACAGCGCCTGCTGGCCGGCGAGCTCCGGGTGCGGGCGTCATCGGCCTGACGTCGCCCTGCCACGGTCCGGGCGCACTCGGTCACGAGCGACCGTGGTGGGCCGGCCGATGCGCCAGCTCGCGGAGGTCCAGGGGGTAGGGACCTGGTTCCGCGACCGGGGCGGCGTCCTTGTCTCGCTCCACCCACTTGTGGTCGTCGCGCCAGACGACGACGAGCGCCAGGACGGCGGCGATCGAGATCAGCGCACACACGCCGATCTGCAGTGCGACCGGGACCTCGCCCATGTCCACCAGTCTGACTCCGCCGGCTCCGGTCCGCCAGGGGTCGACGACGCCCCCGCGGGACGGCTCGCGTTCGGCGGTCGCCTCGTGGAAGGACGACCTAGCGGCTGACCGTCGTCTCCACGTCGATCCGCCCGAGCTTGGCGGGGTTGCGGACAGCGTAGATGCGGCTGATCCGGCCTTCGTCGACGGCGAAGGTGACGGCGGTGTCGTGGCCGTCGTCGGTGCCCACGATCAGCGCCCCGAGCGCGCCGTTGAGCGGCACCGGCAGGATCTCGGCCCCGGGGGCGAGCCGGGCGAACGGCCGCAGCAGGTTGGCGACCTTCTTCGCGCCGACCACGGGGTTGACGACGGCCTGGGCGACTCCGCCGCCGTCGGCGACGAGCACGACGTCGGGCGCGAGGACGTCGAGCAGCCCCTGCAGGTCGCCGCCGGTCACCGCCGCGAGGAACCGCTCGACGACCTCTTGCTGCTCGCCGCGGCTGACCTCCATCCGGGGCCGCCGCGCCGCGACGTGCTCGCGCGCCCGGTGTCCGATCTGGCGTACGGCGGCCGCGGACTTGTCGACCACCTCGGCGATCTCGCCGTACGGCAGGTCGAAGACCTCCCGCAGCACGAACACCGCGCGCTCGGTGGGCGTCAGCGTCTCGAGCACGGTGAGCATCGCGAAGGACACGCTCTCGGCGAGCTCGACGTCGTCGGCCACGTCCGGGGCGGTGAGCAGCGGCTCGGGCAGCCACTCGCCGACGTACTCCTCGCGCCGCCGGGCGTTGGAGCGCAGCCGGTCCAGCGTCTTGCGGGTGACCATCCGCACCAGGAACGCCCGCGGTGCACGGACCTCGGCGCGCCCGTCCGCGCCGATCGCGTCCCACCGCAGCCAGGTCTCCTGGACGACGTCCTCGGCGTCGGCGGCCGAGCCGAGCATGTCGTAGGCGACGGTGAAGAGCAGCCCACGATGCGTGACGAACGGATCCTCGGTCACGATCACGAGCCTACGGCGGTGGGCCGCGCGAGCGGCTTGAGGCCGCACGCCGCGGCGAACCCGTCGGACTCGATGCCGAGCGCCACGTTGGGGCGCGTGGTGAAGTTGGCGAACGCGATCACCGCGGTGAGCTCGACCAGTGCGGCATCACCGAGCTGGCGCCGCAGCGACGCCACCATCTCGTCGGTCACCGTCGGTTCCGTGACCGTCATCGCCTCGGCGTACGCCAGCACCTCCCGCTCGAGCGGCGTGAACGCATCCGACTCCCGCCACCGCGGGATCTCACGCGCCTTGTCCATGTCGAGGTTCTTGTTGTGTGCCTCGAAGTAGTTGAAGTCCAGGCACCAGCTGCAGCCGACCTGGGCGGCGACCGCCATGTGCGCGAACGACTTGAGCTGCTCGTCGCAGGTGTCCCACTTCCGGACCTTGCCGCCGACGGCGGCCATGCCCATCATCACCTGCTGGTTGTGCCAGTAGACGCCGAGCGAGCTCGGCACCCGGCCCAGGGTCCTCTTCGCGAACCGCTTGATCAGCGCGCCCTTGAAGCCGGTGATCTCGGCGGCGGGGATGCGCGTCGTGCCCGTCATGTCGTCCTCCTGTGTGAGTCGCTTCGACATCCAGACGACGGCCGGCGGCGAGTTGTGACAGCGACGTGGCCCGCGGGGCCGCCTCCTCGGTAGCCTCACACCGTGACGGGTGAGATGTCCGGCATCTTCGAGGAGTTCTACGCGAGCGCGGAGGCCGGCGGAGCCCGGCCGCCCTGGGACTACGGCGCGCCCCGTCCCCAGCTCGTCGAGTGGGCCGAGACCCGGGACCTCGCGGGCAGTGGCCGCGAGGCGCTGGTGGTGGGGTGCGGCTACGGGGCCGATGCCGAGTTCCTTGCGCTGCTGGGCTTTCGGACCACGGGGTTCGACTTCGCACCGACCGCGATCGCTGCCGCGCGGCGCACGTACCCGGACAGCGAGGTGGACTACCTCGTCGCGGACGTCTTGGACCTTCCTCGTGCATGGCAGGGCAGGTTCGACCTGGTGGTGGAGAGCCTCACCGTGCAGTCGATGCCGCCCGAGCAGCACTCGGTCGCGGCGCAGAGCATCGCCGCCCTGGTGGCGCCAGCAGGCACTCTCCTGGTCCTGGCGACCACGCGCGACGAAGGAGCCGAGGTGAAGGGCCCGCCGTGGCCGCTCAGCCGCACCGAGCTCGACGCCTTCGCCTACCGCGGCCTCGCTCTGCGCCGCGTGGAGCGGGTCCAGGACGGCGCCTGGTGGCGAGCCGAACTGACCAGAGGCGTGGGCGACTCACGCACCTGACGATCCTGCTCCCGAATCCGCGGATCCACGACACTGAGGTCGGGTACGACGAAAGCCTGGCGTCACCGCAGGCGATGAGAGCCTGTAGGTACCAAGAAGACCCCTGGTCCGCGTCGCCGCAGACCAGAGGCCCTCTTCGCTTGCTCCCCCGGTTGGACTCGAACCAACAACCCTCCGGTTAACAGCCGAATGCTCTGCCAGTTGAGCTACAGGGGATCGTGCGCCCGCACAGGTTAGCAATCGGCCGGCAGCAGCGGAAATCGAGGTGTCAGTCGGCGCCGACGGCGGCGCGGGCCTCGGCGAACGCCTCCGCGGCGGCGCGGCGGACGGCGGGATCGTCGGGGTCGACGCCCTCGTCGTACTCGTAGAACCAGGCGATCGGCTGGTCTCCCCGGGGCGCACGGCGGGCGATCACGCGCACCCCGCGCCGGCCGTCGACCGGGACGTGCCGCTGGAGCACGACGCTGGCGGTGACGCGCTCGCGCACCAGCTCGAGCAGCCGCCCGGGCTCGGTGAGGTTGAAGGTGTGCTCGGGGCGCCGCTCCCCCCAGGCGCCGACCTCGCTGACCCGGAGCGTCGAGGTGTCCTGGTCCCAGTCGGCGGCCTGGACCTGCTCCCACGGGATCCGCACGGTCTCCTCGAGGCCGAGGCGGTCGTGGCCGAGGGTGCGGACGACGTACAGCGCGTCGCGGGTGCCGCCGAGGCGCGCGTCCTCCGCGACGGCGTCGGCGAGCAGCCGCTCACCGCGCTCGACGCGCACCGGGGTCCGCTCGCGACGGAAGAGCGGGCTCACTCGGCCGGCCCCGTCAGGCGGTCGCGCAGCGCGCGGCGGTGCGCCTCCAGGGCGGCCAGCTCTCCGAACATCCGGTTGAACACCTCGGGGTTCTCGACGGGGTTGGTGCGCTGCAGCTTGGACTTGATGTCGGCGATCCGCCGGGCCACGGTGAGCTCCTGGAGCCGCAGCAGGTACTGGGCGACGTACGCCGCGTCGGGCTCCTTCATCAGCGGCTCGACGCCGAGCGCGCTGATCGCCGACGAGACCGCCGGGTCGACCGCGGCGTCGCGCAGCCGGGTCGCCCAGCCCGCGTCGCCGGCGCCCGCGGTGGGCCCGCCTGCTGCGGCGACGATCTCCCAGACGGCACGGTACGTCGGGTGCGTGAAGTCGTCGGGGCCGACGTGGGAGGTGAGCCGGCCGATCGTCATCGGGTGCTGGATGACCAGCTTGAGCGTCTCGCGCTCGATCGAGAAGCGCGGGTCGCGGAGGTCCGGGACGTTGGAGCGCGGCGGAGCGGTCGCGGGCTGCCCGGCACCGGGGCCGCCGGCGTCGCGGGCCTGTCGGGAGGCGGACCTGCGCACCTCGGCCCGGGCCTCGTCGGGGTCGACGCCGACCATCCCGGCGAGCTCGCGGGCGAAGGCGTCGACCTTCGACCGGTCGCGGATGCTCGAGACCAGGCGGGCGCCCTCACGCAGCGCGTCGATGCGGCCGTCGGCGCGGTCGAGGTCGTACTTGGCGACGATGTTGGAGAGCACGAACCGGTAGAGCGGCACCCGACGGGCGACCAGCTCGCGCACCGCGGCGTCGCCCTTCTTGATGCGCAGGTCGCACGGGTCGAGGCCGTCGGGCTCGACGGAGACGTAGGTCTGGGAGACGAAGTTCTGGTCGCCGCCGAAGGCGCGGACCGCCGCCTTCTGCCCGGCCGCGTCGCCGTCGAAGGTGAAGATCACCTCGCCGCGGAACTCCTCGTGGTCGTTGAGGAAGCGCCGCAGCACCCGCGCGTGGTCGTCGCCGAACGCCGTGCCGCAGGTCGCGACCGCTGTGCCGACGCCCGCGAGATGGCAGGCCATCACGTCGGTGTAGCCCTCGACGATCACCGCCTGCGACGACCGGCCGATCTCGCGCCGCGCCAGGTCGAGGCCGTAGAGCACCTGGGACTTCTTGTAGATCTTGGTCTCGGGGGTGTTGAGGTACTTCGCCTCGATGCGGTCGTCGTCGAAGATCCGCCGCGCGCCGAAGCCGATCGTGTCGCCGCTCGCGTCGCGGATCGGCCAGAGCAGCCGCCCGCGGAACCGGTCGTACGCCGAGCGGCCGACCGCCACCAGTCCGGCCTCGACCGTCTCCTCCTGGGTGAACCCACGGCCGCGCAGGTGCTTGAAGAGCGCCTCGCCCTCGCGCGGGGCGAAACCGATGCCGAAGGTCTCGGCCGCGGCCTGGTCGAAGCTCCGCTCGGCGAGGAACTGCCGGGCGGCCAGCGCGTCGGGAGTGCCGAGCTGCTCGGCGTAGTAGAGCTGCGCCACCTTGTGCGCCTCGATCAGCCGGCCGCGCTGGGGGCCCTTGGGGCGGTCGTCCCGGCCGCCGAACCCGTCGTCCTCCCGGCGCACCACCACGCCGACCTTCTCGGCGAGCCGCTCGACCGCCTCGCCGAAGCTGAGGCCGTCGATCTTCATCAGGAAGGTGATGACGTCGCCACCTTCTCCGCAGCCGAAGCAGTTGCCGGTGAGGATGTTGTCCTCGAGGACGAAGGCGTGGCCGTCCTCGACCTCGGCACAGAAGACTTCCTCCACCCGGTCGGTGGGCTCGACGGACTGCACCACCCAGCCCAGGCGGGCGAACTTCCTCTCTGCATCGACGAACCTCTGTCGATGGCTGTCCAGCAGGAAGAAGTCCTCGGTGAGGTCGTCGTTCACGAAGTGGACGCGGAACAGATCGGTCGCCTCCGTGCCCAGCCCCACGCGTGACTGCGACGTGATCCCGTACGTCGCGATGCCCAGCCGGGTGCACACGGTGCGGACGAACTCGAGGTCCTCGCGACGGGCCGAGTTGAGGATGACGGTGCCGTCCTCTGCCACGCATCCGTCGGCCGCGAAGTAGCCGGCCAGCCATCCGTAGAGGTAGGACACCGACTCGTCCAGAGGGGGCAGGTCCTTGAAGAAGCGCGGCAGGTGGTGGACGAGCAGGTTGTCGCCGGACGCCGACGTGTGGCTGTTCGGGAACCACTTCAGCATCGCCAGGTCCTTCGGCGGGCACAGCAGGGCCATGCTCCCGGTACCGGATCGCGTGCCGTCGCCGTACGTGAACCCGTGGGCGATGCCGAACGGCGACGGGGTGGTTCGCTGGATCCGCGAGCGCGGAAATGTCGAAGCCAGGCGGTCACCGGACTTCAGATCCGCGGTGAGGACTTCGCGGCGCTTCTTCCGGTCCCTCCCGGATCGCACGAACCAGCGGTGGCCGTCGGTGGCGAAGAGC
Organism: Nocardioides sp. LMS-CY; assembly: GCF_018732145.1. NCBI lineage: Bacteria > Bacillati > Actinomycetota > Actinomycetes > Propionibacteriales > Nocardioidaceae > Nocardioides > Nocardioides sp. LMS-CY. The sequence continues at coordinate 3,564,078 of NZ_CP076104.1, forward strand.
TCCTTCCGCTGCCGGTTGCGCGTGACCACGATGCGGTGCAGTTGCTGAACGCCGTACGACTTGAACGGCGCCTCGAGCCAGTCGCCCCGCGCCCCGAGGACCCGGTGCGTCCCACCCGCGAGCTCACGGATCTCGCGGGGCCCGTCCCAGGTCAGGACCCGGGTCTCCCCTGCCAGGCAGTGGAAGAAGCCCCGGCCCGGGTTGACGTTGAACGACGGCGACTTCTCGTCGTGGAACGGGCAGAGGCCCTTCTGGGACCCGCCGCCGGCGTTGCGGAGCGTGACGTACTGCGAGACCACGTCGTCGATGCGCGCCTTCTCGCGCACCTCGGCGATGTCCTCCTCGCGGATCCGTCCTGCCACGCCGTGATCCTACGGGCGGGGTGGCCGCTAGTACTCGCCGGACATCACGTTGAGGAGCTCCTCGCCCGTGGCGTAGCGGCGGAGCTGCTCGAGCACGAGGCGCTGGGCGCGCGGCCACATCGCGCTGCTCGCGCCGCCGACGTGCGGGGAGATCAGCAGGTTGGGCGCGTCCCAGAGCGCGTGGTCCTCGGGCAGCGGCTCGATCTCGGCGACGTCGATGGCCGCGTGGAGGCGGCCGGTGTCGAGCGCCTCGATCAGCGCGGGCGTGTCGACGACCGCGCCCCGGGCGACGTTGACCAGCAGCGCGCCGTCCTTCATCGCGGCCAGGAACCCGGCGTCGACCAAGCCCCGGGTCGCGTCGGTGAGGGGTACGACGAGCACCACGACGTCCACCTCGGGCAGCAGCCCGGGCAGGTCGTCGATGGCGTGCACGCCGTCGCGAGCACGGCGGGCGACCCGCACCACCTCGACCTCGAAGGGCAGCAGCCGGCGCTCGATCGCCTCGCCGACGGCGCCGTACCCGACGATCAGCACCCGCTTGTCGGCCAGAGCGGGGTGCCATCCGGAGTGCCAGCGGTGCCGGTCCTGGTCGCGCACGAAGCCCGGGACACCGCGCAGGCTGGCCAGGATCAGGGTGAGCGCCAGCTCGGCCGTCGAGGAGTCGTGGATGCCGCGGCCGTTGCACAGCGTGACGCCCTCGGGCAGGTGCGGGCGGATGTTGTCGACGCCGGCGGTCATCGTCTGGACGACCTCCAGGCTGGTCATCCGCGACAGCACCTCGGCGACCCGCGGTCCGACCTGGTACGGCGGCACGTAGAAGCGCACGTCGGCGACGCCGTCGGGCACGTGCTCGGTCGGGTCGACCCGCTCGTAGCGCAGCCCGGACGGCGGGTCGCCCAGGTCGGCGGGGTCGAACGGCAGCCAGACGAGTCGGTCGGTCACGCTGCCGAGACTAGGACTCCCACGAGGAGGAGCAGAGGGCGGCGTGCCGGGCGACCGCGCTGGCGTCGGTGAGCGAGGCGACCTGGTCGATCACGACGCGCAGCCGGTCGAGGTCGTCGGCGGCGGCGAGCCAGTCGTCGGCGAACGGCCGCTCCAGGGCGTCGGGCCCGCGCTCGACCAGCGCCTCGACGAGCTCGCCGAGCAGGGTGCGCTGCCGCTCCATCAGCGCGACCCGGTCGTCGGCGCGCATGACGTAGTGGGCGGCGATGCCCTTGAGCACCGCGATCTCCAGCCGGGTCGCCTCCGGCACCACGAGATCCGCGCGGTAGCGGACGAACGGCCCGTCGCTGGCCGCGAACGTGGCGTGCTGCACGGCGCCGCAGAAGCGGCCGATCACGTCACTGGTGAGGTTCTTCAGGGCCGCGAGCGAGCGCCGGCTCCCGTCGTACGACGTGCTCGGCCAGCCACCCACGGCGCGCAGCTCGGCCAGCGTGGCGTCGAGGACGTCGTCGGTGGCGTCGGGCAGGTACCAGTCGCGCACCGTCTCCCACACCGCCGCCGGGTCGATCGCGGCCAGGTCGATGCGGCCGGCGACGATGCCGTCCTCGACGTCGTGCACGGAGTAGGCGACGTCGTCGGCGAGGTCCATGACCTGCGCCTCCAGGCACTGGCGGGTGCCGTCGGCGCCGCGGCGCATCCAGTCGAAGACCGGACGGTCGTCCTCGTAGACGCCGAACTTGCGCACCGTGCGCGGCGACCCGTCGGCGTGCACGCCGCGCGGCTCCTCGGCGGCGGTCCGCGGCCAGGGGTACTTGGTGCAGGCGTCGAGCGTCGCGCGGGTCAGGTTCAGCCCCACCGACGCCCCGGCGGCGTCGACGGTCTTGGCCTCGAGCCGGGTGAGCAGCCGCAGGGTCTGCGCGTTGCCCTCGAAGCCGCCGCACGGCTCCCCCATCTCGGCCAGCACGCGCTCGCCGTTGTGGCCGAACGGCGGGTGGCCGAGGTCGTGGGCCAGCGCCGCGGTCTCGGCGATGTCCGGCTGGCTGCCCAGTGCCCGGGAGAGGTCGCGGGCGACCTGGGCCACCTCGAGGCTGTGCGTCAGCCGGTTGCGCACGAAGTCGTCGCTCTGCGGGCCGACCACCTGGGTCTTCGCGGCCAGCCGCCGGGACGCGGCCGCGTGCACCAGGCGGGCCCGGTCGCGCTCGAACGGCGTCCGGATCGGCGCGTCGACGCGCTTGCGGGGCTCCTCGACGATCCGCTCGCGGGCGGCGTCGTCGTACAGGTCGGGGTTCTCCATGGCAGCGCGAGCCTAGTGCGGCGGCGAGCGCCCGACACCTGGTGATCCTCGTCGACACGTCCGTGTGGTTCGAGGACCCGCGGCCCCACCCGAGCCGCGCGGATCCCATGCGCGGCACATGGTTGCCGCTCTCTCACATGCAATCTAGCCTCGGTGCATGACGATGATCCAGATCCGCAACGTGCCCGACGACGTCCACCGACGCCTCAAGGCACGTGCGGCCCTCGAGGGCGTCTCGCTGTCCGACCTGGCACTTGCCGAGTTGCGGCGGTCCTTGGACCGGCCGACTCGTCGTGAGCTTCTCGAGCTGGTGGCCTCCCGTGAGCCTGTCCGCTCCGGCCCTTCCTCGCCGGAGTTGATCGACTCGGGACGCAACGCCCCGTGATCGTCCTCGACACGTCTGCTGCGATCGAGTGGCTCCTCGTGCGTGACCTCGGAGCGGCTGTCGCCGCTCGGTTCAGCGACCCCGATGTCACCGTGCACGCGCCGTCACTGATCGGCGTCGAGGTCGCGGCAGCCCTGCGGGGCCTCGTGCTCGGTGGGCACGCGCAGCCTGAGCGGGCATCGCTCGCACTAGCGGACCTGACCGCGGCGGACATCACTCTTCATGATCCGACCCCGCTTCTGCCCCGAGCTTGGGAGTTGCGGGACAACCTCACCCCGTACGACGCGGTGTACCTCGCGCTTGCCGAGGTCCTCGACGCGAGGCTGGTCACCACTGACGCACGCATTGCCACGGCGCCGGGGCTGCGGGCCGAGATCGACCTGGTCACGAGCCCCTGACCACGGTTGTCAGTACGTCGTGACGTGCACGTGGTCGTAGTGGTTGGCAGTGGCCGAGCCGCGGTTCGACATGGCCCGCCAGCCCTCGCCGGACCGCTCCACCGACCAGATCCGCTGGGAGTAGATGACGTAGTTGACGCCGAGCGCGCCGAAGTTCTCGCGCACGAAGTTCGCGACCTGCCAGCCGCGGTCGCCGCTCACCATGATGTCGACGGCGAGGCCCTGGGAGTGCTCACCGTCGCCCCGGAACGTGCCGTAGGTGCTGATCTCCGGGAAGTTCGCGCACACCGCCTCGTGCACGGCCACGATGTTCGGGCTCACCCCGGGCGAGACCGAGGTGCCATTGGTGCAGTTCCCCTCGACCGACAGGGCCGCCGTCGGCTTCTCCTGCGAGAGGTAGCCCTGGGTGACCCACCGGGACTCCCCCTCGACGACGATCTCCACGCGGCCGGAGGCGCGGCGGCCGGTGACCAGCACCCGCTTGCCGGCCTTCGTCTCGCCGTCCTTGGCGGCGAAGTCACCCGATCCGGTCCAGAGGTTGAGGTCGGTGGTCGTCCACAGGCGGGTGTCGGCCTTCCGGACCGCCGAGCGGGTGGCGACCACCCGGGCGCTGCGATCGACGGCCTTCTGGAACGCCTTGCGCTCCCGAGGCGTGTCGAGGCGCGACTCGTCGCGGGACGCACCCGGCTCACGGGTGGTGGCGCCGGAGATGCTGGCGGCGTCCTGCGCGACCGGGATGTCGCGGACCGGCTCACTGGACAACACGCCCAGCGTCACCGCTGATCCGGTCGCCAGGAGGGCGATCGGTGCGGCCACGAGGGCGGCTCTGGGCTTACGGCGGGCGCTGGTCTCCCGCTTGTGGCGGTGGTCTGCCACAGCGCTGATCCTTTGCGGGTTGCTGTCAGGTCGGTGTCACCGGACCGCTCTCGGGGGAAGGTCACGAAACGGCAACGACGGTTGAGTCAACCACACCGATTCCACGGTCGTGCAATTTTCAAACGACACAGATCGGGTATTCGGTCACCCGCCGGTGGCCTCGTCGGCGTCCTCCTGCACGTGGCAGCCCGCGCCGTCGGCGTCGTCGAGCCAGCCCTCGGGCAGCACGACGCGCTCCCGCGGCGAGCCCTGGCGACCCCGCGGGGCGCCCAGCGCGCTGGCCGGGAAGGGCTCGTCGGGGTCGAGGTCGGCGAGCAGCCGGTCGAGGTCCGCGAGCGTGCACACCAGGCCCAGCGAACGCCGCATCTGGCCGCCCGCGGCGAAGCCCTTGAGGTACCAGCTGACGTGCTTGCGGAACTCCTTGCAGCCCCGCTCCTCCCCCAGGTGGCGGCACAGCAGCTCGGCGTGCCGGCGCATCATCGAGGTGACCTCGCCGAGCGTCGGGAGGGTCGCCACCTCCTCTCCGGAGAACGCCGCGGCCAGGTCGCGGAAGAGCCACGGCCGGCCCAGGCAGCCTCGGCCCACGACGACACCCGCGGCGCCGGTCTGCTCGACCATGCGCAGCGCGTCGGCGGCCTCCCAGATGTCACCGTTGCCGAGCACGGGGATGTCGACGTGGTCGACCAGCGCCGCGATGGCCTCCCAGTCGGCCTCGCCGGAGTAGGCCTGCGCCACGGTCCGGCCGTGCAGCGCGATCGCGGCGACGCCGCTCTCCTGCGCGATCCGGCCGGCGTCGAGGTAGGTCAGGTGCGCGTCGTCGATGCCCTTGCGGGTCTTCATCGTGACCGGCACGTCGTACGGCGCGGCCGCGGAGACGGCTCGCTCGAGGATCTCACCGAGCAGCCCGCGCTTCCACGGCAGCGCACCGCCGCCGCCCTTGCGCGTCACCTTCGGGACCGGGCAGCCGAAGTTGAGGTCGATGTGCGCGACGCCGTACTCGGCGCACAGGATCTCGGCCGCCTTGCCGACGTAGAGGGGGTCGGTGCCGTAGAGCTGGACCGACCGGGTGGTCTCGAGCTCGTCGAAGACCAGCATGTCCTTGGTGTGCTGGTCGCCCTCGACCAGGCCGCGGCTGGTGATCATCTCGCAGACGTAGAGCCCGGCGCCCTGCTCGGCGCAGAGCCGTCGGTACGCCGCGTTGGTGATGCCCGCCATCGGCGCCAGCACCACGGGGACGTCGACCGTCAGCGACCCCAGCGTCAGACTCCGGGTCGGCGCGGTCGGCGGCGTGGCGGTGGACATGTGTTCATTGTCCGGCCGCGACACGGGCGGTCCAAAATCGGCTTTCCGTCCGGCACCACGAGTGCCGGGAGCAGCTACCGCCTGCTTGTTGGCCGACCGGTCCCGGCGGCCTCAGCCGTTCGGGCCCTTGCCGTCCTTCTTGCCCTTCGGCTGGTCCGGCTTCCGCTGCGGCTTGGGCGGCACGTACTTCTCCACCTCGCCGGTCCAGATGATCGGGTCGAAGGACTCCTCGGGCCGGAAGCTCACGGCCTCGAGCTCGCCGTGGTGGGGCGCCAGGTAGACGAGGCAGACGTCCTCTCGGGCGCCGGGGCCGAACTTCTTCGGCAGCGGCGTGCTTGGACACGGGTCGAACGAGCTCGCGAACGGCGTCGACTCGAGCAGCAGGTTCTCCTCGTTGACGACGTAGAGCGGCACCCGGCGCCCCCCGAGGTCGGTGTCGCCGACGTTCTCGACCGTGACGTGCACGAAGTACGGCGTCGACTGCCGCTGCGCCTTGGTCAGCTGCCAGGCGGAGAGGGTCTTGCGGGTCGTCGTGCGCTCCAGCCTGGTGACCGTGAGGTCCAGCACGCCGACCTCGTCCTGGCGCGGCTCCCAGGCGACCACGCCCTCGTCGCCGACCTTGAGGTGGGTGCCCGGTGGCGTGAGCGTGACGCCGTCGGGCACCGGGAGGTACGGCGACGCGCTCGGGGAGGTCGTCGGCGACTCGGACCCGCCCGCCCCGCTGCCGCCGTCGTCGCCGGAGCAGCCCGCCAGCGCGCTCGCCGCGACCACGACGGCCAGCGCCGTGGAGCCGAGCAGACGGGTGCTCATGCCGCCATTGTGCATTCGCCGGGGCGCTAGCAGCCGACGAAACGCTCGGCGAAGTACGACAGGACGCCGTCGAGCCCGATCCGCTCCTGCTGCATGGAGTCGCGCTCGCGGATCGTCACGGCGTGGTCGTCGAGGGTCTCGAAGTCGACCGTGACGCAGTACGGCGTACCGATCTCGTCCTGGCGGCGGTAGCGACGGCCGATCGCACCGGAGTCGTCGAAGTCGACGTTCCAGCCGGCGCTGCGCAGCTGCATCGCGAGGTCCTTCGCCTTCGGCGACAGGTCGGCGTTGCGGCTCAGCGGCAGCACGGCGACCTTGACCGGCGCCAGGCGCGGGTCGAGCCGGAGCACGGTGCGCTTGTCGACGCCGCCCTTGGTGTTCGGGGCCTCGTCCTCGGTGTAGGCGTCGACGAGGAAGGTCATCAGGCTGCGCGAGAGGCCCGCGGCCGGCTCGATGACGTACGGCGTGTAGCGCTCGTTGTTGGCCTGGTCGAAGTAGGTCAGGTCCTGGCCGGAGTGCTTCGCGTGCGTCGAGAGGTCGAAGTCGGTGCGGTTGGCGATGCCCTCGAGCTCGCCCCACTCCGAGCCGGTGAACCGGAAGCGGTACTCGATGTCGACCGTGCGCTTGCTGTAGTGGCTGAGCTTCTCCTGCGGGTGCTCGAAGTGGCGCAGGTTGTCGCGGTCGATGCCCAGGTCGACGTACCACTTGGTGCGCTCGTCGATCCAGTACTGGTGCCAGGCCTCGTCCTCGCCCGGCTTGACGAAGTACTCCATCTCCATCTGCTCGAACTCGCGGGTGCGGAAGATGAAGTTGCCCGGCGTGATCTCGTTGCGGAAGCTCTTGCCGATCTGGGCGATGCCGAAGGGCGGCTTCTGCCGGCTCGAGGTCACGACGTTGGCGAAGTTGATGAAGATGCCCTGCGCGGTCTCGGGGCGCAGGTAGTGGAGGCCCTCCTCGTTCTCGATGACGCCGAGGTAGGTCTTGAGCAGGCCCGAGAACTGACGCGGCTCGGTCCAGGCGCCGCGGGTGCCGCAGTTGGGGCAGGCGATGGTGGCGAAGTCGACGTCGTCGGGGTTGTCGATCCCCTTCTTCTCCGCGACCTCCTCCTGGAGGTGGTCGGCCCGGAAGCGCTTGTGACACGACTGGCACTCGGTCAGCGGGTCGGTGAAGGTGTCGACGTGGCCGCTGGCCTCCCAGACCTGCCGCGGCAGGATGATGCTCGAGTCGAGGCCCACCATGTCGTCGCGCATGGTGACCATCGACTTCCACCACTGGCGCTTGATGTTCTCCTTGAGCTCCACGCCGAGCGGACCGTAGTCCCAGGCCGAGCGGGTGCCGCCGTAGATCTCGCCGCACGGGTACACGAAGCCCCGACGCTTGGCGAGGGAGACGACATGGTCGACGGTGGACGGCGGCGGCTTGGCCACGAGGTGCTCCTGCTGGTCGGCCGGCTGGCTGCCGGTCTGGGTGTGGGAACGGTCAGCCTATCGACCGGGGCGCGTCGATGTTGAGGGCGGCTCCCGGCTCGACCAGCTCGTAGGCCGACGGCTCGTCGAGCGCCCGGCTCAGCACGACGACGGCGCGCAGCTTCACGTCGTACGACGAGAGCGCGCGGCGATAGCTGCCGACGTCGGCCCAGCGGGTGCTGAGCACCCACAGCTCGGCGTCGTCGACGTTGCGGCCGACCTCGCCGCCGACGTACCCCCGGCAGGCCGCCAGCGCCTCCCGCGCGGTCTCGATCTCGACGCGGAACGCCTCCGCCTGCTCCGTCGGCACCCGGAATCGACTCACCACCAGCATGAGGCGAAGCCTAGAACGCCGTTCGGAGTTGACAACCATTCTCATTTGATCTGAGAATGGTTCTCATGAACAGACTCGCCGCCGCGGCCACCGGTGTCGCCCTCCTGCTCCCGGTCGTCAGCGGGTGTGCCGCGTTCACCGACGACTCCGCCTCCTCCGCCGACGGGGTCCAGGTCGCGGCGGCGTTCTACCCCCTCGCGTACGTCGCGGAGCGGATCGCGGGCGACCACGCCTCGGTCGAGAACCTCACCGCACCCGGCGGCGAGCCGCACGACCTCGAGCTCAACCCCAAGGAGACCGCCGACGTCGCCCGGGCCGACCTCGTGGTCTTCGAGAGCGGCATGCAGCCCGCGGTCGACGACGCGATCAGGACCAACGCCTCGGGGATGACGCTCGACGTGGCGGACGTCGTGGAGCTGCACCCCGCCGGCGAGCACGCCGACGAGCACGAGGGCGAGGACCACGAGGGCCACGACCACGACCACGGCGACGTCGACCCGCACTTCTGGCACGACCCGCTGCTGATGGCCGACCTGGGCGACGCGGTCGCCGAGCAGCTCGCCGAGGTCGACCCCGACCACGCCGACGCCTACCGGGCGAACGCCGGCGACCTGCGCCACGACCTGGAGTCTCTCGACCACGAGTACGCCGACGGCCTCGCCCGGTGCGAGCGCGACACCGTCGTGGTCTCGCACGACGCGTTCGGCTACCTGGGCAGGTACGGCCTCGAGTTCGAGCCGATCGCGGGACTCTCCCCCGACGCCGAGCCGACCCCCGCGGACCTCGCCCACCTCGAGGAGCTGATCCGCGACGACGGCATCACCACCGTCTTCTACGAGTCGCTGGTCGGTCCCGACATCGCCGAGCAGCTGGCGAAGGACACCGGCGTGCGGACCGCGGTGCTGGACCCGCTCGAGGGCCTGACCGACGACACCGTCGACGAGGACTACCTTTCCCTCATGCGTGCCAACCTGGCGGCCCTGGAGGAGGCGAACGGCTGTTGAGCGAGCCCGACACCGAACCTCCCGTCGTCGAGCTGGACGACGGCGCGGTCGCCATCGCCGGCCGACCGATCCTCCGGCACATCGACCTCACCGTGCGGCAGGGCGAGTTCGTCGCCCTGATGGGCGCCAACGGCTCCGGCAAGTCGACGCTGGTGCGGGCCCTCACCGGGCTCTGGCCGCTGGCGACCGGGTCCCTGCGGCTGTTCGGCACCCCGTTCGACCGGTTCCACGACTGGCAGCGGATCGGCTTCGTGCCGCAACGTGGCGGCGCCTCCTCCGGCGTACCCGCCTCGGTCTGGGAGGTCGTCGCCTCGGGCCGCCTGACCCGGCGGCGCCCGCTGCGCCCGCTGCGACGCGCCGACCGGGCCGCGATCGACGATGCGCTCGAGGTGGTCGGCCTGGCCCATCGGGCCCGCGACGGCGTCTCGTCGCTCTCCGGCGGCCAGCAGCAGCGGGTGCTGATCGCGCGTGCGCTCGCGGGCGAGCCCGAGCTGTTCTTCCTCGACGAGCCGACCGCCGGCGTCGACCTGCCCAACCAGCAGGTGCTGGCCGACACCCTCGAGACCCTGTCCGGCCGCGGCGCCACGATCGTGCTGGTGGCCCACGAGCTCGGTCCGATGGCCTCGCTCATCGACCGCGCGGTCGTGATGCGCGACGGGCTGATCGCCTACGACGGCCCGCCGCTGGCCAGCGAGCAGGTCGCCACGGCCCACCTGCACCTCCACGAGCACGGACACCACCACGCGGTGCCGGACTCCCACGACCATGCGCCGCACGTGTCCTCGCTGATCGAGGGAGGCACGCCGTGAGCGACTTCATCGACCTGCTCGGCCTCCCGTTCATGCAGCGGGCGATGCTGGCCGCGATCTTCACCGGCCTGGCCGCGCCCGCGATCGGCACCTACCTCGTGCAGCGGCGGCTCGCCCTGATGGGCGACGGCATCGGCCACGTCGCCGTCACCGGTGTCGCCATCGGGCTGCTGACCGGCACCTCCCCCACGTGGACGGCGGTGCTGGTCGCGATCGCCGGCGCGATCACCATCGAGGTGATCCGTGAGCGCGGGCATGCGAACGGCGACGTCGCGCTGGCGCTGCTGTTCTACGGCGGCCTCGCGGGCGGCGTGCTCATCACCGGGCTCGCCAACGAGAGCGGCGCGACCCTCCAGACGTACCTCTTCGGCTCGATCACCACGATCTCGATCACCGACGTGATCGTCACGATGGTCCTGGCCGCCGTCGTGGTGCTGGTCGGGCTCGGGCTGGCGCCGCAGCTCTTCGCGGTGGCGCAGGACCAGGAGTTCGCCAAGGTCGCGGGCCTGAACATCCGCTTCTACAACCTGCTGGTCGCGGTGCTCGCGGCGGTCAGCGTCACGGTCGCGATGCGCACCGTCGGGCTGCTGCTGGTCTCCGCGCTGATGGTGGTGCCGGTCGCGACCGCCCAGCAGCTGAGCCGGTCCTTCCGCACCACGCTGGCCGCGGCGATGGTGCTCGGCACGGTCGCGTCGCTGGGCGGGCTGCTGCTCTCGGCGTACGCCTCGTTCCACGCGCGCGTGGCCCCGGGGCCCACGATCGTGCTGCTCGCGCTCGCCTGCTTCGTGGTGTCGTGGCCGGTGGGCGTGTGGCTGCGGTCGCGGCGCCGGCTGCGGCAGCCCTTCCCCGTGGTCGGGGCGACCGCCCACCACACCGCCGACGAGCATCCGCACGAGCACGGCGAGGACTGCGGCCATGTGGCGGTGCCGCACGGCGACCACGTCGACTACGTCCACGACGGCCACCGGCACGCCGCCCACGGGAGGCACTATGACGAGCACTGAGCCCACCGGCATGCGACCCACCCGGCAGCGCCGGGCCGTGGTCGACGCGATGGAGTCGTTCGCCGACTTCCGCTCCGCCCAGGAGATCCACGAGCTGCTCGGCGAGCGCGGCGAGCAGGTCGGCCTGGCGACCGTCTACCGCACGCTCCAGCGGCTGGCCGAGGCCGGCGAGGTCGACGTGCTGCGCACCGAGGATGGCGAGGCCGTCTACCGGCGCTGCTCGGAGAGCCACCACCATCACCTGGTGTGCCGCTCGTGCGGCGCGACCGTCGAGGTCGAGGGCCCGGCGGTCGAGCGCTGGACCCGCAGCATCGCCGCCGAGCACGGGTACGCCGACGTCAGCCACGCGCTCGAGATCTTCGGCACCTGTCCGCGGTGCAGCTGAGCGGTCAGCCGGAGTTCGGGAGCGCTCCGCCGTAGCGACGATCCCGCCGGGCGTAGAGCTCGATGGCGTGCCAGAGGTGCCGGCGGTCGACGTCGGGCCACAGCACGTCGGTGAAGACGAGCTCGGCGTACGCCGCCTGCCAGAGCATGAAGTTCGACAGCCGCTGCTCCCCCGACGTACGCCAGATCAGGTCGGCGTCGGCGACCTCGGGCACGTAGAGGTGCCGGGCGAAGGTCTTCTCGGTGACCTTCTCCGGGTCGAGCCGGCCGGCCGCGACCTCCCGGGCGATGCTGCGCGCGGTGTCGGCGAGCTCCGCGCGGCCGCCGTAGTTGACGCACATGGTGAGCGTGAGGACATCGTTGTCGCGGGTCAGCTCCTCGGCGACCCGCAGCTCCTCGATGACGGACTTCCACAGCCGGGGCGCCCGACCGGCCCAGCGGACCCGCACGCCGAGCTCGTGCATCTCGTCGCGCCGCCGGCGGATCACGTCGCGGTTGAAGCCCATCAGGAACTTCACCTCGTCGGGCGATCGGGACCAGTTCTCGGTGGAGAACGCGTAGGCCGAGATCGCCTTGACCCCGATCTCGACGGCACCCTCGACGACGTCGAAGAGCGAGTGCTCCCCCTGCTCGTGGCCCTTGGTGCGCGGCAGCCCGCGCTCCTTGGCCCAGCGGCCGTTGCCGTCCATCACGATCGCGACATGCCCCGGCACCAGCGACCTGGGGATCGCCGGCGGCCGGGCACCCGACGGGTGCGGCGTCGGCTGGCGTACGGCGCGTCTCACCCGGCCGAGCCTAGTGGCGGACGTCGCGGCGCCGGGCACCACCGGCCGGTCCGCCACGTCGGTCAGGGGAAGCAGCGCGACGCGCCGGTGTGCGTCGGCATGTCGCGTCGTTTCCCCGGGCGACCGGGGAAACGACGGCTTGGCGCCGCCGGGGCCCCGGGGGACGCATCAGACGCACCGGTTTCATCAAGGAATGAGGACGAAGCCCCGCATCCCTTGGCGAGCTCATCCGGGTAGGCGCGGGTTGACCCTCATCCCTTGATGAACCCCCGGCCCCCGGCGCCAATTCCCAGCTCAGCGCTCGACGTACTCCAGCGACTTCAGCCCGCGCTCGAGGTGCCAGGCGAGGTACGCCGCCACCAGGCCGCTCGCCTCGCGCAGGGAGCGCGGGTCGGCGCCGTCGACGACCGGCCAATCTCCGCTCAGCAGCGCGGCGAGCAGCTCGACGGTCGCGGGTGCGGGGCTGGCCGAGCCCGGGACCCGGCAGGTCGCGCAGAGCATCCCGCCCATCGAGGGGTTGAACCAGCGGTGCGTGGCCGCGCCCGGCAGCTCCCCGCAGCGGGCGCAGTGTCCGAAGGACGGCGCGTAGCCCGCGACCGCGAGCGAGCGCAGCAGGTAGGAGTCGAGCACCTGACCGGGCCCGTGCTCGCCCGCCACCATCACGCGCAGCCCGCCGACCAGCAGCAGGAACTGCTGGAGCGCGGGCTGGCGCTCCTCGGGCACCAGCCGGTCGGCGGTCTCGAGCATCACGGTCCCGGCGGTGTAGCGGTCGTAGTCGAGGCCGAGGCCCTTCGCGTACGGGGTGAGCGTCTCGGCCTGGGTGATCGTGTCGAGGTTGCGGCCCTCGGCGAGCTGCAGGTCGACGTGGGTGAAGGGCTCCAGCCGCGACCCGAAGCGCGACGTCGTGCGGCGCACCCCCTTGGCGACCGCGCGGACCCGGCCGTGCTCCCGCGTCAGCAGCGTGATGATGCGGTCGGCCTCACCCAGCTTGTGGGTGCGCAGCACGATCGCCTCGTCACGGTAGAGCACCCCTCCATTCTGCCGGGGTGGCTCAGGATCCGGTACGACGGCGTCGGCGTGGCGCGCGCCAGCAGCGGGCCGCGAGGTCGACCGCCGCCCGGTCCAGGCGCGCGGGCCGCAGCCGCCACTCGAGCGGGGTGCGGGCGCGCAGCAGGGTCGCGTTCGGCAGCTCGGCCGCGAGCATCTCGGCGTCGGCGAGCGGCCGCATCGGGTCGACGGGGTGCCCGACGACCAGCGTGGGCACGGTGATCCGCCGGCGCTCGCGCGCCGACGGTGCGGCCCGACCGAAGAACAGCCCGTGCACCAGCGCGGCCACGGCGTCCGCGCGCTGGTCGCAGGCGTCGAGCGCGATGCCGGCCCAGAACGGCACCACGCCGCGCGGCACCGGCCGGGTCGCGCGCCGCAGCGCGGTCACCGCCAGCGGCACGAAGCGGGCGGTGAGCAGCAGCGGGCCGAAGGTGAGGATGCCGGCCTCGACGCCGTTGTCGAGCACGGGCGCCTCGAGGATCAGCCCGCGCACCCGCTCGGGGGCGATCGCCGCGGTCTCCAGCGCGACGTTGGCGCCCAGGGACACGCCGCCGACGACCGCCTGCGGCGCGCCCATGTGGTCCAGCAGCGCGATCACCTGCTCCGCGAACGCCGTGACCGAGTAGGCCTGCGGGTCGGCCGGCCGGTCGGATCGCCCGTGGCCGAGCGGATCCAACGTGACCACGTGGAAGCCCTCCCCGGCGAGCACCCGGGCGAGCGGCTGGAGCATCCGCCGCGGCATCAGCTCGGCCGGCACGAGCACCACCCACGCGGCGCCCACGCCGTACTCGGTGAACTCGAGTCGGTCGCGCCCGGCGTCGCTCTCGACGAAGAGCTGTCCGATCTGCTCCGACACCAGCATGTGCCCCACGGTAGCCCGCGACCCACCTCACCCAGGAGGTCCGTTCTTTCGCACGAACCCCGTCGCGTGTCAGAGACTGTGCGTCATGTCGTTCTCGGGTCGTCTAGCGAGCTGGCCGGCGGCCGGGGTGCTGCTCGCCCTCGCGTACGTCGCCGGGCTCAACGCCGTCGCCTTCGCGCCCCAGGCCGACAGCGTCGCGGCGTGGTGGCCGGCCGCCGGGCTGTCGGTCGGGCTGCTGGTGGTCCAGCCGCGCACTCGGTGGCCCGTGCTCGCGGTCGCGATCGTCGTGGTGACCGGCCTGGCCAGCATCACCGCCGGCCGCGACGTCGGCGTCACCGCGCTGTTCTCGGTCGGCAACGCCGCCGAGGCGCTGGTGGCCGCGAGCATCCTGCGCCGCGGCAGCGACCGGGCGCCGGTGCTCGACTCCAGCGACGTGCTGGTCCGGCTGCTGATCGCCGCCGTGCTCGGCGGGGCCGCCGTCACGGTGGTGGGCGTCCTGACGGTCGCGCTCACCGGGACGGCCGGCCCGGTCTCGACGGCGTGGACGTTCTTCACCAGCCACACCGCGGCGACGCTGATCATCGTCCCGGCCCTGATCTCCCCGCCGCTGCGGCACCGACTGCTCGTGCGCCCCACCGAGCTGGCGCTCCAGGCCGCCACGCTGATCGCGCTGACCCTGGTCGTCTTCTCCCCGAACCAGGACCTGTCGGCCTCCTTCATCCCGCTGCCGGTGCTGGTGTGGGCCGCGCTGCGGATCGACCTCCGGGCGCTCACGTGGGAGCTGGTCGCCTTCAGCGTCGTCGTCACGCTCCTCAGCGCCAACGGGTTCGGACCGTTCGGGTTCGACTACGAGCGCGGCGCGATCAGCGCCTCGACGCTGGGCACGCTCGTCCAGGGGTACCTGCTCTGCGCGATGCTGCTGACGGTCCCGCTCGCGGTCGCCGTCCACCAGCGCCGACGGCTGATCCGCGAGCTGGCCCGGAGCGAGAAGCTCACCAACGCCACCCTGCACACCATCCCGACGATGATCCTGGTGACCGACCTGTACGGCGAGGTGGTGCGCATCAACGGAGGCACCACCGCGGTGACCGGGTACGTCGAGTCCGACCTCGTCGGCCGCCCCATCTGGGAGATGCCGTTCGCACCTCCGGGATCGACCGGCTACCCGGCCGGCCTGCCCGACGAGCCCGACGGCCACGTGAGCCGCGAGACCGACGTCATCACCAACCTCGGGCGGCGCCGCCGCGTGCTGTGGAACGCCGGCTACGTGCGCGACGAGCGCGACCGCCCGACGCACGTCGTGATCAGCGGCACCGACCTGACCCGGGAGCGGCGTACCGCCGGGTTCAACCGGCACATCTTCGAGGCCGCCATCACCACCGCCCTGATCGGCATCGACACCGACGGCCGGATCACGGTGTTCAACTCCGGTGCCGCGAACCTGCTGGGGCACGACGCACAGGACATGGTCGGCACGCCGTTCACCGACCTGCTCGACCCCGACCAGCTCGCCGAGCGCACGCGCACCGGGCCGGGCGAGCCGGCGTTCGCCCACCTCGTCGCCGGCGCCGAGACGTCCGGCACGGCCACCCCGCGGGACTGGATCTGGGTCGACGCCGACGGCCGCCACCACACGGTCTCGATGTCGCTGAGCGCGGTGACCGACAGCATCACCGCCCACTACGGCTTCCTCTGCGTCGGCCGCGACGTGACCGAGGCGCGGGCCAGCCAGGAGATGCTGATCGCGGCGCTCGAGAAGGAGCGGCTCGCCGTGCAGCGGATGCGCGACCTCGACGCGGCCAAGAACGACTTCGTCTCCACCGTCAGCCACGAGCTGCGCACGCCGGTGACCAGCATCGTGGGCTACACCGAGATGCTCGAGGACGGCTCGCTGGTCGAGCCGGCGCCGGCGCAGGTGCCGCTGCTGGAGAGCATCGCGCGCAACGGCCAGCGGCTGATCCTGCTCTGCGACGACCTGCTCACGCTGAGCGGTCTCGACTCGGGGGTGACCTCGTGGGAGCGCAACGCGCTGGACCTGGCGTCGGTCTCGACCGGCGCGGAGGACGCGCTGCGTGCTCAGCTCGTCGGCCGCGATCTCGAGCTCGTCATCGCCGCCTCGGCGCGGCCGGTGCCGGTGCTCGGCGACCACGGGCAGCTGGAGCGGGTGCTGACCAACCTGCTCAGCAACGCCATCAAGTTCACCGACGACGGCGGCCGCATCGAGGTGACGATCGACGCACACGACGGCGAGGCCCGCCTGGCCGTCGCCGACACCGGGGTGGGCATACCGGCGGCCGAGCAGTCCGGGATGTTCGAGAGGTTCTTCCGGTCCACGACCGCACAGGAGCGGGCCATCCCCGGCACCGGGCTCGGCCTGTCGATCGTCGCGGCGATCGTGGCGGCCCACGGCGGGCGGATCGACGTACGCTCCGCCCACCTCGAGGGCACCACCATCACCGTGCGCCTCCCGCTCGCTGCCCGACCGACCGCGTAGGACCGACCGCGTAGGCCCGGCTCACGACACGTGCAGCACCGTGCCGAGGGCCAGGCAGGCGGACCGCGCCCCCTGGTGGAGCTCACCCGGCGGGACCGTCGCCTGCAGGGCGTACCACCCGGCCTCGCCGACGTAGGGGATCAGCGTCACCGTGGCGTCGCCGTTCATCTTCTGGTCCACGGCTGCGGCGATCGCCCCCGAACAGCCGCCCGCCGTCATCGCCTGCTGACTGGCGTACGGCCCCCACACGTTCAGGGTCGTCGTGACGGCGGGGTAGCGGGGCAGGCCGGAGAGGCTCACTCGAACCTCCGCGTTGCCGGGCTGCATCTCCGGGTCCAGGGCGGTCACGGAGACCTGGGCCACCGCCTTGACCGTGGTGGCGGCGCCGCAGGCCGTGGCGGCCAGCGCGGTGGCCGTCCCGTCGACCGCCACCTGCCACACGTAGTAGCCGGGCGCTCCCGGGCTGACCGGCGGCAGGATGTAGTCGCCGTCGGCGCCCACGGTCGCGGTGACGGTGCCGCCGGCCGAGCCGCCGCAGTGTGCCTCCGAGGTCGTGGCGAAGGGCCCGTGGAGGGTCCCGGTCAGGGCGCGCTGCGTGCCGTCACCGCTCACGGTGGCGGTGACCTGCGTCGGCGAGCCCACCAGCACGGTGGCCGGGGTGGCCCGGAGCGCCAGCGCCTGGGGGCCTCGGACGGCGGCGCGCGTCGTCGCGACCAGCGTCCTCCGGTCTCCGCCCTCGGCCGCGGCCGCCTGGCCCCGCCGGACCGGCAGCCTGAGGTGGAGCCGGTGCTCGGGCACCTTGCCCACGGTCGCGGTGATCCTCCGCCACCCGGGCTGCGGGGCCGCGAACCGCGCCACCGCCCGGCCGTCGTCCCCGCTGACCGCCTGGACCGCGCTGGCACCGGCGGCGACCAGGGTCACCGGCAGCCCAGCGGCCGGACGGCCCCCGCCGTCGGTCACCGTGACCGTGGCCGTGATCGTGCCGCCCACGTCCGCGCCCCGCGCCGTCACCCGCGCGTCGTACTCCCCCGCGTGCCGGCTCGCCTGGGCGAGCATGATCCGCGCGAACCGCCGCACCGTCGCGGACGCCGGCGTCTCGCGGATCCGGTGCGCACCCCGCTCCCCCGTGGTGCGCCAGCGACCCCCGACCACGAGGGCGTAGACGCTCGCGTCGACCGCGGCCGCCTGCGTGGCGTCGCGGTAGCCGCCGTACTTCGACAGGATCCAGGCCGCCCGCTCCGTCTCCGTGCTCGACGCCCCGCCCCGCCCATCGAGGTTCTCGACGACGCGTGCCGGCCGGTAGCCCGACACGTTGGGCTCCCTGGCGGGGGTGGTCACGAAGATCGGCGTGTCGTCGATCCGGTAGCCGCCGATCCAGCCACCGTCGGCCCGGCCGTTGCGCGGGATCTCGTAGCCGACCCACCGGTGGGCGGTGTCCGGGCGGTCCGACGTCGCCGCCGCGACGCCGGAGGGGCCGGTGAGGAAGGACGCCGCGCCCACCACGAGCGCGACGAGCAGGGTCTTCAACATGGCTGCCTCCTCAGCCCACAGGCGTCGGTTGCACGGTGCCGGGGTCGTTCGGGCGCGCAGTGGGGCTGGGTTCCGGGGTGGGACGGGGTTGCTGGCTCGGTGCGGGCGCTCCGGTCGCGGTCGGCGGTGAGGCCGGCTGACTGGGACTCGAGGCCGGCGGGGACGTCGGGGTCGCCGAGGTCGTGGGAGCAGGCGGCGGGGTCGCAGCCGGGGCGGCCGCCTCGACCACGGAGTCGTCACCGGCCGCGGCGGGCCGGTCGAACACCCGCACCCGGCCGCTCACCGTCGATGCGGTCGGGGAGGTCGCCGACCATCGGTGGACACCCGGATCCAGCCCACCCAGCACCAGGTGGCGTCCGTGCGGACCACGCACCAGCAGGCTGCGGACGACGTTCGGCCCGGCGGCGTCCACCTCGAGACGGACGCGGGTGGGCCGCAGGGTGGCCCACACCAGGAAGGCGGCCCGCCCGACCGTCGCCTCCACGGGACGCACCACCATCTGCCCGGCCCGGATCGCCCCGTCGACGCGGAGCACCCGCATCGGTGAGCGCGTCGAGCCGGCCCGAGGGTCCGCGCCGCCGCCGTCGCGGTCGGATCCGACCCCGGCCACTGCCACCGCCGCGACCAGGATCAGCGCCGCCACGCTCAGCAGCCGCACGACGGCACCGCGGGCGCCGATCGACCCGGCGAACGCGTGCGCCGGCACCGGCGGGGCCGGACCGCTCGGAGCGGGCGGGCTCGGGACGCGCCGGGGCGCCGAGGGCGGCGGGGGCGGCGGGTGCGCGGGCTGAGGGGGCGTCTCGACCGGAGCCGGCGGCGCGAGGATCGGCTCGACCAGCTCGAGGATCGCGCGCGACGGCGGGGCGCCGAGCTCGTCGCTCATCGCCTCGCGGTGGCGACCGAACTCCCGCAGCGCGCTGCCGAGGTCACCGCGCTCCAGGTAGCCGCGGATCGCGAGCTCGCTAGCGGCCTCCTGCAGCGGGTCGATGTCGCTGGCGGCCCGGGCGGCCTCGATGGTGAGCGCCAGGTCTCGCTCCTCGAGGGCGCGCCGGGCGATCCGCTCGAACGCCTTCACCCGCTGCTGCTCGAGGTGCTCGCGCTCCGGCACGACCCAGTCGTCGTACCACCCGGGGAGCAGCTCCTCCCCCACCAGCCGGCTCATCAGCGCCCCGAGCTCTCCGGCGGCGATCTCCTCCTCGGTCACGGCGGCGGCCGCGGCGGCGGCGCGCCGTACGCCGTCGACGTCGACCTCGACGTGGGCGTCCAGCCCGATGCTGAGGCGGTCGACCTCGAGCAGGCCGGGGCTGCGCCGCCGCGTCTGGAGGACGGCCCGGCGCAGGCTGCCGAGTGCTCGCGCGTCGGTGCTCTCGGGCCACAGCAGGCCGGCGACGTGCAGCCGACCGCTGCGCCCGGCCAGGCCCAACAGCGCGGTGAGCCGTTGCTCGCGGTGGCCGAGCTCGACGTCCGATCCGTCGGCGACCAGCTGCCACCGGCCCAGCAGGCGCAGGGTCGAGCACGGCGCCCCGGCGCTGCTGTGCTCTGGCATCCCTGCCTCCCCGAGGACCGCCAAGACGGAATCCTTCAGCCTGGCAGGGCGCGGCTCGCCCGCGATCGACCGGCACCGGACATACCCGATATTGGGCGCGTCACGCCGCGGTCACGCTGGTGTCACGCAGGGCTCGCTCTCATGTGCCCCTCATTCCACCGCGCCATCGGGGGGAGGTGAACACCAATGCGCAGGGAACTGACCATCGCAGAGCTCGAGGCCGAGCGCACCGAGCTGCTTCCGGCACGGGAGACGCTCACGTTCGGCAACACCAACTGGGCGAACGTCTTCGCGTCCAACTCCTCGCTGGCACTCAACGCGGCGTCGCTGTACTCCATGGCCAACAGTGCGGCCGCCCAGTCGATCACCGTGACCCAGGGCTGATGCCCGACGCGTGGCCTCCCGCTCGCCGGGAGGTCACGCCGACCACACCGCCGAGAGCCGAAAGGGGGTGAACCAGGATGTCCCGTCGTCCAGAGATGGCCCTCGCCGAGCTAGACGCGCAGGCGGCCGTGCCGCTTCCCCGCCGGGAGACGATGAGCTGCCAGATCGGGTGCGTCAACGTCACCAACGTCGTCGGTGTCAACCTCGCCATCGCGATCAACGCCGCCACCATCAACTCGCAGGCGAACGCGCTCGCGATGCAGTACCTCGCATCGGTCCAGATGTCGTGATCGCGACCCTCCGATCGCGACCCCGTCACCGCGCCTGACTCCGATCAGGCGGCGGGTGTGTTGCTCTGGCGCGCCCGCCGTCCTCAGCACCTCCCCAGAGCACACCAGAGCACACCAGAGCGATGAACCCCACGACTGCAGACCACCTCGCCGACACACCGCCCGCCACGGGGCGGCGGTGGCGTCGCGCCCTCGGTCTGCAGCTCCTCGGGCCGGTCCAGGGATCGGGCCTGCGTGACGTGGCCTTCCTGGTACGGCGCTCCGACGACCAGGTGGTGCAGCTGTCCGAGCTGCTCCACCTGGTCGTCGTTCACGTGGAGCCGCCCCGCCCGGCGGCCGACGTCGCGGCCGACGTGAGCGCGGCGTACGGGCGCACCCTCACCGCCGAGGGCCTCGAGCACCTGGTGACGACCCAGCTGCAGCCGCTCGGGCTGGTGCTGCCCGAGGAGTCGGAGGAGATCGCCCGACCGGTCCGCGCCCGACCGCTGCTGGCGCTGACGGTCAAGGCGACCCTGCTGCCGGCGCGGTGGACCCGGCGCCTCGCGGGGGTGCTCGCCCTGCTGCTGTGGCCGCCCTTCGTCCTCGTCGCCCTGGTCGGGCTGGTGGTCGCCGACATCGCGTTGGTCACCAGTGGCGGATTCTGGCCCGCCGTCACCGAGGTGTTCATCAGGCCGACCCTGGCGCTGGTGATCTACGCCCTGCTCACCCTGGCCGCGGTGGTCCACGAGCTGGGCCACGCGGCGGCGTGCCGCTACGGGGGCGCCAGGCCGGGCGAGATCGGCGTCGGCATCTACATCGTCTTCCCGGCGTTCTACACCGACGTCACCGACTCCTACCGGCTCAGCCGCGGCGGACGGGTGCGCACCGACCTCGGCGGCCTGTACTTCAACGTGCTGACCGTGCTGGTCCTGGCGGCCGCCCACTTCGCCACCGGCAGCGGCCTGCTGCTCCTCACCGCCTTCGTGCTGCAGGTGCAGATGCTGCAGCAGCTGATCCCCGTCGTCCGGTTCGACGGCTACTACGTGGTGTCCGACGTGGCCGGCGTACCCGACCTCTTCGCGCGGGTCGGGCCGGTGCTGCGCAGCCTGCGACCCGGCCACCCCGTCGACCCTCGGGTCACCGAGCTGCGCCCCTACGCCCGGCGCTTCGTGGCCGGCTGGGTGCTGGTGGTGGTGCCGCTCCTGACGGGCGCCGTCGTCTGGACGCTGTGGCACCTGCCCGAGTTCGTCGCCCGCGGTCGCGCCGGGATCCGCCTCCAGCAGCAGGTCTTCGACCTGGCGTGGGAGCTGCGCGACTGGGCGGCCATGACGCTCGCGGTCATCTCGATCGCGCTGATCCTGGTGCCGCTCGTGGGGATCGCCGTCATGCTGTGGCGGCTCGCCACCTCGCTGACCGCCCTCACGCGCGCGCGGATCGCCACGCGATTCGGGACCTGGGAGGAGCGGATCGGCCTCGACACCGACGTCGGTGGCCTCCCGGCCGCCGACCCGCCGCTAGCGCTCTCGGCCGCCGACTTCACCGACGCGATCATGTACCGGCCGCAGGCGCCGGTCCCGGAGCGCGGCTGGCGCCGGGTCGTGTACGACGGCAGCGGCCACCTGCTCAACCCGGGGCCCAGCGCCGTCGAGCAGCGCCGGCACGAGCTCGAGCGGCGGCTGCGCACGCCCATCACCGGCTCGCGCCGGGTCGTGGTCATGAGCCGCAAGGGCGGCGTCGGCAAGACCACGATCTCGCTGGCGCTCGGCAGCACGTTCGCGCTGCTGCGGGGCGACCGGGTCATCGCCGTCGACGCCAACCCCGACGCCGGCAACCTCGCCCACCGGGTCGCCCCTCCGCACGACCGCACCATCACCGACGTGCTGCGGGATCTCGAGACGATCACCAGCTACGCGACGCTGCGCTCGTACACCGCGCAGGCGATCGAGTCGCGCCTGGAGGTGCTCGCCTCGGACGACGACCCCCGGATCTGGATGGCGCTGGACCGCAACGACTACCACCGGCTGGTCCAGATCCTCGACCGGTTCTACAGCCTGATCGTGCTCGACACCGGGACCGGCATCCTCGACAGCGCCAATCAGGGCCTCCTGACCGAGGCGGACCAGATCGTGCTGGTGGTGCGCCCCGGCATCGACGGGGGCCGAGCCGGCGCGCTCACCCTCGACTGGATGGACGAGCACGGCTTCGACGACCTGGTGTCCCGCGCGGTCGTCGTCGTCAACGCCCAACGCAACGGTGCCGCCCCGCCCGACCTGATGCGGCGTCACTTCGAGAAGCGATGTGAACACGTGGTGACCGTCCCCTGGGACGACGCCCTCGAGCAAGGAGCACTGACCGACATGTCCGCACTGCACCGCAAGACCCGAGACAGCCTGGTGGACATCGCCGCCGCGGTGGCCGACAACTTCGTGCAGATGGGTGACCGGCCGTGACGCGCCGGCGCCTCATCACGTCGACCGTGCTCGCCGGCGTCCTGGTGCTGACCGCGGCGAGCACCTCGGCGCCCGCCGCCCACCCGGACCCCCTGGACCGTGACCTCGACCTGGTGGCCAGTGCCAACGCGTCCGCCGCCGAGCCGGCCGTCACGGACGACGCGTTCGGGTCCGACGTCGCCCGCTGGCGCTCCGTGAAGGCGGACGTCGTCGCGACCGGTTCGGCGGCCTGCGACGGCTGCGACGCGGCCGGCACCGCCCTGCAGGTCCTCTACGTCAGCCGGGGTGGGGAGGCCCGCCTGGACAACACCGCCACGGCCTGGACCCAGGGCTGCGGGCAGTGCGCCGCGACCGCCCTGTCGGTGCAGGTAGTCGTCCTGCGCGGCGTGCCGACGATCGTGCCCAACAACCGGGCCCTCGCCGCCACCGCCGCGTGCGAGTCCTGCCGGGCGACCGGCGTCGCCTACCAGGTGGTCGTGGCCTCCCGGCACGCGGACCGGCTCTCCCGTGAGGCGCTCGCGGCGCTGCGGGCCTGGGTCGCCGAGCAGGCGGCGGCGCTGCGGACACCGGTGCCGGTGGCGGTCCCCGAGCCCGCCGAGCCGTCGCCGGCCCCGACGAGCCCGAGCGCCTCGCCGAGCGACGACACGACCGAGCCGCCGGCTCCCGTGGCGCGCCGGGGCCGGGTGAAGGCCGAGCGGCGTGCCCAGCGCAGCGCGGACGTCGCGCTGGGCACGCTCGAGGACCTGGTCGCCGGCGACCTCGGCGCCGTACCCGTCTCGGCCGACTCCGACGTGGAGCTCAGTCGCTGACCCCGCCGGTGGCGTCGCTCAGGCGCGGTTGACGGCGCTGATCACGGCCTTCAGGGAGGCGGTGACGATGTTGGCGTCGACCCCGACGCCCCAGTAGACCTGGTCGCGCACGAGGCACTCGACGTACGCCGCCGCCAGCGCGTCGCCGCCGGCCGAGAGGGCGTGCTCGGCGTAGTCGAGCACCCGCACGTCCCACTGCTGCGGCAGCTCGTTGATCGCCGCCACGAACGCCGACAGCGGCCCGTTGCCCTCGCCGTGCAGGGACTGGATCTCGCCGTCGACGTACACGTTGACGTCGAGCGCGTCCTTCTCCCCCGCCGCCGACGAGGTGTGCACGGAGTTGAGCTGGAGCGGCGTCTCCCGGGTGAGGTACTCGGAGGAGAAGACCTCCCAGATCGCCTCCGGCGACATCTCGCCGCCCTCGGCGTCGGTGCGCTCCTGGATCACCCGGCTGAACTCGATCTGCGCGCGCCGCGGCAGGTCGAGCTTGTGCTCGGCCTTGAGGATGTAGGCGACCCCGCCCTTGCCGGACTGGCTGTTGACGCGGATCACGGCCTCGTAGGTGCGGCCGACGTCCTTCGGGTCGATCGGCAGGTACGGCGCCTCCCACGGCAGCTCGCCGACCGGGACGCCCTGCTCGGTGGCCTGCCGGTCGAGGTCCTCCAGGCCCTTCTTGATCGCGTCCTGGTGGGAGCCCGAGAACGCCGTGTAGACCAGGTCGCCGGCGTACGGGTGCCGCGGGTGCACGGGCAGGCTGGTGCAGTACTCGACCGTGCGGCGGATCTCGTCGATGCCGCCCTCGATGGCGAAGTCGACCATCGGGTCGATGCCCTGGCTGAAGAGGTTCATGCCCAGCGTCACCAGGTCGACGTTGCCGGTGCGCTCACCGTGGCCGAAGAGGCAGCCCTCGACGCGGTCGGCGCCGGCCATCATCGCGAGCTCGGTCGCGGCGACCGCCGTGCCGCGGTCGTTGTGCGGGTGCAGCGAGATCACGGTGTTCTCACGGCGGGTCAGCTGGCGCCCGAACCACTCGATCTGGTCGGCGTACACGTTGGGCGTCGCGACCTCGATGGTCGCGGGCAGGTTGAGGATGATCTCGCGACCGTCCTCGGGCTGCCACACGTCGCTCACGGCCTCGCAGACCTCGACCGAGAACGGCAGCTCGGTGCTCGTGAAGATCTCGGGGCTGTACTCGTAGCCGATCACGGTCATGTCGAGGTGGGCCTCGCCGTGCTTCATCACCATCTCGGTGCCGCGGACAGCGATGTCCTTGATCTCGTCCTTGCTGGCCCGGAAGACCACGCGCCGGAAGAGCGGCGCCAGCGCGTTGTAGAGGTGGATGTTCGCGCGGGGTACGCCGACCAGCGACTGCACGCTGCGCTCGATGAGGTCCTCACGCGCCTGGGTCAGCACCGAGATCGTCACGTCGTCGGGGATGTGGTCGCCCTCGATCAGCTGGCGCACGAACGCGAAGTCGGTCTCGCTGGCGCTCGGGAAGCCGACCTCGATCTCCTTGTAGCCCATCTTCACGAGCAGGTTGAACATCGTCATCTTGCGCGCGGGGTTCATCGGGTCGATGAGCGCCTGGTTGCCGTCGCGCAGGTCGGTGGAGAGCCACCGCGGCGCCTCGGTGATGACCTTCGACGGCCAGGTGCGGTCGGGCAGGTCGATGGGCGGGAACGGGCGGTAGCGCTGGAACGGCATGCCGCTCGTCTTCTGCTGGGGAATCATGATCGGGGTCCTCGCTGGGTCTGGTTCGCGGTCGGGCCGGCGCACGCGATCACTCCGCAGCGAGGGGGTCCGGACTCTTTCCCCGTAGTGGGGGCTCAGACCTCGCTGCGGCAGCGAAGGAGGAGGCTGCGCGTCATGATGCCGCCACTCTAACGCACCCCGCTCCCCGCGCGCCCGGCAAGGTCCCGGTTGCGGGTGGCTCGGGGCTCGCCCGCCTCCACGGTGGTTGAGGAAGGCGCGCTGGCGCCTGTCTCGAAACCACCCGACCCGCATGCGCCTTGGCCTACGGGTCCGCTCCGGTTCCGACCGACAGGCAGCAAGAGCGGGTACGGCGGCCTCGGGCCAACGCCGCTCCCCGGCTCACCGCCCGCCTCCACGGTGGTTGAGGTGCGAGCGCAGCGAGCCTCGAAACCATCCGATGCGCGCCCACCTACGGGACCGGGCGAGCGCTGGGTTGCGGCCGCCTTCCGGCTCACCGCCCACCTCGACGGTGGTTGAGGAAGGCGCGCTGGCGCCTGTCTCGAAACCACCCGACCCGCGTGCGCCTTGGCCTACGGGTCCGCTCCGATTCCGACCCACAGGCACCAAACAGCGGGTACGGCGGCCTCGGGCCAACGCCGCTCCCCGGCTCACCGCGCCGCCTCCACGGTGGTTGAGGTGCGAGCGCAGCGAGCCTCGAAACCACCCTGAAAGCTAGACCAGATCTAGCACACATGTTCGAATCGATGTAGCATGTGGTATGGCCCGACGCACCGACACCACCGTGACTGATCCGGTGCTGGCGGCTGCCCGGGACCTCACGTCGACCATCCGGTCCGCGGAGGCCGCTCGGTTCGAGTTGGCCGCGACGTGGGCCGCACAGCACCCCGCGCCGGCGGAAGGTCCGGTGGTGGACGCGGACGGGTTCCTGGAGATGCACGGCGACCAGCCCGTGGCCCTCGCCGGCGAGGGTGCGCCGGGGATGTCGGAGTTCGCGATCGGCGAGTTCGCGGCCGCGATCGGGATCTCCACGCGCGCCGGCCGCGACCTGATCGGCGCCGCGTTGGAGTGCAAGCACCGGCTCCCGAAGACCTGGGCGCGGGTCCAGGCGGGTGAGGTGCCGGTGTGGAAGGCCCGCCGAGTCACGGAGCGCACCCACCGCCTCACCATGTCGGGCGCCGCGTACGTCGACACCCACCTCGCCCCGGTCCTGGACCGCTGTTCGTTCGCGCAGATCGAGCGGGCGGTCGAGGCCGCGGTCGCGGAGTGCGATGACGAGCACTTCGAGATGACCCGACTGGACCGGTGGAGCCAGCAGCACCTCGACATCGAGCTGACCGGCGTCCGTCCCAACAACGGCCTGGTCCCGGTGCACGGACTGCTCGACTACCCCGACGCCCTCGCGCTGGAAGCACAGGTCGCGGCCGGCGCTCACGAGCTACTCCAGGAGTTCCCCGAGCTCGACCTCGACACCCGCCGCGCCATGGCCACCGGCCGCCTCCTGACCGGACAAGGCACAGCCACCAGCCGGGAACTGGTGATCTACGCCCACCACACCCCGGCCGAGGCCCACGACATCGTCACCATCGAGGGCGTCGGTCCGACCAACCGGGAGCAGCTCGCCGAGTGGTGCCGCTACGCGGGCGCCAGGGTCTCCATCCGCCCGGTCGTCGACCTCGACGACGAGCTCGCCACCGACTCCTACCGGCCCACCGCGGTGCAGCGGGAGCAGGCGATCCTGACCACTCCCACCTGCGTGTTCGCCCACTGCACGCGCGACGCTCGCCGCTGCGACCTCGACCACATCGAACCCTTCGACCAGGGCGGCGCGACGAGCTCGTGGAACCTCGCCCCGCTGTGTCGCCTGCACCATCGGATGAAGACCCACGGCCACTGGACCTACCGACGCCTCACCCGCACCCGATTCGAATGGACCAGTCCGTCGGGCGACATCTACGACGTCGACCACACCTTCACCAGACGACGAATCCGCTGACCCACACCCCACCCGCCCCGGCCGGTGGGGCTGCTGCCATGTTCAAGCGGCGGTAGCGACATGTGACTAGTCTCGTGCGCATGGCTGCGCCCGTGTCCGTGACCCACGAGCACTTCATCGCCGTCGAGCGGGAGGCGCTCGCCCGGTGAGCCGGCTCCTGGTCGTCCACCACTCCCCCACGCCGACGGTGCGGTCGCTGACCGACGCGGTGCTGGCCGGGGCTCACGACGACGAGATCGAGGGGGTCGAGGTGGTGGTCCGGGCGGCCCTCGATGCGGACGCCGAGGACGTGCTGGCGGCGGACGGCTACCTGCTCGGGACGCCGGCCAACTTCGGCTACATGAGCGGGGCGCTCAAGCACTTCTTCGACACGATCTTCCTCGAGGCCGGCGGCGCGCTGGCCGACGACGGCTCCGCCGCGGGCACCGGGCCGGGGAAGAAGCCGTACGGGCTCTGGGTGCACGGGCGGTACGACGTGACGGGCGCGGTCCGGTCGGTGCAGTCGATCGTCGGCGCGCTCCCGTGGGTGCAGGCGGCCGAGGTGCTGGAGGTGGTCGGCGACGTGACCGACCGGCACCGCGAGTCGGCGTACGAGCTCGGCGGGACCCTGGCCGCGCTGCTGAGCTGAGGGGCAGCGGTACGATCGCGCGGTCCGGAACCGAGGCAGAGAGGAGACCGCGTGCGCCTCGCCGTGCTCGCTGTCATGGCGGCGCTCACCCTCACGGCCTGCGGCGACGACACCACCGCTCCGGCCGAGATGGCGGCCCCCGACCTCGGCGCCTGCCGGGTGCTCTCGCCCGAGGACGTCGCCCAGCCCGCCAACAGCAGCCCGTCGGTGCCGTGCTCCGAGTCGCACACCGCGGAGACCTACGCGGTGGGCGAGCTGCCCAGCGACTTCGACGACGTCGACTACGACGACGAGCAGCTCGGCGCCTGGGCCTACCAGAAGTGCACCGGCTCGTTCCGCGACTTCCTCGGCGCCGACGAGAGCCTGGTGATGCGCACCGTGGTCAGCTGGGCGTGGTTCCGCCCCACCCAGGAGGCGTGGGACGACGGCGCCCGCTGGTACCGCTGCGACGTGGTCGGCGGCGGTGAGCAGAGCAAGGAGTACGTCGACCTGCCGACGAGCGCCCGGGGCCTGCTGCTCGGCCGGCCGAAGGACGCCTGGATGGTCTGCGCCGACGGCGAGACGGTCGCGGGCTCGGTGAAGGTGCCGTGCAACCAGCCGCACACCTGGCGGGCGGTCACCACGATCTCCCTCGGCGCGGCCAAGGACGAGTACCCGGGCGACCGGCTGGCCGAGGTGACCACCCGCGACTACTGCTCCCGGTCCGTGGGCGCGTGGCTCAACTACCCCGTCGACTACGACTTCGGCTACACGTGGTTCCACGAGGCCGAGTGGCAGGCCGGCAATCGGCGCTCGGTCTGCTGGGCCAAGACGACCCAGTGAGGGCAGCCCGATGAGGTACGCCGTGCTCGTGCTCGCCGGCGCCCTGCTGCTCGCGGGGTGCAGCGGCGGCGACGAGCCGGATCGGACGGCGGGCTCGTCGACCCCGTCCGCTACCGCGAGCGACGGCGTCGGCGCCTCGACGTCCGAGTCGCCCCGGGCCGCGGCGCCCGCGCGGCCGAAGAAGGACCGGTGCTACCGACTCGACTACACCGATGCGATCGCGCCGACCAACGACGGCACGCCGATGCCCTGCAAGCGTGCGCACACGTCGCGGACGGTCGCCGTGGGCGACCTCGACACCGTCGTGGACGGCCACCTGCTCGCGGTCGACTCCCGGCGGGTGCGCGACCAGGTCGCGGAGCAGTGCCCGCAGCGGTTCGCGGCGTACGTCGGCGGCTCCCCCGACGCCCGCCGGCTCAGCATGCTGCGGCCCATCTGGTTCACCCCGACCGTGGAGCAGTCCGACGCCGGCGCCTCGTGGTACCGCTGCGACGTCGTCGCGATCGCGGGCGACGAGCGCCTGGCGAACCTGACCGGCGACCTCCGTGGCGTGCTCGGCCGTGAGGAGGGCCGGGACCGCTACGGCATGTGCGGCACCGCCGAGCCCGGCACGCCGGGCTTCGAGCGGGTGATCTGCTCCGCGAAACACACCTGGCGCGCGGTCGCGACGGTGCCGTTCGAGCAGGACCGCTACCCGGGCGTGGACAAGGCTCGCTCCGCCGGCGACCAGCCTTGTCAGGACGCCGGCGCCGCGGCGGCGGACGGCGCGCTCGACTACCGCTGGGGCTACGAGTGGCCGAGCGCGAAGAAGTGGCGCGACGGCCAGCGCTACGGGCTCTGCTGGGCTCCCGACAGCTGAATCGCTGACGAGCCGGTCAGGGGAAGCGACGGCGACACGCCGATCCGCACCGGCGTGTCACGCTCGCTTTCCCTGACCGCCCACCACCCGTACGGCGTGTCGCGCTCGTTTCCCCGGGCGGCCGGGGAAACGAGGTCCACCCGCCGTCCCCGAACTCGGACGGGTGTCAGAAGCCCAGCTTGCGCAGCTGGCGCGGGTCGCGCTGCCAGTCCTTCGCGACCTTGACGTGCAGGTCGAGGTAGACCGGCGTGCCGAGCAGCGCCTCGATCTGCTTGCGGGCGGTGGTGCCGATGGTCCGCAGCCGCGAGCCCTTGGGGCCGATGATGATGCCCTTCTGGGAGTCGCGCTCGACGTAGACGTTCGCGTGGATGTCGACCAGCGGCTTGTCCTCGGGCCGGTCCTCGCGCAGCCGCATCTCCTCGACCACCACCGCGACCGAGTGCGGGAGCTCGTCGCGCAGGCCGTCGAGCGCGGCCTCGCGGACCAGCTCGGCGACGAGGATCTCCTCGGGCGCGTCGGTCAGGTCGCCGTCGGGGTAGAGCTGCGGACCCTCCGGGAGCAGGCCCACCAGGAGATCCTGCAGCAGGGCGATCTGGTCGCCCTGCTTGGCCGAGACCGGGACGATCTCGGCCCACTCGACACCGATCTCGGCGCCCAGCGCCTGGATGTCCAGCAGGTGCTGGCCGATCTGCTCACCCGAGGCGAGGTCGGTCTTGGTCGCGACGGCGACCTTCTTGGTGCGCTTGATCTTCGCCATCTCGGTGGCGATGAACCGGTCGCCCGGGCCGATCCTCTCGTTGGCCGGGAAGCACACCGCGACCACGTCGACCTCGGCCAGCGTGGTCGTCACCAGGTCGTTGAGCCGCTCGCCGAGCAGCGTGCGCGGCCGGTGCAGGCCCGGGGTGTCGACGAGGATCAGCTGGGCGTCGTCGCGGTGCACGATGCCGCGGACGACGGTGCGCGTGGTCTGCGGCTTGTCGGAGGTGATCACGACCTTCTGGCCGACCAGCGCGTTGGTCAGCGTCGACTTGCCGGCGTTGGGCCGCCCGACGAAGGAGACGAAGCCACTGCGGTGCTCGCTCATGGGGTGGTCACGGCTCCCTCGCCTCGTCGTACTCGGCCCAGATCTGCTCGTCGCTCTTGCCGGCCGCCTTGCCCGCCCGCCAGATCGGGCCCGGGTCGACCGCCCGCGGCTGCCGCCGCTCGACGCCACGCCAGTAGCCCATCACGTCGTACGCCGTGCTCGGCAGCCTGCGCTCGCGCATCAGGTGCTTGCGGATCGCGCGCATCTGCGCGGACTCCCCCGCCATCCAGAAGTAGCCGTCGCCGACCGGCCAGTCGATGCCCTCGACCACCTCGGCCAGGCGGCTCCGGCCCGCCCCGGGCGGCTCCAGCCAGGTGACGTCGGCATCGGCGGGGAGGTAGTCCGGCAGCCGGTCGGGTACCTCGGCCCAGATCCGGGTCGGCACGTCGACGGACTCGGCGATCCGGGCCATCGCGGGCATCGCCGTCAGGTCGCCGACCAACAGCAGCCAGGCGGCGCTCGGCGCCATCAGGAAGGAGCCCTTGGGGTCGGTGATCGTCGCTGTCTGTCCCACGACGTCGAGCTGTGCCCACTCGGTGACCAGCCCGACCTCGTGCACGACGACGTCGAGCACCAGCTCGGTGCCGTCCCACGAGCGCACGGTGTAGTAGCGGCTCTGGAACTGCTCGGGCACGATCAGCCCGACCCACTCGTCCGGGATGCCGGTGCTCGTGAACCCCGCGAGCCCCGCGCCGCCGAGCGTCAGCCGCACCAGATGGTCGGACAGCTGCTCGCGACGCAGCACCTGCGCGACGTACTGCTGGGCCCTCGTGCTCACCCGACAACCGTATCGGGGCTCAGAACGTGTGGCGGAGGGGATACCCGCTGGCGCCGTTGGCG
This sequence comes from Nocardioides sp. LMS-CY, assembly GCF_018732145.1. Classification (NCBI taxonomy): domain Bacteria; kingdom Bacillati; phylum Actinomycetota; class Actinomycetes; order Propionibacteriales; family Nocardioidaceae; genus Nocardioides; species Nocardioides sp. LMS-CY. The sequence goes on from NZ_CP076104.1 coordinate 3,595,563, forward strand.
TCGGTCTTGGTGGCGAGCACGTGGTGGAGCTGGATCTCGTTGCGCTCGAACGCCAGCCGGGAGCCGGCCATGTAGAGCCCCCAGACCCGGGCGGTGCCGATGCCGACCTCGTCGACGCAGGCGTCCCAGTTCTCCTGGAGGTTGTGGCACCAGCCGGCGAGCGTCTTGGCGTAGTGGACCCGGATGTTCTCGTGGTGCTGCACCTCGAGCCCGGCGTTCTCGACCTCCGACACGATCGTGCCGGAGCCGATCAGCTCGCCGTCGGGGAAGACGTACCGGTCGATGAACGCCCCGGTGCTCGTCGGCTTGTTGTGCTGCCGGGTGATGCAGTGGTTGAGCAGCCGACCCTGGGGCCTGAGGTGGTCGCGGATCCAGGAGAAGTACGACGGGTAGTTCTTCACCCCGATGTGCTCGGTGAGGCCGATGGAGGAGATCGCGTCGAAGCCGGACTCCTCGACGTGGCGGTAGTCCATGTGGCGCACCTCGGCGAGGTGGTCGAGCCCCTCCTCCTTGATCCGCCGCTGGGCCCACGACGCCTGCTCGCGCGAGAGCGTGACGCCGATCGCCCGGACGCCGTACTCGCGAGCGGCGTGGCGCACCATGCCGCCCCAACCGCAGCCGAGGTCGAGCAGCCGATGGCCGGGCTGCAGGTCGAGCTTGCGGGCGACGAGGTCGTACTTGGTGTGCTGCGCCTCCTCCAGCGTCGCCTCCTCCGTCGGGAAGATCGCGCAGGTGTAGGTCATCGACGGGCCGAGCACGTACTCGTAGAACGCGTTGGACACGTCGTAGTGGTGGTGGATCGCCTCGGCGTCGCGGTGCTCGGAGTGACGCAGGCCCTCGAGCACCCGACGCCAGCGCGGGGTCGACTCCTGCGGCGGCGGGGGCGGTGGCTTGAGGCTCGACAGCCCGATCGCCCGCAGCAGCGTGACCAGCTCGGTGGGCGAGGGCCGCCGGAGCTTGAGCCCCTTCTGCAGCAGCCGCATCGCCTCGTAGGGGTCGCCCGGGTGCACGCCCTCGAGCTCGAGGTCGCCGGTGATGTACGCGCGCGCCAGGCCCAGGTCACCGGGGGCGGTGACGAGGTAGGCGAGCCCGCGCTCGGTGCGCAGGTGGAACTTGAACGGCGCGTCCTCGGGGCCGGTCGCGCTGCCGTCGTACGCCGTGAAGCGCAACGGCAGCGGCTCGATCAACAGCGAGTCGAAGGCCTCGGCGATCGTCATGGTGGTCAACGTCTCTTCACCGCCTTGTCGTACAGGGTGGTCAATCGGTCCTGCGGGTCGTAGCGACCCTTCACGGCGGCGAGGTGCGCGCCGTCGTAGAGCTGGTCGAAGGTCTCGCGGTCGTAGAACGCCTCGCTGTAGAGCGACTTGTGTCCGTCGAGCTCGTGCACCTTCGTCTCGATCGCGCGGTTGCGCGGCGCGTCCACGGCCTCGGGGCCGACGTGCACGGTGCCCCAGAAGCCGACGTTGACGTAGAGCCGGTCCGGCTCCAGCGGGTAGGTCGGCCAGTCGCGCTCGGCCTTGCAGGGGCACAGCCAGACCGGCCGCATGCCGACCTCGGCGTCGAACCAGTCGAGGAACTCCGGCAGCCGCTCGACCGGCACCTCGATGTCCTGGATCACCCGCTCGCGCAACGGGCGGCCGGCCCGCCGGTCGAGGCGGTCGGCGACGTCGAAGCGGCGGTCGAGGGCGATCAGCTTGTGGTAGACGTCCGAGCGCCGCCAGCGCTTGGGCCACAGCCGCCGGACCTTCGGGTTCTGGACGCCGAAGGCACCGGAGCACCAGAACCAGTCGGTGTCCCAGCGCCACAGGTAGTCGTAGATCGTGAGCAGGTCCGTCTCGCGCTGCTGCAGGGACCGGTAGTAGACGTCCATCCCGGTGTAGTCGCTGGTCGGCCCGGGCTGCTCCTGCCAGGTGGCGAGCGTCAGGTAGTACTCACCGGGCCCGAAGGCGACGCCGTCGAGGCCGTCGACGCGGGTGCCGTCGTACGCCGCGGTCTCGGCCACCTCGCGGATCGTCTTCGCCAGCAGGTCCGCGTCGTCGAAGCGGACGTGCCGCAGCGCGACGTAGCCGGGGACCTGCTCCAGCCGGATCTTCAGCCGCGTGGCGTAGCCCAGCGAGCCGTAGGAGTTGGGGAAGGTGTCGAAGAGGTCGCTGTGCTCGCCATCGGGGCCGGGTCGGCAGGTGACCACCTCGCCGGCACCGGTGAAGACGTCCATCTCCACCACCGACTCGTGCGGCAGGCCGTTGCGGAAGCTGGTCGACTCGATGCCGAGGCCGGTCACCGCACCGCCGAGGGTGATCGTGCGCAGCTGCGGGACGACGTACGGGATCAGGCCGTGCGGCAGGGTCGCGTCGACCAGGTCCTCGTAGGTGCACATCCCCTGCACGTCGGCGGTCCGCGCCGCCGGGTCGACGGCGATCACACCGTCGAGGCCGGACACGTCGAGTCCGGGCGACGTGGTCGCGGCACGGGGCCGGAACAGGTTCGACGTCTTCTTCGCCAGCCGCACCGGCGAACCCGGAGGGAGGGCTTCGTACGACGAGCGCAATCGCTCGACTGCTCTCTCGTGTGCTCCCCAGCCGCGCAGACTCACAGTCGGAGAACTTACTCCTCTCCGGGGCCTCGTGGGTCCGGGGGCGAGCAGCCGAGCGTCGTGGAGCTACGTGCTGAGCGTGGCGGCGATCGTGCCCCGAGCGTCGCCACGATGGACCACGACGCCGGCGCCGCCGAGGTCGCGGAGGGCGTCGAGATCGGCGGGAGCGACAGTGTCGGCGGCGCCGAGCACGACCGCCGCCTCCAGGCCCGACGAGCCGGACGACACCGCCATCGCCACGCAGACGCCGAGGGCCGAGACGTGGAGCGAGGGCAGGTCGACGGTGGCGGCGGCGTACGTGCGACCGTCGCTGTCGCGGACCGCCGCGCCCTCCGCCGCGCCGGTGCGCGCCCGGGTCGCGCGAGCGAGCGTCACGAGCTTCCTGTCCTCTGCCGTCAGCTGGTCACTCATCGCCGACCTGGTCCTCCTCGTCCTCGTGCGCGACCCGGGCGATCCGCACGGTGCCGATCCGGTTGCGGCGGCCGGTGACCGCCTCCGCCTCGAAGCGCAGCCCGTGGGCCTCGACCACCGACCCCGGGATCGGCACCCGGCCGAGGTGCTTGGCCATCAGGCCGCCGACGCTGTCGACGTCCTCCTCCTCGACGTCGAAGCCGAAGAGCTCGTCGAGGTCGTCGATCGGGTAGCGCGACGAGACCCGCACGGTGCCGTCGTCGGCGGTCTCGACCTCGACCTGCTCGGCGTCGTACTCGTCGGTGATCTCGCCGACGATCTCCTCGAGGATGTCCTCGATGGTGACCAGGCCGGCGGTGCCGCCGTACTCGTCGACGACGACCGCGACGTGCTGGCGCATCGCCTGCATCTCCGAGAGCAGTGCGTCGACTGGCTTGGAGTCGGGCACGAAGTGCGCCGGCCGCATCACCTCGTCGATGCGCTGGGTGAACTCGACGTCGGGCGCCTCGAAGTCGCGCCGCACGATGTCCTTGAGGTAGGCGAAGCCGACCACCTCGTCGAGGTTCTCGCCGATCACCGGGAGGCGGGAGAAGCCGCTGCGCAGGAAGAGCGAGAGCGTCTGCCGCAGGTTCTTGTGGCGCTCGATGTAGACGACGTCGGTGCGCGGCACCATCACCTCGCGGGCGATGGTGTCGCCGAGCTCGAGCACGTCGTGGATCATCTTGCGCTCGCCGGACTCGATCAGCGAGGAGGCCTCGGCGAGGTCGACCAGCTCGCGCAGCTCGGTCTCGGTGGCGAACGGGCCCTCGCGGAAGCCCTTGCCCGGCGTCAGCGCGTTGCCGACCAGGATCAGCAGCCGCGGCAGCGGTCCGAGCACCGCGGTGACGAACGACAGGGGCGCGGCCGAGGCCAGCGCGACCCGCTCGGCGTGCTGGCGGCCGACGGTGCGCGGCGCGACGCCGATCGCGACGAACGAGACGACCAGCATCGCGGCGATCGTGGTGAGCACGGCCGGCCACCACGCGCCGTCCCAGATCTCGTCGACCTGGAGGGTGACCAGCACGATCGCGGCGATCTCGCAGAGCAGCCGCAGGAACAGCGCGGTGTTGAGGTAGCGGGGCGGGTCCTCGAGCAGCGCGACCAGCCGCTTGGCACCGGGGCGGTTGTCGGAGAGCAGCTCGTCGGCCCGGGCCCGCGAGAACGACGCGAGCGCGGCGTCGGCGGCGGAGAACAGCCCCGCGAGCACGACGAGGGCGGCCGCGGCGACCAGCAGCCAGACGTCGGTGGGATCCATCGCGGTCAGTGGGCGGCGCTCGACGCGCGCCAGGCGGTGAGGAGCTGGTCCTGGAGACCGAACATCTCCCGGTGCTCCTCGGGCTCGGCGTGGTCGTAGCCGAGCAGGTGCAGGATGCCGTGCACGGTCAGCAGCTCGATCTCGGCCTCGGTGCCGTGGCCCGCCGTCTCACCCTGGCGGGCGGCGACGTCGGGGCACAGCACCAGGTCGCCGAGCACGCCCTCCTCGGGATCCTCGTTGACCAGGCCGGGCCGCAGCTCGTCCATCGGGAAGGCCAGCACGTCGGTCGGACCCTGCTTCTCCATCCACTGCTCGTTGAGCTCGGCGATGGTGGGCTCGTCGACGGCCTTGATGCACAGCTCGGCCTGCGGATGCACGCGCATCCGGTCCATGACGAAGCGACTGAGCCCGGCCAGCCGCTGCACGTCCAGGTCGCGGCCGGACTCGTTGAGGATCTCGATGCTCATGTCGGGCTCAGGAGGTCGCGTGGGGCTTGGCACGTCGCAGGTCCACGCGCGCGTCGTGCTCGTCGTAGGCCGCGACGATCTTGCCGACCAGCTTGTGGCGGACGACGTCGTGGCTGGTGAGCCGGTTGAACGAGATGTCCTCGACCTCGTCGAGGATCTCCTCCACCGCCCGCAGGCCGGACTTCTGTCCGCCGGGCAGGTCGGTCTGGGTGACGTCGCCGGTGACCACGATCTTGGAGCCGAACCCGAGCCGGGTCAGGAACATCTTCATCTGCTCGGGCGTGGTGTTCTGTGCCTCGTCGAGGATGATGAACGAGTCGTTGAGCGAGCGGCCGCGGAGGAAGGCCAGCGGCGCCACCTCGATCGTGCCGGCGGCCAGCAGCTTGGGGATGGTCTCGGGGTCGAGCATGTCGTGCAGCGCGTCGTACAGCGGACGCAGGTAGGGGTCGATCTTCTCGGTGAGCGTGCCCGGGAGGAAGCCGAGCTTCTCCCCCGCCTCGACCGCCGGCCGGCTGAGGATGATCCGGTTGACCTGCTTCGACTGGAGCGCCTGCACGCCCTTGGCGACGGCGAGGTAGGTCTTGCCGGTGCCGGCCGGGCCGATGCCGAAGGTGATCGTGTGCTTGTCGATCGAGTCGACGTAACGCTTCTGGTTGAGCGTCTTGGGCCGGATCGAGCGGCCCCGGTTGCTGAGGATGTTCAGGCTCAGCACGTCGGCCGGGCGCTCGGTCGTCTCGGCGCGCAGCATCGCCAGGACGCGCTCGACGGTCTCGCCGGTGACGCCCTGACCGGTGCGGATGATCGCCACCAGCTCGTCGAGGAGCCGCTCGGCGAGGGCCACCTCGCCCGGCTCGCCGTCGAGCGTGATCCGGTTGCCCCGGACATGGACCTGCGCGTCGAAGGAGCGCTCGATCAGGCCGAGGTGCTCGTCACCGGGGCCGAGCAGGCTGACCATGTTGATGCTGTTGGGGACCACGACGGTGTGCTTGGTGGTGTGCCTGGTCGTCTGCGTTTCAGTCATGAGGCCCGGACGGGCTGCCCTCTCGGTCGGCGTACGTACCCCACCATGCTACGGGAGCGGCGTCGCGCGGCCCAGCGAGTTGCGCGTACCGTGGCCGCATGAGGGAGGGCGAGGTCGAGGACCTCTTCGCGGAGGATCCCGAGCCCGACGACCCGGACGCGCCGCCGTACTGGTTCGCCGGCCAGCACCTGCCATCCGACGCCCGCGCGATGGGCCTGAGCCACCACGTGCCGGAGGGCGCGATCATCGACTTCGCCGGCCGCCTCGACGCCGGCAACCGCCGGCACCGGATCGTGGCCTGGGGCCTGCTGGTCCTCTTCGGGCTGCCGGTCGTGCTCGCGGTGCTGCGGGTGCTGTACGCCTTCTAGCACCACTACTCATTCGGCGACCCGTCAGCAGGAGCAAGCAGCGTGAAGGTATCGACGACCTTCTCCCCCTCCTGGTCGTACACCTTCAGCACCACGGACTCGCCGGAGCGTCTCCCCGCCTCCTCCGGGCTGTCCGGTGTCGGCCCGGCCAGATCCTCCTTGAGGACGTAGCCGCCGACACCGTGATCACCGGCGACCGCGACCAGGTCGGGGCTCTCCGCGAGCGTCTCCGCCTCTGCGTCCGACCCGTAAGTCTGCCCGTGGGAGTTCTTCGGGAAGTCCCGTGTTGCGAGCTTCTGCCCGACGAACGGATCCGACTTGAGCTCCATCCCCGATCGAGAGGCTGAGGGCGCGTCCGATGGCGCCGCCGACGACGAGGAGCCAGCGACCACGAAGTAGGAGACGACGCCCGTCGGAACCGCGACGGCCAGCGCGGCGGTCGCACCGACGACCAGATTCTTGATCATGTCCACGAGACCTCCTTCTGAACGAACGTCGGTCAGTACGAGTTGAAGACCACTGTCTTGTACGTCTGGAGCGTGTCGTACCCCGAAGGAATCCAGGTACGAGTCTGCCCGCGGCTGTAGATGAAGGCCCGGCATGGATGGGCGTACCAGACGGTCCACGCATGCGTCGCCACGTCGTTGTAGACCCACGTACCGGCCGCACAGAGCGCGTCGCTCTGGAAGTACGCTCGGGCCCGAGCACCCATCCTGTTGATCGGTGCGTCCCCGTCACCCGTCGCACGGTCGACCCGACGAACTCGGTCGGATCCAAGTCATCGCTGCGAATCGCTCCAGCGCGGTTCTGGTAGTTGACCCCGTTCGAAGTGAAGTCTTTCCACGCCGAGTACCACGTGTCCGCGTGCGCGGCTGGCGCCAAGATTCCCACGACAGCGCCGACAATCGACCCGACCACCGCGCTGCGACGAAGCGAATTCCGCATGCCCATGCCCTCCGAGAACACGTTCTAGCTCGTGAGGCACGACGCCAATACCCGGCGCGATCGACCATGGTCATTTCGGGCTGTTCCAGTTTCCCTTGAGTCGACAGTTCGAGGGCGCGCTCGAGGACAAGGCTCGCATCCCACTCGAGCAGCCCGGTTCGGTTCTGAGGGCGCTGCGTCGCCACCTATCGCTCGCGTCGGTGGCTACCGCTCGTCGTCGAACGCCACCTGCAGTGTGCAGAGGCACATCTCGTCGGTGCTGCCCTCGGCCCAGATCACGTAGCGCTCCTCCTGGCCCGCGAACGCCGGGAGCCGGTCGCGCAGCCACTGCTGGTGCGTGCAGGTGACCCGGACCCGGTCGAGCGCGTCGAGGTGCAGCGGCTCCCGCAGTGGCACCGTGCCCTGGTTGTCGAAGTCCCAGATCGGGATGTCCAGGATCGTCCTGGCCTCGGGGGTGCCGGGGTCGGCCTCGATCGTGATCGTGCGGCCGAGCAGATGCATGTGGCCGGCGACGCCGAGGACCGTCATGCCGCGCGGGAGCGTGCGGGTGCACGACGTCGTACGAGACGGCGACACGTCGGTGCCACACAGCAGGTGCAGCAGGCTGTTGGTGTTCCCCGCCGCGCCGAAGCGCTTCATCACGTCGGCGACCGCGGCGTCGCGGTCGCAGAGCGGCCCGTCGTCGTGCCCGGACCGGCACGGAAGCTCGACCGGCGCGGGCATCAGGAAGGTGTGCAGCGGCGTCAGGTCGGCGCCGGCCCTCATCCAGCGCAGCTGGGTGCTGGAGGCATCGGGCTCCGCACCCGACAGCAGGTTCTAGTGGACCTGCATGATGATCCGGGAGCCGGCCTCGAGGCGGACGCCGTAGCCATCGCGGGTCCTGGTCTCGTCGCCGCCGGGCGCCCACGCGGCCAGCCAGAAGGCGTCGTCGAGATTCGCGAAGTCGGCCCGGAGGCCCGAGCCGCCGAAGCAGGTCCAGCCCTCCTCGGAGGTCCGGGCGTCCAGGTCCTCGGCCTCGGCCACCTGCTCGGGAGCGACCCGGAACAGGATCACGTGGTGCACCACCCGCGGGTTGCCCGGCGCGACGTGGCCGCCGGTGAGCCAGACGTCCTTGTCGAGTCCGGGGTCGAGCAGGAAGCAGCGGTAGTCGTCGGTGCCCGTGCCGGTCGGGGCCGACGGGGTGTACTCGGTCGGCATCGTCAGCGTCATCCGCCGCTCGCCGTCGCGCAGCGGCAGCAGCTTGCCGGCGGGTAGCGCGGCGAGCTGGTCGGCCTCGACCTCCGGCGGGTCCGGCGGGACGAGGATGTCGGTGGGCGACCCCGTGCGGCGGTCGGCGCCCTCCTCCACGCAGGCCGCCAGCGACATGGCGAGCGCGAGCAGCAGCGCCGCGGCCGCCGCCCGCCGGATCATCCCGGCGGCCAGGTCATCGGGCGCCCGGCCAGCAGGTGCAGGTGGGCGTGGAAGACGGTCTGTCCGACCCCGGCCCCGGTGTTGAACACCAGCCGGTAGTCATCATGCCCCTCGTCCGCCGCGATCGCGGCGGCCGTCGTGACCAGGTCGGCGGACGCGGCCGCATCGCCGGCGGCGAGCTCGGCGGCGTTGGCGAAGTGCGCCCTCGGCACCACCAGCACGTGGGTCGGCGCCTGCGGGTTGATGTCGCGGAACGCCACGGTGTGCTCGGTGGTGCGCACGATGTCGCCCGGGATCTCCCCGGCCACGATCTTGCAGAACAGGCAGTCGTCCACTGGTCCTCCACGGGATCTGATGGCGTGAGCGTAAACCGATCGGTGCCCACGAGCGTCCCATTACCGTGACGACCGTGACGGACCGGCCGCCCGATTCACCGGCGAGCCGACAGGCGAGCCGGCAGCCGACCTGGACCGCCGACCAGGCGCTGGAGCAGCTGTACGCCGCGCACTGGCGCTCGCTGGTGCGGCTCTCGGTGCTGCTCGTGCGCGACCAGGGCGTCGCGGAGGAGGTCGTGCAGGACGCCTTCGTGGCCGTGCACGGCCGATGGGGCCGGCTGCGCGATCCCGGGCGGGCGCTCGCCTACCTGCGCCAGACCGTCGTCAACCGGTCCCGCTCGGCGCTGCGGCACCGGGCCGTCGTGGAGCGGCACGCCGCGCGTCGTACGCCGCCATCGGAGGAGCCCGGCGCCGACCAGGCCGCGCTGGTCTCCGACCGCCGCGCGGCCGTGCTCGACGCGCTCCGGGCGCTCCCCCAGCGGCAGCGCGAGGTGCTCGCGCTGCGCTACTACCTCGACCTCTCGGAGGCCGAGATCTCCGACACCCTCGGCATCAGCCGGGGCGCGGTGAAGAGCCACGCCTCACGGGGCGCGGCCACCCTCCGGACCCTCCTCGAGGAGCAGCTGTGAACGACCTCCACGACCTCTTCGAGGACGCCGTCGCCGACGTCGAGCCGGCCGACCGGCTCGACGCGATCCGGTGCCGTACGTCGAGCCCGGCCCAGGCCGCGCAGCCCTGGTTCCGCGCCGCGGCACTGACCGTGGTCGGCACCGCGGCCACGGTCACCCTGGTCGCCGCACTCGGCAGCGGGCCGCAGCCGACCGGGCCTGCCGAGCACGGCGGACACGAGGAGGCGGGTCACGCCGACCGGCCCGCCGAGGACGACGCGGCGACGATGCTGGTGCCGGCGTACTTCGTCGGCGCCTCGCCGAACGGGCCGCGGCTGTACCGCGAGTTCGACCGGGTGCCGGCCGGCGATCCGCTCCAGGGCGCCCTCGAGCGGATCCAGGAGCCGCCCAGCGACCCGGACTATCGCACCCTCTGGGCCGTGGGCACCGGGGCGGGCCTCGCCCTGGAGAGCGCGACGCTCCGAGACACCACGATCGACGTCGAGCTCGGCCCGATCGACCTCGACCAGGCCGCGCCCGAGCTCGCGGTGCAGCAGGTCGTCTACACGCTGCAGGCCGCCGCGGGCCGGCAGCTGCCGGTGCGATTCCTCTCGAACGGCAGGCCGAGCGGCAGCCCGGTCGACGCCGCTCGCCAGGACGAGGTGCTGAACCCGGTCAGCATCAGCGATCCCGCGGAGGGCAACGCCTACGCCGGGTCGTTCATCGCTCGTGGGCGGGTCGGGGCGGGTGAGCGCACGGTGGAGTGGAGCATCCTCGACGGCCCCGACGCGCAGTCCGCCGTCGCGCGCGGGCTCGCGACGATCGACGCCGGAGGAGGCGGTTTCGCCCCGTGGACGGCCGAGGTCGACCTGTCCGGCCTCGCCCCCGGCACCTACGTCTTCAGCGTGTCGACGGCGGACGTGCGCCTCTCCGCCTACGGCCCCACGTTCACCGACACGCGCACGATCAGCGTCCGATAACCCCAGGAGACGACGAAAATGGTCACCATGACTTCCCCGCGTACCCGGCTCGCCGCCGCCCTGTCCCTTCCCGCACTCGCGCTCGCCGCGCTGACCGCCTGCGGCGACGACGACGGGGACCCGAAGCCCGCCGGCGGCACCGCCACCGAGGGGACCGCCGAGCCCTCCGGCTCGGGCGAGCCGTCCGAGCCCGCCTCGGAGACCCCGGAGGCGGCGACGGTGCCGGTCTACTTCGTGGGCGACACCCCGCAGGGGCCGCGGCTCTACCGGGAGTTCCGCCAGGTCGAGTCCGACGACCCGGCCCTCGCGGCACTCGCGCTGATGACCTCCGGGGACGCCCTCGACCCCGACTACGACACGCTCTACCCCGGCGGCAGCTTCGCCAGCGTCGAGATCGGCGACGACATGATCACGGTCGGCCTGCCCGACGAGTCGTGGACGACGGCCCCCGAGGGCATGTCGGAGGCGGAGGCCCGGCTGGCGGCCCAGCAGATGGTCTACACGCTCCAGGGCGTCGCGCAGGAGCGGCTCCCGGTGTCGATCACCCTCGACGGCGCCCCGGCCGACCTCTTCGGGCTGGCCGGCGAGGTCAGCAACGACCCCGAGATCGACGTACGCGCGCTGGTGAACATCACGACGCCCGCCGAGGGCGCGACGGTGAGCGGCACCTTCACCGCCGACGGCGTCTCGAGCTCCTTCGAGGCCACGACGCCGTGGGAGATCCGCAAGGGCGGGGCCGACGGCAAGGTCGTCGCGAAGGGCTTCGCCACCGCGGAGGGCTGGATGGACAAGCTCTACCCCTGGCAGACCGACGTCGACGTGTCCGACCTGGCACCCGGCGACTACACGTTCGTCGCGCTCACCGACGACCCGTCGGGGGGTGAGGGCGGCGGCCCGATGGTCGACACGAAGTCGATCACCGTCCAGTGAGGCTGACGCGGCAGCGGCTCAATCGCACGCTGCTGCGCCGCCAGCACCTGCTCGAGCGCACCAGCCTGCCGAGCGAGGCGGTCGCCGACCACCTGGTCGGCCTCCAGGGGCAGGAGACGCTGCCGCCGTACCTCTCGCTGGCCGCGCGGGTCGCCGACTTCGATCCGTACGCCGTCTCGCGCGGTCTCGACGACGGCAGCTGGGTGCGCCTCGGGTCCCTGCGGGGCACGATCCACCTGCACACGGGTGCCGACGCGCTCGCCACCCGCCCGTGGCTGCAGCCCGCCCTGGAGAAGCAGATGCGCGGCCGCGTGCCGGCCGCCCACAAGGAGGTCGCGGCCGTCGTGCACGACCTGCTCGCCGACGGCCCGGTCGAGCACCGGGAGCTCGGCGGGCAGCTGGCCGCGCGGCTGCCCGGACGGCCGGCGGACCTGACCGTCGTCGCGCGCACCATCGTCCCGCTCGTGCAGCTGCCGCCCCGCGGGGCGTGGCGCGGCAGCGGGGGCATCGTCTGGGACCTGCTGGAGCGGCGCACCGGAGGCGTCCTCGCCACACCCGATCCGGAGGAGGTCGTCCGCCGCTACCTGCGGGCGTTCGGCCCGGCGACGGCGGCCGACCTCAGCGTGTGGTCGACCGTGACCGGGCTGCGGCCGGTGCTGACCCGGATGACCGATCTGGTGCGGCACGAGGACGAGGACGGCAAGGTGCTGTTCGACGTCCCGGACGGCGTGATCGAGGACGAGGACACCCCCGCGCCGGTGCGGCTGCTCGGCACCTACGACAACGTCTGGCTCGCCCACGCCGCCCGCGATCGGGTCACCGAGGCCGGCACGCGTGGCAACTGGATGGGCGCCAACGGCGGCGTGGCCAACACCGTGTTCGTCGACGGCTGGCTGGCCGGCCTGTGGCGGATCGAGGACGACCGGGTGCGGATCGTCGACCTCTTCCGCGACCTCACCCCTGCCGAGCGGGCCGAGCTCGACGACGAGATCGCCCGGATCGAGGGACTGCTGGCGCGGTGAGGTGGCGGGGCGCCACCCGGCGGTGCGCCAGCAACCGATCCCGCCGGCCAAACGGTGCCCAGCTCACCGCCACCCGGCCGACCCATACCGGCGCACCCTCACCCCCAGCGCGACGTGCGGGACAGGATCGCGGCGACGGCGGCGACGCCGGCGGTCGACGTTCGCAGCACCTCGGCGCCGAGCCGCACGGACGCGGCTCCGGCGGCGACGAACGCCGCGACCTCGTCGTCGGTGAGTCCGCCCTCGGGCCCGACGACCACGACGATCCGGCCCGACGACGGCACCGACACCGCGGCGAAGGAGGTGGTCGCCGCCTCGTGCAGGACCACGGCGAGGTCGGCGTCGCGCAGCAGGGCCGCCACGTCGTCGGTCGACGCCGGCTCCGCGACCTCGGGGAACCACGCGCGCCGGGCCTGCTTGGCGGCCTCGCGAGCGGTGGCGCGCCACTTCGCGAGCGACTTCGCGGTCCGCTCGCCCTTCCAGACCGCCACGCTGCGCGCGGCCGCCCAGGGCACCACCCGGGCGACGCCGATCTCGGTGAGCACCTCGACGGCGAGCTCGCCCCGGTCCCCCTTGGGGATCGCCTGGACGACCACCACCTCGGGGGCCGCCGGGTCCTGCGCCGTCACGGTCTCGACCTCGAGCGTGAAGACCCGCTTGCCGGTCGAGCCGACCGCGCCCCGCGCGGACCTGCCCGCGCCGTCGGTGAGCACGACCTGCTCCCCGACCCGCAGCCGGCGCACCGCGACCGCGTGGTGGGCCTCATCGCCGTCGACGGTCACGACGTCGCCGACGGCGACGCCGGCCAGCGTCGGGACGAGGTGGACGGGGAGCGACATGGGGCTCAGTGCGTGTTGAAGGCGTCGCGGAGCCGGCCGAAGACCGACTTGCCGCTCGGCTGCGCCTGGCCCGACGGCTTCTCCTCGTCGCGGATCGCGGCCAGCTCGCGCAGCAGCTCCTCCTGGCGCGGGTCGAGGCGGGTCGGCGTCTCGACGACCACGGTGACGACCAGGTCGCCGCGTCCGCCGCGCAGGCCAGGTACGCCGCGGCCGCGGAGCACCTGCTCGGCGCCCGACTGGGTGCCGGGCCGGACGTCGAGGTCGATGCTGGTCTCGACGTCGGTCCGCGGCTCCTCGCCGTCGACCACGTCGGCCTCGAGCGTGGGCAGCGTGACCGTGGTGCCGAGCGCGGCGGCGGTCATCGGCAGCGTGACGGTCGTGTGCAGGTCGTTGCCGTGCCGGGTGAAGACGTCGTGCGGGGCGACGTGGATCTCGACGTACAGGTCGCCGGCGGGTCCGCCGCCCGGGCCGACCTCGCCCTCGCCCGAGAGCTGGACCCGCGTGCCCGTGTCGACGCCGGCCGGGATCTTGATCGTCAACGTGCGGCGGGAGCGGACCCGGCCGTCGCCGGAGCACTCCCGGCAGGGGTCGGGGATGATCGTGCCGAAGCCGCGGCAGGCCGCGCACGGGCGCAGCGTGCGGATCTCGCCGAGGAACGAGCGCTGCACGTGGGCGACCTCGCCGGCACCGTGACAGGTCTCGCACGGCACCGCGTGGGTGCCGGGGGCGGCGCCCTCGCCGTGGCAGGTGGAGCACATCACCGCGGTGTCGACCTTGAGCTCGCGCGAGACGCCGAACGCGGCCTCGGCGAGATCGACCTCGAGCCGGATCAGCGCATCCTGGCCGCGCCGCTGCCGCGAGCGCGGGCCACGGCCGCCGCCGGCGGAGGCGCCGCCGAAGAACGCGTCCATGATGTCGGTGAACGAGAAGCCGGCGCCCTGCCCGAAGCCGGCGGCGCCGCCGAAGGGGTCGCCGCCGCGGTCGTACGCCGCGCGCTTCTGCGGGTCGGACAGCACCTCGTAGGCGCGCGAGATCTCCTTGAACCTCTCCTGCGCGTCCGGGTCGGGGTTGACGTCGGGGTGGTACTTGCGCGCGAGTCGGCGGTAGGCCTTCTTGACGGCGTCGGCGTCCGCGTCGCGATCGACGCCGAGGAGCTCGTACAGGTCCTGGCTCAAGTGGGTTCCTTCGTGGTCGTACTGGCTCTGCTGATTCCCGGGCTGTTCCCGTCGGAGGTTCAGGCCTCGTCGAGGATTCGCGAGACGTAGCGGGCGACGGCCCGCACCGCCGCCATGCTGCCGGGATAGTCCATGCGGGTGGGGCCGACGATGCCGAGGCGGGCGAACGCCTCCTCGCCGGGTCCGTAGCCCGCCGCGACGACGCTGGTCGAGGCGAGCTCCTGGTAGGGGCCCTCGTGGCCGATGCGCACCGTGATCGGCTCGCCGGTCGTCGCCTCGCCGAGGAGCTTGAGCAGCACGACGTGCTCCTCGAGCGCCTCGAGCAGGGGCCGGACCGCCGAGTCGAAGCTGTCGCCGTACCGCGCGAGGTTGGCCGCGCCGCCGACCGCGATCCGCTCGTCGGAGCGGTGGTCGGACATCGCCTCGGAGAGCGCGTCGATCACGGCCAGCGTGGCCGGCGGCGCCAGCGCCTCCTCCGCGACGAGCGCGCCCAGCGCGGTGACGGCGTCCGCGATGACCTGCCCGATCGCCGCCTGGCCGATCACCGCGCGCAGCTCGACCAGCGCCTCGTCGTCGAGGTCGGCGGCGAGCTCGACGATGCGCTGCTCGACCCGACCGGTGCTGAGGATCAGCACCACCAGCAGGCGGTTGGGCGCCAGCGCGACCAGCTCGACGTGTCGCACGGTGGAGCGCGAGAGCGTCGGGTACTGCACGATCGCGACCTGACGGGTCAGCTGCGAGAGCAGTCGCACCGAGCGCTGGACGACGTCGTCGAGGTCGACGGCCCCGTCGAGGAGGGAGGCGATCGCCCGCCGCTCGGCCGCGCTCATCGGCTTGACGGTGGTGAGCCGGTCGACGAAGAGCCGGTAGCCCTTGTCGGTCGGCACCCGGCCCGCGCTGGTGTGCGGCTGGGCGATGTAGCCCTCGTCCTCGAGCGCCGCCATGTCGTTGCGGACCGTGGCCGGCGAGACGCCGAGCCCGTGCCGCTCGACGAGGGACTTGGACCCGACCGGCTCCTCGGTGGCGACGTAGTCCTCGACGATCGCACGAAGCACGGCCAGCCTGCGCTCCTCCTGCACTGCCCGCCTCCTCTTGGCACTCACCCCGCCGGAGTGCCAAGAGTACCCGTCGCCCGGCGGCACCACATCGTGGAAGCGCCGGTGCGACATCCTCCGGTATTCAGATAGGTTAGGCTTACCTAAGTTATTCCGTCCGGACGGAGCAACGGTGACCACGACCGAGCAGCCCAGCTCAGACCTCGACCCTCGACTGGTCGCGAACGACGCCCGCAGCATCCTCGCCTGTCCGGGCTCGGTCAGCCTGGTGATCGAGGGCGAGGAGCACGCCGTGGGCGAGGACGAGCAGCTCGGCCTCACCGACCACCGGGGTACGCCGACCTTCCTGTGCCTGGCCGACTCACCGGTCGCCCGCGCGGCGGCGACGCAGCGCAGCGCGCTGCTCACCCTGACCAGCGGCCTCGGCCCGCGCGGCGGATCCGCGCGCGGCGACTCGCTCACGCTCGCCGGCCGTCTCACCCGGTCCGGGTTCGAGCGCTGCGAGTGCTGCGACGAGATGCGCCACGTGGTCTCCCTCGACCTGAACTTCGTGCTGCTGGCCCGCCCGGACAGGCACCTGCGGGTGCCGCTCGACGACTTCCGCAGCCGCGAGCACCACCTCAACCGCGGCCACCTCCAGCGCTCGGTCGAGCACGCCAACGACTGCCACCAGGAGGAGCTGCGCCGCTCGGTGGCGCTCGGCACGAACACCCGCCCCGGCGACCTGGTCGGGGTGCGGATCGCCCGCCTCTCCCCCTCCGAGGTGACGCTCCAGTGGGTGGACGTCACCGGGTCGCACCAGCGCTCCGTCGCCTTCCCGCGCCGCGCCCGCGACCTCGCGGAGCTCGGCGAGATGCTCCGTCGCGGGCTGCACGCCGGCATCTGCTGATCCCGCGGCACCGGGCCCGCCTACCCTGGCGGGATGGGCTTCACCGAGATCGCCGACCGGGTCTGGGTCGCGCGCTACGACTGGTTCGACGTCAACGTCACGCTCGTCGGCGGTGACCGCGGGCTGCTCGTCGTCGACACGCACGCCTCCGAGCCGGCCGCCCGGGGCGTCGTCGACGACGTACGCCGCCTGGCCGCCGGGCTGCCGGCACCGGGCGTGGTCGGCGTCGTGAACACCCACGAGCACTTCGACCACACCTTCGGCAACGGGGTGTTCCGGCACGAGTACGGCGACATCCCGATCCACGCGCACGAGGTGGCCGCCGAGCGGACGCTGCCCGCCGGCGAGCGGATCAAGACGCTCTACGACACCGAGCCCCACGACCCGCACCGCGACGAGGTGCAGCGCACCACGATCGTGCCGGCCGACCACACGTTCTCCTCCGCGGTCGCGCTCGACCTCGGCGACCGGATGGTCGAGCTCGTGCACCCCGGTCGCGGCCACACCGGCGG
The DNA here is from genome assembly GCF_018732145.1 of Nocardioides sp. LMS-CY. Lineage (NCBI taxonomy): Bacteria > Bacillati > Actinomycetota > Actinomycetes > Propionibacteriales > Nocardioidaceae > Nocardioides > Nocardioides sp. LMS-CY. The sequence goes on from NZ_CP076104.1 coordinate 3,612,417, forward strand.
CGACCTCGTGGTGCGGGTGCCCGACGCCGACGTCGTGCTGGCCGGCGACCTGGTCGAGGAGTCCGCCGCCCGCAACGGCGTGCCCGGGTTCGGCGCGGACTGCTACCCGATGGACTGGCCGCTCAGCCTCGACATCGTGCTCGGCCTGACCGGCGCCGCGACGGTGATCGTGCCCGGGCACGGCGCCCCGGTCGACCGGGAGTTCGTCGAGGAGCAGCGCAACGCGATCGGCGTGGTGGCCGAGACGATCCGCGACCTGGCGACCCGCGGCGTACCCGTCGACCAGGCGCTCGACGCCGCGCAGTGGCCCTACCCGCGCGAGGAGCTCGAGCACGCCGTACGCCGCGGGTACGAGCAGCTGCCCCGCAGCCAGCGGCGGTTGCCGCTGGTGTGAGCGGGTACGTCCCGGTCATGCGCAACCACGACTCCCACCACGACTCCCACGACGAGAGCGAGCACGAGCCGGCGACCGGCATCACCGACGACGACCTGCCCGAGGAGCTGCGGCCGACCGAGGACAACCCGCTGGCGAAGCCGCTCGACGAGGACGAGGCGAAGTCGCCCGAGGAGCTGGACATGCACGGCGGCAAGACCCCGGAGAGTGACGAACCCGACGCGGACTCCGAGGAGGGCTGACGGCGCGCCCCCCTCAGGGATGTCGGCGCGGCCGCCTAGCGTGTCCTCGGTGACCTCCCGCGACCGCTACGGAACCGACGTCCTGGCCTCCGACTGGCGAGCCCCGAAGCGGGGCCGCGCCGTCGAGGCGGCTGCCGAGCCGGGCGCGGTGGTCGAGGAGGTGACCACCGACTGGGTCGGCGAGATCGTGGCCGTCGATCGCGACCTGCACACCGTGACGCTGGAGGACCGGCGCGGCAAGCGACGCACGTTCCCGCTCGGGCCGGGCTTCCTGCTGGAGGGCCGGCCGGTGATCCTCACCGCTCCGGTGCGCCGGTCCGCGCCCGCGCGGCCGACGCGCACGGCGTCCGGCTCGGTCGCCGTCCACGGCGCGAAGGCGCGGGTGGCCCGGGCCAGCCGGATCTTCGTCGAGGGCCGCCACGACGCCGAGCTCGTCGAGAAGGTGTGGGGTGACGACCTGCGCATCGAGGGCGTCGCGGTGGAGTACCTCGGCGGCGTCGACGACCTCGCGGCCGAGCTGCGCGACTTCCGTCCCGGCCCCGAGCGCCGGGTCGGCGTGCTCGTCGACCACCTGGTGCCGGGCTCGAAGGAGAGCCGGATCGCGCAGGGCATCGCGAAGTCCCCGATCGGCCAGCACGTGCTGATCGTCGGGCACCCCTACATCGACGTCTGGGCGGCCGTGAAGCCCGACCGGCTCGGCCTCCAGCGCTGGCCCGACGTGCCCCGCCACATCGAGTGGAAGAAGGGTGTGTGCCAGCAGCTCGGCTGGCCGCACCGCGACCAGGCCGACATCGCCCGCGCGTGGCAGCAGATCCTCGGCCGGGTCTCGTCGTACCAGGACCTCGACCCGGCCCTGCTCGGCCGCGTCGAGGAGCTCATTGATTTTGTCACCGCCAGCTCGGACTGAGCCTGCGAAGGACGAGCGTCAGGCGGTGAGGTTGAGGGGCTCGGCTCAGACCGAGCCTGCGAGGGCTGAGCGAGCCGTCTCGAAACCCAGTCGCCAGCTCGGACTGAGCCTGCGAAGGACGAGCGTCAGTTGCGCAGTGGCAGCCCGTTCGCGTCCTTGCTGTCGGTCGCGAGGATGACGATGCCGTCGATGAACGGCCACAGCGCACCGAGGCCGCAGGTCAGCACGGTGACGACGAGCTGCCAGACGCCGGTCTTGGTGTCGCCGATGTAGAAGCGGCCGATGCCCAGCGGGATCAGGATCTGGAGCAGGCCGGCCACCAGCTTCTGCTTGTCGGAGTACGGCAGCCCGGTCCCGGGGTGCACGCCGTACGGCGCCTGCGGGCTCGCGCCGTACGGGTAGCCCGGCTGCGGGTAGCCCTGCTGGTCGCCGGGCTGCGGGTAGCCCTGCTGTGGCGGCGGGGGCGGAGGCGGCACCTGTCCGTAGGGCGGCGGTGTCGGCTGGTCCTGGTCGTCGGGCCCCTGGGTCATGACCTCACCCTACGGCTGACGGGCCGGGATCAGGGCAGCAGATCGCGGACCAGCGCGTCGGCGAGCAGCCGGCCCTCGCGGGTCGGCACCAGCCGCTCCGCGTGCCTGGTCAGCAGGCCTTCGTCGATCAGGCGTGCCACGGCGGCGCGTCCGGTCGCGTCGAGCACGCTCACCGGCAGCCCGTCGCGCAGGCGCAGCTCGAGCAGCACCCGCTCGACCCGGCGGCTCTCCTGGTCGAGGACCTCGCGGGCGTGGGCGGGCGTGACCCCGCGGGCGATGCGCTCGGCGTACGCCGCGGGGTGCTTGACGTTCCACCACCGCACGCCGCCGACGTGCGAGTGCGCTCCGGGGCCGACGCCCCACCAGTCGCCACCGGTCCAGTAGAGGAGGTTGTGCCGACACCGGCTCGCGGACCCCCGGGCCCAGTTGGAGATCTCGTACCACTCCAGGCCGTCCGCGCCGAGTCGCTCGTCGACGAGGAGGTACTTGTCGGCGAGGTCGTCGTCGTCGGGCATCGGCAGCTCCCCCCGCTTGACCCGGCGGGCCAGGGCGGTGCCCTCCTCGACGATGAGGGAGTACGCCGACACGTGGTCGGGCCGGCAGGCGAGCGCCACCTCGATGCTGGTCTCCCAGTCGGCGAGCGACTCCCCCGGCGTGCCGTAGATCAGGTCGAGGCTGATGCTGCCGCCCTGGGCCGGCTCGAACCCGGCCTGCCGCGCCCAGTCGACGACGGCCGGCACGCGCAGCGGGTCGTGGGTGCGGTCGAGGACCTTCAGGACCTGGTCGACCGCGGACTGCATGCCGAACGAGAGCCGGTTGAAGCCGGCGCCCCGCAGCGCCTCGAGGTCCCACAACGCGACGCTGTCGGGGTTGGACTCGGCGGTGATCTCCGCGCCCTCGGCGAGCCCGAACTCGCTCGCGATCGCGGCCACGATCGCGCCGAGGTCGGCCGGACTGAGCAGGGTCGGCGTGCCGCCGCCGAAGAAGATCGTGCCGACGGGCAGGTCGGCGTCGCCCAGCACCTGCCGGGCCCGGCGTACCTCCGCGATCGCCGCCTCGGCGTACGTCGCCCGGCTCGCGCCCGGCGCTCCGCCCGCCGGCCCGAGCTCCTCGGCGGTGTAGGTGTTGAAGTCGCAGTAGCCGCACCGCACCGTGCAGAACGGCACGTGCACGTAGAACCCGAACGGCCTCGTCCCCACCCCGGCCAGCGCCGACTCCGGCAGCGCCCCGTCCTCCGGAACCGGGTCGCCAGCGAGCAGGACGGATGGCATTGATCCATCCTCTCACCCGGCCTCCGGACTCGGGTCGTCCGCCTCTGGCGGGTGAATACGCCGGTCTCAGGCGGACGACCCAGGTCCTGTGGATGACCGACGACCCCCGACGCCGATCCGGTGCAAGGTCAGGGCATGTCCGATCGTCCTCCTCTGTGGTTGCCGGTCGCGGCTGCCCAGGACGGACTGCTCACCAGGCGACAGCTGCGCCGCCTGGGACTGAGCAGCGACTACGTCGACACACAGCTGGACGCACGGCGCTGGCAGGAGGTGAGCAGCACCGTGCTCGGCACGACGACAGGCGTCCTCACGCGTCGGCAGCTGATGTGGGCCGGTGTCCTGCATGCCGGCGAGCGAAGTGCCCTCGGCGGGCTGACCGCACTGGAGCGACACGGGCTCGAGAGATGGCACCGCGACGAGATCACCGTGCTCGTCGAGAAGTCACACAACCTCGAACCCATCAAGGGGATCCACTTCGTCGAGACGCGCCGGCCGATCCCGCTGCTGACCGCCTCCACGGCGTTGCCGACGTGGCAGGTCGAGCCGGCCGCGCTTCTCTGGGCCGGTTACGAGCCGGTCACGCGTTCGGCGTACGGACTGCTGTCGGCGTGCGTGCAACAAGGACTGACCACGGCGATCCGCCTCGACTCCTGGATCACTCGGATGCGTCCCCTGCGGCGAGCCAAGCCGTTTCGTCGACTCCTCGGTGAGCTGGCGGAGGGTACGCAGTCCGCGGCCGAGCGCGACGTGCTGACCATGTGTGACACGTTCCGACTGCCGCGGCCCGATCGGCAGAAGCGGCGGCGTGACTCGGGCGGCCGGTTTCGGTACACGGACGCCGAGTGGACGCTCGCCGATGGACGGGTCGTCGTGCTGGAGGTCGACGGCGGCTTTCACATGCATGTCGAGCACTGGAGCGCGGACATCGAGCGCGAGCGCCAGCTGATCGCGACGGGGCTGATCGTGATCAGGTGCAGCGCGATCGAGCTCCGAGAGCACCCCGAGCGCATCGTCCGCGACCTTCGAAGGCTCGGGGTGGTCGAGTCGTCCGCCTGACGCCGGCGCCCACACCCTCGAGAGGCGGACGACCCCGCTCACACCGGGACGTTGAGGGCGATCGTGTAGCCGTCGTCGACGGAGCCCGTGACGGTGGCCAGCTGGAGGGAGTGGCCGTCGGCGAAGACCATGTCGCCGTCCAGGCTGACCCGGGCGAGGTTGGCGACGGACTGCTCGTAGCCGGCGGTGGCGTAGACGGCCTCGCAGGCATCCTGCGGCAGCGCGAGCTGGGAGGTGCGCAGCTTGTCGGTGTACGACGTGGCGTCGGCGAGCGATCGGTAGACCTCGAAGTGCAGGTGTGGCCAGCGCCCGTCGTAGCAGGCGGGGAAGATGCTGGTGAACTCCACGCGGCCGGAGGCGTCGGTCTCCTGGACGCCGCGCAGGTAGTTCTCATCCTTGATCTCCTCGTCGTACATCGAGTAGCGGCCCTCGCGGTCGCAGTGCCAGAGGTAGACGGCGGCACCGGACAGGGCGGTGACGTCCTCCCCGTTCAGGTCGTAGACCTTCAGCCGGATCGTCACCGGCACGCCCTCGGCGACGCCGGAGGCCGACCCGAACGACGTCGCCAGGTCGCTGCGCACGACGCCGGACTCGGTGAGCACGTTGACGCCGTTGGAGCCGTCACCGGGGTAGGGGCCGGCCGTCTCCTCGGGGATCTCCCCCTCGGCGACCTCGACCGACGACTCGGCGCCGGCTGCTCCAGGGCCGCCGGCCCCTCCCTGCCCCGGACCACCGGCCGGGGCCGAGCTACCGGACGTCGTCTCGGGGTCGTCCGTCCCGCAGCTCACGGCGAGCGCGGCGACACCCGCCGCGCCGAAGACCGCGAGCATGCCGCGGCGTCCCATCCGCTGGTTTCGCTCGATGATCCGCGGAAGATCGTGGGAGAGGCCGAGGTCGTGTTCTTCTCGCTCGTCGGTCATGGCCACATCCGACCCCCGGGACCTGTGCGGCTCCTGTGTCGATCCGGTGTGCCGTCAGTGGAAGTCGCGGGACCGGTGCCGCGCCCGGAGCGCCCGACCGGCCGATGGATGCAGCTCCTCGAGCGGGGCGAGCCGGTCGGCGACCAGATTGGTGACGCCGTCCTGGCGCTCCAGCACCCCGCGGATCACCATGCCGGCCGAGCTCGCCGCCACCTGCCGGTAGCGCCGCCACACCCCGACCGTGCAGATCACGTTGAGCATGCCGGTCTCGTCCTCCAGGTTGAGGAAGGTGACGCCGCCGGCCGTGCCCGGCCGCTGCCGGTGGGTGACCAGCCCGGCGACGTGCACCCGCCGGCCGGCCTCGGCGGTCGCGGTGTCGGCAACCGACCTGATGCCGGCCGCGCGCAGGGTGTCGCGCAGCAGGCCGACCGGGTGCTCCTCCGGGGTGATGCCGGTGGCCCACAGGTCGGCCATCGTGGTCTCGACGACACCCATGTCGGGCAGCATCGGCGCGTCGGCGCCGACCCGGACGCCGGGCAGGTGCTCGTCGGTCTCGGTCCAGCCGGCGTTCCACAGCGCCTGCCGACGCGAGACCGCGAAGGACTCGTCGAAGGCCCCCGCGGTCGCCAGCGCCTCGAGCTGCCGCGCGTCGAGCCCCGCCCGCCGGGACAGGTCGGCCTGGTCGGCGAACGGCCGCTCCTCCCGGGCGGCCACGATCCGCTCGGCCACCGCCGTGCCGATGCCGCGCACCGAGTCGAGCCCGAGACGGACGGCGTACGCCGTGTCGCGCCGGTGCACCGGGGTCGGGTCGGGGGTGCCGGGGACCCAGTCGGTGCGCTCGCCGTCCACCAGGCACGAGTCGAGACCCGTGGCTCCGGGCTCCCCGACGAGCTCGAGGTCGGCCACCGCCCGGGAGCGCGCCAGGTCGGGCCGCAACACCTCAACGCCGTGCCTGCGGGCGTCGTGCACCAGCGACTGCGACGAGTAGAAGCCCATCGGCTGGTTGCGCAGCAGGGCGGCGAGGAACGCCGCCGGGTAGTGCAGCTTGAACCACGAGCTCGCGTAGACCAGCAGGGCGAAGGAGAGCGCGTGGCTCTCGGCGAAGCCGAAGTTCGCGAACGACAGGATCTGCAGGTAGATCGCCTTGGCCTGGCCCTCCGGGATGTTCTTGGCTGCCATCCCGTCCATCAGCTTCTCCTTGATGGACTCGATCCGCTCGACGCCGCGCTTGGAGCCCATCGCCCGGCGCAGCAGGTCGGCCTCCTCGGCCGTGCAGTCGCCGAGCACCTTGGCCATCTCCATCAGCTGCTCCTGGAAGAGGGGGACGCCGAGGGTGCGCTTCAACACGGGCCTCAGCAGCTTGTGGGGATAGACGACCGGATCCCGCTTGGTCGCCCGGCGTACGTAGGGGTGCACCGCCCCACCCTGGATCGGGCCCGGCCGGATCAGCGCGATCTCGATCGCCAGGTCGTAGAACTCCCGCGGTCGCAGCCGTGGCAGGGTGCCGATCTGCGCCCGGCTCTCCACCTGGAAGACGCCGACCGAGTCGGCCCGGCAGAGCATGTCGTAGACCGCAGGCTCCTCCCTGGGGATCGTGTCCAGCTCCCAGCGCTCGCCGAGGTGCTCGGCAGCGATCGACATCATGTCGTCGAGCGCGCCGAGCATCCCGAGCCCGAGCAGGTCGAACTTCACCAGCCCCATGTACTCGCAGGCGTCCTTGTCCCACTGGAGCACCGTGCGCTTCTCCATCCGGGCCCGCTCGATCGGCACCACCTCGCCGATCGGCCGCTCGGTGAGCACCATGCCGCCGGAGTGGATGCCGAGATGGCGCGGCGCCCCGAGGAGGGCGTTGGCGAGCTCGACCACCGGCGCCGGCACGTCGTGCTCACCGTCGTCCCGCGTCGCCACGGCCGTCCAGGAGGTGATCTGCTTGGACCAGGCGTCCTGCTGCCCCGGCGAGTGGCCGAGCGCCTTCGCGGCGTCGCGGACCGCAAGCTTGGGCCGGTAGCCGACCACGTTGGCGACCTGGGCGGCATTGTGCCGGCCGTACTTCTCGTAGACCCACTGGATCACCTCCTCGCGCCGGTCGGAGTCGAAGTCGACGTCGATGTCGGGCTCCTCGTCGCGGGTGGAGGAGATGAACCGCTCGAACGGGAGGTCGTACTTCACCGCATCGATCGCAGTGATCCCGAGCGCGTAGCAGACCACGGAGCTGGCCGCGGATCCCCTGCCCTGGCAGAGGATCCCCTTGCTGCGGGCGAACTCGACGATGTCGTGCACGATGATGAAGTAGCCGTCGAAGCCCTTGTCCGCGATCACGGCCAGCTCCTTCTCCACACAGGCGCGGGCCTTCTTCTCCTGCTCGGTGCCGGCGTACTTCTTCGCGAAGCCACGCTCGGTCAGCTCCCGTAGCCACGCCGACGGGGTCCAGTCCTCGGGTGCGCAGACCGGCAGCCGCGGGCTGGCCTTCTGCAGGTCGAAAGCGAGCTCGTCGGCGAGTACGACGCTGCGCTCGACCGCGCCCGGATAGCGGGCGAACCGCCGCGCCATCTCCGCCCCCGACCGCAGGCTGGCCATCCCGGACGCCGGCAGCCAGCCGTCCATCTCCGCCAGGCTGCGCCGCGCGCGGACGGCGGCCATCGCGCCGGCCACGCGGTGCTGCTCGGGCCGGGCGTAGTGGACGTTGTTGGTCGCGACGTAGGGCAGCCCGTGGTCGACGGCGAGCCGGGCGAGCAGGTCGTTGCTCGCGGAGTCGGTGGGGAGCCCGTGGTCGACCAGCTCGACCGCGACGTGCTCGTGCCCGAACAGTGCGGTCAGCCGGTCCAGCTCCTCGGCGGCGTACGACGTGCCACGCACGAGCGCCTGGCGCACCGCGCCCTTGCGGCAGCCGGTGAGCACCAGCCAGTGCCCGCGCCCCCGCTCGGCGAGCTCGCCCAGGTCGTAGGCCGGCCTCCCCTTCTCGTCCCCGCGCAGCTGGGCGTCGGTGATCGCGCCGGCCAGCCGGTGGTAGCCCTCGACGCCGCGCGCGAGCACCAGCAGGTGGCTGCCCGCGGGGTCGGCGACGCCGTTCTGGGGCCTGGTGAGCCCGAGGGAGAGCTCGGCGCCGTAGATCGTCTGCAGGCCACCGTGCAATTGCGCTGTCTCAGCGAACAGCGGCGCCCCGTAGAACCCGTCGTGGTCGGTGATCGCCAGCCCGTGCAGGCCGAGCCGGATCGCCTCGACGACCAGGTGGTCGGGGCCGCTGGCGCCGTCGAGGAAGCTGAAGCTGGAGTGGCAGTGCAGCTCGGCGTACGGCGTGACCGGGCCGGTCGGCCGCTCGATCTCGACCTTCTGGCGCTTGCGCTTGCGGGTCGAGATCGGCGCCTCGGGGTCCTGGGGCGTGTTCACGCGGCCGGAGAGTCGCTTCTCCAGCTCGCCCCAGGAGATCGCGGGGTTGCTCCAGCCCATCAGTCGTACGCAGCTTCCGTCCACCAGGAGCCCGGGGACTCCCAGGTCATCAGCCAGGCACGGCCGTCGACACCCACCATCTGGAAGCGCGCCACCCGCCGGGCTCCCGGCTCCCACCACAGCTCCTCGACCGGCCACGGTCCCGACCAGGCGGCCACCGGCTGCCAATCGCCGGGTTCGGGGCGGAAGCGCACCGGCTCGTCGAGCACCCCGCCCCGCTCGTCGACCGTGATCGGCCAGCCGCCGTTGCCGACGACCTCGGCCGGCCACGGGTCGGCCAGCACCCGGGTGGGCGCCGGCGGCGGGATCGACCCCGGCCACGGGTGGCTCGCCGGCCGCAGCCCGGTGGGCTGCTCGCCCCACGGCACCAGCGCCTGCCGGTCGGCGGGCGCCCGGCCGCCCTGGAGCACCGGGCGGACGACGGCCTCGTGGCCGAGCATGCCCTGCACCCGGGCGATGCCGCGCTGCACGCGCTCGTCGGTGCCGCCCCACAGCCCGTCGGCGTGCACCGCGTCGGGCACCACCGTCACCGGCGTGAACAGCACCCGGTTGACCGGCGCCCGCACCCGGCCGGCCCGGTCGACCATCCCGGACATGGCCCCCTGGAGCTGCCAGTGCAGCCGGTCGACCAGGTCGGCGGCGGTGAACCAGCGCGGGTGCAGCCAGTGTCGCGACGACGCCGACAGCTCGCTGCCCTCGACGTATGCCTCGATGCGCACCTCGGTGCACACCAGCTGCTGCCCGGCCAGCCCGGCGACGAACCGGTCCGCGGTCCGGCGAACGCTGAAGCCGATCGTCTCGGCGTTGTCGAGCGGCGGCTCGAAGTCGACATGGCAGGCCAGCTCGGGCGGTGGCGTGCGGGTGGCGAGGGGTACGGCGCCGGCGCCACCCACGACCCGGTGCACCCACGCCACCCTGGGCCCGAACCGGTCGCGCACCGCGGCCGCCGGCAGGTCGGCCAGCTCGCCGAGGGTGCGCAGCCCGAGGCGGCGCAGCAGGCTGACCGCGGCGGCCTCGTCGATCGCCTCGACCGGCAGCCCGCGCAGGAACGGCACCGACTCCCCCGGCTCGACCACGTGGCAGTCCTGCGAGGCGGCCCGGCGGGCGGCCTGCTCGGCGGTGAACAGCTCGTCGGCGACGCCCATCCGGGAGTCCCAGACCCCGAGCTCGACCAGCCGCTCGGCCAGCAGTGCGGCCGCGGTCGGCTCGCCACCGCGGACCCGCCTGGGCGCGCGCAGCGCCGCCAGCCCCGGACGCAGCGGCGCGACTCCGGGATGCTGCTCCTCGACCGCGGCGAGCACCGTCTCGAAGGTCCGGGTGTCCCGCTCCGGGGTGGCCTGGAAGACCTGGAGCTCGGGACAGCGTGACTGCGCGTCGCGGCGGCGCATGCCGCGGCGTACGCCGAAGGTGCGGGCGGCGGCGTTGCCCGACTGCACCAGGTTGGCGTGGAAGACCGCCGCCGGGAGGTGGGTGGGCAGCCCCTCGTCGGCCAGCGCGGCGACCACCGGCCAGTCGGGGCACCAGACGACCATCACCCGCACCTCAGGCCACTCCCTCCACGGGAGCGGCCGCCGGGGCCGCCGGCTCGACGGGACGGTAGGTCTGGTCCTCCGCCGGGAGCCACAGCGCCCCGTGCCGCGGCGGCGCCGTGCCGCGCTGCACCTCGACGACGATGCGGCGGGAGCTGAGGTGGCCGTGGCCCCGGCCGATCCCGCTCCAGGCCGGGTCACGGGTGGTCAGTCGCACCTCGCAGCGCGGCCACCTGCCCCGCGCCGTCTCCCAGGCGACCAGTGCGGCGCCGCGCTTGCGGAGCCGGGCGGCGAGCTTCTCCGCGAGCTGGGGGGCGACCCGGCCGGCCGGCTTGACCAGCACGACGGTGACGACGTCGACCAGGGCGGCGGTGACCTCGAGCCACCGGTCGCCCGGATCGGGCACCAGGACGGTGCGGCCCAGGTCGACACCGAGCGCGGCCGCCGCCTCCGCCCCGAAGTCGGCGACCCCCACGGCCGCGCACCAGCCACCGGCCCGGGACGGACCGGCCAGCAGCGCCAACGCCAGCGTCGCGCTGTCGACCGAGTAGCTGGCGCCCGCCCGCAGCCGCACCAGTCCCGCGAGGGCGGGGTGAGTCTCCAGCGCCATCCCCGGCGGCGTACTCTCCTGCAGCCGCGCCATCTTGGTGCGCAGCTGGGCCACGGTGTCGAGGGTGTCGAGTGCGCTGGCCACACCCCATCATCGAACATCTGTTCGAAGGGGTCAATCCCGGGAGCCCGGGGTTGGCGGTAGTGGTTTCGAGACGGTTGCTAGCGCAACCTCCTCAACCACCGGTGGCTGCTAGCGCAACCTCCTCAACCACCGTCACCGGTGGTTGAGGTGCGAGGGCCGCCAGGCCCGAGCCTCGAAACCACCCTCAGGCGTAGAAGCTCTCGATCAGGGCCTTGTTGCGGTCCTCGACGACGTTGCGCTTGACCTTCATCGAGGGGGTGAGCTCGCCCGACTCGATGGTGAGGTCGTGGTCGAGGAGCTGCCACTTCTTGATGGTCTCCCAGCGGTTGAGCTTGCCGTTGAGCTCCTCGACGTACTCCCCCACCATCTTCTGGACCGCGGCCGACCGCACGATGTCGGTGTACGACGTGCCCGCCATGCCGTTCTCCTCCGCCCAGCCGGCCATCGCGTCGGGGTCGAGGGTGATCAGCGCGGAGACGAAGTTGCGCTCGCTGCCGAAGACCAGGAACTGACTGGCGTAGGGGCAGATCGCCTTGAACTTCGACTCGATCGCCGGCGGCGCGACGTACTTGCCGCCGGAGGTCTTGAAGAGCTCCTTGAGCCGGCCGGTGATGGTGAGGAAACCGTCGGCGTCGAGGCTGCCCTTGTCGCCGGTGTGCAGCCAGCCGTCCTCGGTCAGCGTCTTCGCGGTCTCCTCGGGGAGGTTGTGGTAGCCCGCCATGATGTGCGGCCCGCGCAGCATCACCTCGTCGTTCTCGCCGATCTTCACCTCGGCGCCCGGCAGCGGCGGGCCGACGGTGCCCATCTTGTAGTCGTCGGGGTGGTTGACCGTGGCGCCCGCGGCGTTCTCGGTCATGCCGTAGCCCTCGAGGATCAGGATGCCGGCGGCGTGGAACCAGGCCCCGATCTCGGGGTTGAGCGCGGCCGAGCCGGAGATGAAGAAGCGCACCCGGCCGCCGAAGCGCTCGCGCACCTTGCTGAACACCAGCTTGTCGAAGAGGCCGTGCTGGAGGTTCAGCAGGAACGGCACCGACCTGCCCTGGCGCTTCAACTCGTCGACCTTGAGGCCGACCTCGAAGGCCCGCTTGAAGATCTTCTCCTTCACCCCGCCCTCGGCGGCCTGCATGGTGATGATGCGGGCGTAGGCCTTCTCGAAGATGCGCGGCGCGGCGCCCATGAACGTCGGCTTCACGACGCCGAGGTTGTCGACGATCCGGTCGACCCGGCCGTCGATGGCCGTGGCGAAGCCGCAGGCCAGCTGCGCCGAGAGCAGCACCTTGCCGAACGAGTGGGCCATCGGGAGCCACAGGAACTGCAGGTCGGTCTCGTCGAGGATGTTCTGCACCTGGATCGCCGTGCCCTCGTAGACCCACGACCGGTGCAGCAGCCGCACGCCCTTGGGGCGGCCGGTCGTGCCGGAGGTGTAGATCAGCGTCGCGAGCTGGTCGGGCGCGATCGACCTCGCGGTCGTCTCGACGATCCCGGAGTGGTCGGCGAGGTAGGCCTCGCCGAGCTTCGCGAGGTCGTCGAGGCCGATCACCCAGTCGTTGGCGGGGTCGCCGTCGGTCCTGCCGTCGAAGGTCACGACCTTGCCGACATGCGGCAGCTCGGCCTTGTGGGCGACCAGCTTGGCGACCTGCTCGTCGTCCTCCGCGAAGACGACGCGACACTCGGCGTCGGACAGGATGTACGTCGTGTCGTCGGCGTTGGTCGTCGGATAGACGGTCGTGGTCGCGCCGGCGGCGCACATGACCGCGAGGTCGGCGAGGACCCACTCGTAGCGCGTGGCCGCGGCGATGCCGACGCGCTGCTCGGACTCCAGACCGAGCGAGAGCAGTCCGGCCGCGAGGCGCTCGACGACATCGCCGGCCTGGCGCCAGGTGACCGACTCCCAGGTCTCTCCGCGGGGGAACCGGAAGGCCTCGTGGTCGGCGGACGCCGCGACGCGGTCGAGGAACTGCACCGCGACGTTCGGGGTCAGGTGGTCGACGAAGCTGGGGTCGATGGAGGTGCTGCTGGCCTGGGCGGACATCTCACTCCTGCTGGGCGGCCGAGAGGGCGGTCGGAAGTGGTTGCCGAGTAACCTAGATCACTTTCCCAACCCGCGGGTAGCAAGGGTGAAGTTCGTCCCAGGGCGGACTCCCGGGCAGGACTCAGTCCTGCACCGACTTCGCGATCGTGATGCACCGGGTCAGGTAGTCGTCGGTCGGCAGCTGGCGGCGCACGCCGGGTGGGTCCTGCAGTCGCCACAGCGCGTTGCACAGCATCCGGACGACGACCCAGTCCCGGGCCCGATACTCGTCGAGCCCGGCGACGTCGACGATGGTGTGGAACCGCAGCCGGACGCCGTCGCGGATGCCGCGCGAGGCGGCCGCCAGCTCGTCCCAGCGGTTCCAGAGCATCGGCGCGACCTCGTAGTGCGGGTCGCCGCTCAGCGGCTTCGGGTCGATCGCCAGCCACGGCTCGCGATCGCCGGCGAGCACGTTGGCGTAGTGCAGGTCGGTGTGGATCAGCCGGCCGTCGGTGGCCGCGTCGACGGCGAGGTCGCGGCCCAGCGCGACCGCCTGCTCGACCTGCCGCCGCGGCACCGGCGCGTCCCGGGGCAGCTCGGCGAGCTCGCCGGACCATCGGTCCACGCAGGACGAGAGCGTCACCAGCTGCGGCGGCGCCGGCACGTGCAGCAGGCCGTAGAGCCCACCCACGACCTCGCACGCCTCGACGTCCCACAGGCCGCCGAGATCCTCGGCGTGCAGTCGCTCCAGCAGCAGCGCGAAGCGGTGCGGGTCCGCGCGCAGCAGCCGTACGGCTCCGCGTCCCTGCCAGTGCTGGAGCGCCAGGTGCTCGTGCTCGGCCTCCCAGTGCGGCCAGCCGACCTTGAGCACGGCGGGTCGGCCCGAGGTCGTGCGCACGGGCACGACGACCGCTCCGTACCCGTGGGTCGGCTCGCCGTCCACGCTCAGCTCCCACTCCCCCAGCAGGTCGCCCAGCAGCGCCGGCAGCCGATCCAGGAAGTCGGCCCACTCCGGGCCACGCGCGGCGTAGGCCAGATAGGTCTCGGGGAGCCGCACTACTTCTTGGACTTCTCCGTGGGTTGCGTGGTCGACAGCGCGGCGACGAAGGCCTCCTGGGGCACCTCGACGCGCCCGACCATCTTCATCCGCTTCTTGCCCTCCTTCTGCTTCTCGAGCAGCTTGCGCTTGCGGCTGATGTCGCCGCCGTAGCACTTGGCGAGCACGTCCTTGCGGATCGCGCGGATGTTCTCGCGGGCGATCACCCGAGCGCCGATGGCGGCCTGGATCGGCACCTCGAACTGCTGGCGCGGGATCAGGTCCTTGAGCTTGCCGGCCATCATCACGCCGTAGGAGTAGGCCGCGTCCTTGTGCACGATCGCCGAGAACGCGTCGACCGGCTCCCCCTGGAGCAGGATGTCGACCTTGACCAGGTCGGCGGCCTGCTCACCGGAGCGCTCGTAGTCGAGGGAGGCGTAGCCCTTGGTGCGCGACTTCAGCTGGTCGAAGAAGTCGAAGACGATCTCGCCCATCGGCAGCGTGTAGCGCATCTCGACCCGGTCCTCGGAGAGGTAGTCCATCCCCTGCAGGGTGCCGCGCTTGGTCTGGCAGAGCTCCATGATGGTGCCGATGAAGTCGGCCGGGCTGAGGATCGTGGCCCGGACCACGGGCTCGCGGACCTCGGCGATCTTGCCCTCGGGGAACTCGCTGGGGTTCGTCACCTCGTGCTCGGTGCCGTCCTCCATGGTGACGTCGTAGACGACGTTCGGCGCCGTCGAGATCAGGTCGAGGTCGAACTCCCGCTCCAGCCGGTCGCGGGTGATCTCCATGTGCAGCAGGCCGAGGAAGCCGCAGCGGAAGCCGAAGCCCAGCGCCCCCGAGGTCTCGGGCTCGTAGGTGAGCGCGGCGTCGTTGAGCTGGAGCTTCTCCAGCGCCTCGCGCAGGTCGCCGAACTGGTCGCCGTCGATCGGGTAGAGGCCGGCGTACACCATCGGGTTGGGGTGCTTGTAGCCGCCGAGCGCCTCGGTGGCGCCGCCGTGCTGGGTGGTGACGGTGTCGCCGACGCGGGACTGGCGGACGTCCTTCACCCCGGTGATCAGATAGCCGACCTCGCCGACGCCGACCTCGCCGGCCTTGACCTGCTCGGGGCTGATCACGCCGAGCTCGAGCAGCTCGTGGGTTGCGCCGGTCGACATCATCTTGATCCGGTCGCGGTGGGTGAGCTTGCCGTCGATGACCCGGACGTAGGTGACCACGCCGCGGTAGGTGTCGTAGACGGAGTCGAAGATCAGCGCGCGGGCCGGCTGATCGGCCTCGCCGACCGGCGGCGGCGTCTGCTTGACGATCTCGTTGAGCAGCGACTCGACGCCGAGGCCGGTCTTGGCGCTGACCTGGAGCACCTCGCTCGGGTCGCAGCCGACCAGGCCGGCGAGCTCCGCGGCGTACTTCTCCGGGTTCGCACTGGGCAGGTCGATCTTGTTCAGCACCGGGATGATGTGCAGGTCGGCGCCCATCGCCAGATAGAGATTGGCCAGCGTCTGCGCCTCGATGCCCTGGGCGGCGTCGACGAGCAGGATCGCCGCCTCGCACGCCTCGAGCGAGCGGGAGACCTCGTAGGTGAAGTCGACGTGGCCCGGCGTGTCGATCATGTTCAGGATGTAGGTGCCGGACTCGGCGCCCTCGGCGTTGTCGGCCGGGACGGTCCAGGGCATCCGGACCGCCTGGCTCTTGATCGTGATGCCGCGCTCACGCTCGATGTCCATCCGGTCGAGGTACTGCGCGCGGGCGCTGCGCTCGTCGACCACTCCGGTCAGCTGCAGCATCCGGTCGGCCAGCGTCGACTTGCCGTGGTCGATGTGCGCGATGATGCAGAAGTTGCGAATGATCGCCGGGTCGGTCTGACCTGGCTGCGGCGGCATGGTGGTGGGCACGGATGGCTCTCGTCGAAGGTCGGGGAACGGCCTCCCATTGTTCCATCGTCTCCGCACAAACCCCGCACTCCCGGTGCTCTACCGGGCGATGACGTGGCCGAGGATGGATCCGTGAGCACCGTCCGTCTGCCGACCACCATCCCGCACGGCCGTACGGCGCGACGCCTGGAGTGGCCGCACCTGCCGCCGCACGTCCGGGCCCTGGTCGAGGAGCACTGCGGCTCCCCCGTCGTCGAGGCCCGCTCGCAGGGAGCGGGCTTCACCCCCGGCTTCGCGTCGGTGCTCGTCTGCGCCGACGGGACCCGGCACTTCGTCAAGGCCGCGTCGACCAAGGCTCAGCGGATGTTCGCCGAGGCCTACCGCGAGGAGGCCCGCAAGCTCACCGCCCTCCCCGAGGAGGCGCCCGCGCCGCGGCTGCTGTGGCTCCACGACGCGGACGACTGGGTCGTGCTCGGCATCGAGCACGTCGACGCACGGCAACCGGAGCGACCCTGGCACGCCGACGACCTGGCGGCCTGCCTGGCGATGACGGAGCAGATGGCGGTCGGGCTCACTCCACCGCCGCCCGAGCTCGAGGTCGCCGACTTCGCGACCGAGTTCGCCGAGTGGCCGGCGTACTGGGACCGCCTGCGGCGCACGCCGCCCGACCTGGCGGGGTTCGCCGAGCACGCCGACGAGGCGGCCGCGCTCGCGGCCCGGTTCGCGGAGGTGACCGCAGGCGAGACCCTCGTCCACACCGACATCCGCGACGACAACCTGATGCTGACCGTGGACGGCCGGGTGCTGCTCTGCGACTGGAACTGGCCGGTCATCGGCGCCGCCTGGCTCGACACCGTGTTCCTGATGATCGGGCCTCGCGGCGACGGCCTCGACGTCGAGGCCGTCCTCGCCGCCTCCCCGGTCACCCGGGACCTGCCCGCGGAGTCGGTCGACGTGGCGATCGCGCTGATCACGGCGTACTTCCTGCTCTCGGCTACGCTGCCCGTGCCTCCCACCTCCCCGCACATCCGCGACGCGCAGCGCTGGCAGGGCGAGGTGTGTTGGCACTGGCTCGCCGAGCGGCGCGGCTGGCGCTGACCAGGTTCTCGGAGATTTGGGCGGTCCGGAGCGCCGCTGCTAGCCTTGTTCGTCGCGTGTCCGGTGCGTTTCCGCCCGGCCGCCCCCAGACGAACCGACCGATCACACCCCATCACGAAGGCGTACTCAGTGGCGAACATCAAGTCCCAGATCAAGCGGAACAAGCAGAACGAGAAGCGGCACGAGCGCAACAAGGCGGTCAAGACCAGCCTGAAGACCGCCGTCCGCAAGTTCCGCGAGGCCGCCGAGGCTGGCGACAAGGAGACCGCGGTCCAGCTCGGCCGCGACGCCGCCCGCAAGCTCGACAAGGCCGCCTCGAAGGGTGTCATCCACAAGAACCAGGCCGCGAACCGCAAGTCCGCGATCGCCAAGAAGGCCGCCTCTCTCTGATCCACCCGATCGGTCGTCACGACGGCCCGTCCGACTCGCGTCGGGCGGGCCGTTGACCATTTCGGCGCAATTGCGCCGAAACGGTCAGCCCGGACAGCGCACGGCCGTTGTCTAGTGGTCGTCGCTGGAAGTTCCTCGGGGGTGGCCCGTGAAGAACTTCCGGTGGCGGCCACTAACGCTGGTCCCGCAGGCCGGTGATCGTGAGCACCAGCCGCTCCAGCGTGTACGACGCGTCGCTGGCCGCGCCCTTGATCTCGGCGTCGGCCTGGGCGATGGCCCGGATCGCGCGGGCGATGCCGCCGTCGGACCAGCCCCGGGACTGGTCGCGGATGGTCCGCAGCTTCCAGGGCGGGACGCCCACCTCACGAGCCAGGTCGGCATCGCGCATGCCCCGCGGCGCCGCCTTGTAGCGGGCCACGCCGCGCGCTCCCCCGGCGAACGCCGAGGTGACCAGCACCGGCGCGGTGCCCCCGTCGAGGGCCCAGCGCAGCTCCTCGAGCGCGGCGGTGCGCCGGCCCCAGAACGCCGCGTCGGCGACCGCGAACGACTTCGCCTCGGCGCGGCCGCCGAAGTAGCGCTTGACCACCTCGGTCGACAGGGTCTGCCCCGGGAAGTCGTTGGCGAGCTGGTCGGCGGCCGCGGCCAGCGAGCGCAGGTCCTGGCCGACCGCCTGGACCAGCAGGTCGGCGGCCTCCGGCTCGAGCGTGGCGCCGTGGCCGCGGATCTCGGAGACCACGAACGTCGGGAACTCCGACGCCCTCAGCTCGGCGACCTTGACCTCGACGACAGGGTCGAGCTTGCGCAGCTTGGTGAGCACCCCCGAGCCCTTGGTGCCGCCGCTGTGCATGAGCACCAGCGCGACGTCGTCGACCGGCGCGGCGGCGTACCCGAGCAGTCCGTCGACCGACTCGTCGGGCAGGTCCTCGAGACCGCGCACGACGACGCACCGGGTCGAGGAGAAGAGCGAGGGCGCGGCCAGCTCGCCGAGAGTCCCCATGGTGAGGTCGGAGCCGCGGGTCTCGGCCAGCTCGGCGTCGGGGTCGTGCTGACGGACGGCGTCGCGCACCGTGGCGACCGTGCGCTCGCGCAGGAACTCCTCCTTGCCGGTGACCAGGGTGACCCGGCCGAGGACGTCTGCCGCGCGGGGCTTCGAGGGACCTGCCATGGTGCGGACAGCCTGCCACAGGCCGGGGACAACCCCCTCGCCTACCCACCGGAGGTCACCGTCGCCAGGTCGCCTCCGTCGGTGACCACCGCCAGGTCGCCGTCGCGGTCGGTGCGCAGCACCCGCGTGCCGGCCTCGGCGAGGGGCTGGAGCGCCGCCGCGGCGGGGTGCCCGTAGTCGTTGTCGGCGCCCACCGAGACCAGCGCGACCCGGGCGCCGAGGGACAGCAGCCAGTCCTCGTCCTGGTAGCGGCTGCCGTGGTGGGGAACCTTGAGCACGTCGACGCGTAGGCCCGGCAGCGCGCGAGCGATCGCGGCCTGGCCCTCGGGCTCGACGTCGCCGGTCAGCAGCATCCGGACCCCGCGGACGTCGACGAGCAGCACGACGCTGGCGTCGTTGGCCGTGCTGCCATCGCCCGGACCGCCGGTCGGCTCGCCGGGAGGTGGCCAGAGCACCTGGATCGCCACCTCGCCCACCGTCGTGATGGTGCCGGAAGCCATCGGCGCCGGCACCAGTCCGGCGTCCGCCGCGACCTCCTCGACCGCGCGCACGCCGTCGGGTGGGTCGAGCAGACCGGTCGTGGCGATCGCCCCCACCCGCCGTCCGTCGACCACGCCGGCCAGGCCGCGGACGTGGTCGGCATGGAAGTGGGTGAGCACGGCGAGCGGGACGGACTCGACGCCGAGCCGGTCCAGGCAGCGGTCGACCGCCGCGGGCTCGGGGCCGGCGTCGACCACGACGGCGGAGCCCGCCCCCGCGTTGAGGACGAGCGCGTCGCCCTGCCCGACGTCGCAGGCGACCAGCACCCAGCCCCCGGGCGGCCAGCCCGGTGTCGGAGGCCGCACGACCACGACCAGCGCCAGCAGCGCGCAGCAGCCGACCCCGGTCACCGGGTGCCTCAGCAGCATCGGGCCGACCAGCGCGATCGCGGCGACCAGCACCGTCAGCACCGTCAGCGCGACGGCGCCACTGCCCCAGTCGACCGCCGCGGTCGGCAGCGCCGACGACCGGGTCGCGACCAGCACGATCCAGGACACGCACCAGCCGGCCAGCGTCCCGAGCAGCCGGCCCCCGCCGGACCACACCAGCCCGACCAGTCCACCGCCGAGGCCGAGCACCGTCGCCGGGCCGACCACCGGCGCGACCACGAGGTTGGCGGCGACCGCGACCAGGCTCACCTGCCCGGACAGTGCCGCCACCACGGGAGTGCAGGCCAGCTGGGCGGCCGCCGGCACCGCGACGGCCTCCGCGACCCAGCGCGGGAGCCAGCGCGCCAACGCGTCGCGCCAGCCCGGTGCCAGCAGCACGATCCCGCCCGTGGCCAGCACCGACAGCGCGAACCCCGGCTGCACCGCCAGACCGGGCCGCGCCAACAGCAGCACCACGACGGCGACGCCCAGCGCTCGCGCGCCGCGCCGCCGGCCGTCGGCGCCCATCGACACCAGTGCGACCGTGCCCATCACCGCGGCCCGCAGCACACTGGGCTCGGTGCGGGCGAGCAGCACGAAGCCCACGATGCCGACGGCACCGACCGCCAGCAGCGCCCGACCTCGGACGCCGGCCCAGCGCGCCAGCACCAGCAGGAAGCCGACCACCAGCGTCAGGTTGGTGCCGGACACGGCGAGCAGATGGGTCAGCCCCGAGGTCCGGAAGTCGTCGGCGAGCTCCTCGTCGAGACCGGCGTCGTCCCCGTCGACCAGCGCCGGCACCAGCGCCCGTTCGTCGGCGGGGCGATGGGCGACCGCGTCGCGGATCGAGGCCCGGACGGCCGCGGCGCCGCGCCACCAGAGATCGGGCGGCTCCGACACCACCGGTGGGCCACGCGCGGCCAGCACGGCGGCCAGGTCGTGGTCGTCGGCCGGGCCGAGCCGTCCGGAGGCCCGGATCGTCGCGCCGAGCGGCACGTCGAGCCAGTCCGTGTCACCGATCACGAGGACCGGTGAGGAGACGGCGTACGACGACCCGCGGCCGGTCACCTCGCGGACCTCGAGCCGGGCGATCACGACGTCGCCGTAGCGACCCGCGACCGGGCGCGGGTCGGACCGCAGCGCTCCGACGAGAGTCACCGCCGCGCGCTCGGCGGCGAGCGCGCGGACCGGTCCGAACGCGACCTGGTCGAGGCGCAGCTGGGTGACGGTGCCGACCGCGACGAGGACGAGCAGGCCACCGCACGCCGTGCGCGCCGCGGAGCGATCGGGTCGTCGACGCAGCACGAGCCAGCCGAGGGCCGCCGCCACGGTCGCGGCCGGGACCAGCCACCACCCGGTCCACCGGGCCAGGCCCGCGCCGGTCCAGGCCGCGGCCGCCAGCGCGAGCATCCGCAGGTCGGGCCCGGCAGAGCGGTCGTCAGCTCCGGCCACCTCACACCGTCACGTGGGGGGCGATCTGCCCGAGTGTCGCGTCGCCGATGCCGTCGACCTCGAGCAGCTCGTCGACGGCGGTGAAGCCGCCGTGCTCGCTGCGCCAGGCGAGGATCGCCTGCGCGGTGACGGGACCGACCTCGGGCAGCGACTCCAGTTCGGCCTGGGTCGCGGTGTTGAGGTTGACCAGGGCTCCGGCCGTCGGCGCCGCGCTACCGGCCGGCACGCCCGGATCGGCGCGGGCCGGTGCCCCGACCACGACCTGCTCCCCGTCGACCAGCACCCGAGCCAGGTTGAGCGAGGACAGGTCGACCCCGCGGCGCGAGCCGCCCGCCGCCTCGACCGCGTCGACCACCCGGGCCCCGGCGTCGAGCACGACGATGCCGGGTCGCCGCACCTTGCCGGTGACGTCGACCGTGACCTCCGGCGCACCTGCGGCGCCCGCCGGTGCGGATGACTGCGAGGGCACCGCCGACGACGGCGGACTCCCCGCGGCGGCGGTAGGGGCGGCCGCGCCGCCCGTGGTCGCCGGCGCGGGCGCCTCCAGCCGCTCCGGGTCGCCGCGCACCACCCACCACCCCGTGACCGCGATGCCGACGGCGACGAGCACCGCGACCACGAGCAGCTGGGTCGGCCCGAGCGAGATCCGGCCGCGCAGCGGCACCGGGACCAGCGCCGGCGGGCCACCCGGCCGCCGGGCGGCGTGCCGGCCCGGCACCGGGACGAGCGGCGGCGAGGGTGGCCGAGGAGGGTGCGGCTCCGGGACCGGGTCGGGCACCGCCCGCAGCGGTCGGATCCTGGTGTGTCCGTCGAGCCACGGGTCGTCGTCCGGTGCCGGGTCGGGCCGGGCGGCAGCAAGCTCGGCGGTCAGCAGCTCCAGCCGCCGGGAGGCGGCCTGCTGGTGGTCGGCGCGAGGACGAAGAGGGGCCATGCCGCGACGCTAGGCAGCACCGCCGACCGGGAACGGCGGCGACGGGTGCCGCTGTGGACGAGCCGGTCGGAGGGGTGGCTGTGGACGGTTGGCGGCTCAGCCGCGGGGCGCGACGCAGACCGCGATCATGCCCGGGCCCACGTGCGCGCCCAGGACCGCGCCGAGCTCACCGCACCACACCTCGCGGCCCTCGAGGTTGGCCGCGAGCCGCTCGGCGAGCCGCTCGCTGAGCTGCCCGGCCCGGTCCGGGTTGGCGAGGTGGGCGACGCAGACGTCGACCGCCTGCTCCCCCGCCCGCTGCACGGCGAGCTCCTCGAGCCGGCCGAGCGCGCGAGCCGACGTACGGACCCGCTCCAGCGAGGCGACCTTGCCGTCCTCGATGTGCAGCAGCGGCTTCACCGCCAGCGCACCGCCCAGCAGTGCGGCGGCCGCGCCGATCCGGCCGCCGCGACGCAGGTACTCCAGCGTGTCGACGTAGAACAGCGACGACGACGCCGCCGCGCGCGCCCGGGCCGCCTCGGCCGCCTCGTCGGCGGTGGCTCCGGCGTCGACCGCGTCGGCGGCGGCCAACGCGGCGAAGCCCGTGGCGAAGCCGACCTGCCGGGTGTCGATCGGTACGACGCGCACGGACGCGTCGCGCGCCGCCAGCTGGGCCGACTCGAAGGTGCCGCTCATGTCGCCGGACAGGTGGACCGAGACGATCTCCGTGGCGCCGTCGCGGGCGGCCTGCTCATAGACCTCGAGCAGGGTGGCCGGCCCCGGCCGGGAGGTGCTGACCGGCTTCCACTCCTTCAGGGCCGCCGCGACCAGCTCCGGCGTCGCACCGTCGGGTCCCTCGTCGAGGACCTCCGCGCCGATCACCACCTGCAGCGGCACCACGACGATGCCGCGCTCGGCGGCCAGCCCCGCGGGGAGGCTGGCGGTCGAGTCGGTGACGATCGTGACCGGCATGCGGAGAGGTTAGACGACGCCCGAGAACGCGTTCTCGTCGTGCCGCCCCCGACGACCCTTCAGACGAGCCCTCAGACGACGACGTTGACCAGCTTCGGCGCGCGCACGATGACCTTGCGCACCGGCCGGCCGTCGATCGCCTTCATCACGTCCGGGTCGGCCAGGGCCAGCTGCTCCAGGTCGGCCTCGGCGATGTCCGGGGCGACCTCCAGCCGGGCCTTGACCTTGCCCTGGATCTGGACGACGGCGGTGACCGACTCCTCGACCAGCAGCGCCGGGTCGACGGCCGGCCAACCGGCGCGAGCGACGGTGGGCCGGTGGCCCAGCCGCTCCCACATCTCCTCGGCCGTGAACGGCGCGACCAGCGACAGCAGGATCGCGACGGCCTCGGCCGCCTCCCGCACCGCGGGGTCGGCGGGGCCGCAGCCTCCGCGAGACTCCGGTAGGTCGATGGCCTTGCGGGTCGCGTTCACCAGCTCCATGACCCGCGCGACCATCACGTTGAAGCGATAGCCCTCGATCAGCTCGGCCGCCTCGTGCACCGTGTGGGCGGTGGCCCGCCGCAGGGCGACGTCGCCGCCCTCCGGCGCGGTGCCGGGCGCCGAGGTGACGTCGCCCGACAGCCGCCAGGCGCGCTGCAGGAAGCGCAGCGACCCGGCCGGCGACATGTCGGCCCAGTCGATGTCGTCCTCCGGCGGACCGGCGAAGACCAGCGTCAGCCGCACCGCATCCACGCCGTACGCCGCAAGTTGGTCCCCCAGACTGACGCCGTTGCCCAGCGACTTGCTCATCTTCTTGCCCTGGTTGATGACGATGCCCTGGTTCAGCTGCGCGGCGAACGGCTCGCCGACGTCCAGCATCCCCATGTCGCGCAGCACCTTGGTGAAGAAGCGCGCGTACAGCAGGTGCAGCACGGCGTGCTCGACGCCGCCGACGTAGATGTCGGCCGGCATCCACGCCTTGGCCTTCTCGACGTCGAACGGGCCGTCGGTGTAGGTGGGCGAGCAGTAGCGCAGGAAGTACCACGACGAGTCCACGAAGGTGTCCATCGTGTCGCTGTCCCGCTTCGCGGGGCCGCCGCAGGTCGGGCACGCCACGTCGACCCACTCGGACGCCGCGGCCAGCGGCGAGACGCCCTTGGGCTTCAGGTCGGCGCCGCGCAGCTCGGGCAGCTCCAGCGGCAGCTGGTCGTAGGGAACGGCGACCTCGCCGTCCTTCTCGCAGTGGATGATCGGGATCGGCACGCCCCAGTAGCGCTGGCGGCTCAGCAGCCAGTCGCGCAGGCGGAAGTTGACGGCGCCCTTGCCGGTGCCCCGCTGCTCCAGGAAGTCGATGGTGGCGCGCTTGGCCTCGGCCACGCCCAGGCCGTTGATGTCCAGCGGTGCGTCGACGCCGGGGGCGGGCGAGTTGATCGCGGGTCCCTCGCCGTTGTACGACTCGCCCTCGAACCCCTCCGGCGTCTGGGTCGTCCGGATGATCTCCAGGCCCATGACCGTGGCGAACTCCCAGTCGCGCTGGTCGCCGCCGGGCACGCCCATGACCGCACCGGTGCCGTAGTCGGCCAGCACGTAGTCGGTCGCCCAGACCGGGATCTGGGTGCCGGTGACCGGGTTGGTCGCCGTGACCCCCAGGTCGACGCCGGTCTTCGGGCGGTCCGTGGACAGCCGCTCGATCTCCGTCTCCTTGCGGATCTCGTCGCGGTAGGTCTCGAAGGCGGCGCGCTGCCCGTCGGTCACCAGCTCCTCGGCCAGCGCGGAGTCGACGGCGACGACCATGAACGTGGTGCCGAAGATCGTGTCCGGACGCGTCGTGTAGACGGTGATCGGATCGTGGCCCTCGACCGCGAAGTCGACGTGCGCGCCCTCGGAGCGGCCGATCCAGTTGCGCTGCGCGGTGACGACCCGGGCCGGCCAGGTCGGCTCCAGGTCGTCCAGGCAGTCCAACAGCTCCTGGGCGTACTCGGTGATCTTGAAGTACCACTGGGTCAGCTCGCGCTTGGTGACGTCGGCGCCGCAGCGCTCGCACTTGCCGTCGACGACCTGCTCGTTGGCCAGCACCGTCTGGTCGTTGGGGCACCAGTTGACCGGGCTGTTCTTGCGGTAGGCCAGCCCGCGCTCGCGGAACTTCAGGAACAGCCACTGCGTCCAGCGGTAGTACTCGGGGTCGGAGGTGTGCAGGCGGCGCGACCAGTCGAAGGAGATGCCGTAGCGCTTGAACGACTCGTATTGCGTCTCGATGTTCGCGTAGGTGTACGTCGCGGGGTGCTCGTCGTTGCGGATGGCGGCGTTCTCGGCGGGCAGGCCGAAGGAGTCCCAGCCCATCGGGTTCAGCACCTCGAAGCCGCGCTGCCACCAGTAGCGCGCGACCACGTCGTGCAGCGCCGTCACCTCGGCGTGCCCCATGTGCAGGTCGCCGCTCGGGTAGGGGAACATCGTCAGCGCGTACTTCTTCTCGCGCGGGGAGTCCTCGTCGGCGCGGAAGGGCTGCAGCTCGTCCCAGACGGGCAGCCACTTCTCCTGGACGGCCTCGACGTCGTACGTCTCCTGCTCGCTCATCTCGTCTCTCTCATGCTCTGGTGGATGGTCGACTCCGGGCACAAAAAAGCCCCTCGGGCACGAGGGGCGGCCGCGTCGATGGGTGCGCGTCGACGCGGCTAGGTAAGGAGCAGGGTCCTCCACATGGCCTCAGGATACCCCCGACGGCCGGGCTGACTACAGTCGCGGGCATGAGCTCACCCGGCAGCAGCGCGCGCAGCGTTCCCGATCTGTTCCGGCTCGACGGCAGGGTCGCCATCGTGACCGGGGCCTCCAGCGGTCTCGGCGTCGCGTTCGCCCAGGGCCTCGCGGAGGCCGGAGCCGACCTCGTGCTCGGCGCCCGGCGGGCGGACCGGCTCGCCGAGACGGCCAGGCTCGTCGAGGCCGCCGGCCGGCGCGCGCTCACCGTCGAGACCGACGTCGCCGACCCCGAGTCGTGCGCCAACCTGGTCGCCCTCGCCATGGAGGAGTTCGGCCGGGTCGATGTGCTGGTCAACAACGCCGGGATCGGTACGGCGGTGCCGGCGACCCGGGAGACGCCCGACGAGTTCCGGGCCGTGATCGACGTGAACCTCAACGGCTGCTACTGGATGGCGCAGGCCTGCGGCCGGGTGATGCAGCCTGGCTCGAGCATCGTCAACATCAGCTCGGTGCTCGGTCTCACCACGGCGGGCCTCCCCCAGGCGGCGTACGCCTCGTCGAAGGCCGGGCTGATCGGGATGACCCGTGACCTCGCCCAGCAGTGGACCGGCCGCAAGGGCATCCGCGTGAACGCGATCGCCCCGGGCTTCTTCGCCTCGGAGATGACCGACCAGTACCCGCCCGGCTATCTCGACTCCCAGCAGCAGCGCATCCCCGCCGGCCGCAAGGGCGACCCGGCCGAGCTCGCGGCCGCCGTCGTCTTCCTGGCCTCCGACGCCGGCGGCTACGTCACCGGGCAGACGCTCGCCGTCGACGGCGGGATGACGATCACCTGACGCGCCGAGGTTCGGGTCGTCCGCCTGAGGCCGGTGCAGGCACCCTCCTGAAGCGGACGACCCGAGGTGGTCAGCGGAGCCGGAGCGTGTCGCGGATGGTGAAGAACAGGTCGGTCTGGTCGGTCAGGCCGACGATGTTGGCGGCGCCGGGACCGTAGCCCGCCACCCGCAGCTGGCTGCCGGTGTGCTGCTGGGAGCTGCCGGTCGACGTGCCGTAGTTGAGGGTCATGGGTGCGTCGTCGGCCGTGGTGAGGGTGACGGTGCGGCCGGGCGAGTCGCTGCCGACCTCGATGATCTGGCTGGTGTGGGCGTGGTCGGCGGTGACGAACACCGAGGTGTGGCCGACCCGCTTCGCGTAGGCCAGCGCGACCTGGACGGCCTCGTCGAGGTCGACGGTCTCGCCGATCTGGCCGCAGGCGTCGGCGGCGTGGTCCTGCTTGTCGATGCTGGCGCCCTCGACCTGGAGGAAGAAGCCCTTGCGGTTCTCCAGCAGGTCGATCGCCTTCTCCGTCATCTCGGCCAGCGTCGGCTGCGTCGCGGGACGGTTCGGGTTGTCCGTGCAGCGCTGCGCGGGGAGCTTCGAGCCACCCGGCGTGGCCGCGGGGCCGACGTACCGCACCGGCAGGTTGCCCGGCGCGAAGAGGCCGAGCAGCGGCGCGCGCTGGTCGGCCCGGCGTACGGCGTCGAGGCCGGCGGTGTCGGTCACCACCTGGTAGCCGCGCTCGTCGGCCTGCTGCCGGAGCGTCTTGCCGGTCCAGGTCCCGGCCTTGGCGGTCTGCGCGAACGTCGCTGCGCCGCCGCCCAGCGTCACGTCGGGGCGGGTGTCGAGCAGTTGCTCGGTGATCGACCCGAGCCCGCCGTTCTCCTTCGCCGCCTCGGGGCAGGTCGCCGAGGTCTGGTCGGGTCCGTAGCAGGACCGCGCCGAGATGTGCGCGACCTGTACCGCGGGAGTGGCGTCCTGGATTTCCGAGGTCGTCACGTCGCCGGTCTTGAGCCCGTTGGCCTTGGCCAGCTCGAGCAGCGTCTGCTGCGGCTGACCCTTGATGTCGACCGAGACCGCGTTGTCGTAGGTCTTCGTGCCGGTCGCCCACGCGGAGCCGGTGGCGGCCGAGTCGGGCACGTAGTCGGGCAGGCCGGTCGCCTTCGAGAGCGAGTACGTCGTGTACTGGCCGGTCAGCGGCAGCGCGTCGATGCCGGCGAAGCGGCCGGCGGCGCCCTCGGCGTAGTTGCGGGCGGCGGTGATCTCCGAGTCACCCATGCCGTCGCCGATGAGCAGGATCACGTTGCGGGCGTGACCGCCCTCGACGGCCTTGCGCACCTGGGTGGTGCGGTCGCCGTCGTTGCGGGTGGCTCCCGCGTGTGCGGTGAGGTCGTCCGGCGCCGGGTCGTGGTGCCGGCCGCCACCGGCGACGGCGAGGCCGCTGGTGGTGCCGACCACGGTGACGGCGGCGAGAGCGACCGCGGCCCGCCGGTGCTGTCGGGAGAGGCGCAGGTGCATCCGAGAGTCCTTCCGAGAAGTGGGGAGGGACCGGAGCGGCCCCGGATGCGAGCCGACCATGCGCCGGTGAACGCGCAACGGCGCGCGGGTGGCCGGACGACGCCGGCCCGATGACCTCGATGAGGGTCATCGGCCTCGGCGCGCGGCCGCGCGTACGCCGTCGGGCCGGTCAGTCCCCGTCGGTGCCCGCGATGTTCACCAGCCAGCTCACGCCGAAGCGGTCGGTGAGGTCGCCGAACCAGTCGCCCCAGGGTGCCTTCTCGAGCGGCATGTTGACCGTGCCGCCCTCGGCGAGCCCCTCGAACCACCGCTGCAGCGTCGCCCGGTCGTCACCGCTGAGCGAGATCCGACCGTTGACGAAGTCGCCCTCCATCTGGCTCGGCACGTCGGAGCCCATCAGCTGCACGGCGTCGGAGACGCCCAGCGACGAGTGCATGACCTGCGCGGCCTCGGACTCGGGCACGCCCATGCCGCCCATGTCGGCGAAGGTCATCACATCGAGCTGGCCGCCGAGGACGGACTGGTAGAAGGTCATCGCCTCGCGGGCCTGGCCTCGGAAGTTCAGGTAGGGGTTCAGCTGGGTGGCCACGGTCGCCTCCTGGTGTGGGAATCGGATACCGGTTCGACCGGCGCCGGGCGGCGTACTCATCGCGGCCTCACGGATCCGACCTCAGCCCACCGCCTGCGCCTTCGCCCAACGGTAGTCCGCCTTGCCCGACGGGGACCGCTGCACGCTGGAGACCCGGATGATCGCCTTCGGCACCTTGTAGCGGGCGATGTGCCGCTCGGCCTCGGCGAGCAGCTCCGCGTCGGTGGCCGTCGCGTCGTCCTCGAGCTGGATCACGGCGACCGCCTCGCTCCCCCAGCGCTCCGAGGGGCGGCCGACCACCACGACGTCGCGGACGGCCGGATGCGCGGCCAGCGCGCGCTCGACCTCCTCGACGAAGATCTTCTCGCCGCCGGAGTTGATGGTGACGCCGTCGCGGCCGAGCAGCACGATCCTGCCCTCGTCGTCGACCACCGCGCGGTCGCCGGGGATCGAGAACCGCTCACCGTCGATCACCGGGAAGGTGCGCCCGGTCTTGGGTCCGTCGCCGAGGTAGCCGAGCGGCACCCGGCCGCGCTGGGCGAGCCACCCCTCCCCCTCGCCGGCCCCGAGCACCCGCGTGAAGAGGTCGTCGACCACCACCGTCGTCGGCACCGGGTCGAACGTCGCCGTGCCGGCCTCCATGCCCTTGAGCGACAGCGAGCTCATCTGGAGCCCGGTCTCCGAGGCGCCCGCGGCGTCCATCACCAGGATGTGCGGCAGCGCCTCGAGGATCCGGTCGCGCACGCCCGGCGTCAGCGGCGCGCCGCCGTTGTTGAAGGCGGCGAGTCCGGACAGGTCGTGGCCACCGCGCTCGACCTCCTCGATCAGCGGCAGCGCGACGGCGTCGCCGACGACCGGGATGCTCACCACCCGCTCACGGGCGGCGATCGCGAGGGCGTCGCCCGGCACCAGGCGGCGCACCTCGTCGGGCAGCACGATCGTGCCGCCGCTGGTGATCGTGTGGAACGTCGACCACTGCGCGGCGCCGTGCATGAACGGCGGGATCATCAGCAGCCGCATGGTGCCGCCCGCGTCGCGGGCGTGCTGCGCGATCGCGTCGTACGACGCGAACGGCTCGGTCGTGCCGAAGGGCGTGCCGCCCATGGAGCTGACGTAGATGTCGTCGTTGCGCCACAGCACGCCCTTGGGCATGCCGGTGGTGCCGCCCGTGTAGAGGACGTAGAGGTCGTCGCCGTCGGGCTCCGGCATCCCGGCCACCGGCTCGGGCGTGCGCAGGGCCTCCTCGTAGTCGACCGCCCCGGGCAGCAGCGCGTGACCCGACTCGTCGGCGACCTGGATCAACAGGTCGAGGTCGGGCAGCTGGTCGCGGATCGCCGCCAGCCGCGGCGCGAACTCGGCGTGGTAGACCAGCGCCCTGGTCCGCGCGTCGGTGAGCAGGTAGACCAGCTCCTCCTCGACGTAGCGGTAGTTGACGTTGAACGGCGCGACCCGGGCGCGGTAGGAGCCGACCATCGCCTCGAGGTACTCGTTGCCGTTGTGCAGGTAGATCCCGAGGTGGTCCTGGCCGGACTCGTGGCCGGCCAGCCGGTCCCGCTCGGTGTGGCAGCCCAGGCCGCGCTCGACCAGCAGCCGCGCGAGGCCCGAGGCGCGGGCATCCGTCTCGGCGTACGTCGGCCGTCGGTCACGCCAGACCAGCACCTCCTGGTCGGGCACCGCCGCGGCGACCGTGGAGAACACCGTCGAGAGGTTGAAGCCGTGGGGACGGGGACCGGGCATCGACGACCACCTCGCACTAGAACAGGTTCTTGTTCCGCGCGATGGTAGCCGCTCCGGGAGGCGGCGACCACCGCATCGGGGCCGCGGCTGCGGCCGGCGAGCATCCACCCCTTTCCGTGGCTCAAGAGCCGGTCGGCGGCGCCTCCTCGTCCCTAGCGTCTCGGTCTGGGGCCAGGAAGGTCCCGGTCACGCGCCCCAGCGTCGCGGCCCCCAGCAGAGCGACGGAGACACCATCGTGCACCAGGCATCAGGCACCGACCGGCTGGCCGACCACGCACCGAGGACGGAGGCCCCCCTCGGACGCCTCGGCGTACAGCCGACCGTCATGGAGGAGATCAACCGCCTCGCGAGCACCGGACTGGACGTCGCGCTCACCGACCCGGCCCCGCGCTTCGAGCTGAGCGATCACACGCAGGGCCAGGTCGACCGGGCCCTGGCCGAGCAGGTCGCCCGGCCCGACTTCGTGCAGTGGCTCTTCGACGCCGAGACCCATCCGGCGGGCCGGGCCTGGTGGGGGGTGGCCAAGCGGGCGGTCGCGCTGCACACGCTCTACGACGTCGGTGGACTCGCCACACCGGCGCAGGGCATCGACCCGGCGGCGTACGACGCACCGCTCTTCGACCAGGGCACCCGAACGGCGCGCGACCTGATCACCCAGGAGAACAGCCCGGCGGGCGCGGACCGCATCCTCGGCCGCTACCGGGACTTCTTCGCGGGCGGGGCTCTCGACGACAACGCGGACGAGTACGGACTCACCTCGCGCGACTACCTGATCGGGGTCACGGACTCGCATGCGGTGCGCACCCGCGCCGACTGTGCCTTCGACCTGGTGCACGAGCATCTCCGCGACCGGCCGAACGACCAGCCCGTGCGCACCCTCAGCCTGGCGTGTGGTGCGAGCGGGCCGGTCCTCGACCTGGTCGACCGGCTCGAGGCACAGGGCCGGCCCGTCGACCGGGCCGTGTTCGTCGACCACGACCCGTTGGCACTCGCGACCGTCGCCGGCCAGGCGAGCATCCGCGGGCACGTCGACCGCGTCGAGCTGCTCCGCAAGAACTTCCTCAAGACGCCGATCACCTCCTACGTCGAGCCGGCCAGCGTCGACGTGGTGGACCTCGTCGGGCTCTTCGAGCACATCCCCACCAGCCGGATGGGCTACCGGATCGCCGCGCACCTGCTCCGCGCCGCGGCCTCGATCACCCGGCCGGGCGGGCTGGTGCTGCTGGCGAACATGGTGACCGACCGACCGCAGCAGGCGTTCTTCGACAGCGTCTGGCCACGGCTGCAGCAGCGCACGATCGCGCAGACGCTCGCCCTGGTCGAGGAGGCCGGACTGCCGGCGACGGCCACCCGGGTGCGAGTGCCGGCGCGCGAGGGCGTCTACGCGGTGTACGCCGTACCCGTGCCGCAGGCGCACTTCCGCGTGCCCTCGGGGCAGCGGCTGCTCGGCCGGGCCCTGCTCGCCCGGTCGCCCGAGTTCTGACCCGAGCCCTGACCTGAGTTCTGACCTGAGCTCTGAGGAGAGAGATGACCTCGACACTCCCCCCGCGGCTCGCGGATCCGGCCGACCGGCACTCGGCCGCCGGCTCGACCGACCGGCCGTGGGCCGCCCTGGTCGCCCTGTGCGTGGGCTTCTTCCTGATTCTCGTCGACATGACGATCGTCTCGGTCGCGACGCCGGCGATCATCACGGCGCTCGATGCGGACGTGAACCAGGCGGTCTGGGTGACCAGTGCCTACCTGCTCGCCTACGCCGTGCCGGTGCTGATCACCGGCCGGCTCGGCGATCGCTTCGGGCCCCGGCGCATCTACCTGCTCGGGCTGGCGGTGTTCGGCGCGGCCTCGCTGTGGTGCGGACTGACGACCACGGTCGAGATGCTGATCGTCGCCCGGGTCGCGCAGGGCCTCGGAGCGGCCATGATGGCGCCGCAGACGATGGCGATCATCACCCGGATCTTCCCGCCCGTCGTTCGGGGTCGGGCGATGGCGGTCTGGGGCCTCACCGTCGGCGTCTCGACGCTCCTCGGCCCGCTCATGGGCGGCGTACTCGTCGATGCGCTCGGCTGGGAGTGGATCTTCCTCGTCAACATCCCGCTCGTCGCGGTGGCCCTCGTGCTCGCGGTGCGACTGGTGCCGGCGCTCGAGACGCACTCGCGCGACTTCGACTGGGGCGGCGTGGTGCTGTCCGGCGTGGGGATGTTCCTCCTGGTCTTCGGCATCCAGGAGGGGCATCAGCAGGACTGGGCGCCGTGGATCTGGGCGATGATCCTCGGCGGCCTGGTGGTGCTCGCGGCATTCGTCTGGTGGCAGTGGCGCAACCAGCGCGAGCCGCTCGTGCCCCTGACGCTGTTCCACGACCGCAACTTCTCACTCGGCAACGCCGCCATCGCCGTCGTCGGCTTCGCGATCACCGCGATGGCGTTCCCGCTGATGCTCTACGCCCAGGGCGTGCGCGGGATGAGCCCGACGGAGGCCGCGCTGCTGCTGGTGCCGATGGCGGTGCTGGCGATCCTGCTCGCCAGGCGGGTCGGGCGGCTCACCGACCGGGTGCACCCGCGGCTGCTGATCGGCTTCGGGTTCGCGGTGATGGCGGCGTCGTTCGGGTGGCTCTCCCAGGTGATGACCGTGGACTCCCACACCTGGGAGCTGCTGTTGGCCACGGCCGGGATGGGCGTCGGCAACGCGTTCATCTGGGCGCCGAACTCCACCACCACCAGCCGCAACCTGCCCGAGCACCAGGCCGGCGCCGGCGCCGGCGTCTACAACGCGACCCGGCAGGTCGGGTCCGTGCTCGGGGCGGCCGGCATCGCGGTGCTCATGGACGGCCGGCTGGCGGCGGAGGGGCTGGACCCCTCCGCCGCGCCGGAGTCGGGCCTGAGCCAGCTGCCCCCCGAGGTCGTCGAGGGGTTCGCCGCCGCGATGTCGCAGTCGATGCTGCTGCCCGCGGTCGTGCTGGTGCTCGGCCTGGCCGTCGTGGCCTGCTTCGAGCGACCTCGCCACGACGGCTTCGACGCCTGACCTGCCGAGCCGGTCAGCGGTGGATCGGGCGGGGCAGGCTGGAGTTGGCGATCCGGTTCTCGGCGTCGATCATCCAGGCGAGCTGCTCGATGCGCTCGATGATCGCGTGCAGGATGTCCGCGGTGGTGGGGTCCTCGGCGTCGACGTCGTCGTGGATCCGACGGGCGGTCCCGGAGACGGCGTACAGGCTGGCCGCGATCAGGTCAACGGCCTGCGCGGTGTTGACCTCGCCGGTCGGGAAGTCCGGAAGGCTGGACTGCGCCGCGACGGTCGTCGCGCGGCCGTCGGGGGTCACGTAGATCGCCCGCATCCGCTCGGAGACCTGGTCGGAGAACTCGCGGGCGGCGTCGACGACCTCGTCGAGCTGCAGGTGCAGGTCTCGGAAGTTGAGGCCGACGACGTTCCAGTGCGCCTGCTTGGCCACCAGGTGCAGGTCGATGAGGTCCACCGCGAGCTGCTGGAGATGGGTGGCCAGCTGCTCGGAAGCGGTGAACGGAGGCTGGGCGACGTGGGTGCTCTGGTCGGAGTGCAGCATGTCGGTCACGAGGGTCATCCTTCCCTTGGGGATGGCTCCATCCAATCACCTTTTCTTGAATGATTCCAGAAAGGTGAGCCTAGCCTCAGCCGCGCCCGGATCCGGTCCCGGACATGCGAGAGGGGCTCACGTCGTACGACGTGAGCCCCTCTGCGACAGGCGCCTGCGCGATCAGGCCAGGTCGAACCGGTCGTTCTCCATGACCTTGACCCACGTCGCCACGAAGTCGCGGACGAACTTCTCGCCCGCGTCCTGGCTGCCGTAGACCTCGGCGAGCGACCGCAGCTGCGAGTTCGAGCCGAAGACCAGGTCGACCGCCGTGGCCGTCCACCGCACCTCGTCGCTGCCGAGGTCGCGGATCTCGTAGACGTTCTCCTGCGACGCCGACGCCTTCCACTCCCGCCCGGGGGCCAGGAGGTTGGCGAAGAAGTCGTTGGTGAGCACGCCCGGCCGGTCGGTGAGGACGCCGTGCTGCGCACCGCCGACGTTGGCGTCGAGCGCCCGCAGGCCACCGACCAGGACCGTCATCTCGGGAGCGTTGAGCCCGAGCATGTAGGCACGGTCGACCAGCAGCACCTCGGGCTGGACCTTCTCGCCCTCGCGCACGTAGTTGCGGAAGCCGTCCGCCCGGGGCTCGAGCACCGCGAACGAGTCGACGTCGGTCTGCTCCTGCGAGGCGTCGGTGCGACCCGGGCGGAACGGCACCGTCACGTCGACGCCGCCGTCCTTGGCGGCCTTCTCGACGGCCGCGGAGCCGGCCAGCACGATGAGGTCGGCCAGCGAGATCTGCGCGCCGCCGGCCTCGTTGAACTCGCGCTGGATGCCCTCGAGCTTCTCGAGGACGGACGCGAGCCGCTGGGGCTGGTTGACGGCCCAGCCGCGCTGCGGCTCGAGCCGGATGCGGGCGCCGTTCGCTCCACCGCGCTTGTCGGTCGAGCGGAAGGTCGCCGCCGAGGCCCACGCGGTCGAGACCAGCTCCGAGACCGAGAGGCCGGAGTCGAGCACCTTCGCCTTGAGCGCGGCGACGTCGCCGTCACCCACGAGCTCGTGGTCGACCGCCGGCACCGGGTCCTGCCAGGGCTGCGTCGGGGCGACCAGGGGGCCGAGGTAGCGCTCCACCGGACCCATGTCGCGGTGCAGCAGCTTGTACCAGGCCTTCGCGAACGCCTCGGCGAACTCGTCGGGGTGCTCCAGGAACCGCTGCGAGATCTTGCCGTACTCCGGGTCGAAGCGCAGGGCCAGGTCGGAGGTGAGCATCCGCGGCTCGCGACGCTTGGACGGGTCGTGCGCCATCGGCACCATGTCGGCGCCCGCGCCGTTCTTGGGCCGCCACTGGTACGCACCGGCGGGCGACTTCGTCAGCTCCCACTCGTAGGCGAAGAGGATGTGGAAGAACTCGTTGTCCCACCGGGTGGGGTGGTAGGTCCAGGTGACCTCGAGGCCCGAGCTGATCGTGTCGTCGCCCTTGCCGGTGCCGAACGAGCCCCGCCAGCCCAGGCCCTGCTCCTCCAGCGGCGCGGCCTCCGGCTCGGGGCCCACCAGGGCCGCGTCGCCGGCGCCGTGGGTCTTGCCGAAGGTGTGCCCGCCGGCGATCAGCGCGACGGTCTCCTCGTCGTTCATCGCCATCCGGGCGAAGGTCTCGCGGATGTCGCGGGCCGAGGCCAGCGGGTCCGGGTTGCCGTTCGGGCCCTCGGGGTTGACGTAGATGAGGCCCATCTGGACGGCGCCGAGCGGGTTGGCGAGGTCACGCTCGCCGCTGTAGCGCTCGTCGCCCAGCCAGGTGTCCTCCGGGCCCCAGTAGATCTCCTCCGGCTCCCAGATGTCCGCGCGGCCGAAGCCGAAGCCGAAGGTCTTGAAGCCCATGTCCTCGAGCGCCACGTTGCCGGCGTACACGAGCAGGTCGGCCCAGGAGATCTTCTGGCCGTGCTTCTGCTTGACCGGCCACAGCAGGCGCCGGGCCTTGTCGAGGCCGACGTTGTCCGGCCAGCTGTTGAGCGGGGCGAAGCGCTGCGCGCCCTGGCCCGCGCCACCGCGGCCGTCGTGGATGCGGTAGGTGCCGGCCGCGTGCCAGCTCATCCGGACGAACAGGCCGCCGTAGTGGCCGAAGTCGGCCGGCCACCACTCCTGCGAGGTGTTGAGCACCTCGACGATGTCCTTGCGGAGCTCCTCGATGTCGAGCTTCTCGAACTCCTCGGCGTAGCTGAAGTCCGCACCCAGCGGGTTGGTCTCCGCCGAGTTCGAGTGCAGCACGGACAGATCGAGCTGGTTGGGCCACCAGTCCTGGTTGGTGTGCGGGCGGCCGCCCGTCCTCGGCGTCGGCGAGGCGATCGCGGGGTTCTCGCTCTCGCTGCCACTGCCGTGCACGACCGGACATCCCCCTTCCGCCTTGCGCTCCACGCCCTGCGGGTCGACCGCGGTCGGGTTCTCGTTGCTCTCGGTCATTGTTGTCTCGCGCTTCCTTCCAACAGGATTCTCAACACTTCGGTGTGATGCCAGGTTTGATGCCGGGTGTCATGCGGGTGCTGTCACGGTGGAGCAGGAGGGGCACAGGCCCCAGTAGATGACCTCGGCCTCGTCGATCCGGAAGCCGGAGTCGTCGGAGGCGGTCAGGCACGGGGTGTGGCCGACGGCGCAGTCGACGTCGGCGATGACGCCGCACGAACGGCAGACCACGTGGTGGTGGTTGTCGTTGACCCGCGACTCGTAGCGGGCCACCGATCCCGACGGCTGGATGCGGCGCACCAGCCCGTTCGCGCTCAGCGTGTGCAGGGAGTCGTAGACCGCCTGGTGCGAGACGTCGGGCAGGTCGCGGCGTACGGCGGCGATGATGGACTCGGTGTCGGCGTGCGGATGCGTGTGGACCGCGCCCAGGACCGCGAGCCGCGGGCGGGTGACCCGCAACCCCGCCTCCCGCAGCAGCCGCTCGGCGTCGGTGGTCATGCCTGCAGTCTGACCGGCTTTCTTGAACCAGTCAAGAATCATCGCCGGCTCGCGGCGGTGCACCCGCGAGCCCGTACCGAAATGCGACGAAGCCGTCCGTCACGTCACCCGGCTCGGGTGACGTGACGGACGGCTTCAGAAGTGATGTGCCTGCCGAGGCGACCTCGCGGCCGAGGGCGCCCGGCAGCAGCGTGTCAGTCGTTCCCGAAGCGCAGGGCGCGGCCCGCAAGACGCCCGGAGAGCGCGCCGTCACGCAGCACCTGCTCACCGTTGACGAACACATGCTCGATGCCCGTCGACTCCGTCCGAGGGTGGGCGTGGGTGGCGTTCGACCTGACCGTCGCAGGGTCGAAGACGGTCACGTCGGCCACCAGGCCGTCGCGCAGCATGCCCCGCTGCTTGAGACCGAGGCGCTGCGCGGGGTACGAGGTGAACCTGCGGATGGCCTCCGTGAGCGGCATCATCGAGTCGCCACGGACGAACTCGCCGAGGATCCTGGTGAAGCTGCCGTAGGACCGCGGGCTGGGCCGGTCCCCCAGGTACATCGCATCCGTGCCGATCATGCCCAATGGGTGTGTCAGGAACGTCTGCAGCCGGTTGCCGGGGGGCCCCGGGGACAACACCTCCGCGACCCGCAGGTCTTCGTCGATGAGCAGATCGAAGAAGGCGTCGACCACGTCGACACCGCGATAGCGGGCGATCTCGCCCAGTGTCCAGCTCTCGAACTTCTCGTTCTTGCCACCCGCGAGATATCCGACGAACACGTAGTCCATCTGCGTACGCCAGGAGTCCCGAGGGTCGGCATCCGTCAGGTCCTGCACGAACCGCCGCCGACACTCCGGATCCGCCAACCGGCGCAGCGTCTCGTCCGGGCCTCCCGACTGGATCCACTGCGGCAGGTAGATCGTCGACCGGGTTCCGGTCCACTCGAACGGATACACGTCGAACGACACATCGACCCCACCGGCGTAGGTCTCGTCGAGCAGGCCGACCAGAGCACCGACCCCGTCCGGGATGTAGTCACGCGTGTACATGTGCGTGACGTGGAGGCGAGCGCCACTTCGCTCGCTGATCTCGAAGGCCTCCTTGAAGGGATCGAGGTGCCGATCGCCGAGCCAGTAGCGAACATGGGTGTGGTAGAGCCCGCCGAGCTCGTACACCTCGCGACAGAGCTCGACGAGCTCGTCGGTGGACGCGTAGCTGCCCGGCGGGTAGTCGAGGCCCGTCGAGATGCCGAACGCTCCCTCGCGCATCCCCCGGCCGACGAGCCGGCGCATCGTGGCGATCTGCTCGGCAGAGGCCTCCCCCTCGTCCCACCCGACCGCGGCGATCCGCAGCGCGGAGTTCCCCATCAGCATCGCGACGTTGACGCCCACCCCGACGTCGAACCGGCGGAGATAGCTGTCGACCGAGCCCCAGTCGAAGGCGATCTCCGGAAGACCGTCGAGGCCCGCGTTCATCCGAGCGAACAGCTCGAGGTCCTTGGACGTCTCGAACGGCGCGTAGGAGAGGCCGTCGACGCCCACCAGCTCGGTGGTGACGCCCTGGGTGAGCTTCGGGCTGTGTTGCGGCTCATCGAGGATCGTCAGGCCGGTGTGCGAATGCATGTCGATGAAGCCCGGGGCCACCACGAGCCCCGACACATCGATCTGGGTTGCCCCGACGGGGGCATCCTTGGGCCTTCGGACGATCCGGACCGTCCCCTCCTCGATAGCGAGGTCCGCTCGGTACCCAGGGTTTCCGGTGCCGTCGACGATCAGGCCGCCGCGGAGCAAGTACGTGGTCAACGCAGGTCACCTATTCCTTCACAGTAGGGAGATCAGCGAGCCGTGGCCAGCTGCTTGAAGGCCATGCCGGTCCCCTCGAGCGCCCGATCGATCACCTCGTCGGTGTGTGCGGTGCTCACGAACCAGTTGTGCCGCGGATGGAGATAGACCCCGTGCTCGAGGGCTGCCTCCGAGAACTCGAAGCTCAGTTTGTGGTCGACGTCATCGACGAACCGCAGGTACGGCATCTGGCTCGGCCCGGTGTATGCGATCTCGAACCCGGCGGCATTGGCCTGATCGACGAGGCCGGCCTTGAAGCGGTCACCCGCTCGGCGTTGCAGGCCGACTCCGTCGATCCTCCGCAACTCGGCGATCGTGGCGAGCGCCGCCGCCATGGGCACCGCGGCGAACCAGAAGGTCCCGGTGCTGAAGATCGAGGTGGCTGCATCGCGCAGAGACTCGCGACCCAGGATCGCCGACACGGCGTAGCCGTTGCTGATCGCCTTGCCCCACACGCTGAGATCGGGCTCCACGTCGACGTCGCGCCAACTGCTGCCCAGGTGGAGCCGCATCCCACACCGCACGTCGTCGAGGATGAGTACGGCACCGGCCGCGTCGCACCCCGCCCGCAGGGCCCCGGCGAACTCGGCGGTGATGAGCTCCTGATCGACCCCGTCGTTGTGCTTGAACGGGGTGATGATCACGCCGGCCAGATCGCCATCGGCCTCGGCGAACGCGTCGCGCAGGCTCGCCAGGTCGTTGTAGTCGAAGTAGACGATGTTCTCGCGATCCGCGGCCTGGATCCCGGCGACTCCCGGCGTGCACCAGGGCGCCGCTCCGTGATAGCTGTGTCGCTCGACGAGGATCTTCGCTCGTCCGGTCGCCGCCCGCGCGATCGTCAAGGCGGTCGTGGTGGCGTCCGTTCCGTTCTTCGCGAAGTACGCCCAGTCGGCGTGGTCGACCATGTCGACCAACATCTCGGCCAGCTCGACCATCCGCTCGGACGGGGCGTTCTGACAGTCCGCGAGCGCTCGTTGGCGCGCCGCCGCCTCCTCGACCGCGGGATGCTGGTAGCCCAGCACCATCGGTCCGTACCCGAGCAGGAAGTCGATGAACTCACGACCGTCGACGTCGCGGATGATCGCCCCATTGCCGCCGGCCAGGAACTGCGGGAAGTTCGCCGGGAAGAGGCCGGCTCGCTGATGCCCGTACATGCCGCCCGGAACCACGCGCGCGGCGCGGCTGCGAAGGCGATGGTCGGCGGACTCACGAAGGGTGGTGCTGGTGTTCGTCATCTCTCCATCTCCGAATCAAAGGACCGTGCGGGGTCACAGGTTGGCGGCATCGGTCCGCCGCACCCGCGCGTAGAGGGCGGTCGCCGTCAGAGCGAGGCAGCCGAGCAACGCGTACTGCCAGGCGGTGGACAGCCCCATGAACACGGCCGCGTTCTGGAGCACCTGCAGGAACGCCGCGCCGAGTAGCGCGCCGATGAAGCTCCCCCGTCCGCCGAACACCGATGCGCCGCCGAGCACCACCGCGGTGATGCTCGCGAAGGTCAGGCTGACTCCCGCTGTGGCGTCGCCGACTCCCGTCTGCGCCATGAAGCACAGCGCACCGAGCAGGGTGAAGACGGACGAGAGCAGGTACGCGAGCATGTGTGTCGGCGTCAGGCGGATGCCGATGCGGTGCGCCGCCGACTCCGAGGACCCGACCGCCCGGATCGACATCCCGGCCCGCGACCGACGCAACCAGCGCTCCAGCCCGATCATGAACAGCACGCCGACGATCACCGAGACCGGCATGAAGCCGATCGAGTACGTCAGCGCATCGGTGATCCGGGTGGCGATCGCCCCGCCTGGGGTCGGTCGCAGGGTGAGTGAGAAGCCCTGCAGCCCGACGTTCGTCACCAGCGTGGCGACGATCGGCAGGACCATGCCGAACCGGACCAGTGCCCCGTTCGTCAGACCCACCGCGCAGGCCGTGGCCAGCATCAGCAGTAGGCCGGTGATCCAGACCGACAGATTCTGGCCGTCGACGAGGTAGAACGACGCGATGACGACCAACAGGCCCGCCAACGGTCCGACCGAGATGTCGATCCCGCCGGTGAGCATGACCACTTGCTGCGCCGCGGCCAGGAACAGCAGCGGCGCCATCAGCAGCAGAATGTTCCGGATGCTGAACGTCGACAGGAACAGTGAGTTCTGGTTCGCGGCGACGGCACCCAGCACCACGATCGCGACCGCCAGCAGGCCGCTCGGCCCGTAGTCGCCGGCCAGGAACCCGGTCAGTCTTCCGGATCGGGAGCGGGTGGTCGCCGCTGGGTCGTGGTCGACCTCGGTGGTCAGCAGATCGGCGCGGTGCGCCGCCTCGGCGATGTCCGTCTCGTGGACGCCGTCCTCAGCCAACGACCTCGTGATCTGCCCTCTCGAGAAGACCAGCACGGTGTCACACAGACCCACCAGCTCTGAGCTGTTGGAGCTCAGGACGACGACTGCCTTGCCGGCGTCCGCCTCCTCGCGCAGCAGCCGGTAGATGTCGGCGCGCACCCCCACGTCCACTCCCTGGGTCGGCTCGTCGAAGAGCACGACCCGGGGGTCAGCCAGCAAGGTGCGACCGATCAGCACCTTCTGCTGATTTCCCCCGGAGAGCTGGCT
This sequence comes from Nocardioides sp. LMS-CY, assembly GCF_018732145.1. Taxonomy (NCBI): domain Bacteria; kingdom Bacillati; phylum Actinomycetota; class Actinomycetes; order Propionibacteriales; family Nocardioidaceae; genus Nocardioides; species Nocardioides sp. LMS-CY. The sequence goes on from NZ_CP076104.1 coordinate 3,653,468, forward strand.
GATGGTCGCCTCACTGTGCGGCGTCTTGATCGCAAGGCTGGCGATGGACCCCGCGACGGCGCGCGACTCCTCACGGTTCGAGATGAACCCGGCCCGAGACACGCTCGGCAGGGAGCCGAGGGTCAGGTTCTCCCGCACCGACATCTGCATGGCCAGGCCCTCGATCACACGATCCTGCGGCACCAGCGCGATCCCGGAGCCGGCCGCTCTGCTCGGCGTCGCGACGGACACCGCCTCGCCGTCGACGAGCACCCGACCACTCACCACGTCGTGACCGGCGAGCCCTCGCAGGAACTCGCGTTGACCGTTGCCTTCGACCCCGGCCAGCCCCACGATCTCTCCAGCGCGGAGCGTGAAGGATCCACGAGCACCCGATGCCGTCTGGAGATCGCACACGTCGAGCAGCGTCCGGGACTCGGCCGCAGTCGGCCGCTTGTCCGGATAGATCGCTCCGACCGACCGACCGACGATCTGCCCGATCACGTCCGCTTCGGACAGACTGGAGGTGGGCGCTGCGGTGCCCAGCACTCCGTCGCGCATCGAGATGATGCGATCGCAGATCTCGAACACCTCGGGCAGTCGGTGGCTGATGTACAACACACCCACTCCGCGAGCCGTCAGGCGACGGATCTGCTCGAAGAAGGTCGCGACCTCCTGCCGGGTGAACGCCTCCGTCGGCTCATCGAACATCACCACCTTCGGGTTGCCGACGAGAGCGCGCGCGATCTCGACGGCATGGCGTTGAGCCACGGGGACGTCGTGGACCCTGGCCGCGACGTCGATCTGGTAGCCCCACTCGCGCAGCTGCCGGTCGGCCCACGCACGAGCGTCCGAGAAGCTCGGGCGCTCGTGCGCTGGAACGCCGAGGAGCATGTTCTCGACGACGGTCAGATGCGGCATGAGGGCAGGGTGCTGGTGCACGACCGACAGGCCCAGCTCACGCGTGCGGCTCGATCCGCTGCCGACCAGGTCCTGCCCGGCGAGCTCGACGGACCCGCTGTCCGGAGGAACGGCCCCGCACGTCACGCCGATGAGCGTCGACTTGCCGGCACCGTTGCCGCCGACGAGGCCCAGTACCTCTCCGGGGTACACATCCAATGAAGCGTTGTTGAGCGCACGGACGCCCGGGTAGGTCTTCGTGATGCCCCGCAGGCTCAGAACCGGCTCAAGGGGCCCAGATGAAGACATTCAGTCCTCCTGAGGGTCGTACGGGCGGCTAGTTGAAGACCTTCTGCAGCTGCTCCGGCTTCAGGGTCGACGAGACCGAGGCCTCCGGCGGCAGGCTGGGCTCGCACCGGACCGGCTTCGAGTCGTCGGTCGTGTCCTCGAAGATCGGTACCGTCACGATGTTCGGCTCGTCGTTGTCGATGCCCTGGAAGTCCGCGACCGCCTTGCGCAGGGCGATCCTGACCAGCCACGGACGGCCGTCGATCGACATCATCGGGAAGGCGTCACCGGCCTTGTCGTAGGTCTCCCAGAGACAGGACAGTTCGTTCAGGTCGACCGTGGCGATGGCCGGGGTGGACCGCTTCGCTGCCTTGACCGCCCGGAGTCCCGCGACCACCACCTGGGAGGAGTCGCTGATGATCCCGTCGATCTGCTGGTACTGCGTCAGGAGTCCGGCGACGACCTTCTGCCCCTGCGTGGGCTCCCAGTTGGTGTCGTAGGGCTGCCCGGACTTGTTCAGCAGCTTGACGTTGCTGCAGTCCGAGTTCGACGCCATCTCCTCCTCGACGGCCTCGAGCTCCGTGAGGCTCTGGGTATTGCCCGGCGTGCCGCCGAGGAAGACGATATTGCCGCCCTCCGGCTGCAGGGTCTGACACATCCAGGCCGCCCAGATCCCCCCTTCCGCCGCGGTGTTGTTGCTGACGAAGGTCGTGTAGTCGACGCCGGGGGCGCCTCCGGGGTTCGACGTGTAGGGAACGACCGATACGCCGGCCTTGAACGCCGTGCGGAAGGTCGGGAGCATGGCTGGCCCTGAGTCGGGAAACACCACGAGACCGTTCACGCCCTGCGCCACGAGAGCGTTGACGTCGCTGATCGCCTTCTGCGGGTTGTTCTGTCCGTCCGCGTAGGGCAGCACCTCGATGTTGTCGCACCGACTTGCTTCGTCCTCGAACTCCGCACGCGTCACCTTCCGCCATGCGTTCCCGCCCTGGCCGTCCGCGAGCGCCACCTTCATCGGCTTGTCGCCACAGAAGTCAGTGATCTCTTTCAGCTGACTGGTGTCGCCGGTGGTCAGCTTCTGCTCCGACCCTGTCTTCGTCTCCGAGGCATCGGGCGGAGCCACGCTGCATGCCGACATGGCGATCAGTACGGCGGAGACCGAGAGGCCGATGGCCGCCTTCCGCACGGGGTTCTGCCTACAACTTGACATGGTTCGTCAGTTCCTCTCTCGGTTCTCTCTCTGAAACGGCGTCTCGAGCTTCTTGCCGCCGCGTCCGGCCTGCCGGAGTCAGCGCACGGGGCAGGCGCAGGCGTTGAACAGCGATGCCGGCCGCCAGGACCAGCGCCTCGACGAGCCGCTGCCCGGCCGTGGAGGCGCCCGCCGCGAGCACCACCTGGGACAGCTGCGTCAGGAAGACCGCGCCGATCGAGCTGGACAGCACGCTGGCGATCCCGCCTGTCATCGCGGTCCCGCCCAACACGGTCGCCGCGATGCTGGGCAGCAGGTACTGGTCGCCGATGAACAACGTCGGGGTCCGGACCCAGCCGGCGAGGATGATCGCTCCGACGGCGTAGCAGACCGCCGCAAGCACGTAGGCGCCGACGACGTAGCGATCGGTCCGGATGCCCATCGTCGCGGCGGCGGTGCGGTTGGCCCCGACCATCAGGAAGACCCGGCCCCGGGTCGTCCCCTTCAGCAGCACATGGGCGACCGCGACCACCGCGACGGCGACGAACGCCGGCGTGGGCACACCGATCCACTGTGCCGACATGAAGGTCGTGAGGGCCGGCGCCGCGGGCGTGGGGAACTCGTTCGAGACGATATAGATCACGCCGAGCCCGGCGGAGTTCGTGGCGAGCGTGACGACGAACGGCGTGATGTTCAGCTTCGTGGTCGCGATTCCGTTGACCAGGCCGAAGGCCGCGGCGACCACGAGAGTCAGCACCACGGCCACCGGAAGCTTGGCATCGTCTCCGTCGGCGAACTTCGTGACCACCACTGCGGCCAGACCCACGATCGCGGGGACCGAGAGGTCGATGCCACCCTGCGCGAGCACCAGCGTCTGGCCGACCGCGATCAGGGCGAGGGCGGCGGCGAAGGGCACCATGCCGGCCAGCGCGCCCGAGTCGAGACTGCCGGGCGCGATCAGCGGGCTCATCACGAACAGCAGGACCGTGGCGACGCCGATCCAGGCGAATCGCATCGCCCGAGGAGCGCGGATCATCGCCGGCACCGTCCGACGGCGCGGCCGCCGTCCCGGACCGGTGGCGACGTTCCCGCCGTCGACCAGGGACCGGCATCGAGCCGGGGGGTGGTGGCGCAATCCTTCATATCGCTCCGTTCGGACTGTGGGCGCATCGCCGGCGCTTCCTCTGACAGGGGCGGCCGGCGACCTAGGTCGGTGACGACACGGCCTGCGAGCCTCGCCCCGCTGCGACCGAGCGCTATCGCTCCGGCAGCGCCGTGACTGGGCACGCGCCGAACATTGACATGCTGCATGCAGCATGTCAATAGTGCATGCATAATGTCGTCGTGCCTTCTGATCAGACGCCGCAAGGAGACCCCGTGCACCCAGACCCGCCCGCTCCGGCGAGAGTCGCCGTCGCCCAGGTGGGCGCGACGGCGGGCGCGCTCGACCGCAACTTCGAGGCGACCCTCGAGCAGATCAGCGCCGCGGGCCGCCTCGGTCACGATCTGGTCGTCTTCCCCGAATGCCATCTGACCGGCTACCTGTTCGACGACCCGCGCGCCACCGCCGCGGCGGCGATCGGGCTCACCGATCCCCGCATGGCGGGTCTCGTCGACGCCTGCCGCCGGAGCGGCGTCCTGGCCACGGTGGGCTTCCTCGAGCGCGACGGTGATCGGGTCTACAACTCGGCGGCTCTGGTCGACGGGCGAGGAGTCGTCGGCCACTACCGGAAGCAGCATCTGCCCCACCTGGGGGCGGACCGGTTCGTGGCTGCGGGGACGGATCGCGGTCCCCGGGTGTTCGACACGAGGATCGGGCGCGTCGGCCTGATGATCTGCTTCGATCTCCGCTTCCCCGAGTCGGCGCGTGTGCTCGCGCTCGACGGCGCCGACATCATCGCGATGCCGACCGCCTGGCCGAGCTCGGCACACCTCCTTGCTGAGCACTTCACGCGCGTCCGGGCCGCGGAGAACCTCGTGTACCTCGCGGTCGCCGACCGAGGCGACGTGGAGAACGGGACCACCTACCTCGGGGGCAGCCAGATCGTCGCTCCGAGCGGGGAGGTCCTGGTCCGCGCCGATCGTTCCGAAGGCGTGTTCGCGACGACCGTCGACCTGACGGCGGCGCGCAACAAGCGGCTGGTGTTCCTCCCCGGCGAGTACGAGCTGGCGCCCTTCGAGCAGCGCAGACCGGAGCTGTACGGCGTGCTCACCCAGACCCCCGAGAACTAGGCGAAAGGCAGACCCCATGTGTGGACCCGAGATCATCACCGACGAGGTTCGGAAGAAGATCGCAGCTCACGCGGCCCGGTTCCGGGAGGTGACGAGGTCCCCGTTCGGCGCTGATGACGAGATCGGGATGCTCAACCTGCTGTCGCCCGAGGCGGCCCGACGCGCCGTCGCCCGCGCCGACGCGGGCGCGGCGATCGACCTCTCCGTCGACCTGTTCATGGGCATGCCGTCCTGGACCAAGGCGGGCGACCCGCCCTTCCAGCAGTGGATGACGCACACCCCCGGGGGCACGGTGCTCGACGACCTCACCGGGGCCGGTCGGGTGCAGAACGAGCTGGTGGCGTACTCAGGGGACGCGATGTCGATGTATACACACACCGGGACGCACATCGACACGCTGAACCACTTCGGCTATCGCGGCGAGATCTGGAACGGCTTCTCCGCCGAGCAGCACCTCAGCTCACGGCACTGGCTCAAGTGCGGCGCGGACAAGATGCCGCCCATCATCGGCCGGGGCGTCCTCTTCGACGTGGCCGCGCTGCACGCGGTCGAGATGCTGCCGGACAACTACGGGATCGGCGCTGCCGATCTCCGGGGCTGCCTGCAGCGTCAGGGCGTGACGTTCAACCCGGGAGACATCGCCCTGGTCCGCACCGGACGAATGTCGCAGTGGCCGGACCCGAGGCGCTACATCGACAACAGCCCCGGACTCAACCTCGAGGGCGCGCGCTGGCTGGCCGAGGCCGGAGCCTCGGTGATCGGTGGCGACAACTCGGCGTTGGAGCAGATGCCGGCAGACGACGAGGAGAACTGGCAGGTGGTGCACACCTACCTGCTGGGCGAGGCCGGCGTACCCATGATGGAGCTGGTCGACTGCCAGCAGCTGTCCGCGGACGGGCTGTTCGAGTTCGCCTTCGTCGGAGCCTGCCTGAAGATCCGGGGCGCCACCGGCGCCCCGATGCGCCCCCTTGCCATGCCCTTCACGGCCTGACGCCTCCCGAAGCCACCCCGACGAGAAACGAGCCACCCATGCCCGACAATCCCGCCACCTCGGCGATCGACGCGAGTCGCACCTCCTATGGAGACGAGGACTTCAGCCGGTTCCTGCGGCGCGCGTTCCTGGCTTCGAGTGGATACGACGACGTCGACCTCGATCGGCCGATCATCGGAATCGCCGTCACCACGTCGAGCTACAACACCTGCCACCGCGACATGCCCGCACTGGTCGACGCGGTGAAGCGGGGTGTCCTGGAGGCCGGCGGCCTGCCGCTGACGTTCCCGACGGTCTCGCTCGGAGAGATCCTCACCTCGCCGACCTCGATGCTCTACCGGAACCTGATGGCGATGGACACCGAGGAGATGATCCAAGCACTGCCCATGGACGCGGCGGTGCTGCTCGGAGGCTGCGACAAGACGGTCCCCGCTCAGCTGATGGCGGCCGCGTCCTCCGACAAGCCCGTTCTTCTCGAAGTGGTCGGGCCGATGATGACCGGCCAGTGGCGAGGCGAGCGCATGGGCGCATGCACCGACTGCCGCCGCCTGTGGGCCGGCCACCGCGCCGGGGAGCTGGACGCGGCGGAGATCGCCGAGGCTCGGGGAGAGCTGGTCACGACCGCCGGCACCTGCGCGGTCATGGGCACGGCCTCGACGATGGCCTGCATGACCGAGACGCTGGGGATGATGCTGCCGGGCGGAGCAACGCCCGGAGCCGCCACCGGTGAGCGACTGCGGCATGGAACCGCCACCGGCCGACGGGCGGTCTCGATGGCCCGTGAGGGTGCCCCGCTGCCACGCGAGGTGCTCACCCGGGCGGCCTTCGACAACGCGATCAAGGTGCTCGCCGCACTCGGTGGCTCCACGAACGCACTCGTTCACCTGCTCGCCGTGGCACGCCGGGCCGGCGTGGAGCTCGAGCTGGCCGACTTCGACACGATCGGCGCGAAGGTGCCGCTGCTGGTGGACTGCAAGCCCTCGGGCAGCCAGTACCTGCAGGACTTCCATCACTCCGGCGGCCTGCCGGCGCTGCTCAAGGTCCTGGAGCCGGAGCTCGATACCGCTACCCGGGGGATCGCGGGGCAGCCGTTGAGCGAGTTGCTCGGGGACGTCCCCGAACGACAGGACTGGCAGACCACGATCCTTCCGCTGGACCGCCCCCTGGGTCCCGCCGGGGCACTCGCGGTCGTCCGCGGAACGCTGGCTCCGAACGGCGCGGTGATCAAGACGTCGGCGGCCAGCCCGCGACTTCTCCAGCACACCGGGCCGGCGCTCGTCCTGGAAGCCGACCAGGACATCGCTGCGGTGCTGGACGACCCCGACCTCGATGTCACGCCCGACCACGTGCTGGTGCTGCGCTCCGCAGGCCCCCGGGCGGCGGGCATGCCGGAGGCCGGCGCCCTGCCCATCCCGAAGAAGCTCGCACGCCAGGGAGTCCGCGACATGGTCCGGGTCTCCGACGCACGCATGAGCGGCACGTCGTACGGCACCGTCGTCCTGCACTGCGACCCCGAGGCGGCCGCCAGTGGTCCTCTCGCAGTGGTCCGCAACGGGGACCTGGTGCGTCTGGACGTGGAAAACCGACGCCTGGACCTTCTCGTGGAGGAAGATGAGGTGCAGCGCCGACTCGGTGAGTACAGCCCGCCTCCACTCCCGGAACGTGGGTGGCGCCGCTTGTACGCCGAGACAGTTCTGCCGGCAAGTCAGGGTGCTGACTTGTCGTTCCTGTGAGCGGGGCGCTAATGATGAGCACCCCGGCCTTGCCACCGAGAGGAATCGCACCGTGAAGCCACTGGTCATCGACCACGCCTCGCTGACCGAGCGCGTCTTCGAGCAGCTTCGCGACGCCATCCGCGGCGGCGAGCTCGCCCCGGGATCTCTGCACTCCGTGGTCGAGCTGTCGAATCAGCTCGGCGTGTCTCGGACGCCAGTGCGCGAAGCGCTGTTGCAGCTCGCGAGCAACGGCATGGTGCGGTTCGAGCGAAGTCGCGGCGTACGGATCCTCCAGCTGTCGACCAAGGACATCGAAGAGATCTACACGCTCCGTCTCCTCCTCGAGGCTCCCGCCGCCTATCTGGCCGCCACGCACATGTCCGACGAGCAGAAGGAGACGTTCACCGCTGCCTTCGACGGCATGCGCGCCGCGTGCGAGGCGGGCAACGAGAAGCTGTTCCAGAAGCACGACTTCACGTTTCACGAGACGATCCTCCGCGCGGCCGACAACTCGAGGGTGGTCGACGCGGTGGCGAAGGTGCGGTCGCAGATGCACTCTCTCGGGCTGTCGACCACGAAGACGCGAACGCTCGCGGACATCCTCGCGGTTCACGAGCGCATCTACGCTGCCGTACTCGACGCCGATGGCGCGGGCGCGGCCCGGGCAGCCCAGGACCACCTGCTCGGCACGCTGCGGATGCTGATCCAGCAGTCGACGGGCGACGGTGCCGACTACCAGGCGCCCGTGGTCCCGGTGTTCCCCGACTAGTGTCGTGCGTTGGACGTTGTTGAGCGGTTGGCGTGCTCAGGTGGCGGCGCGCTCGCCGACGTAGACGGGCGGCAGCCGGTCGCGACCGAGCGCGGTGAGCGTCTCGTACCTGCTGCGGCCGCTCACGGCGGACCACTGCTCCGCCGTGGGCTCGCCGTCGTAGCCGGGGCCGAGCAGGGTGACCCGGTCGCCGGGGGCGACGGGCAGATCGCCCAGGTCGACCACGAACTGGTCCATGCACACCCGGCCGGCGATCGCGGCGGACGCGCCCGCGACGCCTACGGTCCCTCCCCCGCCGGCGAGCACGGGCAGGCCGTCGGCGTACCCGACCGGCACCAGGGCGAGCCGGGTCGCGGCGGACGTGCGGTAGGTGTGCCCGTAGGAGACGCCGGCGCCGGCGGGAGCGTCCTTGACGTGGGTGACCCGGGCCCGGACCGTCATCGCCTGGCGGAGGTCCACCGGAGCCGGCTGCCCGACGAGCGGGTTCACGCCGTACGCCGCGAGCCCGCAGCGCACCAGGTCGAAGCGCAGGTCCGGGCGGGTCAGGGTCGCCGCCGAGTTGGCCAGGTGCCGCAGCCTCGGTCGCAGCCCGGCGGCCTCGGCCACCTCGACGGCGCGCAGGAAGCTGTCGCGCTGCTCGTCCGTGGCCGGATGGTCGACCTCGTCGGCGCACGCCAGATGGGACCAGACCCCCACCACCCGCACGAGACCTTCCTGCTCGTAGCGGTGCGCCAGGGCGACCAGCGCCGGCCACTCGTCCGCCGCTCCCCCGCGCCACATCCCGGTCTCGGCCTTGAGGTGCACCTGCGCCGGGACCCTCATGGCCCGCGCCGCGGCGGCGATCTCCGCCAGCTGCGCGCCCGAGTAGGCCGCGACCTCGATGTCGAGTCCGATGGCCTCGGCGTACGGCGCCCCGGGCGCGGCCAGCCAAGCGAACAGCCGCGACTCGATGCCGGCCCGGCGCAGCGCGAAGGCCTCCTCGAGGATCGCGACGCCGAGGTGCGTGGCACCGGCCTCCAGCGCGGCGCGGGCGACCTGGGGCGCGCCGTGGGAGTAGGCGTCGGCCTTCACCACGACCATCAGCTCGGCCGGCGCACTGGCCGAGGCGAGCAGGCGGACGTTGTGGCGCACGGCGTCGAGGTCGACCTCGCGCCACGCCAGCGCCCGTTCACCCCTCGTGGGCGACGTCGGCGGCGGTACGACGAGCGCGTCCGTCATCTGCTCTCCTGGTTCGGGCCGGTTCGGGCCGGTTCGAGTCGGTGTCAGCAGGATGGCCCGACCGGCCGCCCGAGGGATTGGGCCAGCGGCACAGAACGGCGCGCGTGCATTGTCCTCGGGGCATAAAGCGGCGGTCGGGCACGCGAGTGGCACAGTGGTGCCGTGATCACCGCCGCCGGCGTGGCCGACGCCCTGACCCCCGCGTTCGTCGAGATGGTCCAGGCCGGCGCCGCGCGTCCCGTGAGCGGGCTCGAGGTCGTGGACCCCGAAGACCTGATGCCCGTCGAGCGGGGCGACCTGGTGGTGCTCGTCGGCACGCGCCGGGCGGACGAGGTGGTCGACGCCGTACGACACGCCGAGGCCGCGGCAGGACTGGTGCTGCGCCGTACCTGGGCCGACCTTCCGCAGGTGCGGGAGGCGTGCGCGGCCGCGGACCTGCCGTTGCTGGCGGTGGCCGACGGGGTCCCGTGGTCCTCGGTGCTCGGACTGCTGCGCTCCGCACTCGACATCGCCCGCACGATGAGCCACCAGCAGGGACCGGTCGCCCACGTCTACAGCGACCTGTTCGACATGGCGGACAAGATCAGCGCCATCGTCGACGCCCCGGTCACCGTCGAGGACGCGACCTCGCGCGTGCTGGCCTACTCGACCGGACAGCACGACGTCGACGAGGCGCGGATGTCGACGATCATCGGCCGCCGGGTGCCGCGCGAGGTCCGCGGGCACTTCCGATCCCTCGGGGTCTTCCGGCGGCTGGCCAGGTCGGACGAGCCGTTCTTCGTGCCCGCGGGCGAGGGCGGGGTGAAGCCGCGGTACGTCGTGCCCGTGCGCGCGGGCGGCGAGTGGCTGGGCTCGGTCTGGGCCGTGGTCGACGCACCCGTGCCCCAGGCCCGCGAGCGCGAGCTGGTCGCGGCGGCGCAGGTGATCGCGCTCTACCTGCTCCGGCTGCGGACCCAGGGCGAGTTGCAGCGGCAGGTACAGCTCGACCAGATCCGCTCGCTGCTGCGCGGCGAGCCGCCCGAGCGTCCCGACTGGCTGCCACCGGGGCCGTGGCGGGTCGCCGCCCTGACCGGACCCACGCAGGCGGGAACAGCCGAGGCACGCTGCGAGCTGTGGCTGGCGCTGGCCCGTCGGCACGGGTGGCGCCAGCCGCTGGTCGCGGACCTGGACGACCGCGTGTACGCCGTGCTCGGCTCCGAGGGATCCGGTCCCGGCACCTGGTCCTGGCTCGGTGAGGTCGTGCAGAAGGAGTGGCCCCGCAACAGCGTCCTCGGCATCGCCGCGGGAAGCCCCGTCGGCACCCTGGCCAAGCTGACCGAGTCACGCCACCAGGCCGACGAGGTCGACCGGCTCGCCCCGGCCGCGCTGCCTCGACCGGTGGCGTCGGTCGAGACGTCCTGGGCGGCCCTCGTGGTCGCGCGAGCGCTGGCCGGGCTCGGGCAGACGCCCCTGGTGTCTCCGGTCGCGGCCCTGGTCGAAGCCGACCACGAGAGGGCCGGCACGGAGCTGACCACCCTGGAGGCCGTCATCGACTACTGGGGCGAGCCGCAGCGCGCGGCCCGGGCGCTGGCCGTGCACCCGAACACGATCCGCTACCGGATGGCCCGACTGGCCGAGACCTGCCCGGTCGACCTCGACGACCCACTGCAGCGGCTCGCCGTCCGGCTCGAGATCGCCCGGATCCGGGCCGGCGGCTGAGTCGGGCCCGGAGCTCAGCGCAGGGGGTCGATGGCGCGCAGGGGCGCGGGAGCCCGGCCGGTCGCGATCTGCTCGGCGAGCAGCCGGCCGGTCACCGGTCCGAGCGTGATGCCCCACATCCCGTGGCCACCGGCCACGAAGACGCGCGAGTCGGTGGTGGCACCCACCAGAGGCAGGCCGTCGGCGGTGCACGGCCGCGCGCCCACCCACTCGTCCTCCCGCTGGTCGAGGTGGGCACCCTTCAGCAGCGTTCCGGCCTCGTCGACGAGGGCCTGGATGCGGCGCGGGTCCATCGGCGCGTCCGCCTTGCGGAACTCCATCATCCCGGCGATCCGCAGCCGATCGCCCACGGGCGTGCAGGCGACGCGCTGCTTCGGGAAGTAGACCGGCCCCTGGGGCAGGTCGTCGACCTTGACGGTGAACGAGTAGCCCCGGCCCGCCTGCACGATCCGGCGGACGCCGTACCGCCCGGCCAGCTGGTTGAGGACCGCGCCCGTGGCGATCACGACGGCGTCGAAGCGCTCGCCGCCGACGCTCACCCCGCCGCTGTCGCTGCGCAGCTCGCTGACGTCGTGGTCGCCACGGATCACCCCACCCCGGACGCGCACGGAGTCCGCGACGGACGCGACGTACGCCGACGGGTTGAGGTACCGCTCGTCGAGGATCCGGATCGCGGTGCCGATCTCGTCGGAGAGCGCGGGCTCCTGGGCGCGCGCGGTGGCGCCGTCGAGGGCCTCGAAGTTCACCGACTGCCCGCAGGCCCGGATGTGCTCGAACTCCTCGAGCAGGGCGCGGCTGTCCTCGACCGTGCGGAACGCCGCGACGAAGGGCTCCGCCGCCTTGGTGCGCGCGGTGACGCCGCCCCGCTCCATCTCGTCGAAGGCGGCCAGCGCCTCGTTGTTGAGCGGGATCAGGGTCTGCATCGCACGCTGCCAGCGCTGCGGCGTGCAGTTGCGCGCGAACTGGATGAGGAACCGCCACAGACGCGGGTCCGCGCTCGGCGGGACGAACACCGGCGACGACGGGCTGAGCACGGCGCGCACGCCGTACTTCAGCACCGAGGGCTCGGGCAGCGGCACCGCCATGCTCGGCGTCAGCCAGCCGGCGTTGCCCCAGCTGGAGCCGGCGGCGACGCCGGTGCGGTCGAGCACCGTGACCTCCACGCCGTGCTCCTGGAGGTACCACGCGGTGGAGAGTCCGACCATCCCCGCACCGAGGACCGCGACGCGCCGGGGAGGTGAGCTGATGCTGGAGGCCATGACTCGATGGTCCTGCGACCAGCTCCGTCTGTCTTTGTGCTCTCGGCTCACATTCCAGTGCCGATGCTGTGCTGCCGGAACAAGGTGACCGGTGCTCCGTCGTCGAGGAGCATGATGGGCGTCGCCGATCGCCGACCGGCGATCACCGTGAGGAGGCAGCCGTGCTGAGCGATCTGCTGACCGAGCTGCCCGGCCGCGTCATCACCGATCCCGACGTGATGGCCGCCTACTCGCGCGACCAGTGCGGCGCGGCCGAGAGTGGAACGGCCGCCGCGGTCGTCCTGGCCAGGTCGACCGAGGATGTCCGGGCCGTGCTCCGGATCGCCTCCCGACACCGCGTGCCGGTCGTCACCCGGGGCACCGGCACCGGCCTCGCCGGTGCGGCGAACGCGATCGACGGCTGCATCGTCCTCTCCCTCGCCGCGATGGCCGAGATCCTCGAGATCGACCCGCTCAACCGCACGGCCCGCGTGCAGGCGGGGGTCGTCAACGGCGACCTCGACGCGGCCGCCAGGCGGCACGGCCTCTTCTACGCACCGGATCCGGGCAGCCGGGCCATCTCGTCGATCGGCGGCAACCTGGCGACGAACGCCGGCGGGATGTGCTGCGCCCGCTACGGCGTCACCCGCGACCACGCGCTCCAGCTGACCGTCGTCCTCCCCACGGGAGCCGTCACGACCATCGGCGCCACCACTCGCAAGGACGTGTGCGGACTCGCGCTCGTGCCGCTCGTCGTCGGCTCCGAGGGCACGCTGTGCGTGATCACCGAGGCGACCGTCCGCCTGACGCGGCTCCCCCCTGCCCGGGCGACCGCGGTCGCGACCTTCGCCTCGACCGCGACGGCCGTCCACTTCGTCGCCGAGTCCCTCCACGAGCCGGCGGCCGCCGAGCTGATGGACCGCGTCACCGTCCGCGCCGTCAACCGGATGACGGGCATGGGACTCGACGAGGACGCCGGCGCGACGCTCATCGTCCAGCTCGACTCCGCCGACCCGGACCGGAGCGTGGCGGCCTGCGTGGCGGCCGCGCAACGGCAGGGGGCGCTCGACACGTTCTGGACCGTCGACGCCGACGAGGGTGCGATGTTCATGGAGGCGCGCCGCGCCGCCCTGCCGGCCCTCGAGCAGCTCGGCAGCGTGCTGCTCGACGACGTCTGCGTACCGCTGACCCGGCTCGCCGAGATGCAGCAGCGGATCGACGCGATCGCCGAGCGGTGCGAGGTCACGATCGGGACCTTCGGGCATGCGGCCGACGGCAACCTCCACCCGACCGTGGTCTACGACCCGGCGGAGCCGGGTGCGTCCGACCGGGCCCGGCAGGCGTTCGACGAGATCCTGCGGGCCGCTCTCGCACTCGGCGGCACCGTGACCGGCGAGCACGGCATCGGGTCGCTGAAGACGGCGTTCGTCGGGGATCAGCTCGACCCGGTCGAGCGCGAGCTCATGCATCGCGTCAAGGCCGCCTTCGACCCCGACGGGATCCTCAACCCGGGCCGCGCCTACTGAGCGCGCGACCAAGGCTCGCACTGCCCGGTAGGTGGACGGCGCCCGACCGACGGCCCGCGCCTGCCTACGCTCGCTCACACGCCCGACGGCACCGACCGCCCCTGCAGGAGTACAGATGACCTACCGCCCCGAGACCCTGGCCGTGCACGCCGGCCAGGAGGAGCACGACCCGGCCACCAACAGCCGGGCCGTGCCGATCTACCAGACCACGTCGTACGTCTTCAACGACACCGAGCACGCCGCGAACCTCTTCAGCCTCGCCGAGCCGGGCAACATCTACACCCGGATCATGAACCCGACGCAGGACGTCTTCGAGCAGCGGATGACCCAGCTCGAGGGTGGCGTCGGCGCGCTGGCGGTGGCGAGCGGCTCGACCGCGACGACCTACGCGGTGCTCAACCTGACCTACGCCGGCGACAACATCGTGGCGCTGTCGACGCTGTACGGCGGCACCTACGCGCTGTTCGCGCACACGCTCCCGCAGTTCGGCATCGAGGTGCGCTTCGTCGACCCGGAGAAGCCGGAGGACCTGGCCCGGCACGTGGACGAGAAGACCCGGCTGGTCTTCGGCGAGACGGTCGGCAACCCGAGCATCAACGTCGTCGACCTCGACGCGTGGGCCGAGGCCGCGCACGCCCAGGGCCTGCCCCTGATCATCGACAACACCGCGCCCACGCCGTACCTCGTCAAGCCCTTCGAGCACGGCGCGGACGTCGTCGTGCACGCCGCGACGAAGTACATCGGCGGCCACGGCACCTCCATCGGCGGCGTGATCGTCGACTCCGGCAACTTCGACTGGGCGGCGCACTCCGACCGGTTCCCGGGCCTGACCAAGCCGGACCCGGCCTACCACGGCGCGGTCTGGACCGACGCGGCCGGCCCCGCGGCGTACATCATCCGGGCCCGCACGGTGCTGCTGCGCAACACCGGCGCCGCCACCACCCCGATGAACTCCTGGCTCTTCCTGCAGGGCCTCGAGACGCTGCACCTGCGGATGGAGCGGCACAGCGAGAACGCGCTCAAGGTCGCGGAGTACCTCCAGGGTCACGACGCGGTCTCGTGGGTGAACTTCCCCGGTCTGCCCAGCAGCCCCTACAAGGCGGTGCTCGACCGGATCGGCACCGGCAAGGGGTACGGCGGCCTGATCAGCTTCGGCGTGAAGTCCGGGCGCGAGGGCGGCAAGCGCTTCATCGAGTCGCTGGGCCTCTTCAGCCACCTCGCCAACATCGGCGACGCGAAGTCGCTGGCGATCCACAACGCCACCACGACGCACAGCCAGCTCACGCCCGAGGAGCTCGAGGCCGCCGGCGTGCCCGAGGACATGGTGCGGCTCTCGATCGGCATCGAGAACGTCGAGGACATCATCGCCGACCTGGATCAGGCGCTCGCGGCCAGCAAGTGAGCGGCCGGTCCCGGCCAGCACCATGGAGAGTGACACGATGACGCCGTGAGCGGCACGCTCGGCTACGTCGAGACGCAGCGGGTCGTCCTGGCCGACCAGGACGACCCGCTGCTCCTGCGTGGCGGCGGCCGGCTCGACCACGTCGAGGTCGCCTACGAGACCTACGGCACGCTGTCGCCGGCGCGCGACAACGCGATCTTCGTCTGCCACGCCCTCACCGGCGACGCCCACGCCGCAGGGCTGCACCTGGGTGCGAAGAAGCGCGGCTGGTGGGACAACCTGATCGGTCCGGGCAAGCCGGTCGACACCGACCGGTTCTTCGTGATCTCACCCAACCTGCTGGGTGGCTGCTCGGGCACCACCGGTCCGCTGTCGACCGATCCCGCCACGGGGACGCCGTACTGCCTCGACTTCCCGATGCTGCACATGACCGACCTGGTCGCGGTGCACCGGCGGCTGACCGCGCACCTCGGGGTGGAGCGGCTCTATGCCGTCGTCGGCGGGTCGCTGGGCGGCATGCAGGCCCTGCAGTGGGTGATCGACGATCCCGACGCGCTCGACCGGGCCCTCCTGGTGGCCGCGTCGTCGCGGCTGTCGGCGGAGAACATCGCCTTCTCCTCGGTCGGCCGTGAGGCGATCATGTCCGACCCCGACTTCTGCGGTGGCCGCTACGTCGAGCAGGGCGTCTTCCCGTGGCGCGGCCAGAAGGTCGCCCGGATGATGGCCCACATCAACTACGTCTCGCCGCAGTCGTTGGAGGCCAAGTTCGGCCACCGCCGGCGCTCGCACGGCGACGACTGGACGCTCCAGCCGGACTACGAGGTGGAGCACTACCTGCAGCACCAGGGACAGGTGTTCCTGGACCGGTTCGACGCCCTCTCCTATCTCTATCTGACCCGACTGCTCGACTACTTCGACCCCTTCGCCGACCCGGGGACCGCCGCCGCGCTGCGGCGGACGCGGACCCGCTTCCAGCTGACGTCGTTCGACTCCGACTGGCGCTTCGACTCGGCGCAGTCGGCGACGCTCACCGAGCAGCTGCGCGACCTCGGGGTGGAGGTCGACTGGGCGGAGCTGGCCTCACCCTTCGGCCACGACTCGTTCCTCCTCGAGCCGCCGGGCTACCACGAGCGCATCGCCAAGTTCCTCGCCTGACCCGCTCCCCGGCGGGGCGGGACCTCAGACCCGCGCCGCGACCTCGGACTCCGTGGGTTCGGGCAGCTCGGGCAGCACCATGTTGAACCGCCGCTGCTGCGCGCTGACCACGACGTCCTGCGACTCGGAGCGGCCGCTGCCGGGGTCGAGCGCGGTGAGCACGTAACGACCGAGCGGCGGCAGTCCGAGCTCGTAGTGACCACCCTCGTCGGTACGGGTCGCACCCACCGACTCGCCCGTGGCGTCGGTGAGCACGACCAGCGCGTCCTCGATCGGCCAGCCGCCCCGGGAGATCACCCCGGCCACGGTGAGCCGCTCGGCGACCTCGAGCTCCGGCACCACCTCGGGGGCGAGCTGGCGCAGCTCGGACCGCGCGGCCCAGCCCTCGGCGGCGTAGATGACGAGGTACTCCCCCGCACCCGGCAGCACGACCGACCAGCGTCCGTCGTTGTCGGCGCGCGACCAGTCCGCCTGCCGGCCGCTCCGGTCGAGCACCGACACGACCGCCAGCCGGGCCGGCCGGCCGTCGGAGCGCCGCACCCGACCGCGGACCACGACCTCGGCGCCGGCGTCGGCCCGGCGTACGGCGTCGGCACGGACGGCCGTCGGCCTCTCCCCCGGCCGGGCCGCGGGCAGCGGCGCCAGGGCGGGTGCGATCCGGGCCGGGACGAAGAAGCCGACCGCGGCACCCAGGAAGGCGGCGGCCGCGGCGAGCCAGCTCGTCGCGTGCACCGCCGCCTCCGACGGGAAGCCGCCGGCGACGGTGCCCGCCGCCAGGACCGCGGCGACGGTCGCCGAGCAGGTCGAGGTGCCGATGGAGCGGACCACGGTGTTGAGACCGTTGGCCGCCGCGGTCTCGGTGATCGGCACCGACTGCATGATCAGCACCGGCATCGCCGCGAAGCTCATCACGACGCCGATCGAGACGATCGCGACGCCGATCAGCAACTGGAGGGCCGAGGCGTCGAACAGCACCCGGGCGACGTAGCCCAGGCCGGTCACCAGCAGTCCGCCGACCAGGGTGGTCCGGGGGCCGAACCGCCGGGTGATCGACGCCGAGATCGGCGACATCAGGACCATCAGCAGACCGCCGGGCAGCATCGCGAGCCCGGCCTCGGTGACCCCGAGGCCGAACCCCACGCCGCTCACGACGGGCAGCTGGAGCTGCTGCACCGCCACCAGCATGTTGGCGAACATCGCGAACCCGGCCAGCAGCGCGGCGATGTTGGTCAGCAGCACGGGTCGGCGCACCGAGGTGCGCAGGTCGACCAGTGGCTGGCCGGTGCGCAGCTCCCACGGCGCCCAGAGCGCGAACACGAGCGCGGCGACCACGAAGGACAGCAGGGTCCACTGGGACGTCCAGCCCCACGAGCCGCCCTTGGAGATGCCCAGCAGCAGCGACGTCAGCGCCACCGACATCAGCACGGCGCCCAGCCAGTCGAAGCTGCCGGGGGTCCGCAGCGTGGACTCGGGCACCACGGTCAGCACCAGCACGAGCAGGACCACAGCCATGACCACGCTGCCCCAGAAGACCGCCTGCCAGCCGATCGACTCGTAGATCACGCCCGAGAGCGGGAGCCCGACCGCCCCGCCGATGGCGAGCGTCGCGCTCATCAGCGCGACCGCTCCGCCGATCCGCTCCGGCGGCAGCTCGTCGCGCATCGTGGAGATGCCGATCGGGATCAGCGCCGGGGCGAAGCCCTGCAGCGCCCGGGCGATGATCAGCACGACCAGGGAGTCGCTCGCCGCGCCGAGCAGGGAGCCCGCGAGGAGCACGAGCAGCGACACCACGATCATCCGGCGCTTGCCGTGCATGTCGGCGAGGCGGGACAGGATCGGCGTCGCGACCGCGCTCGTGAGCAGCGTGACCGTCACCAGCCAGGAGGCGTTGTCGGCGCTGGTATTCAGCAGCTTCGGGAAGTCCGGCAGCAGCGGTACGACGAGCGTCTGCATCAGCGAGACCGCCGTGCCGCAGAGCGCGAGCACCAGCACGATCGGGCCGGAGCGGCGGGATCGCTCCGGGGTCGTGGCGGGAGTCGTGGCGGTGGCCGTGGCGGTCACCGGGCCGCCCTCGACGACGAACGCCGCCGCGAGCCCGTCCGGTCGATGCCAGGGTCCGACCGATCCTGCGAAGGTCCGACCGCTTCGTCCGGGACACCCACAGGCTCGATCAGATGCATGAAGGCATCGTCTCAAAGAGTTCGGACAGTGGGCGCGCGAGATGCAGCACACCGAGCGGATCTTCCGGCTCATGCGATACTCGCCGCGTGGGACCAGGCCGACCGGCGCAGACGTCTGTCGACGAGCTGGTGGCCTTCGAGGCCGCGACCCGCGACCTCGTCGGCCTGGCGCTGCGCAGCGTGGAGCACGCCGAGGTGTCGCTGCCCCAGTTCCGCCTGCTGATGGTGCTGCACGAGCTGGGTCGCGCGAGCTCGACCCGGTGCGCGCAGGCGCTCGGGGTGGCGGGCTCCTCGGTGACCCGGCTGGCCGATCGGCTGCACGCCTCCGGGCACCTGGTCCGCGGCGCGGACCCGGGCCACCGCAGCGTCGTCACGCTCGAGCTGACCGACGCGGGGCGTCGCGTGGTCCGGCAGGTGACGACGCAGCGCCGCCGGTCGCTCAGCCAGGCGCTGGACCGGCTCGAGCCGGCGGAGCGGGCCGCCTGCGCGGCCGCGCTGACGAAGCTGCACGACCTCCTGGCCGAGACCGGCGCCGTCGAGCCGCACCCGCACCTGCCGCTGTGACCCGAGCGAGGCCGCGCCTCGCGTCCGCGCCCGTCGGCGGAGCGAGGCCGAAGTCTTGCGTGTCACAACTCTTGCATCCTGCAAGCGTTTGCGCGAAGGTGAACTGGACTGGTTCAAGAGTTCGGTGGGGCCGCACGACACCGCCCGCCCGGGCCCGCCGGGCGGTCGCGCCCGGACCACGACGCATCGCCCGACCATTCGCCCCACCATTCGCCCCACCATCGAGCGGAGACGCACATGAGCACGACCGTCAGCAGCCCGGCCCTCGACCACGCCGGCGTCCGAGGCCCGCAGAAGCTGGGGCCGCTGACCCCGCTGGTCGGCGAGTGGGAGGGCGACGTCGGCGTCGACCTGTCGTACCACAACCAGGACGACGAGACCGGCCACACGTCCTACTTCGAGCAGGCCACCTTCAAGCCGATCCCGATCCAGGAGAACGGCCAGCAGGTCCTCTGGGGGCTGAGCTACTCCATGACGGCGTGGCGACACGGCGAGGAGGCGATGGACCCCTTCCACGACGAGATCGGCTTCTTGCTGTGGGACAAGGCCCACGGCCAGGTCATCCGCAACGTCGTGTTCGGCCGCGGGATCGCGATCCTCGCCGGCAGCGACGCCCGGCCGGGCGACCGGGTCCTCCGGTTCGACGCCAAGCCCGGCGACCCGTCGTACGGCATCCTCCAGAACCGGTACCTGATGGAGCGCGCGGAGATCAAGGACTTCACCAGCGCCTTCACCTTCGAGGACGACGACACGTTCAGCTACACCTCGGACCTGCTGCTCCGGCTCGCCGCCACGGGCGCGGAGATGCACCACACCGACCAGAACACGCTGCGCCGGGTCCGGCGGTACCACCCGAGCGCCGAGTTGGACTGAGTCCTCGCTCGCGCACGGGCTGGGCGGGGACCATCGCGTGCCCGTGGTCCCCGGCGACGCCGGTTCATCAAGGGATGAAGATCGACCAGCGCCTCCCCAGCCGAACTCAGCCGGGGAGGCGCAGCCTCGCCCTCATACCTTGATGAAACCTCCCTCGGAGGGGCGCGCCGGCACCAGTGGGCGGGACCCAATTTGGCGCGATCGGAGAAGCCGCCGGTGTTATCGTCGCGTGCCACCGAACCCGTGGAGGTGCGCGAGCATGCCGGGTCCTCGTCGTCTCGTCCTGGTTCCGGCCGGGTGCGTCCTCCTGCTCGCCGCAGCGCTGCCGTCGGCCACGGGCGTCGGGCGACCCCCGCCGGAGACCGTCGTCGTCCGCGACGGCCACACCTCGGTTCCGGCCGTCGACATCTCCCGGGTCAGGCTGGACGCCAGCTGGTACTGGGACTCGGTGCAGAGCGTGCGGGTGCGGGTGCCGCAGGGCTTCCGGCCGGGTCATCGGCTGACCGCGTGGTTCGACCTCGACGGCGACGCGACGCCCGACGGCCACGTCACCCTCCAGCTACGCACGCCGACGCGGCCCCACGGGACGGCACTGCGCAAGGTCCAGGAGTTCCGGGTGGGCGGCGGCTGGAGCCGCGGGGGCAAGCGCGTGTCGTGCACGACCCCCGAGGGCGATCGGCCGGCCGCCGGGCGGATCCGGAGCGGCCAGCGGAGCGTCGTGCTCGCGCTCGACCTCTGGTCGTGCCTGCGGGCGCCGACTCCGGGAGCCGTCGACCCGGGCTCGTGGCGGGCCACGGTCCGGGTCGCGAAGGGCGGGCAGGCCGACATGGCTCCCAGCCGCCGCCGCTGGAGCGCACCGGTGGCGGGCTGGGGCCCCTGCGATCCCTCGGGCGGTCGGTGCTGAGCGGTCGGCCGCCGAGGGCCGGGCTCTCAGCCGTCGGCCTCCTGGGCCTCCTTGGCGGCCGCCTTGATGTCGTCGGCCTCCGTCTTGTCGATGGCGGACTGGACGATGGCGTCGGCCCGCTCGAGCGCCTTCTGGATCCTGACGGCGCCGGGGTCGGAGACCAGGGCGAGCAGGCCCGAGTGCCCGGGCGGGATGGCGTGCTCCAGCTGCTGCTCGAGCTCGCCGTGGTGATGGCGCTGGCGCAGCTTGCCGACGAGCGCGCCGGCGGAGCCGGCGACGGCCGCACTGCCGAGAATCGACGGCGGGAAGATCACGCCGAGCGCGATGCCGCCGACGATGCCCCACTTGAGCCCGGACCTCGTGCTGTGGTCGGTCGCCTTCTGGACCTCCAGCTTGCCGTCCTCGGAGCGGCGCACCACGATGACGCCCTCGACCGCGACGGTGCGGCCGTCCTCGATGGACTTGAGGGCCTCGTACGCCTCCCACGCCATGCTGGTGTCGCTGAAGTCCGCGACGAGGAGGGTGCGGGCTCCGTCGGAGACCGCGGCGGCGCTCACCTCGAGGTCGGGGTTCTTGCTCTCATCTGACATTCCGGGCGCTCCTTGATCGGGGGCTTCCACCTTCGAGCCACCGGGGCCCGATGGCATCACCCGGTACGGGTGGATCGGCGGTGCCGCGGGTCCGGTCGGGCGCCGCCGGGCCGAGAGCACGCCTCACCTCGGCTTCCGCTTGAACGTCCGTCGCTGGGCCGGAGGGTCCGACCCGACGTCGGCGCGTCGCGCCTCGGCACGCTCCTCGGCCTTCTTGCGGATCCGGGCCGTGACCGTGCTGACGGCGGTCGCGATCACGAGGACGTTGAACACCATGGCGACCAACACCAGTCCCCGGGCCACCTGGCCCTGGGCATGGATGTCGCCGTACCCCACGGTGAGCAGGGTGGTCATCGTGAAGTAGAGCGAGTCCAACCGGGTCTCCAGGCCCACGATCTCGCCGGGGTAGGAGGTCGCGAGCCGGTAGAACGCGAGCGCGAATGCGAGCACCGCGATCACCAGGGCGAGCAGCAGCCCGTCGACCTGCCGGTTCTGGTCCTCGACGTGGACGACGACCTGCCAGATCACGCCCGCCGCGAGCAGCAGGAGCGCGGCCACCCCGGTGACCGCGCGCGCCACCAGGTTCTCGTCCTCGAGGCTCACCGGGACGGTGAAGTAGGCCACCAGGGCGAGTGCGGTGAACGTGAGCAGGCGCAGCACCCGCCGCCAGCCGGTCACCCGCGTCGTCCCCTCGCGGCTGCACCCGCGGCAGGCGGGCGTCCCCGGGCGGTGGGCTGGCTGGTCATGCGCTCATGGTCGTCCCGTGACCGCTGCGCCGGGCTCGCCCGATTCGGGTGGACGGAGCGCCCGCTCACAGCAGGTGCAACGAGCGTGCGGCGGCGAGGGCGGCGCTGCGCCGGTTGACCGAGAACTTGGCATAGAGGCTGGAGACGTGCGTCTTCACGGTGTTCTCCGACACGAACAGTTTCGCCGCGATGTCGGCGTACGTCGCTCCCCGAGCCAGCTCGCGGAGCACGTCCCGCTCCCGGGGACTCAGCACCGGCGCACCGCTCGCCTCGGCGACCTCGAGTTCCGCTTCGGGCGCGGCCGGGGTCGGACCGAAGTACGCCGCGACGCCGGGCAGCTCCGCGACGGTGGCCACCAGCTCCCCGACCCACGGCGTCGCGTGCACCCGCCACTGCCGCTCGAGCATGCCGGCGACCGGGGTCCCGTGGCGGGTCCAGCCGAGGAACGGCACCGCGTTGCGGCGTACCTCGGTGGCGATCACCGCTCGATCCATCAGCTCGCGTGCGGTCGTGGCCTCGCCGAGCTCGTCGCGCAGCTGGGCCGCCGCCACCAGCGCGAGTGCCTGCACGGGCGGCTGTGGGAGGCGAGCGGCAGCCGCAGCCCGCTCGAAGCGCGCGGCCGCACCGCGCCGGTCGCCGCGCAGGTCGGCGCGCAGGCCGGCGACGAGGGCGGCCTCGCCCGGGAACCCGCGCTCCTCGAGCCGGTCGCGCAGCCCGCCGAGCGGCGCCCGGTTGCCGGTCAGGCTCGCGAGGAACGCCCGCTCGACCTGGAGCGCGGCCCAGAGATGATCCGGAAGCTCGGGCGTCTCGATCGACACCTCCAGCGCCCGCTCGGCACCGGAGAGGGAGCCGGCGTTCAGCTCGATCCGCGAGCGGTGCATCCGCGCCCAGAACCTGGTGGCCGGGTCAGCGGCGCGCAGCGACTCCTGGTCCTCGCGATCGACGCTCCGGCCGGCGGCGGCCGGCAGGTCGGTGAGCAGCGCGAGCTCGCGGACCAGTACCGCACGGGCGCGGGCGAGCCGTGCACCCCAGGGCTGTCGCTCGGTCGACGCCAGCAGCTCGTCGGTGAGCTCGACGCAGCCGGCCTCCCTCCCGAGCATGAACTGGGTGAGCGCCAGGTGCGACAGCGCGACCGCGACGAGTGCCGGGAGGTCACGGGATCGGCCGAGCTGGAGGGCGATCGTCAGGCTGGCGGCCGCTTCGTCGAGGCGGCCCAGCCAGTTCTGGCTGACCGCGAGCTGGCAGAGCAGCACCGGCACCAGCGCCTCGTCGGGCTCGGGTCGGCGGTCGGCCAGCACCCGCTCGGCGTCGGCCACGGCGTCCGCGACCGACTCCAGGCCGAGTCGCGACCGCATCAGTCGCGCACCAGCTCGCTGGAGGGTCGTGATGTCGGCGCCGGCCGGCGGCGCGGCGATGATGCGGTCGAGCCAGTGCCGGGCGTCGCCCACTGCTTCGGTCAGCCATCGTTCGAGGGCGATCGTGAACCACGCTCCGGGGGTCGCGTCGACGGCCGAGGGGTGCGCGAGGGCCCATGCGCCGATGCCGGCGCCGTGGCCGCGCAGCAGCAGCGTCGGTCCCACGGTGGCGAGCAGCTCCGCGACGGCCGCGTGGTCGCCGAGGGCGACCAGTCGGCGGAACGCGTGCTCGGTGGTCCCCGCCGCGACGTCGAGCCGCACGGCGCGCCGCACGGTCGCGGCCGCCCGGTGCACGTCGTCACCCCCCGTCGCCGTACGCCGACGGACCACCTCCGCGAGCAGCGGGTGGATCGCGTAGCGGACGCCGTCGGCGTCGGGAAGCCGGGCGACCAGCAGGCCCATCGACTCCAACTCGGCGAGTGTCTCGCCGGCCTCGGGGTCGTGGGTGAGGGCAACGGCCACCTCGGGGGCGACCACGGGCTCCGCGCCCACGCAGAGCAGCAGGTGTCGCTGCCGCTCCGGGAGGGTCGCGAACACCTCGGTGGCGACCCGGTCCGCGACGGTCGTGCCGCCGTCGGCGTACCGCCGCGCGTGGTCGACGGGGTCGGGCGCGGCGGCGACGGCACGTGCGGCCAACACCACCGCGGCGCACCAGCCCTGGGTCCGATCGGCGAGCATGCCGGCCACCTGGGCGGCGTCGGCGGGCACGTGCGCGGCGACCAGCGCCTCGGACTCCTCGCGATCGAGGCGGAGGAGCTCGCCGCGGAGCACTGTGTAGTGGCCGAGCAGCTCCGAGGAGAGCCGGGTGAACGGCAGGTCCCACCGCGACACCATCAGCAGACGGAGCGAGTCGGGCTCGGTGTCGAGGCGCGCGTCCAGCGCCCGGATGGTGGCGATCGGCAGGTCCTGCGCATCGTCGACGACCACCAGCCGGTCGCGGTCGAGCAGCGGGAGCAGCCGCTCCGGCGTCCAGGTCGGGTCCGCGCGCACCCAGGTGGTCTGCTCGGTGCGGCCGGTCTCGCGCAGCCAGCCCACGACGCCGAGGGTCTTGCCGGCGCCGCCGGGGCCTACGAGCACGGTCACCGCCGCCTCGGCGGCGCGGTCGAGGCGGGTCCAGAGCCGACGCCGCGGGACGTAGACCCGCGGGAGGCGTGGCAGGTGGTCGATCGACGCGTCGGCCGGTCGGCCTGCGGACATGGACACCCCCTCGCGATCCGGAGGCGCGCCCGCCGTCCGGCCCGGAATGGGAACCTAGGGCCGACGATCGCCCAGGGTCCTCACCCAGGGTGGGTGATGTTGCGGCGGCACCGCTGCCGGCAGCTCGCGCGTCAGGCCGGTTCGATGTCGCCGGGTCGCCAGGTACGGTCGAACCAGGGCTCGAGGGGACCGTAGAGCCGGATCAGCGCGAACCAGCCCTTGCCTGCGACCGTCTGGATCCAGTTCGAGGCGAGGCTCGGCGGCTCCTCCGGTCCGAACACGATGTCGACGGAACCGTCGGTGTTGTACTCGAGGGCGTCCCGCTTGCTGTTGCGGCTCGGCAGGGGCTGGCCCGTCTGCAGCTCCGAGCGGGTCTGCGGGTCGTAGACGACGACCGACCAGAAGTCCGCCGCCGGCGCGTCCGCGGGGAGGCGGAGCCGGTACGTCCTGCCGCCGTCCAGCGGAGCATCGTTCACGTCGACAGTGGCGAGGGCGTACTGGGAGCCCTTGCCAACCATCTCGAGCGCCATCGCCGGGGTGTTGACGGTCGCCAGGTAGAAGAACATCGTGCGGGCGTCCTGGAAGCGCCCACCCCTGCCACCGTCGCGGAGGAAGCGGTAGTCCCCACCGGGGAACGGCGTGGCCCAGCGACGGTCGTCGTACACGCGGCAGTCGGCCTCCCGTGAGCGGAACGCGATCGCCCGTGCTGTGCCGTTGCCGACGGCCGCGGCCTCGGTGAGGATCGCGCGCATCCGCTCGTCCGGCTCGAAGGGTGCGTCCTTGGTGATGCCGATCGACGCGAGTAGCCCCCGCGTCTCGGGATCGATGACGTCGACGGGCTCCTTGGCGACCACCTGCGCGACCTCCTCGTAGAAGCCGAGGTCGTTGGCGTGGATCGTGTTGACGACCGCCCCGGACACGGAGGTCCACTCCATCGCCGGCGGGTCCTCGCGGGTCGAGAGCGGGTACACCCGCACCCCGGTCTCGAACAGCTGCACCGCCGCGTCGGGCTTGCCGTCCACGAGGAACCCCCGCAGGATCACCAGGTTGACCGCGCTCGGGGTCTCGGCGACGAACCAGCCCTCGGGCCGCTCGCCGTCGTACCCGGGCGGGACGATCAGGTACGTTCCGCCCGCGCCCCGGTCCGGCCCGGGTGCGCCCAGGTCGACCACGAACCGGAACCATGCGTCGTCGACGGTTCCGGGGCCGCACCCCGGCGGTACCTCGATGACCGTCGGACCGTCGCGCTCGATGTCGAGCATCGTGATCGCGTACACCGTATCGGTGTTGCCGGTGAGGAACAGCGGGTTCGAGTCCAGCAGCCGGTCTGTGATCGCGGCCCGGTGGCAGGCGTCCAGCCCCACCCCCACCATGCCGCGGCGCATCCCCTCCAGGGAGGCCGCGGGGATGCAGTTCAGGAACACCTCCACCCCGCGGAGGAAGTCGAGGTGCTCGAAGAGCAGCCCCGTCGTCGCGTGCGTCGGTACGCCGTCGGCGAACTCCAACTCGCCGAGCCTGGTCATCACCCGGTCGGGTGTGGTGACCTGCGTCGGGATCGGCGTGTTGTAGCCGGTCGGGACGTCTCCGGCCGCGGGCGCGGCTCCTCGAGTCGTGGTGTGCGAGTGCCCGTCGATGGTCATCAGCTCTCCTGCGGTCGCTCGATGCCGAATCCCCGGCGCTCAGTCTGTCAGGGACTCGAGTGCAACGACGGCGGCGAGGAGCAGCGCCTCGTCCTCACCCGCCTCGATCTCGACACCGTAGGTGTCGCGCACTCGGAACCAGCGCTTGGAGATCCGCGTCACCGCGTCACCGTCCCGCTCGATCTCGTACTCGTGGTCGACGATGTTTCCGTGGGCCTTCAGGTCGGCCCCTCCCTCGACGTCGATCGCGAAGCGGTCCCGGATGCCCACCAGGGCCTTGTGCACGGTCGCCATCGGACGGCCGTCGCGCTCGATCGCGACCTTGTCGCGAACGCTGAGCTTGCGCTCCTGGATCGTGGCCACCTCGCGGCCGGACAGGTCCTCGAGCACGAACGACTCCCGGAGCCGCAACGCCTTCCCGTTCACCTTGTAGACGCGCTCGCCCTGCTCGTCCTCGATCCAGAAGTCGTCCCCGATCGACGCCAACTTCTGCCGCATCTGGAAGCGCCGAGCGTCCCCGCCAGCACGGCGTCCGCGCAAGATCCCCATCCCGGTCCCACCTCTCCACGAGCCTCGATGCCGGCAGCATGCGCCGTCACGGCCCAGCCGGCATCACACAGACAGGGTGAGGTCACCCGCGAATCGGCACGGCTCATTTCGTGGGCAGGACCACGCGGTCGGTCCCGCGCCCATACCCTGGCTCCGGTGGCATCGACAGTCGAGGGAGCCGAGAAGCCGCCGGTGCCGCGTCCGGGCATCGGCGGAGTCGTCGTGGTTCCGCTCGCCAAGACCCGTCGGCCGCGGCCGTCCCGTGCGGCGATCCGGCGGTCGGCCGTGATCGATCAGCTGATCGACTCGGCAGCGGACATCGTGCTGGTGCTGGCACCCGCCGGCTTCGGCAAGACGACCCTGGTCGCCCAGTGGGCCGACGCGGCCGGACGACCGGTCGCCTGGACCACGGCCGGCGCGACCGACCACGACCCGGTCGTGCTCATGTCGTCGATCCTGGCCGCCGTCGACCAGGCCGGCGTCGGCCTGGTCATGCCCGAGGGCATCCTGACCGGCGACGAGCCGGCGTTCTCCCGGCGCGTCCTGCCGTGCTTCCAGCGCGCCATCGAGGGCATCCGACGGCCCGTCACCCTGGTCGTCGACGACCTGCACGCGACGGCCGACTCGCCGGCCACGGTGGTGCTCCAGGCCGCGGTGGACTCGCTGCCCGAGGGATCTCAGGTGGCGCTGGTCGGCCGCTCCCGGCCGGCCCTGCCGGTCGACCTGTGGCGGGGCCGGGGCCGCTTGAGCGCGGTCGGTCCCGACGAGCTCGCCTTCTCCCCCGCAGAGGTGCAGGAGTACCTGCGCCGGGCGCTGGAGCGCACACCGGCGATCGACGAGACCCAGGGAGTCCATCGGCTCACCGCCGGATGGCCCGTGGGCGTCTATCTCCAGTCCCTGTCCCTCGCCCGCCGCGGCGCCCTCTCCGACACCGCTGCTCGCGAGGTGCACGACTTCATGGACACCGAGGTGCTCACCGGTGTGCCCGGGGAGATCGCGACCCTCCTCCGCCGTACGTCGATCCTGACGTCGTTGAGCGGCGCCCTGTGCGACCACGTGCTCCAGGAGTCCACGAGCTCCGACCTCCTGCGTCGCGCCGAGCGGGCCACCCTGCTCGTGTCGCGGCTGGAGGGATCCGGCGGCTGGTACCGGACTCATCCCCTGCTCCGGGAGCGGCTGCTCGGCACCCTACTGGTCGAGGAGCCGGCGCTGACCGCACGCATGCACAGTCGCGCCGCGCAGTGGTACGCCGCGCGCGGCCACGAGGACGAGGCGATTACGCACGCGGTCGAGGGCGACGACCACAAACTGCTGGGCAGCCTGATGTGGGAGTACGGCGCGCGGGCCCTCATGCTGGGGCGCTCGACCACCGTGGAGCACTGGCTGGCCCGGGTCCCACCCGAGGTCAGCGCGACGGCACCCGGAGTCGCTGTCACCGCGGCCTGGACCGCGGCCGAGAACGCCGACGGGCCGGGCGTCGAGCGGTGGGTCGCGACGGCGCAGGCCGGCCTGGGCGAGGACTGGCCGGCGAGACTGGATCGGTCCCCGATCGAGCCCGGCCTGGCCCTTTTGGCCGTGTTGAGCGGCGCGCTCCCGACGAACGACGCGCGGGATCTCGCCGGTGCGGCCGCTGCCGCGCTGCCGACGAACAGCTGGGTTCGCTCGCTGGCCCTCATGGTGCACGGCTGGCTGCAGGTGCTCGACGGGTCGTTCGACGAGGGCCTTGCGATCCTCCAGCACAGTCGGGCGGTGGCGGACTCCATCGGCATCGGCACCACGGCGGTCGAGGCACCGGCCGTGATGGGATTCCTGCACGCCACGCGCGGTGACCTGAAGTCCGCCGCGTCGATGGCGGAGGCCTCACGAGCCGCCTGGATCGCCCGCGACATGCAGGACTCGGCGCCGGCCACGGCGCTGTTGTTCGGCCTCACCAGCTACCTCGAGGTGTCGCGCGGGCGGTTCGAGACCGCGCGCGCCGATCTGTCCCGGACCGAGCCGCTGACCACCCACCTCGCCCGCGCCATGCCCAGCGTCGCTGTCCTCGTCGATGCGTTCGGCGCTCAGTCCTGGGCGATGATCGGCGACGCCGGGTCCGCCCGGAACGCTCTGGACCGCGCCGACCGGACCCGCGCCCTCGGCCCGCCCTCGGCGTGGCTCGACGACGTGCTGGGCGCCTCCCGCCGAGCGGTGGCGGCGCGATCCCCCTTGGCTGCCCTGACGCCCGGGGAGCTGCGCGTGTGGTACCAGCTGAGGACCGTCCAGACGGTCCGCGAGATCGCCGAGGTCCTGTACCTCTCACCCGACACCGTCAAGACGCACATGGCGGCGATCTACCGGAAGCTGGGGGTCACCTCGCGACGTCAGGCACTGGCGATCGTCGACGAGGCCACCGACGTGCCCTGAGGCACACCGACCGCAGCAAGGGGGATCAGCTGAGCATGTCCTTGACCAGGGGCACGACCTCGGTGCCGTAGAGCTCGATCGAGCGCAGCAGGTCGCCGTGCTGCACCTGGCCCTGGTCGTACTTGAGGTCGAACCGGTCCAGGCCGAGCACCTTCACCGTGCCGG
Organism: Nocardioides sp. LMS-CY; assembly: GCF_018732145.1. Taxonomy (NCBI): domain Bacteria; kingdom Bacillati; phylum Actinomycetota; class Actinomycetes; order Propionibacteriales; family Nocardioidaceae; genus Nocardioides; species Nocardioides sp. LMS-CY. The sequence continues at coordinate 3,682,994 of NZ_CP076104.1, forward strand.
CGATCTTGCGCGCCACGGTCTCGGGCGAGCCGACGTAGAGCGCACCGTCGCCGACCTCCCGCTCGAAGTCCCCGGGCTGCGGCGGCGGCCACCCGCGCTCGCTCCCGAGCTTGGTCCGCATCGCCAGCCAGCCGTCGTACACCAGGGCCTGGGCCGCCTCGTCGGTCTCGGCGACCAGCCCCGGGGAGTGCACCGCCACGCGCTGCCGCGGGACGCCGAACTGGTCCTGCGCGCGCTCGAACAGGTCGACGTACGTCGCGAACCGGTCGCTCGGCCCGCCGATGATGGCGAGGAACAGGCCGAACCCGTAGCGCGCCGTCCGCACCACCGACTCCGGGCTGCCGCCGACGCCGACCCAGGCCCGGATCCCGCCCTCCGTCTTCGGGAAGACCTCCTGGTCGACCAGCGCGGCGCGGGTCGTCCCCCGCCAGGTCACCGGCTCCTCCTTCAGGAGCGCCGCGAGCAGCTCGAGCCGCTCCTCGAACAGGGTCTCGTACTGGCTCAGGTCGAAGCCGAACAGCGGGAAGGACTCCGTGAAGGAGCCGCGGCCCGCGACGATCTCCGCGCGGCCCCGCGACACCGCGTCGAGGGTGGCGAACCGCTCGAAGACCCGCACCGGGTCGTCGGAGCTGAGCACGGTGACCGCGGACCCCAGCCGGATGTGCTCGGTGCGCGAGGCGAGGGCGGCCAGCACCATCTCCGGGCTCGACACGGCGAAGTCCCTGCGGTGGTGCTCCCCCACGCCGAAGAAGTCGAGCCCCACCTCGTCGGCCCGTGCCGCCTCCTCGACGATGTCGCGGATCACCTGCGCGTGCGTCTGCGGCCTGCCCTCGGCGTCCTGGGTGACCCCTCCGAAGGTGTCGAGGCCGAACTCGATCTCAGTCATGGACATTTCAATCATCTGTCCGGGTCCGGCATTCCCGCCGGCACGTGACGGTCGACCGAGCGGTGTGGCTACGCCGCGTCGTGAGCCCGCTTGAGCAGCTCGGCGGCGTTGCGCAGCGACACGATGTCACCGACGAGCTGGTGCATCTCGGCACGGCACTCGGCCATCGTGGCGCTGGTGCCGGCCGTCTTGAGGTGGTCCTGGAGCGTCGCCGCGTGGTCGAGCGCGGTGGCCGCGGACTGGTCGACGAGTTCGATGATTCCCATGCTGGTCTCCCCCCAGAGATCGGATGGGCTGCTTCCTCCCCACGCATCGAGGGTCCCCAGCCCGCGCCCCTGACCCTAGGCCGGACCTGACCACCGAGGGATAGCCCGAACGGGCCAAAATGCCGGGGTGTCGGGCGGGCTATCGAGTCTGACTGCACCTGACAGCCGCCGGTCATGTCGGACCGCGCGTCGGGGTCCGGACGGCGGTGCGTCAGCAACCGTTCCGGCGCGGGGAACGGTTGCCTGCTCACCGCCGCCCGGCACCCCCGGCACCCCGATCGACGGCACCCCGATCGACGGTGCGCAGCTCGTCGTCGTGCGCGGCCAGTCCGCCCAGCATCCGGTTGTAGGCCACGAGCTCGGCGTCGTCGTCCCGGTCCGCGCGCCGGTCGTGGCGCACGGCCTCCCGCGCGTCGCTGCGGTACCACTGGATGACCAGCGTCATGAGGAGCAGCACCATCGGGACCTCGCCCAACGCCCAGGTCAGGGAGCCACCGACGTACTGGTCCTGGAGCAGGTCGGTCGCGTACGGACGGTCCAGCAGGCGGTAGTACCCGCCACCGATGACGGTCGACTCGTTCATCACCGCGATGGCGAAGAACGAGTGGAACGGCATCACGACCAGCAGCAGCCCGAGCCGGGCGAAGTGGGAGGGACGACGCGGCACGGGCGCGTTGCCGACGAGCACCTCGAAGTAGAGGCATCCCACGAGCAGGAAGTGGAGCTCCATGAAGGCGTGGCCCAGGTGGTTCCTCATCAGCGCCTCGAAGAGCGTGCTGAAGTAGATCGCGTAGAGGCTGCCGACGAAGAGGATCGCGGCGACGACCGGGTGCGTCAGGACCCGCACCGGCCGCGAGCGGAGCACCCCGGAGAGCCAGTGTCGCGGTCCCCGCCCGCCGGGCACGTCGGCACCCGGCAGGGTCCGCAGGGCGAGCGTCACGGGCGCGCCCAGCACCAGCAGGATCGGCGCGATCATCGAGAGCACCATGTGGGCGGCCATGTGCGCGCTGAACATCGCGTGGGAGTAGGTTCCGAGGCCGCCGATGGTCGCGTAGCCGACCAGCGCGAGGCCGAGGTACCACGACACGGTGCGCCCGGCGCCCCAGCGAACGCCCTGTCGGCGCAGCGACAGCACCCCGACGGCGTACGCCGTGCCGCCGAGGCCGAGGATCGCCAGGCCGATGCCCGACGGCGTGAGCTCGGTCAGCAGCCGGTACGGCGTCAGGGCGGGCGGCACCGGACCGCCCAGCAGGCTCTCCGCCAGCGAGGTGTAGATCTCCCCCACGGGCGGCGGCGTGCGGCCGAGCCCGACGCCGAACGCGGTCGCGACGGCCAGGACGCCGACCTCGATGCCGGTGAGCACCGTGAGGTCCCGCCAGCCCCGGCCGTCCGGCGCCAGCCGCCCGAGGGCGACCTCCCGGCTGAAGAACGCGACGAGAGCGACCACCCCCAGGAGGAGCACCTTCACCAGGGCGCCACGGCCGTAGTCGCTGGTGACGAAGCCCGTCGGGCCACCGAGCCGGACCAGCGCGTTCACGACGCCGGAGACCGCGGTGACGCCGAAGCACCACGTGGCGACCCGGGCGAACCTCCGGGCGGCGACCGCTCGGAGCGCCGGGGCGGACCCGAGGTGCCACCAGAGCGCGACCACCCCACCGACCCAGACGCCCGCGGCACCCACGTGGAGGAGCAGGCTGACGACGGCCGTGTCGTGGCTGCCGGCGGCCGCGGAGTGGCCGGTGAAGACCGGCGGCATCAGCGTGGCGACGGCGAGCACGAGCAGCACTCCCACCTCACGCGCCGTCAGGGCGAAGCGGCTGGCGGCCGCGACCACCAGCGCGAGCGCCGCCTGGACCAGCAGCGCCCGACCCTGGTCGACGCCCCGCGCGAAGCCCCAGACCTCCTCCGGCCGCACGTGCCGCACCGGCACCGCGAACTGGTCGGAGTAGGTCAGCACCAGCACGCCCACGGTGACCAGGAACCACGCCAGGGCGAGCGGTCCGACCGTGCGGACCGCTCGGAAGGCCCGGCCGCCCAGCTCGCCGCCACCCGGCATCGTCAGCGGGGGCACCAGCAGGGCGCCGACGACGGCGATCCCGAGCAGCAGTCCCAGGTAGGTGAGCACCGGCAGCCCCCACCCCGTCCACGGGCCCGGGTCGGGCAGCCCGGCCGGCTCCGGCCGGGGCGCACCACCGCCGAGGAGCAGCAGCACGACCAGCGCCCCCAGGCCGAGGACGACGATCCCTCCGAGGGCCGTGCGGCGGCCGGAGAGCACGGAGGGCGCCGTCACGGCTCGGTACGCCGCGCGAGCAGCAGCAGGAGCAGGGCGGCCGAGAACAGCGCGGCACCGACCGCGATCGCGACGACGTGCCGTCGGGCGAACGAGTCACCTTGCCCCGGTGCGGGATCTGCGGTCGACCGGGCCGGACCACCCGCCTCCGGCGTGGCTTCGGACGGCGCCGCCGCGGACGGCGTCCCGGTCGGGTCCGGTCCCCCGTCGCCGACGGTGAACGCGATCTCACCCGTGACCGGATGGCCGTCCTCGGAGACGACTCGGTAGGCCATGGTGTACGTGCCCTCCGGCCCCTCCGACACGGCCTGCCTGACCACCGCGCCGTCGACCTCCGGATCGCCGTCGGTCACCGACGAGCCGTCGGGCGCGGTCACGATCACGTACGCCGGCGCGGACATGTCCTGGTTGAACTCGAAGGTCACCTCGGCGGGCAGCACCCGGAGCCGGTCACCCTGCGCCGGCGACGACGACACGAGAGCCGCATGCGCGGCGGCCGGTGCCGCCGGCAGCACCGCCAGCGCCAGCACTCCGAGCAGTGCGCCGGTGAGGGCTCGGACGACGGTACGGATCGCGGCGCTCACAGCTGGGTGCTCCAGTAGTCCCAGAAGCGCACCAGGATCAGCACGAGGATCACCAGATACCAGAACAGCACGATGAGGTACCGCACCGACCACAGTCCCTCGACCAGACGGTGCGACCCGCGCAGCCGCAGGGCCACCAGCACCGACCAGACCGCGATCGGGATCGTCACCGCCCACACCACCATGCACCAGGGGCAGAGCGCATCGATCCGGTAGAGGCTCTGGAAGGCGAGCCAGTGGACGAACGCGAGCCCGGCCGCGGCGCCGACGGCCAGCCCGACCATGATCCCGTGCGGCAGCCGCGTCCCGGTCGCCAGCACCACGCCGATCGTGACCACGACGCTGAAGCCGATCAGGCCGAGGAGCGGGTTCGGGAACCCGAACGCCGAGGCCTGCTCGGTCACCATCACCGACCCGCACGACAGCACCGGGTTGAGGTTGCACGACGGGGTGTACGTCGGGTCCTCGAGCAGGCGGAACTTGTCCACCGTGAGGGTGAAGGCGGCGAGCAGGCCGATCACGCCGAGGACGACGAGTCCGGCGCCGAAGCCGCGGACCCGCACCGGCTCGTTCCCGTCGACCACGCCGCCCACCTCGTCGGGCCGGTCGCTCACTTCGCACCAGCCTCGGCGACAGCTTTCTGGATCGACGCCGTGTCGGTGCCGCCGAGCTTCGTGCCGTTGACGAAGACCGTCGGCGTGCCGCTGACCTCGCCGCTGAAGACGTCCGCGGTCTGCTGGGCCGCCCAGTCGTCGTACCGGCCGTCGTCGATGCAGCCCTCGACGGCGCCGCCGGCGCCGGCGTCCTCGGCCATGCCGACGAGCTGGTCGTCGGGCAGGCCGGCGCCGCCCTCCGGCGGCTGCTGCTCGTAGAGGGACTGGTGCATCGCCAGCCAGGCGTCCTTGCCGGCGTCCTCGAGCACGCACATGGAGGCGTTGAGGGCGCGGGTCGAGTAGCCGGTGGTCGACATCCGGTCGAGGAAAGCGATCGGGCGGTACTCGACGGCGACCTGGTCGCCCTCCCGGTAGGACGTCAGCAGGTCGACGTTCGCCTGCTCGAACTGCCGGCAGGCCGGGCACTGGAAGTCCTCGACCGCCTGAAGGGTGACGGGTGCGTCGGCGGCGCCGAAGCGGACCGCACCGTCCTCGGTGAGGCCCGGCGGGGTCGTGGCAACCGCGCCGTCGCCGTCCCGCTGGCTCAGGACGACCAGCGTCGTGGCCACGACCGCGACGACCGCGACGAGGCCCACGGCGACCTGGATCAGGACCGTCCGGCGCCGGTCCCGGCGACGCTGCTGCTGCATGAGCTGCGCGGCCGCCGCCCGGCGGTCGGCGCTCGCGGCCCGCTGCTCCGCGGGCACGGGTGGGAGGTTCGGCTTCTTCTTGCTCTGCTTGCTCATGACTGCTCCTGGAAGGTCAGACGGCGAGGAGCCGCTCGGCGACGTACTCGCCCTCGGCGGCACCCGGCGGGACGGCGTAGACGGCGGACCCGATCGTGGTGACCCATTCGTTGAGTCGATCGAGCTCGGCGAGGCGACGCTGGACGGGGACGAACTGGCGGTCGACGTCGGCGGCGAACGCGATGAAGACGAGGCCGCTGTCCTCGCCGCTGGGTCGGCTCGGATCGGGCACGGTGTAGTTGTAGGCGCGGCGCAGGAAGCGCTCGCGCGGATCGGCGCTGCGGGCGCGGGCGATGTGGCTGGCCGGGTCGATGACCGGGAAGCCGAGGTCGTCCACGGCCTCGAAGTCGGGCTCCTCGTGCTCGGAGGTCCCCGTGAGTGGTGCCCCGTCGGCGAGGCGGCGCCCGACGGCGGCCTCACGACCGACCCGGTCGACCCGGTCCCACGACTCCATGCGCGCGCGGATCCGGCGTACCACCATGAAGGTGCCGCCCTCGAAGCCGGTCTCGTCCGACCACACCAGGTCGGCGAAGTCGGGCATCGCCTCGGCCAGGTTGACCGTGCCGTCGACCTGGCCCATCAGGTTGCGCATGGTCGTGCCGTCGGGCACCGCACCGTGGGCGTGGCGGTAGCCGTCCTGGATCCACCGCACCCGGGCGAACCCGGAGACGTCCTTGAGGATCATCCGCCGCGCGTGCGCGACGGCCATCGGGTCGTCGGCGCAGAGCTGCACCGCGAGGTCCGTCTGTCCCCAGGCCGGGTCCAGGCGGTCGGTCCCGAAGGCCGGAAGAGCCCGGACGGCGACCGTGGAGCCGAGCAGGTCCGACATCACCCGCGGCCCCAGCCCGAACGTCGCCGTCAGCCGGGCCGGGGTCGTGGCGAGCTCGGGCTCGGTGTCGGCGAGCGCGGGCAGGCCACGGGCCAGCCGAGCGGCGTCGTCACTGATCAGGGTGAGCAGCCGGCCGAGCCCCTCGGCCCGCACCTCGGGCAGCAGGTCCAGCCCGAGCAGGCTGAGGTGCGCCTGCGCGGGGGTGGCGATCCCGGCCTGGTGGGGGCCGTGGAACGCCACCGTGCTCGTGCCCGGCGAGGCGGCGTACGGCGTCGCTCCGTCGTCCGCGGCACCCGGGGCGTCGGAGTGCTCGGCCGGCAGGGCCACTGCGGCGGCCGACCAGCCGGCGCCGGCGCCCCCGAGGGCGACGGCACCGGTCTGGAGCAGCTGACGCCTACCCCAGCGGCGGGGGGCGTCGTCGGTCATGAGCCCGAGCCACCCATGTCCATGTCGGCCATGTCGGCCATGTCGTGGTCCTGGTACTTCTCGTCGGCGCCGGTGAACTTCTTGACGGTGGCGTCGACCTCGGTCGTGCTGCCGTCCTCGAGCTCGAGCCTGATGGTGACGGCCTCCCCCGGCTTCAGAGCCCGACCGAGGTCCATGAGCATCAGGTGGTCGCCGCCCGGTGCGAGCTCGTGCTCGCCGCCGGCCGGGATCGTGAAGCCACCCTCCTTGGGCTGCATGGTGACGGCGCCGTCGTCGTTCTGGACGGTCTCGTGGAGCTCCGTGGTCGTGGCGACGTCGCTGGTCGCGGCGGTGACCGTGATGTCACTGTCGCCGGCGTTGACGAGGGTGCCGAAGGCGGCCGTCATGCCCGTCGCGGCCGACTTGACCCACGGGTCTCGCATCGAGAGCGACGCCGCCTCGATGTCGGCGGAGCCGGCCGCGGCGTCGGTTGGCGAGGCGGACGAGGGGTCCGCGGCGCTCGAGCCTTCGGTCGAGTCGTCGCCGCAGGCGCCGAGGGTGAGCGTGAGGACGGCGGCGCCGAGCGCCGCCGCCAGGCGGGTGTGGAGCATCGATGATTCCTGTTCGTGAGTAAGGGCGAATGCCCCGCGGCCCGGGAAGGGGCGGCGGGGTGGCGTGCGCGACCGCACGCCGTGCCTCTCACGACGCCAGGGACTGGCGGGGAGCCGGCGGTGCGGTCAGCAGGCGAGCGCCGGCGGCCCTCGGCGCGTGTGCGGCCGCGCCTGCCACCACGAGGCCGTGACGACGGGCAGCTCGGCGTACGCGCTGCGCGTGGCCGGCCGCGGTGCGCCGGGAACCGGGCCGAGCGCCCACGACGCCGCCAGCACCCGACGGCCCGTCAGCGCCAGCACCGTCCAGAGGCAGCGCTCGCCGTAGGCCAGCCACAGCCCGACGACCGAGGCCGCCACGAGGTGCACCGCCATCATCGGCGCGTGCGCCGACAGGTCGCTGACGAGGTGGCCGATCGGCAGCGTCGGGGTCGTGCCGCCGACCGACTGGCCGGACATCCCCTGGTAGGCGTCCTGGAGCGAGCCCACCCGGCGCCCGTCGACGACGGGGAGCGACCTCAGCCCGGCCGGCACCGGGCGGCCCGACGCGACCCCGGTCACGTCGCCACGGTGCCCGGCGCTGAGCGTGAGGACCAGGTGCACGAGCATCTGTCCACCGACGAGCATCGCGACCAGCCGGAGCCGGCCGGCCGGACGCGCGAGCATCGGCACCGAGAGCAGCACGGACAGGCCGAGCACGACGGCGAGCAGCAACGGTCCCGGGAGCAGCCCGTCGGCCGTGACGTGGCCGACCACCCCGAACGTGAACGCGACGGCACCCACACAGAACGCACGCGGCCACACGAGCCACGGATCGACGCGGGGGTGCATACCCCGAGTTTGTCATGGTCGTCGAGGCGGGCACCCGAGGCTTAGGTCCCGAGCGGCCGCCCTGTGACACCCGCCGCATCTGTCCGGCGCCGACGGGGTCGTCCTGCTGAGGGCGGGCGGCCGGCGACCCGTCTCCGATCGACCTTCCTGCAGATCGCTGATGTCGGCCCCGGACGGCGGTGTCGCAGCTACGCGTGCCGGACAACGTCGCCGAGCAACTCCAGCTCAGCGATGCAGTCCGCGAGACTCGCGGCGCGGCCGGTCACGGCGAGGTGGGTCACTCCGGTGCCCGCGAGATCCGAGGCGATGGAGCCGAGCTTCTCCGCACGCTCCGGCGCCGAGCCGGAGAGCAGCGGTGTGAAGCAGACGTCGAAGTGCGGGTCACGGCCGCGCTCGACGCGGCCCGCGGCGATGGCGTCGATCGCCTCCGGAAGGGACGCAGCGTCGAGGCTGGGGGTGTCGGTCACCTTCGCCCGCTCGGCCGGCTGCTCGAACGGGAGCCAGCCGTCAGCGAGGTCACGGACCCGACGTCGGGCGGCGGCCCCGTTCCCCCCGACCCACACCGGCGGTCCCTCCGGCTGCCACGGCCGCGGCAGCATCCGGTTGCCCGGCGCCGGGAAGGGGCCGTCCTCGTCACGGACCACGTCGCCGCTCCAGGGGCGGCGCAGCGTGCCGAGGACGGCGTCGAGGGTTGCTCCTCGCGCCTCGTACGAGGCGCCGAGTGCGTCCATCTCGGCGCGCTGGTACCCCGCGCCGATGCCGACGATGAGCCGTCCTCGTGACAGCACGTCGAGCGACATGGTCGAGTTCGCCGCCAGGTAGGGGTTCCGATACGGGGCCACCAGCACCAACGTCAGCAACCGGATGCGCTCGGTCGCCGCCGCCATGAAGGACAGCGCGACGAACGGGTCGAAGGCCTGGTGACCGCCATGGCTCAGCCATCGGTCGCCAGGGAACGGATGGTCGGTGGCCGACACCGCGGAGAAGCCCACCTCCTCGGCGGCCACGGCGATCTCCGACAAAGACCCGTCGCCGGCCCAGGTCTGCCAGTTGCCGACGGCATGCATCGGGAACTGGAAGGTGAACCTCATGCCTCGATCAGCTCCGCCGTGCCGTCGACGGAGACGGAGCGGCTCTCGAAGAGCCAGCCGTTCTCGGTCGGCACCAGGACGTCGCGGTAGGTGCCCCAATGGTCGACGGCATCCGCCGCACACACCAGGAAGTAGGCCGACGACCTCACGAGACCGGGCCCGACCTCGTCGAACCGGAGGCTGGCGAGGAAGTGCCTGACGACAGGTCGCTCGGCACCGCCGCGCGTCCAGCGTGACGGGCCGGCCGAGGCCTGCAGGTGACGCACGATCTCCTCCCGGCCACGCGCGACGAAGTGGCCGGGCACGTCGAGGACGCCGAGCGGCGTGAAGCACGCCGCGAGCTCGTCGAGGCGCCCCTTGTCGCCCGACCGGTTGTACCGCGCGTAGACGTCGCGGACCGACTCCCGGGCGACCAGCTCGTCGATGTTCACAGGGCGACCTCGCTCTCCCGGGGTACCTCGACGCCGGTCTCCGCGCCGAGGCAGGTGACGATCGTGTGCTCGTCGGTCGGGTGGTGCAGCTCGAACTGCCAGTACTTGGCCGCCTTGGTGAAGAGGTGGACGTCGGACTCGAGCATGAACCCCAGGCCGGCATGGACCTCGTGAGCAGCGTGCACCATGGACTGCGCCGTCCGGCTCGCCTGGCGCCGCAGCAGGGCGACCTCCAGCTCCGCGTCACCCCCGGCGTCGAGGACGCGTGCGGCTTCCCGCGCGTACGCCGACGTCAGGTGCACGTCGATGGCGATGTCGGTGCAGAGGTACTGCACGGCCTGGAACCGGCCGATCGGTCCCCCGAACTGGTGCCGCTGCCCGGCGAAGGTGACGGTCGCGTCGAGCAGGCGGAGCCCCGCGCCGTAGACCTGCGCCGCGAGCATGACGTCGGCGCGCCTGCCCGAGACGGCCCACGCACGCGCCGCAGCCTCGCCACGGGCGAGCACGTCGTCGGGACGCACCTCCACGCGGTCGCACCGGATCGCGAACAGGGGCCGCTCCCCCAGGTTGGGCATCAACTCGACCTCGGCGTCACCAGCATCGACGCGCACGACCACGGGCCGGTCGCCCTCGAGCGCACCGACCAGGAGTACGTCGGCTCGGGCGGCATGAGGCACCGCCATCGCTCGACCCTCCAGCCGGCCCGACTCGAGTCGCATCGGGGCTTCCCCCCACCGCTCGTCGAGAGGCACGGCGACGATCCACTCCTCGCCGTCGCCGATGCGTTCCGCGAGGTCCGCCGCAGCTGGAGAGTCGATCCGCAGGGCGAGGTCGCGGGCCCGGGTCAGGGCCGGCAGCGGGCTCGGCGCGAGCGCCCTCCCCATCTCCACGAAGACACCCGCAGCACTCGCGAGTCCTGCGCCGTCCGAGCTTCCCGGCGCACCGTGGAGCTGCAGCCAGCCGAGCTCGACCAGCTGTCGATGGCGGTCCCGTTCGTCGACCGCCCCCTCGCGGTCGACGAGCGGCGAGTCCTTCGCGAAGACCGACCGAGCGACCTGCGCCAGGGCCTCGAAGTCCTCACCCCACGTCAGTTCCACTGTTCCCCCTCACCGCGGCAGCCCGAGGCCGCGAGTTGCCAGCACCATGCGCTTCACCTGGGGTGTCCCGCCGGCGTGATTCGCGAACGACTGTCGGTACCAGGCCTCGGGCCGACCACCGAGCAGGGCATCCGGTGCGCCGGCGGTCAGCTGACTGCGCGGACCGAGGGCCCGGTCGTAGATCTGCGCGAACAGCGGCTCGTACTCCTTGGCCAGCACCTGCTGGATCCCACCGTCGTACGTCGGCCGGCGGCCGGCCATCCCGTCGCCCACGACCTCACGGGCGAGAAGTCGCTGGGCGTGGACCATGGCGGCGAGCTCGGCGAGGTCGGCCTCGATGCCCGGGGCCTCCAGTCGTCCCGGCACCGACCGGCAGTAGGACACGAGCTCCGCGAGCCGCCGCGCCTGCGACGCGTAGATCGGCTCGACGGTCCCCGAGGCGTAGAACGCGCGCATGATGTAGTCCCAGCCGCGACCGACCTCCCCGATCAGTGCCTCGGCAGGCACCCGGACGGCGTCGAGGTACGTGCTGGACTGAACGCCGCCGCCGAAGTTCCGCATCGGGTGGAGTGTCACGCCCGGGCTGGAGAGATCGACGACGAAGATGCTGATCCCGCCGCGCGTACCCTCGGCAGTGCGGGCGGCGACATAGAGAACGTCGGACATCGGCCCCCACGACGTGTACGCCTTCTGGCCGGTGATCACCCACTCGTCTCCTTCGCGCACTGCTCGCGTCCGGAGGGAGCCGAGGTCGGAGCCGGCCTCGGGCTCGGTGAGGCCCTCTGCCCAGATGGTCTCCATCCGGGCGATCCGCGGAAGCAGCTCACGCTTCTGCTCCTCGCTGCCGCCCGCGAGGAGGGTCCCCGCGGCCAGGAACCAGCCGACCGAGTTCACCATCGGCGCGTCCGCGGCGTAGAGCTCCTCCAGCAGCACCTGGTTCTCGGCGGCCGACCGGCCGCCCCCGCCGTACTCCACGGGCCAGGTCAGACCGATCCAACCGCGAGCCGCGCACTTGCGACTGAACTCGACCGCGTAGGCCCACTGCTCCGGGCCGTCGTCGAACTCGGTGTTGAACGCCCGGTCGGGCGGGAGCTCGGCCTCGAGGAAGTCACGCACCTCCTGCCGCCAGGCCGAGAGCATCTCGGCGTCGGGCTGTTTCGGCTGCGTCATCGACGGTATGAACCTCTCCTGATGCGGCGAATCGGCAGCACTCTAGCCAGCGTCGCTCGACCGGTCAATGCAGCGATGTCCATTGACAAAGCATTGCTTTCTCGTTAGAAACCACCGCATCAAACCGCTGGATTTCAGCGCCGATCATGCGTTCCGCGATGCTTCGCCGCGGCGTACTCAGCAGGAGGCACCATGCCCCGACCACGTCCACACACCGGCCGCACCCGACCCTCCCGCCCGATGCTGCTCGTCGCCGTCAGCATGGTCGCGTTGGCGATCTCCGCGTGCGGCGGCGAGAGCGACGCCGGCGAGGGTGCCGACGGTTCGACGAAGGTGACGGTCGGCTGGCCCGGCGCGTACGAGGTCTGGGGTTCGGCGATCGTCGCCGACGGCATGGGCGTCTTCGAGGACGAAGGGCTGGACGTCGAGTTCACGACGATCGACTCCAGCAACGCCGTTGCGCTCATGGAGTCCGGCGACATCGACGTGTTCGTCTCCTCGGTCACCGCCAACATCTTCAACGCCATCAGCAGCGGCGCCGAGCTGAAGTGGGTGGCGCCGGCGTTCCTCCCGAACCCCGAGTCCGAGGAGGGCGTCTGGGTGCGGGACGAGTTCCTGAACCCGGACGGGAGCGTGAACGCCGACAAGCTCAAGGGCACGGCCCTGGGTCTGGGAAGCGGCGGGCTGGGCGCGTCCAATGCCGTGCTCGTCGTCCCGTGGCTGCAGGAGCTGGGTCTCGAGCCCACCGACTTCGAGTACCCGACCTACACGGGACCCGACATCCTCGTCGCACTGGAGAACGAGGCCGTCAGCGCGGGTTGGCTCACCGACCCGTACTGGGCGTCCGCGAGCGAGAGCGGCATCGGGAGCCTCCAGGTCGGCTTCGCGCCCGATCAGTCCATCGCGGGCTACCTGCTCTCCGGCGAGCTCCTCGACGACCGTCGCGAGACCGGGGAGGCCTTCGTGCGAGCCCTGGCGCGCACCAACGAGGAGTACCTCACCGACGACTACCACAGCAACGACGAGGTGGTGAAGGTGCTGGCCGACGCGATCGGCGTCAAGCCCGATCAGATCGCCTCCGGCAGCGGATACACGTTCCCCGCCGACCTCGCGTTCGACCACACCGTGGTCGAGACGCTGCAGGAGGTGTGGCTCCAGGTGGGCGGGATCCTCGAGTACGACGAGCCGATCCCGGTCGACGACGTCATCGACGCCACCCTGACGGAAACGTCGTGAGCGTGCGGACGTTCCTCGTCGAGGGTGCACACGGTCCGATCGAGCCGGCCGAGGGACGTCGCCTCGCGCTCGAGCTTCGCGAGCAGCTGCGTGACGCGCGCGAGCGCGGCGTCCTGACGGGGGCCTGGGCACGCGCAGGAGGCGGGCGGCTCCTGGTGATGGAGGCGCTCGACGGCGATGCCGTCGACGCCGAGCTCGCGGCCATGTCCGCACACCACACGCAGACGTGGACGGTCACCGAGCTCTTCGACCTCGCCGCCGCCCTCGACAGCTTCCTCGCCGATGATCTCCAAGGTTCGGGGGCCGACTGACGATGACGACCACATCGCAGGAGTCGGGGAACGAGCAGAGCACCGAGGGCCACCTCTCGTTCCGCCCCGGGCCCGGTGATCGGCAACCGGCGGCGTACGCACGGCGGCGGCGCAGCTTCGAGGTCGCGATCGCGTTCGTCGCGCCCATCAGCTTCTTCGCGCTCTGGCAGATCGCCTCCACGAGCGGCTGGCTCGACGAGCGCTTCTTCCCCGCGCCGACGACCGTGTGGTCGACCGCCGTCGAGCTGGTCCGGACCGGCGAGCTCCAGGAGTCGCTCGCCATCTCGACGAGACGCGCACTGATCGGACTGGCGTTCGGCGTGGTCAGCGGGTGTGCCATGGGCATCCTCCTGGGCCTGTCGCCGCTCTGGCGCGCCGCGCTCGAGCCGTTCCTCTCGGCCTGCTACACCGTGCCGAAGCTGGCGCTCCTGCCGCTGCTGCTGCTGATCTTCGGCATCGGCGAGGCTCCCAAGATCGTGCTCATCGCCATCACGGTCTTCTTCTTCGTCTGGATCGCCACCATGGAGGCCGTGATGTCCATGCCCGAGAGCTACCGCGAGGCCGGGCGCTCCCTGGGCGCGGGTCCGTGGCAGGCCATGCGCCACATCGTGATCCCCGCGATCCTGCCCCAGATCTTCGTCTCGATCCGCCTCTCGGCGGGCGTGTCGATCCTGGTCATCGTCGGCGCCGAGTTCGTGCAGGGTGGGGACGGCATCGGCTACCTCATCTGGCACTCCTGGTCGCTCCTCCGGGCGGAGGCGATGTACGTCGGGATCGTGGCCGTCGCCCTGCTCGGCTTCGTGCTGGGCGAGGTCGTCAAGTGGGTCGGCCGGTTGCTGATGCCCTGGGCTCCCCGCGATGCCGGAAGGGCGGTGATGTGATGCGTTCCGGGAACGCCGTCGAGGCCCGTGCGGTCGAGCGCGTCTTCCACTCGCGCAAGCGTGACATCCATGCGCTCGGCCCGGTCGACCTCGACGTCCGCGACGGGGAGTTCGTCTGCGTCGTCGGCCCCTCCGGCTGCGGCAAGTCGACGCTGCTCCGGATGATCGCCGGCCTCGTCACGCCCAGCGCCGGCGAGCTGCGCGTACGCGTCAAGGACGGTCGCCCCGACGCCGCCATGGTGTTCCAGGACTACAGCATCTTCCCGTGGAAGACCGTCCTCGCGAACATCCGCCTGGGCCTCGACCTCGCCAAGGTCGAGCGTCGCGAGGCGGATCGGCTGGCACGGTCCTGGGCGGCGAAGACGGGACTCTCCGACTTCCTGGACGTCTACCCCGCCTCCCTGTCCGGTGGCATGCGACAGCGGGTCGCGATCGCCCGTGCCCTCGCTCCGAACCCGCAGATCCTGTTGATGGACGAGCCGTTCGCAGCACTCGACGCCCAGCTCCGCCAGGTGCTCCAGGACGAGCTGCTCGAGGTGTGGCAGGCCGATGGCCGCCGTACGGTGGTGCTCGTGACGCACAGCCTGGAGGAGGCCGCGCTCCTGGGCGACCGCATCCTCGTCATGTCCAACCGGCCGGGACGGCTCCTGGCCGACCAGGAGGTGCCGTTCGAACGGCCACGGCGGCCCGAGCTCCGCGCGACTCCGGAGTTCGTGGCGTTCCGCGAGCAGCTGTGGCACTTGCTCCGTGATGAGGTCCGCAGCGCCTGACCTCCCGCCCCGGCGTCCTCGGTGACCGCCTGGTGCCCGTCCGCGACGGGCACCAGGCGGTCTCGCCGTCGGCGTCGCCGCTACCGGCGCTGCGCGATCTGGTTGACCAGCGCGGCACCGGCCAGGTAGCGCTCCAGGTTGCCCGCGAACAGGTCGAAGACGTTGCGCCAGTGCTCGTCCGGTGCGGCCGCGCTGTGCGGTGACACCCACAGGTTCGGAGCATCCCAGAGGGGTGATCCCGGCTGGAGCGGCTCCTGCTTCACCACGTCCAGCGCGGCGCCCCGCAGGTGCCCGTCCTCGAGCGCCGCCACGAGGTCGTCCTCGTTGACCGCGCTGCCGCGGCCGACGTTGATGAACACGCCTCCCGCGGGCATCGTCGCGAACACCTTCGCGTCGAACAGATCCCGGGTCTGCTCGCTCTCGGGCACCGCGGAGACGACGACGTCGGCGCCGGACACGGCCGACAGCAGGTCGTCGGGCCCGAAGAGCCGGTCCACGTCGGGATCGAGGTCCCCGGTCCGGGCGCTCTGCCGGACCGCGTGCACCTGCATCCCCAGCGCTCGCGACAACACCGCCACCCGGCGGCCGATCGCCCCCAGGCCCACCACGGTGACCGAGCGGCCGGCCAGCTGCCGACCGTACGTCGGTTGCCACGACCGGTCGCGCTGCTGGGCGTCGATCTCCGGGAGTCGCTTGAAGAGCTGGAGCATCCGCGCCAGCACGAACTCGGCGATGGCGACCGAGTTGACGCCCGCGGCACTGGTGAGGCGGACGGTCCCGTCGGGCAGGCCCGCGGACTCGAGCTGGCTGATGCCGGCGCCCACGCCCTGGACCCAGCGCAGTCGCGGAGCCAGGTCGGTGACGTCGAAGGGCAGATCCTGGGCGAGGACGACCTCGGCCCGTCCGAGCACCTCACGCTGCGCGGCGGTCAGCGGCGCGGCCTCGTGCCGCAGGTCGGCGGCCGGATCCTGACCGCGGCGCAGACGCAGCTCGTCCGGATCGGAGTAGCGCTCGTCGACCACCTCGATGCGCGGGCTGATCGCCTTCAGCCGCGCCACATCGGCCGCGAGAGCCTCCGCCGGTCGGTGGTCCCACGACGCCGGAAACATGATCGCCACGGTGACAAGATCATTGGACACAGGTCGAACTCCTTCACGATCGATCCACGGAGGTTCCCGTCGCGACCAGCACGCGGGTGGAGCAGTGGTCAGCCGGCCGGCACCCGGTCCGGTGGCCGCGGTGCCGACGACACCGGCGCATCACCGATCTGCGCCGCCAGGAGCCGCCGGCGAACCTGCTGGGTCGAGGCGGTGCGAGGGATCTCGTCGACCACCACGAGCCGCCGAGGATGCTTGAAGGTCGCGAGGCGGTCCGAGCAGCACCGCCGGAGGAACTCCAGTCCCGGGGTCCGGCTGCCCGGGGCGCCCACGACGACCGCGCAGATGATCTCGCCCCAGTCCGGGTCCGGCAGGCCGATGACCGCGACGTCGCGGATGCCGGGGACCGTCGCCAGCACCGCCTCCACCTCGACCGGGGACACCGAATGGCCTCCCGATCGGATGACCTCCTTGGCGCGGCCGACGATGTAGACGTACCCCTGGTCGTCGATCTCGGCCAGGTCGCCGGTCCGGAACCAGCCGTCAGCGGTGAACTGCGGGTCGTCGGCGGTCACCGGTTCGAGGACGCAGGGCCCCTGGAGCTGCAGCTCACCGTCGCCGCCGGTGCGGAGCCGGATCCCTTGCATCGGGAGCCCGCACGAGCCCACCCGCTCGGTCAGCGCCTCACCCTGCAGACAGGTAACGGCGCCACCCTCCGTCGATCCGTAGAAGACCCGGACCCGTGCCTGGGGAACGAGCTCCTGGATGGCTTCGATCAGGCTCAGCGGCGTGGCCGAGGTGCCCGTGTCGGCGAAGCGGATCGACGACAGGTCGGGGAGCGGGCCACCCACGGCTCGAGCCTCGGCGACATGGTCGAGGATCCGCCGCCAGATCGCGGGGATGCAGTAGATGCGCTCGGCCCGGTAGGCCGCCACGACCCGGCAGATGGCGTCGGCCCGGAAGGTCTCGGGATAGATGACGGCCGCGCGAGCCTGCCACTGCTGGAGGGTGGTCGCCCAGCCGGCCACGTGGAACAGCGGGAACGGGCACACGGCCGAGCCACGGTCCTCCGGCTGGGCGCCCGGGTGGCTGCGCAACGACAACACCCGCTGGCCGAGCGCGATGCCCTTGGGCTCGCCGGTGCTGCCGCTCGTGAAGAACATGACCTGGGTCAGGCCCTCGTGGAGCTCGCTGTCGTCGATCGGGTCGACCGGGCCGAGCTCGATCGCGTGCTCGACAAGGTGCGCCGCGTCGTGGGTGTCCAGGCTCAGCGCCGCGTCGAACGTGGCGTGCAGGCGGCTGACCTCCACGTCCGACAGGGCGGGATCGATCGGGACGAAGACCGCACCGATCTTGGCGGTGGCCGCGAAGAGCGCGACGGTGGCCAGGCTGAGGTCGGCCCGGAGGCTCACGTGGTCCCCGACGCCGACTCCCTTCTCGAGCAGGCGGTGCGCGACCTGATCAGAGATCAGGTCCAGCTCACCGAAGGTCCAGGACCGGTCGCCGATGGCGAGAGCCATGCGATCGGGGACCGTACGTGCGGCGTTGGTGAAGATGTCGCCGACGAGAAGCCTCATGCTGTCGTGTCTCGCTCTCAACGCTCAGCGAAGTGTCGGATGCCGGCGAGGCAGAACGCGACGACATGCTGCCGCTCGGCCCGGGACGGGGTCGTCTCATAGGTCAGGTGATGGCGCATGACCGCCGTGACGAGGCCGTAGATCGCCGTGGAGTGGAGCTCGGCCAGGGACTTGTCGGTCGGCTGCGGCGACATCGCGGCCACCGGCTCGTGCAGGAGGCTCACCAGACGGTGGACGGACTCCTGCTGCTGCGCGGCGTACGTGCGGTCCAGTCGCCCCTGGTCGACGAAGAACGGCCGGGTGCGGTGCGCCGCCGCAGGCGCGATCACCTGAGCGAGCATGCCGTCGATCCACGCCTTCACCTTCTCCTCCGCCGTCGGGGCCTTGGCCAGCCTCGACGTGAGGTACTCCGCGAGCTGACGGCGGCCGTCGTCCAACAGCAGGACGAGCAGCTCGTCCTTGGAGTCGAAGTGTCGGTAGAAGATCGGGGTCGAGATGCCTGCTTCGCTCAGGATGGCGCGGAGGGACGGGTCCGTGGAGTCGGTGGCCTCGATGACCTTGTAGGCCGCCTCCACGATGTTCGCCACCTCGTCCGTGTAGCGCTCCCGCCGCTCGTTCAGCCCGCTCTCGACCTTCTCGGAGAGCAGCGACTTGGCCACTCGAGGTTCCTTCGCCATGCCGGCATCGTACGCGAAATGTCGCATTTGAAAACACTGCTTCCAAGATTCGAGTCACTGTATTAGGGTGGCGCTCTCCAGAGGAGGGTGGTGTGGGATGCGGCGTGAGGTCGTCTTGACCGGCATCGGTGGTCAGGGGATCCAGTTGTCGGCACAGCTGATGGCTCGCAGTGCTTTGGCTTCGGGTCTGTTCGTGCAGGTGTTCGGCAGCTACGGAGGGATGATGCGCGGGGGCAACACGGAGGCGACGGTGGTCGTGTCCGATGAGCCCGTGGTCGCTCCGCCCACGGTCGAGCGGGCGTGGTCGGGCATCGTGATGCATCACGACTACTCCGAAGCCACGCTGGCGCGGCTGCGACCCGACTCGTTCGTGGTGGTGGACTCGACGGTGTTCGAGGGCGAGCTTCCCCAGGACCTTCGCCGGGTGAGCCGGGTGCCGGCCACCGCGTTGGCGATCGAGGTCGGGCGCAAGCAGGTGGCGTGCACGGTGCTCCTGGGTGCGTTCGCCGCGATCACCGAGCTGGTGCCGTTGGAGTCGCTGGTCGGGGCGCTCCCCGCTGCCCTCCCGGCCTACCGTGGCAAGCTGACCGAGCTCAACCGGGAGGCGCTCGAGGTCGGCTTCCGGGCCGGGTCGGACATCGCCCGCCGAGATGCCGTCGACGGCGCGTCCCGAGTGGCGGTGCCGTGACGATGGCGACCATTCGTTCTACGGGCACGGTCGTCATCGATGTTGACGCGTGCAAGGGCTGCGATCTGTGTGTTGCGGCATGTCCGGTCGACGTGCTCGTGATGACCACCGACGAGGTCAATGTCCGCGGGTATCCGTACCCGCAGCTCCTTCCGGGCTGCGTGGGGTGCAAGGCCTGCTCGCAGATCTGCCCTGACTTCGTCTTCCAGGTCTACCGGTTCGAGACGCCGGTCGAGCACGAGGTGAGTGATCCACCGCCGGAGTCGTCGTTGGAGTCGTCGGAAGGAGTGCAGTGAGCGTGGCGCAGGTGGCATCGAGTGGGTCGTCGGCGAGCGAGTCGGCGGCCGAGCCGGAGTTCCTGGAGGGTTCGGAGGCCATCGCGCGGGCGATGATCAGCGCCGGGTGTCGGTTCTTCGCCGGTTACCCGATGACGCCGTTCACCGAGGTCCTCGAGGCCATGGCCAAGCACCTGCCGGCGCAGGGTGGGAGCTGCGTGAACGCCGAGAGCGAGCTCGAGGCGGTCGGGATGGCGTGGGGCGCCGCGGCGACCGGTACGCCGGCGGCGACCGGGTCGACCGGGCAGGGCCTGTCCCTGATGCAGGAGTCGCTCGCGGAGATCACCTACGCACGGCTCCCGCTGGTCGTGCTCAACATGGCCCGCGCCCAGGGCGACTACTTCCAGGCCACGCGCGGTGGTGGACACGGCGACTACCGGCACATCGTGCTGGCCCCCAAGGACGTCACCGAGGCGGTGTACCTGGTCCAGGAGGCATTCCACCTGGCGGCGATCTGGCGCAACCCGGTCCTGGTGATGGGTGACTACTACATCGCGCACACCTGGCAGTCGGTCTCGACCGCGCGCATCGACTTCGGGCCGGAGCCCGATCGGAGCTGGGCGCTGGACGGGGCGACGGGCGGGACCGGCAAGGCCAAGCTGATCTCCCCCATCGCCGACACCAAGCGCGGCGACGACGTCGGCTACGACCTCGCCGAGTTCTACGGCCGGCGTGGCGCCGAGCTCGACGTGATGGGCCGCGAGGTCCAGCCGCGCGCCGAGACCGGGTTCCTCGAGGGTGCCGACCTGGTGGTCGTCGCCTATGGCACGGTGGCGCAGTACGTCCGCGAGGCGGTCGCCAACCTGCGCGCCGACGGGGCGAAGGTCGGCTACATCCGACCGATCACCCTCTACCCCTTCCCCACCGAGGTGCTGCGCAATGCCGCGAGCAGCGCGAAGGCGTTCGCCGTCTACGAGAACAACCGCGGCCAGATGATCGAGGACGTGATGCTGTCGGTCATGGAGAGAGCCGACGTCCGCTTCATCGGGGGCCTCAGCGTCGACTCCTCCGGATTCGGCATCGCACCCGACCTGGACGTCACCTCGGTCCGCGCCCGGATCCAGACGACCCTCGAGGAGATCTCGTGACCACCCGCTCCCTCCCCATCATCGAGTCGACCAGCGCCCCGACCCAGGCCGCCAAGCTGGTCGACGACTTCACCCCGGGACTCATCAACCAAGGAGCACACCACCTCTGCCCGGGCTGCGGCGAGCCGATCGCGATGCGCCTCATCATGGAGGCCGTCGAGGAGCTCGAGCTCGCCCAGAAGACGATTGCGATCTTCGGCATCGGCTGCTACACCGCCTACTCCAACAACCTCGACGTCGAGGTCCTCCAAGCCCTCCACGGCCGCGCACCATCGCTCGCGACCGGAGTCAAGCGCTCCCTGCCCGACTCCCTGGTCCTCACCGTCCAGGGGGACGGCGACATGGTCAACGAAGGTCTCCAAGAGGTCCTGCACACCATGGCACGAGGCGAATCCGTCACCTGCTTCCTCCTCAACAACGGCGTCTTCGGCGAGACCGGAGGGCACATGACCGCAGCCACCGTCCTCGGGCAACGCACGAAGAACTCCCTCGAGGGCCGCACCGCCCAAGAGCACGGCTACCCCATCGTCATCAGCGACCTGATCGCCCGCCTCGACGGCGCCGCGTACGTCGCCCGCGGCGCGGTCAACACCCACACGAACGTCGCCCGCACCAAGAAGATGGTCAAGGAGGCACTCGCCGTCCAAACCGCCGGACTCGGTGGCTCGTTCGTCGAGATCCTCACCATGTGCCCCACCGGCTGGTTCGTCGACACCCTCGACGCACCCGACTACCTCAACGACAACATCGAGCCCATCCACCGGTTCGGCGTCGTGCTCGACCGCAGCAACGACTCCGGCCACAACGGTGCCCACTGATGAGCAAGGTCACCTACGAGGTCGTCGACCGCGTCGCACGCCTGACGCTCAATCGGCCCGAGGTCCACAACGCCCAGGACCCGGAGCTGCTCGTCGAGCTCGACCGGGCCTGGACCCGTGCCGCCCAGGACGACGACGTCGTCGTGATCCTCGTGCGCGCCAACGGCCGGCACTTCTCGGCCGGCCACGACATCGCCTCGCCCGCCGACAAGTACCTGATCGAGGGCAAGGGCCCGGTCGAGACCGGCTACCGCTGGGAGCAGGAGCACTACCTCGGCTTCAGCCGACGCTGGCGCGACGTCCACAAGCCCTCCATCGCGGCCGTCCAGGGAGCCTGCATCGCCGGCGCGCTGAACGTGATCTGGCCCTGCGACCTCATCGTGGCCGCCGAAGACGCCTACTTCAGCGACCCCGTCGTGCTCTTCGGCATCTGCGGCGTCGAGTACCACGCCCACACCTGGGAGCTCGGCGCCCGCAAGGCCAAGGAGATGCTCTTCACCGGCCGGCGCATCAGTGCCCACGAAGCCCACGACGCCGGCATGGTCAACCACGTGGTCCCCACCGACGACCTCGACGCCCGCAGCATGGAGCTCGCCACGACGATCGCCGCCATGGATCCTTGGGCCCTCGCCCAGGCCAAGCGAGCCGTCAACCAGACCCTCGACGTCTCCGGCCAGTACGCCGCGCTCCAGGCCGGATTCGACATCCACTGGACCGGACACGCCAACGCCCTGCTTCGCACCGGTCAGCCGCTCCTCGGCGGCGTGCAGGACGTCAAGGAGCACGACCAAGCTCGACAGGAATCCTGAAAATCTGTGTACTCTGTCACAGAAACGTAGATACTGCAACCAAAATTAGTGTTTTCAGATTGAAAGGAAAGGTCATGGAGAAGGCCCTGGGAAACGTGGGTAGCAACCTGCTGTTCGAGAACGATCGTGTGGCCGTGTGGGACATGCGGCTTGCTCCCGGCCAGAAGGAGCCGATCCACGAGCACAAGCGTGACTACCTGATGATTCAGATCCACGGTGACCGCGTGGCCGCGGACTTCGAACCGGAGTGCCAGGGCGCGTGGGCCGAGTACGCCGGCCAGCGACTCGAGGCGGACGTGATCCCGGGCAACGTCCTCTACTCCGAGCGCGGGGGCGTCGAGGCGGCCGTGAACACCGGCGAGAAGGAGTTCTACGAGATCATCGTGGAGCTCAAGGACTGAGCCGTAGCCGGTCGAGCCTGTGAGGCGGGCCCGGAGGAGCGAGTGTCGCTCCCCCCGGGCCCGTTCTCGTGGTGCGGGCGAGCAACGCCGGTTCGCCGGCACCTGACCGGCGGCCCGATACGACACCGCAGTCAGAGCTCGTCCGGACGTGCGCGCGGGCGGCTGCGCGCGCCATGGCCGTCCGGGGATCCGGCGAGCCGCAGGGCAGCGGCTGCCGGCAGCCTGACGCCGCGGCCGTGGCCTAGGCCGACAGGTAGGAGGAGACGACGTCCTCGGAGCCGAGTACGTCGGCCGAGGAGCCGCGCAGGACGACCTCGCCCGCCCTCAGCACGATCGCGTCGGAACAGATGCGGGTGGCCACCTGGAGGTTCTGCTCGACCACGACGAGCGAGGTGCGTGCGGAGACCGTGATCAGGGCCTCCGCCACGGTCTCGGTCATCAGCGGCGAGAGGCCGAGGGACGGCTCGTCGACCATCATCACGTTGGGCGCGCCGAGGAGCCCGCGCCCGACGGCGACCATCTGGGCCTCGCCGCCGGACAGGGCGTAGCCCGAGCGCCGGCGAAGCGGCCGCAGCGGCGGGAAGAGGTCGTACACGTCGTCGATCGCATACTCGGCCGACCTGCTCCCGCGGGCGATCAGGCCCATCAGGAGGTTCTCGTGAACACTGAGGCTCGGGAAGACCCGACGACCCTCGGGCACGTGGATCAGCCCGGCTCGGGTGACGCGTTCGGCCGGGAGCCTGGTGATGTCCTCGCCGGCGAGGTGCACCTGGCCGGTGGAGGGAACCAGCCGGCTGAGCGCCGACAGCACCGAGCTCTTGCCGGCCCCGTTGGCGCCGAGCAACGCGAGCGACCCCGCCTCGGCCAGCTCGAAGGACACTCCCCGCACGGCGTGCGTGCTGCCGTAGTGGACCTCGAGCGAGTCAACTCTCAGCATCGACGGGTCCTCCCAGGTAGGCACGGATCACGGCAGGGTCGGCGAGCACCTCGCCGGGGGGACCGTCGGCGACGACGGTCCCGGTGTCGAGGACCGTCACCCGATGGCACAGGCTGGTGATGAGCCCCATCTTGTGGTCGACCAGCACCATCGGGAGGTCGCGGTTGATCGTGCGCAGCAGCCCACCCAGGTGCTCGGTCTCGCTGTCGTTGAGGCCGGCGCTCGGCTCGTCGAGCAGCACGAGCCGGGGTTGGGCGACCATGGCGCGGGCGAGGTCGACGAGGCGGCGCTGGCCGTAGCTCAGGGACTCGGCCGGCGCGGCGGCGACGTCGGCCAGCCCCAACATCTCCAGGGTCTCCATCGCCTCGCGGCACCGGGACCGCTCCAGCCGCCACATCGCACGGCGCCGGAACCAGGCCCCGGCGACGCCGACGAGGCCCTGCTCGTGACTGCCCACCACGACGTTCTCGAGCGCGCTGAGCTCGGGGTAGGTCTGGGGGACCTGGAACACGCGCGCGATGCCGTTGCGCCGGGCGGCCGCCGGGCTGCCCAGTGGCATCGGCCGGCCGTCGATGCGGACCTTGCCGGACGCCGCGACGACACCGCACAAGGCGTTGAGCAGCGTGCTCTTGCCGCTGCCGTTCGGCCCGATCAGGCCGAGCAGCTCCCCCTCGTCGAGGTGCGCGTCGACGCCGTCGACGGCCCGGACTCCGCCGTAGTGAACGCTGACGCCCTCAGCCCGCAACATCCGTACTCCTTCGACCCCGTCGCAGCCGACGGGAGAGGTAGCGCCAGACCCGCTCCACCCCGCCGGCAATCCCGCTGGGAGCTGCCACGATGCAGATCAGCAGGAGTGCGCCGTAGACGACCTCGGAGTACTGCTCGAGGCCGGTCAGGGTGGTGGGGAGGAACACATAGACACCGGCGCCGATCACCGGGCCCCAGATCGACCCGGTGCCGCCGAGCATGACCATCAGGAGGATCCCGATGGCCAGGTCCGGCCCGTAGCTGGTCAGGGCGACGGAACCCTGCCAGTGAGCGAGGATCGCGCCGGACAGCCCACCCAGGGCCGAGCCGAGGGCGAGGAACATGATCGGGGTGGTCCGGACCGATACGCCCGAGAGCGCGGAGACCAGCGGGTTGGTCCGTGCGGCGAGCGCGGTACGACGCGCCGGCGACCGTTCAATCAGCGCGGCAGCGACCATGCAGACGGTCAGCACGGCGAGGATCAGCCAGAACACGTCCTGATCGGAGAGGAACACCCGATCCCCGATCGTCGGTGGCGCCAGCCCGAACTGGGTGCCGTGCTGGCCGCCGATCCAGTCGTTGTTCTGAACGTAGACCGACCCGAGCTGGACGAAGGCGAACGTGCCCAGCGCGAAGTAGAACTCGCCGCAGCCCCGGAGGACCCACCCGAGCGCGGCGCCGAGTGCCGCCGTCGTCGCGACAGCGACGACGACCCCCCAGAGGAACGACCGCTCGCCGCCCTGGGTCACAGCCGCGGAGACGAAGCCTCCGAGGCCCATCAGGAACGCCTGGGAGAAGGCGAACTTCCCACCCAGGCAGAACATCCAGTAGAAGCCCAGCGCGGCGATGGAGTAGAGCAGCCACACGTTGACCTGGTAGGCGTCCGAGCGACTGGTCGCCATGGCGGGCAGCGCGAACGCGGCGACGACGGCCATCAACAGGACGAGGCTCACGCGGCGCCGGCGGTAGTGCTCGACCTCCACCGGCGCGGTGGCGGCCGTGGGACGCAGCCGGGCGGGGAACGCGATCCGGGAACTCACAGTCTCGACCTCTCCATCGAGAACAGGCCGCTCGGGCGCACCGCCAGCACCGCCAGGAGGAGCACAGCGCCCAGGACGCTGGAGTAGCCCACCAGGAAGTAGCCGCCGACCAGCGCCTGCAGCAGGCCGATCACGAACGATGCGATCACGACGCCACGCAGACTGCCGAAGCCACCGAGGATCGCCGCCGCGAAGGCGGTGATCATCAGGTTGAAGCCGAAGGTGAGGTCCACGGCGCCGATGGGAGCGATCAGCAGACCGCCCAATCCGGCCAGGACGGCCGAGGCGACGAAGCTGATACGCGCGGCCGCGCGCACGCGCACGCCCATCAGCCGGGTGGTCGTCGGATCGTCGGCGAGCGCGCGGAGCTGACGACCGAACGAGGTGCGGGTGAACAGCAGTCCCACCAGGCAGACCGCGATCCCGGAGACCACCACGATGAGGATCCGGTGGCCGGCGATGGGCGCGCCGCCGATGTGGACGACCGCGTCGCCGACCGGACTCGGCAGCGCTCGCGGCGTCGAGCCCTGCCAGATGCCGATGACCCCACGCAGGATGATCGCCGCTGCGAGCGTCCCCATCACCGCCACGAGCGCGGGTTGGTTGCGCAGGGGCTCGTAGGCCAGGGCCTCCAGCACCAGCCCGACGACGGCCATCAGGGCCAGCGTGACCAGGAACGACGGGATCGTCGGCAGGCCCAGATCGACGGTCGTCCAGATGCCCACGTAGGCACCGAGCGTCACCAGGTCGCCGTTGGCGAAGTTGACGATTCCGGTGGCGTTGTAGAGCACCAGAAAGCCGAGGGCCACCAGCGTCAGCACGGCGCCGTACGCGATGCCGCTGGCGGTGAGGGCGATGAACTTGTCCACCGCCCTCACCCCGCCACGGGTTCGCCGGACGCGAACCTCGTCCGCACCTGCGTCACTCCCCCGCGACCGGCAGTTCGGGCACCTGGATCGTCGACACCGTCTCGGAGGAACCGTCGGCGTGGAACCGCGCGATGTTGACCTCGTGGTTCAGGATGTGTGAGCCATCCGCCTGGTAGCCACTCGAGCAGACGATGCCGTCCTCCGGGGCGACGCTGATCTCGGCCAGGGCCTCGTTCACGTCGGCGCCCGCATCGCTGCCGGCCTCCTCGATGGCCTTCTTGGCGACGTACACCGCGTCGTAGGCCTGGGCGGCGAGGTTGGTCGCCGATGCGTCGTACTTCTCCTGATAGGCGGCGGCGAAGTCCTGCAGCGCCGCGCTCTCGGTGCCACCCGGGTTGCAGGGCAGCGCACTGTAGAAGTTGGCGATCGCCTTGCCGGTGGCGAGCCCGGCGTTCACGACGATCGGGCCGGAGGCACCGGTCATGGTCGGGATGGTCAGACCGTTCTCGACGAACTGCTTCAGCTGGACGGCGAGCGGGTTGGGATAGCCCCAGTTCAGCACGCCGTCGGCGTCCTTCATGGCGAGGACCTGCTGGGTCAGGTCGGTCGCCGTGGGGTCGTAGGTGACGGTGCCCACCGAGGTGGCGCCCAGCTCGTCGAGGGCCGCCTCGCTCGACTCGATCTGCCCGAGGCCGAAGGCCTCGTTGGTCCCCATCAGCCCGAGTGAGGTGAGGCCGAGGTCCTCGGTCATGAACTCCACCGCGGCCAGGCTGGTTCCCTGACCGGAGCCGTTCAGCGCCCAGCTGAACTCGCTGCCCTGGTTGCCGAAGCGGACGGCGTCATCGGCCTCGTAGATGCCGATGACCGGGATCTGGGCACGATCGAGCGCGGACTTCGCCGCGACGGTCTGGCCGGACGCGAGGAACCCCACCATCGCCGCCGGCTCGTCGTTGGTCGCCTTCAGGAAGGCGGCCGTGGAGGCCTGCGGATCGAGCGGGGATGCGGGCACTCGCGTGTAGGTGACCTGGCGGCCGTCGATGCCGCCGGCCTCGTTGATCTCGTCGATCGCGAGATCGGCGCCGTTCTGGAAGTCGGACAGCCCGACCGGGCTCTCCCCCTCGATCTCCCACAGGAACGCAAGGCGGACGTCGTCCTGGGCCTTGCTGCCCTCGTCGCTTCCGTCCGCACCGCTGCACGCGGCGAGAAGGATGACGGCAGCGGTCGCCGCCGATGCGGCGATCAGAGGTCGTGACGTGAACAAGAGTCCTCCTAGGAAGCTGCGCATGACCGCACCGCGAGCCCTCGCCCCGAGCATCACGATCCGGGTGCGGAGTCAGCGCCTGTGGTGTCGGTCACGCGAGCCTAGAGCGCAGTTCGCCCGTTGTAAAGCAGTGTTTTGTATTTGACGATCGCCGCATTGTGATCGGCTCCGATCCGGCCCGCGGACAACTCGGGGCGGCCGAACCCGACGGCAGCGGTGTGCCCGTCGGCGCGGGCAGAAGCAGCTCAGGTGAAGCTCACCGAGACGGCGTCCGAGACGGGGTGGGCCTGGCAGCCCAGGACGTAGCCACTGGCGATGTCCTCCTCGTCCAGGACGCCCGAGTGCTCCATGCGGACCTCCCCGCTGGTGATGGAGCACGCACAGGACCCGCACTCGCCGGAGCGACACGAGTAGGGGACGTCGACGCCGCGCTCGAGCAGCACCTGGACGAGGTTCTGCTGCCGCGGCCAGGTGAGCTCGAAAGTGTCCCCGCCGATGAGCACCGTGGCGAGGGCGCCGTCCGCCGTCGTCTCGGCGCGCTCGGGAACGTCCGCGGGGGCGAACGGGTCGCCCGAGATCGAGGCGAAGACCTCCTGGCGCACGTGGTCGCGGGGTATCCCAGCGGCTGCCAGGCCCGCACGGACGACGTCCATGAACCCGGCCGGGCCACAGACGAGCACCTCGTCGGCGGGGTGGCGCCGGCCGTACTCCGCGACCTGCTCGGCGCTGAGGCGTCCCGCCTCGGCCCCGATCCAGTGCTCGGCGGTGAGCCGGCCGCCCCGGGTCCGACCCAGCTCGTCGAGCGCCTCGGCGAAGATGACACCGTCGCGCCGGGCGTTGGCGTAGACGAGGGTCACGCGACCGGACCCGGCCGCGTGAGCCTCCTTGATGATCGACATCATCGGCGTGATCCCACTGCCCGCGGCGAACAGCAGCAGATCGGCGCCGAGGTCCCGCGGCGTGAACCGGCCGGCCGGTGGGAGCGCGAGGATCTCGTCTCCGACGGCGACGTGGTCACAGATCCAGTTCGAGCCGTACCCGCCCTCGGTTCGCTTGACGGTCACCTTCAGCTCGGGGTCGGTGGTCGGCGAGCTCGACAGCGAGTACGAACGGGCAGCGATCCGCTCACCGCTGCCCACTCGCAGCGTCAGGAACTGGCCCGGTCGATACGCGAATCGCGGGGCGTCGTCCCGTCCGGGCCTGAGCACGACCGACTTGGCGTCGTTCGTCTCGTCGATCACGTCGACCACCGTCAGCAGGGTGGCAGCGGCCGTCACGGCGCTCACGCGCGCGACGGGAGCTGCGACCCGGCCGCGGCGGCCTGCGCCGGCCCGTCGGCGAACCGGTCGCGCAGCTCCTGCTTCCGCGTCTTCAGCGTGGGGGTCTTCGGCAGCGAGTCGACGATCTCGACCTGCTCGGGCGCCTTGAACCACGACAGGCCCTCCTCGACGCAGAACTCACGCAGCGAGGCGACTCCGGGCACGGCCAAGCCCGGTCGCACCTGCACGACGGCGCAGATCCGCTCGCCCCGATCGGGGTCGGGGACTCCGATGACGGCGACGTCGGCGATGGCGGGGTGCGCGGAGATCACCTCCTCGATCTCCACCGGACTGAGCGACTCGCCCTTGCGGATGATCAGGTCCTTCGAGCGACCGACCAGCACCAGGTGCCCGTCCGGCCGGCTCAACCCGAGGTCGCCCGTGGAGAACCAGCCGCGCTCGTCGAAGGGAGCCACGACGTCGCCGTCGACGAGGTAGTGCTTGAACAGCATGGGCCCCCGGATCCAGACGTGGCCGGCGACGCCCGTCGGACACGGGTCACCAGCATCGTCCCGGATCTCGACCTCGCATCCCTCGACCGGCCTGCCGACGGTCGTCGCGAGCTGGTCCACGGTATCCTCGACAGTGCCACTCGTGATCATCGGGCTCTCCGTCATTCCGAACCCGTGCAAGGTCGTGATGCCGAGGACCCTCTCGACCTCGTGGTAGAGCGCCTCCGGCATCGGCGCGCCACCCCCGACCAAGGCACGCAGGCTCGGGACCAGCAGGTGCGACCTGGAGCGCTGCTCCGCCACGAACATCGCGTAGAACGGCGTGCTGCCCCCGGAGACCGTCGCGCCGTGCAGACCCAGCAGGGACATCGCCCGCGACGCCTCGAAGGTCTCCATCAGCACCGTCTTGATCCCGGCCAACAGACCGGTGATCAGCATGTCGGGACCTCCGATGTGCGCGTACGGGAACAGAATCGAGGTGACGTCGTCCGCCGTCACGCCGGCGGCGATCGTGAGTCCGAGCGCTCCCGAGATGAGTGACGCGTCCGAGTGGCAGACGCCCTTGGGCGCGGAGGTGGTGCCCGACGTCGTGTAGATCCACCGCACCTCGTCTCCACGCGACGGCGGCGGTGGGAGTCGCGAGACGTCACCGCGCGGCAACGGTCCGTCGAGCACCATGACGCGCACGGTGTCACCGGAGGCGGCGGCCAGCTCGCGTGCCATCGACCCGTGGTCGAATCCGCGGAACGTGTCCACGGTCAGCAGCCAGGCGGCCCCGCACTGTCGCAGCATTGCCCCGACCTCACGGCGCCGGTAGAGCGGAATGATCGGGTTCTGGACGACGTCGAGCCGGGCGAGCGCGAGACTCAGGATCACGGTGTCGATCCGGGTGGGCAGCTGCCAGCTGACGACCGACCCCGGCTCCACACCCGCCTCGAGCAGACCGGCGGCCACCTGCTCGGCCGTGTGCCTGACACGCGAGAACGACATGCTGCGGCCGAACTCGTCGACCAGCATGACGCCGTCGGGACTCCGGAGAGCGCGCGCTTCGAGCATCGACCACAGCACGGTCACCTCATGCAGCTCGGTCATGGCCGCTCCTCGGCGCAGCTCTCCGGTGAGGCGGGCGATCGTCGCGCCGTCCATGCGCGGTCGGCCGGCACCTCGGGGGTCAGCGTCACCGGACCGCGCCGGACGGCGCATCAGTGGCGGCGAGCTGGTCGGTGACCTCGTGCCCCTGCTCGCCGGGCGGGTAGAAGCGCCGCGCCCACCTTCGGACGTCGCGGAAACCGGCGGCCTCCGCCGTGGCCAGGCCGGGCGGCTCGGTGTAGCGCTGGTGCTCCCAGATCCGGAGGTCGGCGCGGAGCTGACCGATGGCGCTGCGCTGCCTCCTCGCCAGCATGGTCTCGTCGTCGGCCTCCTTGCTCGCCCAGGCGGAGTACCACACGACGGCGTTCTCGTCGTCCACGGGCGTGACCGCGGTCAGGCTGCAGATCCTGCCGATGCCCCAGGCATAGGAGTACGCGATGCCGACGCCGACGACGCAGGCCTCGACGCCACCGGTGACCATCTCGACCTGTCCATCGTCGAGCTGCCGCCGGAAGCGCAGCGCCAGCTCCGAACGGAACTCGTGCTCGCCGAACTCGCGGCGTACGACCTCGGGGATCTCGTCGGCGCGGTGGACGTACTTGAAGTGCGCGAAGTCGACGCCGTTCTCGATCACGTACTGGGGGTGGACCGGCAGCGGTTCGGAACGGAAGATGCCCGCGGGGTGCGCGGGGTGGTAGTCCCCGGACGAGCCCGACGCCGCGAAGAGATCGAACATGCCCGGCGCGTCGTACGTCGGCGCGCCCCGCTCGAGGTCGTGCCACAGGTAGAGCACGCCGTCACGCTCGGCTGTGTGCCAGGAGGGGACGCGTCGGGCGCGGTTGATCGAGTCCTGATACGGGATGCAGGTGTTCTTGCCCTGCGGACTCCATCGCCAGCCGTGGAACGGGCATTGGATGTCATCGCCGTGAACCGTGCCTCCATGGGCCAGGTTGGCTCCGAGGTGCTCGCAGTAGGCATCGAGGACGACGAACTCGCCGCCGTCGGTGCGATAGGCGACGAGATCTCGCCCGAAGAACCGCATCGGCACGACCTCCCCCGCGCCGATGTCCGCTGACCAACCGACCTGGAACCAGCCCGTGGGCTTCATCGACAGCGCCATCTTCGGCACCAGTACCTCCTCGGGGAGCGCATCACATCCGGCCGCAGCGGCCTCACTGTAGCCAGTGGCTACAGTGCGGTCAACGGGTCCGCAGCGCGACTGCTTGGTGCGCTTCGGAGCGCGCGATCCGAGCGGCCCGAAGCCGCATCGCGGGCCGTCACGTCGCCGGCGCCGAGGTCGCCGACCAGGGTCGAGATCGCTCCGTACCCGAGCCGGGGAGGTCAGCGGTCGGCGGGAGCTTCCTGTTCGCCATCCGGCGACCCTGGCGCCTCGACCGGTCGAGCGGCGTACACGAGAAGCTTCAGGAGCTCGATGACCTCCGTGCGCTGGTCGGCCGCGGCCGGCATGTCGGGGCCCGCGAGCGCCGTGAGATAGGGCTCGATCATGTCCCAGGAGAGGGCCATCAGCTGGACGATCGACGCGAGCACGCGCGGATCGAAGTCACCTCGGACCTGGGGAGGGCGCGGATCCGCCCACATCTCCTCGATCTGGGCACGGTAGGCACCGGAGCGGGAGTCGCCACGCATCAGGCGATCGGGCGCGGTCTTGTCGGCGATCGCCCAGACGATCATCTGTCCGAACCATCCGGAGTCGACCACGAAGGCGTTGCCGATCGCGTCGTAGATGTCGGCCTCGTCCGCGACCGCTCGACGACCGGCGACCACGAAGAGCCCCATGACCCGCGCCACGAGCTCTTCCTTCGTCCGGTAGAAGCGGTAGATCAGGCTGTAGGGCACACCGGCTTCCGTGGCGATGGCGCGGAGGGAGACCTGCGCCGGACCCCGGGCCGCGAACAGCTCCGCGGCCGCCGCCAGGATCGCCTTCCTCGGATCGGCGCGGCGCTCCTCCTCCGTGGGCAGGATCCCGCCGAACGGCGGCTCCGACCGCGTCGGCGACGGGCCATCCCGGTCGTCGGCGGGTCGCACCTCCATGATCGGCTCTCCCTGTCGTCGGGCCCGCGGCACCGGGTCCCGCCGACCCTACAACTCAGCCGCGTGTCGACCCGACGCACGACATCGCGCCCGCGGTCGGAGCCTCAGCCGTCGGCCCCCGCGAACGCCACCCGGCCTCCGTCGAGCGCCGGCCCTCGGTCGGTGTCGAGGCGGAACCGGCCGTCCTCCCACAGGAGCAGCTCGGCGGTCTCTCCCGGATAGACGGGACCGGAGAAGCGCGCTTCCACGTGCCGAAGAGCGACGGGGTCCGCGCCCTCGTGCTCGGCGATCGCGAGGAGCGTGGTCGACAGGGTGGCGAGCCCGTGCAGGATCGGACGCGGATGTCCGATCGCCCGCGCCGCCGACGGATCGATGTGAATGAGGTGACGGTCGCCCGTCAGGCGGTACAGCGCGGCGGCCCGAGGGTCGACGTGGACGGGCACCGTCGCCATCGGCGCCCCCGTCGGCTCAGGAGCTCGAGCCGGCCCGCGCTGCCCGCCGAAACCGCCCAGTCCGTCGGCGAAGATGGACCAGGTCGCCCTCAGGTACGGGCACTCGACCTCCACCTCGAACACCGCCGCCCGTCCCTTGTCCCAGACGTTCGCCACCTTCGCGTGCATCGTCGTCTCCCCCGAGGGCGGCAAGGCCTGGAGTACCTCGACGCGCTGCGCACCGTGCAGTGCGCGTCGAGGGTCGAACGCACCTGCGGAGGACAGCTGGTCCGGAGCCCATTGGGCGAGCGTCAGCGCGAAGGTCGGCAGCACCCGCAGGCACTGCTCGAACACGAGGTCCAACTGGGTCGGCCGCGCGCCGATCGCTAGGGCGAACAGGATGACATCCCGCTCCTCCCATCGCACCGGTCGGTGCCCGAGGTCGTGTCCGACCCAGCTCCCCGCGTTGCTCACCATGTCGTCGCTCCCTTCATGCAGAGCGCAACCTACCAAGCAATTGCTTGGTAGGTTGACCGGCACCCGAACCGGCGCGTCCGTGGTGCCACACCCGCGGTTCGCCGGCGAGCCGCCGTGCGCCGCACGGCGGTGAGCAACTGTGAGCAAGGAGCGTGAGCACGATGGACATCGACCCGAACCGCACGGCCGTCATCTGCGTGGAGTGCCAGAACGGCGTCATCGGCGAGTCCGCCGTGCTCCCCGCGCTCGCACAGTCGGCGGTCGGGCTGATCGCCCAGCTCCGCCCGCTCCTGACGTCGGCCCGCAGCGCCGGTGTCACCGTCGCGCACGCCGTCTACACCGGATCGCTCGGCGGTTCGGTCCACGAGCCCGCCCCCATGTGGAGAAAGCTGGGGGCGCTGTCGGACACGTGGACCGATCGTGCCCCGGAGGCACAGGTCGTACCCGCGCTCCACGACGAGAGCGACCTGCTGCTGGCTCGACACCACGGGCTGAACCCTGCCCGAGACACCGAGCTACTCCCGGTGCTGCGCGGTCGCGGCGTGGACACGGTCGTGCTGGCCGGCGTGTCGCTCAACGTAGCGCTCATCCTGCTCACCGGGGAGGCGATCCACCAAGGGTTCCGCGTCGTGATCCCACGGGACGCCGTGATCGCGACCCCGGACACCTACGGTCCGCTCATCCTCGACAACAGCCTGCGCATGCTGGCACACCTGACCACCAGCCAAGCGCTGATCGACGCCTGGTCCTAGGAACCCGGACGCGAGGTCCGTGCCATAGGTCGTGCTCCGAGCGCGTGCCCCGCACGGCGGCGGAGCGCAGGGCTACCGGGCGTATCTCAAGCTCTGCCGACGCAGCGGGGTGCCGTTCGGGTCACGGGCGGCTCAGCGCCCCATCGTCGGGCCGAGTGACCCCGCGACCGCAACCCAGGCTCACCTGGGTACGACAGGGGCGTCCGGGCTCCCCGCCAAATCCCATCCGGAGGGTCGAGAGTCGGGGACATGAAGATCATCAATCCGAAGGCGCCGGTGCGCGTCGTGGTCGGCCTGATCGTGGCCGGCTCCCTCATGGTGCTCGGCGGCGCCGGCGGCGCCGCCGCGGATCGGCTCATCACAGGCAAGCAGATCAAGGACGGCACGATCACCACGACGGACGTCAAGGACCGGACGCTCGTGGCCGCCGACCTCTCCCCGGCCGCGCAGCGGGCGCTGACGGGCCGGGTCGGGCCGGCGGGTCCCACCGGCCCGGCGGGTCCGAGCGGCCCGGTCGGAACGGCCGGCGCAACCGGTCCGGTCGGTCCCGTCGGTCCAGCCGGCCCGAGCGGCGCGGCGGGCGTGACGATCCGCAGCACGACCGCCTCCGCCGACTGGAGTGTCGACCTGAAGCGGCTGTGCCACGCGGACGAACGGGCCATCGGTGGCTACGTGCGCACTGCCTTCACCGGCGACGCCGTGCCGTTCATCAGCTTCAACTTCCCCATCAAGGCGAACTACGAGGCGATCGACGACGGTGACCCGCTCGGCCTCGGTGGGGGCTATTGGGCGGAGGCCAGGAACTTCGGGGGCGGCGGCAAGGTCATCGCCACCCTGTACGTGTTCTGCACCAAGGGCTGACCATGTCCCTGCCGCGACCGAGCACGGAGCCCGATAGGTGGACGGCGCTTCCGTCCGCGGGGTGCCCGGAAGCCCTTCTCAGTAGCAGTCCCGGTGGGCCACGTGGTCGTCCACCATCTCCAGGAAGGCCAGCGCGGCCGGCGCTGCCGCGACGTTGCGGTTGCGGGCGAGCGACAGCGTCCAGGGCGCCGCCGGTGGGTCGAGGTCGACCGCGACGACAGCGGCCCCGGCCTCGGTGGCCAGCGGCGGCACCAGGGCCACGCCGATCCCGGCCTCCACGTAGGCCGGGATCGTGCCGATCTCACTGACCTCGACGGCGATGTTGCGGGTCACGCCGGCGCGCAGGAAGTCGCTGTCGGAGCGGACCCGGTTGCAGAACGTCGGCGGTAGATCGATGAACGTCTCATCGCCGAGGGTCGCCGGGTCGACCGCCTCGCTGCCTGCCAGCGGATGGTCCACCGACACCAGGAGTCGTGGCTGGAAGGTGACGATCGGCTCGAGGTGAATGTCGGGGACGTGCGATGCCTGGACGCCGACGATCGCCACGTCCAGGTCGCGCTCGCGGAGACGACGGAGCAGGCCCTCCGACCCCGCGGCGTCGACGCTCAGCGACAGGCGAACCCCGGGATAGCGAGCCCGAAAGCTCGTCAGCAGGCCGCGCAGGTCGATGGCGGTGAGTCCGGAGAGCGTGCCGACCCGGAGGCGTCCGGTGAGACCTCGGCGCGAGCCGTCCACCGACGCCCGAGCGGCCTCGAGTGCGTCGAGGGCGTGACGTGCCTCGGGCAGCAGTGCCCGCCCGGCGTCCGTGAGCTCGACCCGGGTCGTGCTGCGCACGAACAGCGGCGTGCCGAGGGTTCGCTCGAGGACCTGGATGCTCGCCGAGACGGTCGACTGCACGGCGTGGGTGCGTCGGGCGGCCCGGGTGAAGCTCAGCTCCTCGGCGACCGCCACGAAGAACTCGAGCTGGCGCTGATCCACGGACCGAGCATAGGGCGTGTCATCGCCATTGGCGATCACCGTGATCGAATCTCTTCGCTTCTATCGATGGCTTGGCTGGTCGACACTGACGGGGACCACTTCCGAGACCTCAGGAGCACCATGCACGTCTTCCTCACCGGTTCCACCGGCTACATCGGGTCGGCCGTCCTGACCGCGCTGCTCGAGGCGGGCCACACGGTCACCGCGCTCGTGCGGAACGAGGACGCAGCGGCGTCCGTCGGCCGGCGCGGCGCCACGGCGCTCATCGGAGACATGCGGAGCCACGACATCGTCGGGCGGGCCGCGTCGCGCGTCGATGCCGTGATCGCCACGGCGCTGCCCGGCGATGCGACCGCGGGTCAGGCGGACGCCGACTTCGTCGACGCCGTGCTCGACGGCCTGTCCCCCGGGAGGACCCTCATCCGAACCGGTGGCGTGTGGGTACACGGCAGCGGCGCGCAGATCACCGAGTCGTCGGTCATCGACCCTCCCGACCTGGTGTCCTGGCGTGCCGACCTCGACGAGCGCGCCCTGAAGGCGAGGTCGGTGCGGTCCCTGCTCGTCGAGCCCGGCGTCGTCTACGGGCGAGGCGGGGGCATCCCCCATCTGCTGGCCTCCGCCGCGCAGACGGAGGAGGACGGGCCGGCGCTGGTCCTGGTCGGCGACGGCACCCAGCACTGGACCACCGTCCACGTCGACGACCTGGCCGGCCTGTACGTGCTGGCGCTCACCCACGGTGACGCGGGCTCGCGATTCCTGGGGGTGAGCGGTGAGAATCCGACGGTCCGAGAGCTCGGCGTGGCCGCCAGCCACCGTCGCGGGCTCCAGGGCCGGGTCGCACCGGAGGCACCGGCCGACACCGTCGCTCGCCTCGGAGCGTTCGGAGAGGCCCTCCTCCTGGACCAGCAGGCGTCGGGCGAGCTCGCGCGGCGGACGTTGGGCTGGACTCCGGTCCAGAGGTCGCTGGTCGAGGAGCTGGCTGCGGGCGGGTACGACCCGCGGTGACGGCGACCGCGCACGGCCGACCGGCAAGGTCGACCCGCTCCGCGAGCGTCGATCTGCGCCGTACCTACCACGAGCCGCGGGCGAAGAGGCTCTGGAGTCGCGGGGGCCGGTCTCGGGCGATGAGGGCGAGGGTCAGCGAGTGCCGCAGGTCCTCCAGGATCTCCCGGGAGCTCTCGTCACCCACGAGGTTGTGCTGCTCGTCCGGATCGGCGCGGAGGTCGAACAGCTGCTGTCCGCCGTCCCCGTAGAGGGTGTAGCGGTGCGAGCTGGTGCGCAGGGTGCGGGCGAAGCCGGACAGGTCGTTGGTCCAGTGGGAGCCGTAGCTCTCGATGAGCACGGCCGCACGACCGGTGGTGGTCGCGTCGCCGGCCAGCGACCGTCCGTGTAGGGGCGACGGCTCGTGGGTGACCCGGCAGCCGGACCGGTCGAAGGTCGGCACGCCCGGCGGGTCGACGTCGCACCATTCGAGGATGGTCGGTGCGAGGTCGGTCAGCTCCGCCAACCGGTCGTCGGTCGCTCCCGTCGCGACGTCGGGACCGGCCACGACCAGCGGCACTCGGATGCAGGCGTCGTAGTGACGCTGCCACTTGCCGAGCAGGCCGTGGTCGTAGAGCAGCTCGCCGTGGTCGCTCGTGAAGACGACGTAGGTGTTGTCCAGCCGTCCGGCATCGACCAGGGCCTGCCGGACCCGTCCGATCTCGTGATCGAGATGGACGAGGTCGGCGAAGTAGATGAGCCGGGCGTTGCGGGCGATGTCGTCGTAGTCCCCCGTCGGTCCGTGGTCCTCCCTGATCGCGTGGGGGGCGTGCGGGTCCCGGCGCCACTCCGCCGGAACGGGCTCGGGGATGGCCGATTCGTCGACCTCGCCGAGCAGGGCCTCCGGTGCGCAGAAGGGGTTGTGTGGCTGGACGTACCCGATCTGGCTGAAGAACGGCTGTCCGTCCGGCAGCTCATCCAGGAAGTCGAGGAAGCGGTCGGTGATCCAGGTGCTCTGGGAGACCTGCGCAGGGAAGGGAAGGACGTAGGCCTCCGGGGTGTCCCACGGGCGGTCCTCGGTGGTCCAGCTCCAGTCGCGTTGCGCAGTCTCGATCTCGTCGCGGAGAGCGGCACCCTCGGCCGTGTACAGGGCCGGATGCATCGTCATCCAGACGGTCGCGCACGCTGCGCGGTAGTGCTCCGGGTGCTCCGTGCGCACCCAGTCCAGCCAGTTCCCGATCCGGACGTCCTCGGTGATGTCCGTGTGATCGAACCCGTACACGTGGCAGTCGGGGTCGTACGTCTCGAGATCCGGCTGCAGGTGGAGCTTCCCGTGCACGCTCGTGCGCCAGCCGGCCTGCTGGAGCTGGCCCATGAACGTCGGGATCGACGGGTCGAGGCGGTACCCGCACTCGACGACGCCATGGGTCGCCGCCGGCAGGCCCGTCGCGAGCGACGCGCGCGCCGGACTGCAGACCGGGTTGGGCGTGAAGGTGTTGGGGAAGGTCGTGCCGTTGTCGCGGAGCCACGCCAGGTTGGGCAGCGGCGCGGCGCCGGCGAGGGCGACTTCGAGCCACTTGGCGGCGAGCTGGTCGACGAGGATCAGGACGACGTTCGGTGGAGCCTGCGACGAGGACACACGGGATCCTTGGAGATGGGGAACGGCGCTTGCCGGACCGTGACGGGTTCAGTAGGTGCCGGCGGTGAACATGAACCGGCGCAGCAGCGTGCGGCCGACGAGCTTCCAGAGCCGGTCGGCGACGAAGCCGAGGGCGCCCAGGAAGAGGATGCCGACGAAGATCTGGTCGGTGCGGAAGTAGATCCGCGAGTTCCAGATCAGGTATCCCAGGCCGCTCTGGGTGGCCAGCGCCTCTGCTGCCACGATGACGAGGAACGCGTTCGCCAGTGCGAGCCTCATGCCGGTGAAGATGTGCGGCACGGTCGCCGGGATCGTGACCGTCGTGAGCGTGGCGATCCTGCTGGCACCCACGCACCTGGCCGCGCTGAGCTTGTCGGCCGGCACCGCCGCCGCTCCGGCGGCCGTGTTGACGGTGACGATGAACCCGGCGGCGTACGCGACCAGGTAGACCTTGGACGACTCGCCGATCCCGAACCAGAGGATGAAGAGGGAGGTGAGCGCGATCGCCGGGATGAATCGGAAGAAGTGGATGAACGGGTCGATGACCGATCGTCCGACCGGGGAGATTCCGGCGATCAGGCCGAGCGGTACGGCGATCGCGCAGCCGAGGATCCAGCCCAGCGCGATGCGGCGCAGGCTGATGCCGATGGCCGGCAGGAGCGTCCCGTCCTGCCACAGCTCGTGGGCGGCCCGCACGGTCTGCGCCGGGCCCGGGAGAAGCGTCGGGTCGGAGCCCCTCGATGCCAGGGCCCACCCGCCGATGAAGGCCGCCACCGCCAGGGCGGAGACGCCTACCCGCGTCCGTCGTCGCTCCATACCTTGCTCACCTCCTCCTCGATGTCCGCTTCGATGCGGCTGGCCAGGGCGACGAACTCCGGCGCGAACTCGTCGCGCGGATAGGCGAGGCGCACGTCGTACATGGACTTGATGCCCGACTCCGGCGGCGCGCTCATCACCGCGACCCGGGTGCCGAGGAGGATCGCCTCACGGATGTCGTGCGTGACGTAGATGACCGTCCGGGGGTCGTCCCTCCACAGTCGAACGACCTCGCTCTGCAGCAGCCGGCGCGTCTGGGCGTCCAGCGCCGCGAACGGCTCGTCCATCAGGAGCACGCTCGGGTTGGCGGCGAGAACGCGCGCGATCTGGACGCGCTGCTTCATGCCGCCGGAGAGCTCGTGGGGGTACTTGTCGGCGGCCCGGGTCAGGCCCACCTTCCTCAGGTGGTCGTCGACGATCCGCGCTCGCTCCCGTCGGGGCACGTGCTGACGCCGGAGGCCGTAGCCCACGTTGTCGCGGACGGTCAGCCACTCCATCAGCGGAAGGTCGACGTTCTGGAACACCATGGCCCGGTCCGGACCGGGACCGCTGACGACACCGGCTCCGGTCTCGGTGTGACCCTCGGTCGGTGTCGCGATGCCTGCGAGCAGCCGCAGCAGCGTCGACTTGCCGCATCCGCTCGGGCCGACGAGCACGAAGAGCTCGCGGTCCCGGATCTCCAGGTCGAGGTGGCGCAGCACCCAGTCGCCGGTCTGTCGCTTGCTGAAGTTGATGCCGACGTCGTGGAACCGGATGGGCGGACCGGCGGGCGGGCCGTCCGCCCGCCGGTCGATCTCCGTGCTGCTCTCGGGCACCGTCACTCCGACCACGCGTTGACGCTCCCGGGCACGGCCTCTTCCATCGCGGCGAGGTCGAAGTACGACTCGAGGTCCCCGGTGGCATTCGTGTTGCCGGCCGACTCCAGGAACGCCTGCTGCTTCCCGAGCCAGCCGAGCTGGTCGGCGGTGAACGCCATCTCCCAGTGCTCGACCGCGCTGGCGGCCTCGATGGACGACGCGTCTCCCTTGACCGCGTCAGCGGTGATGCTCGCCGCCTCGGCCGGGCTCTCCAGCGCGAAGTCGATCGCCTTGCTGTACGCCGCGAGCAGCCGCTCCAGCACGTCCTGGTGCGATGCCGCCCACTCCTCCTTCGCCACCAGGTAGATGCCCTGGACACCCGGCGTGATCACCGAGCTGTCGTCGCCGATGATCTCGAGCTTCTTGTCCTCCTCGACCTGGGCGACCCCGTCGGCGAAGACGAATCCCCCGTCGATGTTGCTGGACTTGAGCGCCCCGACGACCTCGAAGAGACCCGGCAGGGAGACCATCTCGACGTCGTCGAGGTCCTGCCCCGCCAGGAACTCCCGGGTGAGGTACTCCTGGGCGGTTCCCGGCAGGAACCCCATCTTCTTGCCGCTGAGCTGCGCGGGGTCGGTGATCGAGCCCTGGACGGCCAGCTTGTTGAACCCGGCGGCCGGCGAGGCGACCACGCCGACGACCTTCAGGCCGTCGGACAGGGCCGTCATCATGCCGAAGTCGAGGGCCACGGCGACGTCTGCCTGGCCAGCGACCACCGCCTTGATGCCGTCGACGCCGGTCTGGTACGTCTGCGGCGACACCTCGAGGTCCTGCTCCTCGAAGTACCCCTGGTCCAGGCCGACCCACATGGGCAGCCCGACCACGAAGCTGTCGGTGGTGAATCGCACCGGGGCCGGG
Source organism: Nocardioides sp. LMS-CY (assembly GCF_018732145.1). NCBI lineage: Bacteria > Bacillati > Actinomycetota > Actinomycetes > Propionibacteriales > Nocardioidaceae > Nocardioides > Nocardioides sp. LMS-CY. The sequence continues at coordinate 3,723,985 of NZ_CP076104.1, forward strand.
CCCGATGCGGACTCGGAGTCGTCGGCGGAGCCGGCGCCGCCGCACGCGGCCACGGAGAGCGAGGCAACGATCACCAGGGGCGCCAGGAGACGGCGAGGACGGAAGGGAAACGCGGGCATGGGCATGTCCTTCAGGGGTGGGATGGATGACGGGCAGATCCCGAGAGGAAGGTGAACGGACCCGGACGAGCACGTACCGGGTCGCCGGGCGAGGCCCGACGGGTCGGGCCTCAGGTACGCGCGAAGCTCAGTCGGACGCGGTCGCCCAGGTAGTGGGCGATGGTGTGGATGACGACCGCCCCGTTGGCCTCCAGCGCCTGCTGGTGGACCCGCACCAGAGGCTGTCCGTGGGGGACCCGGAACCGTTCGGCGAGGTCCGCGCTGGCCGAGACCGCGTCGAGAACGCCCTCCATGCGCGCGACCGACACCGAGGTCTGGCGGCTCAGCACGTCCAGGACCGTGACGTCGAGCTCGTGGAGGGGCTCGAGGTCGACCGGGCGGCCCTTGAGGGTCGCGGGCACCCAGTCCTGGAGCAGGATCGCCGGTGCCCCGTCGATGGAGAAGAGCCGCTCGAGCTGCCAGGCCTTGCCGCCGGACTCCAGGCGCAGGATGGTCGCCAGGTCCGACGGAGGCTCGACCAGCTCGGCGGTGGCCGTGCTCAGCTCTCCCTGCCGTCCGGCGTCGGCGATGACGTCGCGGATGGGCTTGATCGAGAGCAGGTTGAGGACCACCTGGCTGCTGGGCTCGCGGACGATGGTCCCGACGCCCCAGCGCCGTTCGACGATCCCGTCGAGGACCAGCTGGGCCAACGCCTCACGGACCGTGTTGCGGCTGACGCCGAGGCGAGCAGCCAGGTCCTTCTCGTTCGGCAGCTGGGTGCCGGCAGCGAACTCCTGCGAGATCAGCTCGCGCAGTTCCTCGGCGGTTGCGCTGGCGATCGGCCGGTAGCGCGCCACGTCGACTCCTAGTAGGTTGGAGGAATGGAGGTCCAACCTCTATAGGTTCGATGATGAACGGCAACGCTGTCAATGGTCAGCGTGGAACGAATTCCGAGGAAGGCCGACGGCCCCCTCCGGACGGACCCCCACTCCCCCGACAGCTCACCGGTCACCTGGGACGCCGGTGTGCAGCACCATCCCCGAGCTCGACCCGACCCGACCCGACCCGAGAGGACGGTCCCGATGAGGCCACCTGACCTGCCAGAGCACGACTGGGCGGCCCTGCGCGCGGCCGCCATCGCGGTGATGCGCAACGCATACGTGCCGTACACCGACTTCCCCGTGGGAGCCGCGGCGCTGGTGGACGACGGCCGGACCGTCGTCGGGTGCAACGTCGGCAACGTCTCCTACGGCCTCGCCCTGTGCGCCGAGTGCGGCCTGGTCTCCAGCCTCCACGCATCGGGAGGCGGGCGGTTGGTCGCGTTCGTCTGCGTCGACAGGCACGGCGACCTGCTGATGCCGTGTGGTCGGTGCCGGCAGCTGCTGCTCGAGCACGGGGGTCCCGGTCTCCTGGTCCTCACCCCGGACGGCCCCGAGACCATGGACGTCCTGCTGCCGCGTGCGTTCGACAAGCAGGCCCTGGACCCGGCCCAGCACGGTGTCTCGCGCCCGTAGCGCGCGGGCCCGACGTCCGGCCCGAGCACGCCTGCTGCCCGCGCCGGCGTGGACGGAGGAAGGGGTCGAACCGGACTATCGGTTCACGCTCGCCAACGAACGCACGTTCCTGGCGTGGCTGCGCACCGCCCTGGCCATGATGGCCGGCGCCCTCGCCGTCACGCAGCTCCTCCCCCCGTTCGCGCTGCGCGGCCTGATCAGCTCCCTCCTGGCCGCCGCCGGGTGCCTGCTCAGCGCAGGTGCGTACCTCCGTTGGGTCGCCAACCAGCGCGCGATGCGCGGCGGCCGACCGCTACCGCACACGCCGGCCCTCCTCGTCCTGTCCGCGACCCTGAGCCTGATCGGCGTGGTGAGTCTCGTCGTCACCCTCGTGTCGGCTCCGTGAGGCCGGAGTGACCTCCACACCCCCGGGGACGGCGGGTCTGGCGCGCGAGCGGACGAGCCTGGCGCGCACGCGTACCGCGCTCGGCGCGACGACCTTGGCGGCCGTGAGCCTCCACACCGCCGTCTCCGAGAACGACGTGCTCCACGCGCTCGCCGCGCTCGCGTGGTCCGCCTTCGCCCTGTCCCTCCTCGTGCCCGCCTCGGTATGGCGAGGGCCGTGCGCCCGGCTGCGGGTCGTCATGGCGACCGCCTCGGCAGCCGCCACGGGGGCGTCGCTCCTGACGTTGGCCGCGAACCTCTCCTGAGCCGACGGGGACGAGCTCGTCAGAACCCGTTCACGGACCGACGCGACCGAGCACGAGCGGACCGGGCCGAGCATCCGCATCGGCCGTGGAGATCGTGGCGGCGTCGGCGAGCGCGTCGAGGCCGTGCGACAGCCTAGCCTCGTCGTCGGCGAGGACCGTGAACAGCGGCTCGCCGGCCCGGATCCGGTCACCGGGTCGGGCGTGCCAGATGACGCCGGCCGCCGCGGCGACGGGGTCCTCCTTACGCGCGCGACCGGCCCCGAGCCGCCACGCGGCGAGGCCGACGCCCATGGCATCGAGCCTGGTGAGGACACCGGACCTGTCCGCCGTGACCTGGTGGTCGAAGCGGGCCGTCGGCAGCGGCGCGTCAGGGTTGCCGCCCTGGGCGCTGATCATGCGCCGCCAGCAGTCCATGGCGGAGCCGTCGGCGAGCTTGTCGGCCGGGTCGACGTCGTCGCGACCGACGGCCGCCAGCATCTCCCGCGCGAGGGCGAGGGTGAGCTCGACGACGTCCTGCGGTCCCCCGCCCGCGAGCACGTCCACGGACTCCTGGACCTCGATGGCGTTGCCCGCCGTGTACCCGAGCGGTGTGCTCATGTCCGTCAGCAGGGCACTCGTCCGGACGCCCGCGTCGGTACCGATGTCGACCATCGTGCGAGCCAGCTCCTGCGCGTCCTCCCAGGTCTTCATGAAGGCGCCCGCGCCGACCTTCACGTCCAGGACCAGGGCGCTCGTGCCCTCGGCGATCTTCTTGCTCATGATGGACGACGCGATGAGCGGGATCGCCTCGACCGTGCCGGTCACGTCGCGCAGGGCGTACAGCAGCTTGTCGGCAGGCGCCAGCTCGTCACCGGCCGCGCAGATGACGGCGCCGACCTCGCCGAGCTGAGCGAGCATCTCGGCGTTCGTCAGGTTGGCCCGCCACCCGGGAACGGACTCCAGCTTGTCGAGGGTGCCGCCGGTGTGACCGAGTCCGCGGCCGGCCAGCTGGGGAACGGCGACGCCGCACGCGGCGACCAGCGGAGCGAGCGGAAGGGTGATCTTGTCCCCCACACCTCCGGTCGAGTGCTTGTCCACGGTCTTGACCGGCAACGAGTCGAAGGACAGGCGACTCCCAGATCCGATCATCGCGCGGGTCCAGGCGACGAGCTCCCCTCTCGTCATGCCGCGGAAGTACACGGCCATGGCCAAGGCGGACATCTGCTCCTCGGCGACGACACCCCGGGTGTAGGCGTCGATGATCCATCCGATCTGGCCCTCGGTCAGCTCGAGACCGTCCCGCTTGGCGCGGATCACCTCGACAGCGTCGTGCACGGTTCCTCCATCTGCATCGTTGTTCCCCACTCCCCGGACCCGACGGCTCGGGTGGTCCGCCCGCACAGCACCGCAGGCCCGGGCCGGCGACGGCGTTGCCGGCCGGGAGCGCGGGTGCTCTCTCGGGAGAGCAGCAGCCTGTGAAAGTAGCCGCGTCCTCGACGTACGTCAAGCGCTTGACTTGACCAAGCGCCGAGCCCCGGAGGCGCCCGACCCGAGCGATGGCGCCGCCCGAGGGGTGGTGCGGCTCGAGCGCCACGACCGCGGGCGTCGTGAGGATGGTCGAAGACGTAGCGCAGGACCGTCGCGGCGTGCTCCTGGTCCGGGTCGGCCCAGGTGGCGCCGGCCGGGTACGGGTCGGCCCCGGCCGGAGACGTACGGGCTGGTCGCGGTGTCGTCGGTGGCCAGGGGGCGGGCCGAGGAGCCGTCGCCGTTGGACAACCAGACGTTGTGGGACTTGATGAAGACCAGGGTCCCGGCGGTGCCGGCCCGCTGGGCCGACGCGCTCGATGCGGCATCGACAGCACCACACCCGAGGGGCGCGAGGACGGCGGCCAGGGCGGTCACCGTGACCAGAGTGATGGGACGAGGTGCGGACAAACGGAACTCCCGGAGGTACGGCTTCGACGTCAGGTGGGACCGGGCTCGGCCACGGCGCCGGGAGCATGCGGGATCTCGACGGGAGCGCCCGCCGGCAACCGCGCGCCGACCGCGAGTGTGTAGAGCGTGTCCTCCAGCTCCACCTCGATCCTCGAGACCACCCCGCGTGCAGTACGCCGTCCGGCGTGTCGATGACGGTCGGCTCGGCCGGCTCCAGCTCGCGCTGCAGGTCGGTGTCGCGATGCCGGAGGACGAACGTCGTTCCGCGGACCAGCGGCCGCGGCGAATCGACCTCGAACCTCAGCGCACCGCCGGGGAGGGCATCGCGGGCGACCTCGACCTGCGCGGTCGCCGCATGCGATGCAACCGAACGCGACGCCCGTGCGTAGAGCCTCGGAACCCCTGCACCTCAGAACGAGAGCGAGACCGCCGTGCACCCCATCCGCCTGACCCTGGCCTTGATCGTGGGCCTGCCCCTCGCCGGGCTCGTCGCCGACGGGGCGGCCGCCGCCCCCGACACCGGCTGGGTCGAAGGGGTCGCGCTCGACCGCACCGGCGCGCCGATCGCCGGAGCACTGGTCAACGTGCTCGGGCCGGCCGAGGTGCCGGAGATCGGCCTCGTGCCAGATCGCACCGACCGGCGCACGACGACGGCCGCCAACGGCACCTTCCGGGTCCGCCAGGCGGAGGGCGGCTACCTCGTGCAGGTCTGCACGCCCGACCCGGAGGTGCCGGTGGCGTGCCGCGAGACCACGAACGGTGCTCGCTTCGCGATCACCTACGTAGGCGGCAGCGGCACCACCGACAGCTGGGTGCTCCAGCAGTCACTGCTGCCGACCACCACGACCGACCGCAACCTCGGCGTCGTGACGGTGAAGCCGCTCGCGCGGGTCTCCGGCACCCTCGCCGGCGCACGCAAGGGCGAGGAGGTCCGGCTGATGCGGCTCAACGACACGCCTGCCTTCCGCTCCTGGACCGACGCGCAGGGTCGCTACTCCTTCGACGGCGTCGTCCCCGGGCGCTACTACCTCGCCGCCGGTGGCACCGGGGAGCTGCCGTGGTCGTCGGCGCCGGTGGACCTGGTGGCCGACGAGACCCGGAGGGTCGACGGCGCCCTCGAGCCGGGTGCGGTGCTGCACGGGCGTCTCGTGGCCAGCCGGGGCCGGGTCGCCGGCACCGAGGTGCTGGTGACCCGCCGCGGCCACGGCCCGGTCGCGTCCGCGGTCGTCGGTCGCGACGGCCGTTTCGAAGTCGGCGGCCTGGTGCCGGGTCGCTACGTCGTGGGCATCCCACGGCCCGGCGACACGTGGGCTCCTCACTCGGTGAGGGTCCGCATCACCCGGCCCGGACAGGTCGTGCGTCCCGTCGTACGCGTGCGGCCCGGTGCCACCGTGGTCGTCGACCTGCGTGAGGGCGGCCGCCCCGCAGCGAACGTCGTCGCGGAGCTGCGGAACCGGCACGGTCGACCGGTGGTGGTCGGTGCGAGCGACGACCACGGGCGGCTGACCTTCACGGGCCTTCCGCGGGGCCGGTGGACCGTCGTCGCGGCAGGGGCGAAGCGCTTCGGGATGGCCAAGGTCTCGAGCTCGGCGCGGTCCCGCCCGTCGGCGCTCACCCTCGACCGGCCCTACCTCACGCTGACCGGACGTACGGCTCCTCGGGCCGTGGTCGAGGCCACGACGGGTGACTTCTGCCCGCCCGATCGCGCGTACACGTACGGCGCGTTCCAGCAGATCGTGGCCGCCGATGCCCAGGGCCGCTACCGGATCAAGCGCCTGGTGCCGGGTCGGTACATGCTCGGTGCCGACGGGTGGCCGGGGACCTACGCGCCGCGCTGCTGGTCGGGCGTCGACATCCGGAAGGACACGACGCGCAGGCTCCCGCTTCGGGCGGGCATCGCGGCCACGGGCCGGCTCGTGTACGCCGGCACGACGGACCCGGTGATCACGCCGCTCAGCTACGAGCTCTTCCACCGCCCCGGCAGTGCGGTCAACCCGACCGACGAGCACCCTGCCCGCGCCCGTACGGTCGGCGCCACAGGCACCTTCCAGATCCGTCGCCTGACGCCCGGGGTCACCGTGACCGGCCGCCTGGCCCGGGAGGCCGGCGAGGGCATCAACGACGAGTCGTTCTTCGTGACGTTCCCGTACCAGGACGGCACGCCGTACTGGCTCGACACGGAGGTGCGCCCACTGGCGGTGCCGACCAGGGGCACCCTGGCGCTGGGTGACATCGCCGTCACCGTCCACGGTCGGTAGGAGGTCGGCCATCGAGCGGATCGACGTCGAGCTGGGCGCCTGAGCGGAGGCGGTCAGAGCCAGGACTGGGCCAGGAGGTCGGCGAACAGGTCGATCTCCCGGGTCCGGTCCTGGCTCTCGTCGAAGAGCGGCGAGATCGCCAGGCCGTCACCGAACGCGATGACCAGGGTGGCCCGGCGGGTCTGCTCGCCCCGCTCCTGGCGACGGCCGGTCCGTGCTGACATGCGGCGATTCTCCCACCTGCAGAGCCGCCGAAGATCCGGGGCGGCCTGCCGAGTCGCCTCGGTGCAGGTCGCTCGACGACTCAGCCCAGCGGACCGGTTCACCGAGGAGGACCCCGATGGCTCCGTGGGGCGTCGCGCGACGACGAAGATGCCGATGGTCGTGCGCGGAAGACCGGGGCTCATCGGTCATCCCGGTCATAGGAGCCGGGCACGCGACGTCGGCCGAGAGTCGGACATCGGTCACCTCTCACCCGAGCGCGCTCTCCATCTCGACGCAGAGGTCGCGCACGCAGTCCTCGAGAGGCTCACCGGTCTGCCGATGCAGGAGTCCGAGGCTGAGTTCGGCGACCAGCAGCGCTCCGCCCGCGAGCTCGCCCTCGCTCTCGAAGGTGCGCATCAGCTCCCGGGCGCCGTCCGCGTCTCCCCGACCCCGCGCAGCGACGATGCCCGCGACGCGCTGGGCGGCCGAGACGACGGGGGCGAGCTGGTCGTGGCGGTCGCCGCGCTCCGCGGTCACAGGATCAGTCCCGGCGTCCGCGTGCGCGCCTTCTCGAACCGCTCCTGCACGTCCGCCCAGTTGACGATGTTCCACCACTGCTTCACGAAGGTCGCCTTGTCGTTGCGGTACTGCAGGTAGTACGCGTGCTCCCACATGTCGAGCATCAGCAGCGGGACCATGCAGATCGGCACGTTCCCCTGGTGATCGAAGTGCTGGATGACATACGGCCGCTGGCCGACCATGTCCCAGGTCAGCACCGACCAGCCCGAACCCTGCACGCCGAGCGCATTGGCCTCGAAGTGGGCGCGGAACCTGTCGAAGCCGCCGAAGTACTCCTCGATCGCCTGGGCCAGCTCACCGGTCGGCTTGTCACCGCCGTCGGGCGACATGTTCGGCCAGAACACCGAGTGGTTGACGTGTCCGCCGAGATGGAAGGCCAGGTTCTTCTCCAGCGTCGACAGGCTGCCGAACGACTCCTGGTCCCGCGCCTCGGCAAGCTGGGCGACCGCGGTGTTGATGCCGTTGACGTAGGTGTTGTGGTGCTTGTCGTGGTGGAGCTCCATGATCTCGCCGGAGATGTACGGCTCGAGAGCGGCGTAGTCGTACGGCAGGTCGGGGAGCGAGTAGTCAGCCATATCGCCACTCTCTCGCTATTGCGAAGAGTTTGCAATAGTTTGAATCGCCGCCACGCTGCACCGCCCGCCGTCGCCGCAGCACGCGGCACTGGTCGCGAACACGTGCTGCACAGACTCGTGGGCCGGCGGGACAGTCGTCCCACCGGCCCACGTGGCCCTCGATACCCGCCGTCGCTCCCGCGACTGCGCCTTCTCGCGGATCTTGCTCAGGCGAGCTTGGGATCCCAGGGCCCGGTGGTGCGGGAGCGCACCGGCATGGTCGAGGGGATCGGGGACTGCGTCTCCGGGTCGTAGTTCTCGGCCGTGCCGCCCCAGTCGATCCAGGTGTCGGTCGAGTAGAGGTTCACCAGGACGCCGTCGCAGCGCAGGATCCAAACGGTCTCTTCGAGAGTCTCGTAGTGGCCGTGCTTGATCCAGGCCGGCCGGAAGGCGTACGTGCCGGCCGTGGAGTCACCGTGGACGGACGCAGTGCGGCCCGAGAGAGTGAAGAACTCCTCGAACACGGGGTGGTGAGGCAGTCGGGGCTCGGCCCAGCCCTTCGGCGCCTTGATGAGGCGGGTGTAGAAGTCGGTCTCCTTGTCGTGGTGCAGCATCTTGATGTAGAGCGGCGCCATCGGCCCCGGGGTGCGCTCGAGAGTGGAGGTCCACTCCAGCAGGTGCGGGTTGGTGATCGTCACCTCGCCCCGGGCGTCCGCAGCGCGATCACCACCGAGGTCGAACGTGCTCGGGCCGTACTCCCGCCAGTGCAGGATGCGCGAGCCCGCGGCGATCTTCAGCTCGGCCATCGGCACACCCTTCGGGACATGGAGGTACTCCCACTCGCCCAGCCTCTGCCCGTCGTACTCCATCGAGCCCTCGACGACGAAGAACTCGGTGTCCGCGTGCGGCACGCCCGCGCCGCGCGACCAGTCCGTCGCGAAGGACAGCATGAGCGAGCACGAGCCGTCCTCCTCGTCGACGGAGAACCGCTGCTCCAGGACGTCGCCCTGGCCGCCCGGCAGCTCGGCCGGGTGCCAGACGTAGTCAGCCTCATGAATCATCTCGACATGCGCGCGCACAGCGCCTCCTAGGGGTTTGTATTTCCGATACATTCTGTATCGCAAATGTGAGGGCAACCCTAGGGTCACGACCTTTACGATGCAAGATGTATCGTTAAATTCATGGTGCGCGTCGGACGACCCAGCGGCCCCGCCGAGGCCACGACCGAGGTGGTGCTCCGCGCTGCGCTCACGCTCCTGCTCGAGGAGGGGGGCGCCGCGCTCACGCCACAGCGGCTCCACCAGCTCACGTCGGTGTCCCGCGCGACGATCTATCGGCACTGGCCGACACCGACCGACGTACTGGCCGCCCTGATCGACGTCGCCCCGGACCCCGAGCGGCCGCTCACCGGCGACCCGGTGCGCGACGTCCACGCCGAGGTCGACGCGCTGTGCGACCGCCTGCACGAGAAGCCTGTCGCCACGTTCCTGCAGGCCCTGGTGGCGATGGCAGCTACGGACCCGGCCGCCGTGGAGCTACGGCAACGCTACGTCGATGGCCTGATCGCGCCGTTCTACCGCGCCCTCAGCGGCGCCGACCTCCCGCCCACCGAGGCCAAGGACGCCGTCGCCGCGATCGTCTCGCCACTGCTGGTCGACGCGCTGCTGCTCGACCGGCCCGCGGCACGCGTCCGGGCCCACCGCGTCGTGGACCTCCACGTCAGGCCCAGCTCGGCGCGGCAAGAAGCAGATCCGGCGTCCTCGCACGGCAGGCCCGGCCGCGAGTAGGCGGACATGTCGCCTCCCTCGGTGCGGCAGCGCGCTTGCGGCAACGAAGGAGCTCGACCCGTCGCCAGGTCTGGCGCCAGGTTTTTCGTCGTACCTGACCTGAGTGTCGCGCCACCCCGGATCGAGAGCAGCCTCGTCAGGTGCGCGAGTCGCCTTCCGTCGGGAGACGACGGCATGTCGGTCCGTCGCAGGGTCGCATGCCTGACGACGACCCATGGCACGGTCTGAGGCACAGGACTCGAACGCCTTCCCGCCGCGCTCGTGTCGACGGGGCAACTCCCGCCGCACCGACCTCAGAAATGCACTCAGGCGGGCCGATGTGGGCCCGCCTGAGTGATGGTTCCGTTCAGAACCTTCGGTGGAGCTGAGGGGACTCGAACCCCTGACCCTCTGCATGCCATGCAGATGCGCTACCAGCTGCGCCACAGCCCCGTCGTCGCTGCCCCGGAGTACGGGGTGACAACTCGCGGAATACTAGCCAACGGACTCGCCGGATGCGAAATCGGGGCCGGTCCGCGGTCAGGCCGTGCGGTTGTAGGCGAGCAGCCGCAGCCGGCCGCCGGGCTCGGCCTCGTCGAACTCGGCCCAGGCGCAGTTGGCGATGCCGTGTAGGGCGGACCCCGCGGCGACCGGCCAGCCGAGCAGCATCGGTACGGCGTCGCGGATCGCGGCGCCGTGGGAGACCGCGACGGCCGTCTCCCCCGGGGCGATCGAGGCGAGCAGGTCGCGCAGGGCCGCGACCATCCGGCCCGCCACCTGCTCGGTCGTCTCGCCGCCGGGGATCAGGCTGTAGTCGCCGACCCGGAAGGCGGCGAACTCATCGGGGGCGAGGGCGGCGTACTCGTCGTGGGTCAGGCCTTGCCGGTCGGCGAGGAAGTACTCGCGCAGCCGGGGGTCGTACGTCGGGTCGAGCCCGGTCTCCTTCGCGACGTACGCCGCGGTCTCCCGGGCGCGGGCGCTGTCGGAGGACCACAGTGCCGCCGGGCGCATCGCGGCGATCACCGGCGCGACCGCGGCGGCCTGGCGGTGCCCGGTGTCGTCGATCTCGACGTCGCTCTGGCCCTGCAGCCGGCGCGCGGCGTTCCAGGCCGTGCGGCCGTGCCGCAGCAGCACCAGGCGCCGGGCCGGTTCAGTCATGCGAGACGACGTCGGCGGGCAGCTCGATCGTGGGGCAGTCGCGCCAGAGCCGCTCGAGGGCGTAGAACTGGCGCTCCTCCTCGTGCTGGATGTGCACGACGATCTCGCCGTAGTCGATGAGCACCCAGCGGCCGTCGCGCTCGCCCTCGCGGCGGATCGGCTTGGCGCCGATCTCGCGGAGCTTGTCCTCGACCTCGTCGACGATGGCCTTGACCTGCCGGTCGTTGCTGGCCGAGGCGAGCAGGAAGGCGTCGGTGATCGCCAGCTGGTCGCTCACGTCGAAGGCCACGATCTGCTGGGCGAGCTTCTCCGACGCCGCACGGGCGGCGGCGCGCACGAGCTCGAGGGCGTGCTCGGTGGCGGTCAAGACTGATCCTTCGGGTAGAGGTGGTGCTTGGCGATGTACTGGACGACGCCGTCGGGCACGAGGTACCAGACCGGCTCGCCGCGGCGGGTCCGCTCCCGGCAGTCGGTCGAGGAGATCGCCAGCGCGGGGATCTCGACCATCGTCACCCGGTCGGCGGGGATCGCGCCGAGGGTGGCGTCGTCCATCGTGTAGCCGGGCCGGGTGCAGCCGACGAACTGGGCCAGCGCGAAGAGCTCCTCCGGGTGCCGCCAGGTGAAGATGTCGGCCAGCGCATCGGCCCCGGTGATGAAGTAGAGCTCGGCGTCCGGCAGCTGCGTGTGCAGGTCGCGCAGCGTGTCGATCGTGTACGTCGGACCGCGCCGGTCGATGTCGACCCGGGAGACCGTGAACCGCGGGTTGGACGCGGTGGCGATCACCGTCATCAGGTAGCGGTGCTCGGCCGGGGTCACCACCCGGTCGGACTTCTGCCACGGATCGCCGGTCGGCACGAAGACGACCTCGTCGAGGTCGAACCACGCCTGGACCTCCGACGCGGCCACCAGGTGACCGTGGTGGATGGGGTCGAAGGTGCCGCCCATCACCCCCACCCGCCGACGCGGGTGGGAGCCGGGGTCGGCGATCTGCCCGGTCGTCAGCTGTGCTCTCGTCCGGCGCCGAAGAAGATCAGCCCGAGCAGCAGCGCCATCAGGAAGGCGAGGGTGACGCCACCGACGAGCCAGTGGTTGGGCACGTTCTCGTTGATGTGCTCCTCGGCCGCGAGGGCGACGACGTACGCGTTCAGCATGACCGACAGCCTACCGGGCTCACCGGACGTGTCCGTCGCCGGTGACGACGTACTTGGTCGACGTCATCTCGGGCAGCCCCATCGGGCCCCGGGCGTGCAGCTTCTGGGTGCTGATCCCGATCTCCGCACCGAAGCCGAACTCACCCCCGTCGGTGAACCGCGTCGACGCGTTCACCAGCACCGCCGCGGAGTCCACGGCGGCCGTGAACCGCCGGGCGGCGCCGAGGTCCTCGGTCACGATCGCGTCGGTGTGCTGGCTCGAGAACCGCCGGATGTGCTCGATGGCCGCGTCCAGGTCGGGTACGACGGCCGCGGACATGTCGAGCGAGAGGTACTCCGCCGCGTGGTCCTCGTCGGTGGCCGCCACGACTCCCTCGTGGGCCTGGAACGCCGCGTCGCCGTGGATGGTCACCCCGGCGTCCTGGAGGGCGGCGACCACCAGCGGGACGAAGCTGTCGACGAGGTCGGCGTGCACCAGCAGCGACTCGGCCGAGTTGCAGACGCTGGTGCGGTGCGTCTTGGCGTTGAGCACGATCGCGAGCGCCTTGTCGAGGTCGGCGGCCCGGTCGACGTACACGTGGCAGTTGCCGACGCCGGTCTCGATCACGGGCACGGTCGACTCCTCGACCACGGACCGGATCAGGCCCGCTCCCCCGCGCGGGATCAGCACGTCGACGTGGCCGCGGGCCCGCATCAGGGCCTTGACGCTCTCGTGGCTGTCGCCGGGCACCAGCTGCACCACATCGGGGTCGAGGTCGGCGTCCCCCACCGCGGTCCGGAGCGCGGCGACGATCGCGGCGTTGCTCGACCGGGCGCTGGAGCTGCCCCGGAGCAGCACCGCATTGCCCGACTTGAGGCAGATGCCGGCGGCATCGGCGGTGACGTTGGGACGCGCCTCGTAGATCATCCCGACCACGCCGAACGGCACCCGCACCTGGCGCAGCTCGAGCCCGTTGGCGAGCGTGCTCCCGCGCACGACCTCACCGACCGGGTCGGGCAGGTCCGCGACGTCGCGCAGGCCCTGGGCCATGGCGGCGAGGCGGTCCGGGGTGAGCCGGAGTCGGTCGACGATGTTCGGCGGCGTGCCGGCCGTCTCGGCGCGCGCCACGTCCTCGTCGTTGGCGGCGAGGATCTCGGCCTGGTGGGCGAGGAGGGAGTCCGCCATCGCGTGCAGCGCGCGGTCCTTCTCGGCCCGGGTCGCGAGCGCGAGGCCGTGGCTCGCCGCGCGGGCCCGCTCGGCGACGGCGAGCACGTCCTGCTGGGTGTTCATGCCATCGAGGGTAGTTCCATGCGACCCGGACGCCGGCTCCGTCTTGCCGGTCAGGCAACCAAAGCGGCCCGACCCGCGTCGTACGCTCGTCCAACTCGTTCGGGGGAAGGTAAGTCCATGCTCCGCTCCTCTCGCGCGGGCGCGCTTCTCGCGTCGCTCGCACTCGCCGGGTCCGCGCTCGCCGTCGTCGAGCCCGCGCTCGCGCAGCCCGCCGTGGCCGAGGCCTCGGCCCGGGTCGCCGCCGCGCCGTTCACGCTCTGGGCGCCCAAGCAGGTGACGGCCTACTCCTACCGCGGGCGCACCTGGACCGACCTCGGGCTGCGGGCCGTCGCCCAGGGCGCGCCGTTCGAGCTGTGGTCGACGCGGGCGTCGTACGCCGAGAGGATCCGCACCGTCTGGCGCTCCCCCGCCGGTGACGTCGCGCTGCCGACCGGCTCGATGACGGACTTCTCCGGGCTCGGCGGCTTCCTGCGGGTCACCATCGAGCCGCGGCACGGCAAGGCGATCGTGCTGAAGCGGAAGGTCTGCCTCAACGGCTGGTCGGAGCGGGTGCAGCCGAACGCCGACCCGAGCTCGCCGTACCCCGCTGGCTGCTGGAACAACCCCTTCAGCATCGGCTCCGTGCAGGGCATCCAGCAGGGCTGGGCGACGACGCTGCTCACCGCCGGGCGGCCGCTGCGCATCGGGCCGGGCCGCTACACGGTCAAGGTCCGGGTGGCGCGGTCGTACGCCGAGGCGTTCGGCCTCTCGACGGCCGACGCGAGCCGCACCGTGCGGCTGACGGTGAAGGACGAGGAGGCGATCGAGGACGAGGCCGGTCACGGCCACGCCCGCCGGCCGGCGCGACCCGCCCGACCCACCGCTCCGACCGGGCCCGCGCAGCGCCCCGACGGCCCGACCCCCGACCTGCGCGCGCTGCCGGCCTGGGGCATCTCGCTGTCGAGGAACAGCAGGTACCTGCGCTTCTCCGCCACCGTCTGGAACGGCGGCGACAGCCCGCTGGTGGTCGACGGCTTCCGGCAGCGCGGCGCGGACCTGATGGACGCCTACCAGTACTTCTTCGACGGCGCCGGCAACCAGACCGGCTACGCCCCCGTCGGCCGGCTGCACTGGGACGCCAAGCCGTCGCACCAGCACTGGCACTTCGAGGACTTCGCCCGCTACACGCTGCTGCGCAAGGACCGGACCGAGGCGGCGGTGTCGAAGAAGGAGGCCTTCTGCCTGGCCAACACCGACGCGATCGACCTGACCGTCCCCAACGCGCTGTGGAAGCCCGAGAACACCGACCTGGCCACGTCGTGCGGCGACCAGTCGTCGCTGAGCATCCGCGAGGTGCTCGCCTCCGGCTGGGGCGACACCTACACCCAGATGCGCGCCGGCCAGTCCTTCCGCGTCGACCACCTGCCCAACGGCGTCTACTACGTCTCGGTGACCGCGAACCCCGACGGCAACCTGGTCGAGACCACCACCGGCAACAACGTCGCCCTGCGCAGGATCCGCCTCGGCGGCACCCGCACGGAGCGGACGGTCGAGGTCGCCCAGGTCGGCATCGTCGACGACGAGTCGTACGGCGGCACCGGCTGACTGGCGTCGAGACACCAGAAATGGCTCCCGGGATCACCTCCCGGGAGCCATTCTGAGTGTCTCGACGGCGCAGCTCGCGCCGGACGATCAGCCCTTGCGCTTGACGATCTGCTCGGTCGCGGCGGGCAGGACCGTGTGCAGGTCGCCCACGACGCCGAAGTCGACGAGCTCGAAGATCGGAGCCTCCTCGTCCTTGTTGACGGCCACGATCGTCTTCGAGGTCTGCATGCCGGCCCGGTGCTGGATCGCGCCGGAGATGCCGTTGGCGACGTAGAGCTGCGGGGAGACGGTCTTGCCGGTCTGGCCCACCTGGAAGCTGTGCGGCATCCAGCCCGAGTCGACCGCGGCCCGTGAGGCGCCGACGGCGGCGCCGAGCGCGTCGGCGAGCGCCTCGACCGGCTCGAAGTTGCCGCCGGTGCCGCGGCCACCGGAGACCACGATCGCGGCCTCGGTGAGCTCGGGGCGACCGGTCGCCTGACGCGGCTGCGAGGCCACGATCTGCGCCTTCTTGGCGGCGTCGGAGATCGTCGCGGCGAACTCCACGACCGCACCCGCCCCCGCCGACTCCTCCGGAGCCGCGGAGTTGGGCTTGACGGTGATGATCGGGGTGCCCTTCGTGACCTTGCCGGTCAGGGTGAAGTTGCCGGCGAACACGCTCTGGGTGGCGACACCGTCGGCGGTGACGTCGACGGCGTCGGTGATCAGGCCCGACTCGATCTTGATCGCGAGGCGGGCGCCGATCTCCTTGCCCTCCGCGGAGGACGGGATCAGGATCGCGGCAAGCCCCCCGTTGCCGAGCGCCTGCACGGCGATCTGCTGGAGCACCTCCGCCTTCGGAGCCACCAGGTAGTCCTTGATCTGCGCGTCGTCGACGACGTAGACCTTCTCGGCGCCGTACTGCGTCACCTTCTCGGTGACCTCGCCGGCCCGCGCGGCCGGGCCGATGAAGACGGCCGAGGGCTCACCGAGGCGCCTGGCGATCGTGAGGAGCTCGTACGTCGGCTTGCGCACCGCGCCGTCGACGTGGTCGATCAGGACGAGAACTTCAGACATCAGACGCTCCTCAGATGAACTTCTTCGAGGCGAGGAACTCGGTCAACGCCGTGGCGCCCGAGCCGTCCTCGTCCTTGACGATCTCGCCGGCGGTGCGCGGCGGACGGGCGGTGGTGTCCTCGACCGTGGTCCACGCCGCGGCCAGGCCGACCTGCCCCGCGTCGACCCCGAGGTCGCCCAGCGACCAGGTCTCCAACGGCTTCTTCTTCGCGGCCATGATGCCCTTGAACGACGGGTAGCGGGCCTCGCCCGACTGGTCGGTCACCGAGAGCACCAGCGGCATCGTGCCGCCGATCACCTCGGTCGCGGTGTCGCCGTCGCGCTTGACCCGCACCTGGTCACCCTGCGTCTCCACGACGGAGGCGAGCGTGACCTGCGGCAGGCCGAGGCGCTCGGCCAGCATCGCCGGCACCACGCCGCCGGAGGCGTCGGTCGACGCCATCCCGCACATCACCACGTCCGGACTCCCGGAGTCCGCGGCGATCTTCTCGATCGCCTTCGCCAGCACCAGCGACGTCGCGACGTAGTCCGAGCCCGCGATCGCCTCGTCGCTCACGTGGACGGCCTTGTCGGCCCCCATCTGGAGCGCCTTGCGCACCGCGTCGACCGCCTTCTCGGGGCCGATGGTCAGCGCGGTGACCACGGTCTCCGTGCCCTCGCCGGCCTTCTCCTTCAGCTGGAGCGCCTGCTCCACGGCGTACTCGTCGAGCTCGGAGAGCAGCCCGTCGACGCCGACGCGGTCCACGGTGTTGTCCGACTCGAACTGCCGGTCGGCAGTGGCGTCGGGGACGTACTTCACACAGACGACAATGTTCATGGTGGTGTGGCCGGGACGGCCCCTCCTGTGTCCGATTCCGAGGGCACCGCGCAGCGACGCACCTCAATCCAGGGATGTGGTCGTGAGGCTACCGTCGCGTACCACGGGCCGAAACCGGCGACAGGGTCGGCTTCGTCACAGCCGCGCTGTCAAGCTCGGCCCGAGCTCCCGTCGGGCCGGGCGCAGGTCAGGGCCGGACGATCCGCTCCAGGATCCGTCCGACGACCAGGTAGGCGACCGCGCCGAGGCCCCAGTTGGCCAGCGCGCTCTTGGTCGCCGCGTCGGCCCCCTCGAAGGTGAAGATGCCGTTGTCGCGGGAGAAGACCCCCAGGTCGATGGCGTCGGCGGCGTCGAGGACGAACGAGACGAGCGCGTTGTCCTGGTTCGCGTCCAGGGCGATCAGCAGGGCACCGGTGGCGAGGAACAGCGCACAGACCACCGCGACCAGCCAGATCACCTGGGCCAGGCGCGCGCGCACCGCGACGCCGGCGCCACCGCCCCTTCTCCGCTCCGCCACGTCCGTTCCCATCTGCCTCACCCCTTCGTCGAGGCGACGATCCCCATCCTGACCCATCGGCAAACGGTCAGCGACCCACGAACGCCGCCTTCCCGGGTCCGTTCGCCACGAAGGACTCCATGCCGATCGTGCGGTCCTCGGTCGCGAACAGCGCCGCGAACTGCTGCCGCTCGATCTCCAGCCCGGTCTCGAGGTCGACCTCGCTCCCCCGGTCGATCGACTCCTTGGCCGCCCGGACGGCGTACGACGCGGCGCCCGCGAACTGCTTCGCCCACGCGACGGCCTCGCCGTACACCGCGTCCGCGGCGACGACCCGGTCGACCAGGCCGATCTCGAGCGCCTCGTCGGCCTGGACGAAGCGGCCGGTAAAGATCAGGTCCTTGGCCTTGCTCGGGCCGACCAGGCGGGTCAGCCGCTGGGTGCCGCCGGCGCCGGGGATGATGCCGAGCAGGATCTCGGGCTGGCCGAGCACGGCGTCCTCCGCCGCGAAGCGCACGTCGGCGCACAGCGCCAGCTCGCAGCCGCCGCCGAGGGCATAGCCGGTGACCGCGGCGACGACCGGCTTGGGGATCCGCGCGACGGCGCCGAACGACGACTGCAGCGCGCCGGACCGCTTCACCATGTCCGTGTAGGACATGTCGGCCATCTCCTTGATGTCGGCGCCCGCCGCGAAGACCCGCTCGCCGCCATAGATGACGACGGCCTTGACGTCGTCGCGCTCGGTGGCCTCCAGGGCCGCGGCGCGGATCTCCTCCTGGACCTGCACGTTGAGGGCGTTCATCTTCGGCCGGTCCAGCCGGATCGTCCCGACCCCGTCGGCCACCTCCAGTCGCACGAACTCGCCCATCACGCACCTCGCCTCTCGGTCTGCGGCTGCCCGCCGCTGTTGTCCACGTCCGCTCTCGGGCATTGTGCCGTGATCGGGAACAATGGCGAGCGTGACCCCTGGACTCTGGCGCAGCCGCGGTGAGCGCGCGCCGGTCTGGCCCGGCCGCAGCTGGCCCCTCGGGTCGACGTGGTCGGCGGAGGCCACCAACTTCGCGGTGCACGCCCCGCGCGCCACCGCCGCCTGGGTCTGCCTCTTCAACGACGAGGGCGGCGAACAGCGGCACCGGCTCACCGAGCAGACGCTCGGCATCTGGCACGGAGCGATCCCGGACGTCGGACCGGGCACCCGCTACGGCTACCGAGTCGCCGGGCCCTGGGACCCCGAGCAGGGACTGCGGTTCAACCCGAACAAGCTGCTGCTCGACCCGTTCGCCCGTGCCGTCTCCGGCGACCTGACCGTGGACCCCGCCATCTTCGGCTACGACCTGGACGAGCCGGCGGCGATGGACACGCGCGACTCCGCGCCGTACGTCCAGCGCAGCGTGGTCGTCGACGACCGCTTCGACTGGGGCGAGGACCGGCCGCTGCGCTACCGGTGGCGCGACAGCGTCATCTACGAGATGCACGTGAAGGGCATGACCCAGCTGCACGACCGGGTGCCCGAGGAGCTGCGCGGGACGTACGCCGGGCTCGCCACGCCCGCGGTGACCGGCTACCTCCGCGACCTCGGCGTCACCGCGGTCGAGCTGCTGCCGGTGCACCAGTTCGTCTCCGAGCCGGCGCTGACGGAGCGCGGCCTGACCAACTACTGGGGCTACAACTCGATCGGCTACTTCGCCCCGCACCACGCCTACTCCTCCGCCGGCGACCGCGGGCAGCAGGTCACCGAGTTCAAGCAGATGGTCAAGGGGCTGCACGGGGCCGGCATCGAGGTGATCCTCGACGTCGTCTACAACCACACCGCCGAGGCGGGGCCGCTCGGGCCGACCCTGTCCTTCCGGGGCCTCGACGACCGCGGCTTCTACTGCCGGGGCGGCGACGGTGCACCGGGGGCGCCCTTCCAGGACACCTACTGGGATGTGACCGGCTGCGGCAACACCGTCGACGCGTCGAACCCCTTCGCGCTGCGGCTGATCCTCGACTCCCTGCGCTACTGGGTCACCGAGATGCACGTCGACGGCTTCCGCTTCGACCTGATGTCGGCCCTGACCCGGGTGCACCACCGGGTCGACATGAACAACCACCTGCTGATGGCGATCGGCCAGGATCCCGTGCTGCGGCACGTGAAGCTGATCGCCGAGCCGTGGGACGCCTCGATGGACGGCTACCGCGTGGGCGAGTTCCCGCCGCCGTGGGTGGAGTGGAACGACCAGTACCGCGACGAGCTCCGCGACTTCTGGCGCAACCACACCTCGGGCATCCGCACCGTCGCGACCCGGCTGGCCGGCTCCTCCGACCTCTACCTGGACGACGGGCGCTCGCCGTACGCCTCGGTCAACTTCGTCACCGCCCATGACGGGTTCACGCTGCGCGACCTGGTGACGTACGAGCGGAAGCACAACGAGGCGAACGGCGAGGACAACCGCGACGGCACCGACAACAACCGCTCGTGGAACCACGGGTTCGAGGGCGAGACCGACGACCCGGCGCTGCTCGGCGTACGCCGACGGCAGGCGGCCAACATGATGGCGACGCTGTGCCTCTCGAACGGTGTCCCGATGATCACCGCGGGCGACGAGCGTGGACGCACCCAGGGCGGCAACAACAACGCCTACGCCCAGGACAACGAGACCTCGTGGATCGACTGGCGCCCCGACGACGCCTGGCTCGACGTGTACGAGATCACCAAGACCGCGCTCCGGCTGCGGCGCGAGCACCCGGCGCTGCGACAGCGGCACTGGTTCGAGGGGCGACCCACGATCCGCGGCGGCCCCAAGGACCTGGCCTGGCTGCACCCCTCCGGCCGCGAGATGACCGGCGACGACTGGCACGACCCGAACCTGCGCGCGATCGGCATGTTCGTCTCCGGCGCGCCGCTGCGCTCCCCCGGCCCCCGCGGCGAGCAGCAGGTGGACCGGTCCTTCATGCTCTGGTTCAACTCCGACTGGCTGCCCCAGCGCATCACGCTCCCCGAGAACGACTGGGTGCAGACCGGCGAGGTGGTGCTCTCCACCGACGTCCGACTCCCGGTCGGCACCCACGTCGAGGCCGGCGACCGGATCGCCGTCGGCCGCCGTACCGTCGTCGTCCTCCGCGAGGCCTGACCGCCGGCAGGTGGTTTCGAGGCTCGTCACTTCGAGGCTCGCAAGCTCGCACCTCAGTACAAGCGCTGGCGCTCCTCGCACCTCAACCACCGTGACGGTGGTTGAGGTGCGAGCGAAGCGAGCCTCGAAACCCCGTCTATGGGAGGGCGACGATGCCGAGCTCGGCGGGGGTGGCGAGGAGGTCGTTGCGGGGTACGACGCGGACGGTGTAGCCGAAGGAGCCGGAGCGGTCGAGCACGAGGTCGCCGTCGAAACGGTGCCGGCCGCCCTCGTAGGACTCGACGGGGTGCAGCGACTCGAGCGCGGTGTCCACGAGGTCGTCCTCGCCGGTGCTGCGCCCGTGGACCAGCTGGACGTCGACGTCCCCGGGCGTGAGGTCGCCCAGGGCGACGAACACTCGCACGCTCATCGTGTCGCCGACCTCGGGGGCGTCGCCGACCCCACTGCTCTCCACGTGCTCGACGCGGACGCCGGGCCAGCCGGCGCGCACCCGCCGCTTCCACGCGGCGAGCTCGACGGCCCCGGCGTAGTCGGAGTTGAGCAGACGCCCGGTGGTCGCGGCCGGCGTGTAGAGCTGGCGGACGTAGTCGCTGACCATCCGGGTGGCGAGCACCTTCGGGCCGAGCGACTTCAGCGTGTGCCGGACCATCTCGATCCAACGGGTCGGCACGCCGTCGGCGTCGACGTCGTAGAAGCGCGGCGCGACCTCGTTCTCGATCAGGTCGTAGAGCGCGGCCGCCTCGAGGTCGTCGCGGTGGTCGACGTCCTCGACGCCGTCGGCCGTGGGGATCGCCCAGCCGTTGTCGCCGTCGTACCACTCGTCCCACCAGCCGTCGAGCACCGACAGGTTCAGGCCGCCGTTGAGCGCGGCCTTCATGCCCGAGGTGCCGCACGCCTCGTAGGGGCGCAGCGGGTTGTTCAGCCAGACGTCGCAGCCGGGGTAGAGCGGCTGCGCCATCGCGATGTCGTAGTTGGGCAGGAACACGATGCGGTGCCGGATCGCGGGGTCGTCGGAGAGCCGCACGATGTCCTGGATCAGCTTCTTGCCGCCGTCGTCGGCGGGGTGCGCCTTGCCGGCGATCACCAGCTGCACGGGCCGCTCGGGGTGCAGCAGCAGGCTCCTGAGCCGCTCGGGGTCGCGCATCATCAGCGTCAGCCGCTTGTACGACGCGGCGCGCCGCGCGAAGCCGATCGTGAGCACGTCGGGGTCGAGGGCCGACTCGATCCAGCCCAGCTCGGCGCGGGCCGAGCCACGCTTCTCCCACGACCGGGCCAGGCGCCGGCGGGCCTCCTGCACGAGCCGCTCGCGCAGCTGTCGCTTGACCGCCCACATCTCGCTGCCCGGCACCTTGTCGGCCGCCGCCCAGAAGGCGTCGGTGTCGTCGCTGTCGGGGTCGGCGCCCTGGCTGGCCGCCAGCGCGATCACCTCGCGGCCGACCCAGGTCGGGGCGTGCACGCCGTTGGTGATCGAGGTGATCGGCACCTCGGCCTCGTCGAAGGCGGGCCACAGGCCGCTGAACATGCCCCGGCTGACGTGCCCGTGCAGCCGGGAGACGCCGTTGGCACGCTGCGCCAGCCGGAAGCCCATGACCGCCATGTTGAAGACGCCCGGGTCGCCGCCGTCGTAGTCCTCGGCGCCGAGCGCGAGCAGCCGGTCGACCGGGACGCCCGGGGTGGCGCCGGCGTCGCTGAAGTACTGCTCGACCAGCGTGCGCGGGAAGCGGTCGATGCCGGCCGGCACCGGGGTGTGGGTGGTGAAGACCGTGGACGCGCGGCCGACCTCGAGCGCGGTGTCGAAGTCGAGGCGCGGGCCGCCTTCGGCGACCGTCAGCTCGCGGATCCGCTCGACCCCGAGGAAGCCGGCGTGGCCCTCGTTGGTGTGGAAGACCTCCGGCGCCGGGTGCCCGGTGATCCGCGAGTAGACGCGCAGCGCCCGCACGCCGCCGACGCCGAGGAGCAGCTCCTGGCGCAGGCGGTGCTCGCTGGTGCCGCCGTACAGGCGGTCGGTCACGTCACGGTAGTGGTCGGGGTTGCCCTCGATGTCGGTGTCGAGCATCAGCAGCGGCACCCGGCCGACGCTCACGACCCAGATGCGGGCGAGCAGCTCGGGCCCGTCGGGCAGCGCGATGCTGATCGTCGCGCGCTCGCCGTTCGGCTCGCGCAGCAGCGAGATCGGCAGCCCGTCGGGGT
The DNA here is from genome assembly GCF_018732145.1 of Nocardioides sp. LMS-CY. Lineage (NCBI taxonomy): Bacteria > Bacillati > Actinomycetota > Actinomycetes > Propionibacteriales > Nocardioidaceae > Nocardioides > Nocardioides sp. LMS-CY. Next base: position 3,746,393 of record NZ_CP076104.1, read on the forward strand.
CGAGGACCGGGTACGTCTCCTGCTGCCAGCCCTCGCGCGAGAGCGACTGCTTGAAGTAGCCATGCCGGTAGAGCAGGCCGACGCCGACGATCGGTACGCCGAGGTCGCTCGCGGCCTTGAGGTGGTCGCCGGCCAGGATGCCGAGCCCACCGGAGTACTGCGGCAGCACCGCGGTGATGCCGAACTCCGGCGAGAAGTAGGCGATCGCCTCCGGGCCGTCCACGCCCGCGGCCCGGCGCCGCTGGTACCACCGGTCGCCGGTCAGGTAGCGCTCCAGGTCGGCGTGGGCCGCTCCCAGTCGTGCGAGGAACGTCTCGTCGCCGGCCAACTGCTCCAGGCGCTGACGCCCGACGGCGCCGAGCAGCCCCACCGGATCGCGCCCGGTCGACTCCCACAGCTCGGCGTCGACGTCGGCGAAGACGTCTTGGGTCTCGGGGTGCCACGACCACCGGAGGTTGCCGGCGAGGTCCCCCAGCGCCGCGAGCGGCGGGGGCAGCACGGGGCGGACGGTAAATCGACGGATGGCGCGCACGGGTCGGACGTTACCCCGACATTCTTGGATCGTTCAAAGAGCCGGTCGGGTTTCGGCTGTCGGCAGCCAAGATCCGCACGACACGCCGTAGTCGCCAGGCGTGTCGCGCGGGTTTCGGCTGGCAGCAGCCGAAACCCGCGTGGCCCGCTGCCCTTGCCGCGCGCCATGCGCGTCTGGCTAGGTTGGAGTTCATGGTCGGTCGTATCCCCGTCATGGACGTCACGCCCCTGGTCGACCTGGGCCGACAGCCCGCGAAGGCGACGGTGGGCGAGCCGTTCCCCGTCACCGCCAGCGTGTTCCGCGAGGGGCACGACCAACTGGGTGCCGAGGTCGTGCTGACGGACCCGGCCGGACGACGCCGGCCGCCGGTGCGGATGGTGCCGGACGCCGACGTGCCCGACCGGCACGTCGCCTGGGTGACCCCGGACTCCCCGGGTGCGTGGACCTTCGAGATCGCGGCCTGGTCGGATCCGGTCGCGACCTGGCAGCACGACACCGGCCTGAAGGTGCCGGCCGGCGTCGACGTCGAGCTGATGTTCACCGAGGGCCGGCTGCTGCTCGAGCGGGTCCGCGCGACCCTCGACCCGCGCGACCCGCACACCCCCGACGCGACCGCCGTACTGGGCGCCGGCATCGAGGCCGCCGCCGACGTCGCCCGCCCCGCCGCCGCCCGGCTCGCCGTACTCCAGGCGCCCGAGCTCGAGGCCGTGCTCACCGCCCACCCGCTGCGCGAGCTGCTCACCGTCGAGGGCCCCTACCCGGCGTACGCCGACCGCTCGAAGGCCCTGTGCAGCAGCTGGTACGAGTTCTTCCCCCGCTCCGAGGGCGCCACCAAGGACCCGAAGACCGGCAAGGTCACCAGCGGGAGCCTCCGGACCGCCGCGAAGCGGCTCGACGCCGTCGCGGCGATGGGCTTCGACGTCGTCTACCTGCCGCCCGTCCACCCGATCGGCGAGGTCAACCGCAAGGGCCCCAACAACACCCTCGACCCCGGCCCCGACGACACCGGCTCCCCGTGGGCGATCGGCTCCAGGTACGGCGGACACGACGCGATCCATCCCGATCTCGGCACGTTCGACGACTTCGACGCCTTCGTCGGCCGGGCGAACTCGCTCGGCCTCGAGGTCGCGCTCGACCTCGCGCTGCAGGCGGCACCCGACCACCCGTGGGTGACCAGCCATCCCGAGTGGTTCACGACCCGCGCCGACGGCACCATCGCCTACGCCGAGAACCCGCCCAAGAAGTACCAGGACATCTACCCGATCAACTTCGACAACGACCCGTCCGGCATCTGCCAGGAGGTGCTGCGGATCGTGCGGCTCTGGATGTCGCACGGCGTCCGGATCTTCCGCGTCGACAACCCGCACACCAAGCCGGTGGCCTTCTGGGAGTGGCTGCTCAAGGAGATCCGGCGCACCGACCCCGACGTCGTCTTCCTCTCCGAGGCGTTCACCCGGCCGGCGATGATGCACGCGCTCGGGGCGATCGGCTTCCACCAGAGCTACACCTACTTCACCTGGCGCAACACCAAGTGGGAGCTCGAGGACTACCTGCAGGAGCTCTCGCACCGCTCCGACCACCTGATGCGGCCGAACCTGTTCGTCAACACCCCCGACATCCTGCACGCCTACCTGCAGTACGGCGGCCCGGCGGCGTTCAAGATCCGGGCCACGATCGCCGCGACGGCGTCGCCGAGCTGGGGCGTGTACGCCGGCTTCGAGCTGTTCGAGCACGTGGCCGTGCGGCCCGGCAGCGAGGAGTACCTGGACTCGGAGAAGTACCAGATCCGGATCCGCGACTGGGACGCCGCCGAGCGCGAGGGGCGCTCGCTCGCGCCGTACCTCACCCGGCTGAACGAGATCCGGCGCGCGCACCCCGCCCTCCGGCTGCTGCGCAACCTCTCGATCCACTGGAGCGACGACGAGAACATCCTGGTGTTCAGCAAGCGGGCGACCTCCGGGGGTTTCGAGGCTCAGGCGCCAGGGCGCCTTCGCACCTCAACCACCGGCGGCAGCGCCAACGCGCCTTCCTCAACCACCGGCGGTAGCGCCAGCGCGCCTTCCTCAATCACCGAGGCTGCCGACGACGTCGTGATCGTGGTCGTCAACGTCGACCCGCACGCCGCGCGCGAGACGACGGTGCACCTCGACATGGCGGCACTCGGCCTGGGCGACACCGACTCGTTCGTCGTCCACGACGAGATCAGCGGTGCCGACTGGACGTGGAGCCAGCACAACTACGTGCGGCTCGATCCCTACCAGGAGCCGGCCCACGTGCTCACGGTGAGGAGCACCCGGTGACCCACGACGTGGCGCACAGCGAGGTGCTCGGCCAGAACACGCCGGAGTGGTTCAAGACCGCGGTGTTCTACGAGGTCCTGGTGCGGGCCTTCCGCGACTCAAACGCCGACGGCACCGGCGACTTCCGCGGGCTGGTCGAGAAGCTCGACTACCTCCAGTGGCTCGGCGTCGACTGCCTGTGGATCCCGCCGTTCTTCCCGAGCCCGCTGCGCGACGACGGGTACGACGTCGCCGACTACACCGGCGTGCACCCGGAGATCGGCACGATCGAGGACTTCCACTACTTCCTCGACGAGGCGCACAAGCGCGGCCTCCGGGTGATCATCGACTTCGTCATGAACCACACCAGTGACCAGCACGCATGGTTCCAGGCCTCCCGCTCCGACCCCGAGGGCCCGTACGGCGACTTCTACGTGTGGTCCGACAGCGACGAGCTGTACCAGGACGCCCGGATCATCTTCGTCGACACCGAGCCGTCGAACTGGACCTGGGACCCCGTGCGCCAGCAGTACTTCTGGCACCGGTTCTTCTCCCACCAGCCCGACCTCAACTTCGACAACCCGGCCGTGCACGACGCGATCCTCGACGCGATCCGGTTCTGGCTCGACATGGGCATGGACGGCTTCCGCCTCGACGCGGTCCCCTACCTCTACGAGCGGCCGGGGACCAACGGCGAGAACCTCCCGGAGACCCACGAGTTCCTCAAGAAGGTGCGCAAGGTCGTCGACGACGAGTACCCGGGCCGGGTCCTGCTCTGCGAGGCCAACCAGTGGCCGCAGGACGTCGTGGAGTACTTCGGCGACTTCGACGCCGGCGGCGACGAGTGCCACATGGCCTTCCACTTCCCGGTGATGCCGCGCATCTTCATGGCCGTGCGCCGCGAGTCGCGGTTCCCGATCTCGGAGATCCTCGAGCAGACGCCGCCGATCCCGGCGAAGTGCCAGTGGGGCATCTTCCTGCGCAACCACGACGAGCTGACCCTCGAGATGGTCACCGACGAGGACCGCGACTACATGTGGGGCGAGTACGCCAAGGACCCCCGCATGAAGGCCAACATCGGCATCCGGCGGCGGCTCGCCCCGCTGCTCGACAACGACACCAACCAGATGGAGCTCTTCAACGCGCTGCTGCTGTCGCTGCCCGGCTCGCCGGTGCTCTACTACGGCGACGAGATCGGCATGGGCGACAACATCTGGCTCGGCGACCGCGACGGCGTACGCACCCCGATGCAGTGGACCGCCGACCGCAACGCCGGCTTCTCGGCCGCCACGCCCGGCAAGCTCGACCGGCCGGTGATCCAGGACCCGGTCTTCGGGTACCAGTCGGTCAATGTCGAGGCTCAGCTCGAGAACTCCTCGTCGCTCCTGCACTGGACGCGGCGGATGATCCACGCACGCCGCAACCACCCGGCCTTCGGGCTGGGCGCCTTCCACGACCTCGGCGGCTCGAACCCGTCGGTGCTCTCCTACGTGCGCGAGCTCGCCGCGCCGGACGCCGACCCCGCCTCCGGCCCCGGCGCGGAGCAGGGGCAGGCGACCGGCGACCTGATCCTCTGCGTCAACAACCTCTCCCGCTTCCCGCAGCCGGTCGAGCTCGACCTGCGCCGCTACCAGGGCCGCCGCCCGGTCGAGCTGCTCGGCGGGGTGCCGTTCCCCGAGATCGGCGAGCTGCCCTACCTGCTGACCCTTGCCGGCTACGGCTTCTACTGGTTCCGGCTGACCGCCCCCGACACCGCTGCCCCGGCCGGCGACGAGGGGGTACTGCTGTGACCGAGACGCCCAGCCCGGGACCCGACGTGTTCGCGAGGTACCTGGAGCGCACCCGCTGGTTCGGCGGCAAGGGCCGGCCGTTCTCGATCGCCGGCGTACGCCGCATCGGCGAGCTGCCGCGGACCGCGGACGACCCGCGCGTGGTCGTCGACCTCGTCGAGGTCGGGTACGACGACGACCAGGGCGGCATCGAGGTCTACCAGGTGCCGCTGTCGCTCTACACCGACCCGGAGCCGCGGCTCGACCACGCGTTCGTCGGCTGGTGGGAGGAGCCGGCGTACGGCTGGGTGCATGCCTACGACGCGCTGCACGATCGCGAGGCGATGGCGCTCTGGCTCCGGGCCTTCGACCGTGCGGCCCGCGAGCCGGGCGGCAACCTCAACGACGAGAGCGGGCTGCGCTTCCACCGGATCGGCGAGCACGAGCTCGACCTCGAGACCCACTCGACCCTCTTCTCCGGCGAGCAGTCGAACTCGTCGGTGGCGTTCGGCGAGGACGCGCTGATGAAGGTCTTCCGCAAGATCACACCGGGCGTCAACCCCGACATCAGCGTGCACGACGTGCTCACCCGGGCGGGCTCCGAGCACATCGCGAGCCTCTACGGCTGGCTGGACTGGGTCGACGAGGGCGCCGATGAGGGCCAGGGCACCACCCTCCAGCTCGCGATGCTCCAGCAGTTCCTGCGCACCGCCAGCGACGGCTGGGACCTGGCGCTGGCGAGCGTCCGCAACCTCTACGCCGAGGCCGACCTGCATGCCTACGAGGCCGGTGGCGACTTCGCCGCGGAGGCCGAGCGCCTCGGTGTCGCGCTGCGCGAGGTGCACGACGTGCTGGCCGAGCACTTCCCCGTCGACCGGCTCGACGCCGCGGCCGTCGCCGGACTGGCCGACGAGATGGACACGCGGCTCGACCAGGCGCTGCCGGTGGTCCCCGAGCTCGCGGCCCACGCCGACGCCCTGCGCGCGGCGTACGACCGGCTCCGCGGGCTGCGCGACGTGGCGGTCCAACAGGTCCACGGCGACCTCCACCTCGGCCAGACGCTGCGCACCAGCCTGGGCTGGAAGATCGTCGACTTCGAGGGCGAGCCGGCCAAACCGCTGGCCGAGCGGCTCCGGCCCGACTCGCCATGGCGGGACGTCGCCGGGATGCTGCGCTCCTTCGACTACGCGCCGCACGTCGTCGAGCGGCAGTTCGCCGACGACCACCCCGACAACGCCGAGCAGCGCGCCTACCGCGCCGAGGAGTGGGCGCACCGCAACCGCAACCACTTCCTCACGGCGTACGCCGGCGGCGAGCTGAGCGACGACCAGCGGGCGCTGCTGGAGGCCTACGTCGCCGACAAGGCCGTCTACGAGACCGTCTACGAGACCCGCAACCGGCCGGCCTGGGTGGCGATCCCGCTCGAGGCCGTCGCGAGGATCGGAGCACCGTGAAGACGACACCCACCGCACTCGAGGTCGGCACCGCCGAGCTGCACCAGGTCGCCCACGGCGAGCACGGCGATCCGCACGGCGTGCTCGGGCCGCACCCCCACGACGGGGGCGTGACCGTCCGGGTGCTCAAGCCGCTCGCGTCCCGGGTCGAGGTGCGCTGGGACGGCGGCGAGGTCGAGCTGCACCACGAGCACGAGGGCATCTGGGTCGGCGTGCTCCCCGTGCCCGACGTGCCGGACTACCGGGTCGCGGTGTCCTACGACGCCGACGAGGTCGTGCTCGACGACCCCTACCGCTTCCTGCCCACGCTGGGCGAGGTCGACCTGCACCTGATCAACGAGGGCCGCCACGAGCAGCTGTGGGAGGTCCTCGGCGCCCGGGTGCACCACTACCCGGGCGCGCTCGAGCCGGTCGTCGGCACGTCGTTCGCGGTGTGGGCGCCGTCCGCGCGCGCCGTCCGGGTCAAGGCCGACTTCAACAGCTGGGACGGCCGCGAGCACCCGATGCGCCAGCTCGGGACGTCCGGCGTGTGGGAGCTGTTCGTGCCGAACGTCGGCACCGGCACGGCCTACAAGTTCGTGATCCTCGGCCCCGACGGACAGTGGCGCGAGAAGGCCGACCCGATGGCGTTCTGGGCCGAGCGGCCCGCCGACACCGCGTCGAAGGTGTTCGAGTCGTCCTACGAGTGGGGCGACGACGCGTGGCTCGCGGACCGCCCGGACCGCTCCCCCGTCCGCGAGCCGATGAGCATCTACGAGATGCACCTGGGCTCCTGGAAGAAGCATCACGACGGTCGCTACTGGTCCTGGGCCGAGCTCGCCGACGAGCTCCCGGCGTACGTCGCGGGGCTGGGCTTCACCCACGTCGAGCTGATGCCGGTGATGCAGCATCCGTTCGGTGGCTCCTGGGGCTACCACGTGACGTCGTACTTCGCGCCGGACTCGCGGTTCGGCGACCCCGACGGCTTCCGCCTGCTCGTCGACCGGCTGCACCAGGCCGGCGTCGGCGTCATCCTCGACTGGGTGCCCGGCCACTTCGCGACCGACGAGTGGGCGCTCGCGCGCTTCGACGGCACCCCGCTCTACGAGGACCCCAACCCGCAGCGCGGCTGGCACAAGGAGTGGGGCTCCCACATCTTCAACTTCGGCCGGCGCGAGGTGCGCAACTTCCTCTACGCCAACGCGCTGTACTGGCTCGAGGAGTTCCACGCCGACGGGCTGCGCGTCGACGGCGTCGCGTCGATGCTCTACCTCGACTACGCCCGCCAGGAGGGCGAGTGGACGCCGAACGTGCACGGCGGCCACGAGAACCTCGAGGCGGTGCAGTTCCTCCAGGAGATGAACGCCACCGTCTACAAGCGGGTGCCCGGTATCACCACGATCGCCGAGGAGTCGACGTCGTGGCCCGGCGTCACCCGGCCCACGTCGGCCGACGGGCTCGGCTTCGGCTTCAAGTGGAACATGGGCTGGATGCACGACTCGCTCGACTACCTGGCCCACGAGCCGGTGCACCGGGCCTACCACCACGGCGAGATGACGTTCTCGCTCGTCTACGCGTTCTCCGAGAACTACGTGCTGCCGCTCAGCCACGACGAGGTCGTGCACGGCAAGGGCTCGCTGCTGCGCAAGATGCCCGGCGACCGGTGGCAGCAGCTCGCGAACCTGCGCGCCTACCTGGGCTTCATGTGGGCGCACCCCGGCAAGCAGCTGCTGTTCATGGGCAGCGAGCTCGGGCAGGAGTCGGAGTGGGCCGAGTCGCGCGAGCTCGACTGGTGGCTCCTCGACCACCCGGAGCACCGGGGCGTCTCGACGCTCGTGCGCGACCTCAACGCGGCGTACGTCGGCTCGCCGGCGGTGTGGCAGCTCGACGGCAACCCGGCCGGCTTCCAATGGATCGACGCCAACGACGCCGGCCGCAACGTCTTCTCGTTCGTACGCCGCGGCGCCGAGGGCTCGCCCGAGGTGGTGTGCGTGTCCAACTTCGCCGCCGTGCCCCACGACGACTACCGGCTCGGGCTGCCGGCGGCCGGCGAGTGGGACGAGATCGTCAACACCGACGCCGAGTCCTACACCGGCTCGGGCGTGGGCAACCTCGGCTCGGTCACCGCCGTCGAGGGCGAGTGGTCGGGGCAGCCGGCCCACGCCACGATCGTGGTGCCGCCGCTGGCGACGGTGTGGTTGCGGCGGCGGGAGGGCGGTGCGGGTTTCGGCTGACCGCCGGGACCGCTGTGACTGGTGCGGCCGCCCGGCGTACGCCGGCTCGCTAGGGTTACGGCGTGACCGACCCGACGACCACCGTGACGACGGTCGCGGAGGGGATCGCCCGGATCGCGTGGAGCGACGACGAGCCGATCGACGTCATCCGGCACAACGTGGTCGCCGCGCTCGCCGACCACGCCCGCGTCGAGGCGCTGATCGACCCCGACGACGAGGGCGCGCAGCGGGCGGCGACCTGGTCGGGGCTGCGCCGCGAGGGCGTGATGCGCGGCGTCACCGTCGGCGGGGCGCCGGTCGACCGGATCGTCTACGCCCGGCTCGCGACCGACACCCCGCTGCACGAGCCGGAGGGATTCCGGGCGCTGCTCAACTCCTTCCTGCCCCGCAAGCGCGCGATCGGCCAGATGCTGATCCGCGACCATGACGGCCGGGTGCTGCTGTGCAGCCTGACCTACAAGACCGACTGGGACCTGCCCGGCGGCGTGGTCGAGGTCAACGAGGCGCCCCGCGAGGCGGTCGCGCGGGAGATCGAGGAGGAGCTCGGTCTCGAGATCCCGGCCGGCCCGCTGGTGCTCACCGACTGGCTCCCGGCGTGGAGCGGCTGGGACGACGCGCTGTGCCTGGTCTTCGACGGCGGCCGCCACGACGCCGCCCTCACCGACACCATCGTCCGCGAGGCCCGGGAGATCCGGACCGCGGAGTTCTGCACGGTCGACCAGGTGCACGAGCGCTGCGCCGACTTCACCGCCCGCCGCATCGAGGCCGCCCTGGCCAACCTGGCCGCCGGCGGCGGCCCGGCGTACACCGAGTCCGGCCGCTGAGCCGAGTTGGCGCCAGATTCTCGCCGAGCCGGCGCCAGATTGCGGGTGTGCCTGAAATCTGGCGCCCACTCGGCCTTGACTACGGGCGTAACGTTGATTACATGATTACAGATGAACTGAGGGAGCGCGTGACGGGCTGGTTCGCCGGCCGACTCCCGGCGGACTGGCAGCCCGCCGACGTCACCGTCGACCGCGAGGAGATCACGGTCGTGCTGACCATCGCCGACGTCGAGACCGAAGGGTCCGACGCGGCCGTCGCCGAGGCGCGGGCGGGTCGCGCGTCGGCGTTCCGCGAGGACACCCGCGAGCAGCGGATGGAGATCGCCCAGGAGGCGCAGCACCGGTTCGAGCGCAAGGTCTCGTGGGGACTGGCGATCGGGGAGCGACGCGAGCTCTGGACCCACGTCTCCGCCCCGGTGATGACACGGCTCCGACAGCCGCAGCGCGTGGTGCTCGACACGCTGGTCGACGCGGGTGTGGCCAAGTCGCGGTCCGAGGCGCTCGCCTGGTGCGTCCGCCTGGTCGGGCAGCACGAGGACGACTGGCTCACGGAGCTGCGCGAGGCGATGAGCGGTGTCGCCGACGTACGCGCGAAGGGTCCCGCCGCCTGACCCGTACCCCTAGATTGACCGCATGCGCTTCCTGCTGAACGTCATCTGGCTCCTGCTCTGCGGCATCTGGATGGCGCTCGGGTACGTCGTCGCCGGGGTCATCTGCTGCATCCTGATCATCACGATCCCGTTCGGGATCGCGTCGTTCCGGATCGCGGCCTATGCCCTGTGGCCCTTCGGCCGCACGGTCATCCGGCAGCCGACCGCGGGCTTCTGGTCGGCGATCGGCAACGTGATCTGGGTGGTGGTCGCCGGCATCTGGCTCGCGCTCGGGCACATCGTGACCGGCGTCCTGCTCTGCATCACGATCATCGGCATCCCGCTGGGCGTGGCGAACTTCAAGATGATCCCGGTCTCCCTGCTGCCGCTGGGCCGCCAGATCGTGCGCATCGACGAGGTCACGACCCGGCCGACGACGGCCTGACGGCCTCAGAAGAGCGCCGAGGCCAGGTTCTGCCGGCCGCGCAGCACCCGCGGGTCGTCGTTGCCGACCGCACCGAACAGGCCGAGCAGGTGCTCGCGCGCCCGGTCGCGGTCGTCGCCGGAGGTACGCCGCACCAGGTCGACGAGCCGGTTGAACGCGTCGTCGACGTGCCCGCCGAGCATGTCGAGGTCGGCCACCAGGGTCTGCGCGTCGACGTCGTCGGGGCTCTCGGCCGCGGCGGCGCGGGCGGTGTTCAGGTCGACGCCCTGGGTGCGCTGGAGCACCTTCGCCATCGCCAGGCCGGCCGCGGCCTCCGCGTCGGCGGGGTTGGCGTCGACGAGCTTCTGGTACTCCGCGACCGCGCGGTCGACGTCCCCCTCGCCCAGCGCGTCCTGCGCGGCGGCGTACCGCGGGTCGACGGCCGGCTCGCCGTCGGCGTCCGCCTCGCCGGCGACCATGCGCGGCTGGTGCCGGCCGGCGATGCCGTTGGCGGTGAGCTGCTGCATCACCTGGGTGATCTGCGCCCGGAGCTGGTCGAGCGGGAGCACGTCCTGGAGCAGCGGGGCCGGCCGGCCGTCGAGCACGGCGACCACCAACGGGATCGACGGGATCTGCATCGCCTGCGCGATCTGCGGGGCCGCGTCGATGTCGACGAGCCCGACCAGGAAGCGGCCCTCGAACTCCCCGGACAGCGTCTCGAGGTCGCGCGCCAGGTCGGCGCTCTCGGGCATCCGGGTCGGCGAGTAGAAGACCAGGAAGACCGGCGCGGTCATCGATGCCTCGAGCGTCGACTGGAAGTTCTGCTCGGTGAGCTGGACGGCGTACGACGAGCCGGTCGACGCCCCGTCGGCGGCACCGCCGGGGGCGCCGCCGGGAGCCGCGGCCTTCAGGCCGGACAGGTCGACGGCACCGGGACGGGAGAACGGCTGCTGGCTCATGGACCCAATCCTAGGGAGATCACGCCAGGCCGAGTTCCACGGCCTCCTCATGCAGCTCCTCGCGCACGCTCGGGTGCGCGGCGTGCTCGATCAGCTGACGGGCCTGCTCGCGCTGGTCGTGGCCGACGATCTCGGCGACTCCCTGCTCCGTCACGACCGCGGTCATCTGGAACGACGTCACCGGCTCGTCGACCAGCGGCACGATCGTCGAGCAGTCGGCCTTGGGGTGCCACGAGCGCAGCGCGATGAACGCCTGGCCGCCGGCACTGTGCATCGCGCCGACGAAGAAGTCGGTCTGGCCGCCGAAACCGGAGTGGATCCGGGCCCCGATCCGCGAGGCGTTCGCCTGGGCGAAGAGGTCGACCTGCAGCGCCGTGTTCACGCTGACCATCGACGGGTTCTGGGCGATCCGGGCCGGGCTGTTGGTGACCTCGGTGCGGGCCATCGCGATCCGCTCGTTGCCGTCGACCCACTCCAGCAGCTCCGGCGACCCGAAGAGGAACGACGCCGTGATCGGCACGTTCCGGTCCAGCGCGCCGACCTTCTCGAGCGCGAAGATGCTGTCGGAGAACATCTCGGTCCACACCCGCAGCCCGCTGCGGTCGCGCAGCCCGGTCAGCGTCGCGTCGGGGACGGCGCCGATGCCCGCCTGCAGCGTCGACCCGTCGGTGACCCGCTCGGCGACCAGCTCGCCGATGCGGGCCGACGCGTCGTCGATCGCGGTGACCGGGGCGGTCGGCAGCGGTGCGTCGGCGTCCACGAGGACGTCGACCAGGTCCAGGTCGACGAGCGCGTCGCCGTACGTCCAGGGCATCCGGTCGTTGACCTGCGCGATCACGATGCCGCCGCGGCGCTTGGCGGCCTCCAGCGCGGCGGGCAGCACGTTGACCTCCACCCCGAGCGAGACCTTGCCGCCGCGCGGCCGGGTCGTGTGCAGCACCACGGCGTCCGGCGGGAGCTGGCGGCCGAAGAGCGTCGGCACCATCGACAGCCGCGACGGCACGTAGCTCAGCCGCGGGCTGCGCCGCTGGCCCGGCCCGACGAACGACGTCTCCAGGGTGACGCCGTCGCGGTCCGGCAGTCCGGGCTGGCCGTTGAGCGTCCAGAGCCGGTAGGAGTCCAGCGCCGCGTCGACCAGGCCGACCGTGTGCCACGGGATGGCGTGGTTACCGGTGACGACGATGCGGGGGTTGTCGGGCAGGCGGGTCAGGGCGTCGGCGAGGTCCACGACCCGATTCCACCAGAGAGCCGCCGCTCAGGCACGGGTCGTTGGTCTCTTAGAAGCGGGCCGGCTCGCGGTACTCCCCCCACTCCGCGCGCAGCGCGTCGCAGATCTCCCCCAGGGTGGCCTCGGCGCGGCAGGCGTCGAGCATCGGCTCGATGAGGTTCTCGTCGGCGCGGGCGGCGTCGACCATCCGGGTCAGGGCCGCCCGGACGGCGGCGTCGTCGCGAGCGGTACGACGGGCGGCGAGCGTGCGCACCTGCTCGACCTCGACCTCGTGGGAGACCCGCAGGATCTCCAGCTCGTGGGTCACCGACTCCTCGTGGCAGTTGACGCCGACGATCCTCTTGTCGCGCTTCTCGAGCGCCACCTGGTACTGGAAGGCCGCCTCGGCGATCTCCGACATGAACCAGCCCTCCTCGATGCCGCGCAGCAGGCCGCGGGTGACGAGCCACTCGCCGCCCCGGACGGCCTCGGCGATCCGCTCGGGCTGGTCGGAGGTCAGCGTGGAGCCGCCCATCGCGAGGATCCTGTCGAAGATCGCAGTCGCCTCGGCCTCGATCCGGTCGGTGAGCGCCTCGACGTACCAGGAGCCGCCGAGCGGGTCGGCGACGTTGACGACGCCGGTCTCCTCCATGATCACCTGCTGGGTGCGCAGCGCGATCTCCGCGGCCTGCTCACTGGGCAGCGCGAGCGTCTCGTCAAGGGCGTTGGTGTGCAGCGAGTTGGTGCCGCCGAGCACCGCCGAGAGCGCCTCGATGCCGGTGCGCACGACGTTGTTGTAGGGCTGCTGCGCGGTGAGCGAGACGCCGGCGGTCTGGGTGTGGAACCGCAGCCACTGCGCCTTCTCCGACGTCGCGCCGTAGACGTCGCGCATCCAGCGCGCCCAGATCCGGCGGGCGGCGCGGAACTTCGCGATCTCCTCGAAGAAGTCCACGTGCGCGTCGAAGAAGAACGACAGCCCGGGCGCGAAGACGTCGACGTCGAGGCCCCGCGACAGCCCCAGCTCGACGTACCCGAACCCGTCGGCGAGGGTGAACGCGAGCTCCTGCGCGGCCGTCGAGCCGGCCTCGCGGATGTGGTAGCCGGAGACCGAGAGCGGCTTGTACGCCGGGATGCTCGCGGCGCAGTACTCCATCAGGTCGCCGATCAGCTTCAGGTGCGGCTCGGGCGCGAAGAGCCACTCCTTCTGGGCGATGTACTCCTTGAAGATGTCGGTCTGGAGCGTGCCGTTGAGCGTGCTGGTGTCGACGCCGGCGCGCTCGGCGGCGACCAGCATCATGCAGAAGACCGGCACGGCGGGGCCGCTGATCGTCATCGACGTCGTGACGTCGCCGAGGTCGATGCCGTCGAAGAGCACCTCCATGTCGGCGACGGAGTCGATCGCGACGCCGCAGTGCCCGACCTCGCCGAGCGCCTTCGGGTCGTCGGAGTCGCGGCCCATCAGCGTGGGCATGTCGAAGGCCACCGAGAGGCCACCCCCGCCGCGGCCGAGGATCATCCGGTAGCGCTCGTTGGTCTGCTGGGCGTTGCCGAAGCCGGCGAACTGGCGGATCGTCCACGTTCGTCCGCGATAGCCGGTCGGGTAGAGGCCGCGGGTGAACGGGAACTCGCCGGGCCACTCGGAGTCGTCGGTGCCGTACGCCGGGGCCAGCTCGACGCCGCTCAGCGTCGTGAAGTCCGCGTCGCGGACCCGGGCACTCTCGTAGCGCCGCTGCCAGCGGGCTCGTGCGTTCTCGCTCATGCCGAAATACTAGGACGTCCTACTAATTCCACCAAGCCGACGGACGACGTCCAGAAGATCGGGTATTGCCACCCCTGACTCCGCTCCGGTAGGACGGACTCCGGCGCCGCCCGCCACGAGCGGGTCGCACTCGGCCGGCGCCATCCTCGGGAGGACACATGAAGAGAAAGCTCCTGCCATTCGGGGTCGCCCTCGCCACCTGCGCGGCCGGTCTCCTGATCCCGTCGGGCGCATCATCCGCAGCGCCATCGACCACTGCGGACCGGGCCGCACCCAGCGACGTACGCGAGATCTCGCCCGACGCGAAGTACTCGACCAAGGGGCTCGCCATGCGGCGCGCCCAGGCGCGTGCCAACACGCTCGCCGCGGCGGCCACGCCACCGGTGGGCACCACGCGGTCGTGGCTGGCGCTCGACGACTTCAACGGGCGGCTGTACCTCAAGCCGTACACGCTGAAGGGCGTCGGCGACAAGATCGAGGTCTGGGTCGCCGACGACACCTCCTTCCCCGCCGGCGACTGCCGCGGCACGGCCAGCACCGAGGTCACCCAGGCCCAGGTGGACCGCCTGATCAGCGAGTTCGACGGCAACATGTACCCGAAGGAGACCGCGACCTTCAGCACCCCGCCGGACCTCGACGGCACGAACGCCCAGATCGCCGGCGACTACACCGGCGACGGCGACAACACCGTCGCGCTCGTCGACAACGTGCGTGACGACAACTACTACGACTTCCCGGCGGCCTCGACCTACATCGCGGGGTTCTTCTCGTCGCAGTTCAACGACCTGGTCGACCGCAACGTGATGACCATCGACGCCTACGACTGGGCGCACCGCACCGGCGAGAACCCGCCGGACGAGCCGACGACGGATCCGTGCACCAGCCGGCCCGCGCGGCCCAACCTCTACGAGGGCACCTTCGCCCACGAGTGGCAGCACCTGCTGCACCACTACACCGACCCGTTCGAGGGCAACTGGATCAACGAGGGTCTCTCCGACTTCGCCCAGACGCTCGTCGGGTACGTCGACGCGACCAAGACCGTCGACCAGCCGGGCGCCGACAGCCACCTCTACTGCTTCCAGGGCTTCGGCACCGTGCAGACGCCGTACAACCCCAACCCGCGTGACTGCGGCGGCGCCCAGAACTCCCTGACCCTGTGGGGCGAGGACCCCAACCCGGCGGCCGTGCTGGCCGACTACGGCAACGCCTACTCGATGATGCTCTATCTCTACGACCGCTTCGGCACGGAGTTCATGTCGGCGCTGCACCGCGACGGCACCTACCAGGGCATGGCCAGCCTCGCCCACGAGCTCCAGGCCGAGGGCATCGACGATCCCTACCGGGTCGTGCACCAGTACCAGTCGATGGTGCTGCTGGACCGGATCGTCGGCGACGCCAAGCACTCCGTCGTGCTCGGCGCCGACAAGCGCGTGGTCACGACGCCGAGCCTGCGCTCGACGGTCAACCTCGACAACCCCGAGTCCTACGACACCCCGGGCGCCGCACCCAACGGCGCCGACTACGTCGTCCTGCGCGGGGCGAACGGCGAGACGCTCAAGGGCGCCAAGCTCCGGTCGCTGGTCTTCGACGGCGCCGCGACGCTGCCGACGCAGCCGCTGCTGTGGACCACGGTGACCAACGACCCCGACCGCCCGGGCGACTCCGTGCTCTGGTCGGGCAACGCCAACAACCTCGACGCCGCGGCCGTGGCCGAGGTCACCGTGCCCGCGGCCGACCCGACGCTACGGTTCCTCGCCAAGTACGGCGCGGAGCTCGGCTACGACTACGGCTACGTGCAGGTCTCGACCGACGGTGGCAAGACCTACACGTCGATCGCCGGAGACAAGACGGTCGACGGGCCCTTCGGCCCGGCCCTCAACGGGACCACGAACGGCTTCGAGCCGCACACCTTCGACCTGTCGGCGTACGCCGGCCAGACGGTGCTGATCAGCTTCCGCTACGTCAGCGACGGCGGTGTCAACGAGGGCGGCCTGCTCCTCGACGACATCGCGGTCGGCGGCACGACCGTCAGCGACGGCTCGAGTCTCGCGCCGTTCCGGTCCCCGACGCAGATCCACCCGCAGGAGGTCCAGAACTGGAACCTCAAGCTGGTCGGCATCCGCGACCGGGGCCGGCCGACGGTGCTCCAGGTGGAGTTCGACGGCAAGCGGCACGTCGACCTGAACCGGCTCGAGCTGGTGGCGGCGGCACCGTTCGAGAAGGTCGTCGCGATCGTGGCGACCGACGACCCGACCGAGCTCGTCCAGCAGTTCGCGCCGTACACCCTGAAGGTCAACGGCGTGACCCAGCCGGGCGGCGCCTGAGCCGGCGGGTCTGACCACGGAGCCGTCCGCCACGGACCAGCGCCGCGGCGGGCGGCTCCGGGCGTCCGGGTGCTGGAGTGCCCCGCGTCGATGCATCCCCTGGTTTCGACGCGCCCGTCGCGCCCTCGCAGGCTCGGGCGCGGGGCTTGCTCAACCTGGCCGACCCACGGCCCCGACCTCGTTCCTCGGTCGGCCCCGAGTCGTCTCAAACCTGGCCGACCCACGGCCCCGACCTCGTTCCTCGGTCGGCCCGGGTCGTCTCAGAAGTCCCCGGCCGCCTTGCGGACCGGTGTCAGCAGTGCCGAGACCTGCTCGAGCTCCGGATCCGACAGCGCGCCGAGCGCGAAGCCGGCGTCGATGAGATCGCGGGTCGCCACCTCCACGAGCGCGCGGCCCTCGGGCGTGATCTCGGCCAGCACCGCGCGACCGTCGTCGGGGTGTGCGCGGCGTACGACGAGGCCGGCCGCCTCCAGGCGCCGGACGATCGAGGTGACCGAGGTGGGGTGCACCTGCAGCCGCTCCCCCATCTTGCCCAGCGGCAGCGAGCCCCGGGAGGAGAAGGTCAGCAGCACCAGCGCCTCGTAGCGCGCGAAGGTCAGTCCGTGCGGCTTAAGGATGGAATCGAGGCGCCCGATCAGCAGCTGCTGCACGCGCATCAGCGAGGTGACCGCGTGCATGGCGGGCACGCCGTCCCAGCGCTTGCCCCACTGGCGGGCGGCTTCGTCGATCGGGTCGAAGGGCAGGGCCACGAGGGTGAGGTTAGTTGAACCCGCCTCCGGGCAGGCCGGGAGCGCCGCGGAACCCGCCGGATCGCGAGGTCTCGATCACAGGAGCGGTCCGTCCGTCGCGGGCCGCCGAGAGGGGCTCAGCCTCGAGGCTCAGGCGCGCAGGATCTTCTCCATCGACCTGCCCTTGGCGAGCTCGTCGACGAGCTTGTCGAGGTAGCGGATCTGCTGCATCAGCGGGTCCTCGACGTCCTCGACGCGGATGCCGCAGACGACGCCGGTGATCGCGGACGCGTGCGGGTTGAGGTGGGCCTGGGCGAAGAAGTCCTCGAACGTCGTCCCCGCGGCCAGATGCTCCCCCAGCGCGGCCTCGTCGAATCCGGTGAGCCACTCGATCACCTGGTCGACCTCGGCCTTCGTGCGGCCCTTCTTCTCCGCCTTCGTCACGTACAGGGGATAGACCGACGCGAAGCTGGTGGTGAAGATCCGGCTCATGCCTGCGAGCGTAGTTGCTCGCCCGCGCGGTCAGACCAGGTTCACCGCGCGCGCCGAGACCGCCGACATCGCGTGCTCGATGTCGTCGAGGGTCTCCGCCGGGATCTCGGTGTCGACGGACAGGGCGACCAGCGCCTGGCCGCCCGGGGTCTGCCGGGACACCTGCATGCCGGCGATGTTGACGCCGGCCTCGCCGAGGATGCCGCCGACCGTGCCCACCATGCCCGGCCGGTCCGCGTAGGTGAGGAACGCCAGGTGCTGGGTCGGCTCGATGTCGAGGTCGAAGCCGTTGACCTCGACCAGCCGCTCGCGCTGGCCGATGCCGACCAGCGTGCCGCTGACCGAGACGGACGACCCGTCGGCGAGCGTGCCGCGGATCGTGATCAGGTTGCGGTGGTCGGGGCTCTCGGGGTCGATCACGAGCCGGACCGCCAGGCCACGCTCGGCGGCGAGCAGCGGCGCGTTCACGTAGGAGACCTGCTCCTCGACGACGTCGGTGAAGATGCCCTTGAGCGCGGCGAGCTCGAGCACCTTCACGTCGTACTCGGTGATCTCACCACGCACCTCGACGTCGACCTGCTGGGCCACCTCGCCGGCCAGTCCGGTGAACACCCGGCCGAGCTTCTCGGTCAGCGGGATGCCGGGGCGCACCTCCTCGGCGATCACCCCGCCCTGGACGTTGACGGCGTCGGGCACCAGCTCGCCGGACAGCGCGAGCCGGACCGACCGGGCGACGGCGAGCCCCGCCTTCTCCTGGGCCTCCGCCGTGGAGGCGCCCAGGTGCGGGGTGGCCACGACGTTCTCGAGCTCCAGGAGCGGGCTGTCGGTGCACGGCTCGACCGCGAAGACGTCGAGGCCGACGGCCGCGATCCGGCCCTCCTTGAGTGCGGCGTACAGGGCGGCCTCGTCGACGATCCCGCCGCGTGCCGCGTTGACGAGCACCAGCGACGGCTTCACCTTCGCGAGCTGCTCAGTGCCGATCAGGCCGACGGTCTCGGGGGTCTTCGGGAGATGGACCGACATGAAGTCCGCCTCGACGAGGAGCGTGTCGAGGTCGACGAGCCGCACCCCCATCTGGGCGGCGCGGCCGGCCTGCACGTAGGGGTCGTGGGCGATCACCCGCATGCCGAACGCCGCCAGCCTGTGGGCGACCAGCACGCCGATCCGGCCGAGGCCGACGACGCCGACGGTCTTCTCGTACAGCTCGGTGCCGGTGTAGCGCGAGCGCTTCCACTCCCCCGCCCGGAGCGCCGCATGTGCCGGTGACACGTGGCGCGCCGCGGCGAGCATCAGCGCCACGGCCAGCTCGGCGGCCGAGACGATGTTGGAGGTCGGCGCGTTGACGACCATGACGCCGGCCTGCGTCGCGGCCCGGACGTCGACGTTGTCGAGGCCCACGCCGGCCCGGGCGACGACCTTGAGCCGCCGCGCGGCGGCCAGGACCTCGGCGTCCACCCTCGTCGCGGACCGGACCAGCAGGGCGTCGGCGTCCACGATGGCGGCGAGCAGCTCGGCTCGGTCCGCGCCGTCGCAGCGACGGATCTCGAAGTCCGGGCCCAGCGCCTCGACGGTGGCCGGGCTCAGCTCCTCGGCGATCAGTACGACGGGCAGGTTCACAGCGATGCGGTCCTCGGCAACGAGTGGTTCAGTGGGCACGACGCTGTGCTCGTTCGCGACCCTACCGGACCGGTCGGCTCAATTGAGTGGCGTCCATCTGGCGAGGCCATCTACCCTCGTCGCGTCCCACTCCCTCCCGCAGGCAGGTTCTCTTGGAGCTCTGAGGTGTCCCTCGACCACCACCTCATTTCTGGAGCTCTGCCATGCCCGCACCCACCTCTGTCATCGCTGCGTCCGGCCTCGGCTTCGCCTGGCCCGACGGCACCCCGGTCCTCCAGGACCTCGACCTGCTGGTCTCCCCCGGCCGCTCCGGCCTCGTCGGCGTCAACGGCGCCGGCAAGTCCACCCTGCTGCGCCTCGTCGCGGGGTTGCTGACGCCGACCACCGGCGTCCTGAACGTCGCGGGCGAGGTCGCCTACCTGCCGCAGGACCTGACGCTCGACGTGACCCAGCCCGTCGAGGAGTTCCTCGGCATCGCGGCCGTACGCCGGGCGATCCGCGCGGTCGAGTCCGGCGCCGACGATCCCGCCCGCCTCCAGTCCCACCTGGACACGATCGGCGACGACTGGGACGTCGAGGAGCGAGCGGTCGCCGAGCTCGGCCGGCTCGGGCTCCCGCCCGACGTGCTCGACCGCCGGATGGGCGAGATCTCCGGCGGCGAGGCGACCCAGCTGGGCCTGGCCCGGCTGCTGCTGCGCCGACCCGACGTACTGCTGCTCGACGAGCCCACCAACAACCTCGACGCGGAGGCCCGGCAGCGCCTGTACGACGTCGTCGACGGCTGGAGCCGCTCGATGCTCGTGGTCAGCCACGACCGGGACCTGCTCGAGCGGATGGACCGAATCGGCGACCTGCGTGGCGGGTCCGTGCGGTGGTACGGCGGCGGCTACTCGTCGTACGCCAGCCAGGTCACCGCGGAGCAGGAGGCCGCCGAGCAGGCCGTGACCGCGGCCCGGTCGGACCTGCGTCGCCAGCGCAACGACCGGATCGAGGCCGAGCGGGTGCTCGCGCAGCGTCGCCGGCAGGGCAAGAAGGCGGCCGAGACCAAGGGCCTGCCGCGCATCGTCGTCGGTGCCAAGAAGCGCGCCGCCGAGGAGTCGGCGGCGAAGTACCGCCGGGTCCACGACGACCGCCTGGACCGGGCCCGCGAGCGCCTCGACGAGGCCGAGTCGCGACTGCGGGAGGACCGCGAGATCCGGGTCGACCTGCCCGGCACCGAGGTGCCGCGCGGGCGCGTGGTGCTGGAGGCCGCTCCCGACGACGAGCGGAGCCTGCCGATCAGCGGCCCGGACCGGGTCGGCCTGGTCGGCCCCAACGGCTCGGGCAAGACGACACTGCTGCACCGGCTCGTCGACCGGGCCCGGGTGCCGGTCGCCCTGCTCCCCCAGCGCCTGGACGTGCTGGACGACGACGACACCGTGTTCGGCAACGTCGCCCGGCGCGCCCCCGGCGCGGACGCCAACCTGGTCCGGTCGCGACTGGCCCGCTTCCTCTTCCGGGGCGGTGCCGCCGACCGGCGGGTCGGCGACCTGTCCGGGGGCGAGCGGTTCCGGGCGACGCTGGCCGCGCTGCTGCTCGCCGACCCGGCCCCGCAGCTGCTGCTGCTCGACGAGCCGACCAACAACCTCGACTTCGCGTCGTACGACGCCCTCGTGTCGGCGCTGGAGTCGTATCGGGGCGCGCTGGTCGTGGCGAGCCACGACTCGGCGTTCCTCGACGACATCGGCGTGGAGCGGATCGTCGACCTCGGAGCTCCCGAGCCGTCGGACGAGGCCTCGGCGGGCTGACCCTGGTGCGTCGTACCTGACCTCAGGGTCGCGGATTTTGCGGTTCCACGACACCTGGGTCAGGTGCGATCGGCGCGCACGACCACGTCTCGGTGCGGGAGCCACCAATCCGACAACGGGCCGAAAATCGCCTGCCGGTCCGGCCCGGGGGCTGACAGGCTGTCCCCATGCACCTCGAGACCGAGCGCCTGGTCATCCGTCCCTGGCGGCACGAGGAGGCCGAGCGGCTGCTCGACATCCTGAGCCGGATGGAGGTCATGAAGTGGCTCGGCGACGGGGAGCCGGTGCTGATGAAGGACCTCGACGAGGCGCACGCGCGGATCGATCGCTACAACACCGAGCGCGACCAGCCGCCACTGGGGATGTGGGCGGTCGAGCGCCGGAGCGACGGGGTGGTGGCCGGCACCGTGCTGCTGCTGACGCTGCCCAACGCCGAGCACGGCGAGGTCGAGATCGGCTGGCACCTGCACCCGGACTCGTGGGGGCACGGGTACGCGACCGAGGCGGCCGCGGCGGTGCTCGCCCACGGCTTCGCCGCCGGACTGCCCGAGATCATCGCGGTCAGTCACCCGACCAACGACGCGTCGCAGGCGGTGATGCGGCGGCTCGGTATGACCGACCACGGCGTGATCGAGAAGTGGTACGCCGACCCCTCGGCGTACTTCTCGATCACCGCGGAGCAGTGGCGCGCGGCGTGCAGCGGTTTCGAGGCTCGTCGCTAGCGCTCCTCGCACCTCAACCACCGTGGACCGCTCGTCGCTAGCGCTCCTCGCACCTCAACCACCGTGGACCGCTCGCCGCTAGCACTCCTCGCACCTCAACCACCGTGCGCTGCGGTGGTTGAGGTGCGAGCGAAGCGAGCCTCGAAACCACCGTGAGCGGTGCGGGCTCAGGTCTCGAAGAGCGCCTGACCGACGTACTCGCCCGCTCGGGCGCCGGGCGGCACGGCGAAGAGCGCCGAGCCGGTCACCTTGAGGTACTCCATCAGCGCGTCGGACTTGGCCATCGCGTTCTGGATCGGGATGAAGTGAGTGTCCGGGTCGCGCACGAAGGCGATGAAGAACAGCCCGGCGTCCAGGCCGCCGAGGGCGTCGGAGCCGTCGACGAAGTTGTAGCCGCGGCGCAGCATCCGCGCTCCGCCGTGGAAGTCGGGGTGCACCACCCGGACATGGGCGTCCTTCGGGATCACCGGGCCGGCGCTGCCCGGCATCGTGAAGTCGGGCTCGCTGAACTCGGTGCCGCCCGAGAGCGGCGCACCGGAGTCCTTGGTGCGCCCGACGAACTCCTCCTGCTCGCCGAGCGGCTGGCGGTCCCAGACCTCGATGGTCATGTTCATCCGGCGGGTGACGAGGTAGGAGCCGCCGGCGAGCCAGCCGGCCCGTGGGTCGTCGTCCGCGCCGACCCAGACATGCTCCTCGACCGCGGCGGTCTCCTCCGCCTTCACGTTGGCGGTGCCGTCCTTGAAGCCGAAGAGGTTGCGCGGGGTGGACTGCGAGGTGGACGTCGTCGACGTGCGGCCGAAGCCGAGCTGCGACCAGCGGACCGCGACGGTGCCGAACCCGATGCGCGCCAGGTTGCGGATCGCGTGGACGGCGACCTGCGGGTCGTCGGCGCAGGCCTGCACGCAGAGGTCGCCGTACGAGCGCCGCGGGTCGAGCATGTCGGCCGGGAAGTGCGGGAGGGTGCGCAGGGCCTCCGGCTGCCGGTCGGCGATGCCGAACCGGTCGCGGCCGCGCGCGTCGCGGAACAGGGTCGGGCCGAGGCCGAACGTGATCGTGAGGCCGCTGGCCGGCAGCCCGATCGCCTCGCCGGTGTCGTCGGGCGGCAGGTTCACCGCGCCCTCGGTCGGACCTACCTCGCCGGCCGGGAGCCCGCGGGTCATCCGGTCCGCGGCCTCGGTCCACGCCTTGAGCAGCGCGATCAGCTGCGCCCGGGAGCCCGTGGTCAGGTCGAACGCCGCGAAGTGCAGCCGGTCCTGCGCCGGGGTCGTGATGCCGGCCTGGTGCTTCCCACGGAACGCGAAGGCGTCGTCGCTGCCCGGCGGGTCCGGGCTCTCGGAGCCCTCGGCGGCGGTCGCCCGGCCGACGGCGAAGGCACCGGCGGCCAGTCCGGCCGCGGCCACGCCGCCGCCGACCAGGCCCCGTCGGGAGATGTGCTCGCTCAGGACAGCACCGCCGCGGTCAGGTTGGCGAGCGGCTCGGACAGCGCGTTGACGGCGTTCGAGAGCTGCTGGACCTGGTCCTGGCTCAGGTCGTCGTAGTACACGAAGCCGGTGTCGGTGCGCTGCGCGTCGAGCAGCTTCTGCAGCGCCGCGAAGCGCGCGGTCAGTGTCGTCGCGAGCTCGGGGTCCTTCTGCTCGACGATCGGCTGCACGCCCTCGTAGGCGACGCGGGCGCCGTCGACGTTGGCCTGGAAGTCCCAGAGGTCCGTGTGCGACCAGATCTCCTCCTCGCCGGTGACCTTGCCGGTCGCGACCTCCTCGAGCAGGCCCCGGGAGCCGTTGGCGATCTGGTCGACGGTGTAGGTGAGCCGCTGGACGCGCTTGTCGAGGGTCTCGGTGTTCTTCATCAGATCCTCGGCGTACGTCGCCCGCTCCTGGTCGGTGAGCGGGGTGTAGCCGGTCGCCGGCGGCCAGAGGTCCTTCTCGATCCGGTGCCAGCCGGTCCACTCCTGGCCCTCTTCGAGATCGGCCTCGCGGGCGTCCATCATCGGGTCGAGGTCGCCGAAGGACTCGGCGACCGTCTCGATCCGCTCCCAGTGCACCCGGGCCTCCGGGTAGAGCGCGCGTGCCTCGTCGTCGCGGCCCGACTTGTAGAGCTCGACGAACTGCTGGGTCTTGGCCACCAGCTGGTCGGACTGGTCCTGGACGTAGGCCTGGTAGTTCTTCAGCGCCTGGCCGACCAGCTGCTGGTCGTCGGCGGAGACGGCGGGCTCCTCGTCGGACTTGCTCACGGTGAAGTCGGCGCGGATGCCGTCGCCCTTCATGCCCGGCTTGCAGGCGGTGACGTACGAGCCGGCCGGCGCGTTGACGACGAGCTCGCGCGAGAGCTGGGGGCCGATGTTCTCGACCTCGCCGACGATCCGCAGGCCGTCCTCGCCGAGCAGGTAGAACTCCGTGACCTGCGAGCCGTCGTTGGTGACCTTGAACCGCAGGGTGCCCGAGGGCGCGTCGACGGCCGAGAGGTCGCACGCGTCGTCGGTCGAGGTGACCGAGACGGTGCGGGCGTCGCCGGACCCGGAGTCGTCGCCGCGGGTGTTCTCGGTGCAGGCGGCGACGAGCGGGACGGCCGCCACCAGGGCGATCGCGAGGGGCTTGCGCATGTGGTCGGTCCTTCTGGGACGGTCAGACGAGGGGTCCGCTGACGGGAGTGGGCGTGGGGGCGGAGGTCGCGCGGCTGCGCCGGCGCGCCGAGACGAGGAAGAGCGTCATGACGGGTACGACGTACAGGACCCAGACCGCGGCCTCGAGCACGGTCGTCTGCGGGGAGAAGTTGAAGATCCCCTTGAGCAGGGTGGCGTACCAGGTCGTCGGGTCGATCGTGTCGGAGACGTCCCAGGCCAGGGTGTGCAGCCCGGGCAGGATGCCGGCCTCCTGGAGGTCGTGGACACCGTAGGAGAGGACGCCGCCGGCGACCAGGATCAGGAACGCGCCGGTCCAGGTGAAGAACTTGCTGAGGTTGATCGAGATCGCGCCGCGGTAGAGCAGGTAGCCGAGCAGCACCGCGGTGGCGATGCCGAGTGCGGCGCCGAGCAGCGGCTGCCAGGTGGCGTTGGTGTCGCGGGAGACGGCCTCAGTCGCGGACCATAGGAAGAGCGCGGTCTCCAGGCCCTCCCGGCCGACGGCGAGGATCGCCACCAGGACCAGGGCGAACCACGAGCCCTCGGCGGCCGCGTCGATCTGGCCGCGCAGCTCGCCGCTCAGCGAGCGGGCGGCGCGGGCCATCCAGAAGATCATCCAGGTGACCAGGCCGACCGCGACGATCGACAGGGTGCCGCCGATCGCCTCCTGCGCCTCGAAGGTCAGCCCGCGCGGACCGAAGAACAGCGCGAAGCCGAACCCGAGGGCGATGGCCACGGCGAGCGCCACCCCCACCCAGATCCGGGGCAGCAGGTCGCGCCGGTCGGTCTTGACCAGGTAGGCGACCAGGACGCTGACCACCAGCGAGGCCTCGAGCCCCTCACGCAGGCCGATCAGGTAGTTGGCGAGCACGAACCCTGATCGTACGCTCGTCAGTTAGGTTTGCCTAACCAACTGTGAGTCAGATCGCACAGCCGTCGGGGCCGCAGGCCTCCGCATCGCCGCCGACGGCCTGGAGCACGGGGTGGGCGTCGGCCCAGGCCTGCTGCAGCACTTGGGCGAAGACCTCGGCCGACTGGGCGCCGGAGACGCCGTACTTCTGGTCGACGACGAAGAACGGGACGCCGCTGGCGCCGTACGCCCGGGCCTGGGCGATGTCGGCCGCGACGTCGTCGGCGTACTCCTGGCTCGTCAGTACGCCGCGCACGCGGGCCTCGTCGAGCCCGGCCGCCACCGCGATCTCGGTGAGGACGTCATGGTCGCCGACGTTGCGGGCCTGCTCGAAGTACGCCGAGAGCAGCGCCTCCTTCAGCTCGCGCTGGCGCGCCGGACCACCGGTCGCGAGCGCGAGGTGGAGCAGCCGGTGCGCGTCGACGGTGTTGGTGTGCACGGTCTCGAAGAGCCGGAACGCCAGGCCCTCCTCGGCGGCGAGGTCGATGAGCTGCTGCTGCATCTGGCGCATCTCCGCCTCGCTGCGGCCGTACTTGCGCGCGATCACGCCGGTCGAGAGCTCGTGGCCGTGCTCGGGGGCCGAGGGGTCGAGCTCGAAGGAGCGGTAGACGACCTCGACGTCGTCCGCGTGCTCGAAGCCGGCCAGGGCGGTCTCCAGACGACGCTTCCCGACGTAGCACCACGGGCAGACGACGTCACTCCAGATCTCGATCTTCACGTCGGGCCAACGCGACCGGCGGACCGAATGTTCCGAATCCAGACGTTCCGTGACCGATGGTTTCGAGGCTCAGGCGCCAGCGCGCCTTCGCACCTCAACCACCGCCACGGTGGTTGAGGTGCGAGGGCCGCCAGGCCCGAGCCTCGAAACCACCGCCCGCGCACGCCCCCTCGGTCTCAACTTCGGCCCATCACTGGACGGTTCTCGTAGATCGTATATTCTTATATCTATGATTCGAACCGGCGGCGCGCCGCTCACCATCGCGGGCGGCATCCGGGAGTTCGCGATCGCGAGCCCGCGCGCCACCGCGGTCGTCGACGGCGACCGGACGTTGACCTTCGGGGCGCTCGACGAGCGGGCCAGCCGGCTCGGCGCCCGCCTGCTCGAGCGTGGGCTGCGCCGCGGCGACCGGGTGGCGGTGCTGCTCGGCAACCGGCTGGAGTACCCCGAGATCGCGGCCGGCATCGCGAAGGCCGGCCTCGTCATGGTGCCGCTCAACCCGCGGCTCGCCCCGAGCGAGAGCCGCTACATCCTCGAGCACTCCGGTGCCCGCGCACTGGTGCTCGACGCCGCGCTCGCCGCCGTCGCCGGCGACATCGACGACCTCCGGCTGGTCGTGCTCAGCATCGGTGGCACCCAGCTCGGCCCGGACTACGAGGCCGAGCTCGCGGTCGCGAGCTCCCGCGACCCAGGTGTCGCCGTCGCGGAACAGGACCCGTTCTGCATCGCCTACACCTCCGGCACCACCGGGCGACCCAAGGGCGTCGTCATCTCCCATCGCAGCCGGGCGCTGACCTTCTACCTGAGCGCCCTCGAGTGGGGGCTCGGTCCCGGGCGTACGTCGGCCGCCGTCGCGCCGATGTACCACGGCGCCGGGTTCGCCTTCGGCTACGCGCCGGTCTTCTGCGGCGGCACGGTCACCATGCTGCGGCACTGGGACCCCGAGGAGTTCCTGGCGCTGATGGCCCGGGACCGGGTGCGGTCGACCTTCCTGGTCCCGACCCACGCCCAGATGCTGCGCGGGCTCGGCGAGGGCGCGGTCGCGAAGCACGACCTCGGTGCACTCGACACCCTCTACTTCAACGCCGCCGCACTCCCCTGGCCGCTCAAGCAATGGGTGATGAGCGAGTTCCCCGGCCGCGGCATCCACGAGCTCTACGGCTCCACCGAGGCCGGCATCATCACGAACCTCCGCCCGGCCGACCAGTTCACCAAGCCCGGTTCCGTGGGCCACGCCTGGTTCATGACCGAGCTGCGGGTCGTCGACGACGCCGGCGACCCCGTGCCGGCCGGCGAGCCGGGCGAGCTGTTCAGCCGCTCGCCGTTCCTGATGAACGGCTACCACGACGACCCCGACGCGACCGCGGCGTGCACGACCCACGACGGGTACCTCACCTGCGGCGACGTGGTGGTCCGCGACGACGACGGCTACGTGCACGTCGTCGACCGCAAGAAGGACCTGATCATCTCCGGCGGCGCCAACGTCTACCCCCGCGAGGTCGAGGACGTGCTCGCGCAGCATCCCGCCGTCGCGGAGTCGGCGATCGTCGGCCTGCCGAGCACGACCTGGGGCGAGGAGGTCGCGGCGTACGTCGTGCTGCGCGACGGCCGCGCGCTCGACGACGCGCTCGCCGGCGACCTCGAGAGCCACTGCCGCGACCGGCTCGCCGGCTTCAAGATCCCCCGTCACTGGAGCGCCCTCCCGGCACTCCCCCGCAATGCCAGCGGCAAGGTCCTCAAGCGCGAGCTGCGCGACCGGGCCCCCGCCTGACCCACCCCACCCATCACGACCGGAGGAAACGTGCGACCCCACGTCGAGCTCATCCAGGAAGACGACTACGTCTGGCATGCCGCGGAGCTGCCGGCCGGGGAGGGCCGGGCGAGTGAGCGCCGGCTGTCCGTGGACGAGGAGGACGGCTCCTCGTCGTTGCGGGTGGACTTCCACACCGACTGGGGTCGTGGTCCGGGCATCCATCACGCGAACACCGAGTACTACGTGCTCGACGGGGAGATCGACTACGGCGGCCGGAAGATCGGCAAGGGCGGCTACGTCTACGCGCCGAAGGGAGTGCCGACCGACTACCTCAAGATCGCCGAGGGCACCCGGCTGCTGCACTACCGCGAGTACGGCGATGCCGGGTTCGACCCGGTCGAGTCCCTCGGCGGTGCCCGGTCGTGGGCGGAGGCGCGCGAGGAGGTCATCGTGATCGACTCCGAGGCGATGAACTGGGACGCGGTCCCCAACCCCGGCCCGATGCCCGGTCTGTTCATCAAGTACCTCCACGTCGACCCCGTCACCGGCTTCTACACCCGCCTGGTGCACGCCCAGGAGGGCTGGAGCGACCACCGCCTCGCGCACCACCCGTGCTACGAGGAGGCCTACACCACCCAGGGGCTGATGGAGTACAACTTCGGCACCCTCGACCTCGGCACCTACTTCTTCCGGCCGGCGCGGGTCAAGCACGGCCACTTCACCTCGATGGAGGGCGGCTGCACGTGGCTGCTGCGCTCCGACGGCGAGCTGGCCAACTGGTACACCCAGAACGAGTGGGTGCGCTGGGGCGGCGAGGGCGTCAACTACGGACCCGCGGGCCTGCAGGAGGAGCCGCACCCGCCGGTGCGCTGGTCGCACTCGACCCACGACCTCGCGACGCCGTGGCGCTCCGACGAGGACATGCGCCAGATGACGGCGTCCTGGCAGTTCCAGATCGACCAGGGCCAGGACAACTCCCCCGTCAAGCACCAGGGCACCGGCGCCGACCCCTCACTGATCGCGATCCTGAAGGCCATGGACGCGGCCAACCTGCAGGGCGGCCACGGCGGTCACGACCACTCGCACGATCACGACCACGCGCACGACCACGCGCACGACCACGCGCACGACGAGTCCGCCACGCCGGACTGGGGCTTCTCCGGCCGCGAGGTGGAGCATCCCGACGAGCGGACCGGCACACACGCCCACAACTGGGGCACCCGGGTGGACTGGCAGGACGGCGACCCGATCCCGGCTCCGATCATCTCCTCGCTGCCCGTCCGCAGCCGCTCCCGCGGCCGCTGGGACGGCGACGGAATGTGACGGGCCGCAACTGATGGAAGCGGTCCACGGGTTCAACGGCCACAGCCTCGCGGTCTTCCTGCACATCGTGCTGTTCGCCTACTGGCTGGGCGGCGACGTCGGCGTCTACTACGCCAGCCGCTACATCCTCAGGTCCGACCTCGGGCCGGAGGCGCGGGCGGTGTCGACGAGGATCATGCACGGCGTCGACATCGCCCCGCGCATCTCGCTGGTGCTCTTCCTGCCCAGCGGGATCACGCTGATGGCGGTCGGGCCACTGGGCGACGAGTTCTTCGTCGACGGCTGGCTGCTGGCCCTCGTGTGGGTCGCCGGCCTGGCCTGGCTGGCGGTCTCGCTCATCGACTACCGCGGCGGCGACACGCCCCTCGCTCGCCTGTCCCAGAAGGCCGACCTGGTCGTGCGCTACGGGCTCAGCGCCGGGCTCGTCGGGGTGGCGGTCTACACGATGCTCGCCACCGAGCCCTTCGGCGTCGACACCAACCCGACGTGGCTGGGCGCCAAGGTCGCGGCGTACGGGCTGTGCATCTTCTGCGGGGTGATGATCCGCCGGCAGCTCCTGCCCTTCGGCCCGGCGTTCGGCAGGCTCGTCACCAGCGGGTCGACCCCGGAGGTCGAGAGGGCGATCCTCGGCTCGATCCGGCGGTGCGAACCGTGGGTCTACTCCATCTGGACGCTGGTGCTGGTGGCGGCGCTGCTCGGCGTGGTGAAGCCGGGCTCGACGGCGTTCTGACCCCACGGCCGACCCAGCGGCCGACCAGCGGCTCAGGCGGCGGGCAGGATCACGGTGAACGTCGTGCCCTCGCCCAGCCGCGAGCCGACCTCGACCCGGCCCTGGTGGCGCTCCAGGATCGTGGCGACGATCGCCAGGCCCAGGCCGGTGCCGGGCTCGCGCAGCGCGTCGGGGTTGGTGGTGCGGAAGAACGCCCGGAACAACCCCTCCTGGTCGTCCTCGGAGATGCCCAGGCCGGTGTCGGCGACACCCAGCACGACCTCGCCCGCGCGGCGCGCCGCCGACACCGTGATCGAGCCGCCCGCCGGGGTGTACTTCACGGCGTTGCTGACCAGGTTGCCGACGAGGCGGTCGAGCTCGACCGGGTCGCCGGGCACCATCAGCCCCTCCGGCTCCAGGTCGACGGTGACCGTGAGCCCCTTCGACCTGGCCGTCGACTCGACCAGTGACACGACGTCGCGGGCCACCGTGCGCAGGTCGACCGGGACCCGCGTGAGCGGGTGCTGCGGGTTGCTCACCCGGGCCAGCAGGAGGAGGTCGTCGACGACCTTGCCCATGCGCTGGGTGCCGCGGTTCATCGCCTGCTGGTAGCGATCCGCCTGCGGATCGAGGTCGAGGGTCCCGAGCAGCTCGAGGTTGCCCGAGATCACCGTCAGCGGCGTCCGCAGCTCGTGGGAGAGCGTCGCGATCAGCTGGCTGCGGTGGTCATCGATCTGTTGCAGCTCGCGCACCAGGTTGCGCTCGCGCTCCAGCGCCCCCGCGGTCACCAGGGCGGCGCCGAGGTCGTGGCCGATCTGCAGCGCGGAGTCGATCTCGACCTGCGACCACGGCGGTTGGTCGGCGTGCCGGGAGAGCGCCATGAAGCCCACGCACTCCTCGCCGACGCCGAGCGCGACGCCGAGCACCGACGACACGTCGCGCTGGAGGAAGTGGTCGCGGATCTCGGGCACGTCGGGTGGGATGCTGTCCGCGGTGATCACCACCGGCCGCTGATCGGCCCACAGGCTCGGCGCGACCCGCACGGCCACGTCGACGAGGTCGCGCGAGATCGGGACCAGCCGGCCGGCGTCGGTGCGTACGACGCCCACCCCGGGTCCGTCTGGCTGGAACACCTGGAGCCACGATCCGCGGGCGTCGAAGCCGGTGACCAGCGGGCCGTGGGTGTGTCGCAGCACGTCCTCGAGCGAGCCGTGGGTGGGGCGCGAGGCCGAGCGGATCAGCCGGCGCGCGGATTCCGCGTGGGCCACCTGCTGGACCAGCGCCTCGCGCTCGAACGCCGTCAGCACGGCGCGCTCGGCCTGCGCGGCGTACCGCTCCAGGAGGCCGCGTTGCCGATCGTCGGGCCGCCGGCCCGACGAGGGCCGGTCGACGGACAGGATGCCGACGACGGCGCCGTCGTCGTTGCTGAGCACGGCGAGCAGCCCATCGGTCGGCCGCCAGGCATCGGGGTGCGCGCTGGCCACCTGCTCGACCTCGACCCAGTGGCCCTCGAGCTCGGTGAGAGCGGTGGCCTCGATGAACCGGAGCCGCGGACCCCACGGCCGCGCCCGCTCCAGGACGGGGGTGATGACCGAGACCGGGTCGCTCTCCTCGACGTACG
Organism: Nocardioides sp. LMS-CY; assembly: GCF_018732145.1. Taxonomy (NCBI): domain Bacteria; kingdom Bacillati; phylum Actinomycetota; class Actinomycetes; order Propionibacteriales; family Nocardioidaceae; genus Nocardioides; species Nocardioides sp. LMS-CY. The sequence goes on from NZ_CP076104.1 coordinate 3,777,724, forward strand.
CGCGGTGCTCCTCGGGACCCGTGTAGGCCATCGTGACCAGCTCGTCGCCGAGCACCACCGACAGCGCCGCCACCTCGAAGCCGACCATCTCCGCCACCGACTCCACCATCAGCTGCAGCACGGCACGCGCCGACGAGTCCGACCAGGTCGCGTGGTCGGACTGAATCCTCGATCCGTCAGGCCCCACGGGGCGAACCTATCGCTCGGCGCGCCCCGGGGCGGGACGTCAGCCAGCCAGCCGCCGGCCGAGCAGCCGACCGAGGGTCAGGGCCGGCGTGAGCAGCATGCCGGAGCAGAAGCTGTTGCCGCAGGTGGCACCGGCTCCGATGACCTCGCCGACGGCGTACAGACCGGGGATGGGCGCGCCCGACTCGGTGCGCACCGCGCAGCTCGCGTCGATGTCGAGGCCCTGGAAGGTGACCAGCGTGATCGCGTGGTTGCGGATCGCGTAGAAGGGCGGCGTGGCGATCGGCGCGGGCAGATGACGGCGACCGAAGTCGGGATCGGCGCCGGCGGCGACGAAGGAGTTGTAGCGGCCGACGGTCGTCTCGAGGGCGTCCGGCGCGATGCCGGCGAGCGCGGCCAGGGCGGTCAGCGAGCCGGCGGCGTGCACGCCCGGACGAGCACCGGCCAGCGCCCGCACCTCGTCGGGCTCCCGGCCGACCAGCAGCCGCTGGGACCCGGTCGACAGAGTGAGCGCGGCGTCGTCGAACACCGTCCAGAAGGTCTGGTCGGGGATGCCGACCAGCGCCCGCTCCTTCGCGTCGATCGACGGCTCGTCCTCCGCGACCCAGCGCCGGCCGGTGCGGTCGACGTAGATCTCGCGCGGCGGCCGCTCGGCGGTCAGCACCTGCCGCTCGCGCCAGTTCGCCCGCGCCGGCGAGACCGGGTCGGGCAGCCCGCCGAACGACGGCAGATGGGTGCCGGCACCCTGCAGCGCCGCCCCGACCGACCGCCCGAGCTGCAGCCCGTCGCCGGTCGAGGTGCGGGCGGCGGCCGAGACCAGCGGCGCTCCCTCGAGCTCGGCGAAGAGCTCGGCGTCCGCGCCGTACCCGCCCGTGGCCAGCACCACCGACCGCGCGCGCACCTCAACCTCGGCGCCGTCCCGGTAGGTCTCGACGCCGATCACGGCGTGCCCGTCGGTCACCAGGCCGGTTACCGGCGATCTGGTCCAGAGCTCGACCGTCGACGAGGCCAGCTCGGCGCGAAACACCTCGAGGATCGAGGCGCCCTCGTCCTTGCCGTAGTAGGTGCGGGCGGTCCGGTAGGGCTCGTGGCCGTGCACGATGCGCGGCGTCTCGGGCGCGAAGGCGAAGCCGCGCGCGGCCAGCCACTCGATCGTCTCGGGCGCGTGCCGTGCGACCTGAGCGACGAGGTCCTCGCGGGCGGTTCCCCGGGCGATCCGGCGGATGTCGTCGAGGTGCGCCTCGGGGCTGTCCTCGATGCCGCGCTCGCGCTGGCGCGCGGTCCCGCCCGCCGCCAGGTGGCCACCGCTGATGTGCAGCGTCCCGCCGATCCGGTCGTCCTTCTCCACGACCAGGACCCGTGCACCCCCGGCGGCCGCATGTAGCGCCACGCTCAGGCCCGCCGGACCGGCACCGACCACCACGGCGTCGTACTCCAACACTGCCATTGCTAGATCATATATGTTTCAGGTGGTGTCTCGGTGAGTCACGGGGTGCGTCGGTTTCGGCTGCTGACGGCCGAAACCCGCACGACACGCCGGGGCGCCTCGGCGTGTCGTGCGGGGTCTGGCTGTCAGCAGCCAAGACCCGCATCCTCGACGACCACATGCACGATCCGGTGCGGCGAGGTGACGACGGCCACCCGGGTGGCACCGAAGGGCGGCAGGTCGAGGGCGAACACCGCGCCGCTCCACGCGCCGGGGTGACCGTCCGCGCGCCGGCGTACGTCATCGAGGTCGGGCACCGTCACGACCACGCCGACGAGCCCGCGGCGATCGAGCCCGGATCGGCCGAGCAGCGAGCCGCCGGCCGACTCGGGCAGGCCGTAGTCGACGAGGTTGAGATAGGGCTCGTCGCGCGCCGGGCCGACGGTCGACGACCGCACCCGGAGCCGCTCCGTCGACCCCAGGAGGTCGCTGAAGGAGGGGTCGTCGAAGGAGTACTCGTACACCACGCCCCAGCCGAGCACGTCGGCATAGAAGTCCAGCGACGGCCCAGCGTCGCCGAGCGGCAGCGAGATGCTGCAGACCTCGCTGACCACGCGGTCACGGATCCTGGCGAAGCCGGCGAAGAAGTCCCGCGGGCCGCTGAGGAACGCCGTCACGGTGCCGTCGGGCCCGGGCAGGTGCGCCTCCCGGAAGGCGCCCTCCGCGAGCTCGTAGCTGGCCTCCCCGGACTCCACCCGGTAGCCGAGACCGCGCGCGTGGGCGACGGCCCGGTCCAGGTCGGGCGCGTAGAAGTCCACCACCCGCAGCGCGTCGCGGCCCAGGCGGGTGGCCTCGTCGCGCACGGCGTACGCCGGCACCGGGTCGGGTCGCCACACCACCGCGCCCGCCCGTGCCCCGGGGGTCCGCAGCGCGACCACCTCCGCGCCGTGGACCAGCGTGCGCCCCGCCTCGACCATCCCGAAGACGTCGCCCAGACGGCTCAGGTGGGCAGTGAGGTCCGCGGTGGAGAAGAGCGGTCCGAAGAGGCGCGACACATCTATATCATCGCATCGTGACCGCTTCCGCAGATGCCGTCCCCGCCGTCGTCCTGGCCCGGGTCCCTGCGGGGGCGCCGACGCCGGAGGACCTCGCGCTCGTGGAGCTGCCGCGCCCCGACCTCGAGGCGGGCCAGGTGCGAGTCCGGGTGACGTCGCTCTCCCTCGACCCCTACCAGCGCTCCGCGCTCGGCGGCCGGCACCTGGGCGACGCCCCGGTCGGCCCCGGCGACGTGCTGCCCGGCCGCTCCGTCGGCGAGGTCGTCGAGTCGCGCGATCCCGGGGTCGCCGTCGGCCGGCGGGTGCTCGCCGAGACCGGGTGGCGCGCCGAGGCGGTCGTCGACGGCGCCGCCGTCACGCCGGTCCGGCTGCCACCGGGAGTGCCGGACTCCGCCGCCCTGGGCGCTCTCGGCATGCCGGGACTCACGGCGTACGCCGCGCATGTGCGGCACCTGCGCCCGACTGCCGGAGCGACCGTCGTGATCGGCGCGGCGACCGGGGGCGTCGGCTCGGTCGCAGGCCAGCTCGCCCGGCTCGCCGGCGCCCGCACGGTCGGGATCGTCGGCTCCGAGGAGAAGGCAATGCTCGCGACCGGACCTCTGGGGTACGACGTGGCCGTGCGGCGCGGCCCGTCGCTCGCCGACGAGCTCGCCCGGGCGTGCCCGGATCGCATCGACGGGTACTTGCACCTCGGCGACCAGGACACGCTCGACGTCGTCCTGGAGCAGCTGGCGGTCGGCGCCCGGGTGTCGCTGGCCGGGCTGATGGACCAGTACAACGGCGGCGCGCCGACCCGCCTGCGCGCCGGCGCCGTGATGGCGGCCCGGGCCGAGGTGCACGGGATGGTGGTCTACGACCACGGCGACCTCGCGGCCGAGCATGCGCAGCGCGTGGGCGACCTGCTCGCCTCCGGAGCCCTGGTCGCCCCGGAGGATCGCTACGCCGGCCTCGATCGGGCACCGCTCGCGTTCGCTCGGCTGATGGGCGGGCACACCGTCGGAAAAGTCGTCGTCGACGTCTGACCGCCACTCACCCGACGCGATCGTGCCCCGGCCCTCCTGACGGAGGACCGGGGCACGGTCGTCATGCGGTGGTCAGCAGGCCTTGGCCACAGCCTGCTTCGCGGCCTTGAGCTGCTTCTGGGACTTCGTCAGCTTGCCCTTGGCGGCCTTCAGCTTCTTCTTGGCGGCCTTGACCTTCTTGGCGTTCTTCGCCTTCTTCGCCTTCTTCACCTTGGCCTGAGCCTTCTTGACGTTGGCCTTGGCCTTCTTCACCTTGGTCTGCGCCGCCTTGGCCTTGACCTCGGCCGCGGTGCACGTCGCCGAGGGCGCCTTCACATCCGGCGGGCCCGCGACGTCCACGCCGACGGCCGCCGAGGTCGAGCCCCCGAAGGCGGCCGCGTCGGTCGGGACGAACGTCGCGGTGTAGGTGTGCCTGCCCGCGGCGACGCCGGCCAGAGCGAGGCTGGCGGCACCCGACGCGACGGCCGACTCTCCGACCTTGGTCGCGCCCTCGCGGAACTCGACCTTGCCGACCGCGCCGGCCGGAGCGACCGTCGCGGCCAGGTGCACGGCGTTGGCGGCCGCGGAGGTCGCCGCCAGCGTCGTCGTGGTCGCCGTCGCGGGCGCCGCCGGTGCGCAGTGGATGAGGTTGTCCGATCCGCTCGCGGTCATGGTGAGGACCGCGCCGGTGACGGCGATCTCGCTTGGAGCGGCGGTGCCCGCACGGTCGCCGCTCAGCGCGGGCATCGCGAACGGGGTGTTGCCGGGCTTGCTCGGCGAGTAGCTGCTCTCACCCGAGAGGGTCACCGCCTCACCGTCGACCGTCGTGGCCAGGTCGACCTTGAACTTGGAGATCGTCACGAACGCCGGCATGCCGGGCACGAAGTCCTCGGCCAGCACGCCGGCCACGTTCGTACCGGTGACGGTCGCCGCCAGGTCGGCGCGGTAGCCGATCGCGAAGTCGCCGAACACACAGGTCAGCTGCTGGGTGTCGCCGAGCCCCACGGGGCCGACCGCGGTGCAGGGCATCTCGGACTCCGAGGTACCGGGCCCGTAGGCCTGCACGCTCATCGTCACGTCGACGCTCTCGATGCTGACCTCGGTCGCGGCGGCGGTGCCGGTGCGAGTGCCGGCGACCTCGGGCATCGGAATGGCCGGATTGTTGGTGATCGGCGTCGGGTAGGTGACGTCACCGGACAGCTCCACGGCCTCGCCGTCGACCGTGGCGTTGACCACGGCGGAGGTCGCGTGCACCTTCAGGAAGGTCGGCATGCCGGTCGGCGGGATGTCGCTGAGCGTCGCCGTCACGCCGGTGCCGTTCGCGATGACGGCGACCTCGGCCGGGTAGGCGATGTCGAAGGAGCCGAACGCGCACGCCATCTGCTGGTCGATCTCGACCGGCGCGACCGGTGCGCAGGACATGTCGGAGTCCGAGGTGCCCGGCCCGTAGGCCTGGACGCTCATGGTCACGTCGATGCCCGCGACGCCGACCGACGAGACGTCGGCCGTGCCGGTGCGAGTGCCGGTGACGTCGGGCATCTCGATGACGGGGTTGTTGGTGATCGGCGTCGGGTAGGTGACGTCACCGGACAGCTCCACGGTCTCGCCGTTGACGGTGGCGTTGACCACGGCGGAGGTCGCGTGCACCTTCAGGAAGGTCGGCATGCCGGTCGGCGGGATGTCGCTGAGCGTCGCGGAGACCGCGGTGCCGTCGACGGTGAGCGCGACCTCGACGGGATAGGCGATGTCGAAGCTGCCGAACACGCACGAGAGCTGCTGCGTCACGGTCTTGCTGCTCGGTGCCGCCTGGGCCGCGGTGGTCAGCCCCGGCGCGACCAGCGTGCCGACCGTGAGAGCACCGACCACCAGGCCGGCAAGTTTGCGAAAGCGCATCTATTTCCTCCTCGGATGACCCCACCGCCACTGGTGTGGCCTGCGTCTCGTTGCGAGGATATACGATATCTCCCACGCGCAGAAGAGTTTCTCGGAGCCGTTCGTCGAGTCCCCGATATCGGCGACGGCCGGGGCTCAGAGTCCATAGCGGGCGAGCTTGTCCTCGCGGCCACCGCCGGCGAACTTCCGCAGCATCCGCCCGGTCGTCAGCCAGGCGATCTCCTCGCCGTTCTTCCTCGTGGCGAGCATCCGCTCGACGAGGTACGGCGCGACGTCGTCGACGTGGTCACTGAGGATGTTGACCATCTTGCGCTGGCTCTGCACCGACTCGGGGTGGGTGGCGGCCTCGCGCAGCCAACCGTCGGTGATCAGGATCCCGGGCCGCACCTGGCCGACGTGCACCGACGTGCCCGCGACCTCCTTCACCAAAGCCCTGGTGAACAGGTCGAGTCCCCGCTTGGTCGCGGAGTAGACGCCCATCCCGGGCCGGATCGATCCGTCGCTGCCGCCACCGAGGACGTTGAAGACCCGCCCCCCACCTGTCGTCGACATACCGCGCACCGCGACCTGGGCGCCGTTGATGGTGCCGAGCATGTTGGTCGACACCATGCCGGCGACCTCGTCCGGCGTGGTCTCGACGATCGTGCGCATCGTGTAGGCGACGCCGGCGTTGTTGACCCAGAGGTCGACGCCGCCGAGCTCGGCGGCCGCCTGGTCCCAGAGGGCCTGCACCTGCGCCGCGTCGCTGACGTCCGTCGGTCGCCCGACCACGCGGGCGCGAGCGTTCGCCTCCGGTTGGAGCTTGCCGACGGCCTCGTCGACCGCCTCGCGAGACCGTCCGGAGACGGCGACGCTGTGGCCGCGGCGGAGCAGCTCGCGGGCGAGCGCGAAGCCGATGCCCTTCGTGCTGCCGGTGACGACTGCGTTGGTCATGACGGGTCCTCCGGGATGGGTCAGCGGGCTCGGGCGAGCACGAGTCGGGCCTGGCGGACCACGGCCTCGTCGACGAAGCGGCCGTCGTCGTCGACGGCGACGCCCGCGCCGGCGAACTCCCAGCGGCCGACGAGGCGGCGGGCCGTCTCCACCTCCTCGGGCGAAGGGGTGAAGACGTCGTTGGCGATCGCGACCTGACCCGGGTGGATGCAGGCGCGGCCGACGAAGCCGAGCCGCGCGAGCTCGACCGTCGACGCCCGGAAGGCGTCGAGGTCACGGAAGTTCGTCGAGACCGGCGCGATCGGCGGCTTGATGCCGGCGGCCGCGGAGGCCAGCACGACGTGCGAACGCGCGTAGAGCAGCTCCCGCTCGTCCGCGCCCGGCACGATACCGACGTCGGCACGCAGGTCGGCCTCGCCGATCTGCAGTCGCTGCACCCGCGGCGCCCGCGCCAGCTCTCCGGCCCGCAGCACGGCACGGGCGCTCTCAAGGAGGGGCACCACGCCGGCGATCGACCCGAGGGAGGCCAGCAGCTGGTCCAGGTCGAGCAGCTCGTCGACGGTCTCGGTCTTGGCGACCATGAACCCCGTCAGCGCCGGTGCTCCCGCAACGGCGCGAACGTCGGCGTCGCGCATGGGACCGGCGTTCACCCGGACCCAGACGCCCACGTTGTGGAGGACCGGCAGGTCGTGCAGCCAGATGCGGGTCGTGTCGCGGGCGCGCTCCTTGTCACGCGGAGCGACGGCGTCCTCGAGATCGATGATGACCTCGTCGGCGCCGCGCTCGAGGATCCGCTCCAGCTTGTCCTCGGCATCGCCCGGCACGTAGAGCGCGGAGCGGGCCAGGAAGTCCCTCCGGTCAGCCGACACGGGTCTCCCCCTTGATCAGCGACTTCGCGACGACGGTGCGCAGGATGTCGTTGGTGCCCTCGCCGATGCTCATCAGGATCGAGTCGCGGTAGAGCCGCTCGACCTCGAACTCCGTCGAGTAGCCGTAGCCGCCGTGCACCTTCATCGCGTCGATCGCGGCCTGCAGGGCGACCTCGGAGCAGAAGATCTTGGCCATGCCGGTGGCGCCGTCGGCACGCCCGCGGCGTACGGCGTCGGCGGCCCAGTAGGCCATCAGCCGGGAGGCCTGCACCTGGGTGCCCAGCTCGCCGAGCTTGAGCTGGATCGCCTGGAAGTCGGCGATCGGCTGCCCGAACGCCTTGCGCTGCTGGGCGTAGGCCAACGCCTCCTCGTGCGCGCGCTGGGCGATGCCGACGGAACGGGCGGCGATGTTGACCCGCCCCCACTCCAGGGCCGAGAGCACCTGCTGCATGCCCTTGCCCTCGACCCCGCCGACCAGCTGGCTCACGGGGACTCGGACGTCGGTCAGCGCGATCTCGCAGGACTCGGTGCCCTTGTAGCCGAGCTTGGCGATGTCCTTGGTGACCTCGTAGCCCGGGGTGTCCGCCTCGATCAACAGCACGCTCATGCCACGGTGGGCGGGGCTCGCCTGCGGGTCGGTCTTGACGAGCACCGGCAGCGGGTCGGCGTACCGCGCGTTGGTGATCCACATCTTCGCGCCGTTGACCACGTAGTGGTCGCCGTCGAGGCGCGCGGTGGTGCGGATGCCCTGCAGGTCGGTGCCGGCGTCGGGCTCGGTCAGGCCGATTCCGGTACGCCGCTCGCCGGTCGCCAGCGCCGGCAGGTAGCGATCCTTCTGGTCCTGGGTGCCGTGCATCGCGATCAGGCGGCAGGCCAGCGAGTGGCTGCCCAGGATGCCCGCGACGCCCATCCAGCCGCGCGCGATCTCCTCGAAGACCAGCGCGAAGGAGACCGGATCGAGGTCGAGCCCGCCGTACTCCTCGGGGACGGTGATGCCGAAGAGCCCCATCTCCTTCATCCCGTCGACGATCTCGGTCGGATAGCGCCCGGACTGCTCCCACTCCCGGGCGACCGGCACGATCTCCTTGTCCACGAACGTGCGCAGCAGCGCCTTGAACTCGCGCTGGTCCTCGTCGAGCTCGAACCTCATCGGGTCTCCTCTTCGATCGGATGGAAGACGGGCAGGGCGCGACCGTCGGGCAGATCCACCCAGCCGACGGCGACGGCGTCGCCGATGGTCGGCTCCCCGGGTAGGCGGCTGAGGAGGATCGGCCCCTCCGGCAGCCGCACGCGCGCGACGACGTACGGCGTCGCGATGTCGGCCCGCGGAGCCCGGTGGACCACGGTGAAGCTGTCGACGGTGCCGCGGCCGCTGGCATCGACCTGCGCCAGGTGCTCGGTCTCACCGCAGCGGGTGCAGACGGCGCGGGGCGGATGCTGCCGATGGCCGCAGGCGCAGGCCTGGACGGTCAGCCGGTGCTGCCGCGTGGCGTCCCACCAGGCCTGGGTCATCTCGTCGGCGAGCGGGACGTCGGGTGGGGGCCACGTCATCGGGCCACCTCCTGCCGCGTCGGCCGGGTGGCGGTGAGCAGGCAACCGAACCTGCCGACCAGACGGTTGCTGACGCACCGCTGCACGGCCTGCTGGCCGGGTGGCGGTGAGCAGGCAACCGATCCGGCCAGCCAAACGGTTGCTGACGCACCGCCGCACGGGCGACTCACCGACGAGCGGTGGGCGATCCACCTGCCGAGCGGGGGGAAACGGTGGATCTCCCACCGCCGACCCGGGACGGCGCCGGGCCGCGGTGCGATATCCACCTGATGAGCGACCGAAAGAGTGGAGGAGCCACCGCCACCCGGAGGCATCGCGGTCATCGCGCCACCCCCAGCAGCACGGTGGCGTGGGTGGAGAGGATGCCGCCGGTGCCGTGGGCGACCGCGACCTCGGCGCCGGGCACCTGCCGGGCGCCGCACTCGCCGCGCAGCTGGCGGACCGCCTCGACCAGCAGCAGCACGCCGAACTGGCCGGGGTGGCAGTAGGACAGCCCGCCGCCGCTGGTGTTCAGCGGCAGCGCCCGCTCCCGCAGGAACGATCCGGCCTCGCCGGGGCCGCAGAAGCCGAGCGCCTCCAGGCTGAGCAGCACGGTGATCGTGAAGGAGTCGTACAGCTGGGCGACGTCGACGTCGGCCGGGGTGAGCCCCGCGCGTCCGAACGCGGCCGCGCCGGAGGCCACGGCGCCGGTGACGGTCAGGTCATCGACCGCCGTCATCGAGGCGTTGGTGGTGCTCTCGCCGTACCCGAGCACCTCGACGGGCGTACGGCGCAGGTCGCGGGCGCGCTCCAGCGAGGTCAGCACGACCGCTCCCCCGCCGTCGGTGACCAGGCAGCAGTCGGCGACGGTCAACGGCGAGGAGAGCATCGGGGCTCCGAGCACGTCGTCGACGGTCAGCGGTCCGGCGTCGTGGCGGTACGCCGCGGGGTTGAGCAGCGCCCACTCCCGGGCGGCGACGGCGACCTCGGCGAGCTGCTCGCGAGAGGCGCCGTGCCGGTGGAGGTAGGCCTGCGCCGCCATGGCGTAGTACGACGCCGGGTAGAGCGGGTCGTACGGCGCCTCGAACTGCGCCTCGGGCGTCCACGCCTCGTAGACCCCGCCGAGCGAGCGCGAGCGCGCCGAGCGCTGGTTCGAGGCGAACGAGATCACCACGACCTCGACCTGCCCGGCCTCGATCGCCTGGGCGGCACGGGCCACGAACATCTCGAACGCAGAACCGCCCGCGAACGTCGAGTCGGTCCACGACGGCCGGATGCCGAGGTGCTCGGCCAGCGACGTGGCGGAGAACCGCGCGACCCCCGTGGTCGCGATCCCGTCGACGTCGGCGAGGGAGAGCCCGGCGTCGGCGAGTGCCCGGGTCACGGCCTGGGTCTGCAGACCCAGGATCGACAGCCCGGTCGAGCCGAGGTCGCACTCGGCGGCGCCGACGATCGCGACGCTCATGGGCGCCGCACCTCCGCACGCGCCGGCGCGACGGCGGCGCGGGCGCCCGCGCCGACCACCTCGACGGTGCAGTCGAGGGTCGTCAGGTCACCGTCGACCGAGGTCACCCGGCCGGCGCAGCGCACCGTCTCCCCGGCGTACACGAGGTTCTTGAAGCGGAACGAGAGCGCCGTCAGCGTCGCCTCCGGACCGGCCCAGTCCAGCACCATCTCGGCCAGCAGCGCGCCGAAGAGCTGGCCGTCGACGACCGGCGCCGGCAGCCCGCGCTCGCTCAGCCAGGCGCTGTCGTAGTGCAGCCGGTGCCAGTCCCAGGTCGCACCGGCGTAGGCGACCATGTCGGCGAGCTCGATGGTCCGCTCCAGCGACAGCTCCGTCGCTCCGCTCACGGCTGCACCTCGACGTAGATCAGGGTCTCCTCGTTCTCGACGAGCAGCTCGCCCGCCTGGTCGGTGTAGGTCGCCAGCGAGGTGACCACGACCATCCCGTCGCCGGAGCCGGTCGTGCGCTCGGCGACGTCGGTGACCGTCCAGGTCGCGGTGACGACGTCGTCGGGCCGCACCGGCCGGTGGAACCGATAGGAGTTGCCACCGCGCACCTCGCGCGTGCCGGGCAGGTGGAAGTCCCAGCCGTGACCGGCGAAGCCGTTCTCGTCGCGGGGCAGGTTCACGAACTGGTTCGTCTCGCAGACCAGCGTGGGCGGCGCGACGTCGCCGGCCAGGTGCGCCGGATTGTCGTCCCCCGTCGCCAGCGCGAAGTAGCGGATCGCGGCCCGGCCCAGCGGCTCGGGCGCGGTGTACGTCGCCGTGCGGCCGACCAGCGCGCGCACCTCGTCGGTGAGGAGCGTCATGCCGGCTCCCCCGCCAGCACCGCCGTCGGGAAGACCTCGAACAGAAACTCGGAGCGGAGCAGCCCGGCGCACCCGGCGACCGACGCCTTGGCGGCCGGGAACCTCCGCTCACGGGCCGCCGCGATCTCCGCGGCGTCCCCGTCGGGGCAGACGTACTCGAGCACGTGGGCGAGCCGGTCGGGAGCGGCGCCGACCTCGTCGAGCACGAGCTGGATCGCTGCGTACGTCGCGTCGGCCTGGGCCGCGGAGTCTCCCGGGTGGAGCGCCTCCTGGGTCTCCATGTCGAGGGCGGCGAACCCGCTCATGTAGAGGGTGTCCCCGGCGAGCACGCCGGGGGTGTAGGTGAGGGTGTCGTAGCGCGTCCAGCCCGGGTTGACCGCGGTCAGCGGGAGCCGCGACGCGGTGACGTCGAGCGCGGCCAGCACCCCGGGCCGGTGCAACCGCGACATCAGGATGCCGCCCGCGCCCGGGTAGACCCCGGCGCCGCCGAGCCGGTCCTTGCGCTCGCGGTGGGTGCGGCGATAGACGTCGCGGGTCGCCGGCGTCGAGTAGTCGTACGTCGTGACCGCGGCGTCGAGCGAGAGCCCCAGCGCCTCGAGCCGGCGGCCGGCCTCGTCCAGGCACCAGGCGTACTGGCCGACGAAGTCACCCTCGTGCACGACCTCGCCGCTCGCGTCCACCGGGATCACCGTCGGCAGCACGACCGCGCCCTCGCCGACGGGCGGGGCACCGATCTCGGCGCGGTACGCCGCGCCGTCCGGCAGCGACTCGACCACGATCGTGGCGACGTCGCCCTCGGTCGTGCGCAGCTCGTCGTAGCGCTCCAGGGCATCGACGGTGATGTACTCGGTCCAGGTCATCGGGTCTCCTCCGGGGTCGCGAGGCGGTCGGCGACCGCGATCAGGGCGGGCAGATCCAGCGCGTCGACGGCAGCGGCGAGCTCGGCCGCGGCGGCGGGGCCGCCGAGGTTGCCGGCGAGCTTGGCGTCCAGGGCCGCACCCGCGCTGCGGTCGACCTGGCCGTGGAGCGTGCGTCCGTCGCCGAGCTCGACGACGACGCGGCTCGGTGCGTCGGCGGCGACCCGGGCGTCGGGCACCTCGGTCACCCGGACCCGGGCGGCGAGGGCGCGGACGTCGGGGCGGGCGAGCGAGTCCGGCGCGTAGGTGTCGACGGTGACCTCGCCGTCGGTCAGCAGCGCGGCGAGGCTCCACGGCAGCGAGAACTTCGCGTCGTACGCCGTGCGCGGGTCGACCTTGTCGGGCGTGCAGACGATCGCGGCGCTGTCGGGGTGCACCTCGACGGCGACCTCGCGGATGGTGGCCGGGTCGAGCGGGAGCACCTGGCGACCGGCGTCGAGCGCGGCGTGCATGAGCTGGCAGGCCGGATAGGGCTTCAGCGTGATCCGGGTGGTCTCCCAGCGCAGGCCGAGGCCGGCCGTCACCAGCGCGGCGTCGGCATGCCCGTCGGCGAGCGCGGCGTAGACGCCGCGCTCCCCCTCGACGACGCTGGCCGGGCCGTCCGCCCCGGCCGCCGCCAGTCGGGCGGCCAGGATCCCGGCATGCGAGGCGAGGCCGGGGTGCAGCTGCTTGGTCGACGAGCCGGTGGCCAGGAACTCCAGCAGCCCGCCCGCGCTGCTGCCCGCGATGCCCAGGGCGTCGACGGTGGTGGCGCGGTCGAGCCCCATCAAGCGGGCCGCGACGAGGGCCGAGGAGAAGACGCCGCACGCCATCGTGGCGTGCAGGCCCCGGTGGTGGAACGCGTGCGGCGCCGCCCCCGCGATCCGGCACACGGCCTCGAAGCCGGCGACCGCGGCCACGAGCGCCTCGCCGGCGCCGGCGCCGACCTGCTCCCCCACGGCGAGCAGCGTCGGCAGCACCACCGCGGTGGCGTGCACGAGCCCGCCGGCATGGGTGTCGTCGAAGTCCAGCGCGTGCACGAGCGTGCCGGTCGCGAGCGCCGCGGCCGGCGCCGAGACCCGGACCCCGCGCGCCAACAGCGTCGACTCGGCCGGACCGCCCAGCCCGGCGGCCACGGTCAGCGCGGGCTCGGCGACACCCCGGCGGGCCGCCGCAACTGCGGTCCCGAGCCCGTCGAGCAGGTGCCGGCGGGCCGCCGCGGCGACCTCGTCGGGCAGGTCCGCGCGGCGCAGGCCGAGGGCCCACGCCGCGAGGTCGGAGGAGACGGTCACGGCAGGTCCCCGAAGGCGCCCTGCTCGGTCAGCTCGCTCACCCGGGCCTCGTCGTACCCGAGCAGGTCGCCGAGCAGGCGGTCGGCGTCCTCATGGCGCAACGGCGCGCGGCGGTACGTCGGGCGCTCGGCGCCCACCCGCACCGGCGACGCGACCTGCCGCACCGTGCCGTAGCGCGGGTGCTCGGTCTCGACGAGCAGGTCGCGCGCGATCGTGTGCGGCTCGGTCAGGGCCGCCTCGACGTCGTTGATCGGGGCGGTCGGCACCGACGCCGCGCGCAGCGGCTCGACCCACTCGGCCACGGTGCGCTCCGCGAAGATCTCCTCCAGCAGCGGCAGCAGCAGGTCGCGGTTGCGGTCGCGGTCGGCGAACGTCGCGAAGCGCGGGTCGTCGGCCCACTCCGGCCGCTCGATGACGTCGGTGAGGCGCTGCCAGAACTTCTCCTTCGCGCAGCCGACGACCAGCCAGCCGTCCTGGGCCTCGAACGCCTGGAACGGCACCAGCGACGGGTGCGCGGAGTGGCGCGTGCGCACCGGCCGGAACCCGGCGTTGAGGTGCCAGGTCGCCGGATAGGTCAGCAGGCCCATCGCGGTGTCGTAGAGGCTGACGTCGCAGTCCATGCCGACCCCGTCGCGACGCGCCGCGTGCAGGCCGGCGAGTAGCGAGATCGCGGCGACGAAGCCGCCGCTGTAGTCGACCATCGAGAGCCCCGACTTGGTCGGCGGGCCGTCGGGGTCACCGGTGAGGTCCATCCAACCCGCGAGCGCCTGCAGCACGTAGTCGTAGCCCGGCTCCTGCTGCCGCGGCCCGGTCATCCCGAAGCCGGTGAGCGAGCAGCACACGATCCGCGGATTGAGGTGCTTGAGGTCGTCGTAGGTGATGCCGATCTTCGCCGGCACGTCGCCACGCAGGTTGCTGTAGACGGCGTCGCCGACCTTCACCAGGTCCTCGAAGACCGCGCGGCCCGCGGGAGTCGCGAGGTCGAGCGACAGGCTTGACTTGTTCCGGTTGAACGCCTCGAAGAAGAGCGAGTCCTCGCCCTCGGCGTACGGCGGCACGTAGCGGCCGACGTCGCCGCCGACGCGCGGGTCCTCGATCTTGATCACCTCGGCGCCCAGGTCGGCCAGGTGCACGCTGCCGAACGGTCCGGCGCCGTACTGCTCGACCGCGATGATGCGAACGTCCTGCAGGGGCTTCATCGGCACAGCTCCTCGATGACGGCGATGACCTCGCGCTGGGCGGCCCGGATCTCGTCCGGCGCGAGCCCGTGGGTGGGCGGGGTGAGCTTGATGGTGTCGGCGAGGCCGGCGTACGCCGCGATCCGCTCGGCGACCTGGTCGCGCGTGCCCGAGAGCGTCAGGGCGTCGACCATCGCGTCGGAGACGTGGCCGGCGAGCCCTCCTGCGGTCGAGCCGGCGAAGGCGTCGATGACCTTCTGCTGGTCCGCGGCGAGGCCGTGGAAGTCGAAGAAGTCGGCGTAGGTGCGGACGGTGGCGTAGAAGCCCACCATGCCGGCGCTGCGGCGCCGGGCGACGGCGGGGTCGCGGTCGATGGAGCAGCAGGCCGACGTGACGACGTCGACCCGGCGACCGTGGGCGCCGAGCTCGGGAAGGATCCTCTCGCGCAGGAACGCCGGCGACGTGAGCTCGTGGGAGATCCAGCCGTCGCCGATCTCGCCGGCCAGCCGGGTCAGGGCCGGCCCCATCGCGGCGAGGTAGACCGGGATGTCGGTGCGCGCCGGCGGGTAGGGCCGCCGGTAGCCGCGGATCCGCATCGGCTCCCGCTCGCCGTCGAGCTCGATCGGCTCGCCGCCGGCGCAGCGGGCCCAGAACTCGCGGACGTTGCGGACCGTCTCGCGCAGCATCGTGACGGGCTTGTCCCAGTCGACGCCGTGCCAGTCCTCGTTGAGCCGACGCACGCCCGTGCCCAGCCCCAGCACGAACCGACCGCCGGAGAGCTCGTCCAGGTCGAGCGCCTCCAAGGCCGTGACCATCGGGCTCCGCGTGAAGGCCAGCGCGATCGCCGTCCCCACCTGCGCGCGCGTGGTGGCGGCCGCGACCCCGGCCGCAGTGACGGTGGCGCTGCGGTGCAGCTCGGGCACCCACACCGCCTCGGCGCCGGCCTCCTCGGCCGCGCGGGCCGCGGCCGCCACCTCGGCCAGGGTCTCGCCCCACGGACCGAACGTGATCCGCATCAGTCCTCCAGCGTCAGCGGCCGCTCGCCCTCGGGGAAGATCCCCTCGAGCTGCTCGGCGCCGCGCCGGTAGACGTAGAAGGTGCGCAGGAAGGAGCACACCTCCTTGCCGTCCTGGTTGAGGGTGCGGGTGCGCACGGTCACGATGCCGGCGTGGGGGCGCGAGGACGACTCGCGCTTCTCCTTCACGATCGACTCGCTGTAGAGCGTGTCACCGGCGAAGACCGGGTGGGTCATCTTGATGTCGTCCCAGCCCAGGTTCGCGAACGCGTTCTGGGTCAGGTCGGTGACGCTCTGGCCGACCGCGATCGCGACGGTCAGGGTCGAGACGACCAGCGGCTTGGCGAACTCCGAACGCGCGGCGTACTCGGCGTTGAAGTGCATCTGGTTGGTGTTCATCGTCAGCAGCGAGAACCAGGTGTTGTCGGCCTCGCTCACGGTGCGCCCCAGCGGGTGCTGGTAGACGTCACCGACGGTGAAGTCCTCGAAGAACCGTCCCTGCCAACCGGGCTGCACGCTCACGCGATCTCTTCCTCTCTGGCGGCGGCGAGCAGCAGCTCGGCGACCGCGTCGGGCCGGGTGAGCGGGGCGTCGTGCCCCGCCTCGACCCAGGCGTACGGGATGCCGCGCTCGTCGAGCCGGCTCCGGGTGGTGCCGCACGGGTACGCCGCCGGCGTGCCCGTGCAGAAGACATAGGTCGTCGCGGCGACCGGCTCGCCGACCGAGGCCGGGTCCAGCGACGGGGCGAACGGCACCGGCGCGAGCCGCTCGTTCATCCAGGCGGCGGTGTCGGCGTCGAGGTCGCCGGCCGACTCGATCGGCCGTGGCGGGATCACCGTCTCGCGCGGCGGCAGCTGCAGCGGGGAGGCACCCAGGTCGACGGCCCGCTCCCCCGGCTCCGGCACGGCGGCATCGACATACACGATCGCCCGGACGGGCACGCGCAGCGCCACCTCGCGCACGACCACACCGCCCTGGCTGTGCCCGGCGAGCACCACGTCGTCGCCGGTCACCAGCGCCGCGACCTCGTCGACCCAGGTCTCGAGCCCGCTCGCGGTCTCGCTCAGCGTCGGGGCGTGCACCTCGTGACCGGCGGCGCGTAGCAGCGGCGCGACCCGGTCCCAGGCCCAGCCGCCGCGGAACGCCCCGTGGACGAGGACGAACGTGCTCACCCGGCGTACCCCGGCTCGTCGAGGACGACCTCGAGGTACTCGCGCGGGTAGGACTCGTAGGGCCGGAGGTGCTCGTACATCGCGACCAGGTGGTCCTGGTAGTCGGGGTGCTGCGTGCACTGCTCGTAGGACGCGACGGAGTCGAAGTAGCGCAGGTGCGTGAAGTGGGTCCGGTCCTCGACCCCGCGCACGAGGCGACGCCCGCGGTAGCCCGGGTGGTCGCGGAAGAAGCGCCCGAACTCCGCGGACAGCGCGACGTACGCCGCGGCGTGCTCCTCGCCCGGCTTCGTCCACGCCTGGCTGACCACCACGATCACGACGGCCTCCCTCCCTGACGGACTCCACGTCGAACACCGATCCGATGACAACATAGATCATATATCCGTAGCATGCAGGCATGACGAGCAGCACACAGACCAAGACGATCCACGAGTTCCTCGCCGAGGCGCCGGACGTCGACCGCTCCGAGCTCTGGGCGGCGCTCTGGGGCATCCTGAGCGAGGCCAAGAACAAGATCACGGCCGAGCTCGAGGTGACGCCGCACGCCTCGGGCGCCGGCCTCGACTACTGGACCAGCCCCGACGGCGGCTACGAGGGCTCGCTGAACCCCTACGTCGGCGACCCCGACGAGGGCGTCGAGTGGCTGGTCCACTCCTGGATCGGCAACCGCCAGGCGTCGATCCTCGACATGAACCTCCAGGTCTGGCTCGGCCCCCACATCGACGTGCCGCACCTGGTGATCGTCTTCGGCACGGTGCCCCGCGTCTTCCACTTCAGCGATGTGGTGCCGCGCCGCGACCCGATGACCGACGTCGACTACCTCAACCGGTACTTCGAGCCCGAGAACGCCGCGTGGCTGCGGCTGCGCGGCGACGACCGGTTCCTCTGGTCGGTCAGCCACGGCACCTACATGCGGGCGTTCAACTCGCCGATCGCCAACTCCTACATGGCCACCTGTCCCGACGACGAGGCCGTCGCGGTGCTCGGCGAGTCGGTGCGCGAGCGCGTCGACACCTGGCTGCGCTGGGTCCGCGAGGCGCAGCCGGTGCCGGTCGAGGAGCGCGCGGCGCTGCGGCGGCGCGACCACCTGGTGCGTCGCTACGGCTACACCCTCGACCCCATGAACGAGCTGTCCAAGAAGTTCCTCGGAGCCGAGCGCGTCGACGAGCTGGTCGCGACCCGTGCCGGGCTGGGCCAGATCGCCGAGCTGGAGGGTCGGTCGTGAAGGTGCTCGTGATCGGCGTCGGTCTGGTCGGCACCGAGGTCGGCCTCCGCCTACGGGCGCTGGGCCACGACGTCGCGGTCACCACGACGACGCCCGGCAAGGTCGAGGGCCTCCGCGCGCACTTCGACGAGGTGCTCGTGCTGCGCGGCAGCGACCGCGATGCCGTCGCGGCCGCGGTCGCCGGCCGGGATGCGGTCGTCGTCGCCGCCGGACCCTCCGCCCAGCGCGCGATGACGCCCGAGGACCGCGCGACGTCCTACCGCGAGATCCTCGTGGACACCGCCGAGTCCGTCACCGCGGCCGACAACCGGGCGTACCTGGTGGCGCTCTCGTCGCTCTCGGTCTACGGCAACGCCGCCGACCACCTGCCCGAGGTCACCGAGGACTCCCCCGTCACCGACTCGACGGACCCGAGCCCGACGATGTTCCTCGCCATGGAGGGGGTGTACCTCGAGCGGGCCGGCGACCGGGCCTGCGTCTTCCGGTGTGGCGACATCTTCGGCGCCGACGACCCGCCGGTCGAGGCGAAGGTGGGCATGGCGCACCAGTACCTCGGCGGCTCGGTGCCCTTCAGCGGCGACGCGCTCTTCTACCGGCTCGCCGTGGAGGATGCCGCCGACGCGATCGTGCACGCGCTCGAGCGCCGCCTGATCGGCCTCCACAACCTGACGCACCCCGAGGTCCCGCCCACCAACGCGGCGCTCTTCGACGCGATCTCGGCGGCGCAGGGCCTGCCGGCGCTCACCTACCGCGACGAGATCGCCTCACCGCGGAGTCCGATCTCCGTCGCCCGGCTCACCGCGAGCGGCTTCGTCGCCGGCCGGTCGTACGACGCCGCCACCCTGGCCGCCGCGACCTGACCCGGCCGGAGGCCGGCACCGCATCGGCGCAACGGCCACCGGCCCGGCAGCAGGCTGCCGGGCCGGTGGTCGTTCTTCCTGCCGCTCAGGGCTTCCGGCGCGCCACCTGGGGCACGCAGAGCAGGCCCGCCGCGCCGAGCAGCACCAGCGCCAGCGCCCACAGCGCCACGACGGGGAGCGCGTCCCCGCCGCCGGTCTGCGGGAGCGAGCCGCCGTCGGCCGTCGAGCCGCCGTTGGCCGTGCCCGAGCCGTCCGTACCGGCGTCGTCCTCGATCGGCTCGGAGCCGACCTTCATCGTGCCGAGCGACTCGGCGTCGGCCGTGCAGGCGGCGTCGATCGAGAGCGCCGCGAAGTTGAACGTGAACCCGGTGACGGACACCTCCACCTCGTCGTCGCCGGCGACGCTGCCGGTCAGGGTCGGCACCGGCACCTTCTGGCGGGGCGGCGCCACGGCATGGGTCGAGCCCTTCAGGGTGGTCTTCCTCTTGCCGACCACGACGTCGAGAGTGACGTCCATCTTGCCGTCGATCGGCACCGGCGAGATGCCCGGCAGGTCGGTCATCTTCGCGGACAGCGAGATGTCGTGGCCCGCCTTCTTGCGATAGCCCGAGACCGTCACCGTCGCCGGGTAGTCGAAGTCGGTGTTGAGCGGGTTCAGGACGCACGCGAAGTCGACGGAGCCCTTCGCCGGCTTGCCGCTGTCCGACCCGGGCTTCGAGGTCGGCTTCGAGGTCGGCTTCGAGGTCGGCTCGGCCGTGGGACTGGTCGACGCGCTCGGGGTGGCGGTCGCGCTGGTCGTCGTGGTCGGCGTGGGGGTGGGAGTCGCCGTCGGCAGCACGCAGTCGGTGGCGATGCCCATGACGACCAGCTGGAAGCTGGTCAGCACGTCGGGCAGCGAGTCGACCGGGAAGGCCAGCGTGCCCTGGAGGTCGGGCACCGGAACCGGCTGGTTGGCGCCGCCGTTCGTGATGCTGCCGCTGCCGGTCAGTGTGGTCGTCGTGCCACCGAGCGTGAGCACGAGCTTCGAGGTGCCCGGGAAACCGGCCATCTTCACCGGGGCGATCGCGGGCAGGTCGGAGACCTCGACGGTCACCGCCGTGCCCGCCGGCCCGGTCGCCGAGAAGACGAACTGGGCGTCGGGCCAGGCGAACGTGTTGGGGGGCTTGGCGGGGTCGACCACGGTCGAACAGTTGAGGCTGACGGTGGACGTCGACGCGGCCGTGGCGGTGCTTGCGAAGGCGGCGATCGACGCGAGCGCCAGGCCGGCGACGCCGAGGATCGCGGCGACCGAGTGCCGCACGCCGGTGCGCCTCATCGGGCGCCCTCCCGCCGGCGTCCGGGCACCAGCAGCACCACGCCGACGCCGGCGGCCAGCAGCGCGGTGGCGCCGAGCATCAGCACGGGCACGGAGTCGCCGGCGCCGGTCTTGGGCAGCGACCCGGCGTCGGACCCGGCGTCCGTGCTCGTGTCGTCGCCCGTGGTCGCGGGCGCGTCCGTCGCGGACTGGGTCGGCTCGGCGGGTGCCGCGCTGCCGAAGCTGATCTTGGTGACCGAGGTGTTCGCGGAGACCGTCGCCTTGTCCGCGGCGGTCGGGAGCGGGGCGCCGGCGATCACGCACTGCACCTTCGTGCAGTCGTGCCCGCCGAACTGCTTCTTCACCACCACGGTGAAGGCCGCGACCTTGCCACTGGCGTCGGCGTCGCGGAACTTGGCGCCGCCCTGCAGGTTGCAGTCGGCGGGGCCGACGTAGCCGTCGACGCACTGGCCGATCGCGATGCCCTTGAGGTTCGGCGCGAAGCCGGCGCCCGAGATCGTCAGGGTCTGCCCGTCCGACAGGCCCTGGGTCTGGCTGATGGTGAGCGCGGGCGCCGCGAAGCTCGGCGGCGCGGTCACCAGCACCACCAGCACGGCGGCCGCGGCCGCGAGGCCGCGGGACAGGGCGCGGGTCGGCAGGGTCAGTCTTCTTCTCACGTCGATCTCCTCAGGGTTGGTCATCGACTCGTCACGGGCTGGATCCGGGTCGCCAGCGGGTCGGGGCCGCGGTCGCCGTCCGGCTGCGCGACCCGGAGGCCCGAGCGGTGGATGGCGGCCTGATCGGCGCCGAGGTACGACGTCACGACCGCGGGGTCGGTGCGCACCTCGTCGGGGGTGCCGGTCGCGATCACGCGACCGAGGTTCATCGCGATCATCCGGTCGGACAGCCGCGACAGCAGGGGCAGGTCGTGCTCGATGACGACCATGGTGGTGCCGAGCTCCTCGCGGATCTCCAGGAGCAGGTCGCCGAGCGCGTCGCTCTCGCTCTGCGCGATGCCGGCGGAGGGCTCGTCGAGCAGCAGCACGCGCGGCTCGAGGGTGAGCAGGCAGGCCAGCTCGACCACCCGCCGGGTGCCGGTCGAGAGCTCGCCGACCGCGTGCCGCGCGTAGTGCGTGAGCCGCATCCGCTCGAGCACCTCGTCGGCCGCGGCCGACTTGTCGCGCTCGGCCGAGCGGACGCCGAGCGCCGAGGTCCACAGGCGGGTCGGCTCGACCCGCTCCTGGGCCACCATCAGCGTCTCGTGCACGGTGAGCGTCGGGAACAGCGCGGCGTCCTGGAACGACCGCACCAGGCCCTCCCGCGCCCGCTGCTCCGGCGTGGCCGACGTGAGGTCGATCCCGTCGAAGACGATCCGGCCGCGGTCGGGCCGCGTGAAGCCCGCGACGATCTCGAAGCAGGTGGTCTTGCCGGCGCCGTTGGGCCCGATCACCCCGAGGATCTCGCCCGGCGCGACCTCGAAGCCCACGTGGTCGACCGCCACCACGCCGCCGAAGCGGCGCGAGACGCCGTCGACGGTGAGGATCGAGGCGGCACCGTGGGTCGCGGCCGGCGCGCGAGGAACCAGGCCCTCCAGGCGCGGCCGCTCGTGCAGCGGGGACGACGCGTGGCCGGTGGCGTCGACGACACCGTGCCGCTCGCGCAGCGGGTCGATGCCGTGGCGGCGGGCCAGCCCGTCGTACAGCAGGTCGCGGCCGCGGACGAGGACTCCCCCGATGCCGTCGGGCAGGAAGATCACCACGAGCAGCCAGGCCACCGCCAGCGCCGCCTGACCCACCGTGCTCATGCCGACCAGCGCCGGCAGCCCGACGATGATCAGCGCGCCGATCAGCGGCCCGAGCGTCACGGTGAGGCCGCCGACGACCGTGACGGCGACGACGTCGATGCTGGCGGCCGCCGGGAAGGAGTTGACCGTCAGCTGCGACTGGCCGTGTCCGATCACGATGCCGCCGAGGCCGGCGAGGCCGCCGGAGACGGCGTAGAGCTGGAGCATCCGCATCCGGTTGGGGACGGTGAAGGCGCGTGCGGCGTGCTCGTTGTCGCGCAGCGCCTGCACCATCCGGCCGAAGCCACCGTGTCGCAGGTTGTTGGTCACCCACACGCCGATGCAGAGCATCAGCAGCGCGAAGAGGTAGTAGTCGACGGCGTACTCCAGCGGGTAGTCCCACCAGGTCGGCTTCGCCGGGGCGATGCCGTCGCCGAGGAAGACGCCCTGGCGCAGCAGCCAGGTCGAGGTGGCGAGGGCGAAGGCGAGCGTCGAGACCGCCAGCGCCAGGCCCTTGAGCCGCATCGCCGGGATGCCGACCAGCGCGGAGGCCACGGCCGCGGAGAGCACGCCGCAGAGCAGCCCGACGAGGAAGTTGCTCGTCGAGTCGGCGACGTGCACCGACGCCGCCGCGGCGATGCCGGCGTAGGCGAACTGGCCCAGCGACAGCTGGCCGGACACGCCGGTGAGCAGGCCGACGCTGAGGCCGACGAGGGTGTAGCCGGCCACCAGGGTGAGCACCGAGGCCGTGTCGTTGCTGACGACGTAGGCCAGACCGACGGCGACGGCGATGCCGAGCACCACCGAGACCCGCGGCAGCCAGACGATGCTGCGCACGCCACGGTAGGCCTCGGGCAGCGGCGGCAGCACGACCCGACGCCAGCGCCCCTTGTCCTGGCCGGCGCGGCCCAGCTGCGGCTGACGCAGCAGCGCGACGACGATGATCACGGCGATGACGACCGTCACCAGGCCACGGGTGTCGGGGTTGGACAGCAGCAGCTGCTCGATCACACCGATGCCGAGCGAGGCGGCGATCGCGATCGGGATCGACGACATCCGCGCGATCACGGCGCCGGCGAGTCCCTTGAGCAGCAGGTCGGGGCCGAGGCCCTCCATGCCGGCGCCGGCCGTCGTCGGGGTCACCAGGATCGCGGAGAAGGCGGCGATGCCGCCCGCGATCGTCCAGGCCAGCGTCGCCATCCAGCGCGCCGGGATGCCCTCGAGCCGGGCGATGTCGGGGTCGTCGGCGGCCGCGCGGATCGCCATGCCCATCCGGTGATGGCGCAGGAACCAGCCCAGGCCGGCCAGCAGCACGGGCGCGAGCACGAGCATCGCGACGTACGGCGTGCCGATCGGCAGCGACTGGATCTCGAAGGTGGGCAGCAGCGTCGGCTTCGGGTAGGTGAAGCCGCTGACCCCGTCGCTGTTGATCACCAGCGACATCACCAGGATCAGCTGGGACAGGCCCAGCGTGGCGATCATGCCGACCAGGCTCGGCCGGCCCTCGAGGCGACGTACGACGACCACCTCGACCAGCCCCGAGAGCAGCGCGGCGATCAGGATCGCGACCACGAAGGAGGCCCAGTAGGGCAGCCCCCAGTCCGCGACGAAGAGGGCGAGCACCGACGCGCCGAAGGCGCCGATCGAGCCGTGCGCGAAGTTCACGAAGCGGCTGGAGCGGTAGACCAGCACCAGGCCGACGGCGAGCAGGCCATAGGTCAGGCCGGTGAACAGCCCGATGACCAGCCGGTCGATGCCGAAGTCGAAGCCCGTCATCGGCCCACCCCGGCGGCCGCCGCGTGTCCGCCGAGCATCAGCGCGCGGACCCGCTCCGGGTCGGCGGCCAGCGCGGCGGCGCTCTCCTCGGCGATGATCTCGCCCTTCTCCATCATGTAGACCCGGTCGACCAGGGACAGGGCGACGTTGACCGACTGCTCGACCAGCAGCACCCCGCTGCCTCGCTCGTTGAGCCGGCGCACGAGCTCCATCAGCCCGCCGACGACGACGGGAGCGAGGCCGAGCGAGAACTCGTCGATCACCAGCACCTTCGGCTCGGCCACGATCGCCTTGGCGAGCGCGAGCATCTGGCGTTCGCCGCCGGAGAGGTTCGAGGCCGGCTGGTCGCGGCGCGCGTGCAGGCGCGGGAAGACGGCGAGCGCCGCCTCGACGGCCTCCTTCGTCCACTTCCGGCTGCCCGAGGTGAAGCCGTGCATCGCGAGGTTCTCCGCGACGCTGAGGGACGGGAACGTGGCCTGGCCGATCACCTGGCACAGCCCGAGGTCGACCCGCTTGCGCGTCGGCATCCGGGTGACGTCGACGCCCCCGAGGTGCACGGACCCGTCGTCGGGCCGCAGCAGTCCTCCGATGACCTTCAGCAGCGTGCTCTTGCCGACGCCGTTGGGCCCGAGCAGGGCGACCATCTCGCCCTGCTCGACCGTGAGACCGGCGTCGAACAGGACCTGCACGGGACCGTACGACGCCCGGATGCCGGCGCAGGCCAGGGCGGGCGCCGCGGCCGACCCGTTCGGCTCACTCGTCATCGAAGGGCACCTCGGGTCCGTCGTAGACGAAGGCGCCCTTGGCCTCGTCGTACCTGAGCACCCGATAGCCGCCGACCGCCGCGCGCCCGCCGTCGCCCAGGGCGTTGCCGGGCCCGGAGGCGCTCTGGAAGTCACCGCCGTCGCGGTCCACGGCCCGGGCGAACGCCGCGGCGTTGAGATCGCCCTCGATGCCGTCGGCACCGAGCTTGAGCAGCCGGGTGGCGTCGCAGTACGGCAGGGCCACCCGCGCCGACTCGCGGGACTCGAAGGCGATGCCGGCGTCGTCGTAGATCGCCAGGCACTCCTTCTCCGCGTCGGTGGAGGGGAACCTCAGCTCGGAGTCGGGCACGTCCTGCGGCGGGTGGAAGCCGATGCCCACCATCCCGTCCATGGTCGCGGCGGGCACGGTCGTCGGGTTGTTCACGAAGAACGACGGGTTGTCGAAGCTCGAGATCGCGTACCGCGGGGCGAAGCCGTCCTGCGAGCCGGCCACGGTCGCAAACACCGACGCCATCCGGGAGCCGCCGAGGAACATGATCCGCTCGATTCCCTTGCTGCGGAAGGTGATCGCGGCCTGCTCCAGGCCCTGGAACAGAGTGCCGGTGTCGGTCGTGTCGACCCACGCCACCTCGGGCTCCACCCCCGTCTCGCGCAGCAGCGGGACGGCGAGGTTCTCGATCGTGTCGCGGTTGACCGGGGAGTCGGCCGCGACGGCACCGACGCCGTCCTCGCCCGCGAAGAACTCCTGCTCGTCCAGCACCGTGACGTAGGAGCGCACGAACGCGTCGTACTCCGGGAAGCTCGCCGTCCAGAGGTACGGCGAGTGCTCGTCGAAGTACTCGCTGCTCATCGCGAAGAGCGACGCGTCGAGCACCAGCGTCTGCCGGTCGGCGTAGCAGGGCCGGGCGTTGGTCTGGTACTGCCCGGTCATCACGACCGCGAAGGCCCGGTCGTCCTGGGTGATCTTGTTGCACAGCTGCTCTTCGGCGGCCGGCGAGTCGGTCTCCGCGTCGTAGAGGCGGAACACCGCGTCCATCCGCTTGCCGCCGAGACCGCCGTTGTCGTTGACCCAGTCCTCGAGCGCCTTGATCTGCGCCTTCTGGTCGCCGACCGAGGCGGTCTCGAAGCCGGTCAGCTTCTTGACCGCGTCGAGGTCGACGGCGATGAAGACGACCTTGACCGAGTCGGCGGTGACGCCCGGCCCCGGACCCGCGCTCGCCGCCCCCAGGTCGGTGCCGGTGCCGGTGTTCCCGCCCGGCATCAGCGTGCCGCACCCCGCGAGCGCGAGAGCCAGGCCCGCACCGACCACACCGACGCGCAGCAGCGCCGACCGGTCCCGAGTCCATCTCCTCTTGCTCCGCACCAGTCACCCTTCGATCGACGTTCGATAGACAATATACGATATTGGCGTGAGTTAGGAGGCCTTCGTCGTGTCGTCACCGGAACGCTTCCGCCACCACGTCTCGGCCGCGTCGAGGTCGACGACCGCCTCGCCCGGCACCTGCTCGTCCGCCGTGGGGGCCGACGTCGGAGCGAGCGACGCTCGCGGCACGGGCCGGGGGCCGACACCGGCCCGGTAGGCCCACCAGGCGTCCGCCGCCGTCAGGTCGACGACCGCCGCGCCGTCGGGCAGGTCGAGGGCGACCGCGCGCGCCCGGCGGCGCAGGTCGAGCCGGTGCCGCACGCCGAGCCCGAGGAGCAGCAGGGCCAGCGCGTTGACGGCGAACAGTCCCCAGGGATACGTCGTCCATTCGACCCGGAAGGCACCCGCCTCCGTGTCTCCGACCTGCCCGACGACGACGTACGACCCGAAGGCCGCCATCGGCAGCTCGAGCGGCACGGTCACGACGGCCTGCTCGCCGGGATCGAGCGCGCCGACGTCCGCACCGACGAGCTCGGGCTCGACGTCGTCGGAGCGGCCGACCGAGACCCGGACGATCGGGTTCTCGACGGTCTCCGCACCGATGTTCTCGACGAGGAAGACCAGGTCGCGCTGCGGGGCGCCGCCGAACAGCTCCGAGAACGACGACTCGCCCACGAGGCGCGCCTCCGTGACGGCCAGGTCGTCCGACTCGCTCTCCGCGCCCGCTCCGTCGGCGGGGTCGTCGACCGGAATGTCCCCCGGCACCGGGATGTCACCGGGGTCCTCGACCCCGGCATCCGGGTCGAGCGGCGTGGTGACGGCGCCGCCGGGACTCTCGGGGGTCTCGGCGACGGGCGTCTCGGAGCCGCCGGGCTCGTCGGTCTCGCCGTCGATCCCCTCCCCCGGGTCGTCGGTCTCGTCGGGCGTGGCGGCACCGCCGATGACACCCGAGATCAGGTACACGGCGCCGATGTGGCTCGACGAACGCGCCTGGTCGACGATGACCGACCGGGTCGCCTCGTCCGAGACCGCGTACTGGGCGCTGAAGGCGCCGGTCGCGTCGACATCGGCGACCACCTCGGGGTCCGCGGTGGCGGCGACGGAGCTGCTGGTGCCGGCGTACCCCCGGATGGTGACCTTGCGCTGCGGGTCCCAGCCGGTGCCGGTCAGCGTGACGATCGTGGCGTCGGCCTCCAGCGCCTCGGCGGCCGCCACCCGCTGCACGCCGAGCACCGTGAAGCCGGTCGAGACGGCGGTGGCCTCGTCCTCCACCCGCAGCGTGCCGGCACCCACCGGTGCGCCGCCCGGCACCGTGAAGGAGGTGGTCGCGGAGCCGTCGGCCGCGGTCGTCACACTTCCGACGGCGGCGCAGGATCCGCCGGAGCCGCACAGGCTCAGCGTCACGGTGGCCGACGAGGCCAGACCAGCGATCCGGATGGAAGCCAGGTCGGCGGGCCGGCCGGCGTCGAGCACGGCCTGGTCGGCGACCGCCGTGATCGTGGCCGACGCGGCCGGGGCCGCGGTGAAGTCCGCCGTCACGTCGGTCGCGGTCGGCGTGGTCGCCGGATTCGTCCCGGGCGATGGCTGGCCCTGCGTCTGGCCGTTGCAGGCCACGCGCAACGACGACGCGGGCGCGTCGAAGTAGACGGCCTCCAGGCGGACCTGGTGCGGGCCCGCGGCGGCGATCGGGATCGGGACGCTGGCCTCCAGACCCTCGACCGGCTCACCGGCCGCGACGGTGAACGCCGCCTCGGCCGGCGCCGCCAACGGGACCCCGTCGACCGAGAGCAGGAACGTCGCGGTGCCGCTGAGGTCGTCCTGCGCGGAGAGGATCGGTCCGCTCGCGATCTCGACCTGTGCCACGCGGGTGCCGCCCACAGCGGTGGCGCCGGTGGTCTCGAGGCCGAACCCACCGTCGGGGACGGTGGTCCACGCCCCCAGCCCGACGGAGATGTCGGAGGCCGGCGGCGAGTCGAGTGCGGCACCGCCCGGCACGTAGGCCCAGCAGCCACCCGCCGGACTCGCGACCGCGGCGGCCGGCGCGACCGCCGCGCCGTACGACACGGCGGTGCCGGCCAGGAGCAGCGCGGCGACGGCGCGAACCCGCCTCATGCTTCGGCCAGCCTCATCGACACCTCCACCGTCGGAGCCCGTTCGGACAATTCCGCGATGATATATTCATTCGGTGCAGGGCGGGTGGACTTCAGTGGCACGGATCACTATTCGGGCGGGCGCCGAGCTGGCGATCACCGCCGGAGTCGTGCTCGCGGTCTTCGTGTTCTACCTGCTGGTGTGGACCAACCACCGCACGGCCGCCGCCCAGGACGACCTCAAGGACGACTTCCACGCGCAGCAGCGGACCGGCCAGGTCAAGGAGCAGCGCGGCGAACGCCCCGAGTCCGGCGAGGGCCTCGGCATCCTGCACATCCCCGCGCTCGGCGCGGACTGGAGCTGGGTCGTCGTCGAGGGCGTCGGCGACGGCGACCTGGCCCGCGGCCCCGGCCACTTCCCCACGACCGCGCTACCCGGCGAGGTCGGCAACTTCGCCGTCGCCGGCCATCGGGCGACGCACGGCGAGCCGTTCGCGCACCTCGACGAGCTGGAGGTCGGCGACCCCATCGTCGTGGAGACCCACGGCGGCTGGCTCACCTACGACGTGACCTGGGTACGCATCCTCAGCCCGAACGCCACCGAGGTGCTGGCGCCCGTCGCCGGCCATCCCGGCGAGAAGGCGACCCAGCGCACGCTCACCCTCGTCACCTGCAACCCTCGGTGGAGCTCCACCGAGCGCCTCGTCGTCGGCGCTCAGCTCGTTGAGCGGCGTGCCGCCGACGCCGGCCCGCCGCCCGCGATCGCCTGAACGCCGGCGATCCCCGAACTGGTCGCCCTCACGTTCTTCGGTGGAAGCGGATCTTGCCGGTGGGGAGGTGGGTGGCCTGGTAGGTGGGGTCGTGGATGAGGGTGTGGTGCCAGGCGCACAGGGAGGCGCTGTCGGTGAGGTTGGTGTGGCCTCCGTCGACCCAGCGCTGCTGGTGGTGGGCGTGGAGTCCGATCGTGCGGTCGCAGCCTTCGGCGCGGCAGCCTCGGTCGCGCAGGAACATCGCGATCCGTTGGTGCTCGGTGTGGTAGCGGCTCCGACGGCCCAGGTCCAGCGGGACCGAGGCGCTGCCGAGGACGGCGGGGATGATGCCGGCCTCGCAGGCGAGGCGGCGGGCCATGGCGGGGCTGATCCGGTCGCCGGTGTCCAGGACCCCGGCCTTCTCCAACCGGCCCATCAGGGAGTCCTCGTCGATGACCACCACGACGGTGGCGTTCACACCGCCGGTGGCCGGGAGCCGGTCGACCGGGTAGCGCTCGATCAGCTCGCACAGCGCCCGACCGAGTGCCTCGGGACCGGGCCTGCGTTCGATGCCCGGGCCCTGGGTGGCCGCGAGGTGCTTGGGTGCGGCCAAGGCCATCAGGATCTTCTTGAGGGCGGCGGCGTGGTAGGTCGGCAGCGTGAACCGGCCCCGGGTCGTGCCGTCGCCGTCGTCGACCATCGTGACCGAGCAGGCCCGCAGCGCGGCCGCCTCCTGGCGTTGCAGGATCTCGGCCTCTCGGGCGTCGGCCTCCTCAGGCGCGATGACCTCCCACAGCCGACGCCCCAGCCGCCCCAACGCCTTCGCGTCGTGATGACGCGCCTCCGCGACCAGATGCGCCTCGGCCTTCGCGAGGGTCTCGGGGCCGAGGTCGGTGGGGAGTCGGTCGACCCACCGGATGACGACCCGCGCCTGCTCGACGTCGATGTCCCCGGCCGCGAGTGCATCGCGAGTGGACGGGTGGGTCTCGAGGTCGTGGCCGAGCCGCACCGCGCCGTACGCCGCCGCCCGGGTGGTCTTCGTGGTGTGGGCCAGCCAGTTCGCCGCCGACGACGCGCCAACCTCTTCGCCGACGTGGATGGTGTCGGCGTGCGCGGCGACCCGGGCCTGCAGCTCGGCGACCTGCGCGGCCAGCCGGGTCAGCTCGACCAGTGTCGCGCCGGCCTCCGCGGGGTCCATGGACCACACCGACGCATCGGCCACGGCGTCGGCGAGGTCGCGCATCCGCGCGGTCGTCGTCGACACCCGGTGTCGCGGCGTGGCCTGTGCTGTCATGCCCCCTACTCAAGCACCCGCCACCGACACTCTGGGGCGAGAATCCCCTTATTCCACAGGGTTCTGGGTCACGAACAGGTCACGATCCGGGGCGCTTCTCCACACCCGGACCGATGTCCTGTGGAGGGTGGTTTCGAGGCTCGGGCCTGGCGGCCCTCGCACCTCAACCACCGTGTCCCGGCGCGGGTGGTTTCGAGACAG
Source organism: Nocardioides sp. LMS-CY (assembly GCF_018732145.1). Lineage (NCBI taxonomy): Bacteria > Bacillati > Actinomycetota > Actinomycetes > Propionibacteriales > Nocardioidaceae > Nocardioides > Nocardioides sp. LMS-CY. The sequence goes on from NZ_CP076104.1 coordinate 3,807,881, forward strand.
GCGCCAGCGCGCCTTCCTCAACCACCGTGACCCCCGACGACGGCGGTTGAGGAGGTTGCGCTAGCAACCGTCTCGAAACCCACCCAGCCAACGCGCGTCCCGACCACAGGTCGGCGTCCTCCCGATAGGCGCCAACGGGGTGCGCGGGAGGAGCCGTCAAGGACGGCGAAGCCGCCGCAGGGAATCCTTGACGGCGGAGGACGCGCGCCCACACTGGCGCCGCCGGGAGGACGACGACACCAGCCCCACCGCGCGGCAGGTGGTTTCGAGACAGGCGCCAGCGCGCCTTCCTCAACCACCGTGAGCGATCGCAGTGCCGAGGACAGTGGTTGAGGAGGTTGCGCTAGCAACCGTCTCGAAACCACGCACCCCACACGACCCAGCCCCGACCCGGATGGTGGTTTCGAGACAGGCGCTAGCGCGCCTTCCTCAACCACCGTGGGCGCGCCTTCCTCAACCACCGTGGACGCGCCTCGACCGCCGACACCCGCGGGTGCTTAGTCGCCGACGGTGATGCGGTCGAAGGGCAGGTGGGGCTCGACGGCGGGGAAGACCCAGGCGAGCAGCGCCCAGGTCAGGAGGGCGACGAGGGCGAGCGCCTGGGCGACCTTCAGCCAGGTCGGCCCGGGGAGCAGGCGCCAGAGAGCGGCGTACACGGACGTCAGCGTAGAGCGGCCCGGACCGGCGCTCAGTGCTCCCGGAGCAGCGTGCCGAAGCCGTGCACCTTGTCCTCGATGCCGTTCTCGCGCAGCGCCATCCACCAGGTGGCCGCGTTGATCGCGATGACGGGCTTGCCCAGCCAGCGCTCGGCCTCGTCGGCAAGCTCGGCCATGCACAGGTTGGTGCCGCACTGCACGATCGCGTCGACGTCCGGCCCGTCGACCTCGAGGATCGCCTCGCGCAGGGTCTGCTCGGAGACGTGCGCGATCGCGACGGCGCTCTCGCAGGAGAGGCCGCGGATCCCGCCGACCTCGAAGCCGAGCTCGGTGAAGAAGGTGCGGACGTTCTCGTCGCCGATCGGGGTGTACGGCGTGACGATGCCGATCTTCCTCGCGCCGAAGAGCTGCAGCGCCCGCTCGCACGCCTCGGCGCCGGTGGCGACGCCGAGACCGCCGGAGAGATCCTTGATCTGCTGGACGAACTGGCGGTTGCCCTCGACGCCGTCCCAGAAGGTCTCGGCACTCATCCCCATGACCATGTAGTCGGGCTCCATGGTCATGACGCCCTCGACGCAGTCGGCCATCGCGGCCCGGATCTGGACCAGCAGGTTCTGCATCCCCTCGTCGTCGGCGATCCGGCCGTCGCGGATCAGGATCCGGCCGTAGTGCGAGGTGACGCCCGGGACCCGCATCATGTCGAACTCGGGCTGGACGATGGTGTTGGTGCTCGGGGCGATCACGCCGAACTTGCGGCGGTAGCCGAGGCGGTCCGTCACTGGAGTGCTCCTACCTGGGTGGGGGTGGGGTCCGCGGCCGGCGTCGCCCGCTTGCGGATGCCGAGGGCACCGAGCAGGAAGCACAGCTGGACGATCGAGTTGGTCAGCTGCTCGCCCCACTGCAGCTCCTCGGACTGGTGGGGGCGCGCGGCCAGCGGCGGCAGCACGAGCGTGCCGACGATGTAGACGACGAAGAACAGGACGCCGAGGCGGTGACCCTCACGGCGCGAGATGCCGATGCCGAGCACGCCGACGGTGACGGCGCCGATCGCGGACGCGACCAGCAGCGGCCAGGTGTCCATCACGACCAGCGCGGCGACGCCGGCGAGCACGGGCAGCACCAGGAACGGCGGCCACGGCACCTGACGCCGATTCCGGACGCCCCACAGGGCGCACGCGATGCCGGCGAACCCGAAGGCCAGGCACGGGAAGAGCAGGTTCTCCAGCACCGGGTAGTCGCGGCACGGCTCGGCCGCGACCAGCAGCTTCCACAGCGCCTTGGCGAAGCCGCCGAGGGTCACCAGCGCGCCGGCCAGCAGCGCGGGCAGGCGTACGGCGGGCAGCACCCGCCCGGCCGCCGACCCGAGCACCACCGAGCCGGCGCCGGCGAGCAGCACCGGCACGAAGTCCTCGATCGCCAGGGCCAGGCCGTACTCGGTGCAGGGGTCGACCACCATCAGGCGGCACCCGGCGTGGCGTCGGCGAAGATGTCGCGCTTGCGGAGGCCCGCGGTCAGGAAACGGCTCATCGCCTTCGGGGTGGTCAGCCAGGCGACGCGCGTGCCGGACTTCTGCGCCCGGAGCAGCCGCTCGGCCAGCCAGGGCGTCACGGTCTCGACCCGGTCGCCGAGGATGTTGAAGATCTTGCGCGCCTTCTCGAACGCCTCCGGATCTCCGGCGTAGTCGTCGACGAGCAGGTCCGTGGCGACGATGCCCGGCGACAGCAGGCCGACCTTCACGTCGCTGCCCCGGACCTCCTTGACCAGGGTCTCGGTCAGGTAGGTGACGGCCCGCTTCGACGCGCCGTACGTCGCCATCCCGGCCTGGACCTGCCCGGTCGAGCCGAAGCCCTCCATGTTCCAGATCCAGCCGCTCCCCTGCCGCTGCATCCCGGCGAGCGCGACCACGCTGCCGTTGGCGGCACCGAAGGTGTTGGTCGCGAAGACCGACTCCACGGTCTCCGGGGCGACCTCGGTGAGCGGCCGGCGCGGCGCGGACACGCCGGCGTTGTTGATCCAGACGTCGACCCGGCCGTACGTCGCCACCGCGTGGTCCCACAGCGCCTGCAGCGACGCCCGCGAGGTCACGTCGGCGGGCACGCCGCTGGCCCGGTCGCCCGCGTCGAGCCGGGCGAGCGCCCCCCGGACGCTCTCCTCCGAGCGGCCGCAGAGCACCACGCGGCAGTCGCGGGCCAGCAGCTCCCGGGCCAGGCCCAGGCCGATGCCGCGGGTGCCGCCGGTGACGACGACGACCCGGCCGGTCACCGGGCCTCCCAGGTCAGCAGACCGTGCACGAAGTGGGTGGTGGTGTCGCCGCGGAAGAGCTGCCAGACGACGGCGAGCTCGCGGGAGTCGGAATCGATGAGGACCTCGCGGCCCCTGATCTTCTCCACGCCGCGGGCGTCCGGGCCGACGAGGTGCTGGCTGGTGAAGAGCGCGCGCCCGTACGACGTGGCGTTGCCGAACACCTCGGGCCCCTCGTACTGGGTGCGGGCGCCGTCGCGGACCCGCTCGAAGCCGTAGCTGCGATCCAGCGCGCCGGCCCATGTCACCTGCTGGCGGGCGCGGCGCAGCGAGAGCGGCTCGTGCTCGATGGTCACCTGCACCTCGCCCAGCGAGCGCTGGTCGGCGCCGTTGACGAAGAGGCTGCCGGTCCAGGCGCCCTTCTCCTTGGTCGGCAGCACCTGCGGCACCGAGCCGCGCCTGGTCTCCAGCGCGATCCACTCGTCGACGAGCCGCCTGGTCTCCGGGTTGGTGTCGGCGTCGAAGGTGCGCTTGTAGACGCCGTTGAAGACCGCGCACACCGCCCACCCGTCGTGCAGCACCGAGGAGTAGACCTGGGTCTCGCCGTCGGCGAGCACCTGGTTCCAGGTCCGCAGGTCGGCCTGCCAGCCCGGCGAGTAGTAGTGGGCGTCGACGAACAGGCCGTAGGGCTGTCCGGTGCCGTAGAAGTCCGGGCCGCAGTAGACGCGGTTCTCGTCGGAGTCGACGATGCCGAAGTCGAACTGCGCGCCGAGCTCGAAACGGTTGCGCAGCGGGCCGCTGGCGTCGAGCTGGGTGTTCATCCAGTAGCGCGCGACGCCGTCCTCGACGACGCTGGCCCGATCGACCCGCTCGAAGCCGACGTGGTTGCCCTGCGCGTCGAAGAGCCCGGGGCGACCGTGCCACTCCCCCTCGATGCGCCGCTGCCACTCACTGGTCTCGATGGGATTCTCCGACACCGCGGTCACGCGGACACCTCCGTGCTCGTGGGAAGGCTCGTGGGAAGGCTCGTGGGAAGGGAGTTGTCGACGAGCTGGACGCGCACCCGCTCGGCGAGGTCGAGGCCGAGCAGCCGCTGGACCTGGGCCCAGACCTGGTCGACCTCGGGGCTGAAGATGTTGGCCCGGTTGCGCTCGTCGCGCGCGGCGAGATCGGTGTCGGCGACGTCCGCGACGACCTCCGCGGGCACGCCGGCCTCGACCAGGGAGAACCAGTGGTCGAGGTAGGCCCGGACCGGGCCGTCGATGGCCCGGAACGCGTCGGCGTCGGCGCGGTGCACCAGCATCCAGGGCGACATCATCGCGAACTGCCGCGGGCCGATCGTGGTCCTGGTCAGGCCCGGCCGGGCCTCGACCTCCTCGTACGTCGCGTCGAGCGGCGTGTGCGCCCAGTCGAGGTAGGCCAGGTGGGTGCCGAGGTCGACGCGCGGGATCAGGTCGAGGTGGAAGGCGTAGCTGCCCTGGCCCTCGACCGAGTCGAGGGTGAAGTGCGGGACCGCGACGTCGGCCGGCGCGAAGGCGAACACCATGTGGCTGTCGAGCCCGATCTGGGGCACGGACAGGCCGACGTACACGACCTTCGCGATCCGTTCGCCGGTGAAGACCCGGACCTCGCCCACCGGCTGCGGTCCCATCACCGAGACCAGCTCGAGGTACGGCGCGCCGTCGGGTCCTCCGACCTCGGTGAGGCCGCCGCGCTCGACGATGGCGTCGAGCGTGTCGTGGCACAGGGCCGCGGGCAGGCTGATGTGGGTGTCGCTCATGCCTTGACCTCCTTGACGGTCTGGTCGCCGTCGATCCCGGAGTCGGTGCGCGGCAGGTCGCCGCGCTCCTCGCGCTCCGCCATGCCGCCGCGCAGCTGCTTGCTGCGGACCTCCTTGAAGTTCCAGGCGCTCGCGAGCTCGGGCACCTCCTTGCGCACCGGCGACGGGATCACCCGCGCCTCGACGCGGGCCGGGCCCTCGCCGACGATCGTGTTGCCCTCGACGCTCCAACCGGCCTCGATCAGCTCCTGGCGCCGGCGCCGGTAGAGCACGGCGTTGTAGTCGCTCTTCACGTGCAGCTCGTCGGAGAGGTCGAACGGCAGCAGCTCGGGCCGGACCGCGTCGACGATGGCCTGGTCCTCGTAGAGCACCTTGAAGACGCGGCGCTTGGCGTCGCGGTCGGCCCACTTGCCCTTGAAGAACGTGCGCAGCGCGACGAACTTGACCAGCGTGGTCTCCTCGTCGATCGGCACGTTGACGTCGAAGATCTTCAGGTCGCCCATCGGCGTCTTGATGTGCAGCAGGATCATGTTCGGCAGCCACCACGTCGTGGACACCGGGACCGGCGGGCGGTCCTGGAGCGCCTTCTGCTTGTTGGGGTTGATCAGCCCCCAGATGCCCTTGGAGCGCGGCGGGTTGAGCTCCACCGACACCTTGCAGTGCCACGGCGAGCTGTCGATCTCGAACTCGGGCACCTCCGGCTTCTCCCGGTTGCCGAAGACGCCGCCGTGCACGAACGGCGTGTGCGCCACGTCGACGCCGTTCTCGAGGATCCGCTCGTAGTTGGACTTCCAGAGGAAGGATCCGGTCACCGCGCGATAGGTCTCGGTGTCGTCGATGTCGGACCAGTCTGGGATCGGCGGCCGCTCCTCCTCGGGGAGGTCGCCCATGTAGACCCACACGAACATGTACTTCTCGACCACCGGGTAGGAGTCGATCCGGGCCTTGCGCGGGATGCCCTTGTCGGGGTGGGCGGGGATCTTCTGCACCTCGCCGTTCGGCTTGTACTCCCAGCCGTGGTACGGGCAGACGATGCAGTCGCCCTTGATCTCACCGCCCGACAGCGCGGCGCCGCGGTGCACGCAGAGGTCCGACATGGCGACCACGGAGTTGTCGCTGGTCTTGCGGTAGAGCACCAGCTGCTGCCCGAGGACCTTGACCTTCTTCGGCTTGCCCGGCAGCACGTCGTGGCTGAACTCGACGGCGTACCAGAAGTTCTTGAACATCTGCTTCTCCTAGCTGCGACGGAGGTCGGCGATCTCGGGCGGAGCGTGCTCGGTGAGCCGCTCCCACTGGGTCGTGGCGTCCGGACGGTCGGTGAGCCAGGCCGCCAGGAAGGCCGACACGACCTCGGCGAACACCGCGCGGAGCCGGTCCTGGTCGGCGTCGGTCGGGGTCTCGAGGAAGCCGCGCGCCGTGGACGGGTCCTCCGGGTGCGCGACCAGCATGTGGCCGGCGCCGGCGAGCCGGACCAGCCAGGCCTCGGTGGTCGCCGGCAGCGCCTCGCGCCAGGTGCGCTCGACCGGGTCGTGCCCCGGGGCACCCGGCTGCTCGCCGTACCGGATCGCGCTCGCGGCGACCACGCCGTCGTGGGTGCCCGCGACCAGCAGGGTGGGCGCCTGGACCGGAGCCGGCAGCAGCGTGCCCGGCGGGTAGCCGATCAGCTGCGACGCCATCGTGTGCGCGCCGTACGCCACGACCGCGCGCACCTCGGGGAACCATCCCCGACTCGCCGACTGCAGCAGCACCGTGCCGCCGGCCGAATGGCCGAGCACGCCGACGCGCTCGAGGTCGAGCAGGCCGGCCAGTGGGCCGGTCTCATGGAGGCCGGCCAGCGCGTCGAGCACCGGTCGCAGCGCGGGCGTCGTCGGCCGCTCCCCGTAGTGGTCGGGCCCGGCCGCGACGATGTCGACGCCCGGCGTCAGTCCGTGCTCCCCCGGGAACAGCTCGCCCACCCAGTCGTAGCCGACGACCACGAAGCCGTCCTCGACCAGGCGGAAGGCCAGCCACCGGTAGGCGTCCGCCGGGCAGTTGACGCCCGAGACCAGCACCACGACGGGGTACGGCGCGCCGGCGGCGTCGGCCGCGAGACGCCCACTCATCCGCTCGGCGTCGTCGCGCGGTGGCAGCGCCGGGTAGCGCACGGTCAGGTGCACGGTGTCGTACGGCGCCGGTGCCCCGGGGACGCGCGTCGCCGCGCGCAGGCTGCGGACCAGGACGGACAAGACGTCAGCCCTGCTCGTGTGCGCGCGGCAGCCGGCGGTCCCCACCCCAGAGGGCGCGCACCAGGGTGTTCGTGAGCTCCTTGCCGAAGAAGCGGTCCCCCATCTCGTTGGCCGGGTCGCGCTCGGCGATGTTGCGCCGGGTCGCGAGGTCGTCGGCGGCCAGGGCGGCCTGCTCCTCGGCGGGGACCCGCTCGGCCTCGTCGACCCACCGCAGCCAGCGGTCCAGGTGGTCGGTCGCGAGCTGGGTGACCACGTCGGTGGTGCGGCCGTCAGTGGGCGCCGTGTACGCGTGCCCCATCGGTGAGACGCTCGCCCGGACGAAGCCGCTGCGGCTCACGAACGGGGCGAGGAAGTCGTTCTCCTGCTGCACCTGCTCCCACTCCGCGTTGAGCGGGCCGTAGTAGCGGTCGAAGGAGTCGGTGTCGGTGAGCAGGTTGGTGCGCGGCACGGAGTCGACGAAGATCCAGGCCTGGGGGAACGCACCCAGCGCGAGGCCGAAGTGCGGCACCTTCACCTGCGGGCCGAGCCAGATCGTCAGGTGGATGTTCGCGAAGCCCAGCGTCGCGTTCTCCATGTGGGAGTGCACCATCCAGTCGATCTCCGGGCCGGCGTAGCCGCGGATCCGGCCGGTCGGGCCGCCGTTCTCGCCGCCGAAGCTCTCCAGCACCTCGGTCGAGGGGTCTCGGGTGAGCTCGAACCGGTCGGCCACCTTGGCCTCGAGGCCGTCGACCAGCTCCATCCAGGTGCCGAAGATCTCCGTGATGTCGGTCGGCGGAGCCTCGTCGTAGAACTCGCGCACGGACTTCAGGGTCTGGCTCATCGTGCTCCTCGCAGCCGGCTCGATCGGGTTCGGAAAGTATATATAATCTACGACATGGGATCGGGGAGATCCACCCTCGGATCAAGCATCCGCCGAAGTCGGGACCAAAGTCCCGAATTTCGACCGGCCGTCGACCGATAATCGCCGCGGTGCCGCCGGGGGCCCGGGTCAGCCCGGGTACGCCGCGGCCGCCAGCCCGGACCCGCCGGCCCGGAACGCACCGGGGGCGTGCACCACGCAGGGCTGGGTGTGCTCGAGCACGCCCTCGTCGCCGTACTCGCGGCCCCAGCCGGACCGCTTGACCCCGCCGAACGGCGCGCGCAGCGACATGCCGGTGCGGTTGTGGGTGTTCACGAACGTGAAGCCGGCGTCGATCCTGGCGGCCACGGCGAAGGCCCGCTCCTCGTCGGCCGACCACACCGAGGCGGCCAGGCCCAGGTCCCCGGCGTTGGCCTGCGCGACGGCCTCGTCGACCGAGTCGTAGGCGAGCACCGGCAGGCTCGGGCCGAACTGCTCCTCGACCACGAGCGGGTGCTCGGGCGCGGCGCCGACCACCAGGGTGGGACGCAGGTAGTAGCCGCGACCGAGATCGGTCGCGTCGTCGACCTCGCCGAGCACGAACGCCTCCGCACCGCGCGCCGCGGCGGTGTCGACCAGTCCCCGCACCCGGGCGGCCGAGTCGTCCGACACGACCGGACCGATCGTGACGCCCGCGTGCAGTGGGTCGCCGAGCCGCAGCACCCGGGCGGCCGCGGCGCGGTAGGCGTCGACGACCTCGTCGTGGCGGCGGCGCGGGACCAGCAGTCGCTTGACCGCCATGCAGACCTGCCCCGAGGTCGCGAACGTCGCCATCACCAGCCGGTCCATCGCGTCGGGCCCGAGGTCGGCGTCGTCGAGCAGGAGCGCCGGATCGTTGCCGCCGAGCTCCATCAGCGACGGGGTGAGCGACCGCCCGGCCAGCGCCGCGAGGGCGCGCCCGGCCCGCTCGCCACCGGTGAACGCCACCCGGTCGACGCCGGCGTGCCCGACCAGGGCGGTCGCGGTCGCGGCGTCGCCCTGGACGACCTGCACGAGGTCGGGGCCGACGGCCCCCAGCGCGGAGCCGAGCAGGTCGACCACCCGGGCGATCGCGAACGGCGCCAGCGGCGACGGCTTGACGACGACGGCGTTGCCCGACACCAGCGCCGGGCCGAGCTTGAGCGCGGCCAGGATGACAGGAGCGTTCCACGGCGTGACGGCCGCGACCACGCCGTACGGACGGCGCCGGATGACCAGCCGCCCGGCCTCGTCGTCGACGACCTCGTCGACGAGCAGCGCCTCGGCGCGGTCGGCCGACCAGCGCAGCACGGTGACGGCGAAGCCCAGCTCGCCGCGACAGTCGGGCAGCACCTTGCCGGTCTCCCGGGCCATCAGCACCGCAAGGTCGTCGATCTCGGCGGCGACGCGATCGGCGCCCGCCCGCACGGCGGCGCACCGCTCGGCGAGGGAGCTCGCCGCCCAGGCCCGCTGCGCGGAGCGGGCCCGGGCCACGGCAGCGTCGACGCCGACCGGGTCGGTCGCCTCCACGCTGCCGACGAGCTCGTCGACCCGAGCGGGGTTCTCCCGCTGGATCACGGCTGCACGCCCACCATGTCGACGACCTTGCCGGACCGGAGGGAGTTGATCATCGAGGTGTTGAGCAGGTGCCTGCGCATCCGCTCGCGATCGGCGGCCAGCTCGCGCAGCTCGTCGTGGTAGGCCCGGATCGCCTCGGGGTCGTCCTGGCGCAGCTTCTCCCAGTTGTCGTGGGTGATCGTCTTGACGTAGGAGAGGGCGACCTCGCGGCGCGCCTCGCACGCCTCGTCGAGCTGCTCCAGGGTGCCGGCGCCCCGGATCAGGGCGAGCAGCGCCCGGGTCTCGACGTACGCGTCGTGGAGGCCGCTGTTCATGCCCATCCCGCCCAGGGGGTTGTTGATGTGGGCGGCGTCGCCCATCAGCAGCAGCCGGCCCCTGCGGAACGTGTCGGCGACGCGCTGGTGCACGCGGTAGAGGGTGGTGTGCAGCACCTGCCACTCGCGGCCGAGGTCGGCCACGCCGCGCAGCCGCTCCTGCACGCGCACCGGGTCGCTCTCGACCTCGTCCGGGGTGCTCGGGTCGGTCGGGAAGAGCACCCGCCAGTGCTCGGGGGTGCGCAGCAGCACCAGCCACTCGGTCGGGTCGAAGACGTAGTTGACCGCGGAGATGCCCGGCAGGATCGACTCGAGGTCCTCGGTGGTCGAGGCGACCAGGAACCGCTCCGGGTAGGTCATCCCCTCGAAGGTGAACCCGGCCGTCTGCCGCACCTGGGAGTTGGCGCCGTCGGCACCGAGCACCCAGTCTGCGGTGAACGTGTCGCCGGCCTCGGTCGTCACGGTCGCGGTCTCGCCGTCGGTCTCGGCCGTGACCACGCGCTGACCGAAGTGCACCGTCACGTCGTCCATGCCCTCGAGGACCTCGAGGAGGATCGGCGTCAGCTTCGACTGCTCGAGCTGGACCCGGAACGGGAACCGCGTGTCCTCGGACAGCACGCCCAGGTCGAGGTCGGCGATCGGGCCGGTACGACGGTCGCGGTACTGGAAGCCGGTGGACACGATGCCGCGCTCCAGCAGCGGCTCGAGCACCCCCAGCTCGTCGAGCATCTCCAGGCTCGGCGGGTGGAACGTCGATGCCCGCGACTCCCCCGCCAGCGACCCACCGGCCTCCAGGACGGTCACCCGCACGCCGCCCCGGGCCAGCAGCAGCGCCGCGGTCAGGCCGACCGGGCCGGCACCGGCGACGATCACGTGAGGGTGGGTCATGAGGCATCTCCTGCGGCGTACCGCTGCTCGAGGGCGAGGAGGCCGGGAAGCCCGACCAGGTCGGTGAGGTCGGTCCAGCCGAGCCGGTCGACACCGCCGGCGTCACCGGTCGCGGCGATGGCGGCGTAGACCGCCTCCTGGGCGCGGGCCGCGGCGAGCAGGGCGGACACCGGGTGGATGACGACCCGGACGCCTAGCTCACCCAGGGCGTCGTGGTCCAGGGCCGGTTGGTCGCCGGCCGCCTCGGACCGGTTGACGACGAGGGGCGGGCAGGCGCCGGCCGCTCGGATGACCCCCTCGACCACCCGAGCCAGGTCCGACAGGCCCGCACCCTCGACGAAGACGGCGTCCGCGCCGGCCTCGGCGAACGCCACGCATCGCTCGGTCGCCGAGGCGACCCCCTCGACGCCGAGCGCGTCGGTGCGCGCGACGACGACGATCCCGCTGCCGGCCTCCACCGCCGCGCGCACCCGCGCGGCCGCCTCGGCCACGTCCACGACCTGCTTGCCGGCGAGGTGGCCGCATCGCTTCGGGGCGACCTGGTCCTCCAGGTGCAGCCCGGCGATGCCGGCCGCGGCGTAGGCCTGCGCGGTCGCGCGGGCCTGCAGCGCGTTGCCGTACCCGGTGTCCGCGTCGGCCAGCAGCGGCTGCCCGTCGAGCGCGGGGACGACGCCCCGCGCGACCCGCACGATGTCGCCCGCGTGCACGAAGCCGAGGTCGGGCAGGCCGAGCCCGACGGCGGAGGCGACCGCACCCGACAGGTGCGCACCGCGGACGCCGGCACGCACCGCGAGCCGGGCGCCGACCGCGTCGTACACGCCCGGGAAGTGGACCAGGTCGGGGCCGCCCAGGATCGCGCGGAGCTGCTGCGCCGCCGGCTGGGCGGTCATCGGCCGTGCAGGGCGGTCATGCCCTCGACGCCGACGACGCGGGCGCCGGTGAAGATCCGGATGGTCTCCACGGTGCCCTCCTCGCCGAGGCCGGAGAGGCCCCAGGCCGGGCGCGGCGTCATCAGGTGCAGGCTCATGATCGTCGAGCCGTTGACCTTGACCTCGCCCGCGCGGACCTGCCGGGCCACCGCGAGGGCGCGCTCGGTGTCGGTGCCGACGACGTACCCCTCGAGGCCGAACGGCGTGCCGTTGGCGAGCGTCACCGCCTCGGCAACGGTCTCGTAGGTGTGCACGGTCGCGACCGGTCCGAACATCTCCTCCGTCGCGGCCGCCTCCGGCACGCCGGTCACCAGGGTCGGGGCGAGGAAGCTGCCCGAGCCCGCGGGGAGCTCGGTGCTCGCGTGCGCCGTGCCACCGGCGGCCGCACGGGTCGCGATCTCCTGACGCAGCCGGGCCGCGTGCCGGGAGTGGACCATCGGGCCGAGGTCGGTCTCGGGGTCGAGCGGGTCGCCGGCGCGCAGCCGCGCGAGCCGGTCGAGCGCCCGACCCAACACCTCGTCGGCCATTGTCGCCGGGACGACGAGGCGGCCCAGCGCCCGGCACCACTGGCCGTTGAGCGTGGTCAGCAGGTCGACGGCGGCGGTCGCGGCCGCCTCCGGATCGGCGTCCGGCATCACAACCAGCGGGTTGTTGCCACCGAGCTCGAGCTGGAGCGCGGTGAAGTCCTCGGCGCAGGCCGCCGCCACCGCGCGGCCGCCGATCGCGCCGCCGGTGAACGACACGGCACGCACCCGCCCATCGCGGACCACCAGGCCGCCGACGTGCGGACCGCCCTGCACCAGCTGGAACAGGCCCGGGTGGACGCCGGCCTCGGCGAGCACCCGGCCAACCACGCGGGCGAGCTCGGAGGTGCCGTACGGCGCGTACTCACTCGGCTTGAGGATCGTCGGCGCCCCGGCCGCGAGCGCGCTCGCGACCTTGTGGGCGGCCATGGGCGCGGGGGCGTTCCACGGCACCAGGCACACGGCCGGGCCGAGCGGGAGCCGGTGCACCTCGACCGGGTGGCCGCCCTCGGAGGTCCGGTCGTCGCGCAGCACCCCGCCCCGCAGCATCTGCGCCGCGAGTCGGAACGCCCCGGGCACGATCACCCCGACGATCGAGGTCTGCCGCACCGGCACGCCGGTCGCGAACGCCTCGAGCGCGGCGATCCGCGGCAGCTCCGCCTCGAGCGCATCCCCGATCGCGTCGAGGACCTCCGCGCGACGCTCGACGGCGAGGGCCAGCCAGCCACCCTCGTCGTACGCCGCCGCCGCGCTCGCGATCGCGCGCTCCACGTCGGCGTCGGAGGTCGCCGCGGCGGCACCGAGCGGGACGCCGCGGAACGGGTCCTCCAGCACCAGGTCGAGCTGCTGGGTGGGCGTCGTCCACTCGCCGGCGACGAGCTGGCCGGGCTCCGGCAGCTCGATGTTCGCGTTGGTCACTCTGTGGTCCCTACTTCGTGAAGCTGTCGGTGGTGGTCAGACCCGCCCAGCCCTCGTTCTCGACGATCATCTTCGCCAGGTCGAGTTTGCCGCGCTCGGCCGGGAACGCCTGGACCAGGCCCATCGCGGTGTCGCGCACCGCCCGGCCGACCGGGTTGCCCATCAGGGCGCCCGACGTGCCGCACATCTTCAGCGCGGTCAGCGCCACCTCGTGCGCATGCTCGCAGATGGCGCCCTTGGCGAGCTTCCAGCTCTGCACGACCTCGTGCTTCGGCAGGATCGGCGGCTCGCTGGCCTCGAGGTCGATCTGGCGCCGCAGCCAGAGGTTCGCCTCGCCAAGGTGCCGCTCTCCCTCGCCGATCAGCACCTGGTGCATCGGGCTGGAGGCGATCGGCTTGCCGGTGTCGGCGAAGCTCGCACCCATCGTGCGGGTCATCGCGTAGTCCCAGACGCCCTGCGCGACACCGGCGTAGATGGCCGCGATCGCGATCTGGTTGCCGACCCAGGACCCGCGCGACATGGAGGTGGCCCGGGTGAAGGCGCCGGGGACGGCGAGCGAGAGCTCGTCGGGCACGAAGCAGTCCTCCAGCACCAGGCCGTTGTTGTCCGAGGCCCGCATGCCCAGGCCCGTCCACGGCGAGCGTGGCCGCGCACCCTCGGAGTCGCGGGCCACCAGGAAGAGGGTCAGGGCGTCGAGACCCTCGACGTCCTCGCGGCGGGCCGTCACCAGGTAGTAGTCCGCCGAGCCCGACAGGCACCCGAAGGACTTCTCGCCGTCGAGCACCCAGCCGCCGTCGGCACGGGTGGCGGTGGTGCGGATCAGCACGTTGGCGTTGGAGGCCTTGACCGCCTCGCTCGCGAAGTTGCCGATGGCCTTCTGCTCGGTGCCCATCAGGTGCAGCACCCGCTCGGCGAAGGCCCGGACCACCGGCGCCTCGTCGGCGTCGTACAGCCCGGCCTCGAGCGCCGCCAGCGGCAGCAGCCCGCGCGAGGAGGAGGAGCAGTGGAAGAAGTAGGCGAGCGCGGTCGAGCCGCAGGCCTTGCCGAGGGTGTACGTCGTGGCGGCCAGGTCGCGCAGGCCGCCGCCGAGGCCGCCGTACTCCTCCGGCACGACCAGGCCGAGCAGGCCGGCGTCGCCGAGGAGCTTGAGGTGCCCCTCGGGCAGCGCTCCGGCCTCGTCGGCCGCCTCGGCGGCGGCGGCGATCGCCGGCAGCACCGACTCGACCCGGGCCGCGCGCTCGCGCTCGGCACCGGTGAGGTCCGGAAGCAGGTACTCCGCGGTCAAGGGGGCGGGCAGCTGTGCCGTCATCCTGCGGCTCCTACTGGGTTGGTCGGGGCCGGGTCGGCCTCGAGGTGGGTCCCCGGAGAGGGGGCGAGCGAGATGCGGAGGGTGTCCGCGACGAGCCCGACCCGCGCGGCATCCGCGGGCGTGTCGACGTCGAGCTCGCCGAGCAGACGCACGAGGTCCTCGGTGGCCACCGAGCCGTCCAGCCCGGCCAGGGTCGTGTTGAAGTGGTGGACACCGCTCTTGAGCGCGGTGAGCGCCTTGACCAGGCCCAGCCGGTCCCGGTCGCCGAGCCGGGCCCGCAGCGGCACCGGCCGGGCCAGCCCGACGGCGTCCTGCAGCACCGAGCGCACCTGGAGCGGGGTCGCCGCGCCGTAGCTGTCGGACATCCCGATCTCCAGCACGCGCGCCTCGGCGAGCGCGACGATCGCGTTGAGCACGGTGTCGGCGTGCTCGGGCGCGAAGGCGTGTCGGATGATCACCGACGACCGCTCGGCCTCGCCGTCGACGATCTCGCGGACCCGGTCGAGCGCGCCGGGCCGCGACGGGTCCAGGGCGACCTCGACGACGTCCACGCCCAGCGCCAGGGCCCGGTCGCGCTGCTCCCGCGTCGCGACCAGCGCGCTGGCCCCGGTGGCCAGCCGCTCGGTGAGCTCGACCGGCTGCCGTTCGGACCGGGCCAGGTCGAGCAGGCGCACCCGGACGCCGCTCTCGGCGACGTCGCGGGCCACCCGCAGCACCGCCGCGTCGGGGTGGCGACGCGCCCGCAGCGCCGCGATCACACCGCCGTCGGCGAGGGTGGCCACGTCCGGAAGCACGTCGGCGAACTGGCCCCAGCCGCGCGAGTGGAACAGCAGCGGCGCCGTACGCCGCGCCGCGTGGCCGGCGACGACCTCGCCGACGAAGATCGTGTGGTCGCCGCCGGGGTACTCGTGCACCACCCGGCAGTCGAGCCAGCCGAGGGCGGAGTCGAGCAGCGGCGTCCCGGTGTCGGCGGTCGTCCAGGTCTCGCCGGCGAACCGGTCCTCGACCCCGGGCACCATGCCGGCGAAGCGGCGGGCCACCTCGGCCTGGTCCTTGGCGAGGACGTTGATGCCGAAGACGCCGGAGCCGGAGATGAGTCCGTGGGAGTAGAGCCGCCGGTCCAGACAGACCGAGACGAGCGGCGGGTCCAGGCTCACGCTCGAGAACGAGCTGGCGGTCATGCCGTGCCAGGCACCGTCCACGAGTGTCGTCACCACGGTGACGCCGCTGGGCCACTGCGCCATGACGTCACGGAACGTCGCGGGGTCGACCATCGACACCCCCTTTCACTAGAGAATATACAATATCGAATAGGATCCGGGCGCAAGCCGTTCACCACAACTCATGTCGGACATGCCACGATTGGCCACGGTCGGATCCGGACCGGAACACCGCAGCATCGAAAGCCCAGGAAGAGAGCCCGCATGGCCCGCACGCCGCGCACGGGAGCGTCGGTACGCCCCATCGCCCACCTGTCACTGGTCGACCGCGTGACCGACGAGCTCCACCGCGCCATCCTCAACGGCGACATCAAGCCCGGTGCCGCGGTGTCGATCGTGGAGCTGTGCGAGCAGTTCGACGTCAGCCACATCCCCGTACGCGAGGCGCTGCGCCGCCTCGAGAGCGAGGGGCTGGTGAGCCTGCGACCGGGCCGCTCCGCCCTGGTGGCCTCACTCAGCCGGGAGGACCTGTCCGGCATCTACCGGCTGCGCAAGATCATCGAGGGCGACCTGGTCCTGCGCGCCATGGAGACGATGTCGGAGGAGCGGCTCGCCCGGGCGCAGGTCGCGCTGGACGAGTACGCCGAGATCGAGCGCGAGCCGGCCTCGCTCGCCGCGGCCCACCACGCCTTCCACGCCGCGATCCTCGACGAGGTGACCGGCGGGGTGGACCGTCGCGTGCTGGAGATCCTCTGGCACTCGGCCGACCGCTACCTGCACCTGCTCATGGACAACCTCGACACCGCGCCCGAGACCACCCGGGCGCGCATCGACGAGCACCGGGAGCTGCTCGACCTGGCCCGAGCGGGTCAGGCCACGGAGCTCCGCGACGCCTGGATCGCCCATCTCGAGAGCACGGAGAACGCGCTGCTGGCCGCGCTCGGGTCGGACCCCGAGACCCACGCCGCCGAGGCCTGAGCACCGGGGCCCGAGCGGGAGCGCTCAGGCCCCGGACGGCATCGCGACCAGGGCCGCCGCCAGGTCCCAGGGACGGCCGTCGACGACGTCGGTCCCCTTGCTGACGAACCGGTTGGTCGCGCACGCCGGGCGCAGCGTCGCCGTCTCGACGGCCCCCGCGGCGCGCACCGGCTCGGGACGGCTGATGATCCCGGCGAACGGACCGCGGCCGGGTGCCCAGAGCGTGAAGTCGGTCGACAGCGGGAACAGCGCGCCCCCGCCGTGCGCCCCGCGCCGGCTCGCGACCGCGACATTGAGGCGGTTCTCGGCCGCGCGCTCGAGGAGCAGCGGGTCGAGGTCGGTGGCCGCCTGGACCGTGAACGGCACGGCCACCACGTCGACGTCCTGGAGCGCCGCGAGCCGGAAGGTCTCGGGGTAGAGCGCGTCGTCGCCGACGACCAGCGCCAGTCGGCCCCATGGCAGGTCCGCGACGGCCAGCCCGTCGCCGTACGCCGTCGCCCACGCGTGCCGGGCACACGCGTGCAGCTGCGGCTGGCGCAGCACCATCCCGTCCGCGGAGAGCACCAGCCCCGCGTGGACGTCGCCGTCGGCCACGCTGGTGGCCACGACGGCATCGGAGCCCGCGAGCGCCGCGACGATCCGCTCGGGCTCGAGGCCGGCGAGCTCGGGCAGCACGACGAGCCGGGCGCCGGTGGCCAGCGCGTTCGCCAGCAGTGCCGACAGGTCGTCACCGTCGGCCGGGGTGACCACCGCCGCCGCCAGCTCCTCCGCCCCCGCCGGCCGCTGCCGTCCGCGCGGAGCAGCCACGATCGGCCCGTAGAGCTCGGGGCGGCGCGCGGCCATCACGTCGGTGCCGTCCGGCCGGCGCTTGTCGTCGGCCGCGGCGACGTCGATGTCGGCGACGACCACCGCCTCGCCCGTGCGCGGCGCGATCGCCACCACGGTGCCGTCGGGCGCCACGATCTGGCTCTCCCCCGCGCCGTGCAGCAGCCCGGCCGGCACGCCGACGCGCTCGGCGACCACGTCGATGCTGCGCGCCGGGACCAGCGGCCCGACCTTGTTGGCGGCCACCACCCAGACCCGGTTCTCGACGGCGCGCACCGGCACGTGCAGCGACGCCTCGTCGAGGGCGAACGAGTTGAGGCTGTTGAGCAGCACCTGCGCGCCGCCGACGCCGAGCATCCGCGGCGTCTCGTTGATGACGCCGTCCATGCACGAGTAGAGGCCGACCCGGCCGAACTCGACGTCGACGACCGGCGAGGCGGCGATCGCCGGGTCGAGGTGGTCGCGCTCGCTGCCCATCAGCACCTGCTTGTCGGTCACCGCGAGGATCTCCCCCGCGGGCGAGAACAGGAGGTTGCTCCCGGTGGTCCGGCCGTCCTCGCGGGCCAGCGTGCAGTTGGCCATCAGGTGGATGCCGCGCTCGCGCGCCTTCGCGCCCAGCGCAGCCACGAACGGCCCGTCGAGGGTCAGCGCCATCCGGCGGGCGTGCGCCCGGTCGTCGTACCACGAGACGTGATTGCAGAACTCCGGCAGCACGACGACCCGGGCGCCCTCGTCCGCCGCCCGGTCGGACATCCGCAGACAGGTGGCCAGGTTGGCGGCCACGTCCTCGGTCACGGCGAACTGGGCGGCGGCCACACGAACGATCGGCATCCATGACTCCTATATATGATCTACGCTTCCGGGACACCCTCGCACACCCCGTCCCCGAACGATAGGAGCAGGCCGCATGCCGGAAGCGACCCATGAGGAAGTCCGGGTAGAGGCCTTCCCCGGCCGGCCGCCGGTCACGGTCGACCCCGGGAAGGTCGCGCCGTTCGGCTGGTGGGCGGCGATCGTCGTCGCCCTGGTCGCCTTCATCGACCGGGTCGAGTACAACCTGGTCGCCGGCGCGCTGCCCGCGATCCAGGAGCACTTCGGCTTCGGCGACACCCTGGCCGGCGCGATCCCGACCGCCTCCGCCATCGCCGGGGTGATCCTGCTGCTGCCCGCGGGCCGGCTCGCGGACCGGGGCCGGCGTACGTCGATCATCGGCCTCGTGGTGCTCACCTGGGCGGCCTGCTCGGTGCTCAGCGGCGTGGCCACGACGTTCGCCCTGTTCTTCGCGAGCCGGATCCTGCTGGGCGCGGCCGGCCAGCTCTACAACCCGCCCGCGTCGAGCCTGCTCGCCGACTACTACCCCGGCCGGGCCCGCGGCAAGGCCTACGGCCTCGAGCGGGCCGGCTACTACCTGGGCCTCCCGGTCGGCGTGGCGATCGGAGGCGCGCTCGCGCAGGCCGTCGGCTGGCGATCGGTGTTCTTCATCGTCGCCGTCCCGGGCGTCGTCGTGGCGCTGCTCGTCTTCACCGTGCGCGAGCCGCTGCGCGGCCTCGGCGACCGGATCGACCGACTGCGCGGCGCCACCGGCGCGGACGAGGCGCCGGAGACCACGCTGCGCGCCTCGATGCTCGGCGAGGCGCGCGAGGTGCTGCGGATCGGCTCACTGCGCGGCGTCATCGTCGGCCTGTCGCTGCTCTACCTCGGCCTCGGCGGCCTCTTCTACTGGCTGCCGACCTTCCTCGAGCGCACCGAGGGCCTCGACTACGACGCCGCGGCCGGCCTCGCGGGCGGCGTCGGCGGCATGGGGATCGTCGTCGGCATCGTGCTCGGCAGCCGGATCGGCGACCGGCACCACGGCACCCGGTCCGCCTGGCGGTTGCGCACCGGCGTCGGCTTCCTCGCGCTCGGCGCCCTCGCCCTCACCGGTGCCGTGCTGCTGCCCGGCCTGCCGCTGCGGCTCACCCTCGTGGCGCTGTCCTGCGTCGGCTTCGCCGGGGCGATCCCGAACCTCACGGCCGCCTCCGCCGACGTCGTACCCGCCCGCCAGCGCGGCCTCGGCTTCGCGGTCCTGCAGTTCGTGACCACGCTCGGCGGCGCCGCCGGCCCGCTGCTGATCGGCCTGATCTCCGACGCGGTCGGCTCGCTGCGGATCGCCCTGTTGGCGCTGATCCCGCCGCTCTTCGTGGCGATCGTGCTCCTCCAGCGCACCGGCCGGCACTACGACGAGGACGCCCGCCGCGCACTGACGTAGGCCGGCGAGATCGAGAGGACGACTTCTCGGGCCATCCCGTCGGTTCTGGGGTGGCAGTGGCCGAGAAGTGCAGGGCCTCGATCCTCAGCCCCAGTGGTGGACGATCGCCTGCCCGGCGCGGGCGGGCACGACGTCCCCGGCCGGCACGTGCGCCCAGGTGGCGTCGGCGGTCCAGAGCACGTCGACGTCGGCGTCGAAGGCCTGCTCGGGCAGCTGGTCGTGGACGGTGACGGTGCCCACCAGCTCGGCGTGCGGCCCGCGCTGCTGCCCGGCGACCAGCGCGGCCACCGAGGCGGTGCCGGCGTCGGCGGCCTCGCCGTCGGTCCAGCCGCCGCCGGGCCCGGAGAACCACACCACCGCCCGGGTGTCGTCCTGGACCGAGGTCGCCGCGCGAGTAGCCCGCGGCTCGACCACCAGGTAGTCGCCGAGGCCGGCCGTGACGCCGCTGATGCTCAGCGCGCCGGAGAGGATCACCATCTCCTCCCCCGCCGGCTGGTGGCCGACGGCGTCGCGGCTCCAGCCCGGCGGGAACTGCACCAGGACGGTGCGGGTCTGTCGCTCGGCGTCGGCGTGCAGCAGCACGAGTCGCGCGGGCAGGTCCGAGCCGGCGATGTGGTGCTCGCGCCACTCGAGGTCGGCGGCGTCCAGGTCGACGAGGGTCATCGGTTCTCCTCAGGCTTGATCGGTGGCTGATCGGTCGGCGGGGTGGGTGGTCAGGTGGTCCACGACCTCGGCCTCCGAGAGCACGTCGGCGTACTTGGAGTCGAGGTCGAAGAGGTTCTGGTCGTGGGTGGCCGGATCGCGGTCGCCGCACGCGTCGGCGACCACGACCGGCCGGAAGCCGTGCTGCAGCGCGTCGAGCGCGGTCGCGCGCACGCAGCCGCTGGTGGAGAAGCCGGTGACGACGACCGTGTCGACGCGCCCGGCGGTCAGGGTCGCGACCAGGCTGGTGCCGAAGAACGACGAGGCGTACTGCTTGCTCACCACGACCTCGCCCGGCAGCGGGGCCGGCGCGGGCGGGAACCCGGCGTACGGCGAGCCGTCCTCGAAGACGCTCAGCCCCGGCACCTTGACCCCGAACCAGCCCGCGTCCGCGCCGCCCGGCGCCAGCCGCACCGCGGTGAACACGACCGGGTGCCCGGCCCCGCGGGCCGCGTCGACGACCCGCTCGACGCTGGCCCGGGCGCTCTCGAAGCGGCCGCCGGCGTCGGTGAGCGGGCCGCCCTCGAGGTAGGCGGTCACCACGTCGACGACCACCACCGCCGGCCGGCCGCCCCAGCCGATCCGGCCGCGGAAGCCCACACCGGCGTAGTCGTCCTCACGGCTCACCGGGCGGTCCATCAGATGACGCCGGACTCGGCGAGCTCCGCCCGCCGGGCCGCGTCGAGCCCGAGGAGGTCGCCGTACACCTCGTCGTTGTGCTGCCCGAGATCCGGACCGGTCCAGCGGATGCTGCCGGGGGTGGCGGAGAGCTTGGGCACGACGTTCTGCATCGCCAGCTCGCCGAACCTCGGGTCGGCGACCCGGATGATCGCATCGCGGGCGATGAAGTGCGGGTCGCTGAGCATGTCGGCCGCCTTGTAGATCCGACCGGCGGGCACGCCCCCCTCGTGCAGCAGCGCGAGCAGCGCGTCGGAGTCGTGCTTCGCGGTCCAGACGGCGATGTGGTCGTCGAGCTCCTGCTGATGCTCGCCGCGACCGGAGTGGTCGTGGTACCGACTGCCCTCGGCGGCCAGCTCGGGCTCGTCCATGAGGGCGGCGAGCCGGCCGAAGACCGAGTCCTGGTTGGCGGCGATCAGGATCAGCTGGCCGTCGGCGGTCGGGTAGACGTTGCTGGGCGCGACGTTCGGGAGCACCGCGCCGGTGCGCTCGCGCTGGTAGCCCTGCACGTCCCACTCGGTGACCGTCGACTCCATCATCGCGAGCACGGCCTCGTAGATCGCGCTGTCGACGACCTGCCCCTCGCCGGTGACGTCGCGGTGCCGCAGCGCGGCGAGCGCACCGATGGTCGCATGCATCGCCGCGAGTGCGTCGCCGATCGAGATCCCGGTGCGCGAGGGCTGCCGGTCGGGCTCGCCGGTGATGTAGCGCAGCCCGCCCATCGCCTCGCCGATCGAGCCGTAGCCGGCGCGCGACGAGTACGGCCCGGTCTGGCCGTAGCCGCTGACCCGGACCAGCACCAGTCGCGGGTTGATCTCGCGGAGCCGGTCGTACCCGAGCCGCCACCTCTCGAGCGTGCCGGGGCGGAAGTTCTCGACGAAGACGTCGGCCTGCCTGATCAGCTCGACGAGGAGGTCCTGGCCGGCGGCCTCGCGCAGATTGAGCGTCACCGAGCGCTTGTTGCGGCCGACGACCGGCCACCACAGCGAGCTGCCCTCGGACTTCTCGCGGCCCCACTGGCGCATCGGGTCGCCGACGCCGGGCGGCTCGACCTTGATCACGTCGGCGCCCAGGTCGCCCATCAGCTGACCGGCGAACGGCCCGGCGAGCAGCTGGCCCGCCTCGATCACGCGCACCCCTGCCAGAGGTCCCACACTCGTCATAGCTCGATCATATATCCGATAGACTTGTCTCCATGCCGGATGTCCAGATCGTCGAGGTCGCCCCCCGTGACGGGCTGCAGAACGAGCAGCGCCTCGTCTCCACCGAGGACAAGGTGACGCTGGTACGCCGGGCGCTCGACGCGGGGCTGCGCCGGGTGGAGGTGACGGCGTTCGCCCACCCCGAGCGGGTGCCCCAGATGGCGGACGCGGAGACCGTGATGGCCGAGGTGCGCGACGACCCGCGCCTGCGCTCGATCGGCCTGGTGCTGAACCGGCGCGGGCTGGACCGGGCCATCGCGGCCGGCTGCGACGAGGCCACCGTCGTCGTGGTCTGCTCCGACGGGCTGGCGGTGCGCAACCAGGGCGTGGACACCGCCACCCAGGTCGCCGCCTGGCGGGCGATGGCCGACGACGCGCGCGCGGCCGGCCTGGCGACCACGGTGATCCTCGCGGCGGCGTTCGGCTGCCCCTTCGACGGCGAGGTGGCGACCTCCCGGGTACTGGAGGTCGCCCGCGCCGTGCTCGACGCCGGCCCCGACGAGCTGGCGATCGCGGACACGATCGGCGTCGGGGTGCCCGCCCAGGTGCGCTCGATCGTCGCGGGCCTGCGCATCCTCGCCCCCGACCTGCCCCTGCGCGCCCACTTCCACAACACCCGCAACACCGGCTATGCCAACGCGGTGGCCGCGATCGAGTCCGGCGTGGGCGTGCTCGACGCCTCCGCGGGCGGCATCGGCGGCTGCCCGTTCGCCCCTGGAGCCACCGGCAACATCGCCACCGAGGACCTCGCCTACCTGCTCGAGCGCTCCGGCGTCCCCTCGGGCGTCGACCTCCCCGCGATCGCCGCCACCGGCACCTGGATCAGCGAGCTGGTCGGCTACTCCCAGGCGCCCGCCATGCTCGGCCGCGCGGGCGGCTTCCCGCGCTAGTGGCCGCGGTCAGCGGCCCGCCGTCAGGTCCGGCAGCTCGGCCGGCAGCAGCTCCGGCAGCGGGATCTCGAGCACCTGGCTCAACGCCACGAGCGTGGTCAGGCGCGGGTTCATCGGCGTGCCCGGTCGGGACTCGCCCTTCTCGAACTTCTGGTACGTGTACGCCGCGATCCCCGCCGCATGGGCGACCCGCTCCTGACTGAGCCCCTTCGCCTCGCGAGCGCGCAGCAGGTTCAGGCCCAGGTCACGCGCGAAGGTCTCCCAGGTGAGATCGACCTTCTTCTCGACCCTCTTGCGCGCCACACCGACCAGCCTGCTGGCGCCGCCTGCACCAGATGGCCATACGAGTATGGGAATCTATGGATGGTCCAACCGAATCCGGACGGCCGAGCCGGGCCGACAGCGAGTGTCGGTGGCTCGACCTAAGGTACCGGGGAAGCACGAAGCGACGGCACGGAGACGATGGCATGACCGAGGAGCGAGCCTCGCCTGAGTCACGCGGACCGGGCCGCCCTTCGTGGCTGCACGAGCCGTGCCCCGAGTGGTGCACGCGCGTCCACCGGGAGTCCGACCACCCCGAGGACCGCAGGCACCAGGACGACGGGGTCGCCATCGCCGCGGTCGCCGGCGACGTCGACCCCGACACGTTGACCATCCACCCGCGGTCGACGGAGCTGACGGTGCGGCGCTTCCTCCCGGTCGGCCCGCCACATCGCAGCTGGTGGCAGATCGAGGACAGCGAGGGACGCTCCAGCCGACTCCTGCTCTCCGACGAGAGCGCCCGGGCCCTGCTCGCCGTCCTCACCGATCGGATCCACTGACCCGCCGACCCCGACCCTCCGGAGTGGTGGACCGCGACATGTGGCAATCTATAGATGGCCATACTCATATGGCCATCCGAGAGAGCGGAGGTCACGATGGCGATCCGGGTCGACGACATCAGCGTCATCCATTCCGACCATCGGGTGGTGCCCCGGGCCGCAGACCTCGCGGACGCGTACCTGCGCGCGCTCGCGAGGTACGTGCAGGAGGTCGGGCCGCCGGTCACGATGCGCCTCCGCACCGTCCGGACGGGGCGCGGGCGGAGCCGCAGCAAGCGCCGGTGCCTGATCCTGCGGCCGAGGCGGCCCCGGCTGCGCCGCTACCAGACCGCGCACTGGGCCGTGCCGCGCGGCGCCGCCCTGGACATCGGCTACTGCCTGCTCGGCGGCGAGTACGTCGCCGGCCGCGACCTCGGCCCGATCCGGTTCGACGCCCCGAGCGAGGCCGACGTCTCCGAGATCTTCGCCATCGTCGAGATGGTGGAGGACTACGCCGTCGTCCCCGCGCTCCACGAGGTCGTCGCGGCCGTCACCCCCGGCGGGCCGCCCGGCGGACGCGGCTTCCTCGACACCTGAGGCCCGTCCCGTGACCGGCCGAGGGGACGCCGCGTCACCGACGGCGCAGCCGGGCCCGAAATCGACAAGTCGGCGCGTCCACGACCAGGTCGTGGACGCGCCGACTCGTGGCTGGGTCAGCGGGTGGCGGTGCCCTCGGTGTAGTCCGAGTCGTGCGACTTCACCCAGGCCATCAGCTTGCGCAGCTCGCGACCGGTCTGCTCGATCGGGTGCTGCTCGCCCTTCTTGCGCAGCTCGGTGAACTCCGGCGAGCCGGCATCCTGGTCGTCGATGAAGCGCTTGGCGAACGTGCCGTTCTGGATGTCGGCGAGCACGGCCTGCATGTTGGCCTTCACCTCGGGGGTGATGACGCGCGGGCCGGAGACGTAGTCGCCGTACTCCGCGGTGTCGGAGACCGACCAGCGCTGCTTGGCGATGCCGCCCTCGTACATCAGGTCGACGATCAGCTTGAGCTCGTGGAGGCACTCGAAGTAGGCGACCTCGGGCTGGTAGCCCGCCTCGGTGAGGACCTCGAAGCCGTACATGACGAGCTGCGAGGCGCCACCGCAGAGGACGGCCTGCTCACCGAAGAGGTCGGTCTCGGTCTCTTCGGTGAAGGTCGTCTTGATGCCGCCGGCGCGCAGGCCGCCGATCGCCTTGGCGTACGACAGCGCGAGCGGCCAGGCGTTGCCCGACTCGTCCTTCTCGACGGCGACGAGTACGGGGACGCCGCGGCCGTCGACGTACTCGCGGCGGACCAGATGGCCCGGGCCCTTCGGGGCGACCATGAAGACGTCGACGCCAACGGGGGGCTCGATGAAGCCGAAGCGGATGTTGAAGCCGTGGCCGAAGACCAGGGTGTCGCCCTCGGCGAGCTGCGGCGCGATCTCCTCGGCGTAGAGCTTCCGCTGGTGCTGGTCGGGGGCGAGGATGACGATGACGTCGGCCTCCTCCGCGGCCTCGGCCGGCGTCCGGACCCGCAGGCCCTCGGCCTCCGCCTTGGCGCGGCTCTTCGAGCCCGGCTGCAGGCCGACCCGCACGTCGACGCCCGAGTCGCGCAGGGACAGCGCGTGGGCGTGGCCCTGGCTGCCGTAGCCGATGACCGCGACGTTCTTGCCCTGGATCAGGGACAGGTCCGCGTCGTCGTCGTAGAACATCTCAGCCACTGGGGCTTCTCCTTCTCGTTGTGTTACTGATCAGCCCGCGGCAGGCGGGGCGGGGATGGTCACCGGGCGCAGGGTGCGCTCGGAGATGGAGCGGGAGCCACGGCCGATGGCGACCATGCCCGACTGGACGAGCTCGCGGATGCCGAAGGGCTCGAGCACCCGCAGGAGGTCCGCCAGCTTGTCGGCGTTGCCGACCGCCTGGATCGTGATCGCGTCGGGGGCCACGTCGACCACCTTCGCACGGAAGAGCTGGACGGCGTCCAGCACCTGCCCGCGGGCCTCGACGTCGGCCTTGACCTTGACCAGCAGCAGCTCGCGGTTGACCGAGGCGGAGCCGTCGAGCTCCACGATCTTGATCACCTCGACGAGCTTGTTGAGCTGCTTGGTGACCTGCTCGAGGGGGGTGCCCTCCACGTCGACGACGATCGTCATCCGGGAGACCTCGGCGTGCTCGGTCGGGCCGACCGCGAGCGAGTCGATGTTGAAGCCGCGGCGGCTGAAGAGCCCCGCGATCCGGGCCAGCACGCCGGGCTTGTTCTCGACGAGCACCGACAGCGTGTGCTTGGTGTTCTGCGTCGTGGTCACGGGCGGAGCTCCACATCTGCGTCGTCGTCGAACTTCGGGGCCAGGTCGCGGGCGTACTTGATGTCGTCGTTGCTGGTGCCGGCGGCGACCATCGGCCAGACCATCGCGTCACGGTGCACGCGGAAGTCCACGACGACGGGGGCGTCGTCGATCTCCATCGCCTTGGTGATCGTGGCGTCGACGTCGTCCGGGCTCTCGCAGGCCAGGCCCACGCAGCCGTAGGCGTCGGCGAGCTTGACGAAGTCGGGGACCCGCTTGGAGTGCAGGTCGGTGTTGGAGTAGCGCTCGTTGTAGAACAGCGACTGCCACTGCCGGACCATGCCGAGCGACTCGTTGTTGATGATCGCGACCTTGATCGGGATGTCGTTGATCGTGCAGGTGGCCAGCTCCTGGTTGGTCATCTGGAAGCAGCCGTCGCCGTCGATGGCCCACACGGTCGCGTCGGGGCGGCCGACCTTGGCGCCCATCGCCGCCGGCACGGCGTACCCCATCGTGCCGAGGCCCCCGGAGTTGAGCCAGGTGTTGGGGTGCTCGTAGCCCACGAACTGCGCGGCCCACATCTGGTGCTGGCCGACGCCCGCGGCGTACACCGCCTCGGGGCCCGCGATCGCGCCGAGCCGCTCGAGCACGTACTGCGGCGAGAGGCTGCCGTCGGCCGGCTTGTCGTAGCCGAGGGGGTAGGTCTGCTTGATGCCGGCGAGGAAGGCGACCCAGGCCTCGTAGTCGCCGGTGTGGCCGGCGTCGATCTCGGCCCGGAGCGCGACGACCAGGTCGCTGATCACCTCGCGGCAGTCACCCACGATCGGGACGTCGACCGCGCGGTTCTTGCCGATCTCGGCCGGATCGATGTCGGCGTGGATGACCTTCGCGCCCGGGGCGAACGAGTCGAGGTTGCCGGTCACCCGGTCGTCGAAGCGAGCACCCAGGCTGATGATCAGGTCGGACTTCTGCATGCCCGCGACCGCCGCGACGGTGCCGTGCATGCCGGGCATGCCGAGGTGCTGCGGGTGGCTGTCGGGGAACGCACCGCGGGCCATCAGCGTGGTCACGACCGGCATGCCGGTCAGCTCGGCGAGCACCCGCAGCTCCTGGGCCGCCCGGGCGCGGATCACGCCGCCGCCGACGTAGAGCACCGGGCGGCGCGACTCCAGGATCAGCCTGGCCGCCTCGCGGATCTGCTTGGAGTGCGGCCGGGTCACCGGGCGGTAGCCGGGGAGGTTGAGCTCGGTCGGCCACGCGTAGGTCGTCATCGCCTGCAGCGCCGACTTCGCGACGTCGACCAGGACCGGGCCCGGGCGACCGGTCGAGGCGATGTGGAAGGCCTCCGCGACCGTGCGCGGGATCTCGGCGGGGTCGGTGACCAGGAAGTTGTGCTTGGTGATCGGCATCGTGATGCCGCGGATGTCGGCCTCCTGGAAGGCGTCGGTGCCGATCATCGCGGCACCGACCTGGCCGGTGACGGCCACCAGCGGGACGGAGTCCATGTGGGCGTCGGCGATCGGCGTGACGAGGTTGGTGGCACCCGGGCCGGAGGTCGCCATGCAGACGCCCACGCG
Organism: Nocardioides sp. LMS-CY; assembly: GCF_018732145.1. Lineage (NCBI taxonomy): Bacteria > Bacillati > Actinomycetota > Actinomycetes > Propionibacteriales > Nocardioidaceae > Nocardioides > Nocardioides sp. LMS-CY. The sequence continues at coordinate 3,835,465 of NZ_CP076104.1, forward strand.
GCCGGTGGCGGCGGCGTACCCCTGCGCCGCGTGGCCGGCGCCCTGCTCGTGGCGCACCAGGATGTGCCGGATCGAGGAGTCCATGAGGGGGTCGTACGCCGGGAGGATGGCGCCGCCCGGGATCCCGAAGATCTCCGTGGTGCCCGCGGCCTCCAGCGATCTGATCAGGCTCTGCGCGCCCGTCATCTGCTCGCTCATCGATCTGACTTCCCTCTACTAGTGCTGCCGTGCCTGACCAACAAAAAACCCCTCGGCCCGGCTTGGGCGACGAGGGGTCGACGTGCGCGCTGGAGTCGGTCTCGACTCAGCCCACACGTCGCGTGCGTACAAGAATGTCCTTGCGCATGACCCCAACGGTAGCGGCCCGACCCGTTCGCCCGCATCCGAGTGTGACAGGAGTCCCAGCATCCGGGACAGCGATCCCGAGATGCGGTCGGGCCCGGCCGCGGCAGCACGCCCGTCTCAGCCGACCTCCGAGCGGCCCTCCGGGGTGCACACGCACGCCTTGTTGCCCTCCGGGTCGGCCAGCACCCAGAACGCGGGAGCCGCCTCGTCGGAGACCAGGGTCCCGCCGGCGGCGAGGGCCGCGTCGATCCGGTCCTGCGCCCGCTCGATGGGAACGATGACGTCGAGGTGCCAACGCTGCCGGGGCGTCTCGTGGGCCTCGGTGCGCTGGGTCCAGACGGCCGGCAGGCGACCGGCGCCGTCGAGGATCTCGCGCCCGGGGTAGATCCGGCTGTCGTCGTACCCGAGCAGGGCCCGCCAGAACGGCAGTACGGTCGCGTGGTCGGCGGTGTCGAGGCCGAGCTCGAGCGCGACGATCGCGTCGGGCGCCGCGGCCACACCCCGGGCGGCCGCCAGCTCGCTGATCCGCCGGGCCAGCCGCAGGTCGCGGTCGGTCACCCCGCCCACGTCGTGGCTGAGCAGCCGCACCGAGAGGTGGGGGTAGCGGAGGTCGAGGTCGGGATGGTGACCGGCCTCCTCGGCCGCGGCGGCGATGGCGTCGGCGAGCGCGATGCCGGTCGCGAAGTCGCCGGTCGCGAAACGCGCGTGCAGCGCACCCACCAGCCAGCGCCAGTCGCCGAGGCCCAGCGCCTTGACCTCGTCGTAGCCGCGGATGGTCCTGTCGGTCTGGTTGTCGGTCATGGCAGCACCACCTGTCCGATCGGTCCGGGGTTGTAGGCGATCTCCCAGCGGTAGCCGTCGGGATCGCCGAAGTAGCCGGTGTAGCCGCCCCACTCGCGCACGACGGCCGGGCTCACCGGATCGGCGCCCGCGGCCCGCGCGGTCGCCAGGACGGCGTCGACCTCGTCGCGGGTCGGCACGTTGTGGGCGAGCGTGATCGGCACCAGGCCGGGCCCGCGCCGGATCTCCCCCACCTCGGCCTCGAACCCGCCCTCGGCCCACAGGGACAGCAGCAGGTGCTGCCCGAGCTGGATCATCAGCACGTCGCCGGGCACTTCGAGCGCGGCCTGCCACCCCAGCCCGTCGACGTAGAAGGCCCGGGTCGCCTCGAGGTCGCGCACCGCGAGGGTGACGAAGCTCAGTCGCTGGTCCACCTCCCCACCTTGGCACAGCCGTCCGACACCCGACACCGGCCACCGGACGGGGGGATCGGCGGAGCCTGGCGCCCGCTGCCCGGCGATTCGGGACGCGCCGCCCTGACGGCCGGGACGCCGGGTGGTCGAACGTGGGGTCGTCATCGTCCGAGACCTGAGGAGCAGCGCCCGTGGCCACCACCAGCAGCACCCGAGCGGCACTCGACGCCCGCCCGCGCCCGGTGGCGCCGACCGTCGGCCGCGGCTGGGCGATCGTCGGTGCGGCGGCCGGACTGCTCGGGATCGTCGGGATCCAGGCGTCGCTGCGGATCGACGCGGCGTACGACGAGCGCTACGCCGGGGACGCCGGGCGGATCACCGACCGGCTCGGCGACTTCGTCCCCCAGCTGCTGACCCTGCACCTGGCGATGACCGGCGCCGCCGTCCTGCTCCTGATCTTCGCGGCCGGCCTGCGCCGTCGGCTGCAGGGCCAGGCGCCGGCGGTGAGCCTGCTGCCGGACATCGCGGCCGGTGGCCTGCTGCTGACCTCGGTCGCCGCGCTGATGGGCGCGGCGTTCAGCACCGAGGTGATCTTCGGGCTCGAGAGCGACGACGCGCCTCTGGACCCGGAGTTCGCGGCCGTCGTCGGCCACTGGGTCGGCACCGTGCCCTGGCTCTGGGTCGGCGCCGGCGTCACCGGCGTCGCCGTCGCGGTCGCCGCCCTGCGGCACGCGGCGGCGCCCCGATGGATCGGCTGGCTCGCCGCCGTGCTCGGCGGCGTGACGCTGCTCGTCGGCCTCTCGCCGCTGCAGTACCTGGCCGGCTTCACCGGCCCCGTCCTCGTGCTGGTGCTCGGGCTGGGGTTCACCTTCGGCGACCGGCGCCCGAGCCCGACGGACTGACAACGTGCTGGTTCGATCCCTCCGGACCGGCATCCCAGACCCGATGCCCGCCCCCCACTCGAGCATCGGGCGAACCCGGGCGGCCACGGCCATCGCCGTGGCCGCCTGGGCACTCGCCGTCCTGTCCGTCGCCCTGCTGGTCGTGGGCCAGCCGCCGGTCGACGAGAACCTGCTCTTCTTCCTCGTCGACATCACCGTCGCGTGCGTCTACGGGACGGTCGCGGCGGTGATCCTGGTGCGCCGGTCGCACCCGGTCCCCTGGCTGCTCGCGATCGCCGCCGTGGGCGGCGGACTGGCGGCCTTCGGCTTCGCGCACAGCAGCGCCCTCGACCAGAGCACGCTCACGGGGACCGACGCGATCGCCCGGCTGGCGAACACGGCCTGGGTGCCGGGCACCCTGGCGCTCTTCCTGGTCGTCCCCTGGCTGGTGCGCGACCACCCGCTCCGGCTGGAGTGGGTGGGCCTGGCCGCGGGCGCGACGCTCAGCGTGGCCACCGGCGTGGCGGTGATCCTGGACGACGAGGCGCCGCACCTCGACGAGATGTACTGGTGCGCGATCGGGCTCGGGCTCGTCACCGCGCTGTCCGTGGCGTGGCGCCGCCGGTTCGGGCCGACCGGGGAGCGCAACGGGCTGGGCTGGCTCGCGGTGGGCACCGCGATCCTCGCCGTGTCGTTCGTGCCGGTGCTCACCACGATCCCCTGGCTGCCCTACTGGCTCACGCCGGTCCTGCACCTGGCCTCGCAGGCGGTCTTCCCGGCGGCCGTGCTCGTCGTGGTCCTGCGCAACCGGCTGTGGGACCTGCAGCTGGTCGTCAGCCGCGCCGTGCTGGGCGGGCTCCTCACCGGCGGCCTGCTCGTCGTCTACCTGGCGGTGACCCTGCTCCTCGGCGAGCTGTTCCCCGGCGACGGCGTACCGCAGCTGCTGGCGGCGGGCACCGTGGCGGCCGCGGTCCAGCCGCTGCGCCTCACCGCGGGCCGGCGGGTGCGCCGACTCGTGTACGGCGACGCGGCCGATCCGCACCGGGTGGCCCGGCGGCTCGGCACCCAGCTGGTCTCGAGCGACTCGACCGACGAGCTGCTGGCGGGCCTGACCGCCGACCTCGGGGAGTCGATGCGGCTGGAGTCCGTGATCGTGGTCAGCGACGCGCTGGCCCCGGTCAGGTGGGGCGAGCCGAGCGGTCCGGGCGCCGAGGTCGAGCTGCGGCACAGCGGTGAGCTGGTCGGCCTGCTCCAGGTCACCGCGCTGCCGGGCGCGCAGCTGTCGGCCCGCGACCTCAGCACCCTGCGCGACGTCGCCTCGGTGGTGGCGGCCGCCGTCGTGATCGGGCGCGGCGCGGCGGACCTGGAGGAGCTGCGCAGCCGCCTGGCCGCGGCGCGGCTCGAGGAGCGCCGGGTGCTCCGCCGCGAGATCCACGACGGCCTCGGGCCGTCGCTGGCCGGCATCAGTCTCGGCCTCCAGGGCGCGCGCAACCTGCTGCTGACCGACGCGCGCGCGGGCTACGAGCTGCTCGCCCACCTGCAGGGCGAGGTGGAGACGGCGGCCAACAGCGTCCGCGGCCTCTCCCACCACCTGCTGCCGCCGGTGCTCGACGAGCTCGGGCTGGTCCCGGCGCTGACCGAGCTCGCCGGACGCTTCGACAGCGGGGCGCTCCACGTCACCGTCGAGGCGGACCGCTTCGACGGTCTCGACCCGCGGGTGGCCGCGGCGGCGTACGGCATCGTCGGCGAGGCGCTCACGAACGTCCTCCGGCACTCGGCCGCCGACCACTGCCGCATCGTCGCCCGGCGGCATCCCGTCGGCAGCCTGCTGCTCGTGGTCGCCGACGACGGCCGGGGCCGCGACGGCGACGCGACCGTCGGCGTCGGCACCCGGTCGATGCGCGAGCGGGCCGAGGAGCAGGGCGGCACCCTCGAGGTCCGCGATCGGATCGGCGGCGGCACCGAGGTCGTCGCTACGCTCCCTCTCGTGGTGACCCATGGCTGAGAGATCGATCCGCGTCGCCGTCGTCGACGACCACCCCGTCTTCCGGCTCGGGATGGCCGGCCTGCTCGGCTCGCTCGACGGGATCGAGGTCGTCGCGCAGGCCGAGGACGCCACCCGGGCGCTGGAGCGGATCGACGCGACCGTCGACGTCGTGCTCATGGACCTCCACCTCGGCGACGACTCCGGCATCGAGACCACCCGCGACCTGGTGCGCGCCCTCCCGGACCTGGCGGTGCTGGTCATCACCATGGACGAGGACGACGAGTCCGTGGTGGCGGCGATGCGCGCCGGGGCGCGCGGCTACCTGCTGAAGAGCGCGTCGCCCGCCGAGGTCGAGCGTGGCATCCGGGCCGTCGCGAACGGCGAGGCGATCCTCGGACCCCAGGTGGCCGCCCGCGCGATGGCGACGCTGACCTCGGGCCGGACGGCCGTGCGGGTGCCCTTCCCCGAGCTCTCCGACCGCGAGCGCGAGGTGCTGGACCTGCTCGCCCGCGGCTACGACAACGCCACGATCGCCCGCCGGATGGTGCTCTCCCCCAAGACCGTCCGCAACCACGTCTCCAACGTGCTCACCAAGCTCGGCGTCCCCGACCGGGCGCAGGCCATGATCAAGGCGCGTGACGAGGGGTTGGGCGGCGACGGATCCGGGCAGTGAGGTCGCTCAGCGCGGTGCGCTGGGCACCGGCGGCGTCGAAGTTGGCGGGGTCGAGCCAGCCCTCGTGGGCCGCGCGGACGGCCGGCCACTCGGTGTCGGTGACCGAGTACCAGTCGGTGTCGCGGTTGCGACCCTTGGTCACCAGGTGGTGGCGGAACCGCCCCTCGTAGGCGAAGCCCAGCCTCGCCGCGGCCCGTCGGGACGGCTCGTTGAGCGAGTCGCACTTCCATTCGAACCGGCGGTAGCCGAGGTCGTCGAAGGCGTACCGCATGGTCAGGTGGATCGCCTCGGTCGCGGCCCGGGTGCGCTGGAGCGCGCGCGAGAAGAGGACGCCGGCGATCTCCACCTGGCCGTGCGCCGGCTCGATCCGCTGGTACGCCGCGAGCCCCTGCGCGGTCGACCCGACCGGCACGATGACGAACGTCTCCATGCCCGGCGCGGCGAGGTGCTCCTCGACGTGGGCCGCCATCGCGGGCACGTCGACGGGCGGGTCGGCGGGGCGGTAGGTCCACAGCGGCGGGTCCGCCGGGCCGCACAGCGCGGCGTGCAGGTCGGCCGCGTGCGCGACCGCGAGCGGCTCGAGCGCGACGTACCGGCCCTCCAGCCGCACCGGCGCCGGCCAGGGCCGCCGGCTCCAGCCCCCGACGAGGTCGCCCACCTGCTGGTCGTGCTCGTTGGTCTCGGGCATGGCCGAACCTTAGTGTCGTGACACTAGGGTTCGGCCATGGCGCGGGCGTGGCACACGGTCACCGCGGTGGTCGCCGTGGTCGCGCTGGTGCTCCAGTCGGTGCTGGTGGTGACCGGGTACGGCGCGCTCCTCGACGTGGAGCAGCCACCGCTGAACGTCCGGCTGGGCCGGCTGATCTCCTACTTCACGATCCAGAGCAACCTGCTGGTCGCGGCCGGCGCGATCACGCTCGCGGTCGCCCCGGGGCGCGACGGGCGGGGCTGGCGGGTGCTCCGGCTGGCCGGGCTCGTGGGCATCACGGTCACCGGGCTGGTGCACTTCCTCCTGCTGCGCCCACTGCTGGAACTGCACGGCTGGAGCCTGGTCTGCGATCGGCTGCTGCACCTGGTCGTGCCGCTGCTCGCGATCGCGGGCTGGCTGCTCTTCGGTCCGCGACCGCGGGTCAGCGGACGCGTGGTCGCCCGGGCGCTGGGGTGGCCGGTCGCCTGGACGGCATGGACGCTCGCGATGGGCGCCGCGACCGGCTGGTTCCCCTATCCGTTCCTGGACTTCGACGCGAAGGGCTGGCCCTCGGTGCTGGCGACCTGCGGCGGCATCACCCTGCTCTTCCTCGGGCTCTTCGCCGGTGCGGCGTACCTGGACCGGCGGCTACCGTCGACCCATGAGCGAGCGTGAGGGAGTCGACCCGTCGGTGCCGCCGAGCGGCCCGGGCTGCGTCGAGTGCGAGGAGGCCGGCGGCTGGTGGGTGCACCTGCGCCGCTGCGCCCAGTGCGGTCACGTCGGGTGCTGCGACTCGTCGCCGGCACAGCACGCCACGGCGCACTGGCGCGCGACCGGGCACCCGGTGATCCGGACCTACGAGCCGGGCGAGGACTGGTTCTGGGACTTCGGCGCCGAGAGCGGGTTCCTCGGGCCGCAGCTCGCCCCGCCGCTGCAGCACCCCGAGGACCAGCCGGCGCCCGGACCCGCGGACCGGGTGCCCGACGACTGGCGCGACCACATCCATCGGTAGCCCGGCCCGCGGGCTCAGCCGAGGGTCTGGGTGACCTCGCGGACGCCGTCGCGCACGACCACCCGCGCCGGCGCGCCGTTGACCAGCGGCAGGAACGGCTGGGTGTGGCCGATGTCCATCTCCGCGATCACGGGTACGCCGAGCCCGCCGAGCGTCTCCTCGACGGCCTCGAGCTGGGTCAGGTCGGGCGCGTCGGGCGCCGGGGTCCGGCCGACGAGCACGGCGTTCGCGTGCTCGAACCAGCCCGACATCCGCAGCCCGTGGAGGATCCGGCAGATGTCGTAGGCCCCCTGCTCGCACGCCTCGACGTAGACGAGCAGGCCCTCGTCGGAGTGCGCGCGGCCGAAGGCCGCGATGTCGGCGTACGGCGTGCCCGCGAGCGGCGAGAGCACCTCGAGGCAGCCGCCGATCAGCCGGCCGGAGACGTCCACCTCCCCGCCGCCGAGCACCGCCCAGTCCGTCGGCAGGTCCAGCGTCATCCGCGTGGTGTCCGCCACGCGGAAGTCGCCCCATCCGGCGCGGGTGCGGCCCGGGCTGCGCTGCACGACGTCGCCGGTCGCGGCCAGCAGGTCGGTCCAGTGGGCGAGCCCGTCGGGCGGGGCGAGCGGCGTGTCCATCAGGTTCCAGCCGTGCGCGGTCGCCCAGCCGAGACGGGTCGTCAGCGCCACGAGCAGCGTGGAGATGTCGCTCCACCCGACCAGCCAGGTCGGCTCCGCGACCGCCAGCCGGTCCCAGTCGAGGAGGTCCAGGAGGTCGATCGCCAGCTCGCCGCCGAAGGGTGGGACGACCGCGGCGACGGCAGGGTCGCAGAGGAAGTCGACCAGCTCGGCGGCGCGTTGCTCGGCCGGCGCGGAGCGGACCTGCTCGCCCGACATGCACTCGCCCACGACCACCTCGTAGCCGCGGTCGCGCAGCCACTGCAGCGCGAAATCGAGGCGCGGCCGCGAGTCCGCCCCGACCCCGCTCGACGGAGCGGTGACGGCGACCAGGTCGCCGGGACGCAGCGGACGGGGCCAGCGCATCAGGTCAGCCCCGCCAGGGCCTCGCGGACCAGCCGCATCCCGCGCTCGACCTCGGCGTACGACGTCGACAGGGGCGACAGCCCCAGCCGCAACCCGCCCGGGTCGCGGTAGTCGGGGACCACGTCGCGCTCCCACAGCGCGGCCGTGACCTCGCGCATCAGCGGATGCGTGAAGGTCACGTGGCCGCCGCGCCGCGCCGGGTCGCGCGGCGAGGCGAGCACGACGCCGGCCGGGGCGAGCAGCTCGTCGCCGAGCTCGACGGCGTACGACGTGAGCGCGACCGACTTCGCGCGCACCGCCCCGATGCCGGCCTCCTCGACCAGCGCGAGCATGTCCTGCATCGCGAGCATGCCGAGGATCGGCGGGGTGCCCGACTGGAACCGGCGGATGTCGGGCGCGGGCGCGTAGGACGGCCCCATCAGGAACGGGTCGACCGAGCCCAGCCAGCCGTGGATCGGCTGGGTGAGCTCGGGCAGGTGCCGCTCGGCGACGTAGCAGAAGGCCGGCGACCCCGGGCCGCCGTTGAGATACTTGTAGGTGCACCCGACGGCCAGGTCGACCCCCCACTCGTCGAGCGAGACCGGCACCGACCCGGCCGAGTGGCACAGGTCCCAGAGCACGAGGGCACCGGCGTCGTGGGCGATCCGGGTCAGCTCGGGAGCGTCGGCGAGCCACGCCGACCGGTAGGCGACGTGCGACAGCACGACCAGCGCGGTCCGCTCCCCCACGGCGTCGGCCAGCAGCTCGGGCGTGACCCCGGCGGTGAGGTCGACGTCGATCCAGCGCAGCGTCAGCCCGCACTCCTCGGCCACCCCGGCGGCGACGTACCGGTCGGTGGGGAAGTTGTCGCGGTCGAGCACGATCTCGGTGCGCCCCGGCCGGGCGGCGACGGCCGCGCGCATCAGCTTGTAGAGCAGCACGGTGGTCGAGTCGCCGATCGTGACCTGCCCCGCCGCGGCGCCGAGCACGACCCGACCCAGGTCGTCGCCGATGCGCTGCGGCAGCTCCAGCCAGCGCTCGTCCCAGCCGCGGATCAGCCGGCCACCCCACTCCTCCTCGACGAAGCGCGACAGGCGCGGCCCGGTGGCCGTGAGCGGACGGCCCAGCGAGTTGCCGTCGAAGTAGACCAGTGGTGTCTCCGCGCCGACGAAACGGTCGCGGTACGACGCCAGCGGGTCGGTCGCGTCGAGTCGGTGCGTCATGGCCCCCATCATGGGCGTCTCGCCGTCAGATCGCGCACCTCGGCGTACCGCTCCCGCACCCCGGGTGTCGGCTCGGCCCGGGTCTCCGTCACCCCGGACAGCGGCCACTCCGGGGGCTCGTCGCCGCCGGCCAGCACCCAGGCGGCCTGGCGGGCGGCGCCGCGGGCGACGTACTCCCCCGGCTCGGGCACCGAGACCGGCAGCCCCAGCACGGCCGAGGCGATCTCACGCGCGGCGGGCGACCGGGCGGCTCCGCCGATCAGGATGATCCGCTCCACGGGAGTGCCGAGGGCGCGCACCGCGTCGACGGCGTCGGCGAGCCCGCAGACCATGCCCTCGACCGCGGCGCGCGCGAGGTACGCCGGGGTGGCGGTCTCGAGCCGCAGGCCGTGGATCGCCCCGGTCGCGTCGGGCCGGTTGGGGGTGCGCTCGCCCTCGAGGTAGGGCACCAAGGCGAGCCCGCCCGCACCTGCGGGCGCGGACAGCGCGAGGTCGGAGAGCTGCTCGTGGGAGACGCCGAGCAGCCGGCCGGCGGCGTCGAGCACGCGCGCTGCGTTGAGGGTGGCGACCAGCGGCAGGAAGCGTCCGGTCGCGTCGGCGAAGCCGGCGACCGCGCCGGTCACGTCGCCCACCGGCTCGTCGGCGACGGCGCAGGCGACGCCCGAGGTGCCGATCGAGACGACGACGTCGCCGGCCGTCGCACCGAGCCCGAGCGCCGCGCCGGCGTTGTCGCCGGTGCCGGGGCCGAGCACGGCGCCGGACGACGTGCAGGGTCCGGCCTCGGCCGGGCCGAGGACCCGGGGCAGGATCGCGTCGTGGCCGAGCGCCAGCTCGAGCAGGTCGCGGCGGTAGTCCCCGGTCGTCGGCGACCAGTAGCCGGTGCCGCTCGCGTCGCTCCGGTCGGTGACGAGCGCGGCCGGCCCGGGCGCACCCGCCAGCCGCCAGGTCAGGTAGTCGTGCGGCAGGCACACCGCCGCCGTACGCCGCGCGTGGTCGGGCTCGTGGTCGCGCAGCCAGCGCAGCTTCGTGACGGTGAACGACGCCACCGGCACCAGGCCGACCGCGTCCACCCACGGCTGTCGCCCGCCGAGCTCGTCGATCAGGTCGAGCGCGGCCCGCGCCGAGCGGGTGTCGTTCCACAGCAGGGCGGGCCGGACGACGGCGCCCGACTCGTCCAGGCAGACCATGCCGTGCTGCTGCCCGCCGACCGCGACCGCCTCGACGTCGTCGATGCCGTCCGCCGCGGCGATCGCCGCCTGGAGCGCCTCCCACCAGGCCTCCGGGGCGACCTCGGTGCCGCCGGGATGGGGCGCCGCCCCGCTGCGGACGAGCTCACCGCTCTCCGCGTCGCAGACCACCACCTTGCAGGACTGCGTGGAGGAGTCCACGCCCGCGACCAGACGCACGTGCCGACACTAGCCACACCCCGTCGGGGCTGTCAGGGTGTGCAGGGTGCGCGCCGCCGCCGGTCTTCCCCTCCCTCTCGCCCACGGCCCCTACGAGGCCGAGGTCGTCACGGTCGGGGCGGGTCTGCGCACGCTGACCCGCGACGGGCTGGACCTGGTCGCCGGCACCCCGGCCGGCGAGATGTGCGCCGACTTCCGTGGCGCGGTGCTGATGCCCTGGCCGAACCGGATCGGCGACGGCAGCTACGAGTTCGCCGGCGCGCGGCACCGGCTGGCGCTCACCGAGCCGGAGCGCCGCAACGCCCTGCACGGGCTCGCCCACTGGGTGCCGTGGACGGTGGCCGAGCACACCGAGGGGCGCGCCGTGCTGCGCTACGAGCTGCCCGCTCAGCCCGGCTACCCGTGGTCGCTCGACCTGGAGGTGACCTACGCGCTCGACGACGACGGACTCACCACCACGCTGAGCGCGACGAACCGGTCCGGGGCAGCCGCGCCGTACGGCACCGGGATGCATCCCTACCTGACCGTCGGCCGCCGCGTAGACGAGTGCGTGCTGACGCTCCCGGCCGGCACGTGGTGCGAGACCGACGAACGCGGCCTGCCCGCGCCGGCCCGCCCGGTCGACGGCACGGCGTACGACTTCCGTGAGCCGCGGCTGCTCGGCGGCGTGGTGCTCGACCACCCGTTCGGCGACGTGCCGGCCGGGTCGACGGCGGTGCTCGCCGACCCCGACAGCGGGCGCGCGGTGCGGCTGACCGTGGGCGAGGGACTGGGCTGGCTGCACGTCTTCACCGCCGACCCGCTGCCCTGGGGCGTGCGCGAGTCACTCGCGGTGGAGCCGACGACCGCGCCACCCGACGCGTTCCGCTCCGGCGTCGACCTCGTCGTGCTCGCGCCCGGCGAGACCCACATCGTGTCGTGCACGATCAGCGGGTGAACACCGTCGGCGGTCACCGGTCGACGGGGTCGCCGCGGTCCGCGGCGATCAAGGCACGCGCCTCGGCCAGCTCCTCCTCGGTGAACGCGCCCTCCTCGGCCTCGAACTGCGCGACGCCGGGCAAGCCCGCGCTCGATGAGTCGCGCCTGCTCAGGGGGCGGGTGGTGCCGTGGGGTGTTCCTCATCGCGCTGCTCCGTCGGCTTCGTCGGCCCGGCCCCATCAGCATCGCCGAGCGGGCCGGCCACGACAACGACGATCCCGAGGCTGTGGACGACGGCCGACGGACGGTCGACGCGCCTACTGGAAGCTGACGAACCGCACCTTCGGCCGCACGGCGTGCACCTCGCGCGGCCCCATCCGGCGTACGTCCTCGTCGTAGAAGAGCTTGAAGCCCATCGCGAACTGCCGTGGCCGGGCGACGTGGTGGTACGTCGCGAGCTTCTGCCCGCGGGTGCCGAATCCGTCGACGTGCTGGACCATCGCGAGGTTCGCCCGCTGCCGGATCCGGTCGATGTCCTCGATCATGTCGGTGCGGAACTGGTGCAGCACGAAGAGCTTCTCGGGCAGACCCTGGTCCTTGGTCAGCCTCGCCAGCCAGGCAGAGGTCCGGTTCACCTCGCGCGCGCCGACCTGGCCGATCGTGCGGCCGGGCACCTCGTGCGGGCGCATCCGCCACTCGGGGTCGAGCGCCAGGCCGACCCACGGGTCGCGCAGCGCCCACGCCCAGCGCTGCGCGGTCTCGAGGAACCCGGAGCGGCCGGGCTGGATGTCGAGCAGCAGCAGCGCGTCGTTGCGGTGCGCCGCCCGGATGTAGCGCCGCACCTCCGAGCGCGGGATGTCGTGGCTGTAGTCGCCGTCGGGTCCCGGGGACGCGTCCGCGATGGTCACGATCAGCTCGTAGACGTGCCGCACCGGCTGGCCCGGACGCCGGAACGGGGCGGCGGCTCGGTGCAGCCTCCGGTCCATCGTGTCGGGGTCGGTCTCGCCGAGCACCCCCATCGCGGGAGTCTGCCCGGTGCCGTAGTAGGCGACCAGGAACCGGTTGTCCGCGAAGATCCGGGTCCCGCCTCCGGGCAGCTCGACGGGCGGCTCGGGTGCGACCTCCTCGACCGGCTCGGCTCCCGAGGACTCGACCGGCTCGGCTCCCGAGGACGAGGTCTCCGAGGAGGGCTCCGGCGGTGCGATCTCGACCATCGGCGGGTCGGTCGGCCGGAACAGCGGCGACGAGGGCCCGAGGGGCTCGCTGGGCGCGCCGGTCGTGGGTGCGCCGTCCGCCTCCTCCTGGCCCGCGCCCCAGGCGACGACGAGCAGCGCGATCATCGCCAGCAGGACGAGGAAGAGGATCGGCCCGCGCTGGTCGGGCTGGTGGTCCTGGCGCATGCGTCCTCCGGGCGGGTCTGGCCGGACCCTACCCATCGCACGCGCGCCGCACCACCGCGGCCCCAGGGCTGAGACGACGGGCGCTCCCTGCGCTCCCATTTCCCCGCGACCCCTAGGGTGGTGATCAGCTGCCCGCGATCGACCAGCCGTCGGAGGACGCCCAGATGCTCGTTCTGGTGGTCTCCCATTTCGTGGGAGCCGCCCTGGCGCCGTCGTTGGTCCGCGCGCTCGGTCGGCGGGCGTTCCTGGTGCTCGCGCTCGTGCCCGCCTGCGCCTTCGGCTGGGCGGTCGCGCAGACCTCCACGGTGGCCGACGGCGGCGTCGAGTACGCCGTGACCGGCTGGGTGCCGGCACTGAACCTCGACCTCGCCTTCGCGCTGGGCTCGCTGCAGTGGGTGATGATGCTCATCGTCACCGGGATCGGCGCGCTGGTGCTGTTCTACTGCACGTGGTACTTCTCGGACGACGAGCCCGGGCTCACCGCCTTCGCGGGGCACTTCGTCGCGTTCGCCGGGGCGATGCTGGGGCTGGTGCTGGCCGACGACCTGCTGGTCCTCTACGTCTTCTGGGAGCTCACCACGGTGTTCTCCTACCTGCTGATCGGCCACGACCCGACGAAGCGGGCGAGCCGGGCGGCCGGCATGCAGGCGCTGATCGTGACCACCTTCGGCGGGCTGGCGATGCTGGTCGGCATCCTGCTGATCGGCCTGGAGGCGGGCACCTTCCGGATCAGCGAGATCCTCGCCGACCCGCCGGTCGGCACCACGGTCACCGTCGCGGTCGTGCTCCTGCTGCTCGGGGCGATCAGCAAGTCGGCGCTGTTCCCCTTCCACTTCTGGCTGCCCGGGGCGATGGCGGCCCCCACGCCGGTCAGCGCCTACCTGCACGCGGCAGCCATGGTGAAGGCCGGCGTCTACCTGGTCGCGCTGCTCGCGCCGGCGTTCGCCGACGTACCCGGCTGGCACGGCATCCTGCTGTCCCTGGGGCTGATCACGATGCTGCTCGGCGGCTGGCGGTCCCTGCGACAGCTCGACATCAAGCTGCTGCTCGCCTACGGCACGGTCAGCCAGCTCGGCTTCCTGCTGGTGATCGTCGGCGTCGGCACCCGGTCCGCGGCCCTGGCCGGAGTGGCGATGCTGGGTGCGCACGCCCTGTTCAAGTCGGTGCTGTTCCTGGTGGTCGGGATCGTCGACCGCCAGACCGGCACCCGCGACCTGCGCAGGCTCTCCGGCGTCGGCCGGTCCGCGCCGGCCCTGGCCGCGGTCGCCCTGCTCGCCGGCGCGTCGATGGCCGCGCTCCCGCCCTTCACCGGCTTCGTCGCGAAGGAGAGCGTGTACGCCGCCCTCATCGGGGTCGCCCGCGACGGCGACGGCACCGGCATCGGGCCCGTCGCCGGCTGGACCCTGCTGATCGGCGTGGTGCTCGGCTCGGCGCTCACGGTCGCCTACACGGCGCGGTTCCTGTGGGGCACCTTCGCGACCAAGGCGGGCGTGCCGCCCACCGAGGTGCGGCCGATCCGCACCGAGTTCCTGGCCGCCCCCGCGCTGCTCGCCACGCTGTCGGTGGTCCTGGGCTTCCTCGGCGGGCCCGAGAGCCGGATGATCGCGCCGTACGCCGACCAGTTCCCACCCAGCGAGCACCACGCCCAGCTCGCCCTCTGGCACGGGCCCGGCCTGGCACTCGGTCTGTCCGTCGTCTCGCTCGCGCTGGGTCTGCTGCTGTTCTGGCGACGCGAGCTGGTCGCCCTCGTGCAGGCCGCGCTCTCCCCCTCCTCCTGGAGCACCGAGCACGCCTACCTGAGCCTGATGCGCCGGGTGGACCGGACGGCGGTCGAGGTCACCGGACTCACCCAGCGGGGCTCGGTCGCGATCTACCTCAGCGTGATCCTGTCGGTCCTGGTGCTCCTGCCCGGCGCAGCGCTGGTCGACGCGATCGGCGGCCCGCACGACGTGGTCCTGTGGGACAACCCCGGCCAGCTGGTCGTCGCGGTGGTCATCGTGGTGGCCGCCGTCCTCACGGTCAGGTCCCGACGCCGGCTCAAGGCGGTGCTGCTGCTCGGCGTCACGGGCTACGGGAGCGCCACACTGTTCCTGCTGCACGGGGCTCCGGACCTGGCGCTGACCCAGGTGCTCGTCGAGACGGTGAGCCTGGTGGTCTTCGTGCTGGTGATGCGGCGGCTCCCGGAGTACTTCACCGACCGGCCGCTGACCCGCAGCCGGTACTGGCGGATCGCGATCGGCGCGCTGGTGGCGGCCGCAGTGGCCGGCTTCATGGTCGTCTCCACCGGCGCGCGCACCGAGACGCCGGTCTCCGCCGCCTTCCCCCGCGAGGCGGTCGCGTTCGGCGGTGGCCGGAACATCGTCAACGTCACGCTGGTCGACATCCGCGCCTGGGACACCATGGGCGAGATCGCGGTCCTCGTCGCGGCGGCGACCGGCGTGGCGAGCCTGGTCTTCATCGGCAGCCGGACCGCCATCATCAAGCGGGTCGCCGACTTCACCCCGAAGGTCCCGAGCGACCGGCCGGCGACCGCACCGGGCCGGCCGGTGTGGCTGCCCGGCGGCCGGACCCTCGCCCCGGAGCGGCGCTCGATCATCTTCGAGGTCATCACCCGACTGGTCTTCCACACCATCGTGGTGTTCTCGATCTACCTGCTCTTCTCCGGGCACAACAACCCCGGCGGCGGCTTCGCGGCCGGCCTGGTCACCGGGCTCGCGCTCGTGGTCCGCTACCTCGCCGGCGGTCGGTACGAGCTCGACGAGGCCGCTCCGGTCGACGCCGGCGCGCTGATGGGCCTCGGGCTGTTCGTCGCCACCGGCTCGGGCCTGGCGCCGCTGGCCTTCGGCGGGACGGTGCTGCAGAGCGCCGTCGTCGACCTGCACCTGCCGCTGCTCGGCGACCTGCACCTGGTCACCTCGGTCTTCTTCGACGTCGGCGTCTACCTGGTGGTGGTCGGCCTGCTGCTCGACCTGCTGCGCAGCCTCGGCGCCGGGATCGACCGGCACATCCGCGACGAGGAGTCCGAGTCCGAGCCCGCCCCCGACAGCGGGGTACCCGCATGAGCACCAGCCTGTCGCTGATCCTGGCGGCCGCGGCGATGATCGGCTGCGGTGTCTACCTGATCCTGGAGCGGAGCCTCACCCGGGTCCTGGTCGGGCTGGTCATGCTCGGCAACGGCGTGAACCTGCTGTTCCTGATCTCCAGCGGCCCCGCTGGCCGGGCCCCGATCGTGGGCGGCGGCGACGGGGCGATGAGCGACCCCCTCCCCCAGGCCCTGGTGCTGACCGCGATCGTGATCAGCCTCGCCACCACGGCGTTCATCCTGGCGATGGCCTACCGCAGCTGGCAGCTCACCGGGGGCGACAACGTGCAGGACGACGTCGAGGACGCCGCGATCCGGCGCCTGGCCCTCACCGACCAGGCCTCGGACAGCTTCGACCTGTCCCGCCAGGGTGACGCCGACGACGACCTCGACGTACCCGAGGAAGAGGGGCGCCCGGCATGAACACCCCACGAGACTGTGGGCCTCCCCCGCTCCGCTCCTCCGGCCCACACTTCCGCGGGGACCCCGCATGAACGCCCTGGTGCCGCTGCCGGTGATCCTCCCCCTGCTCGGGGCCGGCCTGACCCTGATGCTGAGCAGGCGTCCCGGGCTCCAGCGCGCGGTGAGCACCACCGTGCTGGCCGTCGTCGTGGTGGTCGCCGCGATCCTGGTCTACCAGGCCGACCGGCACGGTCCCCAGGTGATCGCGATCGGCGCCTGGCAGGAGTCGCTCGGGATCTCCCTGGTCGCGGACCGGCTGTCCGCCGTGATGCTGCTGGTCTCCGCGATCGTCACGCTCGCGGTCCTCGTCTACTCGATCGGCCAGGGCATGACCGGCGACGAGCACGAGACGCCGGTGACGATCTACCACCCGACGTTCCTGGTGCTCAGCGCCGGCGTCTCCAACGCCTTCCTGGCCGGGGACCTCTTCAACCTGTTTGTGAGCTTCGAGATCCTGCTGTTCGCGAGCTACGTGCTGCTGACCCTCGGCGGCACGGGCGCCCGGATCCGCGCGGGCACGATCTACGTCGTCGTCAACGTGCTGTCGTCGAGCCTCTTCCTGATCTCGCTGGCCGCGGTCTACGCCGCCACCGGCAGCCTCAACCTCGCCCAGCTCGCGGGCCGGCTCGACGACCTGCCCGGGTCGGTCGCGCTCCTGCTGCAGCTCCTGCTGCTCACGACCTTCGCGATCAAGGCGGCGGTGTTCCCGCTGTCCTTCTGGCTGCCCGACAGCTATCCGACCGCGCCGGCACCCGTCACCGCCGTGTTCGCCGGCCTGCTCACCAAGGTCGGCGTGTACGCGATCATCCGGACGCAGACCCTCCTCTTCCCCGACAGCCCGCTCACCGACCTGCTGCTGTGGGCCGCGCTGCTCACGCTGGTGGTCGGCATCCTGGGCGCGGTCGCGCAGACCGAGATGAAGCGGATGCTGTCCTTCACGCTCGTCAGCCACATCGGCTACATGGTGTTCGGCATCGCCCTGGGCACGATGACGGGCTACTCCGGCGCCATCTTCTACGTCGTCCACCACATCACCATCCAGACCGCCCTGTTCCTGGTGCTGGGCCTGATCGAGCGACAGGCCGGCAGCACCAGCCTGATCAAGCTGGGCGGGCTGGCCCGGTACGCGCCGCTGCTCGCCGTCCTGTACTTCGTGCCGGCCATGAACCTGGCGGGGATCCCCCCGATGTCCGGCTTCCTCGGCAAGGTGGCGCTCACCGAGGGAGGCCTGCAGGTCGGCACCCCGCTGGCGTACACGGTCGTCGCGGCGGGCATGGTCACCAGCCTGCTCACGCTGTACGCCGTGGCGAAGGCCTGGAACCTCGCCTTCTGGCGCACCCCCGGGCAGGCTCACGAGATGGCGCAGGAGCTGTCCGACCCCACCGGCTGGCCCGGCTCGCGCGAGGTCGTCCAGCACCGGGGGCACGTGCACGTCGGCGCCAACACCTTCGGGGCGCGCGACCTGGACGAGGCCCGCAGCATCCTCGACGAGGACGACGACAGCCACCAGGACTTCCACCAGCGCATCGAGGCGGGCACGGTCCCCTCCCGGCTGCCGCGGACCATGGTCGGCGCCACGGCCGCTCTGATCGCCTTCAGCCTGGCCCTGACCGTCGCGGCCGGCCCGGTCTTCGACTACACCGGGCGCGCGGCCCGCGACATCCTCGACCGCGGCATCTACGTCTCCTCGGTGCTGGGCGAGGGGTCACGATGAGGCCGGTCCCGAAGCAGCGCCGCGGGGTGACACCCAGGGCGCGCCTGCGCGTCCTGCAGCTGCCGGTCGTGCTCTGGCTGACGTTGGTGTGGGTGGCGCTCTGGGGCGAGCTGTCGGCCGCCAACGTCGTCTTCGGACTCGTGGTCTCCATAGTGGTCTGCCTGGTGTTCCCGCTGCCGACCCTGCCGATGGATCTCCACGTCCGCCCGCTGCGACTGGTCTGGCTCGTGCTCCGGTTCCTCGGCGACGTGGTCGTCGCCAGTGTCGAGGTCGCCTGGATCACCCTGCGGTTCTGGCGCGAGCCGCGCAACGCGGTGATCGAGGTCGACCTCGAGACGTCGTCCGACTTCGTGCTCACGGTGGTCGCCGAGATGGTCTCCCTGGTGCCGGGCAGCCTCGTGGTCGAGGCCCGGCGGTCCACCCACACCCTGTTCCTCCACGTGCTCGACGCGCGGGACACGGCGGGCGTCGACAAGATGCGCTCCCAGGTCTACGCACTCGAACGCCGCGTGGTCCGCGCGCTCGGCACCGAGACCCAGCGCCTGCCCGAGGGAGGCACACCGTGAGCGTCGTACTCGTCGTCTGCGTGGTGGTGCTGGGCGTGGCCGCCCTGCTCCTGGTCGCGCGGATCTCCCTGGGGCCCACGATGCTCGACCGCGTCGTGGCGCTCGACGTACTGGTGGCGGTGGTGATCTGCGGACTCGCACTCGAGGCCGCGGTCCACCGGCACACGACCACGCTGCCGATCCTGGTGGTGCTCTCGCTGCTCGGGTTCGTGGGCTCGGTGAGCGTCGCCCGGTTCAGCCCGGGCAGCGACGACGTCGAGGCGGAGGCGTCATGAGCTGGACCGCGCTGGCCGACGGCATCGCCGCGGCGTGCCTGGTGACCGGTGCGCTGCTCGCCCTGGTGGCGGCGATCGGGGTCCTCCGGTTCCCCGACGTGCTCACCCGGATGCACTCGGCGACCAAGCCCCAGGTGCTCGGCCTGCTGCTGATCCTGGTCGGCCTCGGCTTCCGGCTGCGCGATCCCGGCACGATCGGGCTGCTCGCCATGGTGGCCCTCTTCCAGCTGGTGACCTCGCCGATCGCCAGCCACATGGTCGGGCGGGCGTCGTTCCGGGCCGGCCAGGTGCGCCGCGACCTGCTGGTGGTCGACGAGCTCACCGACCTGCTCGCGGACGAAAGGCCCCGAGAGGGCGACTGACCCTCGGCTGCCCGGTCGGCCCGCTCTCGTCGCACCTGCTCGGATCGTGCAGAGTCGTGTGCGCCCGAGGCCCGGGGTGGGCGGCCCAGGGTGGGCGGCCCAGGCACCTGCGCAGTCGGGTCCGGCGGATCACCAGCGCCCCGGCGCCCACCTGACAGCCGAAGCCCGCACGGCACGCCGAGTCGGCACGGCGTGCCGTGCGGGTTCCGGCTGCCGGCAGCCGAAACCCGCGAGGGCGCTCCAGACGCCGGGCTCGACGGATCCAGCACGAGAGCCGGTCGGTCAGCCGCCGAACAGCAGGCCCGGATCGTGCGCGGCCACACCGTCGACGAGGGTGGCCAGCACGCGGATCCCCTCGATCGCCGCGGCGTCGACGGTGGTCGGGTCGTCGTCGAGCACCGCCAGGTCGGCGAGCCGGCGACCGGCGATCGTGCCGACCTCGTGCTCCCGCCCGGCGGCGTACGCCGCGTGCACGGTGTACGCCCGCAGGGCCTCCTCGGCCGAGACGCGCTCGCGGGTGCCGTACGGCTCGCCGGAGTCGGTGCGCCGCTCGACCATGGCGCGGATCCCGAGCAGCGGCGCCCCGGGGGCGACCGGCCGGTCCGAGCTCGCGGCCACGACGACGCCCGCGTCGAGCAGGCTGCGCTGCCGGATCGACCAGTCGACGCGAGCGGCGCCGAAGTGGTGCGCGAGCGCGTCGCCGAACTCACTGATGAACGCGGGCTGGATGACCACCACGATGCCGAGCCGACGCAGGCGGTCGACCTGATCGGGCCTGATCAGCCCGCCGTGCTCGACACGATGCCGGCGCCGGCGCACCTCCGCGACGGATCCGGCCTCCTCCAGCGCGTCGAGGAGGAGGTCGACCGCCCGGTCGCCCATCGCATGGGCGGCGACCTGCCATCCGGCACGATGCGCATCGACGATGATCCGGCGCAGTCGGCGCGGATCGTCGACGAGGTGGGCGTCGGGGTCGCCGTCGGCGCCGGTCGCGGCCCCGCCCGCGGATCCGGCGCCGTCGAGCCACACCTTCATCGCGGCGATCCGGACCCGGTCGTCACCGAAGCCGGTGTGCAGCCCGAGGTCAAGGCCGAACCGGGCGGCGTCGGCGGGGTGGTGCGGCAGCTCGTGAAGGAGCTCGCTGTAGACCATCAGGTGCGCGCGCGTGTGCGCCCGGCCGGTGCGGGCGGCGAGCTGCCAGGCACCGATCTCGAGCGGACTGTGGTCGACGCCCGGGCAGCCGATGCCGGCCTCGGTGATGCTGGTGACTCCCTCGCTGACGTACTGCCGGGTCGCGACCTCGATCGCGCTGACCATGTCCTCGACCGACCCGGGTCCCACGACCTCCTTCACGAGCTCCATCGCGGCCTCCTCCAGCAGGCCGGTCGGCTCGCCGTTCGCGTCGCGACCCACGTAGTCGACCGCGGCGGCGGGCAGCGGGTGCGGCAGCAGCCGGAGCACCGCGGACGAGACCGCGCACAGGTGGCCGGAGCGGTGCGTGAGCCAGACCGGGCGACCGCCCGCCGCCCGGTCGAGCTCGGCGCTGGTCGGGTGGCGCTCCGGCCGGTCCCGGTCGCGGTAGCCGACGCCGACGACCCAGGCGCCGTCCGGCAGGCCGTCGGCGTGCTCGGCCACCCGGTCGAGCACGGCCTCGGTGGTCGGGGCGTCGCTGAGCTCGAGCTGCGTGGCCGCGACGCCGTACGACGTGGTGTGGCAGTGCGCGTCGTGGAGGCCCGGCACCACGGTGGCGCCGTCCAGGTCGACGACGTGGGTTGCGCGACAGCCGGCGACCTCGTCGTCGACGCCGACGATCCGGCCGTTCCAGATGCCGATGCTGGTGGCCCGGGGACGGCTCGGGTCCATGGTGTGCACCGTGGCGTGGCGGATCAGGAGGTCCAGGGGGCGGCTCATCCGGTCGATCCCGTGCCAGCGGTGGGTGACGCACCGAATCCACTGTCCGGCACGTGGACCAGCCACCGCCGCCCGCCGGCCGGGCTCAGCGGCGGTGGGTCCCCCACCTTCTCCCGAGCGTGGTCGGTGGACCAGCCACCGCCGCCCGTCGTCACCGCGCTCATCCGGCCTCCTCAGGGTCGGTCTGGGTGACCTTGCGCAGGCCACGAGGCGCGTCGGGGTCGAGCCCGAGGCCGCGCGCCAGGCCCTCGACCACCAGCTGGCCGGCGGCCACGAGGCCGATCGGGGCGAGGATCTCCGGCAGGTCCGGGCCGGCGACGTGGGCGTCGACGCCTGCTGCCAGGCCGATCCCGACCACGGCGGCGCCGCGCGAGCGGAGCTCCGGCACCAGGCCGGTGAGACCGGCGAGCACCGGCCCGTCCCGCGGCGCGACGACGATGGCGGCGACCCGGTCGTCGACGATCGCGATCGGCCCGTGTCGCAGGTCGGCGTACGACAACCCGGGCACCGGGCGCAGGCAGGTCTCCTCCAGCTTCAGTGCGAGCTCCGCCGCGACGGCGTACCCGAGGCCGCGGCCGGTGACGAGGGTGCGCGGCCGGCCGAGCAGCACGTCGACGGCCCGCTCGATGCCGGATCGCCCGCGGACCAGCTCGGCCACGGCGTCCGGCACCCGCTCGATCCCCGGCACCGCGCCCGGCGTGGGCGCGAGCGCATCGGCCAGGAGCGCCATGGCCACCAGCTGGGCGGTGAAGGTCTTCGTGGCCGGGATCGCCCGCTCCGGTCCGGCCGCGGTCACGAGCGCGAGATCGGCGCCGCGGGCGAGGGCGCTGTCGCCGACGTTCGTGACGGCCACGGTCGCCGCTCCACAGGTCCGGGCCCAGGCCAGCGTCTCGACCAGCTCGGCGGTCTCGCCCGACTGCGAGAGACAGACGACGAGCGCGTGGCCCAGGTCGACGCGGCGGCGGTACGCCGTGGCCACGCTGGGCGCGAGGGCGGCGGCGGCGCGGCCGGCGACGATCTCGGTGAGGTAGCGGCCGTAGGTCGCGGCGTTGTCGGAGGAGCCGCGCGCCGCGAACAGCACCTGCCGGCGGCCGACCGCCAAGCGGCGCACGTCGTCGGTGCGCGGGCGCAGGGCCGCGACGGTCCGCGCAATCGCGGCCGGCTGCTCGAGGATCTCCTCGCGCATCATCGTGGTCACGCGGGGTGCACCTCGCCCCCGACCATCGTCCAGAGCAGCCGGTGCCGGTCGTCGAACGCGGCGAGGTCCGCGTTCCTGCCGACCGCGATCGTGCCGTGGCTGGCCCCGAGGCCGAGCAGCCGGGCCGGCACCTCCGTGGCGGAGCGGACCGCCTCCTCCCACGGGACGTCCGCCCACCGGGCGAAGTTGGCGACCGCGCGGTCGAGCGTGAGCGTGCTCCCGGCCAGGGTGCCGTCGGCCAGCCGCACGGCGCCGTCCGCGACCGTGACGCGCTGCTCCTCCAGCTCGTACTCCCCCGCGGGCAGGCCGGTCGCGGAGATCGAGTCGCTGACCAGCGCGATGCCGCGCACCCCCTTCGCCCGCGCGACGAGGCGGATCGCCGTCGGGTGCACGTGGACGCCGTCCGCGATCACCTCGCAGACGAGCCGATCGTCGGTGAGCGCGACCCCGATCAGGCCGGGCTCGCGGTGGTGGAAGGGCGCCATCCCGTTGAAGAGGTGCGTGACGCTGCGGACCCCAGCGTCCACGGCACGGGTGGTCTGCCCGGCCGAGGCGACGGAGTGCCCCGCCGAGCAGACCACGCCGTTCTCGACCGCGAGCGCGATGACGCCGACGGAGTCCTCCGGCGCGACGGTCATCAGGCGGAGGTGGCCATCGGCCGCGGCGAGCATCTCCCGGAGGAGGTCCGGGTCCGGCGTCCGCACGGAGTCGGGGCGGAACGCCCCGAGCGCGTGCGGGCTGATGAAGGGGCCCTCGACGTGGACCCCGAGGATCCGGGCGCCCCGGGGCGGTCCGGCGGCGAGGCGCGCCCGGACGGCGGCGATGCCGTCGAGGATGTGCTCGCGGCTCCCGCCGACGGTGGCCAGGAAGCCGGTCACCCCGTGCTCGGCGTAGAACGTCGCGAGCCGGTCGAGGTCGGCGTCCGGACCGTCGATCACCTGGACTCCGGCGCCGCCGTGGGTGTGCAGGTCGATCAGCCCGGGCACGACGGTCGCGCGGGACGCGTCGAGCACGCCCGCGGCACGCGGCGTCTCGATGCCGGCGATGCGGCCGTCGGCGATCGTGAGCGTCACCGGCCCGACGAGCTGACCCTCGACCAGCGCGCGGCCGGCGAGGACCGCCGTCTCAGCCACGGTCGTCCGTCGTGACGAACCCCTCCGCCGCCACCGAGGCGTACGCCGCGCAGGCGACCTCGACCGCGCGCAGTCCGTCCTCGCCGGTGGCGCACGGATCGAGGACTCGCCCGTGGGCGACGGACCGCAGGAACGCCTCGACCATGGCCTGGTCGATGTCCGGCTCGAACGGGACGTGCGCGTGGGTGCGGCCGTCGTGCCGACCCGAGACGGCGAGCGACTCCCGTCCGGTCGCGATCGTGAGCGAGCCCTCGCTGCCGAGGAGCCGCAGGTAGAAGTCGTAGTCCCACGGGCTCTCCGGGGTGACCGACCAGCTGGGATCAATGCTGGCGGGCACGCCGTCCTCGAAGACGACCGAGACGAGTGCGCTGTCCTCGACCTCGGTGTCGACGAAGAGCGTCGCGGTCTCGGCCAGCACCTCGCGAGCCTCGAGTCCGGTGACGAAGCGCATCGCGTCGAGCACGTGCACGGAGTGGTCGATGAGCGCGCCGCCGCCGGCCGGCCCGGCCTCGGTGATCCAGGACGGGTAGCGCGGCGCCAGCGGTGGACGGCCGCGGTTCCCGCCGACCATGCCGCGCACCCGGCCGAGCTCGCCCCGGGCGACGACGTCCCGGGCGTCCAGGAGCGCGGGGTAGAACCGGGAGACGAACGCCGTGTGCAGCTGCACTCCGTGCTCGGCACAGGTCGCGACCATCGCCTCGGCGTCGGCGACCGTCGTCGCCAGCGGCTTCTCGCACAGCACGTGGACGCCGTGCGAGGCGGCCAGCTCGACGAGGTCGCGGTGCCCGGCGGTCGCGCTGCAGACCACGGCGGCCGCCGGACGGAGCCGGCCCAGCAGCCGGTCGGGGTCCGCGTCGAAGGGCACGCCCAGCCTCTCGGCGAACGGGCCGCCGAGCTGGGGCGACCCGTCGTACACGCCGACCAGTCGGCCGCCGCGGCTGCGCTGCAGCGCGGCGGCGTACGACCTGGCGTGGGGCAGGTGCTCGCAGCCGAGCAGGACGACGTCGATCACGGTGACTCCGATCCGCGACGGGGCAGGTGGACCGTCCGGCGGGTGCGCAGCGACTCGACCGCCGCGAGCGCGACCCGGAGCGCCAGCAGGCCCTCCTCGGCGGGCACCGGGCTCGGGCCGCCGGTCGCGACCGCGTCCAGGAACGCGGCCAACTCCGCCCGGAAGCCCCGGTCGCCGAGCTGACTGATCGCCTGCGGCGCGGCGCCGGCCCGCTTCACGCTGCCGACCGCGACGCCAGCGTAGTCCCACGCGATCCGGCCGGCGCTGCCGGACAGCTCGGTGGCCAGCTCGAGGCCGTGCCCGGCCGGGTGCGCCCAGCTGGTCTCCACGACGGCGAGCGCGCCGCTGTCGTAGCGCACGGTGGCGACCGCGTAGTCGATCAGACCGTCGGGTCGGGTGGCGCCGACCGCGTGGACCCGCTCGGGGACGCCGCCGCACACCCAGGTCAGGTAGTCGAAGCTGTGGATCGCGAGGTCGAGCAGCGGCCCGCCCGACTGGTCGGGATCGGCCAGCCAGCCCTGCTCGCTCCAGCCCGGCAGCTCGCCGGTGATCGACTGCGACATCATCCGCACCTCGCCGATCCGACCGTCGCGCACGGCGTCGCGGGCGGCCCGGTGATCGGGCTCGAAGCGGGAGACGTGCCCGATCATCAGCAGGCCCGGGCCGCGACGACCCGCCTCGACGATCCGCTCGCCGTCGGTGAGCGTCCGGGCGACCGGCTTCTCGCAGAGCACGTGCTTGCCGGCCGCGAGCGCCGCGACCGCGATGTCCGCATGGGTCGGTGACGGGGTGCACACGCTGAGCGCCTCGACGTCGGAGTCGAGCAGCGCCTCGACGTCGGCGAGCGGGCGGGCGCCGTACCGCTCGGCCAGGGCGGCCGCCTTCTCCGCGACCGGGTCCACGACGTAGGCGATCTCGGCGTCGGGGTGCGCGGCGTACGCCGCGGCGTGGGAGCCCGCGATGTAGCCGGCGCCGACCAGGGCGACCCTCACCACGACGTCACCACCGGGTCGACCGCCGGTCGTCGCGGAGCAGCCGTGAGCGGTGCGCCGCACCCAGCACGCCGGACTCGGCGCCGAGCGCGGCCGGCACCACCCGCACCGAGTTGGCCACGTCGGCGAGGTTCTCGTCGATCGTCTCCTGGAGCCGGTCGAGCAGCAGTGGCCCGACCTCGGACACGCCGCCGCCGACCATCAGCAGGTGCAGGTCGAGCACGGTCAGGTAGTCGGCCAGCACCCGCCCGAGGTGGCTCGCGGCGTCGGTGATGGCGGCGATCGCGCGCTCGTCGCCCGCCGTCGCCGCGGCCGACACCGCCTCGACACCGCCTCCGGGGAGACCGGCCGCCCGGGCGATCGCCGGCCCGGACGCGACGGTCTCCAGACAGCCGTAGCGCCCGCAGTTGCACCGGATGCCGTCCGGCACGGCGCGGACGTGGCCGATCTCGCCGGCGAGCCCGCTCACGCCCCGGTGCACCTGCCAGTCGAAGACGAAGGACATGGAGACGCCGGTACCGAGGTTCAGGTAGGCCACGTCGGCCTGGCCGATGCCGGCGCCGGCCATCAGCTCACCGAACGCCGCGGCCTTCACGTCGTGGATGACGTTGGCGGGATGACCGACCGCGCTCTGCACCTCGGCCACGACCTCGCAGTCGGTCATCTTGAGCACCGGCGAGTCACGGACGACGCCGCGGACCGAGTCGATGGTCCCCGGCATGCCCAGCACCACGGGGCCGACGGCTAGACCACCCGAGCGAGCCACGGTGAGCAGGCCCGAGGCGACCTCGATGCAGGCCTCGACGACGGCGGCGCCGCCCTCGCGCGGTGTGGGGATCCGCTGTCGCGCCACCACCGAGCCGGAGGGCTCGATCACGACTCCGGCGATCTTGGTGCCGCCCACGTCGATGCCGATGCCGCCGGACGGCGATCCCGCCTCTGCCATGTCCACGCCACTCCCCCTCTCGTCCTGTCTCCTCGTCCCGGTCGCGACCCAGCGCCGTCCCGGTCTCACTTCATCCCTGTCGTGGCCATGCCCTCGATGAACCGCTTCTGCATGAACAGGAAGGCGATGAGGATCGGGAGGACGGTCATGGTCGCCGCCGCCATCTGGAGGTCGGTCCGATCGACGTAGCGGCCGGCGAACTGGGCCAGGCCCAGCGGCAGCGTGTACATGTCGGAGGTCGACGCCACCAGCAGCGGCCACAGGAACGACTCCCAGCTGACCACCAGCGTGAAGATCGTCAGGGCCGACAGCGCCGGCTTGGCCAGTGGCAGCACGATCCGGAAGAAGATCCGCAGCTCTCCGGCGCCGTCGACGCGGGCGCTCTCGATCAGCTCGTTCGGGATCGTCATCATGTACTGCCGCATCAGGAAGACCCCGAAGGCGTCGACGAGCGTCGGCATCACCATGCCGGCGTACGTGTTCAGCAGCTTGAGGTCGCTCGCCAGCACGTAGAGCGGGATCACCCGCACCTGGAACGGGATCATCAGCGTCGCGAGCACCACGACGAACAGCACGTCACGGCCCCAGAACGAGAACTTGGCGAAGGCGTAGCCGGCCATCGAGCTGGTCAGCAGCACGCTCACGACGCTGATCGCGGCCACGAGCACGCTGTTGAGGAAGTAGCGGACGAAGTCCGCGGTGTCGAAGACCGCGCGGTAGTTGTCGAGGTTGACCTGCTCGGGCAGGAACGTCGGTGGGAAGGTCAGGATCTCCGGCAGCGTCTTGAACGACGCCAGCACCATCCACAGCAGCGGGGTCAGCATCGCCACCGCGCCCACGCTGAGCAGCAGGTACTTGGTGACGTCGAGGGTCCGGGTCGCGGCGCGCATCAGTACTCGAACTTCCGTTGGATGAGCCGGAACTGGATCAGGGTGGCGATCATGATCAGCACGAAGAGCAGGAACGCCGCCGCCGAGCCGTAGCCCATCTCCAGCGGCCGGAAGGTCTGCTCCACGACGTACAACACGACCGAGCGGGTGCTGCCCAGCGGGCCGCCCGGCAACTGCTGGGCGGACCCGGTCATCACGTAGACCTGGGTGAACAGCTGGAGGCCGTTGATCACGCCGATCACGGCGGCGAGCACGATGCTCGGGTTGAGCAGCGGCATGGTGATGTGCCGGAACCGCTGCCAGGCGCCGGCGCCGTCGATCCGCGCCGCGTCCATGACGTCGCGCGGGATCGCCTGGAGGCCGGCCAGGAACACCACCATGTAGAACCCGAGGTCGCGCCAGACGGTCATCAAGACGATGCCGTCGAGCGCCCAGTCGGGGCTGGCGAGCCAGCCCGGGCCCGAGATGCCCACCCAGCCGAGCACGGTGTTGACGAGGCCGAAGGACGGCTCCAGGAGCGCCTTCCACACGTAGCCGACCGCGACCAGGGAGGTCACCACCGGCACGAAGTAGATGGTGCGGAACAGGCCCCGGGCGCGCAGCCGCGCGTCGTTGAGGAGCACGGCCACGACCAGGGCCAGCAGGATGGTCGGCAGCACGCTGAGCACCGTGAAGTACAGCGTCACCTCCACCGACTGCCGGAAGCCGGAGTCGTCGAACAGCAGTCGGCGGTAGTTGTCGAGGCCGACGAACTCCTTGGCGCCGCCCAGCGGCCACTTGTAGAGGCTGTACTGCAGGGCCCGCGCCATCGGGTAGAAGACGGTGAGCCCGAAGAGCACGAGGGCGGGGGCGAGGAAGATGAAGGCCCACTTCGTCTGGTGACGTCGCAGGCCTCCCCTCGGCCTCGCCCCGCGTCCCCGGGGTACGGCGACGGAGCTCACTCGAGCAGGCCCTTGCGCCGGTACAGTGCGCGCTCCTCCTCGGCTCCCTTGTCGACGGCCGACTGGACGTCCTTGCCGTTGAGGACGATCTGGTCCCAGATCTCCTGCTGGATCGCGAACGCGTCGTCCCAGCCCAGGGAGTCGTAGGGCACGGCGCCGTCGAGCGAGGCGAACCCGGCCGCGACGTTCGGGTCGTCCTGGAGCGACTCGTCCTCGAGCAGCGCGGACCGCGACGGCAGTTCGCCGCCCTCGGCCGTCCAGGTGCGCTGGGCGTCCTCGGAGGTCAGGTAGGACACCCACTCCCAGGCGGCGTCCTGGTCGGCGCAGTCCTTTGACACGGCGTACGACCACGAGGTGCTGGCCACGGGCGCGAACGTCTCGTCGGCGACCGGCGGCGCAACGTGGACGCTGAAGTTGAGGTCGGGCGCGGTCAGGTTGTAGACCCCGGTGAAGGTGTACTCCCGGAAGGTCATGCCGGCCTTGCCGATCGCGAACTTGCTCTGCTCGGCGAGGAACTCCGGCGAGTCCACGCCGTCGTCGAGGACCAGGCTGGTCAGCCGGTCCCAGGCCTGGTAGCCGGGCTCGGAGTCGTAGTTGACGTCGTTGGTCTCGTCGTTGACCAGGCCGTCCTCGTAGGCGAGGGTCGGCGCGCTGTAGTACCACTGGTAGGGCGAGGAGGAGATGTCCAGGCCGGCCTGGGTCAGCTTGCTGCCGTTGGTCTTGGTCAGCGCGATCGCGGCCTGGCGCAGGTCCTCCCAGGTGGCGAAGTCCTGGGTCGGGTCGAGACCGGCCTCCTCGAAGAGGTCGTCGTTGTAGAAGAGCATCAGCGTCTGCACATCGGTGGGCAGCGCGTAGTACTCGCCCTCGATCTTCAGCAGCCGGATCGACGCCGGGGTGAACGCCTCCTCGATCTCGTCGGCGGACATCACCGAGTCCGGCACCGGGGCGAGCTGCCCGCGGTCGTGGAACTCGGCCAGGATGTTCGCGGGGAGCTGGAACACGCAGGGGCCGTTGCCCGCCTCGAGCGCGGCTCCCAGCTTCTGGAAGTACGACTCGTACGGGATCGACTGGAAGTCGATGCTCGCGCCGTCGTACTCGTCGGCGAAGTTCTGCACCAGCTCCGCCCGGGCGTCGCTGTGGTGCTGCCAGTGGCTGATGGTGACGCTGCCCCCGTCGCCGTCACCGTCGCCGCCGTCGCGCTGCTGGGTGGCACTCTCACCCGAGCAGCCGGCCGCGGCGAGGCAGACGGCGAGGACCCCGAGAGTGGTCGCTTTCCTGACGATGTTCCGGCGCATGTGCACCCTCCGGTTCAGTCCTGCGTGTGTCTGTCACACAGACATGTCATCTGTGACACAGACGAGATGCAGTCGAAGGTAAGGACGCGCGTCGGCACTGTCAAGAGCCGACTCGACCACCGAGGGCTTTGCTGATCGCCGCGGCCGCGCCGAGGATCCGCGGCAGGAACTCCTCGACCCGCTCGCGGGTGAACCGGCTCGCGGGCCCGGCGACGGTGAGCGCCGCGACCGGATCGCCGTGCGGTCCGGGCACGGGGACGGACGCGCTCGTCAGGTCCGGGTCGAGGTCCTGGACCGAGGCCGCGTAGCCGCGCGCCCGGATCTCGTCGGTCACCTCGACCAGCCGATCGGGGACGCCGCCGTCCGCGAGATAGCGCTCCCGGAACGCCGGCGCGGCGTACGCCAGGAGGACCAGGCCGGTCGCGGACTCGTGCAGCGCGAGGCGCCGGCCGGGAGCCTCGACCATCCGGACCGAGCGCCGGCTCTCGGCCTTCTCGACGTAGATCACCGAGCCCTGGTCGAGCACGCCGAGCAGCACGGTCTCTCCGGTGCTCTCAGCGAGGTCCTCGACCACCGGGCGCGCGGCACCGCTGAGGTCGGAGTGCGACCGCGCCCGCTCCCCCAGCTCGAAGAGACCCCAGCCGAGCAGGTAGCGACCCTGGGAGTCGCGGCGCAGCAGGCCGCGGATCTCGTAGGTGGTGATGACGTTGTACGCCGCGGTGCGCGAGGCCCCGGCACCCGCGGCGATCTCGGCCACGGTCAGCGGCCGGTCGCTGGCGGCCAGCACCTCGAGCACATCCAGGGCCCGCAACAGTGACTTGACCGGCCGCAGCCGGCGGCCGTCGTCGCTCACCACGACGTCGTCGTCCTCGTCCACGGTGGGATGATGCCGTGCGGGCGGCGGGCGTGGGAAGTCCGGGACGGGCGGAGCGGGGCTTCCTGGCCCGCTTGCGGCGCATCATCAAGGGATCCAGCCAGGCTTGCGGCGCTCAGCGGTACTGACCGAGCGTCTCCGAAGCGTCGGTGTCATCGCCGCCCTCGCCGCCAAGGACCACGGCCGCGGCGACGTGCTGCCAGGCGATCACGAGGACGATGTCCTCCTCCGAACTCGGGTCGACGACAGGCAGGTGGCCGGTCTCGTTGCGGCCGACACGATCGATCTCGGCCCGGACGAACGCGACCGACCCGTCCGGGATGCGCCAGCGTTGAGTCCAGCCGACGCCGTACAACATCACGTAGGCCATCGTGGCCTCCTACGGATGGGGCGCACCTCAGCCAGCCGGACTCTCGTTGTCCCAGCGCGCGGTGTCCATGCTGGTGCTCGTGATCCGGTCCGCCCCGGTCGGGGTGCTGACGGGTCGGCCACCGCGCATCAGCCGGGCGCCCTCGGCTGCCTCGGTGGCACTGGGGATCACCTCGATCCTCAGTCGCTCTCCCGTCGACATCGAGAGGACCATCAGGTGGGTGTCGTCGCGGGGGAAGGAGCCGACCTTCACCGGACCGCGCCGAGCCTGGATCCGGCGCACTCCTCGGCCTTCGGCCGACGAGTCGTCCCAGTCCGGCCGTGAGAAGAGCAGCCGATTGATGTACCCGGCCTCCACCGGGAATCTGTCGACCAGGTCGGCCGCCTCGGACTGCAGGTCGCGCGACTGCGGCCACCAGGTTCCATCGGTGCGGCCGTCAGCGGAGGCCTCGAGATGGAGACGCAGCGGTGACCGCGTCGGAGCGACGGCGGTCGGGATTCGCGGTGACGTCGTCATGACGCCCGCCCTTCGTTCCTGTCCTGCAGCTCGGACGAGCTGGCTCGGCAGGTCGGTTACTCTCGAGCGTACTCCTGCTCGCCTGAGCAGCCTCAGCCGTGCGCGGCCGAGGGAACCAGTCGCGTCGAACCGATCAGGCCCTCCTTGCGGGCCACCAGGGCGGCCAGCGCGATGGTGGACGACGCGGCCAGCACGTTGACCGACAGCATGAGGATGCTCTTCACGAGCACGAACGTCTCGAGCGACTGCGACTGCAGCAGCCACAGCGTCATCGTCGCCTTCGCCAACCCGAGCACCGCCCACAGGGCCGTCAGGTGCCAGAAGAGGCGCCGGACCCGCGGTCGCGTCGCCAGCTCGTGGTCCATCGGGTAGAAGTCGCCGGCGAGCCGCGCCACCATCGGGCGAGCGCTGGCGAGCGAGAGCAGGAACAACGCCGCGATAACGCCGTCGCTGATGATCGGCTGGAGGAAGTACAGCCACGTGCTGTCCGCCACCACGGAGAGCACGGTCCGGCCCGTCAGGAGGATCGCCACCAGGATCAGCAGGCCCGACGTACGCCGCCCGGTGACCGCGCGCCAGGCGATGGCACCGTACGACCACAGGAGCGCCACGATGATGGCGGTCCACACGTCGACCAGCACGAAGAGGCCGTAGAAGACCACGGCGGGGATGACCATCGCGATCACCAGGCTCACCGAGACATGCCGGATCACCGCGAGGAGGTTGGGGCGGTGCGGCTCCGCCGCCGCGCACGGGGAGGTGGCGGGGGTGACCGTGGTCAGCGTGCCGTGAGAGCGCATGAGAGCCGATCCCGCCGGCCGCGGAACGGCCGGGCGTGAGCCAGGTTCGCCGAGAAAAGACGACGTGGGCTCGACGCCTGAGGGTTCCTCAACTCCTCGAGTGTACTGCCCGGGACGTCATACGCTCCGAGGAAGGGGACACACTGTCCGTATGACGTCCGGCCGGGTCCGGGGTCGGCGGGGCGGGGGGCTCAGCTGGTGATCGCGCCGTGGGCGGCGGACTGCACCACCTTGGCGTACTTGCCGAGTACGCCGCGGGTGTACTTGGGCGGCAGCGGCTCCCAGCCGACCTTCCGGGCCTCCCACTCGGCCTCGTCGGTGATCGCGACCTCGAGGGTGCGGTTGGCGACGTCGAGGGTGATCCGGTCGCCGTCGCGCAGGAACGCGATCGGGCCGCCGTCGACGGCCTCGGGTGCGATGTGGCCGACACAGAGGCCCGTCGTACCGCCGGAGAAGCGGCCGTCGGTGATCAGCAGGACGTCCTTGCCGAGGCCGGCGCCCTTGATCGCTCCGGTGATCGCGAGCATCTCGCGCATGCCCGGGCCGCCCTGGGGGCCCTCGTAGCGGATCACCACGACGTCGCGCGGCTTGATCTCGCCGCGCTCGAGGGCGTCCATCGCGGCCCGCTCTCCGTCGAAGACCCGCGCCGTACCGGAGAAGACCGACTCGTCGAAGCCCGCGCTCTTCACGACCGCGCCCTCGGGGGCGAGCGAGCCCTTGAGGATCGTCAGTCCGCCGGTGGCGTGGATCGGCCGGTCGAGCCTGCGGAGCACGTCGTCGTCGAGGTCGGGCGGCGACAGCTCGGCGAGGTTCTCGGCCATGGTCCTGCCGGTGACGGTGAGACAGTCCCCGTGCATCAGGCCGGCGTCGAGCAGCGCCTTCATCACGACCGGGATGCCACCGATCTTGTCGACGTCGTTCATGACGTAGCGGCCGAAGGGCTTGAGGTCGCCGAGGTGCGGCACCTTGTCGCCGACCCGGTTGAAGTCGTCGAGGGTCAGGTCGACGTCGGCCTCGCGGGCGATCGCCAGCAGGTGCAGGACGGCGTTGGTCGAGCCGCCGAGCGCCATCACGACCGCGATGGCGTTCTCGAACGCCTCCTTCGTCAGCACCTGACGCGCGGTGATGCCCTGGCGCAGCAGGTTCACCACCGCCTCACCGGAGCGGTGCGCGAAGCCGTCGCGCCTACGGTCGACCGCCGGCGGCGCGGCCGAGCCCGGCAGCGACATCCCGATCGCCTCGGCGACCGCCGCCATCGTGTTCGCGGTGTACATGCCGCCGCAGGCGCCCTCGCCGGGGCAGATCGCCCGCTCGATGCGGTCGACCTCGTCGCGGCTGATCTTGCCTGCGAGGCAGGCGCCGACCGCCTCGAAGGCGTCGATGATCGTGACGTCGTTGCCGTCGACCTGGCCGGGCATCGTCGAGCCGGCGTACAGGAAGACGCTCGCGAGGTCGAGGCGCGCGGCCGCCATCAGCATGCCGGGCAGCGACTTGTCGCAGCCGGCGAGCAGCACCGAGCCGTCGAGGCGCTCGGCCATCATCACCGTCTCGACCGAGTCGGCGATCACCTCACGCGAGACCAGCGAGAAGTGCATGCCCTCGTGACCCATCGAGATGCCGTCGGACACCGAGATGGTGCCGAACTCCAGCGGGTAGCCGCCCGCCGCGTGGACGCCGTTCTTGACCGCCTGCGCGAGGCGCTGCAACGACAGGTTGCAGGGCGTGATCTCGTTCCAGCTCGACGCGACGCCGACCTGCGGCTTCGCCCAGTCGTCGTCCCCCATCCCCACCGCTCGCAGCATGCCACGGGCGGCGGCCCTCTCGAGGCCGTCGGTGACGTCGCGGGAGCGAGGCTTGATGTCGGGAGTCGGAGGCGTCTGGGTCATGGACCGAGGGTAGGGGAGGGCCAGCACCGGCATAACCTTGCGCCATGCCGATCCTCCGCTCCGCGACGTCGACCTCGGGCCGCAACATGGCCGGTGCGCGTGCCCTCTGGCGCGCGACCGGGATGACCGACTCCGACTTCGGGAAGCCGATCGTCGCCATTGCCAACTCCTTCACGGAGTTCGTGCCCGGCCACGTGCACCTGCGCGACCTGGGCAAGATCGTGGCCGAGCAGGTCGCGGCGGCCGGTGGCGTCGCGAAGGAGTTCAACACCATCGCGGTCGACGACGGCATCGCGATGGGCCACGCCGGCATGCTCTACTCGCTGCCCAGCCGCGAGCTGATCGCCGACGCCGTCGAGTACATGGTCAACGCGCACTGCGCCGACGCGCTGGTCTGCATCTCCAACTGCGACAAGATCACCCCCGGCATGCTGATGGCCGCACTCCGGCTCGACATCCCGGTGGTGTTCGTGTCCGGCGGCCCGATGGAGGCCGGCAAGACCCAGGCGATCGAGGGGATCGTCCACTCCAAGCTCGACCTGGTCGACGCGATGGTGCTGGCCGTCAACGACGCCGTCACCGACGAGCAGCTCGACGTCGTGGAGCGCTCGGCCTGCCCGACGTGCGGCTCCTGCTCGGGCATGTTCACCGCCAACTCGATGAACTGCCTGACCGAGGCGATCGGCCTGTCCCTGCCCGGCAACGGCTCCACGCTGGCGACCCACAGCTCTCGACGCGGGCTCTTCGAGGAGGCGGGACGGCTCGTCGTCGAGCTCGCCAAGCGCTACTACGAGGACGACGACGAGTCGGTCCTCCCCCGCAACATCGCCACCCACGAGGCCTTCGAGAACGCCTTCGCCCTCGACGTCGCGATGGGTGGGTCGACCAACACGGTGCTGCACCTGCTCGCCGCCGCACGGGAGGCCGGGATGACGTTCTCGGTCGACGACATCGACGCCGTCTCGCGCCGGGTGCCGTGCCTGTCCAAGGTCGCGCCCAACACGCCGAAGTACCACATGGAGGACGTCCACCGGGCCGGCGGCATCCCCGCGCTCCTGGGCGAGCTCCACCGAGGCGGGATGCTCAACACGGGTGTGCACTCGATCCACAGCCCGTCGCTCCAGCAGTGGCTCGACGAGTGGGACATCCGCAGCGGCACCGCCAGCGACGCCGCGCTCGAGCTCTTTCACGCGGCGCCCGGCGGCGTGCGTACGACGGAGGCGTTCTCGACCGACAACCGGTGGGGCTCGCTCGACACCGACGCGGCCGAGGGCTGCATCCGCGACGTCGAGCACGCCTACACCCGCGACGGCGGCCTCGCGATCCTCAAGGGCAACCTCGCCGAGGACGGCTGCGTCGTGAAGACCGCCGGCGTCCCGGAGGAGGTGTGGACCTTCTCCGGCACCGCGATCGTCTTCGAGAGCCAGGACGACGCCGTCGAGGGCATCCTCAACGGCAAGGTCCGGGCCGGCAACGTCGTGGTGATCCGCTACGAGGGTCCCCGGGGTGGTCCGGGCATGCAGGAGATGCTCTACCCGACCTCCTACCTCAAGGGGAAGGGCCTGGGCCAGAAGTGCGCCCTGATCACCGACGGCCGCTTCTCCGGCGGCACGTCGGGCCTCTCGATCGGCCACGTCTCCCCCGAGGCGGCCGGCGGCGGCACGATCGCGCTGGTCGAGGACGGCGACGCCATCTCGATCGACATCCCGAACCGCTCGATCGTCCTCGAGGTCGACCCGCTGGTGCTCGACCAGCGCCGGGCCGCGCAGGAGAAGCGCGAGCGACCCTTCACCCCGGTGAGCCGGGAGCGGGTCGTCTCGGGCGCGCTGCGTGCCTACGCCTCGATGGCCACCGCGGCCTCCGACGGCGCGTACCGTCGCGTCCCGGACTGATCCCTGACTCGCCGCGCGCCGGGCCATCTCGGCGCGCCGGGGCCGGGGGCCCTAGCATTTTGCTGTGACCGTGACCTGGGCCGAGTACGACGCCGTGCTGTTCGATCTCGATGGCGTGATCACCCCGACCGCCGAGGTGCACATGCGGGCGTGGTCGGAGATGTTCAACGCCTTCCTCGCTGCGTACGCCGGACCCGGCGACCGCGCGCCGTACGTCGACGCCGACTACTTCGCCCACGTCGACGGCAAGCCGCGCTACGACGGCGTCCGCGACTTCCTGGGGTCGCGCGGCATCGAGCTGCCCGACGGCTCCCCCGACGATCCCGCGAGCGCCGAGACCGTCTGCGGCCTGGGCAACCGCAAGAACGACGCCTTCAACGCCGTGCTCGAGCGCGACGGCGTCACGCCGTACCCCGGCTCGGTGCTGCTGCTCGACCACCTCCGGGGCCTGGGCCTGCCGCTCGGCGTCGTGTCGTCGTCGGCCAACGCGCCGGCGGTGCTCGAAGCCGCCGGGCTGCTCGACCGGTTCGGCACCGTCGTGAGCGGCGCCGTCGCCCACGACCTCGGGCTGCGCGGCAAGCCGGCCCCCGACACGTTCCGGCACGCGGCCGAGGCGCTGGGCTCCTCCCCCGCCCGGTCCGTCGTGCTCGAGGACGCCGTCTCGGGCGTTCGCGCGGGCCGGGCCGGGGACTTCGGCCTGGTGGTGGGCGTCGACCGCGGCGCCGGTGTCGAGCTACTGACCGAGGCCGGCGCCGATCTCGTCGTGGCCGACCTGGCCGAGCTCGTTCGCGAGGACCCCGCATGAGCCGCCGCGTGGGATCCGACCCGCTCGATCGTGGCCGGTTCCCGGTCGACGAGTGGGGCCTGGTCGAGACCAGCTACAGCACCGTCGACCTCGGGCTGACCGAGACGCTGTTCACGGTCGCGAACGGCTACCTCGGCATGCGCGACAACCCCGAGGAGGGCCGCCCGGCGTACTCCAACGGCACCTACGTCAACGGCTTCCACGAGACCTGGGAGATCCGGCACGCCGAGGCGGCCTTCGGCTTCGCGCGGACCGGGCAGACGATCGTCAACGTCCCCGACACCAAGGTCCTCAAGCTGTACGTCGACGACGAGCCGCTCACGTTCGGCACGTCCGACCTGGAGCACTACCAGCGGCACCTCAACTTCCGCGACGGCGTGCTGCACCGCCAGCTGATCTGGCGCACCCCGTCGGGCAAGCTCGTCCAGGTCGACACCACCCGCATGGTGTCGATGACCCAGCGTCACCTCGCGCTGATGACCCTCGAGGTGCGGATGCTCAAGGGCGACGCGCCCGTCGTCATCTCCTCGCAGATCCTGAACCGGCAGGACGGCCGGGACGAGTACCACGGCCGCAACATCGCCACCGCCGTCGAGCCCCTGGACCCGCGCAAGGCGGGCGCGTTCACCGACCGGGTGCTGCTGCCGCGGATGCACTACGCCAACGACGACCGGATGCTGCTCGGCTACCAGTGCGCCAGCTCCGGGATGACGATCGCGGTCGCCGCCGACCACGTGCTCACGACCACCGACCGACACGAGGTCGTGGCCCGTGCCGACGAGGACCAGGCCAAGATGGTCTACCGGATCGACGCGACCGAGGGCACCACCACGCGGCTCGAGAAGCTCGTCACCTACCACTCCTCGCGCGGCGTACCGGTGCGGGAGCTCTCCGACCGCTGCGACCGCACCCTCGACCGGGCCGCCCGCTACGGCGTCGCCCACTACGTCAGCGACCAGCGGGACTGGTACGCCCGGTTCTGGGCCGCCGCCGACGTCGAGATCGCCACCCCGACCCCGCAGCACCGGGCCGTGCAGCAGGCGATCCGCTTCAACCTGTTCTCGCTGGCCCAGGCCACGGCGCGCATCGACGGGCTCGGCGTGCCCGCCAAGGGCGTGACCGGCTCCGGCTACGAGGGCCACTACTTCTGGGACACCGAGGTCTACGTCCTGCCGTTCCTGACCTACGTCTCGCCGGAGGTCGCGCGCAACGCCCTCCACTTCCGGTCGGTCATGCTGCCGGCCGCGCGCGAGCGGGCGCGGGAGATGGCGCAGACCGGCGCGCTCTACCCGTGGCGCACGATCAACGGGGAGGAGGCCTCGGCGTACTACGCGGCGGGCTCGGCCCAGGTGCACATCGACGCCGACGTGGCCTACGCGCTGATGAAGTACGTCCGTGCGACCGACGACGCCGGCTTCCTGGTCCGCGAGGGCATCGACATCCTGGTCGAGACCGCCCGGATGTGGGCGGACCTGGGCTTCTGGCGCAGCAACGGCGACCGGTCCTTCCACATCCACGGCGTCACCGGACCCGACGAGTACACGACCGTCGTGAACAACAACCTGTTCACGAACGTGATGGCCCGGGCCAACCTCGAGGAGGCGGCGCGGGCGGTGCACCGGATCCGCACCCACGACCCCGAGGGCTGGGTGCGGGTGTCCGCCCGCCTCGGCATCACCGACGGCGAGGCGGAGGAGTGGCAGCGCTGCGCCGACGGCATGGCGATCCCCTTCGACGAGGGCCTCGGCATCCACCCGCAGGACGACTTCTTCCTCGACCGCGAGGTCTGGGACCTCTCCCGCACGCCACCCGAGACCCGCCCGCTGCTGCTGTACTACCACCCGCTCGTCATCTACCGGTTCCAGGTGCTCAAGCAGGCCGACGTCGTGCTGGCGCTCTTCCTCCAGGGCGACCGGTTCACGCTCGAGGAGAAGCGCGCCGACTTCGAGTACTACGACCCGATCACCACCGGCGACTCGACGCTCTCGGCGGTCGTGCAGTCCGTGATCGCCGCCGAGGTCGGCTACCACGACGCCGCGCTCCACTACTTCCACCAGTCGCTGTACGTCGACCTGGCCGACCTCCACCACAACACGGTCGACGGGCTGCACGTCGCGTCCGCGGGCGGCGTGTGGAGCGCCCTGGTCAACGGGTTCGGCGGGCTGCGCGACTACGGAGGCCAGCTGTCCTTCGACCCCCGGCTGCCGGCCACCTGGCCGTCGCTGACCTTCCGACTCTGCTGGCGCGGCTCCCGGATGCTGGTCGAGCTGGCCCAGGAGCGGGTGCGGTTCTCGATCATCGGGGGCGACGGCCAGGTCCCGGTCACGGTGCGCGGCACGTCGTACGTCGTGGCGCCCAACACCCCGGTCGTCGTACCGCTCCCCGACCAGGGCGACCGCGTCGACGGCCTGCTCGGCGACCGCCCGGTCACCGGCGGCACCCGTGCCGACGGCAGCCGGATCACCGCCGGCGTACCGGAGCCGATCCAGCCGCCCGAGGAGATGGAGCACACCGGCGAGATCCCGGCGTACGTTCCCGACCCGCCGATGCCGCCCATCTAGGTCACGAGGTTGAGTCGTGACTTCCGGACACCTGAGTCGTGGGTTCCGGACAACACGTTGACCAGTACCCCCGATTGAGTTGTCCGGAAGGTACGACTCGACCGTGCCTCAGATCGCCGCCGCGCGCACGGCCATCACGTCGGGCAGGTCGCTGACGAGCTGGCGCCAGGTGTCGCCCTCGTCGGCCGACCCCCAGACGGCACCGTTGCGGGTGCCGAAGTAGACGCCGGGCGTCCGATGGTCGTCGGCGCACATCGCGTCGCGCATCACCGCGACGTAGAAGGAGTCGGGCAGCCCGGCGCCGAGCTCCTCCCAGGTCTCGCCGGCGTCGCGGGACCGCCAGACCCGGGCCTTGCCGTCGACCGGGTGCCTGCCGGCGCTGCCGTCGAGCGGGAACACGTAGACGGTGTCGGGCTCGTGGGGGTGGACCACGATCGGGAACCCGAAGTCGGCGGGCAGGCCGTCGGCGATCGACTTCCAGGTGCCGCCCTCGTCGTCGGAGCGGTAGACGCCGCCGTGGTTCTGCAGGTAGAGGCGCTCGGGCCGAGCCGGGTGACGGGTGATCTTGTGGACGCACTGCCCGAACTCGGGGTACTGCTCGCCCTCGGGGAGGAACTCGGCGCGGATGCCGTGGTTGCGCGCCTCCCACGACGCGCCGCCGTCGCCGGTCTGGTAGACGCCGCCGCTGCTCAGCGCCGCGGTCACCGACCGGGGGTCGTCGGGGTGGGGCAGGATCGTGTGGAACGCCTGGCCGCCGAAGCCGGCGCCCCAGTCGGGCCGGTGCGGGTGGTCCCACAGCGCGCGCTCGAGGGCGAAGGTCTCGCCCCGGTCGGTGGACCGGAAGATCGCGGCCGGCTCGGTGCCGGCGTACACGACACCCTCCTCGGGGCCGGGCACCAGCTGCCAGACCCGCTCGACGTTGGCCTCGGTGTCGTCGGGGAAGCGCACCGCGCCGTTGGCGGTCTCCTGCCAGGTCGCGCCGAGGTCGTCGGAACGGCGTACCTGCGGGCCGAGCCACATCGACGAGGCGCCGGCGAGCAGCCTCGGCGCCGCGCCACGGGTGTCGATCAGGCAGGAGTACACCTCCTCCATGTCGAAGTGCGGGCCCGTGAACGCCCACTCCGCGCGCGACTCGTCCGAGGTACCGAGCCACAGACCCTTGCGGGTCCCGATCATCAGCATCGTCCGATTGGACTGGGTCCGGTCCGCCATCTCTCGCCTCCCGATCTGCTGGGGTCCACCCTGCCGTCTACATTGACCCGGTGACCACCCGGAACTCATCGCTCCGCCTGGTCTCGCCCGTCTGGCTGGTGCTGGTCGGGATCCTCTCGGTGCAGTTCGGCGCGGGCGTCGCGAAGTCGCTGTTCGACGAGATCGCCCCGACCACGATCGTGTGGCTGCGCCTGGTCACCAGCGCATTCGTACTGGTGCTGATCGCCCGCCCCGTCCTGCGCGGGCGGTCCCGAGCCGACTGGCTCGCGGCGATCGGCCTCGGGGTCTCGCTCGGGGTCATGAACTGGGCGATCTACCAGTCCTTCCTGCGCATCCCGCTGGGGGTCGCGGTGACGCTCGAGTTCGTCGGACCGCTGACCCTCGCCGTGCTCGGCTCGCGGCGAATGCGGGACCTCGTCTGGGTCGCGCTCGCCGCGGTCGGCGTCGCCGTGCTGGGCCTCGCCGGCGGCAGCGGCTCGCTCAACCTCGCCGGCGCCCTGTTCGCGCTGCTGGCCGGAGCGTGCTGGGCGGCGTACATCCTGCTCAGCGGCGCCACCGGCCGGCGCTGGCCCGGCCTCGACGGCCTCGCCGTCGCCTCCGTGGTGGCCACGCTGCTGCTCACCCCGGCGGCCGTCGGCACCGCGGGCGGCGACCTGCTCGACCCGCGCATCCTCGCGCTCGGCGCCGCGGTCGGGCTGCTCTCGTCGGTGATCCCGTACAGCTGCGAGATGGTCGCCCTGCGCACGATCCGGCCGTCGGTCTTCTCCATCCTGATGAGCCTCGAGCCCGCCGCGGCCGCGCTCGCCGGCATCGTGGTGCTCCAGGAGTTCCTGAGCCTCGAGCAGTGGCTCGCCATGGTCTGCATCATCATCGCCTCGGTCGGCGCTACGCGGTCCTCGCGCACCGTCGCGCCCGCT
The DNA here is from genome assembly GCF_018732145.1 of Nocardioides sp. LMS-CY. Classification (NCBI taxonomy): domain Bacteria; kingdom Bacillati; phylum Actinomycetota; class Actinomycetes; order Propionibacteriales; family Nocardioidaceae; genus Nocardioides; species Nocardioides sp. LMS-CY. The sequence goes on from NZ_CP076104.1 coordinate 3,876,804, forward strand.
CCGGACTGAGCGCCCGGCCCCGGTCCGAGTTCACACAACCGTCACACGGCGTTGACCCGCGGGTGTCGGCGCCGCACCTAGCGTGGAGCGCGCCGTCACTCGGACACCCAGAGGAGCCACGATGCACCTGGTAGCACGCCCGGTCTCACGGATGGCGGGTGTGGTGGGCGCCGTACGGCGGTGGCCCGTCGCCTCCCAGCAGCGCTCCCGACGCAACGCGATGATCGCCTCGACGGCGCTCGCCCAACGGCGTGCGGAGCGCGACGAGGTGGCGGAGTTCCTGGCCGCGCACGACCGCGTCGGAGCGTGGGAGGCGGCGGGCCGGGCCGCACACGGCTGAGCGGCTCCCGGCGCCGCGTAGGGTCTCCGTATGAGACGCGTCGCCGCCCTGGCCAGCGTGGCCGTCCTCGCGATCGCCGGACTCGCCGCCTGCGGTGACGACGGCGACGACCGGCCCAGCGAGACGGTCACCGCGACGCCGCAGACGGAGAGCCCGACGAGCGAGGCACCGAGCATCCCGCCGTCGGAGAGCCCGACGGAGGACCCGGGTCCCCCGAAGGTCGTCGACACCATCGCCACCGACCTGGCGACGCCGTGGGGCATCGCGTTCCTGCCGAACGGCGACGCCGTCGTCACCGAGCGCGACAGCACGCGCGTGCTGCTGCTCGAGGCCCCGTCGTACGACGTGCGCACGATCGGCAGCATCGCGGGTGCCGTCGGGCTGGGCGACCTCGGTGGCGAGGCGGGACTGCTCGGCGTCGCGGTGTCGCCGTCGTTCGACCGCGACCGGATGCTGTTCTTCTACTTCAGCACCGACCACGACAACCGCATCGTGAAGGCGCCGCTGCGCGGCGGCCGGCTGGGCACGCCCCGGGTGATCCTCGACGGGATCCCGCAGGGCCACATCCACGACGGCGGGCGACTGGCGTTCGGGCCCGACGGCTACCTCTACGCCTCGACCGGCGAGACCGGCCAGCCCGAGCTCGCCCAGGACAAGGACACGACGGCCGGCAAGATCCTGCGGATCACCGTCGACGGCAAGCCGGCGCCGGACAACCCGTTCCCGAACTCGCCGATCTGGTCCTACGGCCACCGCAACGTGCAGGGCCTCGCCTTCGACTCCGACGGTCGGCTGTGGGCCTCGGAGTTCGGCGACAACCGGTACGACGAGCTCAACCTGATCAAGCCGGGCCACAACTACGGGTGGCCGATGGTCGAGGGCCAAGCCGGTGACCAGGGCGGCGGCGAGGGTCTCACCGACCCGCAGGTCGTGTGGGACACCGACCAGGCCTCCCCGTCGGGCCTCGCCTACCTCGACGGCCACCTCTGGCTCGCGGCGCTGCGCGGCGAGCGGTTGTGGCGCGTCGACGTCGACGGCGGCCGGGCCAGCCACCCGACGGACTTCTTCGTGGGCAGCTACGGCCGGCTGCGCACCGTGGTCGCCGCTCCCGACGGCAACCTGTGGGTCACGACCAGCAACCGCGACGGCCGCGGCGACCCGGCGGAGCACGACGACCGGATCCTGGTCATCCGCCCCTGACGACGCCGGTCACCGTGGCGCGGCGCGCGCCGCGCCGCAGCGTGGCCAGGATGGCGGGCCCGAGCACCACGATCGCCACGGCGGTCGTGATCGCGCGGACCGTGTCCCAGCTGCCGGTCGAGGTGAGCAGCGTGTAGACGAGGAACGTGTGCAGGTTGTCCAGCACCGGCGCACCCGGCACGTAGGACAGCGAGCCCTCGTGGCCCTCGACGGCGATGCCGGCGATGAAGGGCCAGCCGGACAGGTTCATGAACAGCCCGAAGAGGTACGACGCCACCACGGCGTACGCCGCCAGCGCCGCGATCTCCACCCGCCCGGTGAGCCGGCGCGGCAGCAGCCCGGCCCCCATGCCGACCCAGGCCGCGCACAGCATCTGGTAGGGCAGCCACGGACCGACGCCGGCGGTCATCAGCGCGGAGGCGAAGAGCGTGGTGCAGCCGAGCACGAAGCCGAAGCCCGGCCCGAACACCCGCCCGCCCAGCACGAGCAGGAAGAACGTGAGCTCGACCCCGGCCGTGCCGGGCGACACGCCGCGCAGGATCGCACCGGCGGCACTGAGCACGCCGAGGATCGCCAGCACCCGCGGGTCGAGTCCGCCCTCGTTGAGCTCGGCCAGCACCACCGCGATGACGACCGGCAGCAGCGCGAGGAACAGGAACGGCGGGTCGACCCGCTCCCCCGCGCCCGCGCGCAGCAGCAGCGGCCAGCAGAGCATCATCAGCCCGGCGAACGACGCGACACCGAGCACCACGATCGAGCGCGGGGAGATGCGGACGGCGGTGTTCGGAGTGCTCACAGTGCCGCCACGACCTCGTCGACGCGCAGCCACGGCGCGCCGAGCACCTTGGTCACCTGCGGCGCGAACGCCGGCGACTCGGCGACCACCCGGCGCACCGGGCCGGAGGACACGACCTCGCCCTCGGCGAGCACCACGACCTCGTCGGCGGCCTGCGCCACGAACTCCACGTCGTGGGTCGCAACCAGCACGGCGTGGCCGTCGTCGGTCAGGCCGCGCAGGATGCCGGCCAGCACGTGCTTGGCCGCGTAGTCGAGACCCCGGGTCGGCTCGTCGAGCAGCAGCAGCCGCGGTCGCGAGACCAGCACCAGCGCCAGGGCGAGCGCGAGCCGCTGCCCCTCCGAGAGGTCCCGCGGATGCTGGTCCCCCGGGATGGCGGGCACCAGCCGGTCCAGCAGCGCCCGGCAGGCGCCGCTGCCGCCGTCGGCGGCCGCGCACTCCTCGTCGACGGTCTCCAGATAGAGCAGGTCCGCCGCGTTTTGCGGCACCAGGCCCACGAGCGCGCGGCGGGCGGCCGGTGCGAGGTCGGCCGGGTCGCTGCCGTCGACGTCCACCCGGCCCGACGTACGCCGTCCGCTGCCCTGCACCGCCCACAGCAGGGACGACTTGCCCGAGCCGTTGCGGCCCATCAGCGCGGTGACCCGTCCGGCGCCCAGCTCGAGGTCGAGGCCCCGCACCGCGGCCGTCCGGCCGTGCACGACGTCGAGGCGGCGTACCACGGCGGCGGCGGTCGTCGCCGGCTCCCCGTCGACCGACGGCGGGTCGAGGCGCAGCTCGCGGACCCGGCGGCGGGCGTCGCGGACGCTGAGCGGCAGCGGGCTCCAGCCGGCGGCCCGGCCGAGCTCGACGATCGGCGGCACCACCGGCGAGGTGACCAGCAGCTCACCGGGCTCGCCGACGGTGACCCGGCCGTCTCCGGCGAGCAGGCACATCCGGTCCACGAACGGGATCACCCGCTCGAGCCGGTGCTCGGCCAGCAGCACCGAGACGCCGAGGTCGTGGACCAGCCGGGTCAGCGTCGCGAGCACCTCCTCGGCCGCGGTCGGGTCGAGGGCGGAGGTCGGCTCGTCGAGCACGAGCAGTCGCGGATGCATGGTCAGCACCGACCCGATCGCCACCCGCTGCTGCTGGCCGCCGGACAGCGTCCGCAGATCGCGGTGGCGCAGGTCCGCGATGCCGAGCAGGTCGAGCGTCTCCTCGACCCGGCGGCGCATCGTCTCGGGCGGCAGCCCGAGCTGCTCCATGCCGTAGGCGAGCTCCTCCTCGACAGTGTCGGTGACGAAGCCGGCGGCGGGGTTCTGCCCGACGTAGCCGATCGCGTGGGCCCGCTCCCGCGGCGGGGTGCGCACGATGCTGACGCCGTCGAGCAGCACGTCGCCGTCGAGCGTGCCGCCCGAGAAGCGCGGGACCAGGCCGGTGACGATGCCGAGCAGCGTCGACTTCCCGACCCCCGTCGGGCCGGACACCAGCACCAGCTCGCCCTCGTCGACGACCAGGTCGACGTCGCTCAGCACGGGGCCGGCGTCGTCGTATCCGAAGCGGATGTCACGCAGCTCGATCACGCGGCGACCTCCTCGCGGGTCGGTACGACGACCGCCGGGCGGGACTGCGGCGGCGAGCACAGCGGCCCGAGCAGCGCCACCGCGCCGACGGCGAGCGCGACCGCGCTGAGCGTGGGGAAGGCGTCGAGCGGCGGGTAGGCGACGGCGAGCTGGTTCCGGCTGATCCACAGACCCAGCGCGCCGACCACGACGCCGGAGGCGACCACGGCCGTCTCGGGCCAGCGCCACGGATCGGGCCGGTAGCGGGTGCGCTCGACGCGGCGGCCGGCGCTGAGCAGGCCCGCGACCGCCGCCGCGACGCCGAGGCCCAGCATCGGCAGCGCGAGCAGCCGGGGTGCGGTGCGGTCGAGCACGGCGTACGTGCCGACGCAGATGCCGACGAGCCCGGCGAGCATCAGGGCACCGGTGACCCGGCGCTGGGCGCGGGTGGCGCCGCCGGCGCGGCCGTAGCCGCGGGTGTCCATGCCGGCCGCGAGCGCGAGCGAGCGCTCGAACGCGTCCTCCAGCACCGGCACCAGCAGCCGCCGCAGCCGCCCGACCCGACCGGTCTCTCCCGCGCGCAGCGCCTGCGCGGCGCGCACCCGGCGCACGCTGTCGGCGAACTGCGGCAGCACGGTGACGGCCACGACCAGCGCGGTGCCGATCTCGTAGAGGGCGGGCGGCACGGACCGCAGCAGCCGCTTGGGGTTCGCCAGCGAGTTGGCGGCGCCGACGCAGATCACGATGGTCGCGAGCCGCAGCCCGTCGTACAGCGCGAACAGCAGCCCCTGCACGTAGAGCGGTCCGAGCAGCGTGATGCCCGCGACCCAGTCGGGCAGCGGGATCTCGGGGAGGTCGAGCAGCACCCGGCCGCCGAACCAGCCGCCGAAGACCACCCGGAACGCCACCCGGACCACGATGATCGCCACCCCGAGCCAGACGTAGAGGCGGAACGACCGGCCCCAGGACTGGTCGGAGCGGCGCAGCGAGACCACCAGCGAGGCGACGCCGACCAGCATCAGCAGGATCAGCGGATTGGTCGTGAACGACGCGGCCATCGCGAGTCCGACCGCCCACAGCCACCAGGCCACCGGGTGGAGGTCGCGTGGCATCAGCTCGGGTCCCGGCGCCGGCGTACGACGGCCACGGCCGCGACGGCCGCGAAGAGCACCGCGACCACGACCGGTCCGACCCAGGCGGGCAGACCCCCGTCGGACCCGTCGGGCTCGGCCGACGCCGGCTCGGGTGTCGCGCTCGCCGGCTCGCTCGCCGGCTCGCTCGCCGGCTCGCTCGCCTTGGTCGTGGGCGTGAGCTTGGTCGTGGGCTTGGGCTTGGTGGTCCGCTGGTCCGTCGGCTTCGGGGACGGCGTGGTGCCGGACCCTGCGTCGGCCGGCTCGGTGGGCGTGGCGGTCGCCGACGGGGTGGCCGCGCTCGTCGGCTTCGGCTTGGCGGTTGGCTTGCTGACCGGCTTGTCGCTCCGCTTGTCGGTCGGCTTCCGGGTCGGCCGTGCCGTCGGCGTCGACCGCTCGTGCACCGCGGGTGCGACGCCCGGCTGGGACCGCCCGGAGCCGCCGATCCACGACAGCGCCACCGAGCCGCCGTCCGGCACCGTCAGCGAGCCCACGCCGAGGGTGGAGTAGGTCCAGTTGCGCGTCGAGCCGTCGGACCAGTAGAGCCCCCAGTACGCGTCGGCCGGTGGCGTGTTCACGCACGGGTCCGACGCCGGCTGGCCCGAGACCCGGCAGACGAACCCCGGCTGGCGCTGCACGAACGTGAGCGGGAAGCCGGCCGCCCCGAGGAGGGTGGCCGCGCTCTTCCCGCCGCCGTCGGCGACACACCCGCTCTGCAGGCCGCCGCCGAGCTCGTGGAAGTCGACGACCACGCTGACGCCGTCGGCGCTGGAGCAGCCGGCCGCCGCGGCCGGCCCGGAGGGCAGCACCAGTGCCGTCGCCGCCACCACGAGGGCGGCGACGGCGACCTGGAGTGCCCGCCGAGCCATCAGGGCCTGCTCAGCAGCCCGGCCGGCCCAGGCCGGGTGCGGCCTGGGCGGTGGAGCGCCGCCACTGGTCGAGCGTGTCGGCGGAGACCCCGGCCTTCAGCGCGGCCTTGTCGTAGGCGACCGCGCCGTTCTTGCGCTGGAGCTTGCGCACCCAGGCCGCGGCCTGCTTCGCCGCCCCGCACTCACCGCCCTGGGCGAGCGCCCACGCGGCGAGTCCGGTGCTGTTGGCGTTCGGCGCCTTGGTGCTCGGGCCGCCGCCGAAGCCGCCGTCGCGGGCCTGGGTGCGGGCGAGCCACGCGAGCGCCGAGGCGATCGACTTCCGCACCTGCGCCGACGGCTTGTCGATCGACTGGAGCCCGACCACGGCGATCGCGGTGGCGTCGGTGTCCGGCGCCCGGTCCTTCTTCTTCGCCGCGCCGTCGCAGGTCTGGTCCGACGCGTCGGCGTCCGCGAAGTACAGGCGGAAGAAGCCGGCCTCGCACTGCTGCGCCAGCAGGAACCGCACCGCGGCCTTGGCCTTCTTCGAGCCCGCGTTGGTCAGCCCGGCCGCGGCGTACGCCTGTCCGAGGGTGTTGGCGTAGTCGGTCTCCGAGGTCTTGTCCCGGAGCCGTCCGACGGTCCCCTTCTCGGAGCTGATCCGGCCGTTCAGCCGCTTCACGAGGTTGACGTCGCCGAAGTCCTTCGGGTTCGCGCCGGCCGTCTGGGCGAACACGAGCGCCTTCGCGACCGAGCCCGCGTAGACGTCGCTGCTGCCGAAGTCGACACCGGTGGTCCAGCTGTCGACGTTCGTGGCCAGCGCGCGCGACACCTGCTTGACGGCCTTGCGGTGTCCGCCGACCGCGACCAGCGCCATCCCGGTGTCGGCGGTCAGGCCGTAGTCGTCGAAGTCGTAGATGTCGTTGTGGATCAGTCCGCCGGTGAGCTGCTTCTCGAGCCAGTTCCCGGCACGGTCGGCCGGGGCGGCCGAGGCGGTGCCGGTCGCACCGACGGTCAGGCCGAGCGCGAGCGCTCCGGAGGCGAGCGCCGCGACGAGGCGAGGCATGCGAATCATGGGTTTCCTTCCCGCTGCTCCAGCGGGAGGCCCGGGGCCCTTGCCCGGTGGCCACCCGCTGTTTTCCACGACAGCGTGTGATCAGGACGCGTCGTGACGGGTGCTCCGGCTCGCTGCCTCCACGGCGGAAGGCGGCCTACGGTTGCGGGTCAGCGCCGGACTCGGACCGGCTTCCCCCACCACGGGCGTGCAGTTGTGTGTGCCCCGGCAGCATATCCCGCGCGCGCCGCGACGCCCGCCCCGTGTCCGCGCCGCCGTGCGGCGGTGAGCAGGCAACCATCCGGCCCGGCGAGACGGTTGCTGTGGCACCGCCGATCGGTCGACCTGCAGCCCGGCGGTGGCCCAGCAACCATCCGGCCCGACGAAACGGTTGCAGGCTCACCGCCGGCCGGCACGGCCCGGCATACCCCCGCCCGGGGTCAGGCCCAGGGTTAGGCCCAGGATCAGGAGAGCTTCTCCAGGATCAGCTCGCGCACGCGACCCGCGTCGGCCTGACCGCGCATCTCCTTCATCACTGCGCCGATCAGCGCACCGGCCGCGGCGACCTTGCCGTCGCGGATCTTGTCGGCGACGTCGGGGTTCGCGGCGATCGCGTTGTCGACGGCGGTCGAGAGCGCACCGTCGTCGGAGACGATCGCGAGCCCGCGGGCGGCGACGATCTCGTCGGGGGTGCCCTCGCCTGCGAAGAGCCCGTCGAAGACCTGGCGGGCGAGCTTGTCGTTGAGGCTGCCCTCGTCGACCAGGGCCTGCACCCGGGCGACGTCGGCCGGGGTCACCGGCAGCGCGTCGACGAGCACGCCCTGCTCGTTCGCCCGGCGCGCGAGCTCGCCGAGCCACCACTTGCGGGCGGCCTGCGGCGTGGTGCCGGCGGCGATGGTCTGCTCGATCACGTCGAGCGCCCCCGCGCCGACGGTGTCGCGCATCTCCAGGTCGGAGAAGCCCCACTCGGCCTGCAGCCGGGCCCGGCGCGCGGTCGGGTTCTCGGGCAGCGTGCCGCGCAGCTCCTCCACCCACTCCCGGCTCGGCGCCACGGGCACCAGGTCGGGCTCGGGGAAGTAGCGGTAGTCCTCGGCGTCGGACTTCTCACGCCCGCTCGTGGTGACGCCGGTGTCCTCGTGCCAGTGCCGGGTCTCCTGGAGGATCTTCTCCCCCGCGTCGAGCACCGCCGCGTGGCGCGACATCTCGTAGCGCACCGCCCGCTCGACCGAGCGCAGCGAGTTGACGTTCTTGGTCTCGGTGCGGGTGCCGAGGGTGCCGGAGCCCTTCGGCGACAGCGAGAGGTTCACGTCGGCGCGGATCGAGCCCTGGTCCATCCGCGCGTCGGACACCCCGAGCGCGACGATCAGGTCCCGCAGCTGCGCGACGTACGCCCGCGCGACGTCGGGCGCCTTCGCCCCCGCGCCCCGGATCGGCTTGGTGACGATCTCGATGAGCGGGATGCCGGCGCGGTTGTAGTCGACCAGCGAGTGGTCGGCGCCGTGGATGCGACCGGTGGCGCCGCCGACGTGCAGCGACTTGCCGGTGTCCTCCTCCATGTGGGCGCGCTCGATCTCGACCCGGAAGGTCTCGCCGTCGACGTCGACGTCCATGTAGCCGTCGAAGCAGATCGGCTCGTCGTACTGGGAGGTCTGGAAGTTCTTCGGCATGTCCGGGTAGAAGTAGTTCTTCCGCGCGAACCGACACCACTCCGCGATGTCGCAGTTGAGCGCCAACCCGATCCGGATCGCCGACTCGACGGCCTTGCCGTTGACGACGGGCATCGCGCCCGGCAGCCCCAGGCAGGTCGGGCAGACCTGGGTGTTCGGCTCCGCACCGAACTCGGTCGGGCAGCCGCAGAACATCTTCGAGTTGGTGTTGAGCTCGACGTGGACCTCCAGGCCCATGGCGGGGTCGTACGTCGCGAGCACGTCGTCGAAGGCGACCAGGGTGTCCGTCATGACAGCTTCTCCTCGGGGGGAACGAGCGGGCCGCCCCACTGCTCGAGCAACGCGGCCTCGAGGGCGGCGCCGACCCGGTAGCAGCGGTCGTCGGCGAGCGCCGGCGCCAGGATCTGGAAGCCGGTCGGCAGGCCGTCCTCGTCGGCCAGGCCGCTGGGCACCGAGATGCCGGGCACACCCGCGAGGTTGGCCGGGATCGTGGCGAGGTCGTTGAGGTACATCGCCATCGGGTCGTCGAGCTTCGCCCCCAGTTTGAAGGCCGTCGTCGGTGCCGTCGGCGAGACCAGCACGTCGGCGCGCTCGAACGCCGCGTCGAAGTCGCGCGAGATCAGCGTGCGCACCTTCTGGGCCTGGCCGTAGTAGGCGTCGTAGTAGCCACTGGACAGCGCGTAGGTGCCCAGGATGATCCGGCGCTTGACCTCGTCGCCGAAGCCGGCGTCGCGGGTCGCGCGCATCACCTCCTCGGCGCTCGCGTCCGCCTCCGGCCAGACGCGGAGGCCGTAGCGCATCGCGTCGAACTTCGCGAGGTTGCTCGACGCCTCCGCGGGCAGGATCAGGTAGTAGGTCGCGAGCGCGTGCACGAAGCTCGGGCAGGAGACCTCGACGACCTCGGCGCCGGCCTTGACCAGCAGGTCGACCGACTCCTGGAACCGGGCCAGCACTCCGGCCTGCCACCCGCGCAGCCCTCCTTCTTGGCGAGACATCTCGGTGATCACACCGACCCGCAGGCCGGACAGGTCGCCGGCCGCGCCCCGCTTCGCCGCCTCGACCAGCGCGGGCAGCGGCTGGTCGATGCTGGTCGAGTCGAGCGGGTCGTGGCCGCCGATCACCTCGTGCAGCAGGGCGGAGTCGAGCACGGTCCGGGTGACGGGGCCGGCCTGGTCGAGGGAGTTCGCCAGCGCGACGAGGCCGTAGCGCGAGACCCCGCCGTAGGTGGGCTTCACGCCGACGGTGCCGGTCACGGCGCCCGGTTGGCGGATCGAGCCGCCGGTGTCGGTGCCGATCGCGAGTGGCGCCTCGAAGGCGGCCACCGCCGCGGCCGAGCCGCCACCGGAGCCGCCCGGGATCCGGTCCAGGTCCCAGGGGTTGCGCGTCGGGCCGTACGCCGAGTGCTCGGTCGAGCTGCCCATCGCGAACTCGTCCATGTTGGTCTTGCCGAGGATCGGCAGCCCGGCCGCCTTGAGGCGGCGCACGACGGTCGCGTCGTACGGCGGGATCCAACCCTCGAGGATCTTCGAGCCGCAGGTGGTCGGCAGGCCCTCGGTCGCAAGCACGTCCTTGACCGCGATCGGCACCCCGTCGAGCGCGGACCGTGTCGCGCCCGCGGCACGGCGGGCGTCGGACTCCGCGGCCTGCGCGAGCGCGCCCTCGGCGTCGACGTGCAGGAAGGCGTGGACGGCCCCGTCGACCTCGGCGATCCGGTCGAGGTGGGCCTGGGTGGCCGCAACGGAGGTCGTCTCGCCCGCGGCGAGCGCGGCGGCCAGCTCGGCGGCGGTCCTGGTGATCACTGCTCCTCCCCCAGGATCCGCGGGACCGAGAAGCGCTGCTCCTCGACCGCCGGGGCGCCCGACAGCGCCTGCTCGGGCGTGAGGCCCGGCGTCACGACGTCCTCGCGGAAGACGTTCGTGAGCGGCAGCGCGTGGGAGGTCGGCGGCACGTCGTCGCCGGCGACGCCGCTGATCGAGGCGACCGACTCGAGGATCACCGACAGCTGGGGCGCCAGGTGGTCGAGCTCGTCGTCGGACAGGTCGATCCGGGCGAGGTTCGCCAGGTGGGCGACCTCGGCTCGGGTGATCTCAGGCATGGTGCCAATCCTAGGAGAGACTGCCTCCACGCCGTGCGGCGGTCGGGTTCGGACCGGGACGTCATACGCACCGAGGAAGGGGACACACTGTCCGTATGACGTCCGGGAGGCTTACAGGGGGTCGGGACCCTTCTCCAGCAGCGCTTTGAAGCCATCCTCGTCGAGGATCGGGACGCCGAGCTGCTCGGCCTTGTCGGCCTTGGAGCCGGCGTTGTCGCCGACCACGACGTAGTCGGTCTTCTTCGACACCGAGCCGGACGCCTTGCCGCCCCGGGACACGATCGCCTCCTTGGCCGAGTCGCGGCTGAAGTCGACCAGGGACCCGGTGACCACGACCGTCAGGCCCTCCAGGGTCCGGACCACCGACTCGTCGCGAGCGTCGGCCATGCGCACGCCGGCGCGCTCCCACTTCTCGACGATCTCGACGTGCCACGGCACCTGGAACCAGGCGATCACGGCCTCGGCGATCGTCGGGCCGACGCCCTCGGCGGCGGCCAGCTGCTCCTCGGCCGCGGCCCGGATCGCCGCCATCGAGCCGAACTCGGTGGCCAACGCGCGGGCCGCGCTCGGCCCGACGTGCCGGATCGAGAGCGCGACCAGGACCCGCCACAGCGGCACGTCCAGACGGTCGCCGAGGTTGTCCAGGAGCCGCTGGCCGTTGGCTGAGAGGACACGTTCACCCTCCTCGTCCTTCTTGGCCGCCCGGGTGAAGAGCTCGGTCCGCAGCAGGTCGGCCGCGGTGAGCCCGAACACGTCGCCCTCGTTGGCGATCACCCCGGCGTCGAGCAGCGCGGTGGCCGCCTCGTAGCCGAGCCCCTCGATGTCGAACGCGCTCCGGCCGGCGACGAAGAACACCCGCTCGCGGACCTGGCCCGGGCACCTCTCGTGGTTGGGGCAGCGCAGGTCCTTGTCGCCCTCCTTCTGCTCGGCGAGCTCGGTGCCGCACGAGGGGCACTGCGTCGGCATCACCCATTCGGGCAGGCCCTCGGGGCGCAGCGCCAGGACCGGGCCCAGGATCTCCGGGATCACGTCGCCGGCCTTGCGCAGGATCACGGTGTCGCCGGGGCGCACGTCCTTGCGCTTCACCTCGTGGCCGTTGTGCAGCGTGGCGTTCTCGACGGTCGAGCCGGCGACCCGGGTCGGCTCCATCACGCCGTACGGCGTGACGCGGCCGGTACGACCGACGTTGACGCGGATCTCGAGCAGCTTGGCGTTGACCTCCTCGGGCGGGTACTTGAACGCGATCGCCCAGCGCGGCGCCCGGCTGGTCGAACCGAGCCGGCGCTGGAGCGACACGTCGTCGACCTTCACGACGACGCCGTCGATCTCGTAGGGGACGATCGTGTGCCGGTGGGCGCCGGCGTTCTCGATGTAGGCCTCGACCTCCTCGAGCGTCGGCACCACCTTCACCTGGTCGGAGATGGGCAGGCCCCAGGCGCGCAGGGCCTCGTAGGAGTGCGACTGCGCCTCCGGCTCGAAGCCGCGGCGCTCCCCGAGCCCGTGGCACACCATGCCCAGCGCCCGGGTAGCGGTGACCCGCGGGTCCTTCTGCCGCAGCGACCCGGCGGCGGAGTTGCGCGGGTTGGCGAACGGCGCCTTGCCGGCCTCGAGCAGCGAGTCGTTGAGCCGTTCGAAGGCCTCGACGGGCAGGAACACCTCGCCGCGCACCTCGACCAGGTCGGGCACGGGGAACTCGTCGGTGCCGGTGAGGCGGTGTGGCACCGACGCGATCGTCTTCACGTTGGGCGTCACGTCCTCGCCCGTGGTGCCGTCTCCCCGGGTGAGCGCGCGGACCAGGCGGCCGCCCTCGTAGAGCAGGTTGATCGCCAGGCCATCGACCTTGAGCTCGCACAGCAGGGCCGGCTGCTCGATGCCGTCGCGACCGAGCCGGGCGTACCAGCTCTCCAGCTCCTCGTAGGAGAAGGCGTTGTCGAGGCTCTCCATGCGACGTAGGTGGTCGACCGCGGTGAACTCGGTGGAGACCGCGCCCCCGACCTTCTGGGTCGGCGAGTCCGGCGTCCGCAGCTCGGGGAACTCCTCCTCGAGCGCCTCCAGCCGGCGCAGCCGCTTGTCGAAGTCGGCGTCGTCGATCGTCGGACTGTCGAGCACGTAGTAGCGCCAGCGCGCCTCCTCGACCTCCTCGGCCAGGAGGCGGTGCTCCTCCCGGACGTCTGCGGGCGCCGCGTCGACCTGGGTCTCGGTGTGAGTCTCGACCTGACTGCCGGAAGGGGGCTCGACGGGAGTGCTCATGTTCGCATTCTGCCGGGCCGCACCGACGTCGGCTCCGGGGGCGGGAGCCGGTCCGGGAAGAAATCCGAGAAAAATCGACTTGGGCGGAATGAACCCGCCGACCTACGCTGTTCCGGATGAAACGAAACCGTTTCGTTTCATCCAGGTTAACCACCGACGAACAGCGCGAGGACCACGCGATGACCCCCCGCACCGAACGCCCCCGCATCGAGGGTGACCGCGAGCAGGAGATCCTCGACGCGACCCTCCAGGTGCTCGCCGAATCCGGCTACGACCGGCTCACGATGGACGCCGTTGCCGCCCAGGCCAAGGCGTCCAAGGCCACGCTCTATCGGCGGTGGACCAACAAGGTCAGCCTCGTGATCGAGGCGCTCCAGCACATGAAGGGCTTCGAGGAGCTGCCCGACACCGGGTCGCTCCGCGGCGACCTGCAGGCGGCGTTCTGCGGCATCGGCGGGCTCGCCGACACCCAGGCGGTGGCCACCTTCGCGAGCGTGCTGACCGCCATCTCCCGCGACGCCGACTTCGCCGCGGCCTTCCGCCGCGACTTCGTCGGGCCCAAGATCGCGGCCTCGCGCCTGCTCTGGGAACGTGCCCGCGAGCGCGGCGAGCTGCGGGACGGCCTCGATCTCGATCTCTTCGAGCCCGCCCTGGCCGGGATCGTCCTGCACCGCATGTTCGTGATGGGCGAGCTCCCCGACCCCGACGTGATCACTCGTGTGATCGACCAGATCATCCTGCCGGCCGCGATCCGCGGTCCGGCCACTCCGCACGACTCCCACCCCGAGTCCGACTAGGAAGAGACCGAACGCGATGACCGAACTGACGACCGAGGCGCAATCCGCCCCGGACAAGAGTCGCCACCTGGGGTGGGCCCTCGTGCTCATCTCGGTGGCGCAGCTGATGGTGGTGCTCGACGGCACCATCGTGAACATCGCCCTCCCCTTCATCGAGCACGACCTCGACATCGCGCCCGAGAACCTGCGCTGGGTGGTCACCGGCTACGCGCTCGCCTTCGGCAGCCTGCTGCTGCTCGGCGGCCGCCTCGGCGACCTCTACGGCCGCCGCAGGATCTTCATGATCGGCCTGGTCATCTTCGGCATCGCCTCGCTGCTCGGCGGCCTCGCGACCAGCGAGGCCACGCTGCTCGCCGCCCGGGCCCTCCAGGGCCTCGGCGCCGCGCTCGCCTCCCCCGCGGCGCTGGCACTGATCGCGACGACGTTCCCCGCCGGCCCCGCGCGCAACCGCGCCTTCGCCGTGTACGCCGCGATGTCGGGCGTCGGCGCGGCGGTCGGCCTGCTGCTCGGCGGCTGGCTGACCGGGCTCGACAGCGTCTTCGGCCTCGACGTCGAGGGCTGGCGGCTCACGCTGCTGATCAACACCCCGATCGGCATCGCGACCGCGCTGCTCGCGCCGCGCTTCCTCAAGGAGTCCGAGTCGCACCCGGGTGAGCTCGACCTGCCCGGCGCGGTCACCGGCACCCTCGGCCTGCTCGGCCTCGTCTACGGCATCAGCCGCGCCGGCACCGACGGCTGGGGCGACACCTGGACGATCGTCAGCCTGGCCGCCGGCCTGCTGCTGCTCACGACGTTCCTGCTCCTCGAGCGTCGCGTCGCGCACCCCCTGCTGCCGGTCCGCGTGTTCGCCAACCGCACCCGGGCGGCGAGCTACCTGGCGATGTTCTTCGCCCCGGCCGCGATGTTCGCGATGTTCTTCTACCTCAGCCAGTACATCCAGACCGTGATGGGCTACAGCTCGATCAAGGCCGGCGTCGCGTTCCTGCCGTTCTGCATCGGCCTGGTGGTCGCGGCCGGCATCTCGTCGAACCTGATCAACCGGATCGACCCGCGGGTCCTGGCCGGCATCGGCACCCTGATGGCCGCGGGCGCGCTGCTCGGCTTCTCGCGGCTGCCCCACGACACCTCGATCCCGATGGCAGACCTGCAGGGCGACTACGTGACCGACCTGCTGCCGTACATCCTGCTGATGGCCTTCGGCATGGGCATGACGTTCGTGCCGCTGACGCTGACGGCGGTCCACCACCTGCGTACGGAGGACACCGGCATCGGCTCCGGCGTACTGAACACCATGCAGCAGGTCGGCGGCGCCCTGGGCCTGTCCCTGCTCGGCACCATCGCCACGCAGACCATGGACGACCTCGGCGCCACCCTCACCAAGGCCGCACAGACCGCCGGCGTCCCGATCAGTCCGGAGCAGCTCACGATCGCCCAGCACCAGATCTTCACCGCCGGCGCGAGCGACGCGTTCCTGCTCGGAGCCGGGCTGATGCTGGTCGCCTCCCTCGTGACCTGGATCTTCCTCACCGTGAAGCACCAGGAGCTGGCCACCGACGGCCCGGAGAGCGCACCGGTCCACGTCGGCTGACAGCACGGTCGTCCGCCTCGAGAGGGTCTCTGCGCCCTGCTGAGGCGGACGACCCGTCGCGGCGTCAGGCGACGAGCGCGTCCTCGACGGCCTTGATGAACGCGGGAAGGTCGCCGGGGTCGCGGCTGGTGATGAGGTTGCCGTCGACGACGACCTCCTCGTCGATCCAGGTGCCGCCGGCGTTGCGCACGTCGTCGGCGAGGCTGTGGTAGCTGGTCAGCCGCCTGCCGCGGGCCAGCCCGGAGGAGACCAGCAGCCACGGGCCGTGGCAGATCACCGCGAGCGGCTTGCCGTCCTCGACGGCCTGCTTCGCGATCTCCTGGGCCCGCACCTCGGTGCGGATCCGGTCGGCGTTCACGGTCCCGCCCGGCACGACGACCGCATCGACGGCCGAGACGTCGAGCTCGCCCAGCGTGCCGTCGACCTCCACCTGCTGGGTGGGCCTCGTGTCCCCCTCGACGGCCTGGATCGGGTCGGTGCCGGTGGAGTAGATCCGCACCGTCGCTCCCGCCTCGCGCAGGGCATCGCGCGGCTCGACCAGTTCCGCCTCCTCGAAGAAGTCGGTCGCGATGATGGCCACGGTCTTCCCTGTCAGGTCGCTCATGCCCCGAGCGGTACCCGCCGACCGGGTCCGGATGCGTCAGCCCGCGACATGAGCCGCCGTCGCGCGGGCAAGGACGAGCGCCCGGCGCGCCCACCCCGGGGAGGCACCGGCCAGGCCGCAGGTCGGTGTGACCAGCAGCCGCTCCCCCACCCCGTCGGGGTCGAGGCCCAGCATGTCGAGCCAGCGCAGCACCGACTCGGTGAGCTGGCCGTCGGTGGGCGCGGTCGCCGGGTCGAGGGCCGCGACGACGCCCAGCGCCACCGACTCCCCGGACTCGAGCGCCTCGGCGAGGGCATCGTGGTCGGCGGCCGCCAGCGTGGCGAGGTCGGCCGAGAGTCCCCGGGCGCCCGCCTTGCGGAGCATCGCCCACGGGACACCCGATGCACAGGAGTGCACCCACGGCTCGGCGTCCGTCTCGGCGATCGCCTCCAGCACCCATTCGAGCGCCTGGGACGCCTCGGGAAGGTCGACGGTGCGGTGTCGGTGGAAGCCGGAGGCCGTCGGCACCACGCCGTCGAGCACGGCCGCGAGCGCGGGCTCGTCCACCTGGACGACGAGCCGGCCGACGCCCGGCAGCCGGCGGCGTACGTCGGCGACGTGGCCGCGCAGTCCCTCCGCGAGCGCTTGCGCGAGCTCGCGCCGGGCACCGTGGTCGGCGAGCAGCTTGTCGCCGCGCGGCCGCTCCACGGTCGTGGCCAGCGTCCACGGGCCGGCGACCTGGATCTTGAACGCGCCCGCGTAGCCCTGCGCCTGCTCCTCGAGCGCGTCGAGGTCCTGCGCGAGCAGGCTGCGCGCCCGTCGATGGTCGACCCCGGAACGGCCGTGGGTGCCGGTCAGCCGCCAGCCGGCGGGCTGGAGGTCGGCGTCGAGGTCGGCGAGCACCGCCAGACCCCGACCGGTCATGCTCGCGATCGCGCCGCGACCCGGCACCTCGGGGAGATGGGGCAGGCCGTGCCGATCCGGGGCCAGCTCGCCGAGCACCACCCGCAGCGCCTCGTCGTACGCAGGCTGGTCGTCGCCGGGCATCGATCCGATGCCGGTCGCGGTCACCACGGCTGCCCGCCGGTCCCGTGCGGCGGTGAGCCAGCAACCGAATGCGCGACAGAAACGGTTGCCTGCTCACCGCTGCCCGGCGCAGCCGCCCTCGGGCGGTGAGTCAGCAACCGATTGGTGCCGGCGGATGGTTGCCTGCTCACCGCTGCACCGCCGACACCCGCGCCGTGGCCGAGATCGTGGCCGAGCCGACCACCCGGGTGCCGTCGTAGATCACGGCCGCCTGGCCGGGCGCGATGCCGTACGCCGGGTCGAGCAGCTCGACCTCCACCACCGGGCCGTCCGGGGAGTCGGTCGCGGTCACGACGGCGCGGTGCTCGTCGCCGTGGGCACGCAGCTGCACGGTCACGCCGGGGCCGGCGAGCCGGGTCGGCGCGGCGCCGCACCAGCGCGGCCGGATGCCGGTCAGCCGGTCGACCGCCAGCCGCTCGCGAGGACCGACGGTGACGGTGCCCGAGACCGGCTCGATGTCGAGCACGAACCGCGGCTTCCCGTCGGGGGCGGGGTGCCCGAGCCGCAGGCCGCGCCGCTGGCCGATGGTGAAGGCGTAGGTTCCCGTATGGGTGCCGACGACGGCGCCGGACTCGTCGACGACGGCGCCGCCCTGGTTCGGCGCCCGGTCGCCGAGCTTCTCGCGCAGCCAGCCGGCGTTGTCCCCGTCGGCCACGAAGCAGATGTCGTGGCTGTCGGGCTTGTCGGCCACCAGCAGCCCCCGAGCCGCCGCCTCGGCCCGCACGGCGGTCTTGGTCGAGTCGCCGAGCGGGAAGAGGGAGTGTCGCAGCTGCTCCTGGTCCAGGACGCCGAGCACGTAGGACTGGTCCTTGCCGTGGTCGACCGATCGGTGCATCTCGACCAGCCCGTCCGCACCCGTCCGCAACTGGGCGTAGTGGCCGGTCGCGACCGCGTCGAAGCCCAGCCCCAGCGCGCGGTCGAGCACGGCGGCGAACTTGATCTTCTCGTTGCACCGCAGGCAGGGGTTGGGCGTCCGCCCGGCGGCGTACTCGTCCATGAAGTCCTCGACCACGTCCTCGTGGAAGCGCTCGGAGAGGTCCCACACGTAGAACGGGATGCCGATGACGTCGGCGGCCCGCCGCGCGTCGTTGGCGTCCTCGATCGTGCAGCAGCCGCGGGCGCCGGAGCGGTACGACGCGGGGTTGCGCGACAGCGCGAGATGGATGCCGGTGACGTCGTGGCCGGCCTCGGCCGCGCGGGCCGCGGCGACGGCGGAGTCGACGCCGCCGGACATGGCGGCGATGACCCTCATCAGATCACCGCCGAGCCGCCCTGGCCCGTTCGACCACGGGTCCGATCGCCTCGACGACCGCGTCGACGTCGGCGGCCGTCGAAGCATGTCCGAGGGAGAACCGCAGCGAGTGCCGCGCCTGCTCGTCGTCGCAGCCCATCGCGAGCAGCACGTGCGAGGGCTGGGGCACGCCCGCGGAGCAGGCGGAGCCGGTGGAGCACTCGATGCCGCGGGCGTCGAGCAGCATCAGCAGCGAGTCGCCCTCGCAGCCCGGGAAGCCCAGGTGGGCGTTGCCGGGGAGCCGACCGGTGGCCCCGGGGCTCAACGGCGCCCCGTGCAGGTGCGCGTCGGGCACCACCTCGATCACCCGCCGCACCAGGTCGTCGCGCAGTGCGGACACCCGGGCGGCGTGCTCGGCCTGCTGCTTGACGGCGAGCTCGACCGCCGCGGCGAAGCCGGCGATCGCGGGCGTGTCGATGGTGCCGCTGCGGATGTCGCGCTCCTGGCCGCCGCCGTGGACCAGCGGCGTCACGGCGAGCTCACGGCGGACGACGAGCGCACCCACGCCGAAGGGGCCGCCGACCTTGTGGCCGGTGAGCGTCAGGGCGTCGACCCCGGAGCGCGCGAACGCGACCGGCACCGCCCCGATCGCCTGCACGGCGTCGGTGTGCACGGGGATGCCGTGCTCGGCCGCGATCGCGACGACCTCGTCGACCGGCTGCAGCGTGCCGACCTCGTTGTTGGCCCACATCACCGAGATCAGCGCGACGGAGCCGGGATCGCGCTCGACGGACCCGCGGAGCGCGTTCACGTCGAGGCGCCCGTGCCCGTCGACCGGCAGCCGCTCGACCTCGGCGCCCTCGGCACGTGCCAGCCAGTGCAGCGGGTCGAGCACGGCGTGGTGCTCGATCGCGGTCGTGAGGATGCGGGTACGCCGCGGGGCGGCCGTCCGGCGGGCCCAGTAGACACCCTTGAGCGCCAGGTTGTCGGCCTCGGTGCCGCCGGAGGTGAAGACCACCTCGCCCGGCCGGCAGTCGAGTGCCTGGGCGATCGTCTCGCGCGACTCCTCGACGATGCGCCGGGCACGCCGGCCGGAGGCGTGCAGCGAACTCGGGTTGCCGACCTCGAGCAGGTGGGCCGTCATCGCCTCGACGGCCGCCGGCACCATCGGGGTGGTCGCCGCGTGGTCGAGGTAGACGGTCGTCGGGTCGTTCATCGCACCGACCAGAGTACGGGGTCACCTCGGGGCGACGGTGGCCAGCACGGCCCGGTGGTCACTGCCGGGCACGCCGACGGTCCGCGTCGACAGCGCCGCGAGCGAGCCGCCGACCAGCACGTGGTCGATCTGCGCGAGCGGCACCCCGACCACGTCGAAGAGGCCGCTGGTCGGCCAGGTCGCCTGCCAGCCCTCGTTCGCGAGCTCGCCGGCGTCGCGATAGCCGGCGTCGGCGAGCGCGCGCATCGGTGCGTGGTCGTCGGTGGCGTTGAAGTCGCCGACCACGAGGTCGGGCTCGAGCCGATCGGTGGCGCGGGCGATCGCGTGGTGGTCGGCGTACCAGCGGCTGGTGTCGGGTGGCCACGCCGCGTGCACCGCGATCACCGTCAGGTCGTCCAACCGGAAGGACCAGCTGTCGTTGGTCGTCGACAGCGGCATCGACCCGGACAGCTCACCCCGCGCGAACGCCATCGTGCCCCGGGCGCCACCGCCGGGCACGCCGATCCGGTGCGGCAGCAGGTCGGCCAGGCCGGCCCGGTCCATGTCGGCGAGCACCGCGGGGGTGATCTCCTGGACCACCAGCAGGCCGACCTCGGCCGCGCTGGCACGGCGCACGACCTCGACCCCGTCGGCCCCGCCGAACTGGAGGTTCGCGGTCATCACCACCAGTGGCGTGGCGTCCCGCGCCGGCGGCGGGTTCGCCCCGGTCACCTGCGGCGCGTACCACCAGCCGTGCAGGCCGAGGCATCCGAGCGCGACGACCGCCGCGACCGAGGTGACCGACCACCACCGGCGCACCGCCAGCAGCCGGGCGACCAGCGCCGCGAGCACCACGGCGTACAGCAGCAGGCCGAGCGGCGTGAACGCCTCGACCTGGATCCAGAGCTCGCCGTACGGCTCGACCAACCGGGTGAAGGTCAGCAGCAGCGCGGGCAGCCCGAGGACGCCGACCACTGCCCAGAACACCACGACCCGCGCACGCACGGGCCCCAAGGTAGCCGCGACCGGCGGGCCTCGGCGGGAGGCTAGAGGAGCACCAGGTCGTCGCGGTGCACGATCTCGCGCTCGTAGCCCTTGCCCAGCTCGCGCTTGAGCTCGCTGGAGCTGCGGCCGAGCAGCTGAGGCAGCTCCTCGGCGTCGAAGTTCACCAGCCCCCGAGCCACCGGGGTGCCGTCGGGGCTGGCGAGGTCGACCGGCTCGCCGGCGTGGAAGCTGCCCTCGACGGCGGTGATGCCGGCGGCCAGCAGCGATGCCCGGCGCTCGACGACGGCCCGCACCGCGCCGGCGTCGAGGACCAGCGTGCCCCGCGGCTCGGTCGCGTGGGCCAGCCACAGCAGCCGGGTCGGCCGGCGCCGGCCGGTCGTGTGGAAGAGCGTGCCGACCGGCTCGCCCGCGAAGGCAGCGGCGGCGTTCGTGGCCGAGGTGAGCACGACCGGGATGCCGGCGCCGGTCGCGATCCGGGCGGCGTCGACCTTGGTCTGCATGCCGCCGGTGCCGAGGCCCGCCGCGCCGGCCTTGCCGATGCGTACGCCGTCGAGGTCGTCGACCGAGGTCACCTCGCTGAGCAGTGTGCTGCCGGGGTCGCTCGGCTTGGCGTCGTACAGCCCGTCGACGTCGCTGAACAGCACCAGCAGGTCGGCGTGCACCAGGTGGGCGACGAGCGCGGCGAGGCGGTCGTTGTCGCCGAACCGGATCTCGCTGGTGGCGACGGTGTCGTTCTCGTTGACGATCGGCAGCACGCCGTACTCGAGCAGCTTCGCGAAGGTCTGGTAGGCGTTGCGGTAGTGGGAGCGCCGGGTGACGTCGTCGACGGTCAGCAGCACCTGCCCCGCGACCACGCCGTGCCGGGCCAGCTCCTCGGTGTAGCGGTGCACGAGCAGACCCTGGCCGACCGACGCGGCGGCCTGCTGGGCCGGCAGTGCCCTCGGGCGCCGCTTCAGCCCGAGCGGGGCGAGCCCGGCCGCGATCGCACCCGAGGAGACCAGCACCACCTCGACGCCGCCGGCGCGGAGCTTGGCCAGCACGTCGACCAGGTCGCGCATGCGCTGCGGGTCGATGCCCCCAGCGGCGGTGGTCAGCGAGGAGGACCCGACCTTGACCACGACGCGCCTCGCCCCGGTCACCTGGGTACGGATGCTCACTCCCGTGACTCCCCCGGGTCGTCCTCCGCCCAGTCGGGATCGTCGCTGCCGCCGATCTCGTACGACGTGGGCCCGTGCTGCTCGGGGCGGTCGAGACGGCGAGCCACGTCGGCGCGGGTCTCCCCCTCGGCCCGGTCGGCCATCGCCTCGTCGATCGCCCGGCGGCGGCGGGCCGCGGGCCGGGACTCGTCGAACCGCTGGTCCTCGCCACGGCGACTTCCCGTGAATCCGGTCAAGCTCTCCGCACCGGCGTCGATGCCGGGCTTGAAGTCGAACACCACGGCGTTGTCGGGGTGGCCGATGAGGACGGCGTCGCCCTCCTCGGCCCCGAGCTCGACCAGTCGGGTCTCGACGCCGAGGCGGTTGAGCCGGTCGGCGAGGAAGCCCACGGCCTCGTCGTTGCTGAAGTCGGTCTGCCGCACCCAGCGCTCGGGCTTCTCGCCGCGCACCCGCCAGCCCTCGCCCGTGCGCTTGATCGTGAACGCGTCGCTGCCGTCGGCGGACGCCGGACGCAGCACGATCCGCTTCGCCTCGGCGACCGGCTTGTCGGCCCGGGCCGCCTCGACGATCTGCGCCATCGCGAAGGTGAGCTCGCGCAGGCCCTCGCCCGAGGCCGCCGAGATCTCGAAGACCCGCAGGCCGCGCTCGCGGAGCTCGTCGACGACGAACCCGGCGATGTCGCGCCCGTCGGGGACGTCGATCTTGTTGAGCGCCACCAGTCGCGGCCGGTCCTCGAGCCCGCCGTACCGGCTCAGCTCGCGCTCGATCACGTCGAGGTCGTCGACGGGGTTGCGGCCCGGCTCGATGCTGGCCGTGTCGACGACGTGCACGATCGCGGCGCAGCGCTCGATGTGGCGCAGGAAGTCGTGACCCAGGCCGCGGCCCTCGCTCGCGCCCTCGATGAGACCGGGCACGTCGGCGACCGTGAACGTCGTGTCGCCGGCGCTCACCACGCCGAGGTTGGGCACCAGCGTGGTGAAGGGGTAGTCGGCGATCTTGGGCCGGGCGCGGGAGATGGCCGCGATCAGGCTGGACTTGCCGGCGCTGGGGAAGCCCACCAGGCCGATGTCGGCGACCACCTTGAGCTCGAGGACGATCTCGAGCTCCTCCCCCGGCTCGCCGAGCAGCGCGAAGCCAGGCGCCTTGCGCTTCGACGACGCCAGCGCGGCGTTGCCGAGGCCGCCGCGGCCGCCCTGGGCCACGACCAGCTCGGTGCCGGGACCGACCAGGTCGGCCAGCACGCCGCCCTTCGGGTCGGTCACCAGGGTGCCGTCGGGCACCGGCAGCACCAGGTCCTTGCCGTGGGCGCCGTTGCGGTGCGCGCCCGCGCCCTGGCCGCCGTGCTCGGCGCGTCGCTTGGGGCTGTGGTGGTAGTCGAGGAGCGTGGTCACGTCCGGGTCGACGCGGAGGATGATCGAGCCGCCGGGCCCGCCGTTGCCGCCGTCGGGGCCGCCGAGAGGCTTGAACTTCTCGCGATGCACCGAGGCGACGCCGTTGCCGCCCCGGCCGGCGCTGACGTGCAGCGCGACCCGGTCGACGAAGGTGGGCAGGGCCATGGGAACTCCTGAGAAAATGACCGGAGGGCGTCCCGATTCTAGGGACGCCCTCCGGTGCTAACGATCTGGATTGCTGAGTGCGTCAGTCACTCCGCCGGGACGACATTGACGACGCGGCGACCGCGGCGGGTGCCGAACTCGACGGCACCGCCGACAAGCGCGAACAGGGTGTCGTCGCCGCCGCGGCCGACGCCGCTGCCCGGGTGGAAGTGGGTGCCGCGCTGACGCACGATGATCTCGCCGGCGTTGACGACCTGGCCGCCGTACCGCTTGACGCCGAGGCGCTGCGAGTTGGAGTCGCGGCCGTTCTTGGTGGACGCGGCGCCCTTCTTGTGTGCCATCTCTTCAGTCCTTCGAGGGAGTCGTGGGTGCGTTCAGGCCTGATCAGGCGTTGATCGCGGTGACCTTGACCTGGGTGTACTTCTGGCGATGACCCTGGCGCTTCTTGTAGCCGGTCTTGTTCTTGTACTTCTGGATGACGATCTTGGGGCCCTTGGTGCCGCCGAGGACCTCGGCGGTCACCGACGCCTTGCCGAGCTTGGCGGCGTCGGAGGTGACCTTCTCACCGTCGACGACGAGGACGACCGGGAGCGTGAGCGACTCGCCGACCGCGGTCGCGACCTGGTCGATCTCGATGACGTCGCCCACGGCAACCTTCTGCTGGGTGGCGCCAGCGCGCACGATCGCGTACACCGCGGTCTCCTTCGTCGATCAACTGAACTTCGAACGTCTGGGTCTGGGTCGCAACGCTCGGACGACGTCGCCCGCGTCGCGTTGGCACAGAGAGGGCGCGCTCCTGAGCGCGCACCGAGGGTCAATAGTACGGATCGGGAAGCCGCACCGCAAAACGTGAGGGTCACCCGGCCCGGCCGGGCAACGACGCCGGGCCGGGCAACGCTCAACGCTTCCGCGAGCCCTTCTTCTTGATCGGGACGTGCTCGACGTGCGGCGGCTCCTCGGCCGCCGGCGCCGCCGGCTCGAACTCCGCCGTGCCGGGCTCCACCGTCCCGTCCACGGGCGGCGCCCCGACGCTCCCGACCGAGGCCGGGGTCGACGGCAGGCTCTCGTCAGCGCCCTCCGGCGGCCCGGCCGGGCGGCTGGCCCGGCGGCCACGGGTGCGGGTCACGACCTTGGGCGGCTCCGGTGCGGCCTCGGGCTGCTCGACCACGGGCTCCGGTGCCACCGGCTCCGGTGCCGCGGACTCCGCCACCGGCGGCTCACCGGCGGTCACCTCCTCGGCGGCCTTCTCCTCGACCGGCTCCGGTGCGGCGGCCGGACGGCTCGCCGAGCGGCGACCGCGGGTCCGCGTCGTCACCTTCGGCTGCTCGGGCTGAGGCGCAGGCTCGGGGGCCGTCTCGGGGGCCGTCTCGGGGGCCGTCTCGGGGGCCGTCTCGGGCGCTGCCTCGGCCACCGGCTCCACGGCCACCGGCTCCACGGCCACCGGCTCCACGGCCACCGGCTCCACCTGCTCGTCGACGTCGACGACCGGCTCGGCGTCCGGACGGGCCATCGCGGCGACGTCCTTGGGCGAGGGCGGCTTCGGGGCGCCGGCGCTGCCGGAGCCCCCGGAGTCCTGGTCCTGACCGCGGCCACGGCCCCGCCCGCGGCGGCCGCCGCGGCGCGGCTCCTCCTCGGAGCGCTTGGCCTCGACCGGCGCGTCGTGGACGACCACGCCGCGGCCCTGGCAGTGCTCGCAGGTCTCCCCGAAGGCCTCGAGCAGCCCGGTGCCGATGCGCTTGCGGGTCATCTGGACCAGGCCGAGCGAGGTGACCTCGGCGACCTGGTGGCGGGTGCGGTCCCGGCCCAGGCACTCGACCAGTCGGCGCAGCACCAGGTCGCGGTTGGACTCGAGGACCATGTCGATGAAGTCGACGACGATGATGCCGCCGATGTCGCGCAGCCGCAGCTGGCGGACGACCTCCTCCGCGGCCTCGAGGTTGTTCTTGGTGACGGTCTCCTCGAGGTTGCCGCCCGAACCGGTGAACTTGCCGGTGTTGACGTCGACGACGGTCATCGCCTCGGTGCGGTCGATGATCAGCGAGCCGCCCGAGGGCAGCCAGACCTTGCGGTCGAGGCCCTTCGAGATCTGCTCGTCGATGCGGTACTCCGCGAAGACGTCGGCCTTGCCACCCTGGCCGTCCGGACCGGGGTCGTAGCGCACCAGGCGCTCCTCGAGGTCCGCGGCGACGTGTGCGACGTACCCCTGCACGGTCTCCCAGGCCTCGTCGCCCTGGATGACCAGCTTGGAGAAGTCCTCGGTGAACAGGTCGCGCACGACCTTGAGGGTCAGGTCCGGCTCGCCGTAGAGCAGCTGCGGCGCGCTGCCCTTCGCCTTGCCCTCGATGTCCTCCCAGCGTGCCTTCAGCCGCTCGACGTCGCGGGTCAGCTCGTCCTCGCTGGCGCCCTCGGCGGCGGTGCGCACGATGACCCCCGCACTGTCGGGGACGATCTCCTTGAGCAGCGTCTTGAGGCGGTTGCGCTCGGTGTCGGGCAGCTTGCGCGAGATCCCGCTGGTGGTGCCGTCGGGCACGTAGACCAGGAACCGGCCGGCGAGGCTGATCTGGCTGGTCAGGCGGGCGCCCTTGTGCCCGATCGGGTCCTTGGTCACCTGGACGAGCACGGTCTGGCCGGAGGACAGCACCGACTCGATCTTGCGGGGCTGGCCCTCCTTGTGACCGAGCGCGGACCAGTTGACCTCGCCGGCGTACAGGACCGCGTTGCGGCCCTTGCCGATGTCGATGAACGCCGCCTCCATCGAGGGCAGCACGTTCTGCACCCGTCCGAGGTAGACGTTGCCGATCAGCGAGGTCTGCGACTCGCGCGCGACGTAGTGCTCGACGAGCACCCGGTCCTCGAGGACGCCGATCTGGGTCAGGTCCGCACGCTGGCGGATCACCATGACGCGGTCGACCGACTCCCGGCGGGCCAGGAACTCGGCCTCGCTCACGATCGGCGCCCGGCGACGGCCGGCCTCGCGGCCCTCGCGGCGCCGCTGCTTCTTGGCCTCGAGGCGGGTCGAGCCCGTGACCGCGGTGATCTCGTCCTCGACCGAGCGCTTGCTGCGGACCCGGGTCACGGTGTTCTCCGGGTCGTCGGCGGCGTCGCCACCCTCCTCGCCGGCACGGCGACGGCGGCGGCGCCGGCGGGACGACGAGCTCTCGCCCTGGCCCTCCTCGCCGGCGGATTCGCCGGCGTCGTCGGAGTCGGTCTCGCCCGACTCGCCGTCGTCCCCGTCAGCAGCGGAGTCGCCGGACTTGCGGCGACGGCGACCGCCGCGACGACGGCGCCGCCGGCCGGCGCCACCGCCCTCACCGGACTGCTCCTCGCCCTCGACGCCCTCGGCACCGTCCGCCTCGACGTCGGCGCCCTCGGTCTCGTCCGCGTCGACAGCCTCATCGACAGCCACATCGGCGACCGCATCGTCGGCCTCGACGGTGGCCTCGGCCACCCCGTCGACGGGAGGCTCCTCGCCCGACGGGGCGTCCTCGGCCGGGGCCTTCGGAGAGGTCTTCTTCGCGGCCTTCTGGGCGGTCTTCTGGGCGGTCTTCTGGGCAGTCTTCTTGGTGGTCTTCTTCGCGGCCTTCTGCTGAGGCTGCTCCTCGGCCGTGCCCTCGTCGGCGCTCCCGTCGGAGGGGGCGGCGGGAGGCTCGGTGCCCTCGGCCGGCGTCTCGTCCACGCTCGCGGCCGCCTTGCGCGTACGCCGGGCCGGCGCCTTCTTCGTGGTCTCGGGTGCCTGGAAGAGCACCGCCGCCCCGGTCACGGCCGGCTGCTCGGGTGCGGCCGGGTCGCCGTCCGGACCCTCGGCCGGTTCGGCCACGGCCGTCTCGACCGGCGCGTCGGCGGTCTTGCTCGTCGCGGCCTTCTTCGCCGTGGTCCGCTTGGCGGCGGTCTTCTTCGCCGCGGCCTTCTTCGCGGGCGCCTTCTTCGCGGGCGCGGGCGCCTCGTCGACGCCGAGGTCGAGCTGCTCGTCGGCGCCCGGCTCGGCGGCCGCGGTCTTCTTGGCGGTCGCCTTCTTCGTGGCCGCCTTCTTGGCGGTGGTCTTCTTCGCCGCCGTCTTCTTGGCCGCGGTCTTGGCGGCGGCCTTCTTGGCGGTCGTCTTCTTCGCCGGCTTCTCGTCCGGCGGGGCGCCGGTCTCCGCCGGCGCGGTGGTGGGTTCTGCGGTTCCGGCCTGGAGGTCGTCGGCCATCTGGTGCACTCCTAGCGCCCGCGCCGAGGCGGGCGGTCCGACGCCACCGGCTCGAGTACTCAGAGCGCGATGACGCAAAGCCTGCGGTGGCGGCGACACTCTCCGCTGGGCGTCACCCGGGACGACGCCCGACGCCCGCCGCGGTCGCAGGGCCAAGGTCCGAATGGACCTGGTGGCGGGTCGCTGTCACCGACCTGCCGGCCGCGTCGCGGTCTGGCGACGATCGCGTCTCGTGGTGTGCCGGGCCACGAGGGACCGGCGAGAACGTCGTCTGTCGTCCCGGACAGGGTGCCCGGGCCAACCATGGCGAGTATCGCACACGACCGGCCCGGAACCGACACCGTCACACCGACAGCGGGTCGCCCACCGTCCCCGTGGCCTCGTCCAGGGGACCCTGCGCCAGGCGGGTGAGGAGCGGAGCGCCGACCGGCTTCAGGTCCGCCACGGCGGCCAGCCCGGACAGCACGTCGTCCGGCCGGACCGCGGGCGCGCCGTGGCGCAGGACCAGGTCGAGCCGGACGCCCCCGGTGCGCTCGGTCGCCGCGAGCGCGATGACGGCCGCACGGCAGTCGAACTCGCGCAGGCCCTTCTTCGTCATCCGCTGGACCGGCACGCCGTCGGTCGCGAGGAACGCGGCGACCGCGGCCTGCGCGCGGGTGCTGTCCACGTCGAGATCGATCAGCCAGCGGCTGCCCTGGAGCAGGTCGGCCAGCGCGCCGCCGGCCGACTCGACCACCTCGAGGACGTCGAGCCCGTCGGGGAGCGCCTCCTCGAGCTGGGCACGGATCACCGTCGGGTCGACGACCTCGGCGAGCGCGATCTCCAAGTACTCGGCCTCGCTGGCGGCCCCGGTCGGCGCGGCCCCGGCGTACGAGATGCGCGGGTGGGGGTTGAAACCCGACGAGTAGGCCATCGGCACCCGGGCCCGGAAGATGGCCCGTTCGAAGGCACGGCTGAAGTCACGGTGGCTGGTGAATCGGAGCCGGCCACGCTTCGCGTAGCGGATCCGCAGCCGCTGGACCGGCGGGGCTTGCTGCTCGGGCTGGTCACGCACCGGTCAAGGTTACGAGGAGATCGCCTCCTTCATCGCAATCGACGGGTAGACCGTGCTCACCCGGTGCCCGGCCAACCAGGCCGTGAGCCGCTCCGCCTCGACCGCCAGCGCGGCGCGCGCGTCGGCCCCGGCGTCCTCGAGGAGGTTGAGCACGACCACGCCGTCGGGGTCCTGGGCCCAGCAGCCGACGATCCGGCCGTCCCACCACGCGGTGGTGCCGGCGTTGCCGTTGGTGTCGAAGAGCAGCGGGCCGTGCGGACCGAGGTAGAAGCCGCGCTCCTTCCAGCCCATCACCGTGGGGTCGAGCACCGGCAGCAGCGCACCCCACGGCTCCTGGTCGCCCTCCGGGCCGTCGGTCAGCAGCGGGTCGTCGGGCAGCAGGTAGCCGAGGCCACCCCCGTCGGGGCCGGTCTCGAGCCGGACCTCGACGGCACCGACATCGGCGAGCGCGCCGCGGACCGCGGTCTTCGTCGACCCCAGCCACCAGACGAGGTCGCCCTCGGTGCCCGGACCGAAGGTCGTCAGCCACCGGCGCACCAGCTCGGCGTAGCCCTCGCGCTGCGGCGCGGGCTCGGGTACGTCGCCGAGCCAGCTCCGCGTCGCCGTCCACTGCGGTCGGGCGGTGCGCCAGTGGCCGTCGTTGCGGCCGCGCATGACGCGACCCTCGACGCCGAGCTGGGTGAGCACCCGCGGGGCGACCGAGACGTTGGCGGCGTACCTCCCCTTGCCGATGTCGAGGCGGCCGGCCAGCTCGGCGACCTCCTCGCGGAGCCGCTGGGCCGACAGCTCGGAGCCGTCGGCGAGGCGCTCGAGCGTGGCGGCCTCCGCCGCCTCGAGCCAGGAGGCGCCGTCGGCGCAGACGCCGGCCTGCTCGATCTCCTTCACGAAGCGGCTGCGCAGTGCGGTCGCCACCCGGGCCGAAGCGCTCCCCCAGGCCGCGGGCAGCAGGTCGCGCGGGAACACGAACAGCGTGCGGCGCATCGCGAGCTGCTTGACGATGGTGCGGTCGTCGTACAGCGCCCGGTCGACGTCGGCGACCGTCAGCCCGTCGACGCGGGCCCACAGCGACAGGTAGACGCTGGGCGCCTCGGTCGCGTGCAGCACGGTCATCGCCCGGGTCGCCGCCTCGGGGTCGACGGCCCGGTGGCCGGGGGCGAGGGCGTGTCGTCGGGCGAGCCGGTGTCGGCGCTCCACGTCGGTCACCAGGCGCATGTGGCACATCCTGCCGGAGACCGCCGACACGGCACCTGAGACGATGCCCCGAGTGAGCACGCGCGCGCGCCGGACGACGGCGCTGGTCCTGGCCGGCATCATCCTGCTGTCCTTCAACCTCCGGCCCGCGGCGATCAGCGTCGGACCCGTGCTCTCCGAGATCCGCGACGCGTACTCGATGAGCGGTCCGGCCGCCGGCCTGCTGACGGCGCTGCCGGTGATCGGGTTCGCGGTGTTCGGCGCGATGGCGCCCGCCGCGGCACACCGGATCGGACTGCACCGGGTGACGCTGGTCGCCCTGATCGCGGCGATCCTCGGGCTGATCGGGCGGTCCCTGACGAGCAGCGAGGCGCTGTTCCTGCTGCTGTCGATGGTGGCGCTGGCCGGCTTGGCGGTCGCGAACGTGCTGATGCCGTCGCTGGTCAAGCTGCACTTCCCCGACCGGATCGGGCTCGTGACCGCGATCTACACGACGGCGCTCGCGATCGGCCTGACCGGCTCGCTGATGCTCACGGTGCCGATGGCGGACGCGCTCGGTGGCTGGCGCTGGGGGCTGGGCGCGTGGGCCCTGGTGGCCGTCGTGGCCGCGTTCCCCTGGCTCGGTCTGGTCGCGCACGACCGGCACCTGGAGCAGGCACCCCGCACGATCTCCTTCCGCGATGTCGCCCGCACCCGGCTCGGTCCCGTGATGGCGGTGTTCTTCGGCCTGCAGTCGCTCCAGGCCTACGCGATCTTCGGGTGGTTCGCCCAGCTGTGGCGTGACAACGGCTACTCGGCCACGACCGCCGGCGTGCTCGCGGGCCTGCTGGCCGGCACCGCCATCCCGCTGTCGCTGTGGCTGCCCAACGTGCTGGCCCGCAGCGCCCACCCGCAACGGGTCCTCTTCGCCGTGATCGCGACCTACCCCGTGGGGTACGTCGGCCTGATGATCGAACCGCGCTCCCTCGCCCTGCTGTGGGCGTTCGTCGTCGGCATCGGCACCGTCACGTTCCCGCTGATCCTCACCCTGATCGGGCTCCGGGCGCGGACTCCGGAGGGCACCGCCACCCTGTCGGCGTTCACCCAGTCGACCGGCTATGTGATCGCCATCGCCGGGCCGTTCCTCGTCGGCGTCGTGCACAGTGCCACCGGCGGCTGGACGCTCCCGTTGGCCCTGATGCTGGTGCTCTCCCTGCCCCTGTTCCCCCTCGCGGCGTACGTCAGCCGGCCACTCTTCGTCGAGGACCAGCTGACCGACCGACCCGACCACGACCCGCTCTCGGCGCAGCAGCCCCGGTAGCCGAGCCGGCCCGCGGGCGGTGAGCAGGCAACCTTCGGCACGGGCTCGACGGTTGCTGACGCACCGCCGCCCGGGCAGCGCTCGTCAGACGACGCTGAGCGGAAGCAGCTTCCGGCCCGTCGGGCCGATCTGGATCTCGGTGCCCATCTCGGGGCAGACACCGCAGTCGTAGCAGGGCGTCCAGCGGCAGTCCTCGACCTCGATGTCGGCACCGTCAGCGGCGGCCAGGGCGTCCTCCCAGTCGGCCCACAGCCAGTCCTTGTCGAGCCCCGAATCGAGGTGGTCCCACGGGAGCACCTCGTCGTAGTCGCGCTCGCGGGTGGTGTACCAGTCGAGGTCGACGCCGGTGCCGGCCAGCGCCCGCTCGGCCGACGCGACCCAGCGGTCGTACGAGAAGTGCTCGCTCCAGCCGTCGAAGCGGCCGCCGTCGCGCCACACCTCCTCGATGATCCGACCCACGCGGCGGTCGCCGCGCGAGAGGAGTCCCTCGATGGTGCCGGGCTTGCCGTCGTGGTAGCGGAAGCCGATGGCTCGACCGAAGCGCTTGTCCTCGCGGACCGTGTCGCGCAGCTTCTTCAGCCGCTCGTCGGTGGTCTCGTGGTCGAGCTGCGCGGCCCACTGGAACGGCGTGTGCGCCTTCGGCACGAAGCCGCCGATCGAGACCGTGCAGCGGATGTCGTTGCGGCCGGAGACCTCGCGGCCCTTGGCGATCACCTGCTTGGCGAGCTCGGCGATCGCGAGCACGTCGTCGTCGGTCTCGGTCGGGAGGCCGCACATGAAGTAGAGCTTCACCTGGCGCCAGCCGTGGGAGTACGCCGTGGCGACGGTGCGGATCAGGTCCTCCTCGGTGACCATCTTGTTGATCACCCTGCGCATCCGCTCCGACCCGCCCTCGGGGGCGAACGTCAGGCCCGAGCGGCGGCCGTTGCGGGAGAACTCGTTGGCCAGCGTGATGTTGAAGGCGTCGACGCGGGTCGACGGCAGCGACAGCGACACGTTCGAGCCGTCGTACCGGTCGGCGAGGCCCTTCGCGACCTCGCCGATCTCGGTGTGGTCGGCGCTCGACAGCGACAGCAGGCCGACCTCCTCGAAGCCCGACCTGCGGATGCCGTTCTCGACCATGTCGCCGATGGTCTCGATCGACCGCTCGCGCACCGGCCGGGTGATCATGCCGGCCTGGCAGAACCGGCAGCCGCGGGTGCAGCCGCGGAAGATCTCGACCGAGTAGCGCTCGTGCACCGTCTCGGCGAGCGGCACCAGCGGCTTGGCCGGGTAGGGCCAGGCGTCGAGGTCCATCAGCGTGTGCTTGCGGACCCGGAAGGGGATGCCGGGCCGGTTCGGCACGACGGCCTCGATCGTGCCGTCGGCGGCGTAGGCGACGTCGTAGAAGCGCGGCACGTAGATGTTGCCGCTGACCGCCAGCCGGCGCAGCAGCTCGTCACGGCCGCCGGGGCGCCCCTCCCCCTTCCAGTCGCGCACGACCTCGGAGATCGCCACCACGACCTCCTCGCCGTCCCCGAGCACGGCCGCGTCGACGAAGTCGGCGATCGGCTCGGGGTTGAACGCCGCGTGGCCGCCGGCCAGCA
Organism: Nocardioides sp. LMS-CY; assembly: GCF_018732145.1. Classification (NCBI taxonomy): domain Bacteria; kingdom Bacillati; phylum Actinomycetota; class Actinomycetes; order Propionibacteriales; family Nocardioidaceae; genus Nocardioides; species Nocardioides sp. LMS-CY. The sequence continues at coordinate 3,909,237 of NZ_CP076104.1, forward strand.
CGATCGGGTCGTCGTCGGTGCGGTCGGCCGCGTGCAGCGGGATGCCAGCGAGGTCGAGCGCGTTGAGCATGTTGGTGTAGCCGAGCTCGGTCGAGAAGCTCAGGCCGAAGACGTCGAACTCCCGGACCGGCCGGTGCGCGTCCACGGTGAACTGCGGGATGCCGTCCTCCCGCATCACCTGCTCCAGGTCGGGCCACACGGCGTAGGTGCGCTCGGCGACGATCCAGTCGCGCTCGTTGAGCACCTCGTAGAGGATCTGCACGCCCTGGTTGGGCAGCCCGACCTCGTAGGCGTCGGGGTACATCAGCGCCCAGCGGACCGTGTCGCCCTCGGGCGCGCAGTCCCAGTCCTTCACGGTCGAGTTGAGCTCGCCGCCGACGTACTGGATCGGCTTCGACACCGACGGGAGCCGAGGCTCGAGCCGGGAGAAGACCGACTCGGGGGCGCTCGAGGGTGCGGACATGCAGCTACCTCGCAGGATTCGACGCTGGGGAACGATCAAGGGTACGACGCCCCCGGCCGCGAGACCGAACCGTCAGTCGTCGCCCGCCGACAGCTCCTCGAGCGCGCTGCGGGCCACGACCAGCTCCTGCTGCGCGAGGTCGATCAGGTCCTCCAGGCCACCGACGCCGTAGCGGTTGGCGACCTGCTGCACGGCTTCGACGATCTCGGGCTCGTACTCACGGTCCGTCATGGATCCATCCAAACAGACGACGGCCGAACGAGCCGCCGCACGGCCGAGAGCCGCGCTAGGGCCCGGTCTCGGCCTGCGCCCGAGCGGCGACGCTGGCCGAGGTCGCCCGCAGCTCGACGGGTGGGAGCAGCAGCAGGATCAGGAAGCCGACGACGCCCACCGACCCGGCGATCAGGAAGACCCGGGCCATCGAGTCCGCGAATCCCTGCTTGAAGGGGTGCGCGAGCACGGGGTCCATCCGGTCGATGATCGAGGAGTCGTCCTGGACCCGCGCGAGGACGCCGCCACCCGGCGTCGGGTGCTCGAGCTCGCGGATGACCTGACCGTCGATCGGGTCCGCCAGCACGTCGGGGTCGCGCACCGTCTGCGCCCAGGCGTCGGTCCGGGCGTCCTCCTGGAGCGCGTCGGCGATGTTGGCACCGACGCTCGAGAACAGCACCGAGAGGAAGACCGCGACGCCGATGGTGCCACCGATCTGCCGGAAGAAGGTGGCCGAGCTGGTCGCGACGCCGATCTCGGTCGGCGGCACCGCGCTCTGCACGATGAGCAGCAGCGGCTGCATGCAGTTGCCGAGCCCGAGGCCGAGCACCAGCATCGCCAGGTCGACCAGCAGCAGCGGGGTGTCGGCGGTCGTGAAGGACAGCAGGAAGAGCCCGATCGACATCACCGCCGACCCGAAGATCGGGAACAGCCGGATGTGGCCGGTGCGGGAGATCACCACGCCGGAGCCGATCGACCCGGCCATCATGCCGGCCACCATCGGCAGCATCAGCAGGCCGGACTCGGTGGGCGTCGCGCCGTGCACGATCTGCATGTAGAGCGGCAGCAGCATGATCCCGCCGAACATCGCCACGCCCACGATCACACTCGCGGCGATCGTGACCGCGGCAGCCCGGATCCGGAAGATCCGCAGCGGAATCAGCGCCGAGTCGCCCATCGCGCGCTCGACCAGGAAGAACGCGACCAGCCCGAGGCCGCCCACGACGTACGCCGCCATCGCCCGCGGCGAGTCCCAGCCCCACGCGCGGCCCTGCTCGGCGACGATCAGCAGCGGCACCAGGCCGACGACCAGCGCGGCCGCGCCCCACCAGTCGATGCGGATGCCCGTGCGCTGATCGTGGTGCACGTGCAGCGTGCGATAGACGACGGCCAGCGCGACGATGCCGATCGGCACGTTGACGAGGAAGACCCAGCGCCAGCCGTCGATGCCGAGGATCGTGTCGGCGCCGGCGAAGAAGCCGCCGATCAGCGGCCCGAGCACGCTCGCCGTACCGAACATCGCCATGAAGTAGCCCGTGTAGCGGGCCCGCTCGCGCGGCGACACGATGTCGCCGATGATCGCGAGCACCAGCGTGAAGAGGCCGCCGGCGCCGAGCCCCTGGAACGCCCGGGCCGCCGCCAGTTCGTACATCGTCGACGCGAACGAACACAGCGCCGAGCCGGCGATGAAGACCGTGATCGCGAACATGAAGAGCTTCTTGCGACCGTAGAGGTCGCCCAGCTTGCCGTAGATCGGCGTGGTGATCGTGGCCGTGATCAGGTACGCCGTGGTGACCCATGCCTGGACCGAGAGCCCGTGGAGGTCGTCGGCGATGGTGCGGATCGACGTGCTCACGATGGTCTGGTCGAGGGCGCCCAGGAACATGCCGAGCATCAGGCCGGAGAGGATGGTGAGCACCTGGCGGTGGGTGTACTCGCCGGAGTGGCCCTCGACCGTGGGCGCGCTCGGCCGCGCGTTCTCGCTCATCGGTAGTCAGACTAGCCATCCTGCCCCCTTGCGGGGGCGCCCGTTCCGGGCTGAAAATCGGTGGGTGGCCGCCCGGTCGACGACGCTCACCCTATGGTCCGTTACGAGGCCGTGGACTAGCCTGCGCGCGGGGACCGGCCATGTGCCCTTCGATGTCGCCACGACCCTTCAGGGTCAGAGCACGAGGATTAGATTCGATCCACCTCATCAGTCCCCCCGGGCGGTCACCTGTCACACCCCTGCTCCAACAGCGCGGAGGTCACCCGTCCACAACTGAAGCCGACACGCAGCACCGAGCCATCGGAACGGCGCAAGGTTGTCGTGTGTCCGGCTCCGGCTGATTTTCGGATTAGTGTCGTGCGTCGGAAGTTGTTGCCCGGTTGGCGTGCTCACGGTGCGTGCGCTGCCAGGCGCCGGAGCGCAGCCGTACCCGCTCGTCTCGCAAGCGACGGCCACGCCGCAGCGCGTGTGCCATGGGTGCGCGAAGCGCACCAGAGCTTCTGACGCACGGCACCAGTGCCGAGTTCGGGGCCGATCAGGACACTTCGCCGGAGTCCTCGAAACGGGGCGAGAGCGCGTAGCGCAGCAGCACGACCTCGCCGATCCGGCGCACGTCGACCAGCGTGGCCGGGTGTCCCGGGCGGGCCGGGAACCGGCCGTCGTCGACGAGCCGGCGGGCTCGCGAGTCGCCGACGAAGAACGGCGCGACGACCAGCTGGAGCTCGTCGGCCAGGTCGTCGGCGAGGAACTGGGTGTGGATGGTGCCGCCGCCCTCGACCATGAGCCGGCCGACGCCGCGGTCCGCGAGGTCCTCACTGAGCGCGCGCATCGATACCCGCTCCCCTCCGTCGACGACGGTCGCGACCGCTCCGAGCCGCGACCGGGCCGCGGGGATCCTGGCGGCCGGGCAGTAGACGAGCTTCTCCGACTCCCCCGTCGTGAAGAAGCGCGCCGCCGGGTCGAGGTCGCTGCGACAGGTGACGGTGACCTTGACCGGCGAGGGCTTCAGCCCGCGGGCGACCCGCTCCTCGCGGCGCTCGGCGCGCCGCACCAGCAGCCTGGGGTTGTCCTTGCGCACCGTGGTGGCCCCGACCAGGATCGCGTCGCAGCCCGCCCGCACCTCGTCGACCCGGTCGAGGTCGGCCTCGTTGGAGAGGATCAGCCGCTCGCCCTCGGCGCTGTCGAGGTAGCCGTCGATCGACATCGAGCAGCTGAGCAGGGTGTAGGGGCGCTCAGCCACGGGCCGCTCCCCGCGCCAGGCGCCCGGTCAGCAGCACCGCGCCGGGCAACGTCGCGACCAGGGCGAGCACGCCGTACAGCACGGCCACGGTCGCGCCCTGGGCCGCGCCGAGCCCGGCCGCGGCGAAGGCCCAGGCGGCGATGCCCTCGCGCGGGCCCCAACCCGCGACGTTGAGCGGGATCGCGGCCGCGACCATCACCAGCAGGGCGAGCGGGAGCAGCTCCGACAGCGGCGCCGCGGTGCCGGCCGCGCGCGCCGCGACGAGGAACACCACCACGTGTCCGGCCGCCGCGACGAGCGAGGTAGCGACCACCGCGGGCCAGCGCACCAGCGCGGCCACGACCACGGCGGCGAGCAGCACCGAGGCCCAGGGCACCGGCCCGACGAGCAGCACCGCGCCCGCGGCCGCCAGCTGGACGGCCTGGCCGGCGCCACGGTCGGCGACCACCGGGAGCGCGCCGTGTCGCACCGCCCGGTGCACGTCACCCACCACGCCGCCGGGCAGCGTGGCGTTGAGGAACTGCGAGCGGTAGTACGCCGCCACCGCCTCCCGCAGCGGCAGCTCGACGCCGAGCCCGTGCGCCAGGGCGCGCCAGCGGCACGCGCAGGCCACCGTCGTCACGGCGGTGATCGCGAGCGCGGCCAGCAGCGGCGCCGGCCCGGCGGCGCGGACCGCGTCCGCGAACGGCTGAGGACCGACCCGCCACCCCACGACCACGAGGATCGTGGCGCCGCCGAGGACCTCGAGCCACCTCATCGGAGCGCCTCCAGCGCCGCGCCGACGAGCCCGACGGTGCGGTCCCAGCCGGTGAGCGTCGTCCGCCGCCGGCGGGCCGCCACCCGCAGGGAGGACCGGTGCCGCTCGTCGGTCAGCCAGCGGCGCAGGGCCGCCGCGAGCGCGTCCGCGTCACCGGGCGGCAGCAGCACCCCGCCGTCGCCGAGCGCCTCCCGCACCCCGCCGACGTCGCTCGCGACCACCGGCAGCCCGCGGGCGAGCGCCTCGGTGACGACCATCCCGTAGGTCTCGGCCCGCGAGGCGAGCACGAGCAGGTCGGCCGCGGCGTACGTCGCGTCGAGGTCGGCGCGGTCCAGCGGACCGGTGAGCCGGACGGTGTCTCCCAGCCCGGCCGCGAACTCGGGCTCGATCACGGTGGACCCGACCCCGCGGCAGGTCCAGGCGAGGTCGCCGAGGCGACCGAGCGCGGCCGCGAGCACGTCGTACCCCTTCGCCGGCGTGACCGCCCCCACGGTCAGCAGGGCGGAGCCGGCGACCGAGCCGGGAGCCAGCGGCGCCGGATCGACGCCCGGCTCCGCGACGACGACCCGGTCGAGGTCGTACCGAGCCACCAGCTGGTCGCGGGTCCACCGGCTGGTGGTGATCACCCCGGCGGCGGCCGCGAGCAGGGCGCGTTCCCACGGCTCCCACCGCGGCAGGTGCACGAGCGCGACCAGCCGCAGGCGGGTCGCCTCGGCGAGCAGGCCGGGCCCGGAGAGCAGCCCGTCGACGACGGTCAGGGCACCGTCCGGGACGGTGGCCGTGGTGGTGTGTTCGGCGGCGCCGAGCCCGTCGATCACCCGGCGGTCGTAGACGTTGCCGCCGCTGGGCCACGTCGGGTCGTCGACGTTCGCGGGTCGCACCACGTGGACGCTCACAGCTGCCTCTCGTAGCTCGCCCACGCGACGTGCGACTCGTGCAGCGTGACGAGGAGGCGCCGGACCCCGGTGCCGAGCTCGTCGATCCGCGCGGCCAGCCGGTGGGCGATCACGCGGGCGAGCACCTCGGTCGTCGTCGTGGTGCCGGCCAGGTCGGGATCGTCGTCGAGGTTGCGGTAGGTCAGCCCGCCGAGCACCTCGTGCACCAGGGCGGCGGCCCGTCCGATGTCGACGAGGATGCCGTCGCGGGTCAGCTCGGGGCCCGAGAAGGCCACGTCGACGACGTACGTCGCGCCGTGCAGACGCTGCGCCGGGCCGAACACCTCGCCGGGGAGGCTGTGCGCGATCATCATGTGGTCGCGGACGGTCACCGTGAACACTCAGGCCCCCTCGCCGTACCGGATCGTGTGGCAGAGGCCGGGCAGCCGGCCGGCGGCCAGCGCGCGCATCACCTCCGGCAGCTCGGCGAACGGCGAGTCGCCGGTCAGCAGGGCGTCGAAGGCGGGGTCCGCGAGCAGCCGCAGGGCGAGCGTGAGCCGGTCCGCATGGGTGTGCCGGGCCCGCCGCGACGCCGCCACGGCGCCGACCTGGCTGGCCCGGATGCCCAGCCGGGCGGCATGGAAGGCGCCGCCGAGCGACAGCTGGACGGGCCGGTCGCCGTACCAGCTGAGGTCGAGCACGGTGCCCTCGGGCGCGAGCAGCTCGAGCGAGCGCTGGAGGCCGGCGGCCGTGGCGCTCGTGTGCACGACGGCGTCGCGGTCGCCGCTCGCCCGTTCCGGGGTCGCGAAGCCGACGCCGAGCCTGCTCGCGACCTCCGCGCGGTCGCGGTCGACGTCGACCAGGGTCACCTCGACCTCGGGCAGGCGCGCCAGCAGCCGCGCCACGCTGCACCCGACCATGCCCGCGCCGACCACCGCGATCCGGTCGCCGACCAGCGGCCCGAGGTCCCACAGGGCGTTCAGCGCGGTCTCGACGGTGCCGGCGAGCACCGCCCTGCGGGCCGGGACATCGGCGGGGACCACGCTCACCGCCGCGGCCGGGACGACGTACGCCGACTGGTGCGGGTGCAGGCAGAAGACCGTGCGCCCCAGCAGAGCGGCGTCGCCCTCGGCCACGACGCCGACCGCGAGGTAGCCGTACTTCACCGGCCCCGGGAACCGCCCCGCCTGGAACGGCGCCCGCATCGCGTCGTGCTGGCCGGCCGGGACCGCGCCGCGATGCACGAGCAGCTCGGTGCCGCGACTGATGCCCGAGTGCAGCGAGCGCACCAGCACCTCACCGGGCCGGGGCTCGGGCAGCGGCTCCTCGCGCAGCTGACCCCGGCCCGGCTCGCACAGCCAGTAGGCCGTGGCGACCCGGGTCCCGGCCGGGACCCGCGGGGGCACCTGCGCATGGCTGGTCACACCCCTGACACGCAGGTGCTCCGTGGGTGGTTCAGTCGCCGGTGCGGCGGCGGCGAGCCACCCGCGGTCAGCCCGCTCAGCCGGTCAGCTCGAACGCCGGCCGACCGTCGGCCGTCCGCACCTCGACCGCCGCGATCTCGGCGCGGTCGAGCGAGGTCGCGCCGGTGACCCGCATCGTCCTGCCCGGCAGCGCCCGCCAGGTCGCGACCTGCTGCACCTCGCCCGCGGTGGAGCGGACGACGAGCGCGTAGCTGCCGGCCCCGGCGTGGTCGTAGCCCGGCTCCGCGGCCCGGTCGCTCCCCCAGCGGCACTCCAGGTCGAGGCGGGTGCCCCACGCGACCGGGGTCAGCGCGACGGTGGCCGTGTCGTCGCCGTCGGCGAGGGGCGTCATCTCCTGAGCGGGTGCGGTGCTGACCGCGGACGACGGGACCGCCTGCGGCCCGGCGCCGTCGTGGTCGAGCGCGCCGACGGCCACCACCGAGGCCCCGGCGATCGCGGCGACGGCGGCCGCCGCGGCGAGACCGACCAGGCGCCGGCGACGCCGCTCGCCCCGGCGCACCTCGTCGAGGAGCGCCGGCAGCAGCGTGGCGGGCAGCGGCTCGGGTGCCGGCGCCGACTCGAGCACGTCGAGCGGCACCCGCGAGAGCAGCCCGGGCAGCCCGGCCAGCCGGCCGACCGACCGCGCGCACTCCGGGCAGGTCGCCAGGTGGCGCTCGAAGGCCAGCCGATCGGCCGGCGGCAGCGCCCCGAGCACGTAGGCGCCGTCGTCGTGCGCGAACTCGCAGCCGGTGGCCGGTCGGGTGTTCATGCCACCACCCCCATCTCCTCGAGGGCGAGCCTCAGGGCGCGCAGCGCGTAGTGGGTGCGGGACTTCACGGTCCCGGCCGGCACCCCCAGCCGCTCGGCGGCCTCGGCGACCGGCAGCCCGCGGTAGTAGCACTCGAGCAGCACCGCGCGATGCTCGGCCGACAGCCGGGTCAGCGCCTCGGCGACCACCCACGACAGCAGCACCTGGTCGGTGCGGTCCGCCTCACCGGCGCCGTCCGGTACGTCGGCGACGCTCACCTCGCTCTGCGAGCGCTTGGTCCGCCAGTCGTCGATCACGATGTTCCGTGCCACCTTGAACAGCCATGCCCGGACCGACCCCTGCGACTCGTCGAGGCTCGCGAGGTTGCGCCACGCGCGCAGCAGGGTCTCCTGGACCACGTCCTCCGCCCGGGACCGGTCGTTGCCGGTCAGGCGCAGACAGTAGCCCCACAACGCGGCAGCGTGCTCGTCGTGCAGCTGCTGCATCAGGACGACCGGGCTATCGGCCATCACCACCTCCCACACCTCACACGAGCCGTGGCGGGGTCCGGTTCAGTGCCCGTCCATTGTCGGGCCACTTCTCATCCAGGGCCGCTCAGGACGCGGCCGACTTCTCCTCGAGAGCGTCGGTGAGCAGCGTGATCAGCGCCTCGAGCTGGACGTCGACCGAGGTCGCGACCGTCTCGCCGGCGCCGTCGAGGGCCCGGGCGGCCAGGCCGGCCTTGCTGTCGATCAGCTCGGCGATCCGGGTGTCGATGGTCTGCGCGGCGATGATCCGCCAGGCCGTCACCGGCATCGACTGGCCGATGCGGTGCACCCGGTCGATGGCCTGGGTCTGCTCGGCGTCGGTCCAGGAGAGCTCGGCGAGCACGAGGTTCGAGGCGACCTGGAGGTTGATGCCGACGCCGGCCGCGGTGAGCGAGCAGACGATGACCTCGACCTCGGGGTCGGTGACGAAGTCGCTGATGTTCTTCTCGCGGGCCTTGGTCGTCTGGTCGCCGCGGATCGTGGCGTAGCGGATCCCTCGCCGGGCGAAGGTCTCCTCGGCGGTGTCCATGACGTCGATGTGCTTGGCGAAGAAGACGACCTTGCCGACGTTGCGGGCCAGCTGGGCGGCGTAGTCGGCCGCCAGGCCGGCCTTCGCCTTGCCGATGTGGCGCATCATCGTGAAGACGTTCTCGCCGGTCGAGCTGTCGGTGTCCTCGCGCTCCCAGGTCGCGACCTGACGCACCAGCCCGTGGTCGATCCCGTCGACGACGCTGCCGGACTTGCGGGTCGCGAGCGCCATCTCGTAGCGCTCGACGAGCCGGCGGGCGAGCTCGCGTTCGGCGTCGCGGATCGAGCGACCGACCTCGTCGTCGAGCTCGACCGGGAGGTCGGCGACCCGGCGGGCCGGGATGTCGGCGGCGACGTCGACCTTGCGGCGCCGGACGATTCCCATGTCGACGACACAGCGGCGGGCGGCCGGGTAGAAGGCGTGGTCGGCGGGCGTCAGGCCGGTGTCCTCGAGGGCGGCCATCAGCTCGGCGAGCGGCTTCTTCTCGTCGATCCAGCCGAGGAACTGCCAGATCGCCCGGAAGTCCTCGATGTCGTTGATCAGCGGCGTGCCGGTGAGCGCCATCAGCAGCGGCCGCGCGATGCGCTCGCGGATCCGGTCCGAGAGCTGCAGCACGTGCTGGGAGCGCTGGGAGGTCTTGTTCTTGATGAAGTGCGCCTCGTCGACCACCATCCCACGGAAGCCGTGGCTGGCCATCCACCCGACGTGGCGGTCGAGCACCTCGTAGTTGACGATCACGATGTCGGCGAAGCCGTCGATCTCCTCGCCGTCCCCGTGGATGACGGTCGCGGTGCGGTGCGGCGTCCAGATGCCGGCCTCGCGGGCCCAGTTCATCTTGACGACGTTGGGGACGACGACCAGCAGCGGGAACGCGTCGGCTGCCTGGGCGGCCAGCAGCGACTGGGCCGTCTTGCCGAGGCCCGGCTCGTCGGCGAGCAGGAAGGTGCGGTGACCCTGGCGGGCGGCCTCGACGAGCTCGGCCTGGTGGCGCATCAGCACGTGCCCACCGGGCGCCTGGAGCGACGCCGGCTCGGGCAGCTCCATGCAGGAGGTGGCGCCGGCGGCCGCCGACTCGAACGAGCGGAAGAGCGGGCCGAGGAGCTCCCAGGTCGCGAGCCGGTGGGTCAGCGGCCTGCGGTGCTCGACGGCGGTGAAGTCGGGCACCTGGAACGGGTTGGCGAGCTGCCGGGAGAGCACCGACTGGGGCACCACCCGGCGCTCGGCTCCGGGGTCGACCTCGGGCTCGGGCTCCGGCTCGGGCTCCTCCTCGACCTCGAGCCCGGCGGCGGCGATCATCTCCTTGCGCAGCGCCTTGGCGGAGTCGGAGACGGTCGCGTCCTCGGCGAGCAGCGCGAAGAGCGACGGCTCCTGGGCGGCGGTCTTGGCGAGGATCGTGGCGATGCCGTCGAGCCGCTTGAGCTGCTCGTTGCGCTGGGCGTCGGTCATCGCCGCGTCGGCCTTCACCCGGGCCCGCTCCTCGCGCGCCAGCAGCGCGACGACCTGGAACTTGCTGCGGACGCCGGGGACGTTCGAGCGCCGCGCGACGGCGTTCTCGACCTCGCGTACGGCGCGGGCGAGGATCGGGATGATCCCGTCGTTGTCGAGCGGGCGCCGCCGCCCGTTGCGCTGACCGGTGCGCTGCGACGACCGGTTGGACGTACGGCGGCTCGCCGTCTGCTGCTGGCCCTGTCGAGCCAAGGACCCCTCCTCCGAGTGGCGGTCGCGTCGACGCGAGCGGGCGGCGGATGCACCCCCTCGACGCCCCGGACCCGGGACGAACACACGTCGTCGGACCTGGCCGAGAGGCCATTCCCCTGACGCGATGGCGGCCCGCGTGACCCGGCACGCGACCGACGAGAACGCGGCCCGCCCGGGCCGACGTCGTGTCTACTGTAGCGCGCGAACCCCCCGGCGCGTGAGTCAGACCGTGAAGTCGACTCCCTGGGCCAGCGGCAGCTCCCCGGAGAAGTTGATCGTGTTCGTCGCCCGCCGCATGTAGGCCCGCCATGCGTCCGAGCCGGACTCGCGGCCGCCACCGGTCTGCTTCTCGCCGCCGAAGGCACCGCCGATCTCGGCACCCGAGGTGCCGATGTTGACGTTCGCGATCCCGCAGTCGGACCCCTCGGCGGAGAGGAACAGCTCGGCCTCGGCGACGTCGGAGGTGAACACGCTCGACGACAGCCCCTGCGGCACGGCGTTGTTGAGCTCGATCGCCGCCTCGAAGTCGTCGTAGGGCAGCACGTAGAGCAGCGGTGCGAAGGTCTCCCGGGCGACCACCGCGGTCTGCCGGTCCGTCCGCACGATCGCCGGGCGGACGTAGAAGGCCTCGGGCGCCAGTTCCTCGTGAACGCGGCCGCCACCTGCCACGAGCACGCCGCCGTCGCCGGCCGCCGCCGCAACGGCACCCGTCATCGCGTCGTACGCCGCCCCGCCGATCAGCGGCCCGACCAGCGTGCCGGCGGCCAGCGGGTTGCCGACCGGGAGCCGGTCGTACGCCGCGGCGAGGCGATCGGTCAGCTCATCGACGACGCTCGTGTGTGCGATGACCCGGCGCATGGTCGTGCAGCGCTGGCCGGCGGTGCCGGCGGCGGCGAAAACGATGCCCCGCACCGCGAGGTCGAGGTCGGCGCTGCCGGTGACCACGGCCGCGTTGTTGCCGCCGAGCTCGAGCAGCGAGCGGCCGAAGCGCTCGGCGACCCGGGGCCCGACCGCCCGGCCCATCCGGGTGGAGCCGGTCGCGCTCAGCAGCGCGACGCCGTCGTGGTCGACCAGGGCCCGGCCGACCTCGGGGCCGCCGAGGATCACCTGGGAGAGCGCCTCCGGCGCACCGTGCTCGGCGATCGCCTGCGCGAGGACGGCGTGGCACGCGAGCGAGGTCAGCGGGGTCAGCTCCGAGGGCTTCCACACGACCGGGTCGCCGCAGACGAGCGCGATCGCGGTGTTCCACGACCAGACCGCCGCCGGGAAGTTGAAGGCCGAGATCACGCCGACGACGCCGAGCGGATGCCACGTCTCCATCAGGCGGTGGCCGGGACGCTCCGAGGGCATCGTGCGGCCGTAGAGCTGGCGCGACAGACCGACGGCGAAGTCGCAGATGTCGATCATCTCCTGGATCTCGCCGCGCGCCTCCGACGTGATCTTGCCGGCCTCGATGCTGACCAGCGTCGCGAGGTCGTCCCGGTGCTCCGTGAGGAGCTCGGCCCAGCGCTTCACCAGCGCGCCGCGCTGCGGTGCCGGCACCCGCCGCCACGCCCGGAAGGCCTCCCCCGCCCGCGTGACCGCCTCGTCGACGTACGCCGGGTCGGGCCACGTCAGCGAGGCGACCGGCAGGCCGTTGACCGGCGAGGAGGCGGTGACGTCGCCGGTCAGCGACCCGACGTCGACGCCGCAGCGGCGCGCGGTGTCGAGGGCCAGCTCGGACAGCTCGGACCGGGACGGGATCGTGCTCATGGCACTGTCCTACCGGATCATCGGCCGCCGGAACACCGCACTCAGGCCGATCTCGGGGCGTACATGATGACGGCGACGCCGACCAGGCACACGATCGCGCCGGCGATGTCGTAGCGGTCCGGGCGGAAGCCGTCCATGACGACGCCCCAGATCAGCGACCCGGCCACGAAGACGCCGCCATAGGCGGCGAGGATCCGGCCGAAGTGGGCGTCGGGCTGCAGCGTGGCCACGAACCCGTACAGGCCGAGGGCGATCACACCTGCGCCGACCCAGACCCAGCCGCGGTGCTCGCGCACCCCCTGCCAGACCAGCCAGGCGCCGCCGATCTCGGCCACGGCGGCCAGCGCGAACAGGACCAGGGACCGTGCGACCGTCATGCGCCAGAGTGTCCCGTACCACCCCTCCGGCACCCCTCCGGCACCCGTCCGGACGGTCGGGCGGAAGCGGCCTGCAACACGTTCTGACACAGATTTGTCATTTTCCGTCACAATGGTGAGATGCGCGACGATCTTCTCGAACTCAGCCGCACCATCGACCTGGCCACCTTGGGCGGCCGGCTCCGCTCCGCACGCCTGCGGGCGGGCCTCACCCAGGCCCAGGTCGCGGGCGACGCGGTGTCCATCGGCTACGTCTCCCGGATCGAGAGCGGCCAGCGCCGCCCCGACCCGGAGCTCCTGGAGGCCCTGGCCGGCTCGCTCGGCGTCACCGTCGACGAGATACTCGTCGGCGTCTCCCCCGACCGCGTCACCGAGCTGCGGGTCGAGCTCGACCACGCCCAGCTCGCGCTGGCCACCGGCTCGGGCGGCCAGGCCCTCGAGATCGTCGACCGCATCCTCGCGGATCCCGCCGTCGAGGAGCTCCCCGACGTCAAGCGCGAGGCGTCGTACCTACGCGCGAGCACGCTCGAGCTCACCGGGGACGTCCCAGCGGCGATCATCGCGCTCGAGGACCTCGCGGAGACGAGCCCCCACGACCTCACCTGGCTCGCGGGCCTGACCGCGCTGTGCCGCTGCTACCGCGAGTCCGGCGAGCTCGGCCGGGCCATCGAGGTCGGCAACGAGGCGTCGCGGTTCATCGAGGAGCACGGCATGACCGGGCTCGACGAGGCCGTCCGCCTCACGCTCTCCCTGGCAGCGGCGTACGTCGAGCAGGGCGACGTCGGCTACGCGTCGCGGATGTGCCAGCGGGTCATCGACCGCGCCGAGGAGGCCAGCTCTCCGGTGGCCAAGGCGTCGGCGTACTGGAACCTCTCGATCATCGAGACGATGCGCGGCAACACCCACCTCGCCCTGCCGATGACCCGGCGGGCGCTCGCCGTGCTCGAGGCGAGCGGCGACGCACGCAACGTCGCCCGGCTGCGCACCGAGCTGGGCATCCAGCAGCTGCTCGTGGACCCGCCGGAGCCCATCGAGGCACTCGACCACCTGACCAGCGCCGCCCACGACCTGGAGATCGCCGGCGCCCTCCCGGGAGACCTGGCCGACAACCATCTCGCCCAGGCGCGCGCCCAGTGGCTGCTCGGGAACGTCCACTCCGCCCGCATGCAGGCAGCAGAGACCGCCACGACAGCCCGCACCACCACGCCGATCGTGGCCGCGGACTCCTACGCCCTGCTCGGCCAGATCGCCATCGCCGATGGCGATCCCGCGGTCGCTCGAGACCACTTCCAGGAGGCCGTGCTGCTGCTCACCGGTCTCGGTGCCGACCGGTCCGCGGCCCAGCTCTGGTTCGAGCTGGCGGGTCTCCTCGAGAGCGTCGGAGATGCCACAGCGGCACTCGACGCCTACCGACGTGCCGCAGCGGCCACCGGTCTGGTGGCTCCCGTCACACGCCGTCCGCAGCCACAGGTCACGAGCCGACTCGCGGCCGAGACCTCAGGCTGACAACGTCAGGCTGACGACCTCAGCAGGAGGTCAGCAGCACCAGCGGTGAGCCGACACCTGCGTGGACGAGTCGGCCGAGGCGGCCTGCACGGCACCTCCGAACCCGACCAGCGACAGGACAGCGACGACACCGACGAGCAGCTTGCGCGTGCGAACCATGATCTTTTTCTCCCTCTCCAAGGCGTCCCGGGCGGAACGCGATGTGACAAGTATTTGTCATATCTTGGCAAGGAGTGTGGCAGAATGGCCATACACCACGCACCGAGACCTCCCATCGGCCCCGGCCCCCCAACCCCGGCCGGTCGGTTATCTCGGGGGTGCGTGGCGGTAAGTGCGACGACCCCGCCGGCGACACCCCCTGGGCCGGCGGGGTCGAACGCTGTCTGGACCAGCTGGGCCGGATCCGTGGCTCGAACGGGTCCGCCGCGGCGTGCGCGGCCGCCGGATCAGCGCCGGATCAGCGCCAGCCGAGCTCCGGCGCGACGTGGCGGAGGACGCTCTCGATCACGTGGGCGTTGTAGTCCACACCGAGCTGGTTGGGCACGGTGAGCAGCAGCGTGTCGGCGGCGGCGATCGCCTCGTCCTCGGCGAGCGCCTCGACGAGGCGGTCCGGCTCGTCGGCGTACGACTTGCCGAAGCGCGCGAGCCCGCCCTCGAGGTGGCCGACCTGGTCCTGACTGCGCGACTCGTGACCGAAGTACATCCGGTCGGTGTCGCTGACGATCGGGAAGATGCTCCGGCTGACCGAGACCCGCGGCTCGCGGTCGTGTCCCGCGGCCCGCCAGGCGTCACGGAACCGCTGGATCTGCTCGGCCTGGAGCTGGTGGAAGGGCACGCCGGTGTCCTCGGTGAGCAGCGTCGAGCTCATCAGGTTCAGGCCCTGCTCGGCGGTCCACTCGGCGGTCGCCCGGGAGCCGGCACCCCACCAGATCCGGTCACGCAGCCCGGGCGAGTGCGGCTCGACGCGCAGCAGGCCGGGCGGGTTCGGGAACATCGGCCGCGGGTTGGGCTGGGCGAACCCGGCACCCTCGAGCACCTCGAGGAAGACACGGGCGTGCTCGCGCGCCATGTCGGCGTGGTCGGTTCCCTCCGCCGGCGCGTACCCGAAGTAGCGGAAGCCGTCGACCACCTGCTCCGGTGACCCCCGGCTGATGCCGAGCTGGAGCCGGCCGCCGGCGATCAGGTCGGCGGAGCCGGCGTCCTCGGCCATGTACAGCGGGTTCTCGTAGCGCATGTCGATCACGCCGGTGCCGATCTCGATCCGGCCGGTGCGGGCGCCGACGGCGGCCAGCAGCGGGAACGGCGAGGCCAGCTGGCGCGCGAAGTGGTGGACCCGGAAGTACGCCCCGTCGGCGCCGAGCTCCTCGGCGGCGACGGCCAGGTCGATGGACTGGAGCAGGGCGTCCGAGGCCGACCGCGTCTGCGACTGCGGCGAGGGCGTCCAGTGCCCGAAGGACAGAAACCCGATCTTCTTCATGCCGTCTCCAACGGAACCTGGATCATCGGTCTTCCCCGGGTCACGGGGCGTTCCACCGGTGCAGCACCGGGTGCTCGCGCTCGTAGCCCAGGATCGACAGGGTCGCGGTGTCGAGCTGGAGGTACTGGCCGGTTCCGACGGGGCGGCCCAGCCAGCGCGCCGCAAGCGCGCGCAGGGCGTGGCCGTGCCCGAAGACCAGGCTCCGGCCGTCGACCGCCCGGACCCGCGCGACCACCCGGTCGAGCCGCGCCCGCACCTGCTCGGCGCTCTCGCCGCCGGGCACCGGGTGGGTCCAGATCGTCCAGCCCGGGTCGTGCTCGCGGATCTCCTCGGTGGTGGTGCCCTCGTAGTCGCCGTACGCCCACTCGGCCAGGTCGTCGTCGACCTCGGCCTCCGCGAACCCCGCGAGCTCCGCCGTACGTCGGGCGCGCAGCCGGGGGCTGGTCAGCACCTGGGCGAAGTCCACCTCGGCGAGGCGGGGAGCCAGCTCTCGCGCCACCTCCTCGCCCTCCGGGAGCAGCGGGACGTCGGTCGTCGACGTGTGCCGCCCCGCGGCGCTCCACTCGGTCCGCCCGTGCCGCACCATCCACAGCTCGTTCACCTCGCCATTGACTCGCCATCGAGGCGTGCCTGTCCAGACCGGAGCGGCGTGGCGAGCGACAGGCCCCCGCACGAGGTGCGGGGGCCTGTCGTGGGGTGCCGCTCAGTCGATCGACGAGGGATGGTGTGCGAGGGGGGTCACGTCGATCGTCATGAAGGGGAAGAGCGGCAGGTTCCACAGCAGGTCGTGGAGCGCGTCGTTGTCCGCCACGTCGAAGACGCTCAGGTTGGAGTACTGCCCGGCGATCCGCCACAGGTGGCGCCAGGCGCCGGAGCGCTGCAGGTCCTGGCTGTAGGCCAGCTCCCGGGCGAGCAGCTCCTCCCGCCCGGGCAGGTCGGCCGGCAGGTCGACGTCCATGCGGACGGCGTACAACGGCATCAGTCGTGGGCGGGGTCGTGGGCGGGGTCGTGGGCGGGGTCGAGGACGAAGTCGTAGGTGACCTCGTTGCCCTGGCCGTCGGCGCGCGGCGTCGGGGCCAGCATCAGCTCGGGCTTCACGGCGTCGGCGATGTCGGTCTCGACGTACTCGCCGCCCTCGAAGTAGAGCTGCGACGTGACGGTCTGGTGGCCGTCGGCGGAGACCTTGAGGTGGATGTGGGCGGGCCGCCAGGCGTGCCAGCCCGCCGCGTCGATGAGCCGGCCGCAGGAGCCGTCCGTCGGGATCTGGTACGGCGCGGGCTGCTTCGTGCCGATCGCGAAGCGGCCCTCCTCGTCGGTCACGACCCGGCCCCGGAAGAGCCACTCGGGCAGGCTGGGGGCGAACTGCGAGTAGAAGCCGTAGTCGTCCGCGTGCCAGATGTCGACGACGGCACCGCCGAGCGGCGCACCGTCGACCGAGCGGACCTGGCCCTGGAAGACGAGGTCGGTGCCCGGCTCGTCGTCGCGCATCGGCAGGGTTGCGACCGCGGGCAGCTCCGGCGACTCCGGCACGTAGTACGGGCCCTCGATGGTGCCCTTGCTGCCCTGGCGGTCGGCGTTCGCGACCTCCTCGACGACGTGCTCGAGCCACACGTCGAGGAACAGCGGCCACTCGCCGTCGAGGCCGACCTGGATCAGCCAGCTCTTCAGGTGGTCGTACTCCGTGTAGGTCACCTGCTTCTCACGGATCACGTCGTGCAGCGCGCGGATCGCCGCCGTGGCGACCTCGTCGACGCGCTCCTTGCTGATCGCGGGGCCGGCGGCGGCCGCCTTGGAGCGGAAGACCGCGGTGGCGTTGGCGCCCGAGGCGGCGGCGGTGGCCTCCTGCTCGGTGAGCTCCGGGTGGTCGAGCTGCTGGGTCATGGTCGTGCTCCGTTCCTTGCTGGGCTGGTGGTGATCGCGGTCCTGGCGGTAGCGCGCGAGCTTGTCGTCGTCGATCTCGATCCCGAGACCGGGTCCCTGTCGCACGCGCAGCTCGCCGTCCTCGATCACGAGCGGCTCGGCGAGCAGGTCGTCGGTCATGTCGAGGAAGTTCGAGAGCTCGGCCGGGCGCCGGGCGGTGAGCGGGTACGCCGCGCCGAAGGCGGCCGCGCAGAGCGAGCCCACCTGGCTGTCGATCTGGTTGCCGATCACGACCTCGACGCCGAGGCCCTCGCACAGTCCGACGAGGCGCTGACTGGTGGTGAAGCCGGTGCGCGACGTCTTGATGCTGATGCCGGTCGCCGCACCCGACAGCAGCTCGCGCGTCACCTCTCCGGGGCGCGCGACGCTCTCGTCGGCGAACATCGGGATGGTCGCCTGCTGCACGAGCCACCGGCGGCCGAGCACGTCGTCGGCCGGGCACAGCTCCTCGGCGAAGGAGAGGCCGAGGTCGGCCATCTCCTCCAGGGCCCGGGCGGCCTCGCTGGCGGTCCAGCCCCGGTTGCCGTCGACGTACAGCTCGACGTCGGGGCCGAGCGCCTCGCGCAGCGCCCGGCAGGCGTCGACGTCGAGGCGGTAGGGCCGGCGGCCCACCTTGACCTTGAACGTCGTCACGCCGTGCTCGTCGCGCATCCGCTCGGCCTCGGCGACCATCTCGGCGGCCGGGGCGAAGCCGACCATGTGCGAGACCCGCAACCGGTCGGTCCAGCCGCCGAGCAGCTCGGTGACCGACGCGCCGAGGGTCTGGCCGATCGCGTCCCAGATCGCCATGTCGACGGCGGCCTTGGCGACCGGGTTGCCGACGGTGCGGTTGAGCCGGGCCAGCACGACCTCGCGGTCGAGGATGCTGGTCCCGACGATCGCCGGACCGAAGGCGTCGGCCACGATCGAGCGCACCGAGGTCTGGGTCTCGCCGTAGGTGAACGGCCGGGGCGGCGCGTCGGCGGTGCCGACGACGCCGTCGTCGGTGTGCACCCGCACCAGGACATGCTCGGCGGTCAGCACCTCGCCGCTCGCGAACCGCAGGGGCTTGCGGTACGGGATCGCGTAGGGGATCGCCTCGACCCGGCTGATCTTCATGCGACGAGCGTCACACGCCGACCAGGTCAAGTGAAGGACACAGTTCGTCTCGACTGAGACCTCAGGCGTCTTGATCGAGCGCGGCGCGCACCGCGTCGACGACGCGCGCGACCACCGGCGACGGATCGCCACGGCGGGTCGCGAGCGCCAGCGCCACCGTCGGCGCCCGCCCCGCCAGCGGACGGTACGTCGCGCCGGTGATCCGCAGGTGCCGCACCGATGCGGGCACGAGCGCCACGCCCAGCCCGGCGGCGACGAAGGACACGAGGGTCGAGGTCTCGGCGACCTCGGTCGGGCGCGGGGCGAAGCCAGCACCACGGCACGCGGCCGCGACCGCGTCGTGCACGACCGACCGATGCTGGGACGGATAGCCCACGAACGGCTCGTCGCGCAGGTCCGAGATCGCGACGGCCTCGGCCGCCGCGAGCGGGTGGCTCTCGGGCAGCACGGCGACCAGCGGCTCGTCGCGCAGGTGCCGCACCTCGACGTCGGCGTCGCCGACCGGCGGGCGCAGCAGCCCCACGTCCAGCGAGCCGTCGAGGAGGCCGGCGACCTGGCCGGGGGTCAGCAGCTCACCGCGCAGGTCGAGCCGCACCCCGGGGAGCTCGGCGCGCAGCACCCGGCTCAGCGTCGGCAGCAGCTCGTACGTCGCGGAGCCGGTGAACCCGATCGTCACCCGGCCGATCTCGCCCGCGGCCACCCGCACCGCCTCGTCGGCGGCGTCGTCGACGCCGGCGAGGATCTCCCGGGCCCGCTGCAGGTAGCGCTCCCCCGCCGGGGTGAGCTCGACGCGGCGGGTCGACCGGGTCAGCAGCTGGACGCCGAGCTCGGACTCGAGCTGCTTGATCTGCTGCGAGAGCGGCGGCTGGGCGATGTGCAGCCGCTCGGCCGCGCGTCCGAAGTGGCACTCCTCCGCGACGGCGACGTAGTAGCGCAGGTGGCGGAGCTCCATGCCGGGGACGCTAGCCGGTGCCCACTAGATGAGTAATCCCAAGGGATCGTGCAAGCGAGCGGCGCTCAGCGCCGCGCTGGCCAGGCGCCGGCGCGACGACAGACTGGATGTCTCTCGAGCGCTGGCAACGCAGCCAGCGTGGATGCTGAGCGTCGCGTAGCGTGCGAGACCTTGGAATTAGTCATCTAGCCGCGCAGCGTGTGCGACGGCGGCACGCCGTACCGCTCGCGGTAGGCGGCGGCGAAGCGGCCGAGGTGGTTGAAGCCCCAGCGGTACGCCACGTCCGCGACCGTGCCGGGGTGGCCGGCCAGCAGGTCGGCGTGCACGCGCTCGAGCCGGATCTCCTGCAGCGCGACGGTCGGAGTCGTGCCGCGGTACTCCCGGAAGCCCTGCTGGAGACGGCGGATCCCGACGCCGGCGATCGTGGCGAGCTCGGAGGCGGTCCACGGCCGGGCGGGGTCGGCCTCGATCGCGTCCAGCACGCGCGAGACGATGCGCGGCTGCAGCGACCCGCACTCCGACGAGTCGGGGTAGCACGCGAGCACCAGGGCGGCGGTGAGCGTCGCGCCCAGCCGTCGGGCGACCTGGTCGTCACCGCTCAGCGCGGGGTTGTGCAGCACCTCGCTGCCGATCGACGACAACAGGCTCAGCCAGGTGCTCCCGGAGGCGGTGCGCAGGTCGAGCTGGCGCGGCATCGTGCGCGTCGACCCGCCGACCAGGGTCGCGACCTCCTGGCCGAGGTAGTCCTTGTCGACCCGCATGCCGACGATCGCGCAGTCGGCCGACCAGCGCGTCATCCGGGTGCGGACGTCGGGCGGGCAGATCGTCGCCTGGCCGTCCACCGACAGCACGTGCCGCTCCCCGATCCGCGCCTCGAGCACCCCGCTGCGCGGCACGTTGACCGCCCACGCGCCGGGGTGATCGGACTCGACTGAGACGTCGGAGCCCCAGCCGATCCGGGCCAGCCGGACCGGCCCGAGGGCCACCGAGCGGAGCACCGGCTGCGGCTGGTCGGGGGCGCGCCGAACGACGAGCTCGTGCGGGAAGTAGGCGTCGGCGACGGCGCCCGAGAACGAGTCCCAGTCCGGGTCCACGGTCATGACCATGGGCGCACCTCCAAGGTGTTCGCGGCACACGGTAGCCCTGGGAGCGAGATCCGTCACACCCCCGGATCGTGATCCGGATAGG
This sequence comes from Nocardioides sp. LMS-CY, assembly GCF_018732145.1. NCBI lineage: Bacteria > Bacillati > Actinomycetota > Actinomycetes > Propionibacteriales > Nocardioidaceae > Nocardioides > Nocardioides sp. LMS-CY. Next base: position 3,929,806 of record NZ_CP076104.1, read on the forward strand.
TGCTTCGCGAAGCGGATCGACCCGCCACCGAGGCGCGCCTAGCGTCCCCGGGCCATGGACACGAGAACGCTCCGGGACACCTTCGGCCGGTTCGCCACGGGCGTCACGGTCATCACCTGCGAGACCGCCGACGGCACGCCGCACGGCGCCACCGTCACGGCGTTCACGCCGATCTCGCTCGACCCGCCGCTGGTGCAGGTCGCCCTCACCCGGGCCTCGAAGGCCTGCGGCCTGCTCGACGGCGCGGCGTACGCCGTCAACGTGCTGGCGGCCGACCAGGTCGACGTCGCGATGCGGTTCGCCGGACGCCCGGGCACCGACCCGGTGCGCTGGCGAGACGGCCCGACCGCCCCGCTGCTCTGCGGGACGGCCGCGACCGTCTCGTGCCGGCCGTGGCGCACCGACGACGGCGGCGACCACCTGCTCTTCCTCGGCGAGGTCGTCGATGTCGAGGTCCACGACCGCAGGCCGCTGCTCTTCCACGGCAGCGCCTTCCACCACCTGGGTGGCCGCAGCGCGGACGCCACCTGGCTGCACTGCGCCGACGACCCGCACAGCGGGTGGTTCGACGCCGCCACCCGCTTCACCCCGATCCCGTCCGCCAGCCACTTCTGAGACCGATACCGACACCGAGGAGCACCGCCATGACCACGCTGACCGAGCGCCCCAGCGACATCCCGGCCGACGACGCGCCGCCGACCGTCAACCCGGCCGCCGACGCCCCCGCCAACAAGCGGACCAACTTCGCCTCCCGGCCGATGACGGGCGACGAGTACATCGAGAGCCTCCGCGACGGCCGCGAGATCTACCTGCACGGCGAGCGAGTGCCGGACGTCACCACCCACCCGGCGTTCCGCAACCCGGTGCGGATGACCGCGCGCCTCTACGACGCCCTGCACACCGGCCCGCACGTCGACGAGCTCACGGTGCCGACCGACACCGGAAACGGCGGCGTCACCATGCCGTTCTTCAAGACCCCGACGTCGTCGGCCGACCTGCTCAAGGAGCGCGACGCGATCGCCCGCTGGGCCAGGATGACGTGGGGCTGGATGGGCCGCTCCCCCGACTACAAGGCCAGCTTCCTCGGCACCCTGCACGCCAACAAGGAGCTCTACGCGCCGTTCGAGGCGAACGCCGAGCGCTGGTACCGCGAGTCGCAGGAGAAGGTCCTCTACTGGAACCACGCGATCATCAACCCGCCGGTCGACCGCCAGCTGCCGCCCGACGAGGTCGGCGACGTCTACATGAAGGTCGAGAAGGAGACCGACGCCGGGCTGATCGTCTCGGGCGCCAAGGTCGTGGCAACCGGCTCGGCGATCACCAACTACAACTTCATCGCCCACTACGGCCTGCCGATCCGCAAGAAGCAGTTCGCGCTGATCTGCACCGTGCCCATGGACGCGCCGGGCATCAAGCTGATCTGCCGCACGTCGTACACGGAGCAGGCCGCGCGCAACGGCTCGCCGTTCGACTACCCGCTGTCGAGCCGGATGGACGAGAACGACACGATCTTCGTCTTCGACAAGGTGCTGGTGCCCTGGGAGAACGTCTTCATGTACGGCGACGTCGACCGGATCAACGCGTTCTTCCCGCAGTCGGGCTTCCTGCCGCGCTTCACCTTCCAGGGCTGCACGCGGCTCGCGGTGAAGCTCGACTTCCTCGCCGGCCTGCTGCTCAAGGCGCTCGACTCGACCGGGTCGGGCGGCTTCCGCGGCGTGCAGACCCGCGTCGGCGAGGTGATCGGGTGGCGCAACCTCTTCTGGTCGCTCACCGAGTCGATGGCCCGCGACCCCGAGCCGTGGGTGGGCGACGCCGTGATCCCGAAGCTCGAGTACGGCCTGACCTACCGGATGTTCATGATCCACGGCTACCCGCGCGTCAAGGAGATCATCGAGCAGGACGTGGCCTCCGGCCTGATCTACCTGCCGTCGGGCGCCGCCGACTTCAAGAGCCCGGAGGTGCGGCCCTACCTCGACCGGTACGTCCGCGGCTCCGACGGCATCACCGCGGTCGAGCGGGTCAAGGTGATGAAGGCGCTCTGGGACTCGATCGGCTCCGAGTTCGGCGGCCGCCACGAGCTCTACGAGCGCAACTACTCCGGCAACCACGAGAACGTGAAGGCCGAGCTGCTCTTCGCCGCCCAGGCCCGCGGTGGCGTCGACGCGATGAAGGGCTTCGCCGACGACTTCCTCGCCGAGTACGACCTCGACGGCTGGACCGTGCCGGACCTCTTCTGACCGACACCTCGCGATACCCAGTGACGGTGTGGTCGTTCCGAGACCCCGGGAACCACCACATCGTCACTGGCTATCCCCCACCCCCACCCCTCCCCGACCACGACAACGACCCCACCCCCCACGACCCACCACCAGACACCTCGCGATACCCAGTGACGAATTGGCTGTTCCCAGACGCTGGGAACGACCATTCCGTCACTGGCTATCCCCCAGGTCAGGCCTGCCGGGCCGCCTTGGCGATCGTCTCCTCGACGATCTGGTTGACCCGGGAGCCGGTCGGCCAGCCGGCGTAATGGCACAGCAGGATCACGATCTCGCGCAACTGCTGCTCGTCGAGCTCGCCGGCTGCGTACGCCGCGGGGATCTGGATGGTCAGCACGTCGTGCTGGTGGCTGCCGGCCAGCAGTCCGATCAGCAGCAGCCGGCGGTCGCGGTCGGTCAGGCCGGGCCGGTTCCAGATGTCGGCGAAGAGGTGGTCGGCGGTGTAGGCGAAGAAGTCGCCGGTGCCGTCGGTCATCTCGAAGCCGTAGACCTGCTCCATCCGCTCCAGGCCCCGGCGACGCGTCTCCGGGAGGTCGTCGAACTTACCCAAGGCCAAGCCCCTTCCTCAGTCGCTCGAGAGACAGCCTCGCAAGCGGTACGTCGACGTCGAGCCCCTCGGCGAGCTCGACCGCGAGCCCGAGATCCTTCTCCCCCAGCGCGGCGACGTGCTCGAACACGCCGCGCCAGAAGTCGCCCTCCACGATCGGCGCGGTCGTGTCGCGGTGCATGATCGCGCCCGGGCCACCGGTGATCACGTCGGTGTGGCGGACCACCCTGCCCAGCTCGACGAGGTCGAGCCCGCAGGCCTCGGCGAGCCGCTGCGCCTCGGTCGCGGCCGTGAACGCCACGAAGTGCATCAGGTTGCGGGCCAGCTTCATCCGCGTGCCGGCACCGAGCGGGCCCGCGTGCACGACGTACGACGACATCGCGTCGAGCGCCGGGCGGGCCAGGACGAACGCCTCGTCGGAGCCACCGACCATGACCGCGAGCGTGCCCTCGGCCGCGCCCATCGGGCCACCGCTGACGGGTGCGTCGAGCACGGTCGACCCGCCGGCCTCCAGCTCGGCGGGCGTGCCCGGCGCGACGGTCGAGTGGACCACCAGCACGGCGCCGTCGCCGACGTCGGCGGCCACCGCCCGGACCTGGTCGTCGTCGCGCACCATCACGCAGACGACGTCGGAGCTGTCGGCGAGCGCGCCGACGGAGGCCGCCGGTCTCGCGCCGGCCGCCGCCAGCTCCGCGACCGGCTCCGGCACCACGTCGTACACGGTCAGCTCGATGCCCTCGGCGGCCGCGAGCCGCAGCGCCATCGGCCTCCCGATGTTGCCGAGACCCACGAAGCCCACCCGTGTCGTCATGGCCGGAAGGTCTGTCCGCCGTCGACGGCCAGGATCTGGCCGGTCACCCACGCCGACTCGTCGGAGAGCAGGAAGAGGCAGGCGCCGACCAGGTCCTCGGGCTGGCCCATCCGCTTGAGGGCGAGGTTCTTCACCAGCTCCTGGGCCGCGTCGCCGGCCTGCGTGCGGGTGGCGGCAGTGTCGGTCGGGCCGGGGGCGACCGCGTTCACACGGATCCTCATGCCGCCGAGCTCGTGCGCGAGCTGCTGGGTCAGTCCGTTGATGCCGACCTTGGCCAGGCCGTAGAAGCCGGAGTAGAGGTACGCCGCGGTGCTGGACTGGTTGACGATCGACCCGCCCCCGCGCCTCTGCATCTCGGGGTAGACCGCGCGGGTCATCACCAGCGCGCCGTCCATGTTCACCGACATGAACCTGCGGTAGTAGTCCCAGTCGACGCTGATCAGCAGGTCGAAGGCCATCTCGCCGTAGATCGCGGCGTTGTTGACCAGCCCGTCGATGCCGCCGTAGGCCGCCACCGTCGCCTCGACCAGCGCGGCGGCCGACTCGTGGGACGACACGTCGGTGCGCACGAACAGCCCGCCGATGTCGGCGGCGACCTTCTCGCCCGCCTGGGTGTTGAGGTCGGCGACCACGACCGAAGCGCCCTCGGCCGCCAGCGCTCGCGCGTACGCCTCGCCGATGCCCTGCGCCGCCCCGGTGACGACGACGACCTTGCCCTGGAACCTGCTCACTTGCTGTCTCCTCTTGGCTCACTGGGTTTCGAGACGGTTGCTAGCGCAACCTCCTCAACCACCGTCGCGGTGGTTGAGGAAGGCGCGCTGGCGCCTGTCTCGAAACACCGCTACGTCCCTCATGCGGGCTCAGCGATCGTCTTGGTCTCGAGGTACTCCTCGAAGCCCGCGACCCCCATCTCCCGGCCGATGCCGGACTGCTTGTAGCCGCCGAACGGCGCGTCGGGGCTGAACCACACCCCGCCGTTGACGGCGATCGTGCCGGTGCGGATCCGGGCGGCCACCGCGCGGGCCCGCTCCAGCGAGCCGGACTCCACCGAGCCCGAGAGGCCGTACGCCGAGTCGTTGGCGATCCGCACCGCGTCGTCGTCGCCGTCGTGCGCGATCACCACGAGCACCGGGCCGAAGATCTCCTCCTGCGCCAGCCGGCTGGAATTGTCGAGGCCGGCGATGACCGTGGGCTCGACCCAGAAGCCCGCCTGGTCGATGACGCGGCCGCCGGTGGCGAACCTGCCGCCCTCCTCCACAGCCAGCCGCAGGTAGGCCTCGACCCGGTCGCGCTGCGCCCGGGAGATCACCGGCCCGCAGATCGCGCCGGGGTCGGCGGGGTCCTTGGCGCCGATCGACTCCATGGTCGCGGCCGCGACCTGCACGGCCTCGTCGTACCTCTCCCGCGGTACGACGAGCCGCGTGGTGATCGCGCAGCCCTGGCCCGCGTGGATGCAGGCGGTGAACGCCGTCGCCCCAGCGGCGGAGGCGAGGTCGGCGTCGTCGAGCACGATCGCCGCGGACTTGCCGCCGAGCTCGAGGAAGACCCTCTTCAGCGTCGGAGCGGCCGCCGCCATGATCGACCGGCCGGTCGCGGTCGAGCCCGTGAACGAGACCATGTCGACGCGCGGGTCGGTGGCCAGCAACCCCGCCACGTCGTTGGACCGCGGGGTGACCACGTTGAAGACGCCCGGAGGGAGGTCGGTGTGCTCGGCGACCAGCCGGCCCAGCTCGCAGGCCAGCCACGGCGTGTCCGGCGCGGGCTTGAGCACCACCGTGCAGCCGGCCGCGAGCGCCGGGCCGACCTTGGCGAGGTTGATCTGGGTCGGCACGTTCCACGGCGTGATCGCGGCGACGACGCCGACCGGCTCACGACGCACGGTCCGGCGCGACGGGATCCCCATCGGCGCCGCGACCCCGAGGTCGGTCTCGAACTCGTAGGACTCCACCAGGTCGGTGACCCACCGCAGTCCGTCGACCGGCACGTCGAACCCGGCCGCCCCCATCATGAAGCCGGGCATGCCGACCTCGGCCGTCGTCAGCGCCCGGAACGCGTCCGCGTGGTCGAGCAGCGCCCGGTGCAGCTGACGCAGGCAGCGCACCCGCAGCTCCACGTCCGTCGACCAGCCGCTCTCGTCGAAGGCCCGGCGCGCGGCAGCGATCGCCCCCTCGACGTCCGCTGCCGTGGCGTCCGGGGCGCGACCGATCTCCGCACCCGTGGCCGGGTTGAGGATCGGGTACGTCGTGCCGTCGCCGGCCCCGACCAGCTCGCCGTCAACGAGCTGCTGGGCCGTGGGCGGCAGCGCCGTCATCGAGCGGCCTGCTGGGTGATGAAGTCCCCGCGCTCGACCGGCGGCGGCCACACCGTCGACGGCAGGTCACGCAGCCGGTAGTGCCCCGGCTGGCTCCTGCCGTCCACCGCCATCCGGCCCAGCAGGCCCTGCGGCGCCTTGCCGGAGGACGCGATCGCGAGGAACGTGTGCGCGGTGGAGCCGAGGTCGAACCAGTCGCGCTGCCACGCGAACTTGAGCGCCCCGTCGTCCTGCCGCTCCACACCGAACCAGGACCCGCCGATGCCGAGGATCTCGTACTCCTCGCCGGTCTCGTCGTCGGTGATCCCGGACTTCTGCTTCCAGAAGCCCGCGATCATCCGGCTCTTCTCGTCGATCATCGTCGCCTGGTAGTCGTAGTGCCAGCCGTCGAGCCCGGCCATCTCCTGGCCGATCGCCAGCTCGCGGATCTCCTCGCGACCGATCGCCATGAAGTGCTCGTCGGGCGTGTACATCCAGCCGTACGTCGCGTCCTCGGCGTACCAGTCGGCCATGATCTTCCAGTCGCCGATCCGCTCGGCCTCCCGGTTGATCGCCAGCCAGGACTCCCAGAACTCCTCGATCTCTGCTCGCGTCAGCGGCATGGTCACTCCTCCTCGATGGCCAACGCCATGGCCGGGCAGTACTTCACGGCCGACCGCACGTCGGACCGCAGGGACTCGTCCGGGTGCTCCTGGAGCACCGTCACGCGATCGGCCTCCGCGTCGAAGCCGAACACCTGGGGGGCCTCGCCCTGACACACCTGATGCGCCTGGCACAGGCCGAGGTCGGCGACCACCCGGAAGCTCATCGCCCCTGCTCCGTGGGGGTTTCGAGGCTCGTCGCTGGCGCTCCTCGCACCTCAACCGCCGTTGCGGTGGTTGAGGTGCGAAGGCGCGCTGGCGCCTGAGCCTCGAAACCACCACCCGCCACCGACATCACCGCTGCCTTCGGCGGTACCGCACCCGGCAGGGCTGCTCGAGCTGGATCACCATCTTCGACACGTCGTCGCGGTAGGACTCCGGCGGCTGGGCCATCTCGAACTCGTAGTCGCGCAGGATCACCGAGAAGATCGCCTTCATCTGCATCATCGCGAACGCGTTGCCGACGCACCGGTGCTTGCCGGCGCCGAACGGGATCCAGGTCCAGCGGTTCTGCAGGTCCTCCTGGCGCGGGTCGACGTAGCGGCCCGGGTCGAAGGTCTCCGGGTCGGGGAAGTCCGTGCCGATCCGGTTCGAGACCCGCGGCGACGCCGCGACCACCGTGCCCGCCGGGATCCGGTGCCCGGCCAGCTCGATCTCCTCCCGGACGACCCGCATCAGGATGACCAGCGGCGGGTGCAGGCGCAGTGTCTCCTTGAGCGCCGCCTCGAGCTGCGGGATCGAGCGCAGCGCCTGGAAGGAGACCTCCGAGCCGTCGGCGTACAGGTCGTCGAGCTCCGTGACGACGGAGGCCATGGTCTCGGGGTTGCGCATCAGCTCGATGAGCGCCCAGGACGCCGTACCGGACGAGGTGTGGTGGCCGGCGAACATCATCGAGATGAAGATGCCGGTGATGTGGTCGGCGCTCATGTCGATCGAGATCAGCACGTCGAGCAGGTCGCGCTCCTCCCTCGGCACCGTGCCCCGCTCCTTCCGCCGGTCGATGATCCCCCGCACCAGCTCGACGAGCTGCTCCCGCGCGGCGTCGCGGCGCCGGAACGACTCGATGTCGAGGTAGGGGTCGACGTACGCGAGCGCGTCGGTGCCGCGCTCCAGCTCGTGGTAGTGGTGGGCGAACGACGAGTCGAGCTCCTCGCGGAAGGGCCTGCCGATCAGGCAGGCCGACGTCGTGTAGATCGTCAGCTCCGCGAACCAGTCGAGCAGGTCGATCTCGCCCGCGTCGCCCCAGTCGGCGACCATCCGGCGGATCTCGGCCTCGATGGTCGAGGCGTGCCCACGCATCATGTCGCCGCGCAGCGCCTGGTTCTTGAGCATCTGCTGGCGCTCCTCCGGCGAGGCGTCGAAGACCACGCCCTTGCCGAAGATCGGCGTCATGAAGGGGTACGCCGCGGCCTGGTCGAGCGTCGAGTCGGGCGCCCGGAAGAACTGCTCGTTGGCCTCGGCGCCCGAGACCAGCACGACGTCCTTGTCGGCGAGCCGGAAGCGGCCGATGTCGCCGCACTCGGCGCGCACCCGCTCGAAGAGGCCGATCGGGTCGACCCGCATCTCGGCCAGGTGGCCCCAGTTCCGCCCGGGGTCGTCCGGCACGACGTACGAGACCTCCGGGATGGACATAAGACTGGACACCTGTCCAATCTAGAACACGTTCTCTCGGACGACAAGAGCCGGATCAGCCTCCGAACCGCTCGGCGGCCACACCGTGGCGCAGGCCGCGGTCGCTGACGGTGATCGCTTGCTGCCCGGTCAGCGTGAGGATCGTGCGCACGATGCACGCACCCGCGAGGATCACCTCGGCCCGGGCGGGCTGGAGCCCGGCGATCGTGCGGCGATCGTCGGCGGCACGCCGCCGGTACTCCTCGATCTGCCGGTCCACCTCGGCGACGTCGACGACGGTGCCGTGCACCACGTCGGGGTCGTACGTCGTCAGGCCGTGGCTGACCGCGGCGAGGTTGGTCGAGGTGCCGCCGATCGCGATCACGGCGTCCGGCCGCGACCGCCCGGCGACCCGACCCAGCTCGGCCGCGATCGCCTCGAGGGCCGCGTCGACGGTCTCCCGAGGCACGGCGCCCGCCAGCCCGAACCGCTCGGTCAGGCGCACCGCACCGACGTCGAGGCTGAACTGCTCCGCGATCCGATCGCGACTGCCGAAGGTGAACTGGCTGCTGCCACCGCCCGAGTCGAAGACCAGCAGGCCGTCGCCGCCGGAGGTCAGGGACGAGACCGCCGCCCGGTAGGCGAGCCGGGCCTCCTCCGGACCCGAGATCACCTCGACCGCCACCCCGCAGCGGTCGAGGACGGCGCCGAGGAAGTCGTCCCGGTTGGGCGCCTGCCGCAGCCCCGCCGTCCCGACGGCCACGATCTCGACCGGGCCCCGGCCGCGGATGTCGTCGAGCAGACCGGCGATCGCGGCGACGGTGCGATCCATCGACGCGGGGGTCAGCCCACCGGACTCCGCCAGGCCCTCTCCGAGCCGGGTCACCACGGCAGTGTCGAGCTCGGTCCGGCCCGCCCGGTCGCCGACGACCAGCTTGACCGAGTTGGTGCCGACGTCGAGGACGGCGTACCGCCTCGGGCGCCAGCCGAGCAGCGCCTTGAGCCCGTCGGCGACGCAGGTGTTGCGACGCCCCGCGAGGCCGAGCCTGCGGACGGTCGCGGACACGAGCTCGGGGTCCGGCGACTCCGCCGCGACGGTCCAGGTGGACGAGCCCTCGGCGCTGATCTCGGTGTACTCGACCAGGCAGCCCTCCAGCACCGAGCGGTGCCGCACCTTGTGCACATCGACGAGCCGGAGCTCGTCGTGGGCGCCGATCACGTCGAGCAGCAGCTCGGAGCGGGTGTGCCGGGGTCGCCCGGACACCGGCACCGGCAGGCCGAGGGCCTCGAACGCCGCGGCCACGTCCGCCTCGTCGACGGGGAAGGCCGCCTTCATGGTCGGTGTCCACAGCTGGAGCCCGGCCCCGTCGACCCGGCGCAGCACCTTGACGTCGAGCAGGTCGTCGCGCACCTTGACCGAGGCATTCGTCCACATCGAGAGCACGTAGGTCTCGTCGCTGACCGCCGGGGCCACGGTCCGCAGCGACGCGAGCGCCTCGTCGGCGAGGTCGCCGAAGGCGCGCCACTCCCACCGCGGTACGACGGCGGGCGGGTCGGTCCGGCTCGGGAGTTCGGTCATCATCAGGTCGGCTCCTCGCGATGGTGGGCCGGCGGCTCGGCGGTCGTCAGTGCGACCACGGCCCGGTAGACGTTGCCGTGCACGCGGTCGGCGCCGAGCCGGCCGATCACGCCGTCGCGCTCCAGCAGCCGGCGCACCGCCGGCCGGACCGCGGCGAAGCGCAGGTCGACGCCGGCCTCGTCGGCCATCCTGATGACCTCCGAGAGCGTCGCCGCACCCTGGGAGTCGGCGAAGTTGACGCCCGCGAAGTGCAGCACGACGCCGCGCACGTCGGGATCGATCAGCACGGCGCGGACCCGGTCCTCGAGCGTGTCGGCGGTCGCGAAGAAGACGCCGCCGTCCATCCGCAGCACCACGACGCCGGGAATCGTCTCGTCGTCCGGGTGCTCGTCGAGGTCGCGGAAGACCTGGGTGCCGGCCTCGCGGCCGAGCGTCGAGAGTCGCGGATGGGTGGCGACGTAGACCAGCCACAGCAGCGAGAGCGCGATCCCGATCGCCACCCCGGCGAGGACCCCGAACACCAGCGTCGCGAGGATCGCCGCCACCGCGACCCAGAAGTCGACCCGCGAGACCCGGCGCAGGCGGCGCATCTCGCCGACGTCCATCATCCCCATCACGACGGCCTCGATGATCAGGGCCGCCAGCACCGGCTTGGGCAACGACGAGAAGAGCGGCGCCAGCACGATCAGCGCGAGCACCACCGTGAGCCCCGAGGTCAGGCTCGCCAGGTTGCTCCGCGCGCCGGTGCGGTCGTTGAGCGAGCTCGCGGAGAGGCTGGTCGAGACCGGCATCCCCTTCAGCAGCCCGGCGCCGATGTTCGCCGCGGCCTGGGCGACCGACTCCTGGTCGATGTCGACCTGGTAGCGGTGCTTGGCCGCGAACGACCGCGCGTCGCCCGCGGTCTGGGAGAACCCGATCATCACCAGCGCGAACGCCGCTAGCAGCACCGTGCTCGGGTGGTCGACCAGCAGGCCGAGATCCGGTACGTCGAAGGACGGCAGCCCCCGTGGGATGTCGCCGACCAGCGCGACACCGTGGTCGCCCAGATCGAGCAGGGCGGACGCGACCAGTCCGCCCACCAGCAGCACCAGCGAGCCCGGCAGCCGCGGGGCGAACCGGCGGACGCCGAAGACCACCACCAGCGCGACCGTGCCCACGAGCACCGTGTCGAGGTGGGCGTCGTCGAGGCCCGACAGCCACGACCACAGCTCCTGGAAGGAGCTGTCGCCCTCGGCGTCGGTGCCGGTCAGCTTGGGCAGCTCGCCGACGACCACGTCGATCGCCGCGCCGAAGAGGAAGCCGGTCACCACCGCGCGCGAGAGGAACTGCGAGAGCCAGCCCATCCGGAAGACGGCCAGCGCCAGGAAGATCAGGCCGCTGACCAGGGTGATCCCGGCGACCAGGGTGGCCACGTCCGCGGTGTCGGTGATCCCGGTGACGAGCACGGCGCCGCCCGCGACGGCCGCGAGCCCGGAGCTCGGGCCCATCGAGATCTGCCGGCAGGTGCCGAACACGGCGTACAGGAGGGCGCCGACGGCCGCGGCGTACAGCCCGTGCTCGAGGGGTACACCGGCGATCCCGGCGTACCCGAGGTTCTTGGGGATGATCAGCGCGGCGACCACGACGCCGGCCAGCAGGTCCCCGCGGAGCCAGGCGCGCCGGTAGTCCCGCAGCTGACCGACGATCGGCAGCAGCCGCGGTGCTGGCCTCCGGGCGGAGCCGGCGGTGCCTGGGTCCACGCACGCTCCCTTCGCGGATCACCGTCCGTCGAGCGTCGCGCCTGGACAGGTGGCCCCGCACCACCCCTCAGCGGGTGACATCACCCCGATCGTCGAGCGGAGCCTCGGGGTTCACCTCGATCAGGCTGAGGTGCACGCCGCGGGGCGCGCTGACCACCGTGGTGATCGCGTCGGCGAGCGCGGCGGGCTTGAGGAAGTGCGGATGCCGGGCCAACCCGAAGCGGACCCACTGGTTGAGCACGAACGCCGCCTCGGCGTCGTCCCAGTCGGTGCCCATCTCGCTCCAGGTGGGACCGGGACGCACGATCGAGGCGCGCACGCCGGTGCCCTCGAGCTCCATCTGCATCGCGTGCGCGAGGCCCTCCAGGCCCCACTTGCCGGCGGCGTACGACGACATGAACGGCCGGGCCCGCACCGCGACGTCGGAGGAGACGAAGACCAGGTCGCCGCGGCGCCGCTCGACCATGCCGGGCACGAAGGCCCGCACCAGTCGGTGCGCCCCGACGACGTTGAGGTCGAGCTCGCGGGCGAAGCGGTCGGTGTCGACCTCGTGGATGGTGCCTGGTGCGACCGCGCCGGCGTTGGAGATCACGACCTCGACGTCGCCGAGATCGGCGCTCACCCGCGCGGCGAACGCCTCGACCGAGGAGTCGTCGGTGAGGTCGAGCGCGTGCGCGACCGCCTCGCCGCCAGCCGCGCGGATCTGGGCGGCGACCTCCTCGCACCGATCGGTGCGCCGCGCACCGAGCGCGACCGGGAACCCGGACGCCGCCAGCGCCAGCGCCGTCGCCGCGCCGATGCCCGACGAGGCGCCGGTGACGACCGCGGGCCGGCGGGTCGGCTGCGCGTACTTACTCATGCCGCCTCCGGGCCGCGCCGCCGGGCGGCGGGAGCAGGCAACCGATCGCCCCACCGGAACGGTTGCTCACGCACCGCCGCACGGCACCGCCACCGGGGCGCGGTGAGCAGGCAACCGATCGCCCGCCCGGAACGGTTGCTGACACACCGCCGCACGCCGACACCGCGCTCATCGCGCCTCCATCCACGGCCGCCCCCCGGCAGCGGTGGGCAATCCACCCAACGCGGGACCAGGTACGTGGAGCACCCACCGCCCGATCGCCCGACCGCCCCACCAAAACGGTTGCTCACACACCGCCGCACGACACCCACCGGGGCGCGGTGAGCAGGCAACCGATCGCCCGGCCAGAACGGTTGCTGACACACCGCCGCACGCCGGCACCGCGCTCATGCCGCCTCCACCGACGGCCGGCTCCCGGCGGCGGTGGACAATCCACCCAACGCGGGACCAGGAACGTGGAGCACCCACCGCCCGATCGCCCGACCGGAACGGTTGCTCACACACCGCCGCACGGCACCGCCACCGGGGCGCGGTGGGCAGGCAACCGAACGCCCGGCCAGAACGGTTGCTGACACACCGCCGCACGCCGACACCGCGCTCATCGCGCCTCCATCCGCACCGGCACCGACGCGAAGCCGCGCACGTTGACCGAGTGCACCCGCACGCAGTCGTCGTGGGCGACCTCGACCGCGCGGACCCGGCGTACCAGCGCGGCCAGGGCGATCCGGGCCTCGAGGCGGGCCAGGTTGGCGCCGAGGCAGAAGTGCCGGCCCCCGCCAAAACTCAGCAACTGCGCCAGTTCGTCCCGCTCGCGGAAGACGTCGAACCGGTCCGGATCGTCGAAGACCCGGTCGTCGCGGTTGGCCGAGCCGAGCACCAGCACCGCCTTCGAGCCCGCCGGCGCGACCCGGCCGTGCAGCTCGACGTCGGCGAGCAGGTGCCGCGCGAGCATCTGGCTGGAGGTGTCGTAGCGCAGCGTCTCCTCGATCCACGGCACCACGAGGTCGCCCCGGTCGTCGGGGTCGGCGAAGACCTTCTCGAGCTGCGCGGGGTGCCGGGTCAGGTGGAAGAGCGCGTGCCCGAGCAGCTTGGTGGTGGTCTCGTTGCCCGCGACGACCATCAGGAAGAGGAAGGCGATGATCTCGTCCTCGCCGAGCCGGTCGCCGTCCATCTCCGCCGAGAGCAGGGCGCTGGTCAGGTCGGACGTCGGCCGCCTCTTGCGCTGCGCGACCATCTCGGCGTAGTAGCCGACCAGCACCAGCGACGCCTCCATGCCGGCGGGCGGGACGTCGCGCATGCCCGGCTCGCGGTGCACGACGAGGTCGGCGAGCCGGCGCACCTCCGCCCGGTCGGACTCGGGCACGCCCATCATCTCGGAGATGACGTCCATCGGGAGCAGGCCCGCGAAGTCGTGGATCCAGTCGAAGCCCTGCCCGTCCCGGGCCCGCTCCAGGCACCGGTCCAGGTAGTGGTCGGTCAGTCGCTGGATCTGCGGGGCCAGCTCGGTCACCCGTCGCGGCGTGAATCCCTTGGAGACCAGCGACCGCAGCCGCTGCTGGCGGGGCGGGTCCATGCCGAGGAAGGACATCACTCGATGCGCGTCGGGGCCCCACGCGCTCCGGTCGATGGAGACCCCCATCGCGTTGGAGTAGACGCCCTCGGTGCGCAGCGCGTGCTGGATGTCGGCGTGCCGGGTGAGGAACCAGACGTCGAGCTCCTCGTTGTGGTGCAGCGGGTCCTCGTCGCGGCACCGACGGTACGTCGGGTAGGGGTCCTCCTGGAACGCGTAGTCGTACGGGTCGAAGACGATGGCGTCCGTCGTCATGCTCACGCATTGCCCCTCATGATCACGGCGACGATCGCGTCGAGCCGCTCGCCCATCTCGGTGTAGGTCATCAGCCCCATCCCGCCCTGCAGCAGCGCCCCCGAGAACGCCAGCGCCACCGTCTCGACCACGACCGGGTCGGCGTCCGCGCCGAGGGCCGTGCGGAAGCGCGCGACGAGCTCGCCGCCGATCCGCAGCCGCAGCCGCTCCACGTCGGGGTCGCTGCCGAGCAGCGCGGAGGTCACCGCTGCGGCCAGCTCCGGCTCCTCGGCGAGCCGCCGCGTCAGGTGGCGGGTCACCGACTGCAGGCGCTCGACGACGTCCGCGCCGGTCGGCTCGTGGGCGTCCTCGGCGAGGAACCGCCAGAAGAGCTCAGCGAACAGGTGGTTCTTCGAGGCCAGGTAGGTGTACGCCGTCGCCGGTGAGACGCCCGCGCGGTGGGCGACGGTGCGCACGGTCAGCGCCTCGTGGCCGACCGCGCCGAGCTCTTCGTGCCCGGCGGCCAGCAGCCGCTCGACGGTCTCGGCCTGGCGGCGGTTGAGCCCCTGGCGCGGCGAAGCGGACAACTGACTGGACATGTGTCCAATCTAGGGCCGACCGCCGCGGCGCCGCAAGGGCCGGGCCTCCGGCGGCGGCCCGGGAGTCCCTCAGGCCCGTTGCCCGGTGCCCGGCGGGCTCGGCGCGTCGATGCCGAAGCGGACGCCGATCATCCGGATGACGAAGCAGACGACGGCCCCGGTGATCGCAGCCGGCAGGTCGGCGACCCCGAGCTGGTCGCCGGCGACCAGGACGAACGCGCCCACCAACGCCGGGATCGCGTACAGGCCGCTGCTCAGCACCGCCGGGATCTCGCGGATCAGCACGTCGCGCAGGGTGCCGCCGCCGACGGCGGTGATCGCCCCCAGGATCACCGCCTGGGCGGAGCCGACCCCGAGGTCCAGCCCCTTGAGCGCGCCGCTGACCGCGAACAGGCTCAGGCCGGCGGCGTCCAGCACCAGGATCGGCTTGGCCAGCCGGTCGAGGTGGCGGCCGGCCACGAAGGCCACCAGGCCGCCGATCGCGGCCACCGCGAGGTAGCGCCAGTCGCTGAACGTCGCCGGTGGCAGCGCCCCGAGCATCACGTCGCGGATCATCCCGCCGCCCAGCGCGGTGAACATGCCGAGCGTGATCACCCCGACGATGTCGAGCCGGGCGACCCGGATCGCCGTCAGCGCGCCGTTCAGTGCGAAGGCGAACGTGCCGGTGAGGTCCAGGACCAGGAACATCGGCGAGGTGGTGTCCACCGGACCTGTCTATCGTGCGCACCGCCCCGCCACCCAGACGGCGCGAGCGCGCTCAGTCCACGACCTCGACGTCGAAGGCCGGGTCGTAGCCGACCGTCCCCTGCGGGATCTCGCGGGCCGCCAGTCGCAGCACCTGGAAGTACTCGGCGGGCACCCCTGGGAGCACGAGCCGCGGATCGGGACGGAAGCCGAACCGGCCGTAGTAGCCGGGGTCCCCGAGGACCACGCACCCCATCGCGGTGTCGATCGCCGCCAGCGCCTGGGTGACCAGCGCGGTGCCGATACCGGTCCCCTGGTGGTCGGGACGCACCGAGACCGGCCCGAGTCCGTACCACCCCTGCGCGCCCGGCGTACGGCGCCCGTCGACCGGGATGATGGTGACCGGGGAGATCGCCACGTGGCCGACCACGGAGCCCTCCAGCTCCGCGACCTCCGACACGGCCAGGGCTCCCCGACCCCGCAGCGCGTCGACGATCAGCTGCTCGGTGCCGCTGGAGTGCTCGGCGCCGGCGAAGGCGTCGCGGGTCACGGCGAAGATCGCCGCCTCGTCACCGGGTCGCTCGGGACGGACGAGAAGGGGCATGGCGACGACGCTACCGACCGCCGGATCGCAGCGTCGTCGCCCCCACGGGATCACCGGCTACCGAGCGTCATCGGATCCGGAACCGCAGGGCGCGCTGGGCGGCGGCGGTGCTCGGGTCGCCGGCATAGGCCACCGTCAGCCGCTGCCCGCCCGGCTTCAGCCTCCGCAGCGTGATCCGTGCGGTTCCGTCGGAGCGCACGGCCGCGCGCGCCAGGGTCTTGCCCTTGCGACGCACCGTGACACGGCCCGTCGGAGCGAGGCCGGAGGCGCTGACCCGCACCGTGACGGTGGCCGTGCGGGTGGCGCCGCGCGGGGTGCGCACCTTGGTGCGGAGCACGGCCCGCGCCTTGGCGACGGCCGTCGTCGGCTCGGTCGTGCCGTGCCACGGCAGCCGGTCGGGCGCGGTGACGCTCGCTCGCAGCGAGACACGTCGACCGACCTCGCCACGCCCCAGCAGCAGCGTGGGTCCGGTGCCGGTGGCGATCGGCGCGCCGTCGGCGAGCCACTGGTAGCTCGCCATGGCGCCGGCCGGGAGTGGCGGCAGCTGGGCGGTGAGCCGCTGACCGGCCACCGCGGTGCCCGAGATCGTGGGGGTGCCGACGATGGCGGAGGCGTTCGCGCCGCCCGGGGTCGGCCCGGCGTCCGGAGCGGCCGCGACCGGGCCGACCGCTGCGCTGGTGGTGCGCCACGGCACGTGGCCGAGCCGGTCCACGGTCACCTCGACCGTGATCGAGGCTCCCTGTTGGGCAGCGGTCAGGAGATGGCTCGTGCCGGTGGCCTCCGAGATCGGAGCGCCGTCGGCGTACCACTGCAACGCGGTCTGGACGCCGGAGGGAACGCCCGACAGGACGGCGGTGAGCTGCTGGCCGACCGCCGGGTGTCCGTCCACCGTGGCCACGACCTGGAGGTCCTGGGTCGCGGGCCGGATCGGCTCGCTGGGCTCGGTGTGCGGCCAGATCGAGGCATAGCCGGGACGCCACAGCTCCGCCTGCAGCACGACGCGCTTGCCCACGTCCTCGGGCCGGATCTCGTAGCTGCTCTCGTCGCCGACCTTCGTGCCGTCGACCCGCCAGGTCCAGAAGACGGCCGTGGGGGCGGGGGTGGCCTCGATCGAGCCGGCCAGGGTGCCGCCCACGACGAGGTCGCCGGAGATGACCGGGCCGGACGTGCTGAACGACGCCTGCCCGACGAGTATCCGGCTCGACTCGCTGACCAGGTCGTCGTAGCCCGGCCGCGAAGCGGTGACCCGCACCGAGATCCGCTTGTTGGAGTCCGTGGGTCTGACGGCGTAGGTGGCCTCGGTCGCGCCCGGCACGTCGACGCCGTCCATCAGCCACTGGTAGGCGTACGAGGTGGCCGTCGGCGTCGTGCGCGGCGTGACGGCGGTCACGCTCTCCCCGACCCGGAAGCCGCCGATCATGGACGCCATGGTGCCGAGCACGAACGTGCCGCGTACGACCTCGTAGCCGACGGTCTTGGTCGTCGTGTTCCCGGCCCGGTCGACGGCCATCGCCTGGGCGGTGTGGGTGCCGAGCGTCGAGGTGTCGAGGGCGCCGCCGCTCGGAGTCGTGTCACTGCACGACGCGATCCCCGAGAGCGCGTCCGCGCAGTCGTACGACAGCGCCACGGTCGAGTGCTGGATCACGCGGGCACCGTCGGCCGGAGCGGTGACGGCGACCGTCGGGTAGTCGCGGTCGATGCCGAACCAGACCGTGCTCCGGGCGGTGTTCTCCGACCGGTCGGTCGCGGTCACGACGACCTCGGTGACCCCGCCGTTCGTGAGAGCGATCGTCCCGCCGCTGCGACCCAGCAGCCCCCCGGAGTCATGGGCGCCGGTGAGTTGGTACTCCACGCTGTCGACCGAGCCGCCGCCGACGTCGGCGACCGCGACCGTGACCGGCGTACTGCCGGGGAACCACCGGTCCCCGGCCGGAGTGAAGGTGATGGTGGGTGGTTCGATGTCGATCGCGTGGGCCGGCGCCATGCCGAGCAGCAGGGCGAGCGTGGCCAGGCCGCTGGCCCGGGCGAGGAAGGTTCGTGACACGGTCTTCTCCTGGAGACGAGCAGAGGTGCTCAGCGCACGCGCAGCGCGGCCGAGGTGACGGAGCGGTTGCTGTAGCCGGCTCGGATCGCGGTCACCCGGACCGAGATCCGGCGGCCGCGGTCGGCCGCCGTGAGCCGATAGCGGGGCTTGGTCGCCCGCTTGATCGCCGCGCCGTTGCGCAGCCACTGGATCCGGGTCCGCTGCGGGCTGGGCGCGAACCGCGCCGGGCGGAGGGTGAGCGTCCTGCCGACGCGGGC
Source organism: Nocardioides sp. LMS-CY (assembly GCF_018732145.1). Classification (NCBI taxonomy): domain Bacteria; kingdom Bacillati; phylum Actinomycetota; class Actinomycetes; order Propionibacteriales; family Nocardioidaceae; genus Nocardioides; species Nocardioides sp. LMS-CY. The sequence goes on from NZ_CP076104.1 coordinate 3,948,175, forward strand.
CGAGCCCTGCACCGCCGCCTTCGCCAACACCTCGAAGCGGTCCTGCTCGGCGCCGGGGGCGCCGCCGCCCCCCGGACCGGGTGCGGGCTTGGAGCCGGGCCCGGGCGCCGGAGGCGGAGCCGGCAGGGCCGGCGGCGCCAGCGGGGCCGCGGACCAGTCCGGGTTGGTCCCGCCGGGGACGAGGAGCCGGATGGACGTGGCCGCGTCGCAGCTGTCGAAGGACGTCACCACCCACAGGTCGCCGAGCTCCTCGTAGGCCACGGACCGGCCGTCGGGACCCAGGCTCGGCGAGTCGAACACCGGTCCGGGCGTGGTGGTGTCGTCCGAGGCGAGGAAGCAGGCCGGCGTCGTCGGCGGCGCCGGGATGCTCGTCCGCGGATCGCCGGTCACGCTGCCGATGCCGACGAAGTCGTCACCGACGAGATACGTCACCCGGCTCAGGTCCGCCGACACCTCGGGGTGGTTGATCCCGTGCCACTGCAGCGGATAGCCGTCCTCGTCGCTGATCACCTGGTCCTGGTAGAACCAGGTGGTGGCCTCGTCGTGGCCCAGGTCCTGCAGGTCGGCGATGCCGCTGGAGGAGAGCACGACGCGCGTGGGGGACAGCCACGCCGGCTCGCGGCCCGAGACGATGCCGTACGTCGTCGTGGGGCTGAGGCCGGTCGCGTCGGTGAACGACGTGAGCTCCTCGATGCGGATCCGGCCGCTGTAGTCCTTCGACCGCAGCTGGCTGTAGGCGATCCGGGAGCCGTCGGGTGAGATCACCGGCTCGTGGATCGGGGTGATCAGCAGCGTGCCGGGCGAGGGCAGGAAGAGGCTGGGCGGGGCCAGCACGCCCAGGACGACGCCGTTCTGCAGCATTCGGATGATCTGACCGCCCCGGGCCACGGCGATGACGCCGGTGTCCGACATCGTCGGGTCCTCGTAGGGCGAGTCGGCCGTCCCGTCGCTGGTCACCTGGTGCAGACCGGTGCCGTCGGGGCGGATCAGCCAGACGTTGGCGTTGCGGATGAAGACGATGCTGCCGTCCAGCGCGGCCGACTGGATGGTGCGCTGGGTCGCGCGCTGGGTCGCGCGCTGGGTGGCGTCCTGCGTCACGCGCCGGCCCGGCGCGGCCGGGGACCCGGGGTGCAGCGTGTGCCGGGCCTTCTGGGCCTTCTGGGCCTTCTGGGCCTTCTGGGCCTTCTGGGTGTGCTGGAGATCGTCGGCCTGCTGCGGGCTCTCCGCGGCCGTGGCCACCCCCGGGAGGGTGGTCACCGGGAGGGCGAACAACGGCAGGGCGAGGGCGGCCAGGAGGGCCGCGACCCGGGAGGGTCGGGCGGGCATAGTGAGGCTCCGGAGGTCGGGAACACGGGCCTCAGCAGCGTGGCCCGTCCGGTGCCCCCGCCGCATCGCTCGCGGGGACGACCCCGGTCGCCCGCAAGGACGATCGTGGGTCGTCCCGGGGAGGGTCAGGCGCCGGGGCGCACCAGCCCGGTCTCGTAGGCCACCACCACCGCCTGCACCCGGTCCCGCAGGTTGAGCTTGGCGAGGATGCGTGCCACGTGGGTCTTCACCGTGGTCTCGGCGAGGTAGAGCTCGGCGCCGATCTCCGCGTTCGACAGGCCACGAGCGATCGCCCGCAGCACCTCGACCTCGCGCTCGGTGAGGCTGGAGAGGACACCCGAGGCGGTGGGCGTGGGTGGCTGACGCACGAACGTCTCGACCAGGCGTCGTACGACGGAGCGCGCGAACAGCATCTCCCCGGCGTGCACCGCCCGGATGCCGGCGGAGAGCTCGGCGGGCGGCGTGGTCTTGAGCAGGAACCCGCTCGCACCGGCGCGCAGCGCCTCGAAGACGTACTCGTCGAGATCGAACGTGGTGAGCATCAGGGCGCGCGCCTCGGGACGCGCCTGCGCCAGCGCCCGGATCCCCTGCAGGCCGTCGCTCCCGGGCATCTCGATGTCGAGCAGCACCACGTCGGCGGCCCGCTCTCGGGCCAGCCCGACCGCCTGCTGCCCGTCGGTGGCCTCCCCCACGACCGTGATGTCCGGCTCACAGGCGAGCAGGGCGCTGAGTCCGCCGCGGACCAGGTCCTGGTCGTCGGCGATCACCACCTTGATCACGGTCGAGTCACCTCACTTGTCTGGCCCGCCTGGCCGGTCCGGTCGGACGCCGGCGGCGGCGCGGTCATCATCGGGGTCGCCTCGATGGGCCCCGACACCGGGGGTACCGGCGACGTGGGCAGCACGGCGGAGACCCGGAACCCCCGGCCCTCGGGCCCCGCGCTCAGCTGGCCGCCCTGGAGCCGGACCCGCTCAACGAGGCCGTCGAGTCCGAAGCCGGTGCCGCTCGGCGCCGCGGCGTGGTGCCGACCGCCCCCGTCCTGCACGAGGACGCTGACCCGGTCCGGCTCCTCGACCAGCCGGACCCGCACCCGGGCCCCCGGGGCGTAGCGGGCGGCGTTGGCCAGGGCCTCCTGCACGATGCGGTGCACCGTGAACGCGATCTCGGGATCGTCGGGGAGATCGCCCTCGATGTCGATCTCCAGCCCGGTGGTGCCCAGCCGGTCGACGAGCCCCTGAAGGTCCTCGGAGTCGGACCGGTGGAGGTCGTCGCGCAGCATCTCGGCGAGCTCGCCGAGATCCTTCATCGCCTGATCTCCCGCCATCAGGGCGTTGTCGACCGCCCGGTGGGCGGCGACCGGGTCACGCCCGGCGAGTGCCCGCGCGGCACGCGCCTGCAGCACCATCGCCCCGACCGCATGGCTGGTGATGTCGTGCAGCTCGCGGGCGATCCGGAGCCGTTCGGCCGCCATCGCGTCGTCGACACTCGACCGCAGCCGGGCCTGCGCGCGGCTGATCCGGCTGTCGGCCTCGCTCTCCGCGTGCTGGGTCCGGCGCCGGGTCCACACCGCGACCGCCGCGACCGCGGCGACCACGACCGGGACCAGGCTCAGCGTGGGCGAGCGCCAGGTCCCGACGGCGGAGAGGATCACCACCACCCCGGCGGGGAGGATCACGAGTGCCCGCGGACCGAGCCCAGAACGCTCGGTCGCGGCGCCGGCGGCCGCCCAGGCCAGCATCGCGATGGTGGTCATCTCGACGACCCCGTGGGGAACCGGCACGTCGATCGCCAACGCCACCGCCATCGGCACCGCGCAGACCATGGCCGCGAGCGCGGGCGCGGTGCGCCACAGGGCGAGCCCGAGGGGCACCCCGGCGGCCAGCCCGGTGGCGGCGGGCTCGAGTGAGTGACCGACGGCCTCGGCCAGGCCCACCGCCGCGAGAGCCACCGCCAGGAGCGCGTCCGTCCGCCAGGCGCCTCGACGCTCGACGTCCGCGGGCAGGGGACCATCCGACGTCACGAAGCGCAGCAGCGCCTCGTCCAGGACCGGCTCCCGCGCGACGACCGGTGCCCGCAGCAGGCCCAGGATGCGGCGCAGATCGGCGATGGCGGCCTCGCCGCGACTGCCGACGCGGTCGAGCAGATGGGGGTCGAGCGACTGCGCGGCCGCTTCGGCGTCGGCGCGCATCGAGGCGACCGCCTGCTCGACGATGTCGAGGGAGCCCGACAGGATCCGGCCGCGCTCGCGATCCACGACCTCAGCGGCGGTGACCTCGTGGTCACGCAGCTCCAGGTCGCGGGCCACCGCCCGCCGGGCCTGGACCACGGCGGCGCCCTCCCCCACGACCTGACCGACCAGCCAGGTCCCGGTGAACAGCAGGACTCCGACGAGCGCCCGCGACACCCCGAACCCACTGGCCGCGATGACCGCGACGTACCCGACGAGGACGCACCCGCCCCAGGCGGGAGGCAGCCGGCGGCCGACGAAGAACAGGCAGCAGATCGCCGGCAGCAGCCCGGCCGCGTTCTCCACGGGGGCACCCAGCGCCAGGCCGGCCGCCTGGGTCATCGCCACGACGAGGGCACCGGCCACCACGTGCCGGACCAGCAGCCAGCCGCCCACGCCGAACCCGACGGGCAGGACGGCCAGCGCGGGGCTCAGCTGGGGCCACAGGAACGCGGTCGACCAGAGGGCGAACACTCCCGCGAGCACCGGGCCGGAAGGTCGCAGCGGCCACGGCATCACCCGATGGTACGGGCGGCCGAACGCCGTCGGTCGCGATCGCCGAAGACGCCCGCCGGCCACGGGTCAGCTCGGCCTGATGGTGAGCCGGGCCCGGGCGGTGTCGCCCTCGACGCCCGCGCTCCCGGCGTAGCGCACCACGTAGACGGTGCGGCCCGTGCTCTGCCGACGCAGCACCAGGCGGAGGTCGCCCGAGCGGTCCAGGCGACCCTGACCAACGGTCCGGCCGCCGCGGGTGACGACGACCCGACCGGAGGCGGTCGTCCCGGCAGCGGTCACGCTGATGTCGAGACGCGCGGTGCGGCCGGGCAGCGACCGGGCCCGCACCCGCAGCCGGCTCGAGGCCTTCTGCACGGCGGTCGTGGCAGCGCTGGTCTCGGCCCAGGGGTGGTACTCCGGCGCGGTCCCGGTGATCGTGACGGACAGGCGGCGGCCCACGTCGGTCGGCATGATCCGGTACGACGCAGCGGTCGCGCCCGGGATCGCGGCACCGTCGGCGAGCCACTGGTAGCCGAAGGTGGCGGCGGGCGTCAGCCGCGGCAGGTCGACCCGGAGCAGCTGCCCGACCTGCGGCTCGCCGGCGACGGCCACGGCACCGCTCACGGCGAACCGGGGCGGCACCACCTCGTAACTGATCGCCCGGGTCTGCTCGCGACCCACCCGGTCGCGCGCGGTCAGGATCGCGGCATGCCTGCCGAGCGTGGTGGTGTCCAGCACGCGCGGGCCCGCGCATCCGTTGATCCCGCTGTGGTCGTCGGTGCAGGAGAAGTGGATCGGCACCTCGCTGCCGCGCTCCACCTGGATCCCGTCCTGGGGCGAGGAGACGCTGATGATCGGCGGGGTGCGGTCGATGCCGACCTGGAGGACCCCGTCGGCCCGCTGGTCGGCGTCGTCGAACGCCGTGACGTACATCGTGGTGTGGCCCTCGGCGCTGATCTCCACCGGGCCGCCGTCGAGCGGCAGCGTGCCGGCCCGCTCCGAGGCACCGGTGAGCAGGTACTCCACCGACCTCACCCCCGTGCCACCGGGATCGGAGACGTCGACCTGCACCGTGACGGTGTCGGTGTGCCACACGTCGTACGCCGCCGTCGGCACTCCGAACCCGATGATCGGCGGGTCCAGGTCGGCGTCGATCGCCGACGCAGCCGGTGCCAGCGGCGCGAGCAGGGCCACGGCGAGGGCCGGCGTGAGCAGGAACGAGCGGGAAGGCATGGTGACTCCAGGTGCGAGAGGACAGAAGACGTCTGCGACCCTCCCCCGAACCCGCCGACCGGATCGTCAGCACCAAAGGAGGATCCACGTCGTCCTGGAGGACGACCCGCATCGCGCGCGGGCCACGTCGCGGGCCCGCAGGGAGCCACGACGGATGACGGGCGCGGGACCCGACGTGTGGCATGGTGGGTCGCCACACGTCCGGGGTCAGGCCAGGAGTAGGTGTTCGGCATGTCGAGGTGGCTGACCCGGGTCAGCGTGCTGGGAGATCTCCAGGTCACCGTCGACGGGGCCGACCACACCCCGGCCGGGGCGATCCCGCGTCGCGTCGTCGCCGCGCTCGCCAGCACGCCGGGCCGGGCGGTGCCCCTCGACCGGCTGATCCACCTGGCCTGGGCCGGCCGACCGCCGTCGAGCGCCCGCAACAGCCTGCAGTCCCACGTGTCGCGGCTGCGCGGCCGGCTCGGTGCCGACCGGATCGTCGGGGACCACCTCGGCTACCGGCTCGACGTCGGCGAGGACGGGCTCGACGTCGCCGAGTTCGAGCGCCTGCTGGACCGGGCCGCCGCCCAGGCCGGCCGGCCGGAGCAGGCCGCCCAGCACCTCGCCGCCGCACTCGCGCTGTGGCGCGCCACGCCGTACGCCGAGCTCGGCGACGACCCGGACGTCGCACTCCGCGTCGCCGAGCTGGAGCACCGGCGCCGCCTGGCCCGGCTCGACCTCGCCGAGGCCCGGCTGCTGGCCGGCCAGCACGCCGCGGCGAGCACCGACCTGGCACAGTTCCTGGTCGAGCAGCCACTCGACCACCGCGCGGCGGCCCTCCAGGCGAGGGCCCTCTACCTCGCCGGGCAGCAGGCCGAGGCGCTCGCCGTGCTCGCCGATCACCGCCGCGCGACCCGCGACGAGCTCGGGCTGGACCCGCCGGCCGAGCTCGACGAGCTGGAGCAGAGCCTGCTGCGCCGCGAGCTGCCCACGGCCTCGGTGTCGGCGCCCGGCCCCCGCCCGGCCGCACCCTCGGCCTTCGTCGGGCGGGCGGCCGAGCTGGCCGCCGCCGACGAGCTGCTTGCGGCGGCGGACGGAGGCGCCGGCGGCCTGCTGCTGGTCTCCGGGGAGCCCGGCATCGGCAAGACCCGCCTGGCCACCGAGATCACCGCGCACGCCACCGGGTTCGCCGTCGCATGGGGACGCTGCTACGACGACGGGCAGGTCCGAGCGCTGGCCCCATGGCGCGAGGCCGTCGGCGACTGGCTCGCCGTTGCCTCCGCGGCGGACGCCGCCCGGCTCGGTCCGCAGTGGCCACGGGCCGCGGCGACGCTCGGCATCGCCCCGACCGCCGGCGAGCCGAGCCCCGACGACCTCGGCCTCGCCGCACTCGCCGAGGTGCTGCACCGGATGGCGGCGGTCCGGCCGCTGCTCGTCGTGCTCGACGACCTGCACTGGGGCGATCCGGCGTCGGCACGGCTGGTGGAGCTGGTCTCCCGCGACATCGCCGCGTCGCCGCTGGTGGTCCTGGCCCTGTTCCGCGACGGCGAGCTGGCCGGCGCCCACCCGTTCCGCGGGGTGGTCGGCCGGGTCCGCCGGCGGGACAGCACCCGCGCCCTCGGGCTGCGTGAGCTCGACGCCGACGCGGTGACCTCCTACGTCGAGACCCGCACCGGTGCGACGCCACCCGACTGGCTGGTGGCCCGGCTGATGGAGCGCACCGGAGGCAACCCGTTCTATCTCCGCGAGACCGTGGATCTCCTGACCGAGCGGGACCGGCTCGATCCCAGCGATCCCTGGCCGGTGCCCGAGGGCGCCTTCGCGCTGACCGAGCAGCGGTTGGCGGGGCTGGCGCCCTCGACCGCAGACCTGCTCCGCACCGCGGCCCTCGACGGGACCGTGCTGGACGTGCCGCTGCTCGCCGCCGCCCACGACACCACGCCGCTCGAGGTGCTCCGGCTCCTCGACGACGCGGTCCCGCGCCGACTGCTCGACGCGGATCCCGAGCACCCGGGCCGGCTGTGGTTCGCCCACGACCTGGTCCGCGAGGCGATCGTCGACTCGCTCACCCCGGCGACGCGGGCCGACCGGCACGGCCGCCTCGGAGCGGTGCTCGCCGAGCGGGCCGACCAGCGCGACGAGGCATCGCTCGGGCGCGCCGTACGCCACCTCCTGCCCGCCTCGATCGCGGCACCCGACCTGGCTGCGACGGCCGTGCGGCTGTCGGCGGCGGCGTCCCGGCTGGCGCTCGCCCGCGGCGACGTCGACGAGGCGCTGCGCCACCAACGGGCGGCCCTGCAGGCGGCCGGTTCGGCCTCGCTGCCGCCGGCCGAACTGCTCGACCTGCGGCTCGATCTCGCCGAGCTCACCCATCGCGCGGGTCGCCTCGACGAGGTCGACTACCGCCGGCTCGCCGACGCCGCCCACGGCGTGGCGCCGGAGGTGGAGGCGCGCGCGGCGCTCGGCCACGAGCACTGGAGCGTCGACGCCCGTCGGCCGCGCACGGGCGCCGACGACGCCTCCGTCGTACTGCTGCGGCGAGCGCTGACGCACGACCATCCTCCGGACCTGCGGGCAGCGCTGCTCGGCGCCCTCGCCCAGTCGCTCGCCTTCGCCGGCGCACTGGACCAGGCCCGCCTGGTCGCCGGCCGGGCGGAGGCGGCGGCCGACGCCGCGTCGGACCGGGTGCGGGCGGAGACCCTCACCACGGTGGCGACGGTGCTCGACCGGCCCGCCGACCTGGCCACCCGGGTCCGGCTGCTGGAGACCGCAACCGCGCTGACCGAGCAGGGGCACGGCGAGTTCGTCGGCGCGGACCTGGTGGCTCGGCGGCGCCTGGTGCCCGACCTGATCCGGCTCGGCCGGCTCGCCGACGCCGACCTGGCCATCGACGACCTGCTGGTGCGCGCGGAGGCCGCCGGCAGCGAGATCGACCGCTGGCACGTCCCGCTGTGGCGGGCGGTGCTCAGCCTGGGTCGCGGCCGGCTCGCCGAGGCCGAGCTGCTGGTCGAGCGGTTCCGGGTCGTCGCGACGCACCACGGGTACGCCGACACCGACCGGGTGCACGGCGTGCTGTCCGCCCTGCTGCACCTCGAGCAGGGCGCACCACAGGCCGCCCGCGAGGTCGTCGAGCTGCGGGCCGCCGACGACCGGTTCGAGCCGTGGGACTGGACCCGGCTGCTCACCGACTGGGCGGCCGGTCACCGCGACCTGGCCGCGGCGCGCCTGGTCGATCTCTCCGCACGCCGGTTCCGCCCGTCCCCGCCGTTCGCCGGCATCGAGGTCTTCCTCGGCTGCCTGGTGGCCGCGCCGGTCGCCGACCTCGGGGAGGCGACGCACGCCGCGGAGCTGACCCGGATCATCGCCCCGGCCCGCGGGCAGAACGTCGTGCTCGGTGCGGGCGCGGCCCTGCTCGGCAGCGCCAGCCACCATCTCGGCGTCCTGGCCCTGCGGTCCGGCGACGCCGACACCGCCCGCGAACTGCTCGGCGAGGCACTGCGGCAACAGCGCGCGTGGGGACTGCGGCCGGCCGCCGAGCGCACCGCCGCGCTGCTCCGAGCACCGGAGGCGCGATGACGCCGCGCGAGCACCTGCGGGTGGCAGCGGCGGAGTACGAGCGATTCGGCACGCTCGCTACGGGGCTCGACCCGGAGCGGCTGGGCCGGCCCACCGGGCTGCCCGGCTGGCGGGTGGCGGACCTGGTCGAGCACGTCCGCAGGGCGCAGCTGCTGGAGGCGGCCGCACTCGGCGAGCCGGCGCCCGCCGCAGCGGACGACCTGCGAGCTGCGCGGGCGGCGTTCGCGCGGGCGGTCGAGCGGCTCGGCGACCCCGACCCGACACGGCCGGTCGAGCTCGACGGCGGCGTCGTCGTGATGGAGGTGGCGGCCCCGCTGATCGCCGCGGAGGCGGCGATCCACGTCGTCGACCTGGCCCGGGCCCTGGGTGGGCCGGGTGGACTCGGTGGGTCCGCCCTCGCCTCGTGCGCCGCCGCCCTCGGCCCGATGCTGACTTTCGTGGGCGGGCTCGGCGCACCGGAACCGGAGGGGACGAGCGTCGAGCTCGCCGGTCGGCTGGTCGACCTCCGGCTGCGGCGTACGGCCGGACGCTGGCGGCCGGACCGTGCGCCGGGCCCCGCCAGTGTCCGCTTCGCCGGGGACGACGACCACCTAGTGCTGCTCGGCTTCGGACGCGGCGGCGCCGAGCGGCTCACGGTCACCGGCGACCGGCTGTTGGCCACCCGCTTCAAGACCGCGTTCCCCGGGCCGTGAGCCGGCCCGGGAGCCGTCGATCCCGCGGGGCGAGTGGGTCGTGAGGCGACCGAGCAGCGGTGCGCGAGCAACCGTTTCCGGGCCTCGGAAGGTTGCCTACTCACCGCTGACCGGGATCGACCCGGGGCGGCGGTGCGTCAGCAACGCTTCTCAGCCCCCGAAAGGTTGCCCACTCACCGCTGACCGGGATCGGCCCCGGGCGGCGGTGCGTCAGCAACCGTTCCCGGGCCTCGGAAGGTTGGCTACTCACCGCTGACCGGGATCGGCCCGGGGCGGCGGTGCGTCAGCAACGCTTCTCAGCCCCCGAAAGGTTGCCCACTCACCGCTGACCGGGATCGGCCCGGGGCGGCTAGTGGTCGACGACGAGCCCGGCCTGGCGCCAGGGGTCGTCCGCCGCGGCGTCCACACCTGCCGGACGGTGCACGCGGCATGCACGCGGGGTGCACGCACCCGTGGCGATCCTGGCCCGCATGACCGTCCTGACCGCGCCCGTCGCCGACCTCCTGGAGTCCACCGTCCACGCCTGGCCGTCCCGGCTGTCCAGGCGGGAGGCCGAGGTGCTGGTCCTCGTGGCCGCGGGACTCTCGAACGCCGAGATCGCCGAGCGCCTCGTGGTCACGGTCGCGACGGTGAAGTGCCACGTGGCCCAGCTGCTTCGCAAGGTGGGTGTCCGCGACCGGGTCCAGCTGGTGGTGGTCGCGTTCGGCAGCGGCTACCTGGCCGACCCCGGCGCCGATTGTCGGTGAGGGCACGGTCCATCAGCCGATCGCCAGGCCGTCGATGATCACCGTGCGGCCACGGCTGGTGACCTGGATCCTCACGGTGGCCTTCTTCGTGGCCGGCACCGAGCCGAGCCGGATCAGCCGTTGGTGGCGCACCTTCGGGGCGCTCAGCTTCACGGTGCGCAGCTTCTTCTTGCCGTAGAACACCGCGACGGTGCCGTGCCGCGGGCCCTTGCTCGCCACCAGTGAGAGCTTCCCGCCCGGCACGCCCGCTCGGGTGAGCGTGGCCCGGTGCGCCCGGGTCACCATGGCGGTTCGCTTGGCGTACCTGGCACCCTTCCGCGCCTTGAACTTCTTCGCCTTGAAGGCCCGGTCGTCGAACATCTGGACGGTCCGCCCGCCCGGGAGGGTCACGGTCGACGTACCGGCCGGGACGGTCGGCTGGCCGGATCCAGCGCCACCGGGTCCGTTGCCGCCGGGCCCCGTGCCACCGGGCACCGCCGGCGGCGCGATCGGCGCCGGCGACCAGTACGGGTCGGAGGCGCCCGTGATGACCTTGGTGCCGGTGCTGGCGGCGCAGTCACCGATCGCCACGGTGTTCACCCAGATGTCCGCGCCCTCGCGGTACACGATCGCCGAGCCGTCGGCCGAGATGGTGATGCTGTCCAGGATCGGGCCGTCGTCGGGACGCGGCTCCGCGGCCGCGCCGAAGCAGCCCTCGCCCGGCGGCGGTGGCGGAGTGGCCGAGCGGGGGTCGCCCGACGTCGGCAGCACGCCGAGGTACCCGAGGCTCTGGTCGGTTGCGTCGTCCCAGACGGCGTCGATGCCCACCGCGACCAGGGTGCCGTCCCTGCTGGTGGCGGGATCGAGGAGATCGTTGTAGCACCCCGCGCAGACCTCCGTGGAGGTGAACCAGGCGACCCCGTCGGGGTCGCCGTAGCCCAGCGGGAACAGCGCGATGGTGCTGCCCTGTCGCAGCACCAGCCGCTCGTTGGACACCCACGCCGGTGAGCTGCCGATCACCACCTCGTAGGTGCCCGGCCCCGCGGGCAGCGTGTCGACCACGGTGGAGAGCGCGTCGGTCTTCAGCGATCCCGCGCAGTTGCTCAGGCGCACCTGGTAGTAGGCGATCCTGGAGCCGTCGGGCGAGATCGTCGGCTCCAGCGCCGGGGTGACGCTCATGGTCGAGCAGCTCCCCTCGATGAAGCTACTCGGTGGCGAGAGCCGGTTGACCACGGCGCCGTTCTGCTGCAGCACCTCGATGCTGCTGCCGCGCTGGACGGCGATCAGGCCCTGGTCGGACATCGAGGGCCCGGCGTACGGCGCCGCCGCACTGCCGCCGTGGGTGACCTGGTGGCGCCCGCTGCCGTCGAGCTTGGCCAGCCAGACGTTGTGGTCCTGGATGTAGACGATGGTGCCGTCCGGCGGGGTGGCGTCGGCCGGCTGCGCCGGACCGGCGATGGTGAGCGCGCCGCCGAGCAGGACGCCCGCGAGCGCGATGGGCAGCCGTCTGGTCATCGGCGCACCCGCCGCTTCGCGAGGGTCAGGGTGAAGCGATCATGGCCCGGCTTGGTGGCGATCACCCGCACGACGATCCGCTTGCCGCGGTCGCGCCCGGTCAGCCGGTAGCGGGGACCGGTCGTCTTGCCGACCCGCTTCGCTCCGCGGAACCACCGGATCGTGACGTCCGCCCGGTCGAGCGCGCGCGAGATCCGCTTGGTGCCGAGCGAGAGCCGGAGGGTCCTGCCGACGACGGCCTTGCCGGTCAGCCGCAGCGGCGTCCCCTTCCACCGCAGGGTCAGCGGGGCCACGACCGGGGTCGTGGTGTCGGCGCGCGGCTCGAGGGTCGGCTCCGGGCTCGGCGTACCCACCGGGTCCGGCGCCGTCGTGGGCTCGGGGTCGGTCGTGGGCTCGGGGTCCGGGTCAGGTGCCGCCTCGACGGCGAGGGCCGCGGAGTAGGCGGGCGCGGAGTCGGGGTGTCCGCCCCGGGTCGCCCGCACCCGGATCCGGAGCTGCTGACCGGCGTCGGCGGCCGTGAGGGTGTACGACGTGCCGGTCGCCCCGGCGATGTCGACGCCGTTGCGCTGCCACTGGCGCTGGTAGGTGTACGCGAGCTCCGCGGGCGCCCAGCCGCCGGCCGTGGCGGTGACGGTCTGGCCGCTGCGGGTGAGCTGGGGCGCCGTCGTGCTCGTCGGAGTGGCCCCGAGCGCGACGGTCGCCGCTGCCGAGTAGTCGGCGACGGACTCGCAGTCGGGCGCGCTCCCGACCACCCGCAGGGTGAGCTGCGTGCCGTACACCGCGGGCGTGGGCGTGTAGGTCAGCGCCGTTGCGCCGGCGATGACGGCGCCGTTGCTCAGCCACTGGTAGGACCACCGGGTCGTGGAGCCCGACCAGGTGCCCCGCGTCCCGGTCACCGGCGCGTCCGTCCGCGGCACCGACGTGATCGTCGGCTCGCCGGTCGCGGCGATGCCGCAGTTGGGACCGCCGGGCCCCGGGAGCTCCGGGTCCTCGCAGTTCAGGCACGGCCGGGCACTGGCGACCCCGGCCGGGGAGAGCAGCAGGAAGGTGAGGCTGGCGACGAGCAGGCGGCGTGAGCGCACGCGGCGGGACGGCAAGGTGGAACCTCCTGGGGAGACGACTGAGCCGTCAGCCTGTCCCGGCACCCCACCTCGCCACATCCGTCCCGAGACTGAACCTGGGCGGTCGGGCCGGGACGTCATACGTTCCGAGGAAGGGGTTCCTCCCACCGCATGACGTCCCGGCCGCCACGTTCGGCACGCGAGCTTGCGAGCCGAACCGGAGCGACATCGCCCGCGTCCGCAGCACACCGCATGCCTCACAGAGCATGAGCCGCAGACAGACCTGCTACTGCGCGTCGAGGAGGCTCCGCCATCCCGTGGCCGATCCGGGCAACGCCGCGGTGAGCGCCTCCGCCAACGCGTCGCTCCAGGCCAGGCGAGCCGTCACGAACAGGTGGGTGTGATGCACGGACTGCGCGAGAGGCCCCGTGCGCATCGAGAGCACGACCCAGGTGCTCGGGCCAGAAGCCGGTACGACGACCCGCACCGCCGCGGTTCCGTCCAGGGCGGACAGCCCGAGCACGGCCTTCGCGTACGTCGGGTAGCTGCTCCCGGGCACGTCCACCATCATCGGCTTTCCCTGCCCGCCCCACTGCTCGAGGGCCGCCGAGACCGAGCGGGGTCCGGTCGGCGCGCTCCCCCCCGACCCGACGACCATCGTGTCCCACCTGCCGGCGTCCACACCACCGTCGGAGCAAGGGTCCTCCGCGGCGCAGTGCGATCGACCCCAGGCTGGACCTGGGGTGGCGGCCAGCAGCGCGACGAGCGCCGTCAGCTCGGTCAGGGCCGCGATCGGCACCGAGCCGACGCCAGGCTCACCGATGGCCAGGACGAGTCGGTCCGACAGCTCGATCGGGAGCACCTCGGCCGCCTTGACGTCGGCAGGGTCGCCGCGCGGCACCGATCGACAGATCCCCCTGCCGTCGAACTGGTATCGGTGAACACCGCACTGCAGGCCGAGCGGCGTCAGCTTCCCTCCCGAGAGTGGATAGCCCAGATGTGGACACACATCGTGCAGCGCTGCCACGTCTCCCGCCGGGTCTCGGAACAGGACCGCCGGTTGCCCTCCCACAGACAGCGCAACGGGCTCCTCCTCGACCTCCCCCTGCCAGGCGATCGGTTGCAGCACTCCGCCGGCCGGTTCCGCGGGAGCGCGCTCCGACGGGACGGCATCGAACGTGGTTGACTCGGACATCTCCATCACCTTGCCCATGCGAATGCGTCTGGCCGCCGCGGGTCCGCCGCGGCCTCGATGTGACCGTGCTCGGTGGCACGAACGGCGCCGACGGCGCCCGTGCCGTAGCTGTAGGCGGGCAGGCCGGCGACGTCATGCCCCCGGGCCCGCAGACCTGCCAGAACCTCGTGGTTGTCACGGACCTCGAGGACGGCCCTCGGAGCTGCGTGCGCGTGCGGGAAGAACGACGACGGCAACGCGTGGCTCGCGACGCGGGGCGCCTCGACGGCCGACTGCAACCCCAGGCCGCGATCGAGGAGACTGTTCACGAACTGTGCCATCGCCTGGCACTGCAGATCCTCACCCGGGCTGCCGAACGCGAGCACGGCACGATTCCCGCGCATCACCATCGCCGGATTGGGCGTGATCCGGGGCCGCTTGCCGGGCGCCAACCGTCCTGGGTGGCTCGGGTCCAGCCAGAACTGGCCGCCGCGGTGCGAGACCACGAAGCCACGGCCCGCGACCATCGGGCTCCCGAAGACGTGATCCGACGGCAGCGCGGAGAACATGTTGCCCTCGGCATCCATGGCACACACATGCGAGGTGTCCGGCGGGCGATTGCCGGCTGCCGGTGGTGGCGAACCGGCCCCACCGCGGGCGGCCAGAGCTCCGGGGAGAGGGATGCCCGGAGCCGGGAGCTCCGGTGCCGCCGTCTCTGCGATGAGGGAGCGGCGACGTGCGGCGTACTCCTTGCTCAGCAGGCCCGCCATCGGAACCTCGACCGCCCGAGGATCGCCGAAGTACGCCTCCCGATCGGCGCCCGCCAACTTGAAGGCCTCCAGGAAGACGTGCAGGTACTGCTCCTCCGTCATCGCGTCCGGGCTCAGGTCGTACCCCTCGAGCACGTTGAGAACCATCGGTAGCAGCGGACCCTGGGACCAGGGCCCACAGGCGAAGATCGAGTGGCCGCGGTAGAGCGTCTGCACCGGACGCTCCACGCGCGTGCAGTGCCCGGCGAAGTCGGCTGCCGTCATCGGCCAGTCGAAGGTCTTCAGCAGGGCGAGCATGTCTCGTGCGATGCGCCCCTCATAGAACTCGCCGCGGGCAGCATCGATGGACGCCTCCCGGCTCATCCCCGCGCCGCGCGCGGCCGCCTCGGCATCGACCAGGTCCACGAAGGTCGAGGCGAGGTCGGGCTGGCGCAGCAACTCGCCGGCTGCCAGGGGAACGCCCCCGGGAGCAAAGACCTCCATCGTCGTCGGCCACAGCCTCATCCGATCCATGAAGAAGCCGCAGAAGCTGGCCAGCCCCGGCGAGACCGGGACCCCGGTCCGACACAGCTCGATGGCGGGCTCGAGCACGTCGTGGACCGACAGCGTGCCGTAGTCCCTCAGCGCCGTGAGCCACGCTCCTGGCGCACCCGGGACGACGCTGCGCTGCACGCCGATCGGGATGTCGTCGCCGAACCACTGTGCGATGTGCTCCGGCGAGATCCCCGCCGGCCAACTGCCGACGCCGTCGATGACGACAGGCTCCGCGGTCCGGGCAGGACGCACCATGATGGGCGCGACTCCGGCGAACGTGCACATGTGTGGCTCGATCACCGTCAGCGCAATCCCCGCGGCGACCCCCGCATCGATAGCGTTTCCGCCCGCGCGGAAGATCATCGAACCCACCTCGGTCGCGAGGTGGTGAGAGCTGCTGAGGCCGTGGTTGGAGCCGAGCGACTCCGTACGCCGGAGGGTGCTCGGGTCCCTCGGCGGGATGGCCTCATCGCGACCGGAGAGGACGGGATGCGGATACTTCTTCAAGGCCGCTCGCATTCTGTGTGGGTCACTTGCGGGACTGGACAGGCGAGGGCGGGCCACCGGACGGCGGCTCGCCCTCGCGCGTCATTCAGTCGGTCCAGGACGGCAGGCGCAGCGCTTGGTGCGCGCCCGGGTCCTGCCGCAGGGCGTCCGCCCCTGCCGGGGTCGTGTACTTCTCCCCGGTGGTCAGCGGGATCACGCCGTCGTCGCTCTCGTCGGGCTTCTGCCCCTTGGCGAGGCCACCGCCGTCGACCTCGCGCACTGAGTCGATGATGACCTGCCGGATGAACTTGAGGCCGGCGTCGGCGGTCGGCAGCGGGTTCTCGTTGTGTCGGTCCTCGCGCGGCGGCATGCTCCCGACGACGGATGCGTCCTCGTACCCAGCGCCTTCGGGGATGGTGTAGCCGAGCGTGAGTGGCTCACCGGTCCGCTCGTGCTCCAAGTACTCGTGGAAGGGCTCGATCTCGACGGTGCGCCACATCGTGTCCCACTTGAGATGCTCCGGCTGGGTTGCGATGTCCTCGGCCGCGTGGGCGAACTGCGGAGGCAGGTACATCACGCGGAACATCAGGCTCGACTCGTCGTCGATCGGGACGTTGACGCGTGCGGTGATGGGCGGGGAGTCCGATCCGCGGGCGCCCTCGATCCACATGCCCGTCGCGCCGCTGCAGCCCCAGGCCGGCAGCACCAGGTTGTTGACGCGCACCTGCCACTTGTCCTCCTCGTCGGTCGTCCGGAGAGCGACGTACGCGACACCATGCGGCGTCTCCTCGAACCACATCTCCGGCACGGCGTTGAGTGCGGTGAAGGTGGGTGCGTGGGTGAAGCTGAGGTGCAAGGGGTCCATGCTGTTCTCGGTGACCTGGAGCCAGTTCCCCTTGGTGATCCCGATGAAGCTGGCGATGTGCACCCCCTCCGCGGCAAGGAAGTCGTAGCGCGGGAGCTCCGGCATGTCCTCTGCCGGACCGAAGTACGCGAACAGCAGGCCGGCAAGCTCCTGCACCGGGTATGCCGGGGTCGTCACGTTCTCCTTGAAGGAGTCATCGGGCTCTCCGGGAGTGTCCAGCACCTTGCCTTCCTTGCTGATCAACCAGCCGTGGTACCGGCAGCGGATGCCGTCCTCGACGGTGTTGCCCAGGCACAGGTTGGCGCGTCGATGCGGGCAGTACGCGCTCACCAGGCCGGGGTTGCCGTTCGTGTCCCGGAAGAGGACCAGGTCCTCACCCATGACCTTGATGAACGTGGGCTTGTTCTTGAGATCCTCCGACAGCCCGACCGGCCACCAGTAGCGGCGCAGCCAGTTCCCCATGGGCGTGCCCGCCGCGGTCTCGGTCAACATGGTGCTGGTTTCGAAGTCCATGGTTTCCTCCAATGCCTTGATTTCCTTGCGGTCTGAAACGTGCTGGGTGCTCATGCGGGGTCGATGACCGCGATCGCGTTGATCTCGACGCACAGGTCGGGGTCCATGAGCTCCACCCCGACCGTCGTTCGCGTGGGGCGCAGGTCCTTGAAGCGCTCGGTCCAGACCTGGTTCATCGCCGGGAAGTCCGCCGCGTTCCCCAGGAAGACGGTGAACATGACGGCGTCCTCCAGGGAGCCACCCGCTTCCCGAAGCACCCGGTCGATCTCGTCGAGCGTCAGCCGGGTCTGGGCCGCGGTGTCGTTGCGGAGCGCCTCGGGCACGCGGCCGTCCTCATCGATCGTGCCGGCACCGCTGACGAACACCAGGTTCCCCTGGCGCAGACCCGCCGAGATGCTGAATCCCAGACCGTTCTCGGCATGGCCGATGTAGCGCCTATCCAACTTCTTCACAATTGCCTCTCCTGTTGACCGATCACATTTCGTATGGCGACAAGTGACACGACACTGGCCTCGACGACGTCCCCCGGCTTCAAGAGCGCCGACGAAGGGTCCTCGGCGAAGATCCCGACGCCGCCCGGGGTCCCGCAGAAGACGACGTCCCCCGGCTGGAGGGTCATCCGCGACGAGGCGAACGAGACGATCTCGAGCGGGGAGAACAGGGCGTTCCCCATCCGCTCCGACTGGCGGATCCGTCCGTTGACCCGTGACTCCAGCACGAGCTCATCGAGATCCCCGACCTCGTCGCTGGTGACGAAGGTCGACGCCATGGGCAGGAAGCCGTCGTAGTTCTTGCCCTCGAACATCCCGTTGGGCCCGTGGAACAAGACGTCGCGGAGGCTGAGATCGTTGACCACCGTCGCA
The DNA here is from genome assembly GCF_018732145.1 of Nocardioides sp. LMS-CY. Taxonomy (NCBI): domain Bacteria; kingdom Bacillati; phylum Actinomycetota; class Actinomycetes; order Propionibacteriales; family Nocardioidaceae; genus Nocardioides; species Nocardioides sp. LMS-CY. The sequence continues at coordinate 3,966,212 of NZ_CP076104.1, forward strand.
CCGGCGATGACATCGCGCGCCCGCTCGACAGGGACGTCGCGACACGTCGCTCCGATGACCACCGCCAGCTCGACCTCGTAGTCGAGATGAGTACCGAAGGCAGGGATCGCGATCTCCTCGCCATCGCCCGCGAGGGCCGTCGGGACCTTGGCGAACAGCGTCGGTTGCGCCGGTGCCTGCACCGGCTCCCCCGCGCGTTGGGCCTCCGCGATGTGGCTCGGGAAGTTCAGGCCCACACCGAGCAGCTTCCGCGGCACGTCGAACAGTCCGACGCCCGGCGTCGGTGGGCTTCCCCCGTCGGCGTCGCTGACGCAGGCGCCGTCCGCATGGCCCAGCGCATGGTCGTAGGCCGCGCGCAGGCTGCGCAGGAGATCCGGATCGGACAGCAGCCCGACCAGGTCGGTGCCCTGCCAACCCGGCTCCGTCACGCCGTCGAGGCCGGCACAGCGGTGTGCCTGCGCCAGGTCCAGCCGGCCGGAGCCGTCGGGCCGCTCCGCCCACCAGGTCGTTGCGCCGCTGTTGGTACGGCGCCGTTCAATGCGCATGGGTATCGAGCTCTTTTCGTCTCAGGGTGATCGTGATGTCGTCGGCGAGATCGGCGGTGTCAGGCCGATGGAGAGGTGAGGGGGTGATGACAGGCGGTGAGGTGCCTGGTCTCCGGGTTCTGCACCAGACGCGGGAGATCGCGTTCGCAGGCGCCGATCGCCCGGGGACACCTCTCGAGGTAGGGGCACAAGGTGTGCGCCTGCTGCCGCGCCACGGGTACGGCGCGGCCGCTGGACCTGGCCTCACGCTCGGTGCTCGACAGGTCGAGCACCGAGTCCTGCAGCTCTCGGGTGTAGGGGTGGGTCGGCATCTCGGCGACTGCGTTCGATGTACCCGACTCCACGAGCTGTCCGCGGCACATCACGGCCGTTCGGTGCGCCATGTGCCGCACGACCGCGAGGTCGTGCGAGATGAGGAGATAGCTCACCCCCAGCTCGCGCTGGACCTTCTCGAGCATCTCGATCAGCTGGGCCTGGGAGATGACGTCGAGTGCACTCACGGGCTCGTCGAGAACGATCAGCCGGGGCTCGGCCGCAAGCGCGCGGGCCACGGCGATGCGCTGGCGCTGACCTCCCGAGAACCGGCTCGGCCTCTCCTTGGCCATCTCTGCCTCGAGGCCGACCACCTCCAGGAGTCGGGCCACCTCCGTCGCCACCTCCGCGCGCGAGCGCTTGCGTCGTCGCGCGAGCGGCTCACCGATCTGGGTCCCGATGCTCATGCCCGGAGTCAGCGAGCGGTACGGGTCCTGCCAGACGACCTGGGCCACCCACCGGTAGTCGAGCGGCACCCGGGTGCCGAACGCGCCCACGTCGAATCCGGCGACGCGGATGGTTCCCTCGGTGGGCCGGACGTTGCCGAGCACGCACTGGCCGATCGTGCTCTTGCCCGACCCGGACTCGCCGACCAGGCCGAGCGTCTCGGCGTGACCGATGGACAACGAGACTCCTCGGACCGCCCATACGTCGTTGCGGGCCCGGCCGAGGCGCAGGTCGGCGGATCGGTACCGCACGCCGACGTTCTCGATCTCGACCAGGTTCGGCGTCCTCATGGCAGGTCCCCCCGTCGCCCCTCGACAGCGAACACATCGCTCTCCAGCTGGGCCCTGAGGCACCGCGAAGCGTGTCCGTGCCGTTCGACGAAGGGCACCCTCCCCGCCGTACACGCGGCCGCCACGTGCGGACAGCGCTCGGCGAACCGACAGCCCGGCAGCTCGCGGGTGGGCCGAGGTACCGAGCCACTCAGTCCCTTGAGCTCCCGCTCACGCATCCTGTTCTGCGGCACGGCGGCGAGGAGGGCCTGGGTGTACGGGTGCTCGGGGTGGCCGAGGACCTCGGAGACAGCGCCGGACTCCACGATCTCACCGCTGTACATCACGTAGACGCGATCGGCGGCGTGCGCCACGACTCCCATGGAGTGCGTGATCAGCAGCAACGAGAAGTGCCGCGTCGCCCGCAGCCCCAGCAGCAGGTCGAGCACTCGGACCTGCACGGTGCTGTCGAGCGCGCTGGTGGGCTCATCGGCGATGATCACCGAGGGCTCACCGGCCAGGGCGGCCGCGATCATCACGCGCTGCGCGATCCCGCCGGACAGCTCATGCGGGTACTTCCGCAGGCACCCCTCCGGGTCGGCGATGCCCACCTCTCCGAGCAGGTCGACCGCACGCTGTCGCGCCTGCTCCCGCGTCAGCCCGCGCAGGACCACGCTCGGGAAGGTGAGATGCTTCTCGACCCGCCAGGTCGGGTTCATGGCTGAGATCGGGTTCTGGAAGATGACCCCCACGTCGGCAGATCGCAGTGAGCGCATCAGTCCCGGGCTGGCACCGACGAGGTCGTGGCCGTTCACCTGGACCTGGCCGGCGACGATCTCCGCCCCCGGCGGCAGGAGGCCCGCCGCAGACATGGCCGTCATCGTCTTCCCGGAGCCCGACTCTCCGACGAGGGCGACGACCTCGCCCCGCTCCAGGTGGATCGACACGTCACGGACCACCGCTCCCTCGTCCACCTGGATCGTGACCGACTCGATCACCAAGGACCTCGACCCGGAACTGACCTCGGGCAGGCGACTCAGGCGTCCTCGCGCGCCGTCCAGTAGCCGGCGGGGTGTCCCGGAGACCGCCAGGAGGTCCGAGATCCCGTCCGACGTCAGGTTCAGCAGCAGGATGATCGCCACCAGGACCAGCCCGGCGGGCAGCACCTGCCACGGCGCTTCGACCGCCGCCTCCTGCGCGTCACGCAGGAGGTTGCCCAGGCTGGGGTGGGGCGGTTGCACGCTGAGGCCGAAGTAGCTGAGCGTGGCCTGGAGCATGAAGCCGGCCCGAAGGATGACGGCCGTCTCCACGATCAGGGGACGGGCCAGCGTCGGCATGATGTGCCGACCGACGAGGCGTGCTCGCCCCACCCCGGACTGCCGCGCCGACATCACGAAGGGCTCGTTCTTGATGTTCAGCGTCTCGGTTCGAGCGATCCGCGCATAGATCAGCGAGAAGCTGAACCCGACACCCAACGCCGTGTTGACCAGGCCCTGGCCGAGCGAGGCCACCGCCACCATCACGACGACCAAGGTCGGGATCGACAAGAACGCGTCGACGACCCTCATGGTGACGCGGTCGAACCACGGGCCGCCCATGCCGATCAGCACCCCCAGCGGGACGCCGATCACGACAGCCACGACCACGGCGAGGAGGACCGCGTGGAAGTCCACCGAGATCGCCAGCAGCGTCCGCGCCAGCAGGTCCCGCCCGTACTGGTCGGTGCCCAACAGGTGGTCGCGACCAGGTGGGGCCAGCCGCTCCGTCAGGGACTGCTCGGTGGCCGACTCGGAGGAGATCGTGAACGTCGCTACCAGCCCGACGACGTAGATGAGGACGAGCAGCGCGGCACCGATCCTGATCTGCCGGCGAGTACGTCGTCGCCTGCCGCGGGGCGACGCGGCCGGACGGCCTGCCTGGCCCTTCACGAAGCGGCTCCCAGCCTCGGGTTGAGCGTCGCCTGGAGCACGTCGGCCACGAGGTTGGTGACCACGACGATGGCGCCATACACGATCACTCCGGCCATCAGGACGGGGATGTCCTGACTCAGCGCCGCTGAGAGCACCAAGCCGCCCATGCCCTGGATCGCGAAGACGCGTTCGACCACGATCGAGAGGCTGAGCATGGCGAGCATCTGCAGCGCGACGATCGCCACCACCGTGGTGAGCGCGTTCTTCAGGACTGCACCCCACATGATCGTTCTGCGCCCCAGCCCCGTCGAGACACTCCAGCGGACGTAGTCCTGCCCGAGCTGGGCGACGACCGCGCTGCGCGAGTGACGTCCCAGAGTTGCGGCAACCGGCAGCGCCAACGCGACACAGGGCAGCACGAGGGAACGCGCCCACTCTGTGGGGGACTCCCCGAACGGGACGTATCCCGTCGCCGGGAGCAGCGACCAGTGCAGGGCGAAGGCCGTGACCAGGAGGATGCCGAGCCAGAACTCGGGGACGGAGTGCCCGACGGTGAATCCGGTCGAGATCAGCCGGTCGGTCGCCCGACTCTGGTGCAGCGCGGCGAGCACCCCGAACCCGACGCCCACGAGAATCGCCAGCGCCATGGATCCGATCACGATCGAGAGCGTCGCCGGGAGCCTCGACAGCACCAGGTCGAGCACCGCCTGCGAGCTCGCCCACGAGGTGCCGAGGTCGCCCTGGACCGCACCCGCCAACCACCGCAGGTACTGCACCAGCAGCGGGTCGTCGAGCCCGAGCTTCTCGTGCAGCAGCTGGACGGACTCGGGCGAGGCGGTCGGACCGAGCAGGTAGGACTCCGGACGCCGGTCGATGAACGCCGTACCGAAGAAGGTCGCGGTCGCTGCGATCAACAGGACGGCCAGGCTGGAGCCCAGCCTCCCGATGACCAGGCGAGCGAGGTACACCATCGCCGCTAGCCCTTGGTTGTGGTGCGGGGGTCGGGCAGCGTCTGCGCCTGGGTCTCGAGCTCAGGATCGACCCCGTCCTGCATGGCCACCGGGGTGTACACCGTGAAGATGGGCTGGATGAAGGCGTTGGTCAGGATCAGCTCCTCCATGAGGTCGCCGTAGCCTGCCGCAGCCTCGGCACCTGTGGGATCGGCCAGTGCCATGACCTCCTCGGCGGCAGCATCGACGCCGTCCGCCGTGATACCGAACGGGTTGTACCGGCCAGTCGCGCCGCCGAACGCCGTGTGGATCTCCCACGGCGATCGAAGCCCCGATGCCACGATCAGGATGGGCGACTGCTTGTCAGCAACGGTGGCTGCGAAGGTCCCCGCGTCGGGGACCGGGGTGATCTCGAGCTCGATCCCGATCTCGGCCAACGAGCCCGCCACGGCCGCGGCGATGTTCTCGTTCGTGGACATCACGAAGATCTTGACGGTGAAGCCCTTCTCGTATCCGGCTTCGCGCATCAGGGACTTGGCCAGCTCGAGGTCATAGGTGACGCCCTCGTCGACCTCGGCGCTGTATCCGATGGAGCCCTCGGGGAAGATGGTCGAGGACGGGGAGCCGTAGCCGCCGAAGACGGCGTCCAGGAGGGCCTGGCGATCCAGCGCGAGGCCGATCGCCCGGCGCACCCGCACGTCACCGAGTGCCGGCACTACCTCGCCCGCCCGGTCGGCGATGTCGACTACGTAGACCATGCTTCCGGTGCTGCCGATCGGGAAGCCCTCCTTCTCCAACTGCACGGCCTGCAAGCCATCGGATCCGATCAGGTCGACCTGCTTGGCGCGCAGCGCGTTGCCGGCGGCGGTCCGATCCGCGATCACCTTCATCACGTAGGTGTCGACGACCTCGGCATCGGGATCCCAGTAACCGTCGTTCCTGACGAACGGGTAGGTGTCGCCGGGGCGGACCTTGTCGCTGTCGAGCACCCACGGCCCGCTGCCGACCGGCTCGTTCTTGAGCGCATCGGTGTCCTGCAACGCCTCGGGGCTCACCATCATCCCGGGGATGAAGGCCAGGTCCGAGACGATCGACGGAAGGGGTTCCTTCAGGTGGACGACGACCTGCGAGTCGTCCGCGACCTCGACCCTGTCGAAGGTGGCGAACACCGAGGTCCACGGGCCGGCTTTCTCGGCCATGCCGCGCTCGAAGTTCGCCTTCACGGCCTCGGCGTCGAACGGGGTGCCGTCGGAGAACTCCACCCCGGTGCGCAGGGTCAGCGTCATGGTGAGAGCCGCCGGGTCGTAGTCCCATCCGGTGGCCAGCCCGGGCTCGAACTCGTCCTGGCCCTTGCGCACGATCAGCGTGTCGTAGACCGGAAGCAGGAAGTCGGCGGTGAACGCAGGGTTGGCCAGCGGGTCGAAGCTCGCGAACCCGTAGCGGAATCCGACCGTGAGGGTCGAGTCGTCCCCCGCGCTGCCATCGCCGCTGCCGCACGCCCCCACGACCGAGGCCAGCAACAGGGCCGCTGCGGTCAGAGCGACCCGCCTCGCCGGGCGACGGAGGAAGGAGCCAGTGAAGCCTGACGTACTTGTCATGAAGGAACCTCGTGTTCGTATATGCGAATGCGAGTTGTAAATGCGAATGCCGCACTGTTGCATGTGATCCCGGTCGCTGTAAATAGGTTCGTATGACCGCAGTTGCCCGACGGGAACGGTTGACAGGAGCTGAGCGTGAAAGCTAATCTCCGGATATACGAACAGTGTCCGCAAATACGAGCAGGTGAATGTTGAGCAGATCAGTGGATCGGGCCATGGAGATCCTGTGGCTCCTGGCCGAGGTCGACGAGCCGAAGTCCTGCGCCGAGATCGCGACCGTGCTGGACCTGCCCAAGAGCACCGCGCACGGCATCCTGCGCTCGATGCTCAACCACGACTTCGTGGCGATGAACGACCACAGCCTCTATTCCGTCGGCCTCCGTGCCTTCGAGGTCGGCGCCGCCTACCGACGCAGCATCGACGCCGTGGCCGCGGTGACGCCGCAGCTCGAGACCCTGACCCAGAGCCTGGGACTCACGTCGCACTACGCGATCCTGGATGGGGACGACGCCGTCTACCTGTGCAAGCAGGACCCTCCGGGCCGAGGCATCCGGCTGGCCAGCTCGATCGGGGCCAGGCTGCCCGCTCGCCTCACCGCCGTGGGCAAGGCGTGCCTCGCGTGGCTTCCGGAGTCGCGGGTGGTCACACACGTCGGTGATACGACGGCGGCGGACCCCGCACTGCTCGACGAGCTGATGGCCGAGCTGGAGAAGGTGCGCGCGCGCGGCTACGCCAAGGACACCGGGATCGCTGCGGCCGGCGTGCACTGCGTGGCCGCCCCCGTGTTCCGGGGTACCGACGAGCCCATCGGCGCTATCGGCGCTAGCTTCCTGATGGGCAGCGACGTGGACTCCGCGGAGGTTGCCGAAGCGGTCATGACCGCAGCCCGTCAGGCGACCGTGCTGCTGAGCGGTCGGCGCTGATGACGCTGCGTCCCAGGCCGTGGCTCGACGCACTGGAGCCCTACGTTCCAGGCCAGACGGCCCCGCTCCTCGAGGGATCGATGGCCTCGAACGAGTCGCCCCTCCCGGTCAGCCGCGCCCTGCTGGAGGCCATTCAAGGGGCCGCTCGAACGATCCAGCGATACCCGGACCCCTTGGCCGACGAGGTGCGTCAGGAGCTGGCCCGACTCCACGGGGTCAGTCCGGACCAGATCTTGATCGGCAACGGCTCCGACGAGCTCATCTACCTCTTGGGTTGGGCCTACCTCGCGGGCGGCGGGAGCGTGGTCTGCGCGGATCCGGCGTACCGGATGAACACCGTGATCGGCACGATCGTGAACGCTCGCATCACCCAGGTTCCGCTGCGGGACTGGCACCACGACCTGGCAGCCATGGCACGGATCGAGGCGGACATCGCGTTCGTCGTCAATCCGCACAACCCCACCGGCACATTGCACTCCCGCGAGTCCCTCGTCCGCTTCATCGAGTCGTCGCGAGCGAAGCTGATCGTGGTCGACGAGGCCTACATCGACTTCTGCGACGACCCCGAGGGGACCACCGCGATCAGCCTGACCGGGTCGGGACGGGTGGCGGTGCTCCGCACCTTCTCCAAGGCGCACGGTATGGCGGGCCTCCGGATCGGGTATCTGCTGGCGTCCCCGGAGATCATTCGCACGCTCCGCACCATCAGGCCGCCATTCTCGGTCGGCACGCTCGCCCAGGCCGCGGCCGTCGCGTCGTTGCGTGATCGAACGCACTTCACCGAGATGCGCGACTACGTCTGTGCGAATCGCACGGCCCTCAGCGAGCTCCTGGCGGCCCACGGCTTCTCGGTCGTTCCTTCGCAGTCGAACTTCGTCCTGGCTGAGGTGCCGGCGGCCGACAGGCTGATCGAGCACCTGCGCCTCAGCGGTGTAGCAGTGCGACCAGGCGCCTCTCTGGGAGTTCCCGGCACGGTGCGCGTGAGCGTTCCGTCTCACGCCGGGCTCGAGCTGATCGCGGCAGCTCTCACCACCTGGGCCGCACAGATACCCGCGACAGCAGACCCGGCGTGAAGCTTCCGGGTCTTCCCCGGAGTGCCGTCCCGCGCACGCACGAAGGAGACGCAGCGCATGGCATTGGAACCTCGACGAACTCAGGCCGAGAAGCCGTCGGACTCCCCCTCGGCATCGATCCGTCTGCTGCCGGACTGGTACCGCAGCGGCCGGCTGGCGCTGACGGCCCATGACAACTGGGGGGATATTCCGATCCAGGCCCGCGACCTGGTGTCGACCGGCGACGAGACGTCCTTCGTCCTCGTCCTGTCCGGTGGTTCCTATGGCGGCTCCGTGCTGAGCGTGGGGACCGCCCTCGGCGTCAACAGACTGCCGGCAGCATGCGACGAAGGCTCCCGCGGTCGAGCCCCGGCAGAACCCTGGCTGCTGTCCCCCAACCAAGTGCCGTTCCTGCCCCACCCCGCACGGGCCTTGTTCGAAGCCACGGTGGTCGAGCACCGCCGCGACGGACCCGAGGTGCGCGTCACCTGCCATGTCGACTGCACGTGGGCCGAGACCGACACCGCCGCGTGGCCTACGTGCCGCCCCCGCCGGGACGGAGCCGCCCGTGCCCGGCAGTGACACCTTGGACCAGTCCGGCCGCCGAGAGCACACCACGGGCTTCAGGCGTCAGCTGCGCCGACAGGTCCTCGAGCATCGGCACCTCGACGTGAGTCTGATGATCACGCTCACGTTCGTGACCGGTCTCGTCGATGCGGTCGGCTTCCTCTCCTTCGACAAGGTCTTCACCGGCAACATGACGGGCAACCTGGTGATCCTCGGCATGGCCCTGGGCGGAGCGCCAGACCTTCCGGTGCTCGGCCCTACGATCGCGGTCTGCACCTTCGCGTTCGGTGCGATGCTCACGGGAGTGATGCTGCGCCGCCAACCACCCGGCTGGTCCGGACGCACCATCTGGATGCTGGCGACGTGCAGCGGCGCGCTACTGCTCGTCACCCTGACGGCATTGTTCGTCCCGCCGCACACCCAGGAGATGCAGCTCCTCGGCGCCGCGATCACCGCGGCCGTCATGGGCGCACAGGCCGGCGTGGCGCGCAAGGTCGCGGTCAAGGACATGACCACGGTCGTCGTCACCTCGACCCTCACCAGTCTGGCCAGTGAGGACCTGCTCCGAGCCGATCGGACGGCTCTGCTCAACCGTCGCGGTGGGGCGATCGTCACCATCGTGGCCGGGGCACTCACGGGCGCGCTGCTCCTGCGCCAGGAGCTCGCGCTTCCCCTGGCGTTGGCCTCGCTTCTGACGGCCCTCGTCGCCCTCACCGCCTGGTGGGCACACCCGCAGGCCGACCGGCGCTCCTGACCTCCGAGATGTCACGTCGCCGAGACCTGGCCGCACCGGTGACCGCGAGAGACTGGGCCGACGACCCACCCCGCCATGCGGACGCCATTCCGACGGGCGGCGACCTGGGCCGCTCCGTCAACCCGATCCAGGACTGCCCGCCGAGTGATCGATCCGCTCAACGAGCGGCCAGTCTTGCGACGGCGTGCATCACCGCCGCGCAGATCGCGACGACCACCAGGACCTCGAGCGTCATGGTCGAGGCCTGCGTGCTGTAGCCGCTCGCGCGGGCGATCGCCACGGCCGGGCCGACCGCGAGCGCACCGGCCGCCAGCAGACCGCCTCCCGCAGTGAGGGCCAGGCGCCGGGAGCTGCCGCTGTCGCGGTGGCCGAAGCCGACGAACACGGCACCTCCGGTCGCGGCCAACAGCCCAGCCAGTACGTGCAGGGTGAGCGCGATGAGACCCTCCTGCGCATAGCTGTCGGCGAAGGCGTCCATGAGCGTCAGACCGACCGGGTAGACGGTGAGCAGCGAGAGGAGGCCGCCGACCAGGGCGCCCGCGAAGGCGAGCATCACGAAGGCCCGCTGCGGCGAGACCTGGCGTGGGGGCGCGGGGCGCCGGGCGACCTCCATGTCGTACGGCGCCTGCGCGGTCGCCACGTCGTCGGCGAACCGCACCGGGTCAACCGCCAGGACCTCGCCGAGCGCTGCGCCGTCGAGGCGGGCCTGAGCGAGATCGACGACGAGGTCGCGCCGCCACCGGACCCGCTCCGCCTCTGCCACGCCCAGAGCACGCCACCGGCCCTCGACCCGGTCGACCCAGGCGGTCAGCCGCGGGTGCCAGCCCGCCGACCCGCTCGCCGCGCGGCTCATGGGGTGCCGTCCAGCTCGGCGAGCACTCGCTCGGCCGCGGCCGAGGTCGCCGCCCAGCGGTCGCGCCAGTCGCGGAGCGCCGCCTCGCCCGCGGTCGTCACCCGGAGCACCTTGCGCGGTGGGCCGGCCGGACTGGGCTCGGACTCCTGCACGACCAGGCCCTGCTTCCGCAGCCGCGTCACCAGCGGATAGACGGTGCCGTAGCCGATCGACCCGAACCCGTGCGAGCGCAGCCGGTCGACCACGTCGTACGCGTGCGTGGGTGCGGCCGCAAGCGTCGCGAGCACGCACATCTCGAGCACGCCGCGCACCAGGTGTCCGTCGCGCTGCGCCACCACCTCGTCCACTACCATGCGACGCATAGTAGTTCCGCGCGGCCGCCGCCGCCAGGCCTGCACCTCACAGGCGAGCGAGGACCAACCGCTCCCCCGCGTCCAGCACGGCCGCACGCACCTCGGCATCGGCGAAGTCGGCACCACCCGGGTCGATCGCCGGCCCCAGACAGGCGCCGAGGAAGCAGGCGACCGCCAGCCGGGTGGCCATGTCGGGGTCCGCGCCGCCCAGCGCACGGCGTACCCGGTCGAAGAGCTCCGCGAGCTCGGGGTCCGACTCCAGCAGCCGCGTCGCGGTCGGGTCCGCCATCATCACCTGGTAGCCGAGGCGGTTGGTGACCAGGCACTCCGCCATGCCGGCGACGACCGTGCCGGCCCGGGCCCGCTGGTCGGCGTGGCTCTCGGCCAGCCGCACCGCCGCGGCGAGCTGGTCCAGGCCCGGCCGTAGCGCCGTGATCACGATGTCGGCCTTGGTCCGGAAGTGGTGGTACACGGCGGCCTTCGTGACCCCGAGCCGGTCGGCGATCATCTGCAGCGACGTCGCGCCGATGCCGCGTTCGGCGAAGAGCTCGAGCGCGGCCGTGAGCACTCCGTCGCGACCCGGCGCGCGACCGGGAGCGGCGGGCTTGGTGGTGACCATCCGCCTAGCCTAGCGGTCAGGGAATACTAGCCGAACGGCTAGCATTGAACCGAGCACTACGTCGCCCGTCGAGAAAGGACCCGTGTCATGAGTGCGCAGCAGCCCTCCGATCCCCGCCGAGTCGAGGACACCACCGTCGACCTGCTGGTGATCGGATCCGGCACCGGCATGGCGACCGCGCTGGCCGCCCACGAGCGCGGCCTGAAGGTCGCCATCGCCGAGAAGACCGTCCACGTCGGCGGCTCGACGGCCCGCTCCGGCGGAGCCTTCTGGATTCCCGCCAACCCGGTGCTGGAGCGCGACGGCGCGATCGACTCCGAGGAGCGCGGCGCCGAGTACGTCGAGGCCGTGGTCGCCGGCTCCAGCCCGCGCGAGCGCTGGCAGCCCTTCATCGACAACGGCGCCGAGACCGTCCGGATGCTCGAGCGCACCACGCCGCTGAAGCTGTTCTGGGCCAAGGGCTACTCCGACTACCACCCCGAGAAGCCGGGCGGCAGCGCCGCCGGCCGCTCCGTGGAGTCGCGGGCGTTCAACCTGGGCAGGCTGGGCAAGGAGCGCAGCCGCTTCCAGCCGGCCACCATGGAGGCGCCGCTGCCGATGCCGATCACCGGCGCCGACTACAAGTGGCTCAACCTGATGGCGAAGAAGCCCGGCAAGGGTCTCCCGAAGGCGATCAGGCGTGTGCTGCAGGGCGCGGGCGGCAAGGTCATCGGTCGCGAGCACGTCGCCGGTGGCCAGGCGATCGCCGGTGGCATGTACGCCGGGCTCATCGAGGCCGGCGTACCGATCTGGACCGAGACCGCACTGACCCGCCTCGTCGTCGAGGACGGCCGGGTGACCGGCGCCGTACTCACCCAGCGAGGCCGCGAGGTCACCGTGACCGCACGCCTCGGCGTGGTGCTGGCCGCCGGCGGCTTCGACCACGACATGGCGATGCGGCAGCAGTACCAGTCGCCCTCGCTGGTGGAGGACCTGAGCCTCGGCGCCGTCGGCAACACCGGCGAGGTGATCCGGATCGCCCAGGAGAGTGGCGCGGCGATCGACAACATGGAGCAGTCGTGGTGGTTCCCGGCCGTGCACCCGGTCGCCGCCGGCGCGATGCCCTCGATCCTGCTGGCCGAGCGGTCCCTGCCCGGCTCCTTCATGATCGACTCCCACGGCGAGCGCTTCATCAACGAGTCCACCGACTACATGACCTTCGGCCAGACCGTGCTCCGGCGCGAGCGCGACGGCGACCCGATCGGCGAGATGTGGCTGGTCTTCGACCAGACCTACCGCAACAGCTACGTCTTCGCGGGCGACTCCTTCCCGCGGATGCCACTCCCGAAGGAGTGGTACGAGGCGGGCATCGCCCACCAGGCCGCCACCCCCGCCGAGCTCGCCCGCGCGATGGGCGTCCCGGAGTCCGCGTTCGAGACGACCGTCGCCCGCTTCAACGCGAACGCCGGCGCCGGCACCGACGAGGACTTCGGCCGGGGCAACTCGGCGTACGACCGCTACTACGGCGACCCCACTGTCGTACCCAACCCCAACCTGCGTCCCCTCGACGGCCGCACCTACTACGCCGTCAAGGTCGTGCTCTCCGACCTCGGCACCTGCGGCGGCCTGGTCGCCGACGGCCGCGGCCGGGTGCTCACCGAGGCCGGCGAGCCGATCGAGGGCCTCTACGCCCAGGGCAACACCGCCGCCAACGTGTTCGGCGCCGTCTACCCCGGCGCCGGCGCCACCATCGGCCAGGGACTGGTGTTCGGCTACATCATCGCCTCCGACGCCGCCGAGCGAGCGGCGTGACGCGGGGCGGCGGCCGGCACTACGGCCGCCGCCTTACCCGACGCTAGAAGAGCTTCCGGTGATGGCCACTAGTCGCCACGGTGATCGACGACGGCGACCGGGCGGTCGGCATCGTGGAGGACCTGCCGGCTGACCGAGCCCATGAGGACTCGGCGGACGATCCCCTTGCCGTGCGTGCCGACCACGACCAGCTGCGCGTCGCCGGCATGGGCCAGGATCGCCTCGGCGGGCGGGCCCTCCACGACGACCTCGGCCACGCCGACGGACGCGGGATCGGCCCACCGCGCCTCCTCGGCTGCGCGCGTGATCGTCTCGGCGGCCTGCGCCTCCGCCTCCTTGCGGATCCGCTCGGTGAGCTCCGCGTCGATCCGGTAGACCTGGGACAGGAAGTCGTACGCCGCGACGGCTCTCACCGTGGTCCTGCGCAGCGCCGCCTCGCCGAGTGCGTAGCGGAGCGCGCTGGTGCCGAACTCCGATCCGTCGACACCCACGACGATCGGCCCCCTCGTCGGGAGCTCCCCGTCGCCCACGACGACCACCGGGCACTTCGCCTCGACCGTCAGCCGGTTGCTCACCGAGCCCAGCAGGGCGCTTGCGGCACGGCCCAGGCCACGGCGCCCGACCACCACGACGTCCGCGCCCTCCGAGGCGGTCGCCAGAAGGTTCGCGGCGTGCCCCCGCGCGGGGGTGAGAGTGCAGGCCAGCTCGGGAGCCAGCTCGCGCACCCGCGTCACCGCGGCCTCCAGCACCTGCTGGGAGTGCTCGGCGTACCAGTCGATCGGCTGGGAGTCGGCGAGAGCGTGGTAGCTGTAGAAGTCGAGGGCGGGAGCCACGCTGTAGGCGCTGATGAGCTCCAGCTGCTCTCCGCCGAGGCGGGCACGAGCCACCGCCCACTCGAGCGCGTTCCCGCTGTGTTGCGAGCCGTCGATGCCAACGACGATCCGACCGGTCATGGGTCTCCTCCAGTGTCAACCGTGATCGCGGACGTGGCGGGAAGGTGCCCCCGGTGCCGTTCGGCCCCGCGGCACCTCCTGCCGTTGGTCTCGATATTCCTCCTCCAGGGCCGCAGATGGCGAGGGTTCCTCGTCGTCGGCCGGTACGACGTGGGTCGGCACGCGCCGCCCGCCGCCGGAGTGCAGCCGAAGATGCAGCTCACTCGGAGATGCTGTGGATCCAGATGTGGGTCCTCTCGCCGCGATGGCCAGCGTCTCCGCGGCCGCATCATCAGTGCACAAACGGGTGTTGCGCTCGAACGGGACGAGTGACAGCGTCGGTAGGCAGCACCTCACGACGCCGGCAATCTCGGTGCCTGTACCTCTAGTCGTCGTACTGGGATCCACTCGCAGATCCCGGGTTCTCGGGGAGGGAACTCCGACATCTGGCGGCGGCCATGCGTGGCTTCGGGCTGCCCGCCGTCTCTATCGGTCGGGCGTGCCCCGGAGGGGCTCGCTCCTGTCCTGAATCAGGAGCAACTCGCAGATGAAGACCTGGAAGATCGCCAGCGTCTCGCTGGCCACCGCGGTGACAGCGGCACTGTTCCTCGCCACGCCGATACCTACGGCAACCAGCCAGGCGGCTCCGCTGCCGTGGATGGACACCAGCAAGACCGCCGAGCAACGCGCGGACCTCCTCATCAGCGCCATGACGCTGGACCAGAAGATCGAGCAGATCGCCAACAGACCGGTCTACAACGCCGACCTGGACGACGGCGACCCGGACAACGGCGAGGGCTGCGACTTCACCGAGGTGGGCCGCCACATCGAAGGAATCCCCGAGCTGCAGATCCCGGACTTCCGGCAGGCCAACGGTGGCACCGGCATCCGCGGCGGCGACTGCTCGCCCGAGCCGACCGCGACCGCCCTGCCCGCCCAGGTCGCGTCGGCTGCGACGTTCAACCGCAGGCTGAACTACGAATGGGGCCAGCTTCTCGACCAGGAGATGCGGGCGTGGGGCCACCACGTCCTGTGGGGCCCGGGCATGAACCTGATCCGCACGCCCTACGGCGGCCGCAACCAGGAGTACTTCAGCGAGGACCCCTACCTGACCGGCGCCCTGGCCTCGCAGATCGTGGACGGCATCCAGGCGCGCCGGATCAGCCAGGCCACCATCAAGCACTTCGTCGCCAACGACTCCGAGTACCAGTTCGAGCGGTGGACCTCGGCCAACCGGGTGCCACCGCGTGCCATGCACGAGCTCTACCTGCTCCCGTTCGAGATGGCGGTCAAGGATGCCGACCCCGCCTCGATCATGTGCGCCTACCCGCACGTCAACTTCAGCTACAACTGCGACAGCTCTCCCCTGCTGCAGCAGACCCTGCGCCAGAGCTGGGGCTTCGACGGCTACGTGTTCTCCGACCGGCGGGCCCAGCAGTCCACGGTTCCCTCGGTCCTCGCCGGCGTCGACGTGGAGCTCGACGAGCAGCCCGAGTGGTACACGCCCGAACGGATCAAGGCCGCGATCAACTCCGGTGAGATCACCGAGGGACACATCGACGACCTGCTGCGCGAGCGCTACGTGAAGATGTTCGAGTTCGGCGACTTCGACGACCCCTACGACGCCTTCCAGTGGGACACGATCAGCTTCAGTCCCGAGGCTACCCACGCCCAGCTCGCCAAGCAGGCCGCGGCCGAGTCCCTGGTGCTGCTGCGCAACGACCGCAACATCCTGCCACTCAACGCCCAGGCCGTGAGCTCGATCGCGCTGATCGGACCCAGTTGGTTCGCCGGCGAGGCGACCCTGCCACCCCGCAGCGGCGATCGCTTCGACAACATCGGCGTCGTCGAGCCGTACCAGGTGACCCCGGAGCAGGGACTCCACAACGCCCTCGACTCCCTCGGCAGCGACGCGACCGTCACCTACAACGACGGTGACGACATCAGCTCTGCCGAGCAGCTCGCCGCGGACTCCGACGTCACGATCCTGATGGTCGGCGACGTCGCCCGCGAGACGTGGGACAAGAACGGCAACGTCGACCAGGAGAACCCCAGCGGCAGCGTCGCCGGCGCTCCCAACGAGGTCGCGGACCTCGATCTGCCGTCCGTCACCGGCACCAACCAGCAGCTGCTGATTCCTCGCATCCTCGCCGCGAACCCGAACACGATCGTGGTCATGAAGACCGAGGGGCAGGTCAACATGCCGTGGATCAACGACGTCCACACCATGGTGCAGGCCTGGTACCCCGGACAGGAGGACGGCAACGTGGTCGCCGACGCGCTCTTCGGCCGCACGAACTTCTCCGGCAAGCTCCCCCTCACCATCGGCCGCACCGACCGCGAGGCCGCCTACCAGACACCCGCGCAGTACCCGGGCTTCGAGGAGCAGACCGGCACCCCCGGTGGCTACGGCCGTGACCCGATCCCCGGTCAGCCCCAACGGGTCGTGCGCTACAACGAGGACCTCACGATGGGATATCGCTGGTACGAGGCCACCGGCACGCAGCCGCTCTTCCCCTTCGGCTTCGGTCTCTCCTACACGACCTTCGCCTACAGCGACCTGCAGGTCTCGCCGATCGGCGGCGACCACGGGCACGGCGGGCTGAAGGTCGACTACACCATCACCAACACGGGGAGTCGCCCGGGCAAGGAGGCCTCGCAGGTCTACCTGACGCTGCCATCCGTCGCCGCCGAGCCATCCCGGCGCCTGGTCGGCTTCGACAAGGTCGATCTCGCACCCGGCCAGAGCAAGCGGGTCTCGGTGATCATCGACGCCGATGCGTCCAACCACCCCTTCTCCTACTGGGTGCCCGCCACCACCACCGACCTGACCAAGTGGGCCGACGGCGACTGGGCGACCGCCAACGGCCCCTACACCGTGCACGTCGGCGGCTCCTCCGCGAGCACGCCCCTGAACCAAGCGGTGCGACTCACGTTCCAGAACACCGCGCCCACGGCCCGGGATGTCACCGCCACGGTCGAGCGGGGCAGCTCGGTCGCGATCGGGCTCGATGCCGCCGACCCCGACGGCGACGCGCTCAGCTACACCTACTCCGGCTACGACGGCCACACCGTCACGCCGATCGGCGACGGATCGGCGATCCGGTTCATGCCGCGCGCCGGATTCACCGGCGCGACGTCGTTCACCTACACGGTGTCCGACGGTCATGGCGGCACGGCGTCCGCGACCGTGCGGGTCGCCGTGACCCAGGGCGAGAAGAGCACCTCGAAGATCCGCGACGTCAAGGTCCGGCCCAAGCGGCTCACCACCGACGACCGCGCGCGCGTGACCTTCCAGGTCCGCTCGGGCGGCGCACCCGCCGAGGGAACGTTCACCGTCCGCGAAGGCCGGAGGACGCTCGGTGGCGGCACGCTCGACGACCGCGGGCGAGGCGCGGACCGGATCAGGCGTCTCGACGCGGGCCGCCACCACCTCAAGATCGTCTATGCCGGTTCCGCCGACTCCGAGCGGGCCGCCAAGACGGTCACGGTCCGCGTCAGGAGGTGACCCACGGCGCCGGTCTGCGCCCACACCAAAGGGGGCGCAGACCGGCGACCACGCACCAGACGGGGTGGCCGCGCTCGGGCCACGCCGATCGAGTCTCAGCCGGGAGTGGCGAGGATGGTCCAGATCATCTCGAGCGACCGGTCCATCCAGTCGTCGTCGACCTGGCCGCGACGGACCAGCTCGCCGAGGTAGGCACCGAGGAGCAGGCTGACGACGCCCTCGGCGTCGACGTCGGACCGAAGGAGGCCCGCGGCCGAGTCGGCGCGGATCCGAGCGACAAGGGCTTCGTCGTAGGGGCGCAGCGCGCCACGGAAGACCTCGGTGAACTCCGGATCCGAGTCGCCGAGGATGGCGGCCAGCCCGCCGGGGCCCAGCACGTCGGTCATCTGGCGCCATGCGTTCCCCAAGGCGAAGTGGAGCTTCTCTCGCACCGTCCCGTCCGGCAGCTCGTCCGGACTGCCGATCGCGTGTGCGAGGGCCGACCTCAGCAGCTCCGCGCGGTTGGCGTGGCGACGGTAGATCGTCGTCTTGGCGACTCCCGCGACCTCAGCCACGGCCTCGACGGTGACCGCCGACGGCCCGCCGCTGCGCAGCAACGACAGGACCGCCGACTCCAGGCGCTGGTCAACCCCTTCCTGGCGCGGTCGTCCACGACGTACCGCCGGTCGATCGGGTGACGAAGACGACATGGGAGCCCCGTGAAATACGAAACGCTTCGCGTAGCGTTATAGAGAGAAGAACGAAAGGAGATTACCCCCATGTCCGACCTCGGCTACCTCATCTGGATCGTCGCCACCGCGCTGATGATCATCACGGTGCTCACCCTCGGGACTCTCGCGTCCGCCGGCATGCTCGGGCGCGACC
Source organism: Nocardioides sp. LMS-CY (assembly GCF_018732145.1). Classification (NCBI taxonomy): domain Bacteria; kingdom Bacillati; phylum Actinomycetota; class Actinomycetes; order Propionibacteriales; family Nocardioidaceae; genus Nocardioides; species Nocardioides sp. LMS-CY. Next base: position 3,984,459 of record NZ_CP076104.1, read on the forward strand.
CGCGTTCCGACCGCAGGACGCAGGACCCGACCGACACCCCGACGCACGCCGTCACGTGGACCGAGCCCGACTCGCCCGCCCGCGAGGCCGCGCCTCGGAGGGATAAGCCAGAACGTCAGCACGCGGCCTGAGTCGCCGCGGAGCATGATGGAACGCATGACCGACGACTCCGTGACCGCGGTTCTCGATGGCCTGAGCGCCGTACGAGGCTGGCAGGAGGATCTCTATCGCGACCTGCACGCGCACCCCGAACTGTCCCATGAGGAACAGCGGACCGCTGACCGGGTCGCCGACCTGTTGCGGACCGCGGAGTACGAGGTCTCCGAACGGATCGGCGGCACCGGTGTCGTCGGCATCCTCCGCAACGGTGAGGGTCCGGTCGTGCTGGTGCGCGCCGACATGGACGCCCTCCCCGTGCGCGAGCAGACGGGACTGCCGTACGCGAGCACGCAGGTGCGGGACGACGGGACGCCGATCATGCACGCCTGCGGTCACGACGTGCACGTCAGCTGCCTCGCCGGTGCGGCTGCCCTGATGAGTGCTGCTCGCGACCGGTGGTCGGGCACGCTCGTCGCCCTCGTCCAGCCGGCTGAGGAGACCGCCGATGGAGCCCGCGCGATGGTCGAGGACGACCTCGTCTCACGCGTCGGCCCGGTCGACGTCGCGTTCGCCCAGCATGTACTCCCCTTCCCTGCCGGCACCCTCGGCACCCGGCCGGGTCCGGCGCTGTCGGCCGCAGACAGCATGCGGATCACGGTCCACGGACGTGGCGCCCACGGATCCATGCCCCAGGCCGCCGTCGACCCCGTCGTCCTCGCCGCGATGATCGTCGTCCGGCTCCAGGGCGTGGTAGTCCGCGAGGTCGCCCCCACCGAGACCGCCGTCCTGACGGTCGGCAGCATCCAGGCCGGCACCAAGAGCAACGTCATCCCCGACCGGGCCGTACTGCAGCTCAACGTCCGGACCTACAACGAGGGCACCCGGGCCGCCGTGCTGGGCGCGATCAAGCGGATCGTGCGCGCCGAGTGCGCCGCGTCCGGGTCACCGCGAGACCCGGAGTTCGAGCTGTTCGACCGATACCCGCTGACCGACAACGACGCCGACGTGACCCGTCGGGTCGCCGATGCCTTCGCGGGCTTCTTCGGCGACCGTGCCCGCGACCTGCCGGCACAGAGTGCGAGCGAGGACTTCAGCGACATCCCCGCCGCATTCGGTGCGCCCTACGCCTACTGGTTCTTCGGCGGCAGCGACCCCGACACCTACCGGGCCGCCGAGGAGTCCGGTCGCGTCGGCCAGGACATCCCGGTCAACCACTCGGCCGCCTTCGCGCCGGTCCTCCAACCCACCCTGGACACCGGGACGCAGGCACTCGTGGTCGCCGCCATGGCGTGGCTCGGCAACCGATGACCTGACGCTCACGGACGTCGGACGAGCCACCCAGCGGGGTCGCGCCGGGGTGCAAGCGCGGCATCGACCGCAAGGGCCGAAGCAACCAAGCAGGCCCTGACCTGCGCCCCGCCGCTCAGTGGCCACCTTCTTGCAGCCGGGGGCAGGATCTGAACCCGCGACCTCCGGATGCCGTCGCGCTCATCGCGACTACGACGGTCTCGGGCGGGGAGGCCAACCGTCGACGGCCATGCTCCGATCCGATCTCCCGGCACGCAGATCACTCACGACAGCCGGCCTGGCCTGCGTGGGCACGAACGGAGCTTCCGTCGTCGGGGACCTACCGACCACGTGAGCGACGCGGCGGTCACGGTGCACCCGATCGGTGAGGCCACCGGATCAGTCAGTCGACGGTTGCCGGGGGCACGCCCTCGTCGTCGAGAAGGTGGGCCTCCTCGTGCTTCCGCGGGAGCATCAGGGCCGGGATGAGGGTCAGCACGACGAGCACCCACGCGACCCAATAGGTCTCCGCGAACGCGGCGGCCGCGTCGACGAGGCCCCGCGCCACGGCGGCCGGGTCGAGGTTCAGAGTGGCGAACTGCTCAGGGTTCGTGTTGGAGAGGATCGCCGCCTGGGTCTCGGTGAGGCCGTCGGGCAGGCCGGGGATGTTCTCGGTGCCGGGGATGACCGGGGAGTCGTTGAGGTGACTGGTGAGAAGCACCGACATCAGCGCCACCCCGCAGGAGGAGGAGACCTGCTGGGTGATGTTGAGCAGCGTCGAGCCGCGCGCGACCTCGTGGTTGGACAAGGTCTTCAGGGCGGACGTGAACAGCGGCATCATCGAACCGCCCATGCCCAGCCCCATGACGAACAGCATGGCGATCAGCGCGGGGTACGGCGTGGTGGCGGTGACCTGGGTGAGGCCGAACATGCCGATGATGATCCCGATCAGCCCGAAGGGAACGATCCGCCCGACCGGCATCTTGTCGACCAGCCGGCCGGCGATCGGCATCGTCACCATGGCGCCGATGCCCTGGGGCGCGACCAGCAGCCCGGCCTGCAGCGTGGACTCCCCGCGGATCTGCTGGAAGTAGGTCGGCACCAGCAGCAGCCCACCGAAGAAGGCCGCGGCGAACATGAACATGGTGATGATCGAGACGGTGAGGTTCCGATTCTTGAACAGCCGCAGGTCGAGCAGCGGGTGCTCGGGACGGAAGGAGTGCCAGACGAAGGCGAGCATCAGCAGGACGCCGACGAGCATGGACACCCACACCCGGGGCGCGCCGAAGTCACCGCCTTCGGCGGGAAGCGATGAGACCCCGAAGAGGAAGAGCGCCAGGCCGGGCGACATGAGCGCCATGCCGAGGAAGTCGAAGGACTCCGACGGCTCCGGGCTGTCCTTCTCCAGGACGAACCAGGCGTAGATCAGCGCCGCGATGCCCAGGGGCAGGTTGATCAGGAAGATCCAGTGCCAGCTGGCGACCTCGATCAGCCAGCCGCCGAGGATCGGGCCGAGGATGGGACCGAGCAGCATCGGCACGCCCAGGATCGCCATCAGGCGCCCCATCCGATGAGGTCCGGCGGCGCGGGTCATGATCGTCATGCCCAGCGGCATCAACATCCCACCTCCGAGCCCCTGCAGCACCCGGAACCCGATCAGCACGTTGATGTCCCAGGCGGTCGCGCAGAGTGCGGAGCCCGCGGTGAACAGGAAGATGGCGGTCATGTAGAGCCGCTTGGTCCCGAACCGGTCGGCGGCCCACCCCGTCAGCGGAATGACGGTGGCCAGCGCCAGGGTGTAGGCGGTGACGGTCCACGCGACGTGCGAGTACGACACCGGGTTGTCGGGAGTGCCGAACTCCTCCTGGAACGTCGGCAGCGCAACGTTGACCACGGTGATGTCCAGGATCGACATGATCGCGCCGAGCACGACCACGCCCGCGATCTTGAGGACCGCACCGTCGATGTGGTCGGGGTACTCCGTGGTCGGTCCGGGTGCGGACATCTCACCTCCTCGACCGGAGGCGCCGTGTCCCACGGTCCCAACGAGACTACGCCGTCGAACGAAGCCCAGCACCTGCACGGGAGTGCGGCGTCGGGATCTGCGTACGAGAGCGGGCTTCGGTGCTGCTCAGGACGTCGCAGCCGCGTGCCGCGGATAGAAACTTCACAGGTCCGATGCTGTCTTCAGCTGTCGGACTCACCGCCGCCTGACTGATGCCCAGAGCAGTCGCGATCTCTCGCTGCCCCTGGCTGGCGCCCGGCTTCCGTCGTACCCGACCCGAGTGTCGCGCCACCCCGGATCGGGAGCAGCCTCGTCAGGTGCCTGAGTCGCCTTCCGTCGGGAGACGACGACATGTCGGTCCGTCGCAGGGTCGGGTGCCTGACGACGGTCCATGACACGGCCTGAGGAACACGACCCGAACGCCGGAGATGGAAAGGCTCAAATGACAAGGTGGCCCGTGGCCTGCGTTTCCGCAGGCCACGGGCCACTTTCCAGTAGCGGGGGCAGGATTTGAACCTGCGACCTCTGGGAGACCGGCGTCCGCCTTCACCCGACCGCCTGCGGTTGCCACGGCTTGCCACTAGTACCGGCTGACCTGCACAAACACCACGTGCACGGCTTCACCGTTTGACGGCCGTTGACTCAGGTTGCCGCTAAATCCGCCCACTTTCCGCCCACCTTCGAGTCCCGGTCACGCGGTTGCAGCGACGAGACTCTAGTCCGGCCCGCGGCATGCTGGACCTCAGCCGGCGGCGTCGAGCACACCTTCTGCCTCGCCGAAAAGACCCTCCAGCGAGACCTTCCACTCCGGCAGATCTCTCGAGAGCGTCAGCCAGGTCAGCTCGCGGTTGATCTCGTCGTACTGGTGGATGATGAAGTTGCGGTTCGCTACGGCGAGCGCCCACTCGACACCGTCCGGCGCAAGGACCTTCAGTCTAGACAACCGGTTGGCCGCTTCACCCAGCTTCATCATGAGCGAGTCCCCGGCCTCTTGGAGGAGGTCGTCGGCGACGTACGCCTCCTTGCCACGTCGCACGATCTCATCGACCCGCATCATCCAGCCCCGGATGTGAAGCAGTTCCTTGGCCGCCTTGCGCTCCATCAGAGCAACACCGCGTCACGACGGATGTCGTCGTCCAGCCTTTGCTTCAAGCCGCCGTAATCGACCAGATCGATCTGCCGACCGAGTACCCGCTCGAGCAACCGCTTGAACCGGATGAACTCGAACGACGACGTCCCCTCCGGCGCCTCGACCAACAGATCGATGTCGGAGTCACCCGTCGCCTCACCGCGCGCAACCGAGCCGAAGACCGCAAGCCTCCCATACCCAGCGTTCTCGGCAAGGCGGCGAAGAACAGGCCCAGCAGCCTCGACAACAATGCCGGGATGGACGCTCGACAGGTCCGATGCTGTCTTCAGCTGCTGACTCACCGCCGCCTGACTGATGCCCAGAGCAGTCGCGATCTCCCGCTGGCTCATCCCTGTCGCGACCGCCGCTCTCAGCGCGAGCATGCGACGAAGCCGCGCGACATCCTCATCGTGCCGCGCGCCGAGGTAGTCGACCAAGAGGGTCATAAGGCCACCTTATCATCCACCGAAGCGCTACCGCCCTGGACGGATTGGCCCGCTCCACCAACGTCGCGCCGCCGCGAGCCGGATCTACGGATCTGCCGATGAGCGGGCACACGACTCCCCCTGCCCACGGTCAGAAAGTCGGGTGCGAGATCAGGCTGTCTCCTCATTCTCCGACTCCTCAAGCCAGGAGAAGGCAGAGGAGACCGCTCGCTCATCGGTGCCGAGGATGCGGAAGGCTGTGCGCACGAGTGAGTAGAACTGGTTCACCCACGCGGTCGCGAGCTGGACGTTGCCACCCAGGCTGAGCGAAAGGCTCGGGATGAGGTGCAGGCCGTGAAGGACGTTAAGGCAACGTTCCATCGCGTGGGTCTCGATAGACCACCACTCGGAGTGCGCCACACCGCTGGCCTGTGAGTAGGCCTGTCGGTAGAAGTCTAGGAGACCTGTCTCGTCGGCCATGCTGCGGATGGACTTGCCCCGCGCGAATGTGTCTCGGGTGTCGACGATCCTGTAATCGATGATGTCGTGGTTGTGGCTGAGTCGTTCTAACTCATCAATGGCTTCCTGATATCCAGGCGTGCGCGCTTCTGCCGGCACCTCATCCGCGATGCGGGCGTAGAGCTTCGCCTTGCCCGCGCCGTACTCCTGGAACTCGCGGTAAATGGCTGGATCCTGCTGCGCCATCCAGTGCAGGTAGATCTTCGTTTCCACCAGCATTCGCACGATGTGGGCGCCGTGCTCCATGCACCACAGATCGGGTGCTGTCAGCACGGCAATGAGATCTCGCCCCGCCCGCGACACCAGGCCTGAAACGACCTCCTGTCGCTCCTTGTCGTGCAACCGCGCGGGCGCCGTCTCCAAGGCTTCGACGAAGCTGGACAACAGGTCCATGGTGAGTCCTCGTAGGTGCGCACCATCGGGCGGAACGAGGGTTGCGTTGGCGCCGACGTCTTCCACCACCGCGGGTGGGCCGTCCAGCGCGTCCGGCTTCGAGTCGGGGTCGGGGCGTGCTTGCGGCGGTGCAGTAGCCCCGGCCCCTTGGGACTCGGCCACCGGTACGTGAGTGTCGTTCAACGACGAGCCATCACTTGCTGGCGTGCGAGTGGTCTCGCTATCTGTTTCCCTCTTGCGAACGCACTGCGACGTCATCGAGTTGGCTCCCCAGAACACTCGCGCCCACTTGATCGCTTCGTCGAAGTAGCTCGGATCTTCGACCGTCAGCATCCCCTTGTGTGCTCCCCATTGCGAGCGAATGACCGTGTCCGCCTGAGACCTGGACTCTTCTTCGTCGGGATAGGCCTTCAGGAGGTCGATGGTCTGCTGGTCTGATGAGAATGTGCCGGCCTGAACCGTGCTCCAGGTGTGGAAGCACTTCATCAGTGCCTCGCGGTGGCCGTCGCTGACCGATTCGAGAAGTGCCCGGCGCACGAGATCGATGTCGGCCTGATCGGGCACGTGCACCTCGACATTCGCAGTCAGCCACGGGACCGGCATGTACGGGTAGGAGGTAAGCACGCTGCGCACGCCGGCAGAGAGCAGCCCGTGTTCATCTGCTTGCTCCGACACCACCGCTGCTGCGCTCGGAATCTTGATGGCGAGGCGCGCGAGGTTGGTCAGGCGACCGTCAAGCGACTCAGCGACTAACGCGGTCTCATCGTGCCCGGACAGTGCGTCCTGAACTGCCTTCTGCCATGAGACAAAGCTGCGGATTGCGTCGTTGCCTTGCTCGGCGAGCACGAGGGCCGGCCACAGCATGTCGGGGAGGTCGTCCTTGAACCAGTCTCCGATAACAAGGACTCCGGTCGCCGCGAGTGGCGGCGTGAAGACCCGACGCCGGTGAACATGTCCCTCCATGGGCCCGTCGTGCTGGTTCGGCTGCGGCATCTGCATGAACGCAACCTAGGAGAGGGCACCGACAATGGCGTCGGCTCTCAACTTGACGCTGCGCTCAGTCGCGGTCCCGGCCCGACCGCAAGGTTCTGCTGCGGCGAGACGGTTTCGGACTCCACACCGCAGGACTCGGATGGAACCGGTCTTTCCGAACGACGACCGCCGATCGCCGTCAGTGGCGTCCGCCAGAGTGGTGTACGGATCGATGTTGGTGTCGACCGTTCACGCCTCCCGGGCTTGGAAACGCGGTCGAACGTCGGTGGACGGGACTAGGCTCCGCTGAGCCGCGTGGTCACGGGGGACCTCGTCGCAGGAGCGTTGGAGGATTTCGTGGGCCTGTTTGATCGATTCCGTAAGGACCAAGGCAGCGGCAGGCACGCTGCGGCTCCACCTGCGCAGACGGCGCCACGAGTGACTCCTTCGGAGAACCTGCTCTTCGGTGAGGCCGCAACGCCTGCGCGTCAGCCAGCGGCTGCGAGACCTTCGACGACGATCGTGAATGTGAAGCCTCCGGCGCCGGCCCGTGCTGGTGTGCATCAGGTGGAGCGGAATGTGCAATGGTACGGCCCGGGCACGGCTGCGAACGTCGCAGGGGTGACGCTTCCAGGCGGCATGTTCTACGTCGGTAGAGGGATGAAGGCAGCGTCGGGGTACAAGGTAGAGCCTGCGCTCATCGACCCGACTCTGAAGGCGGACACCCGGAACCCGGACTACCAGGGCAGGACGATGGGCTACTGGCCGTCGTACAACGAGATTCCGCCTCGTGCGCGCGGCGGGTACCTGTCCTGGCTCGCGAACGGGCGGTCCAATCGGGCTGCGTACATCGGGTACGTGTTCCTGTTCTTCTACGGGCTTGAGCGGCGAGCGCTCGTCGACATTGCCAGGGACAAGTCGTTGCGGTGGGAACTCCCGAACCTGCGTGCCGAGGTGAGTCGGCTGCTCGGGTTGTACGGCGACAACGGGTCGTTCCAGAGCTACGCGACCCGGTTCCTTGATGTGCTGGACTTTCAGCTCGCGGAGACCGCGACGGGTGCGACTCCACCGCCTTTGGACCGCACCTACCGGTGGGAGCCGCCGGTGTCGCTGTTGGTTGAGCTGGGTTCGCTCGCCGCGGACGGCAAGCCCGTCCCGGCGGATTGGGCGCTCGCGTGGGCCTGGTATCACCCGGACATCCATCTGCGTACGCCTGCGCACAGGTGCACGAACGAGTTCGTGACGTTGTTTCGTGCCCGGTACACGGAGGCCTACGGGGACGGTCTGGTGCCGCGGGTGATGAAGGCGCCGGTGAGGTTGTCGTATCACGCTGCGTCCGGCGGGCTCAGCAGTGTTGAGCTGACGATGGACGGTGTGCCGAACGTCTTCAACCAGGCGGTCGCTGTTCGCAAGCTCAGTGCGCTGATGGACTCGGTGACGACGGACCTCGACGCGTACAGCCGGTTCATCGGCCGCAATCCAGAAGGTGCGTCAACGTTGGCTGCGGCGGCGCTGCTGCCGGCGGAGTTGAGCGGTGCGCCAAATGCGGCGCTCACGCAGTTACATGACTGGGCGGCCGGTCACGCTGACTCCGGTGCCGCGACCACGGGTGCGGACCTGTTCACTGTGTTCGAGTCGAAGTCTCCCGAGCGGCTTTCGAAGCCTGAGACGGTGACGCTCGCACAGCTGCTGGAGCGGCTCGGTCTTGGTGTTGAGCCCGATGTGCGTCTCGGTGGTGCACCCATTACCCCGTCCACACCGGTGGTGGTGTTCCGAAGTGGTCCGCAGCCGCCGTCGACTGCGACTCTGTCGTACACGGCTGCAACCACGTTGCTGCACCTGGCAACCGCGGTGTCGGCTGCCGATGGATACGTGAGCCCCGAGGAGCAAGCTCACCTGGTCTCGCATCTGCAGTCGGCGCTGGAACTGTCGCCCGGTGAGCGAACCCGGCTCGAGGCGCATCTGCGGTGGCTGACCGCGAACGGGGTGAAGCTGACCGGTCTGACGAAGCGCGTCAGCGTCCTCGACCAAGGCCAACGCAGCGCCATCGGCGACCTCCTTGTCGCCGTCGCAGCAGCAGACGGTGTTATCTCCCCCGAGGAGGTCAGCACGCTCACGAAGATCTACAAGCTCATCGAGCTCAACCCCGCCGAAGTCCACAGCCGTCTTCATGCTCATCTCACCGGTGCCGCCCGGCCCGCACCCGCAACTGGGCCAGTGACGGTGCGTGCAGGAGGTGAACCGGATGCGGGGTACCCCATCACGGAGCCACCTGCCGAGAGTGCCGGCAAGCACCGCGGCGACGAGGAACCCGGAGGTGTCGGACTCGACTTGGCGTCGATCGAGGCGAAGTTCGCGGAAACCGCGGCCGTTTCGGCGTTGCTGGCCGACATCTTCAATGGCGACTCGACCGACGCCGACCAGGACCCGACGGGCCCCCCTTCCGACGCACCCTCGGACGGGACCAGTGACCCCGCCGCAGACGTGCCGGTGGTGCGGCTGGTCGCAGACTTGGACGCTCCGCACTCCGCGTTCGTGCTCGCTCTCGTTGAACGTGAGACGTGGAGTCGTGTGGAGCTCGAGGAGCTCGCCGCCCTGTGGCAGCTCATGCCGGACGGTGCGATCGACCGCATCAACGAAGCCGCACTGGATGCCGCCGACGAAACGCTCCTCGACGAGGACGACGACACGTACACCATCAACGCCTACGCGCGAGAGGAACTGCTCCCGTGACCACGAGCCAGTCTGCACCCGAACGTATCCGTCCCCGAGACCGTGACGCGCTGCTGAACTCGTTGCGTGCCGGGGTCGTGCCCCGCAACGGTCAGCAGTACATTCAAGTTGGGCGGGTCCACGAACTCAACGCGCTCCTTGCCGACATCGACCGCATCGCCGACTGCGGGTCCGCGGCCCGGTTCGTCATCGGCGAGTACGGGTCCGGCAAGACGTTCTTCCTCAACCTCGTCCGGTCCGTCGCACTTCAGCGCAAGCTAGCCACCGTCCACGCAGACCTGTCCCCGGACCGTCGACTTCACGCAACCGGAGGACAGGCACGAAGCCTGTACTCCGAGCTGATGCGGAACATGTCGACCCGCGCGAAGCCAGACGGCGGCGCCATGGGCTCGGTCGTTGAGCGGTTCGTGACGACCGCCCTGACCGAGGCGAACGAGCGAGGCGTGACCCCCGACTCGGTCATCCGGGCCAGGCTCGCCGCCTTGACCGAGCTGACTGGCGGCTACGACTTCGCTGAGGTCATCTCGAAGTACTGGCAGGGCCACGACTCCGGTGATGAACAGCTGAAGTCGAATGCGGTGCGGTGGTTGCGCGGCGAGTACGTCACCCGAACCGATGCCCGCGCAGCACTGGGCGTGCGAACCGTCATCGACGACGCCAACTTCTACGACCAGCTCAAGCTGCTCGCCCGATTCGTCCGGTTGGCCGGCTTCTCCGGGCTGCTCGTGTGCCTCGACGAGATGGTCAACCTGTACAAACTGACGAACAGTCAGGCCCGCACTTCGAACTACGAGCAGATCCTCCGCATCCTGAACGACTCCCTCCAGGGCACCGCTGAAGGTCTCGGCTTCATCTTCGGAGGTACACCTGACTTCCTCACCGACAGTCGCCGCGGCCTCTACTCCTACACGGCCCTGCAGTCTCGGCTCGCGGAAAACACGTTCGCAACCGGCGGGCGCGTTGACCTCTCCGGGCCAGTCATCCGACTCGCGGCCCTGACCCCCGAGGACCTGTACGTCCTGCTCAGCAAGCTCGTCCACGTCCAGGCCTCCGGTGACCCGGACGCGTACCTGCTGCCCGATATGGCACTCGAGTCGTTCATGTCGCACTGCTCCTCGAAGGTCGGTGAGGCGTACTTCCGCACCCCGCGCAACACCATCCGCACGTTCCTCGACCTGCTTGCCGTGCTCGAGCAGACCCCGGGGCTCGAGTGGACCGAGGTCATCGCAACCGTCGAGGTCCGCCGCGAGACCAACCCCGACCTCGAACCGCTTCCCGACGAGTCCGAATCTTCCGAGGTCGACACTGCCTCGAACGGCAGCGACCCTGCGATGGCGGGTGTGCACGTCTCGTTCGCCGGAGCCGTCGACCCGACACCACCGACGAGTTCGGGTAGTGCCGACGAGGACGACGACCTGCAGAGCTTCAAGCTCTGACGCTCGACACGGTCATGACGACACGGGACGGGTGGCTTCGCGTTGAGTGACCCGTCCGAGGCATACGACCGGTTGCACCGTGGCGTGCAGCGGTGGGTGTGGGACCGGCACTGGGACCGTCTCCGCACGGTGCAGGCTGAAGCTGTCGGTCCGGTTCTTGACGGTCGCGATGTCGTCATCGCTGCCGCGACCGCGTCAGGAAAGACAGAGGCTGCATGGCTTCCCGTGATGTCCGCACTGGCCGAGGCGCGCGGCACCAACCAGATGGCCGGCGGCGTCCAGGCGCTGTACCTCGGACCGCTGAAGGCCCTCATCAACGACCAACACCTTCGACTCGAGAGCCTCGGTGAGTACACCAATGTGAAGGTGCACCGGTGGCACGGAGACGTGGCCAGCACTCAGAAACGCACGTTGCTTCGCGACCCGAGCGGCGTCCTGCTCATCACACCAGAATCCCTCGAGGCCCTGTTCGTGCTTAACGGACCCCGAGTCCCAACAGTGTTCGCCGACCTTCGCTACGTCGTCATCGACGAACTTCACTCGTTCATGGGGACCGAGCGCGGCGCCCAGCTCCAGTCATTGCTGTACCGGCTCGACCTCGCCGTCCGGAGACGCGTCCCACGCATCGGGTTGTCAGCAACGCTCGCCGACCCGGCCATCGCTGCCGAGTTCCTCCGCCCCGGCCGGGCCGACCAGGTCGTCGTTCTGGACAACCCAGGCGGCGAGAGCACCGAAATCAAGCTCCAGCTGCGCGCATACGTTCGCCCCGACCCGACCCAGGCACCGAAGTCACACGACGAACCCGCACCAGATGACGACGCCACGCTCGAGGCGGTGTACTCCCGAGACGCCCACGACATCGCCGACCACCTGTTCCGGACACTGCGCGGCGACGACAACCTCGTGTTCGCGAACTCCCGTGCCGTTGTCGAGTCATACGCCGACATGCTGACCACCAAGAGCACCGAGCAGCAGGTTCCGAACGAGTTCTTCCCCCACCACGGCAACCTGTCCAAGGAGTACCGCGAGGACGTCGAGAATCGTCTTCGGTCCTCCGAACACAGGACCACCGCCATCTGCACATCCACTCTCGAAATGGGCATCGACATCGGCTCCACCGACGCAGTCGCCCAGATCGGTGCCCCGGGCAGTGTCGCAGCCCTCCGCCAACGACTCGGACGCTCAGGCAGGCGCGACCAGCCGGCCGTGATGCGGCTCTACATCTCGGAACGTGAACTCACCGAGCGCACGCCCCCGACCGACCAGCTGCGCGCCCAGCTGTTCCAGACGGTCGCGATGACCAACCTGATGCTCCACGAACGGTGGTACGACCCCCCGAACACCAGCGACCTGCACCTCTCGACCCTCGTCCAACAGGTCCTGTCCGTCATCGCCCAGCACGGCGGCGCGAAAGCAGCAGACCTGTACACGAACCTGTGCGCGCAAGGCCCGTTCAACCGCGTCGACAAGACCATGTTCGTCGAGCTACTCCGAGACCTCGGCGCCGCGGAGGTCCTCACCCAGGCCGGCGACGGGCTTCTCCTCGCCGGCCCCGTCGGCGACCAGCTCGTGAACCACTACACGTTCTACGCAGCGTTCAAGACCGCCGAGGAGTACCGGCTCGTCACTCGCGGCCGAACACTCGGCTCCATCCCCGTCGACTACCCGGTACTCCCGGGAAGCCTTCTCATCTTCGCCGGCCGACGCTGGGCCGTCGTCGACGTCGACACCACCTCACGCGTCATCGAGCTCACCCGCTCGTCGGGAGGTCGTCCACCGATGTTCTCCGGCGACGGCGCCCAGGTAGCCGACCTGGTGCGCCAACGCATGCGCGCTCTCTACGAGTCCGACGACGTTCCGGTCTACCTCAACGCACCCGCCCAAGACCTCCTCGACGAAGGCCGAGCCGCGTACCGCCGTCTCCGACTCCAGGAACGCCAACTCCTCCCCTGGGGAGATGACACCGTCGTGTTCCCGTGGCGCGGAGACCGAGTCCTCAACACCGTCGCCGTCCTCCTCGCCGCCCGCGGCCACCACGTCGGCATCGGCGGCGGGACCATGACCATCACCCGTGCCACACCCGACGACCTACGCGCCACAGCACGCGACCTCCTCGCCGACCCCCCACCCGACGCAGCCTCACTCGCCGCCACCGTCCCCATCAAGGCGCACGACAAGTACGACGAGTACCTGTCCGAACCGCTGCTCTGTGCCGCGTACGCCGCCCGCAACCTCGACCTCGCCGGCGCTCGGGATGCACTGCGATCCATCGCCGACGACCCAGAAGTCAGCGACACACTCGACCCGAGACTGCCAACCTCCGACCAGACCGCGCCCACACCCCGTCAGGAGCCCCGCCTCGGGCTCACCGGTTTTGCGGTCATCGACCTCGAAACCACCGGCTTCGCACCCCACCTCGACGACCGGGTCGTCGAGCTCGCCGTCCTCCACGCGGACCCCGACGGCAGCGTGACCGACACCTGGACGACCCTCGTGAACCCCGTGCGCGACACCGGACCGACCGAGGTACACGGCATCCAGAACAGCGACGTCGAGAGCGCACCGACATTCGCTGAACTGACCGACTGGCTGACCGAACGCCTTCGCAACCGCGTGCTCGTCGCGCATAACGCAGAGTTCGACCTCGCGTTCCTCGCAAGCGAGTACGAGCGAGCCGACATCGACATGCCTGCGATACCGAGCCTGTGCACGTTGCACCTCGCTGACCACATCGGACTAGCCGACAACGGCGCCCACGATCTACACAGCTGTTGCGTCGCCGCAGGTATCAGCCTCACCGGAGCACACACGGCCGCTGGAGACGCGACCGCAACGGCGCGGCTCTTGGCCCATGCCCTGCAGGTTGTCCGCCGAGATAGCCGTGTGGGGTTCAACGACCTTCCCGGATTCGAGGCCGCGCCAGCGACGGCCTACGCACCGACGCCGCCTCGGACACGTTCGCGTGAGCCTCGCCTACGTCCCCGCACCTGACCATCGCGCCTGACTGGGGCTACGCCCGGGCTGGTCGCTGACCTGCGAGGCCACGCAGACGGTTCGCGAGCTCGTCCAGCTCTTTAGCGGGGCGGTCCTTCGATGCCTTCCGGCTGCGGGTAGCCGTACGCCTGCTCGGCGTCACGCCAGCGAGACAGCACGAGTCGGGCCCACCGTACTCCTCGGAGGCATCCTGCACCCGCGGCGACGACCGCGTGAGCACCCTCATCCGCAACGAGCTCGATCAGCGCAATCGACAGCGCCGTCACCGAAGGGAGCAAGTCGCCTTAGAGCACTCCGTGGCAGTTGGCTTGCTATGACTCGTGACTCGCGGCACAGAGGGCAGAGTCGAACAGGCTTGGGGCACGCATTGGCGTCAGGACGATCTGCCCCATTCCGCCGCGTACATCGCACCGATCCGCCGCTATCGCCGAGTCGGCTTCGCCTTTGGAGGAGTACTGGGAACGATTCCGCATTCCCATTGCCCGCTGGCCTGGACGCACGCTGGCTGGACGCGACCGGCTATCCAGGGATGTCGGCGGCGCTCGACAAGGCTTTACGTCTCGTTACGGTTCGCCCGAACCGTAACGATGGGTCGCGCCGCCGATGAAGACGGGTCATTTCCGCCCACCTACGGTTTCTGGTTCGAAATCCGAAAGACCCTCTGGCCAGCGTTTCAGCTGGTCAGAGGGCCTTTCCTTTGTAGCGGGGGCAGGATTTGAACCTGCGACCTCTGGGTTATGAGCCCAGCGAGCTACCGAGCTGCTCCACCCCGCGTCGGTGAACCCAACCTTACAGACCGGGGTGGAGCACGCCAAATCGGGTCCGTCAGGACGACGGGCTCGGGGACTCCGTGGGCTCCGGCGAGCCGGAGGGCTGGGCGGGTTCGGTGGGCTGACCACCCTGGCCGCCCTCCCCCGCCGGCGGCGACTCGGGCAGCTGGTCGGCGAGCTCGACGGCCTGGCTGACGAAGTCCTTGCCGCGGTCCATGAGCTGCGCCCAGCGGACGGTGTTGCCGGCCCGCTGCGCCTGGTCGGCCGCCGCGAAGGACGCCTCGGCCTTCGCAAGCAGGACGGCGATCTGCTGGGAGATCGTGCCCTGCGGCTCGCCGCCACCGCCTTTGCCGCCGCCCTTGCCGTTGCCGCCGCCGTTGTTGCCGCCCGGCGTGACGTTCGCGTTCTCGACGCCGAGGGCGTCGGCGAGCGCCTCGCGCAGCGTCTGGCCGATGCCGACCTGGTCGCCGTACGAGACCAGCACGTACTGGAGGATCGGATAGCCGCCGGTGGACCCGGTCCGCTGGGCATAGACCGGCTCGACGTAGATCAGTCCGCCCTCGACCGGGATGGTCAGCAGGTTGCCGTAGAGCGGTGGGTTCCCACCCTGCTGGAAGGGCAGCAGCGCGTTGCGGACGTCCTGGTTGCCGGCGAACTCGCTGGCGATCAGGGACGGTCCGTTCGTCTGCGCGTTCTGGATCTCGAGGACCCGGAACTTCCCGTAGTTCTCGGGGTCGGTCGCGTCGGAGTCGACCGACACGAACGCCGCGAGGTTGCTCTTGCCGTACGGCACGAAGTCCGTGGTCAGCGACCAGACGTTCCGTTGCGCACCGTCAGCGGCCGCCTGGTTCACGAACAGCCGGTACGGCGGCTGCAGGAAGCTGCCCCGCGAGTTCGGGTCCTCGGGGACCTCCCAGCGGTCGTTGCCCTGGTAGAAGTCGCCCGGGTCGGTCACGTGGTAGCGGGCGTACTGGTAGCGCTGCGCCTTGAACAGGTCCTGCGGGTAGCGCAGGTGCGACAGCAGGTCCTCGGGGATGTCGCTCCGCGGCTGGACGGTGCCGGGGAAGGCGCTCTCCCAGGCCTTGAGGATCGGGTCCTCCTCGTCCCATTCGTAGAGCGTGACGGTGCCGTCGTAGGCGTCGACCGTCGCCTTCACCGCGTTGCGCATGTAGTTGACCTCGTCGGTCGGCAGGGTGCGCAGCCCGGTCTTGTCCTGCAGGGAGTCGTCGGTCATCGTCTCGAACGACTCGCGCTGCGAGTTCGGGTAGCGGTCGGTGGCGGTGTAGCCGTCGAGCACCCACAGGATCCGGCCGTCGACGATCACCGGGTAGGCGTCGCCGTCGATGGTCAGCCACGGCGCGAACTTCTCGACCCGGTCGCGCGGGTTGCGGTTGTAGAGGACCTGGCTGTTCTCGTTGACGCGCTCGGAGAGCAGGAAGTTCGGCTCGCCGAACTTCACGGCGTACATCAGCTTGTTGAAGAAGCCGCCGATGTGGACGCCGCCCTTGCCGTCGTACGTCGTGGTGCGGTCCTCGGCGTCGGTGTTCCCCGTGGTGTCCTCGGGGGCGACGGACGGCGTCTCCGAGGCCGAGTCGGTCGGTGCGTCGGACGGGGTGTCCGACGGCGAATCCGAAGGCGCGTCCGAGGGCGCGTCGGCGGAGCCGGTGTCGGCAGCCTCGCCGCCGACCGAGAGGTCGAGCTCGACGGACGGGTCGCTGGGGGCGGCCTTGCCGACGATCGAGTAGTCCGGGCTCTGCTCACCGAAGTAGACGCGGGTCTCGTAGTCGCCGACCGCCTCGGAGAGCGTGCGCTGGCTGTTGTTCTGGATGCCCTCGGCCCACTGGATGTCGGTCTTCTCGGGCCCGTTGTCGGCCGGCCGCTGGTTGGCGTAGGCCGCGATCACGCCGTTGCCGTGCGTGTAGACGGTGTGCAGGTTGGACCAGTTCTTGTCGCCGGTGTTGATCTTGTCCTGGTCGAGCTCGCGGACCCCGAGCACCAGCGCCCGCTCGGTGTCGTCGATCGTGTAGCGGTCGACGTCGAGCACGTCGGCGACGGAGTAGTAGACCCGCGCCTGCTGCTGCTGCTCGAAGGTCTGCCGCACCAGCTGCGGGTCCACCAGCGGCGCCGAGCTGGTCTGCCCGAGCAGCGACGCGAACGCGTCGGCCGTCGCATCGGTGCTCTCGGCCTTCTTGGTGTACTCGGTGACCTCGACGTTGTCGTCGTCGATGGCGTACGCCTCGCGGGTGGCCTTGATGTTGGCGTCGATGTACGGCGCCTCCTTGTCGGCCTCCGACGGCTTGACCTGGAACTGCTGCACGATGCCGGGCCAGATCAGGCCGAGCAGGATCGCGGAGACCGCGAGCAGCGCCAGGCCGACCGACGGCAGCAGCCAGGTGCGGCGCCACACGTTCACGAAGAACAGCACCGCGCAGATCACGGCGATGCCGAGCAGGATGTTCTTGGACGGCAGGATCGCGTTGTGGCCGGTGTAGTTCATGCCGGTGACCAGGGAGCCCGAGCGGGTGACCAGGTCGAAGCGGTCGAGCCAGTAGTCGGCGGCCTTCACCAGCACGAACAGCCCCAGCAGCACCGAGATCTGCACCTGCGCCGCCCCGGAGAGCCGGTCGCGGGAGGTCTGCAGCCGGATGCCGCCGTACAGGTAGTGGACGACGACCGCGGCGATCAGCGCGACGACCAGCACCGCCATCGAGTAGTCGATGAGGTAGTGCAGCCAGGGCAGGTCGAAGACGTAGAAGCCGATGTCCTTGTCGAACCACTCGTCGCGCTGGCCGAACGAGCCGCCGTTGCGCCACAGCAGGTAGCTGCGCCACTCCCCGATCGCCGAGCTGCCGGCGAAGGCACCCAGCACGACGGAGATGCCGACCAGCAGCCAGGTGCGGATCGGCGTCACCGCGTCGCGGTAGCGGTCGAGGCCGGTCTGCTCGGGCGAGTTCGGCCGGAAGAACGGGCGGAACCGGAAGGCGAGGTAGATGTTCAGGCCGACGACGAGGCCCATCACCGCGCCGAAGACGAGGAACAGGCCGGTGCGGGTCCAGAACAAGGTCGTGAAGACGCCGGAGTAGCCGCCGGCCTTGTACCAGAGCCGGTCGGTGTAGAGCGACGCGAAGGTGGACAGGCCGAGGAAGGCGAGCACCAGGACGATCGCGGTGATGATCAGCGCACGCGAGCGCCGTGACCCGCGCGGCGGCGGGGCCTCGCGAGACTCCTCGTCGAACAGCTCACTCATGCCTTGTCTCTCCCTGTTTCCTCAACCACGTCAACCACGTCAGCCCTGCGGCTCCGGGTCGTCCTCGAGCGTTGCGACCAGCAGCTCCAGCAGCCCCGGCACCAGGTCGGCGCCGCCGACCACGGACTGGTCGTCGTCGTGGGAGCGCAGCCGCAGCGCGCAGTACGTCGCGCCCGCGCGCGTGGCGCCCGCGACGATGCGGACCTCCTGCCGGTCGGGGTGCTCGCGCGCGAACTCCTCGGCCGACGCCGGGTCCTCCGGGATCTGCTCGTCGGCGTCCGGCGGCAGCACCAGCCGCTCCACGACCGCCGCGCAGCCGGCGACGCCGGGCGGCCAGCTGACCGCGCGCAGCGACTCCTCGAACGGCCGGTCAGGGGCGAGCTGCTCCTGCTCGATCGGCGTCAGCGACCCCTCGGCCGAGGAGGAGTCGAGGCCCATCGCCGAGGCCAGTGCCGGCTCGCGGGCGACCAGCGAGGCGGTCTCGACGAGGCCGTAGAGCCTCGCCGGCTGGTCCCAGCCCTCGGCGGCGATGTGGCCCTCGATCTCCAGGACGGCCGCCGCCAGCGCGGGGTCGACGTTCTCGAAGCCCGGCAGCGCGGAGTCGTAGTCGTCGTCGCTCATGCAGCATCGTCTCCACAGGTGGGCAGGTCGGCGTCGGGGTCCTCGACCCAGGTCTTGATCGACCGCAGCGCGCTGTGGGTCGACGGCGCCTCGACCAGGCGCATGTCGCCGTTCGGCGCCTGCACGGCCTCGTCGCAGTTGGCGGGCGGCACCAGGAACAGCTCGGCACCGGCCTCGCGCGCGCCGACGATCTTCTGCTGGATGCCGCCGATCGGGCCGACCTTGCCGGCGGCGTCGACCGTGCCGGTGCCGGCGATCGTCCGGCCGTCGGTCAGCGAGCCGTCGGTCAGGGTGTCGTAGATGCCGAGGCTGAACATCAGCCCCGCGCTCGGGCCGCCGATGCTCGGATCGATCGCGATCGTGACCTCGAAGGGGAAGTCGGTGGTCTGGGTGCCGACCTGGACGCCGACCTGCGGCCGGCCGTCGGTCTCCTGCGGCGTCACCGTCAGCGTGTGGCGCTTGCCGTCACGACGTACGACGAACTCGATGGGCTGCCCCGCGCCCGCCTCGGTGACCGCGGTGACGACCTCGTCGGAGTTGAGCACCTTCTCGCCGTCGACCCGCAGGATCACGTCGCCCCGCTCGAACACCCCGTCGGCGGGCGTGCCCTTCTCGACGCCGCCGACCACGGCCTCGGTGACGTCGTACCCGAGCTCGGTGAGGGCGGCGGCGGTCGCGGCGTCCTGCGAGGACGTCATCTCCTGCTTGCCCTCCTGGCGGTTCTGCTCGGCGGTCTCGTCCTTGCGGTAGATCGCGTCGTAGGGATAGACCGCGCTGGAGGAGCTGACCCAGTCCTTCATCAGCTCGAAGAGCGTGTTGTGCGCGTCGGGCTGGGAGACGTAGACGGTCGTCATCCGCAGCTGGCCGTCGTCGGCCCAGGTCTCCTGCCCGTCGACCTGGATGATTGGCTTGCCGTCCTCGTTGTCACCGAGGACGTTCACGGTGATGCCGGGCTCGTAGGTGACGTAGGGCAGCGACTCGAGAGCAGCCACCACCCACAGCGCGATCACCAACGGCACGGCGAGGAGGCCGGCGATGGTGCGCTGCGTCATGGCGCCAAGCCTGTCAGACGGCGCCAACGTCCGCGCGCGCGGTCAGGACGCGCGACGCGAGGGTCGTACGGCGATGCCGGTGCTCCGGTCGGGCTCGGGCCGCGGCGCGGCGTACCCAGGAGCCGGGCGCCGCCGCCGTTGGTCGGGCTCGAGCGCGCCCGCGAGGCGGCGTACGGCGACGTCCCGATCGACCTCGCCACGGCCCTCGCGACCCAGCCAGCCGACCCACAGCATCGCGACCACGGTCGCGACCGCCGACGGCACCAGCCAGAGCAGGATCTCCACGGGTCGAGGGTAGGCGGCCGGGCCACCCCACCCCGGGAGGCGCGCTCAGGGGGTGCCGACCCACTCCTCGGTGCCGTCGCCGAAGCGCTGGTGCTTCCAGATCGGCACCTCGGCCTTGAGCGTGTCGATCAGCGCGCGGGAGGCGTCGAACGCGACACCCCGGTGGGCGGACGCGGTCGCGACGATCACCGCGACGTCGCCGATGGCGAGCGTGCCGACCCGGTGCACGGCCGCGACGCCGTGCACGTCGTACGACGCGGCGATCCGCTCGCAGACCTCGCGCATCTTCTCGAGCGCGGTCGGGTGGGCGGAGTAGTCGAGTCCGTCGACGTCCTTGCCGCCGTCGTGGTCGCGCACCCGGCCCACGAACAGCGTCAGGCCGCCGGAGGCGTCGTCGTCCAGCGCGGCGACGACCTCGGCGACGTCGAGCGGGGTCTCGCGCAGGTCCACCAGGCGTACGACGGAGGTCACGTCAGGACCTTAGACCGTGATGACCACCTTCGCGGCGGCGTGGTCCTCCTCGAGGTAGCGCATCGCCTGCGGAAGGTCCGCGAGCGGGTAGGTCCGGTCGATCACCGGGCGCAGCGTGCCGGCGGCCACCATCGCCAGCAGGTCCGCGACCATGGCGGCGCTTGGCTCGGCCCGGAAGGCCAGCAGCCGTTGCGGCCGCACGAACCTGGCCCGGACGCCGGCCACGGCGAAGAGACGCATCGGCCCGAACAGGCTGCCTCCCTGCGACGTCCCGCCGCCGGAGAGCAGCAGCGCGCCGTCGGCGGTCAGCACCCGGCGCAGGTCCGCGAGCGAGCGGTTGCCGACCAGATCCAGCACGACGTCGTACCGCTGGCCGGAGGCGGCGAAGTCGGACCGCGCGTAGTCGACGACGTGGTCGGCGCCCAGCGCACGGGCCTGGTCGGCGTTGCGCGCACTGCACACCGCGGTCACCTCGGCGCCCAGCGCGGCGGCGAGCTGCACGGCGAAGGTGCCGACCCCGCCCGAGGCGCCGTTGACCAGCAGCCGGTCGCCAGCGGCGAGACGGGCCTCCCGCAGGCCGGTGAGCGCGGTCGTCCCGGCCAACGGCAGCGCGGCCGCCTGCTCGAACGGCAGGTCCGCCGGCTTGCGCGCCAGGACGTCGGCGGGCGCGGCCACGAGCTCGGCGAAGGCGCCCTCCGCGAGCACCTCGCCGACCACCTCGTCACCGACGGCGAGGTCGGTCACGCCGGGGCCCAGCGCCGCGACCACGCCGGCCAGGTCGCGGCCCCGGATCGGTCGCTTCGGGGCGCGCCAGCCGAAGGTCGTGCGGTCCAGCGCGCGTACGACGTAGGGGTCGCCGCGCATCAGGTGCCAGTCGGCCGCGTTGAGCGAGCTGGCCCGCACCCGGACCAGCACCTCCCCGGGTCCGGGCACCGGATCGTCCACCGTGCGCAGCGCGAGCACCTCCGGCCCGCCGTACCGGTCCTGCACGAACGCCTTCACGACCAGCACGCTAGCCAGCCGCGGTCGTGCCGAACATCAGGGACGACCCCGGGTTCTCCCCCCCACCGCCGGTCAGGCCGGGCGCGTACGGTTGGGGGCATGGACAAGCCGGGCGAGACCCCCGACGACGGCGGCCAGAACCCCTTCAAGGGGACGCCGTTCGAGCAGATCTTCAGCGCGATGGGCGGCGGGAGCGGCGCCATGCCGGACCTGAGTCAGCTCCTCGGCCAGCTCCAGAGCCTGCTGCAACCGTACGACGGCCCGCTGAACTGGGACTTCGCGATCGACCTGGCCCGCAAGACCGTGGCCCAGT
Organism: Nocardioides sp. LMS-CY; assembly: GCF_018732145.1. Classification (NCBI taxonomy): domain Bacteria; kingdom Bacillati; phylum Actinomycetota; class Actinomycetes; order Propionibacteriales; family Nocardioidaceae; genus Nocardioides; species Nocardioides sp. LMS-CY. Next base: position 4,006,212 of record NZ_CP076104.1, read on the forward strand.
CGGCCGACCCGAGCCCGGGGCAGCGTCAGCGCGATGCGGTCGCCGACGCGCTCCAGCTCGCCGACCACTGGCTCGACGAGACCACGGCGTTCCCCTCCGGCGTGACCTCGCCGGCCGCGTGGAGCCGCGCCGAGTGGGTCGTCGGCACGATCGACGTCTGGAAGGTGCTGGTCGAGCCGATCGCCGAGTCCTCGGTGCAGGCCCTCGGCACCGCGATGCCGGCCGAGGCCCGCGAGATGTCCGGCCCCCTGATGGGCATCCTCGGCAAGGCGATCGGCGGCATGCTGGCCAGCCAGATCGGCTCGGGCCTCGGGGCGCTGGCCTCGGAGGTGCTGAGCGTGTCCGACATCGGGCTGCCGCTCGCGGCGCCGGGCAAGGCGGCGATCGTGACCGCCAACCTCGAGGCCTTCGGCGCCGACCTCGACGTCAGCGCCGACGACATCCTCCTGTACGTCGCGCTGCGCGAGGCCGCCCACCAGCGGCTGTTCGCACACGTGCCGTGGCTGCGCGATCACCTCATCGGTGCCGTGGCCGACTACGCCCGCGGCATCGAGATCGACGCCGAGGCCATCCAGTCCCGCGTCGAGGAGCAGATGCGCGGCGTCGACCCGACCGATCCCGAGTCGATGCAGCAGCTGCTCGAGGGCGGCATGTTCGACCTCCCCCGCTCCCCCGGTCAGGAGGCCGCGCTACAGCGGCTCGAGGTCACCCTCGCCCTGGTCGAGGGCTGGGTCGACGAGGTCGTCGGCCAGGCCACCGCCGAGCGGATGCCGACCGCCGGCCGGCTCCAGGAGATCTTCCGACGCCGGCGCGCCGCGGGCGGGCCGGCCGAGCAGACGTTCGCGACCCTGGTCGGTCTCGAGCTGCGGCCGCGCCGGCTGCGCGACGCCTCGACGCTGTGGGGCTCGCTGCGCACCCGTCAGGGCACCGAGGCCCGCGACGGCGTCTGGATGCACCCCGACCTGCTGCCGACCGCCGCCGACCTCGACGACCCGCTCGGCTTCCGCGAGGACGCCACGGCGCTCCCGCAGCTCAGCGACGAGGACTTCGACGCCGAGCTCAAGAAGCTGCTCGGCGGCTCCGACCAGCCCGACGAGTGAGCCTGCACGCCGACGCGCTGGCCGTGCTCGACGGCTGGCGCGCGCCCACCGACGACCAGGAGCGCCTCCGGCAGCGGTACGCCGAGCACCTGCGGGCCCGGCCCGACGGCATGTGGCGCGAGTGCCGTCCCGACCACGTCACCGCGAGCACGATCGTCGTGGACGCCACCGGCGAGCGGGTGCTGCTGACCCTGCACGCCAAGGCCCGCCGCTGGTTCCAGCTCGGCGGCCACTGCGAGCCCGGTGACCGGACGCTGGCCGGTGCCGCCCGGCGCGAGGCGACCGAGGAGTCCGGCCTGGCCGGCCTGACCCTCGACCCGGTCCCGGTGCAGCTCAGCGAGCACGAGGTGCCCTTCTGCGGAGCGGACCCCTCCGGCCGCCCGGTGCACCACCTCGACGTCCGCTACCTGGCCATCGCCCCCGACGGGGCCGAGCATGCCGTCAGCGTCGAGTCGCTCGACCTCCGCTGGTGGCCGGCCGCCGCGCCGCCCGACCCCGAGGCGGACATGGTCGAGCTGGTCGCGTTGGCCCGGGCCCGGCTGGGCTGACCGGCCGGCCGGGTTTCGGCTGCTGGCAGCCGATCCCGGCACGACACGCCGGTCGAGCGCGGCGTGTCGTGCGGCTTTCGGCTGCCGACAGCCGAAACCCGCACCACGTCAGGCCGCTGCCGGGGCGCCTCGGTCAGTCGACCTCGTCGCCCACGACCTCGCTGGGCGGCGGGTCGAGGCGGGCGGCCGCGGACCAGCCGATCAGGTAGCCCTTCGCGCGCTCGGCGTTCGGGTACCGGTCCACCCAGGACCAGAACCGGTCGTTGTGGCTGGCCTCGAACAGGTGCGCCAGCTCGTGGATCAGCACGTAGTCGATGACCCACGACGGCATCCCCTGCAGCCGCGCGGACAGCCGGATGGTCCGGTCACCCGGGGTACACGACCCCCAGCGGGACGCCTGGTTCTCGACCCAGCGCACCGACTCCGGCAGGGCCAGGCCGCCGAGATAGCGATCGCTGAGCGCTCGGGCCCGCTTCATCAGGTCTTCGTCGCTGGGCTTGCGCCGGCGCTCGGACTTCTCGAGGCGGGCCAGCATGGTCTCGACCCACTCGGCCTCCTCCTTGCGGGAGAGCGAGGCGGGGATCATCACCACGACGCGGTCGCCGTCGCGGTACGCCGACACGGTGCGGCGCCGCCGCTTCGAGCGGCGTACCTCCACCTCCGGCCTGGTCATGGATCGAAACTAGCCGTTCGCCCAGGCCAGCAGGCGCTCTCGCGGCCAGGTGTTGACGATCCGGTCGGGATCGATGCCCGCCTCCTCGGCGCGCTCACAGCCGTAGACCTGGAAGTCGAGCTGCCCCGGGGCGTGCGCGTCGCTGTCGATCGAGAAGAGGCAGCCGACGTCGCGGGCGAGCTCGAGCAGCTTCGTCGGTGGGTCGCGACGCTCGGGTCGGGAGTTGATCTCCACCGCGGTGTTGCTCTCGACGCACGCCTCGAAGACCGCGCGCGCGTCGAACTGCGAGCCCGGCCGGGTGCCCCGGTTGCCGGTGATCAGGCGGCCGGTGCAATGGCCGAGCACGTTGGTGCGCGGATGGTGCACCGCGGCGACCATCCGCCTGGTCATCGCGGCGGCGTCCATCTTCAGCTTCGAGTGCACGCTGGCGACCCGGACGTCGAGCTGCGCGAGCAGGTCGTCGTCCTGGTCGAGGGACCCGTCGTCGAGGATGTCGACCTCGATGCCCTTGAGCAGCGTGAAGCCGCCGTCCAGGTGGTCGTTGACCGCGTCGATGACGCCGAGCTGACGGCGCAGCCGCTCCGGACTGAGCCCGCGGGCCACCGTGAGCCGAGGCGAGTGATCGGTGAGCACGAGGTAGTCGTGGCCGAGCTCGATCGCGGTGAAGGCCATCTCCTCGATCGGCGAGCCGCCGTCGGACCAGTCGGAGTGGCAGTGCAGGTCGCCGCGCAGGACAGCCCGGAGGTCGGCGCCGCCGCCGGTCAGTGGACCGCCGTGCTCACGCTCGAGGGTGGCCAGGCGCTCGGGCAGCTCGCCGCGGACCGCCTGCTCGATCACCTTCGCCGAGCTGGCGCCGACGCCGGGCAGCCGGGTGAGCGTGCCGTCCGCGGCGGCCGCCGCCACCTGCTCGGGCGGCAGCGGCAGGATCGCGGCCGCGGCCCCGCGGAACGCCTTGACCTTGTAGGTGTCCTCACGGCCACGCTCGAGCAGGAACGCGATCCGTCGCAGCGCCGCGACCGGACCTCCGTCGTACGACACGCCGACACCTCCCGAACTCGGTCGTGGTTTCTTTCCTCCACAACCAGTGGACAGCCATTGTGGCTGGTCAGACCGACAGTGCCCGCCGTACGCCGCGCTCCGTCCACAGACAGATCCCGTGCCAGGACGCTTTCCTCCACCACACTGGTGCTTCCTCCACAGGTTTCTCCACAGCACTGTCCACAGGTTGTGGCCGGCTCGCGTTGACCGCCGCGCGCCGCGGCTCCTAGCGTCGTCCCCGACGAGGCCCCCGGGCAGCCGTTCGACACTCGCAAGGGGAAGGTGAGTGTCGGATCGGCGATCCGGGGGCCTCTTCCTCGGCCACCAGGGCCAAGACGGCCTACCGGCCGGTGAAGACGGGCGGACGCTTCTCCCGCGCCGCCCGGATGCCCTCCTGCAGATCGGCCGTCGCGAGCGTGATCGGCTGCGCCATCGCCTCCCACTGCAGGCACGCCTCGACGTCGGCGTGACCGCCGTCGCGCAGGGCCAGCTTGGTCAGCTTGCTCGCGATCGGTGCGGTGGCCGCGATCCCGGCGGCGGTCTCGAGCACCTCGTCGAGGAACGACGCGGGCTCGACGACCCGCGAGACGAGCCCGAGCCGGAGCGCCTCGTCGGCGTCCACGATCCGCCCGGTGAGCAGCAGGTCGCGCGCGTGCGCCTCGCCCACGACGTTCGGCAGCAGGAACGTCGCCGCCATGCCCGAGTGCATGCCCAGCTTCACGAACGGCACCCCGAGGCGGGCCCCCGCCGCGGCGTACCGGACGTCGCAGGCCAGCGCCAGGCAGAGCCCGGCGCCGATCGCGTGGCCGTTGACCGCCGCGATCGTCGGCACCTCGAGCCGCCGGATCGACAGCCAGGCCCGGTAGAAGGCGAGCATCCGGGTGCGCAGGTAGTCGACGGAGGCATCCGGCTCGCTGGCGATCCACGAGGTGTTGCCGCCCGAGCTGAACGCCGTGCCCTCACCGGTCACCACGACCGCCCGCACCGACGGGTCGGCGGCGATCTCGTCGACGGCCGCGACCCACGACGAGGTCATCTCGTCCGACATCGCGTTGCGCTGGGCGGGGTTGTCGAGGGTCAGGAGCACCACGCCGTCACGGGGGCGCTCGAGGCGAAGATGGCTGAGTTCGGACATGCGGACAACGTACTCAGCGGCCTCCCGCGGCGCCGTGACCGACCGCACGCTCGAAAACCCTCGAGAATCGGCACGCGGTGTGCCTTCGCCACGCTCAGCCCCGCGTGTCGTAGGGTCTGATACGGCCCGGCGGCACCCCGGCGGGCTCCGGCGGGTCTTCCCCTTCGCCCCGTCGCGACGACCGAGAAATGAATTAGGCAAGGAGGCCGTCATGGCGGAGACCTGGAGCGGCGAGTTCTACTGCGTGAAGTGCAAGGAGAAGCGCGAGGCCGAGGGCGAGGTCAAGGTCAACGACAAGGGCACCAAGATGGCCAAGGCCGTCTGCCCGGTCTGCGGCACGAACCTCAACCGGATCCTCGGCAAGGCCTGACGCGCACTCGCGCGTAGCGCCCCACGAGTTCGACGGCGGCGTCACCCCGGTCACCGGGGCGACGCCGCCGTTGCTCGTGGGGCACCCATCGCGCTGTGGATGACCGCCCACGGCGCTCCCACGCCGGGTAGACCTCGGGGCATGAGCTCCCCCAGCAGCCTCCTACGCCCCGGCCTGCACGTCGTACGCCGCGACGACCGGCACCTGCAGATCGGCCTCGACCCGCCGTGGCGCGTGATCGCCCCGGACGTCCCCGACGTCCACCTGGTGCTCGCCCACCTCGCATCCGGCTCACCGCCGGCGCCGGCCACGACCGATGGTCACCGCCTGCTGCGCGACCTGACGGCAGCCGGCATGCTCCGGCCGGAGCCGCCGCCGGCCGGACGCGTCGCGCTCACCGGCACCGCCATCCTCTGCGCCGAGGCGGGCCGGCTGCTCGCGGCGGGGCCGGTCCACCCGGTCGACGACCCGGCGCACGCCGACGTGGTGCTGGTCCTCGCGGCGGGCGAGCCGTCCCGCGACCTGGTCGACGACCACCTGCGCGACGGGCGCCCACACCTGGTGACCGGCGCGGGTGCCCGCGGCCACCGGGTCGGCCCCTTCGTCGTGCCCGGAGTCACCGCGTGCCTGCGCTGCGTCGACGCCCACCTGGCCGAGCGCGACCCGCGCCGGGCCGTGGTCGTCGAGCAGCTGAGCGGCGTCGCCGCCGGGCCCGAGGACGCCGTCCTGGCGGCCCTCACCGTGGCCTGGGCGGTCCGCGACGTCCGGGCCTACCTGGCGGGTGAGCGCCCGACGACCTGGTCGGCGACCGTCGACCTCGATCTCGCGCTGTCCCCACGTCCGCGCGAGTGGCGGCGGCACCCCTGGTGCGGCTGCGCCTGGGACGCCGTGGCGACGGGTTGACGGGCGACCGGTGACCTCACCACCACTCGCTGTCCAGCTTGCCCTCCATCGCCCGCAGGTTGGCCCGGGAGCACTCGTCGCAGAAGGTGCGCCGGCGACCGTTCTCGACCGCGGTGGTCCAGGTCAGCGTCTTCGCGTCGTCGGTCTCGACGCGTCCACAGAAGTCGCACGTCGCCGTCATCACCCCAACCTAGTGGCCATCACCGGAAGTTCTTCGGGACCCCCGAGGAACTTCCAGCGACGACCACTAGCCATCCCGGCCCGCAAACGCCGGGAGCCGGCCCCGACGTACGAACGTCGGGACCGGCTCCCGGTCTCAGGTCACCCGCGATCAGGTGAGGATCTGCGTGTCAGAGCGCGCGGGCGAGGGCCAGACTCGCCTGCTGTGCCGCCTCCTCCGCCTTGCGGCTGAGTCGGCGGGCACGGGCCAGCCGGTAGCCCAGCTGGAGCTGTTGCGCCTCTCCCAGGCGCGCGGACATTTGCGCGCGGGCGAGATTTTCGTGGAGAAGATTCATGGCGGTGAGTCCGTTCGGGTTGGTCTGCTGGTGCGTGTTCATCGGAGTCGGTTCGACTTTCTGATCTGCGGTGGCTCGCTCAGAGCGACCGGGCGATGGCGAGACGGGCCTGCTGAGCGAGCTGCTCGGCCTTGCGGCCGGAGCCGAGCAGGCGGGCCAGCCGGCGACCTCGCCGGCTCTGCTGCGCCTCCCCCAGCCGAGCGGATACGTGCGCTCGAGCCAGGTCCTGGTGGCTGAAGTTCATCTCGGTGTCCTTTGACGTCGTTGTCGAGAAGGTGGATCGATGGATGGGTGGTGGGCTGCTGCTAGGCGGCGACCTCGTTCTTGCGGGGCCGGCCGCGGGGCCGCTTGCGCGGGATCACGACGCCCTGGAGGAAGAGCTGGCCGCCCCAGACGCCCCAGGGCTCACGCCGCTCGAGAGCACCGTCGAGGCACATCGTCCGGACCGGGCAGTCCAGGCAGAGGGCTTTGGCGTACTCGACGTCGCTGGGCGACTCCGCGAACCAGAGCTCGGGGTTGTTGACCCGGCACGGGAGCAGCTCCTCGTCGACGCGTTGCGCCTCGTCGTGGAGCTGGCCCAGCGTGGGCTCGGGGAGCCTCGCCTCGGCAGTCCCATCGGTGCGGACGAGTTCACTGATGGTCATGTTTCACCTCCTTCTTCGTTGACCTGATCGCTGTGGGTGGTGCGGTTCGGTTCCGGAGAAACAGAAAGGCCGCGGATCCCGGTTCGGGTTCCGCGGCCTGGAGGCTGCCGATGGCTGTTGGGTGTCAACAGGTCGGTGGTCTCCAGGCACTGGTCCCCGGGAAGTAGGACTGAGCAAGGCCCAGCTGTCCCTTGGTGCCGCCCTCGGTGGCCGTGATGACCGCGCGCTCACGCACAACAGTCGTCGTGGCGATGCGGGCATCGGTCGCCGGCGCGCAGGCGCCGAAGGCGTGGCCGGAAATGGGCATGCCGAAGCGGAACGGGGTCTGAGCCGTCAGCCGGAACTTGATGCTGTTCATCAGGGCCACCTCCTTCGGTGAGTCATGCGCTGGTCGTGCCAGGACCGTGCTGCGCGAGCGGGTAGTGACAGGAAACTATCGGGTCACCCATGTAATGGGCAAACCATTTAGTGCCTATTTCCCGAAAAGTTTCTGCCACTCGCCTCTTGCGCCTGCCGATCGGCGCTCAGCCGACCAGGTCGAGCACGTCGTCGCCGTACTTCTCGACCTTGGACCGGCCGATGCCGTTGATCCGCAGCAGCGCCTCGGGGGTGCGCGGCTTGTGCTCGGCGATCAGCTGCAGCGTGGCGTCGGTGAAGACCACGAACGCCGGCTTGCCCTCCTCGCCCGCCCGCGCCTTGCGCCACTCGCGCAGGCGCTCGAAGAGCTCCTCGTCGTACGACGCCGGGCAGTCGGCGCAGCGGCCGACCTTCTTCTCGGCGCCCGTGCTGAGCGGCCGGCCGCACTCACGGCAGCGGGCGACCTTGCGGCTGCGCGGCTGCTGCGCCTCGGCGCGCGCCGACTCGGGCAGCAGCGGGTCGAGGAAGCGGGAGGGCTTGCGGGAGGCCCGCCCGCCCGGGCTGCGGGCCAGCGACCACGAGAGCGCGAGGTCGACGCGGGCGCGGGTCATGCCGACGTAGAGCAGCCGGCGCTCCTCCTCGACCGCCGCCGGGCTCTCTGCGTAAGTGATCGGCAGCGTGCCGTCCTGGAGGCCGCAGAGGAAGACGGAGTCCCACTCCAGGCCCTTGGCGGCGTGGAAGGTCGCGAGCGTGACGCCGTCGGCCACCGGGGCGTGCTGCTCGGCGGCCCGACGGTCGAGGTCGTCAACGAACGCGTTGAGCTCGGCGCCCGGCGTGGCGGCGAACTCGGCCGCCTGGTCGACCAGCGCCTGCCAGGACTCCCACCGGTCTCGGGTCTGGCCGCGGGCGGTCGGCGCCGTGGGCGTCCAGCCCATGCCGGCGAGGATGCCGGTCACCGACTCGACCAGGCCGTCGCCCGCTGCCTCGCCCGACCGGGCGGCTCCGCGCAGGCGGGTGACCGCCTCACGCACCTCGGCGCGGTCGAAGAAGCGGGCGGCGCCGCGCACGACGTACGGGATGCCGCGCGCGGCGAGCGCCTCCTCGAACGCCTCGGACTGGGCGTTGATGCGGAACAGCACGGCCACCTCGCTCAGCGAGCGCCCGGAGTCGCGCAGCCGCGCGACCTGGGCGGCCACGGCCTCGGCCTCGGCGACCTCGTCGGCCCGCGGCGTGTAGGAGACCGTGGGACCGGACGGCCGCTGGGCGCGCAGCTCGACACCGCGACTCGACGAGGGCGCGAGCAGCGTGTTGGCGGCCTCGACCACCTCGGGGGTCGAGCGGTAGTTGCGCACCAGGTCGATCGAGACGGCCTGGGGGTACTCGGTGCGGAAGTCGCGCAGGTAGCGCGCGTCGGCGCCCGCGAAGGAGTAGATGGTCTGGGCGGGGTCGCCGACGACGCACAGCTCGTCGCGACCGCCGAGCCAGAGCCGCAGCAGCGCCCACTGGATCGGGGAGACGTCCTGGAACTCGTCGACGACGAACCACTTGTACTGCCGGCGCACCTGCGCGGCGACGCGCTCGTCGCCGTCGAGCAGGCCGGCCGTCAGCAGCAACACGTCCTCCATGTCCATCCGGCCCTGGGCCCGCTTGACCTCTTCGTACGACGCGAAGATGCGCGCCACCGTGTCGTGGTCGTGGCCGGAGACCGCCCGCCCCCGGGCTCGGGCGACCCGCGCGTAGTCGTCGGGGTGGACGTTGCTCACCTTGGCCCACTCGATCTCGGAGGCGAGGTCGCGCAGCAGCGCCTGGTCGGCACTGAGCCGCTGGCGCCGGGTGGCGGAGGCAAGCATGCCGATCTTGGACTCGGTCAGCGTCGGCAGCTCGGTGCCGTGGACGCGCGGCCAGAAGTAGCGCAGCTGGCGCAGCGCGGCCGAGTGGAAGGTGCGCGCCTGCACCGAGGCGGCCCCCATGGTGCGCAGCCGCGCCCGCATCTCCCCCGCCGCCCGGGTCGTGAACGTCACCGCCAGCACCTCGGTCGGTGCATAGACCCCGGTCGCGACGCCGTGCGCGATCCGGTGCGTGATCGCCCGCGTCTTGCCGGTGCCGGCTCCCGCCAGCACTCGGACCGGTCCACGCAGCGCCTCCGCAACCTGGCGCTGCTCGGGGTCGAGGGCGGAGAGCAGGTCGGGCATCTGCGGGAACAACTCCTGGGCGGCCATGGTTGGATCGGGCGAGAACCACACCCTAGACGTCGGAGGGGACAGCCCCAGATGAGCAGCTCTTTCACCATGTACACCACCCCCTGGTGCGGCTACTGCCACCGACTGAAGAGCCAGCTCGACCGCGAGGGCATCACCTACGACATCGTCGACATCGAGCAGGACCCGTCGGCCGCGCAGATCGTCGAGTCCGCCAACGGCGGCAACCAGACGGTGCCGACCCTGGTCTACGCCGACGGCACCGCCCAGACGAACCCGTCGCTGGCGCAGGTCAAGGAGAAGGTCGCGGCGCTGGCGTCGGCCTGAGTGCTGCGCTTGCTGCGGGTTTCGGCTGCCGACCCCGGTGACTCGTGGGCGCGCGGGTCGGCCACCATGTGTCCCGACCGCAGGTCGGCGTCCGCTTGGACGACGAAGCTCCCGCCGGGACGATGAAGGTTCGTCGTCCCAGGAGGAGTTTCGTCGGCCGGCCGACGAAACTCCTCCGTCGCCGCTGCCCCGGAGTCAACACCAGTCGCAGGTTCATCAAGGGATGACGGTCAGACCACGCATCCCTCGGCGAGTTGAGCCAGGGAAGCGCAACGTCAGCCTCATCCCTTGATGAACCCCCCAGCCCTCACGCACCGGGCCGGTGGTTTCGAAGCGTCTCGGGCCTGGCGGCCCTCACACCTCAACCACCGTGTGAACCCACCTGACAGGTGGTTTCGAGACAGGCGCTAGCGCACCTTGCTCAACCACCGGGACCAGATCGGCGGTTTCGAGACAGGCGCTAGCGCGCCTTCCTCAACCACCGGGATCCCGGAACAGGGGTTTCGAGGCTCGGGCCTGGCGGCCCTCGCACCTCAACCACCGTGGGCGAGGCCAAGCAGACCGACCACAGGTCGGCGTCCTCCCGATAGGCGCCAACTGGGTGCGCGGGAGGAGCCGTCAAGGGCGCGAAGCGGCGCAGCGGACCCTTGACGGCGCAGGACGCGCACCCACACTGGCGCCGCCCGGGAGGACGCCAAAGTCGCTCGAGCGGAGCGGTGGTTTCGAGGCTCGGGCCTGGCGGCCCTCACACCTCAACCACCGGGACCAGGGGTCACCAGCTGCCGGGGAGTTCTCCGCCGTACCAGTGCTCCACGAGCGAGCGGCTGATCGAGACGCCACGCGGGAGGACCAGGGTGCCGGCCTCGGCGAGCTCCCTCATCTCGGCGCGGGTGAACCAGCGGGCGTCGTCGAGCTCGTGGTGGTCGACCTCGATCTCGGTGCTGACGGCACGCCCGACGAAGCCCAGCATCAGGCTGGCCGGCAGCGGCCAGGGCTGGTTGCCGAAGTACTCGACGTCGCCGACGACGACCCCGGACTCCTCGTGCACCTCCCGGCGGACGGCGTCCTCGAGGGTCTCCCCCGGCTCGCAGAAGCCGGCCAGGGTCGAGTAGCGGCCCTCGGGCCAAACCGCCTGCCGGCCGAGCAGGCAGCGCTCGTCCTCGGCGCCCGGTTCGCCCGAGGTGACGATCATGATCACGGCCGGGTCGGTGCGCGGGAACTGGACGTGTCCCTCGGGGCAGACCAGCTCGTGGCCCGACGACCGGGGGCTCAGCGGCCCACCGCAGCGCGGGCAGAAGCGGGTGACCCACAGCCACTCGGCGAGGCCGAGCGCGTGGAAGACCAGCGGCGCGCCCGCGAGGGCGTCGTCGGCGAGGAAGGGCAGCAGGCCACGCAGCGGCGTCCACTCCGCCTGGTCCGCCTGGGAGACCTCGGCGTCGACGATCACGGCGAACCACGCGTGGCCGTCGTGCTCTCCGAGCAGCACCCGGAGGCCGTCGGGAGCCTCGCTCGGAGCCACCCAGTCCAGGGCACCGTCGACCGGCCTGATCCGGGTGCCCGAGACGACCAGGACCCGGGTCCGGGGGTCGGCCCAGTGCTCGGCCAGCCAGGCGTCGTCGGCGCGGTGCGCCCCGGAGCGGTCGTGCGGGTTCGCGGAGAGGCGCTCGTGCTGGTAGGTCACGTGGGCCAACACTAGAAGCACCTCGACCGTCCGCGCGGCTACGCGCCGATCGGCGGGGCGTTGGCTGCGACGGCGTCAGGCGGCGAACGCCGGCATCACCCGGTCGTGGACCAGCTGCAGCTGGGAGTTGATGTCCGGCACGCCCTCGAGCTCGCGCCCCATCAGCGCCTTGACCAGGGCGGCGTCGGTGATCGCGAGGATCATGTGGTTGACCCCGGTCGGCTCGACGTTCTCCTTGATCTTGGCGGTGACCTCCTCGGGCGTCCCGGCGATCGAGAGTCGCTCCGCGAGGTCGGGGGTGGTGAGCTCGATGCCCTTCGCCATGTCGCCGGCGCCGATCGCCGCGATGACGGGCGCGACCTCCTCGGGCTCGACGCCGTTGCGGCGCAGCTGCTCCTCCGGCATCGACGAGGCGTACAGGCCGACCATGCTGCGGGCCGCGTCCTTGGCGATGGCCGAGTCCTCCGCGACCGAGAAGACCACCCACGAGCCCATGTCGAGGTCCTGGACGTTCTTGCCCGCTCGCTCAGCCCCGATGGTGCAGTGCTCCATCATGTACTCGTAGGCCTCACGGGTGTAGCTGAGCGCGTGGTGGCAGCCGTCGGAGAACTCGGCCGCCGCCTCGAAGGACTTCGGCCCGCGCATCGCGCCCATCTTCACCGGCAGGTGCTCCTGCACCGGGCGGGCGAAGGTGAACAGCCCGCTGTAGTTGAAGAACTCGCCGTCGAAGGTGATCACGCCGTCGTCGAGCAGCGTCCGGATGACCTGCACCGACTCCTTGACCCGGGAGAGCGGCTTGGTCTGCGCCCAGTCGATCCGGTACTGCGCGAGCAGGCCGAAGTTGCCGCTGGAGACCGCGACCTCGGCCCGTCCGTTCGTCAGCTCGTCGAGGGTGGCCGCGGCCTGCGCGATCAGGGTCGGCTCGCGCAGGCACACGCCGGAGATGCTGGGGCCCAGGCGGATCCGGCTGGTCGAGGCGGCCGCGGCGGCGAACAGCAGCCACAGGTCCTTGTGCCAGGTCTCGTCGGCCGCGTAGACGGCATGGAAGCCGAGCTCGTCGGCCTTCTGGATCGATGCCAGGGACTCGCTGAGCGGGTAGTCCGGGAGCATCGCGTAGCTGAATCTCATTGGTCTGACCCTTCTGGATGGACTCGATCGGTCGTCACGGTTCGTCACCGGCGGCGGCCGGCTGGGTGGACGCGGCGACCCGGCCTCCGACCGCGTCGCCCGAGATCGCGTCACTGCGCTCGTAGGGCCGCACGATCACCATGTAGATCGCACCGATGCCCGCGCCCACCGCCGCGGAGAGGGCGACGAGCCAGTTGTCGTACCACGGCAGCTCGGGCGTCCGCGGCCACGCCATGTTGACCATCGCGAGCACGCCGTAGGTCAGCGCCGCGATATTGACCAGCAGGCCCCACCGGCCGAGGGTGAAGCTGCCGCTCGGCACCCAGCCCTTCAGCCGCGCCCGCAGCGCCGCGAGGGTGACCATCTGGAAGCCGAGGTAGATGCCGAGGGTGGCGAAGGAGATGATCGACGTCAACGCCTTCGTGGAGGCCACCGACCCGAGCACGATCACCGCCGGCACCAGCGCCGCGACCAGCATGGCGTACGGCGGCACGTGCCGCTGCGGCAGGAACTTCCGGAACAGCGCCGACCCGAGGATCATGTCGTCTCGCGCGTAGGAGTACATCAGCCGGCTGGCGGCCGCCATCAGGCTGAGCGCGCACGAGAGGAACGAGATCATCACCACGGCCAGCACGACCTTGGTGCCGCCCTCGCCGAACGCGCTGTGAAGCACCGTGGTGACCGGATCGGCGTCCGTGCCGTCGATCACCGCGGCGTAGTCCTGGACCGCGAGCAGCAGCGAGAGGCACACGAAGATCGCCGCGGCACCGCCGACGTAGATCGTCATCCGCATCGCCTTCGGAATCTGCCGGGTCGGGTCGGGCACCTCCTCGGCGACGTCGCCGCACGCCTCGAAGCCGTAGTACTGGTAGATCCCGATCAGCGCCGCGGCGAGGAACGCCGAGAGGTAGCCGCCGCTGTGCCCGACGACGCCCTCGGTGTCGAACAGCACCGACAGGTTGTGGTGGCGCTCGGTGAGCAGCAGCCACGCCCCCACCACCAGCGCGCCGATCAGCTCGGCGGAGAACCCGATGATCGCGGCCATCGCCAGCCAGCGGGTACCCATCAGGTTGATCGCAAGGGCCACGGCGAGCAGGATCAGCGCGCAGGTGATCGTCGAGGACGTGCCGGGCGTGAAGCCGAGCAGCTGGGCCAGGAACGGCCCCGATCCGTAGACGACCCCCGCGATCGTGGTGAGCAGCGCGACCAGGTAGATCCAGCCGGTCATCCACGCCCACTTGCGGCCCCACAGCCGGCGGGCCCACGGATAGACGCCGCCCGCCACCGGGTACTGGGAGACGACCTCGCCGAAGACCAGTGCCACGAGCAGCTGGCCGAGGCCGACGATCACCAACCACCAGATCATGGCGGGCCCGCCGGTCATCAGGCCGACCGCGAAGAGCGTGTAGATGCCGACCACCGGGGAGAGGTAGGTGAAGCCGAGCGCGAAGTTGGCCCAGGGGCTCATCTCCCGCCGGAACTCGGAGGTGTAGCCCAGGGTCCTGAGCGCGGCGGCGTCCGCGTCGTGCTCGTGGTGGTGGTGCGACCCCTGGCCGTCGTGGACGGCGCTGCTCACGGTCGGTCCTCCCGCTCGACCTCGGCCAGCAGCTCGGAGCCGGTCACGACCCGGTCCGCGAAGTGGCGGTGCATCCACGCGAGGTGGTCGTGCCGGCTGTTCATGATCCGGAGGCTGTCCCAGTTGGGGAACTGCTGCTGGAGCACCCATCGCTCCATCAGCCTGGAGTCCACCTCGAAGACGTGCTCGAAGGTCGTGACCGCGACGTCCGAGGCCCGGACCGGGTCCGGGGGCTGGTGCTGCTCGGCGTACCGGTAGCCGATCCGCCGGCCGTCTGGCTCAGCGCTCATCGCCGCTCTCCCGTCTCGTAGGCCCGGTCGAGGAGGTACTTGCCGGGGTTCATGATGTTGTGGGGGTCGAGGGTGCGCTTGAGATCGAGCATCACGTCGAAGCCGCGGCCCAGCTCGTCGGGGACCAGGTCCACCTCGCCGGCCCGGCAGGACCCGTGGCACGCGCTGATGGATCCCTGGTGCGCCAGGGCGACGGCGGCGATATCGCGCTTGGCCCGGACCCACAGCTCCCAGGCCCGGTCGTCCAGCTGCTGCTCCCAGATGCCGACGTCGATCTCGGTGAGGTAGTCGACGCCGGTGTCGGCCGAGGTGTAGGCGAACATGCCCCAGTCGTCGAAGACGTCGGTCTGCCGGCGGAGGCCGGCGACGATCTCGTGCCAGGCCCGCGAGAGCGACGGCAGGTTCGTGTAGTTGACCGCAGCGTCCTCGCAGTGCCAGCTCATCGGCACCACCTGACCGTCCTTGGTGCGCCCGTGCAGCGGCGTCGCGTAGCGGTCGTGGCGCGCGGCCCAGTCGCCCTCGGAGATCTCGTCGCCGAGGTAGCGGGCGCCGTGCTCCTTGGCGATCCGGAACAGCCGCCGGCCCGCCGGACGCACCTCGTCCTCGTAGCCGTACATCACGGCGCAGACCAGGGCCCGCACGTCGCCGGGCTGGGGGATGTAGGCCTCGTCGTCGCGACGCAGGTAGGCCACCTTCCACTCGTCGAACAGCACCGCGCCGGCGAACGTGGCGACGCCGGCCCGCGCGAGGGCGCCCACGCAGCGGTAGGCGTCGTCGTAGTTGTCGAACGCCCAGAACGGCGAGAGCTCGGCCTCCGGCTTGGGGTAGAGCTTGAGCGTGGCCTCGGTGGCGACGCCCAGGGTCCCCTGGTGGCCCATGAACAGGTGCTTGAGCTGGTAGCCGCTCGAGGACTTGCTGATCTTGTGCCCGATGCCGTCCCCGACGTGCAGCACCTCACCGGTCGGCAGCACGTGGTCGAAGCTGAGCACCAGGTCGCGGGTGTGCCCGTAGCGCGAGCCGATCAGCGACCAGCCGCTGGTCCCGATCCGGCCACCGACCAGGGAGCAGGGGTACGACGCGGGGTCGTCGGGATAGAAGAGCCCGTGCCGCGCGAGCTCCTCGTTGAGCTTGAGCATGTTGATGCCGGTGCCGACGGTCACCGTGCGGTTGTCGAGGTCGAGCTCCTTGATCCGGTTCATCCGCTTGACGTCGAGCAGGATGCCGCCGTGCAGCGGCACGGCGCCGTCGGTGAGGCCGGTGCCGCCGTCGCGGGGCACCACCGGGATCCGCAGGTCGTTGGCGATCCGCAGCACGCCGGCGACCTGCTCGGTGCTGGTCGGCAGGACGGCGAGGTCGGGCACCCGCTCGGCCCACCGGTGCACGGGGAACGGTGCGGGGACCCGGGCCCGGTTGAAGCGGTCGGTCTTGGAGGTCAGGATCTGGTCGTCGGCGAGCACGGTGCGCAGGGCGGCGACGACCTCGTCGACACGCTCGGCCTGGAGGGTCATGACGCGCCGCCGTCGGTGGTGCCGCCGACCTCGATGCCGAGGCTGACGGCGAGCAGCTCGTGGATGTCGACCACGTCGATGTCCTGCCCCTCGCCCGCGGCCGAGAGCGGCCGCTCCGACCAGGGACAGGCGCTGACCAGCGTGTCGACGTCGAGCCCGGCCGCCTTCTCCATCCGGCGCTCGGAGATCGCAGCGGTGAGCTCCGGCTTCTCGACCGGGAGCCCGCCGCCGCCACCGGAGCAGTAGGACCACTGGGTGACCCGGTCGACGTCGTTGAAGGTGAGGCCGGGGATCGCCCGCAGGATCTCGCGCGGCTCCTTCCAGATGCCCTTGCGCTTGTTGAGCCGGCAGGGGTCGTGGTAGGTGATCTTGCGCTCCACGGGGACCGACGGGGTGAGCCGTCCTTCCCGGATCAGCTGGGCGAAGAGCTCGACGACCAGCACGACCTCGATGCCGGCGTACTCGTCGCCGAAGTAGCGCGGGTAGTCCTCGGTGAACGAGATGTAGTCGTGCGGGTCGAGCACCAGTACCCGGGTGGTGCCGGTCGAGCGCCAGTCGTCGAGGTTGTGGCGGGCGAACCGCTGGGCCTGGTCGACGTACCCCATCTCGGCCGCCGGGCCGCCGCAGCACCACTGCTCCCCCATCAGCCCGAACTCGTAGCCGGCCAGCCGGAGGATCTGCGCCACCGCGCGCGGCACGGAGGTGCGGTAGAACGCGGCCTCGCAGTCGACGAACAGCACGGTCTCGCCGCCGATGGGCAGGTCGAGGCCCGCGCTCCAGTCGCGCACGTGCTCCTGGCTGACGGGGACGTCACCGAGCACCGGCTCGTGGGTGCGCTCGTCGGTGCGGGCGTTCCAGGTGCGCCAGCCCTCCTGATGGACGCCTTGGTCGACGGCGAGCGCGCGCACGGCCTTGACGACGTCGACCGTCCGGGTGCGGAAGCGGTAGAAGTCGCCGGTGAAGAGCGTGTTGGGACAGCGCAGCTCGCAGGCGCCGCACTGGGTGCAGTTGACGTAGTCGGCGGCGACGTCCGCGACGGAGAGCTCGCCCTTCTCCATCGCCACGACGTTGGCGTGGAACGCGGTAGGGGTCCACGACTCGTTGCGCGTCACCTGCATCACCGGGCAGACCTCGCGGCAGAACTTGTGGCCGGAGGAGAAGCAGTTGTAGGCGGCGTTGCGCCACTCCGCGGCGAACTCCTGCTCGGGGGTCGGTGGCTCGTCGTGCCCCGGCTCCCCGTCGACGAGCGGCAACGGCCGGCCGACGATCCCGTCGACGTACCGCCCGAGCTCCTCGGGGTTGTCGCGCATGCCCGGTGTGAACGGCGACGACAGCGCGTCCGCGCCGCCCGCTCCCCTGTCCGTCTGGGTCATCGGTCAGCTCCCGCCTCTCGACATGGATCGGAGTGAAGTCAGATGTGAGTCAGATCACGTCGGGTGGTGGCTAAACCTATGGGATTGAATGTTTACTGACAACCCCAGTTCCGGGCGGGCCGGGCATACGATCGGGCGGCCGGACCCACGGACGGGGCGGACCGGACGGGTCGCGGGCGGGGAGGAGGCAGTGGTGCGACTGCTCTCGGGCGACGCGCGCGACGCCCTGCTCAGGCCCCTGGACGGGGGCGGCCGGAGTCAGGCCGTCGCGCGTCGCCTCGGCAGCGCCATCGCGCTCGGTCTCCTCGAGGACGGCGAGCAGCTGCCCTCGGAGTCGCAGCTCGCGGCCACCCTGAACGTCTCGACGCTCACGCTCCGCGACGCGCTGGCCGAGCTGCGCTCCTGGGGACTCGTGGAGACCCGGCGCGGTCGCGGCGGCGGCAGCTTCGTCCGGATGTCGCAGGCGGCGCTGGCCCGGCTGTCCCACGACCGCCTTGCCGAGGTCGGGGTGAGCGACCTGCGCGAGCTCGGCGACATGCACAGCATGGTGGCCGGCTCCGCCGCGCACAAGGCGGCCGAGCGCGCCTCGCCGACGGAGCTGGCCCGCCTGCGAGACCTCGTCTCGCGGATGGCGGACGCACGCGACGCCACCGAGCTGCACCGCCTCGAGAGCCGTTACTACATCGAGATGGCGGCGGCCGCGCAGTCCGCACGACTGACCCGACTGGAGATCGAGCTCCAGGGCGACCTGGCGCAGGTGATGTGGCGACTCCAGACGGACCGGTCGGCGGCCGCGGTGGCGGCCGGTCGCGCCGCCGTGGTCGAGGAGGTGGCCCGGCACCGGGGCGACCGGGCCCGGCGACTGACCGAGGAGCAGGTCGCCGACGACACCCGGCGGTTGATCGACGACCACATCGCCACGACCCGATCGAGCGCGAGCTGAGGAGCGGTCCGGATGCCCATCACCCAGACGCCTGATCCGGCCAGCGTGATCAGCGAGGCGATCGAGGGCATCTTCGCGACGGTCGCCGAGGTGCGGCGGCTCGCCCTGGCCAGTCACGCCGCTGCCGTCGCCGAGGGGCGCGCCTTCCTCGACCCCGACGTCCGCGGTCTGGCACCCGCTTTCGTCGACCTCCTGGAGGCTCCCGACCAGCTCGCGGTGGGCCTGGGCATCATCCTCGAGCCGGGCACGCTGCCCAGCCACCCGCTGCGGCTCGAGTGGTGGCAGCGGTCGACCGGCCGGGACGCTCCGGTACCGCTGGAGGTCGACCTGCACCCCGACAGCGTGGGCTTCTACGACTACATGGCGGCGGACTGGTTCGCGGTGCCCCGGCGGACCCGGGCCCGGCACGTCGTCGGTCCCTACGTCGACGTGCACGGCACGGACCGCTACCTGCTCACCCTCACGATGCCGATGGAGGCCGACGGGCGGTTCCTCGGCGTCGCCGGCGCGGACGTGCCGATCACCGGGTTCGAGACGGTGGTGCTCCGCCGGCTGGGCACCGCGGAGGCGATCCTCGTGAACGACGAGGGCCGCGTGGTGGTGTCGACGACGAGCCGCTGGATCACCGGCTGCCTCCTGCCCGACCACGAGCGCCGGCCGGGCGTGCCCCTCGCCGAGCTGCCCTGGGAATTGCTGGAGCCGCCGCTGCCCGAGCCCGCGAGGGCAGCGAGCCGCGGCGAAGGTTGAGGAGCGTCGGCTCGGACCGGAGCGGAGCGACGGAACGAGCGACGCGTCTCGAAACCCGGTGAGACGTGAGTCGGCCGCAACCACCGAGATGCGACCGGAGGCGTCGACCCGTCTCGAACCCGGCGAGGGGACTAACCGGGATGCCGCACACGTTGAGCCGACGTGGAGATCCTCGACTCGGTGGTGATCGGTGCGGGCCAGGCCGGCCTGTCGACGTCGTACCACCTCAAGCGTCGCGGCCTCTCGCACGTCGTCCTCGACGCCAACGCCGCGCCCGGCGGCGCCTGGCAGCACCGGTGGGACTCGCTGAGCATGCACGACGTGCACGGCGTCGCGGCGCTGCCCGACGCCGACTCCCCCACGGGCGAGCAGGGCCGCGCCAACGTCGTGGTGCCGGCGTACTTCGGCTCCTACGAGCGCGAGCACGACCTGCCCGTGCTCCGACCGGTGCGGGTCGACCGGGTGGAGTCGGCAGGCGACCTGCTCGTCGTGCGCGCCGGCAAGCGGAGCTGGACGACCCGGACGATCGTCAACGCGACCGGCACCTGGTCGCAGCCCCACCTGCCGTACTACCCCGGCATCGGCAGCTTCCGCGGCGAGCAGCTGCACACCCGTCACTACCCCGGCCCGGAGCACTTCCGCGGCCGGCGAGTCGTGGTGGTCGGCGGTGGGGCCTCCGCGGTCCAGTTGCTCGGCGAGATCGCGCCCGTCGCCGCGGACACCCTGTGGGTGACCCGGCGCGAGCCGGTCTGGCGCACCGACGACTTCACCCCCGACCGCGGCCGCGAGGCGGTCGCGCTGGTCGAGGACCGGGTACGCCGCGGGCTCCCGCCCACCAGCGTCGTCAGCGTCACCGGGCTGGCGCTGCGCGAACAGGAGCGGGAGGCGGAGCGGCTCGGCGCCTACCGGCGGCGGCCGATGTTCACGCGCATCGAGCCCGGCGGCGTACGCATGCCCGACCCTCCAGCAGACAACGGAGTGCTGTGGCCGGCCGACGTGATCGTGTGGGCGACCGGCTTCCGCCCGGCGATCGCCCACCTCGCGCCGCTGCGGCTGCGCTCGGAGCGCGGCGGCATCCAGCTCGACCGCGGCGGCACCACCGCGGTGGCGGACCCGCGGGTGCAGCTGGTCGGCTACGGGCCGTCGGCGAGCACCATCGGCGCCAACCGGGCCGGGCGGGCCGCCGCGCGCGGGGTGGCGGCGTGGGTTTCGAGACAGGCGCCAGAGCGCCTTCCTCAACCACCGGAACGACAGGCGCCAGAGCGCCTTCCTCAACCACCGGGGCGACAGGCGCCAGAGCGCCTTCCTCAACCACCGGCCGTCGTCAGCAGCGCCTCGAGCGCCTGACGGTCGGGCAGGTCGCCGGGCTCGACGACCTCGCCGGTGCGCACGTGGTAGAACGCCACCCGCACGCTCTCCAGCGGCACGCCGTGCAGCTCGGCCCAGGCCAGCCGGTAGACCCCGAGCTGGAGCGGGTCGGCGCCGGCGGCCCGGCCGGTCTTCCAGTCGACGAGCAGGAAGGTGCCGTCGTCCTCGGCGTAGACGGCATCGATGCGCCCGCGCACGACCTGGCCGCCCCCGTCCGTCCCACGCAGGACGAGGGCGAACGGCGCCTCCACCTGCAGCGGCGTGCGGGTCGCGAACGGCCCCGACTCGAAGGTCGCGATCAGCTCCTTGAGGTCGGCATCGTCGTCGATGCCTGCGTCGCCACGGCCCGGCAGGTCGCCGTAGTCGAAGAGGTCCTGCTGGCCGAACCGCGCCTCCACCCACGCGTGGAAGCGGGTGCCGAACCGGGCCGCCGACGACGGCGGCCGCGGCATCGGGCGGGCGAGCTCGCGGGCGAACTCCTCCGGATCGTCGCGCAGCCGGCCGAGCGCGGTGGCGGAGAGGCTGCTCGGCAGCGGCACCGCGAGGTCGCTGCTGCGCTCGGCCCGGGCCTCGCCGACCAGCCGGTCGAGCTCGGCGTCCCACTCCGCCACCTGAGCGGCCTCGATCATGTCGAGCCCCGCGTCGGCGTCGGCGGGGTCGACCTCGCGCACCCGACGCGCGGCCTCGATGCGCAGCGCCGCCTCGCGGCCGGTGCCGGTCGGCGGCCACGGCCGGGACGGGTCGACGGCGTCGTAGGGGTTGGGGTCGCCCTTGACGGGCTTGTCCTGCCAGCCCGTCGTCGGCTCGCCCCACGCCTCGAGCTGGTCGCGGACGACGGCCTGGTAGGCCGACGGCCCGAACGGCGTCGCCCGCGGGCTCCAGAGGTACGACGTGACCGCCAGCCGGCGGGCCGCCCGGGTGAACGCGACGTACCCGAGCCGCAGCTCCTCCTCGGCGTCGTGCTCACGGGTGGCGGCGCGGTAGGCGTCGAGCGCGGCCTTGTCGTAGCCGGCCAGCTGGGGCAGGTCGTGCGCGTCACCGCGCAGCGGCGCCGGCAGGATCGCGGGCGAGGACGTCCACAGCGTGCGGGACCGGTTGGACGGGAAGCGGGTCTCGCAGACGCCGACCAGGAACACCGAGTCCCACTCGAGGCCCTTGGCCCGGTGCACGGTGAGTAGCTTGACCGAGTCGGCCTCGGTGGGCGTCGCGACGTCGAGCCCGTTGCCCTGGTCGTCCTCGGCGGTGAGGTAGGCCAGCAGCGCCGGGAGGGTCACGTCGCCGTCGACGGCCTGGAAGTCGGCCACGGCCTTCACGAACAGGTCGAGGTTGTCGCGGCGCGCGGCGGCGGCCGGGCTGACCGCCGAGGCGAGCTCGACGTCGGTGCCGCTGGTGTCGATGATCCGCCGGACGATGTCGAGCAGCGGCTCGCCGACGTAGGTGCGCAGCATCCGCAGCTCCGCGGACAGCAGCGCGAACCGCTCCAGGGCCTCCGCGGAGTACGCGAGCTCGCCCGGGGCGGCCAGGGCGTCGTCGAGCGAGGGCAGCTCGGCCGGGTCGATGCCGTCGGCGATGTCGAGCAGGTGGTCGGTGATCGCCTCCGGCGTCGCGCCGCGGCCCCGGCGGCCGGCGATCTCGAGGGCGCGCTGGCTGAGCAGCCGTAGATCGCGCGGGCCGATCGCCCAGCGCGGCCCGGTCAGCAGGGTGAGCAGGGACGCGTTGGCGGTGACGTCGTGCAGGAGGTGGAGCGTGGCGACGACCTCGGCGACCTCGGGCAGCCGGAGCAGGCCGGACAGGCCGACGATCTCGACCGGGATGCCGTCTCCGGTCAGCGCGTCGAACACGTCCTCGGCGTGGGCGTTGTCGCGGGTCAGCACGCCGATCCTCGCCCACCCGCCCTCGACGTCCGGGTCGTGCGCCGCCCGCACCGCGTCGGCGAGCCAGGCGAGCTCGTCGGCGTGGGTGGTGAAGACCCGGGTGGTGACCTCACCCCGGTCGGCGTCGGGCTTGGCGACCAGCGGCTCGACCTGGCCGAACCTCTCGTAGAGCGGCTCGGCCAGCCGGTTGGCGACCTCGAGGATGCGCGCGTCGGATCGCCGGTTGACGGTGAGCGGGTACGTCGGCACCGCTCCCCCGTCGGCGGCGGGGAAGGTCTCGGCGAAGCCGAGGATGTTGGACACCGACGCGCCGCGCCAGCCGTAGATGGCCTGGTTGGGATCGCCGACCGCGGTGACCGGGTGGCCGCCCGAGAACAGCCGGGACAGCATCACGGCCTGGGCGACCGAGGTGTCCTGGTACTCGTCGAGCAGCACCACCTTGAACCTGGCCCGCTCGTGCTCGCCGACGTCCGGCTGCTCGGCGGCCAGCCGGGCGCCGAGCTCGATCTGGTCGGAGAAGTCCATCAGCCCGAGGTCGCGCTTGAGCCGGCGGTAGGACGCGACCAGCTCGAGCAGCTCGGCCCGCCGGTCGATGGCGAAGATGGCCTTCTCGACGGCCTCGCGGTAGGTGACGCGGTTCTTCCCCGCCACCTCCTCGGCCAGTGCGCGCTCGAAGCCGGTCCGGGCCTCCGCGTCGAGCTCACGCACCCGGTCGGGGCCGACGAGGTGCTCGCTCATCGCGCTGTCGAGCGCGAGGAGGTTCTGGATCACGGTCGCCGGGTGGTCGGTGAGGTGCCGGATCTCGCCGGTGAACCGGTCGACCGCCCGGGCGCCGAGCTGGTAGCGCGCCGCGTCGGTGATCACCCGGGTGTCGGGCTCGTGGCCGATCCGCAGGCCGTGGTCGGTGAGCAGGCCGGCGGCGTACGCGTTGTAGGTCGCGACCGTCGGCTCGAGGACGTCCTCGCCGTCCTCCAGGTCCGCCGGCTCGTCCAGGGCACCGGCGGCCTCGAGCGCACCGCGGATGCGGTGCCGCAGCTCGCTGGCGGCCTTGGTGGTGAACGTCAGGCCGAGCACCTCGTCGGGGCGCACCTGCCCGGTCACGACCAGGTAGACGACCCGGGCCGCCATCAGCGTGGTCTTCCCGGACCCGGCGCCGGCGATGACCACCGCGGGCGCCAGCGGGGCCGAGATCGCGGCCCACTGCTGGGCGCTCGGGGAGTACGGCGTGCCCATCACGGCCGCGAGCTCGTCGGGCGTGCGGATGTCGCGGGCGGTCGGGCTCGTCACTGGTTGGTCACCGATCCTGCGCTCTTGATCGGACAGATCGGCACGAAGCCGCAGTCGCGGCAGTGCTGGCCGGCGACGGCCGGGAACGACTCGGCGCGCAGCAACGAGGCGGTGTGCTGCAGCCGGTCGCGCAGGACGGCGCGGCCCGGGCCCTCCTCGGGCTGCACGTCCTGGGTCTGCACGACCGCGGCCTCGCCGCCGTCGGTGAGCCCGAGCTGGATCAGCTCGGCACCACCGGCGCGGGCCCCGGGGGCGATCTCGGCGAGGGCGCCGTGGTCGACGGCGTACTGGTAGAGCCCGAGCTGGACGTGACCCTCGACGGCCTTGTTGCTGGGCTTGGTGCGGCCGGTCTTGAGATCGACCACGACGATTCTCGGCGCTTGTCCTGAGCCTGTCGAAGGGTCGAGCTCGAGGCGGTCGGCGTACCCCGTGAGCCGCACCTCCTCGCCGTCGTCGAGGCGGACGACGGTCGCGAACTGCGCCTCGGTGCCGACCAGTCGGCGCGGGTTGGTGGCGTGCCAGTGCAGGAAGCGGCCGAGGGCGGCGCGGACCCGCTCGTACTCGCGGGCCTTCGACCAGGGGGTGCGGAAGTCGAGGCGGTCCCAGACGGCGTCGACGTGCTCCATCAGCACGTCGACGGCGGGCTCGACCTCGCCGGTGGCCACCCGCTGGGCGAGTGCGTGCAGCAGCTCGCCGAGGTTGGCGGACTGGTGGGCGCGGGCGGAGCCGCCGGCCTCGCGCTCGAGGAACCACTGCGTCGGGCAGACCATCATCGACTCGAGCACGCTCGCCGAGACCGGTACCGGCTGCTCGGGGTCGCGCACCGGCTGGACCGAGCGGGTCGCCGAGCGGGTGCCCCACCAGGTGGACGGGTCGGCGCTCGGCACCAGCGCCCGGGTGCCGACGGTCTCGCCCGCGAGCCGGGCCAGGCGGCGGGCGGCTGCCTCGCGCAGCGGCGCGCTGGTCTCCGGATCGGCGACGGTGCGCCGCAGCTCGCTGACCAGTCCGGCCATCGACAGCGGACGGCGCGGCCGGCCGACCACGCGGTCGACGCCGACGCCGAGCTCGTCGAGGAACCGCGACGGCTGCTCGCCGTCGTCGTCGGCCGACGCGACCGCGGTGACGACCAGCCGCTCCCGCGCGCGGGTGCACGCGACGTAGAAGAGCCGACGCTCCTCCATCAGCAGCTCGCGCGCGGAGACCGGCGGCACGATGCTGTCGGTGCCGATGCGGTCGGCCTGCAGCAGCGTCGAGCGCCTCCGCAGGTCGGGCCAGCCGTCCTGCTGCACGTGGGCGACCACCACCAGCCGCCACTCCAGGCCCTTCGAGCGATGGGCGGTGAGCAGGCGTACGGCGGCGCCCCGGGCGCCCCGATCGGCGAGCGTGTCGGCGGGGATCTGCTGCTGGACCAGGGTGGCGAGGAACGGCCGGACGCCGACGTGGTCGCGCTGCTCCTCGGCGCGGGCGGCGACGTCGAACAGCGCGCACACGGAGTCGAGGTCGCGGTGGGCCCGCCGGGCGGCACCTCCGCCGAGGTCGACGGAGCGGCGCAGCCGGGCGGGCCAGCCGGTGCGCGACCAGAGCGTCCACAGCAGCTCCTCGGCCGACGCACCGGCGACCAACGCGGCGCGGGCGTCGAGCAGCAGCTGGGTGAGCGCCCGGGCGCGGCCGGCCTCGGGTCCCTCGAGCCCGTCGAGGAAGCCCGGCTCGACCACGGCGAGCCGGACCAGCTCACGCGACTGCCGGGGCGGGCGGCCCTCGGCCTTGCTCTGCTCCTTGTCGCGGGCGCGCAGCAGCCGGGCCAGCCGGCGTACGTCGCCGGCGTCGAGGCCGCCGAGCGGGCCGAGCAGCAGGGCCTCGGCGCGGGCCGGATCGAGGTACTCGAGGTGCTCGGGGTCGTCGTTCTCGAGGTTCACGACCGCGCGGAGCGCGTCGAGCAGTGGCAGCACGGCCGGGTCGCGGACCAGCGGCACCTCGTCGCTGGCGACCTCGACGGGGACGCCGGCGGCGCCGAGCGCGCGGCGCAGCGGCGGGATCGACGTGCGGCCGGAGCGGACCAGGACGGCCATGTCGTCCCAGGCGATGCCGTCCTCGAGGTGGGCGCGGCGCAGTAGGTCGGCGAGGTGCTCGGCCTCGGCGCGCTCGGTGTCGAAGGTGCGCACCAGCACCCGCCCGTCGCCGAGCCCGGACCGGGACTCGGGGGCGAGGAAGGCGGCCCGCGCCTCCTCGGGGATGCTGCCGGGCAGCGCCAGCCGGCCCGCGACCCGCTGGGAGGCCACCAGCAGGCGCGTCCCGAAGCGGCGGGTGGTGCGCAGCGCGACGACGTCCGCGGGCGAGTCGTCGGCCCGGGGGAACTCGGCCGGGAAGTCGAGGATCCCGCGCACCTCGGCGCCGCGGAAGGCGTAGATCGACTGGTGCGGGTCGCCGACGACCGTGAGGTCGCGCCCGTCGCCGGCCAGCGCGCGCAGCAGCGCGACCTGGCCGGGGTCGGTGTCCTGGTACTCGTCGACGAAGACGTGCCGGAGCTGGGCGCGAAGCTCGTCGCGGTGGGCCTCGGCCTCGATCGTGGCGCGCCGGATCAGGTCGGCGTAGTCGGTGGCCCCCTGGGAGTCGAGGTTCGTGAGGTACTGGTCGAGGAAGAGCCCGGCCGCGACGTACTCGGGCAGGCCCTCGGACTCGCCGAGGGCCCGCAGCCCCTCGCCGTCGAGTCCCTTCTCGCGGGCCCGGGACAGCACCGCGTGGACCTCGCGGGCGAAGCCGCGGGTGCCGAGCGCGCGGCTCAGGGAGTCGGGCCAGGCGACCGACTCGGGGTGGTCGGTGAGCAGCTCGCGGAGCACGACGTCCTGCTCCGGCGCGGAGAGCAGGCGCAGCGGCGCCTCGTAGAGCTCGGCCGGCGAGTAGCGCCGGATCAGGCCGTAGGCGAAGGAGTGGAAGGTCGAGCTCAGGGTGGTCGACATGGTGCGGCCGAGGCGGGCGGTGACCCGGTCGCGCAGCTGCTCCGCGGCCTTGCGGGAGAAGGTCAGCGCCAGCACCTCGTCGGGGCGCGCACCCCGTCGCTCGATGCGGTCGACGATCGCCTCGACCAGCGTCGTGGTCTTGCCGGTGCCGGGGCCGGCCAGCACCAGCAGCGGCCCGCCGGGGTGGTCGACGACGCGCTGCTGGTGCTCGTCGAGGGTCGGGACGACGACCGCGGTGTCGGAGCGGACCAGGTGGCGGGTCGGCTCCGGGGTCGTCGGGGTCGCCATGGGCCTATTCGACCACCCGGCGCCGACAGCCGGTGCGCCAGCACCACGGGCCGCCCGCTCCCTTGGCACGTATCGCCATAGGGGCCATGCGAGCACGCTCGATAGCGTGCTCGCATGGCTCCGTCTTCCGAAGGCCCGCTGTCCGACCTCACGGTGCTCGACCTGACCCGCGCGCTCGCGGGTCCGCACGCCGGCATGATGCTCGGCGACATGGGCGCACGCGTGATCAAGATCGAGTCACCCACCGGTGACGACACCCGGGGCTGGGGCCCGCCGTTCGTCGGCGAGGACGACGAGCGCGAGTCGACGTACTTCATGGCGGCCAACCGCAACAAGGAGTCGCTGGTCCTCGACCTGAAGTCCGACGAGGACCGCGAGGTGCTCGCGCGGCTCGTCGAGCGGGCCGACGTGCTGATGGAGAACTTCCGGGTCGGCGTGCTCGACCGGCTCGGCTTCCCGGTGTCGCGGCTGCACGAGCTGAACCCGGGCCTGATCGTGCTCTCGATCACCGGCTTCGGGCACGACGGGCCGGAGGCGACCCGCGCCGGCTACGACCAGATCGCGCAGGGCGAGGGCGGCCTGATGTCGATCACCGGCACCGGACAGCCGACCAAGGTCGGCGTGCCGATCGCCGACCTGATCGCCGGGATGAACGGCGCGTTCGGCGTGCTGGCCGCGCTCCACGATCGCTCGCGCACCGGCCGCGGCCGGGTCGTGCGCACCTCGCTGCTGGCCGGCATGATCGGCGTGCACGCCTTCCAGGGCACGCGTTGGACCGTCGCCGGGGAGGTCCCCGGCCTCGCGGGCGACCACCACCCGTCGATCGCGCCGTACGGCATGTTCTCGACGAAGTCCGCGCCGGTGCAGATCGCCTGCGGCTCCGAGGGCCTCTGGCGGGCGCTGTGCGGCGCCCTCGGCTGGGACCCCGCCGAGGACGGCTTCGCCACGAACGCCGAGCGGGTCGCCAACCGGGACGCGCTGATCACCCGGATCGAGTCGCTCTTCGCCGCCGAGCCCGCCGAGCACTGGCTCGCGCTGCTCTCCGAGGCCGGCGTGCCGTCGGGCAAGGTGCGGTCGATGGACGACGTCTACAGCTGGGACCAGGTGCTCTCGCAGGGTCTCCTGCTCTCGGTCGAGCACTCCACCCAGGGCGAGCTGAAGCTGCCGGGATCGCCGATCCGCTTCGACGACAACCCCTTCTCCGGCGGCCGCTCCGAGCACGTCGCTCCCCCGACCCTGGGTCAGCACAACGAGTCGATCCGGGAGTGGCTCGAGTCCTGAGCCGCGCCGCTGCGGGTTTCACCGGCTGACCGCCGAACCCCGCACGACACGCCGGGGATGCTCGGCGTGTCGTGCGGGTTCTAGCGGCTGGCCGGTGAACCCACAAGCGATGTGACTCCTCAACGGTGGAACATCCGCCGCCGGACGATCGGCTCGGATCGGCTCGGATCCGACGGCGGTGCAAGATCCACCGACTCTCGGGCCACGAACGGTGGAGCACCCACCGCCGCCCGCCGGACCCGAGCCGGCGTGTCTCGGTGCGGAAACAACAAAGGCCCGAGGGTCCCACGCGGGACCCTCGGGCACTTCATGCGCTTCTCGGGCGTTGCACACCGCGAGATGTCCAGGGATACCCGGTGAACCGGGTATCCCTGGACAGGCCGGGACTCAGCCCAGGTCGACGATCGCGGCCACGGGGCCGCCACCCTCGGGGCCCTGGTGGGCCGCGGAGACGGACACGAACACGGCCGGGTCACCGGTGACGGCCGCGGTGACGCCGCCGACGCAGGACTTGATCTGGCGGTGCCAGTGCACGTCGGAGTCGTCGAGCATCGCGTTGCGGCGACCGCGGACGGTGCCGTCCTGCGAGGCCTCGCACTTGAGGAACACGTTGACCAGACGGCCGTCGAGGTCCGAGCTGTGCGGACGCTCGGGCAGGTCGAGGCCGGCGTCCTTGATGGCCTCCCAGATGCCGTCCTGGTCGAGCGCGTCCTTCATGACCGAGTGGCCGATCCGGTAGCGGCCGCCGACACCCGGGGCGTTGCCGACCACGACGACCTGCGCCTGGTCGAGCTCGACGCCGGAGGAGCAGGACGCGACCGCGGAGTAGAGGTCGCGGTTGTGCATGACGTCGGCGTCGGTCGGCATCTCGATCTCGCCGAGGGCGACGGCGATGCCGAGCGCGGTGACGCCGTTCGAGAGGTCCATCGACTCGTGGGTGTGCTCGGTCCACACGGTCTTGCCGCGGGACTTGGCGTCACGGATGGTGTGGATGGTCAGCAGCGGGGTCTTGGTCTGGACGTAGTGCACGTCCTTCGGGTCGGTGATGCCCGCGCGCTCCATCGCGACCTTCACCGCGTCGGCGACCTTGGAGACCATCGACGTACGGCCGATCTCCTCGGGCAGCAGCTGCTCGCTCATCGCGAAGCCGACGGTGAGCCGCGGCTCGTCGGTCGGCTCGGCGTCCACGGTCGCGAAGATCGTCGCGTGGGGGCTGATCACGCCGTCGGTGCCGCCCGACCAGACGATCGGGACCTGCTTGACCTGCTCCTCGGGAGCGCCCTTCTCGATCAGCACCTCGCGGAACGCACGGTCGGCGATGATCCGGGTGTAGTCGTTGACTCCGCCGTTGCCCTCGGTCTTGCCGATGATCGCGATCACCCGCGAGGCCTCCATGACCCCGTCGTCGATCAGCTTGGCGAGCTCACTGGCGTCGGCAACCGAGTGGATCGGCACCTTGCGTACTTCGATGGCGCTGGGCATGGACTCCTCTTTCCGGTGTGGTGCTGTTCAGTTCGGTACGACGACGGTGCCGGCAGCGCCGGTCACCGCCTCGGAGATGTGTGCGAGGTCGGTGATCACGGCCCGGGCGCCGCCCTGCTCGACGAACGTGCAGGCGGCGTCGACCTTGGGACCCATGGAGCCGCTGGCGAAGTGGCCGTCGGCGGCGTACGAGCGCATCTCGGCGACGGTCACGACGCCGACGTCGCGGGCCTCGGGGGTGCCGTAGTGCAGCACGGCGTGGGCGATGTCGGTGCCGATGACCAGCACGTCGGCGTCGACGGTGCGGGCCAGCAGCGCGGCGCCGAGGTCCTTGTCGATGACCGCCTCGACCCCGCCCAGCGAGCCGTCGTCGTGACGCACGACCGGGATGCCGCCGCCGCCGTTGGCGACCACGACGAGGCCGGCGTCGACCAGCGCGCGGACGGCAGGGGCGTCGACGATCTCGAGCGGCTCGGGCGAGGCGACGACCCGGCGCCAGCCCTTCGCGCCGCGGTCCTCCCAGGTCTCGCCGTGCTCGATGAGCACCGCCGCCTCCTCGGCCGGCAGGAACCGGCCGATCGGCTTGGTCGGCCGGGCGAATCCCGGGTCGGCGGCGTCCACCCGCGTGCGGGTGACGACGGCGGCCGTACGCCGGTCGATGCCCCGGCGGGCGAGCTCGGCGTCGAGCGCGTTCATCAGCACGAATCCGAGCGTGCCCTGCGTCTGGGCGCCGCACCAGTCGAGTGGCACGGGCGGCACCACGGCCGCCGCGAGCTCGTTCTTGACCAGCAGGTTGCCCACCTGCGGGCCGTTGCCGTGGGTGATGACGACCGCGACGTCCTGGCGGAGCAGATCGGCGACGGCCGACATGGCCACCCCGGCCGCGGCGATCTGGTCTTCGGGGCGGGCACGCCCGTCGGCGTTCGTCATGGCGTTTCCGCCGAGCGCGAGCAGAACCCTCATGTGTCCGAACCTAATGACCAACACCCACCCCCGCACATGGCAGGAGTTGCCAAGAGGCGGCGGCTCAGGCGATCACGAAGTACCGGAGCCACACGTAGAGCCAGGCCACGACGAGCGAGGCCGCGGTGACCACGAGCCCGTAGCGGGTGAACCGCCAGAAGCTGATCGGGTGCCCCGCCTTCGCCGCGATCCCCAGGACGACGACATTCGCACCGGCCGCGACCGCCGTGGTGTTGCCGCCGAGGTCGGCCCCGAGCACGAACGCCCACCACAGCGGGCTGCCGGATCCGGCGCTCGGGGACGCCGCCACCATCTCGTCGACGATCGGCACCATCGCCGCGGTGTAGGGGATGTTGTCGACGAAGCCGCCGATGATCCCGGAGCCGAAGAGCAGCACGGTCGACGCGAGCAGCTCGTGGTCGCTCATCGCGTCGGCCGCCCACCGGCCGAGGTCGCCGATCACCCCGACCTCGACCAGCCCGCCGACGAGCACGAAGAGCGCCATGAAGAACGCGAGCGTCGTCCACTCGATCTCGGCGAGGAACTCCTCCGGCTCCGCGCGGGCGACCACGACCATCGCCCCGGCTCCGAGCATCGCAACGATCGACGGGTCGAGGTGGAGCACCGTGTGCAGTCCGAAGGCGACCATGACGACGCCGAGCACCACCAGGCACCGCACGAGGCGGCGTGCGTCGGTGATCGCGTCGGTCGGGCGGAGGTCGGCGATGTCGTTGAAGGTCTCGACGTCGAGCTCGCGGCGGAAGAGGAAGCGGCTGAGGAAGATCAGCCCGGCGACCAGTACGACGGTGATCGGCAGCGAGTGGATCAGGAAGTCGTTGAAGCTCAGCCCGCCGCGGCTCGCGATGATGATGTTGGGCGGGTCGCCGATCAGGGTGGCCGTGCCGCCGATGTTGGAGGCGAGGATCAGCGTGATCAGGTAGGGCACCGGCGAGAGGCCGAGCCGGGCGCAGACCGAGAGCGTGACCGGAGCGACCAGGAGCACGGTGGTGACGTTGTCGAGCACCGGCGAGACGGCCGCGGTGATCAGGATCAGCAGCGTCATCAGGCGAGCGGGCCGGCCCCGCGACGACTTCGCGGCCCAGAGCGCGAGGAACTCGAAGAGCCCCGTGTGCTTGAGGATCCCGACGATCACCATCATGCCGAAGAGCAGGAAGATGACGTTCCAGTCGACGCCGGTGTGGTGATCGAAGAACGCGCTGTCGGCGTCGACCAGTCCGATGACGGTCATCGCGGCGACACCGCCGAGCGCCGCAGCGACCCGGTGCACCTTCTCGGTGGCGATGAACGCGTAGGTGATCGCGAAGATCGCCACTGCGGCGAGAGTGACCGTGTGGTCACTGAGGTGGGTCACGAAGCAGCTCCTCGGTGGGGTTCGGCGTACCAGCCGGCCAGGCGGCCGGCATCGCTGACGGCCCGCAGCCGGCTCTCGACGGCGGCGTGGTGTTCCCGCGCGGCGGCGACGAGCACGTGGTCGCCGGTGCGCAGGACGGTCGAGGGGGACGGCGCGAAGATCTCGCCCCGCCGCAGCACCAGGGAGACGGCGGCCGGCGGGGGCAGCCGCAGCTCGGAGATCTCGACGCCGGCGAGCCGGGAGCCCGGCTCGATCGAGAACTGGAGCAGGGTCGCGTCGAGCTCCTCCAGCGGCGCCGACTCGATCGCGACCGCCCGGGGCTGGTGCTCGACGGCAGCGCCCAGCCTCCTGGCGACCCAGGGCAGGGTCGGACCCTGCACCAGCGTGAACACGACGACGAGCAGGAAGACGACGTCGAAGATCCGGTGGGCGGCGGGCAGGCCCTCGCTCATCGGGATCGTGGCGAGCACGATAGGGACCGCGCCCCGCAGCCCGGCCCAGCTGATGAACGCCTGCTCGCGCCAGGGCACCCGGAACGGCGTGGCGCACAGCAGCACCGAGACCGGCCTGGCGACCAGCGTGAGCGAGGCGCCGACGACGAGCGCGTAGGGCAGCGCGTCGATGAGCCGGCCGGGGCTGACCAGCAGGCCGAGCATCACGAACAGGCCGATCTGCGCGAGCCAGGCCAACCCCTCGGCGAATCCGGCGGTGGCGGCGCGGTGTGGCAGCCGGGCGTTGCCGAGGGTGAGCCCCGCGACGTAGATCGCCATCAGGGCGCTGGCGCCCGCCACGCCGGCCAAGGCGAACGCGAGGAACGCGATCGCGAACGTCGCGATCGGATAGAGCCCGGACGCCGGGAGCGCGCTGTGCACGAGCACCCACTGGCCGGCGCGGGCGACCAGGAACCCGACGACCATCCCGACGACGAGCTGGTAGCCGACCAGGCCGGCGATCTCGATGCCGTTGGCCTCGGCCCAGGCACTGGAGGTGACGACGGTGACGAGGATGATGACCGGCGGGTCGTTGAACCCCGACTCGGCCTCGACGATCGCGCGGAGCCGGCCCTGCACGGGCATCCGCCGCAGCACTGCGAACACGGCGGCGGCGTCGGTGGACGAGGCGACGGCCCCGAGCAGGATCGCCGTCCGGACGTCGACGTCCAGCAGCAGGTAGACCAGGCCCGAGGTCACGGCGACCGAGATCGCCACCCCGAGGGTCGCCAGCACGCCGGCCAGCGGTGCCACGGGGCGGACGGTCGCCCAGTCGGTCGTGAAGCCGCCCTCGGCGAGGATCACCGCCAGCGCGATGGTGCCCAGCACCTGGGTGAGCTGCGCGTCCTCGAAGTCCAGGCCGAGCCCGGACTCTCCGACCGCCAGGCCGATCGCGAGGTAGATCAGGAGCGTCGGCAGGCCCACGCGGGTCGAGATCCGCACGGCGGCGACCGCAGCGAGGAGCAGTGCCGCCGCCGCGAGCACGACGAGGTTGAGATCAGTCGGGTCCACGGGCCGTGAGCTGCTGCTGGGACATCTCGTCCAGGCGGATTCCGACCTCGACCAACTCGAGATCGTGGAGCCGTACGCCGAAGTCGTCGACGGCCGACTCCACGGCGTCTCGGATCGGGCCATGGGCGGCGGCGGCCGTCTGCGTGAGCTCGGCCGCCGCCCACCCCGTCACCGAGCGGGTGATCGCGTCCTCCGCGGCCCGCTCGGCCCCTGTCCACGGATCGACGTACCGCGTGCCCGGCACCGGCCGGGGCACGGAGACGGTCGCCTCCGCCAGCACCAGCAGCGGTACGCCGTCCGTGGTCGTTGCCCGGGCGCCGACCGGCGCCTCACGTCGCGCGTCGAGCTCGGGCTCGAAGCGCTCGACGAACGGCCAGCGCCAGGCGAGCCCGGACGCGTGGACCCGGTGGACCACGCCACCCCGGGTCACCACCGTCCACCGGTCCGCGGCGACCAGCCGCGTGCAGGTGGCGGCCCAGCAGGCG
Source organism: Nocardioides sp. LMS-CY (assembly GCF_018732145.1). NCBI lineage: Bacteria > Bacillati > Actinomycetota > Actinomycetes > Propionibacteriales > Nocardioidaceae > Nocardioides > Nocardioides sp. LMS-CY. Next base: position 4,040,125 of record NZ_CP076104.1, read on the forward strand.
ACGAGCACCGCTGCGGCCAGCAGCAGGAGCGTCGTCGTGGTCATGCTTCAAGTCTTCGGGGCGGACGGCGCCCAGCGAATGGGTGCTACCACCCATTTCGTCGCCGGACGCGGGTGCCCCGGCCGGTGCACAGGCCGGCGGACGCCACCACGACGCGCGCTCCCGTTGACGGCACATGCGAGGCTGACGGTGTGCGGTTGTACTGGAGGGTGCTGGTCATCAACGGTGCCGTGCTGACCGCGGCCACGCTGGCGCTGGTGGTCGCCCCGGTCAGCGTCTCCCGGCATCCGGTGGTCTCCGAGGCGGCGGTCCTCGGGTTCGGCCTGTTCCTGATGGTGGTCACCAACGCGCTGCTGCTGCGGTCGAGCCTGGCGCCGCTGGACCGGGTGGTGCGCGAGATGGCGAGCGTCGACCCGCAGCGGCCCGGCCGGCGCCTGAAGCCGCCGGACTCCGGACCCGGTCGCGACCTCGTGCTCGGCTTCAACGCGATGGTCGACCGGCTCGAGGAGGAGCGCTCGATGAGCAACGCCAAGCAGCTCGCGGCGCAGGAGGCCGAGCGGCACCGGATCGCCCGGGAGCTCCACGACGACATCGGCCAGCAGCTGACGGTGGTGCTGCTCGGTCTCAAGCAGGCCGAGCAGCGGGCGCCCGCCGAGCTTGCCGACGAGCTCGCGGCGCTGCGCGAGAGCACCCGCGACGGGCTCGACGACGTACGCCGGGTCGCGCGCCAGCTGCGTCCGGGCGTGCTCGACGACCTCGGCCTGGCCAGCGCCCTGGCCTCGCTCACCCACGACTTCGCCGAGCACAGCAGCGCATCCGTGCGCCGGGTCGTGGCCCCCGGCCTGCCGCCGCTCTCCTCCGACACCGAGCTGGTGGTCTACCGGGTGGCGCAGGAGGCGCTGACCAACGCCGCCCGGCATGCCGGGGCGAGCGCGGTCGAGCTCTCGCTGACCAAGGTCGGCGACCGCGTCGTCCTGGAGGTCGCCGACGACGGCCGCGGCTTCGACGTACGCCGCGACGGTGCAGGTCTGCGAGGCATGCGGGAACGGGCCCGTCTGGCCGCCGGTGACCTCACGGTCACCAGCTCACCGGTCGGCACGACCGTGCGGCTCGAGGTGCCGGCATGAGAGCCGCCACGAGCCCTGCGCCGGCCCGGATCCTGCTCGCGGACGACCACGCGCTGGTCCGTCGCGGCGTCCGCCTGATCCTCGACCAGGAGCCGGACCTCACCGTGGTCGCCGAGGCCAGCGACGGCGCCGAGGCCGTCGACCGGGTGCGCGACACCGAGATCGACCTGGTGATCCTCGACATCGCGATGCCCCGGATGACCGGCCTGCAGGCGGCGCGCGAGATCGGACGGCGTACGGCGCGCGGAGAGCCGCCGAAGGTGCTGATGCTGTCGATGCACGACAACGAGCAGTACTTCTTCGAGTCGCTCAAGGCCGGGGCGTGCGGCTACGTGCTCAAGTCGGTCGCCGACGAGGACCTCGTCAGCGCGTGCCGGGCCGCGCTGCGCGGCGAGGCGTTCGTCTACCCCGGGGCGATGGGCGCGCTGGTGCGCGACTATCTGGACCGGATGCGCCGCGGCGAGCGCGTCCCCGAGACGGTGCTGACCGAGCGCGAGGACCAGGTGCTCAAGCTGATCGCCGAGGGCAGCTCGTCGCGGGAGATCGCCCGCGCGCTGACGATCAGCATCAAGACCGTCGAACGGCACCGCGCCAACATCCTGGCCAAGCTCGGCATGCGCGACCGCACCCAGCTGACCCGCTACGCGATCCGGGCCGGCCTGATCGAGCCGTGACGGGTCAGCGCCCGCCGGCCACCCGCAGCGTGGTGCCGGTGACGTACGACGCCTCGTCGCTCATCAGCCAGCCGACGGCATCCGCGACCTCGCTCGGCTCCCCCACCCGGCCGAGTGGCACCCGTGGCCCGACCCGGTCGGTCCGGCCCGGATCGCCGGCGTCGGCGTGGATCGTGGTGCGCACGATGCCGGGCGCGACACCGACGACCCGGACGCCGTCGGCCGCGACCTCCTGGGCGAGGCCGTGGGTCAGCGCGTCGACGCCGGCCTTCGCCGCGGCGTACTGGACGTACTCCCCCGGCGCGCCCAGCGTCGCCGCGCCCGAGCTGATGTTGACCAGCACCCCGCCGGGGCCGCCGTACGACGTGCCGAGCGCCCGCGCCGCGGCCCGGGCGACGAGCAGCGCGGCGGTGAGGTTGAGGTCGATGGTGGCCGCGACGATCCCGGGCGGGGTCTCGGCGAGGGGGCCGATGTGCAGCGTCGCGCCGGCGTTGTTGACCACGCCGGTGAGCCGACCGTGCTCCGCGGCGGCGGCGAACAGCCGGTCGACGCCGTCGGGGTCGGTGAGGTCGGCGCGCACCACCGCGCAGCGGGCCCCGGCGTCCTCGGCGGCGAGCCGGGCCTCCTCCGCCGCGCGGTCGTCGCGCGCGTAGCCGAGCACCAGGTCGTGGCCGTCGGCGGCCAGCCGCAGCGCGATCGCGGCGCCGATGCCGCGAGTGCCGCCGGTGACGAGCGTCAGGCGGCTCATGACCGGGGCTCGAGGGGTCGGCGCGGCATGGACCGAGTCTGCCAGGGTGGTTCGCCCGCGGGTCACGGTCGTCAACCAAGCCCGCTTTATTGGGCCAACGGGTGGCGAAGTCGCGGGAAATCCCCCAAGATCGGGTATACGCGTGACTTGTTCTGCAGATCCGGGTTGGCCACGACGATGGGTCGCGCATGAGCGTCCTTACCCACCGTGCCTCCGAAACCTCCGAGATGACCACCAGCACCGAGCAGATCGTCACCGTGCATGCTGGGGCCGATGTGGCCCTGCGGCTTGCGCTCCTCGACGCGATCGACCAGACCCTCCGCGACCACGGCGTACGCCGGGTCTGGATCGACCCCGACTCCTACCACGACCTCGTGGTCCTGGCCGAGATCGAGGTCAGCTGACGGCGCCCGGGTCCACCACGCCGTGCAGCCGGGCGTGCAGGGCGCGCACCTCGGCCTCGAGCTCCGCCGCGGGACCGTCGAAGGTCAGCCCCGGCGCCACCTCCTGCACGGCCAGCGGCCGCACCGGGCCGGGTGCCACGCCCCACTCCGTCAGCCAGCCGACCAGCTGCTCGGTCGAGGCGGCGTAGACGATCCGGCCGAGACCGACCCACGCGTGCGCGGCCGAGCACATCGGGCAGTGCTCCCCCGAGGTGTAGACGGTGCAGGCCGCGCGCTGGTCCATCGGCAGGTGCTCCCCCGCCCAGCGGGCGATGTCGAACTCGGGATGCCGGGTCTGGTCACCGTCCTTGACCCGGTTGCGGTCGGCGTAGAGCACCTCGCCGGCGCCCGAGACCAGGATCGAGCCGAACGGCTCGTCCCCGTCGTCGAGCGCCTCGCGGGCCAGGTCGACGCAGCTGCGGAGGTGGCGGAGGTCGGTGTCGGAGAGCGTCACCCGGCCAGTCTCGCACCGGAGGACGACGTCTCCGGAGGGGACGGTCTCGGAGGGGACGGTCTCGGAGGGGACGGTCCGGTGGGGTCGGCCGCGCGGCGGTGAGCCAGCAACCGTCTCACCACCGCGGACGGTTGCCTGCTCACCGCCGCCCGCGACCACCGAGCCGCGACCACCGAGCCGCGACCGGCGTCGTCCGCGGCGCGCGTTCGCAGCGGTCAGGTTCTGACCTGATTCCGCGGTTGACTCGGAGCCAGGACATCCCACCGGACACAGGAGAGTGCCATGGACTTCAGGATCGAGCTCGTCCCGATCGCGGTCACCGACGTCGACCGCGCGATCGCGTTCTACGGAGAACGGGTCGGCTGGACGGTCGACCACGACCAGCGCGTCAGCCCGGACCTGCGGTTCGTGCAGGTGACGCCCCCGGGCTCGGCCTGCTCGTTCTGCTTCGGCGTCGGGCTGGAGATGCTGCCCGAGGGCTCGTCGCAGTTCATCCAGGTCGTCGTGGACGACGCCGACGCCGCCCTCGCCCACCTACGCGAGCGGGGGGTCGAGTGCGAGGGCGTCGACGAACAGCCATGGGGCCGGTTCGTCTACTTCGCCGACCCCGACGGCAACCGCTGGGCGCTGCAGCAGATCGTGCGCACGTGACCGACCGGGATGGTCCGTCACGGAATGGCTGCCCCACGGCGGCCAGGACCACCAGAACGTGACGGACTATCCCGTCGGCGGCCGGCACGGAGAGGCACGGGTGGGACGCCGCGACTCCACCTCACGGCCACTACGCTCGCCGTACCCACCCGAGCTCGGGACCTGATCACTCGGGTCGTCACCAGGAGAGTCGATGCAGACCGAGATCATGTACGGCCCGGCGTACGCCGCCGCCAAGCTCACCCTCACCGCCGGCGAGACGGTCCGCGCCGAGGCGGGCGCGATGCTCGCGATGTCGCCGGCGGTCGCGATGGAGACCTCGACGCAGGGCGGCGTCCTGAAGGGCCTGCGCCGGTCGATCCTCGGCGGCGAGTCGTTCTTCATGAACACGTTCACCGCCCAGGCCGAGGGCGCCGAGCTGTGGCTGGCCCCCGCACTCGCCGGCGACATCGTGGCGTGGCCGCTGAACGGCACGCTGTTCGTCCAGTCCGGGTCCTACCTCGCGTCGTCGGCGGGCGTCGAGGTCGACTCCAACTGGGGTGGGGCGAAGACGTTCTTCTCGCGCGAGGGCCTGTTCATGCTGCGGGTGAGCGGCCCGGGCGACGTGGTGCTCTCGAGCTACGGCGCGATCCACGCGATCGACCTGCAGCCGGGTCAGACCTACACCGTCGACACCGGCCACATGGTGGCGTGGACCGAGGGCGTCAACTACTCCGTGCGCAAGGTCGGCAGCTGGAAGTCGACGTTCTTCTCCGGCGAGGGCCTGGTCTGCGACCTGACCGGGCCGGGGCGGATCTACCTCCAGACCCGCAGCCAGGACGCCTTCCTCGGCTGGCTGATCCCGAAGCTGCCGCAGAGCAACAACAACTGAGCCGCGGCCACCCGGCCTTCCTCAGGGCCGGCCGAGCAGCGCACGGAGCGGCAGCGTGCCGACCGGCAGCCCGTGCCGGTCGTAGTAGCCGAACATCGCGGTCAGCCACGGATGCGTGCCCGGGTCCGCGACCCGCTCGGCCGTCAGCCCGGCCTCCGCGGCGAGTTGGCGCGTCGTGACCTGCCGGCTCGCGAGCTCGTACGTCGCGCCCTCGTGCCCGCCCTCCAGCAGCACCGTCGCGGCCGCGGCGCCCAGGTCGGCCAGGTCGAGCAGGCCGAAGGGCGCGTCCACGTCGTACGGCACGGATACCGACGGCCCCACCAGGTCGAGGTTCTGGACGTAGGCGCCGGGCTGCAGGATCGTCCACGCGAGGCCGGAGCGCCGGACCAGGTCCTCCGACGCCGCCTTGCCGAGGTGGTGCGGCATCTCGGGCACGTACGGCGAGGCGACCGAGTGGTAGACGACCCGGGCCACGCCGGCGGCCGACATCGCGGCCAACGCCTCCCCGACGTAGGCGGGCTCGTCGGGGTGCAGGTTCGGGGCGATCAGGTACGTCGCGCCGCAGCCCGCGAGCGCACCGGGCAGGTCCGGCCAGGCGTCGCGTCCGAGCGGCACCGCCTCCGCGCCCCGGTCGGCGAGCGCCGCGGCGACCGCCCTCCCCGTCTTCCCGTGTCCACCCAGGACGGCGATCCGCATCATGGGCCCAACCTACGGGCGCGGCGTGGGCTCCTCCTCGTCGAAGCGCGGGTCGGCCAGGAAGTACTGCGCCATCAGGCCCGGCTTCTTCTTCGGCTCCGGCGCCGGCTCGGGCACCATCCGCCCCTCGAGCGTGTCCCAGAAGCGGTCGGCGGCGTACATCACCTTGCGGGCGACGTTCCCGAGCAGGCCGGTGTGGGGCGTGTAGGGATGCGGCCTGCTCGGGGCGGCCAGCTCCGCGGCGTACAGGCGCTGGGCCAGTACGTCGAGCTCGGAATCGTCGAGGCTCTCGGTGATCTGGTTGCCGAGCACCGCCTCGTGGCGCTGGTGGTCGGTCATCGCCAGGTCGACCCCGTCCCAGACCTCGGGCCAGGAGAACGAGATCTCGTAGACCGAGCCGTACTCGTGCGCCTTCACGTGCGCCAGCACGACCTCGAGCTCCTTGGTCGAGCGGAGGTAGTCGTGGACCAGCGCTCCGCCATCGGGCACCCTGCGCCGGGCCGGCCGGAGCAACACGGCATCGACGGCGTGCAGGTGCTTGCTGGTGCTGGACAGGAACGCGTCGATGCGGGCGTACCCGTCCCGGGGCCGGTCGGGTGGGGCCTCCATCTCGCGGGCGTCCGCGAGGCGGTCGGAGAGCCGGCCCTGGGTGTGCTGGATCGAGTTGCGGAGGACATCGGTCGTGCCCATCGGCCTCACCTTCTTCGGGACGCCGTACTCCCATGGTGCGCCTGCCCCGGACCGGCCACAAGGCCGGACATGAAGATAGCCAGTGACGATGTGGCTGTCCCCACCAGCTGGGAACGACCACATCGTCACTGGCTATCGGTCACTGGCTATCCCGCAGGACCGCGGACGGGCCGGGGGTCAGACCAGGTCCACCTCGGCGTACGCCGCACCCGCGGCGAGCTGGGCGTAGCCCGGGCCACGGTCGAAGAACGCCTCGCTCGGCTCCGGCCGGCTCGCGCGCTCCGCGACGGTCGCCGCCTCGTCGTACGCCAGGGTGTCGTCGTCGAGCGTGCCGGTGAGCACCACGCCGTAGTCGGCGAGGGCGGCCTCGGCAGAGACCTTGCGCCACACGACGTCGCGGACGACGAGCGCCGGGTCGCGCTCGAGGGGGTTGCCCCACCCGCCACCGCCGGTGGTGCGGATCCGGATCACCTCGCCGGCCTTGACCGCCTCGGCGTCGGCGAGCGCGTCGATCTCGCGCTCATTCGGGCCGTCCGGGTCGATCGTCACCTGGAACGGCTTGCCGGCGTGGCCGCCCTTGACGCCCCAGCAGGCCAGGATCGACCGGTCGGCGATCGACATGAAGTGGCCGTCCTTGAGCATCCGGATGTGCTTCTCGTAGCCCAGGCCGCCACGGAACTTGCCCGCTCCCCCGCTGTCGACTGCGAGCGTCAGCGCCTCGACCCGGAACGGGAAGCGCGCCTCGGTGAACTCGGTCGGCAGGTTGCGGGAGTCCGGCACGACGTGGATGGTGTCCTCGCCGTCGGCGTAGTAGCGGCCACCGGAGCCGCCACCGAGCACCTCGCGCATCAGGTAGGACCGGCCCTCGAGGTCCTCGCCGTAGACGCCCGTGTAGCGGATCGTCTCCTGGTCGGCGGGCATGTTGCCGTCGACGGCCTTCGCCACGACGCCGGCGAGCACGCCGAGCAACCTCAGGATCACGAACGTGCGGGCGTTGGTCGGCGCGGGGAAGACCGGCGTCAGCAGCGTGCCCGGCGGCGGGAACCGCATCTCGATGAGCGGCACGATGCCCTCGTTGACGTCGAGCTCGGCCATCCGCTCGGGGGTGTCGGCGAGGTTGCGCAGGATCGGCGCGAGCCACTTCTTGAGGAAGACGCCGTCGCTGTAGTCGCCGCAGTGGTTGATCGGACCCTTCGCCTGCGGCGAGGTGCCGCCGAAGTCGAGGATCAGCCGCTCGCCCTCGGGGTCGTCGGCCGGCGTGCGGGTCAGCGTGATCCGCTGGGTGTGCAGCTGCGGCTCGTCGACGCCGTCGTGCTCGGCGTAGTCCTCCCAGACCCAGGTGCCGACCGGGATCTTGCCGAGGATCTCGCGCCGATAGGTCTCGGTGGTACGGCTGATGATCGCGTCGAAGCAGGACTCGACGGTCTCCACGCCGTACCGGTCGAAGAGCTCGCCGAGCCGGCGCGCACCCATCAGGCAGGCCGAGCACTCGGCGTCGAGGTCGGCGGCCAGCGACTCGGGCATCCGGGAGTTGCGGGTCATGATCGACAGCGCGGAGCGGTTGGGCCGGCCGGCCTCCCACAGCTTGATCGGGGGGACCATCAGGCCCTCCTCGAAGACGCTGGTGGCGTTGGAGGGCATCGAGCCCGGCACCGCGCCGCCGATGTCGTCGTGGTGGCCGAAGGCCTGCACGAAGGCGACGACCTTGCGGTCGCCCTCCGGGCCGGCGAAGACCGGCACGGTGACGCACAGGTCGGGCAGGTGCCCGATGCCGCCCTCGGACTGGTAGACGTCGTTGTGGAAGAAGACGTCCCCCTCCTGCATCTCCTCGAGCGGGAAGTCCCGGGCGACCGGGTGCACGAGCGCGGAGTAGGACCGGCCGGTGAGCTTGCGCAGCAGCCGGTCGTGGATGCCCGCGCGGAAGTCGTGCGCGTCGCGGATCATCGGGCTGCGGCTGGTGCGGCCGATCGCGGTCTCGACCTCCATCTCGACGCTCGCCAGGGAGCCCTGGACGATCTCGACGAGGACGGGGTCGGCGCTCGCGCCGGCGTCCGCGGTGAGGTGGGTGAACGGGAACTGCGTGGGTGCGCGGCGGCTCTCACCCTCACTCGCCGTCGCGGCGGCGCCGGTCGTGACGACGCCCGTCGAGCTGGTGCACATCAGTTGGTCTCCTTGGAGTCGATGCGGGTCACGATGATGTTCAGGAACTCGTCGACGCGCGCGGTGAAGCCCGGGTGGATCGGCACGGTCGAGCCGAACTCCTCGATGATCGCCGGGCCGTCGAAGACGGTGCCCGGGGCGAGGTCGGGGCGCCAGAGCACGGGCGTGTCGACGTACCCCTGCTCGGCGTCGAAGCAGACGCTCCGACGGCTCTTCTCGGCGGGCAGGCTGCCGTCGCCGAACGCGTGCCTCTGGATCTCGGGACGCTGGATCGGGCCGATGCCGGAGACCCGGAGGTTCACCCACTCGACCTGCTGGGAGTCGTCGCCGGAGAAGTCGTAGCCGTAGAGCACCTTGTGCTCGGCGTGGAAGCGGTTCGCCACCTCCTCGAGGACGGCGGCGTCGATCGGGCCGTCGGGGACGGGCACGCGGACCTCGAAGGCCTGACCGAAGTAGCGCAGGTCGGCGGTGCGGGCGAACTGGTGCTCGTCCTCGGTGAAGCCCTCCTTCGACAGCGCGACCGTGGCCTGCTCGGTGAGCGCGTCGTAGATGCGGGCGACCGCGGCCGAGTCGAGCCGCTCGGCCAGCGCGACGTGGGTCTGCACGTAGTCGTTCTTGACGTCGACGGTGAGCAGGCCGAACGCCGAGACGTTGCCGGGGTTCGGCGGCACCAGCACGGCCGGGAGGCCGAGCACGTCGACGAGGCGGCAGAGCAGCAGCGAGCCGGAGCCGCCGAACGTCGTGAGCGTGAAGTCACGGACGTCGAGCCCACGCTTGACCGTGACCTGGCGCAGCGCGTTGGCCTGGTTCCACGCGGAGATCTCGAGGATGCCGGTGGCGCACGCCTCCGGGCTCAGACCGAGCTGCTTCGCGAGCGCCTCGATGCCGTTGCGAGCGGCGTCGACGTCGAGCGGGATCTCGCCACCGAGCAGGTGGGGAGGGATCCGGCCGAGGTAGACGTGGGCGTCGGTGATGGTGACCTCGGTGCCGCCCTTGGCGTAGCACAGCGGCCCCGGGTCGGCACCCGCCGACTGCGGGCCCACCTTCAGGGTGCCCTCGGGCGAGAGCCACGCGATCGAGCCGCCGCCGGCGCCGACGGTGACGACGTCGATCATCGGGATCTTCGACGGGAACGCGCCGACCGTGCCCTCGGTGGTCAGCGTCGGCTCGCCGTCGATGACGACGGAGACGTCGGTGGAGGTGCCGCCGCCGTCGGAGGTCAGCACCTTGTCGAAGCCCGCGACCTTGGCGATCAGCGCCGCGCCGAGCGCTCCGGCCGCCGGGCCGGAGAGAACGGTCGTGATCGGCTGGTGCACGACCTCGTCGGCCGAGAGCACGCCGCCGTTCGACTTCATCACGTAGAAGGGGACGGTGCGGTCGTCGTACTCGGTGAGCCGCGTCTTGATGTTGTTGACGTACGCCGAGAGCCGCGGCTTGACGGCGGCGTCGACCAGCGTGGTCATGGCGCGCTCGTACTCGCGGTACTCGCGCAGCACCTCGCTCGACAGCGACACCACCGCGTCGGGGTGCTCCTCGAGGAGCACGGCACGCATCCGCTCCTCGTGCACCGGGTTGGCGTACGCGTGCAGGAAGCAGACGCCGAGGGTGTTGATGCCCTGGGTCTTGAACCAGCGGGCGACGGTGCGCGCGCCGTCCTCGTCGAAGGGGCGCACCTCCTCGCCGTTCACGTCGAGGCGACCCTCGACGCCCTTGACGTACTCGCGGGAGACGATGCGGTCGGGCTTGACCCAGAAGTAGGAGTTGCCATAGCCGTCGGGCACGGACTGGCGGGCGATCTCGAGCATCGCCTCGTAGCCGGTGTTCGTGATGAAGCCGAGGCGGTCGACCTTGCCCTCGAGGAGCTGGTTGGTCGCGACCGTGGTGCCGTGGCTGACGGCGTCGATGTCGGCACCGCCCGCGCCGAGCAGGCCGAGGACCTTGTCGATGCCGGACAGGAAGCCGTCGGCCGGGTTGCTCGGCGTCGACGGGGTCTTGGTGGTGACGAGCTCTCCCGAGTCCTCGTCGAAGGCGACGACGTCGGTGAACGTGCCGCCGGTGTCGATGCCGATCCGGATACGCCGGCTCATGCGGTGGCCCCTTCCAGGTGGTCCATGTGGGTGTCTCTAGGTGGTGGGTCTGCGTGGGTCTAGGTGGGTCTAGGTGGTCAGGTGGTACGTCGTGCTGCTCGTCGAGGTCGCGACCAGCCGACCCGAGGCGACGACGTACGCCGGCGCCTCGTGATGGCCGACGACCTCGCGGAGGGTCGGGTGGTGGTGGACGACCAGGTCGGCGTTGCCGCCCTCCTCCAGCCGGTGGCCGGTCACGCCGAGGACGTCGGCCGCGGTGGTCGTGACGGCGTCGTAGACGAGGTCGATGCCCGCGCTGTCGACCGCCTCGAGGGCGTGCGCGGCGAGGAACGCGATCTCGACCATGTTGTGCCGGCCGAACGGGTAGTAGGCGTCCTCGATGTCGTCCTGGCCGAGCGCGACCGGCACGCCCATCGCGGTGAGCTCGCGCACCGGCAGGTGCAGCGGACCGGTGTGCGGGTCGCTGACGAAGCCGAGGCCGGCGCGCTTCACCAGTCCGGCGAGCCGCTCGAGGCTCGGGCGGGCGTAGAGGCCGACGGCGCGGGCGTGGTTGGCGACGCCGCGGCCCTCGAGGCCGTGCTCGAGCATCGCCTCGGCGAGCATCTCGGTGGTGCGCAGTCCGGCGTCGCCGGCGTCGTCGACGAGCATCGCCACCCGGCGGCCGTGGGCGGCGGCCAGCGCGCACATGCGGCGTACGTGCTCGCGCGCCTCGGCGTCGGTGTGCTCGATCCACGGGATGCCGCCGACGACGTCGGCCCCGAGGTCGACGGCCTCGCGCACCAGGTCCTCGGCGCCCGGGTCGCAGAGCAGCCCGTCCTGCGGGAAGGCCACGACCTGGAGGTCGACCACGCCGCGGAACTCCTCGCGCAGCGCGAGCAGCGGGATCACTCCCTCGAGGCGCGCCTTGGTGTCCACGTCGGCGAAGGCGAGCACGTGGCGTACGCCGTACCGGACCGCCTGGAGCACCGCGCGGCGAGCGTTGGGCTCGATCCAGCTGCGGTCGTAGTCGGCCTTGACGGCCGAGGCCAGCTCGATGGAGTGCAGGGCGGAGCCCATGTCGCCGGAGGTGTACGCCGTGAGCGCGGCGTCGCCGATGCGGTCGAGCGTGTGCACCTTGTCGAGGTGCATGTGGCCGTTGGCGAAGCTCTCGGTGACGAGCCCACCGGCGGCGTCGATCTCCTCGCCGCCGGTCAGGGTCTCCTGGGTGACGGTCGCGATCCGGCCGCCGTCGATGCCGATCTGCCAGCGGCCCTCACGGCCGCGGAGCGTCGCGTCCGCGACGACGATCTGGTAGCTGGGCACGTCGTCGATTCAACCCGCACGGTGAGCCGTGGGCCACGGCAGAGGTTGCCGACGAAGCCGCACTTCTCCGGCAATCTCTGCCAGGCGCTGGGCCGAGCACGTGGTCAGGCGTCCGGGGCGCGATCGTTGTAGACGCCCGCCTCCTCCTGCCCGGTGAGCGCCTGGATGGCGCGCATGATCTCGTCGGTGAGCTCGCGGCGGGCCTTGCCGAGCGGCAGCCCGTCGTAGCGGCCGGCCACGTCGATCGGCGTACCGAAGCTGACCGCCACCGGCACCACCCGCGGTAGCCGGGTGTCGATGGGCTGGAGGCGCTCGGTGCCGGCCAGCCCCACCGGCACGACGGGCACGCCCGCGGTCAGCGCGAGGTGGGCGACGCCGGTGCGGCCCCGGTAGAGGCGGCCGTCGCGGGACCGAGTGCCCTCGGGGTAGATGCCGAACGCCTCCCCCCGGCCGAGCACGTCGAGGGCCGTGTCGAGGCTGGCGATCGCGGCCCGCGAGTCGTCGCGGTCGACCGGGATCAGGCCCATCCCCTCGAACCACGCCCTCTGGAGGCGGCCCTTGAGACCGGTGCCGGTGAAGTAGTCGGACTTGGCGAGGAAGACGACCTTGCGCGGCGCGACGATCGGGATCACCAGGCTGTCGGCGAAGCTCAGGTGGTTGCTCGCCAGGATGACCGGTCCCGTCCTCGGGACGTTCTCCAGGCCGGTCACCGTCGGTCGCCAGATCAGCCTGGCGACCGGCGGCACGACCGTGTGCAGGACCGTGTACATCACCACGGGCACAGTCTTCCGGTTACCGGCGAGTCAGCCGACACGTGGTCGCGGAGCGAGCGGCGCCGCACGCCTGCCCACCCCGGTCCGGACACGGTCCCGACATAGGTGAAGGGCCCTTGGAAGTATGAGTTCCAAGGGCCCTTCGGATTGACCGGTACGGCGACGCTCCCGGTCGACCGCTCCTCGACTCCGGCCCCGGCGGGCGTCGTCACCTCGCCGCCGCGGGGCTTCCCCGGCACGCCGGTTCCGCTCCGTCCGGACCCTCGTCTCCGAGCTGTCCCGCCTTCCCTTGCGGGAGGACGTGGGAGAAGTTCTATGCCCTGGATCACACCCGGCGCAAGGGCTTTCGCGAACATTCTCGTGGTTCCACCGGAAATCACCGACTCGTCCACAGAATGGGTCTTCGTTTTCCACAGAAAGTGCTCAGATCCCCACAGCTGAGCGGGATTGAGAAGGAACGCAGGAGTCCCGGAAATGGGTGAAGGGCCCTTGCGAGTATGAGTCGCAAGGGCCCTTCGGGTTGACCGGTACCGGTGACGCTTCCGGTCGACACGCTCGTCGGCTCCGGTCCCGGCGGCCTCGTCACCCAGCCGCCGCGGTGGTCCTCCAGCACGCTGGTGGACCACCGTCTGGACCCTCGTCTCCGAGTTGTCCCGCTCCCCGTTGCCGGAGTGCGTGGGAGAAGTTCTATGCCCTGGATCACACCCCGCGCAAGGGCTTCCGCGAACATTCTCCTGGTTCCACCGAAACTGCCTCGTCGCCCACAGATGAGACCCGGTGATCCACATCCGGCGGTCGAGTTTCCCACAGGTTATCCACCGCACCTGTGGAGAATTCGGAGCGCGGTCGAGACCGCGTCGACGGTGAGGTCCGGAGTTTCCGCCGGGTCCGGCGCCGACCACCGCTACCCTCCCGTCGTGACGTCAGCAGAGGACAGGTCATCGCGGCTTCGCCTCGCCACCCGGGTCGGCGCGCCGGTGGTCGCGACCCTCGGGGTGGCGGCCTCGGTGGTGACCGTCTACAGCCCCAGCCGGACGTGGCTGGAGGAGGGATGGTTCCTCGGCTGGCTGGCGGCCACCGTGCTCGGCGCGGCGGCGTACGTGCTCTGGAGGGCCCCGCACGTGTCGGCCCGGGCCGAGAACGACGTCCTGCGCGCGCGCTTCGACGACCTGCGGGCTCGGGTGTCCGATGCGTCATCGCCGACGGCGACCCCCCAGGAGGTCACCCTCACGCTCACGGCGCTCCACAGCGACGACCGGACCGGGGCGATCCAGGCCACGGTGTCCAATCCGTCGCGCTGCGAGATCGACGATCTGGTGGTCACGAGCCTGCACCCGGACGTGCGCGTCACCGACGTGACCCCGACGGTCCTGCAGCCCCTGCAGTTCCCGTTCGGCGTCGACGCCGAGGGCGAGCCGTACGAGCGGACCGACGCCGAGCCACGGATCGACATGGCGATCGTCGACATCGAGTGCGACGGCGACCTTCCCCGCGAGTGGGAGGTGCTGCTGTCGTACTCGGTACGCCGGTCCGCCACCCACACGCACCTGGTCCACACCTCGGCACGGGTGTAGCCGCCGCACGCTCACCCGCGTCGCGGCTCGCCCCCGGCCCGGGTGTGGGCGTACAGGTCGCGCAGCAGGGCCACCTCGGCCAGGTGATGGATCAGCTCACGATGGATGTGGAGCACCAGGGTGGCGAGCGGCGCGTCGGCGAACGCGCCCTCAGCGGGACCGCAGGGCCGGCCGAGTCCGGCCTCCCCGAGCCCGCGAACGCCGTCGAGCCAGGTCCCGACCTCGCGGTCCAGCTGAGCCAGCGCCTCGGCGGCGGTCCCGGCGTACGGGAACGTCGCGTAGTCGACCGGTGCCCGCCCGAAGTGAGCCGCACTGCGCATCCCGAGCACGCCGACGATCACGTGGGCCAGCCGCCAGGCGATGGTGGTGAACGGCGCCGGGGTCGGTGGCGGGAAGGCCCAGTCGATGGTGCGATCGCCGGACCCGGCCGCCATCGGGGTGGCGGCGGCGCCACGAGGGCGAAAGCTCCACGCGCCCGCCACCGGCTCCCAGAGGTACTCCTCGTCGGACAGCCCGGCCAGGCGGGCGCGGACCTGGTGCTCCCAGTGCCACTCGAACTGGTCGCGCAGAAGTCGGTTCCACTCCGTCATGGGTCCAGTGTGGGACGACCGACGGCACACCGCCGCCGGTGGTTGAGGAGGTTGCGCCAGCAACCGTCTCGAAACCACCACCCGGGCGCCGACCAGCCGGGTACCGGGTGGTTTCGAGGCTCAGGCGCTTGCGCGCCTTCACACCTCAACCACCGGGGACCGAAGCCGGTGGTTGAGGAGGTTGCGCCAGCAACCGTCTCGAAACCACCACCCGGCGCCAACCCGCCGGCACCGGCCCGGTCAGCTGACGGCGGCCTCGACGGCCGCGGCGACCTCGAGCAGGAACCGGTCGCGGCCGTGCGGGGCGACGATCTGGATGCCGACCGGCAGCCCGTCGGAGGTGTGCCCGAACGGCACCGAGATGGCCGGGCAGCCGGTGACGGTGATGTAGTACGCCGAGCGCATCCAGTCGAGGTAGGTCTCCATCGGCCGGCCGTTGATGGCGGTCGGGAACTCCTGGTCGGCCGGGAACGGCGGCACCTGCGAGACCGGCAGCACCAGCACGTCGTGGGTCTCGAAGAACACCCGCATCCGCTGCGACAGCTGCGTGCGCTGGCTGTAGGCGCGCGCGACGTCGGCGCCGGTCAGCGACTCCCCCGCGCGGATGTTGTCGGCGAGTGACTGCTTGAACGAGTCGGGGTGCTGGGCGAGCAGCGCGCCGAACTTCGCCTGGAAGTGCCACGCGCGCAGCGTGCGGAAGGTGTCGTCGGCCAGGGCGAGGTCGGGGTGCGCCACGGTGACGGACGCACCGCCGTCGGAGAAGACCCCGGCGGAGCCCGACACGATCGCGGCGACCTCGTCGTCGACCTCGAACGCCCCGCCCAGGTCGACCGAGAGCGCGACCCGGAGCCCGTCGAGCGAGCCCGTCACCGGCGGCGCGAACGCCGAGCCCGGGTCGCCGAGCGCGTGCGGCGACCGGGGGTCCGGGCCGGCGAGCACGGAAAGGAGCAGCGCCAGGTCGCCGACGTTGCGGGCCATCGGGCCGCCGACCGAGGTCGTCTCCCACTGGTTGTACAACGGCCACTCCGGCACCCGGCCGAGCGAGGGCCGCAGCCCGACGACGCCGCAGAACGACGCGGGGTTGCGCAGCGAGCCGCCCATGTCGGAGCCGTCGGCGAGCGGCACCATCCCGGACGCGAGCGCACACGACGCCCCGCCACTCGACCCGCCCGCGGAGCGGGTGGGGTCGACCGGGTTGAGGGTCGTGCCGAAGACGGTGTTGAAGGTGTGCGAGCCGGCGGCGAACTCCGGCACGTTGGTCTTGCCGATGGTGACCGCGCCCGCCCGGCGGACCCGCTCGACGAGCAGCTCGTCGGCGTCGGGCACGTGGTCGGCGTAGAGCGGCGAGCCGTACGTCGTGCGCCAGCCGGCCACCGCATGGGTGTCCTTGAACGCGAACGGCAGCCCGTGCAGCGCCCCGACCTCGGCACCACCGGCGAGGGCCTGGTCCGCCTCGGCGGCGCCCGCCCGGGCCCGCTCCTCGTCGAGCGAGACGATCGCGTTGAGCTGCGGGTTGCGCTCGGCGATGCGCGCCAGATGCAGGTCGAGCAGCTCACGCGCGGAGATGTCGCGCCGTCGTACGGCGGCGGCCTGGTCGCGCGCGGTCGAGTCGACGGTGAGACTCATCGGGGGTTCCTCGCCAGCTTCTCAGGCTGTCCCTGCACTTCTCGGGGGTTGCAACGGCCGAGAAGTGCCGGGATACCCGGTGCACCGGGTATCCCGGCAGTCGACGCGTAGCGGCTCATCGACGACGCCCGAAGATCGAGCCCACGACCACGCCGAGCACGACGAGGCCGGCACCGACGGCGATGCCCTTGAGGAAGTCGTCCTGCGAGGAGACCGCGGCGCGGGCGGCCGGGGCGGAGAAGGTCTGCCCGGCGGCGGCCGGCTGCGCCGGCTCTGCGGTGGGCGCACCCGCCGGCACGGGCTGACCCGGCTCGGCGACCGGGGCCGGGCCCTCGGCGATCGCCCGGGCCACGTTGCCGAAGAACTCCCCGGCCATCCGTCGGGACACGCTCGTGAGCATCCGCTGGCCGACGCCGCCGACCATGCCGCCGACGACCGCGTCGGCCTCGTAGTCGATCTGGGTCGCGCCGCCGTCGGCCGAGCCGAAGCGCACCTGCACGGTCGCGTCGATGGTGCCCGGCGCGCCGGCACCGGAGAGCCGCATCACCAGGGACTCGTGCTCCTGGAGGTCCGAGAGCACGCACTGGCCCTGGTAGGTGCCCTTGATCGCCGCGACGCCGGCGGTGACCGTCATGTCATAGGAGTTCTCACCGGTCGCGGTGAGCTGCTCGCAGCCGGGGATGGTGGCGACCAGCACCCGGGGGTCGAGCAGGGCATCCCACACCTTCTCGACGGGGAAGGCGATGGTGTTGGAACCGGTGATCTTCATGCGGAGTGCTCCTGGCCCAGTGATTGGCGAAGGGTGAACAGCTCGGACGGGGAGATCGGCATCGCGGTGATCGCCAGCCCGGTCGAGGACAGCCGCTCGGCGTCCTCGATCGCGGCGGCGAACACGGCCGCCGACGGGATCACGCCCGCCTCGCCGGCGCCCTTGATGCCGAGCGGGTTCAGCGGGGACGGCGTCTCGAGGTGGTCGATGTCGATGCCGTCGGGGACCTCGGTGACGTAGGGCATCAGGAAGTCCATGAACGACGCGTTGAGCAACTGGCCCGACTCGTCGTACGCCATCCGCTCGTAGAGCGCTCCCCCGATGCCCTGGGCGACGCCGCCGTGGATCTGGCCCTCGACGATCATCGGGTTGATCAGGTGACCGCAGTCGTGGACGACGGCGTACTTGAGGATGGTGATCTCCGCCGTGTCCGGGTCGGTCTCGACGATGACGGCGTGCATGC
This sequence comes from Nocardioides sp. LMS-CY, assembly GCF_018732145.1. Classification (NCBI taxonomy): domain Bacteria; kingdom Bacillati; phylum Actinomycetota; class Actinomycetes; order Propionibacteriales; family Nocardioidaceae; genus Nocardioides; species Nocardioides sp. LMS-CY. The sequence continues at coordinate 4,057,823 of NZ_CP076104.1, forward strand.
CGGAGGCGAACGTCGCGCGCTCGGGCGAGTAGAAGTCCTTGCCCTCCAGGCCCGGCTCGTCGTCCTCGGCGACCGGCGGCTTGCCGGGGTCGCCGATCGAGAACTGCGTGGCCGCCTTGGACTTCTCGTCGAAGGCGTAGCGCAGCGGGTTGGACAGCACCGAGACCGTGCCCAGGTCGATCGAGGTGCCGGGCGAGCCCTTCACCGAGACGACGCCGTCGACGATCTCCAGGTCCTTCTCGTCGGCCTCGAGCGCCTCGGCGGCGATCTTGAGCACCTTCTCCTTCGCGCGCTTGGCCGCGAGGTGGATCGCCGAGCCGCTCATCACCGCGGCGCGCGAGGCGAACGTGCCGACGGCGTACGCCATCCGGCGGGTGTCACCCGTGACGACCTCGACGTCCTCGAACTTCACACCGAGCTCGTCGGCGACCAGCTGCGCGAAGACCGTGGCGTGGCCCTGGCCCTGGGTCGTCAGGCCGGTCGCGACCTTGACCTTGCCGGAGGTCTCGATGTGCACGTGGGCGCCTTCGTACGGCCCCACGCCGGTGCCCTCGACGTAGCAGGCCAGGCCGATGCCGACCTGGCGGCCCTGCTCGGCCATCTCCTGCTGGAACGCCGGGAACTCGTCCCAGCCGACCAGGTCCTTGATCTTCTCCAGCATCGCCGGGTAGTCGCCGGAGTCGTACTCCAGCTCGCGGCCGTCCTGGAAGATCATGCCCTGGTCGAAGGGGAACTCGTCGGGCTGGATGAAGTTGACCGCCCGCACCTCGGCGCGGTCCTTCCCGAGGTACTGCGCGATCGCGTCCATGGTCCGCTCCATCGCGTAGCAGCCCTGCGGGCGGCCGGCGCCGCGGTACGGCGTGACGATGACCGTGTTGGTGTAGAGCGACTCGAAGACGACCCGGTAGTTCTGCGGCTTGTAGGGACCGAGCAGCTGGGTCGAGGTGATGATCGGGACGATCAGGCCGTACGGCGTGTACGCGCCGTGGTCGTGCCAGAACTCGACGTCGAGCCCGAGCAGCCGCCCGTCGTCGTCGAAGCCGACCTCGATGTGCTGCACCTGGCCGCGCTCGTGGGCCGAGGAGATGAAGTGCTCGCGGCGGTCCTCGGTGAACTTCACCGTGCGGCCGAGGGCCCGCGCGGCCATCGGCACCAGGAGCTCCTCGGGCCACGGGTGGTTGATCTTCACGCCGAAGCCACCGCCCACGTCGGGGGTGATCACGTCGACCTGGCCGAGGTCGAGGCCCATCTTGACCGCGACGGCGGCGCGGACGCCGGTCGAGCTCTGCGTGGAGGTCCACAGCTGGAGCCGGTTGATGTCGGCGTCCCAGCGCGCGACGGTGCCGCGACCCTCCATCGGCATGCAGGCGCTGCGCTCGACGGTGAGGTCGAGCTCGAGCCGGTGCGGCGCCTTGGCGATGGCGGCCGGCGCGTCGCCGACGTTCTGCTCCATCCGGGCACCGACGTTGCCGGGCACGTCCTCGTGCACGAGCGACGTGACCGCGCGGGCGGCGTCGATGCCGACCACGGGGGTCAGGAACTCGTAGTCGACCCGGATCCGCGAGACGGCGTCCTCGGCGAGGTAGCGGTCGTCGGCCACGACGAACGCGATCGCCTCGCCGACGTAGTTGACCTCGTCCTTGGCCAGCGCGTACTGGGTGCGGCCGTGCGTGAGCGCGGGGTGCGGGATCAGCAGCGGCAGCGGCTCGGCCATCTGCGGGCTGCACGACGCGAGGTCGTCGTAGGTGTAGACCGCGTGCACACCCTCGACGTCGAGGACGTCGGAGACGTCGATGTCGAGGATCCTGGCGTGCGCGTGCGGCGAGCGCAGCACGGCCGCGTGCAGCACGGTGTGCTGGCCCGGGTCGACGGCCACGTCGTCGACGTACCGGCCGTGGCCGCGCAGGAAGCGCTGGTCCTCGACCCGCTGGACCTTCTGGCCCATCAGCTTGGTCGTCATGATGCGGTCTCCTCGCCGGACGCGGCGATCTCCGCGGCACGCTCGACGGCCTTGACGATGTTCTGGTAGCCGGTGCAGCGGCACAGGTTGCCGGCGATCATGTCGCGGGCCTCCTCGTGCGTGGGGCACGGGTTGTCGCGCAGCCCGGCGGTGATCGTGGTCAGGAAGCCCGGCGTGCAGAAGCCGCACTGCAGCCCGTGGCACTCGGCGAACGCCTGCTGCACCGGGCCGAGCGAGCCGTCCGGGTTCGTGAGGCCCTCGACGGTGGTGATCTCGTGGCCGGCGGCGGACACCGCGAACATCAGGCACGACCGCATCGGCGCGCCGTCGACGAGGATCGTGCAGGCGCCGCACACGCCGTGCTCGCAGCCGACGTGGGTGCCGGTGAGCCCCAGGTCGTGGCGCAACGCGTCGGAGAGCAGCCGGCGCGCGGGCACCCGGACGTCGTGGGTGGTGCCGTTGACCGTCAGCCGTACGTCGTGCAGTTCCTCGCTCACCGTGCTCCCTCCGCGAAGTCTCGTGCCGATCGAACCACCCGCCCGGTGAGGACCCGCACCAGCTGGGCGCGGTAGGCGGCGGTGGCGTGGATGTCGTCCATGGGCTCCAGCTGCGCGAGCGCGGCCTCCCCCAGGTCGGCGTCGGCGACGCCGGTCAGGTCGACGACGCTCGGCACGTCGCTGACCGAGAGATAGCCGACCCTGACGGACTCGCCCTCGACGAGCGCGGCCGCGCCCACCAGTGCGTAGTCGCCGTGCCGGCGCGCGATCTCCTCGAACGCGACCCCCGCGCCGGGGGCCAGGCCCGGGAAGTACGCCGAGACCGCGACCTCGTCGTGGCCCACCGACGACTCGAGCGGCCCGACGAAGAGCTCGGCGGCCGGGATGGTGCGCCGCCCCGCGGGCCCCTCGACGTCGAGGGACCCGCCGAGCAGCGTGAGCACGACCGGCATCTCGGCGGCGGCGTCGGCGTGGACGAGCGAGCCGACCGTGGTGCCGCGGTTGCGGATCGTGGCGTGCGCGACGTGCGACAGCGCCATCGGCACGAGCGGCTGCACGCGTCGTACGTCGTCGGAGGCCAGGACGGCGGCGTGCCGGGCGAGCGCACCCACCCGCACGCCGCCATCCTCGATCTCGATGGTGTCCAGGCCCGGGATCTCGTTGATGTCGACGAGCAGCGCCGGAGCGGCGAGTCGCATCGACAGCAACGGGACCAGGCTCTGGCCGCCGGCCAGCACCTTGGCGTTCGGCTCGCCGGCCAGGGCCTCGACGGCCTCGGCGAGAGTTCCCGGACGGCGGTACTCGAACGGTGCTGGTTTCACAGGGCCTTCGTCACCTCTCCAGAGCTTCGACCGGTGTGGTCACCGCGGCGGTTGACCACGTGGTAGTAGACGATCACCAGGATCGTGCCCAGCGCGATGCCGCTGAGCTCGAAGTCGTCGGTGATCTTCAGGGACACGCCGCCGATGCCGGCGATGATGCCTCCCGCGAGACCCACCATGTTCACCGGGTCGCCGAAGTCGACGTTGTTCTCGACCCAGATCTTGGCGCCGACCAGGCCGATCATGCCGTAGAGCACGACCGTGATGCCGCCGAGGACGCCGCCGGGGGTGGCGTTGACGATCGCGCCAAACTTCGGGCAGAGACCCAGCAGGATCGCGACCAGCGCGGCGACGTAGTAGGCCGCGGTGGAGTAGACCTTCGTCGCGCCCATGACGCCGATGTTCTCGGCGTACGTCGTGGTCGGCGAGCCACCGAAGAGGCTGGCCAGCGCGGTGGCGCCACCGTCGGCGGCGATGGCCCGGCCCATGTAGGGGTCGAGGTCGTCGCCGGTCATCTCGGCCACGGCCTTGACGTGGCCGGTGTTCTCCGCGATCAGCGCGATGACACCGGGCAGCACCAGCAGGATGAAGGTCAGGGAGAAGCTCGGGCCGTGGACGACGTCCACGCCGTCGGGCAGCTGGCCGCTCGGCAGGCCGATCCAGTCGGCGGCCTTGACCCCGGCCCACGAGACGCGGTCGTGCGCGACCGCGTCGGGCCCGGTGGGCAGCACCGAGGTGATCTGGCCGAAGATGCCATCGAAGATCCAGGAGATCAGGTACCCGAAGATCAGCGCGAGGAAGACCGCGATGCGCGACCAGAAGCCCGGCAGCAGCACCGCGGCGATCACCATGAACGACGCGGTCAGCAGCGCCACCCACTGGTCCTGAGGCCAGTAGACCGACGCCACCACCGGAGCCAGGTTGAAGCCGATCAGCATGACCACGGCACCGGTCACCGCGGGCGGCAGGACCTTGTGGATCATCCCGGCGCCGGCGAAGTGGACGAGCACGCCCACCGCCAGCAGCACGAGGCCCGAGATCAGGATCGCGCCGGTCACGTCGGCGGAGTCGCCGCCCTGCGCCCGGATCGCGGCCACACCGGCGACGAACGAGGCGCTGGTGCCGAGGTAGCTGGGGACCTTGTTCTTCGTGACCAGCAGGAACAGGATCGTGCAGATACCCGAGAACATGATCGCGAGGTTCGCGTCGAGGCCCATGACGATCGGGAAGACGAACGTCGCCCCGAACATCGCCACCACGTGCTGGGCACCGATACCCACCGTCTTGCCCCAGGCGAGGCGTTGGTTCGGCGCGACGGCCTCACCTGGTTGGGGATCGACCACGTCCCACTTGAACATCGACATGTGTGCACCCTTTCGGTGTCAGGACAGGTCCCGAGCCCTGCTCAACTTAGTGAGAGCCATGACACACCACGAGGGCGAGAAATGCCGAAGGAACGCCGAGGGAGATGGCACCACTTGTCGGGATGGGCTCAGCCCGCGATCTCCAGGACCCGGAGCGCCACCGCCACGTCGAGGCGCAGGTGCGGGTCGGTCGAGAGCGGGCCGAGCAGCCGCTCCAGCTTCGAGACGCGGTAGCGCATCGTGTTGTAGTGGAAGAACTGCACGCGTGCGGCCTCGGCGACGTTGAAGTTCGTGTCGAGCAGCACCTGGAGGGTCTCGCGCAGGTCGGCCGCCTCGGTGGTCTGCTCGGCCAGCGGGCCGAGCACGTCGGCGACGAACGCCCGCAGCTCCGCGCCGCCCTGCGCGGTGTCGGGGATCAGCGCGATCAGCCGGTGCACGCCCAGCTGGTCGAAGAACGTCATGGAGCCGCCGCCCTGGACCCGCCGGCCCACCTCGACGGCCCGGCGCGCCTGCGCGTACGCCGCGGGCAGCTCGTCGAGCGCGGAGGCGACCCGGCTGACGCCGACCGAGAACGGGCGCCGACCGCCCCCCTTGTCCCCGCGCACCGCCGTGACCGCCCGGCGCACCACGCCGTGGCCGGGCACCGGCGACTCGTCGTCCTCGGTCAACGGCAGCAGGGCGACGACCTCGGTGGAGAGGTCGACGTTGGGGATGCCGTCGCCGATCGAGGCGCAGACCTGCCGCCAGGCCGCGGCGAAGCGCTCCTGCCACTGCCGGCGCTGGGCGCTGGTGCCCGGCTCGTCGCCGCTCACCGCGTCGAGCTCGGCGACCACGACGATGACCGGGCGGCGCAGGTCCCAGCCGAAGGTGTCGGCGTGCTCGTCGACGTAGGCGAGGTCCTGGGAGCGGCCGCTGCGGCGCAGCAGCACGTCGCGCAGGAAGTCGCCCTGGTACTTGTTCTCCACCGCCGCGACCGCGGCCTCGCGGGTGATCAGCAGCGCGGCCACGGCGGCGGCCCGCTCCAGCGCGTGCACGTCGTCGGCGGTGATCGGCTCGTCGGGGCGCAGGCAGACCAGGCGGGCCAGGTCGACGCCGCCGGCGGCGACCCGCGAGACCTGGGCGGCGCCCGGCCCGATGGCGGTGCCGGTGGAGCCGATCCGCTCGACGCGGATCCGGCCGGTGGGGTCGAGGAGCTGGTGCCGGGCGAGCGCCTCCTCGTGCTCGGGCGAGAGCGCGGCGGCGCGGACCCGGCCGTCGGTCGAGGTGAACGCGACGCCCACGCCGAGCACCCGGCTCACCTCGGCGGCGATGCCGTCGAGGTTGCCGCCCTCGAGCACGATCTGGGTCAACCCGGTGTGCAGCGCGTCCACGCGCGCCAACGCGGCACTGGCGAGCTCCTCACGGTCCCCGCTTATCAAGACTTGCACTCCCTCACCGCTGGCATCGGCACAACCTGACATCCCCAAACGGTAATCCCCCCGCTAGCGTCAGTGTGGTGAGCCCCGCCCGCGTCGTCCCCTGCAGCGCGCCGCCGCGGGTCCGCGACGCGCTCCGCGACGCGCCCGACGGCGCGGTGCCCGTGGTCCACCGCGGCCGCGACGCCGTGTACGTCGAGCTCGCCGGCCTCTGCGTCGGCGTGGTCTCGCGCCGGGCGACCGCGGTGCCGTGCGCCCTGCGCATCGACGCGGCCTCGGTGCCCGAGGCCCGTGCGGCACACGTCGCCGACGGCGTGCTGCACCTCGACTCCGACGCCGACGACGTCGCGCTGACGATCGGGCGGCTGGTCGAGGTGCACGTGCCGTCGATCCGCACCCCGGCGACGACGCCCGCACCGGCGCCCGGCGACGTGCCGGCCATGATCGGCCGGGGCGACGGCCTCACGCCGTACGACGACGACGTGCTGTGCGGCTGGCTGGCCGTGCACCGCGCCGCGGGCATCGCGACGCCGGCGGTCGACGCCGAGATCCGGGCCTGCCTCGATCGCACCACGCTGCTCTCGGCGACCCTGCTCGACTGTGCGATGCACGGTGAGGTGATCCCCGAGTTCGCCCTGTGGCTGCACGCGCTCTCGACCCCTGCCGAGGTCGATCGTGCGGCGGCCCTGGCCGCCGTCGGCCACTCCTCCGGTCGCGGGCTGCTGCACGGCGCCCGTCTCGCCCTCGCCCATCTCTCCCCTCTGGAAGGCGCTGCATGAACACTCCTCCGAGTCTCACCCACGTCGAGCTGCGGGCCGGCGCCTACGCCGACTCCGTCACGCTGCTCCAGGTCAGCCGCACCGTGCAGGGCCTCGACGGCGTGCTCGCCGCGCAGGTCGCGATGGCGACCGCCCTCAACATCGAGGTGCTGACCGAGATGGGCTTCGAGGTCCCCGCGGAGGCGACGACCAACGACATGGTCGTCGCCATCCGGCTCGCGGAGCCGGACGCCCTGGCCTCGGCGCTGGCCGGCGTCGACCAGGCGCTGCGCGACGCGACCAGGCGGGTCGACGGCCCGACGGAGGTCGCCCCGCCGCGCACCACGTCGAGCGCGCTGCGACGTACCCCTGACGCGGTGGCGCTGGTCTCGGTCCCGGGCGCGAACGCGCTGGTCGAGGCGATGGACGCCGTCGACGCGGGCCGCGACGTGATGGTCTTCAGCGACAACGTGCCGGTCGAGCAGGAGGTGGCGCTCAAGCGCGCCGCCGCGGAGCGCGGCGTGCTGGTGATGGGCCCCGACTGCGGCACCGCCGTCGTCGGCGGCCTCGGCCTCGGCTTCGCGAACGTCGTCGCGCCCGGGCCGGTCGGCATCGTCGCCGCCTCGGGCACCGGGTGCCAGCAGCTCCTGGCGCTGCTCGACCACGCGGGCGTGGGCGTGTCCTCGGCGCTCGGCGTCGGCGGCCGCGACCTCTCCTCGGAGGTCCGTGGCGCCTCGACGCGCGAGGCGATGCGGCGGCTCGACGAGGACCCCGCCGTCGACCTGATCGTGGTGATCTCCAAGCCCCCGGCGGCCGACGTCGCCGCCGAGATCGAGGCGTACGCCGCGAGCCTGGCCACCCCGGTCGAGTTCGCGCTCCTCGGCGCCGGCCGGCCCGACCTCACCGCGGCCGCCGAGTCGGTGCTGCGCCGGCTCGGCCGCGACGTGCCGGCCTGGCCGGTCGAGGGCACCGCCGCGGCACCGTCGGGCGGCACCGCGCTGCGCGGCCTGTTCGTCGGCGGCACGCTGCAGAGCGAGGCCAAGCTGATCGCCGCCGACGCGCTCGGGGCCGATGCCGGGCACACGTTCATCGACTTCGGCGACGACGCCTACACCGCGGGCCGCGCGCACCCGATGATCGACCCGAGCCTGCGGCTGGAGCACCTGGCCCGGGCGGCGGCCGACCCCGAGACCGCGGTCGTGCTGCTCGACGTCGTACTCGGCCACGGCGCCGAGGCCGACCCCACCGCGCTGCTGGCGCCCGCGATCGCCGCGGTCGACAAGCCGGTCGTCGTGGCGGTCGTCGGCACCGAGGGCGACCCGCAGGGCCGCGCGCGGCAGGTCCGCACGCTCGCCGAGGCCGGCGCCGAGGTCTACCTGTCCAACGCCGGCGCGACGCGCCGCGCCATCGAGCTGCTGGGAGGCACCAAGTGACCACCACCCCCACCGCCGTCGCCAACGTCGGTGCCGACCTGCTCGCCGACGCCGTCGCCGACCAGGCCACCCCGGTGACCCGGGTCGACTGGCGGCCGCCGATGACCGGCACCGAGGCCGACCTGGCCACCGTGGCGGCCAACCCGCTGCGGCGTACCGCCAACGAGCGCGCCCTCGCCGCCATGCTCGGCGTCACCGCCACGCTGGTCGACGTCGCTCCGGCGTCCGAGCTGCTCGGCCTCGAGGCCGGCCAGTTCCTGCACGCCGGACCGCCGATCACCTGGGACCGGATGTCCGGCCCGCTCAAGGGCGCGCTGATGGGCGGTGCCGCACTGGAGGGCCTCGTCGCCGACCCGGAGGACGCGGTCGCGATCTTCGAGTCGGGCGCGAACGTCTCCTTCGAGCCCTGCCACCACCGCTCCGCGGTCGGCCCGATGGCCGGCGTCGTCACGCCGAGCATGTGGATGTTCGTGCTCGAGGACGCCACCACCGGCCGGCGTACCTACTGCTCCCTCAACGAGGGGCTCGGCAAGGTGCTGCGCTACGGCGCCTACTCCTCCGAGGTGCTGACCCGGCTGCGCTGGATGCGCGACGTGCTCGGCCCACTGCTGCAGAAGGCGGTGCGCGGATCCGAACCGGTCGACGTCACCGGCATCCTCACCCAGATGCTGCAGATGGGCGACGAGGCCCACAACCGCAACCGGGCCGGCACCCTGATGCTGCTGCGCGACCTCTCTCCCGCGATGGTGACGAGTGGGATGGACTCCGCCGACGTCGCCGAGACGCTGCGCTTCATCGGCGGCAACGACCACTTCTTCCTCAACCTCGCGATGCCCGCGTGCAAGCTCGCCCTCGACGCCGCCCGCGGCATCGAGGGGTCGACGATGGTCGTGGCGATGGCCCGCAACGGCACCGACTTCGGCATCCAGGTCGCCGGCACCGGCGACGAGTGGTTCACCGGGCCGGCCCAGCTCGCCGACGGCCTCTTCCTCGGCAGCTACGGTCCCGAGGACGCCAACCCCGACATCGGCGACTCGGCGATCACCGAGAGCGCCGGCATCGGCGGCTTCGCGATGGCGACCGCGCCGGCGATCGTCCGGCTGGTCGGTGGCTCGGTCCCGGACGCGCTCGCGACCACCCGGCGGATGCACGAGATCACGCTCGGGGAGAACCCGCGCTGGTCGGTGCCCGTGCTGGAGTTCCAGGGCACCCCGACCGGCATCGACGTCAGCATGGTGTGCCGCACCGGCATCCTGCCGCAGATCAACACCGGCATGGCCGGGCGGGTGGCCGGCGTCGGACAGGTCGGCGCCGGTCTGGTCACCCCGCCCGCGGAGATCTTCCCGAAGGCGCTCGCCCGGCTGGCCGAGCTGACCCGCGCGCGGGCCTGAGTTTCCCGTCGAGACACCCGGAATGGCTCTCGGCAGGGCCGAGCAGCGGCCATTCCGGGTGTCTCGACGCGCCCCGACCTACAGCTGCACGCCGTTCACGACGAAGCTGAAGAAGAGACCGGAGTTCGACCCCACCGACGGCACCAGGCAGACCGTCTCGGCGGTGGCGACGACCGGCGTCGTGAAGCTCACCGGCACGACCTCCTGGGCGGGCAGGTAGGAGTACTCGACGATCCGGCCCAGGTACGGGCCGCTGACCGTCGAGCAGTCGCTGTTGCCCGCCTGGATCCGGAGGCTGAGGTTCAGCCGGGTCGAGCCGGTGTTGTCCTGACTCAGTACCGCGTCGGTCACCGCGACCCGGCCGTGCCCGAGCACGTAGCGCCGGGACGTCGTGCCGTTGAGCGTGTCGGCGACCTGGAACGGCGTGCCGGCGGCCTGGGTGGTGACGGTGCCGTCGACCCCGATCCTGCCGGACACTCCCACATTGCCCGTCACTCCGACGTTGCCGGTGACGCCCACGTTGCCGTCGACGGTCATCGGGCCCTTGCCGTCGGTGACCTTGAGACCACCGCCCTTGGACACCGCCGCCTGCTGGCCACCCTTGCCGGTGATCGTGACGAACTGCTTCTTGGCCGCCCACGCGCCCCACGGGAGCAGCACCAGGGTCAGGCAGCCGACCACGAAGACCGTGGTGAGCTGCCGGCCGTTCAGAAGACGCTTCCTGGGTTCCATCCCAACCTCCGATCGAGCGATCCCAGCAGCGTCCTCCGCGCGGGCGGGGCCGGGAATAGCCCGATCAGGTCAGGTTGGGATCGGCTCCGGCGGCCTCCAGAACGCCGCGCGCAGGTCGACGTTGCCGGAGGGCCGCAGCGGAGTGCCCTCCTCCAGGTAGGCCTGGCGGGCCTCGCCCTGGTGGCTCGGCGGCAGCGAGCCGTCGGCGCGCACCACCCGCCACCAGGGCACCGGGGCGCCGTGGTTGGCCATCACCGTGCCGACCAACCGCGGGCCACCCCCGCCGACGACCGGGCCGACCACCTCGGCGATGGCGCCGTACGTCGTGACCCGGCCGCGAGGGATCGACTCGACGCAGCGCAGCACCAGCTCGACGTACCACTCGTGATCGAGGCTCACGACTCCTCCTCCTGCTGGCGCGAGGTCAGCACGACCCCGGCCGCGACGGTGCCGACCAGGCCGGTCGCGACGCCGACGACCCAGATGCCGGGCTCCTCGGCCTCGCCGCGCAGCAGCAGGGCGAGCCCCCAGACCAGCGGCACCGCGACCAGCAGCAGTGTGCCGCGCACCGCCCACAGCCGCAGCAGCGCGGGGTCGACCGGCATCTCGCCGGGGCCGTACGACGCGAGCACCGCCGCCACGTGGGAGGCCAGCAGCGCGGTCGCGGCGACCAGCACGGCGGGGTGCAGGCCGTCGTCGAGGGCCGCGGTCCACCAGACCAGCACGGTGAGGATCGCGACGACGCCGACCGGCGACTCCGGGAACGCCGCGAAGCCGCCGGCGAGCCCGACGACGAGCGCGATCACCCACCACGGCGGCCAGTGCCCCGCCGGTCCGCTCGCGAGCAGGGCCACCACGGGGCCCAGGAGCACCACGACGCGCAGCACCAGCTGGCCGCGGGAGAGCTCGCCGAGCTCGGTCATCGTCTCGCCCACCATCGTGGTCATCGCGCCGCCACCCGTGGCAGCTCGGCGCGCCGGGCCAGCCGGCGCAGCACGTCGTCGATGGTTCCGGGGCCGCGCCACGGCACCACCGGGCAGCCCAGGGCCGCCAGGCGCCGCAGCACCATCGACCGCTCGAGCACCCGCATCCGCCAGGCCAGCATGGCGGTCCGCGGGTCGGTGCCCTCCGCGACACCGGGACGTACGTCGCCGGGCAGGGTGTCCACGACGAGCACCGGCACTCCGCGCCGGGTGAGCATCGCGGCCACCGTGCCGATCGACTCGGCCAGCATCGGCGACAGCAGGATGACCACGGTGCCGCCGGTGACCCCGAGCTGCAGCACGCCGGGATCGGCCTCTCCGACCATCTCCCCGGGCCTGATCCCGGCCAGCGTGTGGTGCAGCCGCCGCAGGTGCCGGGTGCCGGTGCCGTAGCCGACCAGCTCGCGACCGCGACCGACCACGCGCAGCGCCACCCGGTCGCCCGAGCGCACGTGGTGCTCGGCGATCGCGGAGGCGGCGCGCACCGAGAGGTCCAGGCTGCTCGACGGGCCGTCGACGCCCCCGGACGCGCCGTGGTCGGCCAACGCGTCGACCACCAGCAGCACGCCGGTGTCCTCCTCGGCACGGGTGCTGACGACGTGGAGGTCTCCGGTGCGCAGCGAGACCCGCCAGTTGACACGGCGCAGCCGATCGCCCGGCAGGAAGGGCCGGATCCCGGCGAGCTCGGTGCCCGCACCAGGCCGTCGGGAGCGGTGGGCGCCGACCAGGCCGAGCGGGTGCGGCGCCTCGGCGCGGGAGTCGTACGCCGAGGTCGCGGGCAGCACTCGCAGCTGCTGGCCGCCGAGCAGCAGCGGCCCGAACCGGTAGCCCGCCCACGGCGACATCAGCGCCACCTTCTCCTCGCCGAGGACCCGCCGGCCCCAGCGCCGGGGGCTCATCTCGACGAGCGGCGCCGGGCCGGCCGGGCCGTCGAGCAGGGCGCCGACCTGACCCTGGTGCGGCCGCATCGCGACGTACGGCGCGTGCCCGCTCGCCCGGGTGAGGTACTCCGCGTCGTCGGCGTCGGCCAGGGTCAGCCGCGACGTGGTGCCCTGTCCCTCGTGCAGCGAGGCGTGGTCGAGCCGGGCGGCCAGCACCGGCGACCGGACCGGCCGGTGCAGCAGGCCGAGCGTCGCGATCGCGACGAACGGCACCGCGATCACCAGCAGCGCCGGGTCGCCGACGAGCAGCGCGCCGCAGACCGCGACCGCGGCGACCACGACCGCGCGACCGAGCGCACCGGTCGGCCGCCACTGGGCGTCGGGGTGGCTCACTGGCACACCGCCCGGTGCTGCCGGAGCCGGGCGGCGGTGGGCGATCCACCTGATCCCCGCTGAAAGACGTGGAACACCCACCGCTCCCCGGCCGTACCCCCGCCCGATGGTCGACCCATCCTGATCATCTCGGCTCGAGGGTGGCCGGGGTCGGCACCTGGGTGACCACGGCGTCGACGACGCCCCGGCCGCTGGCGTCGGTCATCCAGAGCTCGGGCCGCACCGTGATGCGATGCGCCAGCACCGAGCGGGCGACGGCCTTCACGTCCTCGGGGATCACGTAGTCGCGGCCGCGGAGCACCGCGAACGCCCGGGCGGCCAGCACCAGCCCGAGCGAGCCGCGCGGCGAGGCGCCGGTCAGCACGTCGGGGTGGGTGCGGGTCGCGGTCGCGAGGTCGACGCAGTAGCGCGCGACGCTCTCGTCGACGGTCACCGACTCGACCGCGGCCTGCATCGCGAGCAGCCCGTCCGCGTCGGTGACCTGCTCGAGCTCGACCTCCTCCTGGCGGCGATCCAGCCGCCGGGCCAGCACGTCGTACTCCTCGGCCGGGGCCGGGTAGCCGAAGCTGACCCGCAGCAGGAACCGGTCGAGCTGCGCCTCGGGGAGCGGATAGGTGCCTTCGTACTCGATCGGGTTCGCGGTCGCCAGCACGTGGAAGGGCGCCGGCAGCGGGAAGGTCTCCCCCTCGACGGTGACCTGCCGCTCCTGCATGGCCTCGAGCAGTGCGGCCTGGGTCTTGGGCGGGGTCCGGTTGATCTCGTCGGCCAGCAGCAGGCCGGTGAAGAGCGGGCCGGGCCGGAAGTCGAAGCGGGCCTCGCGCTGGTCGTAGACGAACGAGCCCGTCAGGTCGGCCGGCAGCAGGTCGGGGGTGAACTGGGCCCGCCGGAACTCCAGGCCCAGCGCCCGGGCGAAGGAGCGCGCAGCCAGCGTCTTGCCCAGGCCCGGGTAGTCCTCGAGCAGCACGTGCCCCTTCGCGAGCACGGCGGCCAGCACCAGCATCAGCGCCTCGCGCTTGCCGACGATCGCCCTCTCGACCTCGGCGAGCACGTGGCCGGCCTGCTCGGCGGCGTCCGTGATGCTCCTGCTCCCGGTGTTGGACTGGCTCATCGTCACAGCTCCTCGATGGCGGTCAGGCAACGGTCGATCTCGGCTCGGCTGAGCCGCCGCGGCGGTCCGGAGAGTACGCCGACCAGCTCCGGGCCGAGCAGCTGCGCGGCCTCGGGGTCGTCGCGGTGCAGTCCGTGTCGCTGGCGCAGCACCTGGTCGGCGAGCTGCGCCAGCCGGTCGCGCAGGGCGTGCTCGGCGGTGCGGGACGAGAGGTGGGCCTCGATGAGCGCGACGTACCGCACCAGCCGGGGGTCGCCGCTCTCGCGCACCGACGGGCGCTCCACCTCGACCCGCCAGGACGGCTCGGCACCGCCGAGCGCGTCGACGAGCAGCCCCAGCAGGGCCGTGCAGATCGCGACCAGGAGCGCGAGCCGGATCGGGTCGGGGTCGGCCTCGATCACCGTCAGCAGCACCTCGAAGCCGGCGAAGGCGGCGACCGCGCCCGCGACCCGCGGCCACCAGCGACCGCCGCTCATGCCCGCGCCCCGCTCGACCGGGCGGGGGCCCGGATGGTGCGGTGGATCTCGTCGAGCGCCGCGAGGGCCGCGGCCCGGTCGGCCTCGGTGAGCTCGTGGGTGGAGAACCGCGCCTCCCGGTAGAGCCCTGCCAGCCGGGTGACCGCCGCGGTGTCGGCGGCGACCAGGTCGAGGATGCGCAGGGTGTACTCGGACGACGTCTCCCACTCGTGACGCTCCATGCCGGCGGCGGCCCCGGTGACCTCGAACCGGTGCCAGCACGCGACGACGGCGTTGCGCGGCGTACTGCCACCGAGCAGGTCACGCTGGGCGTCGGCGTCGGCCAGCAGGTCCCGGGCGACGGCGACGGCCGGCTCGATGACGTCGAACTCCGCGGCCCCGAGGGAGCGCTGCCGGGCGAGTCGGGTACGTCGCTCGCGCCGGGCCCGCCGTGCCCAGCGGACCAGCCGGGCGACCAGGACACCGGCGAGGATGACCGCCGCGACGTTGAGGATCAGCGCCATCACGTGCAGGAGCCCCTGGTTGTTGGGGACCCGCTCGGTGTCGTCGGAGCGATCGGGTGCGATGCTGGCGGAGGCGCCCTGCTGCGGCGTGGCGGAGCTGGTGGACTCGGGCTGCCATCCGTCACCGCGGAGCACCTCACGGGGCCCGATCGAGGCGGCCCACGTGATCAGCACCACCGCGACCACGACGCCCGCCGCCACCAGCGCCACGGCCAGGGGGCCGGCGCGCCGAGCGGTCATGCTCGGCAACCTACCCGGCCGCCCCGGCCGTCGACGTGGGTTCGGAGGTCACATCGCGGTCACGATCAGAGGATCGGGTCGAACGCCTCCGTGCCGTTGACCAGCCGGAGACCGGCGATGCCGGAGTGCTGCTGGGCGTAGGCGAGCTCCTTGCCGAGGTCGCCGATGTTGTTGGACGCCGGGAGCGGGGCCAGGCCGAGCGTGGAGAGGACGCCGACCGCCTTGCCGTCGGCGCTGAGGAACGCCGAGCCGGAGTCACCGGGCACGCCCGGGGTGAGCGTGTAGAGCGGGTGCGACCAACCACCGTCGGCGGCGGCGTCGCCGAGGCTGATGCCGGTGTGCGGGGAGAGCAGCGAGATGCCGGCGCGGAGGCTGGAGTTGCCGTAGGTCCAGACCCGGTCGCCCGCAGCGGTGCCGTCGGTGTCGATGCCGGTCGGACCGCCCCAGAACGGGATCGACGGGTTCACCTTCGCCACGTCGGCCGGGCTGACCCGGACCAGCGCCAGGTCGTTGTAGGCACAGGTGTTGGCGTCGGTCTCGCCGACCTTGCCCATCGTGTCCCAGGAGGAGTACGCCAAGGTCCCCGAGCCGACCTTGGTGCCCTCGCTCAGCAGGCTGCCGCCCTCGTTGAACGTGACCGGCGTGCCGAGCGGCAGCGAGTCGACGTCGCAGCCGTTGGTGTCGGTCGCCTCACCGGTGCCGGCGCAGTGCGCGGCGTACCCGACGTAGACGTTGTCCGCGGCGTCGGTGAACACGAAGTTGGCGGTGCACTGGGCACCCTGCGTGTACATCTGGACGCCGGGGTGGATCCGGGCGCTGTCGGCCGGCGCCCAGGTGGGCGCCGCGCCGGCCGGCGCCGGCATGACCACCATCAGCACGGCGGTCATCAGGGTGACGGTCACGGCCGCGACAGCGGCGGCCAGCTGCGAACGCGAGAGGCTCATGCCCGCCTCAACGAGGGCCCGCCGGGCGGGTTACGCGCCAGTAAAGGCCGAGTCGGCGCCACATGACCCTTCACGGGGTCACTCTGCGCCGACTCGCGGGCAAATCTGCGCCGACTCGGCGCGCTGGGTCAGTACGACGGCTGGGACGGGTCGATCTGGTTGACCCAGGCGACCACGCCGCCACCGACGTGCACGGCGTCGGCGTAGCCCGCGCCCTTGACGATCGCGAGCGTCTCGGCCGAGCGGACGCCGGTCTTGCAGTGCATCACGATCTGCTTGTCGCCGGGCAGCTGCTCGAGGGCGGAGCCGTTGAGGAAGTCGCCCTTGGGGATCAGCACCGAGCCGGGGATCTGGTTGATCTCGTACTCGTTGGGCTCGCGCACGTCGACGAGCACGAAGTCGCGGGTGCCCTCCTCGCGCTCCTTGAGCATGTGCTCGAGCTGCACGACCGAGATCGTCGAGCCGGCGGCGGCCTCGGCCGCCTCGTCGGAGACCGCGCCGCAGAAGGTCTCGTAGTCGATCAGGCCGGTGACGGTCGGGTGGTCGCCGCACAGCGCGCAGTTGGGGTCCTTGCGAACCTTGAGCTTGCGGTACTCCATCTCGAGGGCGTCGTAGATCATCAGGCGGCCGACCAGCGGCTCGCCGATGCCGGTCAGCAGCTTGATCCCCTCGTTGACCTGGATCGAGCCGATCGCGGCGCAGAGCACGCCGAGCACGCCACCCTCGGCGCAGCTCGGGACCATGCCCGGCGGCGGCGGCTCGGGGTAGAGGCACCGGTAGCACGGCGCGTCGTCGCCGAGGCTCGGCGCGAACACCGAGGCCTGGCCGTCGAAGCGGTAGATCGAGCCCCAGACGTAGGGGATCCCGAGGAAGTACGCCGCGTCGTTGACCATGTAGCGGGTCGCGAAGTTGTCGGTGCCGTCGAGGATCAGGTCGTAGCCGCGGAAGACGTCCATGACGTTGTCGTTGTCCAGGCGCTGCTCGTGCAGGATCACCTCGACGTAGGGGTTGATCTCGGCGATCGACTCCTTGGCCGAGAGCCCCTTGGACTTCCCGATGTCGGACACGCCGTGGATCACCTGGCGCTGCAGGTTCGACTCGTCGACCTCGTCGAACTCCGCGATGCCGATGGTGCCGACGCCGGCCGCGGACAGGTAGAGCAGCGCCGGGCTGCCCAGGCCGCCGGCGCCGATGACCAGCACCTTGGCGTTCTTGAGCCGCTTCTGCCCGGTCATGCCGACGTCCGGGATGATCAGGTGCCGGCTGTAGCGACGCACCTCGTCGATGGTCAGCTCGTCCGCGGGCTCCACGAGCGCGGGATAGGACACGGCGTACTCCTCGTTCTGCCAGGGCTGGTTGTCTCGTCCGTACGAACAACCTCCGGTACTGCCATGTTCCCCGGCGCCCCGCCGCGGCCTCGTGACGTCCCGTCATCCGGACGGGGGTGACCGACCGGTACTGTTTCGGGCGTGACGGCAGAGCAGTACGACGTACCGGCGCGGCCCCGGGGTGGCCGGATGCCCCGCCGCGAGCGCCGCGCCCAGCTGATGGCGTCGGCCCTCGAGGTCTTCGTCGCGCAGGGCTACCACGCGGCCGCGATGGACGACATCGCCGAGCGCGCCGGGGTCTCGAAGCCGGTGCTCTACCAGCACTTCCCGGGCAAGCTCGACCTCTACGTCGCCCTGCTCGACCAGTCCTGCGACGCCATCATCGACAACTGTCGCCGCGCGCTGGAGTCCACCGACGACAACAAGCTGCGGGTCCACGCGGCCATCGACGTCTTCTTCGAGTACGTCGGGAGCGACACCGGCGCCTTCCGTCTGGTCTTCGAGTCCGACCTGACCAACGAGCCCGCGGTCCGCGAGCACGTCGACCGGGTCACCACCGAGTGCGCCGCCCTGATCGCCCACGTCATCCACGACGACACCGGGCTGTCCGGCGCGGCGTCCCGGCTGCTCGCCGTCTCCCTGGTGGGAATGGCACAGGTGAGCGCCCGGTTCTGGCTCTCGGACCAGGGCGGCATCGACCGCGACGACGCCACCGCGCTGGTCGCCGGACTGGCGTGGCGCGGCATCCGCGGCTACCCGCTGACCGACGACCAGTGACACCCCCTCCCCCACCCCGACGCAGCAACCCGAAGGAGGACCTCGTGGAGGTCAAGATCGGCATCCAGAACGCCGCCCGCGAGCTGACCATCGATGTCGAGGAGTCCGCCGCCGACGTCCAGAAGCTGGTCGCCGACGCCGTCGCGAACGACGGGGTGCTCACGCTCCGCGACAGCAAGGGCCGGCAGCTGCTGGTGCCGGTGACGAAGCTGGCCTACGTCGAGCTCGGTCACGGCACCGTCGGCCAGGTCGGGTTCCGTAGTTGATCCTTCGGTGGTGATCGGCCCATGGTCTCCGCCCTGCTCTGGGCAGTCCTGGGTGGCACGCTGATCGGCCTGCTCGGCAAGCTCGTCGCCCCCGGGGACACCGACGAGGTCCCGCTGTGGCTCACGATCCTGTGCGGCATCGGCGGCTGCCTGGCGGGCGACTTCCTCTACGGACTCTTCTGGGACCGGCAGACCCTCGGCGTCGACTGGTGGCGACACGGCTGGCAGGTCGCGGCGGCCGCGGTGCTGGTGGCCCTGGCCGCCGGCGTCAGCGGACGGCGGCGCGCCTGAGCCGGCCCCACGCTGGTTGAGGTGCGAGGGCCGCCAGGCCCGAACCCCACGCTGGTTGAGGTGCGAGGGCCGCCAGGCCCGAGCCTCGAAACCCAGCGATGTTCACACCGCCCGTACCCAAGGCCGCCTCTCACCCCGCCGGGTTTCGAGGCTCCTCCGCTCGTACCTCGCTCCGGAGCACCTCAACCACCGCCTCCGTACCCGAGGCTGCTTCTCGTCTCACCGGGTTTCGAGGCTCCTCCGCTCGTGCCTCGCTCCGGAGCACCTCAACCACCGCCGTACCCCGAGGCTGCTTCCCACCTCACCGGGTTTCGAGGCTCCTACGCTCGTACCTCGCTCCGGAGCACCTCAACCACCGCCGTACCCCAGGCTGCCTCTCACCTCACCGGGTTTCGAGGCTCCTACGCTCGTACCTCGCTCCGGAGCACCTCAACCACCGCACCTCAACCACCGCTACGAGTCGAGGCCGAGCTCGGCCATCCGTTCGGCGTGCCGCTCGGTGATCCGGGCGAACATCCGGCCGATCGCCGCCAGGTCCAGTCCGGGCCGGTCCACGCCACCGGCCAGCAGCGCGGTGAGCGAGTCGCGGTCGGCCGCGACCCGCTGCGCCTGGGTCAGCGCCTCCCCCATCAGCCGCCGGCCCCACAGCGCCAGCCGGCCGCCCAGCCGCGGGTCCGCGGCGATCGCGGCGCGCACCCGGTCGACGACGAACGCCGAGTGGCCCGCGTCCTCCAGCGAGGCGACCACGAGGTCGCGGGTGTCGGCGTCCAGGTAGGCGGCGATCTCCCGGTAGAAGTCGTTCGCGAGGCCGTCGCCGACGTAGGCCTTGATCAGGCCTTCGTACCAGTCCCCGGGCGCGGTGTGCTCGTGGAAGCGGTCGATCGCCGTGCGGAACGGCGCCATCGCCTCGAACGGGTCGGCCCCGAGCTCGGCGAGCCGGTCGTTGAGCTTCGCCACGTGCCCGAACTCGGCCGTGGCCATCGACGCGATCGCGACCTTGTCCTCCAGGGTGGGCGCCAGCTTGGCGTCCTCTGCGAGCCGCTCGAAGGCGGAGATCTCGCCGTACGCGATCGCGCCCAGCAGGTCGATGACCGCCTCGACGTACTGCGGGTCCTCGAAGGCGACGGGCGTCGATGCGGTCACGTGCGCACCCTACCGATATGGTGGTCGGGATAGAGGTCGCTACCACCGTCACGACGACCCTGGCCTGCGACCCGCGTATGTGCGCGGCAGACCGCGGCCCGGAGGTCCCGGGGAGAGTCCGCCGCATCCGTCCTCATTCGGACCAGATCCGGCTGACTCACGAAAGCGACAAGACCCTGACCACGTTCCGAGAGCTCGGGGTGCTCCCCGAGATTTGTGACGCGCTCGAGCGCGCCGACATCACCACACCGTTCGCCATCCAGGAGATGACCCTCTCGGTCGCCCTGTTGGGCACCGACCTGATCGGCCAGGCCCGCACCGGCACCGGCAAGACCCTCGCCTTCGGCATCCCGGTGCTGCAGCGCAGCGTCGCCCCCAAGGACCCCGACTACGCCGAGCTTCCGCAGGGCAAGCCGCAGGCGCTGATCGTGGCGCCGACCCGCGAGCTCGCGCTCCAGGTCTCCGGCGACCTCGCCCTGGCCGGCGCCGACCGCGGCCTGCGCGTGCTCACCGTCTACGGCGGCGTCGGCTACGAGCCGCAGATCGAGGCCCTCGAGGCCGGCGTCGACATCGTCGTCGGCACGCCGGGCCGCCTGATCGACCTCGCCAACCGCCGGGTGCTCGACATCTCCCACGTCCACGCGCTCGTGCTCGACGAGGCCGACGAGATGCTCGACCTCGGCTTCCTGCCCGACGTCGAGAAGATCCTGCGGATGACCCCGGAGACCCGGCAGACGATGCTGTTCTCCGCGACCATGCCGTCCGCCATCGTCGCCCTCGCGCGGATGCACATGCGGCACCCGATGAACATCCGCGCCGAGTCGTCGTACGAGAACGCCACCGTGCCGGCCACGGCGCAGTTCATCTACCAGGCTCACGACCTCGACAAGCCGGAGATCATCGGCCGGATCCTGCAGGCAGAGGACGTCGAGAAGATCATCGTCTTCACCCGCACCAAGCGGCAGGCGCAGCGGGTCGCCGACGACCTCATCGAGCGCGGCTTCAAGGCCAGCCCGCTGCACGGCGACATGGCACAGGTCGCGCGTGAGAAGGCGCTGACGAAGTTCCGCGAGGACAAGATCCAGGTGCTGGTCGCCACCGACGTCGCCGCGCGCGGCATCGACGTCCGCGGGGTCTCCCACGTCATCAACTACACCTGCCCCGAGGACGACAAGACCTACGTGCACCGGATCGGCCGCACCGGTCGCGCCGGCGCCTCCGGCATCGCGATCACGTTCGTCGACTGGGCCGACCTGCACCGCTGGAAGCTGATCAACAAGGCGCTGGACCTGCCCTTCGACGAGCCGGTCGAGACCTACTCCACCTCCGAGCACCTCTTCCACGACCAGGGCATCCCGCCGGGCACCAAGGGCCGCATCGCCGACCCGAAGCCGGTCGAGCGCAAGCCGCGCGAGGAGCGGTCGGGCTCGGGCGAACGCTCCGCCGATCGCCGGGGCGACCGGCCGGCGCGCAACCGCAACCGGCAGCGCACCCGCACCCGCGGCGGCGAGAGCGTCGGCGCGGAGACCTCCAGCGGTCCGGAGGCCCCCGAGGCGGCCGCCGAGGGCGGCGAGAAGCCCGCCGGCAGCAGCCGCAACCGGCGCCGCCGGCGGCGTCCGTCGGGCTCGGGCGAGAAGGCTCCTGCGGCGGAGTGACCGTCGGGCGCAGGGATACCCGGTGCACCGGGTATCCCTGCACTTCTGGGGTGCATCACCCCAGAAGTGCATGAGGTGCCCGAGAAGTACGCCGTCAGGCGGTGACCACCACGGTGGTGCCGAGCGGGGCGAAGTCCCAGAGCGCGATCGCGTCGGACTCCTTCTGGCGGATGCAGCCGTGGGACAGCGGGGTGCCGAGCTGGGCGGCGGTCTGGACCGGCTTGCCGTCGTCGACGGGGATGTCGTGGAAGCCGATCGCGGCGCGGTCGCCCTTGGCGAAGCGGACGAAGTAGCGCATCGTGCCGGAGTCGTCGATGCCCCACGCCTGCTGCGAGCGTGAGTACACCTGGTAGGTGCCGGGGTCGAGGTTGTCGTAGACGCTGCCGGAGACCAGGTAGGTGCGTTCCACCTTCGTGCCCCGGGCGACCAGCCACACGCGCTGGCGGCCTTGGCTGAAGACCACCCGCTTGCCGGTGCCCGAGCCGTCCGGGAGCGTGGTATCGCGCGCCGGGTCCTGCTCGGCCTCGTCGACGTCGGCGGTGTCCGCGTCGGCTGAGGAGCGTCCGGCCCGTCGCGCCGTCGGGTCGGTCGAGGCCGTCGCGTCGGGCGTCGGTGCGACGCCGGCGCCGGCGTCGGCCGCCACGTCGATCGCGGCCGCCGGGTCGCTGCCCAGCGGTTCACCCCCGGCGCCGCCGGTGCCCGGGAACACCCCGAACGAGCCGAGCACGGCGACGGCCGTCACCGCGAGCGAGGAGCCGAGCGCGGCCAGCCGGCCGTAGCGCGGGCGCACGGGCGTGCCGCGGTGCCGGCTCACGACGCCCGGCCCTTCCGGCGGCGCGACCGCGGTCGCTGCGCCCGGGCGACCAGCGCCTCGGTCGCGTCGCGGTAGGCCTGGGCGCCCTTGCTGCTCCGGCTGGTCGCCAGGATCGAGCGCCCCGCGGCCGGCGCCTCGGCGAACTTGATGGTCTTCGGGATCGGCGGCTCGACCACCTCGAGGCCATAGGTCTCCGAGATCGTCTCGAGCACGGTGCGCGCGTGGTTGGTGCGCCCGTCGTACAGGGTGGGCAGCACGCCCCACACCTCGAGCGAGCGGTTGGTGAACCGGCGTACGTCGTGGACGGTGTCGAGCAGCTGACCGACCCCGCGGTGCGAGAGCGTCTCGCACTGCAGCGGGATCAGCACGCCGTCGGCGGCGGTCAGCGCGGCGACCGTCATCACGCCGAGCGAGGGCGGGCAGTCCAGCAGGATCCAGTCGTACGCCGTGCCGTCCTCCGCGAGCGTCTCGATCATGGTCCTCAGGACGTGCTCGCGGCCGGTGCGGGTCAGCAGCTCGGCCTCGGCCCGGGCCAGTTCGATGGTGGCCGGCATCAGGTCGACGCCCTCGTCGGTGGCGAGGATGACCTCGGCGGGGTCGAGACCCTGGGTCAGCACCTGGTGCACGGAGACCTCGAGGTCCTCGGGGTCGATGCCCAGCGAGAAGGTCAGGCAGGACTGCGCGTCGAGGTCGACCAGCAGCACGGAGTGGCCCAGCTCGGCCAGGGCCGCACCGACGGATGCGACCGTCGTCGTCTTGGCGACGCCACCCTTCTGGTTGGCCACCGCGAGTGTCGTGCTCATCGAGGCCCATCATGCCGGACCGGCGTCGCCGCATCGTGGCGACACCTGCTTGACTCGACGGCATGTCCGACTCGAGGCACACCGCGCTCGTCACCGGCGCCACCGCCGGCATCGGCCGCTCCTTCGCCCACCAGCTCGCCGGCCGGGGCCACGACCTGGTGCTGGTCGCGCGGGACCGCGAGCGACTGGAGTCCGAGGCCGAGCTGCTGCGCTCGACGTACGCCGTCGACGTGGAGGTGCTGCCGGCCGACCTGGTCGACCGCGGGCAGCTGGCCGCGGTCGAGGCCCGGCTCGCCGACCGCGACCGCCCGGTCGACCTGCTGGTCAACAACGCCGGCTTCGGCCTGAAGAGGCGCTTCCTGGACAACGCGGTCGACGACGAGCAGGCGATGCTCGACGTGCTGGTGACGGCGGTGATGCGGCTGAGCCACGCCGCGCTGGGCCCGATGGCCGAGCGCGGTCGCGGCGGCGTCATCAACGTCTCGAGCGTGGCGTCGTTCCTGCCCCGCGGCAGCTACAGCGCCGCCAAGGCGTGGGTGAACTCCTTCTCCGAGTGGGCCGCCTACGAGTATCGCGACCGGGGCGTCACCGTGACCTGCCTGTGCCCGGGGTTCACCAGGACGGAGTTCCACGAGCGGATGGACGTCTCGCGCGGCTCCGCGCCGGGCTTCCTGTGGCTCGACGCCGACGAGCTGGTGGCGACCGCGCTCGACGACCACGAGAAGGGCCGGGTGTGGTCGATCCCGAGCCCGCAGTACCGCGTGATCGCCCGGCTGGCGCGGATCGTCCCGACCCCGCTGCTCAGGCGGTTCCAGTCGCTCGGCCGGCGGTGACCACGGTCGGCGTCGCCCGCCCGCTGCGCGCGGACGCGTCGGCGGCGAGCGCCAGCAGCCGCTCCAGCTCCGCGGGGTGCGTGGTGTTGCAGCCGAGGTCGTGGTCGGCCTTGCCGATCCCGTGGTAGTCGCTCGACCCGGTGGCGACCAGGCCGAGGTCGCGGGCCATCGCCCGCAGCCGGTCCCGGGTCGCCGGATCATGGTCCTGGTGGTCGACCTCGATGCCGGCCAGCCCCACCGCCTGCAGCTCCGCGAGCGTCGCCTCGTCGGGGCGGCCCAGGCCGCCGCGTCCCCACGGATGCGCGATGACCGACACCCCGCCGGCGCCGGCGACCGCCCGGATCGTGGTCTCCAGCGGGGCGGCGTAGCGGTCGACGTGGGCGGGCCTGCCCCAGCCGAGGTAGCGGTCGAACGCCTCGGTGCGGTCGACGACCACCCCGAGGGTGACCAGCGCGTCGGCGACGTGCGGACGCCCCGACGCGACCGCGCCCGCCGACGCCCGGCGTACGTCGTCCTGGGTGATGTCGATGCCCAGGCCGTTGAGCCGCTCGACCATCGTCGGCACCCGCTCGGCCCGACCGTGGAGCACCTTTTGGAGCTCCGCGGCCAGCGGCGGGTAGGCCGGGTCGGGCAGGTAGGCCAGCAGGTGCACGCTGCGCCCGTGGTGGCGGGTGCTGATCTCCATGCCCGGCACGAGCGTGAGCCCGACGTCGTCGGCGGCGGCCGCCGCCTCGGTCCAGCCCTCGGCGGTGTCGTGGTCGGTGATCGCCAGCACGTCGAGGCCGGCGCGCGCCGCGGCGTGCACCAACTCGGTCGGGGTGTCGGTGCCGTCGCTGGCGCGTGAGTGCGTGTGCAGGTCGATGCGCACAGGCGTCACCCTAGATGACCGATTCCAGGGTCTCGCACGCTGCGCGACGCTCAGCATCCGCGCTGGCTGCGTTGCCAGCGCTCGAAAGACGCCCCGGTCTGCCTTCGCGCCGGCGCCTGGCCAGCGCGGCGCTGAGCGCCGCTCGCCTGCACGACACCCTGGAATCACTCTTCTAGCCTCGATCTTTCGTGAGTCCGGTCCGGCCGGGTCTGCTGCGGGTTCGCGGGATGCGGCCTGCGAAGTGCGTGCTCGGCCGTCGGCGCTGTGTTCGCCGGTTCTCCGATGTCCTGGTCGTGGGAGCGGGTTCGGGTCCTTGGTTGCACGTGGTCAGGCGGCGCGGAGTGCGTGCCAACCGGTGTCGATGAGGTGGTTCCAGGGCCAGCCGCGTGGCAGCCGCAGGCGTCTTCGTCGGCCGGTGCGGATGATGCGGCCGGCAACGGCGAGGACGCGGAATCTGAGTCGTTTGGGTTCCCACCGTCGGGCGGGCTCGGTTTCGTCGAAGGCGAGGATCTGGGACCAGGCCAGCAGGTCGGCGGCCAGGGTGACGATCTCGATCCAGATCCGGTTGTGGGCGTAGCCGTGGAAGGGCAGGTTCCGTAGCCCGGTGTCTTTCAGGGCGCGGATCCGGTCCTCGCAGCGGGCGCGTTGGCGGTGCCGGACCTCCAGGTCGGCCAGCCGCCAGCCGGCGGAACGTGGCGTGTTGGTGGCGAAGCAGGTGACCCGCCAGCCGTTGTGGTCGGTCAACCGGAGCTGGGCGCCGGGATGGGGACGCTCCCGGCGGGCGATGACCCGCATCCCGGCCGGCCACTCCTGCGGGCCGAACCGTGCCGGGGACCGACCCGGCTTAGTCGGGGTCGGCATCCACGCGGTCAGCTCGGCGACCTGCGCCCCATCACGCGGCTGTCCGTCGGAGTCGACCGCAGCCCGCCAGGCCTGCTCGGGGATCGCCTCGATCGCGGCCTGCACGCCTTCGCGGCCGGGGAACCCGATCGAGTATTCCAGGCCGGTGTCGGTGATGCGGTGCAAGAACGCCTTGGAGCAGGCGCCGGTGTCCGCACGCACCAACACCTGGTCCCGCTCATGGGCGGGCAGTTGTTCGAGTGCGTTGTCGAGGACGGTGATGTGGTCGGCGCTGGCCCATGCAGAGGCCGTCCCGGGTCGCAGGTCGATCGCCAGGGGTTCGCCGGTGCCGTGCTCACCGTGGTCGACGAACGCGCACATCGGGTGGAACCCGAAGCCCTTCTTGAACGTGGGTCCGGCGCCCTCCTTGTCCGAGTGCGCGGTCACCAGCGTGGCGTCCAGGTCGACGATCACCTGCCCGCCCGCCCGACGGCCAGGAGCACCGGCCAGCGGCCGCCGTCGGGCCCACACCCGGGCCCGAGCCTGGGCGTGCGCGGCCCGGATCGCGGCCACCGCGCCGTCGACATCGACAGCCAGGCTCGCGACCAGCCGCGAAATCGTCGGGTCCGAGGCCACCGGCCCGAACACCTCCGGCTGCGCGCGGATCGCGGCGACATCGGCCAGACAGTCACCACCCAGCGCGACCGCGGCCGCGACATCGAGCAGCACCTTGCCCGGATCATGTGTCGCCCGGGCCGGGCGCCACGGCGCGAGCGCCGCCACCAGGCCGCGGTCCAGGCCCGCGACCCGGATCGCCTCCTTCAACAACAGCGCCCCCGACGACGAGACCAACGACTCGCGGACGGGATCGAGAACCAGACTCGGGACCGGGCTACCCTTCACCTACGGAGTGCCTTTCCGTGCGGTTGCTTGAGACGTCGCAATCCCAAGTTTCCCGCTCAGGACAGGCACTTCCGTGCGTTCACGGCCGGTGTCGCCCAATCAGAGACGAAATCCCGAGGCTAGAGGCTCCACGGACCTCACCAGCCGGGCCGGTGCCCGCCGAAGGGCAGCTCGACCAGCTGCGGGCCGGCGGCCGACACGTCGCGCAGGATCCAGTCGTCGCGCAGGAGCAGCAGGGCCGAGGCCGGCCGGAGCACGATCCAGAGCCACCTCCCGGCGGCCTCCCCGGCCAGCACGGACCGGTCGAACTCGCCGTCGAAGCCGCTCGTCGAGATGTCCCACAGGTTGACGGACTGGCTGCCGATCCGCACCCGCGCCGACGGCGCGCGGTCGCCGATCTCGTGCCCGGGGTCGGTGTAGCGGGTGCCGGCACAGCGGGCGCCCAGCCCGGTGCCCGCCTCCTCCGCGACGACCAGCACGTCGACCGGACCGTCGAGCTCGCTGGTGCCCGAGGTGCAGGTCAGCGCCGCCGTCGCCCGGCCCGGCCGCGCGGCGACCACCGCGAAGTCGGTCACCGACCAGCCCGGGCTCATCGGCCACGGCACGTAGGTCGGGAAGGTCCCGGCCGTGCGCAGGTGCTCCGCGAACGCGTCGTACGACGCCTCGGGCGCACGCCACAGCGGCCCGGTCGCGCCGTGCTCGGGACAGGACCACTCGCCGTCCGACTCGACCACCGGTGCCGAGCAGAGCACGCAGCCCGCCGTCAGCGACATGCGACCACGGTGCGGATCTCGGCGGCGTGCGTCAAGGGGTGAGGCCGGTGGTTTCGAGGCTCAGGCCTGGCGGCCTTCGCACCTCAACCACCGTGACGGTGGTTGAGGTGCGACGAGCGCCAGCGAGGAGCCTCGAAACCCTAGAAGCCGACGCGCCGTCCACCCGCGTCGCCGCGGACGACCTTGCCCTTCTCCTGCGCGGACTCGCGCAGCTCGGCCTGGAACGTCCGCATCCGCTCCTGGAGCGCAGGGTCGGTGGCGGCGAGGATGCGCACGGCGAGCAGGCCGGCGTTGCGCGCCCCGCCGACGGCGACGGTGGCCACCGGGACACCCGCGGGCATCTGCACGATCGAGAGCAGGGAGTCCATGCCGTCGAGGTACTTCAACGGCACCGGCACGCCGATCACCGGCAGCGGCGTCACGGCGGCGAGCATGCCCGGCAGGTGCGCCGCTCCCCCGGCGCCCGCGATGATCACCGACAGGCCGCGCTCGGCGGCCTCACGCCCGTAGGCCAGCATCTCCTCGGGCATCCGGTGGGCCGACTTCACGTCGGCCTCGTAGGCGATGTCGAACTCGCCCAGCGCCTCGGCGGCCAGCTTCATCACCGGCCAGTCGGAGTCGGAGCCCATCACGATGCCCACGCGAGGCTGGTCCGCCATCTCACTCACTCTCGTTTCCCAGGTCGCCACGGAACCACGAGGCGGCGTGCCGCGCGCGCTCGAGGCAGTCGTCGAGGTCGTCGCCGTAGGCGTTGACGTGGCCGACCTTGCGGCCGGGCCGCAGCTCCTTGCCGTAGAGGTGCACCCGCAGGTGGGGGTCGCGCGCGAGCGCGTGCGGATAGCCGTCGTAGAGGCGGCCGACGCCCGCGTCGGGGCCGCCGAGGATGTTGACCATCACCGTCCACCGGGCCCGCGGCTCCGGCGCCCCGAGCGGCAGGTCGAGCACGGCGCGCAGGTGGTTCTCGAACTGCGAGGTGACGGCGCCGTCCTGGGTCCAGTGCCCGGTGTTGTGCGGGCGCATCGCGAGCTCGTTGACGAGGATCCGGCCGTCGTCGGTCTCGAACAGCTCGACCGCGAGCACGCCCGTCACGTCGAGCGCGCCGGCGATCCGCAGCGCGATCTCCTGCGCCCGGCCCGCGAGCTCAGGTGACAGGTCGGGCGCCGGCGCGATCACCTCGTGGCAGATGCCGTCCTTCTGCGTCGAGGCGACGACGGGGTACGCCGCGGCCTGACCGCTGGGCGAGCGGGCGACGAGCGCGGAGAGCTCGCGCCGGAAGTCGACGAGCTCCTCGGCGATGATCCGCACGCCCGACGTGGTCGCGGCCGCGAACGCCTCCGCACCGACCTTCTCCAGCTCGGCGGCGTCCCGCACGAACCACACGCCCTTGCCGTCGTACCCGCCTCGGGTCGTCTTGAGCACGCACGGGAAGCCGAAGTCCTCGACCTCGGCGGCAGACGTGACGATCGCGTTGCGCGGGCACGGCACGTCGAGGGCCGCGAGCCGCTCACGCATCACGCCCTTGTCCTGGGCGTGCACGAGCGCCTCGGGTCCGGGCCGCACGGCGACGCCGTCGGCCTCGAGGGCGTGCAGGTGCTCGGTCGGCACGTGCTCGTGGTCGAAGGTGACGACCGGGCAGCCCGCGGTCACCTCGCGCAGCGTCGCGAGGTCGCGGTAGTCGCCGACCGTGTGGTCGGGGATCACCTGGGCGGCCGAGACGCCCTCGGCCTCGGCCAGCAGGCGGAGCGGCAGCCCCATCGCGGCCGCCGGCTCGGCCATCATCCGGGCCAGCTGTCCGCCGCCGATCACGGCGAGAGTGGGCGCGAGGGGCGGGGCGGGCTCGGGCACACCCGCAGCCTAGGCGACGTCTTCAGAGCGGCTGCCGGTGGTCCTGGGTCTCGAAACGCAGGCCCTGACCGCGGATCGTCGTGATCAGGAAGGGCTCCCGGGCATCGTCGCCGAGCTTGCGGCGTACCCAGCCCAGGTGCACGTCGATGGTCTTCGACGAGGTCCAGAACGTCGTCTCCCAGACCTCCTCCATCAGCTCGGCCCGGCTGACGATGGTGCCGGCGTGCCGCATCAGGCAGTGCACGAGGTCGAACTCCTTGCGCGACAGGGTGATCTCCTGATCCCCTCGCCACGCGCGACGTTCGTCGGGGTCGAGCCGGATGCCCTGCACCTCGATCACCTGCACACGGTAGGAACGTGATGCGGATCACGGGGTGGATTCGGTGAATTTCCTCGGGTTTGGTCAGGCCCGGCGCACGGCTACCGGTTCGACGATGCCGAAGCCGCGGACCGGGCGGGCGGGCAGCCGCCGGGTCTCGAACTCGTCGGCGGGCAACAGTCCGGCGGTGGCCGCGTCGATGATGATCCGGTTGCGCCGGGCGACGGCGGTCAGCCGCGCGGCCAGGTTGACCGGCGGGCCGAAGACGTCGCCGAGCCGCATCACGACCGACCCACTGGCGAGCCCGAGGCGTACGTCGGGCATCCGCGGGTCGCGACCGACGACGTTGATGATGCCCTCCGCGATGTCGTAGGCGCGGACGGGATCGTCGCTGACGAAGAGCACCGAGTCGCCGATGCTCTTGATGACCCGGCCGCGCTGCGCGGCGACCACGTCGGCGCACCGGGACTCGAAGAGCTCGACCAGGTCGCCGATGCGGTCCTCGCTCAACCGGTTGGAGAGCGCAGTGAAGCTGACGATGTCGGCGAAGCCGACGGTGAGCTGGACCGTGTTGAGGTCCTCCTCGTTGGCCCGCAGCGCCTCGACGCGAGCGACGGCCGCCGCGAGATGCCGGCGCCACACGTAGATCAGCAGCTCCTCGAACGGCGCGCTGAGGTCGTCGACGAGGCGCAGCGCCGAGACCGTGCGGCTGTCGGTGCCCTCCGGGTCGCCGGCCAACTCCTCGACGCGGGTGACCAGCGTCGAGACCTCCCAGTCGGCGAGCCGGGCCATGGTCTGACCGACCGCGCGGGTCAGGTTCAGCGCCAGGTCGAAGTCGACCGCGCCCGACCGCACGATGGCCAGCATCGACGACAGCGCCTCGGCATCGGCGTCGGTGAACGCGGTCTCGAGGCCGTGCTCCGGGAAGCCCAGCGCCCGCCAGAGCCGGCGCGCCTCCTCGATCGTCACCCCGGTGCGGGTCGCGATCTCCGCGGCGTTGAAGGTCGGCGCCTCGCCGAGGATCGCGCGCTCGAGGTCCTTGGGGCCCCGGCCGCCCTCGGTGGACTCGTGCGGCTGGTCAGACTCCGTCATGTCCGCCCGAGCGGTCGTGGATCCTCTGGAGCATCTCGTTGACCTTCCGCTGGGTCTCCTCGACCCGCGGGATGTCGTGGAGCTTGATCGTGCCGTGCGTGCTCGCGTCCGAGATCAGCAGCGTGCCGCAGCCCAGCATCCGGTCGATCAGGCCGAACTCGTAGGCGATGTCGCTGATCCGGGCCAGCGGCATGTCGTGGCCGCGGCGCACCAGGACGCCGCTGCGGGTGATCAGCCGCCGGTCGGTGAAGGTGTACGACGCGGTCGCCCAGACGATCACCGGCCGCAGCACCCACCACACGACGGCGACCGCGACGATCGCCCACACGACGTACGCGACCCTCTGGTCCCACTGCACCTGGACGTAGGTGCCCACCGCCAGCAGCACCACCAGCAGGATCAGCGGCCACAGCAGGGCCTTGACGTGGGTGCGGGTGTCGATGACGACGCTCTCGCCGTCGTTCAGCAGTCTGCGTGAGATGGCCACGGGCAGATCATGTCACCGATCGAGGGCTACCGGGCGGGGCGCACATGGACCACGTCGCCGGCGCCCACGGCGGTGGGGCCCTCCGGCCCGGCCACCACCAGCCGCCCGTCGCGGTCCACTCCGGTGGCCCGCCCGATGAGGGGATCGCCCGAGGGCAGCAGCACCCGGACGTCGC
This sequence comes from Nocardioides sp. LMS-CY, assembly GCF_018732145.1. Classification (NCBI taxonomy): domain Bacteria; kingdom Bacillati; phylum Actinomycetota; class Actinomycetes; order Propionibacteriales; family Nocardioidaceae; genus Nocardioides; species Nocardioides sp. LMS-CY. Next base: position 4,088,934 of record NZ_CP076104.1, read on the forward strand.
GGCCGACGGTCACGCACGCAGCGGCGTACGACGACGCGAGCCGGTCACGCGCCTGCTCGCCACCGACCTGCCAGGCGTCGTAGGCCTCGACGAGCGCGTTCAGCACCGTCGCCAGCACCTCGGTGCGGTCCGGCTCCGCGCCGCCGGCGATGGCCAGCGACGTCGCGGTGGGCACGGGCAGCTCGTCGGCGGTGACCGACACGTTGAGACCGATCCCGACCACCGCCGCCGGTCCGGTCGGCGTGTCCACCCGCTCGACGAGGATGCCGGCCACCTTGCGGCTCTCGCCCGAGGGGTCGCCGAGCAGGACGTCGTTGGGCCACTTCACGCCGGCGTCGTACCCCGCTCCGCGCAGCGCCTTGGCGACGGTGTGCCCGGTGAGCAACGGCAGCCAGGGCCACTCGGCCGCCGGGACGGTCGGACGCAGCACCACCGAGAACAGCAGCGCCGAGCGCGGCGGGGTCGACCAGCTGCGGTCGAGGCGACCGCGGGCCGCGGTCTGGTGCTCGGCCACGATGACCAGCCCCTCGGGAGCGCCGGCGCGGGCGCGGTCGGCGGCGACGGCGTTCGTCGACGTCACCTCGGGCAGCACCTCGACGTCCAGTCCGGGCGCGAGCGCCGCGAGGCGCCCGGCGTCGAGTGATGGGCGTCTCATGGCATCGCGGGTCACGGGCACTAGATTGGCCCACGGTCCCAACACCGTGTCAGTAGGCCTGTCGAAGAGGAGCCGACCCCCCATGAGCGTGCAGCCAGGCGAAGGTACCGACGTCCCCGCCGACATCGACGTCCACACCACGGCGGGCAAGCTCGCCGACCTGGACCGACGTCTCGACGAGGCGGTGCACGCCGGGTCCGCGAAGGCCGTCGAGAAGCAGCACGCCAAGGGCCGCAAGACCGCCCGCGAGCGGATCGAGATGCTCTTCGACGAGGGCTCCTTCGTCGAGCTCGACGAGCTGGCGCGGCACCGCTCCACGGCGTTCGGGCTCGAGAAGAACCGGCCCTACGGCGACGGCGTGGTCACCGGCTACGGCACCATCGACGGCCGCCAGGTGTGCGTGTTCTCCCAGGACTTCACCGTCTTCGGCGGCTCGTTGGGCGAGGTCTACGGCGAGAAGATCACCAAGGTGATGGACCTCGCCATCAAGACCGGCAGCCCGATCATCGGCATCAACGAGGGTGCCGGCGCCCGCATCCAGGAGGGCGTGGTCTCACTCGGCCTGTACGGCGAGATCTTCCGCCGCAACGTGCACGCCTCGGGCGTGATCCCGCAGATCTCGATGATCATGGGCTCCTGCGCCGGCGGGCACGTCTACTCTCCCGCCGTCACCGACTTCACGATCATGGTCGACGGCACCTCGAACATGTTCATCACCGGCCCCGACGTCATCAAGACCGTCACCGGCGAGGACGTCACGATGGAAGACCTCGGCGGCGCGCGCACGCACAACACCAAGTCCGGCAACGCTCACTACATGGGCTCGGACGAGGAGGACGCGATCGAGTACGTCAAGGCGCTGCTGTCCTACCTGCCGCAGAACAACCTCGACGAGGTCCCGGCGTACGAGGAGGTCGCGGACACCGAGTTCTCGGACCTGGACCGGGCGCTCAACACGATCATCCCGGACTCGCCGAACCAGCCGTACGACATCCGCGACGTGATCACGACCGTCGTGGACGACGAGGAGTTCCTCGAGGTCCAGGAGCTCTTCGCGCCGAACATCGTCGTCGGCTTCGGCCGGGTCGAGGGGCACTCGGTCGGGGTGGTGGCCAACCAGCCGATGCAGTTCGCCGGCACCCTCGACATCGATGCCTCCGAGAAGGCCGCGCGCTTCGTCCGCTTCTGCGACGCCTTCAACATCCCGGTGATCACCTTCGTCGACGTGCCCGGCTTCCTGCCCGGCACCGACCAGGAGTGGAACGGCATCATCCGCCGCGGCGCCAAGCTGATCTACGCCTACGCCGAGGCGACGGTCCCCCTGGTCACGGTGATCACCCGTAAGGCCTACGGCGGCGCGTACGACGTGATGGGCTCCAAGCACCTCGGCGCCGACATGAACCTCGCCTGGCCGACCGCGCAGATCGCGGTGATGGGCGCCCAGGGCGCGGCCAACATCCTGCACCGCAAGACGCTCAAGGCGGTCCAGGACGAGGGTGGGGACGTCGAGGCCAAGCGCGCCGAGCTGATCGACGAGTACGAGACCACGCTCGCCAACCCCTACATCGCCGCCGAGCGCGGGTACGTCGACGCCGTCATCTCGCCCCACGAGACCCGCGTCGAGATCGTCCGCGCGCTCCGGCTGCTCCGCTCCAAGCGGGAGATCCTCCCCGCCAAGAAGCACGGCAACATCCCGCTGTGAGTGGGGTCGCGAGAGCAACCCGCGCCCAGAAGCGACCGCGACCACAGGAGCAGGAGGAGCCCACGGTGAGTGACGAGGCATCCGCAACCCCGGAGACCGTGCCGCAGCGCCCGATGCTGCGCGTCGCCCACGGCGACGCCACGCCCGAGGAGATCGCGGCGATCGTCGCCGTGCTCGCCGCGGCCGGCGACACCCCGTCGCCCGCGCCGCGGCGCGTGCCCGAGTGGGCGGCACACCACCGCCAGGTGCGGCGCGCGCTGCCCCACGGGCCCGGTGGGTGGCGGTCCAGCGCGCTGCCGCGCTGAGGCGTCGCCGTCGCACCTGGCGACCGGCACCCCCGCTCCGGCCTGGCAACCCGTCACGGCCGGGGCATGTGGGCCTCGGGCCAGGTGGGTCGCGGTCCAGCGCTGCCGCCCGGAGGCCGACGTCGTTTCACCGGCCGCCCGGTGAAACGGTGACGACACGCCGCACCGGCCCGGCGTGTCGCGCTCGCTTCCCCTGCCCGAGGGGCAGGTGTGACCGGTCGCACCCCGGGTCGCCTTCCGGGAAATGCCGCCTAGACCACCTGGTCTGGACCATACTTGAGCCGATCTTTGGGATTTCCCGTGTGGCGTCTTGAGGCTGGCCGACCAGACTGAGCGTCACACCATGGGGGTGTCGCACGGGCGGCGCCGTAGCACGGGAGACGAGACCACGTGGACGTGAACGACACGGGCACGCAGCAGTTCGCCGCGACCGGTGACGACCAGTACGTGCGACTCGCGGACCCCGATCTCGCGGCGTACGCCGACCAGTACCAGGGCGAGGTGCAGGAGCTCCCGACCTACCGGCCCACGGTCGGCTGCATCATCCCGGCCTACAACGAGGCCGAGACCATCGCCGGCGTGCTGGACTCACTGCTCCAGCAGACCCGGCTCCCCGACGTCATCCACGTCATCATCAACAACTCCTCCGACGACTCCGTCGAGATCGCCAGCCACTACGCCGGACCGCACAAGCGGATGACGCCGACCGGCGAGCAGGAGACGGCGATCTACGTCCACGACATCGGCAAGAACCCCGACAAGAAGGTCGGTGCGCTCAACTACGGCTACTCCCTGGTCGAGACCATGGACTACCTGCTCGGCGTCGACGGCGACACCACGCCCGAGCCGGACGCCGTGCAGCACCTCGTCGACGAGATCTCGAGCGACGCCCGGATCGGCGGCATCTCCGCGATCTACTCCATCGACGACAGCGCCCTCGACGGCTGGATGTCGAAGTTCCTGATCGCCGGGCAGCGAGCCCAGTTCTCGGCGTTCAACATGCAGAACCTGCTCAAGGGCCGCAACATGGCGGTCCTCGGCGGCCAGTTCTCCATCTTCTCCACGCAGGCGCTGCGCGACGTGCTCAAGGACAGCCACCAGCGCACCCCCTGGGTCAACGACAGCGAGGTCGAGGACTCCCTGCTCTCGCTGCAGATCAAGAGCGCCGGCTACCTCACCAAGATCTCCGCCCGGGCCCGCGCCCACGTGGGCGGCATGACCACGCTGCGGGCGCTCGACGCCCAGCAGGTGAAGTGGAACTTCGGGGCGATCGACCTGATGTGGCCCGGCCAGCGCGGCGACACCCGCGGGCAGCCGTTCCACCCCAACCTGCGACTGCGCTGGTTCGAGCACATGTCGATGGTGCTCAACATCCTCACCCGGACGATGTTCGTGCTGCTGCTCGCGGGCTCGCTCAACATCCACGCGTTCGTGTTCAGCCCGTGGTGGCTGATCCCGCCCGCGGCCGCGATCTGGCTGAACTTCCGGGTCGCCCGGTCCATGGAGTTCGTCAACCGACGCGACTATCTCTTCGCGCTGCTGATGGTCCCGGCCGAGTCGTACATGGTGATCCGGATGGGCCACTTCATCCGGGCGTGGCTGAAGTTCTTCAGCCGCCAGCAGACCGACAACTGGGCGGCGCAGGCGAAGGCCGAGCGCGGCAAGGGCGTCGCGTGGCTCTACCCGTTCGTCGCCTTCCTGTTCATCTTCGCGGTGAGTGCGGCGATCTGGCTCCAGCTCCCGATCAGCCTGCGCTCCGACATCCTGGCGGTGGGCTGGCCCATCCTCGGAGTCATCACCGTCCTCCAGACCGCCTGGATGATCATGAAGGCCATGCGTCGCTACCGCGGCTTCAAGGCCTGATCCCACATGCCCCACGATCCTCAGGAGCGCCGCATGTCCCGCATCCACCCCCGCCCGAGTCTGCGCCGCAGCGCGGTGGCCGTCGCCGCCACGGGCGCGCTGATGCTGACGGGGCTGACCGGCTGCTCCGCGATCGACAGCCTCACCGGCAACGACGACCCATCGGCCGCGCCGTCGGCGACGCCGACGGCGAGCGAGACGCCGTACGACTCGCAGTTCACCCGCGACGGCACGTTCCAGTCCCACATCAACATCGACAACCTCGACTTCGTGTACACGCTCTACCCGACGAAGTCGACGCCGCGCACCAACGAGTGGTACCCGAAGGGCAAGAAGTACTTCTCGTTCACCTTCCAGGCCTACGACCTCGACCGCGACCTGCGGGACCCGTTCCGGACCAAGCGCAAGGTCTACCTCGACCGGATCCGGGTCACCTCGCAGGTGGTGACGTACGACGGGTCGACGTCCGGCGAGGAGCCCTACTCCCTCGACGCCGTGGCCAAGAACGTCACCTTCGATCCCGAGCCGCTGTCGACCAAGTACGGCATGCTGATCACCTCGCCGAAGGGCGCCTTCGAGCTGCGCAACCAGGCGATCCGGCCGACGTCGATGGACACCAAGGGCCTCAACCTGTTCTTCACCGCGACCGTCTGGATGGAGCGGCGCGCCGGGACCGGGAGCTTCGTGAAGAAGAAGGTCAGCCAGAAGGTCCCGATCGCGATCTTCAAGTCCGACCAGCCGACCCAGGCGCAGTCGATCCCGGTCGACGCCAACTGAGCCGGCCCACCGGTTGTAACGCCGGGCTACTGCCTGTTCCCACGGTGCTGCAACACGGTGGGAAGAGCGGGTAACCCGGCGTTACATGCGCGTCGAGCGCTACACCGCCTCGGCGAGCCGGTAGCCCACGCCCCGGACCGTCTCGATGTAGCGCGGCGTCGCCGCGTCGTCGCCGAGCTTGCGGCGCAGGTTGGCGATGTGCACCTCGACGGAGCGCTTGTCGGCCTCGTTGACGAAGTACGACGTGACGTACTGCTGCCCGCGCATGGTCAGCACCAGGTCGGCCTTGCTGCGCACCCGGCGACCGGTGCCCATCAGCGAGGCGAGCAGGTCGAACTCCGTGCGGGTCAAGTCGACGGCCCCGTTGTTGACGGTCACGACGCGGGTCTCGTGGTTGAGCGCCAGGCCGTTGAACTGCATCCAGCCGGTCGACGGGTCGGCGAGCACCGCGCCGTGCTGGGCTGCGGGCTGGGCGACGGGCTGGGGCGCACCCCGGTGCGGCTGCTCGGCCGGCGGCTGCGGAGCGACCTGCGGCGGGGCCTGCTGGGGGGCCGGCGGCGGCGCCGGCACGGTCGGCGGGTGCGCCGGCTGGAAGGGCCGCTGCGGCTGCTGCGCCTGCTGAGGCTCGGACGCCTGCGAGGAGAGCGGCGCGAGCGGGCCGGCCGTGGCCAGGTCGCGCGCGGCCGCGGCGGCCCACGACTCCGGCTCGGGAGCGGCGGGCGCCTCGCGCTCGGCGTCGACCCAACCCTGCGGCTTGTCCATCCGGGTGCGCGGCCGGCGCAGCATCGAGTCGGCGCGGGCGCGCAGCTCGCGGGGACGGAACGGCTTGACCAGGTAGTCGTCGGCACCGGCCTCGAACCCCTGCACGACGTCGATCTCGTCGGCGAGCGCGGTGATCATGATCAGGTAGGTGCTGCTGAACTCGCGCAGCCGCTTGGCGACCGCGAAGCCGTCCATGCCCGGCATGTTCACGTCGAGCGTGGTGATCAGCGGGTTGTGGCGACGGACCGCCTCGACACCGTCGGCGCCGTTCTCGGTCACCACGGTCGTGAAGCCCGACTGGGTCAGCACTATGTCGATCAGGTCACGTACATCGGGGTCGTCCTCGATGATGACCGCAACCCACTCGTTGCCCGACTCCATGAGCCGCAGCCTAACAACGCCGCTGCGCCCGACGGCGACGCGTGGGTCCCCGACTCGCCGCCCGGATCCCACCGCGTCCGGCGCATCACCACCCGGACGCGCCGGCCAGCTCCATCGCGCGGTCGGGCCAGAACTGCCCGGCCGGCGGTCCGCCGTGGCACTCGCCGTCGCTCTCCCCCGGCGGCTTCACCCACACGTAGGCGTCGAGGTTGCCCTGGTCCGTCGCCGCGCCGGGCTCGGTGCCGAACGCCCGGCCCGGTGGGTTGCACCAGTCCTGGCTGGCGCCGAACCCGTTGCGGCCACTGTCGATGACGTAGTGCGCACCGCCGAGCATCCCGCTCAACCGCTCGGCGTAGGCCCGCTCGTCCGCGTCGGTCTGGAAGTTCGAGACGTTGGTCGCGAAGCCGCGCACGTCCTCGACACCGACCTGCTCGAGCAGCCGCGCCAGGTCCTTCGCCTCGACCCAGTGGGAGTGACCGCCGTCGACGTACGTCGTGAGGCCGGCCGCGGCGAGCCGGTCCACGGCGTCGGCGATCAGCCGGACCCGGTCCTCACGGCTCCCGCACTCGAGCACCGAGGCGAGGGCGTCGGGCTCGACGACCACCGCCACGTCGTCGCCCGCCGCGGCGGCGTCGGCGATCTCCTGCACCCACGGGCCGTACCGGTCGGCCGGGAGGCCGCCTCCGGAGAAGCCGCCCGTGCAGTCACGGTCGGGGATGCCGTAGACCACGAAGGTCGGCACCCGGCCGGCCTCGTCCGCCGCGTCGACGATCCGCGTCACGTAGCCGCCGACGTCCCCGGCGGGGTGCTCCTCCGGGGTGAGCCAGATGCCCTGCGGCGTCTCGGCCAGCCGGCGGAAGACCCGCTCCCGATCGGCGTCGCCGGACGCCTTCGCCTGCTCCGCGGCCTGCGCCGTGCGCGAGTCCGGATCGGCGTAGCCCGCGTGGTCGGCGTACGGGTTGACCGCCTGGGCGTCCGCCGGGCCACCGTCACCGCCTCCGGAGCAGGCGGTGAGCCCGGCGAGGGTGGCCAGCAGCAGCGCCGCCGGTGCGGCGGAGGGGCGGCGGAGGAGCACCGCGCCATCATGCCCGAGGCGCGGTCCCCGCCCCGGCTCATCCCGCCCGGCTCGCCCGTCCGGGCGCGAACAGGCTCGCGACGAACGCGATCGCGACGGCGGCGGCACCGGTGATCAGGGCCGGGCCGATCGCACCGTCGTAGCCCCGCGGGTCGAGCGCGCCGCCGTAGCCGAGGAAGACCGCGGTCAGCAGCGCGATGCCGAGTGCCACGCCGAACTCGCGGACCGTGGAGTTCGCGGAGCTGGCGACCGCGAAGTCGCCCTCCGGGAGGCCGTCGAGCACCGCGGTGGCCATCGGCGCGAACGTCAGGCCCATGCCGACGCCGGCCAGGAGCAGTGCCGGGACGAACGCGGAGTACGCCGAGTCCGACTCGGTGAGCCACGCGAACCAGACCAGCGACGCGGTCTGCAGCGCCAGCCCCAGCGCGAGCAGCGGCCGAAGCCCGACCTTCGGCGCCAGCGCCCCGGCGATCGGGGCGACCACCATCGGCGCCGCGGTCCACGGCAGCGTGCGCAGGCCGGCGTCCAGCGGGGAGTAGCCCTGCACGATCTGGAGGTACTGCGCGAGCAGGAAGACCGTGCCGAACATGCCGAGGGTGAAGAACAGCGCGATCACGTTGGCCACCGAGAAGCTGCGCGAGGAGAACAGCCGCAGCGGCAGCACGGCGTACGAGCGGCCCCGGGCCCAGACGACGTACGCCGGCACCAGCAGCGTCGCGAGCGCGAGCGGCACGAGCACCCGCGGGTCGCCCCACCCGTCGTCGTTGCCGTGCACGATCCCCCAGACTCCGAGGAAGACCGCGCCGCCGAGCAGCAGCACGCCGACCAGGTCGAGACGCTGCCAGGCGCCGCGCGACTCCGGGATCGCCGCCAGCAGCAGCGGTGCGGCCACCAGGGCGACCGGCACGTTGAGCCAGAAGATCGCCTCCCAGCTCACGCCCTCCACCACGGCCCCGCCGATCACCGGGCCGAGTGCGACCCCGAGGCCGCTGACCCCGCCCCAGATGCCGATCGCGGCGGCCCGCCTGGCGGGCGGCACCGCGGCCGCGAGCAGCGTCAGCGAGAGCGGCATGATCGCGGCGGCGCCGACGCCCTGCACGGCCCGCGCGACGATCAGCGCCTCCGACGTGGTGCTGAGCGCCGAACCGATCGAGCCGAGCGTGAAGACGGCCAGGCCGACCAGCATCACCCGGCGTCGTCCGAGCCGGTCGCCCAGCGTGGCGGCCGGGAGCATGAACGTGGCGAAGGCGAGCGTGTAGGCGTTCATGAACCAGGAGAGCTCACCGACCGACGAGCCGAGGTCGGCCTTGATCACCGGTAGCGCGCTGGTCATCACCAGGTTGTCCAGCGTGGCCATGAACATCGGGAGCGACGCCGCGAGGACGGCGAGCCACACCGGCGCACGGCGGGACCGGGGCCCGGGGTCGCTGGCGGGGGCGAGCTCCCGCGTCGCGTCGAGAGTGGTCATCACGGCTCCTAGGAAGGCATTGAATGATTACTTAGGTCACGACGGTAAGTAATCGACTGATAACATGTCAACCATGAATGCGGCCGGACGTGCGCAGAAGGTCAGCCGGATGAGCGCCGAGGACCGGCGCGAGCTGGTGCTGGAGGCGGCCACCCGGGCCTTCGCCCGCGGCGGGTATGCGGGCACCAGCACCGACGCGGTGGCCAAGGAGGCCGGCGTCTCCCAGCCGTACGTCGTGCGGATGTTCGGCACCAAGCTCGACCTCTTCCTCGAGGTCTTCGAGCGCGCGGTCGGCCGGATCCGCGACGCGTTCGCGGCGGTGCTCGACGAGGGTCCGTTCGACCCCACGAGCGAGGACGACCGCGCCCGGATGGGCATCGCCTACACCGAGCTGCTGCAGGACCAGGACTTCCTGCAGGTGATGATGCACGGCTTCTCCGCGGGCGGCGTGCCCGAGATCGGGGCGGCCGCCCGGCGCTGCATGGGCGAGGTCTTCGCGACCATCAAGCGCACCGGCTGGGACGACGAGGAGACCCGCGACTTCATCGCCTACGGGATGCTGCTCAACGTGATGATCTCGATGCGCGCCCACGAGCACCTCGACGAGGGCGACCCGCTGACCGCGCTCGCGACGTGCGCGTTCGGTGACGCGATCGAGATGCTTGAATCACCCGCGTGACGGCTCTCGTTCTCGGCTCCGCGTCCCCCGCCCGGCTCCAGACGCTGCGCAACGCCGGCATCGAGCCCACGGTGATCGTGTCCGGGGTCGACGAGTCGCAGCTCGAGGGCCTGCCGCCCGCGGAGCTCGCACTCCAGCTCGCCGAGCTCAAGTGCGCCGCGGTCGCCGAGCGCGGCGACCTGCCGGAGGGTGCGCTCGTGCTCGGCTGCGACTCGGTGCTCGACCTCGACGGCGCCGCGCTCGGCAAGCCCGAGGACGCCGCGGAGGCCGTGCATCGCTGGGAGCGGATGCGCGGCCGCTCGGGCGTGCTGCGCACCGGCCACTGCCTGCGCGACACCGCCACCGGCCGAGTCGCCGCGGCCACGGCGTCGACCACGGTGCACTTCGCCGACCTGGCCGACGAGGAGATCGCGGCGTACATCGCGAGCGGCGAGCCGCTGCACGTCGCCGGGGCGTTCACGGTCGACGGACTCGGTGGTGCGTTCGTGACGGGGATCGACGGCGACCACCACAACGTGGTCGGGGTCAGCCTGCCGCTGCTCAGGGACCTCGTCGCGGAGCTCGGTCACTCGTGGACCGAGCTGTGGACTCCCCGTCCGTCCCGGTGACCTCCAGACCACCCAGACCACCCAGCTCGCCCGGGCCGCCGCCCTCGTCGGTCGGCTGCAGCTCGCTCAGCTCGAAGACCTGGAGCGGGTGGTGCCGCAGCTCGGCCAGGACCACCGGCCGCCGGAAGACCAGCGTGCGGAACAGGTAGAAGCGCGCCACCATGCCCAGGAAGAGCCCGAGCACGTTCGCGGAGACGTTGTCGGAGTAGGGGTCGTCGAGGCCGAGCACGTTGCGGCTGACCCACAGGCACCCGATCGGGATCAGCATGGTGACCAGGTTGATCGCCACGAACATCAGCCGGCCGCCGTCGGCGGTGCGCGGCGGCCGGTCCTTGAAGACCCAGGTGCGACTGCCGCGGTAGCTGATCGTCATGCCGACCACGTTGGCGATCACGAACGCGAGGTAGGGATGGTTGGCGAGCGGCGCGTCCCAGCCGGTGCTGAACCCGTGCAGCAGGAAGTTGAAGATCAGGAACGCGACGATCGTCGCGAGGCCACCGACCGCCAGGAACCGGTATGCCTCGGTGAAGATCCGATGCCACCGGCCACCAGCCATGGGGCCAAGGCTAACCGTTGGGCCCGCTCAGCCCGGTAGCAACCGCCCCGGACCACGTGGCTGAGGTGTGAGGGCCGCCGAGCCCGAACCTCGAGACCTGTCACCCCAGCGGGCGGTTTCGAGGCTCGTCGCTGGCGCTCCTCACACCTCAACCACCGTGACACGGTGGTTGAGGTGCGAAGGCGCCCTGGCGCCTGAGCCTCGAAACCACCCCGGGTGGCGCTACTCGACCGGCAGGCCCAGGCCGCGCGCGATCAGCATCCGCTGCACCTCCGAGGTGCCCTCGCCGATCTCGAGCACCTTGGCGTCGCGGTAGAAGCGGGCGACGGGGTACTCCTCCATGAAGCCGTAGCCGCCGAAGACCTGGGTGGCGATCCGGGTGGCGGTGACGGCGGACTCGGTGGCGTAGAGCTTGGCGACGGCGGCGGCCTGCTTGAAGTCCTTCGTCGACGCGCCGGACCCGTCGCGCATCGAGTCCTTCATCGCCGCGGCCCGGTAGGTCAGCAGCCGCGACGCGTGCAGCATCACCTCGAGGTCGGCGATCTGGAACGCCACGCCCTGCTTGCGCCCGATCGGACCGCCGAAGGTCTGCCGGTCCCCGGCGTACTCGACGCTCAGGTCGAGGCAGGCCTGGATGCAGCCGACGGCGAGCGCGGCGATGGCGACCCGGCCGTCGTCGAGCGTTGCGAGGAACTGGGCGTAGCCGCGGCCACGGGCGCCGAGCAGGTTGGCCTCCGGGACGCGCGCGTCCTCGAACGTCAGCGGGTGGGTGTCGGAGGCGTGCCAGCCGAGCTTGTCGTAGGCCTTCTCCGCGGTGAACCCGGGCGTGCCGCTGGGCACGATGATCGTGCTGATCTCCGCCTTCCCGGCCTCGGTCTCACCGGTGCGCGCGGTGACGGTCACCAGGCTGGTGATCTCGGAGCCGGAGTTGGTGATGAACTGCTTGGCGCCGTTGACCACCCACTCGCCGTTCTCCAGTACGGCGCGGGTCGTGGTCGCCCCGGCGTCGGAGCCGGCACCCGGCTCGGTGAGGCCGAAGCCGGCCAGCCGCTCCCCCGCGACGAGGTCGGGCAGCCAGGTCCGACGCTGCTCGTCGGTGCCGTAGGCGAGGATCGGGTTGATGCCGAGGCCGACCGCCGCCTCGAGCGTGATGCCGAGCGACTGGTCGACCCGGCCGATCTCCTCGATCGCCACGCAGAGGCTGGTGAAGTCGCCGTCCTCGCCGGCGCCGCCGTACTCCTCCGGAGCGGTCAGCCCGAAGAGGCCGAGCGCGCCCATCTTCCGCACGACGTCGACCGGGAAGTGGTGGTCGCGGTCCCACCGAGCGGCGTGCGGCGCGATCTCGGCCTCCGCGAAGTCGCGGACGCTCCGACGGAACTCCTCGTGCTCGCGGGACACCTCGAAGCTCGACGACTGGCTCATGCTCCGCATGCTAGCCGCCGAGGTTAGCGGTTGTTAACCTCGCGACCCTCGGGACACCAAACATCCGCTTGGTGCGACATGGCCCACACCCGGACGAAGCCCATCTGGGCGCCCGCTGGCGATACCCTGCCCCGCGGGGTCGTGCCGACCCGCCATGTCTGACGCAGGAGGGGTAGTGCCCGAGAGCAAGCCGCTGCAGAAGGTCCTGATCGCCAACCGCGGAGAGATCGCGGTGCGGGTGATCCGGGCCTGCAAGGACGCCGGGATCGGAAGCGTGGCGGTCTACGCCGACCCCGACCGGGACGCGCTCTTCGTGCGGCTGGCCGACGAGGCCTACGCGCTGGGCGGAGCGACGCCCGCCGAGTCCTACCTCGACATCGCCAAGATCCTCGCGGTCGCCGAGCAGGCGGGCGCCGACTCGGTGCACCCCGGCTACGGCTTCCTGGCCGAGAACGCCGACTTCGCCCAGGCCGTGCTCGACGCCGGCCTGGTGTGGATCGGCCCGCCGCCGGCCGCGATCGAGGCGCTGGGCGACAAGGCGCGGGCCAAGCACATCGCCCAGAAGGCGAACGCCCCGCTCGCCCCCGGCACCAAGGACCCGGTCCAGGACGCCGACGAGGTCGTCGAGTTCGCGAAGGCCAACGGCCTGCCGGTCGCGATCAAGGCCGTCTTCGGCGGCGGCGGCCGCGGCCTCAAGGTCGCCCGCACGCTCGAGGAGATCCCCGACGCCTACGAGTCCGCGGTGCGCGAGGCGGTCACGGCGTTCGGCCGCGGCGAGTGCCTGGTCGAGAAGTTCCTCGACCGGCCGCGCCACGTCGAGACCCAGTGCCTGGCCGATGCCCATGGCAACGTCGTGGTGGTCTCCACCCGCGACTGCTCGCTGCAGCGCCGGCACCAGAAGCTGGTCGAGGAGGCGCCCGCCCCGTTCCTCACCGACGACCAGGTGGCCCGCCTCTACGAGTCCTCGAAGGCGATCCTGCGCGAGGCCGGCTACGTCGGCGCCGGCACCTGCGAGTTCCTCGTGGGCCGCGACGGCACCATCTCCTTCCTCGAGGTCAACACCCGGCTCCAGGTCGAGCACTGCGTCTCCGAGGAGGTGACCGGCATCGACCTGGTGCGCGAGATGTTCCGGATCGCCGCCGGCGAGGCGCTCGGGTACGACGACCCGGAGGTGCGCGGCCACTCGATCGAGTTCCGCATCAACGCCGAGGACGGCGGCCGCAACTTCATGCCCGCCCCCGGCACGCTGTCGGCCTGGAGCCCGCCGCAGGGTCCGGGCGTGCGGATCGACGGGGGCTACGAGAACGGCGAGACCGTACCCGGCTCGTTCGACTCCCTGATCGCCAAGTTGATCGTGACCGGCCGCGACCGCACCCAGGCGCTGGAGCGCTCGCGCCGCGCGCTCGACGAGTTCGTCGTCGACGGCATGCCGACCGTGATCCCCTTCCACCGCACGGTGGTCGACGACCCGGCGTACGTCGGCGCCTCCACGCCGTCCGGCGAGGGTGAGTTCACCGTCTACACCACGTGGATCGAGACCGACTTCGACAACCAGATCCAGCCCTACGGCGGCGACGTGGCCGAGGCCGAGGAGGCCGACGAGCGCCAGAAGGTCGTCGTCGAGGTCGGCGGCAAGCGGCTCGAGGTCGTGCTGCCCGGCGGGCTCAGCCAGACTCTCGGGGCAGGTCTGTCCGCCGGTGGCGGAGGGGCGAAGAAGCCGAAGCGCGCCGGCGGCAAGAAGGCCGGCGCGGCCGCGAGCGGCGACGCCGTCACCAGCCCCATGCAGGGCACGGTCGTGAAGGTCGTCGTCGAGGAGGGCCAGGAGGTCGCCGAGGGCGACACCGTGGTCGTCATCGAGGCGATGAAGATGGAGCAGCCGCTCAAGGCCCACAAGGCCGGCACCGTCACCGGCCTGCAGGCCGAGGTCGGCCAGACCGTGGCCAACGGCGCGGTGATCTGCGAACTCAAGGACTGACCGGGTCCGCAACGCCATGCTGCTCTCGGGCGATGTCCCCTACCCGGACACGATCGACGCCCTGGAGCAGGCGCTGCGCCAGGACCACGTGATCGTCCAGGAGACGCGCGCGTCCGGCGACACCAGCGGGGCGATGGCCCGGATCGGCGAACTGGTGTCGCGACTGCCCTTCGCGGCGTACGTCGCCGTGATCGACGCGCCGCCCGACGTGGACGCCGGCATCGACTCGTCGCGCTTCCTCGCCACCGCGCTGAGCCGGCGGATCGGCGAGCCCGGTCTCTACGTCGTCTCGGCGAGCGGCAGCCCCACCGGCGTCCGGGTCATCGGCACGGGCTGGGACGAGACGCTCTTCAGCCTCCAGGCCAACACCGACAGCGACGCCGTCGAGGCCGCGAGCGGGAGCTACCTCCTCACCCCGACCGTCGACGTCGAGGCCGTGCTCCAGACCGCGCTCGCCGCCCCGCCGCAGAGCGAGGGACTCGACTACGAGGACGTCAGCCTCCCCGACACCGTCGTCGACGACCTCGCCGAACGGGAGCGGGACCTGCAACCGTACGAGCGGCCGAGCCGGTCCGACCTGGACGAGCCGCCGGAGCCGTGGAGCACCGGCAAGCGGTGGATGGTCGGGGTCGCCGTCGGCGCGGGCCTGCTGGCCGTGCTGCTCCAGAGCCTCGTCGGCTGGCCGGGCTGGCGTCGCCGGCGCGGCGACCGGACGAGCGACCGGCCGAGCACTCGGGCGAGGGCCGCCGGCAGTCCTGCGCCCCCCGACATCGAGACCCTGCGGGCCGAGGCGGGCACCCAGCTCACCGCGCTCGCCGAGACGCTGCCGACCGCGCCCGCCGGAGACCGGCACGACCGCGCCGCACTCGCGCGCGAGGTCGCCGAGCCACTGCTCGGCTCCGACGACGTCCTCGACGTCATGGGTGCGCTGGTGCTGGCCCGCGCCGGGCGCCGCGAGCTCGCCATCGCCCGGCGGCGCGCCACGGCGCCGTACGACGTCTGCTTCTTCGACCCGCGCCATGCCACCGCGACCCAGGTGGCCGAGTGGCGCTTCGGCGACAGCGCGGTCGAGGTGCCGGTGTGTCGCGCGTGCCGGAAGGCGGTGAGCTCCGGCCGGGAGCCCGAGACCCTGAAGGTACGCCGGCACGGGCGGCTCCAGCCCTACTACGAGGGCGACTCGGTCTGGGCGCAGACCGGCTTCGGCAGCCTCGCCGCCGACCTCGGCGACCTCGCCTCGCGCGTGGCCGCCGCGAGGGGGCGGTCGCGATGAGGGTCCTCGGTGCCCTGCTGGCGGTGGTCGTCGCGGTCGGGGTCGGGCTGTTCGCCGGCCTGGTCCCCGGGCACCACGCGGTGCCGCCGGAGGTCGACTTCGACGACGCCATCCTGGCCGCGGCGGCGCAGGAGCCGCCCGGCGACCGGGTGCAGGCAGCGATCGACGGCGTGCGGGAGACCGGCTTCTACGTCGGGCCGGAGCTGCGCGACGAGCTGACCGACGACGAGGTCGCCACCGTCGAGCGGATCATCGCCACGGCTCCCGTGCCGGTCTTCGTCGTCTGGTGGGCGGACACCGCCGACGCCGGCTACAACACGACGTACGCCGCGCTCGACCAGCTGCGGGTGGGGGTCGGCGAGGACGGCTACTACGCGGTGGTGACCCGGGGCAGCTACCCACTCCTGGGGGCCCTCGGCTACCGCGATCCCTACGTCGACGCCGACGGCAAGGGCCGCGCGGGCGCGGCCCTGGAGCGGCTCGTCGAGGAGCTGGCGGCGGTGCCGCCGGAGCGCGACTTCGAGGGCGGTGACACGCGCTCGGACTACTGGGGCGGCACCGGCGGCGGCATCGCGGCCGGCCTGCTCTTCGCGGCGATCGGCTACCTCGGGCTGCTGGCGGTCGTCGGCCTCGTCGGTGCGCTGTCCCGCTCCGCTCGTGAGGGCCGCGCATGACCCGGATCGACGAGGAGACCCTGCGACAGATCGAGGCCGAGCTCGGCGAGGACGGCGTCTGGGTCGCCCCCGAGCTCCGCGACCAGGTGCCGCACGACGTCGAGGCGCAGATCGAGGCGGCGGCGGCCGAGGCGGACACACCGACGTACGTCGCCCTCGTGGACCTCGACCACCGCGACCCGCTGACGCACGGCGACGCCGGGGAGCTCGCGAACTACATCCGCGACGACACCGGCCGCTCCGGCGTGTACGTCGGGCTCGAGCCGCAGTACGGCGACGACCCCTACGTCCTCGAGCTCACCAGCTTCCCCGACGACTCCGGGCTCTTCTACGCCGCGCGGGTCGCCTCGGCCGAGCACCCCGACGACCTCGGCGCCCAGGCGCTGCGGGTGCTCGACCTGCTGAAGTCGGGCGACGCCGAGCGCCTCTACGAGCAGCTCGACCCCGAGGAGCGGTACCCCGGCGGCTCGTCCGGCGGGGACGACGGCGGGCTCGGCGCCGGAGCGCTGACCGGCATCGCCGTCGCGGTGCTCGCCCTGGTCGCCGTCGTCGTGACCGCGCGCCGTCGCCGGGCGCGGGCGCTGCCGGCCGCGCCCACCCCGACGGGGGCATCGTTCACGCTGCCGACCGCCGTGCTCAGCACCGTCCGGGCCGCCGAGGACCGCCGCACCGAGGGTCGGGCCCAGGCGGACGTGCTCGCTCTCGGCGAGGCGATCGACGCCGCCGAGCTCGACCCCCGGCGCAGCGCGGGCCTGCCCGCGTGGCAGGCGGCCCTCGACCACTACGACGTCGCGCGCCGCATCCTGGACCGCGACCACTCGCCCGCCGACGCCGTCGGCGCGATCGTGCTGGCCGGGCGGGGACGCTCCGCCCTCGCCGCGGCCGTCGACGGTCGCGGTTGGGAGCCCGCGCCGAGCTGCTACTTCAACCCACTGCACGAGGGCGCCACGACACCGGTGCTCTGGCGCGATGGCGAGTCCGGTGTCCGGGTGCCCGCCTGTGAGCGGTGCGCTCGCGCGGTGACCGGGGGCACCGAGCCCGACGACGTGCTCGACTTCGTCGCCGACGGGCGGCCGGCGCACTACTTCAAGCTCGACCTGGGCGCGTGGAGCCGCACCGGCTACGGAGCGCTCGACGGCGACCTCCTCGGGCGGCTGCTCGAGTCGGGCCGACGGGGTCGGAGCCGCCGCCGCTCCGCCCCGTAGGCTCGGGGCGTGACGGACTCCGAGGCCCGGCCACGCCTGCGCGAGCCCCGCCAGCGGGTGAGCCCCCGGGCGCGGCTGATGTGGGCGACGTCGGCGGGGCTCGAGGCGGTCGTGCTGGTCGCGATCCTCGCCGTGGTCGGCCCGATCACCGGCTGGCTCCCGATCCCCGGCTGGCTGGTCGCGCTGGTCGGCGTCCTCGCCGCGGCATACGTCGTGGTGATGCCGCTCTGGCGCTACCGGGTGCACCGCTGGGAGGTCACCGACACCGCCGTCTACACCCAGACCGGCTGGTGGGTGCGTGAACGGCGGATCGCGCCCATGTCGCGGATCCAGACCGTCGACCACGCCGAGGGCGCGATCGCGCGGCTCTTCGGGCTCGCCACCGTCACCGTCACCACGGCCTCGGCCGCCGGAGCGCTCGAGATCGTCGGACTCGAACGCGGCCGCGCCCTCGAGCTGGTCGACCAGCTCGCGGTGCAGGCCGACACCGTGCCGGGCGACGCGACGTGACCGATCCCGAGACCGCACCGGAGACCCCGGAGGCCGGCGGGATCCCGGGGGCCGCGGAGGACGTCGCCTGGCGCCGGCTCGACCCGCGGATGCTGCTGATCTACCCGGTGCGCGAGGTGGTGCGCTTCCTGCCCGCGCTGCTGGCCATCTTCATCGCCGGCACCGCCGCCGGCCGGACCGACTGGTGGCACGGGCTCGGCATCGCGATCCCGGTCGCGCTCGGCCTGCTGCGGTACTTCACGACGTACTACCGGATCACCGCCGCCCGGGTCGAGCTGCGCCGCGGCCTGGTCAACCGGCACCTGCTGTCGACGCCGCTCGACCGGGTGCGCACCGTCGACGTCACCGCCTCGCTCACCCATCGGCTGCTGGGGCTCACCACGGTGCGGATCGGTACCGGCACGGCTTCGACCGACGACGAGGACCACCTCGACCTCGACGGCCTGCCGGTCGAGCACGCCCGGCGGCTCCGTGCCGAGCTGCTCCGACTCGGCGACACCGGGAGCGAGGCCGCGCCCACCGACCGCGTGGTCGTGCGCTTCGACCCCGCCTGGGTGCGGTTCGCCCCGCTGACGACCACCGGCCTGGTGCTGGCCGGCGGTGCCCTCGGTGTGGCGGCCCAGACGCTCAACGCCGTCGGCGGCTTCGACGACCTCGACGCCGAGGGCATCGTCAACGGCGCGACCGGATGGTCGATCTGGCTCGCAGTGCCGATCGGGCTGGTGCTGCTGGCCATCCTCGTCTCCGCGCTGGCCATCGCCGGGTACGTCGTCACCAACTGGGGCTTCACGCTCACCCACACCGGCCCCCGGCGCCACGGCGCCTGGCACCTGCGCCGCGGCCTGCTCACCACCCGGGAGACGACCGTCGACGACGAGCGCGTCAGCGGCGTGAGCATCGCGGACCCGCTCGCGCTGCGGGCCGCGCGCGGGGCGCGTGTCTCGGCGATCGTGACCGGCCTGGACCGCGGCCGGTCGGCCAGCTCGCTGCTGGCACCGCCCTGTCCGCGCCCGGTGGTCGACCGGGTTGCGGCCGAGGTGCTGGGCACCGTCGCACCGGTGCAGACGCCGCTCACCGGCCACGGGCCCCGCGCCCGGGGGCGCCGCTACACCAGGGCGACCGGACCGGTGCTCGTCGCGCTCGCGGTCGTCGTGGGTGCCGTCGCCGCCGGCGTGCTCGACACCTGGTGGCTGGCCACGCTGCTCGCGCTCCCGGCGGCGCTCCTGCTCGCCCACGACCGGGCCGCCGCGCTCGGTCACGCGCTGGTCGACCGGCACCTGGTCGCGCGCTCGGGCAGCCTCGATCGCCGACGCGAGGCGCTCGCGGTGCGCGGCGTGATCGGCTGGAACCTGCGCGCCTCGTGGTTCCAGCGCCGGGCCGGCCTGACGACACTGGTCGCGACCACGGCCGGCGGGCGGCAGGCGGTGACCGTGCTCGACGTACCGGTGGACACGGCGGTGACACTCGCCCACGACGCGATGCCCGAGCTGCTCGGGCAGTTCCTCGTCTCGCCGGAGACGAGCGCGCCGTCGCCCGCCGCGCCGGGCTTATAGCGTGTCCGCCATGTTCTCCAAGGTACTGGTGGCCAACCGGGGCGAGATCGCGATCCGAGCGTTCCGCGCGGCCTATGAGCTGGGTGCGCGCACCGTCGCGGTCTTTCCCTACGAGGACCGCTGGTCCGAGCACCGGTTGAAGGCCGACGAGGCCTACGAGATCGGTGAGCGGGGCCACCCGGTGCGCGCCTACCTCGACCCCGAGGCGATCGTCGCGGTCGCGGTGCGGGCCGGTGCGGACGCCGTCTACCCGGGCTACGGCTTCCTGTCGGAGAACCCCGCGCTCGCCGAGGCGTGCGCCAACGCGGGCATCACCTTCATCGGTCCGACCTCCGAGGTGCTGGAGCTGACCGGCAACAAGGCGCGCGCGATCGCCGCTGCCAAGGCGGCCGGCGTCCCGACGCTGGCGAGCGTCGAGCCCTCGACCGACCCGGACACGCTGATCGCGGCGGCCGCCGACCTGCCCTACCCGCTCTTCGTCAAGGCCGTGGCGGGCGGCGGCGGGCGCGGCATGCGGCGCGTCGACGACCCGAAGGACCTGCGCGACGCCGTCGAGACCTGCATGCGCGAGGCGGAGGGCGCCTTCGGCGACCCGACCGTCTTCATCGAGCAGGCCGTCGTCGACCCCCGGCACATCGAGGTGCAGATCCTCGCCGACGGCGCGGGCAACGTGATCCACCTCTTCGAGCGCGACTGCTCGGTGCAGCGGCGGCACCAGAAGGTCGTCGAGATCGCCCCGGCGCCCAACCTCGACCCGGAGCTGCGGGACCGGATGTGTGCCGACGCGGTGCGCTTCGCCCAGGAGATCGGCTACCGCAACGCCGGCACCGTGGAGTTCCTGCTCGATCCGCAGGGCAACTACGTCTTCATCGAGATGAACCCGCGCATCCAGGTCGAGCACACCGTGACCGAGGAGGTCACCGACGTCGACCTCGTGCAGTCGCAGCTGCGGATCGCCTCCGGCGAGACGCTGGCCGACCTCGAGCTCGCGCAGGACACGGTCCAGCTGCGCGGCGCGGCGCTGCAGTGCCGGATCACCACCGAGGACCCCGCCAACAACTTCCGTCCCGACACCGGCGTGATCACGACGTACCGCTCCCCCGGCGGCGGCGGCGTCCGCGTCGACGGTGGCACGACGTACACCGGCGCGGAGGTCTCCGCGCACTTCGACTCGATGCTGGCCAAGCTCACCTGTCGCGGACGCACCTTCGAGAAGGCCGTCGAGAAGGCGCGCCGAGCGGTGGCGGAGTTCCGGATCCGCGGCGTCTCCACCAACATCCCGTTCCTGCAGGCGGTGCTCGCCGACCCCGACTTCGCGGCCGGCCGGGTGACGACGTCGTTCATCGAGACGCACCCGCAGCTGCTCCAGGCGCGCGGGTCGGGCGACCGCGGCAGCAAGCTGCTCAGCTACCTCGCCGACGTGACCGTGAACCAGCCGCACGGCGCGGCGCCGGTCAGCCTCGACCCGGTCGCGAAGCTGCCGGCGGTCAACCTCGACGTGCCCGCGCCCGACGGCACTCGGCAGCTGCTGCTCGAGGTCGGCCCGGCCGAGTTCGCGCGCCGGCTGCGCGCACAGAACGACGTCGCCGTCACCGACACGACCTTCCGCGACGCCCACCAGTCCCTGCTCGCGACCCGGGTGCGCACCCGCGACCTGCTCGCGGTCGCCGGCCACGTCGCGCGCACGACGCCGGAGCTGTGGTCGCTGGAGTGCTGGGGCGGCGCGACGTACGACGTGGCGCTGCGCTTCCTCGCCGAGGACCCGTGGGAGCGGCTCGCCGCCCTGCGCCAGGCGGTGCCGAACATCTGCCTCCAGATGCTGCTGCGCGGTCGCAACACCGTCGGCTACACGCCGTACCCGACCGACGTGACCAACGCCTTCGTCGAGGAGGCGGCCGCGACCGGCATCGACGTGTTCCGGGTCTTCGACGCCCTCAACGACGTCGAGCAGATGCGCCCGGCGATCGAGGCGGTCCGGGCGACCGGCACCGCGGTCGCCGAGGTCGCCCTGTGCTACACCGGCGACCTGTCCGACCCCGCCGAGTCGCTCTACACGCTCGACTACTACCTGCGCCTGGCCGACGAGATCGTCGCGGCCGGGGCGCACGTGCTCGCGATCAAGGACATGGCCGGCCTGCTGCGCGCGCCGGCGGCGCGGACCCTGGTGACCGCGCTGCGCGAGCGCTTCGACCTGCCCGTGCACCTGCACACCCACGACACCGCCGGTGGCCAGCTCGCGACGCTGGTCGCGGCGATCGAGGCCGGGGTCGACGCCGTCGACGCCGCGTCCGCGTCGATGGCCGGCACCACCTCCCAGCCGCCGCTCTCGGCCCTGGTCTCGGCGACCGACCACAGCGACCGCGAGACCGGCCTGTCGCTGGGCGCCGTCAACGCCCTCGAGCCCTACTGGGAGGCGACCCGGCGGGTCTACGCGCCGTTCGAGTCCGGCCTGCCCTCGCCCACCGGCCGGGTCTACCGGCACGAGATCCCCGGCGGTCAGCTCTCCAACCTGCGCCAGCAGGCGATCGCGCTCGGCCTCGGCGAGAAGTTCGAGCAGATCGAGGACATGTACGCCGCCGCCAACGACATCCTCGGCAACGTCCCGAAGGTGACGCCCTCGTCGAAGGTCATCGGCGACCTCGCACTGCACCTGGTGGCCGTCGGCGCCGACCCGGCCGAGTTCGCCGAGAACCCCGGCCGGTTCGACATCCCCGACTCCGTCATCGGCTTCCTCAACGGCGAGCTCGGCGACCCGCCGGGCGGCTGGCCCGAGCCGTTCCGCACCAAGGCGCTCGAGGGCCGCAAGCACAAGCCGCCGCTCGAGACCCTCACCGACGAGCAGCGGGAGGCTCTCGACGGTGAGCGCCACACCACCAACCCGCGCCGCCGCCGGATGCTCAACGAGCTGCTCTTCCCCGGCCCGACCCGGGAGTTCACCGAGTCGCGCGCGACGTACGGCGACCTGTCGGTGGTGCCGACCCGGGAGTACCTCTACGGCCTGCGCCAGGGCGTCGAGCACACCGTCGAGCTCGAGGAGGGCAAGACCCTGCTCTTCGGCATCCAGGCGATCAGCGACGCCGACGAGCGCGGCATCCGCACGGTGCTGGCCACGATCAACGGCCAGCTCCGCCCGGTCAACGTGCGCGACCGGTCCATCGCGGCCGAGGTCGCCGCGGCCGAGAAGGCCGACAGCGGCCAGCCCGGCCACGTCGCCGCGCCGTTCCAGGGCGTCGTGACCGTGGTCGTCGCCCCGGGCGACAAGGTCGCCGCCGGCGACACCGTCGCGACCATCGAGGCCATGAAGATGGAGGCCTCGATCACCGCCCCCGTCGCCGGGACCGTCGAGCGGATCGCGCTCTCCGGCACTCAGGCCGTCGACGGCGGCGACCTGGTGCTCGTGCTCTCGTAGGTTCGGTCGTGTCGGGGCGGGAGTCGGCGCTGGCGCAGGCGTTGCGGGACTGCCCGCGAAGTACGCCGGGGCGGTCGACGACTGCATCGCGCCCGCTCGTCCCGGGGCGCCACGGTGGGAGTCGGGCGTGACCGATCAGGAGGGCACGCCGGTCGTCGCCGGCATCGTCACCGCGGTCGTGGGCACGAGCAGCTCGTTCGTGGTCGTGCTGACCGGGCTCGCCGCCGTCGGGGCGACGCCGGAGCAGGCCGCGTCCGGATTCCTCACCCTGCTGATCACCCAGGCGCTCGGCATGCTCTGGCTCTCCGTCCGGCACCGGACGCCGATCACTCTCGCCTGGTCGACGCCGGGTGCCGCGCTGCTGATCTCGACCGGCGTCGTGACCGGTGGCTGGCCCGCGGCTGTCGGAGCGTTCGTCGTCACCGGCCTGCTCGTCGTGCTCACCGGCCTGGTCCCGGCCCTGGGCGACCTGGTCTCGCGCATCCCGACGTCGCTCGCCCGGGCGATGCTCGCCGGGGTGCTCGTGCCGATCTGCCTCGAACCGGTCACGGGGCTCGCCGACTCCCCGGCGTACGTCGCGCCCGTGGTGCTCGCCTGGCTGGTCATGCACCGGATCTCGCGGCGGTGGGCGGTGCCGGTCTCGCTGGCCGTAGCGCTGATCGTGGTGGTGGTCGCGGCGGGGTCGTCGGTGGCGGCGGCCGACCTGGTCCCCTCGGCCACGTGGACCACCCCGCACTGGACCCTCCAGGCCGTCGTGAGCATCGGCGTGCCGCTCTACGTCGTGACGATGGCCTCGCAGAACGTGCCCGGCGTCGCGATCGCCGCGAGCTACGGGTACGCCGTGCCGTGGCGCGAGGCCATGACCGTGACCGGGATCGGCACGGTCGCCGGCGCCCCCTTCGGCGGACACGCGATCAACCTGGCGGCGATCACCGCCGCGCTGACGGCCGGACCGACGGCCGGACCCGACCGCAGTCGCCGCTGGATCGCCGCCGTGACCGCGTCGGCGACCTACCTCGTGCTCGCGCTCTGCTGCGCCGCCCTGACGGCCCTGGTCGCCGCGGCACCCGGCGACGTGATGCAGGCGGCGGCGGGCCTCGCCCTGCTCGGCACGCTCGCGGCGTCGCTCGCCGGCGCACTCGCCGACGAGGACGGCCGCGAGGCGGCCGTCGTGTGCTTCATCGTGGCCGCCTCGGGCGTGACCGTGCTCGGTGTCGGCGCGGCGTTCTGGGCGCTGGTCGCCGGGCTCGTGCTCCGGCCGTTGCTGCGGGTGGTCAGCCCGGCGCGATCGTGAGGGTCAGCCAGGTCGAGCGCAGCCCGAGCGCCGAGCGGAAGCTGTCTCCGCTCACGGTCACCTGACCGGCGCTGCCGGTCAGGGTGATCGAGCCGACCCGGCCGCCCCAGGCGCCGTTGCCGTCGCGCGAGGTGATCTCGATGCGCCGCAGGTCGCCGACGGCCGGCCACGCCTGCTCCAGCCGGGTGTCGGCGAGCACGATCTTCCAGGCATGCACCGGGTTGCCCGCCCAGCCGTCGTACGGGTCCTCGCGCGCCGGCAGGTAGGGCATCGAGCCCGCGGCCGTCCAGCCGCCGCTGCTCGAGCCGAACTGGGTGAAGGCCGGCTCGCCGGAGCTGGTCAGGATCTGGGTCCGGGTGTCCCGGATCGCCCGGTTGGCGCTCGGGTGCTCGGCGGCGACCCCGCCATAGACCTGGCAGGAGGTCGTGTCGCAGATCTGGTACGCCGAGGACCGCGGGTGCGCGCGCTCGTACGCCGCGTAGGTGCGCGCCGCGACCGCCTGGGCACGCACCGCCTCGGTACTCCACGTCGCCGGAAGCTCGAGCGGGACGACCCCGCGCAGGTACTTCTCGAGGCGCAGCTCGTTGACGGTCGCGCGGGTGCCGGTGGAGGTGATCCCGGTGCGCAGCCGGCCGCGATAGGCGCGCTCCCCCGACGGCGTCACCAGGGTGATCGGCCGGCCGCCCGCGAAGAACTCGCCGGTGCCGCGCAGGGTCGTGTAGGGGTACCAGCGGTCGGTGCGGTAGGAGACCCGGCCGACGCCGGCCCGGCCGGTGACCACCCGCCAGGCGGTGGCGCCGTTCTCGGGCAACAGGGTCCGCCCGCGGACCTGGGTGTCCTTGATCGTGAGACCGGCGCGGGCGCGGACCACGAGGTCGCGCGGCGTGGTGTCGGCGGTGAGCTGCACGGACACCCGCCCGGCGGCGGTGCCCCACTGGGTGCCCGGGTAGTAGAACTCGGTGATCTGCTGGTAGGTGAGGCCCTGGCGCGCGGCCCCCTCGGCGCCGTACTGGGACATGCCGTGGCCGTGGCCGTAGCCGTGACCGCTGATGGTGATCCGCGCCGCGGCCGGCACGTCCCAGCCGCCGGCGCGTCGCTCGGCGGCAGCGCCGGCCGGCCCGGCGGACGCCACCGTCGCCGAGAGCGTCAGGGCGCCGGCCAGGAGGCCGACGCGCAGGGGCGCGGTGCTGCGACGCATGAGGTCCTCGGGGCTTGAAGTGGCGGATGGTGCGAGTGTGACGAGCCATCGCACCATGCTCCGAGCGGCCCCGCAATGTGAACCGGAGAACTACACTTATGTAATTTCGAAGAGCGTGGAGCGCAGCCCCATCCAGCTCCGGAAGTCGTCGCCGGAGACCGTGTGGGTGCCACCGGTGCCGGTCACCGTGACCTCCAGCGCCCGGCCGCCGTACGGGCCGCGGCCGTCGCGGGCGGTGACCGCGATCGACACCAGGTCGCCCATCCCCGGCCAGTTGCGGGTGATGTCCGACGCGGTGAAGGTGGTGGCCTTCGGGTCCTCACCGAGGACGCCGGTGTCGAAGGGGTCCTCCTCCGCGCGCAGGTAGGGGTAGCCGCCGTCGATGCTCCAGCCGCCGTTGCTCGCCGAGAACTGGGCGAAGATCGGGCGGCCCTGGAGGCTGACCACCTTGCGTCGGGTCGCCGTGATGGCACGATCCGTCTGCGGAGTCTCGTCGGCGACCCCGCCGTAGACCTGGCAGGCGTCGGTATCGCACAGGTCATAGGGGCGGTGCCGGTTGTCGCGGCGCTCGAAGGCCGCGTACGTGCGCGCCGCCACGGCCTGCGACCGAAGCGCGTGAGCCGGCCACGACGGGAAGACTTCGCGGGGCACGACGCCGCGCAGGTAGGAGTCGATCGGCAGCACGTTGACGGTGTTGCGCTTGCTGCCCGAGTCGTTGACGGAGGTGGAGCGCAGGGCGCCGCGGTACGTCGCCCGTCCGCCGGGGATCTTGAGGACGATCGGCTGGCCGCCCGCGGAGAACTCGGCGTCGCCTCGGGCGGTGCGCCAGTGGTGCCACGTGCGGGTCTTGAACGAGACCTTCGAGCGATGCCCGGCCGGCTGGATCCGCCACGCCTGCACGTGCTTGCCCCGGATCTTGGCCGGCAGCCGCCAGGTCCTGCCGACGCCGAGCGAGCGCAGCCTCAGCCCGGCCCGGGCCCGCACGACCACGTCCCGCGAGGTGTCACCCGTGATCTGGATCCGGATCTTGCCGCCGGCGGTGCCCCACTTCGTGCCGGGGTAGTAGTGCCGCACGATCTCGCGCCAGCCCTGGCCCGCCTCGGCGCGGGCACGGGCGCCGTACTGCGAGAGGCCCTTGCCGTGTCCCCAGCCGACCGTGGTGATCGTGACGCTGTCGAGCCTGCGCCGGTCGGGCTTCGCCGGCCCGGCGTCGGCCGGCGCGGCGGTGGCGGCGAGCGCCAGGGTCACGGACAGGGCGACGGCAGCGCGCCGGATCGACATCGGACCTCCCGAGAAGCGGACGGAGCGGTCAGGTTAGCGGGGACGCGCAAGCGGACACGCTGATGGTGGTCGAGCGAGCCGCGCGACCGAGCCTGCGAGGTCGCGACCGGCGTGTCGAGGCAACGGACCGCCTCAAGGCGGGCTCCGAGGCTCAGATGCGGTGCAGGCGGCGCGCGGCCTCGGCCAGCGAGCCGCTCATCGACGGATAGACCGTGAACGCCTGGGCGAGCTGGTCGGCCGTGAGCGACTCGGCGACCGCGATCGAGACCGGGTGGATCAGCTCGCTGGCGCGCGGACCGACCACGACGCCTCCGACGACGTTGCCGGTGCCGGGGCGGCAGAGCAGCTTCACGAAGCCGTCGCGGACGCCCTGCATCTTGGCGCGCGGGTTGCCCGAGAGCGGCAGCATCACGACCTCGGCCTGGATCTCGCCCGCGTCGACGGCCTGCTGCGACCAGCCGACCGTGGCGATCTCGGGCGCCGTGAAGACGTTGGAGGACACCGTCTTCAGGTCGAGCGGATGCACGGTGTCGCCGAGGAAGTGCCACATCGCGATCCGGCCCTGCATCGCCGCCACGCTGGCGAGCATCAGCACGCCGGTGCAGTCGCCGGCGGCGTACACACCGCGAGCGGAGGTGCGCGAGACCCGGTCGACGTTGACGAAGCCGCCGTTCTTGGTGACGACGCCGGCCTCCTCGAGGCCGAGGTCCTCGGTGTTGGGCACCGAGCCCAGCGCGAGGATGCAGTGGGAGCCCTGGACGGTGCGGCCGTCGGTGAGGGTCACGGTGACGACGTCGCCGTCGCGGGTGACCGACTCCATGCGCGACTTGGAGAGCACGTTCATGCCGCGCCGGGTCAGCACGTCCTCGAGCACCTTGGCGGCGTCGGCGTCCTCGCCGGGCAGCACCCGGTCGCGGCTGGAGACCAGCGTGACCGGGATGCCGAGGTTGAGGTAGGCGCTGGCGAACTCCGCGCCGGTGACGCCGGAGCCGACGACGATCAGCTCGGTCGGCACCTCGGTGAGGTCGTAGACCTGCTCCCAGGTGAGGATCCGCTCGCCGTCCGGCTGCGCGGTCGGGAGCGTGCGCGGCGCGGCTCCCGTCGCGACCAGGACCGCGTCGGCCTCGAGCGTCCGCTCGCCGCCGTCGGCCAGGCTCGCGACGACCCGGCCCGGACCGTCCAGCCGGCCGCGGCCGTGGACCAGCGTGACGCCGTCGCGGGTGAGTCGCCGCTCGATGTCGGAGGACTGGTCGGCCGCGAGCTGCTTCACCCGCTTGTTGACGCGGGCCAGGTCGACCCGGATCGAGGTGGCGGCGTCGCCCCCGGCGTCGAGGAAGGTCACCCCGAGCTCGGCCGCTCCGGCCAGCTCGCTCATCACCTCGGCCGTGGCGATCAGGGTCTTGCTGGGCACGCAGTCGGTGAGCACGGCGGAGCCGCCCACGCCGTCCGTGTCGACGATGGTGACCTCGGCGCCGAGCTGCGCGGCGACGTGCGCCGCCTCGTAGCCGCCGGGACCGCCCCCGATGATGACGACCCGTTCGTCGGCCATAGTGGCGCTTCCTTTCGTCTCACCGGGCCTCGGTACGCCGCATCGCCCTCAGCCGCGGCGACTGCTCGTCACAAGTTGATCATGTGGCCGGCGATGCCCTCGACGGCCTCCTTCATCGCCTCCGACAGCGTCGGGTGCGCGAAGACGTTGCGGGCCACCTCGTCGGCGGTGAGGTCCCACTGCTGGGCCAGCGTCAGCGCCGGCAGCAGCTCGGTGACCTCCGGGCCGATCATGTGGGCGCCGACGATCTCGTTGTACTCGGCGTCCGCCACGATCTTCACGAAGCCGACGCCCTCGGCCATGCCGCGGGCCTTGCCGTTGGCCGAGAACGGGAACGACGCGACCTTCACGTCGTACCCCTTCTCCTTGGCCTGCTCCTCGGAGTAGCCGAACGACGCGATCTGCGGCTGGCAGAACGTCGCGCGCGGGATCATGTCGAAGTCGATCTCCATGGTCTCGGCGCCGGCGATGGTCTCGGCCGCGACGACGCCCATCGCCTCGGCGGTGTGGGCGAGCATCAGCTTCCCGGTGACGTCGCCGATGGCGTAGATGTTGGGCACGTTGGTGCGGCCGCGGGCGTCGACCGCGATCGCGCCGCGGTCGGTGAGCTCGATGCCGGCGTTCTCGAGGCCGTAGCCCTCGACGCGCGGGGCGAAGCCGAACGCCGCGAGCATCCGGTCGGCCTCGAGCACCTCGGTGTTGCCGTCCTTGCTCACCGTCACCTTGACGCCGCTGCCGGTGTCCTCGACGTTCTCGACCTTGGTGGACAGCAGCACCTTCACGCCGAGCTTCTTGTAGTGCTTGAGCAGCTCCTTGGAGACGTCGGCGTCCTCGGTCGGGACCATCCGGTCCAGGAACTCCACGATCGTCACGTCGACCCCGAAGTTCGCCAGCACGTAGGCGAACTCCACCCCGATCGCACCGGAGCCGCCGATGATGACGCTGCCCGGGAGCTCGCTGTCGAGGATCTGCTCCTCGTAGGTGACGACGTTCGCGCTCTTGCTCATGCCCGGCAGCATCCGGACCGTGGCACCGGTCGCGACGATCAGGTTGTCGAACGTGTAGGACGTCTTGGTGCCGTCCTTGTCGACCTCGACCTCGCCGGTGCCCTTGATCGTGCCCCAGCCGTCGATCTCGGAGATCTTGTTCTTCTTCATCAGGTAGTGGACGCCCTTGGCGCTGGCCTCGGCGACGCCGCGGCTGCGCTGGTGGGTCTTCCCGAAGTCCATCGACGCATCGCCACTGATCCCGAAGGTGTCCTTCTCCTTCGTGATGATGTGGGCGATCTCCGCGTTGCGCAGCAGCGCCTTCGACGGGATGCAGCCGACGTTGAGGCAGACGCCGCCCCAGTACTTCTCCTCGATGACGGCGACGGTCTGGCCGAGCTGCGCGGCACGGATCGCGGCGACGTACCCACCGGGGCCGGCGCCGAGGACGAGGGTGTTGAAGTGGGTGCTCACGCACGTCAGCCTACTGACGTGAACACGGTCACTCCGCACCGCTCCACTACTCTGCACGAGTGACGCTTTACGCCGCCTACGGGACCAACCTCGATCCCGCGCGGATGGGCGAGCGCGCCCCGCACTCACCGCTCTCGACGGTGGGATGGCTCCAGGGCTGGCGGCTCACGTTCGGCGGCGAGGAGCACGGCTGGGACGGCGCGCTGCCGACGATCGTCGAGGATCCGATCGACCAGGTCTTCGTCGCGGTGTACGACGTCACCCGCGAGGACGAGTCGACGCTCGACGGCTGGGAGGCCGCCGACTCCGGCCTCTACCGCAAGACCAAGGTCCGGGTCGCCACGATGACCGGTTCGGTGGTCGCCTGGACCTACGTCCTGGACGCCTACGAGGGCGGGCTGCCCTCCGCGTCGTACCTCGGGATCATGGCCGACGCCGCCGAGGCGGCCGACGCCCCGGCCGACTACGTCGCCGCCCTGCGCAACCGGCCCTGCCGGTCGACCGGGTTATGACGCACCATACCTGTATGACCACGCTTCTCCGGCACGACGTGATCGTGCGTGAGGGCCCCTACACCCGCGCAGAGCGAGACGCGGTGCCGCCGAACGGTCGCCACCATGAGCTCCTCGACGGGGTCCTGGTGATGACTCCGGCCCAAGGCGTCCGGCATCAGTCGATCGTCGGCAGCCTGGCGATCCTGCTGGCGGATCACGCGCCTCGTGATTGCAAGGTTCTACTCGGACCCTTCGACGTCGCGCTCGGCCCGGCGAGCATTCTCCAGCCCGACGTCCTGGTCGGCCGGCGAACCGACTTCACCGAGATCGATCTGCCGACCGCGCCGCTTCTCGCCGTTGAGGTGCTCTCCCCCTCCACCCGGCTCTTCGACCTCGGCCGCAAGAAGGAGCTCCTCGCCGAGGCCGGCTGCCCGTCGTACTGGACCATCGACCCCACCGGTCCCGAGCTCACCGTCTGGCAGCTCGACAACGACCGGTACGTCGCAGCCGAGCTCGTCGGGCCCGACGACACCTGGACCGCCACCGCGCCCTACCCGGTGACCATCACCCCGCGCGACCTGCTCGACGACTGACGCGGCAGGGTTGCCTCAGGCCGGCGGGGCCGTGTGGCAGACCGCCTCCACGTTGTTGCCGTCGGGGTCGCGCACGAAGGCGCCGTAGTAGCCCTCGTGGTACTCCGGCCAGTTCCGGGGCTCGTGCAGCACCTCGGCACCGAGGGAGACGGCGGCGTCGAAGAAGGCACGGACGGCGTCGGCCGACTCCGCCTGGAAGGCGACGTGCACCTCGCGGTTGGGTCCGGACGAGGGACCGCCCTCGGGCTGGGTGCCGATCCAGAAGTCCGGCTTGCCCGGAACGCCGTATCCGATGGCGACCTCGAAGTCCAGGACCCGGCCGAAGCCCAGGACCCCGAGCACCTTGTCGTAGAACGCCGACGACGCGGCCAGGTCGGAGCAGTTGATGCCGAAGTGATCGATCATCCGCTCATCCTGCCGGATGCTGGCGTTGCGGCGGGAGCGGTTTAGAGTCGCCGATGTGACCCACGCAGCAACCCCCGAGTCCCCGTACGAGCTCGCCGACCAGGCCGCCCGGCGTCTCGCCGAGCTGACCGGAGTCGAGCGTCACGACATCGCACTCGTGCTCGGCTCGGGCTGGCTGCCCGCGGTCGACGCGCTCGGCGAGGCGACCGCCGAGATCGACACCACCGACCTGCCGGGCTTCAGCGCGGCCGCGGTCGCCGGCCACTCCGGCAAGATCCGCTCGATCAGGTCCGGCGACCGACAGCTGCTCGTCTTCCTGAGCCGCACCCACTTCTACGAGGGCAAGGGTGTCGACGCGGTCGTCCACGGCGTGCGTACGGCGGCGCGCGCGGGCTGCCGCGCGATCGTGCTCACCAACGGGTGCGGCGGGCTCAAGGAGACCTGGACGCCGGGCACCCCGGTGCTCATCTCCGACCACATCAACCTCACCGGCCGGAGCCCGATCGTCGGCGCGACCTTCGTCGATCTCACCGACCTGTACAGCTCCCGGCTCCGCGCCCTGTGCCGCGAGGTGGACTCCAGCCTCGACGAGGGCGTCTACGTGCAGTTCCCCGGCCCCCACTACGAGACGCCCGCGGAGGTGCGGATGGCCGGCATCCTGGGCGGTCAGCTGGTCGGCATGAGCACGACGCTCGAGGCCATCGCCGCGCGCGAGGCCGGCATGGAGGTGCTCGGCATCAGCCTGGTCACCAACCTGGCCGCCGGCATCAGCGACCAGCCGCTCGACCACGCCGAGGTCCTCGAGGCCGGCCGCGCCGCCGCGTCCCGGATGGGCGACCTGCTCGGCCGGGTCGTACCGCGGATCTGAGGCCCGCCGTCCGGCCGCCGACTCCGACACGCACGAGCCGGCGGCACCCGGGTGGGTACCGCCGGCCTGCGCAGGGTGCTGCTTACTTCTTCGCCTTGGCCTTCTTCGCCTTCTTGACCTTCAGCTTCAGCGCCTTGGTGCCGTTGGTGTAGACGTCGTCGGCGGAGGTGAAGGCGACCTTGACCTTCCACTTGCCGGCCTGCAGCTTCGGCAGCTTGACGACGGCCTTGCCGTTCTTCAGCGTCGCGCTCCGCTTCTTGGCGACCTTGCCCTTCTTGAGGGTGACCTTGACCTTGCCGGCGGGCGTGAGCGAGCCGCCCTTGACCGCCACCGCGAGCTTGCCGGCCTTCGCGGTCGTGACCTTCTTCTTGGCCTTGGCGGTGACCTTGGCCTTCGCGGTCAGCTTGCTCCAGTCGAGCGACACCGCGGTCTGGGTGTCCTGGCTCGTGGTCGAGTGGCCGTGGGCGCGCCACGTGTAGAGCGCGTACGCCGTGCCCTTCTCGAGCTTGTCGGCACCGGCCGTGAGCGTGGTGCTGAACGCGTTGGCCTTGATCGCCGACGCCGGCACCCACTGCGCGGCGACGAACTTGTCCATGTCGGTCTGCGAGCCGGTGGCGGGCAGGCCGCCGGCCGGCGCCAGGCCCACGTAGACGCCGTCGTCACCGGGGTTGCCGTCGGTGGGCAGGAAGCCCTTGCCCTCGACCGCGAACGAGACGCTCTGCTTGGCATAGGTCGCGGTCGTGGTGACGGACTTGGCGACGTTCGCGTACGACGCCGTGAACGCGGCCGGCGCCTTCTTGTCCGAGCCGGTGGTCCAGTAGAAGTGCGCCCGGACCCCGCTGGTGATCTGGCCGAGGAACGTCGGGGCGAACGACTTCCCGTCGACCGGTCGGCCGGCGGCGATGCCGAGCGCCGTCGCCTGCGGGCTGTCAGCGGGCAGTACGCCGGCCCAGTCCGGCGTCGCCGCGATCGAGCCGGTGGACCACTTGGTGGCCGCGTCGAAGGTGGTCACCACGACCCGTGCGGGCGAGGTGCTCGCCTCGGCCGAGCCCATGGCGGCGGCGTTCCAGGCCGAGACCAGGGCCGTGATCGTCCCCTCGCCGGCGGCGTCGACGGTCACCGCCGGGTCCTCGATCTTGACCCAGTAGAACGGATTGCCGGCGTTCACGAAGGTGCCCTTGACGGCCCCGTCGTACTGGACGGTGCCCGCACCCGTCACCGGGTCGACCACCGACGAGACGGCCGGGAACGTGATCACGCCGGCGGCGTCCTCCGTCGCGCCGTCCGCGAGCTCGTGGGTCGACAGGTGGTCGTCGAACTGCTCGGAGATCTCCCACGCGAACGACCCGGTCGCGGCGGAGGCGGTACTGGGCGATGCCGACTGCGCCGGCGCCGTGCCGACTACCAGCGCGGTCGATGCCACCGCGCCGGCGGCGACGAACGCCAGCCCGCGGAGGCGCTTGTGCTGAGACATGCGGTTTCCTTTCTAGGGTCGGCGCGGACGGCCGACGGGGACGAGCAAGGTGAGTGCGGCCGCGATCAGCAGGCCGCCGCCGAGCCACCAGATCCAGGTGGCGTCGGACGCGGGTTCGGCCGGGGCGGCCGACGTCTGGGGCGCCGCGACCAGCTGTGCGGCGAGCGGGAGCGCCATGTCCACCGCCGGCGCCTCGGCGGTCGGCACCGCGGGCACGGAGGGGGCGGCTGGCGGAGCGACGGCGGGTGGCGCGGGTGCGGGCCGGGCGGTCACCGTCGCCGTGACGGTCACCGGCGGCGGCACGATCGGGTTGTCGAGGGGCTGCTTGGTGGCCGTCTCGCTCGGCGTCGGCTCGACCGGCTCCTCCTCCGCGGCCCCGAAGCCGACGGAGACGGGCAGCGGGACCTTGAACCCGTCGGTCGACGCCCCGCTGGAGAGCCAGAACGCCGCGGTGCCGAGCTGGTTCATGTAGTCGACGAACGACTGCGGGAACGAGCCGAAGGCCGGACCTCCGGGGACCTGACCGACCCCGGTCACCTCGGTGCCGAGGTACGCCGGCGTGGCGCTCAGGCCGGTCTCGCCGAGCGTGACGTCGGGCAGGTCGGCGACCGTCACCCGGGCGGCGGGGACGGGCGCCCACTGGGTCGGGTCGTCGACCGAGGAGGCGTACCCGGAGAGCGTCGCGGTCAGCGTGCCCCGCCCGTCGGCCACGTCGAGGACCGGGTCGGAGAGCGCGAAGAACGACATGCCGGAGTAGTAGAGGATCGTGACGTCGCCGTCCCACGTCACCTGGGCGGTGCCGGCGGCGAGGTCGACGGTGCCCGTGCCGGCGCCGAAGACGAAGCGGTGCTTGCTGAACGTGCCGGACGTCGGCGATCCGAGTGGCTTGCCCCGCTCGTCGGTGCGCAGTCCCTCCCACGTGGCCGGCTTCCAGGCCTTGCCGTTCCACTTCTCGATCGAGACGTCGCCGACGGCCTGCTTCCAGCGCGACTTCGGCAGCGTGGTGCCGCCCTTGCCCGGGTCGGGCACCGTGCCGGCGGCGAAGAAGTTGAAGGTGTCGGGCGCGAAGGCGCGGTTGCTGGACTCGTCGTTCACACCCCACCGGAGCGTGACGCCGTCGAGCTCGACCGGCCCGGCCGAGGAGGTCGGGCTCGCGCTCGGGCCGGGATCGTCGGCGACGGCGGGTACGGCGAGCAGGACGCAGCCGACCGCGGCGAGCAGCGCGCCCGCAATCCGCTCACGCCGCCGCACGACGCTTGCCCTTCCAGGTGCGCACGCCGAGGCGCAGGACGGCGAGCAGCAGGACCAGCGCGGCGGCACCCGCGAACAGCCAGGCGGCCCTCGTGTCCTCCTCCGCGGCCCGCGGCTCGACGCTGTCGGTCGTCGTCCCGGACGCCTGCACGGCGAAGCTGGCGGTGGGAGGCTCCGGCACGCCGTACAGCCGCAGCTCGTGGGTGCCCGGGCCGGTGTCGGCGGGGAGCGTGATGATGCCGGCCAGGCTGCCGTCGCTGCCGGCCAGGAAGGGCCCGGCGCCGGAGGCACCGTCGTCGAACACCGCCGAGACCTGGGCGCCGGGCGGCAGACCGGTCGCGCTGAAGGCGAGCACGTTGCCGGCCACGGCCGACTCCCGGTCGACCTCGAGGGTCGCCGGCTTGGCGGCGCCGGGCTTCGGGTTCGCGCCCTCCCCGGGTGCCGTGCTCGGGGCGGACGGGGCGTCGGTCTCGGCGGGCTCGGCGGTCGAGCCGTCGGTCCCGGTCGGCGTCGGCGTGGCGGCGCCGCTCGCGCCTCCCACGGCGCCGATCGTCACCGGCGTGAAGGTCTCGTTGGGCGGGCTCTTGACGCCGTGCGCACCGATCGTGATCACGCCGCAGGTGAGCTTGCGGCAGTCGACGGTGCGCACCGCACCGTCGCGGTCGTAGGTCTGGAACGTCGCGCCCGGCACCACGACCTGGGTCGACCAGGAGCCGGCGGCGGTCATGGTGCCGCCGTTCGCCGAGGAGGCGGTGTCGGAGCCGGGGAAGGCGACGTACTTCTGGAAGCCCTGGTTGGCCTTGGCCTCGTCGTCGGGCACGTAGAAGTAGTCCTGGCCGGTGACGCCGCCCTTGCTGGGCTGCCACCCGGGCCGGACGGCCCCGAAGAACACGTAGAGCCCGCCGTGCCCGCCCTTGACCGACTGGAAGCCGGAGCCGGACACCCGCAGGGTGGTGGCGTACGTCGGGTCGATCTTCGCCTGCCCCTCCGGGTTGGCGACGGTGACCCGCGACGCCGCGTGCGCGGGCGTCGCCACCAGGACGGTGCCGGCGACCACGGCCCCTGCGATCAGGGTCGCCGCGATCAGGCGTGCGGCCACGGCGTGGCGCATCGGACCTCCTCCCCCGCGTGCGACTCCACCGCACGCGTCCGGACCGGCACGACGAGCAGCGCGCCGGCATGGTCGATCACCTCGACCGGGTGCTCGTAGACCTCGGTCAGCAGCTCGGAGGTGAGCACGTCCCGGGGCACGCCGTTGGCGCGGACCCGGCCGTGCGCGAGCATCACGATCCGGTCGGCGTACGCCGCCGCGAGCGACAGGTCGTGCAGCACCACCACGACCGCCGCGCCGGCCTGGGCGGCGGAGCGGGCGACCGCCAGCAGCGACTCCTGGTGGCGGATGTCGAGCGCCGCGGTCGGCTCGTCCAGCATCAGCACCGGCGTCTCCTGCGCCAGCAGCCGGGCGAACGACGTGCGGGCCTGCTCGCCACCCGACAGGGTCGGGTAGAGGCGGGCGGCGAACTCGACCACGTCGGCGCGCTGCATCGACTCGGAGACCACCCGCTCGTCGTCGTCCTCGCGCGCGGTGCGGTGCCAGGGCGAGCGGCCCATCTGCACGACCTCGCGGACCCGGAAGCCGAAGGCGAGCCCCTGCTTCTGCAGCTGCACGCCACGCTGGCGGGCCAGCTCGCGGGCGGCGTACGCCGGGAGCGGCTTGTCGTCGAGCGACACCCCGCCCACGGTCGGCTCGATGTCGCCGGCCAGCACGCCGAGCAGCGTCGACTTGCCGGCGCCGTTGGGCCCGACCAGCACGACGAGCTCGCCCCCGCGGATGTCGACGTCGACGTCGCTGAGGATCGGGTTGTCGTCGTAGCGCACGCCCACGCCGCGGGCGCTGAGCAGGGGGCCGGTCCGGCTCATGCCCAGCCTCCCGCGGTACGCCGGGCGCGCCGGATCAGCCAGAAGAAGAACGGTCCGCCGACCAGCGCCGTGAGCATGCCGATCGGCAGGTCGGCGTAGGCGATCAGCGTGCGGGCCCAGAGGTCGGCGAGCACCAGCAGCACGGCGCCGCCGAGCGCGCTCGCGGGCACCAGCAGCCGGTGTCCGGGCCCGGCGATCATCCGGATCAGGTGCGGTACGACCAGGCCGACGAACGAGATGATGCCGCAGAACGCGACGGCCGCGGCGGTCAGCACCGCCACCACGACGATGGTGGTCATCCGCAGCCGCTCGACGTCGACGCCGACGTGCCGGGCGGCCCGGTCGCCGAGGGCGAGCAGGTCCAGTCGCGGCGCCAGGAAGAGCGCGGCACCGAGGCCGACCGCGGCCATCGGCGCGACCACCCCGACGTACTCCCGGCGGGAGCCGTTGAGGCTGCCGAGCTGCCAGAACACGATCTCCTCGCGCGCCTGGGTGTCGCCGAGGAACATCAGGAACGCGAGCCCCGCGCTGGCAACCGCGTTGACCGCGATGCCGGTCAGCACCAGCGTCACCACCTCGGTGCGGCCGCCGTCGCGGGACATCGCGTAGACGAGGAGGGTCGTCAGCAGGCCGCCGATGAAGGCGCAGATCGCGACGGTCCAGGTGCCGGCGAAGGTGAGCTCGAAGACGATGACGGTCGCCGCCGCGACGGCCGCGCCGGCCGAGACGCCGACGACGCCGGGCTCGGCGAGCGGGTTGCCGAAGACTCCCTGCATCAGCGCGCCGGCCGTGGCGAGACAGGCCCCGGCGAGCGCGGCCATCACCACGCGCGGGAAACGCACCTGCCACAGGGTGTTCTCCCCCTGCGGGTGGTGCGGCACCGGCCCGAGATCGAGGCCGAGCTTGTGCAGCACCGAGCCGAGCACCTCCGAGGGCGGTACGTCGAGCTGGCCGTGGCCGGCCGCGAACACCAGCGAGACCACGAGGGCGATCGAGAGTCCGCCGAGCAGGCCGATCCGGCCGGCCAGCGCGCGGATGCCGGCGCGCTGGTGCTCGACGACGGCGGCCGTCATGCGAAGTCCCCCGAGGTGCTCACACTGACCCCGGGGCGTAGACCGCGACGGCGAGGGCGTCGAGCACGCTGGCGGAGATCGGCCCGAAGCCGAGGATCTGGGAGTCGTCCATGGTCACGAACCGACGGTGCTCGCCGGCCGGGGTCTGTGCCAGGGCCGGAAGTCGCTCGAGGAGCCCGTCGACGCCCCCGGCCGAGTCGAGCCCGCCGCTCATCATCAGCACCAGGTCGGGCTGCGCGGCGACCAGGCCCTCGTCGGTGAGCGGCTTCATGCCGTTCCAGTCGATCTCCTCGGCCACGTCGTACCCGCCGATGGCGTCGATGAGCGAGTCGGCGCCCGAGCCCTCGCCGAACATGTAGTAGACGCCGGACTGCCCGCGCACGTAGAGGAAGACGGTCCGCAGCCGCTGACCCCGGTCGGCGGGCGCGATCTCGGCGATCTCGGCGGTGACGGCGTCGATCTGCTGCTGGGTGCGCTCCGCGAGGGCCTTGCCGGCGTCGGACACCCCCAGCGAGTCGGCGACCTCGCGGATCAGCTCGGCCGCGTTGTCGAGGCCGCGGTGGGAGTCGAGCACGACGACCGGGATGCCGGAGTCGCGCATCTGGAGGATGACGTCCCACGGCCCGAGCGAGGTATCGGTGATGATCAGCGTCGGATCCAGGCCCAGGATGGCCTCGGCGTTGAGCTCGTGGCCGTTCTGGGTGACCAGCGGCAGGTCGTCGGCCTCGGGGAACTCCGTCGACACGTCGCGGCCGACCAGGTTGTCACCCAGGCCGAGCTCGAAGACGGTGCGCGACAGCGTGCCGTAGACGTCGAGCGCGAGGACCCGGCTGGCGTCCTGCACGGTGACCTTCGTGCCCTGGGCGTCGGTCACCGTCACCGGCAGCTTCGGGGTGGGGTCGTCGGCCACCGGGTCGACCGGGGTCTCGGCGACGGCGGTGACCTCGCCGTCCCAGTCCCGCACGTCGTCGAGCGGCGTCACCTCGGAGAGCGGCGGCGTACTGCCCGCGGAGACGGCGGCCGTGCGGTCGCCCTCGGCCGGGTCCGCCTTCGACGACAGCCCGCACGACGCCAGCAGCCCGACCATCACCACGGCGCCCGCGACCGCGGCCGTCCTCACCCCACCACCCATGACGACAAAGGTAGCACTAACTAAGGCATGCCTTACCTAAAGGTCTGTGTGTATATTACGATCCTGACAATCTGTCGCAACATCAACCTCGACCCATCTGGAGCCGCTATGACCGTCCTCGACCGCACCACCGACCTCAATCTGTCGGCGGCGATGCGCGAGGGCTCACTCGCCGAGCACCAGGCGGCGGAGGACTCGAAGTTCATGGCCGACCTGCTCGGCGGCCGGGTCAACGAGCAGGGGTACGCCGACTACCTGCTCCGCCTGCGCGGCGTCTACGCGACGCTGGAGCAGACCGTGCACACCCACCGCGACGAGCCGTCCGTCGCCGCGGTCCGCGACGACGCGCTCGAGCGGCTGGCCGCGATCGACGCCGACCTCGACCACTGGGCTCCCGACGGCCCCCGCACCGTCGACTCCCCCGCCACCGACGCCTACCGGCAGCGGCTGGTCGAGGCCGCCGAGCAGTGGCCCGCGCTGCTGGTCGCCCACCACTACACCCGCTACCTCGGCGATCTCTCCGGCGGCCAGGCCATCGGCCGGATCCTCGACCGGACGTTCGAGCTCGGCGGCGCCGGCATCGCCTTCTACGACTTCCCGGAGATCGAGAAGCCGAAGGTCTACAAGGACGGCTACCGGGCCCGGCTCGACGCCCTCGACCTGGACGCCGACGAGCGGCTGCGGATCGTCGCCGAGGTCAAGCTCGCCTTCCGCCTCAACCAGGCCCTGTTCGCCGAGCTCGGCGAGAACCTCGAGGCGTACGCCCGCTGACCGCGGTCGCCTCGCGGCGGTTGACCTGGAGTGCGCTCCAAGGGCGAGACTGAGGCGTGAGCTACTCGATCGCCGAGGTCGCCGAGCTGACCGACCTGACCCCGGACACGCTTCGCTACTACGAGCGCGACGGCCTGATGCTGCACCCGGTCGACCGGTCCGCGACCGGGCACCGTCGCTACACCGACGGCGACCTCACGTGGATCAACCTGCTCACCTGCCTGCGGGGCACCGGCATGCCGATCCGCGACGTCCGCCGGTACGCCGAGCTGGTGCGCTCCGGCGAGGGCACGGAGCAGGCGCGCCTCGACCTGCTCCGTGCGCA
The DNA here is from genome assembly GCF_018732145.1 of Nocardioides sp. LMS-CY. Taxonomy (NCBI): domain Bacteria; kingdom Bacillati; phylum Actinomycetota; class Actinomycetes; order Propionibacteriales; family Nocardioidaceae; genus Nocardioides; species Nocardioides sp. LMS-CY. Next base: position 4,128,871 of record NZ_CP076104.1, read on the forward strand.
CCGGGTACAGGTGCTCGCCCGGCTGGCGGAGGTGCAGGAGCACCTCGGTGCCATCGACCGCAAGATCGGGATCTACAGCGCGAAGCTCGAGGCCCTTGACCTGGAGCGCACTCCAGGCGCTTCAGTGGACACATGACGATCCAGCACCGCACCCTCGGGACCCAGTCGCCCCTCACCGTCTCCGCGCTCGGCCTCGGCTGCATGGGCATGTCGGAGTTCTACGGCACCTCGGACGAGGCCGACGGTATCGCCACCATCCACCGTGCCCTCGACCTCGGCGTCACCTTCCTCGACACCGCGGACATGTACGGCCCGTTCACCAACGAGCGGCTGGTCGGCAAGGCGATCGCCGGCCGTCGCGACGAGGTGCAGCTCGCGACCAAGTTCGGCAACGAGCGTCGGCCCGACGGCACCCGCGTCGGCATCAACGGCCGCCCCGAGTACGTCCGCGCCGCGTGCGACGCCTCGCTCCAGCGCCTCGGTGTCGACCACGTCGACCTCTACTACCAGCACCGCGTGGACCGGACCGTGCCGATCGAGGAGACGGTCGGCGCGATGGCCGAGCTGGTCGAGGCCGGCAAGGTCCGCCACCTCGGGCTCTCGGAGGCGGGCACCGACACGATCCGCCGGGCCCACGCGACGCACCCGATCACCGCGCTCCAGACCGAGTACTCGCTCTTCACCCGCGACCTCGAGGACGAGATCCTCCCGACGCTGCGCGAGCTCGGCATCGGACTGGTGCCCTACTCCCCGCTCGGCCGCGGCATCCTCACCGGGGCCATCACCTCCGACGACTCCCTGGACGAGGACGACTCCCGGCGCTCGGCGTACTTCCCCCGGCTCAACGGCGACAACCTGCGGGCCAACCTCGCGCTGGTCGACGCCGTGCGCGCCATCGCCGAGGCGAAGGGCTGCACGCCGGGCCAGCTGGCGCTGGCGTGGGTGCTCGCCCAGGGCGGCGACGAGGTCGGCGTCGCGCCGATCCCCGGCACCAAGCGGGTCCGGTACCTCGAGGAGAACGTGGGGGCCGCCGACGTCGAGCTCGGGTACGACGACCTGACGGCGCTCGCCGAGGCCGTCCCGCGCGGCGCCGTCGCCGGTGACCGGTACGGCGACATGAGCTCGATCGACGCCTGAGCGCCGGGGTGTCCGACGACCCCTGCCGGGTGTCGGTGCCGACGCCTACCGTGGTGACATGGTCACCTGGCAGCTCACCATCGACGCCAACGACCCGGACCGGCTGGCCCGGTTCTGGGCCCCGCTCCTCGGCTACGAGCCGCAGCCGCCTCCGCCGGGCCACGCGTCCTGGGTCGACTGGTACCGCTCGGTCGGCGTTCCCGAGGAGGAGCTCACCGACATCGGTCCCGACTACTGCGACCGGCTCCACGACCCGTCCGGCGAGGGGCCGACGATCTGGTTCCAGATCGTCCCCGAGGGCAAGACGGTCACGAAGAACCGGCTGCACCTCGACGTCTACCCGGGCGGCCGCGACAAGACGCGGCCGATGGAGCAGCGTCGCCGCGAGGTCCAGGAGACGGTCGACCGCGTGGTCGCCCAGGGCGCGACGGTGGTCCGCAGCGTCCTCGACGAGCACTCCTGCTTCGCCGTCATGCAGGATCCCGAGGGCAATGAGTTCTGCGTGAGCTGAGCGCGAGACGGGCCCGCAGGCCGCGGGCGCAGCCTCGCATCATCCGCTCGTGGTTCCAGCGCAGCAGCGGCCGCGCCAGGTACGCCGCCGCGCCCAGCCAGCCCCGCACCCGAACCTGCTGCTCGAAGTCGAGACGGGTCCCGGCCGGCACCGGGGTGAGCGCGAAGCGCACCGCCCCGGCCAGGTCCCCCGAGACCTCGACCTCGAGGTGCGCGGCCGAGCGCGAGACCGCGTGCAGCACCAGGTCGAGGGTGTAGGGCAGCGCCGAGCGGCAGAGCACCCGGGCGTCGTCGGGGCCGAGCGAGGCGACCGCCACGACCTGCGGCCACCAGGCCGGGTAGTGCTCGAGGTCGACGAGCACGGCGTGCACGCGCGCCGGAGGCGCGTCGATCTCCCAGCTGTCCCGGAAGGCGAAGGAGGCCCGCATCCTCGTATGGTGCCCCCTATGAGCACACAGGGGACCCCCGCATGAGTGACCTGCTCGCCGCCGCTCGGGCGTGGGCCGCCGACGATCCCGACCCGCAGACCCGCGCCGAGCTGGAGGCGGTGATCGCCCGGGTCGAGGCCGGGGCCGAGAGCACCGACCTCGCCGACCGCTTCGACGGCACCCTCGAGTTCGGCACGGCGGGGCTCCGCGGCGAGCTCGGCGCCGGACCCAACCGGATGAACCGCGTCGTCGTCACCCGCGCCGCGGCCGGGCTCGCGGCCTACCTGCGCGACACCGGGCACGGGAGCGGATCGGTCGTGATCGGGTACGACGCCCGGCACAACTCCGACGTCTTCGCCCGCGACACCGCCGAGGTGATGACCGGCGCCGGGCTCACGGCGTACCTCCTCCCACGACCGCTGCCCACCCCGGTGCTCGCGTTCGCGATCCGCGAGCTCGGCTGCGCGGCGGGCGTGATGGTCACCGCCAGCCACAACCCGCCGCGCGACAACGGCTACAAGGTCTACCTCGGCGACGGCAGCCAGATCGTGCCGCCGGCCGACACCGAGATCGCGGCGCGGATCGCTGCCGTGGGCCGGGTCGGTGACGTGCCGCGCGGCGGCGCCGGCACCGTGCTCGGCGAGGAGATCGTCGACCGCTACCTCGACACCACCGCGACGCTGGTCGGCGACGGGCCCCGCGACCTCGACATCGTCTACACGCCCCTGCACGGGGTCGGCGGCACGTCGGTCGAGCGCGTGCTCGAGGCCGCCGGCTTCGCCGCGCCCGCGGTGGTCGAGCAGCAGGAGCAGCCGGACCCGGAGTTCCCGACGGTGGCCTTCCCCAACCCGGAGGAGCCGGGTGCGATGGACCTCGCCCTCGAGCTCGCCGAGCGCCGTGGCGCCGACCTGGTGGTCGCCAACGACCCCGACGCCGACCGCTGCGCCGCGGCGGTGCCGGGCCCCCAGGGCTGGCGGATGCTCCGCGGCGACGAGGTCGGCGCGCTCCTGGCCCACGCCCTGCTCGCGCGCGGCAAGCGGGGCACCTACGCCTGCAGCATCGTCTCCTCGAGCCTGCTCGGGAAGCTCGCGGCCGCCGCCGGCCAGCCCTACGCCGAGACGCTCACCGGCTTCAAGTGGATCAGCAAGGTCGAGGACCTCGCGTTCGGCTACGAGGAGGCGCTCGGCTACTGCGTCGACCCCGAGCACGTGAAGGACAAGGACGGCGTCTCCGCGCTGCTCCTGCTCTGCGAGCTCGCCGCGGCCGCCAAGGCCGACGGCCGCACCCTGGTCGACATCCTCGACGACATCGCCCTGGCCCACGGCCTGCACGCCACCGACCAGCTCTCGGCGCGGGTCACCGACCTCGGCGAGATCGCGGCGGCCATGGACCGTCTCCGGACGACTCCCCCCAGCGAGCTGGGTGGGCTCGCCGTCGAGCGCGTCGACGACCTCAGCGCCGGCAGCGCGGACCTGCCCCCGACCGACGGGCTGCGCTACCGGCTCGCCGACGGCGCCCGCGTCATCGTGCGCCCGAGCGGCACCGAGCCCAAGCTCAAGTGCTACCTCGAGGTCGTCGTACCCGTGGACCCCGACGCCGGCGTGGACGCCGCCCGGATCGCGGCCGCCGGCCGCCTCGACGCCCTGCGCGACGACGTCAAGGCCGCGGCCGGCATCTGACGGTGGTTGAGGTGCGAGCGGAGCGAGCCTCGACACCACCGCCGACGCGGGCGACCGCTCAGTGCACGACCAGCCACACCACGAACGCCACCACCAGCGCGACCGACGCGCCGATCTCGGGCCAGGCCCAGGTACGGCGTACGTGGGCGGCCAGCACCTGCTGCTCGGGCGAGCCCTGCCGGAGGCCGGCCCGCTCGCGCGCGGACTTCGCGAGGTGGGCGATCCGGGACTCCACGAACGCCTGGTGCACGCTGGACTCGAGGGGCGCGTCGCTCACCGGGTCCCGCGGCTCGAGCGCGTCGAGCCGCGGCTGCTCGATCCCGCCGCGCGGCTGGACCCGGTTCTTCGTCAGGTGCCGCAGCGAGTAGCCCACCACCGGCGACACCAGGGCGCGCTCGCCCACCGTCACCGTCAGGACCTGCCTCACCTGCACCCGGTCGATGGCGGCGAGCGGCACCCGGTCGGTGTGGAACATGCCGCGCATCACCAGGTCGCGCTCGGTCACCCACAGCGCCGGGCGCAGCAGGGCCGCCCAGACCAGCACCGCACCGAGCACGGCGACGATCGCGACCCCGAGCGCCGTGCCGCTGTCCCGGCCGATCACAGCGAGGACCAGCACGACCCCCGCCGTCACCAGACCGAGGATGCCGCTGGAGCGACCGCTGGTGGGCTGGAAGCGCTCGACCACCCGGTCGCCGGTCTGCTCGGTCATGTCGTGCTCTCAAGGTTGTGGTACTGGGCTCGGCCAACCCTATGCTGGCCCGGTGAGCGGAACTTCCACCATCCCCGACCCAGGTCTCGCGGACGCGACCCGTTCGGAGGCCGCGCTGCGCCGGTTCCTGCACGGACTGCCCGGTGTCGACCAGGTCGGCGCGGAGGCACGGGCGGCCGGCCTCGGGACGCGTTCGATCAAGACCAGCGCCAAGGAGTTCGCGCTGGACCTCGCCATCCGGATGGTCGACCTGACCACGCTGGAGGGGCAGGACACCCCCGGCAAGGTCCGGGCGCTCGCCTCGAAGGCGATGCGGCCCGACCCGGCCGACCCGACCTGCCCGGCGGCCGCCGCCGTCTGCGTCTACCCCGACATGGTCGCCACCGTGAAGGAGACGCTGGGCAGCTCCGGGGTCAAGGTCGCCGCGGTCGCGACGGCTTTCCCGAGCGGTCGCGCGGCACTCGACATCAAGCTGGCCGACACCCGCGACGCGGTCGAGGCCGGCGCCGACGAGATCGACATGGTCATCGACCGGGGTGCGTTCCTCGCCGGCCGCTACCAGCAGGTCTTCGACGAGATCGTCGCGGTCAAGCAGGCATGCGCCCGGGCCGACGGGGAGGACGCGCACCTCAAGGTCATCTTCGAGACCGGCGAGCTGCAGACCTACGACAACGTGCGCCGGGCGAGCTGGCTCGCGATGATGGCCGGCGCCGACTTCATCAAGACCTCCACCGGCAAGGTGCAGCCGGCGGCGACGCTGCCGGTCACGCTGATCATGCTCGAGGCGGTCCGCGACTTCCGCGAGCAGACCGGCACGATGATCGGCGTCAAGCCCGCCGGCGGCATCCGCACCGCCAAGGACGCCATCAAGTACCTCGTCATGGTCAACGAGGTGACCGGCCCGGACTGGCTCGACCCAGACTGGTTCCGCTTCGGCGCGTCCACGCTGCTCAACGACCTGCTGATGCAGCGCACCAAGATGACGACCGGCCGCTACTCCGGTCCCGACTACTTCACGCTGGACTGATCACCGATGACTAATCCGTTCGAGTACGCCCCCGCTCCCGAGTCCCGAAGCATCGTCGACATCAAGCCGTCGTACGGCCTCTTCGTCAACGGTGAGTTCACCGAGGGGCACGGTACGTCGTTCAAGACGATCAGCCCGGCCACCGAGGAGGTCCTCGCCGAGATCGCGGAGGCCGACGAGGCCGACGTCGACGCGGCCGTCAAGGCGGCCCGCAAGGCCTACGAGAAGGTCTGGGGCCCGATGTCGGGCCGCGAGCGCGCCAAGTACCTCTACCGGATCGCCCGGATCATCCAGGAGCGCAGCCGCGAGCTCGCCGTGCTCGAGTCGATCGACAACGGCAAGCCGATCAAGGAGTCGCGCGACGTCGACGTGCCGACCGTCGCGGCGCACTTCTTCTACTACGCCGGCTGGGCCGACAAGCTGGAGTACGCCGGCCGCGGCACCGACCCGAGGCCGCTCGGCGTCGCGGGCCAGATCATCCCGTGGAACTTCCCGCTGCTGATGCTGGCGTGGAAGATCGCGCCGGCGCTCGCCTGCGGCAACACGGTCGTGCTCAAGCCGGCCGAGACCACCCCGCTGACCGCGCTCCTCTTCGCCGAGATCTGCCAGCAGGCCGACCTGCCGCCGGGCGTGGTCAACATCGTCACCGGCGCGGGCGCGACCGGTCAGGCGCTGGTCTCGCACCCGGACGTCGACAAGGTCGCGTTCACCGGCTCGACCGACGTCGGCAAGGCGATCGCCCGCGCGGTCGCCGGTACCGAGAAGCGGGTCACGCTCGAGCTCGGCGGCAAGGCCGCCAACGTCGTCTTCGACGACGCCCCACTCGACCAGGCGGTCGAGGGCATCGTCAACGGCATCTTCTTCAACCAGGGCCACGTCTGCTGCGCCGGCTCCCGCCTGCTCGTGCAGGAGTCGGTCGCCGACGAGCTGCTGGCCAAGCTCAAGCGCCGGATGTCCACGCTGCGCGTGGGCGACCCGCTCGACAAGAACACCGACATCGGCGCGATCAACTCCGCCGAGCAGCTCGCCAAGATCCGCGAGCTGTCGGAGATCGGCGAGGCCGAGGGCGCCGGCCGCTGGTCGCCCGCCTGCGACCTGCCCGAGACCGGCTTCTGGTTCCCGCCGACGCTCTTCACCGGCGTCTCGCAGGCCCACCGGATCGCCCGCGAGGAGATCTTCGGCCCGGTGCTCTCCGTGCTGACCTTCCGGACGCCCTCGGAGGCCGTCGAGAAGGCCAACAACACGCCGTACGGTCTCTCCGCGGGCGTCTGGACCGAGAAGGGCTCGCGGATCCTGTCCATGGCCAACCAGCTGCGCGCCGGCGTCGTCTGGGCCAACACGTTCAACAAGTTCGACCCCACCAGCCCGTTCGGCGGGTTCAAGGAGTCGGGCCACGGTCGCGAGGGCGGCCGCCACGGTCTGGAGGCCTACCTCAAGTGAGCCCAACCAACAGCAGAGTCGACGTTCGCAAGACCTACAAGCTCTACATCGGCGGCGCGTTCCCGCGCTCGGAGTCCGGGCACTCCTACGAGGTGGCCGACAGCTTGGGGAAGTTCGTGGCCAACGCCGCCCTCGCCTCGCGCAAGGACGCCCGTGACGCGGTCGTCGCGGCCCGCAAGGCACAGGCCTCCTGGGCCGGCCGCACGGCGTACAACCGCGCACAGATCCTCTACCGCATCGCCGAGGTGATGGAGGACCGGCGGCCGCAGTTCGTGCAGGCGACCCAGCAGTCCGAGGGGCTGACCGCCGCGAAGGCCGAGAAGGTCGTCGACGAGGCCATCGACCGGCTGGTCTGGTACGCCGGCTGGGCCGACAAGATCACCCAGGTCGTCGGCAACGCCAACCCGGTGGCCGGGCCGTTCTTCAACCTCTCCACCCCCGAGCCGACCGGCGTGGTCGCGGTGCTCGCGCCGCAGCGCTCCTCGCTGCTCGGCCTGGTCAGCGTCGTCGCGCCCGTCATCGTCACCGGCAACACCGCGGTCGTGGTGTCGTCGTACGAGCGGCCGCTGCCGGCGGTGACCTTCGCCGAGGTGCTGGCGACCTCCGACGTGCCCGGTGGCGTGGTCAACCTGCTCACCGGCTCGGCCGCGACGATCGCGCCCTGGCTCGCGGCCCACATGGACGTCAACGCCATCGACCTGACCGGCATCGCCGGCGAGCCCGCGCTCGCCACGGAGCTCGAGGTCGCGGCGGCCGACAACCTCAAGCGGGTACGCCGCGCGCCGGCCGCCGAGCCCGACTGGACCCTCGACCCGGGCCTGGAGCCGATCACCGCGTTCCTCGAGATCAAGACCGTCTGGCACCCGATCGGCATCTGACCGTCCGTGCACGCCCGGGTGATCGTCCTGGCCGGTCCGTCGGGCGCCGGCAAGTCCCGCCTCGCCGAGCGCACCGGCCTGCCGGTGCTGCGCCTCGACGACTTCTACAAGAGCGGCGGCGACCCCACGCTCCCCCTGATCACCGAGGGTCCGAACGCCGGCATCGTCGACTGGGACGACCCCGAGTCGTGGCTGCTCGACGACGCCATGGCGGCGCTCGACGAGCTGTGCCGCACCGGGCGCGCGGAGGTGCCGGTCTACGAGATCGCGCGGAACGGCCGCTGCGGCTGGCAGACGCTCGACCTCGACGGGCACGACCTGTTCGTCGCGGAGGGCATCTTCGCGCAGGAGATCGTGTCCCACTGCCGGGAGGCCGGGCTGCTGGCCGCGGCGTACTGCGTTCGCCAGCACCCGATGGTGACCTTCTGGCGGCGCCTGACCCGCGACCTGCGCGAGCACCGCAAGCCCCCGCTGGTGCTGGTCCGCCGCGGTCTCGCGCTGCTGCGCGACCAGCGCCGGGTGGTCGGCCACGCCGTCGAGTGCGGGTGCCGGCCGGTGACGCCGGACCAGGCCTACGCCGACCTGGACCGGCTGGCGGGGCAGGACGCCGCGCGATGACCGACTGGCCGCGGCAGCCGGACTCCCGCACCTGCGGGCCGTCGGTCGTCGTGGTCGCCCGGCTCCTCGACCACGGGCTCCCGGAGCCGTGGCCGGGCTTCCGCGACGAGGTACTGGCGATGCACCGCCGGCTCAACCGGTGGTGGCCCCGGGCACTCGGCACGACACCGTGGGCGGTCGCCCGCGTGCTCGGCGGCCGGGTCCGCCGCTACCGGCGCGCGGACGTGCTCGCCGCGCTCCCCCGGCGGGTGCCGGTCTACCTGGGCAGCCGGTGGCTGCCCCGCCACGTCGTCCTGGTCCTCGACGAGCGGGACGGGGAGCCCCTGGCCTACGACCCCGCGCGCGGGGTGGTCGCACCGCTCTCCACATCGCGCTGGAGGCACGCCTGGTTCGCGGTGCTGCCGGACTGAGCTCCTCCTGGCGGGCTGCCGCCAGGAGGAGCTTCCGGCGAGGCAGCTCAGCCGAGCGCCTTGGCCTTCAGCGACTCGTACTCGGCCTGGTTGATCGTGCCGGCGTCCAGCAGTGCCTTGGCCCGGGCGATCTCCTCGGCGGGCGAGCCGGCTCCGGAGGACACCGACCGGATGTAGGCGTCGGTGTCGGCCTGGGCGGCCTTCATTGCGGCGACGTTGCGCTCGGCCATGCCGTGGCCGCGGGCGATCAGGTACACCAGTGAGGTGATCAGCGGGAGGATGATCAGGAAGAAGACCCACACCGCCTTCATCCAGCCGCTGGTGCCCTTGTCGCGGAACAGGTCCGTCAGGATCTGGAACAGCACAACCAAGTAGGCCATGAGCAGGAAGAAGGAGATGATGAACCAGAAGAAGTCCCAGAAGCTGTCCACAGCGTTCCTCTCAGGTGCGTCGAGGCCGGTTCCGGCCCCGGTGTCGCGCCGAGGCTAGTCGGGCCCGGAGTCGGCGGGGCTCACCTGAACCGGGTGACTGCGCCCCGCCAGCAGCCGCTGCGCGAGGAGCGGACAGATCAGCACGCTCAACGCGCCGCCGGCGACCAGCACCGACGCGTTGGTCGTCGTCATCTCGCCCGCGTCGACGGCCACCGAGGTGACCGCGACGATGATCGGCAGCCCGGTCGCGGCGAAGAGGGCCATCGCCGCGCTCTCGCGGCCGTCGAAGACCCGGCGGCCCGCCTCCCGCTCCGTACGGGTCGCGATCAGGACGCCGCCGCCGCGCACCAGCAGGATCATGCCGAGGAAGGCCACGAGCGCGACCGGCTCCTCGACGACCGCGCGCGGGTCGATCGCCATCCCCGAGGTGATGAAGAAGACCGGGATCAGCAGCCCGAAGGCGAGCCCCTCGAGCTTGTGCTCCAGGCTCTCGTGGCCCGCCGGCAGCAGGCCGCGCAGCACGAAGCCGGCCGCGAACGCCCCGAGCACGACGTCGAGGTCGAAGAGCGCCGCCGCGACGCCGAGCGTGACCAGCAGCAGCACGACGAGGCGGACCTGGGTCTGGCCGGAGGTCTCCGCCCCACGGCGTACGGCGGCGAGCAGGGCCGAGCCCTCCCGGCTGATCCGCGCCGAGAAGCGGTGCACGAGCACGGCGACCGCGAAGAACGAAGCCAGGACGAGCAGCGAGGCGACCAGCCCGCGGCTGCCGAGGAGCACCGCCATCGCCACGATCGGGCCGAGCTCGCCGTACGCGCCGTGGTTCATCAGCGTGCCCCCGAAGCGGGTGCCGAGCAGGCCGCCGTCCTTGAGGATGGGCAGCAGTGTGCCGAGGGCCGTCGAGGTCAGGGCGATCGCGACCGCGATCTCCGCGTGGATGGCGTCGGCCAGGCCGATCAGGAAGATCAGGGTGAGTGCGACCGCGAAGCAGCCCAGCCAGGTGATGAGGGCGCGGCGGCCACCCCGGCCCACCAGCTCGTCCACCTCGACCTCGTAGCCCGCGAGCAGGAAGAGCATCCCGAGCCCGAGCTCGCGCAGGATGGTGACGCCCTCGCCGGCGGCGGCGAGCTCGAGCACGTTCGGCCCGATCAGCACCCCGAGCACGAGCAGCAGCACGACCTCGGGCACCCGGCCACGCAGCAGCAGGCCGGCGAGCAGCGGGGCGAGCACGGCGCAGAGGGTGATCCAGAAGATCGACTCCGCCGCCCCGGGCATCAGGAGGTCCAGACGACGAGGACCAGCACCAGCCACGCCGCGGCGACGCCGAGCGCGAGCAGCAGCACGCCGTAGCCGAGCACGAACCAGGTCCGCCCGGCGCCCTCCACGCCGCCCTGGGTCGCCGCCACGTCGACCCGCTCCGGGCGCTCGGGGTCGTAGGCCACGTCGAGCTCGTCGCCGACCCGCGGCGGCGGCGCGGGCACGTCGGTCAGCGTCTGCGCCTCCACCGGGCCCGCGGCGCCGTCGGGGACGAAGGAGACCCGCGGGAAGTAGCGCGTGTCGGGCTCACCCCCCAGGCTGAGGTCCTTGGCCTCCAGGCCCACGACGGTCGCTCGCACCGCGACCGCCCGGGCGCGGAACCGCTGGGCGGTACGACGGACCACCTGTCCCTTGAGCAGCAGCCCGCCCGCGACCAGCAGCAGCACCAGCGCGGAGCCGAGCAGCAGCACGGTCGGGACGTAGTGGATCCTCACCTCACGTCTCCTCCCGCAAGGCGGCGTACGCCGGCTTGATGTGGTCCTGGATGAGCGCCAGCCGCTCGTCGAAGGGCAGGAACGCCGACTTCATCGCGTTGACGGTGAACCACTCGAGGTCGCGCAGGCCGTAGCCGAACGCCTCGACGAGCGACCACATCTCGTGGGTCATCGAGGTCTGGCTCATCAGCCGGTTGTCGGTGTTGACCGTGACCCGGAAGCGCAGCTTCTTCAGCAGCCCGATCGGGTGCTCCGCGATCGACTCCGCCGCCCCGGTCTGCACGTTGGACCAGGGGCACATCTCGAGCGGGATCCGCTTGTCGCGCACGTACGCCGCGAGCCGGCCGAGCTCGACCGAGCCGTCGTCGTGGACCGTGATGTCGTCGATGATGCGGACCCCGTGGCCGAGCCGGTCGGCCCCGCACCACTGGATCGCCTGCCAGATCGACGGCAGGCCGAAGGCCTCGCCCGCGTGGATGGTGAAGTGGAAGTTCTCCCGCTGGAGGTACTCGAACGCGTCGAGGTGCCGGGTGGGCGGGTAGCCGGCCTCGGCGCCGGCGATGTCGAAGCCGGCCACCCCGCGGTCGCGCCAGGCGACCGCGAGCTGGGCGATCTCCATCGACCGGGCCTGGTGCCGCATCGCGGTGAGCAGCTGGCGCACCACGATCCTGCCGTCGGCGGCCGCCACGCCCTGGTCGAAGCCCTCCTGCACGGCCGCGACGACCTCCTCGAGGGTGAGGCCGGTGCCGACATGCTGCTCGGGGGCGTAGCGGATCTCGGCGTACACGACGCCGTCGGCCGCGAGGTCCTCCACGCACTCTCGGGCGACCCGGGTCAGGGCCGGCCCGGTCTGCATCACGGCGACGGTGTGGTCGAAGGTCTCGAGGTAGCGCACCAGCGAGCCCGAGTCGGCGGCCTCGGCGAACCACCGGCCGAGCGACTCCGCGGTCAGGGGGGCGGTCGGCTCACCGCCCACGTCGGGCAGTTGATGGCCGCAGTCGGCGGCCAGCTCGATGATGGTCTGCGGCCGAAGTCCGCCGTCGAGATGGTCGTGCAGCAGCACCTTCGGCGCCCGGCGTACCTGGTCGTGGGTCGGCGTCATGAACTGATCCAACCAGAACCGATACGTTGGCGGCATGCGCGTCTTCACGACTCTCGACGAGGTGTCGGCCGCCGCCGGCGAGGAGCTCGGCACCTCGGGCTGGCTGACCATCGACCAGGAGCGCGTGGACCGGTTCGCCCAGGCGACCGGCGACCACCAGTGGATCCACGTCGACGTGAAGCGCGCGGCGTCCGGCCCCTTCGGCGGCACCATCGCCCACGGCTACCTGACGCTGTCCCTGGTGCCCTTCCTGGGCAGCCAGGTGGTGAGCTTCGAAACACCCGGCGCCAGGCTCAACTACGGCACCAACAAGGTCCGCTTCCCCCACCCCGTGCCGGTCGGCTCGCGGATCCGCGCCCACGTCGCCCTCGGCGACGTCACGGACCTGCCGAGCGGCAAGCAGGCCGCGATCCGCTACACCATCGAGATCGAGGGCGTCGCCAAGCCCGCCTGCGTCGCCGAGACGGTGGTGCTGCTCCTGCCCTGAGTCGCTGCCCTGAGTCGGTGGTTTCGAGGCTCAGGCGCCAGAGCGCCTTCGCACCTCAACCACCGACACGGTGGTTGAGGTGCGAGCCGCGCCCGCGGCGAGCCTCGAGACCACCGACTGCCGCCCCGGGGGTCAGCCGATGCGGTCGTGGATGAGGGGGGTGGGCTGGTACGGCGTGTCGGTGGGTGCGATGTCGTAGCCGTGGTCGAGGGAGGTCTGGGCGCGGTCGATGCGGTCGGGGTCGTCGGTGTGGAGGGTGAACAGGGGTTGGCCGGTGGTGATGGGGTCGCCGGGGCGGGCGTGCCAGGTCACGCCGGCGCCGGCCTGGACGGGGTCTTCTTTGCGGGCCCGGCCGGCGCCGAGGCGCCAGGCGGCCAGGCCGACGGCCATGGCGTCGAGGCGGGTCAGGGTGCCGGTGGTGGGTGCGGTCACGGTGTGGGTCTCGCGGGCGGTGGGGAGCGGGGCGTCGGGGTCGCCGTCCTGGGCGCGGATCATCTGTCGCCAGGTGTCCATGGCGGTCCCGTCGGCGAGCTTGTCGGCCGGGTCGACGTCGCCGCGTCCGGCGCTGGTGAGCATCTCGCGGGCCAGCGCGAGGGTCAGCTCGACCACGTCGGCGGGTCCGCCGCCGGCGAGTACCTCGACGGACTCGGCGACCTCGATGCCGTTGCCGGCGGTGTAGCCGAGCGGGGTGGTCATGTCGGTGAGCAGCGCCACCGTGCGCACCCCCGCGTCCTGTCCGAGCGCGACCATGGTCTCGGCGAGCTCGCGGGCGGAGTCGAGGGACTTCATGAACGCGCCGGTGCCGACCTTGACGTCGAGCACCAGCGCGCCGGTGCCCTCGGCGATCTTCTTCGACATGATCGAGGAGGCGATCAGCGGGATCGCCTCGACCGTGCCGGTCACGTCGCGCAGCGCGTAGAGCTTCTTGTCCGCCGGGGCCAGCCCGTCCCCGGCCGCGCAGATCACCGCACCGACCGACTCCAGCTGGGCGAGCATCTCCTGGTTCGACAGCCCCGCCCGCCAGCCCGGGATCGACTCCAGCTTGTCCAGCGTGCCACCGGTGTGGCCCAGCCCCCGCCCCGACAGCTGCGGCACCGCCACCCCACACGCCGCGACCAGTGGCGCCAACGGCAGCGTGATCTTGTCGCCCACCCCACCGGTCGAGTGCTTGTCCGCGGTCGGCCACGACAGCCCCGAGAAGTCCATCCGCTCCCCCGAGGCGATCATCGCCCCGGTCCACCGCGAGACCTCCCGCCGGCCCATCCCGTTGAGCAGGATCGCCATCAACAACGCCGACATCTGCTCATCGGCCACCCCACCCCGCGTGTAGGCATCGATCACCCAATCGATCTGGCTGTCGCTCAACTCCAACCGGTCACGCTTCGCGGCGATCACCTCGACGGCGTCATGCATGGCTTCCTCCCACGGGCACCCGGCGGTAGCCCCTCAATACGAACGTGCCCCGGCTCTCCGGCTCCCCGGTGAGGGCCAGGTCGGGGAAGGTCTCGAACAACGCGGGCACCGACTCCGCCAGCTCCATCCGCGCGAGCGGGGCGCCCAGGCAGAAGTGCACGCCGACCCCGAAGGCCAGGTGGCTGTTGGGCGTCCGGTCGACCAGGAACTCGTCGGGCCGGTCGAAGACGGCCGGGTCACGGTTGGCCGCGCCGAGCAGCGCCGCGATCTTCTGGCCCTCCTCGACGACGACCTTCTGCTCGCCGTGGTCGAACTCGACGTCCTCCATCGCGGTGCGCTCGAAGAGCTGGAGCGCGGAGTCGAAGCGCAGCATCTCCTCGACGGTGGCCGGTACGTCGGTGCCGGGGCGCAGCCCGCGCCGCAGCATCGCGGTCAGGCCGTTGCCGAACACGTTCACCGACGCCTCGTGACCCGCGTTGAGCAGCAGCACCACGGCGGCGACGACCTCGTCGTCGTCGAGCTCGGTCGCCACCAGGTCGGTGATCAGGTCGTCGGCCGGCTTCGCGCGCCGTTCCGCGGCCAGCTCACGCGCCAGGCCGGCGAACTCGACCGACGCCCGGACCGCGTTGTCGACGGTCTCCTGCGACGGCGCGACCTCGTACATCCGCACGATCGCCTGCGACCAGTCGCGCAGGTCGTGGGCGTAGGACCGGGGCACACCGAGCAGGTCGGCGATCACCAACACGGGCAGCGGCTCGGCGTACCCCTCGATCACGTCGAACCCGGCGGGGTCGACATCGTCGAGCAGCGAGGCGGCGAGCTCGCGCACCCGCGGCCGGAGCCGCTCGACGTGGCCGCGCGCGAACGCCGAGGCGACCGGGCGCCGCAGCCGGGTGTGCTCCGGCGGCTCGTTCTCCATCATCTGGTTGCGGTGCAGGAGGTTGAAGGGCTCGAGGTAGTCGAGCGGCTCCTTGTCCTTCCACAGCCGCCCCAGCCGTCGGTCGCGCTGCACCTGGCCGACGGACGCGTGCGCGAACGTCAGGTACATCCCCGACGGCTCGTGCCACGCCACGCCGCCGGTGGCCGTGTGCTCCTCGCGCTCGCGCGCGAAGTGTGGATAGGGGTCGGCGACGACCTCCGGGTCCGTCAGGTCAATCGAGGTCGTCGGGACCGAACGCATCAGGCAGCACCTCGTCCATTCTCCGGATCCCCGAGACCGTCCACAGGAGCAGTCCGGGACCACCGTTCTCGTACAGCAACTGGCGGCAGCGACCGCACGGCATGATGATCTCGCGGTCACCGTTGACGCAGACGAAGTGGGTCAGCCGCCCGCCCCCGGTGATGTGCAGCTGGCCGATCAGGCCGCACTCCGCGCACAGCGCCACGCCGTACGCCGCGTTCTCGACGTTGCACCCGGTGACGACCCGGCCGTCGTCGACGGTCGCGGCGGCGCCCACCGAGAAGTGCGAGTACGGCGCGTAGGCGTGGGTGACCGCCTCCTCGGCGGCCGCCTTGAGCGCGTCCCAGTCGAAGCTGTCCCCTGACTCGGCGGCCGTCACCCCGCGCTGCCCTTCCGGTAGATCTGCCCGTCGGCCGCCGGCATCCGCAATCGTTGCGAGGCGAAGGCGAGCACGAGCAGCGTGACGACGTACGGCGTCATGCTCGTGAAGTCGCCGGGGACCTGGTCGATCGCGAAGTAGAGCACGCCGAGGCCGATCGCGACGACGCCGGTGATGATCGCGGCGCGCTGCTGCTGCTGGCGGGCCTGCCAGACCGCGGCCGCGAGGGCGAGCACCGCGAGCGCGAGCAGCAGGGCGTGCACCGAGTCGCCGCCCTGACGCAGGCCGAGGGTCTCGGTGTAGCCGAACAGACCGGAGCCGGCGAGCAGACCGCCCGGGCGCCAGTTGCCGAAGATCATCGCCGCGAGACCGATGTAGCCGCGGCCGCCGGTCTGGCCGTCGCGGTAGTTGCTGGACGCGACCATCGCCAGGAAGCCGCCCGCGAGGCCCGCGAGCCCGCCGGAGATGAGCACCGCCACGAACTTGTAGCGCAGCACCGCGACGCCCAGCGACTCCGCGGCCGAGGGGCTCTCACCGCACGAGCGCAGCCGCAGGCCGAACGACGTGCGCCACAGCGCCCACCAGGTGAGCACCAGCAGCAGCATCGCGAGCACGACGAGCAGCGACAGGTTGGTCACGAGCGCCTGCGCGACCGACGCGAGCTGGGACACGAAGAAGATGTCCTTGCCCACGATGTCGCCGAGCGCGTCGCCGACCGGTGTGATCGTGATCGTCGGGACGTCGGGGATCTTCGGCGACTGGGTCTGCCCGCCGCCGGGCAGCCCGACGAAGGTCAGCGACGCGAGGTACTGCACCGCGCCCAGCGCGATGATGTTGATCGCGACACCGGAGATGATGTGGTCGACGCCGAAGATCACGGTCGCGAGCGCGTGCACCAGGCCGCCGAGCATGCCCATCAGGATCGCCCCGGCGACGCCGGCCCAGGCGCCGTAGTGGTAGCCGAAGTAGCCGGCCCCCCAGGTGCCGAGGATCATCATGCCCTCGAGGCCGATGTTGACGATGCCGGCACGTTCGGACCAGAGGCCGCCGAGACCGGCCAGCATGATCGGGACGATCGCGATCAGGGTCGCGGCGACCGTGCCGCGCGAGACCAGGTCGTTCGCGCCGGTGACGGCCTCCAGGATCGACAGCGCGAGCAGCACCAGGAACAGCGCGGCGGCGAACCACCAGCGCGGCAGCCGGCGACGCTGCTGCGGTCGGGTGCCGGGCTCGGCGGCGCCGATGAGGGTGGGGAGACTCACGACTTCACCTCCTCGGGCTCGTCGGTGCGTGAGGTGGCCAAGGCGCGGGCCACCTCGCGCTGCTCGAGACGGACGCCGTAGCGGCGGACCAGCTCGTAGGAGATCACGACGGTCAGCACGATCACGCCCTGGGTGATCGCGACGATGTCGGGCGAGACGCCGACCAGGATCTGCAGCGGGTTGGACTGCTCGTCGAGGTAGGCGAAGAGCAGCGCGCCGAACGCGATCCCGATCGGGTTGTTGCGGCCGAGCAGCGCGATCGCGATGCCGGCGAAGCCCAGGCCGGACTGGAAGGTCGAGCCGTAGGTGTAGGCGTCACCGAAGAGGATCGGCAGTCCGACCAGGCCGGCCACCGCGCCGGAGATCATCATGGCGGCGATCGTCATCTTCTTGACGCTGATGCCGCTGGCCACCGCGGCGGTGGTCGAGCGGCCGGTCGCCCGCAGGTCGAAGCCGAAGCGGGTGCGGTTGAGCACGAACCAGAAGGCGAAGCCGGCCACCGCGGCGATCAGGATGAACCCGTAGATCGTGTAGTCGCCGAACGGGATGCCGCCGATGCGGCTGCCCTCGGGGATCTGCTTGGTGCCGATCTGGTTGCTGCCCTCCTCGCGCACCGCGACCTGGCGCAGCAGGTAGGCCACCAGGCCGGTCGCGATGAAGTTCAGCATGATCGTCGAGATGACCTCGCTGACGCCCCGGGTGGCGCGCAGCACGCCGGCGATGCCGGCCCAGATCGCGCCGACCGCCATCGCGCAGACGATCGCGAGCGCGGTGTTGAGGTAGCCGGGCAGCCAGGCCTCGCCGGCGACGACCGCGGCGGTGAACGCAGCGACGCGGTACTGGCCGTCGACGCCGATGTTGAAGAGGTTCATCCGGAAGCCCACCGCGACGGCGAGACCGGAGAGATAGAGCACCGTGGCGTTGTTGACGATGTTGGTCCAGTTGCGCGTCTCGGGCCACGACAGCAGCTGGCCCCAGACGTCGCCGACCGGGTCGCCGGCGGCCAGCAGGACCAGGCTGGTGATCAGGAATGCGGCGAGCAGCGCGAGCACCGCGGATGCGATGCCCAGGCCCAGCGCCGTGAGGCGTGCCTTGGTCACGACTACTCGCCCTCCCCTGCTCCGGTCATCGCGGAGCCGAGCCGCTCGGGTGTCACGTCGCCCGGATCGAACGTGCCGACGAAGCGACCCCGCAGGATCACCTCGATCCGGTCGGAGAGACCGATCAGCTCGTCGAGGTCCGCGGAGATCAGCAGGACGGCGAGGCCGTTGCGACGCGCGTCCTTGATGTGCCGCCAGATCGCGGCCTGCGCACCCACGTCGACGCCGCGGGTCGGGTGCGCGGCGATCAGCAGGGTCGGCTCGCCGCTCATCTCGCGGCCGACGATCAGCTTCTGCTGGTTGCCGCCGGACAGCGCCCGGGCCAGCACGTCGGGGCCCGGGGTGCGGACGTCGTACTCGTCGATGATGCGCAGCGTGTCGTTGCGGGCACCGCGCTTGTCGATGAGGCCGTGGCTGACGCTGGGCGGGCGGAACTGGTGGCCGAGGATCCGGTTCTCCCAGAGCGGGGCGTCCAGGAGCAGGCCGTGGCGGTGCCGGTCCTCGGGGATGTAGCCGACGCCGCTCATCCGCCGGTCGCGGGTGGAGCGGCCGGAGAGGTCGGCGCCGTCGAGCTCGACGAGCCCGGTCGCCGCCGGGCGCATGCCCATGATCGACTCGACCAGCTCGGCCTGGCCGTTGCCCTCGACACCGGCGATGCCGAGCACCTCGCCACGGTGGATCTCGAAGGAGATCGACTGGAGCAGCGGCCGGCCGTCGTCGCTGGGCAGCGACAGGTCGCGCACGCGCAGCAGCACCTGGTCGGTCACCGTGGACGCCTCGGTGCTCGGGGACGGCAGCTCGGAGCCGACCATCAGCTCGGCGAGCTGGCGGGCGGTGACGCCCTTGGGGTCCTCGACGGTGCGGACGGTGGTGCCGCGGCGGATCACGGTGATCTCGTCGGCGACCGAGAGCACCTCGTCGAGCTTGTGGGAGATGAAGATGACGCTCAGGCCCTCGGCCTTGAGCTCGCGCAGGTTGCCGAAGAGCTCGTCAACCTCCTGGGGCACCAGCACGGCGGTCGGCTCGTCGAGGATGACGATGCGGGCGCCCCGGTAGAGCACCTTGAGGATCTCGACGCGCTGCCGAGCGCCGACGCCGAGCTCCTCGACCAGGCGGTCGGGGTCGATGCCGAGGCCGTAGGCGTCCGAGATCCGCACCACCTCGGCCCGGGCCTTCGCGCCGATGCCGTGGAGCTTCTCGGCGCCGAGTACGACGTTCTCGAGCACGGTGAGGTTGTCGGCGAGCATGAAGTGCTGGAAGACCATGCCGACGCCGGCCTTGATGGCGTCGGCCGGCGAGTGCAGGGTGACCTGCTCGCCGTTGATCTCGATCGTGCCCGAGTCGGGCGGCTGCACGCCGTACAGGATCTTCATCAGCGTGGACTTGCCGGCGCCGTTCTCGCCGACGATGGCGTGGATCGTGCCCCGGCGCACGTCGATGTTGATGTCGTCGTTGGCGATGACGCCAGGAAACCTCTTGCCGATGCCGCGCAGGCGGACGGCGATCTCGCTGGGTGGGGCCGCGGTGGGCACGATCTCTGACCTCCTTGTCAGTCCGGGCGTGACGCTACCGGAGACGGGACGGGCCCGCGGGGCTTGCCCCGCGGACCCGTCATCGTGTCGATTCAGCCGACGGTCACTTGGCCGGCTTGTCCGGCACCGTGATCTCGCCGTCGATGATCTGCTGCTTGTAGTCGTCGAGCTGGTCGGTGATGTCGTCGACGAAGCCACCGCTGGTGGAGTAGCCGACACCGTCGACCTTGAGGTCGTAGGTGGTGACACCGGTCGGGAAGTCGCCCCCGCTGACCTGCTTGAGGTAGTTGTAGACCGCGACGTTCACGTTCTTGAGCATCGAGGTCAGGATGACGTCCTTCACGGACGGGTCCGCGGTGTTGTACTGGTCGGAGTCGACACCGATCGCCCAGGCCTTGGCCTCGGAGGCCGCCTCGAAGACGCCACCACCGGAGCCGCCGGCGGCGTGGTAGACGACGTCCGCGCCGTTGTCGTACATGCCCTGCGCGGCCGTCTTGCCCTTGGCCGGGTCGGCGAAGCCGGAGAAGTCCGGGACCTGGGTGAGGTACTTGACGTCGATCTTGATGTCCGGGTTGACCGCCTGGGCGCCGGCCTCGTAGCCCGCCTGGAACTTCTGGATCAGCGGGGTCTCGACACCACCGACGAAGCCGATGTGGTCGGTCTCGGTCTTCAGCGCCGCGGCGGCGCCGACCAGGAACGAGCCCTGCTCCTCGGCGAACACCAGGCTGGCGACGTTCGGGGAGTCCGCGAGGCTGGAGTCGTCGATGATCGCGAAGTGGACGTCGGGGTACTCCTTGGAGACCTTGCCCACCGAGGCGGCGTAGGCGAAGCCCACCGCGATGATCGGGTCGTAGCCGGCGTCGGCGAAGGTGCGCAGACGCTCCTCGCGAGCGGTCTCGGCCTCGCCGTCCTCGGCCTCGGACTCCTGGCTCTCGGCGATCAGGCCCTCTTCCTTGGCCTGGTCGAGACCCGCCGCCGCGGAGTCGTTGAACGACTGGTCGCCACGGCCGCCGACGTCGTACGCCATGCCGACCTTGACGTCAGAGGTGGGCGCCTTCGAGCCGTCGTCCGAGGCCGAGCCGTTGTCGCCGTCGCTGTCACTGCCGCACGCGCTGAGGGCCAGGATCCCGGCCGCGAGCACTGCCGCAAACTTCGTGGTGCGCCGCAAGACGCCTCCTTCATGTGCTGTGGACGCCCTTCCAGGCGCAGAAAACAGGTCAGACACTAGGCCCTTCGCGCGGCGACGGCACGCTGTTGACGAAGTTGTTACCGAGTCGATGCGTGCGAACCGCCCGTTTCACGTCAGGTGCGGGGCAAGGACGCCACCGCGACCTGCGCCAGCACCCGGGCGCCGACCGCCACCGCGCGGTCGTCGACGCGGAGGTTCCCCTGGTGCAGGTCGTACGTCGGCCCGCCCGGCGTGCGGGTGCCGAGCCGGCCCATCGCGCCCGGGACCCGGTCGAGATACCACCCGAAGTCCTCGCCGCCGAGGCTCTGCTGGGTGGACACGTGGCCGTGGAGGCCGAGCACGGCCTCCACGGCGCCCGCCAGCAGCGTGGTCGAGGCCGAGTCGTTGACCACCGGGGGCACGCCGCGCTGGTACTCGACCTGCGCGTGCACGCCGTACGGCGCGACGATCTGCTCCACGAGCAGCGGCACCAGCTTCTCGGCCTCCGACCAGGCGATCGCGTCGAGCATCCGGACCGTCCCCCCGACCCGGCCGGTCGCGGGGATCACGTTGTGCGCCGAGCCGGCCCGGACCACGCCCCAGACCACGCTGACGCCCGCCCGCGGGTCGAGCCGGCGGGAGAGGATGGCCGGCAGCTCGGTGACGACCTTGCCGAGCGCGAAGGTGAGGTCCTCGGTGAGGTGCGGGCGCGAGGTGTGCCCGCCGGAGCCGGTGAGCGTGACGTCGACGTGGTCGGCCGCACCGGTGATCGGCCCCTCGCGGAGGCCGACCCGGCCGACGTCGAGGGTGGGGTCGCAGTGCAGGCCGAAGATCCGCTCGACGCCGTCGAGGGCGCCCAGCTCGATCAGCGACAGCGCGCCGCCGGGCATCACCTCCTCGGCGGGCTGGAAGAGCAGCCGCACCCGGCCCGGGAGCAGCCCCAGCTCGTGCACCCGCGCCAGGGCGACGGCGGCGCCGACCAGCGCCGAGGTGTGCACGTCGTGCCCGCACGCGTGGGTGACCCCCTCGACCGTGCTCGCCCACGGGTCGCCGGTGAGGTCGGGGACCGGCAGCGCGTCGAGGTCGGCCCGCAGCGCGACGACCGGGCCGTGGTCGCCGATCTCGGCGATCAGCCCGGTGCGGGGCAGCTCGGTGACCCGCCACCCGGCCTGCTGGATGCGGGCCGCGACGAGAGCGGTCGTGCGCAGCTCACGCCAGGACAGCTCGGGGTGCGCGTGCAGGTCGCGCCGCAGCCCGATCAGCTCGTCCCCGACGGCCGCGACGGCGCCGGCGATGGCGTCGCCGAGGACGGCGCCGGGGGGCGTGCCAGGGGTCGGGCCGAGGGAGGACATGTCAGCACGAGGTTAGTTCACGCGCGCCCGGATGCGGGCCCGGCCGGCGACCGGGCCCGCATCCGGGGCTCCGCGGGTCGGCTCAGCCGCCGTAGCGCACGAGCTTGCCGGCGGGCGGTGCCGTGTCGTTCGGCGGGAGCACGTTCGTGGTGGCGTAGAGGCCGTCCGGGGTCCACTCGACCGCGGCGGGCAGCTTCGTCTTGGCGTACGTGCGCACCTTCGTGGTGCCGTGCTTGATCCGGGAGATCTCGCCGCCGAAGAGCTGGGCGACGTAGACGTCGCCGTTCGCCGCCACTGCCAGTCCGGTGGGCGCGAAGAGGCCGCCGACGACCTGCTTGACCTTCCCGTTCTTCATGCCGACGCTGTAGAGCGACCCGAGCGGCATCTGCTCCCCGAGCCCGCCACCCTCGGTGGTGACCAGGAGCTTGCCGTCGGAGCCCTTCTGCACGTCGGTGGGCACCGGCTCGCCGTAGTAGGTCATGCCGACCACGCAGTCGGGCAGCTTCATGCCCTGGGCGAGCTCCGCGGTGATCTTCACCGGCACCGCGGGCAGCACCGCGAGCGTGTGGATCTTGCCCTTCGGCGAGATGGAGAGCACGGCGTTCATCCCCGCGTCGGCGACGAAGACGGTGCCCTCGTCGACCTGGTACGTCGCGTACGGGTGCGAGTCCGGCAGCCCCTGGTAGCTCGGCGGCCCGAAGTCCGCCGTCGGCCACTGCGCCGCGCACTCGGCGCTGATGCCCCGGATGCCGTAGGTGACCTTGTGGTCCGGGTTCTTCTTGTTCTCGTAGGCACGGACGTTGGCGAGCGTCTTGACCTTGCCCTTCGGCGTGATCCACTTGACCCACGACTTGATCGGCATCTGCTCGCCGCTGCTCTTGGTCTCGGTGAACACGAGCTTGCCGTGGAAGACCGAGACCCCGCCGACCTCGTTGCCGTTCTTGCTCGCGTAGACCGTCTTGGGCTTCTTGCCCTGGCGGATCCTGCTGAGCAGGCCGGCGAAGTTCTGGGTGACGTACGCCGTGCCGTCGTCGTCGACCGCGGCCGAGAGCGGGGCGATCAGTCCCTTGGCGAGCGTGTCGGGCTTCGGCGCGGCCGCCTGGCCGGCGGGCACGGCGACGGCCGTCGTGGCGGCCACGGCGAGCGTGGCCGCGGCGGCGAGCATCCGGGTTCTGCGCATGGGCTTCCTCCCTGAGCGGTGATGAGCCCCTCCACACTGTGACGACCTCGTGCCGCGCGCAACGCCCATCCGGGGGATAGACGCGAGTGCGGGCCCCGGCCGATCATCCGGGACCCGCACTCGGATCGTGGGGCGGTCAGCGTCGGAAGCTGACCACCTTGCCGTTGGGCTTCTTGCCCTTCGGCGGGAGCACGTCCGTGGTCGCGAACAGCATCGTGCCGCGCACCTCGACGTCACCGGT
This sequence comes from Nocardioides sp. LMS-CY, assembly GCF_018732145.1. Lineage (NCBI taxonomy): Bacteria > Bacillati > Actinomycetota > Actinomycetes > Propionibacteriales > Nocardioidaceae > Nocardioides > Nocardioides sp. LMS-CY. The sequence goes on from NZ_CP076104.1 coordinate 4,152,285, forward strand.
CATCGAGAGCCGGCGCACGGTCGACGCCCGGTCCGAGCCCTTCTTGATCTTCGCGATCGCGCCGGAGAACAGCTGCGAGACGTACACGTCGCCGTTGTCGGCCACGGCCACCCCGACCGGGCTGACCAGGCCGCCGGCGACCCTGCTCACCTTGCCGCTCTTGGGATGCACCCTGAAGACCTGGCCGCGCGCGCCCATGCTCGGGTCCTCGGGCCCGCCCGGCAGGGAGCTCACGTAGAGGCTGCCGTCGGGACCGACCTCGACGTCGGTCGGCACCGACTCGAAGTAGTAGTCGAGGCCGACCGCGCACTGCGGCAGCCCCTGCTCCTCGGCGAAGCCCGCGGTGATCTCGGTCGGCACGCCCGGCAGCACGGCGACCGTGCGGACCTTGCCCTGCGGTGACACGGCGAGGATCGCGTTCATCGCCGCGTCCGCGACGTACGTCGTCCGCTTGACCGTCGTGGTCGCGTAGGGGTGCGAGTCGACGATGCCGGGGTACGACGCCGGCGGCCCGTCGGCCGGCCACTGAGCCGCGCAGTCGTCGGCGAGGCCGCGGACGCCGTAGGTGACGTCGCCGTCGGGGTTGGCCTTCCTCTCGTAGGCCAGCAGGTTCGCCACCGGCGTCGCCTTGCCGCTGCCGGCGATCCGCAGCAGCCGGGTCGCGGTGTAGTTGCCGTCCTTGTCGGACTCGCTGACCGCGAAGGTCACGGTGCCGCGCCGCGCGGAGACGGCGCCGACCTCGGCGCCCCGCTTCGTGGCGGTGTAGAGCGTCTTCGGCTGCTTGCCCGGCCGGAGCAGCTGGAGCGAGCCGCCGAAGTTCTGCGTGACGTAGACGTCGGTGCCGTCGACGGCGATGCTCAGCGGGCTGAGCAGGCCCTTCGCCAGCACGGTCGGCTTGGCGGGCTTGGCGGGCTTGGCGGGCACCGCCAGGGACGGCGCCGCCGCGAGGGTGCCGGCGGCGAGCGCGGTGGCCGCCAGGCCGGCGAGGATTCGGGTCGTGCGCATGGTGTGCTGCCTCCAGAAGGATGTGGTGTCGGTGGGATGACACTGCCGATCCCCCGGTCCCGGGCGCAGGTGACGCCGGTCCCGAATGTTCGGGACACCGAGGCAACGGCCCGGGTCATACCGAGTTATACTCGGGTCGTGAAGACCGCGATCTCCGTACCGGAAGAGATCTACGCTCGCGCCGAGCGAGCGGCGAGGAAGCTGGGACTGAACCGTTCCCAGTTCTACTCGGCCGCCGCGGAGCGCCTAGCGGCCGAGGTCGAGTCCGCCGATGTGACGGCAGCCATCGACGCGGTCGTGGACGCGGCCAACGCCGACTCGTCGATGCAGTTCGCGATCACCGCGGGCACACGGCTCGACGACGATCCGGACAGCCAGTGGTGAGTCGTGGCGACGTCCACTGGTGCGACCTCGGCGAACCATCGGGCAGCGCTCCGGCGAAGCGGCGGCCGGTGCTGGTCGTCCAGGCGGACCCGTACAACGAGAGTCGGCTCGCAACGACGATCGTCGCCGTCCTCACCTCCCACACCGCACTGTCGGCGATGCCGGGCAACGTCTTCCTGCCGGCGGCGGCTACCGGACTGCCGAAGGACTCGGTCGCCAACGTCACCGCGCTCGCGACAGTCGACCGCAGCTCGCTGGACCCACACCCGACCGGCGCGGTCCCGAGTCATCTCATGAGGGAGGTCGAGCGAGGACTGGTCCGGGTCCTCGGCATCGGCTGACCCGCCGGCGCCGGTCAGCCCGCGTCGTACGCCGCGAGGATCCGGTCGGCCGCCACCGTGGCGGGCAGCTCGCCCGCGAGCACGGCCGAGCGCACCTCCTCGCGCACCGCCTTGACCCCCGCGGAGTGCCGCAGCCGCTGGTCGAGCTCGTCGCGGACCAGCGCCCAGGTGAAGTCCAGCTGCTGGTGGGCCCGCTTGTCGGCCAGCCCCTGCGGGCCGAGGTGGTCGCGGTGGCCGTGCACCCGGTCCCAGAGGTCGTCGACCCCGGTGTCCTCGAGGGCGGAGCAGGTCACCACCGGAGGCGCCCACTCCCCCCGGCCGCGCACCAGCCGCAGCGCCCCGGCCAGGTCACGCGCGGCCACCCGCGCCTCCTGCACGCGGTCCCCGTCGGCCTTGTTGACGGCGATCACGTCGGCGAGCTCGAGGATGCCCTTCTTGATGCCCTGCAACTGGTCGCCGGTGCGGGCCAGGGTCAGGAAGACGAATGTGTCGACCATGCCCGCGACGGTCACCTCGGACTGACCCACGCCCACGGTCTCGACCAGCACCACGTCGTACGCCGCGGCCTCGAGCACCGCCATCGCCTGCACGGTCGCCCGCGCGACGCCGCCGAGGGTGCCGGCGCTGGGCGAGGGCCGGACGAACGCCGACGGGTCGTTGGCGAGCCGCGACATCCGGGTCTTGTCGCCGAGCACCGAGCCGCCGGTACGCACGCTGGACGGGTCGACCGCGAGCACCCCGACCCGGTGCCCCTGGCCGGTCAGCCGGGAGCCGAGCGCCTCGATGAGCGTGGACTTCCCGACACCCGGCACGCCCGAGATCCCGACCCGGACCACGTCGCTGGGCGCATCCGTGGCGAGCGCGGTCAGCAGCTCGCGCGCCTGCTCGCGACGCCGCGGATGGGTCGACTCGACAAGCGTGATCGCCTGCGAGACCGCCGCCCGCCTGCCGTCCCGGATGCCGGCGACGAGCGAATCGACGTCCGGCATCAGTGCTTCAGCTGCTCCCGCAGCCGGGCCAGCAAATCAAGCGCCGACTCGGCGATCACGGTGCCGGGCAGGAACACCGCCGCCGCGCCCATCTCCCGCAGCGTGGGTACGTCGTCGGGTGGGATCACCCCGCCGATCACGATCATGATGTCCGGACGGCCCTGCTCGGCGAGCGCCTGCTTCAGCGCCGGCAGCAGCGTGAGGTGGCCCGCGGCCAGCGAGGAGACCCCGACGATGTGCACGTCGGCGTCCACGGCCTGCTGGGCGACCTCCTCCGGGGTCGAGAACAGCGGGCCCACGTCGACGTCGAAGCCCATGTCGGCGAACGCCGTGACCACGACCTTCTGGCCGCGGTCGTGGCCATCTTGGCCCATCTTGGCGACCAGGATGCGCGGTCGGCGGCCCTCGGCCTCCTCGAACTCCTCGGTGGCGTCGAGCACCTGCTGCACGAGCGTGCCGCCCTCGCCGGTGGTCGACTCGTCCCTGTACACGCCGCTGATCGTACGGATCACCGCCTGGTGGCGGCCGTAGACCTTCTCCAGCGCTTCGGAGATCTCCCCCACGGTCGCCTTCGCCCGAGCCGCGTCGACGGCCAGCGCGAGCAGGTTGCCGTCGAGGGAGCCCCGGGTCGCCCCCTGCTCGGCGGAGCGGGTGAGCGCCTCGAGCGCGCGGCGTACGGCGTCGTCGTCGCGCTCGGCGCGCAGCCGCTCCAGCTTGGCCATCTGCTGACGGTAGACGTCGTCGTTGTCGACCTTGAGCACGTCGAGCTTGTCCTCGGCCGCGAGCCGGTAGGTGTTGACGCCGATCACCTGCTGCGCGCCGGAGTCGATCCGGGCCTGGGTGCGGGCCGCGGCCTCCTCGATGCGCATCTTCGGGATGCCCTGCTCGATCGCGGCGGCCATGCCGCCCGCCTGCTCGGCCTCGAGGATGTGCGCCCAGGCGCGCTCGGCGAGGTCGTGGGTCAGCCGCTCGACGTAGTAGCTGCCCGCCCAGGGGTCGATCGTGCCGGTGGTGCCGCTCTCCTGCTGCAGCAGCAGCTGGGTGTTGCGGGCGATCCGCGCCGAGAAGTCGGTCGGCAGCGCGATCGCCTCGTCGAGCGCGTTGGTGTGCAGGCTCTGGGTGTGGCCCTGGGTGGCGGCCATCGCCTCGATGGCGGTGCGGCCGACGTTGTTGAAGACGTCCTGCGCGGTCAGCGACCAGCCGCTGGTCTGCGAATGGGTACGCAGGCTGAGCGACTTCGGGTTCTGCGGGTCGAACTGGCGCACCAGCCGCGCCCACAGCGCGCGGGCCGCGCGCATCTTGGCGACCTCCATGAAGAAGTTCATGCCGATCGCCCAGAAGAAGGACAGCCGCGGCGCGAACTGGTCGATCGTCAGCCCCGCGTCGAGGCCGGCCCGGATGTACTCGACGCCGTCGGCCAGCGTGTAGGCGAGCTCGAGGTCGTTGGTCGCCCCGGCCTCCTGGATGTGGTAGCCGGAGATCGAGATCGAGTTGAAGCGGGGCATCTTCTGCGAGGTGAACTGGAAGATGTCGCTGATGATCCGCATGCTCGGGGCCGGCGGGTAGATGTAGGTGTTGCGGACCATGAACTCCTTGAGGATGTCGTTCTGGATGGTCCCCGCGAGCTGCTCCGGCTTCACCCCCTGCTCCTCGGCCGCCGCGATGTAGAGCGCCAGCACCGGCAGCACCGCGCCGTTCATGGTCATCGACACCGACATCTGGTCCAGCGGGATGCCGTCGAAGAGCGTGCGCGCGTCGTAGATCGAGTCGATCGCCACGCCCGCCATGCCGACGTCGCCGCGCACCCGCGGGTGGTCGGAGTCGTAGCCGCGGTGGGTGGCCAGGTCGAAGGCGACCGACAGGCCCTTTTGGCCGGCCGCGAGGTTGCGGCGGTAGAAGGCGTTCGACTCCTCAGCGGTGGAGAAGCCGGCGTACTGCCGGATCGTCCACGGCTGGGTCGTGTACATCGTCGGGTACGGCCCGCGCAGGAACGGGCTCAGGCCCGGCAGCGTGTCGAGCGCGTCGAGGCCGGTGAGGTCCGCGGGACCGTACGACGGCCGGATCGCGATGCCCTCGGGCGACAACCAGGTGTGGTCGTCACCGGGGGTTTCGAGGCTCGTCGCTGGCGCTCCTCGCACCTCAACCACCGGCGGCACGGTGGTCGAGGAAGGCGCGCTCGAACCAGCCGACACGGTGGTTGAGGAAGGCGCGCTCGAATCAGTCGACACGGTGGTTGAGGAAGGCGCGCTCGAATCAGTCGACACGGTGGTTGAGGAAGGCGCGCTCGAACCAGTCGACACGGTGGTTGAGGAAGGCGCGCTCGAATCAGTCGACACGGTGGTTGAGGAAGGCGCGCTAGCGCCTGTCTCGAAACCACCCTCCAGCGACAGTCCGCTGAAGCTCTTCGGGACACTCACTGCAGCTTCTCCCTCGTGCTGGTCAGGAAGGCGAGCGCGTCGACGCCCATCGCGCACGACGCGTCCGCGTAGTCCGCCGGCTTCCCGGCGATGATCACGTGCGTCGCGCCGGCCGCGCGCAGGGCCTCGGCCGCAGCCTGGCCCCACTCGGCGTACGTCGCGTCTGCTCCGGCCAGGCAGACGACCGCCTGGCCGTCGTACGCCGCGACCAGGTCGTCGACGCCCGGGGTCGGCCCGGCGACGTCGACCGCGATGCCGCCGGCGGCGAGCAGGTTGCTCGCGAACGTCGCGCGGGCGGTGTGCTGGGCGACCGTGCCGAGCGTCGCCAGGAAGACCTTCGACGCGACGGGACGGTCGCGCAGCGCCTCGAACGCGGCGCCGTAGCGACGCGTGGTGTCGGCACCGGCCGGGTCGCGCTCCGGGAGCACCTCGCCGAGGTTGGGGAACTCGGTGAGGCCGGTGATCGGGCGCTTGCGCCGGGCGACCGCGGCATCGCGCCTCGCCACGGTCTCGGCGATCTCCGCGTCCAGGTCGGCGCCCTCCTCGAGCCGGCCGAGGAGCTCCCAGGAGGCGACCGCGAGGTCGTCGGTGAGCTTCTCGACGGCGTACGCGCCGCCGGCCGGGTCGGCGACGTGGGCGACGTGCGACTCGTCGATCAGCAGGTGGCTGGTGTTGCGCGCGATCCGGCGGCCGAAGGCGTCCGGGCGGCCGAGCGGGCCGTCGAAGGGCAGCACGGTGACGCTGTCGGCTCCCCCGACGCCGGCCGCGAAGGCGGCGACGGTGGTGCGGAGCATGTTCACCCAGGGGTCGTACTTGCTCATCATCGGCCGGCTGGTCACCACGTGCTGGCGCTGCTCGCGGCCCTGCGCGGAGCTCAACTCGAGCATCCGCGCCCAGGCCCGGCGGGCCGCGCGCAGCTTGGCGATCGTGGCGAACTGCTCGTCGGTCGCGGCGTAGCGGAACTCGACCAGGCCGGCGGCCTCGTCGACGCTCAGGCCGGCGTCGGTGAGCGTGCGCAGGTACGCCGCGCCGGCGGCCAGCGACCAGGCCAGCTCCTGCGCGTCGGAGGCGCCGCGGTCGTGCACGGCGGTCGCGTCGACGACGAAGGCCAGGACGCCACGCTGCTGCGCCGCTCGCGCGAGCTCGCCGGTCGCGTCGGCCGCGGGCACGCCGAGGTTCGTCGCCGGGTGCAGCTCTCGGCCCTCCGCCAGACTCGACCGGGCGTACGCCAGGAACGCCTGCGGGTCGCCGCCGTCGAGCACGACCGGGGCGAGGTCGAGGAGCACGTCCTTCAGGACGGTCGCGTAGTCGGCGCTCCCGCGCAGCCACAGGCTGGTGACGCCGCCGTCGAGGTCGACGAGCGCCTCCTCGTTGGCGAGCTTCGCCGCGGCCGGGTCGCCGGCGTCGACGTAGGACCGGACGTCCCAGTCGCCCTGCCGGGTCGGCCGGCCGGAGGTCCGCAGGCCGTCGAGGAGCGCGGCGGTGCCGAGCGGCGAGATGCCGATGCCGTCGAGCGTGGTGCGGGTGAGCCGCTCCCACACGAGGTCGTCGGCGTCCTGCTCGCCCAGGCGCCCGGCCTTGCGCAGCACGGCCGCCGCCTGCGTCTCCCAGTCGGCCACCGTCCAGGTGTCGGCCGGGTCCGCGAGGTCGAGCGACCCCTGCTCGGGCTCCAGCTCCTCGGGCTCGCTCAGGCCGCCCTCGAGAGTCCCACGTTCGGTCATGGTGCGAACGATAGGAGCGCCTCGTGACGAGGGCTACTGAGTGTGACCTTTTCCGCGTCCGGAGCCGCCCTCGGGCACCCGCCGCCCGCTGACGAGCGTCGCCAGCGGCGGGAGGCCGGTGAAGACGATCACCCACAGCGGCCAGAAGAAGCCGCGACCGGTCTGCGACCACAGCAGCACGCACGCGACGCTGCATACGACGAACACGAGCAGCTCGCGGCCCGCCGGCCGCCGGGACCGGTCGGGCTCCGCCGACGCGCTCCGGGTGGGCTGGAGGTCGGACACGAGGGTCAGGAGCGCGCCGAGGGTGATCGGCGCCGTCGTCCGCGCGGTGCGTACGTCGAGCTCCGCGCGGGTCAGCCGGCCGTCGGCGTACGCCTCGACGAAGAGGTCGCGGGCGTGGTCGCGGTCGGCGTCGGTCGCCCGCACCCGGGCGTGCTCCGGGCGCCGCGGGTCGAGGTGGAAGCCGGCCCAGAACCGCTCGGGCTGCTCAGGCATCGGCGCTCCCCTCCCCCGACGCGGCCTCGGCCAAGAGCTCGGCCAGCTCGTCGGCGGGGTAGAAGTCGCGCGGGCAGGTCTCGCCCGCGCAGCCCCGGTAGCGCTTGGCGAGCGAGGCCAGCGCCTTGCGCGCCGGCGCGTAGCGCTTCTCGCCGGCGAGGTTGTGGATCTCGTAGGGATCGCGGGAGCGGTCGTAGAGCTCCTGCCCGCCGCGGCGGTAGCGGACGTAGGTCCAGGCACCGACCCGCACGCCCCAGTAGATGCGCTGGGTGCCAGCCACCTGGTAGGCCTCGATCGGCACCACGCGCACCTGGGCCGGCGCGTCGACCCACGGCAGGATGTCGACGCCGTCGAGTGGCCGCGGCGGCGCGACCCCGGTCGCGGCGAGGATCGTCGCGGCGAGGTCGGGGTTGGTCACCGCGGTCGGCACCGTGACGCCCTGCGGGAGCCCGGGGCCGCGCATCAGGATCGGGATCCGCACCGACTCGTCGTAGTGGTAGAGCTTGCCGTTCAGGTTGTGGTTGCCGACCGCGTAGCCGTTGTCGGAGGTGAAGATCACCAGCGTCCGGTCCAGCTGCCCGGTCGCCTTCAGCTGGCGGAAGAGCTTGGCGACCGCCCGGTCGAGGCCGCGCGCCGCCTCGATCCGGCGCTGGTAGACGATGTTCAGGGCCTGACGGTCCGCCTCGTCGAACTGGCGGACGTTGGCCGGCGCCCACTCGGGCAGCGTCTCGTGGTCGGGCTCCGGGAACGAGTTGGGCGTGATCGGCAGCGGCACGTCCCGGTAGAAGCCGACGTCCTCGGGATCGGGCACCGTGGACTTGAAGCGGGCCTGGCGCGTGCCGGCGTACTTCTTCCGCGGCGCCTCCGCGTCCACCGGTCCGCCGACGTGCGGAGCGACGTAATTGACCCAGGCGAACCAGGGGTTGTCGCGGCGCTCCCCGATCATCTGGGTGGCCTGCTCGGTCATCACGTCGGTCGTGTAGCCCTGCTGGCGCTCGATCCGGCCGTTGACGCTCAGGCGCTGGTCGAAGAAGCGGTACGTCGAGGGGTCGGGCGTGGCCCGCCAGTCGGTCCAGCCGGGCGGGATGTCGCGGGCGGTCCTGTTCTTGCCGTAGCCGTTGAGGTACTTGCCGGTGAACAGCGTGTCGTAGCCGGCGTCCTGCAGCGCGCTGGCGATCGTGTCGCGGTCGTCCCAGTCCCGCGCCTGGTAGCCGCCGGCCGGACCGCGCACCGTCTTGGCGCCGTGGTTGTGGGCGTACTGCCCGGTGAGCAGCGACGCCCGGGCCGGCACGCACATCGGGGACGGCGCGATGCCGTCGCCGAAGGTCACGCCGCCGGTCTCCATCAGCCGGCGCACCCGCGGGAGGTAGGGCAGGTCGGCCGCGGCCAGGTCGTCGACCGTGATCATCAGGACGTTCGGCCTCGAGACCGGCCGCTCCAGCGCCGGTGTCGGCGTGGGGGTGAGCGCCGCGCGCGCCGACTCGGGCACCCGTGCCGGGTCGTCGATGCCGACGAGGGCCAGGGCGCTGACCGCGAGGGTCGCCAACAGCGCCCGGCCCGGACGTCCCCTGACCACACGCCCTCCCCGGCTCGTATCGACGTGAGGCTCCTCGATCGACAAAACCGTACCGGGTGCCTCCTCGGCCACCTCCGGACAACCGAACCGCCGCCCACCGCGTCTCACCCGGTGCAGGCGAAGACAACACACCGGACGAGGAACATGCTGGATCCAGATCGATCCTCGACTCGGGAGGGAGGAGATCGGCATGACGGTGCTCGCACACCGGCCTCGGGGCCGGAACGAGGAGGAGGCGGCACGCTGGCAGGCGGTGCTCAGGGCGGTCGTGACGATCGCGCTGGTGACCCTGGTGGTGGCGGCCGCGCTCGGCGCCGCGACGTACGTCGCCTCGAGAGCCTTCGTCGGGATGCTCTCCTGACCGGCCCGGAACCGGTCCTGCCCCGGCCGAGAGCGGGCGCGGGCATCCTCACCATTCGGGGTGGACAGCGGCCTCCGGTGGTCTAGATTTCGCTCGAGGGCCCCGGCTCCTGCGTCGGCCCCCAGAGGGAGACCAGCACGGATGTCGACGCCCATGCTCGCGACGGACGCCGGCGCACCGCCCTTCGCCGCCTTCGCGGACGCCGCGATCGAGGTGGCCCTGGACGAGGCGCCGGCCGAGGCGCTCGACGACGCGCGCACGGCGCTCGCGCTCGACTCCGCGTCGGTGTTCCACACGCTCTGCGTCAACGCCGGGGCGGTGGGTCCCGCGCGCGAGCTGCTCGCACTCCTCGTGGCCTGCGAGCTCGACCCGGTGCGCGCGGCCCGGATCGGCGTGCTGGTCGGCGCGACCCGGCCCAGCCGGATCACGCTCGGCGCCGCCGCCCGCCTGCTGGGCGGGACCCTCGCCTGCGCGGAGGCGGCCGGTCCCGGGTCCGCCCTGCGACGCGCGGCGCTGGTCGGCGGTCACCGCCCGGGGCTGTGGGCGACGACCGAGGTCGAGCTCGCGCCGCAGGTGCTGTGGGCACTGCTGGGCGACCCGTCCCCCGACGCGGACCTGCCGGTCGGCACCCGTCACGTCGACCGGCCGGCGTCGACTCCCCGGTCGGCCGAGGTCGTGCTGGCCTCCGGTCCCGACCGGGTACGCCGCCGCGACCTGGCCATCGAGCGCTCCGGTGGCGGCCGGTTCCTGGTGGCCCCGGCCCCCGCGTCCGACGCCGGCTGGGCCGCGATCGTGCGCGAGGCCACCCTCACCGGCCGAGCGGTCGTCGTCGAGCTCGACGACGGCCTCCCCGAGGAGGGGCGGCGCTGGGTCGAGCGGGCCACCCATCTCGGCTGGGCGCTCACCTGCGTCGACGAACTGCCGGTCCGCGACCTGCCCGACCGGGCGCGCTCCGAGCACGTCGCGTCCGCCGAGCTGGTGACCGACGACGAGTGGCGAGCCGCGGTCGGCCCCGGCGTACCGCTGGAGCACCGGCTCACCGCGGAGCAGACGGAGCTCGTCGCTGCGGTGCACCCGACCGTCGACGGCGACGTGCACGTCGCCGTCCGCCGCCTGCTCGCCGGGCCACTCGGCACGCTGGCGCGCCGGGTCCGGCCGCAGAAGTCCTGGGACGACCTGGTGCTGAGCGGGGCCAAGCTGGCGCAGCTGCGGTCGATCGTCGCGCGCTACCAGCACGCCGGCCGGGTGCTCAACGACTGGGGGCTGTCGCACGCCGCCGGCCGCGGGATCGTCTCGCTCTTCACCGGCCAGTCCGGCACCGGCAAGACCCTGGCCGCCGAGGTGGTCGCGTCGGAGCTCGGCCTGGACATGTACCGCATCGACATCTCGACCGTGGTCAGCAAGTACATCGGCGAGACCGAGCAGAACCTCGAGCGGCTCTTCGCGGCCGCGTCGGCCGGCAGCTCGGTGCTGTTCTTCGACGAGGCCGACTCGCTCTTCGGCAAGCGGGCCGAGGTCAAGGACGGCCGCGACCGGTACGCCAACCTCGAGGTCTCCTACCTCCTCCAACGGCTCGAGACCTACGACGGCATCGTCGTGCTGGCCACGAACCTGCCGAAGAACATCGACGACGCCTTCCTGCGCCGCATCCACTTCGTCGTCGACTTCCCCACCCCGGCCGGGCCCGAGCGGCGCGCCATCTGGGAGCGGCACCTCCGCGACGGCGTACCGCAGGGAGACCTCGACCTCGACCTGCTCGCCCGCCGCTACGAGCTCACCGGCGGCGTCATCCGCAACGCCGTGATCGCCGCCGCCTTCCGGGCGGCCGACGAGGACCGCCCGGTCGAGATGCGCCACGTCCGGGCGGCCCTGATCGCGGAGTACGTCAAGCTCGGGCGCGTAGTCCGGGAGGAGGACTTCGATGGGCTTCAGTAGGCACTTCAAGAAGAGGAAGCCGCAGGCGCCGGCGCCGAAGCAGGCCGCCACCGCGCCACCCACCCAGCTCGAGGTCGAGGACGAGTCGCAGGAGAGCGAGAGCGAGGAGCAGCTGCAGACCCTCGCCGGCCAGCCCTCCAACGACGTCACGCTCGCACCGGGCAAGGTCACCCCCCAGGGCGGCGACCGTCACGACGAGTCCCAGGAGTCCGAGTCGGAGCAGGAGGACTCGCCCTTCGACGACGCGGGAGCCAAGGTCGACGACCTCTCCGACTTCGTGCCCCCCACCGAGAAGGAGATCGCGGCCGCCGCCGCGAAGGCCAAGCGCCCGCGGCGCGGGCCGAGCCGGACGTTGCGCGAGATGTCCACCGCGGTGCGGGACACGATGTCCTACGACGAGCTCAAGCGCGCCCGCTCCAAGAAGTCGACCCTCTACCGGCTGATGGTCACCCTCGACGAGCTCGCCGCGACCCGGCACCCGCTGAACCAGCTGCCCCTGGTCAAGAAGGTCGGGCGCCTGGCGGAGTCCTATCGGTTCAAGCACCGCGGGGGCACCAGCGAGGTCGAGCGCAGCCGCATCGACCTGATGGTGGAGATCGACCGACTCGCCTCGGCCCAGGTCCTGCGCACCTACGCCGAACTCCAGTACGCCGAGCGGCTCGGGGGCACCGACCTCCAGAAGCACGAGCTGCAGGCGGTGCCGGCGCAGAAGGGCTCGAAGGGCGGCCAGACCCGCCCGCCCGTTCGACAGTTCGCACACCTGACGGGCGGCGCCGACATCCGGGGTCACGACACGTCATGGGGTGCCCGTCCGGACGACGAGCGGTTCGTACAGGACGCGAGCGCATCCGACAACCAGAAGGCACCCAACGCCCGGCTCGCGACGGCGGCTGCCGGCCTCAGCCATGCCGAGGTGCTGGCGATTCGGACCTACACCGCGGAGAACTACCGCTACATCAACCCGAGCATGACCGGCTTCGAGCCCGGACTGCGCAAGCACCTCGGGGCGAGGGCCGACGACGAGTCCGTCGACCGCCTCCAGCAGGAGAGCGCCGTACACGCTGGCATGGCGATGTCGGGCCTCGCCAAGCTGCCGGCGTGGCACGGCGTCTCCTACCGTGGCGACAACGTGGACCTCGGCCGGATGAAGAGGATGTACACGGTCGGCCAGGTGGCCACCAACGAGCTCTTCATGAGCACGTCCAAGGGCACCGCGACCGGTCGTCAGTTCCTCCGCACGAGCGGCGACGGGCCGATCAAGCTGTTCGTCGAGGTCGAGGTGGACGGCAGCGGCGGCAAGGACATCTCGATGCTGTCGACCGCGACCACCGAGCGCGAGGTTCTCGTGCTGCCGGGTGCCCGCTACGTCACCCTCTCCATCGAGGAGTACGACGTCGCGACCTTCGCCCGCACGCCCCTGCGACAGCGACCCGATGGGAGGAAGCGGCCGGACGGCTCCATCCCCGCCTACTACGTGCGGATCCGCCAGGTCGGCTGAGGCCCCGACCGTCGACCGCGTGTGACGTCTCGGACGAGGTCCCGCGATCGGCAGACGGCACCGCCTCCGACCGCTACGGTCCGCGTCATGACAACGTCCCGGCGCCGCCTCCGGCGCCTCGCTCCCGTCCTTCCCCTCGTCCTCGGCCTGGCCACCGTGCCCGTGATCGCCGCGCCGGCACAGGCGCAGGCGCAGCGCACCTGGGTCTCGGGCGTCGGCGACGACGGCAATCCGTGCTCGCGCACCTCACCGTGCAAGACCTTCGCCGGGGCGATCTCCAAGACGGCAGCGGGCGGCGCGATCAACGTCCTCGACCCGGGCGGCTTCGGCGCCGTCACGATCACCAAGTCGATCACGATCGACGGTTCCGGCAGCTTCGGCTCCATCAGCAACCTCGGGACCACGGCCGTCATCATCAACGCCCCGGGAGATGCCGACGTGATCCTGCGCGGCCTCGACATCATCGGCGGCCTGTCCGGGAGCGTCGCGGGCACCTGCGGCGGCATCGCGGGCGTCTCCGTGATCGCGGCCCGCTCGGTCCGCCTCGACGACGTCCGGATCTCCGGCCAGGCCAACGCCATCCGGACCCCGCTCACCTCCAGCTCACCCGACACCTTCGTCGACATCGCGCTCAGCGACGTCGCGCTCACCCAGAACTGTCAGCACGGAGTCCTGCTCGAGCCGGCTCCGGGGCACCCGACCCGGGTGAGCATCACCGACAGCGTCGTCACCCAGTCCAACGTCGCGCTCCGCGCGGCGGCCGGGGCCGAGGCATGGGCGACGCGCACGCACCTCAACCTCAACAACACCGGCGTCGAGCTCGCGGGCGGCATCGTCCACGCCGGATGTGGGACGGAGTCGTTCGGCAACGCCACGAACGGCGCGTTCAGCGACGACGTCTGCCCCGCCAACGCTCCGGTCGTGGTCTCGACCCCGGCACCCGCGACCCCGGCCACCCCCACGGCCACGACGTACTGCCGGGTGCCGAGCGTGACCGGCCGCACCGTCGCCCAGGCCACCACCCGGCTGAAGGCCGCGGGCTGCGCCACGGGCGCGGTCAGCCGGAAGAAGGTCGCGAAGAAGGCCAAGCGGGGCAAGGTCCTCGGTCAGGGCGTGACCGCCGGCACGGAGGTCCGGCTCGGATCGAAGGTCCGGCTCGTCGTGGGTCGCTAGACCTCGGCACGGCCGTCGTTGTCCTTGTTGCGGATGCCGATCTTGTTGCCGAGCCAGACCAGCGGGTCGTACTTGCGGTCGACGACCCGCTCCTTCATCGGGATGATCGCGTTGTCGGTGATCCGGATGCCCTCGGGGCAGACCTCGGTGCAGCACTTGGTGATGTTGCACATCCCGATGCCCGCGGCGCTCTGCGCCAGGGCCCGCCGGTCGTGGGTGTCGAGGGGGTGCATGTCGAGCTCGGCGTACCGCAGGAAGAACCGCGGGCCGGCGAAGGCCGGCTTGTTGTCCTCGTGGTCGCGGACGACGTGGCAGGTGTCCTGGCACAGGAAGCACTCGATGCACTTGCGGAACTCCTGCCCGCGCTCGACGTCGATCTGCGCCATCCGGCGCTTGCCGTCGGGGTCGCGCGGACCGAGCTCGGCGTACGGCAGCTCCTTGGCCTTCTCGTAGTTGTACGACACGTCGGTCACCAGGTCGCGGATCACCGGGAAGGCGCGCATCGGCGTGACCGTGATCGTCTCCTCGGGCTCGAAGTCCGAGAGCCGGGTCATGCACATCAGCCGCGGCCGGCCGTTGATCTCGGCGGAGCACGAGCCGCACTTGCCGGCCTTGCAGTTCCAGCGGATCGCCAGGTCGCCGGCCTGCGTCGCCTGCAGCCGGTGCAGTGCGTCGAGGACGACCTCGCCCTCGGACACCTCCACGGTGTAGTCGCCGAGGTCGCCGCCCGACTGGTCGCCGCGCCAGACGCGCATCTTCAGGTCGTAGCCCATGCCGGTCCTCTCCCGATGATCTGGCTAGTCGAAGTACTTCTTGAGCTCGTCCGGCAGCACCGGCAACGGCTTCTCGGACAGGTCCACGCCGGTGCCGCCGGCGTCGAGGGTGACGACGAGGTTCTTCGTGCCCCACACCTCGTTGTCGGTCTGGGGGAAGTCGTCGCGGGTGTGGCCGCCGCGTGACTCCTCGCGGGCCAGCGCCGCCTTCGCGATGGCCTCCGAGACCAGCAGCATGTTGCGCAGGTCGATCGACAGGTGCCAGCCGGGGTTGTACTGCCGATGCCCCTCCACGACCATGTGCCGCGCGCGCTCCTTCAACCCCTCGATCTCGACCAGTGACTGCTCGAGCTCGCGGGCGGTGCGGATGATGCCGACCAGGTCGTTCATCGACTGCTGGAGGTCGTGCTGGATCGTGTACGGGTTCTCGCCTCCCTCTACCTCAAATGGCGCGAGGGCGCTCGTCGACGCCGCCTTGATGTCGGCCTCGTCGACCGCCGGACGGGTCGAGAGCCCCGCGGCGTACGCCGCAGCGTGCTCACCCGCCCGCTTGCCGAACACCAGCAGGTCGCCGAGCGAGTTGCCGCCCAGCCGGTTGGAGCCGTGCATGCCGCCCGAGCACTCCCCCACGGCGTACAGGCCGGTGACCGCGCTCTCCTGGCTGTCGGCGTCGACCTCGACCCCGCCCATCACGTAGTGGCAGGTGGGCCCGATCTCCATCGGCTCCTGGGTGATGTCGACGTCGGCCAGCTCCTTGAACTGGTGGTACATCGACGGCAGCCGCTTGCGGATGAACTCGGGCGTACGCCGGGACGCGATGTCGAGATAGATGCCGCCGTGCGGTGATCCGCGGCCGGCCTTGATCTCGGAGTTGATCGCCCGCGCCACCTCGTCACGGGGCAGCAGCTCGGGTGGCCGCCGGTTGTTCTTCTTGTCCTCGTACCACCGGTCGGCCTCCTCGATGGTGTCGGCCGTCTCCGCCTTGAAGAACTCCGGGATGTAGTCGAACATGAAGCGTTTGCCCTCGGAGTTCTTGAGCACACCCCCGTCGCCGCGCACCGACTCCGTGACCAGCAGCCCCTTCACCGAGGGCGGCCACACCATGCCGGTCGGGTGGAACTGCACGAACTCCATGTTGATCAGCGCGGCGCCCGCCCGGAGCGCGAGCGCGTGGCCGTCGCCGGTGTACTCCCAGGAGTTCGAGGTGACCTTGAAGGACTTGCCGATGCCGCCGGTCGCGAGGATCACCGTCGGTGCCGCGAACGCGACGAAGCGGCCGGTCTCGCGCCAGTACCCGAAGGCACCCGACACGCGCGATCCGTCCTTGAGCAGCTCGGTGATCGTGCACTCCATGAACACGTCGATGCCGAGCTGCACGGTGCGCTGCTGGAGGGTGCGGATCATCTCCAGCCCGGTGCGGTCGCCGACGTGGGCGAGCCGGGCGTACTTGTGACCGCCGAAGTCGCGCTGCGAGATCAGCCCGTCGTCGGTGCGGTCGAAGAGGGCGCCCCAGTCCTCGAGCTCCTGCACACGCTCGGGCGCCTCCTGGGCGTGCAGCTGGGCCATCCGCCAGTTGTTGAGCATCTTCCCGCCACGCATGGTGTCGCGGAAGTGCACCTCCCAGTTGTCCTCGGGCCAGCGGTTGCCCATCGCGGCGGCGATGCCGCCCTCGGCCATCACCGTGTGCGCCTTGCCGAGCAGGGACTTGCACACCACCGCGGTGCGTGCACCCGCCTCGTGCGCCGCGATCGCCGCGCGCAGGCCGGCGCCCCCGGCACCGATCACGACCACGTCGTACTCGTGCCGCTCCAGTCCGCCGGCCGCTGACCCGGACATCTCGTTGCCGGTCATGGGGTGCCGCTCACTCATTAGAAGAACCTCGGGTCGTCGAAGGCGCCGGTGGCGAGCAGGTAGACGTAGAGGTCCACGATCGCCACGGAGAACAGCGAGTACCAGGCATAGACCCCGTGCTTGGTGTTCAGCTTCGAGACGGCCGTCCACAGCCGGTAGCGCACGGGATGCTTCGAGAAGTGTCTGAGCCGGCCGCCGGTGATGTGCCGACAGGAGTGGCACGAGAGCGTGTAGAGCCAGATCAGCACGACGTTGGCCAGCATCAGGACGGTGCCGAGGCCCATGTGCCCCCACTCGCCGTCCTCGTTGCGGAAGGCCAGCACGGTGTCGTAGCTGAGCACGCAGGCGACCAGCACCGCGGCGTACCAGAACCAGCGGTGGATGTTCTGCAGGATCAGCGGGAAGCGGGTCTCGCCGGTGTACCTGCCGTGCGGCTCGGCAACCGCACAGGCGGGCGGCGAGAGCCAGAACGCCCGGTAGTAGGCCTTGCGGTAGTAGTAGCAGGTGAGCCGGAAGCCGAGCGGGAAGATCAGGATGATCAGCGCCGCCGACAGTGGGAAGCCCGCGAACGGCTGGCCGAAGTCCGAGGCGCCCTCGACGCAGTCACCGAGACAGGGCGAGTAGAACGGCGAGAGGTACGGCGTCGCGTAGTAGTAGGCGCCGGCGAACGCCCGCCAGGTGGCATAGACCACGAACGCCGAGAACACCACGAACGTCACGGCCGGGTAGAGCCACCACGTGTCGGTACGGAGCGTCTTCACTCCGATCCGGGCCCGGGTCGGGCCGTTCACACCTGTCGAACCTGCTGAGCCCTGCGTTGCCCTGGTCTCGCGCGCGTCGGTCGACGCCATCGCCACCTCCGGTGGGTCGGGTGCATCCGCAGTCTGCACAGTCGGCGCGGGATGTGAAAGAGGCCACACCGAAGATTTCGAGAACCGGTTGCACCAGCGCGCGAACGAGACCGGTCGGTAACGCGCTCTAAGTCACACTGACCCGCCGATCACGGGCCGCTCACGCGGGGTAGCGTGGCCTCTCGTGGCAACGACGACCTTGGTGACGGGTGCGCGGGCGTCGCGCTCGACCATCACCCTCAAGCTCCTGATGGCCGCGAGCGGCATCATCTTCATCCTGTACGTGCTGCTCCATATGTACGGCAACCTCAAGGCCTTCGCCGGCCACGATGCCTACAACGAGTACGCGCACCACCTGCGCACGCTCGGCGAGCCGATGCTCCCGTACGCCGGCTTCCTCTGGATCATGCGCGCCGTGCTCATCGTCGCGGTGGTCGTGCACGTATACGCCGCGGCCAAGCTGTGGCGCCGCGCGAACCATGCGCGCAGCCAGAAGTACGTCGTGAAGAAGAACCTCGCCTCGTCGTTCTCCTCGCGCTGGATGCGCTGGGGCGGCCTGACGATCCTGCTGTTCGTGATCTGGCACCTGATCAACTTCACGATCGGCAAGGTCAACGTGGCGGGCGGGGAGACCAACGACCCGTACAACCTGCTCGTCGACACCTTCGACACCTGGTGGATGACCGTCATCTACCTGCTGGCGATGTTCGCGCTCGGCATGCACCTGCACCACGGCACCTGGAGCGCCGCGCAGACGCTGGGCCTGACGAACAACGCACGCGCCCGTCGCAACGCCAAGGCCCTCGGCTGGATCCTCGCGGTCGTCATCGCCGCCGGCTTCTCCCTCGTCCCGATCTTCGTCCTCGCGGGCGTCATCTCCAAGTAAGGGGCTGCACATGACCGACATGCCTGACACCACGCTGACGGGTGACCCCTCGCACGACGCCCCCGCGGAGCACGGCGACGACGCCGCCGGCTACTACACCCCCGGCGAGCCGATCCGCGACACCAAGGCCCCCGAGGGCCCGATCGACGAGCGCTGGCAGACCCGCAAGTTCGAGGCCCGCCTGGTCAACCCGGCCAACCGGCGCAAGCTCGACATCATCATCGTCGGCACCGGCCTGGCCGGCGGCTCGGCCGCGGCCACGCTCGGCGAGGCCGGCTACAACGTGAAGTCCTTCTGCTACCAGGACTCTCCGCGCCGCGCCCACTCGATCGCCGCGCAGGGCGGCATCAACGCCGCGAAGAACTACAAGGAGGACGGCGACTCCGTCCACCGGCTGTTCTACGACACCGTCAAGGGCGGCGACTACCGCTCGCGCGAGTCGAACGTCTACCGGCTCTCCGAGGTCAGCGCCAACATCATCGACCAGTGCGTCGCGCAGGGCGTCCCCTTCGCGCGTGAGTACGGCGGCCTCCTCGACAACCGCTCGTTCGGCGGCGTCCAGGTCTCCCGCACGTTCTACGCCCGCGGCCAGACCGGTCAGCAGCTGCTGATCGGCGCCTACCAGGCGATGGAGCGGCAGGTCGCGGCCGGCACGGTCACGCAGTACACCCGCCACGAGATGCTCGAGCTGATCGTGGTCGACGGACGGGCCCGCGGCATCATCGCCCGCGACCTGGTCACCGGCGAGATCGAGACACACCTGGCCGACGTCGTCGTGCTGGCCTCCGGAGGCTACGGCAACGTCTTCTACCTCTCCACCAACGCGATGGGGTCGAACGTCACGGCCACCTGGCGGGCGCACCGCAAGGGCGCCTACATGGCCAACCCCTGCTACACGCAGATCCACCCGACCTGCATCCCGGTCACCGGGTCGCACCAGTCGAAGCTGACGCTGATGTCGGAGTCGCTGCGCAACGACGGGCGGATCTGGGTCCCGAAGCAGAAGTCCGACTGCGACAAGGACCCCCGGCAGATCCCGGAGCAGGACCGCGACTACTACCTGGAGCGGATCTACCCCTCCTTCGGCAACCTGGTGCCGCGCGACATCGCGTCCCGCGCCGCCAAGTACGTCTGCGACGAGGGTCGCGGCGTCGGCCCGGAGGTCGACGGCGTGCGCCGTGGCGTCTACCTCGACTTCAGCGCCGCGGTCGAGCGGCTGGGCCGCGACGCGGTCGAGGAGAAGTACGGCAACCTCTTCGACATGTACGCCCGGATCACCGGCGAGAACCCGTACGACACCCCGATGCGGATCTACCCGGCGGTCCACTACGTCATGGGCGGCCTGTGGGTCGACTACGACCTGCAGGCGTCGATCCCCGGGCTGTTCGTGACCGGCGAGGCCAACTTCTCCGACCACGGCGCCAACCGCCTGGGCGCCTCCGCCCTGATGCAGGGGCTCGCCGACGGCTACTTCGTGCTGCCCCACACGATCCGCGACTACCTCGCGGACGGGCCGTTCGAGAAGGTCGAGGAGACCCACCCGGACGTCGTCGAGGCGCGGAAGTCGGTCGAGGACCGGGTCTCGCACTTCCTGTCCACCAACGGCACCCGCAGCGTCGACTCCTACCACCGCGAGCTCGGCAACATCATGTGGGAGTACTGCGGCATGGAGCGGACCGAGGACGGCCTGAAGAAGGCCATCGACCTGATCCGCACCCTCAAGGACGACTTCTGGCGCAACGTGAAGGTGCTGGGCACCTCCGACAGCCTCAACCAGTCGCTGGAGAAGGCCGGCCGCGTGGCCGACTTCCTCGAGCTCGGTGAGCTGATGTGCATCGACGCGCTCAACCGCCGCGAGTCCTGCGGCGGCCACTTCCGCGCCGAGTCGCAGACCGAGGACGGCGAGGCGCTGCGCCACGACGACCAGTACGCGTACGTCGCCGCCTGGGAGTTCGCCGGCGACGGCGAGCTGCCCGTCCTGCACAAGGAAGACCTCGTCTACACGGCCATCGAGATGAAGCAGCGGAGCTACAAGTAATGAAGGTGACCCTCAAGATCTGGCGCCAGCCGGACGCCGCGTCGAAGGGCGCGATGCAGACCTACGAGCTCGACGGCGTCTCGCAGGACATGTCGTTCCTGGAGATGCTCGACGTCCTCAACGAGGATCTGATCGCCAAGGGCGAGGACCCGGTCGCGTTCGACTCCGACTGCCGCGAGGGCATCTGCGGCATGTGCGGGCTGATGATCAACGGCCAGGCGCACGGCCCGGAGGTCACCACGACCTGCCAGCTGCACATGCGGTCCTTCAAGGACGGCGACGAGATCGTCGTCGAGCCCTGGCGCGCCGACGCGTTCCCGGTGGTCAAGGACCTCGTCGTCGACCGCGGCGCGTTCGACCGGATCATCCAGGCCGGCGGCTTCATCTCCGTCAACACCGGCTCCGCCCCCGAGGCGCACTCCGTGCCGGTCCCCCGCGACGACGCGACCCGCGCGTTCAACGTGGCGACCTGCATCGGCTGCGGCGCCTGCGTGGCGGCCTGTCCCAACGGCTCGGCCTCGCTGTTCATGGGTGCGAAGATCACCCACCTCGGCGAGCTCCCGCAGGGCCAGCCGGAGCGCGACAGCCGCGTCGTCGGCATGGTCGCCCAGCACGACGCCGAGGGCTTCGGCGGCTGCACCAACATCGGCGAGTGCACCGCTGCCTGCCCCAAGGAGATCCCCCTCGACGTGATCTCCCGCCTCAACTGGGACCTGCACGCCGCCCTCCGCCACGGCCACTAAGCCGAGTCGGCGCCAGATCTCACCCGAGTCGGCGCCAGATTCCAGTCCTGACTGGAATCTGGCGCCGACTCGGCGTTTCAGGCCTTGCGGGAGGCATGCGGCTGGTCCAAGCCATGGGCAGTACGGCTGGCTTCAGGCAACCGGCCGGCGCAAGGACTACTCGAGCACCGATTCGGGCCGCACGTGCGGCGGTGCCGTGACGGAGAGCTACTCTGGGTTCAGCAACCAGCCATTCTGCCTACCCATCGCCGACACCCGGACCAACTACCGCCCGAACCTCATCCGCGGAAAGGCAAATGGCGTCTTCCAGATGGAGTGGTCTGCGCACAAGGAGGGTGACTGCGCCTCGCTGTTGTCCTTCCACCGCAGCCACAGCTAGGGAAGTGGGCATCATGGTGACGGGAACGGTCGGACGAGTTCCGAGGGAAGTCAGGCGCCTCGCTGCGGCGTCGGGCCTGCTCGGCGCAGCTTCGGTGGCCCTCTACCTGGCCGTGATGGTCACCGAGGGAGACAACTCCGCGGCGAAGACCGCGGCATGGGCGGCCGCCATGGCGGTTCCCACAGTCTTGGCTCTGCTGTCGACATCCTTGGCTCCCGGCATCGCCCGCTGGACCCTCCTGGCGGCGACGGCGTTGTTCCTGCCTCTGGTGATCCTCGTCAGCCTCGGGATCGGCTTCCTGGCCGCCGGCGTCCTCTCCGGGGCCGCAGCTGCCAAGCTGCACACGGCATCGCCCAGCGGATCGCGGACGCCGCCGTCGTCGGCGTCCGTGCCACGCTGACCCGGCTTCGCGGAGCCACCCGCGAGCTTCAGGGCTTGCGCAGGGTCCGGAGGCCGAGGACGGCGAAGACGACGCCCAGGCAGAGGTTGACGGTGATCAGGCCGGTGTGGGCGATCCAGTAGCCCTGCGGGCGGTCCTCACCGGAGGCGTGCGCGTCGTACAGGTTGCGCGCGAACATGATCCAGGTCAGGAAGTTCCACGCCGCCACGGCGACCAGGAACCACCCGGTCTTGCGTCCCACTGTCATTCGCTCCTTCTCGTCGATCTGGTCGTCAGCCTGCGGACCACGGCCATCAGGCCGAGCATGGTCGCCGCACCCGCGGCGTACGGCGCCGCCCAGGGGTGTTCGACGTCGTCGGTACGCCGCACCGGGGGCGACGGCGGCCCGGCCACCGGAGCCACCATGGGCACCGGTCGGGCGGCGCGCGCGGCGCGGGAGGTGTGTGCCCAGGCGGCGGAGTAGAGGACCACCTGGGAGAAGTAGCTGATCCAGACCAGCACGATCAGCGCGATGCCGAACGCCTGGAACGCCGGAGTGCCCTGGGTCGCCTTGATCAGCAGACCGGAGACCTGCTTGAGCACCTCGAACGCGATCGCACCGAGCACCGCCCCCGACCACAGCGACCGGCGCGGGGTGCGCGGCTCGGCGAGCAGCACGAACATCGCGTAGAACAGCAGCATGTTCGCGAGGAAGCCGAACGCAACGGTGAGCAGCCAGAGCAGCCGCCCGAACTCCATGTCGAGGTCCAGCCAGTCCAGCACCTCACGCGAGAAGCCGCCGACCAGACCGGCCACGACCACCGCCAGCAGCAGGATCCCGCCGATGACGGCCAGGGTGAGCAGGTCGCGGAGCTTGCCGAGCACGAAGTTGGGCTGCTCCTTCGCCGGCACCTCGAACACGATGACGAGCGCGGCGCGCATCGCGGCCAGCCAGCCGAGCCCGGAGTAGAGCAGGATCACCGCGCCGATGATCCCCACGGTGCTCGCGGCCCGCTCGATGTCGCTGATCTGCACCTGGTCGGGGCCGGTGCCGACCAGGCCGGGCATGACGGCGTCCAGGGCCTTGGTGAGGTTCTCCTCGGCGTTGGCCCAGATCTTCGCGAGCCAGCCGACGACGAAGAACGCGAGAGCCAGGATCGGGAAGAACGACAGGAACGCGAAGTAGGTGACCGCGCCGGCCTGCTGGCCGGCCTTCACCGTGCCGTAGTGCTCCTGCGTGCGGACGACGTGGTCGACGAGGGGCCGGCGCCGGCGGACGTCCGCGGCGCGCTCCCGGAGCGAGGGCACGTCAGGTCCCCGACGCCGCCAGCGAGAACTGCCGCGTCGGCTGCCAGCCGATCTCCTCGTCGTGCACGTAGAGGTGGAACTCCCCCACCGTGAACTCGCACTCGAAGTCCGCCAGCTCCGCGAACGCCCGGTCCAACAGGGCGTCCTCGATGTGGTGGGCGATCGTGACGTGCGGGTGGTAGGGGTGCGCGAGCTCGACGTCCAGCGGACCGCGGCGTACGGCGTCGGCGAGCCGCTCGCACTCGGAGATGCCCTGCACGAGGGTGACGAAGACGACCGGCGAGATCGGCCGGAAGGTGCCGGTCCCGCGCAGGTGCACCACGAAGCTGCCGATGCCGGTCGCGGCCTCGGCCAGGTGTCGCTCGATCTCCGGCAGGTCGGCATCGTCGACGTCGGTCGGCGGCACCAGCGTGATGTGGGTCGGGATCATCGCCGCCGTGGTGTCTCCGACCGCGGTCCGGTAGTCCTGCAGCTCGGTCGCCCAGGGCTCGGGGATCGCGATCGCCACTCCGATGGTTGGCACGACCTCGACCCTACTGGCCGGCCGCCACGAAGCCGACCCGCTGGTAGACGTCGCGCAGCGTCGCCTCGGCCACCGCCCCCGCCTGCTCGGCGCCCCGGCGGAGCACGTCGGTGAGGTACGTCTGGTCGTCGAGCAGCTCGAGCGTGCGGGTCCGGAACGGCGTCACGAAGTCGACCACGACCTCGGCGAGCTCCTTCTTCAGGTCGCCGTACCCGCGACCGGCGTACTCCGCCTCGAGGTCCGCGATCGGGCGCGCGGTGAGCGCCGAGTAGATCGTGAGCAGGTTGCTGACGCCGGGCTTGCCGTCGGGGTCGAACCGGATCTCGGACCCGGAGTCGGTGACCGCCGAGCGGATCTTCTTCGCCGAGGCCTTCGGGTCGTCGAGCATCTCGATGATGCCCGAGAGCGAGGAGGCCGACTTCGACATCTTCGAGGTCGGGTCCTGGAGGTCGGTGATCTTGGCGGTGGCCTTGAGGATGTAGGGCTCCGGCAGCCGGAACGTCTTCTTGTAGCGGCTGTTGAAGCGCTGCGCCAGGTCGCGCGTCAGCTCGAGGTGCTGACGCTGGTCCTCGCCCACCGGCACGTAGTGGGGCCGGTAGAGGAGGATGTCGGCCGCCTGGAGGATCGGGTAGGTGAACAAGCCGACGCTGGCCGCGCCCTCACCGCCCTTCGCTGACTTGTCCTTGAACTGGGTCATCCGGCGCGCCTCGCCGAAGCCCGTCAGGCACTGGAGCACCCAGCCGAGCTGGGCGTGCTCGGGCACCTGCGACTGCACGAAGATCGCCGAGCGGTCGGGGTCGATGCCCATCGCGATCAGCTGGGCGGCGGCCCGCAGGGTGCGCTCGCGGAGCACCTTCGGGTCCTGCTCGACCGTGATCGCGTGCAGGTCGGCGATGAAGAAGAACGGCTGGTACTCCTGCTGGAGGTCCACCCACTGCCGCAGCGCGCCCAGGTAGTTGCCGAAGTGGAACGAGTCGGCCGTCGGCTGGATGCCGGAGAGCACGCGGGGACGGGACGTGGCGGACCCCTGGGTGCTCGGAGCGACCTCGGGTGCGGTCGTGGTGGACATGGCGGTCATTCTTCCGGATGGGGATGGGACGGACGCGGCAGGGTCAGCCGGTCCGCCGGTGCAGCGCGGCCGACCAGAGCAGCACGGCGATGCCGGCGACCGACAGGGCGGCACCGACCAGCGCCGGCGCCCGGTAGCCGTAGCCGGCGGCGATCACGAGGCCGCCCAGCCAGGCGCCGAGCGCGTTGGCGATGTTGATCGACGCGTGGTTCATCGCCGCGCCCAGCGTCTGCGCCTCGCCGGAGACCGACATCAGCCGCAGCTGCAGGTTGATCACGAGCACCGACCCGGTCGCCGTGACCAGGAAGATGACCGGCATCAGCCACCAGCCGTACGGCGCGACCGCCCAGACGACGAGCATCACCAGGACCGAGGCCGCCCCCGACCAGATCAGGGTACGGAACACCGACCACTCGGCCAGCCGCCCGGCCAGCCAGGTGCCGGCGACCATGCCGACGCCGAACGCCGCGGTGAACACCGGCACCGCGGACTCGGAGAGGCCAGCCACGTCGGTGACGGTCGGCGCGATGTAGGAGTAGACCGCGAACAGGCCGCCGAAGCCCACCGCACCGGCGAGCAGCGTCAGCATCGCCTGGCCGTTCCGGAAGAACAGCATCTCGCGCCGCCCGGTGGCCTCCGGGTCGCCCGGGGTGCGCGGCACGAACACGAGGACCATCAGCACGGTGAGCAGCGCCAGGCCCGCGGTCGAGAGGTACGCCGCGCGCCACCCGACCTGCTGACCGAGCCAGGTGGCGGCGGGCACGCCGACGACGTTCGCGACCGACAGGCCGAGCATCACGCTGGCGACCGCCCGGCCCCGGCGGCCGGGGCTGGCCAGGCCCGCGGCGACCAGCGACGCCACACCGAAGTAGGCGCCGTGCGGCAGGCCGTCGAGGAACCGCGCGGCGAAGAGCACGCCGTAGCTGTCGGCGGCGGCGCTGAGCACGTTGAAGACGGCGTACGCCGCCATCAGGCCGACCAGCAGCGCGCGCCGCGGCAGCCGGGCACCGAAGATCGCGATCACCGGAGCGCCGACCACCACGCCGAGCGCGTAGGCGGAGATGACGTGGCCGGCCTGCGGGATCGAGACGCCGACACCGGCGGCGACCTGCGGGAGCAGGCCCATCGTCACGAACTCGGTGGTCCCGATCGCGAACCCGCCGAGCGCGAGGGCGAGGACCGCCAGCCGATAGTGGCGCGCGGTCGTGGCCTCACCCGTCGCGGCGGGGGTCGGCGCGGTCGTCGTCACGAGGCGGGGATCTTTCCGGTTGGCGGTCGAGTCACGGCTGACGGCGTACGCAGCACTCGACAGTCTGCAACCGCGCCCGGTGCGGCGCCTATTCCTGACCGACCCGGGCCGGGGCCCGGCTGGGCGTCAGCCCAGCCGGGACACCTCGGACTCCACCACCGCGACGTCGCCGTCGGGTGGCAGGCAGGTCTGCCCCGCGAACGCCGCCGCGGTCGCATAGCTGCCGGACGCCTGCACGCTCTCGCCGTCGCGGGCGACCAGGCGGTCGCCGCCGTCGTACAGGCTCACCCGACCCGCATCGTCGATCCGGGCGTAGTACCCGGCCGGCCAGACCGGCCACAGCTCCGACCCGTCGTCGGCCCGCAGGTAGGTGCAGCGCCGCGAGTCGATCGCCAGCGCTCCGCGGATCGTCTCGGAGCCACCCGGCTGTCCGGGGATCCAGTCCGACGTCGGGACCTTGATCGCCGTCGCCTGGGTCTCCGTGCCCCGCGAGACCAGCGAGACCACCCCGAACGCCACGGCGGCGATCACGACCACGACCCCGATCATCACGACCAGGCCGCGGCGCCCGAGCGCCGGCCGCTGGTCCCAGCGGTCGAAGCTCGAGTGGATCTCCTCCGGTGCTTCAGGCAAGGGACGCCAGCGCCTCGTTGAGCGTCGCCGACGGGCGCATCACGGCGTCCGCCTTGGCGTCATCGGGGCGGTAGTAGCCGCCGATGTCGGCCGGGCTGCCCTGCACCGCGATCAGCTCCTCGACGATCTGCTGCTCGTTCGCCGCGAGTGTGTCGGCCAGCGGCTTGAACGCGGCCGCGAGGTCGGCGTCGTCGGTCTGCCGGGCGAGCTCCTGGGCCCAGTAGAGCGCCAGGTAGAAGTGCGAGCCGCGGTTGTCGATGCCGCCCAGGCGCCGGGTCGGGGACTTGTCCTCGTTGAGGAAGGTCCCGGTCGCCCGGTCGAGGGTGTCGGCGAGCACCTTCGCGGCCGGCGTGCCGGCCTGCTCGGCGTACAGCTCCAGCGAGGGCACCAGCGCGAAGAACTCGCCGAGGCTGTCCCAGCGCAGGTAGTTCTCCTTGACCAGCTGCTGCACGTGCTTGGGGGCCGAGCCGCCCGCGCCGGTCTCGAAGAGGCCGCCGCCGTTCATCAGCGGAACGACGGAGAGCATCTTCGCCGAGGTTCCGAGCTCGAGGATCGGGAACAGGTCGGTGTTGTAGTCGCGCAGCACATTGCCGGTGACCGAGATGGTGTCCTCGCCCTTGCGGATCCGCTCGAGGGAGTACGCCGTGGCCTCGGCCGGCGCCATGATCTCGATGGTGAGCCCGTCGGTGTCGTGCTCGGGCAGGTACTGCTTGACCTTGGCGATCAGGTTGGCGTCGTGGGCGCGGGCCTCGTCGAGCCAGAACACCGCCGGGGAGCCGGTGGCGCGGGCACGGGTGACGGCCAGCTTGACCCAGTCGCGGATCGGGGCGTCCTTGGTCTGGCAGGCGCGCCAGACGTCGCCCTGCTGGACGTCGTGCTCGATGAGCACGTCGCCGGCGGCGTTGACGACCTGCACCTTGCCCGCGGCGGGGACCTCGAAGGTCTTGTCGTGGGAGCCGTACTCCTCGGCCGCCTGCGCCATCAGGCCGACGTTGGGCACCGAGCCCATCGTGGCCGGGTCGAGCGCGCCGTGGGCGCGGCAGTCGTCGATGACCGCCTGGTAGACGCCGGCGTAGCTGGAGTCCGGGATCACCGCGAGGGTGTCGGCCTCCTCGCCGTCGGGGCCCCACATGTGGCCGCCGATGCGGATCATCGCCGGCATCGAGGCGTCGATGATGACGTCGGAGGGCACGTGCAGGTTGGTGATGCCGCGGTCGGAGTCGACCATCGCCATCTTCGGTCCGTCGGCGAGACCGGCCTCGACGGCCGCCTTGATCGCGGCGCCCTCGGGGAGCTTCTCGGCGGCGGAGAGCAGCCCGCCGAGGCCGTCGTTCGGCGAGATGCCGGCGGCGGCGAGCTGCTCGCCGTACTGCTCGAACAGCGCGGGGAAGAACGCCTGGACCACATGGCCGAAGATGATCGGGTCGGAGACCTTCATCATCGTCGCCTTCAGGTGCACCGAGAACAGCACGTCGTCGGCCTTGGCCCGGGCGATCTGCTCGGCGAGGAAGCCGCGCAGCGCCGCGACGTTCATGAACGCGCCGTCGACGACCTCGCCGGCAAGCACCTTCAGGCCGTCCTTGAGGACGGTCTCGGTGCCGTCGGCGGCGACGTGCTTGATGGTGAGGGTGTCGTCGGCCGGGAGCACGACGGACCGCTCGTTGGAGAAGAAGTCGTCGTGACCCATGGTGGCCACGTTGGTCTTGGAGTCGGAGCTCCACGCGCCCATCCGGTGCGGGTGGGTCTTGGCGTAGTTCTTGACCGACAGCGGCGCGCGGCGGTCGGAGTTGCCCTCGCGCAGCACCGGGTTGACCGCGGAGCCCTTGACCTTGTCGTACTTCGCCCGGATCTCCTTCTCCTCCTCGGTCGAGGGGCTCTCCGGGTAGTCGGGGATCGCGAAGCCCTGCTCCTGCAGCTCCTTGACCGCGGCCTTGAGCTGCGGGACGGAGGCGGAGACGTTGGGCAGCTTGATGATGTTGGCCTCGGGCGTCTTGGCCAGGGCGCCGAGCTCGGCGAGCGCGTCGTCGACGATGCCGAACTGAGCGAGGATCCGGCCGGACAGCGAGATGTCGCGGGTCTCGATGGCGACGCCCGCCTTACCGGCGTACGCCTGCACGATCGGGAGGAAGGAGTACGTCGCCAGCAGGGGCGCCTCGTCCGTGTGCGTGTAGATGATCTTGGCCATGAGGGTTCTGTGTCTCCTGGGGCTGGACAAAGTTCCTTGACGTCAAGATACCTGACGGGGCCGACCAACCCACCTTTGCACCCGGTTCGGGTGAGGTCCAGCGGGGGGTGGCCATGGGTAAGGTGCTGTCGCCGCGCTCGCGAGGGGCGCCGCACGAGGGAGCTGATGACATGTCCGACGCCACCATCGAACCCACCATCGAGCCCAACGTCGCACCCACCCTCCAGCAGAAGCTCATCGCCGAGGTGATCGGGACGCTCGTCCTCGTGCTGTTCGGCTGCGGCTCCGTCGTCGTCTACGGCACCGCGCAGGCCGCCAACGACGGCCGGCTGCTGCCGTCGACCGTCACCACGGTCGGCCTCACCTTCGGTCTCGTCATCGTGGTGATGGTCTACGCGTTCGGCCGGGTCTCCGGCGGCCACTTCAACCCGGCCGTCTCCGTGGGCGCCGGCATCGGCGGCCGGATGGCCTGGCGCGAGGTCGGCCTCTACATCGTCGCCCAGCTGGTGGGCGCCGTGCTGGGCGCGCTGGCGCTCTTCGTGATGATGCAGGGCTTCGCGAACTTCGACGCCGAGGGCAACATGGGCCAGAACGCCTTCGGCGACGTCGGCAGCGGCTACGCCTGGTGGGCGGCCTTCCTGCTCGAGCTCGTGCTGACCGCGGTCTTCGTGCTCGTGATCCTGGCCGTGACCGACGAGCGCAACGAGCACCCCGCCCTCGCGCCGCTCGCGATCGGCCTCACGCTGGCGGCGATCCACTTCGTGGCGATCCCCGCGACCGGCACCTCGGTCAACCCCGCCCGCTCCATCGGCCCCGCGCTCTTCGCCGGGCCCGACGCGATCAAGCAGCTCTGGCTGTTCATCCTGGCCCCGCTGATCGGCGCGGCGATCGCGGGCATCGCCTACCCGCTGCTCTTCGGCCGGGTCGGCGATCTGGTCCCGGGCTCGGGCATCAGCTTCATCCGGCCCCGCACCGCGGCGCAGACGCCCGGGTACGCCGCTCGCGACCAGTACCAGCAGCAGTGGAACCCGGAGCCGGCCGCGGCCCAGCCGATCGTCCAGGACGGCTGGCAGTGGGACCCGGTCGGCCAGCAGTGGCACCCCGTCGGCTCCACCCCGGAGCAGTGGCGGGCCCAGCAGGCCGCCGAGCAGGCAGCGGCCGAGCGGGCCGCGGCCGAGCGGGCCGCGGCCGAGCAGGCGGCGGAGCCGCCCGCGACGCCCGGGTGGCCCGAGGGCGACGACGGCGACACCCAGATCCGGCCGCCGCACCCGTGACCGTCAGCCCCTGATCGTCAGCCGCTGACGCCGGTCAGGCGGACCGTCCGGCCGGTGCCGTCCTCCTCGACCAGCCCGACGCCGCGCGCCCAGTAGGTGTCCCGCGCGCCGCTCTCGAGCGCCGAGGTCACGCGGGCGACCACAACGCCGTCGTACGAACCGGCCGGGACGGTGACGGACTCGTCCACGGCGGTGACGGTCGCGACGTCCTCGACGACTCCCGGCTGGTACGCCGTACGGAAACCGTCGCCCACGCGCGGGCTCCTCGGCATCGCGAGTCCGGCGCGGGCGCCGTCGGTGCCGGCCTGCCACTCCCCCTCGCGCCCGAACCACCACACGTTGCCCTCGTCGTCCTGGGCGAACCAGTCCGTGGTGTCCGCACCGGCCTCGGTGGTCACCCGCGCCGTGGTGGCGACGCCGTCGACCTCCGGCCCGTCGGCCACGCGGACCCGCATCCGGTGGGCCCCGCCGGCGTCGACGACCTCGTAGGTCCAGGTCCGGCCGGCGGGCAACGGCAGCCAGGTGTTGTCGACCCCGGCGACGAAGTCGTCGGGGTCGGGGCTCGGCGTCGGGATGACCAGCTGGTCGACCCCGGTCGGGGGGCTCGGCGCGGACGCCGTACCGCACCCGGCGAGACCGACGGCGACGACGGTGGCGAATGCCATCGCCATCGGCCCGCGCATCGTCATGGACCCCAGCATCGCAGGGGGACGGTGCGCTGCTAGCGTCGGGAGCCGGAAATCCACCTGCCTCGCTCGTGTGTCAAGGAGTCGTCGTGAGCTCTACCCCGTTGAAGGTCGCCGTCACCGGTGCCGCCGGTCAGATCGGCTACAGCCTGCTCTTCCGCCTCGCCAGCGGTGCGCTGCTGGGCGACCGCCCGATCGAGCTGCGGCTGCTGGAGATCACCCCGGCGCTGAAGGCCCTCGAGGGCGTCGTCATGGAGCTCGACGACTGCGCGTTCCCGAACCTGGCCGGCGTCGAGATCGGCGACGACGCCGAGAAGATCTTCGACGGCGTCAACCTGGCGCTCCTCGTCGGCGCCCGTCCCCGTGGCCCGGGCATGGAGCGCGGCGACCTGCTCTCAGCCAACGGTGCGATCTTCACCGCCCAGGGCAAGGCGCTCAACAAGGTGGCCGCCGACGACGTCCGCATCGGCGTGACCGGCAACCCGGCCAACACCAACGCGCTGATCGCGATGACCAACGCACCCGACATCCCGCAGGAGCGGTTCTCGGCGCTCACCCGCCTCGACCACAACCGCGCGATCTCGCAGCTGGCCGCCAAGACCGGCGCCGCCGTCACCGACATCAAGAAGATGACGATCTGGGGCAACCACTCCGCGACCCAGTACCCCGACGTCTTCCACGCCGAGATCGCCGGCAAGAACGCCGCCGAGGTCGTCGACGACCAGGCCTGGATCGCCGACACCTTCATCCCGACGGTCGCCAAGCGCGGCGCCGCGATCATCGAGGCCCGTGGCTCCTCCTCGGCCGCCTCGGCCGCGTCGGCCACCATCGACGCCGCCCGTGACTGGCTGCTCGGCTCCGCCACGGGCGACTGGGTGTCGATGGCGGTCGTCTCCGACGGCTCCTACGGCGTGCCCGAGGGCCTGATCTCGTCGTTCCCGGTCACCACCAAGGGCGGCGACTGGGAGATCGTCCAGGGCCTCGAGATCGACGACTTCTCCCGCGCCAAGATCGACGCCTCCACCGCGGAGCTCGCCGACGAGCGCGCCGCCGTCACGGAGCTCGGCCTGATCTGAGCCGAGTCGGCGCCAAATCTCACCCGAGTCGGCGCCAGTTTTCACCAGGACGTGAAAACTGGCGCCGACTCGGCGTTAGAGGGGCTGGTCGGGGATCGAGCTGGCCAGGAGGATCAGGGCGACGCCGGTGCCGGCGAGCAGGAGACAGTCCCACCAGCGGGCGCGGACGGCGAGCATGCCGGCGTCCTTGGCGGGCAGCACCGCCCGGACCACGGCGGCGAAGATCAGCGCCCCGCCGAACCAGCGGATGCCGCCGCGCCACGCACCGGTCGTGACGACGCCGATCGCGATGGCGACCACCGCCAGCACCAGGAGGTAGAAGCCGCCACCGATCGTCGACGGGTAGCGGCGCGGCGCGCCCTCGCCGGTGTCCTCGGCGGAGGTCGGCTCCTCCTCCTCGGCAGGATCCGGCGGCCCCGGCGGCTGGTCCGAGTCGCTCACGAGGCCTGGTGCTCGGCAGCGGTCACGATGTTGGAGAGCAGCATGGCGCGGGTCATCGGGCCGACGCCGCCCGGGTTCGGCGAGACCCACGCGGCGACGTCCCAGACGTCGTCGGCGACGTCGCCGGCGATCTTGCCGTCCACCCGGGAGACGCCGACGTCGAGCACCGCCGCCCCCGGCTTGACCATGTCGCCGGTGATGATCCCGGGCACGCCGGCGGCGGCCACGACCACGTCGGCGGTCCGGGTGTGCGCGGCGAGGTCACGGGTGCCGGTGTGGCAGAGCGTGACGGTGGAGTTCTCGCTGCGGCGGGTGAGCAGCAGCCCCAGCGGCCGGCCGACGGTGATGCCGCGGCCCACCACGACCACCTCCGCGCCGTTCAGCTCCACCCCGTGCCGGCGCAGCAGCTCGATGCAGCCGATCGGCGTGCACGGCAGCGGGCCGGCCTCGCCCAGCACGAGCTTGCCGAGGTTGGTGGGGTGCAGGCCGTCAACGTCCTTGTCGGGGTCGACCCGCGAGAGCAGCCGGAACTCGTCGAGGCCGGTCGGCTGCTGCACCAGGAAGCCGGTGCAGGCCGGGTCGGCGTTGAGCCGGTCGATCTCCGCCTCGACCTCGGCCTGAGCCGCGGTGGCCGGCAGGTCGACCCGGATCGACTCGATGCCGATCTCGGCGCAGTCCTTGTGCTTGGCCGAGACGTACCAGTGCGAACCGGGGTCGTCGCCGACGAGCACGGTGCCGAGGCCGGGTACGACGCCGCGCTCGCGCAGCTTGGCCACCCGCTCGGTCAGCTCGGCCTTGATCGCCTTGAGGGTCGCGCTGCCGTCCAGCTTCTGTGCGGTCACGGGGGTCATCCTGTCGTGCTCGTGGTCGGCTCAGTGAAAGAAGTGCCGGGTGCCGGTGAAGTACATCGTGATGCCCGCGGCCCGGCAGGCCTCGATCGTCAGCTCGTCGCGCACCGACCCGCCCGGCTGGACGATCGCGGTGACGCCGGCGTCGATCAGGATCTGCGGACCGTCCTCGAACGGGAAGAACGCGTCGGAGGCCGCGACCGAGCCGGCGGCCCGCTCCCCCGCCCGCTCGACGGCGAGCCGGCACGAGTCGACGCGGTTGACCTGGCCCATGCCGATGCCGACCGAGGCGCCGTCCTTGGCCAGCAGGATCGCGTTCGACTTCACCGACCGGCAGGCCTTCCAGGCGAAGGCGAGGTCGGCCAGCACCTCGGGCTCGGCGGCCGTGCCCGTCGCCAGCGTCCAGGTCGCGGGGTCGTCGCCGGCCGCGTCGACGTGGTCGACGCGCTGCATCAGCAGGCCGCCGCTGACCGGGCGGATCTCCACCGGCGCCGGGTGCGCGTCGACCGCGCAGACCAGGATCCGGATGTTCTTCTTGGCCTGGAGGATCTCGACGGCGCCCTCGTCGTACGCCGGCGCGACGATCACCTCGGTGAAGACCTCGGCCACCTGACGGGCCATCTCGACCGACACCGGACGGTTGACCGCGATCACGCCGCCGAACGCGGAGACCGGGTCGCACTCGTGCGCCCGCCGGTGCGCCTCGGCGACGTCGGAGCCGACGGCGATGCCGCACGGGTTGGCGTGCTTGATGATCGCGACCGCCGGCTCGGCGAAGTCGTTGGCCGCCCGCCGGGCGGCATCGGTGTCGACGTAGTTGTTGTAGGACATCTCCTTGCCGTGCAGCTGCTCGGCGCCCGCGAGACCGCTGCCGCCGAGAGCCGACTCGCTCCGGTAGAGCGCGGCCGGCTGGTGCGGGTTCTCGCCGTACCGGAGCACCGCGGCCTTCTCCCACGATGCGCCGACCCAGGCGGGGAAGCCCGTGCTCTCGCCGTCCTCGACCGAGGTGTCGGTGAGCACGCTGCCCATCCAGGACGCCACCGCCACGTCGTACGCCGCGGTGTGGGTGAACGCCTCCGCGGCGAGCAGCTGTCGCTCGGCGAGCGTGAAGCCACCGGCCGCGACCGCGGCCAGCAGGTCGGCGTAGCGCCCGGGCGAGGTGACGATCGCGACCGAGGGGTGGTTCTTGGCGGCGGCGCGGACCATGGAGGGGCCGCCGATGTCGATCTGCTCGACGCACTCGTCGGGGGTCGCCCCGGAGGCGACGGTCTGCACGAACGGGTAGAGGTTCGAGACCACCAGGTCGAAGGGCTCCACGCCGAGCTCGGCGAGCTGCTCGACGTGCGAGTCGAGGCGGCGGTCGGCCAGGATGCCCGCGTGCACGCGCGGGTGCAGGGTCTTGACCCGGCCGCCGAGGCACTCGGGGAAGCCGGTGAGATCCTCGACCTTGGTCACCGGCAGGTCCAACCCGGCGATCAGGGCGGCGGAGCCCCCGGTCGACACCAGCTCGACGCCGGCGTCGTGGAGGGCCCGCACGAGATCCTCGAGCCCGGTCTTGTCGTAGACGGAGACGAGGGCGCGCTTGATCGGGATGCGGCCCACGGAAATGGCAGAGTCGGACACGGACACTCCAGCGGTTGCGATGGTTCGGGCGGTTTGAGAGCACCCAGGCGGTCGATGCTCCCGGCTCACTCCCTGGTGGTTGCCCACCTGCGCCAGTCGTGTGGATCAGACATTAGTCGACCAGCTTGCCGAAGCGGACCCGGCGTCCCTCGACGACGAAGCCCTCGCGGGCCATCCGGCCGACCGCCTCGACGAGCATCCCGCGCTCCGCGCCCTTGATCCGCTCGTGCAGGGTCTCGACGGTGTCGCCGTCGAGCACCCCGACCGCCCGCTGGTCGATGATCGGGCCCGTGTCGACGCCGGGGTCGACCACGAACAGCGTCGCGCCGGTGACCTTCACGCCGTACGCCAGCGCGTCGGCCGGCCCGGTCATCCCGGGGAAGGACGGCGACAGCGCCGGGTGGGTGTTGACGACCTTGCCGCCGTAGAGCGCGAGGAAGGTGCTGCCGAAGAGCTTCATGAAGCCCGCGGACACGATGATGTCGGGGTCGTACGCCGCGACCGCGCCGGCCAGCGCGGCGTCCCACTCCTCGCGGGTCTCGTAGTCCTTGACGCGCACCACGAACGTCGGGAGTCCCGCGCGCTCGGCCCGGGCGAGCCCCTCGACGCCGTCGCGGTCGGCGCCGACGGCGACCACCTGGGCGCCGTACGCCGGGTCGGTGCACGCGTCGAGGAGCGCCTGCAGGTTGGTGCCGCTGCCGGAGACGAGAACGACCAGGGCAGCGGGCTCGGTGCGCGACACGCGAGGGAGTCTAGGACGCTTCGCCCTCGGCGCGGGCGGCGCGGCGCTGCCACCAGGTCATCGCCACTCCGCCGACGACGCCGCCGATGCCGAACGCGGTCACGGCGTGCACCAGCACATCCATCGCGTCGGGGCCGATCTCGCGCATCCGGCCGGGGCCGGCCGCGCCGCCGGACACCACGGTGAGGGCGCCGAGCAGGAGGCCGGCCAGCACGCCGCCGACGCAGCCGCGGACCGCGCCCTCCTCCCACCGCAGAGTGGGGATGCGCCGCTGGGCGGCCGCGGCCGCGACGGCGGCGGTCAGCGGCGGGACCGCGATCAGGTACGCCGCCCACGCCGGCGTGGCGCCGTTGTCGGGCAGCGCGGCGAGCAGCGGGAACATCGGCACCGGCCCCAGCGAGACCAGGCTCGGCGACACCAGCGTGCCGGTGCCGACGAGGAAGCCTGGGCCGAGCAGGTAGCTGCCGGCGTACACGACCGCGTTGGGCACCAGCGTCGCGGTGAGCGTCGTGTAGATCGCCGCGTCGCCGACACCGGCGTGCAGGCGGGACATCACGTTGACCGCCGTACCGAAGTCGGCGACCAGGGCGGCCAGGAAGAGCACCGTCGAGGCGACCAGGAACGTGGCGAGGATGCGCAGGCCGCCGGCGAGGCCCGCGCGCAGCCAGGCGGGCACGTCCGCGGCCCAGATCGCGAGCCGCCCCGAGCCGGTCGCGATGCCGGTCCAGCCGAAGGCGGCACACAGCAGGAACGACCAGACCACC
Organism: Nocardioides sp. LMS-CY; assembly: GCF_018732145.1. Lineage (NCBI taxonomy): Bacteria > Bacillati > Actinomycetota > Actinomycetes > Propionibacteriales > Nocardioidaceae > Nocardioides > Nocardioides sp. LMS-CY. The sequence goes on from NZ_CP076104.1 coordinate 4,188,504, forward strand.
ACCCGACCGAGCGACGGCGAGGTGGTGTCGGACGACACCAGCAGACAGGTACCGACCGTCACCGCCAGGTAGCCGGCGGTGAACGCCGCCGCCGCGGTCGGGACCGTCCAGTCCCGCTCGCCGTCGGCGATCCGGTCGGCGTCGGGGCCGTGGCCCGAGATCGCGTCGCCGACGCGGTGTCCCACCCGCCAGGCCGACCACGCGCAGAGCGCGGAGATGCCGAGCGGGACGATCGTGACCGCGACGCCGCCGATCATGACCCCGGAGCCGTGGGCCATCAGCCAGCCGAACGCCCCGACGCGCAGCCCGTCGCGGGGGGTGCCGTGGGCGCCGGCGTCGGTGAGGAACCAGCCGAGCACCCCGACGGCGAGACAGACCACGAGGACCGCACCGGCCGCGGCGGCGCCGCCGAGCAAGGCGACCGGGACCAGCGGCGAGCGGTGCCGGGGATCGGCTCCGCTCCGACCGGCCCGGGACGTGGACCCGGCCGGGAAGGACCCGGGAAGCAGCGACGTCATGGTCCGGACATCATCACCCGCTCCCGACCCCGGAGCCGGGCGCACACGCCGAATCGGTGCGGATGTGCGGCGCAGGCTACCGTGGAGTCAGCCATGACGGAGCCCGACCAGTTCGACCAGTTCTACAAGGACGTCCGCACCCGCCTGCTGCTGCTGACGTACTGCCTCACCGGCGACCTCTCGTCCTCCCGCGCCGCGGTCCGCGACGCCTTCGTGGTCGCCTGGCACCACTGGCGCAAGGTCACCCGCGTGGAGGACCCCGAGGGCTGGGTCCGTGAGCACGCGTGCCGCCATGCGCAACGCCGGCACACCGCGAAGCTCTGGCACCGCGAGAAGAGCCTCGATGCCGAGGTGAAGGCCACGCTCGACGCCCTGGCGAAGCTGTCGATGACCCAGCGCCGGGTGCTGCTGATCACCGAGCTCACCAGCGCCTCGCTCACCGCGATGGCCCGCGAGGTCGGACTCCCCCGCACCGAGGCGGAGCGCGAGCTGCAGACCGCGACGTCGACCTTCGCGCTGCACCGCGAGGTGCCCACCACGAGCGTGCGCAGCGTGCTCGAGGCGGTCCGCGGGCACGTGGAGAACGTCCGCTGGCCCCGCTCCACGATCATCCGCCGCGCCGGCGCGGCCCGAAGGCGTACGCACACCGTGATCGGCGTCGCCGCCACCGCCGCCGCGCTCGTGATCACCGGCACGCTCGTCACCGACGCCGACGGCGTGCGCCCGACGCTGGCCGGCGAGCGGATCGAGGGTCAGGCGGCCGGTGCCCAGCAGCGGGAGCCGGTCGCGCTGCCCGAGGACTCCATGCTCGACGGCGACGACGTCGCCCGCACCGTGTCCGGGGCCGCCTCCGACACCTGGAGCATCGCGAGCACCGACGACAACTCCACTCGCAACGGCCTGGTGATGACCTGCCAGGAGAGCCGGTACGCCGCACCGCGCAACCGTCCCGACGCGGCGCTGGTGCGGGTCTTCGACCCCCAGCGGACCCAGAGCCAGTCGACCCAGAGCCAGTCGACCCAGAGCCAGCCGACCCAGAGCCAGCCGACCGCGAAGCCGCAGGCGACGGGCAAGGCCGCGCGGCGGGCGACCGTGGTGATCCAGGCCGCGGAGGCGGCGCGCACCGAGCGGGCCGCGATCCGGGCGTACGACGCGGCGAGCCGGTGGTTCGCCGACTGTCGTGAGGACCGGGCGCAGCTGCTCACGACGTACGGCGCCGCGGGCATCGGCGACGAGGCGGTGGTCTTCGAGCTCCGCACCTGGGCCGACCCCGCGACGAGCGTGATCGCCGGCGTGGCCCGCACCGGCAGCTTCACCACGACGACGGTGGCCAGCACACCCGGCGACGCCGGACCCCGGCCCCGCACGGTGGCGCGGCTGCTCGCGGCCGGGGTCGACCGGCTGTGCGAGCTCCCCCAGGGGGGCACCTGCGCGACCGACCCGTCGACCCGGAGGTCGGCACCGGTCCCGGTGGGCGCGGCGCCCGGCATGCTCTCCGAGGTCGACCTGCCGCCCGCCACCGGCGTACGCCGGCCCTGGGTCGGCACAGAGCCGCGCCGCGCGCTCGACAACGCCGCGGCGACCCACTGCGACGACACCGACTTCACCACGCGCGGGATGAGCAACAACCTCACCCGCACCTTCCTGATCCCGAAGGCGAAGCTGCCGAGCGAGTTCGGCCTCACCGAGTCGGTCGGCACGCTGCCGAAGAAGAGGGCGAAGGCCTTCGTCGGCGACGTCCGCGACAAGCTCGCGCGGTGCTCGAAGAAGCAGATGGGCACCGAGGTCACCCGGCTGCGCGAGGTACGCCGCGGCGACCGGGAGCTGACCGTGTGGCGGGTGACGACCGCGGTCACCGACGACAAGTCGATCAACTTCCTGATGGGCGTGCTGCGCCACGGCACCGCCGTGGGCCAGGTCGGCTTCGTGCCGGTCAAGGACGTCACGATCCCCCCGGAGCAGTTCCAGGCCCTCGCCGAGCGGGCCCTCGACCGGCTCCGGCAGATGCCCGCGCCGAAGACCGGCCAGTAGCCCACCCCGATCCGCTGCGCCTGCGGGAGAAATCCGCGTCGGCGTGCAACCGTGACCCCCGTCCGGGCGTATCCCTCACGATCAGCAACCCTGCTGACCACACGAGACGGGACACTTGAGTCGATGGACGAACGCGAGTTCGACGACTTCTACACCGCGTCGTTCCAGCGGATCACCGGCCAGGTCTACGCGATGATCGGCAACCGGGACGAGGCGCAGGAGTGCGTGCAGGAGGCGTTCGTGCGCGCCTGGGCGCACCGCAGGAAGCTCGAACGGGCCCAGCACCCCGAGGCGTGGGTGCGCACCACGGCGTACCGACTGGCGGTGAGCCGTTGGCGGCGCACGGTGCGCGGCCGGCGGCCGGCGGACCGGGCGGTCGGCCCGGCCACCGAGGCCCCGGCACCCAGCGAGGCGCACGTCGCGCTCGTGGCGGCGCTCAAGCAGCTCCCCGAGGCGCAGCGGCAGGCGTTGGTGCTCCACCACATCGCCGACCTGCCCGTGCACGACGTCGCCCGCGAGGTGGGCGTCCCCGAAGGAACCATCAAGGCCCGGCTCAGCCGGGGCCGCGCCGCGCTCGCCGCGCTGCTCGGCGACGAGGAAGGAGTGAGCCATGCCTGACCCGGCAGACCCCGACTTCTTGGCAGAGCTCGAGAACTTCTCCACCCCAGGACTCACCATGGACCCGCTCCCCGCCGCCGAGGTACGCCGCCGTGGCACCCGGATGCGGCGTCGCCACCAGGCGCTCGCCACCGTGGGCGCGGTCGCCGCGGTCGCGATGATCGCGACCCCGATCGCACTGGCCGCGAGCGGTGGCAACCAGGGACAGCCGCTCCCGGTCGACCAGCAGCCGCCGGGCGGCTGGACCACCACGATCCCAACGGACTTCCCACTGAAGACCGGTTTCCCGACCCCGGCCACCACCCGGCCGGCGGCCGTCGGAGAGATCCCGAACTGCGGGGACTGGCCCTCGCAGAAGCCCGCTGACGACCTGGCCGTGCGGTACCGAGGCGAGTCGGAGGACTACGCACAGCGCTGGCTGGTCGTCTACCCCGACGAGGCCACCGCGGCCGCGGAGCTCGACGCCCTGCGGAACGCGACGGCCGATTGCGCGCCCGTCCCGGGCGGACAGGGCATCGAGATGTTCTTCAGCTCGGTGCCGGCCCCGGACCAGCTCACGGCCGACGACGCCTACGCCTACACCCAGCAGGCCCGCCACGACGACGGCCTGATCAGCGACCTGACCTTGGTGGAGGTGTTCCGCACCGGCAACGCGCTGCTCTACGACAGCGCCTACGGCTCCGCCGGCGGCGACCAAGCGGTGCAGTACGAGCTGGACCGGCGTACCGGCGCCGTCGAGCCGACCGTCGCTGCGATGTGCGTCTTCTCGATCGAGGGCTGCGACCCGGCCGCCCCGGACGCCTCCGAGGCCGTCGACGAGCCGACCGGCCTGTCGGGCACCATCCCCGACGCATTCCCGCTCGACGAGGGACTGCCCACCGACGCCGAGGGCGGCATCGGCCTCGAAGGCCCCGCCCACGAGCTGGACCTCGAGGGGTACAACGTCGAGAGCTCGCTCCGGGCCTGCGGCGCCGCTCCGACCGGGCTACCGGAGCCGGTCGACACCCTGTACGCCGGCCATCGCTCGATCTCCACCGGCATCCTGCGCCAGCTGATGACCTTCGCGTCGGCCGACGCGGCGCAGGCCTACGCCGAGGGTGTGATCGCGCCGTTCGCCGCCTGCCCGGAGGACGCCGACGAGGGCGTCAGCAAGACCTACGAGGTCGACGAGTCCGACCTCGGCGACTACGCGGCCTCGTCGGTCATGCGCGTCGAGGTGGACGGCGAGCCGGGCCCGGGTGGCCAGATCGTGCAGGTCGTCCGGGTCGGCCAGGCGGTGCTGCAGACGCTGGTCAACCACGACGGCGACGCGTTCGACGCCGACGCGGTCACGGCCCACCTGGACGGTGCCCGGGCCGTCGTCGACGAGATGGACTGACCCGAAATCGCCGAGTCGGCGCCAGATCTCCACCTGATGGTGAGATCTGGCGCCGACTCGGCGTTGGATCAGAGGCTCTGCAGGACCTCACGCATCAGCGCGGCGGTCTCGGACGGCGTCTTGCCGACCTTCACGCCGACCGCCTCGAGGGCCTCCTTCTTGGCCTGGGCGGTGCCGGAGGAGCCGGAGACGATGGCGCCGGCGTGGCCCATGGTCTTGCCCTCCGGGGCGGTGAAGCCCGCGACATACCCGACGACGGGCTTGGTCACGTGGTCCTTGATGTACGCCGCGGCCCGCTCCTCGGCGTCGCCGCCGATCTCGCCGATCATCACGATCGCCTTGGTCTCCGGGTCGGCCTCGAACGCCGCGAGGGCGTCGATGTGGGTGGTGCCGATGATCGGGTCACCACCGATGCCGATGGCGGTGGAGAAGCCGAAGTCCTTCAGCTCGTACATCATCTGGTAGGTCAGCGTGCCGGACTTCGACACCAGGCCGACCGGGCCCTTGCCCGCGATGGTGTGCGGGGTGATGCCGGCCAGCGACTCCCCCGGCGTGATGATGCCGGGGCAGTTGGGGCCGATCATCCGGGTGCCCCCGGAGTTGGCCGGGCTCTGCAGGTAGGACCACACCTCGGCGGTGTCCTGCACCGGCACGCCCTCGGTGATGACCACGAGCAGGCCGATGCCGGCGTCGATGGCCTCGATGCAGGCGTCCTTGGTGAAGGCCGGCGGCACGAAGACGACCGACACGTCGGCGCCGGTCTCGGCCATCGCCTCCTTGACGGTGCCGTAGACCGGGAGGTCCTGGCCGCCGAGCTCGACGGTGGTGCCGGCCTTGCGCGCGTTGACGCCGCCGACGATGTTCGAGCCCGCGTCGAGCATCAGCGTGGTGTGCTTGGAGCCCATCCCGCCCGTGATGCCCTGGACGATGATCTTGGAGTCCTTGTTGAGGTAGATCGACATCTGTTCTCGTCCTTACGCGTTCGCGAGCTCGGCGGCCTTGTCGGCCGCGCCGTCCATCGTGTCGACCTGGGTGACCAGCGGGTGGTTCAGCTCGTCCAGGATCGCGCGGCCCTTCTCGACGTTGTTGCCGTCGAGGCGCACGACGAGCGGCTTGCTCGCCTCGTCGCCGAGGATCTCCAGCGCGCCCTTGATGCCGTTGGCGACCTCGTCGCAGGCGGTGATGCCGCCGAAGACGTTGACGAAGACGCTCTTGACCTGCGGGTCGCCGAGGATCACGTCGAGGCCGTCGGCCATCACCTGAGCGTTGGCGCCGCCGCCGATGTCGAGGAAGTTGGCGGGCTTGACGCCGCCGTGGGCCTCACCGGCGTACGCGACGACGTCGAGCGTCGACATGACCAGGCCCGCGCCGTTGCCGATGATGCCGACCTGGCCGTCGAGCTTGACGTAGTTGAGGCCCTTGTCCTTGGCCTTCGCCTCGAGCTGGTCCTCCTCCTCGCGGATCACGAAGCCCTCGTGGTCGGGGTGGCGGACCTCGGACGCGTTGTCGTCGAGCGACACCTTGCCGTCGAGGGCCTCGAGCTTGTCGCCGGCCAGCCGCGCGAGCGGGTTGACCTCGACGAGCGTGGCGTCCTCCTCGACGAAGACCCGGTAGAGCGCCTGGATCATCGCGACGGCCTGCTCGAAGACCGGCTCGGGGAACTTCGCCTCGGTCGCGATCGCGCGGGCCTTCGCCTCGTCCACGCCGGCGCCCGGGTCGATCGCGATCTGCTTGACCGCGTCGGGGTTGGTCTTGGCGACCTCCTCGATCTCGACGCCGCCCTCGACGGAGGCGATGCAGAGGTACTGGCGGTTGGCGCGGTCGAGCAGGAAGGAGAAGTAGTACTCCTCCTCGGGCGGGGTCGCCGGGGTCACCAGGACCCGGTTGACCGTGAGGCCCTTGATCTCCATGCCGAGGATCTTGGACGCGTGCTCGAACGCCTCATCCGCCGTCTTGGCCAGCTTCACGCCACCGGCCTTGCCGCGGCCGCCGGCCTTGACCTGTGCCTTGATGACGGTCACGCCACCGAGCTTCTCGGCGGCGGCCTTGGCGGCCTCCGCGGTCTCGACGACGACGCCCAGCGTCGTGGTCACACCATGCTTGGCGAAGAGCTCCTTCGCCTGGTACTCCATCAGATCCACTGATCCACCAAGTCCTATTCGGTCGGAGCGAGCGAGCGGGCGCGCCCAGCCGATTGGAGGGAGCCGCCACGCGCTCGGGGTGTCCTCGGCACCTTAGACCCGCTCGCGGGAGTACGACGAGGGCGGACCGACGTGACGTGGGGCACGGCGCAGCCCGGCCGGACGGCGGCTCAGGCGGCAGTCAGGCGGCGGTCAGGCGGCGAAGTGCTCCGCGACCCAGCCGGTGATCTCACCGGTCGACGCACCGGGGGTGAACACCTTGGCCACCCCGAGCTCCTCGAGCACCGGGATGTCCTCCTCGGGGATGATCCCGCCTCCGAAGACGACGATGTCGGAGGCGTCGCGCTCGGCGAGCAGCTCGACCAGCCTCCGGAAGAGCGTCATGTGCGCGCCGGAGAGCACCGACAGCCCGATCAGGTCGGCGTCCTCCTGGATCGCGGTCTCCACGATCTGCTCGGGGGTCTGATGCAGGCCCGTATAGACCACCTCGTGTCCGGCGTCGCGCAGCGCCCGGGCGACGATCTTGGCCCCCCGGTCGTGCCCGTCGAGACCGGGCTTGCCCACCACGATGCGGATTCGGCGCGCCGCTGAGGTGCTCATGACGGGAGGCTAACCGAGCGTGATGAGCGCCACGTGGCCGGGGCCACGGTAAAAAGTCGACACGAAGGGGTTTCAGCCGGGCCGATCCGGCCGATGTGACCTCTGGACCATCTTGTGCGACGGTTGGCCAGCCAATTTCGTCGGATTCCGTCCACAAGTTGGCGGGGTTGGATTCCCGACCCCGTGATCGGTCCGTTACAGTCGGGCCTCGCCGTCTGAACCCCGAGCAGCGGAGAAGCAAATTCATGGGTAACCACCGAGCGGATCGTCGCGGCCCGCGCCGTCGTCCCTCGGACCTCCCCTCCCCGGTAGCCAGCGGCACCGCCGGCAAGCGTCGGGCCGAGAAGCCCGGCCGCCGCGCCGCCGCCCCGGCCGCCCCCGCTCCCGCGGCCGTCGTCCTCCACGAGGACGAGGAGACCCTGGTCCTGCCGATCACCCGGGACGTCCCCGAGGTGCTCACCGAGCGGCCGGTCGTCTACCAGACCTCGCGCATCGGCGGCGTGCGCGCCGCGCACACGCCGCGCACCGCGCCGTCCAAGCCGGGTGCCCGGCGCAGCTCCTCGCGCGCCCCGCTCTTCCGGGCCCTGCCGTCGGCGCCGGTGCTGCTCGGCCTCGCCGCGCTGGCCGTCTCGGTCGGCGGCGCCGTGACCGCCCAGGGCGGGCTCGACGACGAGGTGCCCCGCTTCAGCCAGGCGAGCGCCCTCAGCGGGGCCAGCCAGGTCGCCAGCGCCAGCCTCCTCGACCGGCGCACCGTCAGCCGCGACTCGCGCCGCGACGCGCTCTCCGACGCGGTCGACGCCGACCTCCAGGACGAGGTCGAGGCGCAGAACCGCGAGCGCAACGCCGCCCTGAAGAAGTTCGCCCAGCAGGCCCAGGAGCAGTCCGACAAGCTCCGGCTCAACCAGTGGACGCTGCCGCTCTCCGGCTACCGCCTCACCGCCCAGTTCGGCGCCTACAGCGGCCTGTGGTCCCACTACCACACCGGTCTCGACTTCGCGGCCCCGAGCGGCACCACCATCCACGCGGTCGCCAACGGCGTGGTGACCTCCGTCGGCTACGACGGCGCGTACGGCAACAAGACCGTCATCACGCTCAACGACGGCACCGAGCTCTGGTACTGCCACCAGACCTCGTACACCGTCAGCGAGGGCGAGCAGGTCAGCGCCGGCGACACGATCGGCTACGTCGGCTCCACCGGCAACGTCACCGGGCCGCACCTCCACCTCGAGGTCCGCCCCGGCGGCGGCGACCCGGTCGACCCGTACGCCGCGCTCGTCGTACACGGGCTTCAGCCGTAGTCACTGCTGCTGTTCGGATCACCGGGTTTCGAGACGGGCCTGGCGGCCCTCCTCAACCACCGTGGAGACGGGCCTGGCGGCCCTCCTCAACCACCGTGGAGACGGGCCTGGCGGCCCTCCTCAACCACCGTGGAGACGGGCCTGGCGGCCCTCCTCAACCACCGTGCTCACGGCCCTAGCGGGCCTCGCACCTCAACCTGCGGCTACAGCTTCTCGACCGGCGCATAGCGCAGCAGCAGCCGCTTGACGCCCTCGGAACCGAAGTCGATCGAGGCGACGGACTTCTCCCCCGCGCCCTCCAGGGCGACCACCGTGCCCAGGCCGAACGAGTCGTGCAGCACCCGGTCGCCGGGCTCGAGGCTGGGGATCTCTCGCGCCGGCTTGGCGCGGGCCGCGGCGTCGGCGCGCACGGCGGCGGCCGAGAAGTTGCGCCGGCCGGCGGCGGTGGGTTCGCCGAACCGCTGGCCGCCGGAGAGGTCCGGCCGGCTCCACCGGGTCTGGGCGGCCTCGGTGCGCCGCCAGTCGACGAGATCGACCGGCAACTCGTCGAGGAAGCGCGAGCCGGGGTTGTGCGACGGCGCGCCCCAGGCCGAGCGCACCACCGCACGCGAGATGTAGAGCCGCTCGCGGGCCCGGGTCACCCCGACGTACGCCAGGCGGCGCTCCTCCTCCAGCTCCGGCTGGTCGCCGAGCGCACGGGCGTGCGGGAAGACGCCGTCCTCGAGGCCGGTGAGGAAGACGACGGGGAACTCCAGGCCCTTCGCCGTGTGCAGCGTCATCAGCGTGACGACGCCGGAGTCCTCGGGGTCGTCGTCGGGGATCTGGTCGGTGTCCGCCACCAGCGCGACCCGCTCGAGGAAGTCGGCCAGGCCCGGGGCGACGATGCCGGCCTCGACGTCGGTCGGGTCGGCCGACGGGCCGGCCAGCGGGTCCTCGGCGAACTCCCGGGCCACCGCGACCAGCTCGGCGAGGTTCTCCAGCCGGGTCTCGTCCTGCGGGTCGTCGCTCTCCTCCAGCCAGGTGAGGTAGCCGGAGCGGGCGAGCACGGTCTCCAGGACGACGTCGGCGCGCTCACCCGCGTCGACCATCGACTGCAGCTCCTCGACCATCGCCACGAAGCCCTGGATCTGGGTGAGTGAGCGGGTGGCCAGGCCGGGGGCGTCCTGGGCCCGGCGCAGCGCCTCCCAGAACGTGATCCGGTCGCGCTCGGCCAGCGCGTTGACGCACGCGACGGCGCGGTCGCCGATGCCGCGCTTGGGGGTGTTCAGGATCCGCCGCAGCGACACCTGGTCGGCCGGGTTGACCAGCATCCGCAGGTAGGCGAGCGCGTCGCGCACCTCGCGGCGCTCGTAGAACCGGACCCCACCGACCACCTTGTAGGGCATCCCGGTGCGGATGAAGACCTCCTCGAACACCCGCGACTGCGCGTTCGTGCGGTAGAACACCGCGACGTCGCCGGGGCGGTGGGCGCCCTCGTCGGTGAGCTTGTCGATCTCCTCGGAGACGAACCGGGCCTCGTCGCGCTCGTCGTCGGCGACGTACCCGACGATCCGCTCGCCGTCGCCGGCGTCGGACCACAGCCGCTTCTCCTTGCGGCCCTTGTTGTGGCCGATCACCGAGTTGGCGGCGGTCAGGATGGTCTGCGTGGAGCGGTAGTTCTGCTCCAGCAGGATCGAGGTCGCGTTGGGGAAGTCCTGCTCGAAGTCGAGGATGTTGCGGATGTTGGCGCCGCGGAAGGCGTAGATCGACTGGTCGGCGTCGCCGACGACCATCAGCTCGGCCGGCTCGACCCGCTCCGCGTCGGGGTCGGACTGCTCAGGGTCGTCCGCACAGAGCTGGTGGATCAGCGCGTACTGCGCGTGGTTGGTGTCCTGGTACTCGTCGACGAGCACGTGCCGGAACCGGCGCCGGTAGGTCTCGCGCACCTCCGGGAACGCCTGGAACAGATGCACGGTCGACATGATCAGGTCGTCGAAGTCCAGCGCGTTGGCCTCGCGGAGCCGGCGCTGGTACGCCGTGTACGCCGCGGCGTAGGTCTCCTCGAGGTGGTTGCGGGCGTCCTTGGTGGCGTCCTCGGGGTCGCGCAGCTCGTTCTTCTGGTTCGAGACCCAGTGCAGCAGCGCGCCCGGCTGGTAGCGACGCGGGTCGAGGTCGAGGTCGTTGCAGACCAGCGTCATCAGCCGCTTCTGGTCGGCGGCGTCGTAGATGGAGAAGTTGGACTTGTAGCCGAGCTTGTCGGCCTCCTTGCGCAGGATGCGCACGCAGGCCGAGTGGAACGTCGACACCCACATGATGCGGGCGCGCTTGCCGACCAGGTCCTCGACCCGCTCCTTCATCTCGGCCGCGGCCTTGTTGGTGAAGGTGATCGCGAGGATCGAGCCGGGGTGGGCCCGGCGCTCGGAGATCAGCCACGCGATCCGCCGGGTGAGCACCCGGGTCTTGCCCGACCCGGCGCCGGCCACCACCAGCAGCGGCGCCCCCTCGTGCACCACGGCGGCGCGCTGGGGCTCGTTGAGGCCTTCGAGCAGCTCCTCGCGGCTGGGGCCGCGACGGGCCGGTGCGGCGGGGGCGACGGCCTCGAGGCCGGGCAGCGGGATCGACATACTCATCTCGCGCTCCACCCTACGTGCGAGCGCCCCCAGCCCGGACCCGCGTGTGCCGGGCAGCTCAGACGGCGACGGCGATCGAGAGTCCGCCCGTGCCGTAGCCGGAGATGTCGAGCTCGAGGTCCTCGCGGCCACCGGCCTGGGCCGCCAGCGCCAGCAGGTGGGCCGGGACCGGGTCCGACGGCGCGAACGTCTCCGCCAGCCGCAGGTGGGTGTCCATGGCCTCGCCCAGCGGGGCGGCCAGCACGTTGCAGATCTCGGCGGCGTTCTCGAAGAGATTGACCGGCAGCAGCCGGTCCTCCTCCGCGGCCTGCGCGGCGCCCTTGGGGATCAGCGCGATGGCGGCGCCGGAGCGGGCCGCGAGGCCGAAGCTCATCACCGCCACGGCGCGCAAGCCGTGGGTGTCGTCGAGGTACGACGCGACGATCGGCTTCGGGATGCCCAGGTCGACCGGGGTGCCGTCGGTCAGCGCGACCTCGCGCCCGAGCAGCCCCTCGAAGAGGTCCTTGATGTCCTTGCGGTCGGGAAGCATGTCGGCCTCAGCCCAGCATTCCGGAGAGCTCGGACTCGAAGTGGTCGGCGGTGAAGGGCTTCGCGATCAGGAACATCGCGCCGGCGGCCCGCGCGGTCTCCCGCATCTCCTCGGAGCCCTCGGAGGTGACGAAGCCGAACGGCACCGGGTTGCCACCGCCGCGCAGTGCACGCAGCAGCTCGATCCCGGTCTTGTTGGGCATGTTCCAGTCGGAGAGGACCAGGTCGGGAGACTCGCTCGCGACCAGCTGCTCGGCCTCGGCGCCGTCCACGGCCTCCACGAACTCGTGATGGCCGAAGCCGGCCTGGCGCATCGTGCGCAGCACGATCTGACGCATGACCTTGCTGTCGTCGGCGATGAGGATCTTCATGGGCTACCTTCTGACCTGCCTTCCGGATGAGCTGCTGGCTGACGGCGCCGCTCAGGCGGCGTCGGGGACGATCTGGACGTAGACGGGCGCATCGCCCCACGAGACGACGAACGACTCGTCGCGCGCCGGCACCGCGGTGACCTCGCGGACCCCCGGCAGGCCCAGCGCCGACGTACCCCGAAGCGCACCCTTCACGCTCCCGCCGACGACGTTGAGCACCTCGCCCACCGCGTCGTGCACGTCGGGCTGGTCGAGCTGCTCCTCGGGGCCGAGGCCCAGCATCGCCCCGGCGATCTGGCCGGCCACCACGCTGTCGCAGGTGAGCACCAGCCGCCCGTTCCAGTCGCCGCGCAGCTCGATCTGGGCCTGCAGGCCGGTCTCGAACTCCGCGGGCCGGTCGGCCGGCCACGGCGCGGCGCTCGCGAAGAGCATGGAGCCCCACACCTGCTCGATGGCGGCGAGCACGAGCGCCTCGTCGGGCGCGCTCGAGATGGTCATGTCAGGATCCTGTCGAGGTCGGGAGGAGCCCGAGCAGGTCGAGCTTCTCGAGCATGGCCTCACCGGTGAACGGCTTGATGAGGTACTCGTGGGCGCCGGCGGCCAGCGCCCGGACGATCCGGTCCTGCTCGCTCTCGGTGGTCACCATCATCAGCGTGATGGCGCGCCACTCCGGCCGCTTGCGGACCTCCGTGATGAACGTGAGGCCGTCCATCACGGGCATGTTCCAGTCGACGCAGGCGAGCTGGAGCGGCTCGTCCATCTCCTCGAGCCGTTCGATGGCCTGCTGGCCGTCGGCGGCCTCGACCACGTCGTAGCCCACGTCCTCGAGGATGCGGCCGACGATCCGGCGCATCGCTCGGGAGTCATCGACAATCAAAGCACGCATGAGCTGCCCTCCATCTTGAGGTCCTCTCTGATCCGATAGACCGAGGACCGACCCGCCGGCACCCGTTCCCAGGCGTCGTCGACGCCCATGGTCATCTCCGCCGCCCCCAGGAAGAGGTGGCCGTCCGGTGCCATCACCTGACGCACCCGCCTGAGCACATCCCGCTTGGTCGGGAGGTCGAAGTAGATGAGCACGTTGCGGAGGAACACCACGTCGAACCGGCCCATCGGCGGGAACGGCCGGGTCAGGTTGAGCTGGCGGAACTCCACGCGCTCCCTGATCGACCGGTTGATGCGCCAGTTGAGCCCCGCCCGCTCGAAGTGGCGGACCATCGTCGTGGCCGGCAGGCCGCGGTTGACCTCCAGCTGCGAGTACTCGCCCGTGCGGGCCCGGTCCAGCATCTCCTCGGACAGGTCGGTGGCGAGCAGCTCGACCCGCCAGCCCGCGAGCTCGGGGGTGTCGAGCGCGGTCATCACGATGCTGTAGGGCTCCTGGCCGCTCGAACAGGCGGCCGCCCAGACCCGCAGGGTCCGGTTCGGCCGGGTCTTGGCGAGCGCGGGGAACACCGACTGCCGGAGCGCCGTGAAGGGGTCGGAGTCGCGGAACCACGAGGTCTCATTGGTCGTCAGCGCCTCGACCACCTGCTTCAGCGCGGCGGGGGTACGCCGGGTCGAGAGGTCGGCGACGTACGCGTCGACGCTCGGGTGCCCGGCGGCGCGGGCCAGCGGCACCAGCCGCGACTCGACGAGGTACTCCTTGCCGGTCTCGAGCACGATCGCGCTCTCGGCGCGGACCAGCTCACGGACGAAGGTGAACGCGTGGGGGCTGATCGTCACCGGGTGCCTCCCGCCGCCGACGCGACACCGGTCACGCCCACGGGTGCGTGACCCAGGCGCCGGTTGATCTCGCCGGGGATGTCGCCCAGGGGCAGCACCCGCTCGGCGAGGCCGGCGGAGGTGACCGCACCGGGCATGCCCCAGACGACCGAGGTCGCCCGGTCCTGGGCGATCACGCTGCCGCCCCGCTCGACGATGGTGCGGGCGCCCTTGCAGCCGTCGGAGCCCATGCCGGTGAGCACGACGCCCAGCACCGCGGGTCCGGCGACCGCGGCGGCGCTGCGGAACAGCACGTCGACGGCGGGGCGGCAGTAGTTCTCGGGCGGCGTCTGGCTGATCCGGGCCACGAAGGCCCGGCCGTCGGCGACGATCTCGAGGTGGAAGTCGCCGGGGGCGATGCAGACCGTGCCGGGCCGCAGCACCTGGCCGTCGACGGCCTCGGTGACCTCGACGGGCAGCTGACGGTCCAGCCGGGCCGCGAACTGCTGGGTGAACAGCGGCGGCATGTGCTGCACGACCGCGATCGGCACCGGCAGCGGCGGCAGGCCGGACAGCACCGAGCCGAGCGCCTCGGGGCCGCCCGTCGAGGAGCCGACGACGACCAGTCGGTACCCGCCGACGGGCTGCGGTGCCGGCGGGCGCAGCGTGGGGGTCGGCGCCGGCGTGGCGACCGGTCCGGCGCCGGCCGGCCGCGCGTCCGGCCGCGGGACCAGCGACTTGATCCGCGGGATCAGCGCGTCGCGCACCTGCTCCATCGAGCGGCTCACGCTCCCGACGTTCGCCGGCTTCGGCACGTAGTCCGAGGCGCCGGCGGCGAGGGCGTCGAGGGTGGCGACGGCGCCCCGCTCGGTCAGCGTGCTGAACATGATCACGGGCACCCGGTTGCCACCGGCCCGGAGCTGCCGGACCGTCTCGATGCCGTCGAGCTCGGGCATCTCGATGTCCATCGTCACGAGGTCGGGCCGCAGCGACACGATCTTCTGCAGACCGGCCCTGCCGTTGACCGCCGTGCCGACGACCTCGATGTCGGGATCCTCGGCGAGCAGGTCGGAGACCAGCTTGCGGATCACGACCGAGTCATCGACCACGAGCACCCGGATCCGCGCCATGGAACACCCTTCACTGTCGCCCTGCCCCGTGACAGGTGAAGGGCTCATCGGCCGCTCGGTTCGCGACCTGAGGGGACCGAGCGGGTCAGTCTGCCGGGGTGTGGACCGCGCGCCACACACGCAGCAGCACGTCGGCGTCGCGCTCCGGCAGCAGGTCGGTCACCAGGCTCGCCTGCACGGTGCCGGACCACGCGTTCCAGACGCCGTACGCCGCGTCGCGTCCGGTGAACCCGCCGTCGACGAAGGCGAGCACGGCGGCCAACTGGGCGTCGCAGGCGGCTCGCAGCCGCTCGGTCACCGAGAGCGCCCAGGTCGCCTGGTGCATCGCGGGCGCCCACTCGGCGGTGTGCCCGCGCACCTCGTCGACGACCCGGCGCCAGGCCCGGCGGGCGTCGTCGTCGGAGGCGGCGAACCCGGCCAGCCGGCGGTCCAGCTCGGGCAGCCCGGTCTCGAGCTCGGGCAGGGCCAGCCCGGCGCGGACGAACGGGGCGGCCATCGCGCGCCGCAGGTCGGGCGCCAGCCGGTCGCGCAGGTAGGCGCTGGTGGCCGCGTCGGCGAGTACGTCGGCGGCGAGCGACGCCACGGGGTCCTGGGCGGCGACCGCACCGCCGTGCAGCCAGGTCCAGTCCAGGACGTCGCGGCGGATCATCCGGTCGAGGGCGTGCGCGTCGCCGAGCAGGCTGCTCTCGAGTCGCCGCAGCAGCGCCGTCTCCCCCGCCGCGGCCTCCTCCAGCGCGGCCCCGGCGAGCCGGAGCGTCGTGGCCGCCGACTCGGTGCCGGTCGTCGGCACGTAGGCCCGGCGCCACTCCTCGCGGGCGCCCGCGCCCGGGTGGCAGGCGGCCAGCCGGTCCAGGTCCTCGGGTCCGACGGCGAGCGCCACCCGCACCACCCCGGCCACCTGCGCGCCGCCCGGCAGGCGGGCGAGGTCGAAGCCGAGGGCCGGCCCGCCGACCACCGAGTACGCCATGGGCTCGCTCCCGTCCACCCGTCGACGGTCGACCACAGTCCGGTGTCGTCGACCCCGCCCGGACCTGAGTCCGGGCGGGGTCGATGGTAGCCCGACGGTGGACGTGCGGATCAGGCGTTGGGCAACCCATGTCCGGGCCTTGTCGCCGTCCTGTCGGGGGCTTGAGGGGGCCTTGCCGAGGCCTTGCTCAGACCTTGAAGAAGCCCACGGCGCTGCGCAGCTCGGCGGACATCCGAGCCACCTCGTCGATCGCCGCGGTCGACTGCACCAGCGCCTGGGTGGTCGACTCGGCCGCGCCGGAGACGCCGTTCACGTTGGCCGCGATCTCGGCGGAGCCGGTGGAGGCCTCGGCGACGTTGCGGCTCATCTCGTTGGTGGTCGCGGTCTGCTCCTCCACCGCCGAGGCGATGGTGAGCTGGTAGTCGTTGATCGAGGTGATGATCTCCGAGATCTGACCCATCGCCTCGACCGCACCCGTGGTGTCACCCTGGATCGCATCCACCCGACGAGCAATGTCCTCGGTCGCCCGCGCCGTCTCCTGCGCCAACTCCTTGACCTCATTGGCCACCACCGCAAAGCCCTTGCCGGCCTCCCCGGCCCGAGCCGCCTCGATCGTCGCGTTCAACGCCAACAGATTCGTCTGCTCCGCGATCGAGGTGATCACCTTCACCACATTGCCGATCTCCTGACTCGACACACCGAGCTTGGCCACCGAGTCGTTCGTCGACTCCACGATCCCCACCGCCTGCGAAGCCACCCGCGCCGCATCATTGGCCGACGTCGCGATCTCCCGGATCGAAGCCCCCATCTGCTCAGCACCCGCCGCCACCGTCTGCACGTTCCGCGACACCTCATCGGCCGCACCCGAGACCACCCCCGCCTGCACCGACGTCTCCTCCGCACCAGCCGCGATCTGCTGCGACGCCGCCGACAACTCCTCCGACGCCGCGGCCACCGACTCCGCCGACTCGGTCACGTTCTCCATCAGCCGGCGCAGCTGGTCGGTCGCGGTGTCCAGGCTCGCGGCCATCAGGCCGATCTCGTCGCGGCTGTCCACGTCGGCACGCTGCGTCAGGTCGCCGACGGCCAACCCGTCGGCGACCCGCTTCACCCGAGCCACGCCCGAGGCGATGGCGCCGGCGACGAACCAGCCCAGCGCGAGCGTCAGCAGCACCCCGACCGTCAGCAGCACGATCGCGAAGTTCCTGCTGCTGTTGTAGGACGACGTGACGCCGGCAGCGGCGTCCGCGGCCTCCGCGGACTCGATCGCCTCGAGCCTCGTGATGTCCTCGGTCATCGCACTCGTGATCGGCCGGATCACGGTCGCGTTGGCCTCGGTCCAGGGACCTCGGTTGCCCTGGAACGCCAACGGCGCCATCACGGTGAGCTGCTTGTCCAGGTACTCCGTGACCTTCTGCTCCAGCTCGCCGAGCAGCTTCTCGCGCTCGGCGTCCAGCCCACCGCCCACGTAGCGCTCGGCCGCCTCGGCGAACATCGTCTCGGCCTCGGCCATGCCGTCGAGGGCGGCCTGGGTGTCGTCGTCGCTGGTCGCGATGACGGCGTCACGGGAGCCCTGACGCAGGACGTCGATCGCGGTGCGCATGTCACCGGCCGACTGCACGCCGATCAGGTTGTCGCGGTAGATGGCCTCGGCCCGTTCGGCGGAGTCGCCCAGCGCACGCAGGCTGGACAGGCCGACGACGATGGCGACGACGGCGGTGAGGACGACCGCGACGAGGATCTTGGTGCGGACTCCGCGGTCGCGGAACCAGGACAGGATCGAGCGCGGTCGGGTGGTGCTGGACATCTGGGCTTCTTCCGGCTGTGGGGGTGGTGGTGAGTGGGTCTGGGGATCCCAGGGTCAGCTGCTGAAACGCGAGATCTCGGTGCGCAGGCTCGCGGCCATCGCGGCCAGCTCGCCGATCGCGGCCAAGGTCTGGTTCACCGCCTGGGTGGTGGTCGTGGACGCGGTCGCGACACCGCCGATGTTGGTGGCGATCTCGGCGGAGCCGGTGGAGGCCTCGGCGACGTTGCGGCTCATCTCGTTGGTGGTCGCGGTCTGCTCCTCCACCGCCGAGGCGATGGTGAGCTGGTAGTCGTTGATCGAGGTGATGATCTCCGAGATCTGACCCATCGCCTCGACCGCACCCGTGGTGTCACCCTGGATCGCATCCACCCGACGAGCAATGTCCTCGGTCGCCCGCGCCGTCTCCTGCGCCAACTCCTTGACCTCATTGGCCACCACCGCAAAGCCCTTGCCGGCCTCCCCGGCCCGAGCCGCCTCGATCGTCGCGTTCAACGCCAACAGATTCGTCTGCTCCGCGATCGAGGTGATCACCTTCACCACATTGCCGATCTCCTGACTCGACACACCGAGCTTGGCCACCGAGTCGTTCGTCGACTCCACGATCCCCACCGCCTGCGAAGCCACCCGCGCCGCATCATTGGCCGACGTCGCGATCTCCCGGATCGAAGCCCCCATCTGCTCAGCACCCGCCGCCACCGTCTGCACGTTCCGCGACACCTCATCGGCCGCACCCGAGACCACCCCCGCCTGCACCGACGTCTCCTCCGCACCAGCCGCGATCTGCTGCGACGCCGCCGACAACTCCTCCGACGCCGCGGCGACGGCGTCCGCCGAGCCCTGGACGGCGGTGACGATGCCGGCCACCGACTCGATCGACTGGTTCAGCGCCCGCTCGAGCTCGCCGAGCTCGGCCGCGGACTTCTCCTCCACCCGCTGGGAGAGGTCGCCGCCCGCGAACGCACCGAGGACGGCGATGCCGCGGTGCAGCGGCCGGGTCACCGACCGAGCGATGAGCCAGGCGAGGGTCACCAGGACCGCCACCGCCACGATCGCGCTGAGCACGATGAGGCGCAGGGTGCTCGCCCGGTGCGAGACGATCGCGTCGCTGCGCTCGGCGGCGCCCTCCTCGACCTGCTCGATCGCGGTGCCGAGCAGGTCGTCCATCGTGCCGTTGGCCTCCTGCACGGACTCGACCTGGTCGAGCGCGGCGGGCTGGTCGGCGATCGCGAGGTCGACGTACTCCGAGATCGAGTCCACGTAGTCGGTCCACGCGGACTCGAACGCGGGTCCGGTCACACCGGCACCGGTGGCGTCGAGCCGGGCGAGCAGGTCGTCGATCGTCGCGATGTCCTCGGTCAGGTCCTGGCTCAGCTGCCGGTTGTCGGAGTAGACGGCCGCCTGGAGCCCGGTCACCTTCAGCTCGCTCGACCGGGTGTCGAGGGTGTGCAGCAGGGCGCGGGCCTGCTCGAACTCGGCGAGCTCGTCGGACCCCGCCTGAAGCGTGTGGAGTCCGTTCACCGCGATCGCGCCGACCGCCGCGACGGAGATGGCGCCCAGGGCGGCGATGCCGGCCAGGCGACGACCGACGGTCCAGGTGAAGGTGAGAGACATGGCTATTCCTCGGGGTTCGGACTGCGCATAGAGGCGCGAAGAGGTGGGTGAAGGGATGAATGGAGGGTGGTCAGGCCGCGGCCGCGCGGTCGACGTCGAGCGAGAGGAGCAACTGGTCCTCGAGCTTGTAGGCACCGACGAGGAACTCCCGGGCCGGGCCGGCGAGCGTGTCCGGCGGCGGCTCGAACTGCTCGTCGTCGACGTCCATCACCGCGCCGATCGTGTCCACGAGCAGCGCGATCGTCTCGCCGGCGACCCGGACGACCACGAGCATCGGCTCCTGGTCCTCGCGGCGGTCGGGCAGGCCGAGCCGGACCCGCAGCTCGACCGCGCTCATCACCTGGCCACGCAGGTTGATCAGCCCCGAGACCGCGTCCGGGGCGAGCGGGATCCGCGTCTGCGGCTGTCCGCGCAGCACCTCCTGCACCGCGGTGACGTCGACGCCGTACAGGTGCCCGTCCAGGGTGAAGGTGACAAGTCGGGCGCTCACATCGCCTCCTGGAGCTCGGGCATCTCGTGGTCGGCGTAGAAGCTGGGATCGGCCGACATGATCGCGGCGCGTACGTCGAGGACCTCGACGATCCGGTCGCGGACCAGGGTCGAGCCGAGCACGCCGTGGTCGGTCACGTCGTCGTGGAACTCGGTGACCTCGTCGACGATGTCGACGATCTCGTCGACGACCAGCGCGACGCTGCGGTCACCCACCGTGTAGATGACCACGACGAGCTCCTCGCTGTCGCGGGCGCTCGCCACGCCGTAGTAGTCGTTGAGGCGGACGACGGGCAGGATGCCGCCGCGGTACTGGACGACCTCGCGGTTGCCGACCCGCTCGAGCGCCGTCCGGTCGAAGTTCTCGAGGCGGGTGACCGACGAGAGCGGGATCGCGACCTTGCGACCCTCGCCGAGGCCGGCGACCAGCAGCCGCAGCGTCCGGCCGGCGGTGCCGCGGGCGTCGTCGCCGGTGCGGTCCTCCTGGTCGAGGGCGTCCATGTTGAGCACGCGGCGCGCGAGGGCCTGGACGTCGAGGATCAGCGCGACCCGGCCGTCGCCGAGGATCGTCGCACCGGAGTAGGTGCCGATCGCCTTCAGCTGCGTGCCGAGCGGCTTGACCACGATCTCCTCGGTGGAGAGCACCCGGTCGATCACCAGACCGAAGCGCTTGCCCTCGGCCTGGAGGACCGCGATCAGCACGTGCCCGTCGGAGCGGTCGGACTCGACGCCGAGGACGTCGGCGAGCCGGACCAGCGGCAGCAGGCTGCCCCGGAGGCGGTAGACCGAGGCGCCGTTGACGTCCTCCACGGCGTTCGCGGCGCGGTCGGCGTCCAGCGCCACCAGCTCGAGCAGGCTCAGCTGCGGGATGGCGTACCGGTCGCCGGCGCACTCCACGGTCAGGGCCGGGACGATCGCGAGCGTGAGCGGGATCCGCAGTCGGCAGGTGGTGCCGCGGCCGACGACGGACTCGATCTCGATCGTGCCGCCGATGGCCTCGATGTTGGTCTTCACCACGTCCATGCCGACCCCGCGGCCGGAGACGTTGGTGACCGCGGCGGCGGTGGAGAACCCGGGGAGGAAGATCAGCTGGAGGACGTCGGTCGGCGTCATCTGGGCGAGCTGGGTCGCGGTCCGCAGACCGCGCTCGACCGCCTTGGCCCCGACCTTGTCCGCGTCGATGCCGGCGCCGTCGTCGCTCACCTCGACGACCACCTGGCCACCCTCGTGGAACGCGCGGAGCGTGAGGACGCCCTCGGCCGGCTTGCCCGCGGCCATCCGGTCCTCGGGGGTCTCCAGGCCGTGGTCGACGGCGTTGCGGACCAGGTGCGTCAGCGGGTCCTTGACGGCCTCGAGGAGCGAGCGGTCGAGCTCGGTCTCCTTGCCGACCATCGAGAGCGCGACCCGCTTGCCGCAGTGGGCGCCCAGGTCGCGGACCACGCGGGGCAGCTTGGCCCAGAGGTTGTCGATCGGCTGCATGCGGGTCTTCATGACCCCCTCCTGCAGCTCCGAGGCGATCAGGTTGAGGCGCTGGGCCGAGCGGGTCAGCTCGACGTCTTGCTGGTCGCCGGCCTGCCGCACGATCTGGTTGCGGGTCAGCACCAGCTCGCCGACCAGCTGCATCAGCGTGTCGAGCAGGTCGACGTCGACGCGGATCGAGGAGTCGGCGACGCTGCGCCGGCCGTGGTGGTCGTCGGGGTGGTCGGCGACCGCGTCCACGACGGGGGTCTCCGCGGCAGGGGCGTCGGGCGCCTCGACGGCTTCGGCCGCGCTCTCCGCCGCGCTCTCGTCGGCCCGCTCGACAGCGTCCTCGACCAGGGACTCGACCAGGGACTCGGGGACGACCTCGACAGCGGGCTCCCTGCCCTCCAGCAGCGCGCTGATCCGCTCGACCACCGCGCCGACCTCGGCATCGCCCTCCCCGCCATGCTCCTCGATCGCGGACAGCAGGTCGCGCACCGTGTCCACCATCGCCAGGAGCACGTCGGTGGTCTGCGGCGTCATCGACATCTTGCCGTCGCGGAGCCGGGCGAGCAGGTTCTCGCCGACGTGCGTCACCGACTCCAGCTTGCCGAAGGCGAGGAAGCCGCTCGTGCCCTTGATCGTGTGGATCGTGCGGAAGATGCTGCCGAGCAGGTCCCGCGAGCCGGGCTCGCGCTCGAGCGCGACCAGGTCGCGGTCGAGCTGATCCAGGTTCTCGTGGCTCTCCACGAGGAACTCCTGGACGATCTCGTCGATCTCGTCCACCGGGGCTGCCTGCCTTCCGTCGTACCAGCCGGTCGACGAGGCATATCGGCCGCCGGTAGGACGACCTGAGACAGACCCGGGATCAGGTGTGGACGGGGCTCCAGAAGACCGCGACGCACACGTTGGCGACGGTGAGCAGCAGGAGCAGCGCCCACAGGCCGTTGGCGATGCGCTCCTTGCGCAGGTTCGCCATCACCAGCGCCAGGATCACCAGGCCGATGATCGCCTTGACCGCGATCTTCGCGTGGTTGGGCGACCCGTCCGCCTCGAGCACGCCGACCAGCAGCAGGCCCGCGACGAACGCCGTGCCGGCACCGTCGCGCATCAGGCTGTTGACCCGCTTCTCCGGCTGGCGGGCCTGGATCAGGAGGCCTCCGAAGAGCGCGGCGAAGCCGAGCAGATGGACGACGAGCAGCAGGTGCCGGAGGAACTCCATGCCCGAAGCCTAGGCCGTCGGCTCCGGCGGCGGGGCCGGGGTCCGGACCGGTCAGAGCAGCCGGCGGTCCGACGCCCACCGGGTGAGCTCGTGGCGCGAGGACAGCTGCAGCTTGCGCAGCACGCTCGACATGTGGGTCTCGACGGTCTTGATGGAGATGAACAGCTCCTTCGCGACCTCCTTGTAGGCGTAGCCGCGGGCGATCAGCCGCATCACCTCGCGCTCCCGCTCGGTGAGCCGGTCGAGGTCCTCGTCGACGGCGGCCACGTCGATCGAGCCGGAGAAGGCGTCGAGCACGAACCCGGCCAGCCGCGGCGAGAAGACCGCGTCGCCCTCGGCCACCCGGCCGATCGCCTGGACCAGCTCGGGCCCGGTGATGGTCTTGGTGACGTAGCCGCGGGCGCCGCCCCGGATCGTGCCGATGACGTCCTCGGCGGCGTCGCTGACCGACAGCGCCAGGTAGCGGGTCTCGGGAGCGGCACCGGACGCGGTGACCCGCCGCATCACCTCGACCCCGCCGCCACCGGGCAGGTGCACGTCGAGCAGCACGACGTCGGGGCGGTGCTCGCTGACGGCCGCGACCGCCTCGTCCACGTCGGCCGCCTCGGCGAGGATCGACACCCGGCCCCGGCCGGCGCTCTCCAGCTCGGCGCGCACCCCGCGCCGGAACATCGCGTGGTCATCGACGATGACCACGCTCACGAGGCTCGTCCCCTCAGCCATGGTGGTTCTCCTCCTGTCGGGTGGGGCGGGGCAGGTGCAGGCGGACCTCGGTCCCCTCCCCCGGTGCCGAGCGGATCTCGGAGGATCCGCCGTGGCGCTGCATGCGGTCGACGATGCTGTGGCGTACGCCGTAGCGGTCGGTGCCGATCGTCTCCGGGTCGAAGCCCCGGCCACGGTCGCGGACGAAGACGTCGATCGCGGCGTCGGTGATCTCGGCGTACACGTCGATCTTGCCCGTGCCGGCGTGCTTCGCGGCGTTGGTGACGGCCTCGCCGGTCGCGTTGACGATCGGGCGGAGCAGCTCGTCGAAGTCGCAGTCGCCGACCGTGACGACCTCGACCGACACGCCGTACTCGTCCTCGACGCGCGCGGCGGCGCCGCGCAGGGCGCTGGCGACCGTGCGCTCGTCGGTCGACTCGCCGGCGTAGAGCCACGACCGGAGATCCCGCTCCTGGGCCCGGGCCAGGCGGGCGACCGTCGTCGGGTCGTCGGCGCTCTTCTGGATCAGCGCGAGCGTCTGGAGCACGGAGTCGTGCAGGTGGGCGGCGACGTCGGCGCGCTCCTGGGTGCGCACCCGCTCGGCGCGCTCGTCGGAGAGGTCGGAGGCGAGCCGGTAGACCCACGGGCCGATCACGATCGCGAGGCCGACGACGGTGAGCAGGGCCGCGACCGTGATGTCGCGCGCCATCGAGAGCGAGCCGCCGTGCGCGGAGTAGAGGACGAGCGCGACCACGATCAGGGCGAGGCCGGCGGCCACCCGGGCGTACGACGCCCAGCCGCCGGCACCGAACACGACCCGCACCGGCGCGATCCGGCCGGTGCTGTCGAGCCAGCGCTCCCGCTGGGCCTCGTCGGCCTGTCGCCAGAGCAGCGCGACGCCGACGATGCCGATCAGCAGCGGCCAGAACACCGCACCACGCCCGACCACGGCCTCGACGAGCAGGATCGCGCCGAGCCCGAGCGCGGCCAGCACGATCACCGGGCCGACGTCGCCGAGCCGGCGGATCCGGCCGGGGCGGCGGCCGCCGCGGGTGGCGCTCTCGATGCCGGGGGCGGCGGACTCGAAGTGCTGGTCGGACGGCAGCATCCACCACAGCCCGGCGTACAGGAACATGCCGAAGCCGCCGAGCGCCGCGGTCACCACGAACGCCACCCGCACCCAGAGCACCGGAACGCCGAGGTGCTTGGCCAGGCCGGACGCGACGCCGCCGAGGATCGGCTCCTGCGCGTCGCGGGTCGCGCGGCGGGTCTCCCGCGGGGCGGGCGGTGCGCCGCCGTCGACCGCGGTGCCGTGTGTGCTGCTCATCTCGGGGTCAATCGTCACACAGCGACCGGGCCCGGACCATGAGGGCGAACCCCGACCCGACCCTGAGCGACCGGGCCGCCGCCCCGCCCAGGATCAGGGGCGTCCCCGATGGTGTCCGGGTCCGGCGTGACGCAGGCTGGTGCCATGACCAGCACACCGCCCGAAGCACCTCCTCCGCCGCACGGCCCCGGCCAGGACACCGGACCGCGCGTCTCCCGTGAGGAGATGCGCGACCTGGGCCGGCTGCGCCGCTCGATCACCGACCGCAAGGTCGCGGGCGTCGCCGGCGGCCTCGGCCGGCACCTCGACATCGACCCCCTCATCCTGCGGGTCGCGTTCGTGGTGCTGGTGTTCTTCGGCGGCGCCGGACTGATCCTGTACGGCGCCTGCTGGCTGCTGGTCCCCGAGGAGGGGTCCGACCGCGCGCCGTTCAACCTGGACGAGCGGACCCGCTCGGTCGCGCTGATCATCGTCGGCGCGATCGCGGCCCTGGCCCTGATCGGCGACAGCTGGGGCGCCTTCTGGTTCCCGTGGCCGCTGGCGGTCGTGGCACTGGTCGCGCTGTGGCTGCTGACCCGCAACAACCCGCCGCGCCAGGCGGGCCCGGCACCGCAGCCGCCGTACGCCGCGCCGTACGGTCCGCAGCCCGGGCCCCAGTACGCCGCGCCGTACGCCCCGACCGGGGCGCCCACCCAGACCAACCCCTACTCCGCACCGGTCGCACCGGCCGCGGGCCCGGCGTACACACCCGCGGCACCGCCGCCGTACCTGCCGCCGGTCGCACCGGTCGCGCCCCGGCCGCCGAACCCGCGCAAGCGCGGACCCATCCTGTTCTGGTTCACGCTCGCGCTGATCGTGCTGGCCGAGGGCGTCCTCGGCATCGTGGACCTCGCCGGCGGCCAGGTCGCCGACGCGGCGTACCCGGCGCTCGCCGTGGCCATCTGCGGCGTGATGCTGGTGGTCGGCGCGTTCTTCGGCCGCGCGGGCGGGATCATCCTGCTCGGCCTGCTCGCGACCGTCGGCCTGGTCGGGGCCACCGCCGCCGACCGGTGGGACGCGGAGCAGGTCCGCGTGACGCCGACCAGCGCGTCCGCGGTGCAGGACCGCTACTGGCTGGGCGCCGGCGAGCAGGTGCTCGACCTGCGGCAGGTCGTCGACCTGGCCGGTCTCGACGGCCGACGGATCGAGATCGAGGGCGGCGTGGGCCGCATCGAGGTGATCCTGCCCGCCCGCCTCGCCGCCACCGTCCAGGCGGACGTCAACGGGCCCGGCCACATCGACCTGTTCGACCACGAGCAGGGCGGGATCGACGTCCAGTCCACCAGCTTCGAGGGGCCGAGCACCGGTCCCGAGATCATGATCGACGCCCAGCTCGGCGTCGGGGAGATCGAGGTGAGCCACCGATGAGCACCACGAGCATGCCCACCCACACCGAGCGGCCGTCGGGCCGGCACCCGGTGAACGTCGGCCACCTGGTCATGGGGATCGCGTTCCTCGGCCTGGTCGGCATCTGGGCGGTGATCCAGGCCGACGGCGTCGACAACGACGACATCCGCTGGCTGCTCCCCATCCCGTGGGTGCTGGCCGGCCTCGCCGGGCTGCTCGCCCTGAGCGTGTCGTCGCGGCACAAGTGGTCGACCAAGCAGGTCGGCTGGGTCGAGACACCCCCGGCGGCACCGGTCGCCGAGACCTACGAGTCCGACGTACCCGGCGCGTACGACGAGGCCGCCGAGGCCGCCGACACCGCGGTCATCGCCGAGGAGCCCGCCGAGAGCCCCGAGCCCACTGAGAGTCCCGAGTCCCCCGAGGAGAACCGATGAACATCGACACCAGCCGCCGCCTGACCCGCCGCCGCGACGACCGCATGATCGCGGGCGTCTGCTCCGGCGTGGCCGACTACCTCGGCCTGGACCCGACCCTGGTCCGGCTGCTCACCGTGGTCGCCGCGATCTTCAGCGTCGGCGCCGTCGCGGTCGCCTACATCGCCGCCTGGGTCCTGATGCCGGAGGCCTGAAGCCGCCTGGCCTCCAGGGTCGTGTCCGGATGGTCCGTGAAGAGCCCGTCCACCCCGGCGTCGAGGAACGCCTGCGTCTCCTCGATGGAGTCCCCGGGGTCGGACGGGCTCTCGCCACGTCGGTAGCCGGTGGGCAGGAAGGCGTTCTCGTCGCGCATCGTCCACACGTGGACGAGCAGTCCGGCCGCATGCGCGTCGGCGACGAGCGGCGACGGCTCCCCGATGGTGCCGAGGCCCGGATGTCGCGGCAGCACCAGGTCCTTGTCGACGCCCACCGCGTCCGCCCAGCCGGCGACCCGCCGCAGGCCGGTCGAGGTCACCAGATCGCTCGGCCGACCATGGCGACCGGTGACCCCGACCAGCTGCACCAGCGGCAGCCCGGTGCGTGACCGGAGCCACTGGAGACCGGCTGGCTCGAAGGACTGGATGAACACCGGTGCGTCCGGTCCGCCGTACCCGTGCAGCGCCAACGCGTCGAGGAGCGGCTCCTCCAGCCCGAGGCCGAGCTCGGCGAAGTACGCCGGGTGCTTGGTCTCGGGGTAGACACCGATCGGGCGGCCGAGCCGCTCCGACTCCGCGGCCACCAGGCCGAGGATCTCGTCGAACGTCGGCACGTCGTAGCGCCCGTCCCACCTCGTGTTGTGCGGTCGCAGCTCGGGCAGCCGCTCCACCGCGCGCAGGGTCTTCAGCTCCGCGAGGGTGAAGTCCTCGACGAACCACCCCGTCATCTCGCGGCCGTCGACCTCCTTGGTCGTCAGCCGGTCCGCGAACTCACCGCGCCGCGCCACGTTGGTCGTCCGCCCGATCTCGGCCTCGTGCCGGGCGACCAGCACGCCGTCCCTGGTGGAGACCAGGTCGGGCTCGACGTAGTCGGCCCCCAGCGCGATCGCGAGGCGGTACGACGCGAGGGTGTGCTCGGGACGGTAGCCGGACGCCCCACGGTGCGCGATGACGATCGGCTCTCGCATGGCTCCAGCAGAGCCGGGGCCGGTGACCACGCAGCGGGATCGACGTGAACCGCGGGTGAAGGACTGTGGGCTCCTGGCACCATCGCCCGGTGCCCACCGTCGACGACATCGCCTCGGCGATCGCCAATGGCCACCGCCAGGAGAGGGTGCTCGTCGCGATCGACGGCGGCGACGGGAGCGGCAAGACGACGTACGCCACCAATCTGGCGGTCGCACTAGGTCGACTCAATCGCACGGCACTGGTCATCCACGCCGACGACTTCATGCACCCCAGTGCCGTACGCCACCGTCGTGGGCGCACCTCGCCCGAGGGCTATCTCGACGACAGCTATGACTACGAGGCGCTGACGAGAAGCGTCTTGGAGCCACTGAGCATCGGCGGCAACGGCGAGTACCGCATGGCATGCATCGACCGGTCTCGCGAGGTCCGCATCAATCCGCCCGTCGAACACGCTGCCCCGAGCACGATCACGATCGTCGAAGGTCTCTTCCTGCTCCGCGAGGAGCTCGCCCGCTGGTGGGACTATTCGATCTTCCTCGAGGTGTCCACCTCAGTCGCCATGGCTCGGAAGAGCCGGCGCGACGCTGTGGTGCTCCAGCCAGATGCTGAGCTCACGAGGCGGTACGTCGAGGGGCAGCGCATCTACCAGGAACTGCACCGGCCGCGAGAGCGCGCGACATGGACCTTGGGCAACGAGGCGTAGCGGACCGCAACGCTCGGTGCCTGCCATGGAACCGGCGCGCAGCGGTGCGGTCGGCTTGTCGTTGCGGCCGGTGACGCGCTTACCGGATTTGAGTGGTCGCCGTGGGTGGGGGTTACGGGGGGTGGTTGCGGCTGCTGGGCGGCTTGCGGTCTGCTCGGGTCGACCGTCGTGGTCACCGCTGGAGAACACGATGTGAGGTCGGTACGGTCAGGCGACGGCGTACTCGATGGTGAAGGTGCTCCCGGCGTCGGCCCGGACGACGCCGCTCAGAACCCTCCCCCGCCCAGGCCCGCCGCGGCCAGCGCCACCAGCCCCAGCCCGCATGCCCACCAGGCCGCGATCTGGGTGGCCCCGCGCCAGCCGCGCCCGGCGGCTCGCACGGAGAGCAGCGCCACGATCGCACCGAAGAACGGCGCGAAAGCGATCGTGAAGGAGACGAGGAACCACAGCACTCGGCCCTCGCTCAGGAAGGGCTGGTTCTGCTCCGCCGACAAGTACCAGACGGACCTCATGGTCAGCGGGAGGAAAGCGATGAGCGCCGGGCCAAGACTCACCGCGCCCAACAGCACGACCTGCCAGCCGGGCTTGGATGTGGTCGTGATCGTCATGCGACCAGATCGTGCCGTGATCCGGTTCCGTCTCACCGAGGTTTGGCTGAACACCGTGCCCTGGCTGTCCCTCTCCTGGGGGTCTGTGACGGTGCTGTCCGCCGTGGTCGTTCGCCGTGACGCGCTTACCGGATTTGTGTGGTCGCCGTGGGTGGGGGTTACGGGGGGGTGGTGACGGCTGCTGGGCGGCTTGCGGTCTGCTCGGGTCGACCGTCGTGGTCACCGCTGGAGAGGACGATGCGGTCTGCCGGGTCGGTCGACCCGGTCAGGCGGCGGCGTATTCGATGACGAAGTCGGGGTAGTGGAGTTCGCGTTGGATCCGGGGTGCGACGCGGCTGGGTGTGGGTGCGCGGGGTGCTGTTGATCGGATCGTGTGGCCGGTGGGCAGGGTGGTCTCGACGACGTGCTGATCGGGTGGGCCGGCCAGTGGTCTGGCGCGCCAGCCGGGGGCCTGTTTGGTGTGGTTGCACTGCTCGCACAGGCCTTGGCCGTTGATCGCGGAGGTGGGGCCGCCTTGCGCGTGGTCGGTGATGTGGTCGTGGTGGCGGACCGGGGCGTTGCACCAGGGGGTGCGACACGTCTGGTCGCGCAGGTCAAGGAACAGGCCGAGGGCCTTCGGGAACGCCCGCGCCTTCGATTCCATCGCGACGAGGGTGCCGGTCTCGGGGCAGGCGTAGAGGCGCCGCAGCGCCACCCGCGCCTCGGCCAGCGCCGTAGCGGCGAGGTGACGGGCGTGGTCGGCAGTCAGGGGGCCGTAGCCGGTGAGCCAGGCGGGCTGGTGTCCGCCGGCGAGGAGGGTGTGGTCGGAGACGGTCAGGTTGATCGTGACCGGGACCGCCTCCGCGGTGGCCTGTCCGGTGACGAGCTCGACGAGGGTGTCGGTCATCACCTGGCCCCGTGACCGCGGGTCGCCTTGGGCACGAGCGGAGTCGGCGGCCCGGGTCAGGGTGGCGTAGGCCGCGACGCCCTGGGCGACCGGGAGCAGCACCGAGAGCCGGGCCATCGTGTCCGGCGCGGGCCGCAGGCTCACGTGCCGGTCGGCCTCCGCGCGGGCGCGGCGGTCGACCACCGCGGCCGGGTCCAGGCCGGCGACCAGCGCCCGGGTCTGCGCGACGAGTCGTCGGTCGCCCCACCCCGCGAACCGATAGGCGCCCTGGTTGTCGGGGGCGCACAGCTCGGCGTCCACCCGGGCCCGGTGCCCGGGCTGGAGGCAGGCGGTCTCCCGGGCGATCAGGATCGCCCGCCACTCCGACACCACCCCGGCCGCCAGCGCGGCCTCCGTCGAGGGGAGCTCGGCCAGGGCGTGCGCGAACCCCAACAACCGCGACCCGCGCGCGGGGGACTCCCGGCGGGCGTAGGCCACCAGACCGGGCACGTCCCGCCCCCGCCGCGCGGCCGGCACGCCCTGGTCGGCGTGCCGGGCCCTCACGCGGGCATCCAGTACTCGGGTCAACCGCGCCTGGGCCGCGCAGGCCCTCGCCTTGGTGTCTTCGAGGGCGCGGATCGCGTCCACCAGCTCCGCCTCGGACATCCCCGACACGTCGGGCACCGCGGACACGTCGGGAATCGCGGGCATCGCGGACATGGCACCGCCGTCGTCCGTGGGGTCGAGGTGGGTGTCCGAGATCAGCGCCATACCTCATTGTATCGAACGATTGTTCGATCACACAAGGGGTTGGGCGGCGAATTCCGCCCAGGTTCGTGGTGGTTTCGAGACAGGCGCTAGCGCGCCTTCCTCAACCACCGTGCCCCCGACGCGACAAGTCTCGGCGACGGTGGTTGAGGAGGTTACGCTAGCAACCGTCTCGAAACCGCCACGAACGCATCCCGCGTCCCGACCACCGGTCGGCGTCCTCCCGATAGGCGCCGAACGGGTGCGCGGGAGGAGCCGTCAAGGGCGCGAAGCGGCGAAGCGGACCCTGGACGGCGCAGGACGCGCACCCACACTGGCGCCGCCGGGAGGACGACGGCACTCCTCACGCGGGCGGGTGGTTTCGAGACAGGCGCCAGCGCGCCTTCCTCAACCACCGGGCTCGGCGGGAGGCTCGGCGACGGTGGTTGAGGAGGTTGCGCTAGCAACCGTCTCGAAACCGCCCCCAACGCGACCCAGTCCCGACCACAGGTCGGCGCCCTCCCGATACGGCACCCGCACTCGTGCCGCCGGGAGGGCGCCGACGATCGCTCGCGCGGTACAGGTGGTTTCGAGACAGGCGCCAGCGCGCCTTCCTCAACCACCGGGTCGGTGAACGCTCTCCAGCAGGATGTCCTCATGACGACACCGAAGCTCGGCCGCATCGAGACCGTTCCTGCCCTGGACCGCCCGGATCTGCTCGCCGCACCGGTGGCGGCGGCGTTGCGGGGGTGGGCGCACGCGGGGCGGGTCGGCGTGGTGGAGATCGACCCGGCGGTGGCGGACACGGCCGCGATGGCGGCGGCGTACGAGATCGGCATGGACACCGGTGCCAACTGCGTCGTGGTCGGCGGCAGCCGGGCCGGCGACGAGCGGATCGCCGCGTGCCTGGTCCGCTCCGACACCCGGGCCGACGTCAACAACCGGGTGCGCAAGGAGCTCGACGTGCGCAAGGCGTCGTTCCTGTCGATGGACCGGGCGGTCGAGGAGTCGGGGATGGAGTACGGCGGGATCACGCCGATCGGTCTCCCGGACGGCTGGCGGCTGCTCGTCGACCCACGGGTGCTCGACGTCGAGGTCGCGGTGATCGGCTCCGGCGTACGCCGTTCGAAGCTGCTGATCCCCGGCTCGCTGGCGGCCGAGCTGCCGAGGGCCGAGGTGATCCCGTATCTCGCCGGCTGAGTCTGGGTCACACTGGCACCATGGACGACGAGCGCCGCCGGTCGGGGCGCGACGAGACGGAGGACGAGCGGCTCGACCGCAAGTTCAACGACCTGCTCCAAGAGCTGCGCGTGATGCAGACCGGCGCGCAGCTGACGGCCGGCTTCCTGCTGACCCTGCCCTTCCAGGACACCTTCCAGAAGCTCGACGACTTCCAGACCGCCCTCTACCTGGCGCTGGTGATCCTCGCGGCGCTGTGCACCGCGCTGGTGATGGCGCCTGTCGCGATCCACCGCCGGCTGTCCGGCCGGCACGTCAAGGCGCGCGTGGTGGAGTCCGCGCACCGGCTCGTGTACGGCGTGATCGGCTGCATCTCCCTGCTCGTGGCGGGGATGGTGCTGCTGATCTGGGACGTCGTCGTCGACCGCACCTGGGCCGGGGTGGCCGCGGCCGGGATCGCCGCCGTGCTCGTGCTGCTGCTCCTGGTGCTGCCCGCGCGGCTGGACAACCGTGAGGCGTAGCGCCGCCGCGGCCCTGGCCGCAGTGCTCCTGCTGGGCGGCTGCTCCGGTGACGACGCGCCGTCGAGCACGACGACGCCGTCGCCGTCCCGCTCGATCCGGACCCTGACGCCGCTGCCGGTGCCGCCCGAGCCGCCACCGAGCGGTCGGCTGCGCGCCGACATGCGGCAGTCGTCGCGCGACGCGGCCGCGGGCCGGATGGAGGTCTGGATCGACAACGACACCGCGGCGCAGATCCGGCCGGCCCGGATCACCTACGCCGACCCGCGCTACCGCACCACCCTGCGCGGCACCCGCCTGCGCCCGATCCCGTCCCAGTCCGAACGCGGCTTCCCGCTCTACCTCCCCCGACGACCCGCCTGCGACCACCCGACGGGCACCGGCACCGTGACGGTCACGTACGGCAGGACCACCCGGGCGCTCCGGGTCGCGGACTCCACCGACGTCGCCGGCCGGTACGCCGGGTCGCGCTGCCTCGAGCTCGCGATCGCCCGGGTGGCCCGGCTGTCCTGGGCCGAGGACGTGCCGAGCGCCGGCGAGGTCGGCGACCCCGGCACGCTCACGCTCGTCGTGGCGCCGACCGGCCAACCCGGGCCCGCCCTCACCCTCGACACCGTCTCCGGCACGCCGGTGCTGTCGCCCGTCGGCAGCGACGTGTGGCGCCCCGCGGTCACCGTCCACGGCACCGATCCCACGCAGCGCATCGAGCTGCCGGTGAAGCCCACCCGCTGCGACGCCCACGCGTTCGCCGAGTCGGGCGGCGCCACGGCGTTCAAGATCGGCCTCCACCTCGGGGGCGAGCCCGGCCAGATCACACTGCGGATGAGCCTCGCCGGCGCCAAGAACGCGATCGACTACGCCCGGCAATCCTGCGGCACGTTGACCACGATGGAGGACGGCTGACGGGTGACCACCGTCACCGCGAAAACAATTCGCTGACCACGGGGTCTGCTCCGTAGCGTTGGCGAGTGCGCAAGCTTCCCCTCGACCACCCCGGCACCGCCGCCCACGGCTCGCCGGGAGGGTTCCTCTGGTGGGTGGCGCGCAAGCAGTGGCACACGCTCGCGATCGGCATGCTCTTCGGCATCGTCTGGATGAGCGCGCAGGCCGTGATGCCGGCGGTGATCGGCCGCGCCATCGACGAGGGCGTCGCCGCGAAGGACACCTCGCGGCTCGCCGAGTGGGCGGCCGTGCTCTTCTGCATCGGCCTGGTGCAGGCCGGGGCGGGCATCATGCGGCACCGGTTCGCGGTCACCAACTGGCTGACCGCGGCGTACCGCGTCGTCCAGCTGGTCACCCGGCAGTCCGTGCGACTCGGCGGCACCCTGCCCCGCCGGGTCTCGACCGGCGAGGTCGTGGCGATCGGCACCAACGACCTCTCCCACATCGGCCAGGTGATGGACGTCGCGGCACGGTTCGCCGGCGCCGTCGTGTCGTTCGTCGTGGTGGCGGTGATCCTGCTCCAGACGTCGGTGACGCTCGGGCTCGTGGTGCTCATCGGGGTGCCGCTGCTGATGCTCGGCGTCGCCCCGCTGCTCAGCCCCCTCCAGCGCCGCAGCGCCCACCAGCGGCACCTGATGGGCCGGCTCTCCAACACCGCCAGCGACATCGTCGGCGGCCTGCGCGTGCTGCGCGGCATCGGCGGCGAGCAGGTGTTCTCGGCCCGCTACCGCCGCGAGTCGCAGACCACCCGCGCCGCCGGCGTCCGGGTAGCGCAGCTCCAGTCGGTGCTCGACGCGCTCCAGGTGTTCCTGCCCGGGCTCTTCGTCGTGGTCGTGGTCTGGCTCGGCGCCCGGTACGCCGTGCAGGGCACGATCACGCCGGGCG
Organism: Nocardioides sp. LMS-CY; assembly: GCF_018732145.1. Lineage (NCBI taxonomy): Bacteria > Bacillati > Actinomycetota > Actinomycetes > Propionibacteriales > Nocardioidaceae > Nocardioides > Nocardioides sp. LMS-CY. Next base: position 4,222,444 of record NZ_CP076104.1, read on the forward strand.
AGCTGGTCGCCTTCTACGGCTACTCGGCGTTCCTGATGATCCCGCTGCGCACCGCCACGGAGTACGCCAACAAGGTGATCCGCGGCCGGGTCGCGGCCGCCCGCATCTGCCGGGTGCTCGCGCTCGAGCCCGAGGTCACCGTCCCGGCCCACCCGGCGCCCTCTCCGGCCGTCGGCTCCGACCTCGTCGACACCCGCACCGGGCTCGTCGTGCACACCGGCCGGCTGACGGCGATCGTCAGCGAACAGCCCGACGACTCGGCGGTGCTCGCCGACCGGCTCGGCATGGCCGCCTCCCCCGTCGACGACGACGTGCGGTTCGGCGGCACCCCGCTCACCGCACTCGACCCGGCGGAGGTGCGCAAGCGGATCGTGGTCTCCGACACCGGCGCGATGCTCTTCTCCGGCCGGCTCGGCGACGGGCTCGACCTCACCGGCCACGGCGACGTGCGGCGCGCGCTCCGGACCGCGTCGGCCGGCGACATCCTCGAGGCGCTCGAGGAGGGGCTGGACACGATCGTCGCCGAGCGCGGCCGCAGCTTCTCCGGTGGTCAGCGGCAGCGCCTGGTGCTCGCCCGAGCGCTGGCGATCGACCCCGAGATCCTGGTGCTCGTCGAGCCGACCTCGGCCGTCGACGCGCACACCGAGGCCCGTATCGCCGCGCGGCTGCGCGACCACCGCACCGGACGCACCACCGTGGTCACCTCGTCGAGCCCGCTGATGCTCGCCGCCGCCGACGTCGTCGCGTTCCTCGTCGGCGGCCGGGTGGTCGCGACCGGCACCCATGCCGACCTGCTCGACACGAGCCCGGCGTACCGCCGCGTCGTGGCCCGCGAGAGCGACCCCGACCTCGAGACCGAGACCGGCGAGCTCCAGAAGTCGGGAGGGTCCCGATGAGGACGCACCTGCCCGTCGCCGACGGCCGCGCGGTGCGCTCGTACGTCGGCTCGCTGGCCCGCCGGCACCCGCGGATGCTGTACGGCGCACTCGCGCTCCACGTCGCGGCCGCGCTCGCCGGCCTGGCCGCGCCGCGGCTGCTCGGCGACCTCGTGCAGGCCGTCGAGAGCGGCACCACCACCGACCACGTCGACCGGATCGTCGCGCTGCTCGCGGTCTTCCTCGTCGTGCAGACCGTGCTCACCCGGTTCGCCCGCTACCTGAGCCAGGTGCTCGGCGAGCAGGTGCTGGCCGAGCTGCGCGAGGACTTCGTCGACAACACGCTCGCGCTGCCGGTCGGCGTCGTCGAGGACGCCGGCTCGGGCGACCTGCTGACGCGCACCAGCCGCGACGTCGACCAGCTCGGCTGGTCGGTGCGGATGGCGCTGCCGGAGTGGACGATCGCGGTCGTCACGGCGGTCGTCACCTTCGTCGCGGCGCTCAGCGTCGGCTGGTGGGTGGCGATCCCCTGCCTGCTGGGCGTGCCGCCGCTGGTGATCGGGCTGCGCTGGTACCTCAAGCGGGCCAAGGACGGCTACCTGCGCGAGAGCGCGACGTACTCGCAGATCAACGCGACGCTCACCGAGACCGTCGAGGGCGCCCGCACGGTCGAGGCGCTCGGCCTGGGCCGGCGCCGCATCGAGGCGGTCGACGACGACATCGCGGCGTCGTACCGGGCGGAGCGCTACACGCTCTTCCTGCGCACGGTGTTCTTCCCGAACATGGAGATCGCCTACCTGATCCCCACCGTGCTGACCCTGCTCTTCGGCGGCTACCTCTACACCCAGGACCAGGTGACGCTGGGCGCGGTGACGACCGCGACGCTGTACGTGCAGATGCTGATCGACCCGGTCGACCGGATCGTGTCGATCCTCGACGAGCTCCAGCTCGGCGCGGCCTCGCTGGCCCGGCTGCTCGGCGTCGCCCAGGTGCCCGACGACCGCGAGGTCAGTGGTCGCGAGCCCGAGGGCGAGCACCTCGCCGCAGACGACGTGCGCTTCTCGTACGTCGAGGGGCGCGACGTGCTGCACGGCGTGGACCTCGACGTCGGCGTCGGCGAGCGGATCGCGATGGTCGGGCCGTCGGGCGCCGGCAAGTCGACGCTCGGCCGGCTGCTCGCGGGCATCCACCCGCCGCGCACCGGCTCGGTCACGGTCGGCCGCGTGGGGCTGGTCGAGCTGCCGCTCGACGACCTGCGCGGCCACGTCGCGCTGGTGACCCAGGAGCACCACGTCTTCGTCGGCTCCGTGCGCGAGAACCTCGTGCTGGCCCGCCCCGGATCCTCCGACGCCGACGTGCGCGGGGCCCTCGCGGCCGTCGACGCGCTCGACTGGGTCGAGGCGCTGCCCGAGGGCCTCGACACCGAGGTCGGCTCCGGCGGCCGCGCCGTGACCGCGCCCCAGGCCCAGCAGATCGCGCTGGCCCGGCTGGTGCTGGCCGACCCGCACACGCTGGTGCTCGACGAGGCCACCTCGCTCATCGACCCGCGCGCGGCCCGCCATCTCGAGCGCTCGCTCGCCGCGGTGCTCGAGGGACGCACCGTGATCGCGATCGCGCACCGGCTCTTCTCCGCCCACGACGCCGACCGGGTCGCGGTCGTGGAGGACGGCCGGATCTCCGAGCTCGGGTCGCACGACGAGCTGGTTGCCGCCGGCGGCTCCTACGCCGCGCTGTGGGACAGCTGGCACGGCCGCGGCTGACGCCCCGCTCTCCTCAGGGTGCGTCCCCGGGCCGGAAGATCCGCACGTGGCTCTCGGCGAAGGCACGCGGCGCCTGCTCGAGGTCGGAGGCGACCGTGTCGTTCCAGCGGTTGAAGAACCCGAACAGCGCCACCACCGCGACCAGCTCCGCGATCTCGGAGTCGTCGAAGTGCCGGCGCAGCTCCACGAAGTCCTCGTCGGTGGTGGCGTTCGGCGTCTGACCGGCGCCGAGGGCCATCGCCAGCGCGGCCCGCTCCGCCTCGGAGAACCTGGGGTCGGTGGCGAACTCCCACACGGCGGCGATCTTCTCCGGGTCCACGTCCGCGGTGTCCGCGGCGTGGAAGCCGGTGTGGGCCGAGCAGTAGCGGCAGCCGGCCGACATGCTCGCGATGTGCGCCACCATCCACTTCAGGCCGGGCCCCACCCGGCCCTCGTTCATGACGGCGATGCTGAGCCGGCCGACGGCGTCGAGCACGTTCGGCATCCGGGCCAGGATGCCGAACGTGGACGGCTCCGCGCCGTAGACGGCGCGCATGGTCGCCAGCAGCTCGGGGTGGGCGGCCTCGAGCACGTCGGTGTCGAGGGGCGGGATGCGGGACACAGCGTCACCTTCCGTCAGAGCCGGCGCAGGTCGTCCACGACGACCTTGCCGGCGGCGTTCCTCGGCAGCCGGTCGAGGAAGCGGATCTCCCGGGGCACCTTGAAGTTCGCGAGCCGGGCCCGGCAGTGGCCGAGCACGTCGTCGGCGTCGGGCCGATCGGCCCCCGGCGGACGGACGACGTACGCGCGTCCGACGCTGCCGAGCCGCTCGTCCGGGACGCCGACGACCGCGGACTCGCGGATGCCCTCGAGCCGTGCGAGGGCGTTCTCGACCTCGGCGGGATACACGTTGAAGCCGCCGACCGTGTACATGTTCTTGATCCGGTCGGTGATGGAGACGTACCCGTCGTCGTCGATCGTGCCGACGTCGCCGGTGCGGAACCAGCCGTCGCAGTCCACCACCTCGCTGGTGGCCGCCGGGTCGTCCAGGTAGCCCACCATCAGGTTGGGGCCGCGGAGCTCGATCTCGCCGGGCAGCCCGGTCGCCTGCAGCCCGCCGTCCCCGGCCCGCACCCGGACCTCGAAGCCCGCGACCGGCCGGCCCGCCGTCGTCGCGACGACCTCGGCGGGGTCGTCCGGGCGGCACATGGTGACGACCACGGCCTCGGAGAGGCCGTACGCCGTCAGCACGTTCTCGACCCCGGCCTCGCGCAGCCTCTCGACGAGGCGCACCGGCACGGCCGCCGACCCGGTCACGGCGATGCGCCACCGGCTGCCGCCGAAGCCCGATCCGCTCGACGCGTCGAGCAGGCTCTGCAGGATCGTCGGCGGCCCCGGGACCACCGTGATGCCCTCGGCGTGCAGCAGCCGCAGCACGTGATCGACGTCGAAGGTCGCGACCGGGTACATCGTCGCCCCGGTCGCGACGCAGGCCACCAGCCCGGCCTTGTAGCCGAAGGTGTGGGAGAAGGGGCTCGCGATCAGGTAGCGGTCGTCGTCGCGCAGTCCCGCGCACTCGACCCAGGCCTGGACGCACTCGACGGTCTGTCGCTGCCGGGTCATCACCCCCTTCGAGCGGCCGGTGGTGCCGGAGGTGAAGACGACGTCGGCGAGGTCGTGCTCGTCGACGGGGCCGGCGTCCGGGCTCGCGTCGGAAGCGCCATCGAGGAACCGGTCCCAGTCGAGCGTCGCGACCTCGCGCCCCTCGGCCGCGCCCCGATCGCCGGGGAACAGCACGACGTCGCGCAGGTCGGGCAGCCCCGCGACCACGTCGCCGACGGCGGGATCCGCGTCGTCGTCGTGGGCGAGGCCGGCGACGAGCGAGCCGACGAAGTCGAGCCCGAGGAACCCGTCGACGGTCAGCAGCAGCCGCACCCGGGCCCGCCGGAGGATGTCGCGGGCCTCCGGCCCGGTGTACCTGGTGTTGAGCGGCACGAGCACCGCGCCGATCTCGTGCACCCCGAGCGCGGCCACCACCCAGTGCAGGGAGTTGGGCGCCCAGACGGCCACCCGGTCGCCGCGGGCGACGCCGCGAGCGCGCAGGCCGCTGCCGACCCGGCGGGCCGCGGACGCGAGCTCCCGCCAGGTGAGCTCGGCTCCGCCGTCGACGACGGCGACGCCCGAGCCGAATCGCCGCTCCGCGTCGCGGAGCAGTGCGGGGACGGTACGGCGTGACATGGTGCTCCTCCTCTGTCTACGAGCCGGCTGTCGACGAACCGGCCGCGGCGAAGCCCGGCTGGTACGGCACCGGATGGCCGGCGACCTCCCAGGTCAGCGCGCTCACCCGGCCGAGGCCCGCCTCGGTGACGTAGAGCGTGCGCCGGTCCGGGCCGCCGAAGCACACGTTGGTGACGTCGTTGCCGAAGGGGATCCGGCCGAGCTCGGCGCCCTCGGGCGAGAACACCACCACCGAGCCGGTGCCCGCCCCGGCGACGATCACCCGACCCTCGGCGTCGAAGCAGAGCCCGTCGGGCAGGGTTCCCACGCCCAGGTGCGCGAACCGCTCCGGCTCCCCCAGCCTGCCGCCCCCGAGGATCGGGAAGCGGTGCAGCCACGACGTGTAGGACTCCGCGACGATGAGCGCGGAGCCGTCGGGAGTGACGCCGAGGCCGTTGGGGTAGCGGAGCCCGTCGTGCACCCAGGCGGCCGTCCCGTCGGCACCGCGGTAGCCGACCCGGCCGGGCGGCACGGCGCCGTCGGGGCCGGGCCAGACCGGGTCGGAGAACCACAGCGAGCCGTCCGGCCCGAAGCAGAGGTCGTTCGGCGAGGTGAGCGGCAGGCCGTCGATCTCCTCGAGCAGCGGGGTCAGCTCGCCCCCGAGGTCCAGCCGCCACAGCAGGCCGGGCTGGTCGCCCGGCCCCTCGTCCAGCCCGACGTGCTCCTCGGCCACCCAGCGCCCGCCGTTGTCGCAGACGAGCAGGGCGCCGTCCCGGTCGAGGACCAGGCCGTTGGGCGCACCCGGGAAGTCGGCCACGACTGTCCGCTCGCCGGCCGGCGAGATCCGCGTGACCCGCCGGCCGGCGAGCTCGCACACGACGAGATCGCCGCCCGGCAGGCAGACCGGACCTTCGGGGAACAGCAGGCCGTCGGTCAACACCCGAGGCGCCGACACCACCATGCTCGGCTCGGTGCTCATGCGTGGACCCCCTCCGTCGACTCCGCTGCCGGGGCCGGCTCGGGGTCGGCTCGCCGACCGGTCGAGCCCATCGCCTTCCGGACCCGGCGGACCGAGTCGAAGAACGCCGCCTCGGTGCGGATCCCGCCGTCGCGCTCACGAGGCAGGTCGATGTCGAGGACGTCGATGATGCGGCCCGGCTGCGCACCCATCACCGCGACGCGGTCGGCCAGGAACACGGCCTCGTCCATGTCGTGGGTGACGAAGACGATCGTGCGGCCGGTCGCCTTCCAGATGCTCAGGAGCTCCTCGTTGAGGTACTCCCGGGTGAAGGCGTCGAGGGCGCCGAACGGCTCGTCCATGAGCAGGATCGACGCCGACGTCACCAGCGACCGGGCGATCGAGACGCGCTGCTGCATGCCGCCCGAGAGCTCGCCCGGGTAGCGCCGAGCGAACGCCGAGAGCTGGACCAGGTCGAGCAGCTCCGCGACCCGGTCCCGCACCTCGCGTTTGGCCGGCGTGGCCCGTCGGCGCCCCAGCCGCAGCGGCAGGGCGACGTTCTCCTCGACCGTCTTCCACGGCAGCAGCCGGGGTGACTGGAAGACGGTGCTGAAGTCGGCCTGGGGACCCTCGACCCGGGTATCACCCACCCAGATCTCCCCCTCGGAGGGCGGGATCAGACCCGACATCAGCCGCAGCAGCGTCGACTTGCCGCAGCCGCTCGGGCCGACCAGCGCCAGGAACTCTCCCGGCGACACCTCGAGGTTCGCCTCCTGGAGCGCGAGGAACGAGGGCTCGCGAGGGATCTCGAACCGCTTCGTGACCCCGCGGACACTGATGCTGGCCCGGGCGGGCGCGGTGGGGCGCACGGCACTCACGTCACGAGGCCTCTGCCTCTGCGCGGACCTCGTCGGCGTCGAAGTCGTTGTAGTCCTCGGCGAGACCCAGGTCCACCAGGACGTCGAGGTCGGGCATCTCGGGCAGCATCTCGGCGCCCACCTGGAACTCGAAGGTGGTGGTCAGCTGCTCGTCGCTCGCCGTCCCGTAGAGGCCGTCCTCGCCGGTGCCGAGGTAGGTGAGCTCCAGTCGCTCCTGGACGACGTCCTGCCAGAACTCCGCGACGCCGTCCTTGTCGGCGTCCGTCGGCTTGCTGCTCGGGTAGGCCTTCCAGTGGATGTCCACGGCCCGGGCCGGGTTGGCGTCGGTGAAGATCATGCCGCGCAGGGTGGCGCGGATGAACCCCGCGACGACCTCGGGCTGCTCCTCGACCATCTCGCGCCGGAACAGCCAGGCGCCGAAGGCCGGCAGGGTGTCGGAGGGCACCTCGATGACGCGCATGGACGAGCCGATCAGGCTGCCGATGACGGCGTTGAACACGTCGGCCCCGGCGTACGCGTCGATCTTGCCGTCCTGGAAGGCGGCCGCCGCCTGGGTGCCGTAGCCGACCGGCAGCCACTTGACGTCCGAGTCCGGGTCGAGGTCGCCCTGTTCGACGACCGCGCGGCCGTACTGGTAGAGCGAGCCGGCAAGGGCGACGGACCCGATCGTCTTGCCCTTGAGGTCCGCCGCGGTCCGGATGTCGGAGTCCTCGGGGACGACGACACGGAAGGAGTGCGACTTGTTGAGGTAGACCGCGACCAGGCCGTCGGGCTTGTCGGCCGCGAACTGGACCATCGCGGGCCCACCGGCCTGGACGACGTCGGCCTGTCCGGACTGCACCATCGCCGCGGCGGTCTCGGCACCGTCGATGCCCTGGACCTCCACCTCGAGGCCCTCATCGGCGAAGTAGCCCATCTCCTCGGGGACCGAGGTGTGGAACGCCACCGTCGCCGCCAGCGACGGGTCGGCGTTGACCTGCACGAGCCGGGTCACCTCGTCGCCGGACGCCGAGGACGTCGACGAGTCGTCCGAGCAGCCGGTGGTGACCGCGAGGGCGGCCGCGAGCACCGTGCCCACGGCGCAGAGCTTCTTGATCATGAGACTCCTCTTTCTTGTCGGAACGACGCGCGACCTCATCGCGGCGTTACGTTCTTGGGCCCGAGGGTGGAGAGCACGACGGCCAGCCCCTTGAGGGCGAGGCCGACGATGGCCATGCAGAAGAGCACGGCGAAGACGTTCGGTGCGTCACCGAACTTCGAGTACTGCAGCACCAGGAACCCGAGTCCCTCGGTCGAGGCGACGAACTCGCCCGCGATCACTCCGAGAAGGGCGCCGACGATCGCGACGTCGAGCGACGGCAGGATGTAGGAGACGGCCCGCGGCACCCGGAGGAACCGGAGCTCCTGCCACATGGTCGCGCGGTAGGCCCGGAACAGCTCGGTCTCATCCTTGTTGATCTCGCGCAGCCCGGTCGCGGCGTTGGCCAGCACCGGGAAGAACGCGATCGAGGCGCCCACGGCGACCTTGGACGACAGCCCGTAGCCGAACCACAGCACGAACAGCGGCGCCACGGCGATCTTGGGGAACGCCATGCCGACCAGGACGAAGGGGTAGAGCGCCCGGCGAGCGATCGGGACGAAGGCGAACAGGGCGCCACCCGCGATGCCGATGGCGACGCCGATGCCGACCGCGAGCAGCGTGGCCCAGGTCGTCACCCAGATGTGGGACCAGTACGTGCCCGAGCCGAACACGCCCTCCTTGAACGCATCCCACGTCGCGCTCGGCGACGGGAGCACGAGGTTGGAGACGTACTCCGCGTCGTAGGCCCACTGCCAGCCGAGCAGCAGGCAGAGCCAGACGGCGAAGAGGGAGACGCAGGTGATCGCGACGTCGACGATCGTGCCTCGCTTCGGCCGGCTCGGCCGCCAGCGGGCCGGGAGCACGACCTCGGTCCACGAGCTAGCCACGTCGGCACCCCTCCGGCGCGGCACCGGACCCCGTCAGCACCGGGCTCAGCACCGGGCTCAGCACCGGGCTCATCACCGGGGTCATCACCGGGCACTCGCCTTCAGCGCGCGCCCGAGCGCCGCCACACCCTCGGCGATGGTCTCGGTGGAGACGTTGCTGAAGGCCATCCGGAGGAAGCGGCCGCCGCCGGCGTCGCCCGAGAACCGCTCGCCGGGGCGGCAGTACACGCCGGCCTCCGCGACCCGGGCCGCCGCGGCGTCCCAGTCGATCTGCTCGGAGATCCGCAGCCACAGGAAGAACGAGCCGTCGGGCACGGTGAAGTCCACCCACTCCGCGCAGTGCTCGCGCAGCCCCGCGACGGCGGTGTCCCGCTTCGCCCGGTAGACCTCGCGGATCTCGCCGATGTGCCGGTCGAGCATGCCGGACTCCGTGAAGCGGGCCATCACCCTCGCGAGGTGCTGGTTGACCCCGAGGTCCTGGCGCACCGCGCCCACGGCGGCGATGGCCTGATGGGAGCCCAGCACCCAGCCGAGCCGGAGCGCCGGGGCCACGGTCTTGCTGAAGCTGTCGGACTGGACGACCAGTCCCCCCTGGTCGAGGCTGAACAGGGTCGGCAGCGGATCCCCGTCGTAGCGCAGCTCCGCGTAGACGTTGTCCTCGTGCACCATGACGCGGTGGCGGTTCGCGATCTCGACCAGCCGGCGCCGGCGCTCGAGGCTCAGGCAGGTGCCGGTCGGCAGCTGGAAGGTCGGGATCGTGTAGATGAGCTTGGGCCGGCGCCCGCTGCGCAGCAGCTCCTCGATCGTCGCGTCCAGCGCCTCGACGTCCATCCCGTCGGAGTCGACCGGGACGGGCACGATCTCGGCCCCCGCCGCCTCGAAGAAGCGCACGGCGTACGGGAACGTCGCCGCCTCGACCAGCACCACGTCACCCGGGTCGACGAACGCCTTGGCCACCAGGGCGATGCCCTGCACCGACCCCGAGGTGAGGATCAGGTTCATCGGGTCGAGCTGCCGGCCGTCGCGGGCCGCGAACCGGTCGGCGAGGACCCCTCGGAGCCCGCGCCAGCCGAGCACCAGCTCCTCGTAGCCGGTCGCGGCGTCGAAGTAGTCGTAGGACGGCCCGCCGACCTCGCGGCGCACCTCGTCCTCGAGAGCGGCCAGTGCCGCCAGCGGGAAGGTCTCCGTGGCCGGGTTGCCCTGGTCGAAGTTGTAGTGGATCTCCCCCTCGGGCTGGGGGAAGAACAGGGGCGGTCCGCCGGCGACGGCGGTGGAGACGAGATCGTCGATCTTGCTCGACATGGGCACCTCTCAGCCGATTCGGGTAGGGAGCGGGGGGAGGACGGCCGTCACGTCGACCTCCAGGAGGGCGTCCTCGTGCAGCAGTGCCTTCACGACGACGGCGGTGGACGCCGGGACGGTCGGGAGGAACCGGCGTCGTGCCTCGGCGTAGGCGGCCAGGTCGGCGGCGTCGGTCAGGTAGCAGACCACCTTCACGACATCGCTCATCCGGCCGCCGACCGCGGCGAGGATGCCCTCGATGTTGCGGAAGCACCGGGTCGCCTGGCGGCCGCAGTCCCCGGGGGCGTCGATGCGGCCGTCGGGGTCGAGGGCGAGCTGTCCGGACAGGTAGACGTGCTCACCGACCCGCGTGACCTGGGCGAGTCCGGTGTCGATGACGCCGTCCACCTTCGAGACGGTGGTCCGGTCCGCCTCGACCAGCGGGAGCGCGACACGGCCGTCGCCTCCCTCAGGCGCTGTGGTAGGCATTCCACCCGCCCGCGATGTCGAGGGAGGCGCCCGTGACGTAGCGGCCGGACTCCGACGCGAGGTAGAGCAGACCGGCCGTCACGTCCTCCAGCTCCAGCCAGGGGACCCGCATCGGGTTGAGGCTGGCGAACGTGTCGCGCACGTCGTCCTCGGTGGGGTCGGCGAGGTCCGGCCGGAAGAGCCGATAGGTCTTGTCGTTGTGGCACATGTCGGTCGAGACCGACATCGGCGCCAGGGCGTTGACCGTCACGCCGAGCGGCGCCAGCTCGATCGCCAGCGACTTCACGAAGCCGATCACGCCCCACTTGGACGCGGCGTAGTTGGCGTTGTTGGGCCCACCCTCGCGCGCGACCGACGAGGAGGTCGCGATGATCCGCCCCGAGCGCTGCTCCTTCATGACCGGCACCACCGCGCGGATCGACGTCGCGACCCCGGTGAGGTTGGCGCCGACGACGTCGTCCCACATGTCGTCGGTCATCTCCGCCACCGGGCCGAACGCCGCGACACCGGCGTTGGCGACGAAGACGTCGACCGAGCCCCAGCGCTCCCGTGCGGTGTCGACGAACCGGCGCATGTCGCTCGAGCTCCGGGTGTCGCCGACCATCGCGAAGCACTCCGCGCCCCGCTCCTTCAGCATCGCCTCGGTGGTCCGCAGGTCCTCCTCGGTGCCCATCGGCGCGCAGCTGTCGAACTGCCGGCAGACGTCGACGATCCCGACGCGCGCGCCCGCCTCGGCCAGGGCCAGGGCGTGGTTGCGCCCCTGGCCCTTGGCTCCTCCGGTCACCAGGGCGACCTTGCCGCTGAACTCACTCATCCTTGTCTCCTCCTCGCATCGGTCGCCTCGTCAGGCGGAGTTGAGGGCGCTCAGCCCCGCGGACACGTCGAGCACCGAGCCCGTGGCCGAGGTGCCGCTGGCGGCCAGGAACCGCGCCGCGCGCACCACGTCGGTCATCGACACCCAGGCGGCGCCGTTCGGGTGCCGCGCGCCCAGCGCGGCCAGGGCCTCCTCGCCCCGGAGCACCTCGCGCCGGTCGGCCGCGGCCGACCGGAACGCGTCCGACTCCGTCAGGGCGGTCTCGACCGGTCCGACGCACAGCACGTGTACGGCGACGCCGGCCGCGGCCGACTCGAGCGCGACCGACTTGGCGAACCCGATCGCGGCCCAGCCGGCGGCACTGACGTGCGACAGCCGCGCCGCGCCGCGGCGGGCCTCGTCGCCGACGACCTGGAGGATCGCGCCGCCACCCCGCGCGGTCATCGGGCCGATCACCGCGCGCACCAGGTTGTAGGCGCCGTGCAGGTTCGTGTCGACGACCTCCGCCCAGTGCTCGTCCGACATCTCGTCGGCGTCGACGACCGAGCACACCCCGGCGCAGTTGACGACGACGTCGGGGCACCCGACGTCGCGCACGATCTCGTCGACCGCGGCCGCGACGGCGCGACGGTCGCGCACGTCCACGGCATACGTCGTGCACCGGGCGCCGCTCGCGCGCACGGACTCCGCCGCGCGCGCCAGGTCGTCCGGTCCGGCCGCGTCGTACCCGAGGGTCGACATCGCCCCGGGTGCGTCCAGCAGGACCAGCACCGCACCGTCCGCGGCCATGGACCGGGCGACCTCGAGGCCGATGCCCCGTGCTCCGCCCGTGACCACGACCACCTTGTCCCTGAAGCTCTCCATCGAGCTCACTCCTCTCCCGGCGCCGCGATCAGTAGCCCGCGAAGCCGGCGCCGTCGGAGGACAGGACGACGTCCTCGAAGAACGGCCCGGTCTTGACGCTCTTCTCCCACGCGTCGTCGGAGGAGAGCGTGCGTGCCATCGCGAGCTTGTAGGCGTCGTCGCCGATCGGCAGCCGCACCGGCGGGGTCTGCTGGAGCTCGACCATGTCGGCCATCACGATGCCGACGGCCTCGGGACCCGGTCGGGTCTCGGCCATCACGCGGAAGGCCTCCAGCGCCTTCTCCGCCGACTTCTGGTACGGGCTGCGACCCTCGCTGAGGGCGTCGCAGACCGCCAGCGACGTCGTCGCCCAGTCGCTGCGGTACATGCCCGGCTCGAGCATGGTCACCTTGATCCCGAACCGGTCGACCTCGTAGCGGAGCGCCTCGGTCATCGCCTCGATCGCCGCCTTGGTCGCCGAGTACATCCCGGTCAGCGGGGCGACCAGCTTCGCGCCGAGCGAGCTGACGTTGACGATCGTGCCGCCGCCGGCCGCGCGCATGTGCGGGACGACGGCCTTGCAGACCCGCCACTCCCCCATGAAGTTGGTGTTGAACTGACGGAAGAGCTCCTCCTCCGTGAGGTCCTCGACCGCGCCGTAGAGGCCGTACCCGGCGTTGTTGACGACCGCGTCGATGCGTCCGTGCCGAGCGACGATCCCCTCGACCACGGCGACCACCTGGTCGGACTCCGTCACGTCCAGCCGGACGGTCTCGATGAGCTCCTCGTAGCCCGCCCGCACCCGGTCGCCGTCGCGCTCCGGGCTCCGCATCGATGCCACGACGCGGTGGCCGCGGCGCGCCAGCTCGCGCGCCGCCACCTCCCCGAAGCCCCTCGACGCACCGGTGATGAGTACAACCCGCTGCTCCACCCCTACTCCTTCCACCTTGTGACTGCCGTCACCTCGTTCGTGGCGCATAGTTGAGCACAGGTTCAGAAGTTGAGCAAGCATTCGGATGTTGAAGGTTCGTTCGGGTTAGGCTTGAATGGCGCAGCCCGCAGTGCCGACCTCCCGAGAAAGCGGTTCCACGACGACATGACAGATGGCCCCGGTCGATCGCGACCCGTCCCCGGCGACCCGTCGCCGCCGGCGACGGGTCCGAGCGCGTCGCTGCGCTCCACCATCGAGAAGGCGGCCGAGTCGGAGCGGACCCTGACCAGACAGGGGCGCCGCACCCGCAACCAGCTGATCGTCGGCGCCCGGAAGGTCTTCGAGGAGAAGGGCTACCACCACACCCGGATCGCCGACATCACCGCCGCCGCGGACACCGCGATCGGGTCGTTCTACACCTACTTCGAGTCGAAGGAGGAGATCTTCCGGATCCTCCTGATCGAACTCGAGAACGAGGTGTACGAGGAGCCGACCCGCCTGCCGCGCGACGCCGCACCGCAGGAGCGGCTGCGCGAGACGAACCGGCTCTACTTCCAGTCCTTCCGGCGCAACGCCGCACTCTGGGCCGTCATCGAGGAGGCGGCCATGAACAACGACGAGGCCCGCGAGGTCCTGAGCGGCCGGCACCACCAGAGCCGGGCCCGCACCGAGGCGGCCCTGCGCGCCTGGCAGCAGGCGGACCTGATCCCGGCCGACATCGACGTCGCCTTCTTCGCCACGGCACTGGGTGCGATGACCGAGCGCTGCGCGTTCCTGTGGTTCGTGCTCGGGGAGCCGATCGACTTCGACGAGGCGGTCGACCGGATCACCGAGATCTGGGTGCACGCACTGCGCCTGGGCCCACGCACCTGACGCTCACCCCTTGCGGCAACCACGACCGTGACAGTTAGGCTGTCACGATGAAGCTCTCGACGCCGTTGATGTACGCCGGCAACCCCCGCGAGGCCGCCGACCAGGTGGCCGGGCTCGAGAAGGCCGGACTGGACACGGTCTGGGTCGCCGAGGCCTACGGGTTCGACTCCCCCACCCTGATGGGCTACCTCGCCGCGAAGACCGAGACCATCGAGATCGGCGCCGGCATCCTCAACGTCTTCTCGCGTACGCCGGGCGCGCTGCTGCAGACCGCGGCCGGCCTCGACAACGTGTCCGGCGGCCGTGCGGTGATCGGCCTCGGCGCGTCCGGGCCGCAGGTGATCGAGGGGTTCCACGGACTGCCGTACGACCGGCCACTGGGCCGCACCCGCGAGGTCATCTCGATCATCCGCCGGGGCCTGCGCCGCGAGACGCTCGTCCACGACGGCCGGATCGTCACGCTCCCGCTGCCGGCCGACCAGGGCCTCGGCCTCGGCAAGCCGCTCAAGCTGCTCACCCGGCCCGAGCGCAGCGCCGTGCCGATCTGGGTCGCGGCCCTCGGCGACGCCAACGTCGCGATGACCGCCGAGGTCGCCGACGGGTGGCTGCCGTTCCTGTTCCTGCCCGAGAAGGCCTCGCAGGTGTGGGGCGAGGCACTCGCGAAGGGCGCCGCGAAGCGCTCCCCCGACCTCGCGCCCCTGGAGATCTCCGCCGGCGGCATGCTCGCGATCGGCGAGGGCGAGGACACCAAGAAGCTGCTCGACCTGATGCGCCCGATGTACGCGCTCTACGTCGGCGGCATGGGCGCTCGCGGCAAGAACTTCTACCACGACCTCGCCTGCCAGTACGGCTACGAGAAGGAGGCCAACCAGATCCAGGACCTCTACCTCGGCGGCAACAAGCGCGACGCCGAGGCGATCGTGCCCACCGAGTGGCTCGAGGCCGGCAACCTGGTCGGCCCCGCGTCGTACGTCCGGGAGCGGATCGCCGCCTTCCGCGAGGCCGGAGTCACCAACCTGCAGATCTCGCCGGTCTCCGACGACCCGGCGGCCGCCGTCGCCCAGGTCAAGGAGTGGGTGTCCTGATGCCCGCCCGCCCCTCCATCTACGAGCAGGAGCACGAGGACTTCCGCGCGAGCGTGCGCGCCTTCGTCGAGAAGGAGGTCGTCCCCCACCACGACCAGTGGGAGGCCGACGGCCAGGTCAGCCGCGAGGTGTGGCGCCGGGCCGGCGCGGCGGGGCTGCTCTGCTTCGACGTCGAGGAGGAGTACGGCGGCGCCGGGGTCGACGACTTCCGCTACCACGCCATCGTCGCCGAGGAGCTGGCCCGGGTCGGCGCGAGCGGCCCCGGCTTTCCCGTGCACAGCGACATCATCGTCCCCTACATCTCCGCGCTGGGGACGCCGGAGCAGAAGCGGCGCTGGCTGCCCGGCCTGGTCAGCGGCGAGATCATCTCCGCGATCGCGATGACCGAGCCCGGCGCCGGCAGCGACCTCCAGGGGATCCGCACCTCGGCCGTCGACCGGGGCGACCACTACCTGCTCAACGGGTCCAAGACCTTCATCAGCAACGGCATCCTCTCCGACCTGGTGATCGTCGTGTGCCGCACCGACCCCGACGCGGGCCACCAGGGCATCAGCCTGCTGGTCGTCGAGCGGGGCATGACGGGCTTCGGCCGCGGCCGCAACCTCGACAAGGTCGGCATGAAGGCGCAGGACACCGCCGAGCTCTTCTTCGACGACGTCGAGGTGCCCAAGGCGAACCTGCTCGGCGAGGAGGGCGCGGGCTTCGTCGCGCTGATGACGAACCTCCCGCGGGAGCGCGTCTCGATCGCGGCGATGGCGGTCGCCGCGATCGAGCACGTCCTCGACCTGTCGCTGGCCTACGCCAAGGAGCGGCAGGCCTTCGGCAGGCCGATCGGCTCCTTCCAGCACAACCGCTTCGTGCTGGCCGAGATGGCCACCCACGCCCACGTCGCGCGGGTCTTCGTCAACGACTGCATCCTCAAGCTGAACACCGGCGAGGTCGACACCGCGCTCGCATCGATGGCGAAGTGGTGGACCACCGAGCTGCAGAAGCAGGTCGTCGACGCGGGCGTGCAGCTGCACGGCGGCTACGGCTACATGACGGAGTACCCGATCGCGAAGGCGTTCACCGACAGCCGGATCCAGACGATCTACGGCGGCACCACCGAGATCCAGAAGGAGATCATCGGCCGCAGCCTGGGTATCTGAGGGCGCCGCTCTGGCCCTGCGGCCCGCGATCGGCGAGGCTGTGATCCTCGTCACTGCGATGCCATCGAGGAGCAGCCGATGTCCGACGACGTTCTGACCGAGCGGGCCCGCGTCCAGTCCGGGATCGAGGGGCGCACCCTCGTCGACATCCTGGCCGACACCGTGCGCGAGCACGGCGACCGGCCGGCGTACTCCGACAAGCACCACGTGCCCGAGGGCGAGTCGTGGCGCACCCTCACCTGGGCCCAGACCCGCGAGCTCGCCCTCGACGTCGCCGCAGGCCTGGTCGAGCTCGGCGTCGCCCCGGGCGACACGGTCGCGATCATGGCCACGAACCGGATCGAGCACTACGTCGCCGACATCGCCGCCGTGCACGCCGGGGCGACGCCGATGTCGATCTACAACACGCTCGCCCCCGAGCAGGTGGCCTACGTCGCCGGGCACGCCCGACCGGCCGTCGTGTTCGTGGAGGACGCGGCCTACCGGGACCGCTGGGCCACCGCGCTCGACGAGGTCGACAGCGTCCGCAGGGTCGTCCGGCTCGACGCGGACTGGGACGAGCTCGTGGCTGCAGGGACGGCGTACCGCGCCGCGCACCCGGGCGAGGTCGAGGCCCGAGCCGCGGCGCTCGCGCCGGACTCGCCCGCCACGATCCTCTACACCTCGGGGACCACCGGGCACCCGAAGGGCGTGGTGATGACCCACCACAACGTCCTCTACGAGACGATGAGCACCCAGGAGGCCGCCGGACTCACCGGAGCCCAGACCGGGGTGAGCTACCTGCCCCTGGCCCACATCGCCGAGCGGGTGCTCGGCCTCTACGGGCCGCAGGCGCAGGGCAGCCACATGCACGCCATCGGCGACCCGACCCAGCTGCTGGCTGCGCTCGGCGAGGTGCACCCTACGGCGTTCTTCGGCGTCCCGCGGGTGTGGGAGAAGATCCGCACCGGCCTGACGGCCAAGCTCGCCGCCGACCCCGACCCGGCCAACCGCGCGATGGTCGAGGAGTCGATGGCAGCGGCGCTCGCGTGGGTCGAGGCCCAGGAGGTCGGCGGCACCATGACGCCGGAGATCGAGGCGGCCTACCGCGCGGCCGACGAGCGGATCCTCGGGTTCCTCAAGCTGCTGCTCGGCCTCGACCAGGTCACCTGGGCCGGCTCGGCGGCGGCGCCGATGCCCGTCGACGTCGCGAGGTTCATGGCCGGCCTCGGCCTCAAGGTCTACGACGTCTACGGCATGACCGAGACCTGCGGCGCCGTCACCGCCAACGGCCCGGGCGGCTTCCGGCTCGGCACCGTCGGCCGCGCCAACCCGGGCATGGAGGTGCGGCTCGGCGAGGACGGCGAGATCCTGGTCCGTGGCCCGGTGAACACCCCCGGCTACTACCGCCAGGACGACGCCACCCGGGCCCTGATCGACGACGACGGCTGGCTGCACACCGGCGACATCGGCACGCTCGACGACGACGGATTCTTCGCGGTCGTCGACCGCAAGAAGGAGCTGATCATCACCTCGGCCGGCAAGAACGTCGCGCCGTCCAACATCGAGAGCTACCTCAAGGAGTCGCCGCTCATCGGGCACGCGATGGCGATCGGCGACAACCGGCCGTACGTCGTCGCGATCCTCACCCTCGACGGCGAGATCGCGCCGCTGATGGCGCAGCAGCTCGGCATCGAGTTCACCGACCTCGCCGACCTGGCGGCCAAGCCGGAGATCCGGGCGATGGTGCAGCAGGCGGTCGACGCCGCCAACGCCCGCCTCTCCCGGCCCGAGCAGGTCAAGTCGTTCGAGCTGCTGCCCGTCGAGTGGACGGCCGAGTCCGAGGAGCTCACCCCCACGCTGAAGCTCAAGCGGCGGGTCGTGAACGCCAAGTACTCGGACGTCGTGGACCGCCTCTACGGGTGAGGCGGTCGCCGGTCCGTCAGACTGCCCTGCATGACCACACGGCAACAGTCCGTGCCCGACGGGCTCGTCGAGGCGTTCTGGGAGTACGAGCGCGCGCTGATGGCCGATGACGTCGCGACGCTGGACCGGCTCTTCGCACCCGGCCCGACGACACTGCGCGGCGGCGCCGACGGGCTGCTCGTCGGCCACGACCAGATCAGCGCGTTCCGCAGCAGCCGCGGCGGCACGCCGCAGCGGCGCATCGTGCAGACCCACGTGCAGACCGTGGACGACGACCACGCCCTCGTCGTCGCGGTCACCGAGCTCGCCCGCGGCGGCCGCGGGCAGCAGACCCAGCTGTGGGTGCGCACCGCCGACGGGTGGCGGGTCACCGCCGCCCACGTCTCGGCGCCCGGCCCGGCCCTCGACACCCGGATCTGGCGACTGGTGGGCGATCCGCTGGTGCCCGCCATCGGGCCGGGACCGCTCGACGGGGAGACCGTGGCCGTCAAGGACGTGTACGCCGTGCGCGGCGAACGCATCGGGGCCGGCAACCCCGCCTGGCTGGCCGAGGCGCGTGAGGAGCCGGTCCACGCCCGCGCGGTCGAACTGCTGCTGGAGGCCGGCGCGAGCCTGCGCGGCATCGCCCGGACCGAGGAGTTTGCGTGGTCGCTCGCCGGGGTCAACGCCCACTACGGCGCGCCGCCCAACCCGCGGGCGCCCCGGCGGGCGGCCGGCGGCTCCTCCTCCGGCTCCGCGAGCGCCGTCTCCCTGGGACAGGCCAGCATCGGCCTCGGCACCGACACCGCCGGCTCGATCCGGGTGCCGGCGGCGTACCAGGGCCTCTACGGGATCCGGACCACCCATGGCGCGGCGTCGACGTACGCCGTGCTGCCGCTGGCGCGCTCCTTCGACGCGGTCGGCTGGCTGACCCGCGACGCCGGGCTGCTGCGGCGGGTCGGCGAGGTGCTGCTGCCGCCCGGCCCACGCAACCCGGCCAGCGACCTGGTCAGCGTGCCGGGCCTCACCGGGCTGGCCGAGCCCGAGGTCGCCGCCGTGGTCGACGCGTTCGCCGCCGAGCACGGTGCGATGCGCGAGTCGTGGGACCTCACCGAGCTGCCGGCGTGGCTGGCGGCGTTCCAGACGGTGCAGGCCTGGGAGGCGTGGCACGACCTCGGCCCCTGGGTGGCGCCGAGGCTCGACGAGATCGGCCCCGAGGTGCGCGCCCGGTTCGAGGCGGCGGCGCTGGTCGACGACGAGCAGGCCGCCGCCGCGCGGCAGGTGGTCGGGCGGGCGAGCGCGCGGATCCGGGAGCTGGTCGGCGAGCGCGTCGTCGTGCTGCCCTCCGCGCCCTCGGTCGCGCCGCTCCTCGGCGCCGACCGGTCGGCGGGCCGCCAGGCGACGCTGCTGCTCACCGGACTCGCCGCCCTGGCCGGGCTGCCGGCGGTCGGCCTGCCGGGCCGGACCCGGTCCGGACTGCCCACCGGCGTCTGCCTGCTCGCCGCTCCCGGCCGCGACCGCGACCTCCTCGAATTGGCTATTGACCTGACGTGACGGGCGGCGAGGCCGTACCGTCACTGAAACGACGGTTTCGGTCCCGCGACGCGCGGATCCTTGGTATCCAACCGGTTCGGGCCGGCGGCCTGGAGAGGAGGGTCGGTGCAGCTCGCCGACTTCAACGCGATGACCCCGGAGCAGGCGAGCGCCGCGGTGCGCCCCTGCGCCGACATCGACTCGTGGGTCGCGGCGCTCGTCGCCGGTCGCCCGTACGACGACGTCGACCGCCTGCTCGCGCTGGCCGACGTTCGGGCCCGGGCGTGGACGCCGGCCGAGGTCGAGGGGGCCCTGGCCGACCACCCGCGGATCGGCGAGCGCCACGGCGGCAGCGGGGCGAGCGCCACGCTGTCGACGCGCGAGCAGGCCGGTGTCGACCCCCACGACGCCGACGTGCAGCGGCGGCTGGCCGCGGGCAACGCGGCGTACGAGGAGAGGTTCGACCGGATCTACCTGGTGCGCGCCGCGGGGCGCAGTGCCGAGGAGATCCTCGCCCTGCTGGAGGAGCGGCTCACCCACGACCCCGAGACCGAGCTCGCGGTGACCGCCGGCCAGCTGCGCGAGATCGCGCTGCTCCGCCTGGAAGGACTCCTCCGATGAGCACGCTGTCCACGCACGTCCTCGACACCACCGCCGGGGTGCCGGCCGCCGGTGTCCGGGTGCACCTCGGCGACGCCACGGACCGGGTGATCGGGAGCGGCACCACCGACGACGACGGCCGCCTTCGCTTCGACGCCGACCTGGCCGGCGGCGTCTACGTGCTGACGTTCGAGACCGGCGCGTGGTTCGGCGACCAGGGCCGCGCGACGTTCTTCCCGGTCGTCGGCATCGCCGTCGAGATCGACCCCGACCGGCCGCACCACCACGTGCCGCTGCTGCTGAGCCCCTTCGCCTACTCCACCTACCGAGGGAGCTGACGTGACCTCCTCGAACCGGTCCCGGATCGTGCTCGGACCCAACCAGTACGGCAAGGCCGAGTGCCGCCTGGTGCGCATCGACCGCGCCACCGACCGCCACGAGATCACCGACCTCAACGTCACCACCCAGCTGCGCGGCGACTTCACCTCCTGCCACACCGAGGGCGACAACGGCCACGTGGTCGCGACCGACACCCAGAAGAACACCGTCTACGCCTTCGCCCGTGACGGCGTCGGCGCGCCCGAGGCCTTCCTGCTCCGGCTGGCCCGTCACTTCACCACCGCGCACGAGTGGGTCACCGTCGCCGACCTCGCGGCCGAGCAGTACGCCTGGGAGCGGATCGCCGTCGACGGCGCGGGCCACGACCACGCCTTCCGGCGCACCGGCCGCGGCACCCGCACCGCCCGCGTCGAGCACGACGGCGAGAGCACCGTCGTCACCGCGGGCCTGACCGACTGCACGGTGCTGAAGTCGACCGGCTCGGAGTTCCACGGCTTCCCGCGCGACCGCTACACGACGCTGGAAGAGACCACCGACCGGATCCTGGCCACGGACCTCACCGCGACCTGGCGCTACGCCGCATCCGCCGTCGAGCGCGGCCTCGACTACGACGCGACGTACGCCGGCGTCTCGGACCTGCTGCTCGCGACCTTCGCCGGTCGGCACTCCCTCGCCCTCCAGCAGACGATCTTCGAGATGGGCAGGGCGGTGCTGGAGCGGTACGCCGAGATCGACGAGATCCGCCTCTCCTGCCCGAACAAGCACCACTTCCTCGTCGACCTCGAGCCCTTCGGGCTCGACAACCCCGGCGAGATCTTCTTCGCCGCCGACCGGCCCTACGGGCTGATCCAGGCGACCGTGCTGCGCGAGGAGGCCTGATGCCCCTGGCCGCGGTGCGCGGGCGGCACGTCCTGGCCGGCGAGGGGTTCGTCCCTGCGACCGTCGTGATCGAGGACGGCCGGATCCGCGCTATTGAACGGTGGGCGCACCCCGTCGACGGCCAGGTGCTCGACGTGCCCGACTCGACGTACGTCCTGCCCGGCGTGGTCGACAGCCACGTGCACGTCAACGAGCCCGGTCGCACCGCGTGGGAGGGCTTCGCGTCGGCCACTCTCGCCGCGGCGCTCGGCGGCGCCACCACGATCGTCGACATGCCGCTGAACTCCCTGCCGCCCACCACGACGGTCGACCACCTCGAGCGCAAACGGCGGGCGGCGGCCGGCCGGCTGGCCGTCGACGTGGGGTTCTGGGGCGGGGCGGTGCCGGACAACGAGCGCGAGCTCGAGCCACTGTGGGAGGCGGGCGTCCTCGGCTTCAAGTGCTTCCTCTCGCCCAGCGGCGTCGAGGAGTTCCCGCCGCTCGACCCCGGCCAGCTCTACGCCGCGCTGGCGACGCTCGCGCGTCTCGGCGCGCCGATGCTGGTGCACGCCGAGGACCCCGCCGTCCTCGACGTGGCGCCCACGGTGCCGAGCCGGGCGTACGCCGACTTCCTGCACTCCCGGCCGGACGCCGCCGAGACGACCGCCGTGCAGCGCGTACTCGACGGGGCCCGCGACACCGGGGCCCGCGTGCACGTCGTCCACCTCTCCAGCGCGCGGGCCCTCGACCTGATCGCCGACGCGAAGGCCGAGGGCCTGCCGGTGACCGTCGAGACCTGCCCCCACTACCTGTGCTTCGAGGCCGGGACCATCCCCGACGCCGCGCCGGAGTTCAAGTGCTGCCCGCCGATCCGCGACGCGGGCAACCGCGACGAGCTGTGGCGCGGGCTCGGGGACGGCGTGATCGACCTGGTCGTCAGCGACCACTCCCCCACGACGGCCGAGGAGAAGGGCCGCGGCGACGGTGACCTCCAGCAGGCGTGGGGCGGGATCTCCGGACTCCAGGTCGGCTTCACCGCGGTCGCCCACGAGGCGCGCCGACGCGGCGTCGGGCTCGAGCAGGTCAGCCGCTGGATGTCGCGCGGCCCCGCCGACCTGGTCGGCCTCACCGCCAAGGGCCGGATCGCGGCCGGCGCCGACGCCGACCTCGTCGTCTACGACCCCACCGTGCCGCTCGAGGTCGATGCCGCCCGGCTCGCCCACCGCAACCCGATCACGGCGTACGACGGGCTGCGGTTCGACGGCAGCGTGACCCACACCGTCGTGCGCGGCCGCGCCGTCGACCCCGACCACCCCGACCACGCGTGGGGCCGGCAGCTGAGGAGGCCAGCATCGTGACCCAGGTGAACCCACCGCCCCGACTGCTGATGGGCCCCGGCCCGGTCACCGCCGACCCCCGGGTGCTGCGCGCGATGTCGGCGCAGCTGGTCGGGCAGTTCGACCCGTGGATGACCGACACCATGAACGAGACGATGGCGCTCTACCGCGAGGTCTTCCGCACGGCCAACCGGCAGACCTTCCTGGTCGACGGCACCTCGCGCGCCGGCATCGAGGCGGCGCTCGTCAGCCTGCTCGAGCCGGGTGACCGGGTGCTGGTGCCGGTCTTCGGACGGTTCGGTCACCTGCTCACCGAGATCGCGGAGCGGTGCCGGGCCGAGGTGCACACGATCGAGGTGCCGTGGGGTGCGGTCTTCGACCCCGAGGCGATCGACGACGCCGTACGTCGGGTCCGGCCGAAGCTGGTCGCGGTGGTCCAGGGCGACACCAGCACCACCATGTGCCAGCCGCTGGCCGACCTCGGCGAGATCTGCCGTCGCCACGACGCGCTGCTCTACTGCGACGCGACCGCCTCGCTGGGCGGCAACGAGTTCGAGATGGACGCGTGGGGGCTCGACGTCGCGACCGCTGGACTGCAGAAGTGCCTCGGCGGCCCCTCCGGAAGCGCGCCGATCTCGATCTCCGACCGGGCGGTCGGCGTGATCGACGCCCGCAAGCACGTCGAGGCGGGGCTGCGCGTCGACGACGACGTCGACCGCGGCGAGCGGATCGCCAGCAACTACCTCGATCTCGCCCAGCTGATGGACTACTGGGGGCCGCGCCGGCTCAACCACCACACCGAGGCGACCACGAT
Source organism: Nocardioides sp. LMS-CY (assembly GCF_018732145.1). NCBI lineage: Bacteria > Bacillati > Actinomycetota > Actinomycetes > Propionibacteriales > Nocardioidaceae > Nocardioides > Nocardioides sp. LMS-CY. The sequence goes on from NZ_CP076104.1 coordinate 4,245,908, forward strand.
GCTCTACGGCGCGCGCGAGTGCGCCCGGCTGCTGGTCGAGGAGGGTGTCGACGCGGCCGTCGCCCGGCACGCCGGCCACGGTCGGGCGATGCTCGAGGGCGTGCGCGGGCTCGGCCTCGAGGTGTTCGGCGACGTCGCCCACAAGATGCACAACGTCGTGGCGGTGGAGATCCCGGCGGCGCTCGGCGCCGCGGGTGGCGACAAGGTCCGCGCGGCACTGCTCGACGACTTCGGCATCGAGATCGGCACGTCGTTCGGCCCGCTCCACGGCCGGGTCTGGCGGATCGGCACGATGGGCCACAACGCGCGCCGCGACGCCGTGCTGCTCACCCTGGCCGCGCTCGAACAGGTGCTGCGCGGGCACGGCGTCCCCGTGACCGCCGGAGGCGGCGTCGGCGCCGCCCGGGAGGTCTACGCCTCATGAGCACCGCCCGGCAGGTCCTCGAGCGCTGCGTCGAGCTCGACCGGCTCACCGCCACGCCGCCTGCCCTGCAGCGCGTCTACCTCTCCCCCGAGCACGCCGGCGCCAACGCGCTGGCCGGCCGGTGGATGGAGGCGGCCGGGATGCGCACCTGGCAGGACGCCGCCGGCAACCAGTGCGGCCGCCACGAGGGCCGCGAGCCCGGGCTGCCGGCGCTGCTGCTCGGCTCCCACCTCGACACGGTGCCCGACGCCGGCTCCTACGACGGCATGCTCGGCGTCGTGATGGCGATCGCCGTCGCCGAGCGGCTGCGCGAGACCGCGCTGCCGTTCGCGCTCGAGGTGATCGGCTTCAGCGACGAGGAGGGCACCCGCTTCGGCAAGGCGTTGCTGGGCAGCCAGGCGGTCGCCGGCACCTGGGACGAGGCCTGGTGGGACCTGCGCGACGCCGCCGGCATCACGCTGCGCCAGGCGTACGCCGACTTCCACCTCGACCCGCAGCGCGTCGGCGAGGCGGCCCGCCGGCCCGAGGATCTCGTGGGCTATCTCGAGGCACACATCGAGCAGGGCCCGCACCTCGAGGCCGCGGACCGGTCACTGGGCTACGTGACGAGCATCGCCGGCGCCCGGCGCTTCCGGCTCAACGTCATCGGCGAGGCCCGGCACGCCGGCGGCACGCCGTACGACCGGCGGCGCGACGCGCTGGTCGGCGCCAGCGAGGCGGTGCTGCTGGTCGAGCGGATGTCCAAGGAGGCGGGCTGCATCGCCACCGTGGGCCGGATCGAGGTGCAGCCGGGGGCGGTCAACGTGATCCCCGGCCGGGCCGACCTGAGCCTCGACCTGCGGGCGGCCACCGACGCCCAGCGCGACGGGCTCTGGACCGCACTGCGGGCCGAGATCGAGCGGGTCTGCACCGCACGCGGGCTGCGGCTGGAGGTGCACGAGACCCACACGGCGCCGGCCATGCCGTGCGCTCCCCGGCTGCAGGAGGCGGTCATCGCCGGCATCCGCAGCACCGGCGACGACGACCCGATCGGGCTGTGGAGCCCGGCCGGGCACGACGCGATGGCGATCGGGCTCACCACGGACGTCGGCATGCTCTTCGTCCGCTGCCACGACGGCATCAGCCATCACCCCGACGAGGACGTCCGCGAGCGCGACGTCGCCGCCGGCCTGGACGCGCTGGAGGCGGCGGTGCTGCATCTGGCCCGACGAGTGGAATCGGAGACGCACGCATGAGCCAGCGCATCGACGAGCGGATCGCGGATCGGTACGCCGACCTGTCGCCCCAGGAGCGCCGAGCTGCCGAGACGCTGCTCGAGCACCTCGACGACCTCGCGACGTACCGCTCGGCCGAGCTGGCCGGCCTCGCCGGGGTCTCGAAGGCCACGATGAGCCGGCTCTTCAAGCACCTCGGCTTCACCGACTTCGACGAGGTCCGCGACCACCTGCGCGGCCTGCGCTCGGCCGGCGAGCCGCGCCGTGTCGACGGGGAGCCGACGCTGGTCAAGCACCTGGCGCACGAGGAGGAGTCGCTCCGGCAGGCCCTGGAGAGCTGCGAGCTCGCCGAGGTCACCCGCGTGCTGGCCTCGGCCCGGCGGGTGCTCGTGCTCGGGTGGCGCAACAGCCACCCGGTCGCCCTGCACGTGCGCCAGCAGCTGGCCCACGCCCGCCCCGACGTCCGCCTCGCGCCGCTGCCCGGCCAGGTGCTCGGCGAGGAGCTCGCCGACCTCGGCGCCGGCGACGCGGTCGTGCTGGTCGGCTTCCGCCGCCGCCCGGCCGGCTTCGGCGCGATCCTCGACGAGGCCGTGCGCACCGGTGCCACCGTGGTGCTCCTCGCCGACCCGACCGCCCGCGCGCACGCCGCCCGCGCGACGTACTGGCTGGCCTGCCCGGTCTCCAGCACCCTCGCCTTCGACAGTTACGCCGCCGCGATGAGCCTGGTCAGCCTGCTGGCCGACGGCGTGCTCTCGGCCCGCGGCCGCAAGGGGCGCGACCGGGTCAGCGAGATCACCGCCACCTACGGACGGCTCGGCGAGGTGGAGTGATGGACCTGGCCACGGTGACCAGCCTGCGACCGGCGCGTGGCCGCGACGACCTCGCGCTCGCGCCCGGCGAGGCGCTGCTCGCCGGCGGCACCTGGCTCTTCTCCGAGCCGCAGCCCGCGGTGACCGGGCTCGTCGACCTGACCGCGCTCGGGTGGCCGGACTGGGAGGAGCTGCCGGGCGTGCTGCGCCTCGGCGCCACCTGCACGATCGAGCGGGCGCTGGCCGCTCCGTGGGGACCCGCCACCGAGCTGGTCCGCCAGTGTGCGGACGCGTTCCTGATGTCGTGGAAGGTGCAGCACGTCGCCACGATCGGCGGCAACCTGTGCCTGGCGCTGCCGGCCGGCGCGATGATCTCGCTGATGGCGACGCTGGGCGCCGTCGCCGTGATCTGGACCCCCGACGGCGGCGCGCGACGCGTCCCGGTCGTCGACTTCGTGATCGGTGCCGGCCGGAGTGCGCTCGAGGCGGGAGAGGTGCTGCGCGCCGTCGACGTGCCGCTCGGCGGTGAGCAGGCAACCGACTACGCGTTCCGGAAGGTTGCCCTCACACCGCTGGGCAGGTCGTCCGCGCTGGTCACCGGACGGCGCGCCGGGGCGACGGTCACGATCACGGTGACGGCGAGCACCGCCCGCCCCGTCGTGCTCGACGGCCACGACCTCGACGCCGGGCTCGCGGCGATCGACTGCTGGTACGACGACCCGCACGGCGCCGCCGACTGGCGCGCCCACGTCACCGGCGTCCTGGCCCGCGAAGTGTGCGAGGAGCTGCTGGCATGAGGCCGGCAGCCGCGCCGATGCCGATGCCGACGGCGACGCCGACGCCGACGCCGCCGGGCAGCGGTGCGTCAGCAACCGTTCCGTCACCCGATTCGGTTGCCTGCTCACCGCTCCCCCGCGCCCACGCCGGGCGCCGGTGCGTCAGCAACCGTTCCGTCACCCGATTCGGTTGCCTGCTCACCGCCGCACGGAGGCGAGCGCGATGAGGGTCAACGGCGCGCCCCCCGGGGCCGACCCGGACCCGGGCCAGTGCCTGCGCACGTTCCTGCGCGACACCGGACACCTCGAGGTGAAGAAGGGCTGCGACTCCGGTGACTGCGGTGCCTGCACGGTGCTCGTCGACGGCGCACCCGTGCACTCCTGCCTCTACCCGGCGGTCCGCGGCATCGACCGCGAGGTCACGACGGTGGCGGGCCTGGGCCGGCCGGGCGACCTGCATCCGGTGCAGCGGGCGTTCGCCGACGCCGCCGGCTTCCAGTGCGGCTTCTGCACCGCCGGCTTCATCGTGACCGCGACCGGCGTCGCCCCCGACGTCGAGGAGGCGGTCGTCGACAAGGCGTTCAAGGGCAACCTGTGCCGCTGCACCGGCTACCGCTCGATCCGCGACGCGCTGGCCGGTCGCACCAACGTCGGGCCGGGCACCGCCGACGGCGCGGCGTTCGGCGCGTCGCTGGGGGCGCCGGCGGCCGAGCGCATCGTGACCGGCACCGAGCCCTACACACTCGACCTGCCCACGACCGGCGTGCTGCACATGGCACTCGTGCAGAGCCCCCACGCCCACGCCCGCATCACGAGCATCGACACGACCCGAGCGGCCGCCGCGCCCGGCGTACGCCTGGTGCTCACCCACCACGACGTGCCCGACGTCCGCTACTCGACCGGGCGGCACGACGACCGGCGCGACGACCCCGACGACACCCGGATGCTCGACGACGTCGTGCGCTTCCGCGGCCAGCGGGTCGCGGCCGTCGTCGCGGAGTCGCCGATCCTGGCCGAGCGCGCGGCCGCGCTCGTCGAGGTCGAGTACGCCGTGCTGCCCGCCGTCCACGACCCCGAGGCCGCCCGCGCGCCCGGCGCGCCGCTGCTGCACGGCGACAAGTCCCCCGAGGTCGCGCGGATCGCCGAGCCCTCGCGCAACGTCGTCGCCCGGACGCACGGCGAGGTCGGCGACGTCGCCGCCGGACTGGCCGCCGCGACGGCGACCGTCAGCGGCACCTGGACGACCGCCCGGGTCACCCACGCCTCGCTGGAGACCCACGGTGCCCGCGGCTGGATCGACGACGACGGCCGGCTGGTGATCCGCACCAGCACCCAGGTGCCGTTCCTGCTCCGCGCCGAGCTCGCGCACATCCTGGGCCTCGACCCCGACCGGGTCCGCGTGGTCGCCGCCCGGGTCGGCGGCGGGTTCGGCGGCAAGCAGGAGATGCTCGTCGAGGACCTGGTCGCGCTCGCGGTGCTGCGCACCGCCCGACAAGGTGAGCCGAGACCCGTGCAGCTCGAGCTGACCCGCGAGCAGCAGTTCACGCTGGCGCCCTGCCGGCACCCGATGCGGGTCTCGGTGACCGCCGGCGCGGACGCCGACGGGGTGCTGACCGCGCTGGCGGTCGACGTCCTGAGCGACACCGGCGCCTACGGCAACCACGCGTCGGGGGTGATGTTCCACGGCTGCCACGAGTCGGTCGCGCTCTACCGCTGCGCCAACAAGCGCGTCGACGCCGAGGCCGTCTACACCAACAACGTGCCCTCGGGTGCCTTCCGCGGCTACGGGCTCGGCCAGGTGATCTTCGGGATCGAGTGCGCGCTCGACGAGCTCGCCCGCGAGCTCGGGATGTCCCCGGTCGAGCTGCGCCGCCGCAACGTCGTCGCGCCGGGCGACGAGTTCATCGTCAACGGCCCGCCCGACCCCGACCTGACCTTCGGCAGCTACGGCCTCGACCAGTGCCTCGACCTCGTCGAGACCGCACTCGCGGCCGGCGACGACGTACCGGTCCCCGACGGCGACCGCTGGGCCGTCGGCGAGGGCGTGGCCGCCGCGATGATCGCGACGATCCCGCCGCGCGGCCACCACAGCGAGGCGACCGTGGAGCTGGCCGCGGACGGTACGGCGACGATCGGCGTCGGCACCGCCGAGTTCGGCAACGGCAGCGCGACCGTGCACGTCCAGCTGGTCGCCGAGGAGCTCGGCATCGACCCCGCGCTGGTGCGGCTGCGCTCGTCGGACACCGACGCGGCGGCGTACGACACCGGCGCCTACGGCTCGACCGGCTCCGTCGTCGCGGGCATGGCGGTGGCGCAGGCCGCGCGCCGGGTGCGCGCGGCGCTCGACGCGGGCCAGGCGCCGCCGCTGCACGGCACCGGCCGGCACAGCGGCACCCCGCGGTCGGTCGCGTTCAACGTGCACGGCGCACGGGTCGCGGTCGATCGGGTCACCGGCGAGCTGCGGGTGCTGCGGTCGGTGCAGGCCGTCGACGCGGGCCGCATCATCAATCCCGAGCAGCTGCGCGGCCAGGTCGAGGGCGGGGTCGCCCAGGCGCTCGGCAGCGCGCTGCAGGAGGAGCTGCTGCTGGCCGACGGCGAGGTCGTGACGCGGTCGTTCCGGCACTACCGGGTGCCGCAGATCGCCGACGTACCCGTGACCGAGGTGCTCTTCGCCGACACCTACGACACACTCGGGCCCCGAGGCGCCAAGTCGATGAGCGAGGCGCCGTACAACCCGGTCGCGCCCGCGATCGCCAACGCCGTGCGCGACGCGCTCGGCGTCCGTCCCCACGAGCTGCCGATGAGCCGCGACCGCCTGTGGCGGCTCGCCTCCACCACGTCCGAGGAGTCCCCATGAACCCCGACCACCGCTGGCTCTCCCGGGCCGTCGACCTCGCGATCGAGAACGTCAAGGCCGGCGGCGGGCCGTTCGGCGCGGTCATCGTGCGCGACGACGTGCTGCTCTCGACGGGGCAGAACCGGGTCACCCGCGACCTCGACCCGACCGCCCACGCCGAGGTCGAGGCGATCCGGGCCGCCTGTGCCGAGATCGGTGACTTCTCGCTGGCCGGCTGCGTGCTCTACACGTCGTGCGAGCCGTGCCCGCTCTGCGTCGCCGCGTGCCTCTGGGCGCGCCTCGACCGCGTCGTGTACGCCGCCGACCGCCACGACGCCGCCCGCGGCGGCTTCGACGACCGGGAGTTCTACGAGCTCTTCGCGCGCGACCGGTCGACCTGGCCGACGCTGGTGCAGCCCGGGTCCCACCCGGCCGCCTTCACGCCGTTCGAGGCCTGGCTCGGCAAGGACGACCGGGTCGACTACTGACGCCACCGCGGCGCCTGTAGCGATTGCTACACTCGACCCATGCTCGCCGGGATCCTGCTGGTGCTCGCGATCGCCGTGGAGGTCGGGGCGAGCGCCCTGCTCCCGAAGGCCGACGGCTTCACGAACATCCCGTGGACGATCGTCGTGATGTCCGGCTACGCCGTCGCGATCGGGCTGCTCGCGATCATCGTGAAGACCGTCCCGGTGTCGGTCGCCTACGCCATCTGGTCGGGCGCCGGCACCGCCCTGGTGGCGGTCGTCGGCTACCTCTTCCTCGGCGAGTCCATGGACTGGCTCAAGTTCGCGTCACTGGCGATGATCGTCGCCGGCGTCGTCGGCCTGAACCTCACCGGCGCCCACTGACGCCCGGCCCTCAGACCGCCCGGGCGGCGGCCCGGCCCGCCGTACGCCCCGAGAAGAGGCAGCCGCCGAGGAAGGTGCCCTCCAGGGCGTTGTAGCCCATCATCCCGCCGCCGCCGAAGCCGTTGACCTCGCCCGCGGCGTACAGGCCCGGGAGCGGCTCGCCCGCCGCCGTCAGGCAGCGACCGTCGAGATCGGTCTCCAACCCGCCCAGGGTCTTGCGGGTCAGGATGTTGAGCCGCACGGCGATCAGCGGGCCGGCCTTGGGGTCCAGCAGCTTGTGCGGCGCCGCGACCCGGATCAGCCGGTCGCCGCGGTACTGGCGGGCGCCGCGGATCGCCGTCACCTGCGCGTCCTTGGTGAACGCGTTGTCGATCTCGCGGTCGCGCTGCTCGACGAGCTCGCGCAGCTCGGCCTCCACGATCAGGGGTCGGTCGCCGACCTCGTTCATGCCCCGCACCAGGCCGGCGAGGTCGTCGGCGACGACGAAGTCCTCGCCGTGCTGCTTGAACGCCTCGATCGGGCCGGGCGCCCCCTTGCGCACCCGCGACAGCAGCAGCTTGAGGTCCTTGCCGGTGAGGTCGGGGTTCTGCTCCGAGCCGGAGAGCGCGAACTCCTTCTCGATGATCTTCTGGGTGAGCACGAACCACGAGTAGTCGTGGCCGGTCCGCCGCAGGTGCGCGAGCGTGCCGAGGGTGTCGAAGCCGGGGAAGTACGGCGCGGGCAGCCGCTTGCCGGTCGCGTCGAGCCACAGGGACGAGGGGCCGGGGAGGATCCGGATCCCGTGGTTCTCCCAGATCGGGTCCCAGTTGCGCAGGCCCTCGACGTAGTGCCACATCCGATCGGGGTTGATCACGTTCGCGCCGGCGTCCTGGGTGATGGCGAGCATCCGCCCGTCGACGTGTGCCGGCACGCCCGCAACCATCGTCGCCGGCGGCGTGCCGAGCCGGGCGGGCCAGGTCCGGCGCACGAGGTCGTGGTTGCCCCCGATGCCCCCGCTGGTGACGATCACCGCCTGCGCGCGCAGCTCGAACTCGCCGACACCGCGCCGGCTCGAGGCCTTGCCGCGCTCGACCTCGCTCGGCTCCAGCACGGTGCCGCGCACGCCGACGACGGCACCGTCCTCGACGATCAGGTCGTCGACCTGGTGCCGGAAGGCGAACCGCAGCCGGCCGGCGGCAGCGTGCTCGCGGCAGCGGCGCTCGAACGGCTCAACGATGCCCGGCCCGGTGCCCCAGGTGATGTGGAAGCGCGGCACCGAGTTGCCGTGCCCGTCGGCGCGTCCGTCGCCGCGCTCGGCCCAGCCCACGACCGGGAACACGCGATGCCCCATCGCGCGCAGCCACGCCCTCTTCTCGCCGGCCGCGAAGTCGACGTACGCCTGGGCCCACCGCCGCGGCCAGCGGTCCTCGTCGCGGTCGAACTGGGCGCTGCCGAGCCAGTCCTGCATCGCGAGGGCCCGCGAGTCCTTGATGCCCATCCGGCGCTGCTCGGGGCTGTCGACGAGGAACAGCCCGCCGAGGCTCCAGAACGCCTGCCCGCCCAGCGACTGCTCCGGCTCCTGGTCGAGCAGCACGACGCGCTTGCCCGCGTCGGCGACCTCGGCGGCCGCGGTCAGGCCGGCGAGGCCGGCGCCGACGACGATGACGTCAGCGATCTCCTTCACGGCCGTGATCCTCGCACGTCGGCACCCGCCGGCACGACGGATCAGCGTCTCAGCCGAGGGCGGCCCGCTGGGACTCGACGATCGCGGCCATGGCGGGCCGGGCGGCGTGCGCGAAGTACGGGAAGCTCAGGAACCCGTGCGGCATCTGGTGGAAGTCCTCGACGGTCACCGCGTTCCCGGCGTCCGCGAGCGCCTGCGCGTAGCGGACGCCGCTGTCGTGCAGCGGGTCGAGGCCGGCCACCACGACGACGGCCGGCGGCAGCCCGGACAGGTCGGTGGCCCGCACCGGCGACAGGCGGTGGTCGGTCCGGTCGGCGGTGGGGTCGAGGTAGTGGTCGCGGAAGATCTGGATGTCGTCGTTGCTGAGCACGATGCCGCGGGTGTTCGCGACGACCGACGCGTCCTCGAGCGCCGCGTCGGTCATGTCGGTCGCCGGGTAGATCAACGTCTGGTGGCCGATGGCCGGGCCCTGCTCGTCGCGGGCGACGATCGAGATGACGGCCGCCAGGTTGCCGCCCGCGCTGTCGCCCATCACCCCGATGCGGGCGGGGTCGCCGCCCAGGTCCGCCGCGTGCGCGGCGGTCCAGAGCAGGGCGTCGTAGCAGTCCTCGACCGCGGCGGGGTACTTGTGCGCCGGCGCGAGCCGGTAGTCGACCGAGACCACCACCGCGTCGAGGTCCGCGGCGACGGTGCTGCAGATCCAGTCGCCCTGACGGGCGCTGCCGAGCACGAACCCGCCGCCGTGGAAGTTCAGCACCAGCGGCCGCGACGTCCGCGACCACGCCTCCGGGGTGTAGATCCGCAGCGGCAGGTCGCCGTGTCGACCCACGAAAGTGGTCGTGCGGATGTCCACGCCCTTGCGAGGACGGCCGAGGACGAGCGCGGCCGGGCCGCCGTCGGGGATGACCGACGCCTGCACCTTCGCGAGCTGGTTGGGCGTCATCCGGGCCACCGAGAGCGACGGCGCGGCCTTGAACAACCGGTCGAGGGCGCGGATGCCGGGCCGCAGCCTGGGCTCGGAGTGGGTCACGTCCATCGAGTCTAGGGTCGGATGAAAGCGTGGCGGCATGAGCGAGCGCAGGGAGCGAATCATCCAGGGCAGCGCGTCAGGTGCCGCATGAGCGGAGCGACGTCGTACTTCGTCCGCCTCGGCGAGGGGCGCTTCCGCGCCACCGACCTGACGAGCGGGGCCTGGTCGACGACCGAGCAGCACATCAGCCCGCTCCACGGCCTCGTCGCCCACGAGCTGGAGCGGTACGCCGCGGCGCGCGGCGACGACGGCCTCGTGCTGGGCCGCATCTCCTTCGACATCCTCGGCGTGGTCGGGGTCGAGGAGTTCGAGACGGACGTCGCCGTGGTCCGAGCGGGTCGCACCATCGAGCTGCTCGAGGCCATGGCCACCTGGCGCGGCCGGACCGTGCTCCGCGCCCGCGCCTGGCGGCTCGCCGCGACCGACACCTCCGTGGTCGCCGGCGGGCTGCCCGAGCCGCTGGCGGGCCCCGACACCGCGGCACCCTGGGCGATGGCCGAGCTCTGGCCCGGCGGCTACATCGCCTCGCTCGACGTACGCACGCTGGCGCCGCCGCTGCCCGGCCGCACCACGGCCTGGGTGTCGACGCCCCACCCGTTGCTCCCCGACGAGGAGGTCAGCGAGCTGGCGGCGTACGTCGGGCTCGTCGACACCGCCAACGGGATCGCGGTCCGGCGCTCGCCCGAGGAGTGGCTCTTCCCCAACCTCGACCTGACGATCCACCTCTTCCGGTCACCGTCGGGGCCGTGGGTCGGGCTGGACACGACCGTGACGTGGGGGCCGAGCGGGCACGGACTCACCGCGACGGTGCTGCACGACGAGTCGGGTCCGGTCGGCCGGGCCGAGCAGCTGCTCACGCTGCGTCCGCGGACCGTCGGCGGCAGATGAGACCGTGACGACATGACCGCGACCGGCGTCGTCTTCCGTCCCCAGTCCCCGCCCGAGGAGCTGCGCGCCGTCGTCGAGGCGGTGAACGCCTCCGACGTCGACGAGCTGTGGCTCTGGGAGGACTGCTTCCTCGAGGGCGGCCTGACGACGGCCGCTGCGGCGCTGGCCTGGTCGTCGCGGGTGCGGGTCGGCATCGGGCTGCTGCCGGTCCCGCTGCGCAACCCCGCGCTCGCCGCGATGGAGATCGCGACGCTGGCTCGCCTCTTCCCCGGCCGACTCGTCGTGGCGCTCGGCCACGGCGTGCAGGCGTGGATGGGTCAGGTCGGCGCCCGCGCGGAATCGCCCGTGACGCTGTTGCACGAGCACACGCTGGCCGTCCGCGACCTGCTGCGGGGCGAGACGGTGTCGGTGTCCGGGCGCTACGTGCAGCTCGACGCCGTCGCCCTCGACTGGCCGCCCGCACCACCGCCGCGGCTGCTGGTCGGCGCGCGCGGCCCGCGCACCGTCTCGCTCGCCGGCGAGGTCTCCGACGGCGTACTGCTCGACAGCGTCACCGATCCCGACGTCGTCCGCCGCGCGCGGGCCGCGGTCGGCCCGCGCGCCCATGTCGCGGCGTACACCGAGGTGGCGCCGGACGCCGGCGACGTCCGCGGCTGGATCGGCGAGCTGGCCGCGGCCGGAGCCGACACGGTGGTGCTGCAGGCGCCCGGCGACGCGCCCGATCCACGGCCCCTGCTCACGCTGCTCTGACCGTCTTGGTGTCGGTGGCCCATCGGGGTCGGCTCGGGCCGGGCAGAAGGCAGACCAGAAGACAGCGTTCCTAGTCGGCCCCGCCGGACAGTCGGAACAGCACGGTCCCATGGACGCCCTGCACGAGCGAGGTCATCGCTTGCGCGAGTCCGCTGGGTCGCGGCCGGACACCGCGGGCGGTCTCCACGAACGCCCTTCCCGAGATACCCGAGCGGCTCACCGTCAGTTGAACAGAGACCACCCTTCCTCCGGCATCGTGGTCCTCGTCCGGAGCGGCTCGACTCACGACAGTGATGTCGAGATCGTGCCTCGACGGGTCGAAGGGGCACTGCAGACCGAGACGGTAGAGATCCGGTCCCAGGCGTTCCGCGCTGATCACCCGTTCGGTGTGGGAGTGCGCGACGAGGTCGTTGCCCCGGAAACAGGGCCACGGCAGCTGCCGGTGCGGACGACGCGGGTTCGGAGCCACCGGCGTGGTGGGCATCAGAGGCCCGAGAAGTCGCGGATCACCTGATCGATGGAGTCGTTCGACTCCCCGAAGGGGATGATCCCCACCTGGGTGACGCCGAGCCCCTCGAGGTGCTTCAACCGGTCCCCGACCTCCGCTCGGCTCCCTGCGAGAGCGAACCGGTCCACCAGCTCGTCGATGACCAGGCGGGAGTGGTCCGAGCCCGGCACCATGTGGTCGTAGTAGTCATAGTGCTTCCGGATGGCCTCGATGGCTGCCAGCTCGCGTTCCGACAGGTCCACCCGGATCGGCCGGAGGACGGTTCGGGAGACGTGCGCGCGCACGCGGTCGCGCGCCCGGTCCGGGTCGTCGTCGATGGCGGTCGGTGCCCACAGCACGATGTCGATGTCGGACAGGCTTCGTCCCGCCTCCGCCGCCGCCTCGCCGAGGACGGCCAGGGCCGAGCTCACGGCATCGGAGTCCGTGCCGACGAGCAGGATGACCCCGTCCGCGACACGACCGGCCAGCTCGAGGAGTCGCGGCCCCGAGGCGGCGATGTAGACGGGCACCTCGACCGGTTCGGGGAGGTACGCGAGCCGGTAGCCGCTCTCGCCGCCGGGCGCCCGCACCTCCCGTCCCCGCCAGAGCGTGCGCAGGTCGCCGACGAGGTGCTCCAGCTCGGCCACCTTCATGGGGGTCGCACCCATGGTGTGCAGGGCCGAGTCACCCACTCCGAACCCGGCCGCGACCCGCCCTCCGGCCAGCTCGTGCAGGGTCGACCAGCTGGAGGCGACGACGGACCTGTGCCGCGTGACGCCGTTGGTGACGGCGGTGCCGATGGTGATGCGCGAGGTGTCGACGGCGCTCGCCGCCATGGAGGTGTAGGCCTCTCTCCAGATGTTCTGGGAGTCACCGAACCACAGGTGGCTGTAGCCCAGTTCTTCGGCGAGACAGGCGAGTCGCCGCGTCTCCTGGACCGGTCGGGACGGATACAGGGACAGGCCCTTCGCCAGCGGACGGGGCGAGCTCACAACGCCACCGACCGCGTGCAGTCGTTGATGACCTGCCGGATCTCCCTCTTGTACTCGTTGAACGGATGCGACGTGTCGTCCCGGGGCCGGTCGAGGTCGATCCGGAACTGAGTGACGATCCGGCCGGGATTGGGGGCCATGACCACGACCCGATCGGCGAGCGCGACCGCCTCGTCGATCGAGTGCGTGATGAGGACCATGGTCGTGCGCATGGTCTCCCAGATGCGGAGGAGCTCGCCGTGCATCTGCGCCTTGGTCTGGGCGTCGAGGGCCGCGAAGGGCTCGTCGAGCAGCAGCACGGTGGCGCCGTTGGCCAGCGACCGGGCGAGTGCGACGCGCTGCCGCATGCCACCCGAGAGCGCGGCGGGGAGCCGGTCCGCCGCTGCCTCGAGGCCCACGAGTCTCAGGTACTCGAGGGACGTGCTGTGACGTTCGGCCTTCGGCATCCGCTTCTCCACCAGGCCGAACTCCACGTTGCGGCGGGCCGACAGCCACGGGAAGAGGGCGGCCTCCTGGAACACCACCCCTCGGTCGGGACTGGGCCCTTGGATGGGTGCGCCCTTGAAGAGCGCCGCACCGCTCGTGGCGTCCTCGAACCCGGCCAGGATGTTCAGCAGCGAGGTCTTGCCACATCCGGAGGGTCCGACGATGCAGACGATCTCGCCTTCCTCGACGGACAGCTCCACGCCGTCGAGTGCGAGCACCGGTCCGTGACCGGCGCGAGCGGGGTAGCGCTTGCTGAGCTGTCGGACATCGACGATCGACATCGCTCATGCCTTCTTTCTGTCGCTCAGGCGACGGTCCAGGCGCACAGGCGGCGCTCGATCATGACGACAAGCCGGTCGAACAGGTAGCCCATGAGACCGACGGAGAGCATGGCCGCGACGATGACGTCGAGCCGCACGAAGTAGTACGCGTCCCACATCACGTAGCCGAACCCCGACTTCACCGCCACCATCTCGGCGACGATCACCAGGACCCACGACAGCCCGATCCCGAGTCGCAGGCCGGTGAAGATCGCGGGCAACGCGGCCGGCAGTCCCACGCGCATCAGCAGGCGCAGCCGGCCGGTGCAGCCGAGCATCTGGGCGGCTCGGAGCTGCAGCGGCGCTACGTGGTGCAGACCATGGACGGTGTTGAGCATGACCGGGAAGAAGGCACCCACAGCGATGAGCCCGATCGCGGAGATGGCCTTGGTTCCGAAGAAGACCACCATGAAGGGCAGCCAGGCCGTGATCGGGATCGGACGAAGGATCTGGAAGAAGGGGTCGAGGAGCCTGCTCCCGATCCTCGACCAGCCGATGATGCATCCGATCGCCGCGCCGCTGAGCCCCCCGAGCGCGAACCCGTAGATCACCCGCTGGCTGCTGGCGAGCGCATGCTCGAGCCAGGTGCCGTTGTAGAGAGGCTGCGCGTCGACCGAGCCGAACACCCAGCCCCAGGTGGCGTCGGCGACCTCCAACGGCGTGGGCAGGTACTCGGTGTCGACCAGGTCGAAGGACACGACCGCCTGCCAGACCAGGACGACGACGATCGGCGTGACGAAGGCCAGCGGGTCCACCCGCCGCACAGAGCCCGCGACGAGTCGCGTCAGCCTCGATCCCCGGGGCTCGGCACCGGCTTCGGAACTCGGCATCGGTGGTCCTGCCATGACCTCGGGCGACCTCGTCGCGGCACTCACTGGCCGACCTCGGTCTTCGACAGGCCGGTCGCGTTCATCAGGTAGGTGTAATCGAGGCTGTCCTCGACGACGTCGGACATGTCGCGCTTGGAGACGCCGAGCTCGTTGTACGCGCGAGCGGTGGCCAGGGCCCGATCACGGTAGAGCTGCCACTCCAGGGTGATGGAGTTGAGCGACTCCTCGACGACCTCGGCGGGCGCTCCGGTCTCCTGCATCATCAGGGCGACCAGCTCGTCGGGATACTCGTTGAAGTAGTCCACGGCGTCGACGTAGGCACGGACCAGCAAGGTGGCGGCGTTCGGGTAGTCGGCCAGCCAGTCGTCGTTCGCCAGCGCCAGCGTGTTCGCGTTCTGGGTGTCGTTGGCGCCGATGTCGAGCGACGAGTAGACGGCGCTCCCGTTCTCGACGGCCTGCGCGCAGATGACCTCCCAGCACAGGATGCCGTCGATCTCCTCGTTGCGAAGACCGGTCAGCGTGGCCGGCCCGAGGGTGGTGAAGTTGACCCGCTCGATCGAGTTGGGGTCGAAGCCGGCCTCGCGTGCCGAGAGCTGGAACTGGATGTCCGGTCCGCTGTTCGGAGCCACCCCGATCTTGAGTCCGGCGAGATCGTTCCAGTCGTCGACCTCGGCGTCCGGCCTCAGCACGAGTGCCTGGGCACCGGAGTTGCCACCGGCGACGATCGACACCCCGGTCGGCGCGGTGTCGAGAGCGACGGTGTGATAGCCGGCAGCGGCGACGGCGACGTCACCCTTGGCGACCGCCAGCTGCGTGTCGGAGTATCGCTGGAAGGACTGCCACTCGACGTCCAGGCCGTACTTCTTCGCGAACTCGGGAAGGGCGATGAACTGAGCGTTGTGCGGGATGGGGAGCGAGGCGATCTTGATCGTGCCGACACCGTCCTCTGCTTCGGGAAGGTCCGTGGCGGCCGGGGACTCGGCGGCCTCGTGCTTGAGCTCGAAGCCGACGCTGCCCTCCGAATCGCCTCCGCAGGCTGCTAGGAGTGCGGCCGCGGCGAGGACGGCGACGCTCAGCTGCAAGCGTCGGCGCACTGAGTGTCTCGGGTGATGGTTCCGGGTCATGGGTTCGTCCTTCTGATCGTTGCTTCCTAGTACGCGGTGAGGACGCCGCTGCCGAGCTGGCTCGTCCTCTTGGGCGGTGCGGTGTTGCGACTTCTGGTGACGACGAGCTCGCCGCCGATGACGACCGCCGCCACCGCCGGGGTGTCGCCGGTCTCGAGGGCGGAGCTGAAGTCCGGTGCGTGCGACCCGTCGGGGGTGTCTGCGACGAGCAGGTCGGCCGGGGCGCCCACGGCGAGGCGACCGGTGTCGAGGCGTCTGGCACGAGCGGTGTTGCCAGTCGCGCAGGCCACGGCGAGAGGTGCGGGCAGGCCGCCCATGGCGCACAGGAGGGACATCGTGCGCAAGATCCCGGCCGGGGCGATTCCGGCGCCTGCGGGCGAGTCGGTGCCGAGGACCAGCCGCTCGACCGCGTTGCGCGCGATCGCCAGACGCGTCACGTCGACGGCGGCGCGCGGGTTGCCGTTGAAGACGACCTCGATGCTCGCCTCGGTGGTGTCGAGGATGCGTTCGACATCCGCCAGCGCGGGTGCGGTCGGTCCACCGTTCACGTGGGCGGCGATGTCCGGCCGCACCGCGGCGCAGAAGGCGGCGTCGACGGTGCGGCTGGTCGGCACCGACTTGCCGCCGACGTGCACCATGACGGTCATGCCGACCGCTTGGGCCCACCTCGTCATCTGAGCCGCCTCCTCCGGGTCCTGTACTCCGGAGATGCCGATCTCACCGACGAGGTTGACGCCGGCGGCCGCGAGCTCCTCGAAGTCGGACTCCTGGAGGCCCGGCTCGAGCATGAGCGCTCCGCCATGAACGCGGAGCCCCGACGGACGGAAGTTGCGGAAGCTGCTCGACGCCAGGAGCGCCAGCGCCTTGGTCGAGGCGACGTCCTTGGGACGCCCGGGGAGATGCACCTCCCCGGCGGACACCGCCGAGGTCACGCCGCCGTGCACGAAGCCCTCGAGGTAGTTCGACTGCGACTGTCGTGGGGTGTAGTCGCCGAAGACCGGGTGCACGTGGTTGTCGATCAGGCCGGGTAGCACCGTCGCGCCCCCGCAGTCGAGCACCGGGACACCGAGCGGCGCTCGGAGGCCCGTGCCGACCGCGGCGATCCGACCGTCCTCGACGAGGATCGAGTCGGCAGGCTCGATGGGGCTCTCGATCGATCCGGTCAGCACCGTTCCGATCGAGGCGAGCAGGAGGTTCGAGGTCGTCATGCCGAGGCGCCCTCGTCATCGTCGGCGTCGAGCGCGGGATCGTTGACGAGTCGCCGGAGCTCGTTGGTCCACAGGTTCGCCCGGAACCTGGTGGTGGGACCGGCGATGCTGACCGCGGCTACGACTCGGCCACCGATGACGACCGGCGCCGCGGCGGCGGAGACGCCGTCGACGAACTCGTCGTGGCTGGTCGCGTAGCCCAGGCGGCGCGCTTCTCGGACCTCGGCGAGCAGGTCGGCACGGGTCGTCTCCGTTCCGCGGGCGTGATACGGGATCCGCTCGTCCGGGAAGAGCTGGACGATCTCGTCATCGGTCAGGCCGGTCAGCAGGGCCTTGCCGCAAGCGGAGGCGTGCAGGGGCATGCTGGTGCCCTCCCGGATACCGGTCCTCAGCACGTGTGCGGTCTCGACCCGCTTGACGAAGGTGACCTCTCCCCCGGTCCGGACGCCGAGCGAGACCGCCTCCGCCGACAAGGTCGCCAGGTCGTGCATCGGCCCGCTCAGCGCCTCGACGAGGCGCGAGCTGTCCGTGGCGGCGGCGCCGAGCTGCGCGGCCGCCAGGCCGAGGACGTAGTAGCCGCTCGTCGGGTCCTGCTCGACGAACTTCATGGCGCGCATCGTCTGGAGGCTCAGGTGCACGGTGCTCTTCGAACATCCGGTGCGGCGCGCGAGCTCACTGATGCCGAGCGGACCTCCTTCCTGCGCCAGGGTGCGGAGGATGGTGAGTGCACGTTCGACCGAACGTGACGTCTTGACGTTCTCCATAGTTGAACACCGTTCTGTTGATGGACGAAACCGTGGCATGACGGTGTGACGCACGTCAAGCACGCAAGCTTGAGGTCGCGCCGGATCCCTCGCGAATCACCGGTTGACAAGGCGTGGGACGACGGGCTTCACTCGGGTCAACTTTATCGAACATCGTTCGACAGAGTTGAACAATAGTCAATCCGGGCGCGAGCAGATGTCCGGTCACCCGCGAGAGGAAGACTCTGATGACGACTACGCAGGCACCGACGGTCGACGAGGCGCGCAAGACGCACAACGCCCCGATCATCCGTCGGCCCGATGACGTCGAACCGAAGATGGGGCGCTTCAAGAACACCACGCAGATGGTGTTCCACCCCAGCGACGAGGACCCGACCCAGCCCAACGCGGGCATCATCAACTACCTGCCGGGCTCCGGCTTCCCGCTCCACAAGCACGACTTCGCGCAGATGTGGTTCGTGGTCGAGGGCGAGTGCACCTACGGCGACACCGTCCTGCACCAGGGTGACCTCGTGTACATGCAGGACCCGCACTTCGAGTACGAGATGCACACGGAGAACGGCTGCCGGATCCTCTTCCTGCAGTACCAGGGCCCGACGACCGGCGAGGGCCCGATCTACGAGGGCCGCTTCAACGTCAAGCAGGTGGCCGAGGTCAAGCCCGGGGACCTCGAGCGCTGACGACACCCACCGTCAGAAGCCGCCGCGTGGCTGCCGCATCCCTGCCGCAGCCGCGCGGCGGCGGGACCCGCGCGACCGCGCCGGGTCACACGTTGAAGCGGAACTCCACGACGTCGCCGTCCTGCATGACGTAGTCCTTGCCCTCCATGCGGACCTTGCCGGCCTCCTTGGCCTTGGCCATCGAGCCGAGCTCGACCAGGTCGTCGAAGGAGACGATCTCGGCCTTGATGAAGCCGCGCTGGAAGTCGGTGTGGATGACGCCGGCGGCCTCGGGGGCGGTCGCGCCCTTCGAGATCGTCCAGGCGCGGGTCTCCTTGGGACCGGCGGTGAGGTAGGTCTGCAGGCCGAGGGTGTCGAAGCCGACCCGGGCGAGCACCTCGAGCCCGGGCTCGTCGACGCCCATCTCGGCGAGCATCTCGCGGGCCTCCTCGTCGTCGTCGAGCTCGACCAGCTCGGCCTCGAACTTCGCGTCGAGGAAGATCGCCTCGGCCGGGGCGACGATCTCCTGCATGCGCGCCTTGAGCGCCTCGTCGGCCAGCTCGTCGGCGTCGCAGTTGAAGACGTAGATGAAGGGCTTGGCCGTGAGCAGGGACAGCTCCCGGATCAGGGCGCGGTCGATGGACGTCGCGATGATGGGGGTGCCGGCCTCGAGCGCGGCCAGCGCCTCCCGGGCGGCGGCGAGGTTGGCGGCCAGCTCCTTCTTGCCGCGGGCCTCCTTCTCCAGCCGCGGGATCGCCTTCTCGACCGTCTGCAGGTCGGCGAGGATCAGCTCGGTCTGGATGGTGGAGATGTCGTTGGCGGGGTTGACCTCGCCGTCGACGTGGGTGACGTCCTCGTCGCGGAAGACCCGGGTCACCTGGCAGATCGCGGCCGACTCGCGGATGTGGGCGAGGAACTTGTTGCCCAGCCCCTCCCCCTCGGACGCGCCGCGGACGATGCCCGCGATGTCGACGAACTCAACGGTCGCGGGCAGCAGCCGGGAGGATCCGAAGATCTCGGCCAGCCTCGGCAGCCGGTCGTCCGGCACCCCGACGACGCCGACGTTCGGCTCGATCGTGGCGAACGGGTAGTTCGCCGCCAGGACGTCGTTCTTGGTCAGCGCGTTGAAGAGGGTGGACTTGCCCGCGTTGGGGAGCCCGACGATGCCGATGGTGAGTGCCACGGGCGGCGAGTCTACGGGCGGCGTACGACGGTGCCCCAATCCGCCGACGGCGCTCAGCGGGCCGGTCGGATCGGTCCCGCTCCCGGGGGCACCGCCTCGAGCACCTCGACCTCGTCGCCGACCCGGATCGTCGCTCCCGGCGTGTCCGGCACCAGGTTGATCGCGAACCAGGTCGCGCCGTCCCAGCGGCGGATCCGGGCCAGGGAGGCGATCGGCTCCTTCTCGCGCACGGCGGTGTCCGGGTCGACCGTCGTCATCACGCAGCGGGCGCAGCCCTTGACCGCCCGGAAGGTCGCCTCGCCGATCCGGATCCGGCGCCAGTCGTCCTCCGCCCAGGCGGCGACCCCGGAGACGACGACGCTGGGCCGGAACCGGGTCATCGGCAGCGGCGCGTGGCCGCCACCGGACGACTCGAGGACGACGTCGTTGAGCGCGGCCAGGGACTCCTCGGTGGCCAGCAGGAGCGGATAGCCGTCGGCGAACGACACGCGGTCGTCGGGTCCGCTGAAGCGCGGGTCGGTGGGGCGACGGGTCGGGTCGTCGAGGTGGACCAGCCGGGCCGGGCACCCCAACGCCTTGCCGAACCACGCGTCGGCCTCCGGCCCGGCCGGCGCGGCGGTCAGCCGCGAGGCCCAGATCTCGACCGCGACCTGGGCCGCGGGGTCGGGTGTCGGCACCGACAGCGGCGGCAGGTCCGGCGCGGTCACCAGCAGACCGTCGCCGGTGAGGACCGGGTCGATCAGCAGCATCCGGTTCACCTCGCGGGCGGTGATCACGGTGCCCGCCTCGTCGACGACCATCCAGCGCCGGTCACCCGACAGCCCCCACGGCTCGACCAGGGCCGAGTCGACCGACTCCCCGCGGCAGGACTTGACCGGGAAGCGGTGGATCGAGGTCAGCTGGGCCACGGCAGCAGGATACGGACGGACACCGGCTCCGGCCTGGTCACTAGGGTGGCGGCCGTGCGCATCGCCAGCTGGAACGTCAACTCCCTCCGCTCCCGCATCGACCGCGTCGAGGCGTTCCTCGACCGGCACCAGGTCGACGTGCTGGCCCTCCAGGAGACCAAGGCCCGCGAGGACCAGCTGCCGCTGATGGGCCTCGAGGCGCGGGGGTACGACGTGGCCGCGGCCGGGGTCAACCAGTGGAACGGCGTGGCGATCCTGAGCCGGGTCGGCCTCGAAGACGTGACGACCGGCTTCCCGGGCCAGCCGGGATGGGGCGAGGTCGCGGAGGTCGAGTCGCGGGCGATCGGCGCGACCTGCGCCGGCGTCCGCATCTGGTCGCTCTACGTGCCCAACGGGCGCAAGCCCGACGACCCGCACTACGTCTACAAGCTCGACTGGCTGGCCCGGCTGCGCGAGGCCGCAGCCGACTGGCGCGACCAGCCCACGGCGCTCGTCGGCGACTGGAACATCGCACCCACCGACGACGACGTCTTCGACATCAAGCAGTTCGCGAAGTCGACGCACGTGACCCCGCCCGAGCGCGCGGCGTTCCAGGCGTTCCTCGACGACGGGTACGTCGACGTCGTCCGGCCGCACGCCCCCGAGCCGGACACCTACACCTACTGGGACTACTACCGGCAGCGCTACGAGCGCAACCGCGGCATGCGCATCGACTTCGTGCTCGGCTCACCGTCACTGGCCGCGCGGGTGACCGGCGCGTTCGTCGACCGGGAGGAGCGGGCCGGCCAGGGCGCCTCCGACCACGCGCCCGTGGTCGTCGACCTCGATTGACCTCCGTCGTCGAGACACCACTGTCGGTGGCCACCTCCATGCTGGCCCCATGGACATCCTGACGCTCTTCCTCACGCTGCTGGTCGGTCTGGCGATCGGCGC
This sequence comes from Nocardioides sp. LMS-CY, assembly GCF_018732145.1. Lineage (NCBI taxonomy): Bacteria > Bacillati > Actinomycetota > Actinomycetes > Propionibacteriales > Nocardioidaceae > Nocardioides > Nocardioides sp. LMS-CY. The sequence goes on from NZ_CP076104.1 coordinate 4,267,043, forward strand.
GGTCGTCGGGCTGCTGTGGGCGCGCTCGCGCCCCGTCGCCGTGCAGCGGTACGCCGCCGGCCTCGTCGACCAGGCCGAGGTGATGCAGGGCCTGGACCGGCTCAGCGACCAGATGCACCACCTCGACCGGGCGCGGGCGACCTGGCAGGGGCAGTTCGACACCCAGGTCGAGCAGCTCCAGCGGGAGACCAGGTCGCTGGCGACCGCGCTCCGCAAGCCGCAGGTGCGCGGCCGCTGGGGCGAGCTGCACCTACGCCGGGCGGTCGAGCTGGCCGGGCTCGTCGACCGGTGCGACTTCGCCGAGCAGGTCCGGCTCGACGACGGCGCCCGGCGGCCCGACCTGGTGGTCCGGCTGGTCGGCGGCCGGAGTGTGGTGGTCGACGCCAAGGTGCCGCTCGACGCCTACCTCGACGCGACGTCGACCGACGACCCCGACGAGCACCGCCACCACCTGCGCCGCCATGCCGGGCAGCTGCGTACCCACGTCGACGCGCTCGGCGGCAAGCAGTACTGGCGGTCCCTGCCCGAGAGCCCCGAGTTCGTGGTGCTGTTCGTGCCCGCCGAGTCGTTCCTCGCGGCCGCGCTCGACGCGGACCCGTCGCTGATCGAGTACGCCGCTGCGCGGCAGGTCGTGCTCGCCACGCCGACGACCCTGATCGCGCTGCTGCGCACCGTCGCGCACGGCTGGAGCCACGAGGCGCTGGCCGACCAGGCCCGGGAGATCCACCGGGTCGGACGCGAGCTCCACGAGCGGCTGACCAGCATGACCGGCCACCTCGACCAGCTCGGACGCTCCCTCAACGCGGCGGTCGGCCACTACAACCAGACCGTGGGATCGCTGGAGTCGCGGGTGCTGGTCTCGGCCCGCCGCTTCGGCGACCTGCCCACGCCCCGTCAGGTGGAGGCCGCGGCCAGGTCCGCCGGTGGCGCCACCGCGGTCGGACTGCACGCGGTCGACCGGCGCGCCGCCGATGACGGCGACGCGAGGGACCCTAGCGTGGCCCTGTGAGCCAGCGGACCCTCTGGGAGGAGGGGCACGAGCCCGGCCGTCAGGTGGCCGTCCTGGGAGTGGCGGTCACCTTGACCGCCGCTGTCCTCGACCTGCTCGTGTTCGGCTCGGTGGGGGTGCTCTTCGACCTCTGCTTCGTGCTGCTCTGCGTGGCGCTGGCGCTGCTGGTCCGGCCCCGCGACTTCTTCACCGTCGGCGTGCTGCCCCCGCTGCTGATGGTCGGCACCTTCACGTTCCTGGGCGTGATCCGGCCCGACGCCGTCGCCGACGCGGGGGACGGCGTGGTGCAGTCGGTCGTCACCGGCCTCGGCCACCACGCGGGCGCGCTGATCGTCGGCTACGGGCTGAGCCTGGGCGTGCTCGCCGTACGCCACCGGGTGCTGCACCGGCACGGCACTCAGGCCGCGAACCGCTCCGGGTCACCGGCGCCGACCCGCACCACCTCGGGGTAGCCCTCCGACCAGTCGACGACGGTCGTCGGCTCGGCCAGCGTCTCGCCGGCCTCGATGACGAGGTCGACCTGGTGGTCGAGCTCCTCCTTGATCTCCCAGCCGAGGCTGCGCGGCTCGTCCTCGCCGGGGAGGATCAGCGTGCTCGTGAGCAGCGGCTCGCCGAGCTCGCCAAGCAGCGCCTGCACGAAGACGTGATCGGGGATCCGGACGCCGACGGTGCGCTTCTTCGGGTGCATCAGCCGCCGCGGAACCTCCTGGGTGGCCGGGAGGATGAACGTGTACGGGCCGGGCGTGGCGGACTTGATCGCCCGGAACGCCGAGTTGTCGATCTGCACGAACTGGCCGAGCTGGGCGAAGTCCTTGCACATCAGCGTGAAGTGGTGCCGGTCGTCGAGGCCGCGGATGCGCAGGATCCGGTCGCGACCGTCGCGGTTGCCGAGCTGGCAGCCGAGCGCGTAGCCCGAGTCGGTCGGGTAGGCGATCAGCTGGTCGCCGCGCAGCGCGTCGGCGATCTGGCCGAGGAGCCGCGACTGAGGGTTGTCCGGGTGGACGTCGACGTACCGCGCCATCGTCAGCGACTCACGCTCGTCCCGCGGCCTTGAGGTCGCGACGCAGCTCCTTGGGCAGGGCGAAGATCAGCGACTCCTCGGCGCTGTGCACCGCCTGGGCGTCCGGGTAGCCGCGCTCGGCCAGGAGCGCCAGCACACCCTGCACCAGCGCCTCGGGCACGCTCGCGCCGGAGGTGACGCTGACGGTGCTCACGCCGTCGAGCCAGGACTCGTCGATCTCGGAGGCGTCGTCGACGCGGTGGGCCGCCTTCGCCCCGGCCTCGAGCGCGACCTCGACCAGGCGCACGGAGTTGGACGAGTTGCCCGAGCCCACCACGATCACCAGGTCGGACTCGCTGGCGATCTCCTTGACCGCGAGCTGGCGGTTCTGGGTGGCGTAGCAGATGTCGTCGCTGGGCGGGTCGAGCAGCTCGGGGAACCGGGCCCGGATCGCCGCCACCGTCTCCAGGGTCTCGTCGACCGACAGCGTGGTCTGCGAGAGCCAGGCGACCCGCTTCGGGTCGCGCACGACGATCCCGGGCACGTCGGCGGGGCTCTGCACGAGCTGGATGTGGTCCGGCGCCTCTCCGGCGGTGCCCTCGACCTCCTCGTGGCCGGCGTGGCCGATCAGCAGGATGTCGTAGTCCTCGCCGGCGAACCGCTTGGCCTCGTGGTGGACCTTGGTCACCAGCGGGCAGGTCGCGTCGATGGTCTTCAGCGACCGCTCCTCCGCCTGGCGGTGCACCTCGGGCGAGACGCCGTGGGCGGAGAAGACGACGGTCGCGCCGGTCGGCACCTCGTCGAGCTCCTCGACGAAGATCGCGCCGCGCGACTCGAGGTCGGAGACGACGTGCTTGTTGTGGACGATCTGCTTGCGCACGTAGACGGGGGCGCCGTACAGGTCCAGCGCCTTCTCCACCGTGATGACCGCGCGGTCGACGCCGGCGCAGTAGCCCCGTGGCGCCGCCAGCAGGACGGCCTTGTCGGCCGCCTCCGGTGACAGGATCGGCGGCATGCCCATGTCGGTCGTCATGGCGTCCAGTCTAGGGAGGTCGGTGCCATCCCCTAATCTCCCGGGCATGGCCCTCGACACCTCCCCCGAGTCGCCGGCACCGGTCCGCCAGATCGCGAACGCGATCGCGGGCTGGGTGGACCGGCTCGGCGCGGTGTGGGTCGAGGGCCAGGTGGCCCAGGTCAACCGCCGGCCCGGCATGAGCACCGTCTTCATGACCCTGCGCGACGCGGTCGCCGACATCTCGCTCACCGTCACCTGCTCGCGCACCCTCTTCGACGGGCTGAACCCGCCGCTGGTCGAGGGCGCCAGCATCGTGGTGCACGCCAAGCCCTCCTACTACGCCAACCGCGGCACGATCTCGCTCTACGCCCGCGACATCCGGATGGTCGGCCTCGGCGAGCTGCTCGCCCGGCTCGAGCGCCGCCGCCAGCTGCTCGCCGCCGAGGGTCTCTTCGCGGCCGAGCTCAAGCGTCCGCTGCCGTTCCTGCCCGGCACGGTCGGCCTGGTCACCGCACCCAACAGCGCCGCCGAACGAGACGTGCTCGAGAACGCCCGGCGGCGCTGGCCGGCGGTCCGGTTCGAGGTGGCGTACGCCGCCATGCAGGGGCCGCGCTCGGCGGCGGAGGTGATCGAGGCGGTCGAGCGCCTCGACCGCAACGCCGCCGTCGAGGTCATCGTGGTCGCCCGGGGCGGCGGGTCCGTCGAGGACCTGCTGCCGTTCTCCGACGAGGGCCTGATCCGGACCGTCGCGAGGGTGCGCACCCCGCTCGTGTCCGCGATCGGCCACGAGCCCGACCAGCCGCTGCTCGACCTGGTCGCCGACGTGCGCGCCTCCACTCCGACCGACGCCGCCAAGCTCGTGGTGCCCGACGTCGCCGACGAGGTCCGCAACGTCGTGCGGGCCCGCGAGCGGATCCGCGGCGCCCTGGCGGGCTGGATCTCCCGCGAGCAGGCCGGCCTCGACGCGCTGCGCTCCAGGCCGGCCCTCGCCGACCCGCGCACCCTGCTCGACGCACGGCTCGACGAGGTGCACCAGCTCCGCGACCGGGCGCGCCGCTGCCTGCGCCACTCGCTCGACCGGGCTGCCGACGACGTCGGCCACCAGCGCGCCCGAGCACGGGCGCTCTCCCCGCTCGCGACGCTGCAGCGCGGGTACGCCGTGGTCCAGGACGCCGACGGACACGTGCTCACCTCGGTCGGCGACGTCGCCGCCAAGCAGCGGATCAGCGTCCGGGTCGCCGACGGCCGGATCCGCGCCACCACCACGAGCACCGAGAGGATCGACGGGGAGACCGATGGCCAAGAAGACTGACCGGGAGCGCGCCGAGACGCCCTCCTACGAGGAAGCGCGCCAGGAGCTGGTCGAGGTGGTCCGCGCCCTCGAGACCGGCGGCACCACGCTCGAGGAGTCCCTCGCCCTCTGGGAGCGCGGCGAGCAGCTCGCCACGATCTGCCAGGACTGGCTCGACGGCGCCCGGCAGCGCCTCGACGCCGCGATCGATGCCGGCGACGGCGACGGCGCTGAGGACGCCGACCAGGACTGATCGCCGCCAGGCTGCAACAGTTCGGCCGCACGGCGGTGCGCATCGCGACCATCCGGTGCTCGACCTCGAGCAGGCCACGAAGATCGCCACCCTGCCGTGGTGGGGCCGCACCGACCTCCCGTTCGAGTACGTCGAGGCCGGGAAGCGACTCGAGGGCTACAGCGATGTCACCGGCGGCGCGGGCTGACGAGCCGCTTCGTTCGCGCTGGCCCAGCCCGGCGGTGAGCCAGCAACCATTGCCGGCTCCGGAAAGGTTGCCTGCTCACCGCTGACCGGCGCCGCCGACCGACCGAACGCCGACCAGGGCTACGGCTGCAACGGCTCGCTCGTCAGCGACTCGACGAACGCACGCAGCGCCTCGGGGTCGCCCGAGCTGTAGACGAGCACGGTGTCGTCGCCGACCTCGGCGGTCCAGGCGTGGTCGGTGTCGGTGTCGTCCCAACCGGTCCAGGTGCCGACCGGGGTGGTGAGGGTGTCGCCGTTCTCACGGACGCCGTCGCCGACGTACGTGCCGAGCAGGGCGCGCTCGGACTCGTCCTCCTGGTGTACGCCGGCGGTGCGCTCGTCGTCGGTGGTGAACACCATGTCGACGGCCGGGCGGTCCCCGGAGTCGAACGACGCGTCCTTGACCGACCAGCCGTCGGGGAGCCGCGGCGGGTAGACCGGCTCGAGGCCGAGCTGCTGGATGCTGACGACCATCTCGCGGTAGTCGATGTCCGGCGGCTGGTACTCCGGGGTGTCACGGAAGGTCCCGCGGAAGGCGACGATGCCCAGGACGACCAGCACCAGCACGATCATCGACCCGATCAGGCCACCGAACGACCGCTGGTAGCGACCGGGCTTCCCGGTCTGCGTCTCCTCGCTCACGCAGGACCTCCTCTTCCGGAAACATCCTCACAGGTCGGCCCAGGGCCGGTGACCTAGGGTCGCTCCGTGCCGGTCGTCGACGTGATCCCCGTCGCGGCGCTCGTCGCCCTGCTGGTGACGGCATACGCCCATCCGTCGGGCCGGGTCGAGGCACTGGTCGGGCTGCTCGCGGCGGCCGCCACCCTCGCGACCGGCGTGCTGGCGTGGCCGGACGTCGAGGACACGCTCCGCCACCTCGGCCCGGTCGTGCTCTTCCTGGTCACGATCCTGGTCGTCGCCGACGTCTGCGGACGCTCCGGACTGTTCATGGCGGCGGCGGGCCTGATCCGCGACGCCGGTCGCGGCCGGCCGCTGCCGATCTTCACCGGTGTCTTCCTGCTCGCCGCGGCGGTGACCGCCGTGCTGAGCCTCGATGCCACGGTCGTGCTGCTCACCCCGGTCGTCGTCACCGCCGCGGTCGGCGCGGGCACGTCGTACCGCCCCGGCGCACACGCCTGCCTACGGATGGCCAACTCCGCCTCGCTGCTCCTGCCGGTCTCCAACCTCACCAACCTGCTGGCGATGCCGCACCTCGACCTCACCTTCGGGCAGTTCGCGGTCCGGATGGCTCCGGTGCTCGCGGTCGTGCTCGTCGTCGAGTACGTCGGGCTGCGGCTGCTCTTCCGCCGGGAGCTCGCCGAGTCGCCGGCGCCGGGCGGTCCGACCGGGACCACCGCGCTGCCGCTGGTGCCGCTGGTCGTGGTGGGCCTGATGCTGGTCGGCTTCGCGGTGGCCTCACCGTTCGGCATCGCGCCGTGCTGGGTGTCCGGGGTCGCCGCGGCGGCGCTGGTCTGGTGGGCGCGGCGCCGCGGCCTGCTGGCGGTCCGCGACGCCGTCGACGCCGCCCACCCCGCCTTCGCGCTGTTCGTGCTGTGCCTGGGCCTCGTGGTCGCCGGCATCGCGACCGGCGTCCTCGGCGACCGCGTCGCCGAGGTGCTGCCCTCCGGCTCCGGCTTCGGCGCCCTGCTGGCGATCGCGCTGCTCGCCACCCTGCTCGCCAACCTGTTCACGAACCTCTCGGCGACCCTGCTCCTCGTGCCGCTGCTGGCGCCCCGCGGCGACAGCGCCGTCCTCGCCGCGTTGCTCGGGCTGAACATCGGCTCGGGGCTCAGCTACACCGGCTCGCTGGCCAACCTGCTCTGGCGCCGCGGCCTGATCCGGCTCGGGCACCCGCCCTCGCTGCGGGCGTTCCACCGGGTCTCGCTGCTCCTCACGCCGGTCAGCCTGATCGTCGCGGTGCTCGCGTTGAGCCTGACGAGTTAGCGCATCTGCGGACGAAATTGACACAAACGCCCGCATCTACGGCATGATCACCGCGTGACGACATACCGGATCGCGGAAGCGGCCGAGCTGCTCGGCGTCAGCGACGACACCATGCGACGTTGGGTCGAGGCCGGCCGCGTGGCCAGCACCAAGGAAGACGGCCGCACGGTCGTGCCCGGCGCCGACCTGGCGGCCTTCGCCGAGTCGCTGGCCGAACATCCCGACCGGGAGGCCACCCGCGCGGCCGCGGTGAGCGCGCGCAACCGGCTGTCCGGCATCGTCACGAAGGTGGTCAAGGACCGGGTGATGGCCCAGGTCGAGCTGGTCTGCGGCCCCTACCGGATGGTCTCGCTGATGAGCACCGAGGCGGCCGAGGAGCTCGGCCTCGAGCCCGGTGTGCGAGCCATCGCGTCCGTCAAGTCCACCAACGTGATCGTGGAGCGCCCGTGAACAAGCCCCTGCGCAAGCTGGTCCTGCTGCCCGCCGTCCTCGCCCTGGTCCTCCCCCTGGCCGCCTGCGGGGGTGACGACGACGGGGAGGCCGGGAACGGCGGGACGACGACGCTGACGGTGTACGCCGCGGCGTCGCTCACCTCGACCTTCGAGCAGATCGGCGACGAGTTCGAGAAGGCGCACGACGGCGTCGAGGTCGAGTTCAGCTTCGGCGGCTCCTCCGACCTGGTCACCCAGATCCAGGAAGGCGCCGAGGCCGACGTGTTCGCCTCCGCCGACACCGCCAACATGGACAAGCTGGTGGACGCCGACCTGGCCGGCGAGGACCCCCGGGACTTCGCGACCAACACCCTCGAGATCGCCACGCCCCCGGACAACCCGGCCGAGGTCGCGAGCTTCCAGGACCTGGCCGCGAAGGGCCTCCAGCTGGTCGTCTGCGCACCCGAGGTGCCGTGCGGGGCCGCCACCCAGACGATGGCCGACAACCTCGGCGTCACCCTGAAGCCGGTGAGCGAGGAGCAGTCGGTCACCGACGTGCTCGCCAAGGTCACCTCCGGCGAGGCCGACGCGGGCGTCGTCTACCGGACCGACGTGACCGCCGCCGGCGACGCGGTCCACGGCGTGACGTTCCCGGAGTCCGGCGACGTCGTCAACACCTACCCGATCGCCCCCGTCGACGGCAGCGACGAGTCCGACCTGGCCGCGCAGTTCGTCGAGTTCGTGCTCGGCGACACGGGCCAGCAGATCCTCCAGGATGCCGGCTTCGGGCAGCCTTAGCCCGTGGCCCCAGGAAGACAACGGCACGTCGGACTCCCCGGCTGGATCTTCGTCCCCGCCGTCCTCGGCGCGGCGCTGGTCATGCTCCCGCTCGCCGGGATGGTCTCGCGCGTCGACTGGAACAGCTTCCTCTCGCTGGTCACCTCCGACTCGGCGCTGACCGCGCTCTGGCTCAGCCTGCGGACGTCGGTCGCCTCGACCCTGCTGTGCCTGGCGTTCGGGGTGCCGATGGCGCTGGTGCTGGCCCGCACCAGCTTCCGCGGGCAGGGCGTGATCCGGTCGCTCGTGCTGCTCCCGCTCGTGCTGCCACCGGTCGTGGGCGGCATCGCGCTGCTCTACACGTTCGGCCGCCGCGGACTGCTGGGCGAGCAGCTGGACGCGATCGGCGTCCAGATCGCGTTCTCGACGATCGCGGTGGTGCTCGCCCAGACGTTCGTGTCGCTCCCCTTCCTGGTGGTCAGCCTCGAGGGCTCGCTGCGCACGGCGGGTGAGCGGTACGAGGTGGTCGCCGCATCGCTCGGCGCCCGGCCGACGACGGTCTTCCGCCGGGTGACGCTGCCGCTGGTGCTGCCCGGGCTGGTGTCCGGCGCGGTGCTGTCCTTCGCCCGGGCGCTCGGGGAGTTCGGCGCCACGATCACCTTCGCCGGCAGCCTGGAGGGCACCACCCGCACGCTGCCGCTCTACATCTACAACCTGCGGGTGACCGACCCCGACGCCGCGGTCGCGATGTCGCTGGTGCTGGTGCTGGGCGCGGTGCTGGTGATCACCTTCGCCCGGCCCGGCCGGGGGGCGCTATGAACGCCCCGACTGTGAGCGACCTCCAGCTCACCGCCCGGGTCGACGACCGTGGCGTCGACGTCGCGCTGGACGCCGCCGCCGGCGAGACCGTCGCCGTGCTCGGCCCGAACGGCGCCGGCAAGTCGACGCTGCTGTCCGTGGCCGCCGGCCTGCTGCGCCCCGACGCGGGCCGGGTGGTCCTCGACGGCACCGAGCTGACCGGCCCGGACGCCTGGGTGCCGCCACACGCGCGCCGGATCGCCCTGCTCGCCCAGGACGCGCTGCTCTTCCCACACCTGAGCGCGCTCGAGAACGTCGCGTTCGGGCCGCGCAGCAGGGGCGTGTCGCGGCACGCCGCTCGCGAGCGCGCCCGCGCGTGGCTCGACGAGGTCGGCGTCGGCGAGCTGGCCGGCCGCCGGCCGGACCAGCTCTCCGGCGGCCAGGCCCAGCGGGTCGCGGTCGCCCGGGCGCTCGCCGCCGACCCCCGGCTGCTGCTGCTCGACGAGCCGATGGCCGCCCTCGACGTCGCCGTGCGCCCCGCCCTGCGGCAGACCCTGCGCCGGGTGCTGACCGACCGGACCGTCGTGCTGGTCACCCACGACGTGCTGGACGCGCTGCTGCTCGCCGACCGGGTCGTGGTCGTCGACGACGGCCGGGTCGTCGAGGAGGGGCCGACCCAGACGGTCCTCGCCCGGCCGCGGAGCGCGTTCGCCGCCCGGATCGCCGGCCTCAACGCCGTACGAGGGACCTGGCGCGACGGTGCCGTCGCCGGCCCGGACGGGATCGAGGTCAGGGGCCTGTCCGATGGCGAGCAGCCGACCGCCGGAGCCCCCGCCGTGGCGGTGTTCCGGCCCAGCGCGGTCTCGGTGTACGGCGACGGCGACCACGAGCCCCCGGCCGGCAGTCCGCGCAACGTGATCGCGGTGACGGTCACCGACCTGGAGCCGCTCGGCGACCGGGTGCGGGTGCACGCGGCCCCACCGAGCGGGCCGAGCCTCGCCGCCGACGTCACCCCGCTCGCCGCCGCCGAGCTCGACCTGGTGCCGGGGCTTCACGTGGTGTTCAGCGTCAAGGCCACGGAGGTCTCGGTCTACCCGGTCTGAGGACCGATAGAGTCGCGGCCATGAGCGAGCCCTCCTCCCCCCGTCAGGCGGATGCCCTCTCCGTCGCACCGCAGTCGCCCGATCGCAACCTCGCTCTGGAGCTGGTCCGGGTGACCGAGGCCGCGGCGATGGCCGCCGGCCGGTGGGTCGGGCGCGGGGACAAGAACGGCGCCGACGGCGTCGCGGTCAACGCGATGCGGGTGATGATCTCGACGATCGGCATGGACGGCATCGTCGTGATCGGCGAGGGCGAGAAGGACAACGCCCCGATGCTCTACAACGGCGAGCGGGTCGGCGACGGCTCCGGTCCCGAGTGCGACGTCGCGGTCGACCCGATCGACGGCACCACGCTGACCGCGAAGGGCATGACCAATGCGGTCTCGGTGCTCGCGGTGTCGCCGCGCGGCTCGATGTACGACCCCTCCGCCGTCTTCTACATGGAGAAGCTGGTCACCGGCCCCGAGGCGGCCGACGTCGTCGACATCCGCCTGCCCGTCGCGGAGAACATCCACCAGGTCGCCAAGGCCAAGGGCAAGACGCCGAGCGACGTGACCGTCGTGCTGCTGGACCGGCCCCGGCACGCCGCCCTGGTCGACGAGATCCGGGCCACCGGCGCGATGATCAAGTTCATCACCGACGGCGACGTCGCCGGCGCGATCATGGCCGCCCGCGCCGAGACCGGCATCGACCTGCTGCTCGGCATCGGCGGCACCCCGGAGGGCATCATCACCGCCTGCGCGATGAAGGCCCTCGGCGGCACCATCCAGGGCCGGCTGTGGCCGCAGGACGACGACGAGCGCCAGAAGGCGATCGACGCCGGGCACGACCTCAACCCCGACCACGTGCTGACCACCGACCTGCTGGTCACCGGCGACGACTGCTTCTTCGTGGCGACCGGCATCACCGACGGCGAGCTGCTGCGCGGGGTGCGCTACGGCGCCGGCGGGGTGACCACCCACTCGCTGGTGATGCGCTCGCGCAGCGGCACGATCCGCTCGATCACCTCGGAGCACCAGCTCCAGAAGCTACGCGCTTTCGCCGCGATCGACTTCGACAGCTGAGCAGGGCGAGGTACGCCCGAGGCGGTCGACCACCAGGTCGATGACGCGGGGGTCGAAGGCCATGCCGAGGTGGGACGCGCTCACCTCGACCGCCTCGGCGAGCGGGTCGACGCAGGCGCGCCAGTCGACGATGCCGTCGCGCCGGGAGTAGATCGAGGTGTTGCCGGTCCCACTCGGCAGCGGGAGCCGGCTCTCCTCGAAGCTCTGCCGAGCACACGCCCCCGCGACGCAGTCCTCGGCCATCAGCCCGGGTACGCCGGCCCGGCTGAGCCGCACCAGCAGCTCGACGCTCGCGCCCAGCGAGCGGTGGTGGGCGCCGGGCGCGAGCATCGGGCTGCCCATCGTGACCACGCCCGAGACCAGGTCGGGCCGGCGGGCCGCGATCCCGCGGGCCAGCATGCCGCCGAGGCTGTGCCCGACCAGCTGCACCCGCGCCTCGCGCCGCATCGCGATCGCCTCCAGCCGCGCCTCGAGCTGCGCGGCGGCGGCCCGCGTGCAGCCGACGTTGGCATGGATGTGCGAGCGGTAGGTGCGGAACCCGCGCGCCCGCAGGGCCCGGGCCATCAGCCCGAGCGTGCCGTCGCCGGCGAGGAAGCCGGGCACGAGCAGCACCGGATCGCCGTGGCGCACCCCGGCCCGCGCGGCGTACGGCGTGTCGCGCCGCGCCCGCCGGTCGCCGGCCGCGCGCAGCGCGAACCTGCCGATCTCGAGCACCGCGCTGCCCTCGCGGAGCACCGCCGCCGGCCCGGGGGCCGTGAAGCCCTCGGGCAGGAGGAAGTCCGCGAGCGCGGTGGGACGCATGTGAGCCACGTTACGTCCGGTGACCACCCCTCCGGGTGAGATTCCGGGGCGGCATGTCGGTTTCACCTTCAACTGGTTGACTGGGTCCATGCCGTCGTCTCCCGCCGAGGTCGTCGTGTCCGAGGAGCTCTTCGCTCCGGTCGGGCGGGGCATCGAGCTGTGCTACCAGACCTTCGGCGACCCCGACGGCGACCCGCTGGTGCTCGTGATGGGCCTCGGCGGACCGATGACCTGGTGGGACCCCGACCTGTGCGCGGGCCTGGCCCGGGTCGGCTTCTACGTCGTGCGCTTCGACAATCGCGACGCCGGACGCTCCACCGTGCTCGAGACCCGGGTCTCCCGAGCCTCGGTGGTGCGCGCGTTCGCCGGGCGGAGGGTGCGCCCGCCGTACGGCCTCGCGGACCTGTCCGACGACGTCTTCGGGCTGCTCGACCACCTCGGGCTCGACGGCGCCCACGTCGTGGGCGTGTCGATGGGCGGCATGGTCGCCCAGACGATGGCGATCGCCCGGCCCGACCGGGTCCATTCGCTGACCAGCGTCATGTCGACCACCGGCAAGCGCAGCGTCGGCTGGCAGCACCCGGCCCTGCTCCCGCGGCTGATCGCGCCGCGCCGGGCCGGCCGCGAGGCGTACGTCGCGGGCGGAATGGCGTTTGCCCGGCTGACCGGCTCCCCGGCCTACCCGGAGCCGGAGGACGCGATGCGCCGGCGCTTCGAGGAGACCTTCGACCGCGGCGTGCACCCCGACGGGGTGGTGCGCCAGATGCTCGCCGTGCTCACCCAGCCGAACCGCGGCAGCCGGCTGCGCGGCGTACGCCTGCCCACGTTGGTGGTCCACGGGCTCGCCGACCGGATGGTCCACGTGTCGGGCGGCCGGGCCACGGCCGCCGCCGTCCCCGGCGCCGAGCTGCTGCTCATCGACGGCATGGGCCACGACCTCCCCGTGCCCCTCCACGAGACGTTCGTCAACGCGATCCGCGGCAATGCTGAGCGGGCCGGTGGTTTCGAGGCTCGTCGCTAGCGCTCCTCGCACCTCAACCACCGTGACGGTGGTTGAGGTGCGAAGGCGCCCTGGCGCCTGAGCCTCGAAACCACCGGAATGTGCACAGGGCGGTGACCACACCACGGTCACCGCCCTGCATCAGTTCCGGGGTTTCGAGACGGTTGCTGGCGCCGGCTCGGGTGAAATCTGGCGCCGGCTCGGCGTCGGCTACTCCGAGAGCCGCTCGCCGGACTCGGTGTCGAAGACGTGCACGTTCTGGGGGTCGGTCGTGACGTACATCGTCTCGCCCTTCTGCGGGTGACTGCGCCCGCTGACCCGGATGATGATGTTGTGCGGGGTGCCCTCGACGCCGCTGGTGCCGTAGACGAACGCGTCGGCGCCGAGGTCCTCGACCACAGTGACCTGGACCGGCATGCCGGCCTCGCTGTTGCCGACCACGCGCCACGCCTCGGGGCGGACGCCGACGGTGATGTTGCCCTGCATCTTCTGCGCGGCGGCCGGGTCGACCGGCACGAGGTAGTCGCCGATCTTCGCCTGGCCGTTGTCGGCCTTGGCCTCGATCAGGTTCATCTGCGGGGAGCCGATGAAGCCGGCCACGAAGAGGTTGACGGGCTTGTCGTAGAGCGCCAGCGGGGTGTCGACCTGCTGGAGGTAGCCGTCCTTCATCACCGCGACCCGGTCGCCCATCGTCATCGCCTCGACCTGGTCGTGGGTGACGTAGACGGTGGTGACGCCGAGGTCGGACTGGAGCTTGGCGATGTCGGTGCGGGTCTGCACGCGCATCTTGGCGTCGAGGTTCGACAGCGGCTCGTCCATGCAGAAGACCTGCGGCTGGCGCACGATCGCCCGGCCCATCGCGACCCGCTGCCGCTGGCCGCCGGAGAGCGCCTTGGGCTTGCGGTCGAGGTACTCGGTCAGGCCGAGGATCTTCGCGGCCTCCTGGACCCGCCGGGCGCGCTCCTCGTTGGGCACCTTCGCCATCTTGAGCGCGAACGCCATGTTGTCGGCGACGGACATGTGGGGGTAGAGCGCGTAGTTCTGGAACACCATCGCGATGTCCCGGTCCTTCGGCGGGGTGTGGGTGATCTCGCGGTCGCCGATGAAGATCTTCCCCTGGTTGACCTCCTCGAGCCCGGCGAGCATCCGCAGGGTCGTCGACTTGCCGCAACCGGAGGGGCCGACGAGGACCATGAACTCCCCGTCGCCGATCTCGAGACTGATGCCCGGCACCGCGGGCCGGTCAGCGCCGGGATACCAGCGCTGCGCCTCCTCGAAACGCACAGTGGCCATGCTGGAACAACTCCTTCACCGGCAGGTACGTGCCGGACGATCCGTAGTAAAGGTGAGCGGGCTCACAGTAACCGGTTCTGGGGGCCGGAGGGCCGGGTGGGTTTACAACCGCGCCCCGGAGGGCTAGATGTGAACTAGGACACTCCGGAGGGGAGAGCCGTATGACTCGGGTACGCCGCGCGCTCGCCGCCGTCGCGGCCCTGACGACCGCGGCGGGGTTCCTCGCCGCGTGCTCGGCCAGCGCGAGCGGGAAGACCGAGCTGACCTGGTACATCAACCCGGACTCCGGGGGGCAGGCCAAGGTCGCCGCGAACTGCAGCACCGACAGCTACACGATCAGCACCCAGGTGCTGCCCCAGGACGCCAACGAGCAACGGATCCAGCTGGCCCGCCGGCTGGCCGCCCACGACTCGGGCATCGACATCATGAGCATCGACCCGCCGTTCTCCGCGGAGTTCTCGAACGCCGGGTTCCTGGCGCCGCTGCCGCAGGACCTGCAGACCAAGCTGAAGGACCAGTCGTTCCAGGGCGCCACCGACGCGGCCACCTGGGACGGCCAGATGGTGGTCGCGCCGTTCTGGTCGAACACCCAGGTGCTCTGGTACCGCAAGTCGTTCGTCGAGAAGGCCGGCATCGACATGAGCCAGCCGGTGACGTGGGACCAGATCATCGACGTCGCGGCGAAGAACGGCGGCAAGGTCGCCGTCCAGGCGAACAAGTACGAGGGCTACGTCGTCTGGATCAACGCCCTGATCTCCGGCGCGGGCGGCGAGATCGCGACCGACACCGACAAGGGCCTCGACATGAAGCTCGAGATCGACTCCCCGGCCGGCGAGCAGGCCGCGGGGGTCATCGAGAAGCTGGCACACTCCCCCGCCGCGCCCGCGGACCTGTCGGTCGCCCAGGAGGGCCAGGCCGGCAGCACGTTCGGCGGGCCGCAGGGCGCGTTCATGGTCAACTGGACCTACATCTACAACAGCTACGAAGCGACCAACAAGGGCTTCAACAAGGACATCGGCTACACCCGCTACCCGCAGACGGTCCAGGGCGAGGCGTCGCGCCCGCCGTACGGCGGCATCGGGCTCGGCGTGAGCGCCTACTCCGACCACGTCGACGACGCGATGAAGGCCATCGAGTGCCTCACCAGCCCCGACAACCAGGAGGTCAACGCCGAGATCACCGGCAACATGCCGGCGAGCAAGGCGGGCTACGAGGCCAACGACAACGCGCTGCAGAAGACCTACCCCGCCGACCTGCTGGCACTCTTCCAGGAGAGCCTGGACGCCGCGGCACCCCGCACCGTGACGCCGTACTGGAGCGACATCTCCGGCGGCCTCCAGTCGACGTGGCACCCACCGTCGAGCGTCAACTCCTCGACGCCCGCGAAGTCGCAGACGTTCATCGACAACGTCCTCCACGGAAGGAGCCTGCTGTGAGCACCACGATCGCCACGGCGGCGGCCCCGGCGGGCAAGAAGCGGGCGAAGATGACCGACCGCTCGAGAGCCGAGAACCGTCTCGGTCAGCGGCTCGTGCTGCCCGCGGTCATCGTGATGCTGGTCGTCACGGCGTGGCCGATGATCCAGGCGCTCTACCTGTCGCTGTTCCGCTATCGGCTGACCACACCGGACGACAAGGAGTTCGTGGGACTGTCCAACTACGGGACCGTCCTGACCGACTCGCTCTTCTGGCAGGACACCCTCAACACCGTCATCATCATGGTGGTGACTGTGGCCGTCGAGCTCGTCATCGGGTTCGCGTTCGCGATGGTGATGCACCGGATCGTCTTCGCCCGCGGGGCGATCCGGACCTCGATCCTGATCCCGTACGGCATCATCACGGTGGTCTCGGCGTACGCCTGGCAGTTCGCGTTCAGCCTGAACAACGGGTGGGTGAACAGCTGGTTCGAGTGGCTGCCGTGGATCACCGCGGACACCAACTGGTTCGGCAGCCACTGGCCGGCGATGTTCGCGATCATGGTGTCGGAGATCTGGAAGACGACGCCCTTCATGGCGCTGCTCCTGCTCGCCGGCCTGTCGCAGGTCTCGGAGGACATGATCGAGGCCGCGAAGGTCGACGGCGCCACGTGGTGGCAGCGGCTGTGGAAGGTGATCATCCCCAACATGCGGGCGGCGATCATGGTCGCCGTGCTGTTCCGGGCGCTCGACGCCTTCCGCATCTTCGACAACATCTACGTGATGACCCGCGGCGCGCAGGACACCGAGTCCTCGTCGTTCCTGACCTATCGCCAGGTCATCCAGCAGTTCCAGCTGGGCCTCGGCTCCGCACTCTCGGTCCTGCTGTTCCTCACCGTGCTGCTGCTGGCGTGGCTGATCGTCAAGACGTTCCGGGTCGACCTGGCGCAGGCGAGGGGTGAGGCGTAATGGCCGCGACGGCAGGGGCGACCCGTACCAAGGTCGGCACCTGGATCGGCTTCATCGTCATCCTGGTCTGGTGCCTGCTCCCGGTGGTGTGGATCCTGTCGCTGTCCTTCAAGGGCCCCGGCGAGACCGCGGCCGGCAGTCCCCAGTTCCTGCCCAAGGACTGGACGCTCCAGAACTACCGCGACATCCTCGGCTTCGGCACCGTCACGCCGGGCCAGGAGAGCACCCACAAGGACTTCCTCGACGCCCTGCGCAACTCCTTCGGGATCGCGGCCATCGCCACGGTGCTGTCCGTGATCTTCGCGACCCTGGCGGCGTACGCCATCGCCCGCCTCGACTTCAAGGGCAAGCGGCTGGTGCTCTCCCTCGCGCTGGCGATCGCGATGTTCCCGGTGGTCGCGCTGGTCGGTCCGCTCTTCGACCTCTGGCGCACGCTCGGGCTGTTCAACACCTGGCCCGGGCTGATCATCCCCTACATGTCGTTCACCCTGCCGCTGGCGATCTGGACGCTCTCGGCGTTCTTCCGCGAGATTCCGTGGGAGATGGAGCAGGCGGCCCAGGTCGACGGCGCCACCTCGTGGCAGGCCTTCCGCAAGGTGATCGTGCCGCTGGCCGCGCCGGGGGTCTTCACCGCGGCGATCCTGACCTTCTTCTTCGCCTGGAACGAGTTCGTGCTCGCGATCTCGCTGACATCGACGACGTCGTCACGCACGGTGCCGGCGCAGCTGTCCTTCTTCGTCGGCCCCGATCCGTTCAACCCGCCGTACGGGCTGCTGGCCACCGCCTCCGTCGTGGTCACGGTCCCGATCATCATCATCGTCCTGCTGTTCCAGCGAAAGATCGTCGCCGGGCTGACGTCCGGCGCGGTGAAGGGGTGACCCCGTGGCTTCCATCGACATGGTGAACATCGTCAAGAGGTACGGCGACGGGTTCCCCGCCGTGAACGACGTGAGCATCGACGTCCAGGACGGCGAGTTCATGATCCTGGTCGGCCCGTCCGGCTGCGGGAAGTCCACGCTGCTGCGGATGATCGTCGGGCTCGAGGACATCACCTCCGGCGACATGGTGATCGGCGACCGGTTGGTCAACGACCTGGCGCCGCGGGACCGCAACCTCGCCATGGTGTTCCAGAACTACGCGCTCTATCCGCACCTGTCGGTCTACGAGAACATCGCCTTCCCCCTGCGGCTGGCCAAGGCGCCGGACGCCGAGGTCGACGAGAAGGTGCGGGCGGCCGCGAAGACGCTGGAGCTCGAGGAGCACCTCGAGCGCAAGCCCGGCAACCTCTCCGGCGGCCAACGGCAGCGGGTGGCGATGGGCCGCGCGATCGTCCGCGAGGCCGACGCCTTCCTCTTCGACGAGCCGCTCTCGAACCTGGACGCGAAGCTGCGCGGGCAGATGCGCACCGAGATCGCGCGGCTGCAGAAGCGGCTCGGCATCACCACCGTCTACGTCACCCACGACCAGACCGAGGCGATGACGCTCGGGCATCGCGTCGCCGTGCTCAAGCGCGGCGTGCTCCAGCAGCTCGCGACGCCGCGCGAGCTCTACGAGCAGCCCGGCAACCTCTTCGTCGCCGGCTTCATCGGCTCGCCCCCGATGAACTTCCTGCCGGCGACCGTGGAGGGCAACTCGGTGAAGCTGCCCTTCGGCACCGTGCAGCTGCCGCCGGAGAAGGCCCAGAAGGCGGCCGGCAAGGGGCTGCTGATGGCCGGCATCCGGCCGGAGCACTTCGAGGACGCGTCGGTGAAGACCGACCGCGCCTCGGGCTCGACGTTCCGCGCCCAGGTCGACGTCGTGGAGTGGCTGGGCAACGAGACCTACGCCTACATCCCGTTCGAGGCACCGCCGGAGGTGGAGGAGCAGCTGCGCCAGCTCGAACGCGATCTGGACGGCGAGTCCCTGCACACCCAGCTGGTGATCTCGCTCGACGGCGCCAGCCGGATCGAGGAGGGCGAGGAGGCCGAGATCTGGGTCGACGGCTCCCAGATCCACCTCTTCGACCCGGCGACGGGCGAGAACCTCACCGTCGACCACGAGCGCGCCGGGCGGATCCCCACGCGCGCGATGGCGGAGGCCGCCGAGCAGCCGAGCGCGGCGGGCTGACCGCGCCGCCGGTCAGTGCGGGGCGTGCCGGCTCCGGGACCGGCGCGGGCGCGGGGGGCCCTTGCGGACCACGGTGACCGCCGCCATCAGCGCGACCCCGCGGACCCGGACGACCGGCGAGTCCGGGGTGATCTCCGGCTCCACCTTGTCGACCTGGTCGAACGCGCCCATCACCCCGATGCCCTCGACGACGACGACCGTGTGCGCGTTGACGATGATGTCGATGCCCGCCCAGAAGGCGTTCGCGGTGATCACGGTCTCGGCGCCGGTGAAGACCGCCTCGCGCAGGTCGATGTCGATCCCGGCCATCAGCGCGAGCGCGTTGTGGGTCGGGCCGACCTCCCACACGCCCTTGCGGTCGACCCCGCCCAGGATCGCGATCGAGGTGTCGTGGCGCCGGGCCGGGACGGCGGACGCCGGCTGTGCCGGCACCGCGCCGGAGCGCTGCGCCGGTGCCTGCTCGGGCAGGTCGTGGGTGATCGGCGCCAGATCGGCGTACGTGCGGGCGGCGTAGGTCGCCTCGAGCCGCTCGTCGAGCTCGTCGATGTCCAGGCGCCCCTCGCCGGCGGCCTGACGGAGGATCTCGGCGACCTGATGTCGGTCCGCGTCGGAGATCCGCATCAGCGCGGGGTCGGGACGCGGCTCCATCTCTCCCATGGTGGCAGCCTAGTGCCGCGTGTCGAAAGTTCTTGTGCGCTTCGCGCACCCATGGCACGCACTCTGCGGCGTTGCCGAAGCTCGCTAGACGAGCGGGTATGGCGTCGCTCCGGCGCCTTGCAGCGCACGCACCCTGAGCACGCCAAGCGTTCAACAACTTCCGACGCGCGACACTAGACGGCCGCCCGGCCCGCCCTGGTGGGCCGTGGAGCCGAACCGCGGGCTACGCTCGACGCTCGTGGCGACGACTCCCCAGAATCACGCAGAGTTCCTGTACTCCGACCTGCTCCCGACCGGCCAGGACGACACGCCCTACCGGCTGGTCACGACCGAGGGCGTCACGACCTTCGAGGCTGTGGTCGACGGCAGCAGCCGGACCTTCCTGCGGGTGTCGCCGGAGGCGATCCAGCGGCTGACCGCCGAGGCGATGCACGACATCAGCCACTACCTGCGGCCCGCGCACCTCGCGCAGCTGCGGAAGATCATCGACGACCCCGAGGCGTCGGGCAACGACCGCTTCGTCGCGCTCGACCTGCTCAAGAACGTCAACATCTCCGCGGGCGGCGTGCTGCCCATGTGCCAGGACACCGGCACCGCGATCGTGATGGGCAAGAAGTCCGAGGGCGTGCTCACCGGCAGCGACGACGGCGAGGCGATCTCGCGCGGGGTGTACGACGCCTACACCAAGCTCAACCTCCGCTACAGCCAGCTCGCGCCGCTCACGACGTACGACGAGAAGAACACCGGCACCAACCTGCCGGCGCAGATCGAGATCTACTCGACGCCGCAGAGCTCGGGCACGCCGGAGTACAAGTTCCTCTTCATGGCCAAGGGCGGCGGCTCGGCGAACAAGTCGTTCCTCTTCCAGGAGACCAAGGCGATCCTCAACCCGAAGCGGATGCTGGAGTTCCTCGACGAGAAGATCCGCTCCCTCGGCACGGCCGCCTGCCCGCCGTACCACCTCGCGGTCGTCATCGGCGGCACATCGGCGGAGTTCGCACTCAAGACCGCGAAGTACGCCTCGGCGCACTACCTCGACCACCTGCCGACCGAGGGCTCGATGAGCGCCCACGGTTTCCGCGACCTCGAGTTGGAGCAGCGGGTCTTCGAGCTCACCCAGTCCTTCGGCATCGGTGCGCAGTTCGGTGGCAAGTACTTCTGCCACGACGTGCGCGTGGTGCGACTCCCCCGCCACGGCGCCTCCTGCCCGGTCGCGATCGCGGTGTCGTGCTCGGCCGACCGGCAGGCGCTCGGCAAGATCACGCCGGACGGCGTCTTCCTCGAGCAGCTGGAGACCGACCCGGCGCAGTACATGCCCGACGCCGGGGTGGCCGAGGACATCTCCGGAGGCGAGGTCGTCGCGGTCGACCTCAACCGGCCGATGCCGGAGATCCTCGCCCAGCTCTCGCAGTACCCGGTCAAGACCCGGCTCTCGCTGACCGGGCCGCTCGTCGTCGCGCGCGACATCGCGCACGCCAAGATCAAGGAGCGGCTCGACGCCGGCGAGGCGATGCCCGACTATCTGAAGGACCACCCGGTCTACTACGCCGGCCCGGCCAAGACCCCCGAGGGCATGGCGTCGGGGTCGTTCGGCCCGACGACCGCGGGCCGGATGGACTCCTACGTCGAGCAGTTCCAGGCCGCGGGCGGATCGATGGTGATGCTCGCGAAGGGCAACCGCTCCAAGGTCGTCACCGAGGCCTGCGGCAGCCACGGCGGCTTCTACCTCGGCTCGATCGGCGGCCCGGCCGCGCGGCTGGCGCAGGACTGCATCAAGAGCCAGGAGGTCATCGAGTACCCCGAGCTCGGCATGGAGGCGGTCTGGAAGATCGAGGTCGAGGACTTCCCGGCGTTCATCGTCGTCGACGACAAGGGCAACGACTTCTTCACCGACCCCTCCGGCGAGGTCACCGTCCCGCTGTCGGGCATCCGGGTGCGCTCGGCCGAGCGCTAGGTCGGAAGAGCAAGGGGGACGCCGCCGTGGCGGAGATCTCGAAGACGGCCGACCAGGCCCTGCAGGTGCTCGGCGCCGTCATCGACGACGGGCCGGTCACCGCCCAGCAGGTCGCCAGCACCCTCGGCCTGAACCGCACCGTCACGCACCGGCTGCTCACCACGCTGCAGGCGCGCGGCTTCGTGCGCAAGCACGGCAGCGACTACAGCGCCGGGCCGTTCTTCCTCAAGGCGGCCCAGCGCGCCTGGCCCGCGGCGTTCTCGCAGGCCCGCTCGGTGGTCCGCGAGCTGGCCGAGGTCCACGGCGAGACGGTGCTGCTCACCGTCGCCGACGGTGACCAGGCGGTCGCCATCGACCAGGTCGTCGCCGAGAAGCACCCGGTGCGGGTCGGCTACCCGATCGGCGAACGGCACCCGCTGACCGTCGGCGCGAGCGGGCGGGCGATCCTCGGCTACCTGGAGCCGCGGCAGCTGGAGCGGGTGCTGGAGTCGATCGTCGACGTCGACGAGCTGGCCCGGGTCCGCCGGGGGCTCGACGACCTCCACCGCCAGGGCTTCGCGGAGAGCCACAACGAGCTCCACCCCGGCATCTACGGCGTCGCCGTGCCGCTCCTGGACGCCGACGGCTACGCGCTGGCCAGCATCGCGCTGCTGGCGCCGGTCGAGCGCGCGGACCAGGTCCGCGCGCTCGTCCCGGTGCTGAAGGAGACCGCCGAGTCCGTCTCGGCGGCGCTCACCTCGGGTTGACCACCGGCACTCACCAGGGAGCGAGGGCGTCCTGGATGGCGGCGTGCACCCGCTCCTTGTCGCCGACCTCGTGCATCAGCAGCAGCGCCAACCGGGCCAGGACCATCGAGGTCTGCTCGTCCCCGGCGGCCGTCAGCCCCGCGCTCAACAGCGTGTAGAGCTCGTCGAGCTCGGCGCTGCTCAGGCCCCGCGTGGTCTCGGTGGTGGTGTTCATGCGCGTCCTCCCGTCGTGATCAGGTCGGCCGCGCGCGTGATCGCGGCGGCCAGGTCGGCGGCGTCCAGGCCCTTCCAGCGCCCCTGGACATGTCCGTCCGGACGCACGAGGTACGCCGCGAGGCCGGCATCGGCCAGGCCGTACCCCGGCAGCAACCGCCCGGTGTGGTCCTCGGCCGGCGTGAGGGTCCGGACCCGGATCGGCATCCGCTCGGCGATCGCCGCGACCGCGGCCGCGACCGGCTCCGGCACCGCGCCGTCCTCGGTCGCCAGCAGCACGGTGGCGTGGGCACCGATCAGGTCGGTGAGGTGACCGGCCCGCTCGCCGTCCGCGTCGCGGATCGTCACCGGGAACTCCGTCAGGATGTGCCCCGGCCGCGGCCCGGCGGACCAGCCGTCCGCGTCGGGCACGTTGAGCGGCGAGGCGACGAGCGGGATCGAGGAGTGCTGACGCGGGTCGAGCAGCGTGGCGATCCACGGGTGCCGCTCCGAGAGCGAGAGCACCGCGTCGCGCAGCACGGTCGCCGGCCGGGAGGGCGGCGCCATGAACTCCGCGCCCTTGGAGGCGAGCCGCAGGTTCTCGCGGGCCGCGAAGACCCGCTCGGCCGAGTAGCTGTCCAGCAGCTCCCGCGGCGCCCGCCCCTGCGCGACCAGCGCCAGCTTCCAGGCCAGGTTGTGGGCGTCGTCGAGGCTGGAGTTCATCCCCCGCACGCCGAAGATCGGCACCAGGTGTGCGGCGTCCCCGGCGAACAGCACCCGGCCGTGCACGTAGTCGTCGAGGGTGAGCGCGTTGGCCTGGTAGAGGCTCATCCAGACCGGCTCCCACGGCCGGTCGACGCCCATCATCTTCAGGTGCTGCTCGACCCGCGGCAGCACGGACTCGGGCCGCATCGCCTCCTCGACGTCCTCGCCGGGCAACAGTTGGTAGTCGAACCGCACCATGTCGTCGGGCTTGGTGTACATCAGCAGCGTCGAGCCCGGGTTCGAGGGCGGGTCGAACCAGCAGCGCCGGCCGATCGGGAAGCCCTCGGTGTCGATCCGGATGTCGATGATGACGAACTTGCCTTCGTACGCCGTGCCGCCGAGCTGCAGCCCGAGCCGGCGCCGGATCTCGCTGCGGCCGCCGTCACAGGCGACGACCCAGTCCGCGGCGAGGGTGTACCGCTCCGTCGGCGTGCGCACGTCCAGCTCGACGCCACCCTCGGTCTGGCGGACGCCCTCGACCTCGGACTGCCAGCGGACCTCGATCAGGTCGGCGTGCCGCTCCACCTCGTCGATGAGGTACTGCTCGACGTAGTTCTGCTGCAGGCTCATGCCCGGCGGGAACCGCTGGTCGTCGTCGTGCGGCATCGAGAAGCTGTAGACCTCCTGGTCGCGGTAGAAGGTCCGCCCCTCCGACCAGGTGAAGCCGGTGCGCAGCGCCGGCTCGATGATGCCGAGCTGGGCGAAGATGTCGAGCGTGCGCCGGGTGATCGCGCCGGCCCGGCTGCCGCTGCACACGGTGTCGTCCACCTCGAGGACCACGCTCGGCACGCCGTACCGGGCCAGGCCGAGGGCGGTGGCGAGGCCGGTCGGGCCCCCGCCCGCGACGATGACCCGGTGGCGTACCGGGTCCCGGCCGTCGACCAGCTCGGGCACCACGGCGTCGTGGTGCACGTAGGGGAAGTACTCACGGAAGGTCAGCTCCACTCCAGCAACCTCTCATTCCTGCCTCGTCGTTCGGGTCCGGCGGGACGCCCTCGGAATCGAGCGCGGGCGTGCGCCCGAACCGGCCCGGGAGACCTTGACCGCACCCGGCGCCGCACCTATCGTAAATCCACGCGTTCGCCTTACGTTCGATTATCGAACATGCCACCGAGAGACACAGGACGGAAGCCAGATGCCTTACTTCAACCGGGTCGGGGACGTCCCCGCCAAGAGGTTCTCCCAGTTCCGGCAGGAGGACGGCTCCCTCTACTGCACCGAGGTGATGGGCGAGGAGGGCTTCTCCTCCGACATGTCGCTGCTGTTCCACCGGCTCCCTCCCACGGGCATCTCCGCGGTCCGCGCCGTCGAGCGCGAGCCGATCACGCTGACCGCGAACCAGCCGCTGCTGCCCCGGCTGTTCAACACCTCCCAGCTCAAGGTCGGTGGCGACGCCGTCACCGGCCGGCAGCCGCTGGTCGGCAACGACGACGTGCTGGTCTCGTTCGTCATCGCCGACTCCGACTCCCCGCTCTACCGCAACGCGGTCGGCGACGAGCTGGTCTTCGTGCACGAAGGCACCGCCACCGTGGAGACCGTCTTCGGCGTCCTCGAGGTCGGCCCGGGCGACTACCTGGTCATGCCCACCGGCACCACGCACCGCTGGCTGCCGACCAGTGAGGGGCCGCTGCGCGCGCTGGTCTTCGAGACCTACAGCCACATCCACCCGCCGAAGCGCTACCTATCGCGGTACGGGCAGCACCACCAGGAGTCGCCGTACTTCGAGCTCGACCTGCGCCGGCCCACCGAGCCGCTGGTCGCGCCCGCGGAGAGCGACGTCGACGTGCTGGTGCGCAACCGCGACGGGATCACCTGCTACACGATGCAGAACCACCCCTTCGACGTCGTCGGCTGGTTCGGCTGCAACTACCCCTACGTGCTCAACGTCGCGGACTT
The DNA here is from genome assembly GCF_018732145.1 of Nocardioides sp. LMS-CY. Classification (NCBI taxonomy): domain Bacteria; kingdom Bacillati; phylum Actinomycetota; class Actinomycetes; order Propionibacteriales; family Nocardioidaceae; genus Nocardioides; species Nocardioides sp. LMS-CY. Next base: position 4,291,743 of record NZ_CP076104.1, read on the forward strand.
CTCCCCGATCACCGGCAGCTTCCACCGGCCGCCGCCGGTGCACCAGGTCTTCGAGGCGCACAACCTGGTCTTCTGCAACTTCGTGCCGCGGATGCTCGACTACGACCCGCGGGCGGTGCCGATCCCGTCGTACCACTCCAACGTGGACAGCGACGAGTTCCTCTTCTACGCCGAGGGCAACTTCTTCAGCCGGTCCGGCTCCGGCGTGGAGCGCGGCTCGATCTCGCTGCACCCGGCCGGCCACATCCACGGCCCGCAGCCGGGCAGCGTCGAGAAGGCGCTCTCCCGGATCGGCCAGCGCACCGAGGAGCTGGCGATCATGCTCGACACCTTCCGGCCGCTGCGCCTGGCCAACCCGGCCCTCGACGTGGAGGACCCGAAGTACATCACCACGTGGAGCCGGCGCCCCGAGGCCGAGGGGAGCTGAGTTGGCCGTCATCCGGGAGCTGCTCGCGGTTCCCATGCAGACCGGCGCGACCTCGGACATCCAGTCCGGCATCGCCCGCAAGGCCGGGGTGCTGTGGTGCACCCGCCATCGTGACGAGAGCGCCCGCTCGCGTGCGGTGATGGTCTTCGTGCACCCGTCGTCGAACTTCATGGCGCACTACGCGCTCGACCCGCTGGCCCACCTGGGCATCGACGCGGTCGGGATGACCACCCGCTACCTCGGCAACGAGTCGGCGCTCCAGCTGGAGAACTGCGTGGTCGACATCGGCTCGGTGCTCCACCACCTGCGCGAGGAGGGCTACGAGCAGATCGTGCTCGCCGGCAACTCCGGCGGTGGCGGCCTGGTCGCGCTCTATCAGGACCAGGCCCGCAAGGCCACGATCACCTCACCACCCGCCGGTGGGGCGCCCGACCTGACCCAGGCCGTGCTGCCGCCCGCCGACGCGCTGGTGATGCTGATGGCCCACCCCGGCCGCAGCAGCGTGCTGACCGAGAAGATCGACCCGGCGATCGTCGACGAGGCCGACCCGTTCCGGCGGGACCCCGAGCTCGACCTCTTCAACCCCGACAACGGTCCGCCGTACGCCGAGGAGTTCCTCGAGCGCTACCGGGCCGCGCAGATCGAGCGCAACCGCCGGATCACCGCCTGGGCCCAGGCGCGGCTGGCCGAGCTGCCCCAGCTCTCCGACGGCCGGGTCGACGACCTGCCCTTCGTGGTGCACGGCACCATGGCCGACCCGCGCAACCTGGACCTGTCGCTGGACCCGTCGGACCGGAAGGCGACGACCCAGTGGGGCCCGCCGTACCGGGCCAACCTGACTCCGGCGACGCTGGCGCACTTCACCACGCTGCGCTCGTGGCAGAGCCAGTGGAGCTACGACCTGTCCAACGGTCACGGCCCCACGCGGCTGCGCGAGGTCGACGTTCCCGTGCACGTCGTGTACGGGACGGCCGACCCCGGCTGCTACCCCGGCCACGCCCGGTCGCTGTACGACGCCGTCCCGCACGACCGCAAGCTGCTGACCCCCGTGGTCGGCGGCGGGCACTATCTCTACGGCCAGCCCGAGCAGCTCGACTTCACCGTCCGGCTGCTCGCCGACTGGACCCGCTCCCTCTAACCTTTCCTCCCTTCTTTCGATCAGACGAGGTGCCCCGATGCCCGAGCCCACCGCTGACCTGACCACCCGATCCGGCGCGTCCGCCGGCGTGGTCTCTCACTGGCTGGCACAGGAGGAGAAGATCGACCCGTCGGTGCTGCGGCGGCGCCCGCGCCTGGACGGCGACCGCGAGGCGGACGTCTGCATCGTCGGCGCCGGCTACACCGGCCTGTGGACGGCGTACTCGCTGCTCCGCAAGGACCCGGGGCTCGACATCGTGCTGCTGGACGCCGAGTTCGCCGGGTACGGCGCCTCGGGCCGCAACGGCGGCGCGGTGATCGCCCAGCTCAACGGGTCGAGGGAGTACTGGGACTCGATCGGCGGCCCCGGCGCCGGCGTCCGGATGGAGCGCGCGGTCCAGGCGACCGTTGACGAGGTCGGCAAGACCATGGCGGCCGAGGACCTCGGCGCCTTCGTCAAGGGCGGCGTGGTGATCTCGGCGCGCAACCAGCTCGAGGCGAAGCGGCTCAGGGGTTCGGTCGAGGAGGACCGCGCCCACGGCTTCACCGAGGAGGACTGCGTCTGGCTCGAGGCCGGCGCCGCCGCCGAGCGGATCGGGGTGGCCAACCAGCTGGGCGCCCGGTTCAGCCCGCACTCGGCGACCATCAACCCCGGCCGGCTGGTCCGCCGCCTCGCCGACCGGGTCGATGCCGCCGGAGCCCGGATCTACGAGGGCACCCCGGTCACCTCGATCACCCCGCGCTCCGGAGGGCAGGCGGCCGCCGCACACACGCCGTACGGCACGGTGCGGGCGAAGTGGGTCGTGCGCGCGACCGAGGCCTACACCGAGAGCATGAGCAGCCATCGCCGCCGGCTGATCCCGGTGCGCACCTCGATGATCGTCACCGAGCCGCTCGACGACGCGACGTGGGCCGAGCTGGGCTGGGAGCGCCACGAGACGCTGCTGGCGCTGCACCCCTTCCTGCACCTGCAGCACACCGAGGACCGCCGGATCACCATCGGCGGCGCCGACAACCGGCTGCCGTACCGCTACGGCTCCAAGCCCTCCCCCGACGGGAACGCCCTCCCGGTGGTCGAGGAGTACTTCCGCCAGCAGCTGGTCAAGCTCTTCCCGTCGCTGGCGGGTGCGCGCGTGGACCGCTCGTGGGCCGGGGTCTTCGGGGTCACCCGCAGGTGGGCACCGTGCGTCAACGTCGACCGCGCCGCCGGCACCGCGTGGGCCGGCGGGTATGTCGGCGAGGGCGTGGCCGCCTCCAACCTGGCCGGCCGGACGCTGACCGACCTGATCCTCGGGGAGGACACCGACCTGACCCGGCTGCCCTGGGTCGGCGAGCCGCCGCGGGGCTGGGAGCCCGAGCCGCTGCGCGCCGTCGGTGCCCTCGGCATCTGGGCGATCCGCGCTGTCGGCGACCAGGCCGAGGACCGCACCAACAAGCGCTCCCGCCTGGTGGCCTTCGCCAACAAGGTCTCCGGCTTCAGCGGCCACCTGGGCTGAGCCGGGCGGCCTGCGGTCGGGCCGGGCCGGGCCGGGCCGCTGGGCGGCGGTGAGCAGGCAAACCATTCCTCAGCGACTTCGGTTGCTCACCCACCGCCCCACCGTCAACCCACGCCCCGGCGGTGAGCAGGCAACCCATTCCTCGACGAGTTCGGTTGCTCACCCACCGCCCCACCGTCAACCCACGCCCCGGCGGTGAGCAGGCAACCCATTCCTCGACGAGTTCGGTTGCTCACCCACCGTCCCACGGTCAACCCGCGCCCCGGCGGTGAGCAGGCAAACCATTCCTCGGCGAGTTCGGTTGCTGACGCACCGCCCCACGGTCAACCCCCGCCCCGGCGGTGAGCAGGCAACCGAATCCTCGACGACTTCGGTTGCTCACCCACCGCCGCACCGCACCGGCGACGGGTGGACCGGCGCCTACTGCGGCGCGCGCACCTTCCGGCCGACCGTCACGCCGCCGTCGCTGTAAATGGTCTGGCCGACGACGAAGGACGAGCGGCGCGAGCAGAGCCAGACGACGACGTCGGCGATCTCCTCGGGGCGGGCACCGCGGCCGAGCGGGATCGCGTCGAGCGCCGACGTCGCCCACACCGGGTTCTCCGCCATCTCCTGCTCGATCATCGGCGTGCGGGTGAAGCCGGGGGCGACGGCATTGATCCGGATGCCCTGCCCGGCGTGCTCCATCGCGGCGGCCTTGGTCAGGCCGGAGACGCCGTGCTTCGCCGCGCCGTACGCCGCGAGGGTGGCCTGGCCGGTCCGGGAGGAGACCGAGGCGGTGTTGACGATGACGCCGCTGCCCTGGGCGGACATGATCCGCAGCTCCTCGCGCAGGCAGAGGAAGACGCTGGTCAGGTTCGCGCCGATGATCAGGTTCCAGTTGTCCAGGTCGGTCTCGGTGATCCGCGTGGACCGCCCGGACGCGCCGGCATTGTTGTGCGCGATGTCGAGCCCGCCGAACCGGTCGACGGTGGCCGCCACCATCGCGGCCACGGCCCGCTCGTCGGTGACGTCGGCCTCGACGGAGTCGGCGAGGCCGCCGGCGGCCTCGATCAGCGCCACCGTCTCGGCCGCGCCGGCCGCGTTGAGGTCGGCGACCATCACCGAGGCGCCCTCGGCGGCCAGGGCGAGCGCGCTCGCCCGGCCGATCCCCGACGCGGCGCCGGTCACCAGCGCGACCCGGCCCGCGAACTCCTGCTCGGTCACAGATCCGTCCCTTCGCCGGGCGGGGTCAGCCCCGCGTCGCGCCACCAGTCGGCGGCCTGCTCCTGCTCGCTGCGGCCCCGCGCCGCGGCGGTCGCGGCGAGGGCGTCGGCGCCCACCAGCCGGCGGATCGGGTGCACGTCGCGGTCCTCGATCGCGGCGACCACCGCGCGGGCCACGTCGGCCGGATCGGCGGCGGCTCCCCCGCCGGCGCGCATCGCCCGGTCGACGGCCGCGCCGAGGTCGGCGTACGCCGCCTCGACCTCGGCCCCGACCTGGCCGGACGAGGTTGCTCGCGCGATCCGGTTGTCGCGGATGCGGGTGGCGTGGAAGCCGGGGTCGAGCTGGCGGACCCGGATCCCGAACGACGCGACCTCCAGCGCGAGGGCCTCGGAGAACGTCCCGAGCGCGTGCTTGCTGGCGGCGTACGCCCAGCGCAGCGGTCGGCCCGGCAGCCAGCCGTCGACCGACCCGATGTTGACGACGGTGCCGCCGCGGCGGGCGCGCATGCCCGGCAGCACCAGCCGGGTCATCGCCACCGCCGCCAGGAAGTTGGTGTCCATCACCAGCTCGAGCTCGGCGTCGGTGCTGGTCTCCACGGCGCCGAAGGAGCCGACGCCGGCGTTGTTGACCAGCACGTCGATCGCGAGCCCGTCGGCGGTCAGCGACCCGACCAGCGCGGCGGCCGCAGCCCGATCGCGCACGTCGAGCCGGGCCATCGAGATCAGCCCACCCGACGCCGCACTCGCGGCAGCCAGCTCCGTCGTACGCGAGCCCTCACGCACCGTCGCGACCACGCGCCGCCCGGTGCCGGCGAGCTCCACCGCGGTCGCCAGGCCGAGCCCGCTGCTGGCCCCGGTGACCAGCGCGACAGGCGAGACCATCAGGCCAGGACCGTGCTGACGAACTCGTCGAGGGCCGCGGTGTGCCGGTCGACGTCCGCCGCCGTCGTGGCGGGGCACATCAGCACCATCGAGTGGAACGGCGTGAGCAGGACGCCGCGGTTGAGCAGGAAGAGGTGCAGTGTGGCGTTCAGCAGCGGGTTGCGGGCCGCCTTGGCCTCGCCGCCGTTGCGCGGGACCGACGGCGCGAAGAGGTACTCGCACCGCGCGCCGAGCCGGGTCACGTGCCAGCCGAGGTCGTGCCGCGCGATGACCTCCTGCACCCCGGCCTCGCACCGCGAGGCGAGCCCGATCATGTGGTCGTACGCCGCGGGGGTCATCACCTCCTCCAGCACGGTCCGCATCACGTGCAGCGTGAGGGCGTTGCCGACCAGGGTGCCGCCGAAACCACCGTGGCTGCTGCCGTGGTTCTCCTTGCGCGTGTAGTCGGTCAGCGTCCCGGCCATCTCCTCGGTCATCCCGTAGACCGCGGCCGGGATGCCGCCGGCGATCGCCTTCCCGAGCACGAAGACGTCCGGGTCGAGGTCGTGGGCGCGGGTGTAGCCGCCCGGTCCGGTGGAGATCGTGTGCGTCTCGTCGATGATCAGCTTGGTGCCGGCCGCACGTGTGAGCTCGCGCAGTGCGTCGTGGTAGCCGTCGACGGCGGGCACGATGCCGATGTTGGTCATCGCGGGCTCGGCCAGCACGCAGGCGACGTCGCCGCCGGCGAGTGCCTTCTCCAGGGCATCGACGTCGTTGAACTCGACCACGGCCGAGACCCGGTCGAAGTCGACCGCGTTGCGCGAGACCCCCGGCTGCGGCTCGAGCCGGCCGTTCACGTCGACGACGTGGGTCTCGTCGACCGAGCCGTGGTACTTGCCGGCGAACACCAGCACCTTGTCGCGCCCGGTGGCCAGGCGGCACATCCGGATCGCGAACCGGTTGGCGTCGGTCGCGGACGTCGCGAGCTGCCACAGCGGCAGGCCGAAGCGCTCCTGGAGCAGCCGCCCGACGGCGTTGCCGTCGGCGGTGGGCAGCATCGCGGTGGCGCCGCGGCCGGCGTGCCGGATCATCGCCTCGCGCACCGCCGGGTGGGCGTGACCGAACATCGCGCCGGTGTCGCCCAGGCAGAGGTCGACGTACTCGTGACCGTCGACGTCGGTGACCTGCGCGCCGGCGGCGCCGTCCATGAAGAGCGGGTACGGCGTGGGCCAGTTGCCCATCCAGTGGAGCGGGACTCCCCCGGCCAGCGAGCGGCGACCCTCGACGGCCAGCTCGGCCGAGCGCGGCGTTCGGCGCCGGTAGCGCTCCTCCTCCTCGGCGAGCACCTGCTCCAGGCGGGCGGGGTCCATCGTTGTCGTCACAGTCCGGGTCCTCCTCGGTGGACGCCGCCGACGTAGGTCGCGGCGACCGTCAGGGCGTGCAGCTGGTGCTCGTCGATGGTGAGCGGGTCCTCCTCCAGGACCACCAGGTCGGCCAGCTTGCCCGGCTCGACGGTGCCCTTGAGGTGGTCGGTGTGCTCCTGGTACGCCGCCTCGACGGTCCAGGCGCGTAGCGCCTCCTCGCGGCTGACCCGCTCGTCGGGACCGCTGACCGTGCCGCTCGCCCGCGACTCGCGCAGCACCAGGCACTCCACGCCCTGGCGCCAGTCCGGGTCCGAGACGGGCGCATCCGAGGTGTCGGCCACGTGCAGCCCGGCGTCGATGAGACTGCGCATCGGCGAGCTGTAACCGGCGCGCTCGTCGCCGTACGTCGCGACCAGCGCGTCGGCGACGCTCCACTTGATCAGCGCGTTCGTGTTGGCGCAGTAGCCGTGCTCGGCCATCCGCCGGGCCGTCTGCGGGCTGAGCAGGTTGGCGTGGATCAGCGCGTGCCGCGCGTCGACCCACGGGTCGGCCCGATGCGCGGCGACGAACGCGTCGACCGCGGCGTCGCAGGCCCGGTCGCCGGTCGCGTGGACCTGCACCTGGAGCCGGGCCCGGTGCAGGTGCTCGATCATCCCGCCGAGCTCGGCCAGGCGCGCCTCGTCGGTCTCGCCGTCGGTGAGCAGCGAGCCGTGGCAGCCCTCGCCGTACGGCCGCGAGGTCCAGGACGTGCGCAGCGGCGGGATGCCGTCAGCGAACAGCTTGGCGCCGGCGATCCGGAGCACGTCGTCCCCGAGGCCGGTCGCCATCCCGCTGAAGCCCAGGGCGCGCTCGATCTCGCCGGCGTTGTTGGGCAGTCCGAGCCCGGCCCAGTGCAGCAGCACGGCGACCCGCATCGGGAGCCCGCCGGCGTTGTGCATCCGAACGTACTGCCGGAGCAGCTCCGGCCCGACCATCGGGTCGGTCACGCTGGTGACGCCGAGGTCGAGCAGCTGCCGCATCGCGGCGTCGACCGCCGCGTCGGCCTCCGCCGGGCTGGGCTGCGGCAGCGCGGTCATCATCAGGTCGCCGGCCGACTCGATCAGGTAGCCGGTGGGCTCACCGTCGGCGTCGCGCAGGATCGTGCCGCCCTCGGGATCCGGCGTGGCGGCAGTGATGCCGGCCGCGGCGAGGGCCAGGCTGTTGGCCCAGACCGCGTGCTCGGAGAAGTGCACCAGGACGACCGGATGCTCCGGGCTGACCGCGTCCAGCTCCTGGCGGGTGGGCCAGCGGCCACCGAGGTCGCTCATCCGGGCCTCGTACCAGCCGTGGCCCTTAACCCAGCTGCCGGCCGGCCGCTCGGCGACCCGCCGGGCGACGGCGTCGACCGCCTCCCCGACCGACGTCGCGAGGCTCAGGTCGATCGAGTACTCCGGCCGGTTGGCCGCCCACATCGCCAGATGCAGATGCCCGTCGTGGACGCCGGGGATCACGGTACGGCCGTCGAGCTCGACGACCTGCGTCGCCGGACCGCGCAGGCCGGCGACGTCCACCGCCGAGCCCACCGCCGCGATCCGACCGTCCCGCACCGCCACCGCCTGGGCCACCGACGAGGCCGGATCCAAGGTTCGGATCGTGCCGCCGGTCAGGATCAGGTCAGCGGTCATCGAGAGGGACTCCGTTCGTCATCGGCTCGTGGGCGTGGCAGGCGACGTGACCACCGCCCGCGGTCGGACGCATCGGCGGCATCACCGTCCGGCAGACCGGCATCACCAGCGGGCACCGGCTCTGGAAGGGGCAGCCGGCCTCGGCACGCGGGTCGGCCGCGGGCGCGGCCGGCTCCTGCGCGTCCGGCCGCACGTCCTGCTGGGCCGCGTTCTGGACCGTCTTCTGGGCGGTCCGCAGCTCCCGGCGCAGCCGGCGGCGCTCCCGCTGAGCGTCGGGGTCCGGGATGGGGATCGCGGCCAGCAGCATCCGTGTGTACGGGTGGGCGGGCGCGGTGTAGACCTCCTCGGCCGGACCGGTCTCCAGGAGCCGGCCGGAGTACATGACGCCGACCTCGTCGCTGATGTGCCGGACCACGGCGAGATCGTGGGCGATGAAGAGGTAGGCGACCCCGAGCTCCTCCTGAAGGTCCTCCAGCAGGTTGATCACCTGACTCTGGGTGGACACGTCCAGGGCGCTGACCGGCTCGTCGCAGACGATCAGCCGCGGCTGCGAGGCGAGCGCGCGAGCGATCGCGATGCGCTGGCACTGACCGCCGGAGAGCTCCCAGGGGTAGCGCTTGCGGTGGTAGCCCGACATGCCGACCTGGTCGAGCAGCTGGTCGACCAACCGGGACTCCTCCGCGGAGCTCGGCAGCTTGCGGTGCATCCGGATCGGCTCGAGCAGGATGTCCTCGATGCTCCAGCTCGCGTTGAGCGCGGTGGTCGGGTTCTGGAAGACCACCTGCACGGCGCGTCGGTACGACAGCGGGCTGCGCCGGCCGAAGTCGGCGATGTCCTGGCCGTCGAAGACGATCGCGCCCTCGCTGGTGTCGACCAGCCGCAGGATCGCCCGCCCGATCGTCGACTTGCCGGAGCCGGACTCGCCGACCAGGCCGAAGGTCCGTCCGGGCTCGATGCGCAGGCTCACCCCGTCGACCGCCGGCCGCGGTGCGCCGCCACCGAGCAGCGAGCGCCGCGCGGCGTAGCGCACCGAGAGGTCCTGCAGGTCCAGCAACGCGGTCACGGCGTCCTCACCTTCTCGGCCAGGTCCAGCTCGCCGGTGCGCACGCAGCGCACCGCACGGGAGTCGCCGACCAGGGCGATGCCCCCGGTGCCGCACCGGTCCACGGCGTGGGAGCAGCGCTCCTGGAACCGACAGGCCGACGACCACTCCCACGGCGGGGGCACCCGGCCGGGGATCGTCGCCAGCCGCTGTCCCGTCGGCGCGTCGTTGACCGGACTGGAGGCCAGCAGCGCCGCGGTGTAGGGGTGCTCCGGGTGCTTCAGCACGTCGGCGCAGTCGCCCCGCTCGACGATCTGGCCGGCGTACATCACCGAGACCGTGTCGCACATGTCCGCGACCACGCCGAGGTCGTGGGTCACCAGGACGATGCCCATGCCGAACTCGTCCTGCAGGTCGATCAGCAGGTCGAGGACCTGGGCCTGCACCGTCACGTCGAGCGCGGTGGTGGGCTCGTCGGCGAGCAGCAGCTTGGGGTTGCAGGCCAGCGCCCGCGCGATCACGACGCGCTGGGCCATGCCGCCCGAGAACTGGTGGGGGTAGTCGCCCATGCGGCCGGCCGGGTCGGGTACGCCGACCAGACCGAGCAGGTCCTGGGCGCGCGCCTTGGCCTGGGCACGGGTCATGCCGAGGTGGCGACGCAGCGGCTCCATCACCTGGCGGCCGACCGTCATCGCCGGGTCCAGGGCGGTCGCCGGGTCCTGGAAGACCATGCCGACGTCGCGGCCGCGGATGTCGCTGAGCTCGCGGTCGGACCGACCGATCAGCTGCTGGCCGGCCACCTTGACCGAGCCGCGCACGATCCGTCCCGGCTCGGGCACCAGGCCCATCACGGCCCAGGCGGTCAGGCTCTTGCCCGATCCGGACTCGCCGGCCAGGCCGAGCGTCTCGCCCGGCGCCACCCGCAGGTCCACGCCATCGACGACCACGGTCTCGCCGCCGTCTGCGGCCGGGAAGGCGACCACCAGGTCCTCGACCTCGAGCACCGGGGCGGGGCCGTCGGCGACCGGACGGTCGGCCCGCTCGGACACCAGGACCGGCGGCCGCTTGCGGCGCTTGCCGGTGGTGACGGCGCCCGAGTCGGGCCGCTTGATGATGGCGTCGGCGACGCCGTCACCGGCGAGGTTGACCGCGATCACCAGCAGGGTGATCGCCAGGCCGGCCGGGAAGGGCAGGAACGGCTGCCGGGCGAAGTACGCCTGGGAGTCGTGGAGCATCCGGCCCCAGCTGGGGTCCGACGCGCTGGCGGCCAGGCCCAGGTAGCTGAGCTCGGCCTCGATGAGGATGATCGCGCCCAGCAGGACGGTGGTCTGCACGACCAGCGGGCGCAGGATGTTCGGCGTGATGTGCCGGGCGATGACCCCCCAGGATCGGACGCCGAGCACCTGCGCCGCCTCGACGTACGGCTCGTGCCGAGCGGCCTTGACCATCGCCCGGCCCAACGCGATGTAGCGGGTGCTGAAGACCAGACCCAGGCCGATCATCGCGTGGGAGAGGCTGACACCGGTCACCGCGACGATGCCGAAGACCACGAGGATGGCCGGCAGCGCGAAGGCGACGTCGTTGGCGCGGCTGATGAACCGCTCCCACCGACCGCCGATGTAGCCGGCCGACATGCCGAGCGGGATGCCGATCACGATCGAGATCGAGATCGCCTGCAGCATCGCGACCATCGACAGGCGGGTGCCGGCGATCACCCGGCTGAGGTTGTCCCTGCCGACCTGGTCGGTGCCGAGCCAGTGCTCGCCGTTCGGACCCTGGAACGCGTTGGCCAGGTCCTGGGCGTTGGGGTCGTAGGGGCTGATGAGCGGGGCGAAGATCGCCACCAGCACCATCATCAGGACGAAGAGCAGCGCGACGAACGGCACCTTCTGCCGCACCAGCCGGGCCAGGAAGCCCGGGCGTCGTGGAGCCTGTCGGGTCTCGCTCACTGTGTCACCCATCTCAGAGGCGCACCTTCGGGTTCGCCCAGCCGAACACGATGTCGGTCATCAGGTTGGACAGCAGGACGAAGACGGCGACCACGATCACCGTGCCCTGCACGAGGGAGAGGTCGCGGTCGAAGATCGCCTGCACCGCCATCGAGCCGACGCCGGGGATGTTGAAGGCCTGCTCGACGACGAAGGAGGCGCCCAGGATGACGACCAACTGGAAGCCGATCACCGGGATCACCGGGGTGAGCGCGTTCTTCAGCGCGTGCCGCCACACGACCTGTCGGCGGGTCAGGCCGCCGGCCACCGCGGCACGGACGTAGCCGCTGCGCAGGACGTCGACCATCGCGCTCCGCATCTGGCGGGCGATGACGGCGGCCGAGGGCAGCGCCAGCGCCAGCCACGGAAGGATCAGCCCCTTCAGCCAGTCGATGGGGCTGTAGGCGAACTCGGTGTAGCCGCCGGCCGGCAGCACCCCCCACTTCACGCCGACGTAGACGCTGAGCAGGATGCCGACCCAGAACGACGGAACCGCCAGGGCGGCCGAGCTCAGGATCGTGATCGTGCGGTCGAAGATGCCGCCGGGCCGGAGGCTGGCCCGGACGCCGAGCCCGATCCCGACCACGACCGCCAGCACCAGCGCGCCGAGGGTGAGCGACAGCGTCGCGCCCATCCGGGAGCCGATGGTGCCGGCGACCGGCTCCGCGGTCTTGGCCGAGACACCCAGGTCGCCCTGGAGGGCGTTGCCCACCCAGATGCCGTACTGCGTGATCAGCGGCCGGTCCAGCCCCAGGCGGTGGTTGAGGTCAGCCACCGCCTGGGGCGTGGCGCCGCTGCCCAGGATCGAGTCGGCCACGGTGCCCGGTGCGAGCTGCACCAGGAGGAAGGCGAGGATCGAGATCACCACGAGCAGCGGCACCATGGCCGCCACCCGAAGCGCGATGAACTTCGTCACCGTTCCTGCCGTCCCACCCGCATCAGCGCGGGAAATCCGTTCCGATCCGACCCGGTTCGCGACATCACGTTCCTCAGCGCACCTTCATGCCCTGGAACCGCACATTGCCACAGGTCCACTCCCACTTGGTGACCCCGGTGATCCGCTGCGGGTCCCAGGCCTGCAGGCAGCTGACGACTCCCAGCGGGACCACGACCGCGTCCTCGGAGGCCAGCTTGGCCATCTCCTGGTAGGCCGCCTCGTCCGCGGCCGGGTCGGCACCCGTGACCTGCTGCATCACCTTGTCGATGTCGGGCGAGGGCACCTTGAACGGGTTGGCCGGGCCGAACACCGAGATCCGGGTGTTGTAGAAGTCCTGCGGGTGGACCTCGTGCGCCGGCACGATCGCGGCGGCGTAGTTGCCGCTCGCGGCCTCACCGGAGATGTTGCCGGTCTCGGAGGGCACCAGCTTCATGGTGACCCCGATCTTCGCCAGGAAGCCGGCGATCGCCGTGTTGTACCCGTCGAACGGACCGTACGAGGGGATGTCGAACTCCAGGCTGCTGACGCCCGCCTCGTCCATCAGCGACTGCGCCTTGTCCAGGTCGAAGCCGAGGCCCGTGTAGTCGCTGTTGAAGCCGTACTGACCGGGGATGGTCCACTGGTTGGTCTCGACCCCGAAGCCGGACATGGTCACGTCGAAGAAGGACTTCTGGTCGATGGCGTACGCCATGGCCAGCCGGACCCGCTTGTCCTTGAACTCCGGCACGATGGTGCCGTTGCGGTCCATGATCTGCAGGTAGTACGGGAACGACGGGACGTCCTGGACCTCCATGCCGGCAGCCTCGACCTGGTCGGCGAACTGGAAGTCCAGTGCGGCGTAGTCGACCTTGTGGGTCAGCAGCGCGTTCGCCCGCGCCTGCTGGTCGGGGATGAAGTGGATCTCGATGTTCTGCACGCCCTGGACCGACTTGTCCCAGTAGTTCGGGTTCAGCTTGAAGACGTACTTCGAGTTCGCCACCGTGGCGGCGGTGTCCAGCAGCCAGGGCCCGGTGCCCACCGGCTCGGTGGCCAGCTTCTTCGGGTCCTTCAGCGCCTCGGGGCTCGCCATGATGCCCTGCTGCCGCGCCAGGTTGTAGATCAGCTGCGGGGTCGGCCGAGACAGGTTGATCTTCAGCTCCGTGGGGCTGACGACGTCCATGGACTCCACGTTGAGGAACTTCGCCTGGTTCGGCGGGATGCCGTTCTTCTGCTGGTGCTCGATGTTCGCCTTGACGGCGGCGGCGTCGAACGTCGTGCCGTCGGAGAACGTCACGCCCTCACGCAGCTCCAGGGTCAGGCTGTCCGGCGTGGACTCCCAGCTGGTGGCCAGGCCCGGCACGAGCTGGCCGTCGTCGTCGGTGTTGACCAGGAACTCGTAGGGACCCTGGTAGTAGAGGAGGTTGGGGTCCGCGGGCGTCGCCAGCGCGGGGTCCCACGGGTCGGGCGGGGTGTCGGTGGCGACTCTGAGCGTGCCGGACGGACCGCTGGTGCCGTCATCGTCGTCCTGGGCGTTTCCCGAGCAAGCGGCGAGAACCATTGCGCTGACAACGACGGCGACCATGCCTAGCCGGATGCGTGCCATGGGTGTCCCTTTCGGTGTTGACGAGATCCGTTGCATCCCGTCTGTCGTATGACCTCTGACGATAGACAAATGTGGTGCAGAGCACAAGAGCGCCGACGGCATTCGGAACGCCGGCGTCAGTAGACGATGCGGACCGCCTTCTCCTCGGTGAAGGCGTCGATCGCGGCGGCACCGAGCTCGCGCCCGATGCCGCTCTGCCGCATGCCGCCCCAGGGCAGCCGCGGATCGATCGCGCCCCACGCGTTCACCCAGACCGAGCCCGCCCGCAGCCGTGCGGTCAGCTCGTGGGCCGCGGCCAGGTCGCGGGTCCACACCGACGCGGCCAGGCCGTACGTCGAGTCGTTGGCGATGGCGACCGCGGAGTCGAGGTCGTCGAACTCCAGGACCGTGCCCACCGGGCCGAAGATCTCCTCGCGGGCGATCGCCATCTGCGGCGTCGCCGAGGCGAACACGGTCGGCTCCATGAAGTAGCCGGTCGAGCCGACCGGCTCACCCCCGGTGACCAGGCGGGCGCCGTCGTCGAGCCCACGGCGTACGTAGCCCAGGACCCGGTCGCGGTGGGCTCCGGTGATCAGCGAGCCCATCGTGGTGTCCGGGGCGAACGGGTCCCCCACCTGCACCGCGCGGGCGGCCTCGGCCAGCGCCTCGACGACGTCCCCGGCGATCGAGCGATGCACCAGCACCCGGGTGCCGGCCGCGCAGACCTGGCCCTGGTTGGCGAAGAGGCCACGAGCGGTGCCGCGCACCGCGGCGGTTAGGTCGGCGTCCGGCAGGATGATCTGCGGCGACTTGCCGCCCAGCTCGAGGGTGACCCGCTTGAATGTCCCGGCGGCCGCCTGCTGGACCAGCCGGCCCACCTCCGGGCTGCCGGTGAAGGTCACCTTGTCGATGCCGGGGTGCGCGGTGATCGCCGCGCCCGCCTCGGCGTCGCCGGCGAGGACGCTGACGACCCCGTCGGGGAGGCCGGCCTCGGCCAGCAGCTCGGCGAGCGCGAGCACGCTCAGCGGCGCTTCGAGCGCCGGCTTGAGCACGACCGTGCAGCCGGCCGCCAGCGCCGGGGCGAGCTTCCACGCGGTGATCATCAGCGGGGCGTTCCAGGGCACGATCGCCCCGACCACACCGATCGGCTGGCGCACCGTGTAGGAGTGCGTCGGCCGGCCGCGCAGCAGCGGCGTCGGGACGACGCGTCCCTCCAGGCAGCCGTCGGCGAGGCCCGCGTAGTAGCGGAAGGTCTCGATCGCGCCGGGCAGGTCGACCATGGCCGAGTCGGCCAGCGGCTTGCCCACGTCGAGGGTCTCGATCCGAGCGAGCCGGTCGGCGTCGCGCTCCAGGAGCTCGGCCACCCGGGCGAGGATCCGGCCCCGGTCGGTCCCGGAGGTGCGCGACCAGGCGCCGCCGTCGATCTCCCGCCGGGCCGCGGCCACGGCCGCGTCGACGTCGGCGGCACCGCCGACCGCGACGGTGGCGATGACCCGCTCGGTGGCCGGGTTGATCACCTCGGCGGTGGCTCCATCCACGGCGGCCTGCCAGCGGCCGTCGATGAAGGCCTCGGTGCGCAGCCGCAGCTGCGCGACGTCCACGCTCGTCGACTCGGTGCTCATCGTCCCTCCTCCACGGCGGCCCTGACCGCCCGCTCGACCACGACGCCCACCATGGCGCGCCGGTACTCCGCGCCCGCGCGCACGTCGGTGATCGGCGAGCTCGCCGATCGGGCCGCCTCGGCCGCCCGGCCCGCCGCGGCGGCCAGGGCCGCCTCGTCGCCGACCGCCACACCCTCGAGCGCGGCCGCGGCCTCGGGCACCAGGAACGGCACCGGACGGGCCGCGCCGACCGCCACCCGGGCGGACCGGACGACGCCGGCGTCGATGTCCAGCGCCGCGCTGGCGCTGACGATCGCGATGTCCACGGACCGGCGCAGGTCGATCCGCCGGTACGCCGAGCTCCATCCGGCGTCGGCGACTCCGACGCGGATGGCGACCAGGATCTCCTCGGGCGCCAGCGTGGTGCGCCGCGGGCCGGCGAAGAGCTCCGCGACCGGCATGGTGCGCCGGCCCCGGGGCCCGGCGACGTCGACCAGAGCACCGTGGGCGAGCAGCGCGGTCGCCACCTCGGCTGCCGGTGATCCCTGGCAGAGGTTGCCACCCACCGTGGCGGCGGCCTGGATCTGCCGGCCGCCGAGCAGGTCGGCCGCCTCGCGCAGGGCGCGCAGCCGATCGCCCAGCGGCGCCGCGAGCAGCTCCCGCATGGTCACCGTGGCCCCGATCCGGACGCCGTCCGGCGCCTCGTCGAGCCCGCCCAGCTCGGCGACGCCGGCCAGGTCGACCACGTCGCCCGGCTCGATCACGCCGTGACGCAGGTCGTTGAGGAGATCGGTGCCGCCGGCCAGCAGGTGCGCGCGCGGGCGCTCGCTGA
This sequence comes from Nocardioides sp. LMS-CY, assembly GCF_018732145.1. Classification (NCBI taxonomy): domain Bacteria; kingdom Bacillati; phylum Actinomycetota; class Actinomycetes; order Propionibacteriales; family Nocardioidaceae; genus Nocardioides; species Nocardioides sp. LMS-CY. Next base: position 4,307,858 of record NZ_CP076104.1, read on the forward strand.
GCACCCGCAGCGCGTCGTCGACCGAGCCGGGTGCGAAGTACTCACGGGTCTGGGTGGTCATCGGATCGCTCCTGCCGACGAGGACTCCACGGGCTCGCCGAGGTGCAGGTAGCGCCACATCCGCTCCGGCGAGATCGGCAGGTCCTTGCAGCGCAGGCCGGTGGCGTTGTAGATCGCGTTGGCGATCGCTGCGACGACCGGGTTGAGCGCGACCTCACCGAGGCTCTTGGCGCCACGCGGGCCGTTGGGCTCGTAGGCGTCGACGAACTCGACCTCGACGCCGGCCGGCATGTCGCCCGCACCGGGGATCCGGTAGTCGAGGAAGTTGGGGTTGCGCACGACGCCCTCGCTCATGATGACGTCCTCCATCAGCGCCCAGCCGAGACCCTGGGCGATGCCGCCGAGGACCTGGCCGCGGGCGGTCTGCGGGTTCAGGACGGTGCCGGAGTCGTGGGCGGCCCAGTAGCCGACCACCGAGATCTGGCCGGTGTCGCAGTCGACCTCGACCTCGGCGACGTGTGCGGCGAAGGGGTACGCCGCGGAGGCGTTGCCGTACTTGGTCGCGTCGGGCATCACCGTCTTGGGATGGTGGACGCCCGTGGCCAGCAGCGGCAGCCCGCAGTTGACCACGCCGTACCGGTGCAGCGCCTGGCGCAGCGTGAACGGCTCGTTGGCGCCGGTCGTGTCGGTGAGGGTGCCGGCCTGCCACGACACGGCGGCCTCGGGGACGCCCCACTGCTCGGCGGCGAACGCGATCAGCTTGCGGCGTGCGTCGGCACCCGCCGCCACCGTGGCCATGCCGGCCATGGTCGCCGCCCGCGAGGCGAGCGTGCCGACCGCGGCGGGGCTGAAGGCGGAGTCGATCCCCTGCACCTTCACCTCGGATGGGGCGACGCCGAGCTCGTCGGCGGCCAGCTGGGCCATGACGGTCACGTGGCCCTGGCCGACGTCCGGCTCACCCACGTAGAGCTGGATCGAGCCGTCGGGGCCGAGCCTCAGGATCGCCGAGGAGCCGTCGTAGTCGGGCAGGATCGGCCGGTAGCCGGACACATGGTGGCCGAGCGCGATGCCGGTGCCGCGCAGCTTGCCGACGCGCTCCCCCGCCGTCGCGGGCGGTCGGGCCCGCCGACGGTCGGCGAAGCCCGACATCTCGCTGACCCGCTCGATGCAGGCGGGCAGCTGGGAGGAGCTGATGTACCAGCCGTGCAGGGAGGTCTCACCCTCCTGGACGATGTTGCGGCGCCGCATCTCGACCGGGTCGATGTCCAGCCGCTCCGCGATCTCGTCGATCATCTGCTCGATGCCGAAGAGCGCCTCGGCGTTGCCGAAGCCGCGCATGGCGGTGGTCGGCGACTCGTTCGTGTAGACGAGCCGGCCGCGGCCGGTCATCGCATTGAAGTTGTAGAGCGAGTCCGGGCGGTGGACCGCGGTGGCCACCGTCGCCGGCGACCAGTAGGTGCGGGCGCCGGCGATGCCGACCACGTCGGTCTCGCGGCCCAGGAAGGTGCCGTCGGCGCGCACCGCGATCCGGTTGCGGAAGACGAACGGCGGCCGCGGCCGGTGGTAGGCGGCGTCCTCGTCGCGACCGAAGAGGATCCGCACGGGCACCCCGGCCTTGCGGGACAGCAGCGCCGCGATCAGCGGGGTGTTCATCTCGTACTTGGCGCCGAAGCTGCCGCCGATCGGCGGCACGACCAGGCGGACCTTGTCCAGGGGCAGCCCCAGTGCGGCGGAGTACGTCTGCCGGGCCCGGTAGGGGATGTGCGAGGGCACGTGCAGGACGTGGACGCCGTCGACGTAGTGGGCGATGACCCCGATCGGCTCCAGGTAGGCGTGGTACATCCGGCTGGTCGCGTAGACGTCGTCGACCACCAGGTCTGCGGCGTCGAAGGCCGCCCGGGTGTCACCGCGCTCGATGGTGAACAGCGTGGAGACGTTGTCGGCGTACTCGTCCCAGATCACCGGGCCGCCCTCGGCCAGCGCCGCGAACGGGTCGAAGACCGCCGGCAGCTCCTCGACGTCCACCTCGACCAGGCTCGCGGCGTACCGCGCCGTCGGCTCGTCGATGGCGGCGACCGCGGCGACCTCGTCGCCGATGAAGCGCACCTTGTGCCGCGCCAGGATCTCCCAGTCCGGGGTGTAGGGGCCGAACTTCACCTCGGGGGCGTCGGCCGCGGTGGCGACCGCCAGCACCCCGGGCACCCGCTCGGCGCGGCTGGTGTCGATGCCGCGGATCCGCCCGTGCGCCACGGTGCTGCGCACGATCGCGGCGTGCGCCATGTTCGGCAGGCGCAGGTCGCCGATGTACTCCGTCTGGCCGCGCAGCTTGGCCTCGATGTCGACCTGCGGGATGCCCCGGCCGACCCAGCCCCGAGCCGCCGTCTCGTGGATCGTGTCCTGGGTCGTGGTCATGCCGCGCCTCCCGTCCGGCCCGACCGCACCTGCTGGTGCGCGTCCAGGACCGCGTCGACGATCGACTCGTAGCCGGTGCACCGGCACAGGTTCCCGGTGAGCTCGCTGACGACGTCGTCGCGGGTGAGCTCGTCGCGGTCGACCAGCGGGCTGGCCGCCACCAGGATGCCCGGGATGCAGTAGCCGCACTGGCTGGCGTTGTGCCGCATGAACGCCGCCTGCAGCGGGCTCAGCTCGGTGGCCGTGCCCAGCCCCTCGACGGTGGTGACCCGCCGACCGCCGGCCCGCACGGCGGGCAGCAGGCAGGACGCCATCGGCACGCCGTCGACCAGGACCGCGCAGGCGCCGCAGTCGCCGGTCTCGCATCCGAGCTTGGTGCCGGTCAGGCCCTCGGCGCGCACGGCCGAGGCCAGCGACTGGACGGGGTCGACGATCATCGTCCGCGGGCTGCCGTTGAGGTCGAGCTCGATGCCGACCTCGGGGGCTCCGGACGGCTCCTGGTGGTGGCTCACCGCACTCCTTGTCTGTAGGTCCGCGGGTCTCTAGATCCGCGAGTCGATCAGGGTGCTCGCGGCGAAGAGGTCTTCGACCGGCGCGCTCTGCTCGACGATGCCCTGCTCGGTCAGGTAGCGGGAGAAGGTCTCCAGCTGGGCCCGGTTGGCGTCGACGCCGTACGGCCACGGGTCCGCACCGAAGACCTCGATCTGGCGCTCCCATGCCTCGAGCAGGAAGGGCATGGTGTAGCGCAGGGCCGGTGCCTCGTGGATGCCCTCGATGGCGACCGCCTTGGCCTGACGCAGCGCCTTGTAGAGGCTCTGCGCCACCCACGGGTGTGTACGTGCGACGTCGGCGCGGACCACCACGAGGTGCATGATCGGGAAGTTCCCGGTGCGCCGGTAGTAGTCCGTCTCGCGCTCGGCGTAGTCGGGGAAGAGCCGGCGGACCCGGCCCTCGCCCCGACTGAAGGCCGACGGGATCCGCGGCGCCATCAGCGCGTCGATCTCGCCGTCCAGCAGGGCACCGGAGAGCGTGGACTCGGGCCCGATCGGCTCGATGCGGACCCGGTCGGGAACGACCAGCTTCTGCCGCTCGACCCGGCCCGGCTGCTCCATGCCGCCGGTGCGCCAGGTGATCGAGTCCAGGTCGACGCCGTGGTCGTCGGCGAGCATGCCGCGGGTCCACACCGAGGCGGTCATCTGGTATTCCGGGACGCCGACCCGGCGACCCTCCAGGTCCGTCGGCCCCTCGATGCCGGACCCCTCCCGCACGTAGATGCTGGAGTGCCGGAAGCTGCGGGAGAGGAACGCCGGGATCCCGACGAACCGCTCGTCGCCGCGAGCGCGGAGCATGCAGTAGCTGGAGAGCGACATCTCCGCGGCGTCGAACTCCTCGAAGCGCAGCATCCGCCAGAAGCACTCCTCCGGCTCCAGCGGCACCATGTTGAGGTCGATGCCCTCGACCCCCACGCGGCCGTCGACCAGCGGGCCGACGCGGTCGTAGCGCCCGCAGGCCAGGGTGAGACCCAGGCCAGAACTCAGCCGAGCCACGGCAGACCCGCCGAGTCGGTCACCGACACCGCGGAGTCGAGGTCGACCGCGTCCACGACCTCGGGCGGCACCTGGGCGCGCACCGGGAACTGCACCGGCGGCGCCGGCTTGGTGGCGTCCATGATCACCGCCGAGGAGCGACGCGCCGTACGACCGCCCTCCTTGTCGTAGCCCCAGTTGGTGGGCAGCAGGCCGCCCGGGCCGTTCCAGGCGGGGATCACCAGCAGGTCCTGCGCGGCGTCCATCCGAGTGCCGATGGCCCAGGCCATCTCCTCCTCGTTGTAGATATCGATGTCGTCGTCGACGACCACGACCATCCGGAGGTTCTCGGGCTCGGTGTTCAGCGCCGTCGTGGCCGCGCGGATCGGGTCGTTGTCCTGCTCCTTGTCGATCGACAGGTAGCAGTGCATCCGGGCGTAGACCGGGACGTTGACGGCCTTGAGGCCGGGGATCACCTGGCTGACGTTGCGGTGGATGCTCGAGATGCGGGGCAGCGCACCCATCAGCCGGTGCTCGCGGCCGGAGGCCTGGATGTCCTGGAAGATCGCGTCGCGGCGCATGGTGATCGCGTCGATCCGGATCACCGGCTTGGGGCCGCCGCCGACGTAGTGGCCGGGCCACTCGGCGAACGGGCCCTCCTCGCGCTCCTCGGCCGGCATGATGACGCCCTCGAGCACGATCTCGGCGCGGGCCGGCACCATCAGGTCGCTGGTCTCCGCCCGCACCACCTCGAGGGACTCGCCCAGGAAGCTGCCCGCGGCGTCGTACTCGCCGCCGATGCCCGGCACCCGGGAGACCGCGCCCATGAGGAACGCCGGGTGGTGGCCGATGACGATGGCGACCGGGGTCGGCTCGCCCTTGGCCTCGTAGCGACGGTGGATGGTCCCGCCGTGGTGGGACCCGAAGAACCACACGCCCATGTGCCGGTCGTCGTAGACGTGGTGGCGGTAGATGCCCGCGTTGATCTTGCCCGACTCCGGGTCGCGCATCACCGCGACCGCGGCGGTCAGGAACGGCCCGCCGTCCAGCGCGTTGTGCACCGGGATCGGCAGCTTGCCGAGGTCGACGTCGTCGCCGCGCCAGACGATCTGCTTGACCGGGGCGTCGGCGGCCGCGACCTCCACCGGCGGATGCGCCTCCGGGCTCTCGATGCGGTCCGAGGACTGCGTCAGCTCCTTCACCGTCCGGCCGAGAGCCAGCGCCATCCGCTCCGGTGTCGCCAGCAGGTTGGCGACACAGCTGACCTCGGAGTCGACGACGTTGGTGAACAGCAGCGCGGGGTACTCACGCTCCCGCTCGGCGCGGGCGCCGTAGGCGTTGATGCCGAACCGGCGGTCGACGGGCACGTCGACCCGGCGCAGCCCTCCCGGTTGCTGTTCGACGACCTCAGCCATGAAGCTGCGCAGGTCCTTCGGCACGGGGTCTCCTTTCGGCCGGCCCAGACATCGGAGCTGGGTCGGTCGGTCGAGGGGTGGGGGTCAGTCCAGGTAGGTGCGGACGATCGAGAACCGGAGGATCTCGTCGTCGACGAGGGCGTCGGTGACGGCGACCGGCTCCTGCTTCTCGTCGAGGTGCAGGTGCCGGATCAGCAGCATCGGCCGTCCGGCGGGTACGCCGAGGTGCTCGCTGGTGCGCTCGTCGGCGGCGGCCGGGACGAGGTCGGCGATGGAGTACTGGATCCGGCCGGGCACGTTGCGCTCGACGAACGCGAAGGTCGAGTCCTCGGCGGTGACCTGCTCCACGGGGCGCAGCAGCCTGGAGACCGGCACGTAGTCACGGCTGAGCACGGCGGGCCGGCCGTCGGCCTCGAAGATCCGGTCCACCGTGCAGGTCGTCCCGCCCTCCTCGAGGTTCAGCTTCGCGGCGATCTCCGCCTCGGGCGTCACCTCGCCGATGGCCAGCGTCCGGAGCGTGGCGGTGTAGCCGAGGTTGGCGATGAGGTCGACGAAGGGCAGGTCCTCGGCGAGGTTGGCGCCCATCGTCAGGGCGTACTTGTTGATGAAGGTGCCGCGGCCGTGGAACCGCGAGACCTTGCCCTCCTTCTGCAGGGACAGCAGGGCGGAGCGGACCGTCGGCCGGCTCACCCCGAGGGTCGAGCTGAGCTGGTCCTCGGCCGGGAGGCGGTACTCCCCCTCGGCGGCCAGGCGCTCGACCAGGTCATTGAGCCGGGCCTTCACCTGGTGGTAGGCGTCGACCATGATCGGCTGCTGGTCGTTCAGCGCCTGCCGGCGGCGCGACTGGGTACGTGGTTGCGTCATGTCCGTCTCCTTCCGATCCCGGCTCAGCCGTTGACCGGCTCGCCGAGAGCCGCCTGGTGGTCCGGCTGCTGGTCCTGCCGCTCCCGGAGCGGTCGCATGCCCTCCCAGCGGGCGACCGCGGCGTCCAGGCCGAACTGGTCGAGCACGCGCCCGGCCGTCTGGTCGACCAGATCGTCGATGACCTTGGGCTCGTGGTAGAACGCCGGCACCGGCGGGAAGACGGTGGCGCCCATCTCCGCGGCCTGGGTGAGCAGGCGCAGGTGTCCCAGGTGCAGCGGGGTCTCGCGGAAGACCAGCACCAGCCGGCGACCCTCCTTGAGGGTGACGTCGGCGGCCCGGGTGACCAGGTTGTCGGCGTAGCAGTTGGCCACGCCCGACAGGGTCTTGACCGAGCACGGCGCGATGATCATGCCGTCGTGCTGGAAGGAGCCGCTGGCGATCACCGACCCGACGTCCCCGACCGGGTGCACGTGGGTGGCCAGGGACCGCAGTCCCTCGGGGGTCCAGTCGGTCTCGGTGGTCAAGGTGAGCATCGCGTGCCTGCTGGTGACCAGATGGCTCTCGACGCCCAGCGCGGAGAGCATCTGCAGGATCCGGACGCCGTAGATGGCCCCCGAAGCTCCGGTGATGGCAACGACCAATCGCATGTTCTTACTCCTGTCCGTCACAAACGGGTGACCAGGTCGCGGACCAGGGGCTTGTGCGAGAGCGGCTCGACCAGCACCTCACCGGTCGCCGGAACGATGCAAGTGTAGGTGCGCTGGCCGTTCACGACGGCGAGGCACTCCTTGCAGGCGTTGGCCCGTCGACAGGAGAATCTGACGCCGACCGTGGGGTCCTCGAACTCCCGCACCCACAGGAGCGCGTCGAGGACCGTCATGCCCTCCGACTCCGGGACCTCGAACGAGTCGACCCGGTCGACGCCGCCGTCCTGACTCTTGCGCTGAACGCTCAGCTTCATGCGCCGAGCACCTCCTCCTGTGTGGCCGGCGAGCGGCGCGGGATGTCCTCCCAGCGGTGCACGAGACCGCTGCCGTCATCGGTGATCACGCTGTTGCGGACGTACGCCGCGTCGGTGGCGACGAAGTCCTCGCGCTGGTGCGCACCCCTGCTCTCGCGGCGCTCCAGCGCCCCGAGCCGGATCACCGCGGCGTTGCGCAGCATCGTGCGCATCTCGAACAGCTCGACCCACTCCTGGTTGTGCGTCCGGTCGGGAGCGACATGGGCCAGCTCGACGGCGTCGGCGAGCTCGGCGAGCTCGGCCTCCGCGGCCATCAGGCCGGCCTCGTCGCGCAGCGGCCCGACCCGGTGCCACATGACCTCCTGGAGCCGGCGGCGCAGCGCGGGGAGGAAGATGCCGCTCTCCCGGTTGCGATCGCGGCCCTCGTCGATGCGGCCGAGCGCGTCCTTCATCGCCGCGGCGGCCGAGCCGTTCGGGTCGGGCCGGCCCAGCTCCACCGCGTCCGCGGCGGCGCTGACGCCGGCCCGAGCGCCGAAGACGAAGGCCTCGCTGATGGCGTTCCCCGAGAGCCGGTTGGCTCCGTGGACGCCACCGACGGCCTCCCCCGCAGCGAGCAGACCGGGGATGTTGGTCCGCATCTGCGGGTCGACGCGCAGTCCGCCGATCGTGTAGTGCGCGGTCGGACCGACCTCGACGCGACGCTGGGTCAGGTCGATGCCCTGCTCCAGCAGTTTGTCCACCACGGGCGGGAACGCCGCGTGGATGTCCTCGGCGGGGATGCCCCGGAAGTCCAGCCAGGCGCCGCCGTGCGGTGAGCCGCGGCCGGCCTCGACCTCCTTGAGGATCGCGTAGCTCACCACGTCGCGGGTGGCGGTGTACTTGCCCTCGTCGGCCACGCCGGCGTACCGCTCCAGGAAGTCCTCGTCCAGACCGTTGGTGAGCCGGCCGCCGAGCTTGTAGCGGAACGGGTCCCACATGATCGGGTCGAGCCCGATGGTGCGGGGCGCGAGGTTGCCGATCGGGAAGAACTGCACCATCTCGGGGTCGAGGATCTCGGCGCCCACGCCGAGCGCGAGGGCGTAGGCGTCACCGGTCATGTTCACCGATGCCGAGTTGCGGCTGTACATCTCGGTGAGGCCGCCACAGGCGAGCACCACGCTCCCCGCCCAGATCGCGACCGGGCGGCCGTCCGTGATGTCGAGTGCGGCCGCACCGCAGACGCGGCCGCACTCGTCACGGATCAGCTCGGTGACGTAGAGGTTCTGGGTGCGCTCGACGTCGCGCCGACGCAGCTCGAGCTTCATCCCCTTGATGACGCCGGTACCGGTCGCCAGGACGTCGACGTAGCAGCACCGCTGACGGCTGTGCCCCGGAGCGATCACCTGACGCAGCCGGTCGCCGTCGGACGCCCAACGCACACCCATGTCGCGGGTCTCGAGGATGCGGCGCGGCGCGTCCTCGCACATCAGCTCGGCCAGCGGCTCGCTGACCAGCTCCTTGCCGCTCGCGATGGTGTCGGCGAAGTGGAGCTCGGCGCTGTCGTCCTCACGGTGTCCGAGGGCCGCGGCGACGGTCATCTGGGCCATGATCGTGGCGCCGCCGACTCCGACCATGCTCTTGTCCAGCAGGCACACCTCCGCTCCCGCGGCACGGGCCTCGAGGGCGGCGTAGATCCCGGCGGCGCCACCGCCGATGACCAGGACGTCGGTGGTGACCAGGCCGGGCTCGACCGTCGACGCGCTCATCCGCGGTCCTTGCGGCCGATGGGCCCGTCGTAGCCGCGCATCCAGTCGATCAGCTCGCACAGCCGGCCGACGATGTGGTCGTGGTAGCGCCGACCCTTCTCCTCGGTGACACCCAGGGAGGAGCTGAACTGACCGCTCGGCGTGAACGCCCGCTGCTCCGCGCCGGACCACATGATCTCCACGCCGTCGGGCGCGGGACCGAAGAGGTCGTTGCCGACGAAGCCGCCGAAGACGTCCTCGAAGTCGACCTCGGCGTCGGTCAGCTTGTCCATCCGGACCATGCCCGGGAACCGGTAGTGGACGTGGGAGAGCTCCAGCTCCCCGCAGTGGTGCTCGTTGGTCTCCTTGATCTCACCGGCAGCGGAGCGCGCCAGGTGCAGCGGGTCCGCGACCGCGAACATCACGCCGCCCAGCTCGCGCTCGTGCAGTCCGCGGACCGCCGTGACCAGCCCGGGGAGGTTGGACCCCTTGTGCCCGTTGATCAGGATGATCCGGTCGAAGCCATGGCGCGCCAGGCTCCGGCAGACGTCGGCCACCAGGGCGGTCAACGTCTCCGTCCGGAGCGTGATGGTGCCCGGGAACGCGCTGTGGTGCGCGGAGTCCCCGAACCAGATCGGCGGCGCGACCAGCACACCGGAGCGCTGCGCGGCGTCCTCGGCGAGCGTGATCGCCACCAGGGCGTCGACACCCAGGACTCCGGCCGGTCCGTGCTGCTCGGTAGCACCGATGGGCACGATCGCCACCCGGTCGCCGCCGAGGTACTCCTCGACCTCGGGCCAGGTCAACTCATGCATCCACACCGAATCACGCGCTGTCATCTTGCTCCTTGTGAGAGGTCAGAGGTCATACTATTCTACGACCCGTCAAGTGACAAGGTCTGACCTCTTAGGAGGCCGAGTACGGCGCCGGGCGCCGCAGCGGCGGCCCGGGCACCCGACCGGCAGGCGAGGAGCAGCTGTCGCCGGTCCCGCGGGGACGCGACCGGCCGCCCGCGGAGACGAGCAACGGATGAGGACGCGCATGATCAGGCAGGACAAGCAGGTCAAGCAGCTCGATCGGGTGATCATCCGGTTTGCTGGTGATTCCGGTGATGGGATGCAGCTGACGGGTGATCGGTTCACTCAGGAGTCGGCGGTGTTCGGCAATGATCTGGTGACGTTGCCGAACTTCCCGGCCGAGATCCGGGCCCCGCAGGGCACGTTGCCGGGGGTGTCGTCGTTCCAGGTGCACTTCGCCGATCACGACATCCTGACCGCGGGGGATGCCCCGGATGTGTTGGTGGCGATGAACCCGGCGGCGTTGCGGGCGAACCTGGGCGATCTGCCCCAGGGCGCGACGATCATCGTGGACACCCACGACTTCACCGCCCGGAACCTGACCAAGGCCGGCTATGAGTCGAACCCACTCGATCTGCTGGGTGATGCGAACGACCCGCTGGGCGCGTTCGCGGTGCAGCCGGTGGACCTGACCGGGATGACGGTCGAGGCGGTCAAGGAGTACGGCCTGTCCCGCAAGGACGCCGCGCGGGCGAAGAACATGTTCGCCCTGGGCCTGTTGTCGTGGATGTATGGCCGCCCGACCGAGCCCACCATCGCGTTCTTGGAGAAGCGGTTCGCGAAGGTCGAGGCGATCCGCGACGCCAACATCACCGCGTTCAAGGCCGGCTGGAACTTCGGGGAGACCACCGAGGCGTTCGTGGTCTCCTACGAGATCAAGCCCGCCCCGATGGCCCCGGGGGTCTACCGCAACATCACCGGCAACCTCGCCCTGGCCTACGGCCTGGTCGCCGGCGGCGTCCAGTCCGGGCTCCCGGTGTTCCTGGGCTCCTACCCGATCACCCCGGCCTCCGACATCCTCCACGAGCTGTCCAAGCACAAGGCCTTCGGCGTCACCACTTTGCAGGCCGAGGACGAGATCGCCGGCATCGGCTCCGCGATCGGCGCCTCCTTCGCCGGCTCCCTCGGCGTGACCACCACCTCCGGACCCGGGATCGCGCTGAAGTCCGAGGCCATCGGCCTGGCCGTGATGACCGAGCTCCCCCTAGTCGTCATCGACGTCCAACGCGGCGGCCCCTCCACGGGCCTGCCGACCAAGACCGAACAGGCCGACCTCCTCCAAGCCATGTACGGCCGCAACGGCGAGGCCCCGGTCCCGATCGTCGCGCCGCAGTCACCGGGCGACTGCTTCGACGCCGCCCTCGAGGCCGCCCGGATCGCCATCACCTACCGCACCCCCGTCATGCTGCTCTCCGACGGCTACCTCGCCAACGGCTCCGAACCCTGGCGGATCCCCGAGATCGACGACCTGCCGAAGATCGACCCGGCGTTCGCGACTGCCGAGGACCTGACCGAGGACGGGAAGTTCCAGCCGTACGCCCGCGACGCCGAGACGCTGGCGCGTCCCTGGGCGCCCCCGGGCGTCGCCGGCCTCGAGCACCGCATCGGCGGCATCGAGAAGGCCGACATCACCGGCAACATCTCCTACGACCCCGCCAACCACGACCTCATGGTCCGCACCCGCCAGGCCAAGATCGACCGGATCGCCGACTCCCTCCCCCCACTCGAGGTCGACGACCCCTCCGGCCCCCCAGGACACGGCAAGGCCAAGGTGCTCGTGATCGGCTGGGGCTCCACCTACGGCCCCATCGGCGCCGGCGTACGCCGCGTCCGCAAGGCCGGCCACCACGTCGCGCAGGTCCACCTACGCCACCTCAACCCCTTCCCCCACGACCTCGGCGACATCCTCCACCGCTACGACAAGGTCCTCGTCCCCGAGATGAACCTCGGCCAACTCTCCCTCCTACTCCGCGGCAGATACCTCATCGACGCCATCGGCTACAACCAGATCAACGGCATGCCCCTCAAGGCCGCGGACCTGGAGCACCACATCCTCACCCACCTCACCCACCTCAGCGAAGAACTGCGAGCCAACTGATGACCTACGTGATCTCCCAAGGGTGCATCGATCTCAAGGACCGTGCCTGCGTGGACGAGTGCCCCGTCGACTGCATCTACGAAGGCCCGCGGATGCTCTACATCCACCCCGACGAGTGCGTCGACTGCGGCGCCTGCGAGCCCGTCTGCCCCGTCGAGGCGATCGCGTACGAGGACGACCTGCCCAGCGAGTCGGCGGGCTACCTCGCGATCAACGCGGAGGTGTTCGCCGACCTCGGCTCGCCGGGCGGAGCCGCGGGCGCCGGCATGATGCCCGCCGACCACCCGCTCGTGGCGGCCGCGCAGGCATCGGCATGACCGCCACCGGGCTTCCGTTCCCCGGACTCCGTTCGGGTGTCGAGCTGGTCCCCACCACCGACCAGCCCCAGACCGGCAAGGACTTCACCTCCGACCAAGAGGTCCGCTGGTGCCCCGGCTGCGGCGACTACGCCGTCCTCAAGGCCGTCCAAGGATTCCTGCCCGACCTCGGCCTACGCCGCGAGAACATCGTCTTCGTCTCCGGCATCGGCTGCTCCAGCCGGTTCCCCTACTACCTCGACACCTACGGCATGCACTCCATCCACGGACGTGCGCCGTCGATCGCCACCGGCATCGCCACCGCCCGCGAAGACCTCTCCGTCTGGGTCGTCACCGGCGACGGCGACGCCCTCTCCATCGGTGGCAACCACCTCATCCACGCCCTGCGCCGCAACGTCAACATGACCATCCTGCTGTTCAACAACCGGATCTACGGCCTGACCAAGGGCCAGTACTCCCCCACGTCCGAGACCGGCAAGATCACCAAGTCCACCCCCATGGGCTCCCTCGACCACCCCTTCAACCCCGTCTCCCTCGCCCTCGGCGCCGAAGCCACCTTCGTCGCCCGCACCATCGACTCCGACCGCAAACACCTCACCACGGTCCTCTCCGCGGCCGCCGCCCACCGCGGCACGTCGCTGGTGGAGATCTACCAGAACTGCCCCATCTTCAACGACGGCGCCTTCGACACCCTCAAAGGCGCCGACGCCACCGAGCAACTGCTCCGCCTCGAACCCGGTCTCCAGGTCACCGCCCACGGCCACACCTGGGCCCACGACCCCACCGAGCCCGACCCCACCTGGCAGTTCGCCCTCTCCCGGCTCGACACCGACCCCCACACACCCACCCCCATCGGCATCTTCCGCCAGGTCGAGCGCCCGACGTACGACGACGGCGCGCGCGCCCAGATCGCCACCGCCCGGCAGGCCGCACCCGGCGAGCCGACCGACCGTCTCGCCGCCCTCATCGGCGGCGGCGACACGTGGATGGTCAACTGAGGCACTGACGACACAACGCGCAGGGTGCATCGCAGGTCGAGTAAGGAGTAGAAGTGTCTGTTGTCCCGATCCGAGCCGTTCAGCCGTCGACGAGCATCGACCGGTCGTGGGTGGAGCACGCCATCCACTGCCTGCGCGCCGACGAGGCGCGCAGCGCGGACACCCACATGGTCAAGCTGCCCACCGGCGACGACGCGTCCGCGCTCATCTACCTCAAGGACGAGTCGACCCATCCGACGGGCAGCCTCAAGCACCGGCTGGCGCGGTCGCTGTTCCTGTACGCGATCTGCACCGGCGACATCGGCCCCACCACCACGGTCGTCGAGGCCTCCAGCGGCTCCACGGCCATCAGCGAGGCGTACTTCGCCCGGCTGATCGGGGTGCCGTTCGTGGCCGTCATCGCACGCTCCACGAGCCCGGCCAAGGTGGCCCTGATCGAGCGGGAGGGCGGCCGGTGCGAGTTCGTCGATCGCGCCGACGAGGTGTACGACGCCGCCAGGCTCCTCGCGGAGAGCGTCGGCGGCCACTACATGGATCAGTTCACGAACGCGGAGCGGGCCACCGACTGGCGCGGCAACAACAACATCGCGGAGTCGATCTTCGAGCAGCTGACCGAGGAGCCGTTCCCGATCCCCGACTGGGTCGTGGTCGGCGCCGGCACGGGCGGGACCAGCTCGACCATCGGGCGCTACCTGCGCTACCGCGGCCACGAGACCCGCCTCGCGGTCGTGGACCCGGACGGGTCGGCGTTCCTCCCCTCGTACGCCGGCGAGGGGACCACCGCTCCCGGATCACGGATCGAGGGGATCGGCCGGCCCCGCGTGGAGCCGTCGTTCCTGCCCCACGTGATCGACCGGATGATGCGGATCCCGGACGCCGCGTCCGTCGCCGCCATGCGCTTCCTCGGCGATCGCGTCGGCCTGCGTGCCGGGCCGTCCACCGGGACCAATCTCTACGGCGCGCTCCGGCTGGCCTGCGAGATGCACGAGCGCGGGCAGCGCGGCAGCATCGTGACGCTGATGTGCGATCGATCCGATCGCTACGACGCGACGTTCGACGACGACGACTGGCTCCGGCAGCAGGGGCTGGACTTCGAGCCCTACCTCGAGGTCGTCGAGACGGCGTGGACCACGCAGACCTGGATCGGCTGACCGCCTCGAAGCGGAACCCCGCGGCCGACTCGTGCGTTCGACCGGGTGAACGACGAGAGGACACGACCATGCAGTGCCCCACCGACGGCACCATCCTGGTGATGAGCGAACGCAGCGGCATCGAGATCGACTACTGCCCGAGCTGTCGGGGCGTGTGGCTCGACCGCGGCGAGCTCGACAAGCTCATCGAGCGCTCGCTGACCCAGCCGGCACCCCAGCCCGCGCCGCCGCAGGCCCAGCAGTCCTACCAGCAACCGCACCAGCAGCCCTATCAGCAGCCCTACCAGCAGGGCGGCTACTACAAGAAGAAGCGCAAGGAGAGCTGGCTCAGCGAGCTCTTCGACTGACGGTCCCTGGCGCCGGGTCCGTCGCGTCGGGTCCGTAGGGTCGGGCAGGTGGAGTACGTCGAGATCGCCCGAGCCGAGTCCGAGCGCGGCGAGCTGGTACTGCGCGAGCGCCGGTCCGAGGCCGGTTCGAGCGCGCTCGAGCTGCGCGCCAACGGCGTGTTCGTCATGGACACGCTTGAGGTGAGCACCGAGCAGGCCCTGGCGAGCGGCGCGCTGGCGACCGTCGACGACCCCCGCGCGGTGTTCGTGGGCGGCCTCGGCCTCGGGTTCACCATGCACGAGGTGCTCGCCGACAGCCGCGTCGAGAAGGTCGCGGTCGTCGAGATCGAGCAGGCCTTGGTCGACTGGATGCGCGACGGCACGATCCCCCACGGGCCCGCGATGCTGGCCGACGAGCGGGTGACGATCGTGGTGGCCGACGTCGCGGTCGCGCTCGCCGAGGCCGCGCCCGCGTCGTACGACCTGGTGCTGCTCGACGTCGACAACGGGCCGGGCTACCTGGTGCACGACGTCAACGCGGCGCTCTACCAGGAGCCGTTCCTCCGGGCGGCGCGGCGGGCGCTGCGCCCCGGCGGCGCCCTCGCGGTCTGGTCGGCCGCGGACTCCCCCGAGCTGGCCGAGCAGCTGCGCGCGGCGTTCGGCAACGCCCAGGGCCAGGCGCACGACGTGCTGCTCCAGGACCGCGACGAGCAGTACTGGCTGTTCGTGTCGCGGGTAACGTCCGAGTCATGAGCGACTCCCCGATCAGCGACGGAGACTTCCGGGTCGAGCACGACAGCATGGGCGAGGTCCGGGTGCCGGCGGCGGCGCTGTGGCGGGCGCAGACCCAGCGCGCGGTGGAGAACTTCCCGATCAGCGGCACGCCGATCGAGCCGGCGCTGATCCACGCGATCGGCCGGGTCAAGTCCGCCGCGGCGCGGGTCAACGGCGAGCTGGGCATCCTCGAGCCCGCCCAGGCGGACGCGATCGTCCGCGCGGCCGAGTCGGTGGTGGCCGGCGAGCACGACGACCAGTTCCCGATCGACGTCTTCCAGACCGGGTCGGGCACCAGCTCCAACATGAACGCCAACGAGGTCATCGCCACGCTGGCGCAGCGGGCCGGCACCGACGTACACCCCAACGACCACGTCAACGCGAGCCAGTCCAGCAACGACACGTTCCCGACCGCGATCCACGTGGCCGCGACCCTCGCCGTCGTCGACGACCTGCTGCCGGCCCTCGACCTCCTGGCCGGCAGCCTGGAGCGCAAGGCCGAGGAGTTCGCCGGCCTGGTGAAGTCGGGCCGGACCCACCTGATGGACGCGACGCCGGTGCTGCTCGGTCAGGAGCTCGGCGGGTACGCCGCGACCGTGCGGTACGCCGCCGAGCGGCTCGAGTCCGTGCTGCCCCGGGTCCGCGAGCTGCCGCTGGGCGGCACCGCGGTCGGCACCGGGATCAACACCCCGCCGGGCTTCGCCGAGCGCGTGATCGCGGTGCTCGGCGAGGCGAGCGGCCAGCCGTTCACCGAGGCGCGCAACCACTTCGAGGCCCAGGGCACCCGCGACTCGCTCGTGGAGCTGAGCGGCGTGCTGCGCACCTACGCGGTCGGGCTCACCAAGATCTGCAACGACCTGCGCTGGATGGCCTCGGGTCCGACGACCGGCCTCGCCGAGATCCACCTGCCCGACCTGCAGCCCGGATCGAGCATCATGCCGGGCAAGGTCAACCCGGTGCTGCCCGAGGCCACGCTGATGGTCTGCTTCCAGGTGGTCGGCAACGACGCCGCGGTGACCGCCGCCGGCGCCAGCGGCAGCTTCGAGCTCAACGTCGCGATGCCGGTGATCGCCCGCAACGTGCTGGAGTCGGTGCGCCTGCTCGCGGCGTCCTCACGACTGCTCGCCGAGCGCTGCGTCGACGGCATCACCGCGAACGCCGACCGGATGCGGCAGTACGCCGAGTCCTCGCCCTCGGTCGTCACCCCGCTGAACCGCTACCTCGGCTACGAGGCCGCCACCACGATCGCGAAGCGGGCACTTGCCGACGGCGCCACGATCCGGGAGACCGTGATCGCGATGGGGTACGTCGAGCGCGGCGAGCTCACCGAGGCCCAGCTCGACGAGGCGCTCGACGTGGAGTCCATGACGCACCCGTAGGACTTCTCGCGCAATCCCTGACGTTCTGGGGTGTTGCACCGGCCGAGAAGTGCGGGGATACCCGGTGGACCGGGTATCCCTGCAGAACGGTCAGTACCAGCCGTGCGACTGCGAGTGCCCCCAGGCACCGCACGGGCTGCCGTACCGGTCCTGGATGTAGCCGAGGCCCCAGGTGATCTGGGTGACCGGGTTGGACGACCAGTCGGGGCCGGCCGAGGCCATCTTGGAGCCGGGCAGCGACTGCGGGATGCCGTGCGCGCCGGAGGAGGGGTTGTGGGCGGCGGGGTTCCAGTTGCTCTCGCGCGTCCACAGCGAGTCGAGGCAGCCGAACTGGTCGCCGGAGAAGCCGAACTGCGGCAGCAGCGCCCGGGCGATGTCGCGCGGATCGCCGTCGCTCACGTCCACGGACGCGGTACGCGCCGGTCCACTGTCGACGGAGAGCGCGCTGACCTTGTCCGGGTCGGCCTCGCGCCGGCGATCGGCCGCGCGGGAGACGACCTCGCGGTCCGCGAGCGCGGCCGCCGCGGCCTGGTCGTCACTGGACCTGCCGGCGAGGCCGCCGGTCACGTCGCTGCCGAGGTCCTGGGCCGTGGTCGTCATCTGCGCGGGCGTGCCGAGGAGGCCGCCGGCGACCGAGATACCGGTGACGGCGGCGGCGACCGAGGTCATCACCAGTCCGGTGCGCAGCGCCTTCGTGGGCGCGCTGCGCAGGGTCGACTCGGGGACGCTCCGGTGCTTCGGGACGTACTTCGTGCGCTTCGACAAGGCTCGCTGACTCGGGGTAGACGACTCGGGGCAGGCGATCCGGCTGGACCGGCGACGACGCTGTCGAAGGTCACGAAGAGATCACGAGCCACCCTGCCGGACGGAGCAGGTGGTTGCAAACCGAACTGCCTCATCCGTCCGGATAAATTCGCCGACGGCCACCTCCCCCGTCACAACAGCCACAGATGCCTCAGAAGCACCGGGTGGCCCGGCCTTCCGAGGCGCCCATCGGGGCTCAGACCGTCATGTTCTCCAGCATCTCGGTCACCAGGGCGGCGATCGGCGACCGCTCGGAACGGGTCAGCGTGACGTGGGCGAACAGCGGGTGGCCCTTGAGCTTCTCGACCACGGCGACCACGCCGTCGTGCCGCCCGACCCGCAGGTTGTCGCGCTGCGCGACGTCGTGGGTGAGCACCACCTTGGAGTTGGCACCGATCCGGGACAGCACGGTCAGCAGCACGTTGCGCTCCAGCGACTGCGCCTCGTCGACGATGACGAAGGCGTCGTGCAGCGACCGGCCCCGGATGTGGGTCAGCGGGAGCACCTCGAGCATGCCGCGGTCGAGCACCTCGTCGATGACCTCACGGGTCGTGATCGCCCCGAGGGTGTCGAAGACCGCCTGCGCCCAGGGCGACATCTTCTCCGACTCCGAGCCGGGCAGGTAGCCGAGTTCCTGGCCGCCGACGGCGAACAGCGGCCGGAACACCACGACCCGCTGGTGCTGACGCCGCTCCATCACCGCCTCGAGACCGGCGCACAGCGCGAGCGCGGACTTGCCGGTGCCGGCGCGGCCGCCGAGCGAGACGATCCCGACCTCCGGGTCGAGCAGCATCTCCAGCGCGACTCGCTGCTCGGCGGAGCGGCCGTGGATGCCGAACGCCTCCCGGTCGCCGCGCACCAGGTGCACGTGCTTGTCGGGGCCGACCCGGCCCAACGCCGTACCGCGCTCGGAGAGCAGCACCAGCCCGTGGTGGCACGGCAGGTCCCGCGCGGCCTCGAGGTCGAGGACGCCGTCGTCGTACAGCTCGTCGAGGTCGGCGGCCGCGACCTCGAGCTCGGCCATGCCGGAGTAGCCGGTGTCGGAGTCGCTGACGGCCTCGGCGCGGTACTCCTCGGCGTCGAGGCCGACCGCGGACGCCTTGATCCGCAGCGGCAGGTCCTTGGAGACGAGCGTGACCGCGTGGCCCTCGTTGGCGAGGTTGCGGGCGACCGCGAGGATGCGCGTGTCGTTGTCACCGAGACGGAAGCCCGAGGGCAGCGACTCGGGGTCGGTGTGGTTGAGCTCGACCCGGATCGTGCCGCCCTCGTCGCCGACCGGCACCGGCTCGTCGAGCCGGCCGTGGGTGATCCGCAGCTCGTCGAGCATCCGCAGCGCCGTACGGGCGAAGAAGCCCAGCTCGGGGTGGTGCCGCTTGCCCTCCAGCTCGGTGATCACCACGACCGGGAGCACGACCTCGTGCTCGGCGAAGCGCCGCAGTGCGCCCGGGTCGGCCAGCAGCACGCTGGTGTCCAGGACGAAGGTGCGGACGGCGGGCGGTGTCGCTCGATCGGCAGTGGTGGCGGAGCGCTGTGACTTCTGAGCCTGGGTCGGCACGATGACACCCCTTCAGCAGGCCGGCGGGCACTCCGCGTCCGGCCATCTGCTCACTCTGATGGACCGGAACGAGCCCGAGGACCGGAGTGCCGGCTCCCGGTCGCACACCCGCGAGGGGGATCCCCCCGATGGTGTGCGGTGCAGTCGTGAATGCTCACGAACGGGCCTCCCGATACGGGGAGCTTCCCCACTCCCCGATACCCGCGAACGTACGCCGCGGCCCCACGGGTTCCGGGACGACACGCCCGAACGGACGGTGAAGGCTCGGTTACGAGCCGAAGCGCCGCTCACGCTGCGCGTAGGCACGGATCGCGCGCAGGAAGTCGACCCGTCGGAAGTCCGGCCAGTAGGCCTCGCAGAAGTAGAACTCCGACTTCGCCGACTGCCACAGCAGGAAGCCGCCGAGGCGCTGCTCCCCCGACGTACGGATCACCAGGTCGGGATCGGGCTGCCCCTTGGTGTAGAGGTGCTCGGCGATGTGCTCGACGTCGATGGTGGTGGCGAGCTCCTCGAGCGACATGCCCTTGGCCGCGGACTCGTGGAGCAGCGAGCGTACGGCGTCGGCGATCTCGCGACGGCCGCCGTACCCGACCGCGACGTTGACCAGCATCCCGTCGACGTCGCGGGTCGCCTCCTCGGCCGCCTTCAGCTTCTCCGCGACCTCCGCGGGCAGCAGGTCGAGGGCGCCGACGGGATGGATCCGCCACTTCTGCTGGTCGGCGAGCGAGGCGACGGCCTCGCCGATGATCTCCAGCAGCGGCAGCAGCTCGTGCTCGGGCCGGTTGAGGTTGTCGGTGGACAGCAGCCACAGCGTGACGACCTCGATGCCGACCTCGTCGCACCAGCCGAGCAGCGGCTCGATGTTCGCGGCGCCGGCCCGATGGCCGTGCGCGGTGTCGTGGCCGACGGCACGCGCCCACCGGCGGTTGCCGTCGAGCATCACGCCGACGTGCTGCGGGACGTTCTCGGGCATCCGCCGCAGAACGCGGGCCTCGTACGCCGGATAGAGCACCCGTCGCACTCCCCGCTTCCAGTCCACCTGTCGATGGTAGCGAGCGAACCGCCGATTTCGTGGTCGCAACGTTGACGTGACGTTCACCGCCTGTGCGGTTTCCGTCACCGGGCGCCGGGTAGGTTCTGCGTCATGAACCAGGCCATGAACCACGCGGTGCGAGCGGGGCTCGACCAGGCCCGCGAAGCCGTCGCGGAGTTCCGGGCCGAGTTCAAGGCCGAGATCAAGCCGAAGCTGCGCGGCTGGCTGCACCTCGCGATCGCCCCGCTCACGCTCGCGGCCGGGATCGTGCTCATCGCCCTGTCGCCCACGCCGGCGACCCGGATCGGCTCGGCGCTCTTCACCGGATCAGCCCTCGTACTGTTCACGGTGTCCGCGATCTACCACACCGGCACCTGGTCACCTCGGGTCTGGGCGTTCCTGCGGCGCTTCGACCACTCCAACATCTTCTTGCTGATCGCCGGCTCCTACACGCCGTTCAGCCTCCTCCTCCTCGACGGCACGCCGCGCGTGGTGCTGCTGGCGACCGTCTGGAGCGGCGCCGTGCTCGGCGTCGGCTTCCGGATCTTCTGGACCGACGCGCCGCGCTGGCTCTACGTGCCGATCTACATCGCGCTCGGCTGGGCGGCGGTCTTCTTCATCCCGTCGTTCCTCGACGGCGCGACCCGGCTCGGGGTCGGCGTCGGCATCGCGACGTTCGTGATGATCGTGGTCGGCGGTGCGCTCTACACCTTCGGCGGCGTCGTCTACGGCTTCAAGCGACCCAACCCGTGGCCGCGCTTCTTCGGCTTCCACGAGGTGTTCCACAGCTTCACGATCCTCGCGTTCGTCTCCCACTACGTGGGCGTCTCGCTCGCGACGTACTCCCTGCGCTGACCGTCGGATCGCCGGCGTCGGTCCGTCCGTGCAAGGGACGCTCGACGAGGCTGACTCCGACGATCACAACCGCGAGACTGGTGGTTTCGAGACAGGCGCTAGCGCGCCTTCCTCAACCACCGTGACTCCCTGACGACGGTGGTTGAGGAGGTTGCGCTAGCAACCGTCTCGAAACCACCCCCAACGCGACCCAGTCCCGACCACAGGTCGACGTCTCGACGGGTGGTTTCGAGACAGGCGCTAGCGCGCCTTCCTCAACCACCGCAAGACAGGCGCCAGCGCGCCTTCCTCAACCACCGTGGCATCTCAACCACCGCTACCACCGCTGCCGCCCTCTTCCTCCTCCTCACCGCTGGAGGGCGGGGGCGGGACGACGATCGTCAGGGCGTACTTGCCGTTCGGCGCCGTCGACTCGGGGGCGGTGATCTCGATCTGCTCGGTCTTCGTGCGCGTCCCGATGTCCGCCTTGACCGTCCAGGTGCCGGCGGGCAGGTAGTAGGTCCGCTTGTAGCCGCTGGTGAGGAGCGGAGCGACGTACGACGGTGGCACGGTCGAGGTGCCGGTGAGGGTCAGCGTCGCCTGCGGATCGGTGCCGCTGCCGCCGGTCACGGTGACGTCGAGGGTGGCCGCCTGCTCCTCGATGTCGAGGTCGGCCTCTGCGGCGGCCGACGACGGCGGCTTGGTCGCGGGCACGGTCACGCTGTCGGAGTCGTCCGGCCAGAACGGCGTGGGCGTCGCCAGGTCGGCGCTGACGGTGTAGGCGCTCCCGGTCGGCACCCAGAACGTCGTCGGCGAGCTGCTCACGGCGAACTCGTCGTCGGTGTACACGACCGTGTTGCCGCGCTTGATGGTCAGCACGACCTTCGTCGGCGGAGTGGTGCCCAGCGGGACGTCGGTGAACGGCGTCGCGGTGACCGCCACGTCGAGCCGGCCCTCGTTGAGCGTGCTGGTCGCGGTCACCGGGCTGGCGGCGTACGTGCTCGGAACCGTCAGCGCGAAGTCGCCCGTGCACGTGATCGACTCATCGGTCGGCCCGCCGGTCAGTGCGCTCGGCGTTCCGAGGTGGTTGCCCGAGACCGGTGGCGTGATCGTGACCGTCCAGCAGCCCCACTTCACCTGGTTGAACGACGCGGTGAACGTCCCGGGGGTGCTGGTGGCGACCAGGTTGACCGCGGAGAGCGAGGTCGATCCGCCCACCTCGTCGAGAGCGACGGTGCCCGCGCTGAGGTCGTTGTTGGTCCACGGCGTCTGCACCGTGATCGTGACGTTGCGCTTGACCAGCTCGAGGGTCTGGTTCACCGGAGGCGGTGCGCCGAGCGTGTGGTCGACGTGGATGGCTGCCGGCGAGGCGTACGGCCGGTAGCCGTACTTCGTGACCAGCACGTAGAAGTCACCGTCGGGCACGTTGCGGATCTCGAAGCCGCCGTTGGCCGCCGTCTTCGCGGACATCCGGTTGTTGTCCGGCCCCTTGTCCGCCTCGTCGCAGGTGGACGCCGCGCACACCCACACGTCGGCGTCCTTGAGCCCGGTCGAGGCGTCGGAGCCGAGGATCGTGCCGTAGATGGTGTTCATCGCGCGGTCGAGGCTGACCGTGAAGACCTGGTTGTTCGCACTGATGGTCTGCGTCCAGGTGTTGGTGACCAGGCCCGGTCCGCTGACCTCGAGGATGTACGAGCCGGGGACGATCCCGACCAGCGGGTAGCGACCGGTGGCGGGGTCGAACGCCGGCTCCTGGACCACCTCGGTGCCGCTCGAGGTCAGGCGCTTGAGCGTGACGGTCGCGTCCGACGCCGTCACGCCGCCGACGAGCACCGCGACCGAGACGTCGACCGGGTCGAGGTCCAACCGCACGTCGGCCTCGGCCACGTTGTCGGTGAACGACCGGACCAGGGTGCCGGGCAGCGCGGTGGCCGGTACGTCGGCGGGGCGGTCCTCGTCCGGGGAGTAGCCCGGCGCCTCGGCCGTGACCAGCCAGGCCACGTCGGTGGCGAGCCCGTCGACGTCGTACGTGCCGGTGATCGAGAAGCCGCCGCCGGCGTTGGTGGTGCCGGTGAAGGTGGGACCGCCCGTCGCGGCGCAGTACGGCGTGCCGGTGGCCGGTGCGGCCGGCAGCACCGACGTGCACCGCTGCACGGTGACGGTCGCGCCGGCCACGTTGCTGGTGGCGCCGGTCGACGGCGGCGGCGCGGGCGAGCCGATCACCGTGCCCTGGATCGTGCCGATCTTGGTCATCGACGCGACGCACGACGTCGACCCACCCGGCTCCAGCGTGATGCTGCTCCCGCCCGGCGTGCAGGTCAGCGGCAGCGGGCTGGTCGAGCTCGCGGTCGAGCCGTGGGCGTAGCCCGGCGCCCGCACCTCGACGTCGTAGAGGTCGTCGTCGCGCGGGTCGAGGCCGGTGAAGGTGACCGAGCCGGCGCCGGCGCCGGCAGTCACGGTCGAGATCGCGACGCCGTCACGCGAGAGCGTGTAGCGGGCTCCGGTGACCGGGGCGGCCCCGGCGGACTGCGGGCGCACCTCCAGGCGCGCAAGCTTCTGCAGCTTCAGCGGTGCCCCGTCCCAGGCGCAGGTCACCGCGGAGCTCACCGCGACCGGGCACTCCAGGGTGGCGGTCCCGGCGATGTAGCCGTTCAGACTGGCGCTGATCTCGTAGGTCCCCGGGATCGCCTGATTCGGCGCACCGGGCACCCGGGTGTCCTGCCAGGTCAGCTGTCCGGTGCCGCCCGTGCCGGTGGCGCGCACCGTGATCGCGGGCGTCGCGCCCGCCTCGGGGATCGCCGTGAAGCTGACCTGGGTCCAGTCGAAGCCCGGGTCGGGCGGGTCGATCTCGGGCACGACCGTGCCGAGGGGGACCGGCTTGGCAGACAGCGGGAAGTCGTTGATGTCGGTGGTGCTGAGCGTCACGTCGTTGAACGTGCCGTCGGTGTAGCCCGGCGCGATCACCTTCACCGACACGACCGGAGACAGGTACGTCACCCTGCCGATGGCCGACGGCGGCGGGGCGGTGGTCGCCCAGCCCGGGTTGCAGTCCGTGCCGAGGTCGGCGATCGTCTGGCCCGCACCGAGGATGCCGAAGCAGCCCTGGGCCTCGGTGACCATACCGACGGGGGTCTGCCGGGGATTGTCGGTGTCGTCGTACCCGGTCACGCCGACGACCTGCACCGAGGCGTTCGGCACCGGCTTGAGCTGGCCGTTGACCGAGCCCGCGACCTTGGCGACGGCGGCACCGATCGGACGGGTCAGGTTGATCCGGACGGCGACCACCTGGTTGAGGCCGACCGGGATGTCCTTGGACGCGGTGAGGCCGGCGTCGTCGGCCGGCACGCCCGGAGGCGCCGGGTCGGGCACCGTCGCGGTGACCCGGTAGCTCTGCGCCGCGACCCGGGTGAACGACGCGACTCCGTCGTCGTCGGTCGTGGCCGAGTTCACGGTCTGCAGCCCGGGCAGGCTGCGCACGACGACGGAGGTCTGGTCGGAGGGCACCAGGCGCGCCAGCGCCCCCGCCTTCCGGACGGTGATGTTCAGCCGCCCGAGGCGGTTGAGGACGTACGACTGGTTGCGAGTGACGCCGTTCTCCAGGAGCACCGGTGTCGGCGCGGGCGCGAGGTACTCGGGGTCCTGCGGCTGCACGTAGAGCGTGTACGTGCCGTCGGTGGGCACCTCGAGCGAGTAGCCACCCGTGCCCGGCACGTAGGCGCAGACCGCGTCGGTGCTGCCGAGATCGAAGGTCGCCGAGCCCGAGGTGCACACGGGGTCGTCGCCGCCCGTGACGGCCGACGTGCAACCCGCCGGCGGCTCGTCGCCGCCCGGCGGCACCGCCCAGATGCAGGTGTTCGCCGCCGGCACGTCGGTGACGGTCGTGATCGAGCCGACGATCTTGGGCGCGGGCAGCAGCTCGAGCGTGCCGAGGTCGACGAGCTGGTTGTCGCCGACCTGGACCCTGGCGATCGCCGACGAGTAGTGCGGCGCCGAGACGACCACGGTGTGCAGGCCCGGGAGCAGGCCGCCCTCCGGGTCCGTCTGCGGGTCGGGCAGCGTGAACTCGTCGGCGGCCAGGAACGTCGTCCGGTAGGTGTGGTCGTCGTCGCTGTCGTCGTCGACGCCCGGCTCGACGACGCTCGCGGTCAGGCACTCGCTGTCGACGGTCGGGCACTCGATCGGTACGCCGCTGCTGCCGTCGATGGCCCGTCCGCGCACCGACGAGCGGGCGGCCAGGACGCCACCCTCGATCTGGTTGATCGTCCGGTCCACCTGCGTGATGCGGCCGGCGCGGACGGTGATGGTCACGTGGTCGGTGACGTAGCCGAAGAACTGGGTCTGGAGCGCGTAGGTGCCCGGCGCGACACCGTTGAACAGGAAGCTGCCCGCCGGGTCGGAGGTCGACATCGTCTTGTAGGTGTTGTCGGGGTTGGAGAGCGTCAGGCCGGAGCCGACGACGCCGGAGCCCTTGCCGTTGGTGTCCAGCCCGGTGATCGTGCCCGCGACGGAGCCCGAGGCGGCCACCAGGTCGGCGTCGACCGTGGCCTGCGACTGGCCGCGCCGCAGGGTCAGCTTCGTGGTCTGCGTCTGCAGGTCCGGCCCGCTGAGCGTGACCACGTAGCTGCCCGGCACGGTCAGGCCGGGCAGCTTGTACGTGCCGACGAAGTCGGCCGAGGCTCGGGCCGAGCCGCGTCCGGCCCGGGCACCCTGGGTCAGCGTCGTCGCCGAGCGCACCACGCCGTCCTCGCTCGCCACCCTGACCGAGACGCCGCCGGCGCCGGTCAGCTTCCCGGCCTGGTTCACCGCGCGCACCTTGCCGATCAGGCTGGCGACGCCGTTGCGCAGCCGCAGGTCGGCGGTAGCGGTGCCGCCCGCGGCGAGCTCGACCATCCGGGACTCGCTGGAGAGCCCCGGCCTGGCGGCCTGCACGACGTAGGTGCCCGGCGTCGACAGGCCGCTCACCGACCAGTGCCCCACTCGACCCCGAGAGTTGCTGCTCGTGGTGATCGTGTTGGTGCCGTCGGAGATCGTCACGGTCGCGGCCCCGACCGGGCCGCCCGGTCCGGTCACGGTGCCGGAGAGCTTGCCCTGGCCGGCGCCTCAGCTCGACCTCGAGCGGCTCGGCGGCGTTCTCGCTCGACGAGTCCACGACGTACGACCGCGACTGGTAGCCGGGCTTGCTGAAGGTCAGCAGGTAGTAGCCGGGCGACCTCACGTCCGCGAACGACCAGGAGCCGTCCTTCGTCGTGGTCGCGGTCCGGTCCGCCGGCGTCTGGTCGAGCGCCTGGTTGAGGAACGACGACGCGAGGCTCATGCCGGTGTTCCCGAGCTGGGAGCTCGGGACGCCGACGCCGACGCCACCCTGGGCGCCCTCGTCGACGAGGGACGTCGGCTCCAGACGCACCCGGACGCCGCCCGGGTCGTCGCCGGCGACCGTGCCGGTCAGCGACAGCGGCTGGTCGTCGGTCGCCACGGCCGGCTGCGCACCGCCGCCCTTGCCGCCGCCACCGGCCCCGGCCTGGTCGCCCTGGCCTCCCGATCCGTCGGAGCCACCGCCGTCGGAGCCGCCGGAGTCCGAGGACCCCGAGCCGTCGCCGCTCTCCTCGACCCGCGGTGGTGGTCGTCTCGCTCTGCCGGTCGCCGAGCCGGTCGGCCAGCCCCGGGATGAAGATGACGGCGGCCGCGATCCACACCGACACCACCGCGAGCAGGGCCACGGCCTTGAGCACGAAGGTGTTGACGAACGGACGCTGGGTCACCGACCCCTCGACGTGCCGCACCGACTCGGTGCCGCGGGCCGTCACGGTGTAGGCGTGGTGGGCGATGGTGCCGAAGAAGCGCGGTCGCGGCACCGACACCCGGCCCTTCACCTGCTCCGTGGCGCCGGGGAGGACCTCGACGTCCTCGCGCTTGAACCGCACCCGCAGCCGCGGCGACGCCTGGACGCCGACCTTCACCCGCGCCACGTCGTCGCCGGTGTTGCGCATCGTCATCCGCACCCGGCGCGAGGACACCAGCGAGACCCGCCGCGGCACCAGCTCGATCTCGAGCTGGTTGCGCGGGTTGACCACCAGGACGCTGTCGACCATCGCGGGCGGGGCACCGCCCGGACGACCGCTGATCGGGTCGAGGGACTGGGCGGTGAACGCCAGGGGGTACTGGGCGGGGACCGTGCCGATCGCCGGCGAGAGCGTGAGCGTGACGACCACGCTCTGACCGGGCTCGAGCAGCTCGGTCCGCGTCATCGGGGGCAGCCACGAGGAGTCGACGCCGATCGCGCCGACGGCGATGACCCGAGCGGTCGAGGCCGTGTTGGTCAGCGTCACCTCGACGGGGAGGGGCGAGCCGGCGGCGGTGCGCAGTCGCGACGACACCACCACGCCGGGGGCGGGCTCGTGGCCCGGGAAGCTCGAGGTCATTGGTCTGCTCTCACCGTGATGTCCCGCTGCTCACTGGCAGCGAGCTGGACGGTCCGCGAGCCCAGCGAAGCGCTGCCGCGGGTGGGGCGGGCCTCGACGACGTAGACCTCCGGAGCGTCGACGTCCTCGAACAGGAAGGTGCCGTTCGCCGAGGTACGCACGGTCCGGTAGGGGTTCTCGGGGTAGGTGGACGACCGGTAGAGGTCGACGTACCAGCCGGCCGGCACCGGTGCGCCGTTCTGGGTGACGGTGCCGGAGATCGCCGCGGCCGCCGCGAGCACCGGGCTGTAGTCGCGCACCTGGCCGGCGGTCAGCTGGATGATGGTCGAGGTCGGGCTCACGCCGTTGCGGCTGACGCTGACGGTGTACGTGCCCGGTGGCACGTTCTCGATGCGGTAGCGGCCGGTGTCCGCGCTGGGCACCGACGCGGTGATCACCGAGTAGCTCGCCGGACCGGAGCTCAGCTGCACGGTGACCTCGCCGACCGCGGAGCTGCCCGATCCCGCCAGCGGCTGGGTGATGATGCCCTTCACCACCGCGGTCGAGGGCTGCATCGCGACCTCGATGCCGGCGGAGGTGACCGTGGCGCCCTGGGAGCCGGGGGTGATCTGTCCCGAGGCGTCCAGCGACACCGACAGCGTCTGGGCGGCGAGGTCGGCCCGGGAGAACGTCACGGTGTAGGTGCCGGGCAGGGTCAGCCCGCCGACGCGCCAGGCACCGATGTCACCGGAGCTCTGGGTCGCGGTGACGACCGTGTGCTCGCCGTCGGTCAGCGTCACCGCGACGCCGCCGGCCGGGGCCCGGTCGGGCAGCAGCGTCACCTCGCCCTTGAGCGAGCCCGACGACTTGCCGAGCGTCAGGCCGACGCCGGTCAGCGCCTGGCCCTTCGCCAGGGTCAGCGTCAGCGTCTGCGTCGCGTAGCCACCCTTGCTGGCGACGACGGTGTAGCTCGCCGGCGTGGGCAGCTTGCGGAGCGTGAAGCTGCCGACGTCGCCATCGGTCAACGAGATCGTCGACACCTCGGTCTGCCCGGACGTCGCCGTGATCGTGACACCGCCGAGCGGGCCGCTCGCCGAGCTGACCTGTCCGGTGATGACGCCGTCGCCCTTGCGCAGCGTGATCTCGACACCGGTGCGCTCCTCGCCCGCGCTGACGTCGATGCGCTGCGTCGACGTCGCGTATCCGGTCTTGGTGACGACCAGGTCGTAGACGCTCGGCGAGGGCACGTTGGTCAGCTCGAAGGAGCCGTCGGAGCCGATCGGGACGGTCTGCACCACCGCTCCGGTGGCGGCCTCCCCCGCCTCCGCGCCGGGGGTGCCGGCCATCGGCATGGTAAGCGCGAGCGTCGCAGCGGACACGTCGTCGCCGAGGACCGTCCCGGTGATCGAGGCGGGTACGCCGCCGAGCGAGACGTCCAGGCCCGCCTGTTTGCCGTTGGCGTCCAGCGTCACGGTCTCGGCGTTGTCGGCGCTCAGCGCCTGCGGGTACCAGAGCTGGACGAAGCCGGCGCCGCGGAAGGTGAGCTTGTAGTCGCCGGACGGCAGATTGGCGACCGACCAGGCGCCGCTCTTGTCGGTCGCCGTCGTCGCCACCGGCTCGGAGGTGTCGTCGGCCGGGAAGACGTCGACGGCCACTCCGGGCACGGGCGCTCCCGACGTCAGCAGCAGGACGGTGCCCGACATCCCACTGCTGCCGGAGGTGGCGGCGGCGTTGCGTGCCTGGGCGATCTCGAGCGCGAGGTTGCGGTCGGCGGCGGACTGGCCGACGATCCGCGAGAGGGCCAGCGTGATCACGACGGCAAAGACCGTCAGCGCGAACAGCAGACCGGCCAGCGACAGCGGCCCCCGGGTGATCCGCGCCTTCTGCACGAACGACGCGTTGACCATCGGCGGCGCGTCGTTGCCCGGCGACGGCGCGGCGGGGTTCCTCACCTTCTTCTTGCGGCGCTTGACCGACAGCTTCCGGGCCGCCGACTCCCCCTCCGGCTCCTCCGGCGCCTGGGGATCGAGCTCGTCCCGCGCCGCGGCCGCTCCGGCGGGCGGCGGGTCCTCGAGCCCGATGTCGAGGATCCGGACCAGCGGACTGCCCAGGAACGGGCGCTTCGCCTTGGCCCGCAGCTCCACGACGGCGTGCTCGCCCGGCGGCAGGTCGAGCACCGCCGGCACGAACTCGAACTGCACCTGACCCTCCGGGTCGGTGCCGGTGAGTCGACTGTTGATCTGGGAGTTGCCGGTGTTACCGACCAGCAGGCCGAACCGGGCCTTGCTGCCGGCGGTCTGCGAGATCGGGTCGACGCGCATCTCGACCGACCGCGCCTCCGGCACGACCAGCACGACCTCCTCGATGCTGGTCGACTCGGGCGGGGTGAGCTCGCGGACCTGGATGGCGATGCGGCGGTCGCCCGCCACCATCCCGACCGGGACGGTGACGCGTGCGGTGATCGTGCGGGTCTCGTCGGGGAACAGCGAGATCTCGGACTCCGGCAGCTCGACCCAGCTCGGGTCGGCGCCGAGGAAGCGCAGCGTGTAGCCGCCGATGACCTCGCCGGTGTTGCTGATCGTGATCTGCAACTCCTGCGCGTGGCCCGGGACGGCCACGATGCGACGCTCGCTCAGCTCGACGTACATGTCCTAGTTCGCCGCCCGGAGCGTGAAGCCCTGCACCGCAGTGGCACCGGAGGTCACCGTGACGAGCCCGGTCTGCTGGCGGATGCCGTCGGCGGTGACCGTGACGCTGTAGGTCCCCGGCTCGAGCTCGCTGAACAGGTAGCCGCCGTTGCTGAGCGTGCCACCCGGCGAGCTGCTCGTCGTCGACCACGACTTCGCACCGTTGGTCGCGACGACGGTGGCGCCGACGTACGGCGCGCCGCTGGGCCCGGTCACGGTCCCGCGGATGCCGCCGAGCTTGGTGCCGAGCGTCGCGGTCACCTTCGGCGGCGCGCCGTTGCCGCTCAGGCTGATCGGCACGGTCTCCGAGGCGTACCCGTCGAGCAGGAACATCAGGGTGTAGTCGCCGGGCGCGGCCAGGCCGCTGATCGAGAACGTCCCCACGGCGCCCTCGGTCAGCGTGGTCGTCGTCGGGAGCGAGCTGGTGTCCACCGCGCCGCCGGCCTGGACCGAGCCGCCGACGATGACGGTGGCACCGCCGAGGCCCTTGCCGTCGGCGCCGAGCAGGATGCCCGTGACGCTCCCGGTGCCGGCGACCAGCTTGACGTCGATGGCGCTCCTGCTCTGGCCGGCCTCCAGGTCGACGATCTCCGCGCGCGACCCGTGGTCGGGGCTGGAGAAGGTGAGCATGTAGGTGCCGGGCGTCGGCAGCTTGTCGAGCGTGAACGACCCGACCTGCCCGGTCGTCGGCGTGATGACCGAGACCTCCTGGCCCGCGACCGTCGTCGTCACGGTGACGTTGCCCAGGGGTGCCTTCCCGTCGGTGACCATCCCGCTGATGCTGCCGGTGCCGGCGTTCAGCACGACGTCCGGCTGGATCCGGGCCTCGCCGCCCGCGACCGCCGTCGTCACCTTGGTGGCCTGGTAGCCCCCGGCCGTGAAGCTCAGCTCGTACGTCGCGGGCGCGGGCAGGTTCGGGAGCGTGTAGGTGTTGCCCGTGGCGACCGTGCGGGCGATCGGCGAGGTGTCGGAGGTCGCGCCGCTCATCCGCGCCACCACGGTCGTGGTCACCGGACCGAGCGCATCGCCCGGGTCGATCTCACCCGTGATGCTGGCGGGCTTGCCCTGGATGACGACGTTGTATCCCTCGGCCTCGCCCTGGGCGGTCACCTGGACCTTGGTGGCGCCGCTCTTCGAGGGGGCGTTCGGGTACCACACCGGGCGGTAGCCGTCGGCGCTGAACTTCAACAGGTAGCCCGTCGGGAACAGGCCCGCGACGCTGTACGTGCCGTCGGTCTGGCTGGCGGCCGAGCTGACCTGCTTGAGCCCGTCGCGGCTCTGGCGGTAGGCCTGCACGGTGATCCGGCCGGCCGGCTGCTGGTTGCTCGCGGCCAGGACCGTTCCCGAGATCTCGCCGCCGACGCCCGCCGGCAGCAGGCCCGTCTTGGGCATCGCACCCGCCGGCGCGGCGGTCGCTCCCGCACCGCCGGCCGCGTCGCCCTCGCCGCTGCTCCCCTCGCCCGACTCGGCGGAGGCCGGGAAGAACGACGCCGGCGCCGTCTTGGTCATCGGGTCGCCGGCGAGCACCTGGGTGAGCCCGAGCAGGAAGATCGCGGCCCACATCAGGACGATGCCCATCAGGATGAGCGCGGTCAGCAGGCCCCGGCTGACCATCGGCTTCTGCTTGAGCCGGACGATCGCCTCGCGCTCGAGCTCGGGGCCCGTCTCGGTCTCGTCCATCGCCGGGATCGTGTGCGCGCGCTTGGCGACCAGGCCGACGGTGACCATCCGGTCGGTCTCGGCGCCGGTGAACATCCGCGGCCCCTTGACCGCGAGGATCGTCGGCACCGACGTGCCCGGCTCGACCCGGACCTTCTCCGGGGTGAACCTCGCCCGGGTCCGCTTGTCCTCCTGCGTCGCCGTCAGCGTCGCGTCGAGGGCCACGTTGCCGGCGTTCTCGATCGTCACGACGAAGCGTCCGGTGCGTCGGGACCTGATCGACTGCGGGTCGGTGGCCAGCCGCACGTCGGGCCGCGCCGAGACCGACAGGTCGATGTCGACGTGCTGGGTCGGCGATCCGGAGCCGTGCGACACGACGGCGATCGTGAGTGGGTGCATGCCGGCGGGCTGGTGGCTCGGCACGCCGATCGAGAGCGTGATCTGACCCTGCGCGTCGGGGAAGAGCGGCAGCAGCTGCGGCTCGACGCTGATCTGCCCGTCGGGCAGGCCGATCAGGTGGGCGGTGACTCCCTCGATGAGCTCGCCGGTGTTGACGACGTCGACCCGGACGTCCACGGTGTCGCCGGGGTAGGCGGTAACCAACCGATGCTCGGTGGCTACCCGCACGACGACCTCCGCACCTGGCCCCATGTCTGACCGTCCGATCCTAGGAATCGGACGAACCCTGCGTGGCCGAATCACGAAACTCGTCCGACCGGCCCCGTGGCCCGTTCGGGTGGTCTGGACCGGCCCGATCCGACGGTCCGGACCCGAGGGGCGATCTGTCGGATTTGCTGTGGGCCTCCCGGCGCCCGTGCCAAACTCGGCGCGTGTTCATCAGCCACGTCGACTCGGGCCTGGAGAAGCTGCTCCGGACGCGGCTCCCGCTTCCCGAGGAGATGGGCGACGTCTCGTTCGACCCGCCCAACGGCACCTGGTCGGCGCAGCTGTCCCGGATCACCGTGAACCTGTTCCTGTACGACATCCAGCGCAGCAGCCAACCGTCGGCGCCGTCCGTGCGCACGCCGGAGACCGGGCCCGCCCAGCGCCGCCGTCCGCAGCCGATGGTGCAGCTCGGCTACCTGGTCAGCGCCTGGGCCGGCAGCCCGCGCGACGAGCACCAGCTGCTCGGCGACGTCGTCAGCATCTTCGCCGCGGTCGAGGTGCTCCCGGAGCCGCTGCTGGCCGACGGCCTGTCGTCCTCGGTTCGGCTCTCGCTCGGCGACACCGACAACCGGGTCCGCGAGGTCTGGAGCGCGGCGGGCGGATCGCTCAAGGCGTCGTTCAGCGTGATGGCCACCGTCGCCGCCGACTCCTTCGACTGGGAGATCCAGCCGCCGGCGGTCGACCGGATCAGCGCCATGGCCTCGCGGATGGACGACGAGCGGCATGCCTGAGCCCGAGCGCGCCCGTCCGGGACGTCGCCTGGCCGCGGCCCTGGTCGCACTCGTCGCGCTCCCCCTGCTGGCGGGGTGCAGCTTCTTCGGCGGCGACGACGAGGGCGTCTCGGTGTTCTCGATCGAGCCGGCCCAGTGCTTCGAGGGCCCCGGCGAGGTCAAGGCGCAGCTGAGCGAGCTCACCGAGGTCGCCTGTGACGAGCCGCATGCGCACGAGTCCTACGCGGTGATCGAGTACCAGCCCACCGAGGGCGAGGCACCGGACATCTACCCGGGCGACGACGCCCTGACCAAGTTCGCCGACGGTGCGTGCGCGGGCGCCTTCGGCGACTACGTCGGGGTGGACTACCTCGACTCCAGCCTCTTCTACACCTTCCTGCTGCCCTCGGCCCGGAGCTGGGAGGACGACGACCGCAACGTCATCTGCTTCGTCACGACGGCGGGCGAGCCGCTCCAGGGGTCGGTGAAGGGGTCGAAGCGATGACCGCCGCAGCGGCGGACTGAAGGAGGACGAGACGTCATGGGCGGACCCAACGCAGTCGCCGGAGCGATGCTGAGCTGTTCCTTCGGGGCCGCGCCCGCAGCGCTCGTCCCCAAGGGGACCGCTCGGGTGCTGGTCGAGGGGCGGCCCGCCGCCACGATCACCGACATGGCGCCGGGCGCCAACATCCCGCCGTTCGGGATGTGCACCAGCCTGAGCAACCCCACGGTCGCCGCGGCGACCTCGGCGGCGCTCGGGGTGCTGACCCCGATGCCCTGCGTGCCGGTGCCGACCCCCTGGATACCCACCGCGCCGAAGACCCAGATCGGCGGGCAGCCCGCCCTGACCGCCGGCTCCACCTGCACCTGCGCCTGGGGTGGGGTCATCCAGATCACCAACCCAGGGGCCATGCGGACCCAGTCCAACTGACCCGCTTGGCCGGGCCCCAGCGCCCTGGCCCGGAAGTCACTTGACGCTTGAGTACGCCGCGGCCGCGGCGCTCCAGCCGGCTCCGCCGCGGCGTACCTGGTGGCACCAGGCGAAGGCGTCGGCGGGTCCGAGCCGGCGCCGCAGGTCCTCGAAGGACGCGACGGCGGACGGGCCGTCCTGCCGGTGCGCCGCCATCGCGAGGAACGCCGCCGCCAGGCCCGGCCAGCGGCCCGGCTCACGGACCGTGTGCACACTGATCCGCGACCGGACGGCCAACGCCTCGCGCAGCGCCGGCAGGCTCACCGGCCCGGTACCGTCGGCGACCAGGTGCAGCCGCGACGCCGTGGGCCAGGAGGCCCGGGCCCGGTTGACGTCGTCGAGCAGCTCCAGCAGCGCGCCACCCGGGTCGTCGGACTCGGGCGGCACGGGCTGCTGCAGCGCGGTCCGCAGGTCCGGCAACGCCGCCGCGACGGCCGAGTCGTCGGACCGGTCACCCACCCGCGACGGCTCGCGCACGTCGAGGAGGACGAAGCTCTCCGGAGGCCCCACCCGGAGCGCCAGGACCGCGACGACCCGCCCCGCCAGGGTCGGCGTCACGGCGAAGCGGAACCCACCGCGCACCGGCTGCACCCCGTAGGAGTGCCAGGCCCGGACCACGGTCCCGCGGCCCACGCCGAGGTCCTCGCCCAGCAGGCGGGAGGACCAGTGGGTCACGCCGAGCAGGCGCGGCGGTGGACGCAGCGTCGCGGTCAGCACGTCCGCGGCCGAGACCTGGGGGCTCCGGCCCGGGCGCGACCGGTCGGCGAGCCCGTCGAGGCCCGCCTCGACGTACCGCTGCCGCCACACCAGCACGGTGGGCCGGGAGACCCCGACCTTGTCGGCGATCGCGGTGTTGGACTGCCCCTCGGCGGCGAGCAGCAGGATCCGCGCGCGCTGGGCGAGGCCGGCCTGCACGGTGGGGCTGCGGGTCATCGCCAGGAGCAGCTGGTGGTCGCCCTCGCGGAGCTCCAACGACGCGGCGGGGCGGTTGGCCATGGCGAGATCATCCCGGAGACCGCCCGGCAACCGTCAAGACATCAACGCGCCATCGGCATAGTCATTTCGGGCCATGTGTCGGCGTTCCCGTCACATGCGCTGCCCGGCCGGAGCAGTCTGCGGCTGTCCTGCCACCTGTCGCGAGAGCGGATGAAGAAGATGCCCACATACACCGCACCCGGCGTCTACGTCGAGGAAGTTCCGTCCTCCCAGAAGGTCCTGTCTGCCGCGCCGACCGCGGTGGCCGCCTTCGTCGGATTCACGGCGACCTTCCCGACCGACGACCCCAACGACCCTCAGGGCCTGTCGCCCCGGCTCGTCACGAGCTGGTCGCAGTTCGAGAGCCTCTACGGCGGCTTCGCCGAGGGCTGCATCCTCCCGCTCTCCGTCTACGGGTACTTCGCCAACGGCGGCTCGATCGCCTACATCTGCCGCGTCCCGAACACCGAGCCCGCCGGCGAGCCGGCCCGCCTGGCCCTCCCGGCGGCGGACCGCGCGCTCGGACTCCCCGTCGCCGTCGAGAGCCTCGAGGCCGACGCGAGCATCACGCTCCAGGTGTCGACCGACGACGCCGGTGACGACGACACCGACGGCCCCGCGACGTTCTCCATCGACGTCCTCGAGGGAGGCGCGGTCGTCGAGTCCT
The DNA here is from genome assembly GCF_018732145.1 of Nocardioides sp. LMS-CY. Classification (NCBI taxonomy): domain Bacteria; kingdom Bacillati; phylum Actinomycetota; class Actinomycetes; order Propionibacteriales; family Nocardioidaceae; genus Nocardioides; species Nocardioides sp. LMS-CY. Next base: position 4,343,618 of record NZ_CP076104.1, read on the forward strand.
TCTCCGGCCTCGACTTCGGCAAGGGCGACTCCAACGTGGCGACCAAGGTGAACGCCACCTCGACCCGGATCAAGATCGCCCTCGAGCTCGACGACAGCGTCGACCTCGGCGCCCAGCTCGAGCTGGTCAAGCCGGGCAGCTACGCACTCGAGAAGGCGGCCCCGGTGCCGGTCCCGGTCACCGGTGCGAAGTTCGCCGGCTCCGAGTCGGCGCGCAAGGGCATCAACGGCCTGACCGTCGCCGAGGACGTCACCATGGTGATCGTGCCCGACCTGGTCACCGCCGCCACCAAGGACGACGGCACCGTCGACCTCAACCTGTGGAAGGCCGTCCAGACCGCGCTGATCTCGCACTGCGAGCAGAACGGCAACCGGATGGCGGTGCTGGACTCTCCGCCGGGCATGAGCCCGCAGCAGATCAAGGAGTGGCGCAGCGACGTCGCGATGTACGACTCGGCGTACGCCGCGCTGTACTACCCCTGGGTCAAGGTCGACAACCCGACCGGCAGCAACGGCAACAGCGAGATCCTGATCCCGCCGTCCGGCCACGTCGCCGGCGTCTGGGCACGCACCGACGACACGCGTGGCGTCTGGAAGGCCCCGGCCAACGACACCATGCGCGGCGTGCTCGACATCGAGCGCACGGTCAGCCAGAACGAGCAGTCGCTGCTGAACCCGATCGGCATCAACTGCATCCGCCCGTTCGGCACCCGCGGCATCCGGATCTGGGGCGCGCGCACGCTGTCCTCGGACACCGACTGGAACTACATCAACGTCCGCCGCCTGTTCAACATGGTGGAGACCACGATCCTGACCGGCACCCAGTGGGCGGTCTTCGAGCCCAACGACATGGCGCTGTGGGAGGGCGTGAAGCGCACCGTCGGTGCGTTCCTGCGCGGTCTCTGGTCGGCCGGCGCCCTGTTCGGCACGTCCGCCGACGAGGCGTTCTACGTCAAGTGCGACGCCGAGACCAACCCGCCGGAGTCGATCGACCAGGGTCTGCTGGTGGTCGAGGTCGGCATCGCGCCGGTGAAGCCCGCCGAGTTCGTGGTCTTCCGGATCAGCCAGAAGAAGCAGGTCGCCGGCTGACGCCGGGGCCCCCGACACCCACTCGTCCTAACTAGAGACCGGAGACCACAGTCATGGGCAACGACCTCATCGCGACCGACCCGATCGTCGCGCAGAACTTCTACCTGGAGATCGACGGCGAGAACATCATCCTGTCCGGCGTCTCGGGCCTGGACGTCGAGCACGACGTCGTGACCATCCAGCAGAACGGCCCGACGGGCAAGATGCAGGTGGTCAAGACGCGCGGCAACACGCAGAAGGCGCCCGACCTGACCATCACCCGGATGGCGCCGGCCGACGCCATGTCCGACCCGATCTGGAAGTGGTTCATCGCGATCCGCGACAAGGGTCTGACCATGAACCGCGCCAGCGCTCGCAAGAACGGCTCGATCGTCCTCTACGACACCTCGTTCGCCGAGGTGGGCCGCTTCAACTTCATCAAGGGCTGGCCGTCCAAGATCGCGACCGACGCCGTCAGCACGGAGTCGAACGAAGCGGTCAAGGAGACCATCACCCTCGTCATCGAGCGCCTCGACAGGGTCAAGTGAACTCTCTCCGCACGTCGTACGAGTTCACCCTTCCGCGTGGCTACGTGGACGGTCAGGGCGGCCTGCACAAGACCGGCCGGATGCGGCTGGCGACGGCTCGCGACGAGCTGGAGCCGCTGCGCGACCCGACCGTGCAGGGTCCCGACGACCCGCGTCTCACCATCCTGGTGCTGACCCGGGTCGTGGAGCAGCTGGGCACCCTCGACCTGGTCACCTCGCACGACATCGAGGGACTGTTCGCGGTGGACCTGGCCTTCCTCCAGGACTTCTACGGGGTGATCAACTTCGGCAGCCAGGAGGAGTACGAGGCACTGGTCAACGCCCAGGCCTCGTCCTCCCTCCTGGGAGTCGACTCGCCGTCCGCACCCGCTCCCGCCGCCGAGGCGGAGCCGGGTGCGGACGGGGAGCCGTCCGCACCCACGGGAGCGCCGGATCCGGGTCCGCGACCGAACCTGCGTCGAGCGGTCGAGGAGATCCCGCGCAAGGTCCAGTGATGGACGCACGGATGCGCGAGGTGACGGCGCGATGATGCGTTACCCCACCGAGGCGCTGTGGCAGGAGATAGCGTTCCTCGCCTACCACCTGCACTGGCGTCTCGACGACCTGCTCGACCTCGAGCACATGGATCGGGTGCGGATGGTGCGGGCCGTGGTCTCACTGAACGATCGAGCATGGCAGGCGGTGCGTGAATATGGCCAGCAGTGACATCACGACCCCCCTCGGGGGCGATCTGCCCATCGCCAACCGGTTCCTCTTCGAGCTGGACGGCGTGGAGCTCGGCGTCTTCAAGGAGGTGACCGGGCTCAACGTCAGCGTCCAGACCGAGGAGATCCGCGAGGGCGGGCAGAACGGCTACGCCCACCAGGTCCCGAGCCGGATGACCTGGCCGAACCTGGTGTTCCGGCGTGGCGTGACCGACAGCAACGCGCTCTTCGACTGGTTCAGCAAGACCTCCGGCGAGGGCTTCGCCGCCAACCAGAACAAGCTCACCAAGTCGACCGGTGCCGTCACGGTCATCGACGCCGGCGGCAACCGGCTGCGGTCGTGGGAGTTCATCGACGTCTTCCCGGTCCGGTGGCGCGGTCCCGACTTCTCCGTGGAGAGCGCGGACCCGCTCGAGGAGGAGCTCGAGGTCGCGCACCACGGGTTCCGGGCGGTCACGCAGGCGTCATGACCACGACCCCCTCCGAGGACATCGCGCCGGGCTCGGCCGGCTCCGAGCTCCGGCTGGGCCGCGACGTCGTACGCCGGATGCGGCTGCCGGGCCCGCCCGTCGGCCGGCCACTGCCGAGCCGGATCGGCAGCCTCGCGTCGTCGGTGTCGCGCTTCGCGGCGGCCACCTCGCGGCCCGTCGAGATCCGCCGCGCCCTGGTCGGCCCGGACCCGCGCGGCCTGGACGCGAGCTCGGCCCCGCCCCGCTGGTGGACGCCGTCGCATCGTGACGCTCCCGCCTCGTCCGCCCCCTCGGCCGCCGCCTCGGCCTCATCTCCTGCCTCGGCCTCGCCCTCGTGGCTCGCCCCGGCCCGGCCGGTCGCGATCCGCCGGCTGCCCGAGCGCGGCCTGCCCCGCGCGGCCCGTGCGGTCCAGGACGAGTCGACGTACACGCCCGGAGGCATCCTCGGCAACCTGCGCGGTGAGGCGATCCGCGTCCGGCGGATCGAGGAGGTCACCGCGGTCGGCCCGATGCTGATGAACTCCGACCGGACGAAGCTCAACGCCGGTCTGGCCGCCCGCGCCCGCCAGTCGGCACCGGCGACCTCCACGACGTCCACCCCCATGGCGTCCGCCCCCGGGACGTCCACGCCCGTCGTGCGTCGCCCGGCGACTCGCGCGCCCCGCCAGCCCGCCACCCCCACCGCACCCGGCCCGACATCGGAGCCTCCCACAGCGACGGACCCCGCCCCGCCTGCCCCGCGCGGTCCGTCCAGCGGTGAGCAGGCAACCGTTCGGCGCACGCAATCGGTTGGTGGCTCACCGCCGACCGGCGTCACCGCGCCGCCGGCACCCACCGGCGGTGCATCAGCAACCATCGCCGGCACCGATTCGGTTGCTGGCTCACCGCCCACCGGCATCACCGCGGCACCGGCACCCACCGGCGGTGCATCAGCAACCATCGCCGGCACCGATTCGGTTGCTGGCTCACCGCCCACCGGCATCACCGCGGCACCGGCACCCACCGGCGGTGCATCAGCAACCATCGCCGGCACCGATTCGGTTGCTGGCTCACCGCCCACCGGCATCGCCGCGCCGACCCTGCGCAGGGCGACGCGGCCGTCGTGGCAGCTGCGGTCGCCGGGGTCTCGGTTCGACGGGCTGGTCCGGCGGGCACCGATCGGGCACGCTCCGGCTCCGTCCGCCGCCGCGGCGCCGGGCCTGTCGACGATCGTGTCGTCGCTCGCCTCCGCCGACCGCGCGCCGCTCTCGTCCGGGCTCCGCCACACCGAGGACGTGACCGCGGCGGGTCCGAGGCTGATCTCGGCCGGCGCGGACGCACCCGCGACGGTACGCCGGCATGCCTGGTCGGCCGGCAGCATCGTGATGCGCCAGGCGGCCGGGGCGCGTGCCCAGGTGGCCGCGGCCCAGTCGGCCCAGCCAGCCCAGCCAGCCCAGCCAGCCCAGTCGGCTCCATCGACCCAGCCGAGCCAGTCGACCCAGCCGACCCCGTCTGCAGCAGCGCCGTCCTCGACGCTCGCCGCGCCTGCGACTCGCGCGGCCGATCCGGTCGTGCGCCGGCTGCCCACCGCGGCCGCGGCGGCGCCACTGGCGAGCGCCTCGCCGGCGCCGGCCTCCGCGACCGAGACGACCGAGACGACCGACACCGGCTCGACGCCCACGACGAGGGTCCCCGCTGACGTGCCGGGGGCCCCGGACGGTGCGGTGGTACGCCGGCTCCCTCGTCTCTGGCGCCGGGCGACCGACATCCGGCCCGCGACCGATGTCCGCGGCTCCACGCCGGCGCCCGCCGTCCACGTCGCTCCGGCCACCGGCATCCCGGCGGCCACGACCACGATCGCGACGACGACGATCCCCGCGCCCGCCACGGTTCGACGCTCGGCCGCCACCACCGTCGCCCCCGCTCCCGCCGCCTCAGCCTCGACGTCAGCCCCGACGTCAGCCCCGACGTCAGCCCCGACGTCGGCCCCGACGTCGGCCTCGACGTCAGCCCCGACCGTGTCAGCACCGGTCACCCCGACCCCGGTCACCCGGGTCGGCGCGCACGTCGCCTCCCCCGGGGTCGCCCGCGCCGAGGTCGCGATGCCGGAGCTGATGACGATCCGCCGGGCCACCGCCCACGGCACCGACTCGACCCGGGCGCTCGCGACCGGCTTCGGCGCACCGGAGACGATCCGGCCCGCGAGCGCGGTCGCCACCGCCCTGGGCGGTGCACCGGGTCGCACGCCCGGCGGCTTCGGCGAGAACCGGCTCTGGCGTCGCCCCGCCCCGGCAGGCGGCGCGAGCAGCACGAGCGGCACGACCGCACCAGCGGCATCGGCGGTGCGTCGCTCGTTCGGCACCCCCGCGCCCGCACGCGCCCATGCCGCCGGCCGAGCAGGGTCACCGTCGCTGCCCGGCTCGCCCGCACGACCGGCCTGGCAGCCCTGGACCGAGACCCCGGCGGCGACCCCGGCACCCGCGACCGCCGCGTTCCCGGCCGGGCCTCCCGGCGCGGCGTCCGCCCCGTCGGGGCACCGCCCGGCCGCCGACGTCCGCCGACTCACCGTCGCCCCGCCCCGGATCAGCATCGCCCCCCAGCAGCCACCTGCCCCGCCGGTGCCCGACGTCGCCCGTGGCCCGGCGAGCAGCGACGCCGCGTCGACGACCGTGCGGCGCAGCACCGGGCAGTCCCTGGTCGACGCCACCGCCCACCTGTTCGCCACACCGGGGTCGGCACCACCGGGGTCGGCACCACTGGGGTCGGCACCTCTGGGCTCCGCCACACCGGAGCGCCCGCTGATCCGCCGTTCGCTCGAGGGAGACACCGCCATGGCCATTCCGCCACCGCCGCCCGCGCCGAGCAGCCTGCCGGTGCCCGCCTCCGCCTACGAGGTGGCCTACAACGACGGCGACCTGGGCGACGTCGCGGGCCCCGCGGACCAGGTGCTGCCCGGGGTCGGGTTCAACCAGGTCGTCGACGCCGTCGTCGAGCGCATCGAACGCCGGGTGATCGACGAGCTCGAGCGCCGCGGACGCTGGAACGGATGGAGGACTCCCTGATGGCCGAGCTCGAGAAGGCGTTCCTGGAGATCGAGGGCGGCGAGCGCGTCCCCTGCCTCTACAACCCCGAGACGATCGTCGTGGGCCGCCGCAACAACTGGGTCTCCAACCCGATGCCGGGCCAGGGCGTGCCGACACTGCGGTACGCCGGGGCCAACTCCGGCTGGCTCAAGGTCGACCTGGTCTTCGACACCACGACCGTCGGCACCGCGGTCACCGAGCACACCGGCAAGATCGTCGGGCTGATGGACGTCGACCCGGGACTGCCCGGCGCCGACGAGACGACCGCGAACGTCCGGCCGCCGACGGTCACCTTCCACTGGGGCGACCTGCACTCGTTCAAGGCCGTGATCCAGGGCCTGCGGCTGTCGTTCACCTACTTCTCCTCCACCGGGACGCCGCTGCGCGCCAACATGGAGCTCGAGCTGCGGCAGTACGAGCCGTCCCAGGCCTTCGGCCCGCAGAACCCCACGTCCGGCACCCCGAAGCCGCACCGCGTGCACCGGGTGCAGCCCGGGGAGACCCTGGACCGGATCAGCGCCCGCTACTACGGCGACTCGACCCGCTGGCGGCTGCTCGCGCAGGCCAACGGCCTCGAGGACCCCCTCGCCGTCCGCCCCGGCACGATGCTGACCGTGCCCCGGCTCGAGGGCTCCTGATGCCGGACTTCCTGGAGGCGCCCGTCGTCAAGATCAACGGGCAGAAGCTCACCGCGGCCCAGCTCGACGCGCTGGTGTCGGTCGAGGTCGACCGCGGCGTCAACCTGGTCGGCCGGGCGACGCTGCGCTTCGTCGAGACCGGATTCGACCTCGTGGTCCAGCCGAAGCTCACCCTCGGCACCGAGGTCGCGATCGGCGTCCACAACGGCCCGACCGTCTTCTCCGGCGAGGTCACCGGGGTCAGCCTGGACCAGTCCGACTTCGGTGCGGCCACCACCGAGCTGTCCGTCACCGTCGACGACAAGGCGCACAAGCTCGGCGGCCAGACCCAGAACCGCGCCTTCCTCAACCAGACGTACTCCGACGTGCTCTCGTCGTTCGCGGGCGAGGCCGGCCTGTCCGCCGACGTCACGGCGTTCGGTGACGTCCAGGAGTACCTGCTCCAGTCCGGCACCAACCTCGCCTACCTGGACTGGGTCACCGCGCGGTTCGGCATGCTGTGGTGGGTCGCCGACGGCAAGCTCACCGTGAAGCCGGCCGGCGTCGCCAGCACCACGGTCGCCCTGCAAATGGGCACCACCCTGCAACGGCTCTCGACCCGGGCCTCGAGCCGGCACTCCGGCAAGGTCACCGTCACCGGCTGGGACGTCAAGCAGCAGCAGGCGATCACGAACACCGCCACCGACACGGTCGCGCAGGAGGCCGAGCTCTTCGCGAAGGTCCCGGGACGTACGGCGGGAGCCGGCACGACCGCGACGGTGGCGTCATCGCCGCTCACCACCGACGAGGCCCAGGCGGTGAGCAAGGGCATGCTCGCGCAGTCGTCCGCGGCCGCGGTGACGGCCCGCGGGACGTGCGTGGTCCACGGCGGCCTGGCACCCGGGGTCAAGGTCTCCATCTCCGACGCGGGCGCCGCGAGCGGCACCTACTTCGTCACCCGGGTCCAGCACGTCTACACGCGCTCCGGCTTCGACACCCACTTCACGGCCGGGCCGCTGCAGCCCGACACCCTGGTGGATCTCCTGGGCCCGCCACCGGCGGCGCCCGGCGGCGCGATCGACGGCCTGGTCACGGCGGTGGTGACCGACAACAAGGACAAGGAGAACTGGGGCCGGGTCAAGGTGAAGTTCCCGAGCCTCGGCAGCGCCGGCGGCGTCGAGTCGGCCTGGGCGCGCGTCCTCACACTGGGCGGCGGCAAGGAGCGCGGCGTCGTCTTCCATCCCGAGGTCAACGACGAGGTGCTGGTGGGGTTCGAGGGCGGCGACACCCGACGTCCGGTCGTGCTCGGCGGCCTCTACAGCGCGGCGAACAAGCTGCCCAACACCGACAACGTGGGCTCGGACGGCAAGACCGAGTTCCGCCGGATCACCTCCCGGGTCGGGCACCTCATCGAGCTCGCCGACGGCACGTCGCCGGACAAGAAGCACGTGCTGCTCAAGACCAAGAACGGGCACCAGATCCGGGTCGGCGAGGACGCCGTGCTCGTCGAGACCGCCAACAAGCCGATCACGATCAAGAACGGCCAGGCGGAGATCTCCTTCACCGACCAGGGCGACATCACCATCAAGGGCATGAACATCACGATCACGGCGAACGGATCCCTCAAGCTCGAGGGCAAGACCGGCCTGGAGATCAAGACGGCGGCGAGCGGCAAGCTGGAGGCCGCCATGCTCAGCGTGAAGGCGCAGGGCATGGGCACGGTCGAGGCGGGCGGCGTGCTCGCCGTCAAGGGCGCATCGGTGGCGATCAACTGATGGCCGACTCCACGGTGCGCAGGCACGACGACCCGGGCCAGCCCGACTCGTCGTTCATCGGACGCGGCTTCGCGTGGCCGATGGGCGTCGACCACACCGGCACGATCGCGCTCTCGGACGGCGTACCCGACCTCGACCGCTCCATCGAGCTGGTGCTGATGACCGCGCCCGGCGAGCGGCTGATGCGGCCGCAGTTCGGCTGCCGGATCTGGGAGCTGCTCTTCGAGCCCGTCACCGGCAACCTGCTGGGGCTGATCGCCGAGGCGGTCCGCGACGCGCTCGCACAGTGGGAGCCCCGGATCGTCGTCGAGGAGGTCACTCCCGAGGCCGATCCCGCCAATCACGCGTTGGTCCGCATCCAGATCGGATATCGCGTACGCGCGACCAACGACCGTCGTAACCTCGTCTATCCCTTCTACGTCATCCCCCACGACGCCGAGTAGCCACCAGTAGGACGACCGATGCCGCTGCCCACGCCCGCCCTCGACGATCGGACCTTCCAGGACATCGTCGACGAGGCCAAGCGCCTGATCCCGCGCTACTGCCCCGAGTGGACCAACCACAACGTCTCGGACCCCGGCGTCGCGCTGATCGAGCTGTTCGCGTGGATGAGCGAGATGGTGCTCTACCGCGTCAACCAGGTGCCCGACCGGCTCTTCGTGCACTTCCTCAACATGGTGGGCATCGAGCCGTTCCCGCCCTCGGTGGCCCGGACCGACCTGACGTTCTGGCTCTCCGCCGTCCTCGAGCAGCCGGTGCTGGTGCCCGAGAACACCCCCGTGATGACGCAGACCAGCGTCGCCGAGACCGACAGCGTCGTGTTCACGACCACCCAGGACCTGCTGATCGCTCCCCCGGAGCTGGTGGCCGCCAAGTCGTCCTCGGTGGCCAGCGAACAGGTCACCGACGTCTGGGAGGACCTCCGCTTCGGCACCGACGGCGCCCGCTGCTTCTCGTCGGACCCGCTGACGCCGGGCGACGCCTTCTACCTCGGCTTCAGCGGCACGCTGGCGGGCATGGTGGTGAGCCTGCGCGTCGAGGCCCAGGCCGAGGGCATCGGCGTCGACCCGCGCAACCCTCCGCTGCTGTGGGAGGTCTGGAACGGCGAGGGCTGGCTGCCGGCCCGGGTCCACGAGGACACCACCGGCGGGCTCAACCGGCCGGGCGAGGTCATCTTGATGGTGCCGGTCGAGCACGAGCCGCTGACGGTCGCGAACGAGTCGGCGTACTGGCTGCGAGCGCGGCTGCTCGCACCCCGCGCCGGCCAGCCGACGTACCGCAACTCACCGCGGGTCCGCGGCCTCGAGGTGTCCGCGCTCGGCGGCACCGTGGCGGCCGAGCACGCCGAGGTGATCGGCAGCGAGACCCTCGGGCGCAGCAACGGCGCACCCGCGCAGACCTTCCAGGTCGGTCGTCATCCCGTGCTGCCACGGCGCTCGGACGAGACCGTCCGGATCGTCGACGGCACCCGCACCCATGTCTGGCAGGAGGTCGAGGACTTCTCCGCGTCGGGGCCCGACGACCGCCACTACGTGTGGGACAGCGGCACCGGTGTGATCCACTTCGGTCCCCGGATCCGCTACCCCGACGGGTCGGTGCGCCAGCACGGCGCGATCCCTCGCGACGGCGCGTTCGTCGAGGTCAGCGGCTACCGCCACGGCGGTGGGTCGCGGGGCAACGTCGGCGCCCGCACGCTCAGCCTGCTGCGCAACGCGGTCCCGTTCGTGAACGGCGTGATCAACCTCGCCCCCGCCTCGGGCGGCGTCGACGCCGAGACCGTCGCCGAGGCCAAGGCCCGCGGCCCGCTGACCCTGCGCACCGGCCAGCGTGCGGTGACCGCACGCGACTTCGAGCGGCTGACGCTGGAGTCCTCGATCGAGGTCGCCCGGGCCCGCTGCCGACCCGCGGGCCGCGGCAACGGCGCGGTGCAGCTGCTCGTCGTACCGCACGTGCGCTCCGACCCGACGACCCACCAGCTCGACGACTTCGCGATCTCCCAGCAGCTGATGGGCACGATCACCGACGCGCTCGACGAGCACCGCCTCGTCGGCACCGCCGTCGAGGTGAGTACGCCGTACTACCAGGGCGTCTCGGTGGTCGCGCTCGTCCACGGCGCGCCGGGCCGGCCCGCCGCGCTGGTGCGGCAGCGGGCGATGGACACGCTGGCGCGGTTCCTCAACCCGCTGGTCGGCGGCTCCGACGGCACCGGCTGGCCCTTCGACGCCGACGTGAACCTCGCCGTGGTCACCCAGCTCCTCGAGAGCGTCGACGGCGTGGAGCGGGTCGACGAGGTGCTGCTCTACGAGTACGACCTGCGCACCGGTCGGCGCCTCGGCGGCGGCAAGGACGTCGTACGCCTGGACAAGCAGTCGCTGTTCCTCTCCGCCGGCCACCAGGTGGTGGTCCGGTGACCGTCGAGCGGCTGAGCAGCACGGTGGTGCCCGGCGGCCAGACCCGGCCGCAGCGGTCCCCGTCCTGGATGCTCGACCAGCTCCCGGTCTCGATGCTCGACCAGGACTTCTTCGTCCGGTTCGTGTCGATCTTCCAGGACCTGGGCGGCGCGCTGCTCGAGGACGCCGACAGCATCGAGCACATCCCCGACAGCACGGTCACGCCCGCGCCGATGCTGCCCTACCTCGCGTCCTGGATCGGCGTCGAGACCATCGACGATTCCCAGCCGGAGGCGCTGCAACGCCGTATCGTGTCCGGTGCGGCGAAGACGCTGACCTGGCGGGGCACGGCCCGCGGACTCAGCTCCTACCTGGAGCTGATCACCGAGGGACCGGCCCGCGTCGAGGAGGGCGGCGGCATCTGGCGTGCCGGCGACGCACCCGAGGACACCGCCTGGGTGGTGATGCGGGTGGAGTCGACGGGACTGCTGGAGCTCGACGACTTCATCGACGTGGTCCGCGACGAGGTCCCGGCCCACGTCCGCGCGGAGCTGTACGTCGGGCCCGACCGGGTGTGGACGAGCGAGGAGGAGTGGCCGGGGTGAGCGAGACGCTGACCGGCAGGCACGTGCTCTCCGGCGACGAGCCGGAGCAGCCGGAAGCGGCCGCCGACATCGACGACCAGCCCACCGAGGCGCTGGCGCCGCCGCTCGCCATCCCGGTGCCGACCAACGCCCCGCCGGAGCAGGTCACCTGCCCCGAGTGCGGCACCGTCGCGATGGTCGCGCTCACCCGCCGCGAGTCCACGGACTTCTGCGCCACCTGCGACTTCCCGCTCTTCTGGACGCCGTCGAAGGTCATGCTCGACACCGGCGACACCGCCGGCGAGTCGCTGCGGCGACTGCCGGGCACGTCGGGCCGCGCGACCGTCGGCTCGGCCACCTGCCCGCACTGCGCCGAGGGCAACCTGATCACCGCCGAGATCTGCATCCGCTGCGGCGGGCTGATGAACCCGCCCGCCCCGGTGCCGGTCGTCGCGGCCCCGCCCCCGCCGCCACCCCCGCCCGCCCCCGAGCCGAAGGCGAAGACGCCGCTGTGGGTCTGGATCGTCGGCGGCGTCACTCTCCTGCTCCTGGTCGCGCTGGTCGTCTACTTCGTCGTCACCAACTGACCCGTCGCGACGGCGCCGGGCTCAGGCCACCAGCTCGACCTGCGGCGTACGACGGGTGGCGGCCGCGCGGGACACCGCGGCCACGCCCACCCCAGCGAGTGCGAACAGCGCCGCGAGGAACGCCCAGCCCGGCAGCCCGTGGTCGACCGCGGTCGCCGTGACCAACGCGGGCGCGACCATGCCCGCGACGGAGTAGCCGGTCTGGGAGAGCCCCTGGTAGCGCCCCGCGCTGGCGGGATCGGCGAGCTCGAAGGCGAGACCCCAGGCGCCGGCCTCGCACCAGACCTCGGCCCACGAGCCGAGCGCCTCGGCGAGCAGGAGGAGCACCACTGCCAGCACTGCCCCGGTGCTGCCGGCCGCGGCGTAGAGCAGGCAGCCCGCGGCGAGCAGCAGGCTGCCGCGGCGTACCGTGCGACCGGCCACCGCCACGTCGTGGGTGCCCCGCGCCGCGCGGACCTGGAAGAGCGCGACGATGACGGTGTTGAGCACCAGCAGTACCGACACGACCACGGCGGGCGCCTCGGTGCGCGTCACGATCCACAGTGGGACGCCGACGGAGGTCATGCCGAACTGCATCGCGACGATCGAGTTGAGCCCGACCACGGTCAGGTACGTGCGGTCGCGCAGCGGTGACGGGCCGACGACGCGGTCGACCGCGAGGTGCGCGTCCATCTGCGCGCCGAAGCCCACGGCCCGGCCGCGCAGGCCGGTCAGCGGCACCGTCGCGGCGAGCGCGATGACGCCGACGGCGACCATCGTCAGCTGGTACGCCGCGGCGGTGTCGACGAGCAGGGCGGCGCCCGCGAGCACGGTCCCGATGCCGATGAACACGTTGGTGATCACGCGCAGCCGGGCCCGGATCTCGACCCGCTCCGCACCCGTGAACCAGCGCGCCTGGACCGTCGCCTTGGCCGTCCCCTGCAGGCTGCGGCTGCCGACGGCGACACAGGCGACGAGCACGAAGGTCAGCGCGCTGTCGGCGGCCACGTAGGCCAGCAACGCCAGGCCCTGCACGGCGTTCGCCCCGAGCTGGAGCCGGTCGGCGCCGATCCGGTCGGCGGCGTACCCACCCAGGAAAGACATCAGCACGCCGACCGCGCCCGCGATCGTCAGGCCGACGCCGACCGTGGTCGCGGCCAGCCCGATCACCCGGGTGAAGTAGAGGGCGCTGACGCTGTAGAACAGGCCGGTCGCAAGCGAGGCGGCGATGGTGGCGGAGGTCAGGGCCCGTTCGACGGGATCGGTCGGGAGCAGCAGGCGGCGGAGACGGTCGAGCACGGCAGAGTTCTCTCACGCGATGCGCGGCGCCACCATTGATGTAGCGTTGTGCTTCATGGTCGGGCGGATCGAGTACGAGCTGGCCGGTGCCGACCTCGGCGAGGTGCGGTTCGCCCTCTCCCCGATGAACGAGCTCACGCTCTCGCTGCGCACCTGGCGCGAACCGGGCCGCTACCCCCTCCAGCTGCCTTGGCTCCACCTCACCCAGGCCGCCCGGGCCGAGCTCGACGGCGAGATGCTGCTCGCGCTCACCAACGACAGCCTCTGGACCCCGGACTTCCTGACCCCGCGGCCGTGGACGCCGCTCACCCGCTTCGACGACGAGCTGGCCGCGCTCGCGCAGACGCCGCTCGACGTGGTCCGTGACGACATCGCCGAGGTGCACCCCGACCCGGCGACCCGGCCGGCCGTGCTCACCGGCCGCCGCGACCGGGTGCTGCGGCGCATCACGACCGCGCTCGCGGCGTACTGGACCGCCTGCTTCGAGCCCTGGTGGCCGCGGATGCGGGCGGTGCTCGAGGCGGACATCGTCTTCCGCGGCCGCACCATCGCTCGCGAGGGGCTGGCGGCGATGTTCGCCGGCCTCTCGCCTCGGATCCGGCTGGTCGACGACGTGCTGCACGTCCACTTGAGCTCGAAGGTCGGCTTCCGGCGCAGCACCGCCGGAGAGGGGCTGACCCTCGCGCCGTCGCTGTTCACCCGCAACGCCACGGCGCCGATCTCGGCCGAGGAGCCACCGCTGATCCTGTACGGCGCCCGCGGCGCCGGCACCCTCTGGGAGAGCGAGCGCCCCGCGGCGCCGCGGGCCCTGGCCGGGCTGGTCGGCGAGGTCCGCGCGCGGCTGCTCGCGGTGCTCGACTCCCCCGCGTCGTCGACCGAGCTCGCGATCCGGCTGGGCGTGACCACGAGCGCGGTCAACCAGCACCTGCGCGCGATGCGCGACGCCGGGCTGCTCAGCTCGGCGCGGCACGGGCGCTCGGTGCTCTACCTGCGCTCCGGGCTCGGCGACGAGCTGGTCAGCGCCGCAGCGCCGCGCTGAGGTCGCCGGGCGCGGTCACCGGTCGCTCGCACACGAAGTTGCGGCAGACGTACGCCGCGGGTCGTCCGTCGACCGGGCCCCGGCCGGCCAGCAGCGGGATCTCGTCGCTCGCCGCACCGGCGACGACCACGACCGCCCCGGCGTGCCTGCGGGCCAGCCGCTCCAGCTCGTCGCGCTCGTCGGACTCCGCGCCGACGATCGCGACCTCCAGCGGCCCGCCCGTCATCGCGACCGCCGCGGCCAGGGACCAGCCGGCGAACCGGGGTGCCTTCTCGGCGATCACCGCCACGGTCGCCAGCGCCGCCTCGGCGGCGTCGCGATGCCGGCCCGAGCCGGTGACCGCGGCGTACGTCGACAGCGCGTCGACCATCGCCGACAGCCCCGAGGGCGAGGCGTTGTCGGAGGGGTCGCGCGGGCGCGCCACCAGGGCCTCGGCGTCGTCCGCGGTGTCGAAGAAGCCGCCGTCGTCGGCGCGGAAGTGCTCGAGGGCGACGTCGAGCACGGCCCCGGCACGCTCCAGCCAGACCGCGTCGCCGGTCACCTGGAGCAGGTCGAGGAAGCCGGCCGCCACGCAGCCGTGGTCCTCCAGCACCCCGGCCGGCGCGCCGACGACACCGTCACGGGAGACCCGGCGGAGCCGCCCGTCGACGACGTGGACCCGCCACAGCAGCTCGCCCGCCTGCCGGGCGGCCTCGACGTACTCCGGCAGCCCGATCAGCCGGCCGGCTCGGCAGAGCCCGCTGATCGCGAGCCCGTTCCACGCCGCGACCACCTTGTCGTCGCGCGCGGGCCGCTCCCGCAGGTCGCGCGCCTCGCGCAGCCGGCGCTGCACGTCGAACCACCGGGGCAGCTCCTCGACCGGAGGGTCCGTCCGCAGCTGGAGGACCGAGGTGCCGCGCTCGAAGGTGCCGGCCTCCGTCACCTCCAGCAGGTCCGCCGCCCACGGGCCGTCGTCAGGCCCGAGCACCGCGGTGAGCTCGCCCGGCGTCCAGACGTAGTAGGTGCCCTCCTCCCCCTCGGAGTCCGCGTCGAGCGCCGACGCGAAGCCGCCTTCGGCGGTGCGGAGCTCGCGGAGCAGGAAGCCGCCGATCCCCTCGGCGGCCCAGACGCCCTCGGCGGTGCCCCACTCGGCGTACACCCGCAGCAGCAGGGCGTTGTCGTAGAGCATCTTCTCGAAGTGCGGCACCACCCAGTCGCGGTCGACGGAGTAGCGCGCGAAGCCGCCGCCGAGCTGGTCGTGGATGCCCCCGCGCGCCATCGCCTCGAGCGTCGCATCGAGCATCCGCCGGGCCTCGGTCTGCGCACCGTCGCCGCCGGAGATCCGCAGCAGGTACTCCAGCACCATCGACGGCGGGAACTTGGGCGCGTTGCCGAACCCCGCCGTCTGCTGGTCGAACTCACGGGCCAGCGTGATCACCGCGCGCTCCAGCAGCTCCGGCCACTCCTGCTCCGCCCCACCCGTCACGAGGCTCTGCGAGGCCAAGTGCTCGCGCAGCGTCCCGGCGACCCGCGCGACCTCGTCACCCCGGTTGACCCAGGCGTCGGCCAGCGCCTCCAGCACCTGCCGGAACGACGGCTGCCCGTGCCGCGGCCGGTCCGGGAAGTAGGTGCCCGCGAAGAACGGGTTGCCGTCGTGGTCGAGCACGCAGGTCATCGGCCAGCCACCCTGACCGGTCATCGACGTGGTCGCCTGCATGTACACCGCGTCGACGTCCGGCCGCTCCTCGCGGTCGACCTTGATGCTCACGAAGTGCTCGTTGAGGTACGCCGCCGTCGCCTCGTCCTCGAACGACTCGTGGGCCATCACGTGGCACCAGTGGCACGCGGCGTACCCGACGCTCAGCAGCACCGGCACGTTGCGGCGCCGCGCCTCCTCGAACGCATCGGGTCCCCACTCCCACCAGTCGACGGGGTTGTCCGCGTGCTGGAGCAGGTAGGGGCTGGTCGCGGACGCCAAGCGGTTGGACACACACGCCACGCTAGCCGCTCCGTCGCGGGTGACTCACGCACCTGACGTATCTGCTCCGAATCCGCGGATCCGCGACACTGAGGTCAGGTACGACAGAGCCTGGCGAAGGCGTCAAGCTCACCCGCAAGCACCCGGTTTCTCCTGTAACCTTGTTCCGATCACTGGAACAATTGCCTGAAGGGGATGCGAGTGGCCGCGATCGAGAGTCAAACCCAGGCCGGTGCGGTTCGTCGCGCCGCGGGCGTCCTGGCCCTGTTCACTGACTCCCCGTCGCCCACGCTCGGCATCACCGAGATCGCGCAGGCGATGGGGCTGTCCAAGGCGGTGGTCCACCGACTGGTGACCTCGCTTCGGGAGTCTGGCCTGATCGAGGCCGACCCCGCCTCCCGGCGCTACCGGCTCGGGCCGATGGCGCTCGCCCTGGGCCTGGCCTACCTGGCCCACGTCGACCTGCGCGAGCGGGCCCATCCGGTGCTCGAGCGCCTGAGCGCGCTGACGCACGAGACCGCCACGCTCTCACTTCGCCAGCACTGGCACCGGGTCTACATCGACCAGGTCAACCCGCCCAGCGAGGTGCGGATGACGGTTCCGATCGGACGGCCGTTCCCCCTCCATGCCGGCGCCTCGTCCAAGGCGTTCCTGGCCTTTCTCAACAAGGAGGACCAGGATGCCTTCTTCGCGACCCAGCCACGTGAGGCACTGACGGCGAACACGACCACCGACGAGGCGACGCTGCGCAAGGATCTCGATCGGATCGTCCGTCGCGGGTACGCCCGCTCCAGCGGCGAGCGTCTGGCCGACGCCCACTCCGTCGCCGCCCCCGTCCTGGATCATCGCGGCGAGGTCGTCGGCGTCATCTCCGTGTGCGGCCCGACCGAGCGGTTCGCCTCGTCGTGGGAGCAGGCGGCCGAGCACTTGCTGACCGGCACTCGAGACCTGTCCCGTCAACTCGGCTTCAGGTAGTCGCCGAGGCCGAACCCGGCCATGGCACCGGCGTGAGACGGGTCTCGATCCTCGACCCGACGGCGATGAGCTCGGCTTCGCGGTGCGCGCCACCGATCAGCTGAACACCGACCGGGAGGCCCCCGGCCAACCCCGTCGGCACGCTCATGGCTGGAAGTCCGGTCAGGCTCGCGGCTGCCGTGTACCGGCACATCGAGGTCTCCATCGGCTCCACCGTTCCATCGGGCCACCTGATACCGGGATCGGCGGCGACCGGCGCGCGGTACGGCGTGCCCGGTGTCAGCAGCACGTCCACGTCCGTCAGCAGACGGGCCAGCTCGGCTTGAAGCGCACGTCGCGCTTCGCCGGCCGCCAGGTATCGCACGGCGGGGAAGTCCAAACCGGAGCGGAGGATGTCCCGCAGCGCGGGGTCATAGGCGGGTTCACCACCCTCCGCGCGGAGGAACCGCTCGTGCCAGTGGCTGCCTTCGGGCAGCATGAAGTCGAAGCCCAGTCGAACATGGGCGTCGAGATCCCCGAGCGCGACCTCCCGCACCTCGTGGTCGGCCGCCAGCAGGTCGGCGCTGGCGCGCATGGCCGCGGCCTGCTCGGGCTCGACGGCACCCAACGAGCTCTCCACGAGCACGCCGATCCGCAGCCGTTCGCGCACGGGGACGGGCGGAGGCAGGTCGGGGCGTCGGACGGCCGCGAACGCCGCCCCCGCGTCCGGCACGGTCCGAGTGAGAACGCCCACGCAGTCGAGGGTCGTGGCCAGCGGCAGGACCCCGACCGTCGACACGGCACCGAGGGTGGGCTTCAGCCCGACGACCCCGCACATGGTCGCAGGCATGCGCACCGATCCGAGGGTGTCAGTGCCCAGGGCCCACATCGCAGTGCCCGCCGCTACCGCCGCCGCGGAGCCGCCACTGGAGCCACCCGCCGTTCGCGCGGGATCCCAGGGGTTGTTGGTCTGCGGCGTGCGGACGCCGAAGGCGAACTCGTGCGTGTGCGCCTTCCCGAGCATCACCCCGCCGCACGCCTGCACCTGCCGCACGCACTCCGCGTCTCGCTCCGGGCGACGGCCGGCAAGCACCCGCGAGCCCGCTTCGGTCGGCAGGGCGGACGTGTCGATCATGTCCTTCACCCCGAACGGGATGCCGTGGAGCGGGCTCGCGGCGGAGGCCAGGCTCGACTGCAGCTCCCGCGCCCGGAGCGCCAGATCGGCAGGATCAGCCAGGCTTGCCCAGGCGTGTACGGCGGGCTCCGTGTGCTCCAGCCGGGACCACGTGGCATCCAACAGGTCTTGGATCGACATCTCGCCGGAGCGCAGCGAGTCAGCGGTCTCAAGCAGGGAGAGGTCAAGGGGCGTGGCGCCGGGCATTCGCACTCCTCACATCGAGGTCTTCAAGGCAACCCTCCCGGTCACCAGGCCCACGGCCCCGGGGCGGTCCGTCTCGGAGTCGGGACAGGCATCCGAGGCGGACAGATGCTAGCCGAGCGGACTCAAGATCCGGCAACAGGTTCACGGCAACGTCGTTCCGCTCCGACAAACACTCCGCGGCGCTCGAACTCCAGAACAGCGCATTTCCGGTCAATTGCTTGACAGCGACTGTTCCTCTCGGTGAGTGTTGAGAGGAACCATGTACCGCCAACCGGAACACTGTCGGAGGCAACTTGATCACCACCTTGCTGACCGGGCTCGCCGCCGGCTCACTGATCTTCGTGGTCTCGAGTGGCCTCACCCTGGTGCTGGGTGTGCTCCGGATCGTGAACTTCGCCCACGGCGGGCTGTTCCTGATCGGTGCCTACTTCGCCTACCAGTTCCAGGGCGGCGCCGCGCACAACCCGGCCTCCTTCGCCCTGCTGGTGGTGGCCGCCGGTCTCGCCACCGCGGTGATCGGAGTGCTGGTGGAGCGGTTCCTGCTCCGGCCCTTCTACGACCACTCCGCCGAGTCCATGCTGCTCGCGACGTACGCCGTGCTGCTCACCATGCAAGGCGCCGTGCAGATGATCTGGGGAAGCAGTCAGCACACCCAGCCGCGACCCGAGGGCCTGGGCGGAGCTCTCACCCTGGGCGACACGGTGATTCCCCGCTATGACCTGATGCTCATCGTGGTCGGGCTGCTCATCTTCGGCGGGCTGCAGTGGCTGATCTACGGCACCGGGTTCGGTCGCCAGGTGATCGCCGTCGCGGAGGACCGATACATGGCCTCACTCCTCGGCATCGACATCTCCCGGATCTTCATGGCCACCTTCGCCGTCGCGATCTTCCTCGCCGGCGTCGGCGGCGCGCTGGCGGCGCCGACCCTGAGCATGACGCCCAACCTCGCGACGACGTTCATCCTCTACTCCTTCGCCGTGGTGATCATCGGTGGCTTCGGCAGCATCAGCGGCTCGCTGATCGCCAGCCTGCTGCTCGGCGTACTCGCCAGCTTCCTGGGCACCCACGCGCCGGAGCTCGCCGACTTCGCCCTGTACCTCCCGATGCTGCTGATCCTGTTCTTCCGTCCCGAGGGCCTGCGCGGTCGTGGCGCCGGCCGTGAGGTGGTCATCGCATGAGAGCCCTATTGGGGAAGGCCGTCGCAGCGAGGCGCGCGCTGGCCCTGGCCGCGCTGGGCGTGCTGTTCGTGGTCGTGTACCCGCAGCTCGCCACCGCCGGCCAGCTCTCCTTCGCCAACACCGTGGTGATCGCGGTGGTCTTCGCCACCAGCACGAACCTGCTGTTCGGCCAGGCGGGCATTCCCTCGTTCGGCCAGGCCGGGTTCTTCGGCGCCGGCGCGTACGCCGCCGCGCTGGCCGCGCACGAAGGTCTTCCCGTGATCCTGTGCCTGCTGATCGGGATCCTGGCCGGCGCACTGGTGGGTGTGGTGGCCGCCGCGGTCGCGTGGCGCAGCGCTGGGCTCGCGTTCTCGATGCTCACCCTGGCTTTCGCCCAGTCGCTCTACACCATCGCGATCCGCACGGACGCCCTCGGCGGCTACAACGGGCTCGCCGGGTTCCCCTTCAGCCGGGTGCTGGGCATCGAGCTGTCCGACCCGGGATACGTCTGGTACTTCGTGGCCGTCTTCGCCGCTGTGATCGTCGCCGGCTTCTGGCAGGTGTCCCGCTCCCCCTTCGGTCAGATCCTGCGCGCACTGCGCGACGACCCCGTCCGCACGCTGTTCCTGGGCATCAACGTCCGGGCCTACCGCACCCTGGCGTTCGTCCTCGCCGCGGCCGGCGCCGGAGCCGCCGGCGCCCTCTCCGCCTACGTCAACCAGGTAGTCACCCCGGACTCGCTGTACTGGACCGCCTCGGCGGTACCGGTGATGATGCTCGTCCTCGGCGGCATGGGCCACTTCGCCGGCCCGGCCATCGGCGCCCTGCTCTACGCCGTGCTCGAGCACTACCTCTCGGCGTGGACCACGTCCTACATCTTCTTCCTCGGCATCCTGGTCTACCTGGTGCTGGCCCTGCTGCCCGACGGGGTCGTCTCCCTGCCGCGCACGGTCCGCTACTGGATCAGGCGGGGCGGGGGCGACCCGCCGACACCCGACGAGGTCGAACTGCGCGAGACGGAAGGTGCGGCCCGATGAGCCTGGAGATCGAACTGCGCTCGGTCACCAAGCGGTTCGGCGGCAACGCGG
The DNA here is from genome assembly GCF_018732145.1 of Nocardioides sp. LMS-CY. Lineage (NCBI taxonomy): Bacteria > Bacillati > Actinomycetota > Actinomycetes > Propionibacteriales > Nocardioidaceae > Nocardioides > Nocardioides sp. LMS-CY. Next base: position 4,364,276 of record NZ_CP076104.1, read on the forward strand.
CGCTCGACGGCGTGGACCTGCACGTCCCGGCGGGTCAGATCCACGCCGTGATCGGACCCAACGGCGCGGGCAAGAGCACCCTCTTCGGCGCGGTCGCCGGCGAGCTCCCGCTCGACACCGGCACTGTGCTCCTCGACGGTCGGGACGTGACCGGCGCCAGCCCCCAGCGCCGCGTGCGGCTCGGGATCGGGCGGGCCTTCCAGGTCGCCCGGCTGTTCCCGACCCTCAGCGTGCGCGACAACATCGTCGCCGCCGTGCTGTCCCGACAAGGCAAGTCGCTCGTGTTCTGGTCCGCCCGTGCGGTCCGAGCCGCGCGGGTCGAGGCGGAACACCTGCTCGACGAGCTGCGCCTCGGCGACCTGACCACTCGACTGGCCGGTTCGCTCTCCCAGGGTGACCGGAAGCGCTTGGAGATCGCCATGGTCCTGGCGTTGTCGTCGCGGGTGCTGCTGCTGGACGAGCCGACCGCCGGGATGTCGCCCGAGGAGACCGAGGCGACGGTCCACCTGGTCCGGCAGCTCTGGGCGGAGCGCGAGCTCACCGTGCTGATCACCGAGCACGACATGGACGTCGTCTTCGGTCTCGCGCAGGCGGTGACCGTCATGTACCGCGGCAGTGTGCTCTGCACCGGTGACCCGGAGACGGTCCGTGCCCGGCCGGACGTGGCCGACGTCTACCTCGGAGGAGTCGAATGAGCGAGCCGGTTTCCGACCGACTGACGGTGTCCGGGCTCGATGCCTGGTACGGCACCGCCCATGTCCTCTTCGGACTGGATCTCACCGTCGAAGGTGGACGCACCCTGGCCGTGCTCGGCCGCAACGGCGCGGGCAAGACCACGCTGCTGCGCAGCATCGCCCGGGGGATGGTGACCACCACCGGGGAGGTGCGGCACGGGTCACACCGTCTGGATCGGATGCGCCCGGACCAGGCCGCGCGCTCCGGCGTGCAGCTGGTCCCGGAGGACCGGCGGATCCTGACGTCGCTGAGTGTCGAGGAGAATCTGCTGCTGGGCCATCGAGCGTGCGGCGGGCGAGAGAAGCGCAGCGTCGCCGAGATGGTCGAGATGTTCCCGTTGCTCGAGAATCTGCTGAGCCGGCGAGGCTTCGCGCTCAGTGGCGGGGAGCAGCAGCTCGTCGCGATCGCCCGCGCGATGATGGCCAGTCCGACGCTGCTGTTGCTGGACGAGCCGTCCGAGGGCCTCGCGCCGCGGATCGTCCAGGAGGTCGGCGAGGGGCTGCGCGCCATCAAGGAGCGGTACGCCGTGACGGTCGTCCTGGCCGAGCAGAACGTCAACTTCGCGATGCAGAACGTCGATGACGTGTGCGTGATCGACGACGGGCGAATCGCCTTCCAGGGAGGAGGTGCGGAGTTCCAGGCGCGACCGGAGATCCGTGATCGCTACCTCAAGGTCTAGCGCGAGCCGGTCGGCCCGGCGAAGCCAACCAGTCCCTGTCACACCACTCTCGGCAGAGGAAGTAGAACAATGCTGAAATCAACGAAGATGCTGTCGCTCGTGGCGGTCGCAGCACTCATGACCACCGCCGGATGCAGCAGCAAGGCCTCGCGAGACGCGGAGAAGGCCGAGAGCTCCGGGCCCATCAAGGTCGGTCTGGTCGCTGTCATGTCCGGACCGTTGGCGGAGATCGGGGAGTCGCACAAACGCGGCGCCGAGCTCGCCGTGCAGCAGATCAACGCCGAGGGCGGCATCGACGGTCGGGAGATCGAGCTCGTCATCAAGGACGAGAAGGGCGACCCGAACACCTCGGTCCAGATGGCGCGTGAACTGCTCAGTGACGGCGTCAAGCTGATCGCCGGCTACACGCTCGATCCCGACTGCCTCGCCGCCTCGCCGATCATCTCCGACGGCGGCGGAGTGCTGGTGGGCCTGAGCTGCCAGGGCGACGCACTGACACAGGCCAGCCTGACCGACAACTACTTCCAGCTGGCGCCGAGCAACACCATGCTCGCCAATGCGACCGCTGACGTCGCCGAGGCCACGGGTCTGGAGACCTGGCAGGGAATCGGGCCGGACTACGACTTCGGCCGCGAGGTCTGGACCCGGTTCGCGGACGCGCTGGGCGAGGACAAGACCGGGAAGGACGTCTACGTCCCGCTGGACGCCACCCAGGTCGCGCCGTACATCAACTCGCTGCTCTCCGCGCTCCCCGACGACAGTGCGAAGAACACCGGCCTGTTCATGTCGACCTTCTCGGCGACCACGATCGGCCTCGTCAAGCAGGGTGAGCCCTACGACTTCTTCGGTCGCTACGGCGAGGTCATCAACCTCGGCGGCTCGACGCCGACCGCCGAGGCGCTCGGCGCCGACACCCCGCCGATGACCTTCGTCTACGACTACTTCGACGAGGCGTACGACAACGACGTCAACACCGCCTTCGTCGACGGCTACCGCGAGGCCCACTCGAAGCGGCCCAACGCCTGGTCGTACGAGGGCTACGCCGCGATCCTCGCGATCAAGGCGGGAATCGAGGCGGCCGGCAGCGCCGACGCCGACAAGGTCGCCGACGCGCTTCCCGGGATGAGCTTCAGCGGCCCCAAGGGCACCTTCGAGTTCCGCGCCGAGGACCACCTCCTGATGTCGCCGGTCACCGCCTGGAAGGTCAAGGGGGACGCCTCGCAGGACGAGGGCTTCGCCGTGCTGAACAGCCGCGCCATCCCGGCCGAGGACGTCGCACCGGCCGTGGAGTGATCGTCGAGGGGTCCGGCCTCCCGGCGGCCGGACCCCTCCACTCTCCCGCTTCACCCGTCCCAGGACTTCAGAAAGGCTGTCTCATGGTCACCGAGCGCATGCCGCTCGATGGGCTCCGCGTCGTCGACGTCTCCACCATCCTCGCCGGCCCCCTCTGCTGCCAGATCCTCGGCGACTTCGGCGCCGACGTGATCAAGGTGGAGCACCCCAGGCGGGCCGACGGCATGCGCGGACACGGCCCGAGCAAGGACGGCGTTCCGCTGTGGTGGAAGGAGATCGGCCGCAACAAGCGCACCGTCGCCGTCGACCTCAAGTCCGAGGCAGGGGCGGAGGTCCTCAAGCGCCTGGCTGCCACCGCCCACGTCCTGGTGGAGAACTTCCGGCCCGGTGTGCTCGAGCGCTGGGGCCTGGGCCCGGAGGTGCTGCACGAGATCAACCCGGGCCTGGTCCTGGTGCGCGTCACGGGGTTCGGACAGTCCGGCCCCTACGCACACCGGGCCGGCTTCGGCACCCTGGCCGAGGCGATGAGCGGGTTCGCCGACCTCACGGGACAGCCCGACGGCCCGCCCACACTGCCCGCGTTCGGCCTGGCCGACAGCATCTGCGGCATCGCGGCCTCGTCCGCCGTCCTGATGGCCCTGCGGCACCGCGACGCCACCGGCGAGGGCCAGGTCGTCGACCTGAGCATCCTGGAGCCGATCATGGCCGCGGTCGGGCCGGGGCCCACCGTCTACCAGCAGCTGGGCCACCTGGAGCAGCGACGTGGCAACCGGTCGGCCAACAACGCGCCCCGCAACACCTACCGGACCCGGGACGGCTCCTGGGTCGCGGTGTCCACCAGCGCCCAGAGCATCGCCGAGCGGGTGCTCACCCTGGTGGGCCACCCCGAGGTCATCGCCGAGCCCTGGTTCGCCACCGGGCACGGCCGGGCGGCGCACGTCGACCTCCTCGACGGCTACGTCGGCGACTGGATCGCCGAGCGCGACCGGAGCGAGGTGCTGGCCGCCTTCGAGGAGGCCGGCGCCGCGATCGCCGCGGTCTACAACGCCCGCGACCTCGTTGAGGACCCGCACGTGCGTGAGACGCAGATGCTCACGGAGGTCCCGGACGACGATCTGGGCGACGTGCTGCAGCACAACGTGATGTGGCGGATGCAGAAGTCGCCCGGTCGGATCCGATTCACCGGCCGAGCCCACGGCGCCGACACCGACGAGGTACTGGCCGAGCTCGGCTTCGACGATCAGCAGATACGTGAGATGAGAGAGAGCGAGGCCGTCAAGTGAGTGACCCGCTGCTGCACCTGGTGCAGGCAGGAGTCAGGTATGTCGATCTGGGGCGCCAGCTGCGCACCGGGATGCCGCAGTCGCCGAACCACCCGGCGTTCCACCACTCGCTCCCTCGCCGACACGGCGACATGGAGCGGGCCGACGGCGGCAGCGCCGCCAACGACATGATCAGCACCGGCACCCACGTCGGCACCCACATCGACGCCCTCGCCCACGTCTCGCAGGACGGGCGACTCCACGGCGGCGCCGACGCGCGCGAGGCGGGCCTGGGCGGACGGTTCGACGAGCTGGGCGTGCACACGATCGCCCCCATGCTCCGGCGCGGCGTGCTCCTGGACATCCCCGGTCTCCTGGGGATCGAGCGCTGTGCGGACGGCTACGAGATCACGGTTGCGGACTTGGAGGCGGCGGCCGCGCGCCGCGGCCTCGAGGTCGGCGCGGGCGACGTGGTGCTCGTCCGCAGCGGCTGGGGTCAGCGCTTCGCTGAGGGTGCACCGTACGTCGGATTGGACAGCGGCGTCCCCGGCATCGGCGAGGCGGGCGCACACTGGCTGGCCGACCGCGGGGTGCACGCCGCCGGCGCCGACACCATCGCCTTCGAGCGCCTGGCCCCGGGGGGCGGACACGCGACGCTGCCCGCACACCGGGTGCTGCTCGTCGAGCACGGCGTCTACATCATCGAGGCGCTCGACCTGGAGGAGCTGGCCCGGGAGGACCGGCACGAGTTCACGCTGGTGCTGATCCCGCTCAACATCTACGGCGCCACCGGCTCCCCCGTCCGTCCGCTGGCGGTGTTCGCACAGTGAGCGACGACCGGACCCTCGTGGAGCAGCTGGCCGAGTTCGCGGCCGGTGTCGAGACCGCCACGCTCCCGGCCGACGTGGTCGACAGCGTACGTGCGCGGGTCATGGACACGCTCGGCATCGCGGTGGCCGCGGCCGACCTCGACACCAGCGTGGCGGCTCGCCGCTGGGCGGTCGCCCAGCGCGCGGCCGGGCCCGCCGACGCGGTCGGCGTACCGACGCCGCTGCCGGCGAACCTGGCCGCCTTCGTCAATGGAGTGCTCGCGCACTCCCTCGACTTCGACGACACCCACCTCCCCTCCGTCTTGCACCCGAGCGCCACGGTGGTGCCCGCTGCCCTGGCGGCGGCCCAGCGGGTCGGCGCGGACGGAGCCGCCTTGATCCGTGCGATCGCGGTGGGGCTGGAGGTGTGCGTCCGGCTCGGAATGGCCGGGTACGACGAGGAGGCGGGCAACTCCACCTTCTTCGAGCACGGCCAGCACGCCACCTCGATCTGCGGCGCGATGGGCGGCGCGGCGGCCGCGGCCATGCTCACGGGGGGAGCCGCCGAGGTCCGGCACGCGCTGGGCATCGCCGGCTCCATGGCGTCGGGCATCATCGAGGCCAACCGCACCGGCGGCACGGTGAAGCGGCTGCACTGCGGCTGGGCCGCGCACGCCGCGGTCTCCGCGGCCGAGCTCGCCGAGCTCGGCGTCACCGGTCCCCCGACCGTGCTGGAGGGCCGCTTCGGGTTCTTCCAGGCCTGGCTGCACGGCCGCTTCGATCCCGGCGCGGTCACCCGCGGGCTGGGCGAGGAGTGGGCGGTCCCCGACATCTTCTTCAAGCCCTACCCGGCGAACCACTTCACGCACGCGGCCGTGGACGCCGGGCGGGCGCTGAAGGCACGGGGCGTGACCCCCGAGCTCGTGCGACGCCTGGTCCTCGGCGTACCGGCCCCCAACCTGCGCACGATCGGCGACCCGATCGAGGTCAAGCGTGCGCCCGAGACCGGCTACATGGCCCAGTTCAGCGGGCCGTACGCCGTCGCGGTGGGCCTGCTCGGCGGCGGTGGCCTGGGCGCCGCGTTGGAGGACTACACCGACGACCTGGCACGCGACCCGCAGCGCCGGGCGCTGATGGCCAAGGTCGACGTGGTGGCCGACGAGCGCTGCACGGCGATCTTCCCCCGCCAGTTCCCGGCCGTGCTCACCGCCGAGCTGACCGACGGGAGCGTCGTGGTGGAGGAGGTGCTCAGCAACCGCGGCGGTCCGCAGCGACCGCTGTCGTTCGCGGAGCTGACGACCAAGTTCGAGGCCAACACCCGCCGCGGGCTGTCACCCGACCAGGTCCGCGACCTCGCCGGGCTCTGCCGGCGCCTCGAGACCTGCACAGACCTGCACGATCTGACCGGGCCGCTTGCCGGAGTCGACGCCGAGCGGACGCTCGGTCCGTCCGACCCCGCACGGCGCGCAGCCACCGATGACCACGGGGACGCCGCGGCGTCCCGCAGCTGAGGAGAGCCTCCATGACCGACTTCGATCTCGTCATCTCGAACGCCACCGTCGTCCGCGCGGGCCAGAGCTCCCCGGAGCGGCTCGACATCGCCGTCAAGGACGGACAGTTCGCGCTCGTCGAGCCGGACATCGATCCGGCGCGGGCGGCCCGCACGCTCGACGCGCGCGGCCGGCACCTGTTCCCCGGCGTGGTGGACGTCCACCAGCACTGGGGCATCTACAACCCGCTGAGCACCGACGCGGACACCGAGAGCCAGGCCGCCGCCCAGGGTGGCGTGACCTCGGGCATCACCTACATCCGCACCGGCGCCTACTACCTGAACCGCACCGGCCCGTACCGCAAGGTCTTCCCGGAGATCCTGGACGCAGTGGAGGGACGGTCCTACGTGGACTACGCCTTCCACGTCGCGCCGATCCTGCGCGAGCACATCGACGAGATCCCGATGCTCATCGAGGACTTCGGCGTGGCCTCGTTCAAGGTCTTCATGTTCTACGGCAGCCACGGGCTGCACGGACGCTCCAGCGACCAGGGCTCATTCCTGATGCTGCCGGAGGGCGAGGCCTACGACCTGGCCCACTTCGAGTTCGTGATGCGCGGGATCGAGGCGGCCCGGCAGGACCCGCGCTTCGCCGCCGACCGCGACCACATCTCGCTGTCCCTGCACTGCGAGACGGCCGAGATCATGCGCGCCTACACCCGGCTGGTCGAGGAGGACGGCACCCTGACCGGGCTCGAGGCCTACTCCGCGTCCCGTCCGCCGCACTCGGAGGGGCTGGCGATCGCCATCGCCTCCTACCTCGCCCATGAGACCGAACTGCCCAACATCAACCTGCTCCACCTCACCAGCCGCAAGGCGATGGAGTCGGCGATGCTGATGCAGCAGACCTTCCCCCACATCGCCTTCCGCCGCGAGGTCACCGTCGGCCACCTGCTCGCCGACTTCCACACCGCCGCGCCCGGAGGCAAGGTCAACCCACCGCTGCGCTCGCGCGAGGACGTCGAGGCGCTGTGGGAGCACGTGCTCGCCGGCGACGTGGACTGGGTCTGCTCCGACCACGCCTGCTGCCGCGACGAGGCGAAGTTCGGCGAGCCCCGCGAGGACGTCTTCCTGGCCAAGTCCGGCTTCGGCGGCGCGGAGTACCTGCTGCCCGGAATGATCAGCGAGGGCCGCAAGCGCGGCCTGTCCTACAACCGGATCGCCGAGCTGGTCGCGCGCAACCCGGCGCAGCGCTACGGCCTGTCGCACAAGGGAGACGTGGCGGTCGGATACGACGCCGACTTCTGCCTGGTCGACGACGACGTCGAGTACGTCGTGCGTGCCGAGGACTCGCTCTCCACCCAGGAGTACACGCCCTTCGAGGGCTTCACCCTGACCGCCCGGGTGACCGACACCTACCTGCGCGGCGAGGCCGTGCTCACCGACGGCGCGATGACCGGGGCGCCGCGCGGGCGGTACCAGCGCCGCGCGGGCCGCGCCGACTAGATGAGTAATTCCAAGGGATCGTGCAAGCGAGCGGCGCTCAGCGCCGCGCTGGCCAGGCGCCGGCGCGACGACAGGCTGGATGTCTCTCGAGCGCTGGCAACGCAGCCAGCGTGGATGCTGAGCGTCGCGTAGCGTGCGAGACCTTGGAATTAGTCATCTAGTGCGACGGCTGCCGGGAGAGGGTGCGCCGGGCCTGGCGGACGACGGCGGCGTCGATCAGCCGGCCCTCGCCGTCGACCGCCACCCCCTGCCCGGCCTCCTCGAAGCGGGCGACGACCTCGGCGGCCGAGGCCAGCTCCTCGGCCGTCGGGGTCAGCACCCGGTGGATCACCGCAACCTGTCCGGGGTGGATCGCGGTGCGGGATCCGAACCCGAGCTCGTGCAGCAGCCTGGTGGTGTCCGCGAACTCGTCCAGCTCGCGGAACCGGGTCGAGGTCGGGGCGATCGGGGCTCTCAGCCCCGCGGCCGCGCACTGCACCACTACCTGGGTGCGCAGGGCGTCGATCGCCTCGGCGGTCCGCTCGGAGGCGACGATCCCGAGGTCGGCCAGCAGGTCCACCTCCCCGATGCCCAGGGTGAGCAGGCGCGGGTGCCGGACCAGCTGCGCCAGAGCGGCGTAGGTCGCTGCGGACTCGACCAGGCCCACGACGCTCGTCCCGGAGGCCGCGGCCCCGATGCCGCGCAGGATCGCGTCGGCCTCGTCGAGCGCCGCGAGCGAGACCTTCGCCAGCACCACCCCGGCGGCGCCGGACTCCGCGACCGGGCGCAGGTCCTCGGCGAGACTCGTCGGGTCCAGACGCACCCACCAGCGGTCCGGCTCCTCGACCGTGGGCAGCCAGGCCGTCACCTCGGCGCGCGCCGCGGCCCGGCCGGCGACCGGCACCGCGTCCTCGAGGTCCAGGATGACGGCGTCGGCGTCGCTCACCTGGGCCTTGGCGAACAGGTCCGGTCGGTCGCCGGGAACGTACAGGAACGACCGAGGGAAGGCGGGGACGTGTCGCATCGGGACTCCTCGGCGGGAACGCGTGTTCCGGTCAGCGGTATGCAGGTCCGCTCAGCGTACCTTTCGGCGCGGCCGGCCGCCCACCTCGCTCCCGAAGGGGGACGTCATGGATGAGCCTCGGGTCGAGGACGCCGACGACGAGCGGGTCGACCTCGTGGTGGCCGGCGCGGGAGGCGGCCTGGTCGCCGCGCTGCGGGCGGCCGAGCTGGGGCTCTCGGTCCTGGTCGTGGACCGGAGCGAGCACTTCGCGCTCGGCAACAACACGTCGATGTCGACGGCGATGATCCCCGGCGCCGGCAGCCGCTGGCAGCGGGCGGCCGGCGTCGCGGACGACGCCGGCCGGTTCCTGGACGACGTCCGCCGCAAGACCGGCGGCTCCGCCGACCCGAGGGTCGCCGCGACGCTGGCCGGGGTGAGCGCACGGCTGGTGGAGTGGCTGGCCGACCACGCGGGCCTGGACCTGGACCTGGTCACCGACTTCGACTACCCCGGCCACTCGGTGTGGCGCTGCCACACGGTCCCCGACCGCAGCGGGCGCACGATGCTGGCCACGCTCCTCGCCGCGGTCCGACGCCGCCCGGAGATCGACCTGATGGCGCCCGCCGAGCTCGTGGACGTCGAGCACGACGGGCGGCTGCGCGGCGTGACGCTGCGCACCCCCCACGGCACGGAGTCCGTGCCCGCCCGGGCACTGCTGCTGGCCACGAACGGCTTCGCCGGCGACCCGGACCTGGTGCGCCGGCACCTGCCGGAGATGGCCGGCGCGCTCTACCACGGCAGCGAGGGGTCCACGGGCGACGCCCTGCGGCTGGGCGGCGCGCTCGGGGCGGCGGTGGCGCAGCTCGACGCCTACCAGGGCCATGCCGCCGTCGCGATGCCCGGCGCGACGCTCGCCGGCTGGGCCACGGTGATGCACGGCGGCTTCCTCGTCGACCGGGCGGGCGCCAGGTTCGGCGACGAGACGACGGGCTACTCCGAGTACGCCAGCGTGGTGCTGGACCGGGCCGGCGGCGAGGCCTGGATCGTCGTGGATCGACGGATCCACGAGGCCTGCCTGGCATTCCGCGACTACCAGGAGACCGTCGCGACCGGCGCGGTCCGGTGGGGCGACTCCCCCGCCGAGCTCGCCGAGCGGACCGGGATCGACCCGCAGGGGCTGGCCGCCACGGTCGCCGAGACCGGCCTGGTCGCGCGCGGCGAGCGCCCCGACCGCTTCGGCCGCACCCACTGGGAGGCGCCACTCGCCGGCGCGCTGGCCGCGATCTCGGTCCGGCCCGCCCTCTTCCACACCCAGGGCGGCCTCTCGATCGACGAGCATGCGCGGGTGCTGCGGCCCGACGGCAGCCCGGTGGCCGGCGTGTACGCCGCCGGCGGAGCGGCGGTCGGCATGTCCGGCGCCGGGGCCGGGGGCTACCTCGCCGGCAACGGGCTGCTCGCCGCCCTGGGCCTCTCGCTGCTGGCCGCAGAGCATGCCGCCGGCACGGCCGGCGAGGGCGGCGCCGACCCGGACTGAGGGGCGCCGGTCAGGGCTGGGCGGTCGCCCACGAGAAGATCGGCTGCGCCGCCTCGGGCACGTCGCCCTGCCGGGCGTACCCGCCGGCGGCGGCGGTCCAGGCCGCGTGCAGCCGCAAGGACTCCTCGGAGAAGGGCCAGCCGGCGACGGCCGCCTCGGCGGACGAGACCGCGAACACCATCGCCGCGACGCCGACGGCCTTGGCGAGCGCCTGGCACATCACGCAGGGCTCACCGCTGGCGTAGACCACGGCATCGTCGAGTCGCAGCGTGCCGCGCTCCCGGCATGCCGCGCGGATCGCCTCGGCCTCGGCGTGTGCGACCGGGTCGCCGCTCGACGTCGTGGTGTTCACGCCCTCGGCGAGGACCTGGCCGTCGAGCACGACCAGCGCGCCGAAGGGCCGGCCGCCGCCGCGTACGTTCGCCGCGGCGAGCTCGACCGCGCGGCGCAGGAGGAGGTGCTCGGTGTCGGTGTTCACGGGGCCGCAGCCTAGTCCGAGAATGGCGGTGTGCCGTGCGGTCGTTGCCGGGCCCTCCGGTCGCGGTCGCAGACGTCCCGGCAGCTCCTTGTGCAGAAGCCCATCGTGACACTGTCGTGCTCCTTCGAGCGGTACCGCTCGGCGGCGCCGCCACGACGTGATCAGCGGCGGCGGGCCGTGCCGTCGAGACCGAGTGCTGCGAGACCTTCTTCCCGGCCGACCCGGCCGACAGCGGCTGTGATCGGGGCCTTGTCTCTCGCCGGGCCGCGCGCCGCGCCGCACACATCACACCGCTGACCGTGAGACCCGGCAGGTCTGACGCCCGGTGACCGCCTAGGATTCGCGAGGTCAAGGGCCTTCGGCGTTGCAGGCTCCGGAACGAACCGATCGCAAGGAGCACCCGTGTCCGTCCTCGACGAGAAGCTGCAAGACGTCTACGACGAGCTGCTGCGCCGCAACCCCGGCGAGCGTGAGTTCCACCAGGCGGCACACGAGGTGCTCGACTCGCTCGGCCCGGTCATCGCCAAGCACCCCCAGTACGTCGACGCCGCGATCATCCCGCGGCTGTGCGAGCCCGAGCGGCAGATCATCTTCCGCGTGCCGTGGGTCGACGACCGCGGCGACGTGCAGATCAACCGCGGCTTCCGCGTGGAGTTCAACTCCGCCCTCGGGCCGTACAAGGGCGGGCTGCGCTTCCACCCCTCGGTCAACCTCGGCATCGTGAAGTTCCTCGGCTTCGAGCAGATCTTCAAGAACTCCCTGACCGGGCTGCCGATCGGCGGCGGCAAGGGCGGCTCCGACTTCGACCCGAAGGGTCGCTCGGACCACGAGATCATGCGGTTCTGCCAGTCGTTCATGACCGAGCTCTACCGGCACATCGGCGAGTACACCGACGTGCCGGCCGGCGACATCGGCGTCGGCGGACGCGAGATCGGCTACCTGTTCGGCCAGTACAAGCGGATCACGAACCGCTACGAGTCCGGCGTGCTGACCGGCAAGGGCCTGACCTGGGGCGGCTCGCAGGTCCGCACCGAGGCCACCGGCTACGGCACCGTCTTCTTCGTCGACGAGATCCTCAAGACCCGCGGCGAGAGCCTGGACGGGAAGACCGCCGTGGTCTCCGGGTCCGGCAACGTCGCGATCTACGCCATCGAGAAGCTGCAGCGGCTGGGCGCGGTCGTCGTCGCCTGCTCCGACTCCACCGGCTACGTCCACGACGAGAAGGGCATCGACCTCGACCTCCTGAAGGAGATCAAGGAGGGGCGCCGGGCCCGCATCTCCGCCTACGCGGAGGAGCGCGCGGGCGCCGACTACGTCGAGGGCCGGTCGATCTGGAACGTCCCCTGCGACATCGCGCTGCCGTGCGCGACGCAGAACGAACTGAACGGCACCGACGCCACCGCCCTGGTGCGCAACGGCTGCTCGGTGGTCGCCGAGGGCGCGAACATGCCCTGCACCCCCGAGGCGGTGCGCCGCTTCAGCGAGGCCGGCATCGCGTTCGCGCCGGGCAAGGCGGCGAACGCCGGCGGCGTGGCCACCAGCGCCCTGGAGATGCAGCAGAACGCCTCGCGCGACTCGTGGTCCTTCGACTACACCGAGCGTCGTCTCGCCGACATCATGCGCAAGATCCACGACCGCTGCCTGGCGACCGCCGACGAGTACGGCCAGCCCGGCAACTACCTCGCCGGCGCCAACATCGCCGGCTTCACCCAGGTCGCCGACGCGATGCTCGCGCTCGGCGTCATCTGATCACCGGCCGGTCGACTCCGACCAGCCGGGCCGAGCACCGGGGGTCCCCAGGGGTGCCGCCTTCCGCGGCGCATTCCTCGACCCCCGGTGCTATGGTCCGAACATGGCACCCATCCGCAAGGCGCACACGACGACGGCCGGTCCGTCGCACGTGCCCTCCGGTGCCGCCCTGCTCGCTCTCGAGCTGAGTGAGATCGCCCGCGGCATGCGTGGTCTCGACATCCTCCGCCGGAGCGTCGATCGCGCTCCGCCCGCCTGACCTGTCGCTCATCCCACCCCCGGCACGCGGACTCGTCCCGACGAGTTCGCGGCTTTTGCTTATCCGGACGACAGGACAGGACCAATGCGTGCTTCCACTCGGCTCGCCGCACACCCGAACGACCAGCTCAGCCAGCAGAGCATCGAGCACCTCACCGCCCTCCTCACCGAGGCGGCGCAGGCCCGTCGGGCCCAGCTGAAGGACCTCCCCCAGGACTCCAGCCCGGTCGCCACGATGCACCGGACCAGCGTCACGCGGATCCTCGACTCGATCATCGCCGCCCAGGAACGGCTCGAGGCCGGCACCTACGGCCTCTGCTCCCGCTGTGAGCAGTACATCGACGACCGGTCGCTGGAGCTGCGGCCGTGGACGACGATCTGCGACCGCTGCATCCGCCGCTGAGCCCGGCTCGACGGCACCATCCACACCACCCCACCGGGATCGACGTTCGACCCCTGGAGGCCTCCATGACCCAGCAACTCGCCGCCCCCGCTCCCGCCGGGCGGTTCGCCGCACGGACCACTCGTACCGCCGACGCCACGCGTGAGCAGGCGGCCGCCTTCGCGGTGCTCCAGCCACCGAGGGGCTCCTCGCTGACCCGCTTCGACGACACCGTCGCCCTGCCGACCGACACCCCGCGACGACTGGAGGAGATCCTCCGCGCGCTCGGCCGCGCGTTGCGCCGGATGCCTCCGCTGGCCGAGCTCAGCCACCGCTCGCTGGCCCGCCAGGCCCAGCTGCAGCGCGTCGCACGCGAGGCCGCGCAGGCCCGCGCGCGTCTGGCGGCGGGCACCTACGGCACCTGCACCGACTGCTCCGGACCGATCGCGCTCTCGGCCCTGCGCGAGAAGCCCTGGACGCCACGGTGCGTCTACTGCGCGCTCGACATCTAGCCACCTCATCAGGAGGACCACGTGAACACGCCCACTCCCACCGCCACCACGGACTCGCTCACCACCGCGACCCTGGCCCAGCTCGGCCAGGCCCTCGGCGAGGCCGCCGCCAACCGGCTCGACCAGATCGAACGGCTCCCCCTCGCGGAGGACGACCAGGTCGCCGCCGTCCAGCGCTCCGCGCTCCGGCAGACGCTGGGCGAGATCACCGCCGCCCAGCAGCGGATCGCCGACGGCACCTTCGGACGCTGTACGTCGTGCGGTGAGCCGATCTCACTGGAGCGCCTCGAGTTCCGGCCGTGGTCGGCCACCTGCGTCGCCTGCGCCGGTCGCTGAGCGGCCGAGTGACGGCCACTCGTCCTGGCCGGTCTCCTGCGCCGCCTCGTTGAACCCACGGAGCGCGGCGACCACGACGGCGGTGTCCTCCGGAGACATCCGGTCGACGACGCGGCGGACGTCGGCGCGCCGCCGCTCGGTGACCGCGTCCAGCAGCTGACGCCCGGGGCCGGAGACCTCGACGCGCACCACCCGACCGTCGTCGGGCGAGCGCCGCCGCGACAGCAGGCCGAGACGCTGCAGGCGGTCGCAGTGCCGGCTCGCGTTGGACGGGTTCACCCCCAGGCATTCGGCGATCTCGCCGACGCTCTGGGGACCGTGCGCGGCCAGGAGCACCAGCAGGCGGTGTTGGGCGACGGTGACATCGGTGGGCGCGGCCCCGATCGAGTGCACGGCGATGCCGACCAGCGCCCGACTGGCTGTCAGGAGCTCCTCGACGAGCTCCTCGACCGGCTCGCCGGCCGCCGTTCCGTCCCGCACCCCACCGCCCTCGTCCCGTGGCCCACCGAAACCTCGTCGCGTCAGGACATATTTGCGCTGGCGCATGGATACCGGCCAGCGTACCGCCACCGCGCGTGGAGACGCCTCGACCGGAGAGGGAGCCGTGAGCCGCTGGACGCCACCGGAGACCTTGCGGCAGTACGCGCTGCTCGCCGACGGCGAACGCGGCGCGCTGGTCGGGCCGCGCGGCGACGTCGCGTTCATGTGCGCCCCGGCCTGGGCCGACGGCGCGGTGTTCGCCTCCCTCCTCGGCGGCCTGGGGTCCTACGCCGTCACCCCGGCCGATCCCCGGTACGTCTGGGGCGGTCACTACGAGCCGGACACGCTGATCTGGCGCGCCCGCTGGGTGACCACGGGCTCCGTCGTCGAGTCGCGCGAGGCCCTGGCCTTCCCCGGCGAGCGCGACCGGGTCGTCCTGCTGCGCCGGGTCGAGGCCGGCCGGGAGGGCGCACGAGTGCGGGTGCTGCTGGAGTGCCGAGCGGACTTCGGCGACTCTCCGATGGCCGTGGCTCGCCGGGCAGGCGGCTGCTGGGAGGGCCGCACCGGCGGACTCGCCTTCCGCTGGTCCGGGGCCACCGACGGCGCCCGGGTCGACGACGGGCGGCTCGCCCTCGACCTGGTCGTGCCGGCCGGGCAGTCCCGGGACCTCGTCCTCGAGCTCGGCGCACGCCTTCCGGCGGAGCCGCCGGACCCGACGACCACCTGGCGGCGCACCGAGGAGGCGTGGCGGGATGCCGCTCCGGACCTGACCGGCTCGGCGGCCCCGGGGGACGCCCGGCACTCCTGGGCGGTGCTGCGCGGCCTGACCTCCCGACAGGGCGGCATGGTCGCGGCGGCGACCACGTCACTGCCCGAGCGCGCCGACCGGGGCCGCAACTACGACTACCGCTACGCCTGGATCCGCGACCAGTGCTACGCCGGCCAGGCCGCGGCGGCCGTCGGCGCGCACGACCTGCTCAACGCCGGGGTCCGGTTCGTCGCGGACCGGCTGCTCGCGGACGGACCCGACCTGCGGCCGGCGTACACCGTGGCGGGCGGACCGGTGCCCGGCGAGCGGGAGCTCGACCTGCCCGGCTATCCCGGCGCGCCCGTGCGGGTCGGCAACCACGTCAACGACCAGTTCCAGCTGGACGTGTTCGGCGAGGCACTGCTGCTGCTCGCGGCCGCCGACCGGGCCGGTCGCCTCGATCGCGACGCGCGGGAGGCGATCACCGTGGCCGTGCAGGCGATCGAGAAGCGGCACGCCGAGTCCGATGCCGGCATCTGGGAGCTCGGCGAACGGCGCTGGGCCCATTCGCGGCTGATGTGCGCGGCGGGACTGCGCGCCGTGGGGCGCGCCGAGCCGGCCGACCGGCTGGTGTCGTCGGTCGACCGCGACTGCCGCCATCCGAGCGGGCGGTGGCAGCGCTCCCCCGACGACCCGCTGGTCGACACGGCCCTGCTGCTGCCGGGCATCCGAGGCGCGGTGCCCGGCGATGACCCACGCCAGGTCGCGACGTTCCGGGCGGTCGTCGAGGACCTGGCCGACGACGGCTACGTCTACCGCTTCCGGCACGATCCGGACGCACCGCTCCACCAGGCCGAGGGGGCGTTCGTGCTCTCCGGCTTCCACCTCGCCCTCGCCAGCCTGCGGCTGGGCCAGGTCACCGACGCGGTGCGGTGGTTCGAGCGCAACCGCGGCGCGCTGGGCCCGCCCGGCCTCTTCGCCGAGGAGTACGACGTGGTGCAGCGCCAGCTGCGCGGCAACCTCCCCCAGGCGTTCGTGCACGCCGCGCTGCTGGAGACGGCCCAGGAGCTGGGCCAGGAGCTGGGCCAGGAGCTGGGCCGCGCCGGCGTCAGCACCGACGGGTTCGAGGCGAGCGACCGATGACCTTGCGCCCATCGAGGACCGTCGTCGTCACCGGTGCGTCCGCAGGCGTCGGACGAGCCGTCGCACGCGCGTTCGCCTCCCGGGGCGACGACGTCGCACTGCTCGCTCGCGGTCGCACCGGCCTCGAGGCCGTCGCCGCCGAGGCTCGGGCGACCGGCGTGCGCGCGCTACCCCTCGAGGTCGACGTCGCCGACGCCGCCGCCGTCGAGGCGGCCGGCGACCGGGTCGAGGCCGAGCTCGGCCGGATCGACGTCTGGGTGAACGTCGCGTTCACCTCGGTCTTCGCGCGGTTCGTGGACATCGAGCCCGAGGAGTTCCGGCGGGTCACCGAGGTCAGCTACCTCGGCTACGTGCACGGCACCCGGACGGCGCTGCGCCGGATGCTGCCTCGCGACCGGGGCACGATCGTCCAGGTCGGCTCGACCCTCGCCTACCGGGGCATCCCGCTGCAGTCGGCGTACTGCGGCGCCAAGCACGCCATCCAGGGCTTCCACGAGGCCCTGCGGACCGAGCTCCTCCACGAGCGCAGCAACGTGCGGGTCACGATGGTGCAGCTGCCCGCGGTGAACACGCCGCAGTTCGGCTGGGTACTGTCGCGGCTGCCCCGAGAGCCGCGGCCCGTGCCGCCGATCTACCAGCCCGAGGTCGCCGCTCGCGCCGTCGTGTACGCCGCGGACCACCCGGGGCGCCGGGAGTACTGGGTCGGCGAGACGACGACCGCCACCCTGCTCGCGAACGCCGTCGCACCCGGACTGCTCGACCGCTACCTCGCGCGCACCGGCTTCGACTCCCAGCAGACCCGCCGGCCACGAGACCCCGACCGACCGGAGAACCTCTGGCGGCCCGCCGACGGCCCGGAGGGCACCGACCACGGCGCGCACGGATCCTTCGACGCCCGGTCCCACCGGCTCTCCCCCCAGGTCTGGGCATCCCAGCACCACGGACTGCTCGTCACCGGAGGGGTCGGACTCCTCGCCGCGGCGCTCGCCTGGAGGGAACGGCGCCGATGACCGATCTGCGACGGGCCGCACGGCTGCTGCGCGAGCGGGTCGACGGCGAGGTGCGCTTCGACGCCGGCAGCCGCGCGGCGTACTCGACGGACGCCTCGAACTTCCGGCAGGTGCCGCTCGGCGTGGTGATCCCGCGCACTATCGACGCGGCGGTCGACACCGTCGCGGTCTGCCACGAGCTGGGGTTGCCGATCGTCCCGCGCGGAGGCGGGACGAGCCTGGCCGGCCAGTGCACCAACGAGGCCGTCGTCATCGACTTCACCAAGCACTGCCATCGACTCCTCTCCGTCGACGCCGACAGGCGGCGCTGCGTCGTGGAGCCCGGCATCGTGCTCGACGACCTCAACCGGCAACTGGCGCCGACCGGCCTGCGCTTCGGGCCCGAGCCGGCCACCCACCCCAACTGCACGCTCGGCGGCATGATCGGCAACAACTCCTGCGGAGCGACAGCCCAGCGCACCGGCAAGGTGGTCGACAACGTCGTCTCCCTCGACGTGCTGCTGCACGACGGCACCCGGTTCCGCGCCGCCAGGCTCTCCGAGCACGAGTACGACGCGGTCGCCGGGCGGACCGACCGGGTCGGCGAGATCCACCGGGCGCTGCGGCGGCTGCGCGACCAGCACGGCGACCTGATCCGGACGCGCTACCCGCGGATCCCGCGTCGCGTGAGCGGCTACAACCTCGACTCGCTGCTGCCCGAGCACGGCTTCGACGTCGCGGGCCTGCTGGTCGGCAGCGAGGCGACCCTCGTGACCGTGCTGGCCGCCGAGCTCGACCTGGTGCCGGTCGTGCGGGCCCGCACCCTCGTGGTGCTGGGCTTCGGCAGCATCGGCGAGGCCGCGGACGCCGTGCCGCACATCGTCGAGCACGAGCCGATCGCCCTCGAGGGCGTCGACCACTACCTGATCCGCGATCAGCAGGTGAAGGGCATGAACCCCGACGCGCTCGCCGAGCTACCCGAGGGCACCGGCTACCTCCTGGTGCAGATGGGCGGCGAGGACGCCGACGAGGCGGACCGCCGCGCGGAGCAGATGCTCCGAGCTCTCGGCACGACCGACCACGCGCCCGACGTCGCGTTCTACGACGACCCGGCCCGCGAGCACGAGCTCTGGCAGGTCCGCGAGTCCGGCCTCGGCGCCACCGCGCACGTGCCCGGCAAACCGGACACGTTCGAGGGATGGGAGGACTCCGCCGTGCCGGTCGACCGGCTCGGCGACTACCTGCGGGACCTGCGCGTGCTCTACGAGGAGTTCGGCTACGCCGGCGACACCGGCCCCAGCCTCTACGGCCACTTCGGCCAGGGCTGCGTGCACACCCGGGTCCCGTTCGACCTCTACTCGACCGAGGGTGTGGCGGCATACCGCCGATTCCTGGAGCGCGCCGCCGATCTCGTCGTGTCGTACGGCGGCTCGCTGTCGGGCGAGCACGGCGACGGGCAGACCCGCGGCGAGCTGCTGCCGAGGATGTTCGGCGACGAGGTGGTCGGGCTCTTCGAGGTCGTCAAGGGCCTCTTCGACCCCGACGACCTGATGAATCCGGGCAAGGTCGTCCACCCGGCCGGCCTCGACGAGCACCTCCGACTGGCCGGCCGCTGGGCGCCGAAGCGCCTGCGGCCACTGACCTTCGGGTTCCCCGACGACGGTCACTCGTTCGCCCAGGCCGCCAACCGGTGCGTCGGCGTCGGCAAGTGCCGTCAGCTCACCCACGACGGCGGATCGGTGATGTGCCCGTCGTACCAGGTCACCCGGGAGGAGGAGCACTCCACGCGCGGCCGCGCCCGGCTGCTCTTCGAGATGCTCGACGGGCACGGCGACGGGCCGATCACCGACGGCTGGCGCTCCACCGAGGTTCGGGACGCCCTCGACCTGTGCCTGGCCTGCAAGGGGTGCAAGTCGGACTGCCCGGCCGACGTCGACATGGCGACCTACAAGGCGGAGTTCCTCCACCACCACTACCGCCATCGGCTGCGGCCCCGCGCCGACTACGCCACCGGCTTCCTGCCCTCCGCCGCCATGGTGATCGACCGCCTGCGGCTCGCGCCGGCGGTCAACCGGCTCGCCTCGGTGCCGGCGCTGCGCAGGATCGGCACCCGGGCGGCCGGCCTGGAGGACCGCGAGGTGCCGCGCTTCGCCCCGCAGACCCTGCAGCGCTGGCTGCGCACGCACCGCCCGGCGCGCGAGGCCGGCCGCCGCGGGACCGTGCTGCTGTGGCCGGACACCTTCACCAACCACTTCCATCCCGAGGTCGGCGTCGCGGCGGTGGGGGTGCTGGAGTCGGCAGGGTGGGGCGTGACGATGCCGAGTCGCCCCGTGTGCTGCGGGTTGACGTGGCTCTCCACGGGACAGCTCGACGTCGCCCGGGCCCGGGTGCGCCACACGCTGCGCGAGCTCGCCGCGCACGTGCGCGACGGAGGTCTCGTCGTGGGTCTGGAGCCGAGCTGCACCACCGTGCTGCGCTCGGACGCGGTCGAGCTGATGCCCGACGACCTCGACGCGCGCCGGGTCCGCGATCACACGGTCACCCTCGCCGAGCTGCTCACCGGGCACACCGAGGGCTGGACGCCGCCGGTCGCGCCGGCCGGGGTGAGTGCCCTCGCGCAGGTGCACTGCCACCAGCACGCCGTACTCGGCTGGGACGCCGACCGCGACCTCCTCGAACGCACCGGGATCGAGGTCGAGCGGCTGGAGTCGGGCTGCTGCGGGCTGGCCGGGAACTTCGGGTTCACCGCCGGTCACGGCGCGGTGAGTGAGGCCTGCGCCGAGCAGGTGCTGTTGCCGCGACTGCGGGCGGCCGAGCCGGGGACGGTCGTGCTGGCCGACGGCTTCTCGTGCCGCACCCAGATCCACGAGCTGGACAGCGGTGGTCGCGAGGCGATCCACCTGGCCCAGCTGCTCGACAACCTGAGCGCCGAACGCCCGCCCGGGTACCGGACGACCACCGACCCGTGACGCCGACCCTCGAAGGGAGCACCACATGACCACCACCGTGGCCGACCAACTGCTGACCCGCCTGCGCGAATGGGGCGTCGAGCAGGTCTTCGGCTATCCCGGCGACGGCATCAACGGCATCCTCGGTGCGTTCTCCCGCGCCGACGACCAACCGCGGTTCATCCAGTCGCGGCACGAGGAGATGAGCGCCTTCGAGGCCGTCGGGTACGCCAAGTTCGGCGACCGGCCGGGCGTGTGCATGGCGACCTCCGGCCCGGGTGCGATCCATCTGCTCAACGGCCTCTACGACGCCAAGCTCGACCACGTGCCCGTCGTCGCGATCGTCGGCCAGACCAACCGCACCGCGATGGGCGGCAGCTACCAGCAGGAGGTGGACCTGCTCAGCCTGTTCAAGGACGTCGCCAGCGACTACGTGCAGATGGTGACCGTGCCCGAGCAACTGCCCAACGTGCTCGACCGCGCCTTCCGCGTCGCCCTGAGCCGCCGGGCGCCGACCGCGCTGATCATCCCCAACGACGTGCAGGAGCTCGAGTACGCCGCACCGCAGCACGCCTTCAAGATGGTGCCCTCCAGCCTCGGGCTCACCTGGCCGACCGTCGCCGCCGACGACGACGGCCTGCGGCGCGCAGCCGAGGTGCTCAACTCCGGCACCAAGGTCGCCATGCTCGTCGGCCAGGGTGCCCGGGGCGCCCGCGCCGAGGTCGAGCAGGTCGCCGAGCTGCTGGGCGCCGGGGTGGCCAAGGCCCTGCTCGGCAAGGACGTGCTCAGCGACGAGCTGCCGTACGTCACCGGCTCGATCGGGCTGCTCGGCACCCGGCCCAGCTACGAGATGATGCGCGACTGCGACACCCTGCTCACCGTCGGGTCGAGCTTCCCCTACACCCAGTTCCTGCCCGGCCTCGACCAGGCCCGCGGCGTCCAGATCGACCTCGACGGCTCGATGATCGGCATGCGCTACCCCTACGAGGTCAACCTGGTCGGCGACGCCGCCGCCACACTGCGCGCGCTGGTCCCGCTCCTGGAGCGCAAGGAGGACCGCGGCTGGCACGACGACATCTGCTCGCAGGTCGCCGAGTGGTGGGAGACGATGGAGCGCGAGGCGCAGGTCGAGGCCGACCCCGTCAACCCGATGCGGATCTTCCACGACTTCTCGAAGGTCGCGCCGGCCGACGCGATCATCACCTCCGACAGCGGCTCGGCCGCCAACTGGTACGCCCGCCAGGTCCGGATGCGGGGCTCCATGCGCGGCTCGCTCTCCGGCACCCTCGCCACGATGGGGCCGGCGGTCCCCGACGCGATCGGCGCCAAGTTCGCCCATCCCGGCCGACCGGCGATCGCCTTCGAGGGCGACGGCGCGATGCAGATGAACGGGCTCGCGGAGCTGCTCACGATCTCGCGCTACTGGCGCGAGTGGGACGACCCGCGCCTGGTGGTGGTCGTGCTGCACAACAACGACCTCAACCAGGTCACCTGGGAGCTGCGTGCCATGGGCGGCACGCCGACGTTCGTCGAGTCCCAGGCGCTGCCGGACGTCTCGTACGCCGACTTCGCCCGCTCCGCGGGCCTCGGCGCCACCACCATCACCGCTCCGGACCAGCTCGCGGAGGCGTGGGCGGCGGCGCTGGCCGCGGACCGGCCGCACGTCCTCGACGTGCACTGCGACCCCGACGTGCCACCGATCCCGCCGCACGCGACGCTCGAGCAGGTGTCCGACCTGGCCCGAGCGCTGATCAAGGGCGACACCAGCCGGTGGGGGGTGCTCAAGGAGGGGCTGAAGACCAAGGCGCAGGAGCTCCTCTCGTGACCGATCGGGAGCCGTCCATCTCATCGGTCGAGGCGCGCGCCTACACGGTGCCGACCGACCGGCCCGAGGCCGACGGCACCCTCGTCTGGGACGCGACGACGATGGTCGCCGTCGAGGTGCGCGCCGCCGGCGAGGTCGGCACCGGCTGGACCTACGCCCCCGCCGCGGCCGCGCGCGTGGTGGCCGACCTGCTCGCGCCGGTGCTGGTCGGCCACCGCTCGCCGCTCGCCCCCGCCGACGCTCAGGCGGCGCTGGTGCGGGCGGTGCGCAACGCGGGCCGCGGCGGTCTGGTCGGCATGGCGATCTCCGCCGTTGACATCGCCGTGTGGGACCTCGGGGCTCGGCTGCTCGGAGTCCCGCTGACCCGGTGGTTCGGCTCGGCCGCCCGGCCGGTGCCGGTCTACGGCAGCGGCGGGTTCACGACGTACGACGACGACCAGCTCGCCATGGAGCTCGAGGGGTGGGTGACCCGTGGGCTGCGGGCGGTGAAGATCAAGATCGGCGAGTCCTGGGGCACCCGAGGCGACCGCGACCTGCACCGCGTCGAGCTCGCCAGGTCGGTCGTCGGCGACGACGTCGGGCTCTTCATCGACGCCAACGGCGCATACGACCTCGGCCGGGCCCGGCGGGTCGGGCGCCGGCTGGACGAACTGGGAGTGCGCTGGTTCGAGGAGCCCGTCAGCTCGGAGGACCTGCGCGGGCTCGCCCTGCTCCGAGACACCCTCGACCTCGACGTCGCCGCGGGCGAGTACGCGCACGATCTCGCCTACGCCCAGCGGATGGCACCGGTGGTCGACTGCCTCCAGGTCGACGTCACCCGCTGCGGGGGCTACACCGAGTGGCGGCGCATCGCCGCCGCGGCGGCGGCGCTCGGCGTCGACGTCTCCGCGCACTGCGCGCCCTACCTCACCGCACCGGTCGCCGCCGCCACGCCCGGGCTGCGGCACCTGGAGTGGTTCCACGACCACGTGCGGATCGTGCGCGAGCTCGTCGACGGCTACGCCGCGCCGATCGACGGCGCGCTGCGCCCGGCCGACGTTCCCGGCCACGGCCTGCGGCTGCGCGGCGAGCGGGCGGCCAAGTACCGCGTCGGCTGACGACCTCACTCGACCGGCTACCGCTCCCCGGTCACCTCGATGATCCCGTGCGCGCCACGCTCGGCGTCGACCATCACGTGGGAGACGAACGGGTAGTGGCCGGGCTCGGGGAGCTCGAGCTCGACGAACCCGCCCTGGGCCGGGGCCAGCGCCAGCGCCTGCGCGCCACCGACGCCGGTCGGTCCGCCGTCGCGCAGCAGGTAGGCGCCCTCGGCCCAGGTGGTCGAGAACTGGCCGCCGACGACGTGGAACGACGTCGCGCGGTTCGGCCCGGCGTCCAGGATCCAGATCCGCACCCGGTCGCCGGCCGCGACCCGCAGCGGGTCGTGGTCGTACTGGTTGGCGTACCCGTTGAACACGACGGCGTCCGGCTCCTCGGCCAGCACCTTGTCGGCGTCGACGGTGCCACCCTGCGGCCCGTAGTAGTTCTCGCCCTGCACGAGCAGGAAGCTGCGGTCGACCGGCCCCAGGTCGCGCGGCTCGATCACCACGGCGCCGTACATGCCGTTGGCGATGTGCACCGACATCGGCATGGTCGAGCAGTGGTACATCCAGATGCCGGCCCGCTCGGCGGTGAACCGGTAGGTCAGCGACTCCCCCGGCGCGATCGTGCGCATCGGCCGGTCCGGCGCGAGGGCGCCGGCGTGGAAGTCGATGGAGTGGCCGATGGTCCCGTCGTTGACCAGCGTCACGACGAAGCGGTCGCCGACCCGTCCGTGGAGCACCGGGCCGGGCGCACTGCCGTTGTAGGTCCACAGCCGTTGGGTGACCCCGGGCGCCACCTCCCGCTCGACCTCGCTGACCGTGAGGGTCAGCCGGTGGGTCTGCGGTCTCGTGCCGTGCAGCGGCGGCAGCTCGGGATCGCGGGCCCGGAAGCCCGGCTCCGGCTCCGCCATCGGGTCGTACGCCGCGTCGTCGCCCTGGTCGCCGGACATGTCGTGGCCGGACATGTCGTGCCCGGACATGTCGTCGCCGGACGAGCCGGCCCGGTCGGCCGCCCCGGCACCCGTGACCCGCACGGTCAGGGTCATCCCCATCTGCCGGTGGCCGACCACCGAGCACCAGCCGTCGAGGTCCCGGCCGACGACGCCGACGTCGACCCGCGCGGTCTCCCCGCCCGCGAGCCGGCCGGAGTCGGCCCCGGTCTCGAGGACGAGGTCGTGCACGTCGGTGTCGGTGTTCACGACCTCGATCACCAGCCGATCCCCTGCGGGCACCTCGATCTCGTCGGGCGTGAAGCGCATGTCGGCCGCCTCGACGCGCACGGTCGTCGTGTGCCCGGTGGGGACGACGCCGTCGGCCGCGGAAGCGACCCGGCCGGTGCTGAGCGCGACCGGGTCGACGGCGACACCGGCGGCGACCGCGAGCACCACCACCGCCGTGCCGGCCACCGCGGAGCCCAGCGCCCGGCGCCGCCGCATCGGGGCCTCCGCCGGCTCCGGCACCGGCGGCCCGTCGCCGTCGCGGCGGGCCCGGTGCGAGGCCCGGATCGCCAGCACCAGCAGCGGCAGCTCGGCGGCGAGCGCGAGCAGCACCACGAGCGAGCAGGCCACCCGGACCGCGCTCGGGGCGGGGAGCAGGCAGACGACGAGGCCGAGGTTCACCGCGGCGATCCGGAACGCGCCGCCGCGGTCCAGGACGGCCCCCGCGGCGCGCACCGCCTGGCCGCCGCCACCGAGCGCCATCGGCACCAGGTGGCCGAGCGCGCCGAGCAGCACCTGCGCGACGAAGCCGGCCGCGAGGTACGGCACGAGCGCCGTGAAGCGCTCGTGCACCAGGTGGGCGGCGCCGCCGAGCGCGAGGATCGCCGTCCACGCGACCAGACAGCCGAGCAGCCAGAGCAGGCCGGCGCCGAGCGACCACGTGGGATGACTCGCCGGTGGCTTGCGGCGAGCGGCTTCGAGCAGCGGCAGGCCGACGAGCACCGCGCCCGCGACGTACCCCGCCAGGCCCACGGCGGCGAGCTGCCACCGCCCCAGGAGGCAGCCCACGACGACGACAGCGACGCCGGCGAGCAGCACCGGGAGCGCCCGGCGCAGCGCGGCGTCCGAGCCGGTGCCGAGCCGGGTGCGCAGCATCGTCGGCCAGAGCGTGACGACGGTGCCGGTGACGGTGAGGCCGACCCACCCGAGCAGGTTCACCGCGACGTGCGCGAGCAGGACCCTGCCGTGCCACGGGTCCGCGAGCCCGCGGGCGAGCAGCACGCCGAGGGTCGCCCCGACGGGCAGCAGCGCGGCGGCCGCGACGTAGTAGCGGACGACGCCCGCGAACCGGGCCGGCAGCGCCCGCCGCAGCTGCCGGACGAGGCGTCCAGCGTGCCAGACGACCGCACCGGCGACCGCGCTCGCGCTCGCGCCCACCAGCGTGATCGGCCAGTGCGCGGCCTGGGTGCCGACCATGACGGCGAGCGCGCCGAGGTTGAGCAGCACCAGCAGCCGCGACTGCCGCGCCGAGGGCACGTGCAGCAGCGTGTCGGTGAAGTGCTGGCTCCACACGACGATCGAGTGGGTGACCGCGCCGAGCAGCAGCAGGTGCAGCAGCAGCCACCGCGGCTCGGGGATCACCGGGTGGGCGAACGCCACGACCGGGATCGCCAGCAGCCAGAGCAGCGCGGGCAGGTCACGCCAGGGCGAGAAGCCGCGGCTCATCGCCGGGCTCCGAGCACGCGCGAGGCGGCGACGACGACGAAGCCGAGCAGCGCCACGATGTTGAGGACGGCCCCGGCCCGCCAGGCGTACGGCGCGCCGAGCCCGTCGCCGAGCCAGATCCGTACGACCAGTGAGGCGTGCAGCAGCGCCACCGGCCCGTAGAGCACCGGGTGGTAGGCCAGGGGACGGCCGACCACCACCGGCAGGATCACCGGCGCGTGCGCCATCACCATCGAGATCGTGAAGCCCAGGAAGATCGCGTGCACCACCGTGTCGTAGCCGGCTCCGTCGACGACGCTGCCGGACGTCAGCCACACGGCCGCCGCGACGGCCGCCCACGCGTAGCCGGCCAGCATGCAGACCGCCATGTAGCGGGTCAGCCCGTCCGACCGGACGGTACGACGGGCGACGTCGTGGCTCGCGAGCCACACGACGAGCCCGGCCAGCGCCGCGCCCAGGGCGATCGGTCCGAAGCGTGGCAGCAGCAGCGCGGCGACGACACCCCCGGCCAGGCCGGCCGCCAGCAGCACCAGCACGACGCCGGCGTTCGGGCCCATCGCGAGCCGGGCGAGCTCGAGGCGCTCCCCGGCGATGGTGAGCACCGCGAACCCGACCAGCCACGGCAGCAGCACCGGCACCTCGACGCCGCCGGCCCACAGCGCCGCGGCGCCGACCGCGAGCGCGGCGCCGAGCGCCTGCACGAGCACGGCCTCGTCGGCCTGCCGTCGCCACAGCGGCACGTAGACCGCGACCAGCGCGACCGCCCCCGCGAGCAGCAGCAGCTGACCGACCCGCAGCGGCGCGGCGGTCAGGGTGAGGACGGCGCCCGCGCCGAGCAGGGCCGGGGCGGCGATCCCCCAGCGCGACCCCAGCGCGACCGCTCGCTCCAGGGCGATCAGGGTGCCCACGAAGCCCAGGACCAGCAGCATGCCGTGCACGTCGGGGAGCCGGTCGGCGGTCACCGGGGCCGGGAGGTCGAGCAGCAGCAGCGCGGCATCCAGGCCCGCGAGCAACGACAGCCCGGCCGGCACGAGCAGGACCAGCCGCCAGGGGGTCGGCCGGAGCCCGGTCCGCGACCCGGCCGGCGCCGCCAGGGCGGTCATCGTCGGGCCCCGAGCCGCAGCACGCAGGCGCCCGGCTCCGCGAACGGGAGCAGCTCGACGCCGTCGGTGGCGGCGCCGTAGGTCTCCAGCGCCCCCTCGGTGATGCCGAGGTGGACCGAGCAGACCACCTCGGGATGCTGGTGCGCGGCCTCCAGCAGCGGGCAGCGCGTCAGCCTCAGCTCCGTCGCGTCGTGGTCGGCCTCCGGTGCGAAGCCCATGTCGTCGAAGATCCCGGCGACGGTACGCCGGGCCGCCTCCTCGCCCTCCTGCTCGGGTGCGCCGGCGTCGTGCGCCAGCCGCCTGCCCCAGTCGACGCCGGCCCGGCGGGCCTCCTCGGCCGGCGTCGTGCTGGTGCGCACGATCACCGCCGCGAGGGCGGCCGCCAGGCCGGCGTACTCGGGACGTGGGTCGTCCTCGCTGTGCGGCGTGGCCTCGTAGAGCCAGCCGGGGCGGCCCCGGCCGGAGGGCGGGGCGCTCCGACGGCTGACCAGCCCGCTGCGCAGCAGCCCGTCGAGATGCTCGCGCACGGTGTTGGCGTGCAGCCCGGTCACCGCGACCAGGGCCGGGAGGCTGGTCGGCTCGGGCTGGGCCTGGAGGGTCTCGAGGAGCGCGGTCCGGGTCGGCGACAGCCGCCGCCCGCTCGGCGTCCGCGCGGGACGTGGGCCACGTCTCGCGACCGGATTATTTTCCACGGAGTTCATTGTGCCAAAATGTCCGCGACCGGTCACCTCGACCGGCTGTGACCTTCGAGACGACGGGAGTCGACATGACGCTGGGAGAGGACCTCGGGCTGACCGAGGCCACGGGCGGGTGCGGCTGCGGCGAGCACTCCACCGACCTGCCGGAGCTGGACGCGCGGGTGATCCCGCACGCGATCCGACACGCATCGATCAAGGGCGCCCTCGGCTCCCTGCAGCCGGGCGCCGGCATGGTGCTCGTGGCCTCGCACGACCCGGTACCGCTGCTGCGGCAAGTGGAGGACGAGGCGCCCGGAGCGTTCGCCGTCGAGTACGTCGAGCGCGGACCCGTCGACTGGCGGCTGAGGTTCACCCGCCGCTGAGCGTGGTCGGTCCCTCCTGACCGACGTACCCCCCGGTCAGGAGGGGTCGCGCAGGGTCGCGACGAACACCCGGCGGCCGTCGGCGACCGAGAGCACCTCGACGAGCATCTCGAGGATGATCTCGGTGCCGTCGGCGCGCACGAACGGCACCACGACCGGGGTGCCGATGAGCGGGTCGCGTCCGTGGGTCAGGTAGCGGGTGAACCCGGCCAGGTGGCCCTGGTGGAAGCGGACCGGGATCAGCGCCAGCAGTCGCCGGCCGACCAGGTCGTCGGGGCCGGCGTACCCGAGCAGTGCCAGCGCCGCGTCGCTGACGGCGATCACCCGGTCGGTGTCGTCGACCGCGACGACCGCGCGGACGGCCCGGTCGATCGGCGCGTGGTCCCAGTCGGCGGTGTCGACGCCCGAGCCCGGGGCGGGCAGCGACGCGGGCGAGGACCAGGGAACCGGTGCGGCGCCGGCGGTCTGGGACTCGACCTGCCCGCACAGCCAGCGACGCAGCGCGCGCAGCTCCGGCTGCATCGGGGCGGCCAGCAGCCGGTCGGTCTCGGCCATCGCGACCGCCGCGTCCAGTACCTGGTCCATGATCGCGAAGCTCGCCGCGGCGCCGGAGGGGAGGCGGAGCAGGCCCTCGGCGAGGGTCGCCGCCGGCTCGGCCACCGAGGTGAGCAGCCCCGCGACGTCGTCGAGCGTGTCCACCCCGCCCGGGAGCACCGGCGCCGGCACCTGCTCGTGCAGCAGCGCCAGCGCGGCACTGACGACCGCGTGCTCGGCGAGCGCCGCCGCCTCGTCGTCCTCGAGTCGGCTGAGCAGGTAGTCCCGCAGCAGCGTCTCGGCATGCTCGTGCCAGGCCAGGTGCATCAGGAGCGGCAGGTTGCGCAGTTCCACCGCCACGGACCCATCGACCTCGCGGTCCGCCTCCGGCCCGGGCGGGTCGGGGGCCCGGGCGGGTGCCGGCGGCACCGGATCGGCGGTGACGCGGGCCCACACGACCTTGCCGTCCGGCACCGGGCGCACGCCCCACGTCGCCGTGAGCTCGTGCACGAGACCGAGCCCACGTCCGGTGCCGGAGAGCGAGGCGAAGTCGCGCTCGGCCGGCATCGTCGAGGACCCGTCGGCGACCTCGATCAGCAGGCCGGTCTCGTCGACGTCCGCCGAGACCTCGATGACGGTGGCGGTGTGCAGCAGCGCGTTGGTGACGAGCTCGCTGACCACCAGCTCGGCGGCGTCGACGAGGTCGTCGGAGTCGGCGCGGAGCAGCAGCTCACGGACCAGCCGCCGCGCGGCGCCCGCACACTCGGGAACAGGGTCGAAACGCTGTCGCGCCACCGCCACGTGCCCACCCACGACCGCACCTTACCCAGGGTTCGGGTCACCTATCCCGCTTCGCGCCGGAACCTCAGGCAACACCCGTCGACGCGGCTCCGCCCAGGCGCTCGCGCATCTCGGAGAGGATGCGGGAGAGCAGCCGCGAGACCTGCATCTGCGTAACGCCGAGCTCGGCGCCGATCTCGGCCTGCGTGCGGTCCTCCACGAAGCGCAGGTAGAGGATCAGCCGGTCCCGCGGCTTCAGGTCCTTGGTCAGGGTCCGCAGGATGGTCCGGGCCTCGGCGGCGTCCCACTCGTTGAACTGGTCCTCGTCGACGAGGAGCTCGCCCCGGGCCTCGGCATGGTCGGCCTGGCCGACCGGGGCGTCGAGGGACACCGGCGCGAAGCAGCCCTGCGCCTCCTCCGCCCGGGTGACGTCCTCGACGGAGATGCCGAGGCGGTCGGCGATCTGCTCCGGGGTCTCGCGCGCCCCGCCGCTGCGCTTCGCGTCCTGGGCCAGCAGCGCCTGCACCTCCTGGACCCGGCGCGGTGGCCGCACCGCCCAGCCGTGGTCGCGGAAGTAGCGCTTGACCTCACCCGAGATCGTCGGCACGGCGTAGGTCAGGAAGTCCTCGGCCTTGTCGGGCTCGAAGCGGTTCGCGGCGCGCACCAGCGCGAGACACGCGACCTGCTCGAGGTCTTCGAGGGGGATGCCGCGGTTGCGGTAGCGCCGCGCGATCGAGCGCGCGACCTCGACGTTCGCGACGACCACCTCGTCGAGGAGCCGCTGCCGTTCGGCGCGGTCGGCGGTCTGTGCCTGCCCGAGCAACTGATTGGTCTGGTTCGATCGCGCCGTACGGTCGGGCGCCCGACGCGAGCCCTGCAGTGGAGCGCTCATGGAGAGGTGATGCCCGCAAGGACGGGCCCACCAAACACCGCACCCCTCACCCGGACGGGTGGTTTTCGCGCAGGTCAGGCGCCGTTCTGGGCGGTGTCGTCCTTGCGGTCGGGCTCCACCGTCGGCATCGGGGTCGGCTTCTTGTCCGACGGGTCGTAGAGTCCGGCCTCCTCGGCGGCCTCGGCCTTGCGCAGCTGCTTGACCAGGCTGAAGCCCAGGAAGGCGACCGCGAGGATCAGCCCGATGAAGATGGCGAAGGCCAGCCACCCGGCCTTGACGTCCTTGGCCTCCGGCACCTCGTCGACCAGAGCCACGACGTACGAGAGCACCTGCGGGACGGCGGTCAGCACCTGCATGGGTCCAGTCTCTCAGGAGGGGGTATCGATGCCGGCGAAGAGGTCGTCCTCGGGGGTCCGAGTGGTGACCC
This sequence comes from Nocardioides sp. LMS-CY, assembly GCF_018732145.1. NCBI lineage: Bacteria > Bacillati > Actinomycetota > Actinomycetes > Propionibacteriales > Nocardioidaceae > Nocardioides > Nocardioides sp. LMS-CY. The sequence continues at coordinate 4,394,954 of NZ_CP076104.1, forward strand.
GGCTCTCCACGAGCTCGAAGTCCTCGGTCGGCCAGACCTCGACCTGGAGCTCGCGCGGGATCGCGAACCAGAAGCCGTCGGGGTCGATCTGCGTCGCGTGCGCGAGCAGCGCCTGGTCACGCACCCCGAAGTAGTCGGAGCAGGGCACCCGCGTGGTGATCCGCGCGTCCCACTCGGGCTCGGGCTTCCACTCCTGGAGGCGCTCGGCGTAGGGCGACTCGAGGCCATGGGCACGCATCGCCTCGTCGATCGCGAGCATCCGCGGCCGGTTGAAGGAGTGGTGGTAGTAGAGCTTGAGCACCTGCCAGGGCTCGCCGAGCTCGGGGTAGCGCTCCGGGTCGGCGGCTGCGGCGAACGCCTCGACGCTGATCTGGTGGCACTTGATGTGGTCGGGGTGCGGGTAGCCGCCGCGCTCGTCGTACGTCGTCATCACGTGCGGGCGGAACTCGCGGATCAGCTTCACCAGCGGCGCGGTCGCCTCCTCGAGCGGCACCAGCCCGAAGCAGCCCTCGGGCAGCGGCGGCTTGGGGTCGCCGTCGGGCCAGCCGGAGTCGACGAAACCCAGCCAGTCCTGGCGGATCCCGAGGATGTCGCGGGCCCGCTCCATCTCCTGGCGCCGGATCTCGGTGATGTTCTCGAGGATGTCGGGCCGGTCCATCTTCGGGTTGAGGATCGACCCGCGCTCGCCGCCGGTGCAGGTGGCCACGTGCACGTCGACGCCCTGCGCGACGTACATGGCCGTGCTGGCCGCGCCCTTGCTCGACTCGTCGTCGGGGTGGGCGTGAACATGCATGAGCCGATACCCCTCGCGGGGTCGGCTGGCGGGCGCGGAGGGGTGCTGGCTCACCGGGCAATGGTAGGGGGTGCCCCTCCGGCACCGGTCGTCGCGCAGCGGGCCGGTGCCGGAGCGTCACCCCCAGGATGGGACGATCTGGGGGTGAGCCAGACGACCGATCTCGCCGAACGCTACGGCGCGCCGTCGCCCCGGCGCCGCCAGGCGCTGATCGGCGTCTGCGTGGTCGTCGTCGCGGCGTTCGCGGGCTGGCTCGGCTGGGCCATCTGGGACCAGTCCACGCCGGAGGCGCGCTCGGATCTCGTGGGCTACCGCGTGGTCGACGAGCACCACGCGGTCGCGACCATCGAGGTGCGGCTCTCCGACGACGACGTCGAGGCCTCGTGCACGCTGCGCGCGTTCGCCGAGGACCACAACGTGGTCGGGGAGCTGGTGTTCACCCCCCAGCACGGGCGCAACGAGCAGGACGTCCGCACGGAGCGACGCGCGACCTCGGTCGAGCTGCTCGGCTGCACGACGGCGGAGCAGCGGCGACCGCGCTGACCGGTCGTCACCCCGACCGGGGACCGTCGGTTTCGACCTGCGCTCCCCGCGGCCGGTTGTTAGACTTGTCGTTCTGACGCTCCCGCAGGGCCGTCGACGAGCGGCCCGAGCGCAAATCGCACACGATCAGATCAGTGCGGCGCCGTTCGACGGCACTCAGGGCGGGACACCACCACCGGCGGAACCGATTTCCGCCGTACCTCGATGTAAGCAGGAGTTACCCGATGACGCAGGCAGCAGAGCAGGGCAAGGTCTGGCTGACCCAGGACGCCTTCGACAAGCTCAAGCAGGAGCTGGAGGACCTCAAGGGCCCCCGGCGCCAGGAGGTCATCGCCCGCATCAGTGCTGCCCGCGACGAGGGCGACCTCAAGGAGAACGGCGGCTACCACGCCGCCCGCGAGGAGCAGGGCAAGCTCGAGGGTCGGATCCGTCAACTCGAGGACATGCTGCGCCGCGCCGAGGTCGGCGAGACCCCGCCCGACGACGGCGTCGTCGAGCCCGGCATGAAGGTCACCTACAAGTTCGTCGGCGATGACGACGACGAGACCGAGACGTTCCTGCTCGGCGCCCGCGAGATGGAAGACGTCTCGGACGGGCTCAAGGTCTACTCGCCGCAGTCCCCGCTCGGCACCGCGATCATCGGCGCCAACAAGGGCGACACCGTCTCCTACGAGGCACCCAACGGCAAGATGCTCCAGGTCGTCATCGTCGACGCGGTGCCGTTCACGAACTGAGCCCGCACGGCCCAACCCCTGGTCCAGGCCGGGCTCCGGCGCACGCTCGTGTGCCTGAGCTCGGTCTGGACCAGTTGCGCCCCAAATAGGGCATTTGCCCCGGAACCAGGGGCATCCGCGGTCGTCCCATCGTCTAGTGGTCTCGTCATGCCCCTGGGAAAGGACCACCGACGATGTCGTTGTCGTTGACGAGACCGCTGCGCCGCCTGCTGGCACCGATCCTGGCACTCGCCGTTGCCGGATCCCTGGTGGCCGCCGCTGCCCCCACGAGCGCCGCCGACGGCGGCACTAAGAGACCGGACATCGTCGGCGGCGGCACCTCGAGCACCGCCAAGTTCCCGTGGCAGGTGCGGCTGGAGATCCAGACCAACGAAGGAGTCGGGCTCTGCGGAGGTGCCATCGTCCACCCCCGGATCGTGCTCACCGCCGCGCACTGCCTGGTCAATAGTCAAGGTCAGCCGGCAGTTCAGGCGGCGCGCGCCTACTTCGGCCGGGACCAGGCGACGGCCGGCGGCGTCACCGCTGATGCGAGCTTCTATGACGTCGCGTCCGGCTACAACCACAACGCCACCGACAACGACTTCGGCCTGCTGTACTTCAGCAGCGCCATTCCAGCCGCTTATGCACCCATCAAGATCGCCGGGCCCACCGAAGGAGCCCTCTGGCGCGCTGGCCGTACTGCGACGGTGGCTGGATTCGGCAACGTCTCCGAAGGCGGCCAGACCAGCCCCACCCTGCAGGAGGTCGCGATGCCCATCCATGCAGACGCAACCTGTACGAGCGCCTATGGTTCACGCTTCTTCGCCTTCAGTATGTTGTGCGCTGGTGCAGTCGAGGGTGGCAAGAGCACGTGCCAGGGCGACAGCGGGGGGCCACTGGTCGTGCCCGGCGACAACGGCGTCTGGCGCATCGCCGGGATCGTGAGCTGGGCCGAGGGCTGCGCGCGCCCCAACCGACCTACCGTCTTCACCCGGATCGCCGACCCGGCGATGAGCGCTCGCGTGATGTCCCAGGTGCAGCAGTTCAAGACCGCTCAGCCATCGCTCTTCCCCGGCCTGGAGTCCACCATCGACATCATCGGCTCCGGCGCGGTCCCGCTCGGGTGCAGCGCGGCGAACGGCGCGGCGGCGAGCGCCGCGAGCGCGGTCGCGTCCGCGCAGGCCGCGGCCACCCAGGCCGCCACGAAGCTGACGAAGGCCAAGAAGAAGCAGAAGAAGGCGACCGCCACGCTGAAGAAGCTGAAGAAGAAGCACGCCGCCAAGAACAAGATCAAGAAGGCCACCGAGGCGAAGAAGAAGGCCAAGAAGAAGGCCAAGAAGGCGCAGGGCGCGGCGACCAGCGCCCAGAGCAACCTGTCCTCGGCCCAGGCGGCCAGCGCCAACGCGGCGGCGGCCGCGACCGGCGCCTGCTCCTAGCACGACGAGTCGGCGCAAAGTGACCCACCTCAGCGGGTGACTTTGCGCCGGCTCGGCTACTCGTAGACCCGGTAGCCGTGCTCGCGCAGGCGGCTGAGCAGCTGCTCGGTGTGCGGGGTGCCGCGGGTCTCGAGCTGGAGGTGCACCTCGACCTCGTCGACGTGGAGCGTGGGCGAGATCCGCTCGTGGGCGACCTCGAGCACGTTCGCACCGACCGCGCTGACCTCGCCCAGGAGCTGCGCCAGGCCGCCGGGCACGTCGGGGATGAGTACCCGCAGGTTCAGGTAGCGCCCGGCGGCGGCCATGCCGTGCCGGATCACCTTGCCGAGCAGCAGCGGGTCGATGTTGCCGCCGGAGAGGACCGCCACGGCGGGCGTCGCGAACGCGGTCGGGTGCTCCAGCAGGGCCGCCACGGCGGCGGCTCCGGCCGGCTCGACGACCAGCTTCGCCCGCTCGAGCGTGGCCAGGACGGCGCGCGCCAGCGCGTCCTCGCTCACCGTGAGGATCTCGTCGACGTGGTCCCGCACGGCCGCGAACGTGATGTCTCCCGGCCGGCCGACCGCGATGCCGTCGGCCATCGTCTTCATCGACTCCAGCGCCACCGGCGCGCCGTGGGCCAGCGAGCCGGGGTACGCCGCGGCGCCCTCCGCCTGCACGCCCACGACCCGCACCTCGGGCCTGAGCGCCTTCACCGCGAGCGCGATGCCGGCCAGCAGTCCCCCGCCACCGGTGGGCACCAGCACCGTCTCAACGTCGGGCGTCTGCTCGAGGATCTCCAGGCCGGCGGTGCCCTGGCCGGCGACGATGTCGACGTGGTCGAAGGGGTGGATCAGCACCGCCCCGGTGCGCTGGGCGAAGGCCTGCGCCTCCACGAGCGCGTCCTCCAGGTAGCGGCCGTGGAAGACGACCTCCGCGCCGTACCCCCGGGTCGCCTTCTCCTTGGGGATCGGCGCCCCCTCGGGCATGAAGACCGTGGCCTTGATGCCCAGCAGCTGCGCGGCGAGCGCGACGCCCTGGGCGTGGTTGCCGGCCGACGCGGCGACGACGCCGTGCGCCCGCTCCTCGGCCGAGAGCCGCGAGATGCGCAGGTAGGCGCCGCGGGTCTTGAACGAGCCGGTGCGCTGGAGGTTCTCGCACTTCAGTGAGACCGGGCCGCCCGCCAGCGCCGAGAGCCAGCGGGACTCCTCCATCGGCGTCTCGATCGCGACGCCGCGCAGCACCTCGCGGGCCGCGCGGATGTCGGCCAGGCCGACGGTCGGCACCTCAGTCATCGTGCGTCTCCTCGCCGGGCGCCGCGGACGTCGCCCCCATCTCCTCGTAGTCCTCCGCCAGCTCCTCGACCGGATCGTCGCCGACCGAGGTGTTGGAGGCCAGGTGCTGGATCACGGCGTTGAGCGCCGCGGCCAGGGGTACGGCGACCAGCGCGCCCGCGATCCCGGCGACCAGCACACCACAGGCGATCGCGACGATCACGCCAAGGGGGTGCAGCGACACCCAGCGGCCCATCAGGAAGGGCTGCAGGACGTGGCCCTCGAGCTGCTGGACCCCGATCACGACCCCGAGCATGATCAGCGCGGTGATCGGGCCCTGGTCGACCAGCGCCACCAGCACCGCGACCGTGCCGGCGATCGTGGCACCGATCATCGGCACGAAGGCGCCGAGGAAGACGAGCACGCCGATGGCCAGCACGAACGGCACCTGCAGGATCGCCGCGCCGATCATGATGCCGATGGAGTCGACCGCGGCGACGATCACGGTCGCGCGCACGAACTGGGTCAGCGAGATCCAGGCGACCCGGCCGGAGCCGTCGGTGTGCTCCCGGGCCGCGCGCGGGGCGAGCCGGACCACCCAGCTCCAGATCCGCGCGCCGTCGGCGAGGAAGAAGTACGTCGAGAACAGCACGATGAAGAAGCCCGCGACCACGTGGCCCAGCGCGGCGCCGACCTCCGTCACCTGCCCGACGACGTCCTCGCCCTGGGCGTAGCCGCGCAGCCCGTCCTGCGCCCGGTCGATGTACTCGTTGATCTGGGAGTCGCTGGCCTGGAGCGGACCGGTCTTGAGCCAGCTCTTGATCTCGTCGAGGCCCTTGACCGCCTGCCCCGCGAGGTCGGTGGCGCCGTTGGCCACCTGCTGCCCGGCGAACGTGAGCAGCGCGACCACGAAGCCGATGCCCGCGATCACCACGAGCAGCGCCGCCAACCCCCGCGGGAAGCCGACCCGGTCGAGACCGTCGACGACCGGGATCGCCAGCGCCGTGATCAGCAGGGCGATCGCGAGCGGCACCGTCACGACGGCGAAGAACGCGACCAGCCAGAGCAGCAGGTAGCCCGCGCCCGCGATGACCAGGAACCGCCAGGCCCAGGCGGCCGTGAGGTCGAGACCCCAGGGCACCTGTGCGCGGCTGAAGTTCGACCTGCCGCCGGTCACGGTGACGGGGACGGGCTGGGCCCGGCGCTCGTCGCGCAGCTGCGCCCACTGGTGGGCCAGGCGCGCGGCGATCCCCTCCTCGCCCTCCTGCTGATCGTCGTCGGGCCGCTGCCGCAGATGAATGAGCGGCAGGCGACGCCGACCCGGGTCCCCCTCCTCCGATCCGGGGGTGGGGACGTCGTCGGGCCCGTCAGCGTCATTGCTCACGGCGACAACTTATCCCCGAGCCCTCCGCGGTCGGCGTCTCTCGACGGTCAGCCGAGGGCGCGTTCCAGGTCGGCCACCAGGTCGTCGGCGGTCTCGATGCCGACGCTGAGCCGCACCAGGTCGGCCGGCACCTCGAGCTCGGTGCCCGCCACGCTGGCATGGGTCATCCGGCCGGGGTGCTCGATGAGCGACTCGACGCCGCCCAGCGACTCCCCGAGCGTGAACACCTCGGTGCGCTCGCAGACCTGGAGGGCGTGCTGCTCGCCGCCGGTGACGCGGAAGGACACCATTCCGCCGTACCGCCGCATCTGCCGCTGGGCGACCTCGTGCCCGGGGTGGGTCTCGAGTCCGGGGTAGATCACGTCGCCGACCTTCGGGTGGCTGGTCAGGAAGTCGACCACCCGCTCGGCGTTGTCGCAGTGGCGCTCCATCCGCAGCGCGAGCGTCTTGAGGCCGCGCAGGGTGAGCCAGGAGTCGAACGGGCCGGCGACGGCGCCGATGGCGTTCTGGTGGAACTCGACCTGCTCGGCGAGGTCGAGGTCCCTCACGACGAGCGCGCCGCCGACCACGTCGGAGTGGCCGCCGCAGTACTTGGTCGTCGAGTGCACGACGACGTCGGCGCCGAGCGTGAGCGGCTGCTGGAGGTACGGCGAGGCGAAGGTGTTGTCGACGACCAGCAGCGCCCCGGCGTCGTGGGCGACGGCGGCGAGCGCCGCGATGTCGCCGATGTTGAGCAGCGGGTTGGTCGGCGTCTCGATCCAGACCAGCTTGGTCTCGCCGGGCCGGATCGCCCGCGCGACCGCGTCGGGGTCGGAGACCGGCGCCGGGCTGTGGTCGAGACCCCAGGCCTTCTCGACCTTGTCGAAGAGCCGGAAGGTGCCGCCGTAGGCGTCGTCGGGGATCACGACGTGATCGCCGGGACGGCAGGTGGCCCGCACCAGGGTGTCCTCGGCGGCCAAGCCGGACGCGAACGCGAACCCGCGCTCCCCCTCCTCCAGCGCCGCGATGTTGCCCTCCAGGGCGGTGCGGGTCGGGTTGGCGGAGCGGCTGTACTCGTAGCCCCCGCGCAGGCCGCCGACGCCGTCCTGCTTGTAGGTGCTGGTCGCGTAGATCGGCGGGATCACCGCGCCGGTGGTCGGGTCGGGCTCGTAGCCCGCGTGGATCGCCCGCGTCTCGAAGCCGGCCTTGTGTCGGTGCTGCTGCTCACTCATGACTGGGAGGCTACTCAGCGCTCGACCAGCGCCGCAGCCAGCACCCGAGCGATGTCCTCGACGTCGGCGGAGCCTTCGGCGACGCTCATCACCAGATCGAAGGCCTCGTCGTCGGTGAGGTCGACGCGGTAGCCGTTGACGTCGAGCAGAGTCGCGGTGCCGAACCAGGCCAGTCTCTTGTTGCCGTCGACGAGCGCATGATTGCGGCAGATCGAGTGCAGGAGCGAGGCCGCCTTGAGCTCGATCGACGGATACGCGTCGTCACCGAACAGGCTGGTCCGCGGTCGCGCCACTGCCGACTCCAGGAGGCCCACGTCGCGCACCGGCCCGGCACCGAGCTCCCTGGTCAACCACAGCAGATCCTCCAAGTCGAGGTACTCCACGACCTAGGCCTTGCCGAGTCGGTCCAGCACCGGCCCCCACTCCTCCATCACCCGCTTGGCGCTCTCACTCACCCGCTCGCGGTGAGCACTCCGGTCGCGCCGCTCCAGCACCGCGCGCCGAATCACCTCCTGCTTCGAGACCCCCTCCTGCTGCGCGAGCTCGGTCAGCGCCCGATCGAGCTCCTCGTCAGTGCGTACCGTCATGGCCATACCCTCGATGGTATCGATCTGGTACCACGCAGCCAATCACGTCGGGAACGGACCCGCCACCTCGGTTGTTGGACACTGTGGACGAATCCCCCGACCGAGAAGGAGTGCCTGTGTTCCTCACACGCAAGGCCGAGATGGTCGCCCCCGAGCAGACGCTCGCGGGCCGCGCCGAGCGGACGTTCCCGATCGCCGAGCGGCACCGGGTCCTGGACGCGCCGGTGGTCACCGACCCCGAGACCGGCGGGATCCCGGACGGCTACCAGGTGGCGCTCTTCGGCCTCGGCTGCTTCTGGGGCGCCGAGGAGATCTACTGGCAGATCCCCGGGGTCTGGTCGACCTCGGTCGGGTACGCCGGCGGCACGACGCCGCACCCGACGTACGACGAGGTCTGCACCGGGCGCACCAACCACACCGAGGCCGTGCGGATCGTGTTCGACCCGGCCACGGTCTCGTACGCCGACCTGGTCAAGACCTTCTTCGAGATCCACGACCCGACCCAGGGCTACCGCCAGGGCAACGACGTCGGCACCCAGTACCGCTCGGCGATCTACTGGACGACACCCGAGCAGGAGCGGGTCGCCCGCGAGCTGACCGCCGCGTACGGCGCCGAGCTCGCCCGCCGGCGCCTCGGCGACATCACCACCGAGATCCGGCCCGCCGCCCCCCTCGACGACGGAGCGCCGTACTACTACGCCGAGGACGTGCACCAGCAGTACCTCGCCAAGAACCCCCACGGCTACCGGTGCCACGCCAACACCGGCGTGAAGTTCCCCGAGACCGCCTGAGCGCGCGCGACTGGCGCCATCCCGCCCCCTGACAGGATGACGCCAGCCCCCGCACGACTCCCGAGCGTCGCCTCGCGCGTCACCGAACCGGCAGTGACGCGAACCCCCTGACGGGTCCCGAGCTGAGTCGTTCGGCACCGGCCAGGTCCGCCTCCCAGCGGAAGCTCCGGTCGCCGAGGAGCGTCTGTAGCGCGATCCGGGTCTCCAGGCGGGCCAGGGCCGCCCCGAGACAGAAGTGGATGCCGCGGCCGAACGCGATGTGCTCGGGGCGACGGTCGATGTCGAAGACCTCCGCGTCGGCGAACACCCGCTCGTCGCGGTTCGCCGCGCCGAACAGCAGCAGCACCGTGTCGCCGGGCCGCATCCACTGCCCGTGCAGCTCGACCGGCCTGGTCACCGTGCGCGAGAGGCCCTGGACCGGCGAGTCGTAGCGGAGCAGCTCCTCGACCGCGCCCGGCACGAGGCCCGGGTCGTCCGCGAGCCGCTCGCGGCTCTCGGGGTGTGCGGCGAGCAGCACGACGCCGTTGGAGAGCAGGTTGGTGGTCGTCTCGTGCCCGGCCACGAGCAGCAGCAGGCAGAAGCCGAGGAGCTCCTCCTCGCTCAGGTACTGGCCCTCGACCTCCGCCTGGACGAGCGCCGTCATGAGGTCGTCCTCCGGGTAGGCCCGGCGTTCGGCGAGGAAGGACGCGAAGTAGTCGTAGAGCGCGGTGGCCACCTCCACGCCCAGCTGGCCTCGACTGGGATTGGACTGGACGAAGGTGGTGGACCAGGCTCGGAACCGGTCCCGGTCCTCCCGCGGGACGCCGAGCAGGTCGGCGATGACGATCGCCGGGAGCGGCCCGGAGAACGCCGAGACGAAGTCCCAGTCGTCCTCCAGGGGGACCTGGAAGAGAAGGTCGGCGGCGATGCCCTCGATCGTCGTCTCGAGCGCCGCGATGCGACGCGGCGTGAAGGCCCGGCTGACGATCTGCCGCAGCTGGGTGTGCCGGGGCGGGTCGCTCATCACCAGCATGGGCAGGAGTATCGCGGTCATGTCCACGTCGGCCGGGGTCGGGAAGATGCCCGACGCGGAGGAGTACGTGATCGGGTCGGTGAGCACCGCGGCCACGTCGTGGTAGCGACTGAGTACCCAGCAGCCCGCCGCCGGGGACCAGTACAGGGGCGCACGATCGCGAAGCTCGCGGTAGGTGGCGTACGGGTCCGCGATCACCTCCGGATCGAACGGGTCGTACCTCAGCTCGTGGTCGGACATCGGCGGCTCCCCTCGGGCCGGAGGTCGTACCGAGCATTTGGAGTGCTCGTTTGTACTACCAGTACAACATACGATGTGGCCATGCGGAAGCTTCCGGCCAAACTGGCCAGCCAGCTGTACGACGCGGCCGAGCTGATCGCCGAACGGGGCCTGGACGGCACCAAGATCGATGACATCGCCGAGGTCACGGGCATCCCCAAGGCGACGATCTACTACCACCTGGACGGCAAGAACGGCGTCCTGGAGTTCCTCCTGAGCGACCTGCTCGACTTGATCGCCGGCGCCGTCGGGGTGGCCGTGAGCGGACCCGAGGACGCCCGGACCCGGCTCGAGGCCGCGATCGTGGCGCAGCTCGGCGTGATGCTCGAGCACCCGTTCCTGTGCCGCGCCCTGGTGGGCGACCTGGGCCGCGCGACCCGGCTGCCCGAGCTCGCGGTCGCGATCCACAGCACCTTCTACGAGCCGATCGAGCGGCTGCTCGCCGAGGGGGTGGCCGACGGGTCCCTGCGCCGGGTCGCCGATCCGGCCACCGTCGCCATGAGCGTCTTCGGCGCCATCACCATCGCCGGCCTCAGCGTCGCCGTCGAGGGGCCGTGCGAGAGGCCGGTCGAGGAGGCCACGCGCCTGGCCGCCGCGATCGGCGAGCTGATCCTCAGCGGCCTCGCGACCCACCCCGCCGCCCACGACGGCCCCGACGGCCCCGACTGCCTCCGAGACGGCTGAGGTCCGCGCGGGCGGGGTCTACCGTCGACGGATGGCCATCGCTCGCTTCCCGACCTTCGTCTACGACTGCCCCGACGCCGGCCGACTGGCCCGCTTCTACGCCACGCTGCTCGGCTGGGACGTGCAGGAGGACCCCGGCGGCTGGATCGACATCAGGCCCGCCGACGGCGGCTCGTGCATCTCCTTCCAACAGGTCGAGGGCTACCGGGCGCCCGAGTGGCCCGGCCAGGAGCGGCCCCAGCAGCTCCATCTCGACGTGGTGGTGCCCGACCTCGACGCGGCCGAGGCCGAGGTGCTGGAGCTCGGGGCGACCCGGGCCGCGCACCAGCCGGGCACGACGTTCCGGGTCTTCCTCGACCCCGCCGGGCACCCGTTCTGCCTGTGCACCCAGTGACGTCAGCGGCGCACCTTCGCGGTGGCCTTGCTGGTCACGACCTTCGTCGGCAGCTGCGGTGCCGTCGCCGTCACCCGCACCGAGATCCGGCGCCCACGGTCGGCGGCCTTGAGCCGATACCGCTTCGCGGCCCCCGCTCCGCCGGCGACCGGCTTGCCGTTGCGCAGCCACCGGAACGAGACCTTCGCCGGCTGCGGCGCGAGCCGCGGCGCCACGGCACGGAGCACCCTGCCCACCTTCGCGACCCCGCGGACCTGCGGTCCCTTCACCACCGAGAACGCCGCCGGACCGGGCTGCGGCCCCGGGGTGGGGTTCGGACCCGGCTGGGGGCCCGGCTGGGGGCCCGGCTGGGGGCCCGGCTGGGGGCCCGGCTGCGGACCCGGCTGCGGACCCGGGAGGGGCGCGGGCCCCCGCGCCGGGTCGAACGGCGTGGCGGACCAGTCCGGCCCCTGGGCGTTCGGGATCAGCAGGCTCGGCGCGGGGCAGCCGGTGCTCACGTCCGCCCCGGCCGCCCAGACGCCGCCACCCTGCTGCCAGGCGACGGTCGTGCTGTCCGGGGAGAACGTCGGGCTCGCCTGGCCCGCGGCCGCGGCGGTCTGGCAGGCCAGCACCGGCGCGAGCGGCGCCGGCCCGGAGCGGGCGTTGCCGCGAACGCCGTACCGCGCGATCCGGGTCGACGCCCCGGACCCGCGTACGCCGGCGAGCCAGCGGCCGTCCGGCGAGAGCTCCACGTCGTCGAGGTCGGTGGCCTCGCTCCAGTGCACGGTCTCGATGTCCATGAACCACGAGCGCGGTGCCAGGTGGAGGTCCTTGAACATCGCCAGGTCGTCGTCCAGGTTCATCTGGATCGTCCGGCTGTCACCCACCCACGACGGCGACCACAGGTAGGTCTGGCCATAGGTCATCGGCAGGTCCATCGTGTCGGTGCCGGTGATCGCGGTGACGGCGTGGTCGCGGCACTGCTCGCCGGGGACACAGCCCCAGACGCTGATCGTGTAGGCCACCAGCAGGCCGTCCGGCGAGATCGCGGCCTGCCGGATCGGCCCGTCGATCTCCCGGTTGAGAGCGGGGCTCATCAGGCCCGGCGGGTCCAGCCGGTTGCGCACGCTGCCGTTCTGGCCCAGGAAGACGATCTCGCTCCCGTGGCCCGCGGCGATCGTGCCGTCGTCGGACTGCGTGGGCGAGACGTACGGCGAGGCCGCCGTCCCGTCCTGGGTCACCTGGTGCACCGACGTGCCGTCGCCGCTCGCCACCCAGACGTTGTGGCCCCGGACGAAGACGATCGATCCGGTCGCCGCGAGTGTCTCCGTCGGCTCGGCGACGGCACCGGCGGTCGGCACCAGCAGGGCCGTGGCGATCAGGACGGCCGGGACGACCCGGCGGATGTGGCGGCGCATGCTCCTCCTCGAGACGGACGACCTCCCACCGAACCCCGGCCACGGCCCGGCCCGGCAGGGGTAGGTGTCCCGACTCGTCGGGCGGGCGCGCCGCCGGAAGCCGCCCGGTCCCACCACCGGTTTGGAACAATCGAGGCCATGACCGAGCTGCCCCGCAAGGCCGTGGCGCGGACGGCGAGGCTCGCCGCCCTGCCGATCGGGTACGCCGGGCGCAGCGCGCTCGGGCTCGGCAAGCGGATCGGCGGGAAGCCGGCGGACGCCGTGCTGTCCGAGATCCAGCAGCGCACCGCCGAGCAGCTCTTCCGCACGCTGGGCGAGCTCAAGGGCGGCGCGATGAAGTTCGGCCAGATGCTGTCGGTGCTGGAGTCGGCCTTCCCGGAGGAGCTGGCCGAGCCCTACCGCGACCAGCTCACCAAGCTCCAGGACGCCGCTCCCCCGATGCCGACCGCGACCGTGCGGGAGATCCTGGCCGCCGACCTCGGCGCGGACTGGCGGGACCGGCTCGTCTGGCTCGACGGCGGGCCGACGGCCGCGGCGTCCATCGGCCAGGTGCACCGCGGTCGGTGGGCCGACGGGCGCGACGTCGCGGTCAAGGTGCAGTACCCCGGCGCCGGCGACGCGCTCCGCTCCGACCTGCGCGCGATCTCCCGGGTGGCCCGGACGGCGGCCCCGCTCGTGCCCGGGCTCGACCTCAAGCCGCTCGTCGAGGAGCTCCAGGCCCGCGCGGCCGACGAGCTCGACTACGACCTGGAGGCCGAGGCACAGCGCACCTTCGCGGCGGCGTTCCGCGACGACCCGGAGATCGTGGTGCCCGACGTCGTCGACGTCGGTGCCACGACGCTGGTCACCGAGTGGCTGGAGAGCCCCGCATCGCTCGCCTCGATCATCGCGAGCGGCACGCCGGAGGAGCGCGACCACTACGGCGAGCTCTTCGTGCGCTTCCTCTTCAGCGGCCCGGTGCGCACCGGCATGCTGCACGCCGACCCGCACCCGGGCAACTACCGCATCCTCCCCGGCCCCGACGGCGAGCCGGGCCGGCTGGGCGTGCTCGACTTCGGCGCCGTCGCCCGACTGCCCGAGCGGGGCCTGCCCGAGGCGATGGGCCGGCTGCTGCGGATCGCCGCCGACGAGGACGAGGACGGGCTGGTCGCGGGGCTGCGCCGCGAGGGTTTCATCAAGGAGCGCATCTCGGTCGACGCCGACCAGGTGCTCGACTACCTGGCGCCGTTCGTCGAGCCGACGAGGACCGAGCGGTTCCGGTTCAGCCGTGCTTGGATGCGCACCCAGTTCACCCGGATCAACGACCCGCGCAGCCCGGCGTACACCGTCGGCATGAAGCTCAACCTGCCGCCGTCGTACCTGCTGATCCACCGCACCTGGCTCGCCGGTCTCGGCGTGCTGTGCCAACTGGAGTGCGAGGCGCCGTTCCGGCAGATCCTCACCGACTCGCTGCCCGGCTTCGCCGGCGAGTGACCCGAACTGACGATTGTCGGCACCCACCGCCGGGCGCACGCTGGAAGGTGGCCCAGGAGGTTGCCATGACACTGACCGACAGTGCCGTCGCGGTCATGCTCCCCGTCGGGGACGCCGCGCGGGCGCAGGACTTCTACGAGAAACGCCTCGGACTCGCCTTCGACGGCGCCGGCCCCGGTGGCGAGCTGATGTTCCGCCTCACCGGGGGCTCCCACCTCGCGCTCCGCCCGCTCCCCGACGTGCGGCCCTCCCCGAACACCGCGATGAGCTTCGAGGTCGGCGACATCACCAGCGAGATCTCCGACCTCGAGTCGCGCGGGGTGCAGTTCGAGGACTACGACCTGCCGGACCTCAAGACCGTCGACCACGTCTTCGACGACGGCGCGATGAAGGCCGCGTGGTTCCTCGACCCCGACGGGAACATCCTCTGCCTCCACCAGCCCGCGTAGGCCGCCTCGGTCGCCCGGGACGTCATACGTTGCGAGGAAGCGGATCCTCGCAACGTATGACGTCCCGGCGCCTCCCGGCTCGGCTCAGCGTGGCGATCGCCGCGTGACGCAGTAGGCCAGCCCGGTGGGGTCGGTCAGCACCGTCCACCAGTCGTGCCGGGCGGCCAGCGACGCGCCGAGGCCGAGGTGCCGCTCGACCTCGCGGTCGCGGTCGTCGGCGGACAGGTCGAGGTGGGCGGTGACGGCCGGCTGCTCGCCGTCGAGCCGCTGGATCAGCCAGCGCAGCGGCTGGTCGTCGGGCGGCTGCAGGCGCGCGAACTCGGGCGACACCGACGCGTCGAGCTCCCAGCCGGTGAGCACGCGCCAGAACTCCACCTCGACGTCGTACGCCGAGGGCGGGATGTCGAGGCAGACCTGGTCGACCTGGGAGCGGCCGCCGGGCCAGATCGCGGGGCGCGGCCGGGTGCGCGCTGGATGGTCGACGAAGCAGAACACGAAGCCGCCGGGCGACCGCAGCACGACGTACCCCTGCTCGTGCCGGACCAGCACGTGCCCGCCGAGCTCCACCGCGGCCTCGGCCGCGATCGTGGGCGCGGGGACGTGCAGGTCGAGGTGGATCCGGCTGGACCCGTCGCCGAGATGCTGGACCCGGAGGTAGCCGTCGCCGTCGGGCGGCACGAGCGTCGCGAAGTGGTCGCGCTCGCCCCGCGGCGCGGAGACGTCGTAGCCGGTCACTCCGCGCCAGAAGGCGATGCCGCGGGCGAACGTACCCGGCGCGAAGTCCAGGAACGCGCTCACCCAGGAGGGGGTGGTCGTCATGACACCGGCTTGTGGAGCACCGCGCCGGTGGGGGTGATCACCACGTCGTCGCCGTCGGCGACGGCGGTGCCGTCGACGAGCAGCGTCATGCCGGGGTTCGCGAGCGGCGGGAAGAGCAGCGTCACCGGCGGATGGGCGCCGACGTTGGCGACCGAGCCGCGGCCGGGCGTGGGCACGCGCAGCACGCCGTCGGCGGGCACGGCGCGCACGGAGACGGCCTTCACCAGGCCGTCGCGCGAGGTGAGGAGGTAGCCCCGGTCGTACTCGGCGAGCCGGTCCGGGAGGTCGGCAAGGTCGACGACAACACTCATGAAGTGAGGCTATCGACCCAGCGCTCACCCGCCACCGTGGTCGTCGCGGCGCCGGCCGTGAGCTCGGCGAGCAGCGCGGCGAGCCGCGGCTCCTCGCCGGGGAGTACGCCGAGCGTCAGGGCGACGCGGGCGTCGTACTGCCGGTCGAGCACGGCGATCCCGCGGGCGCGCAGGTCGCTCTCGACGCGGCCGGCGTCCGCGTGGTCGAGCTCGAGGAGGTGCTCGCGCACGAGGGTGCGGCGCAGGGTCCCGGCCTCGGCGAGCGCGGCCCGGACGGCGTCGCCGTACGCCCGCACCAGGCCGCCCGCGCCGAGCAGGGTGCCGCCGAACCAGCGGGTCACGACCGCGACCGCGTCGCTCACCTCGTGGCCACGGAGCACGTCGAGCATCGGCGCACCGGCGGTGCCGGCCGGCTCGCCGTCGTCGGAGGAGCGCTCGACGGGCACCAGCGACGCACCGGGGGCGTGCTGCTGGATCCGGAACGCCGAGCAGTGGTGCCGAGCGTCCCAGTGCTCGCGGCGCAGTCCGTCGACGACGGCCCGGGCCGCGTCCTCGGTCTCGACCCGGCGCAGGGTGCACCGGAAGCGCGAGCGCTTCACCTCGATCTCGGCCTCCGCGTCGCGGGCGAGGGTCAGGTAGCTCACCACGTCGTCACCACGTCGTCACCACAGCCCCACCACGTCGCCGCCGATCCGGACGATGAACGCCGAGACCACCACGATGAAGAAGATCCGCACGAAGCGGGCGCCCCGGGCGACGGCGGTGCGCGCGCCGACGTACCCGCCCACGATGTTGGCCGCGCCCATGACGAGCGCGACCTTCCACACGATCGCGCCCTGCGGCGCGAAGACGAGGATCGCCGCGAGGTTCGTCGCCCAGTTGGCGAGCCGCGCCTTGGCCGACGCCTCGAGGAAGCTGTAGCCCAGCAGGCCGACCAGCGCGAACACGAAGAAGCTGCCGGTGCCCGGGCCGAGCGCGCCGTCGTAGAAGCCGATCGCGAGGCCGGTGGCCATCGCGGCGGCCAGGTGCCGGTGCCCCGCGAACCGCAGCGCGGTCTGCTCGCCGAGCTGCGGCTTGAACAACACGTACCCGCCGACCACGATCAGGGCGACCAGCACGATCGGCTCGAACGCCGAGCGCGGGATCTGGCTGGCCACCAGTGCGCCGAGCGCGGACCCGACGAAGGCGAGCGCCATCAACGGCAGGAACGTCCGCGGGTCCGGCCTGATCCGGCGGTAGTACGTCGCCGCGCTGACGCTGGTCCCGCAGAACGAGGCCACCTTGTTCGTGGCCAGCACCTGCACCGGCGCGGCGTGCGGCATCCCGAGCAGGAGCGCCGGGAGCTGGATCAGGCCACCCCCGCCGACGACGGCGTCGACGAAGCCCGCCGCGAGCGCGGCCAGGCCCAGCAGGGCGAGCACGGTCGCGGAGATGTCGTCCATCCCGGCTATTCTCCGACCTGGTCGGATCGGCTCCCAGTCAGGTCCCAGTGATTCCCAAGTTGGACTCGCCAGGCTGCTCGGCGCCGGGTGATCCCGGCCCCGATTCCTCCGGACCACACCGGACAAACGAGAGAGAGAAAACATGTCCCGCCGCTGGCTGAGCCGCGCACTGATCGCGCTCGTCGTCCCCGCCGTCACCGTGCCCGTCCTCGCGACGTCCGCCACCGCTGCCGGTGCTGCGAAGGTCCCCTCCGTCGAGGCCACCGCCAAGATCTACCCGCACGTCGGCACCAGCTCGGAGTCGACGTCCAAGGTCTACGGCCCCGGCAAGAAGTGCGGTCAGCAGAAGGTGGTCAAGGGCGCGAGCCAGACGACCGCGGCGTACTCCCCCGACTACACCGCCCCCGAGTACGCCTCCGGCGACCCGTCGCTCTACGAGACGACCGGTGAGCGGCCGAGCGTCTACGCGACCGCGATCAAGTTCAAGAACGCCAAGGCCGCGATCGCCTACCTGCACGGCTACCAGAAGTCCGCGAAGAAGTGCCCGGTCACGGTCCCCGGCGGCGGCGCCGGTGGCGGCAAGGTCGACTGCAAGAGCTCGATGAAGAAGATCGGCTTCAAGCTGGGCAACGAGCGGTGGGGCTACCAGATGAAGGCCACCTGCACCATCGCCGGCCAGGCCACGACCATGGTCACCAACTCGCTCTTCGTCCGCTCCGGCAAGCACGTCGTCTACACGGGCGCCACGTCGATGGACCAGACCGCGCCGTCGATCCCGAAGTCGGTGCAGTTCACGAAGCTCGCGCTGAAGACCGTGGCCTGAGCACCACCTGACCACCACAGTCTCCGACGGGGTCGGGTGCCGGGCAGCGCGCTATGCGGCGTGCTCCGGCACCCGGCCCCGTTTTCCGCGTGCGGCCCGCAGCAGGCCCACGATGCCGATCCCGACCCAGACCACGTTGAGAGCCGCGGACGGCCAGGCGCCGTAGTAGGCGGAGTTGACCATCAGGAACGCACCGCCGAAGAGGTTCATCAGCTGGAACATCAGGCTCGTCCCGTGCAGGCGGCCGGCCGTCACCAGCGCGTAGGCGCCGATGAGGAGCGCCATGCCGAGCCAGCCGACGACGTTGACGACGATGACGGTCAGGTCCACGCGGTCATCCTGCCCCTTCGGGGCCGATCCCGGGACCTGCGGGGTTTCGGCTGCTGGCAGCCGAAACCCTCACGGCGCGCCGCGTCGCACCGGCGTGTCCCGCGGGTTCTGGCTGCTGACAGCCGAAACCCGCACGCTACTGGTCCCCGACCCAGAAGCCGCGGCCGCCGAACCAGTCGCCGTAGCCGCCCCCACCCCACGGGCCCCCGCGGCCGCGGGCGCCCAGGTAGGAGCCGACCACCGCGGCGCCGAGGTCGTCCAGCTCGGGTGCCACCACCCGGCCGTCGACCCGGTGCGCCATCTGGTCGATGAACCGGGCCAGCCCGGGGTCGTCGCCGAGCCGGAAGAACGTCGTCTGCGCTCCCAGCCGCCCGGCGTTGTCCAGCTCGCGGATGGCGTACGCCACCGTGAGCGGGTGCGGCGGGTAGGAGAAGTAGACCTCGCCGCTCGGCTCGAGGTGCGAGGTCGGCTCGCCGTCGGTGACGATGAGCAGCACCGGCTGCGCGTTCGGGTGCTTGCGGAAGTGCCGGTTGGCGAGCAGCAGCGCGTGGTGCAGGTTGGTGCCCTTGTCCCACATCGCGTCCAGCGCGGTGAGCTGCTCGATCTCCATCACCTCGGCGTGCCGGCCGAAGCCGATCAGCTGGAGCGCGTCGCCGCGGAAGCGGGAGCGGATCAGCGTGTGCAGCGCGAGCGCGGTGCGCTTCATCGGCACCCAGCGGCCGTCCATCGCCATCGAGAACGACGTGTCGACCAGCAGCGCGACCGCGGCCTGGGTGCGGGCCTCGGTCTCCTGCACCTCGATGTCCTCGACACTGAGCATCGGCACAGGGGCGGTTCCTGAGGAGCCGAGGGACGAGGCGTCTCGAAGGGCGGCACGCCTGAGCACGCCGTTGAGCATCGTGCGCGGCACGTGCCACGGCTCGGTGTCGCCGAACTCCCAGGCCCGGGTGGCGCCGGAGAGGTCGCCGGCGGCGCCGGCCCGTTGGAGCTCGCGGTTGCCCTGGCGTCCGGACATCCGCTCGGCGACGTCGCGCAGCAGCGCCTTGCCGAGCTGGCGCATCGCCTTCGGCGAGAGGCGGTACTGCCCGTCGGAGCCGCGCTTGAGGTAGCCGGAGTCGCGCACTGCCTTCTCGAGCCGCTGCAGGGTGCGCGCGTCGACCGCGGCCTCGTCGCCGAGCTGGCGCGCGAGCTGGTCGAGGTCGAGGTCGTCCATCCGCGCGCCGTCGTAGGACTGCGAGAGCTGCTCGGCGAGCTGGTCGAGGTCGGCGAGGTCCTGGAAGACACCGGTGCCGTCGCCCAGCCCGAGGCCCTGCTCGCCGCTCAGCTGCTCGGAGCCGCCCCAGTCGAGGTCGGGGCGCAGCGACTGCAGGTTGTCGTCGAGCCGGCCGAGCTGGTCCATCAGCTGCGGGGAGCCGAAGGCCTGCGCGGAGAGCTCCATCAGCTCCTGGCGCTGCTCGGGCGACATGGAGTTGAGCATCCGTTGCGCGGCGGCCGAGCGCTGGGCGAGCGACTCGAGGAGCTCGTCGATGTCCTGCGGATTCTCGGGGAAGAAGTCCCCGTGCTTGGCCATGAAGTCGTCGAAGTCCTGCTGGGTGTCCTCGCCCCTGCCATGCTTCTCGAGCAGCTCGTTGAGGTCGCCGAGCATCTCGCTGACGGCCGCGCGGTCCTCGTCGGTGGCGCCCTCGAGAGCCTGCTTCATGCCGGCGAAGCGCTGGTCGAGCAGCTCGCGGCCGAGCAGGTCCTTGATCTTCTCGTAGTCCTCGCGGGCCTCGCGGCTCTGCCAGTCGTACGACGAGAGCTCGCCGACCGCGGCCGCGGTGTTGGGCGGCAGGCTGTCGAGCTGCATCTCGCGGAGCGCCCGGTCGCCGTCGTCCATCATCGCGTCGCGGGCGAGCTGCTTGCGCTCCTCGAGGACGGCGCGGTCGAGCAACTCCTTGATCTCCTGGAGCGTGCCGTCGAGGTTGTGTCGCTGGGTCAGCTCCCGCCGCCGCTCGGCGACCCGGCGGGCCAGGTCGTCGAGGCCGCTCTGGTCGCGGCCGCCACGGCGCAGGAACTCGCGCATCGCGCGCTCGGGCGAGTAGCCCGCCATCACGTCCTCGCCGATCGCGTCCAGCGCCTCGGCGAGGTCGACCGGCGGGGCCAGCGGGTCGCCGCCCTCGTAGCGCTTGAAGCGGGTGCGGTCCTTCATCGGGTCACCCGTAGACCGTCTCCGCGCCGTCGACGTCCTTGCCGATCCGGCGGGCCAGGTAGAGCCCCTCGAGCGCGAGCTCGATGGCACCGGCACGCTGGCCGTCGTTGGTCGCGCCGATGCGCTCGCAGACGTCGTCGTACAGCTCCGACTCCCCGAGCACCGGCAGCCCGGTGAGGAAGTCGCGGGCGGTGACCTGCTCGCCGGTCGCGACCATCGCGCCGTCCTCGATCGCCTGCACCAGCAGGCCGAGGTCGAGGCCGCGGAAGCGCTGGCGCACGGTCTCGGCGGTGGCGGTGCGGAGCAGGTGGGTCAGCACCTCGGCCTCGCGGCCCTCCTCGCCGCTCTCGAACTCGATCTTGCCGCCGAGCACGTCGACCGCGGTCTCGAGGTCGACGACCCGGGCGACCGGCTCGTCCTCGCCCTGGCTGGTGGCGCGGTGCAGCGCGGCCGCCGCGACCGTCTCGGCGCCGGCGATCGAGAAGCGCGCCGAGACGCCCGACCGCTGGTCGACCGAGCTGGACTGGCGCAGCGCCCGCGAGAAGCGGGCCAGGATCTCGACCAGGTAGTCGGGCACGTCGGCGACCAGGTCGGCCTCCTGCCGGATCACCGCCACCTCGTCGTCGAGCTCGACCGGGTAGTGGGTGCGGATCTCGGCGCCGAAACGGTCCTTGAGCGGGGTGATGATCCGGCCGCGGTTGGTGTAGTCCTCGGGGTTGGCGCTGGCGACCACGAGCACGTCGAGCGGCAGGCGCAGCACGTAGCCGCGGATCTGGATGTCGCGCTCCTCCATCACGTTGAGCATCGCGACCTGGATCCGCTCGGCGAGGTCGGGCAGCTCGTTGATCGCGACGATGCCGCGGTGGCTGCGCGGGATCAGGCCGAAGTGGATGGTCTCCGGGTCGCCCAGCGACCGGCCCTCGGCGACCTTCATCGGGTCGACGTCACCGATCAGGTCGGCGACCGAGGTGTCGGGGGTCGCCAGCTTCTCGGCGTACCGCTCGTCGCGGTGCCGCCAGGAGACGCGCAGGTCGTCGCCGTACGTCGCGGCCGCCTGCTGCGAGGTCACCGTGATGGGCTCGTAGGGGTGCTCGCCGAGCTCGGAGCCGGAGACCACCGGCGTCCACTCGTCGAGCAGCCCGACCATGGTGCGCAGCAGCCGGGTCTTGCCCTGCCCGCGCTCGCCGAGCAGCACGACGTCGTGGCCGGCGATCAGCGCGCGCTCGAGCTGCGGGATCACGGTGTCGGCGAAGCCGTGCAGGCCGGGCCACGGGTCGCGGCCCTCGCGGAGCATGGCGAGCAGGTTGTCGCGGATCTCCTGGCGCAGGTGCTTCTGGACATGGCCGGAGGCGCGGAGCTCGCCGACCGTGCTGATCTGCGGAGGGGTGGAGGGAGCGGTCACGTCCTCACGCTACGCCGGACCCGCAAGAACCGGGACCCGTCTCCGGTTACGGTCGCGCCCGGGCGCGCCGCGTAGGGTTTCGCCCGTGCTCCTCCAGCAGCCCTGCCCGTGCGGCTCCGGTGCGACGTACGACGCCTGCTGCGGGCGGATGCACCGGGGCGCGGTGGCGGCGGCGACCGCGGAGGAGCTGATGCGGTCGCGCTACGCGGCGTACGCCGTCGGCGACCTCGACTACGTCTTCCGCACCTGGCATCCGCGCACCCGCCCCGACGACCTCGCCCCCGATCCCGGCCTGACCTGGACGGGCCTGCGGGTCACCGACGCCGGGGCGGACTGGGTCGAGTTCGTCGCGTCCTTCACCCGCGCCGGCGCGCCCGGCGAGCTGCGCGAGCGCAGCCGCTTCGAGCGGCGCGCCGGGCGCTGGATGTACGTCGACGGCGACGTCGACTGATCGCCCGCCGGCACTACGAAACGATCGCGACCGGGCACTCCGCGTGCTCGACCACCGACAGCGCCACCGATCCGGTCAGCAGCGTCGAGAGCCGACCGCCGTGGTGGGCGCCGAGCACGACGAGGTCCATCCGCCGCGACTGCTCGACGAGCGCTCCGGCGGCGTCCTCGCGCACCAGCTCGAGCCGGGTCGTGACGTCCGGGTACTTCTCGGCCAGCCCGGTGAGCGGCTCGGTGACCGAGATCCGCAGGTCGTCGTCGGTCGCGTTGGGCGGCCACACCTCCTCGATGCCGTGCAGGATCGTCAGCGGCAGCTGGCGCAGCGACGCCTGGCGGTAGGCGAACTCCACGGTCGCCCGCGACGACGGGCCGCCGTCGACCCCGACCACGACGCCGTTGCGCACCCGACCCGGGTTGCCGGGCCGCACCACGACCACGGGGCAGGTGGCGTGGCGGACGACGGCCAGCCCGACGGAGCCCAGCAGCAGGCTGGCGACCGGGCCGCGACCACGCGACCCGACGACCAGCACGCTGGCCTTCTCGGCGAGCTTGAGCAGCGTGACGCGGGGGTCGGCCATCCACGCGGTCTGGTTGACGCCGAGGTCCGGCTGGCGGATCTCGACGTACGCCCGGGCGTCGGCCAGGAGCCGCCGTCCGTCGTCGGCCATCGCGTCGACCACGGCCCGGTGGCTGCCGCCCATCGGGTCGGTCCAGGCGACGCCGGCGGGGTCGATGCCGTGGGCGAGGGTGAGCTGCCGGCGCTCGCGCACCGCCTGGTCGATCGCCCAGTCGAGGGCCCGGTCGGAGGAGGGCGAGCCGTCGATCCCCACCACCACCGTGCCTGGCGGGATGAGCGTGTTCTCCGTGTTACCCATGGCTGCCTCCCTGGCGTCGTCTACGACTCCAGATTCCCCCGGTGAGGCCCGGACCAGTAGCGGCGAAGGCCCGGCATTCTCGGGACCATCGGCCCTCGGCTGCACGTGTGATCGGGAGCACCATGGAACGAGCGGACGGACCCGACCCCGAAGGAGGCAGTCGTGCAGGAATCCGTCGACCTCAGCCCGGAGCAGTGCACCCTGCTCCTGGGCGCCGGCATCACCGGCCGGGTGGCGCTCTCCTCCCCGGACGGCCCGCACATCGTGCCGGTCAACTACTCGGTCGTGGGCGAGGCGGTGATCATGCGCACCTCGCCGTACAGCGTGCTCGGCACCTACGGGCGCGGCAGCATGCTCGCCTTCGAGGTCGACTGGTTCGACCACGAGCGCTGGCGTGGCTGGAGCGTCGTCGTCCGCGGCCGCGCGAACGTGGTCACCGACCCGCTGGAGCTGGACCGGATCCGCACGACGTGGGACCCGCAGCCGTGGGCCGCCGGCGCGCGCAACCTCTACCTGCGGCTGCACTGGTCGGAGATCAGCGGCCGCCAGATCGGCGTCGGCTGGGACCCGGTCGAGACGCTTCCGGTGCGTCGCGCGGTCTGAGAGAGCGGGGCCGCTGGGGCAGACTGACGCCGTGCACCCCAGCGACGGCGCCAGCGGCGTCCTTCCCGACTCGACGCGCGCCCTGCTGGACGCCGTCGCGGCGATCTCCTCCGACCTCGACCTACGCAGCGTGCTGTCCCGGATCGTCGAGGCGGCGACCCGGCTGACCGACGCGCGGTACGGCGCGCTGGGCGTGATCGGCGACGGACCGGTGCTCATCGAGTTCGTGACGACCGGGGTCAGCGACGAGGAGCGGGCCCGGATCGGCGACCCGCCGCACGGCCGCGGCATCCTCGGCCTGCTGATCCGGCGCCCGCAGCCGATCCGGCTCGACGACCTCACCCAGCACCCCGACGCCACCGGCTTCCCGCCCAACCACCCACCGATGGGCACCTTCCTGGGCGTCCCGGTGCGGATCCGCGGCACGGTCTTCGGCAACCTGTACCTGACCGAGAAGTCCGGTGGCCGGTCGTTCACCGAGCAGGACCAGCTGCTCGTCGAGGCGCTGGCCAACACCGCCGGCTTCGTCATCGACAACGCGCGCGCCTACGGCCTCAGCGAGCGCCGGCGCCAGTGGCTGGAGGCGGCCGCCGACCTCGACGAGGCGGTGCAGCCGCCGGTCGACTTCGACGGCGCGCTGCGCGAGGTGGTTCGCGCCGCCCGCAACGTGGCCCGGGCCCGCGCGGTCGCCGCGACGACCAGCCGGCCGGGGAGCCAGCCGCAGCTCTCGACCGGGCGGCCGGAGCTGCGCGCCGGTGTCGCCGCCGCGCTGCGCAGCATCGTCGACGACCCGGACATCGCCCAGCTGACCGAGCCGACCGAGACCAGCGTCGACGAGTACGACGCGTTCGTCGTACCGCTGCGCACCCACCTGGCCGGCAGCGGGCAGCTGGTGGCGTTCTTCGACCCCGGCACCCGCCCGCTGCCGGTGGAGGACCGCGAGCTGTTCGTCTCGTTCGCCGAGCACGCCGCGCTGTCGCTCGACCGGGCGCAGGGCCTCGACGACCGCGCCGAGCTCGCCGTGACCTCCGACCGCGAGCGGATCGCCCGCGACCTCCACGACCTGGTCATCCAGCGGCTGTTCGCGACCGGCCTCCAGCTCCAGCGTGCGGAGTCGATGATGCAGACGCCGGAGGGCGCCGACATCGTGCAGCGGGCGGTGGACTCGCTCGACACGACGATCAAGGACATCCGGGGCACGATCTTCGAGCTCCAGCAGCACGGCACCGGCCCGTCACTGCGCGCGGACCTGCGGGCGCTGGCGCGCGAGTACGCCCCGCTGCTCAAGTTCGACCCGGTGGTGCGCACCACCGGCCCGGTCGACTCCGCCGTGCCGTCCCAGGTGCGGGACCAACTGCTGCCCGTCGTCCGCGAGGCGCTGTCGAACCTGGCTCGGCACGCCGGCGCCGACCACGGCGAGATCACCGTCGAGGTCGGCGACGGCGAGCTGCGGCTGAGCGTGCTCGACGACGGTGTCGGGATCGGCGAGGTCTCCTCCGAGAGCGGGCTGCGCAACGCCCGGCGGCGTGCCGGCGCGCTCGGCGGCCGGCTCGAGGTGACGCCGCGGTCACCGCACGGCACGTCGTTCGTGTGGCGGGTGCCCCTGTCGGGTGGGTGAGCGTGGGTCGGTGGTGGCGGGTGCCGACGGGGCGGCGCTTCATCAAGGGATCCAGGCCAACCCGCGCCTCCCGGGGCGAACCCACCCAGGGGAGCGCGACTTCACCCTCATCCCTTGATGAAACCGCGCGCCCGCACCCGCGCACCCGAGCAATGCACCCTCAGCGCTGCTGGTCGCCGAGCAGGCGGCTGGCGAGCACCGCGGCCTGGGTGCGGCGCTCGAGCCCGAGCTTGGAGAGGATGCTCGAGACGTAGTTCTTCACGGTCTTCTCCGCGAGGAACATCCGCTCGCCGATCTGCCGGTTGGTCAGGCCTTCGGCGATCAGCGCGAGCAGCTTGCGCTCCTGCTCGGTCAGCTCGGCGAGCTCGGGGGCGACCGTCTGCGGGTGGCGCACCCGCTCGAGCACCTTCGCGGTCATGCTCGGGTCGATCAGCGACTTGCCATCGGCCACCTGCCGGACCGCGTCGACCAGGTCCGCGCCGCGGATCTGCTTGAGCACGTAGCCCGACGCGCCGGCCATGATCGCCGCGAACAGCGCCTCGTCGTCGTCGTACGACGTGAGGATCAGCCCCCGGATCGACGGGTCCACCGCGCGCACGGTGCGGCACACCTCGATGCCCGAGCCGTCGGGCAGCCGGGCGTCGAGCACGGCCACGTCGGGACGCAGCGCCGGGATCCGGTTGGCGGCGTCGACCGCCGAGCCCGACTCCCCCACGACCTCGATGTCGTCGTTGCTCTCCAGCAGTGCGCGCAGGCCCTCGCGGACGACCTCGTGGTCGTCGAGCAGGTAGACGCGGACCTTGCGGGACTCCTCGGTCATGGGCCATGTCTATCAGCCCGCCATCCGCGTCGAGACACCCGAACTGGCTCTCGGGGGCATCGTTCCGGAGCCATTCCAGGTGTCTCGACGACTCACCCCAGGCTGAGCACCCGGTCGACCCGGTCCAGGCCGGCCTCGGCGTGGGTGATCCAGACGACCGTGCGCCCGTCGCCGCGCGACAGCACCTCGGCGGCCAGGTCCTCCGCGGTCGCCCCGTCGAGGTGGGCGGCCGGCTCGTCGAGCACCAGCACCGGCTGGTCGGCGAGCAGCGACCGCGCGATGGCGATCCGGGCCCGCTCGCCGCCGGAGACCTGCGCATGACCGTCGCCGAGCCAGCTGTCGAGGCCGTCGGGCAGCGAGTCGAGCCAGTCGCCGAGCCGCGCCTGCCGCAGGGCGGCCTCGACGTCGCCGTCGGTGGCGGCGGGGCGGGCCAGCCGGACGTTCTCTGCGAGCGTGGTGGCGAAGATGTGCGGGTCGTCGTCGACCAGCCCGACGGTGCGGCGTACGTCGTCGAGCGACACGTCCGGCAGGGGCTGTCCGCCGAGGCGGACCGTGCCGTCGATCGGATCCACGAACCTCATCAGCAGCGCCGCGAGCGTGCTCTTGCCGCACCCGGTCGGTCCGACCACCCCGAGCCGGTCACCGGGCCGCAGCACCAGATCGAGATCGCGGAGCACCGGGCGATCGTCCCAGCCGGCCGAGACCGCCTCGAGCGCCACGGTGGCACCGGCGGGCGGGACCGGCGCGGCCGGCGACGCGACCGCGGGGGCGCGAGCGGCCAGCGCCCCGAGCCGCTCCTCGGCGGCCCGGGTGCGTGCGGCCAGGGCACCGGCGTCGGCCAGCGACGCCGCGACCTCGCCGAGCGCGAGCGGCAGCAGCACCAGCAGGGCGAGCATCGGGCCCGACACGGTGCCGGTCAGCAGCGGGGCCGAGACGGCGACGCCGAGTCCCGAGCAGACCAGCACCAGTGCCCGACCGCCAGCGAGCCAGGTCGCGGCCGCGACGGTACGCCGACCGAGGTCGGCGCCCAGCGCGGAGACGGCACCGACCGCGCGCTCCTCGGCCTGCCACATCGCGAGCTCGCTCGCGGTCTGGGTCGCCTCGACGACCGCGTCGGAGAGCCGGGCGCGGATCGCGACCGCGTCGCGCTCGGCCCGCCCGGCCCCGGTGCGCGCCAGCACGTAGCCCGCGGCACCGGCCGCGCAGACGCCCAGCAGCACCGGCAGCACGACCGGAGCCAGGAAGGCCACGAACACCACCGCGATCGCCGCCGTGAGCGCGAAGCCGCGCACCGGCATCCGCACCCGCAGCTCCCGGTCGAGCACGGCGTCGACGTCGTCGACCACGGCCGCCAGCACGTCGCCGCGCCGCCGGCCGAGCGCGCCCGGCGTCAACGGCACGACCGCGTCGTACACCGCGACCCGCCGGTCGGCGAGCAGCCGCAGCACGACGTCGTGGGAGCGCAGGCGCTCGGCGTAGCGCAGCACCGGCCGCGCGATGCCGAAGGCCCGCACGCCGACGATCGCGACCATCAGGGTCAGGATGGCGGGCTGGTACGACGCCTGGACGATCAGCCAGCCGGCGGTGGCGGTCAGGGCCACCCCCGACGCCGAGGCCAGGCCGCCGAGCACGGTCGGCAGCAGCAGGCCACGACGGGGCTGCTCGGCCGGTGGCTCCGGTGCCGCCGAGCGGGCGGCCACCGACGCACCCCGCACCGGCAGCACGGGCTGCGGCGCCGGCAGGGTCACGACCCGGTCGGCGAGGGCGACGAGCGCGGGTCGGTGCGCGACGACCACGACCGCGGACCGCCGGCCCAGCCCCTGGACCACCTCGGCGATCACCCGCTCGGTCTCGGCGTCGAGGTGGGCGGTCGGCTCGTCGAGCAGCACGTAGGGCCGCTCGGCGAGCACCACCCGGGCGAGCGCCAGGCGGGCCCGCTCGCCGGCCGACAGCGTCGTGCCGTCCTCACCGAGCCGGGTGTCGGGATCCATCGGCAGCGCGACCGTCTCGAGCGCCGCGAGCAGCTGC
Organism: Nocardioides sp. LMS-CY; assembly: GCF_018732145.1. NCBI lineage: Bacteria > Bacillati > Actinomycetota > Actinomycetes > Propionibacteriales > Nocardioidaceae > Nocardioides > Nocardioides sp. LMS-CY. The sequence continues at coordinate 4,423,059 of NZ_CP076104.1, forward strand.
TCGCGGCTCGCCGACGGCACCGCGAGGCGGAGGTTGTCGGCGATCGTCCCGGCGACGAACACCGGGCGCTGCGGCAGCCACGCGATCCGGTCGCGGGTCGGCCCGTGCACGACACCCGAGGTCGGCTCGAGGAGCCCGGCCAGCACGGCGAGCAGCGTGGACTTCCCGCAGCCCGACGGGCCGGTCACGGCCAGCACGCCCCGGTCGGGGACGGCGAGGCTGACGTCGTCGAGGGCGGGTACGGCGCGGCCGGGCCGCAGCACGGAGACCTGCTCGAGCCGCAGCGCGCCGGGGCGGCGGTGCGGGGTCGGGTCGTCGGCGTCGACCAGGTCGCTGGCCGCCTCGAACGTCGCCACGCCCTCGGCCGCGGCGTGGAACTCCGCGCCGACGCGGCGCAGCGGCCAGTAGGCCTCCGGCGCCAGCAGCAGCACGACCAGCGCGGTCTCCAGGTCCAGCGAGCCGTTGGCGAGCCGGATGCCGACGGTCACCGCGACCAGCGCGACCGACAGCGTGGCGACCAGCTCGAGCACCGCCGAGGAGGCGAACGCGATCTGCAGCGTCTCCACGGTCCGGCGCCGGTAGCGGTCGGTGATCGCCCGGATCGTCGCCGACTGCGCCTCGGCCCGGCGGAAGGCGACCAGCGTGGGCAGTCCGCGCATCACGTCGAGGAAGTGTCCCGACAGCGACGCGAGGGCCCGCCACTGCGAGCGTGCGCGGTCCTGGGTGGCGAGGCCGACCAGGATGCCGAACACGGGGATCAGCGGCAGCGTCGCCAGCACGATCAGCGCGCTCATCGGGTCCTGGGTCGCGATCGCGACCAGGGTGACCACCGGCAGCACGCCGGCCAGCACCAGCGCGGGCACGTAGCGGGTCAGGTACGGCTCGGCCGCGGTCACGCCGCGGGTGGCGAGGCCCGCGAGCTCGCCCGTCGACCGGCCCGCTCCTCCGTCGTCCCCGCCACGCCCCAGGATCGCGCGCACGACCCGGCGGCGTACGTCGGCGCCGACGACCGCGGCCGCCCGGGCCGCCATGGTGTCGGTCGTCCAGCCCACCGCCGCCCGGGCCGCGAACACCGCCGCCACCACGATCGCCCAGGTCGTCACGCCGACCCCGTCGAGGGCGGCCAGGATCAGCTCGGTCACCGCCCAGGCCTGGCCGACCAGCAGACCGCTGGCGACCACGCCCGCGACCAGCACGACGACGAGCTGGCGCCGGGCGGGCGCCAGCTGTCGTCGTACCCGGGGGTCGGTGGGCCTCATGTCGCGGTCTCGAGCTCCGCGTCGTCGATGTGATGCATGGAGATCCGCTTGCGGAAGATCCAGTAGCTCCAGGCCTGATAGCCGAGCACGATCGGCAGGAAGATCGCGGCGACGATCGTCATCACCTTGAGCGTGTAGTCGGTCGCGGAGGCGTTGCTGGTCGTCAGCGAGTACAGCGCGTCCGTCGTCGACGGCATGACGTCGGGGAAGAGCCCGACGAAGAGGCCCGCCACCGCGAGCGCGATGCACGCGAAGGTGCCGATGAAGGCCCAGCCCTCACGGGCGACGTACGCCGTGGCGATGCCGCCGACCAGCGCCAGCGCGGCGAGCACGAACAGCACGGCGGAGCCGGCGTTGCCGGTCAGCGTCTGCGCCCAGATCAGGAACACGACCGCCGCGACCGCCGCCGCCAGACCGCTGCGCACCGCGACCGTGCGGGCCCGGTGCCGGATGTCGCCGTCGGTCTTGAGCGCCAGGAACATCGCGCCGTGGGTCAGGAACAGCAGCAGCGTCACGACGCCGCCGAGCACCCCGAACGGGTTGAGCAGCGTGAAGATGGTGCCGGTGAACTCCTTGTCGGCGTCGATCGGCACGCCGCGCACGATGTTCGCGAACGCCACGCCCCACAGGAACGCCGGGACGTAGGAGCCGACGATGATCGCCCGGTCCCACCACGAGTGCCAGGCGGCCTCGGGCCGCTGGTGGCGGTACTCGAACGCGAGCCCGCGCACGATCAGGGCCACCAGGATCAGCAGCAGCGGTAGGTAGAACCCGCTGAACAGCGTGGCGTACCACTCAGGGAAGGCCGCGAACGTCGCGCCGCCCGCGGTGAGCACCCACACCTCGTTGCCGTCCCAGACCGGACCGATGGTGTTGATCATGATGCGCCGCTCGCGGTCGTCGCGCGCCAGCCAGGGCAGCAGCATCCCGACGCCGAAGTCGAAGCCCTCCAGGCAGAAGTAGCCGATCCAGAGGACGGCGATCAGGGTGAACCAGACAGTGGTGAGCTCCATGACTCGGTCTCCTCGTCCCTCTCGTCCTCAGTAGGCGAACGCCAGCGGGCGGTCTTCGTCGTCGTCGCTGCCGCGCAGCGCCGGGTTCGGTGGCTCCTCGAAGTCGTCGGGGCCCTTCTTGATCACCCGGAGCAGCAGGCCGACCTCGATGATCGCGAGCACGCCGTACAGGCCGGTGAGGGTGATGATCGAGATCCAGGCCTCGGTCGTGCTGACGCCCGGGGAGACGCCGCGGCCGACGTTCATCATCCCGAAGACCACCCACGGCTGCCGGCCCATCTCGGTGAAGATCCAGCCGGCGGAGTTGCCGAGCAGCATCAGGATCGGGGTGGCGATGGCCATCCGCCCGAACCACTTCGACGTCGGCACCCGGCCCTTGCGGGTCAGGAAGAGGATCAGCCCGGCGAAGAAGGCCGCGACCACGCCGAAGCCGATCATGTAGCGGAAGGTCCAGTAGGTGACGGGGATGATCGGCGTGTACTCGCCCGACGGGTCGTAGTACGCGGCCCCCGGGTCCTGGCCGTAGGTCTCGCGGTACTCCTCGCGCAGGTCGTTGATGCCGTGCACCTCGCCGTCGAAGCTGCCGGTGCCGAGGAAGGACAGCAGGCACGGCACGGTGATCGAGAACTTCTCCTCCTTGCCGTCCGGCGTCCCGATCGTGAAGATCGAGAACGGCGCGCAGGACTCCTCGGTGTCGTACAGCGCCTCCGCGGCCGCCATCTTCATCGGCTGGACCTCGGTCATGATCTTGCCCTGGAAGTCGCCGCTGACCGCGACGCCGATGCCGGCCACGAGCACCACCCACGCCCCGAGGCGGATGCCCATCCGGTACATCGGCCGGTCCTCGATCTTGATCCGCTCCCGCTTGCCGGCCCGGAGGTAGAGCCACGCGCTGACGCCCAGGATGAAGGCGGCGGCGGTCATGTACGCCGCGAAGATCACGTGCGGGAAGGTGACGAGCTGGACCTTGTTGAACATCACGGCGGCGAAGTCCGTCAGCTCGGCGCGCCCGGTCTCGGGGTTGTAGGTGTGGCCGACCGGGTGCTGCATCCAGGAGTTCGCGGCGAGGATGAACCAGCTGCTCGCGAGGGTGCCGAAGTGCACGATCCACATGCAGCCGGCGTGTAGCGCCCGCGGCAGCTTGTCCCACCCGAAGATCCACAGCCCGAGGAACGTCGACTCCAGGAAGAACGCCAGCAGCGCCTCGATGGCGAGCGGCGCACCGAAGACGTCGCCGACGAAGCGGGAGTAGTCCGACCAGTTCATGCCGAACTGGAACTCCTGCACGATGCCGGTCACCACGCCGATCGCGAAGTTGATCAGCATCAGCTTGCCGAAGAACTTCGTCAGTCGCAGCCACTCGGGCTTCCTCGTGCGCAGCCAGAGCGTCTCCATCACCGCGACCAGAGCCGTCAGCCCGATGGTCAGCGGAACGAACAGGAAGTGGTAGACGGTCGTGATGCCGAACTGCCACCGGGCGATGTCGAGGATGTCCACCGTGCTGTCTCCGCTCCCAGGTCGTCGTGCGCGCCACAGCGCCCACCCACGCTAGGGACGACGGTCGCCCGCCCACCCGTGCCGGAAGATCTGCCAGACCGGGCCTAAGGTCCCGCCGTCCATCCTTGTGAAACTTTTCTCAAAGTCTGCGCCCGCCCCCCAACCCTTGACAAGAGGGGGTGCTCCGACCCCTCCAGAACGTGACCCGGGTCTCGTCCGCACGGGGTTTCGAGACAGGCGCTAGCGCGCCTTCCTCAACCACCGACGGGCCACGGTGGTTGAGGAGGTTGCGCTCGCACCGCCCACGGTGGTTGAGGAGGTTGCGCTAGCACCGCCCACGGTGGTTGAGGAGGTTGCGCTAGCAACCGTCTCGAAACCACCGATCCGTCGACGAGGTCCGTCGCTTCGCCAGCGCGGGAAGCCCGTCGAAGTCGCCTCGGATCAACGCCTCCCGCTTCCTGCGGCTCCAGCCCTGGATCTGTTTCTCGAAGGCGAACGCCTCGGTGACCGAGTCGTACTCGACGGCCCAGACGAGGTGTACGGGCCGGCGGCGCCGGGTGTACGCCGCACCGGCGGGATCGTTGTTGTGCTCCCAGATCCGCCGCTCGAGGTCGAACGTGCTGCCGACGTAGTAGGAACCGTCAGCACACTCGACGATGTACGTCCAAGGCATGGCGCGAGCCTGCGCCGCCCCAGGTGTACGCCGCAACCGCGCCGCTCGGACCTGTGGACGGAGGTTTCGAGACAGGCGCTAGCGCGCCTTCCTCAACCACCGACGGACCACGCGGTTTCGAGACAGGCGCTAGCGCGCCTTCCTCAACCACCGACGGCCACGGTGGTTGAGGAGGTTGCGCTAGCAACCGTCTCGAAACCACCGAGCCATCGGACCTCAGCGGTCGTCGGTGAACTCCGCCGGACGGCGCTCCTTGCGGGCCCGGGTGGCCTCCTCGAAGTTGCCGGTCAGCAGCCGCAGGTAGAGCTGCCCCAGCCCCTCGGTCGGCAGGTAGGACTCCAGACCGCCCGCGGCGATGCCGGCGTGCAGCGTCTTCTTAGTGAGCTCGATGCCCGGCTGCGAGAAGCCCGCGATCCGCCGTCCCGTCTCGACGGCGGCGGCGACCACGTCGTCGTGCACGCCCGACACCAGGCCGATCCGCTCGGCCTCCTCGGCCGTGACGTCGCGACCGGTGAGCATGATGTCCGCCGCGCGGGTCGAGCCGACGGCACGCGGCAGCAGGTAGCTGAGGCCGAGCTCGCTGGCGGTGAGGCCGTTGTTGATGCCGGCCGCGCGGAAGTACGCCGAGGGCGCGGCCAGGCGGAGGTCGCAGGCGAGCACGAGGCACAGCCCGCCGCCGATCGCGGCGCCGTTGACCGCCGCGATGACGGGCTGGCGCAGCTGGCGGATCGCGAGGATCACGCCCTCCAGCGCCTCCATCGCCCGCAGCGCGTACGTCGGTCGCGTCACCCCCGCCACACCCGGGGGGACGCCCGCCGACTCCTGGTCCGCGCCCGAGCAGAAGCCCGCGCCGGCGCCGGTGACGACCACGGCGCGGACGACGTTGTCGTGGCGGAGCTCGGCGAGCGTCTCGCCGAGGGGCACCATCACCTCGAAGGCCATCGCGTTCATCCGCTCGGGCCGGTTGAGCGTGACGACGGCGACCTCGGGCACCGGCCGGTCGAGCAGGATGAAGCCGGCCATCGCGCTCAGACGCTCAGGATGACCGAGGAGCCGTGGCCGAAGAGGCCCTGGTTGGCGGTGATGCCGACGCGGGCGCCCTCCACCTGGCGGCCGGTGGCCTGACCGCGCAGCTGCCAGGTGATCTCGCAGACCTGGGCCAGCGCCTGGGCGGGCACCGCCTCGCCGAAGCAGGCCAGGCCGCCGGAGGGGTTGACCGGGATCCGGCCGCCGATCGTGGTCTCGCCGGCGCGCAGCAGCGCCTCGGCGTCGCCGCGCCCGCAGAGCTGGAGGTCCTCGATCCAGTCCAGCTCGAGCGCCGTCGACAGGTCGTAGACCTCCGCGACGGACACGTCGGCCGGGTCGATGCCCGCCTCGTCGTACGCCGCCTGACCGATCGACTCCTTGAAGGTGCGCTCGGGCGCAGCGACCGCGGTGGTCGCGTCGGTCGAGAGCAGCGGCATGTCGATGACGGTCTGCGGGAAGGTGGGCGTCACCGTGGAGATCGCGTTGATCCGGACCGGTCCCCGCCCGCCTGTGGAGAGCCCGTGCCGCTTGGCGTACTCCGTCGACGTGAGCACCACCGCGGCCGCGCCGTCGGAGGTGGCGCAGATGTCCAGCAGGTGCAGGGGATCCGAGACCACGGCGGACGACAGCACGTCGGCGACCGAGACCTCCTTGCGGTAGCGCGCGTGGGGGTTCGCCAGGCCGTGCCGGGCGTTCTTGACCTTGACCTGCGCGAAGTCCTCCACGGTCGCGCCGTAGAGGTCCATCCGCCGGCGCGCGTAGAGCGCGAAGTACGCCGGGTTGGTCATGCCGAGCAGCCGGAAGCGCAGCCAGTCGGGGTCGTCCCAGCGCTCACCGGCGTTGGGAGCGAGGAACCCCTTCGGCGTGGTGTCGGCGCCGACGACCAGCACGACCTCGGACAGACCGGCCAGGATCCGCGCCCGGGCCGTGTCGAGCGCCTGGGCGCCGGTCGCACACGCGGCGTACGACGTCGCGACCTTCGCGCCGTTCCAGCCGAGCGCCTGGGCGAACGTCGCACCGGCGACGTAGCCGCCGTAGCCGTTGCGCACGGTCTCGCCGCCGACGATCAGGTCGACGTCGGGCCAGGCGACGCCCGCGTCGGCGAGCGCGGCCCGGGCGGCGTGCACGCCGTACTCGACGAAGTTGCGACCCCACTTGCCCCACGGGTGCATGCCGACACCCGCGACGGCGACGTCGTACCCACTCACTGGTCCGCCTCCTCACCCAGCTCGGTGACCGGCTTCCAGCGCCAGGTCAGCTGCTCGGAGGCGTACTCGGTCTCGACGACGAGCTCGACCTCCCCACCGACGTGCAGGTCGGCGACGCCGTACCCCTCGGCCACCTGCCCGAGCACCACGAGGCCCTCGGGCAGCTCGACCGCGGCGAGCGCGAACGGCACGAACGGGTCGGGAGCCTGGTACGGCGGGGGCGGCTGGTACTGCGCGTCCGTGTACGACCAGACGGTCCCACGGCGTGAGAGCGTGGTCTCCTCGAACTCCTCGCCCGCGCACGCCGGGTTGCGACAGAAGCCGGACGTGGGCGGGAAGAAGACCGTCCCGCACGCCGTGCACCGAGACCCGAGGAGCGTCGGCTCCGGTCCGGTCGTGAACCAGCCCTCGATCGCGGGCGTCGCCGTGTCGGTCATGCGCCACACCGTACCAAGCAACTGCTTGGTTGGGTACGCCGAAGCGGGTCGTCCGCCTCACACGGGTCTCTACACCCTCCTGAGGCGGACGACCCCTCAGCCGCGGGCCAGGTACCCCAGCAGGTCGTGCCGGGTGACGACGCCGACCGGCTTGCCGTCCTCGTGCACCAGCAGCGCGTCGGCGCCCTCGAGCGCGGCGACCGCGTCCGAGGCGGCCTCCGTGGAGCCGATCGTCGGCAGCGGGCCGGACATGTGCTGGCTGACGCTGTCGGTGAGCCGGGCGGTGCCGGTGAAGAGCAGGTCGAGCAGGGTGCGCTCGGAGACCGCGCCGACGACCTCGGCGGCCACCACCGGGGGCTCGGCGCGGACGACGGGCATCTGCGAGACGTTGTACTCCTGCAGGATCGCGACGGCCTCGGCGATGGTCTCGTTGGGGTGGGTGTGCACGAGGTCGGGCAGCCGCCCGTCCTTGCCGCGCAGCACCTCGCCGACGGTCTGCACCGGCACGTCGGCGGCGCCGTCGACCGGGAAGCCGTACTGCCCCAGCCACTCGTCGTTGAAGACCTTGGTCAGATAGCCGCGGCCGGAGTCGGGCAGCAGCACGACGATCACGGCGTCCTCACCCTCGGGCGTCCCCTCGAGCTCGTGGGCCAGCTGGATCGCGGCGTGCACGGCCATGCCCGACGAGCCGCCGACCAGCAGCGCCTCCTCGCGGGCCAGCCGCCGGGTCATCGCGAAGGAGTCGGCGTCGGAGACCTCGATGATCCGGTCGGCGACGTCGCGGTCGTAGGCGTCGGGCCAGAAGTCCTCACCGACGCCCTCGACCAGGTACGGCCGCCCGGTGCCACCGGAGTAGACCGAGCCGGCCGGGTCGGCGCCGACGACCTGCACGGACGGATTCTGCTCCTTGAGGTAGCGGCCGGTGCCGCTGATCGTGCCGCCGGTGCCGACGCCCGCGACGAAGTGGGTGATCCTCCCCTCCGTCTGCGCCCAGAGCTCCGGGCCGGTCGTCTCGTAGTGGGAGCGGGGGTTGTGCGGGTTGGAGTACTGGTCCGGCTTCCACGCGCCCGGCTGCGACGCCAGGCGGTCGGAGACGTTGTAGTAGGAGTCGGGGTGCTCCGGCTCCACCGCGGTCGGGCAGACGACCACCTCGGCGCCGTACGCCTTGAGCACGTTGCGCTTGTCCTCGCTGACCTTGTCGGGGCAGACGAAGACGCACTTGTAGCCCTTCGCCTGGGCGACCATCGCCAGCCCGACGCCGGTGTTGCCCGACGTCGGCTCGACGATCGTGCCGCCCGGCTGGAGCTCGCCGGAGGCCTCGGCGGCCTCGATCATGCGGGTCGCGATGCGGTCCTTCACGGAGCCGCCGGGGTTGAGGTACTCCACCTTCGCGAGGACGATCGGTCCCTTCGCTCCTTCGAGGGAGCCGGTGGACTTCGACAGCCGGAGCAGCGGAGTGTTGCCGATCAGGTCGAGGAGCGAGTTCACGTACTGCATTGCCTCAATCTAGGGGGTTCTCGGCACCGGAGGGGAAACGTCGACGACCGGCTGGCGCGCCTCCGTAGGGTGGGGGCGTGGGGAAAGCCAGTGCCGCTCGGAAGCTGGCCTCTGCCGCCGCGTACGGCGGTGGGGGCTTGTCCGTCGTGGGCGCGTCCCTCTACGGCGTGCTCGTGCTCGAGGCGCGCTGGGCCCGGCGCATCATCGGCGAGACCAGCAACACCCCGCCGCCGGACCCCAGCGGCTGGTACGGCCGCGGACGACCCGGCCCCGCGGTCAAGGTGGCGCTGCTGGGCGACTCCAGCATGGCGGGGTACGGCGTGGACCGGGTCGAGGAGACGCCGGGCGCGCTGCTCGCCAGCGGCCTGGCCGAGCGCGCCCACCGTCGCGTGCACCTGCGGTCGTACGCCGTGGTGGGCGCGATGTCCTCCGACCTCGGCCCCCAGGTCGACCGCGCGCTGCCGACCGAGCCCGACGTCGCGGTGATCCTGGTCGGCGCCAACGACGTCAAGAACCTGGTGCGGCCCTCCGCCTCGGTGCGCCACCTCTCGGAGGCGGTGCGGCGGTTGCACGAGTCCGGCACCGCGGTGCTGGTCGGGACCTGCCCCGACCTCGGGACGGTGAAGCCGATCGCTCCCCCGCTCAAGCAGCTCGCGCGGTCCTGGTCGCGGCGGATCGCGGCGGCGCAGACGATCGCGGTCGTCGAGGAGGGCGGCCGCACCGTGTCGCTGGCCTCGATCCTCGGCCCCGAGTTCGCGGCCGCACCGGCGCTGCTGTTCGGCCCCGACCAGTTCCATCCGTCGGTGAGCGGCTACCGGTCGCTGGCGCAGGTGCTGCTGCCCTCGACCCTGGCCGCCCTCGGGCTGATCCCCGACGACGAGACCGAGCCCGAGGCGTTCCGCGGCGAGGGCGTGCTGCCGATCACCACGGCCGCGATCCAGGCGGTCAACATCCCCGGCACGGAGCTCGACGGCACCCAGGTCGGCGGCGCGCGCCGCGGCGTACGCGGCCTCTGGGTCGAGCTGCGGCACCGTCGGCGGCACCCGGGCACCGAGGGCGAGGCGCCCGGCGAGCAGGAGGAGGACGACCTCCAGCAGATCCAGGGCGAGGCGAACGGGTAGGGAAAACCCCACCCCCGCCGGCGGTCCAGGCCCATCGAGACGGCGCCCGAGGATCGGAAGAGTCGGGGACATGAACTCCAACGCCACCTCTGCGGCCCTCGAGGTCCGCGGCCTGACCATGACGTACGGCGCGGGCGCCGGCGCGGTCCGGGCGCTCACCGACGTCGACCTGGCCTTCGCGCGCGGCTCGTTCACCGCGGTCATGGGGCCCTCCGGCTCCGGCAAGTCCACGTTCCTCAACTGCGTCGCCGGTCTGGACCGGCCCACCTCCGGGCGGGTCCTCGTCGACGGCCGCGACGTCACCGACCTCGGCGAGGACGACCGCACCCGGCTGCGGCGGGAGCGGATCGGCTTCGTCTTCCAGGGCTTCCATCTGCTGCCCTACCTCACCGCCGAGCAGAACGTCGGCCTCCCGCTGCGGCTCGCGGGGCGTCGCCAGGACCGGGCCCGGATCCGGGACCTGCTCGCGCGCGTGGGCCTCGGGGAGCGCGCGCGGCACCTGCCCGGGGCGCTCTCCGGTGGCCAGCAGCAGCGGGTCGCGATCGCCCGGGCGCTGGTCACCGAGCCGGCCGTCGTGCTGGCCGACGAGCCCACCGGCGCGCTCGACTCGACCACGGCCCACGACGTGCTCGCGCTGGTGCGCGACAGCGTCGACACCCTCGGCCAGACCGTCGTGATGGTCACCCACGACCCGGTCGCGGCGTCGTACGCCGACACGGTGGTGTTCCTCGTCGACGGCCGGGTCGCGGGTCGGATGGACCGGCCCACCGCCGACGCGGTCGCCGGCCAGCTGGCGCACCTCGACGAGCTGGTGGGAGCGGCGTCATGAGCATGCTCGCGCTGGCCTCACTCCGGCACCGCCGGACCGCCTTCACCGCGACCTTCCTCTCCGCGCTGCTCGGCGCGGCGCTGATCGGGGCGTTCGCGACGCTCGCGCAGACCGCCACCGGTGCCGGCGTCTCCGACGCGGACGCCGAGACGCTCACCATCATGGGCATCGTGGTCGGTGGCTGGGGCAGCCTGATCGTGCTCTTCTCGGTCGCGTCGACACTCGGCATCACCGTGCGCCAGCGCGCCGAGGAGATCGGGCTGCTCCGGGTCGTCGGCGCGACACCTCGCCAGGCCGGGCGCCTGGTGCTCGCCGAGGCCTCGGTCGTCACCGTGGTGGCCGCGGTCCTCGGCGCCGCGCTCGCGTGGCCCGCCGGATTCGCGCTGCTCGCGCTGTTGCGCAACGGCGGCATGGTCGGCGACGACGTCGCGTACGGCGGCGGCGTCGCGGCTCTCGGATCGGCCGCCCTGCTGGTCGTGCTCACCAGCCTCGTCGCGGCCGCGGTGACCGCGCGCCGGACGACGAACGGCCCGGCCACGCTCGCGATCGCCGACGCCCGCGCCGGCGGCTCGGGCCGGCTGCCGTGGTGGCGCACCGCGATCGGCCTGGTGCTGGTCGCCTACGGCCTCGGCATGGCCGTCGTCACGATCACCGTGACGGCCGACCAGGACGACCCGTACGCCGCGATGAGCACCAGCGGATCGAGCTCGATCCTGGTCGGCGTCGGGCTGGCGGTGCTCTCCCCCGTGCTGCTGCGCTGGCTGGCGCGGCTCTGCGCACCCGCCGTGGGTCGGGTCGGCGTGGTCGGCTGGCTGGCGGCGTACAACACCTCGCGCCGCTCGCAGCTGCTCGGCAACGTGCTCGCGCCGGTCATCGTGCTGACCTCGGCCGCGGTGGGCGTGCTGATGCTCGTCGGCATCGACCACCGCACGATCGGCGCCCAGGCGAGCGACGAGGGCGACACGATCAACCTGCTCAACAACGTGGTGACGGGCATGATCGCGCTCTTCGCCGCCGTCATGGTCGTCAACGCCTTCGCCGCCGTGGTGGCGGGCCGGCGCCAGGAGCTGCGGCGGCTGCGGTTGCTGGGTGCGACCACCACGCAGGTCGAGCGGTCGGTGCTCGCCGAGGCCGGCATCGTGGCCGGGATCGGCGTGCTGCTCGGCCTGGTCGCCTCGCTCGCCACGGTGGTGCCGTTCGCGGTCGCCCGCGACGAGGGCGTGGTGCCGGACGGCCAGCTCTGGCTGCCGCCGCTGCTGGTCGCGGCGACCGTCGCGCTCACGCTGCTCGCCGCCCGCTCGGCCGTGCACCGACTAGGCCCGCTGACGGGGGCCGCTCGATGACAGACTGGACCGTCATGTGGGTGCGGAGGATCGGGTCGCTGCGGCCCACGCCGGTCGACGAGGACGGCCTCGTCGACCGGCTCCGCCTGACCGCGGTCTCGCTCGGCTACGCGCTGGCGATGGCCCCGGCCCTGGCGCTGGCGATCCTCTCGATCCTCTGCATCCCGCTCGGCCTGGTGACGGTGGGCTTCGCCCTGGCCTTCGCGGTGGTGCCCGCGACGGCGGCGCTGACGGCGGTGCACCGCCGGGTCAGCGGCACCCTGCTGGGCGAGGAGCTCCGCGCGGCGTACGCCGACACCACCGACACCAACCTCTTCACGCGGCCGGCGCGCTGGGTCACCGACCGGGCTCGCTGGCGCGACGTCGGCTTCCTGTGGTTCTCGGCCACCGGTGGGTTCGTGCTCTCGCTGCTGCCGGTCGCGATGCTCACCTTCCCCTTCTCCTCCCTGGTGCAGGCGATCGTCTTCGGTGGCTGGGTGCAGTGGCTGCTGGCGCTGCTGGGTGGGCCGGTGCTGGTCGGCTGGTGGTGCGCCGCTCCGGCCCTGGTCCGCGCCCGGGCCCTCGCCGAGCGCGGCATCCTCGGCCACTCCCGGGTCGAGGAGCTCGAGCAGCGGGTCACGGAGGTCACCGAGTCACGCGCCGAGACCCTCGACCACAGCGCCGCCGAGGTACGCCGGATCGAGCGCGACCTGCACGACGGCGCCCAGGCCCGGATCGCGGCGGTCGGCATGAACGTCGGCCTCGCCGAGAAGCTCCTCGAGTCCGACCCGGCCGCCGCCGCGGAGCTGCTCCGCGAGGCCCGCGAGAGCACCATCACCGCGCTCGAGGACCTGCGCTCGGTGGTCCGCGGCATCCATCCGCCCGCGCTCGCCGACCGCGGCCTGGCCGGCGGGATCGAGGCGCTCGCGCTGCCGTTGCCGCTGCCGGTCACCGTGGCGCTCGACGTACCCGCCGGGCTGCCGGACCCGGTCGAGTCCGCGGCGTACTTCGCCGTCGCGGAGTGCCTGGCCAACACCGCCAAGCATGCGGCCGCGACGCGCGCCTGGGTCACCGGGGCCTACGCCGACGGCGTGCTCCGCCTGGTGGTCGGCGATGACGGCCGCGGCGGGGCCGACCCGGCCGGCAGCGGGCTGTCCGGGGTGGCGCGGCGGCTGGCCGCCTTCGACGGTCGGCTGGACGTGCTCAGTCCGGCCGGCGGGCCGACGGTCGTGACGATGGAGGTGCCGTGCGGGCGGTGATCGCGGAGGACCAGGCGCTGCTGCGGGTCGGGCTGACCCGGATCCTCGAAGCGAGCGGGTTCACGGTCGTCGACGCCGTCGACAACGCGCCCTCGCTGACCCGCGCGCTCGCCTCCCCCGATGTCGATGTGGCGGTGGTCGACGTGCGGATGCCGCCGACGTACTCCACCGAGGGCCTGGTCGCCGCGATCGAGGCGCGGCGCGGCCGCCCGGGCTTCCCGGTGCTGGTGCTCTCGCAGTACGTCGAGCCGCTCTACGCCCGCGAGCTGCTCGCCAGCGGCGAGGGCGCGGTCGGCTATCTGCTCAAGGACCGGGTCGCCGACGTCGACGGCTTCGTGGCCTCGGTCCGCCAGGTCGCGGGCGGTGGCACCGTGCTCGACCCCGAGGTGGTCGCCGGCCTGGTCGCCGGGGCCGGCCGCGGGCAGCCCCTGGAGCGCCTGACCCCGCGCGAGCGGGAGGTGCTGACGCTGATGGCCGAGGGCCGCTCGAACGCCGCCATCGCCGCGCGGCTCTTCGTCACCGAGAAGGCCATCGGCAAGCACACCAACGCGATCTTCACCAAGCTCGACCTGCCGCCGGCCTCCGACGACAACCGCCGCGTGCTCGCCGTCCTCGCCTGGCTGGACGGTGCTTAGGCGGTCGCCGGGTTTCGGCTGCTGACAGCCGAAACCGGCACGACACGCCGAGTCCGCACCGCGTGTCTCGCGGGCTCTGGCTGCTGACAGCCGAAACCAGCACGACACGCCGAGTCCGCACCGCGTGTCTCGCGGCTTCTGGCTGCTGACAGCCGAAACCCGCACGACACGCCGACACGACCAGCGACCGCCCGAAATGACGAACGGGCCCCGGATCGATCCGGGGCCCGTTCGTACGTGCGGACGTCAGTCCTGGCTGAAGAACGCCAGGATGCGCAGCAGGTTGGTGTAGATCCAGACCAGGCTGACGGTGAGCGCGAAGGCGGCCCGCCACGACTCCCGCTCCGGGATGCCGTTGGCGACGCCCTGCTCCACGAAGTCGAAGTCGAGGATCAGCATGAAGATACCGAGCGCGAGGCCGGCGAAGGCGGTGAGCATGCCGAGGCCGCTGACGCCGAAGAGGCCGAGCTCGGCGCTGAACATGCTCAGCACCAGCTCCATCAGGCTCAGGCCGATCATGCCGAACACCGCGGCGATCACGAACATGCGGAACTTCGCGCCGACCTTGATCTCGAAGAACTTGTACGCCGCGAGGGTGCCCGCGAAGGCCGCGAAGGTGCCGAGCACGGCGCCCATCACGACGCCGTCGCCGAACTGCGCGTCGAAGAACTTCGAGAGCGCACCGAGGGCGATGCCCTCGAGCGCGGCGAAGGCCAGCACCAGGGCCGGGCTGATCACGCGCTTGAAGGAGTTGACCATCGACAGCACGAACGCGCCGAGGGAGCCGATCGTCATCAGCGCGATCAGCCCGCCGAGCTGGCCGTTCTCCACGGTCGCGCTGGTGATCGGGGGAGTGAGAACCCAGGTGGCGAACGCCGTCACGATGACCACGGCCAGCGAGATCGCGGTCTTCTGGACCACCGAGTCGACGGTCATCGGGCCGCCGGTGGCGACCGGGGCGGGCGCGTGGCCCGGCTGGCCGGGCTCGCCCGTGCTCCAGGAGGCCGGATCGGTGTAGCCGGTCTGGCCGTAGCCCTGGTGACCGGCGCCGTTGCCGGCGTAGGTCTGGTTGCCATAGGCGTTGGAGGCGTTGAACTCCTCCGAACGGCGGAACACCGGGTTGTTGCTCTGCATTGGTCTCTCCTCGAGGCCGGGGGCGTCGTCGCTCTGACGGGTCACCTCAACAAGCCCATTCTAGGTGGACTCACCGGGTTGAACGCCCGCGCCTGCGAGATCGTTCCCGACGACGAGCACTCAGTCGACCCGGAGATCTCCGAGGAACGAGCTCTTGACCGCATCCAGCAGCGGGTTGGTCCCGGTGCGCGGCAGCCACCCGTAGTTGAGCGTCCAGATGATCGTGCCGCCGACGCCGGTCTCGCGCACCCAGTCGCCCTTGGCGGCGATCGACCGCTCGTCCTCGTAGCTGAGGAAGCCGGCGGGGTTGCGCGCCGGCAGGCCGCCCTCGGGCTCCGGAACGAAGCCGCCGTCGCCGTACACCCGGTAGGTCGACTGCGCCTCCTCGTCCCAGCGTTGTTCGCCGTGGGAGAGGTAGCCCATCCGGTCCAGCTCGGAGTACGCGAGCGCGGCGTCCTGGATCTCGTAGATGTCGTTGCCGTCGGTGGGCTGGCGCGGACCGGTGATCGACGGGCCGAAGTAGACGCCGTAGAAGCCGATGCCGATGCCGATCCGGTCGCGGGGGACGCCGGTGCGCACGTACGCGTCGACGCTGGAGGAGATGTCGACCGGATTCTGCCCGCCGGCCCCGAAGAGCGCGCCGGAGAACCACGACAGCCAGCCGCCGCCGTTGTACGTCGTGCCGATGCCGTAGGACATCAGGTTGTACTGGTCGACGGCGTTGGCCACGTCGGCCTGCCACTGCTCGAC
Organism: Nocardioides sp. LMS-CY; assembly: GCF_018732145.1. NCBI lineage: Bacteria > Bacillati > Actinomycetota > Actinomycetes > Propionibacteriales > Nocardioidaceae > Nocardioides > Nocardioides sp. LMS-CY. The sequence continues at coordinate 4,438,719 of NZ_CP076104.1, forward strand.
CTTGTCGCCCTCCTGGAGCTCGTTGATCTTCACGGCGTAGCCGGGGAAGGTGATCAGCCCCGGGGCGTCGGCGTACCGGCCGCGGGTGGCCATCTCCGCGCGCAGGTCCGCGATCAGCGCCATCAGCCGCCGGCGTGCCTCGGCCGCGGGCACCGGCTCCTCCCCCTCCTCCTCGCCGCAGCCGGCCTCGCCGGAGAGGCAGTTCTCCCAGTCCAGGTCGACGCCGTCGTAGTCGTGCTCGACCAGGTAGTCGACGATGTTCTCCACGAACTCCGCGCGCCGGTCGTCGGTGGTCGAGAGCATGAAGCCCCGGCCGTCGAAGCCGTCACCGCCCAGCATCAGGAGGGCCGAGGTGCCGGCGGCGTGCGCCTTGTCGATCAGGTAGTCCTCGATGCTGCGGCCGCTGCCGTCGGGGGCGCCGCCGGGCTCCTGCGCCGACCACGCGCCCTGCTCGAGCTCGGTCGGCTCGCCGCCGAGCGAGCCGCCGCCCGGGGCCACCCGGCCGAAGACGAAGTGCGTCATCGCCGTCATGTCGACGTCCTCGGGCGGGTAGAGCCAGTTCCAGAACCACGCCGCGTAGTAGCCGGTCACCCACGGCCGGCGCTGGGTGCCGGGATCGGTGCCCGGATCGGTGCCGGGGTCCGTGCCCGGATCGGTGCCCGGGCCGGGCTTCGGCTCCGGGGCGGACGGGGCGGACGGGGCGCGGGTCACCGTGACCGGTGCCGTCGCGACGGCGCGCGCACCGCGCCAGGCCGCGGCGACCAGCCGGTACGACGCGGTGCCGGTCGGCCGGGCCGTGAGGGCGACCGCGCCGCCGGCGTTCTGGGTGCCGCGCGCGACCGTCGTCCAGCGGTCGCCCTCGCGGATCTCGAGCCGGACCGGCCGTCCGGCGCGGGCCGGGGTGAACGTGGCCCGGACCGCCACGGCCGCACCGGTCGCGGCGGTCATCGGCGCGGACGCCGCGCCGCGCTGGCCGACCAGCCGCACGGGGACGCGGCGTGAAGTCCAGGCCGGGAGCCGCTCTCTCCCGGCCTGGACGCTGGGGGCGACGACTCGGAACCTCGCCGCACGGGCGCGCGCCGCGAAGGCGTAGCGACCCAACCGGTCGGTGCGCGACCGCTCGACCACTCGCCAGCGACTCCCGTCTCGACGCTGCAGCACGACCGGTCGGCGTACCTTCCGCGGCGTCGTGCCGCCGATCCGCACGGTCTCGCCCGCGATCGCCTCGACCCCGCCGCCCGCGGCGGTCGGCGGCGGCGTCGGCGATGGACCGGCCGACGCGCGGGTCGCGAACACGCCCGCCGCGAGGAGGACGAGCGCGAGGATGAGCAGCGCCACGACGACGTGGCGGCTGGCGGAGCGGGACATCGGGTTCCTTTCGTCGCCGGTCAGTCTCGCCGTCGGCGTGTCCCGGACATCAGGTCGCCGGGTCCCGGATGTTCAGGACAGAATCAGGCCCATGGAAGAGGTCGTCTTTGCCCTCGTGGTCGCGGGGCGGTTCCTGCTGCCGCTGCTGATCCCGTACTTCCCGCTGCCGGCGATCATCGCGTGCCTGGTGCTCGACGCGGCGGATCAGACGATCTTCCAGGCGTTCGGGTACGACCCGCCGGGCTACCAGAACTACGACAAGGCGATGGACATCTTCTACCTGTCCATCGCCTACCTCGCAGCGATGCGCAACTGGGACAACCTCGGCGCGTTCGCGGTCGCCCGGTTCCTCTACTACTACCGACTGGCGGGCGCCTTCCTCTTCGAGGTCAGTCATGAGCGCTGGGTGCTGCTGGCCTTCCCCAACACATTCGAGTACTTCTTCATCGCCTACGAGCTGTGGCGCACCCGCTGGCGCACCCGGCCGATCGCGGAGCGCACCTGGATCCTGGTCGCGGCGTTCATCTGGATCTTCATCAAGCTGCCGCAGGAGTACTGGCTGCACATCGCCGAGCTCGACGTGACCGACACGCTGCAGGACTACTGGTGGGCCTGGCCGCTGCTGATCCTGCTGCTGGTGCTGCTGGCGGCGATCCTGTGGTTCGTCGTCCGTCCGCGGCTGCCGCGCCCCGACCACCGCTTCCGCGTGGTGGCCGATCCGGTGCCCGACGCCGTCGACACCAGCGCGAAGCTCTCCGCGATCCACATCGCAGGCGGCTGGGTGGTCTCCTGGATGACCCTCGAGAAGGTCGTGCTGGTCGGCGTGGTCTCGGTGATCTACGGCCTGTTCCTGCCGACGGTGCGGATGTCGACGCTGGAGCTCTTCTTCGCGATCGGCACGCTGGTCGCGCTCAACGCCGTGATCACGCTGCTCTTCTCCCGGCGTCGCTGGACGATCGAGTCCGCGGCCCTGGCCGTGGTCGTGCGCATCTTCGTGAACGTCGTGCTCGTCACCGTCGGCGAGGCGATCCTCAACCGCACGTCGAACGGCTGGACGACGTTCTTCTTCCTCTGCCTGATCAGCCTGATCACGACGCTGCACGACCGCTACCAGCCCGTCTACGCCTACCGGCGCAGCCGCGAGCTGGACCTGCGCGATTCCTCGTCGGTCTAGACCGCGAGGTCGCCGGGCCGGGCTCAGCTCTGCTGGATGGTGTGGGTGAGCTCGTGGGCCATCAGCGAGCGGTCGTCGGTGCTCTGCCCCTTCCCGAGGAAGATGTGCGAGCCGACGGTGAAGGCGCGAGCCGACATCGAGCTGGCGAGGGCGGCGGCCGTGCCGTCGGTGTGCACCTTGACCCCACCGAAGTCGGCGCCGAACGCCCCCTCCATCTCGGTCCTGGTCCGTTCGGGCAGCGCGCTCCCACCGCTGCGGGTCGCGGCCGTGAGGTCCCGCTCGTCGGCCTCGTCGAGGGCGCCGCCCTCCGCCCCGACCTTGCGGCGTACGGCGTCGGGGCCGTCGCTGCCGCTGTCATGGGCGCAGGCCGAGCCGCACGCCGACGAGTGGCCGCCGCCGAGCGCGGAGACCACGCGGGCCGCGACCCGGTCGGCCTCGAGCTCGGCGGGGTCGGCGGAGTGGCCGACCGTCAGCTTCGGCTGGGCCCGGGCCAGCAGGTGGCCCAGGCCACGGTTGCCGATGCCCTGCTGGAGACTCAGCAGCGGGTTGGCCTCCTCCCGCTCCGGCTCGGCGGCCTCCGGCTGCTCCCGCACGGGCACCGCGCTCTCGCGCTCCTCGCGTGCCGCCCGATCGCTCTCTCGCATGACTCTCTCCCTCCGTCCGCGGGCCGTCAGCTCGCGTGGAACTCGCTGAACTCGTCGTCGCGCAGGTAGCGCCCGCCCTTGTGTAGCTCGCGGCGCACCGCCTCGACGAGGACCTTCGGGGTCATCGACGTGTCCGCGTCGGCGGCGAGGAACGCTGCCGTCAGCGCGGCGTTGCGGATCGAGCCGCCCGACATCTCGAAGCGGGCGGCGAACCGCCCGAGGTCGAGCCCGTCGGTGGGCATCGCCGGCGGGATGCACCGCTGCCAGATGCGCAGCCGCTCGGACTCGTCGGGCATCGGGAAGTCCACGAAGACGTGGATGCGGCGCAGGAACGCCGGGTCGAGGTTCTTGGCCATGTTGGTGGCGAGCACCACGACGCCCCGGTGTCGCTCGATGCGCTGGAGCAGGTAGGCGACCTCGACGTTCGCGTAGCGGTCGTGCGAGCTGGAGACCTCCGACCGCTTGCCGAGCACGGCGTCGGCCTCGTCGAAGAAGAGCACGACGGGGCTGGACTCCGCCGCCGTGAAGACCCCCTCGAGGTTCTTCTCGGTCTCGCCGATGTACTTGCTGATCAGCTGGGAGAGGTCGACGGTGCACAGGTCCTGACCCAGCTCGCCGGCGATGATCTCGGCCGACAGGGTCTTGCCGGTGCCCGACTCCCCGGCGAAGAGGGCGAGGACGCCGGCGGAGGACTTGTCCACGAACCCCCACTCGTCGAAGACCCGGTGCCGGTGCTGGTGGCGGACCGCGATCTCGCGGACCAGGCCCAGCTTGTCCTCGCGCAGCACCAGGTCGTCCCAGCCGCGCCGGGGCGTGGTCCGCCGGGCGACCCGGTCGATCTCCCCGGCGGCCAAGAGGCGCACCGCCGCGGCCACATCGCCGCCGACCGCGTCGGCCGCCGCGCCCGCGTGGGCGAGCTGCTCGGCGGTCAGCGAGCCCGCATGGTGGATCGCGTCGGGCCCGAGCGCCGCCTCGATCTCCGCGATCGTCGCCTGGGGCGGCCGGGGGCGCACGGAGACCCAGCGCTGCCGGGGCAGCGTGTCGAGGGCCGGCTCGACCTCGCTGCTGATCGCCCAGCGCAGGTGGCCGGCACGAGTGATGCGCTGCCGGGTCGCCGGCGTCAGGCCGGTCTCGTCCGGCTCGAGGACGATCGGGTCCCCGTCGAGGGTCGCCTGGCGCACGAGGGCGCTCCACTGCTGGTCGTCGGCCGGCAGCGGCGTGACGAGCAGCCGCTCCGCGGCGTACCGCTCGGCCACCGCCTGGCGGCGCCGGATCCGGTCGGGCCCGGAGACGATCACCAGGCCCTCGACGACCTCGGGCGTCCGCGCGGCGCCCGGCTCGCTCGACTCCCACCGGTCCGCGCCCGTGGGCAGCGCGGGGTCGTCGCTCGGGTGGCCGGCCAGCCGCCAGCACACCAGCGGGGCGAGCTGCACCGGTGTGCGGGCCCACGGCTGGCCGCTCTCGACGGTGACCAGCTCCGAGCGGCGCAAGGCGCCGTCGGGGCGCAGCACCGCCCAGGCCTCGCCGTCCATGAAGAGCTGGCTGAGGGAGTACGGCGTGAGGAACCGTTGCGTGACGTCGTCGTTGAGGAACGACACCAGCCGCTGGCGCCGCGGGTCGAGCTCCACGGCGGAAAGGACGGCGAGCACCTCCGCCTCCTCGCGGCTGAGCATCGCGCCGCGGACCAGGCCGGCGAAGACGGCGTCCCGGTGGAACGACTCCCGGACCGCCACGATCGAGGTGCTGGTCCGCTCCAGGATCGCCTCGACGGCGCCGTCGTCGCCGAACGACCGGCCCGGCAGGTCGGCGACCGCGCGGAGCAGGTCGTCGTCGTCGATGTGCAGCCCCGCCAGCGGCGAGGGCAGGCGGTCGAAGGCGATCCGCGCCACGAGTGCGGCCCGGTGCAGCAGTGCGTCGGCGAAGACCGCCCAGGCGGGCGCGGTCGTCGGGGGCTTGAGGGCGGTCATGTCCGGTTCCCGCCTTCCTTGGCCTTGTCGATCTCGGCTCGCTTGTACATCGCCTGGATGTTGTCGTATTTCTCGTCCTTCACGTTGGCGGACTCGGTGCCGCGCAGGTAGGCCTTGAGCTTGCCCTGGAGCTCCGAGGTGAAGTCGAGCCACTCGCCCCGCTCGATGCCCTCGTCGAGGCCCGGCCACTTGCCCTCGTCCTTGTTGAGGTTGATCTCCGTGACGCAGCTGATCGGGATCTTGTCCATCAGCACCTCGCGGTTCTTGCGCGCGCTGTAGATGTACTCATCCAGCTCCTGGGGGGCCGAGCGCTTGACGTGCGACCTCTTGAGGACCTCACCAGAGTTCCCGTCGAGGATGAGCTTCCTGTCGGCTTCCTCGAAGGAACTCAGTTCTTCCTCCGCGGGCAGGAGCTCGTCGGCGTACTGAGCGAGTTTCTTGTCCTTCCTCCACTCGATCGCCATGCTGGCTCGCTTGCAGAGCTTCTCGATGTCCTTCGGTTGGTAGACCCGGTCCCACGCGATCTTGTGCTGGTTCGACTCGTCGGCGTGCTGGTTGACGATCTTGATGCCCAGCTTCTGCGCCTTGGCGAGGTCGACCTTCACGATGCCCTGGTTCTCGGCGCCCGTGTCGAACCGCTCGCCCTTGTTGGCCCGGATCACCTTCTTCCGCTTGCCGGTGGGGTCGATCTGGGCGCTGGCGGTGGAGAGGAAAGGCTGGTTCGGCCCGGAGCCGTTCCGCACCTGCATGCTGGCCCGCTCGTTCAGGCCCATCCGCGACTTCGGGCCGCGCGCTTCGGCGTATCCGAGGGCGAACTGGTATCCGGTCCGCTTTCCCGGAGAGGATCGAACCTCGGGAGCGCCGGACCGAACCGTGCGATGTGGCTTGGGGACACCCTGCAGGTGACGCCAGTACCTCGTCGTGAACTCTGAGTCGTCGACCTCACCGGGCGGGACGTGGGCGGCCGCCTCGCGGAGGTCGAAAGTCTCGCTGTGGCCATCGAATGTGTCCCCGGTGTAGCGGGGCAGCTGCGCATCGAGCCGCGTCGTCTTCGCCTCATCCACGTAGGCCGGCTCGACGTCGGTCTCGCCGCCACTCTGCTTGGGCTTCAGGTTGAGGCCGAACATCGCGGCCACGTGCCAGATGGTGATCGCGCGGGTGACGAAGCGGCGGGTGTGCACGCCGTTGTCGTCCTTGACGAACTGCTTGGGCTTCACCGTGGGGCTGTAGCCGCGCTTGGTGAAGACGTTATCCGCCTGGTCCTGCCGATCTGCGTCGGGCTCCGCGTTGAAGCGCTCGTTGTCGAAGTAGACCGTGTAGATCGTCCTCTTCGAGTCGCTTACGATCTCGACCTTGCCGCTGGCCGGTTCGCCGACCAGGCTGATGCCCGGAAAGCCCGACAACGTGCCCTTCAACCGGTCCCAGCGCCAGCCGGCGTCTGCCTCCACCCTGTCGTGGTAGTCCGCCAACGTCTTCTTGTGCTCTCCAACGGTGGCCTCTTCGTTCCGCGCCTGACGGAGTTTGACGATCTCCGGCGGGACACCCGTGCGGCTGCCTTCTGCGCGAATTCGGAGGCTTCGTGACTTGGAGATCGTGTCGTCGGTCTCGATACGAGCCTCCTTGATGAATTCGAGGCTGTCTTTGCGACCTTGCTTGATCCGCCGATGGCTCTCGATCAGCTCGGACACCTCGTCCGCCAAGCTCTCGTCCTCCCCCAACTCCTTCCCACGCTCGAACGCCAGCTTGTCGCCGGCGCGCCGGATCACGGCCGGGGACCGCTGCACGATCTGGCCGGTGATGCTGTTGCCCACGCCCTGCTGGAGGTTCAGGACCTGCTGCTGACCCGACGTGGCCTCGCTGCGCGGCTCGGGCTGGACTCGGCGGTGCCCGTCGTCCCCGCCGGGGGTACGTGCGGCGCTGTGTCTGTGCATGAGATCTCCCGAACCTCGTGGTCAGCTGGTGGGGTCAGTCGGCGCCTTCGGCGTCGGCGATGCAGGACTCGAACGGTCGTCCCTGCGCGGCCTCGAGCAGGCCGGACAGGTAGGCGTCGACGGTGGCGACGTTGGCGTCGACGAGGTTGCGGACGATGGCGGTGCTGGGCGGTACGTCGCGCAGCTCGACGCTGGTGCGGTAGCGCACCTCGCCGTACCGCGGGCCGGCGGCGAGGTCGACCTCGAAGCTTCCGATCGAGAGCCCGAAGTTGGCGGCGGTCAGGTAGGAGCTCACGTTGCGCGCCCACTCGGGCGAGACCTCGACGGGGAGGATCGAGTAGACGATCAGCACCTCGGTGTCCGGTGGCATGAAGAAGACCACCGGCCACTCCCCCGTCTGCCCGGCGAGGTTGAGGCCGATGAACGTGTCGTGCTCGTCGTAGTCCCACGACTGCCCGTCGAGGTAGTCGAGCACGGCCTGGCGGACCGGGTCCACGATCGTCACCTCCCGATCAGCTCGGTCATCGCCGAGACGGCGGTGTCGATGAGTACGTCGAGCGGCGGCTCGAGCGGCGCGACCTCGGGCCGGCCGCCGTGGAGCGGATGGATGGTGACGATCGCGCCGGCGCGCACCCCGAGGACGGAGGCGACGATGAACAGCGCGGCCGCCTCCATCTCCGAGCAGATCGCACCGCCGCGGGTCCACGCCTCCCAGCGCTCGGCCAGCCGCGCGGCAACCGGCATCCGGTCCCGCTCGTGCTGGCCGAAGTAGGAGTCCTTCGACTGGGCGACGCCCACCCGCACCGGCAGACCGGAGCGCTCTGCGGCCCAGCGGAGGGCGGCGACGACGTCGGGATGCGCGACCGCGGGGAACTCGACGGGCAGGTAGTGCAGCGTCGTGCCCTCGTCGCGGATGGCGGCCTGCACCACGCCGAGCGTCTCGGTGGTGATGTCGGGCTGGATCGCACCCGACGTCCCGACCCGGATGAACGTGTGGGCGCCCACCTTGGCCAGCTCCTCCATCGCGATCGCGGCCGAGGGGCCGCCGATGCCCGTGGAGGTCACCGAGACCGACTCGCCGGCCAGGCACCCGGTCCAGGTCACGAACTCCCGGTTGCTCCCGACCAGGCGGGCGTCGTCGAACCGGCTCGCGATCAGCTCGGTGCGCGCCGGGTCGCCGGGCAGGAACACGAAGCCGCCGACGTCACCGGGGGCGACGTGGAGATGCGGCTGCCGGCCCGGGCCGCCGGCCGTCACGTCGACACCCCCATGCTGCCGACGAGACGGCCGACCACCCTGCCCGTGACGCAGGCGGTCGCCGCCACCGTCGTCCCCCCGGGACGGTGATGCGTGGCGGCGACCGCCGGGTCTGGTACGAGTGGCGGCTGCATCACACCACTCCCATCGGGTCGTCGGGGCCGGCCCTGAGGTGCGCGACCACCTCGACCGGGAGCGACGTCGCCGTCCGCACCCGCTCGATCGCCTCCTCCGGGAGGCTGGCCAGCACGCAGGTGCTCGCACCCGCCGAGGCGTCCAGGTCGATCGACGCCTCCCGCCGCAGCGTCGCGGACAGGCCTACCGTCGCGGCGAGCTCGCCGACCTCGTACGCGACGCCCTTGCTGCCGACCGGCAGCAGCTCGTGGACCTCGGTCTCGAGCAGGGCGAGTACGTCGCGCGGGGCGGCGACGTCGGCGTCACCCTCGCGGTAGGGCACCCGGACGCCGTCCCGCGGCCGGCCGATGCACACGACGGCGTCGCCCGGACGGCTCGAGCCGAGCCGCATCTGCGCCACCGGCGCCCGCCCCACGACCGTCACCCCCACCCCGGTCTGCGAGGTCTCCATGTTGGTCTCGTCGCTCCCCCCGATCGGCGCGTCGCTGCCGATCTCCTCGAGCGCCCGCACGATGCCGGCGAGCACCCGCGACCCGTAGTCGTCGAGCGGCCCGCACAGGGTGTTCGTGACCAGGAACGGCCGGGCTCCGGTGGCGAGCACCTCCATCAGCGCCACCTTCGACGCGTTGTAGCCCGCCTCCTCGGGCGGGCGCTGGAGGAAGTCGTGCGGCAGCTCGCCGACGGACGCGTTGGAGTCGCACGCGACGACGTACAGCAGGCCGCCGTCGCCCCAGATCGTGAGGTCGCGGACCTGGCGGAGCCCGATGGGGTCCGGGCCCAGCACCAGTCGCCCCGGGACGGGCGGCACGCGGCGGGGGTTGCGCACAGGCTGACCATGACTCATTTGACGGCTCCGTCGAGAAGGCCGCGGAAGAAGGTCCGCTGGGTGAGGACGTAGAGGAGGACGGCCGGGACCGCCACGATGAGCGAGGCCGCGGCGAGCGACGGCACGTCGGTGAGGTGCTGGCCCTGGAAGGACGCCAGCCCGAGCGCGACCGTCGGCGTGCTGCTGGCGCCACCCAGGATCAGGGGGACGAGGTACTCGTTCCAGGACGACAGGAAGGTCAGCATCATCAGCGTGATCACGGCCGGTCGCGAGACCGGCAGGTAGATCGACCACAGGATGCGCAGCGAGCTCGCCCCGTCGAGCCGGGCGGCCTCGAGCAGCGTCGACGGGATCGACCGGAAGAACGACGTCATCCAGAAGACGCCGAAGCCCAGGTAGAGGCCGGCCTCGGCCAGGATCAGGCTGCGATAGCCGCCCAGCAGTCCCAGCTCCTGGAACTGGAAGTACATCGGGATCACGAGAGCGACGTACGGCGTGACGATGCCGGCCATGAAGACGTAGAGCAGCACCCGGTGACCGCGGAAGGGCAGCACGGCGAGCGCGAAGCCGGCGAGCACCGAGCAGGCCGTCACGATCGCCACCACCGCCGCCCCGACGATCAGCGTGGTGCGGAAGGCCGCGGAGAAGCCGCCGTTCTCCCAGGCCGTGGTGAACGTGCCCCAGTGCAGCTCGTCGGGCACCGAGAAGCCGTCGACCGGCGTGCCGGGCGGGAAGAACGCCGTCAGGCCGACCACGACCAGCGGAGCCAGCGTGATGAACGACCCGAGCAGCAGCACGCCGTACGTGAGGCCGTTCCGGGTCAGCTTGGCGGGGGTCATCATGCGTCCTCCGATCGGCGGGCGAGGACGGCGGCCAGCCCCACCATCACGAAGAACACCACGATCGCGAGCGCGGAGGCCATGCCGAGCTGGCTGCGCACGAACGCCCGGGTGTAGATCGCCGTCGAGATGACCTGGGTGGAGTCGCCCGGCCCGCCCTGGGTGGTGACCCAGATCAGGCCGAAGTTGTTGAGCGAGACCGCGGCGGAGAGCACCAGGCAGACCACGATCACGTTGCGCAGGCCCGGGACGGTCACGTGGAAGAACTGCCGGATCGGCCCGGCGCCGTCGACCGCGGCCGCGTCGTACAGCTGCGGGTCGAGCGTCTGCGCGCCGGCGAGCAGCAGCACCATGCACAGCCCCGACATCAGCCAGGTGCCGATCGCGCCCTCGGACGGCAGCGCCCAGGTGAAGTCGCCCAGCCACGAGCGGGTCACGCCGCCGAGGCCGACACCGCGCAGGGCGACGTTGAGCGGGCCGTCGGCGGCCAGGATCCACTGCCAGGCGACGCCGACGACGACGATCGACAGCACCTGCGGGAGGAACAGCAGGGTACGCCACATCGGCGCCATCCAGAGCCGCTGTCGCGCGATCACCGCGGCGAACACGAGGCCGATCGAGATCGGGAAGACCGAGTAGAAGACCAGCAGGAAGAGCGAGTGCCCGAGGGCGGCGCGGATGCCCGGGTCGGTGAACACCGACGCGTAGTTGTCCAGGCCGACGGGCTTGGCCGCGGTGATGCCGTCCCACTCGAAGAACGACACCCAGACGCCGTACACCATCGGCCCGATGATCGCGATCGCGAAGACGGCCAGCGCGGGCGCGACGTACGCCCAGCCGACCAGGTTGCGGCGCCACCGCGCCGGCCGGACGACCGCGCGTGCCGGCGCTGCTCCACGTACCGAGCCCCCCTCGGTCCGGTACGTGGAGCGCACCATGCTCATGTCAGCTGCCCGACCGCTCGTCCGCGAAGTCCGACGTGATCCCCTCGATCTGGGCCGTGAACTCCGCCGGGCTCAGCTTGCCCGCCGCGAGCTGCTGCAGGGCGGCCGGGAGCTGCTCGGTGAGCGTCGGCGCCGCCCAGTCGAGGAACGGCGTCGTACCGGCTCCGCCGTCCGACTCGATCGGCATGAGGATGGACAGCACCTGGCTGGTCAGGTCCGTGCCGTTGGCCACGCTGTCGGAGGTGAGCGCACCCGGGATGCCCCAGCCGCCGGTGTAGAGCTGGTCGGAGACCTCCTCGCTGGTGAAGTAGTCCAGGAACGCCGCGGCCACGTCGGGGTGCTCGGTCTTCGAGCTGATCGTCAGCGGGGTGGTCAGCCCGCCGCCCGCTGGCGCCGTGCCGCTGTCGCCGGTCAGCTGGAACCCTCCACCGTCGGCACCGAAGGTGCCGTCGACCGCCCCGGTCATCCAGGAGCCCGCGACGTAGTAGAGCGCCTTGCCGTTGAGGAACAGGCCCGCCGCATCGGAGGCGGTGGCGCCGGAGACGCCGTTCTGGAAGTACCCGGCCTGCTGCCAGTCCTGGATCGTCGCCGCGGCCTGCTGGCTCTCCGCGCTCTCGAACGACCCGCCTCGTCCGTAGATCCAGTCGTTGATCGGCTCCCCGTCGCCCGAGATCGCGTTCCAGATCGCCATGTAGAGGTGGGTGTAGATGTTGTCCTGCGCGATCGGCGTGACGCCTGCGGCCTTGGCCTTCTGGAGCGAGTCCTCGAAGGCCTCGAGGGTGGCCGGCGGCTCGGAGATGCCGGCCTGCTTCATCAGCTTGGCGTTGTAGAAGACCGTTATCATCGCGTTCTGCTCCGGCAGGCCGTAGAGCGGGCCGGCGCCCCACTGGTCGCCGTTGTCGGCGTCGAACCGGAACACGTCGAGGTTGCTGTCTGCACCGAAACGACCGGACCAGCCGTAGGCGTCAGCATAGTCATCGAGCGGCAGCAGCAGGCCCGATCGGGCGAACTGGTAGAACCCCTGCCCGTAGCCCGCGGTCTGGAGCATCATCACGTCCGGCGGGTTCGGCGAGGAGCCCTTGAGGTTGATCGACTGGCTGTAGCTGTCGTAGTCCGTGGTGTCCCGCTTGATCGTGACGTTCGGGTACTTGTCCTCGAAGCCGTCGAGGATCTTCCCGAACAGCTCGCCCGTGCCCGTCGTACCCCAGCCGTCGGAGATCGTGAGCGTGACCTCTTCGCTGGTGTCGAAGCCCGTCGACGCCGGTGGCGTGGTGGGCTTCGCCGAGTTCTCGGCCCCCTCCCCTGGCGAACAGGCCGCCAGCAGCAGGGCCGCCAGCGAGGTCGCGGCGAGCGCGAAGGACGCCCGCGGCAGGCGGGACGCGCGGTGTGGGTGTCGCATTGCTACTCCTAGCGGGATGAGTCCGAGATGGGTGAATCAGTGGGTGCGGGCGCCGACCTCCTGCGGACGGAGGACGCCGCGGTCGGTGAGGTAGGCGGTCACGAGATCGGCCGGGACACGCTCGAAGAACTGGTTGCGCACCTCGACCCGGCCGGAGGCCCACAGGTCCCAGTCGGCGGCCATCTCCGACGACGGCCGCTGCTCCATCGCCACGTCGTCCGGATCGCCGGGGTAGAGCTTCGAGACCTCAGTGGCGACGTAGTACGGCGTACCGGCGTGCCGGCAGGCCAGGGCCAGCGGCAGCGAGCCGATCTTGTTGGCGAACGAGCCGTCGACGAAGAGCGCGTCGCAGCCGACGATGACGAGGTCGGCGTCGGCCGCGGCCAGCGACACGGACGCGTCGCTGTAGGCGACGAACGACGCGTCGGTGTGCGCGAGCGCCGACGCGATCCGCCGCGACTCGCGGTAGGGCCGCGACTCGGTCAGCATCAGCGTGAGGTCGGGGGTGGTCTCCGCGGCCCGGCCGAGCAGGTGCAGCAGCGAGCCGCTGAACGAGTGGTAGAGCACCTTGCTGCCGGGCTTGATGAACGCCTCGGCGTGGTCGGCGATCCGCGCGATCGCCTGCTCCGACTCCACGATGAAGTCGCGCATCTGCCGCACCACGGACGCCCGCGGGTCGGGATCGGTCGCCGCCGCGAGCGCCATGGCGGCGACGGTCCGCATGCTCGTCATCGACGGCTTCGTCTCGACCAGCCAGGTCGCGGCATCGGTGACCACGGTCGGCACGTCGGCGCCGGGCTGGGTCTCGAGGCTGAGCAGGATCACCTCGGCGGCGGCACGCCCGTAGGCACTGCCGCCGGGCACGGTGTTCTCGGCGATCGCCGTGCGGAGCTCGGTCAGACGATCCATCACTTCTCCGTGTCCGGTCCGATGGCCTGGTCCATCTCGAGCGAGAACCGGCCGGGGTCGTAGAGACCGCGCGAGCTGTCGATCGGGTGGCCCTCGGGGTCGTAGGTGATCGAGCTGAGGCCCAGCAGCGGCGTACCGAAGGGCATCGCGAGCAGGTCGGCCTCCCCCTCGGAGGCGTACCGGATGCTCACCTGCCCGGACGCGTGCTGCTGCACGACGCCGTTCTTGGCCAGCACGCCGTAGAGCGACTCGCCCCGGTCGAAGATCTCGTCGTCGACCACCTCGCCGAGGTACTGCTGCGAGACCCAGGACTCCAGCAGGATGGCCGGCCGCGAGCGCACCGCGACCACGCGGAGCAGATGGAAGGCGGTCTCGTCCGGCCCGAGCCCCAGGTCGGCGGCCACCGCCGCCGGCGGCGTGCCGATCGACTGGTCGACGACCTCGACGGAGAAGGGCACACCGGCCCGGCGCAGACTGTCGGTGGAGCTGCTCATCAGCCGCAGCTCGTACTGCACCGGCCGCTCGATCACGAACGTGCCGCGCCCCTGGGTCCGCTCGACGTGCCCGGACAGCTCCAGCTGCTTCATCGCCACCCGCACCGGCGCCAGGCTCACCCCCATCGCCTCGGCGATCTGGCGCTCCGTGGGGAGTCGCGCCCCGGGCCCGTAGGTGCCGTCGTCGATCTTCTGGAGGAGCGCCCGGAGGATCTGATCCTGGAGGGAGACCCGCGAACCGCGGGTCACCTTGAGGTGCGACAGGTCTGACATGATTCGGACCTTATAAGATTATGTTCTTTCTGTCAGCCGAAACGTCGCGAGGATGTCATCGAACCGTGGGAGTGGACTGGACCGCGGCGTGCCGGGCGTCGAGTGCCGGACGCGGATGGGTGCCCCCGGTGAGAGTCGAACTCACAACTAGCCGCTTTTAAGGCGGCTTCCTCTGCCGGTTGGGATACGGGGGCCGCGCGGGACGTCATACGGACGGAGCAAGCGGATGCTCCGACCGTATGACGTCAGCCTGGCGTCACGGGGCGAGGCTAGCGGGCTCCGGCGAGGTCGGCGGCCCGGCCCAGGACGCCGTCGAGCATCGCCTCGGTGAGCCTCCCGGTGAACGTGTTCTGCTGGCTCGGGTGGTAGCAGCCGAGCAGGGTGATCTCGCGGCCGTCACCGACCAGGCGCGCCTCGGCGCCGTGGCCGAAGCGCGGCCTGGGCCGCACCACGTCCCAGCCGAGTGCGGCGTACGACCGCAGCGCGGCGTCCCAGCCGAAGCCGCCGAGCGCGACCACCACCTCGACGTGGTCGGCGAGCAGCCCGAGCTCGGCGACGATCCAGGGTGCGCAGGTGTCGCGCTCGGCGACGGTCGGCTTGTTCTGCGGGGGCGCGCAGCGGACGGTGGCGACCATCCGGGTGTCGATCAGCTCCTGGCCGTCGTCGGCATGGGTGCTGGTGGGCAGGCGGGCCAGGCCTACCCGGTGCAGGCTCGCGAACAGCCAGTCGCCGCTGCGGTCGCCGGTGAAGATCCGGCCGGTGCGGTTGGCGCCGTTCGCGGCGGGCGCGAGGCCGACGATCAGAATCCGTGCGGTGGGCGGCCCCCAGCCCGGGATCGGCCGGCCCCAGTAGGTCTCGTGGGCGTACGACGCGCGCTTGACGTCGGCGACCTGCTCGCGCCAGCGCACCAGCCGCGGGCAGGCACGACAGACCGAGACGCGGGCGTCGAGTTCGGCCAGCCCGTCGGGGCCGGCGGTGCTCGCCAGCCGGCGCACCCGGGCCGGGGTCCGCGCCACCGGCGTCTCGGCCGTCGCGGGGTCGCCGGGCCAGCCGGTGCCGGGCGGGACGTAGCTCACCCGGCCATCCTGCCGCACCTCAGAGGTGGGAGTTGACCCTCTCCCGCGCGGCCCCGGCGACGGCGCTGGCCTGGTGGCCGACGGCGTCCTGCGCCTTGCCGACGGCGTCCTGCACCCTCGGGTCGTGCGCGACCTTGCTGGCCCCGGACTTGATCTGCTCGTAGCGCTCCCGCCCGGCCCGCGAGCCGAGCACGTAGCCGATGGCCACTCCGATCAACAGGCTCGTCTTCTTCATACCCACCCCGTGCCCGCAGCGGGCCCGGCCAAACTCCCACGGAGCGATACCCAGTGACGGAACGGTCGTTCCCGGTGGCCCGGAACAACCAGAACGTCACTGGGTATCCCGCCGGCCGGGGCACTCAGACCAGCGACCAGGCGATCCCGTCGAGGATGTCGGACTCGGAGACGACCAGCGAGGTGACGGCGGAGCGGCGCAGCACCCGGTCGAGGATCAGTACGCCGGCGGCGATGACGTCGGCGCGGCCGGGATGCATCGAGGCGATGGCCAGGCGCTCGGCGACGGTCATCGCGAGCAGCCGGTCGGTGGTGGCGTGGACGTCGGCGACCGGCAGCACCTGCTGGTCGACGAGCTCCCGGTCGTACGCCGCGAGGTCGAGCACCACGGCGGCGAGCTGGGTGACGGTGCCGGCGACGCCGACCACCGTGGCGGCGTCGGCGGGGTCGACCGGGCAGGCGTCCAGGTGGGCGTCGATGTCGGCGACGCACGCGGCGATCTCGGCGGCGGTCGGCGGGTCGGAGCGCAGGTGCCGCTCGGTGAGCCGCACCGACCCGATGTCCATCGAGTCCGCGGCCTCCGGGCCGGTCGCGCCCAGGATCAGCTCGGTCGAGCCGCCGCCGATGTCCACGACCAGGACCGGCGTGTCCGGCCGGTCGCGCAGGTTGCGCACGGCACCGCCGAAGGACAGCGCGGCCTCGACCGCGCCGCTCACGACCTCGGGCTCGACGCCCAGGCGCTCGCGCACGCCGGCGACGAACACGTCGGCGTTGGCCGCGTCACGGCTGGCCGAGGTGGCCACGAAGCGCACCCGCTCGGGCGGTACGCCGTGCGCGCGGATCAGCTCGGCGTACTCGTCGATCGCGGCGAACGCCCGCGCCAGCGCCTCGTCGGCGATCCGGCCGGTGCGGTCGAGGTCCTGGCCGAGCCGCACCATCCGCATCTCGCGGACGTCGACGCTCAGCCCATCCGATGGGAGCATCGAGCCGATCAGCAGCTTGATGGTGTTGGTGCCGCAGTCGATGGCGGCCACCTGGTTTCGAGACGGGCGCAGAACGCCCTCCTCAACCACCGTCGACCACCACGCACGGCCCGGACTCCCACCAGTCGCCGAGCAGGTCGAGCACCTCGTCGCCGAGCGGGTTCACGCCCCTCCCCTGCGCCAGCGACTGGCCGGCGAGCACGTGCAGGCACTTCACCCGGTCGGGCATGCCGCCGGCGGAGATGCCCTCGATCTCGTCGACCTGCCCGAGCGTGGCGCGGTACTCCAGGTAGCGCTCGTGCGCGGCTCGGTACGCCGCGGCCAGCTCCGGGTCGCTTCCGAGCCGGTCCTGCATCTCCTTCATCAGGCCCGAGCCCTCGAGGGTGCCGATGCGCGAGGCGGCCCGCGGGCAGGTGAGGTAGAAGGTCGTCGGGAACGGCGTGCCGTTCGGCAGCCGCGGCTCCGTGGTCACCACGTCGGGGTTGCCGCACGGGCACCGGTGCCCGACCTCGTGGATGGCGCGGGGCTCGCGGCCGAGCTGGGCGGCGATCGCGGACTCGTCGGCGGGGTCGATCACGGGTCCTATCGTGCCAGCGGGGTTTCGAGACGGTTGCAGCGCAACCTCCTCAACCACCGTGGGGCCGGTGCGGCGCGACGTCCTCAACCACCGTGGGGCCGGTGCGGCGCGACGTCCTCAACCACCGCGGCGCGGTGAGGCGCGACCGGCTCAGCCGCCGCCGTCGGTGATCTTGCCGATCCTCTTGGCCGGCGGCTTCTCCGGCGCGGGCGGATTGCCGGCGAGCTCGACGGATCGCCACGCGGTCGACCACCAGGCCTTCGGCGCCTTCGGGGTCGCCGCGGCGGGGTCGCTCAGCGTCGCGTCGCTCTGCACCGGCTCGCCGTCCTCGTCGAGCACGACGTACGCCGTCTCGCCGGGCATCACGTAGTTGAGGTCACGGGCCTGCTGGCGGACGTACGCCGGGTCCTTCCAGCGGCGCTGCTCCCGCTCCAGGTCGCCGATCTGTGCCTCGCGCAGGGCGATCTTGCCCTTGAGGTCGTCGATGTGCGCGCGCTGGTCGAGGTAGGCGCGCAGCGACGAGGCGTAGGAGATCGTCAGCAGTGACAGCACCAGCACGAGCACCGCCGCCCGGCCCGTGAGCCGCGGTCGGCGCCGGCCGGGCAGCCCACCGGCCACGGCGGCCCCGGGCGCGTCCGACCCCGGACGCGCGCCGGACCGTGCGGGCGCACTCACCCGGCCGGGTCCGGTGCGACCTCGGGGCCGCACGCCGCGCGGGGGCGTACGACGAGACTCGGAGGGCATGTCTCCTAGGGTCGCTCAGCGGGCGTACCGCGGGAACGCCGACGCGCCGGAGTAGCGCGCCGCATCTGCGAGCTCGTCCTCGATCCGCAGCAGCTGGTTGTACTTCGCGACCCGCTCGGAGCGCGCCGGGGCACCGGTCTTGATCTGGCCGCAGTTGGTGGCGACGGCGAGGTCGGCGATGGTGGTGTCCTCGGTCTCGCCGGAGCGGTGGCTCATCATGCAGCGGTAGCCGTTGCGGTGGGCCAGCTCAACCGAGTCGAGGGTCTCGGTCAGCGAGCCGATCTGGTTGACCTTCACCAGCAGCGCGTTGGCCTGACCGCCGGTGATGCCCCGCTGGAGCCGCTCGACGTTGGTGACGAAGAGGTCGTCGCCGACGAGCTGGGTCTGGGCGCCGAGCCGGTCGGTGATGGCCTTCCAGCCGGCCCAGTCCTCCTCGTCGAGCGGGTCCTC
This sequence comes from Nocardioides sp. LMS-CY, assembly GCF_018732145.1. Lineage (NCBI taxonomy): Bacteria > Bacillati > Actinomycetota > Actinomycetes > Propionibacteriales > Nocardioidaceae > Nocardioides > Nocardioides sp. LMS-CY. The sequence continues at coordinate 4,456,943 of NZ_CP076104.1, forward strand.
GATGGAGACGATCGGGTACGACGCGACCAGGTCGGCGTAGTAGGCGATCATCTCGTCGCTCGACTTCGCGGCACCCTCGAAGGTGTAGGCGCCGTCGGAGTGGAACTCGGTCGCGGCCACGTCGAGCGCGAGCGTGATGTCCTTGCCGAGCTCGTAGCCGGCGACCCCGATCGCCTCGGCGATCAGGTCGAGGGCGGCGCGGTTGGACTCGAGGTCGGGCGCGAAGCCGCCCTCGTCGCCGACGCCGGTGGCCAGGCCGCGCTTCTTCAGCACCGACTTCAGGGCGTGGTAGACCTCGGCGCCGGAGCGCAGCGCGTCGCGGAACGACGGCGCGCCGATCGGCGCGATCATGAACTCCTGGATGTCGACGTTGGTGTCGGCGTGGGCGCCACCGTTGAGGATGTTCATCATCGGCACCGGCAGCACGTGGGCGTTGGGGCCGCCGACGTAGCGGTAGAGCGGCAGGCCGGCGGAGTCGGCCGCGGCCCGGGCGACGGCGAGCGAGACGCCGAGGATGGCGTTGGCGCCGAGCTGGGCCTTGTTGGGGGTGCCGTCGGCCTCGAGCATCGCCTGGTCGACGAGGCGCTGGTCATCGGCGTCGAGGCCCTCGACCGCCGGGCCCAGGGTCTGGATGACGGCGTCGACCGCCTGGCGCACGCCCTTGCCGGCGTAGCGATCGCCGCCGTCGCGCAGCTCCACCGCCTCGAAGGCACCGGTCGACGCTCCGCTCGGCACCGCCGCCCGCGCGAACGCGCCGTCGTCGAGCAGCACCTCGACCTCCACGGTGGGGTTGCCGCGCGAGTCGAGGATCTCGCGGGCGCCGACAGCTTCGATGGATGCCACGTCATGCTCCTGGCTGGGTCCGGGGACGGTTCGATCGTGCGCGAGCCAGCCTAGTGGGCCGCGGGCCCGCGCCTCGCAGAGCCCGGACCGCGTGACGGCCCGGCACGTGTCGACGGTCGTCCCGACTCCGGGGTGTTCCGTCACGCCGCGCCCGCGAGGCTCTACTCTCGTCGCCGTGACCTCGACCCGGCGCCGCATCGTCCCCGCCCTCTCCCTCGCCTCGCTGGCCCTGACCACCGTGATCGGCACGGCCGGCGCGGCGCAGGCCGCCCCGAAGCGCATCATCAGCGCCTGCTACAACGTCGACACCGGCAGGATCCGGGTCGTCGAGAGCATCGCCGACTGCCGCCCGGCCGAGAGCCACATCCGCTGGAAGCGCGGCGGCAAGAACGCCCAGCAGGGCGCCCGCGGACCACGCGGCCTGACCGGACCGGCCGGCCCCCAGGGGGCAACCGGCGCCACTGGCGCTCCGGGTCCGGCCGGTGCTCCCGGTGTCGCCGGGGCGCCGGGCGCCGCCGGGGGCATCGGGCCCGTCGGCGCCACCGGCCCGGCCGGACCCACGGGCGCGACGGGAGCCGCCGGGTCGATCGGCGCCACCGGCGCGGCCGGGCCCACGGGGGCCTCCGGAGCGACCGGGCCGACCGGGGTCACCGGCCCCACGGGCGTCACCGGACCGACCGGGGTCACCGGCCCCACCGGGGTCACCGGGCCGACCGGCGCCACCGGAGCGACCGGCCAGGCCGCCACTCCCCCACTCTTCTCCGTGACCACCGTGTCCGACGTCATCACCGCCAGCGGCACGGACGTGGCGGGGTGGAGCGGCGCGGCGCCGTACTTCACCGGCCCGGCGTTCGACCCGGCCTCGGGGACCTTCACCGTGCCGACGACCGGCGCCTACCGCCTGGCCGCGAGCTGCAACGTCGGCCTCAGCGCCGCCCAGACCGTCTCCCTCGGGTCCAACGTCGACCCGTCGCTGGACCTCAAGGTCAACGGGACCACCGTCGCCACCAGCCGGGTGGGGATCCTGGACGTCAACATCGCGCTCGTCCTCACGATGCGCGCCGTGGCGCAGGGACCGGTCGCACTCGACACCGTGGTCGATCTCACGGCGGGCGACATCGTGACCCTCGCCTACGTGCCCGACGGCATGACCCTGAACGTCGCGCTCCGGGACTGCCAGTTCTCGGCCACCCCCATGGAGGCCTGACCGGGGACCTGACCGGATTCCTGTCGATCGTCGTCCGATAATTCGGAAAGTCCCATGCGTCACGTGCGACACACCCTACGCTCGTCCGCGTGACCTCGACCCGGCGCCGCATCGTCCCCGCCCTCTCCCTCGCCTCGCTGGCCCTGACCACCGTGATCGGCACGGCCGGCGCGGCCGAGGCCGCCCCGAAGCGCATCATCAGCGCCTGCTACAACGTCGACACCGGCAGGATCCGGGTCGTCGAGAGCATCGCCGACTGCCGCCCGGCCGAGAGCCACATCCGCTGGAAGCGCGGCGGCAAGAACGCCCAGCAGGGCGCGCGCGGCCCGAAGGGCGTCGCCGGGCCGATGGGGCCGATGGGGCCGGCGGGTCCCCAGGGGGCAACCGGCGCCACCGGCACGGTCGGGGCGGCGGGAGCGACCGGCGCGCCGGGTGCGATCGGCCCCGTCGGGGCGACCGGACCGGCGGGCGCGACGGGAGCGACCGGGCCCGCAGGAGACACCGGAGCCACCGGAGCGACGGGAGCGACCGGGCCTGCAGGAGACACCGGAGCCACCGGAGCGACCGGCCCCGCCGGCACCGCTCAGCCGTCGTACGGGTACGCGCGCGCCGCCAACGGGACCAACCTGAGCCCGGGCGGCGCCAACACGGTGAGCTTCGGCATGTACACCAACGCCGGCGACGTGAGCGTGGAGAGCGACCACATCGCCGTCACGTCGGGCGTCTACCAGGTCACGCTGTCGCTGCGCAGCGAGTCGACGAACACCGCGATCTGGTGGGTCGACACCTCGTCCGACTACACGGCCTGGATGGGCAGCCAGCTCTCGTTCCCCGCCGCCGCGTCACCGTCGGCCGCGGTGACCAGCTCGGTCACCTTCGTCGCCAACGTCGTCACCGAGGGGATCTTCCGGCCGAGGTACGTCAGCGGCTCCCAGGCGAACTTCCGCGACATCCAGCTCACCGTCGTCAAGCTCGGCGACATCCCGACGCCCGGCTGACGGGAAGGTGACGCTCATCGTGGTCCCCCCGGTCGCCGGGTTGCCGGTCGCCCAGGCGGTGCCGTCGTGCCGCTCGGCGATGCGCTTGACGATCGAGAGCCCCAGGCCGGTGCCCCGGTAGCCGCCGTCCGCGTGCGCCCGGTGGAAGCTGTCGAAGACCCGTGACTGCTGGTCCTCGGGGATGCCGATCCCGTTGTCGCTGACCTCGACCAGCACCATCGGGTGGGCGTCGCCGTCGGCCAGCACCCGGGCGGCGACCCGCACCTCGGGCAGGACGCCCGGCGCGACGTACTTGACCGCGTTCCCGACCAGGTTGTCGACGACCTGGCGCAGCAGCACGGGCTCGGCGAGCACCGGCGGCAGGTCGGCATCGACCGTGATCAGGGGCGACTCCCCGCCCTTGACCCGGACGGCGTCGACGCGCGCCCGCGCCACGTCGGTGGCGACCGCGTGGAGGTCGACCCGCACGGGGTTGATCTTGAGGTCGCGCGCCGTCGTGTAGGCGAGCAGGTCGCTGATCAGGTGCTGCATGCGCTGGGCCGCCCGCAGGATCCGGCCGAGCTGGTCGGCCTGGCGGTCCAGGGGCACGACCGTGCCGGCCTGCGCGGCCTCGAGCAGCGCCTCGGACCAGCCCTCGACGACCGTGAGCGGGTTGAGCAGGTCGTGGGCGACCACACCGGCGAACGACGCCAACTCGTCACGCTCGCGCCGGTCGGCCGTGACGTCGTGGAAGACCGCCACGGTCAGCAGCGGGTCGGTGTTCGGCAGCGGGCGCACCGTCACCTCGATCAGCCGGCCGTCGGGCGCGGCCGGGTTGCGCACGAAGACGTCGACCCCGTCGATCTGCTCGCCCGCGAGCGCCCGGGTGAACGGGCCACTCTCGCGTGTCAGCCGGGTGCCGTCCGCGTAGAACATGCCGTAGTCCCCGCTCTCCACCCGCCCCTCGGCATCGAGCTGGACGCCGCCGATGAGATGGGTCGCGGCGGGGTTGCGGAGCACGAGGTGGCCGGTGTCGTCGAGGACGCTGACGCCGTCGGCCATCGTGTCGAGGATGGTGCGGAGCATGGTCGCCTGCTCCTGCGATGCGGCCTCCGACCGGGCGATGCGCCGGTTGAGGAGCAGCAGCTCGCGGCGGGCCACGGAGAGGGCGAGGTTCAGGACGACGATCATCGCGACGTAGGACTGAAACACCAGCTCGCGCGCGGTCACGTCGTCGATGCTCGTGAACGGTCCTTGGTTCAGGACGGTGGCGACCGTGACCCCCGCCGTCAGCAGGATCGCGTGGATGTCGGCGACCCACGACGTGAACCGGGTCCCCGCCCACACGCACGTCGTCAGCACCAGGAACGGCACCGGCAGGTCGTCGTTGGTCCAGAACACCAGCCAGGTGGCGAGACCGGTCGCCACGACGAGGCCGACCGCCTCCACGATGGTTCCGCGCCCCACCCCGGCGAGCCCGCCGTGCGGGGCCCGCGCGACGTTGCGGGCCAGCATCGACAGCGGGAAGATCGCGAGCACCCCGACCGTGGTGCGCAGGACCCAGGTCGCCAGCGAGGCCCAGTTGCCGTCGGTCAGCAGCACGATCGTGGTGGGTCCGGCCAGCGACGCCACGGCGGCGGAGAGGAACGCCGCACCGGCCAGGACACCCAGGTCACGCACGCCCGGCACCCCGGGTGGCGGCCGGTCGCCGAAGCCCCACATCGCGGGACACCAGCGGCTCAGCAGCATCCCGAACACCAGCACCTGCGCGACCGTGCCCGCCGCCAGTCCGACGGACAGCCAGGTGTCGGCGCCGGTCAGGTCGTTGACCGCCCAGGAGCAGACGAACAGCACGACCGCGTCGAGGACCAGGCCGCGCCGCCAGCCGGTGACGGCGAACCACGCGGCCGCGACACCCGCCGCCGGCCACACCAGCGCGAGCTCCGCGCCCTCCAGCACCGTCAGCCGTCCGAGCAGGGCCGCCACGACGAAGTACGCGGCGAAGGACCCCAGGTCGAGCAGCCGGGCCCGGCTCACCCCCGGCTCCCCCCGGCCGCGAGCGCCCGTCGGGCGGCCGCTCGCAGGTCGTCGGGGTCGAAGGGCTTGGCGATCCGCTCGCGGCCCGAGCGCTCGATCCGCTCGATGATCTCGCCGGTCCACTGCACGGTGACGAAGACGGCGGGCAGGCCCGGCCAGTGCTGCTCGGCCTCGGCCAGCAGCGCGACCCCGTCGGTGTCGGCGAGGGCGTAGTCCATCAGCACGAGGTCGGGCCGGTAGGCCGGCTCCTCCTCACGCAGCCGGCGCAGCGCGGCCGCGGACGACAGTCCGCGCACCTCGTGGCCGTCCGTGACCATGCAGTGCGCGATCCAGTCGCGCACGTCGACATCGTCCTCGACGATCAGCACCCGAGACACGGCGCCGACCCTAGCGCCCCGCGCGGGAGATTCCATGACGTTTCGCACAGCCATGGCAGGCACCTCGCTGCGTTGGCGACGCTCGGAAGACGAGTGGGTATGCCGTCGCGCCGCCGCCTTGCGACGCACATACCCTGACCACGCCAACCGTCACGCTATCTCCCACCCGCGGCGCTAGCGTTCGCCGGTCCGCGCGTCGAAGAACCCCAGGTTCGCGCGCAGCCGCTCGTCGTCGGGGCGTACGCCGAGCGCGTGCTCGGCGGCGCGCCGCCCCTCGGCCAAGCGCCCGGTCCAGTAGCAGCTCACCGCGAGCTCGTCGTGCGCCCGCCACAGGTACGCGTCGTGGTCGACGAAGAGGTCGTCGGGACCCGGCGCGGGGGCCGCGACGGCGGCCCGGGCATAGAGCACCGCGACCTCGAACCGCTCCCGCGAGCGCTCCAGTCGCGCGAGCTCGACCAGCGGCTCGATCCGCGTCGGGCGGGCGGCATAGGCGTCGAGATAGGCCTCGGCCACCTCGGCGTGCGGCCGGCCGAGCCGTTCGAGGCAGCAGCCGACCTGGAAGCCGGCGTACCACCGCTCCTGGTCCCAGCCCTGCTGGTTCGCCGCCCGCTCCCGATAGGCCGCGAGCGCCCGCTCGTGCTCGCCGGCGTCGCGCCACGACTGCGCCAGGTAGAACTGCGTGCGCGGGTCCCCCGGCCGACGCCGGAGCTCGGCGGCCAGCAGTTCGGCGTCGCGGCGGTAGGTCTCCGGGTCTCGGGATCGGGCGCCATCGTGGTGCTGGAGGATGCGCGGCGCCGCGAGGGTGCCGACCTCCGCGCCCGGGAGCTCCAGGTGCTCGTGCACCACGCCGCGCCAGCGCCACGGCCGGTCGAGGCGCACGAGGTGGATCCGGCCGAAGCGGTTGCCCGCGTAGTCGACCGCCAGCTGGTAGCCGTCCGCGGTCAGGTCCGGCCAACGCTCGGGCGCGTCGACGAGCTCGTCGTCGGCGTCGATCCAGAGCGCGTAGTCGCCACGGCGCGCGTGCTCGAGCGAGCGAGCCGCCTCCAGCGCCTCGTGCCGGTTGTGGCCGAAGGAGACCCAGGGTCGCTCGATCAACCGCCCGGGCACGCCGGCGAGGCTGCGGCGGACCAGTTCCTGGGTGCCGTCGGTCGAGCCGGTATCGCTGACGACCCACCAGTCGACGTACGGACGGACGCTGCGCAGGCAGCGCTCGATGACCGGCGCCTCGTCCTTGACGATCATGTGCAGTCCGACGCCGGGCATGGCCCGCATCGTAGAGCCCCGGCATCCGTACACTGACCGCCGTGTCGTGGTCTCCCCGTATCGCTGCTGCCTCCGTGACGCTCGCGCTCCTCGCCGCCCTCGCCGGATGCGGCGGCGACGACGAGTCGACGTCCGACGCCGACGCCAGGACGGCCACCGCCGACTCGGCGAGCGCCACGCTCGTCCAGAAGGGGCTCGCCGAGCTCGCCGCCGGCGACACGAAGGCCGCGAAGGTCACCTTCGAGAACGTCGTCGACATCGATCCCGGCAACGTCTACGGCCACTACAACCTCGGCGTGATCGCGCAGGAGGCCGGCGACGAGAAGGCCGCGATGAAGGAGTACGACGCGGCGCTGGCCACCGACGGCGACTTCGCGTCGGCGCTCTACAACAAGGCGATCCTCACCGAGTCCGCCGACCTGGCGGCGGCGGTCGAGCTCTACCAGAAGACGGTCGAGGTCGACCCGACGATGGCGGCGGCGTTCATGCGCCTGGGATTCGCACTCGTCGAACTCGGCCGCACCGACGCGGGCGAGGAGGCGCTCGGCAAGGGCATCGCGCTCGACCCGTCGATGAAGGACGTCCAGGCGCCGACGTACGACTGAGTCCCGGCCCTCAGGCCGGCAACCGGACGTAGACGAAGGTGCGCGGCCCGCTGCCGACCAGGACGTAGTGGTCCTCGAACCACGCGATCAGGTCGGGCGTCCACGGCACGAAGTCGCTGAGCTCCACCGAGAGCACCACGTAGTCGGCACGCTCGAACCACTCCCGCCACCGGTCGACGAAGGCCGGCCGGTACGGCGGCGGCGTGTGCGCGGGCACGTAGTCGTTCTCCGCGAACCAGACGCCGTAGGGGTCGAGCGGCACGTCGCACGACCGCGGCGCGCCCATCCGGTCGGCGACCAGCACGACCGTGGGCAGGTCGGTCGCCACGCACGAGCCGCTCGGGACGTAGCGGCGGATCAGCGGCCCGGGGTCGGCGCTCTCGGCGGTGTAGTCGGCCGACCGCGCGAGGGCGCCCGGGACGAGCAGGACGGCCGCGACCACCAGGGCAGCGACCACCGCGAGAGCCGGCCGGGCACGGCGTACGACGACCGCGAGCGCGTCGACCACGGCGGCGACCCCGAGGGCGACGGGCAGCACGAGGAGCGCGACCAGGAAGTAGGCGTAGTGGTCGAAGAACTGGCGCGGCTGCAGCATGCCGGCGAACGCCACGACGGCGACGACCACGGTCGCCGTGTGCAGTCGGGTCAGCCGCCCCCGGCGGAGCTCCACGACGACGCCGGCCGCGACGACCAGGACGACCGCGATCAGCACGACCACGGCCCGGGCGCTCGCCGCCGGGTCCGGGAGCGCCGACAACCCGAGCACGACGGGCAGCCGGTCCGCCAGGCCCACCCCTCGGTCGAGGTCGTCGCGGAACAGGTTGACGAGCACGATGTCGCGGACCGCTCGGCCGGGTGCGGCGAGCACCAGCGGGAGCGTCAGCAGGGCTCCTCCCGCGAGCACGCCGATCGACCAGTCGCGCATCGCCCGCCTGCGCGGGAGCAGCGCGAGCAGCACCCCGAGCGCGACCAGCACCCCGAACACCTTGACCGACGTGGCCGCGCCGACCAGCGCGCCGGCGGCCACGAGCCGAGCGCCGGACGCCGGCCGGCCATCCGCCCGGGCGAGCAGGACCAGCCCGGCGAGCGAGAGGAGCACCAGGTAGGGCTCGAGGAGCAGCGTCTGGGTGGCGCCGTACGACGTGGGCATCAGCGCGAGCAGCGTGGCGGCGACGAACACTGCCAGCGGGCCGCGGCTGCGCACGACGTACCCCGCCAGCACGGTGTTCAGCCCGGCGACGACCACCGTCGCGATCCGGGCGGCCGCGAGCCCGGTCGAGGCGTCGGTCAGCTCGCCGAGCGCGGCGAACGGGAGCCCGAGCCAGACCGCCCCGGGCGGGTGCAGGAGGTCGAAGTCGAGCCACGGCAGCGACCCGTGCAGCAGGCGCACCGCCGCGCCGAGGTAGACGCCGTCGTCGTACCCCGTGCCGGCGTAGGAGTGCACGCCGGTCAGCGCGTGGTTGGGACGCAGGGCCGCCGCGGCGACCAGCCAGGCGACCAGGGCGGCCGGGAGGGCCGGCGCGATGGTGACGGCGACGGCCCGGAGTCGGGGGCCGGCGTGGACGACGCGGTCCCGGATGACTGGCACCCGCGCATCATGCCGGTCGGGCCGGACCCTCAGCGACCAGTGTCCCGATTCGACCATGGAAGGGTCGGTACGCCGCTAGGGTTCTGGCGTGCTCGGATCCCGCTCTCGTGCCACCGCGTCCCTGTCCCTGGCCACCCTGGCCCTGACCGCCGTTCTCGGCACCGCGGGCGCCGCCCAGGCCGCGCCCGGCAGCCCAGCCGCGAAGCAGGACCGCCGGGTGATCCGCGCCTGCTTCGATGTCGACACCGGGAAGATCCGGGTCGTGCGCACCTTCGCCGACTGCCGGCGCGGCGAGGACCACATCGGCTGGGTCCGCGGCGGGAAGAACAAGCTCAAGGGCGACCCCGGCAAGCGCGGTCCGCGCGGCGCTACCGGAGCCGCAGGACCGGCCGGTCCTGCGGGTGCCGCAGGCGGAATCGGCCCGGCCGGCCCCGCCGGCGCGACCGGTGCCACGGGCGCTGACGGTGCCGCCGGCGCCGCCGGCGCCACGGGTGCCGCCGGTGCTGACGGTGCCGCCGGTGCCACGGGCTCGGCCGGAGACATCGGCCCGACCGGCCCGACCGGGCCGACCGGCGCCACGGGACCGACCGGCGCCACCGGCGCCACCGGCGCGGCGGGCCTCGTCGGTCCGACGGGCCCCGCGGGCTCAGCCGGTTCGGGAGCCATGCTGTCGAGCAGCAGCGGCCAGGCCGCGACCACCACGACCGTCCTGGGCGGATTGACCGGCACCGTGGCGGTGCTGCCCATCAGCGGCGCCGGCTCGGTCAGCGGTGTCTCCGTCGTCGGCAACACGATCGACGCGACCAACAGCGCCGTCGCCGGGCTGGCCCAGCCGATCTCGGGTGACCGCACCCTGACCGGCATCGACGCCTACTTCACCAACACGAACGCGATGTCCCTGGTCGGCTCCACGATCGCCCTCACGGCCGAACTGTGGACGTCGTCGACCCCGGACAACGTCTTCACCCCGGTCCCCGGGGCCGTGTGCACCCTGTCTCCCCAGCTCACTGCCCTCGTGGCGACCGGGACCGTCACGAACTGCACGACCACCGGCCTGTCGATCCCGATCACCAACCAGACCCAGGCCATCATCGTCGTGCGCTCGACCGTGGTCGCGGGGATCGACGTGGCGACGAACCTCCAGGGCTACTGGTCGACCGGGCTGAGCCTGGGCTGACGGTCTGGCTGACGGTCTGGGCTGACGGCGCTACAGCCGCCGGACCGCGTCGCGGAGCGCCTGCTCGGGATCGACCCCGGCGCGCCGAGCGTCGGCCACCACCGCGAGCAGGCGGTCACCGATGGCCTCGTCGACACCTAAGCGGTCCGCCGTCCCGGCCGACCGGCCGGGGCCGCCGGCCCGCTCGATCCGGTCGAGCACCTTGTCGGCGTACAGCAGCGCAGGAAGCCCCGGCGGCAGGCCGTCGGTGACCGACGTCCGCTGCTTCTCCTCGGCCTTGATGCGCTGCCAGGCGGCATCGATCTCGGCGGCCTCGGTCGGCGAGTCGGCGTCGGGCCGGAAGACGTGCGGGTTGCGGCGGTGCATCTTCGCGATGATGTCGCCGGCGACGTCGTCGATCGTGAACTCGCCGGACTCCTCGGCGATCACGGCGTGGAAGTACACCTGGAGCAGCAGGTCGCCGAGCTCCTCCCGGAGCAGCTCGACGTCGCCGGTGTCGATCGCCTCAAGGGCCTCGTGGGTCTCCTCGAGCAGGTAGCGCGCGAGCGAGCGGTGGGTCTGGCCCGCCTTCCACGCGCACTCCGCGCGCAGCCGGCGCATCACCTCGAGGAACTCGAGGAGGGGCGCGCCGGAGGCGGACACCGCGACCACCGACTAGCCGCAGCGCTGGGTCTGCGGCAGCCCCTTGGCGTACGTCGGGTCCGGCTCGCTCGCCGCGCCGCTGAGCGCGGTCTTGCTGACCGAGTAGGACACGCTGGTGTTGGCCGGCGCGACCGCACCCTCGTCGATCGACACCGAGAAGCGCGGGTCGATCCGCACGTCCTGCTCGTCGAGCCAGCCCACGAAGGCGTCCCGTCCGGCGCTGAGCGCGGCCTGATCGTCCGTGGCACCGCCGGCCTTGCCGACGGAGATCTGCACGGCCTCGACGTAGGGCCGGGCCAGGTTGACCTGGCGGACGGCGTCCTGCTGGGCGGGCGTCAGGTCGCCGATCGCCGACTCCAGCTGCTGCTCGGTCTGACGGTACGACGCGTCGGGCTCGACGCCCGTCTCGTCGGCGAACTGCTCGGCGGCCGCCCGCAGCGCGAGCGACCCGACGACCTGCCCGCTGATGATCGAGCTCGCCACGAGCTCGCCCTCCTGGAGCTGGGTCTCCACGGCCTCGCAGTACGACGTGGACAGGTCGTCGACCTCGCCCAGCGAGTACGTGGTGTCGTCGACGCGCACTCCGATGCCCGGGTTGAAGCCGGGCACGGAGCCACAGCCGGTCAGCAGCACGGTGCCGGCCACGGCGAGGCCGGCCAGAGAGGACAGACGCGTCACTTGGTCTCCTGGGTTTTGACGACTGGATCGGTGACCGGATCGATGATGGAGTCGATCACCTGCCGGGCCCATTCAAGCAGGGCGATCCCGGACAGCGGCTGCCCCCCGATGCCTGCGGTCATCGGACGAGGCACCAGGATCGTGCTGACCGGCGCCTTGACGATCGACTTCGGGTAGAGCCGGTTGAGCCGGACCACCCGCGAGTCGGGCAGGTCGACGGGGGCGAACCTGACGTTGCGGCCGGCGATCGTGACCTCCCCGACGCCCGCCTGTCGGGCCCGGGCCCGGAACCGGGCGACCAGCAGCAGCGAGACGACCTCGACCGGCGGCTCGCCGTACCGGTCGAGCAGCTCCTCGTTGATCAGGTCGACATCCTCGTCGGAGCGCACCTCGGCGAGCCGCTTGTACATCTCCAGCCGCAGCCGCTCGCTGGGGATGTAGCCGTGCGGCAGGTGGGCGTCGACCGGCAGCTCGATGCGGACCTCGTCGAGCTCGGCCTCCTTGTCGCCGCGGAACTCCTGCACCGCCTCCCCGACCAGCCGCACGTAGAGGTCGAAGCCGACGTCGGCGATGTGGCCGGACTGCTCGCCGCCGAGCAGGTTGCCGGCACCGCGGATCTCGAGGTCCTTCATCGCGATCGCCATGCCACCGCCGAGGTCGGAATGCTGGGCCAGCGTCGCGAGCCGCTCGTGCGCGGTCTCGGTGAGCGGCTTCTCGGACGGGTAGAGGAAGTAGGCGTACGCCCGCTCCCGCGAGCGGCCGACCCGGCCCCGCAGCTGATGCAGCTGGGAGAGGCCGAGGGCGTCCGAGCGCTCGATGATCATCGTGTTGGCGTTGGAGACGTCGAGACCGGACTCGACGAGCGTCGTGCAGACGAGCACGTCGAAGCGCTTCTCCCAGAAGTCCAGCATCACCTGCTCGAGCTGGCGCTCGTTCATCTGCCCGTGCGCGGTCGCGACCCGGGCCTCCGGCACCAGCTCGCGGATCCGCGCGGCGGCCTTCTCGATCGAGTTGACCCGGTTGTGGATGTAGAAGACCTGACCCTCGCGGAGCAGCTCACGGCGTACGGCGGCGATCACCTGCCGGTCCTCGTAGCCGCCGACGTAGGTGAGCACGGGGTGCCGCTCCTCGGGCGGCGTGGTGATCGTGGACATCTCGCGGATGCCGGTGATCGCCATCTCCAGCGTGCGGGGGATCGGCGTCGCGCTCATCGACAGCACGTCGACCGAGGTGCGCAGCCGCTTCATCTGCTCCTTGTGCTCGACGCCGAAGCGCTGCTCCTCGTCGACGATGATCAACCCGAGGTCCTTGAAGCGGACGTCGGGGTTGAGCAGCCGGTGGGTGCCGACGACGATGTCGATCGAGCCGTCGGCCATGCCGGCCATCACCTCGCGCGCCTCGGCGTCGGTCTGGAACCGGCTGAGGCCCTTGAGCACGACGGGGAAGCCGCTCATCCGCTCGGAGAACGTGCTCAGGTGCTGGGTGACCAGCAGCGTGGTCGGTACCAGCACCGCGACCTGCTTGCCGTCCTGGACCGCCTTGAACGCCGCGCGCACCGCGATCTCGGTCTTGCCGTAGCCGACGTCGCCGCAGACCAGCCGGTCCATCGGGACCGTGCGCATCATGTCGCCCTTGACCTCGTCGACCGTGCTCAGCTGGTCGGGCGTCTCGTGGAACGGAAACGCGTCCTCGAGCTCGCGCTGCCACGGGGTGTCCGCCCCGAAGGCGTAGCCCTTCGTCGCCTGCCGCGCGGCGTAGAGCTTGATCAGCTCCGCGGCGATCTCGCGGACCGCCCTGCGGGCCTTGTTCTTACGCTTGGTCCAGTCGGCGCCGCCCAGCCGGTCGAGCGACGGCGCCTCGCCGCCGACGTACCGGGTCACCTGGTCGAGGGCGTCGGCGGGCACGTAGAGCCGGTCGGGCGGGCCGCCTCGCTTGGACGCGCCGTACTCGAGCACGAGGTACTCGCGCACCGCTCCCCCGACCTCGCGCTGCTTCATCTCCACGAAGCGGCCGACGCCGTGCTGCTCGTGCACGACGTGGTCGCCGGCTCGCAGCTCGAGCGGGTCGATCTGGCGCTTGCGGCGCGCCGGCATCTTGCGCATGTCGCGGGTCGAGGCCTTCTGCCCGGAGAGGTCCTCGCCGGTGAGCACGACGAGCCGGTTGGCCTCGTCGACGAAGCCCTGCGCCGCGGCCCCGCAGGTGATCGTGACGACGTCGGTGGACAGGTCACCGGCCTCCTGGAGATCGTCGGCGACGCGGGCCGGTACGTCGTGCTCGGCGAGCACCTCGCGCATCCGCTCGGCCGGGCCGTGGCCGGCGTGCAGGACGACGACCCGGTAGCCCGCGCGGCGCCAGCCGGCGATGTCGGCGATCGCGCGCTCCATCTCGCCGCGGTAGGCCTCGGCCGGCTTGGCCGAGAGCGCGTGGCTCGGCACGGCGCCGGCGAGCACGTCGACGTCGACCTCGGCGGGGATCTCGATGCCGAACGGGCTCACCGTCCACCAGGGCTTGCCCTGGCCGAGAGCCTGCGCGCGCACGTCGGCGATCTCGCGGTACGACGCCGCGCCGAGGTCGATCGGCGCCGTGCCGCCGCCGGCCGCGGCCGCCCAGCTCGCACCGAGGAACTCCTCGCTGGTCGCCACCAGGTCGTGCGCCCGCCGGCGGGCCCGCTCGGGGTCGAGCACGAGCACGTGGGTGTCGTCGGGCATCAGGTCGACGAGCAGCTCCATCTCGTCGACCAGCACCGGGGCGAGGGACTCCATGCCCTCGACGGCGATGCCGGCCGCGATCTTGTCGGTCAGCTCGAGCAGCTGCGGGTGCTGCCGGCCGAGCTCGGCCGCGCGGGCGCGCACGTCGTCGGTGAGCAGCAGCTCGCGGCACGGCGGCGCCCACAGCCGGTCGACCTTCTCGAGTGTGCGCTGGTCGGCGACGGAGAACGTGCGGATCTCCTCGACGTCGTCGCCCCAGAGCTCCACCCGCAGCGGGTGCTCCTCGGTCGGCGGGAAGACGTCGATGATGCCGCCCCGCACCGCGAACTCGCCGCGCTTCTCCACCAGGTCCACCCGGGAGTACGCCGCGCCGGCCAGCCGCCGCACGACGTCGTCGAGCGGCGCGGTGTCGCCCGGGCTGAGCTCGACCGGCTCGAGGTCGGCCAGGCCCTGCACCTGCGGCTGCAACACCGACCGCACCGGCGCGACGACGACCCGGAGCGGGCCGTTGGCGGCGTCGGAGCCCGGGTGCTTGAGCCGGCGCAGGACGGCGAGCCGGCGCCCGACCGTGTCGCTGCGCGGGCTGAGCCGCTCGTGCGGGAGCGTCTCCCAGCTCGGGTAGTGGGCGACCAGGGCCGGGTCGACCAGGTCGCCGAGCGCCGCGACCAGATCCTCGGCCTCGCGCGAGGTGGCGGTCACCGCCAGCACCGACCGGCCCGCCTGGACCAGTCCCGCGACGACGTACGGTCGCAGCGCCTCGGGGCCGGTGAGGTCGAGGGCCGGCACGGCCCCGCCGCGGGCGTCGGCCATCGCCTGGTCGAGCGTGGGGTCGGCGAGGACGGCGGCGGCGAGGCCGGAGAGCTGCACGGGAGTCCCTTCGGGGAAGCGCTGGAGCAACACGCAAGCCCCCGGTCAGGCCTGACAGGGGGTGTGCCGCCGAGTCTACGAGAACCTTCAGTCGGTCCGCTCGGCGTACGCCGTGGCCGCGGCGTAGACGTCGTCGATGTAGCTCTGCGAGTGGTTGTAGGAGAACACCGCGTCGGCCCAGCCGGCGCCCGAGGCGAGGTCGTGCCCGTCGGCGCACAGGTAGCGCGCGGCGCTCATCGCCGCGTCGTCGATGTCGTTGGGGTCGGCGACGCCGTCGCCGTCACCGTCGGTGCCCCAGGTGTCCCAGGTGGAGGGGATGAACTGCAGCGGGCCGACCGCGTGGTCCCAGACCGGGTCGCCGTGCCAGGCCGAGCTCTCGGGGGTCGCCGGGATGGCGGCGAACCGCTTCCCGTCCAGCGCCGGGCCGATCACCGGCGTCGACGCGTGGCCGTCGGCCCCGAGGGTGCGGCCGCCGATGGTGCCGTGCTGCGACTCGACCCAGCCGATGCCGGCCAGGGTCGTCCAGCCGACCCGGCAGCCGCGGGGCTCGGCGAGCTGCGCGTTGGCGTAGGCGCGGACCGCCGGGGCCGGGATGCCGGCCCGGGCCGCGGTGCGCTCGACCCAGGCCGGGTCGACCCGGGTGGGCGCGGCCGGCGCGTTCGGCTGCGGGGCCAGCGTGGCGGCCGGGCGCGGCGCCTCGACGTACGCCGGCCGGTCGGCGACGGCCAGCGGCTGCCGGGCCAGGACGGTCTGGGACAGCGCGTAGCCGAGCCCCGCGACCACCAGCAGTGCGGTGGCGAACGCGGCGATCAGGCGACCGGGGCTCATCCGCAGGACTCGTGGCGGCTCATCCGAAGCGGCCGTGCACGTAGTCGCTGGTGCGCGGGTCGCGCGGGCGCTGGAACATGGCATCAGTATCCCCGTGCTCCACGATCACCCCGGGGGTGCCCTGGGCGGCGAGGAAGAACGCGCACTGGTCGGAGACCCGCGCCGCCTGCTGCATGTTGTGGGTGACGATCACGATCGTCACCTCCCGGGCCAGCTCCTTCATCGTCTCCTCGATGACCCGGGTCGAGGTCGGGTCGAGCGCCGAGCACGGCTCGTCCATGAGCAGCACGCGCGGCTTGATCGCCAGCGAGCGGGCGATGCAGAGCCGCTGCTGCTGGCCGCCGGAGAGGCCGCCGCCGGGTGCGTCGAGGCGGTCCTTGACCTCCGCCCACAGTCCGCCCTTGCGCAGGCAGGACTCGACCAGCTCGTCCTTGACGGATCGCGATGCCTTCGTGCCGGTGAGCTTGAGGCCGGCGAGCACGTTCTCGCGGATCGACATCGCCGGGAACGGGTTCGGCTTCTGGAACACCATGCCGATCGCCCGGCGGGCGTCGATCAGCCGCTTGTCGGAGTCGTAGACGTCCTCGCCGTCGAGCAGCACCTCGCCGCCGAGGCGCGCCGACGGCACCAGCTCGTGCATCCGGTTCAGGATCCGCAGGAACGTCGACTTGCCGCACCCGGACGGGCCGATCAGCGCCGTGATCTGGCCGGCGGGCATCCGCAGCGAGACCCGGTCCAGCACCTGGTGCTGGCCGAACCAGGCGGTGATCCCCCGGGCCTCGAGCTCCGCCGGCGTCGGGCCCGATGCCGCGGCGGACGTGGCCCCGGGCCCCGGGACCGCGGGCGTCGCCGGGAGGACGGTGGTCTGGTCTGAGACGGTCATGCGTGGTTCCTGTACGTCGTACGTGCGCGGCCGGGGGTCGCCGGATGGCGGTGTCGGTGCCGGCCCACCCCGAGGACGGGCCGGCACCGACCTGTGTCGCTACTTCTTGGCCTTGGCCTTGGCCTTCACGACCTGGATCGTGAAGGTCTTCTTGCCGGCCAGGTGGGTGGCGTCGCCCGAGTAGGCGATCGTCAGCTTGTGGGTGCCCTTCGAGAGCTTGGCCAGCTTGACGGAGGCCTTGCCGTTCTTGAGGGTCGCCGACTTCAGGGTCTTCTTGCCCTTCTTCACCGTCACCTTGCCGCTGGCGCCCTTGACGGTCACGACGCCCTTGACGGTGGCCGCCTTGGCCTTCTTCTTGAGCTTCACCTTGGCCGGGAAGCTCTCCGAGATCGCCGGCTTGGCCTTCGCGACCGCGTCGGAGACCGTGACGGTGGTGGTGCCCTCGGAGCCCAGGAAGATCGAGTCGTTGGGCACGTAGACCGCGCGGTAGGTGTGCGCCCCGGCGGGGACGCCCGACTTGCTCAGCGTCGCCTGGCCGGAGACCAGCGGGACGGCGCCCTGGACGAGGGTCGCGCCCTCGTAGAAGGACACCGAGCCGGACGGAGCGGTGGAACCGGACACCTTGGCGACCACCTTGACGGCGTTCGTCGTGCTGGTCGCGCTGACGCCAGTGGTGGTCGCAACCGTCTGGTTCACCGTGAAGTTGCTGGTCGAGTCGACCAGCGTGCCGCAGGCGCCGGAGTGCGCCGGCGTGGCGAGCTGCTCGAAGCCCGCCTGCTTGATCAGCGCGGCCGCGGCGGCCGAGCAGACGAAGCCGTTCTCACCGAAGACGGCCTGGAGGGACGCGTCGGTCGCCTGGGCACTGCGGACCACGTTGTAGAGGGCGCGCTTCTCGGCGAAGCCGCCGACGACGCGGACGGTGCCGCCCTTGAGCTCGGCGCGACCCTTCGAGATCGGGACGATCGCGTTGGCGTTGCCCTTGATCAGGGTGTCGTCGTGCTCCTGGACGGTGTCGTCCTGGGTCACGCACACGCCGTAGTTGAAGTCGGTGCCGCCGTTCGCCGCGACCAGCGTGGTCTTGAAGAACTTCGCGGTGCCCGAGCCCGACTGCGGCGCGTAGGGCTTGATCGTCGCGCCCGAGGCGCCGCCGACCTGGTTCCAGGTGGTGGACTCGCACTTGTAGATCGAGACCAGCTGGGCCGCCGACAGCGTCGCCGGGGCGTTCGACGGCGTCTGGTTCGAGACCGCCGTGACGACCGTGTCGAGGGCGAACGGGATCGCCTTGAGGCCGGCGTTGCTCTCCGTGGCGCTGAGCTTGTCCGACGAGCGGGCGAAGTCGATCTGCGGGTTGCTGGGGTTGTAGAGCGTGCCCTTGCCGGCGCCCGAGCCGTTCGGCCGGGTGATCTCCGGGCTGCCCGGCAGCGGGATGGTGCCACCGCTGGTCGCGGCGTACGACGCGATCTTGAAGCCGTGCGACGCGTCGGCGTTCCAGACGTCCGCGATCAGCTTCATCGCGTGCTGGGTGGTGTCGGAGCCGGCGCCGATCAGGTCGGCGGCCACCGGGGTGAAGCCGGGGTCGTCGGGGTCGGGGGTGTACGCCGCGGAGGCGGGGCTCGCGGTCATGACGAGGGCGGATCCGGCGACCACTGCCGCCAGGGCGCCCGCGAAGGACTTGCGTGCGGACATCTGTTTCGCTTCCTGTGAAGGTGGTTCTTCGATGGGGTTGGAACGTGGCCGTCCGGGGACGGCCCGGACGGTCAGATCAGGTTCGGCAACAGACGCATCACCACATCGGTGGTCGCCCAGGACAGCGCGATGACCAGGGGGCTCGCGACCACCCAGACCAACGCGGCCGACCATCGCTGACGGGCGGCGATGACCCCGAGCGTCACCGCCAGGAGCAGCGCCAGGCACAACGCCAGCAGCGGCAGTGCGCCGGTGTCGTTGCTCATGGCCTGCTCGCTCTCGGGCACCGCGGCCGCGCGGCCGGACGGTGCGGGGAACCCCTTCTTCGCATCGGCGTCGACGTAGACGACCGACCTCGGCGCCAGGGCTCCCAGGCGCCCCTCCCCCTCGGCGGTGACGAGGGTGAGGCGCGCGGCGCCGTCGGCCGGCGGCTGCGGCAGCGGATCACCCGCGCGCCGCACCCCGACGACCCGGAACGTCTTCTCCCCCTGACCGCCGACGACCGTGATCTCGGCGCCCCGGCCCAGCGACGGGAGGTCGCCGAACGGACCGCCGTACGTCGCGGCGCGCCCGTAGACCACCGAGGTCCCGACCTGGCCGGGGAGGGCGGTGTCGCGTCGGTGGCCGGGTCCGGCGAGCAGGTCTCCGGACGCCGTGCCCTCGACGACGACCTGCTGCAGCCCGATGTCGGGGACGGTCATGAGGGCCACGGGAGCGCCGGCGGGGACCACCGGTCCGACCGGCGCCGTCGCACCGGCCAGCTGCTGCCGGAGCTGGTCGTAGAGCAGGTCCTGCGAGCGGCTCTGCGAGACCGACGAGAGGAACAGCAGCTGCACGGCGATCCAGAGGCAGACGATCCCGATCATTGTGAACGACGTGGACAGGACCGAGGCGGTCTCCTCGGCCGCGCTCGCCGGGCGGTCCGCGACGCTCCGCGCGGTCGGCTGCGGCCGTCGCGGCGCCCCTCGCTTCGGCGTACGCCGCGGGCGACGAGCGCGCCGGGTGGGCGCCTCCGGCGCGCCGACGGTCTCGGGCCGGTCCATGGTCGCGGTCACCGGCGGCCTCGCAGCAGCGGGACGGCGACCCGGATGACGGCGGTCGCGACGCACCCGATCGCGCCGAGCAGGATCAGCAGCGGCAGCACGCCGCCCGCCACGTCGGAGCCCACCGCCTGGGTGGCGGGCATGTCGACCGGCCCCGGCGCCACGGACGCCGGCGCGGTGGGCGAGGGCGCCGCCGACGGCTCGTCGCCCTCGGGAGCACCGTCCGGGGGCGTGACGCCGCCGGCTCCGCCGACCGGTCCGATCCCCCCGTCGCCGGCGTCGGCGGAGGGCTTCCCCGTCGGCGGGTCCGTCGACTCCTGCGCCTCCACGGCGTCGGCCACGGCCTGCGCCGAGGCGTAGAGACCGGCGGTCGTGCCGCTCTTGCGGATCGGGAGGTAACCGTCCGGCAGCTCGCCGTTGCCGCTGCCGCGCCGCTGGCCCTCCGTGGTCGACACCCGGATGAACTGGGCGACCTTGGCCGCCGTCTCGGCCTCGAGGTTCTGCAGCCGGGCGGCCGTGTAGACCACCATCGTGCCGGGGTAGGCGGACGCCGACCTCCGCACCCGGGCCTGGTCGAGCACGAACGGGCCGAGCTCGTCCTCCTGCTCCGCCAGCTTCAGGGCGGCCGACATCGAGGAGTCCGACGGGGCCACGAAGTGCTTCGGCTTCGTCTGCAGGGCCGCGGTCCGCAGGCCGTAGCGGGCGGCGTCGCCGAGGCTCACCACCCCGAGCATGAAGCGCGCGCCGTACGACTGCCGGTCGATCCGGCCGGTCTTGTAGGTGTGCGGCGTCGTGGTGACGTCGGTGTCGCACCTGGTCTGGGTGTTCGGCCAGGCGTCCAGCAGCGCCGTCGAGATCTTGGCGATGGTGGTCACCGGGGCGGCCAGCAGGCTGTAGTAGCTGCCCGGGTTCGCCTGCCAGCACTCGATCGCGGTCTGCGGGACGTAGTTGTCGAGCAGCGGCCACTCGGAAGTGGGGATCTCGAACTTCCGGTACGACGGGTTGACCACCATCCCCCACGGGTCCGGCTTCCCGGCGATGAACTCCCGGGCGTCGCGGTCCTGGGCGATCCACTCCGTGAGCTGCTCGATGATGTCCGAGGAGTTCGACAGCGACAGCAGCGCGGCGCCCGCCTCGCTGGCGTTCCGGCTCAGGCCGGGGTTGAGCGCCGCGAACTCCGGATCGGCCATGATCGCCCACGGGTTCTTCGACATCCCGGGGTGGCCGGTGCCGAGGCCGGAGCCGACGTACGACTGGGTGAGCAGCTTGGCCACCAGCCGTGGGGTGAGCCGCAGATTGGTGTACTCACCGGCGTTGTCGGGCCGGTCGATGACGTAGCCGATCGCGAACCCGGTGACGGCGGTCGGCGCATAGCCGACCGGGTCGGCGCCGGCCTCGTGGGCCGACGAGACCTCGGCCGCGGCGCCCTCGCCGCTGGTCATCAGGTTCCAGCCCGCCTCGTCCGACATCTGGTTGAGCTGGAACTTGAAGCGCGACTTGTCCAGGCAGTACGCCGGGGTCCACTGGAGCGAGGCCTGGGCGAGCAGCTCGGACCCGTAGAAGGCGGTCGGGGCCCGCTTGTCCAAGACGTCGCAGACGTCCGGCGGCAGCCCCATGGTGATCGGGATGACGAAGCGGTTGCGCCAGTTGGACTCCGTCCACCAGAGCGCGGGCGAGACCGCCTGGTCGACCGCGAGGCCGGCGAAGTTGCTGGACCCGGGCGCCCACTGGCCGGTCTTGCGGCAGGCCTTCTCGATGGTCGCCAGGTCGTTCTCGACGGGGGTCGACGCCTGGTCGCAGCTGACCCCGGAGATGGGGACGACGACGATCGAGCAGTCGGTCCGGTCGTTGCAGCCGAGCGACTCGTTCTCGACGTCGGAACGGACCTCGAACTGCACCGAGCCGTCGCCGTCGGCATCGGTGAACGCGGCGACCTCGGCCGCCGGGAAGGCCGAGTCGGCGGCGGCCTCGGGCGGCATGTGCGTGGCGTTGCAGGCGGAGTAGACGGTGCCGCCGGCGGCGACGAACGGCGTCAGCCGCGTGGCGTACAGGCCGGTCCGGTCGATCTCCGGGCACTCCTCCGCCGACGGCAGCGCCCCGAGCGAGGTGCTGACCCGTTCCTTGGCCGCCGGAGGGGCGTGGACGTCTCGGAGCCAGGTCGCCTCGACGTCGGACCGCGAGACCTGCGAGCGCTGGGAGAACGACGAGGTCCAGCACGTCTCCGGCGTGACCTCGGCTCCGGTGCCGCGACACTGGAGGACGACGACCGGGTACTCCTGCGCCAACCCGCCCGGACCGTAGGGGTTGCCCGACCGTCCGGCGCTCGGCTGGGCGCCGGACCAGCTGATCAGGACGCGCTCCCGACCGCGCAGGTTCTGGGTGTGGTCGGCACGCACGGTCATCTTGAAGGCGCCGCTGAAGGGGTAGGCCCGGGTGCTGCCGTCGGCGTCGACGACGGATCGCTGGACGTCCTTCGTCTCCTCCCAGCCCTCATCCGCCGCCGGCTTCTGGGCCGATTTCTGGGCGCCCCGCTCCGCCGTCGTCGGTGCGGGCTGCGCCGCCGCCGGGAGCGGCGCGATCAGCGCAGCCAGCAGCAGGGCGACGAGCACCAGGCGGCGCCGGGCGGTCACAGCCGGCCTCCGGCCCGGGAGGTCCGCCGGCGGCGCATCCCCACGACGTACAGGCCGGGCAGCAGCACCAGCGCCAGCAGCTCGAGGACCGCGAGCCAGCCGAACGTCCGCTGGTCGGTGGTGCGGCCGGCGACCAGCTCGGTCGGGTCGGCGTAGATCACCTCGCCGGTGGTGCCCGTGGTGGTGGCCGATCCCGCGGCGCCGACGGCCAGGCCGGTCTCCGGATCGATCGCCGCCGGCGCGTCGCCCGGCGCCGCGGGCCCCTCACCACCGGAGGCGGCGTCGCCCTGCTCACCGTCGGTGCCGGCGGCCCCCTCGCCGCCGTTCCGACCGGCGCCGCCGGTCCCGCCGCCGTCGTCGGTGCTGGGCTGGTTGGTGCCCGTCTCGGTGCCGCAGGGGCCCTGACCCGCCTTGTCGCACGCCGCGGGCTGCGGCGCCTTGTCGGCGAGCACGTTGTGGCTGAGGTTCTTGCCGTCGAACGTCGGGTTGTTGCACGAGCGCACGTCGCGGTCGGTGAGGTCGACGGCCGGATCGGCGCCCTTGAGCTTGGCGAGCTGGTCGAAGCCGGCCTGCACGAGGTTGAGCGGCAGCGGTGAGTAGCCGTAGGGCCCGGCCTTCGTCTGCCCCGCGCACAGCGAGTAGTACATGAAGTCGGCGAGCGTCTGGCGCTTCGCCGACGACATCCGCGGGTCGTCGGACCCGGTCGGGATGATCATGTAGGAGTACGACGAGATCGGGTAGGCCCGCGGGTCGGGGTTGGCGTAGACGCCGTCGAGGACCTGCGTGAGGTACAGCTGGCTCGACTTGTCCTGGTTGATCTTCGCCTTCGTCAGCGCGACCGCGGTGTTGTACTGCGTCGGCTCGACGAAGTAGCCCGCCTGGTTCTGCACCTTCACGACCGGGTAGTCGGCGTTGACGGGGTACGAGTACTCGACGTACCCGATCATCCCGTTGCCCGCGAAGCCCTTGATCGTGTTCATCACCTGGTCGGAGCCCGCCTGGCTGACCATCTGGCTGCCGGCCTTCTTCGGGTAGTACGACGTCAGCCCGGCCTGGCCGAAGTAGGGCCGCCAGATGTTCGGGTACTGCTTGTCCATCCAGGTGGTGAACTGCGCCGTCGTGCCGGAGCCGTCGGAGCGGACCACCGGCTTGATCGGCAGCGAGGGGAACGTGCGGCCGTTGTTGTCCTTGGTGATCGCCGGGTCGTTCCAGTTGGTGATCTGCAGCGTGAAGATCTTCGCGATCGTCTCGCCGGAGAGCCGCAGGTTGCGGACCAGCTCGTTGCCGATCTTCAGCTGGTAGGTGAACGCCGTGCCGCCGGCGACGATCGGGAGGTAGGCGAACGGGCGGCCGTTGCTGGTGTCGGACTGGCCGCGCTCGTCGGTGCCCTGGTAGGGGATCTCGGAGATCGCGAAGTCGGTGCTCGCCTGCGAGAAGTCCTTGCGGCCCTTGGTCGAGCCGCCGCCGGTGTAGACGACCTTCATGCCGTTGGAGTCGACGTCGGCGATCCACTGCTGGAGGATCAGCTCCGACCAGGTGGAGCCGGTGCCCTCGATCTGCGCGTACGTCGTGGCGTGCGCCGGCCCCGGCAGGGACGCGAGGCCGGCGAGCGACAGCGCGAGGGCCACGATCAGGCGGATGGGGCGGTTCACGAGGTCTCCTGGTCGATGCGGTGGCTGGTGTACGTGGTGTCGATCGCGGGCGCGACGGGGCCCATCTCGACGAGCGGATCGGAGTGCACGAAGTCGACGGCGGGGCGTGAGCGGCCGCGGCGCGACTTGGTCCTCTTCGGGCGGGCGATCAGCCGCGCGAGCACGAAGAGGGCGAGCACGACGGCCAGCAGCACGGTGGCCGCGGCGAACGCACGGGCGATGGCGTTCGGCTCGCCGGAGCGGACCGTCGAGTAGATGAAGAGCGGCAGCGAGTTCATCACCCCGTCGGTCGGATCGACCACGAAGAACTGCGCGTTGCCGGAGGTGAGCAGCACCGGGCTGGTCTCGCCGATGCCCCGGGCGATGCCGAGGATGCAGGCGGTCGCGAGGCCAGGACGCGCCGTGGGCAGCACGACGTACCAGACCGTCCGCCAGCGGCTCGCGCCGAGCGCGAGGCTTGCCTCACGCAGGCCGCCGGGGACGACGCGCAGCACCACGTCGGCCGCGCGGGCGATGATCGGGAGCATCATCACGCCGATCGCCAGCGCGGCGGCCAGCCCCGAGCGCGGAAGGCCGAGCGCGACGATGAAGACCGAGTAGATGAACAGGCCGGCGACGATCGAGGGCAGCGCGGTCATCGCCTCCACGACCGTGCGCACGACCCGGGAGAAGCGGCCGCCGACCTCGCTCATGAAGACCGCGGTGCCGATGCCGAGCGGCAGCGTGATGGCGACGGCGATCCCGATCTGGATCAGCGAGCCGAGGACGGCGTGCGCGATCCCGCCCTTGTCGAAGGGGTCCTTCGGGCCGACGCCGGCCATGTCGTCGACGTAGAAGTTCAGGTGCAGCAGCGGCTCGACGCCCTTGACCACCACGAAGACCACCGCGCTGAGCACCACCGCGCCGACGACCGTCGCCCCGGCGGTGATGACGGTGGCCGCGGCCCGGTCCCGCACCTCGACCAGGCCGCCGGTCATGCCGGACGTGACGGCGCCGACCAGCAGGAGGGCGAGGAAGGCCACGACGAGGAACCACGGCAGCCCCGGCAGCGGGAGCAGGCGCTGGGTGATCAGCCAGGCCAGGCCCAGGGCCGAGGCGATGCTGCCGATCCGCAGGAACTTCTCGTCGGCGGTCAACCGGCCGAGCGAGGCGCGCGGAACCGGCGGTGGCGCGTCGTCGTCGTACCGCGGCAGGAACGTGGTCCCCGCGGCTTCGGTATCGGGGGCGAGGGCGGTGGTCATCGGCTACGCGTCCGTCCCGGCGCCCGAGCGGCTTCGGTTGACGATCATGGCGGCGATCGTGTTGACGACGAGGGTGATCAGGAAGAGCACGAAGCCCGCGGCGAGCAACGCGGAGAGCTGGCTCTTGCTCGCGTCGCCGAACCGGCCGGCGATCAGCGCGGAGACGGTGTTGCCGCCGATCTCGAGGATGCGCCACTTGGACTCGAACGACGGCGACAGGATCAGCAGCACCGCGATCGTCTCGCCGAGCGCCCGGCCCAGGCCGAGCATGGTGCCACCGATGATGCCGCCGCGCCCGAAGGGCAGGACGACCGCGCGGATCATGCCCCACTTGGTGGCCCCGAGCGCGAGCGCGGCCTCCTTCTCGCCGGGCGGCGTCTGCGAGAAGACCTGACGCATCACCGCGCACGACATCGGCAGCACCATCATCGCGACGGCGATGCCCGCGCAGAACATGCTGAAGCTGTAGTTGGAGATGGCGGCGTCGATCAGCGCGGCATCCGGGTCGGCGTTGTGCACGTCGAAGAGCGGCACCCAGCCGAGGTTGCGGTCCAGCCAGACCGCGAACTCCGCGGCGTACGGCATGATCAGGAAGTAGCCCCACAGGCCCCAGATGATCGACGGAACCGCGGCCATCAGATCGACCAGCGACACCAGCGTGCTGCGCAGGAACGCCGGCGCGTACTCGCTGATGTAGAGCGCGGTCAGCAGGGCCAGCGGGAACGCGATCGCCATCGCCACCAGCGCGACCATGACCGTGCCGGTCAGCACCGCCCGGATCCCGAGGATGTCGGCCTCCGGCTGCCAGCTGGCCTCGGTGAAGAAGCTCAGCCCGTAGTGGGTCAGCGTGGGCCAGGCCTGCCAGCCGAGGAAGAGGCCGACGCCGCCGGTGATCACCAGCACGGTCGCGCCGACGGCACGGATCGAGTGGACGAACACCCGATCCGCCCCGGTGGCCTTCCGGGAGATGGTGCGGGGCTCCACCTCGACGGTGGCGTCCTGGACGGGGAGGGTGGTCACCTGGTTCTTCCTGGCTGAGCACGGGCCGCGCGTCCGGTGGAGCACGCGGTCGAAACGCCTGAAGTCTCAGGAGACCGCCGAAACAGATGGCCCTTCCACGATGAACGGCGGGCGAACAGCGACGGCCGGCTTGCCCAACTTCGCCGTCCACCGATCCGCCGATGGCCCGAACGGGCCATGCCACCTCGCCCCGAATGCCCATCTAGGCCAGGGGATCACGGCTCCGCTACGAAGATCCGACCGTGGTGTTGAGGCCCGAGGAACCCAAGCGACGAACCACAAGCCGACCGTGCCCGACGACGGTGGTTGAGGAGGTTGCGCTAGCAACCGTCTCGAAACCATCGTGCCCAGCCCGGCTGACTTGATCGTCACGTTCGTCGGTGGAATCGGATCTTCCCGGTGGGCAGGTACGTCGTCACGTAGGCCGGGTCGTGGATGAGGGTGTGGTGCCAGGCGCAGAGTGATGCGCTGTCGGTGAGGTTGGTGTGGCCGCCGTCGGTCCATCTGGTCTGGTGGTGGGCGTGGAGTCCGGTGGAGCGGTCGCAGCCTTCGGCGCGGCAGCCGTGGTCGCGTAGGAACATGGCGATCCGCTGGTGCTCGGTGTGGTAGCGGCTTCGCCGGCCCAGGTCCAGGGGAACGCTGTTGCTGCCGAGGACGGCGGGGATGATCGAAGCCTCGCAGGCGAGCCGGCGGGCCATGCCGGGGCTGATGCGGTCGCCGGTGTCCAGGACGCCGGCCTTCTCGAGCCGCCCGTACAGGGTGTCTTCATCGATGACCACCAGCAGCGTGGCGTTCACGCCACCGGTCTGCGGCAACCGTTCGGTGGGATAGCGCTCGATCAGCTCGCACAGCGCCCGCCCGAGTGCCTCCGGACCGGGCCGGCGCTCGATGCCGGGGCCGTGAGTGGCCGCGAGGTGCTTGGGTGCGGCGAGCGCGATCAGCATCTTCCGTAGGGCGGCGGCGTGGTAGGTCGGCAGGGTGAACCGGCCGCAGGTCTTCCCGTCCCCGTCGTCGACCATCGTCAGCGAACACGCCCGCAGCGCGGCCGCCTCTTGCCGTTGCAGGATCTCGGCTTCGTGGGCGTCGGCCTCGCCGGGGGCGATGACCTCCCACAGCCGCCGCCCCAACCGGCTCAGTGCCTTCGCGTCGTGATGGCGGGCCTCGGCGAGCAGGTGCGTCTCGGCCTTCTCCCGGGTCTCGGGGCCGAGGTCGGCGGGGAGTCGGTCGACCCACCGGATCACCACCCGCGCCCGCTCCACACAGATCTCCCCGGCCGCCAGCGCCTCCCGCGTCGACGCGTGGGCCTCGAGGTCGTGGCCGAGCCGCACCGCGCCGTACGCGGCCGCCCGGGTGGTCTTCGTGGTGTGGGCCAGCCAGTTCGCCGCACTGGAGGCACCCACGTCCTGGCCCACATGAATCGTGTCGGCGTGCGCGGCCACCCGGGCCTGCAGCTCGCCGACCTGCGCCGCCAGCCGGGTTAGCTCGACCAGCGTCGCGCCGGCCTCGACCGGGTCCATGGACCACACCGACGCATCGGCCACGGCGCCGACGAGATCGCGCATCCGCGCGGTCGTCGTCGACACCCGGTGCCGCGGCGTGGCCTGTGCTGTCATGCCCACTACTCAAGCACCCGCCACCGACACTGGAAGGCCGGATTCCCCTTGTTCCACAGGGTTCTGGGTCACGAACAGGTCACGATCCGGGGGCGCTCATCCACACCCTGATCGATGTCCTGTGGAGGGTGGTTTCGAGGCTCGGGCCTGGCGGCCCTCGCACCTCAACCACCGTGTCCCGGTGCGGGTGGTTTCGAGACAGGCGCTAGCGCGCCTTCCTCAACCACCGTGACCCCCGACGACGGTGGTTGAGGAGGTTGCGCTAGCAACCGTCTCGAAACCCCGCTGCGTCGGCGGATGCGGTGGGTCGGGTGCCGGACGGGTGGTTTCGAGACAGGCGCTAGCGCGCCTTCCTCAACCACCGTGATCCCCGACGACGGTGGTTGAGGAGGTTGCGCCAGCAACCGTCTCGAAACCCACCCAGCCAACGCGCGCCCCGACCGCAGGTCGGCGTCCTCCCGATAGGCGCCAAACGGGTGCGCGGGAGGAGCCGTCAAGGACGGCGAAGCCGCCGAAGGGAATCCTTGACGGCGGAGGACGCGCGCCCATACTGGCGCCCCCGGGAGGACGCCAACACTCCCCCGAACACCGGCGGGTGGTTTCGAGACAGGCGCCAGCGCGCCTTCCTCAACCACCGTGGGCGCGCCTTCCTCAACCACCGCTAGCGCGCCTTCCTCAACCACCGCTAGCGCGCCTTCCTCAACCACCGTGGGCGCGCCTCCTCAACCACCGAGACCAGGACCGGTGGTTTCGAGACAGGCGCTAGCGCGCCTTCCTCAACCACCGTGGCGCGCCTTCCTCAACCACCGTGGCTACTCAGGCCTGCTGGGCGGCGAGCTCGGCTTCGGAGCGCAGAATGCAGAACTCGTTGCCCTCGGGGTCGGCGAGGACGACCCAGCCGGTGCCGGGGCCGTACTTGCCGCGCAGGTCGGCGACCACGGTGGCGCCGTGGGCGACCAGGGTCGTCAGCTCCTCGTCGCGGGTGGCGGCGCGCGGGCGCAGATCGAGGTGCAGCCGGTTCTTGCCGGACTTGGTGTCCGGGGTCTCGATGAACAGCAGCCGGTGGCCGGTCTCGGGGTCGCGGATCATGCACTCCTCGTGGCCGGGCAGGTTGGGGTCGCCCTCGATGTCGACGTACCCGAGCACGGGCTTCCACCACTCGGAGAGCTCGTAGGCGTTCTGGGCGTCGATGGTCGTATGGGAGATGAACGCAGTCATGCACCCACGATCCCGACCCGCAGCGCCGGGCTCAACGGGGTTTCTCCCGAGCGTGCCGCGGGTGCTCCCCAGTCTTGGGTAACTGCCCGCCGGGAAGCTCAGCCGGGTGCGGCCGATCGCCCACGCTCGACAGCGGAGTGGGGGACTCGCCAAGGGGTCCTTCCCTGGCGCCTGGAGACCGTCGATGCCGAACCGCCGCAGCATGCTGATCGCGCTCGCGGCCGCAGTGCTGGCGGCGATCGTCGTGGGTGGCGCCTTCGGCGTGCGACTCGGCGACGATCCGGACGGGACCTCCGCCCCGACCGCGGACGCATCCGCGGACCACGACGCCCCGACCGGCTCGCTGTCTGGCAGGACGGAGCCCCGGTCGGGGACCAAGCAACGAGGCTCGGAGTCCCTGCCGGAGCCGACCTCGTCCACCTCGCCGCAGACACCGCAGGCGCCGACGACGCCGACGACGGCCAAGGGCGGCGTGACGGTGGTGCCCGAGCAGGCCGGGCCCGCCGGGGAGTACCGGCTCCCCGGCCTCGGCCGACCCGCGACCGACCCGTCGGGCCCCGCCTACGAGCCGCCCGAGAAGCCGGCGGCCGCGCGCGGCCGACTCGTCACCGGGTATCCCGCGCGGCTGCTGCCGCGCGCACCGCGCAGCACGGTCGTGAGCAGCAGCGTCGCGCCGACCACCGGTCGGGTGCAGGTCGCCCTGGTCGGCCATCGGTCGACGAGCCCGTCCTCGGTGCTGCTGTTCTACCGCGCCACACTCGGCCGGTCGGGCTTCCGGGAGGTGCCGACCCAGGCCGTCGGCGGCGCCGACGCGGCGGCGTTCCGGCGCGGCGACGAGCGCGTGGTCGTCACGATCGACCCCGCGCCCGCCCGCACCTACTCGGTCTACGCGACGCTGGTCGCCGGCGAGGCCTGAGCCGGATGTACATCACGCTCAGCGACCGGCCCCAGGCTCCGGTCGGCACGCCCCGGGGACGCCGGCGGCGGGTCGCGCCCGTCGTCGTCACGCTCGGCATCGTCAGCCTGGTCACCGACATCTCCTCGGAGTCCGTCGCGGCGATCCTGCCGCTCTACCTGACCGGCGTCCTCGGCCTCTCGACGATCTCCTACGGCTTCGTCGACGCCCTCTACCAAGGCGTGAGCGCGCTGGTCCGGATCGGCGGCGGCTGGGCCGCCGACCGGGGCGGCCACCCGAAGTGGGTGGCCTTCCTCGGCTACGGCCTGTCCGCGGTCGCCCGCTTCTTCCTGCTGTTCAGCGCGGGCCTGGCGACGGTCTCGGCGGTGATCTCCGCCGACCGGGTCGGCAAGGGGCTGCGCACCGCACCACGCGACGCCATGATCTCCGCGGCCACCCCGCCGAGCCAGCTCGGCGCCGCGTTCGGCGTGCACCGCACGCTCGACACCATCGGCGCGGCCGTCGGTCCGCTGCTCGCCTTCGCGATCCTCTGGTGGATCCCCGACGGCTACGTCACGGTGATGGTGGTCTCCCTGGGCTTCGCCGTCCTCGGCGTCGCCCTCCTCGGGCTGCTGGTCCCCGACCGCCCGGCCGCCCAGCCGCGGCCGGCGCGCACGCCGGTGCGCTGGCGCGAGGTGGCGCAGCCGGGCCTGGTCCGCCTGCTGGTGGTGGCCGGTGCGCTCGGCCTGCTGACCGTCGGCGACGGGTTCATCTACCTCGCACTGCTCGATCGTGGCGGCTTCGCCGCGCACTGGTTCCCGCTGCTCTACGTCGGCACGAACATCGCCTACCTCTCGCTGGCGATCCCGATCGGGCGCCTCGCCGACCGGGTCGGCAAGGCGCGGGTGCTGGTCTGCGGCCACGCGGCGCTGCTCGCGTCGTACGTCGTGGCGGCGGTCTCGTGGGACGCGACCGCGTCGACGCTGCTCGCCCTGCTCTTGCTCGGCACGTTCTACGCCGCGACAGACGGCGTCACCGCGGCGCTCGCCGGCCGGCTGGTGCCGACGACCGTGCGGGCCAGCGGCATCGCCTCCGCGCAGACCGTCGTCGCCGTCGCGCGGATGGCGTCGTCGGCGATCTTCGGCGTGCTGTGGTTCGTGCTCGGTCCCCAGCTGGCACTGGTCGTGGTCGGGACCGGGCTGCTGGTCGCGCTGCCCCTGGCACTCGGCGCCGTCCGCCGGCTGGATCTCGAGGCGGGAGCGGCCCGATGAGCCAGCGTGCCCGGATCACCGCCTTCGTGGCCATCGTCTTCGTCGTCGTCTCGGTGATGACGGCCTACGCCGTCGGCGCCGCGTCGAGCTACCGGCGCTCGCACGACCGGCCGCCGACCGTCGCCACCGTCTCCGACGCGGCGGCCGTGACCGCCGCGAGCGGGCCCCGGATCGTGTTCCGGCACACCGGCATCGACTCCCAGTACGGCGTGGTCGCGTCCGTGCCGATCGACGACCCGGGCGGCGCCCGGACGTTCGCCGACATCGCCTGCGACCGGGTCGACGCGACCACGGACGTGACGTCCTGCCTGCGCACCGAGCGCGGGGTCGTCACGAGGTACTCGCTCACCGAGTACGACGCCGACGGCCGGGAGATCCAGCAGGTGTCGGTGCCCGGCATCCCGAGCCGCACCCGCCTCTCCCCCGACGGGTCGCTGGTGTCGACGACGACGTTCGTCAGCGGCCACTCCTACATGCAGGTCGGCTTCTCGACCGCGACCGAGATCCGCGACGTCGGCGGCGAGGGCCACGGCAACCTCGAGCGGTTCACGCTGATCCTGCACGGCGAGCGGGTCGCACCGCGCGACCGGAACGTCTGGGGCGTCACGTTCGCCGACGACGACACCTTCTACGCCACGGTCGGGACCGGCGGCGCCACCTACCTGGTCCGGGGCGACCTCGGCGCGCGGACGCTCACCTCGATCGCCGACCACGTCGAGTGCCCGTCCCTCTCCCCCGACGGCACCCGCATCGCCTTCAAGCAGGCCACCGAGCGGGACGGCACGACCTGGTGGACCCCGGCGGTGCTCGACCTCGCGACCGGCAAACGGACCGTGCTGACGGCGGAGCAGCGGAACATCGACGACCAGATCGAGTGGCTCGACCGCCGCACCCTGCTCTACGGGATCCCCCGCGACGACGAGGCCGGAGTGACCGACGTCTGGTCACTCCGGACCGACGGCACCAGCCGTCCCGAGCTCTTCATCCAGCAGGCCTGGTCACCGTCGGTGGTGAGGCCATGACCACGACGGAGGAACCGACGGTGCCGACGCAGCTACTGCCCGACACGAACCCCGACACGAAGCCCGGCGCCAACGCCGAGGAGGTGCTCGGGTCGCCGCGCCCGGCCGGCGTACGCCACCTCGACCCCACCGCGCCCGAGCGCGTCGCCCGACTCACCGACCTCGCCCTGCGCGGGTTGGCCGCGGGGTACGACCCGGCCACCGGGTCGTTCGCCCAGACCGTGCGCGGGCTGTCCGGCGGCCGGGGCGTCACCGTGGCCGCCCAGGGCACCAGCCTGCGCTACACCGCGATGGCGGCCCTCGGGCTGTCCCGGGTCCCGGAGCCCGCCCAGCGTGCGGTCCTCGGCGGCCGCAGCGCCGTGGACGTCGCGCTCCACGCCGCCGACCTGGCGGCCGGCTCGGACGACCCCGGCGCCGTGGCGCTGGCCCTCTGGTGCGCCGTCGAGGTCGCCGACCTCGCCCCGGAAGCGCTGCTGGACCGGCTGCCCGGCCTCCTCGACGGCCGGCCGCTGCCGACCGTCGACGCCGCGTGGCTGCTGACCGCGGCGGTTGCGGCCGCCGACCTCGCCGACACGGCCGAGACCGTGGACCGGGCCGCCGCGTTGCTGCGCCGCTACCACGGCCCGGGTGGCACCTACCCGCACGTGCTGCCGCCGCGCACCCAGTCCCGCTGGCGGGCACACGTCGGGAGCTTCGCCGACCAGGTCTATCCGCTGCAGGCGCTGGCCCGGGCCTCCGGGCTCACCGGCGCCGACTGGATGCTCGACCACGCCGACCGCACCGCGGCCGCCATCTGCACCGCGCAGGGAGCGGCCGGCCAGTGGTGGTGGCACTACGACTCCCGCGACGGCCGGGTCGTCGAGCCGTTCCCGGTCTACAGCGTGCACCAGCACGCGATGGCCCCGATGGTGCTCTTCGACCTCTGGGAGGCCGGCGGCGCCGACCACCGCGCCGAGATCGTGGCCGGGCTCGGCTGGGTCGACGACCACCCGGAGGTGGTCGAGGAGCTGGTGACCGAGCGCTTCGGCCTGGTGTGGCGCAAGGTCGGGCGCCGCGAGCCGCGCAAGGCGGCGCGCGCGATCGCCGCGGCCGCGACCTCGGTGTGGCAGGGCGCCAGGGTGCCCGGCCTCGACCGGGTGCTGCCGCCCGTGGTCGTCGACCACGAGTGCCGCCCCTACGAGCTCGGCTGGCTCCTCTACGCCTGGCTCGCACCCGCCACCGACCGGACGGAGGACCACGATGCGTGACACCACGACGCCGACCCGCCACCTCTTCGGGCTCGAGGTCGATGCCCTGACGATGGACGAGACCGTGGCCCTGGCCGAGCGGGCGATTCGCCAGCACGAGCGGCTGCTGATCGGGGTCGTGAACGCCGCCAAGATCGCCAAGCTCAACGCGGACCCCGTGCTCCGCGACTCGCTGCTGGAGGCCGACGTTCTGCTCGCCGACGGGCAGTCGGTGGTCTGGGCGAGCCGGCTGCTGCGGCAGCCGCTCCCCGAGCGGGTCGCGGGCATCGACCTCTTCGAGGAGCTGCTCGGCGTCGCCGACCGCGGGCACCTGCGGGTGTTCCTGCTCGGCGCCAAGCCGGACGTGCTGGCGCGGGTGGAGCAGGAGATCGCCGTCCGCTGGCCCGGCGTCGTGATCGCCGGCAGCCGCGACGGCTACTTCACCGAGGCCGAGGCCGACGAGGTCGCCGAGCAGATCGCCGGCAGCGCACCGGACCTGCTCTTCCTCGGCATGACCACGCCGAAGAAGGAGAACTTCATCGGGCGGTACGGCGAGCGGCTCGGCGTGCCGGTGCAGCACGGCGTCGGCGGCTCCTTCGACGTGCTCGCCGGCGTCACCGCACGCGCACCCCGGGCCTGGCAGCGCTGCGGCATGGAGTGGGCCTACCGGGTCGCCCAGGAGCCGCGCCGGCTGTGGCGCCGCTACCTGGTCACCAACCTCGCGTTCCTCGGCCTGGTCGGGATCGAGCTCGTCCACCCGCACCCGGCGTACCGCCACAGCCCGAACGGCATGCCCGTCACGAACCAGCTGGACCAACCACGGAGGGAAGCACGATGAACGAGGTCTTCAACGGACGGCTCGCGATCCTCGGGCTCGGGTACATCGGACTCCCGACGGCCGCGGCGCTCGCGACCCGGGGAGTCGAGGTCGTCGGGGTCGACGTCAACGAGGCGACGGTCAAGGCGGTGGCCAACGGCGAGGTGCCGTTCGTCGAGCCCGACCTGTCGGCCGCCGTCAGCGGCGCGGTCGCGATGGGCCGGCTCACCGCGACGACCGAGACCCCCGAGGCCGACGCCTTCATCATCGCGGTGCCGACGCCGTTCCAGGACGACCACCAGGTCGACCTGTGCTACATCCGGGCCGCCACCGAGCAGATCGCGCCGCAGCTGCGCGGCGGCGAGACCGTGATCCTCGAGTCGACGTCGCCGCCCGGCACCACGGAGTCGGTGAGCCGCTGGCTGGCCGAGATGCGACCGGACCTGACCTTCCCGCACAGCTCCGAGGGCGTCCCGGACGTCTACGTCGCGCACTGCCCCGAGCGGGTGCTGCCCGGCCGGATCATGATCGAGATGGTCACCAACGACCGGGTCGTCGGCGGCATCACCCCGCGCTGCGCCGAGAAGGCCGCGTCGATCTACCGGGTCTTCGTCCAGGGCGACATCGTGCTCTCGGACGCCGCGAGCGCCGAGATGGCCAAGCTGGTCGAGAACGCCTACCGCGACGTGAACATCGCCTTCGCCAACGAGCTCTCGCTGATCAGCGAGCACCTCGAGCTCGACGTGTGGGAGGTGATCCGGCTCGCCAACCACCACCCGCGCGTCAACGTGCTCACCCCGGGACCCGGCGTCGGCGGCCACTGCATCGCGGTCGACCCGTGGTTCATCGTCGGCGCCGCGCCCGAGGAGTCGCGGCTGATCCGCACCGCGCGCGACGTCAACGACGGCAAGCCGCATCACGTCGCCGAGCAGGTCGTCGCCAAGTGCGAGCGGTTCGTGGAGCCGACGGTCGCCTGCCTGGGCCTGGCCTACAAGGCGAACGTCGACGACCTGCGCGAGAGCCCGGCCATCGACATCGTGGCCGCGATCGCGGAGGCCCAGCCCGGCCTCGACATCCGGGTCGCCGAGCCGCTCACGCACGTGCTGCCGCAGCAGCTCGCGGCGCATCCGAACGTCCGCCTCGAGCCGGCGTGCGACGCGATCGCCGCCGCCGACATCGTGGTGCTGCTGGTGGACCACGACCACTTCAAGTCGCTGAGCCGGTCGCGGCTGGCCGGCAAGGTCGTCTACGACACCCGCGGACTGTGGCGGTAGTCATGGGCACGGTCAGGAGCAGGGACATGCGCACGGTCATGGTGGTCTACGGGACCCGTCCGGAGGCGATCAAGCTCGCACCGGTCGTCACCGACCTCGCCGCGGCCCCGGGCCTGCGGGTCGTCACGGTGGTGACCGGACAGCACCGCACGATGCTCGACCAGGTCAACGGGCTCTTCGGGATCCGGCCCGACCTCGACCTCGACGTCATCCAGCCGCGCCAGCAGCTGCACGACCTCACAGCCCGGGTGATGTCCGGGGTCACCGAGGCGATCCGCGAGCACCGGCCCGACGCGGTCGTGGTGCAGGGCGACACGACCACGGCGTTCGTCGCCGGGCTGGCCGCCTTCTACGAGAAGGTGCCGGTCCTGCACGTCGAGGCCGGGCTGCGCACCGACGACCGCTACAACCCGTTCCCCGAGGAGATGAACCGGCGGCTCACCACCCAGCTCGCGTCGCTGCACTTCGCACCGACGCCGCTGTCGCGGGCCAACCTGCTCGCCGACGGCACCGACCCCGCGGACATCGTCGTCACCGGCAACACCGTCATCGACGCGCTCCTGGCCGTGCTGGCCCGGGGCGTCCCGGTCGAGGACCCGGCGCTCCGCGTGCTGGACGGCGGTCCGGCGGTCCTGGTGACCAGCCACCGCCGCGAGTCGTGGGGCGAGCCGATGTCGCGCACCGCGGCGGCGATCGCGCGGCTCGCCAAGGAGTTCCCCGACGTCCGGTTCCTGCTGCCGGCCCACCTCAACCCGGTGGTCCGCGAGGTGCTGCTGCCACCACTGCACGGCTTCGACAACGTCACGATCACCGAGCCGCTGTCCTACGGCGACTTCGCACACGCCATGAACGCTTCCTCGATCATGCTCACCGACAGCGGCGGCGTGCAGGAGGAGGCACCCAGCCTCGGCAAGCCGGTGCTGGTGCTGCGCGACAACACCGAGCGGCCCGAGGCCGTCGACGCGGGCACCGTGCGGCTCGTCGGGACCGACGAGGACCGCATCGTGCGCGAGGTGTCGACGCTGCTGACCGACCCCACGGCGTACGCCGCCATGGCCCACGCCGTGAACCCGTACGGCGACGGGCTCGCCTCGGGGCGCATCGTCGCCGCGGTCGAGCACTTCTTCGGGCTCGGCCCGCGTCGCGCCGACTGGGCGGCCACGACGTAGGCCGTGCGGGGTGCAACGAGCGGTGGGTCGGGAGCCGCCAGGGCTGGCTCCCGACCCACCGTCTCGACTATCGGTCGTTCCCTGTCAGCGGACGGCGCGACCGTCCTGGTCGCAGTAGTTGTCGGCGAGCTCGTTGCCCGCACCGCCGCGCTCGAAGGCCATGTACGCGCCGTAGAGCCAGTCACCGCAGACGAACCGGTTGGACAGGATCTTGATGTTCGTCGGGGTCGGCCACTGCGCCGACTGGTCCCCGCTGGCACCGCCGTAGACGACGTAGGACCCACCGGAGATCAGGTTGTCCTGCAGCGTGACGTTCTGGGCGTGGCCGAAGTCGCTGTAGACCGTCAGCGCACCCGAGACGCCGCCGCCACCGGCGAACTTCTGCCCGTGCAGCAGCACGGTGTTGTGCCGCACGACCACGCCGGCGGCGCCGCCGTGGTTGGAGATTCCGGAGTGGTGGTCACCGGCGACGTGGCCGAGGTCGTGGATCCAGTTGTCCTCGACGACGCCCTCGTGCTCGATGGTGATGCCGTTGCCGGTGCCCGAGATGTCGTTGCCCTTCACCAGGACGTTGGGCGCAGCGCCGTAGATGTCGCGCACGCCCGACCGCGCACGGCGGTCACAGCCGGCGGGGGTGCCGATGATCTCGTTGTTCACGACGCGGGCGCCGGAGCCCTGGTACGACGCGTCCGAGGACTTGTAGCGGATCGCCACGACGTCGCTGTCGTCGCTGCCGCCGCAGCTGGCGATGCGCGAGTTCGAGACCGTGACGTTCGGCGCGTCGATGACGACGGCGCCGTGCACGTCGAGGCGGTCGAGCACCGCGCCCGTGCCGCTCACGAAGATCGACTTGTAGGTGGGGTTCCACTTCCAGCCGGCGCCGGAGGTCGCGGCCTCGGGCACCTGGGTGAGCCCGTTGACCGACGCGGGTCCGGTGTTCGTCGCGTCGGGGTAGCCGCAGGCGCTCGGCACCGGCGCGCACCCGTCGGGGCGGGGGCCGGCCGGCGTCGGCGGCGTCGTCGTCCCGCCGGTGCCGCCTCCGCCCCCGGCCGTGGCGCCGGGGCGGAAGACCACGTCGACCCAGTAGTTCGGGTGGCCGGCGCCGCGTCGGGCCGGGGCGCCGAGGGCGTGGTTGAAGACGCCGTTCATCTTCGCCGGTGCGGCGAGGTAGCGGGTGGCGACCCCGCTCCGGAAGCCGCTGTCGGTCCGCGCGTAGGTGCCGCTCGGGGAGAAGGCCGAGACCGTGTAGAAGGCGCCGGCGCGCAGCCGCACCGGCTTCGCGAAGCGGACCGTCTTCCAGCCCTCGCCGGCCGAGCCCTTGATCCGGGCCGCGGCCAGCCGCTTGCCCGTGGGCGACCACAGCTGCGCCGAGCGCGGCGTCGCGGACTTCCGCTTGACCGGCTGGTACACGCGGACGCCGAGCGCGGCGCCGCGGACCTTCGCCTTGAAGCGCATCCCGACCCGGACCGGGCGCGGGGCGTCGACGGACCGCACCCGGGCGAGCTGGGCGGGCTTCGCCGATCGCAGCAGCCCGACCGGCGCGGCCGCCCGGGCGGAGCCTGAGGAGGCTGGAGAGGAGGCTGGGGACGAGGCTGAGGAGGGGGCGCTCTCCCGGGGAGCCGTCACCCCGCTGGCGCTCTGGGCGTTGGCCAGCGTGACGGCACCTCCGAGGACGACCACGCCCGACAGCCCCACGGCCGCGAGCTTCCGCCGCCGTGGGGCGGTCGGTGCGCGTCGACGATCGGGGCTGCCCGGATTCAGCATCTGGCGTTCCATGGGGGATTCCTTCGTGGTGGGGGATGGGGGCCGACTCAGGCCCGCCCATTTCCGCAGGGCAGTGACCCACACGGGCGTCGCCCGAGGCAAGCCGGCCCGGACCACCGCCGAGGGCGGTGTCCGACCGGTCCGGGCGATCCCGGAGACCCCGGAAACGGGCTCTGACCTTGGTGTTCAGGTCGTCGCAGACGATCCCCGCGGCGCATCGGGAGTAATCCCGATCAACGCGCTGACCTGCAAATTCCCCAATATTGATGGTGCGTCGGACGACGCCGTCACACTCGCCGGGCCCGCCGGACGGCGCGCCACCCGGGGAGCCTGTCGACGGCCCACACCGCCAGCCCCGTCAGCACCAGTCCGAGCAGGGCGGTCACCGCGAGAGCCATCGGCCGGTGCCCCTGGTGGTAGCCGATCCCCGGGTCCTCGGGAGACACCTGGGTGGTGATCAGCATGCCCTGCCCGACCCCGGCCTCGACCTGGATCTCCCGGGCGACCGCCCGGATCTGCTCGACCAGGCGCCGGAGCTCGCTGCGGACCCGCTCCGCGCTGGGGCCGGTGACCTGGACCTGGAGGACGGGCCGGTTGAAGTTCGAGGCCCACTGACCGCCGGCGTTGGGGAGCTCGACCGAGTAGCCGTCGTCGACACCCTGCCCGGCCAACGCGACCGAGCCGCTCGTGGGCGACTTCTCGACGCCCTTGTTGACGATCCGCTCCACCAGTCCTGCCGTGGAGATGACGCCGGAGGTCGGCGAGCTGATCGTGTTCGGGCTGTTCGGCGTCACGGGTGCCAGGAAGAGCACGTTGGTCTGCGTCGCGTAGACGCCCGGGGTCTGGTGCACCAGCAGCAGGACGCCCGCAGTCAGGGCCAGCCCCGCCAGCACGACGTACCAGCGACGTGCCGACGCGACCAGCAGGTCCCAGACGGTCATCACGGTCGTGGCCTCTCCTCGGCGAGCACGAGACGCCGCGCCGCGCCGGCTATGCCGAGCAGGAGGAAGAAGGTGCCGGCGGACATCGGGAAGCTCAGGGCGTCGAACAGCGCGAGCGTGACCGCGCCGGCGGCGACCGCGCCGAGCAGCCCCTGCCCGAGCTGGCTCAGGGTCGGCGACCCGCCGCGGACCCGGGTCACGCGGGCGGCGCGCAGCCCGGTGACGACGAGCAGGAGGAAGGCCGTCAGACCGACGACACCGACCTCGATGAGCAGGCCGAGGTACTGGTTGTCGAGGATCCGGTACGACGGCAGGAAGGTCTGGAACCCGCGGCCGAAGAGCGGTGCCCGGGAGACGAAGTCGGCGGCGATCGCGTACGAGCCGGTGCGCGACTGCGCACTGCTGTCGCCGCCGATGCCGGTGAACAGGCCGAGCAGGCTGCCGAGCATGCCGGGGATCAGGAGATACACCGCCACGGAGCCGACGATGCTGACCCCGAACGCGGCCCGACGGGCCCGCGGCGGCCAGGACACCAGGACGACGATGGTCCCCACGGCACAGGCCAGCAGCGCGGAGCGGGAGATGGAGAGCGGAACGCAGATCGCGATCAGGGCCACCGGCGTCCAGCGACGCACGGCCGAACGCCCGTGGTCGCCCATCGCCAGGGCGAGTGCCAGCGGCAGCAGCATCGTCACGACGGCGCCGTACTCGATCGGGTGGGTGGCGGTGCCGGCCGGCCGGGTGAAGCCCTCACGCATCGTCAGGCCGAACCCGGCATGGTTCGCGACCAGCCCGGGGATCGAGATCCGGTCGACGAGCGGCTGGTGGGTCAGGAACTGGGTGATGCCGAGCGCCGCCATCGCCGCACCCAGCGCCACGAGCCGGCGGACGAGCACGAGCAGCCGATCGAGGTCGGGGATCCCGTCGTTCGCGACGAGCAGCACGCCGGCCCAGCCGCCGAGCAGCACCAGCGCGAGCGTCGCCGAGCTGAACTCGATCGGGTCGATGGGCCGGACGCAGGCGGCGACGAAGGCGGCCAGCACCGTCAGGACGAAGCCGATCAGGCAGGCGCGCACCGGCTGCCGGCCGGCGGTGTTCGGCGTCGGCCGGGCGAGCTGCGCGAAGAGCCACCACAGGGCGCAGCCCAGGCCGACGACGGTCGCCGGCGAGCCGGCCCCGCCGAGCGGGCCGATCACGAGGCGCGACGGGATCGCGATCAGGGCGACCGCGTAGATCGTCAGCACGGTGACGGCGTCACCGCGCCCCGGAAGCAGGCCGATCCGGACCCGACCGGCGTCGCCGACAGTGACGGTCGAGGTCACCTCAGCCGTCCGTTCCCGTCTTCCGGCGCTTGTCGAGCGAGGCCGGCTCCGGGGCGTCGGCCTCGGTCGAGGGCGGCTCCGGGGGGTCGGTCGGACCGGCGCCGCGCTGGCGCGGCCAGAACGTCGGTAGTCGCCCCTCCCCCGTCGGAGCCTCGTCCTCGCCGTCGGCGGCGGCTTCGGCGCGCAGCCGGCGTCGGCGCAGCAGCCCGTCGACCATGGCGACGAAGAGCACGCCGGCGACCATGAGGGCGCCGCCGACCATGACCATGGCCCGGTAGCGGCCCGACATGACGGTCTCCGGCTTCTCGCTCCGCGCGATCAGCTGGGTGGTGATCTGGGCCGACCCGCTGACCGCGAGGGCTGTCTGGAGCCGGGCCAGGCTGACCGGCACCTGGTCGACGACGGCGTCGAGCATCGCGTCGGCGGCGGCCGCCGAGCTCGCCTCGGTGGTCACCAGGACGATCGGGGCGCTCGTGGTGTAGTCCGGCGTCACCGTGTACGACGCCGCGGAGCCTCCCTGCTGGGCCATCTGCTCACGCACCTGCTCGGAGCCGAGGTCCCGGCTCAGCACGTCGACGCTCTGCTCGAGGCCGCCGAGGAAGAGGTAGGGGTTGCCGGTGTCGCCGAGTGTCGTCTCCGGCGGCACCAGCACGATGCTGGCGTTCGCGCGGTAGGTGGCCGGGAGCCGCGAGACGATGAACGTCGTCGCGATCACGGCCAGCACCGTCACCGCCAACAGCAGGTACCAGCGCCTCTTCAGGCTCTGCGCCAGCTCCGTCAGGTACATGGCTCTCCCTCGATCCGATCGGCAGGTGACACGTCAGGTGGCACGGCACGCGCCGTGCGCAGGTGGTCGGCGACGACCTCGTCGTAGATCCGGTCCGCGGCGTCGACCTTCGCCGACCAGAGCCCGACGGTGGCCACCCGGACCCGCGCGGCCGCACCCATGCGGCGGCGCAGCGCCGGGTCGGCGTCGAGCCGCCGGACCGCCGCGGCGAGGTCGGCCGCATAGCGCTCCGGTTCGGTGGGCGGCACCCGGATGCCGCACGTGTCGTCCACCGCGCTCCCCGGCCCGCCGCGGTCGCTCACGACGAGCGGCAGCCCGTGGCCCATCGCCTCGAACACGACGTTCCCGCCGGGCTCGCGGAAGCTCGGGAAGACGAACACGTCGGCGGCGCCGTAGAGCGCGTCGACCCGCTCGCGTGGCTGGGCGCCGTGGAACACCACGCGGTCGGCCACGCCGAGCACCCCGGCGAGCCGCTCACACTCGGCCCGGTCGAACCCGTCGCCGACCACGTCGAGGACCACGTCGAGGTCGCGCAGGTGCCCCATCGCCGCGATCGCGTCGCGGGCGCCCTTGGTGCGGATCAGCCGGCCCACGAAGATCAGCCGCAGCGGCCCCGCCCGGTGGGCCGGGCGGGAGGCCCGCGGCAGCTCCTCGAGCCCGGTCTCGGAGAGGATCTCCAGGCGGCGGACCCGCAGCCCGCTCAGCGCGTCGCCGACGTACGACGCGATGCCCAGCACGCACGCCGCCTCCTCGTACGTCGCGCGCAGCAGCGGGTCGTGCCGCAGCCGCCACGGGTCGAGGCGACGCAGCGCCAGGTACCACGGCGCGGTGTCCTCCGACTCGAAGGCGGGCGGCGACTGGAGTCCGCCGCCGACCGGCCCGAGCACGTACGGGATGCCGGAGCCGCGCAGCGGCGACGGGTAGCGCATCGCGACCGGCAACGGCTGGTGACCGACGTCGAAGCGCTCGCCGCGGGCCGTCGCCCGGTGGATCCAGCGCCGCGCGCGGACGTGGAACGGGACGTAGCCGGGCTTCATCAGGCTGTTGAGCCGCTCGGCCGAGCCGAGCACCGGCGGCTCGACCCACTCGACGACCCGCGCCGCCGGCAGCCGGTCCACGACGCTCGCATGCCCGCGCTTGCGGTAGGTCAGCAGCGTCACCTCGTGTCGAGAGCTCAGGTGCTGCGCCCACTGCCAGGCGACCCACGACTCGCCGACGTCGTCGGGGTCGACGGTCGGCGCGACGAGCAGCAGCCTCATGACCGCCACCTCCGCGCAACGCCCGGCGCACCGGCCCCTCGGGCACCTATCCTCATGGCATGCAGCCCGACGTGGCCGTCATCGTGGTGACCTACAACAGCGCCGGCGTGGTGCTCGACCTCCTCGACAGCCTGCCCGCCGGCCTCGACGGGCTGAGCGCCGACGTCGTCGTGGTGGACAACTCCTCCACCGACGCGACGGCCGAGCTCCTCGACGCCCGCGACGACTGCCGGGTCGTGCGGGCGCCCAACCACGGCTACGCCGCCGGCATCAACGCCGGCGTGCGCCACGCGGCCCCCGCGCCGGCGGTCCTGGTGCTGAACCCCGACGTGCGCCTCGACCCGGGATCGGTACGCCGGCTGCTCGAGCCGCTGCAGCGACCCGGCGTCGGGATCACCGCCCCGCGGGTCCACTCCGAGGACGGCAGCCTGCACCTGTCGCTGCGCCGCACCCCCACGCTGGCTCGCGCGCTCGGGCTCAGCCGCACCCGGGTGCCGGCGCTCTCGGAGTACGTCCACGAGCCGCGCGCCTACGAGCGGCCCGGTCCGGTCGACTGGGCGCTCGGCGCCATCCTCGCGATCCGCCGCGACTGCCTCGACGACGTGGGCGAGTGGGACGAGTCGTTCTTCCTCTACTCCGAGGAGACGGACTACTGCCTGCGGGCCCGCGACCGCGGCTGGCTCACGTGGTACGAGCCGTCCGCGACCGCGATGCACATCGGCGGGGCGTCCGGGCAGAACGACTTCACCCACACGCTCCAGATCCTCAACCGGGTGCGGCTCTACCGGCGTCGATCCGGCGCGGCGGCGGGTCTCTGCTACTACCTGCTGACGATCCTGTCGGAGGCGAGCTGGGCGGTTCGCGGTCATCATCAGTCCCGCACCGCCATCCGTGCGCTGCTGCGGCCGAGCACGCGGCCCGCCGAGGCCCACTGCGGGGACACGCTGGTGCCCGCCTGATCCATCGCTCCGCGCGCGGCCTGGCTGAGGTTGACCATCAGGGCCACGGTGGACGGGACGGGAGTCCGGTCACCGGCGACGACCTGGTCGAGCCAGTCCGGGCGGAGGATCCCGGCCAGCAGCGAGAGGTCCGCCGGGTCGGCGCGCCAGTGCGCGAGCACCTTCGCCGCCATGATCTCCCCACCGGCCGGCGGCCGGGTCGTCCGCGACGTCCGCTGCCGCGCCTTCCCGACCACCTTCTGGGCCTGCACCCGGCCCAGCCGCCAGGAGTTCGCCCACGTGGGCTCGGCATAGGTGCGCGGCGTCGGGCGGCCGTCGAGCTCGATGTCGGCCAGCGCGGGGTCGGTCTCCAGGAGGATCCGGCCGAGGTAGCGCATGGAGCGCTTCTCCCCCGGCCCGAGACACCGGGCCAGGTCGATGAAGCGCCGGCTCAGCATCGGGTTGACCGTGCTCCGGTCGTACGCCGTCGCCGAGGCGAGCGTCCCCGCCCAGCGCTGCATCCGCTGCCACAGGTAGAACTCGTCGGTCGCGGGCCACCACGACCGGTGCGCAGCCGCGAGCTCGCGGTGCACCTCGGCGGCGGCGATCTCCGGCGCGACCGAGCCGAGCTCGGGCAGCAGCGCGTCCGCCTCGACGGACTCGTTCGGGAACATCCGCCAGCGCGCGAGCCCGGTCGACAACAGCGGGCGGACCCGCAGGCGGACGGCCGGTCCGAAGTAGTAGAAGCCACGGGCGACCTCACCGCCCAGCCCGGCCAGCCGCGGGCGCCCGCCGATCCCCCGCTCGGCCCAGAGCAGAGAGGCGAGGGCGAGCGGGTCGGCCATGCCCTCGACCCGCCTCGACGCGGCCGCGGTCAGCGCATGGGCCTCTCCCGGGTCGAGGTCGGCCAGCCCGTCGAGGTCGATCACGCGGTGCCGCATGCCCTCGGCCCGGGACAGCCGGCCAGCGATCTCGGCGTCGGGCGAGCCGGGCACGGCGAGCGTCAGGGCCTCGACCCGCGGCCGCCGCGACCGCGGGATCGCACCGAGCAGGATCCGGGAGTCCAGGCCGCCGGTGAGCTGGAGCAGGGCGTCGTCGTGGTCGTCGAGGAACCGGGCCACCACCTCCGCGACCGTGTCCGCGGCGGCGCGCTCGGGCGGGCCGTCCGTCGGCGCGGCCCGGGCCGCCGACGGCACGACCACCGTCTCGCGGACCCCGCCCGAACGCAGCGCCACGCGGGAGCCGGCGCCGACCTTGCGCACGCCGGAGTGCAGGCTGCGCCCTCCGGTCTGCCAGCCCAGCTGCGACTGCACCAGCACGGCGGTGCGGTCCAGCCCGTCGCCCACGCAGCCGCCGAGCACCGCGGCCGAGGACGAGACCCCCGACCAGCCGGGTCCGGT
This sequence comes from Nocardioides sp. LMS-CY, assembly GCF_018732145.1. Taxonomy (NCBI): domain Bacteria; kingdom Bacillati; phylum Actinomycetota; class Actinomycetes; order Propionibacteriales; family Nocardioidaceae; genus Nocardioides; species Nocardioides sp. LMS-CY. The sequence continues at coordinate 4,501,811 of NZ_CP076104.1, forward strand.
GGCGAGGTAGACGTGTCGGAAGCCGAGCCAGTCCACGACGGCCGTGACGCAGCCGTCGTCGGGGCGCCAGCCCGCGGCGGCGAACGGCGGGATCACCTCGGCCAGCAGCGAGCCGGCGTCGCCGGCGCCGAGCAGGCGGCGTACGTCGGCGCGCGTCAGGGCGCGCTCGTCGGTGCGCGCGGTGGCGCCGAGCACGACCTGCCAGGTCTCGGTCGGGCTCGAGTCCGGGCTGCGCTCCGGACCGCCCCAGACCACGGCCGCCGAGCGGTCGTCGAGGTCGACGAGCCACCCGCCGCGCGCCGCCCGCACCCGCTCGGCGAGCAGGTGTGCGGCGCCGGGCCCGGCCGTGGTGAAGGCGGCGAACCCCGGCACGTCGCCGGCGAGCGTGGCCAGGTGCGTCATCGGTCTCCCTCTCGATCGGTGCCGGGACCGGAGCCGGCGAGCGCCACGATCTGCTCCAGGCGCCGGGCCCGCTCCGCCCAGCTGTGCTGCCGGGCGAACGCCTGCCGGCGGGCCACGAGCGCCTCGTCGGGCGGTGCCGACAGCAGGGCGAGCGTGCGGCTGGCGAACTCCTGCGGGGTGGTGACCAGCTCGACGAGGTCGGTCTCGAGCGCCCGGGCGGCCGGCAGGTCGGTCGACACCGCGGGCCGGCCGGCGGCGAGGTACTCCAGCGTCTTGAGCGGGAAGCTGGCGCGGTTGAAGTCGGTGACGGCGTACGGCGTGAGCCCGACGGCGAGCGCCGCCATGAACTCCGGCAGCCGCTCGAACGGCTGCCGGTCGATCCACTGCACGTTGGGCCGGGCGATCAGCGCGTCCAGGCGCGCCCGTGTCTCCGGGCACTCCTCGTAGCGCGGGCCGACGAGGAGCAGGCTGGCACCGGTGGCCGCGACGGCGTCGAGGCTCCCCAGGTCGAGCCGCTCGTTGAGCTGCCCGACGACACCGGCGATCGGCCCGGCCAGCAACACCTCGGGAGCAGCCACGATCCGCGCCACGTCGCCGTAGTGCTCGGCGTCGGTGCCGTTGGGCAGCACCAGCCCGGGCCGCCGGCCGGCGGCGAGCACGTCGACGAGGTCCTGGGTGACGGCGACGACGACGTCGCAGTCGGCGACGTTGCGCCGGCGGCAGGCACGTGCGTAGCCGGCGCTCCGGCCCAGCAGCTCGGCGCCCGCGACGAAGTCATCGGTCTCGAAGTAGACCCGCGGGGCGTCGACCCATCGCGGGAAGCGCTGCTCGGGGTCGCTCACGACGACGCCGGCGATCGCGACCCCGCGGTCGCGGACCACCCGCCGGGCGTCGAGGTCGGCGTGCAGCCGCGTCAGCCGGCGCAGGACCGGTCGGCTGACTCCCGGGACGCACGAGGTGCTGACCCGCACCAGCCCCGGGATCGGCTCGGTCACGAGCGGGACCTGGAGGCCGCGGCGCCGGCGGGCCCGCCAGGACATCGGCGGGTCGATCCAGATCACGTCCCGGGTGCGGGCCAGCTCGCCGGCCAGGTGCTTGTCGGTGCCGGTCACCGCGCTCCACGGTGCACCCGCGAAGTAGAGGAGCGCGGCGCCGTCTCGACCGGGCTCGGGCCGCCGCTCGCCGGACCCGTCGGCGCGCCGCGCGAGCGGCTGGGCGTTGAAGTCGTCGGCGGCCCGGCGGCCGCGGAGGCGGGCCAGGCGCCGGCGCAGGTGGTAGTCGGCGAACCGGCCGGCCGCGGCGCCGTCGGCGGCGAGCGTCGTCCAGGCCCGGTCGGCGCCCCGGCGCCGCTCGCGGAGGGCGGCGTCGTAGATCGCCTCCTGCCGGGCCGCCGCCTCGGTCAGCGCGAACCGCTGCTCGACCACCGCGCGGCTGAACCGCCCCAGGTCGCGGCGCCGAGGCTCGTCGACGGCGAGCCCCGCGAGGAGGTCCGCGAGCAGGTCGACCGGCGGCCGGTCGGCGCCGCCGTAGCCGTACCAACCGGTCCACAGGAAGTCGGGGAGCGACTCCGGGGTGAGGAGGCGGAAGAAGCCGCCCTCGCCCTGCACCACCAGCGGCTTGCCGAACGCTGCCGCCCGCAGCGCGGACCCGCCCATGCCGAGCACGACGTCGGCGGCGGCGTACGCCGGGCGCGGGTCGTCGATCGCTCCGGTCAGCACCACCACCGGCCGGCCGGTGCGCACGTTCACCAGGTCGGCCCGTCGCTCCACCTCCGCCCGGGCCGGGCCGTCGCCGACCACGACCAGCCGGACCGGTGCCGCGGCGGCGAGCCGGCCCACGGCGTCGATCGCGGTGAGGATGCCCTCGAGCTTCAGCTGGTGGGCGAGCCGACTGACGCACACGACGGTGAAGTCGTCGCCGATCCCCTGCCGGACCCGGAAGTCCCGCCCGAGCGCGTCGTCGGGCCGGTTCGCGACGACGTCGACCGGGGGCTCCAGGACGCGGACGCGGTGCCGGCCGGCGCGGCGCTCGGCGTCCGCGATCTGCTCGGTGCCGACCACGACCGGCATCGAGCGGGGCAGGAACGGCGCCACCGACATCGACATGACCGTGGTCATGGAGAGGGCGCCGGACAGCCGGCCCGCGAGGTTGCACTCGAGGCCCGGCGGCCACTCGTAGCCGTGCAGCACGTCGATCCGGCGTTCGCGGACCAGCCCGGCCAGGTCGCGGGCGACCCGCGGCGAGGGCCGGCGCCCCGGGTCGGGCGCCGTCAGGAACTCGAGTCCGAGGGACCGCACCGTGTCCACCAGCGCGCCCGGCCGCCCGTAGACCACCACCTCGTGGCCGCGGTCGCGCAGCGCCGCGGAGAGCTCGATCGCGTTGAGCTGGCTGCCGCCGAGGGCCAGGTCGTGGGGGTAGGTGAGGATCCTCACGACGTCGCCCCCGCAACGGCACCGGCGGTGCCGGCCTGGGCGGCAGCGGGCGGTGCGGTCCGGAACACCCGCAGGGCCGAGCGGTTGAGCCAGAGCAGCCCGGCGGTGACCCCGAGCAGGCACAGCCCCGAGAGCACGAGTACGACGAGCGCCGGCCCGACGAGCCAGTCGATCGCGGCCGCCGCGAGACCGACGACGAGGGCTCCGAGGAGGCCCGGGCCCGCGGCAACCGCCATCCCGCGGCCGGCGATGCCGGCCCGACCGAGCTCGCGGACGTACAGCGGCAGGCTGACCACCGCTGCCACGCCCACGAGCGCCGCACCCGCCCCTGCGATCCCCCACTCCCGGACCGCGAGAACGACCGTCGGCGCCAGCACGATCACCCAGACGACCTGGAGCATCAGGATCTGGCGCGACCGGCCGAGCACGACGAGGTAGTCGTAGGCGAGCTCGAAGAAGATCCGCGCGGCGGCGGCCACCGCGAGCCAGCGCAGCGGCTCGGCCGCCGGCGCCCACTGCGCGCCGTACACCAGCGAGACGACGTCCGGCGCGGTGACGGCGAGCACCACGCACATGGGCAGCGCGACCACGCACAGCGGCCGGAGGACCGCCTGGAAGTCCCGGTGCATCCGCGCCGGGTCGTCCTGCAGGCGGGCGAACATCGCAGGCGCGACGCTGCGCAGCGGCTGGGAGAGCACGGTCACCGGCCAGCTGGCGAGGTTGACCGCGAGCACGTAGAAGCCCAGCTGCACCGGCCCGAGCACCCGACCGACCGCGAGCTGGTCGACGAAGCCGACCAGGAAGACGATCACGCTCGCCCCGGCGAGCGGCAGGCCGAAGCGGAGCAGCGGCCGGACGTACCGGCGCTCGACGCCGAACCGCAGGGGCAGCGGCGAGTAGTGCCAGAAGAGCAGCGCCGACGTGCCGGCGCCGGCCAGGCGCCCGAGCGCGAGCGCCATCGCGCCGCCGCCGAGCAGCGCGAGGCCGACCGACACGAACGCCCCGACCCAGACGTTGACCTGGTCCGCGACCAGCCGCTGGTCCTGCCGGAAGGTGCGCTGGAGCAGGGCCGCCGGCGTGGCCACCAGCCCGTTGATCAGCACGCAGAAGCCGAGCGCGCGCACCACGCCGGTCGCCCCGGGGTCGCCCATGGCGGTCGTGAACGCCGGGGCGGCGAACCAGACGGCCGCGGTCAGCACCGCGCTGGACAGCACCGAGATCGTCGCGACGGTCGGCGCGATCGCGGCCGGGTCGTCGCGCCAGCGCACGATCGCCAGGCTCACGCCCAGCTCGTTGAAGCTCAGGATCGCGACCAGGGCCACGAACGCCACGGCGAACGTGCCGAACTCCTCCGGCCCGAGGATGCGCGCGAGCACGATCCCGATGGCCACCGTGCCGAGCCGGCCCGCCAGCGTGTTCGCCACACTCCAGGTGAGCGCGCGACCCGCCGAGGGGCCGGCCCGCTCGGGCCCCGGGGGCTGGTGGGCGACGGCGTCGGTCATGTCAGGCGACCGCCACGGCTCGGGCGAGCGCGTCGGCGACCCGCTCCTGCTGGTCCATGCTCAGGTGGGGGAACATCGGCAGCGAGAGGATCCGGTGCGCGGCCGCCTCGGCGACCGGGAAGCTGCCCGGCCCGAGACCGAGGTGGGAGTAGGCACGCGTCAGGTGCACCGGGGTCGGGTAGTGGATGCCGACCCCGATCCCGTCCGCGGCCAGGGTGTCGAGGACCCGGTCGCGCTCGTCGACGCGGACGACGTAGAGATGCCAGACGTCCTCGTTGCCGGCGGCCGGCCGCGGCCGTCGGATCCCGTCGAACGGCGCGAGGAGCTCGTCGTACCGCGTCGCGGCCTCGCGCCGGAGCTGGTTCCACTTCTCCAGGCGGGCGAGCTTGGCGCGCAGGTAGACGGCCTGCACGGCGTCCAGCCGCGAGTTGCGGCCGACGACGTCGTGGACGTACTTGCTCGGCGACCCGTGCGCGGCCGTGATCCGCACCCGCTCCGCGAGCTCCGGGTCGTCGGTCGTCACGGCCCCGGCGTCGCCGGCCGCGCCGAGGTTCTTGCCGGGGTAGAAGCTGGTGGCCGCGAGACGGCCGAGCGACCCGGCCGGGCGGCCCCAGCGGCGCGCGCCCTGGGCCTGGGCGGCGTCCTCGATGAGGACGACGCCGGCCGCGTCGGCGAGCCGCTGCAGCTCCTCCACGAACGCCGTCTGCCCGAAGAGGTGCACCGGGAGGATCGCCTTCGTGCGGTCGGTGATCGCCCCCTCCACCCGTGCCGGGTCGATGAGCAGGTGCTCCTCGTCGACGTCGACGAGCACCGGGGTGGCGCCGACGTGGGAGACCGCCTCCGCGGTCGCGATGAACGTGTTGGCGGGCAGCAGCACCTCGTCCCCGGGCCCGACGCCGACGGCGCGCAGGGCGAGCTCGATCGCGTCGGTGCCGTTGGCGACCCCGACGCAGTGCGCGGCGCCGACGTACTCGGCGTACTCGCGCTCGAAGGCGGCCACCTCCGGCCCGCCGACGAAGGCGGTCGTGGCGAACACCCGCTCCAGCGCGGGACGGATCTCATCGGCGATCTCGGCGTGCTGCGACGCGAGGTCCACCAAGGGGATGGTCATGAAGCCTGCCTCATGGTTGCGGTGGCGTTGCGGGCGGGGACACCGGTCCAGGTCTCGCCCGCGGGAAGGTCCTTGATCAGGGCGGCGGCCATGCCGAGCGTCGCGCCGGCGCCGACGCGGAGGCCCTGGCGGACGGCGGCGTTCATGCCCAGGTAGGCGGCGGGGCCGACCCGGACCCCGCCACCGAGGCTGACGCCGGCGCACAGCGTCGCGTAGTCGTCGACGACGACGTCGTGGGTCAGCGTCACGTTCGGCATCACCACCACGTGCTCGCCGACGACGACGTCGGAGGTGAGCACGACGCCGGCCAACAGCACGCTCCCGGCGCCGATGCGGCAGTTGACCGGGACGGACACGGCCGGGTGGACGATCGTCGCGAACTGCCGGCGGTCGACACCGGACGCCAGCAGCCGGTCGACGAGGCGGCGGCGGACGGCACCGTGTCCGGCGCAGACGACGACCTCGACATCGCCGAGCGCCGCGACGGTCTCGGTGCCGCCGACGACCGGCGCGCCGTGGAGCGCGTCACCGCGCCGGGCGGGGTCGTCGTCGACGACCCGCAGGTCGCGGCCCGACCGGGTGGCGCGCACGGCCTCGACGACCTCGCGGGCGAGGCCGCCGGCCGCCACCAGCACGAGCGGCCTCATGGTCGCCGCCCGGCGTCGACCAGGACGTCGAGCACGCGCGCCTGCTCGGAGTCGGACAGCTGATGGAAGACCGGCAGGATCACCGTGTGGTCGGTCAGCCGCTCCGTCACCGGGAGCGGCACGCCGTCGAAGTGGCGGCCGGCGTACGCCGGCTGCCGGTGCGCGGCCATGATCCCGCGGCGGGCCGAGATCTCGGCCGCCGCGAGGCGCTCCATCAGGCCCTCGCGGTCGACCGGGTAGCCCGGCTCGACCTCGACCCAGAACGACTGGAAGTTGCTGGTCCCCCACGGCGGGTCGTCGACGGCGCGCAGGCCGTCGATCTCCGCAATCACCTTGCGGTACGCCGCAGCGATCTCGCGGCGCCGGGCCACGACCGCGGGCAGCCGGCCGAGTTGCACCAGCCCGAGGGCCGCCTGGAGGTCGGTCATCCGGAAGTTGAAGCCGACCTCGGTGTAGACCTCCGGCGGGGCGAGGACCGTCGCGTGCCGGGCGGCCGCGGACGCGCTCATGGCGTGCTCCCGCAGGTGCCGGGCGCGGGCGGCCCAGTCGGGCCGGTCGGTCGTGATCATCCCGCCCTCGCCGGTGGTGAGCAGCTTGCGCGGGTGGAACGACCAGGTGGCGATGTCGGCCGTGGCGCCCACCGGACGACCCCGGTAGGTCGATCCGGCCGCGCACGCGGCGTCCTCGACGACCACGATCCCGCGCGGCGCGCAGAGTCGGTGGATCGGCGCGAGGTCGGCCGGGACGCCGCCCTGGTGGACGACGATGACGGCCCGGGTGGTGGGCGTGAGCACCGCGGCCAGCGTCTCGGCCGTCACGTTGCCCGTGCTCGGGTCCACGTCGGCGAACACCGGCCGTGCGCCGACGTACGTCGGTGCGTTGGCGGTGGCGATGAAGGAGAAGGACGGCACCACGACGTCGTCGCCGCGGCCGATCCCGGCCACGACCAGGGCCAGGTGCAGCGCGGTCGTGCAGCTCGACGTCGCGACGGCGAACTCGACCTCCTGGAACTGCGCGAACGCGCGCTCGAACTCGGCCACCCGCGGCCCCTGCGCCACCCAGCCCGACTCGATGACCTCGGTCACCGCGTCGACCTCCTCGTCGCCGAGCCACGGCTGCATCACGTTGATCCGGGTCACCAGGTCACGACCTTCGGGCGGCCGCCACCGACCTGCGAGCGCAGCGGACGCCACCACTCGACCAGCTCCCGCAGGCCCTCCTCGAGACCCACCGAGGCCACGAAGCCGAGGTCGCGCCGGGCCGCCCGGGTGTCGGCGAGGCGGCGTACGACGCCGTTGACCGCCCGCTCGGGGCCGTGCTCCACCGAGAGGTCGGAGCCCATCACCCGCAGCAGCGTGGTCGCCAGTTCGAGCAGGCTGGTCTCGGTGCCGCTCGCGACGTTGTAGTGCCCCTCGGTCACCTCGCTCGTCGCGGCCAGCACGTTGGCCCGCGCGATGTCGCGGGTGAAGACGAAGTCCATCGTCTGCCGGCCGTCACCGAAGATCAGCGGCGGCTGCCCGTCGGCGATCCGCTCCATCCAGCGCACCAGGACCTCGGTGTAGAGCCCGAAGACGTCCATCCGCGGGCCGTAGACGTTGAAGTAGCGCAGTGCGACGTAGTCGAGCCCGCGCATCGCCCGGAAGCTGCGGAGCATGCCCTCGTTGAAGGACTTGGCCGCCCCGTAGAACGTGTCGTTGTTGTGGTGGTGGTGCCGCTCCCGCGTCGGGAACTTCTCCGCCATCCCGTAGACCGAGGCGGAGGACGCCGCGACGACCTTCGCGACCCGCGCGTCGGCGGCGGCCTCGATCACGTTGAACGTGCCGTCGACGAGCACCTGGAGCGCGAGCCGCGGCTCCTCGGCGCACTGGGTGATCCGCAGCGCGGCCTGGTGGAAGACCACGTCCTTGCGGCGCGTCAGGTCGTAGACCAGGTCCCGGTTGCGGATGTCGCCCTCGACCAGGCTCACCCGGCCGGTCGCCAGGGCCGGCTCGAGGTTGGTGGCCGAGCCGCGGACGAGGTTGTCGAGCACGTCGATGCGGGCGGCGCCGGCGTCGACGAGCTGGTCGACGAGGGTGGACCCGATCGTCCCGGCACCTCCGGTGACGAGGACGTGGGCTCCGTTGAGGTCGGTCATCGGATGATCTCCAGTTCGGGCTGGTCGGTGGACATGACGTCGACGAGGGCGCCGCGGGCGCGCAGGCTGGTCGCCGCCGCCTCGAGCACGGAGAGCACGCGCAGGCCGGCGCCTCCGTCGGTCTGGGGTGCGCGTCGCTCGCGGATGCTCCGGGCGAGCTCGGCGACCATCTCGGAGAGCGCCTCGCGCTCCGGCAGCGCCGGCGCCCAGGTGTCGCCCAGGCGGTACGCGATCGACGCCGTACGCCGGTCGGCGCTGTCGACGCTCTGCTGGACCAGGTCCACGCCGCGGTCGAAGACGCTTAGGCGCTGCTGGGGGTTCAGGTCGTCCCAGACCAGCGTCCGCTCGCTGCCGCCGATGACCATCTGCCGGATCTTCGTGGGGCTGAGCCAGTTGACGTGCACGTGTGCCAGCGCGCCGCCCGGGAGCGGGAGCGAGAGGTAGCCGACGCAGGCCTTGCCGGCGCCGACCGGGTCCGCGCCCTGCGCCGCGACGCCGAGCGGGCGCAGCCCGTCGGGCAGGATCCGGTCGAGCACCGACAGGTCGTGGGGCGCCAGGTCCCAGAAGACGTCGACGTCGGGCTGCACCAGGCCGAGGTTGATCCGCACCGAGTCGACGAAGAGGATCTCGCCCAGCGCGCCCTCGGCGACCAGCTCGGCGATCCGCTGGACCACCGGCGTGTAGCAGTAGGTGTGGTCGGCCATCAGCACCAGGCCCTGGCTGCGGGCCAGGTCGACCATCTCGCGGCCCGCCGCGACGCTGTCGGCCAGCGGCTTCTCGACCAGCACATGCTTGCCGGCCTGGAGCGCCGCCGTGGCGATGGCGCGGTGGGTGCGGGCCGGGGTCGCGATCGCGACCGCGTCGACGTCGTCGCGGGCCAGCACCTCGTCGAGCGAGGCGGTGATCTCCACGCCGCTGCGCTCTCCGACCACGCCGCGGGCCCGATCGGTGTCGAGATCGCACACCGCGACCAGGTCCCAGTCCACGCTGCCGCGGAAGTTCCGGATCAGGTTCGGCCCCCAGTAGCCGGCACCCACCACTGCGACGCCGAGGCGCTCTGAACTCATGGATCCCCCATCCATCGTGAGCCGGCTCACCGCCGGCGACGGCGCCCCCGAATCGGTCGCCCTTCCACCGTCATTCCATGGGCTGGCGCTCGGCCCGACGTCCGAGACCGAGCGCCTTTACCCCAACTTGGGGAGGGTCCGCGTGGGTCAGCTCTGGGCGCTGCGGAACACCACGTCCACGAAGTAGTTCGTGGAGTTCCACCAGCCCGTCGGGAACCCGCCGCTCGCCCCGTAGACGTAGCGTCCGTTGCTGCCCGCCGGGGCGCTCAGGACCCCGGCGCTGTAAGGGCTGTTGAAGAACGCCGGGGTCGCCGAGTAGTGGCCGTTGGGCGCGAAGTAGGACACGACGTACGTCGTCCCCGCGGTCAGTGCGACCGGCGTCGAGAGCGCGGCCGTCTGCCAGCCCGAGCTCGTCTCGCCCGTGAAGGTCACGGTGGCCAGACGGGTGCCCGAGGCCGACCACAGCGAGCCCGTGTGGGTCCCGGTGTTGCCGGCGCCCTTGTAGAACCTGATCGCGGTGACCGACCCGGCCACCGACGGCACGAACGCGACGCCGAGCTCGACCGGGCCGTTGTCGTCGATCGACGCGATCGACGGCGTCGTCCCGGAGAACAACGAGCTGAGCGCACTCGCTCCCGCCTCGGTGTGGAACGTCCACGACTGGTCGGCGAGCGTCGCCCCGCCGGTCCCCGCCAGCCCCGTGACGCCGATGGTCAGATCCGCGTCCGCGGGCAGCTGCGCGGCCGGCGCGAACGTGATGGTCTGGCCGTCGCCCGAGAGCGAGGTCGTCCCGGCGATCGGCGTCGTGCCCTGCTTGACGGTCATCGCCCAGCCCGGCGCCAGCGGCGCCGAGACCCGGATCGACGGCTGGGCGCTGCGCGGCACGTCGGTCGCCGCCGGTGCCGGCGAGCGGTCCACGATCGCGAGCGGCGCGACGGTGCGCTGGAAGACCACGTCGACGAAGTAGTTCGACGCACCCCAGCTGAACGTCGGGAAGCCGCCGGCCGCCCCGTAGAGGTAGCGCCCGTTCGACGTCGCCGGCGCCGTCAGGTCGCCCGCGGTGTACGGCGACCCGAAGAACCCGCTGGTGTAGGAGTAGTGGCCCTGCGGCGCCAGGTAGGACACGACGTACGTCGTCCCCGCTGACACGGCGAGCGGCGTCGAGAGCGTGGCCTGCTGCCATCCGCTGGCGGTCTCGTTGCCGAACGTGACCGAGGCGAGCTTGGTGCCGCTCGACGTCCACAGCGAGCCGACGTGCGTGCCGCCGTTGCCGGTGCCCTTGTAGAAGCGCACCGCCGTCACGGTGCCGTCCTTCGACGGCGTGAACGCGGTCCCGAGCTCGACGGCCGAGCCCTCGCTGGCCGAGAGGACACCGGGCACCACGTCGCCGAAGAGCGTCTGGTTCGAGATGGAGTCGGCGTCACGGGTACGGAACGTCCACGACTGCGTCGCCAGGGCGGCGCCCTCGATCGACGTCACGCCGCTCACGGTGACCGTGATGTCCGCGCTCGCCGGCAGCGCCGCGGCCGGGGTGAACGTGAGCGTCTTGCCGTCCGAGCTCAGGGCCGTCGACCCGGCGATCGCGGTGCTGCCCTGCTTGACGGCCATCGTGTAGCCGGCGCCGATCGCCGACGAGAAGGAGACCGTGATCGGCGTCTGCCGGGGCACCGACAGGGCACCGGGGGCCGGGTCCTGGCCGGTGACCGTCAGCGTCGGGGCACCCTTCTCGAACACGACGTCGACCAGGTAGCTCGACGGGGACGTCGACGACGGGAAGCCCGAGCCGTAGGTGTAGGCGCCGGCGGACGACGTCACGATCAACGGCGAGCGCGACAGGTTCGCGGCCGCGAACGCGTTGGGCGTCGCCGAGTAGCGACCCACCTCGGTGCGGTACGACGCGACGTACTCGGTGTTCTTGGTGACCGCGACCGGCTGGGCGAACGTCAGCGTCTGCCAGCCTGTGGTCGACTCGCCGGAGAACGTCCCCTGCGCCAGCAGGGTGCCGCTCGCGGACCAGAGCGACCCGGCGTGCGTGCCGGTGTTGTTCACGCCCTTGTAGAACCGCACGCCCGTGACGGTGCCGGTGACGTCGGGGCTGAACCGCACGCCGAGGGTGACCGGCACGGTGTCGGCGTCCTGCAGCAGGGTCGGCACCGTGTCCTCGTCGAAGAGCGAGCACGGGCACACACCTGGCGTCGCCGGCGGCTTGGCGGTCCGGAACGACCAGGTCTTGCCGCTGCTCACCGCGTTGCCCTGGGTGTCGGTGCCCGAGAGGGTCGCCGTGTAGGTCACGAATCCGGCGAGCGCCGCCGTCGGAGTGAACGTGATGGTCCTCGTGGTCGCGTCGTACGCCGAGCTCCCGGCGACCGTCGCCCCGTTGGCGTCCTTGAGGACCAGGCCGGCCGACCCCTGGGTCAGCGGCTTCGAGAACTGCGCGCTGACGGCCGTCGACCGCGGCACCGAGGACGAACCCGGCAGCGGCCACTGGTTGGTGGCCGTGAGCGGGGACTCGTCGGAGGCGGTGTACAGGACGTCGACGAAGTAGTTGGAGTTCTGGTAGCTGCTGTTCGGGAACGTGCCCGCGTTGCCGAAGACCCCGGCCGGGGTGGCGCCGTACCCGCCCGCGACCATCAGCGGCGAGGCGTCGACGCCCGTGGACGCGAAGTCCCAGGGCTGCACGGCGTAGCGGCCGTTGGGCACGGTGTAGGACACGACGTAGGTCTGACCCGCGGTGACGGGCACGGCCGAGGAGAAGGTGGCCGACTGCCAGCCGGTCGCCGACTCGTTCTGGAAGGTCACGCTCGCGAGCTTCTGGCCGCTGCTCGACCACAGGGAGCCCACGTGGGTGCCGGTGTTGCCCGTGCCCTTGTAGAACCGCACGCCGGTGACGAAGCCGTCGTTGGTCGGCGAGAACCGCAGGCCGAGCTCGGCCGCGGACGCGTCACTCGACGCCGGTGTCTGCGGCACCCGGTTGCCGAACACGCTGCAGGGGCAGGTGACGTTCACCGTGCGCGAGACCGTCGCACCGATGTTGGCGCTGTCGTCCATGGCCCGGACCCGGACGCTCTCGGCGCCCCGGCCGTGCTGGGTGTAGGTGTAGGTGAAGCTGGCCCGGCCGGTCGCCGCGTGCCAGGTGGCGCCGGCGTCGGTCGAGACCTCGACCCCGGCCACCACGCCGCCGCCGGCGTCGGTGGCGGTGCCCGTGACCGTCACGGACGTGCCGTTGCCCTGGGTCGAGTTCGCGGCCGGGGCGTTGACGGTCACGGTCGGACCCGTGGTGTCGGTGGACTTCGTGGCCGACACCAGCCCCGACTGCAGGGTCGTCGGCTGGGCCGACATGTCGGCCAGCAGGTTCACCTGAGCCTGCTGCATCCGCGGGTCGGCCGGCTCGGGGGCGAACGGCGAGTCGTGCTCGGCGTCCAGGCCCCACGTCCACTGGACGGTGCCGGCGCCGAACACCAGTGCGCCGCTCGCCGCGCGGTACATCGTCATGTTGTGGGTCGTCGTCCCCGGCGCCACGGTGTTGCCGAAGTCCTGCAGGTACTCGTCCGTGGGGCCGGTCGTCGTCGACAGCCGGATCAGGCCCGGTGGCCGGGCCCCGTTGTCGAGGTCCTCGTCGGACTCGTAGCCGACCGTGTGCGGGGCCAGAGCGGCGCTGCCGCTCGACATCGACGCGAGGCTCGTGCCGCGCCACAGTCGGTTCTTGCCTTCCTGCGCGCTCACCGTGATCGGCAGGTCGGTGTAGTTCGACGTGTAGATCGTGCCAGTGAGGCTGTTCTCCGGCACGCCCCCGCCCGCCGACTTCGGGGCGAACCGCGGGTCGCGCCAGGTGCCGGTCCACTCGGTCGACGGGTCGATCTTCGCGTTGGACCAGGTCTCCTTGTAGCTGACCAGGGTGCGGTACGCCGTGTGCGAGGCGTCGGCCGACGGCTCGTACCTGGTCTTCCAGTAGACCTCGTTCCCACTGAGGAACTGGAGGTTCACGCCGGCGTCCCGGGCGGCCTCGACGTTCGCGCGCTGCGCCTTGCTCCAGTACTCGTCGTGCCCGACCGACAGGAACACCTTGTGGTTCCTGATCAGCGAGCCGTAGCGGTCGGTGTCGACGCCGGCCAGGTAGCTCACGTCGTAGCCGTTGCGCTCGAGGAACCGGACGAGCGGGTACTCGTTGGCGAAGAAGAAGTCGCGGCCGCCGATCCCGTCGCGGGTCATGACCGGCCGGTTGTAGCTGACCTTGTAGGAGCGACCGTTGGCGGCGCCGCGGTAGAAGTCCGAGCCGCCGTACAGGTTGTAGGCCTGCCAGGTCGGGTCGGAGGTCTGGAAGACCACGTCGGAGTGGCTGGAGTCGTCGCGGACGATGAACGTGATGTGACTGGAGTCGTTGCGGTCGGCCCGGTGCAGACGGGCGATGTAAACACCCGACACGGCGGTCGACGGCACGTTCCAGGAGGCGGAGACCGCCCAGTTCCCGCAGTCGTAGAGCTCGGTGGAGACGTCGGTGATGCACTGCGGCTGGTGCTGCGGCAGCGTCGCGGTGACCGGCACCGTGGTGATCTCGCGGGCACCGTCGCCGCCGTAGTAGCCGAGGCGGTAGATCGTGATCGTGTACGCCGAGGCGTCGGTGTCGACCTTGAAGTCGATGCGCTGGCCGACGTTGACGCTGATGTCGGTCGCGAATCCCTGGATCGACTCGTCGCCGGCACCTTCGACGTCCCACACCGACGGGTCGGTGCCCGGCTTGCTGTTCTCGCAGGAGATCTTGTTCCCGCTGGGCCCGCACGGGTCGATCGCCGCACTGGCGTTGGTGGTCGTGACCGCGGTCAGGCCCGCCAGGCCCAGCACCAGCACGACCAGCGCGGCGACACGCCGCGGCACCCGGCCGCGGATGGGGGGACGGGTCGACCTCTTCGCCATGGCGTTCTCCGCTTTCGTCTTCTGTGGGGCTCGACGGGCTAGGCCCGCGAGCTCTCGTCGCGCAACCAGGTGGTGAAGTCGCCCGCGCGCACGGCGCGGCGCGACCTCCAGCGGGCCACGAGCCCGATCCCGAGGAACAGGGGGACCCGCACGCCGACCCGCGGGTCGCGGACCGCCATCCGGATCAGCACCGACGGCGTCGTCACCGACGACCGGTGCCGGATCCCGAGATCGGTCGCCTGCGCGTTGCCGGTCACGACGCGCACGCGTCGCCGCAGCAGGTCGGCCGTGGTCCGCGGTGGGTGGACCACCGCGAACGCGTCGTCGACGACGCGGCGTTCGGAGTCGGCGAACGCCTCGGAGGCCGCCAGGTCGTCGCTCAGCACCCGCGGCAGGGCGTCCACCCGACGCTGGCCCTCCTCCGAGAGGGCGATGACGCCGCGGCCGAAGAGGCCGTCGCGCACCTGGGGCAGCTGCTCCCAGACGCGGTAGTAGCCGCGGACGATCCACGATGACTGCCGCAGCGGCAGCACCCGGGTCGGCGCGGCCGCGTGCACGCCGCCGCTCACCGCACGCGCCAGGATCAGCAGGTCGGCTCCGGAGATCGTCACGTCGGCGTCGAGGTGCACGCGCGGGTAGGCCGTGGCCGCCTGGTTGCCGGCCTCCATCGCGCGCTGCTTCGACGGCTCCGGCACCTCGATCACCCGGACGCCGTCGAAGCGGCGGGCCACGTCGGCGGTGTCGTCGGTGCACCCGTTGCAGACCACGACGACGTCGAGGCGGCCGGCGGCCGTCCGGTCGAGCAGGCCGCGCAGGGTGCGCTCGATCACCTGCGCCTCGTCGTGCGCGGGGATGACGACGCTGGCCGCCGGGTGCCCCGCTCGGCACCCCGGCTCGCGCACCGCCTCGCCCATTCGACCGCCCGCCTTCGCCCGAGGTCGTCACCGGGGTCGTCGGCAGACCCCGGTCCAGGCACCGAGCATCCAGCCGTCGGGAGACCCGTCCGGCAGAGCGGCGTCATCTTCCCGCCTATTGGGTATCGGCCCTCCCAGGTTGGGTAAGTCGGCGTCTCGACGGCTTCTCACGGGGCTCGCGATGCGTCGATGGGCCCATGAGCCTCCTGCAGGATCTCGGTGGCGAGCCGGAGGAGACGCCGCCGCGCCGCCGGCGGCGGCTCACCCGGGCCCTGGTCGGCGTGATCGCCTGCCTGGCCGTGCTCGCGATGGTCCCCGTCGGTGCCGCGCTCTACCTGGAGCACCGGCTGTCGGGCAACGTCACCCGGATCCCGGGGGTCTTCGACGGCCTGGCCGATCGACCGGACCGCGCGCCGGGTCCGGCCGGGGACGCCGTCAACATCCTCGTCATCGGCACCGACCGTCGCTCCGACGTACCCACGACGGGCACCAACGCCCGGGCCGCGGAGTGGATCCCGGGCGCCCAGCGCAGCGACGCGCTGATGATCCTGCACATCGACGCCGACCGGCGCGGCGCCTCGATCATCTCCATCCCCCGGGACACCTGGGTGAACGTGCCGGGCTACGGCATGAACAAGATCAACGCCGCCTTCTCGTTCTCCGGGCCGTCGCTGGCGATCCAGACCGTCGAGTACCTGACCGACGTCCGGATCGACCACCTCGCCGTCGTCGACTGGGCCGGCTTCGAGGCGCTGATCGACACGGTCGGCGGCATCGACGTGACGGTGCCCGAGACCGTCGTCGACTCCGCGCGCGACGTCACCTGGACCGCCGGCGTCCATCACCTCGACGGCGCGCAGGCGCTCGACTACGTCGGGCAGCGCTACGGCCTGCCGAAGGGCGACCTGGACCGGGTCGCCCGGCAGCAGGTGGTGCTGCGCACGCTGATGCAGGAGAGCATGCAGCAGGAGATGCGGAGCGACCCGCGGATGCTCTACGACTTCCTCGACACCGTCACCCGGCACCTGTCCGTCGACGACGGCTGGTCCACCCGGGACATGCTCCGGCTCGTCGTCTCGATGCGGGACTTCCGGTCCGCCGGCCTCACCTACCTGACGATGCCGGTCGCGGGCTTCGGCACCGAGCGCGGCCAGAGCGTCGTGTACGCCGACCGGCGCGCCGCCCGCGCCCTGTGGGGCGCCGTGATCACCGACGAGGTCGACGACTGGGCATCCCGCCACCGCCAGCGCCTCACCCCCTCGGTCGTGAGCTGACCCACCACGGTGGTTGAGGAAGGCGCGCTAGCGCCTGTCTCGAAACCACCTGCCTCCCGGGCGCGATCGTCGGAACCGGGCCGCGCTGGGTGCGTAGGTTTCGAGACGGTTGCTAGCGCAACCTCCTCAACCACCGTCCTCGTCGGGTCACGGTGGTTGAGGAAGGCGCGCTAGCGCCTGTCTCGAAACCACCTGTCCCCCGGGCGCGATCGTCGGAACCAGGCCGCGCTGGGTGCGTAGGTTTCGAGACGGTTGCTAGCGCAACCTCCTCAACCACCGTCGCCGGGCCCGGTGGTTGAGGAAGGCGCGCTAGCGCCTGTCTCGAAACCACCTGCCTCCCGGGCGCGATCGTCGGAACCAGGCCGCGTCGGGTGCATGGGTTTCGAGACGGTTGCTAGCGCAACCTCCTCAACCACCGTCGCCGGGCCCGGTGGTTGAGGAAGGCGCGCTAGCGCCTGTCTCGAAACCACCTGCCCCCCGGGCGCGATCGTCGGAACCAAGCCGCGTCGGGTGCGTAGGTTTCGAGACGGTTGCTAGCGCAACCTCCTCAACCACCGTCGCCGGGCCCGGTGGTTGAGGAAGGCGCGCTAGCGCCTGTCTCGAAACCACCTGTCCCCCGGGCGCGATCGTCGGAACCAGGCCGCGTCGGGTGCGTGGGTTTCGAGACGGTTGCTAGCACAACCTCCTCAACCACCGTCGCCGGGCCCGGTGGTTGAGGAAGGCGCGCCAGCGCCTGTCTCGAAACCACCCGCGACTAGACCTCCACGCCGTGCCGGCCCAGCAGCTCCAGCAACAGCGGTAGACCGTCGTCGAGCCTCCACTGCTCGGCGGCGAGACCGACCACGCGGGCACCCTCGACGTTCGCGCCGTTGTCGTCCACGAACAGCACCTCCGCCGCGGGCGCGTCGATCAGCGCCAGGGCGCGCTCGAAGTACGCCGCCTCGGGCTTCACCGCACCGAGCTCGCAGGAGTAGCAGCTGACGTCGAAGATCTCGTCGTACCCCAGCTCGGTGCGCAGGTACGCCGCCCGCTGTCGGTGCTGGTTGGTGCCGAGGTGCACGCCGTAGCCCGTGCCGCGCAGCCGGCCCACCAGGTCGACCATCTCGGTGGAGACCTCGATGCGGTTCCACAGGGCGGCGTACAGCTCGTCGGGGTCGCCCTCGACGCCGTGCCGCTCGAACGCGCGCCGCAGCTCGGGCAGGAAGTCACCCTCGCCCCGCAGCGCTGGGAGCTCCCCGACGAGGAGACCCTCGAGGATCTCGGGTGAGCGGTCGCCGAGGATCCGGCGCGCGGGCTCCTCCCAGCCTCCGGGGATGGTCTGCACGACGCCGTCGGCGTCGAGCAGCAGGTGGCGGATCACCGGCGCTCGGTCAGCCCGCGGAGGTGACGCCGTGCTCCTTGACGAACGCGACGATCCGCTCGGCCAGCTCGGGGCGGCACACGATGAGGTCGGGCAGGTAGACGTCGTCCTGGTTGTACTCCAGCGGCGAGCCGTCGATGCGCGAGGTGAACAGGCCGGCGGCCCGGGCGACGGCCACCGGAGCGGCGGAGTCCCACTCGTACTGGCCACCGGCGTGCACGTAGGCGTCGGTGAGGTCGCGGGCCACCGAGATCACCTTGACGCCGGCCGAGCCCATCGGCACCAGCTCGGCGTCGATCTCCTTCGCCAGCGCGTGCACGAACTCCGGCGGCCGGCTGCGCGAGACCGCGATCCGGGGACGCTCGGCGGTCGAGGGCGGCACGACCGGCGGCGTACCGGTGTTGAAGGTCTCGCCGAGGGCGGGCTGCGCGACGGCGCCGGCGACCAGGTCGCCGTCCTGCCACAGCGCGACGTGCACCGCCCAGTCGTCGCGCGGCACCTCGGAGAACTCGCGGGTGCCGTCGAGCGGGTCGACGATCCAGACCCGCTCGCTGCTCAGCCGGGCCTTGTCGTCCTTGCCCTCCTCGGACAGCACCGAGTCGCCGGGCCGGTGCTCGGCCAGCAGCTGCATCAGCAGCTCGTGGGCCGCCCGGTCGCCGGCGTCCTTCAGCTCCCGGCCCTCGAGCCCCTCGCCGCGGACCTGGAGCAGTCGCTCCCCCGCAGTCGTGGCGAGCCAGGTCGCGAGGACGTGGTCGTCGGTGGCGGCTGCGGCGGGCGGGGTACCGGGTTCGAACGTCACGCCGCCACCCTACTGAACGGGTCGTCCGCCTCCGGCGGGTGCTGACACCCTCCTGAGGCGGACCACCCGGGGGTCAGGAGTTGAAGCGCTGCTGGGTCCGCTCGAGCCCCTCGGTCACGAGCGACTCGACGGCGTCGGCGGCCTTGTCGACCTGGAAGGGCAGGACCTTCCGCTCGGTGGAGGAGTAGTTGGACAGCACGAAGTCGGCGACGTCCTGGCGACCCGGAGGGCGTCCGATGCCCACCCGAACCCGGTGGAAGTCACCGGTGCCCAGCGAGGAGCGCATCGAGCGCAGCCCGTTGTGGCCGTTGTCGCCACCGCCGAGCTTGGTCCGCATCGTGTCGAACGGGATGTCGAGCTCGTCGTGGATCGCGACGATCCGCTCCGGCGGGACCTTGTAGAAGCCGGCGAGCTGCTTGACCGGCCCACCCGACTCGTTCATGTAGCAGCGCGCCTTCATCAGCACGACCCGCGGCCCCGGCGTACCGGGGGCGCCGAGGCGACCCTCGACGACCTCGGCGCGGCCGGACTTGTGGGCGCGGAACGGCGCACCCATGCGCTGGGCGAGCTCGTCGACGACGAGGTAGCCCACATTGTGCCGGTGACCGGCATAGGAAGGGCCGGGATTCCCCAGCCCGACGACCAGCCACACAGGCGTGGAGTCGGACATGGGGTCCCGGCCCTTTCCGTGGAACAGGTGGTTCAGCAGCGAGCGGAGGGTCACCCCTCCGACGCGGCCTCGCCCTCAGCAGCGGCGGCGGGAGCCTCGGCCTCCTCGCGCTCGATGCCGGCCTCGGCCTCGGCGGCCTCCAGGTCGGCCTCGAGGGCCTCGGCGGAGACCTGCTGGGTCACGTTGACGATGAGCGTCTCCGGGTCGGTCAGCAGCGCGCTGCCCGCCGGGAGGGTGAGGTCGGAGGCGTGGATCTGGGTGCCGACCTGGGCGCCCTCGATGTCGACCTCGATGTACTCGGGGATGTGGGTGGCCTCGGCCTCGAGCTGGACAGTGGCGTTCTCGGTGACGACCAGCGTCTCCCGCACCGCCTCGCCGACCAGGTGCACGGGCACGTCGACGGTGACCTTCTCGCCCTTCTTCACGGCGATGAAGTCGACGTGCTCGAGGTGGCGCTTGATCGGGTCGATCTGCACCTGCTTGGTCAGGGCCAGCTGGGTCTTGCCGTCGATGTCGAGCTCGAGCAGCGCGTTCGCGCCGCCGTTCTTGAGCGCCATCATGGTCTCGTGGCCCGGCAGGGTCACGTGGATCGGCACGTTGCCGTGCTCGTAGATGACGGCGGGCACCTTATCCTCGCGGCGGATGCGCCGGGCGGCGCCCTTGCCGAACTCGGTGCGGGCCTCGGCCTTGATCTTCTCGCTCATCGCGACTGCTACTCCTCGTACGTCCGGCTGTGCTGGTGCTTGCGTCTCGGGGCCTCGGCACGACAGAGGTCGGAGGCGAACCCGGAGGCCCAGCCAGCCCTGTCGATCACGGTGCCCGCGTTCACGGACTCCCTCGCCGAGGCAACCTGAGCAGCCTAGCCGCGACCCGCTGCGGATCGGAAATCCGACATGGCGCGGGTTGCCTGGAGCGGGGGCTACCCGATCGTGGGGACGGGGCCGGAGGTCGTCGGTCCCGACTATTGGGGAGCGGGACGGCCCCCGTCCACAACTAGCTCGATCGTGCCGTCTCATGGCGACATGACGACGTCCCCAGTCACCCGGGTCCAGGACACCGCCGACATCGACCCCGACGCCACCATCGGCGCCGGCACGATCGTGTGGCATCTGGCCCAGGTGCGCGAGCACGCGACAGTGGGCAGGGACTGCATCGTGGGCCGCGGGGCCTACATCGGCCCGGGAGTGGTGATCGGGGACCGGTGCAAGATCCAGAACCACGCGCTGGTCTACGAGCCTGCGTTCGTCGAGAGCGGCGCCTTCATCGGGCCGGCGGCCGTGCTCACCAACGACTCCTTCCCGCGGGCGGTCACGCCCGAGGGCGTGCTCAAGACGGCGGCCGACTGGCAGCCCGTCGGCGTCCACGTCGGCGCGGGCGCGTCGATCGGGGCCGGCGCGATCTGCGTCGCTCCGGTGAGCATCGGCCGGTGGGCCATGGTCGCCGCCGGGGCGGTGGTCACCAACGACGTGCCCGACTTCGCGCTGGTGGTCGGCGTGCCCGCGCGCCGGATCCGTTGGGTCGGACATGCCGGAGTGCCGCTCGAGAACGTCGGTCGCAACACCTACTGCTGCCCGGTGACCCAGCGCCGCTACGTCGAATGGCGCGGCCGGCTGGAGGAGCAGGTCATCGACGAATCCCACCGCGCCGAGTATTGATGATGACCCGCGCACCCGGCGGCGCTGATACTCGACGAAGGACTACCCCGAGCTGGTTCGCCAGCCGGTCGGCCCATCCACCCACCTGCGCGGAGCTCGCCCCCACCCCCGATGATGCGGGCGCCCGGCAGTCGACGCCGTCACCCCATGGGCGACGTCGGATGGCGACCGGCTGGCGGACCTTGGGGCCCCGGCTGCCCCTCCCGAGGAGGCCGCGTCCCGAAGATGGGGTATCCGCAGGTGGCTTCGGCTCCACCGGCCCTCGCCGGTCCGCAGCGTTGCCTTCGTGACAGCGCACGAGACCGACATCCGGCCACCGACCGACACCATCGTCCGGGGCTCCGCCGCCTGCACGAACGGCGCGGCGACACCCAGCGGCCGCGGCCTGCGCCGCCAGCGCGTGCTGCTGATCGACGACCACCCGCTCTTCGCCGAGTCACTGGAGCTCGCGCTCTCGCGCGCCGGCTACGACGTACGCCGGGCCGAGGTGCCGACCAGCCCGGGCCGCTCGGCGAACCTGCTGGCGCAGGTCTCCCGGAGCCAGCCCGGCATCGTGCTGCTCGACCTCGACCTCGGTCAGTTCGGCGACGGCGCCCGCCTGATCCCGCCCTTGGTCCAGAGCGGCTGCTCGGTGATCGTCGTGACCGCCGACCCCGACCGGGCCCGCTGGGGACAGTGCCTCGCTCAGGGCGCACGCAAGACGATCAGCAAGACGGCCCAGCTGAACGAGATCCTCGCGGTCCTGCGCCGCATCGACGCGGGCCTGCAGGTGCTCGCACCCGGCGAGCGGGACGAGCTGCTCCGGGTGTGGCACGAGCGCCGGGCCCAGCACCAGCACATCCGCGCGCGGTTGGACCGGCTGACCGTCCGCGAGGCCGAGGTGCTCGGCAACCTCACCCACGGCCGCACCGTGCGCGAGATCGCGGCCCGCTCGTTCGTCTCCGAGGCGACCGTCCGCACCCAGGTGAAGTCGATCCTCGCCAAGCTCGGCGTCTCCTCGCAGCTGGCCGCCGTCGGGCTGGCCCACCAGGTGGGCTGGCAGTCACCCGTCGACTGACGCCGGATCGTCGACCGACCTGGCGATCGCGTGCAGCATCGCCACGGCCCGGAGCTGGGACCGGACGCCGAGCTTGCGCAGCACCGCTCGCACCTGACTGCGCACCGTCGTCTCGGAGAGCCCGAGCCGACGGGCGATCCCCTGGACCCGCACCCCCTCCTGCAGCAGCATCAGGACCTGCAGCTCGCGGGGCGCCAGGCTGTCGAGCCGCCGCTGCAGCTCCCCGTGCCGCGCCTGCACGGCGCGCCACGATGCGACATGGTCGGCGAGCGCCGTCGCCTCCGGGTCCGCCTCGCCCGCGGCCAGTCGACGGATCAGCATCTCGACCTCCGCCAGGGGCATGTTGCTCGGTCGGACCGCCGCGGCGCCGGCGATTTTAAGGCCACCCCACGCCGGACCGGGGGACGATCCGGTGAGTACCAGCCACGGTCCAGACCAGCTCCGGATCAAGGCGCTCGCCTCCGTCATCCTGAGCGACATGTCGACGTCGTACAAGAGGACCGCCACGTCCGCCACGGCGGCTTCGAGCTGCCGTTGTACGGGCTCGACCCGAGGCCCCCGCGGCCAGGTCAGGACGGCGACCCGGAGGCCCCGGCTCGACAGCGCCGCGGCGACCGCCTCGACGACCAGACGCAGGTCGGAGGCGAGCACGACTGCGACGGGCGGATCCGGCTCCGCGGGCGGAGGCGACCCGGCCGACTCGCTCAGGGGGGCGGAAGTGGTCGGCAGCATCGCCGGCCATCGTGACCGGAGCGACGGGCGCTCGCCGCCGCTGGGCGACAAAGTCCCCTGCATTCGGCATGCGGTGAGCCCGCTCGTGGGGACACAGTGGAACGGCAGGGCGCCCTCCCCGGCGTACTCGGGCACGAGGGGCGGTCGAACGCGGCCCATTCCCATCCCCAATCTGGGGGATACATCGCGAAGCCGGTCGAGATCCTCACCCGCCGCACGCGATATTGACGCAGTCTGGAACCACGCAGTCCGGACATGGCACAGCGGGGATCCGCTGTGGGGGGACGCCGGCCGGGGGGCCGGCAGGATTTCCGGGGGACCCGCCTCGTCGCAGGCCCACGGGTTGGGGAGGGCACGGTGACACACGACGGAGCCGTCCGCTCTGCCGCCGCGGCCTGCGGGGCAGTCCTGATCGTGGCCGCGCTGACGGTCGGGGACGCACGAGCGGGAGCCGACGCGATCGAGGCGACGGCCAACCTGTTCATGTTCGCGTCCTCGGTGGCCGTGCTCTGCGCGGCCGTCTTCTTCTACATCCACTGGCACATAGCCCAGGACCAGGCGATGGCCTGGCTGGTGACGGCGACCGCCACGTTCGCTCTCCAGGAGCTCAGCTGGCTGATGCGCATCTCCGGCGACGACGTCACCGGGCCCGCGCAGTCGACCTGGGCCGCCCTGTTCCAGATCGCCGTCACCGTCGCGCTCGTGACCATGGTGGTCTCCGGAGACCGGCTGCCCGTGCGCTACGACCCGCTTGCCGTCGGCATGCTCTTCGGGCTCGCGCTGATCCTCACCCGGATGGCCCTGCTCGAGCTGCCCTTGCCGACGCCCTCGGCCATCGTCTCCGTCGCCGCGTTCGCGGGGCTCGGCGCCGTCGGGATCTGGACCGCCGTGCGGATCCTGCGCGCCCGCGTCCTCGCGGCCGACCTGCGGCACCGCATCGCGATCGCCGCCGTGTTCCTGGCGATCGGCCAGGGCTCCGCGATGGCGGCCGGGACACCGCCGTCGCTCCTGTTCGTCGGCGCCCTGTCCAACGCGGTCGGTGCCGCCATGCTGCTCGCCACCGCGGCCGGCCGGGCCAGGTTCGCGATCCTCGACGAGGCGTCGGCGCTGCGCATCCTGCGCGGACAGCTCGAGGTCGCGGAGCAGGGTCTGCACACCGACCAGGCCCGGCTGCACGAGATCCGCAGCACGCTGGCCGGGATCGCGACCGCCACCGAGCTGCTCCATCGCGCGGAGATCAGCGTGGCCCGGCGCGAGCAGCTCCACGACATGCTCGCCGCCGAGCTGCGCCGGCTCGACCGACTCGTCGACGACCGGTCACTGATCGCTCCCGGACCCACCGAGCTCGACCTCGCGCTGCGACCCGTGGTGGTCCGGCACGAGGCCGACGGGCTGCCGATCCGATGGCGCCCGAGCGGCCACGTCGTCATCGCCCGCCCCGACGACGTCGCCGAGATCGTCAACGTCCTGCTCTCGAACGCCCGCCGGCACGCCGGCGGGCCTGTTCGACTGGAGGCCAGCATGGTCGGCGACGACGTCGAGGTATCGGTCGCCGACAGCGGTCCCGGCGTCGACCCCGAGGTGCGGCCACGGCTCTTCACCTGGGGCACCCGCAGCTCCAGCTCGCCCGGAGAGGGTGTCGGCCTGGCCACCGCCCGACTGCTGGCCGAGCAGCTCGGCGGTCACCTCGACCTCGACCCGGCACCCGACGCCGGTGCCCGGTTCGTCCTCTCGCTCAAGGCCGCTCCCCTCTCCGCAGCTCAGGACTCCCACCGGTGACCGGCCCCGCACCGCGCAGCCAGCTCAAGCTCCTCATCATCGAGGACCACACGCTCTTCGCCGAGTCGCTCGAGCTCGCGCTCAACCTCGAGGGGTACGACGTCCAGCGCTTCCCGATCCCCGAGGAGGGCGGCGCCCAGGCCGTGCTCGCATCCGTCGTCCGGATGCGACCGCGCATCGTCCTGCTCGACCTCGACCTCGGCGGTGTCGGCGACGGCGTCCGCCTGATCACGCCGATGGTCAAGGCCGGCGTCAACGTCGTCGTCGTGACCGCCTCCAACGACCGGGCCCGGTGGGGCGAGTGCCTCCGGCACGGGGCTCGCAAGGTGCTGAGCAAGTCGCAGCCGCTCAACGAGATCCTGTCGACCGTCCGCCGCATCAACCAGGGCCTCCCCGTCATCGACCGGGAGGAGCGCGAGGCGCTGATCAGCCACTGGCACGAGCAGGGCCTCGAACGGGTCGCCCTGCAGCGCCGACTCGCGCTGCTGACCCCGCGCGAGGAGGCCGTGCTGGGCGAGCTCATGCAGGGCCGCACCGTGCGCGACATCGCGAGCAGCAGCTTCGTCTCCGAGGCCACCGTGCGCACCCAGGTCAAGGCGATCCTGTCGAAGCTGGAGGTCTCCTCCCAGCTCGCCGCCGTCGGCATCGCCAACACCGCCGGCTGGCAGCCACCGCGCCGCTGACCGCGCCGCTGCTCGCCGCCTGCCGACCGCCCTGCTCAGGGGCGGCCTCGCCGGCCGGTTCATTCGGTCCGGTTCGGTCCGGTTCGGACCAGTGACGGCCGACGACCGCTCAGGTTGCCTCATTTCGGGCATGTCACGGGAGCGCCCAGTTCCTAGGTTCTCTGGCACAAGGCCTGCACCACCGTTCAACGCTCGGGGAGAGGGTGCCCGGCAGGTCGGACCGCAGGCCGTGGGGGGAGACGACGGTGACATCACTGACGACGGCGGTGCCCGATGCGCACCGCGCGGAGCCAGGGGCTTGGGTCGGGATCCGGGGTGACGCGACCACCGACGCGACGGGTGCCGCGACCGGCAGGACCGCGCGCAGCCTGCGACCGCTGGTGCCGCTCCTCGACCTGGCCACCGGCGCCCTGGTCCTCTCGGTCCTCCTGGTGCTCGCCGAGGTCACCGCGACGGCCGCCGAGCCGCGGCTCGCTGTCGAGATCCTGCTCGCCTGGTGCCTCGCCCTCGCCGGGTCGGGCGCCTGGACCGCGGCCGACCGGCCCGCGGGCCTCAAGGCGGTGCTCCGGGCCGGGGTCGTCCTCGGCCTGGCCTTCTGGGTCGCGGGCGACGTGCTCGCCCCGCAGCTGCCCGCGGCCGGCCAGGTCGGCCTGACCGCGGCGCTGGCGCTGGCCGCAGCGGTGCCGCGCCTCGTCGCCGGCACCCGGCCGCTTGCCGTGGCGGTCGCAGGCGACCTCGCCGACATCGGCGCCCTGATGACCGAGCTGCGCCGCGAGCGGCGCAGCCGGTGGCACGTGACCTCCCTGTGCGTCGCCCCCGACGACCCGGTCGCTCTCTCCGACGCGATGGACCTCGAGCTCTGCTCGGTCCCGCTGTGGCTGGGCGCAGACGCCGTGGTCGACGCCGCGCGAGCGACCGCGGCGCGCGCGGTCATCGTGCTGCCCGGCCGGTCGCTGGACCCGGCCGCCGTACGCCGTACCTGCTGGAGCGCCCAAGAGGCCGGCCTGGAGGTGTTCGTCGGCACCGGGCTGCTCGACGTGGCCCCGCACCGGGTCCAGCACGTGCCCGCCGGCGTCCTGGGCCTGGCCCGGGTGCGGCCCGCCACGGGCCCCAGCACGGCTCGGGCCGTCAAGCACGCGGTGGACCGGGCGCTGGCCGGCGCCGCGCTGCTCGTGCTGCTCCCGGTGCTGCTCGGCATCGCGCTGGCGATCCGCTGGGACTCCCCCGGCGGCGCGCTGTACACGCAGCGCCGCACCGGGCACCGCGGAACGCCGTTCACCATGTACAAGTTCCGCACCATGCGCACCGACGCCGACCGGCTGCTCGAGACGCTGGAGCAGCACAACGAGTGCGACGGCGTGCTGTTCAAGATGCGCGAGGACCCCCGGATCACCCGCATCGGCAGGATCCTGCGGAAGTACTCGCTCGACGAGCTGCCGCAGCTGATCAACGTGCTGCGCGGCGAGATGTCCCTGGTGGGCCCCCGTCCAGCGCTCCCCGCCGAGGTGGCGCGGTACGAGCTGGACCCGCGGCGGCGGCTGGCGGTGCTGCCCGGGCTGACCGGGCTGTGGCAGGTGTCGGGCCGCTCCGACCTCAGCTGGGAGGAGTCGGTCCGCCTCGATCTCCACTACGTCGACAACTGGTCGTGGACCCTCGACCTCCGGATCCTGGCCCGCACGGCGGGAGCCGTGCTCGGCCATCGCGGGGCATACTGATCCGGACCGGACCTGTCTAGACCGCACCGAGAACGTCCGGCCAACCGGCCGGCACGCCCTTGACACCCGTGCTAGCCAAGGACTAGTCCGGGTAGGACGACTGGGCGATGTCCGGCCTGGGGGTCTCGCCCCGGGGTCGGGCACTCATCCTCAGCCGATCGGGGGATCACATGACAGCGACGGGACAACATAGGAGCCATCACGGTCGACCACGGGTGGTGGTGACGGGCCGGTTCAGGCTGGTGGTGGAGACCATCGGTCGCTCCCTGGCGCCGGCGGCACGGATCGTGCCCATCCCGCTGGAGACCTGCGCATCGATGAGCGGCGCCCGCGACGCGGTGCTGCGCGCGAAGGCCGAGCTGGTGGTGATCGTCGCCGCCGATGCCGTCGACGCGCACGACCTGGTCGCCGACCTCGCCGCCCGGGGCCAGCGTGTGGTCGTCGTCAGCCAGCCGGGTGACCGGGCGGAGTCGGCGGAGCTGGTCGGGGCGGGCGCGGTCGCGGTGCTGGGGTCCGGCGGGGTCGCCGAGGTCCGCGAGCTCGTCGACCGGGTCGCACGTACGCCGGGGGCGGCGCCGCACCCGGCGACCCACGCGCCGGTCCCGGACCGCGCGCTCACGGCCGAACGGCGCGCGCGACGCAACCTCGGCCGGCTCACCCCTGCGGAGGCCCGCATCCTGTGGCGCCTCATGCACGGCAGCTCGGTCGCCGAGATCGCCCAGGCCCACGTGGTGTCCGTGGAGACGGTGCGCAGCCAGATCCGCGCCCTGCTCGCCAAGCTGGAGGCCGGCTCGCAGCTGGCCGCCGTCGCCCTGGCCTGGCGGGTCGGATGGACCCCGGCCACCACGGCGGTGCCGGCGGCCTAGACGGCAGGGAGTGACCGCTCAGGCGTGCCCGTCGAACATCGAGGTGACCGAGCCGTCCTCGAACACCTCGCGGATCGCGCGCGCCACCAGGGGGGCGATCGAGAGGATCGTCAGCTTGTCGAACTCGCGCTCGGGCGGGATCGGCAGCGTGTTGGTCACGATCACCTCGACGGCCGGGCAGTTCTTCAGCCGGTCGACGGCCGGGTCGGAGAGGATCGCGTGGGTCGCCGCGATGATCACGCCCGCGGCGCCGTCGTTCATCAGCGCCTCGGCGGCCTTCACGATCGTGCCGCCGGTGTCGATCATGTCGTCGGTCAGGACGCACATCTTGCCGGCGACCTCGCCGACGACCCGGTTGGCCACCGTCTCGTTGGGGCGATCGGTACGGCGAGTCTTGTGGATGAACGCCAGCGGGGCCCCGCCGAGCTTGGCCGACCAGCGCTCGGCCACCTTGATCCGGCCCGCATCGGGCGAGACCACGGCGAGCGACTGGTCGCCGTACTTCTCCTTGACGTAGTCGGTCAGGATCGGCAGCGCCATCAGGTGGTCGACCGGCCCGTCGAAGTATCCCTGGATCTGGTCGGCGTGCAGGTCGACGGCGATCAGCCGGTCCGCACCGGCGGTCTTGAAGAGGTCGGCCATCAGCCGCGCCGAGATCGGCTCGCGGCCGCGGTGCTTCTTGTCCTGCCGGGCGTACCCGTAGAACGGCATGACCACCGTGATCCGCTTGGCGCTCGCCCGCTTGAGGGCGTCGACCATGATCAGGTGCTCCATGATCCACTCGTTGATCGGCGCCGTGTGGCTCTGGAGCACGAAGGCGTCGCAGCCCCGGACCGACTCCTCGTAGCGCACGTAGATCTCCGAGTTCGCGAACTCGTACGCCGCGGTCGGCACCAGCTCGGTGCCCAGCAGCCTCGCGACCTCCTCCGAGAGCTCCGGGTGGGCCCGGCCGCTGAAGACCATCAGGTTCTTCTCGGTGGTCTTCTTCATTCCGGTCACGGTGTGCCGCTCCTCGGTCGCCGGAGAGTGTTCACTCAGGATTCTGCCACGCCGCCGTCGTCGTCTCGTCGGGCACCCAGCGCGTCCTCCGCGGCCCGGGCCTGGGCCGTGCCCGCCCGCTTGTGCAGCGCCCACTCCTCGATGTTGCGCTGCGGACCGGCGGAGACCGCCAGGGCGCCCGGCGGGACGTCCTGACGCACGACGGTGCCGGCCCCGGTCGCCGCGCCGTCGCCGATCTCGACGGGCGCGACGAAGGTGTTGTTGGACGACGTCCGAGCGTGCCGACCGACCTTCGTGCGGTGCTTGTCCACCCCGTCGTAGTTGGCGAAGATCGTGCCCGCGCCGATGTTGGTGCCCTCGCCGATCTCGGCGTCCCCGACGTACGACAGGTGCGGCACCTTCGCGCCGTCGCCGATCACGGCGTTCTTGGTCTCGACGAAGCCGCCGATCTTGCCGCCCGTGCCCAGCGTGGTGCCCGGGCGCAGGTAGGAGAACGGCCCGACGTTGGCCTCGGCACCGATCACGGCGAGCTCTCCGTGGGTGCGCACGACCCGCGCGCGAGGGCCGATCTCGCAGTCCTTGAGCGTCGTGTCGGGGCCGACGACGGCATCCTCACCGACGACGGTCGCGCCGAGCAGCTGGGTGCCGGGCAGGATCGTCACGTCGCCCGCGAGCACGACGTCGGCGTCGATCCACGTGGTCGCGGGGTCCATCACGGTCACGCCCTCGCGCATCCACCGCTCGACGATGCGCCGGTTGAGCTCCGCGCCCATCCGGGCCAGCTGGACCCGGTCGTTGACGCCCTCGGTCTGCATCACGTCGTCGACGGGATACGCGCCGACGGTCAGGCCGTCCTCGCGAGCGATCGCGATCGTGTCGGTGAGGTAGTACTCGCCCTTGGCGTTGTCGTTGCCGATGCGTGGGAGCGCGGTGGTCAGGAAGCCCGCGTCGAAGGCCAGGATGCCGGAGTTGATCTCGCGGACCTCGCGCTGCTCCGCGCTGGCGTCCTTCTCCTCGACGATCGCCTCGACGTCGCCCTCGGCGTTGCGCAGCACGCGGCCGTAGCCGAACGGGTCGTCGACGATGCCGCTGAGGATGCTCACCGCGCGCTCGGCCGCCTCGTGCTCGGCCGCGAACGCCCGCAGCGACTCCCCGCTGAGCAGGGGCGTGTCGCCGTACGCCACCAGCACGGTGCCGGCGCTCGCGCCGGCCGCCTCCACGGCCATGCGGACGGCGTGGCCGGTGCCGAGCTGCTCCTCCTGCACGGCCAGCACCACGTCGGGGAAGCTCGCGCTGATGTGCGCGCTCACGGCCTCGCGCTGGTGCCCGACCACCGCCACCACCCGCTGGGGGTCCAGCGCCTGTGCCGCCGTCAGGACGTGACCGATCATGGTGCGCCCCGCGATGGGGTGCAGCACCTTCATGGTCTTGGACTTCATCCGGGTGCCGCCACCCGCGGCCAGCACGATGACCGTCAGTCCCGTCCCCTGCCCAGCCTGCTGCTCTGCACTCACGCTCCCCGGGTAGGAGTCGAACCTACGTCGCTAATCCTGATTCAAAGTCAGGCGGGCCCTGCCGGCAGACCAACCGGGGATTGCAAACCCTGCGGACCCGCCTGGCGGGGCTGGCAGCTCCGCCCGGCAGACCAACCGGGGATCACTCCCCACCGGCCCGCCTGGCGGGGCTGGCAGCTCCGCCCGGCAGACCAACCGGGGATTGACTGCCCTAGGTTACGGGTCACCATGGTGGGGCAGCGACACGGCGGTGGCCACGTGACGCCGGGTTTTCGTCGTACCTGACCTGAGTGTCGCGGATCCGCGGATCGGGAACACCGTCGTCAGGTGCGTGCGTCCTGCTTCGAATGCGCCATGTCCACCGCATCAGAGCCCGAGCGTGCGCTTGATGTCCTTCAGCATCGATACCAAGTGCAACTCATCCGTCGGGCTCTGCTCGAACTCCGGAACCAGATGGAGGTAGCAGTCGTGGGCGGTCTGCGACTCGGCGTGGACCACGAGGCCGCGACAGCCGATCTCGTCCGAGAGCGCGGCGACTCGAGCGACGACATCCGTCAGGAGCCCAGCACCCAGCCCCTTGCGTTCGTGCGTGAGATCCACTCCCAACCGGGCGAGCAGGGCGACCGGCTGGGGGTACCGTCCGGCGCCCCTTCGCAGTCGCGCCGGAGCATCGCCGATCGCGAGCTGTGCCATGCACCAGGCGCTCACGGGGTGACGCCAGGTTTTCGTCGTACCTGACCTGAGTGTCGCGGATCCGCCGGAGGGGAGCAGCCTCGTCAGGTGCGTGAGTCGCCCTCCGGCGCGGGAGACGACGGTAGGTCAGTGCGTCAGTTGCTCGTCAGACGGTCGCCCCGCGGCACTAGAGTCCTGAGCGTGGACCTCCCCGTGATGCCGCCCGTGCAGCCGATGCTCGCGAAGTCGGTCAAGGGCATCCCCGACCTCGCCAAGAAGTTCCAGGGAGAGGCCGGCGCGCTGAGCTTCGAGCCGAAGTGGGACGGCTTCCGCTGCATCGTCTTCAAGGACGGCGACGAGGTCGAGCTGGCCAGCCGCAACACCAAGCCGCTGACCCGCTACTTCCCCGAGGTCGTGGCCGCGATGCGCGAGCAGCTGCCGCAGCGGTGCGTGCTCGACGGGGAGATCTTCGTCTCCGTGGGCGAGCGGCTGGAGTTCGAGGTGCTCCAGGAGCGCATCCACCCCGCCAAGTCCCGGATCGACCTGCTGGCCGAGCAGACGCCCGCGTCGTACGTCGCCTTCGACCTGCTCGCGCTCGGGGACGAGTCGTACGCCGAGCGGCCGTTCGCGGAGCGCCGAGCGGCGCTCGAGGAGGCGCTGGCCGGGCTCGACGGCCCCTGCTACCTCACCCGGACGACGACCGACCCGGCCGAGGCCCAGGAGTGGTTCGAGCAGTTCGAGGGGGCGGGCCTCGACGGCGTGGTCGCCAAGCCGCTGGACGCGGCGTACCAGCAGAACGCCCGCACGATGCTCAAGATCAAGCACGAGCGCACCGCCGACGTGGTCGTCGCCGGCTACCGCGAGCACAAGACCAGTACTCCCGAGAAGCCGCTGCTCGGCAGCCTGCTGCTCGGGCTCTACCGCGACGGCCAGCTGCAGCACGTCGGGGTGAGCGCGAGCTTCACCGCGGCCCGGCGCGCCGAGCTGATCGAGGAGCTCCAGCCGCTGGTCGTGCCGATCGAGGAGCACCCGTGGGGCCACTGGCAGGAGTTCCTGACCGCCAATCCCGACCGGGTCCCCGGCACGCAGAGCCGCTGGAGCCAGGGCAAGGACCTCTCGTTCACGCCGCTGCGGCCCGAGCGGGTGCTGGAGGTGGCCTACGACCACATGGAGGGCCGCCGGTTCCGGCACACGGCCCAGTTCCGGCGCTGGCGCACCGACCGCGACCCCGAGTCGTGCGGCTACGAGCAGTTGGAGGAGCCGGTCAGCTACGACCTGGCTAGGATTCTCGGTATCGACTGAGGAAGGCCGAGATGTCTGAGAACGCAGCGGAGACGACCCGCGGGGACTACGACGTCGTCCTCCTGATCGAGCAGGCGCTGAGCGACCAGGATGCCGCCCAGGTGCACTCGCTCCACGAGGGTCTCGACGAGCCGGTGACCTACCACGTGCTGTTGCCCCTGGAGGACGCCGCGGCGCGCATCGAGTCGGCGATGGGCTCCCTCACCGCGGGCGACATGCTCGCGTCGCCGACGATGCCGATGAGCGAGGTCGACCTCGACGCGGTCCGCAAGGACTGCGAGGACCGGTCGCACACCGAGCTCGAGCAGACGCTCCAGGCGCTGCGCCGCAGCGGCGCCGTCGCCCGGGGCGAGGTCGTCGGCGACCCGCCGATCGACGCGCTCGCCGCCAAGGTCGCCGCCGTCGACGGCCGCGAGGCGATCATCCTGACCCGGCCGCACGTCGTGGCCGAGTTCTTCCACCTCGACTGGACGTCGAAGGCCCGGCGCAAGCTCGGCGTACCGATCCTGCACCTGCTCGAGCACGAGAACTTCGACGAGCAGGCGGAGGGCTACGGCCAAGAGGGCATCACCGGCTTCTAGGTCGAACCCAGCGCGGGCGAGGACAGCGCGTGCCAGCGTGGGCCGACCGGGGTGAGTTCGACGCGCCGCGGGTCGAGCCCGTCGTGCGGCGCGTCGCCCCGCACGATCGCGACCTCCAGCCGTGACTCCGAGAGGCCCTCGGCGAGACCCTCACCCCACTCGACGACGGTGACGGCGTCGTCGAGGGAGGTGTCGAGGTCGAGGTCGTCGAGCTCGTCGAGCCCGCCGAGCCGGTAGGCGTCGACGTGCACCAGGTCGGGGCCGCCGACCAGCGACGGGTGGACCCGCGCGATCACGAACGTCGGCGACGTGACGTCGCCGCGCACCCCCAGCCCGGCTCCCAGACCCTGGGTGAGCGTCGTCTTGCCCGCGCCCAGCTCGCCGGAGAGCACGACCAGGTCGCCAGGGCCGAGCTGCGCCGCGAGGGCCCGCCCGAGGGCGCGCATGGAGTCGGCGTCCGGCACCTGGAAGACGTGGGTGCGCAGCGGCCGCCGCAGCTCGACGTTCGGGGACTCGCGCCGGATCTCGCGGAAGCCCTGCCGCTCCCAGAACCGCACGGTCTGCGGCAACTCCTCGCGCGCGACCACGGTCAGGTCCGCGGAGCCCTCGGCGGCCTCGACCGCCGCCTCGATCAGCGCGGCGGCGATGCCGTGGCGCTGGGCGTCGGGGACCACCCCGAAGCGGCGCAGGTACGTCGTGCTGCCGACCGGGTCGAGCACCAGGGCGCCCACGGGCCGGCCGTCGAGGGTGGCGAGCAGGCCACCGCCGCCGGCGAGCCGCTTGGCGATGGTCTCCTCGGTCTCCGCCAGCGCCGCCGCGGGCGGGTCGAGCGGCGGGCGCACCGCGAAGGCCGCACGGACCACGGCGAGCACGTGCTCCGCCGACTCCGGGCCGACGCGGGTGATCTCGACCGTCACCGCGCGTCCTCGGCTCCGGTCGCGGCGAGCAGCCGGTCGAGCTCGCCGTTCACCTCGTCGTGGCGCTCCATGATCACCATGTGCCCGGCGCCGTGGCACTCGAGCAGGGTCGAGCCGTCGATCCGAGAGTGGAGCTTGCGGCTGTGTCCGATCGAGGTGAGCTTGTCCTGGGTGCCGCAGATCACGGCGGTCGGCACCTTCGCGAGTACCTCGACGCAGTCGAACTTGTCCAGCGCCGAGAAGCCGGGGAAGAACTCCGCCACGACCTCGAACGGCGTCGCCGACAGCATCTTGTCGACGAAGGCGACGTAGCTGCCGGGCACCTCGTCGCCGAACGCGAGCCCGGCGGTGGCGACCAGCGCGACGTCCTTGCCGGCCCGGCGGGCGCCGTCGACCACCTTGTGGGAGCGGCCCAGCGCGGAGACGGTGCGGCCGACCGCGGTGGCGCTCCCCCACGCCGGCACCATCGGGAACAGGATGCGGCTGGGCTCGAGCCCCCCGGCCGTGGTCGAGATCAGCGCGGCGCCGACCACCCGGTCGCCGAACAGCTCCGGGTGCTGCTCCGCGAGCGCGACGATCGTCATGCCGCCCATCGAGTGACCGACGAGCACCACCGGGCCCTCCGGAGCGACGGCGTCCATGACGGTGAGCAGGTCGCGGCCGAGCTGCTCGATCGTGGCGTTGCCGACGGGCGAGCGACCGGAGCGGCCGTGCGAGCGCTGGTCGTAGAAGACCGCGCGGACCCGCCCGCGGTAGTGCTCGCGCTGGAAGTGCCAGCAGTCCATCTCGAGCGCGTAGCCGTGAGCGAAGATCACGGTCAACGGCGGACCGCCCCGCCCGGAGGGCGCCGCGTCGGGCTCGTCGACCTCGACGTGCAGCGGCGTGCCGTCGTCGGCGACGACCGTCACGGGCTCCGCCCGCAGCGACCCGAAGGCCGGCGCGTCGGACGGCGACCTGCCGACGATCCGGCGGCGCTGCCGGTTCACGCCGATGCCGGCGCCGGCGGCGGCCAGGCCGACGGCACCGACCGTGACCGCTCCGATCACGCGTCCGCGCATGCTCATGACTCGTGGTCCTCCCGGAACCGCGGGCTGGAGTCGACGTACCTCCGGGTCATCCGGCCCCCGATCCGGGAGACGATCTCGTAGGAGATGGTGTCGGCCGCCTCGGCCCAGTCCTGGGCGGTCGGCTCGCCGTGGCCGCCGTCGCCGAAGAGCAGCACGTCCGCGCCGGGTGCGGGCAGCTCGCCGTCGAGGTCCACGACGAACTGGTCCATGCAGATCCGGCCCCGGATCGGGCGCCGCCGGCCGGCGACCTGAACCTCGGCGACGTTGCTCGCGTGGCGCGGTACGCCGTCGGCGTACCCGACCGGCACCAGGCCGACGGTGGTCGCCCGGTCGGCGGTCCAGATGTGGCCGTAGGAGACCGAGGCGCCGGCCGCGAGCGGCTTGCTCAGCGCCAGCGTGGCGCGTGCGGTCATCGCGGGGCGCAGGCCGAGATCGGGGGTGTGCCCGGGGGCGGGGTCGAGTCCGTACGACGCGATGCCGACCCGCACCAGGTCGAACCGGGAGGACGGCCGCAGGATCGCCGCCGCCGAGTTGGCGAGATGGCGGACCTCGGGCCGCAGGCCGGCCGTCGCGGCGATGGCCAGCGCCTCGTGGAAGACCGCCTCCTGGGCGTCGTTGGCCGGGTGGTCGGGCTCGTCGCTGGCGGCGAGATGGGACCAGATCCCGGTGACCGTCCAGGCGCCGTCCTGCTCACCGCGCCGCGCGGCCGCGACGAGGTCGGGCCAGGCGTCCATCGGGGCGCCGCCGCGCGACAGGCCGGTGTCGATCTTGAGCTGGAGCCGCGTCGGGCGGCCGGCGTCGGCGACCGCGGCCCGGATCGCGTCGAGCTCGGCGAGCGTGTAGGCGGTGACGTCGATGTCGGCCGCGACCACGGGCGCGAGGTCCTCGCTCGGCACCGTCAGCCAGCACAGGATCCGACCGGTGTCGCCGGCCGCGCGCAGCGCGAGCGCCTCGTCGATGGTGGCGACCCCGAGCCACTCGGCGCCCGCCTCGCGGGCCGCACCGGCGGCCTCGGCCAGGCCGTGACCGTAGCCGTCGGCCTTGACGACGGTCATCATCGCGACGCCCGCGAGCTCGCGCAGCCGGCGGACGTTGTGCCGGATCGCGCCGAGATCGACGACGATCTCGGCTCGGGCGGGGGCCGGCAGCGGAGTCATGGCCTGCCATTCTCCCATCACGCCCTCGGCAGGCTCCGCACGGCCGCGGGGATCGCCGCCGCGACGTCGCTCGCGACCAGCGGTCCGTCGCGCCCGGCGAGTGTCGCGGCGGCGCCGTGCAGCCAGGATCCGACGGACGCGGCGTCGTACGCCGTGAGTCCGGCGGCCAGCAGCGCGCCCACCAGCCCGCCGAGCACGTCGCCCGCCCCGGCGGTCGCCAGCCAGGGCGTGCCGGTGGTGGTGACGCGGACCCGGCCGTCGGGCTCGGCGATCAGCGTGCGGCGGCCCTTGAGCAGCACCGTGCAGCCGTACGCCGCGGCCGCGCCGCGCGCGTGGTGGAGCGGCCGGGCCTCGACGTCCGCGCGCTCGGCGCCGGTCATCGCCGCGAGCTCGCCGGCGTGCGGGGTGAGCACGGTGTCGGCCGGCTGTGGCCCGTCGACATGGGCCAGCGCATCGGCGTCGACCACGGTCGGGACCCGGTCGGATCGGGCCGCCCGGAGCTCATCGCCGGCACTCTCGCCGCCGCCGGAGCCGACCACCCAGGCCTGGACCCGGCCCTCGCCGACGACCTCGGGATGCCACTGGCGCACCCGGTCGGCGACCTCGGCCGGGCCGACGTACCGCACCATCCCCGCCAGCCCGCTCGCGGCGCCGGCGACGGACAGCAGCGCGGCGCCGGGGTAGAGCGCGCTGCCGGCGCGGACGCCGACCACGCCGCGCGTGTACTTCTGCGCGTCGGCCGCCGGCCGCGGCAGCAGCGCCGCGACGTCCTCCGGCTGCAGCGCCTCGACGGCCGGCTCGGCCAGGTCGAGCCCGAGGTCGACGAGATGCACCGCCCCGCAATACCGGCTCGCCGGGTCGACGAGGTGCGCCACCTTGTGGGTGCCGAAGGTGACCGTCACGTCCGCGGTCACGTGCGCCCCGTCGAGCTCGCCGGTGTCGACGTCGACGCCGCTCGGGGTGTCGACCGCGACCACCGGCACGCCCCGTACCGCCTCGAGCGCCGCCGCGGCCTCGGGCCGCAGCCCCGGTCGCCCCCCGATCCCGACGATCCCGTCGACCACCACCTCGGGTCGTGCCGGGCTCCCGTCGACCACGCACCCGCCGGCCTCTCTCAGCGCCGCCACCCCGCCCTCGTGCGCGTGGTCGGACAGCAGCCAGGCCTGGACCGCCGCGCCCCGCCGGGCGAGCAGCGCCCCGGCGTACAGCGCGTCTCCCCCGTTGTCGCCCGACCCGACCAGCAGCAGCACCCGCCGCCCGTACGCCGAGCCGAGCAGGTCGACCACGGCGTACGCCAGCCCGGTCGCGGCCCGCTGCATCAGTGCCCCCTCGGGCAGTCGGGCCATCAGCTCCCGCTCGGCCGCTCGCACCTGCTCGACCGTGTGCGCCCGCCTCATGCCCTCACGCTAGCGGCCATCACCGGACGTCATACGGATGGAGCAAGTGGACACACCGACCGTATGACGTCCCGGGCCTCAGCCCTCCAGCACCACCACGGCCGAGGCGATGCCGGCGTCGTGGGACAGCGAGACGTGCACGGATCCGACCCCGAGCTCGTCGGCGCGGGCGCGGACCGAGCCGCGCAGCTCCATCAGCGGGCGACCCGACGACTCCGAGACGACCTCGGCGTCGTGCCAGTGCAGCCCGACCGGGGCGCCGAGGGCCTTCGCGAGCGCCTCCTTGGCGGCGAACCGGGCCGCCAGCGAGGCGAGCGGCCGGGCCGCCTCGCTGGGCGTGAAGAGCCGCGCCGACAGGCCGGGCGTCCGGGTCAGCGACTCCCCGAAGCGCTCGACGTCGACCACGTCGATCCCGACCCCGATGATCATGGGCGCGTCACTCGACCGTCACCGACTTCGCGAGGTTGCGCGGCTGGTCGACGTCGTGGCCCATCCGCGTCGCGAGCTCGCAGGCGAAGAGCTGGAGCGGTACGACGGCCACGAGCGGCTGCAGCAGCACCGGCACCTTCGGCAGCCGGATCACCGTGTCGGCGTACGGCGTGATCGCGTCGTCGCCGTCCTCGACCAGGCAGATCGTGCGCGCCCCGCGGGCCCGGACCTCCTGGATGCCGCTCACCATCTTGTCCCGCAGCTGGTCGCGGCCGGCCGGCGGCACCACGCAGAGCACCGGGAGTCCGGACTCGACCAGCGCGATCGGACCGTGCTTCAGCTCACCGGCCGCGAAGCCCTCCGCGTGGATGTAGGCGAGCTCCTTGAGCTTCAGCGCCCCCTCGAGCGCGACCGGGTAGCCGGCGTGCCGGCCGAGGAAGAGCACCGACCTGGTGTCGACGTGCTCGGCCGCCATCGCGTAGATCGCGTCGGCCGACGCGAGCACCGTCGCGATGTGGTCGGGCATCGCCTCGAGCTGGCGCATCACCTCGTCGATCTCGTCGCCGTAGCGGGTGCCCTTGACCTGCGCGAGGTAGAGCGCGAGCAGGTAGCATGCGACCAGCTGGGTCAGGAAGCCCTTGGTCGACGCGACGCCGATCTCCGGGCCCGCGTGGGTGTAGATCACCGCGTCGGACTCGCGCGGGATCGTCGAGCCGTTGGTGTTGCAGATCGCCAGCACCTTCGAGCGCTGGGTGCGCGCGTGGCGGATCGCCTGCAGGGTGTCGGCGGTCTCCCCCGACTGGCTGATCGCCACGACGAGCGTCGAGTAGTCGAGGATCGGGTCGCGGTAGCGGAACTCCGAGGCCAGCTCGACCTCGACCGGCACCCGGGTCCAGTGCTCGATGGCGTACTTCGCGACCATGCCGGCGTAGAACGACGTGCCGCACGCGATGATGATGACCTTGTCGACGTCGCGCAGCTCCTGGTCGGAGAGCCGCATCTCGTCGAGGTGCAGCCGGCCCTCCGGCGTACGCCGTCCGAGCAGCGAGTCGGCCACGGCCCGCGGCTGCTCGTGGATCTCCTTGCGCATGAACCAGTCGTGACCGTCCTTCTCCGCGGCCGACAGGTCCCAGTCGACGTGGTAGCGCCGCCCCTCCGCGGAGCTGCCGTCGAAGTTGCGCACCGAGACGCCGGACCGCGTGATCGTGACGACCTGGTCCTGGCCGAGCTCCATCGCCTCCCGGGTGTGCTCGATGAACGCCGCGACGTCCGAGCCGAGGAAGTTCTCCCCGTCGCCGATCCCGACGACGAGCGGCGAGTTGCGGCGGGCGGCCACCACCCGCGACGGGTCGAGCGCGT
The DNA here is from genome assembly GCF_018732145.1 of Nocardioides sp. LMS-CY. Lineage (NCBI taxonomy): Bacteria > Bacillati > Actinomycetota > Actinomycetes > Propionibacteriales > Nocardioidaceae > Nocardioides > Nocardioides sp. LMS-CY. Next base: position 4,540,915 of record NZ_CP076104.1, read on the forward strand.
CGACGGCGACCAGGGTGAAGGCGCCCTCGAGCCGGTTGACCAACCGCAGCATCGCGGTGGTCAGGTCGGCACCGGTCAGCACCTCGGCCTCCAGCAGCTGGGCGGCGACCTCGGTGTCGGTCTCGGAGAGCAGCGCGACGTCGTCGGCCTCGATGCCGACCCGCAGCTCCGCGAAGTTCTCGATGATGCCGTTGTGCACCAGCGCGACCCGCCGCTGCGCACCGCTGTGCGGGTGGGCGTTCACGTCGTTGGGCGCACCGTGCGTGGCCCACCGGGTGTGCCCGATGCCCACGGTGGCCGGCGGGAGCGGCCGGTCGGCGATCGCCTTCTCGAGGTTCGCCAGCTTGCCCGCCCGCTTGTCCGACGCGATCGTGCCGGTGGCCACGAGGGCGATCCCGGCCGAGTCGTAGCCGCGGTACTCGAGCCGGCGCAGCCCCTCGATGACGACATCCTGGGCGCGCCTCTCCCCGACGTACCCGACGATGCCGCACATGACCGTCATCGTATCCAGCGGGCACCCCGGCTCCGCGTCGGTGGGCCGGCTGCAACAATCTCCGGCATGTCTTCCCACGGCGGGCAGCACGGCACCTCCGACGAGACCACCCGGGAGTCGTCGCCGTACATCGAGCTCGACCGGTCCGCGTGGGCCGCGCTGGCCGGCGAGGTCGAGAACCCGCTCACCGCCGAGGAGATCCGTCGGCTGCGGGGGTTGGGCGACCAGCTCGACCTCGACGAGGTGCAGCAGATCTACCTGCCGCTGTCCAAGCTGCTCAGCCTGTACGTCGAGGCCGCGGGCCGGCTCTACCGCCGCCAGGAGGAGTTCCTGCGGCAGGGTCAGCCGCCGCGCACGCCGTTCGTCATCGGGCTGGCCGGCTCGGTCGCGGTCGGCAAGTCGACCACCGCCCGCGTGCTCCAGCAGATGCTCGCGCACTGGCCCGAGCACCCGAACGTCGCGCTGGTCACCACCGACGGCTTCCTCTACCCCAACGCCGAGCTCCGGCGCCGCGGCCTGCTCGAGCGCAAAGGCTTCCCGGAGTCCTACGACCGCCGGGCGCTGCTGCGCTTCGTCGTCGACATCAAGTCCGGCCGCGACGAGGTCGAGGCGCCGGTCTACTCCCACCTCACCTACGACGTGCTGCCCGGCGAGAAGGTCGTCGTCAAGCGCCCCGACATCGTCATCATCGAAGGGCTCAACGTCCTCCAGCCCGCACGGGTGCGCGAGGACGGCCGCGCGGGACTGACCTTGAGCGACTTCTTCGACTTCTCCGTCTACGTCGACGCCGGCACCGGCCACATCCGCGACTGGTACAGCGAGCGCTTCCTGCGGCTGCGCGAGACCGCCTTCCGCGACCCCGAGTCCTACTTCTCCAAGTACGCCGCGCTCTCCCACGACGAGGCGGTCGCCGAGTCGCAGCGGATCTGGGACACGATCAACGGGCCCAACCTCTCGCAGAACATCCTGCCGACCCGCTCCCGGGCCACGCTCGTGCTGCGCAAGGACCGCGACCACTCGGTCCGCTACGTACGGCTCAGGAAGCTCTGAGGGTCGCCAGGATCCGGACCACCTCGTCCGGCTCCAGCGAGTCCGCCTCCGGCGCGTCCGCGACCACCACCGCCCGCACCTCGCCCACCCGGACCATCGCGAGCACGATCCCGGACGCCGGGCACCGCCCGCCGGCCGCCGCCAGCAACCCGGTCCGGCGCACCCGGGCGCGGGTGCCGTCGGCGAGCGTCACGTCCTCGCGGGTGGCCCCGGTCGACCAGGCGCCGTCTCCGCCGGTCAGCCCGTCGAGCCACGCGCCCCAGGGCTGCCGGGTGAAGCCGGCGAAGGCCCGGTAGGAGCCCCTGGGCTCCGCCTCGCAGTAGCTCTCGCGGAAGACCGCCGGTCCGCGGACCTCGGCGACCGTCCGCCCCTCGCCGTCCTCGTAGTAGATGCGCCGGTCCGCCGGTCGCACGCGCCAGCCGGCGGCCGGCACCTCGAGCCACGCGCCGCTGCCCGGGTCCTCGACCCGCAGCGGCGCGGCCGGGACCGCCCTGCCGCCCTCGTCGGCGCGCAGGTACGTCGCCACCGCGCCCGTCGTCGTCAGCACGGCGAGGGCCGCGACCACGCCGAGGACGACGGCGAGCCGGGTGCGGGTCATGCGGAGGGTTCTACCCGATGTCGCGGCGCAGGGTCGTCATCCTCCCCACCAGCGCCAGCACGGCGGCGTACCCGAGCAGCACGAGCAGCGCCGCCCAGCGCGGCAGCAGCTCCGAGGAACCGCCGCTCATCTCGCCGATCAGGCTCGCCCCGATCAGCCCGTCGGCGGCGGCGCCCGGCAGGAACCTCGCGACCGACGAGGTCGCGTCGAAGGCGCCCAGGGCGACCCGGGCGATCGGCTCCACGAACTGGGTGAACGCGAGGAGCACCACCACCGCCGCCACCTGGTTGGGCAGCACCGAGCCGAAGCCGACGCCGATCACGGTCCACAGCGCCGTGACCACGACGCCGAGCAGGATGACCGCCAGCACGTCGGGGTCGGTGAGGAACGCCCCGTCGCCCTTCAGGGCCAGCAGCGGCGCGCTCACCGCGACCAGCGCCGTCATGCCGACCGCGCCGTACAGCAGGCCGAGCGGGACGGCGACGGCGAGCTTGCCGCCGAGCAGGACGGTACGACGCGGCTCGACCAGCAGCGACTGCGTGATCGTCTGGTAGCGGAACTCCGTGGTGATCATCAGGCTGCCGATCACCAGCGGGAAGACGTAGCCGATGGCGTTCACGAGGCCGTAGACGCCCGCGGCCGCCTCGGCGCCGCTCGGCATCGCGGTGTCCGGATCGTCGGGCGAGAACACGATCGAGAAGGTCAGGACCCCACCCACGAAGGCGAGGTAGCCCACCAGCGCGATCAGCAGCACCCACCACAGGCGGGTGCTGACCAGCTTGCGGTACTCCGCGACGACGGCGGCCCTCATCGGGCACCACCCTCCGTCAGCTGCAGGAAGACGTCCTCGAGGCCGACCCCCCGGCTCGCCAGCTGGTGCAGCTCGATGCCCGCGGCGTACGCCGCGGCGCCGATCTCGGCCGCGGGCACGTCGGCGACCACCAGGCCGGCGCCGTCCGGCCGGGCGGTCCAGCCCCGGTCGCCGCAGAGCCGGGCCAGCGCATCGGCCGTCGGCGACTCGACGTAGGTCTGCGGCGCGGCGAGCGCGCTCAGCTCGGCCAACGAGGAGGCGTGCACGAGCCGGCCGCGGGCGATGATCACCACGTCGTCGACGGTGTGCTGCACCTCCGAGAGCACGTGGCTGGAGACCAGCACCGTGCGGCCCTCCGCCGCGAAGGCGCGCAGCAGGCCGCGCATCCAGCGGATGCCCTCGGGGTCGAGCCCGTTCGCCGGCTCGTCGAGCACGATCGCGGGCGGGTCGGCGAGCAGCGCGGTCGCGAGCCCGAGCCGTTGCCGCATGCCCATCGAGTATCCGCCGACCCGGCGCTGGGCGGCGTGGCCGAGCCCGACGAACTCGATCAGCTCGCGGCACCGCGCCCGATCGGCGCCGGCCTGGCCGGCGAACACCTCGAGGTGACCGATGCCCGAACGGCCCGGGTGGAAGCTCGACGCCTCGAGGGCGGCGCCGACGAGCGACGCGGGCACCGGCTGCTCGGCGTACGTCCGGTCGCCGACGAGCGCGCGCCCCTGCGAGGGGCGGGTCAGCCCGAGCAGCATCCGCAGCGTCGTGGTCTTGCCGGCGCCGTTGGGGCCGAGGAAGCCGGTCACGGCCCCCGGTCGCACCGAGAAGGTCAGGTCGTCGACGGCGCGCACGGCGCCGAAGGTCTTGCCGAGGCCTTCGACGGCCAGCGTAGGAGCGTCCCTCATGGGACCCATTCCTATCTGGTCGGCTGCGGGCGGCCGGCAGCGCCTGGGGTGCGTCTCCCGATCCGGCGCCGCGCCCTACAGGCTGAGCTCGCGCTTCACCACGTCGGCCAGCCGCTGCGCCACGCCCTCGGCCTCCTCGACCGTCGGGGCCTCGACCATCACGCGCACCAACGGCTCGGTGCCGGAGGGGCGCAGCAGGATCCGGCCGCCGTCGCCGAGCACGGCCTCCTCCTCGGCGACCGCGGCGGCCACCACCGGGTCGTCGTCGGCGCGCGCCTTGTCGACGTCCGGGACGTTGACGAGCACCTGCGGCAGCCGGGTCACGACTCCGGCGAGGTCGCGGAGGGTCTGGCCGGTGGCGGCCATCCGCTCCAGCACGTGCAGCGCGGTGAGGATGCCGTCGCCCGTCGTGGCGTACTCGCTCATGATCACGTGCCCCGACTGCTCGCCGCCGAGTCCGTAGCCGGAGACCCGCATCGCCTCGAGCACGTACCGGTCGCCGACCTTGGTCTGGCGCACGCCGATGCCGGCCGCGCGCATCGCCTGCACGAAGCCCAGGTTGCTCATCACCGTGGCCACGACGGTGTTCTTCGGCAGGTGACCGGTCTCGGCCATGCCCAGCGCGAGGATCGCGAGGATCTGGTCGCCGTCGACGTCGTTGCCCTCGTGGTCGACGGCCAGGCAACGGTCGGCGTCCCCGTCGAGCGCGAAGCCGGCGTCGGCGCCGTGCTCGAGCACCGCGGCCCGCAGCGGCTCGAGGTGGGTGGAGCCGCAGCCGTCGTTGATGTTGAGGCCGTCGGGCTCGGCGTTGATCGCGATCACCTCGGCGCCGGCGGCGCGCAGCGCGAGCGGACCCGCCTCGTGGGCCGCTCCGTGGGCGCAGTCGAGCACGACCTTGAGCCCGTCGAGCGGCTTCGCGAGCGTGCCGACGAGGTGGGCGACGTACTCCTCGACGGGGGTGGCGTACGGCGTGACCCGCCCGACCGCTCCGCCGAGGGGGCGCTCCCACGGGTCGTCGAGGTGCTGCTCGATCTCCCGCTCCACGGCGTCGTCGAGCTTGACGCCCCCGTGGGCGAGGAACTTGATGCCGTTGTCGGGCATCGGGTTGTGCGAGGCGCTGATGACGACGCCGAGGTCGGCGCCCAGCGCCTGGGTCAGGTAGGCGACCGCCGGCGTCGGCAGCACCCGCAGCCGCAGCACGTCGACACCGGCGGAGGCGAGCCCGGCCACCACCGAGTGCTCGAGGAACTGGCCGGAGATGCGCGTGTCCCGGCCCACCACGGCGAGCGGGCGGCCCCGGGACCTCAGGGAGTCCGCGAACTCGCCCCGGGTGGCCAGGACACGGGCGGCGGCGACGGACAGGTCCAGGGCCAGCTCCGCGGTCAGTTGACCGTTGGCCAGACCCCGGACCCCGTCCGTGCCGAAGATGCGCGGCATCTGCTGAAGGATCCCGGCAGACGTCAGCGCTTGGAGTACTGGGGTGCCTTACGGGCCTTCTTCAGACCGGCCTTCTTGCGCTCGATGACGCGGGCGTCACGGGTGAGCATGCCGGCCTTCTTCAGCGTCGGGCGGTTCGCGTCGACGTCGACGGCGTTCAGGGCCCGGGCCACGCCCAGGCGGAGCGCACCGGCCTGACCGGTGATGCCGCCGCCGTGGATGCGGGCGATGACGTCGAACCGGCCCTCGAGCTGCAGCGCCGCGAACGGCTCGTTGACGACCTGCTGGTGCAGCTTGTTGGGGAAGTAGGAGTCGAGCGTCCGGCCGTTGATCGTCCACTCGCCGGTGCCGGGGACGATGCGGACCCGGGCCACGGCCTCCTTGCGGCGACCGGTGGCCCCGGCGGGGGCGATGGTTGCGGGACGCTGCGGCGCGTCTGCGGACGGGGCGCTCTCGGAGCTGTAGGCGATGCCCTGCTCGTTGACCTCGTAGGTCTCCTCGACCTCGGTGGTGTCAGCCACGATGTTCCTCACTCAGACTTTCTCGACAGACAGACGATTACTGGGAGATCTGCTTGATCTCGAACGGAACGGCCTTCTGGGCCTGGTGCGGGTGGTTGGGCCCGGAGTAGACCTTCAGCTTCTTCAGCATCTGCCGGCCGAGCTTGTTCTTCGGGAGCATGCCCCACACGGCCTTCTCGATGGCCTTGCGGGCGTCCTTCTCGAGGACCTCGCCGATCGGGGTGGCCGAGAGACCGCCCGGGTAGCCGGAGTGGCGGTAGGCCATCTTCGTGGTCGCCTTGTTGCCGGAGAGGGCAACCTTCTCGGCGTTCACGATGATGACGAAGTCGCCGGTGTCGGCGTTCGGAGCGAAGATCGGCTTGTGCTTGCCGCGCAGGAGGTTGGCGGTCTGGGCGGCGAGCTTGCCGAGGACCACGTCGGTGGCGTCGATGACGAGCCACTCACGCGTGATGTCGCCTGGCTTCGGGCTGTACGTGCGCACGGAGGAACTTCCTTCGTTCGTAGGTCCCCCGGGACCCTGTCGCCCCGTGGGTGGTGCTGCGACGCCCTCTGACGAACACTGCCCGGCTCGGACCCGCGGCTCGCGATGAGGAGCGGGTTGCCGTCCGGATCTGCACTCGGACTCCGTGGCTGGTGTCCGGGCGCGGCAGGAGGCGCGACTGGCAAGTTTACGGGCGTCGCTCGCGGCGGGTCAAAACGCGGCCGGGACGTGGCCGGAACAATGTCACAGTCTGTAGTGCGGACTCCGGGTTCGCACCCCGCCACACCGCCGACTAAGTTGAGCGGGTGACTGATTCTCTCACCGTCCGTGACAACCGCACCGGGCAGGAGTACGAGGTCCCGATCACCGACGGCGCCATCAAGGCCGCGGATCTGGGCCAGATCAAGGCCGGGGAGGACGCACCCGGCCTCGCCGTGTACGACCCCGGCTTCGTGAACACCGCGTCTTGCCGCAGCTCCGTCACCTATATCGACGGAGAGAAGGGGATCCTGGAATACCGGGGCTATCCGATCGAGCAGCTGGCGGAGAAGTCCAGCTTCCTCGAGGTGGCCTATCTCCTCATCCACGGCTCGCTGCCGACGAAGGCAGAGTACGAGGCGTGGGCGCATGAGATCACGTACCACACGTTCGTACACGAGAACGTCAGGACGTTCATGCAGGGCTTCCGCTACGACGCGCACCCGATGGGGATGCTGATGGCGTCGGTGGGGGCCCTGTCCACGTTCTACCCCGACGCGCGCAACATCAGCGACGCCGAGAACCGCCATATCCAGATGGTGCGGATGATCGCGAAGATGCCGACCCTGGGCGCCTGGTCGTTCCGCCACGCGCAGGGCAAGCCGTACGTCTACCCCGACAACGACCTCGGCTACACCGCCAACTTCCTCTCGATGCTCTTCAAGATGAGCGAGTCGAAGTTCGGCGCCGACGAGCGCCTGGTCAAGGCCCTCGACGTCCTCTTCATCCTGCACGCCGACCACGAGCAGAACTGCTCCACCAACGCGGTCCGCTCGGTCGGCTCCTCGCAGGTCGACCCCTACTCCGCGGTGGCGGCCGGCATCGGCGCGCTCTACGGCCCGCTGCACGGCGGCGCCAACGAGGCCGTGCTCCGGATGCTCAAGCGCATCGGCTCCAAGGAGAACATCCCCGACTTCATCAAGGGCGTGAAGGAGGGCAACGAGCGGCTGATGGGCTTCGGCCACCGGGTCTACAAGAACTACGACCCGCGCGCCACGATCATCAAGAAGGCCTGCGACGACGTCTTCGAGGTCACCGGGGTCAACCCCCTCCTCGAGATCGCCCAGGAGCTCGAGAAGATCGCGCTCGAGGACGAGTACTTCGTCAAGCGCAAGCTCTACCCCAACGTGGACTTCTACTCCGGCCTGATCTACGAGGCCTTCCAGTTCCCGCCGGAGATGTTCACCGTCCTGTTCGCGATCGGCCGGACGCCGGGCTGGCTGGCCCAGTGGTCCGAGCTCGTGCAGGACAAGGAGCAGAAGATCGCCCGCCCCAAGCAGATCTACACCGGCGACCGCACGCTGGACTTTGTGCCCGCGTCGGAGCGCTGGAGCTGAGCGGAGCGAAGCCCAGCTCTCCGACGAGTCCGGGCCAGGTCGAGCGAGCGCACGGCTGAGCTTGCGAAGCCGTGACCGCGATTCGAGACCGACCAGCATGACCAGAGACAGCAGTCCCGGCCGGGAGCCAGGTCACATGACCGGGCTCCCGGCCGCTGTCGTCTTCGACCTCGGCAACGTCCTCATCGACTGGGATCCGGCCGCGGCGGTCGCGCAGGGGCTCGGCGTCGCCGAGGCCCGCCGGTTCATCGAGGCCGACGACTTCGACTTCATGGCCTGGAACCACCACCAGGACGCCGGCCGGTCGCTGGCCGACGGCATCGCCGAGGTCCGCCGTACCCACCCGCACTGGGCGTCCCACGCCGAGGCCTACCTGGCCCACTTCCCGACCTCGCTCGCCGAGCTGCCCGACACGGTCGCGATCGTGCGCGAGCTGCACGACGCGGGCGTCCCGCTCTACGGCCTGACCAACTGGTCCGCCGAGCTCTTCCCGTACGCACGGGAGCGCTTCGGGGTGCTGCGGCTGCTCGACGACGTCGTGGTGTCGGGCGCGATCAGGGCCGCCAAGCCCGACCCGCGCGCCTACGCGGCCGTCGCCGAGGTCAGCGGACTCCCGCTCGGCCGGCTCGTCTTCGTCGACGACAAGCGGTCGAACGTCGACGCGGCGGACGCGCTCGGCATGGACGGCGTGCTGTTCACCGGCGCCGACGACCTCCGGGCGGCGCTGCGCGAGCGCGGCCTGCCGGTCCGACCCACGGCCTGATCAAACGGCCTAGCGCCGGACCTTCACGACCTTCTGCACCCGCTTGCCGCGCGCCGGGTCGACCACGACCCGCACCTTCCCGGCCCGCACGATCGTGCGCTTGGCTGCCTTGGTGAGCTTCAGCCTGGCGACCACCGACCGGCCCGGGCGCAGCTTCACCTTGCCCTGGGCGACCACGGCTCCCCGCGCCTTGACCCTGACCTTGGCCTTGCCCGGCAGCGCCGACACGACGCTCATCTTCGCCTTGCCGCGGCCGACGCGCAGGAAGCCGCTGGCGCCCGCCGTGGCGGACCCGGGCCGCACGGTGACGGTGGCGGCCGCGGCGTTGTTGGCCGGGTTGGCGTCGACCGACGCCGACGACACGGTGGCGGTGTTGACCACCTCGACCGGGTCGGGCGACCCGCTCTGCCCGCTGCCCGTGCGGTCGTGCAGGCAGACCAGGTCGATCGTGGCCTGCTGCGCCGTGCCGGTGTCGTTGAAGAGCCGGAAGGCACGGGCCTTCAGCCGCGGATCGTTGCCGACGTGACGGACCCCCGGCGGCAGGTCGAACGTCGCGACCACGCCCTTGGCGTCGTCGGGGCAGATCACCTGGTACTCGGTGCCCTCGGGCGCGGTGTGGCCGGGGACCGACACGGTCTGCACCACGTGGGTGAAGCGCAACTCGTGGGTGTGCCCGTTGACCGGGTCCACCGTGGTGCGCAGGCAGCGGGCCGTGTACGTCGCGGTGACGGGCGCGGTCACGTCGAGGGTGAAGGTCCACTTCCGCGGTGCGGCCGTGGAGTACTCCGAGCCGACCAGCTCGGCGCTCGCCGAGGAGAGGTCGAAGCCTGGGGCGATCGGCACCGTGCCGGTGGGGCAGGTCAGCGTGGCCGAGTGCCGGCCCACGGCGTACGACTGCGTGAGCGACGGCACCGCGGCGTCCTCCGACAGCCCGTGCCGGTGTCCGTTCGCCTCGGTCCGCTGCGGCAGGCAGACGATGAAGGCCTTCGCCTGGGCGCGGCCGGTCGCGTCGTTGCGGATCACGCCCTTCCACGTCGACGCGCTGTCGCTCCGGGAGGCCAGGACCCGCACGTCGCGGATCGTGCCGGTGCCCTGGTCGACGTGGTCCACGCGGAACTGGCCGTCGCTGAGGTAGTCGCCGGGCGCGCAGCCGAGGGTCACCGTGCGCTGCTGACCGGCTTCGAGGTCGACCTGCGCCTCCGCCTTGTACGGCGTGAGCCAGTGGGTCGCCTGCGAGTGCGGGCCCGGGCCCGCACCGGCGATCGGGGTGGCCGTCACCGTGATCTTCTTCGTCACCGAGGCTCCGGGAGCGAGGCTGCCCACCTGGCAGGTGACGACGCCGGCGGCCTGGGCGCACGGCGCCGAGGCCGACACGAACGTGACGCCCGCCGGGAGCTCGTCGCGGATCACGACGCCGGTCGCGACCGTGTTGCCGACGTTGGTCGCGGTCAGCGTGTAGACGACCGTGTCGCCGCCGTGCGGGTTCGTCGTCGACGCCGACTTCGTGATCGTCACGTCGGAGGTGCCCGGCGTGTCGGGCGGCGTCGGCACGCACGCCTGGCTCGGGAACAGGTTGAGGTGCGTCTCGCGGCTGGAGACGAACGACCTCGCGATCACCTGGCCGATGTTGTGGCCGCCGCCGACGACCTGCACCGCCGCCTGCGGCGCCAGCAGGTGCCCGACCCACGCCGAGCCGTAGTCGAGGGTCACGGAGGTCGCGTCCGGGAAGTTCCAGACGATGCCGTTGTAGACGCCCTTCACGTTGCCGTCACTGGCCTGGCTCCAGCTCGACCCGCTGCCGATCCAGGCCTGGCCGGCGACGCCGACCGACGTGCCCGGCACGTTGACGATCGTGACCGCGCCGCTCGGTACGTCGTACCCGACGTGGGCGCCGCCCGCGAGCTGGGCCGCCTGGGCCGGGCTGAGCGTGAAGACGTTGAGCGAGCCGCTGGTGCCGGTGAGGACCAGGGCGCCGCTGTTGCCGCCGACGGTGCCGGTGGTGACGGTGCCGGTGGCGGGCGCCGCTCCCCACGACGTCGAGAGCGCGCGCAGCTCGGTGAACGCCGCGCCGAAGTCGACCGGGTTGCCGGGCAGGTAGTGGCCGCCGCCGTTGAAGTTGACCCCGCTCTGGGGCGAGACGTAGGCGCTGCCGCGGGACAGGTTGAACCACTGCCCGTGCGTGCCGGCGACGACCAGCGCCGGGGCACTCGCGGCGTACCCCGTCAGGTGCGTGCCGACGGTCATCGCGGTCGGCAGGTTGCCGCCGTACGCGATCGCACCCTCCGACTCGGCGCCGCGGGAGCCGTCGGTCTCGACGAACTCGGTCCAGCCGGTCGCCGGCCCGAGCGCGTTGGACGTCGCGACGCCCGAGGTGCAGGTGATCCCGGTCGCGGCGGCCGTTCCGGGCGTCACGGCGGCCAGGCCGCCGGACATCAGGACGGCGAGAGCGAGAACAGGTGCGCGCAGGGCGCGCGGACGCAGCGTGCTGCCGAACACGATTTACCCCCCAGCAAGTTCGTGTGCCGGCAGCGTCTCACACGGCGGCGGGGCTCGCCTCCGGGTCACCGGATCCGGGCTCCGCGGACTGGACCAGGTCCTGTCGCACGAGATGGCGCACGTCACGCGAGGCCAGCGACAGCAGCGCGGAGCCGCCCATCACGCAGCCCACCACCACCAGCCACTCCTGGAATCCGACCACGGTCGCGATCGGCCCGGTGAGCGCCATCCCCGCCGGGCGGGCCACGAACGAGCCCACCACGTCGAAGGAGTAGACACGGGCGAGCTTGTCGGGGTCGACGTTCTGCTGGATCGAGAGGTCCCAGGAGACGTCGAAGATCTGGAGCCCGAAGCCGTGCAGGAAGGCGCCGAGCAGCACCACCCAGAGCTGGTCGGAGAGCGCCATCGCGAGCGGGAAGAGCGCGGTGAGGCTCAGCAGCGCCGTCCCGACGAACAGGCCGCGGCGGGGCCGCCAGCGCAGGCAGACCACGCCGCCGACGACGAAGCCGGCCATCAGGGTGCCCATGGCCAGGCCCCACGCCGAGCGGCCGAACTCGCCGCCGACGACGATCGGCCCGAGCACGCTCTGGGCGCCGCCGTAGAACAGGTGATAGAGCAGTGCCTGACCGATCAGCAGCCACAGCCAGGTGTGCGCGAAGACCTCGCGCGCGCCCTCACCGAGGTCGGCGAGCATCGAGCTCCGCTCCCCCTCGGGCGCCGCCTGCTCGACCCGCAGCCGGGAGAAGCAGATCGCCGCGATGGTGTAGGTCACCGCGTCGACACCGATCGCCCAGCCCGACCCGACGACGGCCACGAGGACGCCGCCCAGGGCGAACCCGACCGTGCTGGCCGAGGTCTGGAGCAGCGCCCGGACGGCGACCGCGGAGCCGAGGTCGGCCTCCGGCACCGTGAGCCGGGTCATCGCCCGCGACGAGGGCTGGCTGAGCGCGGCCAGGCACCCGTTGAGCGCACCGATCACCCCGATCATCGGGATCGTGGCGAAGCCCGCGATCAGCGAGGCGGCGATGAGCAGCTGGGTGAGCGCGCTGCCGGCGGCGGAGCCCTCCATCATCACCTTGCGGGGCAGCCGGTCGCCCAGCACGCCACCGAACAGCGTCGTGACGACCTCGGCCAGCGCGAAGGCCGCGACCACGAGGCCGAGCTCGGACGCCGAGCCGCCGAGGTCGAGCACGGCGAACGCCAGGGCGATCGGGGTGATCGCGTTGCCCAGCGCGCTGGTCGTCGTGCCCGCCACGAGCATCCGGAAGTCGCGATGGCGCAGGGCGGTCAGCGTGGTCACCGGCGCAGATTACTTCGCCAGCGAACTATTCGCCAACGAAATAGATAGCATCTACCCCGTGAGCGACACGGGGCAGGACCGCGAGGACTGGGCCGACCGCCACGTCGCCCGGTGGCGGGACCACTGGATCGACGTGACGTTCGAGGACGACGTCGAGGCGATCGTGGTGCGCATCGAGCGACTGAAGCGGCACTTCAAGATCACCAGCCAGCAGGCGCTCGCCGAGGTCGGCCTCCAGGACTTCGAGTACGACACCCTGCACCAGCTGATGATCCGCGACACCCCGGGTCATGCCAGCCCGTCGGCGCTGGCCGCGGACCTGGGCATCAGCAACGCCGGCATGACCGGACGGCTGGATGCGCTCGAGAGGGCCGGCTGGGTCCAGCGCCGTGCCGACGCCGACGACCGTCGCCGGGTCTCGATCGAGATCACCCGCAGCGGCGCGGCGATCTGGCGCCGCGCCATGAACCTGCGCGGCCGCGCCGAGGACGAGGTCGTGCACGCCCTGACCGCCGACGAGCGCAGCATCCTGGCGGCGCTGCTGAAGAAGATGACCCTGGCCACCGAGCCACCCGACGACAACGGCTGACCCACCCCGGAGTTCTTCGAGGCCGCCCAGCGCCGTCTCAGGTTGGTCACAGGCGAGACCCACACAGTGGACGCATGACCGACGAGCAGCCCACCACCCCGCAGCCGGGCCAGCAGGGCCAGCCCCAGGGCCCGCAGCAGCAGAACCCGTACTTCTCGTACCCGGTTCCGCAGGGACCGCCCCCGGAGGCGCCGCCGACCAACCCGTACGCCGCGGACCCGTACGCCGCCGACTCCTACGCCGCCGACCCGGCCGCGCAGCAGACGGCCACGCTCCCGGTCCAGCGTCGCCCGCGACGGGCCGGCCTGGCCGCCGCGGTCGTCACGACCGCGCTCGTGGTGGGCGCCGGCGCCGGCCTCGGCGGGGCGGCCGCGTGGAGCGCCCTCGACGACGGCAACGGCTCGACCGGCGGCGGCCAGCACACGACCACCTCCCAGGTCGTCGACACCCCCGACACCCCGGCCGCCTCCGGGTCCGTCGAGCAGGTGGCCGCGAAGGTCCTCCCCTCCGTCGTCAAGATCGACGTGAGCGGCAGCCAGGGCTCCGGCTCCGGATCGGGCATCATCCTCAGCTCCGACGGCGAGATCCTCACCAACAACCACGTGGCGTCGATCGCGGGCAACGGCGGCGCGATGACCGTCTTCTTCAACGACGGCTCGTCGGCCAAGGCCACCATCGTCGGCACCGACCCGCTCACCGACACCGCGGTGATCAAGGCCGAGGGCGTCTCGGGCCTCACGCCCGCGACCATCGGCAAGTCCAGCGACCTCAAGGTCGGCGAGAGCGTGGTCGCGATCGGCTCGCCGTTCGGCCTCGACTCGACGGTCACCAGCGGCATCGTGAGTGCGCTGAACCGGCCGGTCGACGTCGGCAGCGACAGCGAGGGCACCAGCACGACGTACCCGGCGATCCAGACCGACGCCGCGATCAACCCCGGCAACAGCGGCGGCGCACTGGTCGACATGAACGGCAACGTCGTCGGCATCAACTCCTCGATCCGCACCGCCAGCTCCGGTGGCGAGTCCGGCTCGATCGGTCTCGGCTTCGCGATCCCGATCGACGAGGTCCTCCCGATCGTCGACCAGATGCGCAACGGCGAGACCCCGACCCATGCCCGGCTCGGCATCTCGGTGAGCGACGTCGCGAACCAGAACGGCGCCGAGGTCGTGCAGGGTGCCGAGGTTCAGACCGTCAGCAACGGCTCCACCGCGGCCGACGCGGGCATCGCCAAGGGCGACGTGATCACGAAGGTCGACGACCACCTGATCACCGGTGCCGACTCCCTGGTCGCCACCATCCGGTCCTACCGACCCGGTGACAAGGTCACCGTCACCTTCACCCACGACGGCGACCAGAAGACCGCGACGCTCACGCTCGACTCGGACGCCAACACGTCCGACTCCTGACCCCCCGACTCCCTCCCGCGCCCGAGACCCGGGAGGGTGCAGGGCCCCACCGGCCAGCAGGTCCGTCTCCCGTCGGCCGGTGGGGCCCCTTCTCGTCGGTTCAGAGCCGCTTCTGGAACTCTCCCAGTCGGGCCACCGGCGTGAACCCGAGCCGCTCGTTGACCTCGATCATCTGCCGGTTCACCTCGGCGTTGTACGTCGTGAGCAGCGTGATGTCCCGCGCCTGGGCCTGGAGCAGCCGCAGGTTCGCGACCTTCACGGCGATGCCCAGCCGGTGCCCGCGAGCATCGCGGCGGACCAGCGTGCCCCACTGGTAGGCGCGGCCCGGCTCGTGGACGGTCGTCACGACGTCGGTGTAGGCGACCACGTCGCCGTCGGGTGCGACGGCGACGGTGTTGTACTTCGTGCGGCCCTGCTTCGCGAGCAGCGCCTCGTCCTCGCGGACGACGGCCGGGTCCGCGGACTCCGCCTCGACCGACAGCTCGCCGGTCGGCGCCTCGATCGCCAGGGACGCCACCAGGCGCGCCCAGCCCACGAGCAGGTCGTCGGGGACCGGACCGACCCAGGAGCGCAGGACGTAGCCGACATGGTGTGGCGCGGCCGCCGCGGCCAGGCCATCGAGCAGCTCCTCGCCGACGGGCAGCCGGAGGAGGCGCTTCACGTCCCCGAGGGCCAGGTCGTAGCCGCGGGCGTACGCGAACGCCGGCCCCGGCTCGCTGTGCCCCTCGGCACCGACGGCGTACGGCCAGGACGCCTCTGCGCCGAGGATGCTGCGGCCGCGCTCCCGCGCCACCGCCTCGAGGTGCTCGAGCATCGCCGTCGCATGCCCGCGCCGACGCGCGTCCGGCACGGTGTGCACCATCAGCTCGGCCCGATCGGTGTTATCGAGCAGCGGCGTGCGCAGCCAGCCCGAGCAGACGACCCGGCCGTCGACGAGGCCGCTCCATCCCGCGGTCCAGGCTCGGCTGCCCTGGTGCAGCATTATCGCCCGCACCTCCTCGAGCTGCCACGGCGAGGCCACGTCGGGGCCGATCGCGAGCTCCGCGGCGGCGTACGCCCGGTGCCACGGGTCGAAGCTGGCCGGATCACCGGCGTCGACCTCGACGATCCGCATCCGGCTCACCGGGCGCGCTCCACCCGGGTCTCGTCCCACACCGGCTCGTCGGACTCGTAGACGCCGCCGTCGGCGCCGTACACGAGGAACCGGTCGAAGCCGCGGGCGAACCACCGGTCGTGGGTCACCGCGAGCACGGTGCCCTCGAACGCCCCCAGGCCGTCCTCGAGCGCCTCCGCGGACTGCACGTCGAGGTTGTCGGTCGGCTCGTCGAGGAGCAGCAGCGTCGCCCCGGACAGCTCGAGCAGCAGGATTTGGAAGCGCGCCTGCTGCCCGCCGCTGAGCGACTCGAAGCGTTGCTCACCCGCATGCGCGAGCTCGTAGCGGTCCAGCACCCGGCTGGCCTGCTCACGGCCCATGCCGTCCCGGTGCTCGTTGCCGCGGTGCAGGATCTCCAGCAGCGTCCGGCCGATCAGCTCGGGGTGCTCGTGGGTCTGCACGAACCAGCCGGGCCGCACCCGCGCGCCGAGCCGCGCCATCCCGCGGTGCTGCACGGGCGTGATCTCGACATCGCCGACGGGCTCGTGCTCCTTGTCGGGCCGAGTGCCGCCGGCGGCGAGCAACCGCAGGAAGTGGGACTTGCCCGAGCCGTTGGACCCGAGCACCGCCACCCGCTCGCCGTACCAGACCTCGAGGTCGAAGGGCCGCATCAGGCCGGTCAACTCGAGCCGCTCGCAGACGACCGCGCGCTTGCCGGTGCGGCCGCCCTTGAGGCGCATCGTCACCTGCTGCTCGCGCGGCTGCTCGGTGGGCGGTCCCGCCTCCTCGAACCGGCGCAGCCGGGTCTGCGCGGCCTGGTAGCGGCTGGCCATGTCGGCGTTGTACGCCGCCTTCTGCTTGTACATCAGCATCTGCGCGCGCAGCTTGGCGTGCTCCTCGTCCCAGCGCTTGCGCAGCTCCTCGAAGCGCTCGAACCGGGCGCGGCGGGCCTCGTGGTACGACGCGAAGCCGCCCGGGTGCGTCCAGACCAGGTTGCCCGCACTGCCGAGCTCGACGGTCACGACGCGGGTGGCGGTGTTGTTCAGCAGCTCGCGGTCGTGGCTGATCATCAGGATCGTCTTGTCCGACTCGCGGATCCGCCCCTCGAGCCAGATCTTGCCGGGTACGTCGAGGTAGTTGTCCGGCTCGTCGAGCAGCAGCACCTCGTCGGGACCGCGGAGGAGGTACTCCAGCACCAGGCGCTTCTGCTCACCGCCGGAGAGCGTGCTCAGCTCGCGGTACTTCGCCCGCTCGTAGGGGACGCCGAGCCCGGCCATCGTGCACACGTCCCAGGTGACCTCGAGGTCGTAGCCACCCGCGTCGGCGTACTCCGCGAGGGCGCCGGCGTAGCGCATCTGGGTCTTCTCGTCGTCGACGTCCATCAGCGCCCGCTCGCAGGCGTCGACCTCCTCGGCGGCCGCCCGGATCCGCGGCGGGGCGACGCTGCGCAGCAGGTCGGCGACCGTGGGATCCGCGCCGAGCCCGGCGCCGACCATCTGCCGCATCACCCCGAGGCCGCCGGAGCGGGTCACCACGCCGGCGTGCGGCGCGAGCTCGCCGGTGATGATGCGCAACAGCGTCGTCTTGCCCGCGCCGTTCGCCCCGACCAGCGCCACCTTGGCACCCTCGCCGACCCGGAATGAGACGTCGTCGAGCAGCACCCGCCCGTCCGGCAGCTCGTACCTCACGCCCGCCACGTCCACGTGTCCCACGACCCAGGATTGTCCGCGATCCGCCCGACCGTGGCACCTGGTTTTGCCGGTGCTCGGCATGGCCGTCGGTCGGGCTCTCTAGAATCCCCGCATGGGCCAGGGCGTGGAGATCGACGAGACCCGCGTCGCCACCACCCTCCGGCCGGTCCCCCACCCCCGCACCCGACGCAAGGTCCGCGCCCTGGCGATGACGGCGTACGCCGCGGCGCTGACGACCTGGTCGCTGACCCTGGGCATCCCCAACGACACCGTCCAGGTCTTCCTCTGGCTGTGGCTCGGCACCGTGGCGTGGAACATCGAGGCGCGCCCGCGCTACCACCTCAACTTCCTCAAGGACTGGTGGCTGCCGGTCGTCGGACTGGTCATCTACTTCTTCAGCCGCGGCCTGACCGACGAGCTCGGCCTGCCCGTCCACGTGATGATGCCCATCCACGTCGACGAGTGGCTCGGTGGCGGGCAGACGCCGACGCAGCGGCTCCAGGAGGCGTGGTGCGGGGACCCGTGCCTGCGCGACAGCGAGCCGCGCTGGTACGACCTCTTCTTCACGACGGTCTACGCGACCCACTTCGTCACCGGCCTGACGATCGCGGCGGTGCTCTGGGTGCGCAACCGCCCGGCCTGGGTCCGCTGGATGCGGCGCTACCTGGCGATCAACTTCGGCGCCCTCGCCGTCTACATCCTCTACCCGATGGCGCCGCCGTGGATGGCCTCGGAGGAGGGCCGGCTCGGCGCCCAGGTCACCCGCATCACCGGGCGCGGCTGGTCCGACATCGGCCTGGACCGGGTCGACCTGATCCTGCACGGCGTCGGCAACCCGGTCGCGGCGATGCCGTCGCTGCACGCCGGCATCACCTTCCTGATCGCCGGCTACGGCATCCAGCGCCTGCGGTCGCACTGGCGCTGGCTGCTCGCGCTCTACCCCCTCGCGATGTGCACTGCCCTCGTCTACTACGCCGAGCACTACGTCATCGACGTGGTCGCGGGCGCGCTGCTCGCGGCCGCGGTGCTGATCGGATGCCAGCTCTGGGAGAACAGTCGCCAGCGGCCCGCGGAGGCGCCGGCCCCGAGCGACGTCGAGTAGCCGGGATCCGAGAAACTTCGTAGAATATATTTCATATTGTTCGAGAAAGTGTCACGGTGAGCACCCTCCCGCCCTGAGCCGAAGGACCTCGCCGTGACCGACAGCCACCACCGGCCGCACCCCCGACCCCGTCGCCGCCCGCTCGTGGCGGCCCTCTCCGTCGCGTGCGTCGCGGCCGTGCCGGCGGTGGTCGCCGTCCTGCCGGCGAACGCCGAGGAGAGCGCCGGCGGGCCTCCGGCCTTCCGACGGGTGGACGTCGACAGCACCGTCAGCGGGGCCAGCTTCACCTCGGTCGGCCAGATCTACGCCGGCGAGCAGGACATCGTGACCAGCGGCTACGGCGCCCTCGACGGCGGCGGCCGCCCCGTCGGCGGCGGGACCCTCCAGATCTACCGGCCCGGGGCGAGCCTCGACACCTGGACCAAGGTCACGGTCTTCGACGCGGACGCCGGCATCGTCTTCCCCAACGCCACCACCATCGACGACGTCGACGGGGACGGCGACAACGACATCATCGTGCCGTCCGGCTACTTCTTCGGCACCGATCCGGCGGCGCCGGCCTGGCTGGGCTCGACCGGCGCCATCACCTGGTGGGAGAACCGGGGACCCGGCGTCCCCTTCGCCGAGCACACCATCGTGTCGGGCCGGGCCGCGTCGTACCACGGCGTGCAGTACGTCGACCTCGACGGGGACGGCGTCAGGGACATCCTCAGCGTCGCCGAGGAGGGTCGGATCGCCGGCGAGCTGACCGACGACGCCGTCGAGACGCACTTCTTCAAGGGCAACGAGGACCTGACCTTCGACGACCCGGTCGTGCTCGCCACCGACCTCGGGGGCAGCCAGCCCGTGGTCCACGACGTCGACGGCGACGACGACCTCGACATCATCACCTCGCAGTACTTCCGCACCTTCAACTCGGCGACCGGCTCGACCTTCCTGTGGCTGGAGAACCAGGACGACGACGGCGTGCTGACCGAGAGCGACTTCACCCTCCACACCATCGCGACCCTGGCCGACAGCCCGGCCGGCCGCGGCGTCGGCATGGGCTTCCAGATCCGCCCGGTGCCGGACTTCCGCGGCCCCGGCACGCTGTCGTGGATCGGCACCAACCACGTCAACCGCTGCACGTTCGGGTCGATCCTGCCGGTGCCCGAGCAGGTCATCGAGTTCGACCCGGGCACCGACCCGACCGGCAACTGGGGCCTCACCACGCTGTCCGACCCCGCCACCCCGGGGCCGGCGTGCCCGTCGCCGTACCACGCCACCTACCAGACCTTCAGCGACCAGATCACCGCGCGCTACGGCTACGGCCAGGGCGCCCCCGGCGTCTTCGGGTACGGCGACATCGACGGCGACCGCGACGTGGACCTGCTGGTCTCCGGCGACGGCGACCGCCGGCTCTGGTGGGTCGAGAACGACGAGGGCGACACCACGCTCCATCGGCTGACCGGGCCCGACGAGCACTTCGGGCAGGCCGGCGGCGCCGTGGTGGTCGACCTGAACGGCAACGGCACCAACGAGCTGGTGTTCAGCTCCTTCGACCAGAGCACGCTGGCGATCTGGACCCGGGACCCGGCGCCGACACCCACGGCGCCACCCACGACGCCCCCCGTCCCGAGCGCGCCGCCGAGCCCGGTCCCCACCGTGCCCGGCCCGACCGTCCGGACTGTCGCGAGCTCGCTGCGGGTCACCCCGGGCAGGCGCGTCGTGCCGGCCGGCACGCGGGCCACGTGGAAGGTCCGGCTCGCCGCGGCGCCCGGCGGGCCGCGGCGTACCGTCACCGTCGTCTTCGACCCCGCCCGCGGCAGGACCGTCAAGATCGGCAAGCTCCGGCTCGGGCCCACGGCGAAGAAGGGCGTGCAGCAGGCCCGGCTCTCGTTCCGCGCGAAGAAGCGGGGCCGGCTGGTCGTGACCTACACCGGGACCACGGTGACCAGCACGCTGCGGGACGCCCGGGCCAGAGGCACGGCCCGCGTCACCGTCCGCTGAGGTCGGTGCCCGGCCGGCTCACTCGTCGGACTCGGTGACCCACAGGTTGATCCCCGCCTCGACGGCGTCCTCGTCGATCAGCCGCAGCTCCTCCTCGGTCAGCGGCGGGCCGGAGAGCGCGTCGAGGTTGGTGTCGAGCTGCGCGACGGAGCTCGCCCCGATCACTGCCGAGGTGACCCGAGCGTCGCGCAGCGCCCACTGGAGGGCGAGCTGGGCGAGCTTCTGGCCACGCGCCTGCGCGATCTCGTTGAGCCGGCGCACGTGCTGCAGCGTCGACTCGTCGAGGTGGGTGTCGCCGATCGAGGACCCGTCGCGGGCGGCGCGCGAGTCGGCGGGCACGCCGTCGAGGTACCGGTCGGTGAGCAGGCCCTGGGCGAGCGCGGTGAACACGATGCACCCCATCCCCTGCGCCTCGAGCTCGTCGAGCAGGTCGCGCTCGATCCAGCGGTTGAGCATGGAGTACGACGGCTGGTGGATCAGCAGCGGCGTCCCGAGCTCGCGCGCGATCGACGCGGCCTCGCGGGTCTGGGCGGCCGAGTACGACGAGATGCCGACGTACAGCGCCTTGCCCTGCCGCACGGCGTGGTCGAGGGCACCGATCGTCTCCTCCAACGGCGTCTCGGGGTCGAAGCGGTGGCTGTAGAAGATGTCGACGTAGTCGAGGCCCATCCGGCTCAGCGACTGGTCGAGCGAGGCGAGCAGGTACTTGCGGGAGCCGCCGCCCTGGCCGTACGGACCCGGCCACATGTCGTAGCCCGCCTTCGTCGAGATCACCAGCTCGTCGCGGTAGGGCCTGAGGTCGTCTGCGAGGTAGCGACCGAAGTTCTCCTCAGCGCGGCCGTACGGCGGTCCGTAGTTGTTCGCGAGGTCGAAGTGCGTCACCCCGCGGTCGAACGCCCGGCGCACGATCGCCCGCTGGGTCTCCTCCGGCCGGTCGGTCCCGAAGTTCTGCCACAGCCCGAGTGAGATCGCCGGGAGCCGGAGTCCGCTCCGCCCCGTGTAGCGGTACTCCATCCCGGTCGCATCGGTCTCGTAGCGGTTGTCGGCGGCCTGGTAGCTCATGGCCCCGATCCTGCCAGCCCACCGCTCGCCCGGTGATCGAGGTGCGACCCGCGAGTCACCGTCGTACCTGACCTGAGTGTCGTGAAATCTGCGGATCCACAGCACTCTGGTCAGGTACGACGCGGCGGCGGGGCCTCAGTCCGACAGGAGCCCCGTGTCCTCGATCGCGGCCCAGATCTCCTCGCTCCGTGCGACGCCGATGTCGCCGGTGAGGTGGTCGACGTTGCGCCAGACGACCACGTCGTCGAGCACGGGCAGGCAGACCGGAGCGTCGGGGCACACGATCGGGTTCACGTCGATGGCCGCGGCGTCGTCGCGGCTGGTGGCGACCGTGTCGTAGAAGCTGTCGACGGTCGGTCGCTCCAGCGGGGGCACGACCACACAGTCGCCGAGCGTCGACGCGCGGGCCAGGCAGTCGAGCGGGTCGGGACCTTCGCTGTCGAAGCCACCGGTGCCCATGATGCTGTGCACCATCACCAGGGGTGCACCGGCGTCGCGCACCAGGTCGGCGGTGCGCTCGGTCGCCTCCAGCTGCATCTGGTGCAGGTCGCCGGCCTCGCCGTCGCGGTCGACCACGTGGCCCTGCCAGCGGTCGGCACTGCGCGCGAGCGACGTCGTGACCACGAGGTCGGGCTCCATCTGGGGCAGCGTCTCGCGATAGAAGTCGTCGCGGGCCTCGTGACACTGGGCCTGGTTCTGCGCCGAGGCCCACGCGTTGTAGAGGCCGTCCTGCCACGGACACGACGACACGATGTCGACGTACAGCCGGAAGCCGTGCTCCTCGGCCATCCGCTCGAAGGCCGGGGCGAGCATCCGCGCCTGGCTGTCGCCGACGAGCACCACGGTCCGTCCGTCGCCGGGGGTCATCAGGCAGTCCTCGACGGCGTCGGGGGTGCACCACTGGTCGTCGGGACCGCGGTCGTCGGACACTGCTCGGAAGTCGATGTCGGGCACCGGCTCCTCCAGCTCGGCCGAGACCGAGGCCGGCACCGCGGTGCCGGCCTGCGCGCCGGCCTGCACGGCGGGCGCGCGGTCGCTCTCGAGCACCGGCGGGACGACGACCAGCGCGACCAGCACCGACAGCGCCAGGCCGCCGACCACGCTGGCCCAACGGCGCGGGGCCAACCGCGGCGACCGCCGGATCGGCGTCTCGTAGACCTGGAACGAGAGCGCGGCCAGTCCGGTCGCGATGGCACCGGCCAGGAGCGCAAGCACCCAGGCGTCGACGTCGAAGAGCTGGCCGAGCACCAGGATCACGGGCCAGTGCCACAGGTAGGTGCCGTAGGAGATCTTGCCGAGGTACGCCGGGGTCGGTCGGCCCAACAGCCGCGCGAGCGGCGAGCCCGGCACGGCGTACACACCGGCGATCGCGGCGACCGACGCCGCGGCGGCGGCGATGCCGCGCGCAGAGATCGACAGGTCGAGGAGGCCGCTGGAGAGGAGCAGCAGCCCCGCCACGCCGAGTCCGCCGACGACGGTGCCGAGCGCGGGCGACCAGCGCCGGTCGCCGGAGCCCGGCCCGGCGCGGCCGAACTCCCGGAACGCGACGGCCAGCGCCGCGCCCGCGAGCAGCTGGTACAGGCGGGTGTCGGTGCCGTAGTAGGCCCGGTTGACGTCGACCTGGGCATAGGCGATCTGGGCCACCAGGGACGCCGCACCGAGGGTGAGCAGCACCGCGAGGAAGAGCCGGCCGCGGTGCTTGCCGAGCTTGACCATCAGCGCGACCAGCAGCGGGAACACGAAGTAGAACTGCTCCTCGATCGACAGCGACCAGAAGTGCAGGAAGGGACTCTTGTCGGTGTCGGTCGCGAAGTAGTCGCTGGCGGCGGAGATGAAGTGCCAGTTCGACACGTAGAGGAGCGCGGACTGCGCGTCGCGCACCAGCGGCAGCCGCTCGGGCAGCGACGCCGTCAGCACGAACACCAGGCTGGTCACCACGATCACCAGCACCGCGGCAGGCAGCAGCCGGCGGATCCGGCGGGCATAGAAGCCGCCGAGGCTCAACCGGCCGTGCTCGTCGACCTCGGCCAGCATCACGTTCAGCACGAGGAAGCCCGAGAGCACGAAGAAGAGGTCGACGCCGATGAAGCCGCCGGCCGCCCAGCCCGCGCCGGAGTGGTAGAGGAGGACGAGGTACACCGCGACCGTGCGCAGGCCGTCGATCTCGGGGCGGTATCTCCAGGTCATCGCTGCGCCACAGTAGCCGCCGGCTGCTCACGGTCACGACTTCGCGCGGGCCGACGCAACCGACGTCACACCGGGCCGGGGCCTACTCCTCGAGCAGCCCGGTGTCCTCGATCGCTCGCCAGATCTGGCCTCGGACGCGGGTCGTCAGCGTGCCCGTGAGGTGGTTCTGGTCGCGCCAGACCACGGCGCCGCCGAGCATCGGCAGGCAGCTCGGCGCATCCGGGCAGACGACCGGGTTGAGATCGATCGTCGCGACGTCGGCGCGCGGCGCGGCGACCGTGTCGTAGAAGCTGTCCACCGTCGGCCGCTCGACCGGGTGCGGCACCACGCAGTCGCCGAGCGTCGTCGCGCGGGCCAGGCAGTCGAGCGGGTGCCGGCCCTCGCCGTCGTAGCCGCCCGCGCCGATGATGCTGTGCACCATCACCAGGGGTGCACCGGCGTCGCGCACCAGGTCGGCGGTGCGCTCGGTCGCCTCCAGCTGCATCTGGTGCAGGTCGCCGGCCTCGCCGTCGCGGTCGACGACATGGCCCTGCCAGCGGTCGGCACTGCGCGCGAGCGACGCCACGACGACCAGGTCGGGCTCCATCTGGGGCAGCGTCTCGCGATAGAAGTCGTCGCGGGCCTCGTGGCACTGCTCCTGGTTCTGGTCCGAGGCCCACGCGTTGTAGAGGCCGTCCTGCCACGGACACGAGGACACGATGTCGATGGAGAGCCGGAAGCCGCGCTTCTCGGCGAGCCGCCGGAACGCCGGGGCGAGCATCCGCGCCTGGCTGTCGCCCACCAGCACCACGTGCCGGCCCTCGCCCGGGACCAGCAGGCACCCGTCCAGGTCGTCGGGCGTGCACCAGGTGTCGGCCGGGCCGCGGTCCGCCGCCACCTTCTCGTAGTCGAGGTCCGGCACCCGTCGCTCCAGCGCGGACCGCAGCTCCGGGGACGAGTCGACGGCGAGCGGGCCGCCGACGGCCTGCACCGCGGGGGTCCGCTCGCTGCGGAGCACCGGAGGCACGACCACCACGGCGATCGCCACCGAGACGGCGAGACCGCTGACCACCGTGGTCCGGCGGCGGGGCGAGAGCCATCTCGATCGCCGGATCGGCGACTCGAACACCTGGAACGACAGCGCCGCGAGGCCGCTCGCGATGCCGGCGGTGAGCAGGGCGAGCACGGACGGGCGGACGTCGAGGAACTGGAGGAGCACCAGGATGACCGGCCAGTGGTAGAGGTAGGTGCCGTAGGAGATCTGGCCGAGGTACGCCGGCACCTGCCCGCCCAGCAGCCGCGCCGGCCACGAGAGCGGCGCGGCGTACAGCCCGAGGATCGCGGCCACCGAGGCGACCGTGGCCAGGATGCCGCGGGTCGAGACCGACACGTCGGGAACGCCGATGACGAGCACGAGCAGCGAGCCGATGCCGGCCAGCCCGAGCAGGCTCCAGCGTCGCGACGACCCGGGCCCGCTCTCCGAGCCGGCGGGCGGCGGGCGCCAGTAGTGGCGCACGGCCAGGGCCAGGACCGCGCCGGCGAGCAGCTGGTAGAGGCGGGTGTCGGTGCCGTAGTAGGCCCGGTTGACGTCGACCCGCGCGAAGGCGATCTGCGCCGCGAGCGACGCCAGCATCAGCGCGACCAGCACGGCGAGGAAGCGCTTCCGGTGCTGCCAGCCCAGCCGCACCATGAGCACGACCAGCAGCGGGAACACGAAGTAGAACTGCTCCTCGAGCGAGAGCGACCAGAAGTGCAGGAAGGGGCTCTTGTCGGTGCCGGTCGCGAAGTAGTCGTTGGCGGCCGCGATGAAGTGCCAGTTCGCGACGTAGAGGAGCGCGGACTGGGCGTCGCGCACCAGCGGCAGCCGCTCGGGCAGCGACGCGGTCAGCACGAAGACCAGGCTGATCAGCACGATCGCGAGCACGGCCGCGGGCAGCAGCCGCCGGACCCGGCGCGCGTAGAAGCCGAGCAGGCTCAGCCGTCCGCGTTCGTCGATCTCGGCGAGCACGACGTTCAGCACGAGGAAGCCCGACAGCACGAAGAACAGGTCCAGCGACACGAAGCCGCCCGGGACCCAGCCGGACTGGGCGTGGTAGAGGATGATCGTGTAGACGGCCAGGAAGCGAAGGCCGTCGAGCTCGGGGCGGTATCTCCAGGTCATCGCTGCCCCACCGTAGCCAGCCGTCCCAGAAACCCCAGCCGACCCAACCGCACCAGACGGGCCCGGGCGGCCTCGGCTCAGGCCGGTCCGGGCGCGTTCGCCCCCGCCATCCGCAAGGCCAACAGCCGGTAGTGCGCCGCCACCTCCTCGGGGGACCACCGGCCCTCGTCGCGGTACCACCGGGCGACGTCGATGCCGAGGGAGAGCACGGCCGAGGCGGTCATCCGCGGGTCGGGCGTCGCGAAGGCGCCGCTGGCGACGCCGCGGTCGATGACCTCGCGGACCACCAGGTCGATCTGGTGCCGGATCTCGAGGATCTGGGCGCGATGCTCCTCGCTGAGCGCCGCCAGCTCGTAGTTGACGACCCGGGCGCCGGTGTGCGCGACGGCGTGGTCGCGCACGAAGTCCTCGACCAGATCGCCCAGCTGCCGCACCGGGTCGACGGAGCGCGCGACCGAGGCGCGCACCAGCTCCAGCACCCGCTCGTGCCCGTCGCGGGAGAGCCCGAAGAGCAGCTCCTCCTTGGAGCGGTGGTGCACGTAGAGCGCCGCCGGACTCATGCCCGCCGCCGTCGAGATGTCGCGGGTCGTCGTGCCGTGGAAGCCGCGCGCCGCGAACGCGTCGAGCGCCGCCCGGGCCAGCCGGGTGCGGGCGTCACCGTCCGGCGCCGGGATGGGGGTGGACGCGCTCATGGAGGAGATGGTAAGCAAGCGCTTAGTCAAGGACAAGCAGGACCCGACCGGGTGGAGGCGGCGTGACGGGAGGACCGGGATGCACCCGCTGATCGAGGGCCGCGGGGTCGTCGTGACCGGTGCCGGGCGCGGCATCGGCCGCGCGCTCGCCGTGCGGATGGCCGCCGAGGGGGCGCGGGTCGTGGTCAACGACCTGGACGCCGACACCGCGCGCGCGGTCGCCGGCGAGGTCGGCGGCACCGCCCTGCCCGGCGACGTCGCCACGGCCGAGGGCGTGCGCGCACTGGTCGACGGCGCCACCGACGCGCTCGGCCGGATCGACGTCTTCTTCGCCAACGCCGGCATCGACGGAGCGGTCGGGCCCGACAGCCTCCAGACGCCGGACGACGCGTGGGACAAGATCGTCGACGTGAACGTGCTGGCCCACGTCCGCGCCGCCCGCGAGCTCGTGCCGCGCTGGCTCGGGGACGGGCGGGGCGGCCGCTTCGTGGTCACTGCGTCGGCCGCCGGGCTGCTGACGATGATCGGCAGCGCGCCGTACGCCGTGACCAAGCACGCCGCGGTCGGCTTCGCCGAGTGGCTCTCGGTCACCTACGGTGCCCGAGGCGTCGACGTGCACGCGATCTGCCCGCAGGGCGTGAGGACCCAGATGCTCGAGGACGCCGGCCCGCTCCAGGACCTGCTCTCGCGCGACAGCGCGCTCGAGCCCGAGCAGGTCGCCGACGCCGCCGTGGCCGCCATCGGGGAGGGCCGGTTCCTGGTGCTCCCCCACCCCGAGGTGGCGGCCTACTACGCCGCGCGGGCGACCGACACCGACCGCTGGCTGGCCGGGATGCGCCGGCTGCAGCAGAAGGTCGACCAAGCCACGAGCTAGGCCCGCCGCGTCTCCAGGATCCGGAACCCCTTGGCGCTGGCGAGCCGGGCGGTCGGCCAGCCCTGGTCGTCG
This sequence comes from Nocardioides sp. LMS-CY, assembly GCF_018732145.1. Taxonomy (NCBI): domain Bacteria; kingdom Bacillati; phylum Actinomycetota; class Actinomycetes; order Propionibacteriales; family Nocardioidaceae; genus Nocardioides; species Nocardioides sp. LMS-CY. The sequence continues at coordinate 4,568,253 of NZ_CP076104.1, forward strand.
AGCCAGCGCTGCAGCGAGTCAGCGCCGAGGTTCTTGCCGACCACCATCACCGCACGGCCACCCGGCGCCAGGCGGGGCAGCCAGGTGAGCAGCAGGTCGTGCAGGGCCTCCTTGCCGATCCGGATCGGCGGGTTCGACCAGATCTCGTCGTACTCGTCCCCCGTCGGCACCTGCTCGGGGCGGCACGCGACGAAGCGGCCGGCGACGCCCATCGCCCGGGCGTTCTCGTTGGCGAGCGCGATCGCGCGGTCGTTGACGTCGATCGCCGTGACCGAGGCGAGCGGTACGGCGGCGGCGATCGCCAGCCCGATCACGCCGTACCCGCAGCCCAGGTCGAGGAACCGGCCCTGCACCGGCGGCTCGGTCTCGCGGAAGAGCACCCCGGTCGCGTGGTCGAGGTGGCCGCGGCTGAAGACGCCGGAGCCGCTCACCAGCGTGAGCTCGTGGCCCCAGACCGAGCAGGTGAAGGTCTCGCGCTCGAACGGCACCGAGGGGTCGGCGCTGAAGTAGTGGTCGGTCATCCGTCGATCTCCTCGGGGCGGCGGCGGGCCATCGTCTGGTGCACCCGCGACTCGAGCTCGTCGTCGGGCGGGTAGCCGACCTCCTCGAGCGTGAGGCCGTGGGCGTGCACGACCGCGACCGACGAGCTGCGCACCGCCGCGCGCAGGATCTCGTCGGCCCAGTCGACGGGCCGGCGTCCCTCGCCGATCGCGATCAGGCAGCCGACCAGCGACCGGACCATGCTGTGGCAGAAGGCGTCCGCGCGCACGGTGCCGACCAGGACGCCGTCGTCACGCCGCCACGACAGCTCCTCCAGGGTCCGGATCGTCGTCGCGCCCTCGCGCTGCTTGCAGAACGAGGCGAAGTCGTGCCGCCCCACGAGCAGCAGCGACGCGGCGTTCATCGCGGCCTCGTCGAGCGGTCGCGGCCAGGCCAGCACGTGCGACCGGGTGAGCGGGTCGACGGCGGCCGGGGTGTCGGCGATCCGGTAGGCGTAGCGCCGCCACAGCGCGCCGAAGCGGGCGTCGAACGCCGGCGCGGCCTCGGCCGCGCGACGCACCCGCACGTCGGCGGGCAGGATGCCGTTCAGCCGCCGCACCAGGGACCCGAGCTCCGGCGGCTCCGCGACGTCCAGGTGCACGACCTGCCCGCGGGCGTGCACGCCGGCGTCGGTGCGGCCGGCGCAGACCACGTCGACCGCCGGCAGCCGCAGCGCGGTCGCCAGCGCGGCGGTCAGCTCGCCCTGCACGGTCCGCAGTCGCGGCTGGGCGGCCCAGCCGTGGAAGTCGGTGCCGTCGTAGGCGAGGTCGAGGCGGAGGCGCACGACAGACAATCCTATGAGCCGGGCCTACGCTCGTTGTCGTGAGCGCCGTCCCCGCCATCGTGCTCATCTCGGAGGACCACCCCGACGAGATGCGCGCCGGCTTCGCACGCTACGTCGCGGAGTACGACGTCCGCGTCGCGCGGTCGTGCCGCGAGGCGCTCCTGGTCACCCACGACGTGCTCGCCGAGGGCGGCACGGTCGCGATGTTCGCGAGCGAGTCGGTGCTGCCCGACGCCGACGTGCTGCACTGCTTCCACAAGCTCCGCGAGAAGGTGCCGACCGCACGCCGGGTCATCGCCGCCCACTGGGACCGCTTCGTCCGGGACGCGCCCGGCCTGCGCGCCGGCATGGCCAAGGGCAAGTACGACGCGTTCCTGCTGATGCCGCGCGGCACCCGCGACGAGGAGTTCCACCACGCGATCACCGACCTGCTCTCCGACTGGGGCTCGACGGTGCCCGACCCGGAGGTCGTGGCGGTCAAGATCATCTCCCCGGTCCGCGACGGGCTGACCCTGGCGATCCGCGACTTCCTCGACCGGATGGGCATGCCGAGCCGGGTCTGGCCGCCCGACAGCGACGCCGGCCGCTACGTGCTCGCGCAGTGGGACGGCGAGCCGGCGTACCCGCTGGTCTGCGCGGTCAACCGCCAGGTCATCCACGCGACGAGCGTCCGCGACGTCGCGATCAACATCTACGGCACGCCCACCGAGATCGACCTCGACCACGTCGTCGACGTCGCGGTGGTCGGCGGTGGCCCGGCCGGCCTCGCCGCCGCCGTGTACGCCGCGTCGGAGGGCCTGTCGACGGTGATCCTCGAGGCCGAGGCGATCGGCGGCCAGGCCGGCACCAGCTCCATGATCCGCAACTACCTGGGCTTCCCGCGCGGCATCTCCGGCATGCGCCTGGCCCAGCGGGCCCGCAACCAGGCGCTCCGCTTCGGGGCCCGGTTCTACACCGGGCAGGTGGTCGACGAGCTGCGCCCGGGCCTCGACGGCGAGCCCCACGTGCTGTGCACCGACAGCGGCGAGGTGCGGGCCCGCGCGGTGGTGATCTCCAGCGGGGTGGCCTACCGCAAGCTGCGGGTCGACCCGGTCGAGGAGCTGGTCGGCTCCGGCGTCCACTACGGCGCGGCGATGACGGCCGCGCGGGAGATGGAGGGCCAGGACGTGTACGTCGTGGGCGGCGGCAACTCCGCCGGCCAGGCCGCGGTGCACCTGGCCCGGTTCGCCCGCTCCGTGACGATCCTGGTGCGCCGGCCGGACCTGGCCGAGACGATGTCGTCGTACCTGATCGGGGAGATCCGGTACAACCCGCGGATCACGGTGCGCACCTGCAGCCGGGTCGTCGACGGCGGCGGCGACGGCCGCCTGGAGTGGCTGGGCCTGGAGGACGTGCGCACCGGCGAGCGGGAGCGGGTGCCGGCGTACGGGCTCTTCCTGCTGCTCGGTGCGGAGCCGCACTGCGACTGGATCCCGCAGCAGATCGCCCGCGACGACCACGGCTTCGTGCTCACCGGGCGCGACGTGCCCCGCGACCGGTGGGTCGACGACCTGCCGCCGGAGAACCTCGCCACCACGGTCCCCGGCATCTTCGCCGCGGGCGACGTCCGCTCGGGCTCGATGAAGCGGGTCGCGTCCGCCAGCGGCGAGGGCGCCTCCGTCGTGCCGCTGGTCCACGCGTTCCTGGCGCCGGCGCCCTAGAGCTCCGAGCGGTACGGCGGGTCCGCGCCGGGTCGCGAGACCGTGACCGCCGCCGCGCGGGCGGCGTGCGCGAGCACCTCCTCGACCTCCGAGGTGGACAGGCCGTCGAGCGGGCGACCCCACAGGGCGTCGACCAGAGCGGCACCGAACGTGTCGCCCGCCCCGATCGTGTCGGCGACCTCGACCGGCAGCGACGCGACCTCGACGGCCCGCGTCGCGTCGACCCAGGTCGCGCCCTCGCCGCCCCGGGTCACCACGACCGCGGTCGGGCCGAGGGCGAGGAGGTGGCGCGCGGCGGCGTCGACGTCGAGGGCCGGGTAGAGCGTCGCGAGGTCCTCGTCGGAGGCCTTCACCAGGTCGGCGGCCGCCGCCATCCGCTCGACCCGCGCCACCACGTCGGGACCGGTGCCGGTGATGGCGGGTCGCGCGTTGACGTCGTAGCTGATCGTCGTGGTGCCGCGCAGGCCGCCGAGCAGCTCGAGCACCTGGCCGGCGCCGGGCTCGAGCACGACCCCGATCGAGCACACGTGCACCGCGACCGGTTGCCCCGGTTCGACCGGGCCGAGCCGCCACTCCAGGTCGAAGTCGTACGACGCGGCCCCGTCCGCGCCGATGGTCGCCGACGCGGTGGCCGTGCGCTCCAGGACGACCGGGTCGGTGGCCAGCTCCACGCCGGCCCGGGCCAGGTGCTCGGCCAGCATCCGGCCCCGAGCATCGTCGGACCAGGCGGTCGCGAACCGGACCGGCCGGCCCAGGCGGGCCAGCGCCACCGCGACGTTCGCCGCGCTGCCCCCGGCGTGCTCGACGGTCGTGCCGTCGGCGGCGTGCACGATGTCGACGAGCGCTTCACCGATCACGAGGGCGTCCCTGCACATGGGACGTCTCTACCATGCGGTCATGACCGAGATGGTGGTCCACCCGCTCGACGCCGACTCGCCGGTGCCGCCCTTCGAGCAGCTCCGCGCCCAGATCGCGACGCGCGCCGCCTCCGGCGACCTGCCCGCCGGCACCCGCCTCCCGACCGTGCGTGCCCTGGCGGCCGAGATCGGGCTCGCGGTCAACACCGTCGCCAAGGCCTACCGGGCGCTGGAGGCCGACGGCGTGATCGCCACCGAGGGCCGGCGGGGCACGTTCGTCGCGGCCAGCGCCGCCGGCTCCGGGGCCGATGCCCGCGACGCCGCGGCGGCGTACGTCGCCGCCGCCCGGCGGCTCGGCCTCACCCTCCCCGAGGCGGTCCATCTCGTCGAGCGGGCCTGGTGACGCGACATGCGGTTCGTGGTCTACGGCGCGGGCGCGGTCGGCGGCGTCATCGGCGGCCGCCTCCACCTCGCCGGGGTGCCGGTCACCCTGGTCGCGCGCGGTGAGCACTTCGTCCGCCTCCGCGAGCACGGCCTGGTGCTCGACGCGCCCGAGGGACGTCATCGCATCGAGGCACCCGTCGTCTCCTCCGTCGCCCAGGTCCACTGGAGCGCGGAGACGGTGGTGCTGCTGACCGTGAAGTCGCACCAGACCGCGGCCGCCCTGGACGACCTCGTGCGTCACGCCCCGCCGAGCACGGTGGTCGCGTGTGCCCAGAACGGCGTCGCCAACGAGCCGGAGGTCCTGCGCCGGTTCGCCGCGACGTACGCCGTGTGCGTGATGCTGCCCGCCCTGCACCTCGACCCGGGCGTGGTGGTGCAGAAGTGCGGGCCGACGCCGGGGATCCTCGACCTGGGCCGGTACCCGCACGGCGTGGACGCGACCGCCGAGGCGATCGCGGCCGACCTCGGCCTGGCCGGCTTCGAGTCGCGACCGCGGCCGGACATCATGGCGTGGAAGTACCGCAAGCTCCTCACCAACGCCGCCGGCGACGTGCCGACGCTGTTCCCACGCGACGAGGCGCCAGGGCTCGCCGACCAGGTGACCGCGGAGGGCGAGGCCGTCCTGGTCGCCGCCGGGATCAGCGCGGTCACGGCGGCCGAGGACGACGAGCGCCGGGGCGACCTCCTGCAGCCCCGACCGGACATCGCCGGCTTCCACGGCAACTCGCTCGCGCAGAGCCTGGCCCGGGGGCTCCCCACCGAGATCCACCACCGGGTCGGCGAGCTCGTGCTGCTCGGGCGGCTGCACGGGGTGCCGACCCCGGCATGCGACCGGGTGCTCCGCGAGTGCCTGAAATGACGACGACCCGCCAGCAGCCGCTGGCGGGTCGTCGTGCCGACGTGCGAGACCTGGGTCAGGCCTTGTCCTCGTCCTCGGCGGTCTCCTCGGCGGCCGGAGCTTCCTCGGCCGCCTCCTCGGCCACGACCTCCTCCGCGACGTTCTCGACGAGAGCGTCCTCGGCGACGACGTCCTCGGCGACGGCCTCCTCGACCGGAGCCTCCTCGACCGGGGCGGGGGCAGCAGCGGCCGGAGCGGCCTTCTTCGCCTTGGGGGCCGACGGCTGGTAGGCCTCGGTCACCAGCTCGATGACCGCCAGCGGGGCGTTGTCGCCCTTGCGCGGCCCGATCTTGGTGATCCGGGTGTAGCCGCCGGGCCGCTCGGCGAAGGTCGGCGCGATCTCGGTGAACAGCGCGTGCACGACCGACTTGTCGCGGATGGTCTTGAGGACCTCGCGACGGTTGTGCAGGTCACCCTTCTTGGCCTTGGTGATCAGCTTCTCGGCGTACGGCCGCAGCGCGCGGGCCCGCGACTCGGTCGTCGTGATCCGGCCGTGCTCGAACAGCTGGGTGGCCAGGTTCGACAGGATCAGGCGCTGGTGGGCCGGGCTGCCGCCGAGGCGGGGACCCTTGGTGGGCTTGGGCATTGCTCTCTCTTTTCTCTCCGGCCGTACGAGGTACCGGGGTAGACGACCGCCCAGGATGGCGATCGATTTTCACTTGTCCAGCAATCCGCGTCCCGGTCACCCGAAGCACGACCCTCAGGCCGCCAGGCGACCGGAACCACAGACTGCGTCAACTGCGGCGCGGCAGCGTGGCGCCGAAGGCGACACGCTCGCGCAATTCCATCAGTACTGCTCGTCCTCGACGAAGGCATCGTCGTCATCGTCGCCGTACGCCGCGAGGGCGGCGTGCGGGTCGAAGCCGGGCGCGCTGTCCTTGAGGGACAGGCCCATCTCGACCAGCTTGGCCTTGACCTCGTCGATCGACTTCGCGCCGAAGTTGCGGATGTCGAGCAGGTCCTGCTCCGAGCGGCTGATGAGCTCACCCACGGTGTGGATGCCCTCGCGCTTGAGGCAGTTGTACGAGCGGACGGTCAGCTGCAGGTCCTCGACCGGGAGGGCGAGGTCGGCGGCCAGCTGCTCGTCGACCGGCGACGGGCCGATGTCGATGCCCTCGGCCTCGACGTTCAGCTCGCGGGCCAGGCCGAAGAGCTCGACCAGCGTCTTGCCGGCCGAGGCGATCGCGTCACGGGGACGAATCGACGGCTTGGTCTCGACGTCGATGACGAGCTTGTCGAAGTCGGTGCGCTGCTCAACACGGGTGGCCTCGACCTTGTAGGTCACCTTGAGGACCGGGCTGTAGATCGAGTCGACCGGCATCCGGCCGATCTCGTTGTCCGCGCCCTTGTTCTGGACGGCGGAGACGTAGCCGCGGCCGCGCTCGACGACCAGCTCCATCTCGAGCTTGCCCTTGTCGGACAGCGTGGCGATCTTCAGGTCCGGGTTGTGCACCTCGACGCCGGCCGGCGGCGCGATGTCCGCGGCCGTGACGTCACCGGCACCCGACTTGCGCAGGTACATGGTGACGGGCTCGTCGTGCTCCGAGGAGACGACCAGGCCCTTGAGGTTGAGGATGATCTCGGTGACGTCTTCCTTGACGCCCTCAATGGTCGAGAACTCGTGGAGGACGCTGTCGATCTTGATGCTCGTGACCGAGGCACCGGGGATCGAGCTGAGCAGGGTACGACGCAGCGAGTTGCCGAGCGTGTAGCCGAAGCCCGGCTCCAGGGGCTCGATGACGAACCGCGAACGGAACTCGTCGACGGTCTCTTCCGACAGAGTGGGGCGCTGTGCGATGAGCACTTGTTTCTTTCCTTTCCGGGCCCACCCGCTATTTGACGGGCCCGAACTTCAGGGTCGACGGAAGGTGAGGACGGCGCCGCGACTCCTCGCGGTCTCCGCGGCGCCGACCATGGTCACTTCTTCGAGTAGAACTCGACGATGAGCTGCTCCTGGACCGGGATGTCGATCTGGGCCCGGACCGGGAGCTGGTGGACGAGGATCCGCATCCGCGACGGGATCGCCTCGAGCCACGCCGGGACGACGCGCTCGCCGTGGGTCTCACGAGCCACGATGAACGGGGTCATCTCGAGCGACTTCTCACGGACGTCGATGACGTCGTGCGCGGCGACCTGGTAGGACGGGATGTCGACCTTCTTGCCGTTCACCTTGAAGTGACCGTGCACGACCAGCTGACGGGCGTGCCGGCGGGTGCGGGCGAACCCGGCCCGGTAGACGACGTTGTCCAGGCGGCACTCGAGCAGCTGGAGCAGGTTGTCACCGGTCTTGCCGGCACGGCGGGACGCCTCGGAGTAGTAGTTGTGGAACTGCTTCTCCATCACGCCGTAGGTGAAGCGAGCCTTCTGCTTCTCACGAAGCTGGAGGAGGTACTCGCTCTCCTTGATGCGGCCACGGCCGTGCTGGCCGGGCGGGTAGGGACGGCGCTCGAAGGACGAGTCGCCACCGACGAGGTCGACGCCGAGGCGGCGCGACTTCCGGGTCATGGGGCCGGTGTAACGGGCCATCTTCTACAAGTCTCCTGTTCGAAATCCGGTGGTTGAGCAGGCGCGCTGGCGCCGTCTCGAAACCTCAGACGCGGCGGCGCTTCGGCGGCCGGCAGCCGTTGTGGGGCGTGGGCGTGACGTCCTGGATGGTGCCGACCTCGAGGCCGATCGCACCCAGCGAACGGATCGCCGTCTCGCGGCCCGAGCCCGGGCCCTTCACGAAGACGTCGATCTTCTTCATGCCGTGCTCCATCGCGCGGCGACCGGCGGCCTCGGCGGCCATCTGCGCGGCGAACGGGGTGGACTTGCGCGAGCCCTTGAAGCCGACGGTGCCGGCCGAGGCCCACGAGATCACCGCACCGGTCGGGTCGGTGATCGTGACGATCGTGTTGTTGAACGTGCTCTTGATGTGGGCCTCGCCCACGGCGACGTTCTTCTTCTCCTTGCGGCGCACCTTCTTGGCGCCGGCCGCGGTGCGGCTCTTGGGAGGCATGCAGTAACTCCTGAGGTTTCTGGTCTGGAAGCTCTGTGAACGACGAGGATCAGCGCGTCAGCGCCGGATCACTTCGCCTTCTTCTTGCCGGCAACCGTGCGCTTCGGACCCTTGCGGGTGCGGGCGTTGGTCTTGGTGCGCTGACCGCGGACCGGGAGGCCCTGACGGTGACGGCGACCCTGGTAGCTGCCGATCTCGATCTTGCGACGGATATCGGCCTGGACCTCGCGACGGAGGTCACCCTCGATCTTGAAGTTGGCTTCGATCTCGTCACGGAGCTTGACCAGCTCCTCATCGCCGAGCTCGTGGACGCGCAGGTCGGGGTTGACCCCGGTGGCGGCCAGGAGCTGCTGGGCGCGGGTACGGCCGATGCCGTAGATGTAGGTGAGTGCGACCTCGATGCGCTTGTCGCGCGGGAGGTCCACACCAACGAGGCGTGCCATGTGGTGGCCTTTCGGGTTGCGCGGTGGTGTCAGTCGTGACGCGCCGGCGTCCGCCTCGGACGACGCTCCGGCCACTGCTCCGGAGGTGGTTCGCGATCTCGGTGGTCGAGCCTGTCGAGACCGCTAAGCGATCACGTTTGGTTTTCAGTTGTGGTCGGGCCCGTCTTCCGTCTTGCGGGACTTCGACGCGCCCGTTCCGGCCTCGCAAGCTCGGCCGGAGGGCTTGCTCAATCTGCGGCTGAGACGCCTCGCGCTCCTTCGTCGCGCGTGGCTTCAGCCTTGACGCTGCTTGTGACGCGGGTTCTCGCAGATGACCATGACGCGTCCGTGGCGACGGATCACCTTGCACTTGTCACAGATCGGCTTGACGCTCGGCTTGACCTTCACTGTCAGGCCCTTTCCGGTATCGGCTGACTATTTCGACGGCGAGCTCGCGAGCTCGCTCACTTGTACCGGTAGACGATCCGACCCCGCGTGAGGTCGTACGGCGAGAGCTCCACCACGACCCGGTCCTCGGGGAGGATCCGGATGTAGTGCTGGCGCATCTTGCCGCTGATGTGGGCGAGAACCTTGTGACCGTTGCTCAGCTCCACGCGGAACATCGCGTTCGGAAGGGCCTCCACGACGGTGCCCTCGATCTCGATCACGCCTTCTTTCTTCGGCATGTCCTCCACAATCTGTTGATCTGGTGTCTACCGTGACCCGGGAACCGCCCGCCCGCCCCGTGACGCAAGGGGTGGGCGGTGGACCTCGTAGAGCCGCTCGGGGGACCTCATCCCGGGCACAGGGGTGAGCCACTCGAGGAGTGATCCACTCAGGTGATCCGGGCAGCCGCGAGGCACCACGAAACAGACCCACGTTGGGCCGACGCACCAGTCTAGTCGGAACCGGCGCGGAAACACGAATTTCACCGGCCGCTCCGTCTCGAGCTTGCTCGAGACGGAGCGATCAGCCGGGGAGGTTGAGGAGTGTCGGTTGGGACACGAGCGCCAGCGAGTGGCCCAACGACACGTCTCGAAACCCAATGCCGGCCGCTCCGTCTCGAGCTTGCTCGAGACGGAGCGATCAGCCGGGGAGGTTGAGGAGTGTCGGTTGGGACACGAGCGCCAGCGAGTGGCCCAACGACACGTCTCGAAACCCAATGCCGATGTGGCACCGTTGCTCCCCCCGGGCATTACCTGTCATGAGGATGCTGCGGTGAGCGAGACCGAGGCCCGGGACCGCCTGGCGGCCGTGTACGACGAGTGCGCACCGCGGGTCTACGCCTACGCCGTGCGCCACTGCGGGCCCACGGAGGCCGACGACGTGGTGGCCGAGACGTTCGCGATCGCCTGGCGCCGCCTCGAGGCGGTGATCTGACCCTGCCGGTCGAACTCCTCGCCGCCGCCGGCACCGTCCTCCGCACCGTCGACGACCTCTACTCCTGACCTACTCCTGACCCGCGTCAGCCGGCCAGCAGCTCCAGCGTGCGCTCGCGCGCGGGGCTGCGGCCGGCCTCGGTACCGGTGAAGGCACCCGCGACCGGGTGCACCATCACCTCGTCGACGGCGTACGTCGTGGCGAGCTCCTCGATCCGGGCCCGCGCGGTGTCGGGGGTCCCGATGATCCAGCGCCGCGCCATCGCGTCCATCAGGTCCAGGTGCGCGGGCGGCAGCTCGACCTTCTCGGCCTCCTCGACCAGCCGCTGCGGCCGGAGCTCGCCGCCGGTGCGCAGCGCCAGCATCGCCTGGAGCTGCGGCAGCGCCAGCCGGCGGGCCTCCTCGTCGGTCTCGGCCACGACCGCGTTGACGGTCAGGAAGGTCCTCGGCTCGGCGAGTTCGGGCGAGGGCCGGAACCCGTCGCGGTAGAGCGCGAGCGCCTCGGCGGTGCCGCTGCCGGAGAAGTGGTGCGCGAAGACGTAGGGCATCCCCTTCTCGGCCGCCAGCCGGGCCGAGTAGTCCGAGGAGCCGAGCAGCCAGATCGTCGGCACGCTGCGGGCCAGCGGGGTGGCCTTCAGCGGGTAGGTGCGGCCCTGGATGCCGAGGCCGACGCCGGCGGGCTCCATCATCGCGAGCACGTTGTCGACGTACTCGGGGAACCGGGAGACCGCCTCGTCACTGACTCCTCCGCCCCCGTGCCGCAGGGCGTACGACGTGACCGGGTCGCTGCCCGGCGCCCGTCCGATGCCGAGGTCGATGCGACCGGGGAAGGCGGCCTCGAGGAGGGCGAACTGCTCGGCGACGACGAGCGGTGCGTGGTTGGGCAGCATCACCCCGCCCGAGCCCACCCGGATCCGCTCCGTGGCCCCGGCGACCAGACCGATCAGCACCGGCGGGTTGGTCGCCGCCACCGCGGGCATGTTGTGGTGCTCGGCCAGCCAGTAGCGCTCGTAGCCGCGCGCGTCGGCGACCCGCGCGAGCGCCAGCGAGGCCGCGACCGCGTCCGGCGTCGCCTGGTCGGTGCGCACCGGCACCAGGTCGAGGACCGACAGGGACAGGTCACGGGTGCTCACCTCGGGGCAACCCGCGCGCCGGGGCCGGCTATTCCGTGCCGTCTGCGCCGGGCGCCCGCAGGTTGCCCGTGTGCTCCTCGATCTCCGGCTCCGACATCCGCCGCGAGGCCATGATGCTGGCGACGCCGGTGACCACCAGGGTCACCACGATCACGCCCAGGCTGAAGAGCGAGGAGATGTCCGGCACCGAGACGTGCTCGCCGTCGTTGATGAACGGCAGCTCGTTCTCGTGCAGCGCGTGCAGGACGAGCTTGATCCCGATGAAGGCCAGGATGAACGCCAGGCCCAGCGAGAGGTAGACCAGCTTCTTGAGCAGGCCACCGAGCAGGAAGTAGAGCTGGCGCAGCCCCATCAGGGCGAAGACGTTCGCGGTGAAGACCAGGTACGGCTCCTGGGTGATGCCGAAGATCGCCGGGATCGAGTCGAGCGCGAAGAGCAGGTCGGTGGTGCCCAGCGCGATGATCACGATCAGCATCGGCGAGACCAGGCGCGCGCCGTTCTTGCGGTACCAGAGCTTGAGGCCGTGGTACTCGTCGCCCACGTTGAGGTGGGTCTGGGCGAACCGGACGATCCGGTTCTCCTCCGGGTGCTCGTCCTCGTGGCTCCGATAGCTCTTGACCAGGCCGTACGCCGTGTAGACCAGGAACGCGCCGAAGATGTAGAAGACCCAGCTGAAGTTGTTGATCAGCTGGTAGCCGAGCGCGATGAAGATGCCGCGGAAGACCAGCGCCAGGATGATGCCGACCATCAGCGCTTCCTGCTGGTATTCGCGTGGCACCCGAAGCGCCGCCATCAGGATGATGAAGACGAAGAGGTTGTCGATCGACAGCGAGTACTCCGTCAGCCAGCCGGTGTAGAACTCGATGCCCATGTCGTGGCCATGGGAGATCCAGATCCAGGCGCCGAAGGCGACCGCCGCGCCGATGTAGACGCTCAGTGCGATCGCGCACTCACGGAAGGACGGCTCGTGCGGGTTGCGCGCGATGACGATGACGTCGAACAACAGCACCGCGCACGTGGCGATGATGGTGATGGCCCACTCGAGGGTCGTGATCTCCAACGAAGGCTCCTGCAGGTCGGGGGACGGGAAACCGTCAGAGGTCTCTCCCACCATCGCGGCGGCCCACGGGCCCGGAGGCGGTCACCGCCTCGTGCTGACGAACCCGCAGCGAAGGGATACTCCCCACTGCGCGGCCAATCCTGTCACATGGAGGGCGAGTACCCGGACTCAGCGTCCGCCGAACCTGACCCCGAGCGCGGTCAGCGCGGCCTCGCCGCCGTCGAGGGCGGTGAGCACCCACGTGCCCGTGGCGGTCAGCGTGAACGTGTGCTCGAAATGCGCCGCCCGGCTGCCGTCGGCCGTGACGGCGGTCCAGTCGTCGGCGAGCAGGTCGGTCTCGGCGGTGCCGAGGGTGACCATCGGCTCGACGGCCAGCGCGAGGCCCTCGACCAGACGGGGGCCCTTGCCCGCGCGACCGTAGTTGGGCACGTCGGGCGGCTGGTGCATCGCGGACCCGATGCCATGGCCGGTGTAGTCCTCGACGATGCCGTAGCGGCCCTGCGAGCGCACGTGCCGCTCGATGGCGTGCGAGATGTCGGTGACGCGGCCGCCCAGGTGGGCGGCCGCGATCCCCCGCCACATCGACTCCTCGGTGACCCGCAGCAGCTCGGTCAGCTCGGGGGTCACCTCGCCGACCGGCACCGTGATCGCGGCGTCGCCGTGCCACCCGTCGACGATGGCGCCGCAGTCGATCGAGATGACGTCACCGTCAGCGAGCACCCGCTCGCCGGGGATGCCGTGCACGATCTCGTCGTTGACCGACGCGCAGATCGAGGCCGGGAAGCCGTGGTAGCCGAGGAACGACGGGCTCGCGCCCGCCGAACGGATGCTGTCCTCGGCGATGCCGTCGAGCTCCCCGGTGGAGACGCCCGCCCGCACGTGGCCGCGCAGCAGCTCGAGCGTGCGGCCGACCACGAGGCCGGCCCGGCGCATGCCGTCGATCTGCTCCGGCGTCTTGATCTCGACGCCGCGGTCCCGCAGGCCCATCAGATGCCCCGGGGTCAGCTTTCGGGGACGACGTCGAGTGCGGTGAAGATCCGCTGCGTGACCTCGTCGACCTCACCGAGGCCGTCGATCTCGTGCACGATGCCGCGGGCCTTGTAGACCTCGATCAGCGGGGCGGTCTGCTCGAGGTAGACCTGCTGACGACGCCGGATCACGTCCTCGGTGTCGTCGGCACGGCCCTCGACCTGGGCGCGCTGGAGCAGGCGGGAGACGATCTCGTCCTGGTCCACCGTCAGGCACACGACCGCGTCGAGGCGGTGCCCGGTGAACTTGATCATCCCGTCGAGCTCCTCGACCTGGGCGAGCGTGCGCGGGTAGCCGTCGAGCAGGAACCCGGAGACGGCGTCGGCGTCGTCGATCCGGTTGCGGACCATCAGGTTGGTCACCTCGTCGGGGACGTACTCCCCGGCGTCCATGTACCGCTTCGCCTCGATGCCGAGCTCGGTGCCCTCGGAGACGTTGGCGCGGAAGATGTCTCCGGTCGAGATCGCGGGGATCTTGAAGTGCTCGGCGATGAATCGGGCCTGGGTGCCCTTCCCAGCGCCCGGGGGCCCCATGATGATCAGCCTCATTTAGCGGAGGAACCCTTCGTAGTTGCGCTGCTGGAGCTGGCTCTCGATCTGCTTCACGGTGTCGAGGGCGACGCCGACCATGATCAGGATGCTGGTGCCACCGAACGGGAAGTTCTGGTTGGCCTCGATCATGGCGAACGCGATCAGCGGGATCAGGGAGATCAGGCCCAGGTAGAGCGCTCCGGGCAGCGTGATGCGGGACAGGACGTAGGAGAGGTACTCCTCGGTCGGCTTGCCCGCCCGGATCCCGGGGATGAAGCCGCCGTACTTCTTCATGTTGTCTGCGACCTCCTGCGGGTTGAAGGTGATCGAGACGTAGAAGTAGGTGAAGAACACGATGAGCAGGAAGAACACGATCATGTAGATCGGGTGGTCGCCGCGGACCAGGTGGGCGTTGACCCAGTCCAGGACCGCCGAACTGGAGTTCTGGTTGAACTGCACGATCATCGCCGGCAGGTAGAGCAGCGACGAGGCGAAGATGACCGGGATGACGCCGGCCTGGTTCACCTTGAGGGGGATGTACGTCGAGCTGCCGCCGAACATCTTCCGGCCGACCATCCGGCGGGCGTACTGCACCGGGATCCGGCGCTGCGCCTGCTCGACGAAGGTGACCGCCGCGACGACGATGAGGCCGATGATCATCACGACGCCGAAGACCCACCAGCCCTTGGACTGCTGGACCGCCCACATCGACGACGGGAACCCGGCGATGATCTGGGTGAAGATCAGCAGCGACATGCCGTTGCCGACGCCGCGCTCGGTGATCAGCTCGCCGAGCCACATGATGATGGCGGTGCCGGCGGTCATGGTCACGACCATCACCAGGAAGGTGGCGGTGCCGTCGTCGTGCAGCAGCGGGTAGACCGTCGGGTCACAGCCCTGCAGCAGGTTGCCCGACCGGGCCAGCGCGACGATGCCGGTGGCCTGCAGGACCGCGAGGCCGAGCGTGAGGTACCGGGTGTACTGCGTGATCTTGGTCTGGCCGGACTGACCCTCCTTCTTGAGGGCCTCGAGCCGCGGGATCACCACGACGAGCAGCTGCAGGATGATGCTCGCGGTGATGTAGGGCATGATGCCCAGCGCGAAGACCGTCAGCTGGAGCAGCGCCCCGCCGGAGAACAGGTTCACCAGGTTGTAGAGCCCGGCACTGTCGCCCTCTTGAGCGATGTCCACACAGGCCTGGACGTTGCCGACGTCCACACCCGGCGTCGGGATCTGGGAACCCAACCGGAAGACCGCGATGATCATCAGGACGAACAGCAGCTTGCGCCGCAGGTCCGGGGTCCGGAAAGCGTTCGCGAACGCGATCAGCACGACATCCTCTTTCTCCAAGCACGAAGCGGCCCAGGCGATCGCACCGCGAGGACCCGGGGCAGCCTAACAGGCGGCTGGACACCGCTCGGCCGTACGTCTGAATACACCTCGGCAGACACATCGGGCGCGGACGGTCCTGCGAGGTGCAGGACCGCCGCGCCCATAATGCTGGTGGTCAAACCGATCAGACGACGGTCGCCGAGCCGCCGGCCGCCTCGATCTTCTCCTTCGCCGACCCAGAGAACGCGTTGGCGCTCACCTGGACGGCGACGGACAGCTTGCCCTGGCCGAGGACCTTGACGGGGTGACCGTCGCGGACCGCGCCCTTGGCCACGAGGTCGTCGACACCGATGGCGCCGCCCTCGGGGAAGAGCTCGTTGATCCGGCCGAGGTTGACGACCTGGAACTCCACCTTGAAGGGGTTCTTGAAGCCCTTGAGCTTCGGCAGCCGCATGTGGATCGGCATCTGGCCACCCTCGAAGGCGACCGGGACCTGGTAGCGAGCCTTGGTGCCCTTGGTACCGCGGCCCGCGGTCTTGCCCTTGGAGGCCTCACCGCGACCCACCCGGGTCTTGGCGGTCTTGGCACCCGGGGCAGGACGCAGGTGGTGCAGCTTGAGCGTCATGTCAGTCGACCTCCTCGACCGTCACCAGGTGACGGACGGTGTGGACCATGCCACGGATCTCCGGGCGGTCCTCCTTGACGACCACGTCGCCGATCCGCTTGAGACCGAGCGTGCGCAGGGTCTCGCGCTGGTTGGCCTTGCAGCCGATCGTGGACTTCTTCTGCTGGACCTTCAGCTGCGCCATCAGGAGGTCACCTCCTCCGAGACCCCCGCCGGAACCTCGACCCGGGCCTTCAGCAGCGCCGCCGGGGTGACCTGCTCGACCGGCAGGCCACGACGAGCGGCCACGGCCTCCGGCTGCTCGAGCATCCGCAGGGCCTCGACCGTCGCGTGCACGATGTTGATCTGGTTCGACGAGCCGAGCGACTTGCTCAGCACGTCGTGGATGCCGGCGCACTCCAGCACCGCACGCACCGGGCCACCGGCGATGACGCCGGTACCGGGCGCGGCCGGACGCAGGAGGACGACGCCGGCGGCCTTCTCACCCTGCACCGGGTGCGGGATGGTGCCCTGGATGCGGGGGACGCGGAAGAAGTGCTTCTTCGCCTCCTCGACACCCTTGGCGATCGCGGCCGGGACCTCCTTGGCCTTGCCGTAGCCGACACCGACCAGGCCGTCGCCGTCGCCGACGACCACGAGGGCGGTGAAGCTGAAGCGACGACCACCCTTCACGACCTTGGCGACACGGTTGATCGCGACGACGCGCTCGATGTAGGCGGTCTTGTCAGCGCCCTGGCCGCGACGGTCGTCCCGCCCGCCCCGGCGCTCGCCACCGCGCTGTCCGCGCTGGGCTCCGCTCATGAGACTGTTCCTCTTCTCTCTAAGTCTTCGCGATCAGAAGGTCAGGCCGCCGCTGCGGGCGCCGTCGGCCAGGGCCGCGATGCGGCCGTGGTACTTGTTGCCGGCCCGGTCGAACACGACGTCCGAGACGCCGGCCGAGGTGGCCCGCTCGGCGACGAGCTCGCCGACCTTCTTGGCCTTCGCGGTCTTGTCGCCGTCGAAGCCGCGCAGGTCCGCCTCCATGGTGGACGCCGACGCGAGGGTCTTGCCCACCAGGTCGTCGACGACCTGGACGGTGATGTGCTTCGACGAGCGGGTGACCACCAGCCGCGGCCGGTCGGCGGTGCCGTTGACCTTCTTGCGGCCCCGGACCTGGCGACGCAGGCGCGACTTGGTGCGCGCCGCGGTGTGCTTGTTGTTCGAAAGCGAGATCGCCATGGTCACTTACCAGCCTTTCCGACCTTGCGGCGGATGTGCTCACCCGCGTAGCGAACGCCCTTGCCCTTGTACGGCTCGGGCTTGCGCAGCTTGCGGATGTTGGCGGCGACCTCACCGACGAGCTGCTTGTCGATGCCCTGGACGCCGAGCTTGGTCGGGCCCTCCACCGTGAAGGTGATGCCCTCGGGTGCGTTGAAGGTGATCGAGTGCGAGTAGCCGAGCTGGAACTCCAGCTGGGTCGGACCCTTCGACAGGACGCGGTAGCCCACGCCCACGATCTCGAGCTTCTTCTCGTAGCCCTCGGTCACGCCGACGACCATGTTGTTGACCAGAGTCCGGGTCAGGCCGTGCAGGGCCTTGCTGTCCCGGTGGTCGTCAGGCCGCCTGACGTCGAGGACGCCGTCGTTCTTCTCGATGGTGATCGGCGCGGCCACGGTGTGGGTCAGGGTGCCCTTGGGGCCCTTGACGGTCACCAGCGCGCCGTCGATCGCGACGTCCACGCTCGACGGGACCGCGATCGGAAGCTTGCCAATGCGCGACATGCTCTTCTACTCCTTCGCAGTTCTCGTCGTCACCAGACGTAGGCGAGGACTTCCCCACCCACGCCCTTCTGGTTGGCCTGGCGGTCGGTCAGCAGGCCCTGGCTCGTCGAGATGATCGCGACACCCAGGCCGCCGAGCACCTTCGGGAGGCCCGTGTGCTTGGCGTAGACCCGCAGGCCCGGCTTGCTGATCCGGCGGACGCCCGCGATGGAGCGCTCCCGGTTGCGGCCGTACTTGAGGGTGATGGTCAGCGTCTTGCCGACCTCGCCCTCGGCCGGGTCCTTCACGTCGAAGGAGGTGATGTAGCCCTCCTGCCGAAGGATCTCCGCGACGCCGGCCTTCAGCTTGCTGTAGGGCATCGACACCGCGTCGTGGTACGCCTGGTTGGCGTTGCGCAGACGGGTCAGCATGTCTGCGATCGGGTCAGTCATCGTCATGATGGGTTCTTTCTCGCCGTGGTTTCGACCGTGCTCCGCGACTGCAGGGCGGGACGGCCGACCTTCAACGTGCTAGAGGTGATTACCAGGAGGACTTGGTGACGCCGGGCAGCTCGCCGCGGTGCGCCATCTCCCGCAGGCAGATGCGGCACAGGCCGAACTTGCGGTAGACGGCCTTCGGACGGCCGCAGCGCTGGCACCGGGTGTAGCCGCGCACCGCGAACTTCGGCTTGCGAGCGGCCTTGACCTTCAGAGCGGTCTTCGCCATGTCAGTTGCTCTCCTTGAACGGGAATCCGAGCTGCTTGAGCAGCGCGCGACCCTGCTCGTCGTTGGTGGCAGTGGTGACGATCGTGATGTCCATGCCGCGGGACCGGTCGACCTTGTCCTGGTTGATCTCGTGGAACATGACCTGCTCGGTGAGACCGAAGGTGTAGTTGCCACGCCCGTCGAACTGGTTCGGGTTCAGGCCTCGGAAGTCGCGGATCCGGGGCAGCGCCAACGACAGCAGGCGGTCCAGGAACTCCCACATCCGGTCGCCGCGCAGCGTCGCGTGCGCACCGATCGGCATGCCCTCACGCAGCTTGAACTGCGCGATGGACTTGCGGGCCTTGGTCACGAGCGGCTTCTGACCGGTGATCGCGGTGAGGTCGCGCACCGCGCCCTCGATCAGCTTCGAGTCACGGGCCGCCTCGCCGACGCCCATGTTGACCACGATCTTGGTCAGGCCGGGCACCTGCATGACGTTCTGGATCTCGAACTCCGCCTTGAGCGCGGGGAGGATCTCCTCGCGGTAGCGGGTCTTCAGGCGCGGAGGGACCGCAGCCGAGGCCGACGTGGTCTCGTTCAGTGTCTCGGTCATCAGATTTCCTTGCCGGTCTTGCGCGAGATGCGGACGCTGCGCTCGGCCTGGTAGGTCGAGCCGTCCGGCCGACGCTTGGTGACCTCGTCGCGGCGGAAGCCGATCCGGGTGACGCCGTCGCCCTCGACCAGCATCACGTTGGAGACGTGGATCGGGGCCTCGGTGGTGATGATGCCGCCGGTGTTGCCGGCCCGGCCGCCCTGGTTGACGGCCTTGGTGTGCCGCTTGACGCGGTTGACACCCTCGACGATCACCCGCTGCTCCTCACGGAGCACCTGGATGACCTTGCCCTCGGCACCCTTGTCCTTGCCGGCGATCACCTTCACGGTGTCGCCCTTCTTGATGTTCACGCTGTTCTTGCCCATGAGTCAGAGCACCTCCGGTGCCAGCGAGATGATCTTCATGAACTTCTTCTCGCGCAGCTCGCGGCCCACGGGGCCGAAGATGCGGGTGCCTCGCGGCTCGCCGTCCGACTTGAGGATGACGGCGGCGTTCTCGTCGAAGCGGATGTAGGAACCGTCGGGGCGGCGACGCTCCTTGACGGTGCGCACGATCACGGCCTTGACCACGTCACCCTTCTTCACGTTGCCACCGGGGATCGCGTCCTTCACGGTGGCGACGATGACGTCGCCGATGCCGGCGTAGCGGCGACCCGAGCCACCGAGAACACGGATGCAGAGGATCTCCTTCGCACCGGTGTTGTCGGCGACCTTGAGTCGCGACTCCTGCTGAATCATTTCTTCTCCTGGTTGTCGTGCCGGTTCTCATCGCCTCAGCGGGCAGTGAGCCTGGCCGAACGGGTGGATTACTTGGCGCGCTCGAGGATCTCGACGACGCGCCAACGCTTGGTGGCCGACAGCGGACGGGTCTCCATGAGGAGCACGCGGTCGCCGATGCCGCACTCGTTCTTCTCGTCGTGCGCCTTCAGCTTGCTGGTGCGCCGCATGACCTTGCCGTACAGCGCGTGCTTGACGCGGTCCTCGACGGACACGACCACGGTCTTGTCCATCTTGTCGCTGACGACCAGGCCCTCCCGGACCTTGCGGGCATTCCGCTCACCAGCGTTCGCCGGAGCCTGCTCGCTCATGCGTCACCATCCTCGTTGTCCTGACCCGGCGTCGGCCGGATGCCGAGCTCGCGCTCGCGCACCACGGTGTAGATCCGGGCGATGTCCTTCTTGACCGTGCGGAGCCGGCCGTGGCTCTCCAGCTGGCCGGTGGCCGCCTGGAAGCGGAGGTTGAACAGCTCCTCCTTGGCCTCGCGCAGCTTCGACTCGAGGTCCACGGCGTTCAGCTCGTCGAGCTCGTGAGCCTTGGTCGCCATCAGAATTCACCTGCCTCACGGGAGACGAAGCGGCACTTCATCGGGAGCTTGTGCATCGCGCGGCGCATCGCCTCGCGAGCGGTTCCCTCATCCACACCAGAGAGTTCGAACATGACCCGACCCGGCTTCACGTTCGCGACCCACCACTCGGGCGAGCCCTTGCCGGAGCCCATCCGGGTCTCGGCGGGCTTCTTGGTGAGCGGGCGGTCCGGGTAGATGTTGATCCAGACCTTGCCGCCACGCTTGATGTGACGGGTCATCGCGATACGAGCCGACTCGATCTGGCGGTTGGTCACGTAGTGACCCTCGACCGCCTGGATGCCGAAGTCGCCGAAGGCGAGACGGGTGCCGCCCTTGGCCGCACCGGTCCGCTTCGGGTGGTGCTGCTTGCGGTGCTTGACACGACGGGGCATCAACATGGGTCAGCCCTCCTGCGGTGCTGCGTCGTTCGAGGCGGGAGCCGGGGCGGCAGCCTCGGCGGGGGCCTCGGCGGGTGCGCCGCCGGCGCGGTCCGCGCGCGACGGACGGTCGCCGCGCGAGCCCCGGTTCGGACGGTCGCCGCCCCGCGAGGGGCGACCGCTGCGACCGGGGACGCCCGCGCGGGCGGCGGCCTGGGCCTGACGCTCGGCACGGGTGCCGGCGACCTCGCCCTTGTAGATCCAGACCTTGACGCCGATCCGGCCGAAGGTCGTGCGGGCCTCGTAGAAGCCGTAGTCGATGTCGGCACGGAGGGTGTGCAGCGGCACCCGGCCCTCGCGGTAGAACTCGGTGCGCGACATCTCGGCGCCGTTGAGGCGGCCGGAGCACTGGATCCGGATGCCCTTGGCACCGGAGCGCATCGAGGTCTGCATCGCCTTGCGCATGGCGCGCCGGAACTGCACGCGGCCCGACAGCTGCTCGGCCACGCCCTGGGCGACCAGCTGCGCGTCGATCTCGGGGTTCTTGACCTCGAGGATGTTCAGCTGGACCTGCTTGCCGGTGAGCTTCTCGAGCTCGCCGCGGATCCGGTCGGCCTCGGCGCCACGGCGACCGATGACGATGCCCGGACGCGCGGTGTGGATGTCCACCCGGACGCGGTCACGGGTGCGCTCGATCTCGACCTTCGCGATGCCGGCCCGCTCCATGCCCTTGGAGAGCAGCTTGCGGATGGCGACGTCCTCGCCGACGTACGACTTGTACAGCTTGTCGGCGTACCAACGGCTCTTGTGGTCCGTCGAGATGCCCAGACGGAAGCCGTTCGGGTTGATCTTCTGGCCCATCAGGCACTCTTCCTCTTCTTGGCGGTCGCCTTCTGCTCCACCACGTCGGCCGGCTGGACGACCAGGGTGATGTGGCTGGTGCGCTTGTTGATGCGGGTCGCACGACCCTGCGCACGCGGACGCCACCGCTTCATGGTCGGACCCTCGTCGACCTGCGCGATGGAGATGACCAGGTCGTTCGCGTCGAGGCCCTCGGTGGTCTCGGCGTTCGCGACGGCGCTCTCCAGCACCTTCAGGACGGTCTCGGAGGCGGCCTGCGGCGCGAACTGCAGCAGCGACTGCGCGTCCTCGACGGGCAGACCGCGGACCATGTCGACGACACGGCGGGCCTTCATCGGGGTGATCCGCGTGTAGCGGGCGCTGGCGAACGCACCCGGCTGGTCGCCGAGCAGCGACTCGCGGCGCGCGCTGACGCGCTGGCGGTCTCCTGCGCTCATCGCCGGCGTCCCTTCCTGTCTTCCTTGACGTGCCCGCGGTAGGTGCGGGTGGGAGCGAACTCCCCGAGCTTGTGGCCGACCATCGAGTCGGTCACGAACACCGGCACGTGCTTGCGACCGTCGTGGACGGCGATCGTGTGGCCGATCATGTCCGGCACGATCATCGAGCGGCGCGACCAGGTCTTGATGACGTTGTGGGTGCCCTTCTCGTTCTCCGCGTCCACCTTCTTCTGCAGGTGGTCGTCGACGAAGGGGCCCTTCTTCAGGCTGCGAGGCATGTCAGTTACTTCCTACCCTTGCCGGACTTGCGACGGCGGATGATCTGGGAGTCGGAGGCCTTGCGCTTGCGCGTACGACCCTCGGGCTTGCCCCAGGGCGAGACCGGGTGGCGACCACCGGAGGTCTTGCCCTCACCACCACCGTGCGGGTGGTCGACCGGGTTCATGACGACACCACGGACGGTCGGGCGCTTGCCCTTCCACCGCATCCGGCCGGCCTTGCCCCAGTTGATGTTCGACTGCTCGGCGTTGCCGACCTCGCCGACCGTGGCGCGGCAGCGCACGTCGACGAAGCGCATCTCGCCGGACGGCATGCGCAGCGTCGCGCGACTTCCCTCACGGGCGACCAGCTGGGCGGAGATGCCGGCCGAACGGGCGATCTTCGCGCCGCCACCCGGCCGCAGCTCCACGCAGTGGATGGTCGTGCCGACCGGGATGTTGCGCAGCGGCAGGTTGTTGCCGGGCTTGATGTCGGCGTTCGGCCCCGACTCCACGCGCGTGCCCTGCGTCAGGTCCTTCGGCGCGATGATGTAGCGCTTCTCGCCGTCGGCGTAGTGCAGCAGCGCGATGCGCGCGGTGCGGTTGGGGTCGTACTCGATGTGCGCGACCTTGGCCGGGACGCCGTCCTTGTCGTAGCGACGGAAGTCGATGATGCGGTAGGCGCGCTTGTGACCGCCACCCTGGTGCCGGGTGGTGATCCGGCCCTGGTTGTTGCGGCCGCCCTTCTTGGGCAGCGGACGCGTCAGCGACTTCTCCGGAGTGGTCCGGGTGATCTCGACGAAGTCGGCGACCGACGCGCCCCGGCGACCCGGGGTGGTCGGCTTGTACTTGCGGATTGCCATGTCTCTTCAGTCCTCTAGTCCGCGCCGGTCAGGAGACCGGGCCTCCGAAGATGTCGATCCGGTGGCCCTCGGCGAGGCTGACGATCGCGCGCTTGGTGTCCTTGCGCTTGCCCAGGCCGTTGCGGGTCCGCCGGGTCTTGCCCGGCCGGTTGAGCGTGTTGACCGACGTCACCTTGACGTTGAACACCTTCTCGACCGCGATCTTGATCTCGGTCTTGTTCGCGTCGGGGTGCACCAGGAAGGTGTACTTGTTCGCGTCGAGCAGGCCGTAGCTCTTCTCGGACACGACCGGTGCGAGCAGGATGTCGCGGTGGTCCTTGTGCAGGGTGCTCACTTCGCAGCCTCCTCGGTCTTGTTCACGAAGGCGTCGAACGCACCCTGGGTGAAGACGACGTCGTCGGCGGCCAGCACGTCGTAGGTGTTGAGCTGGTCGACGGCCACGATGTGCACCTCGGGCGCGTTGCGCAGCGAGAGCCAGGTGACCGAGTCGGTGCGCTCCAGCACCACGAGGAAGTTGCTGCGCTCCGAGACGGTCGACAGCGCGGCCAGCGCGGCCTTGGTCGACGGCACCTCGGCGGCGATCAGCGACTCGACGACGTGGATCCGGTCGTTGCGGGCCCGGTCGGAGAGGGCACCGCGCAGGGCGGCCGCCTTCATCTTCTTGGGCGTGCGCTGGTCGTACTTGCGCGGCTGCGGGCCGTGGACGGTGCCACCGCCGGCGAACTGCGGGGCGCGGGTCGAGCCCTGGCGGGCGCGGCCGGTGCCCTTCTGCTTGTAGGGCTTGCGGCCACCGCCGCGGACCTCGCCGCGGGTCTTGGTGGCGTGGGTGCCCTGGCGGGCGGCGGCCTGCTGGGCCACGACGACCTGGTGGATCAGCGGGACGTTGACCTCGACGTCGAAGATCTCGGCGGGCAGGTCGACCTTCGCCTTCTTCACGCTAGCCATGCTCAGACCTCCTTGCCAGAAGTGAGGGAGTTCTTGGCGGCCGAGCGGAGGACCACGAGGCTGCCCTTGGGGCCGGGGACGGCGCCCTTGAGCAGGACCAGGCCCTTCTCGACGTCGACCGCGTGGACGGTGACGTTCTGGGTGGTGACCGTGTCGGAGCCCATCCGGCCCGCCATCCGCACACCCTTGAACACGCGGCCGGGGGTGGCGCAGGCGCCGATCGAGCCCGGCTTGCGGTGGTTGCGGTGCGCACCGTGCGACGCGGAGACACCGGCGAAGCCGTGCCGCTTCATCGTGCCGGCGAAGCCCTTGCCCTTGCTGGTGCCGGTCACGTCGATCTCCTCGCCGGCGGCGAAGGTGTCGACGGGCAGCTCCTGGCCGACCGTGAACTCGGTCGCGAGGGCGGTGCGGATCTCGACCAGGTGGCGACGCGGCGTGGTGCCCGCCTTGGCGAACTGGCCGGCCTGTGGCTTGGTCACCTTGCGACCGTCGATCTCGCCGTAGCCGACCTGGATGGCGTTGTAGCCGTCGGTGTCGGGCGTGCGGACCAGCGTGACGACGTTCGCGCCGGCGTCGATCACGGTCACGGGGACGACGCGGTTGTTCTCGTCCCAGACCTGGGTCATGCCGAGCTTGGTGCCCAGCAGGCCCTTCACATTGCGTTCGAAAGTACTCATGTTCTCGACCTCAGAGCTTGATCTCGATGTCGACGCCGGCGGGCAGGTCGAGCCGCATGAGCGAGTCGACGGTCTTCGGCGTGGGGTCGATGATGTCGATGAGGCGCTTGTGGGTGCGCATCTCGAAGTGCTCGCGGGAGTCCTTGTACTTGTGGGGCGAGCGGATGACGCAGTACACGTTCTTCTCGGTCGGCAGCGGCACCGGGCCGGCGACCTTGGCACCCGTACGGGTGACGGTGTCCACGATCTTGCGCGCCGAGGTGTCGATCACCTCGTGGTCATAGGCCTTGAGCCTGATGCGGATCTTCTGTCCCGCCATAGGTCTCTCTCGTCCTCACTGGTTCTGTGCCGCGTGCGTGTTCCGGAACGTCCTCGGGCTTGAGTAGGTCCCGCCCGTGCTCCCCACCGCTCCTGCTCCGACCCCCGCGGTCGGGCGTGTCGCGCTGTTGAGGCACAACACGAGACCGGGTCTCGCATTCGTTTTGTTGGTGGCGCCCGACGGTTTCGTCGAGCAGATCGGGTCTCCAGGTTCGGTGCGGCCACACACGCAGACCACTGAGCTATCCCTGAGGAGACGCGATTCAGAAGTCAAGATGTGCAGTGCACCCCGGCAACCCGCCGAAGCAACCGGACTATCTTGGCAGAAGATCCCGCACCAAGCCAATTCGCCGGCCCCTCGCTCCGAGCCTGCGAGGAGGGAGGGCCCAGCCGGCGAGGTTGAGGAGCGTCGACGGGGGCCGCGCGCCAGCGCGGGACCCGTGACACGTCTCGAAACCCGGTCCCTCGCTCCGAGCCTGCGAGGAGGGAGGGCCCAGCCGGCGAGGTTGAGGAGCGTCGACGGGGACCGCGCGCCAGCGCGGGACCGTGACGCGTCTCGAAACCCGGCGACTCGGCTATCGTCCAGCCATGGGCGACGAGAACACGTTCTACTTCCCGCCTCCGGGCCAGGTCCCCACCGTACCGGTGATCGTGTGGGGCACCGGGAACATGGGCCGCGCGGCGATCCGCGCCGTGGCCGCCCACCCGGGCCTGGGGCTGGCCGGCGTGGTGACCTCCTCCCCCGGCAAGGCCGGCCGCGACGCCGGGGAGCTGGCCGGCCTCGACCGGGCGCTCGGCGTACTCGCCACCACGGAGGCGGGCGCCGCGCTGGGCGCGCTCGACGGTGCCGGCGCCGTCGCCTACATGGCCTCGGGCGATCTGCGGCCCGAGGCCGCGCTCGCCGACGTCGCCCGCTGCCTGAGCGGCGGCGCGGTCGTGGTGACCCCGGCGCTCTACGCCCTCTACGACCCGCGGCACGCGCCCGCCGAGCTGACCGCGCCCCTGCTGGCCGCGGCCCGGTCGGGGTCGAGCGCGCTCTTCGCCAGCGGAGTCGACCCGGGCTGGGGCAACGACGTGCTGCCGGTCCTGCTCAGCGCCGTGGCGGGGACCGTCGACGAGGTCCGCTGCCAGGAGATCTTCGACTACTCGACCTACGACCAGCCCGACTCGGTGCGGCACCTCGTCGGCATGGGCGAGCCGATGGACCAGGTGCCGCCGATGGTGGCGGCCGGCGTCCCGACGATGGTCTGGGGCGGTCAGGTGCGGATGATCGCGCGGGCGCTCGGGGTGCCGCTCGACGAGATCCGCGAGACCGTCGACCGGCGGGCGCTCGACGCCGGCGCGACCAACGCGATGGGGCTCTTCGAGGCCGGGACCCAGGGCGCGCTGCGCTTCGAAGTGCAGGGCGTCGTCGCGGGGGTGCCGCGGATCGTCGTCGAGCACGTCACCCGGATCGACCCCGGCTGCGCCCCGGACTGGCCGGTGCCGCCCGACGGCGGCGCGGGCGCGCACCGCGTGGTCATCGAGGGCCGGCCCCGCATCGAGCTGAGCCTGGAGGCCACCGACGAGGGCGGCAACCGGGCCGCCGGGGGCAACGCGACGGCCGCGAACCGACTCGTCAACGCGATCCCGTGGTTGACCAGCGCCGCGCCCGGTCTGTACGACGGGCTCGACGTACCCCTCACGCCGGCGAGCGGCCGCATCGCCGGAACCGGAAGGAGCACAGCATGATCGTCGACCTGCCCGAGGACAAGGACCCGATCCTCTACGTGTGGGGCGAGATGGTGCCGGGGATCGGCATCCCCGCCTCGGCGTTCGCCACCAGCGTCTACGAGCACACGACACTCGGGCTGCGGGAGTTCGAGGCTGCGCGGCTGCGGATCGCGCAGATCAACGGCTGCCTCTTCTGCCAGGACTGGCGCACCGAGCGCGACGGCGTCCGCGTCGAGGACACCTTCGCCGACGCCGTCACCCACTGGCGGACCACCGGCGACTTCGACGACCGGACCCGGCTGGCAGCGGAGTACGCCGAGCGGTACGCCGTCGACCACCACGGGCTGGACGACGGGTTCTGGACCCGGATGAAGGCCCACTACAGCGACCGCGAGATCGTCGAGCTCTCGATGTGCCTCGGCTCGTGGCTGGCCTTCGGCCGCCTCAACCACGTGCTCGGACTAGACGCGGCCTGCGTGCTGCCCAGCAACGCGGTCCCGCAGCAGGGCGGCCACTGACAGGATGGGCCCATGTCGGGCAGCCCGTGGTACCCGTCGCCGGGCGGCCCCGGCGACCCACCCCCGCCGGGGTGGCAGCCGCCATCGGAGTCCCCTCCGCCGCTCTGGGGCCCCGCTCCCGGCGGTCCCCCACCGGCCGGGCCGCCCGGTGGCTCCCCCGGCTGGGCGCCGGGGATGCTCGGTGCCGCGCACAAGCCCGGCGCGATGCCGCTGCGACCGCTCGGACTCGGTGACCTGTACGACGCGGCGTTCCGGATCATCCGCTTCAACCCGCGGGCGACCGTCGGCTCCTCGGTGCTGGTCGCCGCGGTCGCGATGGCGCTGCCGGTGCTGGTCACCGCCGTGGTCACGCTGGCAGTCGGCCTGTCCGCCGAGTCGTCGGGCGGCGACACCGCCGACGAGCTCGGCAGCCTGACCGCGCTCGGGGCGCTCGGGCTCGGATCGGCGCTCCAGTACGTCGGGCTGATCTTCGTGACCGGGATGATCGCCCACGTCACCGCGGCCGCGGCGATCGGCCGGCGGCTCACCCTCGGCGAGGCCTGGGCGACCACCCGGGGCAGCCGCTGGCGGCTGGTCGGGATCACCCTGCTGATCGGGCTGCTCTGGCTGGTCCTCCTGCTCGGGTACGTCCTGATGTCGGTCGTCGTCCTGGTGGCCACGTCGTCCTGGGAGCTCCCGCTCGCCTGGTTCGTCGTGACCGGGCCGGCGGTGGTCGCGCTCGGCTGCTGGCTGTGGATCCGGCTCACCTACCTCGCCGTACCGGCGCTGATGGTCGAGCGGACCGGCGTGTTCGCCGGCCTCGGCCGCGCCTACGCGCTGACCCGGCGCCAGTTCTGGCGCACGTTCGGCATCGGCCTGCTGACGCTGGTGGTCACCTCGGTCGCCGCGCAGATCCTGACCGTGCCGTTCGCGATCGTCGGCTCGGTGCTCAGCGTCGCGATCAGCGATCCCGAGGTCGCCCTCCTACTCATGGTGGTGGTCAACGCACTCGGCACGGTCGTCTCGACCGCCTTCGTCGCACCGTTCACGGCCGCGGTGGCCTCGCTGCAGTACCTCGACCAGCGGATCCGCAAGGAGGCCTACGACATCGAGCTGATGACGCAGGCGGGGATCACCGCACCGTGAGCCGCGCGCTGGCCCTGCTCGCGGAGCCGCCGCTCGACCCGTCCGGGGACGAGGCGCGGTCGCTGCTCGGACGCGAGCTGCTGCATCCGGAGTACCACGAGCGCAACGTGCTCGAGCGGCTCCTGGACTGGCTCGACCGGCTGCTCGGCGGCACGATCGACGCCGCGGCCGACGCGCCGCCGCTGTCGACGTTCCTGGCGATCGCGGCGTTCCTGGCGCTCGGCCTCGCGCTCGCCTGGCTGGTCTCGCGTGCCCGTCGGGCACCGCGGGCGGCGAGCGGGCCGGGCCCCGTCGTCGCGGACCGGACGCTCACGGCCGCCCAACTGCGCGCCGCGGCCGAGCACGCGCTCGCCGCGGGGCGCCCGGCCGACGCGCTGGTCGACGGCTTCCGCGCGCTGACCGTGCGACAGGTCGAGCGCGGCCGGCTCGACGACCGGCCCGGGGCGACCGCGCACGAGGTGGCGGTGGCCCTCGCCGCGGCGTACCCCGACCTGGGCGCCCGGGTCGAGGGCAGCGCGACCCGGTTCGACGCCGTGCTCTACGGCGGGCGTCCCGCCACCCCGGAGCAGGCCGTCGAGGTGCTCGCGCTCGACGACGCCCTCGCGGGGGTACGCCGATGAGCAGGCACCGGGCGACACTCGCGATCGGCGTCGGACTGGTCGCCGCCGTCGTGGTCGTGCTGCTGATCGGAGGCGGCGGACACCGGTCCGGCTTCCTCGACCCGGACAACCCCGACCCCGCCGGCGGGCGCGCGCTGGCGCGGGTGCTCGAGGATCAGGGGGTCGACGTCACCGTCGCCCGCGACGCGGACCACCTGGAGCGCACCGAGACCGGGCCGGACACCACCGTCGTCGTCACCTCGACCGACCGACTCGGGACGAGCACCGCCGAACGGCTGCTCGACCACGCGGGCGGGGCCCGCGTGGTGCTCGTCGAGGCCGAGCCCGGCCTGGCCGACGTGCTCGGTGTGCCGGCGCCGACCCGGATCGCGCCCGACCGCGCGATCGTTGCCGACTGCGCCGACCCGGCGTACGCCGACCTCGCCGTCGCCGTCGACCTGGCGCTCGCCTACCCCGGCCCGGGCTGCTTCCCGACCGGCGACGGCGCCGCTCTGCTGGCGGAGCCGCGGCCGGGCCTGGTGCTGCTCGGTGCGGGCCAGGCGCTGAGCAACGACCAGGTGCTGCGCGCCGACAACGCCGCCCTCGCCCTGCGGCTGCTCGGCGGGTCGGACCGGCTGGTCTGGTACGTGCCCTCGCTCGAGGACCTCCGCGCCGGCGACGGCGTCAGCCTCTCGTCGCTGCTGCCCGACTGGCTGCGCCCGGGGCTGCTGCTGGTCGCCGTCGCGACCCTCGCCCTGCTGCTGTGGCGGTCGCGCCGGCTCGGCCCGCTCGCGGTCGAGCCGCTGCCGGTGACGGTCAAGGCGATCGAGACCACCCGCAGCCGGGGCCGGCTCTACCGCAGGGCCGGCGACCGGGCGCACGCCGCCGAGGTGCTGCGGGCCGCGGCCCGGGTGCGCACCGCCGAGCGGCTGCGCCTCGGCTCGGGGCCCGATCCGGTCGCGCTCGTGCGCGACCTCGCGCGGCACACCGGCCGCCCCCAGGCGGAGATCGACGCCCTCCTCGGACCGCACGCCCCGCCACCCGCCACCGACCACGACCTGATCACGCTGGCCGACCGGCTGGCCGAGCTCGACAGAGAGGTACGCCGCCCATGAGCGAGTCCCCCACCCCCGCGAGCGGTGCCGAGGCGCGCGAGCGGCTGGCCGCCGTCCGCACCGAGGTCGCCAAGGCCGTCGTCGGCCAGGACGCCGCCGTCTCGGGCCTGCTGGTCGCGCTGCTCTGCGGCGGTCACGTGCTGATGGAGGGAGTGCCCGGGGTCGCGAAGACGCTGCTGGTGCGCACCCTGGCCGGTGCCCTGTCCGTCGACACCCGGCGGGTGCAGTTCACCCCCGACCTGATGCCCGGCGACATCACCGGGTCGATGGTCATCGACAGTCGGCAGGGTGAGCTGTCCTTCCGCGAGGGGCCGATCTTCACCAACCTGCTGCTCGCCGACGAGATCAACCGGACCCCGCCGAAGACCCAGTCCGCGCTCCTCGAGGCGATGGAGGAGGGCCAGGTGTCCGTCGACGGCGTCTCGCGGCCGCTGCCGCGGCCCTTCCTGGTCGCGGCGACCCAGAACCCGGTCGAGTACGAAGGGACCTACCCGCTACCCGAGGCCCAGCTCGACCGGTTCCTGCTCAAGGTGGTGCTGCCGGTGCCCGACCGGGCCGCCGAGCTGGAGATCCTGCGCCGGCACGCGAACGGCTTCGACCCGCGCGACGTGGCCGGCGCCGGCGTACGGCCGGTGGCGGACGCCGCCGACATCACGGCCGGCCGGGCCGCGGTCGACCGGGTGCAGGTCAGCCCCGACGTGGCCGGCTACATAGTCGACATCGCCCGGGCGACCCGCGAGTCGCCGTCGCTCAGCCTGGGCGTCAGCCCCCGCGGCGCGACCGCGCTGCTGCGGTCGGCGCGCGCGTGGGCCTGGCTGACCGGACGCGACTTCGTGACCCCGGACGACGTGAAGGCGCTCGCCCACGCCACGCTCGTGCACCGGCTCGGACTGCGTCCCGAGGCCGAGCTCGAGGGTGTCCAGGTCGCCCAGGTGCTCGCGTCGGCGCTCGCCTCCGTCCCGGTGCCGCGGTAGGACCCGAGCCATGGCGATCTCCGGACGCGTCCCGCTGCTGCTCCTGCTGGGGGTGGTGGCGGTGCTGCTGCGACCGGAGACCAGCACCACCTGGCTGTGGACGCTCGCCGTCGGCCTGCTGGTGGGGCTCGACGTGCTGCTCGCACCCGCCCCGTCGTCGCTGCCGCTGGAGCGCCGGCCGGTCGGCTCGGTGCGGCTCGGCGACCCGGCCACCAGCGTGCTGGTCGCCACCAACGACTCGCGTCGCCGGCTGCGCGGCGTCGTCCGCGACTCCTGGCAGCCGACCGCCGGCGCGCGCGCCAACCGGCACCGCATCGCGCTCGGCCCCGGCGACCGGGTGCCGCTGCCGACGCCGCTGCTGCCCCGCCGCCGGGGCGACCTGCGCGCGCTCGGTGTCACCGTCCGGCTCCAGGGTCCGCTCGGCCTCGCGTCGCGGCAGGCCACCCGGCCGCTCGACGGCACGGTGCGGGCCCTGCCGCCCTTCGAGTCGCGCAAGCACCTGCCGAGCCGGCTGGCCCGGCTGCGCGATCTCGACGGCCGGGCCGCGGTGCGGGTGCGCGGCCAGGGCACGGAGTTCGACTCGCTGCGGGAGTACGTGCGCGGCGACGACGTCCGTGCCATCGACTGGCGGGCCAGCGCCCGCAGCCGCAACGTGGTGGTGCGGACCTGGCAGCCCGAGCGCGACCGCCGCGTCGTACTGGTGCTCGACACCTCGCGTACGTCGGCCGGCCGGATCGGCGACGTACCCCGGCTCGACTCCGCGATGGACGCCGCGCTGCTGCTGGCGTCGCTCGCCTCGCGCGCCGGCGACCGGGTCGACGTCGTGGCCGGCGACCGGCGGGTGCGCAGCCGGCTCCGCTTCGCCGGGGCGCGCGACATCGCCGCGCGGCTCCAGGAGGCGATGGCCGACCTCGAGCCGGTGATCGCCGAGGCCGACTGGGACGCCCTGGCCGGCGCCGTGACCGGCCTCGGCCGGCAGCGGGCACTGCTGGTGCTGCTCACGCCCCTCGAGCCGGCGGCCGTCGAGGAGGGCCTGCTGCCCGTGCTGCCCACCCTGACCCGCCACCACCGGGTGGTGCTCGCGTCGGTGCGCGACCCCGAGCTCGAGCGCCTCGCGGCGGACCGCACCGGCCTCGACGAGGTCTACGACGCCGCGGCCGCCGAGCGGGCCATCGGCCGCCGCCGGCACACCGCCGGCCTGCTCCGTGCCCTCGGCGTCGACGTCCTCGACGCCGACGACCTACCGCCCGTGCTCGCCGACCACTACCTGTCGCTCAAGGCGCGCGGCCTCCTCTGAACGGTTGAGTCAGGCCTGGGTGGCGACCCGGTCCTCGAGAAGTACCGCGTCGAGGTCTCCGGTTTCACCGCGCCAGGTGGCCTGTCGGCCGAGCACGAAGACGTAGGCGAAGAAGACCGCCTCGGCCAGGATCCCGATGCCGACCCGGGCCCACGTGGGCAGTCCGGACGGGGTCACGAAGGCCTCGATGACCCCGCTGACCAGGAGCACCGCGACCAGGCCGAGGGCGACGGTGCCGGCCGTGCGGCCCTCGCGGGCCAGCGACTGCGTGCGGGTGAGCTCACCCGGCTCCACCCACGACCAGAACAGCTTCAGGCCCATGCCGCCGGCCACGAAGACGGCGGTGAGCTCCAGCAGACCGTGCGGGAGGATCAGTCCCCAGAAGTGCCCGGCGTGGTCGTGGCGGATCATGATCGAGCCGATGATCGCCAGGTTGGCGATGTTCTGGAAGAGCAGCCAGACCACCGGCAGCCCGAGTACGCCGAGCGCGATGCAGAGCGCCGAGACCCACGCGTTGTTGACCCAGACCTGCGCGGCGAAGTGACTCGCGGCGTACTCGCTGTAGTAGTCCTCGAAGTCGTGGCTGACCAGCTGCTCGACGTCCTCGGGCGAGAGCAGGCTCTGCTCGACGTCGGGGTGCCCGAGCAGCCAGAGGATCATCACGCCGGTGACCACGACGTTGGCCGCGAGCGTGCCGAGCCACCACCAGCGCAGCCGGTAGAGCGCGCCGGGGAAGCGGCCGACGAAGAACCGCCGGACCCCGGCCCAGGTGCCGGTGCGGGTGCCGGTCGCCCGGTTGCGCGCCCGCGACAGCAGCGAGGACAGGTAGGCGATCAGCGTCGCGTCCGGCGCGGAGGTGCGCACCACCGAGAGATGGGTGGCCACCTGCTGGTAGCGCTCGACCAGCTCGTCGGCCTCGGGACCCGACAGCCGGCGCCGCCGGGTGAGCTCCTCCAGCCGACGCCACTCGGCGAGGTGCGCCGCGACGTACGCGTCGAGGTCCATGCCCGGAGCCTAGACTCACCGGCGATGGCCGCCCCCGAGTTCGCGACGCTCACGACCGACGACCTCGTCACCGGCGAGGCGGTCGCGCTCGACCTACCTCCGGCGAGCATCGGCGCCCGGATCGTCTCGGGGCTCATCGACGTCGTGGCCGCCTCGGTGCTGTTGGTGGCGCTGGTGCTCGGCCTGGCGATCGCGGCGCTGCGCGCCGACGAGGCGCTGGCACAGGTGGCGATGCTCGCGTCGATCATCGTGGCCTGGATCGTCTTCCCGACCACGATCGAGACGCTGACCCGGGGCAGGTCCCTGGGCAAGCTCGCGATGGGGCTGCGCGCGGTGCGCGACGACGCGGGACCCATCTCCTTCCACCACGCGTTCGTGCGCGCGCTGGTCGGCGTGGTCGAGATCTACCTCTTCTTCGGCAGCCCCGCCTTCTTCTGCGCCCTGCTCAGCCCGCGCGGCAAGCGCCTGGGCGACTACGCCGCCGGGACGTACGTCGTCCGCGACCGGATCCGACTCACCCTCCCCCAGCCGGTACCGATGCCGCCCCCGCTCGCGGCGTGGGCGGCACAGGCCGACATGGCCGCGCTGCCGACCGGGCTCGCGATCGCGGTGCGGCAGTACCTCGGCCGCTCCCAGGAGATCGACCCGCGCTCGCGCGCCGCCCTCGGCGAACGGCTCGCCTCCGCCGTCAGCCGGCACGTCTCGCCGCCCCCGCCGCCCGGGACCCCGCCCGAGGCCTACCTCGCGGCGGTGGTCGCCGCGCGGCGCGAGCGCGACACCCGGCGGCTGGCCCGTGAGGCCGAGCTGCGACGCCGGCTGGCCGCCCGCGGCTGACCCGGGGTCAGGACGAGGTGGAGATCGTCCGGCACGAACACCGGCGGTGGGGCTATCATCCGGCAGTGGGAGCGTTCCCATTGAAATGTGACCTGCGTTACAGAATCGTGACCGGGGTCCCTTGACGGGGCACGCGCGTAAACGTTTGCATCGTTGCCCACGGAGCGGGTTTCGAGGCGCGCGGACCTGGACGGACCTGCTGACAATCCAGAGAGGAATGCACGAATGCGATCACGCAACATGCGCCGTGGCCTGGCAGCTGCCGCCGCCCTGGCGAGTGCGGGACTCGTCCTCGCGAGCTGCGCGAGTGACGACGACGGCGGCAGCAGTGAAGCCAGCGGCACCTGGCCGGGTGACGGCAAGTCCGAGTGCTCGGGACTCGAGCAGCTCGCCGACTTCGGCGACCTGAGCGGCAAGTCGGTCTCGGTCTACACCTCGATCCTCCCGCCCGAGCAGGAGGCCCAGGAGAACTCCTACAAGCTGTTCACGACCTGCACCGGCGCCTCGGTCAAGTACGAAGGCTCCGACCAGTTCGAGACCCAGCTCGTCGTCCGGGTGAAGGCCAACAACGCCCCCGACATCGCCTACATCCCCCAGCCCGGCCTGCTCAAGACCGTGGTCGACTCGGGTCAGGTCGTCGAGGCCCCGTCGCAGGTCGCCGACAACGTCGACGAGTTCTTCGGCGAGGACTGGAAGGGCTACGGCACCGTCGACGACACCTTCTACGCCGCCCCGCTGGGCGCCAGCGTGAAGTCCTTCGTGTGGTACTCCCCCTCGATGTTCCAGAAGAACGGCTGGGAGGTCCCGGAGACCTGGGACGACCTGATGTCGCTGACCGGTGACATCGCCGCGACCGGCATCAAGCCCTGGTGCGCCGGCATCGAGTCCGGCGACGCCACCGGCTGGCCGGCCACCGACTGGCTCGAGGACGTGCTCCTGCGCGACGCCGGACCCGACGTCTACGACCAGTGGGTCAACCACGACATCGCGTTCAACGACGACGCCGTGGCCGAGGCGCTCGACAAGGTCGGCGCCATTCTCAAGGACCCCAAGTACGTCAACGGCGGCTTCGGCGACGTCGACTCGATCGCGACGACGGCGTTCCAGGACGCCGGCCAGCCGATCCTCAAGGACCAGTGCGCCCTGCACCGGATGGCGAGCTTCTACGCCGCCCAGTGGCCCGAGGGCACCAAGGTGACCGAGGACGGCGACGTGTTCGCCTTCTACCTCCCGGTGACCAACGAGGACTTCGGCAAGCCGGTGCTCGGCGCCGGCGAGTTCGTCGCCGCCTTCGACGACCGGCCCGAGGTCGCGGCGTTCCAGACCTACCTGTCGACCGACGTGTGGGCCAACGAGAAGGCCAAGAGCACGCCGGGTGGCGGCTGGGTCAGCGCCAACACGGGTCTGGACGAGGCCAACCTGAGCAGCCCGATCGACAAGCTCTCCGCGGAGATCTTCCAGGACCCCGACGCGACCTTCCGCTTCGACGGATCCGACCAGATGCCCAGCGCCGTCGGCGCCGGCTCCTTCTGGAAGGAGATGACCGCCTGGGTCACCGGTGAGAGCACGAAGGACGCCCTCACCAACATCGAGAACTCCTGGCCGAGCTCCTGATCGACCACGCGGCGCTGGGACGGGCGGGCTCGCTCGTCCCAGCGCTTCGTCGCACGAGACGGCCGCAGAGACAGCCGCAGAGACAGGAGGCAGGGTGAGCACGTCCGACAAGTTCGTCCAGATGGTGATCGCCGTCGCCATCTTCTACGTGGTGATCGGCGCGATCCTGCTGCTCACCCAGCGGCTGCGGTCGCGGGCGGGTGAGCGCGTCCAGACGGCCGCCTTCCTCGGCCCCTCGGTGCTGCTGATCTGCATCGGGCTGCTCTACCCGGCGATCGTGACCGTCTGGCAGTCCCTGCACGGCGCCTCCAGCTTCGATCCGCCCTGGGTCGGCCTCGACAACTACAAGAAGCTCTTCACCGACAAGCAGCAGCTGACGGTGCTGCGGAACACGCTGCTGTGGGTGATCCTGACCCCGATCGTCTCCACCGGGATCGGCCTGGTCTACGCGGTGCTGGTCGACCGGATCCGGTTCGAGCGGATCGCCAAGGCCCTGATGTTCCTGCCGATCGCGATCTCCATGGTCGCCGCCTCGATCATCTGGAAGTTCGTCTACGCCTACCGCTCCGGCGAGGCGGACCAGATCGGGCTGCTGAACCAGATCCTCGTCTGGCTGCACGTCGACCCGTACAACTTCCTGCTCAACGACCCCTGGAACACCTTCTTCCTCATCGTGATCCTGATCTGGATCCAGGCGGGCTTCGCGATGACGATCCTGTCGGCCTCGATCAAGGCGATCCCCGACGACATCGTCGAGGCCGCCCGGCTCGACGGCGTCGGCGGCTGGAAGATGTTCCGCTTCATCACGGTGCCGAGCATCCGGCCCTCACTCATCGTCGTCCTGACCACGATCACCATCGCGACGCTCAAGGTCTTCGACATCGTGCAGACCGCGACCGGGGGCAACTTCAATACCAGCGTGCTGGCCTACGAGTTCTACCGCCAGAACTTCATCGCAGGGAACCAGGGGATCGCCACCGCGATCGCGGTGGTCATCTTCGCCCTGGTGATCCCGGTCGTCATCTACAACATCCGACAGATGCGGAAGCTGGAGGCACGATGACCGCGACCGAGCTCGACACGATCGCACCCCAGGCCACCGGCAGCCCGGGCGGCCGGCCGCGCTCCGCCGCCGCGGCCGCCAAGGAGGGTCTGTCCGGGCGGCTCGCGTCCGTGATCGCCCTGGTCATCGCGGTCCTGTGGACCGTGCCGACCTTCGGCCTGCTGGTCTCGTCGTTCCGCCCCGAGGAGGACGTCAAGTCCAACGGCTGGTGGAACATCTTCACCGACCCGGCGTTCACGCTGAAGAACTACAGCGACGCCCTCAACGGCGGGGCCAGCGGCGAGGGCCTGAGCACGAACCTGATCAACTCCATCGTGATCACGATCCCGGCGGTGCTGATCCCGATCAGCCTCGCCACCCTCGCGGCGTACGCGTTCGCGTGGATGGACTTCCGCGGCCGCGACGTGCTCTTCGTGGCGATCTTCGCGCTGCAGATCGTGCCGATCCAGGTCACCCTCGTGCCGCTGCTCAGCCTCTAC
This sequence comes from Nocardioides sp. LMS-CY, assembly GCF_018732145.1. NCBI lineage: Bacteria > Bacillati > Actinomycetota > Actinomycetes > Propionibacteriales > Nocardioidaceae > Nocardioides > Nocardioides sp. LMS-CY. The sequence goes on from NZ_CP076104.1 coordinate 4,605,456, forward strand.
GTCGACCCGCCGTTCAACCTGATGCCGCTGGCCGGCCGGGACGCACCGGCCGGTGGGCTGTACGAGCTGTGGCTCTCCCACACGATCTTCGCGCTGCCGCTGGCGATCTACCTGTTGCACAACTTCATGCGCCAGATCCCCGGGGAGCTCATCGAGTCCGCGCGCGTCGACGGGGCCGCCCACGTGCAGATCTTCACCCGCATCATGCTCCCGCTGATGATGCCCGCGATCGCGGCCTTCGCGATCTTCCAGTTCCTGTGGGTCTGGAACGACCTGCTGGTCGCGCTGGTGTTCAGTTCGCCGGAGGTCACTCCGCTCACGGTGCAGCTGGTCAGCCTGGTCGGCGAGAAGGGGCAGGACTGGCAGCTGCTGGCGTCCGGCGCCTTCATCTCCCTGGCCATCCCCCTCGTCGTGTTCCTGACCCTCCAGCGATACTTCGTGCGTGGCCTGCTTGCCGGGAGCGTCAAGGGCTGACGGGTCGGCGGCCGGTCTCGGACGGAGCGGAAGCGATGTGCTCGGCGAGCCAGTGGTAGGACGCCTTGGGCGTCCTGGTCAGGGTGGAGGGGTCGAGGTGCACGATGCCGAAGGTCTTCGTGTAGCCCTCTGCCCACTCGAAGTTGTCGAGCAGCGTCCACACGAAGTAGCCGCGCACGTCGGCCCCGGCCCCGCGCGCCGCCTCGGTGGCGGCGAGATGCTCGCGCAGGTAGTCGATGCGATCACCGTCGTCGACCATCGGCCGGCCGTCCGGGCCGGCCACCACCGCGTCGTCGGCACAGGCAGCGCCGTTCTCGGTCACGACGATCGGCAGTCCGGTGCGCTCGTGGGTCTGCACGAGGACCGCCTCGAGGCCCGCGGCGTCGACCTCCCACCCGATGTCGGTGCGGGGCTCGCGCACCACGAACGAGACCGGCGTGACCCCGGGGTAGGCCTCGATCTCGGGGTGTACGTCGAGGCCCGGGTCGGCGAGCGCCGGCCGGAACGGCGTGTAGTAGTTGACGCCGATCCAGTCGGCGGAGCCGCGCACCAGCGCGAGGTCGCCGTCGCGTACCAGCGCCGGGTCGGCGAGCTCGGGCGCGACCCGGAGCAGCCCCTCGTCGTACGCGCCCTCGGCGAGCGGCCCGATCCAGATCCGGTTGCGGACGGCGTCGAGCTCGTCGGCGGCACCCGCGGCCGCGGGCGACTCGGGCCAGAACGGCGCCAGGTTGTGCACGATGCCGAGGTCGGTCACACCCGCGTCGTGCAGGCGGGCCGCGGCCAGGCCGTGGCCGAGGTTGAGGTGGTGGGCCGCCCGGTGGCCGGCGCCGCCCTCCCGGCGGCCGGGCGCGTGGATGCCGGCGGCGTAGCCGAGGTAGGCCGCGCACCACGGCTCGTTGTGGGTCGCCCAGACCCGCACCCGGTCGCCGAGCCGGTCGTGCACGACCATCGCGTAGTCGGCGAACGCCTCGGCCGTGCTCCGCTCCAGCCAGCCGCCGCGGTCCTCGAGGGGCTGCGGCAGGTCCCAGTGGTAGAGCGTGGCGGTCGGCCGGACTCCCCGGGCCAGCGCGGCGTCGACGAGCCGGTCGTAGTAGTCGAGCCCGCGCGGTTCGACGGCGCCGGTGCCCGCCGGCACGATGCGGGGCCAGGCCACCGAGAAGCGGTACCAGCCCGCGCCGAGGCCCGCGACCAGGTCGAGGTCCTCCTCGAAGCGATGGTAGGAGTCACAGGCCACCGAGCCGTCCCGCCCGTCGCGGATCGCGCCCGGACGGGCCGCGAAGGTGTCCCAGATCGAGGTGCCGCGGCCGTCCTCGCGCGCGGCGCCCTCGATCTGGTACGCCGCGGTCGCGGCGCCGAAGGCCAGGGTCGGCCCGGCGGGCAGGTGCTGGGTCATGGGCCCCACGGTAGTGCGTTTACCGGGAAAGTGGGAGCGTTCCCACAATGACCGGCATCCGGGACGTGGCGCGCGACGTGGAGATGTCCACGGCGACCGTCTCGCGCGCGTTGCGCGGGCTGCGGGGCGTGTCCGAGACGACCCGCGGCCGAGTGCTGGAGTCGGCGCAGCGGCTGGGCTACGTGCCCTCCCCCAGCGCCGCCGGACTGGCCAGCGGCCAGACCCGCACGGTCGCCGTCATCGTGCCCCGGGTCACCCAGTGGTTCTTCGCCGCCGTGGTCCAGGGCGCCGAGGAGGTACTGCGCGAGCGCGGCTACGACCTGCTCCTCTACAACCTCGCCGGCGACCCCTCCGCCCGGCACCGGGTGTTCGAGACCAGCCTGCTGATGAAGCGGGTCGACGCGGTACTGGTGCTCAGCCTCAAGCCGAGCCCCGGCGAGCGCGACCGGCTCAGCCGGCTCGGCCGGCCGGTGACGATCGTCGGGGCCGACCTCCCCGGCTGGGCGACCGTGCGCATCGACGACGAGGAGGCCGCCACGACGGCGACCCGGCACCTGGTCGACCTCGGCCACGAGCGGATCGCCTACATCGGCGGCGCCACCTCGGGCGTCCTCGACTTCACCGCGCCCTCGGCCCGGCTCGCCGGCTACCGCCGCACCCTCGATCGCGCGGGGCTCGAGCAGCCGCCCGGACTCGAGGAGGACGGCGAGTTCACCGCGGCCGGCGGCCAGGCGGCCGCCCTGCGGCTGCTCGCCCGGCCGGACCGGCCGACCGCGATCTTCGCGGCCTCCGACGAGATGGCGATCGGCGCGCTCCGGGCCGCCCGCGAGATCGGGCTGCGGGTCCCCGAGGACGTCTCGGTCGTCGGGGTCGACGACCACGAGATGGCCAGGTACTTCGACCTCACCACCGTCGCCCAGCCCGTCCACGAGCAGGGCCGGGTGGCGGCGACCCAGGTGCTCGCGGCGCTGACCGACGACGACTGGACGCCGGAGCAGGTGATCCTGCCGACCGAGCTCGTCGTGCGTCGTACGACGTCGCGGCCCGGTCAGACCCGCACGTAGCGCAGATCCGTGATCGCGCGGCCGGCGGCGAGCCCCTTGCGCTCGAACTTCGTGACCGGCCGCTCGGCCCACCGCTCGACGACGCCGCCGCGCAGCAGCGGCTCGGCGTCGAGCACCTCGACCATCTGCTCGGCGTAGTCGGCCCAGTCGGTGGCCAGCCGCCACTCGGCGCCCGACCCGAGCCGGCTCGCGGCGAGCCGACCGAAGGTCGGGGTGACCAGCCTGCGCTTGTGGTGCCGCGTCTTGTGCCAGGGGTCCGGGAAGAAGACCCACAGCCCGGCGAGGCTGTCCCGCGCGACCAGGTGCTCCATCGACCACACGGCGTCGACGCTGAGCAGGCGCACGTTGGTGAGCCCGGCCTCGCCGATCCGCCCGAGAGTGTCGGCGACGCCGGGGAGCCACACCTCGAACGCGACGACGTCGTGGTCCGGGCGGGTCCGCGCGAGCTCGACCGTGGACTCCCCGATGCCGGAGCCGATCTCGACGATCAGCGGCGCCTGCCGACCGAAGAGGCCCGCGAGCGAGAAGCCGGGCGCGTCGACCGCCTCGTCGGGCACCCACCACCGGTCGGCGTACGCCTCCCAGGCCTGCGCCTGGCGGGGGGTGAAACGGCTGCCGCGGCGCGCGTAGGTCAGCACCTCGCGCAGCCGCCGGCCGTCCTCGGTCAGCTTGTGGTGCGGGCGCGCCGGCCGCACTCCGTCGTCAGGCGTCTGGCTCATCTCTCGGTCGCGGCCCTCACATCAGGAACGTGAACAGCGGCGAGCCGGGCGGCACCCGCTCGATGGTCAGCGGGCTGGCCGCCATCCGGTCCAGCAGCCCGGCCAGCCCGGCGGCGGCCTCGAGCTCGATGCCGACCAGCGCCGGGCCGGTCTCGCGGTTGTTCTTCTTCACGTAGTCGAAGACCACGATGTCCTCGCCCTCGCCGAGTACGTCGTCGAGGAAGTGCCGCAGCGCACCCGGTTCCTGCGGGAACGACACCAGGAAGTAGTGGCGCAGTCCCTGGTGCAGCAGCGACCGCTCCAGGATCTCGCCGTAGCGGCTGACGTCGTTGTTGCCGCCGGAGACGATGCACGCGATCACGGCGTCCGCCGGGAACGAGCCCGCCAGCTCGCGGGCGGCGGTGCTCGCCAGCGCCCCCGCGGGCTCGGCGATGATGCCCTCGACCTGGTAGAGGTCGAGCATCTCGGTGCAGACCGCGCCGGCGTCGACCGTGATCACCTCGTCGACGAGGTCGCGCACCAGCGGGTACGTCAGGTCACCGACCCGGCCGACGGCCGCGCCGTCGACGAAGGTGTCGACCTGCTCCAGCGCCACCGGACCGCCGGCCGCGAGCGCCGCGGTCATGCTCGCCGCGCCCTGCGGCTCGACGCCGACGATGCGGACCTCCGGGCACCGCTCGCGCAGCCACACGGCCAGGCCGGCGATCAGCCCGCCGCCACCGACCGGGACCACGACGGTGTGCAGGGGCCGGGGTGCCTGCTCGACCAGCTCCGGCGCGATCGTGCCCTGGCCGGCGATCGTGCGCGGGTCGTCGAACGGCGGCACGTAGACCGCGCCCGTGCGCTCGGAGTCGGCGTGGGCGGCCGCGCCGGCCGCGTCGTACGTGCTGCCCTCCACGACCAGCTCGACCCGCCCCTGGCCGAGCGCGAGGATGCGCTGCCGCTTCTGTCGGGGCGTGTTGCCCGGCACGTAGACCCGCCCCTGCACGCCGAGCCGGGCGCAGCTCCACGCCAGCCCCTGGCCGTGGTTGCCCGCGCTCGCGCAGACGACCCCGCGGGCGCGCTCGGCGTCGGTCAGGCCGCTGATCAGGTGATAGGCGCCGCGCACCTTGTAGGACCGGGTGAGCTGGCGGTTCTCGCGCTTGAGCAGCACCGTCGCGCCGACCTCCTCGCTCAGCCGGTCGCTGTGCTCGAGCTCGGTGCGGCGTACGACGGGCCGCAGCACCTCGGCCGCGGCCTCGACCGCGGCGGCGTCAAGTCGCTCGTTGCTCACGGGACACGACCCTAGGGGGTAGCGCCGGCACGTCGACTCGCGGTCCGCTGTGGGGTCGCCGAGTCGGCGCTACTTTCCGCTGCGGGCGCTTCGCGCCACGGAGAAAGTACCGCCGACTCGGCTCCTGTGATGACAAAGCAGAAGGGGTCCCACAGCCTGACGGCTGCGGGACCCCTTCGGTGCTTTGTCAGGTCACTGGGTGATCTTGGTGACCCGGCCGGCGCCGACGGTGCGGCCACCCTCGCGGATCGCGAAGCGCAGACCCTCGTCCATCGCGATGGGCTGGATGAGCTCGACCGACATCTCGGTGTTGTCACCCGGCATGACCATCTCGGTGCCCTCGGGCAGCGTCACGACGCCCGTCACGTCCGTGGTCCGGAAGTAGAACTGCGGACGGTAGTTGTTGAAGAACGGCGTGTGGCGGCCGCCCTCCTCCTTCGAGAGGATGTAGACCGAAGCCTCGAAGTTGGTGTGCGGGGTGGTCGTGCCCGGCTTGATCACGACCATGCCGCGCTCGACGTCCTCGCGCTTGGTGCCACGGAGGAGCAGGCCGACGTTCTCGCCCGCCTGGCCCTCGTCGAGCAGCTTGCGGAACATCTCGACACCGGTGACGGTGGTCTTCTGCGCGTCGGGACGGATGCCGACGATCTCGACCTCCTCGCCGACCTTGACGATGCCGCGCTCGATCCGGCCGGTGATGACGGTGCCACGACCGGTGATCGTGAAGACGTCCTCGACGGGCATCAGGAACGGCTTGTCGGTCTCGCGCTCCGGGGTCGGGATGTACTCGTCGACCGCGTTCATGAGCTCGAGGATCGACTCGCCCCACTTGGCGTCGCCGTTGAGGGCCGGGAAGGCCGCCACGCGCACGACCGGGATGTCGTCGCCCGGGAACTCGTACTCGGAGAGGAGCTCGCGCACCTCCATCTCGACGAGCTCGATGAGCTCCTCGTCGTCGACCATGTCGCACTTGTTGAGCGCGACGACCAGGGCGGGCACGCCGACCTGGCGGGCGAGCAGCACGTGCTCACGGGTCTGCGGCATCGGGCCGTCGGTCGCCGCGACCACGAGGATCGCGCCGTCCATCTGAGCGGCGCCGGTGATCATGTTCTTGATGTAGTCGGCGTGACCCGGGCAGTCGACGTGCGCGTAGTGGCGCGCCTCGGTCTGGTACTCGACGTGCGAGATCGAGATCGTGATACCGCGCTGGCGCTCCTCGGGAGCCTTGTCGACGTCCTCGAAGGCCGAGGCCTCGTTGAGGTCCGGGTACTTGTCGTGCAGCACCTTGGTGATCGCCGCCGTGAGCGTCGTCTTGCCGTGGTCGATGTGACCAATGGTGCCGATGTTGACGTGCGGCTTGGTCCGCTCGAACTTCGCCTTAGCCACTGTGGGCTCCTCCTGGTTGGTGTGTTACTTGACTCGTACTTGCTGGGTGTTACTGCCGAGGGTCCGACGCGATTACTCGCCGCGAACCTTCTTGATGATCTCGTCGGCGATGTTCGTGGGAACCTCGGCGTACGAGTCGAACTCCATCGAGTACGAAGCCTGGCCGGAGGTCTTGGACCTCAGGTCGCCAACGTACCCGAACATCTCGGACAGCGGCACGAGGGCGTTGATGACCATGTCACCGTGCCGCTCCTCCTGCGATTGGATCTGCCCGCGGCGGCTGTTGATGTCGCCGATGACGGTGCCGAGGAAGGTCTCCGGCGTGGTCACCTCGACGGCGAACATCGGCTCGAGCAGCACGGGCTTCGCCTGACGCGCGGCCTCCTTGAAGGCCTGGTTTCCGGCGATCTTGAAGGCCAGCTCGGACGAGTCGACGTCGTGGTAGGCGCCGTCCTCGAGGCTGAACTTCACGTCCACCATCGGGTAGCCGGCGAGCACGCCGAACTCCATGGCGTCCTGGCCACCCTGGTCGACCGACGGGATGTACTCGCGCGGCACGCGGCCACCCGTCACGTTGTTCACGAACTCGTAGCCCGCGCCGGTCCCGGTTTCGGGGTCGATGCTGGGCTCGATCGAGATGACGACCTTCGCGAACTGACCCGAACCACCGGTCTGCTTCTTGTGCGTGTAGGTGTGGTTCTCCACCTTGCGGCGGATGGTCTCGCGGTAGGCGACCTGCGGCTTGCCGACGGTGGCCTCGACCCGGAACTCGCGCTTCATCCGGTCGACCAGGATCTCCAGGTGGAGCTCGCCCATGCCGGCGATGATGGTCTGGCCGGTCTCCTCGTCGGTCTTGACCGTGAAGGTCGGGTCCTCGTCGGAGAGACGCTGGATCGCGGTGCCCAGCTTCTCCTGGTCGCTCTTGGTCTTGGGCTCGATCGCGACCTCGATCACCGGTGCCGGGAAGGTCATCGACTCCAGCACGACGGGGTTCTGCTGGTCGCAGAGCGTGTGACCGGTCTTGGTGTCCTTCAGACCCATGACCGCGACGATCTGGCCGGCGCCGACCGACGCGATCTCCTCACGCTTGTTGGCGTGCATCTGGTAGACCTTGCCGATCCGCTCCTTCTTGCCGCTGACCGAGTTCAGCACGGTCGCGCCGGCCTCGAGCTTGCCGGAGTAGACGCGGACGTAGATCAGCTTGCCGAGGTGCGGGTCGGAGGCGATCTTGTAGGCCAGACCCGAGAACGGCTCGTCGTCGGCAGGCTTGCGGGAGATCTCCGTCTCCTCGTCACCCACCTTGTGGCCGATGATCGCGTCGATGTCCAGCGGCGACGGCAGGAACTTGACGACCGCGTCGAGCAGCGGCTGCACGCCCTTGTTCTTGAACGCCGTGCCGCACAGGACCGGGTTCAGCTTGTCGGCCAGCGTGGCGCGACGGATCGCCGCCTCGAGCTCCTCGACCGAGAGCTCCTCGCCCTCGAGGTACTTCTCCATGACGGCGTCGTCGGCCTCGGCAAGGGTCTCGAGCAGCTTCTCGCGGTACTCCGCGGCCTGCTCGGCCAGCTCGGCCGGGATCTCCTCGACCTCGTAGTCCTCGCCCATCTTGGTCTCGCCGCGCCAGGTCAGCGCGCGCATGCCGACCAGGTCGACGACGCCGAGGAAGTCGGCCTCCGCGCCGATCGGGAGCTGGAGGACCAGCGGGGTGGAGTTCAGGCGCTCGACCATCATGTCGACGCAGCGCAGGAAGTCCGCGCCGGTGCGGTCGAGCTTGTTGACGAAGCACATCCGCGGCACGGCGTACTTGTTCGCCTGACGCCAGACGGTCATGGTCTGCGGCTCGACACCGGCGACCCCGTCGAACACCGCGACCGCACCGTCGAGGACGCGCAGCGAGCGCTCGACCTCGGCGGTGAAGTCCACGTGACCCGGGGTGTCGATGATGTTGATCTGGTGGTCCTTCCACCAGCAGGTGGTGGCAGCGGAGGTGATCGTGATGCCACGCTCCTGCTCCTGCTCCATCCAGTCCATGGTCGCCGAACCCTCGTGGGTGTCGCCGATCTTGTAGTTGATACCGGTGTAGAACAGGATGCGCTCGGTGGTGGTGGTCTTACCGGCATCGATGTGCGCCATGATGCCGATGTTGCGGACCTTGGTGAGGTCCGTGGTGATGTCGACAGCCACTGTGTCAGCGTTCCTTAGAGAGTAGGAATAGCGGTGTGGAGCGCGGGCGGCCCTGCTCGGAGCGGAGCCGGCCCGCGCCCGTGGTCACCAGCGGTAGTGAGCGAAGGCCTTGTTGGACTCGGCCATCTTGTGGGTGTCCTCGCGCTTCTTCACCGCGGCACCGAGGCCGTTGGAGGCGTCGAGGATCTCGTTCATGAGGCGCTCGTGCATCGTCTTCTCACGACGGTCGGCGGCGTAGCCGACGAGCCAGCGCAGCGCGAGCGTGGTGCCGCGCGTGCCCTTGACCTCGATCGGGACCTGGTAGGTCGCACCACCGACACGGCGGGACTTGACCTCGATGGTCGGCTTCACGTTGTCGAGCGCACGCTTGAGCGTGACGACCGGGTCGGTGCCGGTCTTCTCGCGGCAGCCCTCGAGGGCGGTGTAGACGATGCGCTGCGCGACCTGCTTCTTGCCGTCCTGCAGCACCTTGGAGACGAGCTGGGTGACCAGCTGCGACCCGTAGACCGGGTCGACGTCGATCGGCCGCTTCGGCGCGGGACCCTTGCGCGGCATGTCAGCTCTTCTCCTTCTTGGCGCCGTAGCGGCTGCGAGCCTGCTTGCGGTTCTTCACGCCCTGGGTGTCCAGCGTGCCGCGGATGATCTTGTAGCGGACACCGGGAAGGTCCTTCACCCGGCCGCCGCGGACGAGCACGATCGAGTGCTCCTGGAGGTTGTGGCCCACGCCCGGGATGTACGCCGTGACCTCGACGCCGCTCGACAGGCGCACACGGGCGACCTTGCGGAGGGCGGAGTTCGGCTTCTTCGGGGTGGTGGTGTAGACACGGGTGCAGACGCCACGGCGCTGCGGAGACCCCTTCAGGGCAGGCGTCTTGTTCTTCGACACCTTGTCCTGGCGGCCCTTGCGGACCAGCTGCTGAATGGTGGGCACCGGGTGGTTCCCCTTCTTGTTCGCTCCCACACGCGGGCGCCTTGCCCACGCGGATCGTTCTCGGCCGGTCTCACGACCCGCCCGTGACCTGGGATGGTGCAAGCTCAACCCGCCGCACTCACCCCCGAGGTCGGGCGTGTCGCCCTTCCCCACTCCTCAGCGGGACCTGGAGAGGGTCTCGCCGAGGGGGCTTTCCGTACCCGCGTCGGGGGCCTGTCCCCCGGACTGGGTCAGCTCGCGCTGATTCCGGGCACGCGCAACGGCCTGGTTGTCCCAGACACGAGGAAAAAGGTTACTCGGGTGCCCAACCCCGGTCAAAACGGTACGCAGGCCACCCGACATGCGGGCGTAGACCGCCACGGCCAGGAGCACGCCGGCCATGGTGAGCACGCCGCCGAGGATGAAGGTCCAGCGGGCGCCGAGGTGCTGGCCGATCCAGCCGATGATCGGCGCGCCGATCGGCGTACCGCCCATCACGATCGTGAAGTAGAAGGCCATCACCCGGCCCCGGATCTCCGGCGGCGACTCCAGCTGCATGGTCGCGTTCGCGGAGTTGAGCATGGTCAGGGTGAAGAACCCGATCAGGGGGCAGAAGAGCGCGAACGCGAGGTACGTCGGCAGCAGCCCGGCGACGATCTCGGCCACGCCGAAGGCGAGCGCCGCACCGACCAGCAGCCGCAACGGGATCCGCACCCGGCGCGCGGCCATCAGTGCGCCGGTCAGCGAGCCGACCGCGAGGGCCGAGCCGAGGATGCCGTACTCCCCCGCACCCTTGTCGAACACGTCGGTGGCCATCAGCGCCGAGGTGATCTGGAAGTTCATGCCGAAGGTGCCCGCGAAGAACACGATGATCAGGATCATCACCATCTTCGGCTGGCTGCGGACGTAGCGCACGCCCTCGATCAGCATGCCGGGCGAGCGCCCCCGCAGCTCGGGCGAGGTCAGCCGTGCGGTGTTCATCCGCTGGAGCTGGCCGATCACCGCCAGGTAAGACACCGCGTTGACGAGGATGACCCAGCCGGTGGCCTCCGCACCGCCACCGAGCGCGCCGATCATCAGGCCGGCCAGCGCCGGGCCGAGCACCCGGGCGGCGTTGAAGGCGGCCGAGTTCAGGCCGACCGCGTTGGTGAGGTCGTCGGGCCCGACCATCTCGGACACGAAGGACTGGCGGGCGGGCGCGTCGAAGGCCGCGCCGATGCCGAAGACGAACGCGATGACGTAGACCATCCAGGTCTGCGCCACCCCGAGGACGGCGACCAGGCCGAGCAGCAGGGAGGCGAGGGCCATCGTCGCCTGGGTTACCTGGAGCAGCCGGCGCTTCGGGACCCGGTCGGCGACGACCCCGGCGTACGGGCTCAGCAGCAGCACCGGGAGGAACTGGAGCCCGGTGGTGATGCCGAGCTCGGTACCGCTGTTGCCCGGGAGGTGGAGCACCAGCCAGTCCTGGGCCACTCGCTGCATCCAGGTGCCGACGTTCGAGACGACGCTGCCGGCGAAGTACAGCCGGTAGTTCGGGATGCGGAGGGCGCGGAAGGTGGGGCTCATTCGGTGTCGGTGTCAGTCCTTCAGGGCGAGCTTGTCGAGGATCGGGGCGGCCTGGCGGAGCACGGCGCGCTCGTCGGGACTGAGCTCCCGGAGGCGTTGGGCGAGCCACGCGTCGCGGCGGTCGCGGTCGGCGAGGACCCGGCCGCGGCCCTGCTCGGAGAGCTCGACCACGATCTGGCGGCGGTCGGTCTCGTGGGGCCGCTTGACGACGTCCCCGCTCTCCTCGAGACAGTTGACGGTGCGGGTCATCGACGGCGGCTGCACCCGCTCCGCGACGGCGAGCTCGCCGACGGTCAGCGCGCCCCGGCGGGCGAGTACGCCGAGCACCCCCATCTGGTTGATGCTCAGCTCGTTGTCGGGGTGTCGCTCGCCGGCGAGCCGGCGACGCAGCCGCATCACCGACAGCCGGAGCTCTGCTGCGAGCCCGGCGTCGCTGCGCGCGACCTTCTCCACGGTAGGCATATCGTTAGCGTAACTCATTACCCTTGCTAACTATTCCGGCCGTGTGGTGGCGCCGATCACGGTGGTTGGGGTGCGAAGGCGCGCTAGACGCCAGCCAGCCCGGTGGTTGAGGCGCGAAGGCGCGCTAGCGCCAGCCAGCCCGGTGGTTGAGGCGCGAAGGCGCGCTAGCGCCAGCCAGCCCGGTGGTTGAGGCGCGAAGGCGCGCTAGCGCCAGCCAGCCCGGTGGTTGAGGCGCGAAGGCGCGCTAGCGCCTGAGCCTCGAAACCACCACCGCGTCCGCCCCTGCCTGCCCGGACCGTCAGTGGTTGCCGACCACTCCGAGCTCACCGGGTTTCGAGGCTCCTCGCTCGTTCCTCGCTCGGAGCACCTCAACCACTAGCTGAGCCAGTTGGTGATCGGGTCGATGCAGAAGTAGACGAGGAAGAGGGCGGAGATCACCCACAGGAGCGGGTGGATCCCGGACACCTTGCCGCGGGCGATCTTGATCAGCACGTAGGCGAGGAAGCCGGCGCCGATGCCGACGGTGATGGAGTACGTGAACGGCATCAGCACGATCGTGAGGAAGGCCGGGATCGCGATCTCGAGGTCGTCCCAGTCGATGCCCTTGACCTGCTGCATCATCAGGAAGCCGACCAGGACCAGGGCCGGGACGGCCGCCTCGGACGGGATGATGTTCACCAGCGGCGCGGCGAAGATCGAGATCAGGAACAGCACGCCGGTCACCACCGACGCCAGGCCGGTCCGGGCACCTTCGCCGACGCCGGAGGCCGACTCGATGTACGACGTGTTCGACGAGACGCCCGCGGCACCACCGGCGGCCGCAGCGATCGAGTCGACCACGAGGATCCGCCGGGTGTTCGGCGGGGTGCCGTCCTCCTGGAGGAGGCCGCCCTCGGCGCCGATCGCGGTCATCGTGCCCATGGTGTCGAAGAAGTCGGCGAGCAGCAGCGTGAAGACCAGCAGCAGCGCGGTCACGACGCCGACGCTCTCGAACGAGCCGAGCAGGCTGAACTCGCCGAGCGTGCCGAAGTCGGGGGTGTCGAAGACCTTGTCGGGCCACGCGGGCACGTTGAGGCTCCAGCCCTTCGGGTTGTCCTGCGAGGAGCCGAGGTCGGCGATCGCCTCGACCACGATCGCGAGGATCGTGGTCGCCACGATCGAGATCAGGATCGCGCCCCGGACGCGGGTCACCCACAGCACGATGACGAGGGCGAGGCCGATCGCGAACACCAGCACCGGCCAGCCGGCGAGCTGCCCGGTGGCACCGAGCTGGACCGGGACGGTCGTGTTGGCGGCGTCGGGGATGCGGTGCACGAAGCCGGCGTCGACGAAGCCGATCAGCGCGATGAAGAGGCCGATGCCGACCGAGATCGCGATCTTCAGCTGCGCCGGTACGGCGTGGAAGACCGCCTCCCGGAAGCCGGTGAGCACCAGCACGAGGATCACCATGCCCTCGATCACCACCAGGCCCATCGCGTCGGCCCAGGTCATCTGGCTGGCGATGGAGAACGCCACGAACGCGTTCAGCCCGAGGCCGGTGGCCAGCGCCATCGGATAGTTGGCGACGACGCCCATCAGGATCGTCATCAGCCCGGCGACCAGCGACGTGCCGGCCGCGATCATCGCCAGGTTGGGGACGGTCCCGCCGCCGAGCACCTCACCGTCGGAGTCCAGGGCGAACCCGAGGATCAGTGGGTTGAGCACGATGATGTAGGCCATCGTGAAGAACGTGACGATGCCGCCGCGGACCTCGCGGCCGACGGTCGAGCCACGCTCGGAGATCTTGAAGAAGCGGTCGACGCCACCCGAGGCTGTCGTGGTCTGGTTGCTCACGGAGGGCAAGCATCGCAGACCCTGCGGACGGTCGACTACCGTGTCCGCCGTGGAGCCGCAGGACGACCAGCCGATGCAGCACGAGATCGGCAACCGCACCTACTTCATCGCCGACGTCGAGCCGATGGACGTCGACGGGGTGCGGACGGTCGAGGTGGGCTCGGCGCTCTGGCTGGTCGCGTTCGTGGCCCTGCTGCCGTTCTACGGACGGCTGGAGGAGTCCGGCCGGCTGTGGTGGCTGTGGACCTGCATGGCCGGTCTCGGCCTCGGCCTGATCGGGCTGGAGTACTGTCGCCGCCGGCGCAAGCGACGGGACTAGTGGCCTAGAAGCTCTCGATCTCGGTCGGGGTCAGCGTGTCGAACACCGGCTCGGGCAGCGGCTTCGGCTCGTGCTTCTTGGCGAGCCGCACCTCGGAGTGGGCGCCGCAGCCGTGGTCGAAGGTGACGATCCGGCCGTCGTCGTTGGCGTCGCCGTTGGCGCACACGCCGAAGGTCTCCGACAGCGGCCCGGCGATGCGGAGCAGGAACCCGCACGTCGTGCAGTGGTCCGGGGCGGACCGGGCCAGCGGCGCGTCGGGGCCGCTGTCGCCGTCGTACCACCGCTGCGCGGCCAGCTCGCGACCCTCCGGGGAGAGCGTGCGGACCCGGCCGAGGCCGAGGTCCTGGGCGACCTGGCGGATCTGCGCCTTGTCGTCGGCGTCGAGCGGGTCGTCGCCGTAGGAGTACGTCGGGACCAGCCGCGGGTCGTCGTCGTCGACCGGGAGCAGGTCGCCGGGCGAGAGGTCGCCCGGCTTGATCCGCTCGCGGTAGGGCACCCAGGACGGCGCGACGATCGCGCCCTCGCCGGGCACCAGGACGACCTCGTCGACCGTGACGTCCTTCTGCCGGCTGGCCCGGACGAGCGTGACCGACCACTGCCAGCCGACGTACCCAGACCGCTCGCAGGCGAACAGGTGGGTGACCACGCGGTCACCCTCGACCACGTGGCCGAGGTGCGCGCCCACGTCGGCGGCGCCGACCTCCGCCTCGAGGGCGGCCCTGGCCGCGTCGACGGCCGCCACGGTGGCGGAGTCGGGCTTGGGGCGAGCGACGGTGATCACAACGAAATCATGGCCCATGGGCGATGTCGATGTCAGGTCGGGGCTGGTAGCACCGGGCAGGATGGGGGCATGAACGCCCCGCACCCCGACTCGTCGACCGACGAGCAGCGCGGCTCCCGGGTCGCTCGTGGACTCGGCGCCACCGCACGGGGCGCCGGCCGGGCCGGCCGCGCCACGATGCGCACGGCGAAGCGGGCGGCCGACGCACAGGGCGCGGGCGAGTCGGGGCTGTCCCGGCTCATCCAGATGCACTTCTTCAACACCGCCGGCGACGCGGCGGTCGCGATCGCCCTGGCCGGCACGCTGTTCTTCACGGTGCCGTCGGGCGAGGCGCGCGGGCAGGTCGCGCTCTTCCTCGGGCTCACGATGCTGCCGTTCGCGATCGTGGCGCCGCTGATCGGGCCGTTCCTCGACCGGTTCGCCCACGGCCGGCGCTGGGCGGTCGGCGCGACGATGGCGATCCGGGCGTTCCTGTGCTGGGTGCTCGCGGGCGCGGTCGTGACCGAGTCGGCGTGGCTGTTCCCCGCCGCGCTCGGGGTGCTGGTCGCGTCCAAGGCGTACGGCGTGACGCGGGCCGCCGCCGTGCCTCGACTGCTCCCGCAGGACTTCACGCTGGTCAAGGCCAACGGGCGCGTGTCGATGTCCGGCATCGTCGGCGTGGCCGTCTCGGCGCCGATCGCGGGCCTGGCCTCGCTCGCGGGCCCGGAGTGGGTGCTGCGCTACGCCTTCCTGCTCTTCGTGGCCGCCACCATCGGCGCGATCCGGCTGCCGAAGCGGGTCGACTCCAGCGAGGGTGAGGGCGACCTGCTGCTGCGCGGCGACGCGGACAAGGCCCGCACCGGCAGCGTGCGGATCCCGCCGGCGGTGGCCTACGCGCTGCGCGCCAACTGCGGGCCGCGGTGGATGTCGGGCTTCCTGATCATGTTCATGGCCTTCCAGCTGCGGCAGAACCCGATCGACGGGTGGAGCGTCGAGCTCCTCACCGCGCTCGTCGTCGGCGGCGCCGCGACCGGCAACTTCCTGGGCGTCGTCGCCGCGTCCGTGCTGAAGAAGATCAACCCGGCGATCACCGTCTCGGCCGTGCTGGTCGCCGACATCGCGGTCGTGGTGTTCGGCTTCCTCTTCTACGGCGTGCTCGCGCTGGCGCTGCTCGGCCTGGTGGCCGGACTCGGCCAGGCGCTGGCGAAGTTCTCCCTCGACGCGACCATCCAGCGCGACGTGCCCCACCGGGTGCAGGCCAGCGCGTTCGCGCGCAGCGACACCACCCTGCAGCTGGCGTGGGTGATCGGGGGCTTCGTCGGCATCGCGATGCCGATCGACCCGCCCCGGCTGGGCCTGGGGGTGGCGATCGCCGTGCTCGCCGCGTGGGGGGTCTTCGTGTTCACGCGACACCCGAAGCGGTCGTCGCGCGTGGTGCGCACCGGGAACTGACCGGCGTCCTAGGCCTCGAGCTCGTCGGCCAGGCCGCGGAGCAGCTTGGCGACCGGCCGCGCCGTACGCGGGTCGGGGTGCCGGCCGTGGCGGTAGGCCTCGCCGACGCCGTCGAGCAGCCGGATCAGGTCCTCGACGATCGGGACCATCTCCTCGGGCTTCTTGCGCTTGGCCTCGCGCTGGCCGCGGGCGACCGACTGCTGGCGGTCGAGGATCCGGACCTGGAGCGCCTGGTCGCCGCGGCGGCCCTGGGCGATGCCGAACTCGACCCGGGTGCCGGCCTTCAGCGAGGTGATGCCCTCGGGCAGCGCCTCGGCACGCACGTAGACATCGGGCCCGTCCTCCTGCGACAGGAAGCCGAAGCCCTTCTCGGCGTCGAACCACTTCACCTTGCCAGTGGGCACGGATCTGACCTCTTCTTGCTCGTACCGATACGCCGGCTGTGCCGGACGGCACAGCCTATAGGGCCTCGTTCATCGAACCCGAACGGAATCCGCGGCGGTCGACCACCGCCTCGCCGAACCCCGATCCGCGGACGGCGTCGAGGACTCCCGCCCGGGTCGCCGGGTCGAGCGGCAGCAGCGCGGCGTCGATCTCGACGGAGGCGCGGTCGCCGAGGTCGCGGACCCGGAGATTGACCAGCCCGCGGTCGGCGAGCGCCGCACGGACGGCCACCTCGGCCCGCTCCACGCGGCCGAGCCGGTGCGGGGTGACCTCCACGCCGTAGGCGATCCGGGAGGAGAGGCAGGCGGCGGCGGGCTTGTCCCAGGTGGGCAGCCCCCAGGCGCGCGAGGCGGCCCGGATCTGGGCCTTGGTCAGCCCCGCGTCGCGCAGCGGAGCGATCGCGCCGCGCTCGTCGGCGGCGCGGATACCGGGGCGGAAGCCGGCAACCGCGTCGTCGGCGTTGGTGCCGGTGGCCACGTGGGCGAAATGGTGCTCGGCCGCGATCGGCGTCAGCACGTCGAGCAGCTCGGCCTTGCAGAAGTAGCAGCGGTCGGCGCCGTTGGCGCGGTAGCCCTCGCGCTCGATCTCGCGGGTGCGCGGGGTGAGCACCTCGACGCCCAGGCCGGCCGCGAACTCGCGCGCGGGGTCGCGCTCGGACATCGGCAGCGAGTGGGAGTAGCCGGTCGCGGCGGCGACGTTGTCGGCGCCCAGGGCCCGGACCGCGGCGGCCAGCAGGAAGGCGCTGTCGGCTCCCCCGCTGTAGGCGACCAGCACCGACCCGCGCGCGCGGAGGTCGGCCTCGAGCGCCGCCAGCCGAAGGCCGAGCAGATGCTCGTCGAGCCAGGCCGGGAAGTCGGCGAGGCTGTCCAGCACCGCGTGGGTGCCGGCGGCCTCCAGCTCCGCGCGGGTGCAGCCGCCGGTGAGCACCGAGACGCTGAGCACGCCGGCGGCCAGCGCGCCCTCGACGTCGTGCACGTGGTCGCCGACGTAGACCATCGCGCCCTCGCGGCGCAGCACGTCGGCCTTGCCGACGCCCCACACCCAGCCCTCCAGCAGGTCGTGGTCGAGCGCGAGGTGGTCGAGGTGCAGCTGGGCGTTGGGGGCGTACTTGCCGGTGACCACCACGACCCGGCCACCGTGGCGGCGTACCGCGGCGAGCGCCTCGTGCGCACCACCGAGCGCCGGCGTGCCCGTGATCGCGTGGTCGGGGTAGAGCGCCCGGAACCGGTCCCCGGCGGCGGCGATCGCGTCGGCTTCGAGGTAGGGCTCGAACAGCAGGTCGAGCGGCGGACCGAGCTTGCTGGTCATCTCCGCCACCGGGAAGTCGACACCGAGCTCGGCGCCCAGCACGGCGAGCACGTCGCAGAAGCCCGGCGCGGTGTCGATCAGCGTCATGTCGAGGTCGAATCCCACGACGATCTGATCGGGCATGAGTCCAGCCTAGGAGGTGGTTTCGAGACAGGCGCTAGCGCGCCTTCCTCAACCACCGTGGGGGCAGCTGAGGAGGTTGCGCAGCGACGGTCTCAAGACCACCGTGGGGGCAGCTGAGGAGGTTGCGCAGCGACGGTCTCGCGACCACCGTGGGGGCAGCTGAGGAGGTTGCGCGGCGACCGGCTCGAAACCACCCCGGGTCAGCCGAGGCCGAGCTGCTGCGCGGACTCCTCCCGCATCTGCACCTTGCGGATCTTGCCGGTCACCGTCATCGGGAACTCCTCGACGAGCAGCACGTAGCGCGGGATCTTGTAGTGGGCGAGCTTGCCGGTGGCGTAGGCGCGGACGGCGGCGGCGTCGAGCGGGGCGGCGCCGTCCTTGAGCTTGATCCAGGCGCAGAGCTCCTCGCCGTACTTCTCGTCGGGGACGCCGATCACCTGGACGTCCTCGACGTCGGGGTGCTGGTAGAGGAACTCCTCGATCTCGCGCGGGTAGACGTTCTCGCCGCCGCGGATGACCATGTCCTTGATCCGGCCGACGATGTTGCAGTAGCCGTCGTCGCGCATCACCGCCAGGTCGCCGGTGTGCATCCAGCCGTCGGCGTCGATCGCCTGATGGGTCCTCTCCTCGTCCTGCCAGTAGCCCAGCATCACGGAGTAGCCGCGGGTGCACAGCTCGCCCGGCTCGCCGCGCTCGAGGGTCGCACCGGAGACCGGGTCCACGACCTTGATCTCGACGTGCGGGTGGACCCGGCCGATGGTGGCGGTACGCCGCTCGAGGTCGTCGTCGACGCGGGTCTGGCAGGACACGGGGCTGGTCTCGGTCATGCCGTAGGCGATCGACACCTCCGCCATGTGCATCTCCTCGACGCAGCGCTTCATCACCTCGACCGGGCAGATCGATCCGGCCATGATGCCCGTGCGCAGCGACGAGAGGTCGTGGTCGGCGAACGTGGGGTGGTTCTGCATCGCGATGAACATCGTCGGCACGCCGTACACGCCGGTGCAGCGCTCGGCCGCGATCGTGCGCAGCGTGATCTGCGGGTCGAAGCCGGGCGCCGGGATCACCATCGTCGCGCCGTGGCTGGTGCAGCCGAGGTTGCCCATCACCATGCCGAAGCAGTGGTAGAAGGGCACCGGGATGCACAGCCGGTCCTGCTCGGTGAAGCTGATCAGCTCGGTGGTGACGTAGCCGTTGTTGAGGATGTTGCGGTGGCTGAGCGTCGCACCCTTGGGATACCCGGTGGTGCCCGACGTGTACTGGATGTTGATCGGGTCGTCGGGCGCGGTCGCGGCCAGCCGCTCGGCCACGACGCCCTCGGGCAGCACCCGGCCGGACTCGACCAGCTGCGCCCAGTCGTCGGTGTCGAGATAGACGACCCGCTGCAGGGTCGGGGTCTGGTCGGCGGTCTCCTCGACCATCGCGCGGTAGTCGCTGGTCTTGAAGCTCGACGCCGCGACCAGCATCCGCAACCCGGACTGGTTGACGGCGTACGAGAACTCGTGGGTGCGGTACGCCGGGTTGACGTTGACCAGGATCACGCCGAGCTTGGCCGTGGCGTACTGCACGATCGTCCACTCGGCGCAGTTGGGCGCCCACACGCCGAGCCGGTCGCCCTTCTCGAGCCCGGCCGCGACCAGGCCGCGGGCGACGTCGTCGACGTCGCGGTCCAGCTCCGACCAGGTCCAGCGCCGACCGCTCGCGACCTCGACCAGGGCCTCGCCGGCGGGATGGGCGGCGACGGTGCGCTCGAAGTTGGCGCCGATGGTCTCCTCGAGCAGCGGCGGGTGGGGGTCTCCGGCGGCGTAGGACTCCATGACGCGAACCTACGCCGGGCGACGTTGGCTCGGCGTTGCCTGCGGGCCGCGGGTCGTCAGGATCGCTTCTCGGCCAGACCGACCAGGGCCTCGAGCGCCTTCGAGGTGTCGCCGGTGACCATCGGGCCGAGGTCGACGGCGCCGTTCCCCTCGACCGTCGTCCGGACCAGCACCTCGGAGCGCCCGTCGTCGACGGCGCTCACCTGGTGGTCGACGCGGACGACGAGGTCGCCGATGGTGAGCCGGTCGAGATAACGGGCCTGCGGCTCGACGATCTCGAGCATGAACGACGCCTCGACGCCGCCCGAGAGACAGATCGTGCCGGCGGCACCCTCGGCGAAGTGGCCCTCCAGCGCCACCCGCTCGACCGCCGGATCCCAGCGATGCCAACTGCCCACATCGCTCCAGAGCGCCCAGACCTCGGCCGGGCTCGCAGTCGTGGTGACGGAGTGCTCGTACTCGAAGGTCATGACAAGTCAATGTAGAACGTTTCGGGGCTCGCGGGGAGGGGCCGGCTCATCGGTCTCGGGCCACGCTCATCTCCCGGTCGCCGAAGCGGACCCGGTCGCCGTCGACGAGGGTCGCCGCCCGGCCGGACGGCAGCCCGCGCGGCACGCCCTGGCGGATCAGGATCGAGCCGGTGGTCGAGCCGCGGTCCATCACGACGAGGGCGCCGTCGGCGGCGACCTGGAGCTGGGCGTGGGTCTTGGAGAGCGACATGTCCTCCGACGGCAGCGGCACCAGGCGACCGACCTGCTCGCCGGCCCGCGGCTCGGGCCGGCGACCCACGAGCACGAGGCCCTCGACCACGACCGTCTCGCCGGAGTCGAAGCCGATCCGCCAGCGCGGCGGCATCGGCACCTCCGCCTCGGGTGCGGCCCGCCGCGGAGCCGGCGGCCCGACCGGCACCGGCACCAGGCGGAGCGCGGTGAGGTTGACGACGTGCTCGGGCCCGGCCTCGACCCGCGGTGGTTCCGGTGGCTCGGGCCGGACGTCGACGACGACCGAGCCGACCAGGCGGTCGTGCCAGCCGCGCCGTCGCCCGGAGGGGTCCGTCGCCGCCGTCGCGGCGAGCGTGGCGACCCCGAACCCGAGGGTCGGGAGCGCCGCGAGGCCCAGCACCAGCTGGCGGAGCAGGGCGGCAGGTACGCCGATCGGCGTACCGCTGCCCTCGGCGACCACCCGGGTCGCGGCGAGCGCGTTGCCCGGGGTGGACCCGGTCCGGCCGAGGACCACGGCCAGGACGCCGCCGACCAGCAGCGCCACGGCCAGGGCCGCGACCACCGCGAGCCGGACGCGGTCGGGTCCGAGCGCGCGCACGAGGAGGACGGCCGCCGCGGCGGCGACCGCCCACGCGAGCCCGCGGTCGACCGCGAACGCGTAGAGCCGGCGGTCGAGATCGGCCGCGGGCGACCCGGTCATGTCCCGACGACCCGGATGCTGACCCCGTCGCCCAGATCGACGAGCGCTCCGGGGACGAGCTGGACGGTGACGCCCGGACGCAGGTCCTCCGGCGGGAGGCCGGGCTGGACGACCACGGTGCCGTTGGTGGAGCCGAGGTCGGTGGCCACCGCCGCGCCGTGGTCGGCCCCGGAGCCGGGGCGGATCTCGAGGTGGGTGGCGGAGACCTCCTGGTGCGGACTGACGACCGAGACCAGCCGCGGCGCGTCGTCGGTCGTCGACCGGGCCGGCTCGGGTGCCCGGCCGATCAGCACCGCGCGGTCGACGTCGACGGTCTCGCCGTCGGGCAGCACCAGTCGGGCCACCGGGCGGGCGGTCACCGGCGGTGCGGGCGGCTGGCCGGGGATGCCCGGCCCGGTCGGCCGGAGCAGCTCGACGGGGTCGGCGACGGGGTGCCGGGTCAGCCCGTCGTGGTCGTCCCCGACCACCGCCACCGGCTGCGTCGCGAGCGGCGGCTCCGGCTGCGCCGGCGGGTGCTCGGCGCCGGCGATCCGGACCAGGCCCGTGTCGATCAGCCCGCCGTCGACCGGCTCGGCCGCGGCGTCCGGCGCCGGGCCGACCTCGATCCGGATCCGGGCCACGCCCGGCACCCGGCGCTCGACCCAGGTGAGCCCGGGCTCGCCCTCGACGTGGACGACCTCGTCGCCGCTGGCCAGGTGGGCGCGGACGGCGCCGCGGACCAGCACCCGGGTCGCGCCGTCGTCCTCGCCGATCAGCACGAAGCCGGACAGCGCGCGCAGCCCGCCGGAGACCAGCGCGTCGAGCGTCTCGTCGAAGCCCGCCCCCGCGTCGACCAGCTCCCAGAGCGCGGCCGCCCGGGTCCGCTCGGCCGGCGGCAGCGCGACGATCGCACGCGGGCCGAAGACCCCGAACCAGTCGCCCCGGACGAACGACCAGGTCATCGCGTCGACGCCGCTCACCGGCTCGGCCCCTGCGGCCGGCCCGGTAGCGTGGGAGGGATGTCCACGACGGCGTACCGCACCCTCGCCGACCAGCTCCGCGGCTGGCCGGACGAGCGGCTCTCCCGTCTGCTCCACGAACGACCCGATCTCGCCACTCCCGCCCCTCACGACTCCGGCCAGCTCGCGTCTCGTGCGGCCACCCGGTCCTCCGTCCTGCGCGCGCTCGACCAGCTGAACCGGTTCGAGCTCTGTGTGCTTGATGCCCTCGTCGTCCTGGGTCAAACCAGCGTCGAGGAGCTGGTGGACGCCGTGGCGGCGGCGCCGGAGGACGTGCGGACGGCGAGCGCCCGGCTGGTCGATCTGGCGCTGGCCTGGGAGAGTCCGCAGGGCCTGCGCGCGCTCAGCACCGTGGCGGAGGCGCTGACGCCGGGCTCCCCCGGGGTAAGCGGGCTCCGGCCGGTCTCCACCGACCCGCTTCCGGCCGCCGAGATCGAGCGCCGTCTGGACCGGCTCTCGCCCCAGGCCCGACAGCTCCTGGAACACGTCCTCGACTCGGGCGGCACCGCCACCTCCGGCAACGCGCGCCAGACCGTGCTGCCCGAGGAGGCGGCCAACCCCGCCGAGGAGCTGCTCGCCCACCGCCTGCTGGTCCCCCGCAGCGGCGGCTCCGTCGTGCTGCCCGGCGAGGTCGGCCGCGCGCTGCGCGGCGGCCGCACCACGACGTACGACGTCGGCGAGCCGCCCGCGCTCGCGACCTCCGAGCGCGACCCGGCGCTGGTGGACCGGGCCGCCGCGGGCGCGGCGTTCGAGGCCGTGCGTCGCGTGGAGCTGCTGCTCGACCAGTGGGGCTCGCACCCGCCGGCGGCGCTGCGCAGCGGCGGGCTGGGCGTGCGCGACCTGCGCGCGCTGGCGACGGACCTGCACGTCGATGAGCCCGCGGCGGCGTTGCTCGTCGAGGTCGCGCAGGCGGCCGGGCTGCTCTCGACCGCCGCCGGGCCGAACGGCGACCCGCGGTGGATCCCGACCGACGCGTTCGACACCTGGACGGCCAAGCCGACCGCCGAGCGCTGGCTCGCGCTGGTCGTCGCCTGGCTCGAGAGCCCGCGGCTGCCGGGGCTGGTCGGCTCCCGCGACACCGCGGGCAAGGTGTGGAACGCCCTGGCCCCCGAGCTCGCCGGCATCCACCAGGCCGAGACCCGAGGGCTGACGCTCGACGTGCTGGCGGAGCTGCCGCCCGGCACCGTGCTGGCGTCCGGCACCGGCGTGCCGTCGCTCGTGCAGCGGGTGGAGTGGCGGCGCCCTCGGCGTCCCCGCACCCGCGCCGACCAGGTGGTGTGGGCGGTCGACGAGGCGACCGCGCTCGGCCTCGCGGCCCTGGGCGGGCTCGCGTCGTACGCCCGTCCGCTGCTCGCCGGCGACCGGTCCGAGGCCACCGCCGCCCTCGCCGGGCTGCTGCCCGATCCGGTCGACCACGTGCTGCTCCAGGCCGACCTGACCGCGGTCGCGCCCGGACCGCTCGAGTCGCAGCTGGCACGGAGGCTGCAGCTGGTCGCCGACGTGGAGTCGCGCGGCGGCGCCACCGTCTACCGCTTCACACCGGGGTCGGTACGCCGCGCGCTCGACACCGGCTGGACGGCCGTCGAGGTGCACGAGTTCGTCGCGTCGGTGTCGCGGACGCCGGTCCCCCAGCCGCTGACCTACCTCGTCGACGACACCGCCCGCACGTTCGGCACGGTGCGGGTGGGGCACGCCGAGGCGTTCCTGCGGACCGACGACGAGGCCGCGCTGACCGAGCTGCTGCACCACCCGAAGGCCGCCTCCCTCGGGCTGCGCCGACTGGCGCCGACCGTGGTGGTCAGCGACACCCCGATCGACGTGCTGCTGCCGCGCCTGCGCGACCTCGGGATCGCACCCGTCGTCGAGTCGCCCGACGGCACCGTGCACGTCGCGCGCCCCGACCTGCTCCGGGCCCGGACCCCGAAGGAGTACCGCGGCCGGGCGCAGCGCGCCGTCCGCGAGTCCGCGCACGCGGGCCAGGTCGTGAGCGCGATCCGCGCGGGCGACCGCGCCGAGTCGACCCGACCGGCCGCACCGGCCGACCGGCTCTCGCCGAGCGGCTCGATGGCGGCGCTGCGGGAGGCGATCGAGACCCGGGCGGCGGTGGTGATCGGGTACGTCGACAACCAGGGCGCGAGCACCGACCGTCTCATCGAGCCGGAGTCGCTCGACGGCGGGACGCTCACGGCGTACGACCACCGCAGCGACGACATCCGCACCTTCGCCGTACACCGGATCACGACGGTCCGGGAGGTGCCCCGCAGCGCCGTATGATTGAAACGTGGACTTCATCCGGTACGCCGAGGCCGCGGCCTCGCTGCTCAACGCCGACCTGTCGGAGGTCGGCGGCCTGACGGCGTGCCTCCACGACCGGCCGCGGCTCCAGGAGCGCGCGACCGACCGCGACTGCATACTGCTGCGCCGCCTCCAGCGCGAGCTGCGGCCCGTCTTCGACGCGGGCACCGCCGGCGACGTCGCCGGGGTCACCGACGGACTGAACGCGCTGCTCGCCCGGCACCCCATCACCCCGCAGCTCTCCGACCACGACGGCCAGGGCCTGCACCTGCACGTCGCGACCGGGGTCGGCGTCGCCGAGCAGCTCGTCGGCGAGTCGATCCTCGGCCTCGCCATGCTCGTGTGCGACCTCGGGGCGGACCGGCTCGGGGTCTGCTCGTCGGCGCCGTGCACCAACGTCTTCGTGGACGCCTCGCCCAACCGGTCGCGGCGCTACTGCTCCGACCGGTGCTCGTCGCGGGCCAACGTCGCGGCGTACCGCGCCCGCCGGCGGGCCGTCGCGCAGACCTAGCCGTCCGACGTAGCGTCGGTCCATGAGAGGACGGATCACGCACGACACCAACCCGGACCGCGACGCCCGCAAGGACTACTGGGGCGTGGTCCTGGACTCCCCGGCGCCCGGGGCACTGGCCCGGTTCTACGCAACCCTGCTGGAGTGGGAGGTCGCCGACGACGCCCCCGACTGGGTGACACTGCGGGCACCCGACGGCGTGGCGTACCTCGGGTTCCACCTCAGCGAGCAGCACGTCCGGCCGACCTGGCCCTCGACGGCGGAACGGCCGCAACAGCAGCTGCACCTGGACTTCGAGGTGCAGGATCTCGCGTCCGCCTACCAGCATGCGGTCGAGCTCGGGGCGACGCCGGCCGAGTTCCAGCCCCAGGACAACGTGCGGGTGATGCTCGACCCCGACGGCCACCCGTTCTGCCTGTACAGCTGAATCCTTCGCCGGTTCCGTAGGATCTCCTGAGTGCACGATGGTCCCCTGATCGTCCAGTCCGACAAGACGCTCCTCCTCGAGGTCGACCACGAGCTGGCCGACGACTGCCGCAAGGCGATCGCGCCGTTCGCGGAGCTCGAGCGGTCGCCCGAGCACGTGCACACCTACCGGCTCACGCCGCTCGGCCTCTGGAACGCCCGCGCCGCCGGCCACGACGCCGAGCAGGTCGTCGACACCCTGCTGACCTACAGCCGGTACGCCGTCCCGCACGCGCTGCTCGTCGACGTCGCCGAGACGATGGCCCGCTACGGGCGGCTGCGCCTGGAGAAGCACCCCACCCACGGGCTGGTGCTGTCGTCGACCGACCGACCGGTGCTCGAGGAGGTGCTGCGCGCCAAGAAGATCGCGGGCATGCTCGGCGCCCGCATCGACGACGACAGCGTGGTCGTGCACGGCTCCGAGCGCGGCAACCTCAAGCAGGCACTGCTCAAGCTGGGCTGGCCGGCCGAGGACTTCGCGGGCTACGTCGACGGCGAGGCGCACCCGATCGCCCTCTCGGAGGTCGACTGGTCGCTGCGCACCTACCAGCGCGAGGCGGCGGAGTCCTTCTGGCACGGCGGCTCCGGCGTGGTCGTGCTCCCCTGCGGCGCCGGCAAGACCCTGGTCGGCGCTGCGGCGATGGCCGAGGCACAGGCGACCACGCTGATCCTGGTCACCAACACGGTCTCCGCGCGGCAGTGGAAGGACGAGTTGGTGCGGCGTACCTCGCTCACGGAGGACGAGATCGGCGAGTACTCCGGCGCGGTCAAGGAGATCCGGCCGGTCACCATCGCGACGTACCAGGTGCTGACGACCAAGCGGAAGGGCGTCTACCCGCACCTCGAGCTGCTCGACGCGCGCGACTGGGGCCTGATCGTGTACGACGAGGTGCACCTGCTGCCTGCGCCGATCTTCCGGATGACCGCCGACCTGCAGGCGCGGCGCCGGCTCGGCCTGACCGCGACGCTGGTGCGCGAGGACGGCCGCGAGGGCGACGTGTTCTCGCTGATCGGGCCGAAGCGGTACGACGCCCCGTGGAAGGACATCGAGTCGCAGGGCTGGATCGCGCCGGCCGACTGCGTCGAGGTGCGGGTGACCCTGCCGACCAGCGAGCGCCTGGCCTACGCGACCGCCGAGCCCGAGGAGCGCTACCGGCTCGCGTCGTGCACGCACCACAAGATCTCGGTCGTGGAGTCACTGGTGCGCTCCCATCCGGGCCAGCCGACGCTGGTGATCGGGCAGTACATCGACCAGCTCGACGAGCTCGCCGCCGCCCTGGACGCCCCCGTGATCAAGGGCGAGACGACGGTTCGCGAGCGGCAGCGGCTCTTCGACGCCTTCCGGTCCGGCGAGGTCGGGCTGCTGGTGGTCTCCAAGGTCGCGAACTTCTCGATCGACCTGCCCTCCGCCGAGGTCGCGATCCAGGTCTCCGGCTCGTTCGGCTCGCGACAGGAGGAGGCCCAGCGCCTCGGCCGGCTGCTGCGCCCGAAGTCGGAGGGCAAGACCGCGCACTTCTACACGATCGTCTCCCGCGACACCGTCGACGCCGACTTCGCCGCGAACCGGCAGCGCTTCCTCGCCGAGCAGGGGTACGCGTACCGGATCGTCGATGCGGAGGACGTCGGGGCGTGATCGTCGCTCCGCGGGCGACCGGGGTCCTGAGATGCGCCGATACGCTGTGTCAGCCCCGCGCCAGCGGGGTTGATCCGCGAAACGGGGACAACGTCCGCCGAGCGTGGACATGCTCCCTGCGGACGCGGGGTCGATCGGTTCTTGTTTGCGCGATCACAAGTCTTGAACAGAAAAGGAGAGAACCCGCCACAGAACCTTGCCCGCGGACTCACGGTACGTGACGCTCGCCGGGTGACGTCAGCGGGATTCGATCTGGTGACCCGGCCCTGGATCCGGGCGCGGGCACTGGACGGCTCCGTCGCCGACCACGCGCTCGCCGACGTGCTCGGCACGGCGCCGGACCTCGCCGGGCTCGCCGGCGAGGTCCCGACCCAGGACGCTGCCATGCAGCGGCTGCTGCTGGCCGTGCTCCGTCGCAGCTATCCGGAGGTCCGCTCACCGCGGGAGTGGGCACGGCTCTGGGACGCCGGTCGCTTCGACATCGATCGCGTGCGGGACTACCTCAACGGCCATCGGGACCGGTTCGACCTGCTCCACCCGACCACGCCGTTCTACCAGGTGGCCGAGCTGCGCACGGCGAAGGGCGAGCTGACCGAGCTCGCACGGCTGATCCCCGACATCCCGGCCGGCCACCAGTACTTCACGACGCGAGCAGGTGACGAGCTGCGGTCGATGTCCTTCGCCGAGGCCGCCCGGTGGATCGTGCACTGCCAGGCGTACGACGCGAGCGGCATCAAGTCCGGCGCCGTCGGCGACGAGCGGGTGAAGAACGGCAAGGGCTACCCGATCGGCATCGCCTGGTGCGGGTGGCTCGGCCTGGTCGTCGCCGAGGGGCGCAGCCTCTTCGAGACGCTGATGCTCAACCTGCAGGGGATGCGCACGCTGCCTCCGGCCGAGGTCGACCTCCCGGTCTGGGAGCGACCACCACAGGGACCGGGCGTCGAGGTCGGCCACGAGCTCCCGGCCGGGCCGGCGGACCTGCTCACCTGGCAGAGCCGCCGGATCCGGCTCGGGCACGACGGCCAGCGCGCGACCGGCGTACTCATCGCGAACGGCGATCCCCTGCACGCGCGCGGCCTGGTCGAGACCGAGCCGATGACGAGCTGGCGCTTCAGCGAGGCGCAGACCAAGACCACCCAGAGCCCCACTCCGGTGTACATGCCGCGGACACACCGACCCGATCGGGCGGTGTGGCGCGGCCTCTCCGCGCTGCTCGCGCGGGACGACAGCGCGGCTCGCACGCGCGCCGGCGGCTGGCTCGAATGGCTCGCAGAGCTCCGGTCGGCGGGTCATCTGGCAGCCGACCACCCACTCCGGCTGCACACGATCGGCATGGAGTACGGCGTGCAGAGCGCCGTCATCGCCGACATCGCCGACGACGCGCTGAACCTCCGCCTGGCGGTGCTGACCGACGAGGACCTCACCGGCATCGCCGTGGCGGGCGTGGACGACGCCGACGCCGCCGTCCGGGCTCTGGGCCAGCTGGCGGCCGACCTCGTGCGCGCCTCCGGCGGCGGCCGGGAGCTGGCCGGCGTCAGCCGCGACGATGCGCGCGAGCAGGGCTACGCCGCTCTCGACCCGGACTTCCGCCGGTGGATCGCCGGACTGCGGGCCGACACCTCGCGGAACGACGCACGCACGGCCTGGCAGATCCGCGTCCGTCAGGTGGTCTCCACGCTGGGCCACGAGCTGTTGGACGGGGCCGCCCCGACAGCCTGGGCCGGTCGCACCGACGACAGCGGCCGACCGATCAACGGCGCGACCGCGGCCAGCTGGTTCCACATCGATGTCAAGAAGGCGCTGCCACTCGCCCACCCGTCCCTGGAAGGAGCTGTGTCATGACGACGCAGACCGCTGCGGTCGACGACCCGTTGGAGGAGTTCGTGCACGGCCAGGTGATGCGCCTGTGGCACGACTACTCAGCGGACCGGGCCGACGCCGTCGCCACCCTGGCTCGGCTCCGGCGGACATTCCCGCATGGTGGCGAGGTGGCGCCCGAGTCCTTCGAGCTGTTCGAGCGCGGCTTCCCGACCGAACTGGCCGGCCGCGGGGACGGGCCGTCACCCGCCGAACTGGCGGTCGCGGCGTCGCTGGCGCTCTACGCGTTCCACCAGCAGTCGCGTCGCTCCGCCGCCGCTCATCGGCGTGGCGGGCAGTATGCGGTCGGCCGAGCCGCGGGGGTGCTGCGCACGCGCACGAACCCGCAGGGGGTCGAGCGGCGGCTGCAGGTCATGATCCGGGCGACGTCCGTCGTACCGCTCCTCGAGCACCTTCGCAGCTTCGTCTCGTTGCTCCGGACGCACGACGTACCGCTGGACTACGCACGGCTCGCCCGCGACCTCGCGGCGGCGCACAGCCCCGCCGGACTGCGCGGTGTGCGGATGCGTTGGAGCCGTGACTTCTACCGACCTCGGTCCCCCGAGACCCAGCCGACACCAGGAGACCCCGCATGAGCACGTTCATCGACATCCACGTCCTGCAGACGGTCCCGTCGAGCAACATGAACCGCGACGACACCGGCCGGCCCAAGACCGCGATCTTCGGAGGCGTCCCGCG
Organism: Nocardioides sp. LMS-CY; assembly: GCF_018732145.1. Taxonomy (NCBI): domain Bacteria; kingdom Bacillati; phylum Actinomycetota; class Actinomycetes; order Propionibacteriales; family Nocardioidaceae; genus Nocardioides; species Nocardioides sp. LMS-CY. The sequence continues at coordinate 4,634,823 of NZ_CP076104.1, forward strand.
GGCCCGGGTGAGCTCGCAGGCGTGGAAGCGGGCGACCCGCAACGACTTCGGCTGCTACCTGTCGCCGGACGAGCGGGGCGTGCGCACCCGCCGGATCATCGAGGAGCTCGTGGAACGCATCCGCAAGCTCGACGACAGCCTCACCCAGGCCGGCGCCATCGCGCACGCGAAGGGCGTGATGACCGCCGCCGGCGTGAAGTTCAAGGCCGCCCGCACGAAGAAGGATGCGGCGGCCAGTCCGTTCGACCTCTCGGAGTACCTGCTGTTCGTCAGCAACCAGCAGCTGGACCGACTCGCCCGGCTCGCGGTCGATGCCGGCGACGACGGGGTGGACAAGGCCGCGGCCAAGACGGCCATCGACAGCGACCATGGCATCGAGGTCGCGCTCTTCGGACGCATGGTCGCCGACGACACGTCGTTGAACGTCGACGCCTCGGTGCAGGTGGCCCACGCGATCAGCACCCACGTCGTCGAGCCGGAGTACGACTACTACACCGCCGTCGACGACAAGACCAGCAAGGACGACGAGGACGCCGGCGCCGGGATGATCGGCGTGATCGAGTTCAACTCCAGCACCCTCTACCGCTACGCCACCATCGATCTCACCCAGCTGATGGAGAACCTCGGCGACGCCCAGGTCGCCGGCCGCGCCGTCGAGGCGTTCGCGAGGTCGTTCGTCGTCAGCCTGCCGACCGGCAAGCAGAACAGCTTCGCGCACAGCACCCTCCCCGACGCGGTCGTCGCCCAGGTGCGGGACCGTCGTCCGGTCAACCTCGTCGGGGCGTTCGAACTGCCGATCAGGCCCGACGACACGGCCGCGATCTCGACGCTGTCCGCGCGCGCACTGGCTCGACGAGCGGGCGAGGTCGAGCAGCTCGCCGGCACCCCGGTCGCCGGCTTCGTCGTCGCCGGCACGACCGACGCCGGCAACGCGCTCACCGGCGTGGGCGAGCCCGTCGACCTCGAGACGCTCGGCGCCAGGCTGCGCGACCACGCCGTCGAGGCGCTCGGGGGTTCCTCGTGACCGCGCTCCTGATCCGGCTGGACGGACCGCTGCAGGCGTGGGGCGACACCAGCCGGTTCGTGCGCCGGCACACCCGCCGCGAGCCGACGAAGAGCGGCGTGATCGGGCTGCTCGCGGCCGCGCAGGGCCGCCGACGCACCGACCCGATCGAGGACCTCGCCGCCCTGCGGTTCGGGGTCCGCGTCGACCAGCGCGGCCGGCTCGTGCGCGACTTCCAGACCGCGATCCGGCGTACCGGCCGCAAGCCGGCGCCGATGCCGCTCTCCTATCGCTACTACCTGGCCGACGCGGCGTTCGTCGCGGGCGTCGAGGGCGACGCCGTGCTCCTGCACGGCCTGGATCAAGCGCTCCGGACGCCGACCTTCCCGCTCTACCTCGGCCGACGTGCCTGCCCGCCCGCGGACGCCGAGGTGTCGCTGGGCCTGCGGGACACCACCCTCGACGAGGCGCTTCGCTCCGAGCCCTGGCTGGCCCGCCCGTGGTACCGCAGCCGGCAGGGCAGGACGGTCCACCTGGACCTGCTGGTCGATGCTCCGCCCGGCACTCCCGACGCGGAGACGACGCGCGATGTGCCGCTCAGCTTCGATCCGGTACGCCGGGAGTACGGCTGGCGCGACGTACTCCGCCTCGCCCCCGTCGAGATGGCGAACGACCTGGGTCGCGACGAGCCCGACTTCATGGCCGCCCTCGGAGGGGCCTGATGTACCTCACCCGGATGTTCCTCAACCCGGCTCGGCGCGGCACGCGGCAGTTGCTCTCGTCGCCGCAGCGCATGCACGCGGCGGTCCTGGGCTCCTTCCCGCCGGACTCCGAGGTCGAGACCGGCGGCGGACGCGTGCTGTGGCGGGTGGACGCGGACCCCCGGGCACACACGCTCCTCTACATCAGCAGCCCGGCGCGGCCCGACCTGACCGCCGTCGTCGAGCAGGCCGGCTGGCCCGTGTCGGAGTCGACCTGGCAGACCGCCACCCTGGATCGACTGCTCGACCGGCTGGCCGTCGGGCAGCAGTGGCGGTTCCGGCTGACGGCGAACCCCGTCCACAACGTGGCCATCCCCGGCCAGCGTGGCAAGCGCCTCGGTCACGTCACGGTCGACCAGCAGGAGCAGTGGCTGACCGATCGTTCGTCGGGCTGGGGATTCACTACGACCTCCGCCGACGTCACCTCGCGTCGGCGACTCAGCTTCGCACGGCGTACGGACGGCACCGAGCGCACCGTGACCGTCTCGGTCGCCACCTTCGATGGCGCTCTGGAGGTCACGGACGTTGACGCGCTGAAGCACTCGCTCGGCCATGGCCTCGGACGGGCCAAGGCCTACGGCTGCGGGTTGCTGACCCTGGCGCCGCCGTGAGGCCGATCTCAGGCGAGGATGCCCCCTGGCTTCCTGCTGGGATGCCCGGAGACCGGCCTCGCTCCCCGCACGCGCGGGGATGAACCCGTCGGCGCCGCGATCTGTCGTCGACCATGAAGTACTCCCCGCGGCTGCGGGGATGCGCCGGCCTGTTCACTCGTCATGAACGAGGCCGTCGGCCCAGGACCCGCGCGTTGACATGACAAGATTCACCCAACATGTTGGACTATGGACGTGCGCTCCTCGCGCCAGCGGGGATGAGCCGATATTCGGCGGACTCGACGATCGAGACGGCGAATGCTCCCTGCTGAGCGGGGATCGAGCAGGCCGGCCTAGGCGAAGAGGTCGTCGAGGTCGGTGTCGACGTCGACGATGTCGTTCTCGAGCCACGACGCATCGTCGGAGCCGCCGACAGGCAGGCAGCGCACGACGATCCCGGTTTGCACGTCGAGGGCGACGTCGTAGTGGTCGGGATAGGAACGTCCACGCCACTTCTCCGGAACCTCGTCCGGCCCCTCGAAGTCGGACATCAGCCCCGCCTCGCTGTAGAGCAGCTCGCAGCAGTTGCCGCCGCAGCGGGGCTGATAGCCGGGCAGCGCGCGCAGGTCGGCTCGCCAGACGGGACGCCCGGCGACCTCGTCGACGCGCAGGTTCGCCACGTCGACGTGGTCGCTCAGCTCGACCGGGTCGAGCATCGCCACCCAGCCGTAGTTGCCGTACATCGGGTCGTCGTAGTCCACCTGCCACGAGGGAGGTCGCTCGGCGACCAGCCCGTCCGGCCGCAGCACCGGCGCGGCGAGGTGCGGGAGCATCGGCTGCGGCGGCGCCGGCGGAACAGCCCCCGGCTCGGCGGAGACCGCCACCAGGTCGCCTCGCGTGTACGGCAGGCCGGACACGCGCTGCTCGCGACCATCGGCTTCGCGCACCAGCAGGTCACCGGGACGTCGTACCCATGCCTCACAGGCGCCCGGATAGCCGGGGCGGTGCACGAAGTGCAGCGTCGTCCATCGCCACGGCGAGCTGCGCGCGAGGGCAAGGAAGGAGTCGCGGTCCGGAGTCACCGGAGCAGGCTATGCGGCGTGCCAGTTGAGCTGGTGGTGGATGAGGTGGAGTCCGCTGTGGCCCAGGGGTACGACGCGGCTGGGGGTGGGTGCGCGTGGTGCTGCCGATCGGATGACGTGTCCGGTGGGCAGGGTGGTCTCGACGACGTGCTGATCGGGCGGGCCGGCCAGTGGTCTGGCGCGCCAGCCGGGGGCTTGTTTGGTGTGGTTGCACTGCTCGCACAGGCCTTGGCCGTTGACCGCGGAGGTGGGTCCGCCGTCGGCGTGGTCGGTGATGTGGTCGTGGTGGCGCACGGGGGCGTTGCACCAGGGGGTACGACAGGTCTGGTCGCGCAGGTCAAGGAACAGGCCGAGGGCCTTCGGGAACGCCCGGGCGCGGGTCTCCATCGCGACGAGGGTGCCGGTCTCGGGGGCCACGTAGAGCCGCCGCAGCGCCACCTGCGCCGTCTGTGCCTGGGCGGTGGCGGCGAGGTCGCGGGCGTGGTCGGCGGTCAGGGGGCCGTAGCCGGTCAGCCAGGCGGGCTCGTGTCCGCCGGCGAGGAGGGTGTGGTCGGAGACGGTCAGGTTGACCGTGACCGGGACCGCCTCCGCCGTGGCCTGTCCGGTGACGAGCTCGACGAGGGTGTCGGTCATCACCTGACCCCGGCTGCGGGAGTCGCCTTGGGCACGAGCCTGGTCGGCGGCCCGGGTCAGGGTGGCGTAGGCCGCGACACCCTGAGCGACCGGCAGCAGCACCGAAAGCCGGGCCATCGTGTCCGGCGCGGGCCGCAGGCTCACGTGCCGGTCGGCCTCCGCCTTCGCGCGGCGGTCGACCACCGCGGCCGGGTCCAGGCCGGCGACCAGCGCCCGGGTCTGCGCGACGAGTCGTCGGTCGCCCCACCCCTCGAACCGATAGGCGCCGTCGGGACCGGGGGCGGCGAGCTGCTCATCGACGATCGCCCGGTGTCCGGGTTGGAGGCAGGCGGTCTCGCGGGCGATCAGGATCGCCCGCCACTCCGACACCACCCCGGCCGCCAGCGCGGCCTCCGTCGAGGGGAGCTCGGCCAGGGCGTGCGCGAACCCCAACAACCGCGTGCCCCGCGCGGGGGACTCCCGGCGGGCGTAGGCCACCAGACCGGGCACGTCCCGCCCCCGCCGTGCCGCCGGCACCCCCTGGTCGGCGTGCCGGGCCCTCACCCGCGCATCCAGCACCCGGGTCAACCGCGCCTGGACCGCGCAGGCCCTCGCCTTGGTGTCCTCGAGGGCGCGGATCGCGTCCACCAGCTCCGCCTCGCTCATCCCCGACACATCGGGCATCTCGGGTATCTCGGGCATCTCGGGCATCTCGGGCATCTCGGGCATGGCACCGGGGTCGACCGTGGGGTCGACCGTGGGGTCGAGGTGGGTGTCCGAGATCAGCGCCATACCTCATTGTATCGAACGACTGTTCGATCACACAAGGGGTTGGGCGGCGAGTTTCGCCCAGGTTCGTGGTGGTTTCGAGACAGGCGCTAGCGCGCCTTCCTCAACCACCGTGGGCGCGCCTTCCTCAACCACCGTGCCCCCGACGCGACCAGTTCCGAGGACGGTGGTTGAGGAGGTTGCGCTAGCAACCGTCTCGAAACCGCCACAAACGCGACCCAGTCCCGACCACAGGTCGGCGTCCTCCCGATAGGCGCCGAACGGGTCCGCGGGAGGACGCCGACACTCCCCCGACACCGGCGGGTGGTTTCGAGACAGGCGCTAGCGCGCCTTCCTCAACCACCGTGGGTGCGCCTTCCTCAACCACCGTGGGCGCGCCTTCCTCAACCACCGTGGGCGCGCCTTCCTCAACCACCGTGGGCGCGCCTTCCTCAACCACCGTGGGCGCGCCTTCCTCAACCACCGACGCCGGCCGCCTGCAGGGCTGCGTCGACCGCGAGCCTCGGGCTGGCGAGGACCGGGACGGGCGGGTCGTGGAGCAGGTCGACGGCGCCGGCCATGCTCGCCTGGGCCAGCACGACGACGTCGACCGGAGGCGGACCGGAGGCGGCCGAGCGCGCGGCGTCCGCGATCGCCGCCAGGTAGGCACTCGTGTCGCCCGCCTCGAACCGCGCCCAGGCCGCCGGCACGCACACCTCGGTGAGCACCGGGGTGACGCCGGCGCGGGCGGCCTCGTCGACGAGCAGCTCGCGGGTCGGGACCAGCGTCGACTCGACGGCGGCGACCACCGCGATCCGGGGGCCGAGGCCGACGGCATGGCGGGCCATCGGCCGGTCGACGCGGAGCACCGGGACGGGCAGGCCGGCCGCGCCCTCGGCGAGCGGACCCAGGGTCGAGCAGGTGCACACCACCACCGACGCCCCGGCGTCGGCCAGCCCGGCGAGTGCGGCCCGCACGCCCGACTCGACGTCTCGGGTGGGACCGTCGCGGCGGGCCCGCTCGAGCAGCGCGGGCTCGACCACGTGCACCGTCGTCGCGGCGGTGCCGACCAGCGCGTCGAAGGTGCCGACGTGCACCTCGGCGGTGTGCAGGAATCCAACCTTCGACATAGGGACATCCTGACCGGTCGCGGACCGCTAGCGTGACCGAGCATGAGCGACGACCAGGTCATGTTCACCCTCGACGAGTCCGAGCAGGTCACCCACTGGTACAACCTGGTGGCCGACCTCCCGACGCCGCCTCCCCCGCCGCTGCACCCGGGCACGCGCGAGCCGGTCGGGCCCGACGACCTCGCCCCGCTCTTCCCGATCGAGCTGATCATGCAGGAGGTCACGACCGAGCGGTACGTCGAGATCCCCGAGCCGGTCCGCGAGGTCTACCGCCAGTACCGGCCGAGCCCGCTCTTCCGCGCGCGCCGCTGGGAGCAGAAGCTCGGGACGCCGGCCCGGATCTACTACAAGTACGAGGGCGTCTCGCCCGCCGGCTCGCACAAGACCAACACCTCGGTGCCGCAGGTCTACTACAACTCCCTGAACGGCGTGACCCGGCTGACGACCGAGACCGGGGCCGGCCAGTGGGGTACGGCGCTGTCCTACGCGTGCTCGCTCTTCGGGATGGAGTGCGAGGTGTGGCAGGTCGGGGCGTCGTACGACACCAAGCCCCAGCGCCGCACGCTGATCGAGGTCTTCGGCGGCACGGTGCACCGCTCCCCGAGCCGGATGACGGACTCGGGCAAGGCGTTCCCGGAGAACCACCCGGGCTCGCTGGGCATCGCGATCTCCGAGGCCGTCGAGCTGGCGGCCCAGGACGAGAACACCAAGTACGCCCTGGGCTCCGTGCTCAACCACGTGCTGCTGCACCAGACGGTGATCGGCGAGGAGGCGCTGCGCCAGCTGGCCAAGGCCGGCGAGAGCGGCGCCGACGTGGTGATCGGCTGCGCGGGCGGCGGCTCCAACTTCGCGGGCCTCTCCTTCCCCTTCCTGCGCGAGAAGCTCGCGGGCACCCAGAGCCCGCGGATCCTCGCCGTCGAGCCGACCTCGTGCCCGACGCTGACCCGTGGCGAGTACCGCTACGACTTCGGCGACACCGCTGGCCTGACGCCGCTGATGAAGATGTACACGCTCGGCCACGACTTCGTCCCGTCGCCGATCCACGCAGGCGGCCTGCGCTACCACGGCATGGCGCCGCTGGTCTCGCACGCCGTCCACGAGGGCCTGATCGAGGCGACCGCGCTGCACCAGTCGGAGTGCTTCGAGAGCGCGCTGGAGTTCGCCCGCACCCAGGGCATCGTGGCCGCGCCGGAGTCGTCGCACGCGCTGGCGCAGGCCCGGCGCGAGGCGCTCGCCGCCGCGGAGTCGGGCGAGGAGAAGGTCATCGTGATCGGCCTCTCCGGCCACGGGCTCCTCGAGCTCGGCGCCTACGACAGCTTCCTCTCCGGTCGCCTCGAGGACGACCCGCTCTCCCAGGAGGCGCTGGACGCCGCCCTGGCCGAGGTGCCGGTGGTCTGAGCTAGGGCGAGACGAGCCGGACGGTGCTGCGCACCGTCCGGCGCTCGGCCTGGAGCCGCAGCGTCAGCGCCTCGGGCGGCTCCGCCTCGCGGTCGGCCCGGGTCGGGATCGTGACGAGCAGCGTCCGCGCGCCGGGGGCGATCGAGTCGTACGTCGACGCGTGGGCGCGCCACAGCGGCCGCCTCGGGTTAACCGGCCCGACGTACTGGTCGGTCCAGCGCTTGGCGATGTCGCCCACCTGCACCCACGGGCCGGGGCCGCGCACGACCTTGCCGGTGACGGAGACGTCGTAGTCGACCCGGCGCGAGAGCCGGACCTGCCACTGCGCGGGCTCGCCCTCGGCGACCCGGGCCGAGACCCGCTCGATGGTGACCCGCGGCCGCGGGTCGTCGTCGACGATGGTGAGCTTGCCGGCGTAGCGGTCGGTGATCACGTTGCGGCTCCCCCACGCCACCACCTGGGTGACCAGCGTCGGGTAGTCGGCACGCGTGTCGGCGTCGTAGGCGACCGGGATGAAGCCGCCGGTCTGGCCCGGAGCCAGGTCGACGGTGAAGCGCTGCACGTCGCGCACCGACTGGCCCACGGTCGAGACGACCAGGCGGGCGGGCTCGGTGAGCGTGCCGTTGATCCGGAAGGGCACCCGCGCCACCGTGGCGCCACCCGCGCCCTCCTTGATCCGCACCGCGGCGACGTCGACGGTCGGCAGCCGCCGGGCGGGTACGGCGGACAGGCCGGCCGGTGCGGCCGCGAGGTCGGCCACCCACACCCGGCCGCGACCGCTGGCGCCGACCAGGTCGACGCGGGCGATCCGGGTCAGGTCGAGGCCCGCGCCGGCGGGGTCGACGACGACGGTCTGCGCCCACAGCTTGCGGATCTCGGAGGACGTGCCGAGGCCGGGCAGTGCGGGCCCACCGACGGGGTCGAGCACGGCGCTGGCGCCGGCGGCGTCGGTGAGCCGCACCCGCAGGCTCGCGCCGCTGCGGTTGTCGACGATCGTGCGGAGCTCGAGCCGGCGCTCGGAGAGGTCGAGCGGGCTGCGCAGCAGCAGGCCACCGGACTGCCCGGCCGCCGTCCACGCCATCTCGAAGAAGCTCCGGGCCGGCGCCGCCTCGCCCGGCTGCAGCCACATCGGCGCGGCGGCGACCATGCCGATGCCGGAGCCGCACGACGAGACCCGGTTGCCGGCGAGGGTGCCCTGGCAGAAGCGGGTGGTGGCGCCGTCGGGCAGCGCGAGCGCGGTCGAGCCGGCCGGGGTGCGCAGCACCCGGCCGCCGCCGATCGCGTGGCTGAGGGTCTGGGCCCGGCCCTGCGAGGTCACCCGGGCCCGCGATCCGTCGAAGAGCGGCAGCACCCGCTGGTCGTCCTTCGCGAAGAGGTGCACCGCGCCCGCGACGTACACCGTCGCGGCCGCGCGCTGCCCGGCGCCGCTGAGGCGCTGGGGGTCGCGGCGCCCACAGGTCTGGTCGGCCGCGCCGTACCAGTCGTCGTCGGAGGGTGCCTGCGCGGTCGCGGGGGTCCACTCGGTGTTGAAGTAGTTGTGGTTGGCGCCCATCATCAGCACGCTGCTGCGGAACGCCGTGTCGTCGCTGGCCAGGTCGCGGGCGACGTCGGTGAACCGCTGGCCCTGGAGGTCGCTCACGTCGCCGTCGCAGTAGGGCAGCAGGGTCACGGTCGGCACGTACGGCGCGGTCTGCGACGCGAAGTCCGTCGGCGCGATCAGCACCTGCCCGGCGATGCGGTAGGGGGCGCTCAGCGGGATCCGGATCGCGGCGCGGTTGACGCCCTCCCCACCCCGGCTGTGGCCGACCAGCACGACGCGCCCCAGATCGACCCGGCGGGCGGCCGCCAGTCCGGCCCAGTGGTCGAGGTGGGCCTGCACGATGCGGGCGCGCGCGTCGGCGCCGCCGTCGTCGAGCATGCCGTCCTGCGCGTTGATGCCGTTGACCCGCACCGACACCGTCGCGTAGCCCTGCGAGGCCAGCACCCGCTGGAGGTAGTCGTAGCCCAGCTGGCTCGGGATCTCGCGGAACGGCGCCCGGCACGGCCAGGTGTCCGACCACTGCTGCTCGTCGGACGGGTCGTAGCAGTAGCTGTGCCGGCCGTGCAGGAACAGCACCAGCGGCCGCGGCCCGGTGGCGGCCTCGGCCGACGGCTCGACCACGTGGCCGACCATCTCGATCGGCTCGGCCATGCCCCGCACGGCCACGGGCGCGAGCGTGTAGTCGCTGCTCGTCACGGCGTACGGACCCGGGGTCCCCGGGTCCGTGTCGAGGGTGCGGATGCCCGGCAGGGCGAGCGCGGGGTCGGGCTGGCCGGCGACCTGGCGGGGGCGCTGGGAGTCGCCCTCGTCGAGCCGGGCGCCGGACAGCACGACGTCGAGCCGGGCCGGGTCGGGTCGCATCGTCGCATCGACCCGAGCGCGCACGGTGCGGCCGTCGGCGGCGACCGTCGTGGTCCCGATCGCCCAGCCCTCCGGCCCGACGACGGTCGGGCGATCGGAGGTGACCGGCAGGCTGCCCGGTGAGGTCCACGTCACGACGTAGCGCCCCGGAGCGAGCTGGCGCACATCCCAGGCGCCGGTGCCGGCCCCGCCAGCCTCGGCGGCCGGCCGCGCCCCGTCGCGGGGCAGGGAGCCGGCACTGCCGGCGGTCACGACGGTGGCGGCGAGCGCGAGGGCGAGGGCGGCGACGGCCGCCTTGGTACGACGAGGCATGCGGCGAATCATGCCCGGCGCCGCCGACGGGCGCCCGAGAACCGTCGAGACACGCGATCACGGTCGGATCACAGGGGGCGAGCGGCCGGCCGGATCGTCCACCCAGTGGCGCCAGTTCGGCTCGGACGGGACACGCGCCTACGCTGGACAATCGTGAAGGCGCTCCTGCTCGAGAACATCCACCCGGTCGCCGTCGAGATCCTCGAAGGCCGCGGCTTCGAGGTCGAGCTGCGGAGCAGCTCCCTCTCCGAGGAGGATCTCATCAAGACCCTCCCGGGGGTCCACCTGCTCGGCATCCGCTCCAACACCCACCTGACCCCGGCCGTGCTCGAGGCCGCGTCCGACCTGGTCGCGGTCGGTTGCTTCTGCATCGGCACCAACCAGGTCGACCTGGCCGCGGCCGCCGAGCGCGGCATCGCGGTGTTCAACGCGCCCTACTCCAACACCCGCAGCGTCGTCGAGCTCGTGATCGGCGAGATCATCGTGCTGGCCCGCCGGCTCGCGGAGAAGACCGAGCGGATGCACGCCGGCGTCTGGGACAAGTCGGCCAAGGGCAGCCACGAGATCCGCGGCCGCACCCTCGGCATCGTCGGCTACGGCAACATCGGCACCCAGCTGTCCAACCTGGCCGAGTCGATGGGCCTGCGGGTGATCTTCTTCGACACCGCCGACCGGCTCGCGCACGGCAACGCCCGGCGGATGAGGACGCTCGACGACCTGCTCGCCGAGGCCGACGTCGTGAGCCTCCACGTCGACGGACGGCCGGGCAACGCGGGCATGTTCGGTGCCGAGCAGTTCGCGAAGATGAAGCCCCGCAGCCTGTTCATCAACGCCGCCCGCGGCATGGTCGTCGACGACGCCGCGCTGCGCGAGAACATCCTCTCGGGCCACATCGCCGGTGCGGCGCTCGACGTCTTCCCGGTCGAGCCGAAGGCCCAGGGCGACCCGTTCGAGTCGGTGCTGCGCGGCCTCGACAACGTGATCCTCACCCCGCACGTCGGCGGCTCCACGCAGGAGGCGCAGGAGGAGATCGGCTACTTCGTCGCGGGCAAGCTCGCGGGCTTCGCCCAGGAGGGCCGCACCGAGCTGTCGGTGAACCTCCCGGCGGTGCAGGCGCCGCAGCTGCAGGTCGGCCACCGGGTCGGCTACCTGCACGTGAACGTGCCGGGCGTGCTCGCCCACGTGAACCGGATCCTCGCCGAGGGCGGCGACAACATCAACGCGCAGTACCTCTCCACCCGCGGCGAGCAGGGCTACGTCGTCACCGACACCCTCGACCCGCTGCCCGCCGAGGCGCTCGCCAAGCTCGCGCAGTCGGAGCACACCATCTGGCTGCGCACCTGGGACGCCTGAGGCTCAGCGGCCCCACCAGGTGCGGTGGGGCGGCGGGGCCACCCGGGCGCCCTTCTTCGGCGGCTTCGGGGCGGCCAGCGGCCGGCACTCCTTGTCGGCGCCGTTGCCGGCCTTGCGCCGGGGCAGCGCCCCGCTCGCCAGCACGTCGGCGATCGCGTTGTCGGTGCACGCGACGCCCGACAGCGACACCGCGTGGGAGTAGCCGCCGACGCCGGCGACCAGCGACGCGCCCGGGAAGATCCGGCGGACCGCGAGCGCGCCGGCGTACGGCGTCGCCGCGTCGTGGGTCTCGCTGAGCAGCAGGATCGGCACGCCGTCGAGGCCGGCTCCGGTCACCTGCACGCGCTGGGTGCCCTTGACCGGCCAGGTGCGGCAGGGGGCGTTGAACCAGTTGTTGGCCCAGGTGAGGAACGGCGCCTTCCGGTGCAGGCGCTCGCTGTCCTTGCGCCAGGTCTGCCACGCCGTGGGCCAGATGGCGTCGGTGCACTCGGTGGCGAGGTACATCGCGTAGCCGTTGTCGGCGGCCTTCCCGGTCGGGTTGGAGCTGCGGTAGAGCGCCTTGATGCCGGCCGCCCGGCCCTTGTTGGCCAGCGCCGCGAACGCGTCGGCGACGTACGGGTAGTAGCCGTTGAAGTAGCCCGCGTTGAGCAGGGCGTCGTCGAGCTCGTCGGGCCCGACCTTGCCGCCGGCAGGCTTCCGGGCGAGCTGCTGGCGGAGCTGCCGGTAGCGCTTCTCGACCGCCGTGCGGCTGGCGCCGAGGTGGTAGGTCCTCGGGTACTTCGCGACCCAGGTCAGGAAGGCGTCGAAGGACTTCTGGAACGCCGGGTCCTGGTCGAGGTTCGACCGGTAGAAGACCCGGTCGGGGTCGACCACGCCGTCCATCACCAGCGCCTGCACGTGACCCGGGAAGAGCGTCGCGTAGACCTGCGCGAGGTAGGTGCCGTAGGAGAAGCCGAAGATCGTGACCTTCTCGAGCCCGATCGCCTGGCGCAGCAGGTCGAAGTCGGCCGCCGTGTCGGTGGTGCGGACATGGTCGAGCAGCCGGCGCGCCTTCGCCTTGCCGCAGTCCTGGGCGTACCGCTCGGTCCTCGTCCGCCACTGCTTCATCGTCTTCGCGGTGGCCGGCACGTAGTCGGGCCGGTCCCAGCCGAAGTACGAGCTGTCGCAGGTGAGGATCGGGTCGCTCGCGCCGGTGCCGCGCGGGTCGATGCCGTACCAGTCGTAGGTCAGGCCGACCTGGCGCGGCACGTACTGGCCGTACGACGCGACCCAGGTGCCGTCGCTGCCGGGGCCGCCGGGGTTGGTGAAGACCGCGCCGCGGTAGGGCTGCTTGGTGTGCCGCACCCGCGCGACCGCCAGCCCGATGGTCGGGCCGGCCGGGTCGGCGTGGTCGAGCGGGACCGTGAGCGTGCCGCACTCGGCCCCGGCCGAGCGCAGGCTCTTGTCCGCGCAGCGGCCCCAGGCGACCGGCTGCACCTGGAAGGCGGCCGGAGCGGCGGTCCCGCCCACCGCCGCCGGCACCGTCGCGGGCACGATCGTCGCCAGTGCTGCGGCCAGGGTCCCGGCGGCCGCGGCCGCCACCGTCTTCGAGCGCATGGGGTAGATCAGAACCCGTAGGGTCGTCGTATGGCAAGCGTCGTGCCGACGGTGCGGGACCGGATCGGGCAGCAGCTCTTCCTGCGGGTCGCGGGACCCGACGGCGGACGGCACGCCGCGCGCATCCACGGTCGCCCGGGGCCGCGCTGGTTCGAGGCGGACAGCCCGATCGCGCGGGTGCACGGCGACGCGTCGATGTTCGTCGGCGGGCTCCGGGCGCTGCTGCTGCAGACCCTGCACCCGGCGGCGATGCGCGGCGTCGTCGAGCACTCCGACTACCGCGACGACGCCTGGGGCCGGCTCGCCCGCACCAGCCGCTTCATCGCCGTGACGACCTTCGGCACGGCCGACGACGCCGAGCAGGCCGTCGGTGCCGTGCGTCGCATCCACGAGCGGATCACCGGCACGATGCCCGACGGCACGCCGTACGCCGCCTCCGACCCGCACCTGCTCGGCTGGGTGCACGTCGCCGAGATCGACAGCTTCCTGCGGGCGCACACCGTCTACGGCCGCGACCCGCTGACCGGTGCGGAGCGGGACGAGTACGTCGCGCAGACCGCGCTCGTGGCCGCCCGGCTCGGGGTCGTCGACCCACCGAGCACCGAGGCCGAGCTGGCGGCCCGGCTCGCGGCGTACCGCCCCGAGCTGCGCGGCACCCCCGAGGCCCGCGCCACCGTCGGCTACCTGCTGCTCCGGCCGCCGCTGCCGCTGGTCGCGCGGCCGCCGTACGCCGCGATCGCGGCCGCCGCCGTCGGCCTGATGCCGCGCTGGACCCGCCTGCCGCTGCGGCTGCCGTGGCTCCCGATCTCGGAGCGCACGGTCGTGCGCGCCCTCGGCGGCGCCGCGACCGGCACGATCCGGTGGGCGATGGCGCCACGGGCGCACACCTACGATGACTGACATGCTCGCTCACGCCCGCTCGCGGTCCGCCGTGCTGGTCCTCGCCGCACTCCTCGCCTCGGCGCTCGTGCTGGTCGCACCCGCGCGCGTCGGCGCCGCGCCGGCCGACACCCGGCCCGTGGCCGGATTCATCAACTTCCCCGGCCTCGGCAAGCACAAGGCCCCGAACGTGCGCGTGCTCTGGTTCACCAAGGACTGGCAGTACCTCGGGCAGAAGAACGCGAACGGCGGCTCGTACGCGCTGAACCTGGCGCCGGGCACCTACTGGCTCCAGTTCGTCGACCAGCGCCCCTCGTGGCGCACGGACAAGTACGCGCCCACCGACGTGAAGGTCACCGTCAGCGCCCGCAAGCCGACGGTCAAGGACGTCACGATGAAGCACGGCGCCTTCGTCACCGGCCGGGTCACCACCGGGTCCGGACCTGGCGGGAAGGCGCGCGTCGCCGTCGCCCGCACGCTGCCCGACGGCCGGGACCAGTCCTTCGACACCACCGCCAACGGCCGCGGCCAGTTCGCGATCGGCGGGCTGCCCGAGGGCACGTGGTCGGTGTTCGCGTGGGACAAGAAGAAGAACTGGGTGGGCAAGAGCACCTGGGTCGGGAAGGTCCGGACGGGGAGGGGCAAGGACGTCCGGATCCGGCTGCGGCAGCGGTCGGGCTCGCTGCGGGTGCTGCTCTACACACCCGACGGGTCAGCGCTCGGCGGCCGGACCACCGTCACCGTGACCAGCGCGAAGACCGGCCAGTGGTGGACCGCGACCGCCCGCGGCGGCACGGCGGTGTTCAAGGGCGTCTACCCCGGCCGCTACCGGCTCAAGTTCGACGGTGCCGGCAACTGGCTGGCGAGCCAGGGGCGCATCCAGAAGGCCAACGTCCGCTCCCACCGCGCCTCGATCGGCACCTACAAGGTCACCAGGCGCGGCGGCTGGATCACCGGCCGCGCCGTCGACGCGGGTGCGCCGGCGTACCCCCTGCCGGGCGCGCAGGTGCAGCTCTACGACGCCTACGGCACCAAGCTGGACGAGACGAAGGCCTCGGACGCCGGGGCGTTCACCCTCGACGGCCAGCTGGCCACCCAGCGCAACCTGACCGTGGTCATCAACCCGGACCCGCTCAGCGGGGGGTGGGCGCAGACCGTGTCCTACTGCCGGTTCGACCCGACCTCGCTGCCGGGCGTCTCCGTGACACAGGGCAAGGAGACGTCGCTCGGCGCCATCGGCGTCGGCCGGACGCCGGGGCAGGCCGCCCCCTGCGACTGACGCTCAGCCGATCACCATGTCGGCGTCGCCCCAGTAGGCGCGCATGCCGGTGATCCGGCCCTCGTCGTCGAAGGTCATCACGTCGATCGGCGCGAGCGTGTACGTCGCGCCGTCGGCCCGGGTGACGATCTCGAAGTGGAAGACCGCCTCGCCGCCGGCGATCCGCAGCGCCAGCAGCCGCGACTCCTGCTCCAGCCCGTCGAGGGTGGAGTAGAACTCCTTGATCGCGGACCCGGAGCGCACGTCGGTGCCGACCGGGTCCTCGACGGTAGCGTCCTCGGCGTACAGGGCGACGATCTCGTCCGACGTGCCGGAGCCGACGAGCCGCACGTACGTCTCGACGACCTCGCGGATCCGGTCCACACTCGCGGCCACGGGGCCTCCTTGAAACTAGAACACGTTCTTGTTGGCGACCACTGTAGCGGCAGCTCAACTCCGGGGTCTTGAATGCACGGCGTGGACCTCCTCCTCGACTGGCCGCTGCCCGACGCCCGGCCGCTGGGCGCCGAGATCCTGGCGGCGTACGCCGAGCCCGGCCGGCGCTACCACGACACCCGACACCTGGCGGAGGTGCTGGGGCGGCTCGACGAGCTGGCGGCGCACGGCACGGCGTTCGACCGCACGGCGGTCGCGCTGGCGGCGTGGTTCCACGACGGCGTCTACGACGGGCGGCCCGACGCCGAGCGACGCTCCGCCGACTGGGCCGCGCGGGCGCTGCCCGCGTGGGTCGACCGGGCCGTCGTCGACGAGGTGGTGCGGCTGGTCCTGATGACCGAGCACCACCGGCCCGAGGACGGCGACCGCAACGGGTGCGCGCTCTCCGACGCCGACCTCGCGATCCTCGCCGCACCCCCGGAGCGGTACGCCGAGTACGCCGCGGCGATCCGCGAGGAGTACGCCCACGTGCCCGACGCCGACTTCGCCGCCGGCCGCTCGGCCGTCCTGCGCGACCTGCTCGCCAAACCGCACCTCTTCCAGACCCCCCACGCCCGCGCCGCCTGGGAGGACCCCGCCCGGGCCAACGTCGACCGCGAGCTGGTGGCGCTGGCGAGCGATACCCAGTGACAGTGTGGTCGTTCCCGCACGCTCGGAACGACCACAACGTCTGTGGCTATCCCGACGGCCGGCCCTTCCGCCTGCGCAGGCCCGCGGCGGTCAGGCGGGCGACCAGCTCGCGCGAGGTGACCGGGACCGCGCCGGCGGCGACCACGTCGGCGTACCAGTCGGCGGGCACGTCGTAGTGGTCGCGGTCGAAGCCACGGGGCGGGATGCCGAGGGTGGCGGCGAAGATGTGCAGCTCGTCGTAGGAGGTGTCGCTGGCCAGGTGCGACCACAGCCGCCCGTGCCCGGCCGCGTTGGGCGGGTCGATGAGGATCATCCGGCGCTGCGGGCGATCCGCTCGGCGGCGTCGTCGAGGAGCAGCCGCCAGGAGCGGACGTGGCCGGCGTCGACGTACGCCCGCCAGGAGCCGCCGGGCCGGGCCTGGGCGTCGAGGTGGAACTGCCGGACGCCGGCGCGCACCAACCACGGCACCTGCTCGGCGACCAGCCCGCCGCCGGGCAGCAGGGTGCGGGCCACGACCGGATCGCCGGAGGCGAGGGCGAGCAGCTCGTCGTACCCCGCGTCGAGGCCGCGCGGCGAGCCCGCGGACCGCACGCCGACCAGCCCGGAGGGGCCGGACGGGCCCGTCAGCCGGCGCCACGAGCGACGCAGGTCGAGGGTGTCGTCGACGGCACGGCCGAAGGTCCAGGGCAGCCGCGGGAGCTGCGCGACGAGGTAGCCGCAGACCTCCGTGTCGACCTCGAGGTCGGCGTCGAGGAAGCCGAACGAGAAGCCGGCGGCACCCGAGCCGACGTAGTCCTCGCCGAGCCCGACCAGGCGGGTCAGCTCACCGCCGGTGGTGCTCCACGTGTCGTTGAGCCGCAGCACGACGTGGACGGGCAGCTCGGTCTCGCGGCAGACGGCCGAGACGAGGGCGGGCTCGGGGGACATCCCCTCCGCGGTGGCGAGGAGCAGACGGTCGGCGCCACCCTCCTCCGCCCCGCGGACGTCGCGCGGATCGAGGACGGCGACCTCGAGCAGGACCGGTCCCATGTGTCGATGGTAGGAGCGACGGGGACCTCAGCGCGGGAGCCGCGCTGACCGGTCCGCCTTTCCGGTGCGGGGCATGATGGGGGAATGGACAACGCCCTGCTGTTCGACGCGCGGGCCCGGGTCCTGGCCGACCTCCAAGCGCGCGACCATGCCACCGCGACCGCGGTCTCGGCCCTCGAGGAGGCGGTCGCCCAGCGTCGGTGGTGGGCCGAGCAGTGGCCGGAGGGCGAGCAGTACGTCGCCGGGCTGGTCGCCCAGGACGTGCAGGACGCGCTCTTCGAGTCCGTGGGCCGCTGGCCGCTGTGCCACGACTGCGGGAACGGCGCACCACTGCACATGCTCTACATCCAGCCGGACCTGGGCGGTCCCGACCCGGTGTGGGTCTGCGAGGAGAGCGGCGACGTCGTCGCGCCGCTCGGGGGGCTGTGACGGGGGCCGGATCAGCCCTCGGCGCCGACCTGGAGCCACATCGTGTAGCGGTCGGCGCGGTAGACGGTGCGCGACACCTCGACGACCTTCTCACCGGCGAGACCGCGCCGCGAGTGCCGCAGCACCGGGTCGCCGGGAGACAGCGCCAGGTGCTCCGCCTCCTCCTCCGACACCACGTCGGCGGTGATGGAGTCCTCGGCCCAGGTCGGGCGCAGGCCGCGCGACTCGAGCGCGTCGTACAGGCTGGTGGGCATCCCGCTCTGCAGGAAGCCGGGGATCAGCACCTCGTTGAGGTAGGCGTCCTCGAGGCACATCGGCTGGCCGTCGGCCCGGCGCAGCCGGCGCCAGTGGATCACGGCGTCGCCCTCGGTCAGGTTCAGGGCCCGGGCGACCCCGGGCCCGGCCTGCTCGCGCCGGGCCAGCAGCGTCTGCGACTCCGCGAGCAGCCCCCGTCGGGCCATCTCCTCGGAGAAGCTCGTCAGCGTGCTCGCCGTACGTCGCGGGCGGGCCACGAAGGTGCCCCGCCCGGGAATGCGCTCGAGCAGCCCCTCGACCACGAGGGCGTCCATCGCCTGCCTCACCGTCATCCGGGCGACCCCGAAACGGTGCACCAGCTCGCGCTCCGACGGTGCGGGTGAACCGGGTGCCGCTCCCGCGACGAGGGCGCGCACGTACTCACGCACCTGGACGTGTTTCAGGGCACGCCCCTCGGTCACCAGCAGCTCGTCCACGCTTGCACTGTAGGCAGTGAGAGCTCTCCGCGTCCCCGGATCGGCCGGTTACGTGCGCGGCTGAGGTGAAATCCTCGTCACTCCG
The DNA here is from genome assembly GCF_018732145.1 of Nocardioides sp. LMS-CY. NCBI lineage: Bacteria > Bacillati > Actinomycetota > Actinomycetes > Propionibacteriales > Nocardioidaceae > Nocardioides > Nocardioides sp. LMS-CY. The sequence continues at coordinate 4,653,326 of NZ_CP076104.1, forward strand.
TGGCGATCGCGCGGAGCACGTCGAGGCGGGCCGCCCGGCGGGCGGGGAACACCGCGGCCAGCACCCCGATGACCACCGAGAGCACCAGGAACACGGCCAGCTGGCCGAACGGGACGCTGATCACCTCAAGGCCCTGGTCGCGTACGGCGTACATGAGTGCGACCCCGAAGCCGACGCCCAGCAGCAGGCCGAGCAGGGCGCCGAGCACCGCGATCACCACGGCCTCCAGCGTGATCATCCGGCGCAGCTGGCTGCGGCTGAGCCCGATCGCGCGCAGCAGGCCCACCTCGCGGGTCCGCTCGATGACCGAGAGGGCGAGGGTGTTGACGATGCCGAGCACCGCGATCACCAGCGCCAGGCCGAGCAGGGCGAAGATGATCCGCACGAACTGGTCGATCGGCGCCCGCTGCTCCTGCGCGAAGCCCGCCTGGTCCTTGACCGTCACCACCGGCAGGTCGGCGACCACCTCGTCGAGGCGGTCCTGGATGCCGGGCGAGTCGTCGGTGAAGACGATCAGCACGTTGTCGGTCTCGGGGAAGCCGGCGTCGACGAAGTCGTCGAGCGTGAGCAGCACCGGCCAGACGATCACCGGGTTGTCCTCGAAGACGCCGCCGACCGTGTAGGTCCGCTCGCCCGCCGGCATCTCGAAGGTCAGCTCGTCGCCGACCCCGAGGTCCTCGTCGTCGGCCCAGCTGCGCTGCACCAGCACCGACCCGGCGGACAGCCCGCTCTGGTCGCCGTCGGTGATGTCGAGCTCCAGCGACCCGACGTCCGCGGACTCGACCGCCGACACGCCCTGCCGCTCGCCGTCGCGCTCACCGGCGTCGAAGCGCTCCCGCACCACCCGCTGGACCCCGTCGACCCGCTCCATCCGGTCGCCGATCGCCGGGGTGAAGCCGGTGCCGATCACGTTGCTGACCACGAAGTCGCCGACGAAGTTCTCCTCGACCGACCGGTCGACGCTGGCCTTGGCGGAGTCGCCCACGATCGCCATCGTGCAGGCGAGCGCGAGTCCGATCATCAGCGCCGAGGCGGTGGCGGCGGTACGCCGCGGGTTACGCAGGGAGTTCTGGCCGGCGAGGTTGCCGACGGTCCCGAAGAGCCGCGCGAACACGGCCTGCGCCACGGCCAGGACCGGCCGCGAGATGACCGGGCTCGCCGCCGCGACGCCGAGGAGGATCGCGAGGATGCCGCCGCCGGTCTGCCAGCCACCGTGCGGCAGGTCGCTGAACAGCCCCAGCCACAGCACCGCCAGGCCGACGACGATCAGCGCGAGGCCGATCCAGAGCCGGCGCCGCAGCGACGACTCCGGCAGCGCGACGTCGTCGCGCAGGGCCTGCACCGGGGCGATCCGGCCGGTGCGGCGGGCGGGCAGCCACGCCGCGGCCATCGTCACGACGACGCCCACGACGTACGCCGCGACGAACGTGCGCGGCGCGAAGATCAGCGGCTGGCCGGCGAGGTCGAGGCCGAAGTTCGAGAACAGCGCGCGGATGCCCATCGCGAGCAGCACCCCGAGGCCGAGGCCGAGGGTCGCGCCGATGACGCCGAGCACGAACGCCTCGAGCTGCACCGACCAGATCACCTGGCGCTTCGAGGCCCCGAGCGCACGCAGCAGCGCGAGCTCGCGGCTGCGCTGGGCGACCAGCATCGAGAAGGTGTTGACGATCAGGAACGCGCCGACGACCAGCGAGATGCCCGCGAAGATCAGCAGGAACGTCGTCAGGAACGACACCGCCTCGAGCAGGTCGGAGGCGGACTCGTCGGCGGCGTCGTCGCCGGTGACCGCCTCGACGCCGTCGGGCAGCACCTCGGCGACGGCGTCGCGCAGCTGCTCCTGGGACACGCCGTCGGCGGCGGTCACCCAGACGTCGGTGTAGGCGTCCTCGCCGCCGAGGAAGAGGTCCTGGGCGGTCGCGGTGTCGAAGGCGGCGTACGTCGCGCCGTTGAGCGATCCGCCGCTCGGGAAGCCCGCGATGCCGACGAGCGCCGGGGTCAGTCGCAGCGAGTCGAAGTCGGCGCCGGGCTCGGGTTGGACGGCCGTCGACGGGATGATCACGACCCGGTCGCCGACGGCGTACCCCGCCCGCTCGGCGGTGCGCTCGTCGAGCACGACCTCGTCCGGGCCGTGCGGCTCGTGGCCCTCGACGACGGCCAGGCCCTGCAGCCCGTGTCCGGCGGGAGCGTCGGACCAGTTGCCGCCGATCGCCGGCGGCCCGAAGCCGCTCACGACCTTGCCCCGGTCGCTGATCACGAAGACGCCGAACGCGTTGACGTTGCCGTCGACGCGCGCAGCGCCGTCCACGTCGCGGAGCCGGTCGAGCAGGCTCGCCGGCAGCGTCACCGTCGAGGGCGCCCCGTCGGCGGTGGTGCCGCCCACGGGCCGGACCACGACGTCGCCGACCGTGGAGGCGAACAGCGCGGTGAAGCTGCGGTTGAGCGTGTCGCTGAAGATCAGGGAGCCGGCGACGAACGCGACGCCGAGCACGATCGCGAACGTGCTCATCAGGAGGCGCACCTTGCGCCCCAGCAGGCTCTTGAGGGCGGCCCGGATCATGACGGCGTCTGCTCGGCCATCCGGTTCATCACGTCGAGCACCTGCTCGCGGGTCGGGTCCCGCAGCTCGTCGACGACCCGGCCGTCGGCGAGGAAGACGACGCGGTCGGTGTACGCCGCGGCGACCGGGTCGTGGGTGACCATCACGACGGTCTGGCCGTGGTCGTCGACGGCGTGGCGCAGCAGCTCGAGCACCTCCGCCCCCGACCGGGAGTCGAGGTTGCCGGTCGGCTCGTCGGCGAAGACGATCCGCGGCCGGCTGGCCAGGGCCCGCGCGACCGCCACCCGCTGCTGCTGACCGCCGGAGAGCTCGTTGGGCTTGTGGCCCAGCCGGTCGCCGAGGTCGACGGTCGCGACAACGCTGTCGTACCAGGCCTGGTCGAGGCGGCGTCCGGCGATCGCCATCGGGAGCTTGATGTTCTCCTCGGCGGTCAGCGTCGGCACCAGGTTGAACGACTGGAAGACGAAGCCGATCTCGTCGCGGCGCAGCCGGGTCAGCGCCTTGTCCTTGAGCCGGGTGATGTCCTGGTCGCCGATCCACACCTCACCGGAGTCGGCGGTGTCGAGCGCCGCGCAGCAGTGCATCAGCGTCGACTTCCCCGAGCCGCTGGGACCCATCACGGCGGTGAACTCGCCGGCGGCGATGTCGAGCGTCACGTCGTCGAGCGCACGGACCAGGGCCTGGCCGGTGCCGTAGGTCTTGGTGAGGCCCCGGACGCGGGCGGCCGGGACGGTGCCCGCCGGGGGCGAGAAGGTGGAGACCTCGGTCATGGGTCAACCCTCCCGTGCCGGGCGCCCGGGCGCTACCGGTATCACCCCGAACTCACCCCGACGAGCGACTAGAACACCTGTTCGAACGCGACGTATGCTCGGAGCATGGACTTCCAGGGATCGCTGTTCGAGGCGCCGGCCGTCGAGGCGCCGACGTTCGACCGCGTCGAGCGCCGGCCGCTCACCGGCGGCGCCTGGATCGACGTCTGCCGCACCTGGCTCCCCGCGCCCGACGAGGTGTTCACGACCCTGGTGCACGACGTGCCCTGGCGGGCCGAACGGCGGCAGATGTACGACCGTGAGGTCGACGTACCCCGGCTGCTGCACACGTACGCCGCGGGCGAGCCGCTCCCCCACCCGAACCTGGCGCGGGCCCGCGGGGCGCTGTCGGCGCACTACCGGCCCGAGCTCGGCGAGCCGTTCGTGACCGCCGGCTGCTGCTACTACCGCGACGGCCGCGACAGCGTCGCCTGGCACGGCGACACGATCGGCCGCGGCCGGACCCACGACACGATGGTGGCGATCGTCTCGCTCGGCGACCCGCGCCGGCTGGCGCTGCGACCCCGGGCCGGCGGATCCTCGATCTCGGTCGAGATGGGCCACGGCGACCTGCTCGTGATGGGCGGCTCCTGCCAGCGCACCTGGGAGCACGCGGTGCCCAAGGTGGCTCACGCCGGGCCCCGGGTCTCCGTGCAGTTCCGGCCACTGAACGTGTTCTGAGCGGTGCGGTGGTTGAGGTGCGAGGGCCGCCAGGCCCGAGCCTCGAAACCCGCCGGGCCGACGGCTCAGAAGCTGACCGTGGGCGCCTGCTCCTGCCCGTCGGGGGCGTCGTAGAACCTGCGCTGGTGCACGTTGGCGATGCCGGTGAGGAACATCCAGGGGATGGTCTGGGTGAGCTTGTTCAGCGTGGCGACCGCGTCGTTGTAGTACTGGCGGGCGAAGGAGATCTGGTTCTCGGTGTCGGCCAGCTGTCGCTGGAGCTCGAGGAAGTTCTGGTTCGCCTTGAGGTCGGGGTAGGCCTCGGCGACCGCGTCGACCCGGACCAGCGCCTGGGTCAGCGCGGCGTCGGCGGCTGCCTTGGCCTCCGGGTCGTCGCCCTTCGCGGCTGCCTGGACGCCGGCCCGCGCGGCGGTGACCTCCTCGAGGACGCCCTTCTCGTGCGCGGCGTACCCCTTGACGGTCTCGACCAGGTTGGGGATCAGGTCGGCGCGGCGGGTGAGCTGCACGTCGATGCCGCCCAGCGCCTCCTGGGCGCCGATGTCGGTGGTGCGCAGCTTGTTGAAGCCGACGACGACGAAGCCGATCAGGGCGACGACGATGACGACGACGATGATGGCGATGAGCATTCAGGACTCCTCGGGACGGGTCGGGATCAGGATGGCGGTCACCACGAGCCGCCGCCACCGCCGCCGCCTCCGCCACCGCCGGAGAAGCCGCCGCCCGAGGACGACGACTTCTGGGTGGCCTCGTAGGCGGAGATCGCGGAGCTGACGGTGGTCTCGAAGTCGTCGACCATCGACGACACCGCCGAGCCCACCGAGGCACCGGCGTAGGCGTGGCCGAGGTAGGACGGGACCGGCGGCTCCGATCCCATCTCGGTGCGGTACTTGGCCGCCCACTCGTCGGCGCAGCCGAAGGCGACGGCCCAGGGGATGTAGGCGGTGTAGAGCTCCTCGCGGCCGGAGAAGTCGAACCGGTCCTGGGCCGAGGGGGTCGACAGGATCCGGCGGAAGCCCCCCGCCCGCGACCACAGGTCGCGGCCGGCGCGGGTGCGCTTGGTGCCGGCGCCGGTGGCGGCCAGCCCGGCGCCGAAAACCGCGAAGAGGCCGGGGACCAGCCCGATCGCGGTCATGTCGAAGGGGTTCCAGATCGCGACGGCGAGCACGGCGATGCCGCAGGCGCCGATGATCAGCCCGCCGATGCCGCCGAGGCCGCTGCCGACCATCAGCCCGGCGCCGCTGGCCCAGGAGCGGGTGCTCTTCTCGAACGACGCGATCTCGGACTTCAGCCGCTTGCCGGCCTGCACGTCGCGGCTGGAGGCGACGAAGGACGTGCCCGGCCCGCTGAGCAGGTGCGCGACTCCGGTGGTGACCGGGTCGAGGCCGGCCCAGCCCGCGGCGCCGCCCTTGTCCGTGATCGTCCAGTCGTCGCCGGACCGGTCGAGCTCGATCGCACCCCGCTCGGCGGCGTACATCAAGGTGGCGACGTACTGCTCCTGATCGACGTCCTCGGTGACCAGGTACGCCGCCTGCGCCGGCCCGATCCCCTCGGGCGGCGCGTACATCAGCGGGAGCTGCGGGTCGGTCTCGCGGGTGCCGCGGACCAGGACGTAGCCGAGCGCGCCCGCGCCCGCGGCGAGGAGCAGCACGACGGCCAGCACCGGCACGCTGGTGCCGAGGATCGGGTCGAGCCCGCCGCGCCACGGCAGGGTGGTGCCGGCCGGGGGCGTGGGCAGGTCGAGACCCGCCTTGAGGGTGACGGGGGTGTTGGGTGCGAGCTGCCGGGTGCGGACGACGAGCTCGCGGGTCCCCTCCCCCTTCGCGGTGCAGCCGGTGCCGGCGCCCGCTCCCACCGCGCACCGCACGTCCTGGGCCGGCGCCGGGAGCCGCACGGTCAGCCGGGACCTCTCGATCGGCTGCTGCCAGCCGCCGGGGATCAGGTTCCAGTAGAACTGCGTCGGCTGTCCGGTGGTGCCCTCCTCCAGTACGCCCGCGATCCGGTAGCGGATCTCGAAGACGTGCTCGCCGACCGGCAGCGTGGCGTTCGGGTCGCCGATCCTGGCGTTGACGTAACGACCGCGGCGCTCGGAGAGGAGCTCGACCGGGACGTCCTCGCCGTCCATGGTCACCTCGATGTCCTCCGGCTCCCGTCGCGCGTGCGGAGCGCTGGCGTCGTGGGTGTCGAAGTAGCGGAAGATGCCGTGGCGGCCGTAGACCGGGACGTCGACCGTGAGGCGCTCCGCGACGCTCAGGTCGCCGTTCTCGGCGACGTCGAAGTCGGCGACGTAGGAGGTGATCGTCGTCGGCTCGTCGACGTCCCCGCTGCCGAGGTCGAGGCCGTAGAACAGCGCCGGCGCGAGCAGGACGAGGACCACGACGACCAGGCCGACGAGGCCACCGACGACGCGCTTCATGACGCGGAGCCTAGGGGGTCCACGCCCTCCTTGATAACGATTCGCTCACGGCGCTCCTCCCTTGAAACACTCCCCCCGATGTCCAGCACCGCCGCGCCCAGCCGCCTCACCCTCCGCTCCTTCTGGCACGACCTCCCGCGCGAGGGCAAGCTGCTCCTCTCGGTGGTCGTGTTCGAGTTCATCGGCACCGGCCTGGTGCTGCCGTTCAACATCGTCTACCTGCACGAGGTGCGCGGCTTCGCGCTCAGCGACGCCGGTCTGCTGCTCGCGCTGCCCCCGCTGATCGGCTTCCTCGTCGTGGGTCCGGGCGGGGCGGCGATCGACCGCTGGGGCGCCCGGCGCATCCTGATCGGCGCGCTGTCCCTCCAGGTCGCGGGCAACGTCGTGCTCGCCTTCGCGTCGACCCCGGCGATCGCGGCGATGGCACTGCTGCTGACCGGCCTCGCCTTCGGCGTCTCGTGGCCGGGCTTCCAGGCGTTCATCGCCACGGTGATCCCCTCCGAGCTCCGGCAGCGCTACTTCGGCGTGAACTTCACGCTGCTCAACCTCGGCATCGGGATCGGCGGCCTGGTCGCGGGCGCGTTCGTCCGGATCGACCACCTGCCGACGTTCCAGGCGATCTACCTCGGCGACGCGGCCAGCTACCTGCCCGCGATCTTCCTGATGACGGTGCCGCTGCGCCACGTCGCGGGCCGGGTCGAGCACCACGACGAGACCGCCGCCAAGGTCGGGTACCTCGAGGTGCTGCGCCGGCCCGCGGTCGCCTCGACGATCGTGGTCGGCTTCGTGTCGTCGTACGTCGGCTACTCCCAGCTCAACGCCGGCATGCCGGCCTACGCCCGCGCGGTGGGCGAGGTCTCGACCCGCGGCCTCGGCTTCGCGTTCGCCGCCAACACCCTGGTGATCGTGCTGCTCCAGCTGGTGGTGCTCCGGCGCATCGAGGGCCGACGGCGGACCCGGGTGATCGCGGTGATGGCGGCGATCTGGGCCGTCTCCTGGCTACTGCTCGGTGCGACCGGCACCGTCTCGGGCACCTGGGCAGCAACCATGCTGGTCGCCGCCAGCGCCTCGGTGTTCGCGTTCGGCGAGACGCTGCTGCAGCCGACCGTGCCCGCGCTGGTCAACGACCTCGCGCCCGATCACCTGCGGGGCCGCTACAACGCGGCGAGCTCGGCATCCTTCCAGCTCGCGCAGATCATCGCGCCGCCGATCGCCGGGTTCCTGATCGGCCACCACCTCGACAGCGTCTACATCGGCACGCTCGTGCTGGGCTGCGTGCTGCTCGCGGTGCTCGCCGTCGTCCGGCTCGAGCCGCAGCTGCCGGCCCACGTCAACGGCGTACGAGAGGCCGAGCTGGTGGCCGACCCCGACGTCGTACCCGAGCCCACGCCCAAGACCCGGGCGAGCGCGCTGGAGTGACGCGCTCGCGTCGTCAGTCGCGCCGGGAGATCCACCAGATCACGAGGCCGATGACGGCCAGCAGCCCCAGGCCCTGCTTCCAGTAGGTGCGCGCCAGCACCGGCAGCACCGCCGAGCCCAGGTCGAGGGCGTCGTCGGCCTGCGACGGAGCGGGCTGCTGGGACGGTCCGTCACGTTCCGGTTGTCCGTCGGACCGACCGGCAGCCATCTCGTGACGGACTATCTCGGCGGCGTCGTCGGCGGCGGCCGGCTCCGGAGGGGTGGCCGAGGCGGGCGCAGGCGCCGCCTCGGCCACCTGCTCGGACGTGGGAGTCCGCTCCTGCGGGGCCCCCGTGGACTCCGCAGAGAGACGCCGCTCCAGGCACTCCACGAACTGACCGAGCAGCTTGTCCGAGACGTCCTGCATCACCCCGCGCCCGAACTGGGCGGGCTTGCCGGTGATGGCGAGGTCGGTGACGACCTCGACGTCGGTCGAGGTGCCGTCGACCGCCGACGGGGTCATGGTCAGGGTGACCTTGGCGCCGGCGGTGCCGTTGCCGCGCTTGTCCCGTCCCTTGGCGTCGACGACGAAGCGGTGCGCCGCCTCGTCCTTCTCGACGAAGGTGCCCGAGCCGTTGTAGACCAGCGCGATCGGCCCGAGCTTGACCTTCACCGACCCCGAGAAGGTGTCTCCGTCGACGGAGGTGACCGTCGCGCCCGGGAAGCACTCCGCCACCGACGCGATGTCGTTGAAGTGCGCCCAGGTGTCGTCGACCGACGTCGGGACCGTGAACCGGTGAGTGAGATCCATCAGGCCATCATGCTCCTGCGGCGGCGAGCACCGCCCGCCGCGCGATCACGGTGGCGAGGTGCCGGCGGTAGTCGGCGTCGCCGTTCAGGTCGCTCGGCGGGTGGGTGCCCTCGGCGGCGTGGGCGGCCGCCGCGCGTACGGCGGCCTCCGTCGCGGGCTGCCCGGCCAGGGCGGCCTCGACCGCGGCCGCCCGGAGCGGCGTCGACCCCATGTTGGTGAGCCCGATCCGCGCCTCCGCAATCGTGCCACCCTCGACGCGCACCGTCGCGGCGACCGCCACGATCGGCCACTGGTGTGCGACGCGCACGAACTTCTCGTAGTGCGCGCCCCACCCGGTGTGCTTGGGCACCCGGACCTCGGTGAGGATCTCGTCGTCGCCGATCGCGGTCTCGAAGAGGTCGACGAAGAAGTCGTCGGCCGACACCGTCCGGGTGCCGCCCGGGCCCTGGATCACGAACGACGCGCCGAGCGCCCGCACCGGGGCCCCCAGGTCGCCGGCCGGGTCGGCGTGCGCGAGCGCGCCGCCGAACGTGCCGCGGTGCCGCACCTGGGCATCGGCCAGATGCTCGACCGCCCTGGTGATCAGCGTCGCGTGCTCGGCCACCAGCGGGTCCGAGCCGACCACCGAGTGCGGCGTCATCGCGCCGATGACGATCGAGTCGCCGTCGTCGCGTACGCCGCGCAGCGACTCGATCCGGCCGAGGTCGATGATCCACTCGGGCGCGTTGAGTCGCATCCGCAGCACCGGCAGCAGGCTCTGCCCACCGGCGATGATCTTGGCGTCGTCGCCGTGCTCGGCGAGCGCGGCCAGGGCGTCCTCGACCGAGGCCGGGGCGACGTAGTCGAACTGGGCGGGGATCATGCGCCCGCTCCTTCCGTGGAGTCCTGACCCGGTTCTGACGGGTCGAAGTGCGGCATCGCCGCACCCTCGGTCGAGCCTCCGGCACCGCCGCCCTGGATCGCCCTCCAGACTCGCTCGGGGGTGCAGGGCATCTGGATGTCGTGCACGCCGTACTGGCGCAGGGCGTCCACCACCGCGTTGACGACGGCCGGCGTGGAGGCGATCGTGCCCGCCTCGCCGACGCCCTTGACGCCCAGCGAGTGCGTGGTCGCCGGCGACGTGGTGTGGTCGATGTCGAAGCTGATCGTGTCGGCCGCCGTCGGCAGCAGGTAGTCGACGAACGAGCCCGACACGAGCGTGCCGCTGTCGTCGTACACCGCCTCCTCCCACAGCGCCTGCGCGATGCCCTGCACCAGACCGCCGTGCACCTGGCCGCTCACGATCAGCGGGTTGATGATGTTGCCGACGTCGTCGACGCAGACGTACTTGCGCATCTTCAGCGCCCCCGTCTCGGTGTCGACCTCGATCGCGCACAGGTGGGTGCCGTGCGGGAAGGAGAAGTTCACCGGGTCGTACGTCGCATCGGAGTCCAGCGAGGGCTCCACGCCGTCGGGCAGGTTGTGGGCGGCGAAGACCGCGGTCGCGATCTCCCCGATCGCCATGCCCTGGTCGGTGCCGCGCACCGAGAACCGCCCGCCGGCGAAGTCGATGTCCTCGACCGAGGCCTCGAGCAGGTGCGCCGCGATCGGCTTCGCCTTCTCGACGACCTTGTCGGCGGCCCGCACCAGCGCCTCGCCCCCGACCGCGAGCGAGCGCGACCCGTAGGTGTCGAGCCCCTTGTGGGCCACCGCCGTGTCGCCGTGCAGCACCTCGACGTCCTCGAACGCCACGCCGAGCCGGTCGGCGACGATCTGGCTGAACGCCGTCTCGTGGCCCTGCCCGTGCGCGGACGCCCCGGTCGTCACCTCGACCTTGCCGGTCGCGAGCATCCGCACGCTGGCGTACTCCCAGCCGCCGGCACCGTAGTCGAGCTGGCCCAACACCCGCGACGGCGCGAGGCCGCACATCTCGGTGAACGTCGACACCCCGATGCCGAGCTGCACCGGGTCGCCGCTCGCGCGGCGGGCCATCTGCTCGGCCCGCAGCTCGTCGTACCCGAACATCTGGCGCGCCTTCGCGGTCGCGGCCTCGTAGTTGCCGGAGTCGTACTCGAGCCCGGCCACCGTGGTGAAGGGGAACTCCTCGTGCTTGATCCAGTTCTTCTCGCGGACCTCGAGCGGATCGACCCCGACCTCGGCGGCGAGCTCGTCCATCAGCCGCTCGATGGCGTACGTCGCCTCCGGTCGGCCCGCGCCCCGGTAGGCGTCGGTCCAGGTCTTGTTGGTCAGCACCGTCTGGCAGGCGAAGTGGTAGGCCGGGAACTTGTAGATCGCGTTGAACATGAACGCCCCGAGCACCGGCACGCCGCCGCCGACGATCGCGACGTACGCACCGAGGTCGGCGAGCAGCTCGACCTTGAGGCCGGTGACGGTGCCGTCCTTCTCTGCCGCAAGGGTCAGCTTCTGCCACTGGTCGCGACCGTGGTGGCCGCTCATCAGCGACTCCGACCGGGTCTCGGTGTACTTCACCGGCTTGCCGACCCGCCGGCCGACCGCCCAGGCGATCCACTCCTCCGGCGTGACCTGCAGCTTGCCGCCGAACCCGCCGCCGACGTCGGGCGCGATCACCCGGATCTTCGACTCCGGCACGCCGGTGGTCGCCGCCAGCGCGAAGCGCAGGATGTGCGGGATCTGGGTGGCGGAGTACATCACGAGCTGCTCGCCGGTCGGGTCGACCACGACCGAGCGCGGCTCCATGAACGCCGGGATCAGGCGCTGCTGGCGGTACTCCCGCTCGATCACGATGCCGTCGGCGCGGGCCTTGCCGATCGCGTCCTCGACGTTGCCGCCGGTGCCGGCCTCACCGGAGTCGAAGACCCAGAGCGCGGACTTGTTGGTGCCGAGGTCGGGGTGGGCCAGGACACTGTCGGCGGCGGCCTCCTTGAGGTCGAGCGCGGCCGGCAGCTCGTCGTACTCCACCTCGACGAGCTCGGCGGCATCGCGCGCCTCGGCGGCACTGCGAGCCACCACGACCGCGACGATCTCGCCGGCGAAGGACACCCGGTCGCTCGGCATCGGCGAGTGCACGGGCGTGACCTGGTCGGGCGTGATCGGCCAGGCGTTGATGCAGACGCCGAGCTCGTCGCCGAAGTCGGCGCCGGTGAGCACGGCGATCACGTTGGGGGCCTGCTGGGCCTCGCTGGCGTCGATGCTGGCGATGTTCGCGTGGGCGAACGGGCTGCGCACCATCGCGAGGTGCAGCATGCCGGGCAGCACGATGTTGTCGGTCCAGCGGGTGCGGCCGGTGATGAGGCGCTGGTCCTCCTTGCGACGGCGGTCGCGGCCGATCTCGTGGTCGACGGCGGTGGCGGTCACGACGTCGCCCCCGCAGTGCTCGAGCCCTGGGCGGCGGCGTGCTGCACCGCGCGCACGATGTTGTGGTAGCCCGTGCAGCGGCACAGGTTGCCCTCGAGGCCGAGCCGGATCTCCTCCTCGGAGGGGCTCGGGTTGTTGTTGAGCAGGTCGACGCTCTGCATGATCATCCCCGGCGTGCAGAAGCCGCACTGCAGGCCGTGGCACTCGCGGAAGGCCTCCTGCACCGGGTGCAGGGTGCCGTTCTGCGCCAGCCCCTCGATGGTGGTGACCGTGGCCCCGTCGGCCTGGACGGCGAGCACGTTGCAGGACTTCACGCTCTGCCCGTCGAGATGGACGGTGCAGGCCCCGCAGTTGCTGGTGTCGCAGCCGATGACCGTGCCGGTCTTGCCGAGCCGCTCGCGGAGGTACTGGACGAGCAGCATGCGTGGTTCGACGTCGTCGGCCACCGTGGCACCGTCGACGGTCAGGCTGATCCGGGTCATGGACACTCCTCGGGGACGTCACCTGCTGTGGTGCAGGTCACGCTAGGAGCGGCCGGGTTGGCTGGTGGTTGGGTGGTTGAGGTGGTGCGGGCCTGTCGGTGGTTGAGGTGTGAGGGCCGCCAGGCCCGAGCCTCGAAACCACCCCTACGCGGAGACGGCGACCCTCGACAGCACCAGCCGGGCGACCTCGGCGGCCTGGGCACGGATCTCGGGGATCGCGGTCGACTCCCAGAGCGTGCCCTTGCGGGGCGGGCCCACGACGTACAGGCCGTCGACCACGACGCCGTCGGCACCCACGACCGCGCCCGCGACCGTGGAGTCCAGGCCGAGGCGCAGCGGGTCGGGCGCGACCAGGCCGCGGGCCTGCAGGGCCCGCAGCAGGGGGTCGTCGCTGCGGCTGACGTCGGCGAGCGGCCCCGTGCAGTTCACGACCGCGTCGGCCACGTCGAGGTCGACGGCCCCGAGGCCGCCCGAGACGAGGGTGAGCCGACCGTCGCGGCGGTAGCCGCGGATCCGGTCCGCGACCTCGGGCGCCATCCGGTGCCGGCGGATCTCCCAGTCCCGGGCGTGGACGGCGAGGAACCTGCGACGCTCCTCGGCACCGAGCCGCCGCCAGATCGACTGGGTCTGCGGGCGCAGGCCGTCGATGACGTTGCGCCAGTCGACGCCGTGGGCGCGGGCCGCCTCGACCTGACCGCGCACGAACGCCGCGATCGCGTCGGCGGTCAGCGGGCCCTCGGGAACGTCGCTGATCCACGCGGTCGACTGCTGCTCGATGTGCGCCTCCGGCAGCAGGCCGTGGCGGCTGACCGCGACGACGCGACGGCGCGGCTCGTCCTCGAGCAGGGTGATGACGGTGTCGATGGCGGTGAGACCGGTCCCGACGATCACGACGTTCGCGTCGCCGGGCAGGGCGCGGATCGCGGCGAGGTCCCACGGGTCCGCGATCAGGCCCGGCCGGTCGGCGAGTCCGGCGAGCGGCTGCGGCCTCTGGTTGCCGTAGGCCAGGACGACGGCGTCCGAGGCGGCCACCCGGTCGCGGGTGCGCAGCTCGAAGCCGGCCGCGGTGCGCACGATGTCGTCGACGCGGCCGGCGCTGATGGTGAGCCGGTGGTCGGCCGCCGCGGCGAGCGTGTCCTGGAGGTACGCGGCGTACTCCATCCGGGGCAGGAAGCCCTGCGGGTCGGGATCGCGGCCGGCGCGCCGCGCCCAGTCGAGCAGGTCGGAGGGCACGTCGGCGAAGGCGCTCATGTGCCGCGCGCGCACGTTGAGCAGGTGGCGCGGGTCGGAAGTGCCGTAGGCGATCCCGCGGCCGAGCACCCCGCTGGCCTCGTGGATCGTGACGGACAGCGACGAGTCGTCGGAGCCGGCGAGCAGCTGGAGCGCGGTGAGCACGCCGCTGGCGCCGCCGCCGACGATCGCGACCCGGCTCCGGCGGTCGGCCGAGCCGGCGGGGTCGGGCTGGGCACGGTCCACGACTGTCATGAGGTAAGTCTAGAGAACAACTCTAATTTGGCGGCATCGTCGAGCTTCGGCTGAACGGAGGCCGGCCCGGAGGAGTTTCGCCGCACGACCAACCCCGCCCCGCGACCAACCCGGCTCATCGAGCCGCGGCGGCGAGCCGGCCCTTGAGCAGCGGGATCGCGGGGTGGCCGTCGGGAAGCCGGGCCAGGCAGACCTCGACGACCTCGGTGTCGTAGGGCGCACGCTCGCCGTAGCGCAGCACGGCGTCCGGGTCGGGGTCGGCGAGCAGCGCCTCGCGGACGGCGACCGCGACCAGCTCGGCCAGCTCGGCCAGGGCCGGGGAGTTGGTGCCGGGCAGCAGGTCGCCGCCGTACGCCTCGACGGCCGCGGTGACCCGGCCGCGCCGGAGCAGGGTGAGCACCAGGTCGACGTCGGTCGAGACCGGCATGGTCAGCCGGTAGGGGCGCGAGGCGAGCTGACCGCCCAGGGAGGCGCGTAGATGGGACACCTCGGCCTTGAGCGTGGAGGTCGTCACGGCCTGGTCGCCGTAGACCAGCGCGTGCAGGTGCTCCAGCGATAACCCCTCGGGGTGCATGGCGAGCAGCGCGAGGACCTCGGTCTGCCGGCGGTTGAGCAGCAGCCGCTGGCCGTCGAGCCAGCTCTCGGCGGTGCCGAGCAGCCGCATCACCAGGCCCGGCTCGTCGGCGTCGCCGAGCCGCACGGAGTACTGGTGGGTCAGCGGCATCGCCGCCTCGATCAGGCGGGCCATCACCCGGGCGGTGGCCAGGCCGATCGGGTGCGTGCGGTCCCAGGTGGTCGAGAGGTCGATCACGCCGAGCTGGGTGCCGGTGGCGGGGTCGTGCACCGGCGCGGCCCAGCAGACCCAGTTGTGCACCATGGAGGCGTAGTGCTCGGCGCTGAACACCATCGCCGGCGCCGACAGCCGGTTGGCCAGGTCGAGCGCGTTGGTGCCGGCCGACTCGTCGTCCCAGCGCCCGCCGGGCACGAAGTTCACGGTCTCCGCCTTGCGGCGCATCACCCGGCCGCCGTACGTCCACAGGATCCGGGTCTGCGGGTCGGTCACCGCGATCACGAGGTCGCCGTCCTCGGCGGTACGCCGCAGCTCGGCCTGCACCCGCTCGACGGCGGTCTGGAGCGCCGACCCCTGCCAGTACGCCGCGGTCTCGGACTCGTCGGCCAGCGGCGCCTCGGCGACGTCCGGCCGCACCACCGCGCCCGACCGGGTCCAGCTGCTCAGGATCTCGGGCCGCACCAGCGACGCGGCACCGTCGCCGTGCTCGACGAACGACGTCCAGGCACGGACGGCGTCCAGCCGCCGGGCCTGCAGATCGGTGCGTGCCATCGGACCCTCCGCTGCGCCCTGGTGACGGCCAACGTAGCACCGGGTCGGTGACCCAGGTCACACGGCGAAGGGCGCCCTCACCCACCCAGGTGGCGCCTGAGGAACTGCGTGGTCCGCGCCATCGAGTCCGCGAAGCGTGCGTAGAACGTGTGGTCCTCGCCGGGGTAGGTGACCAGCCGGCTGGCGACGCCCGCCTCCCGCAGCAGCGCATGGGTGGTGCGCGACCAGCGCGGCGGGCAGGTGGCGTCAGCCTCGCCGTGGTGGATCAGCACGGGCTCGGTGATGCGGTCGAAGTAGGTCCGCGAGGAGAGCCCGCGGTAGAAGTCCGGGGAGCGCTCCGGCGTGCCGTACGCCGCGTGGAGCGCCCGCACCGCCTCGGGCCGGTTGGCGGCCGTGAAGTGGCGCAGGTTGTCGAGGAACCGCGAGCTCACGCTGGCGTAGATGACGGCGGCGTCGACGAGCCCGGGCGCGGCGACCAGCGCGTTGAGGGTGACCCCGCCGCCCATCGACCGGCCGACCATCGCGGTCCGATCGGCGTCGACGTACCGCAGCCGCTCGAGGGCGAGCACGGCGTTGACGCTGTCGCGGGCGTAGGCCAGCCGCAGCTCGCGCTCCCGGTCGGTCGCCGGGTCGCCCGCGGCGTGGCCGCGGTAGTCGGTGTGCAGCACCACGAACCCGGCCCGCGCCAGCCAGTCCTGCTCGCGGGCCATCCCCTGCCCGGTCACGTAGATCGATGGCTCGATGTAGCCGTGGTTGAGGACCACGGCCGGGAACGGGCCGCGGCCGTGCGGCCGGAGGAGTACGCCGGAGACCAGCGTCCCGTTGCTGCGGTAGGCGACCTGCTGGCGCGTGTAGGCGTCGGTGCGGAGCTCGGTGCGCAGCACCCGGAGGCCGCGGCCGTCGAAGTCCGCGCGCATCAGGTTGGCCAGCGACGGGGTGTCGGTGGCCGGCGGCAGGGTCGGGTGCTGCTCGGCGGGGGTGGGGGGCTGGGTGGGGCCCGAAGGGTCAGGTCCCGGGCGAGCCGGCGACGTCGTGGCGGGCGGACCCGGCGCGGGGGCCGGCTCCTCGCCCGAGCACCCGATCGCGGCGGCCGGCAGCAGCACCAGGGTCAGTGCCGCGGCCGCCCGCCTCATGGGCTCAGTGGGTCAGCCTGGTCGCCACGGTGAGCAGCACCGCGGCGTCCTCGATCGCCTCGAGGTCGTGGCGCTGCGGCGGGATCAGCACGTAGTCGCCCGGTCCGCCCTCCCAGGTCTCGTCCTGGCCGGCGTGCAGCCGGACCCGGCCGCGCAGCACGTGCAGCGTCGCCTCGCCCGGACTCTCGTGCTCGCCGAGCGACCGGCCGCCGGCGAGCGCGATCAGGGTCTGCCGCAGATGGTGCTCCCGGCCGCCGTGCACGGTGACGGCGCTGCGCCCGCTGCCGTGCTCGCGCGCGGCCGCCAAGTGCTCGTCGGCCAGCTGGTTCAGCGAGTGTCCGTCCATCACGCAAGCTCCTTGTGGATCCGTCCTTCGAGCGACCCTAGCGGCTCGCCGGTGCCGCCCCAGCGGCCCGCGATGATCTCGGCGGCGATGCTGATCGCGGTCTCCTCCGGGGTGCGCGCGCCGAGGTCGAGGCCGATCGGGCTCGACAGCCGCTCGAGCTCCTTCTCCTCGAGGCCGGCCTCGAGGAGCCGCGCCAGCCGGTCGTCGTGGGTACGCCGCGAGCCCATCGCACCGATGTAGGCCACCTCCGGCAGCCGCAGCGCCACCTCCAACAGGGGTACGTCGAACTTCGGGTCGTGCGTCAGCACCGTGATCACCGTCCGGCCGTCGATGCGGCCGGCCTCGACCTCCGCGGCGAGGTAGCGGTGCGGCCAGTCGACAACGACCTCGTCGGCGTCGGGGAACCGGCTGTTCGTGGCGAAGACGGGGCGGGCGTCGCACACGGTCACGTGGTAGCCCAGGAAGCTGCCGACCCTCGCGACCGCCGCGGCGAAGTCGATCGCCCCGAAGACCAGCATCCGCGGCTTCGGGGCGAACGCCCAGACGAAGACCCGCATCCCCTCGCCCCGGCGCTCGCCGTCGGGACCGTAGGTCAGCGTCGCGTGGTGGCCGGCCGCAAGCAGGCCCAGCGCGTCGTCGTGGACGGCGTCGTCGGCCCGGCCCGAGCCGAGCGACCCCGCCCACGGCTGGTCGGGTCGGACCACGAGCCGCCGGCCCAGCCACGCCGGGTCCGGATGCTCGATCACCGTCGCGACCGCGACCGGGCGGCCGGCCTCGATGTCCGCGGCGATCTCCTCCAGCTCGGGGAAGGTCTCGCGGCTGACCTTCTCGACGTACACGTCGAGGATGCCGCCACAGGTCAGCCCGACCGCGAACGCGTCGTCGTCGGAGACGCCGTAGCGCTGCAGCACGGGCTCGCCGGAGTCGACCACCGACTCGGCGAGGTCGTAGACCGCACCCTCGACGCAGCCGCCGGAGACCGAGCCGACCGCGGTCCCGTCGGGACCGACCAGCATCGAGGCACCCGGCGGCCGCGGCGCCGACCGGAAGGTCGCGACGACGGTGCCGACACCGATCGTCTCTCCGGCCCGCCACCAGGACATCAGCTCGGGCAGCACGTCACGCACGCGAGATCACCTCCGACAGTTCGGCGAACGCCGCCAGCGAGTGGCCGGCGACGAAGTCGTCACAGTGGGGCAGCGCCGCCAGCACCCCCTGCTGGACCGGCTCGTAGCCGGCCTTGCCGCGGTGCGGGTTCACCCACACGACGCGGTGGGCGACCCGGCGCAGCCGCGCCATCTGCTCCCCGAGCAGGGTCGGGTCGCCCCGCTCCCATCCATCGCTGAACACCACGACCACGGCGCCGCGGGCCATCCCGCGCTGGCCCCAGCGGTCGAGGAAGAAGCGCAGCGTCTCGCCCAACCGGGTGCCTCCGGACCAGTCCGGAACGGTCTCGCCCGCCGCGACCAGCGCGCGCTCGGGGTCGCGGATCCGCATCGCCCGGGTCAGGTGGGTCAGCCGGGTGCCGACCGTGAACGTCTCGACCACGCCGCGCCGCTCGAGCCCGACCTGGGTGAAGCGGTGCGCGAGCCGCAGCAGCGCGTCGGCGTACCCGCTCATCGACCCGGACACGTCGACCAGCAGCACCACCCGGCGCGGCCGGACGCCGCGGCGCCGCCACTCGATCTCGGCCGGCTCGCCCATCCGGCGCAGCGAGGCGCGCAGGGTGCGGGGCGCGTCGACCTGGCCGCGGTGCCAGCGCTGGTGTCGGGCGGTGCGCCGCACCGGCGGGCGCGGGCGCAGGGTGGCGAACATGCCGGCGAGGCGGTGCTTCTCCGCCGCCGAGAGGGTCGCGACGTCGCGGTGGCGCAGCACCTCGGCGTCGCTGGCCCGGGCGCGCACGAGCTCCTCCTCGGCCGTCTCGCCGGCACCCGACCCGTCGGACTCGGGCAGCCCCGAGAAGCCGGGGACCCCCTCGGACTGCGCGGGCCGCGGGCGGGGCAGCCCGTCGCGGCCGAAGAACGCCGTGAACACCTGGTCGTAGCGCTCGAGGTCGTCAGGGCCGGCGCACAGCGTGGCCCGGCCGGCGAGGTACGTCCCGCGCTGGTCGTCGACGCCGAGCAGCGCGGCCGCCGCGAGGAAGCCGTGCGCCCGGTCGTGGGTCACCGGCACGCCGGCGGCCCGCAGCGCCCTGGTGAACGCCAGCAGGACCACGTCTCCGCCGACTACCGACGGCTCGTCGCCACCCCGGTCGGTGTTCATGCCCGCAGCATCTGGTCCAGCGCGTGTCGCACCCGGTCGGCGTCCTCGCGGTACTTCACCAGCGCGCCGAGCGTCGCCGACGCCGCGGCCAGGTCGATCTCGGCGGTCCCGAGGTAGGTCAGCGCCCGCGCCCAGTCGAGGGTCTCGGCGACACCGGGCGGCTTCTGGAGGTCGCCGCGGCCGCGGAGGTCCTGCACCACGGCCACGACCTGACGGGCCAGCTCGGCGGAGACCTCGGGGGCGCGGGAGCGGACGATCTCCACCTCGCGCTCCAGGCCGGGGTGGTCGATCCAGTGGTAGAGGCAGCGCCGCTTGAGCGCGTCGTGGAGCTCACGGGTGCGGTTGGAGGTGAGCACCACGATCGGCGGCGTCGCGGCCCGCACCGTGCCGAGCTCGGGGATGGAGACCTGGTAGGTCGACAGCACCTCGAGCAGGAACGCCTCGAACTCGTCGTCGGCGCGGTCGACCTCGTCGACCAGCAGCACCGCCGGGCTCTCCTGGAGCGCCCGCAGCACCGGCCGCGCGAGCAGGAAGCGCGCGTCGTACAGGCTCTTCTCCGTCTCCTCGACGCTGCCGACCCCGCCGTCGCCGGTGCCGGCCGCCTCGAGCGCGCGCAGGTGCAGGATCTGGCGCGGGAAGTCCCAGTCGTAGAGCGCCTGGGTCGCGTCGATGCCCTCGTAGCACTGGAGCCGCACCAGCGGCAGGTCCATGCTCTCGGCGATCGCCTCGGCGAGCGCGGTCTTGCCGGTGCCGGGCTCGCCCTCCAGCAGCAGCGGCCGCTGCATCTTCAGGGCGAGGAAGGTGACCGTGGCGAGCGCGTCGTCGCACAGGTAGCCGGTCGCGCCGAGGCGCTCGGCGATGTCTGCGGGGGTGGACGGCTCCATATCCCGAGACTAGTCCGCCCGGTGTTGGCGGCGGGTTGGCCCCGGCGATCGCCGGCCGATCGAGGGGCTCAGGGGGCGGCGTACGCCGAGACGACCGGGTAGTGGTCGGAGACGCGGAACCGCTCGTCGCGGCGCACGGTCACCGACCGGGCCTTGCGCTGCGACCAGATCACGTCGAGGTAGGCGCCGCCGCGCGAGCCCGAGCCCTGACCGGGCTTCAGCTGGCCCTTGCGGGCCTCCCACGAGGCCACGAGACCCTTGCGACGCATCGTCGCGTAGGCGAGCGACCTGTTGCGCACCGCCTTGTCGCGCCCGTAGTTGACGTTGAAGTCGCCGACCAGCCAGACCGGGCCACCGGCCCAGCGCTTCTCCTTCCGCACCAGCTTGCCGAGGTTGCGCACCTGGTCGCGGTACATGCCGAACCGGCGCGGCACGCCCGGCAGCCGCTTGCCGGCGTTCACCGCACCGGAGAGCAGGTGCACGTTGAGGACGGAGACCGTCTCGCCGCTGGTCCGGCTGCGCAGCCGGACCACGGTCGCCAGCGTCGCCGGCTGCCGGACCAGGCCGGGACCGGTCTTGCTCTCGACCATCCGGCCGGCGGCGATCTTCGGGGACCGGCCGCGGAGCAGCGTGAAGGCGTCCCGGTTCCAGATGACCGGCTCCTGGAGGAACCGCTTCGACACGTAGCTGCCGACCCCCGGCATCGTCTCGAGCGCATGCGCCTTGTCCTTGCCGGCGGCCTCCTGGAGGCCGCCGACGTCGACGAGCAGGCTGAAGTCGTAGACCGCCTGGCGCCACCGGTCCACCGGCAGCCCGGCGTTGATGTTGAACGTGCCGACCCGGACGACCGTGGCCCGCTCCGCCGCGGCGTGGTGCTGCGGCGGCTGGTGTGACTGGTGCGACCGGTGCGGCTGTGCGGCGGCCTGGCCGGTCGGCAGCCCCGTCAGCAGCAGGGCACCGGCCGTCGCCGTGGCGAGGATGGAGCGGACCGTTCCGAGTACGGGAGAGCGCATGAGGACGCTCCTACCCAGGACATCACGTCTCAATCGTGTCGACGTCCCGGCCGCCCGCGAGGTCGCCGCACTCGACGAGCTCGACGGCGCGGCTCGCCAGGTAGTCGCGGGCGCCGCGGTCGCCGCTGGTGCCGGAGGCGATCGCCGCCCAGTGGTCCCGGCCGAGCACGACCGGGTGCCCGGGCCGTCCGTCGTACGCCGCCCGGCGCAGCGTGCCCGCCCCGGGCGCGTCCTCGAGCAGCCGCCGGACCACGTCGGCGCCCACGTCGGGCAGGTCGACGAGCGTGACGACGGCGGCGACGGCGTCGGTCCCCTGCACCGAGGCCAGCCCGGCGCGCAGCGACGCCGACATGCCGTGTGCCCAGTCGGCGGCGATCACCGCCGCGGCGCCGGTGCCCTCGAGCAGCGGCAGCGCCTCCTCGGCGGCCGCACCCAGCACCACGTCGACCTGGTCGCAGCCACCCTCGCGCAGCACCCGGGCGCCGCGGATCAACCACGGCTCGCCGTCGGCACCGCGCACCAGCGCCTTGGGTCGGCCCATCCGGCGCCCGGCGCCGGCGGCGAGCAGGATCCCGTGGACGGTCACGGACGCATTCTGTCGTGCCCCGTCGCTCAGCCGAAGGCCTGTTGGTAGATCGCCGCCAGGTCGTCGTCGTACGCCGCGGACAGGCCGCACAGCGAGACCTGGCCCTGGGTGGCGGAGACCAAGTAGCGGCCGCCCTCCTCGAAGTCGACCGCCGAGGCGACCCGCTGCAGCTGCTCGCTCGGCGCGGTGACCTGCACCTCGTCGGTCGGGTCGCCGACGTACCACCGGGTCGGCGCCAGCGTCACCTGGTCCCCGTCGATCGCGGTGACGGTGCCGTCGAACGCCGTGTCGGCGTGGGCGAGGGTCTCGGCGCTCGGGACGAGGCACTTGGCAGACCCTGCGCTCTCGGGCACCTCGAGCCGGGTGACGGAGGGGGCGGCCTGCTCGGTGCCGACCGGCGCCGGGTCGTCGCCGGTCAGCGCGCGCAGGCCGAGGAGGCCGGCCCCGGCGATGACCAGCACGGCGGCCGCCGCGACCGCCCAGGTGAGGGGGCCGCGCTGGCGGGTCCCGGTCTCACGGTTCTCGCTGGTCAGCTCGGTGCTCATGACGTCCTCCACGAGTCGGGCGACCCGGGCCGGGTCGTCGGGCGGGAGGGTGGCCGCCGGGTCGGCGGCGCGCAGCCGCGCCCGCAGCTCGTCGCGCGGATCGTGGGTGCCGGTCACGGCGTCCTCCCCTCTCTCGACTCCTCATGTCCGGACGACGCCCCGGTCTTTCGCAGCTGCGCACGCAGCCGCTCGCGGGCGCGGTGGAGGCGGATGCTCGCCGCGTTGGCCGAGACGCCGAGCACGGTGGCGATCTCGGCCGGGGTCAGCTGCTCCCAGGCCCACAGTCTCAGCAGCTCGGCGTCGGCGGCGCGCAGGCGAGCCAGTGCCGAGGTCAGCTCCGGGTCGCCGTCGGGCTCGGCATCGACCGGCCGTGGCGGGTCCAGCGCGGCGACCCGGGCCGCCACCCGTCGCTGGCGGCGCGCGGACCGCTCCGCGTTGCGCAGGCAGTTGGCCGCCACGCCGTACGCCCACGGGAGCGGTGCGTCCGGCAGCTCGGCGACCCGCCGCCAGCAGACCAGCAGCGTCTCGGCCAGGACGTCGTCGGCCGTGTCGGGGTCGGTACGCCGCGCGAGAAAGCGCCGCAGCGGCTCGATGAGCCCGGGCGCGATCTCCTCGAAGCGCTCACGCCGGCTCTCGTCCACGCCACCACCCTCACACACGGGTGACAACGCGGCTCAGCGCACCAGCTCCTCCGGCCGGAGCTCGATCGGGAACGGCGCATCGGTGCGGAACGACTCGTCGCCCTTGGCGGACGCGTCCGAGACGTACTCGTCGCCGTCGAGCCGCCACGCGGTGATCGACGGACGGTCGGGGTCGACCGCCCAGTACGACGCCACCCCGGCGCGCTCGAACGCCGCGCGCTTGAGGATGAGGTCGATCAGCCGGGTGCCCGGCGAGAGCACCTCGATCGCGAGCACCGGCAGGCCCACCATCTGCTCGCCCTCGAGTGCGTCGCGTGGGGCGACCAGCAGGTCGGGCTGGAGCACGGTGATCTCGGAGAGGGCGATGTCCAGGGGCGTGAGCATCACCTCCAGGTCGTCGGAGCAGGCCTCGCGCAGCCGCAGGTACAGGTTGCCGACGGCACGCTGGTGGGGCACCGCGGGCACGGGCGTGACGATCAGGGAGCCGTCGAGGAGCTCGTGGCCGTGCCCGTCATCGGGCATCGTGCCCAGGTCCGCGGCCGTCAGCGGACCGCTGGGCGGGAACCCGGACGCGGCAATCATGGGAGTCATCGTGCCCGCTGAAGGCATGGAGCTCAAGACCGAGGACGAATCCCCGGGGTAGCCCCCGCGTATCGGGCTGGCCGCGAGACGGCCGAACGGCCCCGGTCCTCGTGGGACCGGGGCCGTTCGGGTGTTGCTTCGTGCTGTCGGGCAGCGCCGGCGACTGGGTTTCGAGACGCGTCGCAGGTCTCGCGCTGGCGCGCGATCCCTGCCGACGCTCCTCAACCTGGCACCTGGCTTGACCCGGGCCAGCAAGCTGGCCCGGGTCAGGGGTGCTCAGAAGTCCATGCCGCCCATGCCGCCGGTCGGGTCGCCCATCGGGGCGGCCTTCTCCGGCTTGTCGGCCACGACGGCCTCGGTGGTGAGGAAGAGCGCCGCGATGGAGGCGGCGTTCTGCAGCGCGCTGCGGGTCACCTTGGCCGGGTCGATGATGCCCTCGCCGATCATGTCGACGTACTCGCCGGTGGCGGCGTTGAGACCGTGACCGGCCGCGAGGCCCTTCACCTTCTCCGCCACGACGCCGCCCTCGAGACCGGCGTTGACCGCGATCTGCTTGAGCGGAGCCTCGGTCGCCACGCGCACGATGTTGGCGCCGACGGCCTCGTCGCCCGACAGGTCGAGCTTGTCGAACGCCGTCGCCGACGCCTGCACCAGGGCGACGCCACCGCCGGCGACGATGCCCTCCTCGACGGCCGCCTTCGCGTTGCGAACGGCGTCCTCGATGCGGTGCTTACGCTCCTTGAGCTCGACCTCGGTGGCCGCGCCGACCTTGATGACGGCCACGCCGCCGGCCAGCTTGGCGAGGCGCTCCTGGAGCTTCTCGCGGTCGTAGTCGGAGTCCGACTTCTCGATCTCGGCGCGGATCTGGTTGACGCGACCGGCGATCTGGTCGGCGTCGCCCGCACCCTCGACGATGGTGGTCTCGTCCTTGGTGATGACGACCTTGCGGGCCTGGCCGAGCAGCTCGATGCCGGTCGACTCCAGCTTCAGGCCGACCTCCTCGGAGATGACCTGGCCACCGGTCAGGATCGCGATGTCCTGCAGCATGGCCTTGCGGCGGTCACCGAAGCCCGGGGCCTTGACGGCGACGGACTTGAAGGTGCCACGGATCTTGTTGACGACCAGCGTGGACAGCGCCTCGCCGTCGACGTCCTCGGCCAGGATCAGCAGCGGCTTGCCCGACTGCATGACCTTCTCCAGCAGCGGGAGCAGGTCCTTGACCGACGAGACCTTCTGGTTCGCGATCAGGATGTAGGGGTCCTCGAGGACCGTCTCCATGCGCTCCGGGTCGGTGACGAAGTACGCCGAGATGTAGCCCTTGTCGAAGCGCATGCCCTCGGTGAGCTCGAGGTCGAGCCCGAAGGTGTTCGACTCCTCGACGGTGATGACGCCTTCCTTGCCGACCTTGTCCATCGCCTCGGCGATGATCTCGCCGACGGTGGTGTCAGCGGCGGAGATGCTCGCGGTCGACGCGATCTGCTCCTTGGTCTCGACGTCCTTGGCCATGCCGAGCAGCTGCTCGGACACGGCGGAGACGGCGGCCTCGATGCCGCGCTTGAGGCCCATCGGGTTGGCACCCGCGGCCACGTTGCGCAGACCCTCGCGGACCATCGCCTGCGCGAGGACCGTCGCCGTGGTGGTGCCGTCACCGGCCACGTCGTCGGTCTTCTTGGCGACCTCCTTGACCAGCTCGGCGCCGATCTTCTCGTAGGGGTCCTCGAGTTCGATCTCCTTGGCGATGCTCACACCGTCGTTGGTGATCGTGGGGGCGCCCCACTTCTTCTCGAGTACGACGTTGCGGCCCTTGGGACCGAGGGTGACCTTGACGGCGTCAGCGAGCGTGTTCATGCCACGCTCGAGGCCGCGCCGGGCCTCCTCGTCGAATGCAATCAGCTTCGGCATAACTCCTGCGATTCCTTCGCATCGGAAGTTCGTATCCGGAAGCGGCGGGTTGCCCGCGACGGACGGACCCCGCCCCCGACGAACCATTTCTCGCCGGGCATGAGGACCTCAACGTCGCCGTTCCGGTTTGTCACTCTCAGGTCGAGAGTGCCAGCCTCATGTTTAGCACTCGCCCCTGCCGAGTGCAAGGCGATCGGCAGCCCGGGCGCGAGGCACGAGCGCCCGGGCTGGGACCGATCGGGTTGAGCAAGCGCACGCCCGAGCTTGCGAGGGCGTGACCGCGCGTCGAAACCAAGGGCAGCCGCGGCGCGAGGCACGAGCGCCGGGGCTGGGGCTGATGGGCGAGGCACGGGCGCCCGCGCCGCGCGCCTCAGCCGGCCGCGGTACGCCGGCCCGCCCGCTCCGCGACCATGTCGGCGAACGGCGCCGCGTTGTCGGGCAGCACGTCGAGGTAGAGGCCCGGCTCGGTGAGCTCGACCTCGCTGACGACCAGCCGGCCGCGGTGGCGCATCATGTCGACCCGGCCGTAGACGATCTCCTCGCCCAGCAGGCCGGCGACGGTCGCGACCGCCTCCGTCGCCAGCAGGGCGGCGTCCGGGGCGAGGGGCACGGCCCGCGACGTACCGCCGAACTCCTCGTGCACCCGGATGTCGGAGGTTCCGGGCAGCTTGTCGACCTGGCTCACGGCGCGCCCGGCGATCACGAAGACCGACGTCTCACCGTCGTGGTGGATCGAGTCGACCAGCGGCTGCACGACCCAGGGGCCGTGCCCCGCCCCGTCCGGCTCCCAGGCCGCCGGCTCCCGCAGCAGCTCGAGCCCGCGGCCGCCGGCGCCGACCCGCGGCTTGACGACCGCGACCTGGTGCCGGGCCGCCAGTGCCCGGACCTCCTCGACCGTGTCGGCGGCCGCGGTCGGCACGACGGGCAGCCCGGCCTCCTGGAGGTCGAGCAGGTAGCGCTTGTCGGTGTTCCAGCGGAAGACCCGGGCGCCGTTGAGCAGCGCCGGACCCAGCCCGGAGGCCCAGCCGAGGAACTCTCCGGCCCGGGTGTCGTAGTCCCACGTCGAGCGCACCGCGATCACCGCGGCGTCGGACCACTCGACGGCCAGGTCGTCCCACACGACCCAGCGCGCGTCGAGCCCGCGCTCGCGCAGCGCGGCGTCGAGCGCCTCGTGCCCGTACTCCCCCTCGGGCAGGCCCGAGCAGGTGACGAGCAGGACGAGCGGCCGGTCGGTCATGACGGGGACACTAGATGACTTCGCGGGCCGCCCGCTCGGTCAGGCGCTGTCGCGGACCACCAGGCTCGTGGGGAGCATCCGGCCCGGCAGCGGGGGCCCCGGAGCACGGGTGGCGTCGAGGACCATCGCGGCCATCTCGCGCCCCATCTCCTCCGGCGACTGGTGCACGGTCGTGAGCGGCGGGGTGGTCGACTGTGCGATCGGGGCGTCCTCGAAGCCGACGACCGCGACGTCCCCGGGCACCCGCAGGCCCGCCGCGGCCAGTGCCCGCAGCGCCCCGGCCGCCATCAGGTCGTTGGCGCAGAAGACGGCGTCGACCTCGCCCCCGGCGAGCAGCTCGCGCATCGCCAGCTCGCCGCTGGCCTGGCCGAAGTCGCCGCGCGCCACCAGGCGCCGGTCGACCGCGCGCCCGGCCGCGGCCAGCGCGGCGGCGTACCCCTCGTAGCGGAAGCGGCCGGCCACCATGTCGGCGGGCCCGGCGATGGTGGCGACGTGACGGCGGCCGAGGCCGAGCAGGTGCTCGACCGCGAGCCGGGCACCCTGCACGTTGTCGACGTCGACGAAGTCGGTGGCGACGTCGGCTCCCGACCGGCCGCCGACCACGACGGGTACGCCGTGCGCGCGGATCCGCTCGGGCAGCTCGTCGTCGTCGTGGAGCGAGAGCAGGAGGACGCCGTCGACGTGCTGGCGGGTGAGGTACTCGTCGAGCGCGCCGCGGCGCTGCGAGGCCTGGGCGAACAGCAGCACCAGCTGCCGGTCCGCCGCGGCGAGCGCAGAGCCGATGCCGCGGATGACGCCGGCGAAGAACGGCTCCCCGAAGACGCGCTCCTCCGACTCCGCGATGACCAGCGCGATCGCGTCGGTGCGCCGGGTGACGAGGGCGCGGGCGGCGGCGTTCGGCACGTAGCCGAGCTCGGCGATCGCCTGCTCCACGGCGAGGCGGGCCCGCTCGGAGACCTTCTCGCCGCCGTTGATCACCCGCGAGGCCGTGCCGCGGCCGACTCCGGCACGCGCGGCCACCTCCTCCAGCGTGGGGCGGGTCCGCGGTGGTCGGGTCATGGCGTCAGTATGCCGAGGCCATCCCCGGCCGCCGGGTTCGGACGGACTGTCGATTCGGCCACCCGTCACCCGTCATCGCAGTGCCAGACTCATCAACAGACGAGAGGATCTGCCATGACCACGTACGTCGTCCTGCTCCCGGGAGACGAGAGCACCTGGGCGGCCGCCACCGAGGAGGAGCGGGCCGCCATGTACGCCAAGCACGGCGAGTTCGCCCGCCTGCTCGCCGAGCGCGGGCACACGGTGACCGGTGGCGCCGAGCTGACCCACTCCAGCACGGCCAAGGTGGTCCGGCGTATCGACTCCGGTGTCGCCGTGACCGACGGGCCGTACGCCGAGACCGTGGAGCAGCTGACCGGCTACTACGTCGTCGACAGCGACGACCTCGACGACCTGCTCGAGGTCTGCGGTGTCCTCGCGGACGGCGAGGGTGCCGTCGAGGTGCGCTCGACGGTCGTGCATGCGGAGGAGCCGGCGTGAGGTTCGTGCTGCTGATGGCCGAGGAGGGCCACTTCGACAAGTGGGACGCCGCCGACGAGGCGACGCGCCAGCGGGTGGTCGCCGACTTCGAGGCGTTCGACGCGGCGGTGGCCGGGCGCGGTTCGGTCGTGGGCGGCGAGGCGCTGTCGCGACCGGGCGCCGCACGCACCGTGCGGCCCGGGCCGCACCGCCCGGTGACCGACGGTCCGTTCGCCGAGACCGTCGAGCAGATCGGCGGCTTCTACGTCATCGACGTCGACTCGATCGACGTCGCGGTCGAGCTGGCCGCGCTGCTGCCGCGGGAGTACACCGTCGAGGTCCGGCCGGTCCCCGAGGTCGCGATCTGACCCCGATCGAGCGGCTGCTGCGCGACGAGTGGGGCCGGCTGCTGGCCCTGCTCGTCGCACAGTACCGACGCCTCGACCTCGCCGAGGACGGACTGGCCGACGCGTTCGAGGCGGCCGCCCGCACCTGGGACGTCGTGCCCGACAACCCGCCGGCCTGGCTGCTGACCGCCGCGCGGCAGCGGATCGTGGACCGGCTGCGGGCCGAGGCGGTCGCGGCGCGCAAGCTGCCGCTGCTCGCCGTGGAGTCGTCGCTGCAGGAGGAGGCCCAGCGGGTGATGGCCGACGACGGCTCGCGCGTGGTCGACGAGCGGCTGCGACTGGTGCTGCTGTGCGCCCACCCGTCGCTGCCGCCCGAGTCGGCCGCCGCGCTGACGCTGCGCCTGGTGCTGGGCGTGCCGACCGAGGACATCGCGCGGCTCTTCCTCGTGCCCCGGGCGACGATGGCGGCGCGGCTGACCCGGGCGCGCAAGCGGCTCACCGGGGCGTCGTTCGAGGTGCCGGCCGACCTCGGCCCGCGGGTGGCGGTGGTCGCGGACGTCGCCTACCTGGCGTTCACCGCCGGCTACGCACCCGGATCCGGGCCCGACGTGCTGCGCGCCGAGGTGGCCGGCGAGGCGGTCCGGCTGGTGCGGGTGCTGCGGGCGGTCCTCCCGCCCGAGCTCGCGCGGGCCGAGCTGGACGCGCTGCTCGCGCTGATGCTGCTCCAGCACTCCCGCCGCGACGCCCGCGTCGCCGACGGCCGGCTTGTGCTGCTGCCCGACCAGGACCGGTCGCGGTGGCGGTCCGACGAGATCGCCGAGGCCCTCGACCTGCTGCAGCCGTGGGTGGACGCCCCGGGCTCGCCGTACCTGCTGCAGGCGCTGATCGCCGCCGAGCACGCCATCGCGCCGTCGTCGGACGCGACCGCGTGGGACCGGATCGTGCAGCGCTACGACGAGCTGCTCACGCTCGGCGACTCACCCGTCGTGCGGCTCAACCGCGCGGTCGCGGTCGCCGAGCTGGCCGGCCCGGCCGCCGGCCTCGTCGCCCTCGACGGACTCTCCCTGCCCGGCCACCGGCTCCCCGCCGCCCGCGCCGAGCTGCTCGCCCGGGCCGGCCGGACGACCGAGGCGGCCACGGCGTACGACGAGGCGATCGGCCGGTGCGCGAACCTGGCCGAGCGGGAGCACCTGATCGAGCGGCGGCGTCGGCTGTAACGCCGGGTTACTGACTCTTCCCACCATGCTGCAACCTGGTGGGAAGAGCGGATAACCCGGCGTTACATGCGCGATCAGCCGCCGGCCACCGCCGGGATCACCGAGATCTGGGTGCCGTCGGGCGTGGCCGTGGCGAGGTGGTCGAGGAACCGCACGTCGTCGTTGCCGACGTAGACGTTGACGAAGCGGCGCAGCTCGCCGGACTCGTCGAGGATCCGGCCCTTGATGCCGCTGAAGTTCGCGTCGAGGTCGTCGAGGACCTCGGCCAGGGTGGTGCCGGAGGCGCTGACCTCGGACTCCCCGCCGGTGTAGGTGCGCAGGATGGTCGGGATCCGGACGGAGACACTCATGTGATCAGACTTCCTCAGGAATGCGGTTCAGGCCAGGCCGGTGGCGGCGAAGGCGGCGTACGTCGGGGCGATGGTGGCGGCCGGACCGACGGAGCCGGAGACCGCGTCGAGCGTCTTGAGGCCGTGGCCGGTGTTGATGACGACGGTCTCGAGCGCGGTGTCGAGCCGCCCGGTCTCGACCAGCTTCTTCAGCACCGCGACGGTGGTGCCGCCCGCGGTCTCGGTGAAGATGCCCTCGGTGCGGGCGAGCAGCACGATGCCGTCGCGCACCTCGTCGTCGGTGACGTCCTCGACCGCACCGCCGGTCTCGCGGCAGATGTCGAGCACGTAGATGCCGTCGGCCGGGTTGCCGATGGCCAGGCTCTTGGCGATGGTGTCGGGCTTGACCGGGCGGATCGCGTCGACGCCGGCCTTGTAGGCGATCGAGACCGGCGAGCAGCCGGTGGCCTGGGCGCCGAAGACCTTGTACGGCTTGTCCTCGACCAGGCCGAGCTTGATCAGCTCCTGGAAGGCCTTGTGCACCTTGGTCAGCTGGGAGCCGCTCGCGACCGGGATCACGATCTGGTCGGGCAGCCGCCAGCCGAGCTGCTCGGCGATCTCGTAGCCGAGCGTCTTGGAGCCCTCGGCGTAGAAGGGGCGGACGTTGACGTTGACGAACGCCCAGCCGTCCTCCTCGCCGGCGATCTCGGAGGCCAGCTTGTTGACGTCGTCGTAGTTGCCGTCGACCGCGACCAGCGACTCGGTGAAGACGGCCGAGTTGACCTGCTTGGGCTGCTCGAGGTTGCTCGGGATGAAGACCACGGTCTTGATGCCGGCGCGGGCACCCGCCGCGGCGACGGCGTTCGCGAGGTTGCCGGTGCTCGGGCAGGCGAAGACCTTGGCGCCGAGCTCACGGGCCGCGCTCAGCGCGCAGGCGACCACCCGGTCCTTGAAGGAGTTGGTGGGGTTCGTGGAGTCGTCCTTGACCCACAGGTTCGCGATGCCGAGCTCGGCGGCGAGGTGGTCGGCCTTGAGCAGGCGGGTGAAGCCGGGCTCGGTGTTGGGGCTGGACTCGATGTCGGTGGGCACCGGCAGCAGCGCCTTGTAGCGCCAGATGTTGCGCGGGCCGGCCTCGATCTGCTCGCGGGTGACCGTGCCGAAGTCGTAGGCGATCTCGAGCGGACCGAAGCACTCCGGACAGGCGTAGTGGGGGCCGAGCTCGACCTGGTGTCCGCACTCGCGACAGGACAGGGCCTGCGCGTTCCCGAACGCGCCCTCGCGCAGGGTTGGCCCCTCAGTGGTGCTGGTCTCGACGACGGCGGCGCTCATGATTCCTCCTTCTCATCTTCCCCGGCTGCGACGGTCGCGCCGGGCGGAATTGGCACCGTTTCCACGAACCGCGACCGGCTGGTCTGCCGGGGGCGGAGGCTCGTGGCGGTTGCCGGGACGTCTTCGGGCCGTATCCCTCAGTCCCTCTGGATGAGCTGGTGAGAACACTACCTGCCGTGTCTCAACATGCGACCACCGGTCCCACATGCTGGGCATGAGGGACCGGTGGTCGTCGTGACCGCGCTCGCTACGGAGCCGTGTAGGCCCAGCTGAAGTCGATCGACGTCATGCCGCTCGCCGTCGTTGCGGCCTGGACGATGAAGCCCTTGTCGCGGCCGGGCTGGAGCGGCGCGATCAACACCGTGGCGACGTTGTTGCTCGACGAGTAGTAGGCGCACAGCTTGCCGGCGGGCGCCGTGGGCACGTTGTAGGTGCCCGTGCAGGAGGGGTCGTCGTCGCTGGTCCGCACCGATCCGTCCGGCGCGAAGTTCTCCGAGGTGATCGCCACCGGCGCGCGTGCGGGGAGCGCGATGGCCTGGTGCAGGCTCTGCCCGGCGGCGGAGGAGTCGATGCTGTAGTAGACCGAGCCGGTCACGGTCCGCCCCGACACGAGCGTCTGGCTCGGGTCCCAGGTCTGACTGATCGCCGCCTTGACGGCGGGGCTGAGGTCGTCGAGGCCGATCGAGCCGTCCGCGACGTCCGCACTCCCCACCGCCCCGTCCGCGATCTCGGCGCTGCCCACGCCGCCGTCGGCGATGTCGGCGCTGCCCACGCCACCGTCCTTGAGCTCCGCGCTGCCGATGGCACCCTTCTTGATGTCGACGGCGGCGACGCCACCGTTGCGGATGTCGACCGACTTGACCGTGTTGTTCTTGATCTCCTTCGAGGTGATCAGCTTCGCGGCGTACGCCGTGCCGCCCAGCGACAGCGCGAGCGCCAGCAGCGCGACCACCATCGCCGGGCTGAGGAGCTCTCGTACGGCTCGGGTGAGGATTCCAGGCATCTACTCGTCCTTTCGTGACCTGACGCCCGATGGTCGCGAAGGCGTGGGGCGGCCCGCCATCGCCCATCCGGGCCATGCGGACCGCCCCTTGGCGACGGGCCCTACGCCGCCGAGGCAGCCGCCTGGGGTGCGGCGAGCGCGCCCCGGACGACGTCGAGCACGTCGCCCACGACGTGCACGGTCAGCGACTCGAGCACGTCGGCGGGTACGTCGTCGAGGTCGGGCTCGTTGCGCAGCGGCACGAACACCTCCGTCAGCCCGGCCCGCTGGGCGGCGAGCAGCTTCTGCTTCAGCCCGCCGATCGGGAGCACCCGGCCGTTGAGCGTGACCTCGCCGGTCATGCCGACCTCGGAGCGGACCGGCCGCCCGGTGGCCAGCGAGGTGAGCGCGGTGACCATCGTGATGCCCGCGGACGGACCGTCCTTGGGCGTCGCGCCGGCCGGCACGTGCACGTGGATCGCCCGCTCGAAGAACGACGGGTCGACGCCGAGCTCGGCCGCGTGCGAGTGCACGAAGGACAGCGCGATCTGCGCGGACTCCTTCATCACGTCGCCGAGCTGGCCGGTCAGGGTGAGGCCGGCCGTGCCCTCGGACGCCGACGCCTCGATGAAGAGGACGTCGCCGCCGAGCCCGGTGACGGCCAGGCCGGTCGCCACACCCGGCACCGACGTACGCTCCGCCGACTCCGGAGTGAAGCGCGGCCGGCCGACCAGGTCCTTCAGGCCCGGCTCGTCGATGTCGACCCGCGTCTCACCGGACGCCAGCTTCGTCGCCGCCTTGCGCAGCGCCTTGGCCAGCAGCCGCTCGAGCTGGCGTACGCCGGCCTCGCGGGTGTAGTCGGCCGCGAGCTCGCGCAGCGCCGCGTCGGAGATGCTCACCTCGTCGGGGGTCAGCGCCGCCCGCTCCAGCTGCCTCGGCAGCAGGAAGTCACGGGCGATGGCGACCTTGTCGTCCTCGGTGTAGCCGTCGATCGTGACCAGCTCCATCCGGTCCAGCAGGGCCGACGGGATCTGCTCGACGACGTTCGCGGTCGCGATGAAGACGACGTCGGACAGGTCGAGGTCCAGCTCGAGGTAGTGGTCGCGGAAGGTGTGGTTCTGCGCCGGGTCGAGCACCTCGAGCAGCGCCGCCGCCGGGTCGCCCCGGTAGTCCGCACCGACCTTGTCGACCTCGTCGAGGAGCACGACCGGGTTCATCGAGCCGGCCTCCTTGATGGCGCGGACGATCCGGCCCGGGAGCGCGCCGACGTACGTGCGCCGGTGGCCGCGGATCTCGGCCTCGTCGCGAACGCCGCCGAGGGCGACCCGCACGAACTTCCGGCCGAGGGTCCGGGCGACCGACTCACCGAGCGAGGTCTTGCCGACGCCGGGAGGTCCGGCGAGCAGGATCACCGCGCCGGAGCCCCGACCGCCGATCACCTGCAGGCCGCGCTCGGCCCGGCGGGCGCGGACGGCGAGGTACTCCACGATCCGCTCCTTCACCTCGTCGAGGCCGTGGTGGTCGGCGTCGAGCACCGCGCGGGCGGCGGCGATGTCGGTGGAGTCCGCGGTGGTGACGCCCCACGGCAGCTCGAGGACGGTGTCGAGCCAGGTCCGGATCCAGGACGCCTCGGGGTTCTGCTCGCTGGACCGCTCGAGCTTGTCGACCTCCTTGAGCGCGGCGGTGCGCACGTGCTCGGGCAGGTCGGCGGTCTCGACGCGGGAGCGGTAGTCCTCGGCGCCCTCCGGCTCGCCCTCGCCGAGCTCCTTGCGGATCGCGGCGAGCTGCTGACGCAGCAGGTACTCCCGCTGCTGCTTCTCCATGCCCTCGCGCACGTCCTCGCCGATCTTGTCGGTCAGCTCGGCCTCGGCGAGGTGCTCGCGGGTCCACCCGATCAGGGTGTCGAGCCGCGCCTCGACGTCGGGGTTCTCGAGCAGCTCGCGCTTGCGGTCCATGGAGAGGTACGGCGCGTAGCCGGCGGAGTCGGCGATCGCGCTCGGGTCGGACATCTGGTGGACCTGGTCGACGACCTGCCACGCCTCGCGGCGCTGGAGCACCGCGACGACGAGCCGCTTGTACTCCTCCGCGAGCTCGCGGGCCCGGTCGGTCACGACGTCGTCGACCGGCTCGGCCTCGACCCACAGCGCCGCGCCTGGGCCGGTGACGCCGCTGCCGATGCGGGCCCGGGAGCCGGCCTTGAGCACCGCGGCGGGCGAGCCGCCGGAGAAGCGGCCGACGCGGTCGATCGTCGCGACCACGCCGTACGACGCGTAGCGGTCCTCGAGCCGCGGCGCGACCAGCACCTGGCTGTCGGAGCCGGCGCGAGCCGCGTCGATCGCCGCCTGGGAGGACTCGTCGAGCGCGAGCGGGACGACCATGCCCGGCAGCACGACGAGGTCGGACACGAAGAGAACGGGAAGTCTGGTGGCGGTCACGTGAACGCCCTCCCTTGTCAGAAGATTGAGTGGTAGCGACTCAACTCCTGGGGGCTCCCCGGTGTTCCGGAGACCCCCTCCTGTTCGTCCACAGCGAACAGGAGGGTGGGATAGTCCGTCACGTTTCGGCTGTCGAACCGGCCGCGAGGCAACCGAAACGTGACGGACTATCCCACCGAGCGCGACAACCGGGCGTCCGCGGCCAGCCGGCGCAGCAGGCCGAGTACGCCGTCGGGGCCGTCGACCACGACGTCGGAGAGGGGCACGAGGGCACTCTCCTCGGTGGAGGCCGAGCAGACCAGCAGGGTGGGCAGGCCGGCGGCGCGCAGGTCCGCGACGGCCTCGAAGGCCTCGAGGTCGCCCAGGTCGTCGCCGGCGAAGAGGAACGCGCCGGCGTCGAGCTCGTCGGCGATGGTGCGGACGGCGAGACCCTTGTGCATGCCCGGCGAGCGGACCTCGATCACGTGCCGCCCCGGCTCGACGGCCAGCTGATAGCGATCGGCGAGGTCGCCGATCGCGGGCAGCAGCCGCTGGAAGGCGGCCTCGGGGTCGGGCAGCCGCCGGGTGTGCACGGCGACCGCGAGCCCCTTGTCCTCGACGTGGGCGTCCGCGGCGTCGCTGCCGCGCAGCAGGCCGGGCAGCTCGCGCTCGAAGGTCGCGAGACCCCGGGGCGGGCGCGGCGAGACGATCCGGCGGTTCGCCGACGACCAGCGCTCGTTGCCGTACTGCCCGAACACATAGAGGTCCGCTCCGGCGTCGGCGAGCCGTGTGCCGACGTCCTCGAGGCCGCCCAGGTCGAGGACCTGGCGGGCCGGGCGGCCGGTGATCACCGCGACCGCGGCGACCTCCTGCGCGACCTCGGCGAGCACGGCGGGGGCGTCCGGGTGGATGTGCGCAGCCGCCGGGTCGTCGACGATCGGCGCCAGCGTGCCGTCGAAGTCGAGGCCGACCACCGCCCGCGACGCCGCCCGCACCAGCTCGGCATACCGTCGCTCAGCGTCGGCGGAGGTGAACTCCATGGACCCAGCCAACCATGAGGCGGCCGGCGACCGGGCGGCCGACCTCGGGGGTCAGCTCAGCGCCTCGGTGAGGATCAGCGTCAGCCGGTCGCGCCGCATCGGGTCGACGGCCGGCGCGGTGCGCTGGATGCCGAGGTCGAGCGCCAGCGTCTTCGCCGCCCGCTTCAGCTGCTGGGGGTAGTAGACGGTGGTGGCGGGGATCGTGCCGTACCAGTTGTCCGACCCGACGACCGCCCAGCCGATGCCGGTGGCGCGGTCGGCGACCCGACCGGCCAAGCCGGTGATGCCGGAGTTGTTGTAGACCTCGACGTAGACCTTGCCGCGCTGCACCGGCGGCTTCTGGGGCTTGGCCTTCTTCGTCGGCTCGTACGTCGGGGAGGGCGACTCGCTCGGCTGCTCCTGGACGACCGGGGTCACCTCGCGCTCGGTCGGCTCACCGCCGCGGGTGGCGACGTAGGCGATGCCGGCCATCGCGACGGCCAGCACGCTGAGGATCACGACCGGGGAGGGGAAGACCGCCCCA
The DNA here is from genome assembly GCF_018732145.1 of Nocardioides sp. LMS-CY. Lineage (NCBI taxonomy): Bacteria > Bacillati > Actinomycetota > Actinomycetes > Propionibacteriales > Nocardioidaceae > Nocardioides > Nocardioides sp. LMS-CY. The sequence continues at coordinate 4,689,449 of NZ_CP076104.1, forward strand.
CGCTGGTTGCGTGCCCGGACCACGGCTCAGACCTCGAAGCCGAGCCGGCGCGCGGAGCGCTGGCGCTGGCGGGCGGCCCGGAGCCGGCGCAGCCGTCGGACGAGCAGCGGGTCGGCGGCCAGGGCCTCCGGTCGGTCGATCAGGGCGTTGAGCACCTGGTAGTAGCGCGTCGACGACATGTCGAACTTCTCCCGGACCGCGCTCTCCTTGGCGCCGGCGTACTTCCACCACTGCCGCTCGAAGGCCAGGATCTCCTGATCGCGCTCGCTCAGGTCCGGCGTCGCGTCGCCGGTGTCGCCGTGGACCACGTTGGCGGCGTCCATGGTGCTCCTCCCCGGAGATTCGGCCGGTGTCGGCTCGGGTCGACAATGCTGGTCACCTCACTATAGGGCGGCGAACCACATCGATGTGATTCGGGCGGCGGCGAGTCGTCAGCGGCTACTGTCCGAGCCATGGCCGAGGACACGGGACGTGCCGGGGGCGAGATCGGGTGGGGCATCCTGGCCACCGGCAAGATCGCGCACACCTTCGCCGCCGACCTGGCCCTGGCGGCCGGTGCCCGCCTCGCCGCCGTCGGCTCCCGCCGGCTTGAGAGCGCGCGGGCGTTCGCGGCCGAGTACGGCGGCACGGCGTACGGCTCCTACGAGGAGCTGGTCGCCGACCCGGCCGTCGACGTCGTCTATATCGCCACCCCGCACGCGCTGCACCTCGACAACGCCCGACTGGCGTTCGAGGCCGGCAAGCACGTGCTGTGCGAGAAGCCGCTCACGCTCGACACGGCGGACGCCGAGGAGCTGGTGCGCCTGGCCCGCGAGCACGACCGCTTCCTGATGGAGGCGATGTGGACCGCCTGTCACCCGGTGGTCCGGACGCTGGCCGAGCGACTGCGGTCGGGCGAGCTCGGGCGACCGCGGCACCTGCACGCGGAGCTCGGCTTCCGCGTGGACGCGCCGCCGGAGGACCGGATGCTCAACCCGGCGCTGGGCGCCTCCGCGCTGCTCGACATGGGCATCTACCCGCTGACCTTCGCGCACCTGATGCTCGGCCCGGCCGAGGAGGTGCGCGCGACGGCCGCGCTCGGCGCGGGCGGCATCGACCTCGACGTCTCGATGACGGGGCGGTACGCCGACGGCGCGCTCGCCACGATGACCGCCTCGATGACGTCGTGGTCGTCGCGGCGCGCCGCGATCGCGACCGACCTGGGTCGCGTCGAGCTCGACGACTTCCACCACCCGGCGCGGGCGACGTTCACGCCGTACGTCCAGGTCGAGGGCGCGGGGCACTGGGTCTTCGAGCCCGGCACGCCGGTCGAGATCGGCGGCGCCGAGCCGGTCGTCGGGCGCGGCTACGCGCACGAGATCGTCGAGGTCGGCCGCTGCCTGCGGGCCGGCCTGCGCGAGAGCCCGCTGGTGCCGCACGAGCAGACGTTGACGATCCTGCGCCAGATGGACGACGTCCGCCGTCAGGTCGGCGTCGCCTTCGACGGCGGTCCGCCGGCCTGACGAGGACCGGTCGTCAGCGGCCCACGCGTCGGGCGCTGAACCCCTCGTTGGCGGTGCAGTAGCTGCCCTTCGGCCCGACATAGCCGAACGAGCCCTGCGTCACCCGGCTGCCGACCGCCTTGAGCTGGAGGACGACCGAGTAGAGCGGCTTGACCCGCTTGGCGTCGACGACCCCGCCCCCGCCGACGCGCACGGTCGGGAAGCCGTAGGTGTTGTCGGTGTACGTCGCGTAGTCCAGCGGCGGCTGGCACCGCGTGCGCGTGGCGATGCGGAAGCTCTTGAGGCGTGCGGCCCGGCCACCGGTGATCGTGAACGTGACGGCGCCGTCGGCGGAGCGGTAGCGGCCGGGCGCGGGTCTGGCCGGGGGCTTGACCAGCCGCACCGGCACCGTGCGGCGCACGGTGGCGCCGTTCTCGCTGGTGACGGTGAGGCGCAGCGGACCGACCTTGCGACCCTGGCGGCCGGCCGCGCGCACCGGGAGGACCGCCTCCGGCGCGTACGACGACGAGACCGTCCCGAGCTGCTGCTTGCCGACCTTCAGGCCGCGGCCCGTGCCGCTGACGACGACGCCGTGGGCGTCGGCCTGGTTGAGGCCGCGCACCGGGACCCGGATCAGGTGCCGCTGGCCGCGCACCAGGCCGAGCCTGCCCCGCACCTTCCGGTCCAGGACCTTGACCGGCTGGATGCGCAGCTCCGGCCCCAGGTAGACCGGGGTCAGGTCGCCGCCGAGGAAGGACACCACCTGGTCGCCGACGCCGACGATCGCACCCGCGCAGTCCCAGGGCTGGTAGCCCGCCTCCTCCGCGGCCAGGTCGAGGGTCAGCGTGCGGCCGCTGCGCGTCCAGCCCGCGGCCGGGTCGGTGGTCGACGACTGGTACTGGTCAGCGTCGAGCACGTCGTCCAGCTGGCAGATGCCGGCCTCGATGGGCCCGAACGCGACGACCACGGTGGCGGCGGTCGCCGCCGTCGGCTCGGCGTCGAGGACCACGGTCGCCTGCACGCGTTCGCCGCGGACGTCTGCCCGCACCGACGCCGAGGTCAGGCGCTGGGCGCCCACGCCCGTGCCGACGCCCACGCCGTCGCGAGCGGTGAGGTCCGCGACCCGCTCGACCACGACGTCGGCGGCGCTCGCGGCCGGAGCCGTCGCGGCGATCTCGGCCGCGGCCAGCGGTGCCGCCAGGCCGAGCGCGAGCAGCAGGCGGGACGAGGCGAGGACGACGTTCATTGCGCGTTCCTGGGTCCGAGAGCAGGGACGGCGAGGCTAGCGTCGGGCGTTGGAAGTTGTCGACCGGTTGGCGTGCTCAGCGTGCGTGCGCTGGCACCGCCGGCGGCCCTCGGCTCAGGCGTTGAGGAAGCGCACCACCGCGGCCACCCGGCGGTGCGCGCCGTCGTCGTCCGGTGACAGGCCGAGCTTGGCGAAGATCCGCTGGGTGTGCTTCTCGACGCCGGCCAGGGTGACCGAGAGCGCCTCGGCGATCGCGGCGTTCGACCTCCCCTCCGCCATCAGCGCGAGCACCTCCCGCTCGCGCGGCGTGAGGTCGGCCAGCGGGTCCCGGTTGCGTCCCATCAGCTGCCGCACGACCAGCGGGTCGAGCGCGGTGCCGCCGGCGGCCACGGCCTGGACCGCCCCGAGGAAGTCGTCGAGGTCGCCGACCCGGTCCTTGAGCAGGTAGCCGACGCCACCGTCACCGGTGGCGAGCAGCTCGTCGGCGTAGGACACCTCGACGTACTGCGAGAGCACCAGCAGCCGGGCCTCGGGCCACGACCGGCGTACGGCGACCGCCGCCCGGAGGCCCTCGTCGGTGTGGCTGGGCGGCATCCGTACGTCGACGATGCCGAGATCGGGCCGCTGCTCCACCATCGCGGCCACGAACGCCGGTCCGTCGGCCACCGAGCCGACCACGTCGTGCCCGGCCTCGGCGAGCAGCAGCTGGAGGCCCTCGCGGAGCAGCAGCGAGTCGTCGGCGACCACGATCCTCATCCGGGGATCCTCGCCACCACGGCGGTGCCCGCGCCCTCGAGCGAGGTCACCTCCAGGGTGCCGTCGACCGCGGCGAGCCGTTGGCGCAACCCGGCCAGCCCAAGCCCCTTCGCGGGATGGGCGCCACCGATGCCGTCGTCCTCGACCCGCACCTCCACCTCGGCACCGTGGCTGACGACGGTGACCTCGGCCGACGACGCCTGGCTGTGCTTGGCGACGTTGGTCATCGCCTCGGCGACCACGAAGTAGACGGCCGTCTCGACGTGCGGGGGCAGCTGCGCCGGTACGTCGATCCGGGACCGCACCGGCACGCTGCTCTGCGCCAGCATCTCCTCGAGCGCCGCGGCCAGGCCACGGTCGACCAGCAGCGGCGGGGCGATGCCCCGGCTCAGCGACCGCAGCTCGGCCACGGTCTCGCGGGCCTGGGCCAGCGCGTCGTCGAGGGTCGCGGCGGCGCGGGTCGGGTCGTCGGCGACCTGTCGCTTGGCGCGGCCGAGATCCATCGTGAGCCGGACCAGCCGCTGCTGCGGGCCGTCATGGATGTCGCGCTCGAGCCGGCGCAGCGACTCGGCCTCCGCGATCCGCGCGGCCTCGCGGCCCCCCTCGACCCGGGCGACCTCGCTCTGGAGGTCGGCCCGGCTGCTGAGCAGGACCCAGGCCAGGCTGGCGTGGATGGTGACCACCAGCCGCACCGCCCAGGGCAGGGTCAGCAGCAGCAGCGCGCCCAGGGCGAGGTTGAGCCAGCTCTCCGCCGTACGTCCGTCGCCGAGGCCGAGGTAATAGGCGAGTCCGTGGTCGCCGTCGGACTCGGGGATCCAGCGCTGCCAGAACCAGTAGGTCAGCCCGCCGGCCGCGCCCGCCCACCACGCCAGCGCGATCGCGAAGGCGAGCGTGCCGGTCAGCAGGCCGACGAGCGCCCACACCACGTCGAGCCACGACTGGGCGTCGCGCAGCGGGGTGAGTGACCGCCGCCAGAACCCGTCGCCCGGGCGGGGGCACAGGTAGCTCGGCGTCGCCGCCGGCCGGCCGAGCATCCCCTGCAGCCGGATCCGCTCGAAGCGGGCGAAGCCGCGGGCGACCATCACGCCCACCGAGATCAGCAGGACGCCGCCGATGAAGACGGCGAGCGCCACCCCCAGCGCGAGGTCGATGACCACGACGAGGAAGCCCACGAGCGCGATCGGGAACGCCGAGAGGGCGTAGCCGCTCTCGTACAGCACCCGGCGCACGCCGCGTGGACGCACGGGCGCGGTCACGGCGGGCATCGTGGTCGTCATCGCCTCGCCTGGGTAGTCGACTGGGTACAGCGTCTCCGTCATGCGTCCAACGCTAGGAACATCGGGGCTCCGGGACGATCCTGCCAGCCCGACAGCCATGGTCGGGCCAGCCCGACACTTTCCGGCTCGTCTAGGGTGATGGCGTGTCCACCTCTGGCGGAGCAGACCTGGTCATCGTTGCCAACCGACTGCCCGTGGACCGCATCGAGAACCCCGACGGCTCCCCCGGCTGGCGACCTTCTCCCGGCGGGCTGGTGTCCGCGCTCGAGCCGGTGCTGCGGGCCAACGACGGCATCTGGATCGGCTGGCCGGGCGGCGCGGACGGCGACACCGCGCCGTTCGAGGCCGAGGGCCTCGACCTGGTGCCGATCTCGATGACGCCCCAGGAGATCGAGGAGTTCTACGAGGGCTTCTCCAACGCGACGCTGTGGCCGCTCTACCACGACGTCGTCGCCAAGCCGGAGTTCCACCGGGAGTGGTGGGACAGCTACGTCACCATCAACCGGCGTTTCGCCGAGCGCGCCGCCGAGGTCGCCAACGAGGCCGCGACGGTGTGGGTGCACGACTACCAGCTGCAGCTGGTGCCGGCCATGCTCCGTGAGCTGCGGCCCGACCTGCGGATCGGGTTCTACCTGCACATCCCGTTCCCGCCGGCCGAGCTCTTCCAGCAGCTGCCGTGGCGCCGGCAGATCCTCGAGGGCCTGCTGGGCGCGGACCTGATCGGCTTCCAGCTCAGCGGTGCCGCCCAGAACTTCGTCCGGCTCGTGCGTCAGCGGGTCGGCCACAAGACCCATCGCGACGTCGTCTACCTGCCCGACGGCCGGACGGTCCGCGCGGCGGCCTTCCCGATCTCGATCGACTCCGCCGGCTACGAGGAGCTGGCCCGCTCCGAGGAGGTCGCGCGGCGCGCGACCGAGATCCGCGACGCGCTCGGCAATCCGCGCAAGATCTTCCTGGGGGTCGACCGCCTCGACTACACGAAGGGCATCTACGCCCGGCTGCGGGCGTTCGCCGAGCTGGTCGCCGACGGGCACTTCGACGTCGAGGACGCCGTGTTCGTGCAGGTCGCGACCCCCTCGCGGGAGCAGGTCGAGCAGTACCGCCTCCTGCGCGACGACATCGACCGCCTGGTGGGCCGGATCAACGGCGACCACGGGCAGATCGGCCGGCCCGCGATCCACTACCTGCACGCGTCGTACCCGCGCGAGGAGATGGCGGCGTACTTCCGGGCCGCCGACATCATGGTCGTCACGCCGCTGCGCGACGGGATGAACCTGGTCGCCAAGGAGTACGTCGCCTGCCGCTTCGACAACGAGGGCGCCCTGGTGCTCTCGGAGTTCGCCGGCGCCGCAGACGAGCTGCGGCAGGCGTGGCTGATCAACCCCTACGACATCAACGGCATGAAGAGCGCGCTGCTGGACGCCTACCGCGCCGATGGTCGCGAGATGACCCGACGGATGAAGGCGATGCGCAAGCAGGTGATGGAGCACGACGTCGCGGCCTGGGCCGACAAGTTCCTCACCGAGCTCGCGGCCGTCCGGCCCTCGCACGGCAAGAGCGTCCGACCGGCCCGGCGGTCGTGACCCGGAGCCACCTGAGCTCAACGCGGGCCCGGTAGGTTCGGGGCCATGGACCTGGTGCCGAAGCCGGACCAGCTGGTCGCGGCGGCCGGGAACGCCGTCCACCTGCTGCTCCACGGCGGGCTGGCCGACCTGCGGCCGATGCCTCGCGCGCTGGTCGACGAGGGCACGCTCCGCGAGGTCCACCACTACCGGCCCGACCCGGTCGCAGCGAAGCGGGGCGACCCGGTGCTCCTGGTGCCCCCGCTCGCCGCGCCCGCCGGCTGCTTCGACCTGCGCCGCGGCTGCTCGCTGGTCGAGCACCTTGTGGGGAACGGGCGTCCGACGTACCTCGTCGAGTACGGCGACGTCTCCTTCCCCGACCCCGACCTCGGCCTCGAGCACTGGGCGCAGGAGATCGTCCCGGCCGCCGTCCGCGCGGTGTCGGAGCACGCCGGCGGCCGCCCCGTGCACGTCGTCGGCTGGAGCCTCGGCGGGATCTTCGCGATGCTCGCCGCCGCCGACGCCCGCGACCTGCCGGTCGCGTCGCTCTCGGTGCTCGGCTCCCCGGTCGACACGACGTCGGTGCCGATGGTGGCCCCGCTCCGCCCGCTGCTGACGGCAGCGGACTGGCCGGCGGCCGTCGGCCGCACCTACCGCGCGCTCGGCGGCGCGCCGCCGCTGGTGCGCTGGGCGTTCCAGCTCGGGTCGTTCCAGAGGCTGGTGACCAAGCCGATCGCGGTCGCCGTCCACCTCGACGACGCCGACTGGCTGGCCCAGGTCGAGGCGGTGGACCGGTTCGCCGCGTCGATGACGGCCTACCCCGGCCGCAGCTTCGGCCAGCTCTACCACCGCTTCGCGGTGGGCAACGCGCTCGCCACCGGCACCGTCGAGCTGGGCGACCGCCCCGTCTCGCTCGCGGCGATCACGGCGCCGACGCTGGTGTTCGCCGGCGCGACCGACGGGATCGCCCCGGTGGAGTCGGTGCGGGCGGCGCTGCCGCTGCTGACCGGAGCGCGGGAGGCGCGGTTCGAGATCGTGCCCGGCGGGCACCTCGGCATGCTGGCCGGCCGGGCCGCCCGGGAGACCACCTGGCGCGCGCTCGACGAGTGGTTCGAGCAGTGGGACGGTCGGCGGCGGCCGACCCGCCGCGGCGCCACGAAGAAGGCGACCCCCCAGAAGTCGGCCCCGAAGGCCCCCACCAAGAAGACCCCGGCCAAGAAGACCCCGGCCAAGAAGGCGGCACCGAGGAAGGCTTCGGCCGAGCCCACCGCCGTGCCGGAGGGCGCCATCGGCACGAACCCGCGCCGGCGCCACTCCTCGTCCGGATCGCGCGCGCTGCGGCGCTGAGCCCGGCTAACCTCCGGGCATGCCAGCGAGCGAGTCGTCGAGGATCAGCCTGCCGCGTGGCGTACGGATCGGCTACGGTTCGGGATCGGTCGCGACGGGCGCGTTCGGCACCGTGCCCGGGCTGATGCTCCTGCCCTACCTCACCGACAGCCTCGGCATCGCCGCGATCGCCGCCGGGTTCATCGTGTTCCTGCCGAAGGCGTGGGACGTGATCCTGAACCCGATCGCCGGTCGGATCAGCGATCGCACCACCGACCCGCGCGGGCCGCGGCGGCCCTGGCTGCTCCGCGCGGGGCTGGCGCTCGCGGCGGGGTTCGCCCTCCTCTTCGCCGCGCCCGAGATGGCGACCGGACTGGAGGCGGCGTGGGTGCTGGTGTTCTTCCTCGCCTGCGCGACGGCGTACGCGTTCTTCCAGGTCCCGTTCGTCGCGATGCCGGCCGAGATGACCTCGTCGTACGACGAGCGCACCCGGCTGATGACGTGGCGGGTCGCGATCCTCGCCTTCACGATCATGCTGGCCGGCGCGACCGCGCCCGCGATCCGCGACGCGGTCGGCGGCCGCGACGGCTACCGCGTCATGGGTCTCGTGATGGCGGCTCTGATCGCGGTCGGCGTCGTCAGCGCGTACGTCGGCACCCGGCGTGCCCCGGTCACCGCCCCTCAGCCGGGCGCCGGGAGCCTGCGCGACCAGCTGCGCATCGTCGCCGAAGCCCGTGACTTCCGCTGGTTGCTGACCTGCTTCGTCATCCAGGCGCTGGCCGTCGGCGCGATGCTGGCCGGCGTCGACTACCTCGCCTCCGACGTGCTCGGGCGCGACGGCGCGGCCACCATCCTCTTCGTCCTCTTCGTCGGGCCGGCCCTGCTGCTGACCCCGATCTGGTCGGCGATCGGCACCCGCATCGGCAAGAAGCGCGGGTACGTCGCCAGCTCGGTCTTCCTCGCCGCCGGCGCGCTGCTGACGATCACCGCGCAGTCGGCGCCGCTGGCGGTCGTCTACGGCGCCGTCGTGCTGATCGGCGTGGGCTACGCCGGCTGCCAGGTCTTCCCGCTGGCCATGCTGCCGGACGCGGCAGCGGTCGACGCCCGGCGCACCGGCTCCAACCGGGCCGGCGTCTACACCGGCGTCTGGACCGCGGGCGAGACGCTCGGCCTGGCGCTCGGCCCCGGCGTCTTCGCTCTGGTGCTCGCGCTCGGCGGCTACCGGTCGTCGACCGACGGCGGCGTCGCGCAGCCCGACTCGGCGCTGACCGCGATCACGCTCGGCTTCTCGCTACTGCCGGCCGTGCTCGTGGTGCTCAGCCTGCTCTGGCTGCGGCGCTACTCCCTCGAGGCCGAGGACGTGGACGGCACCGACGGCCCCGGCGGCGCCCTCGATGAGAGCGTGTCCGCATGAGCACCACGGGAAGCCACCCAGCACACCACCCGAGCGACGCGCTCGACCGCCTCCGCGCCATGCAGGCCGCCGACCTGCCCGTGCACGGCGGCCGCACCCTCGCCTACGTCTACGACTCCGGGCTCGCCGACGTGGACCGGATCGGCCGCGAGGCGGTCGCGGCGTACGCCGGCTCCAACGGGCTCGACCCGACGGCGTTCCCCAGCCTGCTGCAGATGGAGAACGACCTCGTCGGCTTCGCCGCCGATCTGCTCGACGGACCCGCGACCGTCGTCGGCACCGTCACCTCCGGCGGCACCGAGTCGTGCCTGCTCGCCGTGCAGGGCGCCCGCGACAGCCGCCCCGATGTCGACCGGCCCCGGATGGTGGTGCCGTCGACCGTGCACGCGGCCTTCCTCAAGGCCGCGCACTACTTCGGCGTGGAGGCGGTCGTGGTTCCGGTGGGCGCCGACTACCGCGCCGACCCCGCGGCGATGCTGGCCGCCGTGGACGCCGACCCGGAGCGGACCGTGCTGGTGGTCGTGTCCGCGCCGTCGTACGCCCACGGGGTGGTGGACCCCGTGCGGGAGATCGCGCCAGCGGCCGCTGCGCGCGGGATCCGCTGCCATGTGGACGCGTGCATCGGCGGCTGGGTGCTGCCGTACGCCGCGCGACTGGGCAGGGACGTGCCGCCGTGGACGTTCGCGGTGGAGGGCGTCACCTCGATCTCGGCGGACCTGCACAAGTACGGCTACGCACCCAAGGGCACGTCGCTGCTGCTGCACCGGACTCCGGAGCACCGGCGGCCGCAGTACTTCGCCTACGCCGACTGGCCGGGCTACACGATGCTGAACTCGACCCTGCAGTCGACGAAGTCGGGCGGGCCCCTGGCGGGCGCCTGGGCGGTGGTGCGGTCGCTGGGTGACACGGGCTACGAGCTCCTTTCCCGAGAGGTCTTCGAAGCCGTCGACGCGATCGTGGCAGGCGCCACCGACATCGCCGGGATGAGCGTGCTGACGCCTCCCGACTCGACGCTGGTGGCACTGGTGACCGACGGCTCCTGCGACCCGTTCACGGTCTGCGACGAGATGGGTGCGCGCGGGTGGTACGTCCAGCCGCAGCTGTCCTACGCCGGCCAGCCCGCGACCATCCACCTCTCCGTGAGCGCCGCGACGCTCGCGGGGGTCGACGACCTCCTCACCGCCCTGAGCGACTCGGTGGCGGCGGCGGTTGCGGCCGGACCGGTGACGGTCGACCCGGAGGTCGCGGCGTTCATCGGGGTCCTCGATCCGAACACCCTCACCGACGCCGACTTCGACGGGCTGCTGGCCGCGGCCGGCCTCGCGGGCGGTGGGGACCTCGCCCTCCCCGAGCGGATGGCCGAGGTCAACGCGATGCTCGACCTGGCCTCACCGCGGATGCGCGAGGCCCTGCTGGTCGCGTTCCTCGACCGCCTGCAGCGGCCCAGCCGCGGCTGACCCCTCTCGCGCCGGTCGATGCGCGACCGCCGCACCGATAGCCTCCCGCCATGAGCGCGCTCGCCGGACTCGTCGACAAGGGCCTGATGGCCCCGGACTGGGCAGCGGCCCTCGCGCCGGTCGACGAGCAGATCGCGGGCATGGGCCGGTTCCTGCGCGAGGAGATCGCCGCCGGCCGGGCCTACCTGCCCGCCGGGGACCGGGTGTTCCGGGCGTTCCAGCGACCCCTGGCCGACGTACGAGTGCTGATCGTCGGCCAGGATCCGTACCCGACGCCGGGTCACCCGATCGGGCTGTCGTTCGCCGTCGACGCCCACGTGCGGCCGATCCCGCGCAGCCTCACGAACATCTACCAGGAGCTGCGCTTCGACCTCGGTCTCGACACGCCCCCGCACGGCGACCTCACCGCCTGGGCCGACCAGGGCGTGATGCTGCTCAACCGGTCGCTCACGGTCCGTCCGGGCACCCCGGCTTCGCATCGCGGCAAGGGCTGGGAGCAGGTGACCGACTGCGCGATCCAGGCGCTGGCCCGACGTGGCGGACCGTGCGTAGCGATCCTGTGGGGCCGCGACGCGCAGGGACTCAAGCCGATGCTGGCGCCGATCCCGTACGTCGAGTCGGTGCACCCCTCGCCGCTCTCGGCCAGCCGCGGCTTCTTCGGCTCGCGGCCGTTCAGCCGGGTCAACGGACTGCTGGCCGAGCAGGGCGGCACGGCGGTGGACTGGTCGCTCCCGATGGAATAAAGTTGAATCTCGAATCATTGGGGGTGTCATGGACGACTCGACCCGGATGCCGGCGCTCTACATCGGGCACGGCGCACCGCCCCTGCTCGACGACCCCGTGTGGTCGGGCCAGCTCGCCGCCTGGGCGCAGGACCTACCGCGCCCGAAGGCGATCCTGATCGTCAGCGCCCACTGGGAGTCCGCCCCGGTGATGCTGTCGGCCAGCAGCGCCCCGCTGGTCTACGACTTCGGTGGCTTCGACGCGAAGTACTACCGGATGACCTACGAGACCCCCGACGCCACGGCGCTCGCGACCCGGGTGGCCGCGATGATGCCGGCCTCCGAGCCGGTGCACCAGCACGCCAGCCGCGGCCTCGACCACGGCGCGTGGGTGCCGCTGCGGATCATGTACCCCGGTGCCGACATCCCGGTCCTCCAGATGTCGCTGCCGACCGACGACCCGGTCAAGCTCATGGAGCTCGGCAAGCGGCTCCGACCGCTGCGCGACGAGGGCGTGCTGATCATCGGCTCCGGCTTCCTCACCCACGGCCTGCCCTTCCTGACCGAGTGGCGCATCGACGCGGCCGCACCCGGCTGGTCGACCGACTTCGATGCCTGGGCCGGCGAGGCCCTCGCCCGCGGCGACGTCGACGAGCTCGCCCGCTACCGCACCAAGGCGCCGGGCATGCCCTACGCGCACCCGACCGTGGAGCACTACACGCCGCTCTTCGTCACCCTCGGCGCGGCCACCGACCCCGAGTCACCCGGACTCCAGGTGATCGACGGGTTCTGGATGGGGCTGTCGAAGCGGTCGCTCCAGGTCGCCTGAGTAGGCCCCGGTCCGGTCCGGCCTGCGGGGCCCGCCGTCGGCGATAGTCCGTCACGTTCTGGCTGTCGTTTCGCTGGTCGACAGCCACTTCGTGACGGACTATCCGGACGGGCGGCACCTCGATGGCGGGCGTCTCGCCGGGAGGACGTAGTCACACTGGGACGACGAAGCTTCGTCGTCCGGACGGGAGTTTCGTCGGCCGGCCGACGAAGCTCCCGCTCGCCCCGAACGACCCACCTCGACTCGGGCACCCCACCCGCAGATCCGCAGGAATACCCGATGCACCGGGTGTTCCTGCACTTCTCGGGCATTCCCCGAGAAGTGCCGGCTTCCCCGGTTCACCGGGTATTCTGAAAGACCCTCAGCCCGTGATCTCGTCCAGCTCGGCCAGGTCGTCGGCGGAGGGCGACCACCGCAGCGCGGCGGCGTTCGTCCGCACCTGGTCGCCCGACGTCGCTCCCGAGATCACCGAGGCGACGGCGGGCTGGGCCGCGAGGCCGGCGATCGCGACGTCGAGCGTCGAGAGCCCGCGCGCCTCGGCGTACGTCTCGACGGCCTCGATCCGGTCCCAGTCGGCGTTGGCCAGCCACGAGGACCGCGATGGGTCGAGCGCGGCGCGGGACCCGGCCGGCGCCGAGGCGCCGCGGCGGTACTTGCCGGTGAGCAGGCCGTACTCCAGCGGGAAGAACGGCAGGACGCCGAGCCCGAACGCCTCGCACGCCGGCAGCACCTCGGCCTCGACGGTGCGGTCGAGCAGCGAGTAGCGGTTCTGCACCGACACGAAGCCCTCGAGGCCGGCGGTGCGGGCGGTCCAGGCGGCGTCGGCGACCTGCCAGCCGTCGAAGTTGGAGCAGCCGACGTAGCGAACCTTGCCCTCGCGGACCAGGTCGGTCAGCACCGAGAGCGTCTCCTCGATCGGCGTCACCTCGTCGGGCCGGTGCAGCTGGTAGAGATCGATGTGGTCGGTCCGCAGCCGCCGCAGCGACGCCTCGACCGCGCGACGCACGTAGCGCCGCGATCCTCGCGCGCCGAAGTCGGCGCCGTTGGCGCCCCGCATGTCCATGCCGAACTTTGAGCCGCGCAGCGGCGCGCGAGGCACGAGCGCGACGCGTGGGCGCGGCCAGGTTGAGCAAGCGAAGCGACTGAGGCACGAAGTCGCGCGAGCGCGTCGAAACTCCCGCAGCCGAGAATCGGCGCTGACCCTGGCAGTGCACCCAGCCATCGAGGTTTCGAGACGGTCGCTGCGCGACCTCCTCAACCACCGCGGAGCCGCGCAGTCACACCCAGAACGTGTCGTGTCGCAGCATGAACGCCACCCGCTGCTCCTCGCTCATCTCCTCGCCCCGGGCCAGCGTCTCGAAATAGTCCTCGCGCGGGCCGCCCGGAGCGAACATCAGCAGCATCGACGCCCCACCGCCGCCCCGGAAGCCGTGCAGCCCGCCCTCGGGCACGTAGAGGAAGTCGCCGGAGCGCGCGGTGACCCACGCCCGCCCGTCGTACAGCCTCACCTCGCCGGACAGCACGTAGAACTGCTCGGAGATCGACCGGTGGAAGTGCGGGTCGGGGCCGGTCTCGGCCTCCCCGAACGTCCAGCGGTAGAGCCCGAACCGGCCCTCCGTCCGGTCGCCGGTCGCGATGTACTCGCACGTGCCGCCACTGCCGTAGGTGATCTCCGGCGGCTCGTCGCCACGACGGATCCACGCGGACACCTCACCGCCCTCGCCGTGGTAGGTGTCGGGCGGGTAGGGGCGCGGCAGCGACATGCCACCAACGTACGACGTTCAGCGGATGCCGGTCTTGCGCATCATCCTGAGCCCGCCGAGCATCCCCTTGACGTACTCGTCGTAGTCCTGACCGGGCCGCGCACCGAGCACCTGCTTCTTGAGCACGGCGAGGTTCTGCACGTCGGTGTACTTGAGCAGGCCCTGGTCACCGTGCCGGGCGCCGACGCCCGACTGCTTCACGCCGCCGGACGGCGTGCCCTTGGCGGCGTACGCCGTGGCGAGGATGTCGTTGACGTTGACGTTGCCGGACTGGATGCGCCGGCCCACCTGGCAGGCCGCCGCCAGGTCGCCGCCCCACACCGAGGCGTTGAGGCCGTAGTCGGTGTCGTTGGCGAGCGCCACCGCCTCGTCGACGGTCCGGTAGCGGTGCAGCGCGACCACCGGGCCGAACGTCTCGGTGACGCCGGCGAGCATGTCCTGGGTGACGCCCTCGAGGATCGTCGGCTCGAAGAACGCCGGACCGAGGTCGGGGCGCGGCCGGCCACCGGTGAGCACGGTCGCGCCCTTGGCGACCGCGTCGTCGACGTGCGACCGCACCCGCTCCATGTGGTCGGGCGAGACCAGCGAGCCGATGTCCGGACCGAAGTCGTACGCCGCGCCGAGCACCAGCCGCCGGGTCGCGGCGACGAACGCGTCGCGGAACTCGGCGTACCGCGACTCGGGCAGGTACATCCGCTCGATGTGCATGCAGATCTGGCCGGTGTTGCCGAAGGCCCCGAAGATCGCTCCCTGCACGACCTCGTCGAGCTGCGCGTCCTCGAGCACGATCATGGGGTTCTTGCCGCCCAGCTCGAGGCAGCAGCCGATCAGGTTGCGCCCGGCCCGCTCGCCGATCACCCGGCCGGTCGCCGTCGAGCCGGTGAACATCACGTAGTTGGCGTTGTCGATCAGCGTCGGCCCGACGTCGGGACCCTCGCCGCAGACCACCTGAAACAGGCCCTTCGGCAGCCCCGCCTGCTCGAGCAACTGGATGCCGTAGAGCGGCGACAGGGCGGTCTTGTTGTCCGGCTTGAGCACGATCGCGTTGCCGGCCATCAACGCCGGGATCGAGTCGGAGATGCCGGTGGCGAAGGGGAAGTTCCAGGGCGCGATGATGCCGATGACGCCCTTGGGCTGGCGGATCTCGGTGGAGGTCGAGAGCACCGGGATCGGGCCGCCGCGCCGGACCGGCTTGAGCAGGTGGGGGGCCCGCTTGAGGTAGTGGCTCATCACCATCACCGGGTCGCAGGTCTCCTCGATCGCCATCCGGCGGTTCTTGCCGCTCTCGGCCTGGATCAGGTCGGTGGTGGTGTGCGCCCGGTCGAGGAAGAGCGCGTGGGCTCGCTTGAATACCGCGAGCCGCTTGCGCAACGGCCACGCCGCCCACACCCGCTGCGCCGCCCGCGCCGCCGCGAAGGCCCGCTCGATGTCGGCCGGCGTCGACTGCGGCAGCTCGACGAGCAGCTCGCCGGTGTAGACCTCGGTGAGCTTCCAGCTGGCGCCGCCGCTCGACGGGACGCGCGCGACCAGCCCCTGCAGGAACTCGTCGGTCAGGGATGCGGGTCGCTGCAGTGTCATGGGCTCAGGCCCTCCCCTTCATCGGCCGAGCACGAGGTCGGCCCCGCGCTCACCGATCATGATCGCGGGTGCATTGGTGTTGCCGCCGGTGATCGACGGCATGATCGAGGCGTCGCAGACCCGCAGGCCCTCGACGCCGCGGACCCTGAGGTCCGGCGTGACGACCGCGAGCTCGTCGACGCCCATCCGGCAGGTGCCGACTCCGTGGTAGACCGACGTCGCGCGGTTGAGGATCGCCTGTCGCAGCTCGGGGCCGCGGACGCCGGCACCGGGGTGGATCTCCTCCTTGACCGACCCGCCGAACGCCGTACCGCCCATGATCTCCCGCACCATCTCCGACCCCTCCGTGAGTACGTCGAGGTCGGCCTGGTCGGCGAGGTACTGGAAGTCGATCAGCGGCGCGGCCGTGGGGTCGGCCGACCCCAGCCGCAGCGTGCCGCGGCTGCGCGGGTAGATCAGCGTAGTGAGGATGGTGATCGCGGTCCGCGGGTCGACGTCGTGGCGGATCGGCGCGTCCTGGTTGGGCGAGACGTAGGCCCACGGCAGCAGGTGCAGCTGCAGGTCCGGTACGTCGGTCGCCTGCGACGTCCGCACGAAGGCGACCGACTCGAAGACGGAGTTGGCCAGGAACGTCCGGCCCGGACGCAGCGCCTCCATCAGCACGCCCTTGGCGAAGTACGCCGGGGTGCCCTTCATCTTCGTCGACGTGACGTGGAAGGTCAGCGCGTGGAAGAGGTGGTCGTGCAGGTTGTCGCCGACCGGCAGGTCCGCGACGACGTCGATGCCGTGGTCGCGCAGGTGCTGGGCGTGCCCGACGCCGGAGAGCATCAGCAGCTGGGCCGACCCGACGAACCCGGCCGAGAGGATGACCTCCTTGCCGGCCCGGACCGTGCGCTGGGAGCCGTCGCGGTCGGTGACCTCGACGCCGGTCGCCCGGCCGCCCTCGATGACGACCTTGCGGACCAGCACCTCGGTCTGCAGCTCCAGCGTGCGGGGTGCGAGATGGTGGAGGTAGCCGCGGGAGGCGGAGTAGCGCAGCCCGCCGGCGGCGTTCTGCTGCATCCGGCTCACGCCCTCCTGCGAGGCGGCGTTGTAGTCGTCGAGCACCGGCACGCCGAGCGCGTCGGAGGTGGCCTGGAGGAACTGCAGCGTGCCGTCCTGCGGCGCGGCGTTGCGGGTCACCTTGATCGGGCCGCCGGCGCCGCGGAACTCGTTGGCGCCGTCCTCGAAGTCCTCCATCCGGCGGTACGCCGCGTTGACCTCGTCGGCCGACCAGCCGGTGTTGCCCTCGGCCGCCCAGGAGTCGTAGTTGGCGCGGTTGCCGCGCACGTAGACCATGCCGTTGATCGAGCTCGATCCGCCGACGACCCTGCCGCGCGGCACCGGCATCGTGCGGTCGAGCAGGTGCTTCTGCGGCGTGGAGTAGAGGCCCCAGTCGACGCGCCGCTTGAGCTTCGGCTCGGCGTGCATCGGCCCGATCATGCCGGGCTTCTTGACCAGGTACTGCTCGTCGCTCTTGCCGGCCTCGAGCACGATCACGCTCGCGCCCGACTCGGCCAGCCGGCCGGCGATCGCGGCTCCCGAGCTGCCCGAGCCGACCACGACGTAGTCGGCTTCGCTTGCGTACGACGGCTTCCGCGCCACGGCCACCCCTGTTACATACCGAGAGAATGTGAACCGCCACTGTAACTTGTTCTAGTTTGCTCGTACAGGCCCCGCCTCGGGAGGATCGCTCCGTGAAGATCCTGTCGATCCAGTCCTCGGTCGCCTACGGCCACGTCGGCAACTCCGCCGCGGTCTTCCCGCTGCAGCGGCTCGGGCACGAGGTCTGGCCGGTGGTCACCGTGCACTTCTCCAACCACACGGGGTACGGCGCCTGGCGCGGGCCGCTGCTCGCCGCCGACGACGTGCGCGAGGTGATCGCCGGCATCGGCGACCGCGGCGTGCTCGGCGAGGCCGACGCGGTGCTGTCCGGCTACCAGGGCGACCCGGCGGTCGGCGGGATCATCCTCGACACCGTCGCCCGGGTGAAGGAGCTCAACCCCGACGCGGTCTACTGCTGCGACCCGGTGATGGGCGACGTCGGGCGGGGCATGTTCGTGCGCCCCGGCATCCCGGAGTTCATGCGCGACACCGTGGTGCCGAAGGCCGACATCCTCACGCCCAACCACTTCGAGCTCGACTTCCTCGCCGGCCGGGAGACCACCACGCTCGCCGAGATCCTGGACGCCGTCGACGACGTCCGGGCGCGCGGACCCCGCGACGTACTCGTGACCAGCGTGCTGCACGGAGACGTGCCGGAGGGCCGCCTCGACGTGGTGGCCGTGTCCGACGAGGGCGCCTGGGCGGTCGAGACCCCGCTGCTGCCGATCCTGCCCAACGGGTGCGGCGACGTCACCGCGGCGCTCTACCTCGCCCACCTGCGCACGACCGGCTCGGCGGCCGAGGCGCTGGCGCGCACGACGTCCTCGATGTTCGCGATCCTCGAGGAGACGCTCGCCGCCGGCACCCGGGAGATCCAGCTGATCGCCGCGCAGGACGCGATCGCCGAGCCGCCGATGAGCTTCGAGGTGCGGCGGCTGCGCTGACGACGGACGCCGGCAGACAGAGCCGGTGACAGGAGTCGAACCCGCGACATCCTCATTACAAGTGAGGCGCTCTACCAACTGAGCTACACCGGCAGCGCGCACATGCTAGTCGACAAGTCAGCTCATCCCGCCGTCGTGGGCGATCACGGCGCCGGTGATCATCCGGGCCGCCGGCGAGGCCAGCCAGAGGATGGTCTCGCCGATCTCGGCGGGCTTGATCGCACCACCCGGGAGCATCATCATCAGCCGGTCGGCGACCCGAGTGTCGAGGTCATCGGTGATCTTGTGGAACACCTGCTCGACGATCGGGGTGTCCACCGTGCCGGGGCAGATCGCGTTCACGCGGATCCCCTCCGGCGACAGCTCGAGCGCGAGCGACCTGGTCAACTGGGTGAGCCCGCCCTTGGCGGCGGCGTACGCCGTGGCGTAGGGCTGCGGCGCGTTGCCGGCGACCGACGAGACGTTGACGATCGTGCCGGTGCAGGCGCGCAAGTGGGGCAGCGCGGCCTGGATCAGGAAGAACGGGCCCTTGAGGTCGACCGCGTGCACGCGGTCCCACTCCGCCTCGGTGACGGTCTCGATGCGGCCGAACTGCACGATGCCCGCGACGTTCGCGAGCACGTCGATGCGCCCCTCGGCGGCGCAGGTGGTGATCGCCGCCTCGACGGCGGCCCGGTCGCCGACGTTGCACTCGACGTAGGTCACGCCGTCGGGGACCGTCGGGTTGATGTCGAGGCCGTACACGGTGTCGCCCAGGTCGCGGAAGAGCTCCGCGGTGGCGTACCCGATGCCGGACGCGGCTCCGGTGATGACGACGACGCGGTTGCCGGGCTGGTTCATCTGCGGCCTTTCGGGAGGGTGCGTTCAGAGGGTGATCGAGAGGTGGTGCTCGATGACGCCCGAGCGCCCGATGCCGAAGCGGCGCTCGGCGAAGCGCCAGCCGTCCTGGCCGCCCTCGAGCTGGACCGGCTCGAAGCGGTCGACGTAGGTGCCGGTGAGGATCGGCTGGAGCGGCACCTCGGGGATCGCCTGGAAGACGAGGTACGTCGAGGTGACGGTCACCGAGCCGTCGACGTCGGCCTCGTCGAAGATCGCGTTGGCGACGACGTGCTGGGTGCCCGGCGTGCCGTCGTCGTAGCGCTTCACGAGCCCGGCGTACAACCGCTCGACCTCGGCCGCACCGGTCGCGATCACCGTGCCGTCCTCGGTCTTCAGCACCGCATGGGCCATCAGGGCGCCCACGCCGGCGAAGTCGCCGGCGTCGATGAGCCGGCAGTACGTCGCGAGCAGGCCGCGGATGCGGTCGCCATCGGTCAGCTGCATGAGGAGGACGTTACTAGAACGCGTTCTATTTGGGATAGTCCGTCACGTTTCGGTCGTCGATCCGTCGATCGAGCAACCGAAACGTGACGGACTATCCCAAAACGGAACTTGAATGACGCTTGAAGTCCGGCCAGGGTGGAGGCCATGACCCAGCTGACCATCGGGCACCTCGCCGAGCGCGCGGGGGTGGCGACCTCGGCGATCCGGTTCTACGAGTCGCGCGGGCTGATCTCGTCGGTGCGCACCGCGGGCAACCAGCGTCGCTACGAGCAGTCGACGCTGCGCCGGATCGCGTTCATCCGGACGGCGCAGCGGGTCGGGCTGAGCCTGGACGAGATCGGCGAGGCGCTGGCGACGCTGCCCGACGGCCGAACCCCCACGAAGTCGGACTGGCACCGGCTCAGCAAGGCCTGGCGGCCCCGGCTCGACGAGCAGATCGAGCGGATCCAGCGGCTGCGCGACCGGCTCGACGGCTGCATCGGCTGCGGCTGCCTGAGCCTGCGCACCTGCGCGCTCAGCAACCCGGGCGACGAAGCGGGCGAGTACGGCACCGGCCCGGTCTTCCTCGAGCCGGGCGGTGGCGCGGCGCGATGAGCCTGCTGCGCGAGCCGCACCACGACGGCTCCCCGCTGTACGTCGACGACGAGGCGCCCGCACCCGGCTCCGTGGTCACCGTCCGGCTGCGCACCGACCCGGTCGACCCCGTGGCGCAGGTGTGGATCCGCACGACGTACGACGCGGAGCCGACGCACCGGGCCCCTAGCCTCCGGACGCCGCGGCGATCCGGGCCGGCGGTGCGTGAGCAACCGAATCGCGACCCGGACTGGTTGCCTGCTCACCGCCACACCGAGCGACCCACCCCAGCGGTGCCCCAGCAACCGGTCGGACCGAGCAAACGGTTGCCTGCTCACCGCCGCCCGGCAGCACCCGAGGCTTAGCCTGAACGACATGGCGCTCCGCATCATCGCCAACCGCGCCGACCCGGCGCTGCTGACCCTGCCCTGGTCACTGCCACTGGAGGAGTGGACCGAGCACGTCGTGCCGCTGCCCCGCGGCCTCTCCCGCCACGTGGTGCGGATCGTGCGACTCGGCGAGAACACCTACGCCGTCAAGGAGACGGTCGAGGAGATCGCGTTCCGTGAGTATCGGATGCTGCGCGACCTCCAGCGGATGGGCCTGCCGGCCGTCGTGCCGCAGGGCGTCGTCACCGGGCGCGTCGACGCGCGCGGCGAGCCGCTGCCCGCGGCGCTGCTCACCCGACACCTGCAGTTCTCGCTGCCCTACCGCAGCCTGTTCTCCCACGGCCTGACCGCCGACAACCTGCCGTCGCTGGTCGACGCGATGGTGGTCCTCCTGGTCCGGCTGCACCTGGCCGGCTTCTACTGGGGCGACGTGTCGCTGTCCAACGTGCTGTTCCGCCGCAGCGCGGGCGGCTTCGCGGCGTACCTGGTCGACGCCGAGACCGGCGAGCTCAAGTCCCACCTGTCCGACCGATTGCGTGAGTACGACATCACCGTGGCGACCGAGAACGTCTTCGCCGAACTGCTCGACCTCCAGGCCAGCGACTCCCTCGATCACGAGGTTCAGGCGCTCGACATCGTCGAGATGCTCCAGGAGCGGTACGACGCGCTGTGGTCGGAGCTGACCGAGGCCGAGGAGTTCTCGACGCACGAGATGTGGCGCATCGAGCAGCGCGTGGAGCGGCTCAACGACCTCGGCTTCGACGTCGACGAGCTCGACATCGTCACCGACTGGGACGGCGAGCGGGTGCAGATCCAACCCAAGGTCGTCGAGGAGGGGCACCACCGGCGCGAGCTGCAGGCGCTCACCGGCCTGAACGTCGAGGACGGCCAGGCTCGCCGGATGCTCAACGACATCGCGGCCTACACGGCGTACCTCGGCCTCGGTCGCGAGGACCGCTCGCTGGTCGCCAACCGCTGGCTCACCCAGATCTACGACCCGATCATGGCGATGGTGCCACCCGCGGCGCGCGGCAAGCTCGAGCCCGCCGAGATCTTCCACGAGATCCTCGTGCACCGCTGGTACCTCTCCGAGCGGGCCGGCCACGAGGTCGGCATCTTCGAGACCGCCCGCGACTACATCGACACCGTGCTGATGGGCAAGCCCGAGGAGAAGGTCACCGCCGAGGACACCTGAGCCTGGACGTCAGTCGGAGGGCGCCTCCGACGAGCCGCCGTCGGAGTCCCGCCCCCGGTCCGCGCCGGAGTCGGCGTCCGCCTCGGGGTACAGCAGCGGCACGTAGGTGCCGATCTGGAAGACGCCGTTGGGCTGCAGCGTGACCCACTGGATGCCGGCCGGCCGGCCGTCGCGGTAGGTGACCAGGCTGACGTCGGCGGCGCGGCGCGGCTTGCTGCCGATGGCGATCGCGTACGCCGCGCCGCCGGTCGTCCCGGTCGTGTAGGTGTAGCCGACCTCGCCGTCGGGTCCGTCGACGCGCGTCGGCACGCCGCGCACGTGCAGGTGGCCGCCGAGCACCAGGTCGACGCAGCCGCGGGCCAGGGCCTCGCGGCCCAGGTTCGCGTCGTGGACGAGCATCGTGGTGAGCCGCTCGTCGGCGTCGCAGGCGGCGTCGGCCAGTCGGTGCTCGACCTCGTCGAAGCTCAACCCGGTCTCGTCGCGCCACGACCCGAGCCCACTCGAGCGCGGGTCGTCGACGCCGAGGAGCGTGGTGCCGCCCGGCCCCTCGACGACCTCGCCGTCGAGCATCGTCCAGCCGTGGTCGGCCAGGTAGTCGTGGACGAAGTCGCCGTGGTCGTGGTTGCCGGCGACGGCCCAGCGGTCGAGCCCGCTGAACGCCTCGGAGACCGAGTCGAGGGAGAACGCCTCCCAGCTCTTGCCGGACGAGGTGTCGTCGCCGCCGTCGTACACCGCGGTCGCACCGGCCCGGTCGGCGATCGCCCGGGCCACTCGGTCCATGCCGATGTTGTCGTGGCGGTCGGACACGAACGCGACGACCGTGTCGCCCTCGCGCGGCTGGCGCAGGTCGAGCGTCGCGGCCTCCTCGGCCGCCTCGGCGTAGAAGACCTTGCTCTTGTCGTAGGTGTCGATGGCGCTCTCGACCAGTCGCCGGGTCTGCGCCGTGGTCACGTCGCCGCGCACCTCGACCTCCTCGAGGCCGTCGGGCAGCGGCACCTGCGGACCGAGGAAGTCCTGGAGCGAGACCCAGTCGCCGTCCTCGTCCTCGACGGCCTCACCCTCGGTCCACGGCTGGAGGAGTCCCACGCCCAGCACGACCACGACGCCGATCCCGATCAGCACCTGCGGCAGGTGGACACGGTCGGCGAGCTCACGGCGCCGGGCCCGGCCGACGAGCAGCCAGACGCCGATCGGCAGCAGGCCGATGATCGCGCCTCGCAGCGCCGCGTTGAGCAGCATCCCCTCGACCGCGTCGGCGACCTTCGCGATCTGGCCCTCCGGCTGGCTGGCGATGTAGGCGTAGCGGCGCACCAGCTCGTCGGTGGAGGTGACGTCGGTCTTGTCCAGGCGGATGTCGACGCCGAGCATCCCGATGCCCGGGACGCGTACGTCGGGGAAGACCGGTCCGGTGAACAGCACCGCCTCGCCGCTCAGGGTCGGGCGCACGACGGCGTCGTGGCTCGCCAGCTCGACCTGCCGGCTGCTGGTGAAGAACACCGCCGCGGTGACGACGACCGCACAGATCAGCCAGGCCCCGGCGTAGGCCAGGGCCCTGAGCGCTGGTCGCCCGATCGCCGGCACGGTCAGCGACGCGCCTCCGCGATCGCGTAGAGCGCCACGGACGCCGCGACGCCGGCGTTCAGGGACTCGAGCTGGTTGGCCATCGGGATCGACACCAGCTGGTCGCAGGTCTCGGAGACCAAGCGCGATAGGCCGTTGCCCTCCGAGCCGACCACGACGACCAGCGGCCCGTCGGCGAGGTCGAGGTCGGGCAGGCTGACGTCGCCGTCGGCCGCGAGGCCGACGACCATACAGCCCGCCTCCTGGTAGGCCTTGAGCTGACGCACCAGGTTGACGGTCTGCGCGACCGGGATCCGGGCCGCGGCCCCGGCGCTGGTCTTCCAGGCGGCGGCGGTCATGCCGGCCGCGCGGCGCTCGGGGATGAGTACGCCGTGGGCGCCGAAGCCGGCGGCGCTGCGGATGACCGCGCCGAGGTTGCGCGGGTCGGTCACCTGGTCGAGGGCGACGATGAGCGGCTTCTCGGCGTTGACCGCGGCAGCGTCGAGGAGGTCGTCGGCGTGGGCGTACTCGTACGCCGGGATCCGCGCCGCGAGGCCTTGGTGCACCGCGCCGCCGGTCATCCGGTCGAGCTCGGACCTGGAGACCTCGAGCAGCTTGATGCCCCGGTCGGCCGCGAGTTGGAACGCCTCGCGCATGCGGCCGTCACGCTCGGCACCCTCGCCGACGTAGAGCGCGGTGACGGGCACACCCTCGCGCAGCGCCTCGACGACGGAGTTGCGGCCGGCGACCCACTCGGCGTCGCTCGACGTGCGCCGCTTGGGCCGACGGGCCTGATCCTTCTCGGCACGCTTCGCCGCCTTGTGCGCGGCGTGGTACGGCCGGTCCTTGGCCTTCGGCGTCGGCCCCTTGCCCTCGAGGCCGCGGCGCACCCGGCCGCCCGACCCCGCGGTCGGGTTGCCCTTGCTGCTCTTGCGGATCGCGCCCTTGCGCTGCGAATTGCCAGCCACGTCAGTGCCTTCCACCGGTCATCAGGCCAGGCTCCACTTCGGTCCGTCGGGGGTGTCCTCCACCTCGACGCCGGCCGCCTTGATCCGGTCGCGGATCGCGTCGGCGGTCGCGAAGTCCTTGGCGGCGCGGGCCTGTGCGCGCTGCTCGAGCAGCCCGGCGACGAGCGCGTCGACCGCGTCGGTGAGCCGCTGGTCGTCGGCGGCGCCGGCCCAGACCGGGTCGGCCGGGTCGAGGCCGAGCACGCCCAGCATCGCCCGCACCTGCGCGGCGTACGGCGCCGCGTCGTCCCGGTTGCCCAGCGCGGCATTTCCTTGTCGCACCGTGTCGTAGACGACCGCGATGGCCGCGGGCGTGCCCAGGTCGTCGTTCATCGCCGCGACGAAGGCCTCCGGCAGCTCGCCCGCCGCCACGTCGCCGGCGCGGTCAAGGAAGCTCTCGATCCGGCGGAAGCCGGCGGCGGCCTCGTCGAGCGCGTCGAAGCTGAACTCGACGTGGCTGCGGTAGTGGGCGGCCACCAGGTAGTAGCGCAGCTCGATGCCCCGGTACTTCTGGAGCACTGCGGGGATCGTCAGCGAGTTGCCGAGCGACTTGCTCATCTTCTCGCCGGCGGTGGTGATCCAGGCGTTGTGCATCCAGTACGACGCGAACCGCTGGCCGGCCGCGCGCGACTGGGCCTGCTCGTTCTCGTGGTGCGGGAAGCGCAGGTCGACGCCGCCGCCGTGGATGTCGAAGGCGGAGCCGAGGTACTTGCCGGCCATCGCCGAGCACTCGATGTGCCAGCCCGGGCGTCCGCGGCCCCATGGGCTCGGCCACGACGCGGTCTCGGGCTCGGAGTCCTTGCGGCCCTTCCAGAGCGCGAAGTCGCGTGGGTCCCGCTTGCCGCGCGGGTCGGCGTCCTCGGCGGCCTCCATGTCGTCGATGCGCTGGTGGGTGAGCTCGCCGTACTGCGGCCAGGAGCGGACGTCGAAGTAGACGTCGCCGGAGCCGTCCGCGGCGGCGTACGCATGGCCCTTCGAGATCAGCAGCTGGATCAGCTCGATCATCTCGGGCACGTGGCCGGTGGCGGCCGGCTCGTAGGTCGGCGGCGCGACGTTGAGCGCGTCGTAGGCCCGGTCGAGCTCGCGCTTCATCCGGTAGGCGAGCTCGTACCAGGCGAGGCCCTGGTCGGCCGACTTGGTCAGGATCTTGTCGTCGATGTCGGTGACGTTGCGGATGAAGGTCACGTCGTAGCCGAGGTGGCGCAGCCAGCGCTGCAGGACGTCGAAGTTCACGCCCGAGCGGACGTGGCCGACGTGCGGCTCGGACTGCACGGTGAGGCCGCAGACGTAGAGGCCCACTTTCCCCTCCTCGAGGGGAACGAAGTCACGGACTTCGCGGGTCGCGGTGTCGTACAGCCTGAAGGTCACACCGGGAAGTCTAGGGTTTGTGGGTGAGCCGCCCGACATTGCCGATCCTGGCCACCGTCCTCGCCGGCGCCCTGGTGGCGCCGCTCGTCGCCGCCGCACCCGCCTCGGGCGCGCCGGCGCGACGGATCGACTACGCCCAGTGGGACACCGCGACGGAGCTGCGCTCCGGCACCCTCGTCGGGGTGCGCGTCGGCGCCGGCGGCCGGATCTCACTGCCGCCGGGCACCCGTGCCGGCATCTGGCGGTCGCCCTGGGCGGAGCCCGGCTTCCGGCTCACCCGGCTGATCGCGTCGTGGGACGCGCGGACGCCGGGCGACAGCCGGATCCGCATCGACGTGCGCGGCCGCACCGGCACGACGACGTCGAGCTGGGACACGCTGGGCGTCTGGGCCGAGCACGACCGGTTCTTCCGGCGTACGACCAAGGGCGCGCAGCGCGACGACCTCGGGTCGGTCAGCGTCGACACGTGGGCGGTGCCCGGCGGCGTCACGGCGTACCAGCTGCGGGTGACGCTGGTGCGGCGGGCGGGCCAGGCCCGCTCGCCCTTCGTCGACACGGTCGGCGCGGTGGCGTCCCGGCTGCCGGACGTCTCGTCGGTGCCGACCTCGAAGCCGGGTCCGGCGAGCGGGATCGTGCTCGACGTGCCGGGGTACTCCCAGATGATCCATCGCGGCCACTACCCGGAGTACGGCGCGGGCGGCGAGGCGTGGTGCTCGCCCACGTCGACGTCGATGGTGCTCGGCTACTACGGCGCGCTGCCGGACGCCGCGGCGTACGCCTCGGTGCCCGCGAACCACGTCGACCCGTGGGTCGACCACGCGGCCCGGATGACCTACGACTACGCCTACCGGGGCACCGGCAACTGGCCGTTCAACACGGCGTACGCCGCGACGCTGGTCGACCGCGCCTTCGTGACCCGGCTGCGGTCGCTGCGCGAGGCCGAGCTCTTCATCCAGGCGGGCATCCCGCTGGTGGCGTCGATCGCCTTCGGACGCGGTCAGCTGACCGGGGCGCCGATCTCGTCGTCCAACGGGCACCTGCTGGTGATCAGCGGCTTCACCGACACCGGCGACGTGGTCATCAACGATCCGGCCGCCGCGAGCGACGCCGCCGTGCGGCGTACCTACGACCGCGGCGAGTTCGAGAACGTCTGGCTCCCCGCCTCCGGCGGCACCGTCTACGTGATCGCCGACTCCGCCCACCCGCTGCCGGTCAGCCCGCGAGGAAACTGGTAGCGGAACCGCGCCGGCGGATCCGCTACCGGTGGTTGAGCAAGCGACCGCGAGTGAGCTTGCGAACTCGCGCGGAGCGCGTCGAAACCCGGGGAGTCGCAAAGCAGCCTAGGCGCCGTAACCCCCATCCACATCCAGCTTCTGCCCGCTGACGAACCCGGCGCGGTCGGAGGCCAGGAAGCAGACCGCCTCGGCGATGTCGTGGGCGGTGCCGAAGCGGCGCAGCGGGATGTTGCGGCGGGCGACGCCGAGCGCCTCCTCGGAGAGCTCGCCGGAGTCGATCAGGCGGGCGGCCATGCCGTCGGTGAGCATGCCGGGTCCGACGGCGTTGACCCGGACGCCGTAGCGGCCCTCCTCGACCGCGAGCGCGCGCACCATCGCCTCGACCGCGGCCTTGGGCGCCGAGGAGAGCCCGTCGCGCACGGGGAAGCGCGTCGTGGCGGCGGTCGTCACCGCGACGATCGAGCCCTCGCTCTCACGCAGGTGCCGCAGCGCGGGCTGTACGACGGCGAAGAATCCGGCCGCGTCGGCGGCCAGCTGCTCGGCCATCGTCGCCGGGGCGACGGCCGACAGGTGGGTCATCGGGATGTGCGGCCCCGCGGCGTACACCAGCGTGTGCAGGCCGCCCCGGGACTCGGCCACCGCGTCGACGACCCCGGCGGCGTCGGCGGCCGCCGTCGGCGCGGCGAGGTCGAGGGCGTGCGCCGACGCGTGCACGCCCCACTCCCGCGCGGCCTCGACGACCTGCTCCCCAGCCTCGGGCCGGGAGCGGTAGGTCACCGCGACGTGCGAGCCCCGGCTGGCCAGCATCCGCGCGATCGCGAGGCCGAGCCCGCCGCTCCCGCCGACGACGAGCGCCGCGCCGGGCCGATCGCTGAACTCACCCATCCACCGACTCCTTCGCCTCGAAGCTGATCGTGTGCCATCCGGTCGCGCCGTCGGGCACGGTGTCGTGCACCTCGCCGGTCTGCGCCTCGCCGTGCGCGTCGCGGGCCCGCACCGCCAGGGTGTGCTCGCCCGGCTCGACGTCGAGCGTCGCGGCCCACTGCACCCAGGTGTCGGCGCTCGGCACCCGACCGAGCTCGGCGCGCTGCCAGGGCCCTTCGTCGACCGAGACCTCGACGGCGGAGATGCCGTCGTGCTGGGCCCACGCGACGCCACCGACCCGGCCTCCGGACGCCGCGATCTCGCCGCCGTCGCCGGGTACGTCGATGCGCGAGGCGATCTTGACCGGGCCCTGCTCGGCCCAGCCACGCTGGGTCCAGTAGGCCTCGATGTCGTCGAACCTGGTCACCTCCAGGTCCACGACCCACTTGCACGCGGACACGTAGCCGTAGAGGCCCGGCACGATCGTGCGCACCGGGAAGCCGTGGTCGATCGGCAGCGGGTGGCCGTTCATCGCCACGGCGAGCATCGCGTCGCGGCCGTCGGTGAGCGCGGCGAGCGGCGTACCGCAGGTCCAGCCGTCGTCGGAGGTCTGCAGCACCGCGTCGGCACCGGGCTGGACCCCGGCCTCGCGCAGCAGGTCGGCGATGCGGACGCCGCTCCACCACGCGTTGCCGATCAGGTCGCCGCCGACCGGGTTGGAGACGCAGTTGAGCGTCACCCACGCCTGGGTGACCTGCCGCGCGATCAGGTCGCGGTAGCTCAGCACGATCTCGCGATCGACCATGCCGTGGATGCGCAGCTGCCAGCCCGCGGGGTCGACGGTCGGGACGACGAACGCCGTGTCGATCCGGTAGAAGTCGGTCGCCGGCGTGGCCCAGGGCTCCAGCCCCTCCAGCCCGACCCGCACCCCGGCCGGCAGCTCGGGCTCGGTGACTCCCGGCAGCCGCAGCAGCCGCCTGGCCTCCTCCACGTGCCGGCGGCCGCTGCCGACGACGCGGCCGACGGCGCCGGCCACGACGGCGCCGGCGACGACGAACCCGGTGCGGAGCAGGAAGGCACGGCGTGTGTGGTCGGCCGTCCCCGTCGCGACCGTCGTCGGCGCGGCGGCCGCGGCCACCTCGGCCCGTTCGTGCCGGCGCAGCGGCTCGGTGAGCAGCGAGAGGCACACCAGCCAGGTCGCGAACCCGACCGCGACCGGCAGCAGGTCGATGGTGCCGGTGCGGGGCTGCGACCACACGGCCACCCCACCCACGAGGGCGAGCCCGGCGTACACGACGACGGGCGCCCACCACGAGCGGCGCGCGAGCCGCCCGGCCCAGGCGAACAGCACCGCGCACAGCATCAGGATCACCAGCAGCAGGAACGGCTTGTCCCAGTGCCCCAGGAACCGGATCGCCCGCTCGACCACCACGCCGGGCGTGAGCCGCACGACTCCCTCGGCCACGGCGGTGAGCGGTGCGTCGCGGGTGGTCAGCACCATCGCGGCGCCGTAGCTGGCGGCGAGGCCGGCGAACCCGGCCGCCAAGCCGGCGACCGACCAGCTGCCGCGGGACGTCCTCACCAGACCGATTGTGGCTCAGGCATGATCTGCGTGTGCAGGAACTCCCCCGGGTCGGCGTCGGAACCGACGTCCACCGACTGGTCGACGGCGTGCCGCTCCACCTCGCCGGCCTGGCCTGGCCCGACGAGCCCCAGGGCCTCGAGGGTCACTCCGACGCCGACGTGGCCGCGCACGCCGCCTGCGACGCGCTGCTGTCGGCCGCGGCGCTCGGCGACCTGGGCTCCCACTTCGGTACGTCGGAGCCGCAGTGGGCCGGCGCCGCGGGCGTTGCGCTGCTGGCCGAGACCGCGGCCCGGGTGCGCGCCGCGGGCTTCGAGATCGGCAACGTCGCGATCCAGGTGATCGGCAACCGGCCGCGCCTCGGACCCCGCCGTGCCGAGGCCGAGGCCGCGCTCTCGACCGCCGCCGGCGCCCCGGTGAGCGTCTCCGCCACCACCACCGACGGGCTCGGCCTGACCGGACGCGGCGAGGGGGTCGCCGCGATCGCGACCGCGGTGGTCTGGGCGCGCCCGGCCGCTCCCCCTCCGTAGACTCGCCGGATGCCCGCCGCCGTCGTGATCCTCGCCGCCGGCCTCGGCTCCCGGGTGGGTGCCGGCTCCAACAAGGTGCTGCTACCGCTCGGCGACCGCCCCGTGCTCGCCTGGTCGGTGCGCGACGCACTCGCGCTCGACGACGTACGCCGCGTCCTCGTGGTGGTGCGCCCCGGCGAGGCCGCCGACGTGGCGGCCGCGCTCGCACCCCATCTCGGCGAGGGCGAGGTGAGACTGGTCGAGGGCGGCGCCACCCGGCACGGCTCGGAGTGGGCGGCGCTGCAGGCGCTGGCCCCCGAGATCGGCGCGGGCGAGCTCGACGTGATCGCCATCCACGACGGGGCCAGGCCGCTGGCCGGCCGCGACCTCTTCGCCGCCACGATCACCGCCGCCCGCGAGACCGGCGGCGCCCTTCCCGGGGTCCGGCTGACGGGTCTGGTCGCCCTCGACGCCCGCGCGCTGCCGGGGGAGCTCGACGGGGTCCAGACGCCGCAGGCGTTCCGGGCGCGCGAGCTGCTGGCCGCCTACACCGCCGCGGCGGCGGAGGGCTTCGACGGCACCGACACCGCCGCCTGCTGGTCGCGCTACACCGGGCTGCCGGTGGCGCGCGTGCCGGGCAGCCCGGCCAACCTGAAGGTCACCTTCCCCGAGGACCTCGACCTCGCGCTGCGCCTGGCCTGAGCCGATCCGGCGGCCGGACCACCGGCCCGATCAGGGTGCGGTGAGCGCCTCGAGCACGCGGACGTCGTCCGCCGAGCCCACCCGGCGGGCCGCCGGCGGCGCCTCGACCAGCTCGACCGGGTAGCGCCGGCGCAGGTCGGCCACCAGCTCGCCGAAGTCCGTGGTCGGCAGTCCGGAGAGTGCCGCCACGACGGTGGCGGGCAGCACGATCGGGGACGCGACCGTGACCAGCAGGTCGCGGTCGACGGTCTCGCCGACGGCGCCGCCCTCGACGACCTTCACCGTGTCGGTGACCGGGCGCACCCCGACCACCACGCAGCCACGCTCGACGGCGCGCGCGACACAGTCGGCGACGAACGACGGCGGGGTCATCGGGCACAGCGGGTCGTGCAGCACGAAGGGCTCGCCCGACGCGACGAGCGCCGCCCACGACGTACCCGCGTCGACCGGCGTCACGCCGGCCTCGCCCAGCGCCCACGCGGCCGCGGCGACCAGCGCCTCACCGTGGATCAGGGTGTACGGCAGCCGTCCGCGGCCCTCGTCCACCACGGTGCCCAGCGCGGGTGTCGGCTCGTCGTACTCCACATGCTCCAACCTAAATGCGCGAGGCCCCCGGAAGATCCGGGGGCCTCGTCAGCGGCGTTCAGGAGGCGAGCACCTCGTCGAGGAGCGCCTCTGCCTTGTCCTCGTTGGTGTGCTCGGCGAGCGCGAGCTCGGAGACCAGGATCTGGCGCGCCTTCGCCAGCATCCGCTTCTCACCGGCCGACAGACCGCGGTCGCGCTCCCGGCGCCACAGGTCGCGCACGACCTCGGACACCTTCATCACGTCACCGCTGTGCAGCTTCTCGAGGTTCGCCTTGTAGCGCCGCGACCAGTTGGTCGGCTCCTCGACGTGCGCCGCGCGCAGGATGTCGAACACCCGGTCGAGACCCTCCTTGTCGACGACGTCGCGGACACCGACCAGGTCGAGGTTGCACGCCGGCACCCGGACGACGAGATCCTGTTGGGCGACGATGCGAAGTACGAGGTACTGCCTGTCCTCCCCCTTGATGGTCCGGGTCTCGATGTCCTCGATGACCGCGGCCCCGTGATTTGGGTAAACAACCGTTTCGCCGACGGTGAAAGTCATATGTCAGGTACCCCTTCCTAGGTGAAGATTCTAACACGTTCTCGAAGGGACGCCGAGATCGTTTGCGCAGGTCAGGGGCACATTGCCGGCTTGACAGAACCGCAGGTGGTGTGGTGGCCGGCCGGTCCGGGAGACCCGCCGCGACACTCGTGGGGCCAGTGAGGCATGGCCCGACGCCCGCTGGACGATACTGCCGGGTATGTCGCCCACCCTGCGCCGACGGAGGAAGCAACCGGCCGCGCCGTCCGAGTCCGGGAGCGACTCCGCCGACGCCCCCGCGAGCGCGCCGGTCACCACCGAGCTGCCCGGTCGCGACGGGTTCGACGACCCGCCACGGCAGCCGCGCCGGCCGTGGCGGCGCCGGCCGGGCGGACGCCGTGCGCTGACCGACGCGACGCCGGTGCTGCTGCTCCGGGCGGCCCACCCACGGCTCGGCGCCCTCACCGCCGGGGGACTCGCCATCGCCGCGGCCCTCGCGGGCCGGCCCAGTCGCGAGGTCGGCCTGGTGCTCGCCACCGCGCTGGTCGGCCAGGCGCTGCTGGGCTGGTTCAACGACCTCGTCGACCGTCGCCGCGACTCCCGGCGGGCGCCGAGCGGCAAGCCGATCGCCGACGGCCTCCTCGACCCGGGCAACGCGTGGTTCGCCTTCGTGTGCGGGGTCCTCGTGCTGATCCCGCTGGCGATCTCGAACGGGGTGGTGGCCGGCTGCTGCTACCTCGGCTCGGTGGTGATCGGCCTGCTCGGCAGCCTGATGCTGCGCAAGGGCTGGTTCTCGTGGGTGACGTGGGCGGCGTCGTACGCGCTCTACCCGGCGTTCCTGTCGTACGGCGGCTGGGGCGGACAGGCCGAGGGCGCCCCGCCCCAGGTCGCGATGGTCGTGGTCGCGGCGCTGCTCGGCGTCGGCGTGCACGTGCTCTGCGCGCTGCCGGGGCTGGTGGCCGACCACGAGGACGGCTACCGCCACCTGCCGCTGCGGATCGCGCTGCGGATCGGGGCCCCCCGCCTGCTGATGGTCTCGCTGGCCTGGACGATGCTCGCCCTGGCCGGTCTGCTCGTGCTCGGGAGCGCCGTCGGGCTCAGCCACTGAGCCGGGTACCGACCCGTCCGATCGTGCCCGTCGGCGACCGCTAGGCTGTCGCCGAACAACCCCCTGCCCCCTCGTGAAGGCCCTGAAGATGCAGCTTCGCCGTTCCGCTCGTCTGCTCACCGCCGCCGGCGCGCTCGTGCTCGCCGCCTCGGCGCTGACCTCCTGCGGCTTCGACTACGCGACCGACCGCGTCTACACGCCGGGTGCCGGCACCAACGACCGCAGCGGCAACGTCGACGTGCTCTCCGCCGTGGTGGTGAGCGCGGAGGACGGATCGGGCACGCTGATCACGACGTTCGTCAACAAGGAGACCACCGAGTCCGCCACCGTCGACGCGATCGAGGGCGAGGACCTCACGATCGGCGACTTCGACCCGATCGAGATCGCCCCGAGCGGCTATGTCAACCTGGCCGACGCCGACACCCCGATCACGGTCGAGGGCGACTACGAGGTGGGCGCCTTCCTGTCGCTGACCTTCTCGTTCGGCGGCGGCACCTCCGTGACGATGGACGTGCCGTCGGTGCCCGACTGCGACGAGTACGCCGGCCTGGACGCCACCGCCGAGACGGGCACCCCGGTCGAGGACTGCGGGCCTCCGACCCCCGAAGTCGAGCACTGACCCCTCCTCCGGAAGGCGCCATGACCTACCAGCTCGTCCTGCTCCGCCACGGCGAGAGCGAATGGAACGCCCAGAACCTCTTCACCGGGTGGGTCGACGTCCCCCTCAACGACAAGGGCCGCGCCGAGGGCGTGCGCGCGGGCGAGCTGATCCGCGACGCCGGCATCCTGCCCGACGTCGTACACACCTCGCTGCTGCGACGCGCGATCAACACCGCCGCGGCCGCCCTCGACGTCGCCGACCGGCACTGGATCCCGGTCAAGCGCTCCTGGCGCCTCAACGAGCGTCACTACGGCGCGCTCCAGGGGAAGAACAAGAAGGAGACCCTGGAGACGTACGGCGAGGAGCAGTTCATGCTCTGGCGGCGCTCCTTCGACGTACCCCCGCCGCCGATCGACGACGCCGACGAGTGGTCGCAGGCCGATGACGTCCGCTACGCCGACCTGGGCGACGAGATGCCCCGCACCGAGTGCCTCAAGGACGTCATCGCCCGGTTCCTGCCCTACTGGGAGTCCGCGATCGCCCCCGACCTGCGCGCCGGCCGGACCGTTCTGGTCGCCGCCCACGGCAACAGCCTGCGCGCGCTGGTCAAGCACCTCGACGGCATCAGCGACGAGGACATCGCCGGCCTCAACATCCCCACCGGCATGCCGCTGGTCTACGAGCTCGACGAGTCGCTGCGGCCGACCGTCCCGGGCGGCCGCTACCTCGACCCCGCGGCCGCCGCCGAGGCCGCGGCCGCCGTCGCCAACCAGGGTCGGTGACCAGCGGCCCGCGACGAAGTCGCGGGCCGCGTCGGGTCACGGAGATTGAGCAAGCCCCGCGACCGACGAAGGAGGTCGCGACGGGCGCGTCGAAATCCAGCGAGCCGAGAGGCAGCTCTCCCCGCTCGGCACCTGCGAGCGATACCCAGTGACGTTGTGGTCGTTCCGGGCGCCTGGGAACAACCACATCGTCACTGGGTATCGACCCACCGGCACCTGCCACCGGCACTCCGACCGGGGCGGACCCGCACCAACCCGGCCCAGCCCCCACGAGACCAGCCCGACCCCAACAGCGATACCCACCGGCACCTGCCACCGGCACTCCGACCGGGGCGGACCCGCACCAACCCGGCCCAGCCCCCACGAGACCAGCCCGACCCCAACAGCGATACCCATCGAGACCGACAGATCGGGCCAGACCCATCGGGCCAGGACTCATCGGGCCAGGCCCATCAATGAACCGAGCGGTCAGCGGTCGACCGCGCCCGGGTGCTCCCCGGTGACGACGAAGACGACCCGGTTGGCGACCGAGACGGCGTGGTCGGCGATCCGCTCGTAGTAGCGGCCCAGGAGGGCGACGTCGACGGCGGCCTCGACACCGTGGGACCAGTCGGCGGAGAGCAGCTCGGCGAAGCTGGCCCGGCGCAGCTGGTCCATCTCCTCGTCGGCGTGCACGAGGGCGAGGGCGTCGTCGACGTTGCGGTCGGTGATGATCTTGGAGACCCGGACCACCATGTCCTCCGCGACCGCGGCCATCCGCTCGATGAGCGGGGTGACGGCGTCGGGCACCGCGAGGTTGGGGACCCGCAGGCGGGCGATCTTCGCGACGTGCACGGAGAGGTCGCCCATCCGCTCCAGCTCGCTGACCATCCGCAGGGCGGCGACCACGGTCCGCAGGTCGCTGGCGACCGGCTGCTGCAGCGACAGCAGCAGGAAGGCGGAATCCTCCACGCGCTCGCGCGCCAGGTCGATCTCGACATCGCCGCTGATCACCCGCTCTGCCGTCTCGGCGTCGCCGCGCAGCAACGCCTCGGTGGCCAGGCGGACCGCGGTCTCGACGTCGCCGCAGATGGTCGCCAGGTCCTGGAACATGGTGTCGAGCTGTTCGCTGAAGGCCTCTCGCATGGCGGCGAGCCTAGGCAGCCGAGATGACCCACGGGGGACGGCCCGTGAACGCGGGATGAACTTATGGCGAGCGAGGCCGTCCGGAGACCAACCCCGGGTGAATCCACTCGTACGATTCATGGTGTGGATGCGACGACGCAGGCGTTCCTCGCCGCACTCATCGGCGCGGTCGTCGCCGGCGGCGCCGTGCTCGCCTGGCACGTGAGCGACCGCGAGCAGCACCCGGTCGCGGCGACCGACGAGCCCGTCGTACCCCCGGGCGTCGCCACCGTCCTCTCGGTCCTGCGCAGCAGCGCCGTAGTCGTCGACGACAGCGACACCGTGCTGAAGGCCTCGGCCCCCGCCTACTCCATGGGTCTGGTCCGCGGCCAGGAGCTGGTGTCGAGCGAGCTGGCCGCCATGGTGCAGCAGGTACGTCGCGACGGGCAGATCCGCGAGACCGAGCTGGTGATGACACGGGCGGGCTCTCCGTCGCGGCACGTGACCGCCCGGGTCGCACCCCTGGGCGCGCGGCTGGTGCTCGCGCTGGTGGAGGACCGCACCCGCGAGCGCCGGGTCGAGGCCGTGCGCCGCGACTTTGTCGCCAACGTGAGCCACGAGCTGAAGACGCCGGTCGGCGCGATCCGGCTGCTGGCCGACGCCGTGCACGACGCGGCCGGCGATCCCGATGCGGTCAAGCGGTTCTCGGCGCGGATGCTGACCGAGAGCGACCGCCTCACCCGGCTGGTCCAGCAGGTGATCGAGCTGTCCCGGCTCCAGGGCGACGACCCGCTGGAGACGCCGGTGCCCGTCTCGATCGCCGAGGTGATCCGCATCGCCGTCGACACCAGCGCGATCGACGCCGCCTCCAAGCAGATCTCGGTGGTGACCAGCGGCACGCACGACCTCGACGTGCTCGGCAACGAGGAGCAGGTGACGGCCGCGGTCGCGAACCTGGTCGCCAACGCGGTGTCGTACTCCGAGCCGGGCTCCACGGTGCTCGTCTCCACCAAGGTGGACGACCAGCATGTCTCGATCTCCGTCGTCGACCAGGGCATCGGCATCCCCGCCGACGAGATCGACCGGATCTTCGAGCGGTTCTACCGGGTCGACCCGGCCCGGCACCGCTCCACGGGTGGCACCGGCCTCGGCCTGTCCATCGTCAAGCACGTGGCCGCCACGCACGGCGGGGACGTCCACGTATGGTCAGTCGAGGGTCAGGGGTCCACGTTCACCTTGTCCCTCCCCCGCTACCTCTCCGTCAGGGAGAGCCAGGAGGCAAGCCGGTGACCCGGGTACTCGTCGTGGAGGACGAAGAGAGCTACAGCGAGGCCCTCGCCTACATGCTCCGCAAGGAAGGATTCGAGGTCGCGATCGCGGCCGACGGGAACGCCGCCCTGACGGAGTTCGACCGCAACGGTGCCGACATCGTGCTGCTCGACCTGATGCTGCCGGGCATCCCCGGCACCGAGGTGTGCCGCCAGATCCGGCAGAGCTCGAGCGTCCCCGTGATCATGGTCAGCGCCAAGGACGACGAGGTCGACAAGGTGGTCGGCCTCGAGCTCGGCGCCGACGACTACGTGACCAAGCCCTACTCCCCGCGTGAGCTCGTCGCGCGCATCCGCGCGGTGCTGCGGCGCGGCCAGGAGCCCGACCTCGCCCCGGCGACGCTGGAGGCGGGCCCGGTGCGGATGGACGTCGAGCGCCACGTCGTGACCGTCGACGGCGCCGCCCAGCGGCTGCCGCTCAAGGAGTTCGAGCTGCTCGAGATGTTCCTGCGCAACCCCGGTCGGGTGCTCACCCGCGGCCAGCTCATCGACCGCGTGTGGGGCTCCGACTACGTCGGCGACACCAAGACCCTCGACGTACACGTGAAGCGGCTGCGGGCCAAGATCGAGCCCGACCCGAGCGAGCCCAAGTACCTCGTCACCGTGCGCGGGCTGGGCTACAAGCTCGACCTCTGAGCCGAAGGCGAGGAGGTCGAGCGCGCCGGCCGCGCAGCGACGGGCGAGGGACGAGCCCGACGCGTGGGCGCGGACGGATCGAGCAGCCCCGCCGCTGAGGGACGAAGCGGCGACGGGCGTGTCGAGATCGACCTCTGAGCCGGCAGAGAACACGGGTCGTGCCCACGTTGGCAGCGGATCGCGCAACCACGTCCGGAAACCGCGTGTCGGGTGTCGGCGGTCGTCCCTAATCTGGGTCGGTGACGAGTACGACGACCCGGTCCAGCCAGCAGCCGACGAGCGCGCCGGCGACCTGGCTGCCACTGGCCGCGGTCGGGGTCACGCTGGTGTTCTGGGCGTCGGCGTTCGTCGGCATCCGACACCTCGGCCACGACTTCTCCCCCGGCGCCCTCTCGCTCGGCCGGCTCCTCGTCGGCACGCTCTGCCTCGGCGTCGTCGCACTGCTGCTGCCCGGTGGCCTGCCCCGCCCGACCGGCCGGCAGTGGGTGTCGATCATCGCGATCGGCGTGCTGTGGTTCGGCGTCTACAACGTCGCGCTCAACGCCGGAGAGCGCCGGGTCGACGCCGGCACCGCCGCGATGCTGATCCAGGTCTCGCCGGTGCTGATCGCCGTGCTGGCGTCGATCTTCCTCAACGAGCGGTTCACCGCCTACCTCGCCGGCGGCCTCGCCCTGGCGTTCGCCGGCGTCGGGCTGATCAGCCTCTCTACCGCCCAGTCGTCCGGGGAGGGCAGCAACCACGACATGCTCGGCGTCGCGCTGTGCCTGCTCTCCGCGCTGGTCTACTCGATCAGCCTGATCCTGCAGAAGCCGCTGGTCGCCCGGCTGCCGGCCATCCAGGTCACCTGGCTCGCATGCACGGTCGGCGCGATCGTGTGCCTGCCCTTCATCGGGCAGCTGGTCGACCAGGCCCGGGAGGCGCCGGTGTCGTCCAGCCTGTGGCTGGTCTACCTCGGGGTCTTCCCGACCGCGATCGCGTTCACCACATACGCCTACGCCCTGCGGCACATGAGCGCCAGCAACCTCGGCGTCACCACCTACCTGGTCCCGCCGATCACCATCGTGATGGGTCTGGTCTTCCTCGACGAGACCCCGCCCTCGATGGCGTACGTCGGCGGCGCGCTCGCCCTGGTCGGCGTGGCCGTCGCCCGGCGCAAGGCCCGCCCGGCCGCCGCGCAGACGAGTGCCCCGGCCTGACCGTCGAGTCGTGACCTCTGGCCACCCGAGTCGGGAGTTCTGGTCAGGCCGGCGACCAGAAGTCCGGGCTGAACTGGTCGAAAGTCCCGACTCAACCCTCGAGCCAGCCGCGGAAGGCCTCGAGGTTCGCGGTCGGCTCGCCACGGAGCTTGCGCCACTCCCACTCCTTGCGGATCGAGGTGGCGAACCCGAGCTCGAGGATGGCGTTGAACGACTCGTCGGCGTAGGTCAGCACCGAGCCGAGCAGGCGGTCGAGCTCCTCGGGGGTGACGGCCGCGAGCGGGAGGCGCCCGTCGAGGTAGATGTCGCCGAGCCGGTCGAGCGCGAACGCCACGCCGTACATCCGCAGGTTGCGCTCGAGCAGCCAGCGGTAGACGCGCTCGTGGTTCTCGTCGGGCCGGCGACAGACGAACGCGTGGACGCCGAGCGCGTGCGGGCCGACGTCGAGGCGGACGGCGGTCTGGAGCTTCTTCTCGCCCGGCAGCGAGAACGAGAAGACCCCGTCGGCGACCTCGTCGTAGGCCACCTCGGCCGAGGCGAGATGGTCGCGGATCACCTGCCGGGGGTCGGGGACGCTGCTCATGCCAGCGACTGTGCCATCTCGGCCCGCGCCCGCTCGTACACGGCGAGCGTGCCCTCGGCGGTGTGCCGCCAGGAGAACCGCCGGGCCTGGGCGAGCGCGCCGCCCTCGAGCCGGAGCCGGAGCGCGTCGTCCTCCACCACCCGGCGCAGCGCGTCGGCCCAGGCGCGCGGGTCGTGTCCGTCGACGAGCAGCCCGCTGTGGCCGTCGCGCACCACGGTGGTCAGGCCACCGACCGCGGCGGCGACCACCGGCGTGCCGGTGGCCTGGGCCTCGGCGGCGACCAGACCGAAGGACTCGTTGTACGACGGCACCGCGACCAGGGTGGCCGCCGAGCACCATCGGGCGAGCTCGTCCTGCGCGACCGGCGGGACGAACCGGACGACGCCGTCGAGGCCGAGCGCGGTCGCCAGCTGGGCGAGCGACTCGGGGTGCTCGAGCCCGCTGCCGGAGGGGCCGCCGACGACCGGGACGACCAGCCGCGAGCGGAGCCCGGGACGCTGGTCGAGCAGTTCGGCGACCGCCCGGAGCAGCACGTCGGGCGCTTTGAGCGGCTGGATCCGGCCGGCGAACAGGAGGACGGCGGCGTCGACGGGGAGCCCGAGGTCCGCACGCGCCCGCGCCCGGTCGTGGGGCCGGAACACGTCGAGGTCGACACCGGGGTGCACCACCTCGACCCGGGCGGGCTCCGCGTCGTACAGGTTGATCAGCTGCTTGGCCTCGAGGTCGGTGTTGGCGATGAGCATGTCGGCCGCCCCGACGACCTGCTCCTCGCCGATGATG
This sequence comes from Nocardioides sp. LMS-CY, assembly GCF_018732145.1. Taxonomy (NCBI): domain Bacteria; kingdom Bacillati; phylum Actinomycetota; class Actinomycetes; order Propionibacteriales; family Nocardioidaceae; genus Nocardioides; species Nocardioides sp. LMS-CY. The sequence continues at coordinate 4,728,981 of NZ_CP076104.1, forward strand.
CGCGCCGACGGCTCCGGGGTGTCGCCCGCGGCGAGGGCGTCGTTCTTGACCTTGGCCATCGTGTGCATCGAGTGCACGAGCGGCACTCCCCAGCGGTCGCGGGCGAGCGCGCCGACCTGGCCGGAGAGCCAGTAGTGGGAGTGCACGACGTCGTAGTGACCCACCGGCTGCGCGGCCTCCGCGCGCAGCACCTCGCGCGCGAAGACGCAGAGCTGGCCGGGCAGCTCGGTCTTGGTCAGCCCCTCGAACGGGCCGGCGTGGATGTGCCGCACGGCCACGCCGTCGCCGCGGTCGACGATCGGGTCGAGGGCCGAACTGGTGGCCCGGGTGAAGATGTCGACCTCGATGCCCTGGCCGGCCAGGCGGCGCGCCAGCTCCATGACGTAGACGTTCATGCCGCCCGCGTCGCCGGTGCCGGGCTGGTCGAGCGGGGAGGTGTGCAGGCTGATCATCGCCACACGCCGGATCGGCTCCACGGGCACCTCGGTCATCTCGATTGACGGTCCGACACGGGTGAACACCGATCCGGCGCGGGGAATTCCCGCCGGTCCAGTCAGCGTGCGTGGGCGCCCCGGGCTCGGTGCCCGCCGGCGGCGGGGGCCGGGTGCGGCCGGCGGGCCATCACGATGCTGGCCACGACGACCGCGAACAGGCCGAGGCCGGCGTGCGCGAGCCGCTCGTCGCCGCTCCCGGCGACCAGCTGCACCAGGCACCAGACGAGCAGTGCGAAGCAGACGCCCACGGTGACCCGCAGCCATCTCGTCGAGCGGGAGACCAGGCCGGCGCCGGCCGCCACGGCGGCGGCGAGCAGGAGCGCCAGGCCGACCCACTCGACGACCTCGGCCAGGCCGGTCCGGTCGTGGCGCGCCAGCGCGAGGGAGCCGAGCCAGGCCAGCCCGCCGAGAAGCCCGACGAGGGCAGCAGGGGTACGCACCGTCTCTCCTTCCGGCCGTCTCAGGGCACGACCGGAGAGCATCCCTCGCCGGAGGCAGGATGAAACGTGTTCCTGGCGCCGGGTCGTCGAGAATGGCGACATGACCTCCCTCCCGACCCCGTCCCGGACCGCGGTCGTCACCGGCGCCAGCAGCGGCATCGGAGCGGCCACCGCCCGTCGGCTGGCCGCCGCCGGCTACCACGTGTACTGCGCCGCGCGACGCGGTGACCGGATCGCCGAACTGGCCGACGAGATCGGCGGCACGGCGGTGGCGTGCGATGTGACGAGCGAGGAGTCCGTCGCGCACTTGGCGTCCGTGGTCGGCGACCGACTCGACGTACTCGTCAACAACGCGGGCGGCGCCTTCGGGGCGGCCCCGGTGGCGGAGGCGGACGGCGACGACTGGCGGCGGATGTACGAGGTCAACGTGATCGGCCTGATGCAGGTGACCAAGGCGCTGCTGCCGGCACTGGTCGCCACGGGCGCCGGGGCGATCCTCAACGTGGGGTCGACCGCTGGCCGGATCGCCTACGAGGGCGGGGCCGGCTACACCGCCGCCAAGCACGGCACCCAGGTCGTCACCGAGACGCTGCGGCTGGAGCTGTGGGACCAGCCCGTGCGGGTCATGGAGATCGCGCCCGGCATGGTGAAGACCGACGAGTTCGCGCTGGTCCGCTTCGAGGGCGACCGGGCGAAGGCCGACGCGGTGTACGCCGGGGTCGCCGCGCCCCTCACCGCCGACGACATCGCCGACGCGATCACCTGGATGGTCACCCGGCCGCCGCACGTGAACGTCGACGAGCTGGTCATCCGGCCTCGGGCGCAGGCGGCACAGCACAAGGTCCACCGCGAGGGCTGAGGCCGCGGGGGCCTGGCGTCGCCGGGATAGTCCGTCACGTTCTAGTTGTCGAAGCGCCCTTGGGGCAACCAGAACGTGACGGACTATCCCGTCAGTCGCGCCAGCGGGCGCCACGCGGGTCGGTGCGGGAGTCGTCGAGGAGCAGGTCGGCGAGGCGGCGCAGGTCGGCGGTGAGGTGCTGCTCGGGCACGGTGGCGCAGTCACCGCAGAGGTCGAAGTCGTAGACGAACCGGTCGGGCCGGGGCGGGCCGCCGGCGACCGCGGCGAGGTCGACCCGGTCGACCAGCGCGGCGACCTCCGGGCCGCGGGGATCGTCGCCGTCGAGGTCGAGCTCGCCGACGGTGCGCAGCCCGGCGAAGCCGCCGGTACGTCGCACCGAGACCCGCCGCGACGGCACGGTGCCGGGCGCCGGGGCGCCGGCGATGGCGCCCGATCCGGAGGGCGCGACCCCCACGGCGTCCCAGGCGGCGCCCACCGCGTCGGCCGAGGCGCCCGCCGCCGGGATCGTCGCCGCGGCGAAGCCCGCGAAGTCGGTGTCGGGGCCGACCGCGCCGCCGGTCAGCGCGTCGTACCAGATCCGCCCGGCGCCCTCCCAGGTCGCGCCGCCGAGGGCGACGGCGGCGAGCTGGAAGGCGCGGTTGGGGATGCCGGAGTTGAGGTGCACGCCGCCGTTGTCGTCGGTGGTCGACACGTAGTCGTCCATCGAGCCGACCTGCGGGTCCCGGCCCAGCGCCGGGTCGTCGTACGCCGTGCCCGGCGCCGCCATGTCGCGCAGCGCCCGCGCCCGGACGCCCGGGAGGAAGAGGCCCTCGCCGATCAGCCAGTCCGCGCCGTCGGCGGTCTGCCCGAGCAGCCGCTGCTTGAGGCAGGACGCGAAGACGTCGGAGACCGACTCGTTCAGCGCACCGGGCTGGTCGCGGTAGACCAGCCCGGCCGTGTGCTCGGTGACGGCGTGGGTGAACTCGTGTCCGAGCACGTCGACCGGCCGGGTGAACCGGCCGAAGACCCGGCCATCGCCGTCGCCGAAGACCAGCTGTACGCCGTCCCAGAAGGCGTTGTCGTAGTCCTGCCCGTAGTGCACCGTCAGGCTGACCGGCGCGCCCGCGTCGTCGTACGACGCGCGGCCGTAGACCTCCGCGAAGAGCGCGAGCGCCCCGGTGATCCCGTCGGCGGCCTCGTCGACCGCGACGTCACCGGACGCGGCGGAGCCGGCCGAGCGCACCACCCGGCCGGGCAGGTCGGTGGTGCGGTCCGCCGAGTGCACCGTCCAGGCGGGCGCGGGTGCCGCGAGCACCGGAGAGCGGGCCGGCACGGGGACCGTCCGGCCCGCGCGCAGGGCCGCATCGATCGCCAGGCTCGCGGGGGCGACCCGGGCGAGGAGGTACGGCGGCACGAAGCGGCAGGTCACGACGGCACCCGGTCGGGCGAGAGGCCGATGGCGGCGATCCGAGACATGCTTCCACCGTAGGTGCGCCCGGGGACACCGTCGCGTCAGACGTCCTCGGTGGAGTCGGCGCGACGCTTCTGACGGGTGAGGGCGTAGGCGCCCACCCCCAGGCCGCCGACCAGCGCCAGGTGGACGCCGGCGGCGTCGGCGACGCCGAACGAGACGACGGCGCCCGGCGCGGCCATCGCCCACCGGCGCACCTGGCGGCTCGCCGGGGAGCCGGTCGAGGCCCAGGTCGCGAAGTGCTCGCAGTTGTTGCGCACCAGGTGGTAGCCGTTGGCGCCCAGGCGCGACTCCGCGTTGCGCACGATCTCCTCGACCGACAGGCGCTGGCGGTACTCGCGCGAGAACACCTCCGAGCCGCAGGCGAACGTCTCCCAGGAGGTCCGCTCGATGCGCCGGATCGACCCCCATCCGCCGACGTAGTGGATCACCGTCCCGTCGCCGCAGTCGATGCCGTGGTGGGTGTAGCGGCGGCCCCGGCGGACGAAGATGTGGTCGCCCCGGCTCATGCCGCCGGCCTGCAGGGCTCGGGCACCGCGACCTGCCCGAAGACGTAGCGCCGGAACACGAAGAATCGAGCCACGACGCTGAGGCCGAGCCCGACGACGTTCGCCGCCACGTTGTCGGCCACGGGACCGGTCAGCCCGAGGAGGTGCCGACTCACCCACAAGCAGACCACCGGCACGACCATCGTGAGCGCGCCGAGCCCGAAGAACCGGATCAGCCCGGTCGCGGGGTCCTGCACCTGACGGTCCCGGAACGCCCAGGCGCGCATGCCGACGTACGCCACGACGCCCGCCACGACGTTGACCAGCACGAACGTCATGATCGGCCGGTTCGCCAACGGAGCGGCCCCGATGAAGAGTCCGTGAACGAGGACGTTGAACCCGACCAGCGACACCAGCGTGGCGGCGCCACCGACGGTCAGGAAGCGCAGCACCTCACCGAGGAGGGCGCGGACCTTCGTGGTCGTGGCGACGGGCGTGTTCACCCAGCCGAGGGTATCCGCGTCGTCCCACGCGGCACGATGCGGGTCGAGGGGGCCGGCGCCCGTAGAATCTCCGAGGCCCGGTCGGGCCGACTCAGCCAACCCGAACGGACCCAGCAGGCGCATGGCCACTCCCCGCACCGATCTCCGCAACGTCGCGATCGTCGCTCACGTCGACCACGGCAAGACCACGCTCGTCGACGCGATGCTCCGCCAGGCGGGAGCCTTCACCGAACACGAGGCCGAGAGCGTGGCCGAGCGGGTCATGGACTCCGGTGACCTCGAGCGCGAGAAGGGCATCACGATCCTCGCGAAGAACACCGCGATCCACTACGCCGGTCCGTCGGCCGCGGACTTCGACGCCCCGGACGGCATGACCATCAACATCATCGACACCCCCGGCCACGCCGACTTCGGCGGCGAGGTCGAGCGCGGCCTGTCCATGGTCGACGGGATCGTGCTGCTCGTCGACGCCTCCGAGGGCCCCCTGCCGCAGACCCGCTTCGTGCTGCGCAAGGCGCTCAACGCCGGCATGCCGGTCGTGCTCGTGGTCAACAAGGTCGACCGCGGCGACGCCCGCATCGAGGAGGTCGTCGACGAGACCTACGAGCTCTTCATGGACCTGCTCGACGACAGCCACCGCCAGGACGCGCTGGACTTCCCGGTCGTCTACGCCTCGGGCAAGGCCGGCATCGCGAGCATCGAGCAGCCGGCGAACGGCAGCCTCCCGGACGGCACCGACCTCGAGCCGCTGTTCCGCACCATCCTCGAGACGATCCCGGCGCCGACGTACGACGAGGGCGCGCCGCTGCAGGCCCACGTGACCAACCTCGACGCGTCGCCGTTCCTCGGCCGCCTCGCGCTGCTGCGCATCAAGCAGGGCACGCTGCGCAAGGGCCAGACCGTCGCCTGGATCCGCCGCGACGACGAGACCAAGAACGTCCGCGTCACCGAGCTGCTGGTCACCGAGGGGCTCGAGCGCAAGCCGGGCGAGTCGGCCGGGCCGGGCGACATCGTCGCGGTCGCTGGCATCCCCGACATCACCATCGGCGAGACCCTGGCCGACCCCGAGAACCCGATCGCGCTGCCGCTGATCCACGTCGACGAGCCGGCGATCTCGATGACCATCGGCACCAACACCAGCCCGCTGGTCGGCCGGGTCAAGGGCGCCAAGGTCACCGCGCGCCTGGTCAAGGACCGGCTCGACTCCGAGCTGGTCGGCAACGTGTCGCTGCGGATCCTCCCGACCGAGCGCCCCGACGCCTGGGAGGTGCAGGGCCGCGGCGAGCTGGCGCTGGCGATCCTGGTCGAGCAGATGCGCCGCGAGGGCTACGAGCTCACCGTCGGCAAGCCCCAGGTGGTGACCCGCGAGGTCGACGGCAAGCTGCACGAGCCGGTGGAGCGGCTGACGATCGACGCGCCCGAGGAGTACCTCGGCACGATCACCGAGATGCTCGCCACCCGCAAGGGCCGGATGGAGCAGATGACCAACCACGGCACCGGCTGGGTGCGCATGGAGTTCCTGGTGCCGGCCCGGGGCCTGATCGGCTTCCGCACCGAGTTCCTCACCGCCACCCGCGGCACCGGCATCGCCCACCACATCTCCGAGGGCTACGAGCCGTGGGCCGGCGAGATCCGCTCGCGCGCCTCGGGCTCGCTGGTCGCCGACCGGGCCGGCGCGGCCACGGCGTACGCCATGACGTCGCTCCAGGAGCGCGGCGTGATGTTCGTCGACCCGACCACCGAGGTCTACGAGGGCATGATCGTCGGCGAGAACTCCCGCGCCGACGACATGGATGTCAACATCACCAAGGAGAAGCAGCAGACCAACATCCGCTCCTCCACGGCCGACAACTTCGAGAAGCTGATCCCGCCGCGCAAGCTGTCGCTCGAGCAGTGCCTGGAGTTCTGCCGCGAGGACGAGTGCGTCGAGGTCACCCCGGAGACCGTGCGGATCCGCAAGGTGGTGCTCGACCAGAACGAGCGCGCCAAGATCACGAGCCGGGCGCGTAAGGCGAGCAAGTAGGTCCCGCGCCTGCGGCGGCGCTTCTGAGCAACCCTGGGTAACGGACGCGTTTCGTCGCTAGTATCCGGCTCGTCCACGGCGTCGCCGACGCCGTCGAGCAACGCTCGTCCCCGCGCCCTGTGACAGCGGCGCTGGGGGACACCGATCGCCTCACCAGGGAGCTCTCGACGATGACCGCCTTGCCACCCCCAGGAACTCCTCGCCGGCCGCGCACGGTGGTGTCCGCGGGCCTGGCCACGGCGGTCGTCGTCTCGGGCCTGACCCTCGGCGCCGGACTGCACGCCCCGGCGCTGGCGGCCCCGGGCGACGACCTGGGCGACCTCGCGACGCTGCTCAACAGTTGCAACGGCAACGCGACCACCCCCACCGTCGTCGCGCTCACCGACTCCCTGACCGACCCGGCCGCGACCCTGACCGTCGCCTGCGATGCCCGGATCGACCTGGCCGGCCACGACCTCACCGTCCGCAACATCGTCATCGACAGCGGCGAGTCCCTCGACGTCACCGACACCTCCATCGCCGGCACCCCCGGCCACCTGATCGTCGACGCCAGCGCCGCCACCTACACCGCGGGCATCCAGAACACCGGCGCCACCCTCACCACCCACGGCCGCGCCCGGCTCACCGCCACCGGCGGCGACGGTGGCGCCGGCATCGGTGGCGGATACATGGCTGACGGGGGCACCACCACGAGCAACGACACGTCCACCATCACCGCCATCGGCGGTGAGAACAGCGCGGGCATCGGTGGCGGGGACGACGGAGGCGCGGGCGGCACCACCACCGCCAACGACGCCTCCACCATCACCGCCACCGGCGGCCCGAACGCTGCCGGCATCGGCGGCGGAGACGACGGACACGCCGGCGTCACCATCGCCACCGGCACCTCTACCATCACGGCGACAGGCGGCCCGGACGGCGCCGGCATCGGCGGCGGAGACCTGGGCGACGGCGGCCTCACCGTCGCCAAGGACAACTCCACCGTCACCGCCACCGGCGGCCCGAACGGCGCCGGCATCGGCGGCGGGAACGTCGGTGCGGGCGGCGTCACGACCCTGACCGGTGGCACCGTGACCGCGGTCCCCGGCGCGGGTGCCGAACCGGTCGGCCCCGGGAAGGGCGCAGCGCTCCACCTGAAGCTGACCGTGTCCGGTGGTGTCCTCCGGCTGCCGTCGGGCACGCAGACCGTCCCCGCGGCCAGCACCACCGCGTCACCGCTGTTCGAGATCGGCCCGAACGGCCTGGTCACCGGTGGTCCCGCCACCGCGGCCACGATCACCGGCACCGGGATCCTGGTCAACCACGGCACCCTGACCGTGCCGACCGCCAACGTCCAGACGCAGGTGTCCGACCGCCACTACCGGATCACCTTCGACCTCAACGGCGGCACCGGCACCACCCCCGACCCGGTCACCGTCTACGCCGACACCCCGACCCGGGGCGACCGCACCCTGCCGACCGCCCCGACCCGGGCCGGCCACACCTTCGTCGGCTGGAACACCGCCGCCGACGGCACCGGCATCCCGGTCACCGCCACCACCACCCTGCCCGGCACCAGCACCGACGGCACCCCCGTGCCGATCGTCGCCCACGCCCGCTGGACACCGGACCCCGTCGGTCCGGTCACGGATCTCCCCCGGCTGCCCGACGTCGACACCCTCGTCACCCCCGCCGAACGGCCCCGGATCGGTACGGCCGTCCGGGTCGTCGCCACACCGCCTGACATCCCGGGCGCCACCAGCACCTACCAGTGGCAGCGCACGAGCCGCAAGATCGGCAAGGCCTGGAAGCACCTGCCCAGATCCTGGGTCGACATCAGCACCGCCACCCGCGCCCGCTACACCCCCCGGCCCGGCGACCGGCTCCACCGGATCCGGCTGGTCATCACCACCACCGCACCCGGCCACCAGCCCGGCACCACCGTCACCCGCCTCCCCCGACGCGTGCTCAAGGGTCACCTCCCCCGACCCGACTCCCGCCTCACCATCCGCGGCAGCCGCGGCGTCGGCGACACCGTCCGCCTCGCCGGGCTCTCCCGCTACCGCAACCAGCTCATCGCCCGCGCGAAGGTCACCATCACCTGGTACGCCGACGGAACCCGCCTCCGCAACGCCACCCGACGCACCTACACCGTCCGGCCCGCGGCCGTCGGCAAGCGCCTCCACGCCACGCTCACCATCACCGCGCCCGGACACCACGACCGCCATCTCACGACCCCACGAACCGGACGGTGACCGGAGCGCGGTCGCCCCGTCGTACCTGACCGGAGTGCTCCGTCCGGGCCGGTGGATTCAGGCGGTGGGCGCAACAGCAGGTGGATCTGGCTGGTCCGACAGTAGTTTGTCGAGGGCTTCGGCGGGGGTGCGCCAGCCGAGTCGTTTGCGGGGGCGGTTGTTGAGCTCGGCGGCGACTTTGTCGAGGTAGCCCGGGCCCCACTTGGACAGGTCGGTGCCCTTGGGGAAGTACTGGCGGAGCAGCCCGTTGGTGTTCTCGTTGCTGCCCCGCTGCCAGGGCGAATGCGGGTCGCAGAAGTAGATGTCGAGCCCGGTGGCCTCGGCGATCTGGACGTGGCTGGCCATCTCGCTGCCCTGGTCCCAGGTCAGCGTGCGGCGCAGCTGATCGGGCAGCCCGCTCATCTTGACGACCATCGCCTCCGCGACCGTCTCGGCGGTGTGGTCGCCGGGCAGGTGCAGCAGCATCGTGAAGCCCGTGACCCGCTCGACCAGGGTTCCGATCGCCGAGCCGGACTCGGTCGACCCCAGGATCAGATCACCTTCCCAATCACCCGGCACGGCGCGGTCCTCGACCTCGGGCGGGCGCTCACTGATGTTGATCATGCCCGGGATCCGGCCCCGCCGCTCATCGGGCTGCCGCCGCGGCTTGCGCAGGCTCCGACCGGTGCGAAGATGCCTGGTCAGCTCTCGTTTCAGGCCGCCGCGGCCCTGGACGTAGAGCGACTGGTAGATGGTCTCGTGCGACACCCACATCTCCGGCACATCTCCGGATCGTCGGGGAAGTCCTCACGCAGCCGGGCAGCGATCTGCTCGGGACTGTGATTCTTCTTCAACCGTGCCTGGACCTCTCGCCGCAACCGCAGGTTGGTGGCCAGCTTCGCCTCCTTGGGCCGCTTGGCGCGCTCGTCTGCATGCTCTTGGGCGACCGAGGCCAGGTACTCCGGGCGGCGCCAGTTGTTCGGCCCCCGCGGCGTGCGGCGCAGCTCGCGGCTGATCGTGGCGCGATGCCGGCCAAGCTCTCGGGCGATCTGGGCCCCGGACATCTTCGCGGCACGGAGCACCGCGATCTTCTCGCGCTCTTCCTTCTCGCGCTCTTCGAACGTCAGCCTGCCGGACCTACCCGCAGGCGCTGGTGGTGGCTTCACGCCCCCACGCTCACGGAACCAGGACCGCCCGGTGGTGGTCGACACGCCAGCCACCGCGGCGGCCTCCTCGATCAACAACCCGGCACGAATCCCGTCCCAGAACACCCCTCGCACCACAAACGGCACACGCGGCATGCAACACCCCTCCATCACTCAGGTGTTGCGCCCACCCCTTGAGGCCAAGGCCCGTTCCACGACAGCCAGGTCAGGTACGACGAGAGCGGACCCGCACCCGGCCGGCCGTGACTAGGGTGCACGACATGTCGGAGCTCGGGGACGGACCGCCACTGGTCGGTCGCGACGCCGAGTCGGCCGCGCTGGAGGGCTTCCTCGGCGACTCCGGGCCCGAGGGCCTGGTGATCACCGGACCGGCCGGCATCGGCAAGTCCGTGCTCTTTGAGCGCGCGGTGGCGGGCGCGCCGCGGCGGGGCTACCGGGTGCTCGTCGCGCGGCCCGGGGAGGGCGAGCGGGACCGCAGCCATGCCGTGCTCCGCGAGCTGCTGCGCGGACTCGACACCTCGGGCCTCGACGCGCCCCTGGCCGCCGCGCTGGAGGTCGTCCTGCTGCGCCGTACGGCGGCCGGCCCGCCCGACCCGGCGGTGGTCGAGACCGCGACCCGGACCCTCCTCGACGACCTCGCCGCGGAGCGACCCGTCCTGGTCGCCCTCGATGACGCGCAGTGGGCCGACCTCGCCTCGGTGCGTGCGCTCTGCCACGTGCTGCGGCAGCGCACCACCCACCTGCGCTGGCTGGTGGTGCGGCGCACCGACTCCGCACCCACCACGCTCGAGGAGACGCTGCGGCGGCACCGACACGTCGGCCTGGAGGTCGGCCCCCTGGGCGCCGACGCCCTCGCCCAGATGGTCGCCGGGCGGGTGGGGCTGCGGCTGCCGCGCTGGGCGGTGTCCCGCCTGGCGGCGGAGACCGGGGGCAGCCCGCTCCTGGCGCTGGAGATCGCACACGTGCTGCGGCAGCGCGGGCTCCCGCCCCCCGGTGGATCCCTCGGCGCCGACGACCCCGACATGTTGCTCCGAGAGCGGGCGCTGACGATGCCTGAACCACTAGCGACCGTCCTGCTCGCCGCCGCGCTCGAGCCCGCGCTCGGCGACGACGACGTGGTGCGGCTCAGCGACCAGAGCACCCTGGACGAGGCCTGCCGGAGCCGGGTGCTCGCCGTCGACGCCGTGACCGGTCAGGCCCGCCCCTGGCACCCGCTGCTGGGCGCGGCCGCGCTGGAGACCGCCGCCCCGACGCGTCGCCGGCGCGTCCATCGTCGCCTCGCCGACTGCCTCCGCGACGCCGACCTCGCCGTCCGCCACCGCGGACTCGGTACCACCGGCGCCGACCGCACGCTCGCGGCCGAGCTCGCGGAGGCGGCGACCGCGGCGAGCCGACGGGGTGCCAGCGAGACCGCAGTGGAGCTGGCCGAGCTCGCGCTCGCCCGCACCCCGAACGGCGCGCGCGAGCGACCGGACCGGGTGCTCGCACTCGCCGATGCGCTCGCCCACCTCGGGTCCGGCGACCGGCTCCGGGACCTGCTCGAACGCGAGCTGGAGCGGCTGCCGGCCGGCGAGGCGCGGGCGCGGGCCCGGCTCTTCCTCCTGGAAACCGACGTCGGCTCCGCGGCCGGGATGCAGCAGATCATCGAGCGGGCGTTGGCCGAGCCCGAGCTACCGGCCCCGCTGCGCGCCCACGCGCTCTCGCTGCAGTCGGCGACGATGGCGGTCATCGAGGTCGCCGAGATCGCCGAGGCCCTTGAGCTGGCAGAGCAGGCACACGCCCTCGATCCCGCTGCGGACACCGGGCTGGTGTGGTGTCGCGCCCTGCGCGCCCTGCCCGTCTCCGGTGGATCCGCCGAGACCCAGGTGCGGCACGCCTGGCGCGGCGAGCTCGACGTCACCCGCACGCTGCTGGCCGCCGAGCTCGAGCGGGCGGCGCGGGCCGGCGCGCACCTGCGTCATCACGATCTCCAACGGCTGCTCGTGGAGACCGCGTTGCGCGCGGGGGACGTCGACGAGGCGGGCACCCTGCTCGATCAGTGGTTGGCCAGCGGGGAGACCGACCTGTTGGAGTCCCCGGAGCCCGACGCCTTCCGCGCCCGGCTCGCGGCACTGCGCGGCGACCCCGGCGCCGCGCTGCCGGCCGCGCGGGCGGCGATCGCGGCCGGCGAGCGCATCGGCAAGCGCTGGACCGTGCTCGACGCCCAGGTCACCTGTGGCATGGCCGCCGTGCTCGCGGACGACGGCACCGCCGCCGTGGCCCGGCTGGGCGAGGTCTGGGAGCGCTGTCGGCGCGCCGGCGTCGTCGACCCCGGCGTGTTCCCGGTCGCGATGGATCTCCTCCACGCGCTGATCGCCGCGAACGACCTCGACGCCGCCGAGTTGCTGCTGGGCGAGCTCGACGCCGGCGGTCGGGCCCAGCCGCATCCGTGGGCGGGTGCCGTGGCCGCCCACGGCACCGCACTGCTCGGCCTGCGGCGCGGTGGGCCGGCCGACGAGGCGGTCGCCGTAGCCGGAGACGCCGCCGACGACCTGGACCGGGCCGGCACCCTGCACGACGCCGCGCGGGCGCGGCTCGCCCTCGCCCGCGAGCTGCGCCGGCGGCGACGCTGGGCGTCGGCCCGGGCGGTGCTCGTGCGGGCTGCAGAGGACTTCGAGCGGCTGGGCGCGACCGGCTGGGCCGCGCGCGCGGTCGCGGAACGCGGCTCCCTGGGCGGCCACCGCTCCGCCACCCGTGATCGGCACGGGCTCACGCCGCGCGAGGCGCAGGTGCTGACCGGGCTCACCCGGGGGATGACCGATGCCGAGATCGCCCGCGAGCTGCACCTCTCGACGAAGACCGTCGGGCACCACGTCTCCGCCGTCCTCGCCAAGCTCGGCGTCGCCAACCGGCGCGAGGCCGCCCGCGCCGCCCGACCGGACGACGGCGAGGACGGACAGAACTAGGGAGTCGCTCCCGATCCGGCGACGGCGCCGTCGGGCCACCCTGCTGTCTCCGGCCGGGAGCCACCCGGCCCCAGCACAGGAGGCCATGTGTCCCGCGCTCACGTCCGTCGTACCGTCGCCGACGGTCTCGCCGTTCCCGTCCTCGACCCCGGCGTCCGCGCCTGATGGCGGCACGCATCCCGCGCGCCCCGCTGTGGTGCGCCCTCCCGCTCGTGCTCCTCACCGGCTGCGGCTCCGACGGGTCTTCCGCCGAGCATGCGCTCGGCGAGGCTGTCGAGGTCCCCCACTACGTGGAGGTCGAGGACACGGAGCCCGCCGACACCTACCGGATCAGCGTCGACGCGGTGCGCGCCACCGACCACGAGACGCTGGCCGACGCCGGGCTGGTCCTCGACGAGCCGGCGCGCGCGACGGACGCCTACCTCGTCGACTACACCCTCGAGAACAGCGGGTCGACGCCGATCACGTTCCCTCGCGACCCCAGCGGTCGAGCGACGGACGGCACGCTCGTGATCGCGCCGGTGATCGAGGGCGCCACCCGCTTCGTACCGTGCCGCGACGCACCCGACGAGGTGCCCGCCGGCGGTCACGCCACCGGGTGCACCGTGCTGCTCGTGCCCGAGGGGCTCGAGCTGAAGCGCATCGAGTTCTGGCCCGGCGGCGACACCGACAACGTCGTCTGGTCCGTCGGATCCCTGACATCGGAGGAATGATGAATCGCTCGCGTCTGCTCGCCTCCCGGACGGTGGTGCCGCTCGCGATGAGCCTGGCCGTCGCCGGCACCACGGCGTACGCCACCGCCCGGATCATGCCCAAGAACAGCGTCGTGTCCGCCTCGATCAAGGACGGACAGGTCAAGCGCGCCGACCTGGCCAAGCGGGCCGTCGGTCCGGTCAAGCTCGCCAGCGGAGCGGTCCGCTCCGGGCACGTCCGCGCCGGCGCGCTGAGCGGACGACACCTCGGGCCCGGCTCGGTGGCGCGCCAGCACCTCGCCCCCGGCGCCGTCGCCCGCGATCAGCTCGCGCCAGGCTCGGTGGGTCGCGACCAGCTCGCGTCCGGCTCGGTCGCCCGCGACCACATCGCCCCGGACTCGGTGGGTCGCAACCAGCTCGCGTCCGGCTCGGTCACCCGCGACCACCTCGCCCCCGGCTCCGTCACCGGTGACCAGGTCGCCGACGGCTCCCTGACGGCCGCGGACCTCGACACCACGACCCTCGGCATGGTGCCCGCCGCGCAGATCGCCGGTCTCGGGGTGGCGGGCCGTGGTCTCTGCACCCCCGGCAGCGCCTGGAACGCCTGCGGCGAGGCGGCCATGCCGATGCCGCAGCGGGGGCACATCCTCGCCCACGCGACCGTCGACCTGGTCGCGCCGGTCGGCTCCTCGGCCGAGTGCGTCCTCAACGTGGGGACGACCGAGGTGGACCGCCTGATCGTCGAGGAGCCCGACACGGACGTGACGACCCTCCGCGTGCTGCTGATGGGGCTCTCGCCGGTGAAGTCGCAGACGCAGCAGGTAGGCGTGGTCTGCCGCAGGCTCTCCGGCACCACGACGTTGCGCACCTCCGTGGTCGCCGTCTCGGTGGGCTCCACCTCCGGCTGAGGCGCGTCGGTCGGCGTACCGAAGGCTGGGTCGGGCCCTCACCCGATCGGCAGGTCCCGTCCCCGTCGGTGGTCTACGATCCCGGCGTGGAGGTCCGGCAGTTGCGCTACGCCTTGCTGGTGGCCGAGGAGCTGCACTTCGGGCGGGCGGCGGAGCGCGCGTTCATCACCCAGTCCGCGCTCAGCCAGCAGATCGCTCGGCTGGAGCGCTCCCTGGGCACGCGGCTGTTCGACCGGGGGTCGACCGGGGTCCGGCTGACCGCCGCCGGCGAGCGGTTCGTCGAGCGCGCCGCCGTGGTCCTGACCGGTCTCCACGACCTCCAGGCCGACCTGAAGGCGATCGCCGACGGCTACACGGGGCTGCTACGGATCGGGCTCTTCGGGGCGGCCGCCGCGGAGCTGACGCCGCTGATCATGGGCGCCTACCGCGAGGCGCTGCCGTCGGTGGCCGTGGAGTTCCACGAACTCTCGATGACCTCGCAGGCCGAGGCGCTGACCAGCGGCACCGTCGACGTGGCCCTCCTGCACCCGCTGTTCGACGACGACGCCCTCGACTGCACGCCTCTCATCGACGAGCCACGCTGCGCCGCCGTCCCCGCACAGCACGAGCTCGCCGCCGCACCGTCCGTCTCCGTGCGCGACCTCGCCGACGAGCCGTTCGTCACCGCCCGGTCCGGCACGCCGGGGCGCTGGCGCGACTTCTGGACCTGCGGGGACCTGTGGGGTGCGCCGCCGCAGACCCGTGCGCAGATGAGCTCGGTCTCGGAGGGCCTGGCGGCGGTCGCGCACCTCGGTGTCGTCGACACCGTGCCGAGCTCGTCGACGCGCTACTACCGCCACCCCGGCGTCGCGTTCGTGCCGCTGTCCGACGCGAGCTACTCCACCGTGGCCGTGGCCCGACGGCGCGGCGACCCGAGCCCTGCCGTCACCAGCTTCGTCGAGCTGGCGGTCAGCCTGGCGCGCCAGCACCACGCCGTCGTGCCCGGAGCGGTCATTCCGCCGGCGTGGCCGGCACGCTCCTGACGACCTCGAGCCGGATCCCGGTGAGCCGGCCGCCGTTGCAGTCGTTCGTGTCCCCGGCGCACGCCGAGACCGCCACCACCAGCTCACGCTCCGCGCGCAGCGTGAGCCGGTCGCCCGGCCGGCTGGTCGGCGGCAGGATCGTCATGTGCTGGTCGGCGCCGATCCGCGTGTGCATGAAGACGTTGAACGGATCGGTCACCTGCGCGAAGCCGATGCCGTACGGCGCGAGCGCGGTCGTCAGGTGCTCGCGGCAACCGGTCTTGCCGCTGACGCCGAAGACCCGCTCGTACATCATCGTGTTGCACGGCGGGAACAGCAGGTCGTGCACGCCCACGGTGTCCTCGACCACCGTCAGCAGGGCGACGCCGCCGGCCGACAGCAGGCTGTCGCCCAGCCGCACGTCGACCCGGTCCCACAGGAGGCGGGTGAAGCCCTGCGAGAAGGACACGGCGTGGTCGTGTGCGTCGTAGGCCACCAGGTCGGCGACCTGGCTGCCCTCGACGTCGATGACCCGCAGCAGGTCACCCGGCGCCAGCTCGACCGCCTCGGCCGAGCTCGGCGCGATCTCGATCCGGGTCGTCGACCCGGCCGCCGGTCGCTCCGCGTCGGACGTCTGCACTGCCATGTCTCCGGTCCTCCTCATGCCGTCCGACCTCATGCCGGCCGGCCCGTGTCGTGCACCACCTCGGCCGGGGCACCGGCCGAGTCGTCCTCCCGGAGCCAGGCGGGCGGCCGCCCCGGCTTCCACAGGACACCGATCAACGCCGCCACGAGCAGCAGGGCCGGCAGCCACGGGACGAGGCCGCCCGCGTCCATCGTCTGCAGGTCCCAGTTGCGGATCATCAGCACCACCTCGGCGGCCAGCGCGAGGAACGCCAGGGCCGGGCAGACCAGCGTGACCCACGGGTTGCGCTCGAGTCCGGTACGACGGAAGTAGACGATCACCGACAGCGACGTCAGCGCCATGAGTGCCATCAGGCCCACCGCGCCCAGGGCGATCAGCCAGGTGAACATCTGCTCGTAGGGGTCGGCACCGGCCAGGCTGAAGGCGAGGACGACCACGGCGGCGACGACCGTCTGCACGAGGCTCGACACGTGCGGGGACCCGTGCTGGGGGTGGATCCGCATCAGGCTGCGCGGCGCCCAGCCGTCACGGGCCAGGGAGAACTGGTAGCGGGCGATCGCGTTGTGGAAGCCCAGGTTGGTCGCGAAGGTGCTGATCAGGAACAGGACCAGCATGGTGTTGACGCTCCAGCCGCCGAGGTACTGGTCGGCCGCACCGAAGACGAAGCTGCCGGGATCCTCCAGGGCCACCGTCGCCACGTCGTCCACCCCCCAGGCCATCGCCAGCGACCAGGACGTGAACATGTAGAACGTCGCGATGATGGCGACGGCGAGGATCGCCGCGCGCGGGATGGTCTTGCGCGGCTCGCGCGCCTCCTCGGAGTAGATGGCGGTCGCCTCGAAGCCGATGAACAGGTTCAGGGCGAACATCAGTCCGATCGCCGGGTTCTGGGCGAGGAACTCCCCGGCCGTGAACGGGGCGACGTTCAGGCCCGCGCTGCCGCCCTGGACCACGATCGACACGTTCATCAGCAGGATGATCGCGACCTCGAGAACCACGGCGACGCCCAGGATCTTGGCGCTCACGTCGATGCTCAGGTAGCCCAGGACGCCCATCGCCAGGATCCCGCCGAGCACCCAGACCACCCACGGCAGCTCGAACCCGAAGTTGTCCGCGGTGAAGATGTTGCAGAAGAACCCGAAGGTGCCCCAGATCGCGACCTGGAAGACGTTGTAGGCGAACAGCGCCAGGTATCCGGCGCCCCGCCCCGCCCGCTCGCCGAGGCCCTTGCCGATGTAGACGTAGAAGCCACCCGCGCTGGACATGTGACGGCTCATCGCCATGTAGCCCACCGTGAACAGCACGAGCACGACGGCGATGATCGCGAACGCCGCGGCCGTGCCGGCGCCCGTGCCGAGGCCGAAGGCCAGCGGCAGGGCGCCCATCGTGCCCGACATCGGGGCGACGGTGGCGATGATGAGAAACACGATGGCTGCCAGGCTCAGCGAGTTCGGTCTCAGCGAGCCCCGCGCCTCGGGGGTGTCATTCATGCAGGACACCCTGGCGGCGATCCACGGCCGTGGCCATCGCGAGTCACTGATCGACCGATCAGCGGCGCTACTCGACGTGGCCGCCGGCGGGCGCCACGACCGCGGCGTACCCCAGAGTCGGGAGAAGGATGCAACCGATGGGCACCCTCCGTACGTCCTCTGTATCATGCAGGCACATGTCCACAACAGCACCGGACACCGGGCGCACCGACCGCCACCGCTCGACGGGGGCCAGCCGGTGGTCCGCCTAGCTCGACAGCTCTCGGGGGAGACCATGGCGCAGGCGCGGCGCAACGCCGTCCTCGTGCTCGGCGCGGAGCCGACCGGCCCGGCCGCGGCGGCCGGCGTCCTCCGGATCCTCGGCATGCACGCGCCGACGCTCGAGCCCGACTCCGCACGCTGGGTCTCCGACCTCCACGAGCGGCTGCTCGCCCGGGCCAACGTCGCCACCGACGACGCGCGCCCGGAGGCGTGGTTCGACGCCGGGCGGATGAGCACCCAGGACCAGCACCGTGAGCGCGTGGAGCGATGGCTCGACGGCCTGCTGACCGGCGACGTCGACGAACTGGTGATCGAGGACGCCGGCCTGCCCTGGTTCCTCGACCTGTGGTCCGGAGCCGGCGCTCGGCTCGACGTCGACATCGCGTACCTGCTGATGGTCGCCCCGCCCTGGCAGGTGATCTCCCACGGGCGCGACGACCGAAGCCCCCTGGGCCAGGCGATCTCGTGGCTCAACCTCGTGCTGCACACCGAGCGGGCGACCCGGAGCGGCCGCCGGGTGGCCGTCCGGCAGGCCGACCTCCTCGAGGACTGGACGGTCCCGGTCTACGCCCTCGGCGAGCAATGGGGGCTGCGGTCGGTCGTCGAGGCCAACGCTCGCAACCTGCGCGCCGTGCACGACTTCGTCGACAAGACGCCCCGCCCCGGGCCCAGCGGCGAGCTGCTGCTGCCCGAGCCGGTGCAGGAGCTGATCCACGCCACCAGCGCCGCCCTCGATCGACTGGTCGAGGGCAAGGACGACGAGCTGCTCCACCGCGAGCTCGACGACCTCCGGCTCGCCTTCATCGACCTCTACGAGCAGGCCGCCGAGATCGCCGACTCGTCGGTGCGCGCAGCCGAGCGCCGCCTGCGCCGGGCCAAGGACCGCTTCGAGAAGGAGCGCCGCGAGCTCACCCGCGATCGCGAGCCGGGCGGCCGCCCCCACCTGCTCCCCACCCGGAAGGGGGGCCTGCCGTGGCGTCGACGTCCGGCCTGAGCGCCGTCCCCTTCCAGGCCGAGCTCCCGGGCCGCCAGCCGGCCCGGCGCACCGGCGTGCCGACCCCGGGCGTCACGGCGGTGCTCCGCGTCCGCAACGAGGCGCACTCACTGCCGTGGTCGCTGCCCCAGCTGCTGCGCGCCACCGACGAGGTGCTGCTGGTCGACAACCGCTCGACCGACGAGACGCCGGCCATCGCCGTCGAGATCGCCTCCCGCCACGGGCTGTCCGACCGGCTGCGGGTCGTCGAGTACCCCTACCGGCTCAGCCGTTGCGGCCCCGAGCACCTCGACACGCCGCCGGAGTCGGCGCACAGCCTGGTCCACTACAACAACTGGGCCGAGTCGCTGGCCACCACGTCGTACGTCGTGAAGTGGGACGGCGACATGGCGCTCACCCGCGACGGCGAGCGGGCGCTGTCGGCGTTCGGCTGGCAGGTGCAGCACCGCCGGATCAACCTGCGGCTCCCCCGCCACCCGCTGTACGTCGAGAGCGACCGGGTCGCCTACCTCGACCTGGCGATGCGCAACCGCGAGCACTTCGGGCACCCCGTGCTGCCGGGCTTCTCCTACGCCAAGGCGTTCGAGTGGGAGTTCCTGCTGTACCCGGAGGGCACGCCGCACCACAACCTGCCCGAGGGCTCGTGCGTGGAGCTCAAGCACCTCGACGACGACGAGTTCGGCCACTGGACCGACCCCGACGCCTTCCTCACCAGCGCACGCACCCAGCGCAAGCGCCGGGAGTACATGACGTTCGACGCCGTGCGCTCCGGTGACTGGCGCCAGATCCCCGGGCTGCACCGCATCGAGGCACCCGAGGGCGTGCACGTCATCGAGCACGTCGTGCAGACCTGGCTGCCGCAGGCACGGCGGCCACTGGACGCCTCAGCCTCGTAGCTCCCGCACCGCCTGCCGCAGCTCGCGCGCCCGGTCGTCGAAGGAGAGGCCCGCCTCGGCGACCGGCAGCGCCGGCGCGGCGAGCGCGGCGTCGTACGCCGCACGCAGGTCGGCGGGACCCCGGCACACGCGCACGCGCCCGGGGAACATCTCGCCCACGCCGGACACGTCGTCGCACAGCACGTGGGCGCCGCTGGCGACGGCGTCGAAGACCCGGTTGGCGACGAAGCCGTGCCGGGCCATGTCGGGCCAGTGGTCGGCGATCACGACGGCGTGTGCGCGGTAGAGCTCCCCCAGCCGGTCGTTGGGCAGCTGCTCGGCCCGCCACGCGTCGGCAGGCAGGTCGTCCCAGCCGCGGCCGTAGACCGCGACCGGCACGCCGGCCTCCACCGCCCAGTGCACCATCGGTCGGGTGCGGTCCTCGGCGTTGCCGACGAAGACCGCCGTCGGCGACCGGTCGCCGCCACCGTCGACCGACGGCAGCCCGGTCGCCTGGAGCAGCGGCCGCACCGGCCGGCCCAGCGCGCGCGACCGCTCCCGCGCCCAGGTCGTCGAGGCGGCGCAGACCAGGTCGAAGCCGGTCAGCTCGTCGTCGGCGATCTCGTCGGGGTGGCTGATCACCCACAGCACGGAGGTCTGCTCCGGAGCGGGGCGACCGGGGTAGGTGCCGCGCAGCACCAGGCTCACGTCGTCGTACGCCGTGCTGGGCGCGTCGTGCGCGTCGCGCCGGTGCACCACGGCGTCCTGGCCGAGGCGGCGCAGCGCGCGGGCCAGCTCCTCCGCGAAGTGCGTGTCGCCCCACGCGTCACCCCAGTGGCCGCCGGTCGACGGGATGCGCAGCCCCCAGCGCAGCCGGTCCGGATCGCGCCGCAGCCGTCCGGTGACCACCGGCCGGGCCACCGGCACCGGCTGACCGTCGTCGGCCACCGGGAACGCGAGCCGCCAGCCGAGCTCGGCGTACACCTCGGGCTCGGGCGCGGGCAGCCGGCCTCGCCAGCGCTCGACGAACAGCCGGCGGTTGTCCATGGCCTTGGCGAACCGGCCCGGCGACTGGCTCTCGTAGTGGGTCACGACCGAGCCGGTCGCGACCCGGAAGCCACCCGGGCGCAGCTCTAGGGCGCGCAGGCAGAGGTCGACGTCCTCGAAGCCGTTGCGGTAGGCGGGATCGAAGCCGCGCAGCGCCACGACGTCCTCGGCCCGCATCGCCAGCGCCGCCGCCGTCGCGACGGAGAACCGGCGCCCCTCGACGGCGTCGGCGTCCTGCCGGGGATGACCGACGAGCAGGTGGCTCGGCAGCAGGCCCTCGGCAGGGAAGACCGTGCCCGCGGCCTGGATGGTGTCGTCGGGGAAGACCAGCAGCGACTGGGCTCCGGCGACCTGCGGGTCGTCGAGCGGCGCCAGCAGCGGCGGCAGCCAGCCGTGCCGCACGCGGGTGTCGTTGTTGAGGAACACCACGCGGTCGCCGGTCGAGCGGGCGAAGCCGACGTTGGAGCCGCCGGCGAAGTTCGTGTTCTGCGGCAGGTGGACCACCTGGACCGCGTCGTCGCCTACGAGCGCGCCGGCCAGTGCGAGCGCGACGTGCGGCTGCGACCCGTTGTCGACGACGACGACCTCGACGTCCGCGGCGCCGCTCTCGGTGAGCACGGCGGTCGCGGCGCGCACGGTCATGAACCAGTCGTCGTACGTCGGGATCACCACCGACGTGCGGCCCGGGACGCGCTCGGCCAGCCGGGATCGCTCGGCATCCCAGTCGACCAAGGGGTCGGGCAGCGGGGTGCGGCCGCGGGCGCCCAGGCTCCGGGCGACCTCGAGCAGCGTGGCGCGGGTGCGCTCGTCGTACGCCGGCAGCCCCTCGGCCTCGAGGTGCTTGAGGACCACGCCGACCTTGCCGGCGCGGAACGCCCGGCGTACCGACTGCGGCAGCCGCGCGAAGTCCACGAACGGGTTGAAGCTCAGGCGCCGGGGCATCCCCTCGGCGACGGCGTGGACCGCCGCGTCGTCGTCGGTGTCGAAGGACCGGCCGACGAGGGCGCCGTAGAACTCGACGTCGAGCAGCCCCGAGCGCACCAACCGCGCCGCGCGCCGCTGGACCGGCTCCGCCTCCGTCCCCGTCACGGCGCAGACCCTACGCTGCGGCGCACGGCAGTCGAGCGCGCCACCGGCGGTCGCGCCTCCGTGGGACTTCTCGGGCACTCCCTGGGGTTCTCGGGTGTCGCATCGGCCGCGAAGTGCGGGAGTACCCGGCCCACCGGGTATTCCCGCAGAGCACCGGGGCCACCCCGACCACAGCCGTGTCCTAGGATCCGGACGATGGCTGACGCGGCACTCACGAAGCTCATCGACGGCGCCTCCGACCCCGTCGTGGTGCTCCACGACCCCGAGGTGCGGCTCCAGGGCCTGCCGGCGGGCGTGTCGCAGTCCACGACCGGGCACGCCCTGCCAGACCTGCCCCACCGGTGGGGACTGGTCGTGCTCGCCTGCACCGACGTGCTGTCGCTGCGCCGGTGGGCCTCGGTGCTGCCCGGCCTCGGCCGTACCCGGGTGGTCGCCTGCTGGCTGGCCGAGGCGGAGCAGCCGGTCGCGCTGGTGCCCCGCCCCGAGTGGCCGGCGCTGACCGCGCTGAACGCCCGCCGGGTCGCCAGCGGAGCGGCGCTGACCGTGGCCCGCTTCGAGAGCGGCGTGCGCGCCGAGCTGGTGCTCCGCGAACTGGGACGGGTCGCGGCCCCCGGGCGCGCGGCGTACGCCGGGCTGGTGGCCGCCACCACCAGGCCCGACCCCGCGGTGGCACCACCCGCCGACCCGAGCCTGCAGGTGCTGGGCCGGGCGGCCGAGGCGGCCGACCCCGACCGCACCATCCCGCCGGATGTGGTGCTCGGCGAGACCGGCGCGCTGCCCGCCCACCACGTGATCGACCGCCCGCCGGCGACGACGACCGACCCGCTGCTGCTGTGCGCACCGGTCGACGAGGCGGTGCTCAACCCCGCCGGCTACCTCAAGGATCCCGAGCACGGCATCGTCACGCTGGCATCGGCCTCCGCCGAGGTCCTGACCCTGCGCGGCGACGGGCTCGACCACGAGCTGCGCGCCGAGGGCGGCGTCACCCCGACCGCGGTGCGGCTGCTGCGCGGGCATCGCGGCGTCCGGGTGTGCTGGCCACAGGCCGCCCCGGAGCGCCTCGCGCACACGGTCGCGGGCCTGGCCGCCGCGGGCGTGCCGCTGGTCGCCGACGACGTGCCGGCCGGCGCCCGGGCCGCGCTCGGCGACCGCATCGCCGACCTGCTGCTGGCCGGGCCGGACCTCACGGCCTCGCTGCCCCGCGACGAGCACAGCGTGCGCCTGCGGCGAGCGGGCCTGCTCGAGCACTCCACGATCGCCTGGCGGGGCCGACTCGCCGCCGCGGCCGGGCTGCCGTACCGCCCCTTTCCGAGCGTCAGCGTGGTGCTGGCCACCAAGCGCGAGCACATGCTCGAGCACGCGCTGCGCCAGGTGGCCAAGCAGCGCGGCGCCGAGGTCGAGGTCGTCGTGGCCGCCCACGGCTTCGAGGCCGACCCGGGCCTGGTGCGCGCGCACGTCGGCGACCGGTTCGCGCTGCGCGGCTTCGACGAGCCGACGTTCTTCGGCGACGTGCTCAACGGCGCCGTCGCCGCGGCCTCCGGCGACCTGGTGCTGAAGATGGACGACGACGACTGGTACGGCCCCGACTTCGTCGCCGACCTGCTGCTCGCGCGGCACTACTCCGGCGCCGAGATCGTCGGTACCACCGTCGAGTACGCCTACCTGGCGCCGATCGACCGCACCGTGCGGCGCCGCGACGACAGCGAGCGGATCGCCCAGTTCGTCGCCGGCGGCTCGATCATGACCGACCGCGACTCGCTCGCCGAGGCCGGCGGCTTCCGGCGGGTCCGCCGCTACGTCGACGCGCAGCTGCTCGACGCCGCCCGCCAGCAGGGCCAGTCGATCTACCGCAGCCACGGACTCGGGTACCTGCTCCGGCGCACGGCCGCCGGCCACACCTGGGACCCCGGGCTCG
Source organism: Nocardioides sp. LMS-CY (assembly GCF_018732145.1). Taxonomy (NCBI): domain Bacteria; kingdom Bacillati; phylum Actinomycetota; class Actinomycetes; order Propionibacteriales; family Nocardioidaceae; genus Nocardioides; species Nocardioides sp. LMS-CY. Next base: position 4,752,480 of record NZ_CP076104.1, read on the forward strand.
ACTACTACCTCTCCGAGGACCGGCTCGAGGAGTCGTGGGACGGGTTCCGGCCGAGCGCACTGCTCGAGTACGCCGACGGGGAGCTGCCCGCGGAGGCGAGGGGGTGAGCCGCCAGCCCCGGCTGAGCGCCAACGACTGGCGACCGCTCGCTCCCCCGCGGCTGGGCGACTGGGAGCCGCGGCTGTCGGTGACCGTGGTGATCCCGGCGTACCAGGCGCCCGCGCTGCCGTGGGTGCTCGCCGGCCTGGCAGCCCAGAGCTACCCCGAGCACCTGCTCGAGGTCATCGTCGTCGACGACTCGGGTGAGGGCATCGCCCTCCCCGAGGTTCGGCCCGAGCGCACCCGAGTCGTGGCGACAACCCACGGTTGGGGACGCGCGGCCGCCTGCCAGTCGGGTGCCGACGTCGCCGAGGGCGACATCGTGCACTGGCTCGATGCCGACATGGTGCCCGCCCGCCACGAGGTCGAGGCGCAATTGCGCTGGCACCACCTCGTGGACTACGCGGTCGTGCTCGGCGACAAGTCCTTCGCCGATGCCGATGCTCTGGCCGCCATCGAGCCCGCCGATCTCCGGGCGGCGATCGCCGCGGGGACGCCCGTCGACGATCTCGCCGACGGCCCCGTGGACCCACACGCCTGGGTCGAGCGCATCCTTGCGGAGACCGACTCCCTGAGCACGGCGGGCCCACGCGCCATGCGAGTGCACACCGGCGCGTCCGCCAGCGTGGGTCGCGATCTGCTGCGCGAGTCGGGTGGCCTGCCGGTCGGCCTCGTCCTCGGCGAGGACATCGTGCTCGGCTACCGACTCCGCGAGGCCGGTGCCGTGTTCGTGCCCGATCGCGACGCCCACAGCCTCCACCTCGGCGCGACGACGGTCATGCGCGGCGCCGAGCAGGTCAACCGCTACAACAAGCCGTTCCTCGCCCAGCAGGTGCCCGAGTTCCGCGGACACCGCCTGCAGATGCCGCGCTCCTACGAGGTCCCGTACGTCGAGGTGATCGTGCCAGTGGCAGGCGTGTCGTACGAGGACGTGTGCGTCGCGGTCGACGCCCAGCTCACCGGCGGCGTGCCGGACGTCGTGGTCACCCTCGTCGCCGACTGGTCCGCGCTCAGTGACGACCGCCGGCCGATCCTCGCCGACCCCGGCCTGGACCTGCGGCTCGTGCGAGCGGCGTACGCGGCCGAGCCGCGGGTGCGCCTGGCCGACGCGCCGAGCCGGCGCTCGGACGCCACCTTCCGAGTCACGCTGCCCGGCGTCGCCGTCTTCCCGGTCGGCAGAAGCCTCGCCCAGCTGCTGCGGCGGATGGAGCTCGAGCACCTCGGTTGCGTCGACGTCGACCTGTCCGACGGCGGCGCCGTGCGCGTGCTGCGCACCGCCGCGCACTCGCGGGCACTGCGCACCAGCACCGAGCCCGGGGACTACGAGGCCGCCTTGGCCGCGTGCTACCCCGCCATCCACATCCCCGCCACGGACGCCGGTTTCGTCGACGCGGCCGGAGCGCCGCCCGTCAAGCAGGTGCGCGGGCTGGTGTCCTGGGGAGTCCGCAAGGACGACCCCGCCTGATCCCCGCCCGAACGATGGCGACGCTGGCTGGAGCAGACGAGGGCCCGATATAGCCGCGAACGCATGGTGGAAGTCGAAGGTCCGGCGGCGGCTCCGACGTTCACGTTCGGCCGGCGGAAGTACCTCCCCCTGTGGCGGCGCTCTCTCACGACCTTCGCCGAGGTGAGATTTCGCGTTTCGCCAACATCCCGATCATCGTGGACGTACCCTCCCCGGACCGGTTTGAACACGTCCGGAATCTCCGGTGACTGGGTGCGGTACGGGTCGGTGGGTGCCCGGCTATGCGGACGAAATCCAGACCAACACGTCGGACGGCTGGTACCACTTCGAGAATGTGACCGTCCCACCAGGATCCAACGTCGTCAGCTTCTACGTCTTCACCCGCCAACTGTCCACCAACGACGGACACCTGTGGCAGTACGCGAGCGCCCCTGCCCGCACCGTGGTGCAGGACAACTCCGTCGACCAGGTCACCGCCGTGCAGGCGAGCACTCCCAAGATCGTGGAGACCGGTGACCGGAGCGGACCGGAGGGTGTCGAACGCGCGGCACAGTCCGGCAAGATCGACTACAACATCCAGTCGGGCACACGGGAGATCCGCCTGTACTCGAGGCCCGTCGGAACGCAAGACCCATGGACCATCGTGAAGTCCTGGACACGAAACCCGGGCACGGACGAACTCTGGGTGCAGCCGCTCTGGGGAAGCCTGGAGTACCACACCGCCATCCTCGAACCGACCGGCGCCTGGGTGACCAGTCCGGTCACCACGATCGCGCCCGGACCCGCTCCGGAGATCTTCGATGACTTCTCCGGCACCTCCATCGACCAGACGAAGTGGGCGCTGCGATGCACGACGATCGGCCAGACCGATCCAGTCTTGCCGCCCTTCGGTGATCCCGCAGAATGCGGACACAAGGAGGACTACGAGCGGCACAGCTGGAGTGCCGTCCAGGTACAACAGCAGGGTGGCGGCAGCTACACCGACCTCCGGGTCCTACGAGACTCGCGGCCTGGCGCCGCCTGCGACTTGTCGCGATGCCCGTGTGGTCGAGCAGCATTGCGAGCAAGACGCAGATAGAGGCGCCTACGGGCAACGAGTCCGTGTGGATCGCGGCCCGGGCGAAGGCGCAGGAGGGCCAGCGCGCGCACTCGTCGTTGTGGACGGTCGACCCGGCCGGGGGTTGGTGCGGCGGCGGCGAGGTCGACGTCATGGAGTACTTCGGCGATGCGCGCAAGAGCGGCCAGATGCAGCATCAGGTGCGGTACAAGGACAACGTGGGGTACCCCCCGGAGTGGGTCCAACACCGTGCGATGTGCTGATGATGTGCACCCCGTCGACGACGACCTCCCGGCGACAGACGACTGGGAGCTGGTTCCTCCGCCTCCGGGAACCAGTTGGTCGGCGGAGTGGCACATCTATGCGCTGCGGTGGCGGGCCGGCCGGTACGACTTCTTCGTCGACGGTGAGGCTGTCCATGACTCCACCGTGCACGTGAATCAAGGCCGCATGCAGCTGATCCTCTCTCAGCTGGTCGACGACGACGAAAACGGACGATACGCATACGACACCGACCCGCACAGCTTCAAGGTCGACTGGGTGCAGGTCTGGCGATACCCCTGAGGGCGACCATTCCCGCACATCGGTTCGGCTGCCGTCACACCGGCGGCGGCCGGGCAGGGGGTGGACCATGCTGGCTCCACTTCCCCTCACAGGTTCCAGACGCGTACCCAGTCGACGTAGGAGGTCTGTGGGAGGTCCGACTCGGAGGGCAGCTTGGCGAGCTCGTAGTCGGAGCTGAGATTGCTGAGGATGAGGAACTCCGGGACGCCGGATACCGCCTCGTCGATCACGGACGTGACCTGGCCATCGATCCGGAAGGTGTAGCCCTCCGGCGACCACTCGACCGAGAACACGTGGTACTTCTTCCACCACTTGTCGCCGTACTGGTCGGGGTCGGTGATCCAGTCACCGATCTTCTGAGGCCCGTCCTCGTCGCGATAGTGGACGTAACTCGCTAGCCCGGAGTGATGGGGGTGCCCGAACCACTCGACGACGTCGATCTCGGCGCCCGCATCACGCGGGTCTCCGCCGTCGGCCGGATGCTCCGGCTGCATCCAGAACGCCGCGTGCTGCCCGCGCTTCTCGTGGAACTTCATCCGCGCCGCTGCGTAGCCGTAGCGGAAGGAGAACTGGCCCTGCGTGCCGATGTTGGCGTTCAGGCGATAGTCGTACTTCGTGCCGTCGTAGCTGCACCGGTCCGACCGCTCCGAATCGAGGTCGACCGAGAGGGCTGCCACGCCGCCACTGACGTCCACCATGCTCGTGTCGGGTCGCGAGCACGAGCGCGACTCGGCGGCGTAGCCCTGCAGCCGGTGGTGCCACGTCGAGCCGAGCGAGTCCCCGTTGAACTGGTCCTCGAACTCCAGCTTGTCCTGCCAGACGCCCGTGTCGAGGTCGTCGCTGTGGTGTTCACCGACGGCCAGGCGGTAGCTCTGCGTCTCACCGTCGACGAGGTTGGGCGCGGTGAATCCGACGCTGCCCTCGGCATCCTGCTCGGCCGAGTCGAGGTCCGTCCACGCGTCGCCGTCGTGGACCTGGAGGGTGACCGTGCCTCCCTCGTCGACCGGATCGACGGTGCCTTCGATCGCCACGTCGGCCTGCTTGGGCTTCCGCGGCTTCGGACCCGGGTCGACGATCGGCGGCAGCAGGCGCGCCTCGATCTGCGGTCCGTCGCCGCTGTCGCCCTTCTCGTCGGCCGTGCACCCGGAGAGGCTCAACGCGGCGGTCGCCGCGGCCAGGAAGGCCGCGGCGACCGGTCGATGCGCCCGCATCACGCGAACGGGGAGGCTCACAGGCTCCAGACCCGCACCCAGTCGACGGAGGAGCCCTGCGGCAGCTTCTTCTCGTTCGCCAGGTACTTGAGCTGGTAGTCCGAGCTCAGCTGGCTGAGCAGAAGGTACTGATCACGGCCGGAGACGCCCTCCTTGATCACGTTGGTGACCTGGCCGTCGATGTAGAACGTGTAGGACTTCGGCGTCCACTTCACGGAGAAGACGTGGTACTTCTTCGACCAGCCGTTGCCGTACTGCGAGACCTGCTTGATCCAGGAGCCGACCTTCTTGCCGTTCCCGCCGTGCGGGTAGTAGTGCACGTAGCTGGAGAGGCCGCCGGAGGGGTGGTTGTTGCCGAACCACTCGGCGACGTCGATCTCGGCACCGGTCTTCTTGGCATTGCCGCGGTTGGCCGTCCGCGAGGTCGGCTGGAGCCAGAAGCCGAAGTGCTGGCCCCGCAGCGCGTTCAACTTGACCCGAGCCGCGGCGTAGCCGTACTTGAAGCTGAAGCCGGTCTCCGTCCCGATCAGCGCGTTGGTGCGCCAGGCGTAGGACTTGCCGGCGTACTTGCAGCGGCCGTTCTTCGTGCTGTCCTTGCCGACCACGAGTCGCGCGACACCCTGACCCACCTTGGTGTTGGTGGCCTCGGTACGCGAGCAGGTGCGCTGTCCGGCGTGGCCGTAGTCCTGCTCGCGGAAGCTCCACACGGAGGAGTCGAGCGCGTTGCCGTCGAACTCGTCGGTGAACAGCTCCTTGCCCGTCCAGGCCCAGGTCGAGACGGACTTGCTCACCGTGTTCGGCATACCGGAGCCGGTGGCCCGGAGCCGGTAGGTGACGGCCTTGCCCTTCACGAGGAACGGGCCGGCGATCTCCACCACCCCGGTCGCATCCTGACGGGCGGCGCCCGCCTTGACCCACTTCTTGCCGGCCTTGCGTTCGAGCACGACGGTCCGACCCGCCTTCTTCGGCCGGAACGTGCCGGCGACGACGACCTTGGCCGCGTCGGCCTTGCCAGGTCGCTTGCCCGCTGCCGAGATCGGCGGGGTCAGCTCGACCTTCACGCGCTGCTTGGCCTTCTTCTTCTGGACGTGCGCCTTGCTGGCGGGTGCGGCGACGCCGGCCGGCGCCTCGACGGCGGCAACGGCGAGGCCGGCTCCGACGGTGAGCGCCAGCGCAGCGGCGAAAGTACGGAAGGAAGTCATGAGGTCCAATCGGTCAGTCGAGCTCTGCACCCGACGGGCGGTCAGTAGATCTCGGCAGGGGCAGCGCCATGATAGGTACATTCAAGGGCGTGACCCCAACTGGCGGCGCACGTCGGTGTGCCGCGCCTGGGACGACCAGAGGGAGAGTTCATGACCGAGATCGCAAGCCCGGCGACGTCGGGCCGGCGGGTCGTCATGATCGTCGGATCGGGTCGCAGCGGCACCAGCGTGATGGCCTGCACGCTCCAGCAGCTGGGCATGCGGGTGCCGCAACCCGAGGTGCCGGCCGACGAGACGAACCCCAAGGGATTCGGCGAGTCCCAGTGGCTGGTGGACTTCCACGACCGGCTGCTCCAGCGGGCCAACGTCACGGTGTCCGACGCCCGCCCGCGGGCCTGGTTCTCCACGAGCAAGCAGAGCACGCACGAGCGCTTCCGGCGCCAGGCGAGCACGTGGCTCGAGCGCCAGTTCGAGGAGGCCGACGAGGTCGTCCTCAAGGATCCGCGGCTGGTGTGGTTCCTGGGCCTGTGGGAGAGCGCCGCGCTGCATCTCGGCGTCACGCCGGTCTTCATCAGCATGCTGCGGCCGCCGGCCGAGGTGATCGGCAGCAAGCACCACCACTACTCCTCGCGAGTCAGTCTGGAGAGCCGGGCCGCCTCCTGGGTCAACCTGGTGCTGCACACCGAGCGCGCGACGCGCGGAAAGGCCCGTGCGTTCGTCCGCTACCACGACCTGCTCTCCGACTGGACCGTCCCCGTGCACCGGCTCGGCGAGGACTTCGCCCTCGACGCCGTCCTGTCGGCTTCGGCGAAGGACCTGCGCGGGGTCTACGACCTGATCGACCCGTCGCTCTACCGGGTGCGCTCGGCCGATCTTGAGGTACCGATCCGGGGCCGCCTCAAGGTGCTGATGGACGGTACCCAGGAGCTCGCCGAGCGGCTCGCCGACGGCAAGGACGACGCCGAGGCCCACGCCGCGTCCGACGAGCTGCGGGCCGACTACCTCGACCTCTACGAGCAGGCGGAGGCGATCGCCGACTCCACCACCCAGGCGGTGGGCCGCAAGCTCCGCAAGCGCCACGCCCGGACCCTCGAGCACGCGGTCGCCGAGGCCCTCGAAGCCAGGTCCGAGTCCGCCGCGACCGCCGAGCCTGCGGCGCGCCGCCAGCGCCACCTCCTGCGACGGGGGAACTGACCCACCATGACCGCACTCACGACCGGCATCGGCACCCCGCGGCCCGCTGCCGACTCAGCCGCCTCCGACGGACGGGTCACCCACAACCGCGAGGGCGAACCCGCGTACGACATCCACTGGCCCTGGCACCGCCCCCAGCGTCCCGGCCTGACCGCGGTGCTCCGGGTGCGCAACGAGGCCCACAACCTGCCCTGGGTGCTGCCGCCGCTGCTGGAGGCCGTGCCCCACGTCGTCATCGTCGACAACCAGTCCTCCGACGGCACTCTGGAGACCGCACAGCGGATCGTCGCCGATCTCGGGGCGTCGGACCGCGTGACGCTCACGTCGTACCCCTTCGTCGTCAGCCGCTGCGGCCCCGAGCACCTGGCCACCCCCGCCGACTCGGTGCACAGCCTCACCCACTTCTACAACTGGTCGTTCTCGCACGTGACCACGACGTACGCCATGAAGTGGGACGGCGACATGGTGCTCACCCCGGAGGGTGTCGCGGCCGTGCGCGACCTGTCCTGGCAGCTCGAGGGCGAGGAGGTGATGGTGCTCTTCCCGCGCCTGCCCCTCTACATCGAGTCCGAGTCGGTCGGCTACCTCGACGCCAGCTCGCGCAACATGGAGCCGTGGATCCACCCGGTCGGGCCCGCGTACACGTTCGTCAAGGGCTTCGACTGGGAGGTCTGGCAGCACCCGGACGACATGGAGCGCCTGGTGATGCCGCTCGGCACGTTCGTCGAGCTGAAGTGGCTCGACCACGACGAGTTCGCCCACTGGACCGACCCGAGCGCCTTCACCGACAACCGGTCGCCGCGCAAGGTGCGGGAGTACCACGTCCACTCCACGCTCCGCGACGGCCGTGCCGACGAGCTCGACCATGTCTTCCGGATCGAGGCGCCGCCCGGCGTGCACATCGTCGACCACGCCGCCCGAAGCTGGCTGCCGCGGCACGCGCGCGGGCTGCCCCAGCCGGCCCGACGTGGCAACGGCGAGGGCGAGGGCGAGGAGACCTAGCCCCCCACGCCGACCGGGATGCGGGCCTCCGGCGGGTACAGTGACCCGATGCTCGGGGGCGTGAAGCTGTGTGCTATCGCCATGAACGAGGGTCCCTACCTCGTGGACTGGGTGTTTCACCACCTCCGCTTCGGCTTCGACGGAGTCGAGATCTGGGTGAACGGGTCCCACGATCCGTCGCTGCAGATCCTGCGGGCCCTCCGCGCGGTCGATGACCGGGTCGAGCTCCGCGACGCGGACGACCTCTTGAAGGACTCGGTCCACCGTGGCAAGTACTTCCAGTACCGCGCCTACACCAGGCAGGCGAGGAAGGCGGCCCGCGAGGGCTACGCGCACATCGCGTTCCTCGACCTCGACGAGTACTGGCTGCCGCGCGACTTCGCGTCCGGCATCCACGACTTCCTGCCCGGCGACTCCGAGGTCAACGTCGTGTCGTTCCCGTGGTACCTCGATGTCCCCGACCACGCCCGGGCGGCGTTCAGCCACCCGCTCGCGGACCCGACGCGGGTCCGGCCGGATCCGCACGTGAAGTCCGTCGTCCGCCTCGACGACCGGGCCGTCCAGTTCCGGCCGCACACGGCCCGGACGACCTCGGGCACCCGGCTGCTCGTCCGCGACCCGTTCCCCCTGGTCGACGAGCGGGCGCAGCAGTGGGGCAGCTTCGTGCCGGCGGACCACCGGGTCGACTCCGACCGGCTGCCGGAGGCCTTCGTGCTCCACGCGATCCACCGGTCCGAGACCGAGTACGTCGGCTCCCTGACGAAGGTGATCCGCCGGTCGCCGACCGACTCGCCGTACCGGACGAATCGTCGCGGGTACGTCGCGCACCGTGGTCCCACCCTGAGCCTGGACCTGCCGACACCGGGGCTGACCGACTACTTCGAGGCGCTGGCTCGCTTCCGAGCGGCGGCGGGTGTCGACGACCTGGTGCAGGACGCCGAGTTGCACGTACGTCGTCGCGCCGAGTCCGTGCTCGAGGCGGCGGTCGCCGATCGGGGCGTCATGGAGCGGCTGCGCGGCGCCTTCCGTGGCCTGTCCGTGCCCGAGCTCGACCGCCGATATCCAGGGTGGGACCACCATCTCGAGTGGCACGTCGACGAGGTGAGCCGGGCCGAGGGCGGTGCCGCTAACGTGGCCGGCTGGGCCTACTTCGTCAACACCGACTCGGAGCTGGAGTTCGCGTTCCGCGACGCCGCCGGCCACGAATGGCCGCCCGACGCCGTGCTCCGCACCTCACGCCCGGACGTCGCTCGGGCCCACCCGGGCGCGCCCCCGGACTGCGGCTTCCAGGTCTCGTGCCCGGCCGGGCCGGCCGCCGATCTCTCGCAGGTCAGCCTGCTGGTCCGCCCGCGGGGAGGCACGGTCTGGTCCGTGCTCCCGCTCCCGGCCGACCTCGCCGGTGCGCGCACGACGGTTCCGGTCCAGGGTCGCCCCAACGCCCCGTGACGAACCTGCGCGAGGGCGACCTCGTCGCCCGCCGCCCCGAGGAGTTCCTGATGTCGATCGCCCGAGGAGCACACCGATGAACACCCCGCTCGACTCCGTCCGGCGCCGCGTCGCGCGGATGCGCCGACTCTGGCTGGCGCTGTTCGTGGCCGGCGTGGTGCTCACCTCGACGGTCCTGGACACACCGTGGACCGCCACCTTCGTCGTGCTGGTGGCCATCCTCGCGCTGGCCTTCGTCGGTCCGCCGCGGGCCGGTCGGGGTCCGGTCGAGACCGGACCGCCCGTGCACGGACGCTGGGTCGCCGTCAACGGACCGGGCAGCCGGGTGCCCAGCCACGGGGTGCGCTCCTACGGACAGGCGTACGCCGTCGACCTGCTGCACCCGAGTCGCACCGTCGTGAAGCCGAGGCTCGGGTGGAGGCTGCGCACGCGGCCGGCCACGGCGTACTCGTCCTACGGTGAGCCGGTGTACGCCGTCGCCGCCGGCACGGTCGTGACGGTGCGGGACCGGCTGCGCGACCACCGCGGTCGTGACACCTGGCCGACGCTGGCCTGGATGATGGTGGTCGAGGCATTCTTCCGCGAGCTCGGTGGCGCGTCGAGGATCCTCGGCAACCACGTCGTGGTCGATCACGGCGACGGCGTGTGGTCGGCGTACGCCCACCTGCGCCACGGCTCCGCCGTCGTACGGGTCGGAGACCGGGTAGCAGGCGGGCAGCAGCTCGCCGAGGTGGGCAACACCGGGAACACCACCGAGCCGCACCTGCACTTCCAGCTGATGGACGCGCCGTACGTCACCGGCGCCGCCGGCCTGCCGTGGCGGTGGTGCGGCGTGACCGAGCTCGACGAGACCGACCCCGCCCGCGCGACCGGAGCGCGACGCTCGACCGCGCTCGACGATGTTCCCGAGAACGGACGGATCTTCGAGGCGGTCGTGGGAGGGTGACCGTCATGCAGGTGGGAATGACGCTGCCGGTGATGGAGCCCGACGTCTGGGCCTCGGGCGCGACGACCCTGGAATCGTGGTCGCGGGCGATCGACGACGGGCCATGGTCGTCGCTGTGCTGGGGCGAGCGGATGGCCTTCGACAACCCGCACTCGCTGACCCTGCTCGGCGCGGTGGCCGCCTGGACGGCGCGGGTGCGCCTGACCGCCACGGTCGTCGTGCCGCAGCTGCACGACCCGGTCTCCCTCGCCAAGGCGCTCGCCACCGGCGACCAGCTCTGCGACGGACGGCTCACGGTGGGCCTCGGCGTCGGCGGCCGCGAGGAGGACTACCGCGCGGCCGGCGCCTCGCCGACCACGAAGACCATGGCCGAGATGGCCGCACGGGTGGCGGTGATGAAGCAGGTGTGGGCCGGTGAGCAGGTCGTCGAGGCGACCCGTCCGATCGGTCCGCTGCCGGTGCAGGCCGGCGGGCCGGAGCTGTTGGTCGGCACCCTCGGCCCGCGCACGATCCGCAGCGCCGCGGCCTGGGCCGACGGCCTCGCCGGGATGTCGCTCGACGTCGACCTGGCGGAGATGTCGCGGGTCTTCGACCTCACCCGATCCGCCTGGGCGGAGGCCGGGCGGCCCGCGCCGCGGTTGACCACGTCGTTTTGGTTCGCGCTCGGCCCACCGGAGGAGGCGCGCGAGCAGCTCCGCCGGCACCTGCGCCACTACATGAACTGGATCCCCGAGCGGCACGTCGACGCGCTCGCCGCCTCGGCCGGGTTCGCGGGCTCCCCCGAGGAGCTGCGCGACCTGTTGCGCCGGATCGAGGACCTCGGGTGCGACGAGGTGCAGCTGATCCCGACCGACTCGGCGGTCGAGCAGGTGCACCGCCTCACCGAATCCCTCACCGGCTCCTTCACCCACGTGGTGTAGCTGAGCGGCTCTCTGCTCGGCGATTCGTGGCTGGGCGATCCGTCGTGCCTCTACGGTGTGGCAGTGCGGACGGATTGGCTGCCGGTCTCGGCGGCGCTCCTGCTCACCGGCGCCCTGGCCCTGGCGCTCGGCAGCATCCTGCTGCCGTCGAGCGACGGCACGGCGGAGACGCTGCGCGTGGTGCAGCAGCGGGGCGGGGTCTGGATGGCGGCCGCGGCGATCTACTTCGTCGCCTCGGTCTGCCTGACACTCGGGCTCCCCGCGATCGTCACGCTCTTCGAGCACCGCGGTCGGATGCTCGGCCTGGTCAGCGCGGTGGTGCTGGAGCTCGGCTTCATCGGCACCGCCGGCTTCGCGATGCTGATGGTCTTCTTCCGGGCCCTCGTCGAGACCGACACCATCGTCGACGGCGGCCTCGACGAAGTGGCCCACAACACCGGTCTTCTGGTCTTCCTGTACGCCTGGATCGTCGGCTTCCTCGCCGGCGAGCTGCTGCTCGGAATCGCCCTGCTCCGCGCCCGCACGGTCGCCCGCTGGATCCCGTTCGCGCTGATCCTGCACGTCGCGACGGTCCTGGTCTCGACGCTGCTGCCCGACTGGTTCGCCAAGGCGACGATCCTGCTCTTCGTCGCCGGCATGGCGGGCGTGGCGATCCACGTGACGTCGCCCGCCTGGCGGCACCGGTTGGAGTGAGCGATGGCGCGACCGCGGCCCCGGCTCAGACCAGCCAGCGCGCCAGCAGGGTGCCGTCCTGCTCGAGCAGGGTGTGCAGCCGCAGCGGTACGTCGACGGGCGGGCCGGCCACGATCCGTGGATGCTCCCCGCCGATGACGCGCGGCACGGTCGTCGTGCACAGCTCGTCGACCACGCCCGCGGCGAGCAGGTCGCGCAGCAGCGACGGCCCGCCCTCGCAGAGGATGCTCGACCAGCCGCGGTCGGCCAGCCCGCGCTTGAAGGTGGCCGCATCGCCGAGCGGCTCGACGAGCACAGAGCCGGGCGGCGCGCCACGGAGCCCCTCCGGCACCTCGCCGCTCCGGCTGACCACGACGATCGGCCGGTCGGCGGGCCCGTAGCCCTCGACGCGGGCGGTCCCGGCGCCGACCACGATCACGTCGGCGAGCGCGCGGAGCCGGTCGAAGACCTGCTGGTCGACGGCGTTGTTGATCGAGCCGCTCCGGCCGGAGTCTCCGGTCGCGGCGCCGTCGAGCGTGGTGATCATGTTGACCCGCAGCCAGGGCCCGTCGGTGCGGTCGGCCGGCACGGCGTACAGCTCGTCGAGGTCGTCGGTGTCGGGCCCGACCAGCACCCTCACCACGACCACCTCACCACGACCACCTCACCACGACCACCTCACCACGACCACCGCAGCACCCAGTACTGCACGCCGAACGGGTCGGCGTCGTAGTCCACGGTCGCCCGATACTCCGCCGGCAGCACCCCGCGCAGCCGCCGGATCCCGTCGAGACTCCCCAGGAGGCTCTCCCCGAGGTCGAGCGGGGGCCAGTCCCGGTGGCTCGATGCCAGGGCGGCCCCCAGGGCGGCGTCGAAGTCGTGCGCCCGCTCGTCGAGGTGGCCCGGCGCCTTCTCACTGCGGCAGGCGGACCCGTTGCCGACGACGAGGTAGGAGGTCGCACGGGTGGTGGGCTCGAGGCTCGTCGCTGGCGCTCCTCGCACCTCAACCACCGGCAACGGTGGTTGAGGTGCGAAGGCGTTCTGCGCCTGAGCCTCGAAACCACCCGACGCCTGGAGCAGGTACGCCGCCACCCGGGCGCCCTGATCGTCGGCCAGCACGGTGACGTCGGACCCCAGCCAGCGCACGGCGTCCAGGCACACGGCCCGCAGCTCGGTCACGGGGTCGTCGAGCGACGCGTACTCGGGCAGCAGCGCAAGCACCCCCGGCACGAGGACGGCCCTCACTGCAGCCCCCGGATCGCCCGCCGCGGCGGGCGGCGCCCGGCGATCGACGACACCATGTCGACGACCTGCCGGGTCTCGACGACCTCGTGGACGCGGTAGATGCGCGCGCCGGCGAGCGCGCAGACGGCCGTGGCCGCCAGCGTGCCGACCAGCCGCGAGCCCACCGGCAGGTCGAGCGTCTCGCCGACGAAGTCCTTGTTCGACAGGGAGACCAGCACCGGCCAGCCGGTGTCGACCAGCTCCCCGAGCCGACGGGTGACCTCGAGCGAGTGGAAGGTGTTCTTGCCGAAGTCGTGGGCCGGGTCGATCACGATCGACTCCCGCGGCACACCCGCGTCGAGCGCGCGGGAGGCGTACGCCGTGGTGTCGGCGATCGCCGCGGCGACCACGTCGTCGTACTCGATCCGGTAGGGCCGGGTCCGTGGCGTCACGCCGCCGGTGTGGGTGCAGACGATCGCGGCGCCGCCCTCGGCGGCCGCGTCGACGAGCTCGGGGTCGGCGCCGCCCCAGGCGTCGTTGATCACGTCGGCGCCGGCCGCGCAGACCGCGGCGCCGACCGACGCGCGCCAGGTGTCGACGGAGATCACCAGCGAGGGGTACGCCGCGCGCACCCGGGCCACGAAGTCGACGACGCGGTCCTTCTCCTCGGCCTCGGAGATCTCGATGCCCGGCGCGGCCTTGATGCCGCCGATGTCGACGATCTCGGCGCCCTGCTCCGCGACGAGCGCGACCCGCTCGAACGCCTTGTCCTCGGCCCAGGTGGCGCCCTTGTCGTAGAAGGAGTCTGGCGTGCGGTTGACGATCGCCATCATCAGCGTGGCGTCGTCGTCGAAGGTGTGCCGGCCCAGCCGCAGGGTCACGGCGCCCCCACCGACGCCGCCGGCGGCCGCTCCTCGACCTGCGGACCGGTGCCCGCCCGGGCGAGGGCGGCCGCGAGGATCTGGGTGGCCATGCCGCTGAGGTCGCGCAGCGACTGGTGCCGGTGGGCGCGGACGCCGAGGTCGACCTGGGCGATCGCGTCGAGGCCGCGGCTGCGCTGGGTGTCGACCAGCGCGGCCAGCTCCACGGCGTACTCGTGCGGCACGTGCAGGCTCTCGAAGAGCGACCGACGCACCGCCCACTCCCCCGCCAACGGCTGGTGCAGACCACCCAGCTCAGGGAAGAGCAGCCGGATCAGCGGCCGCGCGACCAGCTCGGTGACCCGGCCGCCCTCGAACGGGACGACGGACTCTCCCGAGACGAGCGGCCGTTCGTAGAAGCCCTTGACCAGCTCGACCCGGTCGTCGGAGAGCAGCGGGCCGAGCAGTCCGGGCACGAAGTGGGTGTCCCAGTCGACGAGGTCGGCGTCCATGAAGACGATCAGCTCGCCACGGGTGACGAAGAGCGACTTCCACATCGCCTCGCCCTTGCCCGGACGGGAGCCGAGGTCGGGCCGGATCTCGGCGGAGCGGTGCACGATCGCGCCGGCGTCGGCGGCCACGGCGTAGGTCTCGTCGGTCGAGTCGGAGTCGATCACGACGATCTCGTCGACGAGCTCGACCGTCTCGACCAGGGCGCCGCGGACCTTGGCGACGACGTCGCCGACGGTCGCGGCCTCGTTGCGAGCGGGGACCACGAGGCTGACGACCCGATCGCGCTTGGCCGTCGTCAGCGCCTCACTGGTCCAGTCCGCCCAGTGGTGAGTGTGCCGCCGCGACCACCCGTCGAGGTCGGGCTGAGCGGTCACAGGCACCTGGCGAGGGTATCGGGCGACGAGAACCGCCCGCGCACCGCTCAGGTGTCGGCGCCGACCGCCGATGCCACGTGGGTCACCACTCACTCAGCCAGGAGCAACCGTGCGCACACCCACCCGCGTCACGACCGTCCTCGCCCTCGCCCTTGCCGCAGCGTCGCTGTCGGCCGCGGGCGCGGCGACATCGGCGTCCGCCTCCGCAGCACCTCCGATCGTCCAGGTCGTCGACACCGTCGGCACCGAGTTCTGGACCGCGATCCCGATCACGCTCGGGGAGGCGTCGGTCGAGCAGACCCTGTACGCCTCGCCCACGGCCGACGGGACCGTCACCTTCTCCCGCACCGACGGGTCCCTCATCGAGACGCGCAGCCTGGTCGCGGGACAGGTCGAGGCGTTCACGATCCCCAACACCCTGCAGGTCGACGACGCGGACGGCGTCGCCGACCAGGGGATCCACATCGTCTCCACCGCGCCGATCTCGGTCTACGGCGTGGTCTACAGCTCGGGTGCATCGACCGGCTACCAGGCCTTCCCGGTGGACGCGCTCGGCACCACCTACCGGCCGCTGGCCTACGGCGGCCTGGGCACCACGGTCTCCATGGCCAGCCACCTGACCGTCGTCGCCACGGCCGACGGCACCACCCTCACGGTGACCCCGCAGACCACGCTCGGCGCGCGCGCCGCCGGCACGTCGTACGCCGTGACGCTCGACGAGGGTCAGACCTACCAGCTCAGCGGCACCACCGCCGCGCAGGACGTCACCGGCACGCTCGTCGAGGCCGACCGCCCGGTCGCGGTGCTGGCCGGCACCGGGTGCTCCAACGTCCCCACAGGCTTCTTCGCCTGCAATCCGCTCCTGCAGCAGATGACCCCGACCTCCGCGTGGGGCGAGACCTTCGTCAGCGCCCGCATCGCCACCCGGACCAAGGGCGACACCTACCGGGTGCTCGCGGACCACGACGACACCGTGGTCCGCGTCGGCGGTGCCGAGAAGGCCACCCTCGACGCCGGTGAGTTCTACGAGGCGGTCCTTCCCGAGGACGCCACCGACGCGAGCCTCGCCGGCGTGCTGATCGAGACCAGCGAGCCGAGCTTCGTCTCGCAGTACGGCAACAGCACGAACTACGACGGAACGACCGGCGACCCGCTGATGATGAGCGTTCCACCGGCCGGCCAGTACCTGACGGAGTACGTCGTGGCGGCACCCGACCTCGGTGGCACCGCGGGGATGACCGCGTACCTCAACCTGGTCGCCCCGACCGCCAGCGTCGGCCAGGTGCGCGTCGACGGCGACGTCGTGCCGGCCGAGGACTTCGTCGCGGTCGCGGGCTCGGACTTCTCGGCGACCCAGCTCCAGGTGCCGGCCGGCCAGCACTCGATCAGCTCTCCGGAGCCGGTCGGCGTCAACGTCTACGAGCTCGGCTCGACCGACGGCTTCGGCTTCACCGGTGGCCAGGCGGCCGAGTCGATCGCGCTCCCGCCGGGCCCGACCGCGACCCCGCAGACCTCGTCGGGGAGCGCGGAGGGGCCGCAGTCCGTCACGATCGCCGTCCCGGCGGACCAGACGATCACGCTGGTGGACGGCGGCGTCGAGACGACGACCGTCACGGTTCCCGGGCAGGGCACCTACACGCTCGACCCGGTCACGGGCCGCATCACCTTCGCGCCCGTGCCGGGCTTCGCCGGCGCCGCGACCCCGGTGACCTTCCGGGTCAAGGACGGGTTCGGCCGCCACGCCGACGCGACGTACGGCCCGAGCGTGACGCCCCCAGCCGGCCCGCAGGCACAGCCGCTGACGTCCACCGGCAAGGGCGAGCAGTCGGTGACGCTCCGGGTGCCGGCCGGTGGCCGCGCGGCGCTCCTCAGCGGCGGGGTCGAGACCAACACGGTCGTCGTCCCCGAGGGCACCTACCTGCTCGACCCGGCCACGAACACCATCTCGTTCGTGCCCAGGCCGGGCTTCACCGGCAAGGCCTCGCCTGTGACGTTCCGGATCCGCGACGCCTACGACCAGTTCGTCGACACGACGTACGTCGCCGAGGTGACCGCCCCGGTCACGACGACCCCGACGGCTCCGGTCTCACCGGGCGTCGCGGTGAAGCTCCCCCGCCTGGCCAAGGCCAGCGCCGGCGCCGCCGCGTCGGTCCCGGTCACCTGCCAGGCGAAGCGCACCAAGGTCCGCTCCTGCACGGTCACGCTGACCGCACGCGTCGGGGGCACCACGACGGTGATCGGCAAGGGCACCTGGAAGGGCACGCACGGCCGAGTGAAGCTCAACAGCGTCGGCCGGGCACTCGTCGCGACCCCGGGCGGCACCAAGGTCACGGCTCGGCTCGTCGCCCGCACCGCCGACGGCGTCCTGCACGCCGAGCGGTCCAGTCGGGTCGTCAGCAAGCGGTTCACGCTCGTGCGCACCGTCCGCTTCGCGCCGGAGTCGGCGCGGGTCGGTGCCGCCGACCGCACCTGGCTCTCCCGCGTCGGCAGGTCGGCAGGGAAGGCCGCCTCGGTCACCTGCGTCGGCCACGCCGACGCCCAGGGGTCGGCGGCCTGGAACCTGGCGCTGTCGAAGCAGCGAGCGGCCGCGACCTGCGCCGCCCTCGACCTCCCGGGTCGGGTGCGCGTGGTCGTCCGCGCCATGGGTGAGCGGCAGCCGGTGGGCGACAACACCACCTCCGCGGGCCGCGCGCTCAACCGGCGGGCCACGGTGACGTTCCGCTACTGATCGCCCGCACGCAGCATCGCCGAGGCCGTCGTCCCGCTCGGGGACGGCGGCCTCGGCGTGCGTCGGCGGGCGTCCCCACCACCAGCACGCCTCTCCCACAATGGCCGATCCGGGCCATTTCCGACCGCATCCGTCGCGTGTTCAATTCCCATATGACCATGGGGGATGGGGCGCGACGGGGCCGGGGGCGCCCACGGTCGCCCGGCGCCGAGGAGAAGATCCTGCAGGCGGCGCTGGAGGAGTACACCGAGCATGGCTGGTCCGGCTTCACGATGGACGGGGTCGCCCGTCGCTCCGGGTTCGGCAAGTCCACGCTCTACCTGCGCTGGCCCGACAAGGACACGCTGCTGACCGAGGCCGTACGCCGACGCACCCGCACGGTCGCCGAGGCCGACACCGGCTCGCTGCGCGGTGACCTGACGGCGCTGGCGACGGGGGTGTTCCGGGAGTTCGCCGACCCGGAGGGGTGGGCCGGGTTCCGGATGGTCGTGGAGACCGCCAGTGCGTCGCAGGCGCTCGGTGGATTCACCAGCGAGGTGAGCGGATCCCACCGCGAGGTCATCGAGGCGGTCTTCCGCAGGGCTCGAGAGCGGGGCGAGATCGGCGCACGGATCGAGCCCTTCGCGGTCACCGACCTGATCTACGGCGCGGCCCTGTTCTTCGTCCTCGGGCGCCGTCTGGACCACCGGGAGGTCACCGAGGAGGATCTCTCCACCCGGGTCGAGCAGGTCGTCGAGGTCATGCTCGGCGGGCTGCGCTGAGGCGGCCCCGGCGTACGTCGGCCCGATCCCGGGAGATTTGACCAGATTGGGCATACCGACGGTCCCTGTCTGGTGTTTGAATCAGCCATGACCACGGGGGAGGGACCGCGGCGGGGACGAGGTCGACCACGCACTCCGGGCGCGGAGGAGCGGATCCTGGACGCCGCCCTGGCGGAGTACGGCGAGCACGGCTGGTCCGGCTTCACGATGGACGCGGTCGCGCGCCGGGCCGGGGTCGGCAAGTCGACCGTCTACCTGCGCTGGAGCGACAAGGACGCGCTGCTGACCGACGCGGTGGCCAGCCACGGGCTGGAGCTGACCGCGGTCGACACCGGCTCGCTCGCGGGCGACCTCACCCAGCTCGCGCTGAACCTGCTGCGGCACTTCCACGGCGCCGCCGGCTGGGCCGCGCTGCGGATCACCTTCGACACCGCCAGCGTCGACGACCGGCTGGGCGACTTCGCCGAGGCGGTCAACGAGGTCCACGGTCGTCAGGTCGAGCAGATCTGCCTCCGGGCGATCGAGCGCGGTGAGATGGCCGAGGACATCCCGATCACCGCGGTCACCGAGACGATCTACGGCGCCGCGATGGTCCACGCGCTCTCGGAGCGCCTCGAGGCCCGCGCCGACAGCGACGTCGAGGTCGAGGCCCGGGCCCGGCACATCGTCGCGATGATCCTGCCCGGCATCTCGACCATGCCCGGCACTACCTGAGCAGGTCGACGACCGCGGCCGTCAGGGCCCGGGCGTACGTCGCGCGCCCGCGCGCGGAGGTCATCCGCGCCGCGTCGACGGGATCGCGCATGTTGCCCAGCTCGACCATCGCGGTCGGGATCCGCGAGAGGTTCAGCGTGGCCAGGTCGGTGCGCACGTCGAGCCCGTCGCCGCCGGCGAGGTAGGTGGCCACCCGGAGGCCCTCACCGCGCAGCTCCGCGCGGACCGCCCGGGCCAGCCGGCCGGAGCCGCGCGCCGCGTCGGGAGCGACGATCACGTGGAACCCCCGAGCGCCGCGGGCGAGGCTGCCGTCGGCGTGGATGCTCAGCTTCAGGTCCGCCCGCGGGCGGTTGCCGGCGCGGCCCCGCGCGTCGACGCACGGACCCCACCGGCGGTCGCTGTTGCTGCTCCGGGTGAGCCGCACGGTCGCGCCCATGCGCTCGAGCCGCTCCCGCACCAGCCGGGCGACCTGCCAGTTCAGGGTCGCCTCCGGGTAGCCGCGGTTCGTCGCCGTCCCCGTGGTGTTGCAGGCCTTGCGACCGCCGCGTCCGTCGGGGACCGGCCGGTTGATCCGGCGCGGGAAGTTGTGATTGCCGAGCTGGTGCCCGGGGTCGAGCACGACCACCCGGCCGGCCAGTGCCGCACCGCCCTCGCGGTGGGCCGGCTCGGGCTCGACGCGCTCGGCGTACGCCGGAGCCGCCAGGCCGCTCAGCAGCGCGGCAGCGAGCAGGGAGACGACCGCTCGCCTCACTCGTAGCCCAGGATCGTCTGGCGCTTCTCCCCCCAGGCGAGCGCCGAGGCGATCGCCTCGTCGAGAGAGAGCTCGGTACGCCAGTCGAGCAGCCGCGTGGCCCGGTCGACGTTCGCGAACGCCCCCACCGCGTCACCCGGCCGCGGCGGGGCCTCCGTGATCGGGACCGGCCGGCCGAAGATGCGCTCGAACGCGGCGACCAGCTCGCGCACGGTCACTCCCTCGCCGGTGCCGACGTTGAGCACCACGCTGGGCTGCCCGGTCTCCGCGAGGATGTGGTCGAAACGCTCCACGGCTCGCACATGGGCGCGCGCCAGGTCCCAGACATGGACGTAGTCGCGGATGCCCGTACCGTCACGTGTCGGCAGGTCGGTACCGGTGATCGTGAACGAGTCCTTCTGGCCACGGGCCGCCATCACGAGTTGGCCGAGTACGTGGGAGGGCTCCTTGGCGTAGATGCCGGACTCGAGGTCGGGGTCGGATCCGATCGGGTTGAAGTAGCGCAGGATGACCGCACGCAGATCGGTCGCGCGGGCCATGTCCTGGAGGACCTGCTCCATCATCTGCTTGGTCCGGGCGTACGGCGAGGACGGGTCCAGCGGGTCGTCCTCGGTGACCTCGAAGCCCTCCTTGGTCGCGTAGAGCGACGCCGAGGACGAGAAGAGCACCCGGGTCTTGCCGAGGCCGTTGAGCTCGTCGAACAGCTCCAGCGACTTCGCGACGTTGTCCTTGTAGTACTCGTACGGCTTCAGGACCGACTCGGGCACGACGATGCGCGCTCCCATGTGGATGGTCGCGTCCAGATCGGGATGCTCGTCGACGACGCGGCGCAGCAGCGCCCGGTCGCTGACGTCGCCCTCGTAGAAGATCCGGTCGCGGACGAAGGCCTTCGGTCCGGTGAGCAGCGAGTCGAGGATGACTGGCGTGTGCCCGGCCTCCTCCAACGCCTTCGCAGTGGTCGAACCGATGTAGCCGGCGCCGCCGGTGACAAGGACCTTCATGCGCGCCAGCCTACGGTGCGCGCCACGCCGGATCGCGGCCGATGAACCCCAGCATCCGGGTCTGCACGTCCGCGTCGGCGGGCACGTCGACGCGCGCGCCGTACTGGCCGCTGCCGCGCAGCACCTCCTCGATCGGCTCCATGCCGGCGAGCAGTTCGGCGCACGTCTCCGGGTCGAGGGTCTCGTCCTGGCCGGTCGCCCGTGCGAGGTCCCACGTGTGCATGAAGACGTCGCTGGTGTAGAAGCGGTCCACGGCCTCCGGCAGCGCCACCTCGCCGATGTGCGGGTTGCTGAGTACCCGGCCGCCGGTCGCCGGGTCGTCCAGCAGCGCCTGCACCGCCTCCGCCTGGGACCGCCAGGCACCGACCGGGTCGTCGTCGGCCGACGGACCGGAGGGCAGGCTGACATCGGAGCCGGACGCCAGGAAGCCGGGGAACCACTCGACGAGGTGGCGGACGACGTCCCGCGCCGTCCAGCCGTCGACCGGCGCCGGCGCGCCCCAGTCGGTCGTGCCCTCGACCCGTCGCGTGAACCCCGCCGCCACCTCGCGGTGCCGCTCGGCGGGGGTGCTCATGCCTCGGACTCCAGGAGCGCGTCCAGCTTCTCGTAGCCCTCGACCACCCCGACGTCCATACCGCTCGCGACGATCTGGTCGCGCAGCTCGATCGACTCCACCACCGAGGTCGCGACGATCCGGCAGCGGTCGCCGTCGAGTGCCTCGAACGCCATCGCCTCGAGGCTGACCCCGTCGGGGGCACCCTCGAACGAGAACGTCTGCACCAGCCGCTCGGGGGCCCGCACCTCGTGGAAGGAGCCCCAGAAGCCCATCTCGAAGGATCCGGAGCCGTCGCGCGCCGTGTAGCGCCACTCCCCTCCGGTGCGGGCGTCCCACACGTCGACGGTGGTGTCGATGCTGCGCGGCCCGATCCACCGGACGAACAGCTCCGGGTCGGTCCAGGCGCGGAAGACCCGCTCCCGCGGCGCGTCGAACTCTCGGATGATCCGGATGACTGGCAGGTCCGGGACCGCCTCGATCCGGGTCGGGTTCCGTGTCTTCATGATGCCTCTCCTTCTGCTCGGGCCGGCGACTCCGTCGCGGCCATCTCCTCCAGCACGGCGTCGAGCCGGCTGAACCGTTCCTCGGCTTGGCGCCGGTAGCGCTCGATCCAGGCGGTCATCAGGTCCAGCACCTCCGCCTCGAGGTGCACCGGCCGACGCTGGGCGTCACGGCTGCGGCTGACCAGGCCGGCCTCCTCGAGCACCTTGAGGTGCTTGGAGACGGCCTGGACGCTCACGGGGTACGGCGCCGCGAGCTCGCCCACGGTCGCGTCACCGCTCGCGGCGAGCCGCGCGACCAGATCGCGCCGCGTGGGGTCCGCCAGGGCCTGGAACACCCGGGACAGCTGGTCGGCCACCGCGACCTCCTTATTCAACTGATTGGTTGAAAAGACCGTAGGCGCGCACTCCACGAGTTGTCAACCATCAGGTTGTGGACGATTCCCGGCGGATCGCTCAGGTCCGACCGGGTCGGGCCGATGGACGGGGCAGCGCTGTGAGTGAAAGAGAGGGGTCGATGCTCCCGATGCTGACTGACGGCGGCGAACCCGAGGAGTCCCCGGTCACGTCCTTCGAGGACTGGTGCGCGTCGGTGGCGCTGCACCCCGAGGACTCCCGCGCCTGGCCCCTCTACGAGGCGAGGACGGGCATCGAAAGTTGTCCGAACCTTGTCGAAGACTTCCGTCAATCACCTGCGCATCCCCAGAATTAGGGAAAGGATCGGACCCGTTGTTGACGGGGCCCGGCCGCACGGCGCGCCGGGGCGCGATGATTCATGGGGACTGGTATGACGCTGCTCTCGGTCAAGGGGACCGGAACGCTCGGACCGCCCAGCCGCGCCCTGCACTATCTGCCAATCTCCGCGCTGCTGCTCGATCTCGCCGTGATGGCCGGCGTCTTCCTACTGGCCGTCCTCGGCCGGAGTCGCCTCGACCTTTTCGACAACCCGGCCGACGTGTCGGCCGACGTGATGATCGTCGGCCCCCTGGCGCTGCTCGGCTGGCTGGTGCTGATCGCGGCGCTGGGTGGCTACCGCGACGACCTGTTCGGCGCGGGCACCGACGAGTACAAGCGGGTCCTCCACGCCAGTCTCGCCGCCGCCGGCCTGCTCGGGGTCGGCTGCTACCTGGCCAAGTTCCAGCTCTCCCGCGGCTTCTTCGTGCTCGCCTTCGGCCTCGGCATCCCGGTGCTCCTGCTCGGCCGCTACCTGCTCCGCCGGGCGGTACACCGGGCCCGCCGCCAGGGCCGGCTCCGCTACCGGGTGCTGATCGCCGGATCGCCCACGCACGTCGACGAGGTCGCCGCGGTGCTCCGGCGCGAGTCCTGGCTCGGCTACCACGTCGCGGGCGCCCTGGTGCCCGCCAAGGACGTCGGCGAGGAGACCTCGGCCGGCATCCCGATCCTCGGTGCGACCGAGCGGGCCACCGAGCTCGCGCGCGCCAGGGACGCCGACGTCATCTTCTTCGCCGGAGGTGCCCTCACCTCGCCCACCCAGCTGCGCCGCATCGCGTGGGACCTGGAGCGCGACGAGGTCCAGGTCGTGATGGCCCCCAGCGTCACCGACGTCTCCAGCGAGCGGGTCCGGATGCGACCGGTCGGCGGGCTGCCGCTCATCCACATCGACCCGCCCCGGGCGACCGACGCGTCACGCTGGGGCAAGCGGCTCTTCGACATCGTGGGCTCGGCGTGCCTGATCGTCGCTTTCAGCCCCTTGATGGCGTACGCCGCCCTGCGGGTGCGCCTCCACGACGGCGGACCGGTCTTCTTCAACCAGACCCGGGCGGGCCGCGACGGCACGCCCTTCGGCTGCCTCAAGTTCCGCACCATGGTCGTGGACGCCGAGACCCGACTGGCCGAACTGAAGGCACAGGTCGGTCACGAGTCCGGGCTGTTCAAGATGAGGGAGGACCCGCGCATCACCGGGCCCGGAAGGTGGCTGCGGCGGTACTCGCTCGACGAGCTGCCCCAGCTGTTCAACGTGCTGCGTGGGGACATGAGCCTCGTCGGGCCTCGACCGCCGCTGCCGCGAGAGGTGGAGGGCTACCACTCCGACGTGCTGCGCCGACTGCGCGTTCGCCCCGGCATGACTGGACTCTGGCAGGTCTCGGGCCGCTCCGACCTGTCCTGGGCAGAGGCCGTGCGACTCGACCTCTACTACGTCGACAACTGGTCGATGCTCCAGGACCTCTCGATCCTGGGCCGCACCCTCGGCGCCGTCCTGAGCTCGCGCGGCGCCTACTGACCCGATGCGTCGGCACGTCGACGCGGGACCACGTCGTCGACACGGTTGGTTGAGGTGCGAGGCGCCCCCACGGTGGTTGAGGTGCGAGGCGCGCCAGCGCCGAGCCTCGAAACCACCCCCACCCGGGCCGACACGGTGGTTGAGGTGCGAGGCGCCCCAGCGCCGAGCCTCGAAACCACCGCAGCCCTCAGTCGTCCAGCAGTCCGAGCAGGTAGCGCCCGTAGCCGCTCTTCAGCAGCGGCTCGGCGCGGGCGGCGAGCTCCTCGTCGTCGAGGAAGCCCATCCGCCAGGCGGCCTCCTCGGGCGCCCCGATCTTGGTGTCCTGCCGGTGCTCGATCGCCCGCACGTAGTTGCCAGCGTCGTTGAGGTCGTCGAAGGTCCCCGTGTCGAGCCAGGCGACGCCCCGCTGCAGCACCTCGACCTGGAGCCTGCCCTCGTCGAGGTAGGTGCGGTTCAGGTCGGTGATCTCGAGCTCGCCGCGCGCGGACGGCCGCAGCGCCTTGGCCCGCTCGACGACGCCCGAGTCGTAGAAGTAGAGGCCCGGCACCGCGTAGCTGCTCTTCGGCTTCGCCGGCTTCTCCTCGAGCGAGATCGCCCGCATCTCGTCGTCGAACTCCACCACGCCGTACGCCGTGGGGTCGGCCACCCGGTAGCCGAACACGGCCGCGCCCTCGAGGTCGCGGAACCGGCTGAGCTGGGTGCCGAGGCCGGGGCCGTAGAAGAGGTTGTCGCCGAGCACCAGGCCGGCGACGCTGTCGCCCACGTGCTCCTCGCCGATGATGAAGGCCTGCGCCAGTCCGTCCGGACTCGGCTGCACGGCGTAGCTGATCGCGATGCCGAACTGGCTGCCGTCGCCGAGCAGCCGGCGGAACTGCTCGGCCTCGTGCGGCGTCGTGATCACCAGGATGTCGCGGATCCCGGCCAGGATCAGCGTCGACAGCGGGTAGTAGATCATCGGCTTGTCGTAGACCGGCATCAGCTGCTTGCTCACGGCGAACGTGATCGGGTGCAGCCGCGAGCCGGTGCCACCGGCAAGGATGATTCCGCGCATGGGCAGGGATCCTACGGCCCCCGGAGCACCGGATCGGCGTACCGCAGCCTCAGCTGAGGGCGATGTCTCGGGTCTGCCTTCGCTGCGCGATCCCATGCGCCACTGCCCGACATCCGCATTCGACCGCGTCGTGCGGCCAGGCAGTATCCGTGATCTCGACGTGGCAACTGGTCCGATCCGCATATACGACGAGCTCCAACAGCCGGTTGGCCATGGAAGGTGCCGCGTGCCCACACTCTGCACAAGTCCTGTGGTGCCGTTCGACCCTCACCCGAGCGAGTAGGCCACGTTCTCGGCGCCGATTCGGGGCCTTCTGCCCGCGCATGCCCTCATTTGGGGAGGAGATCACTGGTGGTGATCGACCCAATCGCCGCGCACCACACCCGTCGCTCCTAGGATCGGCCGCATGGACCGCATCCTCGTGACCGGCGGCGCCGGCTTCATCGGCTCCAACTTCGTGCACCACGTGGTCGCCAACACCGGGGCGCACGTGACCGTGCTCGACAAGCTCACCTACGCCGCGACCCAGGAGTCGCTCGAGGGGGTCCCCGACGACCGGGTCACGCTCGTCGTCGGCGACATCGCCGAGCCCGACGTGGTCGAGCCGCTGGTGGCCGAGACCGATGCGGTCGTGCACTACGCCGCCGAGTCGCACAACGACAACAGCCTCTCCGACCCCGGACCCTTCATCCGGACCAACGTGGTCGGCACGTTCACGCTGCTGGAGGCGGCCCGCAAGCACGACAAGCGCTTCCACCACGTCTCCACCGACGAGGTCTACGGCGACCTCCCCCTGAGAGAGGAGAGCCTGGACGACCCCAAGCGGTTCACCGAGGACACGCCGTACAACCCCTCCTCGCCGTACTCCGCGTCGAAGGCCGGCTCCGACCACCTGGTCCGCGCGTGGGTGCGCTCCTTCGGCGTGCGCGCGACGATCTCGAACTGCTCGAACAACTACGGCCCGTGGCAGCACATCGAGAAGTTCATCCCCCGCCAGATCACCGAGGTCATCGACGGCCGGCGCCCGCGGGTCTACGGCGACGGCCGCAACGTCCGCGACTGGATCCACACCGAGGATCACTCCTCCGCCGTGCTCGCGATCCTGGAGCGCGGGCAGATCGGTGAGACCTACCTGATCGGCGCCGACGGCGAGCGGAACAACCTCGAGGTCGTGCAGGCGATCCTGCGCCACTTCGGCCGCAGCGTCGACGACATCGAGTTCGTGCGCGACCGCGCCGGACACGACCGTCGCTACGCGATCGAGTCCGGCAAGCTGCGCCACCACCTGAACTGGCAGCCGCAGTACCAGGACTTCGACGCGGGCCTGAAGGCGACGATCGAGTGGTACGTCGCGAACGAGGCCTGGTGGCGGCCGCACAAGGACGCCGTCGAGGCCGCCTACGCCGCGAAGGGGCAGTGATGAGCCTGCCGGCCCTGGAGACCACGCCGATCCCGGGACTGGTGGTGCTCCGGCTGGACCTGCGCGAGGACGCCCGCGGCTGGTTCAAGGAGAACTGGCAGCGCGAGAAGATGATCGCGCTGGGGCTGCCCGACTTCGGCCCGGTGCAGAACAACATGTCCTACAACGCCAAGCGCGGCACCACCCGCGGCATCCACACCGAGCCCTGGGACAAGTTCGTCTCGGTGGCCAACGGGCGGGCCTTCGGCGCGTGGGTCGACATGCGCGAGGGCGAGACGTTCGGCGCGGTCCACACGGTCGAGCTCGACCCCGCCACGGCGGTGTTCGTGCCCCGAGGCGTCGGCAACAGCTACCAGACGCTCGAGGACGGCGTCACCTACTCCTACCTGGTCAACGAGCACTGGCGTCCGGCCACGGCCTACCCCGCCCTCGACCTCGCCGACGAGACGGCGGCGATCCCGTGGCCGATCCCGCTGGACTCCCCCGAGGCCGAGATCTCGGAGAAGGACCAGCGCAACCCCCGCCTCGGCGACGTCACGCCGATGCAGCCGAAGAAGACGCTCGTCATCGGCTGCCACGGACAGCTCGGCCGCGCGCTGCAGGCCGACTTCCCGGGCTCCGACCTCGTGGACCTCGATGAGCTGGACGTCACCGACGCCGATGCGGTCGCGGCGTGGCCGTGGCACGAGTACGCGCTCGTGCTCAACGCCGCCGCCTACACCGCCGTCGACGCGGCGGAGACCACCGAGGGGCGGCGTACGGCGTGGGCCGCGAACGCCGGCGCCCCGGCCACCCTGGCGCGGCTGGCGCGCGAGCACGGCTTCACGCTGGTGCACTACTCCTCGGAGTACGTCTTCGACGGGACCGCCGAGGAGCACGCCGAGGACGAGCCGCTCTCCCCGCTCGGCGTCTACGCCCAGACCAAGGCCGCCGGCGACATCGCGGTCGCCACCGCGCCACGCCACTACCTGCTGCGCACGTCCTGGGTGATCGGGGACGGCAACAACTTCGTGCGCACCATGCAGCGGCTGGCGGCCGACGGCGTCTCGCCGAGCGTCGTCGACGACCAGCGCGGCCGGCTGACCTTCACCGCGGAGCTCTCCCGGGCGACTCGACACCTGGTGGACAGCGGTGCGGCGCACGGCACCTACAACCTCAGCAACGGCGGACCCGTGCAGTCGTGGGCGGAGATCGCGAAGGCCGTCTTCCGTCTCTCCGGACGCGACGAGGGCGACGTGACGCCGACGACCACCGCGGAGTACTTCGCCGGCAAGACGGCGTTCTCCCCGCGCCCGCTCAACAGCGCGCTGAGCCTGGCCAAGATCGAGGCGACCGGCTTCGCCCCCGAGGACGCGACCGCGGCCCTGGAGCGGTACGTCAGCGCCGGCGGGTGAGGTTCGTGAGCGCCGGGCGCACGTCGGCGAGGTAGACGAACGCCGCGATCGTGAACACCAGGTTGAGCAGGCCGATCGGCCCGCCGCCGAGGATCAGCTGCACGGCCAGCCCGAGCCCGAGGATGATCGTCCACGCCGGCTTCGTGAGCTTGCCGGCCGCCGTGTAGTGCTCCGCCGACCACATCAACGAGCTGATGAAGGCGAAGAGCTTCACCGCCAGCAGCACGAGCTCGACGACGAGCATCACGCCCATCTCGAAGTTCATCACGGTCAGCACGGGAGACAGCCTACGCGGGAATCCCTGGACGACGGCGTGAAGATCACACTCGCCCGAGTCGACGGTCCGTACCGTTCGACCAACCAACACGACCTGCTGTACCTAGGATCGAGCAAGTCGAACAGCACGAGGGCCAGGGTGCGATTCTCTTCTTCAAGAAAACGGGCGCGGCAACGACCCACGGTCGCCATCATCGGCACACGTGGCTATCCGAGCTACTACGGCGGCTTCGAGACAGCGGTGCGGAGGATCGCACCGGATCTCGCGGACCGAGGCTGGACCGTTCGCGTCTACGGCCGTCGAACTGCACTTCACCCCAGCGATCCGGACATCGATCGGCGCGTCGAGTCCGTGGTCACGGCCGGGATGGACTCGAAGTCGCTGAGTACCCTCACCTACGGATTCACGTCGGTGCTGCACGCCTTCTTCACGAGGCCAGACGTAGCCCTTGTCATGAACGTGGCCAACGGCTTCTGGCTGCCGCTGCTTCGCCTTCGTGGGGTTCCCACCGTCGTCAACGTGGACGGCATCGAGTGGCACCGCGATAAGTGGAGCCGGCTCGGCAAGGCCGTATTCCGCTGGGGTGCCCGCTTCACGGCACGGTTCGCGGATGAACTGGTCTTCGATGCCGAGGCGATCGCCGACTTCTGGAGGAGGGAGTTCGGGCGCACCGGCGCCTTCATCCCGTACGGCGGCGAGTCGATCACCGACACGAGGTCGGATGCGGATCTCGCGGACGGACGGTACGTGCTTCTGGTCGCCAGGTTCGTCCCGGAGAACA
This sequence comes from Nocardioides sp. LMS-CY, assembly GCF_018732145.1. NCBI lineage: Bacteria > Bacillati > Actinomycetota > Actinomycetes > Propionibacteriales > Nocardioidaceae > Nocardioides > Nocardioides sp. LMS-CY. Next base: position 4,781,405 of record NZ_CP076104.1, read on the forward strand.
GCATCGACGTGTTCTTCGATGCGGCGCCGACGATCATCGAGAAGTGCGATGTGGACGTTGTCCTCGTGGGCTCAGCACCACCGGGCGACCCGTTGCAGGCGAGAGCGGACAAGCTCGCGCACACCAACCCACGGGTCCACGTGAAGGGCCACATCAGCGACGACCGCCTGCTGTTCGGCCTGTGGCGGGACGCGGGCGTCTACTTCCATGGCCACACGGTGGGCGGTACCAACCCGGCCCTGGTGCAGGCGATGACACTCGGCAGCCGGGTGGTCGCCCGAGATACGGTCTACAACCGCGAGGTCCTCGCGGACACTGGGCATTTCTGTCAAGGCACACCGGAGAGCGTCGTAGACGCGGTGGTCGCCGCGTTCAATGACGAGCGCGACCTGGAGCGGCTGACATCTGCCCGAGCCACATCGCACTACTCATGGCAACTTGTCTGCGATCGCTACGCCGATGTTCTCACCGCGCAGCTCCGATCGCGTCGCCCTGCCACCTGATCCGAAAGACAGGGCGACGAGCCACACCGGATCACCGCCGGGCGCAGTCGGGCGCAGTCGGGCGAGGCCCTGGGGCTCCGCCCGACGAGGTCAGTCGCCGACCTTCGCGGCGGCGTCGGCGGTCGCCGCGGTCGCCTTGGCGGCGGTCTTCTTCGCCGCGGTCGACGTGGCCTTCGCGCTGCTCCTCGGCGCCTTCGACGTCTTCTTGGCCGTCGAGGTCGCCTTCTTGGTGGTGGCCGCCGTGGTCTTCTTCGCGGCCTTCGTGGCCTGGGTCCTGGTCGTCTTGGCCTTGGCGACCGTGGTCTGCGCAGCGGCGGCCGTCTCGTCGGTCGACTGCTGGGTGCGGATCCGGCGGACCAGGGTCTCGCCGCGCTGGGTCAGATCGGCGTACGCGGCGTTGGCGTCGGCCTGGAGCTCGGCGACCCGCTTCTCGACCGCCTCCCGGCGCGCCTGGGCGTCCTTGGAGAGCGCGTCGACCTGAGCGGTCACGACCGTGACGGCCTGGTCGCGCAGCGCCTTCGGCTCGAGGTCGAGCCCGGAGATGCGGCTCTGGACGTCGTGCTGCACGTCGGCGAACCGCTTCTGGAGGTCGGCGACCGCCTCGCGGACGTAGCCGACGACGACGTCGGTCGCACCGACACCGGCGTACAGCGGCCGGGCCACCTCGGCCGGGAGCTCGAAGCCGGCCAGGTCGAGGGTGGGCAGTTCGAACTTGGGCATGGGGTTACTCCTTCGGTTGGGTCGTCGCGTTGAGAGCGAGGAACGACGCGTAGACGTCGAGCAGCGACTGCTTCTGTCGCTCGGTCAGCGCGGAGTCGCCGAGGATGGCGAGCTCGACGGAGCCGCCGGTCCACTCCTCGGGACTGACGATCCCCGCGCGCACGTAGAGCTGGTCGGCGGAGATGCGCAGCGCCTTGGCCAGCTGCTGCAGGACCTGGGCGGACGGCCGGCGCAGGCCGCGCTCGATCTGGCTCAGGTACGGGTTCGACACGCCGGCCTGCTCGGCGAGCTGACGCAACGACAGCTCGGCGCTCTCACGCTGCTGTCGCAGATAGTCGCCGAGGGTCTCGACGGTTTTGCCGACCTTTCCCTTCGCCATGCCTCCACTGTGCTAGCTGCAGCTAGCAGAATCAAGCTGAGGGCCTGTGAGGCCGTCCACAAGTCCTCGTGGCACAAGCAAGATCGGGCCGACGAGCACCGCTAGCCGGGCAAGCAGGCCCGGATCTCCCCGACCTCACGTCCCCCGCCGAGCAGCGGCACCCGGCCGGTGTGGCGTACCGCCTCGCCGTCGACGCCGGCCTCCTCGTCGACGCCCGAGCGCCGGAGCGCGGCCACCAGGACGACCGGCCAGGCCCGCATCGAGCCGTCGTCGATCTTGAGCGCGAGCGCCCTGCCGTCCGCGAGGGCCAGGGCGAAGCATCCTTCGGCCCCCATCTTGGCGACGGCGCCCGGGATGGCGGCCAGGAGGACGCGCTCGTCCCGGCGCGTGCCCGACACCCATGCGGGGTGCTGCCGGATCGCGTCGGCGACCAGGCGCTCCGGCCCGGAGTCCGCCATCGCGAGCCTGCGGAAGGCCCGGGCCAGCCCGGTCAGGGAGGCCGAGAGCAGCGGCGCCCCGCAGCCGTCGACCGCCACCTGGGCGGGCTCGGCCGTCAGCTCCTCGTACGTCGTCCGGATCGCCCGCTGCAGCGGATGGCCGGGGTCGAGGTAGGAGCCCAGGTCCCAGCCGTTGACCGCGCAGGTGACGAGCATCGCCGCGTGCTTGCCCGAGCAGTTCATCTGCAGCGAGGTCCGCTCGCCGCCCGCACGGAGCACCGCGTCGCGCTCGGTGTCGTCGAGCGGGAGGTCGGGCGGCGTCTGCAGCAGGCTCTCCGCCAGGCCGGCGGTGGCGAGGATCCGGCGCACGCCGTCGAGGTGGAAGCGCTCGCCCGAGTGCGACGCCGAGGCGAGCGCGAGCAGCTCCGGGGGCAGGTCGAGTCCCAGCCGCACCATGGCGAGCGCCTGGATCGGCTTGTTGCACGAGCGCGGCAGGATCGGCTCGTCGACGCCGCCGACGGACCAGTCGGTGCCGCCGGTCGCGTCGAGCGAGACCACCGCGCCGCGGTGGTGACCCTCGACGAATCCGGAGCGGACCAGCTCGGCCACGACGGGGGCATTAGGCATGGGTGCACATTAACTTCACTGGGAATGGCAAGATTGCCGCCGTGCCGAACGCAGCTCCGCCGCAGTACTGCCCCACGCCCCGGGAGCTCGACGACCTCGAGCTGCTGGCGATCGGGGCGCTCGCGCCGACGGTCGCCTTCGGCGAGGCGGACAGTCCGGTCACACTGACCCTTCCGGCCGACGTCGCCGACGCGGCGACATCGGCCGGCGCCGTCGAGCTCGTCGACCCCGAGGGCCTGCCCCTGGCCCGGGTCGGCGTGCCGGGCGGCGAGGTGACCCCGCTCACCCACGCGCAGTACGGGCCGTTCCGCCGCCTCTACCTCTCCCCCGCCCGGGTGCGCGAGCAGTACGCCGGACGGACCGTCGTCCCGGTCGTCGACGCCCTCACCGACGCACAGATCGACGACATCGGATCGGCCGGTCCGGTGCTGCTCCTCGCGCTCGTCGGCCACGGCACCCCCGAGCTCCCGCCGACCGGCCTGATCCGGGCCACGCTGGCCGCCGCCGCGCTGATGCCGGACGCCGCCGTCATCGCGGTCCCGCTCGCCTCACACGACGACGCCGAGATCGACCATGCGCTCGGCCTCCAGGTCGTCGCCAACTACGCCGGCCCCGACCCCGTCCGCGCGGTCGCCACGGTGGTTGCCGCCACGGTGGTGGAGGAAGGCGCGCCACCGCCCGCCACCACGGTGGTTGAGGAAGGCGCGCCACCGCCCGACACCACGGTGGTTGAGGAAGGCGCGCTAGCGCCTGTCTCGAAACCCACCTACCCACCCGCCATCCAGGCGATCGTCGACCAGGAGCGACCCGACCCGGTCGACCAGGGCCTCGTGCTCTTCTTCACCGGCCTGTCCGGCAGCGGCAAGTCGACGCTCGCCCGGGCCCTGATGGACCGGATCCTCGAGCAGGGCGCCCGGACGGTGACCAGCCTCGACGGCGACGTCGTCCGCCGCCACCTGTCCGCCGGCCTGACCTTCTCCAAGGCCGACCGGGAGACCAACATCCGCCGGATCGGCTGGGTCGCCGCCGAGATCTCCCGGCACGGCGGTCTCGCGGTGTGCAGCCCGATCGCACCCTTCGACGAGACCCGCCAGCAGGTGCGGACGATGGTCGAGGACGCCGGTGGCGCCTTCTTCCTCGTCCATGTGGCGACGCCGCTCGAGGAGTGCGAGCGGCGCGACCGCAAGGGGCTCTACGCCAAGGCCCGGCGCGGCGAGATCCCCGAGTTCACCGGCATCTCCTCGCCCTACGAGGAGCCCGAGGACGCCGACGTCCGCGTCGACACCACCGGCCGCAGCATCGAGGACGCGCTCGACGACGTCATCGACGCCCTGGCGGAGGCCGGCTACCTCGACCTGCGCGACGACGAGGGTGGTTTCGAGGCTCAGGCGCCAGGGCGCCTTCGCACCTCAACCACCGACCCGGTGGTTGAGGTGCGAGGAGCGCCAGCGACGAGCCTCGAAACCACCGACCCGGGCAACACGGTGGTTAAGGAAGGCGCGGCACCGCCGGACGCCACGGTGGTTGAGGAAGGCGCGGCACCGCCGGACGCCACGGTGGTTGAGGAAGGCGCGGCACCGCCGGACGCCACGGTGGTTGAGGAAGGCGCGCTAGCGCCTGTCTCGAAACCACCCCACCCGGGCGACCCCCTCGGCGTCCTCTTCGTCTGCACCGCCAACATCTGCCGCTCGCCGTACATGGAGCTCGCCGCCCGCGAGCTCGCCGGCACCGACGGCGCCGTGGTCTTCTCGGGGGCCGGCACCCACGGCTCGGCCGGTGGGGCGTTCGACGCGGAGATGGCCGGGATCTACCGCCAGGCGGGGGGCAGCGACGGGCACACGTTCAGCAGTCGCCCGCTCACCACCGACCTGCTGCGGGACGCCGACCTGGTGCTCACCGCGGAGAGCTCCCACCGCCAGTTCATCCTCGACGACCACCCGGCGCTGTTCCGCAAGGTGTTCACGCTCGGCCAGTTCGCCGAGGTCGTCCGCAACGGGGACGCCGACCTGGCCGGACGCGAGCTGATCGCGTACGCCGCGGAGCACCGCGGCCCGGCCGACCCGGACCTCGACGTACCGGACCCCTATCGCCGTGGGCCGGAGGCGGCCCGGGCGTGCGCCCACCAGCTCGACGAGCTCCTGCGCGTCGTCGTGCCGGCGCTCACCGGTGCGAGGAGGATCGACGGATGAGCGAGGTGATCACCACCGGGTTCTTCTCTATCCTGGCGGCCGGCTTCCTCGTGGGCGTGATCGTCGGTCTCACCGGGATGGGTGGCGGCGCGCTGATGACGCCCGCGCTGATCTTCCTCGGCGTCGGCGACGCGGCCACCGTGGTGACCGCCGACCTCACCGCCGCCGCGATCTACAAGACCGGCGGCGCGGTGGTGCACGCGAAAGAGGGCTCACCCAACCTGACCCTCGCGAAGTGGCTGATCATCGGGTCGGTGCCGATGGCGCTGCTCGGCCCGTGGGTGATCCACCGGCTCGCGGGCGGGTCCCCGGACACGCTCGACGAGCTGCTCAAGCTGTGCATCGGCTTCGCGCTGCTGCTGGCCGCCGCGACGTACGCCCTGCGCCTCTACATCAACCTGCGCCGGGTCCGGGGCGGGGCGCCCGAGGCCGATCCGAACCCGCACATCCGCCCGCTGGCGACGCTGCTGGTCGGCGCCCTCGGCGGCCTGCTCGTCGGCATCACCAGCGTCGGCTCCGGCTCGGTCATCATGATCGCGCTGCTGATGCTCTACCCCGGCCTGTCGGCCGTGAAGCTGGTCGGCACCGACCTCGTGCAGGCGGTCCCGCTCGTGCTGGCGGCCGCCATCTCGAACATCGCCATCCACGGCATCGACTGGTCGATCCTGGTGCCGCTCGTGCTGGGCTCCCTGCCCGGCACGCTGCTCGGCAGCCGGATCGCGCCGCGGGTGCCGCAGTCGATCATCCGGCGCGGGATCGTGATCGTGCTGACCATGTCGGGCATCGCCCTGCTCGACAAGGCGGGCTGGGCCCCGCTCGGCAAGGAGGAGACCCACCCGATGCTGATCGCACTGGTCGGCGTCGCGATGCTGGTGCTGGTGCCGTTCATCTGGGGCCTGCTGCGCAAGGGGCAGGGCCTCCCCATGTTCGGGGCGCCCACCGTGGCCGAGCTCGACGACGTCGAGTACGACGCCGCGAAGGTCCGCGATCGAGGCTGACGGACCAGCTACCTGCTGCAGTACTTGATCTCCAGCGTGCGTTCGCGGGCTGCGAGCCAGTCGGCGAGATGACCCTCGCCGTCCGCGGCCGATCGCAGCTGTTCGGCGAGACGATGGTCCATCGTGACGAGTGCGTCATCGGCCTCCAGCGCGGCAGCCGTGATCCAGCAGTCGTTGTGCGACACCTTCCTGCTGACCGCCGAGCTCACGACACCGAACAGATGCGCCTGCTCGGCGCTTGCCGACAGCGGCACCACCGTCAGCTCCTCCCGGCTGAACCTCAGGGTGGCGCCACGCCTTGCCTTCGTGGCCTCGTCAGGCGCTTCCAGGACGCCTCGCTCGAGTTCGCCCAGCGTCACCGCATGGATTGCCGGCACACCATCACCGGCGGCCTCCAGCAGCCATCGCACCAGAGCCGCATCCTGCAGCTCGACCCAGCCGATGACGGCCGACGTGTCGAGCATCAACCCCACAGCGCCTCGTCCTTCGCCGCCTGAGCCGCGACGTCGGCCTGCTTCGAGTCCACCAGCTCCTCGAACGCGCCGGTGTCGCCGGACGACGCCTGCTCCGCCTTCGCGACCAGAGTCTCGATCGGCCGGAGATTGTGCGCCGGGCGAATCTCGGCGACGCGGTCGCCGCGGCTGGTCAGGTAGACCACGTCACCCGCACGCACCGCCTCGAGCACGCGCGACGTGTGGTTCCGCAGCTCCCTGATGCCGAATTCACGGACGGCCATGCTCACGAATGTAGCACTTCCCAGGAACGAGGTGCTACGCGTTGCTGCCGGTGCGCGACATCGACTCAGTCGCGACCGTAGATGTCGCGCGTGTAGACCTTGTCGGCCACGTCCTCGAGCACATCGGTGTGCCGGTTGGCGACGATCACGTCGGCGCGGCCCTTGAACTGGTCGAGGTCGCGGACCACTTCGGAGCTGAAGAAGTCGTTGACCTCCAACGTCGGCTCGTAAACGATCACTTCAACGCCCTTGGCCTTGATGCGCTTCATCACACCCTGGATCGACGACATCCGGTAGTTGTCCGAGCCCGCCTTCATGATCAGCCGATAGATGCCGACAGTCCGCGGTTTCCGGCGGAGGATGTCGGCGGCCACGAAGTCCTTGCGCGTGGTGTTGGCCTCCACGATGGCGCTGATCAGGTTCTGCGGGACGTCGCGGTAGTTGGCCTGCAGCTGCTTGGTGTCCTTCGGCAGGCAGTAGCCGCCGTAGCCGAAGCTGGGGTTGTTGTAGTGGCTGCCGATCCGCGGGTCCAGACCCACGCCCTCGATGATCTGGGCGGTGTCGAGGCCGTGCGTCGCGGCGTACGTGTCGAGCTCGTTGAAGTAGGCGACCCGCAGCGCGAGATAGGTGTTGGCGAACAGCTTGATCGCCTCGGCCTCGGTGGAGTCGGTGAGCAGCACCGGTACGTCGTCGTCCTCGGCACCCTCGAGCAGCAGATCGGCGATCAGCTTGCCCGCCTCACCACGGTCACCGACGACGATGCGCGAGGGGTGCAGGTTGTCGTGGAGCGCACGGCCCTCGCGCAGGAACTCCGGGCTGAAGACGATGCAGGCACCCGGATGCTCCTCGCGCAGCCGACGGGTGAACCCGACGGGCACCGTCGACTTGATCACCACCACCGCCGACGGGGTGACCGCGAGCACCTCCCCGACGGCCGACTCCACGGAGCTGGTGTCGAAGAAGTTGGTGCGCGGGTCGTAGTCGGTGGGCGTGGCGACCACGGCGACCTCGATGTCGGCGTACGCCGCCTGCCGGTCCGAGGTCGCCGTCAGCCGGAGCTCGCGCTCGGCGAAGTACTCCTCCAGCTCCGGGTCCTCCACCGGGGACACCCGGCGGTTGACCTGGTCGATCCGATCGGGATCGAGGTCGACGGCCCAGACGTCGTGCCGTCGGGCGAGGATGACGGCGTTGGAGAGTCCGACGTACCCGAGGCCGACGATGGCGATCTTCACCCCCCGAGCCTAGGCGGGTGACCACCCACGTGGGCGAGCATGGACCGTTTCGCCGGGACGCCACCCGACGCCGTAAAGTGAAGCGAGCCACTCGACTTGATCGGCACTTCGTCCCTGACGAGGCCGGATCGCTACGATGTGGGCTGCTTGTCCCGAGGAGAGGTCGCAATCCAGTCATGACCGCAACGCACGCCGACTACCGGCTGAGTCAGCTCGACCAGCTGGAGGCGGAGTCGATCCACATCTTCCGCGAGGTCGCCGCCGAGTTCGAGAAGCCCGTCCTGATGTTCTCGGGCGGCAAGGACTCGATCGTGATGATGCGCCTGGCGGAGAAGGCGTTCTACCCCGCGAAGATCCCGTTCCCGGTGCTCCAGGTCGACACCGGCTACGACTTCCCCGAGGTCATCGCCTGTCGTGACAACTGGGTCAGCCGGCTCGGTGCCCGCCTGATCGTGGCGAGTGTCGAGGAGGCGATCAAGGACGGCATCGTCATCGACGACGGCAAGACCAGCCGCAACCGCCTCCAGATCGGCACGCTGCTGAACGCACTCGAGGAGGGTGGCTTCACCGCCGCCTTCGGCGGCGGTCGCCGCGACGAGGAGAAGGCACGCGCGAAGGAGCGCGTCTACTCCCACCGTGACGAGTTCGGTCAGTGGGACCCGAAGAACCAGCGCCCCGAGCTGTGGAGCCTGTACAACGGCCGGATCCACGAGGGCGAGCACATGCGGATCTTCCCGATCTCCAACTGGACCGAGTTGGACATCTGGCACTACATCGGCCGTGAGGGCATCGAGATCCCCTCGATCTACTTCTCCCACCAGCGCCGCGTCTTCGAGCGCGACGGCATGCTCCTGACCGAGTCGGACTACAACCCGCTGCGCGCCGGAGAGACCGCGGCCGAGCGGACCGTCCGGTTCCGCACCGTCGGCGACCTCACCCTCACCGGCTGCGTCGAGTCCGAGGCCGACACCATCGACAAGATCATCGACGAGATCGCCATCGCCCGCGTCACCGAGCGCGGCGCGACCCGTGGCGACGACCGGTTCTCCGAGGCAGCGATGGAGGACCGGAAGAAGGAAGGCTACTTCTGATGAGCGACCTCACCACCGACCTCACGAAGGCTGAGGTTGCGCAGGAGGCCCGGAACATGGACCTCCTCCGGTTCGCCACCGCGGGCTCGGTCGACGACGGCAAGTCGACCCTGATCGGTCGGCTGCTGCTGGACTCCAAGTCGATCTTCGAGGACCAGCTCGAGGCCGTCGAGGCCACCAGCCAGTCCAAGGGCTACGACTACACCGACCTGGCGCTGCTGACCGACGGACTGCGCTCGGAGCGCGAGCAGGGCATCACGATCGACGTCGCGTACCGCTACTTCGCGACCCCGACGCGGAAGTTCATCATCGCCGACACCCCCGGGCACGTGCAGTACACCCGGAACATGGTCACCGGCGCCTCCACCGCCGACCTGGGGCTGGTGCTCGTCGACGCCCGCCAGGGCCTGACCGAGCAGTCGCGGCGGCACGCGGTGATCCTCTCCCTGCTGCGCGTGCCGCACCTGGTGCTCGCGGTCAACAAGATGGACCTCGTCGACTACGACCAGGCCGTCTTCGACAAGATCCACGCCGAGTTCACCCAGTTCGCCACCAAGCTGAACATCCCCGACCTCCAGGTCATCCCGATCTCGGCGCTCAAGGGCGACAACGTCGTCGAGCGGTCGGCCAGCATGGGCTGGTACTCCGGCCCCACCCTGATGCACCACCTCGAGAACGTCCACGTCGCCTCCGACCGCGACCTGGTCGACGTCCGCTTCCCGGTGCAGTACGTCGTGCGCCCCAAGTCCGACGAGCACCACGACTACCGCGGCTACGGCGGGATGGTCGCCGGCGGCGTCCTCAAGCCGGGCGACGAGGTCGTCGTGCTGCCCTCGGGGATGACCTCGAAGATCGCCGGCATCGACCTGTTCGACACCGAGGTCACCGAGGCCTTCCCGCCCATGTCGGTCACCGTGCGTCTCGAGGACGACCTCGACGTCTCCCGCGGCGACCTGATCGCCCGGGTCAACAACGCCCCCAAGCCGTCCCAGGACATCGACGCGATGATCTGCTGGATGACCAACGAGCCGCTCCGCCCGCGGCAGAAGCTCGCCATCAAGCACACCACCCGCTCGGCGCGCGCCCTGGTCAAGGACATCCAGTACCGCCTCGACGTCAACACCCTGCACCGCGACCAGGAGACCCGGGAACTCGGCCTCAACGAGATCGGCCGCGTCCAGCTCCGCACCACCGTGCCCCTGCTGTGCGACCCCTACTCCAAGAACCGCGCCACCGGCTCCTTCATCCTCATCGACGAAGCCACCGGCGTCACCGTCGGCGCCGGCATGATCAACACCAGCAGCTGACGGCTCGGCTCTCAAGGTTCGTGCAAGGCCGCGCCAGCGGCGACGTACGTGGGGGACACTCGTTCTGTGCACCTGCTCGACTGCTCGGTCCGCGACTACGCCTGGGGCTCGCCCAACCACATCCCGAGGTTCCTCGGGCACGAGCCGACCGGTGACCCGCAGGCGGAGCTGTGGATCGGGGCCCACGACGGCGACCCGTCGCGGCTTCCGGGCGGGGAGCCGCTCAACGACGCGATCCGTCGCGATCCGGACGCGATGATCGGCGGCCGGGTCCAGAAGCTCTTCGGCCCCCGGCTGCCGTTCCTCGTCAAGGCGCTCTCGGCGGCCGAGCCGCTCTCGCTCCAGGTGCATCCGACGACCGAACGGGCCCGGATCGGCTACGACGCCGAGGACGCCGCCGGGATCCCGGTCGACGCACCGGTGCGGAGCTACCGGGACAAGTTCCACAAGCCCGAGCTCATCCTGGCGGTGACGCGGTTCGAGGGGATGGCCGGGTTCCGCGACGTCGACAGCTCGGCACGGATCCTGCGGATGCTCGACGTGCCGTGGGCCGACGACGTCGCCTGGCGCCTCGAGGACGGTCCGGCCTTCCAGTCGCTGCGCGGCGTCGTGACCGACATGCTGGCCATGGAGGGCCCCGGACTCGAGAAGCTCCTCGCGGAGGTGAAGACCGCGGCCATCCGCGCCGAGGAGCGCGGCCACCGCGAGGACCTGCGCACCGGTCAGCGCCTGCGGGATCGGACCAGCGTGTCCCGCGAAGCGACCCGGGTCTTCGCGCAGACCGTCTCGCTCGTCGACCGCTACCCGAGCGATCCCGGCGTGCTCGTCACCTTGCTCCTCAACCACGTCGTCCTCGCCCCGGGCGAGGCGATGTACCTCGACGCCGGCGTCATCCACGCCTACACGTCCGGGTTCGGCGTCGAGATCATGGCGGCCTCCGACAACGTCCTGCGCGCCGGGCTCACCCCCAAGCACGTGGACGTGCCGGAGCTGCTCCAGATCACGAACTTCACTCCGGTCCCACCCCCGCTGTGGCAGCCGACGGTCCGCGGCGAGATCGCCTACTTCGATCCGCCGGTCACGGAGTTCTCGCTGTGGGTCGGCACACCGCCGATCGCCGGCCCGGCCATCGACGGCCCCCGCATCGTGCTCGTCCTCGACGGCGAGGTCACCGTCGAGACCGCGACGCAGTCCCAGCCGCTGCGACAGGGCCAGGCCCTCTTCATCGCCCATGCGGACGGACGGGCCGACGTCACCGGCTCGGGTCGGGTGGCCATCGCCTCCGTCCCCGGCTGACCGCAGGCTGCCGATCCCGCGGCGGTCGAGGCGCGAACCCGCGCCAGCGCCCGAGCCCACAACCCCGACCCCACGGTGGTCGAGGTGCGAAGGCGCGCCAGCGTCTCAGCCCTGCCCCGACCCCACGGTGGTTGAGGTGCGAAGGCGCGCCAGCGTCTCAGCCCTACCCCGTCCCACGGTGGTTGAGGTGCGAAGGCGCGCTAGCGCCTGAGCCTCGAAACCACCACGCCCAGGAGACTCTCAGCCCGCCTCGCGCAGGCTGCCGACGTGCTGGCGGTACCACGCCACGGTCGACGCGAGGCCGTCTCGCAGCCCGATCTGGGCGTCCCAGCCGATGTCGTGCAGCTTGGTGACGTCGAGGAGCTTCTGCGGAGTGCCGTCGGGCTTGCCCGTGTCCCACTCGGTGGCACCCTCGTACCCCACCGCCTCGGCGACGAGGGCGGCGATCTCCCGGATGGTCGCGTCCTTGCCGGTGCCGACGTTGACCTGCTCCGGACCGTCGTAGTGCTCGAGCAGGAAGAGGCACGCGGCCGCCATGTCGTCGACGTGGAGGAACTCCCGACGAGGGTTACCCGTGCCCCAGTTGGTGACGACCTCCGCGCCCGAGGCGCGGGCCTCGTCGTAACGGCGGATCAGCGCCGGCAGCACGTGGCTTCCGGTCGGCGAGAAGTTGTCACCGGGTCCGTAGAGGTTGGTCGGCATCGCCGAGATCCACGGCCGGTCGTACTGGCGACGCACCGCCTGCACCTGCAGGATGCCGGCGATCTTCGCGATCGCGTAGGCGTCGTTGGTCGGCTCCAGGTGGCCGGTGAGGAGAGAGTCCTCCTTGATCGGCTGAGGTGCGAACTTGGGATAGATGCACGACGAGCCGAGGAAGAGCAGGCGCTCGGTGCCGTGCTCGAGAGCGGCGTCCATCACGTTGGTCTGGATGCGCAGGTTGTCGGAGAGGAAGTCGACCGGGTAGGTGTCGTTGGCGAGGATGCCGCCGACCTTGGCCGCGGCGAGCACGACGTACGCCGGGCGCTCGGCGGCGAAGATGTCGAAGACGGCGTCGCGCTCGCGCAGGTCGAGCTCACCGGACGACCGGCCCAGCAGGTGACTGTGGCCCCGCGACTCGAGCGCCCGCCAGATGGCTCCGCCGACCAGGCCGCGGTGTCCCGCGACGTAGATCGGCGCATCCTTCTCGAGGACGAACGCCGCGGCGCTGGTCATTCGCCCGTGCCCAGGACGGGCCAGCCGTCGAGCCGGCACTGGTCGATCCAGGGGCGGCCGGCGTGTCCGAGCGCCTCGATGTCCGCGTCCACCATGATCCGGGCCAGCTCGTCGGCCTGGACGCTCGCCTTCCAGCCGAGCGCCTTCTCGGCCTTGATCGGGTCACCGATCAGTGCGTCGACCTCGGTCGGCCGCAGGTAGCGCTCGTCGAACCTGACGTGCTTCTCCCAGTCGAGGCCCGCGTGCTCGAAGGCCGTGACCACGAAGTCCCGGACCGTGAAGCTGCCGCCGGTCGCGAGCACGAAGTCGTCGGGCTCGTCGGCCTGGAGCATCCGCCACATGCCCTCGACGTACTCCGGCGCGTAGCCCCAGTCACGGACGGCGTCCAGGTTGCCCATGTAGACGTAGTCGTCAAGGCCGGCCTGGATCCGGGCGACCGCGCGGGTCACCTTGCGGGTCACGAACGTCTCGCCGCGGCGCGGGGACTCGTGGTTGAAGAGGATGCCGTTGACCGCGAACATGCCGTAGCCCTCGCGGTAGTTGCGGGTCACCCAGTAGGCGTAGACCTTGGCCGCGCCGTACGGCGAGCGCGGGTAGAAGGGCGTCTCCTCGTTCTGCGGCGGCGGGGTCGCGCCGAACATCTCCGAGCTGGACGCCTGGTAGTAGCGGCAGTCGATGCCGGCCATCCGCACGGCCTCGAGCAGCCGCATCGCGCCGACGCCGGTGGTGTCGCCGGTGTGCTCGGGCTCGTCGAAGCTGACCCGCACGTGGGACTGCGCCGCGAGGTTGTAGACCTCGTTGGGCTCGATCTCGTGGAGCAGCGTCACCAGCCGCGCACCGTCGGAGAGGTCACCGTAGTGCAGGAAGAGCCTGGCCTCCGGGTCGTGCGGGTCCTGGTAGAGGTGGTCGATCCGCGACGTGTTGAAGGTCGACGCCCGGCGGATCAGGCCGTGTACCTCGTAGCCCTTGCCGAGCAGTAGCTCGGCCAGGTACGAACCGTCCTGGCCCGTAATGCCGGTGATCAACGCCTTCTTGCGGTCCATTCCGCCCTCTCCCAAATCTCGCCCGGGCACTCCATCGAGGCAGTCACAACTTGCCCGGCATCATGACAACCCTGCCACAGCCACTCGGCCACAGTTCGTTCGGTCCGGAACACCCCCGGGACGACCGCTGCTGAGCAGCAATCCACGCCGGACATCATGCCCTGCAGGTGCCTGAGATGGGCCATTCCGGCACCCTGCTTCAGGGTTGTCGCCGAGTCCCCGCTAACACGCGGTGCTCGACCGACCAACGAGCCGCTCCGTCCGCGGCAGAAGCTCGCCATCAAGCACACCACCCGCTCGGCGCGCGCCCTGGTCAGAGACATCCAGTACCGCCTCGACGTCAACACCCTGCACCGCGACCAGGAGACCCGGGAACTCGGCCTCAACGAGATCGGCCGCGTCCAGCTCCGCACCACCGTGCCCCTGCTGTGCGACCCCTACTCCAAGAACCGCGCCACCGGCTCCTTCATCCTCATCGACGAAGCCACCGGCGTCACCGTCGGCGCCGGCATGATCAACACCAGCAGCTAGACGCTCACTAGTTCTTCATACACATCCGCGATTTCGCGGATCATCCTCTCGGGCCTGTAGCGCGAGAGATCTCGGCGCTGCAACTGCTCGCGCATGGAACCCAGCCGTTCGGGCTCGCTGATCAACAACCGCAACGTGCGAGCCATCACACGTGCCTCCATTTCCGAGAACTCGAGGACTCCTGGTCCAGCGAGCCCGCTCAACGCACCGCGACCGGAGGTCAGGATTGGCGTTCCCGACACAAGCGCCTCTAGAGCAGACAATCCCATCGTCTCAGGGAAGAGCGACGGGACGACCATGAGGTCGGCCCCAGCAACCAGCTCAGATGCGCGGTTGGGTTCGACATGCCCCAGGTACTCAATCGTTGGATCGACACGAGTTCTCTCGACCACCAGACCGGCGAGCTCCCCGTCGCCGGCGATTCGAAGCCGACCGCCCGCAGGGGACCCGAGCTCTGCCCACGCGTCGAGAAGCTCCCGTATCCCCTTGGTCGGATGGAGTCGGCCCATGAAAAGGAGGCTCACCCGCTCCCGCTCGACGAACCTACGAGCGGAATGCGTTGCCGAAGTACTAGCCCAAGGAATGACGCGAATCTTCTCTCTCGGCAGGCCCGCCCTGACCATGGCGTCACGAGAAAACTGCGAAGGCACGATGAACCTGTCAGCGGCGCTTCTATACCGCCGGCGGTACAGCACAGCCTCCACGGAGCAGGCGGCCGACGCAGCAACGCTGCCCTGAATACAACGATGGATGACAGCCGGGACGGGAACCGCCCTCCCGACACAGTCGCGACAGACCTGACCCTCCCGATACAAGGTGTAACAAGGCGCGGCGAGCTTGTAGTCGTGCAGCGTCATGACCGTCGGCCCCGCAAACACACCGAGCACCGACGGGCTGAGTTGGTGATAGATGGAGTGCATGTGAACGACATCCGGCTCGAAGTCCCCGACCTTCGTTTCCAGCGCCTGACGTGCGGCCCGATTCCAATACATCTGCACGAGGGCCTTGGCGCGATCCGCCGCCGATCCAGCATTGACGTCGAACGCCCGTGCTCGCTTTGGAAGCAACTCGCTTGAGAAGAGATCGACCTCATGTCCAGCACGCACAAGGCCAACGGAAAGATCAGCCAGATGCCGCTCGACTCCGCCCTGAAACCCGGCGAACTTCGAGACCATGAGAATTCTCATGCAGCCCTCTCCCCCTCAGTAGGACACAGCAAAGAATTGCGACAGTTATCCAGGACGGACGAATACTCACATAACTGTACGCGCCCAGAAGAATGTAGGCACAGAAGAACGAGAACCAGACTGCACTCGCGGCGGTCCCGCGTTCATGCAAGCTGCGTCGCGCGCCCGCCAAGAGGAGGCCGAGCAAGAACGCGCCAACCAACACACCAGCAATGCCGAAGTCGAGGTACAGGCCACCCCAGATCGTTGGGGGCGAGCCGCCGACAACGAGCGGATCCCGACCGATGGCAACGGTGACCAGTCGGTCGGATCTCTCGTGATTCGACGAGAGGAAGTTCAGCAGGTCGCCGGCGATGAATTGACCGTTCGTGTTCTCCTGCGAGATCAGGAGAGTCAGAACCCGCGGACCGGTCTGCAGAGACCTGTCCAGCGAGTCAAGAACAGACCCGTTGGTCACGACGCCGGACGTTGTATCACGCAGATATCCGATTGCCCCCAACAGGACAGCACCCGCCGACAGGCCGCCGATGACCCATGGCAGACGAGGGCGGCGGACTTCGACCCAATAGAGCGCGACGGCGACCAATGGAAATAGGAACAGCGAACGGCCACCGTTGAGCATCAGGATCAGCAGAGATGCGGAGGCGAGCACGAGAAACTTCCTCGGCACCGCGCCTTCTATTAGCAGAATGCCCGCCAGAATGATGTTTGTTTGCAGGACAGGCAGAATTAATGGCCAGAAGCGCCCGAAGACACCGTAGTCGATTGAGTTGAGCCGAGCGGCGTTGATGTCGCCAGAAAGGATCGGGACGACACCGGTCGCGTAGTTCAAGACCGCGAGACAAATGGCAGCACAGCCAATGAACAGATATGCCGAGAATGTGCTCGGATCTTTCTGATCCCGGCTGCTTTGGGGCCGGCGAGAGTCGAGGGAGGATGAATTTGGCGCACCGGAGGGAATGAGTCGACCTGAAGCGATCAACCCGCATATCAGCGCAGCGAATCCAGCGACATACAGGAGTTCGACGCTCAACGTCGGGTTGACGTTGTAGATGGGCCGGTCACGGGGCATGGATCCGACGGCCAGCACAAGCACCATCGCAAAGATGACGATCGCGACCGCTCCTCCCGCGATGGAGGATCGTCTCCGATATACGACAATGACGGCAACTCCGATTGCGAGCAACGTTCCCACCGAGAGAGCGGCGTCCGAGCCGCCCGCGACCACCACGCCCAGCGCCAAGGAGACCGCTAGGGCACACACACCAAATACCGGCATGGTGCTACCCGCGATCGATCCGAAGTCGGTCGTACAGATCGGCGTACTGCCGGGCCACCGTTCTCATGTCGACCCGATTCGCGATCGCAGCGGGACTGCGCGGGCTCGCAGCGGCCGTTCGAAGGGCCTCTTCCAGCTCGAGGACCGATCCGGGCGCAACGAGGTATGCATCGGCGTCGCCGGCGACGTCAACGATCCCGGGAATTGACGTGGCGACAATCGTGCATCCCGCCGTTGCCGCCTCGAGAAGGCTGTTGGGCATCCCTTCTGCGTGACTCGGCAACACGAAGACGTCTGCGGCCGCCATGATCGCCGGGAGGTCGTCATGTGGAACATGACCAAACGTCCGAACGGCTCTACCCACGGAGATCAGGTGGGGAATCTCGTCCCCGAGCTCGCGATAGAAACCGGTCGTCGGGCCCACAAGCCAGAGCTCGGCGTTGGGGAGGGCCGCCTCGTCCCACGCGAGCAGAAGGTCGAGAACGCCCTTGTGGACCACCGCGTAGCCGACGAAGACGAAGATCACCTTGTCCATGCTCGCTCCGTGCTGGGCCCTGGCCGCCTTGCGTCGAGTTGGATCGCTCGCGAACTTCCGCGCGTCAACTCCGTTCGTCACAATCAGCGTCTTCGCGCCATACCCGGCGTCGACAGCGACCTGCTTGCTGGTCGCATTCAGAACGAGGAAGGCGTCGGCGCAGTTGACCGAGAGGCCGTAGAGCCAGCCGACGGGCAAGAATCCAAGCTTCTTCGAACGGACGGTGAGAGCGTCATCCTCTCCGTCCCTGGTTGACTTCACCACCACCACTGCACCGATCAGGCGTCCCGCAACCGATGGGGGGATCGACCACCAGTACGCGCCGTGGATGTGAACGACCGCCGGACGGTCCCGGAGCACGAAGAAGGCAGCACAGACCCCCAGGGCGATGGTCGTGGCCAGGCGAAGGATCCTCCGATCCGGAACCACTCCCTTCGCTACCCGAGTGACTGCGAGTCCGTCGATCTGGTGGCTACCCACACCCGATTGGTCGAGCGACACGACACGTCCTCGCCAGCCATGGCTCGCCAGCGACTCCGCGAGAAGCACTGCCTGCGTTCCGGCTCCCCCGTAGACCGGCGGCACCTGCGAGCACACCATCAGGAACCGCTTGTTGTCCCGAGGCACGGCCCTACTCCTCTCCCAACACGATCGCGCAGAACGTCTCGGGTGCCAGCCGACTCGCTACGCGCTCGCGAGCAGCACGCCAGCCATCGTCCGGGACGAAGTTGTTTGCCTTCTCGATGATGTCGCGCCACGCATACGCGTCGCTGTCGGGCGGGACGAGAAAACAGAGACCTTCAGTCTCAGGTCCTAGCGCCGCGCGAACCGGCGCACAGTCCGTGGCGACTGGCACCAGTCCGGCGGCTAGGTACTCCAGCACCTTGTATGCGGCCTTCCGATCGCTCCAGCGGTCAGAGTATTGGGGCATGACTCCCACTCGAGACCTCGCCAGCGCTTCGTTCTCGGCGTCCGGTGACCAGACGACCATGGAGATGTTCGGATGAGGAGTGCCGCTAGTTGGCGCACCCACAAGACAGAGGCTCAGACTCGGCTCGTTTCTCACCGCAGCTCGGACCACATCCGTGTTGGAGAACGTCGATGGCGAGCCTAGCCACACTAAGCCCTCCCGCTCGACAACGTTGCTCGGACGAGGCTTCGGATACGGCCCTGCGAAAACGGCGACAGGCGACGCTGAGAGCTTTCGGAGGTCGATTGCGAGGAGCTCGGTCGTCGTCGTCACCAAGTCGGCTGCGTCTGCAGCGCCCGTCACGCGGCTCCTCAGCTGCGCCGCGCGTTTCACGGAATCTCCGGGGTACCCCAGGTAGATCGCATCATCGATCTCGAACACAAGACGGCACCGACTAGCGCAGCGGAGCACGCGCAAGGCCCACCGAGGTGGTGCGACCTTCTGTAGCACAACCACCGACGGCCGCGTCTGAAAGAGCATGACAAGCAGACGGAGCGGCCAAACAGCCCCATCCGTGAAGAGCCAGCGCGTCTGCCACCCCTGAGATCGAGCCAGCTCCAGCAGTGGCCCCACGCGGACGCGCGCGCTAGCCGTCGCTCTCGTTCCCACTGAGACGCACACAAGGGCGTTCTCAGATCTCGGCACCCAACACCCCCTTGATCTCACGCCGCACGGCCGAGAGCAGAAGACACCCAGCGCAGACAAGCGCGACGATGACGACAGTCGCCACCGTCGGGAGAAAGGCTGCAACGCCCTCAGCGAGGCTCAAGCCACCGTAGACAGTCACTGAGGTCGCCAGCAGCAGGACGGCTGATGTCAGCACACCGCGATATTCGGTCAATGCCGCCCGGAGATGAGGACGAAGCTCGGATCGCGACACCAGAAAGAACGACCAAGCACAGCTGAGAACTGCCCCCAAGCTACTGCCGATCGCAACGGCAAGGTCAGGAGCGAACGGCTTGATGGCGAACGACCCGGCCGCGGTAGCTGCCAGTCCGAGTCCCGCCGAGACCATGACTCGGAAGTACATACGTTCAACGTAGAGGTAGGTCGTCGCTACGCCAGCCAGCGCGCAGGCAGCGACCCAGGGGAGCTGTGCGATAACGACGGCTGCGACCTTCACTGTGTCACCGCCGTCAAACGCCCCACGTTCGTAGAGAAGCTTCGTCATGGGTTCGGCTAGAGGCAGTGCGAATGCCAGGGTCGTACTGGTCAGAAGGAGCGTACCGGCAAGGGAGGCAGCAAAGACACGCGCGGCGCGGTCATGACTACGCTCGACGGCCAGTTGCGCGAGCTTGGGGGTGGATGTCAGCGCGAGTCCGAAGGCCGCAAGCATCAGAAGGCCCTGGGCAATCTTCTGCCCCAAACCCAACGCAGCTGTCGCTCCGGGGGCAACAGAGACCGCCAGCCCGCGTTCGAGGACGGGCTGGAACTTGGCTACCGCGGTGTACAGCGCGAGCCCCGTGAAGGCGCCTGGACCGATACCTCGGCTTCGAAGACCACGCGGGCGTCGACGAGCCACCGGGATGACGGTGGCGACAAACTGCACTAGGTAGCCGACCGTCAACGCGCCGCCCAATGCAACGGCAGTGAGTTCGTTCCTCGCCAAAGCCACGAACGCTACTAGCCCGACACCGTTGGCAACGGGTCCGACCGCTGCCACGACGAACCGACGATCCAAGTAGGCGACCGCTTGGGGGGTCGCCGTGAGGCCCGCGAGGAGAGCGGCTGGAGAGGCAGCCAGGAGCATCGTCCGCAGTTCGCCCTGACCCACGCCGAACGCGACGACACATTGCACGACCGAGAGAACACCACCGAGGCCCGCCGGATAGATCCACGTGCCGAGCGCGTAGTCGCGGTCGGCACCTCGGTGCATCCGCGGAACCAGGACCGAGGGGACCATCGAAAAGATCGTGACGGTGAGAAAGGTGACGATCGTCCAGCACAACTGGAAGTCGTCGGCCCTCGAGCCCAGTCCTAGCTGAGCGGCGAGAACCGCTTGGAAGACGAGCCCGACGCCAGCGTTGACGATCCCGATGATGGTCGTGATCCCGCCGGCTCGCGCCGCAGACGTGCCCCCGCTCACCTGGTCGCCAACAGGTCGACGACTCGACCCCGAAGATCATGCATTCAGACGCGCCAGGTCCGCGCTGACGGGTCGAGAACGAATGCGGCTTGGCGTGCCAATCCTTCAGTGATGCTCACGGTCGGCTTCCACCCCATGAGCATCTCCGCAAGCGCGCTTGATGCGCCCGTCCGCATCACATCGCCACGCTGGGCCTCCATCCGCTCGACTACGGGAGCGTTTCCTGTCACGTTCTCCACTAGATCCAGTAGCTCGTTCATCGAGACCTCGCCCGACCCGCCCACGTTGACGGGCACGAAGCCTGGCTCCACCACGCATTCGGCAGCACGAACACACGCGTCTACGACGTCGGAGACGAACGTGAAGTCTCGCACCTGCTCTCCCGAGCCGAAGAGCTTGAAGATGTCGTCAGACTTGCCGAGAGCCGATGCCAGAAGCCGCTGAATTGCCATGTCCGGACGCTGCCCAGGTCCATACACGGTGAAGAACCGCAGTCCGAGGATCTCCAATGTACTGTCCATGGCATAGGCACGTGCGAGGTCTTCGCACGCTCTCTTCGTCACGCCGTACGGGCTTCGCGGGCTTGTGAGGGCGCCCTCCGACGTTGGGTACGCAGTTGAGTTTCCGTAGACGGACGAACTGCTCGCCATGACGACACGCCGAGTTCCGGAGGACAGGGTGGCGTCGAGAAGGCTATTCGTCTCCGCAAGGTTCTCGTCCAAGTAGATCGAGAAATTGTCCCAGGATCCCCGTACCCCAGGCTGCGCCGCGAGATGGACGACCGCGTCGACGTCGCGTAGTTCGCTCGAGTCAATCGACCCTACACGACGCTCCTCGAACTCGAAGGAGCTTGCCTCACCGACGTAGGCCAGGTTGGCCTCCTTGGCGTCACGGCTGTAGTAGTCCGTGAATGAGTCCACGCCCCATACCGAGTGCCCGCGTTCCAGCAGCGTCGCGCTTAGATGGCTGCCGATGAAGCCGGCTGCGCCAGTGACCAGGTACCTCACGAACGTCCTTTCCCTGTTGATGCAAGCACGCATGATCCTGCCAGTCGGATCGCCGCAGGCGAGTGTCTTGAGCCAACTGTCTGCATCGACACATGACCGTTTCTGCATCTGCCGAGTCACGACGGGCCTGCTGGCGTGACTCAATCGGCGGGACAGACGTCGCTCTCGGTACGTTCGAGCTCGCAGAAATGCCGCAGGAAGCCGCGCGCGGTCTACCGACCCGGTTCAGGGGGCACGCCTCACCTAGACTGAGGCGCGCGCCCGTGCCGAGACCGTGGAGGAATGTGTGGAACTGCGTGACTATCTGCGCATCCTGAGGCGCCGATGGGCCATCGTCCTGGGAGTGGCCGCCATCACCGTCGGCGCTGCCGCCACCTACACCGCATTGGTGACACCCAAGTACTCATCGACGGCTCAGCTCTTCATCTCGACCCAGGAGAGCGACAGCGCATCGGAGGTCTATCAGGGCGGGCTGTTCTCAGCCCAGCGGGTCACGTCGTATGCGGACTTGGTGAACAAGAGTTCCGATCTCGCCTCCGCCGTTGTCAAGGCATTGGACCTTGACGAAGAACCTGCCGAACTCCGGACGCAAGTGACGGCGCAGGTTGTTCCCGAGACCGTCAATCTTGAGGTCACGGTCTCCGACCCAGAACCCGCCATGGCACAGGCGAAGGCTCAGGCCTACGCCGAGTCGCTCGTCGATCTGATTCGTCAACTCGAAACACCCGACGACGGTGCCACCGCTCCGGTGAAGGCGACCATTGTCGATCCCGCCGATCTTCCGACCACACCGATCTCGCCGCGACCCGTGCGCAACCTGACGCTGGCTCTGGGATTCGGCTTGATCCTTGGGATCGTCCTGGCGCTGACCCGCGAGCTGCTTGACTCATCGGTCAAGTCGGCCGTGGACATCGGAGCGACGACGTCGGCGCCGATCCTCGGGGGGATCATCTACGACAGCGGCGCCCGAGATCAGCCCCTGATCACCGCCCACGAACCCCACGCGCCGCGCGTTGAGGCCTTTCGCGTACTTCGCACCAACCTGCAGTTCGTGGAGGTCGACAGCCCAGACAAGATCTTCGTCGTAACCTCCGCCGTTCCGGCAGAGGGAAAGACGACGACGTCGGTCAACCTGGCGATCACCATGGCGCAGGCCGGTCATCGCACGCTGCTCATCGAGGGCGACCTCCGCCGCCCTAAGGCCACCGCACAGCTCGGGCTCGACTATGCGGTCGGGGTGACCACCGTCCTGCTGGGCAAGGTCACCCTCGAGGACGCGATTCAGAGGCATACCGAGAGCGATCTCGACGTGCTGGCCAGCGGCACCATCCCGCCGAACCCCGCGGAGCTACTCCAGTCGAACGCCATGGCCGACCTGCTCAAGCGGATCCGCGACAAGTACGACATGGTCATCATCGACGCACCGCCGCTGCTGCCGGTGACAGACGCAGCACTGCTTGCCTCGCAGTCGGACGGCGCGCTGCTCGTCGTTCGCTACGGCAAGACAACCAAGGACCAACTCAGCCAGGCAGTCGAGCGCCTGCAGCAGGTCGATGCACGCCCCGTTGGCGTCGTGCTCAACATGGTGCCGAAGAAACGCCGCTCATCGGACGCCGGCTACGGGTACGGCTATGGATATGGCTACGGCTATGCACCGGAGCAGCCGGCCACCTGATCGCTGTCGATCAACAGGCGGAGTCGATGGACGTCGACGTCGATCCCGCGACCACGCTCGGGGTCACCGAGACCCGAGTGTCCCCAGCCTGCGCGGCTCCCGTCTTCATCCGCCAAGTCAGGTCGACCTTCTCCTGGGGGTCGAGCAGGAGCGTCGCGTTCAGGACCGGGCGCCCCTGGTCGAGGCTCGGGCCGGGGCCGCGCAGGGGCTTGCCGTTGAGGGCGAGGGCGCTGATCTCACCGCCCGCGGGGCCGTAGATGTAGACCTGCACGAGCTGGGAGCCGGGCCTGCCGCCGTATGTCGCGTAGCTCCCGGTGACGTAGGGCGGCAGGGAGGCGGCGTCTTCGGGGGCGTCGGACATCAGGGTGGCGTGGCCGGCCAGACCCTGGACGCCCTGGTTGCAGTACGTCGCATCGACGGAGACGTCGTAGCGCAGGTAGTACGACATCTTCGAGGCGGTGCCGTCGTTGAGGTAGAAGCCCACCTGGGGCGCCGCGTCGGGGTCGGTGACGAGGTCGCCGGCGACCGCCTTGCCGGCGATGGCCTCCTGGAGGGAGTCGTCGAAGCTGTGCACGAACACCCGGTGCTCGCGGACACCGTCCGCGATGGCTCGAACCAGCTCCTGCGGTGAGCCGACGCCGGTGGACACCCTGTCGAAGACGGTGCGGGCGACCCGGCGGAACCAGCGGTCCTGGGCGGCCGGGTCGGGGAACCGCTGATAGACCCGCGAGAGCAGCTCGTCGACGGCGTTGTCCTCGGTGAGCGTCACGCCGCCGACCTCGACCGGGCCGGTGGCGCCGAGGAGGTAGGAGATCGCCACCGGGTCGACCGAGAGCACGCCGTCGAGCCGCTCGGGGTAGACCTGCTCCCAGCGGGCCCGCCACAGGTCGGACGCACGGGAGAAGTCCGGCTGCAGGTTGGCGTCGAGGAAGTAGGTGCCGAGGATCTCGCCGTAGACGGCCTCTTCGGAGTCGCTCAGCGGCAGCACCGGCCCGTCGGTGCGGCCGAAGGTGTTGGCGGCGACCTGGCGGGTCATCCGGACCCGCCCGTCGTCGGCGCGCACCACCGACACGGCACCGGGCAGACCGCCGGTGGCGCGGATCTCGGCGTTGTTCTGGAAGACCAGCAGGTAGTCCTGCGGGCCGTCGCGGCCGAGCATGGTCGGCAGCACCCGGAGGGCCGTGTCGGCGCTGGACAGGACGGCGGCGGCATCGTCGACCTGCCGGGTCAGCTCGCGGTACTTCGTCCGCAGCCGCTCGACGTAGCCCGCCGAGTCCTCGGCGACCAGGCGCGCCCGCGCGTCGTCGAACGCCGCCTTGCCCGCCGCCACCGGGTCCTGGAGCGCCTCGAGCGCGGCCACGTCGATCCGGGCCTGGGCCGGCACGATCGAGTCGAGGTCGTCGGAGACCCGGATCAGCGGCTCCACTCCCGCGTCGGCGAGGTCGCGGGCGACCGCACTCGCGACGGCTACGCCGCGCGCGTCGTCGCCGTACGCCGGCAGGTGTTCCAGGACCGACCAGGTGATGCCGGCGGTGCGATCCGCGGCCGCGGCGCTGTGGTCGCGCAACCGGCCGAGCGACGCCTGCGCGGCATCGTCGTCGTCACCCTCGACCGCGGCGCGCAGCGCCGTCGCGTCGTCGACGGCGGCGGTCAGGTCGCGGTTGACCTGATAGGTCGTCCAGGCGGCCCAGGCCGCGAAGAGGACGACGGCTCCGACGAGGACGGCGAGCCCGATCCACAGAGCGCGTCGATTCACGCGGTCACCCTAGTCAACACCGATCCGATCCTCCGGCACACCGACCAACTCGACGTACGGTGGTTTCGAGGCTCAGGCGCCAGCGCGCCTTCGCACCTCAACCACCGTGGGACTCAGGCACCAGCGCGCCTTCGCACCTCAACCACCGTAGGGTTCAGGCGCTAGCGCGCCTTCACATCTCGACCACCGACGGCGGCCACTGACAAAATGCACCCGGGCCCCGCGACGAGTGGTCACGGGGCCCGGCGATCGTGGTCGGCGCCTCAGCGCTTCTTGACCACGACGGTGATCTTGCCCTTCGACGCCTCGAAGGCGGTGCCAGCCTTCGGCACGAAGTCGAACTTGAACTTGTACTTGCCGGGCTTGAGCTTCGGCAGCTTGACGACGACCTTGCCCTTCTTGACCTGGAAGGAGATCTCCTTGCCCTGGAGCTTCTTAGGGAGCTTCTTGCCCGCGAGCTTGACGACCACCTTGCCGGCCGGCTTGACGTTGCTGTTGGCGCCGATGGTGATCGGCACCTTCGGCTTCTTGCCAGCCGGGGTCGTCACTGTCTTCGGCGCCTCCGGCTTCGTGTCCACGCAGGCCGGCTGATACTGGTCGCCGCAGGCGCGGGCCGACGCGGCCTGGGCCACGGGGCCCGCCAGCGCCACGAGGCCAGCCGACAGCATCAGTGCCGCCACGAGACCGGACAGGTACTTCTTCATGCGGAACTCCCCTTGAGTGCCTTGATTGCTCACGTAGTACCGCAGCATCCAATCACACAAATTGGGTATGCGTCCGGCAAGCTCGACACCTGGAGGCGGAGATCACGGCCCTGACGCACATGCTCGTCGAACGGCGCCGGAATTATCGACCCCGGGAGTCGGTAGTGGCCCAGATGGGCTATTGAGAGTGGCACCGACCGCTCCCGCGACCACCAGACCCACACCGGGGTGGTCCAGACATCTCGGGTCGCTCGCCCGTGCCGTCGGCCGACCTCGGTCGGCGGAGCGTGGGGAGCTCGGAGACCTGTGATGTGTTGATGCCATCGGTCTGACGATAAGATGCGCAGGTGCGTACCACGGTGAGCATCGACGACGAGCTCCTGGCTGCGGCCAAGGTGCTCGCCGCACGCACGCACCGGACGATCGGATCCATCCTGGAGGAGGCCCTGCGCAAGCTGCTCTACGACACAGAGCAGCAGACCGAGACCACGTCGGCGTTGCCCGACTTCGCCTACTCGGGTGGGCTGCGGCAGGGAGTCGACCTCTACGACAAGGACGCGATGGCCGAGCTGCTCGGCGAGGCGCGTCGCTGAGGTGCTGTTCCTCGACGTCAACGTACTCGTGGGCGCACAGCGCAACGACGACTCTCCGCACGCCCGCGACCTGCGCAACTGGCTCGAACGAGCCCTGATGGGTCACGAGCCGATCGGCATCAGCGAGCTGGCCCTCAGCGCGATGGTCCGCATCGTCACTCATCCGCGCGTCTTCGAGCGTCCCTCTGCCCCCGCCGAGGCAGTCGCGTTCGCCGAGGCCCTGCTCGGTTCCTCGCGAGTGACAGCGGTCCGGCCCGCGGCCCGGCACTGGGCGATCTTCACCGAGCTCGTCGCAGGACACCGCCTGCGAGGCAATGAGATCCCGGATGCCTACTACGCCGCGATCGCGCTCGAGCAGGGCGCGACGGTCGTGACCGCGGACCGCGGGTTCCAGCGGTACGGCGTACGCGTGCTCGACCCCACGACCGGGTGACGCAAGCGCCGAAACGCCAGTCCCACCCGTGAGTGGGACCGGCGTGCTCGAGCTCGTGCAGTCGATCAGATGCTGACGACGACCTCGGCGATGTCTCCGACGGATGCGATGACCTTCTTGTCCACCGGCTCCGCCTTCGGCGCGAGCGTGCGCAGCGTCCACTCGCCGTTGCCGGCGAAGAACCGGAAGTGACCGGTGGCCGAGGTCGGCACCTCGGCGGTGAACTCCCCGCTGCGGTCGAGCAGGCGGACGTAGGCGTTGCCGACGGGCTCGCCGTCGCGCACGACCTGTCCCTGGACGATCGCCTCCTTCTTGACGTCGATGCCGTCGAGGGACAGGCCGCCCTCAGTTGCTCCGCACATGTTCCTGCTTCCTTCTGTGATGTTGCGTAGGTGGTGGTTTCGAGACAGGCGCTAGCGCGCCTTCCTCAACCACCGTTGACGACCGGCTGGCGCGCCTTCCTCAACCACCGTTGACGACCGGCTGGCGCGCCTTCCTCAACCACCGTTGACCGGCCGGCGCGCCTTCGCACCTCAACCACCGTGGTGGGACTTGCTCAGGCCTCGCCGGGCTCGTCGCCGACGGCCACCGGGACGCCGACCAGGGAGCCGTACTCGGTCCACGAGCCGTCGTAGTTCTTCACGCTCTGGTGGCCGAGCAGCTCCTTGAGCACGAACCAGGTGTGCGAGGAGCGCTCGCCGATCCGGCACAGGGCGATCGTCTCCTTGCTGTCGTCGAGGCCCGCCTCGGCGTACAGCGCCTTGAGCTCCTCGTCGGACTTGAAGGTCCCGTCGTCGTTGGCCGCCTTGCTCCACGGCACGTTGATCGAGGTCGGCACGTGGCCGGCGCGCTGCGCCTGCTCCTGCGGCAGGTGCGCCGGCGCGAGCAGCCGTCCGGCGTACTCGTCGGGGCTGCGCACGTCGACGAGGTTCTTCACCCCGATGGCCTCGACGGTCTCGTCGCGGAAGGCGCGGATCGAGCGGTCCTGCTCCTGCGCGGTGTACGACGTGGCGGCACGGCTCGGCAGCTCGTCGGTGAGCTCGCGCGAGTCGAGCTCCCACTTCTTGCGGCCGCCGTCGAGGAGCTTGACGTCCTGGTGGCCGTAGAGCTTGAAGTACCAGTAGGCGTAGGCCGCGAACCAGTTGTTGTTGCCGCCGTAGAGGACGACGGTGTCGTCGTTGGCGACGCCGCGCTCGGAGAGCAGCGCCTCGAACTGCTGCTTGTTGACGAAGTCGCGGCGGATCTGGTCCTGCAGGTCGGTCGTCCAGTCGAGCTTGATGGCGCCCTTGATGTGGCCCTTGTCGTAGGCCGTCGTGTCCTCGTCGACCTCGATCAGCACCACCTTCGGGTCATTCAGGTGCTCCTCCACCCACTGGGCGGTGACAAGGGAGTTCTCGCGGGTCATGTGCTTCTACCTTTCTTGTGCGCCGAGGAAGGGGCGCGGGGTCTGGGATCAGTGCGCGGTCGCGCGCTTGATGAGGAGGTACATCTCGCAGCCGAGGCAGAACCGGAAGACGGCATTGAGGAGGGCGGCCGCCAGGGCGAGTCCGACGGCGACCAGGCCGACGAGGTCGGCGCCGAGGAGCAGCGCGACGAGCCCGACGACGGCGAAGCCGAGTCCGACCGCCTGGGCGAACCGCGGCGGGGCCGGGTCCTCGAGCTCGGCCGGCGCGCCGAGTCGCGGCCGGACGAGGGTGCGGAAGAGCCAGGAGTACGGCGTGTGCTGCACGCCCCGGGACGCGCCGATCGCGAAGAGCGCGGCCTGGGCGGCGAGCAGGGCGGTCGCCACCGGGCCGGGCGCGAGCAGCAGCACGGCGAGCAGCACGACCGAGGTGAGGGCGGCGGCGAACTGCGGGCCACGCGGGTCGATCCCCGGTCGGGCATCGACCCCGTGGGTGGCAGCGGTGGTGGCGGACATGTCTCTCCTGCGGACGAGTGCGTGGACTGGTGGCCACGCAGGTCAGCAGGGAGCTGAGGCGCAGCCGATCAGTGCATTCGACACAGGGACGAGCGCACGCGGCAGTGGTCGACTGCGCGGCGCTTCGTCAGCAGGGTCGAGGACATGGCACACAGACTAGGGAGCGAGTTGCGGCCGGCCACAATCGGCGTATCAATATTCGAGACGACTGTCCACAATGTGGGCATCAGGTCCTCCCGAGGGCGGCGACGACCTGCTCCTTGCGCGGTGCACCCGACGCTCGTGTCACCTCGCGGCCGGCGGCGTCGAGCACCAGCGTCGTCGGGGTGCGCAGCACACCCAGCCGACGGACCAGCTCGAGGTGGTGCTCGGCGTCGACCTCGAGATGCACGACGCCGGGAACCGCCTCCGCGACGTCGGCGAGCGTGCGACGCGTGGCCCGGCACGGCGCGCAGAACGCCGAGGAGAACTGGAGCAACGTGGCCTTCTCGCCCAGCTCGGCCTCGGGGAGCGCGCGGCGTACGTCGTCCCAGGCGCTGGCGGGCGGGTGCGGTGGTTTCGAGACAGGCGCTAGCGCGCCTTCCTCAACCACCGTGGGCCCGGCGAGCGCGCCTTCCTCAACCACCGTGGGCCCGGCGAGCCCGCCTTCCTCAACCACCGTGGGCCCGGCGAGCCCGCCTTCCTCAACCACCGTGGGCCCGGCGAGCGCGCCTTCTTCAACCACCGTGGGGGCGGTGTGGCGGAAGCGGCCGTCGGTGCGGGCGCGGTAGAGCCCGAAGCCCACGGCCAGCGCGACCGCGGCGAGGGCGACCCACGCTCCACTGCTCACATCTGGGACAACCCACCCGGGGGCGAGCGCATTCCGGCGCTGTGGAAGCGTTCGCGCACATGGGGCTGCCGGGTCGGGTGCGACGCGCGCTGCTCATCGCGCTCGGGGCGTACGTCGTGCTCCTCGCCATCGCCCTGCTGGCCCCCACCTCGGGCACCCAGTCGGAGATGGCGTCGTGGCTGTGCGACCTCGGCCGGGCGGTCGGCTTCGACGCGGGTACGGCGACGCAGCCGCGGGCGGAGTTCCTCTGCAACGCGCTGATCCTCGCGCCCGTCAGCGCACTCGGGTCGCTGGCCTGGCCGCGCACCGACTGGCGGGACTGGACCGCTTGGACGTTCGTGGCCGCCGGGCTGGTCGAGCTCGTCCAGGGGGCGGTGCTCTCCGGCCGCATCGCGTCGTACGCCGACGTCGTGGCCAACACCCTCGGCGGACTCGCCGGAGCGTTGGTCGTGGCCCTCGTCCGGCGCGTCCGGGCGACCGCGGGCTGAGCGATCAGCCGCCGGCGAACGGCGGCAGGAACTCCACCGTCTGGCCGGGGAGCACCTCGACCCGGCCCGGGTCCTCGGAGCCCACCGGCCGGTCGCCGACCAGCGTCGAGCAGACCTTGAGCACGTCGGGCAGCCGGGTGCCCGGGTGCAGGGCGACCGCCCGGCGTACCACCTCATCGAGGGTGACGGGCCCGTCGACCGCGATGTCGTCGCCGCTCACGCCGGCGGCCGCGCGTGCCGAGGCCCAGTAGTGCACCCGGATGCTGGCGGTCTCGACGTTCATGTCACGGTATTCTTCCCGACCAGAGTCACCGGCCGAAGCCCAGCGTCGCGTTTCGGCCCCCGCCCGCCATGGGAGGAGGCCACCAGTGAGCACGCTCCTGCTTCTCACCAGCGCGCTCCAGCCGTCGGCCGAGGTGCTCCCGGCTCTTGCCCTGCTGGGCCACCAGGTTCGGATCGTGCCCGCGACCGGCAGCGCCCTGCTCGACGCCCCCGACGCCGACCTGCTGCTGGTCGACGGGCGCCAGGACCTCGCCCACGCGCGCGACCTGTGCCGGCTGATCCGCACCACCGGCACCGACGTGCCGGTGCTCCTCGTCTGCACCGAGGGCGGCCTCGCCGTGGTGCTCCACGACTGGGGCATGGACGACGTGGTGCTGCACACGTGCGGGCCGGCCGAGCTCGAGGCGCGCATCAAGCTCGCCGTCGGGCGCCTCACGGCGCGCCGCGAGGCCGACGACCCCGAGGCGCATGTGATCCGCTCCGGCGAGGTCGTGGTCGACGACGCGTCGTACACCGCCAAGGTCGGCGGCCGCTCGCTGGACCTGACCTTCAAGGAGTTCGAGCTGCTGAAGTTCCTGGCCCAGCACCCCGGCCGGGTCTTCAGCCGCCAGCAGCTGCTCCAGGAGGTGTGGGGCTACGACTACTTCGGCGGCACCCGCACCGTCGACGTGCACGTGCGGCGGCTGCGCGCCAAGCTCGGGCCGGAGAACGAGACCCTGATCGGCACCGTGCGCAACGTCGGCTACCGCTTCGTGCTGCCCGCGAAGGAGCAGGAGGCCGCGGCCGACGCCCGCACCGGCAGCCAGGCCGAGCAGACCGTGTGAGGTCTACGGGCGGACCAGGCGACGGGTGAGACGTCGGCCCCGGCGGTTCTGCACGAACATGGCGATGGCGTCCTCCAGGCCGACCTCGGCCATCGTCCGAGGGCCACGCCATCGTCGCCATGCGCCGCGCAGGTTCACACCGCCCATCGAAGGCCGGGCGCGCCCCGACCCGCATCGCTCAGATCGGGTACGCCGCGGGGTGCGGGCCCGGCGTACCCGCACGTCGGGGACAGCGGAGTGCGGCAGGTCTGGACCACCCGACCCCGAATCCGAGGACCACCCGGCAATCCGCCCACCCCGCCCCCGCCCTCTCGTAATCTCCGGCCAGTTGGAGCCAGACGACGGGGGACACGATCGTGACTTCTCAGCCTGCGCGCGCCCGCGCGACCGGACTCATCGCACGCATCCTGGGCCTGGCCCTGGTGGCCGCCACCCTGGCCCTCGGCCTGGCCGGCACCGCGACCGCGGCGCCGGCGAAGGCCCGCTCCGGCGGTGAGCCGAAGCCCTCGGCCGCGCTGCTGGCCGACCCCGGCACGATCTCGGGGACCGTCACCGTCGAGGACGGAACCGTCTTCGACGGCTACGTCAACCTCTACCGGTGGGACGAGTTCGGCTGGACCTTCGACTGGCTGGACGACGTGTACGTCGACCAAGACTTCTCGACCTTCTCGTTCGAGGTCGACCCGGGCAGCTACTACCTGGAGTTCCAACCCGACGGCACCCGCTACCAGCGCGCCTTCTCCGGCGGCGTCACCCTGCCCCCGACCTCCCTCGACGACGAGGGCGTGATCACCGTCGAGCCCGGCGGCTCGGTCGTCGCGGACCTCCACGCCGCACCGGACCCGGGCGTGGCGGAGGTGACCGGCACCGTCGTCAACGGCGACGAGGTCCCGATCGCGGACGTGGCCATCGACATCGAGCTGGTGATCGGCGAGGACGAGACCAACTACGTCACGTCGGCCTACACCGACGAGGGCGGCGCCTACACCGCGTACCTCCACCCCGGCGACTACGTCTTCTACGTATACCCCGACGACGGCAGCTACGACACCGCGGCCGTCGACGTCACCATCACGGCGGGAGCCAACCAGCTGGCACCGATCGTGCTGACGACGGGCGGCCGCTGGTCCGTCAGCGGCGCTGTCAGCGGCGCGTCCGGTCCCTTGGACGAGGGCCACGTCGAGCTCTACCGGCTCTACGGCGAGCCGGGCGACTGGGACGACTGGGACTGGGAGGACGAGGTCGAGATCTCAAGCGACGGGACGTATGCCTTCTCCGGCGTGCGCGGCGGCGCGACGCGGTACTACACCGTGCGCGCATCGGCTCCCGGCCACACCCGCGCGTACTACGGCGGAACCTCCGACGTCCGGGAGGCCGACTACTTCACGCTGTCCGGCGACCTCGCCGGCATCGACCTCGAACTGGAGGTCGCCAGCTCCATCTCCGGCGTCGTGACCGGACCCGGCGACAGCCCGGCGGAGGACGTCTACGTCGAGCTCTACCGCTGGATGGCCGACGAGGAGTACTTCGAGAGCTGGGATGGCGCCTACACCGATGACGGCGGCGAGTTCGACTTCGACTCCCTCGACCCCGGCAGCTACACCCTCCGCTACGACGGCCGCTACGCGTTCCCGCCCCTGCGCATCGCGTGGCTCGGAGGCGCCCACATGCCCACCGGTCCCTCGGCCCCCGGTGTCCTCACCGTCACCGAGACGCCGACGGCCCACGACGCCAGCACGAGCCTCGGCCGGGCCCCGATCGTCAGCGGATCGGTCACCGACCAGTCGGCGAACCCGATCGCGGACGCGTCGGTCACGGTCTACGCCTGGGACGGCGGTTGGTCCCAGTTCGCGACCACCACGACCGACGAGGACGGCACGTTCCGGACGACGGTCCCCGACGACTCCGTCGTCACCTTCCGGGTCGCGCGCGGCGGCTTCAATCCCATCTTCTACGGCGGCGGGTCGTCGCTGCCGGACGAGCCGACGGGGAGCAACTCGATCACGACCACGGACACAGACGTTTCCGTGGGGACCCTGACCCTGTCACCCTTCGTCAGCAAGCTCGGCAAGCTGGCCGGCCAGAGACTCGACTACTGCCTGACCAACAGCCTGGCGGCCAACGACGACTCCTACACCGACGCCGTCGAGCTGCCCTTCGACCTGAAGTTCTTCGGCACGCCGTACGACGAGGTCTTCGTCAACAACAACGGCAACGTGACGTTCGGCGACGGTCAGTCGCAGTACACGCCGTCGGACTTGACCGGTGAGACCAACCGGCCGATC
Organism: Nocardioides sp. LMS-CY; assembly: GCF_018732145.1. Classification (NCBI taxonomy): domain Bacteria; kingdom Bacillati; phylum Actinomycetota; class Actinomycetes; order Propionibacteriales; family Nocardioidaceae; genus Nocardioides; species Nocardioides sp. LMS-CY. Next base: position 4,814,557 of record NZ_CP076104.1, read on the forward strand.
ATCGCGCCGTTCTTCGCCGACGTCGACACCGGCGGGGCGGGGTCGAACGTGGTGACGTACGGCGCCTCGCCCGACGGCAACACGTTCTGCGTCAACTGGGCGGACGTGGGCTACTACGACGAGCGGACCGACAAGCTCAACACCTTCCAGTTGCTGCTCACGAAGAACACCGGCGGCGCCGGCCGGGTCGCGGGCGACTTCGACATCACCTTCAACTACGACGAGCTCCTCTGGGAGACCGGTGAGGCGTCGGGCGGCGAGGACGGCCTCGGCGGCACCTCCGCCGCGGCCGGCTTCTCCGCAGGCACCGGCCAGGACGGCACCTACGTGCAGCTGCCCGGATCCTTCGTCAACGGCGCCCTGCTCGACGGCGGCGCGGACTCGCTGGTCGCACACTCGCAGGGCTCCAGCCAGACCGGTCGCTACGTCTTCCAGGTGCGCAACAGCGGCCTCGTGAGCACGCTCGGCAACCTGCGCGGTACGGTGCTGCGCGACGCCGACAGCGCTCCCGTCGAGGACGCCTATGTCCAGGCCTGCCGGGCCAACGGCACGGGCTGCTCCTACGCCTACACCGACGAGGACGGCGGCTACTCGTTCACCGCCCTGCCGGTGGCGACGTACCAGCTCCGGGTGTGGCCGCCGACCGGCTCCCTCATCGGGGGCGGCGCCACGGTCGGCCTGTCGGCCGGCACCACCACGATCGCGCCCGCCATCCGACTGCTGGCGCCGACCCCGCCACCGCCGGGCACCAGCATCACCAACAACGGCCACTCCGCCGAGGGGGTGCCGTCGGTGAACTACGCCGAGACGCTCGCTTTCGCACTCGACGGCTGCGCCGCGGTCCCAAACCCGACGTACACGGTGACGCTGGCCGACGGGCGCGTGATCCGCGATCACCTGCCGCTGACTGAGTCGCCGGCCGGGCGCTACACCGCGAGCATTGCGCCGCTCTCGCCCAACACCGGCGACGCCGAGATCAGCACCAACGTGCCCGTCGAGTGCGGCGGCGACCCGGTCGTGTTCAACGTCTACATCGACCCGTCCGGCATCGTGACCGACCAGTGGGGCCGGCCCATCCAGGGCGTCAGCGTGACCCTGATGCGCGCCGACACCGAGGACGGCGTCTACACCGACGTCGAGGACGGCAGCACCGTCATGTCGGAGAGCAACCGTGCCAACCCGTCGACGACCGACGGCAGCGGCTACTTCCGGTGGGACGTCCAGGCAGGCTGGTACAAGGTGCGGGCCGAGAAGGCGGGCTGCGGCCCGGAGACCACCGCGGCGATGGAGGTGCCGCCGGAGCGGATCGACCTGGTGATCAAGCTGAGCTGCACCGGGGCCCAGGCACCCACCGCCTCGGCCGGACCCGCGATCACCGGACAGCCGAAGGTCGGCCAGACCATCCGGCCCACGGCCGCCACCTGGCCGGCTCCGCTGGTGGAGAGCGACCTGGAGTTGCTGCGCAACGGCACCCCGGTCGCCCTGACCGCCGGCGGCTACACCCTCGCCGCCGGCGACGTCGGCGCGACGTTCGTGGCGCGGTCGACGGGACTCCGACCCGACTACGTCCAGGAGGGCGGCACCGGCACCGCGGTCACCTTCACCTCGGTGACGGCGACCTCGACGCCGGCGACCGGCGCGGCCGGTGACCCGCCGAGCACGGGTACGCCGCCGACGACGGACACCCCGCAGGTCCCGGCACCGTCGAAGAGCAGCGCCACCGTCTCCGTGAAGGCGCCGAAGAAGGCCAAGGCCGGCAAGAAGGTCAAGGTCACGGTGACCGTGACGGCCGCCGGGGCGCGGCCGACGGGCAAGGTGACCCTGCGCGACGGCAAGAAGGTCATCGCGACGGTGACCCTCACGGCCGCCGCGAAGGGCAAGGCGACGTTCAAGGTCAAGCTGAAGCCCGGCAAGCACCGGCTCTCCGCCGGCTATGCGGGCAGCAGCACCGTGTCCGCGGCCGACTCCAAGACCCTGACCGTGAAGGCGACCCAGGCCAAGAAGCCCACGAAGGGGAAGAAGGGCGGCAAGAAGGGACGGCTGCCCTCCGCCGCCTGACCCGGGCACCTGACCCGGGCGGACGCGGATGCCCCGTCGAGACACCCGGAATGGCTGCCGGATCGCGGCTGCGAGTGCCATTCCGGGTGTCTCGACGCGAGACGCGGGACCTAGGCTGGGCCCGTGCCCGACCTCGACCTGCTCGCCAGCATCACCGCCGAGGCCGAGACGGCCGACGGCGCCGCGCCCCTCGACGAGGCCACCTGGCGGGCGCTGCGGCACCGGCCGGAGTCGGTACGCAGCTGGCTCGACGACGACGGCTGCGCGCTGCTGATCGGTGCCGAGGTCGGCCTCGTCGTCCGCCCGGGTGCCCGCGGTCGCGGCCTCGGCGGGCGACTGCTCGGCGACGCGCTGGCGACGTACGGCGCGGGCGAGCTCGGCGCGTGGTCGCACGGCGACCACCCGGCGGCGGCCCGGCTGGCGGACCGGCACGGCTTCGAGCGGGTCCGGTCGCTGTGGGTGATGCGGCGGTCGGCGGCGGTCCCGCTGCCCGAGCTGGTGGTGCCCGAGGGACTGACGATCCGTGGCTACACCCCGGCCGACGCCGACGAGCTGATCCGGGTCAACGCGGCGGCGTTCGCCCACCACCCCGAGCAGGGGGCGATGGACGCCGCCGACCTCGCCGAGCGGATGGCGGAGCCGTGGTTCGACCCCGCGGGCCTGCTGCTGGGCTTCGACGGCGACCGGCTGGCCGCCTTCCACTGGACCAAGCAGCACGATGCCGGCCTCGGCGAGGTGTACGTCGTGGGCGTCGACCCGGCCACCCAGGGCCGCGGTCTCGGGAAGGTGCTCACCCTCTCCGGCCTGCACCACCTGGCAGACCGGGGCGTCGGCGAGATCCTGCTGTACGTCGAGTCCGACAACGCCCCGGCCGTGGCGGTCTACGCGGGGCTCGGGTTCACCCACACGGACGCGGACACGCACGTGATGTACCGCCGCGCGTGAGGCTGGGGGCGGGTCGGGCGCGCCGCTTCCCCAGCCGAGCTCACCCGGGAAGGCGCGGGTCCGACCTCATCCCTTGAGAGGCCGACGACCCGCGACCCTCAGCGCAGCGGACGCACGTGCAGGCCGACCTCGGGGTCGACGACGACCTCCTGGGCGGCCGGCATGCCCTCGACGCTCAGCTGCGCGTCGAGAGGGACGTTGCGCTTGACCATCGCGAGCGCGATCGGGCCGAGCTCGTGGTGGCGCGCGGACGTGCCGACGAAGCCGACCGCCTTGCCGTCGAGCTCGAGCGGCGCGCCGACCGTGGGCAGCCGGTTCTCGGACCCATCGAGGTGGAGCAGGGTGAGGCGCCGCGGCGGCCGGCCCAGCGTGTGCACGCGGGCGACGGTCTCCTGGCCGCGGTAGCAACCCTTGTCGAGGTGTACGGCGGGGCCGACCCACCCGGCCTCGTTGGGGATCGTGCGGTGGTCGGTGTCGAGCCCGAGCCGCGGCTCGCCGCGCGCGATCCGCAGCGCCTCGAAGGCCCAGAGGCCGCAGGCCGGACCGGCCGCCTCGGCGTACGCCGTGAGCCGGTCGCGCGGGACGAACTCGTAGCCGGCGTACGGACCCTGGTTTCGAGACGGTTGCTGCGCAACCTCCTCACCCACCGGCCGCCGCGGGCGCCAGGTGGTCGCAAGCTCGGACGTCACCTCGGCGACCTCGACGCGCATCATGAAGCGCATCCGGTCGAGGAACTCCACGAGCGCCGCGGCCGCGCCGGGCTCGGTGTGGGCGGTGAAGGCATCGTCGCCGTCGTCGTACCCGAAGAACGCATGCTCGACGTGGCCCTGGGGGCTGAGGACCAGCGCACCGGTCCACACCTGCGGGGCGAGCGACTCGAGGTGCTGGGTGGTCAGCGAGTGCAGCCAGGTGAGCCGATCGGGTCCGGTGACCCGCACGACGTCGCGGTGGGAGAGGTCGACGAACCCCTCCCCCGCCTCGAGGCTGCGCTGCTCGCCGTTGAACGACCCGTAGTGGGCCGCGACATCGCGGTCGATGCCGTCGGCGGCGACCGCCCCGGGCAGGCTCAGCAACGGGCTACTCACTCGTCTCACACTCCACGCACTCGCCGAATACCGCCAGATGTCCCACGTCGACGACGAAGCCGTGCTGCTGTCGTAGCGCCTCGGCCAGCGGCGCGGCCACCTCCGGGTCAACCGATACGACCCGGTGACAATTCCGGCAGACCAGGTGGAAGTGCTCGTGGTCGGTCACCGAGTGGTATGTCGGGGCGCGGTCGGACAGGTGCGTGTGCCGCACCAGGCCGAGCTCCTCCAGGACCTCCAGGGTCCGGTAGACCGTCGACACGTTGACCGCGCTGGCGTGCTGCTGCACCTCGGAGAGGATCTCGTCCGGGGTGGCGTGCCCGAGCCGCTCGACCGCCTGCAGCACGAGCTGCCGCTGGGGCGTCAGCCGGTAGCCGAGGCTGTGCAGCCGCGCGGCGAGGTCCTCGGTCACGTCGTCTCCCTACTGGCGCACCAGCCGCGCCCACAGGTGGGGCTGCAGCTGCTGGCCGACCGCGGCCATGTCGTAGGCGTAGAGCAGGTCGCCCTCCACGTTGCCGTAGAGGCGCTTGCCGCCGGCGTACTCCTTGGCGGTCTCGGTGCGCACCACGGCGTCGGTCGTCAGGTCGAGCTTGCCGCCCTCGGCCTCGCCGTACCAGACCTCGACGAAGCCGGTGTTGTGGGTGAGCAGCAGCTCGACCCGGCCGCCGGGCTTGCAGCGCAGGAAGCCGGCCTCCTGGGCGGCGTCGCGGACCTTCTCGCCGTTCTCGTCGACGATCCACGCCCGTGAGAAATAGTGGAAGAACGGCCGGCCGTCGTGGGTGAAGACCAGCTCCTGGCCGTACTCGAACGCATCGATCGTCGGATAGTCGCCGTGGCCGCGACCGCCCCACCGACCCAGCAGCCACGCGACCGGGCCGCAGTCGGGGTGCAGGTTGTCGGGGAGCTCGAACGGCATACGGCTAACTCTAGGGTGGTGGTCATGACTCGCCCACTCGTCGTCAAGGTCACCTGCGGGTCCGACGAACCCGAACGCAGCAACCAGGGCCTCACCGTGGCCGCGACCGCGGTGAGTGCGGGAGCCGAGGTGAGCCTGTGGCTGACCGGCGAGGGCTCCTGGCTGGGCGTGGCCGGGCGGATGGCCTTCGCGCTGCCGCACGCCGCCCCCGTCGGCGACCTGGTCGCGGCGGTCGCCGCGGGCGGCCGGGTCACCGTCTGCACCCAGTGCGCCCAGCGACGCGGGATCACCGAGGCCGACCTGCTGCCCGGCGTACGCATCGCGGGGTCGTCGGCGTTCGTGGAGGAGACGCTGGCACCGGACGCACAGGCACTGGTCTACTGACCGATCGGACCCGCTGCTCGGGTCCTCGACGCGGCACTAGTGCCGTGCGTCAGAAGTTCTTGTGCGCTTCGCGCACCCATGGCACGCACTCTGCGGCGTTGCCGTCGCTCGCTAGACGAGCGGGTATGGCGTCGCTCCGGCGCCTGGCAGCGCACGCACCCTGAGCACGCCAACCGTGCAACAACTTCCGACGCACGACACTAGGCTTCAGCCCTGTGACATCGAACGACCCGACTCCGACCCGCTGGTGGCAACGCAAGGGCGAGCCGCAGGACGCCGGTGGCACGACCCCGCCCGCAGCTCCCCGGCCGGCCGGGGCGGACGCCACCCCACCGACCGCGGCGCGCGCCGCCGCCGACCTCGAGGCTGCGGCCGAGCGCGCCGCCGAGCTGCGCCGCCGGGCCGAGCAGGCCGCGACCGAGCAGGCCGCCGAGCGCCTGGTCGCCGAGGAGGCCGCCCAGGAGGCCGCCCGGGCCCGTGCCGAGGCCGACGAGCGGGCGGCGGAGCACGCGGCGAAGGCGCAGGAGGCGTACGACGCGCGCCGCGCCGCCGAGGAGGCAGGCGAGGCACACGCGGCCGAGCGGGCCCGCCTGGAGGAGGCGGCGACCGAGGCGGTCCGCGCCCGCGAAGAGGCGGAGGAGGCCGCACACAAGCTGGTGGACTCCGCCAAGGTCGCGACCGCCCTGCGGCTGTCCGCCGAGCAGGCCGCCGCCCAGCAGACCGTCGACCGCACCGCGGCCGAGGAGGCCGCCCGCGCGGCCGCCGAGCGCGCGACCGCCGCCGAGGAGGCCCGCACCGCGGCCGAGGAGCGAGCCCGACAGCAGGCCGAGGCCGCCGCCGCCGCGCACGAGGCCCGCCTCGCCGCCGAGCAGTCCGCCCGCGAGGCCGCGACCGCCGCGGAGGAGTCGCTGCGTGAGCTGGCCGACTCGACGCGGCAGGCGCTGCAGGACACCGTCGCCTCCACCCAGCAGGCACTCCAGGACACCGCCAACTCCACCCAGGAGTCGCTGCGCGAGACCGCCACGTCCGGCGAGGCATCGCTGCGCGACCTCACAGGCTCCACCCAGCAGGCACTCCAGGACACCGCCAACTCCACCCAGGAGTCGCTGCGCGCGACCGCCACGTCGGCCCAGCAGGCGCTGCAGGAGCAGTCGGCCGCCGCCGAGCAGTCCGTGCGCGGCGCGGCCGCGGCGGCCGAGGAGTCGGTGCGCGCCGCCGAGGCGAGCGCCCGGCAGGCCCACGAGGCCCGCACCGCGGCCGAGGCCCGCGCCACGGAGCTCGCCGAGAGCCTGGCGCAGGCGACCCAGGCCCACGAGGACTTCGTGCGGGTCTCGCAGGAGTCGCGCGCCGAGGCCGAGCGGTCGGCGGCGGACCAGGCGACGGCCCGGGCGGCTGCGGAGGCGACCGCGGCCGAGGCCCTGAACGGCCGCAGCGTCGCCGACGAGGCGGCCGCCGCGGCCGCGCGGAGTGCCGAGGAGGCGCACCGCGCCCGGACCACCGCCGAGGAGGCCGCCCGCGAGCAGGCCGCCGCGGCCGAGTCCGCCGGTGCCGCCCGCGGCCGCGCGGAGGAGGCCGCCACCCGACAGGCCGAGGCCGCCGCGACCGCGGCCGCGGGCGAGGCGGAGGCGCGTCGTACCGCCGCGGAGATGGCCGAGGCCCTCCAAGCGGCACACGAGGCCCGGATCGCCGCCGACGAGGCCGCCCGCGAGCAGGCCGCACGGGCCGAGGAGGCGCACGCCGCTCGACTCGCCGCCGATGAGCTCGCCGCCGCGGCCGTCACCGCCCGCGAACGGGCCGAGGCGCAGGCGCGGACCCAGCTGGACGCCGCGAGCGCCGCCCACGGCGACCGGTCCGCGGCCGAGGAGGCCGCCACGGCCGCCGCGACCCGGGCGGAGGAGGCGCAGTCGGCGCGCGAGCAGGCCGAGATGCGGGCCTGGGAGCAGGCCGAGGCCGCCGCCCAGGCCGTCACCGACCAGACCGCGGCCCACCAGCGCGCCGAGCAGCAGGCCATGGACGCCGAGCGCGCCCACGAGGCGCGCGCCGCCGCCGACGCCGTCGCCCGGGCGCACGCCGAGGCACGAGAGGCCGCCGAGCGGGCCGCCACCGAGGCGCTCGCGGCCCGGCACGCGGCCGAGGAGGACGCCCGCACCCACGCCGAGCTCGCGGCCACCGCCGCCGCCGAGCGGCAGGAGGCCGAGCGGAAGCTGCGCGAGATCCTCGACTCCACCGGTGCGGCCGCCGCCCGGCAGGCCGAGGAGCTCCAGGGGGCCGTCGCCGCCCGCGAGGCCGCCGAGCGGGCCGCGGCCGAGCAGGCCCGGCTGCGCGCGGAAGCCGAGGCGGCGGTCGCCGACCGAACGGCCGACCGGAGCGCGGTCGAGGCCGCCGTACGCCACCAGGCCGAGATCGCCGAGGACGCCATGCGCGAGCGGGTCGCCGCCGAGGAGAAGGCGCGCGAGCTGGCCCAGGAGCTCGAGCAGGTCCGCGCCGAGCTGCTCGAGCTGCAGAGCCAGCGGCACTGGTGGCAGCGCAAGGGCTGACCCGCCGGGTTCGCGCGTCACCCCCTGTTCATCCGCTGGTGCGACACTCGAAGGCATGACCCTCGACAGCCTGCCGCCGGACGCCGTCGCCAGCCATGGCGAGGGGATCCCCGATCAGCCGTTCGACGTCGAGCCGCCCTACGAGCCCGACGACGAGGCGCTGGAGGCCGTCGAGAAGTACGCCGACCGGTTCCTCGACCGCGAGCTGTCGTGGCTGCGGTTCAACCAGCGCGTGCTCGAGCTCGCCGAGGACCGGCAGCTGCCGCTGCTGGAGCGGGCCCGGTTCCTGGCGATCTTCACCAGCAACCTCGACGAGTTCTTCATGGTCCGGGTCGCCGGGCTGAAGCGCCGGATGGCGGCCGGCCTGGCCGTGCCCGCCGCGAGCGGCCTGATGCCCGCGGAGCTGCTCGGGGAGATCCTGACCGCCACCCGGGAGCTCTCCGAGCGGCAGGTCCGGGTGTTCCGCGACGACATCGTGCCCGCCCTCGCCGACTCCGGCATCGAGCTGGTGCGGTGGGACGACCTCGACCGCGAGGAGCAGCGGACCTGCAAGCGGCTCTTCAAGGAGCGGGTCTTCCCGGTGCTGACGCCGCTGGCGGTCGACCCCGCCCACCCGTTCCCGTACATCTCCGGCCTCTCGCTCAACCTGGCGGTGCTGATCCGCAACCCGAAGACCGGCAAGGAGCACTTCGCCCGGGTCAAGGTGCCGCCGATCTTCAGCCGCTTCGTGCCGGTCGGCAACCAGCGCTTCGTGCCGCTCGAGGACGTCATCGGCGAGCACCTGAAGCGTCTGTTCCCGGGCATGGACGTCCTGGAGGTGCACACGTTCCGGGTCACCCGCAACGAGGACCTCGAGGTCGAGGAGGACGACGCCGAGAACATCCTCGCGGCGCTGGAGAAGGAGCTGCTGCGCCGCCGGTTCGGGCCTCCGGTACGGCTGGAGGTCGAGGAGTCCATCGCCCCCCAGGTGCTCGAGCTGCTGATCTCCGAGCTGGGGATCTCCGAGGAGGAGGTGTTCCGCCTCGAGGGACCGCTCGACCTGCGCGGCCTGCACGACATCGCGGACCTGCCCCGCCAGGAGCTGAAGTACCCCGCGTTCGTGCCCATGACGCACCCCCAGCTCGCCGAGGTGGAGTCCTCCGCGCCCGTCGACGTCTTCAAGGCGGCCCGGCGCCACGACGTACTGCTGCACCACCCGTACGACTCCTTCGCCACCTCGGTGCAGCGGTTCCTCGAGCAAGCGGCCGCCGACCCCCACGTGCTCGCGATCAAGCAGACGCTCTACCGCACCTCCGGCGACAGCCCGATCATCGACGCCCTCATCGACGCCGCCGAGAGCGGCAAGCAGGTGCTGGTGATCGTCGAGATCAAGGCGCGCTTCGACGAGGAGGCCAACATCCGCTGGGCGCGCAAGCTCGAGCAGGCCGGCTGCCACGTCGTCTACGGCCTGGTCGGCCTCAAGACCCACTGCAAGCTCGCGATGGTGGTGCGCGACGAGGCCGGGCATGGGGCCGGCATCCGCCGCTACACCCACATCGGCACCGGCAACTACAACCCGAAGACCTCGCGGATGTACGAGGACCTCGGGCTGATCACCACCGACGAGCGCATCGGCGAGGACGTCGCGCACCTCTTCAACAACCTGTCGGGGTGGTCGCGCAACGCGTCGTACAACGAGCTGCTCGTCGCCCCGGACTCGGTCCGCTCGGGGCTGATCGAGCAGATCCACCGCGAGGTCGCCCATCGGCAGGCCGGCCGGCCGGCGCGGATCCGGATCAAGGCCAACTCGGTGGTCGACGAGGCCGTCATCGACGCGCTCTACCTCGCCTCGCAGGCCGGGGTGCCGGTCGAGATGCTCGTGCGCGGCATCTGCGCGCTGCGTCCCGGCGTGCCCGGGCTGTCGGAGACGATCACGGTCCGCTCGGTGCTGGGCCGGTTCCTGGAGCACAGCCGGATCTTCTGGTTCGAGAACGGCGGCCGGCCGGTCGCCTGGATCGGCTCCGCCGACATGATGCACCGCAACCTCGACCGCCGGGTCGAGGTGCTCGTGCGGCTGCCCGGTGACGACAACGTGACGGCGATCGGTGGGCTGCTCGATCTGGCGTTCGACGACGACACCAGCGCGTGGGTGCTCGACAGCGACGGGCTGTGGGCCAGCAACGACGGCACCACGCACCTCCAGGAGGCCCTGATCGAGGCGCAGCGCCGGCGGCGGTGACGCAGGCCACTCCCGGCGTACCGCACGGGGGGTCCTCACTTGCGCGATCCGGCAGGCCACCCCCTAGGCTGTTCGCGTTCTGGTCCTCCTCATCAGGAGTTATCCGTGGGTTTGCGATTCCGCCCCGTCGACACCTCGTTCTACGACCTTCTCACCGAATCCGCTCAGCACCTCGTCACCGGTGCATCGCTGCTCGCGGAGATGCTCGCCGAGGACGCCGACCACGACGACGTGGCCCGCCGGATGCGGGAGGCCGAGCACAACGCCGACGAGACCACCCACGCGATCGTCAAGAAGGTGAACTCGACCTTCGTCACGCCGTTCGACCGCGAGGACATCTACGCGCTGGCCTCCGGCCTCGACGACGTCATGGACATGATGGACGAGGTCGTCGACATGATCCTGCTCTACGAGGTCCGGCTGCTGCCGGCCGAGCTGTCGGGTCAGGTCGAGGTGCTCCAGCGGTGCGCGGAGCTGACCTCCGCGGCGATGCCGAACCTCCGGTCGATGCAGTCGCTCGAGGAGTACTGGATCGAGGTCAACCGACTCGAGAACGCCGGCGACAAGAACCACCGGCGCATCATCGCCAAGCTGTTCAGCGGCGAGTTCAAGACCATCGAGGTGCTCAAGCTCAAGGACATCACCGAGTCCCTCGAGGAGGCGATCGACGCCTTCGAGAAGGTCGCCAACACGGTGGAGCAGATCGCGGTCAAGGAGTCCTGACCGCTCATGGACCTCGCGATCGTCATCGCGGTCGTCGTCGTCGCCCTGACGTTCGACTACACCAACGGATTCCACGACGCAGCCAACGCCATCGCCACCTCGGTGTCGACCCGGGCGCTCACGCCGAGGATCGCGCTCGGCATGGCAGCGATCATGAACTTCGTCGGCGCCTTCCTCGGCCAGGAAGTCGCCAAGACGGTCAGCAGCGTGATCACCATCCCGGACGACACCCACGGGTTGGTGATCGTCATGGGCGGCCTGCTCGGCGCGATCGCCTGGAACATGATCACCTGGTACTTCGGCCTGCCCTCGTCGTCCTCGCACGCCCTCATCGGCGGCCTCGTCGGTGCCGCCATCGCGTCCGGCTCGAGCATCGAGTGGCAGGTCATCCTCGACAAGGTGGTCATCCCGATGATCGCCTCGCCCCTGGTGGGCTTCGGCGCGGCGTTCGCGCTGATGCTCGCGATCATGTGGATCTTCCGGAAGCGCAACCAGCACAAGGTGTTCCGCGGCTTCCGGGTCGCCCAGACGATCTCCGCGGCGGCGATGGCGCTCGGCCACGGCCTGCAGGACGCGCAGAAGACCATGGGCGTGATCTTCCTGGCGCTGCTGACCGGGGGGTACGTCTCCGCGGGTGACGACCTCCCGCTGTGGGTGATCTTCTCCGCGGCCGGCGCGATCTCGCTCGGCACCTGGTCGGGCGGCTGGCGGATCATGCGGACCCTCGGCCGCCGGATCATCCACCTCGACCCGGCCCGCGGCTTCGCGGCCGAGACCGTGGCCGCCGGTGTCCTCTACACCACGGCGTTCGTCTTCCACGCCCCCATCTCGACCACCCACACGATCACCTCCGCGATCATGGGTGCCGGCGCGACCAAGCGCTTCTCCGCCGTACGCTGGGGCGTGGCCCGCTCGATCGTCGCCGCCTGGGTCCTCACCTTCCCCATGGCCGGCCTGGTCGCCGCCTTCTTCTACGTCATCCTGCACGCGATCCTCGGCCAGTAGAGGTCGCCCGGGTTTTCGCATACCCAGTGACGAACTGGTTGTTCCGGGTCGCTCGGAACAACCAGTTCGTCACTGGGTATCGCTCGGATCTCAGCTCGCACGCCGGTAGCCGAGGAAGCGCTCCCGCTGATCCGCGGTCAACCGGCGGCGGAGATCGACGGTGTGCGTCGGCACCCACCACGGGGGCGCCTCGAGGGTCCAGGCACGGTCGACCGGCGAGCTGTGGGGAGCCCGTGACCTCGCGGCAAGGATCCGGCGCGTCAGGCGGCCGCGGTCCCGACGGTCCGCGGACACGAGCGTGAGGTACTCCAGGCCGACGCCCCGGAAGCCGTCCTCGCGCACCAGGTCCTTCGAACGTCGCTCGCCCGCGAGGTGCAGCGCTCCGTCGTAGTCGATCGCCAGGCCGGCCTCGACGTCGATCAGGTCCGGAGTGCCGAGGTGCCGGCCGAACCGATCGAAGACCGGACGGTTGGTGAGCGGTGGCGTGAGCCCGAGCTCCAGCGGCCAGGCGAGGCGGACGTCGACCTCGGTCGGCGACCAGGCGTTCTCGTCGACGAGCTGCGCCGCCTTCCGCGCCCGGGGGATCCCGATCCAGTGGTACAGCAGCTCGAAGTGCTCGAGCAGCTCCGCCTTCGACACCAGGTCCGCGGCGGCCGCCATGTCGAACGCGCGGACGGCCGCGGCCAGGCTCGGCGCGTAGCGCATCTCGAACGCCACCGCGCAGACCGGGGTCACGACCCGGAGCCCGTCGACCACCATCCGGTCGCGTGGCGGGATGTACTCCGAGGTGACCGCGGCCCCGGGCTGCGATCGCATCGCGCCCCGGGTGGTCGCGATCCGCACCGCTCGTTCGACCTGCCCCGCACGCGCCGTCCCATCGATCCACTGGGCACCGTGCCAGCGCAGCGCCGCCCACCCGGTCACCGAGCTCTCCCCGGTGAGGAAGTGGGCGGCCTCGACGATCCGCTGCTCGGGGATCGTGGAGTCGACGTACGCCGGCACGAAGTAGCCGCGGGTCGTCCGTCGCCACCGCCCACCACGGGACTGAGCACGCGTCGGGCCCACCCGTCCCTGCGGATCCACCCGCACCGGTCGCACCAGCGTCGGCCGCGCCGGGTCGAACGGCGGCGGCACCAGGTGCTGGGTCCGGGCTCGCATCCGTCCCACCATGGACGATCGCGCGCGACCGCGCAGCGCTCATCCACAGCCCTCACCCCACCGCCCGATCATGATGCTGCCGGCGATCGGGCCGATACCCAGTGACGATCTGGCTGTTCCGGGGCGGTCGGAACGACCACTTCGTCACTGGGTATCCCCCCGCGGCGACCCCCTTGCAATTCCCTTGTAGGAATCCGTGCCCTGAACGCCCGGCATCTTGAGGCGGACGGCGTTTGATTGCTGGACATCAGGATCGAACCGTCCGGCCGATCGGCCGGACGGGTCCCAGGGGGAGGGAAGTCCGATGCGCATGAGCGTTCACGGCAGGCACCGCACCGGCCGGCACTGTCGCCGGGTCGACACGGGGACGGGGGCGACGACCGCGATGGTGGCGCTGGTGGCCGCCGCGGCCGACGACGACAACAACGGGAGGATCCCGGCGATCACCGGGGCACGCGACTTCCGGCCGTGGGTGCCGCCGCGACTGGTGGCGACCGGACCGGACGTCACGATGAACGGCCCGGGCACCCGGTTCCGGGTGGGCGAGCTGGTCGACGAGTCCGAGGCCGCGCCGCGGCGCGGCGTCCTGGTTCAGCTGGCGGAGCGCAGGCGGTAGCCCACGCCCCGCACGGTCTCCACGAACCGCACCTGGCCGCGGCGGTCGCCGAGCTTGCGCCGCAGGTTGCCCATGTGGACCTCGACGTGGTGGGTCTCGCCCCACGTCTGGCCCCAGACCCGCTGCATGAGCACGGTGCGCGGCCACACCCGCGACGGCGCGCGCATCAGGGTCACCAGCAGCTCGAACTCGGTCCGCGTCAGGCCGACCTCCTCGCCGTCGCGCAACACCCGGTGTGCGTCGACGTCGACCACGAGGTCACCGTGGCGCAGCACCTCGTGCTGGACGGCGCCCTCGACGGCATCCGCGCCGTCGGCGGGGCCGTCCGGCTCGTCGTAGGCCGCGGGCTCGACCAGCCGGCGCGGACGGCGGAACATCGCGTTGACCCGGGCCTTGAGCTCGCGCACGCTGATCGGCTTCGCGAGGTAGTCGTCGGCCCCGGTCTCGAGCCCGATCAACCGGTCGATCTCGTCGGCCTGCGCGGTCACCATGATCACGTACGCGTCGGTCATCGGCCGGATCCGACGACAGACCTCGAGGCCGTCGATCCCGGGCAGCCCGACGTCCAGGGTGACCAGGTCGGGAGCGAGCTCCGCGACGAGCCCCACGCCGTGCTGCCCGTCGCTCGCGATCCGCACCTCGAAGCCCTGGGAGGTCAGGGCGAGCTCGAGGAGCGACGCGGTGTCCGCGTCGTCCTCGATCACGACTGCTGTGCGTGGCACCAGTCCCCCATCGCGTGCGGAGCGACACTTGCGACCGGCTCATCGGCCGGCCCGGGAGGGACCTGAGGGTTTCGCCGCGGATCAGCCGAAGCGGCCGGAGATGTAGGCCTCGGTGGACGGCTCGTCGGGGTTCGTGAACATCTTGGTGGTCGGGTTGAACTCCACCAGGTGTCCCGGCTGGCCGGCCGCCTTGAGGTTGAAGAACCCGGTCTCGTCGGAGACCCGGGCCGCCTGCTGCATGTTGTGGGTCACGATCACGATCGTGTACTCCGACTTCAGCTCGTGGATCAGGTCCTCGATCGCGGAGGTCGAGATCGGGTCCAGCGCCGAGCACGGCTCGTCCATGAGCAGCACCTCGGGCTCGACCGCGATCGCCCGCGCGATGCACAGACGCTGCTGCTGGCCGCCGGAGAGGCTCATGCCGGGCTTGTCGAGGCGGTCCTTGACCTCGTTCCAGAGGTTGGCTCCCCTGAGGGACTTCTCGACGATGGCGTCGGCCTCGGACCGCTTCATCTTCTTCGCGTTCAGCTTCGAGCCGGCGATGACGTTGTCGTAGATCGACATCGTCGGGAACGGGTTCGGCCGCTGGAAGACCATCCCGATCTGGCGGCGTACGGCGACCGGGTCGATCGTCGGGTCGTAGAGCGACTGGCCCGAGACCATCACCTTGCCCTCCACCCGCGCGCCCGGAATCACCTCGTGCATCCGGTTGAGGGTGCGCAGGAACGTGGACTTGCCGCAGCCGGACGGACCGATGAACGCGGTCACCGCCTTGGCCCGGATGGTCATGTTGACGCCCTCGACGGCGAGGAAGTCGCCGTAGTAGATGTTCAGGTCCGAGACGTCGATGCTCTTGGCCATGGGCTCTCTCTCAACGGGTGCGCTCAGCGGCGCCGGTCGGTCTTGGGTGCGAAGTAGGTGCCGATGATGCGCGCGACGAGGTTGAGCACCATCACGATGACGATCAGCACGAGCGCGGCGCCCCACGCCCGGGCGTAGCCCGGCGGGTCGCCCTCCATGCCCACCGGCACCACGCCGGGCGAGCTGTACTGACTGAAGATGTAGACCGGCAGCGTCATCATCCGGCCGTCGAAGAGGTTGAAGTTCACCGAGTCGGTCGCGCCGGCGACCACGAGCAGCGGCGCGGTCTCGCCGATCACCCGCGAGATCGCGAGCACGACGCCGGTGATGATGCCGCCCAGCGCGGTCGGGAGCACCACCTTGACGATCGTGCGCCACTTCGGGATGCCGAGGGCGTACGACGCCTCGCGCAGGTCGTTCGGCACCAGCCGCAGCATCTCCTCGGCGGATCGCACCACGGTCGGGATCATCAGCAGCGACAGGGCCACGGCGCCGCCGAAGCCGATCCGGATCGCCGGGCCGAAGATCAGCACGAAGAGCGAGAGCGCGAAGAGGCCGGCGACGATCGACGGGATGCCGGTCATCACGTCGACCAGGAACGTCGTCGCGCGGGCCAGCCGCTTGCCGCGGCCGTACTCCACGAGGTAGATCGCGGTGAAGAGGCCGATCGGCACGGAGATGACGGTCGCCGCGAGCGTGACCAGGATCGTGCCCCACAGCGCGTGGTAGATGCCGCCGCCGGAGCCGACGACGTTGCGCATGTCGTAGGTGAGGAACTCGCGGTCGATGGCGGAGAGGCCGTGGTCGACGACCATCCAGATCAGCCAGACCAGCGGGACCAGGACGACCGCGAAGGCGGCCCACACCAGGGCGGTCGCGAACCGGTCGGCCGCCGCGCGGCGGCCCTCGACGAGCAGCGACCAGGTCGGCAGGCCGGCGACCATCAGCAGGATGGCGAGCACCAGGCCGCCGACGAGGCTCCACCCGGTCAGCAGCGTGACGAGGCCGGCGAGGCCGAGCGAGATCACGCCGACCAGGACCACCGCCCACCGCGGCAGGCGGGGCTGGGCGAGGTTCGCGCTGATCGCAAAGGTGTCCGGCTCGAGGGGGGTCGTGGTGCTCATCGCGCGACGTTCCTCTCGCTGCGGCCGATCACCCATCGCGCGGCGAAGTTGACCGCGAAGGTGACGGCGAAGAGCACCAGACCGGTCGCGATCAGCAGCGCCTGCTTGTCCGGCGTCGCCTCCTTGTAGTTGGAGGCGATGTTGGAGGCGATCGTCGCGGGGTTGGTGTCGGAGATCAGGTTCAGCGTGACCACGGGGCTCGCCGAGAGCACCATCGCGACCGCCATCGTCTCGCCGAGCGCGCGTCCCAGGCCCAGCATCACCGCGGAGATCACTCCGGAGCGGGCGTAGGGGAAGACCGCGAGCCGGATCATCTCCCAGCGGGTCGCGCCCAGGGCCATCGCGGCCTCCTCGTGCAGCCGCGGCGTCTGGGCGAACACCTCCCGCGAGATCGCGGTGGTGATCGGGACGATCATGATCGCCAGCACGATGCCCGCGGTCAGCATGGTGCGGCCGGTCACCGAGGGCGGGCCGGCGAAGAACGGGAGGAAGCCGAGGTTCTCGTAGAGCCAGTCCATGACCGGGCGGATCGCCGACGCCAGGGCGAGTCCGCCCCACAGGCCGTAGACGACGCTGGGCACCGCCGCGAGCAGGTCGATCACGTAGGCGACCGGCGCCGCGATCCGCGGTGGTGCGTAGTGGGAGATGAAGAGCGCGACGCCGATCGAGAACGGCACCGCGATGATCAGCGCGACGACCGCCGCGAGGATGGTGCCGAAGACGAGCGGCCCGACGTACGACCAGAAGTCCTCCGCGGGCGCGTAGATGTGCGCGGGTGCGCTGAGCCCCGGGAGCCCCTCGATCGCGAGGAACACGAAGACGCCGGCGAGCGCCAGCATGATGGTGAGGGCGGCGACCCGCGCGGCGCCGGCGAAGATCCGGTCGCCCGGCCGGACCACGGCCTTGGCCGGCCGTGGCTGGGGCGGTGCGGTGACGGACACGGGGCTCCTGTTCTCCATGGGGTTGTGTCACGAGCGTGTGGCGGCCCGGGCCCGGGCCGCCACACGTCCGGTCGGACTACTTCGCGGAGATCGCGCCGACGATGCCGGCGGCCCGCTCGGCCAGGCTGGCCTCGAGCGGCGCGGCTCCGGCCTGCTCCGCGGCGGCCTGCTGGCCCTCGTCCGACACGATGTAGGACAGGAAGCCCTTCACCAGGTCGGCCTCGGCGGCGTCGTCGTAGGTCTGGCAGGCGATCAGGTACGACGCGAGCAGCACCGGGTAGGCACCGGACTCGGTCGTGGTGCGGTCGATGTCCATCGCCATGTCGACGTCCGCGCGGCCCTCGACCGGCGTCGAGACGGCCAGCGCCTTCGCGGCACCCTCGGCGGACGGTGCGACGAACTCCTTGCCGACCTGGACCGACACCAGGCCGAGCCCGCCGGCCTGACTCTCGTCGGCGTACCCGATCGTGCCCTCACCGCCCTTGACGGCCGCGACCATGCCGGAGGTGCCCTCGGCCGCCTCGCCGCCCTTGATCGGCCAGACACCGTCGGGGTCGTGCGACCAGGCGCCGTCGCCGGCCTTGCTCAGGTAGTCGGTGAAGTTGTCGGTGGTGCCGGAGTCGTCGGAGCGGTGCACCGGGCTGATCTTGGTGTCCGGGAGGTCCACGCCGTCGTTGAGCGCGGCGATCGCCGGGTCGTCCCAGGTGGTGATCTTGCCGTCGAAGATCTGCGCGAGGGTCTTGGCGTCCAGGTTGAGCGAGTCGATGCCCGGCAGGTTGAAGACGATCGCGATCGCGCTGACGTACGCCGGCACCTCGATCGCGTCCTCGCCGCCGCACCGCTCCGCGGCCGCGCTGAGCTGGCCCTCGTCGTCGTCGAGGTAGGAGTCGGACCCGGCGAAGGAGAACGCCTTGCTGATGAAGTTCTCCCGGCCGGTGCCCGAGCCGACGGCGTCGTAGGTGATGGTCACGTCGGGGTTGGCGGACTGGAAGCCGGCGCGCCACGCCGTCTGGGCCGACTCCTGAGAGCTGGCGCCGCCCCCCGCGAGCTCGCCGCTGAGGCTGGCGCCGGCGCTTGCGCTGTCAGTGCTGCCGCCGTTGTCGCCGCTGTCATCGTTCGCGGCGCCGCAGCCGGTGAGGGCGAGCGCCAGGGCGGCGATGCCGGGGACGACCGCCCGGCGGATGGAAGTGCGAATCACTTCGAAGCTCCTGTCTTTTCTTCTCTGACAGCAGCGAAGTTAGGCAGCCGAGGTGGACGGTTCCGGGGCCGTCGGTGAACGACCGGTGAACTCAAGTCGCCCAGTCGGAGACCGGCAGCCGCTTCGGGGACGGCGAACGCGTGAACAAGCCCCCGAAGCGGTTGACGTCAGCCGATCCGGTGCACTTCGGTTGCGGTCACCGTGCCCTGGCGCACATGGACCACGAGCATCGCCGCGGGCTCGAGCTTCGCCTCCGGCAGGCCGAGAGAATCAAGCACCGACGGCAGCACCGGCCGGTGGGTGCAGAGCACCGCGGACTCGTCCGCCGCGGCCAGGGCGTCGACGATCGCGAGCACCGACTCGGCGGTCGCGTCCTCCTCGCTCAGCCCGTCCTCGGACTCCAGCCGCCACCCGGTCGTGGCGGCGTACGGCGCCACGGTGTCCACGCAGCGCGTGCTGCTCGACGTGACGACCCGGGTCACGTCGTACGCCGCGAGCACCGGCACCAGCTGCTCCGCCTGGACGTGTCCCTCCTGCGCCAGCGGGCGCAGCCGGTCCTCGCCGTCCCACTCCTTGCGCGAGCGCGCCTCGCTGTGGCGGAGCACGACCAGCGCGTGGGTCCGGCGGTGCCGCGGCCGCGCCTCCTTCAGGGTCGCCCGGTCGTACTCGTAGCTGAGCCGGTCCATCGCCTCGTCGTAGGGCACCCACTCGACGGCGTCGATCTCGTCGTTGGGGCGGTACGACGAGACGTCGTCGCTCCCGACCACGCGACCGACCCAGTAGGACACCTGCTTGGTGCGGCCGCCGCTGACGGGGTAGCGCTGGGGCGAGAGCGGCGGCCCGAGGCGGACGTGCAGCCCGGTCTCCTCCGCGACCTCCCGGACCGCGGCCGCCGCGACGTGCTCACCCTCGTCGAGCTTGCCCTTGGGGAACGACCAGTCGTCGTACCGGGGTCGGTGCACGAGCAGCACCTGTTTGCCCGAACGGAAGACCACGGCACCGGCGGCGAGCACGTCCTTCGTGGCCATGCCGCTAGTGTCACATCACCCGGCCCCGGATGAGGAGTGGCCCCGTGCCGAGACGTGTGACCACGGTGGTCGTCGTCGTGCTCGCCGTGGCCCTGCTCGCCGCAGCCGCCGTCGGCACCGTGCGCTGGTGGCGCGACCGTGGCCGCACGACGTTCGAGCGGGCCGCGGCGTACGCCCCGGCCGACGCCGAGCGGCTCTCGTGGACCGACTGGGCCGCGGTCCGCGAACGGGTGGGCTCCGGCGTCGACGCCGACTCCTCCGCCGCGGACGTGCGGACGTTCCTCGACGACGCCTTCGACGACGACCTGACCTCGGCCTCCGCCCTGGTGCAGTCCGCTCCGGTGCTCCAGACCCGCTTCGGGTTCTCGCCGGCCAGCGCCGAGTGGGAGCTGTTCAGCCAGTCGAGCCGGGGCGCGGTCGTGATCGTGCGGCTGCCGGAGCGCGCCGACGTGGAGGCGGTGGCCGACCACCTCGACCAGAGCGGGTTCGAGGCGCCCGCGACCGACGACGGCGTCTGGACGGGCGGCGAGACCCTGCTGCCCGGGATCGGCGCCGACCTCACCCCGGAGCTCCAGTACGTCGCGCTCGACGCCGACGAGCGGCTGGTGCTGACCAGCGACCGGGCCGACTACCTCGAGCAGGTGGTGGCCGACCTCGGCGACGGCGGGCCGAGCGCGGCGCTGCGGGAGGTCGTCGCGGCCTCCGGAGAGCCGCTGTCCGCCGCGGCGTACGACGGCGACCGGGCGTGTCGGGCGCTCGCGATGGGCCAGGCCGATGCCGGCGACCGGGCGACCGCCGAGCGGCTCCTCGCCGAGGCCGGCGACGTCGACCCGGTGACGGCGTTCGCGATGTCGGTGCAGCCCGGCGGCGGTGTCCGGGTGGTGATGGGGTTCGCCGACCACGACCGGGCCGAGGTCAACGCGGACACGCGGGCGAGGCTGGCCGCCGGCCCGGCACCGGGCCAGGGCGGGGACTTCGCGGACCGGTTCGCGGTGCGCTCAGCGACCGCCGACGGCGCCCTGGTCACGCTGGAGCTCGCGCCCCGCGCCGGCTCCTACGTCTTCTCCGACCTCTCGAACGGGCCGGTGCTGTTCGCCACCTGCTGAGCGCGGGTGGCGGGTGCCGCCGATGACGGTGGTTGAGGAGGTTGCGCTCGCAACCGTCTCGAAACCACCCGGACGCGGCCAGACAGTGCGGTTTCGAGGCTCCGGGCCTAGCGGCCCTCACACCTCAACCTCCGTGGAGGCGGTGGGTTTCGAGGCTCCGGGCCTAGCGGCCCTCACACCTCAACCTCCGTGGAGGCGGTGGGTTTCGAGGCTCGGGCCTGGCGGCCCTCACACCTCAACCACCGTGGGTGGTGCTCACGACTTCACCAGGCGGCTGATCGCGTCGACGGCCTCGGTGATCTTCTCCTGGGCCTCGGCGTCGCTGGACCGCGCGGCGTCGATCACGCAGTGCGACAGGTGCTCCTCGACGAGCCCGATCGACACCGCCTGGAGCGCCTTGGTCATGGCCGAGACCTGGGTGAGGATGTCGATGCAGTACTGCTCCTCCTCGACCATGCGCTGCAGGCCGCGGGCCTGGCCCTCGATCCGGCGCAGGCGGCGGAGGTAGTCATCCTTGCGATGGATGTACCCGTGCTGGTGCTCGCTCATGACCACATGATACCCAGCAGGGGTATCGGGACCCAAGGGTCGCGATCAGGTCTCCCGACGCGGCCTGGGGACGACCCCGAGGATCCGGTCGATCTCCTCGGTCGACAGCCGGCTGTCGGTCTCGCTCGCCGCGATGATCAAGTTGGTCGTGAGCTCGACTTCGCCGAGGAGGTCGGAGTCCTCAAGGGAGATGTCGAACTGATCGTGCACCTCATCACTCCCCGCGCCTGTCGTCGTTGCTGACCTCCGCATAACGTCAAGCGTGCCCGACGGTCACGGCGAACAAACGCCACCGGCGAAATCTGACCCGTCCGGGCCATCGCGCCTGCTCCGAGTGGGCGACTCCAAATTGACGAGAGGCCCCACCCTCGCGGGTGGAGCCTCCTGTCGACGTCCGTGTGAACGGCGTCAGATCACAGCGGGCGAACGTTCTCCGCCTGCGGACCCTTCGGACCCTGGGTGACCTCGAACTCGACCTTCTGGTTCTCGTCGAGGGACTTGTAACCCTGGGTCTGAATGGCCGAGTAGTGGACGAAGACATCGTCGCCGCCGCCATCCTGCGCGATGAAGCCGAAGCCCTTCTCCGCGTTGAACCACTTCACAGTGCCCTGAGCCATCTGCTCGTTACTCCTCTGTCGGGGCGAGAGACCGCCACATCGACGGTCCCGCACCAGGTGCGGGTGACACGTCGCTCCGACTTCTCGTGAGTGGCAGGCCCACGAAAGAGGAAACGCCGTTGGCTCACAAACTCCGCGGGCGTCAGACCTGCTGGAACTTGCACCTGTTGCGTGGCACACGTTACCAATCCTCGATCCGGACGAAACCGCCTCGGGCGGGATTTCTCAACTCGCGGATGAAGGTCGCCCCACGGCGACGTGGCCGCCCGGGAAAGCGCCGCCGACCGGGACCGGAACGGCTACCGGAAACGGTCGACCCGGGGGCGCTGGGGACGATGGGGGTTTCATCGAGGGATGCAGGCGAGGCCGCACCTCCGGGGCGAGCTCACCTGGGGAGGCGCAGCTCCGTCTTCATCCCGTGATGAAGCGTCATCACGGGCGGGCGGGCCCACCCCACCGCGAGTTCGGTGGAACGAGCGAACCCGGCGAAATAGAAACAAGCCGCGCTGGCGTCTCGGGTCACCAGCGCGGCTTGTGAGAACGACTGTAGCCACCCGGACGACACCGTCCAAGCGACTCGCAGTCGTCTTGCGGAAACCTTGCGATTGGGCGATTCGGGCGCCCGGCGAAGCCGGATCAGGGGCGTGCGGCGCGGCGGAAGTGCCGCACGTGGCGGGCCGCCGAGCGGCGGACCCGCCCGGTCCGGGCGGCCGGAGTGGCCGTCCCGGACCGGGTCTGGTCCAGCCTCAGGCCCGGCCGGTCCGCCGGCTGCGCCACACGAGCGTCGCGCCGCCCGCGCACAGCACCGCGGCGAGCCCGAGGAGGCCGAGCGCGGGGCCGCCCAGGTTGGGCAGGATCCCGTCGTCACCTGCGCCGGCGCCGGTGCCGGCGACGTCGCCGTCCTCGCCGTCACCCTTGTCGCCGCGGCCGTCGAGGTTGCCGTCGACGGTGCCGTCGAAGGTGTTGACCACGGTCACCTCACGGTCCCGGTCGACGACGACCTTGCCGTCGGCCTTGCCGTCCTTCGGCTTGCCCTCCTGGAAGGTGACCGTCGCCGCCTTCGGCACGTCGACCTCCGTGATCGTGCAGGTCGCGCCGAGCGGCACCTCGATCGTGCGGCTCCGGCCGTCACGGAGCTCGAACGCCGCGTCGCGGTCGCGGAGCTCGACCGGGCCGAGGTCGGTGGTGCAGGTGACCTCGAAGGAGTACGGCCCGGCCGGTCCGTCGACGACCTTCTTCGTCACGACGAGCTCGGCGGCGTCGAACCGGTTGTCGATCCCGATCGTGCCCGGCTGGGTGCCGAGCACTAGCGGTGCCGCGGGACCGGCGTGGTCGACGACCGACGCGGTCGCGCCGCCCTGGTCCGTCTCGACCGCCCAGCACTCCGCGCCGACCGGCAGGTCCGGAACCGTCACCGGCTTGCCGGCGGCGATCGTGAACGGCGCGTCCGTGAGGATCGGGGTCTTGACCCCGCCCTGCGGCAGCACGCACGTCACGGCAACCTGGAACTCCCGCCCGGCGGCGTACCGCGCAGCGTCGCCCGTGACGACCTTGTCGAGCACCACGGAGGTCAGGTCGAACGTGTTGACGACCTTGATCTCCAGGTCCTGGAGGTCGCTGGGAGTCCCCGGCAGCACGGTCACGCCCGTGTCGAAGGACCCGGCGCTCACCGTGTGGCCGCTCGCACCGCCGGTCCCGGTCTCCACCGCCCAGCAACGAGCGCCGGCCGGCAGGAGGAGCGGGTCGCCCGCCTGGTCGCGCACCTGGATGCGCTCACCGCCGCGGATCGCGAGGGTGCCGGAGTAGAGGACGTTCGTCGGGGCGCCGATGGCGCAGGTCACGGCCACGTCGAACACCGCACCGGTGGCGTACGACGCGGTCGCGCCCGCCCCGGCGAGGGCCTTGCTCAGCGCGATGGTGCCGGCCGAGAACTCGTTGGTGAACGTGGCGCTGACCGTGTTGTCGTCGGCGTTCTCGACGATGGTCACCGTCACCGGCGCCGGCGTGGCGTCGGCGCCGCCGGCGTCGGTCTCCGTGACCGTGCACTCGGCGCCGATCGGGAGCAGCAGCGGGACGTCCGCGACCAGCTCCGTCTCACCGGCCGGGCGCGGCACCGTGACCGTCACCGGGGCGATGGCCTCGCCCTGGAACGTGCACGCCACCTCGTACTCGAACGGGCCCTTCGGCAGCTTCTCACCGGTGCCGGTGATCCGCTTCAGGATCTGCAGGTGGCCCTGGTCGAAGGTGTTGGTGACGGTCAGCGACAGCGTCCCGGTGGCGCCGGCGGTGACCAGCAGCCCGGCCGACGGGTCCACGTCGGAGGAGGTCGCGCCGCCGTCGTCCAGCTCGGTGGCGGTGCAGGTCGAGCCGACGGGCGCGTCGAGCGTCTCGCTGTCGTCGCCGACCAGGTCGACGGTCACGGGGAACCCGGTGGCCGTCACGCCGTCCATGGCGCAGGTGACCTCGATGGGATACGTCGTGTCCGCGCCGTACGCCTTGGCGTCGCCCTCGACGAGCTTGGCGACCTCGATCTCCGCGAGCGGGTAGCTGTTGGTGACCGTGACGCTCGCCGCCGGGGCCGGGTCGGACCCGAGCTGCGGGTCGATCGTGACGACCGCGGGGTCGTCCTCGGGGTAGTTGGTGACACCCCCGTAGGCGTCGGCCTCCCACACCTCGCAGGTCGCGCCGCCGGGCAGCCCGGTGACCTCGTCGGACTCACCCGGTCGCAGCGTGAGCGTGCCCGTCGCGACGACCTGGGCCGGGTTGCCGATCGGCTCGATCTCGCAGGAGTAGTCGATCTCGAACTCCCGGTCGTCCACCGGCAGGTCACCGGGGTTGGCCAGCAGCTCCTTCTCGACGTGCAGCGTGCCGTACGCCGTCGCGACGCCGACCTGGATCGGCTCCGTCGGCGGCAGCACCCGGGTGCTGCCGTTCGCGCGCTTGGTGGTCTCGGCGTGCCCGAAGGAGTTCCACGCGATCGTCGGGTCGGCGACCTGCGCGACCTCGAGCGGGGTGTTCATCGAGAACGAGATGCTCACCCCGGCCCCCGGCGCCAGCGGCGTGCCCCAGTGGACCCGCAGCTGGGCCGCGACCACGTCGGCGCTGAAGTCGTCGGCCCACATCTCCGGACCGCACGCGTTCGTCATCGAGAGGTCGGCCGTGCAGACCCCCGCCTCGCTGTCGGCGTAGGTCGTGGTCAACGCGCCGCTGCCGACGAGCACGGGCTCGGTGGCCAGCCGCGGACGGTTGTCCCACTGGGTGCCGCGGTCGGTGCCGCTGAGCACGACGCCCTTGTCGCCCTGCACCGGGAACCGGTCGATGATGCGCATGTCGGTGGCCGGCTCGGTGCCGGCGTTCACCATGCGGAGCAGGTAGTCGTAGCGGTCGCCCGGGTTGACCAGCGCGACGCACGGGTACGCCGTGTAGGTCCGGCCGCCCTCGGTCAGCGAGGGGCAGACCGAGGCACCGACGGCCACCGGCTCGTGGTTGCGGTTGTCCCACCAGCCGAGCGCGTCGTTGCCCGCGACCCACTTGCGGGCCTCGAAGGCCGCGCCGGCCTTGGTGGTGACCGCCGCCGAGTCGGTGCACCAGGTACCGGTACCGAAGGTGCCGTCGGTCGAGGTGCCGGTGCCGGCCGCGCAGGCCAGGTCGTCGGCCGACGAGGAGGCACCCATCCGGTTGGTGTTGACCAGGCCCTCGGTCACGCCGGGGGCGAGCCGCACCTGGATCTCGATCGCGAACCTCGCGCCGGGCCGCATCACCCAGTCGCCGAACGACCAGTGCAGCTCGGAGATCCGGCCGGCGTCGCTCGTCGTGGTGAACGTCGGCGTCGGCGGGTCCTCGGTGCCGGCGGGCACCTGCACGTCGACGATCCGGTAGCCGACGCCGGACTGGTAGCTCTCGTCGAAGGTCAGGCCCGCGGGCAGCAGGTCGGTGACGACCACGTTCGGCAGGTCGGCCGTGCCGGAGTTGGTCACCTCGAGACGGAAGGGTGCGTTCTCACCGGGGGCGATGGCGCTGTTCGGCGTCTTCTCGACGTCGAGCTGCGGGTCGCCCTCGACCAGGTCGAGGGTGGCCTCGACCGGGTCGATCGGGGCGAGCGTGCCCGGGGTCTGCAGCCGGGTCTCGTAGCCGGCGGTCGCGCTGTTGTCGAGCTCGGCCGGCGGCATGGCCTCGGCGTCCGAGCGCAGCGTGCTGCGCGGGTGCACGTCGAGCACCACGGCACCCGTGCAGTTCGTCGGCGTCGGCGTGCCCTCGCAGGGACGCAGGGAGTAGCCGCCGTCGGAGTTCGTGAACGTCAGCCGCACGCCGATGACGTCGCCGGCCGCGACGCCGGCCGGGAGGGCGTAGCCGCTCGAGACCGGCGTGCCGGTGACCCAACCGCCGTCGGTCAGCGCGTCGACCTGGAGCCGGTTGGCGCCGATCGGGTAGGTCACGGAGCGCACCTGCCCGAAGTTGACGGCGTCGAAGAAGTCGGCGTCCGCATCGGTGATCTGGAGCCGCTTCGCGCTCATGTTGCCGGTGTTGGCGACGGTCAGACGCACCTGCGCGGTCTGCTGCGGGACGCCGGGGATCGGCGCCGGCAGCTGACCGGGCGAGATCGACTTGTTGAGCACCGCGCCGCTCGCGGCCGGGGCGGTGGTCACCTCGGCCGAGCAGACCGCGGGACCGGTCCAGCCGACCGCACCGGCGGCGAAGCAGTTGCTCAGCGTGACGCCGTCGGGCACGCCCGCGCGGCGCTCCGTGACCAGGTCGACGAAGACCCGCTTGGTCGGGGTGAGCTCACCGTCGACGAGGGCGCGGACGCCGGTGGCCCGGGCCAGCAGGGCCGTGTTGCCGGCGGCGTACGGGACCCAGGTGTCCGCGTCGGGGTCGAAGACCTCGAGGTCGACGTCCGGCGTGCCGGCGTCCTTGCGGACGGTGGCGGAGACCAGCGACAGCACGGTGAACGGGTTGTCGGTGGTGCGCGGCTTGCCGGCGCCGTCGGTCGGCGGGTCGTTGAGGACCGGGTCGACGAGCGGGACGTTGCCGTTGTTGGTCAGCGTCAGCGTGAACGGGATCGGCTGGCCCGGGGGCACGGAGGTCTGGCCGACCGACTTCACGCCGCTGCCGCCGCTGGAGCGGGCCTCGACGGGCAGCGACGCGCAGGCGTTGCCGGACGTGGTGCCGGTGCTGTCGGAGGTGTCCGCCTGGGCGCGGTACGCCGCGCAGTTGACGACGCCCGGCGACGTGCCGTTGGGCAGGTCGTCGTTGGTGACATCGTCGTTGAGCGTGCCGTGCACGTCGAGGTACGCCGTGGCGCCGATCGCGATCGAGGGCTTCCCGTCGCCGTCGACACCGGTGTAGACGACCTCGATGCTCTTCACGCGGGTGCCGGTCCGGCTGATGTCGACGGTGGCGGTGGCGGAGAGGTCCTGCTCGAGGTCGGCGCTGCCGTCGTCGTACTTCACGACCAGGTGCGCGGTCGTGGCACCGGTCGGGAAGCGCAGCCGCACCTTCGTCAGGTCGAGCTTGTCGAACTCCGACGTCGCGGCTCCGGCGTCGGGCTCCGTGATCCGGATGTGCCGGAGCGGGAAGGCCGAGTCATTGCGCACGGACACGGTCGCGGAGACCGGGGAGTCCTCGCCGACCACGGCGTACTCGCCGGTGTCGCGGGTGAAGTTGCCGTTGGTGTCGGCGAAGAAGGACTTCTGGGTGTGCACGAGCACGGTGTCAGGCAGCACGTCGAAGGGCGCGCACACCGAGGCACCGCTGGTCAGGGTGTCGGTCTCGTCGACGGCGCCGGGCACGGCGCAGTTGCTCACGGTGAGCTTGGTCGTCGGCGTGAGGTCGTCGCCGCTGGAGCGCAGGGTGTCGCGGAGCGCGAGGCCGAGGCGGACCTGGCCGCCGGTCGCGTCGTACGGCAGCGGGTCGCCGGAGCTGTCGGTGAAGACCACGCGGACCCCGGTGACGGCACCTGCCGTCACGCCGCCGGGCAGGGCGAGCGCGCCGGCGGCCGAGGCGACCGCGCCGGCCGACCAGTCGGACTCGGCGGCGCAGCTCGAGCCGGCGGCGGTGCACACCAGCAGCTGGGCGCGGTCCGCACCGGCCGGGAAGGAGAGGAGCTCGACGTTCGTGAGGTCGAAGTGCTCGTACGTCGCCGGCGTCACGTCGGTGACCCGCAGCTCGGCGACGCTCACCGAGCTCGACGAGGCGTTGCGCACGCCGAGGGTGACGGTGGTCTGCTCGCCGCTGCCGGCGATGGCCGAGCCGTCGGCCCAGGTCTTGGTCGCGACCGGCTTGACCTCGCGCGGCACCGAGACCGGGAGCACGTTCTCGTCGAAGTCCTCGGGCGCGTTGTCGGCGACGGTGGTCGCCCGGTTGGTGATCTCCGCGCCGTCGAGCATCGTGGTGTTGGCGGGCAGGCGCATGCCGATGTCGAAGGCCCGGGTGGCGCCGTCGTTGAGGCCGATCGCGCCGACCGGCTCCTGCAGCGGCTCGATGAAGCGGACCGTCAGGGTGCGCGTCGACGCGTCGTAGTCGACCTCACGGGTCTCGGTCGACGGGGGCAGCGAGGTGACGTCCAGCCCCTCGGGTAGCACGTCGGTCACCGTCTGGTTGACGCAGCCCGTGGTCAGGCCGGAGCACCGGACGGTGAGCGTGTAGGTGAACTGCGCACCGGGGGTCACCGAGGACCCGTCGAGGCTGCTCTCCTTGGTGATGCCGACCTGTGACTGCGCGGGCGCGGCGTCGGCCACCCCGATCGGTCCGGTCGTCATCACCGCCAGCGCCATCGCGGCCGCTGCGATCACTCTGGTCGCGAGTGTCCTGCGTCGCCGGGTCTTGCCCATCTGTTTCCCCACATCCGTGTCGCCGTAGCCTTCCGAGCGTCGGACGCAAGGGTCCGACCGCTGCTAGAGACCCCTGATCTACGGGTTCCTTACGGCTTCCGCACACCGGGGAGCACGCGGTCTAGACCGTCGCTGTCGAACCCGGGAACGAGCGGGTGAACCAGTGGGTGAATCCCGCCCTCCTGTGGTCCGATCGGGGGCAAGCACCCTCGCCGAGGGGGATGCTGACGGAGGCTGTGTCCACGTCACGGCGCCGTGGCGTAGATGACCCCGACACCAGGCGCCATGAGGAGATCGACCCCGATGACCGCGTTCTTGGAACGTGAGTCCGCCAGTGACCTCGACCTGATCTCCGCTGCTCGGAGCGGGGACGACGAGGCCGTGGCGGAGCTCTACGTGCGGCACCACGACGCGGCGGCCCGGTATGCCCGCGGCCTGGCCGATCCCACGACCGCGGAGGATCTGGTCGCCGAGGCGTTCGCCAAGCTGCTGGAGAGCATCCGGGCCGGCGGCGGCCCGTCCGTGGCGTTCCGTCCCTACCTGCTCCGGACGGTCCACAACGTCTACGTGAACCACGTGCGCCGCGACAGCCGGCACGCCTGGGTCGAGGACGCCGACGAGCTCGACGCCCCGCTGCCCGACGCGACGGAGCAGCGTCAGGAGTCCGTGGTCCTCGCGAACGCCTTCGCGGCGCTGCCCGAGCGGTGGCAGGCCGTGCTGTGGCACACGGCCGTCGAGGGCGAGGACCACGAGACGGTCGGGCGGCTGCTCGGGCTGAAGGCGAACGCGGTCGCGGCCCTGGCCTTCCGGTCTCGCGAGGGTCTGCGGAGCGCCTACCTCGAGGCGCACCTGGGCGCCGTGCGCGACGAGGCCTGCCGGCCCTTCCGGGACCAGCTCGCGCCGTACGTGCGCGGTCGGGTGCGCGGTCGGCGGCGGCAACGACTCGAGGAGCATCTCGCCGGATGCCCCGACTGCACGGCGGGCTTCCTCGAGCTCAACGCCCTGGGCGCCGACCTGGGTGCCGTGCTGGCCCCGGCCCTGCTGGGGGCGTCGGCGGCGGCGTACCTCGGCACCACGGCCGGTGCGGGCACCGGCGCCGCCGTCGGGCTGTTCGGGGGCCGCGGCCTGCGCACCTCACTGGCGGTGGCCGGCGCGGTAGCCGCCGTAGCCGCCCTCGCGGGCATCGGCTTCGCGCTGTTCGCGCAGGGCGACGAGCCGGACGACACGATCTCCGCCGGCCCGCCCGGGCAGAGCGCGGGCACCATCCCGGCACCGCAGACCAGCTCCCCGACCGCCTCGCCGACGTCCGCGTCGGCCGAGTCGACGATCACCTTCCCGCCCCCGGCGGAGACGACCGCTCCCGCGCTGGTGCCCACCCGCACCCCGGACCCGTCGACGCGCCCGGACCCGAGACCGACCTCGGAGCCCAGCACGACACCGAGCCCGACCGCCAGACCGAGCTCGAGCCCGACGCCGACCGCCACGCCGACGTCGCCCCCCGTCGTGCCGCCCGCCCTGGAGCCGAGCGAGACCCCGACCGAGACGCCCACGGAGACTCCGACCGAGACCCCCACGGTCGATCCGAAGACCCAGGAGGATCTGACGATCGAGGACGGCTCGCACACCTACTACGACCCGCACCACCACGTGCAGATGACGGTCAGAGCATGGCTGGATCCCACCGTCATCACGCTCCGCGTGCACCGCCTCGAGAGCTTCTGGGTGCACGACCAGTCGTCGTACCTGCCGATGACGGACCGGGACTCGCCGTGCGAGCAGCGACACATCGACGGTGACCTCACGGAGCTGACCTGCCGGATCTCGGTCTCACCGCCACAGCGGGGCACGTTCGCGATCGACCTCGTCGTGTCCGGCGAGCTCGACGTCGTCGCCCGGGTCTCGGCCGCCGACAACGCCGACCCGAACCCGGACAACGACGAGCTCGTCTTCCGGAGCTGAGACTGGTCCAGTCCAGCCGACCGGGTCCACCGAGACGCCGTAAGCAACGGCGCGCTCGCGAGTCTTCCTCGGGCCGGCGCCGCACCGTCCCCACGGCGGCGTCGGCCGCTTGACGTGCAGGAGGACAGGCAGCCGTGGAAGCAGAGGACAACCGGGCCGTGCAGGAGATCATCGAGTCGCTGGAGCCGGGAGAGCGGGCGGCCGTCTTCGCGCTGTGGGCCGACGAGCTCGGCCGCGGCTGGGTCCCGAAGCGCACCGATCTCGAGGCCGCGCTCCACGTCGTCCGCAGCAGACGGCCATGAGCCTGCACGACCGGATCGACGAGCAGATCGAGGAGCTGAGCCGGGGCCGGCTGGCCTTCGACGTCCGTGAGCGGCGGCTGACCGGGCGGGGTGCCGACGGCGACGTGGCGCACGAGCTCGAGATCTCCGAGGTCGAGCTCCGCGGGCTGCTCCAGCGGCTTCTCCTCGACGCCCCGCAGCCGCTGGACGACGAGCCGCTCACCGTCGCCGTACGTCTGCTGCTCGACCACCTCGACGAGCGGCTCTGACCCTGGATACCCGGCGTCAGTCGAGCAGGCCGATCCGGCTCGCCTTCCGCACCGCCTCGGTGCGATCTCGGACCTGCAGCTTGCGGTAGAGCGAGGCGACCTGGGTCTTGACGGTGTTGCGGGAGACGAAGAGCTCCCGGCCGACCTGCTCCAGCGACAGCCCGCGGGCGAGCGCCTCCAGCACGGCGAGCTCGCGCGGCGAGATGGCCGGCAGCTCGTCGACGAGGTCGTACGGCGCACGGACCCCGGCCTCGCGCAGCAGGACCATGACCTGCCCCAATCCGGACACCGCGCGCCGGTGCCGCTCCAGCAGGGACGTCGGCACGTGCGCGAACGGGAGCACCATGCGGTCGCGCCGCGCGGCGTAGAGCGCTCGCGCAAGGGCGTCCTCGGCCCCCGCGGCCGACCCGTCGAGGCACCAGGCACGCAGCACCAGCGCCTCGATCTCCAACGCGGTCGTCGGCATCCCGGCCGCCGCGACGGCGTCGAGTACCTCGAGCGCCTGGTCCGGCTTGCCGGCCACCCTCTCCAGGCGGGCCCGCGCGAGCAGGGCGGGCACCGATCCGGGGTCGGCCTCGGCGAGCAGCCGGTCGGCGACCGCGGTGCGCCCGAGCGAGATGCACAGGTCGACCTCGGCGGCGTCGAGCAGGCCCTGGAGCCACGGAGTCTCCGGTCGTCGTAGCGCTGCCTCCCGCAGCGCGGCGAGCTCGGCGCGCAGCCGACTGCGGCCGCTCCAGAGCAGCGCGTGCTCGGCCTCGAGCCAGGCGACGAACGGCCAGAGGTCGTCGTTCACGACGCCCCCCGCCCACAGCCGGTCCAGCGCGTCCCTGGTCCGCGGCCGGTCCAGGACGTGCAACGCGTCGAACGCGAGCGCGATGCGGCCCGCGACGCCGACCGGATCGTGGCGGTGCAGCCACTGCCTCGTCGCGTCCCGGTCACCGCTCGCGGCCGCGCTCAGGACGCGCTCCTCCGCCGCCTCGTCGGCGATCAGCAGCACGCGGCTCGCGGCGCCGAACTCACCCGACATCAGCCGGGCACGACCGGCCTCGAGTGCCGCGCGGCGTACCGGCGGCGACCCGTCCGCGACCCCGGGCGACCCGAGGACGGCCTCCACCCGGTTCGCGAGATCGAGGGCGGACTCGTGCTCCCCCCGACGCCGGTCGCGGACCAGCAGCAGCGTCAGCAGCGCCAGGACCTCGGGGTCCCCGGCCCGGTCGACGAGCTCGTCCATCGCGGCCGACCGCAGCTCGGTCTCGGCCGACCGGGCCGCGGGCGACAACGGGGTCGCGTCGTCGGGCAGCGCCGCCTGCCGGCCGATCTCGGCGGACGGATGCCCCCGCACCTCACTGGCCGGGACCTCGCGCAGGTCGGCGTCGGCGATCTCCCACCAGTGGTCCTCGACGACCTCGACCGCCAGCGCCCAGCAGCGGCCGGACACGGCCTGGTGGAGAGCCCGCTGGGGATCGCGCTCCCCCAGCCAGTACCGCGCGACCTGCTGATGCACCGCGGCCGCCGGTCCGAGCACGCGCTCGTCGTAGCGGCTGCCGAAGAAGTCGCGCAGCACCGGCGGGAGCCGCACCAACGGCTCGCCCTCGCTGACCAGCGGGTCGAGGATGCCGATGTCCTCCAGCGCGGCCCGGGCCACGTCGTCGAGCGGTCCGGTCGCAGCGAGCACGGCGCCGTACGTCGGCTGCTCGACCAGTGCGGTGCGGACCAGGGCGGCGAGCGCCGTCGGCGGCAATGCGGGCTCGATGTTGGCGCCGACGAACCAGGCCACGTGGCGCGGCGACCAGGCGGTCACCCGCTGCTGCTCGAGATCGGGCAGCGACTCCAGGCCGGTGCGGACCAGGGCCGCCCAGCCGCCGACCGAGGCCCGGATCGCGTCCGCCTCGTCCTCCGGCAGGTCGAGGTCGAACTGCTGCGCGAGGGCCCGGACCTCCTCGACGGTGAACTGCAGGTCACCCAGCCCGACGACGCGCGTCTCGGTCTCGAGCAGGGCCTTCGCGACCGGGTCGAGGCGGCGCCGCAGGCAGAGCACCAGGTGCACCTCGCGGCAGTCGCGGACGATCTCGACCAGTTCGTCCCCGATGGCGGACACGATCGGCTCGGCGTTGTTGACGACCAGCGCGAGCCGGCGCTCACGCGCCTGCAGGTCGCGGCGCAGCCGCCGGAGCGTCGCGGCGTCGTCGACGCCGGCCGGCACGCCGGCGTACCGCACCAGGGCCGCCACGACGTCGGCCGGGTCGTCGACCTCCCCGTCGAGCCAGATCACGTCGTGGCCCGCCGCACGGGCGTGCACCGACCACTGCACGGCCAGCACCGCCTTCCCCGCACCGGACGGCGCCAGGATCAGCGAGATCGGCGACCACTCGTCGAGCATGTCCAGCAGTCGCGGACGGACGAGGAAGTCGGCGTTCACCCTGGGTAGAGGCGTATCGGTCCTCGTCACGCCCCCATTCTGACCCGTGCCGATCGGCCGGGTGGTCGCGGTCGGCGGCTACTCGCGCGCGAGCATCGCCGCCGCCTCGAGCTCGAGGTCGAGGTAGCTCTCCTCGCTCACGTCGACGGCGACGCCGAGCAGCTCCCCACCCGTGAACGGGAACGGGTTCGTGTAGTGGCGACTCACCGCGTCGGCGCTGTCGAACCCGACGCAGAGCCCGTCGCCGCACAGCGTGAACTTGCCGACCTGGGCCCGCATCGGTCCCTCGGCGACCACCTGGTCGTCGACGTAGAGCCGGCAGGTGCCGATCGACTCGCCGTGCTCGCCGGCGCTCTCGCGGGTGAACTCCATCCCGAGCGAGTGCGGACCGGCGGTGAGCGGCTCGGAGACGAACTCCTGCTCGGGCGGGATGCCGAGGAAGTTGTAGACGTAGTGGAGCTTGTTCTCCTTGAGGAACAGCGCGTGGCCGCCGAACCGCGAGCCGTGCGCGAACAGCACTCCCTGGGCGCCGTCGTCGAGGCGCACGTCGGCGATGATCTTGAAGGACCGGCCGCGCACGCTGACGGCGACGCTCTCGGGCACCGCGCCGGTGTCGGGGTAGTAGACGTACCGGGTGCGCGGGGGCTCCGCCTGCGGGCGCTCGATCGTCAGCTGGTCGCGCGCCGAGCGGTCGTCGAGCGGCAGCACGTGGTTGCGCTCGGCCTCGGCGTTCCAGGCCTCGACGAGCTCCTGCAGCCGCTCCGGGTGGTCGGCGGCCACGTCGTTCGACTCCGAGCGGTCGGCGTCGACGTGGTAGAGCTCCCAGCGGTCCTCGTCGAACCGGCCGTGGCCGCTCAGCGGGGCGTGGATCGCGGACGCCTTCCAGCCGTCCTTCCAGATGCCGCGGGTGCCGAGCATGGCGTAGTACTGCACCTGCTTGCGGGTCGGCGCGTCGGGCGCGGCGTCGAAGCTGTAGCGCATCGACACACCGTCGAGCGGGCGCTGGGTCACGCCCCGGAACACCTCGGGCATCTCGAGGCCGATCACGTCGAGCATGGTCGCCACGATGTCCGTCGAGTGGTGGTACTGGTGCCGGATCTCGCCCCGGGCCTCGATCCCCTTCGGCCAGTGGATCACCATCGGGTCGCAGGTGCCGCCGGAGAACTGCGAGTAGCGCTTGAACATCTGGAACGGCGTCGAGAACGCCACCGCCCAGCCGGTCGGGTAGTGGTTGTAGGTCTCCGGCGAGCCCAGCACGTCGATCTTCGCGAGGTTCTCGGCGAGGTCGTCGGGGAAGCCGTTGAAGAACTTGTTCTCGTTGACCGAGCCGTCGGGCGAGCCCTCGCCCGACGCGCCGTTGTCGGCGCAGTAGAAGACCAGCGTGTTGTCGAGCTGGCCGGTCTCCTCGAGGTAGTCGACGATCCGGCCGATCTGCGCGTCGGTGTACTCGCTGAAACCGGCGAACACCTCGGCCATCCGGCTGAACAGCCGCTTCTCGTCTGCGGAGAGCGAGTCCCACGGCTTCACGTAGTCGGCGGGGTTGGCCTGGTCCTCGGGCATCGGGTTGAACGGCGTCAGCTCGGTGCCCGCGGGCATGATCCCGCGCTCGATCATCCGGGCGAGCATCCACTCGCGGTAGGCCTCGTAGCCGTCGTCGAAGACCCCCTGGTACTTGTCGATGTACTCCTGCGGCGCGTGATGCGGGGCGTGGTTGGCGCCCGGGCAGAACCACGTGAACCAGGGCTTCGACGGGTTCGACGACTGCTGGTCGCGGATCATCCGAATCGCCTGGTCGGCGAGGTCCTTCGAGAGGTGGTAGCCCTCCTCCGGCGAGTAGGGCTGCTCGATGAACCGGTTGTCCTCCACCAGGTCGGGGTACCAGTTGTTGGTCTCGCCGCCGAGGAAGCCGTAGAACCGGTCGAAGCCCATCGCCAACGGCCACTGCGACTTGCTGCCGCCCGACGAGACGTCCTCCTCGGGCACGTTGTGGTTCTTGCCGATCCAGAACGTCGAGTAGCCGTTCTGCTGGAGCACCTGTCCGATCGTCGCGCACTCCTCGGGGATGCGCCCGCAGAGGCCGGGGAACCCGTTCGTGCCCTCCATGATGTTGCCCATGCCGTTCGCGTGATGGTTGCGGCCGGTCAGGAACGTCGAGCGCGTGGGCGAGCACAGCGCCGTGGTGTGCCACTGCGTGTAGGTGAGGCCGTTGGCGGCGAGCCGGTCCATGGTCGGCATGTTGATGCGCCCGCCGTACGGCGACCACGACGCCATGCCGGTGTCGTCGTACAGGATCACCAGGATGTTGGGGGCCCCCTCGGGCGCGCGTGTGAGCTCGTACGGCGACCAGTCCGCCACCGAGTCGCGCACGTCGAGGCTGACCTTCCCTGCGAAGCCCTTGCTCATCCCAGTGCCCATCCCGTTGCCCATCCCGTTGCCCTCCCGCTTCCTCACCGTCGGCGTCCCGGTCGCCCGGACGCCTTCCAGCGTCGACCCGGCGTCGCGCCCCTGACACACCCGAATCGGGTGAGGAACGCGAGCCGGTCGGCCGCCGTTCCATAGTCCGATCGGGTACCGCAAACAGGGGAAGTCGGGTCCGGGTCGCACCGAACGGGACCCAACCGGAGCCGTCGGGCTCTACCGTCCTCGACATCCCGGACCCCACCGTGGGAGGACGTCGCGATGCACCATCCGCTGGTCAGGCGCACCCGGATCGCCCCAGGTGTCCGGGTGGGTGTCC
The DNA here is from genome assembly GCF_018732145.1 of Nocardioides sp. LMS-CY. Lineage (NCBI taxonomy): Bacteria > Bacillati > Actinomycetota > Actinomycetes > Propionibacteriales > Nocardioidaceae > Nocardioides > Nocardioides sp. LMS-CY. The sequence goes on from NZ_CP076104.1 coordinate 4,850,843, forward strand.
GGGTGCGTGTCCTCGTGGGTGTCCTGGTGGGCGTCCTGGCGGCACCGACCGCGGAAGCCGCGGTTCCAGGGGCCTCTCGTTCCACCGGCTCGCACGCGGCTCGCGCGTCGGCTGCCACGACCACGTTGACGCCGTCCACGTACTTCACCTCCGTGGTGGACGCGTCCATGGTCGAGTTCCAGGGCTACACGTACTTCTTCGCCGACGACGACGTCCACGGGCGAGAGCTGTGGCGCAGCGACGGCACCGCGGCGGGCACCACCCTGTTCGCCGACCTGACACCGGGTGACGCCAGCTCGGACACGACGTTCGGGGCCGGTCCGACCGAGATGGTCGCAACCCGTAACCGGCTCTACTTCCTGACCGGCTCGATCCCGTACACGCTGTGGTACACCGACGGCACCTCGCCGCCTCGGGCGGCGAGCACCTCGGTGCCATACTTCCGATCCGGCCTGGTCGCCGACACCGACGGTGTCTTCATCGTGAATGCCGCCTCCCTGTACGGCATGAGGGACACCGAGTCGTCGTTGCGCGAACTGGGCGGCAAGAGCGCCTTCTACAACGTCGGGATCCAGGGCGCCGCGCTCGACGGGGTCGTGTACTACGCGAACTCGACGGGCGGCAACGACTTCGAGCTGTGGCGCTCCGACCTCACCGCGGCCGGCACCAGCCGCCTCTCCGAGATCCGGGCCGGCAGTGCGTCGTCCGAGCCGCTGCTGTTCATGGCCACGTCGACACACGTCTACTTCGTCGCCGACGACGGATACCACGGCCGGGAGCTGTGGGTCACCGACGGCACCGCCGACGGCACCAGGCGGCTCACCGACCTCGCCACGGGCACGCGCGACACGGCGTTCGGGTCGTTCAGCATCGCCGGTGACCGTCTCTACTTCACCGCCACCCGGCAGGGCGCGCAACGGACCACGCTGTGGCGCACGACGGGTTCGACCCCGACCGCGGTCGGCGACCTCACGAACACCGCGACCGGCATCGCGCAGCCCTTCGCCGACCGGGCGGTGGTATCGCAGAACTTCGAGCTGTGGGCGGCCCGGCCCGGCGACCGCGGGGGCCTGAACCTGCTCAGCAGCACCTACAACCGATCCCCGGTGGTCACCCACCGCGGGCATCTCTACTTCCGCGGATGGACCGATCGCTACGCGGGCGACCGGTCGTCGATCTACCGGTCGACGGGAACCGCCGCCGGCACCGTCGCGGTCTGGACCTCGTCGAGCTACCCCCAGTTCCTCAGCCCGGCGGGGCGGAACCTGATGTACTTCGTCACCGAGTCCGGGCTCGGGTACCGCCTTCGCTTCTACGTCCCACGGCCGGTGACCACGAAGCTCCGGGTGCGGTTGAACCGCACGACCTACGTCGTCGGGACCAAGCCCCGGGTGCAGGCCACGGCGGTCGTCAGCGGCGTCGCGCTGGGGCGGGTGACCTTCTACGACGGCCGCAAGAAGCTGCGGACGGTGACGGTGCGCGACGGGCGCGCCTCGGTTCGCCTGACGGCCCGGCCGAGCGTCGGCAAGCACCGGATCCGGGGCCGGCTCGCTCCGACATCGCTGACCACCGCGGCACAGGGCAGCGCAGTCGTCACGGTCAAGAAAGCCGTCAGGAGTCGCTAGCGAAGCTAGGTTCGTCGGGGCTCGAGCCGGCCCTCCGGCTTCGACCCGGCACGTCCAGCAGGGCCGATCGCGGTCGACCGCGGTGGGCTGGGGCCGTGATCGCTCGTCGCCGGCCGGACCCCGATGCTGCGCTACGGCAGACCCTCGACGGTCCGGAGGGTGAGGTCGGTGAGGACGATCCGCTGGTCGGACCTCTCGGCCGGGCTCGGGAGGTGTCGGTCCGCGGGCCCCGCGATCCAGGCGTCGGCCTGCGCGACGGGGAGGTAGCGGGGGTAGGCCTCCTGGGCGAGGATCAGCACCCACGAGCGGTCGCCGCCCGCTCCGCCGGCATCCCGATGGCAGGCCGGGCCGAGATCCAGGAGCAGCGGCTCCGGCCCTCCCGATCCGGCGTCGTGCCCGACGGGCCGGGCGGCGACGCCCTCCGCGACGCGGAGGATCCGGCCGTCCGGCTGCTCCTGAGCCAGGGTGGCGACGATCCGCGCAGCGCCGTTCCACCGGACCTCGCCGGCGAGCTCCAGCGACCCGGCCACCTCGTCGGCATCGAACCTCACCACGACGACGTCGTCGCGCTCGGTGGTCGCCCGCTCGTCGGGGAAGTCGGCCGCGAGCGAGCCCCAGACGAAGGTCTCGCCGCTGTCGGGGAGGTCCGGGAGGGGCGCCGGAGCGGGCACCACGACCGGCTCGTCGAACCGGGCGACGGCGACGTCACCCGGCACCGGTGGCCAGTGCGCTGACTGGAACGCCTGTCCCCGTTGGTCCTGATAGGTGACCCGCGGACCCCGTCGTCCGGTCGCGCCGTCCACCGCCGCCAGCAGGTGCGGCAGGTTGCGTCGGTAGCAGCCCACGAGGGAGCTCGCCCGGTCGGCCTGGGTCGACGCCCGGCGGAGCGCCGCCTCCCAGGGGTTGCCGAGATGATCGGTCGGGGCGAGCTCGAGGTGGTGCGCCTGCCCGGGACGCGATGCGGCGGCGGACCTGAACTCCTCGATCGTCCCGCGCGCCAACGGGTCCCAGTAGCCGGTCCACAGCACGATCGGCACGTCGGCCACACCGGCGCACCGGTCCGTCAGCCCACCGGCGAGCTCGGTGTCGCCGTCGCGATCGATCGGGACCGAGCGCAGCTCTCGGAGGGCGCTCAGGTCCGCGCCGCGGGTGTCGACGTCGGTGACGTCCGAGACCCGTCCCCAGTCGTCGATCGCCCACGGCAGGGTCTCGGGGAGTGCGCGCTGGCCGAACGACATGGCGATCCACTCGGCATTGAGCTGGAGCCGGAAGGCGCGGTCGCGGTACAGCCAGTCCGTCACCACCCGCGAGGTCGTCATGCCGGCCATCACGCCGATGATCGACGGATGCCGGCTCGCCGCGGCCGTGAGCGCCGTGAATCCGCAGTAGGACTCGCCGGTCGGGACCAGCCGGCCCGTGGACCAGGGCTGCTCGGCGATCCACTCGACCAGGTCGCGCCCGTCGTCGAGCTCCTGCCGGAAGGGGCGGCACTGGCCTTCGGAGTCGAACTTCCCCCGCACGTCCTGGGAGACGAGGACGTGTCCGAGGCTCGTGAGGTACGCGGCGAGCTCGGGCACCGCGTCGAAGCCACCGCGACGCCCGTACGGCGTGCGGAGCACGAAGGTGAGGCCTTCGGGGCGCGGTCCGTCAGCCGGTAGATGGACGTCGGTCGCCAGCCGCACCCCGTCTCGGGTCGGCGCCTGCTCCGTGTGGCTGCGCACGGTCACGCCGGGCGCAGCGCGATGGCCCGCTCGGGGCACGCGGCGATGGCCTTGCGGACCTCGTCGAGCTGCCCCTCCGGAACCTCGTCCAGCAGCGGTACGGCGATGCCGTCGTCATCGAGGTCGAAGAGGTCCGGCCAGCCGAAGAAGCACAGCCCATGGCCCTTGCAGGCCGGGACGTCGACGACGAGGTGCTGGGGGTTGCTCATGCTCATTCCTTGCTCCAGAGAGACTGGTTGCCGAGACGGGGTGCGTTGCGGCCGCCCACGGGTCAGCCGGCGTGCCCGGGAGAGGTCACCGGGACCGCCCGGTAGCCCCAGATCACGAAGGCGCCGGTGCGCTCCGGGGCTTCGGCGAGCTGCAGGTCGGGCACCAGGCGGGCCAGGTTCGCGAAGCTGGCCTCCAGCTCGACACGCGCCAGCGGGGAGCCCAGACAGGCGTGGACGCCGCCGCCGAAGTTCACGTGCCGCGACGCGCCCTCGCGGGTGATGTCGAGCTCGCGCGGCCGCTCGAAGACGCGCGGGTCCCCGTTCGCCGCGCCGTAGAGCATCGCGATCCGCGAGCCCCAGGGCAGCTCGACCCCGCCGACCTCGATGCCCTCGTCGAGGACCCAGCGCTCGAAGAGCTGCAGCGGCGGGTCGAAGCGGATCAGCTCCTCGACCGCCTGGCGCGCGGGCACCTCTCCCGACGTGACGAGGCGCCACTGGTCGGGGTGCTCGATCATCGTCGTCATCCCGTTGCCGGTGGTGTTGACCGTGGCCTCGTGCCCGGCGTTGAGGAGCACGATGATCGTGGAGACGAGCTCCTCGTCGGTCAGTCTCTCGCCCTCGACGTCCGCCTGGACCAGCCTGGAGACGAGGTCGTCGGCCGGGTTCCTCCGCTTGTGGTCGATCAGGTCCTGCGCCGCGCGGATGAAGTCGCCGGCGGACCGGTCCGCCTCGACGGCCTCCTCCGGCGTGGTGTTGACCTCGTACATCTTGACCATCGCGTGCGCCCAGTGCAGGAACATCGCCTCGTGGGCCCGCTCGGCGCCCAGGAGCTCGCAGATGATCGACACCGAGTAGGGCTGCGCGTAGTCGGTCAGCAGGTCGAACTGCGGCCGCTCGCGCAGGTCGACCAGGAGCTCCTCGGAGCGCTTGGCCGCGGGCTCCCGGAGGCCCAGCACCGTCTTCGGCGTGAACGCCGACGAGACCAGGCTCCGGATGCGGGTGTGGGCGGGGGGCTCCAGCTCCAGGAGGCTCCACTTCTCGGCCTGCCAGAAGTTGCGCCAGCGCGGGTCCTGGGGCGGCCGGCCGAACTCCTCGTCGGTGAACCGCTGGCGGTAGCTACGACCGAGACCGGGGTTGCGCTGGCACGCGAAGACGTCCTCGTGGCGGGTGATCAGCCAGCGATCCATCGCCGGCGCGTACGCGACGGGCGTCGACTCCCGCAGCGCGTCCAGGTGCGGATAGGGGTCGCCGAGGACCTCGGGGCGGGTCGGGTCGAAGTCGGTGGTCGGTGCGTGGTTCACGGCGTTGCTCCGGTCGGTAGGTCGTGCGAGTGGCTGGCCCGGGACGGCGGGGCGGTGCCCGCGACTGCGGGTCGTCGGGGCTCCGTCTCCGTCATGCGGTCGGTCATGCGCCGACACGCTTCGAGGACTCGGCGAGCGCGGTGCTCAGGGTCCGTCGCATCAGCATCGCGTCGCGGGCCCGGTTGATCGTCGCCCCGCCGACGAGGTCGTCGCCGAGCCGGAACGCGACGACGATCGAGTCGGCGTCGCGATGCTCGACGTGGGTCGTGGCGCCGTCGAGGAGGCGACCTACGGTCTGGATCTTCAGGTCCAGCTGGTCGGACCACACGTAGGGCACATGGAGGAACGGGGCCGGGGCGTGGCCGGCCAGGTCGGCGACGAGGTTCGCACCCGCACACGCGCCCTGCTCGCGCGCGGTCGTCCAGTGCGCGATCCGCAACCGACGCCCGTAGAGATGGCTGTAGGAGCTGGCGACGTCCCCGCAGGCGTAGATCCCGGGCAGGTCGGTCCGGCAGTACCCGTCGACCTCCACGCCGTCGGACAGGTCCAGCCCGGTGGCCGCGAGGAGGTCGGCGGCGGGCTCGACGCCGATGCTCAGGACGACGAGGTCGGCCTCGACCGCGCCACCGTCGAGCAGCCGGACCTCGGCGCGGCCTCTGCCCGCGGGCACGACGTCGCGGACCCGGGCGCCGAGTCGGAGCTCGCACCCGGCGGCGCGGTGGCGGTCGAGCACGAATCCGGCCACGTCGGCTCCCACGGCCGACCCGAGGGGCAGCTCGCTCACCTCGACGACCGTGCAGCGCTTGCCGAGGGCGACGACCGCCGCGGCGACCTCGAGCCCGACGAATCCGCCGCCGATGATCACGACGTCGTTCGCGTCGCCGAGGTCCGCGCGCAGCCGGAGCGCGTCGCCGGACGTCTGCAGGACGTGGCTGCGGACCTCCGGGCTGATGGGGAACGGGGCGCGACGAGGGCGGGTGCCGGTGGCCACCACCACGCCGTCGTAGGTCGTCGTGGCCGCGTCGGTGGTGACCGTCCGGTCCGCATCCACGGCCCGCACGGCGTGCCCCAGGCGCAGGTCGACGTCCAGGTCGGCCCAGTCCTGGTCGGACCTGAGCGCGATCGCGTCGACCTCCTGGGTCCCGCTCAGGAGGCCCTTGGAGAGCGGCGGCCGGTCGTAGGGCCGCACCGACTGCGCGTCGTAGAGGTGGACCTCGCCCTCGAAGCCGGCGCCGCGCACGGCCTCGGCCGCGGCTACTCCCGCGACCGACGCCCCGAGCACGGCGATCCTGGACCCCTGGCTCATTGCTGCGGGTCCACCAGCACGAAGCCGGACACCTGGAAGTCCTCCATGCGACCGAGCGCCTCGGGCAGCTCTCCGAGTCCGAGCCGCTCGGTGACGAGCTCCTCGGGACGCCCCCGACCCGCGGCCACGAGGGCGAGCAGCTCGTCGTACGCCGGGTGCGGGTTGCCGGTCACGCCGAGGAAGGACAGCTCCTTCGCGACGATGAGGTCCACCGGCACCTCGATCGCCCCGGAGTCGGCGGGGCCCGTCATGCCCACCTGCACGTGGCGGCCGCCGACGTCGAGGGAGCGCACCGACGCCTGGGTCGTCGCGGCGGTCGCGACCCCGTCGAGCGACACCGCGACGCCACCGCCGCTGAGGTCGACGACCGCCTCGACCAGGTCGCCCGGGTCGCCCAGGTCGGCCGAGTCGAGGACCAGCTCCGCACCCGCCTCCCGGGCGAGCTCGAGCCGCTCCCGGCCCCGGTCGATCGCGATCACGCGGCCGCCGTACGCGGCGGCGATCTGGACCGCGGAGAGGCCGATGCCGCCGGCCGCGCCGTACACCGCGACCCACTCGCCGACGCGCACGCCGGCGATGCGCCGCACCGCGCTGTAGGCGGTCATGTAGCGGCAGCCGAGCGCGGCGCCGGTGGCGTCGCTGACGGCGTCGGGCAGCGCGATGCAGTTGACGTCGGCGACCGGCACGGCCATCAGCTCCGCGAAGCTCCCGTCCACCCCGCCCCCGAGGAACCGGAGCCTCCGGCACAGGTTGCCGCGCCCCTGGCGGCACTGGTCGCAGTGACCGCAGGCGAGGTGGAACGGCACGATCACCCGGTCGCCGACCTCGAAGCCACGCACCTGCGGGCCGGCCGCCACGACGACCCCGGCGACCTCGTGGCCGGGGATGAGCGGCAGGTCGAAGCTGGTGCCCAGCCACGCCCAGTCGCCCCGGGCGACGTGCAGATCGCTGCGGCAGACCCCGGTCGCGCCGACGCGGATGATCACGCCGTCGTCGTCCAGGACGGGATCGGGCACCTCCTGCACCTGCAGGGGCTTGCCGTGCTCGACCAGTACTGCCGCTCGCATGGGTCTCCTCGATCGTGAGGGGTGGGTGAGAACGCCGTCGAGGCTAGGTCTCTCATTGCCGCGAAGTCAAGCGCTTGACTCAAGCGGTGCATGAACTTTGACAGCCAGACATCAAGCGGTTGATGATCGGCCGACCGAGCGAGCGCCGCCGGCCCCGCGGGCGGGCGCGCTCTGCCAGAATGTGCCCGACACGACGGGAGGTCGGGTGGAGTCGGCAGCGAGCAGTCCAGGCGGTCCGGGACGGCAGCGGGTGACCGCGAAGGAGGTCGCCGACGCCGCGCAGGTGTCGACGTCCGTCGTCTCCCTCGTGCTCAACGGCAAGCACACCGGCCGGGTCGGTGCCGCGACCCGCGAGAAGGTGCTGGCGGCCGCCGACGAGCTCGGCTACCGCATCGACGGCCGCGGCCGCAGCCTCGCGACCGGACGCACGGGGATCATCGGGTACGCCGCGCCCGACGTGAACCCGTTCTTCGCCGTCGTCCAGACCGGCCTTCTGCGCGAGCTCAACCCCGACTACCAGGTGATCACGGTCGCCACCGACCTGCAGAGCTCGGCGGCGCGCGCCAACCTCTCGCAGATGCTGGCGCTCGGACCCGACGCCCTGGTCGTCTCCACGGTCGAGCCGGAGCGGATCCGCGAGCTACGACCCCGGTGCCCGGTGCTGATCCTCGACGCTCCCGAGGTCGAGTCGGACTACCCACGTATCAACGTCGACGTGGACCGATCCGCAGCGGAGCTCGCGCGCTACCTCACCGGCCTCGGCCACCGGCGGTTCGCCTACCTCGACCTCCAGGGCGGCTCACGCACGATCCACGCGCGTCGCAACGCGTTCGTCGAGACGGTCCGGGCGTCGTCACCCGAGTGCGAGGTCGTGCACGCCGAGTCCCCGGTCGACGCCGAGGCGGCCCGGGCGCTGGTGCGCGACCGGTGGCTGGCCTGGTCGCGCATGGGCATCACGGCCGTCGCCTGCGGATCCGATCCCCAGGCCTTCGGCACGATCGCCGCCCTGCACGACCTGGGCGTCGACGTTCCCGCCGAGGTGTCGGTCGTCGGCGCCGACGACCAGTCCTTCTCGACGATCGTCCAGCCCGCGCTCACCACCGTGCGCATCCCGGCCCTGGAGATGGGACGGCGTGCGGGGTCCGTGGTGCGGCGGATGCTGACCGAGGACGTGCCCGTGGAGGTCGAGATCCTCGAGACGGAGCTGGTCGTCCGCGACTCAGCGGGACCGCCGCCGGGTGCGCCGCGCTGACGCCGTCAGGTCATCGCCCACTTCACGTTGTCGTCGAGGAGGTCGCTCGCGCCCGCGCGCCGGAAGCCCTCGGACTCGTAGTAGTCGAAGTCCCGGCCGCCCGTCGCGACCCACCAGGAGTCGAGTGCGCCGGCGAGCGACGCGACGACGTCCGCGTGGTCGGGCTCGTCGACGACGTTCCGCTGCTCGGACGGGTCCGACCGCAGGTCGTAGAGCTCGAGCGAGCGGTCGGGTCCGTAGTACTGCACCAGCTTCCACTCGCGGGTCCGGACCAGGCGGAAGGGGTGCACGCCCCAGTAGGCGGCGTAGTGCTGGGCGAAGACCATCTCCGGCGCGGCCTCCCCCGAGCCGGAGGCGACGAGCGACGGCATCGGCAGCCGACTGCGTGCGTGCCAGGCGCCCGTGCGAGTGACGCCGGCGAGGTCGAGCAGGGTGGCCGGGATCGCGACGTTGCTGACGAGGTCGTCGACCACGCCGAGGTCCGGCGAGTCGACGCCCTTGACGATCAACGGGACCCGGAACAGCTCGTCGTAGGGCAGCGTGCCCTTGAGCCGCATCCCGTGGGCGCCCATCAGGTCGCCGTGGTCGGAGGTGAAGGCCACGACGGTGTCGTCCCAGGCACCGGCCTCCCGGAGGCCGGCGACGATCTCGCCGACCAGCGAGTCCAGGTGGGCGATCATCGAGAGGTAGCGACGCACCTCGTCGTCGTACCGCCCCTCGGTCATCGCTCCCTCGTCGGACCGCTGCCGACGCAGCTGGAACTCCGGACGGCCGTCGAGCGGGTCCCGCATGGATGCCGGCCGAGCGAAGGACTCCTGCGCGGGCTCGAACCCGGGGACCAGCTCGAACGGCGGGTGCGGCTCGTGGAACGAGACGGTGAGGAAGAACGGCTGGCCCGGAGGGGCGCTGCGGATGAAGTCGCAGGCATCCGCGGCGATGGACCGGTCGACCTCGGCGAGCCCGCCCACGACCCCGCCATGGTCCTCGACCACGTCGTACCCCAGGCGCTGGAGCGGGAAGCCGAGATGGCTCTTCCCGAAGTACGCCGTGCGGTAGCCGGCCCGCGCGAACGCCTGACCGACGGTGTCGTGGGTGTCGTCGACGTGGCCGGCGTGGTCGAAGAAGCCGTAGTTGGTCATCACGCCGGCCTCGTGCGGATGCAGCCCGGTGAGCAACGACGTGCGCGAGGGCGTGCACTGGGGGTTGGACACGAAGCAGTGGGAGAAGTCCACACCCGCCTCGGCCAGGCCGTCCAGGTGCGGCGTCGACGACTCGGGGTCGAGACGGCCCTGACGCCGGTACTGCATCTGATCGCTGAGGATCAGGATCACATTGCGCCGACGGGTACTCATCGCGGCGTCACTTCCACCGCACGACGAGCCGCTTGAGCAGGGCGATGAGCAGCACACCGGCGACCGCGAGGGCGGACGAGACCGCCATGGCGGCGTACAGGAACGGCGTCCGGAAGTCGTAGGTCGCCTGGATGATCAGGTTGCCGAGGCCCTTCTCCGACCCGATCCACTCCGCGACGATCGCGCCCAGGACGCACGACGTCGCGGCGATCTCGAGCGAGGAGAAGAGGAACGGCAGCGCGGCGTACCAGCGGGCCTTGAAGAAGATCTCCCAGGGCCGGGCCGACAGCACCTTCATCAGCTCGATGGTCTGCGGATCGACCGACTTCAGGCCGACGACCATGTTGACCAGCGTCGGGAAGAAGCAGATCAGGGCGGCGATCAGGACCTTCGAGCTGATGCCGTTGCCGAACATGATCACGAAGACCGGAGCGACCGCGATGATCGGGATCGTCCGCAGCGCGACCGACACGGGATAGAACGCCCGGTAGACCAGGTCGCTGTAGACGAAGCAGACCGCGAGCAGGATCGCGACGCCGTTGCCGAGCAGGAAGCCGAGGAACGCCTCGGTCGCCGTCGGCCACAGGTTGTCGATCAGGATCTGCCGGTTCTCGACGAGCGCGGTCCATACGTCGGAGGGCGCCGGCACGAGGTAGATCGGCACCGCGAACACGCGGACGGTCAGCTCCCACAGCGCGATGACGAGCGCCGCGCCGGCGAACGGGATGAGCACGCGCCCGAACGGAACGCCGGACTTCGCGCGGGCTCGGTTGCGGGTTGCGGTCACAGACATGGTGGTCATTCCTCTGTCACCTCTGGGAGTCGAGGGCGCGGCGGAGGTGGGACACGATCCGGTTGAACTCGGGCGTCTCGCGCAGGCCGACGTCGCGCGGGTAGGGCATCGGCACATCCACCACCTCGTGGACGCGGCCGGGATTCGCGGCCATCACCACGATCCGCTGAGCGAGGAACACGGCCTCGGGGATGCTGTGCGTCACGAAGAGGACGGTCGCCCGGGACCGCTGCCAGATGTCGAGGAGCTCGACGTTGAGGCGGTCCCGGGTGATCTCGTCGAGGGCCCCGAACGGCTCGTCCATGAGCAGCAGCCGCGGGTCGGTGACCAGGGCGCGGGCGATCGAGGCGCGCTGTCGCATGCCGCCGCTGAGCTGCGACGGATAGGCGCCGGCGGCGTCGGTGAGGCCGACCAGGGCCAGGGCCTCCTCGGGGGTCAGTCCGGTCATCTGCCGGGAGCGGCGCGGGCCGACGGTGGCCGGCAGCCGCACGTTGTCGATGACCTTCTTCCACGGCAGCAGCGCGGAGTCCTGGAACACGAAGCCGACGTCGCGCGCCACCCTGGCCTGACGCGGCGGTCCACCGAGCACCTCCGCGGTGCCCGTCGCCGGCGCCAACAGGTCGCTGACCACCCGCAGCAGCGTCGACTTCCCGCAGCCGGACGGACCGAGGAGGGCGACGAACTCGCCGTCGGCCACGTCGAGGTCGACGCCGCGCAGGGCGGTGAAGGGCTTGCCGTCCCGGACGAACTCCACCGAGATGTCCGCGAGCCGGACCGCCGAGCCGGCGAGGGCGGGCGCCGCGGTCACTTCGAGCTCTCCGCACCCAGGTCGGCCGCCTCCAGCACGTCCATCGTGTACATGTCCTGGGGAGCGAGGTCGTCCTTGATGATGCCGAAGGACTGGAAGTCGGCGACGGTGCTCTTCCACATCGCCTCGTCCATCCAGCCGAACCCGTGGGTGGTCGCCTCGCCGCTCATCACGTAGTCGGGCAGGTACTCCGTCAGCTGCTCGAGCTGCAGGTCGCGGTTGAGGGCCGGGTTGATGTCCATCAGGATGTCGACCGTCTCCTCGGGGTGCTCGAAGGCGTAGGCCCAGCCCTTGGCCGAGGCCTGCACGAAGGCGGTGAGGTCGGCGGTGTCGCCGCTCAGGGTGTCGTCGGTCGCGACGTAGTAGTTCGACTGGAACCGGGTGCCGTTCTCGAACAGCATCAGCTTGCTCAGCCCGAAGGACTCCGCGGGCGCGATCTGCTCGAGGTTGATCTCCCACGCGGAGAGCACGTCGACCTGTCCCTGGGTGAGCGGGGTGAAGTCGGCTCCGATCGTGACGGTCTTGACGTCCGAGAGCTGCATCCCGTTGTTCTGCAGCATCGACTCCAGCAACGCCTCGCCGCCGACCTGGATGCCGATGGTCTTGCCCTTGAGGTCGGCGACCGACCTGATCTTCTCGCTCTCGAGCGAGAAGTAGGCCAGCGGCGCCTTCTGCATCGCGGCCCCGAACGCCTTCACCGGGATGTCCTCGTTGCGCGCGAGCATCAGCGTCGGCGCGTAGGTCACGCCGACCTCGGCCTTGCCGGCGGCGACCAGCTGCACCGGGTTGGCGTTGGGACCACCGGGGGTGAGGTGCACCTCGAGCCCGGCGTCCTCGTAGAAGCCCTTCGCCTCGGCGACGTACTCGCCGGCGCCCTGGACGTTCGGGAGCCAGGCCATCTGGACCTCCATGGAGGAGCCCTCGCTGGCCGACTTGGCGGTCTCCCGGTCACCACACGAGCTCAAGGCTGCCGCCGCGACGAGCACCGCCGCCGCGACGAGCGCGACGCGACGGGCGCGGGTCGCCTGCGAGCCCGAGCGCTTGAAAAGGATTCCCACCATGCCGTTGCTCCTTGGGAGTGAGACCTGCTCTACTGAAATCGATTTCAGGATTCAAACCGGTGAACCCGTCGCTGTCAAGGGTCCCGGCGGTCGAGACCGTGGCGAAGATCGGGGATCGCCGGTCCCGGGGCGTGTCAGGCCACGGGTTCGTGGTCGCGGGGCGACGCGCTCGACTCCCGCACGACCAGCTCGAAGGCGAGCTGGATGTCGTCGTCGACCGGGCGACCCTCGATCGCACCGATGACGGTACGCGCGGCGGCCCGGCCGTACTCCGCGAGGTCGCACCCGATGGTGCTCAACGACGGCGAGACGAAGTCGGCGGTCGGCACGGACTCGCAGGAGATGAGCGCGACGTCCCCGGGCACCGACAGGCCGGCCTCGGCGAGGCCGCGGAGCGCGCCGATCGCGATCGGCGTGTTCGCCGCGACGACACCGTCGATCCGCTCGCCCCCGGCGAGGAGGCCGCGGATCGCCTCACGCGCCGGGGCCAGCTGGAAGGCCGCGTCGACGACGGCGAGATGGGCGCCCGCCCCGTCGGCGGCATCGCGCACCCCCGACTCCACCATCTGGCTGTACGGACTCCTGCCGGCGCCCGCATAGACCAGGTGGCGACGGCCCTGCTCGACGAGGTGCCGTATGGCGTGGTCGCCCATGGCGCGGTAGTCCATCGCCACGCGCGGCACCTTCAGGTCCGGAACGCCCTGCACGGTGGAGACCACGGCGACCCCGGAGGCGACGAGCTTCCCGATGGCCGCGCTCACCTCGGGATCGGTGATGTCCTCCGCCGTGGCGATCACCACCCCGTCGACGTTCCGCCTCACGATGGAGCGCAGGAAGTCCAGGAGGCGGTCGCGCCGATGGTCGAGGTCGCCGAGGAGCAGCGAGTACCCGGCGGCCTCCGCCTCGGTCGCCACCGACTTGGCCAAGGTGCCGTGGAACGACTGGGAGATGTCGCCGACGAGCAGCGCGATCGACCGGCTCGACCCCGTGCGCAGGCTGCGCGCCGAGGCGCTCGGCTCGAAGCCGAGTTCCTGAATGGCGGCCAGCACCTTCTCCCGCTTCGCCGCGACCACGATCTCGGGGCGGTTCAGGACGCGCGAGACCGTCGCGGGTGACACCCCGGCGAGCCGCGCGACGTCCGAGATCGTGGTCATGATCAGGGAATGCTAGTGGTCATCGCCGTTGATTACGTCGGGGTATCCGTGCTCAGGGTGCGTGCCTCGCAAGGCGGCGCGACGGCATACCTGGTTGTCTACCGAGCGTCGCCAACGCGGCGAGGTGCGTGCACTGGGTGCGTAGACCCTTGGTGAATCAACGGCGATGGCCACTAGTGCCTGCCGGATGGCCGACAGGTCGCAGTCGGCTCACTCGATGTGCTCCAGCGCGGCCGCGATCTCGGCGATCGGCGGGCGGTCGTGGTAGGTCAGCCTGACGCTGCGGAGCACCCCGGCCGAGAACGGGTTCTCGCCCTGGTAGCCGGTGCCCACCTGGCTGACCGGGTCGCGCCCGATGTCGGCTCCCCAAAAGGAGAGATGCGCGCTGGTGGTCTCGATGTCCGCGGAGCCCGCGTCGGCGCCGGACACGACCAGCGTCGCCCGCGAGGCCCGGCTGTCCGGATCGCGCTCCAGCCGGACGCCCAGCTCGCAGTCGCCGGTCGGGAGCGGCGAGACCGAGCGCACCTCGACGTCGCTCCCGAACCCGTGGTGCTCGAAGACCAGCCGCCCGTCGGCGACGTACAGCACGTACCCGCGGCCCGCCGACCCGCTCGCGAAGAGGACGCCCTGGTGATCGGCGCGGTAGCCCGCCAGGCAGGCGACCAGCTCGAAGGAGCGCTCCGAGCCGGTCAGTCCGGTCGCGAACGGGATGTGCCCGGTCCGGGCGGGCAGCTCCAGGCTCTTGCGCGCGGTCTGGCCGAACGGCGAGCGGAAGCCGAGCAGCTCCACGAGCGGCCGGTCGTCGAGGGGCAGGACATCGTGGCGACGCGCCTCCTCCCACCAGCAGTCGATCAGCTCGCGGAGCAGCTCCGGATGCTGCTCGGCGACATCGGTGGACTCGCTGGGGTCGGCGACGGTGTCGTAGAGCCGCCAGGTGTCGGCGTCGTAGTCGGACCCCGGCTCGTGGACCGTCACGGCCTTCCAGCCGTCGCGCCACAGGGCCCGGTGCCCCAGCATCTCCCAGTACTGGGTGCGGCGCTGAGCGGGCGCACTCGGGTCGACGAACGTCGGTCGGAAGGAGGCACCGTGGGTCGCGCACCGGTCGCCCAGCCCGACGAGCTCGAGCACGGTGGGCATCACGTCGACGACGTGGACGAACTGCGTGCGGACCTCGCCGTCGCCGGCCGCCCCTGCCGGTGGCGCGACGATCAGCGGTGAGCGCACGCCACCCAGGTCGACGTACTGCTTGTACTTGCGGAACGGCGCGTTGCCCACACCCGCCCAGCCCTCCGGGTAGTGCGCCGGGCCGTCCGGGCCGCCGAGCAGCTCGAGCCGCTGCACCTGTGCCTCGACCGGCTCGCTCAGGCCCGAGTAGGGCCAGTTGCAGTCGACGGCGCCGTGCGTGCCGCCTTCGCGGCTCGCACCGTTGTCGGACATGACGAGGACGAGCGTGTTCTGGCGGCGGCCGAACTCCTCCAGCACCGCGAGCAGCCTGCCGAACTGGGCATCGGTGTGCTCCATCATGCCGGCGTAGGTGGCCTGCAGATGGGTGTAGAGCCGCTGCCGCTCGGGGGACAGCTCGGCCCACGCGGGCACGTTGGGGTCCCGCTCGGTCAGCCGGGCGTGCTCCGGGAGCACCCCCAGCTCCACCTGGCGACGCAGCCGTCGCTCGCGCTCGACGTCCCAGCCGTCGGCGAAGACCTCGACGTACGGCTCGATGTAGGAGCGGGGCGCCTGCATCGGAGCGTGCGCGGCGCCGAAGGCCACCTGCAGGAAGAACGGGTCGTCCGGCCGGAAGGCGACGTGGTTGGCGAGAAAGGTGGCCGCCTGGTCGACGAGGTCCTCGGAGAGGTGATAGCCGGGTCGATCCGGCGGCGGGACCTGACGGTTGTCCTCGTAGAGCTCGGGGAAGTACTGATCGGTGCATCCGTCGAGGAAGCCGTAGAACCGGTCGAACCCGCGGGCGAGCGGCCAGTCCCGATGCGGCCCGGCGGGCGTGACCTCGTGGTGTGGCGTCAGGTGCCACTTCCCCACCAGGTAGGTGCCGTAGCCGTGCTCCTGCAGCACCGCCGGCAGCATCGGGACGTCGGCGCTCACCCGCCCTCGCGAGTTCGGGAAGCCCGTGTCGGCGTCGGAGAGGAACCGCATGCCCACGCTGTGGTGGTTGAGCCCCGTCAGCAGGGATGCCCGGGTCGGCGAGCACAGCGGGGTCACATGGAAGTTCGTGTATCGGAGCCCGGCGGCCGCGAGCGAGTCGAAGTGCGGCGTCCGGATCGGTGACCCGAAGCAGCCGAAGTCCGACCAGCCGACGTCGTCGAGCACCACGATCACCACGTCGGGAGCCGAGCCCGGCACGCCGGGCCTCGGCGGCCAGTGCGGCTGCGACTCCGCCACCGTCCGACCGACGACCCCGGCAAAGCTCTCCGCCACACCAACCTCCTTGAAATCGATTTCAGAATCGTGCCGCAATCCCCTTCCCGCCGCAACCCCGGCCGTCAGGTCGCGGCGGCGACGCCGGCCACCGCGGCCACCGCGGCGGCGACCAGCAGCAGGTCGGTCCCGTCTCGTCGTGGCGAGCGAACCACCGCCAGGAGACCGGCGGGCACCGCGACCGCGAGAGCGGCGACCGCCAGCAGGAGCTGGAACCAGCCACCGGGCCGCGCCTCGACGACGAGATGGATCGACGAGAACACCGCCGCGAGCGCCGCGAGCCGGGTCCGGCTGCGCGAGAGCGCCGTCCGCTCCGCGGCGAGCCCCGGATCGGCCGCCATCAGTGCCACTCCCCGATCGCCAGGACGACGAGCCCGGCCGCCAGCAGGACCGCGATCGCCGTCGCACCCATCGGAGCGGGCAGCCCGCGCTCGAGCCGCAGGGCACGTTCGGCGCGGGCCCAGCGGAGCCAGCCGACCAGGCACGCCACCGAGGCGAGGGCGAGCAGCACCCGACCGATCGCGGCGTCGAGCTGTCCCCCGGCCAGACTGCGCAGGGCGTAGCCGAGCGCCGACACGGCGATGGCCGTCCGGATCCAGGCCAGGAACGTGCGCTCGTTCGCCAGCGTGAAGCGCGGATCCGGCTCGCCGCCGCTGCCGTAGACCCACCTCGGTCGCCGTTCGACCTCCTCGACCCGCCGCATCATGGTGCCCAACTCCGTTCCGAACCTTGGCGTGAAATCGATTTCAGCATACGCTGCGTCGACCCCCGCACCTCAAGCACGAAGGAGACCGCCCATGCGTCATGACGCCGTCGAGGTGATCGCCGCGAAGCGTGACCGGTTGGAGTTGAGCGACAGCCAGATCGATTGGGTGATCGATGCCTACACGCGGGGTGGGGTGGCCGATGAGCAGATGTCGGCGTTGTTGATGGCGATCCTGCTCAACGGGATGGGCCGGCGGGAGGTCTCGCGGTGGACCGGGGCGATGATCGCCTCGGGGGAGCGGATGGACTTCTCGGGGCTGTCGTGGCCGACCGCGGACAAGCACTCGACCGGTGGGGTGGGCGACAAGATCACGCTGCCGTTGGCGCCACTGGTCGCGGCGTGTGGGGTGGCGGTGCCGCAGCTGTCGGGGCGGGGGCTGGGCCACACCGGTGGCACGCTGGACAAGCTGGAGTCGATCCCGGGCTGGCGGGCGGGGCTGTCGAACCAGGAGATGCTCGCCCAGCTGGAGTCGGTCGGTGCGGTGATCTGCGCGGCCGGGGACGGGCTGGCCCCGGCGGACAAGAAGCTCTACGCGCTGCGCGACGTGACCGGCACGGTCGAGGCGATCCCGCTGATCGCCTCCTCGATCATGTCGAAGAAGATCGCCGAGGGCACCGGCGCGCTGGTGCTCGACGTCAAGGTCGGCACCGGCGCGTTCATGAAGTCCCTCGACTCCGCCCGCGAGCTCGCCGAGACCATGGTCGCGCTCGGACAGGACGCGGGGGTGCGCACGGTGGCGCTGCTCACCGACATGACCACCCCGCTCGGCTACACCGCCGGCAACGGCATCGAGGTCGCCGAGTCCGTCGAGGTACTCGCCGGCGGCGGACCCGCCGACGTGGTGGAACTGACGGTGGCGCTGGCCCGCGAGATGCTCACCAGCGCCGGCCGCGGCGACGTCGACCCGGCCGACAAGCTCGCCGACGGGACCGCCATGGACACCTGGCGACAGATGATCCGCGCCCAAGGCGGCGACCCCGACGCCCCGCTCCCCACCGCCCGCGAGACCCACACCGTGACCGCACCCACCTCGGGGGTGTTGACCCGACTGGACGCCATGGCCGTCGGCCTGGCCGCCTGGCGCCTCGGCGCCGGCCGGGCCCGCAAAGAAGACCCCGTCCAGGCCGGCGCCGGCGTGACCTGGCACGCCCGCCCCGGCGACCCCATCACCACCGGCCAACCCCTGTTCACCCTCCACACCGACGACCCCGACCGCATCGACCGCGCCCAGACCTCCCTCGACCACGGCTACGACATCGCACCCACCGACACGCCGTACCAGCCCACCCCCCTCATCCACGACCGCATCGGCTGAGTCGGGACTCAATCTCCCAGCGCGGTCTCGATCCGGGTCTGGACGGCGTCCAGGGCCTCCTGCGCGGGGCCCGGTGTCGTGGTCATCGCCTCGACGTCCTGCCGGGCGCGCCGCACCGCGTCCCGGAGCTCCAGGGCTCGGGCGCGGTCGGTGTCGTCGCGGCCGCGGGAGGCCAGAGCGGTCAGCTGGTCCTCGGCCTCGGTGACGCGGGCCGCGTTGCTCGCGGTCCAGGCACCGAGGTCGTGCCGGAGCTCGGGCACGAGCTGCCTGCCGAACCAGGCCACCTCGGCCTCGGACGCCGCCAGGTCGGCGGCCCACGATGCCCGCCGCCGGTGCCGGACGAGCAGCGGCACGCCGATCGCGAGGAGCAGGGCGACGGCGCCCAGCACCCACCACAGCCAGGTAGGTACACCGTCGTCCGTCGTGTCGTCCGTCTCGGCGTCCATCTCGGCGTCCGTCTCGGCGTCGGCGGAGGCAGGCGGCTCGCTGGCCGGCGCGGTCGACGGGGCGTCCGTCGTGGGCGTCGGCGTCAGCGTGGGAGTCGGCGTGGAGGTCGGGCTGTCGGTGACGGTGATCGTGGCAGTCGGCCGGGGCGTCCGGTCCGGAGATCGGGACGGACGCTCGGTGGGCGTCCGCGAGGGGGTCGGTCCATCCGAGGCCTCCGGGCTGCTCGGGGTGGAGTCGCTCGGGGTGCTCGGGGTGCTCGGGCTGGTGGCGGACTCGCTCGGCAGCGCCGAGGCCTCCGGAGTGTCGCTCGCCCCGGGAGATCCGCTCGGGAGCGCCGGGGTCCGGGTCGGCGTGCGCGTCGGCTCCACGCTCGGCGTCCGGGTCGGCGACGGCAGGCCGGTGCCGTCGCCCTCACCGCCGCAGCCGGCCAGCACCACCAGGAACGCACACGCCATCGCGGCCACGGAGCATCGCAACCTCATGCGCCGGAAGGTAGGGGTCCGGAGGAGAGGGGCACACCACCCCCGAACGGGTGGTGATCTCCGGCCGCGGGCAGGTCGATGACATCCGGAGCGGCGGCCCCGCTCCCCTGCGTGGCAGATCGGTGCGCGACGGGCGTCGCGAGCCATCCGGCTCGCGATGCGGGTTCCGGCTGACCGGCTCAGCCTCGGCGGGTCGGACCCGCCGCTCCGCGAGCGTGTTCGCCCCTCACCCCGGCGGGGGTGGCGTCGGGGTGAGGACGTAGCAGACGGTGACCGAGTGCAGCGCCGGCGTCACCGCGTCGTCGGTGGTCGAGAGGTAGGCCCGGTACTGCAGGTATCGCATCCCGTCGAACTGGTCCAGGCTGGCACCGCTGGTCGTGAAGTACGTGTCGGCGGTGCCATCGGGGCCGACGAAGGTGAAGGGACCGGTGCTCGAGTTGCTCGCCGCGACCTGGAACCTCACCGTGGTGCCGGCGGGTGCGTCGGCGTCGAAGGTCAGCGCCGACCACTCCGCCCGCTGGCCGGCGGCCGGGGCGGCGTCCTTCACCGAGGACGTGAACGTCCCCGAGGTCTGGAAACCGGTGCCCGTCAGGATGTGCACCTGGAAGCCGGCGTCCGTGCTGACACCTCCGGTCAGCGGGATGGACCAGACCGTGCCACTCGTGGCTCCGGCCACCCGCGTGCCGCCCGCGTACACGTCAGCGCCCGCGGTCGACGAACCCGAGCGCGTGAGGGCGTAGGTCCCCGGCGACGGGTTGGCGGTCGGGCGGACGACGAACGCGTACTGCGTACCCGCCGTGACCGAGTACGGCGTCGCGAAGGTAGCGGTGTATCTGACGTCCGCGCCCGAGGAGAAGCCCGTGATCGTGCCGGTGGCGAGGTCACTGCCGGTCGGCAGCCCGCCGCTGGTGGCGCGGATCGAGACCGTCAGGTCGGGCGTCGTGCCCGTGCACCCGCTGCAGAACATGTGGACGTCCAGCCGGGTCAGCGCACCGCTCAGGCTCGGGGTGAACGTCTGGCCGGCCCACGTCGTGGTGGTGACGCCGACGCCCGACGTGCCGACCGTCCCGTTGGACTGATCGACCACGGGGGCGCTCGCGCCCAGCTGCAGACTGCCGGGGACGGTCGAGGCGTCGCAGCCGGCGGCCGTGCCCGCCTCGAAGTCGGCCTTCGCATCGTCGGTGAAGCATCCGGCCGGGAAGACCGAGATCGACACCGTCTTGATGCTCGACGTCTTGACCGCGTCGCAGCCGGGCGCGCCCGTCGTGCAGTCGTCCGGGTCACCGCGGTCGGTGACCGAGTAGGTGAAGCTGTCGGAGCCGGTGTAGCCGGCGGTCGGCGTGTAGGTCCGCGTGGCGCCGCTGCCACCCAGGGTGCCGTGTGACGGGTTGGTGACGATCGTGTAGGTGAGGTCCGCGGCGCTGGTCTCCACGTCGGACACCAGCGTGTCGAGAGGCACCGACAGGTCGGTGTCCTGTGGCCCGCCCACCTCGCCGTCCGTGGCGACCGGCGCGTCGTTGACGGGGGTGACGGTGATGGTGACGGTTGCGGCCGTCGAGCTGGTCGTGCCGTCGTCGACGGTGTAGGTGAAGCTGTCGCTGCCGTGGTAGTCGGCGTCGGGGGTGTAGCCGACGGTGGCGGTGCACTGGCTCGGCGTGCTCGCGTCGCAGTCGGAAGCGGGGGCGAGGGTGGTGAGCGAGCCATGGGTGGGCTCAGTGACTGCGAAGGTGAGTGGGTCGCCGTCGACGTCGCTGCCCGAGAGGTCGATGGACGTGTCGCCGTCCTCGGCCACGGTCCCGGTGTCGCCGACCGCCTGGGGTGCGTCGTTGACGGGGGTGATGGTGATGGTGACGGTTGCGGCCGTCGAGCTGGTCGTGCCGTCGTCGACGGTGTAGGTGAAGCTGTCGCTGCCGTGGTAGTCGGCGTCGGGGGTGTAGCCGACGGTGGCGGTGCAGTGGCTCGGCGTGCTCGTGTCGCAGTCGGGCGCGGGGGTGAGCGTGGTGAGCGAGCCGTGGGCGGGCTGGGTGACCTCGAACGTGAGTGGGTCGCCGTCGACGTCGCTGCCCGAGAGGTCGATGGACCGGTTGCCGTCCTCCGGCACGCCGGCGACGTTCTTCGCGTCGGCCGCCGGGGCGTTGTTGGGGGCCGGGTCGACCGTCACGTCGACCGTCGCGGGAGCCGAGTCGACCGCTCCGTCGTTGACCCGGTAGGTGAAGCTGTCGGACCCACTGAAGCTCACGGCCGGCGTGTAGACGACCGTCGCGGTGCAGGTGCTCGGCGTCGTCCCGCTGCAGGTGGCGGCCGGGGCGGTCGTGTCGACCGAGCCGTGTACCGGCTGGACGACGTGGAAGGTCAGGCTGTCGCCGTCTGCGTCGCTTCCCGACAGCGTCAGCGTCGTGGAGTCGCCGAATGCCACGCCGCCCAGCGTCTTCGCGTCGGCGGTCGGTGCGACGTTGACGTGGCTCGGGGGGACCGGCGTCTCGGGCGCGGGCGGGTGCCGGCGAACCTGCTCGCAGGTCGGAGACACGACGTCGCGGGCATCGGCCAGCGCGACGTCGTTCCTGCCACCGTCGCACTGCAGGCGGTCGGAGAAGCCGGCGCCGTCGCGGCCGTCGAGGCGGTCGTCGCCGCTGCCGCCGTAGAGCCGGTCGTTGCCCCGGCGGCCGTTGAGCCGGTCGTCGCCCTTGCCTCCGTAGAGCCGGTCGTCGCCCTTGCCGCCGTAGAGCCGGTCGTCGCCGCTGCCGCCGTAGAGCCGGTCGTCGCCCCTGCCGCCGTAGATGATGTCGTTCCCGCCACCACCGTGAACGACGTCGTCGCCGCCGCGCGCACAGATGACGTCATCGCCGGGCGTACCGACGATCCGGTCGGGACCCTTGGTGCCGACGATGGTGCACCGCACTCCGGCGGGGGCCCCGGAACCGCTCACGGCGACCGCCTGGACCGCCGGCACGAAGGCCACCAGCGCAGCGATCCCGCACAGCATCGACCGGACCACCAGCGTAGAACGCGTCACGTCTTCCCCACCTGATCATGGCGCGGCAGAAGGCGCCCAAACGCTTGGACGGGTCGACGCTATCCCTCGGCGCTGTGTTCTGTACCTCGATCGTCCGGTTTGGCCGTGCGATGAAGCCCACGCCGCGCGAATCGCGACGCGGGCGCCGCGCTCGGACCGGTGCACCTGCATCGTCCGGTCCGGGCGGTCAGTCTCTGGCCTGTCGGTCAACGGGGCCGGATCGCTTGCCGAACCGGGCACGTGGCGGACAGGTCACGGCATGGAATACTCGCGGCACTGGGTCAGGAACGACGCCGGGGCCACCCCCATCGATCTCCTGAACCCCGGGCCCCTGGGGGTTCCAACTTTCAATCGTGACCAGCGATAACACAGCGTTGTCGTTCGTCTGCGCTGGTCAGAGCCGGTACGAGGGTGAGTCATCGTCGGAACGGGGCTCGGGCTGTTCGGGAACGCCCCCGTCTGTGGCATCGGCCTCCCTCACCGGCTCCTAGGGGTATCGGCTGGTGACGGCGTTAGCCCAATGCCCGCATCACGCGCCGGACGACGCCCGGCCACGTTGCCTGCGTAGCGGTGGCGCATCCCCTGGAGATCCTGTTACCACTGGTGGCGTGCACTGCCGTAAGCACTCGCTGCGCGGCTCTGGCCCCTTGGGTCATGCACAGCAGGTACGCGCCACCGTGCCCGGAGGCGGTCCCGCGCCAGCAGGCCAGGTGGCCGAGACTGGAGCCGTGCTCATCGGTGCGTCGCCACCGGCGGCCGTTCACGGGGCGGCCCAGGTCGGCGCTCAACTGATGAGGCGTCGATGGGCGGTCGGTCGGAGTCATGGACAGCGCCCGGTCGACGACCCGCGCGATGGGATCGGGGACATGCGGCGCGACGTCCCGCAGGCGACGCGCGGGGACCGTACTGACGCGGGAAAGCACCTCTGCCTGGGTGGCGAGACCTGTGAGGTCGTGCGGTGGCTGTCCGGCGAGCATCCAGTAGGCGGTCGCCGCCAGGGAGTACACGTCGCTCGCCACTGTCGCGCGAGCAAGGGGTCCCCATGAGGCCGCAACCTCGGGGGCCATGGTCTCGAAGGTGCCGCCGTAGACGGGCGCACTCCCCGTGCCGGGATCGATGAGCCCAGCGAAGCCGAAGTCACCGACGCGGCAGTCGTTGTTCGCGGTCAGGAACAGGTTGCCGGGCTTGATGTCGTTGTGCACCAGACCCAGGTCGTGTGCCCGGCTGATGCCTTGGCACGCCTGTCGGATCCATCGGATCGCCTGGAGGGTGTCGAGGCCGACGGGCTCTGCCGTGATTCGGTCATCAACCGTGCCTTGGTGGGCGATCTCGGTGACAACGATCGGGTGGCCTGCCTGGGCGAACGCGTTCCTGATGGGGAGGATGTGGTTGTCGCTGAGCCGACGCAGGATCTGCGCTTCTGCCCAACCACCGAGCGGCGTGAGTGTCGCGGGGTTGATGATCTTGAGGGCAACTTCGTCACCCTCGTGGTGATCGCGGACGCGGTACACCTCACCGCCACCGCCGGAGCCAAGAGCGTCGAGGATCTCGTAGCGGTTGTCGATGAGGGAGCCGACCGGCAGCACAGAGGCAGGGTACGGTCTTTGCCGTGCGAGTGATCGGTTTGGCGGTGGCGATGCAGGGCGAGTCGAAGGCCACCGCGTACGGGGTCGTCGTCGACAACAGCAGTGGAACCCCGGTTGTCGCGGACAGATTCGAGATCACCAACGACGAGGCTGACCTCGCTACCCGGCTCTTCGACATGGCAGAGAACATCCGCACGAAGGTTGACTCATTGAAGCCGGACGCGGTCGCGGTCCGCCGAGCGGACTTTCCGCCGACCGGCAGCCGGAAGGAGGCTCCCAAGGTCCGACTGCTGGCCGAGGGTGCGTTGGTGAGCGCGGCCCGTAGTAAGTGCGTCGCGACGTACATGGGCACCGGCCGCGAGTTGGGCACTTGGTGCGGCTCGGACAAGGACACGGTCGAGGGAGAGGCTAGGGGCCTCCTGACATCTGCCGGACTCCCCCAGAAGTTCGTCGGCGCTGCTTGCGCTGCTCTGGGCGGTCTCGCGCGTCCGTAGTGGCCCGCCCGGCGGGGGTCGCGCCCCGCCGACGCAAGGCCGTCTCACTGAGACCGCCAAGCACCGGCTCCGATGTCCTGTCTCAGTCGCCGAGGTCCTGGGCATTGCCGGGGATTGTGAAGGACCCGACGACCTCGTCCAGCAGGGTGATCGCACGCTTGCGCTTGATGTCTGCGTCGTCGAACGACTCCATCGCTTCGCGCAGGTGCCGGACCCCTTGGGCCCGCGCGTCATCCGCCTCCTGCAACGCCGCCATGGCCGCTCGCTGAAGGTGAAGGGCCTCGCGGAGCGCAACAACCTCGACGCTCGCCGCGTCGGAGTTGCGGGCGTCGACGGCTTCACGCAAGGCCCTGACTTCGGCAAGCAGAACCTGGTAGTCGCCACCGGATTCAGGCTGGCGACGGGTGCGGCGACTGAACCCGCCGTGCTCCGTGAGATAGGCGTCCACATCGGCGGGGTTAATTGCGAGGAAAGTTCTCTTTCCTCGTTTGGTTGCGGTGGCGGCAAGCAATCCGTCGGCCACCAACACGCGCACCGTGGGAGCGCTGCAACCGAGTGCACGTGCCGCCTGCGGCACGGTCATGTCGGTGGCGGGTGGCATGCTCCGATAGTACGAAAGAAAGTTTCCAACCACCACGGCCAGCCTCCCCAGGAGAGACCAAGCAAAGAAAGATACTTTCCACATGCGCCAGACTCAGCCCCCGCTGCTCACGGCGGTTCTGCACGCACAAGACACCGACAACGACGTGGTCGCCTTTCCTCAGATCGAGAACTACGCCAGGCAGATCAGCGACTGGTCTCGTCAGTTCGAACAGCCAGTTCTCATGGCCGTCGGCGACGCGGCACAGCGTCTTCTCGGTGCCGTCTCGCTGATCCAACGAGCCCACGCTGAGACCCACGTGTGGACCCATGGGCTTCGTGGCCGCAACGTTCTGCTCGTCGGCACAGTGGCAGCCTCACTCATCGAGTTCGAGGTCGCCGCTGCCAACGCTCGCAGCCGTGGCGCGAGCACAGTTCACGCCTGCGCCATCGAAGTTCAGGGCCAGCCCGAGTCGCACCTGCTCGACTCCATGACGCTGCTCAGCCGCTCCACATCGGTCCGTCGTTCCGCTTAAGCACAGCCGACTGGGCTCTGCGTAACCGCCTGCCCTTGGGGAACGTCCGCCTCCAGGCACCTGCGGTTCACCCGTTCAGCGAACCGCTGCCGTAGCGTGGCAGAATGGTCGAACTCTCGGACTACACCCGGACCGGCGACCTGGACGCGCAGTGGAGTGGTGACAAAGAAGCACGAACGACGCCAGCAGGATGCCGAGCGAATCCGCGAGGCCGTCACGTGCACGACACCACCTTTGAGTTGGACCGAGTACACCGCCGGTGCACCCTGCCCTGGATGCGGCCTGCCCTTTCGGGACGCCGAGTACTGGCCGAGCAAGGGGACGATGTACTTCACTGCCGAAGAACGCGTGCGCTACGACGCTGAAGAGGTGCGGTACAAGGAGCGCCACGGCTCATGTGGCTCCCATCGCCATCGCGTATCGGGCTCGCTTACGACCCACTGCGGCAAGTGCTGCCCAAGTCCGCCGCTGTCCCCCGACAAGGCTCGGGAAATCGGGACCCTGCTCCGGTCGATGTCGGAGAACCGGCCGCCGGAGGACCTGATGCGCTGGCGGCTCCGGCTGTTCTGTGGGCATGTGGTTGAGCGAACCGCCCACCGCAGTTACACCGACGCCGGTCGGGCCTTCACAATGTCGACAAACTGCCCCGAGTGCGGGCTCGATCCAGCCACGATCATCGACGCTCAAGCGGTTGGCCTGCTCGCCGAGCCGCACAAGGCCCCTCACCAGCCACCGCCGCGCTCAACATCCCGTCCGACAAGGGCGGCGCTGGAGAAGCGCGTCGCGGACCTGGAAGCGGAACTCGCTGCGCTCAAGCGGACGTGAGCGGAGAAGGACCGAGGGGAAACCTAGTCGGGCCCCAGCGTGAGGTTAGGAGGCTTTCGCCTCCTCGCCAAGACGCTCGGTCAGCGTTTCGACGACGCCCGACCAGCGAGCCATGTTCTTTGCGTTCGCGTTCCGGTCGACCCACGACGGGAAGAGGCTCTTGCCTGTCGGGGTGAAGTCGTACCGGAACTCGCCCTGGATCTTCTGCTTCGACTTCAGCACGAGTTCTTCGTCGTGCTCGTCAACGAAGCGCTGCATGAAGGCGGGGAAGAACAGCCATTCGCTCTCAGCATCCTGGAGTCCCCCTAGGAACCTCGAGTACTCCAGCACGTCGCCCTTAGGCATTCCGAATCGCTTCGTGAGCAGGTCTCGAGCCTTGCGTCCGTTCTCGTCCGAATCCAGCAAGCACCACACCGGCTGAGATGCCTCCGCGCGGAGGAGCACCGCCTGCGCGGCCAGATTGTCGGTGCCGCCAGTCGCGAGGACATGTATGCGCGCCATGTCGTCGGCGAAGCCGAAGACCCTTGCCGCCGTAGCGAGAAAGTCCGCATCGGTGGTGCCCTCCACGAGGAGAATCGCCTCCGCCGTCGCAGGAATCGCTGCGTACCGATCCAAGAGTTCGGGAACCGTCGAATCACGGAACAGCCCACTGATCGCAGTCGCCTGCGATTCGCTCCCGGCGGCAGTTGCCTCGACGCGCGAGACGCCGTCCCCGTCCTTCGCGATAGCCACGACCTGCGCTTTCGCGGCACGAGACAGGATGAACGGAGAGTGCGTGGTGACGAGCAGACTCACGTCGTTGCGCTCCGCAAGGGCCTCCAAGTCATCCCGCAGGCTTTCTTGTGCCCCTGGATGCAGAAACGCTTCTGGCTCCTCGATCGCAAAGATCAGCGACTGCTTGCTCGCGTCGGCGAGGTAACGCAGCAGCGCGATCAGGACAGCCCCAGTGACGCCCATACCCTTGGCGTGTAGCGGCGTGTCCACCGAGTCCCGGATGCGGATCTCCACGTTCGACAGCGTCTCGTCGATCTCGGACACAGTGGGCAAGAGGCCGACACTGCACACCTCCGGGAACAGGCGAGTCGTGATCCCGAGCAGACGGTCCCTCAGGGGCGTGAGCAGATCCTCCTGCAGTCCACTGATGTACTTTCCCCGCGCTTCGGTAGCCGCAGCGAACTCCGGCTTCAAGTGCTCCTTCAGAACGCCGTGGAGGATGTCCCGGAACTTCCCGTTCAGCACGCTGGTCAGCGACTCGCCGGTGTCGATCGTCGCAAATCGCACAACCTTGCGAAGTTGCCTGATCGCCTTCGCGTTGAGCGCGGCATCGCCGCGTCTGTCACCGACACCACGCGCTGCGAGGTACTCCTGCCGCGAGGTGCCAGTGTCTTGATTGCCTCGATACGTCACGACGAACCGAATCTGTCCGTCCTGGGCGTATGTCGCCTTGTTCTCGCCCACTACGGAACGCTCGTACTCCTCTGCGTACTTGAGGAGCGTCCTCTCGGACGAGGTCACTCCATCGCAGTGGAACGTGAGCGTCGTCCTCGGGAATGCAAACTTCCTCTGACCGGGCACGTCGCTGGCGGTATCGAACGGGTAGTCCGGGTCGAGCGCCATTCCCACAGCCCGAAGGAAGTTCGACTTTCCGCAGTTATTCGGTCCCACCAGCGCGTTCATGCCCTCTGCAACTGGCAACTCCAACTTCTCAGGAAACGACCGGAAGTTCTGGATGGCGACCCGCGAGAGTTTCATAGCGCCCTGATCATCGCGTACGGAACAGCGGTCCGTGTGCCGAATGGGACGGTCCGGACAGCCAAGGGCGGCGGAGCGCGTTGATCGGCGCTGCGGCACTGCGCATGCCCGCTATTGCAGGCGACCTGCCCGCAACAGCACCTCGGCGCGCTTTGTGCATCCCGCGCAGCGGCTACAGGGGACGTCACCCAGATGGCAGGAGTGCGTCCACCCGAGAGTGCTGTCGTCGACGGCGGACACGTCGATGAGTTCGGGCGTGCTGAGGCTGATGGCGGGAGCCGCAACGGCCAGGCTTCCTTCCTGCACCTGCAGTAGGGCCGTCATGGCGTCGTAGAACTCTTGGCGCCCGTCTGCGTGTCGGTCGCCGTCCCCGGCGACAGTCCCGATGAGCACCTCGATATGCCCGTGTGCGACCGCCCAAGCGGCTGCCAAGGTGATCAGAAGTTGATTGCGGTAGGGCCACCAGAGCACGGCGTCGTCGTCAGATGCTGGCCCCGGCGACGGGATGGCAGCACTGGCGGCAGCCGCATCCACAGTGATGTGAGTGAACGATAGTTCCAAGTGCGCCGCGATCGCGGCTGCAGAGCGCTGCTCGGCGGCGGCGGCCTTCTGTCCATAGTTGATGCTCAGGCAGTGTTCGGGCCGTTGCCAGGCGGCGATGCATGCCGAGTCCACGCCTCCGGAGAGCAGCAGAACCCGACTCATCACGACCGACCGGTTCGGCTGGATGCTCGTCGAATCGCGGCCCACGCGGCGAGATGGACGGCCGAGGTGAGATCCGAACTGAGTTCGGCGCCCGTTCCGCGCAGCATGGTCAGGTCGTGGACGTCTGGCTGGGCGGTGAACCCGACGACCGGGATGTCGGCATGGGTCGCCCACCCCGCTTCGAACACGGTCCCCGGATCGGCGCCATCGAGCAGCGCCAAGACGGCGTCGCAGGAGCCGAGGCCCTCCAGGTCCTGTGGGGCGACCTCGTCGGACCCGGCGCCGACGTCATGTAGGGGCGAGAAGACGTTCAGTCCTGCGTCGAAGAGGGCGGTGCGCACGGTTTCCAAGAGAAGCCGCTCGGCCGTGGTGAAGAACGGGGCCGCAAGGTAGATCCTCGGGGTCGCACCGAGGGGGTAGTCCAACGGCGCTGGGAGCGAGTCGAGCAGGTCCTGGGGGACCTGCGGAACGTCGGTGAGCGAGTGCGCAGCGGCCGTCCGGGCGCCGAACTGTGCGGCTGCGAGCGGGTTGCCGGGATCCTCGAACCAGGCGTGCGCGAACCCGGCAGTGAAGGCATCACCCGAGCCCAGCGTCCTCGTGACCTTGGTGGGTATCGGGCCGTACACCTCCACGACGGAACCGTGGAAGACCATGCCCCCGAGCGCGCCCTGCTTGATGACCACCACGGCGGCTCCGCTCCTGAGGAGGTAGGAGCCTGCCTCGTCTGGCGGGAGCCCGGTGAGGCGCGTCGCCTCGTGGCCGTTGAGCACGACGGCGACTGCCTCTGCAACGCTGGTGGCGTTGAGCATCTCGGAGAGATCGCCGTGCTGAGGGTCGATCACGAGCCGGTCGGCGGTGACCTTCCAGTCGGCATCCACCATTCCGAAAGCGACGACTGCCGAGCCAGTCACGTCGAGCGTCGCCAGGTCGCCGCCGTAGTGCCATTGCGCTGTCGAGACCGGTGTCTCGTAACAGAACGTCACCGGTGCCGCCCTGGTCACCGACCTGGTGACAATGCCGAGGTCGTGCGACATCGCTGCGGCTTCACCGGCGGAGGCGTCGTCGATGCACGTGATGAACGAGCAAGTGCTGCCGAGGCTGGCGAGAACTGCCGCTGCGCGCAGGCCCGAGCCCCGCAGCGAATCGATCGTCGGCTCTAGACAGGTCTCGCGGTAGGTGCCGCCGACGACGACAACCTCAGCCGCGCGCTGAAGGGGCGCCTCAGAAGGCTGGCCGGACAAGGACCCGAACCGGCGAGACGACCGACCTGACCTCGGCGACGAACTGGACGCCCTGGCTCAGGCATCCCATCAGTTCCTCCCAGCGGTTCGCGATGCCCCCCAACACCTCCCCGTTCGGCCGCGTCATCACCGCGATTCGGGACGGGTTCTGCAACAGAACCACGTCGCACACGTCCCCGAACCTGACGTTCGAGAGAACGGCTGGGTCCGGTGAACTCACGGCGGTCTCGTATATCAACTGAGAGCAGTCGGTTCCGCCGGACCCGGACGTCGACCCCCCGCCGAGTCCTCCACCGCTGCCGTTTCCGCCACCGGTGCTGCCTGGTCGGCGTGAACCTCCACCGCCGCCACCACCACTACCGCTCATACCAACCCTCCCGTGTGTCGCAGGTGCGCTCTACCTTGGGTGACAACAACTACACGACCTCACCGACACGGATGTGGCTACTGATCCAAGTCGGTCAACCGCTCGACGCCGAACAACAGGCGCGCGGTAGTACCGAGGCGCGCCAGGGTCGACCAGATGCACAGGTCCATGTCGGCGGTGGGGACTCCTCCGACGCTCGCCCAGGCGCAGAACGCCTCCTCGAACCGGAGGTAGTCGCGAGGCAGGACCCACGTCGGATCGAAGACCCCGGCAACAACGCCCGCGCGTCTGACATGGACGTCGATGATGGCGATGTCATCGCTGCGCGTGATGTTGCGGACGACCCAGGAGGCCGTCTTTGGCCCCACACCCTGGAGGTGGTCAAGAAGGATCGCAGGTCACGCGGCACCAGATCAGAAGGGTCGTCCTGCGTCTGCGCGAGGGCAGTGACGGCTGAGGCGACCCGAGCGGCACGCTGGGCGGGGAACCGGTAACGGACCGGTCGGGCATAGCCCTCGACCCTCATCGGGGCGCGTAGGACTTGCTCGATGTCCGCTGCCGAAGGCGGACTGGACGTCTCCAACAGCCCTGCGTCACGGACCGCGCAGAAGGCGCTGGTGCACATCGCCTCATTGACGCCGTAGCCACCCAGCAGGCACAGGGCTACTTCCTCCACGAGGTTTCGTCCCACCCGCAGCGAGGATGGAGACGGGCTGCATCTGGTCTCTTCGACCCAGAACGCAGCCGAGCCCAGCCACGAGTGATCACGCCACTCGATGGTGCGACACCACGACTCGCCTTCGAGCGTGACGAGCCCCGTTGGTGGCGAAGCGCCAGCGTCGACCGACGACCCGGCCGGGACGACCTGCCGGATCGGGACGGCGTACAACGTACTCACGCCTCGTCCCCCGCCTCGCCCGTCCGCCGAGCAGCGGTCGCCAACTCGTCCAATCCGACCCGCAAGGCGCCAGCGATGTCCGCTACGAGGAAGAACCCTGGCGTGGGCACCCGGCCTTGTTCTACGCGCCTCCACGTATCCAGGTTGACGCCGCTCGACGATGCCAGCGCCGACGCCGGTCGCTCGCCGCGTCGGCGGCGGATCTCTGCACCAAGTGCTCTGCCGAGTTCCTTCTCCTCATCAGACAGAGTCGTTCGTGGCATGTGCGGATAATAATACGCGGATAGTTATCCTTCAAGCAGGTGTTGGAGCGCGGTCGGCGGCCGTTGCTCGTCCGCACCCCGTTCCCGTGATCCGGAACCGCCGCCGGTGGCCCCGACGTAACACTCGGCAAGGCGGAGTCGGCAAAGATCTATGGGTGAGCGTCACGCAAGCGAGCACTGCACTGGTCGAACTCGTTGGTGGACCGTGGGCCGGGTCGTTGAACTACTACGACACGGGGATGCGGCCGCATGGTCGCAACGGTGCAGGTCGACGACTACGTCTACGTTCTCGGCCAGGACGACTTTGTGGTCGCCCGCTACGACTTGGCAGGTTGGCTCGGCGAGGTCGATCGTTGGATCCTCCGGTCATCGACTGCTTCGACGCAGATGGGGCGTGGGAGATGCTTCGTCACGTCCAAGCGGATTGCATGACCTGGCAGTGCGGTGCGTGCGACGCGTGGATCTTCACGACTGACCGTCCCAGGGTCGGACTCCTGCGATGCTCGACCTGTGGTCGAGGTGGCGTCGACTTCCGCCATGCTGACCGACACGTGGGTGGAGGCGACGACACGGTCACGTAGTCACGATGGTGACCTTTCGCTCGAGCATCGCCGCCAGTTGGATGCAGGAGCTCGGAGCGCAGTCAGGCAGGCAAGTTGCTCGGCACTGGGACGGGTGTCCGGCTCGGCCTCGAAGGTCTGGGCTTCCTCGGGAGTCACCCCTGCTTCGATGTATGCACGCAGCCGTGCGTGCGGGATCGTGGGGCGAGTCGCCCAGGCCAGCGCGACGTCCATCACGTGTGGGTACCAGAGCCACTGCGGGTTGGTCCCTCCGACGGCGTCGAGGATTGCGAGCAGTGCGAAGACGTCGCGGCCAGTCTCTGCGAGCCGGAGAGCGTCGCCTGGTGATAGGTCGTGGGTGAGGTAGACGACGTAACCGGCTGGCGTCCAGCCCTCTTCGCGCGGATGGGCGAGGGCCAGGACCATCGGGATTGTGGCCTCAGCGACGTGCGGTAGTTGCTTGGTGAGCGGCTCAGCCTCGTGTGGTGCGTAGCCAATGGCGGTCAGCACGTCGACCGGCCAAGGGACCCGGATCCGGCGTCGCTGTCCTGAGGACGACGACTCTCCGGCGCTTGAACTCATCGGATGGAGTCGCCTTCGACGTCGACCCATGCCTGGATCTGGGTGATGTGCTTGTCGGTGAGCCCGGAGGCCGGGTGCGGGGCAATCCAGAGGAGGCGCTTCTTGTCGAGGCCGCGCAGGCCGCCGAGGGAGATGTCGTCGTCGGTCCAGACCACCCGGCGTTCCGGGTGCTTGCGCATCCACGTCTGGACGGCGTCGGCCTTCCACCAGCGGTCCCGTCCAGCCTTGTGCCGCCGGACGCTCGGGAACGGCCCCAGGCCGACTTTGGTCCACGCGTCGATCTCTTCGGTGTCCCAGGTTGTGAGCCAGACGACCTCGACCAGCCCGCTGTCGTGGAGGCGCTGGATGGACTTGATGAGTCTGGAGCGATACGGGACGGCGAGGTCCGAGTCGGCCGGGCCGCCGTAGAGTCTCGGCCCGCGCCAGGGCTTCGTCAGGCCGTACGGTGAGATGGTGCCGTCGATGTCCAGGAACCACCGCACCGGCTGACGCTCGTCGGCCATCACGAATCCACGTCGTCAGGCAGTGCCCGACGAGCCCCCTGGCCAGTCGCCCGGCCCGAGAGGGCCGCTGGCCTGCCCGAGGACGGTGACGGTCACGTAGGAGTCGTCGAGCCACGTGTCGAGGCAGTGCGTGCAGAGTGCGAGCACGTCGACACAGCCGCACTCGTATGTCACTCGGGTCCACCAGCGCGCGGCCTCGGGGCAGGCGTCGTCACTGTTGTCGTCGCGGTGTCGCACGAGCCGCTTCCAGGCGCGTCGCTCGGTCGTGTGGTCGTTGGGGCACTCGCAGAGACGCTCATCGGCTGGATCGGCTTCGGGCTCGTCGCCGAGATTGGGCGCGGCCGTCGTCTCGGGCTCAGCGCGAGGTGGCGCGAGTGTGCTCATTCCGGGTTCCGGCCGTCCACGTCGTCGTCGGGGGAAGGGTCCGCGTCGCGAGGCTGGTCGAGCGGCTCGGCGACGTCGAGGTCGCCGACGGTCGGAGCCACCTCGTCGCTGTCCGTCGGCGAGTCATCGGACCGCACAGCGCCAGGGTCCCCATCGGCCTCGTCTGGCTGCGCCTCGTCGTCCACGACGTCCTCGTCGTTGACGTCCACCGGGATCGAGACTCGCCCTCGAGCGTCGCGGTAGGTCCGCGCCAGGAAGGCGGCGCCGCGCTCGCCCTCGTACGCGCGGGCGACCGCTTCCCACGTGCCACGTTCTACCCCGCTGAGTGCCGTCTGGTGCAGCAACACCATCGCCCGGATCGAGTAGAGCGGCTCCCGCCGCTCGTCGCGGCTCGCCCAGAACTCAACGAGGGACGCGACCACACCTCGGTCGTGGCCCGTCTTCGCGAGTCGGCGACGGTCACCAGCGCGAATGGCCCAGGTCTGATCACGATCGGCGTCGAACGACGAGAACACGACACGGCTGCTGGCCCAGTGGAACCAACTCCGCGTCTCCCAGGTGACCGCATCGCTGCTCTCAGCCTCCTTCTGCTTGGCGAGGAATCCACGGGCGTCTAACTGCGACGCCTCTCGGGTGACGGCCGCACCACCGTCGAAGTGAATCGTCAGCACGCCGTGGACGTACGCCGAGAGCGGGTGGGCGACATCGTCCGCGTGGACCTCGGGCTCGTCGTCTGGGCTTGCCTCGGCTTCAGCGGTCGGATTGGCGGTCATGGGGTGCCTCCTGGCGTCAGATGGGCGTCGCGATCGCACGCTAGGGGCTCGCCGAGCCGGGTCCCAGGGGTTCCGTTGACCCAGGACGGCAGCCGGACACGCGCAAGGGATATGGCGGTGCGTGGTTAATCGGAGATCGGCTACCACGAGCAACCGGTGGCAGGCTTGAAGCATGGCGGGGACCTACGAGCCTTGGGCATCGACGCCCGCATCGCGCGCCGTGATGCAGGGGAACCGGTCCAGGGACACGAAGCCCGAGATGGCGGTGAGGCGCGCCTCGCACGCGCAGGGGCTCCGCTACCGCGTCGACGTGCGTCCCCTGCCCGGCCTGAATCGGCGTGCTGACCTGGTGTTCACCCGCGCGAAGGTGGCCGTCTTCATCGACGGCTGCTACTGGCACGGCTGCCCCGAGCACGGCACAGCCGCGCGCTCGAACGCGGGGTATTGGTCGACCAAGATCGCTCGGAACAAGGACCGTGACGCAGAGACCGATCGGCTCCTGGATGATGCCGGATGGACCGTCGTACGGGCCTGGGAGCACGAGAGCGCGGATGCGGTCGTCCGCAGGATTCGCTCAGCGCTGGATGACTCAGCCTCGACGTGACGGGCCACGCAGTGACCTTGGGTTCCTAGTATCCGATGAGGGCGATCCCCTCGAACGGGAACCGAAGGCGCTGGCTCGCGTAGACGGCCATCAGCAGGTCGCTGGTGTTGCGGTAGGCGAACTCGATCCCGGTCCGCTGCCCAGCGCTGAAGCGGTACTCGATCGGCAGGACGAGCACGAGGAACTGCGCATCGACGATCAGGCTGGAGCGGACCAGATCGCGGTAGTCGGCGTTCGACCGGGCACCTCGTCCAGCCTCGACCTCCACGACGATCCCGTGCTCGTCGTGGGCGGCGTCAACCTCGTAGGTCAGCGCCGGGATGCCGTTCTCCCCGAACAGGACGGGACGTCGGATCTTCCCGACTCGCTCACGCCCTGTCTCGACCGTGTAGCCGAGCGAGGCGAGCGCAGGCGCGATGGTCGCGAGGACCTCGTTGCTCGTCGGCCTGTTCCCTTCGAGGGTGGAGATGTCGTCCCGGTAGGTGGCGAGTGCATCGACGAGTCGATGGAGCCAGTCAGGTGGCTGCTCGTTCGTCGGGTAATAGCGCCAGTGCGGGAACGACACGCGTACACGATGTCAAGCAAAGGCGGGCGTCGCAGGCGAATGTAGGCAAGACTCCGCTGTCGTGGAGATCGCGGGACGCTCGTACGCGCGGACCTACCGGCAATCAGGCAAGCGGGACATCGTCGAGTTCCTCGCCGACGCGGTACACCAGTCGGGTGGTCGGCTCCTCCACGCGAGCGGGCACAACCGT
Organism: Nocardioides sp. LMS-CY; assembly: GCF_018732145.1. Lineage (NCBI taxonomy): Bacteria > Bacillati > Actinomycetota > Actinomycetes > Propionibacteriales > Nocardioidaceae > Nocardioides > Nocardioides sp. LMS-CY. The sequence continues at coordinate 4,886,352 of NZ_CP076104.1, forward strand.
GCACCGGTGTTCCTTGGAGTCGAGACATCCGAGGGCGAGCGGATCGGGATCATGGTCTACCCGTTCCGGTGCAATCCTGCCCCGATCAAGGGGCGACCGATCGATGAGCACCGCTTCCAGATCCGGTACGGCGCCGAGGAGTCGTGGGTCGCTGAGGAGCACCCCATCGGGCGCGACATCGCGATGGTCGACGTGACGATCATGGTCGGCGTCCACCTCCAGTCCGAGTTGTTCGTCGGCGTCGACCCCGCGCTCTACGACCCGCTCCCCATGGGCATCTCCGTGGAGTTCAAGGACGACCACGTCGACGCCGCACTCGACGACACCTGGATCACCTGGGAGCGCGACGCCCGTCCGGGCGTCCGGCGCGCCACCCCACGCGCCAGCGACGGGCTGGAGACCTTGGTTGCCTTCACCCCAGACCGCTTCTTGGACTACGTCCGGTTCGAACGGGAGGCGACCGACCTCGCCCTCGACCCGCCGCTGCGCTACCGCGCGGCCGTCGCCGCCCAAGCGGCACCGGTCGCCACCTCGTCCGGGACCCGGCATGCGCTGGAGAGCGAGTTCGACCTGGACCACGCCACCTTGCTGAGCATCATCGAGCAGCGAGGGCGCCTGAAGGTGGCCGTCAAGGGAGGCGTGGCAGAGCATCACCTGGAGACGGCCCTTCGGAACGACCCGCAGGTGGCGCACGTGGTGCAGGTCGACCAGGACGGCCCGCCCGATTTCGAGGTCACGCTGCTCGACGGCACCGTCTTGCGCGTGGAGTGCAAGAACGCCAGCCCGAATGTCTACGCCCGAGCCACCGGGCCGGACGACGCCGTCGGGGACCCGAAGGTCGAGGTCCAGAAGACGCGGGCGCAGAAGAACGACCCGTCAGGACGCCTGTACGCGCCGGAACAGTTTGATGTGCTGGCGGCGTGCCTCTTCGCCACTACGGGTCGATGGGAGTTCCGGTTCCGCCGGTCGGCCGGCCTGACCCCGGACGAGACCTACCCGCACAAGATCGCCGCGATGCAGCGCGTCAACCGGCTCTGGTCCGACGGCGTGACGACGGCGCAGTAGCGCCTCAGAGGACCTTGGCGACCTGCTCCAGCACCTGCCGAGCCAGCGGCGGCGGCACGCAGTTGCCCAACTGCGCCTGGACGGAAGCGCGGCTGCCGACGAACTCGTAGTCGTCGGGGAAGCCGAACAGTCGGCGCATCTCGGCCACGCGAAGGCGACGGTTCTCCCAGTGGAAGGGACCGACGTAGGGACCGGGCTGCGCCTGGATGGTCGGCGACGGCCGAGTGGGGTCGAGTTTCAGCAGGAAGGACCAGTAGCGGCTCCGCCACTCGAAGAGAGGCTCCGGGTGGCCCCGCTTCTCGGTGTAGTGCAGGTAGTTGTCGCCGGGCGGGATTTCGGGGAGCAGGTGTCCGAAGCGACCGCCGACGACCTCGCCTTCCTCGGGCACGGTGCGCAGGTCGGTGAGGGCTTCGCCGACGGTGACGTGCGGCAGGCCGTCCTTGTGGCCGGTCGCTCGGCGCTCCCACTTGCCGGTGTGGGTCGGCGCCGGGAGTTCGGGAACGATGCTCCCCTTCTCGACCCCGACGATGATCAATCGCGGACGGGCCTGCGGGACGCCGTAGTCGGCGGCGTTCAGAACCTGCCAGTTGCAGTCGTATCCGGCCTCGTCGATCTCCCGGAGGAGGCGCTCGAACGCGGGCCGCGACTGCTTGTTGTTGTAGGTCAGGGCGTAGACGTTCTCCAGCAGGAAGGCTCGCGGACGGGCCTCCCGCAGCACGCGGGTGTACTCCTGCAGGAGGCTGGCGGCGGGGTCGAGCCCGGCGCGCTTCCAGTCCAGCCAGAAGCCTGACTTCGAGAACGGCGTGCACGGCGGCCCGCCGATGAGCAGCGCCGGTCGGTCTCCCTCACGGAAACCGCCCCGCTCAAGGATCTCGTCGGTCGAGACCGTCGTGATGTCGTCCCGGATGACGCTCGTCGACTCGCTGTGGAAGTTCTTCTCCAACGTGTCCGAGGCGTCGGCGTTGATCTCTACGGCCGACGCGATGGTGAACCCTGACTGGGCAGCGCCCAGGTCCAAGCCGCCCGCTCCCGCGAAGAGCGAGATGGTGTCACCGGAAGTCATGGTCAAACAGTCTCACGAGGGTCCGACATTCTCTGGCATCGTCGACGAGCGAGCCTCTGCGCGGCGCTGGTGCCGATTCCCTCCTCATCGCCGTTGCCGCAGGTAGCGGACGTTATCGGGGGCCTGGGCCGCTCGCCACGCGGCCTCGGCCAGGGCATTCGAGTACCAGGCGAACGCGTAGTAGTCGATCAGACCGCGTCGCCACCCGCGAGACATGGCGCGGTCGGCGATCAGGGTGCGCTTGAAGACGCTGTGCACCGACTCGGCGTCGGACCGAAGCCCGCGCAACCGCAAGGTGTCGGCGTCGCCGTCGGGGAAGACGCGCAGTGCTTCGGGCCTGGGGTCGCCGGGGTTCTTGGCGTGCGGGCTGAGCCAGGTCTCGAAGGTGCCGCGTGGGCAGTCGATGCGGTAGCCGACGTTGAAGTAGTACCGGCCGTCGGAGCGTCGGGCGCGCTTGACCGCCGTGCGTTGGGGCGTGGACCGGACGACGGGGTCTCCGGTGTCGTCGAGGTCGATCTCGACGACGGCGCCGTTAATGGCCGCCAGCGTGTGGTGGCAATGGCCCGTCGTGGGCTCGTGGGTGACGACGCCGAGCGGGATGCTGGGGACGCGTCGACCGTCGGGGCCTTTGACGATGGCGGCGGTGACGAGGTCGTCGTCGGTGTAGGTCGGCTGCTTGGCGATGACCTGGTAGCCGAACTTGGTCATTACCTCGTCGATGTGGCCGCCTCGGAAGGCGCCGTCGTATATCACGACCTCGATGCCGTTTCCGGCGACGCGGTGGATGTCGCGCAGGAGTTGGATGGCTGTTCCGGCCTCGCCGCCGGGGTGGTCGACGTACCCGAGGTGGAGCATGACCCTCTGGTAGGTGCCGGTTCCCCTGGTGTGCCAGCCGACGTAGCCGTGGCCGAGGGCCGGTCCAGCGTGACCCTGATGCAGCGCGACGTCGGGGTCGTAGCGGCGGCCGGGGCGGTCAACGAGTTCCCCGGTGTGCGGGTCGACGAACTTCACGACCGTCTCGCCGTTCTCGCCCTCGACGAAGACCTTCTTCGGCGGCGCGTAGATGGGCCGCACGATGGTGCCGTCGCCGTAGACGGCCCGCAGATGCGAGGGATGGGTGAGGCTGCCCGGACCGCGCGGGTCGAGCATGCCGATGCGGCGGGCCAGGTCGACAGCGCGGGGCAGGTGCAGCCGCTGGACCGTGGCGATGCCCTCGTCGGTCGCCAAGTGGTCATCACGCAGACGCCGCCAGTGGTGCCAGGCTGGTGGGTTCCTGCCTGGTGGCGGGAGGTCGAGCCCTTCACGACGAAGCGTTGCGCGCGACTCGTAGACGACGAAGTCCCACAGGTCCCCATGGAGGAAGTCGGTCTCGACCCGGATTCCGGAGCGCAGCACGCGGGCCAGGGCGGCGTAGATGAGCAGCAGGTAGGCGGGGTGCTGTGGGCGACGGCCGACGCCGTGGGCGGGCTGGAGTTCGGCACCTATCTCGTAGAGGGCACGGTGTCGCAGCACCGCACGGATGCGGTCGACCGAGCCGGCGTATCGGACGGATGGCGCCATGGTCACCGCCATTCGAGGGCGAGGTCCTCAGCGGCAGCGTCGAGTGTGCGCGACCCGAGGCGGCGGGCGACCCGCTCCAGCGGCATGCCCGCGTCGTAGAGCCGCCTGCCTGCCCAGTTGCGGACGCTGGCGGGCCGGACATCTTGCTCACCGGAGAGCCCGGCGGCGTCGAGGACGGCACCGATGGCGTTGCACACCGCCGCCTGTGCGACGTGCTGGCCCGGCTTGCCGCGACCCCGGTAGGTGAGCAGCGTCGTCACCGGGAGACCCTGCTCGCGGAACAGGGCGACCTGGCGGGCGACCACGGCAGCACCCCAGTCAGTCAGTTCCCCGACGCGGGCGTCGACCCGGCGGGTGCCGGGAAGTTCCACGAAGCGTGGCGCGTCGAGCGAGTCCAGGTCGCACAGCCGGATGGCGGAGACCTCGCTCGTGACCGCCGTGGCCTCGGCGAGTGCCCAGCAGACCGCCCGCTGCAGGGACGTGCCGCCCGCAGCCCCGAGACGGGCGGCGGCACGGCACAGCACGACTTCGGCCTCGGCCAGTGGCCGTGCGGCACGACTGGTCCTCGCCGGGAGTTCCAGGTCGAGGGTCGGGTCGCCGACCTCGTACCCGAGTTCGCGCCAGGTCCGGAACAGCATCCGAACCGCGACACGGCGCGCGTGGCGAGTGGTCAACTCCGGCGGTGTGCCGTGTCTGGTGATGGCGTCGATGAAGCCCAGGCAGTCGTTCGTGGTGATGTCTTCCGCCCGGCGCACGCCGGACACAACCAGTCGCTTCGCGAAGCGCCGGACCGTCTCGGTGGTGCGCAGCAGGGTCTGCTCGGAGAACTCGCCGCCGGTCTCCCATGCACTCAGGGCAACCTCGACCTGGTCAGCGAGAGTCGGCCCCGACTCAGGTGCTCCTGCAGGCGTCGCGGCGGCGTTTGTGCTGGTCACGGAGATGGACGCTAGACGTCGAGGTGGACAGGACGTCCGGTCTCTGGGCCGTGGGAACGCGGCTCGACGAAACCGGGAACGCGGTCTCTCGACGAGCGACCGGTTGTGTCGGAATCACGCCGATACCCGGCGCATGACCTACAACGCCAAGACCCGTCCGTTCGCCGACCTCAACGACGAGGACCGCCTCACCGCGATCTTCACCTTCAAGCCCATCGCCTCCGTCCAGCACGAGGGCCTGCTCCACGAGGTCCCCGCCGGGGCGTCGTACACCTACCCGCCGCTGATGCAGTTCCTCATCCTCATGGCGTCCCGCGTCTTCGCCAGTCAGAATGCAGCGCTCCACGCTCTCCAGGGCCGGGGAGTCTGGGACCGTTGCTGCGACCAGTACCGCGCCTTGGTGAAGAAGGACGTCAACATCCCGTTCAAGCCGCCCAGCGGTCCGGTCCAGGACAAGTACGTGCGCCGTCTCGCCCAGTACGACGGCGTCGTCGTGCTCCCGGAGGGCAAGGAACATGGCGAGGTCCTCATCGACTGGACCGACCTGAACGACCCACTCGCCCGCCTCTCCGAGCAGTTCACCAGCGTCTCCATCGGACAGGCGTTCCGCCAGGGACAGTTCCCCAAGGACGCGGGCCTGCCCGACTTCGCCAACCCCGACCGGCGCTGCTCGGTGTTCGGTGACGGCACCTGGGTGCAGCCGTACAGCAAGGTCGCCCCGCATTGGGACCCCAACGCCAAGACCTGGGTGTACTCCGCAAGCCGCGCCGCGAAGGGAAAGGCGCGCGTCCAGGACGTCTGCCTGCGCTACGGCGAGGTCGACGAGAAGAGCGTCGTCGGCATCAACAACGTCTTCATCGGCACTTGGACCGACGCGGGTCGAGTCATCGTTGCCGTGCGCCAGACCATCCAGGGGGAGAGCATCACGGCGACCGCGATGGTCGAAGACCTCATCAAGCGCCTCGGGCACCGGCTGCACACCGTCGTGTGGGACAAGGCCCTCTCCGGCAAGGACCTGCACCGCATCGCCGCCCTCTACAACGTCCTGGTCGTCACCAAGCCGGTCGCTCGAGCCAACGGGACGAAGAACAGGACCTCCGACGGCCACACCGCGCGTGAGATCACCTCGGAGGCTGCGCTCGAAGCGCACGCGCAGAGTCGTCGGCTACCGCTCGGCACCACCGTGCAGTGGGTCAGCGGGGAACGCAGCATGACTCGCTCGAAGTTTCACCGCTTCAAGCCGCTCCCCGAGACGGTCAAGGCGTGCTGCCGTGTCCACGACCTGTGGGTCGATGGCGGCGTGCTCTGGGACACCTACACCGACCCTGCCGACGGCGCCATCTACAAGCGCGAGCCTGCACGCGCCGTCCGCGCCATCCCCCGACGAGCCGAGACCCTTCTCGGCGACGCCGCCCCAGTGTGGGAGGTCCCGACCACCTGGGAACTGCCGTGCGCCGACGCCGAGCACGGCGCCCACCGTTTCGAGTCTGTCTGGGAGCCCATCGCCATCGCCAATGGGCGACCGGCGAGCGGCCCGCAGCGTGCCATGCACGACCTCCGTCCCCTGGGTGTGGAGGACCGGCGCTTCTGGGACATCTTCGGCACCCGCAACAACGCCGAGAGCGTCAACGCCTGGTACAAGGCGACGCTCAAGCACAAGCAGCACGCGATGCGGCAGCGCTCCCGTGAGCAGTACGTCGATCAAGTCGCCGCTGCTTTCACGATGAACGCCATCACCTGGTGGACCTTCGGTCGCCAGGCCGCCCTGAAGGGGCTGCCGACCTCGGACGGCGTCGTCGGCTGACGGCTGTGGCGAGCGCTCTCGTATCGGAGCATTTGTCGCCTCGGAGGTGCCGATACCGGACGTGTCAGTTCAGACCCGTCCGGTATCGCAAGCCCGGACACAACCGTTCAGGAGCATCCCATGACAACCGCCGCCTCCACCCGCACCACCACCGCCAAGAAGGCCCGTCAGCAGCGCGTCCCGGTCACGAACGCGGTCGTCATCGCGCTCACCCAGGCCGCCGACGAGGCCGTCGCCTGGTGGGACGAGTACGACACGCTGGATGACCTCGACCTCGGCAACGACCTCGAAGACGTCCTCGCCTCGGCACGTCGCCGTGGGCTAGAGACCGTGGAGGACCTTCGCCGTGAAGCAGGCAAGGTCATCACCGACGTCACCGGCATCGCAAGTATCACCACCTTCACCACCGCCAGCGGTGCGAACGCTCTGCACCGGGCGAAGAACACCATCGCCGCCATCGTCTTCGCCGCCCAGGTCCGCCACGGCGACGACCCCCAGAGTCCCTACGACCTCGTCGAGACGCTTCCTACCGTCGCGCCCCGGCACGGCAGCAAGCGCCGCCCCCTCCACGACGACGAGGTTCTGCTCACCCGCTCGTCCGCCGTGCACTCCCTACACAGGGGCGGCCGCTACCTGCTCGTCGCCAACCAGTACGCACTTGCCGAGTCCGGCGCCTACCCCATGGAGACGACCTCGATTGAGCCCGTCGACTTCGACTCGGTCATCGCACCGACAACCGTGCTTCTGCCCGGCGTCAACACATGGTCCACCCAACGTCGTGCGCGCCTCACGCGCTTCGCCGCCCGCCTGCTCGCCGAATGCCTCGACCGACACCTCGCTGCCGGAGGCAGCGCCGCGACGTGGCGCCTCTGCTACCGAGGCGAAGGCGGAAAGGGCGCTGCCAGCGCGTCCTCCAGCAACAACCTCAAGAACCTGACCATCCGCATCGGCATCACCCAGCCTGCTCTCGAAGGCTCCGCCGCCACCCGCTGGCGCATCCGCAAGGAACTCAAGGACCGGGGCGACATCGCAGCGCTCCGGCTCATGGGCAAGGTCAAGAACAAGAAGAACGGCCCCTACTACGACATCAGCAAGGTGTACGACTTCCTCAACCTGCCGCCCGAGTCTTCGCCTGCTCTCGGTGAAGACGACTACGACGACGACTTCACCGATTTCTGAGGCGGAAGCAGCGGCGGCCTGGCGACCGTCCTGCCGGTGCGCCTCTGTCGGCTACTTCCGAAGGCGCTTCCAGGCATCTAGGTCACCTAGGTCAGGCTCGACCTGATACTCGTCGAAGAACCACGCTGCGTTCTGCTCGTCGTCGTGAATCCGTTCCAGAAGGTCATGAAGTTCCTGGGCTCGCTCCACAGCGCGCATTACGGCACGCTTGTCTGTGTTCGGCGAGAAGAAGTTGTCGCCATCGTCACGAACAAGGCGCCGCTTGATGGCTGTGTCGAAGTCGTCACGGTAGTCGCTCCCCACCTCCATGGGATTCGGGTACGGCGTTACCTCTCCGCGAAGGTAGTCAAAGATCACGTCAGCGGCAGCATCAGAGCCGAGATCGCCGATCGTCTCCTGATGTTCGTTGACGGCATGTTCGATCTGCGCGCGGACGTCGTCGCCCACGAGGATCACGCGTGCTTCGGCCGCGTCCTTGGCCTCAAGCGCCTGCTCGCACTTGCGGCGCCACTCCTCGACTTGGGACTCCGACTCCGCAAGGGCCTGAACTACCGCATCCAGCCGAGTTGAAAGCGCCTTGTACTCGCTTACCGAGGGCGGCACCTCGGGATCGGTGAGATCTACTGCAAGGCGTCCGACGCTTGCCAACCACTTCTCTACGCCCACTGAGTACGAAGCGCTGTCGTTCGGCGCGCCATGCAGCGTCTTGATCCGCTCATAGAGTTCCATCAGCGCCGCTCGATCATCGATCGCCGAGCAAAGGGTCGACGGCAATACCCCGTCCAGGTCACCGACGGCGACCCCAGGGGCGAGGAGCGGGAAGAAGTGCTGGTCTCCGGCCTTGCCCCAGGCCGCACCGAGTTCCGCCACACAGACCGGGCGAGTGGGGTACAGCGGCGTCACGATTGCGATGACCAACGTCGACGCGCCAACCTCCTTTCGCACGAACGGGAGCAGGTCGGCTCCGGTCGGCACACCCGTGTCGCGCTCGCTGCTGTAGAAGATGTCCGTCTTCGGATGAAGTCCGATGCCGCGAATCAGTACGTTGTCGACGAACCCGTCGCAGAAGTCTTTGTCGCCATACGCGTGGCTCACGAACACCTTCGTCACGGCGCACACGATATGACTGATCCTCACGTCTTGCGGCCACTTCGCTGTGTCAGCGGGCGGGACACGTGACGCGCGACAACGGATCTGTCGCGTCGAACGCGTAGCCACACAGACCTCGACACCACGGTGGACATGCTCGCCACAACGTCAGGCTGATCTCCTGGTTCCTTCTCGCGTAGAACAGCGGGCAGCCGAAGGCGGCGCGTTGGGTGCGGCGCAGACCCTCCTACTGAGCGCGGTGCTTCGCTCTGCGCCAGGACCGCGTTGCAACCGGGATGCCTCAGGCTCGGAGGCCGACCAGTAGGCTCTCGGCCGGGTTCTAGTTCCGTAGAGGGTTCCGTAGAGGGTTCCGTCGATTGAAAGTTAGAACCCCCGGGCCCCTAGCTCAATTGGCAGAGCATCGGACTTTTAATCCGCGGGTTGTGGGTTCGAGTCCCACGGGGCCCACCGACCGCGGGCGACCCCAGGGTCCGGCGAAGCCGCCGTCCTCCGAACGGGCCAGGCGCACCCCAGGCTTTGCCCCGGGCACTACCCACGACGATCGGGAGCGCATAGCCTCTGCGAGGTTGAACCGTCGGTGACCCGAGACGCCGGCGGTTCACTCCATTTCCGGACCGGATCAGGAGCGGGTCAGCCCGGTGTCGATCCAGTAGCGGCGCTTGCCGTTGCGGGTGTCCTCGTAGACCCCGCCGCCGCGCTCGATCGTGCCCCGCGAGCCCACGTTGTCGTCGTCGCAGGTGACGAGGACGCGGTCGAGTCCGAGGTCGGCGGCCCGGTGGACGGCCAGGGCGAGGGCGCGGGACGCGTGGCCCTGCCGACGGCGCGAGGGGCGTACGCCGTACCCGATGTGGCCGCCCTCCTCGAGCAGCCAGGCGTTCAGGGTGTGCCGCAGCGCCAGGAAGCCGACGACCTCACGGTCGGGCCCGTCGCGGTCGGTGATCCAGAAGTAGGTGCAGTGCACCTTGTCGTCGGGCAGCGGCGTGGCCGGATCGGCCTGCGCGACGAGGTGCTCGACGACGGCGCGACAGCCGTCCTCGGTGACGTCGAGCGTCTCGAACTCCCACAGCCCCGCACCGTGGACGTGCTGCTCGCCCGCCCGATGGAACTCGCCGATCGCCTCCGCCCAGGAGGCGGCGAGGGCGACGTCGGGAAGGTCCAGGGAGGTCATGGCTCCGATTCCATCAAATGGAACGTGTTCTAGGATCGAGCGGTGGGTGGATTCCAGCAGGACGAGATGACCCCGGAGCAGATCGAGCACGAGGTGGGGCTCTACGGGCCGTTCACCGAGGTCGTGCGGGAGCTCGTCGACGCGACGATCCGCACCGAGGTCGACGACGACGAGATCCGGGCGGTGCAGGCCGAGCTCGAGGACATCGTGGCGCGGCTGCGGCGCTCCCAGCTCGACGGCCCGTACGGCGTGCGCTTCAACGCGACCGGCCACGGTCGGCCGTGGGGCAACTCGGTCGTGGGACTGCGCAACGCGATCGCCCCGCCGCTGGCCATCGAGCGCGAGAGCACCGGCCGGGTGCGGTGCGAGTTCCACCTCGGCGCGGCGTACGAGGGCCCGCCGAGCCTGGTGCACGGCGGCGTGTCCGCGCTGATCCTCGACCAGATGCTCGGCGAGGCGGCCGGCGCCGGGGGTCGCCCCGGGATGACCGCGACGCTCACCCTGCACTACCGGCGGGCGACGCCCCTGGGCGACCTGCGGGCGGAGGCCTGGATCGAGCGCACCGAGGGCATCAAGACCTGGGCGCACGGCCGGATCGAGGACGCCGAGGGCGTCACCGTCGAGGCGGAGGGCCTGTTCATCCTGCCGCGCTGGGCGCGCGAGCTGGCGTTCCCGACCGGGGACGCCGCGGAGACGCCCCCGTCGTACGCCGAGTAGCGGTCAGCCGACCTGGTGCTCGACGCGGACGCCGCGCACGCCGGAGTCGGTGAGCCGGGCCTCCTCGGCCGCTCGCTCCTCGAGCTCCGCGCGACGCGTGGTCTCGAGAAGCGCCCGGGCCGCGTCGTACGCCCCGGGGTCGGAGACCAGGTCGGCGGCGCCGTGCTTGAGCCGCCCCAGCGCGCTGCGGGCGAAGATCTGCTGCTCGGTGGTGGTGCGCTCGGACCGGCCGCGGCCGATGAACGAGACGAACCAGTGCAGCAGCGCGGTCAGGCGGTTCTTGAAGCCGGTGATGTAGATGAGGTGCAGCGCCAGCCACATCAGCCAGGCGATCAGGCCGGTGAACCGGAACCGGCCGATCAGCGCCACCGCACGGAACCGGCTGATGATCGCCATCGAGCCCTTGTCGAAGTACCTGAACGGGCCCAGCGAGGGCTTGGACCGCAGTCGGCGGTCGATCTCCTTGGCGGCGTACTTGGCGCCCTGGATCGCCACCTGCGCGACGCCCGGCAGGTTGTCGAGCGCGATCATGTCGCCGACCACGAAGACCTCGGGGTGTCCGGGGAGGGTGAGGTCGGGGTTGACGGCGATCCGGCCGGCCCGGTCCAGCGGCGCGCCGGTCTGCTCCGACAGCGTGCGGCCGAGCGGGTTCGCGGCGACGCCCGCGGCCCAGATCTTGGTGACGCTGTCGATGCGCTCGACGCGACCGTCCTTGAACTGCATCGCGATGCCGCGCTCGTCGACGTCGGTCACCATCGCGCCGAGCACGACCTCGACGCCGAGCTTCTCCAGCTCGGACCTGGTCTTCTCGCCGAGCTTCCTGCCGAACGGCGGCAGCACCTGCGGCGCGGCGTCCACCAGGATCACCCGTGCGTGCCGCGAGTTGATCGCTCGGAAGTCCTTCTTGAGGGTGCGGTGCGCGAGCTCGGCGATCTGCCCGGCCATCTCGACGCCGGTCGGGCCGGCGCCGACGACGACGAAGGTCAACAGGTGGTCGACGTTCTCGCCGCGGCTGGCGCCGATCTCGGCCAGCTCGAAGGCGCCGAAGATCCGCCCGCGCAGCTCGAGCGCGTCGTCGATGCTCTTCATGCCCGGTGCGAACTCGGCGAAGCGGTCGTTGCCGAAGTAGGACTGGCCGGCGCCGGCGGCGACGATCAGCGAGTCGTACGGCGTGATCGTCGAGCGGCCCAGGACCGTGGAGGTCACGGTGTGGGCGTCGAGGTCGATCGCCGTGACCTCGCCGAGCAGCACCTGCGCGTTGCGCTGGCCGCTGAGGATCTCGCGCGTCGGCGGGGCGATCTCGCCCTGGGACAGGATGCCGGTGGCGACCTGGTAGAGCAGCGGCTGGAAGAGGTGGTGGGTGGTCTTCGCGACCATCGTCACCTCGACATCCGCGTGCCGCAGCGCCTTGGTGCCGAACAGCCCACCGAACCCGGAGCCGATGACCACCACCCGGTGCTTGCCGCTCGGCTGCTCGACGACCTCGGTGCTCGGCTGCGTTGCCATCGTGAACCTCTCACTACCGCTGTGGACCGTGCTGTCAGAACACCCTCCGCCGTGCCCATTGTTCCGGTCGCGGCCCGGATCGGGCCATTCCCGCCGGGTCTGGTCCGTCACAGCGACGGCCGACGACCAGTTCCGTGCCGACCAGATGTCTGGACCACCGGAATCGGCCCCACGGGCCAGGTTTCGGTGCGGATTCGCGGGGGTAGACGAGCCGTCAGCGGCACTGCCGTGATCAAGCATGCCCTCATGAGCCTCTCGTGGAGACGACCGTGCCTCTGAACAGGCCCGCCCTGTCCTTGGGTCCAGGGCCCCGCAGCGTGCAGGACGCACGCCGCTGGGTGGTCGGCACCTGCCACGAGATCGGCCGCGACGACCTGGCCGAGTGCGCCGAGCTCGGCGTCTCCGAGCTGGTCACCAACGCCCTGCTGCACGCCGAGCCGCAGCTGACCGTGCGGGTCCGGGGCACGCGCGAGCACCCGCGCGTGGAGGTCCAGGACGGGTCGGTGGAGCAGCCGGTCATGCCGACGGACGAGGTACGGGTCGAGGACGACGTGCTGCTCACGTTCGGCCGCGGCCTCGGCATCGTCGCCCGCTGCTCGACCGCGTGGGGGGTCGACCTCGAGGACGACGGGAAGACCGTCTGGTTCGCTCCGGCCACCCGGCCCGGTGGGGTGCCGGTCGCGGGCAGGATCACCGGCCACCAGCCCCCGACCAAGCCCGAGCCATCGCCCGACGAGATGCACATCGACATCGTCGGCGTACCCCTGCGGTCGTTCGTGCAGTTCCAGCGGCACTACCGCGAGCTGCGGCGGGAGGTGCGGCTGCTCGCGCTCGCCCACGAGTCCGACTACCCACTCGCCAAGGACCTCTCCGACCTCTTCGGCTCGCTCGAGCGCGACCTGCGCGAGGGCATCGGCGCCGAGCAGATCGAGCAGGCGCTCGCCTCGGGCGCGGCCGCCGCCGACCTGCATGTCGCGATGCCGCGCGAGACCGCGGCCACGATCGGCCGGTTCATCGAGCTGCTCGACCTCGCCGACGCCTTCTGCCGCGAGGAGCGCCTGCTCTCCCTCGCCCGGACGCCGGGTCAGCAGCGCTTCCAGCGCTGGTTCCTCAGCGAGTTCGTCCGGCAGGAGCGCGGCGAGGCGCCGCTGCCGTGGAAGAACGCGCCCTCGGCGCGCCCGCGCAGCAGCGCCTCGTGACCCGCGGCGTACGACGCGGGCCGGGTCACGCGTAGCCCAGGTCGTGGAGCCGGTCGTCGTCGATGCCGAAGTGGTGCGCGACCTCGTGCACGACCGTGATCCGGACCTCGTCCTCGAGCTCCTCGACGCTCCCGCACATGTCGAGCAGCGGGTTGCGGAAGATGAAGATGCGGTCCGGCAGGCTCATCATCGGGTCGCCCCAGCGCTCGGTCAGCGCGATGCCGTCGTAGAGGCCGAGCAGGTCGTCGGGCTCGCCCTCGGGCGGCTCGGCCTCCACGAGCACCACGACGTTGCGGACCAGCGCGGCGATCTCGTCCGGGATCCCGTCGAGGGCGCGGTCGACGAGCGCGTCGAAGTCCTCGGGCGACATCTCCACCGGCATGGCGCCATTGTGGCGGGTCGCACGAAGCGCGGCGGCCCGGCGTCCGGCCCGGAAATGGACGATGCCCCGGACCAGGTGGTCCGGGGCATCCTCTCGCCATCTCGGCTGAGCGACCCCGACGGGACTCGAACCCACGGCCTCCGCCGTGACGGGGCCGGTCCCCGCCGATGGTTGCGCGGGTCAGCACGCATCTCGAGCCTTGGCTCTCAGGGCGAGAGTTCCGGCAGCAGCAGGAACGCCTCCACATGGCGAGGGCGGACGACTCGGAAGTGCCGGCGATCGAGCGTCGCGATCTCGGCGACACCGAACCGCTCGGCGAGCGCGATCACTGACGCATCCGCGGTACCGAGCGGGAGATCGTCGTAGCGAGCCACGAGCTCAGCGATGCGCGCGGTATCCGACCGGGTCAGGTTGACCAATTCGAAGCTCCCATTGGCAACCGAATCGACGAAGGTTCCGACCTTGGCCTCCAACATGTAGCCGACCTCGGCCATGACGGTCTGCGGCAACAGCAGCCGTCGACCAGCCAGGCGAAGTCCGGTGAACAGCTCAACGCACGCATGGTGGTCGGCGTCCCTGCGGTCGGCCGCGGCGAAGATCGGGCCTGTGTCGCAGATGATCACGACCGGCGGGCGCCGAATCCCTCAGCGAGTACCTCGTCGACACGTCGTGCGTTGTCCGTGCGGCCATCTCGAGATTCGCCGATGCCGAAGAACCTCGGCGGCCACTCTCCGACCGGCGTCGGTGAGACCAGGCGCCGGACGTCCGCGAGCACGAGCTCGACCTGATCGTCGGGCAGACCCTCGATCAGGTGGATGAGCTCGTCGCGGTGCGCGGTCATGGATTGAGTGTAGGCGGCGACGACCGCACCGGACGGAACCCTCCTCGATCGGCGACCAGCTCCGCACAGGCTTCGGCGCGACCTACTGCGCAACCTTCTGCGCGACTCGGCAAGGAGGCCGGAGACGTAGGGCGGAGCCGGCAGTCGCCAGCCTGCCAGGGGAGGTGCTCGCAACCGGCGTTCTGCAGATCGACGGGCATCCGGACCCGGCCAACCTCCGCCTCTCGCGCCGCTGCACCGAGATTCTGCACGGCTTCTGCAGGGCTTCTGCAGGCGAAAGGCCCTCTGACTGCGTTTCCGCTGATCAGAGGGCCTTTCAATGGCGACCCCGACGGGACTCGAACCCGCGGCCTCCGCCGTGACAGGGCGGCGCGCTAACCAACTGCGCTACGGGGCCAGGTGTGGTGCTGGTGCTTCATTGCTGGAGCCGTGGAACTCTAACCCACGAACCACCCAGCTTCCCAATCGGCGCCGGTGGCCGTGGCGCTCGCACCCCCAACCGGATTCGAACCGGCGCTACCGCCGTGAAAGGGCGGGGTCCTAGGCCGCTAGACGATGGGGGCCAGACGCACCCAGCAGCATAGGGCGGGACGGCACGTCGCACGAATCCCACCCGACCTTCGGACGCCCGGTTTTCGTCGGTCGGCGGACGCTCCTGTAGGGTGTGCGTCGCTCGGGCAGGTAGCTCAGTTGGTACGAGCGTCCGCCTGAAAAGTGGAAGGTCGGCGGTTCGACCCCGCCCCTGCCCACGAGCACGCAGGGCTCCGAACCTGCAGCGAGGGCCCCGCCGGTCTCCGGCGGGGCCCTCGTCACATCCGGCCCCGCCCCCGGCGTCAGGCGATGCGCTCCCGAGGTACGGCGAGCCGCGGCACCCCGCCGAGGCCGGGCCGGTAGCGGACCCGCTCGGCGTACTGCTCCAGGGTGCGGTAGAGGGTCTGGTGGGCCGCCCACGGGAGCGGCTCGGCGCCGTCGTACCAGCTGTCGCCGAAGGAGATCCAGACCGGAGTCCAGTCGGCGGCGTGGTCCCAGGCGCCGCGGCGGGCCATCAGCAGCCGCCGCCGCTCCTGGAACGCCCGACGCGGGCCGTCGGCGCAGATCGGGGCGGTGGCGATGGGCCAGACCCGCAGGTCGAGGGTCATCAGGTGCACCTCGAGCTCGTGCAGCACCCCTGGGTCGACCAGCACGGTGGCGACGTTCTCGTGGGGCACGCGCTCCATGGAGGAACGTTCCCCGACGCTGCCGCCGCCGTCAACCACCCGGATCGGGCCGGGGCACCCTGGGGTCGGAGTGGCCCAGACCGACCAGCCCTTTTCACCCATTCGGGTGTGAGGAGGGGCGTCCGCTCGCTAGCGTGGTCGCCGCCCCGAGCCCCCTGGAGGATCCCCGTGCGCCGAGCCACCTTCGCTGCGCAGCTGCCGGCAGGTCGAGCGATGTCCGCACTGCTCGACCGGAGCGAGCAGGCGGAGCCCGCTCCCCCGGTGCGTCGGTCGCTCGAGGTCGGGGCGGCCGACGACCGCGCCGAGCTGGAGGCCGACGCGGTCGCCGCCCGGGTGCTCGGCAGGCTCGCGGAGCGCCACGAGCACGCGCCCGGGTGCGGCCACGACGACGGCGTGCGCCGGGCGCCGGCCGCCGGCACGACGGGGACGATCGGGGCGGCGGGCGGAACGCTGGACGAGGGTGCCACCGGCGCGATCGAGTCCGCGCGCGGCGGCGGGTCCGCGCTGGACAGCGGCGTACGCCGCGAGATGGAGGCCGGCTTCGGCCACAGCCTCGGCGACGTGCGCATCCACACCGACGCCCGCGCCGACGAGCTGAGCCGGCAGATGTCCGCCCGCGCGTTCACCACCGGGCGCGACATCTTCTTCGCGCGCGGGGAGTACGACCCGACCTCGGCGGCCGGCCGGCACACGCTCGCGCACGAGCTCGCCCACACGGTGCAGGAGGGCGGCCCGGCCCGCCGCAAGCTGCGCGGCACGGCCGAGGCGTTGGAGCAACAGGGCGGCGGCATGACCTCCGGGAAGTTCCGGAAGGCGATCGGGCTCCTCACCAACTGGGACAAGATCGTCGCCGGCACGAAGGCCTACGAGCTGGAGGAGACCAAGCTCCTCGCCGGCGGCAAGAACCCCGACCCCATGGTCCTCATGAAGGCCAAGCCGGGCATGCTCAAGCTGCTCGCCAAGATCCAGTCGGCGGTCAAGGACTGGCGCAAGTCGAACGACAGCACCAAGGAGGACGCCAAGTTCGAGCGGTCCCGGTTCGGCGGTCTCAACAACGACATCGAGGAGAACCGCACCGAGGACGACCGCACCAAGTCCGGGCGCCGCCAGGCCGTGGCCCTGCTGGATCCGCGCGTCGGCCACGAGGTCTCGCTGCTCAGCGCGAAGGACGGTCAGGGGTGGCTGAGCTCCCTGGGGCTCAGCACGAACCAGGTCACCGGCACGGGTCGCCAGGACGGCGGCCAGGTCAACCAGGTCTCGGAGCTCCACTTCAAGACCGAGTCGGGCGAGATGTCCGGGTTCTTCAAGGAGGACAAGGGCTTCAACGCGAAGTCCGAGGGGCACGAGACCGAGGTCGGGATCCGGCAGGTCGACCCCAACTACGGCGCTCGGTCGATCGCGCTCTACCGCCTCGACCAGTTGTTCAACGCCGGCGTCACGGCACGCGCCGAGTTCGCCGTGCACAAGAACGGGGACGGCAAGAGCGTCCTCGGCACCGTGCTCGAGAGCTCGAAGGGCACGAAGGCCGTCGACGTGAAGTACCACGTCGCGGGCGACGAGAAGGATCCCGGATCGGTCGACCTCTACGACCCCGTGCTCCAGCGCGGCCTCAACAAGCTCCAGCTGCTCGACGCGATCTGCGGACAGCTCGACCGCCACATGGGCAACTACTTCGTCCAGGACGACGGCAAGGGCAATGTCACCGGCGTCACGGGCATCGACCTCGACATGGCCTTCGGCAGCAAGATGACCTCCGTCGACTACAAGGGCGCCCAGAACTACAAGGGGCTCCCCGAGTACATCGACAAGGAGATGGGCCAGAAGATCCTGCAGATCACGCCCGCCGACATCCGCGCCGCCCTGACCGGGCTGCTCTCCAAGCCCGAGATCGACGCGACGGTCAGCCGCTTCACCGAGGTGCAGAAGGCGGTCAAGCAGGCCGAGAAGGACGGCAAGCTGCAGGAGAGCTGGGACGCGAAGTCCGGCCAGCGCGGCCCGACGTACGACAAGAGCCGCCACGGGCAGAAGACCTATCACCAGTCGGCACGCGAGAACCGCCGCATCGCCCTCGACGTCGAGTGCGACGCCGCCTTGAAGCGCGCGCTCCTCGACGAGCTGCCGAACGGGCCGGACAGCTCCGACCGCGAGGTGCACCAGCTGCTGTCCGACGCACTGGAGATCGGCCTCTTCTGGGGCGGCAACTCCAACTCGTTCGCGGTCAAGGTGCTCGGCGCCCACATCTTCGACAACCACCTGCCGAACACCGTGGCCGACCGGCTCGCGCCGCTGCTCGTCCGCGAGCTCCTCGGAGGCATCGACCAGTCGGCGATCATCGTCGAGCTCCAGGAGGCGTTCGACGGCGGCGCCCGGTCGAAGCTCAAGTCCCGGACCACGGACCAGCTCAAGGCGGTGCTCGCCGCGAGGCAGACGCTGATCGCCAAGAAGCTCACCGCCGCCAGCGGACGAGGCTGACCGGGTGGGGCAGGCCTGGGAGCGCCTCGGCCGCCTGCTCGCGGAGCGGACGGCCCTGGTGGGCGGCCTGCAGGGGGAGAGCGACGGCGTGCTGCTGCCGGGCGAGCTCGACCGCCTCGCCGGTCGGCCCGAGCGGCAGGGACCGACCCGCGAGGAGGTGGCGGCGGCGTACGAGCCGCTGATCGCCGACGCGCGCAAGGACCTCCTCGCGGAGCTGGAGCAGGACACCGTGCTCGGACGCATCGCGCGGTACGCCGGCCTGGCCGAGCCGGACGCCACGGTGCTCGCCCTCGCCGCCGCCGCCGAGCTCGACGAGGCGGTGGGGCAGCTCCTCGGTGGACCGCTCACCGTCGGCATGCTGCGCTCGATGCTCAGCGACGACGCGGTGACCGCGGTCGGTGACGACGCGCCCCTGCGCCGCGCCGCCCTGGTGCGGGTCGTCGGCGGCGGCCCGCTCGGCGGCAGCACCGTGCAGCTGGCCCGGCGGGTGGCGTGGGCGCTGGTCGGCGACCTCTCCTTCGACCCCGACCTCCCGGCGGACCTCGAGGTCTCGGTGGCTGCGGCCGACCGGGCCGCGGGGGGCGAGCGGGTGCTGGTCAGCGGTCCCGACCGGGTACGCCGGGTCCAGGCCGCGACCGACCGGACCGCCGGGGTGGCCTTCCTGGTCGCCGTACCCCCGCCCGACGAGCGGGGTTGGGAGGCGTTGGTGGCCCAGGCGACGGTGGTGGGAGCCGGCCTGGTCCTCGATCTGCCGCCGCGCTCCGAGGAGCGCGCCGAGCCGATCGGCCCGCTCGCCCGGCGGTGGATCGACCGGGCCGGACACCTGCCGATCGCCGTCTGCGCGGCCGAGCCGGTGGCCCTGGAGTCACTCCCCCGGCAGCGCTGGACCGAGGTCGTCGCCGCCGGCCCGGAGGTCGACGCCGCCGAGTGGAGCGCGGTCTTCGGCGACGCCGAGCTGCCGGCGCGGCGTCCGAGCGCCAGCCAGCTGCGGTCCCTCGAGCTGGTCGCCGACGCGGACACCGACCCGGTGCGCGCCCTGCGCCGGCTCGCCTCGGGGTCGCTGCTCCAGCACGCCCGGCGGGTCGAGCCCCGGGCGACGTGGTCGGACCTGGTGCTGCCGCCGCCGCAGGAGCGCCAGCTCCGCGCCCTGGTCGACCGCTACCGGCACCGGGCGCGCGTGCATGACGAGTGGCACCTGCCGCTCTACCCCTCACCGGGCGTCGTGGCGCTCTTCTCCGGCCACTCCGGCACCGGCAAGACCACCAGCGCCGAGGTGATCGCGCACGAGCTCGGCGTCGACCTCTTCCGCGTCGACCTGTCCGCGCTGGTGAGCAAGTACATCGGCGAGACCGAGAAGAACCTCGAGCAGATCTTCTCCGCCGCGCACGCCGGCAACTACCTGCTGCTCTTCGACGAGGCGGACTCGCTCTTCGGCAGCCGCTCGGCCGTCACCGACGCCCGCGACCGCTACGCCAACATGGAGGTCTCCTACCTGCTACAGCGGCTCGAGACCTACGACGGCTTCGTCGTGCTCACCTCGAACTTCCAGGGCAACATCGACGACGCGTTCCTGCGCCGCATCCACACCACGGTCTCCTTCCCGATGCCGAGCCCCGACGACCGGGTGCGGATCTGGGAGCGCTGCCTGGCCGACGCGCCGCGCGGCGACGTCGACCTCGACCACCTGGCGCGCTCCTTCGAGATCAGTGGCGGCTCGATCCGCAACGCCGCCCTGAGCGCGGCCTTCCTCGCGGCCGGACGGGACCGGCCGATCGGCATGGTCGAACTGCTCGCCGCGGTGGTCGAGGAGTACGCCAAGCTGCGCCAGCGGGTCTCGCCGGCCCAGCTCGGGCCCTGGGCGACGGAGGTCTCCGAGCTGGTGGGCGGCCTCACCGGCGGAGCATCGGGCGCCACGACGGGCTGACGACACCGGTCGCGGAGCGGGCCGGGAGCGCCGGCAGCTCGCGGCCGCCGTACGCCGGGCCGCCGCCGCGCGCGTCGTACCGCAGCCAGGTGCGGGCCGGTCCCTGCCCGCGCCCGGGCCGGGACCAGTCGCACACGCCGGCGGGGAAGACCGCGGCCAGCCGCGCCCACTGGGCGTCGGTGAACGGGAGCGGGGCGCCGAGCTCGGCACGGTCCAGCGGCTTCAGGCGGCAGGCGACGACGTCGTTGGCGAGCGGACCGCCGGCCTCCTGGCGCGGCGTCGACAGCCGGGTCTGGAGCACCTGGAGCTCCCGGACGTCGCACAGCTGCGCGAGCGCGCCGACGACGCACCGGTCGGTGAGGTCGGCCGGCCGGTCTGCGACGACCTTGCGGGCCAGCGGCCGGCGGGACCGGTCGGCCTCGATCGCGGCCAGCCAGGCGTCCATGCTCGTGAGCGCCTCGGTCGCCCAGCCGACGTCGCCGATGAGGGGCACCGGGCCGAACCACATCACCCGGTTGCCGGTGTGACCCTGGTCGGCAAGCAGTCGCTCCTCGGTCCAGAACGCGTGCGCGTAGTCGTGTGCGAGGCCCGGGTCGGGGCCGCCGTGGTTGATCATCGCGACCTCGTCGAGGTGGTCGGCCTCGTTGATCAGCCCGGTGCGGTAGGCCCGCCGGATCGAGGCCGGGTCACCGGCGATCCGCGCCGCCGTCGGCCGGGAGTCGACGTCGATGCCGCCGATCTTGACGTTGAGGTCGACGAACTGGGCCGGGGTGATCGCCCCGGCACGCAGCGCGGAGAGCCCGTAGAGCACGCCGGTGTTGGCGAACGGGAGCCCCCCGAACCCGCGGCGTACCCGGCTCTCCTCGGCGCCCCAGGCGCTCCGGGGCCGCGGGCCGAGCTGGTTGATCAGCAGGTCGAGGACCGAGCAGCGGACGCCGCCCGGGTTGGTCTCGTCGTCGTAGCGCGTCGACGGGTCGCCCGGCACGGACGGGACCGTGCCGACGCAGTCGTGCTCGGGGTCGAGCGCGGACTTGAAGAGCCCTTCGTCGGCGACGACTGCGTTGAGGTGGGACAGGTGTCCCTCGACCTGCGCCATCTGCGTCGGCAGCCAGAGCACGCCCGGTCCCCAACGAGACGGGTCCTCGAAGTAGAGACGGAGCAGGTGGTAGTCGGCGAACTGCGCGCCGGCCGTGAAGGTGTCGGGGTAGGAGCAGGTCGTGATCAGCCCCTGGTAGATGCCCGGATAGGCGTTGGCGACGGTGTGCTGGGCGATCGAGCCGCCCGAGCAGCCGGTGCCGATCGTGTAGCGCAGCCGGCCGTAGCGCTCGACCAGCCGCTCCTTGGCCATCAGCACGGACTCGGCGTTCAGCGCGACGTTGCAGTTGTGGCCGGTGTTGTCGAGGGCGGTCGAGAGCACCGCGAATCCCTGGCCCAGCGCGGCGAGGTAGCTCGACGTGACGCCGGGGACGCCGTCGAGGGTGCCCGAGTAGTCCACCAGCGGCGGCTCGCCCGGCGCGTACGACGCACCGCAGCCGCCGCCGTGGGTGACGAGGAGCTTGTGGTTCCACTGCTCCTGCGGCGCCGTCGCCGTCCACCGCCGGCCGGGCTGGAACAGCGTGAGGATGGTGTAGCGGTCGCGGTCCTGGAAGCCGCGCTCGCGGCGTACGACGAAGGGCACGGTCACCCCGGCGTCGGTGGTGGTCGTCGCGACGTCCGTGGGCGGCTGGTCCGGGTCGTAGGGCTGGAGCGCCGTCCGCAGCGGGTCGGTGGACCGGTAGAGGTAGTCGTAGGTCGCCGGCTCGTTGCACCTGCGGTCGCGGGCCGTCTCCTGGCAGCGGTAATGGCGGGTCTGCGGTCCCGAGAACACCGGCCCGCCGTTGGGATGGTTGGTGATCTCGATGCGACCCGTGCGCGCGCCCGCGGCCGACGCCCGGACCGTGGTCGCACCGACCCGCAGCCCGGTCACCAGGCCGGTCAGCGCGCGGGGGCCGGTCCGGACGAAGCGCGCGGTCACGTCCCGCCGGCCCGCGGTCACCGTGACGCTTCCGGGTCGAACGCCCCGCGGCACCGACACCGCCACCAGCGCGTCGCCGGCACTGACCAGGTCGGCCCGGTTGGACAGCACCTCGACCCGCAACCGGGGCATGGTCGCGGCCGCGACCGCATCCGGGTGCAGGGGCGCGAGCAGGCTCGCCAGCAGGGCGACGACGATCAGGCGGATGGGCATGACCCGTCAACGACGTACGCCGGCGCGGGTCACTCCGAGCGGTCTGCGCCGATCGGGCCCGTGGCCCGGCGCCGTGCCCGAGAATGTGTCGCACCGGGCGAGGGACCACCCCGATCCCTCAGCCGTCGTCGGAGGTGACCGCTTGCTGGAGGCTCGACTGTTCGCGAGACGGAGCGTGCGGGTGGGCGAGGGCGACCGGCCCGTGCCTCGGCCCGGCGAGAGCCTCGTCGCGGTGTCGGCGGTCGGCATCTGCGGCTCGGACCTGCACTGGTACGCCGAGGGCGGTATCGCCGCGGCACGGATCGGGCGCCCGCTGGTGCTCGGCCACGAGTTCTCCGGCACGGTGCTGGGCGGGGAGCTCGACGGGCTGCGGGTGGCCGTCGATCCCAACCACCCGTGCGGGCGATGCGACACCTGCGCCGGTGGTCTCGGCAATCTGTGTCCGGATGCGTGCTTCGCCGGGCACGGCGCCACGGACGGGGCGATGCGTGAGTACGTCGCCTGGCCGACGCGGCTGTTGCACCCGGTCCCCGACCAGGTCTCCGACGTCGCGGCCGCGCTGCTCGAACCGTTGGGGGTGGCGCTGAACGCCGTCGAGCTGGGACAGGTCGGCGTCGGCTCGACGGTGGCGGTGGTGGGCTGCGGCCCGATCGGCCTGCTCCTGGTCCGGCTCGGCGGCCTCGCCGGCGCCGGCCACCTGCTGGCCGTGGAGCCGCTGCCCCATCGGCGGGCCGCCGCCCTCGACCTCGGCGCCGACGCGGCGGTGGGCCCGGGCGACGACGTCGACGCGCTGGTGGCGCAGGGCGCCCGAGGCCTGGCCGACGTCGTCTTCGACGTCGCCGGCGGCGAGGAGTCGATGGCGACCGCGCTGCGGGTGGCCCGACCCGGTGGCCGCGTGGTCGTCGTCGGCATCCCCGCCGCCGACCGCATCGGCATCTCCACTGTCGTGGCGCGCCGCAAGGGCCTGACCGTCCACTTCGCCCAGCGGACCGGGAACGCCCTTCCCCGGGCGCTGCGCCTCGCCGAGGAGGGGCGCGTGGACCTCGAGGCGCTGGCCTCGAACCGGATCGCGTTGGCGGACGCGCCCCGGGCGTTCGAGCTGGCCGAGTCCCGCCAGGGGCTCAAGACGGTGGTCGTCGTCCGCTGAGGCTCGGCTCCGGCCGTCGGGCCCCGTCCCGTTCGCTCAGGCGGGGTGCGCGGCCGGGAAGAGCTTCCCGTAGCAGGCACCGATCGACCGGGCGTCGACGAGGGTGCCGTCGCGTCGGCGCAGGACCCCGACGACGTCGGGACGCGACCAGGGATCGGCGGCCGGGTCGGCCGGCGCGGCCCCCGGTGCGTGGATCTCGGGCGGCATCGGTCGGTCCAGGAGCTGGTCGACCAGGCTCGGGTAGGCCACGAAGAGGATCGCGGCGCGGACGACGACGTCGTCGGGCTCGTCGTGCCCCAGGTGGAGCTTCAACGCCTCCAGCATCGCCCAGGCGTTCGCGACGCGCCGGATCAGCCGCGGATTCGCCGGCACGATGTCGGCGTAGTCGGCCAGCAGGTGCTCCTCGCGCCGGTGCGTCTGCGCCGGACCGGCCGCCGACTCCAGCCCGTCCAGCAGTCCGTCGGACGCCCCGTCGGGGACTCCGCCGGGGACCCCGTTCGGGTGCGCCCCGAGGCCGGGCACGGGCGTGGCCGCCGGGCCCGGCGCCGGGCTCCCGGATCCGCGGCGGGGCGGGGCCTGGGCACCCGGCCGGGCGGTGATGGCGCGCAGCAGCCGGGTGGCCTGTTCCACGGTCAGCTCCGGCACCAGCACGGTGTGGTCGAACAGCTTCTGCAGGAAGTCGCCGCCCAGGCTGCGGGTGGGCGAGCCGAGCCCGCCGAACTCCTCGTACGCCGAGGTGAAGGCGGCCCGGATCCAGCGACCGTCGGCGGGGACGAGGACGATCAGCGGCGGCGTGCTCGACCTGCCGTACCACCGCGGGGACATCAGGTCCGGTTGATCGCGCAACAGCGTGTGGATGGTCTCCAGATAGGCGACGACGGTCGCCGCGCCACACCGGTCGAGCTCGTCGACGACCAGGACGATCGGACGCCGGGGCGCGAGCCGACGCGAGGAGCGGCAGGCCCAGCACATCCCGGTCACGAGGGAGAGGCACGCGGCGACCCCGACAGCCACCCACGCCCACACGCGGTCGCCCGTCCAGGGCAGCAGGGCCGCCAGCCCGACCGCGGCGACACCGGCAACCGCGGACGCCGACGCGGCGGCCAGTCCCACCCAGGTCTCGGCGCCGACCCGGGGGCTCCATCGGCGCAGCGTCCGCACCAGGTCGGCGACCTCCCCGAGCGGGTTCGTCTCGGCCCGGAGGTGCAGCTTCCCGAGCACCGGCGAGGCCCAGAACAGCGATCGGGTCGCTACCGCGGCGGTGGCCACCAGCGCGGTCACGGTGGTGAGGAAGCCGGCCAGCGTCGTCAGCGTGTCGTCGATGCGGTCGGGCGCCGCGTGCCCGAGGAGCATCGAGGCGCCGACGACGACCGCGACCAGCGCGACGGCCGTCACCGAGACCGGGGAGCGGACGATGCGCTGCGCGACGCCGCTGAGCGACATGGCGAGGCGCACCGGGGCGCTGCGCTCGGCGCGGATGCCGCGGTTGACCGCCGAGGCGAGCGCCCACCAGTGCGGCGCCACCGCCGACTCACGCCACGCGTCGAACCAGATCGGGACGGGGTCGTCGAGGGCGACCCGACCGGCGCTGCGCTCGCGACCCGCGGCGCGGTCGGCCCGCAGCTCGTCCACGAGGACGCGGGCCAGGGTGGTCTTCCCGGCGCCCCACCGTCCGTCGATGCTGACGACGACGCTGCGCTGGACGCTCGCCTCGGACGGGTCGGTGAGCTGCTCGAGGACCCCCAGCAGGTGCCGGGCCAGGATCCGCCGGCCGAGCTCGTCGCCGGACAGGACGTCGTCCGCCGAGACGATCGGGGCCCGGCTCAGCGCGGCCCGTGCGACGTCCCTGGGGTCGAACTGCTCCTCGACCGCGGAGGCGACGCAGCCGCCACCCAACCCCGCGGCCAGCCAGGGCAGCCCGGCCCAGGCGCCGAACGCGATGCCGCGGAGGTCACCGCCACCGACGTCGGTCACGAGGTCGGGAAGGGCGCTCCCGTCGACGGGGCTCCACATCCGGATCGTCCCGTCGATGCCCCCCGAGGCGACCACCTCGACCCCGGCGATCCGGGTGAACGCGACGGCCCGGACGGTCCCCGTGTGCCCCTGCAGCGGCGGCGCCAGCTGGGTCCCGTCTCCCAGCCGCCACAGGCGGATGGTGCCGTCGTCGCCGGCCGACGCGAGGACCGGGTCGCGGTCGCTCGACTCCGACACGGCCAGCGCCCGGACGCTCCCGTGGTGGCCGGAGAGCGGCTCCCCGATCGGCGCTCCCGTGCCGACGTCCCAGAGACGGACGGTGAGGTCGTCTCCGCCCGACGCGAGAACCGAGCGCCCTGCCCGGCGCGCGAAGGCCACCGACAGCGCCGAGCCCGAGTGACCCCGGAGCGGCTCGCGCAGCGGCCGGCCGCGGACGGGGTCCCAGAGCCGGACCGTGCCGTCGGCGCCCGCACTGGCGAGCAGGATCTCGTCGTCCACCCGGCCGAAGGCGACGGCCCGGACACCGCCCACGTGGCCGGTCAGCGCCACCGGTGCAGCCCCGGGCGAGTCCGCGTCCCACAGCCGGACGGTCCCGTCGACGCCACCGGAGACGATCAGGGTCGGGCCGTCGGCCGGAGCGACCGACAGCGCGAGGACCGAGCCGACGTGCCCGGCCAGCGGCTCCACGAGCAGCGCACCCGAGCGTGCGTCCCACAGGCGGATCAGGCCGTCGGCGCCCGCGCCGGCGAGGAAGTCGCCGATCGCCGAGCTGCCGAACGCCACGGACCACACCGGCGACGCGGCGTCCATCCGGGCCCAGCCCGGACCCAGCCGCGCCACGGGGGCCTCCGGTCGAGTGGAGCTCAATCCCGTTTCCTCCCCGTCGGCGCCGCCGAGATGGAACGCTAGAGCATGCCCCTCCGACCGCGTGGGGCATTCGTCACGGAGGCGTTCCTGGGGGGCTGGTGCGAGAGACGGTCGTGGTCGGCATGGCGGGCGCGCCGACGGTGGCGGTGGACCTCAGTGTGCGCTCCTGCCACGAGGAGCTGCGGGACACCCACGACGTCCTGACCGTCGTCGGCGGACCCACCGGGTTGGTCGACGGCGCGTTCGCGAGCCGGGCGGGCGGCGCCCGCGGAGGCCGGCCGTCGACCGGACTGGACCTGATCAGCGGCCGGCGGCAGACGACCCCGGCGGACGTCGACGCGATCGTCCGACGGCTGCGCGAGGCGCGCGCCACCGCGCTCGTGCTGGCCGGCGGCAACGGCACGATGGCGCTGTTGGGCGCGATCGCCTCCCGGGCCCGCGCCGAGGGCGACGACCTCACCGTGGTCGGCATCCCCAAGACCGTGGACAACGACCTCTACGGCGTCGACTTCTCCCCCGGGTTCGCCTCCGCCGCTCGCTACCTCGCCCTCACCGTCTCCGGGATCGCCCGGGATCACCGGTCGATCGCGTCGGTGGACCCGATCCGGATCGTCGAGACGATGGGGCGAGGCACCGGCTGGCTGGCCGCGGCCGCCGGGGCGACCGTCGCGAGGTTGGCCCCCGACCTCGCCCCCGACCTGTGCCTCGTGCCCGAGAGCACCGTGCCGGAGGAGCACATCGTGGCCGCGGTCGGCGACGCCCTCGCGTCCCGGGGCCGTGCCTTCGTCGTGTGCAGCGAGGGCTTCGCCTTCCGCGACGACGAGGGCGGCTACCACCTGCAGAACCACAGCAAGCCGCTCTACGGCGGCGTCGCACGCCGACTCGCGCGGGCCCTGACCGACGCGCTCGGCATACCCGCCCGCGGGGAGGTCCTCGGCACCCAGCAGCGCAGCGCGCACGCCCTGGCGAGCCGGATCGACCTCGAGGTGGCCCGCCAGGTGGGCCGCGCCGCCGCCCGGCTGGTCCTCGAGCGGCGCTCGGGCGTGATGGTCGGCACCGAGCGGACCGGCGCCGACCCGTACGCCGTCCAGGTCGCCGCCGTCCAGCTGGACGACGTGGCGGGCCGGTCCAGACCCCTCCCGGCCGAGTTCCGCGACGAGCGCGGTCCGGCGGCCCGGGAGGCCTACGCCGACTGGCTCTGGCCCGTCCTCGACCTCGCCCCGCCGGAGGACCCGGCGACCGACCGGCTCCTCGCGCACCGCGTCTCGCTCCGGCCCGACCCCCGGGCGTCCGGCGTCCCGACCCACGTGGCCGGCACCTAGTGCCGTGCGTCGGAGGTTCTGGTGCGCTTCGCGCACCCATGGCACGCGCTCTGCTGCGTTGCCGTCGCTTGCGAGACGAGCGGGTATGGCGGCGCTCCGGCGCCTGGCCGCGCACGCACCGGGAGCACGCCAACCGTTCAACAACTTCCAACGCACGACACGAGGCGGCACGCGTGGTCAACTACATCATCTGCAGTGTCGAGCGGACGGGGAGCACGCTGCTCTCCACCCTCCTGGAGCACACCGGCGAGCTCGGCAGGCCGATCGTCGAGCCGTTCAACATGCAGGTCGAGGCCGAGGCGCAACGAACGCACGCCTTCACCTCCTACGACGCCTACCTCGAGCACGTGACGGCGCGCGCGGCGACCCCGAACGGCGTGGCCGGGATCAACCTGATGTGGCGGCACCTGGCGCGGCTGATGGCGAGGCTGCGCGCCCGACACGGCGACACCGGAACGGACCTGGACCTGCTCCGGCGCCACTTCCCGCGGCTGCAGCACTTCATCCTCACCGAGCGCAGGGACGTGATCGCGCAGGCGGTGTCCTGGGCGATCGCCTACCAGACCGACTGCTGGCGCAGCACCGATCCGGGCAACGGCGCGCGCCCCCACTACGACTTCGCGCTGATCAACACCCTGCACCAGAACGCCGTCGCCGACGCGTTCGGCTGGGAGACGTGGTTCGCGGCCAACGGCATCCGGCCCCACCGGTTCGTCTACGAGGACTGGGTCCGCGACCAGGCCGCCGCGGTCGCCGGCGCCTCCGAGCTGATCCGCGGCGCCGCGGCACCCGCGGCGGACGCCGTCCTCGCACTGCGACGGCAGTCGACCACGCTGAACGAGGACTGGCGGAGCCGGTACGTCGACGACCTGGCGGCGTACCTGGAGTCGGCACCCGGCGGGCAGCCGGCCCCGGTGACCGGTCCGGCCACCTGACCCCGGCCCGCGGCCCTCACGTCGGCCGGCGGCATCCGCTTGCTCGATCCGGATGACGCCCCCGGCCGGGCTGCGGCACGATGAGCCCGCAACGGTCGGTCGCGTGGGTGGGGAGGGTGCCGTGCTGGACGTCGGGGTCGCGCCCGCGACCGGGCGAGGGCAGCGGACGCTCGCCCTGGCGGTGGGTGGGGCGGTCTGTGCGCTCGGCCTGGTCTCGCTGGTGCTGGCGACCGTCAACATCGGCTCGCCCGGGCCGCCGTTCGTGGTGCACCGGCAGTTCTACCCCTCCGACCTGCTGATCGCGGTGGTCTACGCGTCGTTCGGGGCGTTCGTGGTGGTGCGGAGCGGACACCTGATCGGGTGGGCGCTCGAGCTGGTGGGGCTGGGGTTCTGCCTGACGGCGTTCGGTATCCAGTACGCCGTACTGGGGGTCGAGCACCCGGACGTGCCGGCGTACGCCTGGCTCAGCCAGCTCGTCGTCACCGGCTGGGTGACGGGGGTCCTGGCGTGCGTGCTGCTGGTGCCGTGCCTGATCGGCCCGCGGACCCCGACCGGGCTGCGGCGGGTGCTGGCGCTGCTGGCAGCCGCGGTGGCGATCTCGGCCGGGGTGGTGCGCTACCTGACGCAGACGGCCGACGCTCCCCCGAACCCGCTCACCGGCGGCACCTGGGTCGCCGAGGCGGCGCAGGCCTACGACGACTGGGCCGTCCCCGTCTACGTGCTGCTGGGGCTCGTGGCGGTCGCCGACCTCGCGGCGCGCGTGCGGCGCAGCTCCGGGGGCGACCGCCGGGCGCTGCGCTGGGTGCTGGTGAGCGTGCTGACGACGACGGTGGCCTACGTCAGCTTCGAGATCGGGCTGAGCCTGGGCCGGCTGACGCTGACCCTCGGCGCCGCCGGCCTGACCGCGGCGATGCTCGCGCTGTCGGCGGCCATCTTCGTCGTGGTGCGCCGGCCGACCTGGAACCTCGACCTCGCGGTCTCCCGGGCCACCGTCGGCGCGCTGCTCACCCTCTTCGTGATCGCGGCGTACGTCGTGCTCGTGTGGCTGGGCGGCCAGCTGCTGCCCGTGGAGCGCGAAGACGCGGGCCTGTTCGCCGTCGCCCTGCTCGCCCTGGCGGCGATGCCGGTGCGGGGCTGGCTGCAGCAGCGGGTGGAGCGGCTGGTCTACGGGTCGGCGTCCGACGCGGGCCAGTTGCTCGAGCGGCTGGGCGCCCAGGCCGGGCCGGGCGACGACCGGAGCGTGCTCGAGGACCTCACCGAGGGGCTGCGCCGCAGCCTGCGCCTCGCCACGGTCGTCGTCGAGGCGATGGACGCCCAGCTGTCGGTGACGGCCGGCACCCCGGCCGACGGGCTGGTCGCCGTGCCGCTCCACAGTCGCGGGCGGCAGGTCGGGACGCTGTGGCTGGGCCCGCCCCCGGGCGAGCGGCTCGACCTGCGCACCCTGCAGCTGGTGCGGCAGATCTCCGGGCTGGTCGCCAGCGCCCTCGACCTCGCCCTGGTCAACGCCGACCTGGAGCGGGCCCGCAGTCGGCTGCTCGACGTACGCCAGGAGGAGCGCCGGTTGCTGCGCCGTGAGCTGCACGACAGCCTCGGTCCGTCCCTCGCCGGCATCTCGCTCGCGCTCGCGGGGATGATGCGCACGTCGACGCTGACCGCGGCGGACGCGGAGCTGCTCGGACACCTCCAGGAGGAGCTGACCCACCGCGCCCAGGACATCCGGCTGATGTCGCGGTCCCTGCTGCCGCCGGCGCTGGAGGAGGGCCGGCTCGGCGAGGCGCTCGACGCGCTGGCCCGGCGGTTCAGCAGCACCGGTATGGACATCGACGTGGCGGCCGACCGGCCCGACCTGATCGACGGCCGGCGTCAGGTGACGATCTACCACGTGGCCGCCGAGGCGGTGCTCAACGCCCACCGGCACGCCGACGCCGGCCACTGCTCGGTGCGGCTGGAGCGGCTCGACGACGACGCGCTCAGCCTGACCGTCGCCGACGACGGTCGCGGGATCTCCGAGGCCGACGACACCGGGATCGGGCTGCGGTCGATGCGGGAGCGCGCGGCCGAGCTGGGCGGAGCGCTCACGATCACCGCCGCCACCGGTCGCGGTACCAGCGTGCAGATGGTGTTGCCCGCCGGCCCACCCGGGTCGGGTAAGAATGACCCATGACCGGCGGGCGTCAGAAGGGGCCGGGGGCCGACCCCGCCCTGCTGCGACGGCTCTTCGAGGCCAACCCGGACGGGCTGTGGCTCATCGACGACGCGGGCGTGACCAGCTGGGCGAACGACGCGATGGCCGGCATCCTCGGCCGGGCCCCGGAGGAGATGGCGGGGCTCCCGGTCGTCGACACCATGGACGCGCAGGGCCAGCAGGACTTCCTGCGGTCCCTGGCCCGGATGATCGCGACCGGCACGGGGGTCGACAACGTCGACGCCTACTTCCTGCGGCCCGACGGCAGCTCGGTGTGGGGCCTGATCAGCTGCACGCCGGTCGCTGACGACGACGGCACCCGCCTGGGCTGGCTGCACCGGGTCACGGCGCACACCGAGCGCAAGGTGCGGCACGACGCACTCGTCGAGCGCGAGCACCAGCTCGCCACCGCGCAGCGGATCGCGCGCATCGGCAGCTGGGAGTGGGACGTCGCGACCGACCGAGTGCACTGGTCGGACGAGCTGTGCCGGATCTTCGACGTGCCGTCCGGCACCAGCCCGGACTTCGAGGAGTACCTGCGCCTGGTCCACCCCGGCGACCGCGAGCACGCCGCGGCGTCGATCCAGGAGGCCGCCGAGTCCACCGTGGGCGAGTACGAGTTCGACCACCGGGTGGTACGGCGCGACGGCGCGGTGCGGTGGGTCCGCGGACGCGGCGTCGTGCGGCGCGCCACCGACGGCACGGTGGTCCGGATGAGCGGAACCGCCCAGGACATCACCGATCTCCACACCGCCGACGAGCAGGCGGCGGAGGCGACGCGGAGGCTCTTCCTGCTCCAGCAGATGGCGATGGCCGCCAACCGCGCGACGAGCCTGCGCGAGGCGCTGGTGATGATGGGCGCCGGCGTCCCCGAGAACACCACCTGGGCGACGATCTGCGCCTATCTGTACGACGGGCCGGGGGACGAGCCGGAGCTGTTCGACATGCGCGGCGACGGCGTCGCCGTCGAGCCGGACCGTTCCCTGGCGGAGGTCGCCCGCGCGGCCCGCGAGGTGGCGGTGGGCATCCCGTCGGCACTGGCCGCGACGCACCGGCTGGTCGCGATGCCGGTGCTGCTCGGCCACGAGGTCGTCTGCGTCGTGGAGCTGGTCGCCGACGAGATCCCGCCCGACGAGAACTCCCGCGAGCTGATGACCCAGATCGGACACCAGCTCGCGGTGGTCGCCGAGCGCGAGCGCAGCGCCGCCCATCTCGCCGAGGCGCGCGACGACGCGATGGAGGCCTCCCGGCTCAAGTCGGAGTTCCTCGCGACCATGTCGCACGAGATCCGGACCCCGATGAACGGCGTCATCGGCCTGACCGACCTGCTGCTGCGCACCGACCTCGACGAGCACCAGCGCCGGCTGGCCGCCAACCTGCAGAACGCCGGGATGACCCTCCTCGGGATCATCAACGACATCCTCGACCTCTCCAAGATCGAGTCGGGCAAGCTCGAGCTGGAGGTGGCCGACTTCGACGTCCGCGCCGCCTTCGACCAGGTCGCGTCGGTGCTCAGCGGGCCGGCCCACGAGAAGGGACTCGAGCTGGTCGTCGCGTGCCACCCCGACGTCCCCCTCGTGGTGCGCGGCGACGCGGTGCGCTTCGGCCAGGTGGTGAGCAACCTCGGGAGCAACGCGGTGAAGTTCACCGACCGCGGCGAGGTCGTGATCGAGGCCCACGTGGAGCGCCAGACCCCGCGCGACGTGGTGCTCCGCGTCGACGTCACCGACACCGGGGTCGGCATCGCGCCGCACGCCCGCGAGTCGGTCTTCGACGCGTTCACCCAGGCCGACCCGTCGACCACCCGCCGACACGGCGGGACCGGGCTCGGCCTCGCGATCTCCCGCCAGCTCGTCGCCGCGCTGGGCGGCGAGCTGTGGGTGAGCAGCGAGCCGGACGTCGGCAGCACCTTCTCGTTCACGGCCCGGCTCGGGCGGGTCGCGAGCGCGGCGGACCGCGACGTGGCCGGGTCCGGTCAGCTGCGCGGGCGCCGGATCCTGGTCGTCGACGACAACGAGACCAACCGGATGATCCTCGAGCACCAGCTGGCCGCCTGGCACATGCGCGCGGTCACGGTCGCCTCCTCCGAGGCCGCGCTGGACGTACTGCGCGAGGCCGCGCGGCACGGCGATCCGTTCGAGGTGATCGTGCTCGACCAGCGGATGCCCGACATCGACGGGCTCGAGCTCGCCGGGCTGGTGCGGGCCGACCCCGCGGTGCCACCCGCGGAGATGCTGCTGCTCAGCTCCGAGCAGGTGTCGCGGCAGCGGGTGGCCGACGCGGGGATCCGGACCTGCCTGAGCAAGCCCGTGCGGCACCTCGAGCTGCAGGACGCGCTGCTCGCCGTGCTCGCCCCGCGCCCGCACCCCTCCTCCGGGGAGCGCGGCGCGGCAGCCGGTGCCGACCTCGGCCTCCGGGTGCTGGTCGTGGAGGACAACGCCGTCAACCAGTTGGTCGCGACCGGCCTCCTCGAGCACCTGGGCTGCACGGTCGACGTCGCCGACGACGGCGCGGCGGCCGTGGACCGGCTGACCGGGGAGCACGGGTACGCCGCGGTGCTCATGGACTGCCGGATGCCGACGCTCGACGGCTTCGACGCGACCCGCCGGATCCGCGCCCGTGAGCCGGCCGGGCAGCGGGTCCCGATCATCGCGATGACCGCGTCGGCGCTCGAGGGCGAGCGTGAGCGCTGCCTCGAGGCCGGCATGGACGACTACCTCACCAAGCCCGTCGACGTGGCCGAGGTCGAGCGCGCGCTGCGGACCTGGGCCGGCCTGCCGCCCGCGGCCCCGATCGTGCCGTGCCCGTCGTCGGTCGAGGCGGTCGCCCCACCCGGCGTCCTCGACCCCGAGCGGGTGGAGGTGCTGGCGGCGCTGGTCAAGGACGGCACGTCGTTCTTCGAGCGCACCGCGGCGTCCTTCATGGGCCGCGTCGGCGGGCAGGTGCTGGCGATCCGGGGCGCCGTCGAGCGCGCCGACGCCGACGCGCTGCTCACCTCGGCCCACCAGCTCAAGGGCAGCGCGCTCAACCTCGGCCTGCCGCGGGTGGCCGCGATCGCCGAGCGGCTCGAGACGCTCGGCCACGCCGGGCGCACCGACGACACGGCGCAGCTGCTCGACGAGCTCACCGCCGAGGTCGACCTGGCCGTGTCGGCCCTCCAGCAGGCCACCGCCCGCGACGGCTGACCGCGACTGGGAGAATCCTGCGGTGCTCCCCCGCTTCGAGGTCGTCGCCCGTCGCCGCCCCGTCGACCTGGTCGTGCCGGGCTCGTCGCTCGACGAGGTCGTGGCACCGTACGCCGCGGTGTCCGGCCCGGGGTCGCTCGAGCTGGCGTCCGGCTCCGACCGGCTGGTGGCGCGGTACGACGGCGACTCGGTCTGGCTCGAGGTGACGACCGGCGGGCGCACCACCGAGCACCGCTCCCGTCGTCTCGCGCGGCCCGACGGCCCGGTGCACGAGGTCGCCCTGGCGCTGACCGGCACCCACGTCACCGCGCTCACCCGGGGCGGCGGCGCCTGGACCGCGCGGGCCAAGGTCGACCTGCGGAGCCGGATCGACACCCGCGACGAGGCCTGGCTGGGCGAGCTCGGGAGCGACGCCCCGCGAGCCGGCCGGTTCGGCCAGCTGGGCCTGCGCGACGTTCGGCTGGTCAGCCACACCGACGGCGCGCCGTACCGGCTCGGCGACCGGGTGCTGTTGTCGGCCACGAGTGCCGGTCCCGGCTTCTTCGACACCGCCCACACGTCGGTCTGGTCGCTCGACGTCGACAGCCTGGACCTCCAGCACGTGTCGGACCTCTTCTTCCGCCGGCCGGACGCGCCCGGGGCGTACGGCGACCACGCCACCCACGTGGTGCGCGACGGCGACCGGTGGCTGGTCGCGACCAGCACGTGGGGCGACTTCGACCGCCGCCGGCCCGGCGCGACCGTCGGCATCACGCTGGCCGAGACCTCGGCCGACCTGCTCGGCGGACGACACCTGCTCGACACCCGGCCGCTGGTGCTGCCGACGGACGGGCTGCGCTCGGTCGGGGTGTGGGACCCGCACCTGGTGCGGGACGGCGAGGAGTGGCTGGTCGGCTTCGTGAGCGCCCCGGCGTTCTTCGTCTTCCATCCCGCGCTCGCGAGCGGACCCTCACTCGACGCGCTGACGCTGCGCGCCGCCGCGGCCGACCGGACCGCGACCGAGGGCACCACGCTGGTCCGGCTCGGCGACGGCTGGCGGGTGCTGGCCAGCGACGGGCGGGACAGCCGGCGGCGGCTGCGCGAGCGCTACCCGGTCTTCGACCTGGACCTGCGGGAGACCGGCACGCTGGCCGCGCCGTACCCGACCAACATCCCGTGGCCGACGCTGGTGCCGGTCGGCGACTCCTGGCTGCTGGTGGCCTTCGACGGCACCCGGCACGGTGGCCGGATCGCCGGCTACGGGACCCACGGCGACCTGGTCTTCATGCGGCCGGAGGCCCGGACTACCGTGTGATGCAGGGCACGCGCCACCCCTGCGTGCCGACCACTGCGCCACCCACCCCGTGGCCGATCCAGAAAGCAGGACCACCATGTCCGACGTCTTCGAACCCGGGTCCGAGCACGAGCAGGTCGTCTTCGCCCACGACCCCGGCACCGGCCTCAAGGCCATCATCGCGATCCACTCGACCGCCCTCGGTCCGGCGCTGGGCGGCACTCGCTTCCACCCGTACGCCTCGACCGCCGACGCCCTGCGCGACGTGCTCAACCTCTCGCGCGGCATGTCCTACAAGGCGGCGCTCGCCGGGCTCGACCTCGGCGGCGGCAAGGCGGTCATCATCGGGGACCCGGCCACGACGAAGAGCGAGGCGCTGCTGCGCGCCTACGGCCGGCACGTCCAGTCCCTCGGCGGGCGCTACTACACCGCGTGCGACGTCGGCACCTTCTCCGTGGACATGGACGACATCGCCCGCGAGTGCTCCTTCGTGACCGGCCGGACCGTCGCCCACGGCGGCGCCGGGGACAGCTCGGTGCTCACGTCGTACGGCGTCTTCCAGGGCATGCGCGCGGCCGCGACCGTCGCCTGGGGCGGGCCGTCGCTGGAGGGCCGGGTGGTCGGTGTCGCCGGTGTCGGCAAGGTCGGCAGCCATCTGGTGCGGCACCTGGTCGAGGACGGCGCCTCGGTGGTCGTCACCGACGTGTCGGAGCCGGCGGTCGAGCGGGTGCGGTCGGAGTTCCCGACCGTGCGGGTGGTGGCGTCCGAGGCCGCGCTGGTCGCCGCGCAGCTGGACGTCTACGCGCCCTGCGCGATGGGCGACGCGCTCACCGACACCGTCGTCGAGGCACTCTCGGCGCGGATCGTCTGCGGCGCCGCCAACAACCAGCTCGCCCACCCCGGCGTCGAGAAGTCGCTCGAGGAGCGCGGCATCCTCTACGCGCCGGACTACTGCGTGAACGCCGGCGGCCTGATCCAGGTCGCCGACGAGCTCGAAGGGCGGTCCCTGAGGAGCTCGCGCAGCGAGGATCCGGAAGGGCGGTCCCTGAGGAGCTCGCGCAGCGAGCGTCTCGAAGGGTTCAGCTTCGAGCGCGCCCACCAGCGCACCACGGGCATCTTCGACACCACCCTGCGGGTCCTCGAGCTCGCCGCGTCCGACGGCGTACCTCCCGCCATCGCCGCCGACCGGCTCGCCGAGCGGCGGATGCGTGAGGTCGGTCGGCTGCGCGGGATGTGGCTGCCGCGGTAGTCGTCGCGGGGTTTCGGCTGCTGGCAGCCGGAACCCGCACGACACGCCGGGCCGACACGGCGTGTCGTGCGGGTATCGACTGCCAGGTGGGAGGCGGGGTGCCGGTGTGACACCTGATGCGTCCCCGGGCGCGCCTCCACGCGGCGTGATGGTTCTCGGGGGAAGAGGGCGGCCGCGTCAGCGGCGGCGCGGGCGGAGCCCGTGCCGACAACCGCGCCCGTCGGCCGACCGGCAGGGTCCCGCGGTCAAGGACGGCCGCAGGCCGCCGCGCAGCGGCCGAGCGCCAGCGAGGTCCTTGACGGCGGGAGCCGGTCGGCTACCGCGCGGCCGCCCCGACCAACCACCCGGAGCATGCCCGCATCCAGGTGGTTTCGAGGCTCAGACGCCAGCGCGCCTTCGCACCTCGACCACCGGACTCACGCAGGAGA
Source organism: Nocardioides sp. LMS-CY (assembly GCF_018732145.1). Taxonomy (NCBI): domain Bacteria; kingdom Bacillati; phylum Actinomycetota; class Actinomycetes; order Propionibacteriales; family Nocardioidaceae; genus Nocardioides; species Nocardioides sp. LMS-CY. Next base: position 4,923,286 of record NZ_CP076104.1, read on the forward strand.
GTGAACCCGCGCCCGTCGCCCCACCCACCGAGGACCAGCCAGGTGGGCTAGAGAAGAATCAGTCGCGACGCGAGTCGGAGTAGTCCGACCACTCGTCGAGCCCGTCCGGCTCGGGCGGGTCGCTGTCATCTCGCTCGCTCTGCCCGTGCAGTTCACGCGCAAGCGCACCGAAGTCCGTCTCGTGCGTGCGGTACTTCAGGTCGCGAGCGACCTTCGTCTGCTTGGCTTTCGCTCGGCCGCGCCCCATAGGGTCCGACCCCCTCGCACCTCGGCCGGGGCTCTCGGCTCCCGGGCTGTCTCAAGAGTTCTCGTGGGGCCAACGCTACCTGCTGGGTGGCTGTTCCCGCACATCGGTTCGACCGGAAGTCGGACCAGTCACACGGAAACTCACCAGCCGGGGTGCTGTCCGACCAGTTCGACGGTGCCGCCGCGCTCGGCGGCGGCGCTCACCTCGCCCGCGATCCAGGCCCGGACGCCGTGCTCGCCGAGCACCGCGATCGCTGCGTCCGCGTCGGTGGGGTCGGTCAGCGCCACCATGCCGACACCGCAGTTCAGGGTCATCTCGAGGTCCGGCTGGGGTACGTCGCCGACCCGGCGGACCAGGTCGAAGACCGGCTGGGGGGTCCACGTCGCCCGGTCGATGGTCGCGGTCAGCTCGACCGGCAGCACCCGCTCCAGGTTCGCGGCCAGGCCGCCGCCGGTGACGTGGGACATCGCGTGGGTGCGGGTCCGGTCGGCGAGCGCGAGGCAGGCCTTCGCGTAGATCCGGGTGGGCTCGAGGAGCTCCTCGCCCAGGGTCCGGCCGAGCTCGTCGACGTGCCGGTCGAGCGACCAGCCCGCGGTCGCGAGCAGCACGTGCCGCACCAGCGAGTAGCCGTTGGAGTGCAGACCGGAGGCCTCCATCGCCAGTACGACGTCGCCGGGGCGGACCCGCCCGGGGCCGAGCAGCCGGTCGGCCTCGACCACGCCCGTGGTCGAGCCCGCCACGTCGTACTCGTCGGGGCCGAGCAGCCCGGGGTGCTCGGCCGTCTCGCCGCCCAGCAGGGCGCAGCCGGCCTCGACGCAGGCCTCGGCGATGCCCTTCACGATCGCCGCGATCCGCTCGGGCACCACCCGGCCGGTCGCGATGTAGTCGGTGAGGAAGAGCGGCTCGGCACCGCAGACGACGAGGTCGTCGACGAGCATGCCGACCAGGTCGAAGCCGATCGTGTCGTGCTTGTCGAGTGCCTGGGCGATCGCGACCTTGGTGCCGACGCCGTCGGCGGAGGTCGCGAGCAGCGGCCGCTCGTAGGACTTCAGGGCGGAGGCGTCGAAGAGGCCCGCGAAGCCGCCGATGCCGCCGATCATCTCGGGGCGACGGGCCTTGTCGATCCAGACCTTCATCAGCTCGACGGCCTTGTCGCCGGCCTCGATCGAGACCCCGGCCTCGGCGTACGCGTTGGGCTTGTGGTCGGACACGACGCTCCTACTCACGGCCGGCTCGGTGCCGGCCGTTGGTCACGGGTTGTTGAGGACGGGCAGGGCCTTGCCGACCGTCGGCGAGCTCAGGGTCGCCTCCAGCAGGTGCTTGCCGAGCAGGCTCTCGTCGGGCAGCGGCACGGGGTACTCGCCGGTGAAGCACGCCTGGCACAGCCGGTCGGCCGACTGTCCGGTGGCGGCGACCATGCCGGCGAGCGAGATGTAGCCGAGGCTGTCCGCGCCGATGCTCGCGGCGATCTCCTCGGGGGTCAGGCCGTTGGCGATCAGCTCCGCGCGGGTGGCGAAGTCGATGCCGTAGAAGCACGGCCACTTCACGGGCGGGCTGGAGATCCGCACGTGCACCTCGAGCGCCCCGGCCTCGCGGAGCATCCGCACCTGGGCGCGCTGGGTGTTGCCGCGGACGATCGAGTCGTCGACGACCACGACGCGCTTGCCGCGGATCATGTGCTCCAGCGCGTTGAGCTTGAGCCGGATGCCGAGCTGGCGCAGCGTCTGGCTGGGCTGGATGAAGGTGCGTCCGACGTAGGCGTTCTTCACGAAGCCCTGGCCGAACGGGATCCCGGCCTCCTCGGCGTACCCGGCCGCGGCGGGCGTGCCCGACTCGGGCACCGGGATCACCAGGTCGGCCTCGACGGGGTACTCCCGGGCGAGCTGGCGCCCCATCTCGACCCGCGACTCGTGGACCGAGCGGGCGCTGATCGTGGCGTCGGGGCGGGCCAGGTAGACGTACTCGAAGACGCAGCCCTTGGGCGCGGGCTCGGCGAAGGTGTGCGAGCGGAGACCGTTCTCGTCGATGACGATCATCTCGCCGGGCTCGACCTCGCGGACCACGCTGGCGCCGATCGTGGCGAGTGCGGCGTCCTCGCTGGCGACCACCCAGCCGCGCTCGAGGCGACCGAGCACGAGCGGGCGGATCCCCTGCGGGTCGCGCGCGGCGTACAGGGTGTCCTCGTTCATCCAGACGAAGCAGAACGCCCCGCGCAGCAGCGGCAGCACCTCCAGCGCGCGCTGCTCCAGCGAGGTGTCGGGGTGGTGCGCGAGCAGCGCGGTGACCAGGCCGGTGTCGTTGGTCGACGACTCGACCGGCCGGGTGTGCAGCTCGAGCTCGTCGTCGGGGCCGGGCAGGTCCACGACCATCTGCGCGAGCTCGTGGGTATTGATCAGGTTGCCGTTGTGGCCGAGCGCGATCGAGCCGTCGGCGGTGGGCCGGAAGGTCGGCTGGGCGTTCTCCCAGGTGCTCGCGCCGGTCGTGGAGTATCGGCTGTGGCCGATCGCGAGATGGCCCTTGAGCGACTCGAGCGTGGTCTCGTCGAAGACCTGGGAGACCAGGCCCATGTCCTTGTAGACCAGGATCTGCCGGCCGTTGCTCACCGCGATGCCCGCGGACTCCTGGCCGCGGTGCTGCAGCGCGTAGAGCCCGAAGTAGGTCAGCTTGGCGACGTCCTCACCCGGAGCCCACACGCCGAACACCCCGCAGGCGTCCTGAGGTCCCTGCTCATGGGGGTCGAGAGCCGCGGTCAGCCTGCCGTCGCCACCCCTGCGGGGGCTGGATTGGAAGGGCACGACCCGAGTCTAGGGCGGACTCGCCGCGCCACCCAGTCGAGGCGACCTCACCGGTCCGGCCGTCTCGCCGCGAGCCGACCTCTACCATGAGGCGGGAACCCCGGAGAAGACGAGGACCGATGCCTCGGGACACCCCCGCAGCACCCCGCGAACGGCGTCCGCGACTGGCGGACGCCGCGTCGCGCGATGCCCTGCAGCTCATCGCGGAGGGGGTCACCGAGCTGGCGGGATTCGGCATCGCCGCGATCAGCGTGGTCCGCGAGGACGGCATGCTCGAGTCGGTCGCGATCGCCGGCAACGAGCAGGCGCGGGCCGAGCTCGAGGGCACCCGCAGCCCCGTCGCCCGGATGCTGGAGGAGCTCACGAAGGCCGACGACTGGGGGCTGCTCAGGTTCGTGCCCCACGAGCGCCTCGACCCCTCCGCCGGCCAGACCTGGGGCTGGGTGCCCGACATCGAGCCGATCGACCACCCCGACGCCTGGCACCCGCTCGACCTGCTGCTCGCGCCGTTGTACGACGACGCGGGGGTGCTCCGCGGCAGCCTCGCGATGGACCTGCCGGTGACCGGGCGGCGCCCCGACGAGGCGCAGCGCGCGGTGCTCAACAAGTACGCCGAGCAGGCCGGCCGCGCCGTGGTCGTCGCGCTGGAGCGGGAGGAGCTCGCCGAGCAGGTCCGGATGGCGCAGGCCGCGCGCCGGATCGTCCGCCGGGCCACCGCCCAGCTCAGCCTGGAGCGGATCTTCGCCGACAGCCGCGAGGCGCTCGTGGAGGGCTTCCGCGCAGCGGGGATGTGGATCCAGACGTTCAGCCAGCGCGACGACGGGCTGGGCCACATCTACTCCACCGACGGCTCCGAGATCGTCCTCACCCGAGAGCTGCGCGAGATCGCCGAGGCCGCCGCGCACGAGGCCTGGCGGCTGCAGCAGACGTCGATCATCGCACCCGGGCGCGAGTTCGGCCCGCCGCTCGACGAGACGCAGGGCCGGCTCGTCGTCGACTTCATGCGCCGGATCGACGTGGGCTCGCTGCTCTTCGTGCCGCTCGGCGCCGGCCCCGAGTGCGTCGGCAACCTCGTGCTGACCCGCCTCCCCGGCGCCCCCGAGTGGACGGAGTCGGAGGCGACCACCGCGCTCGACATCGGCCACGACCTCGGCCGCGCGATCCTCAACGCCCGCACCTTCGAGCGCGAGCACCGCCTCGTCGAGGAGTTCCGGGCGCTCGACACCTACAAGGGCCAGCTGATCGCGACCGTCGCCCACGAGCTGAAGAACCCGCTCTCGTCGGTGCTCGGCTACCTGGAGATGCTCGAGTCGTCGCCGGACCTCTCCGGTACGGCGAAGGGGTCGCTCGCCGCGATGGAGAGGGGCGCCCAGCGGATGGTCAAGGTCATCGACGACCTGCTGCTGCTCTCGAAGGTGGGCGACCCCGACAACCCCGTCATCGCCCGCCCGGTCGACCTGCGCGACGTCGTCGACGACGTGGTGGACCTGGTCGGCCTCGCCGCCGATCAGAAGCGGATCGACCTGCGCGTCGAGCTGCCGGACCACCCGGTGGTCGCCCTGGGCGACGCCGACGAGCTCGACCGGGTGACCGCCAACCTGCTCAGCAACGCCGTCAAGTACACCCCCGAGGGGGGCAGCGTCACGGTGCGCCTCGAGCACGTCGGGGCGGAGGTCGTGCTGACCTGCGCCGACGAGGGCATCGGCATCTCGGCGGCGGACCGGGAGCGCCTCGGCACCGAGTTCTTCCGCTCCTCCAACCCGCTCGCGATCTCCCAGCCGGGCACCGGCCTCGGTCTCGCCATCGTGCGGCGGATCGTCGACCGCCACGACGGCCGCCTGGAGATCGAGTCGGAGCTCGGCCACGGCAGCACCTTCCGGGTGCACCTGCCGGCCGCCTGACGGGACCGATCGATGACCGACTCGACGGACTCATGACGGACATCACCGGAGACGAGCGGCCGGTCCGCGGCTCCCGCTGGTCCGACGACCGGTCCAAGGAGGCGCTGCAGTCGATCATCGAGGCGATCGCCGAGGTCGCCGGCTTCGACGTGGTGGGCGTGAGCGCGGTCCGCGACGACGGCTACCTCCAGCTGCTGTGCGTGGTCGGGCCGCAGGAGGCGCGCGACGCCCTGCTCGACACCCTGGCCCCGGTCGAGCCACTGCTCGATGCGATGCGCAACGGCGAGGACTGGGGTCGGCTCACGTTCGTGCGCCACGACCGGCACGGGCTCGACATCGACAAGTGGGGCTGGACCTCCGACGGGCCCCGCGACGTACCCGACGACGCGTGGCACCCCGAGGACCTGCTGGTCGCGCCGCTGTACGACGACGGCGGCCGGCTGCTCGCGGTCCTCGGCTTCGACGTGCCCCGCGACGGCCTGATCCCCGACGAGGGGAAGCGCGCGCTGCTCGACGTCTACGCCCGCCAGGCCGGCGGGGCGGTGGCCGCGACGCTGGAGCGCGAGCGGATGGCCGAGCGGGTGCGGCTGGCGGCGGCCGCGGCCGACATCGTGCGCCGCGCCTCGGCGTCGATGTCCGCCGCCCGGGCGCTGACCGAGAGCGCGACCGCGATCGTCGACGGCTTCCGGGTCCAGGCGCTGTGGACCCAGCTGGTCGGCGAGCAGCCGCGGGCCGTCCACGACCACGACCCGGTGATCCCGCCGTCCACGACCATCGCCCTCCTCGAGCAGTACGCCGAGGCGCTCTGGGACCGCCAGGACGTGGGCGTGTTCGCCCCCGACCGGCAGTCGCCGGAGCCGCTCGGCGCGGGGGCGTACGCCGAGGTGATGGCGTTCCTCTCCACCACCTCGGCGGGGTCCCTGCTGCTGGCCCCGCTCGGCTCCGGCGGGGAGTGCCTCGGCTGGATCGGCATGACTCGCGGCCGGAGCGGCGCGGAGTGGAGCGAGGTCGAGGCCGCGATGGCCCTGGACATCGGCCGCGACCTCGGCCGAGCGCTCGCGAGCGCTCGGATGTTCGAGCGGGAGCACCAGCTGGTCGGGGAGCTCCAGGAGCTCGCCGAGTACAAGAGCCACCTGGTCGCCACGGTCTCCCACGAGCTGCGCACGCCGCTGACCAGCATCGTCGGCTACCTGGAGATCCTCGCGGAGGACCCGAACCTCTCCGACCTCTCGCACACAGCCATCGCCGCGATCCGACGCGGCAGCACCCGCCTCTCACGGGTCGTCGAGGAGCTGCTGGTGCTGCACCGCACCGCGGACGCCACCGGCCTCGACGGAGCCGGGCCGGTCGACCTCACCCCCGTCGTCGCCGACATCGTCGAGCTCAACACCGGGCCGGCCCAGGCCCGGGGCATCACCATGACGACCACGCTGCCGGGCGGCCCCGCCCCGGTGCTCGGGATCGCCCACGAGCTCGAGCACGTCGTCGCCAACCTCGTCGGCAACGCGGTGAAGTACACGCGCGGCGGCGGCCACGTCGACGTACGCCTCGAGGCCGACGACGGCGAGGTCGTGCTCACCTGCACCGACGACGGCATCGGCATCTCCGCCGCCGACCAGCAGCACGTGTTCGAGGAGTTCTACCGGTCCGCGGACCCCGAGGCGGCGCAGCAGTCGGGCACCGGCCTCGGGCTCGCGATCGTGCGCCGGCTCGCCGCACGGCACGGCGGCCGGGTCGACCTCGAGTCGGCGCTCGGGACGGGCAGCACCTTCCGGGTGCGGCTGCCCGCCGCGGCCGGCGTCAGCGCGCCAGGTTCCTGAGCAGCAGCGCCTCGGCGAGCACCACCCGCTCGAACTCCGCGAGGTGCAGACCCTCGTTGGCACCGTGGGCACGGGTGTCGGGGTCCTCCACGCCGGTGACGAGCACGCTCGCCTCCGGGAACGCCTCGAGGAACTCCGCGATGAACGGGATCGATCCGCCCACGCCCATGTCGACGGGCGCGGTGCCGTCCCAGGCCTCGGTGAACGCCGCGCGCGCCGCGTCGTACGCCGGGCCGTCGGCCGGCAGCGCGATCGGCTCGCCGGTGTCGACGACGGTCGTGCCCAGCGACGCGCCCCACGGCACGTGCGCGCGCAGGTGCGCCTCGAGCCGCGCGACGGCGTTCTCGGCGGTGTCGCCGGGCGCGATCCGGATCGTGACCCGGGCGCGCGCGACCGGGCTGAGCGTGTTGGAGGCGCCCGCGACCTTCGGGGCGTCGAAGCCGGTGACCGTGATCGCCGGCTGCGTCCAGAGTCGCTCGACCGCCGACCCCTGGCCGACCCAGGAGAGTCCGTCGATGGCGCCGGACTCGGCGCGCAGCCGGTCCTCCGGGTACTCGACCGGGGCGGCCGGGCCGCTGACGAGCCCGGCGACCGCGGGGGCGCCGTCCTCGGTCCAGAGCGAGTTCAGCACGCGGATCAGCGCCATGATCGCGTCGGGCGCGAGGCCGCCCCACATGCCGGAGTGGACCGCGTGGGTGAGCGTGCGCAGCTCCACGTCGACCCGGATCAGGCCGCGCAGGCTGGTGGTCAGCGCGGGCACGCCGATGTCCCAGTTGCCGGAGTCGGCGATCACGATGACGTCGGCCTTCAGCCGGTCCTGGTACTGCTCGAGCAGCTGCGGGAGCGTCGCGCTCGCGACCTCCTCCTCGCCCTCGATGAAGAGCCGGACCGTCACGGGCAGGTCGTCGCCGAGCGCACGCAGCGCGCCGACGTGCGCCATGATCCCGGCCTTGTCGTCGGCCGCGCCGCGGCCGTAGAGGCGGCCGTCGCGCTCGGTCGGCTCCCAGGGCGCGGAGTCCCAGTCGGCGTGGTCGTTCTCGGGCTGCACGTCGTGGTGGGCGTAGAGCAGCACGGTCGGCGCGCCCTCCGGCCCCTTCTTCTCGCCGACGACAGCGGGCGGCGCGCCCTCGAAGGCGCGCACGATCTCGACGTCGACCCCCTCGGCCGCGAACAGCTCGGCGGTCCGCTGCGCGCTCCGCTCGACCTCCCCGAGCCGCTCCGGGTCCGCGCTGACCGACTGGATCCGCACCAGGTCCTCGAGGTCCGTCCGGACGCTCGGGAGGATGGCCTGGACCTTGCCGCGGATGTCGTCGCTCATGTGCCCGACCCTAGATCGTCGGGATAGTCCGTCACGAAATGGCTGCCGTCACCGCCCTGGGGCAACCAGAACGTGACGGACTATCCGACCGGCGGGCTATCCGAGCGGCAGGTACGGCGTCAGGTCGGCACGCTCGCCCGAGGCGACGACCCGACCGGTGGACTCGGCGTCCGACCACGCGAGCTCGCCGGTGGCCAGGGCGATCCAGGTGCCCGCGTCGGTCTCGACCACGGCAGGCGGGGTGCCGCGGGTGTGCCGGACACCGGGGATCACCTGCACCGCGGCGTACGGCGGCACCCGGACCTCGACGGAGTGCCCGGGCGCGCGCTGCTCGAGCACCGCGAGGAAGTGCTTGGTCAGCAGACGGAGGTCGGCCCGATCGGGCGCACCGGCCTGGACGCGGGCCAGCGCGGCGGCGACCTCGGCGGGGTCGGCCGGCCGGAGGCGAGGGGGCATCAGGCGTCCCCCTCCACGTGGACCTGCGGGTGCGGCTGGAGCACCGAGAACCAGAGGTATGTCGCCCGCTCGTCGGCACGACCGCGGTGGCGGTCGGCCCAGCCGGCCACCACCTCGTCGATCTCCTGCGCAAGCTGCTCGGCCTCCTCGCGGGTGAGCCGCAGGGCCTGCTCGTTGACGGTCCGGAAGGCGTCCGGGCTCCGGTTCGCGTCGTCGTACGCCGCGTCGACGACGGCGCGTCCCCACGCGGCGGCGTTCTGCCGGAAGACCGCGGAGGCGGCCCGGCCGCCCGGCTGCTGCTCGAGCTCGTCGATCCTCACCATCAGGCCGTGCTCGGAGGTCAGCCGCCAGACCCGGTCGCGCCGGTCGCGGGCGGCGTCGGGGTCGTCCTCGACGAGGCCGTACTTCGCGAGCTGGCGCAGGTGGAAGCTCGCCTGGTTGGCGGGGATGTCCAGCTCCCGCGCCAGATCGGCCGCCCGCATCGACCCGCTCGCGGACAGCTCGGCCAGGATCCGATTGCGCAGCGGGTGCGCGATCGCGCGCAAGATCTTCGGGTCGTGGACCTGCTGCCCGCGGGACTGGAACGGCATGTCGCCAGTCTAGCCAGAATTTCGCACGAACTATTGCGCACTATTACTTGCGCAAGTTATGTTGCGGATATGAGCAGCTATCGGACCCTCGCTCGCAACCACGACTTCACCGTGCTCTGGGTCGGCCAGACGATCAGCGAGCTGGGCAGCCGGATCAGCACGTTCGTCTTCCCGCTGATCACCTACGCCCTCACCGGCTCGGCACTCGCGGCGGCCGCCGCCGAGGCGCTCTACCTGCTCGGCCTGGCCGGCACGCTGCTGCCGGCGGGGGTGCTCGCCGACCGGGTCCACCGGCGCCGCGTGATGCGCACGGCGAGCGGCACGGGCGTGCTGCTCTACGCCTCGCTCGTGGCCGCCGGCCTGGCCGGCGCGCTGACCGTGCCCCACGTGCTGGTCGTCGCGCTCCTCACCGGGGCCGCGGCCGGCCTCTTCGGGCCGGCGGAGATCTCGGCCGTGCGCGCGATCGTGGACACCGAGGACCTGCCCACCGCGCTCTCGCAGAACCAGGCCCGCCAGCACATCGCGGCGCTGGTCGGCGCCCCGCTCGGCGGCGTGCTGTACGCCGTGACGCGGTGGCTGCCGTTCGCGGTCAACACCGTCACGTTCGCCGTGTCGTGGGTGCTGCTCGGCCGGATCCGCGCCGACCTGTCCGCCCCTGCGCGGCCCGCCGGCACGCCGGGCCGGCCGACGCTGCGCCGGAACCTCGCCGAGGGCTTCACGTTCATCCGGGCGCGGCCGCTCTTCCGGGTGCTGACGGTGTGGTCGGCGCTGACCAACCTGGCCGTCAACGCGCTCTTCTTCGCCGCGGTGCTGCGCCTGATCGAGGGCGGCGTCCCCGCCTTCCAGATCGGTCTCGTCGAGACCGCCGCCGGCGTCGCCGGCATCCTCGGCGCGATCGTCGCGCCGTGGCTCATCGACCGGCTGCCGACCGGCCGCCTGACCGTCGCGATCGCGTGGAGCTTCGTGCCCCTCGTCGTACCGATGGCGCTCTGGAACAGCCCGGCGGTCGTCGCCGCGGCCCTCGCGCTCGGCCTCCTCCTCAACCCCGCGGGCAATGCCGGCATCGGCTCCTACCGGATCGCCGTGACGCCGGTCGAGCTCCAGGGCCGCGTGCAGTCGACCATGCAGTTCGTGTCGATGTCGGCGATGCCGCTCGCGCCCTTCATCGCGGGCGCACTGCTCACGGGCCTCGGCGGCGGCCCCGCGATCGCCGTGCTCGGCGCCCTCACCGCCCTGGTCGCGCTGATCCCGACGCTGTCGACGAGCGTGCGCGCGGTGCCGCGGCCCGCCGCCTGGGAGCGGTACCTACCGGTGGTCGCCGGCGACCTGCGGCCCGACCCGAACGCGAGTGCCATCGGCTCCCCGAGCAGCACGATGGCGTAGCCGTCGAGCCACGACGATCCGCAGTGGCCGGCACCATCCGGTCGGGGCCGGTCGGGTGCGCCTGGGGTCACAGGTTCACCATGGAATGAGGGCGAAACCGCGCATCCCCGGCTGAGCTCGCCCGGGTGAGCGCGGGTCGGCCTTCATCCCTTGATGGACCCACGCCCCGGCCCGCCACCCCGAGGGACCGCCCGGGCGAATCGCTCCCCGACCCGGGCCACCGCGTCCACGAGCTCGGCCGGTCCCTCGACGGTGAACTCGCTGTCGAGATGGGCCAGCACCATCAGCGGCCAGTCCAGGCTGTCGCTGGGCATGTGCATCACGCAGCCGGCCCCGGCCGGCTCGACGGTGGCCCACCGGCCGACGTACGCCGCGACCGTGTCGGCATCGGCGGCGAACCGGACCCGCACGTCGTAGCGCTGCGGCGCCGAGCGGATCCCCGCCTGCACGAACGACGCGGCGTCGGCGGCGGGCAGCTCCCGCGGGCGGAAGCGGTGGCCGGTGGTGGTCGCGTCGCGCATCCGGTCGACCCGGAACGAGCGCCAGTCCTGGCGGTCGCGGTCGTAGCCGACGAGGTACCAGCGGCGGCCGAGCGACACCAGCCGGTGCGGCTCGACCCGCCGCTGCGTCGGCTCGGCCGCGCGCCCGTCGCGGGGACGCGCGGTGTAGACGAAGCCGACCGGCTCGTCGTCGCGGCAGGCCTGGGCGAGCACGCTCAGCACCGTGGCGTCGACCACCGGTCCCCCGCCCCACGGGACCCCGTCGGTCTGGGAGCGCAGCGCCTCCATCCGCCGGCGCAACCGCGGCGGCATCAACGCGATCACCTTGGCCAGCGCCTGCACGGCGGTCTCCTCCAGCCCGGCGACCGCCCCGGAGGCGGCGGTGTGCAGGCCCACCGCGATCGCGATCGCCTCCTCGTCCTCGAGCAGCAGCGGCGGCAGCGTGCTGCCCGCCCGCAGCTGGTAGCCGCCGCTGACCCCGCGCACGGCGTCGACGTCGTACCCGAGCTCGCGGATCCGGTCGATGTCGCGGCGCAGGGTGCGCGGGCTCACCTCCAGGCGGTCCGCGAGCTCGCCGCCGGGCCAGTACCGGTGGGTCTGGAGGAGCGAGAGCAGCCGCAGCATCCGGGCACTGGTGTTCATGTCGCCAGGCTAGGCCGCGATTGAGGACGGGAACTGGCCTCTTTCGTGGGCCGGCGGCGGTGGGACGTCATCCGGACGGAGCACCCGCTTGCACCGTCCGGATGACGTCCCGCCGCGGTCAGCGCCGGCGCCGCCTCCGCGGGGCGCTGTTGATCACGGCCTCGCAGAGCCGGCCGCTGGCTCCGAGCGGGACGACGAACAGCGCGGTCGGCGCGAAGCCCGCGCGCTGCAGGATGTAGGTGCCCCCGTCGGCCGGCAGCCGCCGGGAGGTGCGGAAGAGCAGGCTGAACTGCTCCTGGTCGCCGGCCGTGCCGTCGGGCAGGTTGCGCACCTTGACCAGCTTGGCCCGGTAGGTGACGGCGCCGTCGCTGAGCCGGAAGCGCCGGCCGCGGCGGCGCTTGAACCGGCCCCGGCGGTACAGCCGCTCGCCGGTCCGGCCGGCGGCGAAGGCCTGCACGGGATCGATCAGGGGCTGCACGAGCGCGACCAGGGCGGTCGAGCCGAGCAGGACGCGGCGGGTCAGGGGCGGCACGGGTGCTCCTCTCGTCGGGCGGGGGCATAGCATCGGCGGGTGTCCGGACCGCAGTGGCTCACGCACGATCTCTTCGCTCCGCACGTGGGCGACTCCTTCGATGTCGCGCTCGCCGACCGCAACGCCCGTCTGGAGCTCAGCGAGACGTGGGAGAGCCAGGAGGCCGGCGGACCCGGGCCGGACGGCCGGTCGCGGCAGCAGTTCTCGCTGTTCTTCTCCGGCCCGGCCGACGTTGTGCTCCCGCAGGGCACCTACGCCCTGCGGCACGCCGACCTCGGCGACCTCGATCTCTTCCTGGTGCCGCTCGGGCCCCGGGACGGCGGGCTGCGCTACGAGGCCGCGTTCGCCTGAGCCCAGGTGCGTCATCACGACCGCCACTCCATCCGGCGGTAAACGCCGACCTCGGCCACGGCCGCGAACCCCAGGCGCTCGTAGAGGGTGGCCGCCGGGTTGTGGACCTCGACGTGGATGCTCGCGGTCCGACCGGAGGCCGCCGCCTCGTCGAGCACCTCCCGCACCAGGTGGGTCCCGATGCCGCGGCCGCAGTACTCGGGGAGCAGCGCGATGTCGACGATCCGGATGTCGGTGGCGCGGCGGTCGACGTACAGCCGACCGGCCGGGCGCTCCTCGACCTCGACCACGTCGAACGTGCCGCGCGGGTTGTGCTGGCGGTACTGCCGGTCCTGGAGATCGAACTGCATGCGCACGAAGGCGTCCCGCTGCCCCGGCGGCCACGCGACCCGGTCGAGCTCCTCGGCCCGCACCGAGCCGTAGAGCCGGACCAGGAACTCGCGGTCGCCCTCGGTGGCGGGCCGCAGTCGGATCCGGCGCTCGGTGGCGACGTCGTCGGTCATCGTCATGTCCGTGGCGGGAAGACGCCCTGCAGGGCGATGTTGAAGTAGCAGGTGAGGTAGGGCTGCATGTTGTTGTGCGGCTGGTCGCCGCCGGCGACCGACAGCGTGTCCGGGGCCAGCTCGGTGTCGGCGTTCTGCTGATAGAGGCGCCCTCCCGACGAGGTCGCATAGGACGCGCTCGGGGTCGGCTCGTTGGTGTCGGCGGCATCCGCGGTGCTGGCCCGGAGGGAGTGGGAGTGCGCCGGCATCTCGCTCTCGAGCAGGGTCACCGTCTCGCTGCCGCCGGCCTCGCCGAGCATCCGGTCGCTGAGGCCCGGGCCCTGACCGGGCTGCATCGGCGCCCGGCCCTGCAGGTCGGGGAGCGCGAAGTTGGACTTGCCGTTGCCGCCGTAGGTCGTGCCGAGCAGCGAGAACAGCGCCGTGTTCTGCGACAGCGGCAGCAGCTGACCGTCGCACCATGCCCATCCCTTGGGCGCGAAGTTGAAGGGGAAGATCCGGATCTCGGCGACGAACGGGTCGGCCATGACTCTCCTCAGGTCGGGGACGGGAAGATCCCGTAGAGCGAGATGATGAAGCTGACGCACAGGTAGGGCTGCAGGTTGGTGTGCGGTTGACTGCCGCCGGTGGCCACGGCCGCGGCGCCGGCGAAGGACACGTCCGGAGCCTCGTTGAGGTACGGCGTCACGTTGGCCGACGGCGCCGGCAGGGCTCCGGCCGGGCTGGTCAGGGTGCCGGAGCGGTCGCCGACGGCCAGCCAGGCGTGGCTGTGGTTCGGGATCTGGGTGATCGTCAGGGTCACCTCTTCGGCGCCCCCCGTCTCGGCCAGGTGGTAGCCGTTGCCCTGGTGGATCGGGATCCGTCCCTGGAGATCCGGCAGGGCGAACGTCGACTCGCCGTCGCCGCCGTAGGTCGTGCCGAGGAGCTGGAACAGGGTCTCGTACTCGGAGATCGGCAGCAGCTGGCCCTGGCAGAACTGCCACCCGGCCGGCGCGAAGTTGCCGGCGAACATGCGGATCTCGCCGACGTACGGTTGTGCCACGAGTCCTCCTCAGGTCGGGGACGGGAAGATGCCCTGCAGCGCGATGCAGAAGCTGATGGTCAGGAACGGCTGCAGGTTGAGGTGCGCCTGGCTGCCACCGACCGCGGTCACGGTGTCGGGGCGCAGCGTCGTGCTCGGCGGGCCCGCGGTGTACGCGTTGTTGGCCCGGCCCAGGTAGCGCCCGTCGGGAGCGGTCGCGCCGGGCACCGCGTGGTTCGAGGCCCGGACCCGGTGGGTGTGGGCGGGGAGCTCGCCCATCGAGAGGATGTGACCGACCTCGCCGCCCCGCTCACCCAGGGTGTGCCCGGCGCCGACGTGGATCGGGGTGCGTCCCCGGTAGTCGGGCAGCGCGAAGTTCGTCCGCCCGTCGCCCCCGAAGGTCGTGCCGAGCAGCGAGAACAGTGCCTGGTTCTGGTTGATCGGGAGCAACTGGCCGTTGCACAGCGCCCACCCCTTCGGGGCGAACTCGAACGACATCAGCCGGATCTCGGCGAGGAAGGGCTCTGCCATGGAAGTGTGCTGTCCTCTCGTCAGGCCGGTGGCTGCGCGCAGGTCACGCCGCCGACGACGCCGCCACCGGGCGGGCTGCTGATGTCGACCTGGACGGCGTTGCTGCCCATGTTGTTGGCGTTCACGAAGGCCGAGGCCGCGGTCGAGTCGGCCGACGCACCCGCGTAGCCGGGCAGTCGGAGCGTCGTCGAGTAGCGCTGGCGGAGCCGGACGTCCGTGGTCGCGCCGCCGGTGCTCACCGTGTTGCCGGTGATCGCGGCGCAGCCGCTGAAGGTGGCCCCGGCCACGGTGCCCAGGTTGAGGTGGATGCCGTACGCCGACGGGTTGCCCAGGTCGTACTGGGTGATGTTGTTGTCGGCGATGCTCGCGTCGATCGCACCGCCGGTCGCGATGCCGCCACCGCCGGCCAGGATCTCGATGCCGCTCGCGCCGTACTGCCGGATCTGGTTGGAGCGCACCGCCCAGGTGCTCGACCCCTCACCCAGCGACTGGATCTTGACCCCGCTGCCGACCAGGGAGCCCGAGCCGACGCCGCCGGCGACGCCCACCGTGTTGCTCTGGAAGGTCCCGGTCTGGACGGAGGGACCCAGCCCCTTCACCGCGGTGAAGGCATTGCCCACGGCGCCCCGGAAGCTGTTGCCGGTGACCGTCGCGCTCATGACGCCGCTGCCGCCGCTCTGGGTCAGGGTGACGCCGCCGCCCGCCTCGGCGATCGCCGGGTGACCGTTGCTGAAGGTGTTGCCGGTGAGCACCAGGTCGGCCGGTCCGGTGCCGCTGTGGTCGAGCTGCAGCAGATCGCCCGCGGCGCTGAAGAAGGAGCTGTTCTTGACGGTGACCTTCATGCCGGCGGTGCCGGAGGTCTGCAGCAGCACCGCGTCGTTGGTCGGCGTGGCACCCGAGAGACCGAGCTCGACCTGGTCGAGTACCAGCCGGTCGAGGGTCCCGGTGCCGTTGCTGACCCGCAGGTTGTTGCCGGCCCCGCCCTGGATGAGCGTCCGGGTGATCGACGCCGACCCCGTCAGTCCGTCGAAGAAGATCGCGGAGTCGTAGTAGGGACCGGCCGGGGTGGTGCCGTTGGCACCGTCGACCACGCTGTCGGCCATCGTGAAGCCGACCACCCCGGTCCCCCGGATCGCGTAGTTGGCGTGGCCGTGGAGCCACATCCTGGTCAGCGACGGGGCGCGGGTCCGGTTGAGCACGATGCCGGTGCCGGTGGGGGTGGCGCCCGTGTCGTCTCCTCCGGCGGCGTCGGCGATCTCGCCGCCCGAGCACGTCGCACGGGTCGAGGTGGTGCAGCTGCCGCCGTCGCCGGTCACGGTGAGCGAGCCGGCGCCGGCCGTGGTGCCGGTGTCGTCGAGCCGGATCCCGACGGGGGCGCCGGTGGCCGAGATGCTCTGGAAGGTCACGCCTGCGGTGGCGATGGCGGTGCCGGACACGTCCAGCGCGGTGCCGGTCGTCGTGGCGATGCGGTTGCCGCTGCCGGTGACGGCGATCGAGCCGCCATCTACGGCGCGCAGCCCCGCACCGCTGGTCGCGCGGATGACGAGCCCGCCACCGGTGAACGAGAGGGTGTGTCCGCTGCTGGCCTGCATCGTGACCGCAGGCTCGGCACCGGTGTCGAGCTGCTTGGCGGCGCCGGAGAACGTCGTCGAGCCGCCGGTGTTGCCGGAGACCGCGATGCCGCCGCCGGCGTCGGCAGCGTCGGTGACGGAGCCGCTGAAGGTCACGGCGCCGCCGCTGCGCCCGGTGATCTCGACCGCTCTGCCGTCGCCGTCGTCGATCGATCCGGCGTACGTGACGTCGCCCGAGCCGCCGTCGAGGTCGAACGCGACCCCGGCCGCTCCGCTGACGGCGCTGGTGGCCGCGGCGCTGAAGACACCGCTGCCGAGTCCGGAGAGGCCGATCCCGGCGGTGGCGCTGCCGGTCGAGCGGACCCGGTCGAAGTGCAGCACCGCGCCGCCGGTGCCGATCACCGCGACCGCGGGCCCACCGGTCGCGTCCACGTCGGCGGTGGCGGCGGCGGGCACCTGCACGGTGCCCGCGTTGCTGAGCGCGAAGGCGGCTGCCGCTCCTCCGGTGGTGGTCAGGTCGAGGCCGGCGAAGGTCGTCGTACCGGTCGCATTCGTCATCATGACGGCACCCGAGAATGAGCCGGTGACCGTGATCGCGTCGAAGACCGACCCGCTCCCGAGTGCGGTGCCACTCACCTCCAGGGCCTTGGCGCCCTTCGTGACCAGCCGGATCGTGCCGGCGTCGGCGAACGTCACCGTGCCGGCGTTGACCAGCCGGATCCCGACTGCGGTGGCGGGCGGGCTCGTCGCCGCCGAGGTGTCCACGACCAGGTCCGAGACGGCGTACGTGCCGGTGGTGTCGGTGAGTCCGAGCGCGGGCCCCGTGCCGGCGACGCCGGTGTCGATGATCCGGAGGTCAGCGAGCGTGCCGCCGCCGGTGTCGCCGGCGGCACCGATGACGCCGCCACCGCCCGCTGGGTCGATCTGGAGGCCGCGCACGACGTTGGCGTCGTCGAGCGCGATGACGTCCGCACCGCTGGCGGTCAGCAGCGGCCGCGCCCCGGGCTCGGGCGCGACGAGCGCGACACCCGAGACGGTCAGGCCGGCGGCCTCGCCGAGCAGCCGCTCTCGCGGGTCCATCCGGAAGCCCGTGCCGAGGCCGCTGCTGGTGCCGTCACCGACGTAGACGAAGACGGTGTCGTCGGCCCCGGAGGCCGTCTCGGCCTCGGCGAGGGTGTCGAACGGCGCCGCGGCGGTGCCGTCCCCACCGGCCGGGGCGGTGTTGTCGACGTACCAGACGCAGTCGGCGACCGCGATCTCGACGGTGGCGGTGGTGGTCGCCAGCGGGCTCGCCGCGTCGGAGACCGTGTAGTCGAACGAGTCCGTGCCGGTGCAGCTCGCCGAGCCGGGCGGGTCGTAGCGGAAGGTCCCGTCGGCGCGCAGGTCGACCGTGCCGCCCAGGTCGGTGGTGATCGTCGCGGCCGTGATCGCCAGCGGGCCGGGGCCGTCGATGTCGGTGGCGGCCGCCAGCAGGTCGACGGTGACGGCCTTCGCCGGGCTGCTCACCGCGCCGTACGCCGCGGTCGGGGCATCGACGACCAGCGTGGTGTTGCCGATGGCGGCGCGTGGCCCCGCCAGCGTGAGCGTGGGTACGACGGGGGCGTCGTTGACGCAGGTCACCGTGACCTCGACGACGGCGGTGTCCCCGCCGTTCAGCTTGTAGGTGAACTCGTCGGGGTCGGTGCCGGGCGGGTCGTTGCAGTAGTCGGCCTCGGGCGCGTAGGTCAGCCCGCTGCCGCCTCCGGTGATCAGCACGGTGCCGTGCGCCGGGCCGCTGACCACCGCGTCGACCCGCTTCGGGCCGCCGTCGATGTCGGTGTCGTTGGCGAGCACGTCGAGCGCCGATGCGGCAGCGTCCTCCTCCACGGTGACCGTGTCGTCGACGGCGACCGGGGCGTCGTCGACGCAGCCGACCGTCACCTCGACGGTGGCGGTCGAGGTGCCCGGCGACAGGGTGTAGGTGAAGCTGTCGGGGCCGCAGTAGTTCACGGCCGGCTCGTAGGTCAGCCCGGTGCCGCCACCCGTGATCACGACCACGCCGTGGTCGGGCTGGGTCACCGCGCCGACCGACATCGGGCCGCCGTCGGAGTCGGTGTCGTTGGCCAGCACGGCCACCGGCGTGGCGGGGGCGTCCTCCGCGACGAGCAGGGTGTCGTCGACCGCCGTCGGCGGGTCGTCGGAGCAGGTGACCGTCACCGAGACGGTGGCGGTCGCACCACCCGGGACGAGCCGGTAGACGAAGGTGTCGGGGGCGGGGCCCGGCCTGGTGTTGCAGTAGCTCTCGGCCGGGCTGTAGGTGCCGGTGCCGTCGTCGTCGAGCAGGAGCGAGCCGTGCGCCGGGCCGCTGACCACCTCCGCGGCGATGGGGCCGCCGTCCACGTCGGTGTCGTTGGCCAGCACGTCCAGCTCGACCGGCGTGTCGACGGTCGTCGTCACGCTGTCGCTCACCGCGACGGGCGGGTCGTCGACACAGGTCACGGTCACGGTGACCGGGACGGTGGTGTTGCCCGGCCAGAGCGTGTAGGTGAAGCTGTCGGAGCCGCAGTAGTCGGCCGCCGGTCGGTAGGAGATCGTGCCCGCGATGAGGTCGAGCTGGCCGTGGCTCGCGCCGGTGGCGCCGGTCGTCGCCATCGGGCCGTCGTCGACGTCGGTGTCGTTGGCGAGCACGGGCACCACGGTCCAGCCGGAGTCCTCCGCGATCTCGAGGGTGTCGGCCACCCCGACGGGCGCGTCGTCGACGCAGGCCACCTCCACCGCTACGGTCGCGGTCGAGCCGCCGGGGGACAGCGTGTAGGTGAAGCTGTCGGGGCCGCACGCGTCGGCGTCCGGCTCGTACGTCGCGTCCGCGCCACCACCGGTGATCGCGACGGTGCCCGCCGCCGGCTGGGTCACCGAGTCGATCGACATCGGCCCGCCGTCGACGTCGGTGTCGTTGGCGAGCGGGTCGGCGGCTGTCGCCGGGTCGTCCTCGGTCAGCTCGAGGGTGTCGGCCACGGCGACCGGGGCGTCGTCGACGCAGTCCACGCTCACCGAGACCGTGGCGGTCGGTCCGTCGACGACCGTGTAGGTGAACGTGTCCACCGGCGGGCTGCAGAAGTTCGCCGCCGGCCGGTAGGTGAGTGCGGAGCCGCCGCCGGTGACGACCACGGTGCCGTGGGCGGGCTGGGTGACCGAGTCGATCGCGACCGGGTCGCCGTCCGGGTCGGTGTCGTTGGCGAGGACGTCGATCGTGGTCGCCGGCGCGTCCTCGTCCACCGTCGCGGAGTCGTCGCGGACGACGGTCGGGTCGGGCAGGCACCGGAGGTCGACGTCGACCCGGGCCGAGTCGCTGCCCCCGCGCCCGTCGGAGACCGTGTAGCGGAAGCCGGCCGAGCCGGTGCCGCAGCGGTCGGGCGCGGGGCGGAACACGATCTCGGCAGCGGCGATCTCGACGGTACCGCCGGACGCCTGGTCGACGGCGACCACGGTGAGCGGGTCGCCGTCGGGGTCGGTGTCGTTGGCGGTGGGGCCGCCGGTGCCGGTCGTCGGCAGCCGCAGGTCGACGTCCTCGTCGGTGGCGTAGGCGTCGCCGACCGCCGTGGGCGCCCGGTTCTCCGCGACATCGGTCACCTCGACGGTGAGGGACGCCGCGAGGCTCAGCCCACCGCGGTCGGTCGCCTGCACCCGCACCGACAGACGCGGCGCGGCCTCGAAGTCGAAGGGCCGGGCCGTCAGCAGGCGGTCGCCGTCGAGCACGAACGCCGCGTTGTCGTCGGCGCCGGCCCCCGGGACCAGGGTGAACTCGTGCGCGTCGCCGCTGTCGGGGTCGACGGCCTGCAGGCGGCCGACCTCGGTGCCGGCGGACTGGTTCTCCGCGACCCGGGCGGGCACCAGCCGCAGCTGCGTCGGGGCCCGGTTGCCAGGGGCCGCTTGGCAGCGTTCCTGCACCTGGGCTCCGGAGTCCGCCACCACGACGTCCTCGCCGCGGCCGCAGGAGATCCGGTCACCGGCGCCGTCGTCGCCGCGCGCGATCAGGCGGTCGCTACCCGGTCCGCCGAACAGGCGGTCGACGCCGGGCCCGCCGTCGAGCCGGTCCCGGCCCCGGTAGCCGCGCAGCTCGTCGTCCCCGGCCTCGCCGTACAGCTGGTCGTCGCCGACGTAGCCGCGCAGCACGTCGTCCCCGGCGCCGCCGTACAGCCGGTCGGCACCGCGGCCGCCCTGGAGGAGGTCGTCGCCGTCGCCGCCGCGCAGCACGTCGTCACCGCCACCACCGCGCAGCACGTCGTCACCGCCGCCGCCGATCAGTACGTCGTCGCCGCCCCAGCCGCAGATGACGTCGCGGCCGGGGCCGCCACGCAGCACGTCGGGACCGGGCGTGCCGTTGATCGTGCAGGCCGTCCGGTCGGCGGGGGCGGCCGGTGCGGCGGTCGCCGGGACCGGCGGCAGCAGCGCCGTCGTCAGTGCGGCGAGCACGCCGATCAGGAGAGGCGAGAACGCCCGGACTCGACGCGCACTCAATTGCTTCACCACTTCTAGACGCCCCACACACGGGCGACAGAGCCCGCGATCCCCACTGCGAGCGGCATTCTGCCAGTGGCCGCGACCGCGGGACGGATCGAGCCCGGAAGCGCTCGGATCCGGTCTAGACCGGACCGTCGGAACGACCTCAGCCGACGCGTCGGGCGACCAGCACGGCGTCGGTGACCGCGTGGGTCTCCTCGTGCCGGGCCTCGGTGCGCTCGCGAGCCTCGACCCGGATCTCGAACCGGTCCGGGTCGAGTGCCGGGACGAGCTCGTCGGCGCTGAACAGGACACCGGGCACCGACCACCGCAGCCCCGTGTGGCTGTCGTCGGGGTGGTGGCCGACCACGAGCAGGGTGCCCCCGGGAGCGACGGCGTCGGCCATCCGGCGAGTGGCGTCGACCATGCCCTGGTCGAGCAGGTGCAGGAAGTGCGAGGTCACCAGGTCCCACTGCTCGCCGGCGGGCGTCCAGGTGCGCAGGTCGGCCTGCCGCCAGGTGATGCGGTCGGCGACGCCGCGCTCGGCGGCATGCTCGGCAGCCTTCGCGAGCCCGGCGGCGGAGAAGTCGACACCGGTGACCTGCCAGCCCCGCTCGGCGAGCCAGATCGCGTCACCGCCCTCGCCGCAGCCCAGGTCGACGGCCCGCCCGACCGGCAGCTCGCCCGCCTCGGCCACCAGGACGGCGTTCGGCCGGCCGCTCCACGTGCGCTCGGGCCCGGCGTACCGCTCGTCCCAGGACGGCTGCTCGAAGTGCTCGCGGGTGATCTCCTCGTGGCTCATGCCCCCAGTATGGGTCGCGCCGCCCATAGGGCAGGCTGGTCCGGTGACACCTGCTGACGGCGATCGCCTCGCCACCTGGCTCGAGGACCTCGGCCTCGCCGCGCATCTGGGCGAGGCCGGGCTGCCGACCTTCACCCGCGACCCCTCCGGGCTCGCGGTGTGGACCGAGCCCGACCGGCTCGACGA
This sequence comes from Nocardioides sp. LMS-CY, assembly GCF_018732145.1. Taxonomy (NCBI): domain Bacteria; kingdom Bacillati; phylum Actinomycetota; class Actinomycetes; order Propionibacteriales; family Nocardioidaceae; genus Nocardioides; species Nocardioides sp. LMS-CY. The sequence continues at coordinate 4,944,911 of NZ_CP076104.1, forward strand.
GCTCGACCGACTCCTGCACAGCGTGGGCTCCGAGCCCGAGCACGCCGTCCCCGTCGGACTGGTCGTGCTCGCCCGCCAGGCCCGGCTGCGCACCGAGCTGCTCGCGAGCCCGTGGTTCACCTACGACACCCTCGCCGAGGTGCGCGGCGCGTCGGTCGACGCGACCCGGTACGCCGTCCACAAGGCCGCCCAGACCCACCGGCTGCTCGTCGTACCGGTGGAGGAGCGCACGATCGTCCCGGCCTTCCAGCTGCTGCCGGACGGCGAGCTGCGACCCGACCTGGCCCCGGTGCTCGAGCCCCTGCTCGCCGCCCGGATGGACCCCTGGCGCGCCTGGGCCTGGCTCACCCAGCCCGCCGCACTCACCCTCGGACAGGCCCCCGAACGCGCCGTCACCGACCCCGACCTCACCGACCTCGTCCTCCACGCCGCCGTCCGCCTCGCCGAAACGTTGAGTCGGGATTCAACCTCGAGGCAGGATCGCTAGCGTACGGGCCCAGGGGTCGGAGTCCGGGTCGATGACGGTGAGGTGATCGCCTTCGACCTCGATCAGGTGGGCGGGGGCGCCGGCGGCGCGGGCGGCCGCGACGTAGGCGCGGGACTGCGAGATCGGCACGATGTCGTCGGCGGTGGCGTGCACGCACCAGAGCGGTACGCCGAGCGGGACGCACCGGATCGGGTCGACGTCGTCGTCCGAGGCCCCGGGCGGGTGGCCGAGGAAGCGCCCGACCGCGCCGTCGCCGAGGCCGTCGTCGTACGCCGCGCGCAGGTCGAGGACGCCCGCCTGGGAGACGACCTGCGTGAGTCCGCCGTGCCCGGCGGCCCAGGTCGCGAGGTGGCCGCCGGCGGAGTGTCCGATCCCGACGACCGGGCCCGGCAGGTCGGGACGCGCCCGGATCGCGGCGCGCACGTCGTGCAGGGTGTCGCCCGCACCGGTGCCGCGGCGGTACTCCACGACCCAGGTCGCCCAGCCGCGCGCGAGCAGCGAGGGCACCAGCGGCAGGGCGTACTCGATGCCGTAGTCGGGCTTCCAGAAGCCACCGTGCACGAGCACGGCCACCCCGACCGGACTCCGGTCGGGCACCGAGAGCATCCCGAACTGCGACGGGTGGTCGCCGTACGGGACGCGCCTCACGAGAGCGCGGCCGGCAGGGTCGCGGTCCAGGCGGCGCGCAGCTCGTCGAGCGGGACGTCGAAGACGCCGTCGACCACGAGCGCGTCGCCGCCGGTGACGCCGAGCGCGGCGATCGGCACGCCGTGCTCCTCGGCCAGCTCGACGAGCCGCTCCGCGGCGCCGTCGGGGACGGTGACGACCGCCCGAGCGGTCGACTCGCTGAAGAGGCCGACGAACGCGTCGCCCGGCACGGTCACCGAGACGCCGACGCCGTGGCGCATTGCCGCCTCGGCGAGCGCCTGGGCGAGGCCGCCGTCGGAGAGGTCGTGGGCCGAGGTCAGCAGTCCGACGCCGGCGTGCAGCAGCCGGGCCAGCGCGCGCTCGGCCTCGAGGTCGACCGCGGGCGGCAGGCCACCGAGGTGGCCGTGCACGACGTGCGCCCACTCCGAGCCGGAGAGCTCCTCGCGGGTCTCGCCGAGCAGGAACACCCGCTCGCCACCGGCCGACCAGGCCGACGGCGTACGCCGCGTGACGTCGTCGACCACGCCGAGCACCGCCACTACGGGCGTGGGCAGGATCGCGGTCTCGCCGGTCTGGTTGTAGAGGCTGACGTTGCCGCCGGTGACCGGGATGCCGAGCTCGGCACAGGCGTCCTTGAGACCGCGGCAGGCCTCGGCGAACTGCCACATCACCGCCGGGTCCTCGGGCGAGCCGAAGTTGAGGCAGTCGGAGATCGCCAGCGGCACCGCGCCGCCGGTCGCGACGTTGCGGTAGCTCTCGGCGAGGGCGAGCTGCGCACCGGCGTACGGGTCGAGCTTGGCGAAGCGGCCGTTGCAGTCGGTGGAGACCGCGACGCCGAGGTTGGTCTGCTCGTCGACGCGGATCATGCCGCTGTCGCTGGGCTGGGCGAGCACGGTGTTGCCGCGGACGTAGCGGTCGTACTGGTCGGTGATCCACGACTTGTCGCAGAGGTTGGGGCTCGCGACCAGCGTCAGCAGCGTCTTGCGCAGGTCGTCGCCCGACGTCGGCCGCGGCAGCGCCTCGGCCGCGTCGGCCTGCAGGTCGTCCTGCCAGTCGGGGCGGGCGAAGGGACGGTGGTACGTCGGGCCGTCGTGCGCGACCGACCGCGGCGGTACGTCGACGACGCGCTCGCCGTGCCAGTCGATCTGCAGCCGGCCGGTCTCGGTGACCTCACCGATCACGACCGCCTCGACGTCCCACTTCGCGCAGATCGCCAGGAACGCGTCGACGTCGCCGGGCTCGACGACCGCCATCATCCGCTCCTGCGACTCGCTCATCAGGATCTCCTCCGGAGCGAGCGTCGAGTCGCGCAGCGGCACCCGGTCGAGCTCGACGTGCATGCCGCCGTCGCCGGCGGACGCGAGCTCGGAGGTGGCGCAGGACAGGCCCGCGCCGCCGAGGTCCTGGATGCCGGCGACCAGGCCGGCGGCGAAGATCTCGAGCGTGCACTCGATGAGCAGCTTCTCCATGAAGGGGTCGCCGACCTGCACGCTGGGCCGCTTGGCCGGGCCGTCGGCGTCAAACGTCTCGGAGGCGAGCACCGAGACGCCGCCGATGCCGTCACCGCCGGTGCGCGCGCCGTAGAGGATCACCTGGTTGCCGACGCCGGACGCCTTGGCGAGGTGCAGGTCCTCGTGCCGCAGGACGCCGACGCAGAGCGCGTTGACGAGCGGGTTGCCGAGGTAGCTCTCGTCGAAGACCGCCTCGCCGCCGATGTTGGGCAGGCCCAGGCAGTTGCCGTAGCCGCCGACGCCGGCGACGATCCCGGGCAGCACCCGGTGGGTGTCGTCGGCGTCGAGCGGGCCGAAGCGCAGCGGGTCCATCACCGCGACCGGCCGGGCGCCCATCGCGAGGACGTCGCGGACGATGCCGCCCACGCCGGTCGCCGCGCCCTGGTAGGGCTCGACGTACGACGGGTGGTTGTGCGACTCGACCTTGAAGGTGACGGCGTACCCCTGGCCGATGTCGATGACGCCGGCGTTCTCCCCGATGCCGGCCAGCATCTTGCCGACCGGGGTCTCCTGGCTGAGCTCGGAGAACTGCTTGAGGTGCACCTTGGAGCTCTTGTAGGAGCAGTGCTCGCTCCACATCACGGAGTACATCGCGAGCTCGGAGCTGGTGGGGCGACGACCGAGGATCTCGCGGATCCGCTGGTACTCGTCGGCCTTGAGGCCGAGGTCGGCCCACGGCTGCTCGCGGTGGGGGTCTTCGGTGGCGACGGCGACGGTGTCGAGCACGCGGCCAATCTACCGGCGAGCCGGACGCGCACCGGCACCGCACCGGCCCGGGTGCTCCCCCATGCTCGGTAACTCGTCCGCCGGCGCCGCACCTGGCGGCGGCGCGCGCCTAGCGTGCGAGCAGTCCGGGAGCCCCGGGCACCTGTCCGGGGCCGGAGGAACGGGGCGAGCCCATGGGTGCTGACGGACGACGGACGGCTCGGACGCAGCGGTCGCGAAGTGGGCTGGTCGCGCTGGCCGCGGTGCTGGTGGCCGCCGGGCTGAGCGTGGTGCTGCCGACGCCGGCGGCGGTGGCCGCACCCTGCGACGCCCCGGTCGCGAGCCCGGTCGCCTGCGAGAACACCAGGCCGGGCAACCCCGAGAGCGAGTGGGGCATCACCGGGGCCGGCAGCGCCTCCATCCAGGGCTTCGCGACCCAGATGAGCGTCAACGTCGGCGAGACCCAGGGCTTCAAGATCGACACCGCCGCCACGTCGTACCGCCTCGACATCTACCGGATGGGCTACTACGGCGGCCTCGGCGCCCGGTTCATCACCAGCGTGAGCCCGACCAGCATCAACACCAACCAGCCGAACTGCGTCACCGCGCCCGCCACCGGGCTCGTCGACTGCGGCAACTGGACCCAGAACGCGTCGTGGACCGTGCCCGCCACCGCCGTCTCGGGCATCTACTTCGCGAAGCTGGTCCGCACCGACGGCCCGGCCGGCTCCAGCCACGTCTTCTTCGTGGTCCGCGACGACGGCTCCGGGTCCGACCTGCTCGTCCAGACCTCCGACACGACCTGGCAGGCCTACAACGCCTACGGCGGCAACAGCCTCTACACCGGATCGCCGGCCGGGCGCGCCTACAAGGTCAGCTACAACCGCCCGTTCACGACCCGCGACAACGCCCCGGAGGACTTCGTCTTCAACGCGGAGTACCCGATGGTGCGCTGGCTGGAGTCCAACGGGTACGACGTCAGCTACTCTTCCGGGGCCGACACCGACCGCCGCGGCGCGGAGCTGCTCGAGCACGAGGCGTTCCTGTCCGTCGGGCACGACGAGTACTGGTCGGGCCAGCAGCGGGCGAACGTCGAGGCGGCGCGCGCCGCGGGCGTGAACCTGGCCTTCTTCAGCGGCAACGAGATCTTCTGGAAGACGCGCTGGGAGAACAGCATCGACGGCGCCGGCACGCCGTACCGGACGCTGGTCACCTACAAGGAGACCCACGCCGACGCGCGGCTCGACCCGCAGGACCCGCCGACCTGGACCGGCACCTGGCGCGATCCGCGGTTCAGCCCGCCGGCCGACGGCGGCCGCCCCGAGAACGCCCTGAGCGGCACGATCTTCACCTCCAACTGCTGCGCGATCAACATGGTCGTCGGGTCGGCCGACGGGAAGATGCGGTTCTGGCGCAACACCCGCGTCGCCACGCTCGGCACCAACCAGACCACGACGGTCGGCAGCAACGTCATCGGCTACGAGTGGGACGAGGACGCCGACAACGGCGCCCGGCCGGCGGGACTCTTCCGGCTGTCCCAGACGACGGGCAACGCCCAGGTCCTGCAGGACTGGGGCACCAACTACGCCGACGGCACCGCGACCCACGCGATGACCATGTACCGCGCGCCGAGCGGGGCGCTGGTGTTCGGCGCGGGCACGATCCAGTGGTCGTGGGCGCTCGACGCGAACCACGACCGCGGCTCGGCCGCGGCCGACACGGCGGCCCGCCAGGCGACGGTCAACCTGCTCGCCGACATGGGCGTGCAGCCGACCACGCTCCAGGGCGGCCTGACCGCGGCCACGGCGTCCACCGACACGACCGCGCCGACCTCCGCGATCACCGCACCCGCCGACAACGCGACCGTGCCCGTGGGCAGCCCGGTCACGGTCAGCGGCACCGCCGCCGACACCGGGGGCGGCCGGGTCGGCGGCGTCGAGGTGACCACCGACGGCGGCACGACGTGGCACCGCGCCACCGGCCGCGAGACGTGGACCTACACGTTCACGCCGAACAACGACGCGACCCTGCGGATCCGCAGCCGGGCGACGGACGACTCCGGCAACATCGAGACGCCGCAGCCCGGCATCACGGTCACCGCCGGCGCCGGTTCCGGCGGCGGCTCGGGCGGCTGCCCCTGCACGATCTGGCCGTCCTCGGCCGTGCCTCAGAAGACCGACCCGGACACCAGTTCCGTGGAGCTCGGGGTGAAGTTCCAGCCCGCGCAGAACGGCTTCATCACGGGCATCCGCTACTACAAGCCGACCCAGGCGACCGGCACGCACGTCGGCACGCTGTGGAGCGGCACCGGCACGAAGCTGGCGACCGCGACCTTCACCAACGAGAGCGCGAGCGGTTGGCAGCAGGCGAGCTTCCCGAGCCCGGTGGCGGTGACGGCGAACACGACGTACGTCGCGTCGTACTTCGCGCCGTCCCGCTACGCCGTGAGCTCGGCGTACTTCACCTCGGCCTTCACCCGGGGCCCGTTGACCGCGCTGCGCGACGGGGCCTCCGGCGGCAACGGCGTCTACCGCTACGGCAGCACCGCGGGGTCGTTCCCGACGGGCACCTACAACAGCGAGAACTACTGGGTCGACGTCGTCTTCGACAACGGCCCCGACACCACCAAGCCCACCGTCACCGGCCGCACCCCCGCCAACGGCGCGACCGGCGTCGCCGTGGGCGTGGCCCCGACCGCGACCTTCAGCGAGCCCGTCAACTCCGGCTCCATCGGCTTCGTGCTCCGCAACCCCGCCGGCACCCAGATCCCCGCCACCACCACCTACAACGCCACCACCCAGACCGCCACCCTCACGCCGAACGCCGCTCTCCAGCCGTCGACCACGTACACCGCCACCCTCACCGGCGCCACCGACCCCGCCGGCAACACCATGGACCCCACCAGCTGGAGCTTCAGCACCGTCGCCGCCGACACCACCAAGCCCACCGTGACCGGCCGCACCCCCGCCAACGGCGCCACCGGCGTCGCCGTGGGCGTGGCCCCGACCGCGACCTTCAGCGAGCCGGTGACCAGCGGCTCGATCGGCTTCACGCTGCGCAACGCCGCCGGCACCCAGATCACCGCCACCACCGCCTACAACGCCGGCACCCAGACCGCGACCCTCACCCCCAACGCCGCCCTCCAGCCGTCGACCACGTACACCGCCGCGGTCTCGGGGGCCGCGGACGCGGCCGGCAACACCATGGACCCCACCTCCTGGAGCTTCACCACGGCTGCCGCCGACACCACCAAGCCCACCGTGACCGGCCGCACCCCCGCCAACGGCGCCACCGGCGTCGCCACCTCCGTCGCCCCCACCGCGACCTTCAGCGAGCCCGTCACCAGCGGCTCCATCAACTTCGTGCTGCGCAACCCCGCCGGCACCCAGATCACCGCCACCACCGCCTACAACGCCGGCACCCAGACCGCCACCCTCACCCCGAGCGCGGGCCTGCAGCCGTCGACGACCTACACCACCACCCTCACCGGCGCCACCGACACCGCCGGCAACACCATGGACCCCACCAGCTGGAGCTTCACCACCGCCGCCACCTCGAGCGCCTGCCCCTGCACGATCTGGCCCGCGACGGCGACGCCGGCGGCGACGGACCCCGACACGGCGTCGGTCGAGCTCGGGGTCCGGTTCCGCACCAGCCAGGCCGGCTACATCACCGGCATCCGCTACTACAAGCCGACCCAGACCAGCGGCACGCACGTCGGCACGCTGTGGACCGGCACCGGCACGAAGCTGGCCACCGTGACGTTCGCCGGCGAGACCGCCAGCGGCTGGCAGCAGGCCACCTTCGCCAGCCCCGTGGCCGTGCAGGCGGGCACGACGTACGTCGCGTCGTACTTCACCCCGTCGAGGTACGCCGTCTCCTCCGGCTACTTCAGCTCGGCCACGACCCGGGGCCCGCTGACGGCCCTGGCCAACGGCACCGACGGCGGCAACGGGCTCTACCGCTACACCGGCACGGCCGGGGTCTTCCCCAACAACACCTACAACAACGAGAACTACTGGGTCGACGTGGTCTTCCAGGAGACCGCGGCGGACACGACCGCTCCGAACCTGATCGACCGGTCGCCCGCACCCGGGTCGACCGGCGCCCCGACCAACGCCGTGGTGTCCGCGACGTACGGCGAGCCACTGCAGGCCGGCACCGGCACCGTCGAGGTCCGCAACCCGGCCGGCACTCTCGTCAGCGGCACCACGACGCTGGACTCGGGCGGCATGCGCCTGGTCTTCCAGCCCGCGCTGGCACTGGCGTCGTCGACGACCTACTCGGTGCAGGTCAGCGGGGCCGGCGACGCGGCCGGCAACGTCGCCCCGCCGACGACCTGGTCCTTCCAGACCGCCGCGCCCGCGCCACCCGCACCCGACCAGGGCCCGGGCGGCCCGATCGCCGTCGTGACCAGCTCCGGCAACCCCGTCTCGACCTACCTCGCCGAGATCATGCGGGCCGAGGGGCTCAACGAGTTCGCCACCGTGGGGCCGGCCGCGCTCACGGCGAGCGGCCTCGCGTCGTACGGGGCGCTCGTCGTCGGCGAGGTGCCCGTGACCGACGCCCAGGTGGCGGCGGTGACCGACTGGGTGACGGCCGGCGGCGACCTCGTGCTGATGCGCCCGGACAGCCGCTTCCTCGGGCTCGCCGGCCTGACGGCCCAGTCCGGGACCGTCGCCGACGGCTACCTGGCCGTCGACCCGGCGACCGCACCCGGCGCCGGCATCACCAGCGAGACCATGCAGTTCCACGGCCCGGCCAACCGCTACGCCCTCGCCGGGGCGACCGCGGTCGCCGCGCTCTACTCGTCGGCGACGGCGTCGACGGGCCTGCCCGCCGTGGCCTGGCGGAGCGTCGGCCCCAACGGCGGCCAGGTCGCCACCTTCGCCTACGACCTCGCGCGGTCCGTCGTCCAGACCCACCAGGGCAACCCGGCCTGGGCCGGGCAGGAGCGCGACGGCCAGGCGCCGATCCGCTCGGACGACCTCTACTTCGGCGGCAGCGGCACGTCCGACTGGGTGAACCTCGCCAAGGTGCAGATCCCCCAGGCCGACGAGCAGCAGCGACTGCTGGCCAACCTGCTCACGGTGATGCGCCGCGACCGGATGCCGCTGCCCCGCTTCTGGTACTTCCCCGACCGGCACAAGGCGGTCGTGGTCGCCACCGGCGACGACCACGGCACCGGCGGCACCGCCGGTCGCTTCGACGCCTACCTCGCCGCCAGCCCGGCCGGCTGCTCGGTGGCCGCGTGGACGTGCCCACGGTTCACGTCGTACGTCTACACGTCGACGCCGCTGAGCAACGCCCAGGCGACGACGTACCAGGGCCAGGGCTTCGAGGTCGGGTTGCACCACACGACCGACTGCAACGACTTCACCTCCCTCGCCAACCTGCAGAGCGGCTACAGCTCGCAGCTGAGTGCCTGGCGGTCGAAGTACGGCGGGGTCCTCGCACCGGCGACGACCCGCACCCACTGCATCGTCTTCAGTGACTGGAGCTCGCAGCCGAAGGCCGAGCTCGCCAACGGCATCCGCCTCGACACGAACTACTACTTCTGGCCGGGCAGCTGGGTGCAGGACCGGCCCGGCTTCATGAACGGCTCGGGCATCCCGATGCGGTTCACCGACACCGACGGATCGATGGTCGACGTCTACCAGACGCAAACCTTCATGACCGACGAGTCGGAGCAGAGCTTCCCGTTCACCCCGAACACGCTGCTCGACCGGGCCCTGGGCGCACCGGGCTACTACGGCGCGTTCACGGCCAACATGCACACCGACGCGGCGACGACGTTCGAGAGCTCGCAGCTGCTCGCGTCGGCGCAGGCCCGCGGCGTGCCGGTGATCTCCGCCCGGCAGCTGCTCACCTGGACCGATGGGCGCAACGGGTCGTCGTTCGCCGACCTGGCATGGTCCGGCTCGACGCTGTCGTTCTCCATCCGGGTCGGCAGCGGAGCCTCCCGACTGACGGCGATGCTGCCGACCTCGGGACCCGGCGGGACGACGCTCAGCGGCCTGACGCGCGACGGCGCCGCCGTCCCCGTCACGCCGATGACCGTGAAGGGCCAGGAGTACGCCACGTTCGCGGCGTCGGCCGGATCGTGGTCGGCCTCGTACGCCGCCGGCGGCTCCGCGAGCCCCGCGGCGGCCCGGGTCGCGTCGACCACCGCCGACGGCACCACCGTCGCCTGGCGCACCGGCACCCCGGCGACGTCGACGGTGCGGTACGGCACCAGCGCCGGGTCGCTGGACCGGGTCGCGTCGACCGCCGATCGGACCACTCGCCACCGGCTGACGATCCCGGGCCTCGCGGCCGGGCGCGTCTACCACTACCGCGTGGTGTCGCGGGCCCCGGACGGGCGGACCCGGGTCTGGCCGCGGGCGGGGCTGCCCCCGGCGACCTTCCGGACGGCGGCGCTCGACCGGCGCGCGCCGACGCCGACGCGCATGCGCGCGCTGTCACTGCCGGACGGCACGGCGCGGGTGACCTGGTCGACCCGCACACCCGCCGCCTCCGTCGTCCGCTTCACCCAGCCCTCGACGCTGCGCGTGCGGTCCCGAGTCGACGACCGGCTGGTGCGGCGCCACGAGGTCGTGCTGACCGGGCTCCGGCCGAGGAGCACCTACTGGCTCACCGTCGGGAGCACCGATGCCCGCGGCCGGAGCGCGTCGAGCCGCCCGGTGGCGCTGCGCACCCGCGGCCCGGGGGTCGCCCTGCAGACGGCCCTCGACTTCCGGACCGGCCGGGTCGCCGGCGACCTGCGGATCGGCGACGCCGGGTTCGGACGGCTGGTGCTCCCGGCCGGCGGGTCGGGCACGTTCTCGTCGGCGGTACAGGACGCACGCGCCAAGGTCCACTGGACCTCGGCGGTCGTCCAGCGCTCGGGTGCCGCCCGGCTGGTGCTGAGCGTGCGGACCGGCGACCGGCCGCGGCCCGACCACACCTGGTCGGCATGGCGCCGCGTACGGGCGAGCGAGCTGGACCGTCCCGGTCGCTACCTGCAGCTGCGACTGCGGCTGACCGCACCGGCCGGGGCGCGGGCCTCGGTCAGCGCCGTGGGGTTCGCCCACGACGGCGCGGCCCCCGCCCCGATCGGCGAGGTGTCGTAGGGCTCTCCGGGGCGGGCTACCTCAGCAGGCCGTCCGCGACGACCTCCAGCATCGGGCGCACGGCGGGGGCGTCCAGGTCGCCCTGGTCGGCGACCGTCGCGATCCCGCCGACCAGCCGGCAGACCTGGAGCGTCTCGATGTCCTCGCGCAGGGCGCCGCCCTCGCGCAGCCGGTCGATCACCCGCTGGTTCGCCTCGGCGAGCACCTGGCACTTGGTGATGATCGGGGAGTCGGGATCGCCCATCGCGGAGGTGATCTTGGCGGGGCCGCCCTTGTGCTGGCTGATCAGCGCGACGTACTCCTGGAACCAGCCGAGCAGCAGCTCGCGGTCCGGGCCCTCCTGGGCGAGCGCCTGGTCGGCGGCCTCGGTCACCCGGTCGACCCACGACTGCAAGATCGCGTCGAGCAGGTTCTCCCGCTGGGGGAAGTGCCGGTAGAGCGTGCCCGGGCCGACGCCCGCGCGCTTCGCGACCTCGTCGAGGGAGGCGTCGTACCCCTGCTCGCGGAAGACCTCGCGCGCCACCTCGACGATGCGGTCGTAGTTGCGCTTGGCGTCGGCACGCACGGAAATCTCACCCAGGCCCTTGCTAAACGGAGACTGTCTCCGTATCGTCGTTCGGGAAGCGGAGCCACCCTCCGGATCTACTGTACCTCGGCCCATCCGGCCAGAACAGGACCACCACCCATGTCCTCTCGCCCCACCCTGCCCACCGAGCTCCCGCCGAACGCCGGCCGGGCCGCCACCGGGATCGCGATCGTCCTGGTCGCCCAGCTGATGATCGTGCTCGACGCGACGGTCGTGAACGTCGCCCTGCCCCGCATCGACGCCGACCTGGGCTTCGGCCCGGCGTCCCTCTCGTGGGTCCTCAACGCCTACACCCTCACCTTCGGCGGGCTACTGCTCCTCGGCGGCCGGCTCGGCGACGTCCTCGGCCGGCTCAAGGTCTTCGAGGTCGGCCTGGCCGTCTTCACCCTGGCCTCCGCGCTGGGCGGTCTCGCCCAGACCCCGGGCCAGCTGGTCGCCGCCCGCGCCTTCCAGGGCGTCGGCGCCGCGCTGGCCGCACCGAGCGTGCTCGCCCTGCTCACCACCAGCGCCCCCGACGAGGCCGCGCGGCACCGCGCCTTCGCGCTGTTCGGCGCCGTCTCCTCCGGTGGCGCCTCCCTCGGCCTGCTGCTCGGCGGCGTGCTGACCGACGTCGGCTCGTGGCGATGGACGCTGTTCATCAACGTGCCGATCGGCATCGCCGTCCTGCTGATCGCGCCGCGCTTCGTCGACGAGACCCAGCGGCGCCCCGGCCGCTTCGACGTCGTCGGCGCGGTGACGGCGACCTTCGGCGCGGTGTCCCTGGTCTGGGCCCTGATCGGCACGCCGGAGCACGGCTGGCTCTCGGCCCGCACGATCGGCGGCTTCGCGCTCGGCCTGGCCCTGCTCGCCGTGCTCGCCGGCACCGAGCGCCGCGTGGCGCACCCGATGATCCGGCCGCACCTGCTGCGCAGCCGGAGCCGGCTCGGCGCCCTGGCGGTGATGGCGCTGGTGGTCGGCGGCCAGTTCTCCATGTTCTTCCTGGTCGTCCAGTACCTGCAGACCGTGCTCGGACTCGGCCCCCTGGCCTCGGGCTTCGCCTTCCTGCCGCTGACCCTGGGCATCTTCGCGGTCTCGCGGGTCACCCCCGCACTGCTGGCCCGGTTCGGCCCGCGCACCCTGATGGTGGCCGGCACCGCCGGACTGACCGTCAGCTTCGCGCTGCTGAGCTCGGTCGGCACCGGCGACACCTACACCGGCGCCGTGCTGGTGCCGATGCTGCTCAACGGCGTCAGCGCCGGATTGGTGTTCATGCCGGTCACCGTGCTCGTCCTCGGCGGCGTCGAGCCCGAGCACGCGGGCGCCGCCTCGGGCCTGCTGCAGACCACGCAGCAGCTCGGCGGTGCCGTCGGTGTCGCGGCGATCGTGTCGGTGTACGCCGCGGGCGCGGTGCCCGGGCGGTTCGTGCCCGGCCTCCAGGCGGCCTTCCTCACCTCGGCGTCCTTCGCGGCGCTCGCCCTGCTGGTGTCCCTGGTCGTGGTGCGCACCCGACGGGGCCCCGCCCCGGCCGCTGCCTCCGCCCCGGAGCCCGCCCCGGAGCCGGAGGTCGAGGTGGCGGTTGCCGACGCTGCCTGAGCGCGACAATTACAGCGTTGTAGTTACCCAGGAGGCCTGTTACTCGTGTGATTCGTGAGGTTATGGTGACGTGGCCTCGCCGCGAGGCACCGCCGTCCTTTCCCTGGCTTTCTCTGGAGCAACCTCATGCCTCGCCCGGCCCGCACCGTCGCCCGCCGTACCTCTCGCCTCCGTGCCGCCGCGCTGGCGGGCGTGCTGGCCGCCAGCACGCTCGCCGTCGTCGCGGGCTCCGGCGCCGGATCGACCGCGGCGTCCGGCCCGGTCGTCTCGGCGGCCTCCGCCCCCGGCTCGACCGCCCCGGCGCGGCAGGCCCGGAAGGCGCAGCGCCAGAACGTCGTGACGCCGGGCAACTTCACCGGCTACGGCTTCGACCAGTGCCACGCGCCCAACCAGGCGACGATGGACACCTGGCTGCAGAGCTCGCCGTTCCTGGCGGTCGGCATCTACATCGACGGGGCGTCGCGGTTCTGCCGCGAGCAGCCCAACCTGACGCCGCAGTGGATCAGCACCCAGCTCGCCAACGGCTGGAAGCTGCTGCCGATCACGCTCGGTCCGCAGGCCTCCTGCCAGCCGCGGTTCCCGCGGTGGGGCAACGACCCGACGATCGACCCGACGCGCGACCCGGCGACCGGCACGTTCGTCAACGCCTACAACCAGGGTGTCGCCCAGGCCACCCAGTCGGTCGGCGTCGCCGGCGGGCTGGGCATCGTGGCGGGCAGCACGCTGTGGTACGACCTCGAGGGCTTCAACATGGCGAACACGCCGTGCCGCGAGTCGGCGCTGTCGTTCCTCAGCGGCTGGAGCACCCAGATCCGTGCCCTCGGCTACGTCTCGGGCGTCTACTCCAGCGCCGGCTCGGGCATCAAGATGCTCGACAACGCGCGGGTCAACCGGCCCGCGGCGTACGCGCTGCCCGACCAGATCTGGATCGCCCGCTGGGACGGCGCCGCCAACACCTCCACGAGCTACATCCGCCCCGACGGCTGGGCGAAGGCCCGGGTGAAGCAGTACCAGGGCGGCCACAACGAGAAGTGGGGCGGCGTCACCATCAACATCGACCGCAACTACCTCGACCTCGGCACCGGCTCGGTCGCCGAGCGGGAGGTCAACTGCGGTGGCGTGCGACTCGTCTCCCGCGCCTACGCGGCGCTGAAGCCGGCCACCGCGACGTACGTCCCGGCGCGCCGGCAGGTCAAGGCGCTGCAGTGCCTGCTCCAGCAGCGCGGCGTGTACGCCGGCACGATCCACGGCCGCTACGGCAAGGCGACCGTCGCCGCCGTCAACGCCTGGCAGAGCCAGCACGGCCAGAAGGTCCGCCCGGCCTGGACGAAGCGCAGCTGGGTCACCCTGCTCAGCGCCGGGGACACCCCGGTCGTGAAGTTCGGCTCGACCGGCCCGGCGGTCCGCCGTCTGCAGCGCGCCCTCGTCGCCGCCGGCCGGGGCCAGGCCGAGTTCCGCGCCGTGCGCGCCACCGGCGTCTTCGACCCGACCACCGACCGGGCGCTGCGCGCCTGGCAGCGCAAGGTCAAGGTCGAGGTCTCCGGCGTCGCCGGCACCCAGACCTGGACCGCCCTCCAGGCCGGCAAGCGCTGAGCCCCGCCACGGTGGTTGAGGTGCGAAGGCGCCCTGGCGCCTGAGCCTCGAGACCACCGTCTCCGCAGACGGGGCGCTTCATCAAGGGATGACGGTGGACCGACGCCTCCCCAGGTGAGCTCAGCCGGGGAACCGCGACGTCGCCCTCATCCCTTGATGAAACCCCGCCACGCCGCTCACCACCGCCCGTGCCGGGTGCGGCGTCAGCTGGCGGGCGGACCGACCAGCAGCGCGACGCCGGTGAGGGCGACGACGGCGATCACGCCGGCGACCGCACCCCGGGCCGGGTTGCGCAGCAGCCAGGACACCGGGCGGTCCAGGCCGCCCCGCGGCTCGGAGGCGGTGAGCCGCCAGGCGGTGCCGAGCGCGCCCCGCTTCTCGGCGTACCGGTCGAAGAGCACCGTGAAGAACGGCGGGACGGCGGCGGCCAGGCCGAGCAGGGCGCGACCCGCCGACCAGCGCTGGTCGACGGCGACGACCACCGTGGTCAGGCAGTAGGCGACGAACACCACGCCGTGGGCCATGCCGAAGATCCGGACGCCGAGCTCGGTGGTCTCGGTGACGTACTTGAGGAACATGCCGACGAGCAACAGCGCCCAGGTGACGGCCTCGGCGATCGCGACCCGCCGGAAGAGGCGGAGCGGACTCATGGTGCTCATGCGAAGGCCGCCTCGACGAGGCCGGTGAAGAAGCCGAGCCCGTCGGTGCCGGCGCCGGTCAGCGACTCGACCGCGTGCTCGGGGTGGGGCATCAGGCCGACGACGTTGCCGCGGTCGTTGGCGATGCCGGCGATGTCGCGCATCGAGCCGTTGGGGTTGACGTCGAGGTAGCGGGCCACGACCCGCCCCTCCCCCTCGAGCCGGTCGAGGGTGTCGGCGTCGGCGACGAAGCCGCCCTCGCCGTTCTTGAGGACGACCGTGATCTCGGCGCCCTCGTCGTACGACGAGGTCCAGGGCGTGCGGTTGTTCTCGATGCGCAGCCGCTGGTCGCGGCAGACGAACTTGCGGTGGTCGTTGCGGATCAGCGCACCCGGCAGCAGGTGGGACTCACAGAGGATCTGGAAGCCGTTGCAGATGCCGAGCACCGGCATGCCCCGGCCCGCCGCCTCGATCACCTCGGCCATCACCGGGGAGAAGCGGGAGATCGCGCCGCAGCGCAGGTAGTCGCCGTACGAGAAGCCGCCCGGCAGGATCACGGCGTCGACACCGCGCAGGTCGTGGTCGCCGTGCCACAGCGCGACCGCCTCGTGGCCGCCGATGACGACCGCGCGCTGGGCGTCGACGTCGTCGAGGGAGCCGGGGAAGGTGACGACGCCGACCTTCACGCCGTCTCCTCCACCCGGACCACGTAGTTCTCGATCACCGGGTTGGAGAGCAGGGTCTCGGCCATCTTCTCGACCTCGGCGAGCACCGCGTCGTCGACGTCGCCGTCGAACTCGAGCTCGAAGCGCTTGCCCTGGCGGACGTCGGTCACCCCCTGGAACCCCAGCCGGGGCAGGGCGCCGAGGACGGCCTTCCCCTGCGGGTCGAGGATCTCGGGCTTGGGCATCACGTCGACGACTACTCGCGGCACGCCGCCAGTCTACGAGGGCCGCCCCGCGCCGGGCGGCACGGGCTCGGAGCGGGAGGTACGGCGCGGGCAGGACACCGGGAACTCGGGCACACTGGGAGCCATGAGCATGTCGACCGGTGTCCCCGGAGCCAACCCGCTGCGACTCGAGTTCCCGCAGTCGTTGGCGGTGTACGACGACTACGCGGCCGCCCAGAAGACCGTGGACTTCCTCGCCGACAACCAGTTCCCGGTGCAGCACCTGATGATCGTCGGCACCGACCTGAAGCGGGTCGAGCGGATCACCGGACGGCTGACGACCGGCCGGGTGGCCCTCGGCGGCGTGCTGTCCGGCCTCTGGCTCGGGCTCTTCGTCGGCCTGATCTTCTCGTTCTTCGTCGACGAGAACGTGCTGGCGATGATCCTCTCGACCGTCGCCCTCGGCGCGGTCTTCGGCGTCATCTGGGCGCTGCTCGGCTACGCCCTGACCCGCGGGCAGCGGGACTTCTCCTCGATCACCCAGGTCGTCGCGACCCGCTACGAGGTGCTCGTCGAGCATAAGGTCGCCGCCCAGGCGCGCGAGCTGCTCGCCAAGCTGCCGGGGGCGCTGCCGAACCCGTTCGAGTAGACCGCCTGCGGTGGTTTCGAGACGGTTGCTAGCGCAACCTCCTCAACCACCGTGATCCACGTGTCCCGGCGCCTGTCTCGAGACCGCCCGCCCGCGCTGGGGATCACGGTGGTTGAGGAAGGCGCGCTAGCGCCTGTCTCGAAACCACCGGTCCGCGCTGGGGATCACGGTGGTTGAGGAAGGCGCGCTAGCGCCTGTCTCGAAACCACCGGTCCACGCTGGAGATCACGGTGGTTGAGGAAGGCGCGCTAGCGCCTGTCTCGAAACCACCGGTCCACGCTGGAGATCACGGTGGTTGAGGAAGGCGCCCTGGCGCCTGTCTCGAAACCACCGGTCCACGCTGGAGATCACGGTGGTTGAGGAAGGCGCGCTAGCGCCTGTCTCGAAACCACCGACCTCCTACGACAGCTCGCGCTTGAGGATCTTGCCGGTCGAGGTCATCGGGAGCGCGTCGACGAAGGCCACGACCCGCGGGTACTTGTAGGCCGCCATCTGCTCCTTGCTCCAGGCGACCAGCTCGTCCTCGGTGATCTCGGCGCCGGGCGCCTTGATCACGACGGCCTTGATCTCCTCGCCGTGGCTCTCGTCGGGCACGCCGATCACCGCGGCGAGCGAGACCGAGGGGTGGCTCATCAGGACCTCCTCGATCTCGCGCGGGTACACGTTGTAGCCGCCGCGGATGATCATGTCCTTCGAGCGGTCGACGATGTAGTACCAGCCGTCCTCGTCGCGCCGGGCCAGGTCGCCCGAGCGGAACCACCCGTCGTCGATCGCCTCGGCGGTCTCCTCGGGGCGGTCGTGGTAGCCCTTCATGATGTTGTGGCCCTTGATCGCGATCTCGCCGATCTCGTCGGCGCCCTCGACGTCGCGCCAGGCCCCGCGCGTCGACGCGGGGTCGATCAGCTTCATCTCGACACCGGGGATCGGCACGCCGATCGAGCCGACCCGCACCGGCTCGCCGTGCTTGGAGAACGACGCCACCGGCGAGGTCTCCGAGAGCCCGTAGCCCTCGAGGATCGTGACGCCGAAACGCTTCTGGAACTCCTTGTGCACCTCGACCGGCAGCGCCGACCCGCCCGCGACGGCGATCCGCAGGTTGTCGGCGAGCTGGGTCACGTCGAGGCCGTCGGCCTGGGCGCTCTCGAGCGCGCCGAGCAGGCCCCAGTACATCGTCGGCACCCCGGCGAAGAAGGTGATCCGCTCCTGCTTCATCAGGTCCAGCGCACCGCGCGCGTCGAAGCGCGGCAGCATCACGATCGTGCCGCCGTACCCGAACGGACCGTTCTGGCAGACCGTCTGGCCGAAGGAGTGGAAGAGCGGCAGCACGCACAGGTAGGTGTCCGGGCGGTCGGCGCTGGCGCCGAAGAGCGCCTCGCCCGAGAGCGCGTTGTCGCGCATGTTGCGGTGTCGCAGCTCGGCGCCCTTGGGCTGGCCGGTCGTGCCGGAGGTGTAGAGGATCACCGCGGTGTCGTCCTCGTCGGTGGCGACCGCCTCGAACGTGGCCGGCTGGCCGCCCATCGCCTGGGCCATCGTCTCGACGCCCTCGATCGGCGACGGAGCCGCCAGGTCTGCGGTGATCACGAAGAAGTGCTCGCAGCCGTCGGCCTGCTGGAACCCGGCGTACCCCTCCTCGCCCATCGGGAGCTCCGGCGTGCCCTCGAAGCAGAAGTACGCCCGGGCGTCGGAGTCGCCCAGGTGGTAGGCGACCTCGCGCGCCTTGAGCAGCACGTTGAGCGGCACCACGGCCGCGCCGGCCTTGAGGATGCCGTAGTAGACGACGGTGAAGTAGGGCAGGTTCGGACAGGTCAGCGCGACCTTGTCGCCCGGACCGATCCCGCGCGAGACCAACAGGTTGGCGACCATGTTGGCGAACGCGTCGACCTCGGCGTAGGACAGCCTCCGACTCGGCCCACCGGGAGGGGCGAACACGATCGCCGCCCGGTCCGGGTAGCTCGCCGCACTGTCCTCGAGGAGGCTCGCCAGGTTGTACGTCGTCATGCCGTCAACCTACTCACGAGTCACGAAGGTCGACCAGCACTCCGCCGACACTTCTCGACCCGACTCCTCCGGAGTCGGCTGCTACCAGCGCTGGCCGGTGAGCAGCTCGTACGCCTCGACGTACCGACTGCGGGTGCGCTCGACCACCTCGTCGGGCAGCGCCGGCGGCGCCTCGCCGGTGGACCGGTCCCAGCCGGACTCGGGCGAGAGCGCCCAGTTGCGCACGATCTGCTTGTCGTACGACGGCTGGGTGCGGCCCGGCCGCCACTCGTCGGCCGGCCAGAAGCGGGACGAGTCGGGGGTGAGCACCTCGTCGGCGAGCACGGTGGTGCCGTCGGGGCGAGCACCGAACTCGAGCTTGGTGTCGGCCAGGATGATCCCGCGCTCGCGGGCGATCGACTCGGCGCGCCCGTAGACCGCGAGCGTGAGGTCGCGCAGCTCCGCGGCCCGCTCGGCGCCGATCGTCGACGCGACCGCGTCGTACGACACGTTCTCGTCGTGGTCGCCGAGCTCGGCCTTGGTGGCGGGGGTGAAGATCGGCTCGGGCAGGCGACTTCCGTCCTCGAGGCCCTCCGGCAGCGCGATCCCGCAGACGCTGTGCCCTTCCTTGGCCGTCGCGCGGTAGTCGAGCAGGCCGGAGCCGGTGAGGTAGCCCCGTGCCACGCACTCGACCGGGTACATCGACAGCCGCTCGCACACCACTGCACGGCCCCTGACCGCCTCGGGGACGTCGGTCGAGATCACGTGGTTGGGCACCAGGTCGGCGAGCTGGTCGAACCACCACAGCGACATCCGGGTCAGGATCTCGCCCTTGTCGGGGATCGTCGTGTCGAGCACGAAGTCGAAGATCGAGATCCGGTCGCTGGCGACCATGAGCAGCTCGCCGCCGGGCAGCTCGTAGAGGTCGCGCACCTTGCCCGAGTGGAGGTGGGTGGCCCCCTCGATCGCGGGCGCGGGCGGGATGTTCAGGTCGGCCACACCGCGGATTCTAGGGCCGCGGTGGTCCAGACCAGCGAACCGGTCGGGTGCCCCGACGCAACAGACGATTCGTGACCAGCAGATCCCGACACACGAGTTCCACGACGCCCACCCACGCCTGGCGACGACTGCTGTCCGGCGGCACGCTCGGCCTGGTCGTGGCGCTCCTGCTGGCCACCCTGACCACCGGGACGGGCGCGTACGCCGCCTCCCCCACGACGGCGTCCGTCCCGGTGTCCACCACCGCCGCCGGCGACTGCGGCTGCACGGAGAAGGGCGACTACGAGACCCCGGCCGGCCTCGTCGCCCCGAACGTCGAGCTCGACGGCAGCTCGTCGGCCCCCGGTGAGGACCACCAGCCGCGCTACCGGGTCACCGCCACGGGCGCACCGCCCACGACCACCCTCACCGTGCGCCGGGTCGACGACTCGTCCACCGTGCTCACCCTCACCACGGCGGCCACGAAGTGGGGGTTCAGCCCCGACGAGCAGCGGTTCGTCACCCATCGCGTCGTCGGCGGCCTGCTCGAGGTCCAGGTCTACGACCTGACCGCGACCAAGCCCGCCACCGCGGTGATCCAGCAGACGGTGCAGGTCGGCGACGCCGAGCTGGGCTTCAGCCCCGACGGGGCCTACTTCGGGATCATCCACCTGTGGAGCACCAGCGGCACCACCACCAGCGTCCTGGTGTTCGACGCGACCGGGCGCACGGCGTACAGCACCACCTACTCGTTCTCGGTGCCCGGCAGCGCCGGCAAGCGCTTCGGCGCCGCCGGCTGGGGTTTCAGCCCCACCGGGCACGGCTTCCTGCTCGCCTACGTCAGCGGGCAGAGCTCCGTCGAGGCCACCCTGGTCGACCTGCGCGGGGGCCGCGCGGTCCTCTCCGAGACGCTCACCGGCACCGCGCACTGGCACTTCAGCCCCTGCGGGTCGATGTTCGCGCTGGTGACCCAGAACGACGCCAGCTTCATGACCAGCCGCCTCGTCCGCGTCGCCGACGGCGAGGTGCTCGCCACCCGCACCGACCCGGTCGGCGCGATCTCGTTCGAGGCCACCGAGACCTCCCACGTCGCCCAGGTCGGCGGCACGACCCGCGTGCTGGCGCCGAACCCGGGCTGCTCCGCGGAGCAGCCGCCGACCTGGCCGTCCGGCTCCGAGCTGGCCGCCTCCGACGTGGGGGCGCGGTCGTTGACCCTCTCCTGGACCGCCGCCACCGACGACGTGGCGGTCACCGGCTACCGGGTACGCCGCGGCTCGACGACGGTCGCGACGGTCCCCGGCTCGCAGCGCACCCTCCAGGTCACCGGCCTGCAGCCGGGCACGACGTACACCTTCTCCGTGGAGGCCGGCGACGCAGCCGGGGGCTGGAGCACCGACGGACCCACCCTGCGGGTCACGACGGCCGCGACCGTCCCGACCTGGCCGGACACCACGCGACTGGTCGCCCGTGACGTGACCAACACCTCGCTGACGCTGCGGTGGACGGAGGCGGCGACCGACGAGCAGGGCGTCACCGGCCACCGGGTCTACCGGGACGGCACCCAGATCGCGACGCTCGGCGCCACGGCGCGCACGCACGTCGTCGACGGCCTGGCCCCCGGCACGACGTACACCTTCACCGTGCAGGCGGTCGACGGGGACGACAACCTCTCCACCGACGGCCCGCAGACCACGGTGACCACCGACGACTTCGAGCAGCTCGACGTCCCCGAGATCCGGGGCACCATCTACGACGACGCGAACCTCAACGGCAGGCGGGACGACGGTGAGCGGGGCATCGATGCCCACACGTACCCCTACGTCGGGTTCTCCGCGTACCGCCTCGACGGCACCCGACGCCTCGAGCGCACCTGGACCGGGACCGACGGGGTCGGCCGCTTCACCTTCGACGGCCTCACCGACGGCACCTGGCTGATCGCCCTCGGCGTCGGACCGCGCATCCAGACGACGCCGGCCGACCTGCAGCCGCAGGTGGTCCAGATCCGCAACGGCGCCGGCTGGGGGAAGGTCGACTTCGGCCTGACCGACCGTCGCCCCTTCCCCGAGGACGGCGACGCCAAGGTGCGGGGCGTCGTGTACGAGGACGCCGACCGCGATGGCGTTCGCGACGCCGGCGAGGCTCCCCTCTCCGGCATGGAGATCGCCTGCGGCAACATCCCGATGGGCGGCGCGTGCCACCCCGACTCCGTGACCAGCGGGAGCGGCGGGGCCTACGAGATCGGGGCGCTGATCGCCGGCACGATCGATCTCTCCCCGTCGCTGCCGGAGGGCTCCTACTCGACCGGTCATCGCGTTGCCGCGGTCTCGTCCGACGAGACCGTCGAGGAGCTGGACCTCGGCGTGGTCACCGGCACCGCGACCGTGACCGGGCACGTCTTCCACGACCGCGACCGCGACGGCGCGCGCGACGCCGGTGAGCCGAGTCTCGCCGACACCCGGGTGTGTGCGGTGGACCGCCACTTCAAGGCCGACCACTGCATCTTCACCGACGACGACGGGACCTACCGGCTCCCCGCGCTCCCCCACGGCACCATCGAGCTCTCCGTGTCGCCCTGGCACGGCTGGGACCAGACCACCCCGGCATCCGCAGCCGTGGTCGACGTCGGCCGCAACGGCACCGGCACCGTCCACCTCGGGGTCGACGGCCCCGACGGCGTGGTGCGCGGCGTGGTCTTCCACGACCGTGACCGCGACGGCGTGCGCGACGCCGGCGAGCCGGCGCTCCCGGGCGCCGAGGTGTGCGTGCGCTCCCCTGCGCTCGAGTGGTACCCGTGCTCCGACACCGACGACCAGGGCCACTACCGGATCGCGCGGCTGGTCAGCGAGTCCTACAGCTTCCGCCACTACGCGCCCGCCGGCTACGTGTCGACGCTCGACGAGGAGTCCCTCGCCTTCGAGCTGGGCGAGGACGAGGAGCTGGTCGTCGACCTCGGCTACGCGACCGAGCAGGAGGCCGCCCCGCCCGGCGCCCCCCGCGACCTGCGCGCCGAGCCCGGCGACGGCACGGTGACGCTCACCTGGACGGCGCCGGAGGACGACGGCGGCACCCCGGTCCTCGGCTACCACGTCTCCCGGTCCACCGACGGCGAGCAGTGGGACCGGGTCGCCCGGGTCACCGCGGCGGAGCTCGCCTGGACCTCCACCGGACTGGCGAACGGCACCGAGGTGCGGTTCCGGGTCACGGCGTACAACGCCGAGGGTCCCGGCTGGTCCTCCGACCCGGTGTCGGCGGTCCCGACCGCGCCGGAGACCTCGCCGGGCCCCGACCCACAGCCCGACCCGCAGCCCGAGCCGCAGCCCACCCCCGGGCCCCAGCCGCAGCCGGAGCCGACGGCGGTCGCGCCGTCCGCACCGCGGTCGCTGAAGGCCACGGTGCGCGGCCGCAGCGTGCAGCTGCGCTGGGCGGCACCGGCCACCACGGGTGGTGCCCCGGTCACCGACTACGTGGTGCAGCGCCGGTCGGGCAAGCGCTGGGTGACCGTGCGCGACGGCCGCTCCGCGCGACTCGCCGCCACGGTGCGGACGCCGAAGCGCGGCGCGCACCACTTCCGGGTCGCCGCCGTCAACACCGCCGGGCAGGGCTCCTGGACGGCGGCGGTGCGGGTTCGCGTCCGGCGCTGACCGGGGCGGGGCGGGATTGTCCGGGGTCCCGCCCCGCCGCCGGCGACCGGCTGGCAGAGTGAGGTCATGCCGGAGTCCGCACCCGAGATCCACGCCCGCGTCGTGGCCGCTGCCGCCGATGGTCGCCTGCCCGCTCCCGAGATGAGCGGATGGGACATCTTCCCCTGGGAGGTGGTCGACGGCGCGGTCGCGCCCAAGCCGCTCTCCGCACCCGCGCCCGAGGCACCACGGCTGGGCGACGAGGGCGGTGGTCCGTGCCCGGCGTGCGCGGGCTTCGCGCCGGAGCGGGTGGTCTGGGAGGACGAGAACTGGCAGCTCCTCACCGACCCCACGCCGTCGGGACTGCCGCTGGTGCTCACGCTGTGGAGCCGCGACCACCTCGACACCGGCGACCTCGACGACGACCAGGCAGCCGAGTTCGGCCGGATCGCCAACCGCCTGGTCCGCATCATGCAGGGGCTGCCCCACGTCGGCCGGGTGCACGTCAACCGCTGGGGTGACGGCTGCTCGCACTTCCACGTGTGGTTCCTGGCGCGGCCGGAGGGCTTCTCCCAGATCAAGGGCTCGTACGCCGTCGAGTGGGACGACATCCTGCCGCCGGTCGACGAGGCGGTCTGGCGCGCCGACCTGCACGCGGTCGCGACCAAGCTCGCCAACTGGGGTGGGCACGCCCGCGCCTAGCGACCCGAACTTGAAATCCGCACCCTATGTCGCACCCCGAGCACGCCCCTCGCCGCGTTGGCAGAGCTTGAGATACGCCCGGTAGCCCTGCGCTCCGCCGCCTGGCGAGGCACGCACTCGGAGCACGACCTACGGCACGGATTTCGCGTCCGGTCACGAGCGCTCCTGGCATGCCGTCCGGGTGACCGGGGAACGAGGACGGGGTGACCGAGGAGCCCCTGGCGACCAGCACGGCCACCGGGACCGACGCACCGCATCCCGATCGCTGGCGGATCCTCGGTGTCTCGCTGGTGATCGGGTTCATGGCGCTGCTCGACGTCACGATCGTCAACGTCGCGCTCCCCTCGATCCGAGACGGGCTGCACACGTCGTTCGCGACCGTGCAATGGGTGGTCTCCGGGTACGCGCTGGCGTTCGGACTGACGCTCGTCACCGGCGGCCGCCTCGGCGACGCCTACGGTCGGCGGCGGCTGATGCTGATCGGGCTCGCGGGGTTCATCGTGGCGAGCGCCGGCGTCGGGCTGGCGCCGAACGCCGCCTGGGTGGTCGTCGGCCGCCTCGTCCAGGGTGCCAGCGCCGGGCTGCTGACCCCGCAGAACTCCGGGCTGATCCAGCAGCTGTTCCGCGGCCAGGAGCGGGCCCGGGCGTTCGGGCTGTTCGGTCTGGTGGTCTCGATCTCGTCCGCGACCGGCCCCGTGCTGGGCGGACTGATCATCGGGGCCTTCGGCGAGGAGCACGGGTGGCGCTACATCTTCCTCGTCAACGTGCCGATCGGGTTGGCCGCGATGGTCGCCGTCGCCCGGCTGGTGCCGCAGCGACCGCGCGAGCGCCGCGAGACCGGGGCCCGGCTCGACCTGCTGGGCGCCGCCCTGCTCGGCGCCGCGGTGCTGTGCGTGCTGCTGCCCACGGTGGCGGTCGAGGGCGGCGACCGGCTGCCGCTGCTCCTCCTCGTCGGGGCGGTCCCGCTCGCGTGGCTGTTCGTCCGCCGCGAGCTGCGGCTGGTGCGCACCGGCGGAGCTCCGCTGCTCGACATCGCGCTGCTGCGGCGTACCCCCGGCTACGCCAACGGCGTGGCCGTCGGGACGCTCTACTTCACCGGCTTCACCGGCTTCTTC
Source organism: Nocardioides sp. LMS-CY (assembly GCF_018732145.1). Lineage (NCBI taxonomy): Bacteria > Bacillati > Actinomycetota > Actinomycetes > Propionibacteriales > Nocardioidaceae > Nocardioides > Nocardioides sp. LMS-CY. The sequence continues at coordinate 4,969,693 of NZ_CP076104.1, forward strand.
CTGGTGCTGTCGATCCACTACCAGGAGGACCTGGGGCTCTCGCCGCTCGAGGCCGGACTGCTGATGTGCCCCTTCGCCGTCGGCTCGGCGATCACCGCGCCGCTCTCGGGCCGGATCGTCTCGACGCTGCACCGTCGGGTGACGGTGCTGGCGCTGCTCACGATGATGGCCGGCGTCGTGCTGGTCGCCCTCCTGGTCCCGGACACCTCGCTCGACCGGCTGTGGCTGGCCGCGGTCCCGGCGACCTTCCTGGCCGGCCTGGGCGGCGGCGGGGTGGTCTCCCCCAACATGACACTCTCGCTCGAGGAGGTGCCGCCGCGCATGGGCGGCGCCGCCGGTGGCGCGCTGCAGACCGGGCAACGGATGGGCGCCTCGATCGGCGCCGCCCTGGCGATGACCGTCTACCAGCTCACGGCCGCGGCGTACGACGGCGGCGCCGGGCTGCGCGCCGCCCTGCTGACCGGGCTGGTGCTGCTCTCCGCCTCATTGGCGATGGCGGTGCGCGCGCTCCGCCAGCACACTGAGGCATGAGCTTCCTGAGCGAGCCGGCGCCGACGCCGCGGATCCAGGCGCTGTACGACGCCGACGTCCGCGACTACGGCTACGTGATGAACCTGAACCGGGCGTGGGCCCATCACCCCGACGCGCACGACGCCCTCTTCGAGCTGCTCGGCGCGGTCGCCCGCCAGGGCGGCCTGACCATGCGCGACCGCGGGATCCTGGTGACCGCGTGCGCGGCCACGCTGGGCGACTCCTACTGCTCGCTCGCCTGGGGCCGCAAGCTCAGCGAGGAGGCCGACCCCGAGCTGGCCGCCGCGGTCCTCGCCGGGTCCGACGAGCGCCTGAGCGACTCCGAGCGGGCGATGGCTCGCTGGGCCCGGCAGGTCGCCCGGGACCCGAACGGCACGACCGCCGACGACGTGCAGGCGCTGCGCGACGCGGGGCACGACGACGCCCGGATCTTCGCGATCACGACGTTCGTGGCGCTCCGGATGGCCTTCTCGACGGTCAACGACGCGCTCGGCTCCGAGCCCGACGACGAGCTGCGGGAGAGCGCGCCCGACGCGGTCCGCGACGTCGTGACCTGGGGGCGCTAGAGGATCGCGCCGGGGGCGTAGGCGGCGGCCTCGGGGTGCCGCGCGGTGACCTCGGCGATCCGGCGCACGACGGCCTCGACCTGGCCGAGCGCGGCGCCGGTGAACGTGATCGGGTCGGCGACCAGGCCGGCCAGCTGCTCGGCGGTCAGGCCGAGCCGGTCGTCGGCGGCGAGCCGGTCGAACACGTCGTTCTCCGCCTGTCCCCGGCGCAGGTCGAGGGCGGTGCCGACCGCGGCCTCCTTGATCGCCTCGTGGGCGGCCTCGCGGCCCACGCCGTTGCGTACGGCGGCCATCAGCACCTTCGTGGTGGCCAGGAACGGCAGGTAACGGTCCAGCTCGCGCTGGATCACCGCCGGGAACGCCCCGAACTCGTCGAGGATCGTCAGGAACGTCTCGAACAGCCCGTCGGCGGCGAAGAACGCGTCGGGCAGCGCCACCCGGCGTACGACGGAGTCGGAGACGTCGCCCTCGTTCCACTGGTCGCCCGCGAGCTCGCTGACCATCGAGAGGTGGCCGCGGAGCACCACGGCGAGGCCGTTGACCCGCTCGGCGGAGCGGCTGTTCATCTTGTGCGGCATCGCCGAGGAGCCGACCTGGCCCTCCTGGAAGCCCTCGGTCACCAACTCGTTGCCGGCCATCAGCCGGATGGTGGTCGCCAGGTTGGACGGGCCGGAGACCAGCTGCACCAGGGCGCTCACGACGTCGAAGTCGAGGCTGCGCGGGTAGACCTGGCCGACGCTGGTGAGCACCCGCTCGAAGCCGAGGTGATGGGCCACCCGCTCCTCGAGCCGCTCCAGCTTCGACGCGTCGCCGTCGAGCAGGTCGAGCATGTCCTGGGCGGTGCCCATCGGGCCCTTGATGCCGCGCAGCGGGTAGCGGGCGATCAGCTCCTCGACGCGGTCGAGGGCGATCAGCATCTCGTCGGCGACCGTGGCGAACCGCTTGCCGAGGGTGGTCGCCTGCGCGGCCACGTTGTGGCTGCGGCCGGCCATCACGGTCGCCTCGTGCTCGGCCGCCAGCCGGCCCAGCCGGGCCAGCGCCGCGACGGCTCGGTCGCGGACCAGCTCGAGCGACTGGCGGACCTGCAGCTGCTCGACGTTCTCCGTCAGGTCGCGGCTGGTCATGCCCTTGTGGATGTGCTCGTGCCCGGCGAGCGCGGAGAACTCCTCGATCCGCGCCTTCACGTCGTGCCGGGTGACCCGCTCGCGCGCGGCGATCGAGTCGAGGTCGACCTTGTCTTGGACCTCACGGTAGGCCTCGATCGCCCCCTCCGGCACCTCGATGCCGAGGTCGCGCTGCGCCTCGAGCACCGCGATCCACAGCCTCCGCTCGAGCCGGACCTTGTGCTCCGGAGACCAGATCTCCGCGAGCTCGGCGGAGGCGTAGCGAGTGGCGAGGACGTTGGGCACGATCACGTGCCTCATCCTCCCATGACGGTTGAGTCGGGACTGCTGCCGGTTGAATCGGGAGAAGAGTCCGGACTCAACCGGCAGAAGTCCCGATTCAACGGACGGAGGCACCCTCGACGACACCGAGCGGCTCGGCGGCGATGTCGCCGCGCCGTTGCAGACCGTCGAAGGAGACCAGGTCGGCGGCGGCGTACGCCTTGGCGCGGGCGTCGGCCACGTCGGTGCCGACCGCGCGGACGGCGAGCACCCGGCCGCCGGCGGTGACCAGGTCGTCGCCCGCACGGGCGGTGCCCGCGTGGATCACGTCGACACCGGGGCCGGCTGCGGCCCGGTCGACGCCGGTGATGACGTCGCCCTTCGACGAGGACTCGGGGTAGCCGGCGGAGGCCAGCACCACGGTGACGGCGGCGGCGTCGCGGAACCGCGGCGGCGGTACGTCGGCGAGCCGACCGTTCGCGGCCGCGGCGAGCAGCTCGCCCAGCGGCGACTCCAGCACCGCGAGCACCGGCTGGATATCGGGGTCGCCGAAGCGGACGTTGAACTCGATGACCCGCGGGCCGGTCGCGGTCAGCGCCAGTCCGACGTACAGGCAGCCGACGAACGGCGCGCCGCGACGCGCCATCTCGGCCAGCGTCGGCCGGACGACCTGTTCGAGCACGACCGACGCGAGGTCGGGCTGCGCCCAGGTGAGCGGCGTGTAGGAGCCCATGCCTCCGGTGTTGGGGCCGCGACCGCCGTCGAAGATCCGCTTGAAGTCCTGGGCCGGCTGGAGCGCGTAGGCGGTCGTGCCGTCGCAGATCGCGAACAGCGAGACCTCGGGTCCGTCCAGGAACTCCTCGACGACCACGCACCCGCAGGCGTTCGCATGCGTGAGCGCCTCCGTGCGGGCGCGCGTGACGACGACGCCCTTGCCCGCGGCGAGCGCGTCGTCCTTGACGACGTGCGGCGCGCCGAACTCGTCGAGCGCCGCCGCCACCTCGGCCGGGGTCGTGCAGGTACGGGCCCGGGCCGTGGGCACCCCGGCCGCCTCCATCACGTCTTTGGAGAACGCCTTCGAGCCCTCGAGCCGGGCCGCCGCGGCCGATGGGCCGAAGACCGCGATGCCGCGGTCCCGGACGGCGTCGGCGACTCCCGCGACCAGCGGCGCCTCCGGGCCGACGACGACCAGATCGACGCCCAGCGACAACGCCAGGTCGGCGACGGCGGTGCCGGACATCGGGTCGACGTCGTGCAGGGTCGCGACCGCCGCCATGCCCGGGTTGCCGGGCGCGGCGTGCACCTCGCGCACCGCGGGGTCGCGCGCGAGCGCCAGGGCCAGCGCGTGCTCGCGGCCACCGGTGCCGATGACGAGGGTCTTCACGCCGGCGGCCTCAGATCAGCTCGTGCCGGACGACGGTCGCGGCGCGCGACGGGCCGACGCCGACGGCCGAGATCCGGGCACCGGACATCTCCTCGACGGCCTCGACGTAGCGCCGCGCGTTCGCGGGCAGGTCGGCGAAGGTGCGGGCCTCGGAGATGTCCTCCCACCAGCCGTCGAGGTACTCGTAGATGGGTACGGCGTGGTGGAAGTCGGTCTGGTTGACCGGCATCTCGTCGTGGCGGGTGCCGTCGACGTCGTAGGCGACGCAGACCGGCACCCGCTCCAGGCCGGTGAGCACGTCGAGCTTGGTGAGCACGAAGTCGGTGACGCCGTTGACGCGCGCGGCGTAGCGGGCGATCACGGCGTCGTACCAGCCACACCGGCGGGGCCGGCCGGTGGTGGTGCCGAACTCCGCGCCGACCTTGCGCAGGTGCTCGCCCGCGTCGTCGTGCAGCTCGGTCGGGAAGGGGCCCTCGCCGACGCGCGTCGTGTAGGCCTTGACGATCCCGATGACCTGCTCCAGTCGGGTCGGCGGGATGCCCGAGCCGGTGCACGCGCCGCCGGAGGTCGCCGACGAGGAGGTCACGAACGGGTAGGTGCCGTGGTCGACGTCGAGCAGGGTGGCCTGGCCCGCCTCGAGCAGCACGGTCTCGCCCCGGTCGAGGGCCTGGTTCAGCAGCAGGCCGGTGTCGGAGACCATCGGGGCGAGCCGCTCGGCGTACGCCAGCAGCTCCTCGACCGTCTCGTCGACGGTGGCCGGTCGGCGGTTGTAGACCTTGGTGAGGATCTGGCCCTTGAGGTCGAGGACGCCCTCGACCTTCTGGCGCAGGATCTTCTCGTCGAAGATGTCCTGGATGCGGATCCCGACCCGGTTCATCTTGTCGGCGTACGTCGGGCCGATGCCCCGCCCGGTGGTGCCGATCCGGCGGGAGCCGAGGAACCGCTCGGTCACCTTGTCGAGGGTCCGGTTGTAGTCGGCGATCACGTGCGCGTTGGCGCTGACCCGCAGCCGGCTGGTGTCGACGCCGCGGGCGTCGAGCCCCTCGAGCTCCTCGAACAGCACCGCGAGGTCGACGACGACGCCGTTGCCGATCACCGGCGTGCAGCCGGGCGTGAGGATGCCGCTGGGCAGCAGGTGCAGGGCGTACTTCTCCTGCTTGTCACCCCGGTCGATGACCACGGTGTGGCCGGCGTTGTTGCCGCCGTTGAACTTCACGACGTAGTCGACGCGGCTGCCGAGGAGGTCGGTCGCCTTGCCCTTCCCCTCGTCGCCCCACTGGGCTCCGATGATGGCGATCGCCGGCATGCGTTCTCCCTCTAGAAAACGAAGCAGCCCCGGCACAAGTGCACCGGAGCTCTTGCGGCCACACGCTACCAAAGGATGGTTCGGGAGCCCGAGCCGTCGGTTAGGGTCCGCGGAATGGACCCGCTCCTGGTGATCACCAACTCCGAGGCCGGCACCTCGGACGAGGAGCGACTGGCGCCCGCGCTCGCCGTGCTCCGCGAGCGGGCGTCGGTCGAGGTCGCGTCGACGAGCAAGCCCGGAGAGCTCGACGGCGTGCTGCACCGGGCCGGCTCGCGGCGGATCGTCGTCGCCGGCGGCGACGGCAGCCTGCACGCGGTGGTCTCCGCGCTGCACCGGCGCCGGGAGCTCAAGGACGCCGTGCTCGGGCTGATCCCGCTCGGCACCGGCAACGACTTCGCCCGCGGCACCGGCCTGCCGCTCGAGCCCGCGGAGGCAGCTCGGGTGGTGCTGGCCGGTGCGCCGCGGCCGATGGACCTGGTCGTCGACGAGGTCGGCGAGGTCGTGGTCAACAACGTGCACGTCGGCGCCGGCGCGGAGGCGAGCCGGCGGGGCGCGGCCTGGAAGAACCGCCTCGGCTCGCTCGGGTTCGGCCCGGTCAACCTCGGCCGGCTCGGCTACCCGATCGGCGCGGTGCGGACCGCGATCGACCCGCCGACCGTACGGCTGCGGGTGGAGGTCGACGGCGAGGTCGCCTGCGACGTCGACGAACCGGTGCTGATGGTCGCCGTCGGCAACGGTCCGTCGGTCGGCGGCGGCACCCACCTGACCCCCGAGGCCGACCCGTTCGACGGCCGCCTGGACGTGATGATCTCCCGCTCGACCGGCCCGCTGGCGCGCGTGCTCTACGGGCTCCGACTCGGGTCCGCGACCCATCACCACCGCGACGACGTCACCTACCTGCGCGGCGAGCGGGTGTCGGTCTCCGGCGGTCCCTTCTGGTGCAGCGCCGACGGCGAGATCTACGGCCCGGAGCGCCAGCGCACCTGGCGCGTCGAGACCACGGCGTACCACCTCCTGCTGCCCCGCGACCGCGACCGCGACTAGAGCCCGGCCCGCCGTCCCGATACCCAGTGACGATCTGGTTGTTCCGGTCGCCTGGGAACGACCAGATCGTCACTGGGTATCGCTCAGAGCCAGCCGCGCCGGGCGGCCTCGACCCCCGCCTGGAACCGCGAGTCGGCTCCGAGCTCGGTCATCAGCGCGGCCACGCGGCGCCGGACCGTGCGCAGGCTGATGCCCAGCTTCCGCGCGATCTGCTCGTCGTGCGCGCCCTCGGCGAGCTGCTCGAGCAGGAACCGGCGCAGGTCCACCAGCGGCTCGGCCTCCTCCAGCGCGGGGACCGCCGCGCGCCCCCAGAGCTCCTCGAACCACATCCGCATCGCCTCGATCACCCCTCGCTGGCGCAGCACCGAGAGCGGCAGGTCGGCCAGGCCGACGGGCTCGGGGATCACGGCGTGGGTGTCGCCGACGACGAGCAGGCGGGTGGGCAGCTCGGGCAGCACCCGCACCTGCTCGCCCACCCGGAGCCGGGCCGCCAGCACCTCGGGGGCGTCGTGCAGCGCGCGGATCGGGTAGATCGCCCGTGACCGGCGGCCCCGGGCGACGACGGTCGCGACCAGGTCGATCATCCGGTCCTCGCGCGGCCCGCGCCACTGGTCGGGCCGCAGCCAGAGCAGGTCGCCGTCGTGGTCGAGCAGCAGGCTGCGCACCCGGCTGAAGACGTCGCCGCCGACCCACAGCTCGCCGCGCACCGGCTCGGTGGTCGCGTCGTCCGCGCTGGACGACAGCTGCTGCTCCGCCGCAAGCACCTCGATCGCCTGGCCGACACTGTCGAGCAGGCGCTGGGCGCGACCGGCGGACGCCGCCTGGGACTCGACGACGCCGCGCAGCACCTCGACCGGGGCGGCCACCTCGAGCCGGCCGTCGTCCAGGTGGACCAGACCGGCCTCGACCAGCGGGCCGGCCTCCGCCATCAGCTCGTCGGGGGTGCGGAACATCGCCGCGGCGACCCGGTCCAGGTCGCGGCCGGACTGCGGCCGCAGCCGCTGGTAGAGCCGGTCGACGTCGGCGGCGTAGCCCAGCGCACTGAGCAGGGTCCGGTGGCGGGCCATCCTGGCATGTTAGTGCCAGCGGCCACTTTGCTCGGGCTGGCACGGAGATGTCAGTGCCATGATCCCGCCACGCGCGCAAGCGCCGTGAGGTGGGGCCGCGAGGTTCATCTCGGGGCGCGACCACGCCGCACGACCCACATCGGGGGATGAGGTCGAGCGGGGCTTCGGCGCGTGCAGGAGGTGCCGGGACTGCCACTGGGCGGTGGTCCCGGCACTCCGTCATTCAGGGCCGTGCCCCGGGCCGTGCCCCGGGTCGGGTCCCGGGTCATGTCCGGGTCATTTCCGGACCGGGGCGACCGGTAGCGTTGAGGCCCCGACGTCCCCACCACAGCAGGAGCAGCACCGATGGCACGAGGCGCGCAGTCCGGCGAGCCGCACGACTGGGTCACCCGCGCCGCCGACGACGCGATCCGCCACGCGCACGAGACCGGGGGCGCCGACCGCCGGATCACCTGCGCGTCCGGCGCCAGCCCGTCGGGCCCCATCCACCTGGGCAACCTGCGCGAGTTCATCACCCCGCACTTCGTCGCCGAGGAGATCCGCCGCCGCGGCGTCGCCGTGCGTCACCTGCACAGCTGGGACGACTTCGACCGCTTCCGCAAGGTGCCCGCCGGCGTCGACCCCTCCTGGGCCGAGCACATCGGCCGCCCACTCTCCGCCGTGCCCGATCCGTGGGAGTGCCACGAGTCGTGGGCCGAGCACTTCAAGGCGCCGCTGCGTTCGGCGCTCGCCGAGATGGGCATCGAGATGGAGGAGGTCTCCCAGACCGAGCAGTACCGCTCCGGCGCCTACACCGAGCAGGTCCTGCACGCGATCCGGCACCGCGACGTCATCGAGGAGGTGCTGGGCAGGCACCGCACCAAGAAGGCCGAGCCGGTCGCCGAGAGCGACCAGGAGGCCGCGGCCCTCGAGGAGTCCGTCGCCGAGGAGGACGAGCAGACCGGCACCGGCGACCTCGCCCGCTTCCCCTACAAGCCCTACTGCCGCGAGTGCGGCCGCGACACGGTCGAGATCACGGCGTACGACGACGAGACCACCGACCTGTCCTACACCTGTTCCTCGTGCGGGTTCGCGGGCGTCACCAACGTCGCGACCCAGCACGAGGGCAAGCTCGTCTGGAAGGTCGACTGGCCGATGCGGTGGGCCTACGAGGGCGTCGACTTCGAGCCGGGCGGGCTCGACCACTCCACCCCCGGCTCGTCGTACACCGTCGGCAAGGAGCTGGTGAAGCGGGTCTTCGACTTCCGCGCCCCGTCGTACGTCGCGTACGCCTTCGTCGGCTTCGCCGGCGTGCAGAAGATGTCGTCCTCGGCCGGCGGCGTACCGACCGCGGCCGACGCGCTGAGGATCCTCGAGGCGCCGATCCTGCGCTGGCTCTACGTGCGCCGGCAGCCCAAGCAGGCCTTCACCATCGACTTCGGACCCGAGGTCGTGCGGCTCTACGACGAATGGGACGCGCTCGGTCGCAAGGCCGTCGACGGGGTGAAGCGCGACGCCCAGGTGCTGGCGTTCGAGCGGGCCTCGGCCACCGCCGCGGCCGGCACGCTGCCGACCCCGCCGGTCGTGGTGCCGTTCCGGCTGCTCTCGTCGGTCGCCGACGTCACCGCCGGGAGCGCGGAGCTGATCAGCCGGATCGTCGGCGACGTCGGCCACGCGCACGACTCGGTCACCGACCTACAGCCGCGGCTGGGCAAGGCGATGGCCTGGATGGCCGACTTCGTGCCGAGCGCGGACCGCACGACGGTGCGCGAGACCGCCGACGCCGAACGGCTCGCGGCACTCTCCGAGGACGAGGAGCTCTGGCTGGGCCAGCTGCTCGACCGGCTGCCCGACCACCTCGAGCTCGAGCCGACCACCGAGCTGATCTACGGCGTGCCCAAGCTCGCCCGCGGCCTCGGCCTCGACGACGCCCCGACCGACCAGGTCAAGCAGGACCAGAGGGACTTCTTCCGACTGCTCTACAACCTGCTCGTGGACGCCGACCGCGGGCCGCGGCTGCCGACGCTCTTCCTCGCGCTGGGCGCCGACAAGGTGCGGTCGCTGCTGACCCGGCCGGCCTAGCCTCAACACCCTCGTGGTCATCGCTGTTGATACGTCGGGGGTATCCGTGCTCAGGGTGCGTGCCTCGCAAGGCTGTGAGGATCGCGTACGCAGCCTGATCGTGCTGGGCTGTCCTCGGTGGCCGCGGGCGTGACTCTTGGCAAGGCTGGCCTCGTGCCTTTCTGGCGACTCGTCCGCTCGTGGTCACCGGCCCCGGCCCGGTCGGAGGAGCTGGCCTGATTAGGAGCTTGACCGGCGGGCGTTATCGTCGCCCGTCGTGTCTCATCACAGTCCCGCCGAATCTCCGTCCCGGACCGGAACCACGTCCCTTCCGGCATAGGAGAGAACGCATGACCAGTGTGACCGACCTGCGTGAGGTGGTCGATGTCGTCATCGGCGTCGACACCCACGTCCACACACACTCCGCAGCTGCGGTGGATGCCCGCACCGGCGGTGTGCTCGACCAGATCACCGTCGACGCCACTCCCGACGGCTACGCCCAGCTGACGGAGTTCGCCGACGAGCATGCCACCCTGCGCGCGTGGGCGATCGAAGGCACCGGCAGCTTCGGCGCCGGCCTGACCCGCCACCTCCGCACGCGAGACGAACTGGTGATCGAACTCGATCGACCGGTCCGGACCAAGCGCCGCAACGGCGCGAAGTCTGATCCCCTCGACGCGATCCGCGCAGCCCGTGAGGCGCTCTCCCGCACCAAGCTGGGTGGCCCGCGCGACGGCGGGGATCAGGCCGCAGAGCGTCACTCCCTCTCGATGCTGCTCACCGTCCGCCGCTCCGCCGTGGACGCGGCCAGCGACGCCCGACGACAGCTGTTCAGCCTGGTCATTGCCGCACCGGAGCCTGTGCGGGAACGATTCCGCGGTCTCAAGGCATCCGCCATGCCCGCAGTCGCACGGAACCTGCGCACTCGCGCCTCGTGGGACGTCGAGACACGGACCGCGGTCACCATGCTGCGCACCCTGGCGCGCCGGATCCAAGCCTTCACCGAAGAAGCCGCCGAGCACGAGCGAGCCATCCTGGCGATCGTGCGGTCTTGGCGACCCGACCTCCTCGCCCAGCACGGCGTCGGACCGATCGTCGCCGCGACCGTGCTGTGCGACTGGTCCCACCCCGGCCGAGTCCGCTCCGAAGCGGCGTTCGCGATGCTGGCCGGGGTCGCACCCATCCCAGCCAACAGCGGCCAGGTCACCACCCGCTACCGCCTCAACCGCCGCGGCGACCGACAGCTCAACCGCGCCCTGCACACCGTCGCCCTCTCCCGCTGCCGCCACGACCAACGCACCCGTGACTACGTGGCCCGACGAACTACCCAGGGCAAGACACCCCGCGAGATCAAACGCTGCCTCAAGCGATACATCGCACGAGACCTCTACCGACTCCTCCAAGCCGGCAGCACCACTTGACGTCCCATAGGAGCGTCGCCGGAGCGCGGCTCTACTTGCTTGTCCAGCAAGCGACGGCAACGCCGCGAGGTGCGTGCACTGGGTGCGTAGACCCTTGGTGAATCAACGGTGATGGCCACTAGATGACTCATCCCAAGGGATCGTGCAAGCGAGCGGCGCTCAGCGCCGCTCCGGCAAGGCGCCGATGCGTCGGCAGACTGGACGTCTTTCAAGCGTCGGCAACGCCGCCGGAGCGGATGATGAGCGTCGCGCAGCGTGCGAGGCCTTGGAATTAGTCATCTAGCCAGCGACGAGCGCTGCCGGCAGGCCGAGCAGGGCCACCAGGCCGGTCGCCGCGGCGGCCAGGCCCAGCAGCCGGCCGCCGGTGCGACGCAGCACCGCGACCTCCAGCGCGCACCCGAGGGCGAACATCGCCGCGGCCAGGGCGCCCGACTGCACCAGTGCGGCGGCGTCGAGCACCCCGGCGGGCACCGGCGCGGCGGTGCGCAGGATCGCACCCGCCACGAAGACCAGCACGAAGCCCGGCACGAGCGGCGGCCGGCGTACGCCGTCGTGGGGCGCCCGGCGCGACCGCCACGAGAGGGCAGCCAGCACCGGCGCGAGCATCAGCACCCGGCCGAGCTTGACCGCGACCGCCACCTGGAGGGCGACGCCGCCCACGAGGCCGCCGGCCACCACGACCTGGCCGACCTCGTGGACCGAGGCGCCGGCCCAGGCACCGGCCGCCGTCGCCGAGAGGCCCAGCGCGACGGCGCCGAGCGGCAGCGCCAGCATCGCCACGCTGCCGAAGACGACCACCAGCGACACGACCGTTGCGACGTCCTCGTCGCGGGAGCGGCGTACCCCCTCGACCGCCGCCACCGCCGCGGCCCCGCAGATCGAGAACCCGCAGGCGACGAGCAGCGCCCGCTCCGGAGGTACGCCGAGGGGCCGGGCCAGCGCCAGCGTGCCGGCGATGCCGAGCAGCACGACGCCGGCGATCACCACGAGCATCGGCCAGCCCAGCGCGAGGATCTCCGGCAGCACCAGCTGCAGACCCAGCAGCGCGACGCCCACCCGCAGCACCCGGCGGGACGCGACCCGCAGCCCCGGCCGCATCGTGCTCGCGACGCCCCCTCGGCCCGCGAGCACGATGCTGCACCCGATGCCCAGCACGATCGCCACCAGCGTCGGACTCAGCTGCGGCACCGCGGCGTGCGCCGCCAGGGCGACGGCGCCACCGCCGGCGGCGAGACCGAGACCCGGCAGGGCGGCGACGTGTCGGCTGAGCATGGCTCCAGCCTTCCGGCGGAGCCCGGTCGGCGGTAGCCGTCGATCCGGCCTCGACCCATGCTCTGCTGATATGAGTAGACCGCTGGCCATATCATCGGCGCATGCCCGAGCGCCCGGACCTGACCGCCCTGGACCTGCTGGTCCGGGTCGCCGAGACCGGCTCGCTCGGTGCCGCCGCCCGCGCGGTCGGCATGGCCCAGCCCAACGCCAGCCGCTCGCTGAGCCGCCTGGAGCGGCAGCTCGGGCTGCGACTGCTGGTCCGTACGCCCGGCGGCTCACGGCTCACCACCGAGGGCGAGGTCGTGGTCGCCTGGGCCCGCGACGCGCTCGCCGGGGTCGACCGGGTCACGCTCGGCGCGCGCTCGCTGGCCGAGGCCCGCGCGGCGCACCTGACCGTCGCGGCGAGCCTGACGGTGGCCGAGCACCTCGCTCCGGCCTGGCTGGCGCGCTTCCGCAGCACCCACCCCGACCTGCGGGTCAGCCTCGAGGTCGGCAACTCGGTCGAGGTGCTGGCCCGGGTGGGCAGCGGCGAGGTGCCGCTGGGGTTCGTGGAGTCGCCGACGGTGCCGCGCGCGGTCGCCGCGACGACGGTCGCCCGGGACGCGCTCGTGGTCGTCGTGGCACCGGGGCACCCCTGGGCCCGCCGGCGCACGCCGGTGACGCCCGAGCAGCTGGTCGCCGGCGACCTCGTGCTGCGCGAGGAGGGCTCGGGCACCCGCGACACGCTGGTCCGCGCGCTGGCGCTCGCCGGGCACGACCTCGGCGCGTCCCGGCTGGAGCTGGCGAGCACGGCGGCGGTCAAGGCCGCCGCCGCGGCCGGCACCGCCCCCGCCGTGCTCAGCGAGCTCGCGGTCGCGGCCGAGATCGCGACCGGCCAGCTGGTCCCGGTCGCGGTGTCCGGGCTCGACCTGTCCCGCGAGCTCCGCGCCGTCTGGCTCCGGCACCGGCGGCCGGCCGGCGCGGCCGCCGATCTGATCCGGGTCGCGAAGGGCGGCTAGGAAACTGCCGAACAACGCGTTGTTCAGCAGTTTCCTAGCGGTTTCCTAGTCCTGGTCGCCGAGCAGCTCGTCGTACGCCGTCGGGCTGGAGTCGCGCAGGAACGTCGAGCAGCGCTCCCACTCGGCGTCCTCGCCGATCGCGCGGGCCGCGAGAGCGAGCAGCGCGAGGCAGGTGAGGAAGCCGCGGTTCGGCTCGTGCTCCCACGGCACCGGCCCGTGGCCCTTCCAGCCGTTGCGCCGCAGCAGGTCGAGGCTGCGGTGGTAGCCGACCCGCGCATAGGCGTAGATCGTCACCGGGTCGTCCTCGGCCTCCGCGGCCGCCGTCGCGAGCGCGGCCCAGGCGTACGGCGACTCGGGGTGCCGGCGGGCGACGTCCATCGCATCCGCGCCGGGCACCAGGTCGGCCGCGGCCGGGTCCTCGGGGAGCAGCGTGGGCGGCGGTCCCGCCATCAGGTCCTGACCACTGAGAGAGCTCATGGAGCCAATTGTCCATGGTCGGGTGTTGACTGGCCGTTGTGACCGAGACCCCCACCGCCGCCCCGATCGAGCTCGTCGGCGGCAAGCGGCCCTGGCCGGCGCTCTACGCGCTGTGCCTCGGCTTCTTCATGATCCTCGTCGACATGACGATCGTCTCGGTGGCCACGCCGGCGATCATCACCGATCTCGGCGCCGACGTGAACTCCGTCCTGTGGGTGACCAGCGCCTACCTGCTCGCGTACGCCGTGCCCGTGCTGATCACCGGCCGACTCGGCGACCGGTTCGGCCCCCGGCGCATCTACCTGATCGGCCTGGCCGTGTTCACGGCCGCCTCCCTGGCCTGCGGGCTGACCTCGACCGTGGAGTCGCTGGTCGTGGCGCGCGTGGTCCAGGGCCTCGGCGCGGCGATGATGACACCGCAGACGATGGCGGTGATCACCCGGATCTTCCCGGCCGCGCAGCGGGGCAAGGCGATGGCGCTGTGGGGCGCCACCTCCGGGGTCTCGATGGTCGTCGGGCCGCTGCTCGGCGGCGTGCTGGTCGACGGGCTGGGCTGGGAGTGGATCTTCTTCATCAACGTCCCGGTCGGCATCGTCGGCTTCGTGCTCGCGCTGCGGCTGGTGCCGGTGCTGGAGACCCACCAGCACTCCTTCGACTGGCTCGGCGTCGCGCTGTCCGGCGTCGGCATGTTCCTGCTGGTGTTCGGCATCCAGGAGGGCCACCAGCACGCCTGGTCCGGATGGATCATCGCGATGATCGTCGGCGGACTGGTCGTGCTCGCGGCGTTCGTGCTGTGGCAGCGCCGCAACACCCGCGAGCCGCTGGTGCCGCTGGGCCTGTTCGGCGACCGCAACTTCTCGCTGTCGAACGTCGCGATCAGCGTGATGGGCTTCTCGATCACCTCGATCGGCTTCCCGTTCATGATCTACGCCCAGGCCGTGCGGGGGTACTCCCCCACCGAGGCCGCGTCGCTGCTGGTGCCGATGGCGATCATGGTGATCGTGCTGGCCCGGCCGGTCGGCAGGCTCACCGACGCGGTGCACCCGCGGGTGATCGCCGGCTTCGGCTTCACGATGATCGCGACGTCGTTCTTCTGGCTCTCGACCCAGATGACGCCCGACGCCCACCTGTGGCAGCTGGTGCTGCCGATGATCCTGATGGGCGTCGGCAACGCCACGATCTGGTCGCCCGTCTCCGCGACCGCGATGCGCAACCTGCCGATCCAGCAGGCCGGCGCGGGCGCCGGGGTCTTCAACGCCACCCGCCAGGTCGGCGGCGTGCTCGGCGCGGCCGCGATCGCGGTGCTGATGGACTCCCGACTGGCGCACTTCGGTCTCAGCGGGGCCGGCAGTCCCGAGGCGGCCGGCTCCGGGGCGATGCCGGCGCAGGTGATGGACGACTTCGCGTCCGCGATGGCCCAGTCGATGCTGCTGCCCGCCGCCGTGCTGCTGGTCGGCCTGGTCGCCGTGCTCTGCTACGAGCGGCCCCGGCACACCGGCTTCCCGGCCGCGGCGGCCTCCCCCGAGTAGGCCGGCCGAGACCGAAGACGACGCAGGGCGGCGACCGCGGTCGCCGCCCTGCGTCGGGTCACCGGGCGAGCCCGGCGCGGTCCTCGGTCACCCGATCGACTTGCCCGCCGAGCGCAGGTTCTCGCAGGCCTCGACGACCCGGGCGGCCATGCCGGCCTCGGCGGCCTTGCCCCACGAGCGGGGGTCGTAGGTCTTCTTGTTGCCGACCTCGCCGTCGACCTTGAGCACCCCGTCGTAGTTCTGGAACATGTGCGCGGCGACCGGGCGGGTGAAGGCGTACTGGGTATCGGTGTCGACGTTCATCTTCACCACGCCGTAGTCGACGGCCGCAGCGATCTCCTCGGCCGACGAGCCGGAGCCGCCGTGGAAGACCAGGTGGAAGGGCTTCGAGCCGGCCGGGAGGCCGAACTCGCCGGCGACCGCGGCCTGAGCCTCCTGCAGCACCTCGGGACGGAGCTTGACGTTGCCGGGCTTGTAGACGCCGTGCACGTTGCCGAAGGTCAGCGCGGTCATGTAGTAGCCCCGGTCGCCGTGGCCGAGCGCCCGCGCGGTGGCGATGGCGTCCTCGGGGGTCGAGTAGAGCTTGTCGTTGATGGCGTTCTCGACGCCGTCCTCCTCGCCACCGACGACGCCGACCTCGATCTCGAGGATCACCTTGGCCTTGAGGCAGCGGTCGAGCAGCTCCTCGGCGATGATGAGGTTCTCGTCGAGCGGCACCGCCGAGCCGTCCCACATGTGCGACTGGAACAGCGGCGCCTCGCCGCGCGCGACCCGCTCCTCGCTGATCGCGAGCAGCGGCCGGACGAAGCCGTCGAGCTTGTCCTTCGGGCAGTGGTCGGTGTGCAGGGCGATGTTGACCGGATAGCTCTTGGCGACCTCCGCGGCGTACGCCGCGAACGCGACCGAGCCGGCGACCATGTCTTTCACCGACGGGCCGGAGAGGTACTCCGCGCCGCCGGTCGAGACCTGGATGATGCCGTCGGACCCGGCGTCGGCGAAGCCCTTCAGGGCCGCGTTGAGGGTCTGCGAGGAGGACACGTTGATCGCCGGGAACGCGAACGCTCCTCCCTTCGCGGCGTCCAGCATCTCGGCGTACTTCTCGGGGGTGACGATGGGCATCTGACTGCGCTCCTCGGACGGACGTCGGATCTCTGCCACCGACCCTAGTGGCTACCCCTCGATCGCCCGGCAGGCCGTCTCGGGCGGGCGGGGTCGTAGCGTGGCGCCATGGTCCTCAACGGCCGGTACGTCGCCGTGGTCGGCCCGGCCGACGGCGCCCGGGCCGCCGACCTCCGGCACGCCGAGGTCGCGGGCCGCCTGCTGGGCGAGGGCGGGGCCGTGCTCCTCACCGGAGGTCACCACGGCGTGATGCAGGCCGCCGCGCGCGGCGCCCGGGACGTCGGTGGGGTCGCGATCGGACTGATGCCCGGCACCGACCGCGCTGCCGGGAGTCCGGAGCACACCTACCTGCTGCCGACCGGGCTGGGCGAGCTGCGCAACGGGCTCCTCGTCCGCGCCGCGGACGCCGTGCTGGCGATCGGGTGCAGCTGGGGCACGCTGAGCGAGATCGCCCTCGCCCGGCGCACCGGCGTCCCGCTCGTGCTCGTCGATCCCTGGGAGCTGCCCGCCGACGTGGGCACCGTGGTCGCCGACGGGGCTGCCGCGATCGCGGCGATCCGCGATCTTCTCGACCATCGGGCGCCCGACGCATCGGGGGCGGCCGGCAATCGGTGATCGCGCCGCGTGTCCACGAAGGAGTGGATCTACGCGTTCACGCCGGTCGACCGCACCTCCTTCGTGGTGGTGTGTGCGGCCAAGACCCGCCGCTGACCGGGGCTGGGACTCAACCCCGCCAGGCGTCCTCGCCGGACAGGTCGGCGTGCTGCCGCACCCAGGAGTGCATGGCGATCGCGCCGGCGGCGGAGGCGTTGATCGACCTGGTGGAGCCGAACTGCGCGATCGAGAACGTCGCGTCGCAGGCCTCCCGGGCCGCATCGGACAGGCCGGGCCCCTCCTGACCGAACAGGAAGCAGACCCGGCGCGGCAGCGAGGTCGTCTCCAGGTGCAGCGAGCCGGGCAGGTTGTCCACGCCGTACAACGCGACCGGGCCGTCGGGGTGCTCGCGCAGGTACGCCGCGAGCTCGGCGGCGGTCGCGTGGTGCCGCACGTGCTGGTAGCGGTCGGTCACCATCGCGCCGCGGCGGTTCCACCGGCGGTTGCCGACGATGTGCACCTCGGCGGCGAGGAAGGCGTTGGCGGTGCGGACGATCGTGCCGATGTTGAAGTCGTGCTGCCAGTTCTCGATCGCGACGTGGAAGTCGTGCCGGCGGGTGTCGAGGTCGGCCACGATCGCCTCGACCGTCCAGTACCGATAGCGGTCGACGACGTTGCGCCGGTCGCCCTCGGCGAGCAGCCGCGCGTCGTACCGCTCCCCCTCCGGCCACGGCCCGACCCACGGCCCGACGCCGACCTCGGCGGGGCCGTGCGGCATCGGGTCGTACGGCGCACGTTCGTCATCCTGCGCATCGCTCTGCACCGCCATGGGTGAAAACGCTAGGCGATGACGGAGCGGTCAGGACCCGACAGGTACGGTTATCGCGTGATCGACGTCCTGCTCGCGCAGCCGATGCTGCTCGGGATGGACTGGATGGACCCCAACTGGCTCCTCGACCGCTTCGGGGGCGCTTTCTACTGGGTCAGCCTGGCGATCATCTTCGTCGAGTGCGGGCTGTTCTTCCCGTTCCTGCCCGGCGACACCCTGCTCTTCGCCCTGGGCCTCTTCCTGAACTCCGGCCGCATCGACATGTTCGGCACGCCGCCGATCGTCGAGTTGCTGATCGCGTTCGTGCTGCTCACGATCGCGGCCTTCCTCGGCAACGTCGTGGGCTACGAGATCGGGCGCGCGATCGGGCCGCCGCTCTACGAGCGCGACGGCCGGCTGCTGAAGAAGAAGTACTTCGACCAGACCCACGCGTTCTTCGAGAAGCACGGCAACAAGGCGCTGGTGATCGGCCGGTTCGTGCCGTTCGTGCGCACGTTCATCACCGTCGTCGCCGGGGTGACCCGGATGGATCGGCGCCGGTTCTTCGTGTGGAGCTTCATCGGTGCCGTGCTGTGGGTGGGCAGCATCCTGCTGCTCGGCTTCACCCTCGGCCAGGCCTTCCCGAGTCTCGGCGAGAACATCGACAAGGCGATCCTGGTGATCCTGGCCTTCACCGTCGTGCCGATCGCCTACGAGTGGTGGCGGCACCGCCGTACGTCGGGCAAGCGCGCCGAGGACAACGACGGCGACGGCGTCCCCGACCTCGACATCATGGGCCTGCCGACGACCCACCATCCGCAGCAGAACGACGGCGCCTGATCCGCAGCACCAGCCACCACGCCCCCGCCGCGACGACCGCGGCCACGACGGCGAGCTGGAGCCAGCCGGCGACCTCCTCGATGCGGTGCCACTCCTCGCCGAGGAGGTAGCCGCCCACGATGAACGCGGTGTTCCAGAGGGTGCTGCCGGCCAGGGTGAGCAGCACGAACCGGCCGTACGGCATCCGCTGGGTGCCGGCGGGAATCGAGATGAGGCTCCGGAAGAGCGGCACCATCCGGCCGAAGAAGACCGCCTTCTGGCCGTGCTCGTCGAACCACGCCTCGGTGCGCGCGAAGTCGTGCTCGTCGACCAACGGCAGCCGGAGCCAGATCGCCAGCACCCGGTCGCGGCCGAACCGCCGGCCCGCCTCGTAGAGCAGCAGCGCGCCGACCATGGACCCGATGGTCGCCCAGGCGAGCGCGGCGATGAGGGAGAAGGTGCCCTGGTTGGCGGCGAAGCCCGCGAGCGGCAGCACGATCTCGCTCGGGATCGGGGGGAAGACCGCCTCGACGGCGAGCAGCACCCCGACGCCCGGCGCGCCGATCGCCGCCATCAGGTCGACGGCGGCCGACCCGATGACGCCGAGGTCCTCGCCGCCCTGGGCCGCCGCCGCGAGACTCACCCGCGAGCGGCGTCCAGCTGCGCCTTGGTGAGCACCGGCCGCACCTCGAGACCGATGTCCGCGAGCGGGTTCGCGCCCTCCGGGCTGCGGTCGATCGCGCAGACCACGACCTCGACGACGGCGCCGGCCGCGCGCAGCGCGGTGGCCGCGTCGCGTACGGCGCCGCCGGTGGTGATCACGTCCTCGATCAGGGTGACGCTGCGGCCCGCGACGTCGGGCCCCTCGGCCAGCTTGCAGGTGCCGTACTCCTTGGCCTTCTTGCGCACGAAGAGCGCCGGCCGACCGGTGAGACTGCTGACCATCGTCGCGATCGGGACCCCGCCGAGCTCGAGCCCGCCGAGCAGGTCGGTGCCGGCCGGCAGCAGCTCGACCATCTCCCGGGCCACGCGCAGCAGCAGGTGCGGGTCGGCCTCGAAGAGGTACTTGTCGAAGTACTCCGTCGCCTGCTGGCCCGAGCGGAGCGTGAACTCCCCGGTCAGCCGGCACCGAGCGTCCACGTCACGGGCAAGGTCGGTCGTGAGGGTCTCGTCCACGGGCCCGAGCGTATCGGCGTCCCGGCCCTCGCCTCGACGCGCCGTCGCGCCTCTCACTGGCTCGGCCGCGGGCTTGCTCAACCTGCCTCCCCACGCGACGACTGCAACCGCATCCGCGACTGGGTTTCGACGCGCCGTCGCGGCCTCGTCCCTCGGCCGCGGGCTTGCTCAACCTGCCTCCCCGCGCCGGGCACTCGTGCCTCGTGCCCGGCTAGGGTCGGCACATGCTCGCGCACCGCCTCGAGGGCATCCCACCGACGATCTTCTCCGAGATGTCGGCGCTCGCCGCCCGCACCCGGGCGGTCAACCTCGGCCAGGGCTTCCCGGACGTCGACGGGCCGCCCGAGGTGATCGCCCGCGCCGTGCAGGCACTCGAGAACGGCCACAACCAGTACGCGCCCGGGGCCGGCCTGCCGGCCCTGCGCCAGGCGATCGCCCGGCACCAGCAACGCCACTACGGGATCGAGCTCGACCCGGACCGCCAGGTCGCCGTCACCACCGGCTGCACCGAGGGCGTCGCGGCCGCGCTGCTGGGCCTGGTCAACCCCGGCGACGAGGTCGTCGTGCTCGAGCCCTACTACGACTCCTACCCCGCGATGCTCCAGATGGCCGGCGGCGTACGCCGCCCGGTCACGCTGCGCGCACCCGACTTCCGGCTCGACCCCGACGAGCTGCGGGCGGCGGTGACGCCGCGGACCCGGTTCGTGCTGCTCAACTCGCCGCACAACCCCACCGGCACGGTGCTCACCCGCGCCGAGCTGCAGGCGGTCGCCGACGTCGCCGTCGAGCACGACCTGGTGGTGATCACCGACGAGGTCTACGAGCACCTCGTGTACGACGACCACGTGCACGTCCCGCTGGCCACGCTGCCCGGCATGTTCGAGCGGACGCTGACGCTCTCCAGCGCCGGCAAGTCGTACTCGTTCACCGGCTGGAAGGTCGGCTGGGCGAGCGGCCCGGCCGAGCTGGTGGGTGCGCTGCTGGCGGCGAAGCAGTGGCTGACCTTCACCTCGGGCTCGCCGCTCCAGCCCGCCGTCGCCTACGCGCTCGACGAGGCCGCCGACTTCCCGGTCGCGCTGGCGGCCGAGCTGCGCGAGAAGCGCGACCTGCTCTGCTCCGGGCTCGCCGAGGTCGGTCTCGACGTCCGCGTGCCCGAGGGGACGTACTTCGCCACCACCGACATCGCGGACCTCGGCTGGCCCGACGGCCGGGCCTTCTGCCAGGCGCTGCCCGAGCGGGCCGGCGTGGTCGCGATCCCGGCCCAGGCCTTCTACGACTCCGACGCCGGCCGGCACCAGGTCCGCTGGGCCTTCTGCAAGGAGTCGGCGGTCATCGAGGAGGGCGTGGCCCGGCTGGTGAAGGCCGACCTGGCGCGCTAGGTCGAGCGGTCGCGCCTCGTCAGAGGGCATCCCGCCGCGCGAACCACTGGCGGGCCTCCGGCCGCACCAGCAGCGCGGCGCACAGCACGCTGGCGAGCAGCGGCAGCACCAGCAGGATCGCGCCCATCACCGTGCCGAGCAGGCAGAGCGCGGCGGCGGTCACGGCGGAGACGATCAGCACGATCCGCGCCCAGTCGACCCGGCGGAGCACCAGCACCGCCAGGACCGCCGCCGACAGGCACCAGATGACGACACCGGCGATCAGCAGGTACGTCGCGGCGATCAGCAGGTCGTCGGAGATCCCCTGCTGGGCCAGCTCCGGGCTGTCGCGGTGCACCTGGTCGAGCATCTCGTCGGGCGAGATCGCCAGCACCACGGCGCTCGCGATGAGCGCCACGACCGTGGCCGCCGTGCAGACCCAGGTCAGCACGCAGGCCAGGACCACGATCCGCGGCCGCGGAGCCGGGTCGCTCGCGGGCGGCGGCGTGGCGGAAGGGGCGACGGGCTGGGCACCGGGCGGCATGGGGGCCAGCGGAGCCGACGAGGCCGGCGGGACCGGCGAGGCCGACGGCGCCGACGCCGACGCCGTACGACGCTCGGGCGCGATGGTCCCGTCGAACCACGAGCGCGCCGGCTGGAGCCACAGGATCGTCGCCGATGCGGCGACCACCGAGGTCAGGAACCCGCCGGTCACCAGTCCGGCGAAGAACAGCGGCACGGCCAGGACGGTGACGACCAGCCGGGCGGCGCGGCTGCGCTGCAGCACCTGGTAGCCCAGGATCGCCGCGGCGGCCGCGCAGCCGCCGGTGACCATCGCGAGCGTGCGCATCAGCGTGATCACGGCGTCGGAGGACAGGCCCAGGTCGGAGCCCGGCGGCTCCGACAGGAAGCGGTCGACCGCCGCCTGCGTCTCGAGCGAGTGCAGGCCGGCGACGCGCTGGTAGACGAGCACGACGACGAGGCCCGAGCCGATCATCAGCAGCCAGCCCGCCAGGGTCACCTGGCGAGGGCGGTCGCGGGTCGGTTCGGTCACGCGGCCCATTCCATCACGCGGCCGGGCGCCGCCCGACGGGTCGTCCGCCTCTCCGGGGTGTGGACACCCTCCGGAGGCGGACGACCCGCTCAGGCAGTCGCCGTGATCGTCAGGCCCTCGTCGGACCGGTCGACGGTGACGCTGCCGCCGTCGGCGACCTGTCCGCCGATCAGCATCTTCGCCAGCGGGTCGCCGATCGCGGTCTGGATCAGGCGGCGCAACGGCCGGGCGCCGTACGCCGGGTCGTAGCCGGTGTCGGCCAGCCAGCGCTTCGCCGGGTCGGTGACCGAGATCGTGATCCGCCGGACGGCGAGCCGCTTCTCGAGCAGGGCGAGCTGCAGGTCGACGATGTGGGTGAGCTCCTCGCGGGTCAGCGCCTCGAAGATCACGACCTCGTCGAGCCGGTTGAGGAACTCCGGCTTGAACGACGCGCGCACCGTGGCCAGCACCGACTCGCGCTTCTTGGCGACGTCGAGCGTGGGGTCGACGAGGAAGTTCGAGCCGAGGTTGCTGGTCAGGATCAGCAGCGTGTTGCGGAAGTCCACGGTGCGGCCCTGGCCGTCGGTGAGCCGGCCGTCGTCGAGCACCTGGAGCAGGATGTCGAAGACCTCGGGGTGCGCCTTCTCGACCTCGTCGAGCAGCACGACCGAGTACGGCCGACGACGCACGGCCTCGGTCAGCTGGCCGCCCTCGTCGTACCCGACGTAGCCCGGAGGGGCACCGACGAGACGGGCCACCGAGTGCTTCTCGGAGTACTCGCTCATGTCGATGCGCACGATCGCGCGCTCGTCGTCGAAGAGGAAGTCGGCCAGCGACTTCGCGAGCTCGGTCTTGCCGGTGCCGGTCGGGCCGAGGAAGAGGAACGAGCCCGTGGGCCGGTTGGGGTCGGAGAGCCCGGCCCGGGAGCGGCGTACGGCGTCGCTGACGGCGGTGACCGCGGCCCGCTGACCGATCAGCCGCTCGCCGATGACCTCCTCCATGCGGAGCAGCTTGGCGGTCTCGCCCTCGAGCATCCGGCCGACCGGGATGCCGGTCCAGGCCTCGACGACCTCGGCGACCTGCTCGGCACCGACCTCCTCGCCGACGAGCGGGGCGCTGTCGGTCTCGGCCTTCTCGGCGTCCGCGGCCTCGTGGATCCGGCGCTCGAGCTCGGGGATCCGGCCGTAGAGCAGCTCGCTGGCCTTCTCGTACTCCTGGTCGCGCTGGAGCTTCTCGGCCTCGACGCGGAGCTGGTCGAGCTGGCGGCGCAGCTCGCCCTCGCCCTCGAGCGAGGACTTCTCCCGCTCCCAGCGGGCCTCGAGCCCACGCAGCTGCTCCTCCTGGTCGGCCAGGTCCTGGCGCAGCGCGGCGAGCCGCTCGCGGGAGGCGTCGTCGCTCTCCTTCTCGAGCGCGAACTGCTCCATCTTGAGCCGGTCGACCTGGCGACGCAGCTGGTCGATCTCCTCCGGGGAGGACTCGATCTCCATGCGCAGCCGGGACGCCGCCTCGTCGACGAGGTCGATCGCCTTGTCGGGCAGCTGGCGCCCGGTGATGTAGCGGTCGGAGAGGGTCGCCGCCGCGACCAGGGCGGCGTCGGTGATCCGGACGCCGTGGTGCGCCTCGTACTTCTCCTGGATGCCGCGCAGGATCTGGATGGTGTCCTCGACGCTGGGCTCGCCGACGAAGACCTGCTGGAAGCGGCGCTCCAGCGCGGGGTCCTTCTCGATCCGCTCGCGGTACTCGTCGAGCGTGGTCGCACCGATCATGTGCAGCTCGCCGCGGGCCAGCATCGGCTTGAGCATGTTGCCGGCGTCCATCGCGGAGTCGCCGCCGGCGCCCGCGCCGACGACCGTGTGCAGCTCGTCGATGAACGTGATGACCTGTCCCTCGGCCGACTTGATCTCGTCGAGCACGGCCTTGAGCCGCTCCTCGAACTCCCCGCGGTACTTCGCGCCCGCGACCATCGCAGCCAGGTCGAGGCTCAGCACCCGGCGGCCCTTGAGCGAGTCGGGCACGTCGCCGGCGACCACGCGCTGGGCGAGCCCCTCGACGACGGCGGTCTTGCCGACGCCGGGCTCGCCGATCAGGACCGGGTTGTTCTTGGTGCGCCGGCTCAGCACCTGGACGACCCGGCGGATCTCGGCGTCGCGGCCGATGACCGGGTCGAGGCGGCCCTCCTCGGCGGCGGCGGTGAGGTCGACGGAGTACTTCTCGAGCGCTTCGTACGTCGACTCGGCGTCCTCGCTGGTCACCCGGCGGTTGCCGCGGACGGCGGTCAGGCCCTCCCGCAGCCCGTCGGCGGTCAGGCCGGCGTCGGTCAGCACCCGCTGCGCGGGGCTCTCGACGGTGGCGATCGCGATCAGCAGGTGCTCGGTCGCGACGTACTCGTCGTTGAGACTGCCCGCGAGGTCGAGCGCGCTCGCCAGCACCCGCGTGAGCGCCGGCGAGCCCTTGGGCGTCTGCACGCTCGCACCGCTGGCGGTCGGCAGGCCGTCGCGGACGGCGACCGCCGCGCGCACCAGGGCGGCGGGGTCGGCACCGGCCTTGCCGACCAGCGACGCGGGGGTGCCGCCCTCCTGGAGCAGCAGCGCCACCAGCAGGTGGACGGGCTCGACGGTGGAGTTGCCCGCGGTGGTCGCCGCGACCTGGGCGGCCTCGATCGCCTCGCGGCTGCGGGTGGTGAACTTCTCGGCGCCGAACTGGCTCATGGGCGTGATTCTCCTGCTGATCTCGTGCCTCGGCCACCGTTTCGTGGCCATTCACTGAAGCAACGTCAACAAACTTGAGTCCATTCCACTCAAGTTCAACCCAACGGACAATTCTTGTCCGAAGTGGTCTAGACCACCCGTTTTGACTAGTCCGCCCCGGGGCAAGCACCGGGGGTCTCGGGGGAGGACAGCCCTCGGGGCGTCCGATCACCCGAGCGTAGAGAGCCTCCAGCATGAACCTCATCAGTCGCACCGCCACCGCGGTCGTCGCGGCGCTGGCCCTGAGCCTGCCGACCGCCGCCCTCACCTCCGCCCAGGCAGCGCCGTCGAGCGCCGGCCAGGCCGGCGCCACCCAGGCGGCCCAGCACGGCCAGGCCGTGGCCAAGAAGGCGAAGAAGAAGGTCAAGGTCAAGCTCAAGCGCTCGGCCAAGTACTCCCACGTCGGCCAGAAGGGCGTGAAGGTCACCGCGGTCGTCAGCAAGGGCAAGAAGAAGGCCAAGGGCAAGGTCTCCTTCACGGTCAACGGCACCGCCGCCGCGACCAAGAAGCTGAAGAAGGGCAAGGCGTCCTACCAGCTGTCGAGCACGAACGCCCCCGGCACCTACAGCGTGACCGCGAAGTACAAGGGCAAGAAGAAGTCGACCACGGTCAAGGTCTACAACTCGGCCATCTCGGTGTCGGCGACCGAGTTCACCATCTCGAAGGCCACCAACAGCTGGGACCTGCCCGCGCTGACCGGCACCGTGCAGTACAAGGACAAGCCGGCGACCACCGGCTGGGTCGACATCTACAAGGACGGCAACAAGAAGGGCGGCAGCTCCTCGCCCGACTACTGCTGCATGGACGGCGTCGCCGCCGACGGCACGTTCGAGTTCGGCGGGTACAGCTTCCTGGGCAAGGTCCAGGAGCTCCCCGTGGGCGACTACACCTACCAGGCGTTCTACACCGAGACCGCATCGTTCGCCGAGTACATCTACTCGACCCCGATCGTCGTGCACGTCGTGCCGTGATCGCAGCCTGATCCGCACACCAGCGAGGTCCCGCCGGACAGCGTCCGGCGGGACCTCGTCGCGTCTAAGCCTCAGCGCCCGCGGCGCCAGACCACCACCGACTGGCCCGGCTCCGGCTGGCGCAGCGCGGGCAGCCGACTCGGCGACGAGTCGGAGGTCCGGGCCACGGCGGCCTGCCGCAGCGCGTCGCGGGCCGCGGCCAGCTCCGCCTGGAGCTCCTCGTTGCGCTGCACAAGCGCGGCGACCCGGTGCTCGAGCTCGAGGATCCGGCGTACCCCCTCGATCCCGATCCCGGACGAGGTCAGGTCGCTGATCTCGCGCAGCAGCTCGATGTCGCGGTGGGTGTAGCGACGACCGCCGCCGCCGGTGCGCGCCGGGACGATCAGACCCATCCGCTCGTAGGTGCGCAGGGTCTGCGGGTGCAGTCCGCTCAGCTCGGCCGCCACGCTGATCACGAAGACGGCGGCGTCGGGGCCGGGCGGCTGGAACGGCGGTCGCTTGCCGGCCACGACGTCACGCCTCCTCGAACAGCTTGGTCCGCAGCGGGCGCCCGGCGGTCGCGGACCGGTACGCCTCGACCGCCTCGCGGGCCGGTCCGTCGACGCTCGCGGGCACCTGGACCTCGACGGTCGCGAGCAGGTCGCCCTTGCTGCCGTCGGACTTCGGCGCCCCCCGGCCCCGGACCCGGAAGGTCCGCCCGTTCGGCGTACCGGCCGGCACCTTGAGGGTCACCGGCGTGCCGCCCAGCGTGGGGATCCTGATCTCCGCGCCGAGCGCGAGCTCGTCGAAGGAGACCGGCACGTCGATGGTGAGGTTGTCGTCCTTGCGGCCGAAGAGCCGGTGTGGGGACACCTTCACGGTGACGTAGAGGTCGCCCGCCGCGCCGCCGTTCTCGCCCGGTGCGCCCTTGCCCCGCAGCCGGATCCGCTGGCCGTCCTTGACGCCCGCGGGGATCCGCGCCTGGATGGTGCGCGCCGAGAGGCCGCGACCGCTGCCGTGGCAGGTCGGGCACGCCTCGTCGTAGATGAGCTGACGCCCGCCGCACCTCGGGCAGGTCTCGTTGATCGAGAAGGCGCCGCCCGCGGACGCCACGACGAACCCGGCGCCCTCGCACTCGGGACACACCCGCGGCTTGGTGCCGGGCTTGCCGCCCGTGCCCTTGCAGTCCGGGCAGGCGGAGTCGGCGGTCAGCCGCAGCGACACGGTGACGCCGTCGATGGCGTCGGTGAAGCTGATCGTGGCCGAGGTCTCGACGTCCGCGCCCTTCTGGGCCCGCGAGGCCCGGCGGGCGCGGCCGCCCTGGCGGCCCGCGCCGCCGCCGAACAGGTCGCCGAACATGTCGCCGAAGCCGCCACCGGACCCGCCGGCCCGGTCGCGGAGCAGGTCGTTGAGGTCGAAGCCGCCCTCGCCGCCCGGGAACCCGCCGCCACTGAAGCCGCCGCGGAAGCCGCCGGCGTAGGCCGACCGCATCTCGTCGTACTTCTTGCGCTTCTCGGGGTCGCCGACCACGTCGTAGGCCTCGGCGACCGCCTTGAACTTGTCGTGCTTGGCGGTGTCGCCGGGGTTGGAGTCGGGGTGGTTGGCGCGCGCGAGCTTGCGGTAGGCCTTCTTGATCTGGTCGGCCGTGGCGTCCTTGGCGACGCCGAGCTCCTGGTAGAAGTCCTTCTGCGCCCAGTCGGCCCGGAAGCCGTCAGCGTTGCTCATCGCGCACCTCCCTTCCCTCGTTCCATCCGGTGCTCGGCGCCGTCACGCAGTCGGGCCGCTCGGCGGGTCGACCACCAGCACCTGGGCGGCGCGGACCACCCGGTCGCCGATGCGGTAGCCCGCCTTGGCGACCACCTTGCAGGTGGTGACCTCGACCTCGGGATCCTCCCCGATGTGGCTGAGCGCATCGTGGAACGTCGGGTCGAAGGCGTCGCCCGGCGCGCCGAACTTGGTCAGCCCGACCCCGGAGACCACCCGCTCGAGCTGGTCGGCGACGGCCTTGAAGCCCGGGTCCAGCTCGCCGTGCTCGCGGGCCCGGTCGACGGCGTCGAGCACCTCGACGATCGGCGCGAGTGCGGCGTACGTCGCGTTCTCCTTGACCAGCTCGCGGTCCCGCTCGACGCGGCGCTTGTAGTTGACGAACTCGGCCTGCAGCCGCTGGAGGTCGTTGGTCAGCTCGGCGACCGTGGCCTCGAGGCCGGCGTCCGCCGGCGGTGCCCCTTCCACGCCCTCCTGGTCGGACTCGGTGGGTCGGCCACCGCCGCTCGGGGCGGCACCGGCCGGGCCGCCGGCCGGCGGTGCCTGGTCCACCGTCTCCTCGACGGGTTCGGTGGACTGCTCACCGCCGACCGAACGCTCCTCGGTCACTTGGTCTCGCCCTCCGGGTCCTCGTCGACGATCTCGGCGTCGACGACGTCGTCGTCGGACTCGCCGGTCGAGCCGCCAGCGCCCGCAGTGCCACCGGCGGCGGCCTGGTCGGCCTCGGCCGCGGCGTACATCGCGGCGCCCATCTTCTGGCTGGACTCACCGAGCTTGGTGATGCCCGCCTGGAGCTCCTCCGCGGTGGCGTCGGCGTTCTCGAGGACGGCCTTGAGCGCGTCGACGTCGGCCTGGACCTCGGTCTTCACGTCGTCGGGCAGCTTCTCGGCGTTGTCGGCGAGGAACTTCTCGGTCGTGTAGACGAGCTGGTCGGCCTGGTTGCGGGTCTCGACCGCGGCGCGCCGCTTGGCGTCCTCCTCGGCGTACTGCTCCGCCTCCTTGATCATCCGGTCGATGTCGTCCTTCGACAGCGCGGAGCCGCCGGAGATCGTCATCGACTGCTCCCGCCCGGACGCCTGGTCCTTCGCGGTCACGTGCACGATGCCGTTGGCGTCGATGTCGAAGGTGACCTCGATCTTCGGCACGCCGCGCGGGGCCGGCGGCAGACCGGTCAGCTCGAAGTTGCCGAGCGGCTGGTTCTGCGACCACATCTGGCGCTCGCCCTGGGCGACCTTGATCTCGACCGACGGCTGGTTGTCGTCGGCGGTCGTGAAGATCTCGGACCGCTTGGTCGGGATGGTGGTGTTGCGCTCGATGAGGTTGGTCATCACGCCGCCCTTGGTCTCGATGCCGAGGCTCAGCGGGGTGACGTCGAGGAGCAGCACGTCCTTGACCTCGCCCTTGAGCACGCCGGCCTGGAGCGCGGCGCCGACGGCGACGACCTCGTCGGGGTTGACGCCCTTGTTGGGCTCCTTGCCGCCGAGCAGCTCCTTGACGACCTCGGTCACCGCGGGCATCCGGGTCGAGCCGCCGACGAGCACGACGTGGTCGATCGCGGAGACCGCGACGCCGCCGTCCTTGAGCACCGACTGGAACGGCGCCTTGGTGCGGTCGAGCAGGTCGGCCGTCAGCTTCTGGAACTCGCTGCGGGAGAGCTTCTCCTCGAAGTGCAGCGGGCCGGACTCGCCGTGGGTGATGTACGGCAGGTGGATCGTGGTCTCGGCGGACGAGGACAGCTCGATCTTCGCCTTCTCCGCGGCCTCCTGCAGGCGCTGCTTCGCGATCTTGTCGGCGCCGAGGTCGACACCGTTGTTGTCCTTGAACTTCTTGACCATCCAGTCGACGACGCGGGCGTCCCAGTCGTCACCACCGAGGTGGTTGTCGCCGGACGTCGCCTTGACCTCGATCGTCGCGAAGCCGTCGTCGTCCTTGCCCACCTCGAGCAGGGACACGTCGAAGGTGCCGCCGCCCAGGTCGAAGACGAGGATGGTCTGGTCGCCCTCGCCCTTGTCGAGGCCGTAGGCCAGCGCCGCCGCGGTCGGCTCGTTCACGATGCGCGAGACGTTGAGGCCCGCGATCTCGCCGGCCTCCTTGGTGGCCTGGCGCTGCGCGTCGGAGAAGTACGCCGGGACCGTGATCACCGCGTCGGTGACGGTCTCGCCGAGGTAGGCCTCCGCGTCGCGCTTGAGCTTCTGCAGGACGAACGCGCTGATCTGCTGCGGGGTGAAGGACTTGTCGTCGATCTTGACGTTCCAGTCGGTGCCCATGTGCCGCTTGACGGACCGGATGGTCCGGTCGACGTTGGTCACGGCCTGGCGCTTGGCGACCTCGCCGACCAGCACCTCGCCGGACTTGGCGAAGGCCACCACCGACGGGGTCGTCCGGGCGCCTTCCGCGTTCGCGATGACGGTGGGTTCGCCACCCTCCAGGACGGCGACGACGCTGTTCGTCGTGCCGAGGTCGATGCCGACCGCACGTGCCATTTCTTTCCTACCTCCGGTGTTGGGTCCTGCTACGCGGCCATCGTCCGCCGCCGCAGCGAGTTTGACAAATAAGTTGAGTCTGATCAACTCAACTTTGGTTACTTGTCCCAACGCAAGTGCCGGGCGGGTCATTCCCGCCACCGCCCGACCGCTCGGAGAAGGGTCAGCCGAACAGCAGCGCCCCGGAGGCGACCACCCCGGCGACCACGACCAGGCTGCGCAGCAGGGAGACCGACATCCGCCGGGCGACCCGGGCGCCGACGTACCCGCCGACGATCGAGCTCACCGCGAGCAGTCCCACGACCGCCCAGTCGACGTCGGCGACGACGGTGAAGATCACCGCGGCGACCAGGTTGGAGGCCAGCAGCGAGGCGGTCCGGATGCCGCCGATGACCCGCAGGTCGATGTCGAGCCCGAGCGCGAGCGTGGCGATCATCATCACCCCCGCGCCGGCGCCGAAGTAGCCGCCGTAGACGCCGGTCAGCAGCACGAAGAGGATCGTGACCGGCGACAGCCGGACCCGCGGCGACCCGTCGTGGCCGGCCCGCTCGCGGCGTACGGCCAGCCAGCGCGAGATCCGCGGCTGGGCGCCCACGACCAGGCAGGTCACCAGGATCAGCCACGGGACGATGGCCTCGAAGACACCCGGCGGCAGGGCAAGCAGCAGCGCCGCTCCCACCGCGCCGGCGACTCCGGTCAGGGCGATCACCTGCCGGGTGATCGCCGGCTCGGCGCGCAGCTCCTCGCGGTAGCCGACCGCCCCGCCCAGGCCGCCGGGCACCAGGCCGATGGTGTTGCTCACATTGGCGGTCACCGGCGGCAGGCCGACGGCGAGCAGGATCGGGAAGCTCAGCAGCGAGGCGACCCCGACGCTCGAGGTGAGGATCCCCGCACCGAAGCCCGCCAGCACCACCAGCGTCTGGTCGACACCGTCCACCGCGATCAGACCCCCGGGCCGTCGGGCGGTCCGGGATCGCCGAGCAGCCCGGCGCAGGCGATGGCCGCCGCGCTCGCGTCGCCGCGGATGATCGCCTCGGCGACCGCGTCCAGCCCGGCGCGCACCTCGACGCCGTCGAGGGGATCGGGGGCGTGCGCGGCGAGCAGGTCGTCGAGGTCCGCGAGCAGCGGCGACTCCGCGAGCCGGCGGATGCAGCGCCAGGTGTGCTCGAACGAGCGGGGCCGACCGTCGTCGGCGAGCATCGCCAGCCGCAGCGACTGCTGGGGGTTCACCGCCGCCGCCCGGGCGATGCCGGCCAGCATCGCCTCGCGGGCCGCCACCGCCTCGGCCCGGGGACGTGCGGCCACGGCGGAGTCGAACCGGTCGCCGGCCGCCTCGCCCGCCGGCTCGCGCACCAGCGCCCCCACGCCGTGCCGGACCTCGATCCGGCCCCGGGTCTCGAGCGCCGCTAGCGCGCGCGACAGCGTGGCCCGGCTGACCCCGAGCTCGGCGGCGAGCTGACGCTCGGGCGGCAGCCGGTCACCGCCGACCAGCCCCTGGGCCTCGATGAAGTCGGAGATGTGCGCCGCCAGGCTCTCGTAGAGACGCTCACGACGCAGCGGCGGCAGGCTCGCGCGGGACCCCGGCTCGGACATGCGGCACAGCATAGGGGATGAAGGCTCATTGGACAGGTGGCCTAGCCACTGGTAACAATCACCCCGTTATGACGCGGGTCACGGTCCCGCCTCTGCTGCGGATCGGCCCGCCCGGTCGCCGGAGCCCCTGACTCGGAAAGGGAGCCATGTCCCACGAAATCGTCTCGCTGGCGGTCCTCGCGATCGTCTTCCTCGTCGCCACCCTGCGCGGGGTCAACATGGGTGCCCTCGCCCTGGTGGCCGCCTTCATCGTGGGCCTCGGCGTCTACGACGTCTCCACCGACGACGTCCTGCTCGGCTTCCCGAGCGACCTCTTCGTCATCCTGGTCGGCGTCACCTACCTCTTCGCGCTGGCGAAGAACAACGGCACCGTGGACTGGATCGTGCACGGGGCCGTCCGCGCGGTCGGCGGCCGGGTGGCGCTGGTGCCGTGGGCGATGTTCCTGGTCTGCGCCGTCGTCACCTCGATCGGCGCGGTGAGCCCGGCCGCGGTCGCGATCGTCGCGCCCGTGGCGATGGGGTTCGCGGCTCGCTACCGGATCCACCCCGTGATGATGGGGATGATGGTCGTCCAGGGCGCGACCGCTGGCAGCTTCTCCCCGATCGGCATCTTCGGCTCGATCACCAACGGCGTCGTCGACGACAACGACCTGCCGGGCAACCAGCTGTTCCTCTTCGTCTCCACCTTCCTGGCCGCCACGCTGATCGCACTGGTGACCTACCTGGCCTTCGGCGGCCGCCGGCTGCTGGCCCGCGGTCGCGACGAGGCCGCGCTCGCGCGGATGGGCGCCGAGGCCGAGCAGGCGTCGTACGCCGCCACGCACGGCCGGTCCTCCGGCACCCCGCACTCGGCCGTCGAGGCCCGCCGCACCACCGCCGGCTCCGGGGGCGACGACGACGTCACCCGACTCGACCCGCAGCGCTCGCTGACGCTGCTCGGCCTGGTCGCCCTGATGATCGGCGCCCTGGGCTTCGACCTCGACGTGGGCTTCACCGCACTGACGATCGCCGTCGCGCTCACCCTGGTGTTCCCCGCCTCGGCCAAGGGCGCCGTCGAGAAGATCAGCTGGGGCACCGTGCTGCTCATCGGCGGCATCGTCACCTACGTCACGCTCCTCGAGAACCAGGGCGTCGTCGACTGGCTCGGCGACGGCGTCGCCGACGTCGGGGCACCGCTGCTGGCCGCCCTGCTGATCTGCCTGATCGGCTCCGTGGTCTCGGCGTTCGCGTCCACGACCGGCATCATCGGTGCGCTGATCCCGCTCGCGGTGCCCTTCCTGCTCACCGACCAGGTCAACGCGGTCGGGCTGATCGCGGCGCTCGCGATCTCGAGCTCGGTGGTGGACTGCAGCCCGTTCTCGACGAACGGCGCGCTGGTCGTCGCCAACGCCGACCCCGACCAGCGCGAGATGGTCTTCAAGCGGCTCATGCAGTGGGGCATGTCGATCGTGGTGATCGCGCCGGTCGTCGCCTGGGCGGTGCTGGTGATCCCGACCGCCTGAGTCCCCGGGCCTCGCGGCCGGGTCAGCCGACGAACTTCCGCACCAGGCCGACCCGGCGCAGCGTGGCCACCTCGTCGCGAGGGAACCACCGCGCCTCGTCGGTGGTGCCGTTCACCTCGGCGGTCAGCTCGCCACCGACGATGCGGGCCTCGTAGACCACCCGAACCCCCTTGTGCCAGCGATCGGTCCGGGTGATCCGGTCGTGCGGCGCGATCACCATGGTGTCGACGCCGAGCAGCCGGCCGGGCTCGACGTCGTACCCGGTCTCCTCGCGCACCTCACGCACCACGCCGTCCAGGAGCGCCTCATGCAGGTCGACGCCGCCGCCCGGGAGCGTCCACAGCGGCTCGTCGGGCTCGTTCCACAGCGCCAGCAGCACGCGGTCACGGTCGTCGACCACCACGGCGTACGCCGCGAGCCGGGTGTCGTACTCGGTGAACTCGGGAGACTCCATGGTCCCGATCCTGCCCTGGGGGATGCTCGCCCCCCTCGTGGGGGATGGAAGAGTCATGCGCGTTCCGACCGTCACCCTCAACGACCAGACCACCACCCAGCACCCGACCCGCCGCATCCACCGACGCAGCGGGGTTTCGAGACGGTTGCTAGCGCAACCTCCTCAACCACCGTCGCCGGGGGTCACGGTGGTTGAGGAAGGCGCGCTAGCGCCTGTCTCGAAACCACCCGTCGGGACGCCGAGCTGTGGTCGGGACCGGGTCGCGTTGGTCGTGGTGGTTTCGAGACGGTTGCTAGCGCAACCTCCTCAACCACCGTCCTCGGGGCCACGGTGGTTGAGGAAGGCGCGCTAGCGCCTGTCTCGAAACCACCCCTCCACAGACATCCGATCCGGGTGTGGAAAAGTGCCCCGGATCGTGACCTGTTCGTGACCCAGAACCCTGTGGAACAAGGGGATTCAAGGCTTCGAGTGTCGGTGGTCGATGCTTCAGTAGGAGTCATGACAGCACAGGCCACGCCGCGACACCGGGTGTCGACGACGACCGCGCAGATGCGCGACCTCGTCGACGCGGTGGCCGATGCCTCGGTGGTCCATGGACCCCGCGGAGGCCGGCGCCACGCTGGTCGAGCTGACCCGGCTGGCCGCGCAGGTCGGCGAGTTGCAGGCCCGGGTGGCCGCGCACGCCGACACCATCCACGTCGGCGAAGAGGTTGGCGCGTCGTCGGCGGCGAACTGGCTGGCCCACACCACGAAGACCACGCGGGCGGCGGCGTACGGCGCGGTGCGGCTCGGCCACGACCTCGAGACCCACCCGTCCACTCGCGATGCACTCGCGGCCGGGGACATCGACGTCGAGCAGGCGCGGGTCGTCATCCGGTGGGTCGACCGACTCCCCACCGACCTCGGCCCCGAGACCCTCGCGAAGGCCGAGGCGCATCTGGTCGCGGAGGCGCGTCATCACGACGCGAAGGCGTTGGGGCGGCTGGGGCGTCGGCTGTGGGAGGTCATCGCGCCTGAGGAGGCCGACGCCCGAGAGGCCGAGATCCTGCAACGCCAGGAGGCGGCCGCGCTGCGGGCCTGCTCGGTCACGATGGTCGACGACGGCGACGGCACGACCCGGGGCCGGTTCACGCTGCCGACCTACCACGCCGCCGCCCTCAAGAAGATCCTGATGGCCTTGGCCGCACCCAAGCACCTCGCGGCCACCCAGGGCCCGGGCATCGAACGCAGGCCCGGTCCCGAGGCACTCGGTCGGGCGCTGTGCGAGCTGATCGAGCGCTACCCGGTCGACCGGCTCCCGGCCACCGGCGGTGTGAACGCCACCGTCGTGGTGGTCATCGACGAGGACTCCCTGATGGGCCGGTTGGAGAAGGCCGGGGTCCTGGACACCGGCGACCGGATCAGCCCCGCCATGGCCCGCCGCCTCGCCTGCGAGGCCGGCATCATCCCCGCCGTCCTCGGCAGCGCCTCGGTCCCGCTGGACCTGGGCCGTCGGAGCCGCTACCACACCGAGCACCAACGGATCGCGATGTTCCTGCGCGACCGAGGCTGCCGCGCCGAAGGCTGCGACCGCACGATCGGACTCCACGCCCACCACCAGCAGCGCTGGGTCGACGGAGGCCACACCAACCTCACCGACAGCGCCTCCCTGTGCGCCTGGCACCACACCCTCATCCACGACCCCACCTACCAGGCCACCCACCTCCCCACCGGCAAGATCCGCTTCCACCGACGCACGTGAGGGGTCGGGCCCTCGCGACTCGAACCGGGCTCGTCCGGATCACCGGTGCCGCGGCACGCTGACGGGCGTTGGTGGTTTCGAGGCTCGGGCCTGGCGGCCTCACACCTCAACCACCGACGTGCAGGATCTTCCGCGCTCAGGCGTCGAGGGCCCGGCCCCACTTCTCGAGGAGCTGGGCGAGTCGGGTCCGCTCCGCCCCGTCGAGCATCGCGACCAGGCGGTGCTCGTTGGCCATGTGGGCGCCGAACGCCTCGTCGATCAGCGCCACGCCCGCCGGGGTGAGCGCGACCATCCGGCCCCGGGCGTCGCTGTCGCTGACCCGGCGGGTCACCCAGCCCTGCTCGACGCAGCGGTCGACCCGCTTGGTCACCGCGCCCGACGAGACCATCGTCTGGGTGGCGAGCTCACCGGGCGTCAGCTCGTACGGCGCACCCGAGCGGCGCAGCGTGGCGAGCACGTCGAACTCGCCCTCGCCGAGCCCGAAGCGCCCGTAGACCGTGACCAGCTCGTCAGTGAGCCGGGCCGCGAGCCGGTGCAGCCGGCCGATGACACCCTGCGGGGTGACGTCGAGGTCGGGCCGCTCCCGGGTCCACTGGGCGACGATCCGGCCGACGTGGTCGAGCTCGGGCTGGTCCACCGGGGTCAGGCCCCGAGGCCGCCGTCGAGCTGCCGCGAGCGCTCGATGTCGGCGGAGTGCTCGTCCCGGATCACCACGACCGGGCAGGCGGCGTGCCGCACGCACTGGTCGCTCACCGAGCCGAGGGCGAGCCCCCGGAAGCCGCCCAGCCCGCGGGCGCCGACGACCAGCAGGTCGGCGTCGCGGGAGGCCTCGACCAGGCCGTTCGCGGGTGCGCCGCGGTAGCCCTCGAAGGTGACGTCGACGTCGACCCCGCGCTCGGCGACCACCCGGGCACCGTCGCGCTCGAGCTCAGCGACGACGGCCGCCTCGAACTCCTCGATCGGCGGGATGTAGCCACCGCTCATCGAGGCGGGCCGCGGTGCGGTCGAGATCGACCAGCCACGGATCACCCGGACGTCGGCGCCGACGCTCCCGGCGTAGTCGAGCGCCCAGGCCAGGGCCAGGTCGCTGGTGGACGAGCCGTCATGGCCCACGATCACGGTGCGCTCAGCTGCCATGGACTGGAATATATCTCACCCGGAAACTATTATGTCTTCCATGGAAAGTAACTGGCGCGTCCTCGGGCTCGCGGCGATCGCCCCCGTCGCCTGGGGGTCCGGCTACTACGTGACCGAGACCTTCCTGCCACCGGACCGCCCGCTCTTCGGCGCGATGATGCGGGCGCTGCCCTTCGGACTGCTCCTGCTCGTCTTCCGCCCGCACCTCCCGACCGGGGTGTGGTGGTGGCGCAGCCTCGTGCTCGGCACGCTCAACATCGGCGCCTTCTTCGCGCTGATCTTCGTCGCGGCCTATCGGCTCCCCGGCGGCATGGCCGCCACACTCACCGCCACCGCGCCGATCATGATCATGCTGGTCGCGTGGCTGCTGGTGGGCGAGCGACCGCGCCTCGCCTCGCTCGGCGGCGCGGCGGTCGGAGTCGTCGGGGTCGCCCTGCTCGTGCTGCGCGCGGACTTCGCGGTCGACCCGATCGGCGTCGCCGCATCGTTCGGCGCCGTCGCCATGTCATCGCTGGGCTTCGTGCTGATCAAGCGCTGGACGCCGCCGGTGGACCTGCTGACCTTCACCGCCTGGCAGCTGGTCGCCGGCGGTCTGGCGCTGCTGCCGGTCGCCATCCTCGTCGAGGGCACCCCGCCACCGATGGACCTCCCCGCGATCGGCGGCTTCCTCTACCTAGGCCTGGTGGGCACCGTCGTGGCCTACGTCGTGTGGTTCCGCGGCCTGCGCCGGCTGCCAGCGGCCGCCGTCTCGCTGGTCGGCCTGCTCAACCCGGTCGCCGGCACGGTCATCGGCGTCGCGCTCGCGCGTGAGGCCTTCGGCACCGCCCAGGCGCTCGGACTGCTGCTGGTGCTCGCAGGCATCCTGGCCGGCCAGCCGGCCGTGCTCGACCGGTTCCGCCGGCGTACGGCCCCGGTCGAAACCCTCTCCGAAGCGGCACCCGAGGCGGCATTCGCCTGCCGGTGACGGCTCAGCCAGTGATCGTCACCCGCACCTCGCCCGACCTCAGGCCGGAGTCGGAGTCGACGACGCGGAACCGGTTCACCCCCGGCAGGCTGGCCTGCACCGGGATCTGGAACTGCTCGCCGGCGACCGAGCCGGTGGCCGGGAAGTCCACCCAGCCGCCGCCCTCGAAGCGCTGCACGGTGAGGATCGCGCCCTCCCCCTGGGGATAGACGCCGGTGAGCTCGAACTGCTGCATCGGGGACACCTCGGTCACCGACGCCGACAGCGTGATCTCGCGCTCGGGCGACTCGCTCGGCGACTCCGACGGGGAGACATCCGAGTTCGAGGGCCCGACGCCGGGAGCGAGGGTGATCTGGGGGTCGCTCGAGGCG
This sequence comes from Nocardioides sp. LMS-CY, assembly GCF_018732145.1. Lineage (NCBI taxonomy): Bacteria > Bacillati > Actinomycetota > Actinomycetes > Propionibacteriales > Nocardioidaceae > Nocardioides > Nocardioides sp. LMS-CY. Next base: position 5,007,326 of record NZ_CP076104.1, read on the forward strand.
GTGGTCTTCACCGGCGTCGGCAGGTACATCGTGGCGTGGCCGTCCACGCCGGACTCCTCCGAACCGCCGCCCAGGCCGAGCACCTTGGTGCCGGCGAACACCACGAGGCCGAGGACCAGGCCGACGACGACGCCGACGCCGACGAGGGCGATCAGCCCGGCAGCGATCGGGTGCTCGTCGAGCGGTCGCTCCGGCAGTCGCTCCGGCACGTGGTCTCCTCCCGGAAGGTGTGCTGTCCTCCCCATTCTCCGGGAGCGGCACAACCCGACCAAGCGGGGGCCTCGGCCCCGCTCAGATCCCGCGCTTCCAGACGATCTCCTCGTGCAGCTTGCGGCTGCGCCAGCCGTCGGCGGTGCGCTCCAGCGTGTGGTGGTAGAGCCCGCCGAACTCGGCGACCTTCTCACCGCGGCCGTCGGCGTCTCCCGTGCCGGGCAGCGGCATCGGGTTGTGGAAGTACGCCGTCGCCAGCGCCTGGTCGCCCGGACTCCCCTCGCCCGCCTGCTCCGGGAAGCTGATCGCGACCTGCGCGAGCGTGTGCATCCGCTTGGGGAAGAACGCCGGCAGCACCTCGGCCAGCCAGGCCTTCACGGCGGGGTAGGTGTCGGCGATCCCGCCCGACTCGGTGTAGTCGATCTCGGCATCGGAAGTGAAGACGGTGTCGAGCACGTCCCACTCGCCGGCGTCGATGGCACGGGTGTAGCGGATGAGCACGCCCTCGATCTCGAGGCGGTCGCTGATCTCCTGAAGGTCCACGGCTGAACTCTGGCACGAAATTGGAACACGTTCTAGTGTGTGCTCATGCGATTCAGCTACGCGGAGGCGATGACCCGCGCGGAGTACTACGCGCCCCTGGCCCAGACCGCCGAGGCCGCGGGCTACACCAGCATGACCGTGGCCGACAGCCTGATCTATCCGAAGGACTCCGACTCGAAGTACCCCTACACCGACACCGGGGACCGCGAGTTCCTCGAGGGCAAGGAGTTCATCGAGACCATGGTGCTGTGCGCACACCTGTTCGCGCACACGACGACGCTGCGGCTCACGCCGTTCGTGCTCAAGCTCCCGATCCGGCCGCCGGTGCTGGTCGCCAAGCAGGCGTCGTCGCTGGCGTTCCTGTCGGGCAACCGGCTCGGACTCGGCGTGGGCATCTCGCCGTGGCCCGAGGACTTCGACGCGCTCGGCGTCTCGTGGGACAAGCGCGGCAAGCGCATGGACGAGTGCATGGACATCCTGCGCGGGCTGACGGGCGGCGAGTTCTTCGAGTACCACGGCGACTTCTACGACGTCGACGCCCTCAAGCTGTGCCCGGCCGCACCGGAGCCGGTGCCCCTGCTGGTCGGCGGCCATGCCGACGCCGCGCTGCGCCGCGCCGTACGCAAGGGCGACGGCTGGATGCACGCCGGCGGCGACGGCGAGGAGCTGGACCGGCTGCTGACCCGCCTCGCCGAGATCCGCCGGGAGGAGGGCGACACCCGCGACGACTTCGAGGTGCACGTGATCTCCTACGACGCCTACACCCTCGACGGCATCAAGCGCCTGGAGGACCAGGGCGTCACCGACTGCATCGTCGGCTTCCGGATGCCCTACATCAAGGGCCCCGACACCGAGCCACTCGAGAAGAAGGTCGAGCACCTCGAGCGGTACGCCGAGAGCATCATCGCCAAGGTGGACCGATGACAACAGCCACGCGCCCGAGCCGAGTCGGCGCCAGTTTCCAGAGGAGCGAAGCGGGGGCGGAAACTGGCGCCGACTCGGCGATCGTCCTACGGTCCGCCGGCGGCCTGCGGACCCTGACCCACGGGGGTTTGGGGCAATGAGCAGCGCAAGCCTGGATCTGACCAAGGTCCTCCAGGACGCGATCGCGGAGGCCGAGGAGCTGGTCGCGAACGCGCCGTTCATCAGGACCGAGCAGGACCGACTGGAGGGCTACGACTACCTCGCCGGGCGGATCCGGATGGCCATGCAGATGGCCTTCGACCACGACCTCGACCGGCCGCTGTTCATCAACCCCACCCACCAGTTCTCCCGGCAGGCCCTGGACAACCCCGACGCGATCTACTTCAACGCCTACGTCAAGGAGGGCGTCGAGTACGTCGTGCGCGGCCGCCGCGGCACGAGCGCCGACCTGTCCTTCCAGGTGATGGGCGGGTCCTACTCCGCCGACTCGGCGGCGTCGTCGCTGATGGCGTTCGACGACCGGGAGCTCGACATCGCGGCCGACGGCAGCTTCGAGTTCCGCTACGTCGCCGAGCCGGGCGCGAAGACGCTGATCGTGCGCGAGGTGTTCAACGACTGGGACACCGAGGAGCGCGGGCTGCTCACGATCGAGCGGGTCGACACCCTCGGCCGGCCCGCGAGGCCGCTGGAGCGGAACCGGCTCGCCAAGCGCTACGAGGTGGCGGCGCGCAGCCTGGTCGGCTCGATCCAGGCCTGGTTCGCGTTCCCGCACTTCTTCCAGTACCAGGAACCGGCCAACCGGCCGACCGCCCCGCAGTCGACGCCCGGCGGGCTGTCGTCGCAGCGGTCCTCGATCGGCCACTACGACCTGGCCGAGGACCAGGCACTGGTGATCACCGTGCCGGAGTGCTCCGACTGCGCCTACCAGGCGATCCAGATCGGCTCGGACTGGTACGCCTCCACCGACTACGAGACCCACCAGACCTCGCTCACCAAGGCGCAGGCGGTCACCGACCCCGACGGCATGATGCGATTCGTGATCTCGGAGACGCCGCCCGGCGGCACGCCGATCGCGAACTGGCTCGAGACCACGGGCCACCGCACCGGAGCACTCATGCTGCGCTGGCAGCGCCTCGAGCGCGACCTCGGTCCCACGGACGGCCCGGTGGCCGAGGTGATGCCGCTCGCCGACGTACCCACCCGGCTCCCGCACTTCACCCCCCTCACCGCCGAGGAGTACGCCGCGCGGATCACCGCCCGGCAGCGCTCCGTTGCCCGAAGGATGCTGAGTTGACCCAGAACTCGACAGAGCTTGGCTACGCCCAGGCCCACGACACCTCGATCGAGGAGCGCTACCAGCCCGTCCCGCTGCTGAAGGACAAGGTGATCGTGCTGTCCGGGGTCGGTCCCGGCCTCGGCCGCGCGCTCGGCGAGGAGGCGGCCAGGCTCGGCGCCGACCTCGTGCTCGCGAGCCGCACCGCCTCGCGCCTGGAGAAGATGGCGTCGGTGGTCGAGTCGCTCGGCCGGCGCGCCGTCGTCGTCCCCACCGACATCACCGACGAGGCGTCCCGCGCGGCGTTGGTGGAGAGGTCGCTCGAGGCGTTCGGCAGGGTCGACTGCCTGCTGAACAACGCGTTCGCGATCCCGCCGATGGACCCGATCACCCGGATCAAGCCCGAGGACCTGGCCCGGGCCAACGAGACCAACGTGTTCGCGCCGCTGCGGCTCTCGGCGCTCTTCGCCGACGCGCTGTCGGCGTCGAAGGGCTCGATCATCATGCTCAACTCCTGCGTCTCCTTCTCCTCGCAGCCGGAGTACGCCGGCTACAAGCTGTCCAAGGGCGCGCTGGAGCACCTCGCCTCGTCGCTGGCCACCGAGCTCGGCCCGCGCGGGATCCGGGTCAACAGCGTGGCGCCGTCGTACATCTACGAGGACGTCAACCGCGGCTACTTCGACTTCCTCGCGGCGGTCGAGGGCACCACGCACGAGGAGGTGTACGCCGCGAAGGCCGCGCCCACCGATCTCAAGCGGCTGGCCTCGGCGCAGGAGGTCGCCCGCGCGACGCTCTTCCTGGCCAGCGACCTCGCCTCGGCGGTCACCGGCCAGATGCTCACCGTCGACTGCGGCGAGTTCCACGACTGACGACCACCGTGGACGTCATACGGACAGTGTGTCCCCCTCCACCGTCCGCATGACGTCCCGAGGAGGGGCACCGATGAGCGACAACATCATGACCCGGGAGCGCCCGGACGTCGGCAGCTACGACGACATCGTCGCGGCCGCCGTCCGGACCACCGGCATGGACGACTTCGGGAGCGGCGAGCACGAGGACGGGCTGCGGGTCCTCGTCGACGACCTGTCGTCGCCGGAGGCCGGGCTCACGCCGCGCGGCAACTACTTCCAGCGCTCGGAGGTGAAGAGCGCCCTCGTCGGCGTACTGCTCACCCAGGCGCAGTTCGCGGCCCACCCGGAGCACCGCGACGTGCCCATCGAACGGCCGATCTTCGTGACGGGCCTGCCGCGCACCGGCACCACCGCGCTGCACCGGCTGCTGCACGCCGACCCGATGGCGCAGGGCCTGGAGATGTGGCTGACGCAGTACCCCCAGCCGCGGCCGCCCCGGGAGACCTGGGAGCAGGACCCGATCTTCCTGGCCATGCAGCAGGCGTTCTCGGCGCACCACGTCGAGAGCCCGGAGTACATGGGCATCCACTACATGGACGCGACCACGGTCGAGGAGTGCTGGCGGCTGCTGCGGCAGACCGGCAAGTCCAACTCCTACGAGTCGCTCGCGAACGTGCCGCGCTACACGTCGTGGCTGCAGCAGCAGGACTGGACGGACGCCTACGCCCGGCACAGGCAGAACCTCCAGCTGGTCGGGCTCAACGACCCCGAGAAGCGCTGGGTGCTCAAGAACCCGTCGCACATGACCGCGCTCGACGCGCTGATGACCGCCTACCCCGATGCGCTGGTCGTCTACACGCACCGCGACCCGGTCGTGTGCATCGCGTCGTCGTGCTCGCTCTCGGCCGAGACGACCGCGGGCCATAGCACGACGTTCATCGGCCGCACCATCGGCGAGACCCAGCTGGACCTCTGGTCGCGGGGCTACCACGCCTTCCACGACGCGCGGTCGCGCTACCCCTCGGACCAGTTCGTCGACGTGTCCTTCTCCGACCTGCGGGCCGACCCGCTCGGCGTCACGCGCGGCGTCTACGAGGCGTTCGGCCTCGACTGGACCCCGGAAACCCGGACCGCCATCGAGGAGATCGACCGCGAGGCGAGGTCGGGCAAGGCCGCGCCGTCGCACTCCTACCGACTCGAGGACTACGGGCTGACCGAGGCCGAGGTCCGCGCGGCGTTCGATCGCTAGCAGTTCTGGATAGTCCGTCACGTTCCGGTTGCCTCGAGCGCGCATCGGCAACCGGAACGTGACGGACTATCCCAGTTGCCCTCACGCGGTCGCGCGGTGCTCGCGCGGGCTCACGCCGTACTCGCGCTTGAAGGCGGTGCTGAGCGCGAACGGCGTGGAGTAGCCGACCAGGCGGGCGACGCTGGCGACGGTGACCGCCGGGTCGCGCAGCAGGTCGGCAGCGAGGGCCAGCCGCCAGCCGGTGAGGAACGCCATCGGCGGCTCGCCGACGACGTCGGTGAAGCGGCGGGCGAACGCCGCGCGCGAGACGCCGCCGGCGGCGGCCAGGGACGCGACGGTCCACGGGTGCTCCGGGTGGTGCTGGAGCAGGCGCAGGGCCGGCCCGACGACCGGGTCGGACTGCCCGACGTACCAGGACGGCGGCGCCGCCTCGGGGCGGGAGAACCACGCGCGCAGCACCGCGATCAGCACCAGGTCGAGCAGCCGGTCGAGCACGGCGTCCTGGCCGGGCGCGTCCTTGACGATCTCGTCGGCGAGCAGCGGCACGAGCGGTGAGCCGAGCTCGTCCTCGGTCAGCACGACGAAGCGGGGCAGCGCGCGCAGCAGCCGCCGGCTCACCTCGCCCTCGAGCGCGTACGCGCCGGTCAGCATCACGGTCGAACCGGTGGCGCTGTTGCCCCAGCTGCGCACCCCCTGGTGCATCTCCTCCGCGAGCGGCCGGCCGTCGGGCGTCGTGCAGTGCTGCCCGGGGTGGATGACCGCCTGCACCGGCGTGGTCGGGGAGTCGGCGATGGTCCACCGGTCGGTGCCGACGGTGACGACCACGTCGCCCGGCCCCAGCCGGAAGGGCGGGCCGTCGTCGGGCACCGCCCACGCCTCTCCGCCGACGACCGCCGTCACGGTGAGCGGCGACTCGTCCTCCAACCGCACCGACCACGGCGGCTCCATCAGGCACCGCAGCAGGAACGCGCCGCGGGCCCGGGGGCCGTCGAGCAGGGCCGCCAGTCCGTCCATGGTCCGAGCGTAGATCTGGACGCTCGCGTATGGAAGGGCGCCGTACGACGATGGATCGTCTCGGCAAGCGAGGGTTGGCTGACGTCATGACCGATCTCCTGGACCAGCTCCGCCACCCGATCCTGCTCGCCGCGACGCTCGCCACCGGGCTGCAGGCGGGCACCTACTACACCTGGGCGAGCGGGGTGATGCCCGGACTCGCGCGGGTCGACGACCGCACGTTCGTGTCGTCGATGAACCACATCAACGTCGCGATCGTGAACCCCGTCTTCCTGGCCACCTTCCTCGGTGCACCCGCGCTCGCGGCCGCGGCGGTCGCGGTCGGCCCGCCCGGCGCCCGGGGCTGGGCGGTCGCCGGCCTCGTGCTCGCGCTCGGCACCGTCGCGATCACGGCGGTCGGCAACGTCCCGCTGAACGACGCCCTGGCGGCAGGTGGCTCGCGCACCGACTTCGAGACCGCATGGGTGCGGTGGAACGCCGCGCGCGCCGTCACCTCGACCGCGTCGCTGGCCTGCCTCGCCTGGGCAGCACTGCGCGCCTAGATGACTAATTCCAAGGTCTCGCACGCTACGCGACGCTCAGCATCCACGCTGGCTGCGTTGCCAGCGCTCGAGAGACATCCAGTCTGTCGTCGCGCCGGCGCCTGGCCGGCGCGGCGCTGAGCGCCGCTCGCTTGCACGATCCCTTGGAATTACTCATCTAGCCCAGCGAGGGTGCGTCACGACGCGCTCAGCCACTCCCGCAGCCGCACGAACGTGTCGGGGCCGGCGTCCACGAGGACGCCGGCGGCCAGGTCGGCGATCGTGACGCCCGTCAGCGACTCGCGCCAGGCCTGCTCGGCCGCGTGCATCGCCCGCGCGACGCCGCAGGCCCGCTTGCAGGCGGCGGGCGAGGCCGGGAGCGGTCCGTTCTGCCGGATCTCGGTGCACCGGAAGGCCGGCTCGCGTCCCTCGATCGCCAGCACCACGTCGAGCACGGTGATCTGCTCGGCCGGGCGGGTCAGGACGTAGCCGCCGACCCGCCCCTCGGTCGAGCTCACCAGGCCGTCGCGGGAGAGGTGCTGGAGGTGCTTGGCGAGGTAGGTGCGCGAGATGCCGTGGAACTCCGCGAGTCGCGGCGCGGGCACCGGACCGTCGGCCTGACTGAGCAGCACGCAGCAGTGGATCGCCCACTCGACCCCACCGGACATCTTCATGGCGCCCATCGTAGGACGAATTCACGGATGACAACTGTCCGCGTTAGTGATCTAATCACGGATATGTCATATCCGCGTTAGATGCCAAAAGGAGCCCACCATGAGGATCGCCGTCGCCGGAGCCACCGGCCGGATCGGCTCGCAGCTCACCGCGCTCGCTCGCCGGGAGGGACACGACGTCGTCGAGCTGTCCCGAAGGACCGGCTTCGACCTGCTCGCCCCCGCCGGCCTGGAGGCCGCGCTCTCCGGGGTCGAGGCCGTCGTCGACGTGACCGCCTGTCCGGTCGAGCAGGCGGGCTCGTTCTTCCCCGCGGTCGCCCGCAACGTGGGCGCGGCGGCGACCGCTGCCGGCGTGCGCCGCAGCGTCGTCCTCTCGATCGTCGGGGTCGACCGAGCGCCCGACTACGACTACTACGTCGCGAAGCTCGCCCAGGAGGCGGCCTACCGCGAGGCCGCGCCGGGTGTCGTCGTGCTGCGGGCGACCCAGTTCTTCGACTTCGCCGGCCAGATGCTGGAGTGGAGCACCCAGGACGGTGTCGCGCACATCATCGACGTGCCCACGCAGCCGGTCGCGACCCCCGAGGTGGCGCGGCTGCTGCTCGACCTCGCCACGGGCGCGGTCGAGGGCGATGTCGACCTCGCCGGCCCGCAGGTCGAGAGCCTCGTCGACCAGGCGCGCCGGCTCGTCGCACGGACCGGCGCCGACGTACGGGTGGAGCCGACCCCGGCACCCGCCAGCCTCGCCGGCGGCGCGATGCTGCCCGGTCCGGGGGCCCTGCTGCGCGGCGGGAGCTGGGGCGACTGGCTGGCCGCAGGGTAGGTAAGGCTCACTTGGCTGGACACGGTCCGCGGGTCGGGTCCACGGTGGTGCGATCGGACCGTCTCGGAGGATCGCCATGACCACCATGCAGCTCCCGATCATCAGCATGTGCAGCGTCGACGGCTGCTCGTACAACCACGACCACGACTGTCACGCCGGGGCCATCACCGTCACCGACGGCACCAGCTGCGGGACGTTCGTCTCCAACGGCGCCCACGACGCGGGCGTCGCCGCGCACGGCCAGGTCGGCGCCTGCCACCGCAGCGACTGCATCCACAACGACAAGCTCGAGTGCCGGGCCGCGAGCGTCAACATCGGGGCCGGTGACGACCCGGCCGACTGCCTGACGTTCGCGACGGCCTGAGGGTTCGGGCCGCCGAGAACCGCCAATTGTGGTGATCCTCCGCGACGGCGGCCGTTCCACCATTGCCGAGTATGAGCGTGCCGCAGCGGCCGGTTCCCGCGTGGAGCCGGCTGCGGCGCGCTCGAGCACGAGAGCGCGCGAGCGTTGGCTGACGTGCGGCCACCCGAGCCCCAGCCCCGCGGCAGGCTGAGCCGGGCCGCGGCCGCGATCGCCAGCAACGCCCGCAACCCCGACCTCCGCCGGGCACAGCTCAGCTTCCTCGGCGCCTGGACGGCGGAGTGGGCGTTCACCGTCGGGCTCGGGATCGTCGCCTACCGCGACGCGGGCGCGACCGCCGTCGGACTGGTCGGGCTCCTCCGCATGGCGCCGGCCGCGTTCGTGGCACCCCTGCTCTCGCCGCTGGCGGACCGCGGCCGCCGGGAGCGGCTGCTGATCGTGGTGTCCACCCTGCGCGGTGTCGCCACGGCCGCCGCCGCGCTCGTCGTCGGACTCTCCGGCCCGACGTACGTCGTCTACCTGCTGGCGGTGCTGTCCACGATGGCCGCGACGCTCTACCGACCCGCGCACTCGGCGCTGCTCCCGTCGCTGTGCCGTTCGGGCTACGAGCTCGCCAGCGCCAACGTCGTGCGCGGGCTGCTCGACTCCACGGCCACCCTGGCGGGACCGCTGCTGGCGGCGCTGCTGCTCGAGCTCGCGGGCGTGACCGCGGTGTTCGCGGTGGCCTCGGCCGCGTCGCTGTGGGCGGCCCTCCTGCTGCTGGGACTGCGGTACGACGCACCCCCACGCACCGCCGCCCCGCAGGACGACGGCCTGCTGCGCTCCGCCGCGACGGGGCTCCGGGCCGTCCGCCGCAACGGCGACCTCGCGCTGATCATGGCCCTCGCCGTGGCGCAGACCCTGACCCGCGGCGCGCTGACCGTGCTCACCGTCGTGGTCGCCATCGACCTCCTCGACACCGGGGAGACCGGCGTCGGCCTGCTCACCGCCGCGATCGGAGCGGGTGCCGTGCTCGGCTCGCTGGCCGCGTCGCTCCTCGTCGACACCCGGAGCCTCGGGGGCTGGTTCGCCGTCGGGGTCGCGCTGTGGGGCACGCCGGTCGTCCTGATCGGCCTCGTCCCCCGGCAGGCGGCGGCGCTGGGCCTGCTCGCCTGCGTCGGGGTCGGCAACGCCCTGATCGACCTCGGCGGCTTCACCCTCCTGGGCCGGATCGCCCCTGACGAGGTCCTCGCCCGGGTCTTCGGAGTCCTGGAGAGCCTGGTCGCGGTGTCGATGGGTGTCGGCGCGATCGTGACGTCGCTGGCCGTCGACCGGGTCGGCGTACGGCCGACGCTGGCGCTCGTCGGGGCGCTGTGTCCCGTGTGCGCCGCGCTGGCCTGGCCCCGACTGCGGCGGATGGACCGGTCCATCCGCGTGCGCGACCGCGAGATCGCGATGCTGCAACGCGTGCCGATGCTGGGCGCCCTCCCCCTGCCCGCCATCGAGCAGCTCGCGCGCGGCCTGGAGCCGCTCGAGGTGCCCGCCGGCGCCACGGTCTTCGACCAGGGCGATGTCGGCGACCACTACTTCGTCATCGAGTCGGGCGCGGCCGAGGTGGTCGGCGACGGCAGCGTGATCACGGCGCTGGGGCCAGGAGAGGGGTTCGGCGAGATCGCGCTGCTACGGCGGACCGCCCGGACGGCGGCCGTCCGGGCCACCCGCGCACTCCGACTCCAGGCCCTGCGCGCCGAGCACTTCCTCGCCGCCGTGCAGGGCTTCCCGCCCAGCGCCACCGACGCGAGGACGACGGTCGACTCGATGCTCGACCGGTTCACTCCCCGCAGCGGCGTCGGGGAGCCACCGACCGCCCCACCCTCAGGAGGCACGCATGACTAGTGGCCGTCACCGGAAGTTCTTCGGGTGGCCCGCGGTACTTCCAGTGACGACCACTAGGTCCCACGAGTCGGCGACGCAGAGATCGCTGCTCCTCATCGCCGACATCGGCGGCTACACCGACTACATGCGGACCCACCGGATGAGCCTGGCGCACGCCGAGGTCAACACGTCGAGGCTGCTGGAGCGGGTGATCGACGCCGCGCCCGGGTTCGACCTGATCGAGGTCGAGGGCGACGCCGCCTTCCTGGCCCTCCCGGCCGACACGTTGGCCCCCGCCGCCGCGGTCGCCACGACCTTCGAGGTCGCCACGGCGATGCACCGCGCCTTCCACCTCGAGCGCCGGTACGTCGCCCGGAACCTGTGCCCCTGCCAGGGGTGCACCGAGGTCGACCGGTTGAGGCTGAAGTTCACCGCGCACATCGGCGAGGTGGCCACGCAGACGATCAGGCAGCGGCGCAAGCTCGTCGGGATCGACGTCATCCTCGTGCACCGCATGCTCAAGAACCGGGTGGACATCCCCGAGTACGTCCTGCTGTCCGAGGACCTCCACGGGCTTCAGGACGAGGCGTCCTCCGTGCCCGAACGCGAGGTCCTCGACGACCTGGAGGGCATCGGGCCGACCCGCGCGTACGCCGTGGACATGGCCGACCTGGCCGGTCCGGTGACCGAGCAGGTCGCGGACCCGTCCCTGCTCGCGCGGCTCGGCAGGACCCTGACCGTGGCCGGCTCCGGCATGCCGTACCTGCTCGGGCTACGGCGCCGTCGGGTCACCTCCGCGCAGTGACCCGGATCTGCGCGCCGTACCGCGGGACGCTGGTGATGTTGCGGACCTTGGGCTGGTCGCGGCGAACCGTCTCCACGTCGTACGCCGTGAAGACCTCGCGCAGCACGGCCACCCCCTCCATCAGCGAGAAGCCGGCGCCGATGCAGCGGCGCACGCCGCCGCCGAAGGGGATCCAGGTGTTCGTGGGCGGGTTGTGGCCGAGGAACCGCTCGGGCCGGAACTCCCACGGGTCGTCGTGGTTGTCCTCGCGCTGGTGGGCGATGATGATCGACGGCCCGACGGTGGCGCCGCGGGGCAGTTCCCAGCCCGCGATCGTGACGGGTGCCATCAGGGTGCGCACCACCATCGGGATCACCGGGTGCAGGCGCATCGACTCCTTCAGCACCGCCTCCAGGAAGTCGTCGTCGCCCTCGGTCGCGGCGCGCTGGCAGCGGCGCAGCAGCTCCGGGTCGCGGCCGGCCTCGTACAGCGACCACGCCAGCGCCGTCGCCGTCGTCTCGTGACCGGCGAGCAGCAGGGTGACGAGCTGGTCGCGCAGCTCGCTGTCGCTCAGGCGGTCACCGGGCTGGTCCCCGCTCTCACCCTGGAGGATCAGCTTGGAGAGCACGTCGGTGCGGTCGGCCAGGTCGGGCGCCGCGCGCCGCTCGCGGATCTCGGCGTACATCAGCCCGTCGAGCTCGCGCTGGTTGTCGACGGTCGCCTTCCACGGGCCGAACCGCTGGAGCCGGGGGTAGCCCCACCCCAGCAGGATCGCCGGGCTGATGTTGACGGTCGCGTTGACGCGCGGGCGCAGCTGCGCGAGCCGGCTCTCGTCGGTGACCCCGAAGACGACGCGCAGGATCACCTCGAGGGTGAGCGCGTTCATCCGGTCGAGCGAGCGGAAGGACTCGCCGCTGCGCCAACCGCCGACCTCGGCCCGGGCGACCTCGGTGACGAGCGACTGGTAGTCCCGCAGGGCATGGCCGTTGAACGCCGGCATCAGCAGCTTGCGGGCGCGCTTGTGCTCGGCGCCGTCCTGGAGGAGCAGCGAGTGCTCGCCCATGATCGGGCCGAGGATGCCGTTGGCCTTGCCGGCGTGGAAGATCTCCGGGTCGCCGGCGAAGATCTCCTTCGCGTGCTCGGGCCGGGTGAAGAACACCAGCGGCCGACCGCCGGGGGCGAGCCGGACCGTGAAGACGTCGCCGTACCGGCGGCGCAGGTAGGGGTGGAACCAGTGCCGGAAGCGCAGCAGCCCGGCGGTCTGGATCAGCACCGGCCAGCGCGGGCCCGGCGGGAGCACGGCGGGGTCGACGGGCGGCAGCTTGTCCTGGTTGCCGGGGCTCATCTTCCGGAAGCGCTCGTCGGTCAGGGCCCGGGTGTCGGACGTCTGCACGGTGGCCATCGCCTCATGGTGGACCCCTTGTTGAACATCCGTCAACAAGGGTGAAGAGCGGGAATCGGGATTCTCCGGTCCCGGGCGCCGCGGCGCCCTAGGCTGGCCTGCGGGAGAGCGGGCCGATCTCGAGGAGGACCCATGACCCAGCACCAGGTGCCGTCCACGACGCACGATCGCGCGGGCAGGCCCGCCGCTGACGAGCGGTCCGCCACGAGCGCGAGGTCGACTCCGGCGAGCCCGGTGCCCCTCGCCGTACGCCGCAGCCACGACGCGCCCGCCGGTGCGCCCGAGCACGCCGAGCATCCCCTCGGACGACTGCGGCGCGCAGTGACGCCCGGCGTCGGCGGCATCATCCGGCGCGACAAGACCAAGACCAAGGTCAAGAAGAAGACGCCGCAGGAGCTCGCCGACGAGCAGAAGCCCCAGTCCGGCACGACGTACACGCTCGCCGAGGCCCGGGCCAAGCTGAAGTCGTTCGACCACAACCAGTCCGGCGTCCCCTTCCGCAAGCAGATCGCCGGGGCGTGGGCCGACTACATCTTCGCGACCTTCTCCACCCTCAAGGCGGGGGTCGTCCGCGACACCTACAAGAGCTCCTTCGACAAGGGTCACGTCGACGAGTTCTCGGTGAGCCAGGAGATCGACGGGATCCCGGAGATCGTCATCCATGCCCACATGGACAAGGACGGCAAGCCCAAGCCGGGCAACGGCGTCCACTGGAAGTGGGAGGACGGCGAGAAGGTGGCCGAGAGCTACGAGATGAGCTCGGCACTCGTGGCCAAGCTCCTCGACTCGGCCAAGGCCAAGACCAGCTGGACCACCAAGGTGTCCCTGCCGACCGGCGGCGGCACGGGCACGCCCACCCCCACGCCGACCACACCGACTCCGCCCACGACACCGGTGACGACTACCGTCACTCCCACCCTGCCCACTACGTGAGGAGCATCCCGCCGTGTCCGACGCGCAGGAGAGCATCGATCGCACCGTCGAGTCCATCCAGGCGGCGATCACCCAGGTCGTCCTGGACCGCGGGTGGGGCCTGACCCAGATCCCCGGCAAGCTGATCTGGTCGCTCGAGCTCCAGGGCGAGCGCACCTACCAGTGCTACATCCAGATCGAGGCGGACCAGGGCCAGGCGCTCTTCTACGGCATCGTGCCGACCACGGTCGCGCCCGACGCCCGCACCGAGGCGGCGGTCGCGGTGACGGCGATCAACTACGGGCTCGCCGTCGGCAAGTTCGAGCTCGACCTCACCGACGGCGAGGTGCGGTTCTCCACCGGCATCGACGTCCGCGGCACCACCCTCGACCCGGTCGTGTACGCCCGGATGGCCGACCACACGATCGAGATGCTCGACGCCTACACGCCGACGCTCCTGGAGCGGATCCCGCTGCCCGACCTGGGTGGCTAGGCGGGATAGTCCGTCACGTTTCGGTTGCCTCCGGGCTCCCAGGACAACCAGAACGTGACGGACTATCCCGGTCGGCCGAGCACCCGACGCAGGAACGCCACCTGGTGCTCGACGGCCGGGCCGTGCCAGGCCTTGCCCGGCCAGACGTCGAAGTGGTCGCAGGGGTAGTGCCGCACCTGCGCGCGGCCGGCGAAGGCGGCCTTGGCGGCGGCCCGCGGCGGCGCGCTGCGGTCGTAGTCGGCGATCTGGACGAGCAGCGGGGCGCGTACGTCGCGCGCCGATCGCCCCGGCCGGTGGTTGCCGAGCTCGAGCCCGACGGCGGCGTCGACCTCGTTGCGCCAGGTGGGGCCGGCGATCGAGAGGTAGTCCTCCAGGCAGCCGTCGAGCGTCAGTGCGCCGAGCGCGCCGGGGCGGGCGACGACCGGCATCGTCCGCGGCCTGCCCAGCCTCGACCGGAGGCCGAGCACCGTCGAGCGGGCCAGCGCCGAGGGTCGGTGGTGCGCCAGCGCGTGCCGGCCGGCGGCCCGGCCGTCGACGAGCGGCGTCAGCGAGACCACCGCGGCGACGTCGTCGCGATGGGCGGCCGCGGCGAGCACGTGCCCTCCGGAGAGCGAGACTCCCCAGAGCACCAGCCGTCGGGGATCGACTCCGGGCAGCCGTGCGGCGGCGGCCATCGCGGCACGGTAGTCGTCGAGCTGGCCGGCCATCGAGACGGTCTGCCGCGGCTCGCCCGCGGATGCCCCGAACCCCCGGTAGTCGAAGGCCAGCACGTCGAGACCGGCGGCGGCGAGCGCCTCCGCGAACGGCATCAGGCCGGAGTCGACGGTGCCGCCGAGCCCGTGTGCCATCACGACCACCGGGCGACCGGCATCGGTCGCGAGGCCGTCGCCCGCACCGGTGACGTGCGCGGCGTGGCACGCGACCCCGGCGGAGCGGAACGTGACGTCGTGGTGCTTCACGTGGTCCTCCCGTAGATGCTGGCCAACCAGACGTGCACGACCGCGTCGAGGTGCCCGTCGAGGTCGAGGCCGTCGCCGGCGTGGACGACCCGGGCCAGGGTGCGGTCGTTGAGGTCGAGCAGCGCGGTGGCGACGGCGCGCGCATCGGGGCCCTCCGGCGCGGCGCCGGACTCTCGCTCCGCGACGATCAGCTCGGCGACGACGTCGGCGTACGACGCCTGGAACGCGTCCCACTGGTCGCGGACCGCCGGGCTGACGGCCCGTGCGTCGAGGATCGCCCGGTAGAGATGCGTGCGCTGGCCCCAGCCCGCGACGATCGCCCGGATCGCCATGGAGATCCGGTCGCGCACGGTGCCGTCACCACCCAGTACGGCGGCCGCGTCGAAGCCGTCGGCGTACATCTCCTCGTAGAGCGCGGCGACGGCGGCGGCCTTGTTCTCGAAGTAGAAGTAGAACGCCGAGCGGGTGACGCCGGCGCGGCGCGAGATGTCCGCGATGTTGATGGCGTCGAGCGAGCTGCCGTCGCACAGGTGCTCCTCCAGCGCGGCCAGCAGCGCCGTACGCCGCTGGTCTCCCTTGGTCGCGGTCACGACGCCCGCCTCGCGTGGGCGCGCCGGCGGCCCTGCGGCAGCTCCTTGGTGCGCATCTGGTGCTCGTAGACGAAGTAGTCGAGCTGGTGGGTGTGTCGCGGCCGGTCGAGCATGTGCCCCATGTAGCGCTCGTCGTCGGCCCTGATCTCGGCGTACATCTCGGCCTCGGACGGCGGGGCGTACTCGCCGATGGCGTACGCCGCGATCAGCCGCGCCTGGCTCTCCACGAACGGGAACAGCGTCGGCGTCGCCTGCGCGAAGCCGGCGAAGAGCAGGTCGTCGATGCCCGGCCTGATGATCCGGCGGTAGAGGTCGATCCGGTTCTCCGGCGCACTGATGAAGTCGGGGTCGAAGAACGGGAAGGTCAGGTTGTAGCCGGTGGCGTAGACGATGACGTCGAAGTCGGCACTGGTGCCGTCCTCGAAGTGCACGACTTCGCCGTCCAGCCGGGCGATGTTGCCCTTGGGTGTCACATCGCCCGACTTCAGGCGCAGGGGCAGCTCACCGGACTGGGTCGGGTGCGCTTCGAAGAACTTGTGGTTCGGCTCCGGCAGGCCGTAGAGCGTCGGGTCGGACGCCGTGAACCGCTGCCCCCACTGGGCGAACCTGCGCTGCCACGAGAGCGGGAGCTGCGGGATGGTCCGGTAGCTCATGTCGGCGGCCTTGCCGTACAGCAGCTTCGGCACGATCCAGGCGCTGCTGCGCGTGGACAGCGTGACCTCGTTGCGCAGCGCCCGCTGCGAGAGCTCGACGGTGATGTCGGCGGCGCTGTTGCCGAGGCCGACGACCAGGATCCGCTTGTCCATCAGGTGCAGCGGCGTCCACGGGTCGATGTAATGGTGGGAGTGGATGGTCTCGCCGGAGAACTCCCCGGGGAAGTCGGCGGTCCGCGGGTCCCAGTGGTGGCCGTTGGCGACCACGAGCAGGTCGAAGCGCCGGGTCTCGCCGCGCTGGGTCCGCAGCTCCCACCCGCCCGGCAGCCGGTCAGCGTGCACCACGCCGTTGCCGAACTCGATGCGCTCGCGCACGCCGAACGCGTCGGCGTACGCGTCGAGGTAGTCCTTGATCAGGGTGTGGTGCGGGAAGTCCGGATAGTGCTCGGGCATCGGGAAGTCCTGGAAGGACAGCTGGTGCTTCGAGGTGTCGATGTGCAGCGAGCGGTAGGCGCTGCTGTGCCCGTTCGGGTTGCCGAAGGCCCAGTTGCCGCCGACCCGGTCGGAGGACTCGAACGTGGTGTACGGCACGCCGTAGTCGCCCAGCATCTTGCTGGCGGTCAGGCCGCTGATGCCCGCGCCGATGACCGCCGTCGTAGGTCGCGCCATCGGCTCTCCCCCCGCAGTGGAACGTGTTCTATTCGGGACGGTAGGGCCTCGGATTGACACGCGTCAACTCGTCCGGGGAGCTCCGCCCGGACGTCATACGGACAGTGCGTCCCCTTCCTCCGTCCGTATGACGTCCCGGCGCGGCCTACGAGCGGCGCGCCGCGCTGACCAGCTCGTGCGCCGGCACCGGGCTGTCCCGGCCGGCCTTGCAGGTGAGGCGGGTCGCGGTGCTCGGCTCGCGCGAGGTGCGCACCACGACGTCGTACGTCGCCCCCGCGACCGCGAACGTCGCCCGGGTCAGGTCGCCGTCGGTGGACCGCTCGACCAGCGCCACGTCGTCGATGCGGGTCGCGCCGAGCTCGCGGCGCAGGAAGGCCTCGGCGGCCTGGACGCCCATCGGGTGGGAGGCGCGGCCGCGCAGGTGGTCGAGGTCGAGCTCGCCGGACAGGTGGGCGCCGGCGACCGCGATCGACGACGCGGGGTCGAGCCGGCCGTAGTAGAGGCCGTGCGGGAGCACCACCAGGTTGGCGGCGAACCGGTCGCCGCCGATGTGCGAGACCTCCCAGGTCTCCTCGGGGCGGGCGCGGTCCAGCGCCCGCGCCACCGGCCGGCCCCGCTCGGCGCAGCAGACGTCGTGGCGGCCGTTGGTGCAGACACAGAAGATCGAGCCGGCGTACGCCGCGAGGCCCGACGTGCCGCCGCGACGCAGCGATCCGAGGTCGACGTCGAGCACCTCGCGCGGGTCGGCGAGGAGGCCCGACTCGAGGCGGGGGCGCACCGGGTCGGCGTACGCCGCGAACGCGCGTACGCCGTCGGGCGAGTCGGGCTTGGAGCTGAACCGGCGGATCAGCAGCACCTTGGCGCGGTGCTCCCTCGCGCGCCGCTCGAGCTCCGCGCCGAGGCCCTCGGGGAGCCGCGCGTCCCGCAGCGCACGGTCGCCCCATGGCCCGACGTGCTCGAGCAGCAGCCAGGTGCGGACATGGGTGGCGGTGCCGGCCACGGGCTCGTCACGCAGCAGGCTCTGGGCCGCGCAGCGCGGCTCCGGTCGGGTCGTCACCCGATCTCCAGCAGCCCTTCGCGGACCAGCCGGCGACACAGCACCAGGCTGCTCTCGGGGTCGAGCGGCAGATCGCCCGGGGTGAGCTTCTCGCGGCCGCGGACCTCCTCGAGCGCCGGACGGATCCGGGCCGGCACCGTCAGCGACCGGTCGCCGAGCAGGACCTCGACGGTGTCGTCGCGGTCGAGCAGCACGCAGGGATGGCCCGGCCGGCGGCGCAGGGTCGTGGTCGCGACGATCGCGTCGCGATCGAGGACGTCGTGCAGGCCGCCCGCGAGGCGCGGCGGCCGCGAGGTGAGGAAGCGGCGTGCCTCGGCCTCGACCGCGGCGTCCGCGTCGAGGGCGCGGACGGCGTCGGCGAGCCGTTCGAGACGGCTCGCCAGGCCCGGGGCCAGCAGCGCCGGGTCGTCGAGGAAGCCGGCCGGCAGGTGCTCGTCGCGCACCTCCTCGAGCACGGGCGCGATGGTGCGCTCGAGCAGCCCACGCCAGGTCAGCTGGTTGATGCCCAGCGTGATGTGCAGCGAGGCGGTCTCCTGCGCGCGGGCGGCGTGCGGGGTGCCGGTGGGCAGGTACATCGACACCCCGGGCTCCAGCAGCACCTCCTGGGCACCGTCGTCGCCGTGCACCTCCCACAGCTTGGAGCCCGCGGTCTGGAGGACGAAGACGTCGTGGGAGTCGGCGTGCACCGCGAAGCCCTGAGCGCCCGGCGGCGTCAGGTAGGCGTTGGCCTGGCAGGGGTGGCCGAGCTCGAGCTCGAGGTCCGCGAGGAGGCGGGTCAGGGGCGGCCAGTAGCGGTGCAGCCCCTGGAAGACGACGGTCGCGCCGTCGTCGAAGAGCGCCAGCGCCTTGCGGACGTCGACCAGCCCGGACAGGGCCCTGCCGGCGATCGTGGCGCTGCGGGTGTACGTCGCCTCGGGCAGCACGCTGCCGTCCTTGGCCATCCTGATCGACGGCGTGCGGATCGCGGTCGCGGTCAGCAGGTGGTCGGCGTCGTCGAGCGAGAGGAGCCCGATCAGGTCCGCCGGGTCGGTCCGGTGGAGATGGACGCGGGACGCCCAGACCGAGGTCCGGAAGGTCCGGGCGTCACCGCTGAGCAGGTCGAGTGCGCTCACTCAGGCGTCGGTGCCGTCGCTGTCCGAGCCGTCGCCGTCGGTGCCGTCACCGTCCGTGCCGTCACCATCGGTGCTGTCACCGTCGGTCCCGTCGCCGTCCGAGCCGTCGCTGTCCGAACCATCACTGTCGGAGCCATCGGTGCCGTCGGCATCGCCGCCGACCCCACCACTCCCGCCGGGACCGGTGGTCGTCATCTCGTCGTCGCTGAGGGGCTCTTCCGGGGTCATCGCGTCCTCCTGGGTCGGGTACCGCTTGTGTGGTCAGTCTGCTGCGCAGCGGACCGACCCACAAGCGGTACCCGAGCCGACGATCGCCTACACCAGGACGCGCGGCCGGGCTCAGCCGACCAGGCGGCTCTCCCGGTCGTAGTTGCGGCCGAGGAACGCCGGCTGCCGGGCCCAGCGGAACGCGAACACCATGACCAGCAGCGTGGCGACGTACGGGAGCATCAGCACGAACTGGTGCGGGATGCCGATCCCGGCCACCTGGGCCCGGAGCGCGAGCACCTCCATGCCGGCGAGGAACGCCGCGCCCGCGACCACGAGGTGCGGACGCCAGCCGCCGAGGAACGCCAGCGCGATGACCAGCCAGCCGCGGCCGGCCACCATGCCCTCGGTGTAGAGGCCGGTGTAGACCATCGGGAGGTACGCACCCGCGACACCGACCAGGCCCGAGCCGACCACGGTCGACCAGGTGCGCGCCCACGTCACGTTGATGCCGAGGCTGTCCGCCGCCTTCGGGTTCTCACCGATCGACCGGAACGCCAGCCCGCTGCGGGTCTTGTACATGAACCAGTAGATGACCGCGGAGATCAGGAACGCGGCGTACACGACCAGGTCGTGGTCGAACAGCACCTCGCCCAGGAACGGGATCTTCGACAGCAGCGGGATCGGGTAGTCGTCGAGCGTCGGGATCAGCGGCGGCTCCATGGTCACGCCGATCACCTCGCGGTAGAGGAGACCGGCGGCACCCAGTGCGGCGAAGTAGAGCGCGAGGCCGACGACGAACTGGTCGAGCCGGAGCTGGGTCGTCATGTAGGCGAGCACCAGGCCGAACAGGGCGGCGATCGCGAAGGCGGCGCCGAGACCGACGGTGTTGCTGCCGACCTTGAAGCTGACCAGGAAGCCGACGGCCGCGCCGAGGACCATCAGGCCCTCCTGCGAGACGTTGAAGACGCCGGCCCGGCCGCTCAGCACGGTGCCCTGCGCGGCGAGCAGGAACGGCACCATCGCCGGGATCATCAGCGTGAGGAACTCGGTGATCTCACCCATGTCACTGCCCCCGGATCTTCGCGCGGACGATGTCGGACAACAGCAGGAACAGCAGGATCAGCGCCTCGATGATCAGCACCATCTCGACGGGCACCTGCGCGGTCCGCTGCATGGAGCCCGCACCGACCTCGAGCACGGCGATGCCGAACGCGACGACGGGGAGGGCGAGCATGCTGCCGCGGGACATCAGTCCCACGATGATGCCGAGGATCAGGAAGTTCGACTGCATCCCCTCGAGCATCTTGCCGTGCACTCCGGCCACCTCGATGGCACCGGCGAGGCCGGCGACCGCGCCGCCGACCACGAGGCCGGCACCGGCGAGCCGGGAGGTCTTGATGCCGTGCACCTGCGCGGCGCGCAGGTTGGCGCCGACGGCGCGCAGCTCGAAGCCGGTCGGGGTACGCCGCATGAAGACGGCGATCGCCACGACCAGGACCAGCGTGATGAGCACACCGGAGTGGAACGGCGGCGCCTCGCCGATGCCCGGCAGCAGCGCGCCGTCACCGACCCGGACGGTCGCCGGGTGACCGGCGCCGCGGTCGGGCCAGACGTGGCTGGCGACGTAGTCGATGAGCTGGAACGAGATGAAGTTGAGCACGACCGTGCTCAGGATCTCGTTCACGTTGAACTTCACCATCAGGAACGCCGCGATGCCCGACCACAGCGCGCCACCGAGGGCGCCCGCGATCAGCACGCAGGGCAGCAGCACGATGGTCGGCAGGTCCGACCAGAGGATGCCCAGCGCGACGCCACCGGTCGCGCCGACCAGCAGCTGGCCCTCGGCGCCGATGTTGAACTTGCCGGTGGCGAGCGGGATCGCGAAGGCATAGGCACACAGCAGGATCGGCACCCACTTGTGCAGCGTCTCCACGGTGCCGAAGCGGGTGTTGAAGCTGGTGGTCAGCACCGACTCGAACGCCGCCATCGGGTCCCGGCCGATGGCCAGGATGATCAGGCCGCCGACGACGAAGGCCAGCAGCACCGACACCGCGTACGGCACCAGCAGCCACAGCGCCTCGACGACGCGGTTGGTCGGTCGCGCAGCCGGCGGCGCGGGGGCCGCCGGTGGCGCGGGGGTCATGGTCTCAGACACGCGCTTCTCCCAGTCCGGTCATGCTGCGGCCGACTTCGTACGCGTCCACCGAGCCGTGCGGCCACTCGCCGGCCTGTGATCCCTGGTAGAGCGCGATCACCCGGTCGGACAGGGCGATCACCTCGTCGAGATCCTCGGAGATGAGCAGCACCGCACACCCGGCGGCCGTCGCGGCGCGGACCTGCTCGTAGACGAAGCGGGTCGAGCCGAGGTCGAGGCCGCGAGTGGGGTTGTGCAGGATCAGCATCCGCGGCTGGTGGGCGAACGCCCGCGCGAGGATGACCCGCTGGATGTTGCCGCCCGACAGGTCGCCGGCCGGCGTGCCCGGTCCGTTGGCGCGCACCGAGAACTGCTCGATGGCGTCCACGGCGCGCTGCTTCGCGGCGCCCCAGTCGATCAGTCCGTGCTTGCGGATGCGCGGACTGCGCTGCGAGCCGAGCACCAGGTTCTCGGTGATGCTGGCGGTCGGCAGGATGCCGTCGCGGTGCCGGTCCTCGGGCACGTAGGCCACTCCGTGGTCGAGCCAGGCCGCCGTCGGCAGGCCGCACATCGACCGGCCGCCGACCTGGACCGAGCCCGACCGCACCGGGCGGACGCCGGCCAGTGCCTCGGCGAGCTCGACCTGGCCGTTGCCGGCGACGCCGGCGATGCCGACGATCTCGCCCTCGCAGATGTCGAGGTCGAAGCCGCGGATCAGCTCGTGGCCCTGGTCGTTGACCACGACCAGGCCCTGAGCCGTCACACCGATCTCCTCGCGGACCGACGAGACGACCGTCTCGACCTCCTCCGCGTCGACCGCGCCGAGCGCGGTCGCGTCGATCAGGTCGCCCGGGTCGGCCGAGCCGCCCACCATGACCTGGGCCAGGTGGTCGGCGTCGGTGTCCGCGCGCTCGATGGTCTCGACCCGTCGGCCGTCGCGCATCACCGTCATCCGGTCGCAGACGCTGAGCGTCTCGCGGATCTTGTGGGTGATGAGCACGACGCTCATGCCGTCGTCGACCATCGCCCGCATCGACCCGAAGAGGTCGTCGACCTCCTGGGGCGTGAGGTTGGTCGTCGGCTCGTCGAGGATCAGCAGCCGCGCCCCGCGGTAGAGGGCCTTGAGGATCTCGACCCGCTGCCGGACGCCGACCGGGAGCTCCTCCACGACGGCGTCGGGGTCGACCGTCAGGCCGAACCGGGTGCTGAGCTCGCGGATCCGCTCCCGCGCCTCACCGAGGTCGAGGCGGAGGGGGCCGGACACGTCGGTGCCGAGCACGATGTTCTCGGTCACCGTGTAGTTGTCGACCTGGAGGAACGTCTGGTGGACCATGCCCACGCCGGCGTCGATGGCGTCCCGGGGTGAGCCGATGGACACCGGCGCACCATCCAGGAGGACCTCGCCGGCGTTCGGGCGGTAGAGCCCGTAGAGGACGTTCATCAACGTCGTCTTGCCGGCGCCGTTCCCTCCGAGCAGGCCGTGCACCTCGTTCCGGCCGACCTCGAGGTCGACCGAGTCGAGGGCCACGACCGGCCCGAAGGTCTTGACGACGCCCCGCATCTCCAAGCGGGGCGGCTGCTGCTCGGTCACTTCACTTCGGCCTGGTCGAGCTCGACCTCGATCGAGCCGTCGGTGATGCCGGCGACGGCCTCGTCGACCGCGGCCTTGACGTCGTCGGGGAGCTGGTCGCCCATCTCCACGCTCGCGCCCTTGCCGAAGCCGATGACGTAGTGGCCGGTCGTCGTGTCGGCCTCGATGTCGTCGAGGATCTCCGTGAGCGGGCCGGTGAAGTCGTAGAGCACGGTGGCCGCGTAGTGGTCGGGACCGTTCTGCGACTTGTCCGTGTACTTGACGGTCAGCCAGGCCGAGCCCGGGTCGGTGTCGTTGACCGCCTTGAAGGCGCCGACCACACCGAGGTTGAGCGAGGTGATGACGACATCGTTGCCGCCGGAGAGGAGCTGGGTCGTCAGCTGCTGCGCCTTCACGGTGTCGTTGAAGTCACCGCTCCACACCGGGTTCAGGCTGACGGACTTGCCGCTGTCCTCGAAGGCCTGCTCGACCGCGTGCACCTCGGCGTAGGAGAACGGGAGGCTGAGGCCGCCCAGGTAGCCGACCTTGCCGCTCTTGCTGAGGTTCGCAGCCAGCGTGCCGATCGGGTAGAAGACCGTGTGGAAGTTGCGGTCGATGACCCAGACGTTCTCCGGCTGACCCTCGGGCGCACCATCGAACTCGCCGATGAAGTTCACGTCCGGGCTCTGGCCGGCGATCTTGGCCGTGGCCTCGTAGAACTGCGAGCCGTGCGTCCAGATCACGTCGTAGCCGTCCGCGACGTACTCCTGGAGGACCCGCTCGATGTCGGGGACCGCGACGCTCTCGGAGTACGACACCTCGGCGCCGTCCTTCTCCGCGACCTTCAGCGCCTCCAGGCCCAACGCGTTGTAGTCGGCGTCGGTGGTCGGGCCGGAGAAGATCGCGGCGATCTTGAGCTCGCCGTCGTCCGATCCGCCACCGCTGTCGCCGCCGCACCCGGCGACCACGAGTGCCACCGCCGCCAGTCCCGTCAGATTCCGAAGTACTCCGCGCATTGCCCGCCTCCTGGTCGTGCCCGACCTTGGAAACCGCAGGAGGCGGTGGTGTCGGGCATCACTGTGCGGACATCGTGCGGGCGACGCGGATACGCCTACATCGGCGCTCTTCGCTCAACCGACCGATGGTTGTTGGGCAAGACCTGACCACATCGGTCGGAACCGTAACGATTGGCGCGAACCCGGTTGAAGTCACCGCGGCGACAGGCGAGTATGTCGGGCCCACCCACAACCGCCCGAGAACTGTGACGAAGGTCTCGGTCATCCGGCCGCGGACGGCCGCGGCAGAGGTCAGGTCGGCCCTGGCCAGACCGTGCTTAGAGCAGGCCGCGGCGCCGCGCGATCGCGGCGGCCTCGGTGCGACTGGCGGCGTCGAGCTTGGCCAGGATGTTCGAGACGTGCACCGACACGGTCTTGGCGCTGATGAACAGCTGCCGGGCGATCTCGCCGTTGGAGCGTCCGTCGGCGACCAGCGCGAGGATCTCGGTCTCGCGCGGCGTGAGCGCGTCGGGCGCCGACTCGGAGCGCACCGGCGCCGAGCCGATCGCCAGCAGGTCGTCGAGCAGGGGCCGGGCCCCGAGCTCGTGGGCGACCGCTCGGGCGAGGTCGCCCTGCTCGCGGGCACCCGCGGTGTCGCCGGTGGCGCGCAGGATCCCGGCCAGCACGGTGCGCATCTGGGCCAGCTCGTGGACGTGGCCGAAGTCCTCGAAGCAGGTGACCGTCTCGCGCCAGCTGCCGACCAGCACGTCCTGCGGCGGGGCGTCGACCCCGGCCAGCCACCGCACCCGCAGCGTCTCGGCGTCGAGGCGCTTCTTCCAGGCCCGCCCCTCGGGTCCCCAGTGACCGGACGGGTCGTCGTAGCGCTGCACCACGATGTGGCCGTCGTCGCTGATCCGCTCGACCTTCTCGAGGTACGCCGACCGCTCGGCCCCGGACATCGTCGTCATCGCCCGGGCGACGGCGCCCGCGGCGATCGCGCCGAAGCGGATCCGCGCGCTGAACCACTCGTGCCAGGTGCGGCCGAGCACGGCGACGACGTCGTCGTACACCTGCACCGCGCCCGCGGCGTCGCCGGCGCGCCCGGCCTGGACCATCTCGAGGGCGGCCGAGTGGATCGCGACCGCGCCCTCCCGGGCCCAGAACCGCCGCAGCTTGCGGGCCTCGGCCGCGACGTCGGCGCCCCGGCCCTGCTCGACGCTCATCCGCAGCGCGGACAGGATCGCCCGCGGGATCGGCGGCGGCGTCTCCCCGCGCAGGTCGGTCAGGTCGAGCACGTCGTCCCAGGCCCCGCGCACCCAGCGGATCCAGGCCAGCTGGACCCGGGACTCGAGCGCGTACGGCGCCCAGGTCAGGCCCGTGCCGACCGCCCTCTCGATGGCGCTGCGGAACCACTGCTCCGACCCGTCGAACTCCGCCCAGTCCTCGAAGGATCGGCCGAGCAGGAAGCGGGCGCGCAGCTCCGCGTGCACCGCGTCGGCCTCCTCGGCGCGGGCGACGGCGTCGACGAGCGCCTCCCGCAGCCCCTCCTTGGGGCCGGTCTTCTTCAGGCCGGAGAGGGTCGTGATCGCCTCGGAGGCGAGCTGGTTGAGGTCGAGCCGCTCGTCGAGGGCGAGCGCCTCCATGCCGGCGGCCTGGGCCTCGTCGTAGCGGCCCATCCCGGCGAGCACCCGGGCATGCGTCGTCAGCGCGCGGGCGCGCCAGTGGTTCTCGCCCTCGGGCGCCAGCGCCAGGGCCTCGGCCGAGATCTCCGCCGGGTCCTCGTCGGTGTCGACCACGATCAGGATGCCGGCCCGGGTGGTGAGCATCCGCGAGCGCCACTCGGGCGGCGCGTCGTCGGGCAGCCGGTCGAGCTGCTCCTGGATCAGCGCGACCGCCCGCTGCGGGTCGCCGCTCTCGCTGAGCGCCTCGGCGGCGCTGGTCACCAGCTTGGACACGTCGACGTCCGCCCGCTCGCACCGCCGCGGGTCCTCGAGCAGCTCGAGCGCCTGCTGGTAGTGGTACGCCGCCTCGTCCGGCCCGCCGACGTCCCACGCCTCGCGGCCGGCCTGGATGCTCGCGGTGAGCGCGGTGTCGAGGTCGGTGGCCAACCGGGCGTGCCGGGCCAGCGCGGCGGCCGTGCCGCGGGCGGCGCCGCTCTGGAGCGCCTCGGCGTACCTGGCGTGCAGCCGGACCCGCTCGCCGGGCAGCAGGTCGTCGTACACCGCCTCGCCGAGCAGCGCGTGCCGGAAGGCGTAGCGCTCCCCCTGGGGGACCAGGACGTTCATCTCGACGGCCCGGCGCAGGCCGTCGTCGAGCGCGTCCGCCTCGAGGCCGGCGGTCGCGACGAGCATGTCGTGGGAGACCCGGCGGCCGGCGACGCTGGCGGTGCGCACCACCTGCCGGGCGGTCTCGTCGAGACGGTCGAGCCGGACCAGCAGCACGTCGGCGAGGTCCGCCGGCACCCAGCGCCCCGGCTCGGCGGCGGCGCTGGTGAGCTCCTCGACGAAGAACGCGTTGCCGTCGGCGCGCTCGATGATGTCCGCGAGCTCCTGCTCGGCCAGGCCGTCCGGGACGAGCTCCTGGATCAGCGCCCGCACCGCGGGCTCGGGCAGCGGGGAGAGCGCCAGCCGCTGCACCCCCCGGATGCGGGACCACTCGGCGACCTGGCGGCGCAGCGGGTGCCGCCGGTGGAGGTCGTCGGCGCGGTACGACGCGACCATGGCGACCGGCCCCTCGAACGGGCGGGAGAAGAGGAAGCTGAGGAGGTCGCGCGTCGACTGGTCGGCCCAGTGGGTGTCCTCGACGACGAGCAGCACCGGCGCCCGGCCGGCCGCGGTCTCCAGGAGCGTGTGCACGGCCTCGAAGAGATCGGCACGGTCGAGAGCCGCCGCCTGGTCGGTGGCGATGTCGGAGGAGCCCAGGACCCGCCGCCCCGGCTGGAGCCGGGCCAGGGCGGGGTACTGGGTCGCCACCTGCTCGACCGCGTCGGGCAGCTCCGCCGCGATCCGGCCGAGGACCTCCGAGAAGGGGAGGTAGGGCAGCGCGGAGTCGCCGAAGTCGAGGCAGTGCCCGGCGAAGACCTGCCAGCCGGCCGCGAAGGCGAGGTCGCGCAGCTCGACGAGGAGCCGGGTCTTGCCGACGCCGGCGTCGCCGGAGAGGAGCACCGCGGCGCCCGGCGTACCGCCACCGCCCGGCGCGCCGCCGCCCGGCGCGCCACCGCCCGGGAACGAACGGACGCCGAGCAACGAAGAGAGCTCCGTCAGCTCGGCGTCTCGCCCGACCAGGGTTCGGCTGGTGTGTGCTGCCACGCCTCCCATGATCTCGTGTTCGGTGGTGTCGTGCTCCTGAATAGTCGCCGGCGCGGCGCCGCTCATGGCGGGCGGCCGGTCAGCGGGGGTGCGTGTTCGTCACGTCGCCGGCGTCGTCCGGCCAGGTGTCGACGTGCCGGCGCGACAGCGCGCGGCGCTGGCGACGGCCGGCGATGTCGGCGCGGATCCGCCCCAGGCGGTACTCCATCTCGGTCTTCACGTAGTCGCGGTGGACGGTGTTGTCGTACATGGTGTGGGCTCCTCAGCTCCTCGTTGATGCTGACGAGGTTCGCCGTCTGAGGTAGGCCCGCACATCGGGTAGGTGCCTTATCCGGGGCGGTGGGCGCCTTAGGTCGTGGGCCTACGTGGGTCGGCCGCCCACCCAGGTGGCGGTCACCAGCGGTACGCCGGGCCGGTAGGCGAGGTGCACGTGGCTCGGGGCATCGAGCACGACGAGGTCGGCCCGGCGGCCGGGCACCAGCGCGCCGACGTCGTCACGGTCGAGCGCGCGGGCGCCGACGTACGTCGCGGCGTGGACGGCCTCGGCCGGGGTCATCCCCATCTCGCGCACCGCGAGCGCGATGCAGAACGGCACCGAGCTGGTGAAGCAGGAACCGGGGTTGCAGTCGGAGGCGAGCGCGACGTCGACGCCGGCGTCGAGGAGGCGGCGGGCGTCCGGGTAGGGCTGGCGGGTCGAGAACTCGACGCCGGGCAGCAGCGTGGCGATGGTGCCGCTGTCGCGGAGCGCCGCGACGTCGGCGTCGCTGAGGTAGGTGCAGTGGTCGACCGCGACCAGCCCGAGCTCCGCGGCGAGCCGGACGCCCTCGCCGTACGTCAGCTGGTTGGCGTGCAGCCTGCCCCGGAGCCCAGCGGCCGCGCCGGCCCGAAGGATCGCCCGGGCCTGGTCGGCGTCGAACGCACCCCGCTCGCAGAAGACGTCGATCCAGCGGGCGTGGTCCTTCGCCGCGTCGAGCATCGGGCCCGTGACCAGCTCGACGTACTCCTGCGGGTCGCCCTCGGGCACCACGTGGGCGCCCAGGAACGTCGTCTCCTCCGTGAACTGCCGCGCCACCGCCAGGCTGCGCGCCTCGTCGTGGACGCTGAGCCCGTAGCCGCTCTTGATCTCGACCGTCGTCGTGCCCTGCCGGCGCATCTCGGCGACCAGCCGGGCGACGTGGCTGGTGAGCTGCTCGTCGGTGGCGGCACGGGTCGCGGCGACCGTGGTGCGGATGCCGCCCGCGGCGTACGGCGTGCCCGCCATCCGGGCGGCGAACTCCTGGGCGCGGTCGCCGCCGAACACCAGGTGGGAGTGGGAGTCGACGAAGCCCGGCAGGACGGCGCGGCCGCCGACGTCGACGCGCTCGTCGGCGGCCGGGGCGTCGGCGGCGGGCCCGACCCAGCGGACCTGCGTGCCGTCGACGACGAGGGCGGCGTCCGGTCGCGTCCCCAGCAGGTCGTCGGCCTCGGGGTCGTTGGTGACCAGCTCGCCGATGTTCGTGATGAGGGTGCTGCTCACTGCTCGTGGACCTTCCTGATCGCGGCCGCGAGCTCGCGGCCGATCTGCTCGTGGTCGTCGCGGGTGGCGATCACCCGGCCCCCGGCGACGACGTGGGTCACGTCGGCGGCGGTGGCGGCGAACGCGGCGGCGTGCTCGTCGGCGCCGGCGCCGGCCGTCCTGATGGTGCTCGTGTCGATCGTGACCAGGTCGGCGCGCCGGCCGACGGCGATCGCCCCCGCGTCGTCGAAGCCGAGGCTGCCGTGGGCGGTGGCCGCCGCGAGGAGCTCGGCGGCGGTCCAGTGGCCGCGCTGCTGGGTGGCGAGCCGCTCGTCCATCTCCAGCGCGCGCATCTCCTCGAAGAGGTCGATGACGGCGTGGCTGTCCGACCCGAGCGTGATCGTCGCCCCGGCCTTCGCCAGGGCGCGACCGGGGCCGATGCCGTCGCCGAGATCGCGCTCGGTCGTGGGGGTGAGGCAGGCGTTGACGCCCGCCTCACCGAGGTGGGTGATGTCGGCCTGCGTCAGGTGGGTGGCGTGCACCGCGCTGGTGTGCGCGCCGAGCGCGCCGGCGTCGTGGAGCAGCCGCGTCGGCGTGACGCCGTACGTCGCGAGGCAGGCGTCGTTCTCGGCGACCTGCTCGGACAGGTGCACGTGCAGCGGTCCGCCCGTCGCCGCCTCGACCACGGTCGGCAGCTCCTCGCGGGGTACCGCCCGCACCGAGTGGATCGCGGCGCCGATCACGGTGCGGTCGTCTCCGTTCAGTTGCGCGGTTCTGGCGGCCCAGGCCTCCGCGGAGCCGTCGGAGTAGCGCAATTGAACGGATTCGACCGGCCGCCCGAACCCGCTGCTGAGGTAGCACGTGTCCAGCAGCGCGATCCTGATCCCGGCCTCGGCGGCCGCGGCGATCAGGGCATGGCCCATCGCGTTGGGGTCGGCGTACGGCGTGCCGTCGGGCTGGTGGTGGAGGTAGTGGAACTCCCCCACGGTCGTGATCCCCGTGGCCGCCATCTCGCGGTAGGTCGCCCGGGCCAGCTCGAAGTAGCTGTCCGGGGTGAGTCGCTCCGCCACGCCGTACATCTGGTCGCGCCACGTCCAGAACGTGCCCCGCTCCCGCTGGGTGCGTCCGCGCAGTGCCCGGTGGAAGGCGTGGCTGTGGCAGTTGGCGAGGCCGGGGAGGGTGAGGCCGGGGAGCCTGCGGGTTTCGGCTGCTGACAGCCAAGACCCGCGCGACTCGCCGTCATGCTCCGGCGTGTCGTGCGGGTTTCGGCTGTCGGCAGCCGAAACCCGCACGAACCGCCCGTCCACGATCTCCACCAGCACGTCGTCGCGCACGGCGCCGTCGACCCAGGCCCGCTCCAGCAGGTAGGAGGTCACCGGGTCAGCCTCTCGAGGGTGTCGGCCAGGGCGGACACCCCCACGAGGCAGTCGGCGATGGAGGCGTGTTCCTCGGGCGAGTGGGAGACGCCGGTCGGGTTGCGTACGAAGAGCATCGCGGTCGGGATGCCGGCGGCGGAGAGGATGCCGGCGTCGTGGCCGGCCTGGGTCGGGATGATCGGCCAGTCGCCGCCCTCGTGGTCGGCGGCCACGGCCGCGGCCAGGTCGGGCGAGAAGACCACCGACGACGACACCGACTCCGCGGTGACGGCCAGCGCCGTCCCGTCGCGGCCGGCGCGGTCGGAGGCCTGCTGGGTGATCGCCTCCACCAGCGTGGCCAGCGCGTCGTCGCTCGAGCAGCGGGCGTCGAGCCAGGCGGTGACGCGCGACGGCACGGCGTTGGTGCCGTTGGGCTCGACGGCTACCCGCCCGAAGGTCGCCCGCTGTCCGGCCAGCCGCGCCTGCTTGTTGGCGGCGAGCGCGGTCATCGCGTAGGTCAGCATCGGGTCCTGCCGGTCCTCCATCCGCGTGGTGCCCGCGTGGTTGGCCGCACCGGTGAAGTCGAACCGGTAGCGCCCGTGCGGCCAGATCTCGCTCGCCACCCCGACCGCCGCGCCCCGGTCGACCAGGTCGCGACCCTGCTCGACGTGCAGCTCGACGAACGTCCCGACGTCGGCCAGCAGCGACGACGAGCCGCCCGCCATCACGTCGCCGAGGGCCACGCCGTCCCGGTCCCGAAGCGCTCGGGCCGTCTCCCACGACACGGCACCCGTCGCGAGCCGCGACCCCAGGCAGGCGAGCCCGAAGCGCGACCCCTCCTCTTCGATGAACACCGAGACCCCCACGGGTCGCCCGGGCATCACGCCGCGCGAGCGCATCAGGTCGACCGCGGCCAGCGCGGAGACCACGCCGAGCGGTCCGTCGTACGCCCCGCCGTCGAGTACGGAGTCGAGGTGCGAGCCGGTGAGTACGGCGGGCCCGGGGTTTCGAGACGGTTGCTGCGCAACCTCCTCAACCACCGGGAGGTCCCACCAGCCGACCACGTTGCCGAAGTCGTCGCGCTCGACCCGCAGGTCCCGCGCCCGGCACTGCTCCTCGAACCACGCCGCGAGCTCCCGCTCCGCCGTCGCGAACGGCTGCCGGAAGTAGCCCCCGGACGCCGCCGACCGCCCCACCGGGGCGAGGTCGCTCCACATCCGCTCGAAGTCGTCAGGCACGGCTCTCCTCATACTGGTCGGCATGGAGTTCCAGGACGTCGTACGTCACCGCAAGATGGTCCGCAACTACGCCACCGAGCCCGTCGACCCCGCGATCATCGAGCGCGCGCTGCGCAACGCGACCCGCGCACCGAGCGCCGGCTTCAGCCAGGGCTGGGCCTTCCTCGTGCTCGACGAGCCCGCCGACGTACGCCGCTACTGGGAGGCCACCGCCGACGACGTCGACGACCCCGACGAGTGGCTGACCGGCATGATGCGGGCGCCGGTCGTGATCGTCCCGTGCTCGAGCAAGGCGGCGTACCTGCGCCGGTACGCCGAGCCCGACAAGGGCTGGACCGACCGCGACGAGGCGCGCTGGCCGATGCCGTTCTGGCACATGGACGCCGCCATGGCGGCGCTGCTGATCCTCCAGACCGCGACGGACGCCGGGCTGGCGTCGTGCTTCATCGGGGTGCCGACGCCACGGGTGGACGCCGTCCGCGCGGCGTTCGGGATCGATCCCGACTTCGACCCGATCGGCGTGGTCACGATAGGGCACCCGGCCGACGGCGGAGCCGCGGGGTCGCCGACCCGGCGGGCCCGCAAGCCGGTCGCGGACGTCGTGCATCGCGGGCGCTGGGGACGCCAGGGTGGACATCAGGAGGGACACCAGGCCAGTCCATCGGCGTAGCGGTCGGGGGTCAACGCACGCCGGGCCGCTATGGTCTCGCATCCGAGACCCGCCGCACGACACTAGCGACCCGGATTTGAGATCCGGGTCACTAGTCTCCGAACGTGACGACCCATCGCGCCGTGGCGAAGCTGCAGTCCCTGATCCGCATCCCGACGGTCTCCTACCCCGACTGGAGCCTGGTCGACTCCGGGGCGTTCGACGAGTTCGTCGCCGAGCACGAGCGGCAGTTCCCGCTGCTGCACGAGCGCCTCGAGCTGACACGGATCGACACCCACGGCCTGCTCTTCCACTGGCGCGGGCGCGGCGACGACCGCCCGGTGGTGCTGATGGCGCACCTCGACGTCGTACCCGTCGACGACGGCGCGCCCTGGCAGCACCCGCCGTTCGGCGCGGAGATCCACGACGGCGCGATCTGGGGCCGCGGCACGCTCGACGACAAGGGCCAGCTGGTGGCGGTCTGCGAGGCGGTCGAGACCCTGCTCGAGCAGGGGTTCGTGCCCGCGCAGGACGTGTGGCTGTCGTTCGGCTGCAACGAGGAGGTCTCGGGCCGGGCGGCGCCACTGGCCGCGGAGGAGCTGACCCGCCGCGGCGTACGCCCGTGGTTCGTCCTCGACGAGGGCGGCGCGATCGCCGCCGAGGCGTTCCCGGGGGTCGCGGCACCGGTCGGCGTCGTCGGCGTCACCGAGAAGGGCGTGACCTCGCTCGAGCTGCGCGTCGACGGCCGCGGCGGCCACGCGTCGACACCGGCCCGCAACGGTCCGACGGTCCGGCTGGCGAAGGCGCTGACGCGGCTCGACAAGCACCAGATGGCCGCGAGCGTCCCCGACCCGACCATCGAGCTGCTGAGCAGGATGGCGCCGCATGCGTCGCGTGCGCTGCGACCGTTGCTGGCCAACGCCGCCCGGCTGCGTCCGGTGCTGACCCGGGCGTTGATCGCCGCCGGACCGGAGCCCGCGGCGATGACGCGTACGACGTTCGCGATCACGACGTTGTCCGGCTCGCCCGCGCTCAACGTGATCGCCTCGACCGCCCGGGCCGGCGTGAACATCCGGATCATGGTCGGCGACACCGTCGCCGGCGTGCTCGAGCACGTCCGCACGACGATCGCGGACGACCAGGTGCAGGTCAGCGTCGTCGACCAGAACGAGCCGAGCCCGGTCTCCCCCATCGACGACGACGCCTTCCGACTCATCGAGGCCACGATCGGCGACGTCTTTCCCGACGCGATCCCGGCGCCGTACGTCATGATGGCCGCCACCGACTCGCGGTTCTTCACCACGATCTGCTCCCGCGTCTACCGGTTCGCCCCGTTCCGGATGACCAAGGCACAGCGCGAGTCGATCCACTCCTACGACGAGCACCTCGGGGTCGACGCCTTCGTCGACGGCGTGCGGTGGTACCAGCGCCTGATCGAGAGGATCCCATGACCGTCACCAGCGATCCGCGGGTCCGCGGCCTCGCCACGATCGTCGGCTTCCTGGTCTGCGTCGAGCTGGCCAGCGGCATCCTGCAGGGCTACTACACCCCGATCTTCAGCGACATCGCCGACCACCTCGGCATCGCGGACGCCGACGTCAACTGGTTCGAGGCCGCGCAGCTGATCGTCTCCGCGCTCGTCGTACCCCCGCTCGCCCGGATGGGCGACATCGTCGGCCACAAGAAGGTGCTGCTGCTCTCCACGGCGGTGACCGCGCTCGGCTCGTGGGTGATGGCGTTCGCGCCGTCGTTCACGACGTTCCTGATCGGCTCCGCCCTCCAGGGCACGTACGTCGTGTGGCTGCCACTCGAGGTCGCGATCATCCACCGGCGTACCGCCGGCACCGGCCGCCAGCATCAGCTCACCCGGCGGGCGGCGGGCATCCTCGTCGGCGCGCTCGAGCTGGCCGTGATCATCGGCGCCCTCACCAGCGGGGCGCTCGTCGAGGCGACGTCGATGACCGTGCTGCTGATGCTGCCGGCGATCGCCGTGACGGTTTGCTTCGCCGTGATCTGGTTCGGCATCGAGGACATGGAGGGCACCTCCTCCGGCGGCCTCGACTGGGGTGGTCTCGGCCTCGTCTCGGCCTCGCTCGGCCTGGTGATGGCCGGCCTCATCGTGGTGCGGCTCGACGGCGTCGGCAGCCCGCTCGCCTGGCTGCTGGTGGTCGCCGGGCTGACGCTGCAGGTGCCGTTCGCCCGCTACGAGCTGCGCCAGGCGGAGCCGATCATCGACGTGCGCCTGCTCCGCGCCCCGGGCCAGTGGCCGGTGCAGCTCACGGCGTTCCTCTTCGGCATGTCCGTGCTCGGCGCCCAGATCCCGCTCTCGACGTTCGCGCGCACCGACCCCGACGTCGCCGGGTACGGCCTCGGCGCCAGCGCGGGCTTCGTGTCGACGCTGATCGGGATCTACGTCATCTTCATGGCGATCGGCGCCTTCTCGCTGCCGCTGACCGCCCGCGCCTTCGGGCCCCGGGGATCGCTCGTGGTGTCGTCGCTGCTGGTCGCGGTCGGCTACGCGATGTGGCTGCCGCTCCACGACACGACGCTCCAGGCGCTCGTCAACATGGCGGTGATCGGGCTCGGGTCGGGCGCACTGGTCGCCTCGCTGCCGGCCGCGGCCGCCGCGGCGGCGCCGCCCGAGCGCACCGGCTTCGCCACCGGCATGACGAATGCGACCAAGACCGTCGGCGGCGCGATCGCCTCGGCGATCTTCGCGATCGCGCTGTCGGCCACCGGCTCCCTGGACGACCCGGAGGAGGGCCACGCCGCCCTCTCCGGCTACCTCACCGTCTGGGCGGTCTGCGCGGTCGCCGCCCTGCTCGCCGCCGTCGCCCTCACGATGCTGCCCCGGCACGTCGCCGAGGAGCCGAACCCCGCCCTGCGCTGACGTCGTCCACAGGCGACGCCGACGGCATCGCGCCGTACGGACGCCGATGGCAGACTGCAGCCAGGAGCCGAGCCGAAGGGAGCGCCGGGCATGACCGAGACCCAGTCATGGACGCTCATCATCGGGTTCCTGACGGCGACCTTCACCCTGCTCGGCATCGTCACCACCTCCTTCCACCGGGTGCTGCGCACCGAGATCGGATCGCTCCGCTCCGAGATCGGCTCCGTCCGCTCCGAGATGGGCGTCGAGGTGGGATCACTCCGTGACGTGATGACCACCGAGGTGGGATCGCTCCGCTCCGAGATCGGCTCCGTCCGTTCGGAGATGGGCGCCGAGGTCGGGTCACTCCGCGAGGTGATGACCACCGAGGTGGGGTCACTCCGTGACGTGATGACCACCGAAGTGGCGTCACTCCGCTCCCACGTGGGCGCCGAGGTCGGCTCACTCCGTTCGGAGATGGGCGCCGAGGTCGGATCACTCCGCGACGTGATGACCACCGAGGTCGGATCACTCCGCGACGTGATGACCACCGAGGTCGGATCGCTTCGTGACGTGATGACCTCCGAGTTCCGGCGCATCGACCAGCGACTCGACCACCTCGACCGCGACGTCCAGGCCCTGACCAAGCACGTCTTCGACCGCCCGGCGTGACCGATCGGCGCTGGCAGCGGCTCGCTATCGTCGACAGGGCAGGAGGTGAGAAGCCCATGCCCGAGAGCGAGGAGAGGCCGGAGGGCAGGCCCGCGCGCGTCGGCCGGCGTACCGGCTCGGCGGCGGCCGCCGCCCGGATCCGCCAGCAGCACACCTGGGTGGACCTGCAGGTGCAGCAGGCGATGGAGCGGGGCGACTTCGACGACCTGCCCGGCGCGGGCAAGCCGATCCAGGACCTCGGCACCCACCACGACCCCGACTGGTGGCTGAAGAAGCTCGTCGAGCGGGAGAAGATCACCGTCCTGCCGCCCAGCCTCGCGCTGCGCAAGGAGGACGCCGAGCTCGACGACCGGCTCGACGCCGTCAATGACGAGGCCGAGGTGCGCCGGGTGCTGGAGGACTTCAACGAGCGCGTGATCCGGGCCCGCTACTCACTGCAGGAGGGGCCGCCGCTGATCACCATGCCCCGCGACCTCGACGCGACCGTGGCCGCATGGGAGGTCCGGCGGGCGGCCCGCGCCGCGCTGCGTGTCCCACGGACCGGCCCCGCCGACGCGCCCCGTCGCCGGCACTGGTGGAATCGACGCAGCACCCGTCGAGAGGGAGACACATGAAGAACGTGGCAGTGATCGGTGGCGGCCTGATGGGGTCGGGCATCGCCGAGGTCAGCGCTCGCGCCGGCCACGACGTCGTCGTGGTGGAGTCGAGCGACGACGCCGCCAAGGCCGCGCTCGGCCGCCTCGAGAAGTCGCTGGAACGCGCCGAGGCGAAGGGCAAGCTCGGCGCCGCCGAGGGGACGGCCGCCGACGTGCTCGCCCGGATCCGGGTCGAGACCGATCTGGACTCGACCGCCGACCGCGACATCGTCGTCGAGGCGATCGTCGAGAGCGAGGCCGCCAAGGTCGACCTCTTCAAGCGGCTGGACTCGATCGTGGCGGCACCCGACGCGATCCTGGCGTCCAACACCTCCTCGATCCCGATCATGAAGCTCGGCGTGGCCACCTCGCGCCCCACCCAGGTGATCGGCATCCACTTCTTCAACCCGGTGCCGGTACTCCAACTCGTCGAGCTCGTCCCCTCGCTGCTGACCTCGCCCGATACGACCGAGCGCTCGCGCGCCTGGGTCGAGGGGTCGCTGAGCAAGCAGGCCATCGACTGCCAGGACCGGGCCGGCTTCGTGGTCAACGCGCTGCTGGTGCCGTTCATCCTGTCGGCGATCCGGATGTACGAGTCCGGCTTCGCCTCCGCCGAGGACATCGACCGCGGCCTGGTGCTGGGCGCCGCCCACCCGCAGGGCCCCCTCGCCCTCGCCGACCTGATCGGCCTCGACACCACCAAGGCCGTCGCCGAGTCGCTCTACGAGGAGTTCAAGGAGCCCCTGTACGCCGCGCCGCCGCTGCTGCAGCGGATGGTCGACGCCGGCCTGCTCGGCCGCAAGACCGGCCGCGGCTTCTACACCTACAGCTGACTCCCATCCGTTGCGGGTTTCACCAGCTGACGATGAAACCCGCAACGGTGTCAGATCGGTCATACCTGCGAGTAGCGATCCGCTGCTACGTTCCGCGCCATGAGCGGACCGCGCAGCGCGAAGGACTTCTTCCGACCCTTGGCCGTCGGGGCGCCGACGCCCCTGACCGAGATCCCCGCCAGGCCGAGCCGGGCGATCCACTTCTTCGACCCGAGCAACCCGAAGATGGCGGCGAAGATCCCCGACATGGTCGGCACGGTCGACGTGCTGCTGGGCAACCTCGAGGACGCGATCAAGGCCGACAACAAGGTCGCGGCGCGCGAGGGCCTGGTGCAGATCGCCCGCCAGACCGAGGGGCTCGGTGGGCCGGCCGCGAAGACCCAGCTCTGGACCCGGATCAACTCCCTCGACAGCCCGTGGGTGCTCGACGACCTGACGACGCTGATCCCGGCGATCGGCGACCGGCTCGACGTCGTCATGGTGCCGAAGGTCCAGGGCGCCGAGGACATCCACTACGTCGACCGGCTCCTCGCCCAGCTCGAGGCGAAGGCCGGTCTGACGCGGCCGATCCTCGTGCACGCGATCCTCGAGACCGCCCGCGGCGTCGCGAACGTGGAGGAGATCTGCGGCGCCAGCCCGCGCATGCAGGGAGTCTCCCTCGGCCCGGCCGACCTGGCCGCCGACCGCCGGATGAAGACCACCCGCGTGGGCGGAGGGCATCCGGGATATCTGGTGCGCGGTGATCGGGACGTCGACAACCCCGACGCGCCACGGCCTTCGTACCAGCAGGACCTCTGGCACTACACGATCGCCCGCATGGTCGACGCCTGCGCGATGCACGGGATCTACCCCTACTACGGCCCCTTCGGCGACATCGCCGACGTCGCCGCGTGCGAGGACCAGTTCCGCAACGCGTTCCTGCTCGGCTGCGTCGGCACCTGGAGCCTGCACCCCAAGCAGATCGCGATCGCCAACCGGGTGTTCTCACCCAGCGTCGAGGACGTCGCACACGCCCGCCGGGTGGTCGCCGCCATGGGCGACGGCACCGGCGCGGTGATGCTCGACGGCAAGATGGAGGACGACGCCTCCCTCAAGCAATGCCTGGTCATGGTCGAGCTCGCCGAGCAGCTGGCCGCGATCGACCCCGAGCTCAAGACGCAGTACGACGCCATCGAGGTCCAGGCATGAGCGACTTCACTCCGCTGCGCAGCGTCCTCTACATGCCCAGCTCCAACGAGCGGGCGCTGGAGAAGGCCAAGTCGATCGCCTGCGACGGCCTGATCCTCGACCTCGAGGACGCCGTCGCCCCCGACGCCAAGTCCGCCGCCCGCGAGGCGGCGGCCGCGGCCGCGCGGAGCGGCGAGTACGGCCGGCGTACGCTCACCATCCGCATCAACGGCAGCGGCACCGAGTGGCACGAGGCCGATCTCGCCGCCGCGGCCCAGGCCGGGCCCGACGCGGTCGTCGTGCCGAAGGTCGACAGCGCCGCCGAGGTGCATCGACTCGTCGACGCGCTCGAGCGACACGGCGCCCCCGACCACACGAAGCTCTGGGCGATGATCGAGACGCCGATCGCGATCCTCGACGTGCTCAGCATCGCCCGCGCGAGCGAACGGCTGAGCTGCTTCGTGATCGGCACCAACGACCTCGTCAAGGAGCTGTACGCCGAGCACGTGCCCGGCCGCGCCCCGATCCTGCCCAGTCTGCACACCGCGCTGCTCGCCGCGCGCGCGGCCGGCATCGCGATCCTCGACGGCGTCTACAACGACGTGAAGGACACCGACGGGTTCCTGGCCGAGTGCCGCCAGGGCCGCGAGATGGGCTTCGACGGCAAGACGCTGATCCACCCCGGCCAGGTCGAGGGCGCCAACAGCGCCTTCGCGCCGTCCGAGCAGGCCGTCACGGACGCCCGCGGGCTGATCCGGGCCTGGGAGGACGGCCAGGGCTCCGGCGTCGTCACCTACGAGGGCAAGATGGTCGAGAACCTGCACGTCGAATCGGCCCGCCGCACCCTGTCGATCCACGACGCGATCACAGCGCTCGACGCGCAGTGAGAGACGCGCAGTGAGGGCGGTCGTCCAGCGTGTCCTCGGCGCGAACGTCACCGTCGGCGGCGAGGTCGTCGGCGGGTTCGAGGGCCCGGGGCTGCTGGCCTACCTCGGCGTCACCCACGACGACGGCCCCGCCGACGTGACCTGGGTCGCCCGCAAGATCTGGGACCTGCGGATCCTCCGCGACGAGCAGTCCGCCTCCGACGTGGGCGCGCCGGTGCTCGTCGTCAGCCAGTTCACGCTGTACGGCGACGCCCGCAAGGGGCGGCGTCCCACCTGGCTGGCGGCGGCGCCGGGCCCGGTCTCCGAGCCGCTGTACGACGCGGTCTGCGGCGCCCTCGAGGGGCTGGGCGCCCGGGTCGAGCGCGGCGTCTTCGGCGCCGACATGCGGGTGACCTCGGTCAACGACGGGCCGATCACGATGGTCCTCGACAGCCCCCGCTGACACCCGCCCGAGCGTTTGCCCGCGACGACGTCGGGTACCGCCCGTCGTGGCCCACACCCCCGGGCCACGACCAGGGAGGGAAAGACATGATCGTCCTCGGCGTCATCCTGCTGCTCATCGGCCTGCTGGCCGGCATCCCGATCCTCACGACGATCGGAGCGATCCTCGCGATCGTCGGCCTCGTGCTCAACCTTGTCCCGATCGGCGGCACCCGGCGCCGCGTCTACTAGGCACGTCTCCTTGTCCGCTCCCGAGGTTTCCTGCCACCGGAGAGCGGGCATGGACGCCCCGTGACTCGTCTCCGGGTGGCACCGCTCGCGTGCCTGCTCCTCCTCGCCACGTCCCTCATCGCCCTCCCGGTCGGCACCGCGGGTGCCGCCGGGCCCGACCCGCTCCAGCGGGCCGGGCAGAAGGTCCGATGGCACCACACGACGTACTCCGACGCCGACGACGTCCGGCTCACCGCCAAGGGCAAGGTGCGCGGCGGCAAGCGTTCGCTGCAGCTGCAGGCGAAGTTCCCGGGTGGCTGGCGCACCTTCGCCCGCGGACACAGCAAGAAGTCCGGGCGGTTCCAGGTGACCGGCACCCTCAAGTGGTACGGCACGCACCGGGTGCGGCTCCACGCCGGCGGACGGCACGCGTTCAACCGAGCGACCAAGGTGCACGTGCGCCCGTCGTGGGAGCCGCGCGGCAAGGCCAAGTTCCACGGCTTCACCAAGACCCGCGGATACCGGTACCTGTTCAACCCCTGCCAGGTGATCCGCTACCAGGTCAACGACGCCGAGGTCGGACCGACCGGCCGCGAGCTGGCCAAGCAGGCGATGGAGCAGGTGGCCTGGGCCACCGGCATCAAGGTGAAGTACGCCGGCACCACGAAGGTCGTGCCGTTTCGCCACAAGCGCACCAAGCTGCGCAAGGGCGTCGACCTGGTGATCGCCTGGGCCCGCGAGGACCGGATCAAGCAGTTCCGGGGCACCACGGTCGGTGGCCTCGGCGGGCCGCTGTGGGGCCGGGCCGCCATCGCGCGGAAGGGCCACCGGAAGGTCTGGCTCACCCAGTCCGCAGGCGTCACGCTGAACACCGACCAGTGGTCCAACGGCACCCAGTACCCCGCCTGGGACGGCCCGGCCTTCACCGTCGGCCAGGTGCTGCTCCACGAGATCGGCCACGCCTTCGGGCTGCGGCACGTCAAGAAGCACCCCGACCAGCTGATGTACCCCTCCAACGGCCTGCCGGACCCCGACGGCGTCTTCCGGGCCCGCTACAGCCACGGCGACCTCGCCGGGATGCAGCAGTCGGGTCTCGCCGCCGGCTGCGTCCGCAAGGCGTACTGGCGGTCGCGGACCGCCCGGGTCGCCCCGGCGCCGGTCCCGGAGCCGATGCCGGTCACGACGCCACGGGGATAGCCGGACCGCCGGCGGGGTAGCCGGACCGCCGGTTCAGCCCTCCGGGTTTCGAGACGGCTCGCCGGTCCTTCGCTCCGCTCAGGGCCCGGCCGAGCCTCCTCAACCTCCTCGCTCTTCGCTTGCCCCTCGCGAGCTCGGGTCAAGCGAGCTCGGACATAGGGATCCGTACGCCGCGCTCGGCCGCGACCTCGGCGGCCCGGTCGTAGCCGGCGTCCACGTGCCGGATCACGCCCATGCCCGGGTCGTTGGTGAGCACCCGCTCGATCTTCTGCGCGGCCAGCTCGGTGCCGTCGGCGACGCAGACCTGGCCGGCGTGGATCGACCGGCCCATGCCCACCCCGCCACCGTGGTGGATCGACACCCAGGTCGCCCCCGACGCCGTGTTGACCAGCGCGTTCAGCAGCGCCCAGTCGGCGATCGCGTCGGACCCGTCGAGCATCGCCTCGGTCTCGCGGTACGGCGAGGCGACCGAGCCGCAGTCGAGGTGGTCGCGGCCGATCACGATCGGTGCCTTCAGCTCGCCCGAGGCCACCATCTCGTTGAACCTCAGGCCGGCCAGGTGGCGCTCGCCGTACCCGAGCCAGCAGATCCGCGCCGGCAGGCCCTGGAACGAGACCCGCTCGCCGGCCATCGTGATCCACTTCCGCAGCCGCTCGTTCTCCGGGAACAGCTCCAGGATCGCGCGGTCGGTGGCGGCGATGTCGGCCGGGTCGCCGGAGAGCGCGGCCCAGCGGAACGGGCCCTTACCCTCGCAGAACAGCGGTCGGATGTAGGCGGGCACGAAGCCCGGGAACTCGAAGGCCCGGTCGTAGCCGCCCTTGCGCGCCTCGTCACGGATCGAGTTGCCGTAGTCGAAGACCTCGGCACCGCGGTCCTGGAACTCCACCATCGCCCGGACGTGCGCGGCCATCGACGCCTGCGCCGCCTTGGTGAAGCCGGCCGGGTCGAACTCGCGCTGCGCCTGCCACTCCTCGAACGGCACGCCGACGGGCAGGTAGAAGAGCGGGTCGTGCGCCGAGGTCTGGTCGGTCACGATGTCGATCGGCGCGTTCTGCTCGAGCAGCGCCGGCACCATCTCGGCCGCGTTGCC
Source organism: Nocardioides sp. LMS-CY (assembly GCF_018732145.1). Taxonomy (NCBI): domain Bacteria; kingdom Bacillati; phylum Actinomycetota; class Actinomycetes; order Propionibacteriales; family Nocardioidaceae; genus Nocardioides; species Nocardioides sp. LMS-CY. The sequence continues at coordinate 5,049,206 of NZ_CP076104.1, forward strand.
GAGCACCCCGATCGACAGGGGACGCCGCGCGTCGCGCGCCTCCACCGCCAGCTGCACGGCCTCCTCCAGCGACGCGGCGCGTACGTCGAGGTAGCGGTGGTCGATCCGGCGCTGGATCCGGGCGTCGTCGCACTCGATGCAGATCGCGACGCCGTCGTTCATCGTGACCGCGAGCGGCTGCGCGCCGCCCATGCCGCCCAGGCCGGCGGTGAGGGTGATCGTCCCGGCCAGGGTGCCCTCGCCCTTCGAGACGCCGCTCGTCCCTCGCGGCTCCTCAGGGACCGACGCGGCCCTTCGGGCGAGCTTGTCCGCGACGGCCGCGAACGTCTCGAACGTGCCCTGGAGGATGCCCTGGGTGCCGATGTAGATCCACGAGCCGGCGGTCATCTGGCCGTACATGGTCAGGCCGAGGTCCTCGAGCCGGCGGAACTCCTCCCAGTTGGCCCAGTCGCCGACCAGGTTGGAGTTGGCGATCAGCACCCGCGGCGCCCACTCGTGGGTCCTCATGACGCCGACCGGCTTGCCCGACTGCACGAGCATCGTCTCGTCGTCGGCCAGCGTCGACAGCGTGCGCACCAGGGCGTCGTACGCCTCCCAGCTGCGGGCGGCCTTGCCGGTGCCGCCGTAGACGACGAGGTCCTCGGGACGCTCGGCGTTCTCCGGGTCGAGGTTGTTCATCAGCATCCGCAGCGGCGCCTCGGTCTGCCAGGACCGGGCGCTCAGCTCGGTGCCGTGCGCGGCGTGGATCGGAAGGCGGGGGTTCGAGGTCGGCATGCCTCCAGTGAACGAGGTACGCCGGGCCTCCCGCCAGACCGACCAGCCCCGAGCCGTCTCGGATGCGAGACGCCCCCGACTGTCACCGGACGATACCCAGCGACGATCTGGTCGTTCCCAGCCACCGGGAACAACCACACCGCCTGTGGCTATCCCCCACCGCCACCCACAAGACCACGCCGACCGACCGAGCAGCCGAGCAGCCGAGCGGATAGACGGAGGGGTCAGACGCGGAAGCGGCCGACCGCCTCCTCGAGCTGGGCGCCCATGTCGGCGAGCTCGCCGGCCGCGCGCTCGGCGTCGGTGACGCCGGCGAGGGTCTGGGCCGCCGCATCCGCGATCCCGGAGATGTTGCTGGCGATCCCCTCGGAGCCGTTGGCCGCCTCGAGCACGTTGCGGTTCATCTCGTTGGTGGTGGCGGTCTGCTCCTCGACGGCGGAGGCGATGGTCATCTGGAAGTCGTTGATCTCCGCGATGACGGCGCTGATCTGACCGATGGCCTCGACGGCGCCGCTGGTGTCGGACTGGATCGTCTCGACCCGGCGCGAGATGTCCTCGGTGGCCCGCGCGGTCTCCTGAGCGAGCTCCTTGACCTCGCCCGCGACCACCGCGAAGCCCTTGCCCGCCTCACCGGCGCGCGCGGCCTCGATGGTCGCGTTGAGCGCGAGGAGGTTGGTCTGCTCGGCGATCGAGGTGATCGCCTTGACGACCGAGGCGATCTCCTGCGACGAGGCGCCGAGCTTGCCGACCGTCTCGGTCGTGGCGGCGGCGACGCCGACGGCGTTGCCCGCCACCTGGGCGGCCGCGTTGGCACTCTGCGCGATCTCGCGGATCGCCGACTCCATCTGCTCCGAGCCGGAGGCGACGGTGCCGACGTTGCGCGACACGTCGCCGGCCGACGACGAGACCACCTCGGCCTGCTGGGCGACCCCCTCGACGTTGGCCGCGATGGCGCCGGCGGTGCCGCGCAGCGCCGACGACGAGCCGGCCAGCCGCTGGGCGAAGTCATGCACCAGCACCATCACCTTGCCGAAGGCGTCCAGGGTCGAGTTGAGCGAACGGTTCATCTCGGTGATCTCGCGGGCTCCGGACTCAGACACCCGCACGGTCAGGTCGCCGTCGGCGACCCGGGCCAGCACCTCGCGGGTCGCCGCGATCGGGCCGGCCACGCTGCGCGCGGCACCGATCCCGAGGCCGACGGAGAGCAGCAGGCCCACGCAGATGATGACGATGGTCGTCGTGCGGGCGGACTCGAACGCCTCCCGCGCGGACGCCGCCTGCTCGGCGGCCTCCTGCTGCTCGGCGGCGTTGGCGGCCGTGATCGACTCCTCGGCCTGCGCGGCGTACGTGTCGAGGTCGGCGAGCGCCGCCGCGAACTCGGCCGGCGGGAGCTCGCCGCTCTTGAGCAGCTGCAGCACGGCGTTGTTGCCTTCGACGGCGGCGGTGAAGTCGCGGATGTTGTCCGCGACGCTGGCCGGCAGGTCCATCGCCTGGACCGCCTGGACCCGCTGCACGAGCGCCTCAGAGGTCCGCTGCACCGCCTGCTGCTCCTTGGCGAGGGTGTCCGCCGGGATCGACTCGATCGCGGTGCGCGCGTCGTGGGCGGCGTACTCCCACCAGAGGACCTGGAGGCCACGGGTCGCGTCGAGCTGGACGGTGCCGCGCTCGTAGACCGCCTCGGCCCGGTCGCTGATGCTGCTCATGCGGGTCAGCGCGAAGCCGGCGACGACGACGCTGACCAGGGCGACCACGAGGAACGCGGCGAGCAGCCGCGTGCGCAGCGACAGCCCGGTCAGGCGCGCGAGACGGAGTGCGGACGATGAGTTGGACACAGTGAGACCCTCCTCGCCGGATCGGCGGTCGACCCGGCGCGGTAGGCCCATCGACCGACCCGGCGGCGACCTGAGCGATCGGCCGCCCGAGCGTCAGCGGAGCGGCCCGACCACACCCTCGGCCGCCTCCAGCACCGCGCCCGAGGCGACCAGCGCGACGGCCGCCTCGATCTCGGGCGAGAGATGGCGGTCGGGGCCCGGGCCGTCGATGCCGGACTCCCGGAGGAGCCGGACGACGGACCCGGTGGCCGGCGAGGGGGTCAGCGGGCCGCGCAGGTCGAGCGCGCGGGCGGCGGTCAGCACCTCGATCGCCACCACCCGGGCCAGCCCGTCGACGGAGCGGCGCAGCTTGCGGGCGGCCGACCAGCCCATCGAGACGTGGTCCTCCTGCATGGCGCTGGAGGGGATCGAGTCGACCGAGGCCGGCGCCGCGAGCCGCTTGAGCTCCGACACGATCGCGGCCTGGGTGTACTGCGCGATCATGTGGCCGGAGTCGACGCCCGGGTCGTCGGCGAGGAACGGCGGCAGCCCGTGGTTGCGGGCCTTGTCGAGGAAGCGGTCGGTACGCCGCTCGCTGATCGATGCCACGTCGGCGGCGACGATCGCCAGGAAGTCGAGGACGTACGCGACCGGGGCACCGTGGAAGTTGCCGTTGGACTCCACGCGCGACTCGTCGGCGAGCACGACCGGGTTGTCCACCGCCGAGGCGAGCTCGCGGCCGGCGACGGTGGCGGCGTACTCCACGGTGTCGCGCGCGGCGCCGTGCACCTGCGGCGAGCAGCGCAGGGAGTAGGCGTCCTGCACGCGGTTGCAGTCGGGGCCGCGGTGCGACGCGACGACCCCGGAGTCCGCGAGCAGCGTCGTCAGGTTGGCGGCCGACGCGGCCTGGCCGGGGTGTGGCCGGATCGCCTGCAGCTCGGGCGCGAAGACCCGGTCGGTGCCGAGCTGCCCCTCGACCGACATCGCGGCGGCGATGTCGGCGGTGCGGAGCAGCATCCGCAGGTCGCGGATCGCCAGGACCAGCATGCCGAGCATGCCGTCGGTGCCGTTGATCAGCGCCAGGCCCTCCTTGGCGACCAGCTCGACCGGGGTCAGCCCGGCCGCGGCGAGCGCGTCGGCCGCGGGCATCAGCGTGCCGGCCGCGTCGCGCACCTCGCCCTCGCCCATCAGCGCGAGCGCGCAGTGGGCCAGCGGCGCGAGGTCGCCCGAGCAGCCGAGGGAGCCGTACTCCCGCACCACCGGCGTGATCGCGTGGGTCAACAGCGCCGCGAGCAGCTCCGCGGTCTCGCGGCGTACGCCGGTGTGGCCGGTCGCCAGCGTCGAGAGCCGCAGCAGCATCAGCGCGCGCACCACCTCGCGCTCGACCTCGGGACCCGAGCCCGCGGCGTGCGAGCGCACCAGCGATCGCTGCAGCTGGGCGCGCATCTCCGTCGGGATGTGCCGGGTCGCGAGCGCGCCGAAGCCGGTCGAGACGCCGTACGCCGGGGTCGGCGCGGCGGCCAGCTCGTCCACGACGGCACGGGCGCGGTCGATGGCGGCGAGGGCGTCACCGCCGATCCGGACCGCGGCGCCGTCGCGGGCGACGGCGAGCACATCGGCGAAGGAGACGGGACCGACGCCGACCTCGACGGTCGGTCGGTCGGGGGTGATACCGGAGGTCATGCCCGCAATCCTCGTCGCCCGCCGGCACCCCCACCAGGGCGCCGGATCCCCTCGCCGTCTGGGATCCGAGACGAAACCGGAGCGGTCCCATCCGTGACCCCGATCACAGTAACGCGTTCCAGTCCTGCACGTTGACCCGAGCGGAGGGATGCCCCATGCCAGAGCTCAGAACCCGGACCGCACGGACGGGTGTCGCCATCGCGACGGTCGCACTCCTCGCTCCGATCGCGCTGTCGGCACCGGCCTGGTCCGCGCGGGCCGCCGGGCCCGCCGCCGATCGAGGCGTCGGGCGGACGGCCACGGAGTTCGCGCTGCGCGGCTCCGGCTTCGCGACCGACGTGAAGGGTGGCCGGCTCCCCGCAGCCGCGGGCGCCACCGCCCTGGCGGTGATCGGCTGTACCACGAAGACCGGCATCGACCGCGGCAACGACCTCGCGTCGGTCCGGATCCCCGGCCTCGGCGCCGTCGCCGGCAGCCGGACCCGCACCTGGACCAGTCGCAGCGGCGGCGAGGTCGCCATCACCACTCGGCACCGGGTCGGCGAGGTCGTGCTCAGCGACTCGCCGCTCGGCACCCTCAGCCTCTCCGCGATCACCACGACCGCCCGGGCCGCCCACGACGGGACCGGCTTCCACGCCGACACCTCCACCGACGTCGGCGGCCTGACCTTCACCCCGCCCGGCGGAGCCCCGCAGGAGCTGGAGCTGCCCCTGCCCGGCCGCCCGGTCACCATCCCCGACGTCGCGACGATCTCGCTGGCCTCGACCTGGACCCGGGAGCGGAGCGACCGGGCCCGGGCCTTCGCCAACGGCCTGCTGGTGCACCTGCTCCGGACCGACACCCGCGTCCGCGTCGCCCACGCGGGCGCGGAGATCTTCAGCGGGGCCCGCCACGGCGTCTTCGCCGGCTCGGCGTACGGCGTGAGCGGCTCGATCGGCGGCGAGCTGGTCGGCCTCGGCCGCAACCCGGTGCAGCGGGTGCCCTGCCAGGGCACCGGCGGCACGGTCCGGAGGTCCTCGCTGGCGGGCCTCGACCTCGCCGGCCAGATCGAGGTCGGCGCGATGACCAGCGAGGGCCTGGGCGCTCAGACCGGCGCGGAGGCCTGGGGGTTCTCGAGGGCGACGGTGGCCGAGGTCGACCTGGCCGGAGCCCTGCGGATCGAGGGCGTGGTCGCCCAGGCGACCGTCGAGCGGCGGGGCAGGAAGGTCTCCCGCAGCAGCGACGGCTCCTCCCTCGGAGCGGTCACCGTCGACGGTGAGCGGCGGTACTTCCCCGACGCCGGTCCGCTCGAGATCCCGGGCGTCGCGAGACTGGAGCCGCTGATCGTCCAGCGGCTCGCGAACGGCCTGAAGGTGATCGGGCTCCGGGTGACGCTGCTCGACGGCACCGGCGCGGTGCTCGACCTCGCGACCGCCCGGCTGCGGATCGGCAGGGGCGGCAACCCGACCTGAGCGGACAGGACGGCGGCGCGGTCATTCTGCAAGACGGCGCCTGCCCGACCGGCCGACGCGGCGTTGACTGAGGGCTGTGTCCCTTCGTCAGCAGGCCGCGCCGGCCGGCCCCGCCGGCATCGGCACCGGCCGCCGGTGGACGATGCTCGCCACCAGCACAGGGGCGCAGGCCGCGGCGGCGGTGATGGTCCACGGCCCGGCGTTCCTGATCCCCACCCTCCACCGGCAGCAGGGCATGGGCCTCGCCGAGGCCGGCGTGGTGGCCGCGGCACCGTTGATCGGCGTGATGCTCACGCTCGTGGCGTGGGGCTGGGTCACCGACCGGCGGGGCGAGCGGTTCGTGCTGCTCACCGGCCTCGGGTCCACCGTCGTCGCCGGGGTCGCCAGCGCCCTGACCGGCGGCCTCGCCCCGCTCGTCGTCACGCTGCTGCTGGCCGGCGCCGCGGCCGCCAGCACGAACGCGGCCAGCGGGCGGGTGGTCGTCGGCTGGTTCCCGCCCGAGCGCCGCGGACTCGCAATGGGCATCCGGCAGATGGCCCAGCCCGTCGGCGTGGGCGTCGCCGCCATCTCGATCGCGGTGGTCGCCGAGGCGCACGGCGTCCAGGCCGCGCTCTGGGTGCCGACCGTCGCGTGCGCACTCGCTGCGCTGCTGGTCGCCGCGACCGTCGTCGACCCACCGCGTCCGGCACGCCGCGAGGGCGCCGTCGCCGCGAACCCCTACCGGGTCGACTCCTACCTCACGCGCATCCACGGCGTCTCGGTGCTGCTGGTCGTCCCCCAGTTCCTGGTGTGGACGTTCGCCCTGGTCTGGCTGGTCCAGGACCGCGGCTGGTCGACCGCCGCGGCCGGTGTCGTGGTCGCGGTGGCCCAGGTGGCCGGCGCGCTCGGACGGATCGCCGCCGGTCATCTCTCCGACGTCGTCGGCGCGCGGATGCGGCCACTGCGCTGCGTGGCACTGGTCGCATCGGCCGTCCTGGCCCTGCTCGGCCTCGCGGCGGCGCTGGACCTGGCGGTCGCCGTGGTGCTCATGATCGTCGCGACCCTGGTGACGGTCGCCGACAACGGCCTGGCGTTCACCGCCGTCGCCGAGCGCGCCGGGCCGTTCTGGACCGGACGCGCACTGGGCGCACAGAACACCGCCCAGTACCTCGCCGCGTCTGCCGTGCCACCGGTCGCGGGCCTGGCGATCGCGCACCTCGGGTACGCCGCGGCCTTCGCCCTGGCCGCCCTGTTCCCCCTCGTGGCGGCGCCGCTGGTGCCGGTGCGCGGGGAGCGCCCGCTGTCCTGAACCGGAGCCCGAGTCCCGGAGGAGTGCGCCGCGCGCCGCGGGGTACGGCGTGGGGAGAGCCTTGCCCGAGGAGGGACCATGACCACCGCCATCGTCATCACCGTCATCGTCGTCGTGCTGCTGGTCGCGGCCGCCGCGATCCTGACCACCCGCCGCCGGCGTACCCACCAGCGCCACCGCGCGGCGCAGGTGCGGGCCGAGGCCGCCGGTCAGGCGGGCGCGGTCCGGGACTCGCAGCGGGACGCGGCCGCCGCGGCAAGCCGGGCGGACATCGCCCGCGCCGAGGCCGAGCGCGCGGAGCAGGAGGCGACCGAGGCCCGCCGCGGGCTGCAGATGGAGGAGGCCCGCCAGGAGGACGCCGTGCGGGAGGCCGACGCCATCGACCCTGACGTCGACCACCGGTCCGACGGCTACCAGCCCGGCACCGGTACCCACCGCGGCACCTGAGCGGGCGCCGGAGCGGCCACGCCGTACCCTGCGGCCATGAGCCAGGTGCCGGCCGCGACCCGCGCGATGCGGGTGCTGCGCTTCCTCGCCGGCCAGCCCGACCCGGTGGCGCTGGACCGGATCATGCGCGCGTGCGAGCTGCCGCGCAGCACGACGTACCACCTGCTCAACGCGATGATCGACGAGGGCTTCGTCGTCCACCTCGCCGACGAGCACCGCTACGGGCTGGGACTCGCGGCGTTCGAGCTCGGCAGCGGCTACGCGCGCCAGGAGCCCCTCCAGCGGCTCGCCCGGCGGCCGCTCGCGACGCTCGTCGACCGGGTCGGGCAGTCGGCGCACCTGGCGGTGCTGCACGGTCGCGAGGTGCTGTACGTCGTGGAGGAGCGCGCGCCCGGCCGCCCGCCGCTGGTCACCGACGTGGGTGTCCGGCTGCCCGCGCACCTGACCGCCAGCGGTCGTGCGGTGCTCGCGCGGCTGCCCGCGCCCCAGGTGCGCGCGCTCTACTCCCAGGCCGCGGACTTCGTCGACCGGCACGGCGCCGGGCCGCGCTCGCTGAGCGCGCTGCGCCGGGTGCTCACCGACACGCGCCAGCGCGGGTACGCCGTCGAGGACGGCGAGGTCACGCCCGGGCTCGCCAGCGTGGCGGTCGCGGTGCTCGACCACAACGAGCACCCGGTCGCCGCCGTCGCGGTGACCTTCCCCCGCGACGAAGGGGACCAGCAGCGCCTGGCCGGCGCGGTCACCGCCACGGCGACCGCGCTCACCCGTCGGATCAGCGGGCGCTCCACCGAGCGCTGACCCGACGGCCCTGTGCCGGGGCGTCCCGGTGGTTTCGAGGCTCGGGCCTGGCGGCCCTCGCACCTCAACCACCGCCACCTCTCAACCACCGATACCTCTCGACCACCGACACCCGAGCGACGCGGCCGAAATCCGGGCGACGCCGGGCACCGGGTCGGGTTGGATGGCCGGGTGAGCACGCCGACGCCCCGCGCCGGTCTCGGGCTGGTGCAGATCTGCCTCGCCGGCATCCTGTGGGGCACCGGCGGGCTCGGCGTCCAGGTGATCCGCGACCGGGTGCCGATGTCGGTGCTCACGATCAGTGCCTGGCGGATGGTGATCGCGGCGGCGGTCCTGCTCGTCGTCCTGCTGGCGCTGCGCCAGCTGCGGGGGCTGGGGACGCTCGTGCGCACGCACCCCACCCGGGTGATCGTGACCGGCTGCGGCACCGCGGCGTACCAGGCCCTCTACTTCGGCTCCGTGGTCGCGGTCGGCGTCTCGGTCTCCACCGTGGTCAGCCTGGGCCTGGCGCCCGTGCTGCTGACCGTCGCCGAGTCGGTACGCCGACGCTCGGCGCCGACGCTCGGCCAGGTCGCGGTGCTGGTGCTGGCGCTGGCCGGGCTGGTGCTGGTCAGCCTGGCCGCGGGCGCCCACGACCCCGGCCCGCACCCGACGCTGGGCGTACTGCTGGCGGTCGGGTCCGGCACGACGTACGCCGCGACCACGGCGATCGGGCGCTCCCTGACGCACACCACGAGCCCCCTGACCCTCACGACCGCGACGACCACGGTCGGGGCGGTCGCCCTGCTGCTGGTGGCCGCGCTGGGCGGCTCGCTCACGACCGGCTCCGGCGACGCCACCGTGACGCTGACGCTGCTCTACCTCGGCGTCTTCACGATGGCGCTCGCCTACGGGCTGTTCTACGCCGGGCTGCGCACGGTCCCGGGCAGCGCCGCCGTGATCGCCACGCTGCTCGAGCCGGTGACGGCCGCGCTCGTCGCCGCGGTCTGGCTCGACGAGCGGCTCGGCGTCGCCGGCATCGTGGGCACCGCGCTGATCCTGGTCGCGGTCGCCGGCCTCGGACGGCGGCAGCCCGAGCCCGCCGTACCCCCGGGGTAGCCCGCTCGTTGAGTCAGGCGTGACGAACCCGCGCCCCGTCAGCCGTGTCGTGATCGCCGTGGTCGCCGCCGGCGCCCTGCTCACCGGGGCCGCCGTCCTCGGCGGCGCGGCGGGCGTGCGCGAGGGCGCACTGTCGGCCCGCTACGGCGCGGCCCAGGCCGCGCTCGGCGCCCGGGAGCAGGACCAGAACGCCGTCTCACGGGCCGGCGAGCTGGGCGCGGCGACCCGCGACCCGACGACCGCGGCCGAGCGGACCGCGAGCGCGGCCTACGTCGCGCGAGAGCGGGCGCTGCCAGATCCCGACCTCACCTCCGCCCGGGTCACCCGGCCGCGCACCCAGCATCCGCAGGACCGCTACGCGATGGCCAACGGCTGCTACGACCTGGCCGGCGCCCCGATCTACTTCAAGCCCACCGATCTCGGCGACTACCTCCTCTACGACGCCGACCGCGCCTTCGTGACGGCCGGCGGTGCCCGCGCGGACCGGCCCGGCACCGGGACCGTGTGGACGGCCCGGAAGTCCGGACCCTGGTTCACCTTCACCAACGACGAGGTGCCGCTGAGCATCGACGGCGCCCGCCGCTTCCGGCTGACCCGGACGACCGGATGCACGGCGTACCCCGAGTCGCAGATCGACGTCTCCGGCCGGCCCCACGCGGGCGTCACGCCGTACCAGGAGGTGCGCGGGTACGTCGACGCGCACACCCACGGCATGGCCTTCGAGTTCCTCGGCGGCGCCGCCCACTGCGGCAAGCCCTGGGATCAGTACGGCGCGCCGTACGCACTCGTCGACTGTCCCGACCACACCGCGACCGGCGGGTACGGCGGCGTGCTGGAGTCGGTGCTCTCCGGCGAGCCCCACCACGACCCGGTCGGGTGGCCGACCTTCCGGGACTGGCCGGCGCCGGAGTCGCTGACCCACGAGGGCACCTACTATCGCTGGCTCGAGCGGGCCTGGCGCGGCGGGCAGCGGATCTTCGTCAACCTGCTCGTCGAGAACGACCAGCTGTGCCGGCTCTACCCGCTGAAGAAGGGCCCCGAGTACGCCGCGTGCGACGACATGCGGTCGATCGCCCGGCAGGCCGACGACATGTACCGGCTGCAGGACTACGTCGACGCGCAGTCCGGCGGGCCCGACCGCGGCTTCTACCGGATCGTGACCAATCCCTTCCAGGCGCGGAAGGTGATCAACGCCGGCAAGCTGGCGGTGGTCATGGGCATCGAGACCAGCGTGCCCTTCGGCTGCACGATGAAGCTCGACGTCCCGCAGTGCGACATCGGGGACATCGACGAGCAGCTCGACCGGGTGCGGGCGATGGGCGTGCGGCAGATGGAGCTGGTCAACAAGTTCGACAACGCCCTGGCCGGGGTGGCCGGCGACAACGGCGCGGTCGGCACGGCCGTCAACGCGGCGAACTTCCTCGAGACCGGGTCGTTCTGGGACATGCGGCACTGCGAGCCCGCCGACGGCGAGTCGCACGACCGCGACCAGGTCGCCATGCCGAGCATCTCCGCGCAGCAGCAGGACGCGCTGTTCGGCGCGATCGGGTCGCTGTTCGGCACCCTGCGCGTGGCGCTGCCCCTCTACGGCCGGGCGCACCACTGCAACGCGCGCGGGCTGACCACGCTGGGCGAGCACACCATCGCGGGCCTGGCGGAGCGCCACCTGCTCTTCGACCCCGACCACATGAGCGTCAAGGCCCGCGCGACCGCGCTCGACCAGATCGACGACCTCGGCTACCACGGCGTGATCTCGAGCCACTCCTGGTCGACCCCCGACGCCTATCCCCGGATCTACCGGCAGGGCGGCTTCATCACGCCGTACGCCGGCGACTCGACCGGGTTCGTCGAGAAGTGGCGTCGGCACGTCGGATGGGCCGACCCTCGCTACTACTGGGGCATCGGGTACGGCGCGGACATGAACGGCCTCGGCGCGCAGGGCGACCCGCGTGGCTCCGACGTGGCCAACCCCGTCACCTACCCGTTCCGAGGGCTGGGCGGGGTGAGCGTGGAGCGGCAGCGGGCCGGCGAGCGGGTCTACGACATCAACGTCGACGGCGTGGCGCAGTACGGCCTCTACCCCGACTGGATCGCCGACCTCGGCAAGGTCGCGGAGGCCCAGCGGCGCGGCGACGGCGCCCGGATCCGGGACGACATGGCGCGCGGCGCGGAGGCCTATCTGCAGACGTGGGAGCGCGCGGTGGGCGTCGCGCCCGACTCGTGCCGCAACCCGGAGCTGCGCAAGCCGCTCCGCAGGGTGGAGTCGCGGGTCCGGCCGGGCATGTCGACCAAGGACGTGCTCCGGGCGGTCGGGCAGCCCTACCAGCGGCTCGGCTCGACGTACCACTTCTGCGCACGCACCGGGAGTGACCCGAGGGTGCGGGTGACCGTGACGTTCTCCCGGCGCGGGAAGGTCACCGGCCTGACCGCACGGACGTGAGCTCCCGGAAGTTACTTGCAGGTAGGATCATTCTCACGTCCCGCGGGCCTGACGTCGCGGAGCACGGGGAATAGGCTCCACCGAGCGCCGTACGGCGCCGCCCGACTGCCGCCACCGAGCCGCCACAAGGGAGTCCCGCTCCAAAATGCAGACCTTCGCCGTCGTCGTCAGCCTCGGGCTCACCGCGGTCGCGCTCGCGATCCTGGTGCCCGCGGTCCTCAAGATGCTGGGCGTGATCCGGCTCGGCCAACCGGCGGCGGGGCGCACCGACCAGCCGCTCGCCCGCACGCTCACGATGCTCAAGGAGACCGTGCTCCACACGCGGATGCTCCAGTGGACGTGGATCGGCGTCATGCACTGGTTCGTCTTCGCGGCGTTCATCTTCCTCAGCACGGCCGTCGCGGCGGCGTACTTCCAGCTCTTCCAGCCCGACTTCGCCTGGCCGATCATCGGGCACTGGTACCCGTACGAGTGGTTCAGCGAGCTCATCGGCCTGCTGAGCACGGTCGGGATCATCGTCCTGATCGTCTACCGCCAGGTGAAGCACCCGCGGCGCCTGGGCCGCGGCAGCCGCTTCTTCGGCTCGACGCAGTGGCAGGCCTACTTCGTCGAGTACCTCGCCCTGCTCGAGGGCAGCGCGATCCTCTTCGTCCGCGGCGCGGAGTGGCGCCTCGACGAGGAGGCCGGGCGCAGCCACTACCCGATCGCCTCCTGGGTCGGGGACCTGCTCTACCCCGCCGCACCGGGCAGCCTCGAGAACATCATCTACGGCGTCGCGGTGTTCAAGATCGCGCTCGCGATGGTGTGGCTCATCGTCGTCGCCCGCAACCTGACGATGGGCATCGCCTGGCACCGGTTCACGGCCTGGTTCAACATCTGGTTCAAGCGCGAGGGCTCCGGCCGCACCGCGCTGGGCGCCCTGGCGCCGCTGACCTCGGGCGGGCGGCCGGTCTCGCTCGACGACATCGACGACCTCGACGAGGACTCGGTGCTCGGCGCCGGCTCGATCACCGACTTCAGCTGGAAGGGCATCCTCGACTTCACGACCTGCACGGAGTGCGGTCGCTGCCAGTCGCAGTGCCCGGCGTGGAACACCGAGAAGCCGCTGTCGCCGAAGCTGCTGATGATGGGCCTGCGCGAGGAGGCCTACGCCCACGCGGGCGCGCCCGCGGGCACGGAGCCCCGCGCGCTGGTCGGCAAGACCGACGCCGAGGCGGCCGCCGGCGCCGGCGCCGAGGTGACGGACTGGTTCTACAACCCCGCCGACGGCGACTTCGTCATCGACGAGGACGTGCTGTGGTCGTGCACGTCGTGCGGCGCGTGCGTGCAGCAGTGCCCCGTCGACATCGAGCACGTCGACCACATCGTCGACATGCGGCGCTACCAGGTGCTGGTCGAGTCGAACTTCCCCGCGGAGCTCAACGGCCTGTTCAAGGGCCTGGAGAACAAGGGCAACCCGTGGAACATGTCGCCGTCCGCGCGCCTCGACTGGGCCAAGGACCTGCCCTTCGAGGTCAAGGTCGTCGGCGCTCCCTCCGATCAGGGCGGCATCGAGTCGCTCGACGAGGTCGACTGGCTGTTCTGGGTCGGCTGCGCCGGCGCCTACGAGGACCGCGCGAAGAAGACCACCCGCGCCGTGGCCGAGCTGCTCGACCTGGCCGGCGTCTCCTTCGGCGTACTCGGCAACGGCGAGACCTGCACCGGCGACCCGGCCCGGCGCGCCGGTAACGAGTTCGTCTTCCAGGGGCTCGCACAGCAGAACGTCGAGACCTTCCAGGAGTACAAGGTCAAGAAGGTCGTCTCGACCTGCGCCCACTGCTTCAACACGCTCAAGAACGAGTACCGGGAGTTCGGCGTCGAGCTCGAGGTCGTGCACCACACCCAGCTGCTCAACCGGCTGGTGCGCGAGGGCCGGCTGACGCCGGTGCGCGAGGGCGCGGGCGCGCACAAGCGCTCGATCACCTACCACGACCCGTGCTACATCGGCCGCCACAACGGCGTCTACTCGCCGCCGCGCGAGCTGCTCCAGGTGCTGCCCGGCGCGGAGTACGTCGAGATGGAGCGCAACTCCGAGCGGTCCTTCTGCTGCGGCGCCGGTGGCGCGCGGATGTGGATGGAGGAGACGCTCGGCGAGCGGATCAACGTCAACCGCACCCGTGAGGCCGTCGGCACCGGCGCCGACCAGATCGCGGTCGGCTGCCCCTTCTGCCGGGTGATGCTCTCCGACGGGCTCACCGCGCAGCAGGCCGCCGGCGCGGCGCGCGAGGAGGTCGAGGTCCTCGACGTGGCGCAGATGCTGCTGGCCTCGGTGAAGGGCGAGATGGCGACCAAGCTGGCGCCGGGCTCGGCAGCCGCCGCTCCTGTTGCTACTCCGGCCGCCGCTCCTGCCGCCGCTCCTGCCGCCGCTCCTGCGGCCGTCACCGAGGACACCGTGGTCGAGACCGCCGATGCCGGCCCGGCCGCGAAGGCCAGCGGCGGCTCGTCGCTCTTCGACGACGCCGGCTCGATGTTCGGCGAGGCGCCGGCGACCGCCAGCCCGGAGCGGGCCCCGGCCGAGGAGGCCGAGGCCGCGAAGCCCGCCTCCTCCGGCGGCTCGCTCTTCGACCTCGGCGGAGACCAGGCCGCGCCTGCCGAGCCCGCTTCGTCGGGAGGGTCGCTCTTCGATCTGGGCGGCGGCCAGCCCGACGCCGGTCCGGCCGAGCCCGAGACTCCGCCCGCCGCTCCGCCCGCCTCGTCGCCCGCCTCGTCGCCCGCCTCGTCTGGGGGGTCGCTGTTCGACATCGCCGCCCCGGAGGCCGCCCCGGAGCCGCCGGCGCCGGCGGCGGAGCCCGCTCCCGAGCCGGCCGCGGCGGCGGAGCCGAGTGCCCCGGCCGCGAACGTGATCCCCGAGGGCGGCTCGCTCTTCGACATCGCGGCACCCGAGCCCGCGGCCGACGACAAGCCGGACCCGGTCGCCCTCAGCCAGGCCGCCACCGCGGCGGCCGGGGACGAGCCCGCCGTACCGGAGCCGGAGGACGAAGCCGAGACGAAGGACGAGGAACCGAAGGCGCCACAGGACGTCCAGGCGCACCAGCCGAAGACCGACGCGGACATCCACGGAGCCGGCTCACTCTTCGACCTCTGACGAGGCCGCCAGGCAAAGCGAGCGGGACACGCCGATCGTCACCGGCGTGTCCCCGTCGCCTTCCCTGACCACCCCCGTGCCCATCGGCGTGTCGTGCTCGTTTCCCCGGCCAGCCGGTGAAACGAGCACAGCGCCGAAACCCGGCGACCGCCTACCCGGCGTCCGGCTCTCCCGACTCCGGATGTTCGGGCACCCGGACCGGCCGCAGCCGCGCCCAGGTGAGGAACGCGATCCCGATGACGAGCATGACCAGGCCGGCCCACAGGTTGGCGTTGACACCACCGGTCTTGTCGAGCTCCTTGTCGCCGAAGATCCCCATGAGCACGAGGATGATCCCGTAGAGGCCGATCAGCCCGCCGATGATGTTGCGGATGTCGAAGGCGCCAGCGGTGTGCTGGGTGCGTGGCATGTCGGGCTCCTCAGAAGATCACGTTCAGGATGATGACCATGACCAGCGCGATGCCGGCGAGCGGCAGGGTCCGCTGGTACCACGGGCGCGACGCCTCCTCGGGATCCACCAGATCCTCCCGCGGCGTCTCCGAGTAGACCAGACCGCGCAGCTCCTCGACCGGCTTCGGCCTGGTGAAGCCCGAGACCACGACACTGAGCACCACGTCGACGACGAAGGCCGCACCCGCGGCGACGAACGACGCGCCCTGGCCGCTGATGCTGATCCAGCCCTGGCTGAGCGAGCCGAGCGCGTCCTCGCTGGCGACGCCGACGAGCACCGCTGCGAGCGTGCCGGCCACCAGGCCGACCCAGCCGGCGGTCGGGGTCATCCGCTTCCAGAACATGCCGACGATGAACGTGGCGAAGAGCGGGGCGTTGAAGAACCCGAACAGCGTCTGGAGGTAGTTCATGACGTTCGAGTAGTTCGACGCCAGCCCGGCGGTGAAGATCGCGATGATGACGGCGGCCACCGTCGCGATCCGGCCGACCACCAGGTAGTACTGGTCGCCGCGGTCCTTGACGACGTACCGCTGCCAGAGGTCGTAGCTCCAGACGGTGTTGAACGCCGACACGTTCGCGGCCATGCCGGCCATGAACGCCGCGAGCAGGCCGGCGATCGCCACGCCGAGCAGGCCGTTGGGCAGCACGTCGCGCATCAGGTAGAGCAGGGAGTCGTTGTACGTCACTCCCTCACCGGAGGCGCCGCCGGCGACCGTCTCGCCCGCCTTGACGTCGGCGATCTCGGTCACGAGCACCGCGGCGATCATGCCGGGGAGGATCGTGATGAAGGGGACGAACATCTTCGGGTAGGAGCCGATGATCGGCGTCTTGCGGGCCGAGGAGATCGAGTTCGACGCCATCGCCCGCTGGACCTCGACGAAGTTGGTGGTCCAGTAACCGAAGGACAGCACGAACCCGAGGCCGAAGACGATGCCGACGACGGACCAGAAGTCCGAGGAGAAGCCGGTGAGCGCCGTACCGGGCCAGGAGTTCAGCTGATCGGCGGCCGGCGCGATGGTGTCCGGGTGGGCGTCGGCGGCGCTGGTGATGCCGTCCTTGAGCCCGTCCCAGCCGCCGATCCGGTGCAGGCCGATCAGCGTGAGCGGCAGCAGCGCCGCGACGATCACGAAGAACTGGAGCACCTCGTTGTAGATCGCCGCGCTCAGTCCGCCCAGCGTGATGTAGGAGAGCACGATCGCCGCGGCCACGATCAGCGCCACCCACAGCGGCCAGCCGAGCAGCGCGTGGATGATGCTGCCGAGCAGGAACAGGTTGATGCCGGCGATCAGCAGCTGCGCGACGGCGAACGAGATCGCGTTGACCAGGTGGGCGCCGGTGCCGAACCGCTTGAACATGAACTCCGGCACCGAGCGGACCTTGGAGCCGTAGTAGAAGGGCATCATCACGACGCCGAGGAACAGCATCGCCGGGATCGCGCCGATCCAGAAGTAGTGGACGGTCGGGATGCCGAACTGGGCACCGTTCGCCGACATCCCCATGATCTCCACCGCGCCGAGGTTCGCGGAGATGAACGCCAGCCCGGTCACCCACGCGGGCAGCGACCTGCCCGAGAGGAAGAAGTCGAGGGAGTCGGAGATCTGCCGGCGGGCGAGCAGCCCGATCCCGAGCACCACGGCGAAGTAGATGAAGATCAGCAGGTAGTCGACGAACTGCGCGTCGATGATCGTGCTGGCCATCGCGGTCGGACTCGACATGCGGCCTGCCTTTCGTGCGCCGATCCGGCGGCGAAAGCCCCGGAGGAACCACCGGACGTCGTGCCCAGCAGCCTTCACCGACAAACCCGGCCCCGCCTCGCCCGCACCGGGTGATGTCAACGCGGCACCAAATGATGTCACCGAAGGGTTGACGTGACATCACGATGGTGTCATCGTGGTGCACATGGACATCACGCCGTACGTCGAGAGCCTCCGTCGCGACCTGCTCGCGGCCGCCGACGCCGCCGGGCCGGAGGCCCGCGAGGTCACCGACCGGCTCGCGTTCGCGCTCGATCCGGCGGCCCGACTCGCGCTGATGGAGGCGATCTCGCAGGCCGCCGCCGAGATCACCGCCGAGCTGCCCTCGGGCGGGGTCGACGTACGCCTCAACGGCCGCGAGCTGGAGTTCGCGGTGCACGCCCCGCCGGCCGCACCCCCGCCGCCTCCGCCCCCGGCGCCGCCGGCCGCGGAGGACGCCGAGGAGGAGGGCGGCGTCGCCCGGATCACGCTCCGCATCCCGGAGTCGGTCAAGGCCAAGGCGGAGGAGCTCTCGGCCCGTTCGGGCCACTCCCTCAACACCTGGCTGGTCAACGTCGTCCGGGCCGCCACCCGCAGCGAGGGGGCGATCAACGTCGACCTCGACCTCTCGAGCATCCCCTTCGTCAGCGGAAACGACCCGTTCGGCGGCGGCAAGCGCCCCGGCAAGCGCATGTCCGGCTGGGTCTAGCGAGCCACCCCACCCCACCATCCACCCCATCCCGGGACCGGCACGGCCGGCCCCGCGGACGAACACACCCTCGCGCAGGAGACCACGATGACCGAGCACCACTTCGACACACCACACCCCGTCGAGCTGTTCGCCGAGATCGGCAAGGGCCGCGTCGACGTCACCGCGACCGAGACCGAGCAGACGCACGTCGAGATCGCCGGCCGGGACGCCGACCAGGTCGACGTACGCCAGGACGGCCGCCGGATCAGCGTCGTCGCGCCCCGGCAGCGCGGCGGGCTGTTCGGCAGCGACTCCCGGCTCGACGTACGCATCACCGTCCCGACCGGCAGCGACGCGGTCGTCCGCACCGGCAGTGCCGACATCGGCGTCCGCGGCACGATCGACACCGGACAGGTCAAGAGCGGCTCCGGCGACATGCAGGTCGAGGCCGCGACCGGCCCCCTGCTCGCCGAGACCGGCTCCGGCGACATCCGCATCGACACGGCCGGCGACGCGCTGAAGGTCAAGAGCGGCTCCGGCGACGTCGTGATCGGCGCCACCGCCGGGGTCACGTCGATCTCGACCGGGTCCGGCGACGTCCGCGTGGGCGGCGCGCACGGCCAGACGGTCGTCAAGACCGGGTCCGGCGACCTCGAGGTCGTCGAGTCGAGCCACGACGTGTCGCTCACCACCGGCTCCGGCGACCTGGTCGTCTCCCGGGCCCAGCGCGGCCGGGTCAGCGTCAAGGGCGCCTCCGGCGACGTCCGGGTCGGCGTCCCCTCCGGCGTCCCGGTGTGGACCGACATCTCGACGGTCACCGGCGACATCCGCTCGAACCTGACCGGCGCCGGCAAGCCCGAGCAGGGTGCCGACCACGTCGAGGTCCGGGCCCGCACCGTCAGCGGCGACATCGTCCTCGCCGAGGTCTGAGCGCCTCGGCCGCACCCCACCAGCAGCCAGATCAGCAGAGGAGCACCGTCATGGAGTACAGCACCGGCACGCTCGACGCCGAGATCAACCGCCAGCAGCTCGCGGAGCGCATCGCCCGCGCGAGCACCCCCAAGATCCCCGCCACCGCACACCGGCACCTGCTCGCCCAGCGGCTGCGCCGCCTCGCCGACCGGGTCGACAACTGAGGATGGTCCGCGGCGGAGATGGTCGGCGGCGGGGATGGTCGGCGGCGGGGATAGTCCGTCACGTTCTGGTTGTCGATCCCGATCGTCGGCAACCAGAACGTGACGGACTATCCCGGTCCCGCAACCGCCGGCCCGCAGCTACGACCGCATCGCGACACCGCGGCGCCAGTAGCCCATGAAGGCCACCTGGCGGCGGTCGACCCCGAGGTCCTTGACCAGCACCCGCCGCAGCGCGGTGACCACGCCGGACTCGCCGGCGATCCAGGCGTAGAGGTCGTCGAGGTCGTGGCCGACCACGGTCGCGGCGGAGTCGACGTCCTCCCCGGAGGAGGAGTACGTCGGGGTCTCCCACAGGTCGGGATCGACCTCGTCGGCCTCCGCGCCCGCCACCGCCGCGGCGCCCACACCGAGGTGGTCCAGCACCGCCGGGTGCAGCAGCTCGCCGTGGGCCGCGCCCGCCCGGGGCAGCCAGACCACCCGGACGCCCTCCGGGTGCTGCACGGTCTGGGCGTCGGCGGCGGTCGGGATCTCCAGGAACGCCGCACCCACCGCGTCCCACGGCAGCTGGCCGAGGATCGCACACACGGCCGGCACCGCGGTCTCGTCGCCGACGAGCAGCAGGCGGCCCGCCGTACCGGGCTCGAACTCGATGCCGCCGTAGAACTGGCCGCGCCGCGGGCCGAGCACCACGACCCGGTCCCCCACCGCGGCGCGCGCGGCCCAGTCGCAGCCCGGGCCGGTCTCGCCGTGGTCGTCGGAGTGCACCACGATGTCGACGACCAGCCGGGTGTCGGGGCCGCTGCCCACGAGGTCGCGGACGGTGTAGGTACGCATGTGGCCGCGCTCCGCCTCCGGCCGAGCCAGCCAGGTCTCCCACCAGGAGTCGTCGACGCCCTCGAACGACGGCACCGGGCCGCCCGGGACACCTGGGAAGACCAGCTTGATCCGCTGGTCGTAGAGCGGCTGCCCCTCGACCCCGAAGTGCTCGAGGCAGGGTCCGCCGAACTCCACGCGCACGAACGACGGGGAGAGCCGTTCCACCCGCACCACCTCGACCTCGTCGAGGATCATCGACAGCTGCGGTTGCTCCGTGCCGGACGCCGAGGTCGTGGTCATGAAGTTAGGTTAGCCTAACTTCACTTGATGGCTAGATCGGCGTCCGATGGAAGTTCTGGAACGACCGCGACGGCGTCGGGCCGCGCTGGCCCTGGTAGCGCGAGCCGTACTTCTCCGAGCCGTACGGGTGCGCCGAGGGAGAGGAGAGCCGGAAGAAGCAGAACTGGCCGATCTTCATGCCCGGGTAGAGCTTGATCGGGAGGGTCGCGACGTTCGCGAGCTCAAGCGTCACGTGCCCGGAGAAGCCGGGGTCGACGAACCCGGCGGTCGCGTGCGTCAGCAGGCCCAGGCGGCCGAGGGAGGACTTGCCCTCCACCCGCGCCGCGATGTCGTCGGGCAGCGACACCACCTCGTACGTCGAGCCGAGCACGAACTCCCCGGGGTGCAGGATGAACGGCTCGTCGCCCTCCGGCTCCACCATCCGGGTCAGGTCGGACTGATCGGCGGCGGGGTCGATGTGCGGGTACTTGTGGTTCTCGAACACCCGGAAGAACCGGTCCAGCCGGACGTCGATCGACGACGGCTGCAGCATCGCCGGATCGTAGGGGTCGAGGGCGATCCGCCCCGCGTCGATCTCGGCGGTGATGTCGCGATCTGACAGCAGCACGCTGGCACCCTACCGGTGGCCGCCCGCGGGCCACCCCGGACAATGAGACGGTGAGCTTCCAGCGGTACGTCGCGATCGGCGACTCCTTCACCGAGGGCGTCGGCGACCCTGACCCCGCGCGTCCCAACGGCGTGCGCGGCTGGGCGGACCGGGTCGCGGAGGTGCTCGGCCACGAGGCCGCGTCGACCGGGCGGTCGTTCGGCTACGCCAACCTGGCGATCCGTGGTCGGAAGCTCCCCGCGATCCTCGACGAGCAGCTCGACCCCGCCGTCGCGCTCGAGCCCGACCTGGTGACGATCTACGCGGGCGCCAACGACATCCTGCGGCCACGCGTCGACCTCGACGGGATCGTCGAGCGGTACGACGCGGCGCTCGGTCGGCTCGCGGCGACCGGTGCCCGGCTGGTCGTGTTCACGGCGTTCGACCCCGGCGGGTCGGCGATCTACCGGCCACTGCGGGGCCGGTTCGCGCTCTACAACGAGCTGGTGCGCACCGCCGCCCGCACCCACGGCGCCACCGTCGTCGACTTCTGGACGATGCGGGACTACCGCGACTGGCGCTACTGGGACCCCGACCGGATGCACCTCGGCCCGGCCGGCCACCAGCGGATGGCGATCGAGGTGCTCGACACCCTCGGCGTACCCCACGGGCTCGAGCCGCTGCCGCTGCCCGACCGCCCGCCACCGACAAGGGCCGAGCAGCGCCGCGAGAACCTCACCTGGGTGCGCGGGATGGCCATCCCGTGGGTGCACCGCCGCCTCACCGGACGCTCCTCGGGCGACGGGCTGGACCCGAAGCGCGCCACGCTCGCGCCGATCGACTAGTATCTCCGCGACCCGGCAGACCCGCGGGTCATGCGGATGTAGCTCAGTTGGTAGAGCGCGACCTTCCCAAGGTCGATGTCGCGAGTTCGAGCCTCGTCATCCGCTCCACATCCCGACGAACGTCGCGCCCACGAGCGCGACACTCCGCTCAACGTCGATGTCGCGAGTTCGAGCCTCGTCATCCGCTCCACATCCCGACGAACGTCGCGCCCACGAGCGCGACACTCTGCCCAACGTCGATGTCGCCCAACGTCGATGTCACGAGTTCGAGCCTCGTCGAGCCTGGCCCTCCGCTCGATGCCTCCCGGGCGCATCCGTTCAATTGCTGGGGCCGTGCACCCCGACCCCATCGCTACTCGCCGGCAATCCCAGCGATCGAACGGATAGGGCGCGACCGCCACTCCGCCGCCGCTGTGACCCATGGGGAACTTGACTAGACCAGTGACGCACGGTGACAGTGGGACGGACCGCTTCCCCGTCCGGTCTCGAGGTTCTCGATGTCTCGCCCCCGCTCGGTCGCCGTCGGCATCGGCGCACTGGCCCTGCTGCTCGCCCTCGCCCCGTTCGTGCCCCGCGGCGACGACGGCCCCGGATCGCTGCGGCCGTCCACCGACACCGGGCGTACGCCGGGCGGCTCGCTGCGCACCGCGAACGCCGCCGGCCCCTCCCGGGTCACCGCCGCGATGCGGGCCGAGATCGACCGGGTGGTCGCGGCCGGGCGCACGATCGGCCGGCCCGGCAGCAAGGCCGGCGTCGCCGCGACCGCCGACGCCGTGCGCTGCGCCGACCTCGACGGCCAGCGGTACTGCCTGGGCGTCGGCTGGACCAGCGACACCGAGGCCGACGTACGCGACCGGGTCGCCGCCGCGGCTCGACGGTCGGGCCGCGCCCCGGCGACGACCACCACCGGCGACCTCGACGCGGCCGCCACCCTCGACCGGATGGCCCGGATGAGCCCGGCCGAGCGGGCCGCCGCCGAGCGCGCCGAGCTGACCGCGGCCGCGCGGTCGGTGGCCAAGGTCTGGCTGCTGCGACACGAGATCCAGGGCACGCCGCTCCCGCGCGGCTTCCTGGCCGCCCACCCGGAGGCCCGCGCCGCCCGCGACACCACCCGGCTCGCCGCGCAGCGCAAGACCACGGCCGACTACCCCCGCCGGTCCACCGTCATCAAGCCCGGCCGCGCCCGGGAGCAGAACCGCACCTACTGGTGCGGACCCGCCACGATGCAGGCGATCGCATGGGGCTGGGACGGCGAGGTCCGCACCCAGCGCCACTGGGCCCGCCGGCTCGGCACCACCCGCGACGGCACCTCGATCTCCGACATCGTGCGCGTCGTCAACCGCGCCACGGGATACGACCGGCCGGGACGCGCCGGGCCCTACATCACCCTCGATGTCGGCGACTGGTCCTTCAAGCAGTGGAAACTGCTGATGATGCGCCACATCCACGACTACCGGGCGCCCGTCGTGCTGCACCCCGTGCTGCGCCGGGCCTACTACCCCTACCTCGACGACGACGCGTCCGGCCACTTCCAGGTCGGGCGCGGCTACGACAAGTCCGGCAAGCGCCCGCTGCGGCTCGGCTACTTCGAGCCCTGGAACCAGCAGCGCTTCGACCCCTCGGAGCCCTTCATCGCCCGGGTCCAGTGGCGGCAGGCCTACAAGAGCTACCGCGCCAACCAGGCCCACCCGATGCACAACGTGGGGGTCTGATGCGACCCCGGCTGCTGGCGTGCGCCGCGATCGTGGCGCTGGCCGCGTCGGCCTGCGGATCGGACGACGAGAGGCCGGAGCCGCCGACCACCGGCAGCACCCCCAGCGAGAGCCCCGGCTCGATCGAGCCGCTGGACTGGCGCCCCGTCGACGGCCCGGTCGACGACCCCGTGACCCGCAACGGCGAGTGGACCCTCACCGTGACCGGCGACGGGTCGAGCTGGGAGCTGACCGGCCCGACCACCGGCAGCGGCGGGGGTACGGCGGGGTGGCGGGTCAGCGACGCCCTGCTCGACGACGACTGGGCGGTCGTGGTGCTCCAGGACCGGGCCGAGCGGCGGGCCGGCCGCGCCACGGTCGTCGACCTCGAGAGCGGCCGGACGTTCTCGGTCGACGGCGACTCCGACGTACCCACCACCAGCGGCGGCACCTGGGCCCTCGGCGACGACCGGCTCCTGCACGCGACCGTCGACGACGGGGCCTACTGCCTGGCCGAGGTCGACCTCGAGAGCCGGCGCTCGACGGTGGCGTGGTGCGCACCGGAGCGGCACGGCTTCAGCACCGCCCACGTGTCGGAGGACGGCGACTCCATGATGACCTTCGACGACTCCCGGCCGTCCTGCCGCACGGTCGTCACCGTCGCCGGCGGCACCGCCACCCCCTTCCCCGGCGTCACCGCGTGCAAGGGCTGGGAGGGCGTGCTCACCGACGGCGGCGCCGTCTGGTCGGAGATCCCGCGCGAGCGGCGCATCGAGGAGGCCCACTTCCAGGCGAGCATCGGCGACGAGTACGCCGACCTCGGCCCCGGCCTGGCCGGCAGCCTGGTCGAGTGCCACGGCGCGGCGTACTTCGTGCGCGACCCGCAGCGGCAGGGCGAGCCCGCCGCGTTGCTGCGATGGACGCCCGACGACGGCGCGGTCGTGGTCTACGAGTCGCCGAAGGGCCAGGCGTTCCTCGAGCCGCCGCGCTGTGGCGGCGACGCGATCACCGTCACCGCCCGCTCCTCCTCCGGCGACGAACAGGTCACCGCCGACCTCGACTGACCCGCGCTCGCCCCGGCTGTCTACGCTGGCAGGCGTGAGTGACGGCTTCACCGGATTCCCCGTCGCGGGGCTCGACTTCTACGACGACCTCGAGGTCGACAACACCAAGTCGTTCTGGGAGAAGCACAAGGCGGTCTACACCGAGTCCGTCCGCCGGCCGATGGAGGCGCTGTGCGCCGAGCTCACCGGCGAGTTCGCCCCCGACGGGCAGAGCGCGAAGGTGTTCCGGCCCTACCGCGACGTCCGGTTCGCGAAGGACAAGACGCCGTACAAGACCCATCAGGGCGCGTTCGTGCGGGTCGGCGAGGCGACGGGCTGGTACGTCGAGCTCTCGCCGCGCGGCGTCCGCACCGGCGGCGGGTTCTACGAGGCGAGCGGCCCCCGGCTGGCGGCGTTCCGCGAGGCCGTGGCGCACGACCGCTTCGGCCCCGAGCTCGAGAAGATCGTCCGCTCGCTGGAGAGGAAGGGCTTCGAGATCGGCGGCGACCGGCTCAAGACCAGCCCCCGCGGGTACGACACCGAGCACCCGCGCATCGAGCTGCTCCGGCACCGCTCCCTGACCGCGGGCCACTCCCTCGGCTTCGAGCCGGTGATCCACACCCCCGAGGTGCTCGACATCGTCCGCGATGACTGGCGGACGCTGCGCCCGCTCGTCGAGTGGTGCGCCCGGCACGCCTCGACCTGAGCGCCACCCGGGCGATACCCAGTGACGTTCTGGTTGTTCCGGTCGCCCGGGAACGACCACACCGTCACTGGGTATCGGGCCGGGCGACCCACCAGACGCCGTCGAGCGCGAGCGTGCGCAGCAGCCTCCGGCCTACGGACGCCGCGCCGTCGTCGTATGCGTCGACGACGAAGCCGCCGGGCACGTAGGCACGGACGTGGTCCTGCAGCGGCTGCTCCTCGCCGGTGCGCGCGTCGAACTCCGTCCGTCCGTGCTCGAAGAGCCAGACCCCCCCGGGCATCGCCGCACAGGGCGGGCCACCCGCGAACGCCAGGCACCGCTCCCGGGCGGGCGTCGACACCCCGGCGCTGCGGGTGTCGATCGCCACGGTGACCGTGCCGCCGCGCCAGCGCACCACCCCCCGCTGGACCTGGAACTGGTACGGCTGGTCGTCCGCGACGACGCGCGAACCCGGCAGCAGCGTCGCCAGCGCCGCGCTCATGTCGCCGGCGGCGACCGCGAGCTCCCGCGGCGACTCGCCCGGCGCCGTGGCGACACCCGCCCCGGTGCCGCCGCCCACGACCAGGAGCGGCGCGGCCGTGGCGGTCGCGACGACGGCGACAGCCGCTCCGGCCGCCGCCGCCAGCCGCCGCCGGCCGCGTCGTACCCGCCCCCGTGCCGCGGCCCCCGCCACCAGCCGTCCTACGTCGGGCTCGAGGGTCTCACCGACCCGCTCGACCAGGGCCACCATCTGCTGCTCGTTCATCGCGACGCCCTCTCCCGGGCGCGCTCGAGCGCCCGCATGCTCCGGTTCTTGACCGCGCCCGGGCTGAGTCCGAGCAGGTCGGCGACCTCGGCGACGGCGAGGTCCTCGCTGTAGCGGAGCACCAGGACGGCACGGTCCAGCGGCACCAGCCCGTCGAGGACGTCCTGCAGACCCATCCGCAGGTCCGCGGCCTCCGCGGGGTCGACGGTCGCCGACTCCGGCAGGTCGTCGTACGGCACCTCGTGGCTGCTACGCCGCCGCTGCTGGCTGATGTAGGTGCGCACGAGCGTGGTCTGCGCGTATGCCGCCGGGTTGTCGATCCGGCGGCCCCACTTCACGTAGACCTTGGCCAGGGTCTCCTGGACGAGGTCCTCGGCGCGGTGCCGGTCGCCGCAGAGCAGGTACGCCGAGCGGTAGAGCTGCGGCGTCCTCGCCACGGCGAACTGCTCGAACTCCCGATCCTTCGACATCCCGCCCTCGCTGCGTGTCCGGTGAATGGTGCTCCATCCACTACGACGCGGCCGGGCGGCGCGCGGTCACACCGGGATCAGGCGGACGTGAAGCTCGCCATCGTGCGGTCGGGCTCCCAGTAGGCCTTCATCGACGCGACCCGGCCGTCGTCGTGCACGACGTACACCATGATCAGGTCGGTCGTCGTGTGGCTGCCGTCGGGGAAGGACGTCTTGATCCGCCCGATGTTCGCGCAGGTGTTGCCGCCCGGGTTGGCGAAGGAGTCGTTGATCTCGAACTCGAACGTCGCGATCGGCGCGATCGCCTTCTCCCAGAACGCCGAGATGCCCTCGTGGCCACGATGTCCGGTGCCCTCCGGGTCGAACATCGACGGGCCGACCGGGTCCTCGATCACGGCGTCCTCGGCGTACACCGTGAGCCACTCAGCAAGATCGCCCTTGGCGACGGCCGAGTAGGAGCGCTGGGAGGCCGCGCGCGCCGGGTGGTCGTCGTTCGGCGCGTTCCAGGTGATGGCGTCGGAGGTGATCATGGCGGCATCCTAGGCGCGAACTGGAACATGTTCTAGATATCCCGGTGCGGTCGGGAGACCTTCACGCCCCGTTCACCGGGAGGTTCACCGCCGGGCCGCCTGCGACTGGGACCGTGACGCCATGGCGCGACGTACGGCGTACCTGCACATCGGACTCCCCGGCAGCGGCGGTGGCTTCGTCGAGACCGCTCTCGTCGAGCACTCCGAGTCGCTCACCGAGATGGGCGTCCAACACCCGACCATCACGGACGACGAGATGTTCCGGGCCGCGGTCGAGATCCGCCGCGACCACCGGGCGTGGGGCTACCAGCGCCGCGAGGTCGAGGGCACCTGGGCCGAGATCTGCCGGCGCACCCGCCGGGGAAGCGGCCCAATCCTGCTCAGCCAGGAGCTGCTCGCCGCCTGCACCGACGACCAGGCCGCACTCCTGCTCGACACCCTCGACGGGCACGAGGTGCACGTCGTCGTCACCGCCCGCCGGGCAGACGCCGAGCGGCACGAGCTCGCCGACCTCGCCCGGCGCTGGGCGCGGGCGGTCGGCGGCGCCGAACGGGTGCACGTGCTGGTCGCGCCGACGTACGTCGAGCCTCGGGCCTGGATCTGGTCGGCGCTCGGGGAGCTCGTCGGCTTCGACGCCGCGCGGCTGCCGTTGCCGGCCCCCGGCCTGCCACCACACCTGATGCGGTCGCTGGCCCAGGCGACCGGCCGTGACCTCGACGGCGACACCCCGACCGAGGGCGAGGACCAGCTGTGGTGGGCCTCGGCGCTGCTCTCGGCGACGCTCGTCGAGGTGGCCCGGCTGCGCGAGCAGGAGCGGGCGCTCGCGGAGCGCAACGCCAAGCTGGAGAGGAAGCGCCGCAGGCCGAGGCGCCGGCTGGCCGACGCCTGATCGGAGCGAGGCTGCCGTCAGTGCGGCTGCCAGGCCTCCTCGTGCGCGGTGCGCGCGGTGACCGCGTCGGGCAGCTGCCGGTCGGCGAGCTGCTGGATCGAGACCTGCTCGAAGACGTCGCGCAGGGAGTCACGGGCCGCGATCCAGACGTGCTGGAGCACGTCGGCGGTCTCGTTGTAGGTGACCGCCTCCGGCCGCAGTCCGTAGACGGAGACCAGCGGCCCGTCGACCGCCCGGATGACGTCGGCGACGGACACGTCCGCGGCCGGGCGCCCCATCCGCCAGCCACCGGACTGGCCGCGCTGCGACATCACGACGCCGGCGCGACGCAGGTCCGCGAGGATCGCCTGGAGGAAGCCGTGCGGAATCTCCTGGAGCCGCCCGAGCTCCTCAGCGCTCACCGCCCGGCCGTCCACCCGCGACGCCATCTCGATCAGCGCGCGGAGGGCGTAGTCGGACTTGGCGGAAACTCGCATGGGTCAAGTGTGTCAGATGTGTCGACTGGTTCACTCGACCTTGGGGTGCTTCGGCGCCCCGCCGCGACGGGGCCTGTGACGGGAGCCTCAGGCGGCGACCAGCTCGGGCTCGTCGGCGCCGGCTCGGGCCAGGCGCTCCTGCCGCACCGCCCAGACGATCCCGGTCACCCACAGCACGCCGACGACCGCGGCCAGCAGCGCGACCAGGGCACCGGACGCACCCAGCGCCTCGGCGATCGTCTTGCTGTTGGTCAGCACGATCAGGCCTCCCGCGGCGACGCCCAGCACCCGCGCGGCGAGCTTGCGGACCAGCCAGGCGGCGATCGGCGCGGCGACGACACCACCCGCGAGCAGCGCCGCAGCGTACGACCACTCGATGCCCTGCGAGCCGAGCGCGATGATGAAGCCGAGCGAGCCGCCGACGGCGACCACGAACTCCGAGGTGTCGATCGACCCGATCACCTTCCGCGGCTCGAGCCGACCCGACGACAGCAGCGTGGTGGTCCCGACCGGACCCCAGCCACCGCCGCCGATCGCATCGAGGGCGCCGCCGACCACGCCCATCGGAGCGAGGAAGCCGGCCGAGGGCCGGGACTTGAACGTCGGGCGCCGACCGCCCAGGACGAGGAAGCGCCAGATCACATAGCCGCCGAGGCCGAGCAGGATGGCCGCCACCCATGGCTTCGCGACGTCGCCGTCGAGGCTGGCCAGGAAGGTCGCGCCGGCGAAGGCGCCGACGAAGCCGGGGACGGCGAGGATCGAGACGGTCCGCCAGTCGACGTTGCCGAGCTTGTGGTGGGAGAACCCCGAGACCAGCGAGGTGCCGATCTCGGAGAAGTGGACGGCGGCCGACGCCGCGGCCGGCGCGACGCCGGCGGCGAGCAGCAGGGTGGACGACGTGACGCCGTACGCCATGCCGAGCGAGCCGTCGATGAGTTGCGCGAGCAGCCCGACGACCGCCAGGACGATGAGCTTGCGCATGTTCGGTCCGCACCCCTGAATCGGCTTTATTTACTGACTCGATCAACTTTGCCAGATCAATCGTGCTTCATGCCAATCCGCCGCGCCCGGGCGAACCCGCCTTGCGGGGTTACTGGTGGGTACGTACCATGGAAGTTACCGACGAGTAGACTCCGGATCTCCCGGACATCCAGGTGAAGGTGGGGGCAGTGAGCCACTACAAGAGCAACATCCGCGACATCGAGTTCAACCTCTTCGAGGTGTTCGGCCGCGACCAGGTGCTGGGCACCGGTCCGTTCGCCGAGGTCGACACGGAGACCGCCCGCGAGATCCTCGCCGAGGTGGACCGGCTGGCCCGCGAGGACCTCGCCGCGTCGTTCGTCGACGCCGACCGCAACCCGCCGGTGTTCGACCCGAAGACCAACACCGCGCCGCTGCCGGAGTCGTTCAAGAAGAGCTACCAGGCGTGGATGGACGCGGAGTACTGGCGGCTCACGACGTTCGCCGAGCTCGGCGGCACCCCCGCGCCGTCCAGCATCTGCTGGGCGATGGGCGAGCTGGTGCTGGGCGCCAACCCGGCCGTCTGGATGTACGGCGCCGGCCCGATGTTCGCGGGCGTCCTGTGGCGCAACGGCAACGAGCGCGACCGCCGGATCGCCCAGCTGGTCGTCGACAAGGGCTGGAACACCACGATGGTGCTGACCGAGCCCGACGCGGGCTCCGACGTCGGCGCCGGCCGCGCCAAGGCCACCCCGAACGACGACGGCACCTGGAACATCGAGGGCGTCAAGCGCTTCATCACCTCCGCCGAGGGCGACCTCAGCGACCAGATCATCCACATGGTGCTGGCCCGGCCGATCGGCGTCGAGGGCGCGGGCGGCCCGGGCACCAAGGGCCTGAGCCTCTTCATCGTGCCGAAGTACCACTTCGACCTCGAGACCGGCGAGCTCGGCGAGCGCAACGGCGCCTACGTCACCAACGTCGAGCACAAGATGGGCATCAAGGTGTCCAACACCTGCGAGCTCACCTTCGGCGACCCCGGTGTCGGCGGCGGCGAGCCGGCCGTCGGCTACCTGCTCGGCGAGGTCCACAACGGCATCGCGCAGATGTTCCAGGTCATCGAGAACGCCCGGATGATGGTCGGCACCAAGGCCATCGCCACGCTGTCGACCGGCTACCTCAACGCGCTCGAGTTCGCCAAAGAGCGCGTCCAGGGTGCCGACCTCACCCAGTCGGCCGACAAGACCGCGCCGCGCGTGACGATCACGCACCACCCCGACGTGCGCCGCTCGCTGATGACGCAGAAGTCGTACGCCGAGGCGATGCGCGCGCTGGTGCTCTACACCGCCACGTGGCAGGACCAGGTGATGGTCGCCGAGCACGCCGGGGAGCGGGACGAGCTGGCCGAGAAGGTCAACGACCTGCTGCTCCCGATCGTCAAGGGCTACGGCTCGGAGCGCTCGTGGGTACTGCTGGGCACCGAGTCGCTGCAGACCCTCGGCGGCTCCGGCTTCCTGCAGGAGTACCCGATCGAGCAGTACGTCCGCGACGCGAAGATCGACACGCTCTACGAGGGCACGACCGCGATCCAGGGCCAGGACCTCTTCTTCCGCAAGATCGTCAAGGACCAGGGCGCCGCGCTCGGCCACCTCGCCGGCCAGATCAAGCAGTTCATCGACCGCGAGGCCGGCAACGGCCGGCTCAAGAACGAGCGCGCGCTGCTCGCCACGGCCCTCGACGACGCCCAGGCGATCGTCGGCCACCTGATCAACGACCTGATGTCCGCCCAGGACGACGTCCGCAACATCTACAAGGTCGGCCTCAACACCAGCCGCCTGCTGATGGTGCTGGGCGACGTGGTCTGCTCGTGGCTGCTGCTGCGCCAGGCCGAGGTCGCGCTGGAGAAGCTGGGCGGCGACCCGGGTCGCGACCAGGCGTTCTACGAGGGCAAGGTCGCGGCCGCGCAGTTCTTCGCCCAGAACGTGCTGCCGAAGATCTCCGCCGAGCGGGTCCTCGCCGAGTCGACCGACCTGTCCCTGATGGACCTCGACGAGTCCGCCTTCTGAGCCGAGCCGGCGCCAGATTTCACCCGAGCCGGCGCCAGATTTCAGCCTGGACTGAAATCTGGCGCCGGGTCGGCGTTCAGGGCGCGGCCGATCACCTGGGTGCCGCGCTCGAAGGAGCCCGGGTCGGGGCCGGAGAAGTTGAGGCGCACGTAGGCGCCGGCGGGCTCGGCGGGGAACCACTCGTCACCGGGCGCGATGGCGACACCCGCGGCCGCGCAGTCGCGCGCGAGGCGGCGTACGTCGGTGCCGTCGGGCAGCCGGAGCCAGAGGTTCAGCCCGCCGGCGGGCAGCTCGAAGGTCGCCTGCGGCACGTGCTCGCGCACGGCGGCAGCGAGCAGGTCGCGGCGGGCGGCCAGCTGCTGGCGGAGCCCGCGGACGTGGGTGCGCCACGCGGGCTGGGTGACGACATCGAAGGCGACGGCCTGGAGCAGGCCGCTGACGTACATCGACTCGGCCTGCGCCGCCGCGAGCAGCCGCTCCCGGGCCGGGCCGCGGGCCACGACACCGGCGACCCGCACCGCCGGCGAGACGCTCTTGGTCAGCGAGCGCAGGTAGACCACGTGGCCGCTGTCGTCGCGGGCCGCGAGCGGTGCCGGGCCGGCGGTGATGCCGAAGTCGTGGGCCCAGTCGTCCTCGACGAGGAAGGCACCGTGGGCGCGGACCACGTCGAGCACCGCGCCGGCCAGGTCCGGCGACCACAGCGCGCCCGTCGGGTTGGCGAAGCTCGGCTGGGCGTAGAACGCCCGGGCGCCGGTCGTCGCGAACGCCCGGTCGAGCTCGGCAGGGTCGGGGCCGTGGGGACCGCTCGGCACCGGCACCAGCTGCACCCGCGCCTGGGCGGCCGCGCCCATCACGCCCCAGTACGTCGGGGACTCGACCAGCAGCGGCCGACCCGCACCGACCAGCGCGCGGCACGCGATGCTCAGGCCGCTCTGGCTGCCCGGCGTGACGATGACGTCGGACGCGGCCGGCGCCGTCAGGTCGGCCGGCGTGACGGCGCCCAGCTCGGAGGCGAACCAGGCCTGGAGATCGGGCAGGCCCGCGGCCTGCGGGCGGTCCACGACCGCATCGCCCCGCGCCGCCCGCGTGGTGGCGGCCCGGACCAGCCGCTCGGGCAGCAGTGCCCGGTCCGGGTAACCGGAGTGCAGGGCGACCACGTCGTTCGGCATCGTGCGGAGCGCGGTCGAGAGCCGCGGGTCGCGCTCGGGCGATGACCCCAGCGCCGCGGTCTGCCACCCGTGGTCGTGCGCCCGGACCGCACGCACCTGCCGCACGAACGTGCCCACCCCGGGCCGGCTCTCCACGACACCCTGCGTGGCGAGGGTGCGCAGGGCCTTCTGCACGGTGACGGGACTGACGCCGTGCTCGGCGACCAGCGCGCGGGTCGACGGGAGCCGTGCGCCGGGCGGGGCGTCGGCGATCCACGAGCGCAGGGTGGCGACGATCCGCGAACTGCTATCGTCGGTCATGAGTCACTACGATAGCGCTACTCTCCCTCGAGCCGCCGCGCTACATCCGCCCCGGGCCGGCGTCCGGTGGGGCCTCCTCGGCGTCCTGGCGTTCTCGTTCACGGTGCCGTTCACCCGTGTCGCCGTCGACGGCGGGCTGCCCCCAGTCTTCGTCGGGTGCGGCCGGGCCGTGGTCGCCGCGGCGCTCGCCGGAGTCGCGCTCGCGATGACCCGACAACGCCTTCCGCGCGGCCGGCAGTGGACGCGACTGGCGGTGGTCGCCGGCGGCGTGGTGGTCGGCTTCCCGGTGCTGACCTCCTTCGCGCTGACGACGGCCTCCGCGAGCCACGGCGCCGTCGTCATCGCGCTGCTGCCCGCCGCCACCGCCGTGCTGGCGGTGCTGCGCGGACACGAGCGCCCGCCGGCGACGTTCTGGGTGCTGGCCGCCTGCGGCGCCGTCGCCGCCGTCGGGTTCGCGGCGCTGCAGGGCGGTGGCCTCGGCGGCCTGGGCTGGCCGGACCTGCTGCTCTTCGGCGCCGTGCTCGCCGCCGCGATCGGGTACGCCGAGGGCGGGCTGCTCTCCCGCGAACTGGGGGCGTGGCAGACGGTGTCGTGGGCGCTCGTGCTGGCGGCGCCGGTCATGGTGGTCGCGGCGACGGCGGCCGCGGTCCACCAGCCGCCGGACGCCGGCGCGCGGGAGTGGGCGGCGTTCGCCTACCTGGCGGTCGTGAGCATGTACCTCGGGTTCTTCGCCTGGTACCACGGGCTCGCCATCGGCCCGATGACCCGGGTGAGCCAGGTGCAGCTCATCCAGCCGGTGCTGACGATCGCGTGGGCCGCGCTGCTGCTCGGCGAGCAGCTCACCTGGTCGGTCGTGGCGGGCGGCGCCGCCGTCATCGCAGGTGCCGGCGCGGCGGTGCGGGTTCGCTGGCGGGCGGCCGACCTCTAGCGTCGACTCATGAGCGACGACGCCCCGGCGGACGACCGGCCGTGGAAGAGGCCCGGGGCCGCGGCGTACCGGAAGGCGCGACTGCGCGGCATCCGCAGGCCGCCCATCACGGTGACCGAGGTGCCGGACGGACTGCTGGTCGTGGACCACGACGTGCCGGTCACCACGCGGGACGGGACGGTGCTCCGGGTCAACGTCCACCGGCCCCCGGACGGCGAGCCGCGGGCGGTGGTGCTCTGCGCCCATCCCTACGGCAAGGACAACCTGCCGACCCGGGGCAGGCGGGGCTGGACGATCCCGCGCCCCTACCGGATGCTGCGCCAGCCGGCGCCGGTCTCGTTCTCGCGCCTGACCGGCTGGGAAGCGCCGGACCCGGTCTGGTGCGTCGAGAACGGCTGGGTCGCCGTCAACGCGGACCTGCGCGGCGCCGGGACCTCGGACGGCACCGGCAGGCTGCTGTCCGACCAGGAGGGCGAGGACGTCGCGGACCTCGTCGAGTGGGCCGCCACCCAGCCGTGGTGCAACGGCCGCGTGGCGACGATGGGCGTCTCCTACCTGGCGATCTCCCAGTGGAAGGCCGCCGCGCTGCGGCCGCGCGGCCTGCGCGCGATCGTGGTGTGGGAGGGCTTCACCGACGCCTACCGCGACCTGCTGCGGCCGGGCGGCGTGCGGGAGGACGGCTTCCTCAAGATCTGGTCCGCGGGCCTGCGGCGCACCCGCCTGGCCTACGACCTCGCGCGCGAGAGCCGGAGCCGCCCCGAGTACGACGAGTTCTGGGCCTCGCTCGTGCCGGCGGTCGAGCGGATCGAGGTCCCCGCGCTGGTCTGCGGCAGCTTCTCCGACAACAACCTGCACTCGCGCGGGTCGATCCGCGGGTTCGAGCGACTGGGCTCCGCGGAGCGCCACCTGTGGACCCATCGAGGCGGGAAGTGGGCGACGTTCTACGGCCAGGAGGCCCGGCGCGACCAGCGCGCCTTCCTGCGGCGCCATCTCGACGACGGCGACGACCCGCCGCTCCCGCGGGTGCGGCTCGAGGTCCACGAGAGCAGGGACGTCAGCAGCGTCCGGGCGGAGACCGCGTGGCCGCCGCCGGACGCCGCAGCGACGCGGCTGCACCTGACCACGACCGGCCTGTCGCCCGCGCCGGCGACCGCGCCCGGCTCGCACCGGTTCGCCGCCCGCCGGGGCGGGTTCCGGATCGGCTGGACGGCGCCGGAGGACGTCGAGATCGTCGGCCCGATGCGGCTGCGGCTGCCGGTCGAGGCGAGCACGGAGCTCACTCTCGTCACGGGAGTGGAGCTGTGGCGGGACGGCCGCTATGTGCCGTTCGAGGGCTCCTACGGGTTCGGGCGCGACCGCGTCACGACCGGCTGGCTCCGGGTGCCGCGTCGGGAGGGCGTCCACGAGGTCGACGTCGAGCTCGGGCCGTCGGCGACCCGGTTCCGCGCCGGCGACCAGCTGCGGCTCGTCGTCGCCGGGCGCTGGCTGTGGCCGCGCAACCCGCTGACCGGGCAGTTCCCCGCGTGGTATCCGCCCGGCCCGCGCGGCACCGCGACGCTGCACTGGGGGCCGGGCCGGGAGGCCTACCTCCAGGTGCCGCTCATCCGCGCCTGAGCGTCCGGCCGGCGGCTCGGCGTACGGCCTCGGTGAGGCGGTCGAGCACCGGCGAGTCGAGGCGCCAGCGCTGCCAGTGCAGGGGCACGTCGACGTGCAGGCGGCTGCCCAGCGGGACGAGGCGATCGTCGAGCTGGGGCGCGGGGATCATGCCCCAGCCGAGCCCGAGCCGGACCGCCTCGAGGAAGTCCGCCGAGGTCGGCACCCGATGCACCACCGGTGGCTCGCCCGCGCCCCGGGCCGCGAGCAGATCGTGCTGCAGGGTGTCCTTCTCGTTGAAGACGACCATCGGCATCGCCGCCCAGTCCGGGCCGCGGCCACGGCGGAACCGCGCGGCGAGCTCCGAGGTCGCGGCCGGCACGTAGCGCAGGTGGCCCAGGCGCTCGACCGAGCAGCCCTGGACGGCCACGGGCTCGGAGGTGACCGCGGCCAGCACGCCGCCGCTGCGCAGCAGGTCGGCGGAGAACGCCTGGTCCTCCACGTGCAGCCGCAGGCGTACGTCGGGCCAGCCCGCCAGCTCGCCCAGGACACCGCGGAACCACGTCGCCAGCGAGTCGGCGTTGACCGCGACCGGCAGGTCCACGATGCCGACGTGGCCGTGCGCGAGGGCATCGCGCACCTCGTCGTGCAGCAGCCGGGTCTGCCGGGCCAGGCGCACGAGCGCCTCACCCGCAGGCGTCGGCAGGCAGGGCGTGGCGCGCTGCACGACGACCTGACCGACCTCCGACTCGAGCGCGCGGATCCGCTGGCTCACCGCCGACGCGGTCACGTGCAGGTGGCGCGCGGCCGCCTCGAACGTGCCGTGGTCGGAGATCGCCACCAGGGCATCGAGCTGGGCGGGCGCGAGGTCCATGAAGCGATGCTAATGGTCTTGAAGAAACATTCGCTGGTCTACATCGCGCGCCAGCCCTAGCGTTGCGGGGTGCTCGACTCGTCGCTGGCCGGTCTACTCACCGGCCTCTCCCTCATCGTGGCCATCGGCGCCCAGAACGCCTACGTGCTGCGACAGGGTCTCGCGCGCGAGCACGTCGGCCTCGTCGTCGCGATCTGCGCACTCTCCGACGTCGTGCTGATCACCGCGGGCGTCGCCGGCATCGGGCGGATCGTCGAGGGTGCGCCGTGGGTGTTGGAGGTGGTGCGCTGGCTCGGCGTCGCGTTCCTCACCTGGTACGGCGTGGCGTCGCTGTGGCGCGCCCGCCGGGCCGAGACCCTGCACGCCGCCGACCGGGTGACGGTGAGCCGCCGCGGGGTCGCCGCACGCGCCGCCGCGTTGACCTGGCTCAACCCGCACGTCTATCTCGACACCGTGCTGCTGCTCGGCACGATCGCCAACCACGAGGGGCCGACGGGACGCTGGTGGTTCGCGGCCGGGGCCTGCGTGGGGAGCGTGCTGTGGTTCTCGGGGCTCGGGTTCGGCGCCCGCTACGCGAGCCGCTGGCTGGCCCGGCCCCGGGCCTGGCAGGTCCTCGACGTGCTCATCGGCGTGACGATGCTCGCGATCGCGCTCTCTCTCGCCCGAGGGTGAGCGGGCGTCGTACCCGGTCGTTAGGGTGCTAGGCATGGGTGACCGCGAGCTGCTGGCCGGCTACGTCGACGTGTGGTGGCAGGCGATCAACGACTTCACCGACCTGCTCGAGGAGCTCACGGACGAGGACTGGTCGGCGCCGACCGACCTGCCGGGCTGGGATGTCCGGGCCGTCGCGTCGCACGTCGCTCACCTGGAGGGGGTCCTCGCCGGACAGCCCGAGGAGACCGCGGACGTCGGGGAGCCGCCGCACGTGAAGGGCCTGCTGGGCCTCTACACCGAGGTGGGCGTGGTCAACCGCCGCGATGCGAGCCCCGACGCGATCATCAACGAGATCCGGGCGGCGGCGACGGCCCGGCACACCACGCTGCTCGCGGACCCGCCGACCGACGCCGCCGGCAAGCCCGAGCCGATCTTCGGCGGCGTGCCGTGGGACTGGCGCACGCTGCTGCGCAACCGCCCGCTGGACGTCTGGATGCACGAGCAGGACATCCGCCGCGCGGTCGACCGCCCCGGCGGGATGGACTCCCCCGCCGCGCGGCACACCGCGGAGTACCTCGCCGAGAGCCTCGGGTACGTCGTCGCCAAGCGCCTCGGCGCCCCGGCCGGCACCACGGTGGTGCTCGAGCTCGACGGCAGCTCGCCGTTCGCGTTCGGGGTCACCGACGCGGGGCGCGGCGAGCGGCTGCCCCACCCACCCGCGCCGCCGACGGTGCTGCTCCGGATGGAGCGCGAGGCGCTGATCCGACTCGCCGGTGGCCGCTGCCGGCCCGAGTCCGGCACGGTGGAGGTCGAGGGCGACCAGGAGCTGGGCCGACGCATCCTCGATGCGATGGCGACCACGCCGTGACCCGGGCCGACCGCTGGACGCTGGCCGACCTGCCCGACCAGGGCGGCCGCACGATCATGGTCACCGGCACCACGGTCGGCGGCCTGGGCCACGTCACGGCGCTCGAGCTGGCCCGGCGCGGCGCGCGGGTCGTGCTCACCGGCCGCAACCCCGACAAGCTCGTCGAGGCCCGGCGGACGATCCTCGACGAGGTGCCCGGTGCCGAGCTGGAGTCGGTGGAGCTCGACCTCGCCGACCTGTCGTCGGTACGCCGTGCCGCCGCGACCGTCGCGGGCCTCGGGGCGATCGACGTGCTGGTCAACAACGCGGGCGTGATGGGCACGCCCCACCACCGCACCGCCGACGGCCTCGAGCTGCAGCTGGCGACCAACCACTTCGGGCCGTTCCTGCTCACCGGGCTGCTGCTGCCGCAGCTGGTCGCCTCGGAGGGCGGCCGGGTCGTGACGGTCTCCTCGCAGATGCACCGGGTCGCCCGGTCCGCGCCGCTCGACGATCCCCGGGCGCCACGGGGCCGGTACCGGCGCTGGCCGGCCTACGGGCAGACGAAGCTGGCCAACCTGCTGTTCACCTACGAGCTCGACCGCCGGCTGCGCCGCGCCGAGCTGCCGGTCAAGGCGCTCGCCGCGCACCCCGGCTTCGCGTCGACCCACCTGGCCGCCAACGGGCAGTACGGCCGCTCCTCCGGCGGCATCGCCACGATCCTCGACGGCGCGATCAGGCTGGTCTCGCCCAACACC
The DNA here is from genome assembly GCF_018732145.1 of Nocardioides sp. LMS-CY. NCBI lineage: Bacteria > Bacillati > Actinomycetota > Actinomycetes > Propionibacteriales > Nocardioidaceae > Nocardioides > Nocardioides sp. LMS-CY. The sequence goes on from NZ_CP076104.1 coordinate 5,087,376, forward strand.
CCCGCCGAGGGCGCGTGGCCGACGCTGATGGCCGCGACGGCCGACCTCCCGGGAGCGACGTACGTCGGGCCCGACGGGCTCCTGGAGTGGGGCGGCCACCCCCGGGTGACGAGGAGCAACCGGCTCTCCTACGACGAGACCGCCCAGCGGCGGCTCTGGCAGCTCAGCGAGCAGGCGGTCGGCATCACCTACCCCTGACCGACCCCGGCCCCGACCAAAGTCGCGGCGCCGTGGACCCGCGGCCGATGTGCCGCCGCGGCGTACCGGCGAGGCTGACGGGGTGGCAACGCAGATCTGGACGTCGACCGTCGACGGCCGCGCCCATCGCGTGGAGGCCGACGACGGCTTCACCCGGCGGGTGCGGTGGTACGTCGACGACGCGCTGGCCGCCGAGAAGAGGTCGATGGACGAGAAGATCCGTCTGGAGGCGCCCGTGGGCCGGCTGACCGTCCGCTTCACCGCGCTCGGCGCTCCGCGACGGGCGACCCTGGTCACCGAGGACGGACTCCTCGAGGACGGCGTCGACCTGGTGCCGGAGCCGGACTCGAAGGCGGCCCGGCACGAGGAGGCGGTGCGCGCCCACCCGGAGCGGTACGCGCTGATCCAGGCGACCGGAGGAGTCGCCAAGGTCGTGGTGCCGATCGTGGTGGCGGCGCTGCTGGCGCGCTTCGCGTTCTCCCTGCCGCTGCCGTCGATCCCGCTCCCGGACCTGCCCTCCCTCCCGATCCCCGATCTGCCCTCGCTGCCGCTGCCGGACCTGCCCTCGCTGCCGCTGCCGGACTGGTCGATGCCGGGCTGGGTCGAGCGCGTCCTCGACGTCGCGCGCTACGTCTGGCCGGTGCTGCTGGCCTACCTGCTCGCCCGGGCGGAGATCAAGCGCCGCCGCCGCCAGGACCGGCAGCGCGAGGACGGCGACGGCGGCGGGTCGCGCTGAGCCGTCCCGTGGTCGCCGGCGGCGCCGCTCAGTGCGCGACGACCATCGGCGAACCGGCGACCGGATCCGGCACCACCTCGCAGGCCAGCCCGAAGACCTGCTCGACGAGGTCGGCCGTCACGACCTCGGCGGGGGCTCCCGCCGCCACCACGCGGCCGGCCTGCATCGCCACCAGGTGGTCGGCGAACCGGGCCGCCTGGTTGACGTCGTGCAGCACCACCACGACCGTGCGGCCGGCGTCACGCAGCCTGGCGAGGAGCCGGAGCAGGTCGTACTGGTGGGCGAGGTCGAGGAAGGTCGTGGGTTCGTCGAGGAGCAGCAGCTCGGTCTCCTGGGCGAGCACCATCGCCAACCAGACCCGCTGCGCCTGACCGCCGGAGAGCTCCTCGATCCGCCGCGATGCCAGGTCCTCCACTCCCGTGTCGAGCAGCGCGCGGGTCACCGCTGCCTCGTCGACGTCGGTCCAGGTCGAGCGCCAGTCGCGGTGCGGGTACCGGCCACGGCGGACGAGGTGGGTGACCGAGATGCCCTCCGGTGCGACCATGCGCTGCGGCAGGAAGCCGATGCGCCTGGCGACCTCCCGCGGCCGGAGCCGGCGCAGGTCGACGCCGTCGAGCTCGACCCGCCCGGCCCGCGGCTCCTGGAGGCGGACCAGTGCGCGCAGCAGCGTCGACTTGCCGCAGGCGTTCGGGCCGATGACGGCCGTGAGCCGGCCGGGCGGTACGGCCAGGCTCAGTCCGGTCGAGACCACCCGCTCGCCATAGCCGAGCGTGAGGTCGTGCGCCACCAGGCCGGTCATCGCTTCCTCACTTCCATCACCAGGAGCCAGATCAGGTAGGCGCCACCGACCGCGGTGGTGATCATGCCCACCGGCAGCGGCACGGGACGGGTCAGCGTCTGCGCCAGCAGGTCGGAGACGGCCAGCAGCAGCGCACCGGTCAGCGCCGCGGGCAGCAGGGGCACCCCCGCGCTGCCGGTGATCCGGCGTCCGATCTGGGGCGCGGCCAGCGCCACGAACGAGATCGGCCCGGCCACCGCGGTGACGGTCGCGGTGCAGCCCACCCCCAGGACGACCAGCGCCAAGCGATGGGGGCCGAGCCGGACGCCGGACGTGGTGGCCAGGTCGTCACCGAGGGCCGCCTGGTGCATGGTGCGCGCGGACAGGGCCAGGCCCACGGCCAACGCGGCGATGAGCACGAACGGCAGCCGCACGTCGTGCCAGTCGGTGCCGTTCAACGAGCCCGCGCTCCACGCGGTCGTCGCCATCGCCACCTCCAGGTCCGCACGGATCACCAGCCACTGGTTGGTCGCGGTCACCATCGCGTTGACCGCGATGCCGATGACCACCAGCCGCATCCCGCTGAACCCACCCTTCCGGGCGAGCGCATAGACGACGACGGCAGCGGCCAGGCCGGCAACGACCGACCCGGTCGCCACCTGGGCCGCCGTCCCACTCAGGCACGCCGTCACCACGAGCGCCCCGGTGAACGCGCTGGCCTCGAGCCCGATGATGTCGGGACTGCCGAGAGGGTTGCGGGTGAGGTTCTGGAACACCGCTCCCGACAGTCCCAGCGCAGCCCCGAAGACGAGGGCTGCCGACACCTGCGGAGCGCGCCACCGGGTGATGACGAACGTCTGCTCGCCATGGCCGAGGAGGCCGGCCAGCGTCTCCCCCGGGGTGCTCCAGGTCGCCCCGTGCATCAGGGTGACGAACGCGACCAGCAGGCCGGTGACGACGATGCCGACGCACCCGACGACCAGCCGGGGGCCGCCGGGTTGGCCCAGGGCCGACCTCACGGGTCCACCGTCCCGTAGCGGCGGACCACCCAGATCAGCACCGGGCCGCCGACGAAGGCGGTGACCACGGCCACCGGGACCTCTCCCGTCGGCAGCAGCAGCCGAGCCACGACGTCGGAGACCAGGATCAGCACCGGCCCGAGTACGACGCAGTAGGCGAGCAGCCAGCCGACCGAGCCGGCGGTCAGGCGACGGACCAGATGCGGCACGATCAGGCCGACGAAGAGGATCGGGCCGGCGATGGCGGTCGCCGCCGCCGCCAGCACCGTGAGGACCACCAGCGTGATGGTCCGGGTGCGGGCAACCCGGGTGCCCTGGGTGTGGGCGACCTCGTCGCCGAGCAGCATCGCGTCGAGCGGCGGCACGAGGAGGAGGGCCGCGGCCAGGCCGACCGCGATCACGAGCAGTGGTAGCTCCAGCGGCACCTGGTCGCGGCCGGCCAGCGATCCGACCGACCAGAATCGGTAGTCGTCGAACACGTCGGGCAGCGCCAGCCGGATGCCGAGTCCCAGGCCGCCCAGCACCGCGCTGAGGGCGACCCCGGCCAGCACCAGGCGCAGGGGCGAGCTGCCGCCCACGGCGTACACGACCGCCGTCGCGGCCAGGGCGCCGACCGCGGCGGCGACGAACTGCGCCGCCTGGGCGTCGGCCTGCCACAGCGCAGTGGCCAGCAGGATCGCGAAGGACGCACCCGCGGTGACCCCCAGGATGCCCGGCTCGGCGAGGGGGTTGCGGGTCAGCGTCTGCACCAGGGCGCCCGACACCGCGAGCGCGGCGCCGACCGCGATGCCCAACCACATGCGCGGCAGCCGGAGGTCGCGGACGACGATGTGGTCGTCGGTGGCGGCGTAGTCGGTGAACGCCCGGACCACCTCGTCGAGCGGCACGGTGCGGGTGCCGACGGCGAGGCTGGCGGCGGCCGCGACGAGCGCCGCCGCCAGCGCGAGCAGGAGCCCGGAGAGCCTCCGGCCGGGGTCACTCATTCCTGCAGATCGGCGACGCCGCGCTTCCAGTACCCGGTCACCAGTGAGTCCAGGCCCTGCTCCCGCGCCCACCGGCGCAACGGCTTGATGTCGCCCGCCTCCCCGGCCGCGAAGACGAAGGTGCGCCCGTCGGCCCGGGCCAGCGCCTGCACGTGCTCGGCCAGCCGCGACCCGCCGCTGCGGTCGAGCCAGGTGATCGACACCCCGTCCCGCGACGCCAGCGGGTAGTCCCGCTCGTGGTCGTGGTCGTGGTCGATGACGACATCAGCGCTCACGTCGGCCGGCGACTCCGCCAACCAGCGCGCGAGCGCCGGGAGACCCGTGGGGTCCACGGCCAGCACGTAGTGGTCGTAGTTGTGGGCGAACGCCTTGGCTCCGGGCGGGCCGGCGACCACCACCGGATCTCCGACCGCCGCCGTGCGCGCCCACTCCGAGGCGACGCCGCCGGCGTGGAGGACCACGTCGAGGTCGACCTCGCAGGCGTCGGGGTCGTAGCGCCGCACGGTGTACTTGCGCGCCGGCGGGTAGGGCCGCGGCCAGTCCAGCTCCGAGTGGTCGTTGACCACCGGGTCGTTGCGGGTGCCGTCGGGGAACGGGAAGACGATCTTGACGTGGTCGTCGGCCTGGTGGCTGTGGAAGCCGGCGAACTCCGGGCCACCGACGGTGAGGCGCAGCATGGAGGGGTTGAGCTCGGTTCGTCGTACGACGGTGCCGCGCGTGACCAGGATCGGGTAGCCGATCCGCTTCACCCCGTGTCCGTCGGCGTGGAACGCCGCGACCCGCGGGCCGGGATCGGCCCTGGTGAAGTCGTCCTCGTGCTCATGGTCGTGCTCATGGTCGGCGTCGGTCACTTCAGCTTCTCCAGCTGCGCGTCCAGGGAGTCGAGCGTCATCAGCGCGGAGGTGTAGGTGGCGGCCTCGGTGTATTGGGTCGGGAAGACGTTGCCGGCCCTGACCGCGGGCAGGTTCTTCCAGAGCTTGGAGTCCAGGACGTACTGGACGGCCTCGGACACCTCGCCCGAGATGTCGAGGCTGTAGGTGATCGCGTCGGCGTCGCCCAGGCTCTCGGGCAGCTCCTCGATCGCGGGGTACTCCGACACGTCCTCCGAGCCACCGCCCTTCTTCGCCACCCCGCCGTAGTAGGTGACCCCGATGTCGGTGGCGACGTTCGTGCCCCACGAGCCGGCGAACTCGCGGTGGAACTGCCCGGCCGCGACGTCGCCGTACGCCCCGACGTGCCCGAACTCGACGCCGGCGAGCGCGTCGGCGTACTTCTCCTCGAGCTCCTGCGCCCTGGCCAGGTAGGCCGCCCGCGCCTGCTCGAAGCCGTCGGTGGCGCCGGCGGCATCGGCCTGCTTCTCGCTGATCGTCTTCCACGAGTCGGGCATGCTCGGGCCGATCACGACGACGGGCGCGATCGACTCCAGCTTCTCCATGTCCAGGTCGACCAGGGCGGGCTGGGGGACGCCGATCACGATCAGGTCCGGGTCGGCCTGGGCCACCGCCTCGTAGTTGGTCTCCGCGGCGACCTCTCCGGCCACCTTCGGCAGCTCCTCGTACGTCGCGCGATCCGCCTCGGTCATCATCGCGACGCCACGCGACCACTCCGAGATGCCGACCAGGTCCGCGTCCGCCTCGATGAGCACCGGTACGGCGTACCCGGTGGCCACGATGCGGTCGGGGTCGGCCGGGATGGTGATGTCGCCGTTGTCGGCGCTGAAGACCCGGGTCGAGGCATCTGACTTCTCGGCGGACTCCGCGTCGGAGCACCCGGCGAGCGAGAGTCCGAGGGCGATGGCGACGAGGGTGGGGATGGCGCGGCGCAGGCCACGGGTGGGAGGACGCATGGACATATAAGTAAGGCTAGGCTTACCTCAATCAGGTGGTGTCGCCGAGAGGACAACCGATGTCGCTCACAGGACAGCTCGGGTCACACGACTCGGACGTGCGGGAGTACGGCTACGCCCTCGGGCCGCCCACCGGCATCCTGGTGCTGCACCACCGGACGGCGGCGCGGATCCACTTCGCCGAGGAGCGTGACGACTACCGCCACCGCCTCTTCTGGTCCGCCGACGGGGTGCTGGCAGCCCGGCGCGGCAGCGGCACCACCCATCTCGGGCCGCACGAGGCGTTCTGGGTCCGCCGCGGCACCGCTGTCGAGGTGACGACCTGCGGCAGGCAGTCCGTGCACCTGGTCTGCCTGCGCCAGGCGCCGCCCCTGCTGGCCGAGGTGCCCGCCGCGGCGGTCCCGATCAACCGCGAGCTCGCCGACACGGTCCGCGGCCTGTGCCGCAGCGGCGTCAGCGACGACGACGCGATGGCCGCCAAGGAACGACTGCTCGCCGGTCTTGGCCGAGCGGTCCCGCTCCTGCCCGGCGGCGGCGGTCGCGGGCTCGCCCGTCAGGTCGCCGCCGGCCTGCTGGCCGACCCGGGCGCGCCCTCCGATCTCGTGGGGTGGGCGCGCCGACTCCACACCACCACCAAGACCCTGCAGCGCGACTTCCTGCGCGAGTACGGCGTCCCGTGGTCGGTGTGGCGCACCCGGACCCGGCTCCAGGCCTCGAGGGCGCTGCTCGGACGAGCCTCGGTCACCCAGGTCGCGCACCGCGTCGGCTACGCGAGCGCGTCCGCGTACGTCGACGCGTTCCGCCGGGAGTACGGCATCACCCCGGGGCAGTGGGCGCGCGGCCAGACCGTGAGCCTGGAGTCATCGGGCTGACTTCGGCCACCATGGGGCCATGGCCCACCCCCGCGCCGGCACGCCCGCGCTCCCCGAGGACCTCGTCGACGTCGCACACCTGGTCACGGCGTACTACACCGGCGTCCCCGACCCCGACGACCCCGAGCAGCAGGTCGCGTTCGGCACGAGCGGACACCGGGGCTCCTCGCTGCGCACGGCGTTCAACGAGACGCACATCCTCGCGACGACCCAGGCGATCGTCGACTATCGGCGGTCACAGGGGTACGACGGGCCGCTGTTCCTCGGCCGCGACACCCACGGGCTCTCGGAGCCGGCGTGGGCGTCGGCGCTGGAGGTGCTGGCCGGCAACGACGTGACGGTGCTGGTCGACGACCGCGACGGCTACACGCCGACGCCGGCGGTGTCGCACGCGATCCTCCGAGCGAACCGGGGCGGCGGGACCGCCGACGGCATCGTCGTCACCCCGTCGCACAACCCGCCGAGCGACGGCGGCTTCAAGTACAACCCGCCGCACGGCGGGCCGGCCGACTCCGACGCGACGTCGGCGATCGCCGAGCGCGCCAACGAGCTGATCCGCGGTGGCCTCGCCGAGGTGCGACGGGTGCCGTTCGCGCGCGCCCGGGCCGCCGCCTCGGCGTACGACTTCCTGGGCACCTACGTCGACGACCTGCCCCACGTCGTCGACCTCGACGCGATCCGGGCGGCCGGGGTGCGGATCGGCGCGGACCCGCTGGGCGGCGCGTCGGTGGCGTACTGGGGCGAGATCGCCGACCGGCACGGGCTCGACCTGACCGTGGTGAACCCGCTGGTCGACGCGACCTGGCGGTTCATGACCCTCGACTGGGACGGCCGGATCCGGATGGACTGCTCGTCGCCGTCGGCGATGGCCTCGCTGATCGCCCAGCGCGACAGGTACGACGTCGCGACCGGCAACGACGCCGACTCCGACCGGCACGGCATCGTCACGCCGGACGCCGGGCTGATGAACCCCAACCACTTCCTGGCCGTCGCGATCGGCCACCTCTTCGGCGGTGCCCGGCCGGACTGGCCCGCGTCTGCTCGGATCGGGAAGACGCTGGTCTCCTCGTCGATGATCGACCGGGTCGCGGCCTCGCTGGGTCGCGAGCTGGTGGAGGTGCCGGTCGGCTTCAAGTGGTTCGTGCCGGGACTGATCGACGGGTCGTTCGGCTTCGGCGGCGAGGAGTCCGCGGGCGCGTCGTTCCTGCGCCGGGACGGCTCGGTCTGGACCACCGACAAGGACGGCATCATCCTCGCGCTGCTCGCCTCGGAGATCCTGGCGACCACCGGTCGCTCGCCCTCGGCCCACTACGCCGCCCTGGTCGAGCGGCACGGCGAGCCGGCGTACGCCCGCATCGACGCACCCGCCACCCGCGAACAGAAGGCGGCACTCGCCGCGCTGTCGCCCGACGACGTCACCGCGACGACGCTGGCCGGGGAGGAGATCACCGCGAAGCTCACCGAGGCGCCCGGCAACGGCGCGAAGCTCGGCGGCCTGAAGGTGACCACCGGGTCGGCGTGGTTCGCCGCCCGCCCGTCCGGCACCGAGGACGTCTACAAGATCTACGCCGAGTCCTTCCGCGGCCCCGAGCACCTCGCCGCGGTGCAGGAGGAGGCCAGGTCTGTGGTGAGCGCGGCGCTGGGGTAGGTCGTTGGCACTCGCGCTCAGGGGGCGTCCCACCGCCGAAAGCAGCAACGCTCCCGGTCGGCGCCAGGCTTCGTCGTACCTGACCTGAGTGTCGCGGAGCCGCCGGATGGGGACAGCCTTGTCGGGTGCGTGAGTCGCCTTCCGTCAGGAGACGACGGCATGTCAGGCAGGGTCGTGTGTCTGACGACGGCCCATGGCATGGTCCGAGGCAGACGACTCGAACGCTTTCCCCGACGCGCTCATCTGCCGCACTCGAAGTGGCCCGTGCGTCTATCCGCCGCCTGCCGGGCGCACCCATCAGCCGATGAGCGTGCCCTCGATCGGGCCGAAGCCGGCGAGCCCGATCTACGAGGCGTGACGCCGACTGCCATCAGGGGGTCTCTGTCCACGAATCGCCACTGTCGAGAAGCGGTCAGGATTCGAGAAGTCTCCGCTGACGAGACGGTTCTACAGTCGGGCCATGGCTACCAAGAGCACGAGCAACACATCCGACTCCGGCTTCTCCGCGGACGAGCTGGCCGCCATGAAGCAGCGCGCCGCCGAGCTGCGCGCAGAGAAGAAGGGCGGCGCGAAGAAGGCCGATGAGGCCGAGGCCTGCGTCGAGGCGATCATGGCGCTGCCGCAGCCCGACCGCGGTCTCGCCGAGGCGATCCACCGGATCGTGCTCGACGTCGCGCCAGAGCTGGACCCGAAGACGTGGTACGGCTTCCCGTCCTACGCCCGCAACGGCAAGGTCGTCGTCTTCTTCAAGCCTGCCTCGAAGTTCAAGTCCCGCTACGCCACCCTCGGGTTCGAAGAGGCTGCCCAGCTCGACGACGGCGCGATGTGGGTGACGTCATTCGCGGTGCTCGAGGTCGGCCCGGCCGAGGAGAAGGTGATCCGCACGCTCGTCAAGAAGGCACGGGGCTAGGACGCAGCGCCGCCCGCGCTCCTGGCCTCCATGTGCGCGGATCTGCCGCGGTCAGCGCGGCCGAGGGGTGCGTCGTACCGACGAGACGGTGATCTCAGGTGCGTCTATGGAACTGGACCTTCCCGGTCGGTAGGTACGTCGTCTGGTAGGTGGGGTCGTGGATGAGGGTGTGGTGCCAGGCGCACAGGGAGGCGCCATCGTGGAGGTTGGTGTGGCCGCCGTCGGCCCAGTGTTGTAGGTGGTGGGCGTGGAGGCCGGTGGTGCGGTCGCAGCCTTCGGCGCGGCAACCTCGGTCGCGCAGGAACATGGCGATCCGTTGGTGCTCGGTGTGATACCGGCTCCGCCGGCCCAGGTCCAGGGGAACGCTGTTGCCGCCGAGGACGGCGGGGATGATCCCGGCCTCGCACGCAAGCCGGCGCGCCATCGCGGGGCTGATGCGGTCGCCGGTGTCCAGCACGCCGGCCTTCTCCAGCCGGCCCGTGAGGGTGTCTTCGTCGATGACGACCACGACGGTGGCGTTGACGCCGCCGGTGGCCGGGAGTCGGTCGACCGGGTAGCGCTCGATGAGCTCGCACAGCGCCCGGCCGAGTGCCTCGGGTCCGGGCCTGCGCTCGATGCCGGGGCCCTGGGTGGCCGCGAGGTGCTTGGGTGCGGCCAGGGCCATGAGCATCTTCTTGAGTGCGGCGGCGTGGTAGGTCGGCAGCGTGAACCGGCCCCGGGTGGTGCCGTCGCCGTCGTCGGCCATCGTGAGCGAGCAGGCCCGCAGCGCGGCCACTTCCTGCCGTTGCAGGATCTCGGCTTCGTGGGCGTCGGCATCGTCGGGGGCGATGACCTCCCACAGCCGCCGGCCGAGCCGGCTCAGTGCCTTGGCGTCGTGATGACGCGCCTCGGCCAGCAGGTGCGCCTCCGCCTTCTCCCGGGTCTCGGCGCCGAGGTCGGTGGGGAGTCGGTCGACCCACCGGATGACGACCCGCGCCTGCTCGACGTCGATCTCCCCGGCCGCCAGCGCCTCACGGGTCGACGCGTGGGCCTGGAGGTCGTGGCCGAGCCGCACCGCGCCGTACGCCGCCGCCCGCGTGGTCTTCGTGGTGTGGGCCAGCCAGTTCGCCGCCGACGACGCACCGACCTCTTCGCCGACGTGGATGGTGTCGGCGTGCGCGGCGACCCGGGCCTGCAGCTCGCTGACCTGCGCCGCCAGCCGGGTCAGCGCGACCAGCGTCGCGCCGGCCTCGGCGGGGTCCATCGACCACACCGACGCATCGGCCACCGCGTCGGCGAGATCGCGCATCCGCGCGGTCGTCGTCGACACCCGGTGCCGCGGCGTGGCCTGTGCTGTCATGACCCCTACTCAAGCACCCGCCACCGACACTCAAGGCCGGAATCCCCTTGTTCCACAGGGCTCTGGGTCACGAACAGGTCACGATCCAGCGCGTTCATCCACACCCGAGTCGATGTCTGCGGAGGGGTGGTTTCGAGACAGGCGCTAGCGCGCCTTCCTCAACCACCGTGATCCTGAGGACGGTGGTTGAGGAGGTTGCGCTAGCAACCGTCTCGAAACCACCACGACCAACGCGACCCAGTCCCGACCACAGCCCGACGCCCCGACGGGTGGTTTCGAGACAGGCGCCAGCGCGCCTTCCTCAACCACCGTGACCCCCGACGACGGTGGTTGAGGAGGTTGCGCTAGTAACCGTCTCGAAACCCACCCAGCCAACGCGCGTCCCGACCACAGGTCGGCGTCCTCCCGCTAGGCGCCAACTGGGTGCGCGGGAGGAGCCGTCAAGGACGGCGAAGCCGCCGCAGGGAATCCTTGACGGCGGAGGACGCGCGCCCATACTGGCGCCGCCGGGAGGACGACGACACTCCCCGACGCGGGACAGGTGGTTTCGAGACAGGCGCTAGCGCGCCTTCCTCAACCACCGTGGGCGCGCCTTCCTCAACCACCGTGGACGCGCCTCCCTCAACCACCGTGGACGCGCCTCCCTCAACCACCGTGAGCGCACGTTCACACCTCAACCACCGGGGCCGGGCTAGGTTGGGGCGCGTGGGCGTGATCGAGACCGCGGGTCTGACCAAGGAGTACCCGGGGGTCACCGCGCTCGACCGTCTCGACGTCACCGTCGGCGAGGGCGTCACCGGACTGGTGGGCGCGAACGGCGCGGGCAAGTCGACGCTGATCAAGATCCTGCTCGGGCTGGTGCCGGCGACCGGCGGGACGGCACGGGTGCTGGGCCACGACGTCGCCACCGACGGCGGCCGGATCCGGAGCCTGGTCGGCTACATGCCCGAGCACGACTGCCTGCCGGCCGACGTGTCCGCGAGCGACCTGGTCGTGCACCTGGGCCAGATGTCCGGCCTGCCGTACGCCGCGGCGCGGGAGCGCGCCTCCGACGTGCTGCGCCACGTCGGGCTCGCGGAGGAGCGCTACCGGCCGATCGGCGGCTACTCGACCGGCATGAAGCAGCGCGCGAAGCTCGCCCAGGCGCTCGTGCACGACCCACGGCTGGTGCTGCTCGACGAGCCGACCAACGGCCTCGACCCGTCCTCGCGCGACGACATGCTCTCGCTGGTGCGCCGGATCGGGACCGAGTTCGGGATCGCCGTGCTGGTCACCTCCCACCTGCTCGGCGAATTGGAGCGGATCAGCGACCACGTCGTCGTCCTCGACGGAGGCCGCCTGCTCCAGTCGTCGGCGACCACCGACTTCCTGCACGCCACCGGGAGCCTGCTCGTGGAGGTGCAGGGGCGCCACGACGCCGATCAGGTGCTGGGCCAGGCACTCGTCGACGCCGGCCTGGCCGCGCGACCCGCGGGCGACGCGTTGATCGAGGTCGACATCCGCGACGAGCGGACGGCCGACGTCGTCCGCGACCTGGCCGTCGACCTCGGCCTGGGGCTGGTGCGCCTGCAGGAGCGCCACCACCGGATCGAGGACGTCTTCCGCGAGGGAGGTGCCGGCAGTGTCCAGCCCACCTGAACCGCAGGCCGCGCCCACCGGGGTCATCCACGACCTCGGCTACCGGCCGTACGCCGGCCCGCGCCTCGGCGAGCGCAAGGTCGCCGAGGCGTTCTTCCTGACCGGACTGCGCAACACCTACGGACTCGGCCGGTCGGCACGCTCGAAGGTGCTGCCGATGGGCCTGCTCGGCCTGATGCTGCTGCCCGCGCTGATCCTCGTCGGCGTGCTGGTGCAGGCCCGGAACCTCCTCGGGCTGGACGAGCAGATCGTCGCGTACTCGACGTACCCGCTCACCACCCAGGTGCTGATCTCGGTCTTCGTGGCCGCCCAGGCGCCGGCGCTGATCTCGCGGGACCTGCGGTTCAGCACGATCACGCTCTACCTCGCCCGGCCGATGCGGCGGTCGGTCTACGTGCTGGTCCGGATCGCGTCGCTGACCGTCGCGACGTTCGTGCTGATCGCCGCTCCGCTGCTGCTGATGTACGTCGGCGGGCTGCTCGCCGACCTGCCGTTCGGCCGCGAGACCGGGCGCTTCCTCGCGGCCATCGTGGGCGCCGTGCTGCTGTCGGCCTGCCTCGCCGGGCCGGCAGCCGTGGTCGCGGCGCTGACGATCCGGCGCGGGCTGGCGGTGGCCGCGGTGATCGTCGTGCTGCTCGTCAGCTACACGGTCGTCGCGACGATCCAGGGCATCTCCTACGACTCCGGCCACGAGTCCGTCGGCGAGGTCGCCGGGCTGTTCTCGCCGTACACCCTCGTCAACGGCGTGCAGGTCTTCCTCTTCGACTCCCCCGCGGCGACCAGGACGCCACCGGACGGCACCGCGATGGGCGTCCTGTACTGCGTCGCGACCGTGCTCCTCGTCGCGGGATCGATCGGCATCCTGATGCTCCGCTACCGGAGGATCAGGACATGACGGAGATCCGTATCGACCACGTCTCCCGCTGGTTCCGCAACGTCGTCGCCGTCAACGACGTCACGATGACGATCGGCCCCGGCGTCACCGGCCTGCTCGGCCCCAACGGCGCCGGCAAGTCCACGCTGATCGCGCTGATGTCGGGCTTCCTCGCGCCGTCCGCAGGCAGCGTCACACTCGACGACGAGCCGCTGTGGCGCAACGAGCGCGTCTACCGCCGGATCGGCCTGGTACCCGAGCGCGAGGCGCTCTTCGACTACCTGACCGGGCGGCAGTTCGTGGTCGCGAACGCCGAGCTGCACGGCCTCGCCGACGCCGGCGCCGCCGCCCAGCGGGCGATCGCCCTGATCGAGATGACCGACGCACAGGACCGCCGGATCTCCACCTACTCCAAGGGGATGCGGCAGCGGATCAAGATGGCCTCCGCGCTCGTGCACGACCCCGCCGTGCTGCTGCTCGACGAGCCGTTCAACGGGATGGACCCGCGGCAGCGGATCCACCTGATGGAGCTGCTGCGCACCATGGGCGCCGAGGGCCGCACCGTGCTCTTCAGCTCGCACATCCTCGAGGAGGTCGAGCAGGTGGCCCGCCAGATCGAGGTCGTCGTCGCGGGGCGGCACGCCGCGTCCGGGGACTTCGGGGCGATCCGGCGGCTGATGACCGATCGGCCCAACCGGTTCGTGCTCCGCACCGGCGACGACCGGCTGCTGGCCTCGGTACTGCTGGCCGAGCCGTCGGTCTGTGGCGCGCGGCTGCGCTCCGAGGGCGGGATCGAGCTTGAGGCGTCCGACTTCGGTCGATTCAGCGAGGTGCTGCCACGGCTCGCCCGCGAGCACGGCGTACGCCTGCACGAGGTGACCCCGACCGACGAGTCGCTCGAGAGCGTCTTCTCCTACCTGGTGGCCCCGTGACGTCCCGGGTGATCTCGCGAACGATCGCCCGGCTGGGCGTGCGCAGCATCTTCGGTCAGTGGCGGGGCGTGCTGCTGTTCGTGCTGGCGCTGGTGCTGATCGCCCTGGCCGTCCTGGTGCGCGCGCTCGTCGGCCAGGACGAGACGGCCAGCGAGCACACCCTCGACCGGCTCGGGCTGGCCGTGATCGCGCCGCTGGTCGCACTGCTGGCCACCTCCGGCCTGCTCGCCCCCGAGATCGACGACGGGTCGATCTCCTACCTGCTGGCCAAGCCCATCTCGCGCTACACGATCATCGGCAGCAAGCTCGTCGTGGCGATCGGATGCAGCCTGGCCTTCGGCGCCGTGCCGATGCTCGTCGCCGGCCTGGTCGTGCGGACGGGCGATCCGTCGCTGGCCCTCGGATTCGCCGTCGGGGCGGCGGTGGGCGGCGCGGCGTACTGCGCGCTCTTCGCGCTGCTCTCGGTGCTCACCCGGCATGCCGTCGTGATCGGCCTGGTCTACCTGCTGATCTGGGAGGGGCTGCTGGGTGGGCTGCTCGACGGGGTGCGCTGGCTGAGCATCACCCGCTGGTCCGGCGAGATCGTCGATGAGCTGGCCGGCCTGTCCCTGGTGGGGGGCCTCTCGGTCGTGTACGCCGTGGTCGCGGCGGTCGTGGTCGTGGTCGGCGGCACCTGGCTGAGCGGGCGGCGGCTCCGGGCCTTCAACCTCACCGGCGACGAGTAGACCGCCGCCCACGCACAGACGACCAGCGCCGCCCCGACGTACGCGTTGCCGACGACGTGCTCGATCGGGCTCCACGCGTACTCACGACCGTCGCCCCACGGCGGCCACAGCATCGGCCGCGCCACGAACACGGCGACCCAGGCCGCGGCCGCCCAGCGGCTGCGCCCCCAGAGCGCCAGCGCGACCGGCACCGCCCACACCCAGTGGTGCGACCACGACATCGGCGAGGCCAGGAGCATGGCGAGGGCCGCCAGGCCGGTGCCGAGCACGCGGTCGCGGCGCCACCACCGCGCGGCCGTCCAGAGCACGCCGAGGGCGAGCGGGCCGGCGACCGCCAGCCACACAACGGTCGGCCGCGGGCCGCCCAGGAGGCGGGTGAGCGCCCCGTCGATCGACTGGTTGTGGGCCAGGGCCGGCGGGCCGATCCGCGTCGGGTCGAGCAGGCCGTGCGTCCAGTACGACGCCGCCGGCCGGGGCATCGCCGCGAACCCGACCGCGACGGTGGCGGCGAACGCCAGCGCCGCCCGCGCCGCCGACGCCCGGCGCCCGATCAGCACCAGCAGGACGACGAAGACCAGCGGCGTCAGCTTCACCCCCGCGGCGATGCCGACCAGCACGCCGGAGAGCCGGCGCTCGGGACGCAGCACGTCCACGAGCACCGCCAGCATCAGCAGCAGGTTGAGCTGCCCGAAGACGACGTTCTGCCAGACCGGCTCCAGCGCCAGTGCGGCGGCGCACAGCGCAACGACGAGCCACCCGTCGGTCGGCCGACCCTGCGCGCGGCGTACGACGTGCACGGCGGCCGCGAGCGCGGCGGCCGACGCGCCCGTCAGGAGCGCGGCCGCCGCCCACGTCGGCAGCACGGCCAGCGGCACCATCAGCACCGCCGCGAACGGCGGATAGGTGAACGGCAGCCCCATCACCGGGTCGCGGGAGCCGTAGACCGAGAGCCCGTCGAGCACGTGCTGGCCGGCGTACCGGTAGACGAACAGGTCGGTGAACCCGCCCCGGCTCGCGCCCCAGACCGCCGCCACCCCGACCAGGACCGCCATCGCGGCCGGAGCGGACCGCGCCAGAGCGAGCAGGCGTCCCACCTCTCGCAGGCTAGGCGGCTGCCGGGTCCGGATCGAGGGGTGCGAGATGAGAATCCGTCGTACCGCAGATCGGGGACCCGCCCACCGCTCGCGGCCGGACCCACTCCCGCGTCGACCATGCTCGACGGGCGCGGAGGGAGGATGCCGTGGCACGACTGCTGCGCCGGCTCGGCCACTTCTGCGCGCGGCACGGGCTGGTGGTCATCGCGGTCTGGGTGCTGATCGTGCTCGGCGTGGGCGGGGTCGTCGCGGGCATCGGAGCGCAGACCAACAACGACCTGTCGCTCCCGGGCACCGACAGCCAGGCGGCGAAGGACCTGCTCCAGGATCGCTTCCCACCGCAGCAGAACGGCGTCAACCCGATCGTCTTCGACGTCTCGAAGGGCAAGCTGACCGACGACGCCTACAAGCAGGCCGTCAACGAGTCGGTGCAGGCGATCCGCCAGGAGCCGCACGTCTCCAGCGCGACCAGCCCGCTCAGCAGCGCCGGCCACAACGCCGGACTGGTCGCGAAGGACGGGCAGACGGCGTTCGCGCCGGTGCTGCTCGACATCGGCTCGGGCGACCTGACGCCGGAGATCGCCCAGGGCATCGTGGACGCCACGAAGCCCGCGCAGGACGCCGGGGTGACGATCGCGGCCGCCGGGTCGATCGGCTCGACGCTCTCGACCGACGACTCCGAGACCAGCGAGATCGTCGGCATCGTCGCGGCGATGATCATCCTGAGCTTCGTGCTCGGCAGCCTGGTCGCGATGGGACTGCCGATCATCACCGCCGTGGTCGGCCTGGTCGTGGCGCTGTCGGTGGTCGGGCTGCTCGGCCACGTCTTCGCGATCCCGTCGAGCGGGCCGACGCTCGCCACCATGATCGGCCTCGGCGTCGGCATCGACTACGCGCTCTTCCTGATCACCCGACACCAGGACCACCTGCGGGACGGCCGGTCGGTCGTCGACTCGGTGGCCGAGTCGGTGGCGACCTCCGGCAGCGCGATCGTCTTCGCCGGATGCACGGTGGTGATCGCGCTCCTGGCGCTCGGCGTCGCCGGCATCCCGCTGGTGAGCACGCTCGGCCTGGCGTCCGCGATCGCGGTGGTCGCCGCGGTGCTGGTCGCGATCACCCTGCTCCCGGCGTTCCTCGGCCTGCTCGGGCACCGGATCAGGTGGCTGTCGCTGCCGGCCTTCCTGCGCCCGAAGCGCAAGCACGGCACCGGTCTGTGGGCACGCTGGGCCGGCGTCGTACGCCGCCACCCGGTCATCGTGACGGTGGTGTCGCTGGCGGCGCTGGTGCCGCTGATCATTCCGGTGTTCTCGCTCGAGCTCGGCCAGGAGGACGTCGGCGCGACCTCGCCCGACACGACCGAGCGGCAGGCCTACGACCTGATCACCGACGGGTTCGGCGTCGGCTACAACGGCCCGCTCCAGGTCGCCTCGGCGTTCGATCCCGTGGCGGCGCCGAGCGAGGAGTACACGAAGAAGTACGACGAGGCGCAGTCGCTCCAGCAGGACCTGGAGAAGAAGCAGAAGCAGCTCCCGAAGCAGCAGCAACAGCTCGAGGCCCAGCAGCGACAGCTCGAGCAGCAGCAGGCGAGCCTGCAGGACCAGCAGGCGGCGCTGGAGCGACAGGCCGGTCAGCTCCAGCGCGAACAGGCCGACCTCGAGAGCCAGGCGACCGCGCTCCAGGCGCAGCAGCAGCGACTCGAGACGCAGCAGGCGCGGCTGCAGGCGCAGCGCTCGGCCCTGGAGCGACAGGCCCGCGAGCTGGCCGACCGGATCCGGCCGCTCGCGCGCGAGCTGGTGCGGCTCGGGGCGCGCGAGCGCCTGCTCGAGCGGCGGATCGACCGTGCCCAGGGCCATCCGGCCCGGGTCGACCGGTTGCGCGAGCGTCTCGCCGACGTACGCAAGCGCCAGACCGTGGTCCACGACCGGCTGGCTCCGCTGACGGCACGGGCCCGGGTGCTCGGCGAGCGTGCTCGGCGCCTGGCCGGTCAGGCCGCCGCGCTGACCCGGCAGGCCGACCAGCTGCGGCAGCAGGCCGACGCGCTCCAGCGCCAGAAGGCGTCGCTGGAGCAGCAGGCCGCCGCACTCCAGCGTCAGGGCGACCGGCTGCAGCAGCAGGGGGCCGCGCTCCAGCGCCAGGGCGACGAGCTGCAGCAGCAGGCGAACGAGCTCAAGGCCGAGCAACAGCAGGCCGAGCAGGAGCAGCAGCAGGCCGAGCAGCTCAAGAAGGAGCTGACCGACATGATGACGCAGGCCGGGGGCGACGACCGCGGCACGGACCCCCGCGTCGTTGCGCTGCAGAAGAGCCTGACCGCCACCTCGGGTGTGGTCGCACTGACGCCGCCGCAGATCAACAAGGAGGGCGACGTGGTGCTGCTCTCGGCCGTGCCGTCGACCTCACCCGCCTCCGACGACACCGCGGACCTGGTCGGCGTGGTCCGCGACAGCGTGCTGCCCGAGACCAACAAGGGGGCGGGTGTCATCTCCCACGTGGGCGGCTACACGGCGTCGTACGTCGACCTCGCGTCGCTGATCTCGGCCCGGCTGCTGCTCGTGATCGGGACGGTCATCCTGCTCGGCTTCCTGCTGCTGATGGTCGCCTTCCGGTCGCTGCTGATCCCGCTCCAGGCGGCGGTCACCAACCTGCTCTCGGCGGCGGCCGCGTTCGGGGTGCTGACCGCGGCGTTCCAGTGGGGCTGGGGGATCTCGCTGCTCGGCATCGACACGGCGGACAGCAGCGTGCCGATCGCCAGCTACGTCCCGCTGATGATGTTCGCCGGCCTCTTCGGGCTGTCGATGGACTACGAGGTCTTCCTGGTCAGCCACGTCCAGCAGCACCACCACGCCGGGGAGGAGGCCCGTGCCGCCGTACGGTCGGCGCTCGCGTCGAGCGCGCGCATCACGACGGCCGCGGCGCTGATCATGGCGTCGGTGTTCGCCAGCTTCATCCTCAACGACGACCCGACGATCAAGCAGTTCGGCGTGGGGCTGTCGGTGGCCGTGCTGCTCGCCGGGATCCTCGTGGTCACCCTGGCGCCCGCCGCACTGGTGCTCTTCGGCCGCGCCGCGTGGTGGCTGCCACGCTGGCTCGACCGGCTGCTGCCCCACGTCTCGATCGAGGGCGAGTCCGCGGCCGAGCCGGAGCCCGGCCCCGCCGCACCGCCCGCTCAGTCCGGGAGCGGCACCCGCAGGAAGGTCGGCCGATAGAGCGTCGGGTCCGCGCGGATCTTGTCGAAGTCGGTGTTGTTGCGGCTGTACGACGCCACCATGGTGCCCCGCTCCGGAAGGATCCGCGGGTGGGCCAGCGGCATGTAGGTCACGGCGCCCGCGGCCGAGTCGGAGGCGATCGTCGCGACCGGGTCGGTCGGCGCGAACGGCCCGGTCGGCCCCGGCGCGGTCCAGAACACGAGCTGGTCGCCGAGGTCGCCGTCCCGCTTGCTCAGGGCGTACCACCGGCCACCCTGGTGGAAGACGCTCAGGGTCTGCGAGACGCCGCCCTCGGCGGGCACGAGCGCGGCCGCCCGGTCGGGGCTGCGCTGCCAGCCGGACCCGTCCCAGAACCGCCACTTCGCCGCGTCGAGCACGTCGTCGGGGCGCACCCGGGCGACGTGGAGGGAGAAGCCGAAGACGCCGTCCTGCCCGGGACGCGCGGTGCCGTAGGCGTAGACCCAGCCGTCGTCGACGGCGAGCGCCGCGCCCCACGCCGGCCGCGCCGGGTCGGCGTCGTCGGCGCCGAGATCCTTCGTCGCGATCAGCTGGGGCGCGCCGCCCGCCCGCACGACGAAGACCGCGAGCGCGGGCCCCAGGTTGGCGAAGTCGAAGGAGCCGCCACCGGTGGATCTCACCCGCTGGGTCGAGACGAGGACGAGGTCGTACCCCGGTCGATGAGCCACCGCGCTCGACATCGGCCAGTACCCGACGCCGTCCAGCCGGTCGGGGATCAGCGCGCCCTTCGACGGCGGCAGCACCACCGACACGCAGTCGGTGTCCCACAGCAGCATCGAGTTGCGGGCCAGCGAGGGGCCGTCGAACGACGGGCCGCGCAGCGTGTCGCCGAAGACGAGCAGGAAGCGCCCGTCCTGGAGTCGGACGTCCGCCCCGACGTCGGCGCCCTGGAACGCCGGCGTGCCCTGGAGCGTCGAGATCTGGTGGTTGAGGTCGCGGACGCTGCGCGGCCGACCCGCCCGGTCGACGCACGTCGTCTCGGAGGCGACGCTCGGCAGCCGCTTCGCCGTGGCGACGTCGGCCGGCAGGTAGGCGACCGCGACCGCCATCAGCACGGCCAGCGGCAGCACCGAGCCGACCACCCAGAGCCGCCAGTGCCGACGCGGCATCGCGGTGCTCGACGTCGCCCGGGGCGGTCGCCGGAACTGCGCGCTGAACACCAGCACCAGCACGGCGACGACGGCGGCGGCCCCCACCACCAGGGCCGGCTGGGTCGCGCGGCCCGGGTCGAGGTAGGCGACCGCGGCGAGGGCCCGCTGGGCGGACCCGGTCGGCGTCCACGGCGACACCTCCGGCCACGGCGCCGGGAGCAGGTAGTGGCTGGTGCCGGCGAGCAGCGGGGTCGCCAGCACGAAGTAGAGGGCCGCCACGGCGGCGATGCCGACGAGGCCCGCCAGCGCCTCGACGGCCAGGGTGACCGCGCCCGTCATGAAGACGTACGCCGCGCCGATGCCCACGACCCGGAGGTCGTCCCCGGGCAGCCGGGTCGCGGGCAGCAGCTGGAGCAGCCCGGCCCCGGCGACGGACGCCGCCGCGAGCCCCAGCAGCCGGAGCACCCCGCGGCCGGTCGTCGCGGCGACCGGCCCGCGCATCAGCGACACGACCACGGCGTACCCGAACCCGAGCAGGCCGCACAGCATGACGTACCGCCGGATGCGCTCGGCGGCGTCCGCGCCCGACGTCACGACGGGTCGCACCTCGAGCGTCCGGCCGCGAGCCTTCTCGACCGCGACCAGGCGGTCGGTCACCGCGTCGGTCAGGTCGGGATCGTGGCGCGGGTTGACCAGCAGCACGTCGCGGGTCTCGCGCAGGTCGACGAGGATGGCTGCCACGGAGGTGCCGTCGCGGACCGCCGCCCGGGCCTCGTCGGGGTCGTCGGTCCAGTCCGCCGCGAACGGCGCGCCGGGCAGCGCATCGGCCTCGACCGCGAGCTCGTGCGCCACGACGGCCGGTGCGGTGACCAGCACCGGGACCCGGTGCGGCTCGCGGGCGCCCTGCAGCAGCGTGGCGAGGAGGACCGCCTGGACGCCGATGACGACCAGGCACGCGACCAGGGTCCACCGGCGGGCGCGAAGGTGCCCGGCCACGTCACCTCCCTGCTCGTCCGACGCCCGTCATTGTGGCGTGGCGGAGTGGGGCGGTGAATCACCGAATCGGCTGTAACGCCGGGTTACCCACTCTTCCCACCATGCTGCAACACCGTGGGAGCAGCGGACGACCCGGCGTCACAAGCGAGGTCGCTCACAGGTGGTCGGGCACGATCAGCGCGTCCGGGTCCTGCCGCGGCGGCACGTGGGCCAGCGCCACCTGCACGAGCGCGACCCGGGCCTTGAGCAGCACCGCCCGGCGGATCTTGCCGCCCTCCTCGCCGAGCCGCTCCTCCACCGCCGCGGTGATCTGGGCGTCGGTGAACGCCGGGCGAGTGCCGGGCTCGACGTCGACGTCCGGGAGTGCGACCAGCACCGGCAGCAGCTGGTCGCCGAGCCCGTCGAGGATCTGGAACCGCTGGAACCTCCCGAGCGCCTCCCAGGCCTCGTCGGCGGTGCGGCGTCCCTTGCGGACGTCCTTGTCCTGGGCGGCCAGCACGCTCTTGGCCGCTCCCGTGAGCGCCGCGGTCAGCTCGTGCTCGGTGAATCGCATGGGGCCATGATCCAGTACGGACTCGCAGCGTCGGGATAGTCCGTCACGTTCTGGTTGCCGTCACCGGCTTTCGACGACCAGAACGTGACGGACTATCCCGAACAGTGCAGCGTCAGGCCGCCGCGGCGGCCGCCTGGCGACGGGCCTGCTGCTCCAGCCGGGCCTGGGCGGCGCGGCGCACCTTGGGGCCCTTGGTCGACATCGCCCACAGCAGCTTCGCCTGCTCGGGCAGGTTCTTGACGGTGGTCGTCGCGAGCCAGCCGTTGGGCAGCGACAGTCGGACCACCCGGTGCCAGGCCGAGTAGACCTGCTGCGGCAGCGGCGCGGTGTGGTAGTTGAGGTCGTACTTCTCGAAGAGCGCCTGCACCCGGGGGGCGATCTCGGCGTACCGGTTGCTCGGCAGGTCGGGGAAGAGGTGGTGCTCGATCTGGTGCGAGAGGTTGCCGGTCATGATGTGCATGGCCTTGGAGCCGGAGATGTTGGCCGAGCCGAGCATCTGGCGCAGGTACCACTCGCCGCGGGTCTCGTTGGCCGGGATCGCCTTCTTCTCGAAGGTCTCGACGCCCTCGGGGAAGTGGCCGCACATGATCACCGAGTGCGACCAGATGTTGCGCACCAGGTTGGCGGTGAAGTTCGCCGCGAGCGTCGGCAGGAACGACCCGGTCGGGATCGACAGCGCCGGGTGCACGACGTAGTCCTTGGTGGCCTGCTTGCGGATCTTCTTCAGCGTGTTCTTGAGGTTGCGCTTGAACTCGTCGCTGCGCCTCTCCTTCGGCAGCCGCAGGTTGCGGCCCAGCTCGAGGTCGTACGCCGCGATGCCGTACTCGAAGAAGCACGCGTTGATGAAGTTCCACAGCGGCTGGGCGAGGTACGCCGGGTGCCAGCGCTGGTCCTCGTCGACGCGCATGATGCCGTAGCCGAGGTCGTTGTCCTTGCCGACGATGTTGGTGAAGTTGTGGTGGATCTCGTTGTGCGAGTGCTTCCAGCCGTCCGCGGTCGAGGCGTTGTCCCACTCCCACGTCGTCGAGTGGATCTTCGGGTCACGCATCCAGTCCCACTGACCGTGCATGACGTTGTGGCCGATCTCCATGTTCTCGAGGATCTTGGCGACCGACAGGCCGATCGTGCCGACGATCCAGGCCGGCGGCAGCGATGAGAACAGCAGCACCGCGCGACTCGCCAGTTCGAGCCGGCGCTGCACGTCGACGACCCGGTGGATGTACGCCGCGTCGCTCGCACCGCGCTCGTCGAGGATGTCCTGACGGATCGCGTCGAGCTCGATGCCGATCTGCTCGATGTCCTCGGGGGTGAGATGGGCCGTCGGGTTCACGGGCTTCTTCGTGATGGCGGTCATGCGACTCCTCGAATCGGGCCGGGGTCAGTGGTCGATCACACACGGCCCGGCGGCCGCGCTGATGCAGGTCTGGATCGGTACGCCGCCGGGCCCGGTCTCGCCGGGTACGGCGGTGGTGAGCGCGCCGTTGCGCAGGTCGCGGACGGCGCCCTCCTTCAGCGGCAGGACGCAGCCCATGCAGATGCCCATCCGGCAGCCGCTGGGCATCAGCACGCCGGCGTTCTCCGCGACGTCGAGGATCGGGGTGGCGCCGTCGGCCTCCAGCGGGGTGCCGCCGGCGAAGGTGACGGTGCCGCCGTCGCCTGCCTCGACCAGCTGCGCGCGGAAGCGCTCGGTGGCAAGGGTCAGCCCGCGCGCGTCGAAGTGCTCCTGGAGCGCGTCGAGCAGGCCGGCCGGACCGCAGGCGTACGCCGTGCGCTCGGCCAGGTCGGGCACCAGCCGGTCGAGGTCTGCCACGTCGAGCAGCCCGTGGGTGTCGGTGTGCAGCTCGACGAGGCGCAGCCACCCGGCCGCGTCGTACTGCCGCAGCTCGCTGCCGAAGATCACCTCGGCCCGCGAGAGCGCGGAGTGCAGCAGCACGATGTCGGTCTGGGGCCGCTCGGCGCGCGAGAAGAGGTTGCGGAGCATGCCGATCACCGGCGTGATGCCCGAGCCGCCGGTGACGAGCAGCAGCTTCGCGGGGATCGGCTGCGGCAGCACGAACTCGCCCTCGGACTGGTGCAGCTGGATCATCTGGCCGGGCCGGGCGCGACGGACCAGGTAGTTGGAGACCACGCCGCCGGGGATCGCCTTGACGGTGATGCTGATCCGGCGGTCGGCGCGCGGGCCGTGGGTGAGCGAGTAGGTGCGCCACAGGCGGACGCCGTCGACGTCGACGCCCACGCGGACGTACTGCCCCGGCACGTGGCCGGCCCAGTCCCGCCCCGGCTGGAGCAGCACGGTCGCGGACTGGTGGGTCTCGGGGCGGACCTCGACGATGCGGGCCCGCAGGTCGGCGCCGCGGCGCAGCGGGTGGAAGACGTCGAGCACGTCGCCCAGCTCGAGCGGCGTGACCGCGGCCTCGGCGACCCGGCGCAGCCCCTCGCGCAGGGATCGACCACGACGGGACCGGGTCGTTCCGGACGGGAGGGCGATGCTCATGACCACAGTCTGCTGCGCGCGACGCGCAAGATCATGACCGTAGGACGTGAAGATCGGGGTCGGCATTGTTCGCTGGTGATAAAACTGGACCATGGCCACTCCCCGGCGCACGGCCGATCACGGGCTCCGGCTCCCACCCCGGGCCGTCGAGCGGATGCGCGCCGAGCTGGCCGACGTCGCCGAGCACGTCGTCGCCGCGATCATCGACGAGGTGCCCAGCTACACCGACGCGTTCAGCGGGCCGATGGGCGAGACGATCCGCAACGCGGTGCAGCTCGCGCTGGGCGGGTTCCTCTCCCTCGCCAGCGGCCGGCGCGGTGCCGACCTGACCACACCCACCGCGCCCGCGGTCGACGGCGCCTACCAGCTCGGCCGCGGCGAGGCCCGCAGCGGCCGCTCGACCGAGGCGATCCTCGCGGCGTACCGGATCGGCGCCCGCGTCTCCTGGCGCGAGATGTCGACGACCGCGGTGCGCAACGGCCTCGACGGCGAGACGCTGGTCGCCTTCGCGGAGCTGGTCTTCGCCTACATCGACGAGCTCTCCGCCGCGAGCGTCGCCGGCCACAACGACGAGCTCGCCACCACCGGCCGGGTCCGGCAGCGCCGCCTGGAGCGGATCGCCCACCACCTGCTCACCGGCTCCCCGGCCGACACCGTGCTCGCGACGGCCGAGCGCGCGGGCTGGGAGCCGCCGAAGACGCTGACCGCGGTGATCGTGCCCGAGGCCCAGGTGCGCCCGGTGCTCGCCGCCGTCTCCCCGGGCACGATCGCGGCCACCGAGCCGCCCGAGCTCGACGAGGCGGTGCTGCTGCTGGTGCCCGACGCGCACGGGCACCGGCGTGCGGCGCTGCTGCGGACGCTCGGCACCCGCGGCTGCACGGCGGGGCCGCCGAGACCGTGGCTCGAGGTGCGCGCGTCGTACGACCGGGCCCTGCGTGCCCGGGCGGCCGGGCTCGAACTCGACACCGAGGCACACCTGGTGCCCCTGGTGCTCGACGCCGACCCCTCCGCTCGGGCGGACCTGCGCGCCCAGGTGCTCGCCCCGCTCGCCGCCCTGCGGCCCGGCACGGCCGAGAAGCTCGCCGACACGCTGCGCTCGTGGCTGCTCCACCACGGCCGCCGCGACGAGGTCGCGGCCGACCTGTTCGTGCACCCGCAGACCGTGCGCTACCGGATGGGCCAGCTGCGCGAGCTGTACGGCGACCGGCTCGACGACCCCGCGACCGTCCTGGCGCTCACCGTCGCGCTCGCGTGAGAGCGCAACCCTGACCCGAGGGCGTCGCTAGGCCGACCACTCCGGCCCGGGGTCCTCGCCCACGAGGCCGTCGACGGACTCGCGGATCAGATCGGCGTGGCCGACGTGCCGGCCGTACTCCTCGATCATGTCGTAGACGAGCCGGCGCACGTTGGCGTGCCGGCCCTCGTCGTCCGCGATGTCGGCGTCCCCGCCGAGCCCGACCTCCGCGATCGCCTCGTCGACGAGCGCCTGCCCCTTCGCGACCGATGCTCGGTAGAGCGCCTCGAGCGAGGCGGGGGTGTCGTCGTCCTCGACGCGGAAGTGCCAGTCGGGGTCGTCCCAGTCGGCGTCCTCGAACGGCGCGAACGGACGCCGGCCGTGCAGCTTCCAGGAGAACGTGATGGCCTCGACGACCGACAGGTGCTTGAGCAGGCCGCCCAGCGTCAGGGTCGAGGTGCCGAGCGTGGCGCGGATGCCGGCGTCGTCGACGCCGCCGCACTTCCACAGCAGGTAGGTGCGCATCCGGTTGAGCGACCCGACGAGGGCCTCGATCTCGGTGCCGGCCAGCGGGGTCTCGGTCCGGAAGACGTTCGGGGAGGTCGTCATGTCCGGCACACTAGGGGCATTCCCGGACGATCTACTTCCCCGACCGCCCGCGCGCTGCGCACGCTCGAGCTGATCCAGGCGCGCCCGGGCATGACGGCCGACCAGCTCGGCGCCGGGCTCGGCGTCACCGGCCGGGCGGCCCGGCGCTACGTCGCGATCCTGCGCGAGGCCGACCTCCCGATCGAGTCGGCGAGCGGGCCGTACGGCGGCTACCGGGTCGGCCGCGGCCTGCGGCTGCCGCCGCTGATGTTCACCGCGGCGGAGGCGACGGGTCTCGTGATGGCCACGCTGGAGGGCCACCCCCGCGCGGCCGACCCGGCCGACGTCGTCGGCGGCGCGCTCGCCAAGATCCTGCGCGTGCTGCCGGAGCGGCCCGCCGTACCGCACCCGCAGTCGGCCGGCGACATCGCACCCCACGAGCATCTCGAGCGCCTGGTCGCGGCGTGCGCGGCGTCGCGCACGCTGATGCTCGACTACCGGATCGGCGAGCGGATCTCGGAGATGGTGGTCGAGCCGTGGGCGGTCGTGCTGCGGCACAGCCACTGGTACCTGCTCTGCTGGTCGCGCAGCCGCGACGCCCAGCGGGTGCTGCGCGTCGACCGGGTCGCCGACGTGTCGGCGCTGCCCGAGACCTTCACTCCTCCCGCGGGCATCGACGCGCTGCGGGTCGTCGAGGAGCACTTCTCGCAGGGCTGGCGGTACGCCGCGGAGGTGCTGGTCGACGCGCCGGTCGAGCAGGTCCGGCGCTGGGTGCCGCGCAGCTTCGCGCTGCTGTCGGCCGAGGGCGACCGCACCCGGATGGTCGCCACCACCGACGACCCGGACTGGTACGCCGCTCGCCTCGCGATGCTCCCGGTGCCGTTCGAGGTGGTGGGCTCGCCGGAGCTGCGCTCGGCGTTGCGGTCGCTCGCCGCCCGGCTGGCGTCAGCCGCCTCGGACTAGTGGTCGTCGCTGGAAGTTCCTCGGGGGTGGCCCGTGCTCGGGGTGCGTGCATCGCAAGGCGCCGGAGCGCGGCTCTACTTGCTCGTCCAGCAAGCGACGGCAACGCCGCGAGGTGCGTGCCCGGGGTGCGGGCCACCCGAAGAACTTCCGGTGACGGCCACCAGGAGCTCGGCGACCAGCTCCGCGCGCAGCTCGTCGTGCTGCGGGCCGACCGCGTGCTCGGGTCCGACCCGCTCCGTCCAGTGGTGCAGCGCGGCCGGCCAGCCGACGATGTCGTCCGGCTCCCAGTGGTAGCGCGGCGTGACGTGGGCGTGCAGGAACGCGTCGGTGTTGCCCTGGATCTCGAGGTTGATCCGCTTGAACTGCGGGTCGCGCCGCGCGCACACCGCCGCCACCGCGCGGCCCAGCACGGCCATGTCGTCGAGGAAGACCAGCTGCCGCTCGGGCGTCAGGTCGGTGAGTTGGTCGACGCCCGGGGTGTCGGTGATCAGCACGCAGTAGCCCGGCAGGTGCTGCACGTCCCCGATCACGGCGAACCCGGCCCGCATCCGTCGGAGCACCATCGGGTTCGTGCCGGCCAGCGCCGTACCCACGCGGTCGCGGCGGAAGTCGTCAGGCACGCCGTCACCCTAGCTTCGCTAGGCCGCGGGGAGCCTCTCGGGCAGAACCGGCACTTCTCGGGTGTTGCATCGGCCGAGAAGTGCCGGGATACCCGGTGCACCGGGTATCCCGACGCCGCCTCAGAGCCCCTGCCAGTCCGGCTTGCCGGCGTACACCTCGCGGTAGTAGTCGAGCCGGGTCAGGCGGGCTGCGGCGGCGGGGTCGAGCAGCACGGTGGCGTGCGGGTGCAGCTGGAGAACCGAGGCGGGGCAGGAGGCGGAGACCGGGCCCTCGACGGCGGCGGCGACCGCGTCGGCCTTGGCCGCGCCGGTGGCGACGAAGAGCAGGTGCCGGGCGCGCAGGATGGTGCCGAGGCCCTGGGTGAGCACGTGCTGGGGGACCTGGTCGACCGACCCGAAGAAGCGGGCGTTGTCCTGCCGGGTCCGCGCAGTGAGGGTCTTCAGGCGGGTGGCGGAGGCGAGGGAGGAGCCGGGCTCGTTGAAGGCGAGGTGACCGTCGCCGCCGATGCCGAGCACCTGCAGGTCGACCCCGCCCGCGGCCTCGATCGCGGCCTCGTAGCGAGGGCCGGCGTCGGGGAGACCGTCCGGCGAGGGGTCCGGGCTGCGCACCCGGTCGCGGGCGATGCCGAGGCCGTCGGTGCACTCGCGGAAGATCGTCTCCCGGTAGGTCTCCGGGTGGCCGGCGGGGAGCCCGACGTACTCGTCGAGGGTGAAGCAGCGCACCGCGTCGTACGCCGGGCCGGCGCCGGTCCGGTGGCGGCGGATCAGCTCCTGGTACGTCGGGAGCGGGCTCGACCCGGTCGCCAGGCCGAGCACGGCGTCGGGCCGGCGGCGCACCAGCGCCTCGACCGCGTCGGCGGCGACCGCACCGGCCTCGGCGGCGGAGGAGAGCGGCACGACCTCCATCAGTCGACCTCCAGGCGCAGGTCGTCGGTGAGCCGGATCCGCTCCTCGCGCGGCGGCAGCCCGAGCAGGGTGAGCGGGGTCGTGGTGGCGGTGGCGACCGCCTCGTCGAGGGTGCAGCCGGTCTGGGCGACCAGCAGGCGCAGGCAGTCGAGCAGCGACGCGGCCGAGCCGGCGAGCGTGCCGTCGGCGAGCCGTACCGTGCCGGCGGAGACGATCACGTCCTGGTCGCCGAGGCGGGCCGGGCCGTCGGGCAGCCCGAGGGCGGCGGTGGTGTCGGAGACCGACACGAAGCGCTCGGGGCCGAGGGCACGCCAGGCGGCGCGCACGAAGTGCGGGTCGAGGTGGTGACCGTCGACGATCACCCCGGCGACCAGTCCGTCGGCCCCCAGCGCAACGCCGACCGGGCCGGGCTCGCGGGCCAGCAGCGGCGCCATCGCGTTGCCGAGGTGGGTCACGCACCGGGCGCCGGCCTCCACCGCGGCGACCACGTCGGCGGTCGCGGCCGCGGTGTGGCCGACCGACACGACGACGCCGCGGGCCACCAGCCGCTCGACGACGTCGATCGCCCCCGGCAGCTCGGGGGCGATGGTGACCATCGCGACGCCGGCCTCGCGCGACCAGCCGTCGACCAACTCGAGCGAGGGCGCCCGCAGCCAGTGCTCGGGGTGCGCGCCCTTGCGGGCGGGCGCGATCATCGGGCCCTCGAAGTGCAGTCCGAGCGGCTCCGCACCGACCCAGCCCGCGGGCGGCCCGGCGGCGTACGTCGCGAGGGCCTGCTCACGGGCCGCCGGGTCGCTGGTGATGATGGTCGGCACGAACGCGACGACGCCGTACGCCGGCAGCGCCGCCGCCACCTCCCAGAGCCGGTGCGGCTCGGCGGTGAGGTCGATGCCGGCGGCGCCGTTGACCTGGATGTCGACGAGACCGGAGACGGTGTTCATCGGCCCTCCTCGTGCCGGGCGGCGGTGAGCAGGCAACCCATCGCACGGCGGAATCGGTTGCTCACGCACCGCTGGCCAGGGCGACGGCCGGGCGGCGGTAAGCAGGCAACCGATCGGACGGCGGATTCGGTTGCTGACGCACCGCTGCCCGGGGCCGGCCGGCCCGTGACGGAGCTCATCGGCCCTCCTCGTGCCGGGCGGCGGTGAGCAGGCAACCCATCGGACGGCGGAATCGGTTGCTCACGCACCGCTGGCCAGGGCGGCGGCCGGGCGGCGGTGAGCAGGCAACCGATCGGACGGCGGAATCGGTTGCTGACGCACCGCTGCCCAGGGCCGGCCGGCCCGTGACGGAGCTCATCGGCCCAGCAGCGCGGCGCCGACGGCGGCCACGGGGTAGTCGGCGGGCACCACGCGGATCCGGCCCGCGAGGTCGAGCGAGGCGAGGAACGGCGAGCTGGCCGCCTGGTCGAGCAGCGCCTGCGCGACCGCCACGCGCAGCGGGTCGCCGAGCTGGGCGACCCCGCCGCCGAGGACGATCGTGGCCGGGTCGACGGCCAGGCTCAGGACCCGCACCGCGCTGGCGACCCCGGCGGCGAACTCGTCGCGCACCTGGATTGCCTTCTCCTCACCGGCCTGCGCGGCCGCGAACAGCGCCTGGGCGGGCGGTACGTCGCCGGAGGGCCAGGCCGCGGCCAGGGCCGATCCGGAGGCGATCGTCTCGAGGCAGCCGCGCTGGCCGCAGGAGCACAGCGCGCCCTGCGGATCGACCGGGACGTGCCCGATCTCGCCGGCGGCGCCGTGCACGCCACGGCGGAGCCGGCCGTCGAGGACCAGGCCCGCCGCGAGACCGGTGCCGATGCTCAGGTAGATCAGGTCCTGGTCGCCGCTGAGCGCGGTGGCGCCGAGGCTGGCGGCGTTGACGTCGTTCTCGACCACGGCGCGGACGCCGAGGCGCTCGCCGAGCAGGTCGCCGAGCGGCACGAAGTCGCCGTCGAGGCCGAGGTTGACCGCGTGCTTGACCGCACCGTGCTCGACGTCGACGAGGCCGGGGACGCCCACCCCCACCGGCCCGGTGAGCGGGTCGCCGGTGGCCGCCCGCAGCGCGTCGACGACGCGACCGGCCGACTCGACGACGCCGCCCGCGCCGCGCTCGGTGCGCTCGCGGACCTCGGCCCGGATCTTCCCGTCGTCGTCGAGCACCACACCGAGGGTCTTGGTCGCCCCGATGTCCAGACCGAGCTTCACCGGTCCCACCCTGCCTCTCGCAACAGCTCGGTCACCGCGGCGGCTCCCGGTCGGGAGTAGCCGCGGGTCAGGATCCTGGGCACCGGGCCGTCGTACGGACCCGGCCACCCCCACTCGATGATGGTCGCAGCGCCCTCGGTCACGATCTCCGGCCGGCGGTGCGCGTCGCGCACCTGGAGGATCACCGGCCGGTCGGTGTCCAGCCGCTCACCCGGCGCGACGGTGGCGTCGGGCGCCAGGCCCCACGGCACCTCGCCGACGGCGATGTTGGCCGGCGTCGCGACGCTGACCACGACCGCGCCGCGCAGGTCGGGCAGCTCGCCCTCGACGGTCAGCGAGCGGCGGGCACCGGCCAGCTGGTGGTCGCCGCAACTGCGCAACTGCGCGGAAACGGCGAGCGCGGGCACGCCAGGCGTGCCATAGCCCCGCAACTGCGCCACTCTGGCGGCCGCGGACCGCAGCCGCTCCGCGGACAGCCGCCCGTCGTGCACGGCGGCCACGATGGCCGCCTGCGTCGCGCGCACCAGGGACGCTGGCTTCTCGGGGCCGATGCAGAGCAGGTCGGCCCCGGCGGACAGCGACAGCACGGCCGCCTCCGGGATGCCGCGGCCGGCCGACGCGCCGGCCATGTCGAGGGCGTCGCTGACGATGACGCCGTCGTACCCGAGCTCGTCGCGCAGCAGGCCGAGCACCGGGGCGCTGAGGGTTCCGGGCAGGTCCGGGTCGAGGGCGGGGACCACGATGTGGGAGGTCATCACCGACGCGATGCCGGCTTCGATCGAGGCCGCGAACGGCACCAGCTCGCGGGTGCGGAGGGTGTCGAGGCCGACCTCGATGGTGGGCAGCTCGAGGTGGCTGTCCTGGGCGGTGTCTCCGTGGCCCGGGAAGTGCTTGGCGCACGCCGCGACCCCGGCCTCCTGCAGGCCGGCCACCCAGGCCGCGACGTGGGCCGCGACGGCCCGCGGGTCGGTGCCGAAGCTGCGGGTGCCGATCACCGGGTTGTCCGGGTCGGTGTTGACGTCGGCGACCGGACCGAGGTCGAGGTTGATCCCGACCGCGGCCAGCGACACACCGACCGCGCGGCCGGTGTCGCGGGTCAGGTCGAGGTCGTCGACCGCCCCGAGCGCGGCGGCACCGAGCACCGGGCTGCCGTCGAGGGCGTGCAGGCGGGTCACGTCGCCGCCCTCCTCGTCGACGGCGATCACCGCGTGCGGGTTGGCCGCCCGGATCGCGGCACTCAGCGCCGCGACGGCGTCAGGGCCGTCGGCGGTGTTGCTGCCGAAGTAGCAGATCCCACCCAGGCCGGCGGCCAGCAGGTCGGCGTACTCCCCCGGCAGCGTGGTGCCGGCGAAGGCCGGCAGCTGCACGGCCAGCGCCTGGGTCTCGAGCGAGGAGCTCATCCCTTGACCGCGCCGGAGGTGAGGCCGGCGACCATCCGGCCCTGGACGACGAGGAAGAACACGATCACGGGTACCGCGATCAGCGTGGAGCCGGCCATGATGCCGCCCCAGTCGGTGCCGCGGTTGACGTCGGTGAACGTCGAGAGCCACAGCGGCAGCGTGCGCTGGTCCTCGCGGGTCATCACCACGAGGGCGAGGGTGAACTCGTTCCAGGCCTGGATGAAGCCGAAGACGCCGGTCGCCACCAGGCCGGGCGCGAGCAGCGGGAAGGTGATCCGGAAGAACGCCTGGGTGCGGGAGCAGCCGTCCATCATCGCGGCCTCCTCCAGCTCGTACGGCACGCCGGTCACGAAGCCGCGCAGGGTCCAGATGGTGAAGGGCAGCACCAGCGACACATAGACCAGCGACAGGCCGATGACCGTGTTGAGCAGGTCCATGGCCTCCAGCATCTTGTACTGGGAGATGAACAGGCCTTCGACCGGGATCATCTGGATCACCAGCAGGGTGACGATGAACGACATCCGGCCCCGGAACCGGAACCGGGAGACCGCTACGGCCGCGACGAACGCGAACGCGAGCGCCACCACGATCGTCAGCACCGTCACCATCAGGCTGATCTTCAGCGCGTTGAGGAACTGGTCGGTCTCGAAGACCGTGCGGTAGTTGTCGAGGTTTCCGCCGAAGGGGACCCAGGTCGGGACCGGGTTGCGGATCTCGTTGCGGTTCAGGAAGGAGCTGTTCACCATCCAGTAGACCGGGAAGATCGCGACCAGGAAGGCGACGACGCCGACGACGTTGGCGCCGATCCGCAGCGAACGGCGAGGGGTGCGCGACATCAGTCTTCACTCTCCTGCTTGAGCATGGCGCGGACGTACGGCGCGGTCAGGATCACGGTGAGCAGCAGCATGAAGATGGCGACCGCCGCCGCCATGCCGAACTTCCCGCCGCCGATCCCGAGCCGGTAGATGTAGGTGCCCAGCAGGTTGGTGTCGCGGGTCGAGCCGCCGGCCTGCTGGAGGATGAAGATCTGGGTGAAGACGCGCAGGTCCCAGATGACCTGGAGCAGCCCGACGACCAGCAGTACCGGGCGGATCGCGGGGAGTACGACGTGCCGCAGCCGCTGCAGCGGGCTGGCGCCGTCGATCTCCGCGGCCTCGACCAGGTCCTCCGAGACCTGGGTCAGCGCGGCGTACACGGTGAAGGCGACGAACGGCACGCTCATCCACACCACGATCACGGTGGCGACGAAGAAGAAGGAGAGCGGCTCGAGCAGCCACGGGTGGCCCTGGAAGTCGAGGCCGAGCTTGGTGAGCAGGTAGTTGACGATGCCGTACTGGGTGTCGAAGAGCCACTGCCAAACGGTCAGGGAGGCCACGACCGGCATCGCCCACGCGAGCAGCAGTCCGGTCTGCAGCAGCACCCGCACCCACGAGGTCATGTGCCGCATCAGCAGGGCGAGGCCGACGCCGATCGCCATGGTGACCGCCGCGTTGACGAGGCAGAAGACCAGCGAGCGCAGGGTGACCCGCCACAGGTAGGGGTCGGTGACCAGCTCGCGGTAGTTCCCGAGCCCGACCCACTCGGGCGGCCGGCCGAACTGCTGGGCCAGGCCGAAGTCCTGGAACGACAGCACCACCTGGCGGACCAGCGGATAGCCGAGCGCCACGGCGAGCGCCACCGTCGCCGGGATCAGCAGCGCGTACGGCAACGGCGTACGACGTGCGCGCGGTGCGCTCCCGTTCATCCGGCCTCCTCCTCTCATCATCGCGGGCCCGACGGGTCGGGTCCGGGCATGGCGCGGCCGGGGCGGCGGATCCGCCGCCCCAGCCGTCCGTTGGGTCTGGCTCGCTGCCGGCCCGGTCCGCCGGACCGGCAGCGGTGCGTCAGCCGTTGATCTGCGAGTTCATCTGCTCGTCGGCCTTCTGGGCCAGCTCGGTCACGTCGCCGCCCTGGGCGATCGCGCTGAACAGGTCCTCCAGGACCCGCGAGCCCTCGACGTTCGCCCAGCCGGGGGCGGCCGGGGTCAGCTTGGCGTTGGACGCCGCGGCGATGGTGGCCTGCGCGAACTCGTCGTCACCGAGCAGCGGCGCCAGCGAGGTCTTGGCCGGCGTCAGCCCGGCCTTGGCCATGATCGTCTGGTAGTCGTCGCTGAGCATCAGCGCGACGGCCTTCTGGGCCAGCTCCTGGTTGGCCGACTTGGCCGAGATCGCGATGTCGGACCCGCCGAGCAGCACCGGAGCGGGCTCGCCGTCACTGCCGGGCATCGCGAAGACGCCGATCTGCTTGCCGAGGGTGTCGGGGCAGCCGGACTTCGGGTCGTTGATCAGGCCGGTCACCCAGCCCGGGGTCGACATCATGCCGACCTCACCGGCGCACCACGGCGTCCACGGGTCGGCCTCGTTGCCGTCCTTGGGGGCGCCGGACGCCTCGGTGAAGAGCTTCTGGGCGGTCTCGAGACCGGCGATCGACTCGGGGGACTCCAGGGAGCCGCTCCACTCGCCGCCGTCGTCGGTGGCCAGGTCACCGCCGGCGTCCCAGATGAACGTCGCGCCGTTGCGCCAGTCCTGGCCGGGGAACCAGAAGCCGGAGAAGTTGGCCGGCTTGGGGTTCGCCTTCTTCAGGGCGATCGCCGCGTCGACGAACTCGTCCATGGTGGTCGGCACGTCGATGCCGGCCTTCTGGAGGAGGTCCTTCCGGTAGAAGATGTACTTCGAGCCGGCGTAGTACGGCACGGCGTACGTCTTGCCGTCGACCGTGGCGCCGTCGACGAAGCCCTGGAGCAGGTCGTCGCCGCCGAGGTCGTCGAGCTGGTCGGTGAGGTCGGAGAACGCACCGGCGGAGGTGAACGTCGGGGCCTGGGTGTTGCCGATCTCGACGACGTCCGGGGTCTCCGAGGCGCTGGAGAGCGAGGTCGTGAGCTTCTCGACGAGGCCGTCCCACTCCTGCTGCTCGATGGTCAGCGTGGAGCCGGGGTTCTGGTCCTCGAAGGTCTTCTTCAGCCAGTCGCGCGCGTCCTGCGGCGTGTCGGTGCCGTTGAGCCAGACGCGGATGTCCGCCGTCGTGGGCCCACCGTCGCTGGACGAGCCGCCGTCCGAGTCGTCGCCGCCACAGGCAGCCAGGGTCGCCGTGGCCAGCGTGGCCATCGCTGCGACCGCGAGGGTCTTCTTGATCCGCACCGCAGTGTTCCTCTCTTGCGTTACCCGAAGTGATGAATCAGTGGTGATCCAGTGGTGGGTGATCCAGTGGTGGTGGTCCAGGGACGGCGCCGAGCCGGGTCCTGGGGTGCCGGTCCGCCGGGATGACGGCCGTGTCTGTGGGGGCGCTCATGAGACGCCCAGCTGTCCGGCGAGCACGAGGACGGCGGCGCCCACGAGCACCACGTCCTCGCCCAGCTCGGAGGTGCGCACGACGAGGCCCGCGGAGCTGACCGGCATGGTCCGCTCGCGGATGCTGCGGTCGGCGGCCTCGCGCAGCGGCCCGTCGAGGAGCTCCTGCGGGCCGCTCAGCACGAGCTCGTGGAGGTTGAGGGTGCCGACCACCGGCGCGAGGGCCGCGCCGAGCTGCTCGCCCACCCGGGTCAGCACCTCGACGGGGTCGTGACCGGCGAGGCGCCTGCGCAGGTGGGGCACGGCGAGGATGGTCTCCAGGCAGCCGCTGCGGCCGCAGGCGCAGCGATCGCCGGAGGGGTCGACGACGACGTGCCCGATCTCGCCCGCGGCGCCGAGGTGGCCGTGGAGCAGGGAGCCCTCGAGGATCAGCCCGGCACCCACACCGGTGCCGACCCGGAGCACCATCAGCCCGCCGTCGCCCGAGGCGCCGAAGGTGTGCTCGCCGAGCACGGCGGTGTTGGCGTCGTTCGCGACGAAGACCGGCAGGCCGAGGGCATCGGCGAGGCTGGCCGCGAGCGGGGTGTCGGTCCAGGCCAGGTTGGGCGCGTCGATCACGGTGCCGGCGGCGTCGACGACGCCGGGGCTGCCGACGCCGACGCCGAGCACAGGCCGGTCGGTCATCGCGATCAGCTCGGTGGCGAGGCGGTGCACCAGCGCCACGGCGGCAGCGCCCACGGCGCCGTCGAGCGGAAGCTCGTGGCGGGCCCGGACCGTGCCCGCGAGGTTGACGACCGCGCCCGTCATCCGATCGGTGGCCGAGAGGTCGATGCCGACGACGTGGGTGGAGTCGGCGTTCAGCCCGACCAGCGTCGGCGGCTTGCCGACCCGGCTCTGGGCCGGCGCCCCGAGCTCCTCGACCAGCCCGCCGGAGACCAGCTCACCGACCAGGTCGGAGACCGTGACCCGGGTCAGCCCGGTGGTCCGGGCCAGGTCGGCGCGGCTCGCCGGCCCCTCGCGGAACAGCTGCTGGAGCAGCAGCGAGCGGTGGTGCCGGCGAGCGTCCTCCTGAAGGAGCTTGCCGCGGGGCCGGAGGGGTCGGCCGACCGGTGAGGTCTGGGTCACGTTTGTTAGTTCAGCGCACTTACATATTCGTCGTCAAGGGTTTGCCCCGAATTTCGTCGACGGCCTTGGTGCAGGGATACCCCGAACCGTCAGGCCGAGGCCCGGACGGCGGCCCGGGCACCGGCCAGGGCGGCGACCACCGCGAGCCCCAGGCAGGTGGCGACGATCGCGACGAGGGGCAGCCACGGCACGGTCATCGGCACGTCCGGTACGTCGCGGGTCGTCGCGTAGCGGATCAGCCAGGCCACGAAGCCGGTCACCAGTGCCCCGAGCAGCAGGGCGGCCGCGCCGACGAGGCCGGCCTCCCAGATCACCATCCGGCGCAGCTGGTCGCCGGTCGCGCCGAGCAGGCCGACCGTGCGCAGCTGGCGGCGGCGCTGGGAGACGCCCACCAGCACGGCGTTGACGATCGCGATGGCGGCGTAGAGGCCGGCCGGCCCGAGCAGCACCCACAGCCCGACCTGGTTGCCGGCCCGGGTCTGCGCGTCGACCTGGTCGATCCACGCGTCGGCGCCGAGCACGATCGCGCCGGTGCCGGCGAGCACGGCGTCGAGGTCGGCGCTACCGGGGTCGACGAAGACCACGTCGGGCACCACCCGGCCGGCCTTCGCGCCACCGAGCGCGGGCGGCACGAGCACCTCGGCGTACAGGTCCGGGGCGTCCCCGACCACGGCGGCCACCCGCGGCCGGACCGGCTCGCCGTCG
The DNA here is from genome assembly GCF_018732145.1 of Nocardioides sp. LMS-CY. Classification (NCBI taxonomy): domain Bacteria; kingdom Bacillati; phylum Actinomycetota; class Actinomycetes; order Propionibacteriales; family Nocardioidaceae; genus Nocardioides; species Nocardioides sp. LMS-CY. Next base: position 5,124,376 of record NZ_CP076104.1, read on the forward strand.
ACCCGGATCCGGATCGGGTCGCCGATGCCGACGCCGGCGTCCATCGCGTAGGTCTCGGTCACCGCGACCCGGTCGTCGCCGAGGTCGTCGAGGCTGCCGCGGACCGCGGCGAGGCCGCGCGACCTCTCGGCGAGGCGGACGTCGATCACCTCGTGCTCGCCCACCACGATCCGCGGGTCGGCCACCGCCACGCCGGGATCGGCCACCAGCCGACTCGCGACCGCGCGGTCGCCGCCGGTCTCGACCACGACCGGCGCGTGCAGCTGGGCACGGTCCAGCGCGGTGGTCCAGTCGGCGGTGAAGCTCAGCGTCACGATCATCGAGCCCGCGATCGCCGAGATCGCCAGGATCGGCGCGGCCAGCGCCGCCGGCGTCCGGGCACCGGTGCGGACGTGGTCGCCCGCCAGCCGCGCGGCGATGTCGCGGCGTGCGAACGGCCGGGCCAGCAGCCCGGACAGCCAGGGGAACAGCAGCCGGCCGAAGCAGACCAGGCCGATCACCACCACCTCGGGCAGCAGGATCCCGGTGACCAGGGCGAAGAGCGGGCTGATCTCGTCGGCCACGAAGAAGACCGCGACCGGTCCGACCAGGCAGACCGTGCCGACGACGATCTGCACCACGCTGGGCCGACGACGCTCGAGCCCCGCCTCGCGGAACGCCGCCACGGGCGCGACCCGCGCGGCCCGCTTCGAGGCCCGCCACGAGCCGAGCAGCGCGACGCCCGCACCGCAGCCGGCCGCCACCGACCAGGCGATCCACGGCGCCGGCATGGTCAGGTCGACCGCGAGCAGCCCCTGTGCCTCGAGCAGGGCGACGAACACCGGCGTCACGACGGTCGCCAGCAGCGACCCGGCGACGGTGGCCAGCACGGCGACCACCGCCGACTCCCCCAGCACCATCGTGCGGACCTGGCGCGGCGTCGCGCCGACCAGCCGGAGCAGGCCGAGCTCGCGCTGGCGCGCGGCGACCACGAACCCGAAGGTGCTCGCGACGACGAACATCGCCATGAAGAGCGCGACCCCCGACATCACCCCGATCATCGACGCGAGGTCGTCGAGCTGGGCGCGCTCCGCCGCGGTCACGCCGGGCCGGCGCGAGCTGACGTCGACGGCACTGGCGAGGCTCACGGCCATCGCGATCAGCACGACACCGCAGGTCAGGGCGACGAACGCGCCGACGTACGGCGGCCACGACTGCCGGACCGTCTGCCGGCTCAGCCCGAGCATCACGGGCCGGGCGGTCATCGCTCGAGCTCGCTCATCGCGGCGGCGATCTGGTTCGCGTCGGCCCGGTCCAGGCGGCCGACGACCTGCCCGTCGGCGAGGAACAGCGTGCCGTGCGCGTACGACGCGGCCAGCGGGTCGTGGGTCACCATCACCACGGTCTGGCCCTGCTCGTCGGAGAGCGAGCGCAGCAGCTGGAGCACCTGGCGGCCGGAGGCGCGGTCCAGCGCACCGGTGGGCTCGTCGGCGAAGAGCACCTCGGGCCGCAGGTGCAGCGCCCGCGCGATCGCGACGCGCTGCTGCTGTCCCCCGGACAGCTCCGCGGGCCGCCGGCGCGCCTGCTCGGCGAGCCCGACCTGGCCGAGCGCGTGGCGCACCGCGTCGCGGTCGACCCGGCGCCCGGCGAGCCGGGCGGGGAGGGCGACGTTGTCGGCGGCGCTGAGCGCGTCGAGCAGGTTGTAGGACTGGAAGACGAACGCCATCGACGTACGTCGCATCCGGGTCAGCGCGGTCTGGCTCATCGGGCCGAGCGGCTTGCCGCCGATGCGGACGTCGCCGCGGGTGGGCCGGTCCAGTCCGGCCGCCACCTGCAGCAGCGTCGACTTGCCGGAGCCCGACGGCCCCATCACGGCGGTGAACGTGCCGCGCTCGAAGGCGTGGGTGACCCCACGGAGCGCGTGCACCTCCCCCGCTCGCGATCGGTAGGTGCGGGTGACGCCGTCGAGCAGGACGGCCGGGAACGTGGTCATGGCCCCATCCCAGCCGCGTTCGCCGTCCGGATCCCTGGCCTGCGCGCGACACCCGGGGTAGCGCGTGCGCTACCCCCACGCGAGGCGTCGAGCCCTAGGGTCGGGGCATGACCCGGACGCCGGACGCGTGGACCGCCCTGCGCGCGGATCCGTGGCGCTACCTGGGATCACGCTGGCCGTGGGGTGCGCTGGCGTACGTCGTCAGCACGATCCCGATCGGCATCGCGGTGCTCGTCGTCCTGGCGACCACCCTGGTCGTCGGTGCGGTCACGGCCGTCCTGGTCGTCGGACTGGTCGTGCTGGCCGGAATCCCCGTGCTGGCGGGGCTCCTGGGCGTCGTCGAGCGTGCCCGGCTGCGGCTCGTGCAGGCCGCGCCGCCGTCCGGCATGTCGTGGAGCGAGCGGCTCCGGGCCGGTCGCGGGCTCGCGGTGTCGTGGCCCGAGGTGGGCTACGCGTTCCTGGTCTCGGTCGTGCTCTGGCCGATCGACTTCGTGGTGGCGCTGGTCGCGATCACGGTCCCGGTCGTGCTGCTGCTGGCGCCGTGGCTCTCGCGCGTCGACCGGATGGAGGTGCTCGGCTGGTCGGTCGACAGCACCGCCGAGTCGTGGCTCGCGGTCGCCGTCGGGCTCGTGGCGCTCGCGGTCTCGGCGTACGTCGTGGGCCTGCTCGCGGTCGCCCAGGCCGCCCTGGCCCGGCTGCTGCTCGAGCCGCGGGACGCCGAGCTGGTCCGCGCGGTGGCCGAGCTGCGCCGGTCGCGGGTCGACCTGGTCGACGCGTTCGAGACCGAGCGGCGGCGCATCGAGCGCGACCTGCACGACGGCGTGCAGCAGCGGCTCGTGGCGCTGACGATGACGCTGGGCAGCGCGGAGCTCGACGTACCCGACGGTCCCGGGCTCACGCTGGTCCGGCAGGCGCACCGGCAGGCCGAGGAGGCGCTCGAGGAGCTGCGGGCGACGGTGCGCGGCATCCACCCGCGGGTGCTCGCCGACCACGGGCTCGCCGCCGCCGTGCACGAGATCGCCGACCGATCGCCGGTGCCGGTGTCGGTCGACATCCGGCTCGACGAGCGACTGCCCGAGCCGGTCGAGACCGCGGCGTACTTCGTCGTCAGCGAGGCCCTCACCAACGTGGTCCGCCACTCCGGCGCGCGGCGCGCGCAGGTGCACGGCTGGCGGCAGGCCGAGACGTTCGTGCTGACGGTGGTCGACGACGGACGCGGTGGCGCGGTCCTCGACCGCGGCACTGGGAGCGGGCTGGCCGGGCTCGCCGTGCGCCTCGACGCGCTCGGCGGCGAGCTGCGCGTGACCAGCCCGGCCGGCGGCCCGACCGAGGTGCGGATGGCGGCACCGTGCGCCGCCTGAGGATCGTGCTCGCCGAGGACTCGGCGCTGCTGCGCGAGGGCCTGGTCGGGATCCTCGAGCGCGCCGGACACGAGGTGGTCGCGGCGGTGGCGGACGCCGACGCCCTGCTGGTGTACGTCGCGCGGGAGCTGCCCGACGTCGTCGTCACCGACATCCGGATGCCGCCCACCCACACCGACGAGGGCCTGCGCGCGGCCGCGCGGATCCGTGCGGAGCACCCCGAGATCGCGGTCATGGTGCTCTCGGCGTACGTCGCGGAGGCCTACGTACCCGAGCTCCTCGAGGCCGCGCCCGACACGGCCACCAGCGGCGTCGGCTACCTGCTCAAGGACCGGGTCGGCCACGTCCGGGAGTTCCTGGACAGCCTCGACCGGGTCGCCGGCGGCGAGACCGTCGTCGACCCGCAGGTGGTGCGCCAGCTGCTCGGCCGGCGCCGCGACGACGGGCCGCTGGCCACCCTGACGGCGCGCGAGCGCGAGGTGCTGGCGCTGATGGCCGAGGGCCGCACCAACGGCTCGATCGCCGAGGAGCTGGTCGTCAGCGAGGCCGCGGTGCGCAAGCACGTGGGCGGCATCTTCGCCAAGCTGCGCCTCGACCCGGCCTCCGACCGTCGGGTCTCGGCGGTGCTGGCCTACCTGCGCGGCGCCTGACGGCGCCTGACGGCGCTCAGGGTGCCAGCGACGCCTCGTCGGGCGGGGCGACCGTGAGCACCGCGTCCTCGATGAGCGGGTTGCGCTCGATGTCGGCCTCCACCGCGCGCAGCCGGATCGCGAGGTGGTCCTCGGTGTCGTCGCCGACCAGGTCGACCGCGGCGACCACGAAGAGCCGCTGCGGCCCGACGTACTCCAGGTGCAGGTAGGTGAGGCGTTCGATCTGGGGATGCTCCAGCAGCCGGGCGATCACGCGCGACCGGGTGTCGGCGGTCGGAGCCTCGCCGAGCAGGTAGTCCATGTTGCGCCGGATCAGGAAGACCGCGACGAAGCCGAGCAGCACACCGATCGCGATCGACCCGAGCGCGTCGTACGCCGGGTTGCCGGTCAGCTGGTGCAGGCCGATGCCGGCCGCGGCCACGAGGATGCCGATCAGCGCGGAGAAGTCCTCGAAGAAGACCGCGCGCAGCGTCGGGTTCGACGTGCGCGCGACGTACCGGAGCGGGTGGGTGCCGAAGCGCCGGGACGCCCCGTGCACCTGGCGGCTGGCCTGGACGAACGACGTGCCCTCGAGCAGGAACGCGATGCCGAGCACCACGTAGTTGACCGTGAAGCTCGCCTCGCCGTCGGACCCGGACCGCAGGGCGGTGAGGCCGTGCCAGACCGACACCACCGCCCCGGCGGTGAAGAGACCGAAGGCCGCGATCATCGACCAGGCGTACGTCGCACGGCCGTAACCGCGCGGATGCTCCTCGTCGCGGGGCCGACTGCCGCTGCGCTCGGCGATCAGCAGGAAGATCTCGTTGCCGGTGTCGGCCCACGAGTGCGCGGCCTCCGCAACCATCGCCGCCGACCCCGTGAGCGCGGCCGCGGCCGACTTGGCCACCGCGAGCAGCCCGTTGGCGGCCAGCGCCACCAGCACGGTGAGGAGGGACTCGCTGCCGGTCGGCTCCTCGGGTACGTCGGTGGCCGCCATGCTCCCTTCGTACCCGACCTCGTGCCCGTCGACCAGTGGCTCGCACCCGCCCGGCTACGGTCGAGGCCATGCGTTCCCCCGCCGCCGCGCTGCTGCTCGCGCTGGCGGTGCTCGCGGGCTGCAGCAACGCCGGGGACGACCCGGCGCCGCTCCCGGCCCGGGCCACCGGCGACCCGACGGCCTCGCCGGCGAGGTACGACCGGTACGTCGCGCTCGGCGACTCCTACACGGCGGCGCCGCTCGTGGCGCCGACCGACACCGGCACGATCTGCCTGCGCTCGGGAGTCAACTACCCGGCGCTGGTCGCCGAGGCGCTGCCGGGCACGGCGCTGACCGATGTCAGCTGCAGCGGCGCGTCGACCGCGAACGTCCGGGCCGCCCAGCGCGGCATGACCGGGTCGGTGCCGCCGCAGCTGGACGCGGTGCGGCCGCGCACGGACCTGGTCACGATCGGCCTCGGCGGCAACGACGGGAGCCTCTTCGCCACCCTGTTGGGCGGCTGCACCCGGCTCGCGGCCGACGACCCGGCCGGCGGACCGTGCGCCGCTCGCTTCGCCGGCGAGCTCGAGCCGACGCTGACCACGATCCGCGACCGCCTGGTCGGGGTCGTCGACGACGTCCGGGAGCGCGCCCCCGAGGCCCGGGTGCTCCTGGTCGGCTACCCGCAGATCGTGCCGGCCTCCGGCACCTGTCCCGACCTGCCGCTGGCCGCGGGCGACTACGCGTTCGCCCGCGACGTCAACCATCGACTGACCGAGGCGGTCCGCGCCGCCGCCGAGACGGCCGACGCGGAGTACGTCGACGTCTGGGCGGCCACCGAGGGCCACGACATCTGCGCCGCCGACCCGTGGATCAACGGGCGGGTGACCTCGGCCGACCGGGCCCTCGCCTACCACCCGCTCGCGGCCGAGCAGCGGGCCGTTGCCGACCTGGTGCTGGAGGCGATCCGCTAGCGGTCGTCGTGGACGACGTGCCCGGCGACGACCGTGGTCGCGACCGGCATCGCCCGCAGCGCCGCGCCGAGCTCGGCGGTGTCGGCGGGGCCGAGGTCGCGCAGGAGGGGGTCGCGGTCGAGCAGCACCAGGTCGCCCCGCGACCCGACGCCGACGGTCGGCTGGCCGTCGACCGACGCGGCGAGCGCCTCGCGCACGGTCAGCGCCTGCTCGCCGTGCCACGGCCCGCGCTCGTCGGCGCTGCGGTGTACCGCGGACGCCATCGCGAGCCACGGATCCAGCGGCGAGACCGGCGCGTCCGAGCCGAGCGCGAGCTCCACGCCGTCGTCGACCATCCACCGGAACGCGAAGCAGCGCTCCGACCGCGCGCCCCAGATCCGGTCGGTCACGTCGCGGTCGTCGAGGAGGTGGGCCGGCTGCACGCTGGCCCGGACGCCGAGCTCGGCCATCCGGCGTACGTCGTCGCGTCGGCACAGCTGCGCGTGCTCGATCGCGCCGCGGGCACCGGTCTCGGCGTACGCCGCCAGCGCCTCGCGAACCGCCGCGTCGCCGATCGCGTGGGTGGCGATCTCGAGGCCGCCGGCGTGCGCGCGGGCCAGCTGCTCGCGGAGCTCGGCGCCCGAGAGGTTGGGCTGGCCGGAGGGGTACTCGAGCCGGTGCGCGTCGCCGTACGGCTCGCAGCACCACGCGGTGCGGGTGTTGAGCGAGCCGTCGCTGATGATCTTGAGCGGGCCCATCGTCAGGCGCGGGTCGGCGGAGAGCGGGTCGCCGGTGCGCAGGCCGGCGGCGATCACGTCGTCGAGGGTGTCGGCGTACGTCGCCCAGCGGATCCGCAGCCGGTCGCAGCCCTGTCCCCAGCGCTCGGCCCACTCCTCGCGGCTCGCCCCGAACTCGAAGTCGACCAGGCCCGCGACGCCCCGCGCCGCCGCGGCGTCGAGCGTGCGTCGGTAGGCCTCGGGCGAGGTGCCGTCGCTGCCGACGAGCGTGGCGAGGCGGGGGTAGACCGCGAACCACTCGGTCTCGCGCACCACCGAGTCGCGCACCGGCATCGCGAGGTGCATCAGCGCCGTGGTGTTCAGCCACGCGTGGTGGCCGTCGCCGCTGATCAGCACGACCGGCGTGTCGCCGGACACCGCGTCGAGCTCGGAGACCGTGACCTCACGGTCCCAGCCGGCGGAGCGGTGGCCCCAGCCGACGACGGGCAGGCCGGGGTGCTGGGCGATCCAGTCCGCGACCGCGCGGGTGGCGTCCTCCGGCGAGCGCGCCCCGGCGAGGTCGAGCCGCTGCGACGCGAGCGTCCACTGCGCGAGGTGGGTGTGCTGGTCCCACAGGCCCGGGATGATCCACCGCCCCGCGGCGTCGATCTCGTCGACGCCCCGCGGACGATCCAGGTCCGGGCCGACCCCGGCCACGGTGCCGCGCTCGATCAGGACGTCGACGGGCGCATCGGCGGCGTGCTCCCCGGATCCGATCGGGATCAGGCGGGCGTTGCGGATGAGGATGCTCGACACGGTCCGACGCTAACGGGCCCGGGCCAGTCGCCGACGGGCGAGGTTCTCGTGGGCCATCCGGCGCAGCGAGATGAGGATCGGCTCGTTGACCAGGGTGCCGATCACGGCGTACGTCGTGGCGTCCTCGGCGTCGCGGCGGGGGGTGGTCGCCAGGTCGCGGCGCGCGACGTCGGCGGCCGCCGCGGCGTAGACGTCGAGCGTCTCGTCGGACATCGGCTGGCCGGCCGCGGCCGCGGTGTCGAGGGCCGCGGCCAGGGCCGTCGCGTGGCTGGCACCCGGGTCCGTGTGCCAGCGCCGGCGGCGCACGAGCCGGGAGACCCGCTCGCGGGCCGCATCGCTCGGCTCCGTCGCGGGGGGCGACGAGAGCTCCATGTGGGCGACGCCGATCCGCGCCATCAGGTCGCTCCGGTCGTCGTCGACCGCCTCGAGCACCTCCCGCACCCGGTCGAGCCCCAGCCCGGCAATGTCGATCAAGGCGCGGATCAGCCGCAGCCGTCGCACGTGCGACTCGTCATACACCGCGCGGGTCGCGCCCTGCGCCTCGCCGGGAGGGAGCAGCCCCTCCCGCAGGTAGTACTTCACAGTCGCGACCGGCACACCACTGCGCTGCGACAGCTCGGAGATCCACACGGGACGATCTTGACATTGGATAGCGTTCTATCCAACACTTTTGGAGAGTTAACTATCTAAGGAGTTCGAGATGATGCTCTCCGACGAGAGCCGGATCCTTGCCGGGATCCTGCTGCTGAGCCTGGTCACCGTCGAGTCCGGCGGGCTCTACCTGCTGCAGGTCGTGCGCGGGAAGGCGGGCGTCACGCCGTTCCAGGAGAAGTTCGCCCGCGCCGGCCACGCCCACGCCGGCGTGCTGCTGATCGTGGCGCTGCTGTGCCAGCTGTACGCCGACGCCGCGGACCTCAGCGGCCTCCTCGACTGGCTCGCGCGCACCGGCGCCGCCATCGCCGCCCTGCTGATGCCGGGCGGGTTCTTCTTCTCCTCGATGGGCGCCGGCCGGCACCATCCGAACCGCCTGGTCGTGATGATCCCGGCCGGAGCCGTGGTGCTGGCCGCCGGGCTCGTGAGCCTCGGGGTCGGCCTGCTGGTCGGCTGACCGTCAGGCGGCGTTCAGCTCCTCGGCGACCTCCGCCTCGCCCGGCGCCGCCATCGGCTTCGGCCGCAGGAAGACACCGCCGACGATCGCGGCCAGCGCAGCGGCCACCGCACCGGCGGCGAACGCGATCTGGAAGCCGCCGTTGAGGGCCTCCAGCGGCGCGGCGCCGCTCGCGACCAGGGACTCGGTGCGGGCGGTCGACAGGCTGACCAGGACCGCGAGGCCGAGCGCGCCGCCCATCATGAACGACGTGTTCACGACGCCGGAGGCGAGCCCGGACTCGTGCGGCTCGACGTCGCCCATGGCGGCCAGCAGCACCGGATTGAAGGCGATGCCGGCACCGGCGCCCAGCAGCAGCATCGAGGGCAGCACGTCGACCAGGAAGCTGCCACCGACGGGGGCCCGGGAGAACAACGCCAGGCTGACCGCGGCCAGGCCCAGGCCGACCACCAGCGGCGGGCGGATGCCGAACCGCATCACGAGCCGGTCGGAGACCCGCAGTGAGCAGAAGGCCATCACCGCACTGGTGGGCAGGAAGGCGAGGCCGACCTCGAGCGCGCCGTACCCCAGCACCTGCTGGAGGTAGAGCGCGGCCAGGAAGAACCAGGCGAACATGGCCGCGGCCCACAGCACGCCCACCACCTGCGAGACGGCCACGTTGCGCAGCCGGAAGAGGCGCAGCGGCACCAGCGGCTCGGCGGTCCGCGACTCCCACGCGACGAACGCGGCGAGCAGCGCGGCGCTCGCGACCAGCAGGCCCCACCGGCTGTCGACGATGGCGTAGACCGACGTCATCAGCGCCCCGGTCACGAGCACGGCACCGAGCAGGTCGATGCGGCCGCGCCGCGCCACGGCCTCGTCGGCCGGCAGCACCCGTCGGGCGGCGACCCAGACGGCGACGCCGATCGGCACGTTCACCAGGAAGATCCAGTGCCACGAGAAGAGCCCGGTGAGCACGCCACCGAGCAGGACGCCGACGGCGCCGCCGCCCGACATCACGAACCCGAAGACGCCCATCGCCCGCGCCCGCTCCGCCGGGTCGGCGAAGAGGCCGACGATCAGCGAGAGCGCGACCGCCGAGACCGCCGCGCCGCCGAGCCCCTGGACCGCCCGGCCGACGACGAGCAGGCCGGCCGACGGGGCGAGCCCGCAGGCGACGGACGCGACCGTGAACGACACGACCCCGCCCAGGAACACCCGCCGGTTGCCGAGCAGGTCGCCGAGGCGACCCGACAGCAGCAGGAAGCCGCCGAAGGTGAGCAGGTAGGCGTTCACCACCCACGCCAGCGCGGACTGCGAGAACCCGAGGTCCTCCTGGATCGAGGGCAGGGCGACGTTCACGATGCTGGAGTCGAGCACGATCATGAGGTCACCGAGGCACAGCACGTACAGCGCCAGCCAGCGGCTCCGGGTGGTCAGGTCGGTCATCGTCGTCTCCTCGGTGGAACGGGCTCTCACCCTCACCACGAACCAGGCATCACGAAATCGACAGACCCCGCGAGATTTCCTTCCTCATCGGTGGTCGAGGCGCGAAGATGCGCCGAATCGGCCACGACGAGGTGGGTTTCGAGACGGTTGCTAGCGCAACCTCCTCAACCACCGAAGCCGATGGTTGAGGAAGGCGCGCTAGCGCCTGTCTCGAAACCCACCAATGTGGGTGCGTGGTTTCGAGACGGTTGCTAGCACAACCTCCTCAACCACCGAAGCCGATGGTTGAGGAAGGCGCGCTAGCGCCTGTCTCGAAACCCACCAACGCGGGCGAGCGACTTCGAGACGGTTGCTAGCACAACCTCCTCAACCACCGAAGCCGGTGGTTGAGGAAGGCGCGCCAGCGCCTGTCTCGAAACCACCGACCGTCGGAACGGCCCGTCGAGTCACACGTGCCGGCGCGACTGCACGACCCGGAACCGGGAGGCGACGTAGGCGCCGTCGGTGTAGCTGGCGTTGGCGGCGGGGTTCGCGCCGGTGCCGTGGAAGTCGGAGAAGGCGGCGGACTGGTTGACGAAGACGCCGCCGGTGAGGTTCTCCGAGAGCGCCACGCCAACCTCGAGCGCGGCCTCGCGCATGTCGTCGACGACCTCCTCGGAGGTGGAGTAGACCGAGGCGGTCATCGCGCCGTGCCGGGCGACGGTGTGGTCGAAGAGCGCGAGCGACTCGATGGTGTCCGCGGTCTCGATCAGGTAGGCGACCGGACCGAAGCACTCGCTGGTGTAGGTGTCGGCGTCGTCGGCGGTGAGCCCGACCAGCAAAGGGGTGCGGACCGTCGCGTCGGCGTACGCCGGGTGCCGGACCTCGCGGCTCGGCACCAGCACCCGCCCGCGGCCGGCGGCTCGCTCGACGCGCGCGGGGATGTCCGCGTTGACGATGCCGCCGAGCAGCTCGACCGCGCGGGCGTCGTCGCCGAGCAGCCGGTCGAGCGCGGCGCCGATGCCGGCGGCGATCTCGTCGACGCTCTTGTGGCCGGTGTCGGTCTCGATGCCGCCGGCGGGGACGAAGACGTTCTGCGGGGCCGTGCACATCTGGCCGGAGTAGAGGGAGAAGGAGAAGGCGAGGTTCTGGCACATCCCGGCGAAGTCGGAGGTCGAGTCGATGACCACGGTGTTGACGCCGGCCTTCTCGGTGAACACCACCGCCTGGTGCGCCTGGTCCTCGAGCCACTCGCCGAAGGCGTTGCCGCCGGTGTAGTCGATGATCCGGACCTCCGCCCGTCGCGCCAGCGTCGCGGCGAGCTTCTGGCCGCGCTCCTCGGCCGCGAGCAGGACGAGGCGCGGGTCGAAGCCGGCCTCGGCCAGCACCTCCTGGCACACCTGCACGGTGATCGCGAGCGGCAGCACCGCCGACGGGTGCGGCTTGACCACGACGGCGTTGCCGGTGACGAGGGAGGCGAACAGACCGGGCCAGGAGTTCCAGGTCGGGAACGTGTTGCACCCGATCACCAGCGCGACACCGCGCGGCACGATCGTGAACGTCTTCTCCAGGCGCAGCGGCTCGCCGCGGCCCGGCTTCTCCCACAGCGCGGTGCGCGGCGTGCGAGTCATCTCCACCCAGGCGTAGGCGATCGCCTCGAGCGCCCGGTCGAGCGCGTGCGCGCCGCCGGCCTGGAAGGCCATCACGAACGCCTGCCCGCTCGTGTGCTGCACCGCGTTGGCGAGCTCGAAGATCCGCGCGTGCAGCCGGTCGAGGATCTCCAGGCAGACGGCGGTGCGGCCGTCGGGGCCGGCGTCGCGCCAGGGTCGCATGCCGGCGGCCGCGGCCGCGAGCAGCGCGTCGGGGTCCGTCACGTGGGGGTACCGGACCCCCAGCCCGAAGCCGTACGGCGAGCGCTCGGTCGCGACCGTGCCCTCCGCACCCGCCGCCGTCAGCGGGAAGTCGCCGTCCAGCCAGGCGTCGAACGCCGCGCGCCCCGCCGGCGCCGCCTCCTCGCCGTAGACCCGCGGCGAGGGCGACTCGTCGAAGGCCGAGTAGAACTCGCGGCTCGCGATCGCCGCGACGGCAGAGTCGAGTCGCTCCCGATGACGGTCGAACCAGCTGTCGCTCACGGTGCCCTCCGGTTGCCTGGACCCAGTCACACTCTGGCATATCGAGGCGTCCGGCGGGACCCGTTGACGCGCCGATACGGTGGCCCGCATGAGGGTGCGCTGGATCGGGCTGGCGCTCGTGCTCGTGCTCGTCGGCGGGGCCACCGGGTACGCCGTGGGTCGTGCCCTGCTCGACGAGCCCGCCACGTCGTCCGGCGCGCGGCCGCTGCCGGCGGTCTCGCCGTCGTACCCCGTCAACGAGTACCACCTCGTGCCCGACCCGGGCGTCGCGCCGCTGCCGACCGACCTGCCGCTGCGGCCCCGACGGTTCGCCGCCGCCGGGGAGCGGATGACCGCCGACGTGCCGCGCGGCTGGCTGCGGGTGGCGCTCCAGGGACCGGACTGGAACTTCACCAAGCGCGGCAACCCCGGCTTCACCTACAAGCTGCGGATCGGCATCGACGCCGGCGACCGGGTCTCGGTCGCGGTGGCCCGCGAGAGCCGGATCAACGCGCTCGAGGACGCGGAGGCCAACGGCAACATCGAGCACGTCGTGATCGAGCAGCGCACCGACGACGGCTTCACCGCGACCTACATCGAGGACGGCCACCTGCGGGTGGCGATCGAGCGCTGGCTGCCCCAACGCGGCTCGACCGAGGCGTTCGCGACGGTCGCGGTCACCGGGCGCGAGGTCGACCGCCCGGGACTCGCCGACCTGGTCGAGCGGGTCGCGGCGTCGGCCCGCTACTGACGCCGGGCCATCGAGGCGGAGCGGGACTCACATGCCGTGCGCGTCGACGTCGTCGAGCACCCGGTTGACGGCGCCGCGATCGGCGCTGCGCACCTGCACCCAGAGCAGCTGGTCGTCGGTGACCTGCACCACCCGCTCGACGACGTACCCGCCCGGGCAGTCGCGGTGGACGACGGTCGCCGAGGGGCCCAGCCCGCCCGAGTCGGTGACCCGCTCCCCGGCCTCCGCGCACTCGGGGTGCTGGGGCAGCTGCACGGGCAGCTCGTCACCGGGCAGCACGCCGAGGAACACGCCCTCGACGCTCGACCCGGGATCGGCCCAGTCCGGGCCGGTGGCGACCGACAGCGCCGGGAAGCGGGCGTCCACGCCCGGCGGCCGCCAGCCGTCGGTGGCGACCGTGCGCTCCCACGCGGCCGGCACCGTCACGCTGAGCGCCGCCTCGTCGTCGGTCACCGTGACCTCGGGGTCGGCACGCTGGGCGACCAGGTAGCCCGCGGCGCCCGACGCGGCCAGCACCGCCGCCGCGGCCACGCCGCCGAGCAGCCACCGGCGCAGCCGATGGGAGGGCGCGGGCGGCCCGAGAAGCGGCTCGGGGCCCGCGAGCAGCGACGGGGCTCCGGCGGCCTGGGTCAGCTGGGGGTCGAGCGGCAGCCACGCGGCCGCGTCCGCACCCTCGACGTCCGGACCCAGCGCGTCCGCGAGCGCCCCGACGTACGACGCGACGTCGGGCCACCGCGCCTCCCGGTCGACCGCGAGCGCCCGGGCGACGACGGCGGACACCGCCTCGGAGACCGGGCGCTCCGACGTCGAGAGCGGCGGCGGCGGACCCGGCGCCGCGGCGGCCGCGAGCGACGCGTGGGAGAACGCCGCGCGCCCGCTCAGCAGCAGGTAGCTGAGCGCCCCGAGCGAGTAGAGGTCCGAGCGCGGGTCGAGCGGCTCGCCCTGGGCCTGCTCCGGCGACACGAAGGACGGCGTCCCGGCGATCACCGTCAGCCGCGACGAGACCTCCATCGACTTGCCCAGTCCGAGGTCGGCGACCATCGCGTGCAGCCGCCCGTCGACGGCGCGGAAGAGCACGTTCGCCGGCTTCAGGTCGCGGTGCAGCACGCCCCGCTCGTGCAGCGTCTGCAGGCCGGCGCCGACCTGGCGGACGACGTCCAGCGCCTGCGCGGGTGCGAGTCCGTCGATGCCGAGCCGGTCGGCGAGCGTGCCCTGGTCGGCGTACGACATCACGAGGTAGGGCCGCCCGTCGTCGAGCTCGCCCGCGTCGTAGACGGCGACGACGTACGGCGACTCCACCTTCCGCAGGAAGCGCCCCTCCTCGAGGAAGCGCTGGCGCACGGCCTGGTCCTCGGTCCAGTTGTCCGCGAGCACCTTGACCGCCACCGGCGAGTCGAGCTGCTCGTCGTAGGCGAGCCAGACGGTCGCGAAGGCCCCGGCGCCGATGCGGCGGCGCACGGCGTAGCGACCGAGTCGGGCGGGCATGGGCACGGCCGCATCATCCCAAACGCCATCCCAAACGCCGGCTCCTGCCTTCGGGGGTCGCCCCTGAGACGACTCGGGGTCGCCTCAGGGGTCGGTGCCGCGATCTCCCCGATGCGGCGCACCCGCCGCAGCCGCGAGGCTCGAGCCCATGATCACGGTCGACTCCCTCACCAAGCGCTACGGCGGCTTCACCGCCGTCGACGACGTCTCCTTCACCGCGCGGCCCGGCCGCGTCACCGGCTTCCTCGGCCCGAACGGCGCGGGGAAGTCCACCACGATGCGGATCATGGTCGGCCTGACGCCGGCCACGTCCGGCACCGCCGAGGTCAGCGGGCGCCGGTTCGCCGACCTCCCGAACCCCGGCCTCGAGGTCGGCGTCCTGTTGGACGCGTCCGCCCAGCACGCCGGCCGCACCGGCCGGGAGATCCTCACCATCGCCCAGCGCACCATGGGTCTGCCCCGCCGCCGGGTCGACGAGATGCTCGACCGGGTCAGCCTCACCCCCACCGAGGCCGGCCGCCGGGTCCGCAACTACTCGCTGGGCATGCGGCAGCGGCTCGGCATCGCGACCGCGCTGCTCGGCGAGCCCGAGGTGCTGATCCTCGACGAGCCGGCCAACGGGCTGGACCCCGCCGGCATCCGCTGGATGCGCGACCTGCTGCGCGGGTACGCCGACCAGGGCGGCACCGTGCTGCTCTCGTCGCACCTCCTGCACGAGATCGAGGTGATCGCCGACGACCTCGTGGTGATCGGCCAGGGCCGGATCGTCGCGCAGGGCACGAAGGCCGAGCTGCTCGCGTCCGCGGGCACGCTGGTCCGCACCCGCGACGTACCGACCCTCGCCGACGCCCTCGCCGCGGCCGGCCTGACGTTCTCCCATCTGACCGACGCGCTCCGCGTCGAGGCCGACCCCGACGTGGTCGGCCAGGTCGCCCTGGGGGCGGGCGTCGCCCTCACCGAGCTCCGCGCCGCCGACGGCGCCGGACTGGAGGAGATGTTCCTCGAGCTCACCGCAGAGACCCAGCGAGAAGGAGTTGCAGCATGACCGCGAGCACTGTCGAGGAAGCCGTCGAGACGACGGTCGCCACCAGGGCGCGGCCCGCTCCCGCCCGCATCCCCATGTCCCGGATCGTCGCCGTCGAGCTGCGCAAGTCGTTCGACACCCGCTCCGGCTTCTGGCTGATGGCCGGCATCGCGATCCTCGCGGTGGTCGCCACCACCGCGACGATCCTGTTCGCACCCGACGACCAGCTCGACTACGAGGCGTTCGCGACCGCGGTCGGCTTCCCGATGGCCGTGATCCTCCCGATGGTGGCGATCCTCTCCGTCACCAGCGAGTGGAGCCAGCGCACCGGGCTCACGTCGTTCACGCTCGTGCCGCACCGCGGCCGGGTGATCCGGGCGAAGGCGCTCGTCGCGCTCGTCGTCGGTGTCACCTCGATGCTGCTCGCCGCCGCGATCGGCGCCCTCGGCAACGTGGTCGGCAGCGCGATCGCCGGCGTCGACACGGTGTGGAACGTCTCCGCGCAGGAGCTCGGCTACATCATCCTGGCCAACATCCTCGGCATGGCGGTGGGCTTCATGCTCGGCGTGCTGATCCGGAACTCGCCCGGCGCGATCGTCGGCTACTTCGTCTACAGCCTGGTGCTGCCGACCGTGACCACCGTGCTGGCCGAGACCCAGGAGTGGTTCGCCGACAAGCAGCCGTGGCTCGACTTCAACTACGCCCAGGGATCGCTCTTCGAGGGCAGCGTCAGTGGCGAGCAGTGGGCCCAGCTCGGCGTGACCGGCCTCGTCTGGCTGGTCATCCCCCTGACCGTCGGCGTCTGGATGGTGCTGCGCTCCGAGGTGAAGTAACGAGTCGGTCACCCTTCCCCGTCGTCCAGCACAATGGTGCGGACGACGGGGAAGGGTTTGCCGCATGACCGACCAGGGACTGGGTCCCGACCAGATCGACGAGCTCGCGCGCCGCGCCCAGGCGGGTGACCGCGACGCGCTGGAGACGCTGCTCGCTGCGGTCCGGCCGCGCGCACTCAACGTCTGTCGAGGGGTGCTGCCCCACCTGCCCGACGCCGAGGACGCCTGCCAGGACGCGCTGATCAACGTGGCCGCCAAGATCGGGACGTGGAACGGGCGGGGCCGGTTCACGACCTGGCTGCACGTCGTCGCCATGAACAGCGCCCGCTCGACGTACCGCCGGATGAAGAGGCAGGCCACGCCCCACGACCCGACGGAGCACGCCGCGATCGAGCGCCCGGACCCGCGCACCACCAGCGTCATCGCCGGCACCCGCCTCGACCTGCTCGAGGCGATGGAGACCATCGAGCGGGACCACCCGCAGTTCGTCGAGCCGCTGCTGCTGCGGGACGTCTACGGCCTCTCCTACGAGGAGATCGCCCGCCAGGTCGGCGCGCCGCTCGGCACCGTGAAGGCCCAGATCCACCACGGTCGCAAGCTCGCCCGGCCGCTGCTGCGGGGCGGCGAGTGAGGCCTCGGTCCGCGCTCGCGGCCGCCCTCGCCGCGGCCCTGCTCCTCGGCGCCTGCACGTCCGACCAGGACCGGCCCGGCGCCGCCGTGTCGGCGGCACCCTCGCCGGAGCCGTCGTCCCCGTCGGTGCCCGGGCGCCCGCTCGGGGCGAGCGACCCCGTGGAGGACCGGGTCTACCCGGAGGTCGGCGACCCCGGCGTCGACGCGCTCCACTACCGGCTCGACCTCACCTGGGACCCCGCCACCAGCACCCTGCAGGGCCGCGAACGGCTGCGGCTGCGCTCGACCGGGGACGCCGACCGGCTCCAGCTGGATCTCTCCGGCGACCTCACCGTGGCTCGCGTGACCGTCGACGGCGAGGCGGCCGAGTTCGCCCACACCGGCAAGGACCTCGTGGTCTCCCACCCCGTGCGCGAGGATCGTCGCTACACGCTGGTCGTCGACTACTCCGGCGTCCCGCGCCCGGTGCCGGCACCGACCAAGCGCAGCGACTTCGACACCGTCGGCTGGACCACGACCGCCGACGGCGAGGTCTGGACGATGCAGGAGCCGTACGGCGCCTACTCGTGGTACCCCGTCAACGACCAGCCCTCCGACAAGGCGCTCTACGACTTCCGGATCACCGTCCCGACTCCGTGGGTCGGCGTCGCCAACGGCCGGCTCCGCTCGCGGGCGGAGCGGGACGGGCAGACGGTGACCCGCTGGACGCTGGACGAGCCGGCCGCGTCGTACCTCGTCACCATCGCGATCGGCGATCTGGTGGAGACCAAGGACCGCTCGGCGTCGGGCGTGCCGATGACGTACTGGACCCCGCCCGGCCGCGACGACCTCCTCGACCGGCTGCGCCTCGCCCCGTCGGCCCTCGCCTGGCTGGAGGCGCGGCTCGGGGAGTTCCCCTTCGACTCGCTCGGGTTCGTGGTCGTCGACTCCCGGAGCGGGATGGAGACGCAGACGATGATCACCCTCGGCGACACGGCGTACGCCACCTCGCCGGAGGTGCTCGTGCACGAGATCGCCCATCACTGGTACGGCGACCAGGTCACCCCGGTCGACTGGCGCGACGTGTGGATGAGCGAGGGCATGGCGATGTTCCTCCAGGCCACCTGGCAGGACCAGGCGCAGGACCAGCCGCTCGAGCAGACCATGGACTACTGGGCGGAGCAGGACGGCGAGCTGCGCCGGAGCTTCGGGCCGCCGGCCGACTACGACCCCGCCGCCTTCGGGGCGTCCAACATCTACACGACCCCGGGCCTGATGTGGGACGAGCTGCGCAAGCGGATCGGCGACGACCTCTTCTGGCGGCTGGTCCGGGAGTGGCCGGCCGCCCACGACAACGGCAACGCCGACTACGACGACATCACGACGTGGTGGTCGGAGCGGTCGGGCGAGGACCTGTCGGGCTTCTTCGACGACTGGCTGCTCGGGTCGACCACGCCGGAGCGCGTCTCCTGACGGTCCGCGACCCGTCTGCCCTGGGCGGAATCGCTTGCCCCGCGAGCGGATCCTCGACAGCGTGGCGGCCGTGAAGATCCTGGTGCTCGGCGGTTCGGTGTTCCTGTCCAAGGCGGTCGCGGCGGAGGCGGTGGCCCGCGGCCACGACGTCACGTGCGCCAACCGCGGGTCGTCGGGACCGGTTCCCGACGGCGCGGCGTTCGTCCGCTGGGACCGCGGCGAGGCGGTGCCCGTCGAGCTCGCGGACACGGCGTACGACGCGGTCGTCGACGTGGGCCGGATGCCGTCGTGGGTGCGCGGCGCCGTCGCGGCCTGGCCGGCCGCGCACTGGGTCTTCGTCTCGACCGTCAACGTGTACGCCGACGTCTCGACGCCCGGCGGCCGACCGGGCTCGCTGCCGCTGCGCGACCCGCAGCCGGACGACGTCGACCTGACACAGGACCCGGACGCCTACGGGCCGATGAAGGTCGCGTGCGAGCAGATCGTCCGCGACGGCGCCGCGTCGTGGACCGTGATCCGGCCCGGGCTGATCGTCGGCCCGGGCGACCCCACCGGCCGATTCAGCTACTGGCCGGCACGGCTCGCCGACGGCGGGGAGGCGCTCGCCGGCGGCCGGCCGGAGGACCGGATGCAGGTGATCGACGCGCGCGACCTGGCCGCGTGGATCGTCACCTGCGCCGAGCAGCGCACCGCTGGCGACTACGACGGCGTCGGCGAGGTGCTGCCGCTCGGGGCGCTCCTCGCCCGCGTCGCCGACGGCGTCGATGGCGACGCCGACCTGACCTGGGTGCCCCAGGAGTTCCTCGCCGACCAGGGCGTGCAGCCGTGGATGGGTCCCGAGGCGCTGCCGCTGTGGCTCCCCCGGCCCGAGTACGACGGCCTGGGCAGCCACGACCCGGCGCCGTCGTACGCCGCCGGCCTGGTGCTGCGCCCGGTGGCGGACACCGCGCGCGACACGCTCGCGTGGCAGCGGGCCACGCCGGACGCCGCCGTCACGGGGCTGACGCGCGAGCGGGAGGCCGCGGTCCTCGACGCCTGGCGGGCGCGGGACTGACCCCGGGCAGGCACATCTCCTGCCAATCCCGGGCGCCAGGAACGGCAAGAGATGACGTCAGCACGCACACGATCGAGCACTAGCCTCGGGGAATGACGACCGCGCCGCGCCCCGCTCGCCTCTCCGCCAACGAGCTGATCGACCTGGTCCTCGACGAGGGCTCCTGGACCTCATGGGACACCGCGCCGACGTACGGCGACATCTCCGACGAGTACGCCGCGGAGCTCGCGGCCGCTCGGGAGAAGAGCGGCGTCGACGAGTCGGTGCTCTCCGGCGAGGGCCTGATGCACGGTCGGCGGGTGGCGGTCGTGATGGGCGAGTTCCGCTTCCTCGCCGGGTCGATCGGGCGCGCCGCCGCGGACCGACTGGTCACCGCGATCGAGCGGGCCACCCGTGAGGGACTCCCGCTGCTCGCGGGCCCGGTCAGCGGCGGCACGCGGATGCAGGAGGGCACGCCGGCGTTCGTGCAGATGGTGCGCATCACCGAGGCGGTCGCGGCGCACAAGGCGGCCGGGCTTCCCTACCTCGTCTACCTGCGCCACCCCACGACCGGCGGGGTGATGGCGTCGTGGGGCTCGCTGGGTCACGTGACGGTGGCCGAGCCGGGCGCGCTGATCGGCTTCCTGGGGCCCCGGGTCTACGAGGCGCTCTACGACAAGCCGTTCCCCGAGGGCGTGCAGACGTCGGAGAACCTCTACGCGCGCGGCATCATCGACGCCGTCCTGCCCCCCGAGGAGATCGCCGGCATCCTCGACCGCGCGCTCGCGATCCTGCTGGCGCCCCGGCACGGCATCAAGCCGGTGCCGGCGCCGGTGCCGCTCACGCCGCTGCCCGAGGTGGAGACCTGGGACGCCGTGGTGCGCTCGCGGCGGCCCGACCGGCCCGGCGTACGGCGGCTGCTGCGGTACGCCGCCAGCGACGTGATCCCGCTCAACGGCACCGGTCAGGGCGAGCGCGACCCCGGCCTGCTGATCGCGCTGGCGACGTTCGGCCAGGCGCCGTGCGTCTTCCTCGGCCAGGACCGGCGCGGCCAGACCGAGGAGCACCCGATGGGCCCGGAGGCGCTGCGCGAGGCCCAGCGCGGCATGCGCCTGGCCGCCGACCTCGGCCTGCCGCTCGTGACCGTGATCGACACCCGCGGCGCGGCGCTGTCGGCCGAGGCCGAGAACGGCGGCATGGCCGGCGAGATCGCCCGCTGCCTCAACGAGCTGGTCACCGTGCAGGCCCCCACGCTCTGCCTGATGCTCGGCGAGGGCAACGGCGGCGGCGCGCTGGCGTTCCTGCCCGCGGACCGGGTGATCGCCGCCCAGCACGCGTGGCTCTCCCCGCTCCCGCCCGAGGGCGCCAGCGCGATCGTGCACCGCGATCTCGACCACGCTCCCGAGATGGCGCGGGCCCAGAAGGTGCGCGCCCTCGACCTGCGCGATCGCGGCATCGTCGACCGGATCGTCGCCGAGCTTCCCGACGCGGCCGACGAGCCCGAGGCGTTCTGCCAGCGGGTCGGCGCCGTGCTCGAGCACGAGCTGGCCGCGCTGCTCGACGCGGGGCCGGGGTCGCCGGCTGACCGGGCGCGGCGTTACCTGTAACGCCGGGTTACCGACTGTTCCCACGGTGCTGCAACCTGGTGGAGACAGCTGCTAACCCGGCGTTACAGCACCGACCTAGAACGCGTTACAGTCACCGCTCATGAGGACGTACGCCGTGAGCGGGGCGGCATCGGGTATCGGGGCGGCGACCGCCCGGCAGCTGCGGGACCAGGGGCACCGGGTGATCGGCATCGACCGCACGGCCACCGACGGGGTCGACGTGGTGGCCGACCTGTCGACGCCCGACGGCCGTGTGCGGGCGGTCGACGGCGTACGCGCGCTCACCGACACGCTCCACGGGCTGGTGCCGGCGGCCGGCATCGCCGGGCGCACCGGCGTCGACTCCGCGCTGCTGGTGTCGATCAACTTCTTCGGGGCGATCGCGCTGGTCACCGGCCTACACGAGGAGCTGACCCGCGGCGCGGCGGACGGCGGCGCGGGCGTCGTGCTGCTGGCGTCGAACTCCATCACCGGCATGCCCGGCTGGAACGCCCCGGTCGCCCAGGCCTGCCTGCGCGGCGACGAGCCGACGGCCCGCGCGGAGGCGGCGCGGGTCGACTCGGTGATGGTCTACCCCTCCAGCAAGGCGGCGCTTGCGTGGTGGGCGCGCCGCGAGGGCGTGAAGCCGGAGTGGGCGGGCGCGGGGATCCGGCTCAACTCGGTGGCGCCCGGCGCGACCGAGACGCCGATGGTCGAGCAGATGCGCGCCGACCCGCTCCTCGGCCCGGCGATCGACGCGTACCCGAACGCCATCGGCCGCACCGGGCGGCCGGAGGAGGTGGCCGCCACGATCTGCTTCCTGCTCTCCGCCGCCGCGGCGGCGATCGTCGGAGCGGTGCTCTTCGTCGACG
Organism: Nocardioides sp. LMS-CY; assembly: GCF_018732145.1. NCBI lineage: Bacteria > Bacillati > Actinomycetota > Actinomycetes > Propionibacteriales > Nocardioidaceae > Nocardioides > Nocardioides sp. LMS-CY. Next base: position 5,146,091 of record NZ_CP076104.1, read on the forward strand.
GCGGCACCGACGCGATGCTGCACCCGATCGCCCCGCCGGGCTGGGAGGTCACGGGCATCGAGCCGTAGCCCGCCGTACGCTCGGGGCATGCGCGTCGCCCTCGTGCTCGGCTCCGGCGGCGCTCGCGGCTACGCGCACATCGGCGCGATCGCCGAGCTCGAGGAGCGGGGCCACGAGATGATCGCGGTCGCCGGCTCGTCGATGGGGGCGCTGGTGGGCGGCCTGTACGCCGCGGGCGTGCTCGACGAGTACACGACCTGGGCCCGCGGACTGACCCAGGGTGCGGTCGTGCGGCTGCTCGACCCGAAGTGGTCGGCGGGCGGCGCGATCGCCGCCGAGCGGGTCTTCGCCGAGGTCGAGCGGATCGTCGACGACCGGCTGATCGAGGACCTGCCGATCCCCTTCACCGCGGTCGCGACCGACCTCCGCGCCCGGCGCGAGGTGTGGTTCCAGCGCGGTCCGTTGGTCTCCGCGCTCCGGGCCTCGATCGCGATCCCCGGCGTGATCACACCGGTGGTCGTCAACGGCCGCCTCCTCGTCGACGGCGGCCTGATGAACCCGGTCCCCATCGAGCCGACCGCCGCCGCCGCGGCCGACCTCACCGTCGCGATCTCGCTGTCGGGCGACCGCAGCGCGCGCGAGCCCAACACCCCCGCCCGCGAGGCGGCGCCCTCGACCTGGCGCGGCGAGCTGGTGGAACGGGTACGTCGTACCGTCGGGCGCGAACGGGATGCCGAGCCGCACGACCCGTTCGAGGACCTGCGCATCTCCGACGTTGTCGGGCTGTCGATGGACGCGATGCAGGGCATCGTCACGCGCTACCGGATGGCCGGCCTGCCGCCGGACGTGCTGGTGACGGTCCCGGTGTCGGCCGCGAGGTCGCTCGACTTCCACCGCGCGGCGGAGATGATCGACCTGGGCCGCAAGCTCACGGCCGAGGCCCTCGACCGGGCCGGCCACTGACCTCACCAGCGGTTGCGCGCCTCCTCTGCCCAGCCGACCAGGCCGTCGAGCTCGACGCGCTCGCCGTCGGCGCTCGCCCAGCCCGACCAGTGCCCGAAGCACTGGTGGGTCTCGTTGGCCACCACGCCGAGGTTGGTGCGCGACACCTTCTCGTGGAAGGGCGTGAACGTCGCGTCGACCCCGTCACCGCGGATCCGCCACGGGCGCAGCCAGTCGCCGCGGTCGTACTCCCACACCAGGTCGGCGCCGATCTTGTGCAGCCGGCCGTCGACGAAGAGGCCGTTCTCGGTGATCCCGGTGCCGTCGGTCCACTTCCCGCCCAGGGTGAGTCCGCGACCGTCCCCGGAGCCCGCGGCCCAGTTCCAGGTCACGGCGTACGGCCACTTGCCCCGGCCGTGGTCCAGCACCGCCCAGCCGCTCACGTCGTACGCCGTGCCGTCGAGCCGCAGGCTGCCGCCGACCGGGCGGGAGACGTCCTTGACGGTGTACTGGAAGCGCCGGCTGCTCCACGGCACCACCACACCGAGCACCTCGGCGCCCGGAGCGACGGTGAGGTCGACGTCCACCCCGGGCGCGGTCGCCCGCAGCGCGTTGTCGGAGACCTCGAGGCGCAGCGCCCTGGACGTCACCGACGCGACCCCGCCGTACCCCCGCGGGATCGCGACGCCGCGGCCGAGCGGCGGCACCGCCTCGCGCTCCCAGGTGCGGCCGGTCTCGCGGTCGAGCACCCACAGCGAGCAGACGCCGGCGTAGTCGAGCGACGAGACGACGAGGCCGAGGCAGAAGCGGTCGGTGACGACGCCCCAGTACTCCCAGCGCTTCGCCCGGCCCCAGCCCCGGAGGTTGGGACGCACCAGCGGTCGCCGCGCCCAGCCGACGGCCGCCGGGTTGAGACGGCCGTTCGGCAGGCAGAGGTCGACGGGCTCGGTGATCTCGCGTTCGGTCACGACAGTCGTCTACGGGGCTTGTCAGCCGAAGCGAGCGCGACACGCCGGTGCGGCCCGGCGTGTCGCCGCCGTTTCCCCGGGCAGCCGGGGAAACGGCGGCGACTCAGAACAGCAGCGCCGTCCCCGGATCCTCCAGCAGACCCGCCACGTCGGCCAGGAACCGCGACCCCAGCTCGCCGTCGATGTGCCGATGGTCGAAGGAGAGCGCCAGGGTGGTCACGTCGCGGGCGACGATCTCCCCGGTGGCCTCGTCGACCCAAGGCCGCTTGTTGATCGCGCCGAAGGCGAGGATCGCCGACTCGCCCGGATTGATGATCGGCGTCCCGGCGTCGATGCCGAAGACACCCACGTTGGTGATCGTGAACGTGCCGCCGCTCATCTCCGCGGGCTGCGTCCTGCCGGACCGGGCCGTCTCCACGAGCTGCCCGAGAGCCGAGGCGAGCTCGACGAGCGACATCGACTCGGCGTCCTTGACGTTCGGCACGACCAGCCCGCGCGGGGTGGCCGCGGCGATGCCGAGGTTGACGTAGCGCTTGTAGACGACCTCCTGCGCGGCCTCGTCCCACCAGGAGTTGATCTCCGGCGTCCGCCGTATCGCCAGGATGCACGCCCGCACGAGCACCAGGAGCGGGCTGACCCGCAGCTCGCGGAACTCGCGGCGGGACTTGAGCCGCTCGACGAGCTCCATTGTCCGGGTGACGTCGACGGTGACCCACTCGGTGACGTGCGGGCTGGTGAACGCCGACTGGCTCATCGCCTGGGCCATCATCTTGCGCACGCCCTTGACCGGCTCGCGCCACTCCCGCTCGCCCTGCGGGACGTCATACGGACGGTGTGTCCCCTGGCTCTCACCGTATGACGTCCCGGCCGCCGCAGCCGCCTCGACGTCCTCACGAGAGACCGTGCCGTTCGGGCCGGACGGGGCCAGCGTGGCCAGGTCGACGCCGAGGTCCTTGGCGAGCTTGCGCACGGGCGGCTTGGCCAGCACCCGTACGTCGGCCGAGGACGCCCGCGCCACGGACTGCGCCGGCACCGGCTCGGGCGCCGGCTCGGCCTCGACCATCGGCGCGGCACCGGGGCCGAAGGCCGCCTGCGCCTGCAGCTGCGCGGCCGCCGCGCCCGACGACACCTTGCGTGCGCGCCGGACCGGACCGCGGTCGGCCTTGTTGCGGCCCACGAGCGACTCGCCCTCGCCACCGCCGGAGGCGGCCGGGTTGGACAGGTCGATCTCCGCCGGCGGCTCGGGGACAGCGGCGGGCTCGGCCGCCGACGCCTCGGCGCCGATCGCGATGATCGGGGTGCCCACGGGCACGGTCTCGCCCTCGGGCACGAGCAGCGCGGTCACGGTGCCGGCGTACGGCGACGGCAGCTCGACGATCGACTTCGCGGTCTCGATCTCGACGACGACGTCGTTGACGGCGACCTCGTCGCCGACCTTGACCTTCCAGCTGACGATCTCGGCCTCGGTGAGGCCCTCACCCACGTCGGGGAGCAGGTACTCGGCCACGGATCAGAACCCCATCGATCGGTCGACGGCGTCGAGCACCCGGTCGAGGTCGGGGAGGTAGTCCTCCTCGATCCGCGAGGGCGGGTACGGCGTGTCGAACGCGCCCACCCGCAGCACCGGCGCCTCCAGCGAGTAGAAGCACTCCTCGGTGATCCGGGCCGTGAGCTCGGCGCCCATGCCGAGGTTGACGTGCGCCTCGTGGGTCACGACCACCCGGCCGGTCCGGCGTACCGACTCGTAGACGGGCGCCATGTCGAGCGGCGACAGCGTGCGCAGGTCGATCACCTCGAGCGAGCGTCCTTCGCCGGCGGCCGCCTCGGCGGCCTTGAGCGCGGTCTTCACCGTGGGGCCGTAGGCGAGCACGGTGACGTCGCTGCCCGCCCGCACCACCCGCGAGGTGAAGAGCGGCTCCGGGGTGGCGGTGTCGTCGAGATCGGCCTTGTCGGCGTGGTACTGCCGCTTCGGCTCCAGGAAGATCACCGGGTCGTCGGAGGCGATGGCCTGCTGGATCATCCAGTAGCCGTCGACCGGGTTGGAGCAGGCCACCACCTTGAGCCCGGGTGTGTGCGCGAACTGCGCCTCCGGCGACTCGCTGTGGTGCTCGACCGCGCCGATGCCGCCGCCGAAGGGGATCCGGATGACCATCGGCATCTTGAGCTTGCCCTGCGAGCGGAACTGGATCTTCGCGACCTGGCAGACGATCTGGTCGTACGCCGGGTAGACGAACCCGTCGAACTGGATCTCCACGACCGGGCGGTAGCCGCGCATCGCGAGGCCGACGGCGGTGCCGACGATGCCGGACTCCGCGAGCGGCGAGTCGATGACCCGGTCCTCGCCGAAGTCCTTCTGCAGCCCGTCGGTGATCCGGAAGACGCCGCCGAGCTTGCCGATGTCCTCGCCCATGAGCACGACCTTGGGGTCGTCCTCCATCGCCTTGCGCAGGCCCATGTTGAGCGCCTTCGCGAGGGTCACCTTCTGAGTCTGAGCCATCTCAGCGCACCCCCTCGAAGCTCTCGAGGTAGGCCGCGAAGCCGTCGCGCTGCACCTCGAGCTCCTCGGTCAGCTCGGCGTACACGTGGTCGAAGATCGACAGTGGCGACGGATCGGGCAGGGCCCGGCAGCCCTCCCGCAGGCGGACACCGAGGTCGTCGGCCTCCGCCTGCACGGCGCCGAAGAAGTCGTCGTCGGCGAGCCCGTTGCGGCGCAGGTAGGCCTCGACCCGGGCGATCGGGTCCTTGAGCTTCCAGCGCTCCAGGTCGTCGGAGAGCCGGTAGCGGGTCGGGTCGTCGGTCGTGGTGTGCGCGCCCATCCGGTAGGTGTAGGCCTCCACGAACGTCGGGCCCTGGCCCTCGCGGGCGCGCTGCAGGGCCGCCTGCGTCACGGCGTACGTCGCGAGCACGTCGTTGCCGTCGACGCGGACGCCCGGGAAGCCGAAGCCCAGGGCCCGCTGGTAGAGCGGGATCCGACTCTGGCGCTCGAACGGCTCGGAGATCGCCCACTGGTTGTTCTGGCAGAAGAACACGACCGGGGCGTTGTAGGACGCGGCGAACACGAAGGCCTCGTTGACGTCGCCCTGCGAGGAGGCGCCGTCGCCGAAGTGCGCGATCACCGCGGCGTCCCGGTCGGGGTCGCCGGTGCCGACCACGCCGTCGCGCTGCATGCCCATCGCGTAGCCGGTGGCGTGCAGGGTCTGCGCGCCGATCACGATCGTGTAGAGCCCGAAGTTCTTGTCGTCGGGGTCCCAGCCACCCTGGTCGACCCCGCGGAAGAGGCCGAGCAGGTCGAGCGGGTCGACGCCGCGGCACCAGGCGACGCCGTGCTCGCGGTAGGTCGGGAACACGAAGTCCTGGGGGCGCAGCGCGCGCCCGGCGCCCACCTGGGCGGCCTCCTGGCCCAGCAGCTGGGCCCAGATGCCGAGCTCGCCGTGGCGCTGGAGCGCGGTGGCCTCGACGTCGATGCGCCGGGTCAGCACCATGTCGCGGTAGAACCCGCGGATGACCTCGTCCTCGGCCCGCTCTTCGGTGTCGAAACGGAACCCGGGGTGGTCGACGCGCTCACCCTCGGGGGTCAGGAGCTGCACCAGTTCCGGGCCGCCGTCCTGCTGGGACGGACCGAAGACCTCGGCGAGGTCCGGGCCGAAGCCGTCCCCGGCCCCTACTTCGCTGCTGCGTTGGGTCACGTGCACTCCTTCGAGGTCGTCGGCATGGACGGGATCTCCGTGCGCCGAGGTCAGGCGCTCCGGGCGCGGACGCGGGGGTGGTGCGCCTGTGACCCGGGGCACATCGTGCACAGCAAAACTACCCGCGCCTCCGACGAGCCCGCCAATCCACTCGGACGCCCTAGGACTCTGACCCCAGGCCGTGTTGATCAACTCCGCGCCGCTCGCGACGGCGCCCACTTGACCAACCCGACCCTAGGCCAGCCGGTCCGGCCTAGGGTCAGGGGCATGACCGCCTCCAACGTCACGCGCTCGATCACGGTCGCCGCACCGGCGGCGACCGTGTTCGACATCCTCGCCGACCCGCGCCAGCACGCCCGGATCGACGGGTCCGGCACCGTGCGAGGGTCGCTCGCGGGGCCCGAGCGGCTGGCGCTGGGCTCGACGTTCGGCATGAGCATGCGGATCGGCGCGCCGTACCGGATCCGCAACCGGGTCGTCGAGTTCGAGGCCGACCGGCTGATCGCCTGGCGGCACCTCGGCACGCACCGCTGGCGCTACGAGCTCGAGCCGCTGCCCGAGAGCGACGGCGGCGGCACGCGGGTCACCGAGACCTGGGACGTCAGTCACTGCAACGCCCCGACCCGCTGGGTCCTCGGCGCCCTCGGCTACCCGAAGGTGCACGCCCGCTCCATCGAGCGGACCCTCGACAACCTGCGCGCCGCGGCGGAGTCGGACGTGGCCGACCGCGCCTGACCGGCGCCTCCGCAGGCCCCTCGTTTCCCCGGTCGCCCGGGGAAACGAGCGCGACACGCCGACGCACACCGGCGCGTCGCGCTCGCTTCGCCTGACAACGTCCGCGACGGCCGGCGCCCCGAGGCGGACTCAGCCGCGCCCGTGGGGCTCCAGCCAGACGGCGGGGTCGGGCCCCTTCGGCACGACCTGGGTGGGGTTGATGTCGCTGTGCACGACGTAGTAGTGCCGCTTGATCTGCTCGAAGTCGGTGTTGCCGCCGAGGGCCGGGATCGCGTAGAGCTCGCGGGCGTAGCCCCAGAGGTGGGGCAGCTCGGTGAGCTTCTGGCGGTTGCACTTGAAGTGGCCGTGGTAGACCGCGTCGAAGCGGGCCAGCGTGGTCCACAGCCGCACGTCGGCCTCGGTCAGCGCGTCGCCCATCAGGTAGCGACGGGAGGCGAGCCGCTCCTCGAGCCAGTCCAGGGCGGTCCAGAGCCGGTCGTACGCCGCGTCGTAGGCCTCCTGCGAGCCGGCGAAGCCGCAGCGGTAGACCCCGTTGTTCACCTCGGTGTAGATGCGCCGCATGACCTGCTCCATCTCCTCGCGGAGCTCGGCCGGCCACAGGTTCGGCGCGTCGGCCCGGTGGAACTCCCGCCATTCGAAGAAGAAGTCGTGGGTGATCCACGGGAAGTCGTTGGTGACGACCTGGCCGGTCGGGACGTCCACGATCGCCGGCACGGTGATGCCGCGCGGGTAGTCCGGGAAGCGCTCGAGGTAGGCCTCCTGGATCCGCTCGATGCCGAGCACCGGGTCGACCCCGCCGGGGTCGAGGTCGAAGGTCCAGCTGCGCTCGTCGTGGGTCGGCCCGGGGGTGCCGAGCGAGATCACGTCCTCGAGCCCGAGCAGCTCCCGCACGATGATCGTGCGGGTCGCCCACGGGCAGGCCTTCGCCGCGACCAGCCGGTAGCGGCCCGCCTCGACCGGCCACAGCTCACCGTCGACCGGGCCGTGCTCGGGCCGGCGCGCGTTCTTGGTGATCCGGTCCGGGATGTACGTCGCGTCGCGCTTGAACTCACCCTCGCTCGCATAGGCCATGCGACCCATGGTAGATGAACTCTCAACCACTCCGCGTGCGTCCACCCGGACGTAGCGTCATGCCATGACCCAGCACGTGCTGCGCGCGTCCGGCATCCTCGTCCGCGGTCGGCCCCGGCCGCTGCTCCCCGCCACCGACGTGGAGCTCCGCTCCGGCGAGGTGCGGGCCCTGGTCGGCGAGCCGGGCCACGCCCACACCGCCCTCGCCCTCGTGCTCGCCGGGCGGTTCCGGCCCGACGCGGGCACGGCCACGCTCGACTCCTCCGTCCTGGACCGCACCCGCCAGACCGGGGTGGCGCTCGTGGACGTCCCCGGGGTGAGCGAACCCGACGAGCAGGTGCCCTTCGGCACCATCCTCGGCGAGGAGCTCGCGATGGCCGGGCAGCCGGCCCGGCGCCGGGCGGTGCGGGCCTGGGCGCCCGACGTCGAGCTGGGCCGCCGGACCGAGGACGTGCCGGCGGATCGCCGGACCGCGCTGCTGCTGCGCTCGGCCGCGCTGCGCACCGGCGTCCGGTTCCTGGTGCTGACCCTGCCGGACCGCTGGGGGGTCACACCTGCCCAGTGGGAGCCGGTGACGGCGGAGCTGGCCCGGCGCGGGTACGGCGTGCTCGTCACGGTCGGCGAGACCTCGCGGCACCTGCTCTCGGTGCCGGCCGGGACGATCGGAGGCGCGGAGTGACCTCCTTCCGGATCGCCTTCACCGAGCTGCGCCGGATCACCTCGGGCCGGCTGCCGCGCCTGGCCGTGCTCGCGATGATCCTGATCCCGACGCTCTACGCCGGGCTCTACCTCTACGCCAACCACGATCCGTACGGCGGGCTGACCCGCGTCCCGGCCGCGCTGGTGGTCGCCGACACCGGCGCCCGGCTCGAGGGCGAGGAGGTGCGCTTCGGCCGCGACATCGCCGACCAGCTGATCGACTCCGGCGACTTCGAGTGGCACGAGGTGTCGGCCGACGAGGCGGCCTCCGGCGTCGAGGACGGCAGCTACGACTTCGCGCTGACGATCCCGGCGGGATTCTCGGCCGCGCTGACCAGCCCGGCCCGGTTCGATCCGGAGCAGGCGCGGCTGGTGATGACCACCAACGACGCCAACTCCTACCTCGCCGGCACCATCGCCGACACGGTCACCACCAAGGTGCGCGCGGCGATCTCGAGCCAGGTCACCGAGCGCGCGGCGACGACGTTCCTGCGGAGTCTCGGCGACATCCGCGCCCGGCTGGTCGACGCGGCCGACGGCGCCCAACGACTCGCCGACGGACTGGACACGGCGCGCTCCGGAGCCCGGCAGCTGGCCCGCGGCGCCGACCGGCTCGACCAGGGTCTCGGCACGCTGGAGCGGCGTACCTCCGCGCTGCCCTCGCAGACCCGCCGGCTCGCCGACGGCGCGGCCCGGGTGGCCGCGGGGAACGACGAGATCGCGCAGCTCGGCCGGGAGGCCGCGACCGTCGCCGGCGACGTGTCGGCGCTCTACCGCAACGGCCGACGCGACCTGGTGCAGCGGATGCGCGAGCAGGGACTCGACGCCCAGCAGCGCCAGGCGATCCTCGCCGTCTACGACGACCTGAACGTGCCGCTGGCCACTGTGACCGGGAAGGTCCGCACGGCGTCCGCGCGGCTCGACCAACTCGCCTCCGGCGCCGGTCAGGTGGCCGACGGCGCGGACCGGCTGGCCGACGCGACGCCGGCGCTCACGTCGGGGATCGCCCAGGCCCACACGGGCTCCGGCCGGCTCGCGTCGGGCTCGGAGTCGCTGCGCCGCGGCCTCGTGCGGCTCGACCAGGGCGCCGACCGGCTGGCGTCCGGTCTCACCGACGGCGTCGACCAGATCCCCGACCTGTCCGACACGACGGTCGCCTCCACGGCCGGCACCCTGGCCGACCCGGTGGGCATCGTGGACCGGGCCCGCGCCGAGGCCGGCTCGTACGGCGCCGGCCTCGCGCCGTTCTTCCTCGCCCTCGCCGCGTGGATCGGCGGCTACGTGCTGTTCCTGCTGGTCCGCCCGCTCTCCGACCGCGCGATCGCCGCGAACCAGGCGCCGCTCCGGGTCGCCCTCGGCGGCTGGTACCCGCCCGCCCTGCTCGGCCTCGCGCAGATGGCCGTCGTCCTCACCGTGGTGACCCTGGGCGTCGGCATCGAGCCCGCCCACGTGGTGCCGACCCTGCTGTTCATGATGCTGGTCTCGATCACGTTCATCGCGATCGTGCACGCGCTCAACGCCTGGCTCGGCCCCGCCGGCCAGTTCCTCGGCCTCGCGCTGATGGTGCTGCAGCTGGTCACCGCCGGCGGCACGTTCCCATGGCAGACGATCCCGACCCCGTTGCACGGCGTCCACCACGTACTGCCGATGTCGTACGCCGTCGACGGGCTCCGCCAGCTCATGTACGGCGGCCTCTCCGGGCTCGCCTGGTACGACGTCCTGGTGCTCGTCGGCTGGCTGGTGCTCGCCCTCGCGCTGACGTCGGTGGCCGCCCGGCGCCGGCGTCGCTGGTCGATCGCCCGGATCAAGCCGGAGCTGTCGCTGTAGCGCCCGGCCCACGGGGTTTCGAGACGGTTGCTAGCGCAACCTCCTCAACCACCGTCGGTGGTTGAGGTGCGAGGGCCGCCAGGCCCCGCCCACGGTGGTCGAGGCGCGAGGGCCGCCAGGCCCCGCCCACGGTGGTCGAGGCGCGAGGACCGCCAGGCCCCGCCCACGGTGGTCGAGGCGCGAGGACCGCCAGGCCCCGCCCACGGTGGTCGAGGCGCGAGGACCGCCAGGCCCCGCCCACGGTGGTCGAGGCGCGAGGACCGCCAGGCCCCGCCCACGGTGGTCGAGGCGCGAGGACCGCCAGGCCCCGCCCACGGTGGTCGAGGCGCGAGGACCGCCAGGCCCCGCCCACGGTGGTCGAGGTGCGAGGGCCGCCAGGCCCGAGCCTCGAAACCACCCCCGCAGCCGCCGGACCACCTCAGCGCCGGCGGCCGCGCCGCTCGCGGAGCCGCTCGGCGGCGGCGCGGATGCGGGCCTGGTTCTCGGGCTTGCGCGACTCGTCGTACAGCTTCTTGGCGATGCCGGCCAAGGCCACGGTCCTCATCAGCTTCATGAGCGACCGGTACCCCGTGCGTGCGGCAGCAGCCCCTGCCGCTCCTTGGCGGTGAGCACGCGGAGGGCGGCGGCCCGGACCAGCGCACGGAAGCCGGAGTGCGTGCGGGCCCGGGCGAGGACGGCCCCGTACATCGCCGGCAGCGGCGCCGGGTCGACGGTGAGCACCATGTCGCCGCCGGCCGCGACGAAGCGCAGCGCGCGCCGGCCGGGCGGGACCCGCGCCACCTGACGGGCGTGGGCGAGGTCGTCGGAGATCACCACGCCCTCGAAGCCGAGGTCGCCGCGCAGCATCGTGGTGACGACGTACGGCGAGAACGCCGCCGGCTGGGTCGGGTCGAGCCGGGCGTAGCGCGCGGTGGACATCATCACGAACGGCGCACCGGCGTCGACGGCGTCCTGGAACGGCGCGAGGTACGGGTCGTGGCGACGGGTGACCCGGTCGACGACGTCGGCGCTGGTGTCGGTGTTCGCGCGCACCCGGCCGAGACCCGGGAAGTGCTTGACCGCGGTCGCCACCCGCCCGCGGTCCATGCCGCGCACGAAGGCGACGCCGTGCCGCGAGACGACCCGCGGGGTGTAGCCGAACTGCCGGTCGTAGACGCCGATCGGCGGGTTGTGCCGCGCGGCCCGGGGGCTCGGGACGGTGTCGAGGACCGGCGCGAGGTCGAGGTTCACCCCGGCCCGGCCCAGCTCGCGCGCCCAGCGGTACGCCGCGGACCGCAGTCGTGCGGGCGCCCAGCCGCCCTGCACCAGCGCGGTCGGCATCGGGGCGAACCCGGGCCCCTGGAGCACCCGGACCAGGCCGCCCTCCTGGTCGGTGCCGACGAAGAGGCCCACCCCGGCCGTGCTCCGCTCGGAGACCTGGGCGCGCATCGCGCGGGAGACCCGGGCCGGGGGACGGACGCCGTGGTAGCTGCGCCCGGTCAGCATCACGTTGCCGACGTGGAAGCGGCGGACCTGGGCGCGGGTGCGCGGGTCGGCTCGGTCCGCGGCCGTGCCGACCATGAAGAGCTGGCCGACCTGCTGCCGGAGCGTCATCCGGTCGAGCACCCGCTCGGCCGCCGTCGGCTCCGGCGCCACGGCCCCGGGCGCGAGCGTGCCGCCCGGCAGCACGGTCTCGGCGCTCGCGCTCCCCGCGGCGGCGAGACCGACTCCGAGCACCAGCGTCAGCAGGAGGACGATCGCGTGCTCTCGGAGGTGCATCTCGGACGACGGTACCGGGCAGGCCACGTGGGAGCGGGACCGCCTTAATTGCAGAGATCTCTTTGCAAAGAGACCTCTGCAGTCGTACCGTGATCGCATGGACGTCAGCTCGGTCACCCCGTCCCCCCAGGCGCTCAAGGCGCTGGCCCACCCCGTCCGCCTGCGGATGCTCGGCCTGCTGCGCCTCGACGGGCCGGCGACGGCGACGACCCTGGCGGGACGGCTCGGGCTGAACACCGGGACGACGTCGTACCACCTGCGGCAGCTCGCCGAGCACGGCTTCGTGGTCGACGACCCCGAGCGCGGCAACGGGCGTGAGCGGTGGTGGCGCGCGCGGCACCAGCTGACGGAGGTCGACACCGCATCGGCGACCACCCCTGAGGAGCACGAGACGTACGACGCCTACCTCCAGGCGGTCGCGATCAACTACGCGGGCAATCTCCAGGCCTCCGTCGAGCAGTTGTCGCTGTTGCCCGCGCCGTGGCGCGAGGCCGGCACGATGAGCGACCGGGTGTTCCGGCTGACCCCGGCCCGGGCGAGCGCGCTGACGGACCGCCTGCTCGCGATCCTGGACGAGGTCGAGGACGACGACGACCCGGAGGCGGCGCCGTTCATGGTCAACGTGAACACCTACCGCCACCCACGGAGCCTGGCACCGTGAGGCGCCCGCTCTACGGCTGGCTGGTCTCCGAGGCGGTCTCGCTCACCGGCACCCGGATCTCGATGGTCGCGCTGCCGTGGCTCGTGCTGACGACGACCGGGAGCGCGACGCGGACCGGCCTGGTGGCGCTCGCGGAGATGCTCCCCCTGGTCGTGCTCAAGGTGCTCGGCGGACCCGTCATCGACCGGCTCGGCGCCCGCCGGGTCGCGATCACCTGCGACCTGCTCTCCGTGGTGGCGGTCGGCGCGATCCCGCTGCTCCACGAGTCGGGGTGGCTGCCGTTCCCCCTGTTCCTGCTGCTGGTCGCCGTCGCGGGCGGCCTCCGCGGCCCGGGCGACGCCGCCAAGGCCGCGCTCACCCCCGCGCTGGTCACCGAGGCGGGCGTGCCCCTGGAACGGGCGACCGGCCTGCACTCCACGGTCGAGCGGACCGCCAGCCTGCTGGGGGCCGCGGCGGCCGGCGGGCTGGTCGCTCTCGTCGGCGCGGCCGACGCGCTGGTCGTCGACGCGCTCAGCTTCGGCGTCTCGGCCGCGGTGCTCGCCTGGTCGACGTCCACACTCGCCCGACCGGCCGCCACGGTGGTCGACCAGCCTCCGGCGGCGTACGCCACCAGGCTCCGCGAGGGATGGAGCCACCTGCGCGGCGACCGGATCCTGCTCGGCATCGCGATCATGGTCTCGCTGACGAACCTGCTCGACCTGGCGAACGCCGCGGTCCTGGTACCGGTCTGGGCGAAGGCGACCACCGGCAGCGCGGCGACGGTGGGGCTGCTGTTCGCCACGTTCGGGGGCGCGGCGGCCATCGGCGCGGTCTGCGCGTCCGCCTGGGCCGACCGACTGCCCCGCTACCGCACCTACCTGCTCGCGTTCCTGATCTGCGGTGCGCCGCGCTACGTGGTGCTGGCGCTCGACGTGCCGCTGTGGACGGTGCTCGCCGTGTGCGCGGCGAGCGGGTTCGCCTCGGGCTTCATCAACCCGATCCTGGGTGCGGTGATGTACGAGCGGATCCCCGACGCCCTCGTGGGCCGGGTCACCTCCCTGAGCACCGCGATGGGTTTCGCGCTGATGCCGTTCGGCGGGCTCCTGGGCGGCCTGCTGGTCGCCGGGCTCGGACTGTCGCCGGCGCTGCTGATCACCGGCGCGGCGTACTTCGCCGTGACGATGCTGCCGGCCGTCGACCGCCGCTGGCGCGAGATCGACCGCCGGCCGGCACGGGAGCCGGCGGCCGTCAGCGCCTGAACGCCGCGGCGACCGCGACCAGCCGGTCGTTGGCCTCGGTCTCACCGATCGACACCCGGCAGCCGTCCCCGACGAAGGGGCGGACGACGATGCCGGCCGCGTCCGCCGCGGCCGCGAAGTCGAGGGTGCGCTCGCCGAGGTCGAACCACACGAAGTTGCCCTGCGCCTCCGGCACCTCCCAGCCCGCGGCCCGCAGCGCCGCGACCACCCGGGTGCGCTCGACGACGAGCGCGTCGACGCGCTCGAGGAGCTCGTCGCGGCGCTCGAGCGAGGCGATCGCCGCGGCCTGGGCGACGGTCGAGACGCCGAAGGGCAGCGACACCGCCCGCAGCGCGGCCGCGATCGGGGCCGGCGCCACGGCGTACCCGACCCGGAAGCCCGCGAGCCCGTAGGCCTTGGAGAAGGTGCGGGTCAGCACGACGTTCTGGTGGCGGCGGTACGTCGCGACTCCGTCGACGGGGTCGGCCATCCGCACGAACTCGACGTACGCCTCGTCGACCACCACCAGCACGTGCGACGGCACCTGCGCCAGGAACGCGTCGAGCTCGGCCTGGGTGACGGCCGGCCCGGTCGGGTTGTTGGGCGTGCAGACGAGGACGACCTTGGTGCGCTCGGTGACCGCGGCGGCCATCGCGTCGAGGTCGTGGCGGCCGTCGGCGAGCACCGGCACCGTGACCGCCGTCGCGGCCGCGGCGGTGACCGCGATCGGGTAGGCCTCGAAGGACCGCCAGGCGAAGACGACCTCGTCGCCGGGATCGCAGAAGGCCTGCACCAGCTGGTAGATCAGCCCCACCGACCCGGTCGCCACCGAGAGGTGCTCGACCGGCACGTCGAAGGTCTCGGCGAGCGCGGCGTAGAGCGCGGCGCTGCCCATGTCGGGGTAGCGGTTCATCGCGCCGACGCCGGCCTGGACGGCCTCGATCACGCCGGGCAGCGGCGGGTAGGGGTTCTCGTTGGAGGACAGCTTGTACGACGTCATCCCGGGTCGGACCGTCGGCGGCTTGCCCGCGACGTACGGCGGGATCTCCGCCACGTTCGCTCGGGGCTGGGGGGCGCTCATGGCCGTCAGGCTATGCCCGGGCTAGGCCCGGCGGCGGTACCTCCAGGGCCGGAGCACCAGCGCCAGCACGATCCCGATGCCGACGCCGAGGGCCGCCCCGGTGACGTTGTCGACGACGTCGGTGACGTCGCAGGCCCGGTCGATCCGGGCCAGCGCGAGCTGGGTGCCCTCGATCGCGACGGAGTACGCCGCGAGTCCGGCGAGCCCGAGCGGCACCAGCACCCACGCCGCCCGCCAGCGCGCGACGGCCAGCACCAGCAGGGCGCCGGCCGGGACGAAGATCAGCGTGTTGAGCATCCGCTGCCCGCCGGCGAAGATCCAGAAGCCGTCCGGGGCCGGGCCGCCGAGGTCCCACGAGCAGGTCTCGAGCCGCCCCTCGGCCGCGACGATGCCGGGCGCCCCGTGGGCCGGGATCAGCGTCACCGAGGCGATGATCGCCAGCGACCACAGGAAGCCCGCGATCGACCACGCGGTCAGCCAGCCCAGCCGCCGCTGCAGGGCCAGCGCCAGCAGCGCGCAGAGCGCACCGGCCACCGCGATCAGGGCCAGCATCACCCCCACCCCACCCACCGGAAACACGCCTCGACCGTAGCGGGCGGTCCCGCGCGGGGTGGTCAGGGGAAACGGCGGCGACACGCCGTACACCACCGGCGTGTCGCCACCGCTTCCCCGGCCGACCGGGGAAACGGCGGCCCCTACGCCAGCACCACCTCACCACCCGGCACGGCCGGCAGGTCGCGGCCGATCCGGACGTCGACCGGGTTGGTCAGGCAGCGGATCGAGCCACCGCCCTTGTGGAACTCCGACACGTCGACGAGCACGATCTCGAAGCCCCACTCCTCCAGCTGCGCGCGGACCCGGTCGGGACAGGCGGGCATCACGACCGTCGAGCCGATCACGATCGAGTTGGCGCAGAAGGTCGTCAGCGCCTCCTCCTCGGTCAGCACCAGCGGCTCGGGCACCAGGTCGAGCAGGGCCGCCGCCGACGCCTCGTCGAGGGCGGCCGGGCAGACCAGGGCGCGGTGCTCGTCGAGCGGGCAGAAGGCCAGGTCGAGGTGGTACATGCCGGGGTGGGTGATCCGCACGCCGCGGACCCGCACCCCGAGCTCGATGGCGAGGTGCTTGAGCGCGAGCTCCTCGGTGCGCGGTCCGTAGCCGACGATCAGCGCGTCGCCGAACGCGAACGCGTCGCCCGCCTCGAGGTGCGGGCCGACCCCGTCGCTCCCGACGTACGACGTGGCGAAGCCGTGCGCCGCGAACCACGGCTGCGCCGAGCGGGTCTCCATCCGGCGCTCGGCGTACCGCATGTGCGACAGCACCACGTGTGGGGCGCCGCCGGCCCGCTCCAGGCCGAGGCCGAGGTTCATCGCGTAGACCATGTCGGGGGCGTCGGCGCGCTGCGGCAGCGCCTCGACGACGCCGCCGTGCCGCTCGATCGCGGCGACCAGGCCGCGCCACTGCGCCATCGCCCGCGCCGGGTCGGGCTGGTCGGCGGGATCCATGAACGGATTGATGACGTACTCGACCCGGAAGTGGGTCGGCTCGACCATGACGTACCTGCGGCCCCAGGCCAGTCCCTCCACTGAGATCCCCCGATCCTCGTATTGCCTGATTGTCGGACAATATGACAAGCGGAGTGTAGAGCAGAATGGGCGCCATGTCCGCACCCGGGCCGTTCAGCACCCTCCACGTCGAGCTCGCCTCGACCGTCGACCGCGTGGCCGACGAGCTGCGGCGGGCGGTGTTCGACGGCGAGCTCGAGTCGGGCACCCCGCTGCGCGAGGTCGCGCTCGCCGAGTCGCTCGGCGTCTCCCGACCGACCGTGCGCGAGGCGCTCGGCGTGCTGGTCGCCGAGGGGCTGGCCGTCCGGGAGCCCAACCGGGGCGTCTCGGTCGCCGCCACCGACCCCGACTCGGTGCGCGACATCTGCCGGACCCGGCAGGTGCTCGAGGGCGCCGGAGTACGCCGCTGGCCGGACGCCGACGAGGCGCTCCGCGACGGCGTCCGCACCTCGCTGGTCAGCTACACCGGCGCGGTCCGCGCCGGTGCGTCGTACCAGGAGCTCAACGAGCGGCACCTCGCCTTCCACGTCTCGCTGGTCGGCCTCACCGACTCGCCGCGGCTGGTCGCGATGGCCGAGGGCCTGATGGTCGAGCTCCGCCTCGCGCTGGCCCAGGTCGACCGGATCCGCCGCAACGCCCACGACCAGGCCGACAGCCACACCCAGCTGGTGATGCTGCTCGAGCGCGGCGACGTCGAGGCCGCATCGGCCTTCCTGGTGCGCCACCTCGAGGACGCCGAGACCTCGATCCTCCAGGCCCTCGGACTCGCACCCATCTAGGGTGGGCCCCGTGGGACTCCTCAAGTTCATCGGCTGGCTCGCCACCAACCTGGTCGCGCTCGGCGCCGCGTGCCTGATCTTCGACGGCATCGGCTTCACCGGCTCGTCGGGCTGGGACGAGATCAGCGACAACTTCTGGCCACTCGTGTTCGTCGCGCTGATCCTGGGCATCGTCAACTCGTTCGTGAGCCCGGTGATCAAGATCCTGTCGATCCCGTTCATCATCATCACGCTCGGGCTGTTCCTGCTGCTGATCAACGCGCTGATGCTGCTCTTCACCGAGTGGCTGGTCGGGCTCTTCGACATCGACTTCTACGTCGACGGGTTCTGGAACGCCGTCGGTGGCGCGATCGTGATCACCATCGTCACCTGGATCGTCGGGCTCATCTTCGGCGACGCGGCGGAGGCCTGAGCGGGAAGCATGAGCAGTCTGCCCGCGAGCCGCGAGCCCGGCCGCTACCGCGTCGAGCTGGTCTGCCTCGGCAACATCTGCCGCTCCCCGATGGCCCACGTCGTGCTCGAGCAGCGACTGGCCGACGCCGGGCTCGCAGACCTGGTGGAGGTGACCAGCTCGGGCACCGGTGACTGGCACGTCGGCAACCCGATGGACCGGCGCGCGGCCGCCACCCTGACCGCGGCGGGGTACGACGCGACCCGGCACCGGGCGCGGCAGTGGGCCGGCCCCGACGACGCCGACCTCTACCTCGCGATGGACGCCGACAACCTCGCGAACATCGGCGGACCGGGGGGCCGGATCCGGATGTTCCGCGACCTCGATCCGCTGCACCCCGGCGACGACGTACCAGACCCGTACTACGGTGGGGACGACGGCTTCGAGGAGGTGCTGGCGATGGTGGAGCTCACGGCGACCGCGCTGGTCGAGGCCCTGCGACGCGAGCGACCCTGGGACACCACCGAGCCGTGACCCGGCAACCGCTGATCGCCCGGCGTGCCGAGGAGCTCCTCGGCACGTCGGTCATCGCGACCGCCCCGGTCGCCGGCGGCGACATCGCGACCGCGACCCGCCTGCGCCTCAGCGACGGCAGCTCCGCGCTGATGAAGACGCTGCCGCACGCACCGGAGGACTTCTTCACCGACGAGGCGGAGGGCCTGCGTTGGCTCGCCGCCGCGGGCGGGGCCGCGGTGCCCGAGGTGCTGGGCGCCGACCACGAGTGCCTGATCGTCCAGTGGATCGAGCCGGGCAAGAACTCCGTCGACGCCGCCCTCGCCTTCGGCCGCGAGCTGGCCGCCACCCACGCCGCCGGGGCGGAGCGCTTCGGCGCGGACCACGACGGCTACATCGGCAGGCTGCCGCTGCCCAACCGGACCGCCGACACCTGGGCCGAGTTCTACGCCGTGCGCCGCGTGCTCCCCTACCTCAAGCTCGCCCGCGACCGCGGCCACGCCGACGGGGAGCAGGCCGCCACGATCGAGGCGGTCGTCGCGCGGCTGCCCGACCTGGTCCCCGACGAGCCGCCCGCCCGGCTGCACGGCGACCTGTGGAACGGCAACGTGCTCTGGGGCGTCGACGGCCGGGCCTGGCTGATCGACCCGGCGGCGTACGGCGGCCACCGCGAGGTCGACCTGGCGATGCTGTCGCTCTTCGGGCTCCCCCACCTGCCTCGGGTGCTCGACGCCTACCAGGAGACGACCCCGCTGGCCGACGGCTGGCAGGAGCGCGCCGAGCTGCACCAGATCTTCCCGCTGCTCGTGCACGCCTGCCACTTCGGCGGCGGGTACGCCGCCCGGGCGGCCCGCGCCGCCGCGGCGTACCTCTGACCCGGCGGTTCTCAGTACCGGCTCAGGCTCGACTGGCAGAGTAGCGTCGTGAGCAGCAAGTCCGTGCCCAAGCCGCGCGTCCTCGTCGTCGACGACGACAAGGCGGTCCGCGAGTCGCTGCGCCGGTCGCTGGAGTTCAACGGGTACGACGTCGCCCTCGCCTCCGACGGCGCCGAGGCGCTGGCCGCGATCGCGGCCACCGACCCCGACGTCGTCGTCATGGACGTGATGATGCCGCGCCTCGACGGGCTCGAGGCGACCAAGGCGCTGCGCCAGGCGGGCAACGACCTGCCGATCCTCGTGCTCACCGCCCGCGACGCCGTCGGCGACCGGGTCGAGGGGCTCGACGCCGGCGCCGACGACTACCTCACCAAGCCCTTCGCCCTGCAGGAGCTGCTGGCCCGGCTGCGGGCGCTGCTGCGCCGGGTCGTCCCCCGCGACGAGCACGATGACGAGGTGCTCGCGTTCTCCGACCTCTCCATGGACATCGCCACCCGCGAGGTGACCCGCGGCGGACGCCGGATCGAGCTGACCCGCACCGAGTTCACCCTGCTCGAGATGTTCCTGCGCCGGCCGCGCCGGGTGCTGGAGCGGTCGTTCATCCTCGAGGAGGTGTGGGGCTACGACTTCCCGACGACCGCCAACTCGCTGGAGGTCTACGTCGGCTACCTGCGCCGCAAGACCGAGGCCGAGGGCGAGCCCCGGCTGATCCACACCGTGCGCGGTGTCGGCTACGTGCTGAAGGAATCGTGACCGTTCTTCCCCCGGCCGGCACCGACGGCCGCTGGCACTACCGCAGGTCGCTCGCCTCTCGGGTGACGATCCTGACCACGCTCGCCGCCGGCGCCACCGTGGCCCTGGTGGCGTTCGGCGCCTACGTCACCGTGCGGATGCAGCTCCAGGCCACCCTCGACGACTCGTTGCTGCACCGGGCCGAGAGCACCCCGACCCAGACCCTCTGCGACCGCAACTTCACGTTCCCGGCCGACTACTTCGGCGCCACCAACGTCTGGGTCGCCTGCCTCGACGGCAGCGGCAGCGGCCTGATCCGCGGCAAGGAGGCCGACCAGCCGCAGCAGCTGATCGGCGGGCCCGAGATCGCGGTCTCCCGGGGCGAGAAGAGCACGTCGGTCCGCACCGTCAGCGGCGAGGGCACCCGCTGGCGGATCGCCGCGGTGCATCGCGACGACGGCAGCACGATGGTGATCGGGCAGTCGCTGGACTCCCAGGAGACGCTGCTCGCCAAGCTCGGCACCGTGATGTTCCTCTTCGGCGGCGCCGGCGTCATCGGCGCGGGCCTGGCGGGCTGGGCCGTCGCCCGCAACGGCCTGCGCCCGGTGCGCCGGCTCACCGCGTCCGTCGAGGAGATCGCGCGCACCGAGGACCTGCGCCCGCTCCCGGTCGAAGGGGACGACGAGATCGCCCGGCTGGCCTCGGCGTTCAACCAGATGCTCGCGGCGCTGGCCGCCTCCCGCGACCGGCAGCGCCAGCTGGTCGCCGACGCCGGCCACGAGCTGCGCACGCCGCTGACGTCGCTGCGCACCAACATCGACCTGCTCACCCAGGCCGACGGCGCGAGCGGCATGGAGCTGCCCCCCGACGCCAAGGCCGAGCTGCTCGACGACGTCCGCGCCCAGATCGAGGAGCTCACCACGTTGATCGGCGACCTGGTCGAGCTGGCCCGCGACGAGCCCCTCACCCACGTCGTGGAGCCCGTCGACCTGCCCGAGGTGGTCGAGCGCGCGATCGCGCGGGTGCGGCGTCGGGCGTCGGGGCTGACCTTCGAGGTCGACCTCGCGCCGTGGTACGTCGTCGGCGAGGACCCCGGCATCGAGCGGGCGGTGACCAACCTGCTCGACAACGCCGCCAAGTGGAGCCCCGAGGGCGGCACGGTCACGGTCACGCTCGTGGACGGCACGCTCACGGTCGCCGACGAGGGGCCCGGCATCGCGGAGGCCGACCGACCCCACGTCTTCGACCGCTTCTACCGGTCTCCGGAGTCGCGCGGCATGTCGGGCTCCGGCCTGGGCCTGTCGATCGTGCGGCAGGTCGCGGAGCGGCACGCCGGCACCGCCGAGGTCGGCGTGGCCCCCGGTGGTGGCGCCCAGTTGACGATGTGGCTGCCCGGCTCGGCGAGCCCGGTCCCGGACTGGACCCCGGCCTGATGCGCGCGCTTCCGCTCGCCGCGATGACCGCGGCCACCCTCACACTTGCCCTGTCCGGCTGCTCCGGCGGATCCTCCGGTACGCCGTCCGCGGCCGAGTCCGCGGCGGCGAACGTCGCCTGGAGCCCGTGCGACGGGCTCACCGCCGAGACGGTCGGCCGACTGGTCGGCGCACCCGTGACCGAGCGCACCGGGAGCATCACCGCGCCGCAGTGCACGTTCACCCCCGAGCGCAAGGGCGGCGCGGCGTACGACGTCAACTATCAGTGGTTCGCCGGCGGGCTCGACGACGCCCTCGACACGATGGGCGCCGCGGGCGCCCAGCTCGAGCCGGTCGACATCGACGGCGCGGAGTCGGCGCGGATGGTCGTGCGGACCCAGAAGTCCGGCGTCCTGGTCACCGGCTTCGTGCAGACCGCCGGCCTCGTGCAGAACGTCAACGCGGTCCAGGTCACGCCGTACGACGAGGACGCGGTCGTCGCGGGCACGCAGGCGCTGATGGCGGAGCTGGTGCGACAGGCACCGACCTCGCGGCCGCGATAGTCCGTCACGGAATGGTCGAACCTCACACCGAACGACAGCCATTTCGTGACGGACTACCCCGACAATGAGCCGGTGACCGACACGATCTCGTTCTTCACCCGGTCCGGTGCGGCCCTGGTCCCCGAGCCGCTCGCCTGCAGCATGTGGAGCGACGACCAGATGCACGGCGTGGCCCTCAGCGGCGCGCTGGCCTGGGCGGCCGAGGGCGCGCTGGCCGAGGCGGGACGCTCCGACCTGCGGCCAGCGCGGTGGGCGGTCGACCTCTTCAAGCCGGCCCGGATGGTGCCGTGCACCCTGACGACCGAGATCGAGCGCGAGGGCCGGCGGATCTGCCTGGTCGACGTGATCCTCTCGCAGGGCGGGGAGCGGGTGGCGCGGGGCACCGCGACGTTCCTCAAGCCGTCCGAGTCCACGGACGGCGAGATCTGGGCGCCGAACGAGCGCCCGTCGCCGCCGCCGGTCGACGTGGTGCCGCCGGCGACCGAGCCGCGGGCGCCGTTCGTGCGCTCGTCGGTCGGCTGGTCGCAGAACTTCCTCGAGCACCAGAACGCCGACCGCAAGGCGACCTGGAGCACCGCGGTGCCGATCCTCCCCGACGAGCCGCTGACCGGCTTCCAGGCTGCGGCCGCCAGCGCCGACGGCACCAGCATGGTCATCAACTGGGGCACCCGCGGCGTCGAGTACATCAACACCGACATCACGATGACGCTCGCCCGCGAGCCCGAGGGCGTCGAGATCGGCCTGCTCGCGACGGACCGGGTCGAGCACGACGGCATCGCCGTCGGCAGCGCCGCCATCTTCGACCGGCGCGGACCGCTCGGCACCGTGATGGTGGCCGCCCTCGCCAATGCCCGCCGGACCGTCGACCTCGGGTCGGTCACCTACACCGACCAGGGCCACCGGACCCGCTCCGCCGGCTGACGCCCGGGCGGCCGCTGCCCGTCGCCCGGCGCTTCATCAAGGGATGGGGGCGGATCCGCGCTCCCCACGACGTGCGCACCCAGGGAAGTGCCGCCTCGTCTGCATCCCTTGATGAAGCCGCAGCTACGGGCGGGCGGCCTGCTGCTCGCGCCAGGAGCGCTCGAAGGGGAGCCGCCAGGCGTGCGGCGCGACCAGCTGATGGATCGCGTTCGGGCCCCACGAGCCGGGCGTGTAGGTGCGCACGGGCGGCGGGTTCTGCAGCAGCGGCGTCGACCGCTCCCAGAGCGTCTCGATGCCGGCCGCGGTGGTGAAGAGCGTGTGGTCGCCGCGCAGCGCGTCGTAGATGAGCCGCTCGTAGGCCTCGAGCACGGCGTACGCCGAGGAGGTCTCGTGGGTCGCGAACTGCATCGACAGCTTCTCCAGCTTCATCCCCGGCCCGGGGCGCTTGCCGTAGAACGAGAGCGACATCCGCGACTGGTCGGCGAGGTCGAAGGTGAGGTGGTCGGGCCCCTGGGTGCCGGCGTTGGAGCCGGCCGGGAACATCGCGAGCGGCGGCTCCTTGAACGCGATCGAGATGATCCGGGCGCCCTCGGCGAGCTTCTTGCCGGTGCGCAGGTAGAACGGCACCCCCGCCCAGCGCCAGTTGTCGATCTCGACCTTGAGCGCCACGAACGTCTCGGTGTCGGAGTCGTCGGCGGTGTCCCGATGCTCGCGGTACCCGGCGTACTGGCCCCGGACGACGTGGTGCGGCTCGATCGGGCGCATCGAGCGGAACACCTTGAGCTTCTCGTCGCTGATCGGGTCGGGCGCAAGCGAGGTCGGCGGCTCCATCGCCATGAACGCCAGCACCTGCATCAGGTGGGTGACGACCATGTCGCGGTAGGCGCCGGTGGTCTCGTAGAACTTGGTGCGGCCCTCGAGCCCGAGGGTCTCCGGCACGTCGATCTGCACGTGGTCGATGAAGTTGCGGTTCCAGATCGGCTCGAAGAGGCCGTTGGCGAAGCGGAACGCCAGGATGTTCTGGGCCGCCTCCTTGCCGAGGAAGTGGTCGATGCGGAAGATCTGGCTCTCGTCGAAGACCTGGTGCAGCCGGTCGTTGAGCCGGCGCGCGCTCTCGAGGTCGGTGCCGAAGGGCTTCTCCATCACGATCCGCGACTGCTTGACCAGCCCGGCCTCGTCGAGCTGGCGCACGACGTCGAGCGCCGCCTTGGGCGGGACGCTCAGGTAGTGCAGGAAGTCGACCGGCCGGCCGCCCCGGGCCAGGTCGGCCTCGGCGGCACGGACCGCCTCGGCGAGCGCGGGCGGGCCGGCGGACTGCGGCACGTAGCTGAGCAGTCCCGCGAACTCGTTCCACTCCTGGGCGGTCAGGCCGCGGTGGCTGAACTCGTCGCAGGCACCGCGCGCGATCCGGACGAACTCGGCCGTGTCGATGTCCTCGAGCGAGGTGCCGACGATCCGCGAGTCGTCGATGAGGCCGGCCTGCCAGAGGTGCATGAGGCCCGGCAGCAGCTTGCGCCGGGACAGGTCGCCGGTGGCCCCGAACAGCACGATGACGTGTCCGTTCTCCATGCCGCCACGGTAGCCGTCCGCGGCGGATCGATGCCTACGGGCGATCGAAGACCCGGAGCAGCCGCTCGGCCTTCCAGCGCGACTCCGCCCACTCCTCGTCGACGTCGGAGCGGACCGTGATGCCGCCACCGGTCCCCAGCAGGTAGCGCCCGTCGCCGGCGGTCGCCAGGCTGCGGATCACCACCCCGAGGTCGGCCCGGCCGTCGGCACCGATCCAGCCGAACGCGCCGGCGTACGGACCCCGCGGCGTCTGCTCCACCTGCTCGATCACCTGCATCGTGCGCAGCTTCGGCGCGCCCGTCATCGACCCCGCGGGGAAGAGCACCCGCAGCGCGTCGATCGTCGAGACCTCGTCGCGCAGGCGCCCGCGGACCGTGCTGACCAGCTGGTGCACGGACTCGTAGGACTCGACGTCCATCAGCGTCGGCACGGTGACCGTGCCCGGCTCGCAGACCATCGACAGGTCGTTGCGCAGCAGGTCGACGATCATCAGGTTCTCGGCGCGGAACCTCGGGTCGGTGCGCAGCCGCTCCCGCGCCTCCTCGTCCTGCGCCGCGGTCGCCCCCCGGGGCGTGGTGCCCTTGATCGGCCTGGTCTCCAGCGTCCGGTCGGTCGACACCAGCGCGTACCGCTCCGGGCTGGAGCTGAGCAGCCACGCCCGTGCCCCCGGCACGTCGTGCTGCAGGAAGCCGGCGTACGGCGCGGGGTTGAGCCCGCGCAGCCGCAGGTACGCCGACACCGGGTCGAGGTCGCTCTCGGTCGCCATCCGGTAGGTCAGGTTGACCTCGTAGGTGTTGCCGGCGTGGAGCTGCTCCTGGACCCGGGCGAAGCCGGTGCGGTAGGTGGCGGGAGTGGCGGTTTCGAGGTTCGTCGCTGGCGCTCCTCGCACCTCAACCACCCTCATCGGTGGTTGAGGTGCGAAGGCGCCCCGCGCCTGAGCCTCGAAACCACCATCCCCGTCGACCTCATGCTCGAACATTTGCACGTGGCTCGGCCGCATCCAGACGGCGTCGGGCAGCTCGCCGCCGGTCGCGGCGGGGAGGTCGGGGCGGCAGGCATAGCCGAGGTAGCCGAACCAGGAGGCGTCGGCCGGCCCGGCGGCGAGCTCCGCGGCGAGGACGTCGAACACGTCGTCGCCCACGACCTCCGAGCGGCCACCTACGTGCCGGCGGACGACCCGCGCGCCCGCGTCGTAGGTGAGGGAGACGTCGTCGTCGTCGAGCCACCCGAGGATCGAGCGGCGGCCCGACCACTCCCGGGCCCCGCCGCCGTCGAGCCAGAAGCACCGGGCGTGCGCGGCGGCGACCGCGCGGAAGTCGGGGACCGGGTCGGTCATGCGGCACCCAGGAAGTTCGCGACCAGCCGCTCGCCGTGCTCGGAGAGCACCGACTCGGGGTGGAACTGCACGCCCTCCAGAGGCAGGGTCCGGTGCCGCACCCCCATCACGACGCCGTCCTCCGACCGCGCGGTGACCTCGAGGCACGCGGGGACCTCCAGCACCGCGAGCGAGTGGTAGCGCACCGCCGCCAGCGGCGACGGCAGGCCGGCGAAGACACCCCGGCCGTCATGGGTCACCGACGCCACGTCGCCGTGCGCGGGGCGGACCCGGTCGACGGTGCCGCCGTACGTCGTGACCAGCCCCTGCATCCCCAGGCAGACGCCGAGCACGGGCCGGGTCGCGCGGCGCAGCACCTCGCGGCCGACGGAGAAGTCCGCGGGCGAGGCCGGGTGCCCCGGGCCCGGCGACAGCACGACGTGGGAGAACGCGAGCACCTCGGCGGCCGACACCTCGTCGTGCTGCACGACGGCCGGCAGCGACCCGGTGACGGCGGCGACGAGGTGGACCAGGTTCCACGTGTAGGAGTCGTGGTGGTCGACCACGACTACGTCGAGAAGGCGATTCATCAAGGACATCCGACTGGGTTTCGAGACGCGTCGCGGTCCCGCGCAAGCGCGGCCCCGCCGACGCTCCTCAACCTCCCTCCGGCAACGCGGGCCGCTCGCAAGCGAGCGCCCCGCGGCCGGAGTGACGGAGGGCCCGATGAAGCTGGGGGGCAGTCTTCACCGGGCCCACGAACGGCTCCGCCGTGGTTGCACAGCCTAGCCTCGGGCCGACGCGTTGTGGTCGGGATCCACGAGAAGGCTGGCCACCAGTTCGTGGAGCACCTCGAAACCGTGCTCGGTGAGGATGGACTCCGCGTGGAACTGGATGCCGCGGTAGTGCGGGCCCCGGACCAGGTGGATGTCACCGGTCTGGACGTCCGCCTCGACCTCGACCCCGTCGGGCGCCCCGGAAGCACCGAGGCGGCCGACGAAGGTGTTGTAGAAGCCGACACGCTCCGTCCGCCCGCCGATCGACACCGGCGACTGGGTGCCCTGGAAGACGATGTCCTTGTAGGCCAGCGGGATCCCGAGGTGGTGGCACAGTGCCTGGTGCCCCAGGCACACCGCGAGGAACGGCCGCTCGGCGGCCATCAGCTCGGCGACGGCCGCGCGCAGATTGGCCATCTTCGGGTCGTCGCCGTCGCGCGGGTCGCCCGGGCCGGGTCCGATGATCGCGAGGTCGAAGCCGTCGAGGCACCCGGGCGTGTAGTCCTCGTGCCGCACGACCTCGCTGGTCATGCCGACGACGCCGAGCACGTGGCGCAGCATGTTCACGAAGTCGTCCTCGCCGTCGAGGATCACCACCGACCTGCCCGCTAGCCGCGGGTCCGGCGCGGCGCCGCCCTGGTCGGTGAGCCAGAACGTCGAGAGCCGCCGGTTGCGCGCGTTCAGCGCGAGCAGCACGTCCTCGTCGTTGACGAGCTCCGCGACGTTCACGCTCGGCGTCGGTGCGGGCGGCACCAGCCCGAAGGCGCTGAGGATGCCGCCGGCCTTGGCGTGCGTCTCCGCGACCTCGTACGCCGGGTCGGAGTCGCGCACCAGCGTCGCCCCGGCGGTGACCGTCAGCCGGCCGTCGAGCCCGACGTCGGCGGTGCGGATCACGATCGGGCTGTCGACGACGGGACCACCCTCGTCGTCGCGGCCGAGGATCGCGAGCGCCGCGCCGTAGTAGCCGCGGCCCTCCGACTCGTACTGCTTGATCAGGCGACAGGCGTTCTCGACCGGCGAGCCCGTGACGGTGGCGGCGTACATCGTGTCGCGCAGCACCTCGCGCGGGTCGCGGCTGGTGCGGCCGGCGAGGAGGTACTCGGTGTGGATCAGGCGGCTCATCGGCTTGAGGAACGGGCCGAGCACCTGGCCGCCCTCGTTGCAGATGTCGCACATCATCTTGAGCTCCTCGTCGACGACCATGAAGAGCTCGAAGATCTCCTTCTCGTCGTGGAGGAAGTCGAGGAGCTGGCCCTTGAGCCCGGCGCCGCGGACGTCGCCCTCGCGCGGGATCCGGAACGTGCCGCTGATCGGGTTCATCCGCACGTCGCCGCCGTGGATGGAGACGTGCCGCTCCGGGCTCGCGCCGATCAGGTAGCGGTCGCCGGTGAAGAAGACGTAGGTCCAGTACGACCCGCGCTCGCGCTCGAGCAGCCGGCGGAACACCGTGAGCGCCCGGTCGGCGCCCCAGTCGGCGACGGTCGCGCGGTAGTGGCGCCCGATGACGAGGTTGGCGCCCTCGCCCTGGCCGATCTCGTCGGTGATGATCGACGAGACCAGCTTGGCGTAGTCGTCGTCGTCGGTCTCGAAGCCGCCCCGGTCGGCGAACTCCACCCCCGTGTCGTCGATCGCGTCGATCACCTCGGCGACGGTGAACTCCAGCTCGGACTCGACGTCGACGACCACGAGCGGCGTGCCGTCGTCGTGGGCCTCGAAGCCGCGCTCGGCGACCTGCCGGAAGGGGATCGCGACCAGGCGGTCGGCGATGTGTCCGTCGTCCGGCACCCCCTCGGCCAGGGGTACGTCGAGGATCGACTCGACCACGCTGCGGCGGCCGCCGACCACACCGACGGTGTCGCGGTCACCGGCCCGCGTGGAGCGCCGGATGATCGCCCAGGCCTCGTGCTCCTGGACGGCCGCGATGGCTTCCCGGGCAGAGGTCGTGGCGTTCATGCCGGAACTCTACGGCGGCGCGGAGACACGGCCGACCGAGGCCCGAGCCTCGGAACCGCCCTCGCTCACCCCAGGGTGGTCAGCAGCTGGGTCGCCCGGGTGAGCACGACGTACAGCGTCGCCCGCCCGGTGGCGGACTCGTCCTCGATCTCCTGGGGGCGGACCACGACGATGCCGTCGAACTCCAGGCCCTTCGTGTCCAGGCCGGTGAGCACGACGATCCGGTCGTCGCCCGAGGGCGTGACCGCGGAGTCGATGGCGGCGCGGGCGCCGGACGCGTCGGCGGCGACCTCCGGCCACGACGCCAGCCAGGCGTTGACCTCGGAGCGGCGGGCGACGGGGACGACGATGCCGACGGTGCCCTCGACGCGGGCGGCGATGTCGGTGACGGCCGCGCGGGCGGCCGCCTCGAGGTCGCCCTCGGGGACGCCGGTGCGCACCTCGGGCTCGACGCCGGTGGAACGGACGGCGGTGGGGAGGTCGGCGTCGAGGCCGACCCGCTCGGCGTACGCCGCGGCGTGGGCGTAGATCTCGGCGGAGTTGCGGTAGTTCGTGGAGAGGTGGAACTCGTGGCGCTCCTTGCCCTCGAGGGCGGCGGCCCGCGCGGCCTCGGCCTCGGCGGGCACCGGCCACGAGGACTGGGCCGGGTCGCCGACGATCGTCCACGACGCCGTGCGCCCGCGCCGGCCGACCATCCGCCACTGCATCGGGGTGAGGTCCTGGGCCTCGTCGACGAGCACGTGCGCGTAGGGGTCGTCCTCGATCTTGTGCGTTGGCGGCGCCCAGGCCCGGCCCGACGGCGCGAACTCGCGGTCGGCCGCGGTGAAGAGCTCCTGGACGTCGATGCCGCCCTCGAGCAGGCCGGTGTCGTCGAGGGTGCCCTCGTCGTCGGTGCGGGCGGGGACGTCGCCGATGGCGTAGCGGAGCTCGTCGAGCAGCGGGATGTCCTCGACGGAGAAGCCGGTGGCGTCGGCCCACGACTTCGA
Organism: Nocardioides sp. LMS-CY; assembly: GCF_018732145.1. Lineage (NCBI taxonomy): Bacteria > Bacillati > Actinomycetota > Actinomycetes > Propionibacteriales > Nocardioidaceae > Nocardioides > Nocardioides sp. LMS-CY. Next base: position 5,175,083 of record NZ_CP076104.1, read on the forward strand.
GAGCAGCCGCTGCTCCTCCGGACCGACGACGCCGTCGCCCACCCGGGCCAGGAACTCCGGCTCGCGCAGCCACCCGAAGACCTGGCTCGCGTCGAGCGGCGGCCACCAGGCCGCCACGAAGTCGACGAACGAGTGGTCGGAGAGCAGGTCGTCGTCGAAGGCCTCGCGGCCGCGCTCCCGGCCGCGCTCGCCGCGCACCTGGCGCCACATCGCGTCGAGCAGCGCACCGGCCACCCGCGGCAGCTGGCGGTTGCGGTGGCCCTGGGACATCAGGTTGCGCCGGATCGCGCCGAGCTGGCCGCGGTCGAGCACGATCGTGTCGTCACGCCAGAAGATCCGGAACTCCCGCGGGCTGCCGGGCGCCTGCTGCCGGGCCGTGCGCCGCATCAGCTCGGCCATCACGGCCGCGCCCTTGACGTCGGCGACCGCCGGCTCGTCGTGCCGGGTCGCCCGGACGCCGTCGACGACCTCGCCCAGCGAGCGCAGCGCGACCGCCGTCTCGCCGAGGCTGGGCAGCACCCGCTCGATGTAGCGCATGAACACGCCGCTCGGCCCGACGACCAGCACGCCGCCGGTCTCGTAGCGGCGCCGGTCGCTGTAGAGGAGGTACGCCGCGCGGTGCAGCGCGACCACGGTCTTGCCGGTGCCGGGGCCCCCGGAGATCGAGACGACGCCGCGGCCGGGCGCCCGGATCGCCCGGTCCTGCTCGGCCTGGATGGTCGCGACGATCGAGTGCATGGAGCGGTCGCGGGCCCGCGAGAGCTGGGCCATCAGCGCGCCCTCGCCGACGATCGGGAGGTCGGTCTCGACCTCGGCGTCGAGCAGCTCGTCCTCGACGCCCACGACCGTGCGGCCGGCGGCGCGCAGCACGCGGCGGCGTACGACGCGCTGCGGCTCGGCCGCGGTGGCCTGGTAGAACACCGCTGCGGCCGGGGCGCGCCAGTCGATCAGCAGCGAGTCGCGGTTGTCGTCGCGCAGGCCGATGCGGCCGATGTAGCGCGGCTCCGGGTCGAGGTCGGGCAGCATGTCGAGGCGGCCGAAGACCAGGCCCTCGTGGGCGGCGTCGAGCTGGGCGATCCGGCGCGCGGCCTGGAACACCATCGCGTCGCGCTCGACGAGCCCGCCCTCGTGACCGAGCCGGCCCCGGCTGTGGCCCTCGCGGGCGAGCTCCTGCGCGGCCCGGGCCGACACCTCCAGCTGTCGATAGACCCGGTCCACGAACCCCTGCTCGGTCGCGATCTCCCTCTCGACCAGCTCTTCCGACACGCCTGTCCCCTCTTGCAGCGAGTCGACTAGCCTACCCGGCCGGCTACCGCTTGCGGGACAGGAACGCCGTCATCGCGGCACGCGCCTCGTCGGAGGCGAACAGACGGGCGGACAGCTCGGCCATCTCCTCGCCGTGTGCGTCGATCCGGGCGAGCAGGTCGCGGTTGAGGATGCGCTTGGACTCGCGCAGGCCCTGGGCCGCCCCGGTCGCGAGCGACGCGCAGACCCTCCCCACCTCCTCGTCGAGCCGGTCGGAGGGCACGGCCGTCGTGACCAGGCCGTACGCCGCGGCCTCGGCGCCGGTGAAGACCTCGCCGCCGAGCGTCGTCAGGGACGCCGCGCGGGGGTTCATCCGGGCGTGCACGGTGAGCGAGATGATCGCCGCGGCCAGGCCGAGCTTGACCTCGGTGAGCGCGAACGTCGCGTCCTCGCTCGCGACCACGATGTCGGAGGCGGCCACGATGCCGATGCCGCCGGCCCGCACGGGTCCGGCCAGCCGGGTCACGACCGGCTTGTCCATGCTCACGATCAGGCGCTGCAGCGCGACGATCCTGCGGGCGCCCTCGTCCATGCCGCCGTCGGCGGCCTCGGAGAGGTCGGCGCCGGAGCAGAACACCCGGCCGGCCGAGGTGATCAGCACGACCGTCGCCTCGGCGTCCGACTCGGCCCGCTCCAGGCACTCGAACAGCTCGGAGACCAGCCGGCGGGAGAGCGCGTTGCGGTTGTGCTCGGAGTCGAGGGTGATGGTGGCGACCGCGTCGGCCACCCGGTAGTGCACGAGCTCGGGCATGCGGCTCATCCTGCCGCATGCCCGAGCTCGGGGCCGGGCTCAGCGGTGGAGCCGCACCGTGAAGCTCTCGCCACCGACGCGCAGGGCGGCGCGGCGTACCTTCGCACCCTTCAGCGCGACCTTCCCGAGGCGGGTCTTGGCCAGCCGCAGCTTGGTCTGCGAGCCCGCCTCGACGGAGTACGACGCCTTGGCCAGCACCGCACCCTTCCGCACGACGGTGCCGCGGACCTTCACCCGCTTCGCGGCCACCAGCGTGGCCCGGCCGGTGCAGGCGGTGGTGCCCGCGCAGCCGACGGTCGCGGTCACGGCAGCGCGCGCCACCAGTGCCCTCGGCACCACCGGGGTCAGGCCGGGGATCACCGTGGGCGGCACCGACGGGCCGCTCGGCCCGGCCGGCGTCGACGGCGCCGGCGGGGTGCTCGCCGGCGAGGTGTCCACCTGGAAGGTCACGCTCGAGGCGTTGTCCGTCGTGGAGGTCTCCGTCGTGCTCGTCGACACCGTCGCGGTGTTGACCACCGTGCCGTCCGCGTCGGCGCCACGCTCGGTGCGGTTGGCCAGGCAGAGCAGGTAGAGACGGGCGTCGAGCGGCTCGGCGGTCGGGTTGTAGAGCTTGAACACCCGGACGATCGGCCGCGGGTCGTTGCCGAGGACGACCAGGCCCGGGTCCACGTCGTACCCCGCCACGATGCCCTTGGCGTCGGCCGCGCAGCTCAGCGTGACCTCGGCGACCTCGCCCGGCTGGACCGTGGCCGTCTGCCGGACCTCGTCGAGCGCGAGCCGGTGCTGGTGCCCGTGGGCGGAGCCGACCAGGACGTCGAGACAGCGGAGCGTGAACGTGCCCGCCGAGGCCCCGCCCGGGTTGTCGACGGCGAAGGTCCAGCCGTGCTCGCCGTCGGGGTACGTCGTCACGACGGGCGCCGCGTCGTCGAGCGCGTAGCCCGGCTGGATCGGCACCTGGCCGGAGACGCAGCCCATCGCGATGGTGGTGCGGCCGGTCGGCAGGCTCCGGGTCTCGGACTGCTGGCCGTCGATCACCAGCGAGTGCCGGTGTCCGGAGACGACCTCGCTGTCACGCGCGACGCAGACCGCGAAGACCTTCGCCTGCGCGCGACCGGTCGCCTCGCTGAGGAACCGCGCGGTCCAGCCGTCGTCGCCGACCGCGTGGTTCTCGGTCATCGCGACGTCGGCGAGCGTGCCGGTGCCCTGGTCGACGTGGTCGACGCGGCCCGAGCCGTCGGTCACGACGTACCCGCTCGGGCAGGTGACCGTGCCGGTCGCCTGGGCGCCGGGCTCGACGTCCACCTGCACCTCGGTCTTCTGCACGTCGAAGAGGTGCTGGTGGTCGGCCCCCGAGGTCGGCAGCGGCGCGACCTTCACCCGGACGTCGACCGACCGGGTCTGGCCGGCGGGCACGGTGCCCAGCTCACAGCGGACCGTCACCCCCGAGGTCGTGCACGGCGCGTCGGCGGAGACCAGCGTGACGCCGGCCGGCAGCACGTCCACGACGACCACGTCGCGAGCCGCGGCGGCACCGGTGTTGGTGACGGCGAGCGTGTAGGTCACGACGTCGCCCTCGCGCGGCGCGGCGTCGTCGACGGTCTTGGTGACCTTCACGTTGGTGACCGTCGGCTGCACCGGCGTCGTGGTGGAGTCGGTGTCCTGCACGGTGCCGCCGCTGGGCGCCGTCCCGGTCGCGGTGGCGGTGTTGTCCACACGGCCGAGGCCCTGGTCGGCCGCGGTGATGGTGTAGGTCACCGGGGTGCAGTCGAACGACTCGCCCGGGTCGAGGGCACCGCTCGGGCAGGTGACCGGGCCGACCTTCGGGTCGGAGACCGTCACCGGGTCGAGTCTCACGTTGCCGGTGTTGGTGACGCGGAACGAGTACTCGATCGTGTCACCCTCGTCGGGCCCGTTGCCGTCGAGGTCGTGGACGGCGCTCGCCGTCTTCACCAGCTGGATGGCGCCGGTGGCCGGCAGCGGCACGGTGCGCGAGTCGTCGTCCTCGACGGTCTCGCCCGACGGCGTCGTACCGGTCGCGGTCGCGGTGTTGTCCACCGAGCCGTGGTCGATGTCGTCCTGGGTCAGCGAGTAGGTGCGCGGCTCGCACTCCAGCGACTCGCCGGGAGCCAGCGACGTCGCCGGGCAGGTGACCGGGCCGACCTTGGGGTCGGTGACGCCGATCAGGCTCAGCGTCACGGTGCCGGTGTTGGTGACCGTGAAGTGGTAGGTCACCGTGTCGCCGTCGTCGAGGCCGTTGCCGTTGACGTCGTTGACCGCGCCCGCGGTCTTGAGCAGCTCGAGCGCCGCGTGCGGCGGCACCGGCGTGTGCGTCGAGTCGCGGTCGGTGACCTTCGGGCCGTACGGCGGGGTGCCGGTCGCCGTGGCGGTGTTGTCGACCTTGCCGGCGTCGACGTCGGCCTGGGTCAGCGCGTACGCCGCGGCCGTGCACGTCGTCGACGCGCCCGGCGCCAGCGTGGTGACCGGGCAGCTGACCGGTCCGGCCTTGGGGTCGCTCACGCCGACCGTCGACAGGGTCACCGTGCCCGTGTTGGTCACGACGAACGTGTAGTCGATCGTGTCGCCCCGGTCGGGGCCGTTGCCGTCACCGTCGACGATCGCGCCGGCGATCTTGTCCAGCGTGATCGCCGGAGTGCCGGTGACCGGGGTGGTGGTGGAGTCGGTGTCGGTGACCGACGGGCCGGAGGGCGGGGTGCCGGTCGCGGTGGCGGTGTTGTCGACCTTGCCGGCGTTCACGTCGGCCTGGGTCAGCTCGTAGGTCTGCGAGGTGCAGGTCCGCGACGCACCCGGCGCCAGCGCCCCGGTGCCGCAGGCGATCGCACCGCCGAGCATCGGGTCGGCCAGCATCGGGTCAACCAGCGTCACCGGGTCGAGCGTGACGGTGCCCGTGTTGGTGACCTCGAAGCCGAACGTGATCGTGTCTCCCGCATCGGGACCGTTGCCGTCACCGTCGACGATCGTGCTCGCGGTCTTGTCGAGGGCGATCTCCGGGGCACCGGCCAGCGTCGTGGTGGTGGAGTCGGTGTCGGTGACCACCGGACCGGAGGGCGGGGTGCCGGTCGCGGTGGCGGTGTTCGCGACCTTGCCGGCGTTCACGTCGGCCTGGGTCAGCTCGTAGGTCTGCGAGGTGCAGGTCCGCGACGCACCCGGCGCCAGCGCCCCGGTGCCGCAGGCGATCGCACCGCCGAGCATCGGGTCGGCCAGCATCGGGTCAACCAGCGTCACCGGGTCGAGGGTCACGTTGCCGGTGTTCGTCACGGTGAAGCCGTAGGTGATGGTGTCGCCGGCATCGGGTCCGTTGTCGTCGGCGTCGACCACCGGTCCGGCCGTCTTGTCCAGCTCGATGGCGGGCCGCGGCGTCACCGGCACGGTCACCGAGTCGGTGTCGGTGACGCGCACGCCGTTCGAGCCGATGCCCGTGGCGGTCGCGGTGTTGTCGACGCGCCCGGCGTCGACCTCGGACTGCGACACGGCGTACGTCTTCGGCGTGCAGGTGATCGACGCGCCGACCGCGAGCGGCCCGGACGGGCAGGTGATCGCGCCGAGCTTCGGGTCCGCGACGGTCACCGGGTCGAGCACGATGTTGCCGGTGTTGGTGACCTTGAAGCCGTAGGTGACGGTGTCGCCGGCGTCCGGGCCGTTGCCGTCGGTGTCGACCAGCGCGCCCGCGGTCTTGTCGAGCTCGATCGCCGGCAGGCGCGGGAGGTCGGTGAACGTGCAGGTGATCGTGCTGCCCGCCGAGGCCGGCACGGTGAACGTGCCGGAGTTGCCGGCGCCGCTGGCGATCGTGGTGCCGCTGACGCCCGACACGCACTTCCAGGTCGTCGTGTAGTCGTTGAGGTCGGTGCCACCGGCCGCGGTCTGGGTGATCGTGTAGGTCTTGCCGGGCACCACGACGACGGGGCCGGCGACCTCGGCGGGGTTGCCCTGCAGGCCGGAGTCGCTGCCGGTGGTGGTGCCGGTGTTGCCGCTCGACACCCCGTTGCCGGTGATCGTCACGGTGAACTGGTCGCCGGAGCCGTGCCGGCCCGACGGCAGGTTGACGTTGGCGTTCGCGGTGCTCGGGCTCGAGCAGGACGCCATGTCGGAGAGCTGGCGGTTGGTGTCCTTCGTCGAGATCAGCACGCCGCTCGACGGGTTGACCCGCAGCACCTTGCCCGAGCCGGTGCCGATCACCAGGTCACCGGAGCCGTCGAATGCCATCGACGCGTACTGACCCGAGTTGCCCGGGAGCGTGGCGAGCTTGGTAGCGGCGAGGGTCGTGCTGCCCGCGGTGGTCGGGAGCGGGCCGTTGACCCGGGCCAGCGTGCCGGCGGCGGTGTTGCTCGCGTTGCTGACGACGTACAGGTTGCCGACGGCGTCGAAGGCCATGTCGCCGTTCACGGACAGGTCGGAGATCGTGCCGACCCGGCCGATCGAGGTGTTCGTGCCGGTGTTGAAGGCGTAGAGCCTCCACGGGTCGCCACCGGCCGCGTAGTAGTAGATCCCCGTGGCCGGGTTGATCGCGCCCGCGATCACGCTGCTGGCGTTGTCGTTCGACGGCTGGTGGTAGGAGTCGGTGTCGCCGGTGGCGGCGTCGAAGCGCAGCACCTGGTTGTCGGAGCGGTTGAACGCGTAGGCGTACCGACCGCCGCCGCCGGGCAGCGCGAGTGCGTTCACGGCGTCGCCGGAGCCGGCGTCGAACGACCCGTTCGACGATGCTGCGCCGGTCGACGGCGTGATCTTGCTGATCGCGTGGGAGCCCTGGTCGATGCTGTAGACGGTGTCGCTGGCGCAGACGAAGCTCGCCGTACCACCGCCACCACCACCGCCGCCGGTGGCCACCGCGGGCGCGGTCGGCAGGAGCGCGAACAGGCCCGCGGTCAACCCGAGGGCCACCGCGGCGGTACCGCCTCGGCGTGCTCGAGATGGTCGTGCGGCCCGCATTCGTGCGCGCGACAGTGACATGTGCCAGCCCCCCAGCTGTGTGCGCCGCCCGTGACCCGGGCAGTGTTCAACCAGCGACCGTAGGGTTCACCCACGCGGGTGGGCGGCGGCTTGAGGAAATCTTGCATGCGGTGTGCGCCAGGTCTCTCGGGTCCGGCCGCGGCCATCCAACGGCCGGGCCGCACCGAACCTCCTCCATGGGGAACCGACCGCTGTACTCCGGGTTCGGCGTCCTGGCCGTGCTCGTCGGCGTCGCCGCCGGACACCTGGTCGCGGCGCTCACCGCACCCGCGTCGTCGCCCGTGCTCGTGGTCGGATCGACGGTCATCGACCTGACGCCGACGCCCCTGCAGGAGTGGGCGATCAAGCACTTCGGCGTCCACGACAAGACCGTGCTCGTGGGCTCGGTCATGGTCGGGGTCGTCGTGCTCGCGGCGGTCGGCGGCCTCCTCTCCCGGCGCCGGCTCGGGTACGGCACGGGCCTGCTGGTCGGGCTGGTGGCGATTCCCGTCGGCGCCGCGCTCGGCCGCCCCGGCTCCCCGGTCTCGGACGTGCTGCCCAGCGTGGTCGCCGGCGTCGTCGGCGTCGGGTCGCTGTGGTGGCTGTGGTGGCTGCCCTCGACCCGCGTCCGTGTGCGGTCCGGCGGCACCGGTCCGAGCCGGCGCGGCCTCCTGGTCGCGGCCGGTTCGCTCGCCGCCGCCGGCGTGGTGATGGGCGGCGCGGGGCGCTGGATCACGTCGTACCGCACCCGAACGACGTCGGTGGACCTGCCGGCGACGACCGACCCGGCGCCGCCGTTCCCGAGGACGCTGGACGACCGGGTCCCGGGCATCACCCCGCTCCGCACGCCGACCGGCGACTTCTACCGCGTCGACACCCGTCTCTCGCTGCCGATCGTCGACGCCGGCGACTGGACGCTCACCATCGACGGCGACGTCGCCCGGGAGGTCAGCTTCACCTTCGACGACCTGCTGGCGATGCCGCTGATCGAGCGCGACATCACGCTGACCTGCGTCTCGAACGAGGTCGGCGGGCGGTACGTCGGCGGCGCGCGCTGGCTCGGCGTACGGCTCACCGACCTGCTGGAGCGGGCCGGCATCGGCGACACGTCGGCGGACCAGATCCTGTCGACCGACGTCGACGGCATGACGATCAGCACCCCGCTGTCGGTGGCGACCGACGGCCGCGACGCGATGATCGCGGTCGGCATGAACGGCAGGTCGTTGCCTCGCGAGCACGGCTTCCCGGCCCGGATGGTGGTGCCCGGCCTCTACGGGTTCGTCGGTGCGTGCAAGTGGATCACCCGGATGACACTGACGACGTACGCCGAGCAGGACGCCTACTGGACCGACCGCGACTGGGCGACCGATGCCCCGATCAAGCTCTCGAGCCGCGTGGACACCCCGAAGCCGCTCTCGACCGTCGGCCCCGGCCGGACCGTCATCGGCGGCATCGCCTGGGCGCAGCACCAGGGCGGCGTCGAGCGGGTGGAGGTGCGTGTCGACGGCGGCGACTGGCAGCGGGCCCGGCTGGGCCCCTCGCTCGGCGCCGACTACTGGCGGCAGTGGTACCTGCCCTGGACCGCCGAGACCGGCCGGCACACGATCGCCTGCCGCGCGATCGCCGGCGACGGCACCGTGCAGACCGCCGACCGCGCCACGCCCTTCCCCGACGGCTCCAGCGGCATCCAGGAGATCGTGGTCAACGTCGGGTAGGCGCGCGATCGTCGGTGGTGGTTTCGAGGCTCGGGCCTGGCGGCCCTCGCACCTCAACCACCGACACGGTGATTGAGGCGCGAGCGGAGCGAGCCTCGAAACCACCACCAGGCCGCCGGGAAGCGGACCAATCCGTTTCGGAGGGGGCGCCGAATGCCTTCCCGACCAGACCGCAACGGGAAGGCACCCGATCATGAACCGCTCCCTCCGACGCACCTCCGGCATCGCCGTGCTGGCGCTGACCACCGGCCTCGGGCTGGCCGCCTGCAGCAGCGACGACTCCGGGGACGACACCGCCTCCGACAGCTCGAGCTCAATGAGGGAGAGCCCGTCCGGCGACATGAGCCAGTCGCCCTCGGACGACATGAGCTCCGGGGACGCCATGGACGCCGGCGCCCAGACCTTCGGTGCCGGCTGCTCCTCGATCCCCAGCGACGGCGCGGGCTCCTTCGACGGCATGGCCACCGAGCCCGTCGCGACCGCCGCGAGCGGCAACCCGCTGCTCACGACGCTCGTGGCGGCCGTCGACAAGGCCGGCCTCGTCGACACGCTCAACTCGGCCGACGGCGTCACGGTGTTCGCACCCACCGACGACGCGTTCGCGAAGATCCCGAAGAAGGACCTGAACGCCGTCATGTCCGACAAGGCGACGCTCACCGAGATCCTGACCTACCACGTCGTCCCGGGCCAGCTCACCCCCGACCAGCTCGCCGGATCGCACCAGACGCTCGAGGGCGAGAAGGTCGTGGTCGAGGGCTCGGGCGAGGACTTCACCGTCGGCGCCGACTCGGCGAAGGTCCTCTGTGGCAACGTCCCGACCGCCAACGCCACCGTCTACGTCATCGACTCGGTCCTGATGCCGGGTTCGATGGGCTGACGAGGGGGCACTGACCGACCATGGAGCACCTCCGACCAGTGGGGTCCGGCGCCTCGCCAGACGATGACTCGTCTGACGCCCCGCCGGACCTGGCCGACCTGCTGCGGCGGGCCGGCCGGGCCGACGAAGTGGCGTTCGCCCGTCTGTACGACGCCACGGCCGCCCGGGCCTACGGGCTCGCCCTCCGTGTGGTCCGCGACCCGGCCCAGGCCGAGGAGGTCACCCAGGAGGCGTTCCTGGAGATCTGGCGGACGGCGAGCCGCTTCGACCCCGGCCGCGGCAGCGCGCTCTCGTGGCTGCTGATGATCACCCATCGCACCGCGGTGGACCGGGTCCGGTCGGCCGAGGCGTCGACCCGCCGCGACACGACCTACCACCACCAGCACCAGCCGGTCGACCACGACGTGACCGCGGAGGCCGCGCAGGCCTCGCTCGAGGCCCGTCGGGTCCGCAGTGCGATGGCGGCCCTCACCGAGGTGCAGCGCGAGGCCGTCGGTCTCGCCTACCTGGGTGGCTACACCCACACGGAGGTGGCGACCATGCTCGACCTGCCGGTCGGCACCGCCAAGACCCGAATCCGCGACGGACTGATCCGTCTCCGCGACGCCCTGGGGGTCGGCTCATGACCGAGATCCACGCCCTGTCCGGCGCGTACGCCGTCGACGCGCTCGACGACCTCGAGCGGGTGGCGTTCGAGCGCCACCTCGCCGAGTGCGCGGACTGCCGCGCCGAGGTCGCCGGCCTTCGCGAGGCCGCGACCCTGCTCGCCGAGACCACCGCGAACGAGCCGCCGGCCGCGCTGCGCGATCGGGTGCTCGCCGGGATCGCGACGGTCCGTCCGCTCCCACCGGAGACCCCGGCGCCGGGATCGCGCCGCCACCGCCGGGTCCGGCTGCTGGTCGCGGCCGCCGCCGCGGCCGTGCTCGTCGGCGCGGGTGCCGTCGCCTGGCAGCAGCCCTGGGCGGACGAGACCTCCCAACAGCAGCCGCCGACCGCCCAGACGGTGCTCGACGCATCCGACGCGCTCAGCACGTCCCTCGACTTCCCCGGCGGCGCCTCGGCGACCGTGACCCACTCCGACTCGGTCGGCCGGGCCGTCATCGTCACGAGCAAGATGCCGCCGCCGCCGCAGGGCAAGGTCTACCAGCTCTGGCTGGACCAGCCCGGCGAGGGCATGGTCTCGGCCGGCGTGATGCCGGTGAAGGAGGACCAGACGGTGCTGCTCAGCGGCGACGCGGCCACCGCCACCGGCGCCGGCATCACCGTCGAACCGGCGGGTGGGTCCGCGGCGCCGACGTCGGACCCGATCGCGCTCTTCGACTTCGGCAGGTCCGACGCATGAGCGGGCCTCGGACGGTCGCCGTGGTCGGGTCCGGCGTGGCCGGCCTGACCGCGGCGTACGTCGCATCACGCACGGCGTCGGTGACCCTCTACGAGGCCGACGACCGGCTGGGCGGCCACGCCGACACCCACCTGGTGGCCGAGGGGGCGGACGGTCTCGCCATCGACACCGGCTTCATCGTCCACAACGAGCGCACCTACCCGACCCTGCTCCGGCTCCTCCGCGAGCTCGGTGTCGAGACGCAGCCGTCGCAGATGTCGCTCTCGGTGCGCGACGACGTAACCGGGCTGGAGTACGCCGGCGCGCTCGGCCCACGCGGGCTCTTCCCGGCCGGCCGCAACGCCGCCCGGCCGGCGTACCTGCGGATGCTGACCGAGATCCCGCGCTTCCACCGCCAGGCCCGAATCCTGCTGTCCCGCGACGGCGACGACCTCACCCTGCGGGAGTTCCTCGACCGGCACCGCTTCCCGGCGTACTTCCGGCGGCACTTCATGGAGCCGCTCGTCGCCTCGGTGTGGTCGTGCGACCCGGCGGTGGCGCTGGACTACCCGGCGCGCTACCTCTTCACGTTCCTGGAGCACCACGGCATGCTCGGCGTGCTCGGCTCGCCGCAGTGGCGCACCGTCACCGGCGGCTCGCGCACCTACGTCGAGCGGGTGGCCGCGTCGATCGCCGAGGTGCGCACCGGGACGAAGGTGACGTCGGTGCTCGAGACGCCGACCGGCGTCGAGGTGACCGACGGCAACGGCGCGGTCGCGACGTACGACGCCGTCGTGGTCGCCACCCATCCCGGCCAGGCGCTGACGATGCTCGCCGAGCCGACCGTGGCCCAGCGCGAGGTGCTGGGCGCGATCCCCTACTCGGCCAACGTCGCGCTGCTGCACACCGACATGTCGCTGCTGCCCCGGGCCGAGCGCGCCCGCGCGTCGTGGAACTTCCGCCGGCCCGCCGACGCACGCGACCACGTCACCGTCACCTACGACCTGACCCGGCTCCAGCGGCTGCCGACCGACACGCACTACCTCGTCACCCTCGGCGGCGAGGGCCTCGTCGACCCCGCGGCCGTGATCGACCGGATGGAGTACGAGCACCCGCTCTACACGCCCGCCTCCGTCGCCGCCCAGCGCCGGCTGCCGGGCATCGACACCGATCGGGTCGCGTTCGCCGGGGCCTACCACGGCTGGGGATTCCACGAGGACGGCGCGCGGTCCGGGTTGGCGGCTGTCGAACGGCTGGGGCTGTCGTGGGGTGATGGTGGTTTCGAGATGGTTCCTGAGGAGGTTGCGCAGCAACCGTCTCGAAGGGCAGGCGCTGGCGCGCCTTCCTCAACCACCGACACGGTGGTTGAGGTGCGAGGAGCGTCAGCGACGAGCCTCGAAACCACCGTGACGGGGGTCTACGCGACGACCATCCGGCACACCCGGCGTACACCGGTGAAGCGGTCGTTCACGCACCGCTCGCACACCTGGCTGGTCGACCTCGACGACCTGCCCGACCACGGCGTGCTCGGTCGCTTCGAGGCGCGCGACCACCTCGGCGACCCGGGCCTCTCCATCCGGGAGAACCTGAGCCGCTTCCTGAAGCGGCACGACGTCGAGCTCGGCCGCGGACGGGTGCTGATGGCCGCGCACCCGCGCGCGCTCGGCTACTGCTTCAACCCGATCAGCGTCTTCTGGGTCCGACCCGAGCGCGACGACCCCTGCGTGGTCGTCGAGGTGCACAACACCTACGGCGACCGGCACGCCTACCTCGTCCATCCCGACGAGCGGGCCCGCGCGACGACGCCCAAGGCGATGTACGTGTCGCCGTTCCACGGTGTCGACGGTCGCTACCAGCTCGCCGTACCGGTCCCGGACGAGCGGCTGCACGTGGCCGTCACCCTGCTCACCGACGACGGCGCGACGTTCAGCGCCTCGCTGTCGGGGTACCGCACCACCCATCGCGCGTGGCGCGCCGCTCCGGCGGCGCTCCGGGGCGCCGCGCTGATCCGCCTCCACGGGATCGCGCTCTGGCTGCGCCGGCTGCCGATCCGCCCCCGCCCCGACCACCACCAGGAGGGAGTCCGGTGACCCTCGCACCGACCCGCCCCACCCACGCCTGGCCCGGCCTCGAAGCCGTGCCGGGCGGACCTCGTACGGCGGTCTCGGCGGCCGTCGCCCGTCGGCTCTTCCGGTCCGCCATGGCCCGGCTGCCGTTGTCCGACGACGCGATCACGGTGCACCGGCCCGACGAGCTCTTCGCCCGGCTCGGCCGGGACGGGCTGATCGGCTTCGGAGAGGCGTACCTCACCGGCGCCTGGGACTCCGACGACCTGACCGGCTTCCTCACGGTCCTCGCGTCCCACGTGGCCGACCTCGTGCCCCGCCCGTTCCAGCGGCTGCGCGGGCTGACGCAGCACCGGACGCCGACGGCGCACCGGGCCTCCCGGGACCATGCCCGCGACCTGGTCGCGCACCACTACGACCTGTCCAACGACCTCTTCGGCCTCTTCCTCGACGAGACGATGAGCTACTCGTCGGCGCTCTTCGACACCTCGACCGAGCTCGGTACGGCGCAGCGGCGCAAGATCGACCGGCTCCTCGACCTGACCGGCGTGGGACCGGGCACCCGCGTGCTCGAGATCGGCACCGGCTGGGGCGAGCTGGCGATCCGAGCCGCGGCACGCGGCGCCGTCGTCCGGTCGATCACGCTCTCGAGCGAGCAGCAGGTCCTGGCGCGCAAGCGCATTGCGATGGCCGGCCACGCCGACCGCGTCGAGGTCGACCTCTGCGATTACCGGGACGCGACCGGCGAGCACGACGTCGTGCTCTCCGTCGAGATGATCGAGGCCGTCGGGCACGAGTACTGGCCGACCTACTTCGCCACCCTCGACCGGCTCCTCGCCCCCGGCGGCCGCGTCGGCCTCCAGGCGATCCTGATGCCCCACGGCCGGATGCTCGCCACGCGGGGCGGCTACACCTGGATCAACAAGTACATCTTCCCCGGCGGCTTCCTGCCGTCGGCCCGGGTCGTCGACGAGCTGACCGCGACGCACACGTCGCTGCGGGTGACCGACCGGTTGTCCTTCGGACCCGACTACGCCGAGACGCTGCGGCGATGGGACGAGACATTCCTGGCCCGCGCCGACGACGTGCGCGCGTTGGGCTTCGACGAGACGTTCCTGCGGATGTGGCACTTCTACCTCTGCTACTCACGGGCCGGCTTCGCCTCCGGCTACCTCGACGTGCAGCAGCTGCTGCTGACCGGGGAGTCCTGATGGCCGTCGCGACGACACTGGCCGAGGCGGTCGAGCCCTTCGTCGGCGGCGAGCTGCCGGTCCGGTTGATCGCGTGGGACGGGTCCACCGCCGGCCCCGTGGACGCACCGGTGCTCGAGCTGCGCTCGCCGGACGCCGTACGCCGGCTGCTCCGTCACCCGGGCGAGCTCGGCGCCGCCCAGGCCTACGTCACCGGTGAGCTCGACGTCCCCGGCGACCTGGACGAGGCGCTCACCTACGCCTTCGCGGTCGCGCGCGAGCGCGGCCTGCCCCGTCGCCCGGCCCCCGGCGCCCTGCTGGGCGCGCTCCGCGCGGCCCGGTCGGTCGGCGCGCTCGGCGTACCCCCGCGGGCGCCTCGCTCGCAGCGGATCGTGCGGGTTGCCCGCGACCACTACGACCTCTCCAACGAGTTCTACGAACTGATCCTCGATCCGTCGATGGCCTACTCCTGCGCCTACTTCGCGACCGGGTCCGAGACGCTCGCGGAGGCGCAGCGGGCCAAGCTCGACCTGGTCTGCACCAAGCTCGACCTCGAGGCCGGGATGCGCGTGCTCGACGTCGGGTGCGGGTGGGGGTCCGTCTCGCTGCACGCGGCGGAGCACTACGGCGCCTCGGTCGTCGGCGTCACCATCGCGGGCGAGCAGCGCGCGTTCGTCGAGCAGCGCGTCGCCGAGCGCGGCCTGGCCGACCGGGTCGAGGTACGCCTCCAGGACTACCGCGATGTCCCCGAGACGAGCTTCGACGCCGTGGTCTCGCTCGAGATGGGCGAGCACGTCGGCGAGCACCGCTACCCGGCGTACGCCGCCGCACTGCACCGGGCCGTGCGGCCCGGCGGGCGGGTGCTGGTCCAGCAGATGTCCAGGCGAGGCAGGCATCCGGGAGGCGGTCCGTTCATCGAGTCGTTCATCGCCCCCGACATGCACATGCGCCCCCTGGGCGAGACGGTGGCACACCTCGAGGTCGGCGGACTCGAGGTGCGTCAGGTCCAGTCCCTGCGTGAGCACTACGTGCGCACGGTCGCCGGCTGGCTCGCCCGTCTCGAGGCGAACGTCGACCGGCTCACCGACCTCGTCGGCGAGGAGGTCGTGCGGGTCTCGCGGCTCTACCTCGTGGGCGGCTCGATGGCCTTCCGGGACGGCAGGATGGGAGTCGACCAGATCCTGATGGAGCGCACCCGTGACTGACCTCCTCCTCGTCGCCGGCCTGTCCCTGCTCATCGCGGCGATCGTGATGACCGCGGCGGCGTACGCCGCCACCCGGGCCGGCCGGGTCTCGGTGGTCGACACCGCCTGGGGCATCGCCCTGCTCGGGACCGCGGTCGGGTGCGCCGCCGTGTCCGGCTCCTGGCAGTCGTGGCTGCTCGTGCTGCTCGTCGGCGTGTGGGCCGGGCGGCTGTCGTCGCACATCTTCATGCGGTCCCGCGGCCGCGGCGAGGACCCGCGCTACCGCGAGCTTCTCGGCGGCACGCTCGACGAGGTCGGCATCGGGGCCGCCGTGCGCAAGGTCTTCCTGGTGCAGGGCGCCGCGGTCTGGCTGGTCTCGCTGCCGCTCCAGGCAGCGGCGGTCGCCGGCCTCGATCGGGCCTGGACGGTCTGGATCGGCGTCGCCGTCTGGGTCGTCGGCGTGCTCTTCGAGAGCATCGGCGACGCCCAGCTCACGGCGTACCGCGCCGACCCCGACCGTCGACCCGTGATGGATCGCGGCCTCTGGGCGTGGACCCGGCACCCGAACTACTTCGGCGACGCCTGCGTCTGGTGGGGCATCTGGCTCGCCGGCGGCCTCGCCTCCGGCTGGCTACCCGGCCTCGTCAGCGCGCTCTCGCCCATCGCCATGACGGTCTGGCTGGTCTGGATCACCGGCGCCCGCCTGCTCGAGAAGACCATGATGAAGCGGCCCGGCTATCCGGAGTACGCCGCCCGCACCTCGATGTTCGTTCCCCTCCCGCCACGACGCTCGGGCTAGATGACTAGTGGTCGTCGCTGGAAGTTCCTCGGGGGTGGCCCGTGCTCGGGGTGCGTGCATCGCAAGGCGCCGGAGCGACCGGCATACCCGTTCGTATTCCGAGCGACGGCAACGCCGTCAGCGTGCGTCCAGCGCGCCGCGTAGCAGGCGCGGAGTCGATCAACACGGGCTGGACCCCAATCGCCCGGCCAACCGGGACTCCGGTCACTGCCGGTGGGGTCGCCGGGCGCGGCACCGTGGCGTCGTACCGACCGACATGGATCCCCGACACCCCGGGGAGAGGAGACCCACGACCATGCGCACGACCTCCCGCACGACCGCTCTCGCCGCTGCAGCGGTCATCGCGCTGATGACCCTGAGCGGCTGCGGGGGCGACGACGACCAGCCGGGCAGCACTCCCGCCTCCAGCCAGGACGCGGGCGGGGGCGACACGACCGACCTCGGCGACGCGGCCGAGGAGTTCGGGATCCCCGAGGAGTGCTTCACCGTGCACATCGGCACCTTCGGCGAGCCGGACATCGACAGCGTCGACAAGATGCCCGCCGACTGGCCCGAGCCGATCGACGACGCCGTCCTCTGCGGCACCTCGTCGACGAACACCGAGCAGAACGCCAACTACGTGTCCTCGGCCGCGCCGTCCGAGATCCTCGACGCCTACGAGGGCGCCCTGGGCGACGCCGGCTACGAGACCAGCCGCGAGGACCCCTCTGGACTCGGTCGCGACATGCTCACCGGCTCCTCCAGCGACGTCTACTTCCAGGTCGACGCCAAGGACGGCGGCTTCACGGTCACGTTCGCGAGCGAGTAGCTCCGGCCCGCCTCCATGTCCCGCGCGACGCGGATCGCGGTCCCTGCCGCGCGGGACCCCGGATCACCAGCATGACGCCCAGCGAGCAGACCACGGTGCGCCGCTTCGCCGGCGCCGCGGTCGGAGGGGTCACCGGCGTCCTGGCCACCGCCGCGCTGACCATGGTCGCGCTGGCGCCACGCGCGTTCGACGCCTCCGCCGGGTGGTACCACGACGTCCACTTCTTCGCCTGCTACGTCTTCGCCGCGGTGACGACCGGCGCCGGCGGGGCGCTCGTCATCGCCCGCAGCAGTCATCCGGTCGGCCCGATCCTCGGGCTGATCGCGCTCCTCCTCGCCGGGGCGGTCGCCGCCGTCGGGTGGAGCTTCCTCGCCGCCGGGCACGGCTGGCCGGGCGTCGGGCTGGCGGCGCACGCCTCCACCTGGCTCGCCGCACCCGGCGGCTTCCTCGCGATCGCCGTCCTGCCGTGGTTCCTGCGCAACGGTCCGCTCCCGCCGCGTGATCGATCGCTGACGGTCACCGGGATGGTCGCCACCGTCGTGATCGTGCTGAGCGGCGTCATCGTCCAGCAGCCCGGAGCCCCCGCGAACCCGCTCGCCGTCGACAGTCGCCTCGGACGCGCCCTCGCCGTCGTCGGCCTTCCCGCCGCCGTCGTGTGCGCCGTGGTCGGCCTCCTCGCGCTGCTCGAGCTGCTCCGCCGCAGCCGCCACGAGGTGGCCGCCGGCGTCCGGGCCGTGCGGCTGCTGACGGTCGCCGTCCCGGTCCTGTTCGTGTCCGTGGGTGTGCTCAACCTGCAGCTCCACGACCTGGTCGACGCGGTCGCGCTGGCGGTGCTGGCGGCCGCCCAGATGGTGCTGGTCCTCAGCGTCGTCGTGCTCACACTGCGGACCTGGGACCAGCCGGTCGGCCCGGTCGTGCCGCGCGTGGCCGTCCGGGGACTGCTCTCCGCCATCGTGGTCGCGGCCTACGTCGGCGTGGTGGGGCTGGTGAGCCAGGCGCTGCCGATCGACGACCGCGTGATCGGCGCCGCCGCCGTCGCGGTGCTCGCCCTCCTCGTCGACCCGTTGCGGCGCTGGCTGCAGCACCGGGTCGACCTGCTGGTGCACGGCGCGGCGGCCGACCCCGAAGCGCTCCGGACCGCGCTGGCGGCCGACCTGCACACCGAGAGCGCCACCGACGCGCTCGAACGGGTGGCGCACGAGCTGAGGCACGCCCTACGCCTCGGGGCGACGGTGATCCGGGCGAACGGCGACCCCGAGGTCGAGGTGGCCGCGGGCGGGCTCCGTCCGGACGATCCGACGATCACCTACGACCTCGTGGTGCGCGGACGCCGGGTCGGCGAGCTGGTCCTGCAGGGTCCGGCCGGCGGCCCGATCACGCTCCGGGCCCGGCGAACGGCGTACCGGCTCACCGACCTGGTGGCGATGACCCTCGACCTGGCCCAGGCGGAGCTCCGGCTGCGGGTCGCCTCGGAGCGCCTGGGCCAGGTGCACACCGAGGCGCAACGACGGATCCGCCGCGAGCTGCACGACGGCATGGGGCCGATGCTCGCCGGCGTAGGGCTCGGACTCGCCGCCGCCCAGCGGCGCCTGCAGCACGACCCGGAGGCCGCCGGGCGGCTCATCGACGACCTGCGCACCGAGATCACCCGCCGATCAGACGGCGTCCGCCGGCTCGCCCACTCGCTGCTGCCGGCCGAGCTCGAGGACGGCGACCTGCGAGGTGCCCTGAGCGTGCTCGCCGCCAGGTTCTCCGGGGACGGCCTCCGGGTGCGGGTGGACACCAGCGGCCTCGGCGACCTCGACGCGCCGCGCCTCGTCGCCTGCTACCACGTGGCGGCCGAGGCGCTCCTCAACGCACACCGGCACGCGAACGCGTCGTCGGTGGACGTGAGCGTGTCCACCACCGCCGGCGGCGCCACCCTGCTCGAGGTGGTCGACGACGGCGGCGGCATCGCCTCCGACCGCGGCCGCGGCATCGGCCTGACCTCGATGCGCGAGCGCGCCGAGGAGCTGGGCGGCCGGCTCGAGATCGGGCCCGGTCGCAAGGGTCGCGGCACGCGCATCGGCTTGGAGCTCCCGTGAGCGCCGGCCCACCCCACGCCGGCGCCCCGACCCGGGTGGCGGTCGTCGACGACCACCCCGTCTTCCGGATCGGGATGACCGCGCTCCTGGAGGAGCTGCCCGGCGTGGAGGTCGTCGGCGAGGCCGACAGCCACCGGGCGGCCGTCGAGCTGGTGGTCGCGCGGTCTCCCGACGTCGTCGTCATGGATCTCGACCTCGACGGAGACAGCGGCGCCGCGGCCACCCGCGAGATCCTCGGCCATCGACCCGACACCGCGGTGCTGGTGGTCACCGGGTCCGCGGACGACGAGTCGCTCTTCGCCGCGATCCGCGCCGGCGCCCGCGGCTACCTCGTGAAGGGCGCCGACCCCGACGAGGTCGAGCGGGCGATCCGCTCCGTCGCCGCCGGGACGCTGGTGCTCGGGCCCGAGGTCGCCGCACGCGCCATGGACCACCTGGTCACCGCCCGCAACGCCCGCGGCGGCTCCTTCGCCGAGCTCACCGAGCGCGAGCGCGACGTCCTCGAGCTGGTCTCGCGCGGCTACGACAACACCACGATCGCGCGGGTCCTGGCACTCAGCAGCAAGACCGTGCGCAACTACCTCTACTCGATCTTCGCGAAGGTCGGCGTCGTCGACCGCGGCGGGCTGGTTGCCCTGGCTCTCGACGAGGGCGTCGGCGTACGCCGGCCCGAAGAGCGCGGCCCGCGGCCGTAGGCGGCAGGGCGTGACCCGCGGCTCCCGGGGCCCGCCCGGGCCCGGCCGCCGGACATTCGGGACCGACACACCTGCTCATCCGGGCCGTCGGGACACCACCGTGGAAGGGCCACCACACCCACGCGGATGGCCCCTTCGTCATGCCGACGTCGTCTGACCAGAGAGCGAAGCAGTCATGTCCTTCCCCACCGGAACCGGGCCGGTCGCCACCGATCGCCGCAACCGCCGATCGCGCACGGGACGCTCCACCCTCCACCGCCTCGCGTTCGGCGGGCTCGCCGTCCTCGTCGGCGCGGGCCTGGCCGCCATCCCGGCCCCCGCCGAAGCCGCGCCGCACATCATCATCACGCGTCCCCCGAGCTGGAACAGCCATTGGTACAACGGCGACGTCGCGGTGGGGCTGGAGGTCAACGGCCTCGGCATCGACACCGACGCGTCCGGCTACGAGCTCAGCGGCGCTCACACCGTCACGCACTCCGCCCTCGAGGTGCCGATCCGGCTGACGAACGAGGGCCGGACCGACCTCAGGGTCTGGGCGGAGGACAGGCACGGCGAGCGCACCCAGCTCACCGACTGGGTCGGCATCGACAGGACCCGACCCACCATCAACATCAACGGCCCCCTGGTCGACGGCTCCGAGTTCGACACCGGCACGGTCGTGACCGCCAGCTTCGACTGCCACGACAACATCGCCGGCCGCAGCACCTCCGGCCTGCGCTCCTGCGAGGGATGGGTCCCCAACGGCACCCGCATCAGCACGAGCACTCCCGGCCTGTACGCCGGATGGGTGCGCGCCGTCGACAACGTCGACAACGCACAGACGAAGTCGATCGCCTATCGCGTGCTGGGTCTCTTCACCGCCACGACCCCGACCATCACCGGCACCCCGAAGGTCGACAGCACCCTGAGCGCGACGAACGTGAGCTTCACGCCGGATCCGGGCGTGAACCAGCCGACCTACCAGTGGTTCCGCGGCAACGTCGGCGTCCCCGGCGCCACCGGCCGCAACTACGCGGTCACCCCGGCCGACGCCGGCCACCCGATCCGGGTCGAGGTCACCGCGAAGCGCGACAACTACCGGCCGCGCACGGTGACCAGTGCCTCCGTCACCGTCCCGGCCGCCCCCGAGGTCCGGACCCACGCCGCCGTCGCCGGCACCCCGCGCGTCGGCCACGAGCTCACCGCCACGCCGGCGGCCTTCCACCAGACCACACCCCACGTCCAGCACGTCTGGTACCGCGGGAACGACGTGATCGCCCGCGCCGCCGGCACGACGTACGAGCTGGCCGCCGCCGACGCCGGCCGGCAGATCCGCTACGAGACCCGGGCATCCTTCAACGGACAGTCGGGGTCGTGGACGAGCTCCGCCACCGCCGGCACCGACATCGCCACGACGGCGGACGTCCTGACCGGGCCGAGCATCGAGGGCGCACCGCGGGTCGACCAGACGCTGGAGGCCACCGCGGCCACGTTCCGCGGCAACCCCAGCACCCGGCACGTGTGGTTCCGCGACGGGCAGCCGATCGAGGGGGCGACCGGCAGCCGCTACAAGCTCACGCTCGAGGACGCGGGCAAGCCCGTCCACTACGAGACCCAGGCCCGGTACCACGACGACCATCCCTGGACCCGGTCCGCCACCGAGGCCGTCGACGTGGCGCCCGTCCTCCGGGTCTCGGGAGCACCGACCGTGACCGGTGCCCGCGTCGTCGGGCACACGCTCACCGCCGACTCGACCCCGGTCGACTTCACCCCCGACCCGCAGCACACCCGGCACGTGTGGGTGCGCGGCAGCCAGGTCATCCCCGGCGCCGACGAGTCGACGTACGAGCTGGTCTCGGCCGACGCCGGCAAGACCCTGCGCTACGAGCTCCAGGCCCGGCTCCACGAGGACGACCCGTGGCTCTCGGCACCGTCCGAGCCGGTCCCGGTCAGCACCGACGTGGAGGTCGTCGGCCTGCCGGTCGTGACCGGCACCCCGCGTGTCGACCACACGTTGCGGGTCACCCAGGAGGCCACGTTCCTCGGCGACACCGTCGGCCGACGGCACGCGTGGTTCCGCGACGGGCAGCCGATCGACGGCGCGGACACGATGACCTACCGGCTCACCCGCGCGGATGCCGGCAAGCCGATCCACTACGCGGCCCTGGCCACCCACGACGGCACGAACTGGACGCCCGCCCGGTCCGCGATCATCGAGATCACCCCGGTCATGGAGCTCGACGTCGCGCCCAGCTTCACCGGCACCACCCGGGTCGGCCACACCCTGACCGCGACGCCGGCGACGTTCCAGCCGGCTCCGGAGGAGTCCCACCACGTCTGGTACCGCGACGGCCGGCGCATCCCCGGCGCCACCGACACCACCTACGATCTGCGGGCCGTCGACGCCGGCACCCGGATCCACTACGAGACCGAGGCCGTTCAGCACCGGGGCGACCAGCCGGTCAGCGCCGCCGCTCCCGAGGTCCTGATCAGCACCGATGTCGACGTCTCGGTCTGGCCGACCCTGGCCGGTACGCCGCGCGTCGGACGCACGCTGACGGGCAGCCGCGCCACCTTCGCGACCAACCCCGCCGCGGTCCGGCACGCGTGGTTCTACGTCTCGATCGACGAGGAGGGGGTGGAGCAGCACGAGCGCATCGCGGGCGCCACATCCGCGCTCTACGAGCTGACCGCCGCCGATGCCGGCAAGCTGATCCGCTACGCGACCGAGGCGACCTACCGACCCGACGACGAGAGCCTGCCGTGGACCCGGGCGTACTCGAGGACCGTCCACGTCAGCTCGGACATGGACGTGGTCAGCCGCCCCAAGATCGCCGGAACCGCCGAGGTCGGCGGCACCCTGACCGGCTCCGACGCCAGGTTCGATCCCACGCCGAGCGAGTGGCAGCACGCCTGGTTCCAGATCACGGTCGACGAGGACGGCGTCGAGCAGACCAACCTCATCGCGGGCGCGACCACCACCAGCTACGTCGTGACCGCGGCCGACGCCGGCTCCAGGATCTACTTCCGGGCCAGCGGCCGCCTCGGCACCGATGCCTGGACGCACGCGGCCTCGGACCCGGTCGAGATCCCGGCCGAGCCCGACCCCGACCCGGTGCTCAGGATCACGACGCCACCCGTCCTGAGCGGCGTCCCCGAGGTCGGTGAGACGCTCACCGCGTCTCCGACGGGCTTCAACCTCCCGCCCACGCAGATCGACCACACGTGGTACCGCACCGACGGTGCCGGCGTGGAGGAGGAGATCGACGGCGCCGACGGCACGGAGTACGAGACGACCGCCGACGACGCGGGTCACGTCGTCCACTACGAGATCCGCGCCAGCCTCAACGGCGGTCCGATGGTCAGCGCCGCGACCGAGGGCGTCACCATCGGCGATCAGCCCGGCCCCGGTCCGGCCCTCGAGGTCGCCTCGGCTCCGACCCTGACGGGCACTCCACGGGTGGGCGAGACCCTGACCGCCACCGCGGCCGGGTTCAACCGCCCCGCGAACCAGCTCCAGGTCCGCCACGTCTGGTACCGATCCGGCAGCGGTCAGGAGCAGCTGATCGACGGCGCCACCGGTCTGACCTACGTCGTGGCCGCCGGCGACGCCGGCCACACGATCCGCTACGAGACCCAGGCCAGGCTCCACGAGGGTGCCGACTGGCTGCCCGCGTCGACCACCGGGATCACCATCGAGACGCCGGTCGGTCCCCCACCTCCGGATCCGGCTGCGTCGGGTCGTGTGGTCACCGTCACCGGCCTCCCCACCATCACCGGCACCCCCCGCATCGGACAGACCCTCACCGCCACCCCACCCACCTACGCCGGCACCCCCACCGGCACCACCCCCACCATCACCTACCAATGGCACCGCAACGGCCAACCCATCCCCGGCGCCACCAACACCACCTACCAACCAGGCACCGCCGACGCCGCCCGACGCATCACCGTCACCACCACCGGCACCCACCCCGGCCACACCCCCGCCACCGCCACCAGCACCCCCACCACCCCGATCGCCAAGACCACCCCCACGCTCAAGACCAAGGTCAAGACACCCGGCAAGGGCAAGGTCCGCATCACCATCACCGCCACCGCACCCGGCATCCCCACCACCGCACTCACCGGAAAGATCACCATCCGCCGCGCCGCACCCAAGGGCGCCACCAAGAAGACCAAGAAGGCCGCCAAGAAACCCATCGCCACCGCCACCCTCAAGAACGGCAAGGCCACCCTCACCCTCAAGAACCAACCCCGAGGAACCAAGACCACCTACACCATCACCCTCCCCACCACCACCACCCACACCAAGAAGGCCACCAAGATCAAGACCCGCGTCCGCTAGCCGGCCCGGCCCGCCGGACAGTCGGGACCGACACACCTACCCGCCCGGGCCGTCGGGACACCACCGTGGAAGGGCCGCCGCACCCCCGTGCGGCGGCCCTTCCGCCGTTCGTCCCCCAGAAAGCGAAGACCACTCGATGCTCGCCCCCGCCTCCCGACGGACCCTCGCCGGCCTGCTCGTCGCCCTCCTCAGCATCGGCGCGGCGCTCGGAACGGCTCCGACCGTGCAGGCCGACCTTCCCGAGGACACCAGCCCACCGGAGATCTCGATCTCCCGACCGACCCCTGGCCCGGGCGACTGGTACAACACGTCGATCGAGGCACGCATCGGTGTGCGCGACGTGGGCAGCAGCGGCATGGACTTCGAGTCCTC
Organism: Nocardioides sp. LMS-CY; assembly: GCF_018732145.1. Classification (NCBI taxonomy): domain Bacteria; kingdom Bacillati; phylum Actinomycetota; class Actinomycetes; order Propionibacteriales; family Nocardioidaceae; genus Nocardioides; species Nocardioides sp. LMS-CY. The sequence continues at coordinate 5,199,521 of NZ_CP076104.1, forward strand.
CTACTACGAGATCAAGAAGGACACGGTCAGCCAGGGCCGGCGGCAGCTGGCCGCCACCACCGTCCTGGCGTTCCACGACGAGGGGTCGTACCAGATCACGGTCCACGCCGTGGACCGCGGATACCTGCACACGACGAAGACCTTCTGGGTCGGCATCGACCGGACGCCGCCGACGATCGCCTTCCCGGGTCAGCTGCGACCCAACGGCACCTACCACCTCGATCAGACGGTCCTGGCGGACTTCACCTGCCACGAGGAGCGCTCCGGGATCGCCTCCTGCAGCTCTCGTCCGACCGCCCGGAACCAGCCGATCATCACCGACAAGGTGGGCCGGCGCAGCCTGGTCGTCGAGGCAGCAGACGTCGCGGGCAACACGACCTCACAGACCATCTCCTTCGACGTTACCCAGACGTTCCGGGTCGATACCGCGGCCAGGATCTCGGGCGAGCCCCGCGCCGGCGAGCTGCTGACCGGCACCCCGGCCACCTACATCCCGTCCGCGACGGGCGCCGATCACCGCTGGCTCCGCGACGGCCTCGCGACCGGGAACACGACGACGACGTACCAGGTGCGGCCGGAGGACGAGGGCGCCGTCCTCCAGTACCAGACCTGGCCGCGCCGGACCGGGTACCCCTCGCTGGTCTCCACCGCCGAGGTGACCGTGCCGTACACCCGCACCCGGGTGACCGCCCAGCCGACACTCGACGGTGTGCCGCAGGCGGGACGGACGCTGACGGCGCAGCCCGCGACGTTCGTCCCGAGCTCGGCGACGGTCCACCACGCGTGGTACGTCAACGACGTGCTGGTCGACGCGATCACGGTGCCGGAGTTCACCCTCGCCGACCAGTACGTCGGGTCTCGGATCCGCTACGAGAGCCGCGCCCGGATCGGTGACGGCCCGTGGACCCGGGTCTCCACCGGTGACCTGCGGGTCCTCCCCCGGCCGGAGCCGGAACCCGAGCCCGAGCCGGAGCCGGAGCCGGAGCCGGAGCCGGAGCTCACGGTCGTCGACCGACCGACCGTCGTCGGCAGCCCGTGGGTCGGGCAGACCCTGACCGCCCGCCCGGCGGAGTTCTCCGTGCAGCCGCAGCAGGTCCGGCACGTCTGGTACCGCGACGGCGAGCCGATCGGCGACGATCAGGACGGCGCCACGCACTCGGTCGGCAGCACCTCCTACGTGCTCACCGCCGAGGACGTCGGCGCCCGGATCCACTACGAGACCCACGCCACGCTCACGCCGTACGAGACCCTGGCCCCGACCGAGCTGGCGTCGGGCTGGGTGCGAGCCGCCTCCGACGGCGTGCTGATCCAGGCGGAGCCCGTCCCGGAGCCCAGCCCGGACCCCGGCACTGACCCTGGTCCTGGTCAGGATCCGGGTGCGTCGGGTCGTGTGGTCACCGTCACCGGCCTCCCCACCATCACCGGCACCCCCCGCATCGGACAGACCCTCACCGCCACCCCACCCACCTACGCCGGCACCCCCACCGGCACCACCCCCACCATCACCTACCAATGGCACCGCAACGGCCAACCCATCCCCGGCGCCACCAACACCACCTACCAACCAGGCACCGCCGACGCCGCCCGACGCATCACCGTCACCACCACCGGCACCCACCCCGGCCACACCCCCGCCACCGCCACCAGCACCCCCACCACCCCGATCGCCAAGACCACCCCCACGCTCAAGACCAAGGTCAAGACACCCGGCAAGGGCAAGGTCCGCATCACCATCACCGCCACCGCACCCGGCATCCCCACCACCGCACTCACCGGAAAGATCACCATCCGCCGCGCCGCACCCAAGGGCGCCACCAAGAAGACCAAGAAGGCCGCCAAGAAACCCATCGCCACCGCCACCCTCAAGAACGGCAAGGCCACCCTCACCCTCAAGAACCAACCCCGAGGAACCAAGACCACCTACACCATCACCCTCCCCACCACCACCACCCACACCAAGAAGGCCACCAAGATCAAGACCCGCGTCCGCTAGCCCACCACCGGCCACTGCCCCACTCCCCCGACGGGCGGCGTCCATCACTCGTGCCACACTCGAGTGATGGACGCCGTCCGGGTGGCCGCCGCGTTCGAGGCCGTGCCTCGCGCCTGGTTCCTGCCGGCGAGCGAGCGCTCCCGGACGTCGTACGACGGACCGATCGCGATCGGGCACGGGCAGACCAACTCCCAGCCGCGCACGGTCGCGGCGATGCTGCGCCTGCTCGACGTGCGTGCGGGCCACCGGGTGCTCGACGTCGGCTCGGGCTCGGGGTGGACCACCGGGCTGCTGGCGGAGCTGACCGGCCCGGCCGGCGAGGTGCTCGGGCTGGAGATCGAGCCCGACCTGGTGGACTTCGGCCGGTCCAACCTGCGTCGGGGCGCCTGGCCGTGGGCCCGGATCGAGCCGGCCCGAGACGGCGTGCTGGGCGACCCGGGCGGCGCGCCGTACGACCGGATCCTGGTCTCGGCCGAGGCCCGCGAGCTGCCCGGGTCGCTCGTCGCACAACTCGGCGAGGGGGGTCGGATGGTCGTGCCGGTCGCCGGCGAGATGCTCCTGGTGGACACCTCGTCCGCGGCGCCCGAGATCACCCGGCACGGCCACTACCGGTTCGTGCCGCTGCGCTGAGCGACCAGCGCGGACACCCGGCCGGGCCACCTATGCTCGCCGGGTGAGCGACCCGCTGACCGGCGAGGAGTCCGTCCCGCGACGGCTGACCCGCCTGGCCTCCGCCGACAACTTCCGCGACGTGGCCGGCACGGGTGCGGGCTATCCGACGACGGACGGGCGCCGGGTCCGTCGGGGTGTCTTCTACCGCTCCAACGAGCTGCAGCTGACCGAGGCCGACGCGGGCGTCCTCGCCGGGCTCGGGATCACCCGGATCCACGACCTACGCAGCCAGATGGAGGTCGACGCGCACCCCGACGTCGACGTGCCGGGCGCCGTCTGGCACCACGTCGAGGTGTCGGGCATCCCCATGGAGCTGGTGTCGGGGCTCGCGGACGCCGATGCGGCGACCCGCGTGATGCGGCAGGTGTACGACGCGTTCGTCCGCTCGCCCGACGCGCGCGCGTCGTACGCCGCCCTGCTCGGCGACCTCGCGACGCGGTCGGCGCCACAGCTCTTCCACTGCACCGCGGGCAAGGACCGCACCGGTTGGGCCGCGGTGCTGCTGCTGGAGATCGCCGGGGTCGACCGCGACACGATCGTGGCGGACTACCTGCTCACCAACGAGGTCTCCTCGACGACCCGCGAGAAGTATCTCGCGCTGATCGCCGAGCACCTGGGCGCCGACAAGGTCGGCGTCTACGAGCCGACGATGGTCGTCGACGCGTCGTTCCTGGGGTCGGCGTACGACGCGGTCGCGGAGCTGTACGGCTCGGTCGACGGCTACCTGCGCGACGGCCTGGGTCTCGACGGCGACGTGCTCGGAGCGCTGCGGGAGCGGCTGCGCTGACCCAGCGGCCCGCTACGGCACGTGGTCGGCCTGGTCGTCCTCGACCTCGGCGCTGCGCAGCCGGAGCTTCTGGGTGTCGGTGAAGGTGACCTCGACGGTCTCGAAGCCCTTGTGGCGCTGGGCTCTCGCATAGCTCGTGTAGGCGCGCCGGTCGGCCTCCGTGAGCTCGACCCGGTCGGTGAACGGCGTGAGCAGCGCCCGCGGCCAGAGGCGACGCTCCAGCACCACATTGACCTCGATGCCGAGCACGCCGATCACCGCCGTAAGCCAGATGATGCCGATCAGGCCGAGGACCAGGCCGAAGGTCTGGTTCATCGCACTGGTCTCGGTGAGCACGTTGGTGACGTAGAGCGTGCCGACCTTCTGCAGCCCGATCCACAGCAGCGACGCCGTGACGGCGCCGGGGACCGAGCCGGTCCAGATGCTGTGACTGCGCGCCGCGCCGACCCGGAAGAGCGCGGTCAGCACCAGGGTGTTGATGACGATCGTCGCCACCGTGATCGGCCAGCGGTACGACGAGACGGTCTCACCGAAGACCTCGGTGTTGGCCGCGAGCGTCGAGAGCACGGAGACCGCGAGCACCGCGACGCCGGCCGTCAGCAGCAGGAAGAGGCTCTTGAGCCGGAGCAGCACCGGGTTGGGCCGGCTGTTGCGCGGCACCGACCAGGCGATGTTGAGCGCGTTCTGCAGCGCCTGGCCGAGCCCGAGCGCACCGTAGAGGGCGACCAGGCCACCGATCACGATCGCCTCGGTCGACCCCTGCAACCCCTCCGGGCGGCCGAGCTGGTCGCCGATGATCGGGAACTGCGCCAGGGCCGTGTCGAGCAGGTCCTGCTGCAGCTCGGGGTTGTCCTGGAGGAAGAAGCCGAGGATCGACGAGCCGAGCAGCAGGAGCGGGAAGATCGCGATGAACGCGTAGTAGGTGATGATCGCGGCGAGATAGTTGCCCTGATCGTCGAAGTACTTGTAGATCACCGCGATCGGGTAGCCCAGCACCGACCACCGACGCTGGGCGCGATCGGCAGCGTCGACGACCTTGGCCACCGGGCCACGCTATCGGGGTTCGGCGCCCACGGTGGTGAGGTGGCCGGTGCGGTCGCCGGGTCACCCGGCGTGTCGGACCGGGCTCCGGGGCGGTACGTGGTCGGGCAGGGTCGGCATCTCCAGTCCGGTGCGCCGACCCACCAGGCTGCCCCGGGTGACGGCGCTGCCGCCGTACCGCGAACGGACCCGGTCGAGCGCGACGTCGAGGCTGCCGGACGCCGCCTCCTGGGCGAACAGCGGCAGCTCGAGCTGCTCGGCCCCGTGGGCGTCGACGAGCCCAGAGATGGTGATGCCGAGCAGCGTGCAGCCGCGCTCCTCGATCAGCGGCCAGGCCGCCTCGAGCAGACGGCGGCCGGTCTCGAGCCAGGAGGCGGTCGCCGCGGTCGAGTGCGGGATCGTCGTCGAGCGGGTGGCGCGGGTGAAGTCGTCGAAGCGGAGCCGCAGCGTGAAGGTCCGACCGATCCGCTCGCCGCCGCGCAACCGGCGCGCGACCCGGTCGACGAGCCCGGCCAGCAGCGCGTCGAGCTCGTCGCGGCCCTTCGGTCGGCCGGCCCGGCCGATCGCGCACTGCGAGCCGATCGAGCGCCGTCGGCGCCCGACCTCGACGGGCCGCGGGTCGCGCAGGTTGGCCAGCGCCCACAGGTGTCGACCGGCCGCCGCGCCGACGCGCATCGTCAGCTCGAGCTCCTCGCGCCGGGCCAGCTCGCCGATCGTGCGGATGCCGTCGGCGTGCAGCTTGGCCGCGGTCACCTTCCCGACACCCCACAGCCGCTCGACGGGCAGCGGATGCAGGAACTCGCGCTCGGCGTCCGGCGGCACCCGCAGCAGGCCGTCGGGCTTGGAGACCGCGCTGGCCACCTTGGCGAGGTACTTCGTGCGGGCGATGCCGACCGAGATCGGCAGCCCGACCTCGTCGCGCACCCGGCGGCGCAGGTCGGCGCCGACCTGCTCGGGTGGCCCCACCAGCCGGAGCAGGCCGCCGACGTCGAGGAACGCCTCGTCGATCGAGAGCCCCTCGACCAGCGGGGTGGTGTCCTCGAAGATCGCGAAGACCCGGCGGCTCGCTTCGACGTACGCCGAGAACCGCGGCGGCACCACCAACGCTTCGGGGCACAGCCGCATCGCCTGCCGCCCTCCCATCGCCGAGCGGACGCCGCAGGCCTTCGCCTCGTAGCTGGCCGCCAGCACCACGCCGCCGCCGACGATGACCGGGCGGCCCCGCAGCCGCGGGTCGTCGCGCTGCTCGACCGAGGCGAAGAACGAGTCGAGATCGGCGTGCAGGATGCCCGCCGTACCCGCCTCGCTGCTCCGGATCCGCGCCACGCTCCATGATCGAACATCTGTTCGATCATGGCAAGCCGCCTGGAGGCATAGTCCGTCACGTTCCGGTTGTCGATCGGGGGAACGGGCAACCGGAACGTGACGGACTATCCCAGCGTGCTCAGTAGGACTTGGGCAGCCCCAGGGAGTGCATCGCCACGAAGTTGAGGATCATCTCGCGGCTCACCGGGGCGATCCGGCCGGCCCGGGTGGCGACCAGCAGCCCGGCCACGCCGTACTCCTGGGTGATGCCGTTGCCGCCGTGGGTCTGCACGGCGACGTCGGCGGCACGGCAGGCGGCCTCGGCGGCGGCGTACTTGGCCATGTTGGCGGCCGCGCCGGCACCCATGTCGTCGCCGACGTCGTAGAGCGCGGCCGCCTTCTGGGTCATCAGCCGGGCCATCTCGGTCTCGATGTGCACCTCGGCGAGGGGGTGCGCGATGGCCTGGTGGGAGCCGATGGCGCCCCGGAAGACCGTGCGCTCCTTCGCGTACGCCGCCGCCTTGTCGATCGCGTAGCGGGCCAGGCCGGTGGAGAACGACGCGGCCATGATCCGCTCGGGGTTGAGCCCCGCGAAGAGCTGCACGAGCCCGCCGTCCTCGTCGCCGACCAGCGCGTCGCCGGGCAGCCGGACATCGTCGATGAACACCTGGAACTGCAGCTCGGGGCTGACGATCTCCATCGGGATGTGCCGGTACTCGAAGCCCTCGACATCGGTCGGCACCACGAAGAGCACCGGCTTCACCTTGCCGGTCTTCTGCCCATCCGATGTCAGAGCCTCGGCCCGGGCGACGACGAGCACGCGGTCGGCCTCGTCGACGCCGGAGATGTAGATCTTGCGGCCGTTGAGCACCCACTCGTCGCCGTCCCTGCGGGCGGTCGTGGTGATGTTGTGGGTGTTGGTGCCGGCGTCGGGCTCGGTGATCGCGAAGGCCATCGTCGAGGTGCCGTCGCAGATGCCCGGCAGCCAGCGGCGCTTCTGCTCGTCGGTGCCGTAGCGGGTGATGATCGTGCCGCAGATCGCGGGGCTGACGACCATGAGCAGCAGCGGGCAGCCCTGGGCGGCGAGTTCCTCGCACACCGCCGCGATGTCGCCGATGCCGCCGCCCCCGCCGCCGTACTCCTCCGGGATGTTGATGCCGAGGTAGCCGTTGCGGGCGATCTCCAACCAGAGCTCGGTGGTCTTCTCGCCGCTGCGGGCCTTCGCGGTGAACCACTCGCGGCCGTACTTCCCGGCCAGCCGGGCCACGGCCTTGCGGAGCTCCTGACGCTCCTCGGACTCGCTGAAGCTGCTCACGCCTGCTCCTCTTCCTCCACCACTGCCAGGACCTCCCCGGCGGCGACCTGCGCCCCGGGCTTCACGTCGATCTCGGTCACCGTGCCGGCGTGCGGCGCCGCGACCGGGTGCTGCATCTTCATCGCCTCGAGCACCAGCACCGGCTGCCCGGACTCGACCCGCTGGCCCGCCTCGACCGCCACGCTGACGACCGTCCCGGGCATCGGCGCCAGCAGGCTGCCGCTCGCGACCTGCTCGGCCGGGTCGACGAAGCGCGGCACCCGGGTCAGCCGGACGTGTCCGCGGGAGCTGTCCACGTAGACCGCGTCGCCGTGAACCGCGACGGCGTACGTCGTGCGCACGCCGTCGGTCTCCAGGGTGACGCTGTCGGGACTCGCGGCGACCACCTCGTGGCCGTCGACCCGGTAGGCGCCCACTCCACGACAAGCCAACCAGTCGACCGTCGCCTCCTCGAACACCGTGCGCTGGGGCTGCGAGACCACGTTGCGCCAGGCGACGGGGATGCCGCGCTGGACCGTCCGCGCCTCCTTGGCGCGCTCGGCCAGCGCGATCGCGGCTGCGACCGCACTGCCGGTGGTTGAGGAAGGACGAAGTCCTGTCTCGAAACCGCCGAGGAAGTCCGTGCTGATCTCGCCCCGCACGAATGTCGGGTCCCGCAGGATCGACACCAGCAGGTCACGGTTGGTGACCAGCCCGTGGATCTTCGCGCGGGACAGCACGCCGGCGAGCTTGCGGGCGGCGGCCTCGCGGGAGTCGGCGTGCGCGATCACCTTGGCGAGCATGGCGTCGTAGTGCGTCGACACCACGCTGCCGGACTCGAAGCCGGCGTCGACCCGGATGCCGTCCTCGAGCGGGATCTCGAACGCGTCGAGCCGGCCGCTCTGCGGCTGGTAGTCGGCGCCGGGGTCCTCGGCGTACAGGCGGACCTCGATCGCGTGGCCTTCCGGCGGATCGGTCCAGCCCATGAACCAGCTCGCCTCGGCCGAGCGGAGCTGCAGGTGGACGAGATCGACGTCGTGGACCAGCTCGGTGACCGGGTGCTCGACCTGGAGCCGGGTGTTCATCTCCAGGAAGAAGAACCGCTCGGTCGCCGGGTCGTAGAGGAACTCGACGGTGCCGGCGCCGCGGTACCGCACCGCCTCGGCCGCCCTGCGGGCGGCTTGGTGCAGCGCGGTGCGGACCTCGTCGGGGAGGTTCGGCGCCGGCGCCTCCTCGACCACCTTCTGGTGGCGGCGCTGGACCGAGCAGTCGCGCTCGCCGTACACGACCGAGTCGACGACCTGGACCTCGACGTGGCGACCGCGCTCGACGTACGGCTCGACGAAGACGGTGCCGTCGCCGAACGCCGAGAGCGCCTCGGCCTCTGCCTTGGCGACCTCGCCGGCGAGGTCCTCGAGGCGACGGACGACGCGCATGCCGCGCCCGCCGCCACCGGCCGACGCCTTCACGAGCAGCGGCAGGTCGGCCTCCGTGGGCTGCGCCGGCGCCTCGAGCACCGGAACGCCGGCGGCCTTCATGATCCGCTTCGCCTCGATCTTCGAGCCCATCGCCTCGATCGACTCCGGCGACGGGCCCACCCAGATCAGGCCGGCGTCGATGACCGCCCGGGCGAAGTCGGCGTTCTCCGAGAGGAAGCCGTAACCGGGGTGGATCGCGTCGGCCCCCGACCTCCTCGCCGCCTCGATGACGAGGTCGGCACGGAGGTAGGTCTCCGACGGCGCGTCGCCGGGGAGGCGCACCGCGGCGTCGGCCTCGCGCACGTAGGGCAGGTCGGCGTCGACATCGGAGTGGACGGCGACGGTCTCGATGCCGAGCGCGCGGCAGGTGCGGAAGACGCGCGAGGCGATCTCGGCGCGATTGGCCACCAGCAGGCGAGTGATGGTTCGTCGGGTCATGGTCGGAACACCCCGAATCGGTCGGTGCCCACGACGGGCTTGTTCTCGATCACGGACAGGCAGATGCCGAGGACCGTGCGGGTGTCGCGCGGGTCGATGACGCCGTCGTCGTAGACCATCCCGGAGAGGAAGAACGGCAGCGACTGCTCCTCGACCGACTGCTCGACGAAGGCGCGCATGCCGGCGTCGGCCTCCTCGTCGTACTCCGTGCCGCGCGACTCGGCGGCGGCGCGCGCGACGATCGAGAGCACCCCGGCCAGCTGGGCCGGGCCCATGACCGCGGACTTCGCGGACGGCCAGGTGAAGAGGAAGCGCGGGTCGTAGGCGCGGCCGTTCATGCCGTAGTTGCCGGCGCCGTACGACGCGCCCATGATCACCGTGAGGTGCGGGACGGTCGAGTTGCTGACCGCGTTGATCATCAGCGCGCCGTGCTTGATGATGCCGCCCTGCTCGTACTCCTGGCCGACCATGTAGCCGGTCGTGTTGTGCAGGAAGAGCAGCGGGGTGTCTGTCTGGTTGGCGAGCTGGATGAACTGCGTCGCCTTCTGCGCCTCCTCGGAGAAGAGCACGCCCTGCGCGTTGGCGAGGATGCCGATCGGCCGGCCGTGCAGCTTGGCCCAGCCGGTCACGAGCGAGGTGCCGTAGAGCGGCTTGAACTCGTCGAAGACCGCACCGTTCGTGTTCGAGACGCCATCGCAGATGCGGCGGATCACCTCGCGCGGATCGAACGGCTCCCTGAGGTCGCTCGGGATCAGGTCGAGCAGACCCTCCGGGTCCTCGTCCGGCTCGGCGTACGCCGGGACGTCATACGGTGAGTGTGTCCCCTTGCTCCGTCCGTATGACGTCCCGGCGGCGGCCTTGCGCCAGTTCAGCCGTGCGACGATCCGCCGGCCGATCCGGATCGCGTCCCGCTCGTCCTCGGCCAGGTAGTCGGCTAGGCCCGACGTCCGCGCGTGCATCTCCGCCCCGCCGAGCGACTCGTCGTCGGACTCCTCGCCGGTCGCCATCTTCACCAGCGGCGGGCCGCCCAGGAACACCTTGGCCTGCTCGCGCACCATCACCGTGTAGTCGGACATGCCGGGCACGTAGGCGCCGCCGGCGGTCGAGTTGCCGAACACCAGCGCGATCGTCGGCTCCTTGCGCGCGGACGCTCGGGTGAGGTCGCGGAAGAGCCTGCCGCCCGGGATGAAGATCTCCTTCTGGGTGGGCAGATCGGCGCCGCCGGACTCGACGAGCGAGATCGTCGGGAGCCCGTTCTCCTCGGCGATCTGCGCGGCGCGGAAGATCTTCTTCACCGTCCAGGGGTTGGAGGCGCCGCCCTTCACCGTCGGGTCGTTGGCGGTGATCATGCACTCGACGCCCTCGACGACGCCGATGCCGGTGACGACCGAGGCACCGACGGTGAAGTCCGAGCCCCAGCCGGCCAACGGCGACAGCTCGAGGAACGCCGAGCCCTCGTCGACGAGCAGCTCGATCCGCTCGCGGGGCAGCAGCTTGCCGCGGGCGTGGTGGCGGTCGACGTACTTCGGCCCGCCGCCGGCGACGGCCTTGGCGTGCTCGGCGTCGAGCTCGGCGAGCTTGTCCAGCATCGCCTCGCGATTCGTCATCGGTCCCCTCCGCCGGTCGAGGTCATGCGTAGCCCAGCAGCTTGGCTGCGAGATCGGTCAGCACTTCGCTGGCCCCTCCTCCGATCGGCAGGATCCGGGCGTCGCGGTAGTGCCGCTCGACCTCGGTCCCGTGCAGATATCCCGTCCCGCCGTGCAGCTGGACGGCCTGGTCGCAGACGTACGTCGCGCAGTCGACCGCGGTCTGCTTCGCCAGGCAGGCCTCGGCGACGACCTGCTCCCCGGCGGCGTGCCGACGGGCGACCTCACGCGTGTAGGTGCGCGCGACCTCGACCTGCCGCCGCATCTCGACGAGCTTGTGCCGCACCACCTGCCGAGCGATGAGCGGCTTGCCGAAGGTGTCGCGGTCGCGGCAGTACGCCGCGGTGAGGTCGAGCGAGCGGCCGGCGATGCCGTAGGCGTGCACCGCCAGCGCGAGCCGCTCGACCACGAACTGCTGGGCGATCTGGGCGAAGCCGGTGCCCTCCTCGCCCACAAGGTTGGCGGCCGGCACCCGCACGTCGACGAACGACAGCTCGGCGGTGTCGGAGCAGTGCCAGCCCATCTTGCGCAGCGACCGGTCGACGGTGAAGCCGGGCGTGCCCTTCTCGACGACGAGCAGGCTGACACCTTCCGCGCCCGGGCCACCGGTGCGCACGGCCGTGGTGACGAAGTCGGCGCGCACCCCGCTGGTGATGAAGGTCTTGGCCCCGTTGACCACGTACTCGTCGCCCTGTGTCGATTTCTGGTGGACGGCGGTGGTGCGGATGCCGCCGACGTCGGAGCCGCCGCCGGGCTCGGTGATGCCGAGCGCGCCGATCCTCTCGCCGGCCAGGGTCGGGCGGACGAAGCGGTCGACCAGGTCCGCGTTGCCGGACGAGGCGATGTGCGGCAGTGCGATGCCGCCGGTGAAGAGCGCGGCCAGGAAGCCGCTCGACGCCCCCGCTGACAGCATCCCCTCCTGGAGGTCGACCGTGTCGAGGACGTCGCCGCCCTCGCCGCCGACGTCCTCGGGGAACGACAGGCCGAGCAGGCCCTGCTTCGCTGCCGCGAGGTGGACCGACCGCGGGACCTCGCCGGCGTCCTCCCACTCCTGGAGGTGCGGCGCGACCTCGCGGCGCACGAACTCCGCGCCCAGCTCGTTCAACTCGGTGGTTGAGGTGCGAGCGAAGCGAGCCTCGAAACCACTCACAGCAGCCGCTCCTCGATGTTGACCATGCGCGAGCGCACCCACTCGCCGAGCCCCTTGGCCTGCGGGTCGAAGCGCGTCGACGCGGCGACGCCCTCGCCGAGCAGCCCGCGGATCAGCACGTTGACACCACCCAGGTTGGGCAGCACGTGCACCTCGACGACGAGATCGGCCGCCTCCGGCACCAGCTCGCGCACCTTGCGCGGCGTGATCAGCTTCGTCAGCCACGTGACCCGCGCGTCGTACTTGTCGGACCCGTCGTGCATCACCCAGAGGCCGAGGTTGGCATCGCCGCCCTTGTCGCCCGAGCGGGCGTGCACGAACGACCCGAGCGGTGCGCGGCGGGTCAGCGAGTCGGTGGGCGCCGGGTAGGGCGACGGACGCAGGCCACCGCGGTGGTCGGCCTCGCCGAAGGCGGTCGGGTCCGCGACGACCTCGCGACGTCCGTCCCCGTGCACCACCGTGTGGGTGACGGCCGAGCGGTCGACGTACTCCGCGCGGTAGATGCCGTACGGCGCGGGCGCGGCCGGCGGCGCGGTCATCGTGAAGCCGGGGTACGACGCGAGCGCGAGCTCGACCGCCGCGCCGGTGAAGGCACGGCCGACCGGGTCGGGCGTCGGGTCCTTCACCGTGCAGCGCAGCAGCGCCGACGCGCCCTCCTCGGTGTCGGCGTCGACGGACGGCAGCGCGGTGCGGGTCCAGCTCACCTCGGCCGCGACCAGCGCCGGATCGAGCTGGGCGCGCACCCAGTCGGCCTTGGCGTCGATGTCGAGCCCGGTGAGCACGAGCTCGACCGTGTTGCGGAAGCCGCCCAGCTCGTTGACGCAGACCTTGAGCCGCTCCGGCGGCGGCTCGCCGCGCGCCCCGCTGATCGAGACGCGGTCGGGGCCGACCTGGCTCAGCTCGACGCTGTCGAGGCGGGTGGTGACGTCGGGGTTGAGGTAGCGGGTCGACTGGATCTCGTAGAGCAGCTGCGCGGTGACCGTGTCGACGGTGACCGCCCCGCCGGTGCCGGGGTGCTTGGTGATCACGCTGCCCCCGTCGGCGGCGATCTCGGCGAGCGGGAAGCCGAGAGGCAGGTCTCGGTTCGGGAGCGTCGTGAAGCCGGAGAAGTTGCCGCCGGTGGCCTGGCAGCCGCACTCCAGCACGTGTCCGGCCACGACGGCGCCGGCCAGCTCGTCGTACGACGTGGGCGTCCACCCGTGATGGGCGACGGCGGGTCCGACCACCAGGCTGGCGTCGGTGACGCGACCGGTGACGACGACGTCGGCCCCTGCGCGGAGCGCGGCCGCGATGCCGAAGCCGCCGAGGTAGGCGTTGGCGGTCAGTGCGTTCGGGAAGCCGAGCGACCGGACGTCGTCGCCCTCGACGTGCGCGATCGCCGGGTCGAGGCCCAGCCCGCGCGCGACCTCGCGGAGTCGGTCGGCGAGGCCCGCCGGGTTGAGCCCGCCCGCGTTGCTGACGATCCGGACGCCGCGCTCCAGCGCCAGGCCCAGGCAGTCCTCGACCTGGCGCACGAAGGTCTTCGCGTAGCCCAGCGACGGGTCCTTCATCGTGTCCCTGCCGAGGATCAGCATGGTCAGCTCGGCGAGGTAGTCGCCGGTCAGGTAGTCCAGACTCTGCCCATCCTCCTGGCGTCCCTCCAGCATCTCCCGCATCGCGGCGAGCCGGTCACCGTAGAAGCCCGAGCAGTTGCCGATCCTCACCGCGGCGGCCGCCCTTCGCCCGCCGGGCCGGCGAACGCCTGCGCGATCGTCAGCCACCGCTCGGCGTCGGCGCCGGTCGCGACGAGGTCGGTGTCGTCGCGATGCACCCGCTGGGTGACCAGCAGGCAGAAGTCCCACGCGCTCCCGGTGACGGTCTGGGCGGCGTTCTCGGGTCCCCACGACCACTGGTCACCCGAGGGGGCCACGAGGTCGATGCGGAACTCCCCGGCCGGCGGCTCGAGGGCGTGGACGCCGAACGCGAAGTCCCGGGTGCGGACGCCGAGGTGCGCGACGTGCCGGATCCGGTCGGTCGGCTCGGGGTCGACGCCCAGCGCGGCGTACACGTCGAGCGCGTGGGCCCAGGTCTCCATGAACCGCGCGGTCGCCATCGACGCCGGGGACATCGGCGGGCCGAACCACGGCATCTGCTCCCGGGCCGGGTGGTCGCGCAGCGCCGCCCGCAGCCCGTCGCGTGCCGCGCCCCAGCGCGCGAGCAGCGCCTCCGGGGCGAGCCGGGCGACCTCGAGCGCCTGCGCATCGACGTAGCCCATCGGGTCCGCGACCGCATCGAGGACGATCGCGTCCCAGGCGTCCTGGTCGGTCGCGGCGACGGTGGCGACCTCGTCGGTCCAGGCGAGGTGGGCGATCTGGGTGGCGACCGTCCATCCGGCAGCGGGGGTGGGCGTCGCCCAGCCGTCGGCGTCGAGGCCGGCGACGGCGGCCCAGAGCCGGTCGCCCTCGGCGGTGAGGTCGGCGAGCAGGTCGTCGAGGAGGGTCATCCGAGCTCCTTGTCCAACACGTCGGCCCAGCGGTCGAGGATCGCCGCGCGCCGGCGGCTGTCGTCGGTGATCGTGTCGGCCAGCCCGAGACCGCGCACGAGGTCGAGGGTGGCCTGGGCCAGCTCGCGGTTGCCGGGCATGGACTCGTCGAGACCGAGCAGCTCGACCGTCAGGTGGTGGGTCTCGCGGCCGATGCGCTGCTCCAGCGGCTCGACGGCCGCGAGCAGGGAGGCGTCGGTACGGGCCGCGACCCAGAGCTCCAGCGCCGCCGCGAAGACGGCCCCGGTGAAGTGGTCGGCCAGCATCTCCAGCACCGCGCGGGTGTGCCGCGGCCCGTCCGGCAGCGCGTCCGCCGCCGCGACGAGCTCGACGCCCCGCTTCTCGGTGAGGTGCTCGACCGCGGCGACGACCAGGTCGTTCTTCGTGGGGAAGTGGTGCAGCTGGGCCCCCCGACTCACCCCGGCCCGCTCGGACACCAGCGTGGTCGACGTTCCCGCGAACCCGCGCTCCACCAGGCACTCGATCGTGGCCTCGAGCAGCCGCGCCCGCATCACCCGGGTCCGCTCCTCCTGGGGCACGCGGGTCGTGGTCGGCATGCCGCCCAGCATGCTCGGCGTACTAACAAACAGTCAAGCCTGACTTTTTATTGAAGGTGGGACCGACCGGGATAGTCCGTCACGTTCCGGATCCGGATCGCCGGTGACGGCAACCAGAACGTGACGGACTATCCCGACGTCTCCACAACCCCGACCGACCCCGGCCGACCCCGACCGACCCCGACCGACCCCGACCGACCCCGACCGACCCCGACCGACCCCGGCCGACCCCGACCGACCCCGACCGACCCCGGCCGACCCCGACCGACCCCGACCGACCCCGGCCGACCCCGACCGACCCCGACCGACCCCGACCGACCCCGGCCAGCCTCAGTCGACCCGGGTCACCAGGGGCAGTCGGGACCGGGCGCAGAGCCCGACGATGGCGGCGGTGAGGAGGGGCAGCGCCACGACCAGGCCGAGGATCATCAGCCAGGGGATGTCGAGGTAGTGCGCGCGGACCTCGGCGTAGCCGCGGGTGAGCGGGTAGCTGACCGCGATGCCCGGAATGAAGCCCACCAAGGCGCCGAGGGTGGCACCGACGAAGCCGATCACGAGCGCGTACGACGCGGCGATCGAGCGCCGTCGCCGCGGCGAGGCGCCGACGGAGGCGAGCGTGGCGAGGTCCGGACGCGCGTCGGAGAGGGCCAGGAAGGTCGCGGTCAGCGTGCCGCCGAGCATCAGCACGCCGCCGAGACCGGCGAGCACCAGCTGCGCGATCATCGTCTCGTCGGGCATCTGGTAGCCCCGCTCGACGTAGAACCCGGCGTCGCTCGTGACGGACCGCGCGGCGTCGGCGACGGCGCGCTCGCTCTCGGCGGAGATCCCGACGCCGCCGACCGCCAGCCCGACCCTTGCGGTCGGCACGTCGAGTTGCCGGAGGACGTCGTGCGGCAGCACCATCGTCGCGACCCGGTCGGTCCCGGTGTACGACACGAACGCCGCCGGCACGGTCACCGGCGGCAACTCGTCGCCGTCGCCGGGCGTCCACCACGAGGCGCGCAGGACGACCTCGCCGGCGTCGACCGGGTGGTCGGTGAAGATCACCGCCCGGCCCGTCGCGAGCGCCGCGTCGGCGCGGTCGCGGTCACCGAGGGAGATGCCACGGACGATGGACGGCAGCCGGTCCCCCGCGAGGATCGACGAGCCGTACGACGACCCCCACCCGTCGAGCAGCGGCTCGCCGTCGCGCTCGCCGGGCAGGTGCGCCTCGACGTAGTAGGACCGCGCCTCGGGGTCGGCGATCGGGGAGCTCTCGGGGACGCCCACGATCGGCGTGAGGTCGGCGCCGGGCAGCTTGCCGGCGACGGTGTCCTGGAGGCGCGACCACTGCTCGTCGGTCAGCCCCGGGGCGGTGACGGCGCCGTCGCCCATCGGCAGCATCGCCTGGTAGGTGCCGCGGTTCTCCGCCTCGTCGCTGGTCACGCCGATGCCGAGCGCGACCACCCCGGCGACGGTCGCGGCCACGGCGGCCACCGCGGGCACCGTGCGGGTGCGGTGCCGCGCCGCGTCGCGCGTGGCGTAGCGCGGCGACAGCGGCAGCCGGCCGGCCAGCCGGGCCAGGGCCACGACGACGACCGGGACCAGCAGGATCATCCCGAGCACCGCGACGACCGCCGAGGCGGCGATCGTGAACTCGCCGCTCGACGCCGAGGTGGCGCCGTACGCCGAGCCGGCGATCCCGGCGCCGAGCAGGCCGACGCCGAGCAGCGGCGAGCGCAGCGACGGGCGCCGGTCGGCGCGGCGTCCGGCCAGCACCGCCACGACGTCCTGGCGGGATGCGATCCAGGCCGGCACCACGGCGGCCAGCACGGCGCTGACGAGACCGAAGAGCATGATGCCCACGAGGTGCGGCCACGGCACGTCGAACGGACCGAACCGCTCGCTCGACCAGTGCTGCACCACGGGCACGAGCAGCCAGCCGACCGCGATGCCGAGCAGGACGCCGCTCACCGCGGCGACCACACCGAGCACGACACCACCGCCGACGACCACCCGTCGGCTCTGGGCGGGGGTGCCGCCGCTGGCGGCCATCAGGGCCAGCGTGCGCGACTGGCGTCGGGCCGTGACGGCGAACGCCGGGCCGGCGAGGAGCACGACCTCCAGCAGGGCCATCGCCACGACCAGCACGATGACCGCGATCATCGCGTCGTCGGTGCCGCCGCTCCAGCCACGGATCTCGTCCGGGATCTCCGAGTCGGGTGGCGGATCGGTGAGCACCGCCCGCGACAGCACCGTCGCGCCGAGGGCGTTGAGCTCCTGCACCGTCTCCCACGAGACCGGGCCGCCGGCGGCGAGGTACGCCGGCCCCATGCCCCACGCGGCGCGGCTGACCTCGATGCCGAGGCTGCCGAGCCGACCGGCCGCCAGCGGGTAGCCGCGCGAGGCCGTGGACTCCGCCACGCCAACGATGACGGGCGACGGCGCGCCGTCGACGACCAGGTCGAGGCGGTCGCCCACGGCGTAACCCCGATCGAGCATCGCCTGGTTGACGACCGCCTCGTCGTCGACGGCCGGCCACCGGCCGGAGGCGAGCTCGAAGAGGCCGTCGGTCATCGGGTCCCGCAGGTCGACCTCGGTGCCGGCCGCGTACGTCACGCCGTCCTCGGTGCGGACCAGGAGGTCGCCCTCGCGCTGCTCGACGAGCCGGGCTCCTCCCAGGGCGTCGGCCAGCTGCTGCGCGGTCGGGACGCGGTCGGCCCCACCCGTCGAAGTGTTGCCGTCGAACGGGTCGAACGCCTGGAGCACCGGCGCCCCGCCCGCCGGCACCTCGAGCTGGGCGTCGGCCGACCCGAGCCGCCGGTCGAGCCCCTCGACACTGCTGACGTCCTGGGTCCGGATGATCACGTCCGCGGCCGTCACCGCCAGCACGGGCAGGGCGATCATCACGAGCACGAGCACCGAGCGGCCCCGGTGACGCAGGGCGTCGCGCCCGGCGAGGCGGAGCGCCAGTCGCCAGGAGGTCAGCCCGCTCACTGCGTGGCGCCCGCGTCGAGCAGCGCGTCGGCCCGGTCGGCGCCGGTCTCGTCGACGACGACGCCGTCGCGCAGGAAGACGACCCGGTCCGCCCAGGCGGCGTGCCGCGCCTCGTGGGTGACGAGTACGCCGGCCGCGCCCGCGTCACAGCGCGCGCGGAGAAGCCGCAGGATGCTCTCGCCGGTCTCGCTGTCGAGCGCGCCGGTCGGCTCGTCGGCCAGGATCAGCCGCCGGTCGCCGACGACCGCGCGGGCGATCGCGACCCGCTGCTGCTGGCCGCCGGACATGTGGTCGGGGAACCGGTCGGCGAGGTCGGCGATGCCGACCTCCTCGAGCGCCCGCCGCGCGGTGGCCCGGGCGGTCCGACTGCGGACGCCGTCGAGCTCGAGCGGGAGCGCGACGTTCTCGACCGCGGTGAGGGCGGGGATCAGGTTGAAGTCCTGGAAGACGAAGCCGATCGACGTACGCCGGGCCCGCGCGCGGCCGGCGGCGCCGAGCGCGGCGAGGTCCTGGCCCTCGACCGTCACCGTGCCGGCGGTCGGCGTGTCCAGGCCGCCGGCCAGGGTGAGCAGCGTCGACTTGCCCGAGCCCGACGGGCCCATCACCGCGACCAGCTCGCCGGGATGGGCGGCGAAGGAGACCGACCGGAGCGCGTGCACCTCGGTCTCGCCCGCACCGTGCACCCGGGTCACCTCTCGTAGCTGGAGCACGGCGGTCACGACTCGTCCTCCTGGCGCTCGGTCCGCGCCGCGGCGGGTCGGGCATGGGCGGCGCGGAGCCGGTCGGCGCTCTGCCGCAGCCAGCGCGTCTCGGCCTCGCGCAGGCGCTGCGCCTGCTCGATGGTCACGCTCGCGGTCATCGCGACGCCTCCCGCTCGACGGCGGCCGGCGTCGCTGGGGCGGCCTCCGGCCGCTCCAGCTGGGCGCGCCGCAGGCGCGCCTCGCAGTGGTCGAGCCACCGGATCTCGGCCTCGGCGCCGAAGACCAGCGAGTCCAGCACCAGCGTCCACGCGAGATCCTCGCGCGACTGCCCGTCGGCGGCCCGGCGCTTGAGCCGGGTGTAGTCCTGGAGCGCGGACATCGTCGCCGTGCGCTGCTGCTGGATGACCGTCCCGACGTCGACCCCCGGCACGGTGACGGCCAGCGCGAGCTTGATCGCCAGCTCGTCGCGCGGCGGCTGGGCGCGCTCGACCGGCGTCGTGAACCAGGTCGCCACCTCATCGCTGCCGGCCTCGGTGATCCGGTAGACCACGTGCCCCGCGCCGTCGTCGCCGGCGCCCTCGACGAGGCCGTCGCGCTCGAGCCGGGTCAGCGTCGTGTAGACCTGCCCGACGTTGAGCGGCCAGGTCGCACCCGTCCGCTGCTCGAACTGCGCGCGCAGCTGGTAGCCGTAGCGCGGCCCCTCCTCCAGCAGCGCGAGCAGCGCCTGCCGCACCGACATGCCGGCCTCCCCCGTTCGCCATCCGCCCCCGTGACGGATGGATACTCGGTATGTATACCACGTATGCATGACAGACTGCGGCGATGCCGGCGCGCTACCTCGTCCCGGGCTACCGGGTCACCGACCACACCGCCGCGGTCCCCCTCGACCACGCCGACCCGGACGGGCCCGCGATCGAGGTCTTCGCCCGCGAGGTGGTCGCGATCGGCCGCGAGCACGACGACCTGCCCTGGCTGGTCTTCCTCCAGGGTGGACCCGGCACGAAGTCGCCCCGGCCGGCGAGCGGCGCCGGCGACGGCTGGCTCGCCGCCGCCACGCAGCACTACCGCGTGCTGCTGCTCGACCAGCGCGGCACCGGCCGCAGCACCCCGATCTCGGCGGCGACCGTCGCGGGGCGCGGCGACGCCGACCTCGCGGCGTACCTGCGCCACTTCCGCGCCGACAGCATCGTGGCCGACTGCGAGGCGCTGCGACGGCAGGTGGCCGGCGGCGAGCGGTGGTACACGCTCGGGCAGAGCTACGGCGGCTTCTGCACGATGACCTACCTCTCGCAGGCACCCGAGGCACTGCGCGGCTGCTACGTCACCGGTGGCCTGCCCGGCCTGACCGCGACGGCCGACGACGTCTACGCCCGTACCTTCCCCCGGATCGCGGCCAAGAACGCCGCGCTCTACCGCCGCTACCCCGGCGACGCCGCCGCCGTGCGGCGGATCGCCGACCACCTCGCCGCCGACGACGTCCGGCTGCCCGACGGCGACCGGCTGACGACCCGCCGGCTGCGCGTGCTCGGCAGCTCGTTCGGCATGAGCGACGCCTTCGAACGACTGCACTGGCTGCTCGACGACGCCTGGCACGACGAGCGGCTCTCCGCAGGCTTCCGCTACCAGGTGATGGCGCTGACGGGCTTCGTCGACACCCCGCTCTTCGCGCTCCAGGAGTACGCCTACGGCCGTCCCGGCTCCGGGCCGAGCGGCTGGGCCGCACAACGGGCGATCGAGGGCCGCCCGGAGTTCGCCGACGACGCCGACCCGCTGCTGTTCACCGGCGAGACCATGTTCCCCTGGATGTTCGAGGACATCGCCGCACTGCGCCCCTTCCGCGGCGCGGCCGACCTGCTGGCGGCGTACGACGACTGGCCGCCGCTCTACGACCTCGACCGGCTCACGGCCAACGAGGTGCCGGTCGCGGCGGTCGTCTACCACAACGACATGTACGTCGACCCCGACCTCTCGCTCGAGACCGCGGCCCGGGTCGGCAACGTGCGGGCCTGGGTCACCAACGAGTACGAGCACGACGGCCTGCGCGCCGACCCCGGGCGGCTGCTCGGCCGGCTGCGGGACCGGCTAGTCGGACCGGCCTGAGTCGACCACCAGGTCGAGGCCCGCCGCGGCGTTGCTGAGGCCGCGGCGCCCCCGCGACCACGGCACGGCCAGGACGCTCGCCAGGACGAAGCCGGCGGGCAGCAGCGCCCCACCGGGCAGGTCGGCGACCAGCAGCGCGAGGTAGCCGCCGACGCCCGTGACGAGCTTGACCAGGCGAGCCGCCGCGGTGGGCCACCGCCGGCCGCGGACGGTGCGGGTCGCGACCACCCAGTCGCCCACGGTGCGGCCGGCCACCAGCACGGCCGCGGCCTCGATCAGCGCCGGGACGCCCCACTGCAGGAGGGTCTGGACCTCGAGGTCGATCTCCGCGACGGGCCGGTGCACGACGTACAGCTGCCAGGCCCGCCAGGCGATCGCGACCCCGGCGCCGGCGACGAGCACGAACAGCCCGTCGCAGACCATGCCGGTCCAGCGCCGGCCGACGCTGACGCGCGTGGGCAGCGGCCGGACCCGCGGCCGGTGCCGGCGCAGCAGCCCGGCGGCGAGCACCCCGCCGACGAAGGCGCCGAACGTGTTCACGATCAGGTCGTCGACGTCGAGGAGCCGGTAGGGGCAGGGGTACAGGCCCCACAGCGCCGTGCCCTGGGTGCACTCGATCGCCAGCGAGATCCCGAAGCCGAGCAGCGTCGTGACCAGGACGCCGCGACGCAGGACGAGCCGTACGAAGAAGCCGAGCGGCACGAAGAGCGCGACGTTCAGGGCGACCTGGAGGAACGCCGGGTCGCGCAGCAGGTCGACCGCCCGCGCCAGGTCGATCTCGCCGATCGTCGCGAACGGCACCGTCTGCCGGCCGACGCAGCGGTAGTCGCCGGCCGGCAACGGCAGCAGCGTGTAGGTCCACAGCGCCAGGCCGTAGACGGCGGCGCTCACCAGCACCAGCAGGTCGCCCGGTCCGAGGCGCCCGTCGCGTCGGTACTGCACCGCCGCGACCGGCGCGAGCAGGAGCACCGACAGGCCCGATCCGAGCACGATCGCGATGACCGCGTTCAGGGTCTGGTCCGACACCCGCCCACCGTAGTAGGAGGCTGCCGCGGGTCAGCCCGGGGTGTCAGCCGTCGACCCGGACCAGCGTGATGTCGTCGGAGTCGGGGTAGGTCAGGTAGCCCAGGTAGCGCACGCCGGCGACCAGGCCGCCCCAGGACAGGTCGACCGAGGTCTTCCGGTTGGCCCGCACCGGCACCGGGTCGGGCGTGAGCCGGAGGCCGCCGGCGGTGGCCGCCGGGTTGACGTCCCAGAAGTCGAAGCCGTAGGCCATCGGGGAGCCCTGGTCTCCCGCGGAGAAGCCCGCGACCTGGACGAGGTAGGTGCCGGGATCCGGGTTGCGCAGCGTGACGGCCTCGTCGCCGGACGCCGTACCGGACTGCCCGGCGATCGCGAACGCGTCCTCGATGTTGCACGACGTCGACGACAGCACGGTCAGGTCGAGGTCGGCGGTGTCGTCGACCGCGTCGACCTGGAAGCGGGCCAGCGTGGTCTCGGGGGTGACGGTCACGCACTGGTAGTCGTCCGCGCCGGCCGCGACGGAGTCGTTCACGGTGGTGGACTGCGCCAGGCCCCGGGCGTTGGCGTCGAGGTCGCCGGTGAAGCCGGCGACGAGCGGCACGCTCACCGAGCCGCTCGGCCCGGTGCCGGTGACCGCCGCCGGAGCGTCGACCGAGACCGGCCGGAGCGCGACCGGCAGCCGCACGGTGGTCGGCCCCTCGAGCACCACCGCGCCCTGGCTGTAGCGGCCGAGCTTCGCGTTGGTGCGGTGGAACACGAACTTCACGTCGATGGCGTCGTTCTTGCGGTCCGAGCGGATCCGCGCCGGCGAAGTCTTCACGGTGAAGCCGGGCACCGAGGCGGAGATCTCCCAGACGCCGGGCCGGGTCGCCTGGAAGGTACGCCGCAGCGTGGTCTTCGCCGTGACGGCGCCGTCGGCCAGCGACGGGACGTTGACCTTCTTCGGCGCCAGGGCGGGCGTTCCGGTCGCGATGCCCTGCTGGGTCACGAACCCGCGCCACTGCACCGGGGTGGAGGTCACGAACAGCCCGGGGTCGAAGAACCTGCGGGGGGTGACCTCGCCGGCGCCCTGGGCGAGGGCGTCCTTGGACTCCGCGCCCTTCTCGGTCAGCGCGGGCCGCGCCGTCGTCATCAGCGCGGACTTGATCTGCATCGGCGTCCACTGGGGGCGCTCGCCGTGGATGAACGCCGCGAGGCCGGCGATGTGCGGCGCGGCCATCGACGTACCGGAGTAGAGGTCGTACTTGCGGCCGGAGTTCGACGGCGGCGAGACCGCGGCCAGCACGCTCACGCCCGGGGCGGAGACGTCCGGCTTGAGCAGGTCGCCGCCGGAGACCAGCGTTGGGCCGCGCGAGGAGAAGCCCGCCACCTGCGGCAGCGGCGTCTGGTGCCTGGTCCGGTTGCCGAGCACGAACTCGGCGCGCGCCTTGCTGCCGGCCTCGCCCAGGTAGTCGAAGAGCCGGGTGCCGTCGGTGTCGGAGATGTGGACGGTCGGCACCGCGTGGAAGTCGGCGTCCAGGCTGTTCGGCGACGGGTTGACCAGGATCATCGCGACCCCGCCGGCGCGCTCGACCTCGTCGCTCTTCGCCACCCGGTCGTAGACGCCGCGCAGGCAGACGACGATCCTGCCCTTCACCTGGTCGCGGTCGAGGGACTTCGGCCCGCAGATGTCGGCGTCGCCGTCGGCCGCACCGGCCGCGGCCGCCCTGCTGGCGTCGACGACGCGCGTGCTCGGCACCGGATCGGTGGAGACGGAGGCGCCGACGATCCGCTTGCCGTTGCCGAGGACGATCGTGTTCTCGTAGTTGTAGCTGGTGGTCGCCGCGACGGTCGTGACCCAGGGGGCCGGGTGGTCGAGCGTCGACGGGTCGGGCCCGGAGTTGCCGGCGGAGGCGGAGACGAAGATGCCGGCCTCGGCCGCCCCCTCGAAGGCGAGCTCGACGGCGTCCAGGGTCGGGCTCGCGCCACCGCCGATCGAGAAGTTGATGACGTCGACGCCGTCGATGACGGCCTGCTCGATCGCCGCGATCGAGTCGGCGTTGTTGCAGCCGCTGTCGTCGGGGTCGGCGGCCTCCCAGCAGACCTTGTACACCGCGAGCCGGGCGGCCGGCGCCATCCCCACGACCCGGCCGAACCGGCGACCCTCGGTGCGCACCTTCTCGACCACGCCACCGGCGGCGGTGCTGGCCGTGTGGGTGCCGTGGCCGCTGCCGTCCCGGGCCGAGAGTTGCTCGGTCCTGGCCAGCTTGGCTGCCGGCACCGTCTGCAGGAAGCTGTCGGCGTAGTAGCGGGCGCCGATGATCTTCGTGGTGCAGTCCCGCTTGTGCCACTTCTCCGCGATCTGGCAGCGCCCGCGGAAGACCTGTCCGTCGACCTTCTCCATCCGGGTCTTCTCGCCTCGGCGCGAGACGTCCCAGGTGGTCTTCGGCTTCGTCGTCAGCTTCTCGCCCGCGAACGACTTCGACTCCGGCCAGATCCCCGAGTCCAGGTCGCCGATCACGACGCCGGCGCCGGCGTCGTCCCGGCCGCCGTGCCGCGCCCAGGCGCCGTGGCGGCCGGTCAACCCGAGGAAGTCCGGCGAGTGCCAGGTGGTGAGGCGCAGGGTGCGGGACTTCTCGACGAGCAGCACCCGGCGGTCGGTCGACAGGTCGAAGGCCTGCTCCTTCGTCAGGTCCGCGACGAACCCGTTGGCGGCCACCGTGAAGTCCTGCACCGTCTCCGTGCCGTGGTCGCGGGCGACCTCGGCATGGGTGCGCCGGAGGTGGGCGGAGTACGCCGCCACGCGGGCCGACCGGGCGTTGAACTGCCCCGTCGTCGACCGGGTCGCCGCGTAGCTGCCGGTGCCCCCGGCGTAGCCCGTGGCCGCGGGCGCGCGCAACAGCACGATGTAGCGGCCGTCGGCGAGCGAGCTGGGCGCCGGGCGGGTCTTGGCGTGCGCCGACGGGACCGGGACGATCGCGAGCAGTGCCGCGATGACGACTCCGATCCCGAGGACGCGCACCCTGGCCGAACCCGCCACCCCAGAGAAGCTCACCGGCCCACTCAACGGCAGCGGCGCGGCCCCGTCAAGCCGCGCGGCTTCAGCGGTAGGTGAGGTGCTCGCTCTCGAGGTGCGGGTGCTCGTTGAAGGTCAGCAGCCGGGCTCCGGTGGAGCCGACGACGACCCGGGTGACCGAGGAGTTCACGAGCACGGTGTTGAGGCGGCTCCAGAGCCGGGCGTGCATCGCATCGTCCGCCTCGGGGTCGACCAGATCGGCGCAGACCGACGCGATCGGCCCGCCCGAGCTGACGACGATGGCGGTCCCGCCGGGTCCGGCGTGCGCGGCCGCGGCGGCGAAGGAGACCCGGACCCGGCCCCGGAACGCCGGCCACGGCTCGGCGTACTCGTCGTCGTGGCCGCCGCCGCACCAGCGCGCGGTGGCGAGCTCGAAGACACGCTGGAACTCGCGCCGGTCCAGCTCGCCGGCGGGCGCGTCGGGGTGGGCCGCGACCACCCCCAGGTGGTCGAACTCGTCCCACCCGGGATCGACGGCCGCCGCCGGCCAGCCGCCCGGCGCGGACATCGCCTCCGCCGTCTCGCGGTGCCGCCTCATGCCGCCGCGCAGCACGGTCGTCGGCTCGACCTTCCGATCGCGCAGCCACCGGCCCAGCAGCCGCCCCTGCTCCCAGCCGGCGCCGGACAGCACGTCGTAGTCGTCGGCGCCGAACGACGCCTGCCCGTGCCGGACCAGCAACACCACGCCCATGCGCCGCAGGCTAGACGAACGACGAATTCGGGCGATTCGCCGGCCGCCGTTCGGGACTAGCCATCCTGCCCCCTTGCGGGGGCGCCCGTTCCGGGCTGAAAATCGGTGGGTGGCCGCCCGGTCGACGACGCTCACCCTATGGTCCGTTACGAGGCCGTGGACTAGCCTGCGCGCGGGGACCGGCCATGTGCCCTTCGATGTCGCCACGACCCTTCAGGGTCAGAGCACGAGGATTAGATTCGATCCACCTCATCAGTCCCCCCGGGCGGTCACCTGTCACACCCCTGCTCCAACAGCGCGGAGGTCACCCGTCCACAACTGAAGCCGACACGCAGCACCGAGCCATCGGAACGGCGCAAGGTTGTCGTGTGTCCGGCTCCGGCTGATTTTCGGATTAGTGTCGTGCGTTGGAAGTTGTTGAACGGTTGGCGTGCTCACGGTGCGTGCGCTGCCAGGCGCCGGAGTGCCGCCATACCCGCTCGTCTCGCAAGCGACGGCAACGCAGCAGAGCGCGTGCCATGGGTGCGCGAAGCGCACCAGAACTTCTGACGCACGGCACTAGCGTCCGAAGGTCAGCAATCCGCACGGAGGGAGGTCCACGATGTTCATCCAGATCATCCAGGGGAGGTGCACCCGACAGCCGGAGCTGCGCACGGTGCTCGATCGCTGGCCGCAGGAGCTCGGGCCGACGGCCGAGGGCTGGCTCGGGGGCACCTACGGCTTCACCGACGACGACATGTTCGTCGCCGTGGTCCGCTTCACCGACCGGGAGCTCGCGATGAGGAACTCCGAGCGCCCCGAGCAGAGCAGGTGGGCCGAGGAGATGATGGCGCTCTTCGACGGCCCGGTGGAGTTCCACGACTGCGACGACGTCAGCCTGCTGCTCGACGGCGGCTCCGACGACGCCGGCTTCGTGCAGGTGATCCGGGGCAAGGTCGACGACCCCGAGCGGCTGCGCGCGATGATGACCAGCGATCCGACCGAGCTCAAGCGGATGCGCCCGGAGATCCTCGGCGCCACGCTCGCGATCGAGCCGGACGGCACCTTCACCGAGACGGTCGCCTTCACCGACGAGGCCAGCGCCCGCGAGGGCGAGTCGGTCGAGCCGCCCCCCGACGTCCGCACCGAGCTGGAGTACGCCATGCACGGCGCGACCTTCTACGACCTGCACCATCCCTGGTTCTCGTCGCACTGAGGGTGTCGCTCAGCGCTCGTTTCACCGGCTGCCCGGCGAAACGAGCACGACACGCCGGACACCCGCGGCGTGTCGTGCGCGGGTCGCCTGGCCAGGTGAAGCGAACGCGACACGCCGAGCTCCTTCGGCGTGTCGCGTCCGTTTCACCGGCCGACCGGGGAAACGAGCAAGCCCCCTACGCCGGGAACGAGCCCCCAGAGGCAGCCAGGTCGCGCAGGTACGCCGAGGGCCGGAACCGCTCGCCGTACGCATCCGCGAGCTCGTCGGCACGCGCCACGAAGGCGGCCAGGCCGATCTCGCCGGAAGCACTCTCGTAGCCCTGCATGAACTGCGCGGCGCCGCCGGTCATCGCCGGGAAGCCGATGCCCATGATCGAGCCGATGTTCGCCGCGGCGGCGGACTCGATGACGCCCTCCTCGAAGCACTTCGCGGTCTCGATGGCCTCGACGAAGAGCATCCGGTCCTTCAGGTCCTGGAAGGGGACCGCGTCGGCGATCGGGAACAGCTCGGCCAGCCCGGACCACACCGACCCGCGCTTCCCGTCGGCGTACTCGTAGAAGCCGGCGCCCGCGAGCCGCGACGGGCGGCCGGCCGCGATCATCCTCTCGACGACCAGCGTGCCGGGGTGCGGCTCGTGGTCGGCGCCGTCACGTTCGGCGGCGGCCCGGGTCGCCTGGGCGATCTTGGCCATCAGCTCCATGTTCAGCTCGTCGGTGAGCTGCAGCGGGCCGACCGGGTAGCCGGACTGGGTCGCGGCGCGCTCGATCGAATAGGGCCGCTGGCCCTCGGCGACCATCGCGAGGACCTCGTTGACCATCGTGCCGATCACCCGTGAGGTGTAGAAGCCGCGGCTGTCGTTGACGACGATCGGCGTCTTCCTGATCTGCTGCACCACGTCGTACGCCTTGGCCAGCGCGGCGTCGGAGGTCTCCTTGCCCCTGATGATCTCGACCAGCGGCATCTTGTCGACGGGGCTGAAGAAGTGCAGCCCGATGAAGTCGGCCGGGCGGTCCACGCCGGTCGCGAGCTCGGTGATCGGCAGGGTCGAGGTGTTCGAGCAGAGCAGCGCGTCGGCGTTGACGTACGGCGCGATCTCGGCGAAGACCTGCTGCTTGAGCGACGGGTCCTCGAAGACCGCCTCGATCACCAGGTCGCAGCCGGCCAGGTCGGCCGGGTCGGCGGTCGGGGTGATCCGGTCGAGCAGCTCCTGGCTCAACTCCGGAGTCAGCTTGCCGCGCGAGATCGCCTTGGCATTGAGCTTCTCCGAGTACTCCTTGCCCCGCGCAGCGCTCTCGACCGAGACGTCCTTCAGCACCACCTGCATGCCCGAGCGGGCGCAGGAGTAGGCGATGCCCGCGCCCATCATGCCGGCGCCGAGTACGCCGACCTTGGTGGCCCGGTACGGCTCGATGCCCTGCGGGCGGAGCTTGCCGGCGTTGATCGCCTGCAGGTCGAAGAAGAACGCCTGGATCATGTTCTTCGCGCCCTGGTTGACGATCAGGCTGGTCAGGTAGCGCGACTCGATCCGCGACGCGGTGTCGAAGTCGACGCTCGCGCCCTCGACCGCCGCGGACAGGATCGCGCGCGGCGCCGAGTAGACGGCACCCTTGGTCTGCTTGCGCAGCAGGGCGGGGAACGCCGGCAGGAACGCCGCGAGGGCCGGGGTCTTCGGGGTGCCGCCGGGCATCTTGTAGCCGGGCTTGTCCCAGGGGTTCTGGGCCGCGTCGGGGTTGGCCTTGATCCACGCCTTCGCGGCGGGCACGAGCTCCTCGCGGGTCTCGACCAGCTCGTCGACCAGGCCCTTCTCCTTCGCGGCCTCCGGTGAGAACTGGGTGCCGGGGAGCAGCACGTCCATCAGCCCCTGCTGCAGCCCGAGCAGGCGTACGACGCGCGTGACGCCGCCGCCGCCCGGGAGCAGGCCCAGGGTCGACTCGGGCAGGCCGATCTTGACCGCACGGTCATCGACGGCGACGCGGTGGTTGCAGGCCAGGCAGATCTCGTAGCCGCCGCCGAGCGCGGCGCCGTTGATCGCGGCGACGACGGGGCGCGGGTAGAGCTCGAGCCTGCGCAGCCCGGCCTTGACGGCCTCGCCCATCGCGAAGACGTCGGCGGCGGAGTCCTTGGTGGCGGCCATCATGTTCTTGAGGTTGCCGCCGGCGAAGAAGGTCTTCTTCGCGCTCGCGATCACGACGCCGGTCACGTCGTCCTGCTCGTCGTACAGCCGCTGCACGGCCGCCGCCATCGAGGACTGGTAGAGCTCGGTCATCGTGTTGGCGCTTGACGTCGGGTCGTCCATCGTCAGGGTGACGATGCCGTCGGCGTCGCGCTCGTAGTGGACCGCGGTCTGCTGCTCGGTGCTGGTGCTCATGGTCTGTCCTGTCTGGATGACGGTGGTCGAGGTGCGAGGCGCGCCGACGCCGAGCCTCGAACCACCGCTGTGGAGTTGCTGTTCTGACCTGCGGCCCGCGTCCGCCTCACCGGGTTCGACACGCGGGTCAACCTGGCGCCTGTCGGGTCTCAGACGATCTCGACGATGGTGGCGATGCCCATGCCGCCGCCCACGCAGAGCGTGGCGAGGCCGCGGCGCAGGTCCCGGCGGTGCAGCTCGTCGACGAGCGTGCCGAGGATCATCGCGCCGGTCGCGCCGAGCGGGTGGCCCATCGCGATCGCTCCGCCGTTGACGTTGGTGATCTCGTGGCTGATGCCGAGGTCGCGCATGAAGCGCATCGCGACGGCGGCGAACGCCTCGTTGATCTCGAAGAGGTCGATGTCGCCGACCTCGAGGCCGGCCCGGGCGAGCGCCTTGCGCGCGGCGGGCGCCGGACCCGTGAGCATGATCGTCGGGTCGGCGCCGGAGACGGCGGTCGCGACGATGCGGGCCCGCGGGGTCAGGCCGAGCTCGGTGCCGATCTCCTCGGTGCCGACCGCCACCAGCGCGGCGCCGTCGACGATGCCCGAGGAGTTGCCGGCATGGTGGACGTGGTTGATCCGCTCGACCCAGTGGTACTTCTCGAGTGCCACGTCGTCGAAGCCCGCGTCGGCGCCGACCTGGGCGAAGCTCGGCTTGAGGCCGGACAGGCCCTCGACGGTCGTGTCGGGGCGGATCAGCTCGTCGTGGTCGAGGATGGTGAGCCCGTTGCGGTCGGCGACCGGCACCACGGCGCCCGCGAAGTAGCCGTTGGCCCAGGCCTTGGCCGCGCGATGGTGGGACTCCGCGGCGTACGCGTCGACGTCCTCGCGGCTCCAGCCCTCGAGGGTCGCGATCAGGTCGGCGCCGATGCCCTGCGGCACGAAGCCGGTGCGCAGCGCGGTGGCCGGGTCGGACGCCCAGGCGCCGCCGTCGGAGCCCATCGGGACCCGGCTCATCGACTCCACGCCGCCGGCGAGGATCAGGTCCTCGAACCCGCCGCGGACCCGCGAGGCGGCCTGGTTGACCGCCTCGAGGCCGGAGGCACAGAACCGGTTCAGCTGCACGCCGGCGACGGTCTCGGGGTAGCCGGCCGCGAGGGCGGCGGTCTTGGCGATGTCGCCGCCCTGCTCCCCGACCGGCGACACCACGCCGAGGACGACGTCGTCGACCCGCGCGGGCTCCAGGCCGGGGTTGCGGTCCTTGACCTCGTCGAGCAGCCCGACGATCAGGTCGACCGGCTTCACCTCGTGCAGCGCGCCCGCCGCCTTGCCCTTGCCGCGCGGCGTACGAAGGTGGTCGTAGACGAATGCTTCAGCCATGTCCTACTCCATGATGGTGGGGCGATGCCACAAGAACCTGTGCGCTCGATTGTGACACTATTACTGTCATCGTCAAGGCAGGGACCGGATGTGAGGAGGGTCATGGAGGAGACCGTCGAGCCGTCGAGCGGGCTGCTCACCCTCGACGAGCTGACCGACCGCGTCGGCATGAGCGTGCGCAACATCCGCTTCTACACGACCAAGGGACTGGTGCCGCCCCCGATCCGGCGCGGCCGCTCCGGTTACTACAGCCCCGACCACGTGGCACGGCTCGAGCTGGTGCAGGAGCTCCAGGCGCACGGCTTCACGCTGTCGGCGATCGAGAAGTACGTCGCCCGCATCCCCGCCGACGCCACCCCCGAGGACATCGCGCTGCACCGGACCATGCTCGCGCCGTGGCAGGCCGACCTGCCCGTCGAGATGTCGCGCGCCGAGCTCGACCGGCGCACCGGCCGGACGCTCTCCGCCGACGACCTGAGCACGCTGAAGGCGCTGGGCATCGTGTTCCCGACGGCGCGGGGCCGTTACGAGGTCGCGGTCTCCCAGCTCTCGGTCGGGCTCACCCTGCTCGATCTCGGCTTCCCGGTCGAGGCGGCGATCGCGGCCTCCGAGGTGTACGCCGAGCACGGACGCCAGATCGCCAAGGAGCTCAACGAGCTCTTTCGCACCATGGTCTGGCCGGTCTACAAGGAGTCCGGCGCCTCCACCGAGTCGCTGCGCAGGGTCGTCGAGAACCTCAAGCCGCTCTCGGTCGCCAGCCTGGTCGCGGCGTACGAGTCCGCCATGGACGAGACCCGCCGCGAGAACATCGAGCGGCGGGCGAGGTAGGCCCGGGTCTCGTGACCCGACACGTGACTGGTTCGCGTGGCCGGTTCGCGTGGCCGGCGAGTCGTCCCGGCGGGACACCCACCTCCGAGTGCCGCCAGGCCGATAGTCCGTCACAATACGGCTGCCCCAGGCAGAAACGACCACCAGAACGTGACGGACTATCCCGGATCGCGAGCACCTCACGGCCGATGCCACACCCAGAAGCGACGGGTACGCCGGGGCAGCACGGCGCTCAGTTGTCGAGCCGCAGGTGCAGCCAGGGGCGGTCGAGGACGAACCGCCGACCGGTGACCTCGATCGGGGCGATCTCGACCACGTCGTACTTGTCGGAGCCGACCCAGGGGCGGAGCGGGACGTTCTCGGCGCGGTGCTCCTCGGCCTCGCCGAGGTGGCGCGCCCGGCCGCGGACGACGACGCTGGCCGCGGTCTCACCGGCGAAGTCATCGATCTCGAAAGCGACCTCGGCGCCGAGCACCACGCCGAGCAGCTTGCTGCCGGGCGCGGTGCGGAAGAGCAGCGTCGCGCCGTCGACGGCGTAGTTGATCGGGGTGATGTGCTGCTCGTCCACGATCGTGAAGGCCAGCCGGCCGAACTCGTGGTCGCGCAGCATCTCCCAGCACTCCTGCGTGGTCATCTCGACCACGGGCGACTCCTCGCTCATGCTCCACCTCCCGGGACCCCGCCCTCGGCTCCAGCGTAGGGAGTCGCCGGTCGCGAGGGCGAGAGTCGATGGTCCCGGGGGTCGCGGGTCGCTACTTCCGCAGCCCGTCCTTCACGTCCTTGACGGCGTCCTTGACGTGCTCGCCGGCGCTCTTGGCCTTGGCGCTGGTCTGGTCCACCCTGCCCTCGGCCTCGAGGTCGCGGTCACCCGATGCACGGCCCGCCGACTCCTTGCCGTGGCCCTTGAGCTCCTCGAGCTTGTGCTCGGCCTTGTCCTTGAGTCCCATCACTGCCTCCTTCATCGCGCGTGCTTGGGGAGGCGGTGACCGGCGGCCCCGGCGGCAAACGTCAGGGACGCACCTCAGGCCGCGGGACGGCGGCCGCGACCGCGACCGCCGCGGCTCCGGCGACGGCCACCCTGCTGACCCGCCGGGCGACTCCCGCCGCCCTGCGGACGCGCGGGCTGCTTGCGCCGCGCGGGCTGGGCGGGCGCCGGCGCCTCGACGACCAGGCCACCCGGCACCAGCACCCGCTCACCCGGCGCGAGCGTGGCGAGCACGGGGTGCGAGGCGTCGGCGAGCTTGGTGGTGGTCGGCTTGATGCCGGCCGCGCGGGTCAGGCTGCGCACCTCGCGCACCTGCTCGTCGGTCATCAGCGTCACGACGGTGCCGCGGGCACCGGCCCGCGCCGTCCGCCCCGAGCGGTGCAGGTACGCCTTGTGCTCCACCGGCGGGTCGGCGTGCACGACCAGCGCCACGTCGTCGACGTGGATGCCGCGGGCGGCGATGTCGGTGGCGACGAGCGTGGACGCGCGGCCGGAGTGGAACGCGTCCATGTTGCGCGTGCGCGCGCCCTGGCTCAGGTTGCCGTGCAGCTCGACCGTCGGCACGCCGGCGCGGTTGAGCTGGCGCGAGAGGGCCTTGGCGCCGTGCTTGGTGCGGGTGAAGACGACCGTGCGGCCCGGGGCGCTGGTCAGGTCGACGAGCACCGGCACGCGGTGCTCGCGCGCGACGTGCAGCACGTGGTGGTCCATGGTCGCGACCGGCGACTGCGCCGAGTCGGCCTGGTGGGTCACCGGGTTGCGCAGGTAGCGCTTGACGAGGACGTCGATCGCCTTGTCGAGCGTGGCGGAGAACAGCAGCCGCTGGCTCTCCCGCGGGGTGCGGTCGAGCAGGCGGCGTACGCCGGGGAGGAAGCCGAGGTCGGCCATGTGGTCGGCCTCGTCGAGCACCGTGATCTCGATCGCGCCGAGGTCGCAGTGGCCCTGGCCGATCAGGTCCTCGAGGCGGCCGGGGCAGGCCAGCACGATGTCGACGCCGGCCCGCAGGCCCTGCACCTGGGGGTTCTGGCCGACGCCGCCGAAGACGGTGCGGGTGCGCAGGCCGGCGGCCTCGGCGAGCGGCTTGAGGGCGGCCTCGATCTGGGCGACCAGCTCCCGGGTGGGCGCGAGCACCAGCGCCCGCGGCCGGCGGGACTGGGCGGGCTTCCCGCCGGAGAGCCGGGCGACCAGCGGGAGCAGGAACGCGTAGGTCTTGCCGGAGCCGGTACGGCCCCGACCGAGGACGTCGCGGCCGGCGAGCGAGTCGGGCAGGGTCGCGGCCTGGATCGGCGTGGGGGTGGTGATGCCGAGGTCGGCGAGGATCGTGGACAGGTCCGCGGGCACGCCGAGCTCGGCGAAGCCCGCAGCGGTTGCTGCAGAAGACAAGGAAGGGTCACTCACTGCTGGGGGTGTCTCGCCAGCGTATGGATCCCGAGAGGGGCGCAGAACTCACGGCTCGCGCAGTCGCCCGAGGCAAGACAGGACGGGCTGTTGCCGCCAACCCTACCGTGCCGGACGGCACGCGTCCGAATCGTCAGCGGCCGATCGGGGCTCAACTGAAGGCCAGTACGCCGTCGTCGAGCGGCCGGTGGTTGATGGCGCGGACGTCGCGCAGGTAGTTCTGCCGCAGCTTCCACGGCTCCCGGTCCCCCTGCTGGGGTAGCTCGTCGAGCGCCCGCAGGATGTAGCCGGAGCTGAAGTCGATCAGCCGCTCCTCGCCGACCGTCGGGTCGCGCGGCGCCACCACCCGGCGTACGCCGTGGTCGTCCATGTGCCGCAGCAGCCGGCACACGAAGTCGGCGACCAGGTCGGCCTTGAGCGTCCACGAGGCGTTGGTGTAGCCGATCGTGAAGGCGAAGTTGGGCACGTCGCTGAGCATCAGCGCGCGGTAGGTGAGGGTGTCGTGCATCTTCACCGGGGTGCCGTCGACGGTGAGCTCGACGCCGCCCATGGCCTTCAGCGTCAGGCCGGTCGCGCTGACGACGACGTCGGCCTCGAGCTCCTCGCCCGAGCGCAACCGGATGCCGGTCTCGGTGAACGTGTCGACGTGGTCGGTGACGACGGATGCCCGGCCGCTGCGGAGCGCCCGGAAGAGATCGCCGTCGGGCACGAAGCACAGGCGCTGGTCCCACGGGTTGTACGCCGGCTTGAAGTGCGTGTCGACGTCGACCTCCGGCGGCAGCTGACCGGCGGCCTGCTTGCGGATGAAGGCCTTGACCCGGTCGGGGCGGCGGCGGGCGAGCTGGAAGAACGCCGTCGCGACCAGGATCGCCTTCCAGCGCACGATCGGGTAGGAGACCTTCGTCGGGAGCCGGCGCAGCCGCGTGGCGAGCGGGTCGTCGCCGGGCAACGAGAGGACGTACGTCGGCGATCGCTGCAGCATCGTCACGTGCCCGGCGCCGGCCTCGGCCATCGCCGGCACCAGTGTCACCGCGGTCGCGCCCGAGCCGATCACGACCACCCGCTTGCCGGCGTAGTCGAGGTCGTCGGGCCAGTGCTGGGGGTGCACCACGGTGCCGCGGAAGTCCGCCAGCCCCGGGAAGTCGGGCGCGAAGCCGCGGTCGTAGTCGTAGTAGCCGCCGCAGCCCCACAGGAAGCTCGCGGTCATCGTGACGGGCTCGCCGTCGCGGTCGATCTCGACGGTCCAGCGGGCGGTCGCGGAGTCCCAGCCGGCCGCGATGACACGGTGGCGGTAGCGGATCAGCCGGTCCACGCCATACTCCTCGGCGACCGTGCGCAGGTAGCGCAGGATCGACGGGCCGTCGGCCAGCGCGCGCTCGCCGACCCAGGGCCGCCAGCGGTAGCCGAAGGTGAACATGTCGGAGTCGGAGCGGACCCCGGGGTACCGGAAGAGATCCCAGGTGCCGCCGCTCGCGGCGCGCGCCTCCAGCACGGCCACGCTGCGGCCGGGATGCTCGGTGCGCAGGCGGCACGCGGCGCCGATGCCCGAGAGCCCGGCACCGACGATGAGGACGTCGACGTGCTCGGTCATGCCGGCACTCTACTGAATATCTGTCAACAAGCCTAGGGTCAGGCTTGGACCGCCGCGCCGATGCCGATCAGCGCGTCGACGTCGTCGATGCCCCACGCGGTCAGCGCCGTACGCGTGCTGTCGCCGGCGCTCTCCGCGGCGCGGCCGATGGTGGCCTCGGTGCGCGAGAAGCGCGGTGCGGGGGCCGGCTGGGTGTGGCCGTCCTTCTCGACGAACGTCCCCCGCGCGCGCAGGTGCGGGTGCTCGAACGCCTCGCTGATCGGGACGATCCCGGCGACGCAGGCGTCGGTGCCCTCGAAGACCGCGATCCACTCCCGCTGGGTCCGCTGCCGGAAGGCGTCGGCGATCAGGGTCCGGAGGCGGTCGTTGTTGGCCGGGTCGTAGCGGTCGGGAGCGTCGGCGCCGATGCCGAGCAGGGCGACGAAGGCGTCGTAGAACTGCGGCTCCAGCGCGCCGACCGACATGTGCCGGCCGTCGGCGGTCTCGTAGATGTCGTAGTACGGCGCGCCGCCGTCGAGGAGGTTGGCCGCGCGCTCCTCGTGGTAGCCGCCGGACGCCAGGAACGCCGCCGTCATCGCGTTGAGGTGGGCGGTGCCGTCGACGATCGCGGCATCGACGACCTGACCCTTCCCGCTGGTGCGCGACTCGAGGAGCGCGGCCAGGATGCCGATGACGAGGTACGTCGAGCCGCCGCCGAAGTCGCCGACCAGGTTGGCCGGGAAGTGCGGCCGACCCTTGTCCTGGCCCAGGCCGAAGAGCGTGCCGGTGATCGCGATGTAGTTCATGTCGTGGCCCGCCACCTGGGCGAGCGGGCCGTGCTGGCCCCAGCCGGTCATCCGGCCGTAGACGAGCCGCGGGTTGACCTGCTCCAGGTCCGCCGGCCCCAGTCCGAGCCGCTCCATCACGCCCGGCCGCATCCCCTCGACCAGCACGTCGGCACCCTCGACGAGCCGCTTCACCGTGGCCCGCGCCTGCTTGCTCTTGAGGTCGAGCGCGACGCTGGGCCGGCCGCGGTTGAGCAGCATGTGGCTGCCCCCGCCCGCGAACAGCTGACCGCCCGGCCGCTCCACGCGGATCACGTCCGCCCCCAGGTCGGCGAGGATCATGCACGCGTGCGGGCTCGGCCCGATCCCCGCGATCTCCACGACCTTCACGCCCCGGAGCGGCCCGGTGCCCTGTCCCAGCTCGTACGTCTCGTCCGGCATGTCCCGCATCATGACAGAAGTGCTGTCACGGTTGGTGGGTTCTGGGGTGGCAGGTGCCCGTCGGTGCGGCGGTGAGCAGGCAACCGTTTGCCCGGAGTGATCGGTTGCTGGCTCACCGCCAACCGGCCGACTCATCGCCAGCCGGGCCCGTTGTCCGCCCACAGGCCGGCGTCCGACGGACGGATCCACAGCCACCGTCCAGCACACCGCCAGCATCGGCGCCGGCGGCGTCGACTGGGTGGATGCGACCGATCCCGCCCGAGCTCCTGACCGGCTCCTTCACCCGCACCGACGCCCGGCGTCTCGGCGTGACCTCCCGGATGCTGCAAGGCAAGCGGTTCACGCGACTCCACCAGGACGTCTGGCGGGCCACGATCCACGTCATGACAGAGGCGGACTGGGTCGCGGCCGCCCGTCTCGCCCTGCCCGACGACGCCCACCTGACCGGGATCACCCGGCTCCAGCGGCTCGGCCTGGACTACGGGCCGGCTCGGCCGATCCGCTTCGTGGTGGACCGCGACCACCACCTCGCCCTCAACGACGTCTTCCTGCATCGGACCAAGAGGCTGCCGCCCACCGATGACGTCGGCGTGACGGTCGAGGCGGCCTTCGTCGCCTACTGCGCGCGGGCACGCCTCATCGACGCGATCAACGTCGGCGACTGGCTGCTCCATCACCACCACACCACGATCGACGCCATCCGCACGTTCGCGCTGTCGTGCCTGTGGCGCGACGGGGCCGACGAGGCGGTCGTCCTCCTGGAGCACCTCGACGGTCGCTCGCGATCGATCAAGGAGAGCGAGACCCGGAGCATCCTGCGGTTCGCCGGGCTACCGGCGCCCGAGGTGAACGCTGCCGTCGATGTCAATGAGCAGGTCGAGGTGATCGGCGACCTGGTGTACCGCCGCTGGCGGACCGTCGTCGAGTACGAAGGCAGCCATCACCAGCAGGACCGCGACCGGTACAACGCCGATCTCGATCGCTACGGGCTGATGCGAGCCGCCGAGGTCCGGTACGTGCAGGTCACGAAGGAACGGCTCGCCCGGCCGAGGACGTTGGTCGGAGAGGTCTACCGGACGCTGATCGCCGGCGGGTACGACGGACCGCCGCCGACGTTCGGCGTGCGGTGGGAGCTGCTGTTCCGGGGAGTCTCGGTCTCGGTGGGCCCGAAGCGCGACCGGACCCACCGATCGGCGGTGAGCTAGCAACCGATCCGTCGTACGGACTGGTTGCCCACTCACCGCCGCCCGGCGCACGCCCCGCCCAGCGGTGAACCAGCAACCAAACCCCGAACCGAGACGGTTGCCTACTCACCGCCGCCCGGCACACGCCCCGCCCAGCGGTGAACCAGCAACCAAACCCCGAACCGAGACGGTTGCCCACTCACCGCCGCCCGGCACACGCCCCGCCCAGCGGTGAACCAGCAACCAAACCCCGGACCGAGACGGTTGCCTACTCACCGCCGCCCGGCAGCACCCGCCGCAGGAACTGTCGGGTCCGCTCCTGCTCGGGCGCGCTGAAGATCTGCGCCGGCGGCCCCTGCTCGAGGATCCGGCCGCGGTCGAGGAAGCAGACCGAGGTGGCGACGTCGCGGGCGAAGGCCATCTCGTGGGTGGCGATCACCATCGTCGTCCCGGCCTCCGCCTCGGCCCGGACGATCGACAGCACCTCGCCGACGAGCTCGGGGTCGAGGGCGGCGGTGATCTCGTCGAGCAGCAGCAGCGTCGGCGAGGTGCAGAGGGCCCGGACCAGGGCGGCGCGCTGCTGCTGGCCGCCCGAGAGCCGGTCGGGGTGCTTGGTCGCGTGCTCGGCCAATCCGAAGCGGCCCAGCAGTTCGCGAGCGCGCGACTCGGCGTCGGCGCGCGAGACGCCGTGCACCAGCCGCGGGGCGAGGGTGCAGTTCTCGAGGACGGTCAGGTGCGGGAAGAGGTTGTAGGCCTGGAAGACCATGCCGATCCGCGACCGCACCGCCCGCGGGTCGACGCGCGGGTCGGAGATCTCGCGGCCCTCGAAGGCGATGACGCCGTCGTCGATCTCCTCGAGCAGGTTCAGGCAGCGCAGCAGCGTCGACTTCCCCGAGCCCGACGAGCCGATCAGGCAGATCACGTCGTGCGGCTGCACGGTCAGGGAGACGTCGTCGAGCACGACGCGGTCGCCGTACGACTTCCGCAGCCCGGCGACCTCGAGGAGTGCCGTCATCGCGAGCCCGCCCGTTCCTTCTCGACCATCCGACGCTGGAGCCAGTCGCAGAGCCGGGCGAGCGGGATCGTGATCACCACGAAGAAGCCGGCGACGACCACGAGCGGCGTGTAGTTGAAGTTGTAGTTCCCGTAGTCGCGGGCGGCGAAGACCGCGTCCAGCACGCCCACGAGCGAGACGAGGGCGGTGTCCTTCTGCAGCGAGACGAAGTCGTTGAGCAGCGGCGGTACGACGCGGCGCACCGCCTGCGGCACCACCACGTGCCGCATCGTC
The DNA here is from genome assembly GCF_018732145.1 of Nocardioides sp. LMS-CY. Taxonomy (NCBI): domain Bacteria; kingdom Bacillati; phylum Actinomycetota; class Actinomycetes; order Propionibacteriales; family Nocardioidaceae; genus Nocardioides; species Nocardioides sp. LMS-CY. The sequence goes on from NZ_CP076104.1 coordinate 5,238,349, forward strand.
TGCGCCCGGGACAGGCCGAGCGCCTCGGCGCTGGCGAGCTGGGAGGGGTGGATCGACTCGATGCCGGCGCGGAAGACCTCGGCGACGTACGCCGAGTAGGAGAGCACCAGCGCGACCGTCGCCCAGACCAGCGCGCTGTTGGTCACGCCCTGCAGCTGCAGCGCCGGCACCCCGAAGCCCATCAGCAGGATCAGCAGCACGGTCGGGATGCCGCGCAGCACGTCGGTGTAGGCGACGGCGAGCACCCGCAGGGGCGTGAGGATCGCGGCGCGGGCCTGCCGGGCCAGCGCGACCGCGAGACCGACCACCAGGATCAGCGGCTCGGCGATCAGGAAGATCTTGACGTTGACCCAGAAGTAGTCCCAGATGTCGGGGAACGACTCCCGGGCGTGGTGCCAGTTGAAGAAGGTGTCCTGCACCCGATCCCAGCCGGGCGAGCTGACCAGGCCGATGACCAGCAGCGCGAACACCGCGATCATCGCGATCGTGGCGACCAGGATCGACCGCGTCCTCAGGGACCGGCGGATCCCGCGCCGCTCGAGCTCACGTGGGCTCGGTGACCACTCGCTCACTGGAGCTCGGGCACGCCCACGGTGTCGGAGAGCCACTGCTGCTCGATCTGGTCGAGCGTGCCGTCCTCACGCAGGGCGGACAGCGCCTCGTTGACGCAGGGGACCAGCTCGCTGCCCTTCTCGAAGAGCATCCCGAACTCCTCCTGCTCGCCGGTCTCCGGCTGGAACTGCCCGACGATCACGCTCTTGGGGATCTCCACGGCCGAGATGTAGAACGCCGTCGGCAGGTCGGCCAGGATCGCGTCGACCTGGTCGTTCTGCAGCGCCTGCTTGGCCGCGTTGGTGTCCTCGAAGACCAGCGGGTCCGCTTCGGGCTCGATGATGTCGCGGATCGCGGTCAGCGACGTGGTGCCGGTCTGCGCCCCCAGGCGCAGGTCCTCGAGGTCGTCGAGGCTGGCCGCCTCGGCGCCGGCGGTGCCCTTGAGCGCGATCACGGCCTGGGCGGCCTGGTAGTAGCCGTCGGAGAAGTCGACCACCTGGGCGCGCTCCGGCGTGATCGAGACCTGGTTGATGTCGAAGTCGAACTTCTTCGCGCCCGGGGCGTAGGACGTGTTGAAGGGGACCTTGACCCAGGTGACCTGGTCCTCGCTGAAGCCGAGCTGCTCGGCGACGGCGTAGGCGACCGCCGACTCGAAGCCCTCGCCGTTGCTCGGGTCGTTGTTGGCGAACCACGGGTCGTACGCCGGCGAGTCGGTGCCGATCGTGAGCTGGCCGGCCGTCTTCAGCGGCAGCGAGTCGATCGCGCAGGCCTGCGCGCTGGGGCTGCTCATGTCGCTCGGGTCGGCCGCCGACGAGGAGTCGCCGTCGGACTCCGGGGCACACGCGGCGGCGGCGAGGACGAGCGGGATCACGGCGGCAGCGGCCAGGGTGCGACGTACGAGCATGCCCGAATCGTAGGGTGCCGGCCCGGCTATCGTCTCCGCATGGCTCGAAGGCTGGTCGCCTCAGTCGCCTGCATCACACTCGCGGGGCTCTCCTCCGGGTGCACGGACAGGCCCGTCGGCGACCCGAAGCAGCCCGAGGTGACGACCCCCGCGGCCACGTCGAGCGCGCCGACACCCACGGAGTCCACCCCGACGCGACCCGCCCGCTTCGAGGCCGCGCGCGCGATGCGCACGGTCCGCCACCTGGCGGTCGAGATCGGGCCGCGGCTGGCGACCGGCCCGGCGTTCCGCGAGGCCGCTGACTGGGTCGCCGACGAGTTCGCGCGGCACGGGTACGCCGTGCGTCGCCCCTCGTTTCCCCTGCCAGCCGGTGACTCGTGGGGCGTACCGGTACGCAAGGGACGGTCGAGCAACGTGATCGCGACCCCGACCGACTTCGACCCGTCCGCGCCATACGTCGTGGTCGGCGCGCACCTCGACACGGTCGCGGTCGCGCCGGGCGCGGAGGACAACGCCTCGGGCGTCGCGGTGCTGCTCGAGGTCGCACGGGTGCTGGGCGGCAGCGGTCAGGTGGTGCTGGTGGCGTTCGGCGGCGAGGAGCCCCGCGGGCCGGGCGAGCTGCACCACTTCGGGTCCAAGCGGTACGTCACGGCGCTGACTCCCGACCGGGGCCGGCTGCTGCGCGGCATGGTCTCCCTCGACCGGGTCGGCGTCGGCTCCGTGGTCCCGCTGTCGTCGGTGGCGGGCACGCCGGCCGCGCTGCGCGACCGGCTGGCGCGGGTCGCGGCGCAGGAGGGCATCCCGACGATCGTGGAGACGGACTCGGCGAGCGACCACGAGTCGTTCGCCGACGCCGGCTTCCTCGCGGCGCGGATCGGCAGCACGCCGTACGCCGGCTACCACTCCGCCCAGGACCTGCCGCACTTCGTCGAGCCCGCTCAGCTGCGCCGGGTGGGCCGGCTGCTCCTCGCCTGGCTCAGCGCGGCGCCGCCAGCTGGCTGAGCTGCCAGAACGGCTCGAGGATGCTGCCGGCCGACGCCGCCGGCACGACGCGCGGCGCGAAGGCGCGGTCCATCCGGTACGGCACGAAGTCGGCCGCCATCAGCCGGTCGCCCCAGAACACCGCCTCGAGCACCAGCCCCTCCATGGTCTGGGTCATGAAGTCCATGTCGAAGACGAAGTTGCCCAGCGAGTGCACCACGAGGGTGTCCCCGACCTGCTCGGCGCCCTGCACCCAGTGCGGGTGACCGCCGACCACCAGGTCGGCGCCGGCCCGCGCGAGCTCACGGGCGACCTGGTGCTGCACCGGCTCGGGCCGATGGGTGTACTGCGTGCCCCAGTGCGGCAGCACCACGACGACGTCGACCCGCCGCGCGAGCCGGCGTACGTCGCCGAGCACGCGGTCGAGCTCGGCCCGGTCGAGCGGGCCGGTGCGCGGCGGCATGCTCACGGCGTTCGCCCCCGGGCGACCGGGGCCGGCCTCGGCCGTCTCGCCGATCGCGTTGAAACCGAGGAAGCCGAACCGGACGCCGTCGCGCTCCACCACCGCCGGCCGCCGGGCCTGCGCGAGGTCGCGGCCGGCGCCGAACGTCGGCAGCCCGCCCGCGCGCAACAGGCCGACCGTGCGCACCAGCGACGCGTCGCCGAAGTCACCGGTGTGGTTGTTGGCCAGGTCGAGCGCGTCGAAGCCCGCGGCCCGCAGGTCGCGCCGCACCGACGGCGCGGCCGAGAAGGAGTCGGTGACCGGGTCCTGCCGCGGCGGGCCGAGCTCCGCGAGCGTGCTCTCGAGGTTGCCGACGGTGATGTCGGCGGCGGCGAGGCGCTCGCTCATCGGCGCGAGGGGGCTACCGGCCACCCCGCGCCCCAGCATGATGTCGCCGACCACGGTCAGCGTGGTGACCTCGGCCGGGGCGGGTCCGGCGACCTGGAGCGGGTACGCCGCGGGGTCGCGCAGCGGGTCGACGCCCCCCACCGTGGCGACCCGCACCGTCGGGCCGACCGCGTCGGCGACGACGACCGCGATCGTGTCCATCGGCAGATGCCGCAGCCCGTCGGTGCGGTCGGTGGTGCGCAGCGGGCCCGGGGGCCCGCCGAGCCGGCGCCAGTCGGTGATCTCGCCGCGCTCGATGCGGCGCGCCTGGCCCACGGTGAGGTCGAGCGCCGGCCGGCGTGCGTTGAGCGCGAGCACGAGCGGCCGGGTGGTGGGCTCGACGCTCTCCGCGGGCGAGGGCGTCGGCGACGGCACGTCGGTGATGGCCCGGTCGACCGGCGGCGAATCGGACCCGCCCGTGCAGCCGGCGAGCGCGAGCACCGCCACGCACCCGACCAGGAGCCTCATGGCGGCAAGGGTAGGTTGCCTCGGGTGATCCACGATCTCACCGACGAGGAGGCTCGGGCCGCGCTGCCGCTGAAGTGGGAGACCCCCGGGGTGGTCCCCGCCTGGGTGGCCGAGATGGACTATCGGCAGGCCGAGCCGATCACCGAGGCGCTGGTCGACGCCGTCCGCCGCGGTGCCCTGGGCTATCCGCCGCACGGCGACGACCTGGGCGCGGCGTACGCCGGCTTCGCGGCCCGGCACTGGGGCTGGGAGGTGGCGCCGGAGGCGTCGGTGCCGACCGGGGGCGTGATGAGCGGCATCCGGCTCGCACTCGAGGTGCTCTGCCCACCGGGGCCGGTCGTGGTGCCGCTGCCGTGCTACCCGCCCTTCCGCGACGTCGTCGAGGTCACCGGCCGCGAGGTCGTGCCGGTCACCCTCGATCCCGACAGCGACGAAGCGGTCCTCGACCTGGCCGCCGTGTCCCGCGCGTTCGCGTCGGGCGCGCGCACGCTGCTGCTGTGCAACCCGCACAACCCGCTGGGCCAGGTGCCCTCGCGCGAGGAGCTGGCCGCGGTCGCGGCGCTGGCCCGCGAGTACGACGCGCGCGTCGTGTCCGACGAGATCCACGCCCCGCTGGTGCTGCCGGGCGCGACCTTCACGCCGTACCTCGCCGTCGACGAGCGCGCGATCGTCGTCACCAGCCCGTCCAAGACGTTCAACATGCCCGCGACCCACGGCGCGCAGCTGGTGCTCCCCGACCCGGCCGACCGCGAGCGGCTGGCGGCGGTGCCGATCCCGGCTCAGAACACCTGGTCGATCCTCGGCGTGATCGCGGGCACCGTGGCCTGGCGCGACTGCGACGAGTGGCTGGCCGCGCTGCGTGACCGGCTGACGGCACAGCGCGAGCTGCTCACCGAGCTGGTCGCGGATCGGCTGCCCAAGGCGCGGATGCGGCCACTGCAGGCGACCTACCTCGCCTGGCTCGACCTGCGCGGGTACGGCGTCGCCGACCCGGCCGCGGCCGCCCTCGCCCACGGCGTCCGGGTCGCCCCGGGGCACGACTACCAGCCGGACCTCGAGGGCCACGTGCGCGTCAACATCGCCACCACCCCCGAGCGGCTAGAGCAGATCGTCGATCGGTTGGCCCTTGGCGTGAGGCCTTGAGCCGCAGGGATACCCGGTTCACCGGGTATCCCTGCACATCTGGGGGTCTGCAACACCCGAGAAGTGCCAGAGCTGCCCGAGAGGTCCGGGCTCAGCCGACCGACCTGCCCTGCGCGGCGATCACGTCGGCGTACCAGTCGAACGACCGCTTCGGGGTGCGCTTCAGGGTGTCGTAGTCGACGTGCACCAGGCCGAAGCGCTGGGTGAATCCCTCGGACCACTCGAAGTTGTCCATCAGCGACCAGGTGTAGTAGCCGCGTACGTCGACGCCGCGCTGCACGGCCGTGGCGACCGCGCGCAGGTGGGCGTCGAGGTAGTCGATGCGCGGCTGGTCGTCGACGACACCGGCCTCGTCCGGCCCCATGTTGTAGGCACAGCCGGACTCGGTGATGTAGATCGGCGGGAGCGCGGCGCGGTAGCGGGCGCGCATCAGGATCAGCCACTCGCGCAGCGCGTCGGGGACCACCGGCCAGCCGAAGTCGGTGACCGGGTAGCCGAGCAGCTCGCGGAACTCGAACGGCATCTCGGCGTCCGCGCCGGCGGCGCCGATCTTGAAGGGGTTGTAGTAGTTGAGCCCGTAGAAGTCGAGCGGCTGGCGGATCACCGCCAGGTCGCCGTCGCGGGCGATGCCCTCGAAGAGCGGCGCGAGGTCGGCGGGGTACCGCCCCAGGAGCATCGGCTCGCTGAACATGCCGTTCCACAGGGCGTCGAAGAGCTTGGACGCCCCGACGTCGGCCGCGTCGTCGCTGGCCGGCCACATCGGGGCGTGGTTGTTGGCGCAGCCGACGCTGGTCGCGCCCGCCTCGCGGAGCGCGATCGCCGCCCGGCCGTGGCCGAGCAGGAGGTGGTGGGCGACCGGCATCGAGTCGAACATCAACGTGCGACCCGGCGCGTGCATGCCGGTCGCGTAGCCCATCATCATCACCACGTTGGGCTCGTTGACCGGGATCCAGTGCTCGACCCGGTCGGCGAACCGCTCGCCGAGGATCGCGGCGTACTCCGCGAACCGGTCGACGGTCGCGCGGTTGAGCCAGCCGCCGTCGTCCTCGAGCGCCTGCGGCAGGTCCCAGTGGTAGAGCGTGACCATCGGCTGTACGTCGTTCGCGAGCAGCTCGTCGATCAGCCGGTCGTAGAAGCCCAGACCCTCCGGGTTGGGGGCGCCGGAGCCGGTCGGCTGGATGCGCGGCCACGACACTGACAGCCGGTAGCCGCCCACGCCGAGTCGTCTCATCAGCGCGACGTCCTCGGCGTACCGGTGGTAGTGGTCGCAGGTCACCGCACCGCTCGACCCGTCCTTGATCCGCCCGGGCTCGGCGCAGAAGGTGTCCCAGATGCTGGGGCCCTTGCCGCCCTCGGTGGCGGCGCCCTCGATCTGGAAGGACGCCGTGCTGGTACCGAATCGGAAGCCGGGGGGCAGCTGGGGCAGTCCGCTGAGCGGGCGGGGGTCGGACACGGCACAATGATGCCTGTGAGCGTCGAGATCCGCCGTGGAACCGACCGCTTCCTTACCCGGGATGAGGGACTCCTCACGCGCCACTCGTTCTCGTTCGGCACCCACTACGACCCGGACAACGTGCGCTTCGGTCGGCTGGTCTGCCACGACGACCACCTGCTGGGGCACGGGTCCGGCTTCGCCGACCACCCGCACCGCGACGTCGACATCGTGACCTGGGTGCTGAGCGGCGAGCTGCACCACCACGACTCCTCCGGCCACGCCGGGGTCGTGCGCCCCGGCGAGGTGCAGGTGCTGTCGGCCGGCTCCGGGGTGACCCACTCCGAGATCGCCGGACCCGGCGGCCCGACCCGCTTCGTGCAGGCGTGGCTGACCCCGGAGGACACCGGTACGCCGCCGGCGTACTCCATCACGCCGGTCTCGCTCTCCTCCGGCCGCCTGACCGAGGTGGCGCGGCTCGGCGACGCGACCTTCTCCGTCGCCCGGCTGAACGCCGGCGACACCGTCGCCCTCCCCGACGCTCCCCTGCTGCACGCGTACGTCGCGGGCGGCGCGCTCGCCCGGTCGTCGCTGGCCGAGCCGCTCGCGGACGGCGACGCCTTCCGGATCACCGACGCCTCAGGAGTCAGCGTCACCGCCGCGGTGCCCACCGAGCTGCTCGTGTGGGCGTTCGCCTGACGCGGTGGTTTCGAGGCTCAGGCCTTGACGGCCTTCGCACCTCAACCACCGGCGCCGGTGGTTGAGGTGCGAGGCGCGCCAGCGCCGAGCCTCGAAACCACCGTCAGCAGATGACCGACAGCGCCCCGGGGACGACCTCGACGACGGCCGGGTCGGCGAGGGAGGCGGGGAGCAGGCCGAGGGGCTCGCCGTCGCCGCCGACGGGGATCGGGCCGCCCGCGGATCCGCGGAGCGTGCCGCTGAGCTCGACCCGCTTGCCGGTGAGCACGGTGACCTCGGGGAGCGCGACGTGCCGGCCGTCGTACACCTTCGGCAGCGAGCGCATCAGCGCGAGCCGCGAGGCGGCCTCGATGACGATCACGTCGAGCACGCCGTCCTCGATCGAGGCGGGCGGGGCGATCTGCATGCCCTTGCCGTAGTAGGCGGAGTTCGCGACCACGACCGTGGCCGCGGCGTACTCGTGCGGGATCCCGTCGACCGCGACCCGGTAGCGGCCGGGCCGGTAGGCCGCGAGGGCGCGGAGGGCGGCGTAGGGGTACTGCATCGAGCGCGGGAGCCAGGTCGCGCGGTCGGCGATCGCGGCCGCGCGGGCGTCGACGCCGGCGTAGATCGAGCCGGCGACCATCCGCCGCTGCGCGCCGAGGCCGGAGACGGCCAGCAGGTCGACGCGGCGCACCTCACCCTCGAGCAGCACCCGGGCCAGTGCCGCGGGGTCGCCGGGCAGGCCGAGCATCCGGGCGAAGTCGTTGCCGCGCCCGGCCGGCACCATCGCGAGCGTGGCGTCGCGACCGGCGACCAGCCCGGCGAGCGAGGAGAGCATGCCGTCGCCGCCGACCGAGACCACCACGTCGCCGCGGGCCACGGCCTCGTCGACGAGCCGCGTCATCGCCTGGGGCCCGGGCGAGTAGGTGACGTCGACGACCGCGCCGGCCTCGCGCAGGAGGCGCGCGACCGGCACCACCGCACCCGGCGCCGCTCCGCCGCCGGAGGACGGGTTGACCAGGAAGGCGAACGCCCTGCCGTTCGCGTGGGAGGTCATGGGATCAGGACGCCCGGGTTGAGGATGCCGGTCGGGTCGAGGTCGGCCTTGACCGCGCGCAGCACGGAGACGCCGAGCGGCCCGATCTCCCGCGCGAGCCACGGCTTGTGGTCGGTGCCGATCGCGTGGTGATGAGTGATCGTCGCGCCGGCCGCGATCATCGCGTCGCTCGCCGCTCGCTTCGCGGCGTCCCACTGCACGAGCGGGTCCGCCGACTCCTTCGCGGCCACCGTGAAGTAGAGCGAGCACCCGGTCTCGTAGACGTGCGAGATGTGGCAGAGCACGATCGACGGGTCGCCGAGCGACGCGGTCAGCGCGGCCTTCACGTCGGCGTACAGCCGGTCCAGGTTCGACCAGAACGTCGCGGTCTCCAGCGTCTCCACCAGCACGCCGACGTCGAGCATCGCGTCGCGCAGGTACGGCGCGTCGAAGCGCCCGTGCGCCCACTTCTCTCCCACGTCCGCGCCGAGCGGGGTGCCGCCCAGGCCGGTCAGCACGGCGGTGACGGCCGACCGCTTGGCGGCGACCGCCTCGGGCTCGCCCTCGAAGCCGGTGATCATCACGCACCCGGTGGCGCCGTCGCCGCCGATCGCGGCCGGGTCGGCGAGGTTGATCGCGGTCTCGGACTCGTCGGAGAGCCGGAGCACGGTGGGCAGCAGCCCCGACTGGGCGAGCGTGCGCATCGCCGCCGCGCCGTCGGCGAACGACGGCCACCGCCAGCCCTCGTAGGTCTTCTGTGCCGGGAGCCGGCGCACCCGGACGGTCACGGCGGTGAGCACGCCGAAGGCGCCCTCCGAGCCGAGGAAGAGCTGGCGCAGGTCGGGTCCGGCGGCGTTCGCGGGGGCGCTGCCCAGCTCGAGCGACCCGCGCGGCGTGGCGACCCGCAGCCCGACGACCAGGGCGTCGAAGCGGCCGTAGCCGGCGCTCGACTGGCCGCTGGAGCGGGTGGCGGCGAAGCCGCCGATCGAGGCGTACTCCCACGACTGCGGGTAGTGGCCGAGCGTCAGCCCCTCGGCCGCGAGCAGCGCCTCCGCCTCGGGACCGCGCAGGCCGGGCTCGAGGGTGGCGGTCATCGAGGTGTGGTCGACGGCGAGCAGCCGCTTCATCCGCACCAGGTCGAGGCTGACCACGCCGGCGTACCCCGCGCGCCGGGCGGCCAGGCCGCCGGTCACCGACGTACCGCCCCCGAACGGCACCACCGCCAGGTGTTCCTCCACCGCGAGTGCCAGCACCGCCGCGACCTCGTCGTGCGTGCCGGGGCGGACGACGACGTCGGGCGCGTCGCTCAGGTCGCCGGACCGCGCCCGGAGCAGGTCGGGCGTGGACTTGCCGCGGGTGCGCAGCCGGCGGGTCTCGTCGTCGACGCGGACGTCGTCCTCGCCGACCACCGCGGCCAACCGGTCGATCACGGCGCGGCCCAGCGCGGACGGCGGCGGCTTCGGCTCGGCGACGGCCGGGCGGTCATCGAGCCCGAAGACCATCTCGACCAGGCCGCGGGTGGCCTCGGGCAGGGCGGCCGCGCGGGCCGGGTCGCCCCAGCGGGACGGATGCATCTCGGCGTTCACGCGTTACACTGTGACATATGTCGTCACTTCGTCACAACGACGCACGTGCTCCCGAAGGTCGCGACGCCTACCTCGACGCCGCGCGCGACTGCATCCTCGACGTCGGCTGGCGGCGGACGACGCTCACCGAGGTCGCCCGCCGGGCGGGGGTCTCGCGGATGACGATCTACCGCACCTGGGCCGACATGCCCCAGCTGCTCGCCGACCTGATGACCCGCGAGTGGGGCACGGTGGTCGCGGAGAGTCTCGCGGAGGAGGACGCCGACGCCCCGACCGTGGAGCGGCTGGTCGGCGACATCGTCACCACGATCCGGCGGCTGCGCGAGAACGAGCTCTTCGTCCGCATCGTCGAGCTCGACCCCGAGCTGCTGCTGCCCTACCTGCTCTCCCGTCGCGGTCGGTCGCAGGACGGCATCCTGGAACTGACCGTCCGGGCGGTCCGCGACGGCCAGGCCGAGGGCACCGTCCGTGCGGGCAACCCCGATGCGATGGCGCGGGCGATGCTGCTCGCCGCCCACGGCTTCGTGCTCTCGGCGCACACGATGGTCGACGACCGGGTCGCGGGCGAGGAGCTCGACGCCGAGCTCGCGCTCGCACTGACCCGGAGCCTGCAGCCGTGAACCCCACCCGGATCATCCCCGGTCTCGCCGACGCGCCGACCGACGTCGACGTCGTGGTCGTCGGCCTGGGCATCACCGGCGCCGGTGTCGCCCTCGACGCGGTCACCCGCGGGCTGAGCGTGCTCGCCGTGGACGCCCACGACCTCGCCTTCGGCACCTCCCGCTGGTCGTCGAAGATGGTCCACGGCGGGCTCCGCTACCTCGCGAAGGGCCAGCTCGGCGTCGCCCACGAGAGCGCGGTCGAGCGCGGTGTCCTGATGGAGGTCACCGCCCCGCACCTGACCCGGCCGATGCCGATGCTGGTGCCGCTCTCCTCCAGCGTGAGCCGCCTCCAGACACTCGTCACCCGCAGCGGGCTGCTCGCCGGCGACCTGCTGCGCCGCGGCGCGCACACCGACGCCGCGACCCTCCCGCGGCCGCGGCACCTCTCGGTCACCGAGACGCTCCGACTGGTGCCGGCGTTGCGCCCGGCCGGCCTGCGCGGCGCGATGCTCGGCTGGGACGGGCAGCTCGAGGACGACGCCCGGCTGGTCGTCACCGTCGCCCGCACGGCCGCGGCGTACGGCGCCCACGTGCGCACCCGCGCCCGGGTGCTGTCGGCCACCGGCACCGGCGTCGAGCTGCGCGACGAACTCACGGGGACGACCACCGCCGTCACCGCCCGGGCCGTCGTGAACGCGACCGGCGTCTGGGCCGACACCCTCGTCGACGGCATCACCCTGCGGCCCAGCCGGGGCACCCACCTGGTGCTGCGCCGCGAGACGCTGCCCGGCCTGGAGATCTCCGTGTTCTGCCCGGTGCCCGGCGAGAGCAACCGGTTCGTGATGGTGCTGCCGCAGCCCGACGGCACGATCTACGCGGGCCTCACCGACGAGCCGGTCGAGGGCGCGGTGCCCGACGTCCCGGAGCCGACCGAGCCCGAGATCGGGTTCCTGCTCGACGTCGTGTCCGCGGCGTTCTCCCGGCAGCTGCACCGCTCCGACGTGGTCGGGGCGTACGCCGGGCTCCGGCCGCTGCTCGACACCGATCACGGCGGGGGCTCCGGCTCGACGGCCGACCTGTCCCGCCGCCACGCCGTGCTGACCAGCGACACCGGCGTCGTCACGATCGTGGGCGGCAAGCTCACGACGTACCGCCGGATGGCCGAGGACGCCGTCGACGCCGCGGTCGCCCGTGCCGGGCTGCCCGCCGGGCCGTGCCGCACCGCCGCGCTGCCGCTGCTGGGCGCCGCGCCCCGCGCCGCGCTCGCCGACCTCGAGGAACCCGCGCGGCTGGTCCGGCGCTTCGGCACCGACGCCCGGCTGGTGCTCGACAACGCCCGCGAGGTCACCGGGCTCGCCGACGACGAGCTGCTCGCGCCCGTGGCGGACGGCGTGCCGGTGACGCTCGCCGAGCTGGTCTTCGGGGTCACCCACGAGGGCGCCGCCGACGTCGACGACCTGCTCGACCGGCGCACCCGGGTCGGGCTGGTCCCGGCCGACCGCGCGCTCGCCGAGCCCGCGGCGGAGAGGGCGCTCGCGCTGGTCCGATGAAATTCGGCGTCGACGGCTGTCGGTACCACCATGCAGACTGGAGCGGTCATGACGACACCTGACAACGATCCCGGGGCCGAGCTCGACGACTTCCCGACGCTGACGCAGCGCTACCAACGTGAGCTGCTCGCGCACTGCTACCGGATGTCCGGCTCGGTCCAGGAGGCCGAGGACCTCGTGCAGGAGACGTTCCTGCGGGCGTGGAAGGCCGCGGGCAAGTTCGAGGGCCGCTCCTCGGTGCGCACCTGGCTCTACCGGATCGCCACCAACGTGTGCCTGACCAACCTCGAGAACAAGCCGCGCCGGCCGCTGCCCGCCGGACTGGGCACGCCCGAGGCGATGGCCGGCGACGCGCTCGAGAGCGACCACGAGATCACCTGGCTCGAGCCGGTGCCGGACGCCGCCGTGGTGGTCGCCGAGCGCGACTCGATCCGGCTGGCCTTCGTCGCCGCGCTGCAGCACCTCCCCGCCCGGCAGCGCGCCGTGCTGATCCTGCGCGACGTGCTGCGGTGGAGCGCCGCCGAGGTCGCCGCGGCGCTCGACACCTCGACCGCGGCGGTCAACTCCGCGCTCCAGCGGGCCCATGCCCAGCTCGCCGAGCGCGGGCTGACCGAGGACACCGTCTGCAACGAGCTCACCCCCGCCCAGGAGCAGCTGCTGGAGCGCTACGTCGACGCCTTCTGGCGCAAGGACGTCGACGCAATCGTCAGCATGCTGACCGCGGAGGCGACCTGGGACATGCCGCCGTTCACGAGCTGGTTCCGCGGGCCCGTGAACATCGGCTGGCTGATCGGCAACGAGTGCCCCGGCGGCGCCAACGACATGCCGATGCTGCCGACGCAGGCCAACGGGCAGCCCGCCTACGGCCTGTACATGCGCACCCCGCAGGGCGACTTCACGCCGTTCCAGCTGCAGGTGCTCGAGCTCGACGGCGACCGGGTGCGGCACGTGACCGCGTTCTTCGACCAGGCGCTGTTCGAGAGGTTCGGGCTGCCGACCCGGCTGCCCGCCGACCACGCACCGGCCCCGAACCCTCGGTGACCCTGGCCGTGAGCGTGACGCTCGGCGGGTCCGTCGAGCTGCTCGACCGGTCCCTCGCCTACACCTGCGGTCGGCTCGCCGGAGTCCGCGACGACCTCCTCGACCGACGTACGCCGTGCGCGTGCTGGCGGCTCGCCGACCTGCTCGCGCACATGGAGGACGCCCTCGACGCCTTCACCGAGGCGGCGGGCGGCTCGGTCGACGTGCACCGGTCCCGGTCGGCCGCGGGCCCGGTCCCGACGATCCGGGCCAAGGCGACCGCGCTGTTGGGCGCCTGGTCGCGGCCCTCGCCCGGCGACGTCGTGATCGAGGCCGCGACCGGCCGCCACGACCTGGTCAGCCCGCTGCTGGTCGCCACGGCGGCGCTGGAGGTCACCACCCACGGCTGGGACGTCGGCCGCGCGGTCGGCGAGGACGCCCCGATCCCGGTCGATCTCGCTGAGTCGCTGCTCCCGATCGCGCGGGCCGCGGTGACCCGGGCGGACCGCGGCCTCCGGTTCGCCCCGGCGCTGCCGGCGCCCGCCGACGCTCCGGCCGACGCCCGGCTGCTCGCCTTCCTGGGCCGCCGACCGGGCCGGACCTGACTGGACCGCCACGATCCTTTACCCGATTCCGCCCCGGAGCGCGGCGGGTCTTCCTAGGCTCTCCCGCATGCCCGCGGCCTCGGTTACCCCTGCCTCCGACGCGGCGACGAGGAAGGCCGGTGCGGTCGAGGATCCGCTGGAGCTGCTCGAGCGCGGCCTCGTGAACACCCGCGCCGGCGCCATCGGCGCCGCGGTCGGCTACCTGGACCGGGCCGCCGCGACCGACGCCCTCGACGTCCCCCAGCGCGCGGCCCTGCTGACGGCGCTGATCGACTGCCGGCTCGCCCGCGGCGAGCTGACCGAGGCGCGGGTCGCGGGCGAGCGGCTCGGCGTCCACCTCGACCACGCCGGCCTGGTCGGCGCCACCGCCCACTACGGGCGCGGCGAGCTGTGCGCCGCGGTCAACGAGATCGAGCTGGCGGCCCACCACTTCGCCCGGGTCCCCCGGTTGCTGCGTCCGGGCGAGGACGACCCGGACGTGCTGCCCTGGCGCACGGCGGCCGCGCTGACCGCGGTCCGCCTCGGCCACCGGGTGGAGGGCACCGCGCTGGCCCGCGAGCACCTCACCCTGGCCGGCGTGAGCGGCGCGGCGTACCCGATCGCCCTCGGCCTGCGCACCCTCGCCACCGTCGACGCCCGTACCGACCGCGCCTCGCTGCTGCGCCAGGCGCTCGACGAGCTCGACGGCGTGCCGAGCGCGCGGCTCACCGCCCAGATCGAGACCGACCTCGCCGGGCTGCTGCTGCTCGCCGGCCCCGAGCGCGGCGGCGAGGTCCTCGCGCTGCTGCGCCGCGCCGAGCGGTACGCCGGGAGCGAGAACCTCTGGCCGCTGCTCGGCCGGATCCGCCGCCTGCTGGGCCGCCTGGGCGAGCAGCCGCAGCCGGTGGCCGGCGAGACCCTCGCGTCGCTGACCGCGGCGGAGCAGCGCGTCGCCCGGCTCGCGGTCACCGGGCTGACCAACCGCGAGATCGCCAACCAGCTCGTGGTCACGGTCAAGGCCGTCGAGTGGCACCTCTCGCACGTCTACCGCAAGCTCGGCATCAGCTCCCGCGGCTCACTCGCCTCGGTGCTCGGTCCCGGCATCTGACCTCGGCCGACGGCGGTCCGACCTCAAGGAGCAGCGTCGTCGGCGACGTACTTGTAGCCGACGCCGTAGACGGTGACCAGGTGCCGCGGGTCGGTCGGGTCCGGCTCGAGCTTGCGGCGCAGGTTCATCACGTGCACGTCCACGGTCCGCTCGAGCGCGTCGTGGTCGAAGCCGAACGCCGCCTCGAGGAGCCGCTGCCGGGAGAAGACCCGCCCGGGGTGGGTGACCAGCTCGCGCAGGATCCGGAACTCGGCCGGCGTGCACGGCACCAGGCGCCCGCCGAGCCGCACCTCGTGGCGCTCCTCGTCGAGGACGAGCGAGCCGGCCCGGGTGACCGCGTCACCGGGCTCGGGGCGGCTGCGCCGCAGCACCGCCTCGACCCGGGCCACCAGCTCGCGGGGGCTGAAGGGCTTGGTGACGTAGTCGTCCGCGCCCAGCTGGAGGCCCTGCACGAGGTCGTCCTCGGTCGCACGCGCGGTGAGGAAGATGATCGGCACGTCGCCCTCGGAGCGGAGGAGGTGGCACACGTCGTGACCGTCGAGCAGCGGCATCATGATATCGAGGACGGCGAGGTCCGGCTGCCGGCGCCGGCACTCGACGAGCGCCGCCCGGCCGTCGGGAACGACGACCACCGAGTGCCCGGCCCGCTCGAGATAGGTCCGGACGAGTGCGGCGAGCTTGCGGTCGTCGTCCGCCACCAGGATCCGTGCGCTCACCGCGTCATCCTGGCAGCCGGCTGCCAAGAACCTGTGAAGAACGCTCGGGTGCGGATCCACACCGGTTCTTGACGGCGTCTTCACGAGACACTGCGACCGTCGCGCCATGCGTCGACAACTCCTGCACCCGGCCGCCGCCGCGGCGGTCCTCGCCCTGCTCCTCGGCCTCTCGGCCTGCTCCTCCGGAGCCGACGATCCCGACCCCTCCCCGGCCGCCGCGTCCGGTCCGCCGGAGACCGGGGCGGACGACTCCGACGACGGGTCGGACGACGGCGGCGTGCCGGTCGGCCCGCTCGACGACTACGTCGGGGTCGGCGCGGGAGCCGCGCTGAGCACCGACGACGCCGAGTACCTCGAGTTCGAGGAGGAGATCGCGCGGTGCATGGCCGCCGAGGGGTTCGAGTACGTGCCGTTCGTGCCCGACGTCGACGCGACGCTGCTGCCGGACGGCTCCATGACGCTGGACGTGACCGGAGGCAGCTTCCCCGACCTGCCGCCCGACGAGTTCGCGGCGCGGTTCGGCTACGGCATCAGCACCGAGCCGCCGGCGGACCGTGAGGAGCAGCGCGACCCCAACGAGGCGATCGTCGCGCGGATGAGCGTCGCGGAGCGGGTCGCCTACCACCAGGCGCTCTACGGCGACGTCAACACCCTGGACGACCGTGGCTACCTGGCGGGCACCGCGATGTCGAACACGGAGACGTCCTGCGTCGGCCGCGCGGACGCCGGCGAGCCCACCGCTGACGAGCGCCGGAGTGCCGAGAAGCGCGCCCAGCGGGTCCGCGACAGCTTCGCGAGCCTGCTGAAGCGGGTCGGCGATCTCCGCGACGAGCAGCTGGCGGACCCGCGGGTCGAGGCCGCGACGTCGTCCTGGTCGAGCTGCCTGGCCGCCGCCGGGCACCGCGGGTTCACCGAGCTCGACCAGCCCCGGGCCCGCGCCCGCGACGACGCCCGGAAGCTGCTCGGCCCCGACCTGTCGGGGATGGCGGACGCCGATCCGACCCGCCTGGCCGCCCTCCGCACCGCCGAGGTCGACCTGGCCGTCGCCGACGAGGCCTGCCTGCGGGACTGGCGACGGACCTTCCGGGCGGTGAAGCTGGACACCGAGGAGCGGTTCGTGCGCGACAACCTCGAGGAGCTCGAGGCGTTCCGCACCGCGATGGCCGCCGCGGTCGCCGACCAGGAGTAGGCGGCGCCAGGCTCGATCTCTCAGTCCTGGGGCCGGCCGGCGGGGAGCCAGACCGTGAACACGGCGCCCCCACCGGCCCGCTGTCCGGCGGTCACGGCCCCGCCGTGGGCGTCGACGAGCTGCTCGACGATCGCGAGGCCGAGGCCGCTCCCCCCGGTCTCCCGGGTACGCGAGGGGTCGGCGCGGAAGAAGCGCTCGAAGACGTGCGGCAGGTGCTTCGCCGCAATGCCCGCGCCGCGGTCGGCGACCTCGACCACCACGCCGGGTCGGTCGTCGGGTCCGGCGTCTGCCCGCAGGTCCACCGTCACCGTGGCGCCCTCGGGTGAGTGCCGCACGGCGTTCGAGACCAGGTTGGCGACGACCTGCCGCAGTCGCAGCGGGTCGTGCGGGGCCGGCGCCGACGCGAGTCCGGTCCGGGCGAGCGTCACCGACCGCGACTCCGCGGCGCCCCGCATCGCGAGCAGGGCGGTGTCGACGGTCGCGGCGACGTCGCCGTCGACCGGGTGCAGGGCGAGGCGGCCGGCGTCGGCCTGGGCGAGCACGCCGAGGTCGTCGACGACATGCTGCAACAGCGCCACCTCCTCGAGCAGCGATCCGGTCCAGCCGTCGTCGCGCTCGAGGACGCCGTCGTGCCCCGCCTCGAGGTAGCCGCGGAGGTTGGAGAGCGGCGTCCGCAGCTCGTGCGCCACGTCGCTCACCATCCGGCGCCGCTGGTCGTCGGCCTCCCCGAGGGCCTGCGCCATCTCGTTGAAGGACCGACCCAGCCGCGCCACCTCGTCGTGGCCCGTGACGGGCACCCGGGTGGCCAGCTCCCCCGCCGCCATCTGCTGGGTGGCCTCGGTGAGCCGGCGCACCGGCCGCAGCACGCGGCGCGAGGCGACCAGGCTGGCCACCACCGCGACCACCAGGATGACGACCAGGGCGAGGACGATGCGCCGCCCGCCGACCCGGTCGACCAGGCCTCGCTCGACCGCACGGGTCTCGGAGACGTAGAGCACCGCGCTCGGCGCGACCGACGCCCGGAGGTGCCGCGTCAGCACGGCCGTGGCGCAGTCGTCCCAGGCACGAGACACCGACGACGGACGCGCGCCGTCCGCCGCGCCCGGCACGTGCACGGTGAGCAGGTCGGGCGCGCCGCTGCCGTCGGCGCCGAAGAGCCGGGTCAGCTGCGAGGTCACTCCCCGGCGCTGCAGGCACCGGTACTCCTCCAGCGCGACGGCACTCTGCAGCCAGGCCAGATCGGCGAGCCCGCCGCGGCCGGCCCCGGCTCGGGTGGATGCGAGGTCGCGGCACGAGGTCAGCACCGTCACGTCTCCGGGCACGCCGCCCGACGGTCCCTCGTCGGCCTCGACGTCGAGACAGATGCCGGTGAGGTCGTAGTCGCGGCGGAACGCGGCCCGCAGGTCGCCGCCACCTGCCCGGGCGGCGAGCAGCGGCGCCGGCAGCGCCAGCTCGTCGTACGCCGCGGGCACGGCCGCCGTCGCGGCGGCGAGGATGCCGGCCAGCGGGTCGAGGACCGCGGTGGGGTCCTGGGTCCCGACCTCCCGCTGCCCGGGGTCGGACCCGGCCGAGCTGGCCAGCGGCGCACCGTCGACATCGGTCACGACGATGAGCCGCTCCGACGACGCGGCCAGCTCGCCGAGCAGGGCGCCCGCGCCCGCCCACTCGGGGCCGCCGCGGCCGAAGGCCTCCAGGCGGTCGACGATGGTCCGGTCCACGTCGGCCACCCGCACCTGCTCCCGCTCCGCGCTCGAGCGCACCGCGTCGGCGGTGAGCACCGCGGTGGCGACGCTCGCGACGGCGGCGACCAGCACCGACGCCAGGATCGAGCGGCCCAGGAGCCCGGGGGACCTCACCGCGCCGTCGCCGTCGCCCGCACCGTCTCCATCGGCACATCGTGGCATCGGGATGCCAAGAACATGTGAAGGCGCATCCTGACCGGATCGACACCGGTTCTTCACACCCCGCTGCGAACGTTCGCCGCATGCCGACGCCCGACCCGCCGCGCTCCCATCCCTCGCCCGCCGACCTCACCTCGAGGCCGGGTCCGGGATGAGGCGCTTCCGCTCCCTGCTGCTGATCACGGCGGGCTCGCTGGCGTGCGCGGGTCTCGGGTACGCCGCGGCGCTCACGATGGCGCCGTCCACCGGCCGCGACGCCCCGCCGCCGACCGGTCCGGTGACCGCGGCCGTCGAGCTGCGCAAGATCACCTCGGCCGTGGTCGTGCGGGGCGACGCCAACTTCTCCGACCCGGTCCCGCTCGTGGTCCGCACGACCGCGCCGCTGCCGATCGTCACCGCGGCGCCCCGGCACCGCGGCGCGACCGTCCGCGCGGGCGAGGTCGTGCTCGAGGTCGCCGGCCGTCCCGTGATCGCGCTGACCGGCGCGCTGCCGGCGTACCGCGACCTCGCACCGGGCGACGTCGGCCCCGACGTCGCGCAGCTCGAACAGGCGCTGGCCCAGATCGGGCTCGACCCCGGCGACGTGGACGAGGAGTTCACGACGTACACGAGCGCGGCCGTGGCCGACCTCTACGAACGCCTGGGCTACCCGGCGCCGACCGCGGGCACGATCGGCTCCGCACCCGACGGTGCGGCCGGCGAGGAGGCCACGACCGGCGCCGCGGCGGCCGACGCCGACGAGGTCGTGCTGCCGATGAGCGAGGTCACCTACGTCCCCAGCCTGCCGCGCCGCGTCGACCGTGCGCCGGCCCGGCTGGGCAAGCCGCTGCCGCGGGCCCCGATGCTCCTCTCCGGCTCCGAGCTCGTCGTCTCCATCGGGCTGACCACCGCCGACCAGGAGGTCCTGGAGGCCGGCATGCCCGTGGTCATCGACGTCCCCGGGGGCGCCGAGGTGCGCGGCCGGCTCGGCGCGGTCACGGGCACCGAGACCGGCGCCCGCACCTCGGTGCGCCTGCCCGGCCTCACCGACCGGCAGCAGCGAGCTCTCCAGGGCGCCAACGTGAAGGTGACCGTGCCGCTCGAGAGCACGCGGGGCAAGGTACTCGTCGTACCGCTCGCGGCGCTGAGCACCGATGCCGCCGGCACCGCGCGCGTCGTCCGGGTGGACCCGGACGGCTCGACGAGCACGGTCCGGGTCGAGGTCGGGCTGTCCGCCGAGGGCTACGTCGAGGTGCGCGTCGTCGACGGTGAGCTGGCCGACGGCGACCGCGTGGTGGTGGGCGAGTGACCGCCGCCGGTGCTCCCGCGGTCGTCGAGCTCGAGGGCGTCGGCCGGACCTTCGGGGGCGACCCACCGGTCGACGTGCTGCGCGACGTCGACCTGACCGTGACCGAGGGCGAGTTCCTCGCGATCGTCGGCCCGTCGGGCTCGGGCAAGTCCACCCTCCTCAACGTCCTGGGCCTCCTCGACTCGCCGACCGCCGGTCACTACCGGCTGGCCGGGATCGACACGACCACCGCCGGCGAGCGCCGGCGGGCCGGGCTGCGGGCCGCACGCCTCGGATTCGTGTTCCAGGCCTTCCAGCTCCTCCCCCACCTCACCGTGCTCGAGAACGCGAGCCTGGGCGGGCTCTATCTCGGCCTGTCCGGGCGGGAGCGCGCGCTCCGCGCCGAGCGGCTCCTCGATCGGGTCGGGCTGGCGCACCGGCGCCGGGCCCGGCCCACGACGCTCTCGGGCGGTGAGCGGCAGCGCGTCGCCATCGCCCGGGCGCTGGTCGCCGGCCCCAGCCTGCTGCTCGCCGACGAGCCGACCGGCAACCTCGACACCGCCAGCGCCGCCTCGGTGCTCGAGCTCTTCGAGGAGCTGCACGCCGAGGGCACGACGATCCTGATGATCACCCACGACCCGGGCGTCGCCGCCCGCGCGTCGCGCAGCGTGCGGATCGTCGACGGACGGCTCTCCGCATGAGCCGCGGGAGGGCACGCCCGTGGACCCACGTCATCGAGGCGATGGCCGGGGTGTCGGCACGACCCGGCCGGCTGGTGCTCACGATGGTCGGCGAGGCGCTGGGCCTGGCCGCCCTGGTGGCGACCGTCAGCCTGGCGGGCACGGCGAGCGGGCAGGTCGCCGACCACTTCGACCGGGCCGCCGCCGACCGGGTGACCGTGCAGCCGGAGGAGTCGCGGGCCGAGCGCGGGGCGGTGCTGCCGGCCGACGCCGAGGAGCGGATCCGCAGCCTCGAGGGCGTCGAGACGGCCGGCACGCTCACCCGCCTGGAGGTGGACGACCCGGCGCGGACCGTGCCGGTCGTCGACCCCCAGGCGCCGCCCGACCCCACGCTCCCGGTGCTGGCGGCCTCCCCGGGCCTGCTCGACGCGGTCGACGCCGAGATCTCCGGCCGGCGGTACGACGCCGGTCACGTCGCCCGCGCCGACCCGGTCGCGCTGCTCGGCGCCGCGGCCGCGCGGCGCCTGGGCATCACGGACCTCGCCCACGGGCCGGCGGTCTTCGTCGGCGACCGGGCCCTGACGGTCGTCGGCATCATCGACGCGGTCGACGCCCGGGGCGAGCTGGTCGACTCGATCGTCGTCCCGGAGTCGACGGCGGCCCGGCTGTTCGGCTGGCAGGGAGCGCAGTCGCTGCAGGTCGAGGTCGCGCCCGGCGCCGCCGAGACGATCGCCCGTCAGGCGCCGCTGGCGATCACGCCCACGGACCCGGGCGCGCTGCTCGCCTCGGCCCCGCCGACCGACACCACGCTGCGGGAGCGGGTGCAGGGCGACGTCTCGTCGCTGCTGGTGCTCCTCGGCATCGTCACGCTGGTCGCCGGTGGCGTCGGCATCGCCAACATCATGCTGCTCTCGGTGATGGAGCGCGTCGGCGAGATCGGGCTGCGCCGGGCGCTCGGCGCGACCCGCGGCGACCTGATGACCCAGTTCCTCGTCGAGAGTGCCACCGTGGGCCTGCTCGGCGGCGTCGTCGGGACCAGCCTCGGGTTCGGCACCAGCATGCTCGTCGCACTCGCCCGCGACTGGGCGCCCGTGCTCGACGCCCGGCTGCTCGCGGCCCCGCTCGCCGGGCTGGTGATCGGCGTACTCGCCGGGGCGTTCCCTGCCTGGCGAGCCGGGTCCCTGGAGCCCGCCGAAGCGCTCCGCACCCTCTAGAGCTGCACCCGGCCCCGTCCTGATGCCCCGTCCCGATACCCAGTGACGATCTGGTCGTTCCACGACCCCGGGAACAACCAGATCGTCACTGGGTATCGCTCGGTGTGCACCCGCGAGAGGCGGACGAGCCTCACGCCAGCGGGTGGGCGAGCTCGTCCTGCGGCAGCCGGGCCAGGACGACGGCGGCGATCGCCGCGAAGGTCGGCACCACCCCGGCCACCAGGAACGTCGTGCGCAGGCCGATCGCCTCGGAGACCGGGCCGGCCAGCGCCATCGACACCGGCATCAGGCTCACCGAGACGAAGAAGTCGAGCGAGGCGACCCGGCCGAGCAGGTGCGGCGGCACGCGACGCTGGAGCAGCGTCCCCCAGATCACCATCGGGGCCGAGAACATCGCACCGAGGACGAGCGCCGCCACCACCAGCATCCAGATCTGGGTGGCCATGCCCATCACGACGAAGGGCAGGCAGCCCACGCCCCAGAGCAGGTTCATCACGCTCAGGTAGCGGCGCGGCATCCGCAGGGACGCCATCGCCATCGAGCCGACGGCGCCGCCGATACCGAACGCGGCCAGCACCATCGCGTGGTCGCCCGCGTCGCCGCCCAGCTTGTCCTTGATGAGGAACGGCACCAGCACCTCGAGCGGGCCCATGATCACGAAGATCATCAGCGACGCGAACAGCAGCGTGGCCAGCAGCCACGGCGTCCGCGCCATGTAGACGAATCCCTCGCGCAGGTCGTGGCCCACCGAGCGCACCGGCTGGTCGGCGTCACGACGTACCGGCGTCAGCGGCACGGTGGTGAGCGCGAGCAGGCCGGCGACCGACGACACCGCCGCGATGCTCAGCGCGGCGGCGGGCGAGACCGCGCCGACCAGCACCCCGGCGACGGCCGGGCCGATCGCCTGGCCGATCGTCGGGCGCACCATGCCCTCGAAGCCGTTGACCGCGAGCAGGTCCTCCTCCGGCACGAGCGCCGGCAGCCAGGCGGAGTACGCCGGGTAGTAGAACGCCATCGCCGTGCCGATCGCGAAGCCCACCACGCCCAGGTGCCACAGCAGCGTCAGGTCGGCGACCGACAGCAGCGCGACGACGGACATCGCGACGAACTCGATCGCGGCGACGCAGAGCAGGATGACCTTCTGCGGGACCCGGTCGGCGACCACCCCACCGAGCAGCGCCGGCAGCAGCACGCCGACCGCGGCCGCGGTCGAGACGACCGAGAGCTGCGCCGGACCGCCGCCGATCCGGATGACCTCCCAGACCAGTCCGACCGTCCACACCCCGCCGGCGAAGGTGGCCAGCACGAGCGCCACTGCGAGGCGGCGGTACGCCGAGTGGCGGAACGGCGTGAGCGCGCGCGGCAGTCTGGTGTTCTCGAGCCGCTGCTCCACGTCGGTCATCGCTCCTCCTCTCCGGGCCGGGGAACAGTCTGGCTGTTGCGACCGCCTGGCCCCACCGATTTCATCGCGGCTCGAGCACGACCTTGCCGAGCGCCCGACGCCGCTCGAGGTCGGCATGGGCGCGGGCGGCCTCGGCGAGCGGGTACGTCGTGACCAGTGGCCGCCATTCGCCCGCGGCGACCCGGTCGAGCGCCCGGGCGGCGAGGCCGGGGATGCCGCCGGGGAGCGCGACCATGCGCGGCCCGAGGCTCCAGCCGGCGGAGATCGACCGCCCGATCAGGTCGTCGGTGTCGAGCCGGGTCGGCTCGCCGGCCGAGAACCCGAACATCACCAGCCGGCCGCCGGGGCGCAGCAGCTCCAGCGCCGCGCGCCCGACCGCGCCGCCGACGCCGTCGTACACGAGGGTGACGCCGTCGGCGACCTCGCGCTCCCAGCCGTCGCGGCCGTAGTCGACGACCTGGTCGGGCTCCAGCTCCGCGAGTCGGGAGGTGCGCTCGGTGCCGCGGGCGGCCGCGACCACGCGCGCGCCACGTGACCGGGCGTCCTGCACCAGCAGCCAGCCCAGCCCGCCCGCGGCCGACGGGACCAGGACGACGTCGTCGCGGCCGGCCGGCTCGAGCTCGACGATGCCCTGCGCGGTGCGGCCGGTGCCGACGGCGGCCACCGCGTCGGCGAAGGACACGTGATCGGGCACCGGGAAGAGGAGGTCGACGGTCGCGACCGCCTGCTCGGCGTACCCGCCCGGCACCGGCCCCAGGTGGGCGACGACGCGGCGGCCGACCCAGGACGCGTCGACACCGTCGCCGACCGCATCGACGACGCCGGCGACCTCGCGGCCGGGGATCGTCGGCAGCTCGGGAGGCGGCAGCGGACCGGGCTCGCCGCGCCGGATCGCCGTGTCGAGCAGGTGCACCCCGCTCGCGGCGACGGCGATCCGCACCTGGCCGACGGCCGGGCTGAGGTCGGGCAGGTCCTCCAGGACCAGGCGGTCGGATGGGCCGAACTCATGGAGACGGATGGCGTGCATGAGCCCATTGCACAAGTTCAAGTTAACTTCACGTCAACCATCGCAGGCTCCGGCCGTGTCCCTGGGTCCGCGCCACGGCGCGACCGTCGACGCCGAGGACGAACCCGTGCTCGTCCTCGGGCAGGTCCGGACCGGTGGCGGTCACGCCCGGCAGCACCCGCGGCCCCTCGTTGCTCACCCAGTGGCAGCGGCCGGCCGCGACCAGCCCGGCCATGAGCCGGTGGAACGCCGCACGCCGCTCGTCGGGGAGGTAGGCGATCACCGCGCTGTGGAAGACGACGACTGTCCCGTGCCGACCGGCCTCGTCGACCAGTCCCGGCAGCTCCTCGATCAGGTCGCCGCGGCGCAGGTACGGCGGATCGCGGCGAGCCACCTCGACGGCTCGCTCCAGCCGCGCCCGGCGGTCGTCGTGCTCGGGCCAGATCAGGGTCGCGAGCCAGCGCATCCGCTCGGCGTCGGTCACGTCGAGAGGGTTGAGGTCGACCCCGGCCCGCCAGGCCACGGAGGGCACCGTGGGCGGGAGCGGCGCGGGCCCGATCACGTCGCACGCGAGCGTCGGCGCCTCCGGATCGCCGGCCGCGGTGACCCCGGCGTCCGTGCGCCACAGATACCGGTACCGGTCCGGGTAGAGGCACAGCCCGGCGCTCGCCCCGGCCTCGACCAGGGCGAGCGGCCCGGTCCCGGCGGCGAGGGCGAAGGCCGGCACGAGGGTCGCCAGCCGGCCGACCTCGTTCGTCTGGGTGGCGCGCTCGAGGATGGTCGCCCGGATCTCCCCGTCGTCGCCGAGGAGCGCCGCCCGCAGGTCGTCGTACGGCCCCGGCGCGGGAACCCCGTGCCAGCGGGCGGCCGCGAAGACCAGGTTCGGCTGTCGCTTGGGCACGGGCAGCCGGCCGAGCCACGCGAGCACCTCGGGGTCGGACGCGACCCGGCTCGCCCAGTCCGCGAAGCACGCTGAGGTCGGGCGCGCGTCCGCGGCGAACTCGGAGTACTGCGTGGCGGTGTCGCCGTAGACGTCCATCCGGTGCGATCCTCCCGTTTCCCGTCCGGGCGACACCCGGATGGGCCACCATTCTCCGCATGAGGATCGTCGGGGGCGGCGGGCCGCGGCGACGCTCGCCACCGGCGCGCTCCTCCTGTCCGGGCTGGCGGCCTGCTCACGCGCTCCCGATCCAGCACTCGCCGTGCAGAGCGGGCTGCGACACCTCGACCAGGTACGAGCCGCGGAGGTCACGCAGCCGGGCCCCGACCGGGCCGGCGCGATCAGGATCACCTACGCCGCGGCCGTCGACGACGCGGCCGGGTTGGCGGCACTGGTCTCGGAGGTCGACGCGGTCGCCGCGGACCGCGGCTACCCGTCGTACCGGCTGACCCTGGTCTCGGCCGTCACGCCGGAGTCGGAGCTGACCGTCGGCGACGGCTTCGGCGATCGGCGTGGCAGCAGGGCCGTGCTCCGCACCTGGCTCCGGCTCACCGACACGATGCTCGGAGCCGTGTCGTACGCCGTGGGCCCGGACGGCGAGACGGTCCGGGTCCGCTCCGGGGGCGGCGCGGCGCACGACGTGGCCCGGGCCCGGCGGATCGGCCACGGGAGCGACCGGACCGTGTGGGTCTTCGACAGCGGCCCCGGCACCTTCACCGCGACCGGCCGGGTGACGGGCCGCGACCTACGCCTCTTCGAGGCCGTGCAGCGCGGCGCCGGCGCGGAGGGCCAGCCCGTGTGGGTGCCTTACTGGCAGCTCGACCGCCGCTCCGGACACGTGCGGCTCGACCTGACGGTCGACGTCGCGGCGGCGAGGACGCCCGAGCAGCTCACCGTCGCCCGCCACGGCCGGACGCTCGCGCCCCTCGTGCGGGCGGCCCAGGTCGCGCTCGGCGCCACCGACCTCCCGGCCTGGCTGCGCCTGCACGCCACCGGGGCTGGGCCCGACGATGTCTTCGGCAGCTGGGCATCCGACCGGCCCGCCGCGCGCGGCCGCGACCGGCTCGACCGAGGCTGGGACGCGTGGCTGGCCCGGCACGCCGCGCGCTGATTGCCGGGCCGACCCGGGTCAGCCGGCGGGCAGCGCGACGTACGTCGTCTCGAGGTACTCCTCGATGCCCTCGAAGCCGCCCTCGCGCCCGAAGCCGCTGGCCTTGACGCCGCCGAACGGCGCCGCCGGGTTGGAGATCAGCCCGGAGTTGATGCCGACCATGCCGTACTCCAGCGACTCCACGACCCGGATGGTGCGCGCCAGGTCGCGGGTGTAGACGTACGACGCGAGTCCGTACTCGGTGTCGTTGGCCCGGCGGATCGCCTCCTCCTCGCTCTCGAACGTCGTGATCGGCGCGACTGGGCCGAAGATCTCCTGCACGTTGATCTCCGAGTCGGCGGGCACGTCGAGCAGCACGGTCGGCGAGTAGAAGTAGCCGGCACCGTCGGGCGCCGAGCCCCCGACGACGACCTTCGCGCCGTCGTGCACGGCGTCGGTGACGAGCTGGCCCACGCTCTCGACGGCCTGCTCGTCGATGAGCGGGCCGACGTCGACGCCGTCGTCCTGGCCGCGGCCGACGGTCAGCGCGCCCATCCGCTTGCCGAGCTTCTCGCCGAACTCCTGGGCGACCGAGGAGTGCACCAGGAACCGGTTGGCGGCGGTGCACGCCTCCCCCATGTTGCGCATCTTCGCGACCATGGCGCCGTCGACCGCGGCGTCGATGTCGGCGTCGTCGAAGACGATGAACGGCGCGTTGCCGCCGAGCTCCATGCTCAGCCGCTGGAGCTGCTCGGCCGACTGCCGCACCAGCACCCGGCCCACCGCGGTCGAGCCGGTGAAGCTCACCTTGCGCAGCCGGTCGTCGGCCTGCAGGGTCTCGCTGAACTCGCGGGTGTGGCTGGTCGTCACCACGTTGAGCACCCCGGCCGGGAGCCCCGCCTCCGCCAGCAGGGCGGCCAGCGCGAGCATCGTCAGCGGCGTCTGGCTGGCGGGCTTGACCACCATCGTGCAGCCGGCCGCGACCGCCGGCCCGATCTTGCGGGTGCCCATCGCGAGCGGGAAGTTCCACGGGGTGATGAACAGGCACGGACCGACCGGCTTCTTGATGGTCAGCAGGCGGCTGCCGCCGGCCGGCGCCTGCATCCAGCGACCGTGGACGCGCACCGCCTCCTCGGCGTACCACCGGAAGAACTCGGCGCCGTAGGCGACCTCACCGCGCGACTCGGCGACGGTCTTGCCCATCTCGAGGCTCATCAGGTGCGCGAAGCGATCGGCGCGCTCGGTGATCAGCTCGAACGCCCTGCGCAGGATCTCGCCGCGCTCGCGCGGCGCGGTGCGCGCCCAGTCGGCCTGGGCGTCGACCGCCGCGTCGAGGGCCTCGACGGCGTCGCCCGGCGACCCGTTCGCCACGTCGGTGAGCACCGACCCGTCGGCGGGGTCGATCACGTCGAAGCGCTCGCCGCCCTCGGCCTCGCGCCAGGCGCCGCCGACGTAGAGGCCGCGCATGTCGGGGCCGAGCAGGTCGAGTCCGTTGATCTGGCCATCCATGCTGCCAGCGTGACACTCGATCGCCTTCGGGGAAACCACTGACACCCCCACCGCAAACGTGACACTCTTGGAGGGTCGACTCGGAGGGAGCACCTTGTGTCGGCAAGAGCCCCTTGCTGACCCCATGCAGCGAGGGGCTCACCCTTGGAATGTTCCGATCCGGCGCACCCCCTCGCGGCGGATCGACGGAGTCCCAAGGAGCGGGGCCCCGGCGTGCACACCGGGGCCTCGCGTCATTTCGGCCGCCGAATGAGGGCCCGTTGCCCCTTGTGTCGACGCGCGTGGAGGAGTTCCCTCGGATCAAGGGTTCGACAGGGGCCGCCTCAGCCAGCGCAGGGAGGTGTCGGCCATGGCCGACAAGAGCAACCGGAGAGCGTCGGGACAAGATCTGGGGGCGAGCAGCCCGGACCGGATCAGGAACGTGGTGCTGGTGGGCCCGGCCGGGTCCGGGAAGACCACGCTGGCCGAGACCCTGCTCGCCGCCTCGGGCGCGATCCCGCGCGCCGGCTCCGTGCGCGACGGCACCACCGTCTGCGACCACGAGGAGTCCGAGCACGCCCACGGCCGCACCATCTCGCTCGCGGTCGCCCCGCTGGTCCACGACGGCACGAAGGTCAACCTCGTCGACACCCCGGGGTACGCCGACTTCGTCGGCGAGCTGCGGGCCGGCCTGCGCGCGGCCGACTGCGCGCTCTTCGTGATCGCGGCCAACGAGGCCGTCGACGACGGCACCCGCTCGCTGTGGCGCGAGTGCGCGAGCGTCGGGATGCCGCGCGCCGTCGTGATC
Source organism: Nocardioides sp. LMS-CY (assembly GCF_018732145.1). Classification (NCBI taxonomy): domain Bacteria; kingdom Bacillati; phylum Actinomycetota; class Actinomycetes; order Propionibacteriales; family Nocardioidaceae; genus Nocardioides; species Nocardioides sp. LMS-CY. The sequence goes on from NZ_CP076104.1 coordinate 5,266,586, forward strand.
ACCAAGCTCGACCAGGCGCGGGCCGACTACGAGGGGTTGCTGGCCCAGGCACAGGCCGCCTTCGGCGACCGCCTGCTGCCGCTGTTCGTGCCCGTGCGCGAGGCCGGGGAGGTGGTGGCGCTGACCGGGCTGCTCGCACCCGGCGAGGCGGCCGAGGCCACCGGGCTGCGCGGCGACCTGATCGAGGCGATCATCGAGGAGTCCGAGGACGAGACGCTGATGGACCGCTACCTCGACGGCGAGGAGATCGACGAGAAGGTGCTGGTCGGGGATCTCGAGCGGGCGGTCGCGCGCGCGACGTTCTTCCCCGTCGTCCCGGTCTGCTCGATGACGGGCGTGGGCTGCGCGGAGCTGCTCGACCTCGCCGTCCGGGGCTTCCCGTCGCCTGCCGAGCACCCCGCGCCCGACGTGTTCCTCCCCTCGGGCGCGACCGCCGACCCGATCCGCTGCGACCCCGACGGGCCGCTGGTCGCCGAGGTCGTGAAGACCACCAGCGACCCCTACGTCGGCCGGCTCAGCCTGGTGCGCGTCTTCTCCGGCACGCTGGCCGCCGACCAGTCGGTGCACGTGTCCGGCCACTTCTCGTCGTTCTTCGGCGATTCCGCGGGCCACCCCGACCACGACGAGGACGAGAAGATCGGCGCGCTCGCCCACGTCTTCGGCAGGGCCCAGGCACCGGCGGGGAACGTCGTCGCCGGCGACATCTGTGCGATCGGGCGGCTGTCGCGCGCCGAGACCGGCGACACGCTCTCGTCGGTCGACGAGCCCCGGGTGCTGCGCCCGTGGTCGATGCCCGAGCCGCTGCTGCCGGTCGCGATCGTCGCCAGCAGCAAGGCCGACGACGACAAGCTCTCCCAGGCGCTCACCCGGGTCGCCGCCGAGGACCCGTCGCTCCGCATCGAGAACAACCCCGAGACCCACCAGCTGGTGCTCTGGTGCATGGGCGAGTCGCATGCCGAGGTCACGCTCGAACGGCTGACCGAGCGGTACGGCGTCCACGTCGACCAGGAGCCGTTCGTGGTGTCGCTGCGCGAGACCTTCGCCGGCGCCGCGAAGGGCCTGGGCCGGCACGTCAAGCAGTCCGGCGGCCACGGTCAGTACGCCGTGTGCCACCTCGAGGTGGAGCCGCTGCCGGAGGGCAGCGGCTTCGAGTTCGTCGACAAGGTCGTCGGCGGCGCGGTGCCGCGGCAGTTCATCCTCTCGGTCGAGAAGGGCGTGCGGTCGCAGATGGAGAAGGGCGTGCGCCTCGGCCACCCCGTCGTCGACCTGCGGGTCACGCTCACCGACGGCAAGGCCCACAGCGTCGACTCCTCCGACATGGCCTTCCAGACCGCCGGCGCCCTCGCGCTGCGGGAGGCCGCGGCCGCCACCACCGTGACGATGCTCGAGCCCTACGACACCGTCACCGTCGTCGTACCCGACGACCTGGTCGGCCCGGTGATGAGCGACCTCTCCGCCCGCCGCGGCCGGCTGCTCGGCACCGACAAGGTCGGCGAGGACCGCACCTCCGTGCAGGCCGAGGTGCCTCAGACCGAGCTGGTCCGCTACGCCGTCGACCTGCGCTCCTCCACCCACGGCTCGGGCGTCTTCACCCGGTCCTTCGCCCACTACGAGCCGATGCCCGAGGAGGTCGCGCGCACCGTCGCCCCGCGGGAGTGAGGCCTGCCGCTCCGGGGCGGGGCCCGCTGACCCACGGTGCGCACGTCATGCGCACGGTCGTCCGCTTGCTCGTCCGCTTGCTCTGCGACGTATGGCATCCGCCGGCCGTCGGCTTGTTGCGTCAGCGTGCTTGACGAGGGTGGTCAGGGGACCCGAAGGCAACACGCCGGTTCTTCCCGGCGTGTCGTGCTCGTTTCCCCGGGCGGCCGGTGAAACGAACAGTCTCATGTGACGAACCGGACAGGGTGACGTGCCGGCCGATGGACGACCCCCCACCGCTGGATGGCCAGGGAAGTCGACGACGACACGCCGGGGATCATCGGCGTGTCGTGCTCGGTTCCCCTGACCACCCCCGGTCCGGCCCGGCGTGTCTGATCGTTTCCCCGGGCGACCGGTGAAACGAACGACTACCGCGACCGCAGGAACTGCTCCAGGATCGGCCCGGCGGTGCCGGAGCCGGAGTCGCCCTCGTCGACGTACACGGCGACGGCGAGGTCGCCCTGGGCGGCGACCATCCAGGCGCGCAGGAGCACGTTGCCGTCGCGCTCGAACTCGGCGGTGCCGGTCTTCGCGATCACCGGTCCGCCGGGCACGTCGAGCAGGCCGCGCCCGCTGCCGGAGGTGACGACGCCGCGCAGCATCGAGCGGAGCGCGGCGACCTCCTCCTTGCCGAGCGGCGCGGCCTCGTCGGGCACCGTGACCTCGACCGACTTCACCAGCCGGGGCACGACGGTCTCGCCCGCCTGGATCGAGGCCATCACGGTCGCCATCGCCATCGGGGAGGCCAGGATGCCGCCCTGGCCGATCAGGTCGGCTGCGGCCTCGGTCTCCGACTTCGGGTCGGGCACCTGGCCGAAGTACGACGGGAAGCCGAGGTCGTGGTCGATCCCGAGCCCGAGCGAGGCGGCCGCGCCGGCGAGGTCGCCGTCGGAGAGCTTGTCGGCGCTCGCGATGAAGGCGGTGTTGCAGGAGTTGGCGACCGCGGCGCTCAGCGGGATGTCCCCGAGCGCCCCGCTCGGGTAGTCGTCGTAGTTCTCGAACGGCTTGCCGTCGACGACGACCTCCGCGGTGCAGGGCACGACGGTCCGGGGCGTGAGTCCGGCCCGTAGCAGGGCCAGGCTGCTGACGGTCTTGAACGTCGAGCCCGGCGCCGCCTGACCGTACGTCGCGACGTTGTAGCCGTCGGTGCCGGGCCCGTTGGCCGCGGCGAGGATCGCCCCGTCGGAGGGGCGGACCGCGACCAGCGCACTCGCCGGGCCGACGTCCGCGAGCGCCGCCTCGGCGGCCTGCTGCGCCTGGAGGTCCATCGTCAGCTCGAGCGGCCGGCCGGGCTGCGCATCGACCCGGTAGAGCTCGCGCTCCCCGCCGTCGGAGGCCACGGCGTTCACCACGGCGCCGTCGACGCCCTGGAGCTGCTCGTCGTAGCGAGCCTGGAGCCCGGAGAGCCCGGCCTGGTCGCCGACCTGGTAGCGGTCGGGATGCTCCTTGAGCATCTCGGCGGTGACGGCGCCGACCGAGCCGAGGATCGGCAGCGCGAACTCGCGGCTCGGCCCCAGCGGGATGTCGTCGGCGATCGCGACGGCCCCCTTGATCGAGCCGTAACCCTGAGCGACCGCGGCCGGCACGTCGTCCTTGCGGATCACGATCGCCTCGACGAACGCCTTGTCGCCCGCGGCCTTCACCCGCTCGGCGTACGCCGCGGCGTCGAGGTCCAGCAGCTGTGCGAGCCGGCGCGCGGACTCGCCCGCGCGCTTGGCCGGCACCTGGGAGCGGTCGATGCCGAAGCGCGTCACCGCCCGGTCGGTGACGATCACGTCGCCCTTGTTGCCGAGGATCAGCCCCCGGTCGGCGCGGACGGTGGTGACGTCGAGGACCGTGCCCGACTGCAGCGACGGCTCCACCAGCGCGCGGTCCCAGGCGACCTGCCACTCGTCGTCGGCCCTCGTCAGCTCGACCTCGGTCGTGTAGCTCCACTCGTCGCCGCCGACCGGCCACATCCACGCGAGGGGCGCGGTCGCGGTGTCGCCGTCCTCCGACTCCTCGGCGTCGCCCGCGGAGACGGTCGGGGACAGGTCGCCCATCCCCTCGACGACCTCGTCGTACTCCGCCGCCACGCCGGCCGCGTCGAGCTCACCGGCCAGCGCGACCCCGGAGAAGTCGCCGGACCCGAACGCCGCGGCCAGCGCCCCGACCGCCTCGTCGGGGTCGGGTGCGGGGTCGTCGCCCGACCCGCTGCAGGCGACGAGGGAGCTGGCGGCGAGCACGGTGGCCGCGGCGGAGAGGAGGGAACGCACGCCCTCGGTTCTACCAGCCGCCGCCGACCCGCCTGCGGAGCCCCGGTCCGTGCCGTCACGACCAGCGCGCGCGACTCCCGCCGGCCACGATGTCGGCGACCGCCTCCTTGAACCGTGGGCAGGTCGCGATGTCGTGGGCCCGGCAGCGCAGCGCGTGCTCGGTCATCTCCCGCGAGCGCTGCATCTCGGCCATCCGCCGATCGAGATCCGCGATGTGGTCCTCGAGCACCCGGTGCCGGTCGGCGGCGCCGGCGTCGAGCATCACCCCGATCTGCTCGAGCGTCATGCCGGCGGCCTTGCTGCGCAGGATCACCGCGATCCGCACGAGATCGTCCTGGACGTAGCGCCGACGACCGGCGCCGTCGCGCACCGGCAGCAGCAGCCCGACGTCCTCCCAGTGCCGCAGCACGTGGGTCTCCAGACCGAACCTCGCGGCCATCTCGCCGATCGACCAGAGGCCCTGGTCACGCTCGCTTGACTTCATGTCAACATGAAGTCAGATCCTCGTGTACATGGCAACTTCCTCCTTCATGTACGACGCCGTCGTGATCGGCGGCGGACCCGCGGGCCTCCAGGCCACCCTCACGCTCGCCCGGGTGCACCGGCGCGTCCTGATGCTCGACTCGGGCAGCTACCGCAACGACCCGGCACGGCACATGCACAACATCGTGGCCCACGACGGCACCCCGCCGGCCGACTTCCGTGCTGCCGCGCAGCAGGACCTCGCGGCGTACGACACGGTGACGATCCGCACCGACGCGGCCACCGCGGTCGGGGTCGACGGCGAGGGATTCCGGGTCGAGATCGGTGACGACGTCGTCACCGCCCGCGGCCTGATCCTGGCGACCGGCGTACGCGACCGGCTGCCCGACAAGCCCGGCCTGGCCGAGCTCTTCGGCGACGCGGTCGCGCACTGCCCGTTCTGCCACGGCCACGAGTTCGCCGACCGACCGGTCGCCGTGCTCGGCGACGCCACCCACCTGGTGGGCCTCATGGGCCCGGTGGCCTCCTCGGTGACCATGCTCGACGAGGCCACGGTCGAGCGCCTCGAGCGCGCCGGCGACGGCGCCCGGGTCGTCTTCGCCGACGGCTCCACCGCGGAGTACGGCGGCATCTTCGTCTCGACCCGGCTCGAGCAGTCCGCGCCGTTCGCCGAGCAGCTCGGCCTCACCCTGCTGCCGTCAGGCTGCGTCGAGGTCGACGTCATGGGCCGCACCAGCCTGCCCGGCGTACACGCCGCCGGCGACCTGGCCCACGTCGCCGCCCTGCCGATGCCGATGTCGTCGGTGCTGGTCGCCGCCGCGTCCGGTCAGGTCGCCGCCGGCGCCCTGGTCGCCCACCTGATGTGAGGTCGAATCGGCAGAACTCCCGATTCAACGGTTCTTGTGGCGCGGCTTCTTCTGGCGGGCGGGAGGGCCGCCGGCGTCGCGGGAGAGCTCGATGAGCTTGCCGGAGATGCGGGTGGCGCGCAGCCGGTCCCAGGCGTCGCCGGGCAGCTGCTCGGGCAGCTCGACGAGCGAGTGGTCGCCGCGGATGTCGATGTGGCCGAAGTCCTCGCGGGACAGCCCGCCCTCGTTGGCGAGCGCGCCGACGATCTGGCGGGGCTCGACGCGGTGCCGCTTGCCGACCGCGATCCGGTACGTCGCCATCGGCACGTCGGACCGCCCCCGCGGCCGACGGGTGCGTGGGCCGCGGTCGCCACCCCGGTCCCGGTCGGCCCGGTCGCGGCCGGGCCGCTCCTCACGCGGCGGCCGCAGGTCGTCGGCGCCCGGGTCGAGCAGCAGCGGGGTCTCGCCCTGCGCCACGATCGCCAGGGCCGCCGCGACGTCGGCCTCGGGCACGTCGTACTCGCGCACGTAGTGGCCGATGATGTCGCGGAACGCCTCGATCCGGGTGCTCTGCGACAGCGCCTCGGTGATCGCGTCGTCGAAGCGGGACAGTCGCGTGGTGTTGACGTCCTCGACCGTCGGCAGCTGCATCTGCTGGAGCGGCTGGCGGGTGGCCTTCTCGATGTGCTTGAGCAGATAGCGCTCCCGCGGGGTCACGAACGAGATCGCGTCGCCGCTGCGACCCGCCCGGCCGGTGCGGCCGATCCGGTGCACGTAGGACTCGGTGTCGGTGGGGATGTCGTAGTTGACGACGTGGCTGATCCGCTCGACGTCGAGGCCGCGCGCGGCGACGTCGGTCGCGACCAGGATGTCGAGCTTGGCCGACTTGAGCTGGTTCACGGTCCGCTCACGCACCGCCTGCGGCACGTCGCCGTTGATCGCCGCGGCGGAGAAACCCCGGGCCCGCAGCTTCTCGGCGAGCATCTCGGTCTCGTTCTTGGTGCGGACGAACACGATCATGCCCTCGAAGTTCTCGACCTCGAGGATCCGGGTGAGCGCGTCGACCTTCTGCGGATAGCTCACCATCAGGTAGCGCTGGGCGATGTTCGACGCGGTCGCGGTCTTGTTCTTGACCGTGATCTCCTGCGGGTCGCGCAGGTACTTCTTGGAGATCCGCCGGATCTGCGCCGGCATCGTGGCCGAGAACAGCGCGACGTTCTTCTCCTCCGGCGTCTCGGCGAGGATCGTCTCGACGTCCTCGGCGAAGCCCATGTTGAGCATCTCGTCGGCCTCGTCGAGCACGAGGAACCGCAGCTCCGACAGGTCGAGGGTGCCCTTGTCGAGGTGGTCCATGATCCGCCCCGGCGTGCCGACCACGACGTGCACGCCCCGGCGCAGCGCGGACAGCTGGACGCCGTACCCCTGGCCGCCGTAGACCGGGAGGACGTGCACACCACGCAGGTGGGCGGCGTACCGCTCGAACGCCTCGCACACCTGCAGCGCGAGCTCGCGGGTCGGCGCGAGCACCAGTGCCTGCGGGGTCTTCTGCGCCAGGTCGAGCCGCGACAGGATCGGCAGCGCGAACGCCGCCGTCTTGCCGGTGCCGGTCTGCGCGAGGCCGACGACATCGCGACCCTCGAGGAGCGGCGGGATGGTGGCGGCCTGGATCGGCGACGGCTTCTCGTAGCCGACCTCGGCCAGCCCCTTCAGCACCGGCGCGGCGAGACCGAGGTCGGCGAACGTCACCTCGGGCTCCAGGGCGTCGTCAGTGGTGTCCTCGTTGCTCACCCGTCAACGGTAGTGGCTGGCGCGGAGCCGTCCACCTTCGTCGTCGCGGTGGGCTGGGTCACCACGCTCACTCGACCGTGACCGACTTGGCCAGGTTCCGCGGCTTGTCGATGTCGTGGCCCAGCTGCAGTGCGGCGTGGAAGGCCAGCAGCTGTAGGGGTACGACGAGCAGCAGGGGGTCGAGCTCGCGCTCGTTGCGGGGTACGTCGATGCGCGCCCAGAAGTTCGGCTGCGCCTCGATCCCGCCGAGGTCGACGCCCTCGTGGGTGACGACGACCAGCGGCCCGCGCCGGGCGGCGATCTCGTGCAGCGCGCCGACGTTGCGGTCGGTCAGCTCGTCGTCGGGCACGATCGCGACCGTCGGCACCTGCTCGCAGACCAGCGCGAGCGGGCCGTGCTTGAGCTCGGAGGTCTGGTAGGCCTCGGCGTGCCGGTAGGAGATCTCCTTGAACTTCTGCGCGCCCTCCCGGGCCACCGGGTAGCCGCGCACGCGGCCGACGAAGAACAGGCTCTCGGCCGCTGCCAGCCTGCCGGCGACCTGCCCGATCTCGTCCTCGCGGTCCAGGACCTGCTGGATCTGGGCCGGCAGCCGCTCGAGCCCGGCGATCAGCCGCCGGCCGTCGGCGATCGAGAGGTCGCGCACCCGCCCGAGCTGGAGGGCGAGCAGCGCGAACCCGAGGAACATGTTGGTCAGCGCCTTGGTCGACGCGACCGCGACCTCCGGACCCGCGTGCAGGTAGATGCCGCCGTCGCACTCCCGGGCGATCGCGCTGCCGACCACGTTGACCAGGCCGATCACCCGCCCGCCCTTGCGCCGGATCTCCTGCACCGCCAGCAGGGTGTCGATGGTCTCCCCGGACTGGCTCACCGCGACATAGAGCGTGTCGGGCTCGATCACCGGGTCGCGGTAGCGGAACTCGCTCGCCGCCTCGGCGTCCGCGGGGATCCGCGCAAGCTCCTCGACGAGCGAGGCGCCCAGCTGGCCGACGTAGTACGCCGAGCCGCAGCCGAGGATCTTCACCCGGCGGATCGCGCGGGTCTCGCGGGCGTCCATGTTGAGGCCGCCGAGGTGCGCGGTGCCGAACCGCTCGTTGAGGCGGCCACGCAGCACCCGCTCGGCGGCGGTGGGCTGCTCGCGCATCTCCTTGTGCATGAACGAGTCGTGCTCGCCGGCGTCGTACGACGCGGGGTCGATGTCGATGGTCTCGGCGGTCCGGGTCACGGGCCGCAGGTCGCCGCCGTACGTCGTGAAGCCGGTCGCCGTCACCGTCGCGATCTCGCCGTCGTCGAGGTGGGCGATGGTCGTCGTGTGCCGCACGATCGCGGCCAGGTCGGAGGCGACGTACATCTCGCGCTCGCCGACCCCGATCAGCAGCGGGCTGCCGTTGCGGGCCACGACCAGCCGGTCGCCGAAGTCGGCGTGCAGCACGGCCAGGCCGTAGGTGCCCTCGACCTGGGCGAGCGCCTCGCCCACCTTGCCCTCGAGCGTGTCGGCCCCCGACCGACTCACGAGGTGCGCGAGCACCTCGGTGTCGGTGTCGCTGACGAGCTCGACGCCCTCGTCGGTCAGGCGCTGCCGCAGGGCGGCGGCGTTGTCGATGATGCCGTTGTGCACGACGGCCACTCGGCCGCCGGCCTGGGAGTCGGTGTGCGGATGGGCATTGACGTCGTTCGCCGGGCCGTGGGTCGCCCAGCGGGTGTGCCCGATGCCCACCTTGGCGGCGCTGCGCTTGGGCATGCCGTCGGCGAGGTCCCGGACCCGGCCGGCGCGCTTGGCGACCTTGATGCCTGAGCGGCCGAGCAGGGCGACCCCGGCGGAGTCGTAGCCGCGGTGCTCGAGGCGGGTCAACCCCTCCAGCAGCAGCGGCGACGCCTGCTGGGCGCCGACGTACCCCACGATTCCGCACATGTCCCGACCTCTCTCTCGTGTCTCTGTCGTGTCTGTCGTGGTGGTTTCGAGGCTCGGGCCTGGCGGCCCTCACACCTCAACCACCGGCCCCGCTCTCCCTGGTGACGGCTTGGAGCTCGGGCCCGGCGGCCCTCACACCTCAACCACCGGCTATCCGTAGACGATCCGCCGGAGCTGCCGCTCGGACAGGGCCGGTGCGGCCACCACGCGGTCGGCCAGCTCCTCGGCGATCCGGGCGAAGATCTCCGGGTTCTTCCGTCCGTAGGTCTTCAGTTGGGCGTGCCGGCGCCGGACGTACTCCTCCACCGGCTCGGCGTGGAAGGCGACGACGTCCTCGACGACCCGGGCCGCCTCGGCCGGCGAGAGGCCGGTGCTGGCGACGATGCGGGCGACCAGATCGGAGTCGGACGACGTCGGCACCGGTCGATCTTGCGGATCGGGCCGGCCATCGCGCAAGTTCTTGCCCGCTATCGGGCAGGAAATTGCCCCAAGTTGGGCAAGCGGATGCACCCGAGGCCGCACCGCACCCGTGGCCACCGAGCGCAGCGAGCGCCGATGGAGCGGATCGCGCCCGACGCGCCGCCCCCGAGCAGCTCCAGTGGGGGACGAGGCACGAAATCGACCCCGTTCCGGTCGTTCGGGTGGGGATCAGGTACGCTGGGTGAACAGTTGGTGAACGACAAGCGAACGGAGGGCACCCGATGAGCGACCAGACCCCGACAGGTGGCCTCGTGCAGACCTGGATCGCGGTGGCCGACACCGACGGCCGCACCCGCCTCGAAGCGCACTGGGTGGACCACACGGTCGGCCCGAGCGGCGCGACCGTGCACGCCACGCACGCCGCCTGACCAGGCCTGACGCCGGGACTGACACCGGCACCCAGCGCACCGCGCGCCGCTGGCCCGCCCGGATCGATCCGGGCGGGCCGGAGGCATGTCCGGGCCGATCCACGGGTACGGCGCGACGAGCCGGGAATAAATCGGACCGCGGTCCGATTAAGGTGGTCAAAGGTTCAATCAAAACCGACCCACACCAGGAGCGCCCATGTCGTTCTTCAACCGTCAGTCCGAGCAGTTCGACGCCCCCACCGCCGCCGTCGAGGACATCTCGGGCGACTACACCATCGACCCGACCCACACGCGGATCGGCTTCAGCACCCGCCACGCGATGGTCACCACCGTCCGCGGCCAGTTCACCGACTTCGCCGGCACCGCGCACGTCGACGCCGCGAACCCGGCCAACTCGAGGGTCGCGCTCACCATCCAGACCGCAAGCATCGACACCGGTGTCGCCGACCGCGACGGCCACCTCCGCTCGGCCGACTTCTTCGACGCCGACACCAACAAGGAGATCACCTTCACCTCGACCAAGGTCGAGCGCGATGGCGACGACTGGGTCATCACCGGCGACCTCGCGATCAAGGGCGAGACCAAGTCGGTCACGATCACCTTCGAGCCCACCGGCTCGGCCCGCGACCCGTTCGGCAACCTGCGCATCGGCTTCGAGGGCGGCACCACCATCAACCGCAAGGACTGGGGCCTGACCTGGAACGCCGCGCTCGAGACCGGCGGCGTGCTGGTCTCCGAGAAGGTCAAGCTCGACTTCGACGTCTCCGCGATCCGCAACAGCCAGGACGCCTGAGCACCCGCGCCGACGCGCGCATCCGCTCGACGGCCCGCCTCCCTCGGGAGGCGGGCCGTCGTCGTATCTGTGGGCGACCCGCCGCCCCGACGGAAATTCGAAGGCGCGGCGGCCGCACGTCCGCAACACTTGCGCCATGACAGAGCTGCTAGATCTGCCCACCGGCCTCACGGCGCGGCCCCTGGTGATGACCGACTCCCGCGCGGTCTACGAGGTGATGGCCGCCCAGGAGCAACACGACACCGGCGAGATCGCGATCGAGGAGGCCGACATCGTGGGCGACTGGCAGCGCCCGTCGTACGACGTCAGCGCCGGCACCCTCGGTGTCTTCGAGGGCGACCGCCTGGTCGCCTACGCCGAGTACATGGGCGCCGACCGCGGCGACGCCGCCGTGCACCCCGACCACCGCGGCCGCGGGATCGGCACCGCGATCGCCGGCTGGATGCAGGAGCGGGCGCGGGCGACGGGCGCGTCGGTCGTGGGGATGCCGGTCCCGATGGGCTCCGCCGGCGACCGACTGCTCGAGGCGCTGGGCTACCACGTGCGCTGGAACAGCTGGGTGCTGCAGCTCCCCGAGGGTGCGACTGTCCCCCACCGCGACCTGCCCGACGGCTATGCGCTCCGCGAGGCCACGGCGGACGACTACGAGGCCTGCTGGACGGTGCTCGAGGACGCGTTCCTCGAGTGGTCGGTGCGCGACCGGGAGCCCTTCGACGACTTCGTCGCGCGCACGGTCAAGCGGCCCGGCTTCGAGTCCTGGAACCTGCGCCTGGTCACCGACGCGTCCGGCACGGTCGTCGGCGTGACCGTGGTCTACCCGTTCGGCACCGAGGGGTACGTCGACCGGATCGCCACCCGGAAGGACCAGCGGGGCCGCGGGATCGCCCAGGCGATGCTCGTCGACGCGTTCGCGGTCGCCCGCGAGCACGGCGCCCTCACGTCCGGGCTGAACACCGACTCGCGCACCGGCGCGCTCGGCCTCTACGAGAAGGTCGGCATGCAGGTGACCCAGAACTGGGTCAACCGCGCGATCGATCTCTGACAGCCGGCCGCACCGGGTGGCGGCCGGACCATCGGACTAGAACGCGTTCCACTTCTCTGGTTCAGTGTGCGCATGCCGCGCATCCGGTTCGCCACCCGCTACGACTTCCGCGCCCCGGGCGCCGACCCCGAGACCCGTCAGGAGCTCTTCGCCCGGGCGGTCGAGCAGGCGGCGTACCTCGACCAGCACGGCACGGACGCGCTGATGGTCTCCGAGCACCACGCGGCCGACGACGGCTACCTGCCCAGCCCACTGCTGGTGGCCTCCGCGTTCGCGGCGGTCACCAGCCGGGTGCCGATCACGGTGTCGGCGCTGCTGGTCAACCTCTACGAGCCGGTGCGGCTGGCCGAGGACATCGCGGTCCTCGACCACCTGAGCAGGGGCCGGGTCGCCTACACCTTCGGGCTCGGCTACCGCCCGGTGGAGTACGACCTCTACGACCGGTCCTGGGCGACCCGCGGCGCCGAGATCGAGGCGCGCATCTCGGCGGTGCTCGACGCCTGGTCGTCGGGAGCGACCACGCCCGCGCCGTACTCCCGGCCGCACCCGTTCCTCTTCTACGGCGGCGGCACCCCGGCCGCCGCCCGCCGCGCCGCGCGACTCGGCCTGAACTTCCAGCCGCAGCACGGCAGCGCGGAGCTCAAGGAGATCTACGACGCGACCTGCCGGGCGGCCGGCCGCGAGCCGGGCTTCGTGCTGCAGGCGCCCGACGGCGGCCCGGCCAATGTCTTCTGCGCCGAGCGGCCCGACGAGTTCTGGGAGCGCTACGGCCACCACCTGCTCGCCGACGCCGTCGCCTACCAGGCTTGGCACGGCGAGGCCGGGTCGTACGTCGTCGACCACTCGCGCACCGTCGAGGAGATGCGCGCGGCCGGCGTGTACGTCGTGCTCACCGCCGACGAGCTCGTCGACCGGTGCCGCTCGGGCGAGATCGGGCTGGTCACCAGCCACCCCGCCTGCGGCGGCCTGCCCGCCGAGCCGTCGTGGGAGAGCCTGCGGCTGATCTTCGAGACCGTGCTCCCGGCGGTGCGGGGGTAGGTGCGCCGTGCTCAGCGGAAGGCCGCCAGGCCGGTGAGCGCCTGGCCGACCACCAGCGTGTGCATCTCGACGGTGCCCTCGTAGGTGAGCACCGACTCGAGGTTGTTCATGTGCCGGATCACGGGGTACTCCAGCGAGATGCCGTTGGCGCCCAGCACCGTGCGCGCCGTCCGGCAGATCTCGATCGCCTCGCGCACGTTGTTGAGCTTGCCGAGGCTGACCTGCTCGGGACGCAGCCGGCCGGCGTCCTTGCGCCGGCCGAGGTGCAGGGCGAGCAGCACGCCCTTGGCGTACTCCAGCGCCATGTCGGCGAGCTTCTGCTGGGTCAGCTGGAAGCCGGCGATCGGGCGGTCGAACTGGACCCGGTCCAGGCTGTAGGACAACGCCGCCTCGAAGGACGAGCGCGCCGCACCCATGGCTCCCCACACGATGCCGTAGCGGGCCTCGTTGAGACAGCTCAGCGGCCCGCGCAGGCCCTCGGCCTCGGGCAGCCGGGCGGAGGCCGGCAGGCGCACCCCGTCGAGTACCAGCTCGCTGGTGACCGAGGCGCGCAGCGACTGCTTGTGCCTGATCTCGGGCGCGGAGAAGCCGGGGGTGTCGGTGGGCACCACGAAGCCGCGCACGCCCTCGTCGGTGCGCGCCCACACGATGGCGACGTCGGCGACGCTGCCGTTGGTGATCCACATCTTGCGGCCGTCGAGCACCCAGTCGGCACCGTCGCGGCGGGCGCGGGTGCGCATGCTGCCGGGGTCGGAGCCCGCGTCGGGCTCGGTCAGGCCGAAGCACCCGAGCGCGCGGCCCGCGGCCATCCGCGGCAGCCACTCCTGCTTCTGCTCCTCCGAGCCCCACCGGTGGATCGCGAACATCGCCAGGGATCCCTGCACCGACACCAGCGACCGGATGCCGGAGTCGACCGCCTCGAGCTCGAGGCAGGCCAGGCCGTACGCCGTCGCGGACATGCCGGCGCAGCCGTAGCCCTCGAGGTGCATCCCCAGGACGCCCAGCTCGCCGAGCTCGGCGGTCAGCCCGCGGACGTCGTCGATGCGCGCCTCCTCGAACCAGCGCGCGACGTGCGGCTGGATCCGGGAGTCGCACATCTGGCGCACCGAGGCGCGGATCGCGATCTCCTCGTCGGTGAGCAGGTCGTCGATGCCCGCCGGGTCGAGCGGGTCGAAGGCCGGGAGCGGCGTCGGGGTGGTCATGCGGGAGTCTCCTTCGTGAGCCGGTCGCGGAGCTCGGCGTCGTGCTCACCGAGACTAGTGTCGTGCGTCAGAGGTTCTGGTGCGCTTCGCGCACCCATGGCACGCACTCTGCGGCGTTGCCGTCGCTTGCGAGACGAGCGGGTATGGCGGCGCTCCGGCGCCTTGCAGCGCACGCACCCTGAGCACGCCAACCGTGCAACAACCTCCAACGCACGACACTAGGCGGGACCGGCGGCTCGCGCCTCGGGCGAGGGAGAGAAGATCGGGCACCCGGATGTCCGTTCCGGCCAAGCCACGGCCGTCTCGACCTACCGGATCGGCGCACCCGAGATCGATCGTGCGATGACCAGCCGCTGGATCTCGGAGGTGCCCTCGAAGATCGTGTAGATCTTGGCGTCGCGCGCCATCCGCTCGACCGGGTACTCGCGGGTGAACCCGTTGCCGCCCAGGATCTGCATGGCCTGACCGGTCACCCTGACCGCGGTCTCGCCGGCGAACAGCTTGGACATCGAGCCCTCGGCATTCTCGAACGTCCTGCCCTGCCGCGCCATCCAGGCCGCGCGCCACACGAGCAGCCGCGAGGCCTCGATGGAGGTGGCCATGTCGGCGAGCGCGAAGGCGATGGCCTGGTTCTCGATGATCGGCTTGCCGAACTGCTCGCGGGTCTTCGCGTAGTCCAGCGCCACCTCGTACGCCGCCCGCGCGATGCCGATCGCCTGGGCGCCGACCGAGGGGCGGGTGCGCTCGAAGGTCGCCATGCTCGCGTTGCCTCCGTTGATCCCGGTTCCTGAGGAGGCGAGGGACGAGCCGTCTCGAAGGGCACGGGCCCGAGCCAGGCGGGCGTCGAGCCTCTCCTTGCCGCCGAGCAGGCAGCGGCCGGGCACGCGCACGTTGTCGAGCACGACCTCGGCCGTGTGCGAGGCACGGATGCCGTGCTTGTGGAACTTCTGGCCCTGGCCGAGCCCGTTGGTGCCCGGCGGCACCACGAACGACGCCTGGCCGCGGGTGCGCAGGTCCGGGTCGACGACCGCGGTGACGACGTGCACGTCGGCGATGCCGCCGTTCGTCGCCCACGTCTTGGTGCCGTTGAGGACCCACTCGTCGGTCGCCTCGTCGTACGTCGCCCGGGTGCGCATCGCCCCGACGTCGGAGCCGGCGTCGGGCTCGGAGGAGCAGAACGCGCCGAGCTTGAGGTCGCCCGGCGTCCCGTACATCGCCGGCACCCACTCGGCGACCTGCTCGTCGGTGCCGCTGGCGCGGACGCCGGCCGCGGCGAGCGACGTGCCGACGATGGAGAGTCCGATGCCGGCGTCACCCCAGAAGAGCTCCTCCATCGAGACCGGGAAGCCGAGTCCGGTCTCGTCGAGGGCCTGGGCGACGATGAAGTCCACCGAGTAGATCCCCGCCTTCGCGGCCTCCTCGACGACCGGCCAGGGGAACTCCTCCCGCTCGTCCCACTCGGCCGCGGCCGGGCGGATCACCTCGGCCGCGAACCCGTGCACCCAGGCGCGGAGGTCGACGTGGTCCTGGTCGAGGTCGAAGGACGGCGGGGCGGGTGTCGGCGTCGGCTCGCTCACGACTCGCAGGTTACCGACCGGTCACCGGCCTCCGCCGGGATAGTCCGTCACGTTCCGGCCGTCGAATCGCGTCTTGGACCACCGAAACGTGACGGACTATCCCGGTCGGTCAGGCGTGCACGCGCTCGCCCGGATCCAGCTCGCCCTCCACACCCGGGTCACCGGCGTCGGCGTAGTAGTCCTGCGCGCGGGTGCGGTCGACACCCTCGGCCAGCCGGATCGCCCGGAACACCACGGTCAGCACGATCGCAACCAGCAGGTTGGCCAGGAACGCGACCAGGGCGATGTAGACCTGGGTGTCCGTGCCGGGGAAGGTCACCAGCGGGCCGCCGAAGTGGTCCTGCGTGGGCGACTCCACGCCGTAGGCCAGCCAGGTGCCCCAGGCCATGCCGACCGCCCAGCCGGCGAACAGCGCCCACCGGTGCATCCAGCGGGTGTACAGGCCGATCACGATCGCCGGCAGCGTCTGCAGGATCCACACCCCGCCGAGCAGCTGCAGGTTGATCGCGAACGACTTCGACAGGGCGAGCACGAAGACCAGCGCACCGAACTTCACCACCAACGAGACCACCTTGCTCTGGGCCGCCTCCTGCGCGGGGGTGGCATGGCGGTTGATGAAGGCCCGGTAGATGTTGCGGGTCCACAGGTTGGCGGCGGCGATCGACATGATCGCCGCGGGCACCAGCGCGCCGATCACGATCGCCGCGAACGCGACCCCGGCGAACCACGGGCTGAACTGCTCCTCGAAGAGCTGCGGCACCGACTGCTGCGGGTTCTCGACCTTGACGCCCGCCGCGATCGCCACGAAGCCGAGCAGGGCGAGCAGCCCGAGCAGGAAGGAGTACGCCGGCAGCAGCGCCGCGTTGCGACGGATCACCGAGCGACTGCGTGTCGAGAGCACACCGGTCACCGAGTGCGGGTACATGAACAGCGCCAGCGCCGACCCGAGCGCCAGCGACGCGTAGGCCCAGTGCAGCGCCTCGGGCGGCATCGTCGCCTTCGGCGCGGCGTCGCCGGCCGCGATGGCATCGGCGTTCTCGCTGTTGAAGGACGTGAAGCCGTCGCTCACCGTCGAGAAGACGTGGTCCCAGCCGCCGATCTGGCTGGGGATGTAGAACACGGCCACGAGGATCACGACGTAGATGAGCGTGTCCTTGACGAACGCGATCAGCGCCGGGGCCCGCAGCCCGCTGGAGTAGGTGTAGGCCGCGAGCACGACGAAGGCGATGAAGAGCGGCAGGTCCTTCATGAACCAGTTGCCGCCACTGGCGCCGATGCCCATCACCTCGAGCACGACCTGCATGCCCACGAGCTGGAGGGCGATGTACGGCATCGTCGCGAGGATGCCGGTCAGCGCGACGACGAGCGCCAGGGGACGGCTGTCGTAGCGGCCCTGCACGAAGTCGGCGGGCGTGACGTAGCCGTGCCGGTGGCTCACCGACCACAACCGGGGCAGGAACAGGAAGATCAGGGGATAGACCACGATCGTGTAGGGCACGGCGAAGAAGCCGACCGCGCTGCCGGCGTACAGCGTCGCGGGGACGGCGATGAAGGTGTACGCCGTGTAGATGTCGCCGCCGATGAGGAACCAGGCGATGAAGGTGCCGAACCCGCGGCCGCCGAGGCCCCACTCGTCGAGGCTCGCCATCGACTGGGCCCGCCGCCAGCGCGCGGCCGCGAAGCCGATCACGGTGACGACCAGGAACAGGAAGACGAAGACGCCGAACGCGACTCCGTCGACGTCGTCGATCATCGCGGCTCGCCGCCTTCCTGCGGCTGCTGGCGGGTCGGCTCGGGCGGGAGGCCGTGGGCGCGGCGGTCCGCCCGGTCGGCCCCGCGGGCGAGGAGGTAGGCGGGGATCGTGAGCGCGACGGCGATCACGATCAGCGCGAACTGGAACCAGTAGTAGAAGGGGAACCCGAAGAGGGTCGGGTCCTCGCGGTCGTAGAGCGACACCCACAGCGGTAGCGCCACCGCCGGCGTGAGCAGGACGTAGATCAGGGCCCAGCGGCCCGCCGAGGACGGGCCGGCACGGTCGGGTACGTCGGACATGAGCACCTCCGAGCCGATTCGGCGGGGCGACCACGCTCACCGCCGTCTCGGCCGGTACCCACTCGGGCCCACGTCGAACAGCCCCCCGGACGCACCCGAGCCCGTCCCGGCAGGGCCGGGACGGGCTCGGGTAGACGATCAGCGAGCGGTGCCCGGCCTCAGGGGCGCAGCTGCTTGCCGGTGCGGTCGCCGACACAGAGCGTGCTCACCCACGCGGCGTCGGGGCCGGCGGTGTGCCAGAACTTGTAGGCCCGGGTCTTGATCCGCGGGTCCATCCCGAGGTACCAGCTGTACTCCGGGTGCTGGATCCAGAACGCGCCCACCAGCGCCTTCGCCTGGCTGTCGCAGGACTGCTGCTCCTCCCACGCCGGGGAGGCCGGCAGGTGGCGGAGGCTGCCCTGGTGGCCGTTCGGCCACCACGAGGCCGAGACCTTGTGCACGTGGCGCGGGTGCGGGCCGCCGCGGTCGGTCTTCACGCGCAGGCAGCGGAAGGAGACGTCCACCGTGGCCGCGTCGTTGACGACGAAACCCCACAGCCAGCCGCGGGAGTTCGCGGACGGCCAGTTGATGAAGAGGCGCCCCGAGCCGTGGGTGAAGTCATACCCGGGTGCGACCGCGACCTCGCCGCTCGCGCAGGTCATGCTCCAGCCGCCCGGCGTCGCGTAGGAGGCGGCCGAGCCCCACTCGGTGCCGAAGTAGCTGTGCTCCGTGGCCGAGTTGCCGTAGCCCATCCGCGCCTGGTTGGACGACATCCGCAGCCCGTTGGCGGTCCAGTCGACGGTCTTCTTCACCGGGTTGGAGACCCGCACGCGGTGCCGGTGGCCGTACTGCTTCTGGGTACGGCCGCCGAGGCAGGTGACGAAGAGCTTCACCTGCGCCCGTCCGTCGGCCCGGTTCTCCATCTGGAAGCGCCAGGTCCGGCTGTCCAGGGAGTACGACGAGGAGAACACCACGTCGCGCTCGTCGCCGTACTCGATCCCGGCGGAGGGGTTGACGTCGTCGACCGCGTCGATCTTCCACATGCCGTCGACGACGTGGTCGCCGGGGTTGCAGCGAAGGTCGACGCGCGCGGTGTTGTCGGGGTACTCGCCCTCGAGGGTGACGAACTGCTCCACCTTGTACATGGTCAGTTCGTGCGGCCGGTTGCCGGACGCCTGCGCCGGGCCGGCCAGCGAGACGACCGCCGCCAGCGGGGCGGCCAGTGCGGCAGCGGCGGCGCCGACGAGGAAGGTGCGGGACCGGGTCCGAGCCGTCATGACGACGATCTCCTTGGGCTGTGCGGGAACAGGGGCGTGAGCACTGGTGCACCCGAGAACGCTCTCCGGTCCCCCCGGTCCGGCCCGCCCAGGCTAGGTGGGTGCCGCGGCGACGGCGAAACTGGTCTACCGCATTGGTCTACGCCAATGGTCCAGTCCCCGGCGGTGCCGGAGCGCGACGAACAGCACCACCATCAGCCCGAGCAGCACGAACGGGACGTGCGTCAGCACCGTCAGCGCCAGGAGTGCCGCGAGGACCACGAACAGCGGTCCGGGGACGCCGCCGCGGCAGGCGACACCGCGGGACCAGTACCCGGGCGCGTACGCCGGCGACCGGCGTCGCGCCGTACGCCGGTCGGGGTTGCGATGAGCGGGGTCCGGAAGGTCGGCGAAGACCGGCTCGAGCTCGCTGCGGGTGCGCGCTGCCCAGATCCGGTCCAGCCGCTCGGCGTGCTCGTCGACGGTGAGCCGGCCCTGGGCGTAGTGCTCGCCCAGGGCCGCGGCCGCCTGCTCTCGCTCCGCGTCGCCGATCCGCAGGTAGCCGTCGTTCATCGCGGTTCGCCGTCCTCGGGGTCGGTGTCGCCGTCCTCGGCCTCGCCCTCGGGCTCGCCGTCGGCCAGCAGCCCGTAGAGCCGCCGGCGGGCGTCGGCGAGGATCTCGGCCGCGGCGCGGCGCTGCCCGTCGCTCCCGGTCGTGACGACCTGCCACACGGCACCCATCACCTGGCCGATCTCCGGGCGCAGGTCGGCGAAGGCGTCACCATCGCCGGCGTCGTCACCGGCGGTCCGCTCGAACGGCGCCCACACCGCGGCGAGCTCGTCGGCATGCTCGGCGACGTACGCCTCGCCCTCGGCGGTCAGCCGCAGGCTGCGCCGGGCGCGGGAGTCGTCGGTCTCGAGCAGGCCCTCGTCCTCGAGCTGCTGGATGGTCGGGTAGACCGAGCCGGGGCTCGGTCGCCAGCCATCGTTGCTGCGCTCGGCGATCTGCTGGATCACTTGGTAGCCGTTGACGGTCTCGTCACTCTGCTGCGCGGCGCGCACCACATCGAGGATCGCGGACCGCACGTCGCCGCGGCGCACCCGCGGCCCGCGCTGGCGGTCGCCCTGGGCGAGCCCGAAGAGGCCGGCCACCCACGGCGGCGGGCCGGGGTGTCCGGGTCGGCCGAACCCGCCGGGGCCGAAGCCGCCCCACGCGCCGGGTCCGCCCCAGCCACCCCGTCGTCCGCCGCCGTGCTGGCGGCACTCGCTCTCGGCGTACTGCGCCCACTGTCGGTTGAATCCCTTGTGTCCCATGTCAGGACTCCTTGTCTGTCTTCGTTGTCTGGGTATCGCGGGGCGACAGTTTCGAGAACTGTCGTCAACCTGTCGCGATATATCGTGAGCGTACGCCGGCTGGGGTGGTGACACAAGCGGGTTTCGGCGGTCAGCAGCCATACCCCGCACGACACGCCGCGGCATCTCGGCGTGTCGTGCGGGTTCCGGCGGTCAGCAGCCGAAACCCCGCGGCCCCTACCGCGCCAGCCAGGCGGCGTACGCGTCGAAGGTGTAGGGCCGGTCGAGGAAGTCGGCGACCAGGTCGGCGGCGTCCCGCTCCCCGCCGCGGGCGAGCACCCGGTCGCGGTAGCGGCCGGCGACGACCGGGTCGAAGAGGTCGTCGGGGTCGAAGGCGGAGAAGAGGTCCTTCGCGATGACCAGCGACCACATGTAGGTGTAGTACGCCGAGGAGTAGCCGGAGAGGTGACCGAAGCTGGCGAACATGTGGGTGCCGTCGATGTAGGGGAACGGCGAGTACCGCGCCTGCAGCTCCCGCATCGCCGCGGTGAGGTCCGAGGGTCGCGAGGTGTGGAACCAGTACGACATCGCGGCGTAGAACATCTGGGTGCGCGCGTGGTAGCCCTTGCCGAAGTCGTCGGCGGCGCGCATCCGCTCGACCAGATCGGCCGGGATGGGCTCGCCGGAGGCGGAGACGGCGAAGGTCTGCAGCACGTCGGCGTCCCAGGCCCACTCCTCGAGCATCTGGCTGGGCGCCTCGACGAAGTCCCACTCGGTGGCGACGCCGGCGAAGCGGGTCCACTCCCCCGACCCGGCCAGCACGTGGTGGAGCAGGTGCCCGAACTCGTGGAAGAGCGTGACCACGTGGTCGTGCTCCATCAGGCCGCGGCTGAAGTTGCAGACCAGCACGCCCTCGGGCAGCTGCCGGCCGGCGAGCCCGTCGACGAGCGTGAACTGCGCGGCGTGCTTGTACTTGCCCTCGCGCGGGTGCAGGTCGAGGTAGATCCGCCCGATCCGCTCGGGGCCGGCGCCGACGTCGCGCAGCACGTCGTACGCCGTGACCTCCTCGTGCCACACGACCGCGCCTGGGACCGGCTCGTAGGCCAGCCCGAAGAGGCGGCCGGTCACGTCGAGCAGCCCCTGGCGCACGCGCGCGAAGTCGAAGTAGGTGCGCACCCGCTGCGCGTCGACGTCGTGCCGCTCCTGGCGCACCAGCTCCTCGTAGTAGAGCGAGTCGGCGGTCGTGATCGCCTCGGCGCCCGGGACGTCGCGGCGGTAGCGCTCGAGCAGCAGGTCGAGGTCACGCCGCATCGGGCCGTCGGCGGCGTCGGCGATCCGGTCGATGAACTCCGGGATCCTTCGAGACGGCTCGTCCCTCGCCTCCTCAGGAACCGTGGCGGGGCCCTTGCCGATCATCTTCACGTCGGCGTCGTACGACGCCCAGTCGGCGTAGCCGACCAGCGTGGCCAGCTCCTCGCGCAGCGCGAACATCTCGCGCAGCAGCGGCTCGTTGGCCGGCCAGCCGCGCTCGAGGAAGGCGACGGTGACGTCGCGGCGCACGTCGGCGTCGTGGGCGAACATCCGCACCGGCACCGAGTCGGGATAGTCGGTGGTAACCGTGACCAGGCCGTCGTCGGCGGCGGGGTGGGCGTCGAGCCAGTCCTGCGGCAGCCCGGCGAGCCGGTCGGGGGTGACCCGGACCGTGCGGACGTCGTCGCGGATGGTGCGGCCGAACTCCTGGCCGACCGCGGTCAGCCGCTCGTTGATCTCGGCCAATCGGGCCCGGGTGGCGTCGTCACGATCGACGCCGGCGCGCCGGAAGTCGTCGAGCGTCTTGGCGAGCAGGCGCGCCGCGACCGGGTCCAGCCCCGCCGGCGAGGCGGCCGCGAACACGTCGTACAGCGCGCGGTCCTGGCGCAGCTCGGTGACGTAGCGGTCGACCTCGACCTCGGCCTGCTCGCAGGTCGTGCGCACCGGCTCGAGCGGATGCACGTTGGCGAGGAGCGATGCCGTCGCCGCCACGTTGCTGAGGTGGCGCGACGCCTCGTCCCACGCGCGCAGCAGGTCGAGCGTGGTCGCCGGCCGCCCGGCGCGGAGGCCGTCGACGATGCCGCGGGCCGCCGCCAGGCCGTCCCGGGAGCGGGCCTCGACCCAGCCCTGCGCATCGTCGGCCGTCGGGAGGTCGAGGGGCGTCCCCGGATCAGTCATGGGGCCAGACTGCCACGACGCCTGGACAGGTAGGCGCGCTCGGCCGGGTTGTCCGTGGCCGCGATGGCGGCGTCGTACGCCGGCCGCGCCTCGGCGCTGCGGCCCAGCCGGCGCAGCAGCTCGGCCCGGGTCGCGTGCCAGGCGTGGTACGCCGTCAGGTCGAGACGGTCCACCTCTGCCAGGGCCACCGCGGGCCCGTCGAGCTCGGCCACGGCGACCGCACGATTGAGGGCGACGACGGGGCTCGGCGCCACGGCGTACAGCTGGTCGTAGAGCGCGGCGATCTGACGCCAGTCGGTGGCCGCCGCGTCGGGGGCGTCGGTGTGCACGGCGTTGATCGCCGCGAGCAGCTGGTACTGCCCGGGACGCCCGACCGCGAGGCACTCGCGCACCAGGTCGTGGCCCTCGGCGATCAGCTCGCGGTCCCAGCCGCCGCGGTCCTGGTCGCGCATCGGCACCAGCTCGCCGGCGGCCACCCGCGCCGTACGCCGGGCCTCGGTGAGCACCATCAGCGCGAGCAGGCCTGCGACCTCCGGCTCGCCGGGCAGCAGCGAGCGCAGGAGCCGGCCGAGCCGGATCGCCTCGGCGGTGAGGTCCTCGCGGATCGAGTGCTCGCCCGAGCTGGCCAGGTAGCCCTCGTTGAAGACCAGGTAGACCACGGCCAGCACCGCGCCCAGCCGGGCGGTCAGGTCGTCGGCCGCAGGGACCCGGTAGGGGATGTGGGCGTCCCGGATCTTCCTCTTGGCGCGGGTGATCCGCTGCGCCATCGTGGTCTCGGGCACGAGGAACGCCTGGGCGATCTCGGCGACGGTCAGGCCGCCGAGCAGCCGCAGGGTCAGCGCCACCCGCGCCTCCGGCGCGAGGGCGGGATGGCAGCAGGTGAAGATCAGCCGCAGCCGGTCGTCCTCGACCGGACCGGTCGGCTCGTGGGGCGTCTCGTCGTGGATCATCAGGGCCGCCTGGTGCTTGGCGTCGCGGCGCGACTCGCGGCGGAGCCGGTCGAGGGCACGGTTGCCCGCGGTCGTCGTCAGCCAGCCGCCCGGGTTGGGCGGTACGCCGTCGGCCGGCCACCGCTCGAGGGCGACGACCAGCGCCTCGCCGGCCGCCTCCTCGGCGACGTCGATGTCGCCGAAGCGGCGCACCAGCGAGGCCACGACCCGGCCGTACTCCTCGCGGTAGATCCGCTCGACGGCCTCGTGGGCGTCGCGATCGCTCAAGCCGTCACGCCTCGGGCTCGTCCTGGAACGGCCGCACCTCGACCCGCCCGGCGCACGCCTTCGACCCTTCGGCCGCCCACCTCAGGGCGGCGTCGAGGTCGGGCGCCTCGATCACCCAGAAGCCGCCCAGCCACTCCTTCGACTCGGCGAACGGCCCGTCGGTGATGATCACCTCGCCGCCGGTGTTGTCGACGGTGGTGGTGCTCCCGATCGGCTGCAGGCCTCCGGCGAACACCCAGGCGCCCTCGGCCCGGAGCCTCTCGTTGAACCGCTCCACCGCCTCGAAGAGCGGCTGCATCTCCTCCATGGTCATCTGGGACTGGGCCGCCTCGTCGGCCGCCGATCCGTTGACTGCGAGCAGGTACTGCGACATGGTCTCTTCTCCTTGCGTCCTTGGTGCAGCGGGTCCGGTGGCCCCGCTCACCCTCTCCACGAACGGTCCGTCCTCGATACGACACCCTTCCGGAAAAGACTTTCGACGCCTACGGTCGGGCCGGCCAGCCCGTACCCTGAGCGCGTGCTTCCCCGGTCGTTGGTCCTGCGCGCCTGCGCCACGGTCGCCGTCCTCGCTCTCGGCACGGCCGGCCTGACGTCGGCCTCCGGCGCCGACGCCGGGCTCTCGGCGAAGCCGAAGGACCCGCGCCGAAGCCAGGGCCTGTTCGTCGACCCGAAGATGCCGGCCTACCAGCAGGGCGGGGTCTATCGGGAGGAGATCGGCCGGGTCGCGCAGGCCTTCTGGGTGATCCCGGAGGCCTACCCCACTCGCCCCGATCCGGACCAGCCGTGGCTGGTGCCGGTGGGGCAGGCGGCCGCCGTGTACACGGGCGACGCCGCGGCGGCCGGGAAGACGCCGGTGCTCACGATCTACGGCATCCCCGGCCGCGACTGCGGCATGTACTCCTCCAACAACCCGCTGACGACCGCCCCTCAGTACAAGGCCTGGATCAAGCAGGTCGCGGCCGAACTCGAGGGGCGGAAGGCGCTCGTGGTGCTCGAGCCCGACGCGCTGCCGCTCTTCAGCAGCTCGGTGCAGGCCTGCCCGACGAAGCCGCGGGGCTGGCAGGGCATGCTCCGGTTCGCGTCGAAGCGGCTGAGCCGGAGCGGCGCCTGGGTCTACCTCGACGCGGGCCACTCGAACTGGACACCGCACGAGACCCGGCCCGCCCACCTCAAGGCCGCGGGGGTGCGGTTCGCCCGCGGGATCAGCACCAACGTGTCGAACTTCCGCCCGACCCGGGACGAGAAGCGGTACGCCACCGGACTCCTCCGCGGCCTGCGCAAGCTGGGCGTGAAGCGCAAGCACTACGTCATCGACACCTCGCGCAACGGGGCGGCGCCGAGCAACGATGGCATGGACGTGATCAACCCGACCTGGGCCGAGGTCGGCAAGAAGCCGAGACTGGTCTTCCGGGGCGCCTTCGACGGCACCCTGTGGGTCAAGCACCCGGGCGAGTCCGACGGCTACGAGAACGGCGGGCCGGCGTCCGGCCAGTGGTGCGACTTCCTCGCCGACCGGCTGCTGGGACTCCCCGAGAGCGGCAGCTGCTGACCGCCCGGTGGGGGCGGCGTACGGGCGGTCGTCGGGATAGTCCGTCACGTTTCGGTTGCCGATCGGCCGGCGAGCCAACCAGAACGTGACGGACTATCCCGGACTGACGTCGCCCGAGCCTCACGACGCGGCATCCTTCCCCCGCTTGTCCTCGGCCAAAGTGTGGGCGACGACGGCGTTCGCGTGGCCGTGGCCCATGCCGTGCTCGTCCTTGAGCAGCGCGACCAGCTCCATGTGCTTCGCGCCCGCGCCGTAGCCCGGAGCCGCGCGCACCACGGCCTGCCACTCCGCGATCGGACGGCCGTACTTCTTCTCGATCGACGGGAAGTACGACGCGGGCCCCTGCACCTTCTCGGTCATCACGCGATCCTCTCCTGGAGATGCACGGTCACCGTGTCACCCGCCTGCTTGCCCGACTCGACGCGGAGCGCCGACCGGACCGGCAGCTTGTGGTTGCCGTCGCCGAGCGCCATGAACGAGCTCTCGAACGGCCGGCCGTCGACGGTGCCACGCACCTTCACCAGGCCACGCGTGCCGAAGTACGCCGCGGACTCGGGCCAGATCACGTAGGTCCAGCCACCCTTGGCCCCACTCGTCTGAAGCACCGCCTCGAAGGTGACGTCGATCTCGGTCATGCCGTTTCGACCGGTGGCGGGAACAGGACTCATCGGCGACTAGTGGTCGTCGCTGGGAGTTCCTCGGGGGTGGCCCGTGCTCGGGGTGCGTGCATCGCAAGGCTGTGAGGATCGCGTACGCAGCCTGATCGTGCTGGGCTGTCCTCGGTGGCCGCGGGCGTGACTCTTGGCAAGGCTGGCCTCGTGCCTTTCTGGCGACTCGTCCGCTCGTGGTCACCGGCCCCGGCCCGGTCGGAGGAGCTGGCCTGATTAGGAGCTTGACCGGCGGGCGTTATCGTCGCCCGTCGTGTCTCATCACAGTCCCGCCGAATCTCCGTCCCGGACCGGAACCACGTCCCTTCCGGCATAGGAGAGAACGCATGACCAGTGTGACCGACCTGCGTGAGGTGGTCGATGTCGTCATCGGCGTCGACACCCACGTCCACACACACTCCGCAGCTGCGGTGGATGCCCGCACCGGCGGTGTGCTCGACCAGATCACCGTCGACGCCACTCCCGACGGCTACGCCCAGCTGACGGAGTTCGCCGACGAGCATGCCACCCTGCGCGCGTGGGCGATCGAAGGCACCGGCAGCTTCGGCGCCGGCCTGACCCGCCACCTCCGCACGCGAGACGAACTGGTGATCGAACTCGATCGACCGGTCCGGACCAAGCGCCGCAACGGCGCGAAGTCTGATCCCCTCGACGCGATCCGCGCAGCCCGTGAGGCGCTCTCCCGCACCAAGTTGGGTGGCCCGCGCGACGGCGGGGATCAGGCCGCAGAGCGTCACTCCCTCTCGATGCTGCTCACCGTCCGCCGCTCCGCCGTGGACGCGGCCAGCGACGCCCGACGACAGCTGTTCAGCCTGGTCATTGCCGCACCGGAGCCTGTGCGGGAACGATTCCGCGGTCTCAAGGCATCCGCCATGCCCGCAGTCGCACGGAACCTGCGCACTCGCGCCTCGTGGGACGTCGAGACACGGACCGCGGTCACCATGCTGCGCACCCTGGCGCGCCGGATCCAAGCCTTCACCGAAGAAGCTGCCGAGCACGAGCGAGCCATCCTGGCGATCGTGCGGTCTTGGCGACCCGACCTCCTCGCCCAGCACGGCGTCGGACCGATCGTGGCCGCGACCGTGCTGTGCGCCTGGTCCCACCCCGGCCGAGTCCGCTCCGAAGCGGCGTTCGCGATGCTGGCCGGGGTCGCACCCATCCCAGCCAACAGCGGCCAGGTCACCACCCGCTACCGCCTCAACCGCCGCGGCGACCGACAGCTCAACCGCGCCCTGCACACCGTCGCCCTCTCCCGCTGCCGCCACGACCAACGCACCCGTGACTACGTGGCCCGACGAACTACCCAGGGCAAGACACCCCGCGAGATCAAACGCTGCCTCAAGCGATACATCGCACGAGACCTCTACCGACTCCTCCAAGCCGGCAGCACCACTTGACGTCCCATAGGAGCGTCGGCGGCGCGACGGCATACCTGGTTGTCTACCGAGCGTCGCCAACGCGGCGAGGTGCGTGCCCGGGGTGCGGGCCACCCGAAGAACTTCCAGTGATGGCCACTAGGTTGGGGCATCGTGCGCGGGCTGAGGGAACGGATGGCGGGCCTGGTCGCCGACACCCGTCCCCTGCGCAACGAGCACTTCCGGCGCCTGTGGCTGGCCAACATCATCACGGTGGTCGGTGCCCAGCTGACCGTCGTCGCCGTGCCGGCGCAGATCTACGACGTGACCGGCTCGTCGGCGTACGTCGGGCTCACCGGGCTCTTCGGTCTGGTCCCGCTGATCGTCTTCGGGCTGTGGGGCGGTGCGCTGGCCGACGTCTTCGACCGGCGCACGATGCTGATGATCACCACCAGCGGACTGATCGGCACCAGCGCCCTCTTCTGGCTGCAGGCGGCGATGGGCAACACGAAT
Organism: Nocardioides sp. LMS-CY; assembly: GCF_018732145.1. Lineage (NCBI taxonomy): Bacteria > Bacillati > Actinomycetota > Actinomycetes > Propionibacteriales > Nocardioidaceae > Nocardioides > Nocardioides sp. LMS-CY. The sequence goes on from NZ_CP076104.1 coordinate 5,294,153, forward strand.
GTGTGGCTGCTGCTCGGGCTGTTCGCGGTCCAGCAGGCGTTCTTCGCGGTCAACCAGCCGACCCGCGCCGCGATCCTGCCCCGGCTGCTCACCCCCGATCTGCTGCCGGCCGCGAACTCGCTGAGCATGACGGTCTTCCAGGCCGGCGCGATCGGTGGCCCGCTGGTGGCCGGCGTGCTGATCCCGATCCTCGGCTACCAGTGGCTCTACCTGGTCGACACGATCACGCTGTTCGCGACTCTCGGCGCGGTGGTGCGGCTGCCGCGGCTCCCGGTGGAGGGACCGACGACCAGCCCCGGGCTGCGGTCGGTGCTGGAGGGCTTCCGCTACCTCGGCGGCCACCCGGTGCTGCTGATGTCCTTCGTCGTCGACCTGATCGCGATGATCTTCGGCATGCCGCGGGCGCTGTTCCCCGAGATCGCGCACGTCTCCTTCGGCGGGCCCGACGAGGGCGGCCTGGTCTTCGCGCTGCTCTTCGCCGCGATCCCGACCGGGGCGGTGCTCGGCGGGGTCTTCTCCGGGTGGGTCTCGCGCGTCGACCGGCAGGGGTACGCCGTGATCGTCTGCATCCTGGTGTGGGGCGCGGCCATGACCGGCTTCGGCGTCGCCGTGGCGCTCGCGGACTACCGGGGCATGCTGCTGGTCGCGCTGCTGATGCTGGTGATCGGCGGCGCGGCCGACATGGCCTCCGCCGCCTTCCGCACCAGCATGCTGCAGAGCGCCGCGGCCGACTCGGTGCGCGGGCGGCTCCAGGGCGTGTTCGTCGTGGTCGTTGCCGGCGGCCCGCGGATCGCCGACGTCGTGCACGGCACCAGCGCGGCGATGGTCGGCACCGCGGCTGCCGCCGCCGGTGGTGGGGTGCTGGTCGTGGTCGGCACGGTCGTCGCCGCCGTCGCCGTCCCGTCGTTCGTGCGCTACCGGCTCAGCCGCACCACTACCATCGCCCGGTGATTCGCCCCGTGATCGACCCCGACGACCTGGCCACGACCGTGCGCGTGCTCGGTCAGCTGCACCACCTCGACCAGGACGACCCGGACCTCGTGACGGTCAAGCGCGCGGCCTCGCACATGTACAAGGCGCTCAAGTCCGAGCGCCGGGCTCGCAAGCGCCAGGCCGAGCTCGCCCACGACCGGGCGATCACCGAGGCGACGGCGACCGGGTCGCCGATGCGGATCGACGACGAGACCCAGGGCATCCCGCTGGTCTCGACCGCGCCGGGCGCCTTCGCGGGCGAGCTGATCAACCCGCGCGGCTGCTACATCTGCAAGACCGACTACACGCTGGTCGACGCGTTCTACCACTACCTCTGCCCCAGTTGCGCGTCCCTGTCGCACGCCAAGCGCGGCCAGGGCACGGACCTCGCCGGGCGCCGCGCGCTGCTCACCGGCGGCCGCGCGAAGATCGGCATGTACATCGCGCTCCGGCTGCTGCGCGACGGCGCGCACACCACGATCACCACGCGCTTCCCGCACGACGCCGTACGCCGGTTCTCGGCGCTGGAGGACAGCGCCGACTGGATCGATCGGCTCACGATCGTCGGCATCGACCTGCGCGACCCGACCCAGGTCATCGCGCTCGCCGACGAGGTCGCCGCCGCGGGCCCGCTCGACATCCTGATCAACAACGCCTGCCAGACGGTGCGCAGGTCACCGGGCTCCTACGCGCCGCTCGTCGAGGCCGAGCTCGCGCCGCTGCAGACCGGCGTGCCGCTGCCGGAGATCGTGAGTTTCGACCGGATCAGCGACGCCCACCCGGCCGCCCTCGCGGGCACTCTGCAGCAGCACGCGATCGCCCACCACGAGACGCCCGCGCACACGCCGGCCTCGATCACCGCGCTCGCGCTGCAGGCGGGCCACGCGAGCCTCGAGGCGCACCTGGCCGGCACCGCCGTCGACGCCGGCGGACTGCTGCCCGACCGCCAGGTCAACAACTCCTGGACCCAAACCGTCGACGAGGTCGATCCGCTGGAGCTGCTCGAGGTGCAGCTCTGCAACGCGACGGCGCCGTTCCTGCTGATCTCACGGCTGCGCGCATCGATGCGGGCGTCGACGGCACGGCGTACCTACGTCGTCAACGTCTCGGCGATGGAGGGCCAGTTCGGCGGTCGCCGCTACAAGGGGTCGGGGCACCCGCACACCAACATGGCGAAGGCGGCGCTGAACATGCTGACCCGCACCAGCGCGGGCGAGATGTTCGAGTCCGATGGGATCCTGATGAACGCCGTCGACACCGGCTGGATCACCGACGAGCGCCCGCACGAGGACAAGCTGCGGATCGCGGCCACCGGCTGGCACGCGCCGTTGGACCTGGTCGACGGGGCCGCGCGGGTCTACGACCCGATCGTGCGCGGCGAGGCCGGCGAGGACCTCTACGGCCACTTCCTTAAGGACTTCGAGCCCGCGCCCTGGTGAGCGGGGCGGCAGGGCTTAGCTGAGGTCGGCGACCCGGTCCCGGTAGTCGTCGATCACCCATCCCACCCGGTCGAGCTCCTGGTCCGGCACGTCGTTGGCTCGTGCGTGCCCCCGCCAGTCCTCGAGGACGTGGCGGATCCGGAGGAGGCCGTGGCGCGCAGCATCGGCGTCCAGGCCGAAGTACTCGGACTGGGTGACCAACGCGCGCAGCGAGTCCGCGCGGGTGCCCGCTCCCGAGAGCGTGGTGGTGCGGGGCATCGCCAGCTGTGGGTTGACGTTGAGGTCGAAGGCAGGCGCGAGGGTCCACCCGCGGGCCGTGCGGCGAAAGCCGTGGTTGTGGAAGTGGTCGTCGGTGTTGTTCAGGGCCACGGTGAACGCGATCCGGTGCCACAGGTCCCGCAGGTCCGCGGCGGTGCTCGCGGAGTGGTCCTCGATGGCGTCGACCAGGTCCATGTAGTCGTTCCCGGCGCTGCTGGCCACCTCGGCCATCGTGCGGGCGCTCACGTAGCCGATGCGGCCGGCATCAGGGCCCGCGCCGTCCCGGTCGAAGCGCCCCAGGAGTAGCACGTGACGTGTCCCGACCTCGACCAGGCGTCGTTCCGGCACCTCGATGCCGCACAGCTCCGCCAGGTCCAGGGCGGTCTTCTCCCACGCCATGACGTCCCACTCGTCCTCGCGAAAGGGGAACTTGGCGATGAGGAGTCGCCCCTCGTCCTGGACCGACGCCTTGGGTCGGGCACCGCCGAGGGTGCCACTGCCCGCGGCGAGGAGGAGCTTGAGGGCGTCTGCCACTCCCGCCTCGTCGTCTGCGGCGACCCGGTCGGCGGCCTCGAGGAGCTCCGGCAGGCCGACCAGCTTAGGGACCGATGCGTCAGTGCCGACGAACGTCGTCGTCCCGGGAGCCGCATAGCGCAGGCTGCCCTGTCGCATCTGGTCGCTGACACCGACCAGGAGGTCCGGCTCGGTGAGCAGCGGCACCGGCTTCCTGGCCGCTGCCGCCTCCAGGCGGAGCTTCCTGGACACGAGCTGACGCCCCCACCAGTCCGGGGTGGAGTCCGAGAACGCCGACGGGAGCGCCCCGAGCACCGTCGAGGCTCGAGACAACGGCAGGGCGGGGTCCAGCTCGTACGCCGCGCGGTTCGCGAGGTAGTCGCGTGCGTAGGTGAACTCCGTCGTCGTCGTCGCACCGTGATAGCGGAACGTCGCGGTCCCCGCGAGCACCGTGGCACCCGCGAGCACGACGTGGACGTCGAGCGCCTCGGGCCGGGCCACGCTCACCTGGCCGGCCCCCGGACCCGCTGAGGCAGCGCGTCGTCGGCCCGGGCGCGACCGAGGTCGGTCTCGTACGGGTCGAGCGCCTCGACGGCGCGGTCCAGCTGACCCAGCGCGCGCAGCACGTTCAGATACGTGCTGAGGGTGACTCCGAGGTCGCCGGACTCGAGCTTGGTGAGCGTGGGGCGGCTGATTCCGGCCCGGTCGGCCAGCTGCTCGGCGGTCAGGTTCTGGAGCTTGCGCCAGGTGGCGACATGACTGCCGAGCTGTCGGCCCGCGCGCACGAGACGGGCCTGCGGTGGACGCTTGGCCATCGGGCGGCTCCTCTCGACTTAATGCAAAGCATAGCAGTCACTAAGTCACTTACCGCTAACTATACTTGGCATTAATTTAGTCACCGCCTCCCCGGTGCCATCGTGAAGAGGCTCCCGAGCCCCTACCCGGCTCGCGCGGGCCGCGCGCCTCCACCTCGGCCCCACCCCGCACTGACAGGATCGCGTCCCATGGACGCGATGGAGTGCGACGGCTGCGGGGCGACGATGCGCTGGGAGACCTCGCACTCACGGTGCGACCGATGCGGCTACATCCGGCCCTGCTGCGAGGGCGCGCCGGTGACGGCGAGCTGCGTCGTACCGACTGACACTCGGGGCGCGTCGCTCCGCTAGCCCTTCCAGAGCACGGGTCGGGGTGACAGGTCGACCTCGGCGCCTACGAGCGGCGTCGGCCCTAGACGTCGAGCAATCCGCGCAGGTAGGCCGCCTGCCCGACGTGCTGCGCGTCGTCGTCCGCGACGCTGACCAGCCGCACCCCGAGCGACACCGGCGGGTCCCACCGCTCGTCGATGATCCGGTCGAGGTCGTCGTCGGACAGGGTGCGCAGGTAGGCGACCGTCGCCTCGTGGGTCGCGGTGAGGTACGCCGCCAGCAGCTCCCCGGTGGCCCGCACCTTCGCGACCTGCTCGCTGGTGTGCCCGTAGCCGTGGTCCTGCGGATCGAGGTCGAGCCCGAACCTCTCCACCCACCCCTGCGTGAACCACACCTGCTCGGTCCCCGCCACGTCCGCGATCTGCGCATCCTGCACCCGCGCCGCGTGCCAGACCAGCCACGCGATCGAGTTCGCATCAGGACTCGGCCGGTGCGCGAGCTGCTCCTCGTCGAGCCCACCCACCACCGCCGTGCCGTTCTCCAGCACCCGCTCGAAAAAGTCCACGTACACGTCCGCTGGGGTCATACCTCGACCGTACGCCGAGGCCTACGGTCAGGTCAGCCGCGCGGCGGCTCCATCACGATCCCTGGGTAAGTCCCAGGAGGCAGCACGGCGTCGGTGTGTCACTTTGCTGCGTATGCCCAGACGGTGCGTCCCCGCGTTGCCCGCGCAACACGGAGCGCTGATGATCACCCCTTATCGACGCACTGCTTGCAGCGCGGAAAGCCGCCAGTGCCGCTGACCTTGTTGTACGAGGGAATCTGCTGCCCAGTGGGGCAGTCGTTGTGGTCGTGATAGACGTCCGGGTCGGACTTGTTGCTGGAGTGGTACGCCGAAACCTTCACAGTTGCTCCTATCTCAGTGCGTCGCCGATCTGGCGACGTCAGGAGGCTAAACAAAGGCACCGACACTTCCGTGCCGTCGATGGGTAGGGCAGCGGAGTGCGTCTATTCGCCGCGACTGGGGCAGGACGCGTCGGCACGCAATCTGCGGGACGCAGTCAGCTTCGGAGGTCAGCGGTGGGCCAAGGCGCATCTTGTCGCCGGCCGCGTTCAGGAGTGCGATCGCGTCAGCGCGCGCCAACCGCACGTGGTCGGATGCGGCCCGCAAGGTCTTGGGATCGCGATGGATGCGGGCGATGAGCTTGTCCTTGGTCCGGCGCGTCACCGGGACTTCGGGGGCGTCGCCGAAGCTGTAGGTGATCTCGAGCTGCTGACGGTCCGCATCCGACCACCAGTCCAGGTGACTGTCCTGGATCACTAGCAGGCAGGCGTGCAACGCGTCCAAGTAGGCATCGGGCACTTCATTGGTCGGGCCACCACCGAGGACGACGATGGACGGTGAATCCGATGGCTCACCGGTGCGAACCACCTCGATCGGGAGCGCCGGCTCACTGGCCGCAGATTCGCCGTCGTCGACCAGGACGAGCGGCGTCACGCCGTCGTCCGGGCCCCAGCGCAGGTGACCGACTGCTTGCCCGAGGGAGTCGATGTACGGCACCAGCTCCACAGCACCGTCGACCCAGCGAAAGGTCCGGGCCGCCCGCTTGAAGCCGGCGAGTGTGCTGTATGCGACCGCCTCCGGGGACCGCGCAACCAGCGCCTCGGTCGTCCGGTCACGGATCTCGATGACGACGCGCCCGTACCCGTCGTCGGCGAGTTGGAAGAACGCCCTGGCCTGCAGTGCGCGACTCGGGCTTGCCTTCCACGGAGACGACCAGGTGAAGCGCAGGTCGCGAGCCCGCACGTACTCGCGGGCCTCGGCCAGCACCTCGGGCGGCCAGTCCCGCCGTGGGGCGAGCTCGGTGAGGGCGGCGTCGATCACCTCGAACACCAGCCGACCGCGCGCTCGCCCAGACAGGGCGGCAACAGCCGGCGGGACGGAGACACCGCAGAACTCCCAACCGTCGGGCCGGTCGACCCAGACCTCCGCACGGATCGTCGCGGCACCGTCGTCGGCCGGAAACGAGTGGAGGCGCAGCGTGCTCACCGGTCCAGTGAGATCCACTGACCGCAGGGCTTCGCTGTACAGCTCCTCCACCCGACGCGCCGACTTCAGCCACGCGTCGATCTCGGGCTCGTCCCGCCAGGGCCGGTCTCGATGCCCGGTCGCAGGCCAGAAGTTGATCGCCTGGAATCTCACCACCGTGGCAGCGTCACAGGTCTCAAGAACTTCGGCTGGTTCATCCGCGACATCGCGGGGCCTTCTGCCACACTCCGGGTGTGTTCCGGCATCGCGGTCGCCACCGGCAAGGCTTTGTGGCGTGGTTGCGCAACGACCTTCGCCGGGTGCCTCCGCTCCGCGTGACCTGGCGGACGGTGCGCAGGTACCCACACATCCTGCGGCGGACTCTGCTGCTGGGGGCCTTGGTCTGCGCGGCGTACTACGGAGTTCTGAATCTGCTCGGTCTCGAAGACACGTCGGCCGTGCTCGTCGGACTCCCCATCGCCGTCGTCGGCGCGTACAGCGGTCGGCAGATCGCGCGGTATCGGTTGGATAGGCAATCGGCTCCAGCCGCTGCAGCGGAGGTGTGACGGCGGGACGCCGTCCGGTCGCGGTGGTTTCGAGACAGGCGCTAGCGCGCCTTCCTCAACCACCGAAGTCGTCGCCGTCGCGCGGGTGGTTTCGAGACAGGCGCTAGCGCGCCTTCCTCAACCACCGCCTGGCGTCAGCCGCGCATCTTCTCCAGTCGTACGGCGAGGAGGGGGCGGCGGTGGGCGTTGCCGGGGAGGTCGACGTAGCGGTCGCCGTACGCCGAGAGGAGGGCGTCGTCGAGCCGGCGTACGGCGCCGGGCGGGTAGCGGTAGTCCATGCGCTCGACGATCTCGCCCGCGTCGACGTCGGCGAGCACGTCGCCGAGGGCGGCGAGGGTGGTGAGGCCGAGCTCGGGGAGGAGGCCGGCGATCCAGGCGTAGTGGTCGGGGCGCGACCACTCGGCGTCGGCGTACTGCCCCGCGAGGTACGCCGCCAGCTCGCGCGGGCTGACGCCCTCGGCGGCGGCGTCGACCTCGCCGACGGCGGCGCCGCGCAGCCGCTCGCGGATCGTGGTGAACTCCTGGTCCGCGAGCTCGAGCAGCCCGGCCGCGAGGGTGAAGCGGCGGTCGAAGTCGCGGGCGTGCTCGGTCGGGACGCTGCCCTTGTAGCGGATGTCGTGCTCGAACTCCGCCCACGCGTGCTGCAGCACCGTGCGCACCTGCACCTGCGCCACCTGCCCGTCCTCGCGCGCGACCTGGAGGTGCCGGCTGGCGTAGCCGAAGCGGCCCTCGCTCGCGGTCTCGTTGCCGAGGTCGCGGTCGTCGAGCACGTCGAACTGGGCGCCGAGCACGTCCGCGACCGCGCTCACGTCGGCCCTCACGTAGGTGATCACCCGGACGCCGACCTGGTCGCCGATCTCGCGCAGCGGGTCGGAGTACGCCGGCAGTCCGTCGACGGTCCGCGCCGCCTTGGCGGCGAACGAGTCGACGCTCTTGGCGCGGCCGGCGACGGAGAGGTAGTTGATGCCCGCCTCGTCGAGCAGGCCGGTGACCTGCTCGACGTACTCCGCCGCGACGGCGACCAGCTGCGGCTGGCGCTCGGCGTACTCCGCCACCGCCTGCTGGATCGCGCCGTGGGTGTCGAGCAGCGTGGGCGTGACGATGTAGCCCTGCTCGAAGGAGCCGTACGTCGTCAGCCGCTTCGGCCAGCGGTGCGCCATCAGCGCGACGTAGGCGCAGACCACCGCGTCGACCTGGTCCTCGGCGCGGCCGAGCTCGCTCTTGCGGGTGGCCGCCTCGACCTGCGCACGCAGCGCCCGCCAGGTCGGGTCCGGCGGCACGATCCGCTCGAGGTGGTCCATCAGCCGCAGCAGCTCGGCGCGCAGCGAGTCGAGGGTGCGGCCGCGCTTGTCCTTGTACTTCAGCGTCTTGGCGAGGTTGAAGAGCACGATCGTCGCCGGGTGTGGGTAGACCTCGATCGCGCGCCGCTCGCGGCCCGAGCGCGGGTCCATGTCGAGCCGCAGCTGCCTGCAGATCCGGGCGCCGCGGGTCAGGCCGCCGGCGAACTCCGGCTTGCCGGTGTTGGACGGGTGCGCGCCGGCCTCGAACCGGTGGAAGTCGCGGTTGAGCGCCTGTTCGGCCTCCCGCGACCCGGTGGGGTTGGTGACGATCAGCGGGGCGTCGATGCCGACGACACAGGGGCCCTCGACGTACGGCGCCAGCGCGTCGCCGATCTCCTCGTCGGTGTGCACCGAGGAGAGGTGGACGAGGTGGCCGTCCGCGTCGAGCACGGCCAGGCCGGTGCGCTGCTTCTCACCCCAGGCGAGGTCGATGCCGACGTAGAACACGCGTCCAGACTGCCCTATCGGACCCGCGGTGCGAGTGTGGGCACGACGAACCGCTCGACCATCGCCCGCTCCTCGGCCTCGTCGCGCCCGGGCACGATCAGCAGCGACACGATGACGCGGACCAGCCACCGGGCGGTCTCCTCGTCGCCCGCGTCGGGGCGGAGCATCCCGATGACCGCGTCGGACTGGGCGATCTCCGCGGTCGTGCCGGCGTCGGCCGCGCCGAACCAGGCGAGCAGCTCGGGGCGGGCGCGCACCTGCGCCAGCGCCTTGAGGATCACCTCGACCGGGTCGCCGGCCGGCAGCAGCGCCCCGATCCGGCGCGCCTCCCGCTGCACGAACGCGACGTGCAGCCGGCGCCGGTCCGGGAAGTAGCGGTAGAGCGTCGCCCGCGAGCAGCCCGCGGCCCGCGCGATCTCGCCCATCCCGACGGCGTCGACGCCCCGCTCGGCGAAGAGCCCGGCCGCCGCGTCGAGGATCCGGTCGGTGGTCACGGCGTGAACGGCACGGTCGTGGGGCGGCGTACGTAGGGCCCGGGTGCCCACGCGACCCCGTCGAGGTCGACGGCGAAGTCGGGGCAGCGGGCGAGCAGCTCCTCCAGCGCGACCCGGGCCTGCATCCGCGCGGCCGCGGCGCCGAGGCAGTGGTGGCTGCCCTGGCTGAAGGTGAGCAGCTGGCCGGGGTTGCGGCGGACGTCGAGCTCGTCGGCGTCGGAGCCGTAGCGGCGCGGGTCGCGGTTGGCGGCGGCGTAGAGCAGCAGGACCTTGCGGCCCGCGGGGATGGTCGTGCCGTGCAGCTCGACGTCGGTCGTGGTGGTGCGCGCCAGGCCCTGCACCGGGCTGGTCAGCCGGAGCAGCTCCTCGACGGCCGGGCCGATCCGCGCCGGGTCGTCGAGCAGGATCCGGCGCTGGTCGCGGCGCTGGTCGAGCAGCTGCACCGCGCCGCCGAGCATGCCGGTCGTGGTGTCGTTGCCGCCGGTGACCATCGTGAAGACGTAGGCGAGGATCGAGAGGAGGCCGGCCTGGTCGTCGCCGACGCCCGCCGCGACCAGGTGGGAGACGGTGTCGTCGCCGGGCTCGACCCGCCGGCGCTCCACCAACTCGGCGAAGTAGCCCATCAGCTCCGCCACCGCCTCCGCCGCGCCCGAGACGGCGCCCGCCGCGCCGGCCGAGCTCGCGCCGACGATGGCGTGGGTCCACTCGTCGAAGCGGTCGCGGTCGCCCTCGGGCACGCCGAGGTAGTGGGCCACCACCATGGTCGGCAGCGGCTTGAAGAGCTCGGCGACGATGTCGCCCTCCCCGACCGCGCGCACCCGCTCGATCCGCTCGACGACGAAGTCGCGCACCTGGGGCTCCACCGTGCGCACCTGCCGCGGGGTGAAGCCGCGCGCCACCAGCTTGCGGAAGGCCGTGTGGTCGGGAGGATCGAGCATCACCAGCGGCCGGTTGTCGGCGAGGCCGATCCGCTCCAGCTCGTCGTACTCGACGGTGAGCCCGCTCGCCGAGGAGTACGTCGCGGTGTCGATCGCGGCCGCGAGCACGTCGGCGTGCCGGGACAGCACGTAGTAGTCACGGCCGCCGGGGCGGTCGACGTGGTGGACCGGGTCGTGGTCGCGCAGGTCGGCGTACATCGACCACGGGCGGGCCCAGGTCTCGGGCGTGGCCGGCTGGTACATGCCGACCAGAGTGAGACAAATCAGAAGATTTGTCCAATTTCTCGGATCAGCGCTCGACGCGCTCCAGGGCCACCCGGGCGGTGCGCGCGGCGTGCAGCACCCGGCGGGTCCGGCGGCTGCGGGCCGCTCGGTCGACCGACTCGGCGCGCAGCGCGTGGTCGAGGGCGATCGCGGGGTTGACGCTGAGGGGGTTCATGACTGCCTTCTCGTGAGTGGGGGGATCCGGTGGTCAGTCACGCTCCCCGATGAGGTGCTGTCCAGACATCGGGAGGAGTCCCGATATCGCGGCCAGATACGTCGCTCACGACGAGAACTGAGGTGCCTCAGCGTCTCTGCTTCGGATCCGGTCGCTCAGGGGGTACGCCCCAGTGAGCTCCCCGGTTGCCTCCGGATCCGAACTTTCTGCCCTCCCGCGGTCGGCTCGGCCGCGTCGAACCTGACCGGAGTGCTCCGATCCGGGCCGGAACGCGACACTCACGTCAGGTGCGTCGAGCCGTGGGCACTCGTCAGGCGGTGCCGGCGTACGCCGCCGCGATGGCCGCGCCGAGGCGGGCGTTGTGGCGCACCAGCGCGATGTTGGCGGTCAGGGAGGCGCCCGCGGTGATCTCGACGATCCGGCCGAGGAGGTACGGCGTGGCGTCCTTGCCGTGGATGCCGAGCTCGTCCATGTCGGCCAGCGCCCGGTCGATGATCACGCCGATCTCGTCGGCCGGGATCTCGTCCTCGGCGGGGATCGGGTTGGCGATCACGATGCCGCCGGCCAGGCCGAGGTCCCACTTCGCGCGCATCACGTCGGCCACCTCGCCCGGGCCGTCGACGCGCATCGGGGCGTCGAAGCCGCTGGAACGGGAGTAGAACGACGGGAACTCGTCGGCCCCGTTGACCAGCACCGGCACGCCGAGGGTCTCGAGCGTCTCGAGGGTGAGGCCGATGTCGAGGATCGACTTCACGCCGGCGGAGACGACCGCGACCGAGGTCTGGCCGAGCTCGGTCAGGTCGGCGCTGACGTCGAAGGTCTGCTGCGCGCCCCGGTGGACACCGCCGAGGCCGCCGGTCACGAAGACCCGGATGCCGGCCATCGCGGCCACCCGCATCGTCGCGGCGACGGTCGTCGCCCCGTGGGCGCGCCGCGCGACGACGTACGGCAGGTCGCGGACGCTGACCTTGGCGACGTCGTCGTCGCTGGCCAGCACCTCGAGCTGCTCGGGCGAGAGGCCGACGCAGATGCGGCCGTCGAGGATCGCGATCGTGGCCGGGGTCGCGCCGTGGTCGCGGACGATGCCCTCGACCTCGGTGGCCATCTCGACGTTCTGGGGATAGGGCATGCCGTGGCTGATGATCGTGCTCTCGAGCGCGACGACCGGCCGGCCTGCGGCGAGAGCGTCGGCGACCTCGGGGGACAGCTGCAGGGCGGGGTGCGGAGTTGCGTTCATGTGGTGGTGCTCCTGACGAGTCGATCGGTGAGGTCGGGGCGGACGGTGTGGGGGCTGGCGATGGTGAGCGCGGCGGCGGCGTGGCCGTACGCCGCCGCGGCGGCCGGCTCGGCACCGTCGAGCAGGGCGTGGCAGAAGGCCGCGAGCATCGCGTCGCCGGCCCCGGTGACGTCGACGACCTCGGTCGGCACGGCGTCGAGGGTGACCAGCCCGGCGGGGCCGCTGAGCAGCGAGCCGCCGGAGCCGAGCCGCACCCAGACCAGCTCGACCCCGCGGTCGTGCAGCGCGCGAGCGGCCTTCTCGACCTGGAGGTCGGTGCGGGTCGGCAGCCCGGTGAGCGCGGCCAGCTCGTCGCGGTTGGGGGTGACCGCGAAGATCGGCCGGTCGGCGTCGAGCAGCGGTGCGAGCAGGGCGGCCTTCGGGACGCTCACCGGCTCGAGGACCACGCGGCCGGCGGCCCGGGTGGCGAGGTCGAGCGCGAAGTCGAGGGTCGCCGTGGCCAGGTTGCCGTCGAGCACGACCAGCGACGCCGCCGCGACCAGGTCGCGCGCGGCGTTGACGTGGTCGGGGTCGAGCTCGTCGGTCGCCGCCATGTCGGAGACCGCGACGACGAGCTCGCCGTTGGCGTCGAGAACGGCGGTGTAGGTGCCGGTCGCGCGGGCGGAGCGGCGTACGTGCTCCACGTGGACGCCGGCGGCCGAGGTCGCGGCGAGCACCTGGTCGCCGAGCCCGTCGGCGCCGATGGCGGCGACCAGGTGGGTGCGGGTGCCGAGCCGGGCGAGGTTCTCGGCGATGTTGCGACCGACCCCGCCGGCCGACATCGCGGACGTGCCGGGGTTGCTGGTGCCGGACACCACGGCGCGGCGGCTGCGCGCCTTCACGTCCATGTTGACGCCGCCGACGACGACCACCGACTGCTGCTCGCTGAGCACGTAGCCGCGGCCGAGGATGACGCCCTTCTTGCCGAGGTTGGACAGGTGGACGTTCACGGCGGCGCGGGTGGTGCCGAGCTCCTGGGCGATCGCCTCGGAGCCGATCAGCGGGTCACGGCGCAGCAGCGCGACGATCTCGCGCTCCCGGTCGGTCAGGCTCATGCTTGTCAGCATAAGTCTGCTTCAGTTCAATAAGCAACAGGTTCGCGAGGACGCGCGCTCGCCACCACCAGGGTCGCGATCGCGGTGGTGAGGGGGACGGCGAGCACCAGGCCGATGCTGCTGGCGAGCGTGCGCACCAGCTCCTGGGTGATGTCCTCGGTGGTGAGCAGGTCCTCGACCGGCAGGCCGTACAGCTGCAGCACGAGCAGCACGGCGAGCGCCGTACCGGCGTAGGCGAACACGATCGTGTAGATCGTGGACGCGATGTGGTCGCGGCCGATCCGCATCCCGCTGGCGAACACCTCCGCGCGGCCCATCCCCGGCGCCGCCGCGCGGATCTCCCACACCGCCGAGGACTGGGTGATCGTGACGTCGTTGAGGACGCCGAGCCCGGCGATCAGCACGGCGCACGCGAAGAGGCTCTGGAAGTCGAGGTCGCCGACGAGGGCCGACAGGATCCCGGCCTGCTCGTCGGCGACTCCGGTCGCGCGGGTGGCCGAGGTCGCGACCACGCCGATGCCCGCGGTGAGCGCGACGCCGACGAGGGTGCCGGCGAGCGCGGTGCTGGTGCGCAGGGAGAAGCCGTGCGTCGTGTAGAGCACGACGAAGAGGATCAGCGCCGCGCCCGTGAGCCCGATCGCGACGCCGGGTCCACCGGTGAGCAGCGCGGGCAGCACGAACCGCCAGATGACCAGGCCGCTGAAGACCAGGCCGAACAGCGCGAACAGCCCGCGCCAGCGCGCCACCACGAGCACCAGCCCGACGAAGACCAGCGTCAGCACCAGCAGCGGGCCGGAGCGCACCGTGCCGAAGTAGGAGTACGCCGCGTCGCCGCCGTCCGCGGCGGGGGACCGCTGGACCTTGACCCGGTCGCCGGCGGTCAGGCCGGACTCCATGACCTGCGGCGAGACGTCCAGGGTCGCCCGGTCGCCCTCGCCCGCGCCCTCGTCGATCGTCACCCGGATCCGGCCGCAGTCGCCCCCGCGACCGATCTCCTCCGCGGTGCAGGGGCTGCCGACGGAGTCGACGGTCGCCGTCGGGAAGGTCACCCCCGGCACCGCGAACGGAGCGCCCTCCTTGATCCGGTCGACCTCGCCGCCGTCGGGCCACAGCGCGATCAGGCCCACCACGGTGGCGATCCCCGCGAGTCCGAGCGACACCAGGAGCACCAGGCGCGGGGTGCGCGGGACCTCGAGGCCGTCATCGGCACCGCCCCGGCCCGCGCGATGCGACCCGTGCGAGTGTCCAGCGCCCATGGAGGCATCCTCCCCGATCGACGGTGCGCCCGCGCACGGCCGGTCGCCCGGTCCACGATCTGGCATCCTCGTCGGGTGAGCCTCGCGAGCCGGGCACTGTCGACGCGGTGGCTGGTCCGCACGCCGATCCCGCTCTTCCGGCACGGCTGGGGCCGGCTGTTCGGCGGGCGGCTGCTCCTGCTCGAGCACGTCGGCCGCTCGTCCGGGCAGGCCCGGTACGTCGTACTCGAGGTGGTCGCCCGCGAGGCCCCCACGGCGGTGATCGTGGCGTCGGGGTTCGGGCCGCGCGCGCAGTGGTTCCGCAACGTGGTCGCGACGCCCGCGTGCCACGTCACCCTCGGCCGGACCCGGCACCCGGCCACGGCCGCGGTGCTCGACCGCGGCGAGCGGGACCGGGTGCTCGCCGACTACGCGCGCCGGCACCCGCGCGCCTGGCGGCGGCTCTCGGCCACCATGGCCGAGCTCTCCGGCACCGACATCCCCCTGGTGCGGCTGACCCTGCGCGACGCCACCTGACGGAATCCGCTGGCCGCCCGGCCCGGCCGGCACCAGAATGTTCGCGTGCCCACCACCAGCCAGTGGCTCGCCTTCGTGATCGCGAGCGCGCTCTTCATCCAGGTGCCGGGCCCGAGCCTGCTCTTCACGATCGGCCGGGCGCTGACCGTCGGCCGCCGCGACGCCCTCCTCTCGGTGGTCGGCAACGCGCTGGGCGTGACCACCCAGGTGTTCCTGGTCGCCGTCGGGCTCGGCGCAGTCGTCGCCGCCAGCGCCCAGGCCTACGTGGTGCTGAAGGTCGCGGGCGCGGCGTACGTCGTCTGGCTCGGCATCCAGGCGATCCGGCACCGCGCCGACGCGCGGGCTGCGCTCGGTGCGGTCGACCAGCTGGCCGTCGCGCGGGCCTCCGCGCGGCGCTCGCTGCGGATCGGCTTCACGGTCGGGCTGACGAACCCGAAGACGATCGTGTTCTTCGTGGCCTTCCTGCCGCAGTTCGTCAACGAGCCCGCCGGCCACACCGGGATGCAGATCGCGCTGCTCGGCGCCGTCTTCGGCGCGATGGCGGTGTGCTCCGACAGTGCCTGGGCGCTGGCCGCGAGCAAGGCGCGCGACTGGTTCGCGCGGCGTCCCCAGCGGCTCGACCGGCTCGGCGTGGCCGGCGGGGTGATGATGATCGGGCTGGGCGCGACGATGGCGGCGTCCGAGTAGCGCCAATTGCGGGTTTCGGCTGTCAGCAGCCAGAACCCGCGCGACACGCCCATGCGACACGGCGCGCCGTGCGGGTTTCGGCTGTCAGCAGCCAAAACCGCAGGCCGACCCCCTACAGCTGCCGGCCCTGGTCGTAGGCCAGCAGCGCCACCCCGAGGGAGAGCCGGGAGGCGGGGTCGTCGAGGGGGTGGCCGACCAGCTCCTCGAGTCGGCGCAGGGCCGGGTAGAGCGAGGTGCGGTTGCGGTGGGCGACGCGGGCCAGCTCGGCCTTGTTGCCGCCGACCGCGAGGAACTGGCGCAGCAGGTCGACCAGGCCGCCGCCGTGCCGGGCCTCGTGCTCGAGCAGCGTGCCCAGCTCGGCCTCGGCGAACTCCTGGAGCCGGGCGTCCTCCCGCAGCGACATCAGCAGGCCCGACAGCCGGATGTCGGCCTGCCGGGCGCAGCCGGCGACGGCGGGCAGCGTGGCGGCGACGTCGGCGACCACGCGGGCCGAGCGCAGCGAGGCGGCGGCGGCCAGCACCCGGTCGACGCCCTGGCCGGCCGCGAGCACCGCGTCGGGCTCGAGCACGCGCAGCTCGCGAGCCAGCCGGTCGAGCACGTCCTCCTCGGTGAGCAGCACGCCGACGTGCCCGCCGTCGAGCACGCCCACCAGCCCGGTCGCGCCGGCCGCGGTGAGCGCCTGGTGCACCTGCTCGCTCAGCCGCACCATCCGCCGCTGGGCGGCACCGACGTCGGTGGGCAGCTCCTCGCGCGGCCGCGCCACGGCGCCGACGTACCCCGACCCGCCGGCCCGGTCCGGCACCCCGAGCGCGCGCAGCCGCGCGGCGGCCGCGACCTCCGAGCCGAGCCGCTCGTCGAGCAGGTCGAGCAGGAAGCCACCGTGCACGCGCAGCTGGATCGCGGTGTCGTCGCGCTCGATCATCCGGCCCAGCTCGAGTGCCTGCGCGGCCCGCTCCAGCACCAGCCGGGCGCGACCGTCGTCGCGGGTCGCGCGCGGCCCGGGCAGTACCAGCCGGCCCCAGGCCCCGCCCTGGATCCCGACCGGGGTCGTCAGCCAGCGCTCGGGGCCGCCGGACCCCGTCACCCGCAGGTACGGCGTGAGCCGGGAGCGCCGCTCCCAGTCGGTGAGCAGCCGGTCGACCGGCTCGGCGCGGGCGGCCGCGACCAGAACCCGCCGCGACAGGTCCTCGAGCACCACCGACCCGCCGGCCAGGTCCGCCGCCGCCTCCACGAGCCCGGCCATCGGCGCCCTCGCCAGGCCGAGCTCGGTGAAGGTCTGGTGCACGTCGAAGGCGCTGCGCAGCTCGTCGAACTGCTCGGCGACGATCGCGCGGTGCACGCTCTCGGTCACCTCGACGAAGCGCACCTTCCGGTTCAGCACGACCACCGGCAGCGCGGCGGCGCGAGCCCGGCGCAGCGCGAGGTCGGGCACCGACGGGTAGGCGGGGCCCAGCTCGATCACCAGCCCCGCCGCACCGACGGCCACGAGCTGGTCGACGAAGTCCGCCGCGGCCGCGGCCGAGGCGGCCATGCCGAGGCCCGTGGTCAGCACCAGCTCGTCGCCGACCAGCACCGCGGCGACGTCGCGGACCTCGGAGACGTGCACCCAGCGCAGCCGGCGGTCCAGGGACGCCTCGCCGCTGAGCACGACCGGATCGCCGGCGGCGAGCGCGTCGAGGGCGAGCGCGTCGCGAACGGTGACCGGCATGCGACGTACTGTCGCATGGATGGAGGATCTCACGACAGTACGACCCTGGTCCGCGGCGGCGACAGGGCCCACGATGAGCGGCATGACGACGCTCATCCCGCACTGGATCGACGGCAAGGCACACCCCGGCAGCGACGAGAGCCGCACCGGCGATGTCACGAACCCCGCCACCGGCCGCGTGACCGGCCGGGTCGCGTTCGCCGGACCGGAGGAGATCGAGGCGGCGGTCGCCTCGGCCCGGAAGGCCGGCCTCGACTGGGCGCAGCGATCGGTGAGCGCCCGGACCCAGGTGGTCTTCCGGTTCCGCGAGCTGCTGAACTCCCGCAAGGAGGAGCTGGCCGCGATCATCACCGCCGAGCACGGCAAGGTGCGCTCCGACGCGCTGGGCGAGGTGTCGCGGGGCCAGGAGGTCGTCGAGTTCGCGTGCGGGATCCCGCACCTGCTCAAGGGCGGCAACTCCCCGCAGGTCTCCACCGGCGTGGACGTGAAGAGCATCCGCCAGCCGCTCGGCGTGGTCGGCATCATCAGCCCGTTCAACTTCCCCGCGATGGTCCCGATGTGGTTCTTCCCGATCGCGATCGCGGCCGGCAACGCCGTCGTCCTCAAGCCCAGCGAGAAGGACCCCTCGGCCTCGATCTGGATGGCCGAGCTGTGGCGGGAGGCCGGCCTGCCGGACGGCGTCTTCACCGTGCTCCAGGGCGACAAGGTCGCCGTCGACGGCCTGCTCGACCACCCCGACGTCGCGGCGATCAGCTTCGTGGGGTCCACGCCGATCGCGGAGTACGTCTACGAGCGCGCCAGCCGGACCGGCAAGCGGGTGCAGGCCCTCGGCGGCGCGAAGAACCACATGGTCGTGCTGCCCGACGCCGACCTCGACCTGGCCGCCGACGCCGCGGTCAGCGCCGGCTACGGCTCGGCCGGCGAGCGGTGCATGGCGATCAGCGTCGTCGTCGCGGTCGGCGACATCGGCGACCGGCTGGTGGAGAAGATCGCCGAGCGCACCGGCACCCTCGAGATCGGCGACGGCGCCCAGGCCCAGCCCGATTTCGAGGCGGACATGGGCCCGCTCGTGACCCGCACCCATCGCGACAAGGTCGCGTCGTACGTCGAGGGCGGCGAGGCCGAGGGCGCGACCCTGGTCGTCGACGGGCGCGCAGTCGACGCGAAGGGCGAGGCGGACGGTTTCTGGCTCGGCCCCACCCTCTTCGACCACGTCACCCCGTCGATGAGCGTCTACACCGACGAGATCTTCGGCCCGGTGCTCTCGGTGGTCCGCGCGGACACCTACCAGGAGGCGCTGGACCTGGTGAACGCCAACCGGTACGGCAACGGCACCGCGATCTTCACCGGCAACGGCGGCGCGGCGCGCGCGTTCGAGCACGACGTGCAGGTCGGCATGGTCGGCGTCAACGTGCCGATCCCGGTGCCGATGGCCTACTACTCCTTCGGTGGCTGGAAGGCCTCGCTCTTCGGCGACACCCACGCCCACGGCACCGAGGGCGTGCACTTCTTCACCCGTGGCAAGGTCGTCACCACCCGCTGGCCCGACCCGGGCACCGCGGGCGGGCTGGAGCTGGCGTTCCCGAAGAACCACTGAAACTCCTCCCACGACGAGAGAAGAGGACCATGAGCACCGCCTACGACCTGGACCGCAAGCACGTCTTCCACTCCTGGTCCGCGCAGGCCGAGATCACCCCGATGGTGATCACCGCTGCGCGCGGGTCCTACGTGTGGGACGACGAGGACCGTCGCTACCTGGACTTCTCCAGCCAGCTGGTCTTCACCAACATCGGCCACCAGCACCCGCGCGTGGTGGCGGCGATCAAGGAGCAGGCCGACCGGCTGTGCACGATCGCGCCGCAGCACGCCAACGAGCAGCGCGCCCAGGCGGCCGAGCTGATCGCCGGACTGGCGCCCGACGGCTTCGAGAAGGTGTTCTTCACCAACGGCGGCGCCGACGCCAACGAGCACGCGATCCGGATGGCCCGGCTGCACACCGGGCGGTTCAAGGTGCTGTCGACGTACCGCTCCTACCACGGCGGCACCCAGACCGCGATCAACGTGACCGGCGACCCGCGCCGCTGGGCCAACGACACCGCGACCGACGGGGTCGTGCACTTCTTCGGCCCGTTCCGCTACCGCTCGGAGTTCCACGCGAGCACCGAGCAGGAGGAGTGCGACCGCGCACTCGCGCACCTGCGCCGCACGATCGAGGCCGAGGGACCCGACACGATCGCCACGATCATCCTGGAGACCATCCCGGGCACCGCGGGCATCTTCGCGCCGCCGCCGGGTTACCTCGCCGGCGTCCGCGAGCTGTGCGACCGGCACGGCATCGTGATGATCCTCGACGAGGTGATGGCCGGGTTCGGCCGCGCCGGCTCCTGGCTTGCGCTCGACCTGTACGACGTCGTCCCGGACCTGATCACCTTCGCCAAGGGCGTGAACTCCGGCTACGTCCCGCTCGGCGGCGTGATCATCAGCGACCCGATCGCGGCGACCTTCGGCCACCGGCCCTACCCCGGCGGCCTCACCTACTCGGGGCACCCGCTCGCCTGCGCGGCCGCCGTCGCGACCATCCAGACGATGCGTGACGAGGGCATCGTCGAGAACGCCGACCGGCTCGGCCGCGAGATCCTCGGCCCCGGCCTGGCGGCGATCGCCGAACGGCACGCGTGCGTGGGCGACGTGCGCGGCGTCGGCGCCTTCTGGGCGCTCGACCTGGTGACCGACCGCGCGACCAAGGCGATGCTGCCGCCGGCCGCGCTCAACGAGGTGGTGGCGGCGTGCAAGTCAGCGGGCCTGCTGCCCTTCGCCAACACCAACCGGATCCACGTGGTGCCGCCGTGCACGATGAGCGACGACGAGGCCCGCGAGGGGCTCGCGATCCTCGACGAGGCGCTCAAGGCCGGCGACCAGCATGTCGGGGCCTAGCCCGACCGCCTACGAGCGGAACGCACCCGCGAGCGCTGCCGTCGACGCAGCGCTCGCGGGCTCGCGACAGGCGGTCTTCTGGCTCGAGGACGCGCCGGGTACGACGTACGCACCCCTGACCGGCGCCACCACCGCCGACCTGGCCGTGGTCGGCGGCGGCTACTGCGGACTCTGGACCGCCGTGCTCGCCAAGCGCCGCAACCCCGGCGCCCGGGTGGTGGTGCTCGAGGCCGCGACCGTGGGCTGGGCCGCGTCGGGCCGCAACGGCGGCTTCTGCGAGGCGAGCCTCACCCACGGCGAGGAGAACGGCCGCGGCCGCTGGCCCGACGAGTACGACGAGATCGAGCGGCTCGGCCGGGAGAACCTCGACGCCCTCGAGGCCGACGTCCGCGAGCTCGGCATCGACTGCCAGCTCGAGCGCACCGGGTCGCTCACGGTCGCGGTGGAGCCGCACCAGCTCGCATGGCTGCGCGACGAGCCGGGCTTCCTGGACGCCGACGCGGTCCGAGCCGAGATCGACAGCCCGCTCTTCCTCGGCGGTGACTGGGAGCGCGACACCTGCGCGCTGGTGCACCCTGCGCGCCTGGCTCGCGAGCTGGCGCGAGTGGCGAGCGACCTGGGCGTGGAGATCCACGAGCGGACCCGGGTGACCGGACTCGACACGCCGACTCGCGGACCCGTCGTCGTGCACACCACCGGCGGTGCGGTCACCGCCGACCGGGTCGCGCTCGCGACCAACGTGTTCCCGTCGCTGCTGCGCCGCACCCGGCTGATGACGGTGCCGGTCTACGACTACGTGCTGATGACCGAGCCACTGTCGGACTCGCAGCTGGCGTCGATCGGCTGGGCCAACCGGCAGGGGCTGGGCGACCTGGCGAACCAGTTCCACTACGCCCGGCTCACCGCCGACAACCGGATCCTGTGGGGCGGGTACGACGCGATCTACCACGCCGGTCGTCGGGTGCGCGCGGCGTACGAGGAGCGGCCGGAGACGTTCCGGCGCCTGGCCGCGCACTTCCTCGCGGCCTTCCCGCAGTTGGAGGGCGTGGCGTTCACGCACCGCTGGGCGGGGGCGATCGACACCTCGACCCAGTTCGTGGCGTTCCACGGGCTGGCGGCGGGGGGCCGGATCGCCTACGCCGCCGGCTTCACCGGCCTGGGCGTGGGCGCCACCCGGTTCGCCGCCGAGGTGATGCTGGACCGGCTCTCCGGGCTGTCCACGCCGCGGACCCGGTTGGCGATGGTGCGCCGCAAGCCGCTGCCGTTCCCGCCCGAGCCGCTCGCGGCGATCGGCATCAACGCCACCCGCTGGTCGCTGGACCGCGCCGACCACCGCGAGGGCCGGCGCAACCTGTGGCTGCGCTCGCTCGACGCGATGGGACTGGGGTTCGACTCATGAGTGACCGCGTGCTCTCGACCGACGCCGCCGGGACGTCATACGGACAGTGTGTCCCCTTCCTCCGTCCGTATGACGTCCCGCGGGTGCTCAGGTCCGGGTGGCGGTGAGCAGCAGGTACTCCCACTCCATCCGGCCGTCGGCCAGCGCCGCGTCGCCCAGGGCGGCGAGGGCGGCGTCGAGCTCGGCGACCCGCTCCGGCGCGTCGGCCAGCGTGCGGTAGACCATGATCGTCGGGCCGTAGGTGGCCTTGAAGAAGTCGCGGAACTCCGCACCCGTCGCGAAGCGGGTCACCGGCAGCCGCTCGCGGACCGCCTCGACGCCGGAGACCCGGTCGCCGAGCAGGTCGCGCACGTGCGGCTCCGCGCCCCACAGCGGCGGCGGCTGCGCACCCGGCGGCGGAGCGGGGGCATACGGCTTCATGGTCGCGAACATCTGCCCGATGAAGCCCTCCGGCGTCCAGCTGACCAGCCCGATCCGGCCGCCGGGGCGGACGACGCGGACCAGCTCGTCGGCGGCGTCCTGGTGGCGCGGCGCGAACATCACGCCGACGCAGGAGATCGCGGCGTCGAACTCGCCGTCGTCGTAGGGCAGCGCCTGGGCGTCGTCGGCTCGCCAGTCGAGCTCGAGTCCCTGCGCCTCGGCGGCCCGCTGCCCGACGTCGAGCAGCGCCTGGGTGACGTCGGAGGCCACCACGTCGGCACCGGTGCCGGCCGCGGGCAGCGCGGCGTTGCCGGTGCCGGCCGCGACGTCGATGACGTGCTGGCCCGCGCCGATCCCGGCGGCCTCGACCAGGCGCCGGCCGAGCGGCGCGATCACCTCGGTGGCCACGGCGTGGTAGTCGCCGAGAGCCCAGAGCGGAGTGGGGGTCTGGGTCGTGTTGGTGGTGTTGGTGGTGGTGTCAGTAGTCATGCCAGAGAGCGTCCGCCCCGAGCCGCCCCGGCCTCTAGTGCCGAGTCTGTATCGGCCCCGGTTCACGATCTGTACTGGTGCCCGGCGCCCTTCCGGGCGTCTACTGGTGGAGGCGCGGAGCGCCGGGGGAGGTGCCGGATGGCGACGTACGGCCAGTTCTGTCCGATGGCCAAGGCGATGGAGGTGCTCGACGAGCGGTGGACGCTGCTGGTCGTGCGCGAGCTGCTGGCGGGCAGCACCCACTTCAACGAGCTGCGCCGCGGCAACCCCAAGATGTCGCCCGCGCTGCTGTCCAAGCGGCTGCGCACGCTCGAGCGCGCGGGCGTGATCCAGCGCGACGTCGTCGGCGGCCGCACCAGCTACCGCCTCACCGAGTGCGGCGAGGAGCTGCGGCCGGTGGTCGAGGCGCTGGGCGCCTGGGGGATCCGCTGGATCGGCACGCTCGGCGAGGACGACCTCGACCCGCACCTGCTGCTCTGGGACATCCGCCGCACCGTGCCGCTCGACGCGTGGCCACGCCGCCGCACCGTGGTGCGCTTCGACTTCACCGACCAGCCCGCGCGCACCGCCTCGTGGTGGCTGTGCGTCAACGGCGAGGACGCCGACGTCTGCGACTTCGATCCCGGCTTCGACGTGACCGCGACCGTCACCACGACCCTGGGCACGATGGTCCGGCTGTGGCGGGTCGACCGCACCTGGGACGACGCGATGCGCACCGGCGACGTGCGGATCGAGGCGCCCTCCGACGTACGCCGTGCGGTCCCGTCGTGGCTCGGCCAGATGGCGACCGCCGCGGTGCCGCACCCGCTGCGCGAGCCGGCCTAGGGAAAAGTCGGTGCCGAACCCCCGCCCCGGTCGGGCAGGATCGGCGCATGCCCCAGGACCTGAGTGCCGTCGACTGGCCGGTGCGCACCGAGCGCCTCTCGATCCGCCCCGCCACCGTCGACGACCTCGACCCGACCTGGGCCTACCGCCGCCTCCCCGAGGTCGGCGAGTGGCTGCACCGGCTGGTGCGCGACCGGGACGAGTACGCCGGGCTGTTCGCCGAGCCCGACCGGTTCGCCGCGACGCTCGTGGTCGAGCGCGACGGCGCCGTGGTCGGCGACCTGATGCTGCGCATCGAGTCGCCCTGGGCGCAGGAGGAGGTCGCCGACCGGGCCCGGGGCCGGCAGGCCGAGCTGGGCTGGGTAATCGCGCCCGAGCACGCGGGGCAGGGCTACGCGACCGAGGCGGCCGCCGCCCTGCTGCGGATCTGCTTCGAGCCGCTCGGGCTGCACCGGGTCACCGCGCTCTGCTTCGCCGACAACGTCGCCTCGTGGCGGATCATGGAGCGGCTCGGCATGCGCCGCGAGGCGCACAACGTGCGCGAGTCCCTGCACCGCACCCGGGGCTGGCTGGACGGCTACGGCTACGCGCTGCTCGCGGAGGAGTGGCGGGACCGGCAGGTCGGCTGAGCCTCGATGCCGGGCCTGTCAGGCGGTGGCCCGGCGGGTGAAGGTGAGGTGGGTGACGCCGCTGGGAGCGGAGACCGCCTCGATGTCGTAGCCGTCCTCGAGCGCCTCCAGGCCGTCCCAGATCCGGACGCCGCGGCCGAGCACGATCGGCACCTGCACCAGGTGCATGAGGTCGACCAGCCCGGCGGCGACGAAGTCGCGGACCACGGTGGCGCCGCCGCCGATCCGGACGTCCTGACCGTCGGCGGCCTCGCGGGCCACCGCGAGCGCCTCGGCCGGGGTCGCGTCGAGGAAGTGGAAGGTGGTGCCGCCCGCCATCTCGAGCGGCGGCCGCGGGCGATGGGTGAGCACGTACGTCGGCGTGTGGAACGGCGGGTTCGGCCCCCACCACCCGCGCCACTCCGGGTCGTCGTGCCAGCCGGGCGGGCCGAACTTGTGGGAGCCCATGATCTCGGCGCCGATGCCCTGGCTGTGGCGCTGCGCGAAGGCGTCGTCGACGCCGGCGCTCCCGCCGGCGTCCCAGAACCGGGTGCCGAACATCCACCCGTGCAGGCGCTCGCCGGCATGTCCGAACGGCGCCTCGAGCGACTGCGGCTCGCCGGTGGCGAAGCCGTCCAGCGAGATGGACAGGTTGTGGACCCGGGTCAGTGACATCCGCGCGCTCCTCGACTCGTGACTGCGCCGTGCAGTCTCCTCCGGAGGAACTGACCGGCGCGGCCGCGGACTCTCATCGGTGGCCGGTCAGTGCGCGGTCGACCGGACGGCGCTGCGGACCTGCGCCACGAACTCCCTGGGGTCGTCGACCAGGAACGTCAGGGCCGTGACCGCCAGCGGCTCGCCGGACACCGGGACGGTCATCGGCTCGGTGAGCACGAGGTGCACGTTGGCGCGGCCGCTGACGCCGATCTGGAGGTCGATGCCGCCCTCGCCGTCGACCCCTGCGGGGCATGGCTGGAAGGTCCGGACGGACGAGGGCAGGTCGCGGTCGACCGTCGTCACCCGGGCGATCCGCTCCCACGGCACCCGGACGTCGGCCCGCTTGCCGTGCCGCACCCGCAGGCCGTCGTCGTCGACCAGGTGCGGGTAGACGCGGTAGCTCGCGAGCAGCCCGACCATCCAGAGCAGGCCCCAGACGCCGACGGCGAGGAGCACCAGCCGGACCGCGAGCCAGGGCGTGATCACGTGCACCACCACGACCTCCACCGCGGACCCGAAGATCCACAGCCAGATCACCGGGGTGACCAGGCGGGCGTAGCCCCACGGCGTCGCGCCCGCCGGCACCGCGGGCCGACGGAGCAGCCATCGGCCCAGCGCGACGTACAGGTTGATCTCGAAGCGGACGCCGACGACGATCCAGCCCCACAGGCGCGTCATCCGATCCCCTCCTCGACGAGCCTGGCCCGGAGTCGGTCGACGACCCGGCCGAGGGTGCGCCCGAAGGCGGCGAGCTCGCGGTCGGGGAGGCCGCCGAAGAGCACCTCGTGCATCTCCGCGTAGCCCTCGGTCATCGACCGCAGCAGGTCGGCGCCGGGCTCGGTCAGGTCGACGAGGGTCGCCCTGCGGTCGGTCGGATGCGCGCGGCGTACGACGTGGCCGGAGGCGACCAGCCCGTCGACGAGGCCGGTGATGTTGCGTGGCGTCACCCGCAGCGCGTCGGCCAGCGCCCGCTGGGTCGTCGGACCGTCCTGGAGCACCCACAGCAGGTGCGCCCGCGCCTCGGTGAGCCCGTCGCGGGCGAACGAGTGCGCCATGTCCCGCTGGAGCAGGGACACCATCTCCATGACCTGGTCGACGGGGGTGGTCTCGGGCATATCGTGAATATACTGCACTATCCAGTGAATTCACGAATTGCGCACCGGCGTCCCGCCACGAGGTCCGGGAGCCGATGGTCAGCCCGGGCCGTCGGGATGGCTGAGGTCGTAGGCGCGGGAGAGCTTCTGGGGCACGACCATCCGCCAGGCGTCGACGACGAGCTCGCGGGCCTCGGCCCGGTCCAGCGCGGCGAGATCGGCGTGCACCCAGTTGAAGCGCAGGTCCGACTCCGACGGCAGCTGGAACTTGTGGGGCTCGCTCGCGACGAGCGCGGCCCGCTCCTCCTTGGGGAAGGCGAAGCCCATCACCCGCTCGTCGAGGGAGAAGGCCACGTAGACCAGCTGCTGGACGCGGAACTTCAGCCTGCCGCGCACGTACACCTCGTACGAGCGCTCCAGCTCCGCGCCCAGCGGCCGGACGTCCTCGAGCACCGCCATCGCCGTCCACTCCTCGCGCATCGTCTACCCGAGGGTCGACCGCGGCGGCGGCCCCGATTCATCGGTCGGGGCCACCCCGGGCTACACCGGACGTCGGCGTCAGCCGAGCGCCCGCACGATGTCCTCGACCCGGTCCTTGGCGTCACCGAAGAGCATCTGGCTGTTGTCGCGGAAGAAGAGCGGGTTCTGCACGCCGGCGTACCCCGCCGCCATCGACCGCTTGAAGACGACCACGTCGTGCGCGTTCCACACCTCGAGGACTGGCATGCCGGCGATCGGCGAGGCCGGGTCCTCGGCGGCCGACGGGTTGACGGTGTCGTTCGCGCCGATCACGAGCACGACGTCGGTGTCGCCGAAGTCGCCGTTGATCTCGTCCATCTCGAGCACGATGTCGTAGGGCACCTTGGCCTCCGCCAGGAGCACGTTCATGTGCCCGGGCAGCCGGCCCGCGACCGGGTGGATGCCGAACCGGACGTCGACCCCCTTGGCCCGCAGCTTCGCGGTCAGATCGGCGACCGGGTACTGGGCCTGGGCGACCGCCATGCCGTAGCCCGGCGTGATCACGACCGACGACGCGCGCTCGAGCAGCTCCGCGACGCCCGCGGCCTGGATCTCCCGGTGCTCGCCGTAGTCCTTGGCGTCGCCCGGGCCCGCCTCGAGGCCGAAGCCACCGGCGATCACGGAGATGAAGGAGCGGTTCATCGCCGCGCACATGATGTAGGACAGGTAGGCACCCGAGGAGCCGACGAGCGCGCCCACGATGATGAGCAGGTTGTTGTTGAGCAGGAAGCCGGACGCCGCGGCCGCCCAGCCGGAGTAGCTGTTCAGCATCGAGACGACGACCGGCATGTCGCCGCCGCCGATCGAGGCGACCAGGTGCCAGCCGAGGGCGAGCGCGAGGATCGTGACGACCACCAGCAGCCACAGCTGCGGGTCGACGACGAACCACACGGTGAGGGCCAGGAAGAGAACCAGGCACCCGATGTTGATGAGGTTCTTGCCCGGGAGCATGAGCGGGGCGGACTTCATCCGCGCCGACAGCTTGAGGTTGGCGACGATCGAGCCGGTGAAGGTCACGCCGCCGATGAAGATGCCGATGAAGACCTCGGCGCTGTGGATGCCGAGCAGGCCGGCCGCCTCCAGCACGACGGCGTCGACGCCGTCCGGGTGGTGCTCGATGTGCAGGTAGCCGTTCCAGCCGACCAGCACCGCGGCGAGGCCGACGAAGCTGTGCAGGAGCGCGATCAGCTCCGGCATGCCGGTCATCTCGACCGTCCGGGCGAGCTGGAGGCCGATGACCGCGCCCAGGGCGACCGCCACGAGGAGCAGGACGAGTC
This sequence comes from Nocardioides sp. LMS-CY, assembly GCF_018732145.1. Taxonomy (NCBI): domain Bacteria; kingdom Bacillati; phylum Actinomycetota; class Actinomycetes; order Propionibacteriales; family Nocardioidaceae; genus Nocardioides; species Nocardioides sp. LMS-CY. The sequence goes on from NZ_CP076104.1 coordinate 5,321,513, forward strand.
CGACCGACTCGATGTCGGTGTCGATGGCCAGGGCGACCGTGGCCACCAGCGCGATGGCCATGCCCAGGATCCCGAAGTAGTTGCCGAGCTTGGCCGACTCGTGCCGCGACAGGCCCGCGAGGGCCAGCACGAAGAGGAGGGCGGCGACCAGGTAGGCCGCCACCGAGGCAGAGTAGATGTCCACGGGTCAGCTCCTGGAGAACATGCCGAGCATGCGACGGGTGACGGCGAAGCCGCCGAAGACGTTGATGCTGGCGAGAAGGATCGCGACGAACGAGATGACGGTCACGGCCGTGTCACCCCTGCCGATCTGCAGGAGGGCGCCGACCACGATGATCCCGGAGATCGCGTTGGTGACCGACATCAGCGGGGTGTGCAGCGCGTGGTGCACGTGCCCGATCACGTAGTAGCCGATCACGATCGCGAGCGCGAAGACGGTGAGGTTCAGCTGGAGCTGGGCCGGCGCCAGTCCGACGAGGACGAACAGCACCGCGGCCAGCCCACCGACGATGGTCAGCGCCTTGCTCGTGGTCATCGGGGTCCGCTGCTTCGCGGCCGCCACCGGTGCGGCGGCCGGCGCGGCGGGCGCGGCCGAGACCTGGACCGGCGGCGGCGGCCACATCGACTCGCCATCGCGCACCACCGTGACGCCCCGCTGCACGACGTCGTCGAGGTCGAGCGCGAGCGCGCCGTCCTTGGCCGGCGTCAGCAGCTTGAGCAGGTTGACGATGTTGGTGCCGTAGAGCTGCGAGGTCTGCGCGGGCAGCCGGCCCGCCAGGTCGGTGTAGCCGAGGATCGTGACGCCACCCGAGGTCACGATCCGATCCCCGGGCTGCGTCCCCTCCGCGTTGCCGCCGTTGGCGGCCGCCATGTCGACGATCACCGACCCGTTCCGCATCCCGGCGATCGTCTCGGCGCTGAGCAGCTTCGGCGCCGGTCGGCCCGGGATCAGCGCGGTGGTGATCACGATGTCGGCGGCGCGGGCCTCCGCGTCGTACATCTCCGCGGTGGCGGCCTCCTGCTCGGCGGTCATCTCCTTGGCGTAGCCGTCGGAGCTGACCTCGCTCTCGAAGTCGACCTTGACGAACTGGGCGCCCATCGACTCGACCTGCTCGGCGACCTCCGGGCGGACGTCGAAGGCGCGCACGACCGCGCCCATCGCCGAGGCCGCGCCGATGGCGGCGAGGCCGGCCACGCCGGCGCCCACCACGAACACCCGGGCCGGCGGGATCTTGCCGGCCGCGGTGACCTGGCCGGTGAACATCCGGCCGAACTCGTGTGCGGCCTCGACCACCGCGCGGTAGCCCGCGACGTTCGCCATCGACGAGAGCACGTCCATGGACTGGGCCCGCGAGATCCGGGGCACGGCGTCCATCGCCAGGGCGGTCACGCCGGCCGTCTGCAGCGCGGCCAGCAGCTCGGGGCTGCGCGCGGGCGCCATCATCGAGATGACCGTCGCGCCCCGGCGCAGCCGGGCGATCTCGCCGTCGGTGGGAGCGTTGACCTTGGCGACGACGTCGGCCGCCCAGACCTCCTCCGGCGACCCGATCCGGGCCCCGGCCTCGACGAACGCCTGGTCGGGTTGGTCCGCGGACGCACCCGCGCCGGACTCGATGATGACGTCGTAGCCGAGCTCGACAAGCTGGGCCGTCGTCTTCGCGGTCGCCGCGACGAGTGTCTCGCCCGGTCTTGACTCACGGGGAATGCCGATGAGCACCGAATGCTCTCCTTACTGCTTCCTGGGCTTCTTCCTGGACTGCTTCCTGGGTGTGGACATGCAACGCTGCGCCGGCCGGCTCCGAGGTGCTGAAGCGGGCCGGCGTCAGGGGTTCGGGTCTGTCGCCGCCAAGCGGGCCACCTGATCGTAGGTGGTGCGCCCGCGCCCGAGCGGCCGGGCACGCTCCGCGGTCACCGACGTCAGCGCACGCTGGGCCGCGCTCTCGGGGTCGGCCTCCGCCGCGGTGAGCGCCGCCATGCCGAGGAGTCTGGCGGTTGTCGGGGGCGCGCCGGGACCCGTCTCGAAATCACGGGTGCGCCATCTCGCCGAGCGCCGACAGGCCCGGCAGGCGCTCGAGCGCCTGCCTCGTGTGCGGGCCGACGCCGATGTAGACGGCCATCCGGAGGGACTCGAGGTCGTCGACGTCGCACCGGGCGCCGACGAGCTCGCCTCCGACGGGGCGGGCCCCGGCCGACCGGTGGCGCGCCGCGGAGCGCGCGCCGAAGGCGGGCACCAGGTCCCCCCGCCGGCTGGTGAGCATCGTGGTGCCGCCATCACTGAGATCCTCGACGTAGGTGGGCCGGTGCTCCCGACGTCCGAGGGTCAACGCCTCCTCGAGCTCGTGAGCGGTCACGGACGGCAGGTCCGGCATCAGGATCGTGGTGGGTCGCCCGCCGGGCAGGCGCTCGGCCAGCACCTGCGCGAGCTCGCCGTTGAGGCCCCTCGCGTCGCCCGGGACCACGACGCTGGCACCGCCCTCCCGGACCACGTCGGTGACCTGCTGGTCGCGGGTGACGACCACCAGGTCACCGACCAACCGGCACTCGGCGGCGGCTCGCAGGGTGTCGAGCAGGAACGCCAGTGCCAGGCTTCGTCGTCCCGCGTCGGTGAGCTCGAGGCGGGACTTCGCGGTGTCGAGGCTCTTGACGGGCAGGAGCACCTGGAACTCCCCCCGGCCCGGCGACGAGGAGCTCACCCGACCCTCCGGGTGAGTGGACGCCGCCGGAGCGGGTCAGGGAAGGCCGACGATGCGGATACCTGCATGGGTCTTGTTCCTGATGTTGATGCCGATCAGCAGGGGCGTGAGGCTCTCCACCAGCCGGCTCATCTCGAGGCGTCCGGCGTCCACGACCCGGAGCCCCGTGACCGACCCGATCAGGTCGCGAACGACCTGCTTGTCGTCCTTGGAGTCTCCGCAGATCAGCGTGTCCTGATCCAGGTCCTGGTCGAGCGCCTCCAGCGACGCCGCGCTCAGCGTGTGGAGCCCGGAGACGACCCCGACGCCGGGCGGCACCGCCGCGGCGGCCTGCTCCCCCGCCGACCCGCTCCACAGGCCGACCAGCTGGGTCGGCCGCCCGCCGACGGCCGGCGCCAGGGGGACGGTGGCGTCGAGGAGGATCTTCCCCGCCTCCAGGTCCTCGGCCACGGCCTTGATCGTGCTGACCTGGCTCGTCAGCGGCACCGAGAGGATCACCAGCCGGTCGGCCGCGCGGGCCGCGTCGCCGTTGGCGCAGCCTCGGACGTCGGCCTCGGGCAGGAGGGCGCGCAGCCGGTCCGCCGCGCCCTCGGCCCGGCCAGCGTCCCGGGACCCGATGACGACCGCATGGCCCGCGGCCGCGAGCCGGACGGCGATGCCGAACCCGAGCGCTCCGGTGCCTCCGAGGACGGCGATCGACTCACTCATCGGAGGAGCCCGGGATCGCGACGATCGCGTCGATCTCGACGCGGGCGCCCTTCGGGAGCGCGGCGACGCCGACGGTGGTCCGGGCCGGGACGTGGCCCGGGAACCCGGCCGCGTAGGCGTCGTTGATCTCGGCGAACCCGTCGAGCCGGGTCGTGTAGATCGTCATCCGCAGCGCGTGCTCCAGCGAGGTGCCCGCGCTCGCACAGACGGCCTGGAGGTTCGCGAGCGACCGCCGGGTCTCCGCGGCGAGGTCGGCGTCGTCGAGGACGCCGGACGCCGGGTCGAGGGGCAGGGACCCGGAGCAGTAGAGGACGTCGCCGTGCCGGACGGCGTGGACGTACGGTCCCACGGCCTCGGGGGCGGCGTCGCTGACGACGGGGGTGATCGTGCTCATCGCGGTGGTGGTGCCTTTCGTTCTCAGTCGGTGAAGGCCGGCATGACCTCGGTGGCGAAGCGGCGCATCTGGGCGCGCAGCTGCTCCACGTTGTCGGCGGCGAAGTAGATGCCGGCGAGGTGGGTCGCCCCCGCCTCCTCGAACTCCTTGACCTTCGCGATCACGTCGTCCGGGTTGCCGATGCAGTTGTTGGTCACGTAGGTGTCGACGCTCACGCCCTTGAGCGTCGACTGCTGGAGGGTGACCAGGTGGTGGAAGAGCTGGGAGCGGCGGTAGGTGTCCTCGGCCTCCTCGGTCGTGTCGGCGATGCAGACCATGACCTGCGGGGCGATGGCGAACTCCTGGTCTGCCCGGCCCTCCTCCGCGGCGTACGCCCGCAGCTTCTCCCTGCCCGCTCCGACGGCGGCGGGGCTCAGCCCGGCGGGCAGCCAGCCCTGGCCGTAGCGGGCGGCCCGGCGGATGGACGCGTCGGCGTTCCCGGCGGGGTAGATCGGAAGCACGTCCTGGACCGGCTTCGGGTACATCTCGATGTCGTCGAACGAGACGTACTCACCGGCGTAGCTCGCGCGCCGCTCGCGGAAGAGCAGCTGGACGGCCTCGATCGACTCGTTGAGCAGCCGCCCCCGGTGCGCGTGCGCCAGGTGCGGCTGGGACGCGACGAACTCCTCGCGGTAGGCGCCGCTGCCGGCGCCGACCATGACCCGGCCGCCGGAGAGCTGGTCGAGCGTCGCGAGCTGCTTGGCGAGGAGCACCGGCTGCCGCATCGGCATCACCAGGATGCCGGTCATCAGGCGGAGCGTCGACGTCCGCGCGGCGATGTAGCCGTAGGTCACCAGCGGCTCAAAGAAGTCCGGCGGGACCGGGTAGGACTCCCGGACGTACTGCTGGGTGGTGATGTGGTCGTTGCCGGCGACCTCGAAGTAGCCGAGCTGCTCGGCCTCGACGGCGATGTCGACCACGTCGGCAGCGCTGGCGAACGGGGTCGGGTACATCATTCCTGCGGTGGCTGTGGGCAGGCCTACGCCAAACCTCATCGTTGCTCCTGGGGTTGTTCCGGACTCAGGCGGGGTGTGCTGGGACGGGGAAGGCCGCGTCCCGGGCACGGGCGATCGCGGCGATCGTCTGGTCGACGTCGTGGTCGGTGGTCGGCACCGGGTTGACCAGGATCTGGTCGGCGACCTCGCCGATGTCCCGGAGCCGGGCGACGACCTCGTCGAAGGTGCCGGCGACGGCGAAGTGGTCGACCAGGCCGTCGGGGATGTGCGGCGCGGCCCACCCGATGGCCTCGTATCGCCGGGTGGCGACGAGCTCCACGACCTCAGCCGGCAGTTCGACGCCGGTCGGCTCGACGTAGTCGAGGTTCGGGTAGCTCGACCAGATCGGCATCGCGACCATGTACCTGACGGCGTCGCGGGCGACCACCGGGTCGTGGGAGATCGCGACGTCGACGCGCGCCACGATCGGCGGGCGAACGCCGTCGGTGCGGGCCTCGACCCCGGCCGCGACCGCGGCGGCGGCGCCGCCCAGGGTGAGGCTCGAGGCGAACGGCGCGGTGATCACCCCGTCGGCGACCCGCCCGGCCGCCTGGAGCACCTTCTCCCCTCGGCCGGCGAGGAAGATCGGCAGCGGGACCGCCGGGAAGTTGAGCCGTCCGGCCGTGAAGCTCAGCACCTTGCCCTCGACGTTCACCTCCTCGCCGCTCAGCAGCCCGCGGATGATCGCGACGGCCTCGGTCAGCGCGGCGACCGGGGCGCGCCGGGTGACCCCCATCGGGGGGAACCCGGAGCCTCCGGCGCCCATGCCGATGGTCACCCGTCCGGGCGCCTGCTCGTGCAGGGTGCCCATCGCCATCGCGATCAGGGCGGGGTGCCGGGCGTAGGGCTCGGTCACGCAGGTGGCGATCCCGATCCGCTCGGTCCGGGCCGCGACGGCCGTCAGGGTGACGAACGGGTCGCGGTAGAACTTCTCGTCCGCCACCCAGACCGAGTCGAGCCCGGACCGCTCGACGTGCACGGCCCGCTCGACGAGGTCGCTGACCGGCAGGTCCGGGATGATCAGCACCCCGACCTGTGGTCGCCCCGACGCGGCTGCCGTCACGCCTCGGCCCCCATGTAGGCGCGCGCGATGTCGTCCCTGGTCATCTCGCTCGCGGGGCCGCCGTTGACGACCCGACCGGAGTCCAGGACGTACACGTAGTCGACGAACGCCGTCGTCAGCTCCGCGTTCTGCTCCACGAGGAGCACCGAGACGTCGGACGACGCGACCAGGTTGTGCAGGGCGTCGAAGATCTCACCGAGGACCAGCGGGGCCAGGCCGAGGGAGGGCTCGTCGAGCACGAGCAGGCGGGGCCGGGCCATCAGCGCGCGGCCGATGGCGACCATCTGCTGCTGCCCGCCGGACAGCGATCCGGCCGCCTGGTTGCCGCGCTCGCGCAGGATCGGGAACATCTCCAGGACCCGCTCGAGGTCGGCGGCCGCCTGCGTCCGACCCTGCCGCGAGGACAGGTGCGTGTGCGCCCCCAGGCGGAGGTTCTTGTGCACACTGAGGTTGGGGAAGAGCTCCCGCGCCGCCGGCACCAGCGAGATCCCCCGGCGGACCAGGTCCGGCGTCGGCCGGCCCGTGACGTCCTCCTCGTCGAAGACGACGGTGCCGCCGGCCAGGGGAACGATCCCGCAGACGCCGTGCAGGAGGCTGGTCTTGCCGGCCCCGTTGGGGCCCACGATCCCGACGGTCTGGTGGGCCGGGACCTCGATGGAGACGTTCTCGATCGCCTTCAGTCCGTCGTAGGCGACCGACACGTCATGACAGCGCAGCATCGCTCTTCACCTCTTCGTCGGGACCGGCATCGGTCGTGGTGGCGTGGCCGAGGTAGGCGTCCATGACCCCCTGGTCGCGAAGCCCTTCGGCGACGGTCCCGGTGTAGAGGAGCTCGCCGAAGTTGAGCACCACGAGCGCCTCGGACGTGTCCTGGACGAACCGCATGTTGTGCTCGACCACGAGGACGGCGTACCCGTCCGCGCCGAGCGAGCGCACCAGCCCGGCGAGCTCGTGCCGGTCCCCGGCGGTGAGTCCGGAGGCGACCTCGTCGAGGAGGATGACCTTGGGTCGCATCGCGAGGGCGCGGGCGACCTCGAGGAGACGCTCCTGACCGAGTGGCAGGGTGCTCGCTTCCCGGTCGGCGAGGTGTCCGATGCCGACCCGGTCGAGCAGCTCGAGGGCCTCGCGCCGGACCGCCTTCTCGGCGTGCCGGACGCCCGGACCGCCGAGGAGCGCGCGTCCGAACCCGTAGCCGCTGTCGGCCTGGAGCGCGACGACGACGTTCTCGAGGACGGTCAGGCTCTTGAAGACCTGCGAGATCTGGAAGGTGCGGGCGATGTCGGTGCGGCGCTCCGCGGCCTGGTTCGTGATGGTCTCGCCGTTGACGAGCACGTTGCCGGACGTCGGGCGCAGCACGCCCGAGATCACGTTGATCGCCGTGGTCTTGCCGGCTCCGTTCGGCCCGATGAGCGACGTGACCACGCCGTGGTCCAGGCGCAGGGAGACGTCGGAGAGGGCGCGGAGCCCACCGAACTGCATGGTGACCCCGCGCAGCTCCACCGCCGCCGTCGTGGTGGTGGTCATCGGCCGACCTCCTGCTTCGGGAGCGGTCCGGCGGCGACCGGCGCGGCGGTGCCGTCGCCCGCGCCGGGCCCACCCCCGCTGTCGGTGCCACCTCTCAGGCGCCGGAACACCGCCTTGGCGGTGCCGGTGATGCCGCCCCGGGCGAACATGAAGACGAGGATCAGGAGCAGCCCGTAGACGAGCTCGGAGTACTCCTGGTAGGAGCGCAGGTACTCACGCATCACGAAGATGGCGATGGTGCCGACCACGGCGCCCCAGAGGTCCTTCATGCCGCCGACGACGACCATGATCACCACGAGCAGGGACAGCTCGAGGTTGAACGTGTCGGAGCTGATGAAGGAGAAGTAGTGCGCGTACATCGCGCCGGCCACGCCCGCCAGTCCCGCGGCGAAGCAGAAGGCCAGCGTCTTGACCCGGTCGACGCGGACGCCCACGGAGCGGGACGCCACCTCGCTGTCGGCCAGCGCGTGGAACATCCGCCCGTACCGCGACCTCGCGAGGTTGCTGGCGATCACGAAGGCGAGCACGGCCACGGCGAGGGCCAGCCAGTAGAAGTTCCGCGGCTCGAGGAAGTCGATGCCCGGCGCGGACGGAGCGGGGATCCCCGAGAGTCCGACCGGGCCGCCCGTGACGTCGAGCTGCTGGACCAGGATGAAGACCATCTGGCCGAACGCGAGCGTGGCCATGGCGAGCGAGAGCCCCTTGAGCCGGAGCACCGGACGGGCGATGACGTAGCCGATCACGACCGCGGCCACGCAGCCCACCAGCATCGCCAGCCACACGTTCCAGCCGCGCTGGAGCGTGAGCAGGGCTGAGACGTAGGCGCCGATCGCGAAAAATCCGCCCTGGCCGAAGGAGACCAGGTTCGCCTTGCCGAACAGGACGTTGAGGCCGATCACCATCGGCATGTAGATCAGTGCGAGGGTCAGCAGGTTCAGCCAGAACAGGTCCACCACCAACGGCGCGACCAGTGCGACTGCGACGACGAGACCGACGCTGGCTTTGCGCAGCATGTCTCAGGCCTCCAGGGCGCGGGATCCGACGATCCCGCGGGGAAGGATGATCAGGATCACGAGCAGGGTCGCGAGCGCGAAGAGGTCCTGGTAGCCCGTGGAGATGTAGCCCGCGCCGAACTTCTCGATGAGGCCGAGGGAGAGCCCTCCGACGACGGCGCCCACCGGGCTGCCGAAGCCGCCGAGGACCGCCGCCGTGAAGCCCTTGACCGAGAACTCCAGACCGAGCGCGAAGCTGATCGTGGTGATCGGCGCGATGAGCACGCCGCCGAGGGCGGCGAGCCCGGCACCGAGCATGAACGCGAACAGCGCGACCCGGTTGGTGCGGATGCCCACGATCTTGGCGCCCGTGCGGTTGTCGGAGGCCGCCATCATCGCGTCGCCGATGCGTGTCCGGGTGAAGAAGACGTACAGCAGCGGCATCGCGACGAGCGCCGTCCCGATCACCCAGAGCGCCTGCGGCGGCATGGTGCCGCCCAGGACGTGGATGGACTCACCGTCGGTGAAGGCGGGCAGCGAGCGCTCCTCGCTGCCCCAGACCAGGAGCATGAGGGTGCGCAGCACGATCGCGATGCCGACGGTGACCATCAGGAGTCCGAAGGTGTCGAGTTTCGGGACCCGGGAGAGCGTCAGCAGGTGCACGATCCCGGCGATCAGGGCCGACCCGATCACCGCACCGACGGCGGCGAGGCCGAGCGGCAGGCCCGTGAGGTAGAGCGCGACGGCGAGGAACCCGCCCAGCATGACGAACTCTCCCTGCGCGAAGTTCACGACTCCGCTGGAGTTGTAGGTCAGCGTGAAGCCCAGGGCGATCAGGGCGTAGATGCTGCCGGTCGTGAGGCCGGCCAGCGTGAACTGGATGGCTTGGTCCATGGTGGTGGTCTCCGAATCGTCGGATCAGTCGAGGACCGAGATCGGGTCGTCGACGCGGCGGTAGGTGCCGTCCTCGACGGCGAGCCAGACGACGCTGTCGATGCCGACGCCGTCGTGGTTGTCCGCGGAGTAGCTGAACGTGCCGGCGACCGTGTCGACGTCCTGCAGGCTCTCCAGGGAGTCGCGCAGCGACTCGCGGTCGGCGTCGTCGCCGGCGTCCTCGAGGGCCTGGGCGATCAGGTCGATGCCGGCGTACCCGGTCACGGAGTAGACGTCGGGCTCGTAGTCGCTGTGCGCCTTCTTGAGCGTCGCGATCGCGTCCTCCTGGCGCGGCAGCGGGTTCGCGGGGTCGATGAGGCCGACGTTGAGCCAGTGCTCGAGCACCGAGGACTTGCCGGCCGCGGTCAGGTTGCCGGCGGTCGGGCCCACGACGCCGCTGAGCATGGGGATGTTGAGTCCGACCTGCCCGGCGTTCTTGAGCACCAGGCCCGCACCCGGGGTGATGGACCAGACGAGGAGCGCGTCGGGCTGCTTGGCCTTGATCCGGGTCAGCTGCGTGGTGACGTCGGTGGCGTCGGCCTCCATCTCCTCGACGGCGACGACGTCGAGGTCGCTCTCGCTGAGGAGCTTGCCTCCCTGGGCGCCGTAGGCGTCGGTCGAGTGGAGGATCGCGACCTTCGTGAGACCCGCCTGCTGGAGCAGGTCGACCACGGCCTCGACCTCGGTCTGCGCGGAGATGATGCCCCGGAAGAGCCACTCGTCGACCGGGTTGGTGACCTCGTGCGTGGTGTTGGGGGCCAGCACGGCGATCTTGTTGCGCGCCAGCAGCGGCTTGATGGCGAGGGTCGCGGCGCCGAAGGTGGAGCCGAACATGCCGATCACGCTCTGGTCGCGGATCAGGTCGTTGAACCCGCTCACCGCGGTGTTCGGGTTGCCCGCGTCGTCGCGGACCACGAGCTTGAGGTCGCGGCCGTTGACGCCGCCGGCGGCGTTGATGGCGTCGACCGCGGCCTGGGCGCCGTCGCGCTGGTGCTGTCCGGCCTGGGCCGACGGTCCGGACAGGGCCGCCAGCATCCCGATCTTGTACGTGTCGCTGTCACCGGAACCGCCGGCGTCGCTGCAGCCGGCCAGCGTCATCGCGCTCGCCAGCGTGGCGACGGCCGTGAGACACAGAGTGCGGTTGAGCTTCATTTCTGGTTCTCCTCATGGGATTCCGGAACGCGCCCGGTCGGGTCGACGTTCAGTAGGTTGAGCACCCGCTCCGGGGTGAGCGGGACCTTGCGGACGAATCCGCCCCCGAGTGGACGCATGGCGTCCTCAACTGCGCCGGCGATCACCGCACCCGGTGCGATGGCGCCGCCTTCTCCCATGCCCTTGATGCCGCCGATGGTGAAGGGCGAGAGGCTTTCGAGATGGCCGATCTCGACGAAGGGGACGTCGTGGGCGGTCGGCCAGAGGTAGTCGAGCAGCGACGTGGTCAGCGGCTGCCCCTCCGCGTCGTGCACGATCTCCTCGAGGAGCGCGCCACCGAGACCCTGCGCGACGCCGCCGGTGACCTGGCCGTCGACGATCATCGGGTTCACGATCCGGCCGCAGTCCTCGGCGACGACGTAGCGCAGCACCTGGACGGTCCCGAGTGCCGGGTCGACCTCGACCAGCGCCATGTGCACCGCGTGGGAGAACGCACCGGTCCCCGGCGGCGCTCCGTAGCTGGAGGTCACCTCGAGGGTGGGCTCCAGGTCGCTCGGGATCCGCTCGGGCCGGTGGTGCGCCCACCGCGCGATCTCGGTGATGGCGACCGCGGTCGCGGGCGACCCCTTGACCCGGACCTCGCCGTCGGCGACCTCGAGGTCACCGGGGTCGACCTCCAGGTTGTGCGCGGCGATCCGGACCAGTCGGTCGCGGAGCTCGACCGCGGCGAGGTGGGCGGCGCCGCCGGCCATGACCATGCTCCGGCTCCCGAGCGTGCCGCTGCCGTACGCCACGTCCTGGGTGTCGCCGTACACGACCCGGATCCGCTCGATCTCGATGCCGAGCGCGTCGGCGACGACCTGGGCGATCGTCGTCTCGTGACCCTGCCCGTGGGAGTGCGAGGTCGGGTGCACCAGGACGTTCCCGGAGGCGTCGATGCGGATCCGGCTCGTGTCGTAGCCGAAGATGACCGGCAGGCCGCGCTTCACGAACTCGGCCGCGCCGTGCGCCGTCTGCTCAACGTAGCTCCCGACCCCGATGCCCAGGTAGCGCCCCTCGCCGCGCAGCTCCTCCTGCTGCTCACGCGTGGCGTCGTAGCCGAGGATCTCGGCGGCCTTGCGGAAGGTGGCCTCGAAGTCGCCGCTGTCGTACTCGAGACCCGACGGCGTGGTGTGCGGCATCTGGTCGGCCCGGACGAGGTTGCGCCGGCGCAGCTCGAGCGGGTCGATGCCGGTGTCGTGGGCGACCGCGTCCATGAGCCGCTCCATGGCGAAGCACGCGGAGGGCCGGGCCACGCCCCGGTACGGACCGAGGGGGGTCTTGTTGGTGGCGATCGCCCAGGAGTCGGCGTGGTAGACCGGTACGTCGTACATGCCGGTCAGCACGCCCATCGCCATCCCGGGCTCCATGGAGGCGCTGTAGGGGTAGACGGAGTACGCACCGCCGTCGACCCGGATCTCCGCGCGGACGGCGAGGATGCGCCCGCTCTCGTCCCACGCGGCCTCGAGCTCGTAGAAGTGCTCGCGGGCGTGGATCGTGCCGAGCAGGTGCTCGCGTCGGTCCTCGACCCAGCTGACCGGGCGCCCGAGCCGGGTGGCCAGGTGGGACACGAGGATGTCCTCGGGGTAGAGCTCGGCCTTGACCCCGAACCCGCCGCCGACGTCCTTGGAGATGACGCGGATCTGGTGCTCCGGCATGCCGAGGTGGTCGGCCAGGCCGGTGCGCATGATGTGCGGCATCTGGGTCGTCATGTGCACGGTGAGCGCGTTGCTCGACGGGTTGTAGTCGGCGATGATCGCCCGGGTCTCGAGCGGCATGCCGGTGTGGCGACCGACCTCGACCGAGCGGCGGGTCACCCCGGCCGCCTCCGCGAAGACCCGGTCGATGTCGCCGACGCGGAGCTGCTTGTGGGTGAACCACGCCTCGTCCCAGGCCTCGTGCACCTGGGTCTCGGGACCCGCCTCCGCGGCCGTCACGGTCATCACCGGAGGGAGCTCCTCGTAGGAGACCCCGATCGCCTCGATCGCGTCCTCCGCGACGTAGCGGCTGTCCGCGACCACGGCGACGACGGGCTCGCCGACGAACCGGACCTTGCCGTCGGCGAGGATCGGGTACGCGCTCGTCTGCCAGGCGCCCGGCGGCAGGATGTCGCAGACGATCGGCTGCACCCGGTCGCGCAGGTCGTCGGCCGTCACCACCAGATGCACGCCGGGCAGCTCGGCGGCCGCCGCGGTGTCGATGCCGACGATCCGCGCGTGGGCGACCGAGCTGCGCAGGAGTGCGACGTGGAGCATCCGCGGCAGGTGGACGTCGTCGACGTACTCGCCGCGACCCGTGAGCAGCCGGGGGTCCTCGACCCGCTTGACGCGCTGGCCGACCAGGCGGGGGATCATCTCACTCATCGCCGGCTCCCGACCGAGGCGCGTCCTCGCCCAGCGACCCGAGGTCGTCGACCGTGCCGATGTCGGGGTCGTTCCAGATCGTGTTCGAGGCGTGCCGGACGGCGTCGACGATGCCCGCGTAGCCGGTGCACCGGCAGATGTTGCCGCTGATGGCGTCGCGGATCGCCTGCTCGTCGTCGAGCGGGCCGCTCGCCAGCGCGGGCTCCAGGCTCATCAGGAATCCCGGGGTGCAGAAGCCGCACTGCAGGCCGTGGCACTCCCGGAACGCCTCCTGCAGCGGGTGCAGTGCGCCGTCGCGCTCGTCGCTCAGCGCCTCGACGGTCCGCACGGTCGAGCCGTCGACCTGGATCGCGAAGAGCAGGCAGGAACGGACCGCGCGACCGTCGACCTGGACGGTGCAGGCGCCGCAGCCACCCTGTTCGCAGCCCACGTGGGTGCCGGTCAGGCACGCCTCGTGGCGGATGAAGTCCGAGAGCAGCATGCGCGGCTCGACGTCGGCGGCGAAGGGCTTCCCGTTGAGGTTGATCTCGACTCTCACGACGCCTCCTTCCTCTGGCCCCGGTCGCGGGCGGACCGCGCGAACGCCTCGGTCAGGGCCCGGGCGGCCATCTCCCGGGCCGCTCTCGTGCGGTACGCCGAGCTGCCGTGCACGTCGGAGGGCGGCTCGATGTCGGCGGTGGCGAGCGCGACCGCCTCGGCCAGCACCGCGTCGGTGAGCTCGTTGCCCACGAGGTGCGCTTCGGCGGCCGCGCGGCAGATCGGGGTCGGGGCCGCTCCGAGCAGGCACAGCGAGGCGCGCTCGCACCGCCCCCGGTCGTCGGTGGTGACGGCGGCGGCGGCGCCGGCGAGGGCGAAGTCGCCGTGCCGGCGGGCGACCTCGTGGAAGGCCGTCCCGGTGCCGGCCGGCGGCGGGGGCACGACGACGGCGGTCAGGATCTCGTCGGCCTCGATCGTCGTCACGAACTGCCCGACGAAGAGGTCCGAGGCGTCGATCTCGCGCACGCCGCGCACCGAGGCGACCTCGACCCGTCCGCCGTACGCCAGCAGCACGGAGCAGATCTCGGCCGCCGGGTCGGCGTGGGCGACGGAGCCGCCGACGGTGCCGCGGTTGCGGATCTGCTGGTGCGCGACGTGGGGGAGCGCCTGGTGGAGCAGGGGCCAGCCCCGGGCGATGATGCCGGACTGCTCGGCGTCCGCCTGCCGGGTCGTGGCGCCGATGCGCAGCTCGCCGTCGCGGCGGCGGATGCCGGTGAGCTCGGGGATCCGGTTGACATCGACGAGCAGCCCCGGCCGGGCGAAGCGGAAGTTCATCAGCGGCACGAGGCTCTGTCCGCCCGCGATCACCTTGCCGTCGCCGGCGGCGTCGGCCAGCGCACGGAGGGCCTCCCCCAGCGAGCGCGGCGCGGTGTAGTCGAACGGCGGGGGCTTCACGGCTTCGTCACGCTCGTCGGGTGGAAGTGCAGGTGCACGGTGACGCCGGACCGCTTGCGGCGGCCGAGCAGGAGGCCGACGGCCAGGCCGGCCACGGCGACGACCGCCGTCCGGCCGAGGGCCGGGATCGGGAGCGCGGGGAGCAGGCTCGCGACGTCGAGCGGAGCGCCGCCGGCCGTGGGAGCCGGGGCGGCCTGCGCCGCGGGTGCGTCCTCGGCCGGCGCGGCGTCCGGTCCGCCGCCGCTGATCTCGGCCTCCAGGTTCGCGGCGAACGTCGTGATCATCGCGCCCGCGACGGACTGGAGGATGCCGCGCCCGAACTGGGCGTGCGCGCCGGTCATCTTGAGGTCGGTCTCGACGGAGATCCGGGTGGAGTCGTCGCCGCCGGCCAGGCGCATCGTGAGGACGGCGTTCGCGTTCCCCTGACCCCGTGCCTCCCGAGCCTCCAGCCGCATCACGACGACGTGGGCGTCGTCGTCGATCTCGAGGACGGTCGCGGTGCCGGCGTACGTCGCGCTGATCGGTCCGATCTTCGCGCTCATCCGCCCGCGGTGGACGGCGCCGTCGCTCGACTCGAGCTGGGCGCCCGGGAGACAGCGGGCGACCCGCGGGATGTCCAGCAGCACCGGCCAGGCCCGGTCGAGCGGTGCCCCGACCTCGAAGTCGTTGGTGATGATCATCGGATCTCCGTTCCGTCTCAGGCCTCGGCGACCCAGAGCCGCCGGTCGGTTTCGTTGAGGCGCTCGTAACCGGATTCGGTGACCAGAACGGTGTCCTCCACCATCATCCCGCCCCAGCCGAGCTCGTAGTACGGCGTCTCGATGCACAGCGTGCTACCGACGGGGATCGGCGCGTCACCCGCGGGTGACACGCTCGGCCGCTCGTAGATCGACAGCCCGATGCCGTGGCCGCAGTGCTGCCGGCGGTACGGCAGGCCGCGCGCGTTGACGGTGCGCACCGCGGCCTCGAACAGGGAGCGTCCGGTCGCTCCGCTCCTCGTCAGCTCGAACGCCGCCTCCTGGCCGGCCAGGATCGCCTCGTACCGCACGAGCTGGACCTGCGAGGGCGTGTCGAGCACGACCGTGCGGCCCAGGTCGGACCAGTAGCCGTCGACGACGCATCCGGCGTCGAAGCGGAGGATCTCCCCGGGCTGCCAGGTCCGCCCCGAGGCGAAGCTGTCGGAGAGCGCCGAGCGGGTCCCGGTCCCGGAGACCACGAACCGCGGCTCGCCCCCGCCGGCGACCATGACGCCCGCGACGTGGTCGGCGATCTCCTTCTCGGTCATGCCGGCGCCGGCGTGCGCGACCGCCGAGGCCATGGCGGCCTCGGTCAGGAGCGCGGCGTACCGGAGCAGGTCGACCTCGGCGGGCAGCTTCTCCCGGCGCGCTCGCGCGACCGCGTCGGTGGCGTCGACGAGGCTGACCCGGTCGCCGAACTCGTGGCTGGTCGACAGGCCGTCGACACCCCACCGCATGACGCCGGAGCCGACCGACCCGACGGCGCCGACGACGTACCGGACCGCCGCCTCGAGGTGCGGGTGGCGCCCGACGTTCTCGCTCAGCGGGGAGCGGTCGACGCTCTCGAAGAAGAAGGTCCCGAAGGGGACGATGCGCTCGATGGGGAGGCCGGCGTCGACGGCGGCGCCCGCGTCGCCGGCGGGGCAGACCAGCCAGCAGTCGTCGGCGGTCAGGATCGCGGCCATCCGGTGGGTGGCGTACAGGCCGGCGCCGACGGAGCGGTAGCCGGTGGCGTACTGCACCGCGTCGGGGGTCAGCAGCACCAGCGCGTGGACGCCGATCTCGTCGATGACGCGACGCAGCCGGTCCCGGCGGGCGGTGGCCAGCGCCTGCTGGTCGACGACCGGACGCGTCGGGAGGGTGGGCGTGGGCGCGTCGACGGCGATCGAGGCGTGCTGCGGCAGGGCGGTCATCCGTCGACCACCGGGTCCCCGGAGCCGGCACCGGCGGAGCGGCGGCCGGTCGTGGCCTGAACAATCATGAGGATGATCTTGGCCACTAGCATCTTGTTGAGATACGTGGATCCTGGCGAGAAATTCATGGGAGAACTGTGGACATCACACAACGTGCGCGGGAGTTGCTGGCGACCGACGAGCAGATCGCGGAGCACCTGACCGCCGCGGTGTGGGAGCGGCTCCCGGGCTACGAGGTGAGCATGCTGGACCGCACCGAGCTGTCGGAGGCGATCACCGCCAGCATGCGGTCCATCCTGCTGGCGGTGATCGAGCGCCGCCCTCCGAACGACGCCGAGCTGGCGCCGGCCCGGCGGCTGAGCGAGCGGCGCGCCGTCCAGGGTGTGCCGATCGAGAGCGTCGTCGGCTCGTGGCACAACGCCGAGCGGGTGCTGCTGACCCGGCTGCTCGGGGGCACGGGTGCGCTGACCGCCGGCGAGGTCCAGGAGGCGGCCCGCCGGGTCGGTGTCGCGATCGACGCGATGATCACGGCGAGCACCACGTCGTACCGGCAGATCGCGAGCGAGCTGCACGCGCAGGTCAGCCACGTGGGCGTCGACCTGGTCTCGCGTCTGGCCGGCGCGGAGGCGCTCGATCCGGCCGACCTGGACCGGCGGGCCAGCATGGTCGGCGTCGAGGCGCACCTGCCGCACCGGGCGGTGGCGCTCTCCGTACGCCGCCAGGACGGCCTGCTCGTCGCGCGGGCCAGGCGCGCGATCACCGAGCGCCTCCGTCCCCACGTCGCGAACCGCACCCTGATCGGGAGTCACCAGGGCTTCACGATCCTGGTGTTCGCGGACTTCGCGCGGGCCGAGGAGGTGCTCTCCCGGGCGCTCGGGGACGCCGACGTACCGGAGGGGACCGCCCTGGGCCTCGGGGAGAGCCGGCCCCGCTTCAACGAGTGCGCGGGCTCGCTGCGCGAGGCCCTCAACGCGTTGAAGGTCGGGCAGCTGACCGGCCGGGAGCTGACGAGGTTCGAGGACGTGATCCCCGAGGTGCTGCTGGTCGAGAACCCGGTGATGGCGAGTCAGATGGTGTCCGCGGTGCTCGGCGGGATCGGCTCGGCCGCGCTCCTGGACACGCTGCGCACGTTCCTCGAGTCCGGCATGTCGACGCGCGCCACCGCGGGCGCGCTGCGGGTGCACGAGAACACCGTCACCTACCGGATCCGGCGGATCTGCGAGCAGATGGGCGCCGACTCGGCCGCCGAGCTGGTGCGCGCCGACGTACTGCTCGCGCTGCGGGCCGGGGAGATCGGCGTCGGCGAGGCGCACCCGGCCTGACCCGGGCCGGTCCGGACGCCGTGGCTCAGCGCGCGAGCGCCTCGTCGAGCACGGCCCGCAGGTCGGCCTCCCCGGAGTCGGCGCGCACGACCGGCCGCTGCCACGCCTGGGCGCCGAGTGGATCCTTGAGCCCCGACGACGTCGACAGCACGACGACCTGGTCCTCCGGCCGGAGGTGGCCGTCCCCGGCGAGGCTGGCCGCGGCCGCGAAGCCCGCGGCCGCCGACGCCTCGACGAAGAGCCCCTCCTCGACGCCGAGCAGGCGCTGGGCGTCGATGATCGCGTCCTCGCCGACGGTCACGGCGACCCCGCCCGAGTCCTGGACGGTCCGGATCGACTGGTCCGTCGCGGTGGTGGTCGCGATCGAGAAGGCCTTGGTCGAGCTCGGCTCGCCCGTCCGGGGCGTGGCTCCGCCGGAGATGGCAGCGCCCACGGCTCCGAACACCTCCGCCGCGACCAGGCGCGGCACCCGGGTGGTCAGCCCGAGCTCGACGAGATCCTCGAACCCACGAGCCACGCCGCTGAGGCAGTCGCCATAGCCCACGGGCACGACCACCCAGTCCGGGACGCGCTGGTCGAGCTGGAGCCAGGTCTCGTACGCGATCGTCTTGTAGCCGTCGATGCCGAACGGCGTGCTCCCGACCGAGGGCGTGGACGCGTTGGAGATGGGGTACAGCCCGTGCGAGCTCATCGCCCGGCGCATCAGCTCGTTGCGGTCGGCGACGGTGCGGGCCGCCACCACCGTCGCGCCGTACGCGTTGATGAAGGCCAGCATCGCCTCGGGCACGTCCTGCAGCGTGAAGATGACGCACGGCAGGCCGGCCCGCGCGGCGTACGCCGCGACGGAGGCGCCGTGGTTGCCGGTCGAGACCGCCGTCGTCGCGCGCGCACCGAGCCGCCGCGCGGCGGCCGTGGCCACCGCGCAGAGCCGGTCCTTGTGGGACCAGGTCGGGTTGCTGGCCTCGTTCTTGGCCCACAGCTGCGGGACGCCGAGCCGCTCGCCGGCCGACTCGAGCCTGGTCATCGGGGTCCACCCCTCGCCGAGGTCGACCCGGTCCTTCTCGTCGACGGGCAGGAGCGCCTGGAAGTCCCACATGCTGCGACCCGGCGCGTTCAGCAGCGCGCGGCGCGCCTCCTCGGGGTCGAGCGGCACCTCGCACCGGAGGTTCACCCGGACGCCGTCCTCGGCCCAGCAGCGTGCGCACCCACCACGGAGGTCGTCGCGGGCGGCGTACGCCGCCCGGCACCGCGGGCACCGCACCGACTCAGCGAACGGCATGACGACGCTCCGTCCCCTGACCCGAGCCCGAGACCGCGGGTGACCCGCACGACCGTCCGACCAACCCGCCAACCACGTGACCTGCCTCCTCGACTACCGCCAGCGCTCCCTGAGCGACTCATGGTGTCGTCCGCGGCGGCGGCCCACCACGTGGATGCGCGGCAAGTTGTCCGGCGCGGTTCCGTGGATACTCCACAACTCGAGCCCATGTCCGAGGCCACCGCTGGTGGATTCGCTACAGCGGCGGGCGGTGGGCGGGACTCGCCGGTCCTCCCCGGAAAGCAGTTCCGGCCGGGCAGGACGACGAGTCGTCCTGCCCGGCCGGTGCTACGGCCTCATGCCGGTGCCCCTCAGTGCGGCACCCGCTCGAGGGTGCTCAGGGAGACGTAGCGCACCTTCGCCCAGCCCTCGGAGTACGGGAAGACCCCCGTGTCGCGGAACCGGATGCGCTGGAGCACCCAGCGCGACCCCTCCCGGACGAAGTCGTTGTCGTACCACGCCACCATGACGAGCTGCTCGCTCGGATCGGTCGAGGTGGTGGCGAACTCGAGGGTGTGCCACTGACCCCGCGCCGTGTCACCGTCCGGCCCGACCTGCACGTTCGGGTTCGCCAGGAAGTGCGCGGTGAAGCTGAGCAGGTCCGGAAGGCCCTTGAACAGGTCGACGATCGCGGCACGGCCGACGACCGGTGGAGATTCGGCCAGATGACCCTGCGTCTCGTAGACGGCGTCCTCGGCGAACAGCTCGCCGATCGCGTCGATGTTCTCGCGGAGATCGCACCGGCGGGCGTACTCCGCCATCAGGGTGCTGATGTCGTGCACGGCCTGGAGCCGCGCAACCTGGTGCCTCAGGTCCTCGATCTCGGACATGACGTCCTCTCTTTCGCAGGTGTGGGACTGGTGCTCGCCCTCGGCCGAGCGGCACCACGGTCGATCAGCCCAGGTTCCAGAGCTCGAGGAACTGCTCCCGGTAGTCCTCCACGAGCGGGAACGGCTTGGCCGGGTCCGGGATGTTGTCCTTGGTGACCAGCCACGCGAGGGTGGGCGCGCCGGCCGACTCGGCGAAGTCCTCACCCAGCATCTGGCGGATGAAGATGTCGAACGCCTGCCAGATCATCTCCTTGCCCGGGTACGTGGTCGAGGCGACCACCACGTCGCCCTCCGCGAGGTAGGTCGCGACCGTGGTGTCCGGAGTGTCGGTCACGATGGTGATGCGGTCCTGGAGCCCGGCGTCGCGGATGGCCGCCGGCAGACCGATGGCCATGTCGGCGAGGGCGAGCGTCACCGAGTTCACGTCCGGGTGTGCCTGCAGGTAGGCGACGATTCGCTGGGGCATGTCGGTGCCCATGCTCTCCGCGGGCAGGTCGACGACGTCGAGCGCGCAGTCGCCGCACAGCTCACCGAAGGTCTCCTCGAACGCCGCCGCCTGGATGAGATGCGTCGGGAAGGCCGGAACCTGGAAGAACACCGCATTCGCGTCGGCGCCTTCCTGCGCGAGCAAGTAGAGGGCCTGGATGTGGCCGGTCTTGACGTTGCGCTCCTGGGCGGCGCCGAGCACCGCCGTCACGCCGTTGCCCGCCTCCTCGTCGACCGAGATGGTGACGATGGGAACGTCCTTGCCGGCCAGCGTCTGGATCTCGTCCTCGTAGATCTCCCGCGGGAACCCGCTGAAGATCACCCCGTCCGGGGCCGGAACCGCCCGTGCCGCCTCGCCCCACGCGTTCTTGATCGTCTCGGGCGACAGCCCGGCGTTCACCCGAACCACCTTCCAGTCGAGCGCTTCGCCGGCCTCCTCGGCGAAGTCGCCGAGCGTCGCACACGCCGGTGCGCCGCACTGGATCCAGTACACCGTCTTGCCCGCCGGCGGCTTGCCGGCGAGCGGCTCGGTCACGTTGATGGCCGTGGGCCGGTCCCGGTACTCCTTGAGCTGCCCGGCCGCGGCGGCGGCGACGTCGTCGGTCGACGCCTCCTTGGTGGATCCGCTGTCATCGGCGGCGCTGCAACCCGCCGCCAGGAGAGCCGTCACGAGGGCGATCGCCCCGGAACGCGCGAGGTGGAATCGAAACACATCTGCTCCTCAGGATGCTCGGCGAGGAACGCCTTTCGCGTGGCGGTGAGCACGTCCACGACCAGGCGGCGTTCGGCCGGCTTTGTCGGGGCCGCCGGAGGCGCTTCCTCGCAGCGACTGGTTAAGTTATAGAAGATTTGAATATATGAGTCAAGAGGCGCTCCCGGCGCGGCGCCACCGGGCTCAGCCGCGCCGCCCGAAGGACGACAGCGCGATGGCCGCGATCAGGACGACCCCCTGGAAGACCTGGGAGGACCAGGTCGGCGCACCCGCCAACGAGAGCCCGATGGTCCCCGTGCCGATCATGAGCACGGCGACGGCGGTGCCCGGTGCGTTGAACCGACCTCCCCGGAACTGCGTCGCCCCGAGGAACACGGCCGCGAAGGCCGGCAGGAGGTAGCTGGGACCGACCGCGGGCGAGGCCGAGCCGATGCGCGCGGTGAGGAGCATGCCGGCCACGCCGGAGATGACCGCTGCGATCACCAGCGCCGTCATCTGCAGCGACCGGACCCGGAGCCCGACCAAGCGGCCGACCTCGGCGTCGAAGCCGAGGGCGTACCACGACCGGCCGACGGTGGTCCGGTCCATCACGACGGTGAGCACCACCGTCAGCGCCAGGAACACGATCACCGGGATCGTCACCGTGAGGACGTAGTGACCCGCCAGCACCGATCGGAGACGCCCGACGTTCTGCGTGATGCTCTGCTCCTTCGAGATCGCCAAGGTCAGCGCGAGGAAGAGCGATCCGGTGGCCAGCGTCCCGATGAGGGAGTGCACCCGGAGGACCACGACGACGAAGCCGTTGAACAGGCCACACAGAGCGCACAGCACGAGGGTGAGGAGGATCGCCGTCCCACCGCCGAGATCCCAGGTGGCCACGGCATAGGCCGAGAAGATGCCGGCCAGGCCCACCATGTTCCCCACCGAGGCGTCGAAGAGCCCGGCGGCCATGGGAATGACCAGGCTCAGCGCCACCAGGCCGGTCACCGAGTAGTTGTTCAGAACCGTCCGAGCGGTGTCGGCCGTGAGGAACGAGTCCGGGCTCAGCACGCCGAACAGCACGATGATGGCGAGCCACACGTAGACAGCCCCGACGTTGCGGAACGACAGCCGGGCCAGGCCAGATCTGGCCGACCGCGCGGTCCTCTCGTCGGCGGCAACAGGCTCCACTGCCAGGTCAGACATGGGGCTCCTCCAGATCCAGGTGGTCGGGTTGGCGCGACCGCTCCATGAGGTCGGCGCGGTCGGCGCGGTCGGCGCGCGCGTCGGTGGCGCCACTCATCGCGGACAGGATCGAGTTCTTCTCGATCTGCTCCCCCGAGAGCGTGGCGGTGACGACGCCGCGGTCCATCACGATGACGCGAGTGGCGACGGCGATCAGGTCGTCGAGGTCCGAGGAGGTCACGATGCAGGCCACCCCCTGGGCGGCCACGTCGACGATCATGTCGTGGATGGCCGCGCTGGCGCCGACGTCCACGCCCGCGGTCGGCTCATCCATCACCACCACGGAGGGATCGGTGTTGAGCCACTTGGCCACCAGGACCTTCTGCTTGTTCCCCCCGCTCAGGTACCGCAGCGCCCGGTCCGGGTCCGCCGGCCGCACCCCGAAGCGCTGCACCCACGAGGTGGCCGCCCGCCGCTCGCCTGGCCGGTCCAGCCAGCCGAGGCGGCTGTAGCGGTCGAGCGTGGCGAAGGTGAGGTTCTCGGTGACCGAGAAGCTCTCGATCATGGACCCCGGACCGCGCGTGCCGGGGACCATCACCACGCCGTGGCGCCGGGTGTTCCGCGGCGAGATCGCCCCGATCGGCCCCCTCGACGTCTGGTACCGGTCCGCCGTGGCGGACACGGCACCGGTCAGGGCGGGTCCGATGAACTCCCGACCCGACCCCATCACCCCGGCGATGCCCACGACCTCGCCGGGGGCCACGCTCAGGCTGAACCGCTCCACCCGGGCCGCTCGAAGGTTCTCGACCACGAGCGCGGCTCCGGCGCGACCCTCGCCGTCCGTGGACTCGCGCGCACCGCCGGGGGTCCGCGTCTGCTGCCGGGCCTGGGCACCGAGGATGAAGCCGATCAGCTCGTCGCCCGAGTAGTCCGCCGTCCGCCCGCTCTGCACGACCTCGCCGTCACGAAGGACGGTGAACGTGTCGGTGAGCTCGTGCACCTCGTCCATGCGGTGAGTGACGTAGAGACACGAGACACCACGGTCGCGCAGGTCACGGACCACCGCGAAGAGGCGGCCCACCTCGTGGGGAGGCAAGGCCGCAGTCGGCTCGTCGAGCACCAGCAGGCCGCCGTTCCCATCGAGGCCGTCCAGTGCCCGGGCGATGCCCACGATCGCCCGATCGATGGGATCGAGGTCCTCGACCTTCGCGTCCACGTCGACCTGGATCCCGATCCGGTCCATCAAGGCCGTGGTCCGCGACCGCTCACTGTCCCGATCGATGGTGCCGACCCGGGTCCGGACGTGGCCGATGGTGAAGGCCATGTTCTCGGCCACCGTCATCGGACCGAGCAGCGCCAGGTCCTGGTGGACGAAGCGAAGCCCTCGTTCGTGACTGCGCGAGGGCGCGCCGAGCTCCAGCGGCTCGCCGTTGACGAGGACCTCGCCACCGGCGTCCGGGACATGGAACCCGGCCAGCACCTTGATCAGCGTGGACTTGCCCGAACCGTTGTGGCCCAGCAGGGCATGCACCTCGCCCGGCTGCACCGTGAGGTCGACCGATGACAGCGCCTTCTGGCCCGGAAACGTCTTGGAGATGTCTCGGACCGAGAGCACCGGTCCGCGCCCGGTCACCGGGGGAGTCATCGGGGGCGTCATCGGGGGAGTCATCGGGGCCTGCGGTCAGCCGGATCCAGCTCGTGATGCTGGGTGACCGACTGGTAGTAGCGGCCGACGCGGAGCATGGTTCGTTCGTCGAACGGCCTCCCCAGGAACTGGATGCCGAGCGGCAGGCCGTTCCACCCCAGGCCCGCGGGGAGCGCCAACGAGGGCAGGCCGGTGATGTTGGCCATGTAGGTGGACCGGGCCGAGACCTCGATCCAGCCGTACTGCTCGTCACCCACCTGGCACAGGAAGTCGTCGAGGCGCGGAGCGTAGGTGACGTTGCCCGGGGCGATGATCATGTCGACCAGCTCGAAGGCGGCCCGGTAGTCGTCCTGGACGACGGTGCGCAGCCGGCTCGCCCGCAGGTAGTCCTTGAGCTCGACGAACGAGCTGGTGAGCAGGTACTCCTGGAACGCCTCGTCGTACTCGTCGAAGCGGTGGGCGGTGGGCTCGTGGGCGGATGCGATCTCGCCGAGCATGCAGATCCACCCGACGACCATGGTCAGGTCGGCGTGCGGGAACGAGACGGGGACGATGGTCGCGCCCGCCTCCTCGAGCTCCAGCGCAGCGGCGCGCACGGCGGCCTCGATCTGCGGGTCGCAGATGTCGAAGAACCAGTTCTCCGGCAGGCCGATCCGCAGTCCGTCGACATCGGTCCGCCCGCCATCGAGGTAGTCCGGCACCGCCCGACGGCTCGAGGAGCCGTCGCGCGGATCGTGTCCGGCGATGCACTGCATGGTCAGCGCCAGATCGTCGACGGTCCGGGCGAGGGGGCCGATGGTGTCGAACGACCAGGCCAGTGGCATCGCACCCCGGTTGGGGACCCGGCCGTAGGTCGGCTTCAGGCCGGAGACGCCGCACCAGGACGCCGGCAGCCGGATGGATCCGCCGGTGTCGCTCCCGATCGAGATGGGCACCTGGCGGGTCGCGACCGCAGCGCCGGCTCCCGACGATGAGCCGCCGGTGGTGCGTGCCGGATCCCAGGGGTTGGTGACCACACCGTGGTGCGTGTTGGTGTGGCCCAGCGCGAAGGCGTAGGCATTGTGCTTCGCCACCGGCACCGCCCCCGCCGCGAGCAGCCGGGCGACGACGGTGGCGTCCTCGTCGGGGACCCAGCCCGCGTAGATCGCGTCGGCTCCGGAGGTCTCGATGCCCCGCGTGGCGATCGTGTCCTTGATGCCGATGGGAACGCCGTCCATCGGCAGCGCGGAGCCCCGCCGGTACCGTTCGGCGGACCTGACGGCGGCCGCCCGAGCGCTCTCCGGGCACGAGGTGATGACCGAGTTGTGCGGGTCGCTCTCCACCTCGGCCAGCGCGGCGTCGACGACCTCGATCGGCGAGAGGGCCCCGGATCGGTAGTCGTCGACCAGCTCGGTGGCCGATCTGCCCAGCAGGCTGGTCACCTCACACCCCTTCGCAGTCGACGGGGACGGGGTGGCCCCCGGGACCGATCTCGGGGAAGCCCTCCAGCCAGGCGGTCGCGTCGGCGGGGATCCGCAGGTCGCCGACGAAGTCGAGCGGGACCGAACGGAGCCGGGCCAGATCGCCGGCCATCGCGCGCTGGAACCCTTGGACCCCGGCGACCTGGTCCGCCGTGAGCGGAAGGCCCCGGCTGGCAGCCAGCTCCCTGATGGTCTCGGCCGAGAGTGCAGAACGATCCACGTGCCTACTCCTTCTTGTCCACCGTCACGGCCGCGAGGCCCGCCTGCCCGAGGCCCACCGTGCTCGTCTCCCGCGGGGCCGGCATCGCTCCACCCACGGCGTAGCTGTCGATGCCCGCCTATTATCCAAATGTTAGAAGTTATTTGGATGTTTCTTCAACCGTCCCGACCGAACCCCGAGAACGTCGCCTCCGAACGGACCCCGGACCCGGGCGTTCTCCTGCTCAGAAGCTGTTCGGGTCGGCCACCACGGCCTCCGGCACCGGGTGGCGGTACAGCTTCGAGGCGTTCTCCCAGGTGACCTTGCGAATCGCCTCGGGCGACAGGCCGCCGACCGACTCCTGGACGACGCTCTGCGTCCGGGGCCAGAGCGAGTCGGAGTGCGGGTAGTCCTCCTCGACCATGACGTGGTCGACCCCGATCCTGTCGATCAGGGCGAACGACGAGGGGTCCTCGACCGCGCAGAAGTAGAAGTTGCGCTGCAGCACGTCGGCCGGCGCGAGGTCGATGCCGTCCCAGGTCCCGTACATCGAGTGGTACGTCGTCATGTGATCCAGGCGGTCGAGCAGCGCGGGCACCCAACCGATCCCGCCCTCGGACATGCAGATCTTGATGTCCGGGAAGCGCACCGGGATCTTCGAGTAGAGCCAGTCGACGGTCGCGAAGATCGCGTAGCCGAAGAAGAGCACCCCCACCACGTCCGGCGGGGCGTCCTCGGAGGTCGAGGGCGAGGTGCCGGAGGAGCCGATGTGCAGGTTGATCACCGTGCCGGTCTCCTCGCAGGCCCGCATGATCGGGTCCCAGTGCGCCGAGTGCATCGACGGGAACCCCTGCAGGTGCGGTGCCTCGGAGAACGTGACCGCCTTGAACCCGCGTTCGGCGTTGCGGTAGATCTCCTGAGCGCCGATCTCCGGGTCGAGCATGAAGGGCAGCTGGCACGGGATCATCCGGTCCGGGTAGGCACCCGACCACTCCTCGATGTTCCAGTCGTTCCAGGCGCGTACCGCGGCCAGCGCCAGCTCCGGGTCCTTGGTGGTCTGCTGGAGTCGAACCCCGCCGAAGCCGGCGAGGAACGAGGGGAAGCACAGCGACGCATAGACGCCCGACAGGTCCATGTCCTTGATCCGGTGATCGATGTCCCATGCGCCGCGGCGCATGTCGGTGAACCGGGCGGGCTCGAAGCTCCACTCGTCGACGGGCCGGCCGACCACCGCGTTGAAGCCGACGTTGGGCAGCTCCTTGCCGTCGTAGATCCAGACATCCGCACCCTCCTTGTCGACCACTCGAGGCGCCTGGTCGACGAACTTGGCCGGCATCCGGCCCTCGAAGGTGTTCGGCGGCTCGACCATGTGGTCGTCCACCGAGATCATCGGAAACTTGCGATCCGCCTTCTCCGGCTCGGGCAGGAAGGTGACCTTGCCCTTCACCGCGGTCGTGAAGTCGGTGTTCCTCTGCAGTTCTTCGATGCTCGCCATCAGATGTCTCCTTGTGGTCGGGCCCGCGGAGCGGGGTCAGTGAGGTTTCGAGTTGAGGAGGTCGAGGACCAGGCGGGTGACCGCCTCCGGCCGTTCACGGTGCGGACGGTGACCGCACGACGCGAACACGTGCAGGTCGGCGTTCGGCACCCGACGCGCGCCGTACAGTGCGCCGTCGAGGAGGAAGTCGCGGTTCTCCCGCCCCCAGATCAGCAGCACCGGCCGGGTCACCTCCGACGTCCGGAGCCACAGGGCGGACTCCTGTTCCCCGCTGTCGAAGGTCCGCGCGACCGCCTTGAGCCGGGCGATGGCGCCGGGCACCATCGCCTGGGCGAGCTCACGCTCGACGTCGGCGTCGACGATCCGCACCGGGTCCGCCACCTGGCTCTCCAGCCAGTCGAGCATCGCCCCGGCGGTGGGCCGAGCCAGGAAGGCCGACAGCAGCCGGACGCCCTCGGCCGGCCGAGCGCCGGCCGAGCCCGCATGGAGGACACCCGGCGCCAGGAGAGCAAGCCGATCGAGCCGATCGCCGTGGTCGACCGCGGCCCGCAACGCGACCCACGCACCCAGCGAGGTCGCCAGCACCGAGACCCGGTCGAGGCCGAGCGCGTCGAGCGTGTCGAGCAGCCGGACGACGGCGTCCTCGAGGTAGTCCTCCGCGATCGGCAGTGCGCCGGAGGCGCCGAACCCCGGCAGGTCGAGCATCAGCACGCGATGGCCCTCGGACAGTGCGGCGACCTGAGGCACGAACTCGGTCCGACTGTCGGCCCCGGCGGCGAAGCCGTGGAGCACGACCAACGGCTCACCGGCCCCGACCTCGAACCCCTGCAGGGCGTGATCGGGAACGACGAGCGGGCTCGGCGCTGCCATGGATCGGATCCTCCTTCGGGCACGGACGGACGCGTCGGTGGGGTGAGGGCGAGGCTCGGAGTCACCCTCGGGGGCGGGCAGGCGGGCTCTCACAGGAGTACGTCGGACTCCTCCCGCAGCAGGCGGCGTACCGCTCCACCCCAATAGACCTCGGCCGCCCGCTCGATCAGGGAGGCCTTCATCCCCACCATCACGGAGCGGCGCAGCGGCAGCGCCTCACGACCGGTGACCAGGACGTCGTACGCGAGCCGACAGGCCCGCTCGAACGACGCCGCGCGGTAGGTCGCCTCGACCGGGTCCGCACCGGTCACGATCACGCCGTGGCTCGCGAGCACCGCCACCTTGGCGTCGCCGATCTGCTCGGCGAGCTCGCGCGCCAGCACCGGCGTGTCGATCTCACCGGCGTACTCCTCGACGAAGACCATCTCGTCGAGGTACATCGAGCCCGTCTGGTGCACCAGCTCGGGAAGCCGACCGAGCGCGGCCAGCACGCATACGTGGTAGGGGTGGTTGTGGACGACGACCCGGGCATCCTCACGCAGCCGGTGCAACTCGGTGTGGATGTGGATCGCCGGGGTCACGTCCCAGCGTCCCTTCACCACGTCCGCGTCCTCGTTCACCACACAGATGTCGGAGGCGGTGAGCTCGGCCCACCACAGTCCCCACGGGTTGACCAGCATGTCGGTGCCGCCCGGACGCTGCCAGGTGATGTGGCCGGCCATGTTCTCCGAGAAGCCCTCACTGGCCAGCACGCGAAACGCGGCCGCGAGCGTCTGCTCGTCGCTCAGCGCGCCGTCGCCGACCGCCGGCATCACGGACGGCGCCCAGACCTCGAGGCCGCCACGACGAGGGCTGTCCTGGTCGAGGGTCGAGATGTCAGTCATGTCCTTGCTCCTGTTCTCAGATGGGATGCGGCGAACGGCCTACCGGGCGCTTCGGCTGCGAGCAGCTCCGCGATCCGTTCGCGGAGCACGCTCTTCGCCACCTTGGCGCCGCTGGAGCGCGGCAGCTCGTCGACGACCTCCAGTCGCTCCGGGAAGAGCTCGCGCGACACGCCCTGGGCGGCCAGGTGGGTCACGAGCGCGTCGAGGTCGAGTGCCTCGCCTGGGAGCAGCTCGACGAACAGGCACACCCGCTCCCCCAGCACGGGGTCCGGCATCGGAACGGCCGCAGCCTGGCGAACCGCCGGGTGGCTCAGCGCATCGTCCTCGACCACGGCGAGGCTGATGTTCTTGCCGCCGCGGACGACGAACTCCGAGATCCGACCGACCACGGACAGGTAGCCGTCGGCGTCGATCTCACAGATGTCGCCCATCAGCATCCAGCCGTCACGGGTGAACAACGTGTGGTTGGCCGCGTCGTCGTCGAGATACCCGAGTGAGAGGCCGGGTCCCCAGCAGGCCGGCTGGCCGCGACCGCCGGCGGTGACCTCCCGCTCGCCGTCGTACAGCCGCACGTTCATCTCCGAGACCACCTGGCCGGCGGTCCGCAGCCGCTTCTCGGCGGTGTCCTCCAGCGTGGTGCCGGAGAGGAGCCCCGTCTCGTTCGATCCGTAGAACTGCAGGATCGTGGCGCCGGTGCGCGCCTCGAACTCATGGGCCTGGCGGTACGGGACCAGCTCGCCGCCGGTGAAGACCACGCGCAACGAGGACAGGTCGACGCCGTCGAGCACGCCGTCGGCCAGCATCATCACGAACTGCGTGGAGACGCAGCAGAGCACCGTGACGCCGTGCTCCTCGATGGCCAGCGCCGCGGTCCGCGCATCGAACCTAGGCAGGACCACGGTGTGGGCGCCGAGCTTGATCGGGGTCACGTGCGAGGTCCAGAGCCCGAAGCCGAACGGCGCCGGAACGATCGCCAGGACGACATCGTCGGCCCGCAGATCGCCGTTCGCGACGGCACGGGTGTGGAAGTAGTGCCACCGGTTCTGCGTGTGCAGCACCGCCTTGGGCAGGCCGGTCGTCCCCGACGTCGAGTTGATGAGGAACAGCTCGTCCGGATCCGGCTCCACGCTCGGCAACGGCGCGGGCACGATCTCCGACGCCTCCGAGCCGGCGTCCACGCCCCAGGCGAGCCGAGGACCGCCGCCGTCGACACCCAGGACCAGGTGCCGGATCACGACGCCCCGCCCGAGCATCTCCTGCGCGACACCCTCCCGACCGCTCCCGGTGATCAGCACGCCGGACCGGCTCTTGCCCAGCAGGTGTGCGATCTCCCGCGTTCCGGCCTTGGCACCGACGCCCACGACGACGGCACCGAGGCGCTCGATCCCCAGGAACGCCAGGTGCACGCCGATGCCGTCGGGCAGGCAGACGGCCACCCGATCGCCCGGCGAGACACCGGCGCCGGCGAGCAACCGGGCCAGCTGCCAGGCACCCGCGTCCAGCTCCGCCCAGCTCACCGTGTCGGAGCCGGAGGTGTAGGCCGGCCCGTCGGGTCGGTCGACCGCGTGCCGCGTGACCGCGGCCGAGAGCGTGTCCGTCGTCCACCAGCCGCGCCGGTGGTACTCAGCGGCCAACGCCGAGGAAGCCCTTCTCATGGTCAAATGTTTTAGATGTTTTTTGAGTGTTCGTCAACCCCGGGCAGCCGGACGAGGGCAGGGGGCACCCTCGTGGCTCGTCCACGAATGGTCGGACCACGGGACCGCCCCGGTCGCGAACGCATGGCTCGCCTACCCGGCCGACGTCGTACGACCGACTCACCGGGCGAAGCTCAGCCGGCCGAACTCATGCCGCGAACCGCGATGGGCCGCGGGGCAGCGCTCCCGCTATCCGGGCGAGCCGGTCGAGGTCTCGATGAACCGGGCGCGCACCGAGGCGGGGGAGATCAACACCTCGGGCCACTCGGCAGTGGGGTAGTTCTGGGAGCTGATCAGATGCCGCAGGGCGAGCGACCGCGCGGCATCGGCGTCGCCGTCGGCGATGCTGTCGATCAGCCGGCGGTGCTCACCCAACACGTCGAGTCGCTCGCTGGGCGGGATGTCGAGCCCCTCCGGGCGGCGGTTGGCCCAGGCCGACTCATGGGAGCTCCACAAGGACTCGAGCGCGCCCGCCAGCATCGACAGCGACTGGTTGCCGCACAGATCCACGATCGCCTCGTGGAACTTCCGGGACAGGGTGGTCACCGCGACGAGGTTGTCCACCACCGCGACCGCCTGCTCGTGCAACTCGGTCAGGACCGGCACGACCACCTGCGCCCGGTCGGCGCGAAGAGCGCACGCGGCCGCGCAGGCCGGCTCGACCTCCTGCAGCGCTTGCGCCACGTCGGAGATGTCGACGCCCCGACCGGCCAGGGCCATGCCGAGCGTGTAGGCGACGTGCTCGGCTTCCAGGCGGTGCACGACGGCCCCACCGATCGCGCCCCGCCGGATCGTGATCAGGCCCTCGGCCTCCAGGACCCGCATGGCCTCGCGGAAGGTCGGCTTGCTGACGCCGTACTGGCTGCGAAGCGACTCCTCGATAGGCAGCTCGGTGGCATCGACGAGATCACCGACGAGCAGGCGACTACGCAGGTCGTCGGCAACCTGCTCGGCGAGGCGTGCGAACCGCACGTTGCTCGCCGGCGAACGGCCGCTTTGAGGATTGATACCGGCCTCCTTCCACATGGACGGTCGGCGGCTGACCACCGAACCGCGCCGACTCAATCATATGGAAGATTCGACCACCAAGCTCGCCGACGGGTGAACTCCTCCGCCGATCGGGGCCACGGGGTACCCGGCCGTCTCACGCCCATCCGTGATCACCGCGCCCGAGGGCGTGCTGAAGGACTACCGCCAGGGCGCGCGGGACGCGCTGGAGTGGAAGCTGGACGGCCTCGCCGAGCGCGACCTGCGGGAGCCGCGCACGGGCACGAATCTGCTGGGCATCGCCGAGCACGCGCTGAACGTCGAGGTCGTCTACTCCGTCAGGTGCGACGACCCCAACCCGCAGGTCGACCGGTACGCCACCGAGACCAGAGAGCACTGACCGGCACGGCGCACGTCCGGCTCGCAGCGGATGGCGGAGCACGGCGGGACGCACTGATCGTGGCAGATCCGGTTGACCTCGGCGGGTCGGGAGCGTCCCAGCCGCAAGCCCCGTGGAACGTCCTAGGGGCGAAAGGTCGTCTGCGAATGTGGGTCCTTGCCGAACGCGATCACCTTCGCAGGCGGTACGACGTAGACCCACGGACGGCTGCCGTCGCCGCCCGCAAAGCCCTCGTCGTCGGCGTCCCACGCCCAGTCATCGCCGTACTTGCGCCACCAGGCCTCGGCGAGCGGCCGAAGCCGCTCGCGTCCAGTGACCCGCTGCGCGGTCCCCTCCACCACGACATCGGTGCCGGACTTCCAGCCGTTGCTGCCGGTCGTCACGGCTACGAGCGGGGAGTGTTGGAGGTTGACGTGCTTCTGCTCGCCGACTCCGGTGCAGAACGCGAAGCGCCCGTCGCTCCAGGCACCCACCAGGGGTGTCACGTGCGGACGTCCGTCGGCCCGCACGGTGGTCAACCAGTAGAGCTCGGCCCGGTTGAGCAGGGCCTCCACGGACTCCCATGAGGGAGCCGCCGCTGTGGGGTCGCCGAAGCGGTCGTCGATCTGTCCTGTGGTCATGCCGGAGTCGACTACCACCCGGACGCGGACTCATCGGTCATCCATGCTCCGCTGAGGGCCGAGCACCGGGTTCGTGCCTGGCTGGCGACGTGGGGGTCGGCCGCTCGGCATCAGCGCACACCACCTGAGGTCACACGATGGGCCTGACATCGGCAGGCCCCGACGGAGCCGCGGCCCGGCCTAGGCGTAGGCATCTGTGCCGGTCCGCGCAGACTTGAATCGTGACGCGTGGGCGCTTCAGCAGCGCCCGGCGGCGGCGCGCGAGGACCGCGCTCAAGCCATCATCCTCATCATCGTCGGCATGTCGGCTCGGACTCAGTGCGCCATGTCGACGAACCGCGAGTAGTGGCCCTGGAAGGCGACGGTGATGTCGCGGGTGGGGCCGTTGCGGTGCTTGGCGACGATCAGGTCGGCCTCGCCGGGGCGGGTCGACTCCTTCTCGTAGACGTCGTCGCGGTGCAGCAGGATCACCATGTCCGCGTCCTGTTCGATTGACCCGGATTCGCGGAGATCGGACATCATCGGGCGCTTGTCGCCGCGCTGCTCGGGACCACGGTTGAGCTGGGAGAGCGCGATGATCGGGACCTCGAGCTCCTTGGCCAGCAGCTTGATCTGGCGGGAGAACTCCGAGACCTCGAGCTGGCGGGACTCGACCTTCTTGCCCGACGTCATCAGCTGGAGGTAGTCGATCACCATCAGCTTGAGGTCGTGGCGCTGCTTGAGCCGGCGGGCCTTCGCCCGGATCTCCATCATCGTCATGTTCGGGGAGTCGTCGATGAACATCGGTGCGGAGGAGATCTCGCCCATCTTGCGGGCGAGCTTGGCCCAGTCGTCGTCGTTCATCTGGCCGTTGCGGATGTGGTTGAGCGGCACCTTCGCCTCTGCGGAGAGCAACCGCATGGTGATCTCCGACCGCGTCATCTCCAGGCTGAAGAAGACGCTGGCGAGGTTGTTGTGGATCGACGCCGCGCGGCACAGGTCGAGGGCCAGGGTGGAGTTGTGGGTCGGGATCATCGACCGGCCGGCGAGGTAGAGGTGGTCGTCGTTGTCGACCTGGACGCACCGGACCGGGACGCTCTGGATCGGACGAACCTCGGTGATGTAGCGGCGGCCGATCCGTGCCGTGGTCGCGGGCCGCTCCTGCTTGTGCAGCAGGTGCTTGCGCTCCAGACGGAAGACGTCGTCGGTCGTCGAGAAGTTGAGGATGTAGCAGGTCGACGTCTCCTCCGAGCGCCCCTGGACCCGCTTGGTGGTGCGGCCGCACTTGTAGCCGAGGCTCACGACCAGCTCGTGCACGTCGTCGGCCAGCCGCTTGCTGGTGACCGCGAACTGACAGGAGCCGACGCCCTTCACGACCGTGCCGTCGGTGTCCATGAGGCCGGCGAGCAGTTCACGGCGCTGCCGCTCCGAGGCGCGGAGGTACGCCGTGGGGATGTGCTTGTCGTTGAGGACGCCGAGCTCGCGGAGCTGGCCCTGGACCGAACCTCGTGGATCACCCTCGGGCAGCTTGATGCTGTAGAGCATCTCGCCGTGATGGTCGACCCGCAGTCCGCACCCTTCGAGGTACATCGGGATCTCGGCGGTCTCGCAGGTGATCCGAGCCGAGGCGCTGTGTCCGTCGCCCAGCCACGCGCCGAGGGCGTACGCCGGCACGGGGAGGTCGGCGTCCGCCGCGCTCAGCGGCGCCGCGTTCAGGACTGCGTGGTTGGCGCGCTGCTCCGAGTTGATGCGGACGCTCGCCGCGATCTCCTCGGTCGTCACGACGGAGGGGAAGATGTTCTGGTTGCGGGCCCGGTTGTAGTGGTGGTCGGCCGCCCACTTCGACTTCCGCGCGGCCCGCGTCTCGGTGCGCCACTGGTGCTCGGCGTCGGCGACGATGGTGGAGCCGTCGGAGAAGACGACCTCGTAGCAGGGGCGTCCGGTCATCACCTCGGTGGCGGCGACGACCGTCGTCGGGCGGCCCTGCGCGTCGTACAGCCGGTCGCCTACCCGGACCTCGCCCATCGTCGTCCAGCCACCGGGCGTCGGCAGCGGGGTATCGAGTGCCAGTGCCTTGCCCATCGCGGGTCTGGCCGCGACGATCACCATCTGGCCGGAGTGCAGGCCGTTGGTGAGGTCGTCGAGGTCGGCGAAGCCGGTGGGGACGCCGTAGAGGCCTGCCTCGCGGTTGGAGATCGCCTCGATCTCGTCGAGAACGCCGTCCATGATGTCGCTCAGCGGGGCGTAGTCCTCGGTCGCCCGCTTGTCGGTGATCTTGTAGACCTCGGCCTGGGCCTGGTCGACGATGTCGTCGACCTGACCCTCGCCGGCGTAGCCGATCTGCACGATCTTGGTGCCGGCGCCGACCAGCCGGCGCAGGATCGCCTTCTCGCGGACGATCTCGGCGTAGTAGCCGGCGTTGGCGGCGATCGGGACGTTGGCCGAGAGCGTGTGGAGGTACGGCGCGCCGCCGATGCGCTGCAGCTCGCCCCGGCGCTGGAGCTCGGCGGCGACGGTGACCATGTCGACGGGCTCGCCGCGGCCGTAGAGGTCGATGATCGCGTCGAAGATCGTCTCGTGGGAGGGCCGGTAGAAGTCGACGCCACGGATCGCCTCCGTGACGTCGGCGATCGCGTCCTTGGAGATCAGCATCGAGCCGAGCACGGACTGCTCGGCGGCCATGTCCTGGGGCGGGGTGCGGTCGCCGGGCGAGGTCGGCCGCTCACCGGGGGCGTACGCGACCGGGCCGTCGCCCCAGTCGTCGAGCGGCGGCTCGGGGAAGCTCCGGGAGTCCTGCTCGGTGAGGCTCATTCCGCCCTGCTGCTCCCCTCGATTGCTGCCAGACCCGACCCCGTCCCGACCCTGCGCGCGCCACGCTAGACGGGGCCGCCGACAGTGCCGGACCACCGGACCGTACGTGGTTCGGGGCCGCTCGCGACACCCCCGTATCCACAGGTCACTCCAGCCCCTGGGGATAACCGGCGATCGAGCGTGGACGACACGCCGCCAGGTGTGCACAGGCTGGGGAGTCTCTTGTGGACATCCGCCACCCCCGGGCCTGCACTAGCCCTCTGACCTGCGACAATGGGTTCCAACGGTTGTGGAACGGAAATTCTCGGCATCGAAGTTCTGTTCAGGCCCACGACACCTTCCCGTCACCTGGCGGTTTGTCGACATAGCGTGGTGGCGCCGGTTATCCCGGGGTTGTCCACAGCACCGATGACTAGTGCCCGTAAGGATCAGATGACCGCCATGCCCGTGACAGTGACTAGAGCGCGGACCAGGGCATGGTGACGACCCGCAGCAGCCACCGGACTCAGGACCGCGAGATCCTGCGGCTCGCCGTCCCCGCCTTCCTCGCCCTGGTCGCCGAGCCGCTCTACCTGCTGGCCGACGCCGCGATCGTCGGGCACCTGGGCACCACCGAGCTGGCCGGCCTCGGCATCGCGGGCGTGATCCTGCAGACCCTGATCGGCCTGTGCATCTTCCTCGCCTACGGCACCACCGCCGGTGTCGCCCGCCGGCTCGGCGCCGACGACCTGCGCGGCGCCCTGGCCATCGGCATCGACGGCATCTGGCTGGCGGTGCTGATCGGCACGGTCGCGACGGTGCTGGGCGTCATCTTCACCGAGCCGCTGGTCCGGCTCTTCGGCGCCGACGGCGACGTGACCGGGGAGGCCGCGACGTACCTGCGGATCGCCTTCCTCGGCACCGTCCCGCTGCTCACGATCCTGGCCGCGACCGGCGTGCTCCGCGGGCTGCAGGACACCCGGACCCCGCTGTACGTCGCGATCGGCGGCAACGCCCTGAACGTCGTGCTCAACCTCGTCCTCGTCTACCCCGCCGGCCTGGGCATCGCCGGCTCCGCCCTCGGCACGGTGATCGCCCAGGCGCTCAGCGCGGTCGTGTTCGTGATCGTGGTCGTCCGGGCCGCGCGGCGCCACGGCGCCCCGCTCCGGCCGGACCTGCCCGGCATCCGCGCCGCGGCGCACGCGGGCTGGCCGCTCGTGGTCCGCACCCTGACCCTGCGCGCGGCGATCCTGCTCACGACGTACGCCGTGACGCTCGGCGCGCTGGACCGGCAGGAGCAGCGCGTCGACCTGGCGACCCACCAGCTCGCGATGACCCTGTGGGGGTTCCTCGCCTTCGTACTCGACGCGATCGCGATCGCGGCGCAGGCGCTGACCGGCCGCTCGCTCGGCGCGGGCGATGTCGCGGGCACCCGCGAGACCACGGACCGGATGGTGCGCTGGGGTGCGTGGAGCGGCGTGGTCACCGGCGTGCTGCTCGCGGTGGCCAGCCCCTGGCTCGGCGGGCTCTTCACCGACGACCAGGCGGTGCGGGACCTGCTGGTGGTGGTGCTGATCGTCGCGGCCCTCGGCCAGCCGGTGGCGGGGGTCGTGTTCGTGCTCGACGGTGTGCTGATCGGTGCCGGCGACGGCCGCTACCTGGCCCGCGCCGGCCTGGTCACGCTGGTCGCCTACGCCCCGGTCGCGCTGGCGCTCGCGGCCTGGTCGGCCGGCCTGGTCGCGATCTGGGTGGCGTTCTGCACCGTGTTCATGGGCGCCCGGCTCGTCGTCCTGGTCCGGCGGGCGCGGGGCGACGCCTGGCTCGTCACCGGCGCAGCGGTCTGACCCGGCCCCGAGCAAATGCGACAGGGGCCGCTCCTCCCGGAGGAGGAACGGCCCCTGTACGGCGTGCTGCGGGTGGGTCAGGCCGGGATCACGTTGAGGGCGACCGTGGCGGACACCCCGTCGTGCAGCTTGACCGAGACCTCGTGGGTGCCGAGGGCCTTGATCGGGTTGGTGACCACGATCGTGCGCTTGTCGACCTTCTCGCCGGAGGTCGAGGAGAGCGCGTCGGCGATCTCGCCGACGGTCACCGCGCCGAAGAGGCGGCCGCCCGCACCGGCGCGCACCTGCACGCTGACCGGCTGGGCCTCGAGCTTGGTCTTGATCTCCTCGGCGTGGCCGAGGTCGCGCACCGCGCGGGAGGCGCGGGCCGACTTGATCGACTCGATCTGCTTCTCGCCACCGCGCGTCCAGCGCAGCGCGAGGCCACGGGGCACGAGGTAGTTGCGGCCGTAGCCGTCCTTCACCTCGACGACGTCGCCGGGGGCACCGAGACCGGTGACTTCCTGGGTCAGGATGAGCTTCATGTCGTCGGCTCCCTTCAGCGACCGGTGGAGGTGTAGGGCAGCAGGGCGAGCTCACGGGCGTTCTTGACCGCGATGGCCACGTCGCGCTGGTGCTGGACGCAGTTGCCGGTCACGCGACGCGCGCGGATCTTGCCCCGGTCGGAGATGAACTTGCGGAGCAGCGCGGTGTCCTTGTAGTCGACACCGGTCGCCTTCTCCTTGCAGAACTGGCAAACCTTCTTCTTCGGCTTGCGAATCACTGCCTTGGCCATTGTGGTGCTTCCTCTCTAGAAGCCCGGCCCCACGAATGGGTTGAGCCGGAATGGTTGAGGGTGTTCGGATGATTGGATTTCGAGACGCGGGTCACGGCTTCGCTTCGCTCGGCCGTGCCGCTCCTCAATCTCCCCGGCCGATCCGCTGCTTCGCAGGCTCAGCAGCGGGCCGGTGAGCTCAGAACGGCGGCTCTTCGGAGCTGCCGCCGCCGGGGGCGCCCCACGGGTCGTTGGCCGGGGCGGACTGGCCGCCACCACCGCCGTACCCGCCGCCACCGCCACCGCGGTTGCCGCCGCCCTGGGCGGGCGCCGGGGTGGCCCACGGGTCGTCCCCGCCGCCGCCACCCTGCGGTGCGCCGCCGCCGTAGCCGCCCCCGCCACCCTGGCGGGTGGTGCGGGTGACCTTGGCGGTGGCGTACTTGAGCGCGGGGCCGACCTCGTCGACCTCGAGCTCGATGACGGTGCGCTTCTCGCCCTCACGGGTCTCGTAGGAGCGCTGCCGCAGACGGCCCTGCACGATCACGCGCATGCCGCGCTGCAGGGACTCGGCGACGTTCTCCGCGGCCTGCCGCCACACCGAGCAGGAGAGGAACAGCGCGTCGCCGTCCTTCCACTCGTTGGTCTGGCGGTCGAAGGTGCGCGGCGTCGACGCGATCCGGAAGTTCGCCACGGCCGCACCCGACGGGGTGAAGCGCAGCTCCGGGTCGTCGACGAGGTTGCCGACCACCGTGATGACGGTCTCGCCTGCCATGAAGGGCTCCCTAAGCGTTGGTTCTGATCGGAGTCAGTCCGGGTCGGACGACCACATGCTGCCCATCGTTGCGGCAAGCGCCGACAGGCGGAAGTGGTCGTCCACAGTCAATGCGCCGTCAGTGGGCGGCGGGGCGCATGACCTTCGTGCGGAGGACGGACTCGTTGAGGCTCATCTGACGGTCGAACTCCTTGACCGTCGCCGGCTCGGCGTTCAGCGTGATGACGGCGTAGATGCCCTCGGCGTTCTTCTTGACCTCGTAGGCCAGGCGACGCCGGCCCCACACGTCGACGGACTCGATGGTGCCGCCATCCTTGCGGATGACGTTGAGGTACTTGTCGAGCGCGGGCTCGATGGTCCGCTCTTCGAGGCTGGGGTCGAGGATGACCATCACTTCGTAGGCACGCACAGCGGTCTCCACCTCCTCTGGACTAAGGCGGCCACGGACTCTCCGTGGCAGGAGGGCTTTGCGTTGGTACCCGCGGCGCGCCCGTCGGTGGGCCGACGCGGAGAACGCCCAAGGCTAACAGTGGCGCGACCGTCCCCAGAAATCCCGTCGCCCGCGTGAATCCGCAGGTCACCGGGTAGGTGTCCGCCCGATGTCCCCACCGAGGCGCCAGCGTACGCCGAGCACCGTGCTCGCCGGCCGGTACGAGCTGATCGACCGGATCGGCACCGGCGGCATGGGCACGGTCTGGCGGGCCCGCGACGCCCGGACCGGCGGGCTCGTGGCGGCCAAGCTGCTCGGGCCCCATGACAGCGGCACGCTGCTGCGCTTCGTCCGCGAGCAGGGGCTGCGGATCCGGCATCCGCACGTGCTCACGCCGAGCGGCTGGGCGGCCGACGACCACCGGGTCGTGCTCGGCATGGACCTGGTGCGCGGCGGCACGGTCGCCGAGCTGCTCGCCGAGACCGGCCCGCTGCCCCCGTCGTACGCCGCGCTGCTCCTCGACCAGCTCCTCCAGGCGCTGGCCGTCGTGCACGACGCCGGCGTCGTGCACCGCGACGTGAAGCCGGCCAACCTGCTGCTCGATCCGACCGGTGACGGCCCGCCGTTCCTGCGCCTCGGCGACTTCGGCGTGGCGGTGCCACTCCACGACGTGCGGCTCACCCACGGCCCGGCGGTGGTCGGCACCGACGGCTACCTCGCGCCGGAGCAGCGGGACCGCTCGGTCCCCGATCCGGCCCAGGACGTGTATGCCGCCGGCGTGGTCGCCACCCAGCTGCTGACCGACCGACCGCCCCGCCCGGGCCATCCGCTGCTCGTGCCCGAGGGACCACTGCGGCCGCTGGTCGGCGCGCTGCTCGACCCCGACCCGACCCTGCGGCCGACCGCCGCGGCCGCGCTCGGGCGGCTGCGGCGCATCGACGTGCCGCGCGACGGCCCGTGGCCCGTCGTACCAGACCGGCTGCCGCCACCTCCCCACGCGGCCGAGCGGGCGGCGACGGTGGCGATCGGGTGCTTCGTCGCGGCCATCGCGCTCTGCGGCGCGGCGCTCGCGATGCTCCTCCTAGGGTGAGGAACGTGGAAGCCGCCGACCTCGCCGCCGCCCGCACCCGGGTCGCCGCTCACGTCCCACCGACGCCGACCCGCCGGTGGCCGCTGCTGGAGCGCGCGACCGGCACCGAGACCTGGGTCAAGCACGAGAACCACAACCCCACCGGAGCCTTCAAGGTGCGCGGCGGGCTCAACTTCGCCGCTCGCCTGCTCGACGCCGGCGGCACGCGCGGCCTGATCTCGGCCAGTCGGGGCAACCACAGCCAGAGCCTGGCCTTCGCCGGTGCGACGTACGGGGTGCCGGTGACGATCGTGGTGCCCGAGGGCAACTCGCCCGACAAGAACGCCGCCACCGCGGCGTACGGCGCCGAGCTCGTCGTCCACGGCCGCGACTTCCAGGAGTCGCTCGAGCACGCGATGCGGCTTGCTGAGGAGCGCGGCCTGACGCCGGTGCCGCCGTTCCATCCGTGGCTGGTCGAGGGCGTCGCGACGTACGCCGCGGAGCTGCACGAGCAGGTGCCCGGGCTCGACGTCGTCTACGTGCCGGTCGGGATGGGCAGCGGGATCTGCGCGAACATCGCCGTGCGCGACCTCGTCGGCGCCGGCACCGAGGTCGTCGGCGTCGTGGCCGATCGGGCCCCGGCGTACGCCCTCTCCTTCGCGGCGGGCGAGCCGGTGTCGACGCCGGCGGCCGACACCTTCGTCGACGGCGTGGCCTGCCGGACGCCCGACCCGGAGGCGGTACGCCGGATCGTCGCCGGCGCCGCCCGGATCGTGCGGGTGAGCGAGGAGCAGGCGCGGGAGGCGATGGCGCTGGCCTACCGAGCGACGCACAACCTCGCCGAGCCGGCGGGGTCGCTGGCCCTCGCAGGGCTGCTCGCCGAGCGCGATCTCGTCGCCGGGCGCCGGGTCGCGGTGGTGCAGACCGGCGGCAACGCGGACTTCGAGGTGCTGGCGGGGGCGCTGTCCGCGGCGCCGCCTACTGTGGCCCCATGAACGCGATCGCCATCGGAGCGCACGTCGACCAGGCCGACCCGATCGCCGAGGCGCAGGCCCGGCAGATGCCGCACGTGCAGTTCTTCCTGGGCGACCCGCAGGGCTACAAAGGGCCGGAGTTCGCGTACGCCGGGGGCGCGGAGGCGCTGCGGGCCGACGCCGAGGCCGCGGGGGTCGGCCTCTACGTGCACGCGCCGTACATCGTCAACGTCGCCACCACCAACAACCGGATCCGGATCCCCAGCCGCAAGCTGCTCCAGCAGCACGTCGACGCCGCGGCGTCGATCGGGGCGCGCGGCCTGATCGTGCACGGCGGGCACGTCAACAAGGCCGACGACCCCGCGAAGGGCTTCGACAACTGGCGCAAGGCGATCGAGGCGGTCGACCTCAAGCTGCCGCTGCTGATCGAGAACACCGCCGGCGGCGACAACGCCATGACCCGCTATCTCGAGCGCATCGAGCGGGTGTGGGACGCGATCTCGGCGACCGAGCAGTTCGACCTGGTCGGCTTCTGCCTCGACACCTGCCACGCCCACGCGGGCGGCAACGCGCTGGAGACCGTCGTCGACGACGTACGCCGGATCACCGGACGGATCGACCTGGTGCACTGCAACGACAGCCGCGACGAGTTCGACTCCGGTGCCGACCGGCACGCCAACCTCGGCGCCGGCAAGGTCGACCCCGACCTGCTGGCCGCCGTCGTCCGCGACGCCGGCGCCCCGGTCATCCTCGAGACGCCGGGTGGCGCCGCCGAGCACACCGCCGACGCGGGCTGGCTGTCCGAGCGGTTGTAGACCGGGCGAAGCCCGGGCTGCAGCCTCAGCGAGGAGGTTGAGGAGGTCCGGGCACACCGACGCGGCAGCGGCGGGGTGCCCGGCCGTCTCGAAACCCGAGCGTCTGCAGGCCGTTGCTGCGGTCGTGCCGGCGCTGTGCGGTGGCGGGCGCTTCATCACGGGATGAAGGCCGAGCAGCGGGCGGTTCGACATCATCCCTTGATGGAGCGACGCTTCCCATGGCGAACTCAGCCTGGGAGGCGAGGCTCCACCCTCATCCCTTGATGGAGCGACGCTTCCGAGGCGGAGTTTCACCCACCACCCGCGATGAGACCGCGCCGGCCGGACGCTCCCCCGCGGCGTCCGACCGGCGCGGACGACTCAGCTGACCCGGATCACCAGGTCGCGGACCTCACCGGGGCCCGAGCGGTCGACCCGCTGGCGCACCAGGCGCAGCGGCTGCTCCTGGCCGGTGTCGGCGTCGAAGACGAGGAACAGGAACCCGTGGGGCCCCTCCTCGAGGGGCAGCAGGTGGCCGGGCCGGTCGAGGACCTGCCACCGGCTCAGGCCGAGGCCGCGGCGGCGGAACCTCACCGCCAGCCGGGACCCGGCCGGCACCGTCAGTCGCTGGCCGGGCTGGGGGTCGTGGACGATGTGGACGGTCCTGCCCCGCGCGATGGTGCCGGGTGTGGCCATGAGCGTCATGACGGGGTGCTCCTCCGCAGGTCGATCGGTCTCCCTGACGTCGGTTGAGGAGCGAAGCCCCGGACCCTAGATACCTCGTCGAGTCACCCGAAGCAGGCCAGCGGCACCGGCGGGCTCGCGGCGGACACCGCCGGCACCGCCTCGGCCAGCGCGGCCGCGGGGTCCAGCCCGGCGGCCAGACGCTGATGGACGGCGACGAGCACGTCGTACGCCGCCTGGTCGTTGATCGCCGCCGGCGACGCGATGACGCAGCGGGCGCCCGCGTGCAGCCAGGCGGTGGTCATGCCGATCAGCTCCTCGCCCGAGCGCACCGTCGAGCGACCGACCTCGCAGGCGGAGAGCAGCACGACGTCCGGCACCTGCCGGAGCCGGTCGATGTCGTAGCCGAACCACGGCCCGTCGACGAGCTGTACACCGGCGAACATGGCGTTCTCCGCGCTGTGCCGGCCGTGGGCGGCGACATGCAGGACGTCGACGGTGTCGGCCATCGTCGACACCGCGCTCGCCGTCGCATCGGATCCCACCAGCACCCTGGACCGATCCCACTCCTTGGCCGCGGCGGTCACCTCGTCCTCGGCGCGGGCGACCCGCGGGCCGGCGACGAAGCCGGCGCTCCTGGTGCGCAGCGGCGTCGCCCGACGCGCGAGCCAGGCGGTCGCCGACTGAGCGACGGTCAGCGGACGGCCGACGAAGCCCGCCAGCAACGTCCACGGCACTCCGGCCAGCACCCCCGACGGGGTCAGCACGACCCGGCGGTCGCCCACCGCCTCGAGCACGGGCGCGACGAGCAGCCCCGCAAGCGTGTCGAGCCGCTGCGCCAACTCGGCCCGCACGAAGGCACCCATCGCGTCGGGCAGGTCCGAGGCCGCCATGTCGAGGTCGGGCAGCAGCCCGCCGAGCAGGTGGTCGAGCTCGTCGCGGTGGCCGAGGTCCGTCCAGGTCGGTCCGTCGGAGGTCACGCCGAGCGCGACGACGGCGTCCGCGGTGACGACGTACGCGACCAGGGCGGTGTCGTCGTCGAG
Organism: Nocardioides sp. LMS-CY; assembly: GCF_018732145.1. Taxonomy (NCBI): domain Bacteria; kingdom Bacillati; phylum Actinomycetota; class Actinomycetes; order Propionibacteriales; family Nocardioidaceae; genus Nocardioides; species Nocardioides sp. LMS-CY. The sequence goes on from NZ_CP076104.1 coordinate 5,364,988, forward strand.
CGCCGCCGTCAGCTCGGCGAGCGTCACCGGGTCGGCGACCTCGCCCGAGCCGCGGCTCTGCCAGGCGCGCTCGCGCACCCGCTGGCGCAGCTCCGCCTCGCGAGCCGGGTCGCGGCGCACCCGCTCGGCGGCCATCTCGCGCAGCTCGGTGAGGTCGGCGGCGATCTGCTCGTCCTCGGGCGGGCGCACCGGCTGCACCCGGCTGGCCAGCATCCGCGCCCGCTCCGACCACTCGAAGAGCACCTCGGGTCGCCGCGACTCCACGGCGAGCGCGAGGCCGCGCACCCCGAGTCGGGTGCCGTGCCCGGCCACCCCGGTCTGGAGGTCGAGCGAGCCGAAGGAGCTCTGCCAGGAATGTAGGTCGGACAGTCCGGCGCGCAGGTGCTTGAGGGCGACGGTACGGCGGCCCGTCGCCGCCGCCAGCTCGGCGCGTACGTCGCGGTCGCGCAGCCGGACCGTGATCGGCGCCTGACGGGTGCCACCCACCCTGCGCAGGTGGACCCGGGCCAGGTCGGGGTCGCCGCGCCGGATCCGCACGCGCGCCACGTCGATGCGGGCGAGCGCCGCCTCCCACCGCAGGCCCTGGCCCGCCAGCTCGTCGGCCAGGAGCGCACCCCGTTGGGCGAGCCCGAGCCCGCGGCCGCCGGCCTCGACCTCGGCGCCGAGGAGGATGGCGTCGGCACGCACCTCCCAGGCACGGGCGCCGGTACGTCGGAATCGCCGCAGCGCGTCACGGGCAGCGATGCGTGCCCGATCCGGATCCCGCAGCAGCAGACTGCGGGCCAGGGCGAGCTCGGCCTCTCCTCGTCGCTGGTAGAGACGGCGTCGGCCGTAGGCCTCGACCGCTGCCGCCAGAGCAGCTGCGCCTTCGTCGTGCTGACCGGCCGCCATCAGCACCTCGGCTCGGTCCTGCTCAACCATTGCCGTCATGACCGGTCCCTCGGCGGCGACGGTTGGATAGGCATGTCCGAGGTCACGCAGCGCAGCGACCAGATCGCCTGCGAGGAACCGCGCGTATCCGAGATTGTGCAGCGCCTTCGCGGCACCGTACTCGTCGCCAGCTTCGCGGTACGCCGTGAACGAGTGCTGGAAGTCAGATCTCGCCGACGGGAGATCCCACCGCTGGAGATGAACATTTCCGCGGTTGAGATGGACCCGGGCCGTGACGCTTGGTGAGTCAAGAGTCGCAAGCGCCTGATCGAACTCGACCATCGCTGCTGAAGTCTCACCCCGGAGCATGTGCAGGAGACCGAGCTGAGAGTGGAGCGTGCCACGAGTACTGTCGGCGACCGCGTCGTTCTGCAAGATCTCTCGACACAGCAGCATCGCTGCGTCATGCTCGCCAGTCTCCGACAGCACGTAGGCCAAGCTGGTCGCAATGCGCGCGTCGAGATCAGGAGTCAACTCACCCTGGCGACCTGCTGCCACTCGGGCCTTCTCAAGAAGACGCCGAGCCTCCCGGTGACGTCCTCGGTAGGCGGCGTGGACGCCCCGGGAGTGCAGCTCCTGGGGTGAAGTCACCGCCTCATGATGGCGCCAGTCCAGTGCAAGCGGAAACAGCGGTCCACACGGTGGCGACCGCGTCGGCTGGGCCGACGGGGTCGTCGACGCCTTCCAGTCGATCAACGAGCGCAGCGGCGACGTCGCCAGCCAGAATCGGTGCGCTGAACGAAGTGCCGCTCCAGACCGCGAAGCCCCCTTGGAAGTCATCTGGGTCGATCGCCTCACGGACGCGCCCGAAAGCGGAGGTACGCGCCACGGGCTCATAACCACCCCGGAAGGCCGGCATGGTGCTCACCACCGCTGCGCCGGCCACGTAGGTCTGCACCCAGGGACCCGCGTTGCTGAAGAGGGCGTCGGTGCGGTTGGGGTTGAGCGCACCGACCGAGACGATCGGGGCGAGCGTCCGATCGAAGGGGATCGGCCCGCTGTCGTCGGACCAGCGGCAGAAGGCGGCCGGGAACGACGGTCGGCTGGTGGCGTCGTTGCCGGCCGAGCAGACCACGACCACGCCGTTGCGCCCGAGCTCCTCGAGGATCGCGTACATGGTCGGGTCGAACAGCTCGTCCTCGGGCGTCTCGTGGTAGTAGCCCATCGACAGGCTGAGCACGTCGATCGGGTGTCCGCCCTCTTCGCCAGCGCGATGGCGCCGGGCGAGCTCGGCGATCTGGGCGAGCGTCGCCACCAGGTCGGACTCGACGATCGGGCCGTCCGAAGGCATCACCCGCCACGCGAGGATGTCCGCATCGGGACAGCGCTGCCGGATCAGGCCCGAGATGAAGGTGCCGTGCCCGGAGATCGGATCGATCGACCCGTCGAGCGGACCGGACTGGTCCCCGTCGTCCTCGGGCGAGACCGAGGTCCCGTCGGAGTAGCCGATCGGCACCCCATCCAGGGTGACATCCTTCTTAACGATGCCGTCGAGCCAGGGGTGACTCCCGCAGCCGGTGTCTAGGATCGCGACCACCGGCCGGCGACCGGACATCGTGCTATCCGGCCGGCGACCGGGCGCCGCGCCGACGTAGGCGACGGGCTGACGTCCCCCTGATCCAGCCTCGAAGTACGAAGCGATCGCCCGTGAGCTGCGGGCATCGGAAGCCGGATGGCCGTCGTGCAACGGATGGCCGTCATGCAACGGATGACCATCGTGAAGCGGGTGACCGTCATGCAACGGATGACCATTGTGAAGCGGACTCGCCTCGATGGCCGGCACCACCAGGTGGTCCAGGCTCACGCCCTTGACCGCGTCGACGCCGAACTGCGCGCGGGTCTGCTGCAGGAGCGTCCACGCGTCGGGGGCGATGGTGGCGCGGTTGGAGGCGACGATCAGGCGCAGCGGCAGGTAGCCGAAGCGGAGGTTCACCGTCCGTCGGTCCTCCTCCTCGGCGACCACGTCCCAGCCCAGCGGCTCGGCCACCGCACGCAGCACAGCGATCGCGCCGTCGACGTCGACCGCCTTCGACACGAGCAGGCGCGACCCGACGTACACCGTCGGCCGGGGCACGACACCGTCGACGACCAGTGCGGTGGCGGGGTCGAGCAGTCGGCCCTGGACGGCGGCGATGGTGGCCGACGCCGGCGGGCGCGGGTCGCGGTCGAGGGGCCGGCGGCCGGGACGCCCGGGGCGCTGGCTCTTGTCGCGCGTCTTGTCGCGGCCCTTCTCAGTGTCGTTCTGGGGGTCGTTCTGAGAGTCGTTCTCGGGCTTGTCCACGGTTCCTCAGATCTCGAAGGTGGGAGTGGCGAAAGCCGGGCGGGCGGTGTCGTGCGGCTCCAGTTGGAGCCGCATCAGCCCGACGGGCAGACCGGTCAGCGAGAACCGACCCGAGTCGGTGGTCACGGCTTCGTGTGCGGCCGGGGTCTCGCCCGGCAGTGCGCGGATGGTCATCGGCTCCGCCGGCACGATCCAGCCGTCGACGCGGGAGCGTCCGTTGTCGACGGCGATGCGCAGGAGGAGGTCGGTGTCGCCGTGCACGAAGCGGAGCGTGTACGACGTGGAGCCGCGTGCCCCGGCCAGCTCGGTGGACCGCTCGACGAGCTCCATGAGCTCCAGGTCGAGGTCGGTGGCGGCGAGCGCGGCCGCGGCCTGCATGGTCGCGACGAGATGGTCGGGCACCGGGTCGTGGCGCTCCCACACGTCGCGGACGATCTCCAGGAGGGCCTCTCGGCTCAGCTCGGTCATGCGGGGTCCTCGCGGAATCGTGGGGTGGAGGAGCGAAGCTTCGGGGACCCCGCGGGCTGGTGGCGGAGGAGCGGAGCGGGGGAGCCGCAAGGCCGTGGGGTGAAGCGTTGCGGGGGAAGCCCGCGATTGCGTGGGGTGCTCATGCTCAGATCCCTCCTGCTTCGATCAGTGCGACCCGCAGCTTCGCCAGGCACCGGCCGCGGGTGGGGCCGATGCTGCCGACCGGCATCCCGAGCTCGGTCGCGAGCTCGCGGTAGTCGGGCCGGTTCTCGAACGCGACCACGCGCAGCAGCCTCCGGCAGCGCTCCGGGAGCCCGTCGACGGCGGCCCAGAGCCGGTCGCCCTCGTCGCGCTGGACGACGCTGTCCTCGGCCGAGCGCTGCTGCGGCAGCGCGTGGGCGAGTTCGTCGTCCTCGACCGGCGTCGGGGAGGACTTGCCACCGGCGGTGCGCCACGCCTCGCGGCGCGCGGTCGTCGTCAGCCAGCCGCCGACGGCCACCGGGTCGAGGATGGCGGAGCGGCGGCGTACCAGCGCGAGCCAGGTGTTCTGGATGACGTCCTCGGCGGCGCTGTCGCTGAGCCGGTAGGCGCGCACGACGTGCCAGAGGACCGGGGTCATCACGGCGACCAGGTCGTCCAGACCGGCGGGGTCACCGGCGATCCACCGGTTGAAGCCGTCGGTCGCCTGAGCCCACACCGCCTGGGGGCGCGGATCGTCTCCGGCCGGGCCGTCGCCCGCCCGGGTGTGCCCGGTCCTGCTCATGGGACGTCTCGCTCCCCAATGCGTCTCAGTCAGGATCACGCCCCTGAGGAGGGGCCTGATGCGGTCCTGATACCTCCGGTGCAGAAGATATTCGGATATTCGCCATACCGCAGTCGTCCGCTTCAGGTGATCCGGTGCAGGCGTCGGCCGCCACCCGCCGTCCGATAGCCTCGAATGGTGTCCAGCGCCGCCCTCACCGTCCGCGAGATCCCGGCCGCCGACCACCTCGAGCTGATCCGGAGCCGGCACTCCGCGAGCTTCCTGCAGACCCCGGCCTGGGGCCGCGTGAAGTCGGAGTGGCGGCACGAGTCGCTGGGCTGGTTCCGCGGCTCCGAGCTGGTCGGTGCCGCCCTCGTGCTCTACCGCCAGCTGCCGAAGGTCAAGCGCTACCTGGCCTACCTTCCGGAGGGCCCGGTCATCGACTGGGACGACGACGACCTCGCCGGCTGGCTGCGCCCGATGGCGGCGTACCTGAAGAGCCGCGGCGCGTTCGGCGTGCGGATGGGGCCGCCCGTGGTCACCCGGCGCTGGGACGCCGCGACGGTCAAGGCCGGCATCGCCGACGACGACGTACGCCGCCTCGGCGACCTCGCGCCCACCGAGCGCAGCCACGGCGGGGCGCGCGTCACCGCGCAACTGCGCGACTACGGGTGGCGGGCGCAGGCCGTCGAGGGCGGCTTCGCCGCGGGCCAGCCGCAGTACGTCTTCCAGATCCCGCTCGCCGGCCGCACCGAGGACCAGGTGCTCGCCGGCATGAACCAGCTCTGGCGGCGCAACATCAAGAAGGCCGCCAAGGAGGGCGTCGAGGTCACGTCGTACGACGGCCCGGCGATCGAGCCGGAGCTCAAGTCCTTCCACGACCTCTACGTCCACACCGCCGAGCGCGACCACTTCACGCCGCGGCCGCTGTCGTACTTCGACACCATGGTCGACGCCCTCGGCGGCGAGGAGCCGGACCGGATCCGGCTCTACCACGCCCGCCACGAGGGCACACTGGTCGCCTCGACGATCGCGATCCGGGTCGGCGCGCACGCGTGGTACTCCTACGGCGCCTCCTCGACCGAGAAGCGCGACGTGCGCGGCTCGAACGCCGTGCAGTGGCAGATGATCCGCGACGCGATCGCCGCCGGCGCCGAGGTCTACGACCTGCGCGGCATCACCGACACGCTCGCGTCCGACGACCCGCACCTCGGGCTGATCCAGTTCAAGGTCGGCACCGGCGGCGAGGCCGTCGAGTACGTCGGCGAGTGGGACCTTCCGCTGAACAAGGCGCTCTACGCGGCGTTCGACGTCTACATGCGCCGCCGGTCCGGGGCCCGCTGATGGCGCTCACGCTCACGGTCGACGGCGACCGCTGGCGCGGCCACCTGCGCGCGGTCGCGATCGCCGAGCCCGACCTGGTGCCGGTCGCGAAGGGCAACGGCTACGGCTTCACCCTCGGCCGCCTGGCCCGCCGGGCCCAGTGGCTCCAGGACCAGGGCCTCGGCGTCGACACGCTCGCCGTCGGCACCTACGAGGAGCTGCCCGAGGTCGCGAGCCGGTACGACGGCGGCCTGCTCGTCCTCACTCCGTGGCGCCCCTTCGGCGCGGCCGCCGACCCCGCCGCGGGCCTCGCGCCGGCGCTGGCCCGGCGGGTGATCCACACCGTCAGCCGGGTCGACGACCTGATCGACCTGCTCGGCCGGCAGCCCGAGGCCCGGGTCGTGCTCGAGCGCGCGACCAGCATGCTGCGGCACGGCATGACGGCCCGTGAGCTGTGGTCGACCGCGGAGGTGGTCCGGGCGAACCCGAAGGCCCGGGTCGCCGGCGTCGCGCTGCACCTGCCGCTCGCCAACGGCGCGCACCTCTCGGAGGTGCACCGGCTGATGACCGAGGTCGTCGCGACCGAGCTCCCGCTCGACACGGTCTGGGTGAGCCATCTCAGTGCCGCGGAGCTGACCGCGCTGCGCTCGTCGTACCCCGACTTCACCTTCCGTCCCCGCATCGGCACCGACCTGTGGCTCGGCGACCGCGGGGCGCTGCGGGTCACCGCCACCGTGCTCGACGTGCACGCCGTCGAGCGCGGCGACTCCTTCGGCTACCGGCTGCGCACCGCCCCGAAGGCCGGCCACGTACTGGTCGTCAGCGGCGGCACCGCCCACGGCATCGGCCTGGAGGCGCCACTCGGCGACGCCAGCCTGCGCGGCCGGGCCGCGACGATCGCCCGGGGCGGCCTGGACGCGGCCGGCTTCGTGCGCTCGCCGTTCTCGATCGACGGCAAGCAGCGGCTCTTCGCCGAGCCGCCGCACATGCAGGCGTCGATGCTGTTCCTCCCGCACGGCGCTCGCGTGCCGGCGGTGGGCGACCAGGTCGACGTCCGGGTGCGCTACACGGCGACGTCGTTCGACCGTGTCGTCGTGGACTGAGGCCCGGACTTCTCAGGCGGAACTGTCACTTCTCAGGCGTTGCATCGGCCGAGAAGTCCCGGAATCCCCGGTGAACCGGCTCTCCTGACACATCTGTGGGTGGTTGAGCGCGCCGTGGATGGCGGCACGCCGTTCGCTGCCTAGGTTTCTGAGCTGTCGAAGAACAGGAACCGGGTCAGGAGAACGGCGTGCCTGGGGTCAGCCTATGGCGGGGTCTGCTCGGTCTGGAGCACACCGCTATCGAGAACGTGACCAGGGATCCGGATGGGTCGCTGGTCTTCCACGTGCGGCCGATGGCACGCCGGTGTGGCCGGTGTGGCCGGTGCCGGCGTCGATGTCCGGGCTACGACCCCGGCTCGGGACGCCGGCGGTGGCGGACCCTGGACCACGGGGTCGCGATGGCATTCCTGGAGGCCGACGCACCGCGGGTCCGCTGCCCGGCGCACGGCGTGGTGGTCGCGCATGTGCCGTGGGCCGTGCACGGCGCCGGTCACACCCTGACCTTCGACGCCCAGGTCGCCTGGCTGGTGGTCCGGACGTCCAAGAGCGCGGTGACCGAGCTGATGCGGGTCGCCTGGCGCACCGTGGGCGCGATCGTCGACCGGGTCTGGGCGAGTATCGACGCCGAGCACGGGGGCCCGACCGGGGCCCGGCTCGATGGGCTGACCCGGATCGGGATCGACGAGATCTCCTACCGCCGCGGCCAGCTGTACCTGACCGTGGTCGTCGACCACGACACCGGCCGGCTGGTGTGGGCCGAACCCGGACGGGACCGGCCCACGTTGCATCGATTCTTCGACGACCTCGGGCCCGAGCGCAGTCGCCAGATCACCCACGTCACCGCCGACTCCGCAACCTGGATTGCTGAGGTCGTCACCGCCCGCTGCCCCGACGCGGTGCAGTGCGCCGACCCGTTCCACATCGTCAAATGGGCCAACCAGGCCCTGGCCATCGTCCGTGCCGCCGCCTGGCGGGCCGCTCGCGCCGCCGGCGCGACCCGGAAGAACGGACACGAGCAGGGCCGGCAGCGTCGTGACTCCACCGGTGACGCCAAGGCGCTGCGCGACGCCCGCTACGCCCTGTGGCGCAACCCCGAGGACCTCACCGACCGGCAACGACAACGCCTGGACTGGGTCGCGGCCACCCACCCGATGCTGTGGGAGGCCTACCGGCTCAAGGAAGGTCTACGGCTGTTGTTCGCGATGCAAGGCCGCCCGGCTGTCGAGGCCTTCCACGAGTGGCTGGCCTGGGCCACCGCCAGCCAGATCGAGGAGTTCGCACACCTCGCCCGACGCATCACCGCGATCAGCGACCGCGTCGAGGCGACCTTGACGCACAAGCTCAGCAACGCCCTCGTGGAATCGGTCAACACCAAGATCCGACTCCTGACCCGCATCGCCTTCGGCTTCCACTCACCCCAACCACTGATCGCCCTGGCCATGCTCAGCCGCGGACCGCATCCACCACGACTGCCCGGACGCGACCCACAGATACGTCAGTAGAGCGGGTGAACCGGGGAATCCGCGTCCGCCACACCGGGTCCCGCCGCGGCTGCCACAGGTCCCGCGCGACCATCGCGACCAGGTAGAGCTCGGCGGCCGTGCGCAGCAGGATCGCGGCCCAGTAGAAGCCGGAGTCGCCGCCGGCCGCCGGAGCGAGGTAGCCGCCGAGGTACCACCAGACCGCCGCGAAGTAGAGCACCTCGCCGGCCTGCCAGATCAGCAGGTCGCGCCAGCGCGGGCGGGCGAGCACGGCGAGCGGGAGCAGCCAGAGCACGTACTGCGGGGAGTAGACCTTGTTGACGAGCAGGAAGCCGGCCACGATCAGGAACCCGAGCTGCGCCAGGCGCGGGGTCGACGGCGAGGTGAGCCCGAGTGCGGCGACCCCGACGCACCAGGCGCCGAAGAAGACCCACGACGCGAGGTTGATCGTGTGCGGGTCGAAGGAGAACGGGTCCGGCACCGTGTCCATCGCCTGCTGCACGACCAGCCAGACCGAGCCGAGATCGGCGCCGCGGTCGGAGTTGAAGGTCCAGAAGACCTTCCACTCCGCCGGGCCGGTCAGCAGCGCGGGTAGGTTGGCGGCGATCCAGGCCCCGACGGCGCCGGCGAGCGTCAACCCGAAGGGGCGATAGCGGCGCTCGCGCAGGCAGATCACGAGCACGCCGCCGAGCAGGAAGAGCGGATAGAGCTTGGTGGCCGTGCCGAGCCCGATCAGCACGCCGGTCAGCAGTGCCCGATCGCGCGCCCACGCCCACAGCGCCCCGGCGACGAACACCACCGCCACCAGGTCCCAGTTGACGAGGCCGGTGAGCAGCAGGGCCGGGGAGAGCGCGAACGCCGCGGCATCCCAGGGTCGGCGTGGGTTCACGCCGGCGAGCAGCCAGGTGCACAGCAGCGCAAGCACCGCGAACCCGATCGCGTTCACGATCACGAACGCCCGGATCTCGCGGTGCACCTCGGGCCAGCCGGCGACCGTGGCCGTGTCCGCGGCGTACCTCGGCTCCAGGTCCGGCGACCCCGTGATCCAGTGCGTCACCCAGGCGGTGCCCCAGGCCCAGTACGAGATCCCGACGGGGTACTCCATCACCTCGAACCGGTCCCGCACCTGGTGGTCGTCGGAGTAGGGCCAGTTCAGCTCGGCGAAGCCGCGGCCGGTGTAGAGGTAGGGCAGGTCGGAATAGCACATCTGGCTGTAGCGGGACTGGCCGTCCTGCCAGGTGTTGTCGTAGCAGCCGGCCTTCTGGAACATCCCGAGCGCGAGGCAGAGCGCGGTCAGGGCGAGCAGCACCCGCACCGGCGTCCACCACGGATGTCGCCCCGCGCGGGTCCCGATCGGTCCGCCGACGCCCTCGCTGAGCGTGGTGACGACGGCGTCGTCGGTGGTGGGGTCCACCCAGGCGCGATCCCCCACCGGCGCCGCCATCAGCCCCGCCGGACCCGATGCTCGGTGCGGTGCGCCACCTGGCGGGCCGCGGGCGGCGTCGGCGGCACGGCGACCGTCGCCGCCGGGTCGGTCGGCGTCGGCGGCACCGGCTGCTCCGGCGGGCAGCCGACCGCCGGGTCACAGGTCGTGGGCGGCGGCATCGTCGGCGGCGTGTCCGGGATGGTCGGCGTGTCGGTCGGGTCGGGGGTCTCCGTCGGCTTGTCCGGCTTCTTGGTCGGCTTGTCGGACTTGCTCGGCTTCGGCTTCTTGGTCGGCTTCGGCGGCGGCGTGTACGGCTCGTGCCCGTCGTCGGGGGCGTCGCCGTCGAGGTACGCCGGCTCCGGGAAGTACTCGACCTCGGTCCCCTCGAGGGCCCTGCCCATCACGTCGGTCCAGGTGCGCGCCGGGTAGGAGCCGCCGAAGTACTCGGGCAGCCACCCGTCGAGCTGCTCCTGGCCCTTGCCACGCACGTACATGACGGCCGTCGCCAGCTGCGGGGTGTAGCCCACGAACCACGCCGACGCGACGTCGTCGTCGCTGTTGGTCGCCGTGCCGGTCTTGCCCGCCGCGGGACGGCCCAGCGCTCGTGCCGCCGTACCGGTGCCGACCGAGACCACCTGCTGCATGGCGTACGACGTGTCGGCCGCGACGTCCTCGTCGACGGCCCGCTTGGTCGACTGCTTGAACTGGTACAGGACCTCGCCGCTCTTGCTCACGACCTTCTGGACGACGTGCGCCTTGGCGGCGCGGCCCCCGTTGGCGATGGTGCCGTAGGCGTTGGCCATGTTGATCGGGGCGATCGTCGCCGAGCCGAGCGCGATGCCGCTGACCGGCTCCAGGCCGGGGCTGTTGTCGAGGTTGTCGTAGCCGGCCTGGTTCTTGTTCCAGTTCGGGATGCCGAGGTCCTCGGCGGTCTGCATGATCTTCTCCGGACCGTCGGGCATCGACACCGTCAGGTCGGCGAACACCGTGTTGATCGAGTCCTCGGTGCCGCGCAGCAGGCTGACCCTCGACCCGTAGTCGGTGCCGAGCCCGTCGGAGCCGTAGCCCTCGTTGCGCACCCGGGCGCCGGTGCCCTGCTCGTTGTAGTAGAAGGGCGAGTTGCCGTCGAAGGTGTCCTTGAGGGAGAAGCCCTCCTTGAGCGCGGCGGCGACCGCGAACGGCTTGAACGTCGAGCCGACCATGCCGCCGGTGACCGCCCAGTTGATCTGCGACTGCAGGTAGTCCTGGCCGCCGTAGAAGCCGCGGACGGCACCGGTGCCGGGCTCGACGCTGGCGACCGCCACGTGCAGGTTCTTCTCCGAGAACTCCGGCCCCTCGGGGCGCTGCTCGCGCGCCCCGGCGGCCGCGGCGTCCATCGCCTTCTTCGTGAACGTCGTGGTCACCCGCAGGCCGCCGCCGTCGATCTGCTCGTCGTCGAAGCCGAGGTCCTTGAGCTCGCTGCGGACCATCGAGAGCATGTGGCCCTTCTGCCCGCCGTACCTGCTCTCGGCCTGGATCTTGGGGAACTTGGGCAGCCGCCGCGCCGCCTTCTCGGCCTTCTCGGCGCTGACGTCGTCGGCGTCGGCCATCCCGCCGAGCACGTAGCGGTAGCGCTCCTTGAGCGACTCCTTGGAGGCCTTGCCGTTGGCGGGGTCGAACGACGAGGGATTGTTCAGCACGCTCGCGAGCACGGCGCACTCGCGGAGGCTGAGGTCCTTGGCGTCCTTGGCGAAGTACGCCTCCGAGGCGGCCTGCACGCCGTACGCCCCGCGCCCGAAGTAGATCGTGTTGAGGTAGCCCTCGAGGATCTGCTCCTTGGACATCTCCCGCTGGAGCTTCAGCGAGAGGATCGCCTCCTTCAGCTTGCGCTGGTAGGAGCGCTCCTGCGTCAGGTAGAGGATCTTGACGTACTGCTGGGTGATCGTGGAGGCGCCCTGGGTGGCGTTGCCCTTCGCGTTGCTGAACGCCGCGCGCAGGATGCCCTTGGGGTCGATGCCGTTGTCGCTCCAGAACGAGCGGTTCTCGGCGGCGACCACGGCGTCCTGCAGGTTCTGCGGCATCTGGTCGAGCGGGATGGACTGCCGGTTCTGGGTGGCGTAGCTGCCGACCTCGGTCTGGCCGTCGGAGTAGTAGACGAAGGACGTCTGGGTCTCGAAGTCCTCGTTCGGGTCGGGGATGTCCGTGGTCTGGTAGGCGTAGATGAACCCGCCGACGGCGACCAGCGAGCAGACCAGGCCGACGATCAGGAACCACTTGGCGACCCGCCAGACCCGCTGCTTGCGGGTGCGGGGTCGCTTCGTCGCCGCGCCCTTCTTCGCAGGGGCGCTGCTCTGTGCGGGGCCGGCGGCCCGGCGCTTGCCACTCACGGTCGTTGGCTCCGCTGGTCGGTTGCTCGGGGTTCTCTGCCGCTGGGGAGAGGGCCGGAACGGCGTCCGGGCCGTTCGACAGGGTACGGGGGGCCGCCACACCCGCCCAAGACGACGCAGGGTGACGTGCGCGATGGAAACCCGATGGAACACCCCGACGGGTCCGGTATTCGCAACGGGCGGATATATCGCTACGATAGGTCCCGTGGCACGTCGTGCGGAGACCATCGAGCTGGCAGTCCTCGGGCTGCTGCACGAGGGACCCATGCACGGCTACGAGCTCCGCAAGCGCCTCAACCTGATGCTGGGCTGGGGTCGGGTGCTCTCCTACGGGTCGCTCTACCCGGCCCTGAAGAAGATGCTGCGCGCCTCGCTGATCGAGGAGACCATGACGACCAAGACGCCGGGCACCCCGGTGTCGAAGCGTCCGCGCATCACCTATCAGGTCACCGAGGCCGGCACCCGGGAGTTCCAGCGCCTGATGTCGGAGGTCGGGCCCACCGCGTGGGAGGACGACAACTTCGACATCCGCTTCGCGTTCTTCTCCTCGACCGACATGGAGATCCGCCTGCGGGTGCTCGAGGGTCGCCGTACCCGCCTCCAGGAGCGTCTGGACCGGGTGCAGGGCCAGCTCGCGATCACCCAGAAGGAGGTCGATCGCTACGCGGCCGAGCTCCAGCGCCACGGGGTGGAGTCGGTCGAGCGCGAGGTCCGGTGGCTGTCGGACCTCATCAACGCCGAGCGCAACGGCGACCTCCACCGGTCCCGGACCGACACCTCCGGCCAGGAGCGCCGGTCCGACACCAGCAGCGGCCACCCGGCCACCGGCCAGCAGGCCGCACCGCAGAACTAGACCGAGCAGTGAACAAGGAAGGAATCCCGATGGGATCGGTACGAGTGGCAATCGTGGGGGTGGGCAACTGCGCCACCTCCCTGATCCAGGGCGTGCACTACTACAAGGACGCCGACCCTGAGGGCACCGTCCCGGGTCTCATGCACGTCACGTTCGGTGAGTACCACGTCGCCGACGTCCAGTTCGTCGCCGCGTTCGACGTCGACGACAAGAAGGTCGGCAAGGACCTGTCCGAGGCGATCAACGCCTCCGAGAACAACACCATCAAGATCTGCGACGTGCCCACCCTCGGCATCGAGGTGCAGCGCGGCCCCACGCTCGACGGTCTCGGCAAGTACTACCGGCAGACCATCGAGGAGTCCGCGGCCGAGCCGGTCGACGTGGTCCAGGTCCTCAAGGACACCGGCGCCGACGTCCTCGTCTCCTACCTGCCGGTGGGCTCCGAGGCGGCCGACAAGTTCTACGCCCAGTGCGCGATCGACGCCGGCGTGGCCTTCGTCAACGCCCTCCCCGTCTTCATCGCCTCCGACCCCGAGTGGGCCAAGAAGTTCGAGGACGCCGGCGTCCCGATCATCGGCGACGACATCAAGTCGCAGGTCGGCGCGACCATCACCCACCGCGTGATGGCCAAGCTGTTCGAGGACCGCGGCGTGGTGCTGGACCGCACCTACCAGCTCAACGTCGGCGGCAACATGGACTTCAAGAACATGCTCGAGCGCGAGCGCCTGGAGTCGAAGAAGGTCTCCAAGACCCAGGCCGTCACCTCGAACCTCAACGGCCCACTGGCCGGCAAGATCGAGGACAAGAACGTCCACATCGGCCCGTCCGACTACGTCGCCTGGCTCGACGACCGCAAGTGGGCCTACGTCCGCCTCGAGGGCCGCGCCTTCGGCGACGTGCCGCTGAACCTCGAGTACAAGCTCGAGGTCTGGGACTCCCCGAACTCCGCCGGCATCATCATCGACGCCATCCGCGCCGCGAAGATCGCCAAGGACCGCGGCATCGGCGGCCCGATCATCTCGGCCTCGTCGTACCTGATGAAGTCCCCGCCGGTGCAGCTGCCCGACGACGAGGGTCGCCGCCGCGTGGAGGCCTTCATCCGCGGGGAAGAGTGACCTGCCGCTGACTGTCCTCCGCTGACGCGGAGACCGTCGAGACACCAAGAATGGCTGTCAGGATCTAATCCTGGCAGCCATTTCTGGTGTCTCGACGCGTTTCCACAGGTACGCCGAACAGCTGATTCGTCCACAGGCGAATCCGGGAATGCCGGATCCGTGGCACATCGCTGGGATCCGGTCGCTCCGCCCGTCTCCGGTCTCGTGCTGCCGGCCAGAGTGGACCCCCGAGGCCGGACCGGACCGACCCGGGGCCAGTCCCGTGGGCCCGGCTGGCGCAGGACCGGGCCGGGGCTCTTCGTGCCCGGACACGTGAGCGACGCGCTGGTCGAACAACGCATCGTCGAGGCGTGGGCCCGCTGCGGGACCGACGCGGTCGTGACCGGCTGGGCCGCGCTGCGGCTCCACGGCGGTGGCTTCTTCGACGGCCTCGCCCGTGACGGACGGACCCGCCTCCCGGTCCCGATCGCGGCGAACGAGGGCCGGGTCCGGGCCGCGTCCGGCCTGCGGATCGTCGAGGACCGCATCCCGCCGGACGAGGTGATCGACCTCCATGGCGTGCGGTGCACGCGGGTCGAGCGGGCGCTGTTCGACGAGATGCGGCGCATCGGCGACGTACCGGAGATGGCGGTCGCGGCGGGGGCCGCCTACGCCGGCCGGCTGACCTCGGTCAGGCGGATGCGGCTCTACGCCGCGACCCGCCGCTGGTACCGCGACGTCCGGCTGGTCAAGGAGGCGGTGGAGATGTCCGTCGAGGGATGCCGGTCGCCACAGGAGGATCGCTTCCGTCTGATCTGGGAGTACGCCGCGGGCTGGGGTCGCCCCCTGATCAACCGAGACATCCTCGACGAGCGCGGCAGCCTGGTCGCCGTACCGGACCTGCTCGATCCGGTCCGCGGGGTCGTCGGGGAGTACGCCGGGGCCGACCACCGGGACATCGACCGGCACGAGTCGGACATCGAGCGCGAGGCGATCCTGCGCGACGTCGGCTTGGAGTACGTCGAGACGGTCGGGCGGGACTTGCGCGACGCGCGCAAGGTGACCCGCCGGATGGAACAGGCGGCGGCCCGCGCCGTCCACCTCACCCGTCACTGGCGGGTCGGTCCGCCAGCAGCGCCCACCCTCGACGAGATCCTGGATCGCCGGTCGGCCTGAAGAGTCGTCGAGACACCCGGAATGGCTGCCGTACCGGCCAGATGGCCGCCATTCTGGGTGCCTCGACGCTCAGAACGGTGAGGCCAGGCCAGCCAGCCAGGCCAGCCCGATCACCGCGACGCCCACCAGTCCCGGAGCGCGGCGCCGGCGTCCTCCTCGCTCATCGGCCCGTGGTCCATGCGCAGCTCGAGCAGGAACCGGTACGCCTCGCCCACCTCGCGGCCGGGGCCGATGCCGAGGATCTCCATGATCTGGTTGCCGTCAAGGTCGGGCCGGATCGCGTCCAGCTCCTCCTGCTCGGCGAGCCTCGCGATCCGCGCCTCGAGCTCGTCGTAGGTACGCCGCAGCCGCTCGGCCTTGCGCCGGTTGCGGGTGGTGCAGTCGGCGCGGGTGAGCACGTGCAGCCGGTCGAGCTGGTCGCCCGCGTCGCGTACGTAGCGGCGGACGGCGGAGTCGGTCCACTCGCCGGTGCCGTACCCGTGGAAGCGCAGGTGCAGCTCGACCAGCCGGCTGACCTCGTCGATCGCGTCGTTGGAGAAGCGCAGCGCCTTCATCCGCTTGCGGGTGATCTTGGCGCCGACGACGTCGTGGTGGTGGAAGGTGACGGTGCCGTCGGCGAGGAACCGCCGGGTGCGCGGCTTGCCGACGTCGTGCATCAGCGCGGCGAACCGGGTGACGAAGTCGGGGCCGCCGTCGGGCAGCCGGTCCTCGAGGTCGATCGCCTGCTCGAGCACGGTCAGGGTGTGCTGGTAGACGTCCTTGTGGCGGTGGTGCTCGTCGCGCTCGAGCGCGAGCGCCGGCAGCTCGGGCAGCACCAGGGCGGCCAGGCCGGTGTCGACCAGGAGCGTCAGGCCCAGGCGCGGGTACGGCGCGCACACCAGCTTGACCAGCTCGTCGCGCACCCGCTCGGCCGAGATGATCTCGATCCGGTTCGCCATCGCGCGCATCGCCTCGACGACCGCCGGGTCGACCGTGAAGCCGAGCTGCGCGGCGAACCGCGCCGCGCGCATCATCCGCAGCGGGTCGTCGGAGAAGGAGTCCTCCGGACGGCCGGGAGTCCGCAGCACCCGGTGGGCCAGGTCGACGATGCCGCCGTACGGGTCCTCGACCTCGCGGCCCGGCACCCGCACCGCCATCGCGTTGACCGTGAAGTCGCGGCGACCCAGGTCGCCGTCGAGCGTGTCGCCGAAGTCGACCTCCGGCTTGCGCGAGTCGGGATCGTAGGCCTCGGAGCGGTACGTCGTGATCTCGACCTGCCAGGGCCCCTTGCGGCAGCCGATCGTCCCGAAGCCGCGGCCCATGTCCCAGATCGCGTCGGCCCAGTCCTTGATCAGCCGCTCGGTCTCGTCGGGGTGCGCCGAGGTGGTGAAGTCGAGGTCGTTGTGCTGCCGGCCGAGCATCGCATCGCGCACCGGCCCGCCGACCAGGGCCAGCTCGTGGCCCGCCTCGGCGAACCGGCGGCCGAGGTCGTCGAGCACCGGCGCGATCCGGTCCAGCTCGCTCGCGACCGAGCGCTGGACATCGGCCATGTTGAGTGGCGGCGGAGGGGCGTCAGGCACGGGAGACGAGTTTAGTGGTGGCGGCACCGGGGGCCCGATTCGCACACGGTCGGCCAGTAGAGTCACTGCGTGCTTCGCCCGGTGTCGCTGCTGCCTGCCCTCGTGGCCGCGGCGCTCGCGGGGCTCCTGCTCACGCCGCCCGCCACCGCCGGCGAGACCAAGGCCACGTCGAAGGCCACGTCGAAGGTCGACGCCGCGCCGCTCGAGGTGACCCTCGAGACGCTGTCGCCGTCCACGCTGCCGCGCCGCGGACCGATGCGGGTCAGCGGGTCCGTCACCAACGTCGACGACCAGGCGTGGACGACGATCAACCTCTACTCCTTCATCTCCGACGCTCCGATGACGACCACCGCGGAGCTCGCCGACGCCGCGACCGCCGGCTCCGAGGACTTCGTCGGCGAGCGCGTCACCGACCCCGGGCCCTACTACACGATCGAGCAGCTGGCGCCGGGCGAGACCCGCGACTTCTCCTTCTCGGTCCCGCGGAAGCGGATCGCGGCCGAGTCACCGCGGGGGGTGGCCGTCGACGCACCCGGCGTCTACTGGTTCGGCGTCCACGCCCTCGGCCAGGCGGCGGAGCCGCGCGACGAGTTCGCCGACGGCCGGGCCCGGACGTTCCTGCCGCTGGTCCCCGAGACCTCGCGCTCCGTGGACACCGCGCTCGTGCTGCCGGTACGACGCTCGGTGCAGCACGAGGCGGACGGCCGGATCGCGAACCTCACGCGCTGGACCCGGACCTTCGGCGGCACCGGCCAGCTGCGCCGGATCGCCGACTTCGGCACCACCGCGGGCGACCACCCGATCTCGTGGCTGGTCGACCCGGCCGTCGTCGACGCGGCCGTCCGGATCGGCGAGGGCAACCCGCCGCGCACGATCGAGCCGACCATCGAGCCCGAGGAGCCGGACGGCGGGGAGTCCGGATCGCCGTCCCCGTCGGAGGACCCCGAGGCCACGGACGACGCCACCGACGGGGAGGCCGACGAGGGCGCGTCCCCCGACACCGGGACCGAGGACCCCGCGGTGACCGAGGCCGCCGCGGCGGCGGCGACCGACTGGCTGGCCCGGCTGCAGTCCGCGCTCGACGGGCACGAGGTGCTCGGCCTGCCGTACGGCGACCTCGACGTGGCCGGTGCCGCGAGCCACGACCCCGCGACGTACCGCGCCGCCCGCGATCGGACCGGCACCGAGCTCGCCCCGTGGGGACTGCCCATGACGCCGGTGATCGCGCCGCCCTCCGGCTTCCTCTCGACCGCCGCGCTGGACCTCGCCGACACCGGCACGCAGGTGCTGGTCTCCGACCAGGTCTTCGGTGACCGCGCCGACAACGCGCCCACCGTCGCCCGGACCGATGGCCACGCGATGGTGGTCGCCTCGTCGGGCGCCGCGAGCGGCGGACCCGGTCCGGGAGACCCGCTCTCACCGCTGTCGGTGCGCCAGCGCATCGTGAGCGAGGCGGCGGTGCGGCTGCTGACCCCCGGCCGCAAGCCGCTGGTGGCCGTGCTCCCGCAGGGTTGGGCGCCCGAGACGAGCTACGGCTTCTTCGACGGCCTCGACACCGGCTGGCTGCGCCTGACCACGGTCGACGATATCGCCCGGCGGACCGGCCGGGAGGTCCCCGCCGACCGGATCGTCTACCCCGACAGTCAGCGCGAGGCCGAGCTCGACCCGCTCGACTTCGCCGCCGCCAACGGACTCACCGAGGCCGGCGCGATGCTCCAGAACCTGCTCACCCTGAACGACCAGGTCGGGACGGACGTGCAGGACGAGGCGCTCACCGACGTGTCGTACGCCAACCGCCGCCTCCCGCTGGTCAGCCGCGCCTCGGCGGTGCGGTCACGCGCCTGGATCGAGCAGCGCCTGGGGTCGGTCACCGTCGAGGCGCCCAAGGCGGTCATCCTCTCCAGCGGCAGCGGCCGCTTCTCCGCGACCGTCACCAACGGGCTCGACCAGCCGGTCACGGTGCGCCTCGAGGCGCAGACCGACCCCGCCCTCGAGGTGGTGGTCCCCGACGACGACGTCGAGATCGCGCCCCACTCGCGCTCCACGATCCTGCTCAACGCCTCGTCGTCGGCGATCGGCGTCCGCAACGTCACCCTGCTGCTCACCGACAGCGACGGTGTTCCGATCGGGTCGTCGGACTCGCTGCCGATCCGGTCCAACCGGGTGAGCAACGTGATCTGGCTGATCCTCGGCACCGGCGTCGCGCTGCTGTTCGCCACGATCGTCGTGCGGCTCGTCCGCCGGATCCGCACGGCGACGAGGTCGTGACCGCGTCGTGAGCGCATTCGACGACGAGCGGCGCGAGGACGAGCGCCGGCGCGTCCTCGCCAACAGCGCGGTGATGGCGGCCGGCACCGTCGTCTCGCGGCTCAGCGGGTTCGTCCGGTCGACGCTGCTGGCGGCGGCGCTCGGCGCGAAGCTGCATGCGGACCTGTTCAACATCGCGAACACGATCCCCAACATGCTCTACATCCTGCTCGCGGGCGGGGTCGTCAACGCGGTGCTGGTGCCACAGCTGGTCCGCGCGATCAAGGACGACCCGGACCGCGGCGACGCGTACACGAACCGGATCATCACCCTGGCCGGGCTCTTCCTCGGCGTCGTGACGATCCTGCTCGTCGTCGCCGCGCCGTGGGTGATCCAGCTCTTCCTCACCGACGAGCTGAACGCCGCCGCGTACGCCGCGCAGCGGGAGTCGATCGTCGACTTCGCGCGCTACTGCCTGCCGCAGGTCTTCTTCTACGGCATGTACGTGCTGATCGGCCAGGTGCTCAACGCCCGCGGCCGGTTCGGCCCGATGATGTGGGCGCCGATCGCCAACAACGTCATCTCCATCGCGGTGCTCGTCGTCTACCTGGTGGTCTTCGGCCCGGCCCAGGACGTCTTCGGCCCGTACGACGCGAACCAGGAACTGCTGCTCGGACTCGGCTCGACCCTCGGCATCGCCGCGCAGTTCGCGATCCTGGTGCCCTACCTGCGCCTCACCGGCTTCCACTACCGGCCGCGGTTCGACTTCCTGCACACCGGGCTCGGCCACACCTTCCGGCTCGGGGTCTGGACGGTGCTGTTCGTCATCGTCAACCAGGTCGCCTACACCGTGGTCGTCCGGCTGGCGTCGGGCGGCACCGCGTCGTCCACCGACGGCACCGGCTACTCGATCTACTCGCAGACGTTCCTGATCATGATGGTGCCGCACGCGGTGATCACCGTGTCGCTGGCCACCGCGATCCTGCCCCGGCTGGCGGCCCGCGCGGCCGAGCGCGACGACGCCGGGCTGGCGACCTCCCTCGGCGAGACCCTGCGCAGCGCGCTCGCGCTGATCCTGCCGTTCGCGCTGCTGATGCCGTGCGTCGCGCTCGGCGTCTCCCGGCTGATCTGGGGCTACGGCGCCGCGGCCGACGACTACACCGACTACGCGCCGTCGCTCGCGCTCTTCGGCGGTGGCCTCGTCTTCTTCACCGTCCACTATCTGGTGCTGCGCGGCTTCTACGCGCTGGAGCAGACCCGGACCGTCTTCTGGATCCAGTGCGCGGTCGCCGGCACCAACATCGTCGCCGCGCTGGTGCTGGTGGCGAGCACCGACGCCGCCGGCACCGCCCCGGCGCTGGTGCTCGCCTACACCTGCTCGTACGTCGTGGGTGCGCTGGTGTCCTACTCCCTGCTCTCCCGGCGGCTGGGTGGCCTGCCCACCCGGGAGCTGTGGCGGTTCCTCGCCCGGCTGGCCGTCGCCGCCGTCCTGGCCGCCGCGGCGGCCGCGGGCACGGCGTACCTCGTCCACGACCTGATCGGCGTCGCCCGGCTCTGGGCGGCGGTCGTGTCCGTGGTCGTGACCGGCCTCGTGGGCGGCCTCGTGCTGCTCGGCACGGCGCGCACGATGCGCCTCGACGAGATCACGACGATCGTCGACACGATCGCCCGGCGGCTGCCCATCCCACGACGGCCCTGAGTCCGCCCTACGATGGGCCCACGGACCCGACGACGGGGTCCTGGTGCCGCACGGGTAGCCGACACGAGGGGAGCTGAGTGCCGAGCTCGATCCGGCCGGGCGACGTGCTCGCCCACCGGTACCGCCTGGTCGACCTGCTCACCGAGAGCGGGGGCGGCCGGTTCTGGCGAGCCCAGGACCGGGTGCTCGAGCGCCACGTCGCGCTGCACGTGATCCCCGAGCACGACGAGCGCGCGGCCGCGCTGCTGGGCGCCGCCAAGCGCTCCGCGACCATCCACGACCGGCGGCTGCTGCGGGTGCTCGACGCCGACCGCGCCGACGGGTACTGCTACGTCGTCAACGAGTGGGGGTCGGGCGACTCGCTCGACATCATGCTCGCCTCCGGCCCACTCGGGCCGCGCCGGGCCGCGTGGCTGGTCTCGGAGGTGGCGGGCTGCGTCGCCGCCGGCCACCAGGCCGGCGTCGCCCACGGCCGGCTGATCCCCGAGAACGTCCTCGTCGAGCACACCGGCGCCGTCCGGATCATCGGGTACGCCGTCGACGCCGCCCTGCACGGGCTCCCGCCCGGACGGATGTCGACCGACGTGGCGGACCTCGGCGGACTCCTCTACTGCGCCCTGACCGGGAAGTGGCCGGGCGTCTCGATCTCGGCGGTGCCGCCCGCGCCGCTGGTGCAGGGCCGGGTGCTCCGGCCGCGCCAGGTCCGGGCCGGCATCCCCCGCCCGCTCGACGGGCTGTGCGACGAGGTCGTCAACCCCTACTCCGACGCGGCCGGCGCCCGGCTCCGCGAGGCCCACGACCTGTCGTCGGCCCAGGGCGTCGCCGACTACCTGTCGACGTTCGTCGGCGACCCCACCGGACTCGCCGAGGCCGAGGCGAAGGCCGGTCACCGCGACACCACCGAGATCGCGGTGCTCCCCCCGCTCGCCGACCCGCCGGCACGCACCCCGGAGCCCCGGCCCGAGCCCGCACCCGAGCCCGGCCCGTCCACCGACCTGCCGACCGAGGCCGGCCTCCCGATCTTCGACGACGAACACGACGACGTCTCGTGGCTCTCCGCGCCCGGCACGCCGGCGCCGCCCCCACCGCCGTTCGAGGAGCCACCGGAGCGGCCGCTGTTCGCGCCGTCGCCGACCGGCGGCGGCCCCGCCCGGACGCCGCGCCCCCGCCCGGAGCCGCCGGCCATGCACCCGGTCCCGCCGCCCACGCCACCCGGTGGCGGTCGCGGCTTCTGGCCCTGGGACACCGGCACCGGCCTGATCCCGCTGCCGGAGGAGCCCGAGGAGGAGGTGCCCGGTCGCAGCTGGCTGCGGCTAGCCGCCCTGATCGCGGTCGCGGTGCTGCTGCTGCTCGCGGTCGTCGTCGCCTACAACCTGGGTCGCGGGCGGACCCCGCTCGGCGCCGTACCCGACGACGACAGTCCCGCCCCGACGCCCGCCGGCCAGACCCCGATCCCGCCCGCCTCCGACCCGATCGGCGGCGTGGTCGCGACCGACTTCGACCCGGAGGGCGACCCCCCGGACGAGAACCCCGAGCTGGCCGAGCTCGCCGTCGACGGCGACCCGGAGACCGCCTGGCGGACCATGGACTACAAGCAGAACTTCGGCCCGGGCGGGCTGAAGAACGGGGTCGGCCTGCTGCTCGACCTCGGCTCCGTGCGCAACGTCTCCGCGGTCGACGTGGCCGTGCTCGGCGGCTCCACCGGCGTCTCGCTCTTCGTCAGCGACACCGCACCGACCTCCGTCGACGGCCTGACGCCCGCCGCGTCGGCGACCGTCGACAGCGCCCAGCAGATCCCTCTCCCCGAGCCCGTCCAGGCGCAGTACGTCGTGGTCTGGCTGACGTCGATCCCGGCGGTCGGCTCGGAGTTCCGCGGCGAGGTGGCCGAGGTGACGGTCCGCGGATGAGCGCGCCATGAGCCGCGTCCCGGAGGACGACCGGACCGATCGCGAGCTGCTGGCCGCCCACGTCGCCGGCGACCGCGACGCGTTCGGCGTGCTCTTCGCGCGGCACCGCGACCGGCTGTGGGCGGTGGCGGTGCGCACCATGGGCAACCGTGAGGACGCCGCCGACGGCCTCCAGGACGGGCTGGTCGCGGCCTACCGGCGGGCCGGGACCTACCGCGGCGACGCGGCCGTCACCACCTGGCTGCACCGGGTCGTGGTCAACGCCTGTCTCGACCGGCTCCGCGCGGCCCGGGTACGTCGTACCGAGGCGCTGCCCGACGACCTCGACGAACTGGGCGCGCGTCGGGGGTCCCTGCTGTCGGCGACCGACGAGGCCGACGACCCCGCCGATCTCGCGACCGGTGGCGAGCGGCGCGCACTGGTGCTGGCGGCCCTGCGCCGGCTCCCCGCGGAGCAGCGGGCCGCGCTCGTGCTGGTCGACATGGAGGGCTATCCGGTCGCCGAGGCCGCCGCGATCCTCGACTGCGCCGTCGGCACCGTGAAGTCGCGCTGCTCCCGCGGCCGGAGCCGGCTCGCCGAGGTGCTGGCGCCGCTGCTCGACGAGCGTGACCGTGACCCGCGCGACACGCCGCGTCGGAACCCGGTCCCGCCGGCACCCGTCGAAACCACCGAAGCTCCCCGCGGGCCCCCCGCCGCCGGCTGAGCCCCGCCCACACCGATCCAGACCGTCCCGAGGAGGTGAACACCCCGTGCCCGAGCCCGACCTGACACCCACCGAGGAGCAGATCCGCGCCCTGCTCGCCGACGCCCGGCTCGACGAGCCGATGCCCGCCGACGTCGCCGCCCGGCTCGACGGGGTGCTCGCCGACCTCGGCGACGACACGGCGCCGGCGTCCGTCGCGCCGCTGCCCGACCACGCCGCCCGACGCCGCCGCCGACTGCGCAACCTGGTGCTCGCGGCCGCCGCGGTCGTCGTGGTCGGCGTCGGCAGCACCCAGATCGACCTTCCCGGCGGCGACGCGGACTCCGGCACCGCCGCCCACGACCAGTCCGAAGCCCTCCGGTCCGAGAGCGGCGGCGACGCCGCGGCGTCGGCCCCTGCCCCGGCCCCGCTCGTGCTGCACTCCGACACCTTCGAACGCCAGGTACGGCGGTCCGCCCTGCTCCAGCGGCGGCTGACCAACCTCGACCTGAGCGCCCTGCGGGACGGCTCGTCGCCCCCGGCCGCCCCCGATTCGACGGGACTCGCCGGCTCGGCCGGCACCGGGGCGGGCGCCGCCCCGGAGAGCCTGTCCGACGGCTATGCGTCGCGCTGTGGCGCCGGCGACCTCGGCCGCGGCCGCAAGGTCCCGGCCCGGTACGACGGGCAGCCCGCGGTCCTCGTCGTACGCCCGGCCGCGGCCGGAGAGCGTCGGGTCGACCTGTACCTCTGCGGCGCCGACGAGCCGACGCGGTCGACGACGGTCCCGACGCCCTGATCCGTGCCGCGCTGCGGCCGGGAAGTTTCCTCACCTACGATCGGTTCTACTGGTCGCAGACCACATCCAACCGAGGAGAAGCAGGCTTCCATGCCCGACACCGTTCGCGACGTCGTCCGAGATGTCATCGTCATCGGCTCCGGCCCCTCCGGCTACACCGCCGCGCTCTACACGGCGCGGGCCAACCTGAAGCCGCTGGTCTTCGAGGGCTCGGTGACCGCCGGTGGCGCGCTGATGAACACCACCGAGGTCGAGAACTTCCCCGGCTTCCGCGACGGCATCATGGGCCCGGCGCTGATGGACGAGATGCGCGCCCAGGCCGAGCGCTTCGGCGCCGAGCTGATCGCCGACGACGTCGTCGAGGTCGAGCTCACCGGCGACATCAAGACCGTGAAGACCGCCACCGACACCTACCGCGCCCGCGCGGTGATCCTCGCGATGGGCTCCGGCTACCGCAAGCTCGGGCTGCCCCGCGAGGAGGAGCTCTCCGGCCGCGGCGTCTCGTGGTGCGCGACCTGCGATGGCTTCTTCTTCCGCGACCAGCACATCGCGGTCGTCGGCGGCGGCGACTCGGCGATCGAGGAGGCGACCTTCCTGACCCGCTTCGGCTCCAAGGTCTCCCTCATCGTGCGCCGTGACGAGCTGCGCGCCTCCAAGATCATGCAGGAGCGCGCGTTCGCCGACCCGAAGCTGGAGATCCTGTGGAACTCCGTGGTCGAGGAGATCAACGGCGCCGACCGCCTCGAGTCGGTCACCCTCAAGGACACCGTCACCGGCGAGACCCGGAACCTGCCCGCGACCGGCCTGTTCATCGCGATCGGCCACGACCCGCGCTCCGAGCTGCTCCCGGGCCAGGTGGACCTCGACGACAACGGGTACGTCGTGGTCGGCCACCCCTCGACCGGCACCAACCTGCCCGGCGTCTTCGCCGCCGGCGACCTGGTCGACCACCACTACCGCCAGGCGATCACCGCCGCCGGCACCGGCTGCGCCGCCGCCCTCGACGCGGAGCGCTACCTGGCCGAGCTCGACCACGCGGCGACCGGTCCGCG
This sequence comes from Nocardioides sp. LMS-CY, assembly GCF_018732145.1. Lineage (NCBI taxonomy): Bacteria > Bacillati > Actinomycetota > Actinomycetes > Propionibacteriales > Nocardioidaceae > Nocardioides > Nocardioides sp. LMS-CY. The sequence goes on from NZ_CP076104.1 coordinate 5,390,173, forward strand.
CGACGCCCAGGACCGCGCCGACGCCGAGCTGATCACCGAGGTCGTCCAGACCGCGGGCGCCTGAGGACCGGGTCGGTGCCGGGAACATCCGTTCCCGACGTCGTGTTGTGTGATCAGACCTCCGAGTTCACCGAAGAAGGGATCCCTCCGTGGGCAACATCAACGCCGTGACCGACGCCGAGTTCGAGGCGCAGGTCCTCAAGTCCGACAAGCCGGTCCTCGTGGACTTCTGGGCGGAGTGGTGCGGCCCGTGCCGCCAGGTCGCCCCGATCCTCGACGAGATCGCCTCCGCCCACGGTGACAAGATCACGTTCTTCAAGATGAACGTCGACGAGAACCCCGTGACGCCCTCCAGCTACCGGGTCACCGGCATCCCGACCATCAACGTCTACCAGGGCGGCGAGGTCGTGAAGAGCATCGTGGGCGCGCGGCCGAAGGCCACGCTGCTCAAGGAACTCGAGGAGTTCACGGGCTGATCGTGGCGGTGCGCTGAGTCGGGTTTCGAGACGCTCGTCGCTCCTCAACCTGGGTGCAGCATCTCGGACCGAGCAAGCTCGGTCCGAGGCACCTCAGAGGCCCGCGTCGCCTTCGGCGCCGGGCCTCGCTGCGATTTCGGCCGCACCACACCGACCAGCTTCTCCAGCGCGGCCTCGACCTCGTCGCGCCAGGTGACCGTCGAGCGCAGCTCCATCCGCATCCGCGGCGTCGCCGGGTGGGCCCGGTGGGTCTTGAACCCCACGTTCGCCAGGAACTCCGCGGGCAGCAGGCAGCGCCCTCCGCGTCCCGCCGGGTCGCCGAAGGCCTCGATCGCCCCGAACCCGCCACGCCGCACCAGGTCGGCGGCGGCGGCCTGCACCAGCATCCGGCCCAGCCCGCCGCCGCGGTACGCCGGATCCACGTGCACGGTCGTGAGGAGCACCGCGTCGGCCGAGACGGGCGCGGTGGCGAAGCCGGCCGCGCCGGGCACGAAGGACTCGGGCGCGTAGACGGCGTGCGCCACCGGTCGGTCGTCCACGATCACCACCCGACCACACGAGCCCCACTCGCGCAGCACCTGTGAGACCCAGGCGTCCTTCTCGGCCCGGGGGTCGTCGACCCGCTCGCGGCGTACCGGGTCGAACTCCCAGAACAGGCAGGAGCGGCACGGCGCCGAGAGCGCCTCGAGATGGTCGAGCGTCAGCCGGGTGACCTTGCGCGACATCACACCTCCTGTCGGGTGCTCTCCGGAGCCATCGTAGGCGTCGGCCTGTCAGGATGGCCGGGTGCGCAAGATCCGACAGAGCCGCAAGCTGCAGAACGTCCGCTACGACGTGCGCGGGCCGATCCTCGTGGAGGCGCAGCGCCTCGAGGCCGAGGGCCACCACATCCTGAAGCTGAACATCGGCAACACGGCACCGTTCGGGTTCGACGCGCCCGAGGCGATCGTCGCCGACATGGTGCACCACCTGCCCGACGCGCAGGGCTACAGCGACAGCCAGGGCATCTACCCGGCGCGCACCGCGGTCGCGCAGTTCTACCAGTCGCGCGGGCTCCGGGACGTCGGCGTCGATGACATCTTCATCGGCAACGGCGTCTCCGAGCTGATCACGATGGTGCTCCAGACCTTCATCGACGACGGCAACGAGATCCTGGTGCCCGCGCCGGACTATCCGCTCTGGACCGGAGCGGTCACGCTCTCGGGTGGCACCGCGGTCCACTACGAGTGCGACGAGAGCAACGGCTGGAACCCCGACCTCGCCGACATCGAGGCCAAGATCACCGAGAACACGCACGGCCTGGTGATCATCAACCCGAACAACCCCACAGGTGCGGTCTACAGCGAGGCGACGGTCAAGGGCCTCATCGACATCGCCCGCCGCCACGAGCTGGTCGTCTTCGCCGACGAGATCTACGAGAAGATCCTCTTCGACGACGCGGTGCACCACCACGCAGCGACGTACGCCGGCAACGACGTCCTGTGCCTGACCTTCAGCGGCCTGTCGAAGGCCTACCGGGTCTGCGGCTACCGCGCCGGCTGGGTGATGATCTCCGGCCCCAAGGAGACCGCCGAGGACTTCCTCGAGGGCCTCACCCTGATGGCGAACATGCGCATGTGCGCCAACGTGCCGGCCCAGCACGCCATCCAGACCGCGCTCGGCGGCTACCAGTCCATCGAGGAGCTGATCGTCCCGGGCGGCCGCTTCTACGAGCAGAGCAAGCTGGCCAGTCGCCTGCTCAACGAGATCCCCGGTGTCAGCAACGTGGAGCCGCGGGGCGCGCTCTACTGCTTCCCCCGCCTCGACCCCGAGGTCTACCCGATCCACGACGACGAGGCGTTCGTGATCGAGCTGCTTCGCGCCAAGAAGATCCTGGTCACCCACGGCACCGGCTTCAACTGGACCCGCCCCGACCACTTCCGGCTGGTGACGCTGCCCGACGTCCAGGTGCTCGAGGAGGCCATCGGCCGGATCGCCGACTTCCTCGCCACCCGTCGCTGAGGACGGTCACTCACGATGCGCGACCTGACCTACCCTCCGATCATCCTCACCGCCAAGGCGGCCTTCCGGCTGCTCGGGCAGCGCTTCCAGCTGACCGGCACCGAGCACGTCCCGCGGTCGGGCGGCGTGCTGCTCGCCTACAACCACGTCGGGTACGTCGACTTCATCTACGGCGGTCTCGCGGCGAACCCGTCGGGGCGGCTCGTGCGGTTCATGGCCAAGCGGGAGATCTTCCGGCACCGCATCGGCGGCCCCGTGATGCGCTCGATGCACCACATCGAGGTCGACCGGGGCGCGGGCGTCGGGTCCTTCCGCACCGCGGTCGACTACCTGCGCCGGGGCGAGGCGGTCGGGATCTTCCCCGAGGCGACGATCTCGCGGTCCTTCGAGCTCAAGGAGTTCAAGACCGGCGCGGTCCGGATCGCAGCGGAGGCGGGTGTCCCGCTGGTCCCGGTCACGTTGTGGGGCACCCAGCGGGTGCTGACCAAGGACCACCCCCGCGACCTGTCCCGCGGGAAGACGATTGCGATCACGGTCGGCGAGCCGCTGCACCCCACCGGCGCCGATCCGGTCGCGGAGACCGCGGAGCTGAAGGCGGCGATGGCCGCGCTGCTGGATCGGACCATCCGGGCCTATCCGAGCGGCGAGCAGCCGCCCGGGTCGTGGTGGCTGCCCGCGTCGTACGGCGGCGGCGCCCCGACACCCGAGGAGGCGTTGCGCCTCGACGCCGAGGAGCTGCGACGACGTCGGGAGCGACGTAGCAATAAGTCGACAAAGAGATAGATTACTAAGACTGCTTATCTGCTTGGTGATCTATGGCCGGTCCGCCCGTCAGATCGGCCGGTCGGACCGGTTGCGCGGATCCATGATGTCCACGATCCGCTGCAGGTCGTCGAGCGAGCCGAACTCCACGGTGATCTTGCCCTTGGCCCGACCGAGGTCGACCTTCACCCTCGTCTCGAACCGGTCGGAGAGCCGCTCGGCGAGGTCGGCGAGTCCGGGAGCCACCGGCTTGTTGCGCTGCACGCGTACGGCCGTCGGGCCGTCGTCGTCGCGGACCGCGACGATCTCCTCCAGGCCGCGGACACTGATCCCCTCGGCGATCACTCGGGAGGCGAGCCGGTCCTGCACCTCCGGATCGGCCACGGACAGCAGCGCCCGGGCGTGTCCGGCCGACAGCACCCCGGCGGCGACCCGCCGCTGGACCGCGGGGCTGAGCTTGAGCAGCCGCAGCGTGTTGCTGATCTGCGGACGGGAGCGGCCGATCCGGCCGGCCAGCTCCTCGTGGGTGCAACCGAAGTCGTCCAGCATCTGCTGGTACGCCGCCGCCTCCTCCAGCGGGTTCAGCTGCGAGCGATGCAGGTTCTCGAGCAGGGCGTCGCGGAGCATGTCGACGTCGTCGGTCTCGCGGACGATCGCCGGAATCATGTCGAGGCCGGCCGCCTGGGTGGCCCGCCAGCGCCGCTCCCCCATGACCAGCTCGTAGTCCTCGGGCCCGCGCCGACGGACGACCACCGGCTGGAGCACTCCGATCTCGCGCACCGAGTGGACGAGCTCGGCCATCGCGTCCTCGTCGAACACCTGGCGGGGCTGGACCTGGTTGGGCCGGACCTGGCCGACCGGGAGCTCCGCGAAGTAGGCGCCCGCGACCGGGGCGAGTCCCGCGGTGCCGTCGAGCATGCCCGGCGGCTGCGGCGGAGTGCCCTCCACGGCGTCGGTGGCACCGGCCGGGTCAGCCGGATCCGTCGTCGGCGCGGTGGGGATCAACGAACCCAGGCCACGGCCGAGCCCACGACGCTGCGGGCGGTTCACGTTCACTGGCTGGCTCCCTGGGCGGCGATCTCGCGCGCGGCCTCGAGATAGGACAGCGCGCCTGGCGAACCCGGATCGTAGGTCATCACGGTCTGCCCGTACGAGGGGGCCTCGGAGACCCGTACCGACCGCGGGATCGTGGTCTTGAGGACGTGGTCGCCGAAGTGCTCGCGGACCTCCTCGGCTACGCCGGACGCGAGCCGGGTGCGCGCGTCGTACATGGTCACCAGAATCGTGGAGACGTCGAGGCGCTGGTTCAGGTGGGCCTTGACCATCTCGACGGTCTCGAGCAGCTGCCCGAGGCCCTCGAGGGCGTAGTACTCGGCCTGGATCGGGATCAGCATCTCGTCGCCGGCGACGAGCGCGTTCAGTGTGAGGAGGCCCAGCGAGGGCGGACAGTCGACGAAGACGTAGTCGAACCGCTCCTCCCCCGCCTCGGCGGCCGAGCCCACCCAGGGGTGGCCATGGATCGCCTTGCGGAGGCGGCTCTCGCGGGCGACGACCGAGACCAGCTCGATCTCGGCCCCGGCGAGGTCGATGGTGGCTGGGACGGCCCACAGGTTCTCGACGTCCGGGCACGCGCTCACGACGTCGACCAGGGGCTCTCCGTCGACCAGCGCGTCGTACGTCGACGGCACGCCGCGTCGGTGCTCGACGCCGAGTGCGGTCGAGGCGTTGCCCTGAGGATCCAGATCGACCACCAGGACCCGCTGGCCGAGCTGGGCCAGTGCAGCGGCGATGTTCACGGTCGAGGTGGTCTTGCCGACGCCGCCCTTCTGATTGGCCACCACGAACACGCGGGTGCGACCCGGCCGTGCCATCGGCGGGCGCATCCGCACCCCGGTCCGGGCAAGCACCGTGTGCTCCGCCGCCCGGGCCAACGGCGTCCCGTGGTCGTCCTCGAAGGCGGGTGCGCCGACCGCGAGCTCCTCGGCGGTCTGGACTCGGAACGGCCGCTCCGATCCGGTTTCACGTGAAACGGCCGGTCGCTCCGTTCCGCCGTCCACCTGTGGAGGAACCGCCTCGTTCTGTGGATAAGGACGCTCACGGGGCGCCTCCGAGCCGGTGGAAAACCCTGCCCCGGATCCGGCGTTCTCCATCACCTGCTGCGCCTCCGCTTCGCTGTCGACCGTCCGCGACCCGCGGTCCGCCGCGTCGCCGGGCCCGTCGCAAGCGGCAAAGATACCTGCCGCGGATCCGCCCAGGCCACCCGGACGGCAACCGTGGCCGACACCGGGAGGCCCTCGCCCAGCACCCGCACCTCGGGCTCTGCGCAACCGAGGTCGGCCAGCACCTGTCTGGCCGACTCCACCTCCGCAGCCACCGATGTTCCCTTCATCGCCACCAGGGCTCCCTCCGGCTCGACCAACGGCATCGACCAGCCCAGCAACCGGTCCAACGGGGCGACCGCGCGGGAGGTGACGACCTGGAATCTGCGCGTCCCGTGCAGCGCCTCGGCCCTGCCGCGCACCACCTCGGTCCCCTCCAAACCGAGATCCTCGACGACCTCCTCCAAGAAGGTGGTCCGGCGCAGCAGCGGCTCCACCAGCGTCACCTGCAGATCGGGCCGCACGATCGCGAGCACCAGTCCGGGAAGACCCGCACCGCTCCCGATGTCGCACACCGAGGCTTCCTCGGGCAGCAGCTCTGTCAGCAAGGCGCAGTTGACCAGATGCCGGTCCCAGAGCCGCGGGGCCTCCCGGGGACCGATCAGGCCTCGGACGACGCCCTCGGTCGCCAACAGTTCGGCGTATCGCTCAGCGAGCCGCAGCCGGTCGGACGGAAACGCCCTCCGCGCCAACTCGGGCGTGGAGGGCGTTTCACGTGAAACGTGGTGATCCATCGATCAGCCCGGCAGCACCACGACGAATCGGCGCGGCTCCACGCCCTCCGAGGCCGACGTCAGCCCCGCGGCGGCGACCGCGTCGTGCACGACCTTCCGCTCGAACGGCGTCATCGGCGAGAGCGACAGCCGCTCGCCGCTCTCCTTCACGGTGGCCACCGACTCCTCCGCGAGCCGCTCCAGCTCCTCGCGCTTGCGCGCCCGGAAGCCCGAGATGTCCAGCATCAGCCGGGTCCGTTCGCCGGTCTCCCGGTAGACGGCCAGCCTCGTCAGCTCCTGGAGCGCCTCCAGCACCTCACCGTTGTCACCCACGAGCTGGGACAGGTCCGCACCCACGATCGACACGGCCGCGCGATCTCCGTCGACGTCCATGTCCAGGTCGCCGTCCAGGTCCGCGATGTCCAGCAGCTCCTCGAGGTAGTCCGCCGCGATGTCACCCTCCTGCTCCAGCTGCTCGAGGCGGGCGCCCTCCTCGACCGACGCCGTGGCCTCGTCAGTTCCGGCCTCGTCGGTTCCGGCCTCGTCTGCGACGCTCTCCTCGCTCACGCTCTCCTCGGTCACGGTCTCCTCAGTCATGGGTGCCTCCCTCGGGCTTCGGCTTCGGGCTTGGTCGTTGGTCCGGACTCTTCCGGCGCTGCTGGCGCGACTGGCGCTTCGGCTGCTGACGCTGCTGCGGGCGCTGCTCCGGCTCCGGCTCGGGAGCGACCTCCACCTCAGCGGGCTTTCCGTGCCTGGCCGCCTTCAGCCGGTCGCGCTCCTCCTTGGCCTTCGCGGCCGCGGTACCCGGCGCCGGGTTGTTCCGGATCACGTAGAACTGCTGGCCCATCGTCCACAGGTTCGACGTGGTCCAGTAAAAGAGGACGGCGATCGGGAAGGCGATGCCACCCACCGCGAACACGACCGGGAGCACGTACAGCAGCAGCTTCTGCTGCTGGGCGTACGGCCCGCTCAGCGCGTCCGGCGGCATGTTCTTGCTCATCAGCTGACGCTGGGTGGTGAACGTCGTCGCCGTCATGGCGATCACCAGGATGGCGGCGACGATCATCACGGCGACGTCGCCGTCCGCCTTCAGGAAGGTCGCCTTGAGCGGGATCCCGAACAGCTCGGCGTTCTGGAAGCTCGTCGCCAGGTCCGAGGTGATGAACGCCTTGCCGTCGCCCTTCGCCGCGTGGTGGTCGAGCAGCCGGAACAGCGCCAGGAAGATCGGCATCTGGATCAGCAGCGGGAGACACGAGGCGAACGGGTTCGTCCCGCTCTCCTTGTACAGCTTCATCGTCTCCTGGGCGAGACGCTCCCGGTCGTGGCCGTACTTCTTCTGCAGCTCCTTGACCTTCGGCTGGATCAGCTGCATGTTCCGGCTGGACTTGATCTGCTTGACGAAGAGCGGGATCAGCGCCGCGCGCACCGTCAGGGTCAGTCCGATGATCGACAGCACCCACACCAGGCCGCTGTCCGGGTCCAGCCCGATCGTGTCGAACAGCCAGTGCCACGCGACCAGCACCGCCGAGATCGCGTAGTAGAGCGGCGTCATGATCAGGCCGCCGAGGTCGCCCAGGAATCCCACGGGTCAGGCTCCTTGCTCAGATGTTGGGAACGTGCCCGCCGAGGAGCGGGAAGTGCGAGGTGGTGGCACCGGGTCGTAGCCGCCGGCAGCCCACGGATGGCACCGGGCCAGCCGCCGGACCGCCAGCCAGGTGCCACGGAGACTGCCGTGCCGGGTCACCGCGTCGAGTGCGTACGCCGAGCACGACGGGTGATAGCGACAGACCTGGCCGTACAGCGGGCTGATCAGCAATCGATAGGCGCGCAGGAACCCGATCAGGGCGTACCGGACGGGGTCGTACCTCACACCGTCACCCCCGCTCGAACCAGGCAACGCAGGAGGTCGCCCTCGAGTTCCGCGTACGACGCGGTCGCGGCGGCGGGGAGTGCCCGGACCACCAGCACAGCAGAGCCCGGGAGCGACGCGAGGTGCTCCCGGGCCAGGTGACGAAGTCGGCGCTTCACGCGATTGCGGACCACGGCGCTGCCCACGGCCCTGCTGACCACGAACCCCACGAGCGGCCCCACCCGAGCAGGCTCGGCGGACTCAGCGAGGTGGACGACCAGCGTCCGGGAACCCGCCTTGCGTCCGCCGCGAACGACCTGCTGGAAAGAGCTGCTGTCGGTGAGGCGATGAGCCGTGGAGAGCACGTGCCGGCGTGGGCCGCGGCCGTGCCTCAGACGGCGAGGCTCTTGCGACCCTTGCGACGACGCGACGACAGAATCGCGCGGCCCGCACGGGTGCGCATGCGCAGTCGGAAGCCGTGCACCTTGTGCCGGCGACGGTTGTTCGGCTGGTACGTGCGCTTGCTCACGAGCTTCTCTCCATGCTGGTCGGGCCCGATTCGGTCGGGCGAAGTCCGAGGAACAGCCATCCCGGGCCGGGCGACGCGTGCAGTAGCCTCTTCGGCTGGCACCGCCCACCCACGACAAACGCCCAGGTGGGCGACTGCTCTTCGTGGACATGCGGCACCGGTCGACACCGGGTGACCGCCCAACGGTACGCGTCCGCAATCCACAGGGTCAAACCGGCCACGGCCCGCTCGGCGCCCGCCTGTGGATGACGTCTTGCCGCTCCGGTCGTCGGCTTGTTACGTTCGTGGTGACCGAGGTTCCCCGCCGGCCATGATCCACTACCTCTCCACAGGGCGTGTGACGCCCGCCACAGCGGCCGTCACAGACCGTCTGACCTGCGGAAACGCGAGGTAGACCGGGTCTGGGTCGTGTCTCGGACCGACTCTCTCCACAGTGAGAGGATCAGGTTCACAACCTGTGGACAAAGTTGTGGACACACAGTTCTGGACAGCGAGCA